>NZ_CP147845.1:0-682500 GCF_037333485.1 Paenibacillus glucanolyticus
TCATCACGCCCATAAAAGCGATCATCAGCTGTTCACTCTCAACCACCTTCAACACATCGAGCATGTACTTTGAGTTAAACGAGATGCGCAGCGGCTCCCCTTTGAAATCAATCAAATCCAATTCTTCACGCACTTTACCGAGCTCCGATGAGCTGGAGGAAATTTCAATGCCTCCGTGTTCCATCGTTTGCAGGAGGACAATGTTCGTTTTTTCCTCTTTGGAGAGCAGATAGGCACGATCGATCGACTCGCTCAATTTTTTTGTGTCCAAAACAAGTTCTGTTTTATGCGATGTTGGAATAATTCTAGAAGTATCGGGATAAATTCCATCGAGTATACGGGAATAGAACAGAACACGGTCAATTTTAAATAATACCTGATTATCTGCCACAACGATATCTACAAGTGTATTTTGGTCCGGAATGATCTTGCTCAGCTCATTGAGTGTTTTGCCTGCAATAACGACATTGTTGAACGAAATGTCCTGAGTCCCCTCAAGCTGTGCTGAACGCGTAGCCAAGCGGTGACGGTCCGTAGCGGTAAATTTCAGCTCGTTATCGTTAAGATTCCACAATACCCCTGTCAAAATAGGCGTTGTTTCATGGGTGGAGATCGAAAATACCGTTTGCTTGATCATATTTTTCAGCAGATCCCCGGGTATAGACACGGTTTGGCTGTCTTCAATGTTGGGCAATACCGGGAATTCTTCGGGATCCAAGCCGACCATCTGAATTTCCGTTGCTCCTGAAGAAATAAAGGTTTGGAAGTTGTCTTTAACCTCCATCTGAATTTCTTGGGAAGGCAGTTTCTTGATGATTTCAACGAAAAATTTAGCCGGCAGCACAACACTACCAGGCTGCTCTACTTGCACGATCGTATGTTTCTCATCTTCCGAAGGAATAAACGATTGAATGGAAATATCAGTATCGCTAGCGGTTAGTGTAACACCTGAATAAGTGACGTCCAGTTTAATGCCGCTGAGGATCGGGATTGTGGTTCGGCTGGAAATCGCCTTCGATACGTGTTGAATGGATTCGTTTAATACATTTTTTAATATGCTGATTTTCATCAATTTCACTCCTTACGGAAAAATGAGAGGGGTTTTTATCACGTGGCGAATGCCATGATGATCCCCCTCTTTATGGTTAATTTATTTATTAATTATTATTAGTAATAGTAATAGGGGCACTGAATATGTGGATAAGCCCCAGAAAAGGCATAAAATTAAGCCTATCCACATGTGTATAGATTGTGCATAGGCTTTGAACTTGTTCAGGATGGATTTTTGATTTTCTCTGTAAGATTATTGACCACTTTGAAAAGCTCCTGGTCATTTTTCAGAGATTGGGTAATCTTCTCATGGGCATGTATGACAGTGGTATGATCCCGGCCTCCGAATGCCTCTCCGATCTTGGGAAGAGAGTAATCGGTCAATTCGCGGGACAAGTACATGGCAATTTGCCGCGGAAACGCGACGGCTTTGGTCCGTTTACGGGCTTTGAAGTCTTCGAGCCTCAGGTTGTAATACTCGCCAACCTTCTGCTGGATGTCCTGAATCGTAATCATTCTCGGCCGGCTGGACGGGATGATATCCTTCAGTGCCTCAGCTGCCAGATGTGTTGTAACGTCCTGATTGGTCAGGGAGGAATAAGCAACTACACGGATAAGGGCACCTTCCAGCTCTCGAATGTTCGTATCGATCTGATTCGCGATATACATCATGGCTTCGTTCGGGATATCCAAATTCTCGGCCTTCGCCTTCTTGCGAAGGATGGCGATCCGTGTCTCCAGATCCGGCGGCTGAATATCGGTGATTAGTCCCCATTCGAACCGGGAACGGAGCCGTTCTTCCAGCGTCGGAATCTCCTTAGGCGGACGGTCACTGGATATGATAATCTGCTTCCGCTCTTCGTGCAGGGCATTGAACGTATGGAAAAATTCCTCCTGCGTCGACTCTTTGCCTGCCAGGAACTGAATGTCGTCAATAAGCAGAATATCGACGCTGCGGTACTTGTTGCGGAAGCTTTCAGCGCGGTTGTCCCGAATGGAGTTGATGAATTCGTTGGTGAATTTCTCGGAGGAAATGTACACGACTTTGCTGCTGGGATTGTGCTCCAAAATATAGTGGCCGATGGCATGCATCAAGTGTGTTTTTCCAAGCCCTACCCCACCATATAGGAATAATGGGTTGTACGCCTTAGCCGGAGCTTCGGCAACAGCGAGTGAGGCAGCATGTGCAAATCGGTTGCCCGAACCGATAACAAACGTGTCAAACGTATACTTCGGATTCAGCATATGGGACTGAATTTCTTCCCCGGATATCTCAAGCGGCGGCGATGGCTGCTGCAGCACAGGTTCGTGTCCTTTTGCCTCTTCAATAACAAAGCGAACATCAACCTGCTTGCCCACCACCTCCAATACAGTTGCACTAACCAGCTTGGTGTATCGGCTCTCCAGCCATTCCACCGCAAATGTTGTCGGTGCAGAAATGACGACGGAGTGATCGTTAATGGTCAATGCCTTCGTAGCTTTAAACCAAGTGTCAAAACTCGGTTTGCTCAGCTTGGTTTGTATAATCGATAATATTTCTTGCCATAATTCGGAAGTATGGCTTTCCAAAACTGTCACTCCTTTAAATCTTCCAAATGTGGCTAGAGCCATGTGTGGAAATGTCGAAAGAAAATGAATGATGTCTAATTATCCCCAGAACTAAACCCTGTGGAAACAAAAAAATATGGATAAATTGAAATTGTTCACAACTTTATCCACAGCCTGTTGATAATATTATAGCTTCATTCACATATTCACAACCAAAAGTAATATCATCATAGCAAAAGAAGGCCTTATTTTCAATGTATGTCGCTAATTTATCCACAAATTCAATACGTTGTGCATAATTATTATTCACACCACTATATATTGTTTATAATCTGTTTAGCTTTCGACATCATCGGCTTCAAAGCGCGAAAAATTATTCACAGGTTGTCCGATTCGCAAGCAGAATTTTCTTCTCTCACCATCTGTTCATAACTTTTGGTTGAATGTTCTAGCAGTAAATAAATCGACCAAAGGTGAAAAATGGCTGTGGATAGTCCTCGATGAAATCGAAAGATTTCAATTTGAGGGCTTTTTTTGATAGGGATATTGTGGTTTTGCATTTATGATGAGCTGTATAAACTATCAAATCGATGCATCTCATGAGTAGAACTCACATTGGCAGGTTT
This sequence comes from Paenibacillus glucanolyticus, assembly GCF_037333485.1. Classification (NCBI taxonomy): domain Bacteria; kingdom Bacillati; phylum Bacillota; class Bacilli; order Caryophanales; family Paenibacillaceae; genus Paenibacillus; species Paenibacillus glucanolyticus. The sequence continues at coordinate 3,225 of NZ_CP147845.1, forward strand.
ATATTACGCTGGATGTTGCTAGGGGCTGGAACGCTGGAAGTTTCATTGCAACCTTCTTTATCCTGAACCCGTACTATTAAAAAATGGGATTGGGGGAAACCCAGCATGCGGACAGAGGAGGAAAGCAGCTTGAAGTGGAGAAAAATAGGGCTTGTACTCTTCTTAGCCATCGCATTGGTTCTGATCGGAGTGTGGGCGAAGGGCTATTATTCGAAGAAAGTGTTTTATGTGGAAGGAGTAAAGTACTCGAAAGTTGTCGAATCAGGGAGCGGGGTCATCGAATACAGGGCTTCATTCGGCCGTGGGGAGCCGTTATACGTCCATTCCTATGATGAGGAAAAACGGGTTGAGATGGGCGGCGAGCAGTATGAAATCCGGCCGAATGATCCGAAAACAGGCCATTCTACGTCATATGATGTGCTTTATCCTGACGGAAAGAAATATCGTGTGGAATTGTTCGGAGAACGGGAATTTATTTCATACGATGAACAGGGGGAAATGGTGATCCCCGGCATGAGGTTCACGGATAGCGCTGGCCAAATTCATCGATCCGATCCGCAAGAGCCTCGCTACTATCCTTCAGAGCTTGCTAAAGCTTCTAATGAGCAGTTTCATGACCCCAACGGCAGCGTAGGATTCTTTTTGCTAGCCCTCGGGTTAGGGATCATGAATTGGTGTTTTTTCAGATATGAGCCTTTTCAACGCTTTATGTTTCATATGTCACCCTCGAATCTGATGATAGATAATCCGGAGCCTAGCGATTTCTACTTCTTTATGTGCAAGGCGGGGGGCATATTCGGTATGGGATTTTCTCTGTGGATATTTTTTAGTCATGCGCTGTAAAAAAATAAGAAAAGCCCGTTTTTCGACATGGATTTCCTCCGTCGAAAACGGGCTTTTACTTATATAGTAAGTTTACGATTGTTCGAATCTGCGCTGGAATTCGGTAATCGCTTCGTAATCTTCCTCCAGCTTCCGCGATATGCGGATAAAGATGGGCAGCAGCGCCTTATAAACATCGGAGCTTTCTTTTACAGGATGGTGTTCGTGGGTACCGCCGACCATCGTTCCAACGATGTCGAGTGATTCTGCTCTTCCTGTGGCGTACAGACCGAGCACCACGGCACCAAGACAGGAGCTTTCATAACTTTCCGGTACGATAACCTGCTGATCAAAGATATCCGCCATCATTTGCCGCCAGATGGGAGAACGGGCAAAGCCGCCGGTGGCGTGAATTTTGGCCGGTCGGCCGATTTGCTCCTCCATCGCCAGCAGCACAGTGTACATATTAAAGATCACACCCTCCAAAACGGAGCGGATCATATGCTCTTTTTTATGATTCAGGGTCAATCCAAAGAACGATCCCCGGGCATTAGGATCCCATAATGGTGCACGTTCTCCGGTCAGATACGGGTGAAAGAGAAGCCCGTTCGACCCTGGTGGAATACGGTCCGCGATTTTGGTTAACACATCATACGGATTGATGCCAAGCCGCTTGGCCGTTTCAATCTCCGAGGCTGCGAATTCATCCCGCACCCAGCGGAATATCATGCCGCCGTTATTAACCGCTCCTCCGATGACCCAGTGCTTCTCGGTAAGGGCATAACAGAAGATACGACCCTTGGGATCGGTCATCGGCTTGTCCACTACGGTGCGGATCGCACCGCTCGTTCCGATCGTGGCCGCAACGACGCCCGGCTGGATGGCGTTCACGCCCAAGTTGGACAGAACGCCGTCGGCAGCTCCCATCACAAATGGCGTGGACGGGGAGAGGCCCATGGCTGCAGCAAATTCATTTTTCAAGCCGTTCATGATATGGGTGGTGGGTACAATCGTGGACAAGTGGTCTTCGGTGATGCCGGCAAGTTCGAGGGCCTGCTGATCCCATGCCAGCTGCTCGAGGTTCATCATCCCGGTGCTGGATGCAATGGAATGGTCGACAACATACTGTCCGAATAACTTGAAATATACGTATTCTTTAATCGAAATGAATTTGGCAGCTTGATTATATACGGATTGTAGCTCGTATCTCATCCACATGAGTTTGGTGACAGGGGACATGGGATGAATCGGTGTTCCGGTACGTTGGTACAGCTCCATGCCGCCCAGTTCTTTTTTTAGCTTCGCAGACCAGGCTGCGCTGCGGTTATCCGCCCAGGTGATGCAGCGGGTCAGCGGGGTGCCATTCCCATCAACGGCAATCACGCTGTGCATGGCCGCGCTGAATGAGACAAACAGGACTTGAGCAGGGGCTATTCCGCTCTGTGTCATGACCCCTTGGACAGAAGCAATGACGGTTTGAAAAATTTGCTCCGGATCTTGCTCTGCCGTAGAGGGGGTAGGGGTGAGCAGGGGATATTCACCGCCGGCTTTGGCTACAACCTCGCCATTCTCTTTGAACAGCACCGCTTTGGTGCTTGTTGTTCCGATATCAACACCGATCATATAGTTCTGCGTACTCAAGAGACATACCTTCTTTCTACGTAAGGGCACCCAGGCAGCTGCTTGAATATCAGCCTTCCGGGAGCCCTCATGTGTCTTATAGCTTTATTATACAATTACATTCAGAACAAGAGCCAACACAAGTCCAGTTACGGACAGGATGGTCTCCAGCACGGTCCAGGATTTGAGGGTCTGTGATACCGTCATATTGAAGAATTCCTTTACCATCCAAAAACCTGCATCATTTACATGAGACAATACGATGGAACCTGCGCCGGTAGCGAGCACCACAAGCTCCACATTGACGCCTGGCGTCATGGCAAGCACGGGAGCGACAATACCGGCTGCTGTTGTCATCGCAACCGTTGCAGAGCCGGTTGCGACCCGTATAAGCGCAGCGACAAGCCATGCAAACAGTATGATGTTGATGTTTGCACCCGTCGCGATTTCGGCGATGGCGTTACCAACGCCGCTATTGATCAGCACCTGCTTGAACGCACCGCCCGCCCCGATGATCAGAATGATCTTGCAACAGGGGCGAGACATTCACTGGTGAAGCGGGAGAGATCATGTTTGTTGAAGCCGCGGGCGAATCCAAGCGAGAAGAAGGAAAAGACCGCAGCAATCAGCAGTGCAATGATCTCATGACCGACGAATTTGCAGAACACGGATATAAAGCTGTTGGACTCCGGATCGATAATATCAGCCGCAGAACCAATGAGCATCAGAATAACCGGCAGCAGGATCGTAAACAGGGTGATGCCGAAGCCTGGCAACCCGCGGTCTGCTTTGCTTGAGAATTGCTCGGCCAGCTCTTCAGGCGGATCCGTCATGATACGTTTACCGATATATTTACCGAACACCGGTCCAGCAAGAATTGCAGCAGGTATTCCAACCAGGAATGAGTACAGAATGGTCATGCCAAGGTCCGCATTATAAGCTTCAATCGCGATCATTGGAGCGGGATGGGGCGGCACCAGACCGTGTACGGTGGACAATCCGGCCAGAATGGGAATACCGATGTGCAGCAGGGACATTTTTGTTTTGCGGGCAACCGTGAAGACGATAGGGATCAACAGGATGACACCAACCTCGAAAAATACCGGTATACCTACAATAAAGCCGACAACCATCATGGCCCAGTGGACGCGCTTCTCACCGAACCGATCCACGAGGGTGGTTGCGATTTGCTCAGCGCCGCCGGATTCCGCCATCATTTTCCCGAGCATCGTACCCAGGGCGATAACGATTGCAATCGTTCCAAGCGTACCTCCTAAGCCGCCTGTAATCGAAGTAATAACGTCTGCAGGCTGCATGCCTGTCAACAATCCAAGCATCAGTGCGGAAATCAATAGCGTAACGAAAGGATTCCATTTATATTTGGATATCAGCACGATCAGGAAGACGATCGTCAGCAGTGTCCAGATCATCAAAGTAGCATTATGACTGAGACCGAATAGTGAATTCATACCTTGCTTCCTCCTATAGTTGACCCATATTGAATCGGGAAATAGATAATAGTTGAGATGTTCCGGGATAGTATACCCAAATCAAAGCGAATCTCATTGTATACTTGTCGACAACTTAAAGCGTGCCAATCGTATAAAGGAAAGGAGGATTAACCTAACCCTCCGGAAAACTAAGATGAAGCGTTTGACGGGAATCATCAAAATAACGCTGAACCGCCGTCTGAATCCTTGCCGAATCCAGGGATTCCATCTCTGCGATGAGCTGCAGATGTTTATCCATGACATAACGGACTTTGAATTCCCCACCACTGAACACCTGACGTGTCGTAATTAACATGACAGTGATCACGATCGGACGAATGCTCTTCCATAGATGAAGAATTCGTTTATGACGGGCTTCCGTAATGATTCGTTCGTGGAATGCCAGATCCTGATAGGAGAACTCAACCGGGTCCTGGTGCTTGGCGGCAAGCTCCATTCGGTCCACGATTTGTTTTAATTGTTGGACTAATTCAGGCTGCGGATGTACAAATACATGTCCCTGAACGAAGCTCTCAATAAGATAGCGGACATCGTACAATTCCTCAACATCCTTAAGCGATAAGCCCATAACCACTGCGCCCATGCGTTCCAATTGGATTAACCCTTCGCTGGACAGCGTTTTCATTGCTTCCCGGACAGGGGATCTGCTGGTGCCGAATTCTCCCGCGATTCGGTTCTCGGACAGGATTTCCCCCCGTTTTATGGTGCCGCTAATAATTTGCAGTCTCAGTTCACTTGCGATGGCCTCTCCGAGAGAGGCTCCTTGAAGCCAGGTTGAGGGATATTTCATAGCATGATTCTCCAATCCGATGCTGATTCTTGTGTTTCTAGTGGTAATAATACCACATGCGAAGAGAAGGGGACCATGAATGCGTTCTGCGCAGGATGCCCTTATGTATCAGCAGGGATTAACGAAGAAAAGAGCTATTCCGATTTCTCAACTGCATGTCCGCCGAATTCATTGCGCAGCGCGGCCACGACCTTGCCGTGGAACGCATCCTGGTCAAGGGAGCGGTAGCGCATAAACAGGGACATGGCGATAACCGGTGCGCTTGCTTGAACTTCGAGTGCGGTTTCAACGGTCCATTTTCCTTCGCCGGACGATTGCATAACACCTTTAATGCCTTCGAGCTTGGGATCTTTGGAAAAAGCATTCTGCGTCAGCTCCATAAGCCAGCTGCGAATGACGGATCCATTCGACCATACCCGAGCAACGTCCTCGTATTGGAAGTCAAATGCGCTTTTCTCCAATACTTCAAAGCCTTCCGCAATGGATTGCATCATGCCGTATTCAATTCCGTTATGAACCATCTTCAGAAAATGGCCGCTGCCGCTGTTCCCTGCATACAAGTAACCGTTCTCAACTGCCATATCTTTAAACAGGGGTTCGATGGTAGCAAATACGTCGCGGTTGCCCCCGATCATAAAGCAGCCTCCGTTATGGGCACCTTCCATGCCGCCTGAAGTACCGGCATCAAAGTAGTGGATCCCTTGGTCCGTCAGTTTGGCTGCGCGGGCAATGGAATCTTTGTAATGGGAATTCCCGCCGTCAATCAGAATATCGCCTGGCTCCAGTAGAGGTGAGAGAGAATCGATGACGGAATCTACGATATTTCCTGCAGGCACCATCATCCATAGGATGCGTGGTTTATCCAGCTTGGCCACAAGAACTTCGGTTGACGATGCGGGTTCGGCTCCATATCCAGCAGCTTGACTGACCAACTCCGTATTTAAGTCGTAAGCGACGACCTGATGCTGCTGATGAATCAGATTTTGAACCAGATTGAGGCCCATTTTGCCCAGACCGATCATGCCTATTTTCATAAAACAATGCAGCTCCTTCTTAGGTGTATACTTGTATACAACTTTAATTCAGTTATTTATACTACTCTTTTATAGCTCCTGTGTAAATAAGGAAGCTTTGGAGAAATGGAAAGGACATGATGATGTCCGAAATGACATTCTCAAGTTGTTTAAATAGGTTATCCCCATGTGGATAATTCAAAACTAGCAAAAATGACTACTTGTGGAAAACTTATGTGTGGGAGCAGGACAAGTTGGGTTTGACTTTTGGGCACGAACGTGATTAAATATATAAAGGCATTTTCTGTGAAGATGAGAACATTATCCGCTTGCTTTTAGCGGTCTGTTTACAAGATATACGTCCATAGACGTCGGTTCAACAAATCGCGGTCTATTCTTCCGTGAAAGTGCATCAATTGACGTTTTGATCTTAAAATATGGGTAAGAGAGATTCCTGTAAGGGGGTGCATTAATTCATGAGACCGACTTTCAAACCGAATGTGAGCAAACGTAAAAAGGTACACGGCTTCCGTAAAAGAATGAGCACGAAGAACGGACGCAAAGTATTGGCTAACCGCCGTCAAAAAGGAAGAAAAGTACTGAGCGCTTAATATTGTGCCGCGAAGACCACCGAGGTGGTCTTTTTTTCGTAATATCTCCTGGAGTGTGAGGAGAGTCCTATATTATGAACACCATGCGCGTTAAATTGGTCGTAAAGTATTCAAATATAGGTGTTTATCGCTGTTTTGGCATGACTATACTATTATAATAGTAGAGATGCCGGGAAGCTTACGATGTGTTGAACTTGATTAACGGCAGGCGGGAGAAACTTGTGCATAGAAAACTTCGTTTACGAAACCGCGCTGATTTCAGCCGGGTATATCGACACGGAAAATCCTTCGCCAATCATCAGTTTGTTGTATATTGGTCACGCAAAAAAGAGGTAGAGCAGTTCCGCGTGGGCGTTTCATGCAGCAAAAAGATCGGCAATGCGGTGGTCCGCAACCGGATGAGACGGCTGGTTAAGGAGATTGTCAGGCACCACCAGCATCAGATTATCGAGCATATCGACTTGATCTTTATCGTTCGAAAAGGCGCCCTCGATAAGTCCTATCAGGAGCTGGAGAAAAGCGTGCTTCATGTATTGAGAAAATCGTCCCTTTTGAAAGCGAAGAGGGGCTGAACCATGTGTTTATTTGTCCATATAAATATGTTATGATTTACCGTGGAATGGAATGGCGAAGAGAGGGGTTTTGAAGTGTCGTTCATGAAGACAAGACGAGGAAAATGGTTCCTCCTCACCGCTGTAATTCTTGCAGTGGCCGTTATCTCAGGTTGTGCACCTGGAGCAGACCAAACGCGTACCATTGAAGATTTGAAAAATGGGGGCTTTTGGCAGAGCAACGTTGTTTACTACTTTACATTGGCACTGGATACGTTTGCTACATGGTTTAACGGTGAATACGGATTGTCCGTACTCGTGATGGTGCTTATCGTTCGTACCTTGATTTTACCGCTGACTCTGAAACAGGTCAGAAGCTCGAAGGCAATGCAGGCCATCCAGCCTGAAATTCAGAAAATTCGCGAGAAATATAAAGATCAGCCTGAAAAAGTTCAAATGGAGACGATGAAGCTCTTCCAGGAGAACAAGGTTAATCCGATGGCGGGATGTTTGCCGCTGATCGTTCAAATGCCAATATTTATCGCACTCTATCATTCGATTTACTATAACAATCTCCTTCGTGACCATGAATTCCTGTGGCTTCAGTTGGGACAACCGGACAAGCTGTTCATTTTGCCGGTGCTCGCAGCGATAACCACTTACCTGCAAACTAAAATGATGATGAAGATGAACCCGTCTCCGCAAATGGGGATGATGCAGTTCATGTTGTTCGTTTATCCGATTTTGATCTTTGTGATGTCCTTCCAGTTCCCGTCCGCACTTCCGTTGTACTGGTTCTACAGTAACCTTTACACGATCGTGCAGAACTACTTCTTGTACCGCAACAATGACAAGGCTGCTGTCGTGGCGAGCGTAGCCAGTGCAACCGAAGGTCAGAAGAGCAATAAAAGCGGCAATAAGAACGGGAAAAAGGGTGGCAGCAAAGGCGGGAAAAAAGGTTCGAAGGGAGCCAAGAAGTCGAGATGAGTAAAATCGTCGCAACAGGAAAAACCATTGAAGATGCTGTCGCACAAGGGCTGGCCCGATGGGGTGTAAGTCAAGACCGTGTATCGGTTCAAGTATTGAGTCAGCCATCAAGAGGATTCCTGGGCCTGTTCGGGGTCAAGGAAGCGAAAGTAGAATTAACGCTCCTGCCTGACCATGCCGGCGGCGATTCACCTGTGAAGGAAGCTCCTTCAAATACGCAAGCTGCATCGGCCAAAGAGGTTCAGATCTCTCATACCTCTGTTATGACGCCTGAGACGGCTGTCACTACGAAGGCAGAGGGCCCTGGTGCAGCTTATATTGAAGGGAAGGACCCCTACCAGGAAGCCATCGCCTTTCTCCTTGATACGGGACAAGCCATGGGGCTTGATATTACGGTGGAGTTGGAGAAAGGGAAAGACTATGCAACGCTTCAAATTTCCGGTGCCGGACTCGGGCTGATGATCGGCCGCAGAGGTCAGACACTGGATGCCCTGCAGTACCTGGCGAATATTGTTGCGAATCGGTATTCCGACAGTTATCTTCGTATTGTACTGGATGCCGAGAACTTCCGTGATCGCCGTAGAAAGACGCTGGAAGATCTGGCAGATCGATTGGCGGGACGGGTTCTGAAGACTCGCAAAGAGATTGTGCTCGAGCCCATGCCGGCTGCCGAGCGGAAGGTAATTCACGCCAAGCTCCAGTCACATGGAGCCGTGAAGACTTACAGCAAGGGAGAAGAGCCAAACCGGCGGGTTGTCATTACACCCAAGTCTTCCTAAATAAGTTGAAGAGCATATATGATCAATGACTCCTTAAGTTCCAAGAGGGAGTCATTGTTTTTTAAAGAGACCTATACAAAGAGACTCCGGCAGGGGTATTTCTTTTAAAGATCATCAATATGGCGGCCAAGCGAGTTCGTAGTGGTTGTGATATTGAGGTTTTTTAATGAAAGAGGTGAAGGAAACTATGTTCAGTGATACTATTGCAGCTATTTCTACAGCAGTCGGCGAAGGTGGAATAGCCATTATTCGTGTTAGCGGACCGGATGCTGTTCAAGAAGTAGAACGTATATTCAAAAGCAAGAACAAATTAACGCAGGTGGACTCCCATACCGTACATTATGGTCATATTGCTGATCCGAAGACAGGAGAGAACCTGGAAGAGGTGCTCGTGACCGTTATGCGTGCTCCCCGGTCCTTCACGACGGAGGATGTAGTGGAGATTAGTGCTCATGGCGGGGTGATCTCCGTAAAGCGTGTGATGGATCTGTTGCTTCTATTAAACATCCGCTTGGCGGAGCCGGGCGAATTTACGAAGCGGGCCTTCTTAAATGGCCGGATTGACCTGTCCCAGGCCGAGGCCGTTATGGACCTGATTCGTTCGAAATCGGATCGTGCCTTCTCGGTTGCTCTAAAGCAGGTTGAAGGAACGCTATCCCGCAAGATCAACGAGCTTCGTCACACTCTTGTAGAGACACTGGCCCATATCGAAGTGAATATCGATTATCCTGAGCATGATGTGGAATCACTCACCTCGGAGTTCATTAAGGAGAAAAGCCAGCATGTGATGCATGAGATTGATAAGCTGCTGAAGACTGCACAAGAAGGGAAAATCCTGCGTGAAGGAATTACGACGGCTATCATCGGCCGTCCCAACGTAGGCAAATCCTCGCTCTTGAATACACTTGCCCAGGATAATCGGGCGATTGTCACGGATATTCCGGGAACTACGCGAGATGTTATCGAGGAATTTGTCACGATTAACAACATTCCATTAAAGCTGCTGGATACCGCAGGGATTCGGGAGACGATGGATGTGGTAGAGCAGATTGGCGTTGAGAGATCCAAGCATGCGGTAAACGAAGCGGACCTGATTCTGCTCGTACTGAATGCCAGCGAACCACTGCATCAGGACGAACTGGAATTGATGGAACAAATACGCGGTAGACAATGCATTGTCATTATGAATAAAATGGACTTACCGTCCCAACTCGATCTGGACATTCTGCATCGGTACTACCCTGAGGAATTGATTGTTCCGATGTCTGTGAAGGCAGAAGAAGGTATCGACCGGCTGGAAGAAGCCATATCGAATTTGTTCTTCAGCGGCCAGATTGAAGGCGGGGATCTGACCTATGTAAGCAATGTGCGCCATATTGCCTTGTTGAAGAAATCCAAGCAGTCACTCCAGGATGCTTACGATGCGGCGGAACAGCTTATTCCGATTGATATGATACAGATCGATGTCAGAATGGCCTGGGAGCAGTTAAGCGAGATACTGGGCGAAGCGGTTGGTGATTCGCTCATCGATCAGATTTTTTCACAATTTTGCTTGGGTAAATAAGCAAGCAGGTTTACTATATAGAGGTGAGATTCGTTTTGAATTTTCAGGGATATCCGCAAGGGTGCCCTAGATTACGTATATAACACATTTTAGAACAGGAGGGTGAGCTATGAGTTATATGGGTGGCACTTATGACGTAATTGTCGTGGGTGCGGGTCATGCCGGCTGTGAGGCTGCACTGGCATCTGCACGTATGGGTGCCGAAACGTTAATGGTTACGATCAATTTGGATATGGTTGCGTTTATGCCTTGTAACCCGTCCATCGGGGGTCCTGCAAAAGGACATGTCGTGCGCGAAATTGACGCATTGGGTGGAGAGATGGGACGCAACATCGATAAAACCTTCATCCAGATGCGGATGCTGAATACGGGAAAAGGTCCGGCCGTTCACGCGCTGCGTGCTCAAGCCGATAAATTTTCTTATCAGCATACAATGAAAGAAACGATGGAGAAGGAAGAGAAGCTTACGCTTCGTCAGGGTATGGTAGACCAGCTCATCGTTGAGGATGGAGTGTGTGTGGGCATCCTGACCCAGACAGGTACAGAATATCGTGCGAAGGCTGTTGTGCTGACTACCGGTACGTACCTGCGCGGTAAAGTCATTATGGGTGAACTCATGTATGAGAGTGGCCCGAACAATCAACAGCCATCGGTTAAACTTGCGCATAACCTGCGTGAGCTTGGATTCGATCTCGTTCGGTTCAAGACGGGAACGCCACCGCGTGTTCACAAGGACACCATCGACTTCTCCAAGACCGAAATTCAGCCTGGGGATGACAAACCGAAGTTTTTCTCTTATGAAACAAAATCCTCCGATAATGAGCAGCTTCCATGCTGGCTGACGTATACATCGGTGGACACACATCAGATCATTAATGATAATCTTCACCGTGCTCCTATGTTCTCGGGCATTATTGAAGGAACGGGACCACGTTATTGCCCGTCCATTGAGGACAAAATCGTTCGTTTTGCCGACAAACCGAAACATCAGATTTTTCTTGAGCCTGAAGGTAAAAACACAAAGGAATACTATGTGCAAGGGCTCTCCACCAGCTTGCCTGAGGATGTTCAGCTTGCGGTCCTTCGTTCCATTCCGGGCATGGAAAAGGTTGAAATGATGCGCAATGGCTATGCCATCGAGTACGATGCGATGGTGCCAACGCAGCTGTGGCCATCCCTGGAAACGAAAAAGCTACCGGGCCTGTTTACAGCCGGTCAGATCAATGGAACCTCGGGTTATGAGGAAGCAGCAGGTCAGGGTATTATGGCTGGTATCAATGCAGCACGTAAAGTGCAAGACAAAGAGCCGGTCGTTCTGGATCGTTCACAAGGCTACATCGGGGTATTGATCGATGATTTGGTAACCAAAGGAACGAATGAGCCTTACCGTTTGCTTACTTCCCGTGCCGAATATCGTTTGCTGCTTCGTCATGATAATGCGGATCTGCGTCTCACCGAAATCGGTCATGACATCGGACTGATCTCGGAAGAACGTTATGCTAAATTCCTTCAGAAGAAGCAGTTGGTAGAGCAGGAGATCGAGCGTCTTCGTCAAGCGAAGGTGAAGCCGGTTGAGGTGAATGCTACGCTTGAAGCAGCCGGTTCTGCACCGATTGTGGATGGAAGCAATCTGCTGACAATCCTTCGTCGTCCGGAAGTATCGTTTGCGATGATCGAGTCGCTTTCACCATCTCCATATGATCTGGATGAGGATATGAAGGAGCAGGTAGAAATTCAAATTAAATATGCGGGTTATATTGAGAAACAGCTGGGTCATGTAGAGAAGCTGCAAAAGATGGAGAAGAAGCGTATTCCGGAAGATATCGTATATGACGACATTAACGGATTGGCTATGGAGGCTCGGCAGAAGCTGAACAAGATCCGTCCAATCTCCATCGGTCAAGCATCGCGGATCGCGGGTGTAACACCAGCGGATATTTCGATACTTCTCGTTTACCTGGAGCACTACAACCGGGTGACCGCAGCGAAAGGATAAGGAATGGACAACATTCAGAAAGCTTTTGTTGACCGGCTCGGAGAGCACGGGATCACGATAGATGAGAAACAGCTTCAGCAGTTCGAGATGTATTATGAAGTACTGGTAGAGTGGAATGAAAAAATGAATTTGACGGGGATTACGGAGCGGGAGCAGGTTTATACGAAGCATTTTTACGATTCGGTAACGCTTGCCTTTTATGTGGATATGAGCAAGATTGGCAGTATGGCGGATATCGGATCAGGAGCTGGCTTCCCGGGTATCCCTCTGAAAATATGCTTTCCGCATATTAAGCTGACGATAGTAGATTCACTGAACAAACGAATTACGTTCCTTAAGTTTGTTGTGGACACCCTTGGTCTATCCAGCGTTGAACTGATCCATGGTCGTGCGGAGGAAGTTGCCCGCAAGCAGGGGTACCGTGATGGCTTCGACCTGGTGACGGCAAGAGCGGTAGCCAGAATGGCTGTGCTGAATGAGTTCTGCTTGCCTTTCACCAAGGTAGGAGGACGTTTTGCGGCGATGAAGGGCAGTGACCCTGCTGAAGAGGTGAAGGAGTCTGCTAGAAGCCTGAAAGAGCTCAGAGGGGCGCTGAACAAGGTGCATTCGTTCTCCTTGCCTGTAGAGGAGTCTGATCGGCACATTGTGGTCATCGATAAAAAGGGTGCCACACCTTCCAAATATCCTCGCAAGGCAGGTACGGCAGCGAAAACACCAATTATATAATCTACTTCTCTTCTTTAGAAGGGAAGTCATAGTAGAGAAGGACTCGATGGAGTCCTTCTTTTTTTATGAGTAGGGGTAGGGTTGCCTCCATAAGGGTGAGAAACTCGAGCGATAGCTTTCTATCAGAGCTTCTTAAAAGCATGAGATTACGAATTTGCTAGTAGGCTTTTGTGTGAGGTATTGGATTTGTGTAAAAGGCAGCTTCATTTTTTTGAAATGGGAGTAATGAATGTTGTTTGCTCTTACGATAGGCTGAGTATCATGATGACATTCGTATTTCTATTCCGGTTGAATCTTGGATAGGATGGAATTGTGCCTATGGATATATACGTTAAAATAAGAGAATGTTTCACGTGAAACATCCCAGAAGATTTATAAATTAAAACAGTCTCTTTTTTACACAGTTGCTGATACTTGAATGAAGGCCTCTTTACTACCATTGCAAGAACAAAATCAGGTTAGAGGATTGCTGGACTCGCAAACATTACCTGATAGTGTTTTCTCCGAAATTTTGAACCTGGGTGGGTCCATTCCGGGGTACAGATACAGATTAAGACGTAATTCTATTGGTATATCCCACAATCATTCTGACAACTCATATCCCATGAAGCATCATAGGAGTGTAGATTTATCTACCATTCTTATTTTGGAAGTCAAAAGTTTGGAACTGTGCACAAATCATGTATAAACCAAGCGAGAAATGCAGGAAAAAAGGTGATATTGGAGAATAGAGTTATAGGACAAAAAGTGGTAGAATAGAATCGTAGTATCCATTTGAGCAGGTGGGCGATTCTGCCCGTTCTTTGATGGGATGAAAGAGTATAAATCCTGGTTTGGTCACTTTTCCATCCTTGCTTCGTGCAGTCTTGATTAGAGAACTTGCGACTGCTGTTATTTGGAAGTTCCATGTCACCCAAGGGGACAGTGGTCTCTTACGAAGTAGAACTAATATATACAACTTGTGAGATATCGAAAGTTAGACAACATCATGATATGGCCTCCTGATATATCTCTCAAGAAGCAACCGCTTCATGCAGCGGGGTTTGATCAGAGAAATGCGGTCTCGCCATTAGGGCTTATTCTCTAATCAGCATGAAATTTGTTTTTGCAGGGAAATGCCTGGCTCCACAGTGGAATCTAGCACCATGACAGCTTGGAAATTGCTATATCTAAAATGGGCGCTGGATTCATAAGGAGTTACCTCACATTGTGGTTGTCCAATCGCTTATACCGATTCCGGGATTTTCCGGAGGCTCATCCGTGCTATCATGAAATTAGGTGGTAATATACGGAATGAAAGAACAATTTTCGAGATTGTTTGGCTTAGCGGCAGAACGGAACCAAGGGGATGAAGTGAAGCAGATCCCGGTAAACGAGATTGTCAGCAGCCCATACCAGCCACGGACGATTTTTGATGATGATAAGATTGATGAGCTGCTCCAGACGATTAAAACCCATGGAGTCATCCAGCCTATCGTCGTTCGTGTCCGTAATGGCGTGTATGAGATCATTGCAGGGGAACGCCGCTGGCGTGCGGTTAAGAAGCTGGGTCTGGACACGATTCCGGCCATTGTTCGGGAGTTCAATGATTCACAGGCGGCATCGATTGCGTTAATCGAGAATTTGCAGCGTGAAGGACTGACTTCGATTGAAGAAGCTGTTGCTTATCAAAAGCTGATAGATCTTCACCAATTAACACAGGAAAGCCTGGCACAGCGATTAGGCAAGAGCCAATCGACCATTGCCAACAAGATCCGTCTGCTGCAGCTACCGGAAGCAGTCAAGCTTGCACTGATGGAACGTAAAGTGACGGAACGCCATGCTCGTGCATTGCTTTCATTGGATAATGAAGAAACCCAGCTCAAGGTGCTGGATGAAATCATAACCAAAGAGCTGAATGTGAAACAGACGGAGGCTCGTATCGCCTTCTATAAAGAAGTAACTACGATGAAGAAATCCAAGCGCATATCCTACAGTAAGGATGTTCGTTTGGCCCTGAACACGATTCGTCAATCGATTGACATGGTCTCAGGTTCCGGAATGGCTATCAAAACAACAGAGAATGATCATGAAGATCATTATGAAATCGTTATAAAAATACCTAAACGTTAAGATATGGTGTGAAGCGGTATACATCGTACCGCTTTTTCTGTTGACCGAGGAGGGGAGATACCTCATTCAATTGAAATTCTCTTAACTCTCTTCGGCAGGCAGAGTCATATAGGTTTATTCTTACTTACAGATGAGAAACACGTGATTAATATTGTTGCTCATTTTCATCGGCCTATATCCTGGAGCATTCCGGTACATGGGGATTGTTCACATATTTTATGTACAGCTAATTTGCTGTATACATCTATTGCGACTACTTAGAAGAGTCTTCCTACATTGAGGTGAAATGAGTGTCAAAGATAATTGCCATAGCAAATCAAAAGGGCGGTGTCGGCAAAACGACGACTTCCGTCAATCTGGGAGCTGGATTGGCTTCGCTAGGCAAACGGGTGCTTTTGGTGGATATAGACCCCCAAGGAAACACAACGAGTGGGGTTGGCATTAATAAAGCCGATGTTGCAAACTGCATTTATGATATTATCATCAACGAAGTACACCCGAAAGACGCCATCTGTGGGACAAACATAGAAGGTCTGGACATCATTCCGGCTACCATTCAACTGGCTGGTGCTGAGATTGAGCTTGTTCCTACGATCTCCCGTGAAGTGCGTTTGAAAAAATCACTTCAATTAATCAAGCCCCAGTATGATTATATTTTGATAGATTGTCCTCCGTCGCTAGGCATTCTAACAATCAATTCTTTGACTGCGGCCGATTCCGTTATCATTCCGATTCAATGCGAGTATTACGCTCTGGAAGGTTTGAGTCAGCTGCTGAATACGGTACGTCTAGTTCAGAAACATCTGAATACATCCCTCAAGATTGAGGGTGTATTGTTAACCATGCTGGACGCGCGCACCAACCTGGGCATTCAGGTGATTGAAGAAGTGAAGAAGTATTTTCAGGAAAAAGTGTACAGAACGATTATTCCGAGAAATGTTCGTTTGAGTGAGGCGCCGTCTCATGGACAGTCGATCATCACCTATGATCCCCGTTCAAAGGGAGCGGAAGTATACTTGGAGCTGGCAAAGGAAGTGATCTCGTATGAGTAAACGTTTGGGAAAAGGGCTGGATGCGCTTATTCCTTCTTTGTCTATTCATGATGATGACAAGGTAGTGGAAATTCCGCTCAGTCAATTGCGAGCGAACCCGTATCAGCCGCGCAAGACATTTAACGATGAAGCGATCCAGGAGCTGGCAGAGTCGATTCGTCAGCATGGCGTAATTCAGCCGATTATCGTTCGGAGTGTGCTGAAAGGGTATGAGATTATTGCCGGGGAGCGCAGATTCCGGGCGTCTCAGTATTGTGGAAAAGCTACAGTTCCAGCGGTGGTTCGTTCTTTTAGCGATCAACAGGTAATGGAAATTGCCCTTATTGAGAACTTGCAGCGTGAGAATCTGAATGCCATGGAAATTGCGGTGGCCTACCAGGGACTAATGGAACAATTTTCCTTAACGCAGGAAGAACTGTCTCTGAAGGTGGGTAAGTCTCGCTCTCACATCGCTAACTTTTTACGGTTGCTATCTCTACCGGAAGAAGTGAAGGAAAATGTTTCACGTGGAACATTATCCATGGGTCATGCTCGAGCGATCGTTGGAATTAAGGATCCGATCCTTGTTAAACAATTAGCGAAGCAATGTGTGGAACAAGAGTGGAGCGTTCGTGAACTAGAGGAAGCGGTTAAGAATTTGGATCGCAAGCCTGCCGACAAAGCGAAGGCGAAAGTGAAAAAGCGAGATCCTTATATTGACCATCTGGAAGAGGATTTGAGAGAGCGATTTAAAACAACGGTGAAAATTAAGCACAATAAAGACAAAGGGAAGATTGAGCTTAACTACTATAGTAGACAGGATCTGGAACGACTGCTGGAGCTCCTTCAATAATAGATGAAGGTTGTTAGTGAAGAGGGCTCTAGCACGAGTGGGATAGGTTATAGTGTGACGGATTGAAAAGCAAACCAGAGTGATTAAAAACCAAAGACATGTCGACGTTCCTGTATGGGAATGAGATATGTCTTTATTTAACTGAATGTGCATGGTGACAGGGATGTGAGTGTACTACAATGTGTCGATGTTTGACCATGTATTATAAGGCATCCATTATAGAAGAGATGAAGGGGAAACATCATGGACCCGATCGTTTATCTGGATCATGCGGCTACTTCATGGCCCAAACCTCCTGAGGTGTTTGAGGCCATGAGGAAGGCGATGGAAGACGCTGCAGCTAATCCGGGACGGGGCAGTCACCGGATGGCCGTGAAAGCTTCCCGTGTGCTATACGGGACTCGGAAGACACTTGCGAATATCTTCGGGGTGAAGAACCCTAATGATATCGCACTAACCTCGAATACAACCGAAGCGCTGAATTTAGCAATCAAAGGATATTTGCATGAAGGAGATCATGTGATTGCTACGATGATTGAACACAATTCGGTGCGAAGACCTTTGGAATATTTAAAACGCACACGAGGAATACAAGTGGATTATGTCCCCGTGGATGAGGAAGGTCACCTGGATTTGCAACTAATTGAGGGTGCGTTTCGTTCAAATACTAGGTTGGTTGTATGCAGTCACAGTTCCAATTTGCTCGGCTCTATTGTTCCTCTCTATGAACTGGGAGACATAGTGAAGAGGAAAGGTGCTGTACTGCTCGTAGATGCCGCTCAGAGTGCGGGTATGCTGGATATCAACGTGGAGGACATGCATATTGGTATGCTGGCTTTTCCGGGGCATAAAGGGCTTCTTGGGCCACAAGGAACGGGCGGGTTGTATATCTCACCAAATATTGATCTGGAACCCTTAATGCATGGAGGTACAGGAAGCCAATCGGAAGCGATTGAGCAGCCGACGGTGCGTCCGGATCGATATGAGGCAGGAACACCTAATACGGTGGGATATGCAGGGTTGCAAGCAGGAGTGGAGAAGGTGCTGGAATGGACGCCGCAGCATATCTACCGGCATGAATGGGAGTTAACGCAATATATGATGGAGGGTCTGCAAGAGGTAAGAGATCTTCGCTTACTCGGACCAGCTTTAGGAAAAGCGCGAACGGGCATTGTAGCGTTTGTTTCAGAAAGGTACAGTGCATCGGAGCTTGCGTTTCGACTGGACCGGGAGTATGGGATTGCCGTGCGTGCCGGTTATCATTGCACACCGCTTGCACATATGGCATCGGGAACGGAAAAGACCGGTGCAGTCAGAGCCAGTGTAGGTATTTCCACACGCCGTGATGAGATTGATCTGATGAGAAGAGCTATTGCAGAAATTCACAGTTAAACGATTAGATCAAGATGGAGAAGAGGAAGGAAGAAAGCATGTCTGAATTAAATGAATTGATCATGGAGCAGCTTCATTGGTTTGTCGTCGGAATGATCATGATCATCTTGATCTTATGGATAACGATAATGGTTCAAGGGGCAAAACTGCGAAAAATGAGGCGTCGATACGATGCGATGATGGCAGGCAGCGGGGTAGAGGATATTGAAAGCCTGTTGGTCCAGTTGAAAATTCAAATGGATGAAATTGAAGAGGGACATGCCAGTCACCAAAAAATGCTGGATACGATCAGCAGCAGCATAAAAGGGATGAAGTCCAAGGTGGGCATCGTCCGATACAATGCATTTGGTGAACGAGGGAACGAAATGAGCTTCTCCCTGGCTATTCTCAGTGAACAAGAGGAAGGGATTGTTCTGACCGGCCTGCATAACCGGGAGAGCTCCTATGTGTACGCTAAACCATTGAAGGATGGACAGTCTAAATACCCATTGTCTCCGGAGGAAAAAGAGGCCGTTACTCTTGCGCTGCAAGAAGGGTAGAGCGGTTCCACTCTTTGATACCGGCAAAAAGACAGGTTGCAATGATATCAGATAACCGCATGACCAAGCTCAAGCGTGTGTTCTGCAATACAAAGTACTCCATAAAGCCGCCGACATTGACGATACCCGTTACATGGATATCGCCGACCGGCGGTAATTCTTTATGTACACCGGCTCCAGGCTTGAGAGGTCCGTCGGATACCTGAATAGAGCCTACACTTGATGATTGACCCAGACAGGCATCAATTCCGATCACAAAGGGGTTATCATATTTTTCATGAATAGCAGTCAGGGTATCTTTAAGATTCATAGCGTGGACAGGCTCGTCCAGTGTTCCATAGAGATGGAACAGGGGGCTGTTATAACGGGCAAGAGACGTGCCAACCAGAGGGCCCAGGCAATCACCCGTAGAGCGATCGGTACCGATGCAGACAATGACAAGCGGACGATGCTGAATACGAGCGTCAGAAAGATGGAAGAGCAGGCGATGTATAATAGCAGAATGGATGTTAGGGTCCGTATGTGGTATTTTTAAGCTTGAAGCCTCCGGGCGAGACGTGATTTTAGATAGACGGTTCATAGAATCTTCCTTTCGTCTGCATTTGGTAGTATCAGTATATGGATGAAAGACCGTTTTTATACTTTGGGATTTGCGTAAAATGTGATTTGGTGTTCATTTCAGACAGCTTCCTAGCTTAAAGAAAGAGGATGAGCCAGTCTTTACGGCTTTATACGGGTTTATATGAATAAGCTGAACTTTTTAACAGTTTATATAAAACTCTTATTATTAGGTCATGATGTTAAATAAGCATATTAATAGAAACGATAGGCATGATGGAGGAGGATGGAACAGTGGAGGGCGCGATGCTAATCGCATTTGATTCCACCCAGCAGGCGCTGCGTGCGGAGATGCTGCTGGAGTATGCGGATATCGAAATCGATCTCTTTCCTACACCGAAAGAGATTACGGCAGGCTGTGCATTATCGATTCAATTCCCGCCAGGTGCGTTAAAAGATGTTCAAGAGATCATCCGACAGGAGCATGTGGAGATCCGGGGCATATTTGCACTTGATAACAACATGAGGTATATAGGCATCGAAGAATAAGGGGAGGACATCAGGCTTGAGGAGCTTGGGTTATCTGACCGGGAGACAGGTAGTTTACAAAACGTTGGTGAGGGAGCAGTGGACTTGAAAAATCAAATCGTTGGATTTTTTACCGATGAAGCGATGTGGATGAATATACTGACATCGGGCATTCGGGTCACTATCATTTTTATTCTGACACGTCTTGTTATTCGGGTTGTGTATAAAATGATTGATCAATTCCTGTTGAAGCAGGAGAAGAGTCGGATTCAAGTTAATTCACGACGATTTGTTACAGTGGGAGAGCTGTTAAAAAATGTAACTTCCGTCGTATGTAATTTCGTTATGATTCTAATCATTCTCTCGGAGTTCAACTTTAAGTTAGGGCCATTGTTAGCCGGTGCCGGGGTCCTTGGCCTGGCCATAGGTTTTGGGGCACAAAGTTTGGTTAAGGACGTGATTACCGGGTTCTTCATTATATTTGAGGATCAGTTTGCTGTAGGCGATGTGATTAAGAGTGGTGAATACCGGGGAACAGTAGAGATGATTGGACTCCGCACATCGCGTGTAAGAGGATTGAACGGAGAAACATATATTATTCCGAACGGGATGATTACGAGTGTCACGAACTACTCGCTGTCCAATTCGCTTGCAATTGTGGATTTGCCGGTTAAGAATGATCAGCAGCTTAAAGATACGGTTACACTTATTCAAACGGCGCTTGAGGGTATCACGGAACGTCGCCCTGAGGTGCAGCGGACACCGGATGTGCTTGGAATTCAAACCTTGAACACATCGGAATATGTCGTTCGAATTGTAGCGGAATGTAATCCCAATGCAAGGGAAGCTGTGGAGCGTCAGATTTTCACCGATATCAAACAGGCGATCGAAGCACGGGAGATGGGACAAGAACGTGCTCAGGGTTGATCAATTTCGTTATCTAATGATATATAATAGATAAGATGAAAGAGATGAAACCAAGGGAGCGGAAACCATGGAACGCAAGGTATTTCAGTTAGGGGATATCGTTCAGATGAAGAAACCTCATCCTTGTGGGAATAATGAGATGGAGATTATTCGCATGGGGATGGACATTCGGATCAAGTGTACCAAGTGCCAGCATAGTGTGCTGATACCAAGAGGAAAGTTCGAGAAGAACCTGAAGAAGGTTTTACGTTCGGCACAGGATTCCGAAGGGGCAGGGGATACTCCGTAATATCTCCTCCCGAGGAGGTATCCCAAGCAGCTGTATGCGAAGCAAGGGATCTAGGGAATGGATATTTGGATTTGAACTTCAGCTTCGGTCACTGTGTCTAAGGTAGGTCAGAGAACAGACAAGCTGTTGACGAGACAACGTTTCCATGCTATAATCAATCTTGCTGTGGAAAGGTACCCAAGAGGCCCAAGGGGGCTGACTCGAAATCAGTTAGGCGTCGCAAGGCGTGCGTGGGTTCGAATCCCACCCTTTCCGCCACCATCGTTTATAAGTTCCGCTGTTATGGATGTAAACGATACGGTTACATAAGTTAGGTGTAAGCTGTATATGCACCTTTGAATAAGACACTCTCTTGCAAGGTTATCCTGCAGAGAGTGTTTTTCGATTTGCTAAGGAATTTATCCAATCCACTTGCTGAAGTGAAAAAAAGAAGGACCCGATTGGGTCCTTCCTTCTGGGTAGGCGGTGCTTGTGAATTGGAATCATTTTATCAGCACTTATGCGAACCTTGTCAATAGCTTCACTTGTCCAAGAGGTCAAGCATTCGGCTCATTTCCTTAGCTTGCAATCCGTGTGAATATCAGAAACCTCATGCGTCGTTCAGCTGCAACGTTCAACGGAACCACACCTCTCTCATGCACCGCCTGATTATAATGTGCGCCTGAAGCATGATTTGTATGCATGGTTACGTAGATGGAAATATATACCTCGCCTGTTCAATGAGGGATTCACGTGGATGGATATGTGGATCCATAAAGCCCAATTCATGGCGGAACCCGAATGCCATCTGCAGATACAATGATCAACAGTGACGCGGCTTATTGGATAAAAGTGAGCACAGCTTTCTTTTGTTACTTAGGCTGTACTCTGCGTTTATTCAACCATACACGGTCATCATTCTGGGTTTCTGGAAAGGTGTCACCTCGGCTCATTTTGATCTGTCGCGGATTCTCGATCCCCATGATATGGTCTCTGACGCCTACTTCCATATAAACCCCGTTGTTGGGGGCCTTGTCGCCTGCACGAAATTCGGTCTGTTCTCCCATTGCGGGTCTACCTCCTCATTATGATGGATGGACTGCATGTATTATCATGCGCCAATGGACGGCAAATCATCGCAGGGAATGTGAGAAAAGCGCGGTAATAAAGGGAAGAGTGCCTGTACGACAGGGAAAAGAAACTTGCATCCGATCATCCGTTCTGATATAGTATTATGGTGCGAGTTAGACTCGCTCCTTGCTCTCAACAGGGATTGAGGGCCGAAGTCCATAAGGAGGTGAAACATATGCGCAAATATGAAGTGATGTACATTATTCGTCCTGACATTGAACAAGAAGCTGTTCAAGCTGCAGTCGATAAATTCCAAGGCATCATCTCCAACGGCGGAGAAATTACAAAGCATGACGTAATGGGTAAACGCCGTCTTGCGTATGAGATCAAGAAATTCCGTGATGGCGTATTCGTTCTGGTAAACTTCAACGCAACACCTGAAGTTGTAGCTGAACTTGAGCGTCTCATGAAGATTTCTGACGAAGTTATTCGTTATCTCATCACGAACGACGTTGCTTAAGATGTAGAAGACTTTGTAATTGATTTCGTTCTAGGAGGGGATTGGATTGTTGAACCGTGTCATTTTGATTGGCCGACTGACTAAGGATCCCGAGCTGCGATATACTCCTTCAGGTGTTGCTGTAACGCAATTTACACTTGCTGTTGATCGTCCATTTACTGGACAAGGCGGGGAGCGCGAAGCGGATTTTATTCCGGTCGTGACCTGGAGACAGCTTGCGGAGACTTGTGCCAACTATCTGCGTAAAGGCCGTCTGACGGCTGTTGAGGGGCGCATTCAAGTGCGGAATTACGAGAATAACGAAGGTAAGCGTGTATACGTCACCGAAGTCATTGCCGATAATGTTCGCTTCTTGGAGTCAAACCGTGAAACAAGCGGTGGCGGAGGAACTCGTGAGGAATCGTCGTTCAGCGGAGGAAGCAGCAGCAGCAATAGCAGCGGCGGAAACCGTGGGAACAATAACTACTCGCGAAACAACAATCAGGATCCTTTTTCCGATGAAGGAAAACCGATCGATATATCGGATGATGATTTGCCATTTTAATACGGAAAGGACTGACAACGCATGGCTTTTAAACAAAGAGAAGGCGGAGACAACGACAAAAGACCGGCACGCCGTGGCGGCCGTAACAAGCGTCGTAAAGTATGTTTCTTCACTGTGAACAAAATTACTCACATTGATTATAAAGATACAGATCTGCTCAAAAAATTCATCAGCGAGCGCGGAAAAATCTTGCCTCGTCGTGTAACAGGCACTAGTGCAAAATACCAGCGTGCTCTGACGATTGCGATCAAACGCTCCCGTCAAATCGCATTGCTTCCATACACAACTGAGTAATCATTGTGTTCCAGCGATCCAGCCTAACCATAGGCTGGATCGCTTTTTTTGTTTTGAATCCCAATTCAGTTCTTGTCTCCCACCCCCTCTGTATAATGCCGCTGTTTATTAAGTTGGGCCCCTTGTTCTCACGAACCAACCAAAGATAAATGAGCGTAACACTCTTGTGACAAATAGTAACCGCCGTACAGGGATTAATTGTATACAGCTGGTGTTTGAATATGTACACAACCTAAAACATAAGGAAATATTGTATCTGGCGAATTCCTCCAGCCCAGGGTTGAGTATAGTGCCTACTCTTTACATAGTCTTTCATCTGACCCAGGAAAGTTCCTGAAGGTATCATCGTAGAATCCTAGACATAGACTGTCCGAGTCCTTTATGCCTGTGCACCAGCCTGCTCGTCCGCTTAGGCGCGTGCAAGTCGTTTACCGGCGCTTCTAAGTGGTTTTAGTACCGGAACGAGAGTCGCCTAGCAGTTGACAAAAGTAACGTTTCAATCGTTCTAAGCCTTGCTTTACAGCGTTTGGATAAGCTCGAAACAGTCACCCTTGTGTAGATTTCGACCATTACTAACATCCTCCGTAACCCTTTCTACGTTAACTGAGCCTCCAAAAGTTTAAAAACTTTGCTCCTCCTTATCTCTGATCTCTTCTGAAGAAAATAGTGGATGTTTTGAGGGACGAAGCGCTGCTTCTTTACGCGTGAGTCAGCTAAATCAACAATATCGTCCTTCCCATCATGGCTTTCTTCCAGCGACCGGCGCATTGCTCTACTCGTTTGATCCCAAGCATCTCCACATTAAACCCGGTGACCTTAAAAATCTTTCTTGGCGTTCGTCCCAATAGATATTGATGATATATGAAAGAGTCACTTAATCTGCATAGTAATCGATTTTGCTCACCCGCAGAGACGTGCGGATTCAGCACTAATTGTTAACGATCATTTCGGGTCATCTTCTTCGACCCAACTGTTGTCTAGTATACAAACTGGTACCTATACGCAATACACTTTTTTGAAGTGTCCAGTGTAAGGGTACCAGTTTAATCATTATCACTTTCTTTAGTAGTTCTGACATCCTTAAAGAAACGTTCCATTTGTTCAGCCTTCTTATCGTCAGCTACCGTTTTAAAAATCTGAATTGCTTGCTTGACATCATTCTCGCCTTCAATTCTTTTACTACTGTTATATTTTAAAATTCCTTGAAAAAATAATAATATAGTTTTCTCATATAATTGAGTAGACAACTTCGCATGTTGTTTCAATTGATCCACAAAATTTTGTGCAAGTTTATGCTTTCCAAGTGATAAATAATGAGTTGTAGCGTTTATGAAAAATGTAAATAAGGCCTTTTCGAATAGGCGAATTTGGCTATAACCATTCAAATCTCTTATTAAACGTTTGGACACACTTAGTATAAAATCATCATCAAATATATACAGGCAATTTATTAATATAGATAGTTCAAATGCACTCCAATTCTCAATTACTCCAATATGTTTCTTTAGCATACAAATATATTGTTCATGTGTTTTTAGAAAATCGTCAATTGCTTTTCCTGAAGTTTTAATGATCGCCCCTTTTATTCCCATATAAAGAGATAGATAATAAAGGTCATTAGTATTTTTATAAAGCTGGAGTATTTCGCTTAAACGTTTATCATGGATTGTTCTATTAGAATAATAATCCTCAAACAATTGTGCTGACAGCGTATGCTTCTCGGTTAACTCCAAACCTAAGAAATATTGAAACTCATCTAATCTAACGTTCATTCTATCCAAATACAGAAGAAGATTTCCAAGAGGAATATCATTTGTTTGTTTTTCGTATGAAGCAAGAGTAGTTCTACTAGAAATGCCACAACTCAAAGTAGACTGACTAATATTTCGTTCCACCCTCAATTTTTTCAATAGTGCCCCTGCCTTCATGAAATTACCCCCTCAAAAAGGAATATGTCGAAATTATGGTCATTATTAACATTGTACCCGATTTATAATATAAAATGTAAGCACTTAATAGAAAGGAGGAGTTAGAGATCTGGGAATTATGTCCTATGGTGGATATTTTAATCGTTCGTTAATTTAAGCGACACAATGAAGGCAGAGTATCTTGAGAGCATTCTCTACTTTTAGAGAATTATATACTGCTTCGATGATTTAGAAAGGAAGATGTATATATCGAACAATGATCTACGTGCTCAATATCGTTCTTTCGAGGAGCGAGCAAATCAAGGATATGCCTCGCTGGTTGGCGAAGTGGATGAGCACAGTTAAAGGAAATGGTTGCATGTAGTATGGCTGAACCACATCAAATTGGTGTCACTATGATTAGTGCATGTTGCTTCACAAACCAGCTTTGTCAACTTTCGTACCTTCCTGATGATATACTATTTTGCTAGATGTATTACCCTCTAAAGAAAGAAGTATGTCGAAATTCTAGTCATTATTTACATAACATTAAGTTTGTATTATAAAATGAAAGCGCTACAACATGGATGTGGGAAAATGGCATCGGGGATTGGGTGCTATGAGTTTATTATAAACATAAACATATCAGTGAATGTTTATGTTTATATAAGCCCTATCAAAGAGGGCAGAGTATCTTTATGAGCACTTCTCTTCTTTTTTTAAGAGATACTATATAGTGCTACTATCATGTACAAGGAGGAAATGTATATGTCGATCAATGAACTACGTGCTCAATATCGCTCTTCTGAGGGACGAGCAAAGCAAGGGTTTGTTTCTCCGATTGGCGAAGTTGATGAGGAACAGTTAAAGAAAATGGTTGCAGGTAGTGGTAGTGGTGGGATTGTTGTTCCTCTTAGTAATAATTTGGACTGTATGCATACGCTGTGGACTAAATGTGCTTGTTCGTGGAAACCAGAAGAAATACCATTTTGCTAGTAAATAGTAGGTAACTATTCAGAAGTGTGATGGTAAATTTTACCTTCTCACTTCTGATTTTTTTCTATTACTAAAGCGGTTAGAGATAATGAACAGTAATGCTATATCGCTGCTTGTTCTTGTTAATTATGCTGTACCAGTAAATCAATTGATGATATTAGATGATACTCATATCATCCAAAATCATTCGGTTGTGATGAATACACCTCCAACGATTAACCAAATATTATCTTGAAACAGTTAGTATTACTAATGTATATAATGACCTTTACATTGAGTTCAGCAGCATACATGTTTGTGACTATGACATACTTGAATTATATAAAGGATCTTTCAGGTCCATTAAACAATCGTATAAGATCGCTATGTAGAAAGCATGGTCTATGTATGTCAAATATTAGAATATAGATGGTTCTTTATATAGGATAAGGAGTGAATAGTGATGAGTGAAAAACACGTCCAGTTAGATAAGTGCAGTGTTATTCATACAAAATGGGAGGAGAATCTGGGCCGAATATTAAGTGCCTCTAATGTTAATGAGTTTATTGAAATAGAACCTAGTCCTATAATTCGTCCATTTCTAGCAGAATTTTGGCGCAATCTTCAGGAAGTTCTGAATAACATTAATGTTGATATTATTGATAAATTTCAAGTTGAACAAGGGCTCATGCAAGCGTGTGTACAGCGTTTGTCTTCTTTGCAGTACAAAACAACGATGCTTGAGATATCCATTGCTAGTCAATTAGGTGAATTAACAACTGAATCGCCGAACGAACGATATCAAGTGTATTTTAAACTGTTAGAAGATTCACTTCATTTAAGAGAGTTCTTCGATACATATCCAGTTTTAGCTAGGTGTTTGACAGAATTCACATTAATGTTCAGCTCATATGTACGAGAAGTAATTGTTCATTACAGTTCAGATTGGAACAAATTCAAGGCGAAGTTGGGAAGTGGCTGCGAATATGATTGTCTAACTGGGGTAGAGATTGGAGCAGGGGATACCCATAATAAAGGTAAATCAGTTGCAATTTTAAAATTTGACAGTGGTGCTAAACTAGTGTACAAACCTCACTCCTTACATATAGATGAATGTTACAGTACTATGATTGAGTGGATTAACGAGAGGGGTATTAAGTATTTGTTGAGCAGTCCAAATGTGCTCAATTGTGGGGCTTATGGATATCATGAATTTATCAGTCATAATTCATGTCAATCCATTATGGAAGTGGAACAGTTCTATTATCGTCTAGGTGCATTAACGGCATTATGCTATATATGCGGTGCTACCGATTATCATTCTGAGAATATTATCGCAAGTGGATCTCAGCCGGTATTAATTGATTTAGAGACAGTATTTACTCCATTAGCAGAGACCCAATTGCAGAATATGCTAGGAGAGCAAAATTTGCGAACAGTATTTTCATCTCTTATGCTACCAGGAGTTTATTCTCCTAGTCCACTTTTAGATATTGATTTAAGTGCAGTAGGTGGTCGAGGTGGACAGAAGTCGCAATTAATGAAGATTCAGCGTATTAATAATGTTGGCACGGATGAAGAATGTTTCATTGAAGATTTTTATACGACAGCTGAAGGACAAAATCGACCAATATTAAATGGCGAATATATGGACGGCTCAATATATGCAAAGCATATAATCGAAGGCTTTTGTGATTTGTATCGCTTACTGCTTACGCATCGCGATACTTTTGTTCGTGACATACTCTTACCATATTCTGATGCGACGGGTCGCCATGTATTTCGCGCGACAGCCTTGTATGGAAAGTTGTTATCCCATAGTCTGCATCCGGATTATTTACAGAATGAATCAGATCGCTATCGCTTACTAAATATTATAGTTAATAACTCGACATTTCCACCACAAGTCGTTATCGAACGTGAGTTGGACCAAATGCAGCAGCAAGATATTCCTTACTTTATGTTCTCACTTAACAGTCATGACTTATATGATATGAATGGAGTCTGTATACGTGATTTTTATCCGATGTCGATTATTGAGTTAGTTGAACAATACCTGATGCAGTTATCTGAAGATGATCTAAGTAAGCAGTTACAATATTTGCGCTGGTCTTTGTCTAGCATGGAGGACAGTGATCATCATAGTGATAGTCATTTATATAGTCAGCGTTTTGATATGTTTAATTGCCATACTACAGTCATTGATAATGAGAATAAAACCACAAAAATTCAGCAATACGCGACATCAATAGGTAATAGTATAATGAATCGCATTATCAAAACAAATGATGGTAATATGTTGTGTATTGGGTTTTCTTCTCTAGTTGGAGAAGGAAATAAATATAAGCCAGTATGGTTAGACCATAGTATATATAGTGGTCTAGGCGGTTATGTGTTATATCTCGCTCAACTAGCGGATATCACTTCCGACCAGAAATATCGGGAAATGACACGACAGCTTTTGAATAATATGTATACAAATAGGCCGAAAGTGGATGAAGCTAGCGAATTGCATACAAAAGTAACAATTTCAACTTCAGCTTATTCAGGGGAAGGTGCTCATATTTATGCACTCAATTATTGTGGGTTGTTATGGAAAGATGATACCTTGCTAGAAGATGCCAAGAATAGGTTACCTGAATTGATGAGGATAATAGAACAAGAAACTAAATATGATATGATTGAGGGACTTGCAGGTTGTATTATTGTTCTGCTTCGTGTCTATGAAGCTTTGCTAGATGTAGTATATTTGCATGTGGCACAGGCGGCTGGAGAACGCCTTTATACATTAATGGAGGAATGGAATTTTGATGCTAATTCGACAATAGACCCCGATGGACTGACGAATCAATATGTAGTTAATAATCATAGTACTACAAATAATGAAATATTGTTAACGGGTTTATCTCATGGTGCAGCTGGGTTAGCATGGGCGTTCATATGGCTTGCTAGGTTTCATAATAATCATTCAAAATGGGATGAGTATTTGATAATGGCGAATCGTTTGCTCGTATATGAAAATCATTACTATTCGGATATTGAACAAAACTGGAGAGACTTGCGCTCTACAGATAGACAGGAATTTGCTGATTTTTGGTGTCATGGTGCTCCAGGGATCGCACTTGCTCGTGCAGAGATTATGCGTCAGCTTGAAGCAATGAATCTCCTACATGCACAAGAGTGGGAATTTGTTAATCAAGACTATAAGAATGCACTGCAGACTTTGTTGAATCGTGGGACTATATATAATAGTTTTTGTTTGTGTCACGGAATATTAGGCAATGCCGATATTTTGCTACACTTAAGTAAACTGATGAATGATCCTAATCTGGAAGATATTGCAAATGATTGGGCATTGCAAGCAATTGTAGATTATGAGTCATATAAGTCATCTAACCACTTAATTGCAAGATTGGAGTGTGATGGATTGATGACAGGGATTGTTGGAATGGGGTACGAATATTTACGATTGTTAGATAATCGGGTGCCGTCTATACTTGCATTTGAATTGCCACGATAACTCTAATGTTATCGTTTAGTTAGATATGGAGATGATGCGTTTGAATGATGAAAGGCAAAATAAACAAGATCACCGATGGCGCGTACCATTCATTGAACAGATGCAGCAAACGGAGTGTGGGGCCTGCTGTTTGGCAATGGTCATGCATTACTATAAGAGTAGTATAAGTATGTATGATTTACGTGAAGCACTAGGCAGTGGACGTGATGGGACTAGTATGTATCAGCTGAAGAAGGCAGCGGAACAGTTTCAGTTTACAGGAAAATGTTATAAATCTGACTTGTCATTTTTAGAGACTTTACAGTTACCAGCTATTATTCTCTGGGACGAAAATCACTATGTAGTTTTGGAGCGAATCAAAAATAAGAATAAGAAAAATTCAAATGAGAAGAAGTATACGATTATTGATCCTGCTATTGGACGCAAGCATTTGATTGAAGAATCATTTATGCGCCACTTTCATGGCTACGTGTTAGAACTTATTCCAACAGTAACCTTCGAGCGTGTAAAGGCAGCCAATGTCTGGGCTACTATGTTCAGACTTATAATCCAAAATAAAAAAATGTTCATGCTTGTATTTTTAGTAACTGCTGTATTACAATTGTGTGCCATAGCAATGCCAATTTTAATTCAGCAATTGATCGATAAGGTAATTATGCCTGCTAATACGACCATGATGAGTGTTATGGCATTGGGTATTATCATCATGCTAGTCACTTCATCCATTTTTACCTATATTCGGGGTAGAATACTTATTACAATGCACAATGTTTTGGATTCATTGTTACAGACTAATTTTTTTCAACATTTACTCAAACTTCCCTATAGTTTCTTTATGCTTCGTTCTTTTGGTGATCTGCTGTTTCGAGCTAACTCATTGAATATGATACGTGAACTTATTTCTGGGAGTATCATTCGTGGGTTATTAGATGCATTAATGTTAATCGTTCTTTTCATATATATGTCGATACAATCTACTTCATTGGCATTGTTAGTTGTTGCTTTATCACTAATCAATATCATTGCAATTGTATTTACTAAGAAGGTAATCGCTGAATGGAATCAGCGTCAGATTCTTGCAGGAACGAATGTGCAATCGGTACAAACGGAGATGCTGTTGGGTATATTTCATATCAAGACCAGTGGTGTTGAAGGGAGTATGTTTGAGAAGTGGCAACAACATTTTATGAATCTGCTTGATATTTATCGCAGTAAAGAACGAATCACCAACATACTGGTAACATTGACTAGTTTATTACAAATAACGGCACCACTTATCATATTATGGGTGGGTGCATATCGAGTCTTTGATGGAGTAATATCACTGGGAATACTGATTGCGATTCAATCCATAGCAAGTCAATTTTTTGGAGTAAGTGGTAGTTTGGTTGGGACAGTTAATAGCTTTATTCTCACAACTTCATATTTAAAACGAGTTCAAGATGTACTTGATGCTTCAATTGAAAATTACGATGGCAGAAAAAAAATAGAATTGACAGGGAAGATTGAATTAGAAAATGTTTCCTATGCATATTCGAAGTTTTCCGATCCAATATTGAGTGATATTAGTATGAGCATTAAGCCTGGTCAGAAGGTTTCAATTATTGGTCAATCTGGTGCAGGAAAGTCGACCTTGGTCAATCTGTTGATTGGCTTATTTGAACCAACAACAGGTCATATTTGCTATGATGATATTTATTCAAATAATTTAGACATGCAGCATGTACGGAAGCAGATTGGTACTGTACCTCAGAATATTTATCTATTTAATCGCAGTATACTGGATAATATTAGATTCTCTGCAGCTGAAGCAACGATAGAAGATGTAATGGAGGCAGCGAAAGCTGCTCAAATTCATGATGAAATCATGCAGATGCCAATGAAGTATCATACGATGATAAGTGAGATGGGGATGAATCTATCAGGTGGTCAGCGGCAACGGATTGCATTAGCGAAGGCACTGCTAACTAAACCAACAGTCTTATTGCTTGATGAGGCTACAAGCTCACTTGATCATTTAAATGAAGAGAGAATTGATCGTTATTTGTCTGATATTGCATGTACACGCATCGTTATTGCTCATCGCTTAACTACCGTGATGAATAGTGATGTTATTCTTGTATTAGACCAAGGACGCATTAGTGCTATAGGGACACATGAACAATTATTGAAGAAGTCAGATTATTATCGACGCTACTATTGTGATCTAGCCGTGGTGTAAATTTTTATATTATATCTTGGTAGTAAGTTTAAATTGTTGCAATTTATGATAGGGCTGTTAGCGGTAATTCTGTAACGATTAATCAAGCTTTTGCAACTTAGTTTAGGCAGATTTGTAATGCTGCGGCTGCTGACAAGAATTATTCGACAAATAAACTACTTGTAATCCTTGAATGTATTGCCTCCAATTATGAGGGATATATCTAATTGCCGGCAAAGATAGGGCAAGCCCAGGTAAGAATAAATAAATCAGGGGGTGACTTTGATATCACTTCGTATTCATGCATCACGGTTATCGTCCCTCGGTTACCAGAAGCATAATTATGGAAGATGATCAAACACCAAACACCCCAGCCTAAGATAAGAGTAATCTAAGACTGGGGTGTTTGGTGAATACAAGAACGTAAAGTGAATTTCATTGAAGGGAAGCTAAAAAATTCCAATTAATTTTCATGATAGCAGATTTCATTTAACTTATGCAACTCCGTATAGCTGAAGAACAATGGATGCCTTCAAACTATTAAAAAATATGTAGATATTGAAGTGAAGTATATTCTTGACCTTGGATGTGGTGGAGGATCTCGCTGGAGCGCATATTACTTGCAGCCGTGAAGCCGATATAATAAGCATCATTCTGTAGCAGCGTTCAAAAATTGGTGCATTGGCAATTTCCACAACCAGTGTGATTATCATTGTACTTGTAAACATTTTTTAATCAGTTCGACCGTTGATTGTGTTCAATCTTGTATTGTATAAGTTAGTCACTGATTCTTAGGTGCAGAGACTATTCTTCCTTTTCGACAATTATAGAAGGCTGGAGGGTATGCTACTGCCAGCCTCCTATATTACTAATTATTTATCCATCCAACATTGTTGGGTTTCACAGGAAGCAGTCTCAAAAGAAGCGGACGCAATAGAAGTAATAGAAATTGAAAGAATAGCTGTTAATCCGAACATAGCCAATTTCTTTTTCATAGTTTCACCACCTTATATGTAATTATAGAAGTAATATAACATATTTGGTTATGTCTGTAAAGAGAGCGTTTTCAACTGTAGTTTGCTTCTGCAATGAATTGCAGGGTTGCATAGAGTAAATATATAAGGATTCAAACCCCATATGGATGAAAGAAATGATATGTTCAGTATCGGAATAGTAATTCTAAAGAGTATCGTGGCATGGGTTATGGCACAAGAACGATGAAAATTCTGTTAAGGTACACATCCTGGGGAACGGAGGCTTAATAGATTCAATACCACTGTTCTTGAGGATAATTCTTGAGGGAAATGAAGCATCTGCAAAGATGATGGAGAAACCCGGATGTAACATATGTCTGATGACATTCACGGTTCTAATAAAGAGTGGTATCGACAGTTCTACGGTTTGTTCGTCACTATAATTAAAGAAATTTTTATTCTGTATCATGAATTCGTTCATGCCTATCATGTCTCTTTGGAGAAATTATGTCTTCTCTGAGAAGACATAATCGTGATGAATGTGTTATTGTAACGCTAATACATACTAAAGCTTTTTGGTTTTAAAGCCATGAATTATTGTCTAATCATGGTAGACAATGTCTATCGGGAGCAATACAGTCTCAAAAATCGCGGTTTCGTTTTCAATTGGTTTTGAAAGGGGCAAAGGTAATTTGTTATTTTATAAAAAATTCCTTCTATATATATGTACTAATATAGATCCTGGAAAAACACAGGTGGGCATTTATAAGCACTCCTCATTTAGAGAAACTTATACCGAAGGTACAATAGGCACAAACCAGAATGGGCGGTTTTATGAAAAGGATGTCTATTGTGAGTATACATAGAATCCTCTTGATCATAATTCTGATTAGAAGAGAAGAAAGATAAATGAGTATTAACATAAGTCTATATATGATGATTCGAAATTTCCTGTCCATTCCTAGGATACAATCGTACATCATATGGAAGAAACGAAGTGGTCGTCGAATGATGCATATTTAACCTCCTTTATCTAGATGCTAAAGGGAAAAGGAGGTAATTGTATGTGCAGACGATATTCCATGTCCACCGGTCTCGAAGAACTGAATGATTATTTTGGGATCAGCAGGGTGATGTATTATTTTAAGAGCCGCTACAATATCAGCCCGACCCAATCGGTGCCTGTTGTCACCCAGGAGGGAGGAGAACGGATACTAGACGAATACCGCTGGGGGCTAGTCCCTTATTGGGGAAAGGACGCGGTCAATGCGGATCTGGTCACAGTGGATCAGAATCCTACATACCGAAGAACCATTGATACTCGCAGATGTATTATTCCTTGCAACGGTCTGTATTATTGGAGAATCGTTGGAAAGCGCAGCTATGCGGTCCGGACGGTGGTGGAGAACAATAGGATTTTTGGCATGGCCGGGTTGTATGAGACATGGAATGATGCAAGAGGAGTCGAAATGAGAACCTGTACAGTTCTCATGACAGAAGCCAATGAGTCGATTCGGGAGTTCGACACCCGAATGCCAGCCATATTGTCCAAGGAAAACATGGAGAGGTGGCTGAATCCGGATGTAAAGGGGGTCCATTCACTGCAGCCTCTGCTGAAAACATACCGGGGACCGATGCGGATTTATCCGGTTACGCCGCTTATCGCAGACGATTCGAATGACCGGCAGCAGTGCATCGAGGAGATGGATTTGAAACTGGCATGGGTGAAGAATATTTAGTTCGTAAGTTTAAGAGCACAGCACGGCACGAGGCCTAGACTTAGAACAACTGTAATTGTCCGATACAATCCGGAATCCGCCTCCGGATTGTTTTTTTGTTTGGTCAGTGAGAGGATTCATGAACTTCGGATGGTCCACGGTTCCTAGCCCTAGGGGCGGATGTTGGGAAAACAATATTTAACATCGAAAATAGGCCAAGTTGATATTATAGCCACTCAAATCAAAAATTACGGTATATTACCTCACTTATATATAACATAATTTCAATAGATATTAGAATTACAAGGCGGGAAATTGAATGGTTATTAAAATGATTGTTAGAAAAACCTACATACATGAAACCAACATTGACTATAAAATGTATATTAACCTTGAAATTACATACATTTTCAGTAAACGAAGGATAAAGTAAGCGATTAAAATGATTTATTAACCTCAAAAATGACGTTAAAAACATGATTTTTAGGAAAAATGAAAAAAAGTAATTGACGTTACCTAAATTTACACGTATCATAACATTAATTTTATAGGCAAGAAGATATTGCTAGAGACTTTGGCACTAATTGACCAATGGTATATTTTCTGTAAATCTTTCAATTTATTTCACATCATGCAATGACATCCCAGGAACTTTTAAGTATAAGTACCCGAAATTATTTAAGGATGATTTCAATATTCGTCCTGATAATTTATAGCAACAACATTTTTTAAGAGGAGGATTCGCATGAAGAAAAGAATATCACTCTTGTTCGTGATCATGCTCATGGCCGTTACGGTTCTGGCAGCGTGCTCGGGCGGAGGAACAGCAGAACAGCCACCAAGTCAAGGGGAGCAAACAGAGCAACCACCAGCTGAAGGCAATGGCACAGAAACTACAGAACCGCCAGCCGAAGGTGGAGATGAGAGCCAAGGTTACTTCGAAGCTACTGATCCATCATTGAACCCAGCAGCTGCATTGAATCGTAAAGATACACTTATTGTTGGTATGACAGCACCAAAAGGGGTATTTAGCCCATTCTACTGGCAAACAGCATATGACCGTTATGTTGTAGACGCAATTTTTGATAGTTTCTTCTCGCTAAACGGTGATGGAACTTATAATAATCGCCTGGCTGAGAGCGTAGAAGTATCCGAAGATAAATTGAAATACACGTTTAAACTAAAGCCGGGTGTGACTTACTCTAATGGCGATCCAGTCACTGTGAAAGACTATGCCTTCGCCTTGAAAGTTTTACATGATAAGAGCTACGACGGTCAATCCGACCTTCTGTCCGTTAACATTAAAGGTGGAAAAGATTATTACGATGGTAAAGCAGACGAGATTTCCGGGATTAAAGTCATTGATGACAATACCATTGAAATCGAAGTTACAGAAGCAAACGCAATGACTAAGGATAATCTGGGTACTGTGTATTTTGTTCCAGAATCCATTTATGGGAAAGGTTACAAGCAAGGGGATCTAGAGTACATGAAAGACCTGCATGCCAAACC
The DNA here is from genome assembly GCF_037333485.1 of Paenibacillus glucanolyticus. Lineage (NCBI taxonomy): Bacteria > Bacillati > Bacillota > Bacilli > Caryophanales > Paenibacillaceae > Paenibacillus > Paenibacillus glucanolyticus. The sequence continues at coordinate 39,638 of NZ_CP147845.1, forward strand.
AGTCGGCAGTGGTCAATATGTACTGAAAAGCTTCTCTCCTGGACAAGAGGTAGTATTGGAAGCTAATCCTAATTATTTCTTGGGCACACCAAAAATCAAGAACGTCATCTATAAGACTACTACCGACGAAACCAAATTGGCTATGTTCCAATCCGGTGAAATCGATGTAGATATGGTTTCCGTTAGCGAAGATAACGTAGAGGCTATTAAAGAAATGGGCTTCTTGGATTATAACATGTTCCCATACAATGGTTACGGATATATTGCTTTGAACCATAAAGATCCTAAATTCCAAGATGTTAAAGTTCGTCAGGCATTGATGTACGGTTTGAACCGTGCTGAAGCTGTTGAAATCATTTATGGTCCATATGCGAACGTAATCAATATTCCACAATCCAGCGAATCATGGGCTTTCACGAATGAAGGTATTGATCCGTATGAGTACGATGTTGAGAAAGCGAAGCAGCTTCTTGATGAAGCAGGCTGGACTCCAGGTGTTGATGGCATACGTGAGAAAGATGGCAAGAAATTCGAAATTCACTTCTCGGCAACTGCTGACAACCCGGTAATTGATGCACTGATTCCGATTATGACACAGAACTACCAAGAGCTGGGAATCAAATTGACGTCTGAAACATTGGACTTTAACGCAATCATGGATAAGAAGGATAAAGGCGAGTTCGAAATGTTCTTTGCTGCTTGGGGCTTGACTCCAGACCCAGACTCCACCGTATACATTACGGACGGACAGCAAAATGATATCGGATTTTCCAACCCTGAATATGATGCAGCTATGAAGAAAGGTCTGAACTCCTTCGATTTGGAAGAGCGAAAAGCGGCTTATGCAGAAGCATATCAAGTGCTGAACAAGAACGTTCCGGATCTTCCGATCTACCAAAGACGCGATATGTGGGCGATTAACTCCAGATTGAACGGCATTGACATCACACCTTACAAAAACTTTGCAGTTGATCTGTACAAAGCAGAAATTCAACAATAGCATCAAGAAACATATGCTCAGCTCGCAAGAGCTGGGCATATGCACTTATAAGCCGGGAGGAATATTATGAAGCAGTACATTATCCGGAGGCTGCTGCAGATCATCCCGACCTTGATCGGGATATCAATTCTTATATTTGCCATATCATCATTGGTACCAGGTGATTATATTACTGCAGTGAACAACCCGACGATGACTGCTGAAAAGGCAGCTCAGCTTCGGGAAATTTATGGTTTGGATAAGCAACCTGTAGAGCGCTACATCACATGGATGGGCAATATGTTAAAGGGTAACTTCGGAGATTCCCTTGTGCACAAACAACCTGTCACAACCGTAATGAATAATTACGTATGGAATTCCTTTTTTGTTGCAATTTTCAGTTTAATATTAAGTTGGATTATAGCAACTTTTGCTGGTGTCTTCTCAGCGAAGTTTCAGTACTCATTATTCGATAAGATCGTAACTCTTGTAATCTTCTTGTGTATGTCACTTCCTTCTTTCTTTATCGGACTCCTTCTCATCAAGTTTTTTGCCTTGGACTTAGGGTGGTTCCCTGTTGGCGGCATGAAGACTTCAGGATTGAATGGAAGCACATGGGATCAGTTGGTTGACATCGCATGGCATATGTTCTTGCCGGTTACCGTTCTTACAATGCTGAGCACAGGCAGCTTGACGCGATATTTCCGTACAAGCATGCTTGAGGTTATCCGTCAGGATTACATCCGTACAGCGCGTGCGAAAGGATTGAAAGAACGTACGGTAATTTTCAAGCATGCGCTTCGCAATGCGATGCTGCCTGCCATTACTCTCATGGGCTTCGAGCTGCCATCTCTGTTTGGCGGAGCCATCATCATGGAGAAGATTTTCATCTGGCCCGGGATCGGCCAAGTTTATCTGGAATCGATCAATATGCGGGACTATCCGTTCATGCTTGGTTTCACAGTATTCATATCCGTTTTGACACTCCTGGGCAACCTGTTGTCTGACGTTCTGTATGGAGCTGCCGATCCAAGAATTCGCTTAAAGTAGGAGGAGATTCAATTGTCCGCAGAGGCTGCACCATTAAAAACGAATCTACCAGTTCCGAAGAAGCGGCCGGATTCCCCATGGCGAATTGCGATTCGCCGTTTTGCCAGAAACCGTCTTGCTGTTATCGGACTTTTTATAGTTGTATTTATGTTTTTGCTATGTTTTATTGGCCCGATGTTTTCGCCTTATTCCCTGTACGATTACAGTAAGCTAGACAAGAACTTACCCCCTAGCTCGAAATATTGGCTGGGTACCGATAAGCTGGGCCGAGACATTCTGCTGCGCATAATGCTTGCTGGACGAATATCTCTTTTGGTTGGGCTCGTTGCGACAGGAATTTCGGTCATCATCGGAGCAACCTTGGGAGCTCTAGCAGGCTTTTATCGTAAATGGGTAGACACGCTGATTATGCGTATGGCTGATATCTTTATGGCTCTGCCTACGTTGCCGATCCTGATTATTCTGGGCGCGATCTTGTCAGACCTGAAGGTGGAGCCAACGGACCGTATCTATTTCCTGATGTTAATTATCGGGGTACTCGGCTGGAGTAGTATATCCCGTCTCGTTCGTGGTCAAATTTTGGGGCTCCGCGAGCAGGAGTTTATGCAAGCGACCGAAGCTTTAGGACTCAAGGATCGCCGCAAAATCTTCCGTCACCTGCTTCCTAACACGATTCCGATTATTATTGTATCTGCAACCTTAGGGGTAGCAGGGGCGATTATCTTTGAATCTGCAATGAGTTTTCTTGGAATTGGTGTTGTTCCACCAACGCCATCATGGGGGAATATGATCTCAGCCGCAAACAATTTGATTGACTTCCGTAAGAGACCGTGGCTCTGGATACCGCCAGGCATGTGTATTCTTGTAACGGTTGTTGCAATCAACTTGATTGGTGACGGGCTTCGCGACGCACTTGACCCGAAAATGAAGAAGTAGGAGATGCGAATATGGCAAAAGAACTAGTTGAATTCCGTAATTTAAAAACGCATTTTCAAACCTCCGCAGGTACTGTAAAAGCCGTCGACGATGTCAGCTTCAAAATCCGTGAAGGCGAAACACTGTGCGTGGTAGGTGAATCGGGCTGTGGTAAAAGCGTGACAGCCATGTCACTCATGCGTTTAATTGATACACCTCCAGTAGGGGGCGAGATTTTTTATGATGGCAAGGACCTTCTGAAGATGAGCAAGCGCGAAATGAGCTTGATTCGTGGTAATGATATCGCCATGATCTTCCAGGAACCGATGACCTCACTTAACCCGGTATTGACGATCGGGGAACAAATTGTTGAACCGATTCTGCTTCATCAGTTGGTTAACCGTAAAGAAGCAAAAAAACGTGCAATTGACCTCATTAATCTCGTTGGGATTCCGCGTGCGGAGAAGATTTTCGACTCCTATCCGCATGAACTTAGTGGCGGTATGCGCCAGCGGATCATGATTGCCATTGCACTCAGCTGTAATCCGAAGCTCTTGATCGCTGATGAGCCAACAACAGCACTCGACGTTACGATTCAGGCCCAGATTCTGGATCTGATGCGCGATATTAAAGGGAAGCTGAACACATCCATTATGTTAATTACGCATGACCTGGGTGTGGTCGCCGAGATGGCGGATTATGTTGTAGTTATGTATGCAGGTAAAGTCATTGAAGAAGCGCCTGTAATCGAGCTCTTCAAGCATCCGAAGCATCCTTATACCAAAGGACTTCTGAAAGCTAAACCGATTATTAACCAGACGCAGGAACGTCTGTACTCAATTCCGGGACAGGTTCCAAACCCGGTGGATCTTGGAGACAACTGTCATTTCCATGATCGCTGTGAATCGTGCATGCAGATATGTACAGAGAAAACACCTCCGCTCGGTACCGATCCGAATGGCCACAAGGTCGCTTGCTGGTTGTATGAAGAGGAGGGGAAAGCACAATGAGTCAGGCACTGGTCGAAATTGATGGTTTGAAGAAATACTTTCCCATTACCGGCGGCATATTGCAGCGGACGGTGGGCAATGTAAAAGCGGTCGATGGCGTCAGCTTTTCCATTAACAAAGGCGAATCCTTTGGGCTTGTAGGCGAATCAGGCTGCGGTAAGAGCACCATTGGCCGGACCATTCTTCGCTTGCTGGAAAAAACAGAAGGTAAAGTAATCTTCAATGGTCAGGATATCCATTCATTATCTAAAGAAAAATTGCGTGCACTTCGTCCGAAAATGCAAATCGTGTTTCAGGATCCATTTAGCTCGCTGAACCCAAGAATTAAAGTAGGGGAAGCGATTGGCGAGGCTCTGATTGACCACGGCTTAGTTAATCGCAGAGAACTTAAAGACCGGGTTATTGAAACGCTTGAGATCTGCGGCCTTGCCGCATATCACTATGATCGTTATCCGCATGAATTCTCTGGCGGACAACGACAACGGATCGGGATTGCCCGTGCGTTGATTCTAAATCCCGACTTTATCGTAGCGGATGAGCCCGTATCGGCATTGGATGTTTCAATCCAAGCGCAAATCATCAACTTGCTTAGTGACTTGCAGCGTGAGAAGCAGTTGACCTATCTGTTCATTTCTCATGATCTCAGCGTTGTAGAGCATTTGTGCAATCGAATTGGGGTAATGTATCTGGGATCGATGGTAGAAATGGCCAGCAAGGAAGAGCTGTTCCGCAATCCGCTCCATCCTTATACCAAAGCGTTGCTGTCAGCCGTACCCGTACCGGATCCAACGCTAAAGCGCGATCGGATCGTACTGAAAGGCGACATTCCAAGCCCGGCGAATCCGCCATCCGGCTGTAAGTTCCACACTCGCTGTCCGCTGGCTTCGGATCTGTGCAAACAGGAGATTCCAGAATACCGCAATATGGGCGATAATCATTTTGTAGCTTGTCACTACGCTTAATATGACTCTTCTTATCTAAGTTTTCTGACAATTAACTTCATATGGATAAGAAGTTTAACAGAGTTACTCAAGGATTTCCTCCGTCTATGGGCGGATGGGGGTCCTTTTTTCCGTTAAACCAGTGAATGAACTTACAAATATTCCTAAATATTTTTTTTGAAAAAAAGCAGACCAAATGCCCGTTTCATCCGTCTAATAGTATGGAGGGCTAAATTCTATGAAAAAACGGTGGCTTTGGCTGGTGATGGTATTGTTAATAACCGTACCCATTGGGGCGGTGGTCATAGGAAATATAGAACGAGCGGGGTTTAGGCCCAAGGTGGACGCGCGAGCGGTTGTCTTGATGGATCTGAACACCGGGCGTATTTTGCTCAGCGAGAACGGCGATATCCCCTTACCGCCTGCAAGCATGTCCAAGCTGATGACAGAATTGGTGATACTGGATGATATCAAAACAGGAAAAAAATCCTGGGATGATGAAGTTCAGATCAGCGATACGGCAAGCGGCGTAAGTGGAATTAAGATTGCCTTAAAGTCCGGTGAATTCCTTACGGTGCGCGAGTTGTTCCAGAGCATAACGGTTTATTCGGCCAATGATGCCGCCGTCGCTCTTGCGGAGCATTTTGCAGGTTCCGAGGAGGCGTTTGTCCAGAAGATGAATGCCAAGGCTAAAGAGATCGGGCTGTCCAGTTCTACGCATTTCGTGAATGCTTCGGGCGTAGAGAGCCATACGGACAACGACCAGGAATGGTCTTCGGAGAGAGAAACCGTTATGACAGCCGAAGACACTGCCAAGCTTGCCGCGCATTTGATTAAAAGCCACCCCGATATTCTCAGCACCTCCAGCAAGACTCAAACGAAAATAAGTGGACGAAATTTATATTTAAGCAACACCAACTGGATGCTGCCGTCACTGGGAGGCCCCTACTCTTATGAAGGTACAGACGGCTTAAAGACAGGATACACGGTCAACGCAGGGTACTGTTTCACGGGTACGGCCGAGAAGCAAGGCAGCCGGCTTATCGCGGTTGTCATGGGAACTGAATCCAAAGAAGCAAGATTTGAGGAGACCCGAAAGCTATTTGACTACGGATTTGCCAAAACGTTAACATGGAAAGAGCGGCTGGATGACTGGTTTCAATATTCGGGAATCGCAGCTGCTCTTTCGCATGATAAGCTTGCTCTTTCACATGACAAGCTTGCTGTTTAGCTGATAGATGAAGATTTGGTAGATTTATAGAACTGCCCGTGAAGGGTTCACAATTGATAATCATCTGGTTTACAATAGATGATGTGCTGAAGCTGGTCTTCTAAATAAAAGTGAGTCAACGGGAGGATATCCCGTTTAATAAGGAAAGGAGGGTGAGCCAAGTAGCTTTGGGTGCAATTAAGGGCCTTTAACGATCTGACTTATCCATTAATTTATTTTATAATAAAGAAGGAATCGAACTCATGAAGAGGAAATCAATATATATTACTCTCGCTGTTGTCATACTGCTGGGATCATCCGCATTTTTGTTCAGAACACAGCTTGCGGTTGTAGCCTTTGATTTGTTTATGGCAAAGGATGTAGAGGAATCATTGCAGAAATCGTATAAACCGCTGCAGAGCGACAAGACACCCGAGCCTGTAGTACTTCAAAGCGAACCGTTCTCTGTCATGCTGCTGGGCAGTGACCAGCGGGAGGATGAGCCTGCGCGTTCGGACACGTTGATCTATGCAGTTGTGCGTCCACTGGATTCCAAGGTGCTGCTCATTTCAGTTCCAAGGGACACGTATGTCGATATTATCGGTAAGGACAAGAAGGATAAGATTAACCACGCATTTGCCTTTGGTGGTCATCAGATGGCCAAAGATACGATGGAAGCATTTTTTGAGGAGGACCTCAACTATTATGCCTCCATTAATTTTCAGGGATTGAAGGACGTGGTTGACGCCATTGGCGGGGTTGAACTGCCGATTGGCAAGGATATCGTCAATAAAGGCAAAGACCACGAGAAATTTACGATCGAGGCAAACAAGCCGATTTACAACGGTGAGGAAGCCTTGAATTATGTGCGTTACCGTGAAGATAGCGACTTTAATCGGGCGAAGAGACAACAGGTGTTTCTGGATGTCGCTGCCAAGCGGGTCATGAAGCTTGATCAGATCGGCAAGGTGCCGGAGCTGATTGAGATCATGGGTGATAATTTCCAAACCGACATGCAGCCAAAGTTCATTATTGATCTGGCCAAGCAGATGCTGACCGGAGGCAAGGTGGATATGACCAGCTATACGATTATGGGCGAAGGCATGAAAATAGGCGGTGTTTATTATAATGAACCCGATATGGAAGATGTGCAGGAAGCCCGCGATCTGATTGACAGCTGGATGGATCCGAACACACCGGCCAACCAACTGCTGCAGCCAAAAGATGCAGAGAAGCAAAAACTGAAATAAATAAACACCGGTACTTCCGGATGATGGTCATAGTGCGTTGCTTCACCTCAATCAGCAGTCCGGGTTGTCTGGCTGCTGATTTTGTGCCCTATACAAGGGAATCAGAACGATGAAGCTAACGTATGTATGAGTATGGATAGGGGAAGGAGTAACCTGCATACCTAGGCTTCATAAGAGAAGGTTACTTAACATGGCTTCATGATGTTGAAGTCATAAGGAGGATAATGTTTTATGAATATCGCTTTTTTTCTATTGCCGAAGCAGGAAGTAATCTGTTTAACGCTGGATTCCACACTCAGGCAGACGCTGGAACGCATGGAGTTTCATCGATATACGGCTGTGCCCGTACTCGGTAAGAACGGCGAGTATGCTGGAACGGTGACCGAAGGGGATCTGTTGTGGCATATGAAGAACTCGGATGGCAAAATCACATTTGAGAACGCTTCGAAATTTTTGCTTAAGGATGTTCCTTTCCGCATGGACATGAAGCCGGTGTCCATCGATGCCCGGATGGAGGATCTGATTAATCTGGCAAAAGTGCAGAACTTCGTGCCAGTTGTGGATGATATGAATCGCTTTATCGGGATTGTGCGCAGAAGCCTCATTATTGAGTACTGTGAACGGTTTGTTTCCAAGGAGACGATGGAGTCCCAAGGGGCGCCTCAATCCATCTAGGATTGTAAATAACAAGGGTGTGGGACCGCGATGATGACGTGGGTAACACGCCCTGTTTTTTCATAGTTATCCAAAAGATCAGAAGTCGGGGGAATAAGCTGGGCCCAATTGGAGTACAAAGAGAAGGTAGGTTATCTCTTTCCCATGGGACTAAAGGATGGACAGGGTGCCCTGGGCCTTTGTGTGGGTGGCTTTTTTTTATGCTATAATGGAGAATAAAGCTGTTTTCAGGGAGAGATGGATATGCCAAATATGCCGAAGGACTTGGATGTAGCTAAACGCGCTAAAGTGATTGAATGGCTCAAAACCGAAGTAATCGATAATGTATCCCGGTTATTCAAAGCTCTATGGGAAGGCAGCACTACAAAGGTTGGAGATAGTTTGGCAAGCCTGATGATGAGCTCGTACATACTGGGCCGAAGGCTCGGCTTGACCTATCGGGATATGGATGATCTCTTGTTAGAAAAATTGAAAAAGCATAAGCAGGAAGGACATCAGCTGGAAGATTGGTACCAGGATATTTCCGCACTCGAAGAACATTTGCGTAAGAGGTGAACATATTGAAACTGCGCTGGACTACGGCGGTATGGAGCGTTATTTATTTGCTTCTGCTGCTATCATTACTCACACCCTTTTCGATCGTAACGGCTTTCTTGTTAGTTCTGCCGGTTGCGATTCTATTTACGGCTTTGAATACAAAATCTTTTTTTATGCATGTGGTGCTGGTGTGGCTTATTGCGCTTCTGATTGATCCCATCTATCTGTTATTCGCGATTTATTTTGCGGTTCCGGGAATTATTATGGGGTATTTGTACAGGAAGCGGAAGTCGGCAATGCAAGTATTGAAGTATGGCATGGCTGTCATGCTGGTGGAGATGCTTCTGCTGCTGATGATCAGCACAGCTTTCTTCCAGTTAAACCTGTCGGATTATGTGGATGAGATCGTGAAAATGACGACCGCTCCGCTTTCGGAGATGGGCGTTGAAGGCGGGATCGGTGGTCAGTTCCTGGGAACGGAGCTTGATACGCAGCTGATTAAGGATCAGACGATGCGCTTGGTTCCTTTTGCGATGATCATCAGCTCGTTTCTCATGACCGTGGTAACCCACGCGCTGGCTCGCCCTACACTCCATAGCATGGGATTGTCTGTGCCTCGGCTGAAGCCGGCTAGAGAATGGATGCTGCCGCGCTCCCTGATCTGGTACTACCTGCTTATTTTCTTCATCAATATTGCAACCATCGATTCGGACAATACCTTCATGAAGATGATTGTGGCCAATGCTACGCCATTGCTGCAGATCTGTTTCATGATTCAAGCGCTGGGGTTCTTCTATTACCTCGCTCACGAGCGGAAATGGCATCCGATTGTGCCGCTCTTGACGGCTATCCCGATTGTTCTGTTCCCGCCGGCTATGATTATCGGAATCCTGGATCTGGCGTTTCCACTTCGTCAGGCCTTTAGTAAAAACAAAAGATAGGGTGATGAGTCATGCCTAAATTTCTGCAGAAACGCTGGCACGGCTATCATACCGTCTGGGCGTTTGCGCTAGTGCTTCTGCTTGTTATTTTCCTGTCGTTCTACAACACGATCCTGGGCCTGGTCGGGCTGCTGCTTGCGGTAACAGGCGGATACGCCATGCTGAAGACGGAGATGAAGTTCCGCCGCGAGCTGGTAGATTACATCGGTGACCTCTCATTCCGGATTCAGCGGGTAGAGGGTGAAGCCGTCAGTGTGCTGCCATTTGGCATTGTGCTGTACAGCGAGGACAGGACCTTGGAATGGCATAATCAATTCGTGGTCAACATGTTTCCGAATCAGACTCTGGTTGGCGTATCCTTGCAGGAGCTGTTTCCTCAGCTGGTGGTAGCGTTGCAGGAGTCCCAAGAGAAGAAGGAACACAAGGAGAAAATGCCGAAGGAAATCAGGCTGGAGATCTCTCACGAGGATAAGTTCTACGGAGCCACGGTCATTCCGGATGAACGACTGATTTATCTGGATGAGATCACCGAGCTGGCGGTGCTAAGGCAGCGTTATGAGGATGAGCGTCTGGCCCTGGGCATCATCATGTTAGATAACATCGATGAGGCTTCGCAGGGCATGGATGATCAGCAGCGGACCGCGCTGATTGCAAAGGTAACCAGCGAGATCACGGATTGGGCACGTGAATTTAACGTTTATCTGCGGAGACTTTCGTCGGATCGTTATCTAATGATGCTGAACCACAGATCTCTGGAAGCACTGGAGAACAGCCGGTTTCTGATCCTGGATGAAGTCCGGGAGATGACGGCTGATTTGAAGGTGCCATTAACCTTAAGTGTCGGCCTTGCCTTCGGCTCTGATGACATCACGGAGCTCGGTCAGCTGGCGCAATCCAGTCTGGATATGGCTCTTGGCCGTGGCGGAGACCAGGCCGCAGTCAAAGCGGGCCAGCGCCTTTCCTTCTACGGCGGTAAATCCAATGCGGTGGAGAAGCGGACGCGGGTAAGAGCGCGCGTCATCTCCCATGCGCTGCGTGATTTGATGCAGGAGAGCGACAAAGTCATCATTATGGGGCATAAGCTGCCGGATATGGATGTGATCGGAGCAGCCATCGGCGTGCTGAAAGCTGCCCAGATGTACAAGGTTGAGGCTTACATTGTCCTGGAGGGATTGAACCCATCCATTTCACGGATTATGGAAGAGGTCCGGAAGGATGAGGCGTTGATGAGCCGATTCGTTTCGACAGAACAAGCGATGCAGATGATGACGGAGCATACGCTGCTGGTTGTCGTTGATACACATAAAGCCTCCATGACGATGGAACCGCGTTTGGTGCATCGTGCCAGCCGGGTCGTTGTCATGGATCACCATCGGCGCGGTGAAGAGTTCATCAACGACGCTGTGTTAATCTATCTTGAGCCGTATGCTTCATCGACCTGCGAGCTGGTCACGGAGGTGCTTCAGTATATTCACGAGCGGGTATCCCTTACCCCGGTTGAAGCCACCGCGTTATTAGCCGGGATTACGGTGGACACGAAGCATTTTGCGCTGCACACGGGATCGAGAACATTCGAGGCCGCCGGATTCCTGCGGCGTCACGGTGCCGATACGATGATGATTCAGCGGGTGCTCAAGGAAGATCTGACAGAATTTATAGCGAAGGCAGAAATCGTAAAACATGCTAGAATGGTATATGACCATATCGCTATTGCGGTATCGAAGAACGGGGAGCCCATGCCGCAGCTGCTGATCGCTCAAGTAGCGGATATGCTGCTTAATATGACGGATGTGCAGGCATCGTTTGTTATTAGCGAACGCACCGACGGCAAGATTGGTATTAGCGCCCGTTCGATGGGCAAGATGAATGTTCAGATGATTATGGAACGTCTCGGGGGAGGCGGACACTTAACGAACGCCGCAGTACAGCTGGATACGACGCCTGAGAAGGCAGAGGAGAAGTTGATGGAGGTACTGGCGGACATCGAAGCGAAAGAGGGGTTATTTGAATGAAAGTCATTTTCATAAAAGATATGAAGGGCCAAGGCAAGAAAGGTGAAGTGAAGGAAGTATCCGAAGGATACGCTACCAACTTTCTGATTCCGCGTGGCGTTGCTCGCCCGGCAACCGATGGCAACATGAAGAACCTGGAGCAGCAACAAGCTTCCGAGGAGAAGCGTAAAGCTCAGGAGAAGGAAGATGCACAGGCACTTGGCAAGAAGCTGGAAGAGATGACGGTTGTCCTGAAAGCCAAAGCAGGCGAAGGCGGCCGGCTGTTCGGAGCAATCACAAGCAAACAAATCGCTGAGGCGCTGGCAGGACAGAAGATCAAAATCGACAAACGCAAAATTGAACTTAGCGATCCGATCCGCAGTCTGGGTGTAACCCAGGTTCCGGTGAAGCTGCATCCTGACGTCAAGGCGACGGTCAAGGTTCAAATCACGGAGGAGTAATATGGGAGGAGAACTCTATTTCGATCGGGTCCCTCCGCAGAACCTTGAGGCAGAGCAGGCGGTGCTGGGTGCCATTCTGCTGCAGAGTGAAGCGCTGATCACAGCGATGGAGCGGGTGCAGTCCGAGGACTTCTACGATAAAACGCACCAGATGATTTACGAAGTTATGGTGCAGCTTGGAGAAGGCAATCAACCGATCGATCTGGTGACCCTTACATCTCTTCTTCAGGATAAAGGTCAACTGGAGGAAATCGGAGGAGTCAGTTATTTAGCGAAGCTGGCCCATGCGGTTCCGACGGCGGCCAACGTGGATTATTACGCTCAGATTATCGAAGAGAAATCGATGCTGCGGCGGTTGATTCGAACAGCAACACAGATTGTCAGCGAGGGATACACCGGAGGCGAAGATGTATCCGGCATGCTGAGTGAAGCAGAGCGCCGCATTCTGGAGATTTCCAACCGACGCACAGGCAGCGGGTTCATTGCGATTCGCGATGTGCTGATGGAAGTATTTGAGAAGGTGGAGGTCCTCCACCAGAACCGCGGGAATACAACGGGGATTCCGTCCGGCTTCGTTGATCTGGATAAAATGACGAGTGGATTCCAGCGAAATGACTTGATTATTGTGGCGGCTCGTCCGTCCGTAGGTAAGACGGCCTTCGCACTGAATATTGCCCAGAACGTGGCTATCCGGGCTAAGGAAACCGTCGCCATCTTCAGTCTGGAGATGTCTGCGCCGCAATTGGTTCAGCGTATGATTTGCGCCGAGGCCAATCTGGATGCAAATGTCATGCGGAACGGGGATTTTAAGGGTGACGACGATTGGTCCAAGCTGACCATGGGCATTGCGGCACTGTCGGAAGCGGAAATTTACATTGATGATACACCCGGCGTAACGGTTGCCGATATCCGTGCAAAATGCCGCCGTTTGAAGAAAGAGAAGGGGCTCGGCATGATACTGATCGATTATCTGCAGCTCATTCATGGACGCGGCAAGGCGGGCGAGAACCGGCAGCAGGAGGTATCTGAGATCTCACGTACGCTCAAGCAGATTGCCCGGGAGCTTGAGGTGCCGGTTATTGCGCTGTCACAGCTCAGCCGGGGCGTGGAGCAGCGTCAGGACAAGCGTCCGATGATGAGTGACCTTCGGGAATCCGGTTCAATTGAGCAGGATGCCGATATCGTGGCCTTCTTATACCGGGATGATTATTACAATCAGGAAACGGAGAAGAAGAACATCATCGAGATCATCATTGCCAAACAGCGTAATGGTCCCGTAGGCACAGTAGAGCTGGTGTTCCTCAAGAACTTTAACAAGTTCGTTAATTACGAGCGAACGCATGCGGATGCCTTTGCAGCCGGGTGACGACAGAGGCAGCTTGTTAGCAAGGATTCTATTGGTTTCTTAATGGCGCATGTGGCCTTTGTCGTAAAGTTCGGGAAAATCTCTAATACCTGCCGCAACCTGTAAGTTCAGGGCGTTTCTTATTGCACATTCCCGAATAAAGCAGAAATCATTCCATAATCTCGTCCTAATTCCGAACAATCGTACACACTGATGTGCGATTGTTCGTTTTTGTATTTGACTTTAAAAAATGGGGCTGTTACACTGTTATTGCTGCTTTAATGCAGTGAGGTTGTTTTTTAATCATAATGAAATGCTTATTACATCAGTGTTTTGTGAAATAATAAGGGTGTAACAGCCCGGGCGGAGGAATGATTATGTCAACGGTAGTCGTTGTGGGAACACAATGGGGAGATGAAGGGAAAGGGAAGATCACGGATTATTTAGCGGAAAGCGCTGACGTGGTAGCCCGTTACCAAGGCGGCAATAATGCTGGCCACACCATTCTGATTGACGGTAAAAAATTCAAGCTTAGCTTGATTCCATCCGGAGTATTCTATAAAGATAAAACCTGTGTGATCGGAAACGGTATGGTGGTTAACCCGGCTGCACTTATTGAAGAGATTAATTATATTCATGATAATGGATTCAGCACGGATAATCTGGTAATCAGCGATCGTGCTCATGTTATCATGCCTTATCATATGGTATTGGACGCTCTGGAAGAGGATCGCAAAGGTCCCAACAAAATCGGCACGACTCGCAAGGGAATCGGCCCTTGTTACATGGATAAAGCCGCTCGTAACGGCATCCGGATCGCGGATCTGATGGATGCGGAAGAGTTTGAATTGAAGCTTCGCCATATGGTGAAGGAGAAGAACCAAGTGATTACCCAAGTGTATGGCGGGGAAGGACTTGAGGTTGAAGAAATCCTGATTCAATACCTGCAATACGCTGAAATCATTCGTAAATATGTGCGTGACACTTCCGTTGTCCTGAACGATGCCATTGACGGTAATCAAAAAGTGCTGTTCGAAGGCGCACAGGGGGTCATGCTGGACATCGACCAAGGCACGTATCCGTTCGTAACCTCTTCGAACCCTTCTGCTGGCGGTGTATGTATCGGTTCCGGCGTAGGACCATCGAAGATTCAACAAGTGATTGGGGTCGCTAAATCGTATACGACGCGTGTAGGGGACGGACCCTTCCCGACGGAGCTCGACAATGAGATCGGCCATTATATCCGTGAAAAAGGACATGAATACGGCACCGTCACCGGACGCGCCCGCCGCGTAGGCTGGTTTGACAGCGTGGTTGTGCGCCACGCCCGTCGCGTAAGCGGCATTACCGGCTTGTCCCTGAACTCCCTGGACGTGCTTAGCGGACTTGAGACCGTTAAGATCTGTACCGCTTATAAATTCCGCGGTGAGGAGATCACACATTACCCAGCAAGTTTGAAGATGCTGGCTGAATGTGAAGCGATTTATGAAGAACTGCCAGGCTGGAGTGAGGACATTACCGGAGCGAAGACGCTGGAGGATCTGCCAGAGAATACTCGCCGCTATGTAGAACGTGTATCGGAGTTGACTGGTATTCCGATTTCCATCTTCTCCGTAGGCCGCAACCGGGAACAGACAAATCAAGTGCTTCCGATTTATGAGAAATAATATCGAGTTGGAACAAGAGTAGAATCCATTCCAATTTGGAAAAGAAGATATATTGCGAAACCTGCTAATGGCGATGCCATGCGGGTTTTTCTTTTTATTTGGAATGAAATCTATGATTGTACCTTGGAAATAACATACAAGACCCAAAAGTGGAAGGATTTGTCCCTTTGTCTGAGGATATTATCCCCTAGCAGCATGTCCATCAACCCTATAATGGAGAGAGACATAGAGGACAGCACGCTGATTATTTGGAATTGGGGCTAAAGGCAGCGGATATATGCAGTCATTTCGATTTAGGGGGGACAGAAGCCATACGGCCAATTGGGCATGTGGCCTTCTTCGAGAGCTGGAATGTGTTTGCACATTCAGCATAATAAAGACCGGATTCATCCTCAGGTTTGTCGGGATGGATCCGGTCTTTTCATTCTACAGCAGAATCGGCTGCGGCTGCTCGGACAGCTTGCCGTCCTCGATATATACAATCCGGTCACACAGATCCAGCATACGCTTGTCATGGGTGACCATCACGGCGGCCTTCTGGCGCAGCTTCACCTCATCGGCCAGCATCTGCACGACGGTCCGGCCGCGTTCAGAATCCAGACTGGCGGTGGGCTCATCTGCCAGAATGAGCTCCGGGTCGTTCATCCAGGCCCGGGCAATGGCAACGCGCTGGCGTTCACCGCCTGACAGGCTCTCGGGATAATGATTCTTGCGATGGGACAAGCCCAGGCGCTCAAGCAGATGGTCCGCCCGCTGCTTTGGTTCCTGGCCCTGCTGGCCGGCCAACTTGGCAATTAACAGTAGTTGATCACGAACGGTCAAATACGGAATGAGATTCGAGGATTGAAAGACAAATCCGATATGGCTCAGCCGCAGCTGATTCATTTTTTTGGCCGACAGCTTGGTGACTTCATGATCACCCATCCAGATTCGCCCCTGCGTAGGGGATAGCAGTGCCCCTGCTATGGACAGGAAGGTACTCTTGCCGGACCCGGAAGGACCGACCACCGCTACGAACTCACCGCTCTTGATATCCAGTGAAATGCAGTCCAGCACTTTAACGGACGTATCCCCATCGCCGAATTCCTTACTCACCTGATCCAGCATCAGTTTAGATTGTTTCATTATGCAGCCCTCCCGATAGCTTCGATTGCATCAATCTTGATAACACGATAGAGCGACAGCAGAGAACCCATCAGGGAAACCGCCAGGAACAGCAATGAACAGAGCAGAACAACGGAAGGAGTTAAGGAAAAAGGAACGGCGCCGGCTATCAGGAGGGATACCCCGTAAGTTAGACCGATACTGATGGCAAGACTGACCACGGTCAGTGTCAGCACTTGAAAGATCAGATTCCTTACGAGATAGCCGGTTCCAGCTCCAATGGCCTTCAGGACGCCGAACTGGTTCATTTTTTGAATCGTGATAACGTAGAAGAACACAGCCAGTACGAAAGCCGCGATGACAAACAAGAACACAATCATCATTACGAGTGAGCCCTGCTCCTCCTGAAAGCCGGGAATCCCCTGCAGTGCCTCGCTTTTCGTTATGATCTCGATGCCGGATATGTCCTGAGCCAAGGCGTCCATCTGCTCCGGACTACCATTCAGAGCGACCGCATTATAGATGGTCCCTTGCTGTGAACCGCTGGGCTGAAGCGCCTTCCATCCCTCAAAATTCAAGTGAATGACCGGGGCATGGCTGAAGGACTGTCCTTCTGTAAAGGCTGCAATCGTAAATGCAGCACCTGTTGCCTGATCAACGATCCGGTCACCAAGCCGGTATCCGTCATCCTTCAGGGAGCGGTCAGCCATCACATGTTCCGCATCCGTATTGTTTATCATGGTTCCTTCCACAACCTTGGGAGCCATCATACTCGCCATATCGATGGCAAAGAAAGCCGCGTCGAATTTGGCGGTGGAGCCTTCCTTGGTCAAGGTGTTCATGTGGACCCCCAGCGGGGAGGCATGGTCTCCAGCCGGATGCCGCTGGATCTCTCTCCAGATCTCATCGGTCAGAATGGAACGGTTGATCCGCTGGTCGGACTCTTCCTGAAGTATCAGATAGTCGGCCTTCATGTTTTGTATGGATGAGGCATTATCGGAAGAGAGCCCCTGAGCCAATCCGGTGACGAACAGGACAAGCCAGGATATCAGTACCATAATGAAGCCGATCAGCAAATAACGCAGCTTCGCGTGTTGAAGTTCGCGCAGTGCAAGAAACATGTTTCTCATCTCCATTCCTGTAATGGGGTAGCATCTTCTCCCTGTATGATCACTACGGGATATGCCACAAGTATAGGAATGGAATATGAACAGCGCATGAACTGGAATCAGGCTTAAGCTACAGGGTGGGCAGGGTCACGGTAAAGGTGGTTCCTTCTCCAGGCTGACTCGTTACTTCAATGCGTCCGCCGTGCATCTGCACAATCTTCTGGGTTATGGCCAGACCTAGTCCGCTGCTGCCCTCGGAGCGGTCGCGTGCCTCATCCACACGATAGAACCGGTCAAAGATGTGAGGGAGATGTTCTGGCGGAATGCCAATGCCCGTATCGGAAATCTCGATGCTGCATGATGGGTTGTCCTGTCCTGTGATACGCAGCGAGATGATGCCTTCCGGAGCGGTGAATTTAATGCTGTTGGTCATGAGATTGGTCCATACCTGATGCAGCAGCTGTTGATCGCCGTGGATATAGGTAGATGGCAGTGACATATCCATGGTCAATTCCTTGCTGCGCCAGCTCCATTCGGTGTGGAACAACACCTGCTTGATTTGCTCGGCAACGTCGAAGGTGGATTTCTCCAGGATATTCTCTTCTTTATCCAGGGAAGCCAGCATGAGGAGCTGTTTGCTAAGCTGGGACATCCGGCGGCTCTCCGCCTCGATAATCGACAAGTAGTGCTGCTGCTGTTCCTCGGACAAGCGCTTGGTTTGCAGCGTCTGCGAAAAACCTTGAATAGAGGCAAGCGGTGACTGAATTTCATGGGATACATTGGACACAAACTCCTGGCGCATCTGCTCCAGCTGCGCTATACCTTTGGCCATCTGGGAAAAATGATCCGCGAGCTGCCCCAGCTCATCTCTTCTCGCGACATTCAGCTGTACGTTATAATTGCCCTTTGCCACATTCTGTGTAGCCTCGGTTAATTTCACGATGGGTTTCACGATATATCGCGTAATGACGCCAACCAACAGAATGCTCAGCAGGATGGCGATAGCCATAATGATCGAGAAGAAGATGCGCATTTCGCCAAACTGGACGGTAATATCGGGTCTGATGAAGAGTGCATGAGGGCTGCCGTCTACCTGCAGCGGAATGCCGATAGAGTTGCTTAATACATTGTCGAAGAAGCCGGTAATGAACAGCTCTGATGGAAACTCTGCGATGCCATGGTACACCGTACCGTTCAGCACTTGCTGCACGGTTTCAGGCGAGAGATCCCGTTCACGGAAGATACCGCCATAAAGCCACTCCTTGCCTTGATCGTTGACCAGATAGAATTGATAGCCGAGCTGCCCGATGTGCTGCAGATAATCATGAATATTGAGTTCCGGGTGGCTGTCATAGAAATCCCCGATGTCCTTGGCCATGGTGGTGACCTTCTGATCGTTATAAGGCTTAAGATTGTACTGGTAGTAGAGATTGGACAGCACAAAAGCAATCAAGCTGCTGGTCACCATAATAGCGATGGTGGTAAGTACGATGCGCGAATAGAGGGTCTTCATTGCGGCGAGGCCTCCAATTTGTATCCTACCCCCCGGATCGTTCGTATTTGAAAATCGCCGCTTCGGTCCGCAAAGCGCTCCCGCAGTCTTTTAATATGAACATCAACGGTGCGGTCATCTCCCTCAAAATCCGTCCCCCAGATGAGCTGAATCAGTTCCTCGCGTGAGAACGTCCGGTCCGGATAGCTTGCAAGCTGAGAGAGCAGCTCAAATTCCTTCATCGGCAGCATCAGCACCTTTCCGTGTCCCTGAACCTCATAACTTTTGCGGTCGATCGTGGTTTCGTTCAGATGAATTTTATCTGCGTTCACCATCTGATACCTCCGCAGCAGCGCCTTGATGCGAAACAATAATTCCTTTGGCTCAAAAGGTTTGGTTAGATAATCATCCGTACCCACAGCAAAACCCTTCTCCTTGTCCACGAGCTGATCCTTTGCCGTCAGCAGAATGACGGGAAAATCATAATACCGCCGAATCTCCTCGCAGAGCTGATAGCCGTCCATATTCGGCATCATGACATCCACAACAGCCAGATGAATCTGTTCTTCCGCCAAGCGAGCAGAGGCTTCCTTCCCATCAGCAGCTGTAAAGACCGTATACCCTTCCGATTGAAGATGATATTGCAGCAGCTCCCGAATATGCGCGTCGTCATCCGCGATTAAGATATGAATCATTACTAGAATAAACCCTCCTTCATATGCAGTTTCCAATTGACTATATATGTATCACAAATACCCCGGTCTGGTCGATTCCTGCCTTCACAACACGGGACTAGTGTGGCCTGAATTTACGTGAATCATGAAATATATCAAATAAGAAGTAGAAAAAATGGATAGAAAACGGTTGAAGCGATTCCGAGCCGTCAATACTGGAAAAAGAAAGCAAAAGCAATCATTGTCATGTCATTTCTGAGCATGCATGAGGAAGGAGGAGATACGGATGAATTGGATGAAATGGCTGCTAAAGGTCAGCCTTACCGCCATACTGGTGAGTACACTGACGATTGTGACAACGGGCATTGTGGTCAATGCTTATCTTCAATCGGTTCTTGCCAGTTTCAATATTCAACTGGAGACGGAGTCGGTGGGGGTTGGAGGCATTATGAAGACGATGCTGGGCATGGGTTCAGGCTCTATGCCAGATGGCAGCAGCGGGGACATTCCGAAGGCACAGGATCCCGCCGGTCAGGGTGCAGCATCTGATGATCTGACAGCAGGGGCAGGGGCAGATCAGAGCGGAGGGACAGAAGAGGACACCAAGGCGACTACAGGCTCATCGGGGGATTCGGACGAGCCGCCGGTTGATGATCAGGCACCGGAAGATTCTCTGCCCGTGATGGGGACCACTACGACGGAGTCCGATGATTCCTCCCTGGAGGATCAAGAGATCGTGATGTCTCCGACGGATATCGTGGATCGGAAAGAAAGTCTGTCGACAGCGGATAAGGAAGAGATTTTTACCATGCTGATGAATAAGCTGCCCCAATCCGAAATGCAGAAGATATCCGAGGCCATGGAGGATGGCCTGACGGCAGCGGAGCTTACGGAGATCGAAGAGGGCATATCCAAATATTTGAACCCGGAAGAATTCGATAAATTGATCTCGATGCTCAAAGAATAACGGTATGGCGGGTTTCAGACCCGGTTTGTCACTGTTTTGTCACTGACTGGCGAAAGTTGTATATTGGAAAAAATCAGGAAACCCGTGCTGCGCGCGGGTTTTTCGCTGTTTTCACAAACTTGAAATGATTGTAATGGCTATGTTAAAGTATACGAAGATCGAAAAGGTTAAAATTTTGATACCTTTTGACAGGTAGTGTCATATTCAATGCTAAGTCGGCAGGTTCAGATGAACAGAGTCTTACATATGAACAAGGCTTAAAGGAGAGAGACATGAAAGGTTCTAAGGGGAAACGGTGGATGAACAGCGTCTTGCGCAACCAGGCAGGCGAACATTCCGCCCACAACAACAACTCGAATAGCGGGTCCTCTGAGCCGTTGAGCCCACACAACCGGGGATGGAAATCACCGCGCAGATGGGTTTGGATATCGGCAGGGGCATTGCTCATAGCAGGATCGATATATACTGGCGGAAAAGCGTATGTGAACGCGAACACGATTCCGTTCTACCATGTGCTTGTAGATGGGAAGGCAGTTGGTACCATTCAAGATGATGCTCAGCTTGACCAGCTTCTGAAAGAGAAGCAGAAGGAATATCAGGAGGAGTATCCCGATGTTCTTATGGTACTTCATACTGAAGGTATCACAACCAAGGCGGACCGTTCCTATAAGCCAATCGTGAACAGCGAGGAAACCCTTGATAAGCTGGACGGCATGCTGAAGGCCTATGCCCGCGGCGTGGAGCTGAAGGTGAACGGAGAGACCGTGGCAATCGTGAAGGATCAGCAGACGGCACAAGCGGCCGTTGAGGCAGCGAAGCTGAAATTCGCTCCGGCTGCTGCCAAGAAGGAGCAGACGCAGAAGGTCGCCTTCACGAAGACCTCCGCATCGGCATCAAGCAAGAAGAACGATAACGGCAGCGGGCTCCAGTCGGTAGATATTAAAGAAAACATCTCGCTGGCCAACACGAAGGCCGATCCGAACAAGGTGCTGGACGTGGAAGAGGCGATGAAGGTGCTTACGGGCACCAAGGACAAGCCGGTGGTTTACACGGTAAAAGAGGGAGATACCATATCCTCGATTGCGCAGCAGTTCGGCATGAAGTCAGCTGACGTGATGGCATTGAATCCCCAACTGGAGGAGAAATACGTGCAGATCGGCGCCGAGCTGCAAGTGACGAAGCCGGAAGCGCCGCTTACTGTAAGAACGGTTGAGACGGTATCGGTGAAGCAGCCAAGCAAACCGGAAACGATTGTTCGCAAGAGCAGCGAACTTCCGCTTGGCAAGCGAAAAGTCGTCCGCCCTGGACGCGATGGTGTGAAAACGGTCGATTATATCGTAACCAAAGAGAACGGCAAGGTCATATCCAAGCAATGGACGGGTCAACAGGTGGTGCAGGAATCCCTGCCGGAAGTTGTGTACAAAGGCACCAAGGTGGCTCCTAAGAAAAAGACATCCACCGCAGCCATGAGCCAGAAATCCAGCGGCAGCATGTTTGCTTGGCCAGTGAGCGGAGCACGAATTACGAGTCCCTTCGGACATCGCTGGGGAAGAAGCCATGAGGGTGTGGATATGGTGGGAGGCAGTACCATTATGGCATCCGCCTCCGGAAGAGTTGTGTTTGCCGGTCAGCAGAGCGGCTATGGCAACGTCGTTATTGTCGATCATGGCAACGGATATCGTACCCTTTACGGTCATATGAGCAAGATTTCCGTTAGTAACGGACAATCGGTCGGACAAGGCTCCAAGCTGGGGGTCATGGGCAATACGGGCCGTTCTACGGGAACCCATCTGCATTTTGAAGTGCAAAAAAATGGAGTTGCCCAAAATCCGATGAATTATCTGTAGTTCTGTGTTATACTAGGGAAACCAATGCGACATAAGCCATTATTGGTTCATATATCATAATAGTGAAGATGGCCGCTCCTTAACGGGGGCGGTCATTTTTGCGTCTTGGCAGGTGGTGTGGGTGGAGGGGATGTGGGACAGAACGGGAAATATTTGCAGTGGTGTCGCAAGTGGTGTCCTTCTCCGTCGCTGTTGAATTCGGAAAATAGAAATGTGGCTTACGATGAAATTTTCCGAATTCAAAGGCGATCGCTCACGCTCTCCGAATGACCCCACTTGCTGCAGTCGAAGGTTTCCCTTATCTGTCGATCCATCCCCGCACCTTCCAGCCATGCTGCCGGAGCAAAGATGGCCGTCGCCTGAATCGGAGCGACCACTTAGGGGGGAGGGGATGTGGGACAGAACGGGAAATATTTGCAGTGGTGTCGCAAGTGGTGTCCTTCTCCGTCGCTGTTGAATTCGGAAAATAGAAATGTGGCTTACGATGAAATTTTCCGAATTCAAAGGCGATCGCTCACGCTCTCCGAATGACCCCACTTGCTGCAGTCGAAGGTTTCCCTTATCTGTCGATCCATCCCCGCACCTTTCAGCCATGCTGCCGGAGCAAAGATGGCCGTCGCCTGAATCGGGGCGGCCACTTAGCGCTGTGTGGGGGGGGAGAGGATGTGGGACAAAGCGGGAATTTGCTGCCGTTTACATTGAGATGGCTGCTCAGGAGCGGTGGGTGTGTAGCGGCGGCAGGTGTGGTAAAATGAAAAGAAGACCGTTTAAGTGAAGGTATGAGGTGAACAGGAAGATGCAGGGAACCATTCTGGTGGTGGATGATGAACAGCCCATCGCCGATATTTTAAAGTTTAACTTGGAAAAAGAGGGCTATGACGTCATCTGTGCTTTTGATGGCATTAGCGCCGTGGAGATTGCGCTCACGAAGCGGCCGGATTTAATGCTGCTTGATTTGATGCTGCCCGGTAAAGATGGAATGGATGTGTGCCGCGAGGTACGTGCCGCTAACCTGCAGATCCCGATCATCATGCTCACGGCAAAGGACGGAGAGATCGACAAGGTGCTTGGACTTGAGCTTGGCGCAGATGATTATGTGACGAAGCCGTTCAGCACGAGAGAAATACTGGCACGCGTGAAGGCGCAAATGCGCCGCCAGCAAAAGCCCGACAACTCAGCGGATAACACAGGCGGCACAAGTGCGGGTGGACAAGGCCTGCGGCTGTTCGAGCTGTTTATAGATACGGATATGTATATGGTATACAAGAGCGGGGAAGCGCTCGATCTGACGCACCGTGAATATGAATTGGTGTATTATTTGGCCCGGAATGCAGGCAAAGTGATGACGCGCGAACATTTGCTGCAGGCAGTATGGGGCTTTGAATACTTTGGCGATGTGCGGACCGTGGACGTTACCATCCGTCGACTGCGCGAGAAAATCGAAGAGAATCCTAGCAAGCCGGAATACATACTGACTCGGCGCGGACTAGGCTACCTGATGCGCAGCGCTAAAAACGGAGGCCTGTAATGAAGTGGCTGTCCTTCTTCCGCACCATTCAGGCGAAGGTCATCATCATTTATGTCCTTCTCATTCTGATCGCGATGCAGCTGATCGGGGTGTATTTTGTGAGTGCGATGAAGAACTCGCTGACCAGCAACTTCACGAAGGATTTGCAGGAGCGCGCCGAGCTGATGTCAGTGCTGGCAGCTAAGACCCTTGGCGGCGAGAATGATTCGGAAGAGGATTCGATCGACAGCCTGCGGACTATGGTGAACAATCTGTTCAATTTGAACGGAGCCGAGATTCAGGTGCTGGATTCCACGGGACGGGTTCTCACCACCTCGCTGCCTTCGCATGCAGACTACGTGAACACCAAGAATACACAAACGGTTGTCAGCCGGGCATTGCAGGGAATACAGGATAATGAGGAATATATTATCGATGATGATAATATCCGCAAGAAAGTGGTGGCCAAGCCGGTCATGTATAACGAGAAAATCGTCGGTGCCATCTACATTGTGGCCAGCATGAGCGAGCTGTACAGCACGATGCAGCGGATCAACAATATTTTTATATCGGGGATTCTGTTGGCGCTTGGCTTAACCGCGGTGCTTGGCGTCATTCTGTCGCATACGATTACCCATCCGATCAAGGAGCTGACCAAGCATGCCCGGGCCGTTGCGGACGGCCGGTTTACCGAGAAAACGCCGGTGTTCGGCAGCGATGAGATCGGCCAGCTCAGCCAGGCGTTCAACTATATGACCAGCCGTCTGCGCGAAGCCCTCTCGCAGAACGAAGAAGAGAAGGAGAAGCTTGCTTCGATTCTGACCAATATGAGTGACGGCGTTATCGCAACCGATGAAGCGGGACGTGTCATCCTGATGAACCGGCGCGCCGGGGAAATGTTGGGCGTGGAGGGGGAGGAGCTGGCAGGACATGATATCGTATCCCTGCTGGGCCTAGAGGAATCCGAATCGGAGGCGCTGGCGCGCAGTGAAGGGCATGATTCCAAGCTGCTGGAGATTGTGCCGCGCGAGGGCAGCGAGCCGTTCATGATGCGTGTGACTTTTACGCCGATTCACCGGCGGGAGATTGGTATTACAGGCACCATTGCCGTACTGCAGGACGTTACAGAGCAGGAGAAGCTGGAAGCGTCGCGGCGGGAGTTCGTGGCGAATGTATCCCATGAGCTGCGTACGCCGCTGACCACCATCAAGAGTTATACCGAGGCGCTGGAGGATGGGGCGCTGGAGGATAAACAGATGGGGCCGCGATTTGTCGGCGTCATCCAGAACGAGACCGGCCGGATGATCCGACTGGTAACGGACCTGCTGCACCTGTCACGGCTTGATTCCAAGGAGGCAGCTCTGCACAAGGAGCCGACGGACATTGTGGAGATGTTGGAGGATGTAGAGGATCGCTTCTCTTTCCAAATGAAGCAAAAGCATATCCGCACCATAATTGAGGTTAAACCAGGGGTATCCACAGCTATGCTGGACCGGGACGGCATCGATCAGGTTCTCGACAACCTGATCTCCAATGCCTTGAAATATACGCCAGACGGAGGCACTATCACCATGGATGCAAGCATTACGGAGGAAGGCATGCTGTCTTTATCCGTTAAGGATACCGGGATCGGTATTCCGAAGAAGGATCTGGACCGGATCTTTGAACGCTTCTACCGCGTAGATAAGGCCAGAACACGCAATTTAGGCGGAACGGGACTCGGTTTATCCATTGCCCGGGAAATTGTCAGAGCCCATGGAGGCTTTATTACCCTGCAATCAGAGCTTGAGAAGGGCACAACCGTGACCTTCACCCTGCCCTTGAACAACGAGGGGAGGGCGGTTATGTGAAGGAACGTATGAAGACCGTACTGCTGGTTGTGTTGGTCCTTGGCAGTCTGCTGCAAAGTTATGTTCTGATATTCCGTTTCCCGGGCAGCGATTCCGTTGTTCAATCCAAGGATTCCTATATCCGAACCGAGGAGATGGGACCGGAGGAGAAGCCGGAGAATCTGCTCTTTCCTGATAAAATGGTCATTCATCTGGGAGAAGACAAACATACGGTATTCTATTCGAACGATACGTTTTACAATCTCGTGTATAACCGGCTTAAGGGCCGGACCTTTGATAACTTTCAGCGCCGGATGGTCAGCAATATCGACTGGACCAAGGTTCGTTCGGAGAACCGGGGCATTGAGCTGAGCTTTGATTCGGGCATTCCGGTTACTCTGCTGCAGCGAGTAATGCAGATCGTGCCGGACACGCTGTTTGAAGGGGAAAGCATCAATAAAATATGGCTGTACAGTGTGGAAGGCGAAGCTAAGGTTCACGTCATGTTCTTCAGCACGGAGGGCGATGTCGTCTATGAAGCGGCGCAGGCTGATTTGACGGTACAGGACGTGGATCAACTGGTGGATTTCGGGCTGAGCTGGCCATCGTATAAGATGGTGGATGGGCGCTACTATATACCGGAGAAGGAACTGAATATGGTCAGTGTCGAACTGCCGATTGGCGAATATACGGTGGAGCAAATGCAGCGCAGCTTGTTCTTCGATCCTAGCATCACCCGCAACATTAGGGAAAAAGACGGCTCCGAGATTTATACGGACAGCAAGCGGAGCTTACAGGTTGACCAGGGGCAAAAATGGATCAGTTATACCGATCCGGCTGCGCCGCCATCCGGCGAGAGCAGTCCCGGAAAGGATGTACTGTCCGCTATTGATTTCGTGAATCAGCACGGCGGCTGGAACGGAACGTATCGACTGGGCAAAGCAGGCGAATCCGAGGACCGGACGCTGGTGAAATTCCAGCAGTACTATGGCGGATTTCCCATCCTGAATACACCGGGCTTCCAGTATGGGGTGATGGAACTGGATTTACAGCAGGGTACGGTCACATCCTATGAGCGTTCGCTGTTATATCTGGAGTCTGCCCCGTTGAAGAAGCAAATGGTAAAGCTGACAGGTGGCGAGGCACTGGAGACGAAGCTGAAGCCTTATGCTGAGGATAACTCCATCGCGAGTCTGGACCCTGCATATCTGCCAGTGCGAACGGAGGAAGACCTGCTGCTTAAGCCGGTATGGGCGGTCGAGCTTCAGAACGGGACAGTCATCACGCTTGAATAAGCGATAGCGTTCAACAATGAAGGAATAAGGAGGGAACATCATGGATTGGGGCCGTGCCAAAAATGTATTGATCTACGCGTTTTTGCTGCTGAATCTGGTGCTGGGCTATCAGCTCTGGATGGATTACCGTGAGCAGGTCGGCTCCAATCTCGATTTCACCTCGCTATCCGAGAGCACCCAGCAGGTGATGGAGGAGAATGGGATTCAATTACTGAGCCCGATTCCGACGGAGACGCCGCAGCTTCCTAAAATTAATTATATATACAGTGCAGAAGCGCAGGGCGAGCCGGTAGGGCTTGAGGAGCCGGTTGACACCAAGCTGGTGTATGCCGATGAGAAGGAATTGCGAAATGCCTTTGAAGGGAAGGTTGCCGATCTCGGAAACTATCGTCATGATCCGCAGTCAGACAAGGAGAACATATTCATATTCCGTCCGTTGGTGCAAAAGGAATGGCCGCTCTTTAATGTGGAACTGGAGTTCATTTATGAATCCCAGAAGATTCACGCCTACCGCGAACCGGTCTTTGAGATTATGCCAACCGATGATATGGAGGAGCAGAAGGTACTGTCCGCATCGAAGGCGCTTGAGACCCTCATTGAACGTAACTTTATACCGCCGGACACAGCGGTCAGAGAGATTCAGCTCGGTTATTATGGGCAGCTGTTTAATACGGAGGATCAATTGGCAGCGCCAACCTGGCGGTTTACGCTGGATCATGGCGAGATGATTTATGTACAGGGCATCAGCGGGGATGTCCTTACGCCAAAAAGCGATACGACAAAGGAGTAACAAGACTATGGGGATATCATTTTCCGTGCTGTCGAGCGGCTCAACGGGCAATGCGACCATTGTCCGCAATGAGGATACGACACTGCTGATTGATGCGGGATTGAGTGCACGGCGCATTGATGAGCTGCTGAAGGAACGCGAGATGATGGGGGAAGAAATCGACGGCATCCTGGTAACGCATGAGCATTCCGATCACATTCGGGGGCTTGGTGCGGTTGCCCGTAAATACAATCTTCCCATCTATGCGAATGAGAAGACGTGGGAAGCGATGACCAAGTCGCTGGGCAAGATTGCCGAAGAGAACCGGATTGTGCTGGAGAGTCATGAGGTCAAGGATTTTGGCACGCTGCGGGTGGAGCCTTTTGAAATATCCCATGACGCTGCGGCACCGGTCGGTTATTGCTTCTATGATGGCGATGAGAAGCTCGGCGTGGCTACAGATCTCGGTTATGTCAGCGATAAAGTGAAGAAAGCGCTGGATGGATCGGACGTGCTGGTGCTGGAGGCGAACCATGATATCGAGATGCTCCGGATGGGACGGTATCCATGGAATACCAAACGCCGGATTCTCGGCGACATGGGCCATTTGTCGAATATTTCGGCAGGTGATGCCCTGAGCGAGCTGCTGACGGGAGATACCAAACGGACATATCTTGCCCATCTTAGCCTTGATCATAACATGATGGAGCTGGCAAGAATGACCGTCCGTGATACGATGGAGGATCGCGGGTGCTTCTTCAAGGACAGTGAGTTTAAATTGTGTGACACGTATTCTGACCGTCCAACCCCTTGGGATAAGGTAAGCGAGTAAACGTAAAGCCATTATAGATTCATTATATAATCATTAGAAAAACAGCCCCACCGTCATATTTATTTATGACATGGAGCTGTTTTTGTTGTTATGGCCTATCCTGAGAACTTCGCCCGCGTTAACGCTTGCTGAGACTCTCCTGCGCCATGCGAACCATTTCCCGAACCATGGAACCGCCAATCGCACCGCCGACTTTTCCGGCCTGTTCCGTGGTCAGATCTCCGTTACTGCCGGGTTTAAGCGGTACCCCCAAAGACTTGGCGACCTCATATTTGACGTCTTGCTGACTCTGCGGGTCTACCTTGTAACCTTCATTCTGCATCACCTTGGTCATGAATTGCTGCATTTCGGGGCTCCGGTGCCGCCTTGATCTTCTTGCCATCCCATAACCCTCCTCACTGCTGTATGGTTTCCCCCTCATAACATTCCCCGTTGAGAACTTACAAATGAATGGATAACCTAACCATTTCAAATACTAGGGGGAGTTTGAGAGCTCCTTCTGGTTGTTAATAGGATCATTTCATAGACAAGACTCGGATAGGAGGCTAGCTGCTGGGAAATCGGAAGTATTTTTGCAATGGGAAGCTTATGAAGAATAAGTTGCCGGGAATCCAAATAGGAATGATGTGTAGGTCAACCGGAGCCTACTTCCTGGCCTGTCTGATTTGTATGGATTTGGCAGCTCTTGGCGATCTCCTTTGCCATATTCTTAACACATTTGTTCTGTATAGTTCTTGAAGGGGGAATGCACGATTGAGGGCTGAGACGTTCAGTGTCTGAGGGATGTCGAAAGAATGGAACATGGAATAATATCCTTGAAAATGGAACCTCTTGGTTGTCTCTCACGTATAGAAGGGTATCGTGTTAACCCGTGATTGTTGTTGTTCTGTAATGAAGAATTACGCTGTGTACAGACTTTTGGAATTGCCATCAATTTGGCATTTGTTTTTACAAAAGAAAGCTGACGTGAACCTCTGTTCGTGTGGTACAATAGGAGCACTAGAAGGCTGGATGCTTCTGTCAGAACCCGCATCGAACAAGACATCAGGGCCTCTGTATGGTATAGATCGAGCTGGTCCAGGTATTCCCAGTTTTTTTTACGAAAAACAGATGTTTCGCGCTTAAGCCGCCCTGTTTGTGGTAATAGAAAGATACAGGGTTTTTTTTGAACTGTCGGGTGGCAATACATACCTTTTATGGAACTAGATTTCAGCCGAAAGAGCCGGAATATTCGCTAAAGAGCCATATTTCGATAAAAGTTCAAAGAGAGGGTTCAAAAATGCAACTTTTTGAGCCGCTAAAGAGTTAATACAATAGAGAGATATTTAACAGGTGGCACGCTGCCGATTCATAGAAAGCTAGATACACTCGGTGCAGGGCGGTTGTTATGACGACAAGATGATTAAGTCGGTAATGGCGGAAGGTCTGAAGCTGGTAAAGTATCTTGACGTGTAGCAGCCAAGGGGAGAGAGGGATCGCAATGGGATTGTTTGACGATGATTTCTATTCAACTAAAATTTCCAGACAGAGCAAAAATACCAGCGAGGACCCATCTGAGCGAAAAACGAAGTGGCGGACTTCCCGCCGTAAAAAGAGTTTATCCACATTTCAGATATCCGCGATCAGCTCCGTATGCAGCGCATTGATTGCAGTCATGCTGTTCAGCTTCCTTACAGGACATCCTGCGACTTCGTCGCCCATGACCTTAATTAACGGCAGTCACCAGCTGTCCACGTCCGATGGCGATCCATACGAACGAATTATCAGCGCTGCTCAGAAGGTTCGGCCTGCCGTAGTCAGCGTACTGACACATAAAGAGACCATCCTTCCCGAAGAGGAAGGCCTTGAGGGAGAGGGTCTGGAAGAGGAGTCCGCTGTTCCACCGGAACAAGAAGGAGACTTTGAGCTTCCGGAAGGGTTCGATTTCGGGGAAGATTTTGACTTTGGCAATGATTTCGGGGGCTCGCAAGAGGATGCCTTGGGCTCCGGCGTTATCTTTAAGAAACTGGAAGGCAAAGCCTTCGTTATTACCAATAACCATGTGGTTGAAGGAGCCGATTCCCTGGAGGTTGTATTGGTAGGCGGGGAGAAGAGGAAGGCAACCTTGGTCGGCACAGACAACGTCAGCGATATCGCAGTTCTGTCCATTGATAGTAAAGGTATCGGCGAGGTCGCAGAATTTGGCGATTCCTCCAAGCTTCGTCTAGGCGAAACGGTCATTGCCATCGGCAACCCGCTTGGTCTTGGCGATACACTCACTTCCGGCATCGTCAGTTACACGAACCGTATTATTCCGGTGTCACTGAATCAGGATGGCATCTACGATTGGGAACAGGAGGTCATCCAGACTGATGCCGCTATTAACGAAGGCAACAGCGGCGGTGCGCTGGTGGATCTGAACGGCAAAGTCATTGGCATCAACACGATGAAGATTGCTGACACCGGCGTAGAAGGACTCGGGTTTGCAATTCCGGTCAATGAGATTACGGAGGTTGTGACCGAGTTGATGCTGAAGGGCCACATTGCGCGTCCATATCTGGGCGTCTACACGGTGGATCTAAGTAATCCGTATGCTCCGCTCAGCAAGAAGGAGAAGGAGAATCTCAAGCTGCCGAAGACGGTAACCGAAGGCGTGGTTGTACTGGATGCGCTTGGTCCTGCGCTGGATGCCGGTATGCAGTTGAATGACGTCATCATCAAGCTTGACGGCAAACCGATCACGACGACGCTGGAGCTTCGCAAGCACCTCTATCGTAACACGAAGGTAGGCAGTGACCTGAATGTGGCCTTCTATCGCGACGGCAAGCTGCAGTCGCTGAAGGTGAAGCTGGAAGAGAAGCCTGGAGAATAATACGGGCAGTTCTGAAGAATACGGAATCAGGCCCTTGAAGATTTTTTTGTGCCACGTGATCGTTCGTTGTTTAATGCAGCAAGTAACGGGTATATATTATCGTTAGTGTTGAATAGAATCCAATATAGAGAGATTTGAAAAAGGTTAGATTAGAGCCGATGAACGGCCGCGAAAAAAGAGCGTGATCCACGCTCTTTTTTTCATTTACCTGAAAGAGATGTAGAGAGCGAAGGACAAGTCCTGTGAAATCCATGGATGTGGAGGAAGCTTTTGCGGATTGAAATAAAGAGGGAATAGCCATTTGCGGCAAAAAGATTTCTTTTTGTCGTAGAGTGTGGTAGAACAGAAGAGTGGCTACACTTGATTGATGATAAAACACAACATGAGGCGAATGATAGAAAGGATGCATAGAATGTACGTCGTATGCAAGGAACATGTGGAACTAGCGATCGAAAATTTCGTGGATGAATATGAGGATGCCCCGGATATTGTTGATCTGAAGGAGACCGAGTTTTCGGACTGGGACCCACCGGTGAAGTGCGCGGAGTGCGAGAAGCATGCTGAGTTTTTAGTTGTGTAACTTTTGAACATTTGACTTGAATAGATGATACCGATGAGAAAGCGTGATGAATTCACGCTTTTTTTGTTAGAATCGATGGGATTATGGTTTCGCTAAGAGCTTGGGAATGGAGGGGACGTCGATGATACAGAGGAGCATCCGAGGCATCCGAGTGACGGATTATACCGATATCTATCTCCTGAACGTGGAGTTTAACCCGAATCTGCATGCGTTCTCGGAAGATAAAGTCAAAGAGAAAATCGAGACCCTCATCCACCATACGAACGATGTGGTTCTGCTATGTGAATCTGATGATGAGGTTATAGGCTACATTCATGGAAGTCCTTATGAGCTGTTGTTCTCAGAATCTTTAATCAATGTGTTAGGTTTTGTCGTAAAGGAGAGGTACCGGAATCAAGGGACGGGAAGTCTGTTGATCGAGAGTCTGGAGCAGTGGTCCCAGAGCCGCGGTTATTCCGGCATCAAGCTGCTGTCACATCCGAGCCGTGTGCAGGCTCACAGATTTTATGAAAGACGGGGCTACAAGTTTACCAAGGATCAGAAAAACTTTATAAAAAAGTTTGAATAAACTCATGCTATCGTACAGGGACTGCCTTTTCAGCGAGGGGTTGAAGAGGTAATAAAGAGTATGCCTGCATTCCGAACGTACTTGTCAGATGGAGTCATAGGCTTCGATGTACAGACTGTCAATAGTGTATGATGGGTCTATAGATGGAATGTGGCGCGGTAAATACCTATCGTGAATGGAGACGATCACTGTGGATGACTACGGGAAATCATGGGAGAATGAAATCAGGCGGGCCGCAGATGAGGCCTACGATAAGGAAATGGATGCAATCAATCAACAGCTGAAGCAAGAAATCCTCATTGCGCTCATTGGCGATGTGAATACCGGGAAGTCTTCCACCATGAACCGTATCGTCGGTGAAGAGGTGGCAGGCGTAGGGGCTGAGCCGGGAGAGACAACCGAGATTAAACCGCACAAGTACAAAGAGCACATTTATTTTATTGACACACCCGGATTGAATGACGTAAATACGGCCAATTCGGATGTGACCTTGAATTATTATAAACAGGCGGATATCGTACTGTTCTTCCTGAACGCAGCGGGTACCGTCTTCTCCGAGGTGGAGAAAAAGTCCTTTGAGAAGATTCAGAGTATCAACTCAAATATTTTGATTGTGCTGAACAAAATCGATGCCGCAGATGAAATCGACCGGCTGGTGGCGCGCATCAAGAAGGAGACCGGGGGGCGCTACGTTGTTGCGCCGGTATCCTCACGGACGGGTGAGAACATCGACCAGCTGCGGAGCAGCATTCTGGAGCTGCTTAAAAAAAAGTCTAAAGACATTCTCTTTGCCAAAAGTATCAAAGAGAAGTCTGCGACAGCCAATGCCTGGATCATTGGAGCCTCCGTCTCCGCAGGGGCGGTAGGCGCATCGCCTATTCCGGGCTCGGATATCATTCCGATTACCGGCATTCAGGTGAGCCTGCTGACGCGGCTGGCGGTGCTGTACAATAAGCCGATCAGCAAGGAGACAGCGAAGGAGCTGGTCATTGCCACGATATTCGGGAATATCGGCAAGAGTATTTTTCGGCAGATCGTGAAGGTGTTTCCGGGAGCGGGATCTGTCGCCGGAGCGACGGTTGCGGGCGCAACTACGCTGGCACTGGGGTATGCGGTGAAATATGCCTATGAGCACAATATCGAGATCAATACGGCGAATATTACGAAGCTTTACAAGAAGTTCAGGGATAAAGCGGAGTCTGAATCCAAGAGCGAGTCCAAGTAATCTGATGGAATAGAAAAAGGGGCCATCGGCCCCTTGATCGCAGCTGCTTACGGCAGCCGATACTTCCTTATTTACTTTACCGCAGCATGATCGGATTTTGCCTGCTCCAGCATCGATTTCCAATCCGGGAAATCCGTTTCTCTTGAAACATGCCGGTCAAACAGTTCATCTGGAATGTTATCGATATCTTCGTGAGTTTCCACCTGGAAGTTACCCTTTATCAGAAATTCCCCAAAGCTGCCGTGCGATGAATGTTTACGCATAAACGCTTCATTGAACAGCTTTTCCAGAGAAATGTTATCCGGATCCTCCTGTACCGACTTTTGTCCTTGCAGCTCCTTCAACAGATCGTCAAACGACATAGGCTTTTGCTTTCTCAGAGTACCACTCCTAAAACTTTTATTTGTTTTCAGTATAACATATCAGAAATATCTCATACGCATAACCGATTGGGCAGGGGCTTTTCAGTCAAGTTATCTTTTCAATAATGAAGACCATGTCTGCTCAAGCCAGGCATCAAAGTCAGCGCCCTTGTCACCTTCGTACGTATCGTAGAGGTCGATTCTCATCTTTTTCAACTTCTCTTTGAACTCTTCATACGTATGGTCGCGGGGCAGGCTTTTCTTGATGCGCAGCAGTACCTTCGTAGCGTCCTTTATCAGTTCGCCCTTCTGTCGTACCGGCATTTGCACATCTTCGCCAAAAGCCAGCAGTTTATGATAAGCAGCCTCCCGCACTTGATAAACCGCATCCGTATTCAGTCTATGCTTGAGGATGTCGATGGATTTCTGATTTTTCCAATTTCCTAATTCTTCTACCGCATCCAAACGTTCTCTCCAATTGGCGTTCCGGTTGGCAGAGCTCTTCAGCTCCTCGTAATTCTCGGGCATATCCGTTATTACTTCTTGATTGTCCAATCATTTCATCTCCTCAACATGTTGTATCAGGTGGATCTGTACCATATGTTTAATTATGGGGTATCTTTATGGTTTCCGGCGTCGGCTGTACCGTTCGCCTGCTTGGCCCCTTTACTGGTATAAGGTTTGGGTTTACTCTTGGCTCTTCGAGCGCTTGCATCCCACCGGCTCCAGCCCTTCTTGCCCGTGCCTCTGCCTGTTCCGCCCTTGCCTTTGGATTTACTCAACAAATCACTCCGTTATGGTTTAGTCTTGTCCATATATGCTGATTGTTTACCAGCACTGTTGAAATATACACTGTATTTGCCCATATGTATAGGATACCACGGAATTTAGCATAAGAATCGGATTTTATTGGTAGTTTTCATCAGAAGTCATGTTAGAAGTTGACTAATTTCTTTCGGCATGCTATTTTATTTTTGAACTGACCAGTCAGAATAAGAATGATGAATCGAAAATTAGCCGTGAAAGGGCAGATCCGATTGTGAGTAAAGATAAAATTATCCAAGCAGCCATTGAAGTATTCTCCGAGAACGGATACCACCGTGCAAGCATGGATGAAATTGCCGCCCGGGCACAGGTTGCCAAGGGGACCCTCTATTACAACTTCCCGGGCAAATCGCAGCTGTTCAAGACGGTTGTGAAGCAGGGCATCGAAGATATTATGCAGCGGACCGAGGCTGAACTGAACTCGCCTCTGCCTATGAAAGAGAAGATCGAGCGTGTGATCCGCGATCATCTGGACTTGTTTCTGGAATCCCGCCATTTTTCCCACATCGTGTTTAACGAGATTTCTAACGGAATCGAGCAGGATGTTCTGGATGAGCTGAAGGAGCTGAAGCGGAAATATTTAAGCTTCTTGGCAAGCATCATTGAGGAGGGTCAGTGTGAAGAGAACCTGTGCCGAGCCGTCGATGCCAATCTAGCGGCTGCCAGCATTGTTGGTACGCTGGAGAGCACCTGTAATTATTACCTGAACCATCAGGATGCGTATTCCCGCGATGATCTAGAGCAGTTTGCGTTCACGATGATTACCCAAGGCCTGTTTATATCGTTTGAATAAGCGAGGCCTTCTTTTTTTGAGCATGTACAACTGACCAGTCAGTACAAAATTTACGAAAGAAAGCGACGGTGTTGATCATGGATTGGAATACAAACGGTTTACTGGCATTGGACTGGTTCAAACAAATGCGAATGGACTCCCCGATAGCGGCAGTTGAGGGGGATAGAGCCTGGAATGTTTTCAAATACGAGGATGTCAAAGCCGTGTTTACAAATTATGAAGTATTCTCATCCCAAGGCTCGTCTTCTACCGATGATCCCATTGAATCCAGTGTTCTGCGGCAGGACCCGCCGAAGCACCGTCAGCTGCGCAAGCTGGTGTCTCATGCGTTCACGCCGCGCATGATTGAATCGCTTGCTCCCAAGATTCAGGAGATTACGACTTCTCTGCTGGATGAAGCCGAGAAGAAGGGAGCGGTGGATATCGTTGAAGATCTCGCAAGCCCGCTTCCGATTACGGTAATCGCGGAGATTCTTGGGGTATCGATGGAGTATCGGGAACGCTTCAAGGCATGGTCGGACGCTCTGGTGGGCAACAATTCGGATGCCTATTATCAGTGTCAGCAAGAGATGAGTGAGTATTTCTCCGAGATTGCCGAGGACCGCCGCCGGCATCCGCAGGATGACCTGATCACGAAGCTGGTGGAGGCGCGCATTGATAATGAGCATCTGACCGATCTGGAGATTATCGGGTTCTGTATTCTCCTACTCGTAGCCGGTAATGAAACGACAACCAATCTGATCTCATCAGCGGTACTCGCCTTTGAGAGCCTGCCGGAGGTTCGTGCGGAGGTGCTTGCAGACCCCTCGCTGCTTCCGGGGGCATTAGAGGAAGTGTTCCGCTACTTCTCGCCTGTTCAGTTAATGTTCCGCAGTGTGAAGCAGGATACGGTGCTTCGGGGGCAGGAGCTGAAGCAGGGCCAATTCGTCTACATCTGGATGGCCTCTGCCAATCATGATGAGGATGTGTTCGAGAAGCCGGACGTCTTCAACATTCACCGGAATCCGAATCCACATCTTGGGCTGGGAAGCGGCATTCATTACTGCATGGGCTCCCAGTTAGCCCGTATGGAGTCCCGAATTGCCCTTCAGACTCTGCTGGACCGTTATCCCGCATACCGCCGGGACCGCTCCGTTGAGCTGGGACGGATGGACAGCACGATGATGTTCGCGCTGAAAGAGCTGCCGATCATTTTGAAATAGATAGCAAGCGAAGAGTCGATCTCGGAGGAGAGCGGCTCTTTTTTAATGGTG
Source organism: Paenibacillus glucanolyticus (assembly GCF_037333485.1). Classification (NCBI taxonomy): domain Bacteria; kingdom Bacillati; phylum Bacillota; class Bacilli; order Caryophanales; family Paenibacillaceae; genus Paenibacillus; species Paenibacillus glucanolyticus. Next base: position 76,492 of record NZ_CP147845.1, read on the forward strand.
ATGTCATTGATCAAATAACGGTTGAACATGCATAGAAGCAATTGAAATGGCAATGCCCATAAGTTAAATGTTATGGCGGTCTCCTGTCGATTAGAAATTGAGGGAGGGGCTGTAGGAATGCGGAAGGTATGACCTTTAACTGGGGGCGCTACCATGTTAGAATGAACGTCATAACAGCAGAGATTAAGGAGCGAAAGCGCCATGAATATACAGATGATATGCGTAGGCAAGTTGAAGGAGAAGTACCTGGTGCAGGGCATTGCGGAGTACAGCAAGCGCCTTGCGCCTTACGTGCGCCTCTTTGTGCATGAGGTGCCCGATGAGAAGGCGCCGGAGAACATGAGCGAAGCGGAGATGCGGCAAGTGCAGGAGAAGGAGGGCGTGGGCATCCTCGGCCACATCAAGCCGGACACCCACGTCATCGCCCTTGCGATCGGCGGCCAGCTGTGGTCCAGCGAGGAGCTGGCAGCCCATATCGACAAGCTGGGCACGTATGGCACCAGCAGCGTAGCTTTTGTCATCGGGGGCTCTAACGGCCTCTCCGAGGACGTATTAAAGCGCGCCCAGACGAAGCTCAGCTTCGGGCGCATGACCCTGCCGCACCAGCTGATGCGGCTGGTGCTGGTGGAGCAGGTGTACCGCGCGGTGAAGATTAATCGGGGGGAACCGTATCATAAATGACGGCTAAAAATTGGGTTCTTTACTGCCGTCTTCGCGGCTTAGCCTGAAGTTGCCGAGGTCGCGAACGTTGTCTCCCGCTTTGAGAACGACGATGTAGCCCTGCGCGCCTAAGCAAAAATCGATTTCAAATTCGTCTTCCAGTTCAACACTTAGTTGGTTGAAGTAATCCTCGACCTGATCGAGGAGTGCCGCCGGAAGCGCCCCAACCCGGTGCAGCATGACAAGGTCCCGCTTAGTTTTGATGATTTTCAATCTATTTACCTCCTGAAAAAGAAAATGACCCCTCGAAAAGGGGGCTTGGTACTAGGTCACGAATATTATATATGTATCAAAAATTGCTTGAACCGGTTTTAAGCTAACTGGCAGATTAGCGAAAAAGGAAATTGCACATCAGTGACGATGTTGTAATCGTTAAAGCTTTGAATCTCATAATTACTCTTTTGTAAGGTGTGGTTAAATGGCCTTGGAAAACACAAAGTTTAAATACTTGGAGACTTTTTAAAATCCCGCCGTGAACGGATTAAGCCGGATCGTATGGTTTGGGCGGCTTTTTGGGACAAGTTGCAAAGCGTTTGGGAGCCGGCAAAGTATTGGGGACCGTTGGAAACCCAGAGAAAGCCAAGCTTGCCGCTTCCTTCGGATATGACGAATTATTTGTCCGGTCCGAATTTGCTGAGAAGACCCTGAAGTCCACCGGACAGAAAGGCGTTCACGCTGTCTTTGATCCGGTGGGGGGAAGCATGCGCAAACAAAGCTTAGAGGTGCTTTGCCCGCTCGGCCAGTTGGTTGTTGTCGGAAACGCCAGCGGTGAAGAGGATGTCTCGCATTCCTTTAACCAAATATGGTTTTCCAACAAACAGTCCGCTGGTTTTACATTAGGCGGATACGCCGAAAGCAATCCTGCAGAAACCGGGAAAGCGGCGCGGGAAGCGTTAAGCATGCTGGCAAGAAAAGAAATCCATGCTGAGATTCACGGCGTGTATCCTTTGGAAAAAGCGGCAGAAGCTCTTACACTTTTAGAGCAGAAAAACACTGTCGGCAAACTGGTTTTGAAAGTATAAGCTCGAAGCAAAACGAGAGAGCTTCACTGTGAGCCTCTTTCCTAAAATACAGTTATTGAAGTAACGAAGACGATAGTTGAATAAAGCGAGATCTAAGAAAGGGCCATCCCGCGAAGGATGGCCCTATAACTTGCCGTTATAAACAACGCGGAGAACCGTATCATAAATAGTGGTAAAGTGGAGGGTAGAAATTGAATATTGATGCCCAGACATTAATCAAGATGAGAGAGCCTCACACCCAGAAGCTGAACAAAAGCGATCTGCAGGGGCATTTGGGTTCCATAAATATATAGATTCGTGAGTATGTGCCCTGCCGCATTACCGGCTAGGAAGATTCGGCATAAAAAGTGTATGATACGGTGCAGCAGCAACAGCGCCGATATCTGAGGACGGTGAGAAGGAGGGAAGAGCAGGAAACACTCTATCATTGATGTGGACCTATAATATAGATACATAAGTAACAGGGCACTCTTCGAAGTAGAGTGCCCTGTTTATAGTGTTTTAGCCAAATATACCATATTACACCGGTAAAAATGATTAACCTAGTTGTTGCACACCTTTGTACCATACGGCTTGGATAGACAAGGTATCCGAGATATTGGTTGTCGGATCACCAGCTACCAATACAAGGTCAGCGAGCGCCCCTACGGCAATTTGGCCCCGATCGTTAAGACCAAAGCGACGGGCCGGTTTTGAGGTAGCGGACCGAAGTGCTTCTATCGGAGTAAACCCGGCCATAACCAGCAATTGCATTTCATGATGAACGCTGGCACCATGCGCGAGGCCTCCGAGATTCTTAACGGGAACGGGGGAGACATCCGTACCGACCAGAATATCCACTCCGGCACGGTGAAGATCCATCACGTTTCTAAAGCTATTCTCCATATGGCCTTGCGGGAAAGTATTGAAGCTAGAGTTCAAAATATCGATCCATTCCGGACTTAATTTGGAATAAACACGCGGATCATTCGCCAATTCCGATGCCGGATTCCCAAGAATGGACGAGTTCAATACCAAACATGGTGTTACGAACGCGCCTGAATCGGCTATGGATTTCACCAATTTGGCCGTGTGTTCGGGCCTGTCGATAAACAAGTGACCCAATCCTTCCACCCCAATATCAATGGCGCTCTGTGAGGAATCAGCAGTCAAGACGTGAGCTATGACGATTTTATCGAACTTATGGGCTTCTTCCACGGCTGCTTTTAGAATCTCATCGCTCAAAACAGGCAGGCCAGGAGCAGCCATGACCGTCCCTTCTTCGATCATGATTTTAATATAATCGGCTCCATTCTCCACTTGGGTATGCACATGTTTGATCGCTTCCTCCACAGTCGTTACTTGGGGCACTTCTTCGTGATCGTGAGCGTAAGCGGCTAGCATAGCTTCCCGGTCTTCTTTCGATAACTTCTCCAATTCCTTTAATATGAAATCAGGGATTTCATCCCCATCCGGAAGCAGTTCATCTGGATGACCGCCTGGAGCGGTGATCGCTGTACCGGCAGAACGGACATCGGCGACGTCATTCACATTTTTCAACTGGATCGCCCGCCCTCTTTTCGTAAAATCGCCGTTCATTTCGAGTTCTGTCGTAACGCCGAATTTTAAGGCATCCCTTAGTCCACCAATGGAAGTGTGAACATGCGCATCAATCAAGCCTGGCAATAATGTCGCGTTTTTCGCATCAATGATGGTTGCGTTTGCCGGAAGATCTCCACCTACCGCAATAATGGTTTCCCCTTTGATGACAACATTTCTTGAATCGATAACCTTTTCCCCGTCGAAAATACGTGCATTTGTAATCGCCGTAACTTTTTCTAAAGGAGAGCTTTGGGCTGCATTCTTCATTTTGTTATTCCTCCTTGGAGTTGTACGTGAATCACTTCGGAGTATAACTGTTAGATAACTAACTGTCAAAAAACTAATATTTATTTGACATGCAAGCTGGATCTCTGTATAGTTTATTTACTTACAGTTAGCTTTCTAACAATTTGAGGAGGTACGATCATGAAGCCTCGCAAGGATACGCCTTATCTGGATTTGTTTCAGATTATTGGCCTTAAGTTAAAGAAAAAAGCAGACGAGAGCATAAAAGAGTTGGGGTTAAACGCTCAACAAGGAAAAATAATTGGTTATATCTACGAGAACCAAGAAACTGAATTAATTCAGAGGGATCTTGCCGATCGGTTTCATCTGCGCGGGGCTAGCATTACAAGTATGCTTCAAGGTCTTGAGCAAAGAGGATTCATCGAGCGAAAAATCCCAGCCAATAATGAACGGCAAAAAAATATTTATGTTTTACCAAAGGCCGTTGAATTGATTGAAGACTTTAATGACTCCTTCCAAAAGGTGGAGGACGAAATCGTTCAAGTCCTTTCCGAAGAGGAGAAGCAAACCTTAAAGGAATTGTTGATCAAAATAAATGAACGCTTATAATGACTGCGAGGGTGATCTAAGCCTGATGTAAATTAGGCAGCCGATTACTTCGGCGGCTTTGTGTGCATCATTCTGAAGGCTTGATCATGGCCCAGAGATTGAGCAAAAAAGTTGGGAGTTAAGCGCCGAAGTGGAATTTTCGCCGATAGACCCGTTAAGCTGAACCGTATCATAAGTGACGGCGAAAAATATACTGTACTGTTCTACTGATCTTCTATCTTTTTGTAATTTATGTTATGTTAGAATCTGGATTTAAAGCCAAGTAGCAGAGGTGATTACTCTGAGTGAAGAGTCTATGTTAATTTTAAAACTTCCATTTTATTGGAGAATGATCGATTCAGTAGTGAGTACTTTACATCAATACCCTAATGTTTAATTAGGAGGGGTAGACATGAGAAGAAAAAAGTTAGTAATCTCGCTGACAATCATATTTGTTATTGCATATGTTTTATTTGGAGTATGGATTGCTAATGACACAAAAGTTGTTTTAGAAAAGGCTATGAGTGGAGCAGCCGATTATCCCGAATATATGAACCAAACGACATATCAAAAAATTAATCCAATCGAACGTGGAGTTGGAAAAGAAAATTTCACGTATGACAAAGAGTTACATCGTATAGGATTTGTTTTTCCCTTGCATTTCTTTTTTGTATCGAAGGTCTATGTAACACAACAGTATGAAAATGATAGTCTCGGATTAAAGGAACCTGTCAATTTAAAGCTAAAACTGAAATCTGGTAGATGGTATGCTACCAACGCACATATTAAACCTTAAAGAACAAAGAACAAGGTCCCATTTAAAGTCGCTAAATTAGCGGCTTTTTTTGTTTTATCGGTACAAGTTGTTGTCCCGAGCCAAGGACAACAACTTGTACCGATTGCCATAAAGGACAAGAACTTGAGGGCTGTCTAAGGTGTACAAGTCCATGCGCTAAACAAAAACTTGCGCCGTTACAGACAGCGCGGTGAACCTTATCACAAGTGACGGCTAAATATTTCGGGGAGAAATTCGGGCCTTCGACGCACGACGTGTGTAGGATGCGTTTGAGGGCGTCTCTGGAAATGCTCGCGCCAAAAGCGGCGGATGATGGGTAAATCCAAATCATAGCTGATCCATGGCTGGGAGCATAACCACGCTTCAAAAGACTCCTTGTCGTCAAATGTTGGTTCAACGTAATCAGGAGGTCCCACCAACGCAAACTCCTCCTGCATGTACGGGATATATTCGATTCCAGGGGCAGTAAGCTTTTGCGACATGATGATGATCTCTACCTTTTCCTCAAGCAGCCAGTCAAGTAGCTTGGGAGCGACACCGAGATAGGCAACGACGCGCATCTGGTAGGTGCCGATATAAGGAGCGATATATTCCCGAAAAAACTCATGTGCAGACCCGATTCGAAGTACGGGCAAAGAAGTGATCGCACTTGTCTTGAGGGTTTGTGTGGTTACTTCCAAAGCCTCGATTAGCGGAACCAACTGTGTATATAGTGCTTTGCCTCTCTCAGTCGGAATCATTTTCCGGGGAGCTCGTGTAAATAAAGGTTCACCCACCTCTGCTTCCAGATAAGCCAAATGCTGGCTCATGGCTGGCTGGGTCATCATCCTTGTTCTGGCGGCTTCCGATACGGAACTATGCTTGTAGATACTAATAAAGCTTCGGTACCATTCAAAGTCCGCCATGTTCGCGTTCCTCTCTTACTTGAGACATTTCTGGTGCTGTGCTCCTCATATCGTAAACAAAATTCCGATGACTGTCACGAGCGAAGCAACCCAAGGTACGGCAGGGAGCCCTCCTGCAAAGCCCGCATCAATGACGGTACCCCGATATAGGCACCAAGTGCATTGCCCAGATTAAAGGCCGCGATGTTCAATGTCGAGGCAAGTCCTCACGTGTATTATTCGCCTAATTTGCTTAATACTGCATTTGTGACAGCGAGCGTAGACTGAGGATTTTGTCCGGTAATCAGATTGCCGTCGACCTCTACATGTGTACTCCAGTTTGGTGCCGCTACCAAAATGGCACCCAGATCACGGATTTTGCTCTCCAAGAGGAACGGCAGGTAAGAGCCCAAGCCTGTCGTTTCTTCTTCTCTGTCGGTGAAAGCATTCACCCGCTTGCCTGCGACCAGCGGCTGTCCATTGGACAAAGTTGCGCCAACGAGACCGGCAGGACCATGGCAAACAGCGGCGACGATTTTTCCTGCTTCGTAAAATTCACGAAGCAATTGCTGGAGCTTTTGGTTGTCCGGCAGATCGAACATCGTGCCATGACCGCCAGGCAGGAATATCCCCTCGAATCCTTCTGCCATCACATTATCCAGCTTTTTGGTATTTTCCAGATGCTTGGAAGCGTCCAGGATTTCTTGCGGTGTTTGGTCGCCCACGCTGCCCGGGTCAATCGGGCCAGCTCCTCCCTTTGGGCTTGCTACGGTGATTTCATAGCCGTTTTCTTGGAAGGCCATATAAGCCTCCGCGAATTCCGATAGCCAGATTCCTGTCTTTTTGCCTTCCTGCATATCTGTATGATTGGTGACAACCATTAAGATTTTTTCCCCCATTTATATTGCCTCCTATACTTTTGAACTCTGCTTACAGGTGTTATTTTGCGGCCGCGTTATCAATAAAACAAATTATGTTTTATGTACATACATATAAATATATTTATACTTTGTGCGTGGTAAGAGCAGTGCCGCCGCGCGGCACACTTAAGCGCATTTTTCGCTGATAGACCCGTTAAGCTGAACCGTACCACAAGTAGGGCGGAAATTTCGCAAGAGGGGACCTTTATCCTTCTCAAGGGTCTACCCAAGCATTACTTTTTGGTTTGGATAACTGGGTTTTCCATCGAAAATCGAAAATACGAGATGGTGTAAATGAAATGACTTCGCCAGTCTCCAACGGGATTTCAGAGATGACTGGAAAAGTGTCCAAACTGTCCAGCAAACGATGCAAAGAGCGAACGAATTAAAAAAACTGATTAATGGTCCTTTTATGATCATACCTTTGAAAACTGGGAATAAAATTAAGAAATAGATGGAAAAAATGTGGGCTTCGTTTTGTCATGACTGATTTCGTCGATTTTAGACCTTTCTTATGAACTGATTATTATTAATTCACAACGATCGTGCGAAAGGATGTGAAGCATGATTAATATTTGGTTTGGTGAAATTCAAATCGGCAAAGTATCAAGCTCATCGGGCGTTTTTTCAGGAAGTAATGAACAGTGGAAGTTTAGGAATACATCCAAGCAAAACCAAGCGTTTGGATCTATTAACGGAGAAGGGTGCTCGATTACCGATATCCTTGTCGTCCTGAATGATGATGATAAGGTGGATTCATCTTCGAGTTCAAAGCCTACTCAAAAGTGATAAACCCCTTTCGTAAAAAACAGCACCCGCGTACAGATGAGCTGATTCATGATATCCGTGGGCGATTGGAAGAGATGGAGTCTCTGTTAAAACGCATGGAGCAACAACTTAGCCAACCGGAATGCCCTCATCCAGGCATTCAGATCGAGACGGTCCACATTCACCAACCTGTTTTGGAGAATCTGGAATTTAGGCTAGATGCTTTGGATATCGACCAGCTCAGCGGATCACTCAACTTGGGCAACAACTTCGGAACTAAGTGGATCCGAAGTCGTAGCACCTCCAAAGCCAAGAGCGGTTCCTCAAGCACTGCTGCCAACTCTGAGCCATCCAAGGAGAAAATTCATCCAACGTCGTCAGGCTATCGTTGGAATAATCGGGGGTGATGACTGTGGCTTCTTTTATGTCACCGCAATTCGTGATCGGGTCGATTCGTATTGGATCCGTGGAAAATGCTTCATGCATCAATATGGGGAATAACCGGCCGGCCGGCTTCGAGAACCATCAGAAATTGACCCAAGGTTTCGGAGCGGTCAGCGGAGATCGGAACCTGGTAGCCGGCATCCGCTCTTTGCTCAACGATTCCGATTTCCTGGATATGCTTCATGTCACGGACGGAGACATTCCCGAATGGCTCAACGGTATCATTTCCAAAAACGAGCACATAAAATAGGGAAGAACTTCATTTGGAGAAGGGTAGTGACTGAAGCGATGGATAAAAAAAAAGCCCCTAATAGCATTTGGCAAGGTTTCCTAGATAATTGGTCTGAGCAGATGCTTTTTGCAAACAAGGAATTGAACGCAAAAGGCATCGAAAATTTCGTTCAAGAAACGATGAAAAATTACATGCCCAAAACTATGCTTCAACAGGCAGGCCTTCATCATTTTGCCGACTCACTCGATTACGAGCTGTTCGAAACGCATCAATCCATCTTCATAAGATGGAGTATACCAGCCGATGTTTCGCTGAAGAACATAAGATTTTACGTCAATAGTCGAATTTTAAAAATCGTACATGGCGATTCTTCCGAGGAGATCGCGCTCCCTCACGATGTGGATCCAGACCAGACATCCTCAAAATATGATCAAGGCGTCTTGGAAATCAGTCTTTCCAAGGTAGGCGATCCAGAGCCGTTTCGGGAGATCTTTGTTCGCGACGGGGGCAAATGACTAAACGTTAATCCGAAAATGATAGGGCATTTGAACCAAATTGGCCATTCCTTCAAGCAGAGGCTGTCTGCCCGAAGGAATATCCGTCTTTGCGATGGGAAGCTCGGCGAGTTGAGTCATGCGGCTTGTCGAATGCGGTAGGATATCCACGATCCGGACATTATAGCGGACGGAAGAATAAGGGGATATATCTACGGTCATACAAAATAACCGAATCATTCATGACACCAAGGAGCCTTAGACGGAATATAAATGTAGAGATAGTCTCCTATTGGGGGTGAGCGGGTTGGCTGTAATCATTACGTTGGCAGCGGGAGCTATCAATGTGAATCAAATGAATAGGGGAAGCGGAATTTCGATAGGAGAGAACTCGCTACCCGGCTGGAGCCAGAATGGGAAAGACAATTACGGCAACGGTCAAAATATTGGGGCTAACGTACAAGTGGGATTCGTGGCTACCGTTGTTGATCCAGATGCAATTGATAACCCTATAGGTGAAATTCAACCTTCCGCTTCGTTACAAAATCAAACGATTTAAGAAAAAGGGAGGCGTGACCCATGGGAGATAAGCCGATTTTAAAACCTTGCATTCGTTGTGGGCGAATACCGGGCGAGGAAGATGAGTATTGCAGCGACTGCGGAGTTCCGATTCTAAACCGTTGTTCGGACGAACCCGGAATATTTGGCAAAGGATGTACTTTTGTGAATCCTCCAACGGCGGTTTATTGCACAAAATGTGGGGAGCCTACCGTTTATCAATTAAATGGTTTGATCCAGCCGAAGTATCCCAATGGAAACAGACCCAAGTCTTCGGATATCAATTAGTTTCTCATATGGGGCCGCCGATGATATAGCTTATGTTTGCCTTCCTTAATCAAGATTCTCGCTTGGAGGGATTAGTATGGAGGAGCGGATAAAGACGAATACACCGAAAGATTTCTACAGCCAGGTGACTGAGGTACTCGGCGATGACTTTTGGAGTGAAATGAGTGAGCTTCTACCTAATTCGGGTCCTCGGATCGACGTCTTTCATACTTCAACAACGGTGGTTGTTTTAGTAGAGCTTCCCGGTTTGGAATCGGTGGAGCAAATAAGACTTCAATTAATCGGGCAGACGCTGGAATTGGAAGGCGACTTGCCTTGTCATTATCCCGTTACCGGTCCTCGGATCACAATAAGTGAGAGGTTCTTTGGCCCGTTCTGTCGGTCGCTGGCTTTGCCGAAGCCTGTGTCCGCTGAAGCAATTTCCGCGAAGTACACCAAAGGTTTGCTGGTCGTGGTGCTGCAAATTATCCAAGATGAAAATCAAACCCCGATCCAAGTCGATTTTGAACGATCCTGATCCAGCTAATGATGTTAATCATGAAGAACCCTGTTTACGAAGTAATTAGACTGGGATAGTTCACGACATTGTTTAAGAGAGAAACGGAAAAGTTTAGAGCATCAGTGTATTCATTACTTCTGATAAAGGAGGTCTAGTCGTTGAACGTATCGGGACAGAAGGCAAGCGTCATATTTCAAAAAATGATCGTTAACCATCTCGAGGATACTTCGGGGATTTTTATTGGGACCAACCAAGCGATTGGGTGGAGTACGATTAAAAAAACAAACCAAGGATTCGGCGAGTTGAGTCATACGGTTTTGTCGAATGCGGTAGGTGTTCTCCATGATGAGGATATTGTAGACTTCACCATTCAGGATTATCATAATATCATCTTAACGGAAGTTCCCAATAACCAGCAGCAATGCGCCATTCATTTCGGCTCCCTCCAGACGAATTCTTTAATCAACTCTTGTGCGATTGACTTGGGCGACAATAAGCAATTGGGATGGAGAACTGCCCGTAAAGATAACTTTGGAGTTGGCAAACCCATTGGAATCAATTCGCTAAAACGGACCATTGGGGTACTTAACGATAACGATGCCGTGGATGCGACGATAATTACAAACCAGCATGACGAAGATATATCTACGGTCATAAAAAATATTCTAATCACTCAGGACACCGAGGAGACTTAGATGGAATGTAATTATAGGGATAGGCTCTTATCGGAGGTGAGTTGGTTGGCTATCAACATATCGTTGGGGGCGGGAGCTATTAGTGTGAATCAATTGAATAAGGGGTGCACGATTGCAGTAGGAGATAATTCTCAGCCCGGTTGGAGCCAGAAAGGGAAACACAATTACGCTAACTGTCAAAATATAGGGATCAACGTACAAACGGAATTCTTCGCTATCGTTTTCGATAAAGATGTGATCGATAACCGGATAAGTGGCATCAAATCTTTCGCTTCGTTGCAAAATCAAATGGCTTAAGAAACATCTTTCTATGACACCTTGGGATCGATTTGATGAGGCTGTAGAATGGTATCAACTGAAAAATGGGATGGAGGCGAAAAGGAACGGTCCTGACGCCAGCAAAAAAGCTTTTCTTTTCATGCTGATATGGGACAGGCTAACCTAAAATCGTAATTACGGCTTTTTTGGACATGGATACTTTTGGCTTGATGTGGCGATGGCGACTATGGCGATACCGGCTGAGAGTAGAGAGCGGTTGTTGGATGTATATTTGGAAACGGCAAATGGACAGTGAGCGAATTGAGTATTCTTGAGGGTTTTGCTGGAGTCATGTTTGGTTACTTCGCTTTCTAGATTAACGGAAACGACAACGAGAGTTGAATCACTGACAATCAGGCCGCCGATGACTTCGGTGGCCTTCTGTCATGTTAAGTAGGCTTGGATCATAGCCCTTGGAGCGAGTAAGATTGGCAACTATGTGTCGCGGGGGATTTTTCACCGGTAGACCCGTTAAGCTGAACCGTATCATAAGTGACGGCGAAAAATGTTGTGACAAGAGGGATGTAGATGCAGCCTTATCTCTTCTTTGCAATGATGGGGGAGGCTTAGAAAGGAAAATGCCCCCGTACCTTTGGCAAGGATTGACGGGAGCATTCCAATCAATTGTTGAAGTAGTGTGACTGTTGGAGGTTGGGGAGCAGTGCTGGCTGGACGGGCCTCCATCCCAGAAGTTCCTGCGTTGCAGTGCTTGATCTTGGGATATCGAGCCCTGCAAGTGAGTAATACACCAATTGACCTAAAAGGAGCTTGACAAACACACCCCAATTACGCGGTATGGCAAACATTAGTTTCTGGGCAGAGGATCTCAAAGCGGCAAAAGAATGGTATACGAAGCTACTGGGGGTGGAGTCGTACTTTCAAGATTGGATTACCGCATCGGTAGTTGATCCCTTTGGAAACATTATCGGTATCATTCATAGTCCGCATTATAAAGAAATTTGGGATTCTTTTCACCAAACATAACCTGAACTTCTAGCTGGTGTCGTTACGCAAACTTACATCAGCTTTTCTGTGAATCCTGCTGCGCTTCGCACCGCACCGTCTTGGTCTGCCAGTTGCTTCTCCAGCATGGCTGGTCTTAACCTTGGGACGATTTTCACGGCGGTTCCCGAAGCGATGTGCTAACCCCATACTCGCTTGACCTCCTCTAATCGCTCTGCATCATGAGCGCTGGATTAACCGTCCGATGGAGTGTACTTCCCAACGTCCAGCTCGAAAGTTGCTTCATTGGACGGGTCCAGCTCTACTTGGATGGTTCCTCGATTGTCGGTCAGCACAAGCATGCGCGAGCCGACGAGAGGAACGCGGTCAGCGCTGGTGCGCATGTGTGCTAATACGACATGAGGGGAACCTTCTGCAATATAAGTTACTTCAACTGTGAACATCGGATAATTGAAGAGCCAGTGGTTATCGAATTTTATGGCGGTCAACGTCCCGCGAATGACGAGCCCTCCATGCGGAGGCGCTCGATGTCTGCTTGCCGCCGCTTCGCGTGGACGATGGAGCCGGGCAACCGCAGGAGTACGATGACGGCCCAGAGGGCGAAGCCAGCTCCAACGATTGCTCCGAGTTCTGGTGGGATTGTTGGCGATGTAACTATGGCCTCAAGGTCGAAGGGACGCGATGGATTGTTTATAAGCGTCCAGAGCAGAAGGACTCCCGCAACAGCAGAGATTCCACCTGCGATTGATAGCATTGAGTACAGGCCGGCGACCCTGATTTGTCCGAATTGATCGTCCGCTCGCGAGTACAGTCCACCGGTCACACCGATCGCGGCGAGCAGCAGTACCACGGCGGCACCCACCGTTACAGGATGACCGAGGAACTTGCTGATCTCCGGTGTCGGCGCAAGGCCGAGCAGGGCGCCGAACGGTACGGAGCTTGCCAGCGCCCATAGTACAGCAGCAGCGAGCAACCATGACAGCAGCGGAGCCACACGTCCGACAGGGCGTCCCGGTTGGAGCGCAGTCATCCGTCCGTTCTTGTCCGTGGTGGAAAACAGCGGCAGGATCTCAATATGGTCTTGCTGCCCGTGCTTTTGCTGACCTTCCACAGTATTCCTCATTGGTATGTCCCTCCCGAGAAAGGTTCTCGTACCTCGAGCTGCGAAGGTAGAATCCCCACGGCGCAGCCGGGCTGATCAACAATAAAATTCAATTTAATATAGTTGAGAAGCTAAAGGTGAATTTTTGTAGGCATCCATAATTTTTCTATATATTACCACATGAATGTTGCCCACTGTAATACCTTCCACATACATTTTTTTACGAGTTAGAAGGTAATCATAGATTTGCAATATGGTGTGAGCAACTAACAGTCTTCGTAGATGTGAGGTTTGCAAGACTTTGATCGCGAAGGTGTATATATCCCGATGGAAAGTTTAAGCCAGATCATGCCGTGACACGCGCGGAATTTGTAGTCATGCTAATGAATGCGCTGAAGATGCAAGAAGCAGGATCGGAGCTGATATTCACAGATAAGGCTGAGATCGGAGCATGGGCACAGAAAGCAGTCTCACAAGCACTACAACTGGGCATTATTAAGGGCTGTGAAGACGGTACCTTCGGTCCGAATCGAAATATAACGCGCGCTGAGATGGCGATGATGATTGCGAAGACACTCAAGTTACCGAACGAAGAGAACGCGATAACTTCTTTCAGAGATGACAAGGAAATTCCTGTCTGGGTTAAAGGTGCAGTGGCAGCTCTAAAGGATAATGGCATTATACAAGGAACGGGTACTAACCAATTCAACCCTCGTGCCGAAACTACGAGAGCAGAGGCAGCAACCATATTATTAAACATGTTAGATGACTTAAAATAAAGAATGAAAGGCATCTAAGAGGATGCCTTTAAATTTAGCTCTATAGATGCTGTGAACCGTATGTGATCCAGTATGACGATGTCAGAGGTGTGTTCCGCATCCATCCTTGGAGGTAAGAGATTATTTTGGTAAAAAAGCGTACCCTCAACTCTTCAACGATACATTGTATAATGTCTGAAAAGGGATCGAAGGAGAGAAGAAGCATTGGGTTTTATCGAAGACTTTAAGCAACATATCCTCCGCAACGTCATGAAGGATATCGAAAAAGAATTTCAAAAAACATGGAGCATCGATTATAAAGGGCATGTGATCGAAATTCATCACGCGCTGAAAGAAGAGCAGCTCATACTGGACGGGCAAATCGTGGACCGCAAGCAGAAGAATCTGATGTTCTATTTGAAGTTGAAGCCGTATTCAACCTTATCCGGCACACTTGATGTAGGCGATGGCGTGAAGCAGAAGGTGAAGGTCAGGTTTGGAGGTCTTATCCGATTCAAATGCGTCGTCAAAGTGGGTCGGGCCGTCGTATGGAAGGAGTCAATCAAATTAGATTTTCTTCCGTGGAATCATAAGGAAATGCTGGTTCCTTTCATTGAGCAGCAAGTTCAGATCCACCACCGCGTGATGGATGATGCTTTGCCTGATGACGAATACGTGTATAGCGACCATCATCCGCGGGTGGCTGCCGGTTATGCCGATCGGCACTTAGATGATGTGCCTACGCCGTTCTTTTCAAGAAAATTGCTTAATAGATTCGCGAAGCAGCTTCATCATCCTACGATCAAGACGCGAAAGGCCACGTACGAGGACATTATATTTGACCGGTTCGCCAGTTACGGAGGGGAGTTCATCGAACGCTTGGAGAAGGCGAATCTGGATGAAGCGCTTATGCAGCAAGAGGCCGTATGGCTGCTCGAGCATGCCGCCCATCGAGAGGTCGTCAAATTCGCCGTCATGGTTCTAGGTCATACGAATTGTGAACCGTTCAAGGAACGTTTGTGCGCGATCGGCATGCATGAGGAATTCACCGAGTACGTTATTTCTGCCTTGCTTCGTGGTACTCGAGAACCCAACCCGCTGATCTGGAAACTTGCTCAGTCCGTTCAGGGATGGGGCAAAATCGAGGCGGTGGTGCAGCTTGAAGCAGCCACGCCTGAAATAAAGCGCTGGTTGCTGACCAAGGGCTGCGAAAGCACCGTTCAACATGGTTATTTGGCCTATACTTGTGCGGTGAAAGGAGAACTTGCCTCCGCCTTGATGCAAGAGACGATCTCCAAAGAGCTGTACGACGGGACTGGTCGGATCATCGAGAAGATATTGCAGGAGGGTGATCCGGACCTGGTCGATTATTTGCTTGAACATGCGATCCTTTATCGTTTTGTCAGCCATGCTGCCGTTCATTGCAACAACGAAGAAGACTATCATGCTCTGATGCAATTAGCCCGATATTTAGCTGACGAAGAGGCATGGGAAGAATCTTTGGAAGATGTATGGAAACAGGAAGAGCGCAGATTGATCCAGCAGAAGCTGCAGCCCTTGATTGATGAATCAAGATGGCAATTGAGTCCAACTTGAAAAACAAATTACTCAAGGTCTTGGGGGACTGCCCCCGTAATGTAGCTACCCCGTAGAAAATGAAGGCAATTAAAATGAGATTAGCAGGTATCCCGACGAGGGCTCGGAGCTGCGCTTCATCCAGTTCCCGCCTCCCAAAATAAAGGAGAACGCCACTACGGCGTTCTCCTTATCGCTTTAGAAGTATAAAACTTTCCCTATTCATTCAAAAGGGACAGTGTTGATTAAAACGGGAATTTTCGTTCTTCTATTTGAATAGAAACCCATTTGGTTTCTGTGAATTCGTCGATCACCCAAGGGTTACCGAAACGGCCCATACCTGAGCCTTTTACACCACCGAATGGTGTATTTTCAATCGCATTGACGGTTTGGTCATTCACGTGGGTCATACCAAACTCCAAATCAGCTGCCAGCTGCTCACCTTTCTCCAAATCCGCTGTAAAGATGGCTGAGCTCAAACCAAATTCTGTGTTGTTGGCAATTTCGATGGCCTCTTCATCTGATGCTGCTTTAATGATGGATACAATCGGTGAGAAATATTCAGTTTGTGCTAAACGACTGTCAGGGAACACATTTCCGAATATGGCAGGTGTCAAAATATTTCCCTCACGTCTGCTATCCAGCAATACTTCTACACCTGTAGTTTTTGCTTCGGCAATAAATCCTTGTACTTTTTCAAGTTGACGTGTGTTAATTATAGGTCCAATTATGGTAGAAGGGTCCAGTGGATCACCTATCGGTAATTGCTTTGCACGTTCAACAAACTTAGCAACAAATTCATCATAGATATCTTGGTGCAGCACAATGCGGTTAATCATCATACAAATTTGACCTTGGTGAAGGAATTTGCCAAAAATCGAAGCATTAATAGCTGCATCAACATTTGCATCTTTTAAGACCACCAGTGGTGCGTTACCACCAAGCTCCAATGCCACTGGCTTTAACAGGCCACCAGCTAGTCTGCCAATATGGCGTCCAACCGGCGTAGAGCCTGTGAAGCTAATAAATTTCGAGTGGGGATGCTCGATCATAGTATCACCGATCTCAGGAATTTCCGTTAAGATGACATTGAAAACGCCAGCTGGAATACCTGCTTCTTCAAAGGCTTTTGCCATAATAGTACCACCCGATAATGCAGTTTGAATGTCGCCTTTGTGCACAACGGCATTTCCTAATGCTAATGCAGGGACAATCGTACGCATCGACAAGAATAACGGGAAATTAAATGGAGAAATGGAAGAAATAACGCCAAGCGGCTTGCGGTACACTTTATTTACTTTGCCAGGCATCGTCATGGGTACTTCACGTCCACCTAAAGAGTCCACATAAGTTAAAGCTTCTTTTAAACAAGCAAGTGTTAAATCAAGCTCTACTTTTGCTTTAATATAAGTTGAACCAGCTTCTACAGCTAGTACTTTAATGATTTCTTCTTCGTGATCCATAAAATATTGTATCGTTTTCTTTAACACTTCCTCACGAAGCGCAGTATTGGCTGCCCATGCTTTGTAGGAAGCATTCCCAGCTTCATAAGCTTCTTCAAGCTGCGCTTTTGTAGCGATTGGAAACGTTGCAAGCACATCATCATTATACGGATTTGTTAATGTATAGCTTGAACCTTGTCCACTTACCCACGCACCATTTATATAGCTTTTCGTTAGTTGTTCAAAGTTCATCGCTTAAGTCCCCCTTTATTATGCTTTGTAGGTTTTATCTAAAATTAGAATAGGTTTAATCGCAGAACCATTTTTCGAATCTTCAAACGCTTCATTAATTTGCTCGAATTCATAAAATTCAACCATTTTATCGATTGGAAATTGACCATTCTTGAAGAATCGTACAAGTTTTGGAATGATTAATTGAGGAACGGCATCGCCTTCGATAACACCTTTTAATGTTAATGCATTCGCTACTACATCATTGAATATATTAATGGTTAGATCACGTTTGCCAACGGCTACAGTTGCAGCGACACCTTTAACCCGAAGGCAGCGTAAGGAGGACAATGTTACTTCTGGCACACCCGTTGTTTCCAGTGAATAATCGGCGCCTTTACTGGTAATTTCTTTGATTTTCGCAACAACATCTTCGTTTTTGCTATTAATGGTATGTGTAGCTCCTAATTCTTTCGCCAGTTCAAGACGGCTGTCATGGATATCTACTGCGATAATAGGGTGACAGCCTGCAATTTTAGCAGCCATCATCCCACTTAGACCAACTGCACCTGTTCCGAAAACGACAAAGCTTGAACCCGGTTCTGGAGTAAGTGAATTGAAAACGGTACCACTTCCAGTCATAATTCCACAGCCAAATGGACCTAGGTAGCGTAAATCTACATCTTTATCCACTTTCACAATATTGTTCTCGCCTACGGTAGCATAGGTTGCAAATGAAGATTGTCCAAAAAATTGTGAAACATCTTGTCCGTCTTCTGTATGAAGAGGGGTTACACCGTGATTATTTTTACCTGCAAAATTTAACGGAATCATATTTTCGCAGCCGCCTGCATTGCCTTCTAAGCAGTTTTCACAGTGCCCACAATAGGAGAACCCTAGAACGACATGGTCGCCTGGCTTTACAGTAGTAATATTACTGCCTACTTGCTCTACAATACCTGAACCTTCGTGTCCTAATACTGCTGGGTACGGTACAGGTAATGTTTGATCCAGAACCGTTGCATCTGTATGACAGATGCCTGATGCCACAATTTTAACAAGAACCTCATCAGCTCTTGGCTCATCCAATACAAGTGTTTGTTTTTCAAAATTGATTTCGCCACTCGTTACCAAAGCTTGTATCTTCATGTTGATCCCCCTTAAAATCTATGATGTAGATCACTTTATAAAATGATATTTATGTGTCACCTATGTTATATTACCTTTGACCTATTGCTTCAATCATTAAAAGATTTTTTTTGTATGGGTTTTCAACACTTTTTGCAGAGTGTCTTTTTTGGAGGTGAGGATATGGAAAAAAAAGAGGATCGTCGTATAGAACGAACTAAGGATAGTTTACGCAAAACATTTAAAGAACTTGCTTTAGAACGAGGCTATTCACGCGTCCGTGTAAAAGATATTGTTGAGGTAGCCAATTATAACCGGACGACCTTTTATGTACATTTCCTTGGAAAAGAAGAACTTGCGAAGGAATTGATCGAACATGAAATGAAAGATTTTGTTCATGAATTCTGTAAACCATTGCGCGACAATCCGGTGCTTGACTTACGCCAAATGAGCCCGTCAGGGACCGATGTCTTTCATTATATTAAAGAGAATCGGAGCTACTATGATTTACTGGTATGCGATGATCCAATTCCGGATATAAATCGAGCATTGCTTCGAGAGTTACAAGATATTTTTCAAAATCGAATGTCCTTTGTAGGTGATCAGGCTTCTGAAATTAATGCACAATACTTCATCCATTACAGGTCATATGGTATTTATGGATTTATTCTAGAATGGATTCGCAGTGGCTATGACGCCACGCCTTCTGAAATGGCACGACGAATTATTAATCTGCTATATTATCATTCGCCAATCATGGAGCAAATTAGTGAAAATACCTAACCTTTTTAAAATAAAGGTGAAACGTTTCGGGCCATCGTACAAGGATGGCTCTTTTTTTGCCGTTACGATCTCGGAAGCCCTCAACTTGTACAGTTTTTGTACAGAATAGAATGATACAATTCGCGAGGGGGGAAAACCCTCGGGTGAAGATTTTTTTCCGCATAAAAGTATTGCTCCTTAGGGGATGGAGGTCGGCGGTTTGAAGTGGCGAAGTGGACGTAAGGTCTTGTGGATAGGACTTGTCTTATGGTTAGGCGCAGCCTTGGGGATCGGAGAAAGTTTGATCCAAGCCAAGGGGGAAAATGTAACGAAACGGTTTATTACGATGAATATGATCAACCCGAATGGCACGATGGCTACCTATTTACAGGGAGCGGAATCGGTCAATCCTGAATGGGCAGCGGGACGAGAGGCTCTCTCCGAATCCCTTGGGTTCTGGATGCAGGCGGCGCTGGCTAGTCATGACCTTGTTGCATTTGAGAAGAGTTATGACGCATTAACCCGTTATTTTACGGCAGATCGTCAATATATTGTATGGAAACTAAATCCTGAAGGCGGGGCGGAAGTCAGCACAAACGCACTTGGTGACGATTTGCGGATTATAGGGGCTCTGGTGGAAGGTTCCCGGATATGGAAGGGCCACTCCGAATGGACGGCGACTGCCAGCGATCTTGCGGAAACCTTGTTAAGCCGGTCACAAAAGAACGGGTATCTGGTGGATTTCTACGATTTCTCCACGGAGGAACTGCCCGACACCCTGAGTCTTGCTTATGTGGATCTTTCAGCACTGCGTAGGCTCTTGGAAGAAGGCATACTGGATATGAAAACGTACAACCGATATCATTCCCTGCTGCAGGGAATGCCGGATGACGGCGTGTTTTATCCCAAAGCTTATCATGTGGTAAACGGGGAATATACATATGATGAAAATGTGAATTTAATTGATCAGCTGCTGGTCGCTATGCATGTCGGGGAAACGCAAAGGAGCCAAGAGTCGCTGCTTCAATTCCTCAAGCAGGAATTGAAGCAGACGGGAAAGATCGCGGGACAGTATAGACGCGCCGACCGAAAGGCCGTGGTGAAATACGAGTCTTCCTCAGTTTATGGTCTCGCTATCATGTTTGCTATCCAAATGGAGGACAGGCCCTTTGCCGTCAAGCTGAACAAACGTCTGCAGACCTTAAAAGGGAAAGATATCCGTTATCCTGGGGGGTATGTGTTCGAGAAGAACACGCATGTTTTTGATAACTTGCTTCCTTTATTAGGGGAATATGCTATTGATCGAGGTGGACATGGAAAATAAAAGATGGGTTCAACGCGCAGTCTGGGGATACGCCCTTCTGATCGGTTTAGCGGTGGTGCAGGAGCTGCTGGTCTATATCAATGTCTTTAGAGACCAATCCTTTACCTTACTGGAGCTGGGATTCGCCATTGGCTGCCTTGCGGCTCTGATGCTGGGCTTCCTGGCCCCTGCCGGGGTCTCGGTCGTTTGTATTTTTGTATATATCGTGGCTTATTTTGTATGGCTTACGACTTATGCGAAGGTCGATGTGCTGTCCATCTCCTGGCTCTGGCTGCTGCCAGCCAATGTAGCCGTTGCCGCATTCATCAAAACCGGGCTGGTTCGCAATAAGCGGCTAATGGAGCGGCTGGAGGAGCTGCAACGAAAGAATCCGGAAGTGGATTTAGCCACCGCGCTAGGCAATAAGGAAGCTTTTAGGGAAACGCTGATCAAGCAGTCTAATCTCGCTAATCGTTATTCAGATATGTATAACTTCTGCCTGGTCATGTTTAAAATTGAATTTCTGCCGATGGTGCAGGAATCCCTAGGTTCACAAGGCTATGCCCAACTTCTCGCCTCCTTATCGGAAGGGATACGGAAGCATATTCGTTACGAGGATTACAAATTCGCCCTGGACCGGGGAAGATTTATTGTGCTGCTCCCTATGACAGACCAGGAGTATTTAATGACATTGACAGACCGGATTAGGCACGCGCTGGTAGACATTCCGTCTCAGGACGGGAAAGGCGGGGAGCTGAATCTGGTGATCCGTACAGGGGCCCTGGTCTTTGCTAAGGAGCAATTCAGTCAATACGAAGATGCGGATGCCGTCATTGCCGCACTTGAACGCAACACGGAGACGGATTTGATCGGAGAATATATATGAATTTTTGCGCATTATTCAATAAGCAGCAGGCAGAGAAGGAGATGTAATAGATGTCTTACACTGCGTGGTTTGTTCCGTTATGCAAGATTGTCAGCCTGATGTTTGCCTTTGCGGTTCTGGGGCTGTTCATTGCAACGCTGAGCCTTCGGGTTCGTGTGAATCGAAGATACGACCGGAGGAAGAACAGTGGCTGACGCATTATTAATGTTTTGTATTATCAGCATATGGGGTGCGGTGTTTCAATCGATCCTGATAATGGGGGGAGCGGTCCGGTATATTTTCAGACAGAGCCGTAAGGAATGGACCATTCCCGATGTGGATCAGATGGCACATTTCCCCAAGGTCACCGTTCTGGTCCCCGCACACAATGAAGAATTGGTGATCGCGGCAACGGCGGAGCATATACTGCGGCTGAATTATCCGAAGGATAAGGTGCAGCTCATTGTCATTGCCGATAACTGCAGCGATGGCACCGCTGGAAGACTGAAGGCTCTGAACAGCAAGGCAGCGTATCGGGACCGGGATTTCATGGTATTTGAGCGTTCAGGAACGGGCGGTAAATCGGGGGCGCTTAATGATGCGCTGGCGTTTGCCAAACATGAATGGATTTGTATTTTTGACGCTGACGCGGCGCCGGAGCGGAACGCACTGTACTTTTTGATCGAGAAAGCAATGGAAGACCCCAAAACCTATGGAGCGGTTTTCGGGCGGAACAAGGCCAGAAACCGTGGGCAGAATTTTCTCTCCAAATGCATTAATCTGGAGCTGGTTACAGCTCAGCGAATCTATCATACCGGACTGTGGGAGCTGTTCAAGCTGGGAACCATTCCGGGGACGAATTTTATTGTGAAAACAGATCTGATCCGTGAGATCGGCGGCTGGGATACGGAGGCAATTACGGAGGATACGGCCATATCCTTCGAGATTATGACCCGGGGACAGCTCATCGCGCTGGCTCCCCAGGCGGAAGCTTATCAGCAGGAGCCGGAGCAGCTCAGTGTGTACTTGAAGCAGCGGGAACGCTGGGCCAAAGGAAACTTTTCCGTTGTGATGGAGAATATCCATCATTTGTTTGATCGGTCAAGCTGGCGCATTAAGCTTCATGTACTGTACTATGCGGCGAGTTATTTCTGGTTTTTACTGTCCATTATCGTGTCGGATATCATCATCGGCGTCAATCTGGTTTATTGGATGATCGCGCTATTCAAACCGGATGTGGTGTCACCGTTCCAGTTTGCAGATGATGTATATGTTTATCTGATGGTGGCCTGGGGATTGATGTATTACCTTTTTGTACTGCAGATCAATCTGGCGCTGGCAACCGATGTCGGGCAAAGCTCGATACAGAACTTTATTCTTTCCTGCCTATCGTATTTCACGTATGCTCAGCTATTCCTGCTGATTTCCTTGCGTGCCCTCTATTCTTTTTTTGTAGACAAAGTGACGGGGAGAAAAGCCAAGTGGTACAAAACGCAGCGATTTGGATGAGGGGACCGTTGCAGGAGAAGTTCTGATATAATGGGCCGGAGGAGGGGAAGAACATGCACACAATGGAGAGCTTAATGGAGCAATTGGAGCAGCTTGGCATTGACGGCTCCGGGACGCTGCTGATCCATTCTTCAATGAAAAGCATAGGTCCGGTCGAGGGTGGCGCAGACACCGTATTGGATGCGTTTACAGCGCACATGCAAGAGGGGCTGCTGGTGCTGCCCACTCATACGTGGTCTTATATCAATGAGGAACATCCGAAATTTTACGTGGATCAATCACCTGTGTGCGTCGGGATCCTGCCCGAACTTTTTCGCAAACGTCCAGGTGTGGTGCGTTCGCTGCATCCCACGCATTCGGTGGCCGCATTAGGCAGGGATTCCATAGCGTTCACAAGAGACGATCACCATTTCGATACGCCGTGCGCCAGGGGTTCCTCCTGGGGGAAACTGCTCGACCGAAGGGCGACCATTTTGTTGGTGGGGGTCGATTTAAAGCGCAACACCTTTATTCATGGAATCGAAGAGTGGGTGGACATACCGGGCAGGTTAACGGATGGGCATGAGAAGCTGTACACGGTTTTACCCGATGGCACGGAAATTCCGGTACCTTCCCGCAGACATTGCGGGTTGTCGTGGTCGGAGCATTTCTGAAAGTCGATGAGGTCCTTGAAAGTCAAGGCGCGATGCATAAGGGGCGGTTTGGCGATGCCGTTGTTCGGGTATGCGATGCAGCTGCGGTGACGGATATCCTGACTGAGATGCTCCGGGACAATCCGGATTTATTCTCGGATAATCAGCCCTTGGAGGGTCAGCATGCTGAAGGAAGAGTTCGTTTATAATACATAGGATATATCCGTTTTCACATTCGAAAGAGGAGATAGTCTGAGTTGTCTGCCGCTATTAAATCGGTTTGGCATAAGGCAAGGATTTCGGGAAATGTTAAAAATCGTCCTTCGAAGATACGACCTATTGGAATGCTATCAATTGACCCTTGAGAAGCATCCAGCGGCTGAAAATAAAGGGAATTTAAGAGCGCTCACCTGTCAGGTAGCGCTCTTATTTAAGGTGAACCCTATCCTAAGGCGTCTGCTTGCAGATCGGTCACCTTAAGTTTGGACTTGGTGCGTCTGGAGAGTTAAGTCCGTTATTCCGTCTTTATGGAGAAATTACGCCTAATGTTCGTTTAAAAGCCTCCATATTGTCTATCAGATACTTACTATTTTCGAATCCGGTCTGGGCAATGATGTTGTTGATATCCTGGACGAACTCGGGCAAGCTGGCGGTTGAGGCATGCTCGAATCTGTTCTCACCCGCGATGTCCCCGAACTGTCGTGCAGCTTCCTCCCGGTATTCCTCCACCCAATCCTTGCGAGTCGATACATTCTTGGCAAAGTTCAGCAGGATGCTGTTCCAATCTTTTCCGTTCACTATCGCTTCTTGCAGCTTGTCCAGCGTGCTCGGCTCAAATTTCTTCATCATATAGGTTAGATCTATATAATCATCCGGGGCTCCAACCGGCCTCTGCGGCGGTGTTTCGTAATGGACCTCATTTGTCTCAGGATCCACCGTTCTGGTTTGGGAGATGGCTCCGATTTGACGGATCGTATTCATGAATTCCGCTGCTTCGTCATCTTCCATGTAGTTATCTGCCATATACTGGGCTTGAGTGAGTCCTAATTCCAATAACGCCCCTCGTTCTGCCTCTCCGGTTACGTCTGTAATGAAATTGGACTGAATGATGCCGTAAACGGCTTCCTTCACCTCCGGGGGTTGATCGGTGAGAAGACGATTCAGCGAATCATTGATTTGAGTGGTTCCAAAATAGACAGCCGAATGATTCACAATATCCGATGCCGCCAACTGTCTGGCAGCCGGGCTGATCTCCACGCTGTCGGTGTTATGCGGAATTATGGGCATCATGTCTGTGACCAGGGAAGGCTTCTCCGCATTCTGCTTTGAGTTTATGTATAGGTTTAAGTCTTGTTGGGTCGAGCTATGAATCTTCATCATTAACGCACCCCTATCCTATGTATTCCCATTGCTCTTCTTTCTACCTTATAGTATCGGAATAATCTTCCATATTCTTTATGTTTTAATGGATAGAAAATGGCGATAGCGCTTCATAGAATCCGGGGGAACCGAGCGCAGCATCAGACTGGGCCTATTATAGCTTCATAATATAGACACAAGGATATCTCAATCCTTCTTCCTACCGCGATGTTAGATGTGGTAGATTATGGGTGAGCGCCTATATTAGTGAATGGATTAGGAGAGGAATATTCCTTGGTAAAGGACCCGCCAAGCTACCAAATAAGAAAGAGCCATATCCTGTTATGGATAGGGTTATTCATCATCGTTCTATCGAGCATGCGCATATTGTGGATGGATTGGTTTCCTGATCAACGACAGGTTCCCATAAAGAACGGGCAATTGGATTTGCGTGATTGGAAGGCTGAAGATGGCGGCATTCTGTTGCTTGATGGGGAATGGGAGTTTTACCCTTCACAATGGCTGCAAGGGAGCAGCCGGCAGCATGCAACGGGCGAGCTGGAGCCGAGGCTGATCTCGGTTCCCGGAGGATGGAATGAGGCTTTGCCTGGTGAAGGCGAGAAGCCAACTCCATATGGATTCGCATCCTATCGCCTGCGAATTCTTGTAGATCCGGAAGAGGCTACTAATTATAATATTCGCGTACCCAGCGTGCGTACGTCATCGGAGTTATATGTCAACGGCCGATTGCTTGCCAAATCCGGGCAGGTGGCGGACGTGAAGGAAGAATATACAGCGAAGAACCTACCTTATTCCACAAGCTTTGCGGCAGACGACAACGGCGTCATTGAACTCGTGATTCAGGCCGCAAATTATGTGGATAGTCGAAACAGCGGCATTGTCAGGTCCGTTACATTCGGTTCCGAGGAAGCTCTTGCAAGGGCAATGAAACTTTCCGTTTCGATGCAGACGCTGGGGGCCGTCATATTTCTTATGCACTCTGTCTATGCACTCATTTTGTTTTTGCTGGGAAATCGGGAAAAGAGACTGCTTTATTTTTCTTTACTGGCTCTATGTATAACCATCAGCAACGTATTCAGCAACGATGAGAAGCTGTTTCACCAATTATTTTACATTGGAAGCGATTGGGATTTCCGGCTTTCCAATATGGCATTCATCATCGGATGTTATGCGTTGTTGGAATGCACGAATCATCGGGAGCTTCCTTATTGGAGCAGGATGTATCCTGTTTACACGGCCATCAATCTGGGGACTGCGGGCATTACGATGTTTCTGGCTCCCCATCAGGTGATTATGCTCTTCCCGATTTATTTCTTGTTGGCCGCTGTAGCTGTCGTGATTACAATCATGGCCATCTTTAAAAGAGTCATCCAGGATATCAAACACCATCTGTTATTGCTGTGTTCCATGCTCGTACTGGTTCATCATCTGTTATGGTCGTTATTCTGGCGGGAAAGCGGCTTGAGTATGATCCACTATCCGGTTGATTTGGTGATCTCGATGGGATGCCTGGCCTCGATCTGGTTCAAGGGTTATTTCAACATGCATGCAAATACCAGGGAGCTTGCCGCAACCTTGCAAAGAGTGAATGACCATAAGGATCAGTTCTTGGCAAACACCTCACATGAATTTAAGAACCCGCTCCATAGCATGTTAAACATGTCTCAATCCGTTCTGAAAAGGGAACGCCCTTCGCTGCAAAACAGGAGCATCAAAGAGCTTGAAACGATTCTGGCTGTAGGGCGTCAGCTGACCCTAATCTTAAATGATCTGATTGATGTGATGAGTTTACGGGAAGGTAATCCGCGGCTGCAGAAAAAAACCATATCGATTCAGCCTATCGTGACCGGCGTCATAGATATGCTGCAGCTTAACGCAGAAGTGAAGTCGGTAGCCATCTTGAATCAGATTCCGGAAGATTTTCCTTCCGTCATGGCGGATGAGAGCCGCGTGATTCAGATCGTGTTCAACTTGCTGCACAATGCCGTGAAATATACGAATGAAGGGAACATAACGATTCAAGCATTTGCAGATTCCGGAAGAGCTTATATCGTGATTGCTGACACGGGGATCGGAATGGATGAAGACATGCTGAAGCGTCTATTCCTTCCGTATGAGCAAGCGAGTGCTAGCGAGACCATGATTGAAGGCGGCTTTGGGTTAGGTTTAAGTATAAGCAAGCAGCTCATTGAGCTTCATCAAGGTACTTTAGAAGTATCCTCTGCACCGGGAGAGGGCTCGACGTTTACCTTCTCGTTAGAGCTGGCAGGTATGAACGCAGAGGAGGAGCAGAGCGGATCAAACCCGTTCGAGCCAGTGGGATTACGATGGACGCCGATCCAGGAAACAGCCGTAGCCGGCTTGGAAGAAGTGGAACGAATGCCGCCAGCTGCAAAACAACCGGTTGTAATCGAGAATAGTCGTGATCGCCCGCGTCTGTTAATTGTGGATGACGATCCCGTCAACCTGCAAGTGCTAGAAGCCATATTGCCACCTGACGAATATGATGTAACAATGGCAACCAGCGGTAAAGAAGTGTTGGCTGTTCTGGATGCTCAGGAATGGGATCTGGTCATCTCCGATATTATGATGCCGCAGATGTCCGGTTATGAGCTGACTCGAAGGATTCGCGAGCGTTTTACACTCACGGAGCTCCCGGTGCTGCTTCTTACTGCAAGAAGCCAGCCGAAGGATATCCAAAGCGGATTTTTGGCGGGAGCGAACGATTATGTGACCAAGCCGGTGGAAGCAATAGAGATCCGGTCGCGGATCGAGGCGCTGACCACGATTAAACAAACGGTCCGGGAACAACTACGACTCGAAGCGGCATGGTTGCAAGCTCAAATCCAGCCTCATTTTTTATTCAATGCATTAAGTGCTGTAACCGCTCTAAGCGACGTGAATCTGGATAAGATGCGTACCTTGCTTGATGAGTTCAGCCATTTTTTGAGGTATAAATTCAGGTTCCAGAATACGGATGGACTTGTTCCGATTGAAGAGGAGCTGAGTCTAATTCGATCTTACGTCTACATTGAAAGTGTTCGGTTTGAAGACAGGCTGCAGGTTGTATGGGAGCTGGATGACTGCGAGGAATTAAAAGTTCCGTTCCTTTCGATCCAGCCTTTAGTGGAAAATGCGATCAGACACGGCATTATGAAGCGCACGCGCGGAGGTAAAATACATATTCGGATTGCTGTCCGAACCACGCATGCAGAGATAACGGTTCAAGACGACGGTGTCGGCATGAGTGAAGCTAAATTGCAGCAAATATTGGATAGGAAAGCAGAGAAACGGTCGGGCGTCGGCTTGATCAATACGGACCAGCGGTTAAAACGGCATTTCGGAGCAGGACTCCGTATCCAGAGTGTGTTAGGTAAAGGGACCGAGGTAACTTTTCATGTGCGTCTCGGAATGAAGTGACAACGTAAGAGCAGTTTGAAACGCAGCCCGGTGTGGTTGCGTTTTTTTATGATTACTCGCTCGAACGCGGGCGGCTCTACGGAGGTTCGCTGACTTGGTTTGGCATATTGCCGCATCCTAAATTGGATCATCTGAGGTGCGAAGCCAAATTTCGCTATCTCATCTATGGATGCTGCAGCTACTCCTTGCGTTTTTCTCCAGGCACAGCTTGGAGTGGGTCTTATTGTATTACAAGATTTTAAGCTGACAGCCGCAACTTCCTGGTATATAAACGGGATGTTGAAAGCTTGAATACTCCGGTGAGTATTAACCTCCAAGCCTTGTTACCGCACCACAACTAACAGTACAATAATTCCGAGCCAAATCAGCCAGGTTACTGGGTGACCGAAATTTAATCCCCAGCCGACTCCGAACCTTTTCTCGACGATTAGGTTTGGATCTTTGCGATTGAAATAAATCATACCTAATAGCCATTTATCATCATCATGGACAGGTCTGACATTGGAGTAATTGGTAGATCGTTCCAAGCGGCTTCCGCCCTGACCAGCCCAGAACGATAAGGCGAAGGCGTATAGGATGATAAAGGCTATTATGATTAGGATAATGGGGATAGCGAAATTGATGTTAAGCAGAGACATCATGTTTAGTTGCACGACGGAAAACAGGATAACTATTAAGAAGCTTGCTGTAATCATAAAACATGACCAAGTACGGCGGAAAGTTACGTCTTGTCTGATGGAACGGTCAGGATCAGTGGGTTGAACCTGCTGCTTCACTCTGCGAATACTCCAATTCTCAAATATGAACAAAAGTGTTATGAACACTTGCACTATCGTAGGCATAAACACAGAACTATAAGATTTAGCTGCATAGCGGTCTACGTTCCAACTGCTGTTGTAATGGATCGGAATCTGATCAGGAATCAGATCGTAGTTGCGTAGCACAGTTACAATACTAACAACAATAATTAAAACATGAATGAGGAACCAATTACTAGACAAGCCAATGTTTCTTTTCCGAAATCCAGTGTCCACTGCCATGATCGATGGTTCCGGAGCAATAGGCAGCATAGGTAGTAACCTTTTCATTTTGAAATGATAGCTAATGTTTATGATTAGGGAGATTACGACCATGGCGAGTGAATAAGTGACAATGATCCAACTTTGTTGCTTGGAATGTTGTTCATCACCGTATATTAGGCAGATGATACAAACAATGAATAGGATGGTATGTATGCAAGGTAGCACTAATCCTGGCATATGACTTCCGCATCTGGCGCAAAGGCTCACTGTGGAATTGTACAGCGCTGACGGTGACCCCAAAACTAATCGTTTCTCTTGTTAAATAAGGCATGCTTACCATGAGTACAATGGTAGGTACAAATACAAAGACCATTACTATAACAGGCATTATCGTCATATCATTCGCCTCCTCTTATACATAAGTGTGTATTCGAAAACTCTATAACCCTTATAACATAATTGAAGAAGGAATTATTCCAATGCAGATCTCAGATGATGGTATTATTAAGCCTCAATATGCTTGGCGGGGAATAACGCTGAATAATAATGAACATCTGACACTTTATCCGACGGATGAGACCCGTGGACTATATGCAGTCAAAGATACAAATATGAGCATTAGATATCAACTAAACAGATCTGCTAATCATTATGCTTGGCTTAGAGCTTATTACACCCCAACTTATGAATGGAGATCTGAGGGTACAAAACAAAACAGTAACAGACACATATAAGGCTCCAGTTTCAGATTATTATATAGGATTTCTTCGTAATCTGTCCTCTGATGCATTTACCATCAATATATTTGAAATCAAGTTTTATGCCAACCTTGGGTAAACCGATGTTCTGTTTCTTATGGGCATAGTAAGAGGACTTAAAAAACACTAATTGTCTTCTCCGTACATAACACGACGAAATGTGACATAATGGAAGCGAAAAAGGTCCGTGTTTCCCAGAGATCCCCCATTTTGTATAAAAGCATTGGCAACGTTCGTTTTGGAGGGGAACTTGGAGAAGGCCTGAAATAATTTAACGGCTTTTAAATAGCATATAACTATCATATAATAGAAATATCATATTTTTTTTGACCGGGAAGGGATGTACACTGTCTTGAATGAGAGCGCCTACATCTTTTCTTCAAATATTAACGTGTAAGGACGGTAAACATGAGCAACCGACAAACCGAAACAGACGTTATTTTAATTGGTGCCGGAATTATGAGTGCGACTCTGGGAACATTGCTGAAGGAATTGGTGCCGGACTGGAAAATCACTGTGTTTGAGAAGCTGGCAAGCGCAGGGGAAGAAAGCTCTAACGAATGGAATAATGCGGGGACGGGGCATGCTGCGCTGTGCGAGCTTAACTACACAGCTGAACGACCGGACGGTTCTGTAGATATTAGCAAAGCGATAGACGTGAATGAGCAGTTTCAAGTTTCTATGCAGTTTTGGTCTTATCTGGTGAATGCCAATCTGATTCGTAATCCGCAAGATTTTATCATGCCATTGCCTCATATGAGTTTAGTGCAAGGGGCAGAAGATGTCGCATATTTGAGAAAACGTTATGAAACGATGTCCAATCACCCTCTGTTTCAAGGGATGGAGTACTCCGATGACCCGAAACAGCTGATGGAATGGATTCCGCTGATCATGAAAGACCGTACATCGAATGAGCCCATAGCGGCCACGAAAAGTGACTCGGGTACGGACGTTAACTTTGGCGCTTTAACGCGCATGCTGTTCGAGCACTTAAAGAATCAGAACACCGATATCAAATACAAGCATAGCGTGGATGATATCAAACGCACGAGCGATGGCTCATGGGAATTGAAAGTGCGGAATGATCACGGTCAAGTCGAGCGCCATACCGCCAAATTCGTCTTCATCGGCGGCGGCGGCGGAAGTCTGCCACTTCTTCAAAAATGCGGTATCCCTGAGGGAAAACATACCGGAGGCTTCCCGATCAGCGGACTGTTCATGGTCTGTAACAATCCTGAGGTTGTAGCGGAGCACCATGCCAAAGTATATGGCAAAGCGAAGGTGGGTGCGCCCCCGATGTCGGTTCCGCATCTGGACACCCGATTCATTGATCATCAGAAATCGCTGCTCTTCGGACCTTTTGCCGGCTTCTCGCCAAAGTTCCTGAAGACCGGTTCCATGTTTGACTTATTCGGTTCGATCAAACCGAATAATGTGCTGACGATGCTGGCAGCAGGTGCCAAGAACCTGTCATTGACCAAATACCTGGTCCAGCAAGTCATGTTGTCCAAAGAAAAGCGCATGGAAGAGCTGCGCGAGTTTATCCCGAATGCCAAGATCGAAGATTGGGATATGTTGGTGGCCGGTCAACGTGTGCAGGTAATCAAAGATACGGATATCGGCGGTAAAGGAACGCTTCGATTCGGCACGGAAGTGGTTAGCGCCGCTGACGGATCGATTGCAGCCTTGCTGGGCGCTTCTCCAGGGGCTTCCACCGCTGTTTCGGTTATGCTGGAGGTTGTCGAAAAATGCTTCCCGCAGCATGTTAAAGCGTGGGAGCCGAAAATAAGGGAAATGATTCCTTCCTATGGCTTGTCGCTGTCGGAGAATCCGGAACTTATTCAAGATATGCATGCTTCCACCGCGCAGGCGCTCGGTCTGAACAGTAATTCGAAGCTTCAAATCGCGCGTTAAGGGGCATTAGTCCAATAAGCATCACAGGAGAGCAGAACAATCAGGTTCTGCTCTTTTTTTTGCATAAAAAAACCCCGATTCAACCGGGGGGATTATTTATTTAGAAGGGCTGCCGCTTCCAACTTGCGAAGGGGCAGCCCAGGTGTAATCATTTATTTATTTCCCTTACGTACCTTGAGCAGCTTGCCTTTCACTGTGGTGTTCTGCATCATCTCGAGCACCATAGGACCTTTGCCATTGAGTATCTCCACATCGGTCACAAAATCAAAAATGGTAATGATCCCGATGTCATCCGCGGTGATCCCATCCAGCTTCGCAATCGTTCCAACGAAGTCCACGGCGCGAAGCTTTTTCTTCTTGCCGCCATTGAAATTAAGCTTCATGATCTGCTGGTTCAGCTGCTCACGCTTGTCTTTTTTCAGCTTAGGCCGAATATTCAGCTTGCGTTCGAACGCTTCCCGGCATTCATCAACCTTCTCTTCAGAGGGAGCGGTCATCTTCGGAATAGCAAAGCCAATATACGCTTCGATATCGGCTAATCTCCCGGAATCCCTTGGGGTGACGAGGGTAATAGCACTGCCGGTCTGGCCGGCTCGCCCCGTACGTCCTGTGCGGTGTACGTAGCTTTCCTTCTCCAGCGGGATATCGTAGTTGATGACATGAGTGATATTGGAGATGTCGATCCCCCTGGCAGCAACGTCGGTCGCAATGAGATAGCGGAATTGCCCTCGTCGGAATGCGTGCATCACTTCGAAACGCTCTTCCTGCTCCATGCCGCCATGAATCCGATCACACGGGTACCCGAGATCAGCCAGCGCCCGGAATAGGGTATCTACATGCTCTTGTGTCCGGCAAAACACAATGCAGCTGTCTGGATTCGTGGTGATAAGCAGATTTTGCAGAACAGCGAGTTTATCCGCCTCTTTGACCTGGACCTGAGCGTGGTCAATCGTCGCAGTTGTGAGCCCGCTTGCCTTAATCTCGATCTGCTCCGGGTGATTCATGTACTTGTGGGCGAGTTTAGCCACATCCTCGGGAAACGTAGCCGAGAACAGCATGGTCACCCTGTTGTGAGGGAGGGCTTGAATGATCGACTGTACCTGCTCAATAAAGCCCATGTTCAGCATCTCATCCGCTTCGTCGATGACGAGATGCGAGATCCGATCCAGTGACAGCGATCCGCGCTCTATATGGTCCAGCACCCGCCCCGGCGTGCCTACAACGATATGCGTTCTTTGCTTGAGCTCGGCTTTTTGCATATGGAAGGGATGTCTCCCATACAAGGGCGTCGCCTTGATTCTCTTGAAGCGTCCAATATTCGTAATGTCCTCGTTGACCTGTAGGGCAAGTTCACGGGTGGGGGTTAGGATTAAGGCCTGCGGCTTATTCTCATTCCATTCCACTTGCTCACAGAGCGGAATGCCGTAGGCGGCGGTTTTGCCGCTGCCGGTCTGGGATTTGACAACAAGATCCCGTTTTTCCAGCGCAACGGGTATGACCTCTGTTTGCACCTCGGTTGGTGTCGTGTAGCCAAGACTATCGAGCGCTCTTCTAATCTCTTCACTTAATGGATAATCTGTAAAACGCTTGTCGCTCATCATTAACCTCTTCTACGTTATATTCGAATACCTATATATACAGGCTTATACCATGCATTTATCGTATACCTATCTATTATACTCCGAATCTTTCGGTTGTATTTGTTTTATCCAGAAATCAGGGGGTTCATAGACAATGAGGGAGTAGTCCAGTTCATGGCCTTGAGCAGTTGCTAATTGAACGAGCAGTTTTTTATTTAGATCAAAAGGTCGTAAAGCGCTCGTTTTTATCGATATTACCTGGACCCCGTCCCGTGTAGGCTTCCCACTGAGAACGATTTGATTGCCATGTGTGTACACATATGTAACCGTTGTCTGAAAAACAACGATATATAGATCAAGGTCCGTTCTATTCTGGAACACGGGGAACTCAATGCCTACATTTTGCTTAAAGTCTAATTCGCTGGAGATTCCGATGTCATATGTTGTGAATAATCGGTGAAGCGCATAATGTATGCGCATAGGCATGTAGCTCCATCGGCCACCTCAATAGGTGCTATGCCAGTGTTCTTCATATACAGGTCTTCGAAAGTCCGGATCATTCTTCAGTATTATAAAGGGAACGGCCGTACCTTTCTGGAGAACCTCTGAAATCGGGATGATGTCTTTAGGATAGAATGAGTCATCAATTATATCTTCTGGCCATTCCATAATGGTCTGGGGCTTGGATGGTTCCAATCGTTCTAAACGATGTTTAACATCCTCGCCCTCTGGAGGGGGACAGGCTGGAATGGTATAATCTCAGAAAGAATGATTAGAGTGGGAGGCATGAACGATGAGTGAGGAGCTTTTGGAGCAGCTGGAAGAGTGGCATGAAGAGGATGAATATGAAGAAATTGTCGATGTTATTATGGAAATTCCCGCAGAAGAACGGGATTATGTGCTGATCAGCCATTTGGGCAGAGCGATGAGTAATCTTGAGCGTTATGAAGAGGCAGTTGAGCAGTTCTTGCTGATTGCAGAAGAGGGTAAGGATGATCCGCTGTGGCATTACCGCATAGGCCTTGCTTATTACTATCTGGAGCAATATGAGGATGCCCGGAGAGCGTTTGAAGTGGCTGATCACTTGGAGCCCGGCGATGACGATACTTTGGAATTTCTGGAATGGATTCGAAACAAAACTGCTCCGAAACCTGTAGTGGAATCTGCGGTTATGGCCTATACGGATCCTGACGTGCTGAGCTTTTGGAATGATAGCGCCCCTGCGGCAGAGAAATATGTTTCAGCCCCGCCGACAGATGATGTAATTGAGTCGGTGGAGGAAGCACTGGTCTTCAAACTGCCCGCATCTTACGTAAATATGATGAAATTACATAATGGGGGGATTCCCCACAATCGGTATTTCCCTCTGGGAGAAGCAACAGCTGAGGGAAAAGACGCCATTGAGATTTCCGGTATTCTGGGAATTGGACGAGAGAAGAAAAAATCATTGGCCGGAAGCTTAGGCAGCCGATTTATGATTGAGACGGGCGGTTATCCGGAGGTTGGCGTGGTCATATGTGACTGTCCTTCAGAATCCGAGGTCGTCATGCTGGATTACCGTTCATCCGGCAACGACGGGGAGCCCGAGGTTATCCATGTGGATAAAGGACAGGATTACAAGATCACCCGGCTTGCCGTAAACTTCGAGGCCTTCATTAACGGATTGGTGAGTAAGGGGTAGCAAATATCCAGAAACATGCGATTTACAACGCAAGAAAATGCCTCTACAAAAAGGCCCAACTTCTCTGTAACGTTATAGAGGAAGTTGAGCCTTTTGCGTTATTAACCATAAATTGATGTAAACTGAGCCTGTGGAGGAAGCCGTTCATGCATTCATGGAGTTTGATAGCAACATGGGAGAACTGTATTCTGTACACAGACGATTGATGGTCTGGGTTGCAGACGAGGAGCAACATGATTTTCAAATCCACGGATTTTACCAGCACCATGGGTAGTGCTGCAGATCCACCCATGCGTAATGCAATTTTTTTCATGTCCTAAAATATTCCAACCTATGCTAAAATGTAAACAAAACAGAAACGTTAGGGAGGCATTTATTTTGATAGGGCGCAGTGGGAATCCAATACTCAAGGAAGAAACGTTTGAGAAGAGTGGGTATTACAATGACCAGGAAACGATGACGATTGGCGGAACGGTGAACAAATCGTTCATGCTGCTCGCGCTGCTGATCGGGGCAGCGGTCATTTCGTGGGTGATGTTTTTCAACGGGTATGAGGTATTCCCGTTCATGATCGGCGGAGCGATAGGCGGTTTTGTCCTGGCGCTGGTCATCAGCTTTGTGCCGAAGGCAGCACCGTATTTGGCACCAATCTATGCGGTTCTGGAAGGCTTCTTCCTTGGGGCATTGTCCGCACATTACGAATATCTGTACTATGGAATCACGCTGCAGGCGGCCTTACTGACGATGTGCATATTCCTGGGCATGCTGCTCGCTTATAAGACAGGTCTGATTCGGGCGACCCCAGGCTTCAAAAAGGGAATTATTGCAGCCACGATCGGCATTGCGCTTGTATATCTGCTTAGTATGGTTCTGGGCCTGTTTGGTGTAGCCGTGCCTTACCTTCATGACAGCACCCCGATCGGCATCGGGATTTCGATTGTCATCATCATCATAGCTGCACTGAATTTCGTGCTCGACTTTAACTTCATCGAAGAGGGAGCACAGCAAGGCGCACCCAAATATATGGAGTGGTACGGTTCCTTCGGTCTCTTGGTTACCCTCGTATGGCTGTATATTGAAATCATCCGCTTGCTCTCGAAGCTGGCGAATCGGGATTAACGCTTTATTTTAGAATGTGAATGATCGCTGTCGGGATGTCCTCGGCAGCGATTTTTTAATATATGGGATGGGGCATGGGTCCGCAGAATAATTAATTCTCGAAAGTAAAACCCTATAAAGTGCGACTTGTGTTTAAATAATAAGTAGGGTAGATATCGTCATCATTAAACTGCGTGAAGAAGGAGATCCCATGACAGACAAGAAAGCCATGATAGATATAGGTTGGAATTTAGACAACAGTTATGCTCAATTGCCGGAAACTTTTTTTACAAAACAGGCTCCCACGCCTGTGCGTGCACCGGAATTGATTGTGCTTAATGCGCCACTGGCGGCATCTCTTGGTTTAAACGCCAAGGCACTGCAAAGCCCGGAGGGTGCAGCCGTGTTGGCGGGTAACGAAATGCCCGAAGGAGCCTTGCCGCTGGCACAGGCCTATGCCGGGCACCAATTTGGGTATTTTACGATGCTCGGTGACGGCCGGGCGGTTCTGCTGGGCGAACAGCTCACGCCGCAGGGCAAACGGGTGGATATTCAGCTTAAGGGTTCAGGCCGGACACCATATTCCCGTGGAGGGGATGGCCGGGCGGCTCTAGGCCCGATGCTGCGCGAATATATCATCAGTGAAGCCATGCATGCCCTGGGTATTCCGACCACCCGCAGCTTGGCGGTCGTGTCCACCGGTCAGCCTGTTACGCGTGAAAAGGATCTGCCGGGTGCGATTCTGACCCGCATAGCGGCCAGCCATCTGCGCGTCGGTACGTTTCAGTATGTAAGGGGGGCGGGGACAACCGAGGATCTGCGAATTCTCGCGGATTATACCCTGCAGCGGCATTACCCGGATGCAGAGCCTGGAGCTGGTGCTAACCGCTATCTGGTCCTGCTGCAGGAAGTTATCAAGCGCCAGGCCGCTCTTATTGCCAAGTGGCAGCTCGTAGGTTTTATTCATGGGGTCATGAACACCGATAATATGACCCTGAGCGGCGAAACGATTGATTATGGTCCTTGTGCTTTCATGGATACCTTTGATCCCAATACGGTATTTAGTTCTATAGATTCCCAAGGGCGCTACGCCTATGTCAACCAGCCCTATATTGCGGCGTGGAATCTTGCCCGATTGGCGGAGGCCTTGCTGCCGCTGCTGCATGAGGAGGAGGAGCAGGCTGTCAAGCTGGCCGAGGGTGCCATCGGCGCATTTACCGATCTGTATCATGAGCAGTGGCTCGCAGGCATGAGAGCCAAGCTGGGAATTTTTCATATGGAGGAGGAAGACGAAGCCTTGATTGAGGATCTTCTCAAGATGATGAAAAATCATCAGGCCGACTACACCAACACCTTCCGTGCTTTAACCTTTAATAAGCTGGAGGACACGCCTTTGCAAGGCACACCGGAGTTTGCCTCCTGGTATGAGCGCTGGCAGGCCAGACTTGGCAGGCAGCAGGAATCGTGGGATGATGCCCGCGAGCTTATGCGCAGCAGCAATCCTGCCGTCATTCCGCGCAACCATCGGGTGGAGGAAGCGCTGGAAGCAGCAGAGCAGGAAGGGGACTACAGCGTGATGCAAGAGCTGCTGGACGTTCTGGCAGAGCCTTATGCGCATTCCCCGGAGCAGGCGGAATATGCAGTCGTGCCTAAGGGGTCCCGTCCTTACCGGACCTATTGCGGAACGTAAGGGAATAGAGGGTCAAGCAAGGAAGCTTCTTGCTTGACCCTTTTTTATATGGGCTCAGCCTTGTCCATCTGTTACTTCCGAATTCCGCATGAATTCAAATACAACACAAAAAAGCCCCTGGACCTAGAGTCCAAGGGCTGTATATCGTATGGCTATTTTATTCGAGACCTTATTCAACATCATAGCAGAACCGAAAGAAACAGTCTATATTTTTGCCCGGAAATACCATAGAGTGAGGAAGCCGGCAAAACAAATGAACGGGAGCGTGGTTTCATGGGGTGGACTTGTCATCTCGATCAAGCGGATTTACAGGAGTATGTCGAGAAGGTTCTGGGTACCGGTTATGTTGTGGCGGAAGTGACGAGGATGCATGGTGGCGCGCAGAAGGTCGTCTATAAGATTCATTGCGATAACGGTTTTGTCTGCGTGCTGTATGTGTGGGATTTAACGATGAATTATTTTCAGGAAGAAATAGCGAACGAGCATGATGTGCACGAACGGCCCTTTGGCGCTCATTCGTTTGAAATGAATAACAGATGGCTAAGGGAACACGGCATTTTAACACCTGCTCTGTATGACCTTCATGTCCATACGAAACAGAGCCGTTACCCGTTTGACTATGCTCTTGTTGAGTATATCGAGGGACAGAAGGCGGAGGCTTATGTTCAGCACCCGGATCAACGGGTCCAAGATGAGGTGCTGGAGCGGCTGGGCGACATGATCGCCGGTATGCATGCACATCAAAGACAGATCTATGGAAAATCTGATCCAAGCGAAGGGCGGCGCCAGGAGCCGTGCCATCTTATGCAGCTGGATAACGCCAAGGAACAGCTCTCATACGTTGTCTTGCATCATGCAGCGATCCGAGACCATCACGACAGGCTGATTGCTATATTGAATGAGCTTGAATCCAGAATAGATTCCCGTAAGCGGTACGGTTATATCCATGGGGAGCTGGGACCGGACCACGTCTTGGTCACGGAACGCTTCGAGCCGTATCTTATTGATATTGAAGGTGCGCAATTCTTCGACACCGAGCATGAACATACGTTTCTTGAGCTTCGATTCGGAGAGAGCTACCGGTATTTCAGGCCAACCGGGCTGGATCCGAACCGAATGTTATTCTACCGCCTGCATCACTACATCTCGCTAACCTCGGGCGGCTTGAAGCTGCTTCACCGCGGGTTTCCCGATCCGGTCTTTGCTCGAAGCCTGTCCGATTACCATGCCCGGAACACCCTGCGATTCATAGAGGAATGGAGATGATCCTCGAGGAGGGTGGCCGTGGCAGGCGGAACGGACTTACAATACGGTTCAACGGTGCCGTAATGAGCACTTACCGGAGCCTGCCACAGCATAAACAGCCGATGATCTGCATGTCATGCAATCATCGGCTGTTTTGTTAGTAGTGGTGATTGGCGCTTGGCTCAAGAAGCTCAAACCTCGCTCTATTACTTGGAGGCCTGCTGCTTCTCGTTCAAATGCTCGGTTAGGAATGTTATGATTCCGTCCTCCGCATCCTGGGAGTACTGCCAGACCATCGCGCCGGCGAGGTCCTTGTTCTGGATGTAGTTGACCTTTTCCTGCAAGGCCTCCTTATCCTCGTAACTGATGAAGGTATTGCCGTTAAAGAGGTAGGCGGCCTTGGCTTTGTTGTCATAATAACGCTTGAAGCCGTTTTTGTTCAGGTAGGCTTTCTCGATCTGTTTGTAATTGAGATTTACCTTGTCGATGTCAATCGGCGTTCCGGGTGCGAGGAGACCATCTTTGCTGCCCTTGACCTCCTTGACGTTCTTCCAGCCGTACGAATAGGCAGGGACACCCAGCAGCAGCTTCCTGCTGTCGATATCGTGGTCCAGGTACATGGAGATGATCCCGTCGATGGAGTGCTTGGATTTCCCCTTGCTGTCCACGTACAGATTGGAGTTGAACCCGGTTGTGTCCGACCACTTGCCGGTCAGGTCATAGGTCATCACGTTGATGTAATCCACGTATTTCTCCACTTTTTTGACCTCAACATTGTCGAAATACCAATCCTGTGTCCCCGAGGCGAAGGTCAGCAGGTACTTCTTGTTCTTATGGGGCAGACGGTACAGCTTCTCCCGCAGTTCCTTCATCAGACTGGTGAAATTCTTCGTATCCTCAGGGCGTGCTTTCTGTGTATTCCAGGCATGGAATGCCGGATACTCCCAGTCAATATCTACCCCGTCCAGCTCCAGCTCCTTGACCATATGGATGATACTTTCCGTGAACAGATAGCGGTTCCCGTCCAGGGAAGCATCGGAGAAGCCGTCTGCACCATAGCCCCCGATCGCCAGCACCATCTGGGTCTTCGGATTATGCCTTTTCAAATTCTTGATATTTTCTTTGATCTGGTTGTTGGTGGTGCTGTCTTCATGGAAATAGAGGTCCGTTCCCTTAATCTTGGCAAAAGCGATAAAAGCGATGTCGACGCCCTTCTCTGACAGCTTGATATTCTTGTAGTCCTGCCAGGCCTCCACGTATACAGCCGTTATCTTCCGGTCTTCCGCCGAGGAGATCTGATAGAAATATAAGCCCATGCCCCCAAGCAGCAGCACGATAAACATCTTGGTATATATCGTTATTCTCATCGTAGTTAACCCCGCCCGCCGAATAGAATGTAGGTTGCCGTTTTACTTAGGTTCAGCACCTTGACGGTGATGTAGCTGATGGCGAAGATGATGGAGATATTCACGATCAGGCTGAGGGACGCTTCCAGAAACGTAGCCTCGACCTCGGTTCTGCCGGACAGCATCATCTCCACCAGCAGGTGAATCAGATAGATGCTGAAGCTGGCCCTGGAGACCGAACTGATCAGCTTCTGGATTTTGTGGTTTACTTGATCGCTGATCGTGGCTTCCTTCTCCTTGAAGAAAACAAACAAGCCGACCGCCATGAAGAAGGTGGTCATGGAATAGTTGCCGTAGAACATCTCATCCAGCACACCGCTGCGCAGCGAGACAAAATAAGTGGCTACCGGCGTGAGGAAGAACGAGACGATGCCCAGATTGTATAATATATTTTTGAGCTTTAGCGGCAGCTCGTAATGGAACAGATAGTACCCCAGTATAAAATAGCCCAGGAATCCCATGAAGAACGGAATGTTCATAATCGGAATGTTAATATATTGATCGGTTGCCCGGAATACCGTGTCCGAGATGAAGCGATACGCAATGCTGACGATAAACCATAACAGCAGGTAGTACCTGAGATCCTTCTCGCTGCAGGATTTGATAAACTTGCTGATCAGCGGTACCGTCATATAGATGGCAATAATGGCATACAGGAACCAGAGATGCACATAATTCCGGTCGGTCAGCAGCCGATAACCGAAATCGACCACGAACTCATAGGCGTTCATGCGGCTTCTCATAATGTAGTACTGATTGTACAAGCCATAGATGAGCGACCAGGTCAGGAGGGGAATGAGCAGCGGCAGCACGCGCTTCACGTAGAATTCCCGGTAGGTCGTGATTTGGGTTCGGAGAATCATGGCGCCGCTGATCATGAAGAATACCGGCACGGCGAAGCGGGAAATGGAATTAAACCCGTTGCTGATCCACCATGAGGAGGAATTGAAGTCATTCGTGCTGGTCAGCACCTCCGCTGTATAATGCAATATAATGACGGCAACGATGGATAGAATTCTTAGAATATCTACGTATACGATTCTTTTATTTGGAACCATGCTGTTTGAGCAGCCTCCTTCTTCATGACTTAATTCGATCCTGCGGCGATGTTCTGGCTGATGGTAGCAACGCCTTTCCGCTCCACGAAGCCCCAGCCCACATCATTGTCAAAATATTTAAATGTGCCCGCAATATTGATGTACAGCAGCAAATTTCGGTAGGTTAACAGCTCCACCTGGCTGAACAGGAACATTCTCATATAATCCATAAACGTATACGTACTGCCGTACTTACGGCATAAGTACAAGGAAATGATGACCTGGGCCGCATTGAGCAGCACGCTTATAAGCAGGAACAGGATGGCATGCAGCAGGTTTCCGCCAAAGATCAGCGTCTGCCCCAGATAAAATATCGTGGTAAATGCCGAGAGGGTTCCCAGCATAAACCCGTCAATAGCAAAAAACAGGCTCACGCTGACGCTGAATTTCTGGGACAGCCTGGACCAGTAGATCAGGATGCAATCAACAAATGCCTTCTGCCAGCGAATCCGCTGCTTGTAGAAGTTCTGGAGATTCTCGGGGCATTCGGTATAACATACCGCTTCGGGCGCGTATACCAGCTTTTTCTTCAGTCGATTGGCTTTGATATATTCATGAATTTTCAAGGTAATGTCGATATCCTCGCCTACCGTGCTGCGGA
Organism: Paenibacillus glucanolyticus; assembly: GCF_037333485.1. NCBI lineage: Bacteria > Bacillati > Bacillota > Bacilli > Caryophanales > Paenibacillaceae > Paenibacillus > Paenibacillus glucanolyticus. The sequence goes on from NZ_CP147845.1 coordinate 118,707, forward strand.
AACCGGCCACATGGACCAGAACGTCCTTGTAAAAGGCACCAAAGGCACCTGAAATCACAACGATCGAATTAAAATGCGATTGCGTAAGTTTGCGGACATAGAAGCCGTGCGTATAATTGATGATCTGGCTCTTAATGAGCCCTTTTCCACGAAATTTCTCCACAATCGCACCGTTCTCATCCCGCACAGCACCCTGCACAATCTTGACGGTACCGCCAAGCGCAATGATGTCGTCATCATGAAAATATTGATTCACATACTTGAGCGAGTCGGCTTCCAGCATGCTGTCTGCATCCAGGGTAATCACGATATCCGAGGCGGCATAATCGATGCCCGCATTCAGCGAATCCGCTTTTCCGCCATTCTGCTTGTCGATAACATAAATATGGTGGTAGAGATTGGAACGATAGAATCCTTTGATCGGTTTATAGGTCAGCTTGTTGTCTGCCGGCCTGTCATCCGGCTGTAAATCCAGCAGCTCGTCAAGCGTGGACATCGTCCCATCCTTGGAGCCGTCGTTGATGATCATGATCTCATAGTTGCTGTAATGCAGACCGGCCATGGCATCGATGCAATTTCGGATCGTCAGCTCCTCATTGTAGGCGGGAACGAGCACCGAAATTGATTTTTCGTCAAGATCCGCATTCAGCTTCTTCACTTTGCTGCATAGCAGCGGAATTACCGTATACAGGGCTTGAAACACCAGAAATACACCGGCTAATCCATAAAAAAAGTACTCCAAACTCCTCACTCCTCTCTTCTCTATCTCTCTGTGTGATGAAGACCAGTATGGTGCGCCAACTCTATGGGATTTGAGGTGAATCGGCGCTTTCTCTATATCGATCAATGTCAAGGGATAAATTTGGTTGCGCAGGGATACTATCATCCATTTACAACCTTTCATTCCATATAAACCCATATAACATCTTATGTAATAAACTATCGTAATTGGCTCCCAAAAGTAAAACCGCGCTATGGAGCAAGAAAACGAATACATAGATGCTTTTCGAGTACAGTCTCTGTTTTGGTGCATCTTTCTATATTTTAGGCGGCTAAAGCGATTTAACGAGGAATGCATTCTGGAACATTTCGTGTAACTTCGATAGAACTGGACTTAAATCGACGCCATTCTTCAGGAATGACTTGATATTTACAGGGGGTCCCTTAGAATGGTAGAGAAGAAGATGATAGAGGAGTTCAGGACATGAATGAGGTTGTTGTACGAAACAACGTGAAAGTGATAGGAGACGGGGAGCGCACACTCATGCTGGCGCATGGATTCGGCTGCGACCAGAGCATGTGGAAATATATCTTGCCTGCCTTCGAGCCGCATTATCGCATCGTGCTGTTCGATTACGTAGGCTCGGGACGATCCGAGCTATCGGCGTATACATCGGAGAGGTACAGCAGCCTGGACGGGTACGTGCAGGATGTGCTGGATATCATGGAAGCGCTGCAGCTTCAGGACGTTATCTTCATAGGTCATTCCGTGAGCTCCATGATCGGGATGCTGGCATCCATCCAGCGGCCGGACTATTTTGAACAATTAATTATGATCGGACCTTCAGCCCGCTATTTGAATGGTGACGGGTATGTTGGAGGTTTTGATAAAAGCGATGTGACCGAATTGCTGGCGATGATGGAGATGAACTTCGCGGGCTGGGCGAGCTTTCTCGCGCCGATTGCCATGAACAATCCAGAGCTTCCCAAGCTGACCAAAGAACTGGAACGAAGTTTCATCTCCACAGACCCTGCGATTACCAGAGAGTTTGCCGAGGTGACCTTTTTCTCGGACTGCCGGAACGAATTGTCTCGCGTTACCGTGCCTGTGCTCATTATGCAGTGTTCGGATGACAGCATCGTGCCGATTGCAGCCGGCGAATATTTACATAAACACCTCCATAACAGTACATTCCGCCTCATGGAGGCAAAAGGCCATTATCCGCATATCAGTCATCCGGAGGAAACCATTACGATAATTCAGGAGTATCTGAAATAAGCGTGTATATCTAAGGATGAGGGCCCGTACGGAAAGGATCGATCAATAAGCAATGGATGAGCGATTGAAATATGCACCCTGCGGTCATGTCTCCATAACCCAGCAAGGCATCGTAAGAGAGGTGAACCAAACCTTCCTTCATATGATGGGATACCTTGAAGAAGACGTGGTGCAGAAGCATTTTGAAGCGATGATGTCGACGGCAAACAAGCTGATATTCCACTCCTATTTCTATCCGCATATCCATCTTGACGGACATGTGGAAGAGCTGTTTATCCGTTTAAAGAACAGTCGGGGCGATTCTGTTCCCTTCATATTGAATGGTCGACGGTTTGAGCGGGAAGGCGAAGAATGGCTGGACTGCGTACTGGTGCAGATGGGAAGGCGCATTGATTATGAGATGGAGCTGAGGACGGCCAAGAGGCAGATTGAGGAAGCGTATTGGGAGAAGGATCGGGCGCTTGGCGAGCTGAAGCATATTCATATGGAGATTGAACGGAAGCAGACGGAGCTGATGGAGATTAATGCGGTCTTGGTCGAATTGTCGAATACGGACAAGCTGACAGGACTGAAGAACCGCAGGTTCTTTCAAGAGCAGCTCGAAGAGCAGCTGAGACTTTACAGCCAATCAGGACGTCCATTCTCCTTGTTCCTCATCGACATCGATCATTTCAAGCGCGTGAACGACACATGGGGACATGCGGTGGGAGATGAGGTTCTGGTTGATGTAGCGGGTATACTGAAATCCTGTGCACGTGAAGGAGATGTCGTGGCACGTTATGGCGGGGAAGAGTTCGTGATGATTCTGCCGGGGCTGGATGTGGCGGAAGCAAGGGAGATTGCGGAGCAGTTCAGGCGCGCAGTCAATGATGCCATCTGGACAACAGGCAGCATTACCATCAGCATCGGCATGATCACAGCGACGCCGGAGGACCACGAGGCGGCACTCCTGCAAAAAGCGGACCAGGCCCTGTATGCCTCCAAGCAAAACGGTAGAAACCAGGTCACCCATCATGTGGATTTGAAGCTTCCCGGGTATTCGCACTAATAATGACGGTATCGCTACAAAAAGCCATAACCCAGGTGAGCTAAGGCTCGCATGGTTATGGCTTTTCAGGTTTATCCGAGTATTTCAGGTGGGTGTCGTCTCGCACGCTTCATCATGATTCGCCAAGTGGCGAGCAGCCAGAGACTCGTCCCTCAGGACAGACGTTTACCGGGCAAGGCGGACCCCAAACACCGCTTGAATTACTGTCCGGCACTGCGCCGGTTGTACGAGTCGGTGTACGTGCTGTGCCGGAAGTGCAGAATCGGGTCATCGGACAGCGCCATGCCCTCCGCCATGACGGTGGGGTCCATGAGCAGCCCCTCGGGCTCCTCGATGATGTCGGTGACGTAGAGATGGCCAAGGATGACTCGTTTACGGTCGTCCGGCCATGCGCGGGTAGGATCATCTGTGGGATCGCCGGCTTCCCCGAAAATGGCATCCAGCTGGAATACAGCTGGTGCTGTCTCAAGGCGAAGACGCAGCTCGTCCATCAGATAATCCTCTGGCTGCTGTGCGGCATCCTTGATAGACAGCGTCTCCACACCGCCTTCCGGCAGCCATTCGAATTTCACGGGCCGGGCATTTCCCTGCGAGTCGAGGAACAAGTAGGTATGGATGCAATAATAATGACAGGCAGCATAGCTGGCCGGCGGCTTTAGAAGTTTTACAGCCAGAAGGCTTTCTTTGCTCTCCGAGAAATGGATGATGATCTCTCGAATCAGATCTATCGGTCCCCGCTCGCCTTCCCGGGTCTCGTTAACGGTCTTCATGATGTCGAGAAACGATTCGGGTGTACGGGCAAAAAAGACCGGCACCGTGGCCCCTACCAAGTAAGTAACATCGCCCCCAGGCAGGGTGAATTGGACGGCCATCCCTTTGGCCGGAGATAACAGGTCCGCCATGGCCGGGTTGGTTGAAACGCCGGAGAAGCGGACGATTGCGGGCGTCTCCGCCTGTTCCTGCATATGAGGGGCCGTGGTAAAGGCTGCGCCCAGGCCGCTCGACCGGAAGCTGGCACGGCAGCAGAATCCCTTGGCATGCGCCCGGCGGTAGCCGGGATGCACGCCGGACAGATCCTCGAGGGCATTCACCGTTTGCGATGTGATATCGGATGGAGCAGAATCCGGAACCGGATGAGTACGGCCAGACTGCGCGTCTGTCATCATCTCTTCCTCCTCGCGTTGTCATTAATTACCACGAGAGTGTGCCCCATTAACTTGTTTTTTATGAGAGTAGGGGAATCTACATGAATTCGTAGAAGTAACGAATGAAATGAAAAAAGATCGGCGAGGTGTAGGTCAGGCTGTCCACCCGGCTTAAGTAGCTTTTCTTCAACGCATCGAACCGTCCATCGTCGCCGATTAATAGATCCCGCTTCAGCACCGATACCGTCAAGCTGCCGAAGAAGCCGCTGAGGCTGATCAGCATGCCGGATAAGAGGGCGAAGGTCGGGCTGAGCGGCGTCAGATAGGGGTAGATGAGGTAGGCGCATCCTGTTGTTGCAAGAAACGCACAGGCAAAGCCTTCCCAAGTCAGGTTGGGGTTCGATGTTGGCACGATTCTGCGTCTGCCAAAATAGAGGGAAGCGATGGTGTGCGCCACATCGTTGAGCTGTGTTAATACAACGAGAAACAGCACGAGTCCTGCTCCATACTGGGGCGACGCAAATTGGAAGTAGGCCAGGTGGCTGAGCCCGAACACCATCAGCATCAGACCCCACTGGGTCGAGCTGACGCTGCGCATGAACCCGACGGTGCCTTTGTTGATCAATCGCGGGAGCGGCAGCACCAGGAATACATAAATCGGTATGAATACAATAAACATGCCGTACCATTCGATATAGATCCAGTAGAACTGGACAGGTATGGTTAAATACGCCCACAGGAACAGTCGGCGGTCGGCTTTTCTTGTTTTGATCATGGAGAAATACTCTTTGAGCGTAAAGAAAGTAAGCACCATCAGGGATAGCAGAGAAACGACGGGATTCAGAAACGTCGCCAGGCAGAAGATGACCAGCATGCCCCACCAGGTTTTGATGCGGAATCCTACATCGGTATAGTCGATATTCGGCTGCGTCTTGCTCATCACATAATAGAGGAGCTGAATGACCGACAGGACGGAGAATATCAGGATTAAGGTTAGTATCGAGCTTTCCATATGCCTATCATCACCAACTTGTCACGGGTAGGATTTTTCGTTCTGCTGCAGGAATCATATGTTATTATGAAGGAATAACTCCAAATTGATAAGGGGAAATTTCGTAAATGGTAGACGATCGCTCGGTCTTTATACTGCTTACCAATACCGGAACGCTCTTTACAAAAGTCATTCAGGGCTATACGAGAGCACCTTACAATCATGCTTCGATCTCCTTTAACCGGGAGCTGTCGGAGTTATATAGCTTCGGAAGAAAGAATCCGAACAACCCGCTGAACGGCGGGTTTGTGAAGGAGGATCTGAGGACGGGAACGTTCAGCAAGTACCCCAATACGACATGTGTCATCTATGAGCTTCGGGTGTCTGAACGCGACATCGAGAAAATGAAGCGGGTCTTGCAGGCCTTCATCCGAAAGGACAAAAAATACTTTTATAATATATTGGGTGTGCTGGGCATCGCGCTCAAGGAACCGATTGAGTTCAGCAATTCCTACTTCTGCTCGCAATTTGTGGCAGAGATTCTGCACCGATCCGGCGTCAGGCTGTGGGATAAGCTGCCTGCCCTGGTAACGCCGGACGATTTTCGCCAAAGCGAGCGCCTGAACTTGATATATGAAGGAAAGCTAAGCGAGTACGAGGCTTGAACTTGGCGGCAAGTGCGCGGCCGCTTGCAATCCTCCTCCTACGCTCCCCTGCCCGGGCATCCGAATTACGAACCGATGATGAAGGAACTGCGCAGTAGTATATTTGATCGAAATGAGCAGGAGGGCCACGTGTTTTTTGATTATGAGACGAGGGTGTATTGGGGAGAGGTTTAACAGAGTTTATTGTTTGAGCGCCGCTCGCCCGGGGTACTGGTACTACGAGTGCACCGATGAACTAAAAAGGAGCGGATGATCATGGAAGTCCATGTCAGATCTTTTTTCGTGAACGATGATGGAGAGGTCCCTAACAATCCTGAGCTGCCCGTCATTGTATACAATGGCGTGTTCGCGGATGACCCGAGCGGGCTGGAGGCAGCCTTTAACCGGCATCAATGGAGCGGGAGTTGGGCAGGCGGCGTATATGATTATCATCATTATCACAGCAACACGCATGAAGTTCTGGGCGTGAGGTCCGGAAGCGCGACCGTCCTCGTGGGCGGTGACGCAGGGGAGAGGCTGGAGATTTCTTCAGGCGATGTGATTGTGCTGCCAGCAGGTACTGCACATATGAAGCTGAGCAGCAGCCCTGATTTTGAAGTGATTGGTGCTTATCCCGAAGGGAACACGCCGAATCTGAGGGAGCGGAACCCGACGGATCGCGCGCAGGCCATCCACGAAATCAGAAGTGTCCCCGTCCCGGATACCGACCCGGTATTTGGCAAGGAAGGACCGCTGCTGCATAAATGGGTGAAATGATAAGATCGATAACCGCCGTATGGGAAGTAAAGAGATCGGGAGGCCGGCACTAAGACTGCGCATGCTGCGCAGGGCAGGTGCGGCCTCTTTTTTTATATACAGGAAATTGTAATGGAACTTGGCCCATGCTATCTTAAATAATGGAAGGTTTGGGTACATGGTTTTCAATTCTGCTAGTGGAGGTGCGGTATATGAAAGCGCTTTTTATTGGAGGGACCGGAACGATCAGCTCGGCAATCACGAAGCAGCTGCTGGAACAGGGGTGTGAGCTCTATCTGTTGAACCGGGGGAATCGAAATGACGCGCTGCCGGAGGGAGCGCATGTGCTGCAAGCTGATATTCATGATGAGGATCATGTGGCACAGCTCGTTTCGGACCTGCATTTTGACGTGGTGGCTGATTTCATCGCCTTTGAACCAGCCCATCTGGAGAGGGATTACCGCCTGTTTGAAGGGCGAACCAAGCAGTTCATTTTTATCAGCTCGGCTTCAGCCTATCAAACGCCTTTGTCCGATTATCGCATTACCGAGGGCACGCCATTATCGAATCCGTATTGGGAATATTCCCGTAATAAAATAGCATGTGAAGACTATCTGATGAAGCAGTACCGCGAGACAGGCTTTCCGGTTACGATCGTTAGACCGAGCCATACGTATGATGAACGCTCGATACCGCTTGGTGTTCATGGCAGCAAGGGGAGCTGGCAGGTCGTGAAGCGGATGCTGGAGAATAAACCCGTTATCATTCATGGAGATGGAACATCCCTGTGGACGTTGACGCACAACAGCGATTTTGCCAAAGGCTTCATCGGCCTGATGGGCAACATACATGCCATTGGGGAGTCGGTGCACATCACGTCGGATGAGTCGCTCACCTGGAATCAGATTTACGGAATCATTGCGGGTGCGCTTGGCGTACAGCTGAATGCGGTCCATGTGTCTTCCGAGTTCCTGGATGCCACCAGCACGCAGGATTTCCGCGGCTCGTTATGGGGTGATAAAGCCAACAGCGTTGTGTTTGATAACAGCAAGCTGAAACGGCTGGTTCCTGACTTCGTGGCAGCCATTCGCGTGGATCAGGGCATCAAGCAGACGGTGCGCCATATTCTGTCCCATCCGGAGCTGCAGCGGGAGGACGCGGAGTTTGATGAATGGTGTGACAAGGTGATCTCCGCATTGGAGAAAGCGAAGTCTCTTGTCAACGAATAGTGTTATCAAGGGCACCCCGACCGAGGGGTGTCCTTTTTTTTGCGGATTTCCGTTAAGTCTTTTATAAAAGAAGGAATATGTTAGAATGGTACGATATGTTGAAACATAAACAAGAACGGGAGAATATGAAATCATGTCGAATTTGCCGAATTGTCCGAAATGTAACTCAGAATATACGTATGAAGACGGGAATCTTCTGGTTTGCCCTGAATGTGCCCATGAATGGACCCTGGAGTCTGAAGCGGAGCATGACCAAGAGGCCAGGATCGTGAAAGACGCGAACGGAAATGTCCTGGTCGACGGTGACTCCGTAACGGTGATCAAAGATCTGAAAGTAAAGGGCAGCTCCTCCGTACTGAAAATAGGCACCAAGGTGAAAAATATCCGTCTGGTTGACGGCGATCACGATATCGATTGCAAAATCGACGGATTTGGCGCGATGAAATTGAAATCGGAATTTGTGAAAAAGATTTAAATCGTGCCCGCAGTCGTGAAGAAAGCAGGTGTAACGTGGATATTGTTCTGTTCGTGTTCATTATACTTGTGGCATCCATACTCCAGACCAGCACCGGATTTGGTTTCTCCATCCTGGCTACTCCGTTTCTGCTGCTGTTATTCCAGCCGGCTGAAGCGATTCAGATCAACCTGGTTCTATCCCTTGTGATTTCAGCTGCGCTGATCGCCAAGATTCGCAAGGATATCGACTATGGCATCTTAAAAAGATTGGTCATCGGAAGCGCAGCCGGTCTGCCTGCAGGGATCATCGTGTTCTCACTCATCGATATCGATGCTTTGAAATTAGGCGTGAGCCTCATCATTCTGGCCCTAACCGCGCTGCTGATGCTGAAGTTTAGAATCCGCCAGAACCGGGGCAGAGATTTGGCAGTGGGAGGACTATCGGGCTCTCTGACAACCAGTATTGGTATGCCAGGCCCGCCGTTACTGTTATATTTCTCCGGCACGGATACGCAGAAGGCCAAGCTTCGAGGGACAACCCTGGCCTTCTATTTGTTCATATATTCGCTCAGCCTGATCATTCAGGTGACGGTGGCGGGAACGAGCAAGACGGTCTGGATGTCCAGCGGAATCGCGCTTCCCTTGGTCTTCGCCGGGCTGTTCATCGGACAACGTTTATTCAACGTCATTAACCAGCGGGTGTTTCAAATCTTCACCTACATCATCTTAATCTTTACGGGTGTGTACATGCTGATCGAGAGCCTGTAATGAAGAGTTATCGTGCCGTGTTCTTCAGCATCGCCTCTGCGAGCAGGGGAAACAGGTTATCAAAAGCATGCGTATTGCCGTCAAATACATAACCTCCCGGATAAGCGGGATCTTGGCCCCGGAATTGGGTCATACGATCGTATAATTGCTGTGCCCAAGGGAGGTCATCCGTTTTCAGCGCGAGAATTATGGCCAGAGCGTATACAGCAGGGGACTCATAAGCCGCGTCCGGCTTGCGGGTCTCCCGGTGGTAGCGGCCAACCAGCTGTCCGTTCTGCTGGAACTCTTCCTTGAGGAACGATATAAGCTCCCTCGGCGGATGGTTCATCTCCGCCAGGTGAATGCCAACGATCAGCTGGTCAATCAGATTGACCGAGGTGTCGTATTCATATTGACCCGATCCAATCTGAAAGGTCTTGGGGTAGAAGACGTCGTCGTTCGGCATATGGAACAGCAGGTCTTGATATCGTGCATAATCCTGGCTGGACAGAATTCCGATCTGCTTCATCTCCCGCAGTGCGGATATATCTGCATAAACCAGGCTTAACACGGCGGGCGATTCATTCCGCTCAAAATCATGATAATCCACCAAATATCCTTTGGTTTGAGAGGAGGCCTGCAATGTCGACCCGATCCTTTTTGCCAATGGAAGATAGGACTCGTTGTTGTCCCACAGTCTGGATGCCTTCAGCAAGGCGTCCAGGATTCGCAGATCATCGCCCAGCGCATTCGTGGTTACGTCGGATCGTCCGTCCGGTCTAAGCTTCCACCAGATATAGGTCTCCTTGTTCTGGTGAAGGAAATAAGTTGTAAGCAGCTGAACGCTCTCATCGAACCTTGCCTGATCACCAGATAGGATGGCGTACTGCATCCAGAGCCCGAGTGACTCGGATAACGCTTCTCTGCCTGCAACGATATCCGGGCGCTCTGAAGGAGCCGGCTTGAGATAGGTAGCCAGCGTACCGTTATCGTTCCGCATATGTTCTTCGATAAACGCAGCGGTCATGTCGGGGTTCTCCCTGTTCTGAAGGATGGAATAAGTTATAAAAAAGATGCCGGTAAAAGCAAGGGTGGCGGTGATTGCAAGAATGGTTTTCTTGCGGGTCGAAAATCGCTTTGTCATAGGTTCACCTCGAACATACTATTCTACACTTGCGTGCCAATGCCTTTAAGAAGAGCTGGGGATGGCTGCATACAGCCTTTTTTTGATTATAGCCTTTGTTGATCATAAGCTTTGTTATACCCCAAAAAGGGCTGTACCCGATGTTTGAAGTACAAAACATCCAGGGTACAGCCCTTATGTATAAGCATAGGATCGGCTATTGCAAACGGACAATCTTCAAACTCTGATCCTGCAGATGCTGAATGATTCGCGGCAAGGCATCCACAACCGCCTGCGATTCGTGCAGAAGAATAATGGAGCCGGAAGCCTCGATGTGCTGGACATAATCCAGGATTTTATCCTCGTCGCGAGTCAGCCAATCCTCAGGGTCCCGATTCCAGAGCACCATTTTGTTGCCTTGGTGACGGCTTAATGCTTCGGTCTGGCCATCAAACGCCCCGTAAGGCGGGCGGAAGAGTACCAATTTCTCGTGCGTAATATTCTCAATGAGTTCAGCCACGCGGGTCAGTTCCATTTCCTGCTGTTTATAGGATAGGCTCGACATTTGGCTATGGGTCATGGAGTGGCTGCCGATCGAAAATCCATTGGCATGGATAGCCTGGACATAATCGGGATGTTTTTTCACATTGGTGCCCACAAAGAAGAACGTGCCGCCCACTCCATATTTTTGCAAGATGTTCATGATATCCACGGAGTGCTTGGAGGGTCCATCATCGAATGTTAGAGCTACATAGCCTTTGGGAATGCTGAAGCTGATAAACTCATCAAGCTCCAGATATGGAACGGTGTCAGAAGGAAGATCATGATCCTCCGGCTGTTTCTCAGTTTCCTCCTCCAGCGAAGTTACGGGTTTAGCCATTATCGCATGTCGGTTCTCGGCCAGCAGCTGGATGACCGTTTCTACCTCCACCGTGGCCGTTGTTGCTTGGCGGGGCGGAATGCCACTTGGATCTGAGTAATTAAATGAACTTAATAACAACACAAAGATCAAACTCATCATGGTTGCGCTTACCAGCTTAAGCGGAAGCCGATGCCTTTTCCTTCCGAAACGTCGGGCGTCTGTACCCTCCTCGGTCGGTACTGCTATGGGTTCATCAGGTTCAGATCGATACGCAGACAGGAAGGGCAAAGTATGTAAGTCATCCAAACGCCTTGCATTCTTAATCGACTCTAATTCGTTTCTGAAAGAAACCGAGCACGCGAATTGAAACCGATCACTATGATCACGATATGTACGCGTAATTAAACCCATGTATTGCTGTTGATTTACATCCCATACGGTTTGCAAGGATAATCGGTATTTGTGAATCCCGTTGAATTCCGACACGGCTGCTATATTCTCGATGGTATCGGTATCAGTGATCCATATTAGTTCTGCCGATTCAGTGAAGGACAGCTTGATTCGTAGACCGAAGACTTCGGAATCCCTCTCGATAGCCAGCAGTTCAATGACTTTTCCATAGGAGTCTGACATGATGGCCCCCCTTTCTCTAGATGTTAGATTACGGGCTGTCTTTATTCAGATGATGTGCTGGAAGCCGATGTCTTCGGTGAGAAGGAGAAGGACATTTTCTCGGTAAAATCATTGATGGTCTGCATCAGTCTGGCTTTATCATCCAGAATATTCTGGTATTGCTCCGCATATTTCTCGTTTGCGATCTCCAGCTCGCGGACCTTCTCTTCAAGCGAGCTGATCTTGAGCATGCTTTGATATTGTGAATGGTTAGCCTCTTCATAGAGCTTGTTATATTTGGCGGTCTCCGTTTCGAGCTGGTTGGAGAGCTTCTCGTACGCCAGGTTCGATGTCAGCTGATATTCCTTGTAGTCCTCAAGCAGCTGGTCGTAACTCATCTGTTTGTTGGTCAGCACATTCTCGAGCTCGCGGATCTCTTTGTTCTTCTCCTGAACGAGCTGATCTCTCTTGATCTGCTCGTGCTTATACCGGTTAATCGTTTCGTTTGCGGTTAAGAGCTGGTCCTCCAAGCCTTTATTCTTATAAGACAGCAATTGGCGTTCCTTCAGCATGTTCTCGATGGACACAATGACGTCAAGGCCGATTTTGTCCTGATTATCCTTGGAGAACAGATGTTTATTGCTCTCTGCAGCAGGCATCTCAGCCTCTACGGAATAAGCCGTTTCCTCTTCTGCCGCTGCGGCGATCTCCTGGTATTCGGTGTTGTTCTTCTCGGGTTGGCTCTGATTCGAGCGAGCATTCTTAAACCAGACCATACCTTTTTTTTCTGTTTCCCTGGCCAAAATATCAACTCCTATATATTTCAATGAATGTCATATGAGATTAGAGTAAAAGACCCTACTAATAGTCATCGGTAAAAACACCCTAAAAACTTTGCCCTGTTCCCTTGTGAAAACAAAAAAAAGCCCCACAGCGTTGTGGGGGCATGAAAGCGGCAAATCAGCCGTTCCTTATGGACGAAAGAGCGGGGACTCTGATAGAAAAAAAGGATGTGCAGATGCTGCACTCCTCTATTCAGGCTTCTGAATGATCAGTTTCGGGGCGATGACATCCACCCGATTCGTCCAAATTCCGCCGCTGTAATCGTCTGGCAGCCGCTGCAGATCCAGCTCGGAGTCAAAGCCCTCCGACCAGCCCCCGTCTCCGGCAACCAGGATGACGCGCGTATTGATGCTGTCCATCCGGTTCAGGAATTTATCGGGCCAGCCCCATAAATAGCGGGCATACTTCTCCGGGATGTGCAGCTGGGTGTTGCGGCAGACCGAGGGAATGTAACCGCTCCAGCCGGCTCCGGCGTAGGATACAAGACAGCTCTTGAGTGTATCCATCGACATGACGCGCAGAGAAGGCAGCTGCGATTTTAACGTACGAATCGGTTGATCGTCCCCGTAAACGGTCAGCTGGCTAAGACGCTTCAGCGGCAGCCCGGCCAGATAGTCCGCAAGCAGCTTCCCTTCCTCTGGGTCTGTGCTTTTGATATGGATAAGAAATTCCCCGTCCGGGAATTCCGTTAACACTTCCTCTAATGATGGAATCAGGCCCACGCCCTTGCCGCGGAACGGATAGGTGGCCCCTTGATCAGCCGTGTAGCCATACCCGATGTCTATTTTTTTCAGCTGGTCCATGGTATAATCCTTGACCGAGCCCTCCACATTGGTGCGGCAATCCAGAGTCCAGTCATGGAACACAGCGATCTGACCGTCCTTGGTCGGCTTGACATCCAGCTCCACGATATCGGCACCGGCCTCAAACGCAGCTTCCATGGACGGAAGGGTATTTTCCAGATAGGCATGCTCCGGCACATAGATGCGGGAAGCGGTGCAAGTGTCAGCCTCAATGCCCTCCATCGGGAAGGTCTGACCGAGCCCGCGATGGGCCAGCAGCAGCGGCTCTCCATGACGGTCTTCGGTGAATAGCGATGTATTATTAACAAATAGAAATACAAACAGAACGACAAAAAACAGTATGATATTCTTCCATCTTTTTAGTGTTCGCATGATCCAATCCCCCAAAATCGTTTACAATAAGCAGTATAGTAGATTTGATTAACTTCTCTCTCTAAGTTCTCTATTTCTTTCTCTTATTTAAATCTTAGTGATTTTGGGCGCATACTCAATGGCTGGAGCATGACAATTGCATAATAGCGAACTGATAAATACGATAGGTAATTTAAGGAAACAGGAGGGAGCATGATGGACAAATCCTCCTTTTTGATGGTGGAGCGGGGGAATCCCTACGAGCGTGGAGACGTAATACCGTTAACCAAACCGATGATGGTGCTTGGCCGCAAGGGGCAGCACTTTCATCCGGATATTGCGTTTGATAATATTTTTGTGTCCCGGCGGCATGCGGCGCTGCTGTATAGAAGCGGGCATTTCAGCATTAAGGATCTGGACAGCAAGCATGGAACCTATGTCAATAAGGAGCGGCTGGCTCCTCAAGAGGAAGTTCCCCTTCAGCATGGGGATATCATTGTGCTGGCGGGCGATCTTATCGTGCTGTCCTTCTCGATTCTGAGCATGGATGAGACGATGGACATCACGCCGCTGATCAAACATCTGGCCGCTATTGAGACGTCCGGCGGATTTCAGCTGAACCCTTTTAAGCAGGAGATGGTATACGGCGAAGATGTGTACGCTTTTTCGGAAAAAGAGTACAAGTGCATGGAGCTGCTTATTCATCATCAAGGCCAGTTTGTGTCCAAGGAGCAGCTGAAGACCTACGTGTGGCCCGAGCGAAGCTGCAGCACGGACGAAGTGCCCGACGTGAGCTCGGAGGAGCTGAACGCGCTGATCTATCGGGTGCGCAAGAAGACGCGGAATATTCTGGCGATTGAGAGCATCCGTGGAAAGGGTTATATCCTTCAGTCCGAAGATGAGCGGTAATCATATTTGCACAATTCAGATAAAAAACAGACAGGCAGGCTCTTCCTCATTTTGCGGGAGGAGCCTGTTTTTTAGCTGAATTTACGGCAATGGGGAAGAGTGAAGCCATTTATTTTCAAGGATTATGGATAGCGAAAGGGAACCTGATGATGTGTATCGAAGTGTAACAGCATAGAATTTTGAATGGACCATTCAGAGAGGATGAGTATGGGAGCATGAAGATGAAGCATGAACAACCGATCGGCATTGCCGTTAACCAGCTGGGCTACCGGAGCCAGGACACCAAGATTGCGGTTATCCCTGGTCAGGGAGGTCGTTTTCATCTTGTAGATGATCAGAACGGCGAGACGGTTTGGCATGGGAGCACATCGCCTGCCATCGTGGATGCTGCCAGTGGGCAGACGGTAAGCCGGGGAGATTTCACGGGGTATGAAGCTCCAGGCACCTACCGGATCGAAACGGAGGATGGGCAGACCTCGGCTCCTTTTGTCATTGCGGAGTCAGTCTATGAGGATGCACACCGCGCATTATTGAAAGCGTTTTATTACTTCCGGTGCGGGATGGCCTTGGACGAGTTGCACGCTGGACCATGGAAGCATGAAGCGTGTCATCTCACGCCTGCCATCGTTCATGGAGAGGAATCCAGGCAAGTGGATGCCTGGGGAGGGTGGCATGACGCCGGGGACTATGGCAAGTATGTCGTTCCGGGCGCCAAGGCGGTAGCCGATCTGCTGCTGGCCTTCGAGCTGTACCCGGAGGCATTTGCACAGCCGCTGCCATTGCCGGAAAGTGACGGCTCCATGCCGGATGTGCTCCATGAATGCCGGTATGAGCTGGAGTGGATGCAGCGCATGCAGGATGAGGAGTCGGGAGGGCTGTTCCACAAGCTCACGACTTTGCAGTTCCCGGGAGGAGACGTCATGCCGGAGGCCGATACGGCCGCACTGTACCTGTCGCCGATATCGGCGACAGCAACCGGTTGTTATGCTGCCATTATGGCAATGTCGGCGCGGATCTACGCCCCTTACGACGAGCCCTTCGCTGCCAGCTGCCTGAAGGCGGCAGAACGCGCTTGGGCATGGCTGGCGGAACATCCGGATATGCCGGGCTTCCGCAACCCGGCGGATATTGCTACGGGTGAATACGGTGACGGTCAGGATGCCGATGAACGATACTGGGCGGCGGCCGAGCTGTATCGCACCACGGGTGAAGGGCGTTACCATGAGGCTTTCCAAGCGTTAGCCAAGCAGAATGCCTTCGGTAAATATGAACTGGGCTGGGCCGACATGGGTGGCTATGGAACCTTTGCCTATCTGATGTCGGAGCGGGAAGAAGACCCGGAATTGGCGGAAGTTTTGATGCGGGGTTTAATTCAACGTGCGGACGAGCTTGCCGCGGTCAGTGAACGGGACGGGTATGGTATTTCACTTCATCCGGATCAATACATCTGGGGCAGCAACATGCTGGTATTAAATCACGCGATGCTCCTGCTGATAGCGGGCAGATTGTCCGGCACCGAAGACTATGAGTCCCATGTGCATGAGCATGTACACTATTTGTTCGGAGCTAACGTGATGGGGATGAGTTACGTCACCGGGTACGGGGCGAAGCCGATCCTGTATCCGCATCATCGCCCTTCCGAAGGAGACGGCGTTAAGGCGCCCGTTCCCGGTCTCGTCTCAGGCGGTCCGAATAAGGGGCTTCAGGATGATTACGCGCTTAAGCACTTGGCAGGCAAGGCGCCGGCAGCTTCTTTTGCCGATGTGATGGAGAGTTACTCTACCAACGAAGTGACCATCTATTGGAACTCGCCGGCTGTGTTGGTATTATCCCATTTTGTATAGGAAACATAGGGAATGCACAGAGGAAAAAGAAACGCCAAAGAGAGTCTCGGGCGTTTCTTTTTTACTAGTTTTCCAATCTGGTCCGGCTTGCCTAGTACATGGATTATCTCAAACGATTGATTCGTTATTTCTTCGACGGTGCTTCATTTTTGTGCTCAATCACATGCAATACTTTCGGTTCGACAGCTTTTAGCATTTGTTCATTTGAAGTTTTGCCTGTTGGAGCATCGCCATGATGCTCTCCTTGAATTTGTGTATCAACCTGTGTTTGGGCGATGACATCGATCACCTGTTGTTTTGAGACGTTTTTAGAGGCAGCAACCTCCACAACGGAGTTCCCTTTGGCCAATTCTTCTTTCAATTCCGTTGCGCTCATTCCTAATAGGGCAAACAGCTTTGCATCATTCAAGAAGGCATCGGCAAAATAATCCGGCTTACCGTTCGTGGTGAAGAAACCTTCTACTTCAGCATTGGAAGGCGTAGCCTCACCTTCGATCCGAGAAGCACTGATGGTATTGCCATGCACAAATATCTGATAGAACGGCTCACTGGCTCCCTTTTTGCTGTAATTCAGCATCCACGTTTTTTGATCCGGGTTGTCCATTGGCTCCATAGCAAACTCGTAATCTTCGATGGGGCCATACATTCTATTGATGAGATCATCTACCTTTGCCTTGATTTCCTGATCGGTCAGAGCCATGAGCGGCTTCTCCTTGGGCTCCCAGTTCTCTTGAATCACGTGTTCAATCGTACCCGACACACTGTTCATATGAAGGGTAATCGTTTTGCCCGTCCCTCCCTTTTCCCGCAGCATGATGCTGGTTTGAACGTCTTGAACGGTGCTTGCATTGACCATCTCGAACGATTTGGTTTCGGGAAATGCGCTATACAGCTTCTCAAGCGCTGCATTGCCAACCTCATCCGACTTGATCTGTTCGGTAGTCATGGATGTTCTGGTAAGGATCTCGATTAGGGGAGGAGCCGCAAATGCCGCAGTTGGAATCAGAATCGCCGTGGCAACAATTCCGCTAATGAATCTTTTTTTCATCGTTTTTTTGCTCCTTTTGGGTTGGAAGTATTGTGAATAGGATTGTTCTATTCGTTTGGAAATGTCCGGGGGACACGCCATAGCCTCTGCCTTTTTGTGCAGATGTTCACGGATTTTGTGTTCAATAGGCATTGATTTTTTCCATCCTTTCCGGGGGGAGATTCCGTAAGTTCTTTCGCAGGGCCGTAAGGCCTGCATGATATCTGGATTTGACTGTTCCCAGGGGGATTTCGAGCAATGTCGCGATTTCTTCAAGAGCATAGTCGTGAAAAAAACGGAGGATAATCACCGTACGCTGTTTGTCCGTCAGCTGCTGGATTGCCTTCGATATCATCTGGTTCGTCTCATCCATGAACACGGCGGGCTGATCCCAGTGGGACTCTTCCCGCGAGAAGGCGCGGATACGTTCAAAAATTCGGAATCTCCGCCAGCTCTTAACCCGAAATCTCTGCACTTGTCGGATCACCAAGCCGTGCAGCCAGAAGTGGAATGGCCGGTTCGTATCGTAGTTTGCAAGCGAGGTCCACATTTGCATATAGATCTCATTCATGACATCTTCCCGATCCTGCGGGTGATCCACCAGAAAGGAAACGGTCCGGTAGACATCCTGGTAGGTAGCATCATACATCGCATGGAACGCCTGTTGATGCCCATCTTTCATTTGTGTAAGTAGCTGGTACATGTATTCACTTTGCATTCAGAGGGCCCTCCTGGGTAAGCAGCTTACACCCTATATTGTCTCTATGGCAGAAAAAGGTTCGGTCCCTCTTCTTATTTTTTTGCACAAGGCTAAAGCGCAAGAGGACAGCTATCGGTTCGTTGAACTTAGGAAGATAGGTGTACGAGCTCCGTGAAATTCGCCCATTGGCAGGGTAATATCACTCATAAAATTGGAATTTACAGGGTGGTGCGGTCATGCGAATCTTCGAATGAAAACGCGAGCCATCATGTATTTTCAAAAAAACGACATGATCCTTTTAAAAGTTGTCAACAATATTCTTGACGAAACCCGCTTTTCCTTTCGTTGAGCCTTTTGCCGGGCTGACTTAACATATAGATGTCAGAGCAAGGCGACAACACAATATTCAGATTTATTGTTCAAATATGACTAGGAGGTCAATACGATGTCCAATGAGACAAATACAAACGCTTCCAAAGGTATCCGGGTAAGGGTTCAACAGCTCGGCCGTCTCCTTAGCGGCATGGTGATGCCGAATATCGGCGCGTTCATCGCTTGGGGTCTGATTACGGCTCTGTTCATCCCGACCGGCTGGTTCCCTAACGAGAAACTCGGGGAATTGGTCGGCCCGATGATCACGTACCTGCTCCCGCTCTTAATCGGTTATACGGGCGGACAGATGGTTCACGGCAAGCGCGGTGCGGTCATCGGTGCTGTGGCAACAATCGGCGTCATTGTCGGGGCGGATATTCCGATGTTCCTCGGCGCCATGATTGTTGGTCCGATTGCAGCTTGGGTATTGAAGCAATTCGACAAGCTGATTGACGGCAAAATCAAATCCGGCTTCGAAATGCTGGTCAACAACTTCTCGCTCGGTATTATCGGGGGCGCGCTGACCCTGGTGGCTTACACCGGAATCGGGCCGCTGGTACAGGGAATTACCAGAGCGCTCTCGGCAGGCGTGGATGTACTGGTCAATGCCAACCTGCTGCCGCTCGTTAACATTATCATTGAGCCGGCGAAGGTGCTGTTCCTTAACAATGCAATCAACCACGGGATTTTCAGTCCAATCGCAACAGAGGAATCAGCACGTATTGGTCAATCTGTTCTGTATATGCTGGAATCGAATCCGGGTCCTGGTCTCGGCATTCTGCTTGCCTATTGGATCTTCGGACGCGGCTCTGCCAAATCCTCCGCACCCGGCGCGGTAGTGATCCACTTCCTGGGCGGTATTCATGAGATTTACTTCCCATACATTCTGATGAAGCCGGTTCTGATCCTGGCCGCGATTGCGGGCGGCGTTGCCGGAACCTTCACCTTCCAGATCTTTGGAGCCGGATTGGTGGGGCCCGCGTCGCCGGGCAGTATCTTTGCTTTCATCGCTATGGCGCCTAAGGGCGGACTGCTTCCGGTGCTGGCCGGTGTTCTTGCCGCAGCTATTGTATCCTTTGCGGTAGCGGCATTGCTGCTCAAAACGGGTAAGAAGACAGAAGAAGAGCCGAATCTTGAAGAAGCCTCCGCGAAGATGAAGGAAATGAAGACCGGCGGCATGAACGACCAGGTTGCTCCTGCATCTGCGGCTGTTGCCAATCTGGATAAAGACAATGTGAACAAAATCGTGTTTGCTTGTGACGCCGGCATGGGCTCCAGCGCAATGGGCGCCTCGGTGCTTAGAAAGAAACTGCAGCAAGCGGGTGTCAACATTACCGTTGTGAACTCGGCTGTAAGTGAAATACCGGATGACGCGGATATTGTCATCACCCAGAAGACACTCACGGAGCGGGCCATCGCCAAGAATCCGAATGCGGAGCATATCTCGATCGACAACTTCCTGAAGAGTCCGAGATATGATGAGCTGGTGGAACGACTCAAAGACTAAATAGTTCTGCATCATATGACACGCTGGCGTAATTACGCCGGCGTTGTCTCCATTTCATGAAGAAGGGAGCCATGCGTCTGGGACAAATCACTGCCCGCCAGCGACAAATCCTTCTGCTCCTGATGAGCAGGACCGAGGGCATGACAGCTGCGGAAATAGCGGCTGAGATCGGGGTCAGCGTCAGGACGGTTCACCGGGAAATGGAGGAGATTGAGAAAGGACTGCAAGGCGCAGACGTTCTGCTTCATAAAAAGTCGGGAACGGGCATCCGGCTGGAAGGAGAAACGCCTGAGGGTATCGCCCAGCTGCGGAAACGCCTGCTTGAAGGTAAGCCTGCCGATTATTCCGTGGAAGAGCGCAAAATCCTCATGTTATGTGCTTTGCTTGAGGCTGATGAACCCATCAAACTGTTTGCCCTGGCCCACAGTTTGAAGGTGACCGTGCCTACCGTCAGCAGCGATCTGGATGAGCTGGAGCCCTTAATGAAGAGGTTCAAGCTTAATCTGATCCGCCGCAGAGGTTACGGGGTTGAGCTTGAAGGCACGGAAGCCGTAAGGCGAAGGGCCATTTGCAGGCTTGCGGAGGAATATCTGGATTATTCGGATCTTGTCGGGGACGGTTACAGCGATGCCCGAGAGCCGGTGACGGCCCGGCTGCTCTCCATGGTTGGTAAACCGGTGCTGCTGGATGTGGAGAAAAGCTTGTGGGATATGAACTGGAGCTGGACGGAGAGCCTTAGCGAAAGTGCCTATACCTCCATGCTGATTGCCTTATCGGTTTCCGTGAAGCGGATCAGGCAGGGACGGCGTATGGAGGAGGCCGATATCGCCACTCAGGATGGAGCCTCCTCCTCCATGGAGGAAGCCAGAGATTTTGCCGTTCGTCTCGGTGAAACACTGGAGATCCCTTTTACGGATTCAGAAATGAAATATATCTCGAATTTGTTCGAGGCAGCCAGGGATATGTCCGAGGTCAGTGAGCTGGCCCATACGGATGTGGAAATGGTGGAGATGGCGCACCGCCTGATCGAGCGGGTGCAGCGGCGCACCGGCATTCCGTTTCAAGAGGATCGCACGCTGCGGGCAGGCTTGGTGGAGCATATCGGTGCAGCCATGAAACGGATTCGGGAAGGGACCCGGATTCGGAACCCGCTGCTGAGTCCGATCCGGAAGGATTATGAGGAGCTGTTCGGGATTGTCCGGCATTCGGTTGATGAGCTGAGGCTGGGCTTGACCATCCCGGATGAGGAAATCGGGTTTCTGGTTATGCATTTTGGGGCGTCAAGTGAACGCCTGAACCAGCTGGGACACCATCTGAAAGCCATCCTCGTATGCTCCAGCGGACTTAGCTCCTCAAGGCTTCTCGGAACCCGGCTGAACAAGGAGATGCCTCAGATTGAGGTGCTTGGCAACGTGTCATGGTATGAAGCGGCTCGAATGCCGAAGGAGCAATATGATCTCATTATATCGACCATAGATCTTCCGCTGCCGAAGGATCGATATGTGAGATTAAGCCCGCTGCTGACAGCGGATGATAAAGAGGCGCTGCTTCAATATATCCAGAGCACGTCCGTGAAGCCGGGTGGAAGCGGCACGGCCGTCAACCGGATCGAAGAACAGCGTAAAGCTGCATCATTCGAACGGCTTCGCCTGCAGGCCGCGCTGATGAATGCGATTGTATCGCTCCTGGACGGCTTTCATGTGCATGATCTGGATAACCGCCCGGATGACCTGGAGGGTACGTTGAACGAGGCCTTGGCCAAGGTATACGAGTGCGGTGCGGTCAGCGATGCGGAGAAGGTGAAGGAGCGGTTGCTTGAGCGTGAACGGATGGGCACTCAGCTCATCCCGGATACGACGCTGGCTTTGTTCCATACGCGCAGCCGTTATATCGCCTGCCCGTCGCTTACCCTGTTCCGGTTAGCGCATGCCGCACCGCTTGAGGATGGGGCGGAAGCAGGGGTCATTCTGCTGATGCTGGCACCGAAGCAGCTCCCGAAGGAGAGCCTGGAGGTGCTCAGCGAGATCAGTGCGATGCTGCTCGGCTCCGAGCTGATTGAGCTGATGGAGCGGGGCGGCGAGGACGAAATTCGGTCATACCTGGCTGAAGAGCTGCAGCATTTTTTCAATCACAGACCATAGAAAGAGGGAGACTAACATGAATAACATACTGTCCAAAGATAAAGTCGTATTGAATGCGAAGGCAAATGATAAAAGCGAGGCCATCCGCATGGCGGGGAATCTGCTGGTGCAGGCAGGCCACGTATCAGAGGATTACGTAGATAAGATGCTGGAGCGCGAAGAGATTGCATCCACTTATATGGGCGGGGGACTCGCGATTCCTCACGGCACCAAGGAAGCCAAAGGCATGGTTATCTCTACGGGATTGTCCATCGTTCGCTTCCCGGAAGGCGTTGATTTCGGCGGAGACGAGCCGGCGTTCATCGTCATTGGGATCGCGGCCGCTGGCGGTGACCATATGGAGATTCTGACAAACGTTGCGATGATCTTCACAGATGACGAGAGCATTGAGAAGGTGATGAACGCATCGAGCGAAGAGGAGATTCTGGCCATCTTCGAAGGAGGAATGGGCGCATGAAGGCAGTCCATTTCGGAGCAGGGAACATCGGGCGCGGGTTTATAGGGCTTCTGTTGTCCCAGGCAGGTTACGAGGTTTGTTTTGTCGATGTGAACGAGGAGCTGGTTTCGGAGCTGAAGGCTCGTGGAGAATATCCTGTAACACTGGCCAGCGAAGGGCAGGAGACAACGGTTGTAAAGGGCATTACGGCCCTCAACAGCGCTTCGGAGCCGGAGGCTGCCGCGCGTGCGGTGGCAGAAGCCGATCTCGTCACAACAGCGGTAGGCGTGAACATTCTGAAGTTTATTGCCGGTACCATTGCCGAAGGGCTGAAGCTCCGGTTGCAGGGAGAATCGGCACCGCTGCATATTATTGCATGCGAGAATGCCATCGGCGGCAGTACACAGCTGAAAGAGCGTGTGTACGGTAAGCTGGATGATGAGACGAAGCAGAAGGCCGACCAGCGGGTAGCTTTCCCGGATGCAGCCGTAGACCGGATCGTGCCGCTGCAGCAGCATGAGGACCGCTTGAAGGTGGTGGTGGAGCCGTTCTATGAGTGGGCGGTGGATCGCTCGCAGATGTTTGAAGGCTACACGCCGGTAGAAGGCATTCACTATGTGGACCGCCTGGAGCCGTACATTGAGCGCAAGCTGTTTACGGTGAATACCGGTCACTGCTCTGCTGCCTATGTAGGCTTCCTGAAAGGCTATGAGACGATTCAGGACGCCATGAAGGATGACGAGGTGGCGGCCCATGTGCGCGCGGTGCTGGAGGAAACAGGGGCTGCGCTTGTGCATAAACATGGCTTCAATTCTGCCGAGCATGGAGCGTATATTGACACCATTCTGGAGCGGTTCCGTAATCCGGCGCTGACAGACGAGGTATCCCGCGTCGGACGCTCCCCGATTCGGAAGCTGTCTCCCGGCGACCGGCTGGTATCTCCAGCGATGCTGGCATTCGAGAGCGGGCTCCCTTACAAGAGTCTGGCCAAATCCATGGCAGCGGCCTTGTTGTTTGATGTGCCCGAAGACCCGGAAAGTGTAGAACTGCAAGCCTCCGTACGGGATATCGGAGTAAGCGACACGGCTTCCCAATATACCGGTATGGCTGGCGAGCATCCGATTATGGGTGAGCTGATGGAGCAATATGAAGCCTTGAAGGCGGAGACTGAGGCTGGGCGGTCATAATTTTTAGCTATGAGAGAAAACCCCTGATTTTCTTTACGGAGAAATCAGGGTTTTTTTGGGCTCGCTTCAGGATGAGCTCCGCTTCCTCAACGCTGGTGTCCAGCTGCCAGGGAGGAATTCCATAATTTCCATCCGTTGATTTTCAGAAAATTTTCGCTTATTTTCGGAATTAAGAGTACACTAGAAGTAAGAAACCGAAGTGGATGTGATGAACATGGCAGAAGAACTGATCTTGACCCAAGAGGGCTATGATAAACTCCAGGAGGAACTGGATGACCTCAAATATGTAAAACGCAAAGAGTTAGCGGAACGGATCAAGCTTGCGATCAGCTATGGTGACTTGAAGGAGAACAGCGAGTACCACTCGGCCAAGAACGACCAGGCGTTTATGGAAACGCGCATCATTATCCTAGAAAAAACACTGAACAGCGCCCGGATTGTCGACTCCAAGCAGGTAAGCTCGACAACGGTGAATGTCGGTTCGAATGTCGTCCTGAACGACATCGAGTTTGCAGAGAAGCTTGAATATCAGGTTGTAGGCCCGGCAGAAGCAGACGTGTTGAATAATAAAGTCTCCTATGAAAGCCCGCTCGGCAAAGCACTGATGGGCAAAGCGGTTGGCGACCAAGTCAACGTGGATGCACCGATGGGCATCGTCAAGTACGAGTTGCTGGAGATCAAGGTGTTGTAAACGATCGATCATTTGCGTCTAACGCCATGATGGATGGGATCCTTGGAACTGCTGGCTGTCTGCATAGCAGACGTTATTCAGATTGCCGCAGCATCTGTAGATGGATGAACTCATATATAAATGAAAGGCGTAATCCGGGAGTGTCATGTCCGGTTACGCCTTTTCTCATGATTATGCCCCAGCCGCAGCAGCCTTGCGCTCATACATATAGCAGGCTCCCCCGAGAATGAAGGCAAGTCCTACTAATGCAGCTCCTACCCAAGGCAGGGAGGTTAAGCTCAAATGGGTAATGACCAATCCGCCAATGAAGGCTCCCGCTGCATTTCCGAGATTACCGGCGGAGTGGCTTGCCGTAGAGGCAAGTGCCGGGGCCGACTGGGCAAGACTCATCACGCGTACCTGCATCCCGGGCATCACAGCGAAGGAGGCAGCGCCCCAGAGCACGATGGTCAGCACAGCAGTCACCGGATGATAGATGGTAACGGTGAAGATGGTCAGGATAACGGCAGTCGTGAAGTAGACGCCCAGAATGGAGGGCAATAGCTTCCAGTCTGCAAGTCTTCCGCCCACGATGTTACCCGCGGTCACGCCGATGCCGAACAGCACCAGAATCCAGGTGACGCTGGGCTCTGCAAAGCCGGTGATCTCAATGAGCAGCGGAGCAATATAGGTGAATACAGCGAACAGGCCCGCGTTGCCAAGCGCTCCGATGAGCAGGAAGAGAAGCAGTCCTGGCTTCATAAGGGCTGTGATCTGCTGGGCGATGCTCGAGGCCTGCTCCTGGCGGATCTTCGGAATGAAGATCAGAATACCAATCAATGCGATAACGCCCATAATGGCAATCGCCCCGAAGGAGGCGCGCCAGCCCATCGTTTGACCGATGAAGGTACCGATCGGAACCCCGATGATGTTGGCTATCGTTAACCCTGCCATCATGATCGATACGGCCCCGGCTCGCTTGTCCGGCCGTACCAGGTTCGAGGCGATAACGGCTCCCACACCGAAGAAGGTGCCGTGTGTCAGTGCCGTCAGCATCCGGGCACCCATCAGCACGGCATAGTTGGGAGCGAAGACCGATACGCCATTGCCCAGAATGAATAAACCCATGAGCAGCAGGAGCAGCTTCTTTTGCGGGATTTGGTGGGTAAGAACGGTCAGGATAGGAGCTCCTACAGCTACCCCGAGCGCATACATCGTAATCAGCTGTCCGGCAGAGGCGATGCTGACGTTCAGATCGTCCGCGACGTTCGGGAGTATTCCCATGATCACGAATTCCGTCATTCCAATGGCAAAAGCGCCTACAGTAAGAGACAATATCGAGATGGGAAACGGCTCTTTAGGCCCTTTGTTCCCAGTGGCCTGCTGCGATAATTCCATGATGTTCAAGTCAACCTTTCTGCTGTGTATGTTAAAGATATAAACCCAATCTATATTATCGGATTTGAAAGTGGGCCTGTTACATATTATTTAACGTTCTCCGATGATAATCAAGAATTTTATTTTTGGGCAAAATGGACATGCTGATCATGTAAGCTTATTCGGCATATTAGCTTGTCCGCTATGTAAAGCTTGTGAGAGTACCACCCAGGCACTCTCTTCATGAAGCAAGCAAACGATTGTGGTCATCCCATACAGTCGGTTGATCCTGTCCCTTTGCTGTGATGGATTTAGAAACAGGTAAACGACTCGATTCTCCCCAGATCAAATCCTGAGAATACCCACATCCTCCCGGTCCAGCGAAAGCCGGCAACCGATGTCCGGCCAACAAAGGTCGGATAAAACCAGAAGCCCGGCCCATTTCTCGGCCAAATATAGGTGTTGCGGAATAGACAGCCCGTAATAGCTCCAGGGTCAACGGCAAAGGTAGCTGCAAGCGGTTGTTGGGGTACAGTCTGCGGGGGTGGAGAAGAGGGCCCTTGTTGCGGTCCCTGAGGTCCTTGCGGCGGCATAAATGCCATAATGGATTCACTCCTTAATCGGTTTATAGGTTTGGAAGTGAGCAAGAGCGGCTACACCATCAAGAATGCAAGATGAGCCAGGCTCTAGGTATAGAGCAGGGTGATTACTAGTAATTCGAAGAGGACAAGGGGCAGAATGACATGATTATAGTAGCTGGGACCGAAACCGCGCTGGTGAGTGTAGTCTGGCAGACTTAAGTATAGAATTCCTCTGTCACACCGGATAATCGTCCCTTCAAAGACGTCACCGTCCAGCGTTTCGACGCGAACCAGTTGGTTCGCATGCTGTTTGCACAGATGGTGAATATGATCCCGAACGGATTGGATGCTGTGCCTCATATTGGGTTCAGCTTGATATAAGGTTTGTTCCTGGTGTCCTGGATATTGAAGACTCATATGGAAAGACCCCCATCGTTATTAGTCATACATAGATTACATCCTATGCGGATGCCTATAGAGGGGTGCTCCTGAAATTCCCGCATGGGCAAATTTGTAGATTAGTGATACTATTTAGATCAATATATGAATTGAGGAAGTGAGCGTTAGTCGTGATCAATATAACCATCCCCAAGCCGGACGTCACCATTACCAAGCAGGCTGCTCCGGAACTGAGCCATATTTATGGATTTACGGATTTCCACCTGATCCCGAGAGACCGGGGCGGGATCTTTATGTTCTACAACAGCAAGGAGGAGCTCTTGTTTGTTGGCAAAGCGAGAAAGCTAAGACCGCGGATCAAGAAGCATTTTGAAGATAGCGTATCTCCCATTAAGGACCATCGTAATGAAGTGACAAGAATAGAGGTCTGTGTCATCGAAGATGCCGTTCACAGAGAAATCTATGAAACCTATATTATCAATGAATTAAAGGCTGAATATAATGTGGACAAAGTGTTCTTTAAATAAAGGACATGTGAAATGGAGCAAGGAGAGGCAATAGACGGGGTCTTGGAGAGATCAACGTTTATTGCTTTTTTTTTCGTGGTTGTCCCATCGTTGCAATAAAATCTAAATATTCCTTTACAGGAATATTCCTGATGTGGTATATTGAATTCAAGAAATCAAACACACCATTATATCCGTAAAAAAAAGAGGTGATGATGATGACGGGAACAGAGAGAATGAAGAATTGTCATATCTCAAGGACCATCGGTGCTGTAACGGTCATCATGACACAATGGAACTGACAACGTTTACCGCATTAGCTGAACCGAGTCGCTTCCGCATTGTGGACCTTCTGCTGAGGGGACCGATGACGGTAGGGGATATCGCCGAACGTCTGGAGATCAGGCAGCCCCAAGCCTCGAAACATCTGAAGGTGCTGCTGGAGGCTGGGCTGGTGGAAGTTAAGGCTGACGCCAACCGGCGAAATTACATGCTTCGATCCGAGCCGTTTGAGGAGATGGACCACTGGCTGAATGATTACCGCAGAATTTGGAGCGAGCGGTTCGACAACTTGGATAACTACTTGGAGAAACTTCAGGCTGACACGAAGAATCAGGATTAAGCTACTTAATATGAGGAGGAATGTATGATGGCAAACACCATGATTACCCGTGTGGAAGGGCAAGTACTTGTACTGGAACGTGTTTTTAATGCACCAAGAGAGCTGGTATTCAAGGTATTCTCTGACGGAGAGCATCTGAAGCAGTGGTGGGGCCCGCGCGGGTGGGAGGTTACCGTATCCAGCATGGATTTCCGTCCAGGCGGTTCTTGGCATTACTGTATGAAATGCATGGATAAGAATCAGGGCGATTTCTACGGCATGGAATCCTGGGGCAAATCGGTTTATGAGGAAATTGAGGCGCCTGGGAAAATAGTCTATATCGACTATTTCTCGGATGCGGAAGGCCAAGTTGCAGAGGGGATGCCCGCAACCACGGTTACCATGACCCTTGAGGAGATCGATGGAAAGACCAAGCTGGTCAGTCGAGGTGTATATGAATCCCCAGAAGCACTCAAAACCGTGCTGGAGATGGGAATGGAAGAGGGCATTACCCAAACCTGGGACCGTCTCGAGGAATACTTGGCAGCCCAACAGTAACTTTATTACCATCATGCAATCTCGGTTACGCGATATAAAGAATGGCTGGAATCCGCAAGGATACGGCCATTTTTTTATTTTCCTGACATCATGATTGCATAGAATCCACCGCATCAGTTAACTTGTAACTTGAAAAACAGAAGCCAAAAGTTCAATATAAAGATAAATGGATAATCAAAACCGTGTTGTCTGCCAGAGGGGCGGGTCAATGACACATACATAACAGGAGGAAATCGAGATGGAGATCGGAGTCAGTTCATTTGTTGAGACATGGCCGGATGTGAAGACCGGGGAAGTGATCAGCCATGCGCAGCGGCTGCGCGAGGTAGTGGAGGAGATCGTTCTGGCCGATCAGGTGGGCCTGGATGTCTATGGCGTAGGCGAGCACCATCGCAAGGATTATGCCGCATCTTCGCCAGCCGTTGTGCTTGCCGCGGCAGCGTCGCAGACGAAGTGGATTCGGCTGACCAGCGCAGTTACGGTGCTGTCCTCTGCGGATCCGGTGCGGGTCTTTCAGGATTTTGCTACCTTGGACGCGATTTCGAACGGGCGTGCAGAGATTATGGCGGGCCGGGGCTCCTTCATCGAATCGTTTCCGCTGTTCGGCTACGATCTGAGTCATTATGACGAGCTGTTTGAAGAGAAGCTGGAGCTGCTGCTTAAGATCCGGGAATCGGAGAAGGTAACCTGGAGCGGCGGACACCGTCCCGCGATCCAAAATTTAGGCGTGTACCCACGCCCGGTTCAGAATCCGCTGCCGGTGTGGATTGGCAGCGGCGGCAATTCGGAATCGGTCGTGCGCGCAGGCTTGCTCGGTTTGCCGCTTGTGCTGGCGATTATCGGCGGCAGCCCCTTGCAGTTCGCGCCGCTGGTCAAGCTGTATAAAGAAGCGGCGGCCCATGCGGGGCATGATGTGTCAAAACTGCCAATTGGCTCGCACTCGCATGGATTTATTGCGGAAGATACCGAGATGGCAGCGGACAAGTTCTTCCCATCGACCCAAGCCAGCATGAATGTGCTGGGACGGGAGCGGGGCTGGGGATATTATGACCGTGCGAGATTCGATGCGGCACGAAGCTTCGAAGGTGCCCTTTATGTGGGAGACCCGGAGACGGTCGCCCAGAAAATCATTCACCTCCGCAAACACGTAGGCATTACCCGCTTTATGCTGCATGTCCCGGTCGGGACGATGCCTCATGATGAAGTCATGAGAGCCATTGAATTGCTCGGAACCGAGGTAGCACCCCGGGTCCGCAAGGAAATTGATCGCTGGGAAGCGGCTGGTGAGCCAGAGGAATGAAGCCATGGTTGATAACAGGATCGGATTTAAATAGAAACCTTTCGGGGTCACCCCGCGTTTATTACATAGGCTAAGACAAGCTGAGAATAGGGTGGGATGGTTTTATGAACGTTGCCAAATATTTTGCGATGGGGTTCATATTTATGTTCCTGTTGACCGGAGCTTACCTCGGGCTTGAGTTAATGGAAGGATACAGTATCCGTACAAGCATGTATTACGGCATCCACAACCTGGGTTTTGCCTTAATTGCGGTGGTCTTTCTTGCCTCGGTAATCATTTACATGGTGATCATGTTTCCATTATCTTGGCTGCTGGGTTTCATCCCTTGGAGAAGAAGTGTCATGACGCTTTATCTTCTCTTGTACTGTGTATTATGGGTTGCGGCAGGCGTGTGGCTGTTCCACCAGCTGTATGATCCTGTATATGTGAATGAGTATCATCTGCGTATCGACACGGCTATCTTTATATTTGGCGTGATGGGACTGCTCTATGGCTGGATCGAATGGCTGCTGATTCGAAGAGCTGCGATAAAACCCTGAACGTATTGAAAAGAAGGCCGTTGTGAGTGAAGTGAAGCTGCTTGGCCTTGAAGAGTTGCATATTAACGGAAAGGGCGTTCCTCTATGATCAGGAACGTCTTTTTGTGTTGCCGTAAGAGGATATCAAATTTGAGCCTATCGCCTTAAAACCAGCATTATCCGGAAAAATGGTATAATAAATGGAAAAACAGGAAGAGACGCTTTGATACATCATAGGAAAACACAGGCAGGGTTCGGATAGTCGATGCTATGCTATGGGGGCGGCTTGTACTGCAACGAAAATCAATCCCTAATCATCATCGGAAAGAGGGTTAAATCATGAATAAATCATATAATGCTATATTCGGTCCACATATCATCAAAATGGCTCAACTTATGTTCATCTTTGCACTCATCTCGCTCTCCGGGTGTACGAAAGCCGACGTTGCTCCCCCTGTTGCTCCGACTGAGAATACGCCCCAGACGGCACCAGCAGCTCTGGCTGACCCAGATTTCGTTCAACTCGAGAGCAAGTTTAGCGCTCGTCTCGGTGTCTATGCTATCGATACTGGCACCGAGCGGATCGTCGCCTACCGCCCCGATGAACGGTTTGCATACGCGTCTACTTTTAAGGCTCTTGCCGCAGGCGCAGTATTGCAGCAAAACTCGATGGACACACTCGATAAAGTCATCACTTACACGAGCAAAGACTTGGTCACCTATTCGCCGATCACCGAGAAGAACGTGAATACCGGGATGACCCTTAGGGAGCTTAGTGAGGCTGCTATCCGTTATAGCGATAACACTGCAGGAAATCTCTTGTTAAAAGAACTGGGAGGCCCTGATGGCTTCAGGACAGCATTAAAGCAGGCCGGTGACAACGTAACCAACCCCGAACGCTTCGAGACAGATCTGAACGAAGCCATTCCGGGAGACAATCGTGACACAAGCACCCCGAGAGCGCTTGCCACCACGCTTCAGGCTTACACGGTTGGCGACGAGCTCCCGACGGATAAACGCACGCTCCTCATCGATTGGCTGAAGGGGAATACCACTGGAGACAAACTGATCCGTATGGCCGTGCCTGAAGGCTGGGAGGTCGGGGATAAGACCGGAGCCGGAGGTTATGGAACGCGAAACGACATAGCCGTCATTTGGCCGCCAAACAAAGAGCCTATCGTTATCGCCATTCTGTCCAGCCGCGATATACCAGATGCCACTTATGACGATGCGCTTATCGCACAGGCTGCCAAGGTCGCACTTGACGCTCTGAAGTGAATCATAGTCAGCCCACACATCGCTAAAGATGTATGTAGTTCTTCAATAGCAGTCTATCTTGAATTGCATCTCCACGGGCTCTCTTGTCCGGCCGTTCGTTCCAAAAGCCGAAGCGGGTGCTATCAGGTGTCATTCGTATCGAATGCCGTTTGAAGCTCTCTCGATGGCGTCCCAATCCAGAACGCGGATCATTTGCCCGTTGCGTTCCAGCATCCGGTTCTGCACAAAAGCCTGCAGCACCCGGTTTAAATGCCGGTGTGTTGTGCCCAACAGGCTGGCGATCTCTCCAATATGGTCGGTTTGCAGTTCCATGCCGAATGAGGCATTCGATCCGGGCGACATCGTCGACATAAGATAACTGGCGAAGCGGTTCTCCACGGACGCGAGCAGGTTGACCCGGGAAGCAGTCGTGCAGGTCTGGAGCTTGTAACTTAAGTGATCCAGCAAAGTGGATGTAAAACGGGGGTTCTTCATTTCATGCTGCTTGATATAGTCAAAGGAAAGCCCGATCAGCAAGCATTCGTTAACGGCTTCAATCCGCGACTGGACCGGTACATTTCGAATCAATTCAATATCGCCGATGATGGAAAAGGGATGGCCAAAGCGCAGCAGGAGCGATTTGCCGGTTTCAATGCTGGAGGTCACCTTGATTTTCCCCTGTACAAGGAACAAGAGGGAGTGCAAGGCGAAGCCTTCATGCAGAATGATCTCGCCCGGCTCATATTGCTGCAATGCAAAAGGCACAGGTCGGGTTAAGTCCAGCATGTGCTCGAATTGAAAATCTTTCAGCTTCGCGTTCAGTAATGGTTCGTTATGAAGCAATTTCATGGATTTTTCGGTGGCTCCCTTCTCTTCTGGACATATGTCCTTCTCATTATACGATCAACTGATATGATAAGGGCAATAGAAGATACAGGGGGAAGCAGGGATGAAATTTGTATTCGATCTGGACGGAACGATCTGTTTTAAAGGTCAGCCGGTTTCGGACGTACTGTTGAAGACTTTCGAGGGGCTGGTGGGGCAGGGGCACGAGGTTATTTTTGCTTCCGCAAGACCGATTCGTGATTTGCTCCCTGTCCTCCATGAGCGTTTCCATCATTACCCCATGATCGGGGGCAACGGCTCAATGGTAGCGACAGGTGGCAATATCGTATCCACGGTGGGGTTTAATCATGAGGTTTTACCGGTGCTTCTTGAGCTGTTGGCTAAGTATAATGTGAGTTATTTAATCGATGGGGATTGGGATTATGCTTATACGGGTTCTGAGGATCATCCGATCCGGCTGAATCTGGATCCGCACAATTTGGCTAAGCGAGTGGCGCTCCAGGAGCTGGAATCCATCGTGAAAATATTGATGCTGACCTCGGACCGCATGGCCGAAGTCGAAGAGAAGCTGAAAACACTGGACGTCGTTGTACACGTGCATGGGCAGGAGAACGTGCTGGATATAAGCCCGACGGGGATCCACAAGTGGAGCGGGCTTCAGCAGCTCGGAGTTAAGGAGGGCGAATTTGTTGCCTTCGGCAACGATGCTAACGATATCTCGATGTTTCAGCATGCGCTGCACAGCGTGATGATCGGTGACCATCCGCTGCTGGCCCCGTATTCTTCGGAGCAATTGCTGCTGGATGGTAATATCGAG
Source organism: Paenibacillus glucanolyticus (assembly GCF_037333485.1). Taxonomy (NCBI): domain Bacteria; kingdom Bacillati; phylum Bacillota; class Bacilli; order Caryophanales; family Paenibacillaceae; genus Paenibacillus; species Paenibacillus glucanolyticus. Next base: position 151,869 of record NZ_CP147845.1, read on the forward strand.
CATGCCATTTCGGCTCGATTGAAGGAACTTGGGTGTTTGTATAAGGTAATTTAGAGTAATAGAGCAGGTCATTATGTAGAAGAAACCTCGTCTCATGGGAGCCGCTTGCTTATATTTGGTTAAGTCCCGCATATGGCCGGGATTCGGCTTATATTGCGGTTCATATGTACAAAGGCATGCCGTATGAGGACTATTTCCAGGCGATGGAGCGCATCTTCCTCCGTTATGGCGGTCGGCCGCATTGGGGCAAAATGCATTCCCTTGAGGCTGCGCAGTTGAAGGAACTGTATCCGATGTGGGATGCTTTCCTTGCGGTTCGGGAGGAGCTGGACCCGGACGGCATATTATGGAGTGATTATACGGGAAGGCTGTTCGATTCATCCGGCGCTGTCTTCAACAACTTGCTTTTTCTTTGAATTTTACTTGGAGTATATAAAAAAGCCTGATGAGGAAATTCTAGTAGCAAAAAGAAAAGGGGAATTACATTACATGAAGCGGCGATCCATGATCCATGTTCTGCTGTTATGCGCCTTGCTCCTGTTCAGTCTGGGAAGCGCAGCTGCCTATGCGCAGCCACAAGAAGAGAAGCCCAGGGAGCGGCAGCTCGAGAATGCCATGCTGCAGCAGTTATATCCGGTTATCCGATCCTCGCTCCAGGAGATATATAGCGAGGCTTATCCCTCGTTTGGCTGCGAGCGAATTATATCGATCAACGAGCGGGTAACGATGACAGAGGATAGCCAGCATGCCAGTCCGGTGGATGCGATGCACGGGGCCACCTATTTTGAGATTACAGTGGGCTTATGCAAGGGGAGTGGGGAGAAGATCGAGCTGCGCCTCAAGAATGATACGCCTACGGCGCAATATTATGTGGACGTGTTTCATGTGAGATAACGCTACTCTTGTTCAGCGTATCTGAGAAAAAATGAGTTAAACCATTTTATGCGGTTTGGGGTGCTTCATCCTGTAGTAGAATTAGTCATGATTTGCGATGCTGCTCATTATCCGTTTCATGAAGGAGTGAATGAACCATGGCGCATGCGCATGACGTTCTATTGAATCAGCTGTTAGCCAATGCGAATGATCCCAGCTGGCACGTTCCTTTCCAGCAATCCGTTGAGCATATAACGGAGGATGAAGCGTTCTGGACCCCTGCCAATGACAGCCACAGCATTGCTGAGATCGTGCAGCATCTGCTTTATTGGAATGAAACCTGGCAAACCAGATACCGGGAATCACGAATGAGTGCGGTGTCTTCTATTGGAGACAATCAACATAGCTTTATCATTCCCGACAATGCGACCTTTGCAGAGCTAAGAGACCGACTGTTAGCCGTCTTATTGCAGTGGCAGGAACTGCTGACAGAGGCGAAGCTCGAGCAGGAGGTGGACGGTTTTCCCGTACCGGCCAAGTGGTGGGAGATCATAAGCAATGCGGCTGCGCATAATGCCTATCATATCGGTCAGATCGTGTACATTCGAAAGCTGCAGAAGAGCTGCAAGGCGCTGGAATGGTAAGTTTCGTTAAGAAGTAAGGTTCCCCCGCTCTGGATCCCGTCTAGGCTCTCTGCTGCTTGATCCCCGGGCCAGCTTCCCTGCTCTAACGAGCAAATGCATGGAGGGGCCCGGATTACCCTGGACCCAACCATGCATGCACCTCTCTTACAACGCCTCTTTAATTATCCGTTTATAGAACAGCACCGATAACAGCCCGAATATGGAATACAGTGCCGTATACAGCAGCATAACCATAACCATGGGCAGCCACAGCTCGGTTCCGAAGAAGAACCAGCCGGATTTAACGGCGAAGTAACTATGGAACAGGCCAACGATCAGCGGAATGCCGAAGTTGAACAGCTGCTTCATCTGAATGCCCTTCAGCAGGTTGCCCTGAGTGAAGCCGAGTTTTCTCAGAATGGTATAGTTCGCTTTCTCTTCTTCCCCTTCATCCATTTGTTTGAAGTACAGGATGCAGCCGGAGGTGATCAGGAAGGTGAGTCCAAGGAATCCCACGATGAACATCATCAGGCCCATGTTGCTCTTCTGGTTCATTATCAGCTCACTCTGGGACAGGTTCCCGGTAGACTCACTAATGCCGAGATCCTTGAAGATCTGATTGGCTTGATCGATGGCGATCGGGTCGACAAGGTCGATACCATAGTAGACATTCGTTTCCTTCTGGATCTTCGGATCCAGATCCTGGGCCAGCTTGTCAAAGACGGTGTGGTCCACAATCGCTGCCGGCAGACCTCCGCTGGCAAAATAATAGGATACATAGGAGTCCTTCTCCAAGCCTATCAACTGCTGTTTTATTTGCTGGTTAGGGCTTGTCAGCTCAATATCCCCCGTGGCCTGAATCGACATAAACTGTTGAATTGCATCGCTGGATCCCGTGAACAGCGTCTCCTCAGGAGAAACATCGATTCCTTCCACACTCTCGTCGCTGATGACCGGTATGACCATTGGTTGCTGTTCTCCTGGACCTGATACGACCTCCAAGTTGGCCCCAATCACCTGAGAAAGGTCAGCATTCACTTGAATAACGTCACGTTTGGTCTGCTTGAACTCTATATTCTCGTCGGTCAGCGCTTGGATATAAGCAGCCAGATCGTTGGAATTTGCTACCGTAAAATGATTGGGTACGCTCTGCCGTGCTGATTTCTCCGCGGAGTAGTAAGAGATGTAGCTGAGGGACAACAGTCCGATCGCTAACGCGGATACGGTCGTAATGATCGTTAACAGCAGTGCGTTGGATTTCATGCGGAACATGATGGAGGAGAGCGACAGCACTTCATTCACGGATAAGTAACCGCCCTTGCTCTTCCGGATCGCGTTGAAAATAAAACTGACGGATCCTTTATAGAATAAATAGGTTCCGATAATGACCGATCCCAGGATCAGGATCATCGCCATGAACAGCTCGTTCATGGAGGTGAAATCCCCGCTGAACAGCTTGGTTGACACATAATAACCGAGAAGAATAAGTCCGATTCCGAGCAAGCCGAATAACATTTCGAGGAAGGACATCTTCTTGATCTGATTCTCCGTTGTAGATACCGCACGGAACAGGGACAGAATGCTCTGCCGCTGGATGAACGTATAATTCATGATCATGATCAGCACATAGATGACGGCAAACACAATGACGGTTTGGATCAGCGCTTCGGTGGAGAAGGACAAGGCGGCTTCAGCGTCAACACCGATAACCTTGAACAAAATCATCAGGATCAAGCGGGAAGCCGCAAATCCGGCAAAGATGCCAATCACCATGGAACCGAAATACAGAATCAGGTTCTCCGCGCTCAAGATTCGGAATATCTTGCCTTTGGTTAAGCCGATGAGCTGAAACAACCCGATTTCCTTGCTTCGCCGTTTAATGAAAATCGTGTTGGCATACAGCAGGAAAATCGCAACGATGGCCACAAGCAGCACCGAGGCGGCTCCCAGAGCTGCAGCCCCCTTCACAGATCCCTTGGCCTCATCCGTGGCCGGATCATATTGCAGCGTCACAAAGGCGAAATACAGACCCACGCTGAAGATGAGGGCAAAGACATACAGATAATAGTTTTTAATATTCTTCTTCAGATTCCGGTAGATCAGATAATTAATGTTCATTCTGAACACCGCCTAGCACGCCCTGAGTCTTGATGATGTCATTGAAGAAGGCCTGCCGGGACTGCTCGCCCTTGTTCAGCTGGGTATAAATCTGTCCGTCCTTAATGAAGACAACCCGGCTGCAATAGCTGGCGGCCACAGGATCATGAGTAACCATGATGATGGTGGAGTCGATCTTCAGATTCAGTTCGCTTAATTTGTTCAACAGATCGGAAGCGGACTTCGAGTCCAGCGCTCCGGTCGGCTCATCTGCAAAAATAATGCTGGGATCGTGAATGAATGCGCGGGCCGCTGAAGTCCGCTGCTTCTGTCCACCGGATATCTGATTCGGATATTTGTCCTTGAGTTCGTATATGCCAAGCTCGGTTGCTATTTTTTGAAACCTCTGGTTCGCATCTTTTTTGGATACCTTCTTGATGGATAGCGGCAGTAGAACATTTTCTTTGACAGTCAGCGTGTCCAGCAGGTTGTACTCCTGAAAAATAAAGCCCAGATGGTGCTTCCGGAATTCGGCCAGTTCCTTCTCTTTCATGCCAGTAAACTCTTTGCCTTCGATTTTTATGCTGCCAAGGCTCACTTTATCGATGGAAGAGAGCACGTTCAGCAGCGTGGTTTTCCCTGAGCCTGATGCGCCCATGATGCTGACGAACTCGCCTTTATCCACACGGAGATCGATGCCCTTCAGTACCTCCTGTTTATTGAATTTATTGCCGAAACTCTTATGGATTTGGTTTGCTTCCAGAATTGCCAAGTTCCTCACTCCTTTGTTTACTGTCCTTATCATAAAGGAGCGGCAAGGGCCTTTTCCTTCGATTCGCCGAACAAAGTGCAAAAGCATGTGACATTGTTGTCACATGCCGATAATCCTCACAACATCGTTCTTCTTCGGAAAAATTAAAGTGAAGGTTGTGCCTTTGCCTGGCTTCGATTCCACCTGAATGCGGATCAATAGGGCATTGGCTGCCTTCTGTGTCAGATACAGCCCCATGCCGGTTGCCGCACGGTCCTGATGTAAGGTCGTGGACGTGAAACCTTTGTCAAAAATACGAGGCATGTCCTTCGGATCGATGCCGCGTCCGGAATCCCGAATGATGAGTCTAACATGGTCATCCACGAGCTCACTCTGCAAGGCAATATCCGATGCAGAGCTGTATTTAACGGCATTGGTCAGCAGTTGACGGATAATGAAGCCCAGCCATTTCGTATCGCTCAGCACCTCCGTTACCTGCAGGGAGACGTCAAAACCGATGCCTTTTTGCATGCACCAGGATTTGAGCGCCCGTATCTCCTGGAAGATGATCGGCTCAAGCGCGGACACCTCAATATGGAGATCGTTCTGGATAAAGGGGATGCGTTTTTGGTGCAGCTGCTGGTCCAGCAGCAGGTGGATGCGGAGCCATTCGTACTGTAGCTGTCCTTTTAACGTCTCATCCTCCATGCGCTCGATCATCAGCTGCATGGTGGTAAGGGGCGTTTTCACTTCGTGGATCCAGGACAGCAGCTCATCCTTCTCCTCTTCCATCTCCATCAGGCGGATGGAGGATTCCCTCTTGAAGCGCTCGGCCTGGAGGGAGAGCATGTCCATGGCAATTGCTTCAAAGGGATGCTCCGGCTCGGTGATGGCGGCTAAGTCGAAGGTGTCATCCCATGCCCGAAGGCTTTTGTAGAATTTCGTCTCCCGGTTGTATCTGACAATCAGAAACACCATGAAGAGCATAGATGACAGAAACACAATATAGAGAATGGGCAGGAACGGGATTTGGGAATCCACAGCGGCAACAAACAGAAGCAGCAGCTGCAGGAACAGAAATAACAGAATCCAGCTTAGCCGTTCCCGAATATAGGCAAGGATCATGCATGAGCCTCTTCTGTCGCGATATATCCTTGTCCCACCTTGGTTTCGATGTAAGGATCAAGGCCAAGAGGCTCCAGCTTCTTACGCAGTCGATTCACATTCACCGTTAACGTGTTATCACTGACAAAATGCTCATGGTCCCATAAACTCTTGATCAGCTCCTCCCGGCTGACGATCTGATTCTTCCTCTCCATGAGGATCTTTAGAATATACATTTCATTCTTCGTCAGTTCGACCGTGCCTTGAGGGCTGCTAATGGTATTCTTGCCGAACTCGACGGTTGCTCCGCGCCAGGCTCTCAGCTCTGTTCGTTCGGTGCTGTAGTTGTAAACCCGGCGCAGGGTGGCCTGGATTTTGGCAATCAATACATCAAAGTGGAACGGCTTCTGAATGAAATCATCCGCTCCCAGCTGCATGGACATCACCATGTCGGTAGGATGATCCCGTGAAGACAGGAAGATAATCGGGACGTTCGAATGGGATCGAATCATCCGGCACCAGTGAAATCCGTCGAATTTGGGCAGCTGGATATCGATAATGACAAGATCCGGCTGTACGTCTGTGAATTCCTGGAGTACACTGCTGAAATCCTTGATGCCATATACGTCATAAGACCATTGCGAGAGCCGTTCCTGCACTTCATGGAACAGGGTCGCGTCGTCTTCGATAAGCATAATTTTGAACAAAAGATTCACCACGCTTTATAAGGTTGTCCAAAAAAAGCCGGGGTGCCCGGAAACTTCCCGTTGCTGTAGAGGGGCCTTTTAGTTTTGGACTTTATGTAATCGGCACTTCATTCCCAGTGTATAGCAAAAAGGGAGCAAGTGCCATCCGGTGGATGAACATAAGCGCATGCGTAGATGACGAGGCTGAATTACCTATTTACAAACATTTCCTATCTCCCGATAATAGATATGAGCCTATGACCTGGGAGGGGACAATATGAATATGCATAAGAAGTTTAAATGGTTGACCGTACTCGTTGCAGCTATGCTTGTCATTATGACAGGGTGTCAGTCCGTGGGAGGTTTGGATATCAACAAGGCGATGCTTACAAGTCTTGATGTTAAATCCAGTGAATCCAGTGCAAGCATTCGATTCGAGGCGGTGCCTGCCGACCGGGCCCTGTCGTCTGAAGATAAAGAAGCGATTGAACTTATTAATTCGTTATCATTGAATGTGGATCGTGCCATCGTCCAGGATGCCAACACCGTGTCCATTCAGGGCAGTGTGCATTATTTGGACAAGAAGATTCCGCTTCACTTGTCCATGGATCCCAAAGGAATGGCGATTCAACTGGAAGGCGCCAAGCAGCCGTTCTATCTCTCAATGGATACAACGGTTCCCGGAATGCCTGACACCAGCCAATACGAGCAGGCGATTCAAGACGTAGTGAAGAAGGCGGCCGGGCTTGTACTGAAGCATTTTCCGAATCCGACAAAAATTGCTGTGAAATCTGCCCAGGAGAAGGTGAATGGGGAGAGCTTGAACCTGACGCATCTCCATATGGAGCTGACCGGGGAAGAGATATTGACGATGTTCAAGCCTTTTGCAGAGAGTCTCATGAAGGACGAAGCAGGCTTAAAGCAGTTGATTGGTGATGCCTATGATGCCATTTATCCGATGATGGTTAGCATCGGTGAGGCTTACGGGGAAGATGTGGAGCTCTTGCCGCAGGAATCCAAGGAAGAGGTTGTGGCTTCGCTCTACGAAATCGTTCATGGCAGCTTGGCCGAATTGACGGAGAATTACGATGAACAGAAGGATCAGCTGTTGGAGGAGTTCCCAGGAGGCGATACCGTCTTCGGTAAGGATACGGTTCTCAAGCTGGACTATTACTTTGACGAGCAGCTTAACACACGCAAGAACGCTGTGGAACTGACTGTCGCACTTCCGGCTTCCGAAGACATGCCCTTGAAATCCTTCAAGGTGTACTCCGAGGGCGAGGTATGGAATATCGGCAGTGCGGTGAAAGCCAATAAAGTGGATACATCCAAGGGCGCTCTGAATGTCCTGAGCGAATCGGTGACACCAGGCCAGGTGCTGCGCAATTTCGAGAAGAATTCAACGATTTATAACGTGCTGAAGGATGATTTGAAGATCACGCACAGATCGCTGTATCTTGATACGAACGAGGATCTCGTATACCCTGTGATCAAGAAGAACAATCAGACCTTTGTTCCACTTCGTTACCTGACCAATCGTCTTGATGCCGAAGTGAAGTGGGCGAAGGGCTCCAAGAACATTACGGTCATCAATGATCTGACAGGCGAGGAAATCAAGCTGACGGTAGGTTCCCAGAAAGCGACTGTAGGCGGTAAAAGCGTGACCCTGCAGGCGGCTCCGTTTGTCCATAGCGACGGATCTACCTACGTTCCGCTTCGATTTATGGCGGAAGCCCTCGGGGCAACGCTTCATCTGGAGGGCGATGGCTGGATTATCATTGAGCGTGATTAAGCGATAACCCATTTCGATAACAGACGGACCTGTCGGTCGGCGAGTTAGAGATGGATACACAGGGAAGTATTGCGGGGGCTGTTTCCCGTCATCTTGGGATGGCGGGAAACAGCCCTTTTTGTCATGGTTGCTGATGTGTTATCAGCGGTTCTTACCGCATAATCGCAGGGCAAGGAAAAGGTATGGATACATCCTATCCTTCCTTCGCCCCATCAACTGTATCGGTACAGTTGGCGTTATTTCTAATCGTAAGGGTGCTCCTCCCGCCGTATGCTAACTTTAGCAGATGCAACACTCCAGGATTGCAATGCATACGAGAAAATAAAGGAGATCATGATTATGAATACACCGCATACAGGCCGGGCCTATGCCGCAGCGTTAGGATATACCGTCATTATAGGTTTTTCGTTCATGTTTGTGAAAATGGCACTGATCGTATCCAACCCGCTGGACACGTTAGCGCACCGGTTCACCCTCTCTTTCATTGCCGCCGCACTGGCATTGCTCATCGCCCGCAGAAGAGTTCCGCTCCATCTGAAGCGACTGCTGGTTATTGTGCCCTTGGCGATATTCTACCCGTTTCTGTTCTTTACACTGCAAACCTTCGGTTTGGTCTACACGAGCTCAGCTGAAGCGGGAATTATCCATGCTACCGTTCCGATCTTTACGATGCTGCTGGCATCATTATTTTTGAAGGAACGCTCAGGATGGGCACAGAAGCTGTTTACCGTATTGTCGGTAACAGGGATTATTTCGATTTTCGTGCTGAAGGGCGTTTCCTTTGAAGCCTCCAGCATGCTCGGTATCGTGCTTATTCTGTTGTCGGCACTGTCTAATGCCATTTATAGCGTAATGGCCCGCAAGTTAACCCAGAAGCAGCCGGTGCTGGATATTACGTTCATCATGACGCTAATCGGATTCGTGCTGTTTAACCTGATGTCGGTTGTTCAGCATGCGGCCCAAGGAACGCTCATGCAGTATTTTGACCCGTTTGCTCATCCTTCCTTTGTATGGGCGGTCCTGTATCTTGGTGTCCTGTCTTCCCTGGGTACGTCGCTTCTGTCGAATTATGCCTTATCCCAGCTGGAAGCGTCGCGGATGAGCATCTTCAACAATTTGGCAACTGTAATCACCATCTTTGGAGGTGTCTTCTTCTTGAACGAACAGTTGGCCTATTATCATTTCATTGGCGCAGGACTCGTTATTATCGGGGTGATTGGTGCCAGTTTCGCTGGAAGATCCAAGCGGGCTGCACCAACGGGATTGACCCCGGGTGAATCCAAATCCACTTAACTTAACACCAGTGTGTAGAATAAGTGTAGAGAAATTGTCGAGATCCGCCTTGTATGATTACATGCTGAACCATCTGTTTCCCATTAGCAGGTAGTCATAGCATTCATTTTTAGAACAGATGAAATCATACAAAGAGGTGGATCTATACGATGTGGAAGAAAGGAAGCATTCTGGTACTGGCACTCCTGCTGCTGTTTCAGGGGATGTTCGGTACGGGTGCAGGGTTTTATGATTCGGGTCGTGCATGGGCTGCACCAGCTGATCCGGTTGTGTCGGTGGATCCCTTGGATCCGGGCAACGGGAATGGACCTGCGGATTCGGTAACGGATGCGGTATATCAAGATCCGGGCCAGACGCAAGGGGCGAACGCAGGCGCAGGACAGAGCATTCTGACGAAGGTTACGATTAAGGACAAGAACGGTACGGTCATTGATTCGGTATACAATCCGGATCTGGGAGAGCGTATTGAGCTTGGCTCGGACGTGAGCTTGTCGTATGAATGGGAGCTGCCGAATGGGCATGATTACGTCGACGGCTCGACCTTTGAATTCGACATTCCGGGCGCCTTCAAAATTTATAACAGCTTTAACGGGAGTCTCCTTGCCGATGGCGGCGATGTGGGGACGTTCTCTGTATCGACGAGCGGCCATGTGGTGATGACCTTTAATGATGAGGTTAACAACTCCGAGGTACGGGGGACGCTGGAATTCCTCACCGAGATTAGCAAGGAGACCGTTAAGGGCAGCACGGAAGTACGAATCCCATTCCCGATCCGGGACGGGGAGCAAGTGGCTATCCTGTATATCAAACCGGCAAAAGGCTCCCATCTGGACAAGAAGGGACAAGCCAATCAAGCGTCGAGCATCCTTTGGAGGATCGATGCGAACACCATCCTGCATCCGATTGACTTAGCGGTCATACAGGATCAGATTCCAGCAGGGTTAACCCTGGATGAGAGCTCTGTGAAGGTATACAAGCTGGACGTCAATATTGATGGAAGCACGGTACGCGGAGCGGAGGTGACGGCAGGGTTCAGCCTGAATACAGGGCCTTCTGCATTCACGATTGCTTTTGACCAGAAGATCACATCGGCTTATCGCGTGGAATATACGACGGCAGTAGGCAAGGGCGATGAGACGAGTTTCACGAATAACGCTGCATTATCGGGGAGCGGAATGCCGGAACAAACGGTGAACGCCACGGTGACAATCGATCGCGGAGAGCTGTTGACAAAGAAGGTTGCCAGCTATGACAAGGGCACCCGGACGATCGGCTGGAGTATCGAATACAATTTCCGTGAAAAAGAGATTTCCCGGCAGGATGCCGTTCTGGTAGACCGCTTCAACGGGACTCAGGAGCTGGAATCCGGCTCATTTAAGGTAAGACATGCCGGAACCGGAGGCGCGGAGCTGGTTGAGGGAACCGATTATATCCTGACACCTGTACAGAATGATAATGGGAAGAACGGATTTGATCTGTCCTTCCAAAGTGATATCGATTCCGGCTATATCATCACCTATAGGACCAAAACCGATGATCGCATCTATACCGATGAGACTGTGGCAAATACGGTTAAGGCCAATGGCGTAACGAAGACCGCTAGTCAGAAACATGAGGCTGTTATCCTCAAGAAGTACAACAGAGCGGTGGATTACAACGCCAAAACGACAACATGGGAAATCAGCCTCAACGAAGACCAGTTCGATATGGACTCGGTGGTACTGACCGATACGTTCCCGAATGGCGGGTTAGAGCTGGTTGCCGGTACGCTGAAGGTGCTCCACGCAGATGGAAGTGCGGTTGATCCCTCCTGGTATACGGCGAAGGAAGACGAGCCTAAGAAAGGCTTCACGGTTACCTTCCATCAGACGTTCAACGAGACTTTGAAGGTGACGTACACCACGACTTTCAACAACGATTGGAAAATCGATAAGACCAAGTCCGAGTTCCGTAACCGGGCTCATCTGGCTTGGCTTGAAGGTACCCAGAACAAGACGATAACAAAGGACGCTGTGCTGAGCCCCGATAATTTAACGAAGACGAACGGGGACAAGAGCGGTGCATACAATCCGCGAACCAAGGAGATCTCCTGGACCATCCGGGCAAATTATAATAAAAAAGAAGTGGCACAAGCCGTCTTCACCGATAAGCTGCTGCAGAATCAGAAGTTTGTTCCAGGGTCGCTTCTCGTATATGAAATGAAACTGACGGGCGCTGCTAACGGGACAACTCGGGGAGATCTCGTAGACCCGATCCTGTATGATGCGGTGCTTCCGGATGAAGCTAATGGCAACGAGCTGCGGGTAGCGTTCAAGAACGCTATCAACAGCCCTTATCAGATTGTGTTCAAAACCACGTTAGACGGAGAGGTCATCGCAAGCGAAGTGTCGAATACAGGCATTTTTCTTGATGGCACAAGCAAGCTGGCGGAGTGGACGACCAAGGTGAGCATTCCGCAAGGTGGCGAATATGTATTCAAGAACGGCGTGCAGAACGGTGAGAAGCTGAAGTGGACCGTCTATGTCAACCGCGGTCAATCTTATGTGGAAGAAGCCACGATTATGGATGAGCCCACAAGCAATCTCATCCTGGTGGAAGATTCGTTCCACGTATACGCAACCACTGTTGCCGCGAATGGTGCGGTTTCCAAGGCAGCCGAGTTAGTGCGTGACCAGGACTACACGCTGGAATTCATCTATGGAGCGACCGAATACTTCGTGCTTCGCTTCAAGAACCCGATTGATAAGGCTTATATTGTGGAGTATGAAACACTGATTGATGCGGCAGACAGAGAAAAGGTGGGCAATAGCGTCTCCTTTGAGGGGCTTGGTATTACAACCGGTATCCGTGAGACTACACAGGAGATCGAAGTACGCATGTCTTCAGGCTCCGGCACCGGCTCCGGGGTCCGCGGCAGTCTGGAGGTCCTGAAAGTCGATAAGGATGATGCTGCTCTTGCCCTGGAAGGAGCCGTCTTCGTTCTTCGAGACCAAGAGGGCAAGCGACCAGCCGTGACACTGACAACCGATGCGGACGGCAAGGTTTTGTTTACAAAATTGCTGTATGGCCAATATGTTCTGGAAGAGACGGCTGCTCCGCAAGGGTATGTGATCGATCAGGCGACGACTACGGTTACGATCGATTCAAGCATTAAACAGACAGGCAACATCAAGCGAATCACCATCACGAACAGCAAAAAAAGCGTTCCACCCGGCCCTGATCCAGGCACCCCTGGTCCTGATCCAGGTAACCCGGGCCCTGATCCGGGCACCCCTGGTCCCGATCCGGGTAACCCCGGTCCCGATCCGGGCAACCCCGGCCCTGATCCAGGCACCCCTGGTCCCGATCCGGGCACCCCTGGTCCTGATCCAGGTAACCCCGGTCCCGATCCGGGCAGCCCTGGCCCTAATCCAGGTAACCCCGGTCCCGATCCGGGCACCCCTGGCCCTGATCCGGGCAGCCCTGGCCCATCACCGGGAGGTCATTCCGATAACGGGACGCCGACCGTCCCCGGGGAGATTGTATCGCCCGGTGATCACGATGGGGTGGACAAGCCAGCCCATCCGGTTGACCCGGCAGTTCCGGGCGAAGTTGATCCAGAACCGATTCCTGTAGAGGAACCGGAAGAGGGCGCTTTGGTTAGTAATGAGATATCCAAGCCGGAAGATAAGCCGGCTCCACCGACGGAGCATGATGCGAATAGCGCCGATCCGGTTGATGAAACCAAACCGGACAGCGGGGCCGCCATGCTTCCGAAAACAGGAGAGAGCAATCCGCATCCACTCCAATTCGGAGGGCTTGCACTTATGCTCGCAGGTTTCTTCTTGAGTCGTCTGCGCAATAAGCGTCAATAATGGATGAAATCCCCTTCTCCTGCTGGTGCATGGAGAGGGGGATTTTGAATGTTAATTCATCCATAGGGAAGGACGGATAGAATGAGAAAACTCTCAATTGCTCTTATCGTGGTTGGGCTTCTCGTGTTCTTATATCCAATCCTTCGCGATTGGAATGGGGACCGCCAGCAGAAGGAATTGCTGAGGGAAGCCGCGCGATTAGAGGTCGAAGCTGAGCAGCGTTCTGTACAAGATTCCGCTGCTTATCAGTACATGGAATTGTCTCGCATCCTGGACGAGGGAGAGATGGCTGCTTCCGGACAAGAGGAGCCTGCTGATTATGAAGCCGGATCGCCCATCGGCATTATTCGGATTGATAAGCTGGATCTGGAGCTGCCCATTCTTGAAGGGGCAACCCAGTCTAACATGAAAAATGCAGCGGCTCGCGTTACGGGTACGGCGAAGCTCGGCCACACCGGGAATGCAGCCATTGCTGCCCATCGTGCCCATAAGACCGGGCGGCTATTTAATCGGTTGAATGAGCTCACATACGGTGATGAGATCATTGTTATGACAGCAGGACGCGAGTTGGTTTATCGCGTGGATCAGATCTCGATTGTGGAACCAACGGATGTGTCCGTATTGGAAGGCAACCCTGATGAACAGAGGCTTACGCTGATTACTTGCGACCCTCTTTACGAGGCGACGCATCGTCTTATCGTCCAGGCTGAACGGGTATCAGGCTAGCAGATTGATTGTCGCAGATCTGCAAGAAGTGCTGCGGTATATGAAGTGAGATGAGACCCTAAGGGGCTTCCGGGAAATCTGTATGATTTTGGGGAAGTCCCTTTCCGTTTGTTTTTGGGCGATTGAACCCAGTGCTGCTCTTCTTGAGATTATGCCTCTATATTAGCAGGAAAATAGTTTGTAATATTAGGTGACACCTAATAAAATAAGGTGTGAACTAATATTGTGTGTGGAATGGAGGGGGACCCTTTGCTCGAATGGATGCTACGAAACGTTATGGCAAAGAGAGGGATATGGTCGGGAGCTGCGTTAGCGAGGCTGATGAAAGAGAAGGCCGATTACAGTCTTTCAGCGGCTTCCATTAGTGCATTGCTGACGAGCCAGCCCAGGCAGATGAAGGCAGAGACGTTAGATGCCCTGTGCACAACCTTAGAGTGTACTCCAGGGGACTTATGGGTGCATACACCTCCTTCTAAAACAAAGGGGGCATAAATGGATGACAGTAAAAGCTATAGTGCCATTCGGCGATCCCATTCTGCGAAAAGTCGCGCGGCCTGTTGATCCCGTGAATGCGAGGGCATTAAAGATACTCGATGATATGGCGGAAACGTTGTATGACAGCGCTGGCCGTGCCGGCCTTGCCGCACCACAAATCGGTATTTTGCGAAGACTTATTGTTATGGACTGCGGTGAAGGGTTGATTGAACTTATTAATCCTGAAATTGTGGAGATGAACGGTGAGCAGGTGGGCCCGGAAGCTTGTCTATCTTATCCAGGATATTACGGGTATGTGCAAAGAGCCAATCACGTTAAGGTGAAGACCCTGAATCGGCAGGGAGAGACGATCATCCTGGAAGGTGAGGATTACCTGGCGAGGTGTATGCAGCATGAGATCGACCATCTTAATGGACTGCTTTTTGTGGACCATGTTCGGGATGGATGGCTGTACCATGAGGAGACTCATCGGCGCGTTGAGTTGTTCCCTGTTATTGGGCTATCCAATACAGGTACGTAGCGCAATCATGAAGGCTGCCTAATGATGGTCGACAGCGATCCAAGCATGTCCCCGACTACTCATGTTTGCACAATGTGTACAAAAAAACGGTCGGAGCCTCTCCGACCGTTTTTGCGATGTGTTGTTTTACGATGCTTTTTTTGATATCGACAAATTTTCGAATTCTTGAAGGGATTGACGAACCAGGAATATCATGATATTATTATCTTAAATTAAAGATATATTAAATCGAAGTAATAATTCAAGATAGTCGTGCAAACAATTTATGATATGAGATGGAGGAATTTAAACATGAATGGATTAAAAGGAATTCACCACGTAACAGCGATTACAAGCAGTGCTGAGAAGAACTATGAGTTCTTCACTTATGTTCTGGGGATGCGTTTGGTGAAGAAGACGGTCAATCAGGATGATATTCGGACGTACCATTTGTTCTTCGCCGATGATAAGGGGAGTGCGGGAACGGATATGACCTTCTTTGATTTCCCGGGTATTCCAAAAGGAAGACATGGCACAGACGAGATTTACAAAACCTCATTTCGGGTTCCTAATGATGCGGCTTTGGAATATTGGGTTCAGCGTTTTGACCGGATGGATGTGAAGCACCAAGGCATTCAAGAGCTGTTTGGCAAGAAAACACTTGCTTTTGTTGATTTTGATGATCAGCAGTATCAACTCATCTCCGATGAGAACAATGCAGGCGTGGCTTCGGGAACGCCATGGCAGAATGGACCGATCCCGCTGGAACATGCCATTACCGGACTTGGCCCGGTCTTTGTGCGGGTCTCCAGCTTTGATCCCTTCAAGGAAGTGATGGAGAACGTGCTGCAGTTTACGGAAATTGCCAAGGAAGGCTCGTTTCATCTGTTTGAGGTTGGTGAAGGCGGCAATGGCGCTCAGGTGGTGGTTGAGTATAATGCGGTTCTTCCAAGAGCGCAGCAGGGCTTCGGAACCGTTCATCACGCTGCCTTCCGGGTAGAGGACCGATCGGTGCTGGAGCACTGGATCAAGCGTCTGGACGACTTCCAGTTCCATACATCCGGCTTCGTGGACCGCTTCTTCTTCCAGTCCCTGTATGCACGGGTGGCCCCGCAGATTCTGTTTGAATTCGCAACCGACGGTCCGGGCTTCATGGGGGATGAGCCGTATGAAACGCTGGGCGAGAAATTGTCCCTGCCTCCATTCCTGGAATCGAAGCGCGAGCAGATTGAGGGTATGGTTCGTCAGATTGACACGGTGCGCAGCACGAAGGAATTCGTGAAGGAATAAATATCGTGAGTCCAAGAAGCAATCCGGCTTGTTTATAACAAGCGGCGGATTGCTTTTTTTTATGTAACGACTATATTCATGCCATCACATTTAACCTGAGTGGAAGATCCACGATATGATGTACAGCCAGCCACCGCCGGGCTGTTGTCTCACGTTCTCCCTGTAGATGACAATTCACTGCAACAAGCCAATTTACCGATTAAGTACATCAATTCTGGTTTAAATACAAATACTGTATAGGAATTCATAACGAATTGGCTGAGGTGGAGCGTGTGAAAGGAAGTTTGTTTAAAAACGTTGTATTTTCGATATCGGCCGTAATCATTGCGGTTTTGGCTGTCCTGGGGGCAATTAGACCGGGGGCATTCGGGGAAGTAGCAGGGTATCTTTTTAGATTCACAACCAATAGTTTCGGTTGGTTCTATTTGCTCTCGATATTCATCATCATCGTCTTTCTGATTTGGGTTGCGGCAAGCAAATATGGCACGATTCGTTTAGGCGGAGACAAGGAAAAGCCGGATTATCCGTTCTTTACCTGGATCGGCATGCTGTTCTCCGCCGGTTTCGGGGTGGGGCTGGTATTCTGGGGTGTTGCCGAACCGATGAGCCATTTCTTTAATACACCCTTTGCAGGCGTGGAAGCAGAGGGCGTGGAGGCCGCGCGTGTGGCTATGGGCTATTCCTTTTTTCATTGGGGAATCAGTCAGTGGTCCGTCTTCGCCTTGGTTGGTCTTGTCATCGCTTTTCTCCAATTTCGCAAGCAGAAGGACGGGCTGGTCTCTACGGCACTTGAACCTGTCACCGGCACCAAACGGGGCGTGAAGAATACGATTGATATTCTGGCCGTTATCGCTACAGTCATGGGGATAGCTACCTCTATTGGACTGGGCGTGCTGCAAATGAGCGGCGGCTTAACCTCCATTATGGGAATAAACAATGGGGTCGGTCTGCAATTGATCGTGCTGGGGATTATTTTTGTAGCATATATGATCTCTTCGACTACGGGACTGGACAAGGGCATTAAGTATTTAAGCAATCTGAACCTTGCGATGGCACTTGTCCTTTTATTGTTTGTATTTATTACCGGACCCTCTGTATTCATACTTGAAACGTTTACGCTGGCAATCGGGGATTATGTTTCGAATTTTGTGTCGTACAGCTTGAGGCTCCAACCTTATGCGGAAGGGACATGGGTACGGGAATGGACGATTTTTTACTGGGCGTGGGCCATTGCCTGGTCGCCATATGTGGGAGCCTTCGTAGCCAGAGTTTCCAAGGGAAGAACCGTTCGGGAATTCATTGTGGGTGTGATGGTCGTGCCGCCCGTCATTGCCTGTCTCTGGATTGCTGTCTTCGGCGGGACGGCAATTTGGTTTGATCTGCACGAGAATACAGGGATTGCGGCGGCCGTCAATGCGGATGTCACCTCCGCTTTATTCCAGCTGTTTAACCAGTTGCCCTTCTCGTCTGTGATGAATGTGCTCGCGATTATCTTGATTCTGACCTTTCTGGTGACTTCGGCGGATTCAGCGACCTATATCTTATCCAGCATGACGACTTACGGCAGCCTGAACCCTCCTCAAATTGCAAAAATCGTGTGGGGCACACTCATGGCAGCAATTGCCGGCGTGCTGCTCTACGCCGGTGGATTGGAAGCCTTGCAGACGGCTTCACTGATCGCAGCACTGCCATTCACCGTGCTGCTGCTGCTTCTCATTATTGCGATCGTGAAGCTGCTGCGCCGTGAACCGCTTCCGATTCGGAAGGCCGATCTCAAACGGTTCCGTCATCTGGAGGAGGCTGCGAACAAGGGTAAGAAGTGAGAAGAAACCGTCGTAAGAAGCGGGAACAGATACTTTACGGTTTACCATAAGGGGCACTCATGCAGTGTTCCCTTTTTATTTTGTTGCTGAAGATATAGGCTCTGCATGGACCACAACGGTCGTACTGCAAAAAAAAGCCTTTATTACACCCGGGGGGAGCGTAATAAAGGCTTTGGGAAAACCAGCAGGAAAACCTGTTATTTTTTCTTGAGCAGCAAATATACAAAATACGGCGCACCGATGATGGCAACCATGATCCCGGCGGCGATGCCGTCAGGATCTACGATATTGCGCCCGATCGTGTCTGCAAGCAGCAGCAGCCAGCCGCCAATCAATACAGCAATCGGAATGTAGAGCTGATTCCGCGGACCTACGAGCGCTTTGGCGATATGCGGGCCCATGAGTCCAATGAACGTAATGCCGCCCGTCACAGACACGGCAGATGCTGCAAGAGCTACAGCTGCCAGAAGCAGCACAATGCGTTCCTTCTCGATGGACACGCCCACCCCGATGCCTACGGGGTCGCTTAATCCCAGCAAGTTCATTCGCTGCGCTTTGTACAGCGTGAAGGGAACCAGGATAATCAGCCATGGCAGAAGCGCAGCAATGAAGGGCCAATCGGTACCCCATATACCACCCGCTAACCATTTGGCTATAAAATCGACCTTGGTTCGTTCAGCGGATGAAGTGAGTACAATCATGACACCTGAAAGCGCCATGGAGAACCCGACGCCGGTAAGCACCAGTTTAACGGGCTGCAGGCCTTGGCCTTTTCGGAATGAGAACAGGTAGATACACACCGCGGTCAGCACGGCACCGATAAATGCGGCAAGCGGCAGCATGTATATAAAGGAACCCGCCTCAATCGGGAAGAACAAGAAGAATACGGCTACCCCTACCCCGGCGCCGGAGTTAATACCGATAATGCCGGGATCAGCGAGGTCGTTGCGGGTAACGTTCTGCAGAATAGCACCGGAGAGCGCAAGTGCCATTCCTGCCAGCAGCGTGATGATCATGCGCGGCAGACGAACATCAAAGATAATGAACTTTTCTTTGAAGCTGCCCTGGCCGAACAGGATCGGCAGAATCCGGTCATAGCTGACGGACGAATAACCCAGACCAAGCCCGATCAGGATGGTCAGCAGTGTCAGCACGAACAGGGCAATAAATGTTATGCGCTGCTTTCTTACTAAGGATGGATGAATCATGTTAGTCCACGCCCTCCTTTATGCACAATGAACAGGAAGAAGGGCAATCCCATAATGGCAATCAGGGCAGCAACCGGCGTCTCATAAGGAGCATGCAGCGTCCGGCCGACCGTGTCAGCAAACAGCATGAAGATGGCACCAACCGTTGCCGACATCGGAATCACGTGGCGGTAATCGGTTCCAACGATACCGCGGACGATATGAGGAATCATGAGGCCGAGGAAGGCCAGATTCCCTACCAATGCTACGGACGTTCCTGCCAAGAGGACAATCACCACAAACAGAATGAGTTTGATGGCTGCGATATTTTGCCCCAAGCCGACAGCGACTTCTTCGCTCAAGCTGAGGATGGTCAGCTGTCTGGATAATACGATGGCGATGACAATGCCTATTAGAATAAACGGAAATATCGTCTGAAGCTGACCCCATGACGTGCCGATTACGCCGCCAGCCGTCCACATGGATATGTCTTTGGATATTTTAAAATAAATACCGATGCCTTCTGCGATGGCGTACAAAAATGCCGAGACAGCTGAACCGGCCAACACCATCTGCAGGGGAGAGAAGCCGCCTCTTCGCATGGCTCCGATTCCGAAGACCATGACAGCCCCAACCGCCGATCCAATGAAGCAGGCCACCATAATGCCGAAATAATTGGCGGTAGGAATGAAGGCCAGCGTAAAAGCCAGAGCCGCATTGGCTCCGCTGGTAAGGCCTAACAGACCGGGGTCAGCCAGCGGATTGCGCGTGATTCCCTGCATGATGGCGCCGGAGACCGCTAGCGAGGCTCCTACCAGAATGGCAGCAACCTCACGGGGCAGGCGAATTTCCCGAAGGATGGATAATTTCTCGCCTTGCATTGAGGTGGTAAGGGCAAACCACACATCCTTGATGGTGGTTTCAGCCGCACCGAACACCATCGCAATGACAAACATGCCAATGAATACGATGATGCCTGCGATCAATTTAAGAGAAAAAGGAATAGACCGTTTTGTTGGCATGAGAATCATCTTTTCATTTTAAAGTTTGAATAACTCGTAGTTAGTCTGGCTCAGGGCAGATTCATATGTTAGTTGCCCAGAAAATGTTCAATAAAGAAATCCAGTTGGTAGTCGAGCGTAGTAGCATCGTTAAAATAGAACCGTGTCGCATCAGCTTCGAATACGTGGCCATTCTTCACAGCCGGTATTTGTTTGTATGTTTCGGTTTCCTGGAAAGAGCTATCCGCCCCAGGGGTTTTACTGAAGATCACGTAGTCGCCGGCAAACTCCGGCAGTACTTCGGCGGACAGCGCATAGTAGCCGTCTTTCAATGCCATTTCTTTTACCTTTTCAGGCATTTTCAGTTTCATTTCCCCGTAGAGAATTTCGGTACCGCGGCCCCAGTTATCGCCGAATACATAAATTTGCTTTTCAAAATTCTCGATGACGGATACCGTGGCATCCTCACCGATTTTGGCACGGATATCCTCACCGGCTTTTTGGGCGCGTTGTTTGAAATCGTCGATCCAGGCTTGCGCCTCTTTCTCCTTGTTAACCAGCTTTCCGATCTCCAGATGCTGGGTCAGATAATCCACTTTGTTGTAGGTATAGGTAACGGTTGGCGCAATCTCCTTGAGTTTGTCGACATTCTTGATATTGGAGAGACCGATGATCAGGTCGGGATCAAGCTCAATGATTTTCTCCAGACTTTCGTCGCTGACTTCCATAGCATCCTTGATTTTATCCGCAAATGCCGGATTGCTTTTAGACCAGGAATCAACCCCGACAAGATTGACGTTCAGCGCAATCAGGTTGCCTGTGAACGCGGATAACACAATGACACGCTGCGGATTGGCCGGCACCTCGATGGGTCCGTTCTCGGACTCATATGTAATGGTTCCCGCTGCAGTTTCCGTTTGTTCCGCTTTAGGTGTTTCGGTAGTTCCTGCATTGCTGCTGCTTGTCTCTGCCGGCTTGCTGTTGCAAGCGCTAAGAATGAACAGCAGTGCGATAAACGGGATGAGTAGCTTCTTCATAGTTGTCGTTTTGCTCCGTTTTGAGTACATTCTCTTTTTCCCCTTTTAATAGATTGTATGTGATGCATATAGGTTTCGCGGTGCGGGGATCGCGGCCGATCTCTGCATCGATATGGAATACTTTCTTTAATACATCGTGGGAGATAACCTCTTCCGGATCTCCGGCTTGAATGATGTCTCCGTCTTTCATCGCAATGATGTAATCAGCGAATCTTGCAGCCTGGTTGAGATCATGCAGAACCATGACAATGGTACGCTGCTGCTCGATATTCAGCTTCTCCAGAAGCTCCAGGATTTCAAGCTGATGCGCCATATCCAGATAAGTGGTCGGCTCGTCGAGGAAAATCATCTCGGTCTCCTGCGCAAGTGCCATCGCAATCCATACCCGCTGGCGCTGCCCACCGGATAGAGCATCCACCGAGCGATATTTATATTCCTGGGTTCCCGTAACCTCCAGAGCCCAGTCAATGACTTCCATATCCTGCTTGGACAAGCGGCCAAAACCGCGCTGATGTGGATAGCGGCCATAAGATACCAGCTCGCCAACGGTCAGTCCGCCTGGCCCTTCGGGTGTCTGAGGCAGAATCGCGAGTTTCTTCGCCAGCAGCTTTGTATTCATCTTGGCGATTTCTTCTCCATCGAGAATGGCAGCTCCGGCTTGATAGGGAATAATGCGCGTAACGGCTTTCAAAAGAGTAGACTTGCCGCAGCCGTTAGGACCAATAATAGTTGTGATTCTTTTATCAGGAATATCTACATTAAGACGATTCAATATCAGATTCTCGCCGTAGCCGACGCTTATTCGATCTGTACTTAGGCGAATCATCATGTCACCTCCAGAATAGTTAGCAATCAAACGATAATGATTCTCAATTTCATCCATAAATATAATGTGGAGGCGCGCCGTTGTCAATAAATATCTTAATGGAAATTTCAAATAATATTCATGTTTCTTCATAATAATAACAACATGTAGGTTATGGTCTTATGGAATGACTGTATATAGGCGAAATTGTGACAAAATGAATTTTTAATAAATGTTTGATTGTAAAACAGAGGAAGTCAACGTATACTAATTGATAATGATAATCATTTACGTTACAAGGTGATCACAACAGCCTTTTAATCTATAGACCGGGAGTGAAATGCATGAGTGGGAATGAGATATTTGATGTAACCGTTATTGGTGGAGGACCAGCAGGATTATATTCTGCTTTTTATAGTGGACTGCGTGGAATGAAGACCAAGATTATAGAATATCAACCCATGCTAGGCGGGAAGGTTCACGTCTATCCGGAGAAAATGATATGGGATGTCGGCGGGCTGACGCCGACTCCGGGCGCGAAGCTGATCGAACAGATGGTTCAGCAAGGCTTGACGTTTAATCCCGAAGTGCTGCTAAACGAGAAAGTGGAATCGATTGTCCGTAACGAGGAAGGGCTATTCGAATTACATACCGCGCATTCCGGCGTGCATCTATCCCGAACGGTTATCGTGGCGGTCGGCGGAGGTATCCTGAATCCGCAGAAGCTGAAGATTGAAGGAGCAGAGCGGTTTGAAGTGTCGAACCTGAATTACACGGTGAAGTCCCTGCAGCATTTCAAGGGCAAGACCGTCATCGTGTCGGGCGGAGGAAATTCGGCGGTGGATTGGGCAAACGAGTTGGAGCCTGTGGCGGAGAAGGTGTTCCTGGCCTATCGCAAGGGCGAATTGTCGGGTCATGAAGCCCAGGTGGAGCAGCTGATGAACAGTACGGCGACCTGTCATCTCAATACATCAATCACGAAGCTTATTGCTTCCGATAATCATGAGGTGATCGAGCGGGTGGAACTGACCAATAACGAGACGGGGGAAGTTTCGTATCTGGCCGTGGACGAAGTCATCATTAACCATGGCTACGAACGGGATATGTCGCTCTTGGAGAACAGCAAGCTCGATATTGAACGGAAAGACGACTACTATATTGCGGGCAACGCAAGCTGTAAATCCTCCGTACCCGGACTGTATGCCGCAGGTGACATCCTGCATTTTGACGGGAAGCTGCACTTGATTGCGGGTGCTTTCCAGGATGCAGCGAATGCGGTGAACAGCGCGAAGCAATACATTGAACCGGACGCCACAAGTTACGCCATGGTTTCTTCGCATAATGATGTATTTAAGGAACGAAATCGCGAATTAGTGAAGCAATTGATCAATTAGAACGAAGGCATGCCGCTTTATTATAGAAGAGAAGCGAGGGAATCCGAGCTTCTTTTTTTTGCGTTCTCCTATTGTTCTGGATAATCCCTGAAGTAATCAACGGGCCGTAGCTGATCAGCTGCGCCATCAGAGTCAGGGCGCCCCTTTGATCTGATTCCCTAAGGAAACCGTCAACAAATGGACGCCCTGCGGTTCTTTCAAAACGTGACAAAACCCATCGCTTTCTTGGCAGCAAGGAGTGTTCCGCTGGCAGTTTGGGCAGCCCGCTGGGCCCCATCTATCAAGATGCGGTCAAGCTCGGAAGAATCCACGATTTGATGGAACTTCTCTTGAATCGGAAGCAGCTTCTCAATGACCACCTCGGCCAATTCCTTCTTGAAGGTGCCATACCCCTGGCCATCATATCGCTTCTCGATGATGGAGATATCTTCCTCGGAGAATACGGAATAGATCTCGATCAGATTGCTGACAGCAGGCTTCTGCTCCCAATCGTGACGAACCTCGCCTTCGGAGTCGGTAACGGCTTTGGAGAACTTCCTGCGGATATCCTCCGGCGAATCCATCATGTGGACGCAGCTGTTCTTGTTGGGATTGCTCTTGCTCATCTTCTTCGATGGATCATCCAATCCCATGACCCGGGAGCCAATATCCTGAATGATCGGCTCAGGGATTATAAACGTGCTGCCAAACCGGTTATTAAAGCGCTCTGCCACATCACGGGTCAGCTCCAGATGCTGTTTCTGGTCGTCGCCGACAGGCACATGCGTTGCTTGATAGAGCAGCACATCGGCAGCCATCAGAACCGGGTACGTAAACAGTGCAGAGCTCACCGTATCTTTGCCGTCCGATTTCTCCTTGAATTGGGTCATTCGCTTTAACTCCCCGAAATGCGCTTGCGTCTCCAGCAACCATCCAAGCTCCGCATGCGCAGGAACCTGCGATTGCAGAAAGATTGTCGCTTTGCGCGGATCAATGCCCGACGCGATGTAGAGAGCGGCAATGTCCCGCGTACGCTGGTGCAGCTTCCTGGGGTCCTGATACACCGTAACCGCATGGAAGTCCGGGACAAAAAAATAGGCTTCGTAATCATGCTGCAGATTCACATACTGGCGAAGTGCGCCCCCGTATCCGCCAATATTCAAATCTCCGCTGGGTTTGATACCTGACAATAATCGTTTCATTCACACACCTCCTGATCATTTGGAACAACACAAAAAACACCTCATCCCCTATGGGACGAAGTGTAACTCCGCGGTACCACCCGAATTCGACTGAAGTGTCGCACTTAAGCATGACAGAGGACTTGACTGCTCACTGGTTTCTGTCATCTCTCCCAAGGTAACGGGGGAGCACCGTCAAGGCCTACTGCTCTAGTGTTTCCAGAGGTTCGGGTTGAAGCGAGAAGATCCATTCACATATTCCAGGGTACCGGGCCTCGCACCAACCGCCGGTTCGCTTTAACCTTGGGAATAAGCTACTATTCCTTCTCATAGCCGTGTGGTATGTTGTTCATGAATTTCATCCATCCTGTTCAGCATGAGTGCAGGCAGGATGGATATGATGAGAATCATTACACAGTTGTTATGTGAATGTCAATCAGGAAGGTAACCTTTTTCATATAAAGTGGCACTTCTTTATAGAGACATGATGAAGGGAGGTACGGTAGAAAGTGTTCCAGTGGATCGAGGATGCCAAGAGGGGTAGTGCGGAAGCCCATGAAAAATTGGTCAAACATTATACAGGCATGGCGTTAGCTGTGGCTTACGACAAATTACAGGATCCCTACTTAGCGGAAGATGCGATGCAGGAGGCGTTCACCGACGCTTTTGGCAATCTCCATAAGCTGCAGGACCCCCGGCGATTTCCCGGATGGTTCAAGGTGATCGTGGAGCGTCAATGCTACAGATACCTGCGCAGAAAACAGTTTCGGACACTGCCGCTCCATGAGCTTGAGCAGCCCATCATTAATCAGCAAAGCTTGGAGTCGATTGTGGAGAGGAGAGAAATGATCGGTCAGTTGCATGGGACGATAGAGGAATTGCCATCGAACATGCGAATTGCGGTCCAGTTGTATTATTTTCAGGGCTACAGCCTTCAGGAGATTTCTGAATATTTGGATGTGTCCTTGTCTGCCTTGAAGAAGAGGCTGTTTGATGCACGGCGGAAGCTGAAGAACACGCTTCATGTTGCCGACTTTGTATCGGTGTTCTCTGATCTATATGAGGGAGGTAAACGCATGCTGCATATCGTAAACGGAGATTCGGTTGGAGATAAGCTGAAGCAAGGAAAAGTCCAGGGGGATATTCTGGTTTGGAGGGAGCTGTACTCGTTCGGTCCGGTATTCCCGCAAATGGATGAGCCCGATAACCGAAAGGCAAGGGCGCAGTATTTGGAGCAAACGCTTGGAATCCCGCAGAAGGAATATCTGGACACTTGTGAGTTGCAGGAGCGGAAGCTGCAGGATTTTGGAAAATATGATGAAGTTGTCCTTTGGTTTGAGCATGACCTGTTTGACCAGACGATGCTGTCTTATTTGTTGAATTGGTTTAAGGACCGGCCGCTGGGGAATACGAAGCTTAGCCTGCTGTGCATAGGCGCGTATCCCGGTATTGAGCTGTTCCGTGGGTTGGGGCAGCTTAGCTCAGCGCAGCTGGAGACTTTGGCGGGTACATGGCACACAATCGGAGATGAGGAGCTAACGCTGGGAAGTAAGGTATGGGAAGCCTACACTTCGGATCAGCCGCAGAAACATCAGCGCATCTTGCAGGATGATTATACGGCGCTGCCGTTTGTCAGAGATGCATTTGAAGCTCACCTGTCACGTCTGCCTTCCGTGAGCAGCGGGCTCGGGATCATCGAGCAGGCCACGTTAGAGGCTGTGGCGGGTGGAATCAACACACCTTATGAGTTATTTCGGAAGGTAGGTGACCAGCTTCATGTACTCGGAATGGGTGATCTGGAGTTCTGGTATTATTTATCCGCAATGACGGAGGGACCGCATGCATTGCTGGATATTAATGGCGCAGCATCGTTTCCAAGATTCAAGGCGAAGGCTCCCGATTTCCGAGATTGCATGCTTCAGGTGACGAGTCTGGGAAGGGATGTATTGGCAGCGAAATCGGACTACGCCCATACAAACATCGTCGATAAGTGGATTGGCGGCCTGCATCTGCAGGGGAAAGCTCCGCTGTGGCGCTGGGACCTGCAGCAAAGAACGATAGTGCTAGCAGGCGAATCAGAATGACATCAGACTAAGGGGACGAACCGTTTGGAATATCCAGACGGATCGTCCTTTTTTTGAAAAAAACTGATCTTCGGGATGGGGTTGGCCTGTCGCCATGTATGAAACAACTCGGTCTCTGGACGGAGCAGGTTCTCATCCCAGGGCGGGAATTCATAGCCGCTTCTTTAGCATACAATGGTGTCAAAGATACGTTCGAAATTTAAATCAAGCTGATAAAGATATGGAGGAAGTGCTTTGGAGAAGGGTGTCTTGATCGGAAAAGGCAGGAGTGCAGAGGTCTATGAATGGGGCGAGTTTCAGGCCTTGAAGCTGTTCTACCAAGGGTACCGTCCAGAATGGATAACGTATGAGGCGGAGATGGGGCGCATTGTTTCGGAAGCCGGCGTGCCGGCACCGGCCGTATTTGGCATGGTGGAGCTCGAGGGGAGGACAGGGCTCGTATATGAACGAATTACAGGGTCCTCGATGCTGCATCAGGTGCAATCGTCCCCGCTCCAGTTAAGGAAATGCGCGCGGGATATGGCACGGCTCCAGCATGCCACTCACGGCTGCACAACAACCATACTGCCGCGGCAAAAGGAAAATTTGGAACATGCCATAATGGATGCCCGCGGCATTTTACAGGATAAAGCTCAGACGATCTGCAAGATGCTGGAGTCTTTGCCGGAAGGGGACTCCATCTGTCATGGAGACTTTCATCCCGACAATATAGTGGTTACGGGGGATGGATGCCGGGCGATTGACTGGAACAACGCCAATGTCGGTAGCCCTCTGTGCGATGTCGCCAGGACATCCCTGATGTTTCAGTCACCGTTTAACCCGTTGCAGCAATCAAGGATTATGGCGGCTGTGCTCCGGGCTGCCCGTACGATGTGGAATAGAGTATATCTGAACGAATACTGCCGCCTGTCCCATGCAAAGCGGGAGGATATCCACCGCTGGATGTTGCCGGTAGCGGCAGCCAGATTGAGAGAAGACGTTCCAGGTGAACGGGCATGGCTAATGGAGCTTATTGATGATCGGTTACGTGCGTATGCTTGATGAGCCGGTTATGCCGATCATCTCCAGAGTAGATGCGCCATCAGGCGTAGTCATGCCGATCAGCTGAAAGTAATGGTGCTGTTCCATGGTGCAAGAGATGGCTTTTTGAGCAGACCATCGTATAAGGGCAGCGCCCCGGGCTCCCTGACGAGAAAAAAGGGACTCCATCCACATCGGATGGGTCCCTGCTTCTTACGGCTTGGCGGGTCCTTTAATCTTCTCGAAGTACGGAGCCAGCTTGGAGGCGAGCTCCTCAAACTGCTGCTGCTCTTCTTTGGTCAGCTTCTCCTCATGTTTGACCCCATTTTTATCGGTGATCTTCAGCTTTAATTGCATCAACTGCTTGGTCAGCTCCACATACTCCTTGAATTCGTCTTCCGTGAGTTTGTCTTTTGCTGCTTGAAGCATTCCCTCAATCTCTTGATAATCTTCCTGGGTACCGCCGATCTGTTCAATGGTTGTAGAAGAACCGAATATACCATCGGCTAGATAGGAAGAAGCATATACGGCTGACGGAATCAGGATGGCTACTGCGGCAATACCTGCAAGCATGCGTTTTTTCATGGGAGATCTACCTTTCTTTTCGTTCGCATAGTGTTGGTAGGACTGTTTAACACGCTCATACAATTCAGGTGGACAGTGCATCGAATCTGCCACCTGGCGAAGCTCTTCACGTAATTCCTTGTCAATGGACATACGCGTCACCTCCCGTCATCTCGAATCGTTTTCGGAGTTCTTTCAGTGCCAGATGATGCCTGGATTTCACTGTGCCAACGGGGATTTGCAGCATGTCTGCGATTTCTTCCAGAGCATAGTCGTGAAAATAGCGAAGGATAACGACGACACGAAGTTTATACGACAACTGACGGACAAGGCTGAACAGCTCATGCTGCGTTTCGGACCGCAGGACCGCGTTGTCCGTCCAGTCGAACGGTTCGCAAGTCGTCTGGCGGTTTCGTTCAAAGAGGCGAATTCGCCGCCAGGCCTTTCTTTTCCAATCCTGGACAAGCCGGACCGTGATCCCGTGCAACCAAAATCGGAATGGCCGGTTCGGGTCGTACTTGTCCATCGACCGCCACATGCGCATGTAAACTTCATTCACGATATCCTCAATGTCCTGTTTGTTGTAGACGAGAAAAGCAACCGTCCGATAGACGTCTTGATGAGTCGCCTGATAGACAAGCTGAAAGGCCGACTCGTCGCCGAGCTTCGCTTGTTCAAGCCACGGAAGTAACTCTTTATCATTCATTTGGGGCCCCTCCTGAACTTGTTACAACTCTTAATTCGCTCCCGTGGGCAAAAAGGTTCAGTAAGAGAATAAACTTTTTTTGCGATACTCGCTATTTCAGGGATTTTTTCAGGGTGTATCACTAAATTTCATGATGAGGAAAGGCACATTATAGAGAAGGATTGGCACATCTATTAAATATGGAACAGCTTCCGGAAGGCTTGTTTGAACAAAGAGAAGCTGGTGACGAGCTTAAACTACCTAGGAGAAGCGGACAAACAACTGGGGAATCGTGCTCGGGTCCTGAAGGGATTTGGTCATCGTCAATTCATGGCGTGATAGACCGAGGCTGAGGTTCCTGTCTGGTAGTAGGGGTAGCTCATATCCGATTTTACGAGCTCCACGGTTGGCGCATCGGTTAACCTTTCAAGCATGAAGAGGCCGAGATCAATGGATGAAGATACCCCTCCGCCTGTAATGAGGCGGCCATCCCGCACGATGCGCGCTTGAACGACCTCCTTGCAGTAGGGTGCCAAAAGATCGTAAGCCGAAGCATTGGAGGTAGCTCGCTTGCCCTCCAGCAAACCGGCTGCCCCAAGCAGCAGTGATCCGGTGCAGACGGAAACGAGGTATTTTGCTTCCCGGGCCGTCTGCAGCCATGCGATTACCTCGGAATCCTGTCGCAGCTTCCGCGTGGCAAAGCCGCCGGGAACAAAAACCAGCTCATACTTGGAAAGATCGGGCTTTACCCGGCTGATCACATATTCCAGCCCGCGATCATCGGTAATGTGTGAAGTCATCGCGCAGTAATCCCAGGAGACCTCCGCTTCCGGCCGGATGCGGGAGAGCCTGGTTATGACTTCGGTGAAGCCGATCAGGTCCAGAGCCGTCATGCCATGGAACAGGATGAAAGCCATTTTCATAATAAATACCTTCCTTTCAAAATGTGTTAAACTAATTCTAATCATGAGCTCGGAAAATGGAAGGACCATTTATAGCAACTGTATTAATACAGGGGGATGAGCGGGATGGATACGAAGCATGAACAAATCGTTGCGTATATGATCCGGGAAGTGGAAGAAGGTCATATACGGCCGGGTCATAAGCTGCCATCGATCCGGGCGGTGGCCCACATGTTCTCGTGCAGTCCCAATACGGTCGTTCATGCGTATCAGACCTTGGAACGCGAAGATGTGATCTATGCGGTATCCAAGAGCGGGTACTATCTGGTAGAGGGGAAGGTCCGCTCCCATACACGGACTGAAAGCGGGCCGATCGATTTCGCCTCAACGACACCCAGGGGCGATTTTTTGCCGTTCCAGCAAATCGAGCACTGCCTGCGCCAGGCCATTTCCTTGTATAAGGAGGAACTGTTCGGTTACACCGATCCGCAAGGGATCGCCAACTTGAGGAATGAGCTGCGAAAGCACTTCCATGCGCAGCAGATCTTTGCGCAGCCAGGCCAGATCGTGGTGGTGACAGGCGCTCAGCAGGCCTTCTCGATCCTGACGCGGATGCCGTTTCCGGGGGAGGGGCAGGCAGTTCTTGTGGAACAGCCGACGTATTTTGGGTTCCTGGCGGCCGCGGATGTTGCGGGGTGTCCGGTGATCGGAATCCAGCGGGATGATCAGGGGATTGACCTGGGAGAGCTGGAGGCCCATTTTGGCAGCGGACAGATCAAATTCTTCTTCACGGTGCCGAGATTCCTCAATCCGCTCGGTACGTCTTATTCGCTGGAACAGAAGAAGCGGATTGTGGAGCTTGCGAGTAAGTACGGTGTTTATATCGTGGAGGATGATTATCTTGCGGACCTTGAAGAGGATGCGAAGGCCGATCCATTGTACGCCCTGGACGATGGCAAGCAGGTGATTTATATCAAGAGTTTCTCCAAGACGATTCTTCCGGGGATTCGAATGGGTGCCGCCATCCTCCCCGAACGACTTGTGGACCTGTTCATAAACTACAAGAACGCTGCGGACATAGCGTCGCCGATCCTCTCCCAAGGCGCGCTGGAGCTATACATGAAGAGTGGGATGTATAGGCGCCATGCCACCAGAATCCGTGACCATTACCGAGAGAAGATGCGATATGCTATCGAAGTGTGCGCACGTGTTTTCGGCAGCGGCATTCAATATACGTGCCCTTCCTCAGGCGTGTTCATCACCCTGCAACTGCCGCAGTATGTGAAAGCTTCTGTACTGCAGGATCGTCTGAAGCAGAAGGGGATTTCGGTGACAAACGTGGACCAGCACCTGCTGCCGGAGAATCAGCGGAATGACCGGATCCGGCTATGCATTATCGGCATGGAGCAGCCTCAGATCGAGGCAGGGTTTATCGTGATTGAGGAGGAGATCCGGCGCTTGGAGCGCAGGGTGCGTTAACAGAGGGGGGCTGTATTTGGACTTACAACATGAAGACAAACTAGAGGCAGCGACCTCATGTTAGGCCGCTGCCTCTAGTTTGCTATTAAGAACCCTTCCGATATGTCAGGATATGATTAAATGGATTGTCGATGTAGGAGATATTCAGTCGCAATGATGTACAAGTAAAAGACCCACACCGTCATGGCGTGGGTCTTTTACTTACTCATAGTTTCACAGATTGCTCGCCAGCAACTGATGAAACAGGTCTCCAGTTTACCAAGTATATGAAATGCCAGAGTGAGTTAGTACGGGTTATGAACCCTTGCCCAGGCCCACGCATAAGATGTAGTCACAAACCTGCTGCCTGGGAAAGGGCGTGACTTCATATGGGAATTCAATTAACCGCGATGCACTGGGTTTACCTGGCGTTCATCGTCCTGATCATGACGCTGCTGATCCGGCGGCGCGATACAACGCTTATATGCGTGACCGGAATATTTGCGCTTGGCCTGCTGGCAACGGAAACGCTGAGCGGCTCGGTCTCCGGCGTGTTTAACTCCTTCATTTATGCTACGAAAGAGCTGATGGGTACAATCATGATCATATCGATCATTGTAGCGATGAGCAGGGTATTGATCAAGACCGGCATCAACGAAACGATGGTAGCCCCGCTAACCCGGTTCCTCCGTACCCCGGCCATGGCTTATTGGGGAATCGGCATCATCATGATGGTAACGTCCTTCTTCTTCTGGCCGTCACCGGCGGTTGCGTTAATCGGAGTTGTGCTGCTGCCTGTAGCCATTCGCGTGGGACTGCCCGCGCTTGGTGCTGCGGTAGCCATGAACCTGTTCGGTCACGGCATAGCGCTGTCGGGGGATTACATTATCCAGGGCGCGCCTAAATTGACTGCGGATGCCGCCGGTCTGCCGGTATCCAGCGTGATGGCAGCGAGCGTTCCGCTTGTCATTGTGATGGGAGTTGTAACAACGGTGACGGCATTCTGGATGATGCGAAGAGATCAGCGGAACGGCAGCTGGAGAGATGGATTGGTCACCATCAAGAGCACAGGAGAGACACTCGCCGCACGTTCTGAAGAGGATGACGCTGCTGCTCCTATTTCTCCTGGCATGAAGAGATGGCTGGCTATCGCCATTCTGCTGCTGTTTGCTGCCGACGTTGCGGCCATGTTCATCCTGAAGTTGCAGGGCGGGGATGCAACAGCCTTGGTCGGCGGAACCGCGGTCCTTATCTTAAGCATCATTACGCTGGTAGCACATCGCAACCGCGGACTAGAGAAGGTCACCTCGTATTTAATTGAGGGCTTCGTGTTTGGATTCAAAGTATTCGGACCCGTCATTCCGATAGCGGCATTCTTCTATCTCGGAGATGCGGCGTTTACCGATTTGTTTGGCAAAGTACTTCCGGAAGCTTCCCATGGGATCGTGAACGACCTGGGGGTTGCGCTTGCGAATGCGGTGCCGCTGAACGGCGCGGTGGGCGCAGTAACGTTGACCATCACCGGTGCAATTACGGGCCTGGACGGCTCGGGCTTCTCCGGCATATCGCTTGCCGGCTCGATCGCGCAATTGTTTGCAACAGCCATCGGATCAGGTGCAGCTACGCTGACCGCGCTTGGGCAGGTTGCCGCAATTTGGGTGGGGGGAGGCACTCTTATACCGTGGGCACTGATTCCGGCCGCTGCCATTTGCGGCGTCAGTCCCTTTGAGCTCGCAAAGCGTAATTTAAAGCCAGTGCTGATCGGTCTTACCGTTACCACGGTTGTGGCTATGTTCCTGGTGTAAGTGGCAAACGACAGAAGGAAAAGCGCTGTCTCTTGAGGGGCAGCGCTTTATCTCATGGAAGAACCATAATTGGTAATGTTAATCTTCACATCATACGTTACGTTGGCCTTGCTAAAGGCCTCATCCCAGTTCTTCTCAACCTTTTTCCATAACCGGGGATGCTTGATTCGGAGCTGTTCCCCGAATCCTGCGACATCGACATGATAGGTCTCCTGCATTTTGTAGAGTACCTGCCGAATTTGTTCGCGGACCGTATCCTCAAAGTAGCCCTCCAGCTCATCCTGGTAAGACTCGGTTGCTGTATGCTGCGGACTGCTCCAGTCCTCGATCAGGGCTCCTCTGGATGCGACCTCGACATGGAATGAAATTTGATCCCCTCGAACGATAGGGGTGATCTTGCTCTTCGTTACTTTCGGTTCATAGGTTATCGTATCTTCGGTTCTCGGTTTATAGGTTTTCAAAGCGCCTGTTCTGACTTTGCCCGTAATCCAGGATAAGCCCTCCAGATCCGTTTGGTTTAGACTGCCGATCCACTTCTTGCTTGTTCCCTTGAAGATGCCTGCTCCGGAGAATTTGTGCTCGCCCTCGGCCGTAATGACATTCTGCAGCAGAAAGCTCGAACCGGATTGCATCATACCATCGAGCTTGACCAGTGACATGGCAGGAAGAATCTTGTTGGATAATTGATGGTTATCAAACAGCCCGGTCAAATATAAGGCGGGAATTTCCCCGGGCTCCGATGAACTCAAGGCTTCCACTGCACTTCCGTGGCTGATCAGGATGAGACAGCTGGGCCGGATGTCGTTATCCCGCATAATATAGTCCAGGAGCTGCTCGAGATTATATTTCTTTGCTAATTCGGTGGACAGGACAATGACCTTCAAGTGATGGCCAATCAAGGGGCGCTCTCGTCTTAGAGCAAATTGCCGAAGGATTTGAACCACGGAATCACCAGTCAAGCGCTCGTTCAGATAAGACTTGCCCCCTTGCGGCGATGATGAGTTCTGGTTCTTCTTTTGCCCGCTGGACGGGGGGGTGATTTGAACGGTGATGGTCATGTTCTTTTTTTTCGGATAATGCCCTCCCTGCTCATTGACCTGCTTCTCAAACTTGGACTCTTGGGCAACGTCCATTCCAAGGCCTACATATAGATTTAATTCCTCGATCTCATCGTTGCTCCAACACCCCGTCGTCGTAAGCAGTATGACGCATGTGAGCACGATTCTCAGAGTACGTGCAGACGGATTCAATTGGTAGTCTCCCCTTTGCGGCGAATCTTGCTGATGATCAGCAGGAAAAATGGAAGGGTGCCAAATAAATAAACCGACACATTGCCCACAATCTGCCCCAGCTTGAATAACTCCGAGATATTTTTCGGGATGACGGCAATTAAGAAAATAACCGGCAGCATTATGAACAGAAAGGGGCGGATGTTCTTCTTGAATAGCTGTGACCAGCCGAGTGATGCGGCATAATGCGTTATGGTGAAGGTCGAGAAAATCTGCATAATCCAGATGACAAGCAGCAGGGATTCGAACCGTTCAAAGATCAGGCCTTGAATTTCGAAGCTTCGGATTAAATCCAGACTGGGCCAGGTGGCAACCTTCACGCCGCCGAGGGACAGACCACCGATGGTCATGACTAGCGCAACCAGGTAGACAAACGTAGGGACGATCGTCCCCCAAGTAACGGCCTTCATTCCTTTTTGGGGAGAGCTCATAAATGCCATAATGATGAGCATGATCTCAAAGCCGGCAAATGCGAGCGTCGTCGATTTCATTCCCTGAAGCACGGGCATTACGCCGGAGCCCAGTACGGGGCGCAGATTGTTGATCTCGAATAACCCGCTGCTGAGCGAGAACGTAATGATGGAGATGACCAGTGTGATGGGCAGAATAATCTCGAAGAGCCTGGCTATGCTGCCGATCCCACCTGTAGTCAGGTAGAGGCCAACCCACATAAAGGTCATCACGATCGCCCACATGGGTGTTCCCTCTAACAGGAACATCCCCGTGACTTCTGCCATGACTCTGAGCTCAAAAGCCGAGATGGTAAGTAAGTAGCCGATGGTGATCAGGCTGATCAGAAATGCAATTGCTTTGCCTGTAATTTGAGGCACGAATTGAAACCAGGTCTGACCGGGAAATCTCCGGCAAAGCTTCACGATAACGAATCCGGCCAGAAGAATCAGCAGGCTTGAGAGAAGGACCGAGATCCATACGTCAGGCGAATTGCTTGCTGTGACGGCCGTTCTCGGCAATGTCAAAATACCTGCACCCAGCATGTAGTTAATAATGATGACTGCAGCCTGTGCAGTCGTAATTTGATCACTCGAACGGTTCATCGGTGTCACCTCCGCCATATTCTTCAACATTTACTTTTTTCGATCCGAGTCCTT
Organism: Paenibacillus glucanolyticus; assembly: GCF_037333485.1. NCBI lineage: Bacteria > Bacillati > Bacillota > Bacilli > Caryophanales > Paenibacillaceae > Paenibacillus > Paenibacillus glucanolyticus. The sequence continues at coordinate 187,275 of NZ_CP147845.1, forward strand.
GGTCTTGATCATTTGAGGGCGCTCCTTCATGACTTGCAGCGGCAAACGGATGAGTAAATCCTTCCAGTCACTGAATCGGTAAGGCACCAAGGGGCTTGCATACGGGACACCGAAGGATCTCAGCTTGACGATATGGCTGCAGAGGAATAGAAAGAACATGACAACACCGAACAATCCAAGGAAGGCAGCGCAGAACATGCCGATGAATCGAAGAAACCGGAGGCTGATGCCTGCACTGTAACTCGGAATGGTGAACGAAGAGATAGCCGTAACGGCAACAACAATAACCAGAAACGGGCTGACAATCCCTGCATTAACGGCGGCGTCGCCAATAATAAGACCACCAACGATACCCATCGCGGGGCCAATTGGCTTGGGCAAGCGAATACCGGCTTCTCTTAAGATCTCAATGGCAATTTCCATAATGAGTACTTCGAGCAAGGAGGGAAAGGGGACTCCCTGTCTGGTCTCGATTATTGAGAGGGCTAGCCGTGTCGGAATTAGACCGGGGTGGAACGAGATAAAGGATACGTACAGTGCCGGAGCGAGAAGTGCCAGCATGGCTGCCAGCATGCGAAGCAAACGAACGAAGGAACCGGATATCCAGCGTTCGTAATAATCCTCAGGTGACTGCAGCAGCATACTGAAGGTAACGGGGACAATCAGAGCAAAAGGGGTCCCGTCCAGCAGGATGGCGACACGCCCCTCAAGTAAAGCACCGATCACCCGGTCCGGTCTTTCGGTATTGTGCAATTGTTGGAAGGGGCTCAGGATGTTGTCCTCAATCAACTGCTCCACGTACCCGGATTCCAGAGGATCGTCGATATCCATTCGCTGGATTCGCCCCGTGACTTCCTGGACAAGCCCATCATCGGCAATGTCCTTCATATACGCGATGACGAGGTCTTTCTTCACGCGGGTTCCGACTTGATGCCGGGTAATCGAGAGGCTTTCGTTTTTTCCGTGAAGCCTGAGCAGTCCCGTGTTGTCCGCCAGCCTTTCTGTAAAACCCACACGCGGTCCCCGAAGCAGAGCTTCGGATAGCGGCTCCTCCAGACTGCGGCTTTTGCCTCCTGCCGAGAAGAGAAGGAAGGCGCCCTCCATCCCCTCCACCAGCAAACCGGTTGTACCAATCAAGACGGATTGAACCAGATCCCCGAGAGTCTGGGTCTCCGCGATATCCGTGACAGGCAACAGTCGCGTCTTCAGATAGCTGTTGATGGAGTGGCTGGAGTGGGCGAAGCCGTCTGCTTCAGACTCAGGCACACCACTCAGCATTAACGGCGTAATGAGATGGGTGTCGATGATATCGTTGTCGCATAAACCATCGATTGTCAGTACGGCAACACGGGTTTGCGTCCCCTTGATCGTGAATTCTCGGATCTTCACATCGGCGTTGCGACTGGTATGTTCGCGAATGAGCGTGATTTCGGCAGCGTATTGACCCGTTAGTTTAAATGCTGTATGCGTGGAATCCTTCCCGCTTTTCTTCTCCATTTCGGCAGCGGAACGCATGTCGCTGCGTGCGGAATGACGCCCGTTCAGGGCTTTCCTGAGCCAGCGCGTGAGCTTAAGCAGCAGGAGCGGGATGATAAGAAGCAATAGGGCTTGAACAAGAATGATCCAGCTGGGAATATGTTGGAGAACCATTGACAACAAACCAATCACCCCTGCGTTGTTTAAAATGAATGCAAGGGTATTGTTGCCCTATAGGCTGTTAATAATTCCTTTATTTTCATCCGGTGCTACTTCGGACCAACAAAAAAAGGGACATCCCCCGGAACCGTGATATGGCCCGGTTGGATGTCCCTTGGATCAATCTATATAGATATCAATGTGGTCTTTACTTCTTCGATATCGAGAACGGCAGTTCTTCTGCCTCATAAGAACGGTAGCTTGGTGCGAGTCCGAGACGGAAGCTTAGGGATTTGCCTTCCAGAATATCGTCATGCGTAATGTACAGCTTGGTATAATCCTGCCCCTCCAGTTGGACATTCGCAACGAAATTGGACTGCGGGTTATTGTTGTCGGTATAAATGTGCATCTGCTTGCCATTCGGCAGCTCAATCGTTACGCTGTCAAACAGCGGAATACCGAGCACATACTCATTGCTGCCCGGGCATACCGGATAGAAGCCCATGGAGCTGAACACGTACCAGCCTGACATGCTTCCGTTGTCCTCGTCGCCCGGGAATCCGTTAAAGCCGCTGTTGAACAGGTTGGTCATCAGCTGTTTAATGACAACCTGGGATGAGGCAGGCTGCCCCACATAGCTGAACAGATAAGGAATATGGAAGCTTGGCTGATTGGATATTGCCAACTGGCCATAGTCGATGGCAGCCATCTCACTCATCTCATGAATTTCAAAGCCATAGCCCCGCACGTCGAAGTCGGGCGCTTTATTGCACAATTCGGTTATTTTGTCGAAAAAACGTTCCTTCGAACCGTACGCCTCAATCAAACCCTGGATATCCTGGAATACGGCAAAGCTGGTCTGCCAGGCGCTTCCCTCAGCATAATCGAGTCCCCAGCTCGTGTCGTTAAAATCTGGACGGAACTGGCCGTTCTGATCCTTGGCCCGCATAAATCCGGTCTCTGCATCAAAGATATTGCGGTAATTGAGCGCACTTTGTCGGTAATGATCCGCCATATCCGGTTTCCCCAGCACATCGGCTACGCGGCTGATGCAGTAGTCGCTGTAGGCGTAATCCAGCGTGTGGTTGACACTCTCATGATAGCTGCTCGGAACATAGCCGTGCTTGATGTAATCGAGCGTTCCTTGACGACCATAACAGTTCTTCTCGCTTTGCGTGGTGGCTGCAGTCAGCATCGCCGCAAGCAGCTCTGGCATCAGGTCGTGGGCAATGCCCTTGGCGGCAGCATCGGCAATAACGGCGTCAATAAGCGTACCCGGCATCAGTCCGCGCTCATCAGGCGACAGCCATTTCGGCAGGAAGCCGGTTTCGCGGTAGGAGTTCAGGTAGCCCTCCAGCATTTCCTCATATTCCTTCGGCGCGATGATGGAGTACAGCGGATATACGGTTTTGTAGGTATCCCAGAATCCGTTATTGGTATACAGAATTCCTTTCTTGACGGCTCTGGCAGTTGTATCATAGTGGACCGGCTCCATGTTGGCATCCAGCTCATAGAACTTCTGCGGAAACAGGAACATACGGTACAAGCAGGTATAGAAGGTTCGCAAGTACTCCTCATTGGTATGGGTAACCTGGATTTTGTTCAAGTAATGGTTCCAGGCCTGCGCAGCCGCCTCCTGCCGATCTTCGAAGGATGCATCCAGCTCGCGTGTAAGGTTAAGCTCCGCTTGCTCCATGCTGATAAAGGATGTGGCCAGCTTCACATCGAGGGTATCTCGCTCACATTCTATGAAACGCAGGACAGCATGCTGATTGACGCCGCTAAAATCTACCTCACGGGAGAATTGGCCCTCGGCATCGTATTGGCCCGTCGCCCCGAGGTCGATGTCCTTGCTGAAACTCATGGCTACGTACATCCGGAACCCATCATCGTGGCAGCCCGAGAAGTTGCTGATATAGCCGGTGATTCTGCGACGGGCAGCATCAAGCTTGAACTCGCTTTGGCCCTTCGCGTTCAGCACGAAGCCGGCCTGCTGTCCGGAATGGTACTTCATGCGCATCGCCGCTCCGTAGCAGCTGGGAACCAGCTCGGTTGTGATGTTATAGCGCTGCTGCTTCACCTTCACGTAATGCGGCTTGAATGTCGCTTCTTCCGGGCGGTAGGAACTTTGACAGGTGAAGACGGACCCTCTGATTTTGTCATCCGCTATCGGGGTCATCAGGAAGTGGGCGAAGTCGCCCATCCACGGACTTGGCTGGTGGGTCAGTCGGATGCCTTGGAACACGCGGTCATTGGGGTTGAAGAACCAGCTTCCCTCATTGTGGGTCTGTACGACATAATGATTCATGCCAAAAGGCACACCGGTGTAAGGAAGCGTATTCCCGTTGGAATAGGCATGTTGGTTGTTGGAGCCTTGTCGAGTATCGATATAGTGCAGCATGCAAAAGTCTCCTTTGGTTTTCAGAAATGAAGTGTCTTACAGTTTCTTTACGGTCTGGCGCTCGATGAGCTGAACCGGAACCACAACATGCTCAAGCGGTTGATCCTTGGGGCTCTCGATCAGTGTGATCAGGCTTTGCGCGGCCTGATATCCCATCCGTCCAAAATCCTGGGATATGGTCGTCAGCTTGGGTTCAACGAAGCCAGCAAGATGAATGTTATCAAAACCGACAACGGAGAAGTCATCCGGTACGGAGAGGCCCAGCTCTTTGGCGATTTGAATAATCTCGATCGCAATCAGGTCATTCTCGGCAACGATGCCCGTAATCCCTTGTGCCATAACGGATTGAATAAACTGGATATAATATTCCCTGCCATTATCGTTGTCATGGGTCAAATAACGGTCAGTTAAATCGCTCACGCTGTAATCGATCAGGCTGTGATCATACAGAGCCTTCAGGTAACCGAAATATCGCTCTCGAATGGAAGAGGAATTCTCTACCTTCAAGGAGGAGATAAAAGCGATTTTCTTATGGTTATTCTCAATCAGATGCTTGGATGCCTGATACCCGCCATCAAAGTTATCCGAGACAACCGACAGGAACGGAATACCCTCAATGCATTTATCCATCGTCACGAGCGGGTAATTCGCCAGGTGGTATTGGTACAGAATGCCAAGATCCGAAATGCTGCTTACCGGATAGAAGATTAATCCTGAATTCGTACTTTGAAGTGCGGACTCCAGCAGCTTCCGTTGACTGACAATCGTATTGGACTGAATGTTCAGGGTATAGTCGGTTGTTGCAAGGTATTCGTTAATGCCCTTTTCATAATCACCAAGTCCCGGGTTATGCGAGAACGGAAGGATCAGCAATATCTCCTTGCTGGTCCTGCTCACAGGACGGTGCGGAGCCTTGGCGGCATTCACGAAGCTTCCCTTCCCCTGAACCCGATGGATCAGCTTGGCATTCTCCAGCTCGGTCAGTGCCCTCTTCGACGTGATTCGGCTTACGTTGTATTCCTTCGAAATTTCAGCTTCGGTCGGAAGCTGGTCTCCAGCCTGAAGCTCTCCGGATTCTATCCTGGCGGTAAGCGCATTTACGATATGTTGATATAGTGGAATTTGTTCCATAGCGGATCTCCTCGCTAAATTTGATATATCATTTCGCGGCGTATATGTCAAAGTCTAATGATGTTTTTAATGTGAAAATACAGTGGTTATGTTGAATATACGAAAGACAAGAGACATAGGCAATCCCATTTTTTATGTGAGTAGTCCAACCCTTGTCTGTTGTGCATATAGGCAGGGAGTAGGCTCTTGCCGGCTTTAGTTTCCATTGCCAACGTTCAAACGAAAATCATGAACTTCTAGTTTCATAGTATAGTTCCCTACGTTATATTTCAAGATTAAACGCTTCCAACCCCAATAAATAGAAATGTAAGCGCTAGACAAATAAATTGGTATATCTTATAATCGGATTTATGAATTAATTGATATATCAAATAATGGGGGTTGATGGAGTGTTTCGCGCTAAAAAAGGGAAGGTTGTCATGTCGTTGTTGCTGGCATCTGCTCTGCTTGTTACGGCTTGCGGAGGAAAGTCCGGGGAAGCACAGGATCCGAAAGGTAATGCATCTGCCGATACAAAAGAAATTTCGCTTTTACGGCCAAGCTGGAACAATTTACGGCCTGCATCCAGCGAGCTGTGGATGTGGCAGGAATATGAGAAGATGTCCGGGATCAAGGTGAAATGGGAAGAGCTCACCGATATCGGGGAGAAGAAGAACGTGATTTTGACGAGAGGCGATCTGCCGGATGCGTTCTATCAAGTCGACTGGAGCAACGGAGAATTGCTGAAGTATGGTCAGCAAGGCCTGTTCTTGCCACTGGAAGAGCTCTTTAAAGAGCATGCGCCGAATCTGCAAAAATATCTCGAAGAGAATGAAGATGTAAGAAAAGGCTTGACCAGCGCAGACGGTCACATTTATGCAACCCCTTACATCGATCCATACCCGGAGGGTAACCGGACGATCCGCTTGTGGATCAACAAGAAATGGCTGGACAACCTTGGCATGGAGGTTCCCAAAACAACGGCCGAGCTGGAGGAAGCCTTGATGGCATTTGTGACCAAGGACCCGAACGGCAATGGCGTGAACGATGAGCAGGGCTGGTATATGCCAAGCGGCTCGCTCGGCTGGACGTTCGAACAGATGATGATGGGTTCCTTCGGCATCGGCAACGGTGGACGGAAGGCGCTCGGAAACTTTATTTATGTCGATGACAACGACGAGATTCAACTGACGATTACAGCCGATGGATACAAGGAGCTCTTGAAGTATGAGAACCGGATGTACAAGAATGGCGCGATCAACAAACAGGCCTTCAGCGGCGTGGACTACGATAAGTGGACGGCGGACGCTGCCAAGGACACTGTCGGCGCATGGAACTGGGCGGCCATCGATTATATCGGGGAGAGCGTAAAGGATGATTTTGTAGCCATCAACGTGCTTGCAGGTCCTGACGGAGATACCGCATCGTTGACCGATTCCCAGGTTGCGGGGGCTTCCAGTTTGGTTGTAACGAAGGATGCGAAGGACCCGGGCGCGATCCTGAAATGGGTTGACTACTTCTACAGTGAGGAAGGCAGCGTATTCGGTTACCTGGGCAAGGAAGGCGTTACTTACAATGTGGAAGACGGCAAGAAAGTCTATATCGATGAAATCTTGAACTATAAAGACGGCATCGGACTGGGCGCATTCCAATACGTGGATAACGTATATGGCGGTTACTTCCCGTACATCGAGCTCTCCCCTGAGGTTAGAGCTGCTGCGGGCCGCAAAGAGGCGCCGGTATACACGGATCTGACGGAAGAGACCCTGCCAAGCGTTATGTTGCCGGATCTGCCGGCAACGATCCAGGAAGCGAATGAATCTTCCTCCATCATTGCAGACGTCGGCAACTATGTTGGGCAGATGCGCGTGGAGTTTGTAACGGGTACCAAGGATATCGACAAAGAGTGGGATAACTATATTGCCCAGCTGAAGAAGATGGGCTCGGATAAATATCTGGAAATCAAGCAAACGCAATACAAACGTTATAAAGAGAGCTAAAAGGACCGTTTGTTGGGGAGATTCTTCTTGAATCTCCCCAAATTTTAAATTCTAAGGAGAGGGGAAAACCATGGAATCTTCACTTCACAAGAAGCCGTTCCTTAAACCGAAACGCAAATCCATTTTGAAGCAAAAGTGGCTGTACTTCATGATGCTGCTGCCGCTGACCTCCTTAATCATATGGAATTATATCCCGATGTACGGGATTATCATCTCGTTTAAAGATTACTCTCCCGCATTTGGCATTATGGACAGCCCCTGGGTGGGATTTGCCCACTTCGAACGGTTCTTTAACGCCTTTTACTTCTGGGATGTCATCATTAACACGCTAAGAATCAGTCTGTACAGCCTCCTGGTCGGAATTCCGCTTCCCATCATTCTGGCGCTCATGTTCAATGAGCTGCGCCGCAAGAAGTACAAATCGCTTGCACAGACCATCTCCTACATTCCGAATTTCATTTCGATTGTTATCGTTGTCGGCATGGTTACGTTCTTCACGTCCCCGGTCGACGGTGTGATCAATACGGTCATTCAATATTTCGGCGGTACGCCGATTGATTTTGTCGGCAGTGCGAAGCTGTTCCCGCATGTCTTTGTCTGGTCGGGCATTTGGCAGACCGTGGGCTGGGGAACGCTGATCTATACTGCCGCCATGTCCGGCATTCCGCAGGATCAATATGAAGCGGCTTACCTGGAAGGCGCCACGCGTTTGCAGTGCATCCGGTACATCACCATTCCGGCGATCATGCCAACCATTGTGATCTGCGCCATTTTGGCCACGGGGTCGGTTATGTCAGTCGGGTTCGAAAAGGTGCTGCTCATGCAGAACGATGCAAACCTTGCAACGTCGGAGGTGCTGTCAACATACATGTACAAGTCAGGTATATTGAACGCGGAATACAGCTTCTCGGCTGCCGTAGGCCTGTTTAACAACCTGATCAACTTCATCGTCCTGTATCTGGTGAATAAATTCGCGCAGAAATTCAGTGAGACCAGCCTGTGGTAAGGAGGGGCAACCATGCAGTTTCATCTATCTAGAGAAGATAAAATTTTTAACTGGATCAACATTGTAGTCGTAGGGATCGTCACTTTGCTTATTCTATATCCGTTGTTATTCGTTGTGTTTGCGTCACTCAGCGATCCCCGCCAGATCTTCGACAGTGCTCTGCTGCTGTGGCCCAAGGGATTTACGCTGGAAGGATATAAACGGGTGTTCGATAATCCGGATATATGGATGGGCTTCAAAAATGCCGTGATTTACACGGTCCTTGGAACAGCCGTGAACGTCATCATGACCACCTTGGCGGCCTATCCGTTATCCCGGAGGGATTTCCGGGGCCGGAACGTCATTACCATTCTGTTCACTTTCACAATGTTCTTCTCCGGCGGGTTGATTCCGACGTATTTGGTGAACCAGCATCTGGGGATCATCAATACGATGTGGGTCATGATTCTGCCGGGAGCCGTTAGCGTATACAACATGATTATTATGCGTACTTACTTCCAGCAGAACATTCCGCTTGAACTGGAGGAGAGCGCGTTTATTGACGGAGCTACGGACATGCAGCTGCTGCTCAAGGTGGTTCTTCCATTATCGACTCCGATCATCGCCGTGATGATGATGTTCTACGGAGTAGGCAGATGGAACGGTTATTTTGACGCGATGATTTATTTGTCAGACCGCGAACTGTTCCCGCTGCAGCTGATCCTGAGGGAAATCCTGGTGCAGAACCAGATGGGGGATGCAGCGAACCAGGCGATGATGAACAGCAACCAGAGCGAGGTCAACCTGATCAAGCAGTCGATTAAATATGCGGTTGTGGTGGTGTCGAGCATTCCGGTGCTGGTCTTCTATCCGATTGTGTCCAAGTATTTTGAGAAGGGCATCATGGTTGGGGCGATCAAAGGATAATCTTCAACATATGCTTCTTCGCAGCAGTCTCTATCGTTAGTCGCCGAATTCATCGGGTAGGCCAAAACCGTCCCGGGATCCGGCGACAACGCGGTTAGGGATGCAGCTGGATTGATATGATTCTGTAACGACGGGGAAAGTGGGTTTACAGTTCGTTCCGAAGCGATCGGAGGTTGATTTGACAGCTTGTCACTTAAGTGATAAATTGACAGAGATTAGGATCGAGGAGGAGAATGGAGCAAATGAAGCAATTAGGGTTTAGTCAAGAGAACCGGCTGGCGATGCTGTCCTGGATTCGGATCACCCGTTTTCAACAGGTCGGCAATCAAATCTCGAATGAATTCCTGCAGCCCTTCTGCATTACCGTTGCCCAATTCGACGTGCTGATTCAGGTCATGGTACATCAGCCTTTATCGCAGCAGGAGTTGGCTGAATACCTTTCCATCAGCGGGGGCGGCGTTTCCCACATGGTGAAGCGGCTGGAGAAGCTGGGGCTGATTGTCCGCAAGCAGGATTGGAAAGTGAAGTATATCTCCCTTACGGAGAAGGGACAAGCCCTGCTGGAAGAGATTATCCCGTTGCTGTCGGATTTCCAAACCTCCATGTTTGATATTCTGGATGAACAAGAATTACAGCAGCTGTACAAAACCATGAGAAAGCTTCATCAACATAACCTGAAGAATAAGGCAGCGCAACCGGAGTTCAAAGCCGAGGAGGAATAGCCCCGAGGTTATCCCGGGTGCCTCCATTCCATTAACTGAACAATAATTGTTGTATCCATGCAGTGTCAAGAATGCTGTGGCGGCGGTGAATCGGCTGCAGGCTTGATTGCCGGGAAGTAGACGGGGGGTCCTCTCATAGGGGATTCCTTTTTTAATGTTGTTGAGGTACAGCTTTTTTAGGGTTGTGCCCTAGATTTCTATGTACTTCGCAAGAACATTTGTTCTATAATTGGGGGTGAATAAATCGAATCGTACAGGAGGTTGTTTCTTTTGAAGAAGAGTGCGCTATTGGTCATTGATGTACAGAATGAGATGTTTCATGTGAATGATCCGGTGTATGAAGGGGAGCGATTGCTCTACAATCTCAAGCAGCTCATTGCAAAAGCCAGAAACGGCGGCGTTCCTGTTTTTTACATACAGCATAATGACGAGGGTCTGGTCAAGGGGTCCGACGCGTGGAGAATTAATCCCGAAATAGCGCCCGCGATGTCGGATGTCATCATTCAGAAGACCAGACCGGATTCATTCTATAACACAACGCTTGAAGAAGAACTGAAACGGCAGGATATTGAACATGTGATTCTGGCGGGGATGCAGAGTGAGTTATGCGTAGATACCACGTGCAGGAGAGCGTCCAGTATGGGCTACGCGGTTACCTTGGTGTCGGATGCTCACAGCACCTGGAGTAGTGCGGCGTTAACGGCTCAGCAGATCATAGATTACGAGAATGCTACCCTTAGATGGTTTGCGAGCATCAAGACAACGGAGGAAGTTATCTTTGCGGAAGAAGCCGGCGTATAATCGCCGGCTTTTTTTGGGGTTCTGAGCGTTGTAAGAATACGCTCCTGCTTGGAGCAGGGCGTGAAGCTGCGGCGCATTTTGATAGAGCAAATCAGATTCTGACAAGCGAGAACGGCAGAGCGAGAATCATGAAGAGTTAACACTTTACCAAGATGCAAGCAATCACGATGGTTAACCCCACAGCGCGATGGCGATGATGCCAAACGTGATGAGCATGGACGTGAGGATTCGTCGCCAGCCTTGCTGCTCACGCAGAACGAGGATGCCAAGTATGGTGCCGAATACCGTGCTGATTTCACGAACCGGAGCGATATGTGCAAGCGGGGTAAGCCGCATGGCGAACAGAAACAATAAGTAAGACCCGGGTGCAAGGACGGAGCCAAGCAGGATCGTCCGCCAGTTCACCGACCATTCCTGCTTCAACTGTCCAGCCAGCATAACCGGAATGATCAGTGCGATGAAATAACTGATATTGGATAGCTGGATCAGCGTGACGGGGGAAACCCCCGCATCCAGAATGGCTTTGTCGGTAAGGGTGTATCCCGAAATACAGAGCCCGACCAGGCAGGCGTAGATCAATGCTTTGGGATTCACGCCCGATGGGCCTCTGAACCTCAGACCGGATAAAGCAAATAACGAAAAAGTAATGATACCAAGCCCCATATACCCCAATGGTTTTAACTGTTCATGAAATAACACAAGGCTGCACAGCGAGGTCAACATGGCGCCGAGCCCCCGCATGAACGGATATACCTGAGACATATCGCCATGGGTATACGCTTTGGAGAGCAGCGTAATATAGCAGCCCTGGATTGTCATCGACAGAAGCATCAGGCCGTATATGTGCGGGCTCAGCTGGAGCTTAGACATCTCGATGAGAAAATAAGGCATCAGGAAGATTAAAGTGACCGAGTGGATGCACCACAGAAATACCGATTTATGAATGCTCCGCTTCGTGAACAGATTCCAAAGCGCATGCGTCAGCCCGGATGACAGTACCAGCAGCAGGGATAGCAATTCCATCAGAGATGTCCGATGAGCACTTCAATGCCGCGTGCGGACAGATTGTCCACCCACTCCTGTGAGCAGCCCCGATCCGTAATGACCATGGAGATATCCTCCAGCTTGGCAAGCTTGGCGAATGTGGTGACCCCCAGCTTCGAATGATCCGCGAGAACGATGCCTTCCTCGGCACGCTCCAGCATTTTTCGCGAAATATAGGCTTCGTCCAGATCATAATCGGTAATCCCGTCGGTTAACGAGATGCCGCCGACAGAGATAAACGCTTTATTCACTTTGAACTGCTCCAGCAGCATCTCGGTGAGAGGGCCTGTTGCCGCTTGTTTGGTGCGGTCCATATCACCGCCGATATAAATAATTTTCCCCTGGAAAATTTCCATCGCCAGATTGAGCACAGGCAGCGAGTGGGTGATGACCGTGATATGAGACCGGTCCTTGAGATAACGCATCACCTCAATCGTGGTTGTTCCGTTGTCCAGCAAAATCGTTTCGCCATCCTTGACCAGGGATGCGGCAAGTTGGCCGATAGCGGCCTTCTCTTCAGTCCAAGTCTGGGAACGGCTGGTAAAGGATGGTTCAATATGCTCGGCGCGCGATTTGACGGCACCGCCGTAAACTTTGCGAAGTTTGCCTTCCTTCTCTAAACGGTCCAGATCCCGCCGGATGGTTTCGGCAGATACCTCCAACTGTTCGGCGAGAATGTGGACCTTTACCTTGCCTTCAAGTTCTAATTGATGCAGAATTTTCTCCCTGCGATCTTCGTAAGTAACGGACATCTATTTATTTCACCTCGATATAATGTATGACTGGTATTGACCGATAATATGGATTAATCCTTATATTAGGGTGATAAAATCATAAAGTCAATGAAAAATCATTGACTTTACGAAGTTCCCTCCTCTAATATACACATAAAACCACAACGATGTGTATCAAAACCACATGCCCATATAAAAGGAGGAAATATGCAATGAAGCCAATTCTTCGATTCGGAGACGATCATACCTTCAAAATCGTGCAGTTTACTGATATTCATTGGATGAATGGAGAACCAGAGGATCAGTTGAGCCGACAGTGCATGGATACGGTGCTGGACCTGGAGCAGCCGGACCTGGTCGTGTTTACGGGCGATCTGATCTATTCAGGGGAAGTTGATCCCGGCTCAAGAAGGTGCGAGGATCCGGTGCAGGCCTTCAAGGATGTCGTAGCTTCGGTAGAATCCCGCGGCATCCGCTGGGCTTTTGTATTCGGGAATCACGATACGGAGGGGGATGTGACGCGTGAAGAGCTAATGGATGTCGCTATGCAGCACACCTATAACTGTGCGGAACACGGTTCGGCGGATATTCATGGCGTAGGGAATTACACGCTTCCTATATACGGCAGTAATGGGGACAAGACAGAGGCCGTGCTGTACTTCTTCGACTCAGGGAGAGAGTCCGAACACCCTGCCGTTCCGGGATACGATTGGATCCGACGCGATCAGATCCGGTGGTATGAAATGGCCTCGATGGCTTACAGCGTTAAGCATAGCGGGAAACCGCTGCCGGCATTGGCTTTTTTCCATATCCCTCTGCCGGAGTACCAGGAGGTCTGGGAGCGGAAGACGTGTTACGGCAGCAAGTATGAGAAAGTATGCTGCCCGGAGGTGAATACCGGACTGTTCGCGGCGATGCTCGAAAGAGGCGATGTGCTGGGTACCTTCGCCGGGCATGATCACATCAACGATTATTGGGGCGAACTGCACGGCATCCGTCTCTGTTACGGCAGGGCCACCGGATATGGCACATATGGCCGGGAAGGCATGCTCCGAGGGGCGAGGGTCATTCGCCTGCATGAAGGACAGCGGCAATTTGACACCTGGATCACCCTGGCTAACGGCTCGCAAATAGGAGAGCAGGAGAAGCATGAGCCCGGCGTGTCTGTCTGATTATTACGTATAGCCCCCAATACACCTCTTTAACGATATGCGGGACAATGAACCCGGCGGTTCCATAAGAGGTGTATGAATTGGGTTATTGTACTTGTGCGTTCATGAATATTACTTTGCTTGCTTGAGTATCACTTACTCAAGTTTACCGGCATTTCAACGGCTTTTTCAAAAAGCCATGCAGATAGCTGTTCAAACACCTCGGACTCCCTTTCAACCATTTTGTACATTTTGTTCTGGCCTCTTATAGCATAACCTTTTTGATTCATATCGAGGAAGTAATCATGTAATTCTCCATCACCGTCACGATAAAAAATAGTGAACGCAAACGTCTCTCCTCCATCATTTCTTATGTTTTTGGTGACAAATGATCTTGCTGATCTCGTATACGAAACGGAATCCAGAATGCTCATCCATTGGTTGAGCTCATTATGGTTGTCCTCGAATTCGATTAGGTAAGGTGTTATGTTAGATCCATTCAGGTGATAAAAAAAGATTTTTTCTATTGTAGTAGAATGGCTAATGAGGCTTGTAGCAGGCAAGCGAACCGAGTAATAGTTAATGGTCCAAGAAATTGTTAAGATTATCACTGCACATGTGATCACTAATTTCTGTTGTTTCCTCAGCTTCTTCATAAATTTCCTTTCCTCAATCCCTGTCTTTAGTATTTATTAATCTAAACACTTGATTGGATCACTTGGTTGCAGAAACACCCTGTTTTTGACTGCACATTGGTAAAAAAGAGCGAAGCGTGCTTATTTTTGTTGGAACCGTACATTGGATCAAGCAGGGCGATCCTCCTTTTTGCATTAGATTTGTTGGGAATGATTTTTTGGAAGGTGGGGTGTTGTTGCGGATGAAGGTACAGATGTTGGAGCAAGCTTACGTATTATCGGGGCTGTCCATCAAGGATGTTCTGGAACAAAAGTTCTGTGTATTCGATCTGGAGGCCACCGATGATCAGGTAGAGAACGCGGAGGTCGTGGAAATTGGAGCCGTCCGTATGGACAGTACGGGCATACAAGAAGAGCAGACTTTCCATACGTATATCAAACCATCCGGGCCGATTCCGCAGCCGATCGCAGTCTCGACAGGAATCTATAATGCAGATGTGGAGGGTTCGCCCAGATTCCCGAAGGGGTACGGAATGTTTACCGGTTTTGCTAACGAATGCATCTTTGTCACGTACGGAGGGTATGAGTTTGTTCTGCCGCTGCTCCAGCGTGAGTGTGCCCGGCATGGTCTGCCCGAACCCGCGAATCCCTGTATTGATATCAAGGCAATGTTCGCTGGCCTTCATCCTGAAGTCGAAGATGAGATCACGATGGAGATGATGATGGACTATTACGGATTCGAGACCACAAGTCATAAGAGTGGCAATAGAATCGGAAATTACATGTTGATCGGTCACATATGGATGGATATGATGCAGGAGCTTAAGGCCAGAAGCATCCAACACCTTGAATACCCCGAACCGCTGATCGTCAAAAGATTTCAGCATCCGTCCAAGCGAAGCGTAGATACCGGCTCACGCAAGGTTCGTTTTCCTGCTCTGACGGATTCCCAGCGGAAGATCATGCTCAGTATTCTTGTATTATTCTTTCTTACGATGACTCTAACGGGTATGGTCGATCTATTCACGTTCCGATTGAGATGGAATGGCGGTTTATCCGGCAATGGCAATCCTGCACTCTTGATTGTATTCCTGCTGGTGCCGTTATACACCGTACTTCTGTGCCTGACGGGGGCGGCATCCTGTTACTTTTTCCGGGAAAAAATGAGGGATGGATGGTATTCCGGTGGCATGTTATCTTTCCTTGTCGTGATGACCGGCACCATAAGCTGGTTGGCTGTCGGATATTATTATAGGATCTTTCATGACCTTGTCGGGGCAACATCAGAGTCTGGCTCCACTATATTCCGGTTTGGGGAATGGGATCAGTATTCAAATACGGCCTTTATTAATATTTTTACATACAGTCTGGGCATCTCTCTTTCGTTGTTAATAGGCTATGGGATTGCATTTTTTACACGTAAACAGCGGGGCTGATCTGGTGAGGCCCTGCCCTCAGGAAGCTTAGAACGTGCAGGAAGCGCGAATTGCCTATAACTCCCCTTGTGTTCGCCTCGGAATTTTGGGACAATAAGGAGTGGTGTACTATGAATGGAAAGAGGACCTATCAATGAACAAACCATCCATATATGGATTAACCTTAGATCAGATGACCGCTTGGCTTGGCGAGCGTGGACATAAGAAGTTTCGGGCAACACAGGTGTGGGAATGGCTGTATCGGAAGCGGGTCACTGCTTTTTCGGATATGACGGACGTGCATCCCGAATGCGTGGAGCTGCTCGCGGATCATTATACTATTCTGACCTTGGAAGAGCATACCAAGCAGGAATCGCTGGACGGGACGGTTAAGTTTCTGTTTAAGCTGGTGGACGGCAACCTGATAGAAACCGTATTGATGCGGCATAAATTCGGCTTGTCGGTCTGTGTGACAACTCAAGTGGGCTGCAACATTGGGTGCAGCTTCTGTGCCAGCGGGCTGCTGAAGAAGAGTCGGGATTTATCGGCGGCTGAAATTGTAGAGCAGGTCATGCAGGTTCAGCTACACCTGGATCAGAGAGGCAAGGACGAGCGCGTCAGCCATCTCGTAGTGATGGGGATTGGGGAGCCGTTTGATAACTATGAGAACATGTCGGATTTCATCCGCGTGATCAAGGATCATAAGGGCCTTGCCATCGGACCGCGGCATATCACGGTTTCGACCAGCGGGCTGGCTAACAAAATCGTGGAGTTTGCGGACAGCGATCTCGGCGTGAATCTCGCCATCTCCCTGCATGCGCCGAATGACGAGATTCGTACGCGCATCATGAAGATTAACAAAGCGATTCCGATTCAGAAGCTGATGGCAGCCATTGATTATTATTTGGAAAAAACGAATCGCCGGATCACGCTGGAGTACATTCTGCTGAAAGATGTGAATGACCAGCGCGAGCACGCGCTTGAGCTTGCAGAGCTCGTGGGCGATCGCCGTAACCTGGCGAATGTGAACCTCATTCCGTACAATCCGGTGGATGAGCACAGCCAATATCAGCGGAGTTCGAAGGAATCGATTACCGCATTTTACGATACCCTGAAGAAGCAGGGGATTAGCTGCAGCGTGCGTCTGGAGCATGGCACCGATATTGATGCGGCCTGTGGACAGCTGCGGAGCAAGCAGATCAAGAAAGCACAATAGCCGAGGGCGATGCTGGATACAGCAATCGATCAGGGCTTATCGGGCGAAGAAGAGTATACTCATTCCATGGGTATACTCTTTGCTGTTTCCATGAATTTCTATAACTCGGGATAGAAATAACGGCCCTGAAAAGGGCCGTTATGCCTGCTCTCATACATGTTACGGGAATCAATTGCTCCTGCTCCGTTTCCTTCTTGGACTGCTGATTGCTTAGTAAGCTTTTCTACCGCTATAGGAATGGTGCTTGTGGATCCGGCCGTGTTTTTTGACTTCTTTGTTGATCGCTTTGCCACCGGCTCCGCCTCCGACTGCTTGCTGCTGCCGGGTGCCTTTGCTATCGATGGCCGCGTTGGTTCCGCCTGTGCTGTATTTTCCGGCGCCGCTGGCAATTTGCGTAGCAGAAGCGCTGCTGCCCCGGCTCGGCAGCTTGGCTACCTGTTTGTTGATCACAAACACCACTTCCTTTTGAAGCTGTTTGTGCCGGCCGCGCTTGCTGCGGTGTTTCGAGGAATGATCCCTCGGATCCTTAAGTCCCAGGTTCTTGGCAATGCCGCCCGCGCCTATGCTTTCCTGCTGGAACGTATGCGGGGAGTTGATGGCGGCGTTGCTGCCGGCTGCGCTGCTCTTTCCTGCGCCGCTGGCGATTTGTGTTGTATTGGGAGCATTCGTGAATTGGTCGTTGACGACAACAACAAATCGTCCGATGCCTCCAAGCGGCGAGGTCAGGGAGAAACGCTGGCTGCCCTTCTCGATGGTGATGGTGAGCTGATCCCTTTGAGCCACTTGCCCTCATCTCCTTTTTTGCAGGGTCTATGTTTATACTTTATCGTAGAACATTCATGCTGAGCAGGGTAAGGGGTATATGCCAAGAGACGGACCAATTGAGGAAACGGCCTGTATTCCAGCGGACGGTTAGAGGAATGTATAAGAATTGGGGCTTCGTTGTGTATAATGAGTAAGGTGATAGAAAGGGTGGGAATATGCTGACAATTAAAGAATACAGCGTGGAGTTGGTCAAAGATCCGTTCGGAATCTTAACCGGCAAACGCTTTGAATTTGTATGTGATCTGGACGTTCCGGAGGATGATGAGCTTTATTCGGAGCAGGGCATTTACTTAAGGGTGATTTTTCTGGATGACGAGGAGCGCTCGCGTATCGTCAAGTACGATTTTTATGAGCGGACCACGGATCAGTATCTGGACTTCGATATGGAACCCGAAGAAGAAGAACAGCTTACCGCTTTTTGCAAAGAGCATTTGCAAGAGGAAGGTTAGAGCCGAGCCGGAAGCATTGTGAAAAGGCACCCTCGGGGGTGTCTTTTTTTCATTTTTACACAGCAGATTTATCGTTCAGCGGTAATTCAAGACATACAGGCGTATTCCTTAAAATCAAGAGCCAGACTATGCATACAATCGGTTCGCTATTTGCATGATATAAAATAACAGAATTCAACATAATTTTGGATGAGCTGTAGGTCATATACTGAAAACATGGTGAAATAGAGGATAGGGTTACCATATTTTCACCCTATTCGTAACGCAATTTACATACCTGTAAACCTCTTTGAAGATTAAATATGTTATCCTAGACATACTAACCTTACATACATCATTCATTAGGGAGGGGATTGACCGTGAATATTGAGGTACGTTTATGCCCGAAGGAACAGTCATTTATTCTGCATAACATCTATCCACTGTACTTGCATGACATTGCTGAGATATGGGGGGTCCGCCCTAACCGGTTCGGTGTATTCGAGAAAGAGGATGTGCCAACCCTGAGCGAACAGACCAAGCAGCTCGATGTTTGGTGGGAGCAGCCATCGGTTCTTTTTCCTTATTTGATCAGTGTGGATGGCATTGCGGCAGGGCTGGCGCTGGTGGCGACAACACCGTACATTCCATCACCGAATATCCAGTATTATTTGAATGACTTTTTTGTGCTTCGGACTTTTCGAAGACAAGGTGTAGCTCAACGTGCGGCTGAGCTTGTGTTCGATCATTTCCAAGGTGCATGGGAGCTTCAGACGAATCCGACCGAGCGTAATATGAGCACTCAGATTTTTTGGCGCAAAACGCTGAATACGTACACGGGCGGAAGGTATACGGAGCATGATGGCGTCCATCCTGAGAAGGGGGATATGCTGGTATTCCGTTTTAATAACAAATAGATCGGGAAACTCCAAGTATTTCTTCTATGTTGGGATAGGGGCTTGACAGCTAGGTGAGGCCGGGATTACACTGAGTAAAATTTTGTGAAAAAATGCTTGGATGAGGACGCCTGAATCGTAAATGAAGCTGAAATCAGAGAGCTGCTGGATGGTGCGAAGCAGTCAGCGGCGATGAATGGCCATCACCTCGGAGCAGATCTGCCGATGATTGAGGTCTTGAGGTGGATCCGGGAACTCCCTGCCGTTATCATGGGGCATCATTGATGGATGGTGATTAGAGCGCGTGCCGGTTTGATCGGCGCGAATCAGGGTGGTAACGCGGAGCGAGGCTCCGTCCCTACAAGGGACGGGGTTTTTTTGTGTTTCCAGGGTCATCGTACGCGCAACGCACAAGCGCACAATGCTTGATGACGGATGGATTCAGCTCCAACAGCTGGCAAACAGGATTGATCCTGGGAGAGAGGGAGTGTACAAATGCTTGGGAAGTTGATGCCACGGGACGAGGTGCTGTATGGAGCGGATTTTATTCAGGATGAGGTCTCGTACAATCTGATCCATCTCATAACTGAATCGACGCAGAATGTTGGTCTGAAATCGCTGGATGGACGCATGATCCTTGCGCAGTCTCCCCGTGGGAACGCCTGGTTATGGTTAGCCCGGGAGGTCACAGACGAAGAACGTCAAGACTTGTTGCAAGAGCTGGTGAGGGAGCTGGGAGAGGCTGCACTGCCTGGAGTGACCGGAGAGCCGGACGTGGCGGAGCAGTTTGCAAGGATTTATGCGGACGCCCATAACGTGGCCTGCCGTCATCATATGACGATGGAATGTTACCATGCTCCCATCGTGAAGAGGCCTCTGCATGTAGAGGGTGCAATTAGGCTTGCCGCACCCGAGGATACGCAGCAGGTGGCCCGGTTTCTGGTAGGCTTCTCGGAAGATGCTTACGGTGTGCGCGCGAATGCGGCAAGCCAGGTCGTGGCAGCGGAGCGCCTCATTAAACAAGGCGGACTCTATGTATGGATTGCCGGTGATCAAACGGTATCCATGGCCAACATCGCGCACCGGTCACCAAGACACGGACGGATAAATGCCGTATACACTCCGAGAAATGAACGGAAAAAAGGATATGCCAGCGCGTTGGTGGCCGAACTTGGACTTGTCCTGAGGCAGGATGGCCTGGTCCCCATGCTGTATGCCGATCAGGCCAACCCGGACTCCAATCGGGTGTACCGAAAGATCGGATTTAACCGGTGCGGGACGATTCGTGACTTCAAGTTTGTTAACCATGAATAACGAATCCTTGAATGTCGCCCGCCACGGCTTGGACAAAGCCGGGGCAGACGGCAGGCGCCAACAAATGTTATTCTATAAAGGTATCTAGAAAATGCCGGGCCCGATTGGACAGTACATGATCCTTGAGCCAGACAATGCCGACGTCGGACTGAAAATCAGCGCTTGTGATGGACAGTGTCCGGATGTTGGGGATCGCGAATGAGGACATGACCGATTCGGGTAAAATGGTGGTACCAATACCTTCAGCTACCAAGGCCAGAATAATGGCGACGCTGGAACATTCACATATGACACGCGGTTCAAGTCCGCCGCGCTTGAATTCTTGTATGACCCGCTCATGCATCCCGATCGTCTGATCGGTCTTTAAGGACAGGAACGGATAATCCGCCAGCTCGCGCATCGAGATTTCGGACAGGGCGGCAGTGCTTTCCCAACTGCTGGGAAGGACCGCCACGAAGGGGTCCGAAGGCAAGGGCTGCACAGCATATCGCTCAGGCCCGAAGCTGGATTCGAAGGGGAGGCGGGTTACCGCCAGCTCAATGTTGCGTTTGTCGAGCTGATCTGCCAGCAGGGAATGATCCCCTTCCCGAATCTTGAAGGTGACCTCCGGATAGTGCTGCCGGAAGATATGGATCCGCTGCGGCAGGAGAGAAATGCAGGATACGACGGCGCCGATGGAGAGCATGCCGCGGACTCCTGCGTGAATCTCTTTCACCTCGGTTAGCGTTTCATTAAACTGGTTTAGCAGGGATGCCGCCCTGTTCTGCAGAAGCTCGCCTGCATGCGTCAGCTGCAGCTGCTTGCCGCTGCGGTCAAACAGCGTAACGCCAAGCTCCTCCTCCATCAGCTTCAGCTGACGGCTTAACGGAGGCTGCTCCATGTTCAGCTGTTTCGCTGCACGCGTGATCTGTCCTTCCTGCGCAATCGTCAGGAAATATCGTAGCTGCCGGATATCCATGCTCTCTACCTCCTCTCCATACCCAAAAGGTATGGTATCCCTATAAATCAGATATTTTTAATATAGGGTATCGATTGATATGATTCAACTAATAAAAACGTTTGCAGATTAAGGAGATGTGTGTACATGACTTACACGATACCCGTGGAATTAACGAATACCCCGAAGGCGAAGCCGAGCCATCATAAACAGGCCTTCGGCACTGTGTTTACGGATCATATGTTTATTCTCGACTATGACGCCGGCAAAGGCTGGCACGATCCCCGTGTCATTCCTTATCAGCCTATTGAATTGGATCCTGCTGCGAAGGTATTTCATTATGGCCAGACGGTATTTGAAGGCTTGAAGGCTTATCTGACAGAAGATCAGCGGATTCTTATGTTCCGTCCAGGCAAAAATATTCAGCGGCTTAACTTGTCCAATCATCGCCTCAGCATCCCGGCACTCGACGAAGAACTGGTGATGGAGGCACTCAAACAGCTGGTGCTCGTGGATCGCGACTGGATTCCATCCGAGCCGGGAACATCGCTCTATATCCGCCCGTTTGTCATTGCAACCGAGCCGGTGCTTGGTGTAGCGCCGTCCCTGCAATACAAGTTCATGATCATCCTGTCGGTTGTCGGCTCGTATTATGCGGAAGGCATTAATCCGGTGAGCATTTATGTCGAGCCGAAATATGTACGCGCGGTAGCCGGAGGAGTGGGTAACGCCAAGACGGCAGGCAACTATGCGGCAGGCTTGAAGGCACAGGATGAAGCCACCCTGAAGGGATATTCCCAGGTGTTATGGCTCGACGGCGTGCACCGCAAATATATTGAGGAAGTCGGCAGCATGAATGTGTTCTTCAAGCTTGGCGACACAGTGGTGACCCCGGCACTGAACGGAAGCATCCTGGACGGGGTTACCCGGAACTCGGTCATTCAGCTGCTCCAGCATTGGAACATTCCTGTGGAAGAACGTGCGCTTTCCATTGATGAGATCGTGGAAGCCCATCGCAGCGGATTGCTGACCGAAGCATTTGGAACCGGCACGGCAGCGGTTATTTCACCCATCGGCTCCCTGGAGTGGGAAGACGAGCAATTGGTGATTGGCGAGGGAGCAACGGGCGAACTCTCCAGACGTGTATATGATGCGATCACGGGCATCCAGCTTGGAACGGCGGAGGACCCGTTCGGCTGGGCCGTTGAGCTTACATTATCTTAATGAACTTTAAAAGGACTTGCTTCAGGCGGCACACTGCTTGAAGTTGAGTCCTTTTTTTCTTGCCGCGGCTCATGGTACGATGTGGGTAAATCACGAACTCGTATCGATATTGAGGGCCATGGAGGTGAATGTGTGTGAATCGTCCGCAGAGCGTTGTTCCGGATGCCATCGTTTTTACGAATGCTGCCTTTCCTTTCACTGCATCGACCACGCACGGTATATTTGCCGGAGCCCAGCGCCTGCATTGGCACCATGCTCTGGAGCTTAACTATATTCGCAGCGGCATCGGATTTATTCTGATCAACGGGATGAAGCTGCCTTTTCAGCAGGGGGACATTATTTTCATTAACAGCAATGATCTGCACCGGGCCTATGAAACGGAGAACCTCGTCATGGATGTCATTATGTTCGAGCCTTCGCTGCTGTCCATTGATCTCAAGTTCGATCCGGATTTGATGGCTCCGTTCCGTTCGCTGGGGAACGTGGACCGGCAGTCTCCGGTCCACGATGAATTGGCCCTGCTGCTCCGGCGCATGATGGACGAGAATGAAGCGCGGGGCACCTCTTACATGAGTCTGATCCGTTCGGATCTGATTCGATTCCTTAGTTTGGCGAACCGCCACCTGTCAACTCCGATCCAGGAGAACCGACCGATCAAGGGCAGGGGAATGCACGCGTTAAAAGAAGTCCTGCGCACGATGGAGCTTCACCTGGATTACGGCTGGACGCTGCAGGAGCTGTCGGATTTGACACACCTGAGTCCTTCCCGGTTCAGCGCACTCTTCCAGCAGGCGGTTGGAACGTCCCCGCACCATTACCTGATCCAGCTGCGCCTAACCCATGCCGTGCATCTGCTGGAGACAACCGATCAGAAGATCATTGAGATTGCGGAAACCTGCGGATTTCGGAATTTGTCCAACTTCAACCGCTTGTTCAAGCAGCATGTCGGGGCATCGCCAAGCGAAATTCGGGAGCACGCGTATGCGGGCCGTCCCGTTATTCCTTCAACCACGAAGCCTGAGAAACAGTAAGATAGTATCACACCTCGATGGTATAGCAGTAGATGGAGCACGGTGGAAGCGGTATCTTGGATATATACCACCATGATGCCGCTATAGGCGGGTAGGAGTGAAGTCCATGAGTTTGTATCTGGGTGTAGATGCCGGCGGCAGCAAGACGCACGCTGTAATCTGTGATGAACAAGGGAACATTCTTGGCAAGGGGGCTTCTGGTAACGGTAATCACCAGATTCACCGTGAACATGCGGCCCGTAACATTGAGGAAGCCTGTGATGCAGCTCTTCAACAGGCTGGTGCTGCCAAAGAAGATATAAGTTATGCCTATTTCGGCTTGGCTGGAGCGGACCGGGAAGCAGATTATGAGATTCTGCGCCCCATGATCGGAGCGCTGGGCTATGCCAGACATGGTATCGCATGCGATACCATTATCGGTATGCGGGCAGGAACGAGCCGTCCATATGGAGCTGCATTGATCTGCGGTACGGGCTTTAACAGCGCGGCGCGCAATCGCGCGGGAGCAGAGCTTCAGTATGGGGGCTTTGGATTCCTGTATGGAGACGGATACGCAGGCGGTTCGGGGTTCGCGAAGCTGGCCTTCCGGGCGGTTATTCGGGCTTGGGACGAGCGGGGACCGGCAACTTTATTGACTTCGCTCGTTCTGGAGCAGATGGGATATGCGTCCGTGGAACCGATGTACGAGGATGTTCTCTACGGTAAATCTTCGGTTCCGCCAAGCCTGGTGAAAACCTTGTTCCAGGCAGCCGAAGCCGGCGACGAGGTAGCGACCCGGATTCTTCAGAACGAAGGCGAAGAGCTGGCCAATGCGGTATGCACGCTCATCCGGCGGCTGGATATGACCGATGAAGCCTTTGACATTGTCTATATCGGCAGTGTGCTGAACAGACCGAACAGCTCCATTTTGACGGATGCGATTGAACGGGTCGTTGCAGTCCGTGCACCGCATGCAGCATGTGTAAGACTGACCTCCGATCCGGTTTCCGGCGCACTTCTCTGTGCGATGGATGCCGATGGGGTTACCGTGGCTGCAGAGACGGAAGCCAAACTGAAGGCTTTTACGTTCGAACAGGTAACCACGGCCTGACCAGCTTAGCGATGGAATAGATCATATGGATATCATATCTTGGAGGCGATGAACATGGCAGCAGGATTGAAGATAGCGGTCATTGGGGGAGGGTCCTCGTACACCCCGGAAATTGTTGAAGGTTTCATTCGCAATTATGAGCAGATGCCGATTCGTGAACTATGGTTCGTAGATATTGAAGAGGGCAAGCATAAGCTGGAGATCGTAGGAAATCTGGCGAAGCGCATGGTAAAAGAGTCCGGCCTGCCGATTGAGGTTCATCTCACACTGGATCGCAGACAAGCGATAGCAGGCGCTGACTTTGTAACGACTCAGATGCGTGTCGGCTTGCTGGCCGCACGTAAACAGGATGAGCATATTCCGATTATGCATGGTGTCATCGGTCAGGAGACGACGGGTCCGGGAGGAATGCTGAAGGCACTGCGCACTGTTCCTGTCATTCTGGACATCTGCCGCGATATCGAGGAGCTGGCGCCGAATGCGTGGATGCTTAACTTTACGAATCCGGCCGGAATTGTAACCGAGGCTGTTGCGAAGCACAGCAAGGTCAAGTCCGTAGGACTGTGCAACTCCCCGATTAACTTCCAGAAGTTTCTCGCGGCTGAATATGGCGTGTCCGAGAAGGATGTTCTAGCCGAGTTTGTTGGCATCAACCATCTTCACTGGGTGACCTCGGCCATCGTCAACGGCGAAGAGAAGATGCCGGAGCTGCTGGACGGCGGCAAGTCGTATACGGCCAAGAACGTGCCGACCTTTGGATGGGATGCCGACTTCATCCGTTCGCTGGGAGCCATTCCGACGTATTACCTTAAATACTTCTACATGACGGATACGATGCTCGCGGATATGAAGGCATCACTGGAGAAGGACGGGACCCGAGCGGACGTGGTTAGCCGGGTAGAGCAGGAGCTGTTCGAGCTCTACAAGGACGAGAATTTGGCGGAGAAGCCGAAGCAGCTGGAGCAGCGGGGCGGTGCTTACTATTCCGAAGCGGCTGTTAACCTGATGACCTCGATCTACAATGACCGCCATGATATCCAGACATTGAATGTGTCCAATGGAAACATCTACGACTTCCTGCCTGCGGATGCCAGCATTGAGATCAACTGCGTGGTGACAGGCCAGGGCCCAATTCCACTCGTACCGCAAAAGGTTCCTTCCCATGTAAAAGGGCTGATGCATGCGGTGAAAGTGTACGAACAATTAACGATTGAAGCCGCCATTACCGGTGATCGCGGCATTGCTCTGCAAGCGCTGGTTCATCATCCGCTGGTACCGTCCGTGACGGTAGCGAAGCAGCTGCTCGATGAGATGCTGGAGGCGAACAAGAAATATTTGCCGACCTTTTTTAAGCCGGAGGCTGTGCTGTAAATCGAGTGGGGATACCACTCCACATAAGAAACAACGCTTATATTTAGTAAAAAAGGGCCTTCCCAAGATCAGATAATCTTGGGAAGGCCTTTTGCTGATGAAACCGTATGCGATTCGTTATACGCCGGAATAAGCCATGAAACCGCCGTCCACAGGGATCACCGTTCCCGTGACGAACCCGGAGGTCTGATCGTCCACGAGCCAGAGCAGCGTACCGAGCAGATCCTCGGGTACGCCGAACCGTCTCATGGGAGTATGCGAGATGATTTTATGAGAGCGTTCGGTTAGCGAACCATCGCTATGGGTCAGCAGGTTGCGGTTCTGCTCGGTCAGGAAGAAGCCAGGCGCAATCGCGTTCACACGAATGCCCGATTCCGCGAGATGAACCGACAACCACTGCGTGAAGTTGTTGATGGCCGCTTTGGCTGCGCTGTAAGCCGGAACCTTGGTCATCGGGCTTGGCGCGCTCATGGACGAGACGTTCAGCACGACGGCCCCGGGACGCCCCAGCATCCCCTCCGCAAAGATTTGCGTCGGAATGAGGGTGCCGATGAAGTTCAGGTCGAACACGCTGCGGAAGCCCGGCACGCTTAACCCGAAGAACGTTGTAACCTCCGGATCCGGCGCCCCCGCATCTTCCGGCCGGTAGATTTCATGGGTTGTGTTGGCATCCTTACGGTTGCCGCCGGCTCCATTAATGAGGATATCGCAGGGGCTATAGGCTTCGCGTACAGCCTTCTCGGCTTCGCGGACGCTCTCAACATCCGTCACGTCGCACGGAACGGCAATCGCAGCACCGCCGGCGGCGATAATCTCGTCGGCCACCTGCTGGCCCTTCGAGGCCGTGCGATTCAAGACAGCCACCTTGGCGCCTTGCCGTCCCAGTTCAAGGGCCATCGCCCGGCACAGCACCCCGGAGCCGCCCGTAATGACAACCGTCTTTCCCTTTAGTGACGGATGGAGCGGAAGTGACGGGGTATTTTGCGGCGTGTCTTCAGGGATAGCTTCTCCTGATCCTGGCCCGGAAGCTCCTGCAACATGAATATGAACCTCGCTCATTGAACAGCCTCCTTCCGCTCGGCTGCGCTCTCTGCACGCTCACGGCTGTATGCGTCCCACAGCCCCCACAGATACATAATGCCTAAGGCCCGGTCATACAGACCGTAACCCGGGCGGCATTGCTCACCCCAGATATGCCGTCCGTGATCGGGTCTTACATATCCGGTGAAACCGTTGTCATGATAAGCCTGCACAATACCGGATATATCCACGGTCCCGTCTTCGGTCCGGTGCGACGTCTCCATGAAATCGCCATTCTCGTAGACGCGGACATTTCGGATATGCGCGAATGGAATCCGGTCATGGAACTCGTGGATCATGGAGACGATATCGTTGTCCGGATTGGCGCCGAGCGACCCGCTGCACAGGGTCAGGCTGTTCGCCGGGCTGTCATACAGATGGAGGAATCTGCGCAGATTCTCCTGACTGGTGATGATTCGCGGCAGACCGAAGATCGGCCAAGGCGGATCATCCGGATGAATGGCCATTCGAATGCCATTCTTCTCGGCAGCCGGAATGACGGCGCTTAAGAAATATTCAAGGTTGCTCCACAGATCTTCCTCGGTAACGCCGCGGTAAGCCTCGAATAAGGACGTCAGATGCGCCAATCGCTCCGGCTCCCAGCCTGGCATGGTCAGGGTGCTGTTCCGGTTGATCGTCTGAACCAGCTCCATCGGGTCGGTGCCGTGGATCTTGGCCTTCTCGAAGAAGAGAGCCGTGGATCCATCCGGCGCCTGCTTGTGAAGATCAGTTCTAGCCCAGTCGAACACCGGCATGAAATTGTAGCAGATGACTTTGACGCCGACCTGACCCAATTTCTCAATCGTCCGGATGTAATTGGCTATGTATTGGTCGCGTGATGGGAGGCCGAGCTTGATATCCTCGTGGACATTCACGCTTTCCACGACGTCCACATGAAGTCCGTACGCTTTAGCTTGGTCCACAACTTCTCCAATTCGCTCCATCGGCCATTCTTCACCGACAGGAATATCGTGAAGTGCCCATACGATGCCCTCCACGCCGGGAATTTGTTTAATCTGATCCAGCGAGACCGTATCATTACCCTCGCCGAACCACCTGAATACCATGCGCATTTCTTCACCGCCTTTATAAGTTTAAGGAGTTAACGCAACAGCTGCCGGAAATCTGCAATTACGATGGTACAGCCAAGATGGAAGGCTGCGGACGGACAAGGAGGTGCACCCGCACCCGCCGCTTATGCCTTATTTAAAATAATCGGGATGCTTTTCTTTCAGCACAGCCAGATTGGAGATGATCAGGCTGAGATGTTCCTGCATCTCACGCTCTGCATGATCAGCGTCATGGCGCCGGATCGCGTCCACGATCTCCCGATGCTGCTCGTACAGGTTGGTCCAATTCGGATCGGCGGACAGCCATAACATCCGGCTCCGGTTCAGATGAGCATTCATCTGCTGCAGCACATTCCAGGTACCTACCTTGCGGCAGCCTTCAAACAAAATCCGGTGAAAGGTTTCATCCAGTTCAAACATATGCTTGCCGTCATGTTTCTCGATGCTCTCGCTTTGCTCGGACAGATTCCGTTCCAGCTCAAGAAGTTTATCCTCCGGAAAGCTCTCGCAGGCAAGACGGACGACAGCCTTCTCAAGCTGCTCCCGCATGAAGCGGGCTTCCTCGACCAGCTCCGAATCAATGAGCGAGACCCGCGTGCCGCGCTGGGGAAGCACAACAACAAGGTCCTCCTGAGCCAGGCGGACAAAGCTTTCCCGCACCGGTGTTCGGCTAACTTCGAATGAAAGGGAAACCTCCTTCTCGGATAGAGCGGTTCCGGGGGGGAGCTCGAGACTCACAATTTGCTGCTTAAGCTGGGAGTACACGATATGTCCGGCCGACCCTGGCTGTAAACGCAAAGATTCTACCACGGCATCACCTCCTAATGTATTCCATACTACCATACTTGTATGGTAGTATGGAACTGAAAATCTAAATAAGAATCGGAGGGCAATCACATGAGCCGTTTGGATACGGAAAATCTGCTGCTGAACAGCAACAGTGCCAAGAAACTTTTTTATGATTATGCGGAAGGCATGCCGATATTCGATTATCACAATCATCTAAACCCGAAGGATATCGCGATCAACCGGCAATTCGATAACCTGACAGAGATATGGCTGGAGGGAGATCATTACAAATGGAGAGCCATGCGCTGGCTCGGTGTCAACGAAGAGCTGATTACAGGCAGTGCAAGCCCGGAAGAGAAGTTTATGGCCTGGGCAGGCTGCGTTCCGCGTCTGGTCGGCAATCCACTGTATCACTGGACGCATCTGGAGCTGGCGCGTTACTTCGGGGTTCAGGAGCGGCTAACCTCAGGCAATGCCAGGGAAATCTGGGAGACCTGCAATGAACAGCTCAAGAGTCCTTCCTTACGGGCAGGCGGGATTCTGGATAAATTCAAAGTGAAAGTAGCCTGCACCACGGATGATCCGCTCGATTCGCTGGAGTTCCACCGTGCCATTCGGGAGAACGGGGAATTGACCACCATCGTAGCGCCTGCATTCCGTCCGGATCGGGTGCTGGACCTGACCCATCCCGATTTCACCTCCTATGTGGAGACACTGGGATCCACGGCAGATCAAGCTGTAGATACCTACCAGGAATTGCTGGAAGCTCTGCAGCATCGGATACAATATTTCCACGATCATGGCTGCCGCCTGTCGGATCACGGCTTTGGCAGTTTTCCTTATGAACCGGCAGGGGAGAAAGAGGTTGCAGACATTTACGGCAAAGCCATCAGCGGTCTCAGCATAACGCCGCTCGAAGAACGGAAATACCGCACGCATACCCTGCTTAAGCTGGGCGAGATGTATCACGCGATGGGCTGGACCATGCAGCTGCATATTGGGGCGATCCGGAACAATAATGCGCGTATGTTCGCGAAGATCGGCAAGGATAGCGGGTATGACTCGATTATGGATTTTCATCTGGCAGAGAGCCTGAACGGATTCCTGAGCAGACTCGACAGCAGCGATCAGCTTCCGCAAACGATTGTATACAGCTTGTATTCGTCTCATTACGAAATGCTGGCTACCACGATCGGGAATTTCCAGGCGGCTGGCGTTGAGGGCAAGCTTCAGCTCGGGTCGGCCTGGTGGTTCCACGATCAGAAGGAAGGCATGCTGAAGCAGCTTACCGCGCTGTCTTCCATGGGGCTCATCAGCACCTTTGTCGGCATGCTGACGGATTCACGGAGCTTCATGTCGTTCCCAAGGCATGAATATTTCCGGCGAGTGCTGTGCCGTCTGTTCGGGGACTGGATCAAGGAAGGGGAGGTACCCGCGGATTACGATTATATCGGTGCCATTATCCAGGATATCTGCTACCTTAATGCCGAGCGTTATTTTCAAATTCGTTGACAATTTCGCGCAGAGCATGAACAATAGACTTACTATATGAAAGCGTTTGCCGACTGACGGATAGGCATGGGTTGGTAGGCAGATGGGAACAAAAGGCGAGGGGGACATACCGTGCACTTGAACCGGGCGATATTGGTGGATGACGAGGTGTTTACGCGCAAAGGGCTGCTGAAGCTGATAGATTGGGAAGCCTGCGGCTTTCAAATCGTAGATGAGGCGGATAACGGCGAAGATGCGCTGGAGCTGATTGAACGGCTTCAGCCGGATGTGGTCATTACCGATATCCGCATGCCGGTGCTGGATGGACTTGAGCTGATCAGGCGAGTTGTCACGCAGGATATCGTGAAGCCTTATTTTATTATTGTAAGCGGATACGATGACTTTAACTATGCGCAGCAGGCGGTTCGTTACGGTGTACACGACTTCATTCTGAAGCCGATTGACGAGCTGGAATTCAGTAATGCGCTGGTCCGGCTCAGCGGACGGCTGGAGTCTGACCGCGAGGCACGCTTGCGAGAAGAACGTCTGTTGTCCGGCGCCTTGATGGAGTCGCTGATTATAGGGGAAGCGGATGAGGCGCTGCTGGAGGAATGGGAGCGGCGTCTTGAGCTCTTGCCCGAGGACCGACTGTTCTACGTCTTCGTCGAGCGGAATGACCTACCGCTATCAAAGGACGAGGGTGAAGCGGGCGGAGGCGAGTTCAAGGACCGGGTGGAAGAGGCGCTCCTTGCCGTCACGAATGGAGCTCAGCCCTTCTACTTGCATGAGCATCGCAATCGAATCGGCATCATCGTACCGGGGCGTATTCTGCAATCTTCTCAGGATTGTCAGCGGGAATTCGCCAGACGCATTCAACAATCGCTCATTACTGATAACGATAGGATCTTTGTCTATTTCGGTCAACCGGTTCAGCAGCTGTCCCTTATCCAGAATGCCTATGAAACGGCCAAAGAAGCCTTGTTATACAAGTACGTCTATGATGAGAGCGGCATCGTAATCCATGAGGAAGCCGCTCTGCATGCGCTGCAATATATCGGTCTGGAGGAGAGCCTCTACGAGCTGCTGCTGGAGCAGATCGAAGAGCTGCATTTCGCCAAGCTGGAGGAGACGATCACATTATTGTTTCAATCCTTCCAGGCGAAGCTGTATGCGCCTGAAGCCGTGAAGATGGCGATCAACCAATGCGTACTGGGCGTGGTGCGGGTGCTTAGCAGCATGGAGGGGGATCAGAGCCGGCTGTCCAGCCTGGAGCCGATGACCGAGTGGCATGACCGCAATCTGTCGCTGCGTGAGCTGAAGCGTCTGTTTACCGATTTTGCAGTTGAGAGCGCAAACTATATTTCACATCTTCGCAAGGAGCAGCACAAGGGCGGAATTCAGAAGATCCGGAATTATATTGAGGCTAACTTTCATGAGAATATCAGTCTGAAGAGCATCGCGGGAAAGTTCTATATGAACCCGGTCTATCTGGGACAGCTGTTTAAAAAAGCATACGGCGTGTACTTTAATGATTTCCTGCTGCAGCTGCGCGTAAATGAAGCCAAGCGATTGCTGCGCCAGACGGACCTGCGCATCTATGAGGTGGCCGAACGCGTAGGCTTCGGCAACCCGGACTATTTTGTCACGCAATTCGAGAAGATTGAGCGGATGACGCCAAGTGAATATCGGAGCCGCTTGATGAAGGAGGCAGCGTCCGAAGGGACGAATCGATGAAGCCAAGCTTAAACAATGTCCGCCTGCGGGACAAGATGCTGCTGATGTATTTCCTGGCTGTTTTTTTGCCGATTCTGATCACCAACCTGATCTTCTATAATGTGACATCCGGCAGCGTGAGGGAGCAGCGGATCCAGGATATAACCGTAGCGCTTGAGCAGATGAAGAACGAATTCCGCCGAGAAGTCGAGGATGCCCTGGAGATCTCCTCGGTCTTCTATACGGATGTTCAATTGAACGAGATCGTGGAGACGGGGTACGACCACCCCGCCGATTATATTGAGGCTTATGACAGCTATCTTCGCCGCATTTTGAATTCGGGTAGCGCCGTATACAACTCAGTCAGCGAAATTACGGTATATGTGGACAATCCGACCCTGCTGTATTCCGGGGGCATCAATTACATCGATGACCAGGTGAAGGAAGAGGCCTGGTACAAATTGATCGCGGGCAAGAACGTGACTCAACCGATCGTGATGCGCACGGGTGGAAACGGCCAATTGGACAGCTTCAGCATCATCCGGAGCATGAATTATTTCAACTCCCAGAATGACTATACCAAGTATCTCAAGATTGATATGCGGATGCCCTCGATCCGGCAGATTATGAGCAATCTGAACGTGCAGGGCAAGGTGTACCTGCTAAGCGGCGCCGGAAATATTGAATACACCACAGATTCGAACGTCAACGTCATGCAGGGCTCCGTGCCGTACAGCAGCATCGAGCATGAGGACAAGTTTCTGGAGTTTCGTACCGACAGCTTCACAACCAACAATCTGAACTCCTGGACGATGGTGGCGGTGACGCCTGAGGATGTGGTGCTGCGGGATGTCCAGCAATCCCTGCGGTTTGTCATTGTGCTGACCTGCTTGAACTTTCTGCTCCCCACCCTGGTGATCGTCTGGATTAGCCGTTCCCTAAGCGTGCGGCTGGTACGCATACTCAAGCATATGAAGAAGGTTAAGAACCAGAATTATGACACGATTGAAGAAGCGGAGGCGCGCGACGAGATCGGCCAGCTGACGGGTGAATTCAACCGGATGACGCTGCAGCTCGAAAGCTTGATCAATGACGTATACGT
Organism: Paenibacillus glucanolyticus; assembly: GCF_037333485.1. Classification (NCBI taxonomy): domain Bacteria; kingdom Bacillati; phylum Bacillota; class Bacilli; order Caryophanales; family Paenibacillaceae; genus Paenibacillus; species Paenibacillus glucanolyticus. The sequence goes on from NZ_CP147845.1 coordinate 220,412, forward strand.
GGCGGATATCCAGAAGAAAAATTTGGAGCTGCAGCGAAGGCACGCGCAATTGAATGCACTGCAGAGCCAGATTAACCCGCATTTCCTCTTTAACGCCTTGGAGACCATCCGCATGCGGAGCCTGATGAAGGATGAGGATGAGACGGCAAGAATCATTCATAACATGGCCAAGATTTTCCGTAATTCATTAGTTTGGAAAAAAGATATGGTGACGCTCAAGGAAGAGGTGGAGTTTATCCACTGTTTCCTTGAAATCCAGAGATACCGGTTTGGGGACAAGATTGATTATACGGTCCACGCACCCGCAGAAGAGGGTCACCTGCAATTACCCAAAATGGCGATTGTTACCTTCGTGGAGAATGCCAGCATTCACGGCATTGAGCCGCTGAAGCACGGGGGACGCATTGAAGTGCATATCGTACGCGAGGGTCGATCGCTCATCTGTACCATTCAGGATAACGGGGCCGGCATGTCCGCGGAGCAGGTCGAACGCATCTGCCGTTATCTCGATACCGAGGATGAGATGGGGGAGCGGATCGGCATTCAGAATGTGATCTACCGATTGAAGCTGTACTACGGAAGCCGGTTCCGGTTTGAAATCGACAGCTCGCCGGGACAAGGCACTCGGGTCCAGCTGTCCATTCCCATCGAACAATAACGGCGGCAAATCCTGCTTGGCATTCCGGTTTGGAATGACCAGAAGCAGGATTTGTTTGTTGCAGGGAGAAACCTGCCCTGCATGATGCCCGTACAGCCTTTTTTTTCTGCCGCTGGACACAGTTCTATAGTTTTCTAAGTATCACCTAAAGATTGACGGGTGAAAATCGCTCAAGGGCTCTCTTATAATGAAAGTGCTTACAATTAAACAAGACCGAAAGGGGTAGGTCAAGAGCATGAATAAGAAATTTTGGATGAGCTGTCTGACCGTAGTCATGATGGTATCTCTTCTGGCAGCTTGCGGCGGAAAAGACAATCAAACCGCGGACAACACGCCGGCGGCTGGTGGCGAAGGCGAGAAGAAGGAAGAGAAGGTCACCTTCACGTATTTCAACGCAGCAGCAGGCAAGGACAAAAATACGAACGAAACCACCATCGGTAAGATCTTCGAAGATCAAACTGGCGTGAACTTTAAGATGGAGCATCTGGTAGGGGATGAGAACACGAAGGTGGGGACCTTCATCGCCAGCAACGATTATCCGGATGTCATCGTACCGGGGAACTCGATTGACAAGCTGGTTGGCGCGGGCGCCTTTATCCCCTTGAATGATCTGATTGATAAGTATGGACCTAACATCAAGCGTGTATACGAGCCGTATTACAACCTGATGAAAGCCGAGGATGGCAACATCTACTTCCTGCCGCTGAGCGCGGTGGTAGGAGAGTACACGTCTGCTCCAAACATTGAGCAGGGTGCATTCTGGATTCAACGACGTGTTCTGAAGGAAGCGGGTTACCCGAAGATCAAGACCTTCGATGAATACCTGGGCCTGATTCGCGACTACGTGAAGAAGCATCCGGAGGAAGGCTTGACCGGGTACCTGGCACTGACAACACAGGATAAATTTTTTGCACTGACCAATGCCCCGATGCACTTGGCCGGATATCCGAACGATGGCGGGATCATCATCGACATGGAGACCCACGTAGCGAACGATTATGCGGACGATGACATTACGAAGCGCTACCTGCAGGAGCTGAACAAGCTCAATACAGAGGGGTTGTTTGATAAATCCTCTTTCGTGGACAACTATGATCAATACCTTGCCAAACTGACTTCCGGTAAGGTGCTCGGCTTCTTCGACTATCGATGGCAGGTAGGCCAATCGATGAATAACCTGCGCGAAACAGCCAACGCATCGGGTAACGACGATCTCGAATATATGGCGCTGCCGATCGTCTACGATGAGAATATCAAGGACCAGTATCTCGATCCGCCATCCTTTGTTAACAACCGCGGCGTAGGAATCTCCGTCAGTGCGAAGGATCCAGAGCGTATTGTGAAATATTTCAACAACCTGCTTACGGACGAGAACCAGGTTCTGTCGAACTGGGGCATCAAGGACGAGACGTATTCCGTTGATGAGAACGGCCGCTTCTACCGTACGGAAGAGCAGATCACACAGACGAATACGGAAGCCTTCCGCGAGTCGTTCGGCTTCAAGTACTTTGAATACAACTGGCCTCGTTACGGCAATGGCTCCACGCTTCCTGACGGTAATTCCGTCGGTGCAGGACGCCAGCCTGAGGTTGCCAAAATGTCTTATTCCGAACCGGATAAGAAGCTGCTTGAAGCCTATGACATCGATTCCTTCTCGCAATTGTTTGCGGCGCCTGATGATCGTCCATGGTACCCGGCTTGGAGCATTCCGATTGATCAGGGCTCACCGGCACAAATCTTCACTCAGAAGAAAAGCGATTTGCAGCGTAAATACTTCCCGAAACTGGTGCTTGCAAACCCTGCGGAGTTTGACCGTATCTGGAATGAATACGTGGGCGAGTTCAGCAAGCTGGATGTGAAGGGATATGAGGATCTGATCACCGAGGAAGTCGCCAAGAAAATCGCAAATGCCCAAGGACAATAATAGATGAAGGAGAGGCGAAGGGGGCGGACCACTCGGTAGACTTGAGTATCCGTCCCTCCTCTTCTATACAACAAGCTCGGCGCTGAGAAGTTGCCTGCTTCGAACTTAACGGTAAGGGCTTGGATAGGAAGGAGAAGAAACCGTGGATAAAGCGAACCCGATTGGACCTGCAGAGACGAAGGCGTTGCGAGAAACGCCGGCGGAATCGAAAGGTTTCTTCAATAAACAACGGAAAAACGATACTGGTTTAAATACCAGGCCGCCATCAGGTGAAAAAAGCTTCTTTCAAAAGCTGCTGCAGCAGAAGGCGCTCGTCTTCATGTCGATTCCTTTTTTGCTCTGGCTGTTTATCTTTAAATACCTGCCACTATGGGGCTGGACGATAGCGTTTCAGGATTTTAAACCTGCGAAGAAAATCTTTGATCAGGAATGGGTAGGTTTGAAGCATTTTACCTTCCTGTTTCAGGATGAGCATTTCCTTCGGGTCATGCGCAATACACTCGCCATGAGTTTTATTAACCTAGTGCTCGGGTTTGTTACCGCCATTGTGCTGGCGATTCTGCTCAATGAATTGCGTAATCTGATGTTTAAACGGGTCGTGCAGACGATCAGCTATTTGCCCCATTTCATCTCATGGGTGGTGGCGGCGAGCATTATCTCGACGGCTCTGTCCTCGGACGGCGGAATCATCAATGAGCTGCTGCTGTGGCTCGGTCTCATCAAGGAACCGATTCTTTGGCTTGGAGAAGGAGAATATTTCTGGGGAATACTCGGTGTTTCGGAAGTATGGAAGAATGTCGGCTGGAACACCATCATATATTTGGCAGCCATGACGATGATCGATCCCTCGCAGTATGAGGCGGCGGAAATCGACGGCGCCGGACGTTTTCAACGGATTTGGAACATAACCCTGCCGGGTCTGAAGCCGGTATTTATTATCCTGTTGATCATGAATATCGGTAACTTGCTCGAATCCGGTTTTGAACCGCAATACTTGCTTGGTAACGGCATGAACGTGGATTATTCCGAGAACCTGGATATCTTCGTGCTGAAATATGGTATTCAGATGGGGAACTTCTCGCTCTCGATCGCTGCAGGCATGTTCAAGACGGTGGTCAGCTTCATACTCTTGTTCACGGCTAATCATATCGCGAAGAGACTGGGCGAGGAACGATTGTTCTAAGCGTAAGCTTACGAGGACCGTTTTCCTTCAGAACACTTACAGGAGGATTCATATGGCGAAGACATCAGATTCACCACGAGCTCATGCCCGGTTCAAGTCTCCCGCGGACCGGATATTCGATACTTTGAACATTGTATTCATGATCTGCCTAATGGTGGTTACGTTGTACCCGTTCCTGAATACACTCGCAGTATCCTTCAACAATGCGACGGATTCGGTGAAAGGCGGCATTTATCTATGGCCTCGGGACTTCACATGGGAGAATTACAAATATGTGTTTAACGAAGCAACCATCTTTCAAGCTACCTTCATATCCGTGCTTCGTACGGTGATCGGTACGATCACCTCCGTATTCTGCTGCGCCATGGTTGCGTATACGATCAGCCGTCCGGAATACGTACTGCGCAAGTTCGTATCCATTGCTTTTATCTTGACCATGTATTTCAGCGGCGGTTTAATTCCGAACTTCCTGCTGATTCGCGAATTGGGCATGCTGGGCACCTTCTCGGTGTACATCATTCCGGGCCTGATCGGCGTGTTTAACGTGATCGTCATTCGCTCCTTTATCGAAGGGCTGCCCGAAGGGATTCTGGAATCGGCACGCATTGACGGCGCCGGTGAATTCACGACCTTTATGCGGATCGTGCTCCCGCTATGCGTACCCGTTCTTGCGACGGTATCGCTGTTCACGGCGGTATCGCAGTGGAACTCCTGGTTTGACGTATTCCTCTACAACTCTTCCTATACGGAACTGAGCACACTGCAGTACGAGCTGATGAAAATACTCCAGAACTCGAATTCCTCGATGAACTCGGGCAATGATTACGCAAGCCAGTTCGCAAGCTCGGAAAGCGGAGCGAATCAGGTCACGCCGACATCCATTCGGGCCACGATGACCATTGTGGCAAGTGTGCCGATCATCCTGGTGTATCCGTTCCTGCAAAAATACTTTGTGCAGGGGATGACCTTGGGCGGGGTAAAAGGTTAAGCTGCGGGAGCCGCTAAAGCTGTGCACCGTGCGCACTGCTTCCTGTGCGCACGGTACGTGGCCCGATGCATGCCTTGGATGACTGTCGACCAACCGGGATGCAGGTGGCATCACGATCATAAACCATCAATCTTGTTATTATCTCTAATTCAAGGAGGGACTGAATGTGACCAACCATCATCGTAGTGAACCAAAGCTGAAGGAAATGTTCGCGGATGACTTTCTCATTGGAGCGGCCGTAAACCCGCTGACGATCGAAATGCAGGAGGAATTGCTATCCTATCATTTCAACAGCATTACGGCGGAAAATGAAATGAAGTTTGTCAGTGTGCATCCCGCGGAGGATACGTATACGTTCGAGGATGCGGATAAACTCGCTGCCTTCGCCCGCAAGCATGGAATGAAGATGCGAGGCCATACGCTGGTATGGCATAACCAAACGACCGACTGGCTGTTCCAGGACAAGAATGGGAACTTGGTGGATAAAGCGACGCTGTACGAACGGTTGAAGTCGCATACCGATACGGTCGTGAAGCGATACAAGGATGATATTTATGCCTGGGATGTCGTGAACGAGGTGATCGCGGATGAAGGAGAAGAGCTCCTTCGTCCATCCAAATGGCTGGAAATCGCGGGTCCGGAGTTTATCTCCAAGGCGTTCCAGTTTGCGCATGAAGCAGATCCGTCGGCTGTATTGTTCTATAACGATTACAATGAGTCCCATCCGAACAAGCGGGATAAAATCTACACGCTGGTCAAGTCCTTGCTGGATCAGGGAACCCCTATCCATGGCGTAGGATTGCAGGCACACTGGAATCTGTACGATCCTGGCCTTGACGATATCCGCGCAGCGATTGAGAAGTATGCATCGCTCGGTCTGCAGCTTCAGCTGACGGAGCTCGATGTTTCGATGTTCCGGTTCGACGACACCAGAAAGGATCTGACCGAGGCGCCGGAGGAGCTTCTGGAGGCTCAAGCCAAGCGGTATGACGAGATGTTTGGCATTCTGAAGGAGTATCGGGATCATATTACGTCCGTTACCTTCTGGGGTGCAGCCGACGATTACACCTGGTTGGACAACTTCCCGGTGCGGGGGCGCAAGAACTGGCCATTCCTGTTCGATGAGCTTCATCAACCGAAGCGTGCGTTTCACCGCTTGGTGGAGCGTATGGTCAAGTCGTAATTGCTTTTACAAGGATTCCTACATTCAAATTAATTACCATAGCTAATATATGAAGCGGCTGAGGCTGCCATCAGCTTGTCGTGCCGGTCCTTGTGGCCGGCATCTGTATTTTACTGCCTCAGGGCAGCAGGAACTAGTGGAGTGAGAAGCTGGGAAATCATTGGCCTTGCCCAAACGAAGGGGGAACTTACGTTGAACAGCACTTTATATAAAGCGTGGCTGCAATATGCGCCCATCGAGGATCGGGAGCTTGCTGCCGCCTACAGCAGGCAACTCGGCACCATTGTTGTGGATCAGCAGCAGTCCCGAGTTGCGAACGCGGCTGTCCAGGAACTGAAGCATGCGTGTCAATCCATGCTTGGCATCGTACCGAATATCACCTCGGAAGCCTTGAACTCCTCCCATCTGGAGGTTCGTATTCATGTGGGGGCAGCGGCAGCAGCCGAAGGAGCCGCAGAAGGGATAACCGAGGCTATGGATAGGGGCCGGGCTGATACACAGCTGGATCCGGAGGGCTTCACGCTGGTACATTCAGGCCAAGGGCAGCAGGAGAAGCTTGTCCTGATCGGGGGATCCGGCAAAGGTATATTATACGGGGTGTTTCATTTGCTGCGGTTGCTGGCCTCCCATCAACCGCTAACCGGTTTGAAGGTGGCTGATCAGCCTGTGAATCGTCTGCGGATGATTAATCAATGGGATAACGTCGACGGCACCGTTGAACGCGGATATTCGGGTCAGTCGATTTTTTACGAGAACGGGCGGTTTACCGACAATCTGGAGCGAGTGAGGGACTACGCCCGATTGCTGGCTTCGGTAGGCATGAATGCAATCTCCATTAATAATGTCAACGTGCATGAGATCGAGACGCGATTCATTACGGCCGAATATTTGCCAACGGTTGCGAAGGTGGCTGATATTTTCAGAGAATACGGGATTACACTGTATCTTAGCATCAACTTTGCGGCTCCGCTCCACATAGGGGGCGTATCCACCTCCGATCCGCTAAATGAAGAGGTTCGGCAGTGGTGGAAGGATGCGGCGGATGAAATCTACGATCATATCCCGGATTTTGGAGGCTTCCTGGTCAAGGCGGACTCCGAGCATCGGCCGGGTCCATTCGCTTATGGCCGGGACCATGCCGACGGCGCCAATATGCTCGCCGAAGCGCTGGAGCCGCACGGCGGACTCGTGATTTGGCGCTGCTTCGTATATAACTGCATGCAGGATTGGCGCGACCGCAGCACGGACCGTGCACGTGCGGCCTATGATCATTTTACCCCGCTGGATGGACGGTTTAAGGACAATGTGCTGCTGCAGATTAAGAACGGGCCAATGGACTTTCAAGTACGAGAGCCGGTATCGCCGCTGTTCGGCAGCATGAAAGAGACCAATCAGGTGCTGGAGTTCCAGGTTGCCCAGGAATATACCGGCCAGCAGCGTCATGTGTGTTATCTGGTGCCGCAGTGGAAAGAGGTGCTGGATTTTGATACCTATGCGGATGGGGCCGGGTCTGAGGTGAAGAAGATAACAAACGGCTCGCTGCATGGCATGAAATATAGCGGGATTGCTGCGGTGTCCAACATCGGGAATGATGAGAACTGGACGGGCCATACGTTGGCACAAGCGAATCTGTACGGCTTCGGACGGCTGATCTGGAATCCTGAATTATCCTCGGAGGGGATTGCAGAAGAGTGGACGAGGTTAACCTTCGGCAATGACGAGTCAGTTGTAAAAACGGTGTGCCGCATGCTCATGCAGTCGTGGCCGATCTATGAGAGTTATACGTCACCGCTCGGCGTGGGCTGGATGATTACACCGCATACGCATTATGGTCCGGATGTAGATGGCTATGAATATTCCCGGTGGGGTACGTATCACTTCGCGGATCGGGACGGCATGGGGGTGGACCGCACGATGGCGACGGGTACAGGCTACACTGCTCAGTACTTCGAACCAAATGCCGCTCTGTATGATTCACTGGAGGACTGCCCGGACGAGCTGCTGTTGTTCTTCCATCATGTCCCGTATTCCCATATGCTGAAATCCGGCAAAACCGTGATTCAGCACATATATGATACTCACTTCGAGGGAGCCGAGGCTGCCGCTGGACTGCTTGACGCCTGGACCTCGCTAGAAGGCAAAGTCGATCCGGAGCGTTTCGCTCAAGTGGCACAGCGGCTGGCCGATCAGGCTGAGCACGCCAAGCATTGGCGGGATGTAATCAATACGTACTTCTACCGCAAATCAGGCGTACCGGATGACTCGGGACGGATCATATATTAATTCGGGCGAAAATATAGGGGGGTGCCCCATCAGATATTCCATCTGATGGGGCACCCTTTGGTTATAGCGATCCACAGAACCATTCATGTATCGATTCAACGAAATCTCATCCGTTCGGATAACCTCATTCCATAAGCTGGGCTTTATAGGGTGGGGGGCTATATGATATACTAGGTTCAGGATAGATTAGATTCAAGATGAAGGAACGGGATTTAAAGGAGGGGGAAATGGGCATGACAACTGAGAACCATGTACATGATGCTTGTGCTGTAACCAGCGAGCGGAAGAGCCATCATTCCGATAAAACGAAAAGCAACCTCATCAGCCGGTTGAACCGGATCGAAGGGCAGATTCGCGGTGTGAAGGGCTTAATTGAGAAGGATACGTACTGTGACGATGTATTAAACCAGATTTCCTCGATCCAGTCGGCATTAAACGGTGTCAGCAAATTACTGCTGGAACATCATATGAAGAGCTGCGTCGTGGAGCGCCTTCAGGAAGGCGACGATGAGGTTATTACCGAGCTGTTAACAACGATGAATAAGCTGATGAAGTAACGGGGATGGGACTCTCAGCTGGAGAAGATCCGGTTGAAGTGAATAATGTATGGAGCTGCCACCTTCCGAAGGTGGCAGTATGTGTTTAGTCAAAGTGATGAATTCCGCACGGTTATGCGATGTATCCATGAGTATTGGAATTATTTTATAAAAAATCGATAATAACTGGTTGACTAAATATAGGGTAGGGGGGTATACTAACTACAAGAAATAGAAATTACAAGTAAAGTTCAGCGGGAGGTCGAGTCGAGCTTCCTGGATGATTCATCAACAATAAAACCAAACCTAAAGGAGAGATACAGAATGGAACAGGTAACCATGAAAGTAGAAGGCATGTCCTGCATGCATTGCGTGAATTCAATTGAAGGGGCACTGAAGCAGCAGAACATCGAGGGCCATGTAGACCTGAAGGCGGGCACCGTTTCCGTCAAATATGATGAAGCTAAGTTCAATCTGGAAGAAATCAAAGAGATCATTGAAGAACAAGGGTACAACGTAGTTTGACCAAATGGCACGAGGATGAAGAGGGGTGAGGAGAAGATGGAAGCAGGAGCAACAATGGAGCCGAAGAAAACGTCGCTGCAGTTAACGGGCATGACATGTGCCGCCTGTGCGAATCGGATCGAGAAGGGCTTAAGCAAAATGGAAGGTGTGCAGGAAGCCAATGTGAACTTTGCGCTGGAGAAGGCATCCGTGACTTTTGACCCGAAGGTGGTTACTGTCCAGCAGATGGAAGAGAAAATCGAGAAGCTGGGGTACGGAACAGCCAAGGAAACGGTTGATTTGCAGCTGATCGGCATGTACTGCGCGGCTTGCGCGGCGAAAATCGAGAAGGTTGTAAGCCGGATGCCGGGAGTCAGCGAAGCGAACGTTAACTTTGCCATGGAGACCGCCCGGGTGGAGTACAATCCTGCCGAGGTTAGCCTTGGCGATATCCAGCAGCGGGTCGAGAAGCTGGGATATCAAGCCGTATCGAAACGGGAGACGCTGGATCAGGAAGGTCACCGCAAGGAGGCCATCACCAAGCAGAAACGGAAGCTGCTCATATCGGCCATTCTGTCTCTGCCATTGCTATGGGCCATGGTGAGCCATTTTTCCTTCACCTCGTGGATCTGGATGCCGGATCTGTTCATGAACCCTTGGTTCCAGTTGGCCCTGGCAACGCCCGTACAATTCTATATCGGAAAACAGTTCTACGTGGGGGCTTACAAAGCGCTCCGCAACAAAAGCGCCAATATGGACGTTCTCGTTGCACTCGGCACCTCAGCCGCTTACTTCTACAGCCTTTATCTAACGATCGATTGGGCAGCGGCCGGAGCGAGCGTACACCATGGGCCCGAGATGTATTATGAAACGAGTGCGGTTCTAATCACATTGGTGATTATGGGCAAGCTGTTCGAATCTATGGCGAAAGGCCGTACCTCAGAAGCCATCAAAACGCTGATGGGTCTTCAGGCCAAGACAGCCCTGGTCGTTCGTGGCGGACAGGAGATCACCATTCCGATTGAACAGGTGATGGCGGGAGATCTCGTATTGGTGAAACCGGGCGAGAAAATTCCGGTGGACGGGAAAGTAGTGGAAGGCACGTCGGCGGTGGATGAATCCATGCTGACCGGTGAAAGTATTCCTGTTGAGAAAAAAGCGGGCGATGCTGTCATCGGTGCCACCATGAACAAGAATGGACGCTTGACACTTGAAGCGACCAAAGTGGGCAAAGAGACAGCTCTCGCCCAAATTATCAAGGTGGTGGAGGAAGCACAGGGCTCCAAAGCCCCGATTCAGCGGGTGGCGGACGTCATCTCGGGGATTTTCGTTCCCATTGTGGTTGGAATTGCGGTGGTTGCCTTCCTCGTGTGGTTCTTCTGGGTAACACCGGGTAACTTCGCCCATGCGTTAGAGATTGCCATCGCCATACTGGTCATTGCTTGTCCATGTGCGCTGGGTTTGGCTACGCCAACCTCGATTATGGCCGGATCAGGCCGCGCGGCAGAGCTGGGCGTGCTGTTTAAAGGCGGGGAGCATCTGGAATCCACGCATAAAATCGACACGATCATTCTGGACAAAACAGGCACGGTCACCAAGGGTAAACCCGAGTTGACGGATGTTGAAGTGAACGACATTGACGAGGAGCTGTTCCTGCGTCTGGTTGGATCTGCGGAGAAGAGCTCCGAGCATCCGCTGGCTGAAGCGATTGTTGCCGGAATTGAGGCAAGAGGGACACAGCTCCCGGCTGTCGAGCATTTTGAAGCCGTTCCGGGCTATGGCATCCGTGCCAACGTGGAAGGACACGAGGTGCTTGTCGGTACACGTAAGCTGATGGCACAGCATAACGTGGCAATCGACTCGGTTCTGGCCCGAATGTCGGAGCTGGAGACCGAGGGCAAGACGGCTATGCTTACCGCGGTAGATGGCCGATATGCCGGTCTGGTGGCCGTGGCGGATACCATTAAAGAGACGTCCCGGGCAGCCGTAGCCAGACTGAAGCAAATGGGCATTGAAGTGATCATGATTACCGGTGACAACGAACGCACGGCTCAAGCCATTGCGAAGCAGGTGGGCATTGACCATGTTCTTGCTGAAGTGCTGCCGGAAGGTAAAGCGGACGAAGTGAAGAAGCTCCAGCAGCAGGGCAAGAAGGTCGCCATGGTTGGCGACGGCATTAATGATGCGCCGGCACTTGCCGTTGCCGATATCGGCATGGCTATCGGGACAGGTACGGATGTGGCGATGGAAGCCGCGGACGTTACGCTGATGAAGGGTGATCTGAACAGCATTCCGGATGCCATCTATATGAGCCGCAAAACGATGAGCAACATTCGTCAGAACCTGTTCTGGGCGCTCGGTTATAACTCGCTTGGCATTCCGATTGCCGCCATCGGTCTTCTGGCACCTTGGGTGGCCGGGGCCGCCATGGCACTCAGCTCCGTATCGGTTGTGCTGAACGCTCTTCGTCTGCAGCGCATGAAGGTGTAACGGCAACGGATGAAGGATATTCGTAGAGCAAGGAAAAGATACTATGGTGACTTGATGGGAGTGTAGACATTGGCATCGCAAAAGTTTGCCGTAACCCCCGGCTTTGAAGTGGGCGGGACGCTGTTCCGCCCGCAGCAGCTGGCGGTACTGGGCTCCATCGTAGGTGAGGATGCCCGCATAGAGATGACAACCTTTAAGCAGCTGTACGTGGAGATGGATGAAGAGCGGGCGGAGGAGGCGAAGGCGAAGCTGGTGGCCGCAGGCCTTCAAGTTCATCCTGCCGGTTTTGTCTCCAAGAGCCTGATTACCTGTAATTTTTGCCGGGGAGCAGAGGATTCGGGCCTGGATGTTGCAGCTATGCTGGATGAAGTTATATCCGATCATCCGGTACCCAATCCCCTGAAAATCGGGTACGCCGGCTGTGCACTGGGAACGAGCGAGCCCCTGCTTAAAGATATTGCCGTCATCAAGATGAGGGATGCCTTTGATCTCTATGTTGGCGGAGAGCCAAGAGGGTTGAAGGCTGCTCTGGCGAAGCCGCTGCACACGGATTTGAAGGCTGAGCAGCTGGCGCCGATCATCTTGAAGCTGATAACCATTTATCAGGAGAACGGGAAGAAGAAAGAGAAGTTCTCGCGGTTTGTGGACCGCATGACACTCGATTACCTGCAGGAAGCAACGCTTCACGAGCGGATGGATACCGCTGCTGGATAATCGACCGGATCAGAGTAGGCATCACCTTAGGGTGGTGCCTTTTTTGGTGCAGGATGAGGTCAACCAGAAACATAATGCTATGCTGAAAGATAGTGCTGATCAGAGACATAACGCCAAGTCGAAACATAACAGAGAGTAGATAGCCTCCGCAAGAGCCGCCTAACACCTTACGGGATACTCCGAAATGGGGATGGATATACTTTACAAAAGCACCGGGAGGTGCTTTTTTTATCTATCAGAACCTGAATCTGAATCGAAATACAGCAATTGAAATCATGGAAATAACAACCAAAACGGGCATTTTATCGCGGTTGACGAGCTATGTGAAAGGGTATACAATTTAATTGTTAAAAGATTTTAACTATTTAAATTTGTAATATATAACGATGACGGACTTCGTCAGCACCGAGGAGATGAATACTGATACTGGATAAGCGGGAACAACTATCGAACATGATGGCTCGTCAGATGATGACACTTGTGGCGAACTATGCCAAGATCTTGGACAACGATTTGACAGCTCCTCAGTACTTCGTGCTCCAGACCTTGGCTTACGAGGGGCAGCAGACCAGCTCGTATTTTGCCAATGCTTTGAATGTTACACTCTCTGCTGTGACCAATTTAAGCAATAAGCTGGTCAGCAAAGGTTACATTGAGCGAGTGGCTTCAAGCACGGACAGGCGTCAGGTCTATCTTAAGATTACGGAGCAGGGCCGTGAAGTGGAGGCCCGAATGATTGCGAAGTACCGTGAATTGAACGAAGGTTTATGGTCGGATTTCTCGGATCAGGAGATGGATGTGCTGATCGCCTCGTACGAGAAGATGATTGAGCATTTGCAGCTTAAGATCAGTCAATCCAAGGCGGAAGACGGGTCCAATGACTAACAATTTCAGGAGGTATTCCTATGGGAAGATTAGATAATAAAGTAGCGGTGATTACGGGTGCAGCAGGCGGTATGGGTAAAGCTGACGCTCTTTTATTTGCGCAAGAGGGAGCCAAGGTGGCCATCACGGATCTTCAGGAAGACAAGATCAAAGACGTGGTTGCCGAGATTGAAGCGCTTGGCGGCGAAGCCATCGGATTGAAGCACAACGTGGCTTCCGAAGAAGACTGGGTTCGCGTCGTGGACGAGACGATGAAGAAGTTTGGCAAGATCGATATCCTGGTCAACAATGCCGGTATCTCCAATGCTACGCCGTTCATGGATTTGACGGTGGAAGGCTGGGAGAAAACAATGACCATTAATGTGACGAGCATTTTCCTTGGCCAAAAATATGTCATCCCGCACATGATCGAAGCCGGCGGCGGTTCCATCGTCAACATCTCCTCCATTGCCGGTCTGACCGGCGGCAGCGGCGCAGGTCCCTACACGGCGAGTAAAGGCGCTGTACGTATGCTGACCAAAGCTACGGCTGTTGACTACGCGAAGCACAACATCCGCTGCAACTCGATTCACCCCGGATTTATTGAGACTCCAATGACCGTTGATATGTTCAAGGATGAACAGATGACGCAGTGGTTCCAATCCCAGACTCCGCTTCCACGCCTGGGCAAAGCGGAAGACATCGCGCGCGGTGTATTGTTCCTGGCTTCAGACGAATCTTCTTACATCACCGGTGTTGAGCTGCCGATTGACGGCGGATATTACGCGAAGTAAATCACTATAGATTTCAACAGGGGAGTGTTGATACATGTCCGATAACCAAACAATTGCTGTCATCACGGGTGCAGCCAGCGGAATCGGTAGAGCCAGCAGCTTGAAATTGGCAGAGAATGGCGCAACGGTTGTGCTGGTCGATTTCAACAAGGAAGCCGGTGAAGAAACGCTGCGCATGATTAAGGAGCGGGGCGGGGACGGCATTTTCGTGCAAGCCGATGTGACCAAGACCGAGGATGTTCAGAACTATGTGAACAAGGCGGTTGAAAGCTACGGCAGAATTGACTTCTTCTTCAACAATGCAGGGATCGTGCAGAAGTTCTCGATGCTGGACGATATTGACGAGAACGAGTTTGACCGTCAAATGTCCGTGAATGTAAAGGGCTGCTTCCTCGGCATGAAGTATGTCCTGAAAGTGATGAAGGAGCAGGGCAGCGGGCATATTGTCAATACCGCTTCGACAGCGGGTATTCGCAGTGAGCATAGTGCTGCCGCTTATTCGGCAAGCAAGCATGCGGTGATCGGCTTGACGAAGGCCGCAGCACTGGAATACGTCAAGATGGGCATTCGCGTGAACGCGATCTGTCCAGGCGGCGTTCAGACGCCGCTTACCGCAGCGGTGGCCAAGTCCTTCACGGAAGGCGGGTACGTGCCGGAAGAGATTGGCAACATGCGGATGGGCCGTCCGGCTGAGGCGGATGAAATTGCCGACGTGGTAGCTTTCCTGGCTTCCCAGGGCTCCAGTTATATGACAGGATCCCTGGTGACCATTGATGGCGGGCTGACGCTATAAAAAAAGAGAAAGACCAGTTAAGCGCCGGGTTCCGGGCTTAACTGGTCTTTTTGGATAAGGGCTGTTATTTGATGCCGACGGCATCCGCCAGCAGCTCATAAGAGTGCAGACGCGCCTTATGATCATAGATCGCGGCGGCAACAATGATCTCGTCCGCGTTTGTTGTTTGCTGGAACTGCTCCAGCTGCGCACGGACGGTGGCCGGGCTGCCGATCGCGGAGAAGCTGAGCTGGCGCTTCACAATGGCCTGCTCCTGCAGGTTCCACAGATCATCCATGCTGTCTACCGGCGGACTCAGCTGGCCGGTGCGGCCCCGGATGATATTCAGGAACTGCTGGTACGGCGATGTGGCAAGGCGCTGCGCTTCCTCATCCGTGTCCGCACAGATCACGTTCACGCCGATCATGGCGTACGGCTTGCTTAGCTCGGAAGAAGGCCGGAAGCTGCTGCGGTACAAATCCAGCGCAGGCATCAGATAATCCGGGGCGAAATGGCTCGCAAATGAGAATGGAAGCCCCAGCTGTCCTGCCAGCTGGGCACTGAATCCGCTGGAGCCGAGCAGCCAGATCGGAACATGCAAGCCTTCACCGGGAATCGCCCGAATGCGCATGGACGAGCCGGAGGTGGGCTGGAAGTAATTTCGGAGCTCGCCGAGACGGTCAGGGAAATCCTGGCCATCACTGCCGGGTCCGCGGCGGAGTGCCCGGGAGGTTAGCTGATCCGATCCCGGCGCACGGCCAAGACCGAGGTCGATCCGGCCCGGGTAGAGCGACTCCAGTGTACCGAATTGCTCGGCAATGACAAGCGGTGCATGGTTGGGCAGCATAATTCCGCCGGATCCCACGCGAATGGTGTTGGTGCCTCCAGCGACATGCCCAATGACCACGGATGTGGCAGAGCTGGCAATCCCGGGCATGTTGTGATGTTCGGCAAGCCAGTAACGGTTGTAACCCCATTTCTCGGCATGCTGGGCAAGATCAAGCGTATTCCGCAGCGAATGTGCAGCGGTGCTGCCCGCTGTAATCGGTGCGAGATCCAGAATGGATAGAGGGATATCGCGGAGCGCTTTGGGCGCTGTATGATCAAGATGTGGTTCTGTCATATTGGTATGACCTCCTTATGCGTACGTAGTGCACGGTGAGTGAAATTATATAGATAACCGATAATGGTACATTAACAGTTGGAGATGGTATCTCTATATAACCCATATTATATACCTACTTAATCGATATGAAAAATAAGTATGTAATTACTCTTATATAATATATGCTTATTCACCTGATCTAAGTATCGTTTAAAAAGGATTCTGTGGATGCATAATAACGAAAACTCCGGCTGGCGTTTCATCTGCACGACCAATAGCCCAAAAAACAACGCGACCCTGCAGCGGCCGCGTTGTTGAATGTTCAGATAGGGTGGAGCTTGTTGTAATCAGTCTGTCTCGCTTGGCGGCGTAATTCGCTCCATTCCGTTCAGGTAGGGTCTCAGCGCTTGCGGGATCAGAATCGAACCGTCCTCCTGCTGGTGATTCTCCAGCAGCGGGATCAGAATCCGGGGCGACGCCACAGCCGTATTGTTCAGTGTATGGCAGTAACGCAGCTTGCCTTCCGCATCCCGGTAGCGGATGTTCGAACGGCGCGCCTGAAAGTCCAGCAGGTCCGACGACGAGTGGGTCTCTCCATAAGCTGCGCGGCTTGGCATCCAGGTCTCGATGTCGTATTGTTTGTACGTCTTCTGCGACATATCGCCGGTACAGACGGCAACGACCCGGTACGGCAGCTCGAGCATCTGAAGCAGTTCCTCGGCATTCGCCGTGATTTCCTGAAGAAGCTGCTCCGAGGTTTCCTCACTCGCTTCGCAGAGAACCACTTGTTCCACCTTGGCGAACTGATGAACACGGTACAGACCATGGACATCCCGGCCACCCGAGCCAACCTCGCTTCGGAAGCATAGCGATGCAGCAGCCAGACGGATCGGCTGCGTGACGTCAACGATTTCCCCGCTGTAAAACGATACTAAGGGGACTTCCGAGGTGCCAACGAGCCACTTGTCTTCCTCAGCTATGTGAAAGGCCTGATCCTGACCCAGCGGGAAGAAGGCCGTATTCTGCATAGCCTCCGTCCGTACGGTCAATGGTACATCCATGAGGGTAAAGCCTCTGGTTGTCAGCATATCAACCGCAAGCTGCTGAACGGCCCGGTGCAGCATCGCCCCGATGCCGGTCAGGTAATAGCTGCGCGTGCCGGCGGTTTTGACGCCGCGGGGAATATCGATCAATCGGTGCAGCTCACCAAGTGTTACGTGATCCCTGTATTCAAACTCAAACTCGGGTGGCTGGCCTACGCGTTTAACTTCGACATTGTCTTGATCCGAAGCGCCTACAGGCGTATCCGGCGAAACGATATTCGGTACAAGTATGAGCAGCTCGTTGTAAGCAGCGTCAACCTCCCGGTGCAGCCCTTCCTGTATATCCAGCTCTGTATTGATAGCCTTGACCTGCTGCTTCAGAAGCTCTGCCTCTTCACGCTGCCCCTGCTTCATGTGGTTGCTAATATCGAGCGACATCGTATTGCGCTTCTGCCGCAATCCCTCCACGGCAAGCAGCAGGGCTCGCCGCTGTTCATCCAGCTCGACCAGTTCGGCAACCGACAGGGCGATGCCCTTCTGGTCAGCTACACGCTGCAATTGCTCCTGATTTTCTGCACTTTCCCGGACCCATTTCATGTCTAACATGATCACCGCGCTCCTTTTCTGTGGAAAAAATAAAAAAGCGTCCTAGTCCATATGGGACGAGGGACGCTTATGCGCTCGCGGTGCCACCCAAATTGATTGAACAGTAACCTGCCGCGAAAGCACGCCGGTCCTGGTTCAATCCACTTTGATTCCGCGGTAACGGGCGGTGCCGGTTAACTTAGGGGGATGGTTGATCAATTAAGGATCAATTCCCCTTGACGAGAACGCCTCAGAGTTGGAAGCTCTTCATTGGCCTGATGTTCATATTGTTGTTCAGTATACCGCATGAGCCGTCTTTTATACAAGGGGCAGCAGGTTTTTTCTGTTGTTGAATGTTAAACTCGGTATTGAATGAAAGCGATTTAACGTTTAGTCTATTAGTGTAGTGCAAACTAGTATGGCAGTTGGATGAGGAGGCTATGGAGTCTATGAATTACAGACAATTAGGCAATACGGAACTTCACATTAGCGAGATCAGCTTCGGCACATGGGCCATCGGCGGCTCATGGGGGCAAACCAATGATGAGGAAGCTTTGAAGGGACTGGATCGCGCCATTGGGGAAGGCGTGAACTTTTTTGATACAGCCGACGTGTACGGCGATGGACATGCAGAGGATTTACTCGCAATCGCAACCAAAGGCAAAGAAGATTCGGTGCATATTGCCACCAAGTTTTGCCGTGCTGGAGATATTCATGATCTTCAGACCTATTCCGAGGCGTCGATTCGCCGCTATTGTGAGAACAGCTTGAAGCGGCTCAAGCGGGAGCGGATTGACCTCTATCAGGTTCACTGTCCTCCCTTCGAGGTGCTGAAGGACGGACGGGTGTTTGAGACGCTGGACAAGCTGCAGGCTGAAGGAAAAATCCGCCATTACGGTGTAAGTGTGGAGACGGTGGAGGAAGGACTCTACTGCCTTGGGGTTCCCGGGGTGAGGTCCTTGCAGGTCATCTTCAATTTGTTCCGCCAAAAACCCCTGGCAGAGCTCCTTCCGAAGGCAAAAGCGTCCGGTGTGGGCATTCTGGTGCGCCTTCCGCTGGCCAGCGGCCTGTTAACCGGGAAGTTCACGGAGACAACCGTCTTCCATGAAGGGGATCACCGGAATTTCAACGCCAACGGCGAGCAGTTCAATGTGGGCGAGACCTTTGCCGGACTTCGTTTTGAAAAAGGGGTTGAGCTCGCCAGAGAGCTCGCCTGGATCGCTGAGGGCAGAGGCGACATGGCTCGTGCATCCATGCGCTGGATTCTGGATTGCCCTGAAGTCACCGCCGTGATTCCTGGTTTCCGAAACGTCCGCCAAATCGAGGACAATCTCGGAACCCTGGATGTGCCTTCGTTTACGATGGAGGAGAAGGAACGACTGTCCCGATTCTATCGGGAGCAGGTGACGGAGCATATCCGCGGCGCTTACTAAGCACGATTTTCTTGAGGTAGAATAATAGAGAAGCCTCCCGATCATTCGGGGGGCTTTTGCTTGGGATGACGGCCTCCGGGAGAGCAAAACAACGGTTACAGCGCTGCTTTAAAGCGTATCCTATGCTTTATCATGGCAATGATACTATAATATAGGCAAGTATTCGGATTCGGAATGAGTTCATCAGGAGGATTGTCGTTTTGAATGATTTGTTGAAGCGGGAGCATGACATCATCAAGGTTTGTCTGTTAGCAGGCAAAATCATGCTGCAGAGCGGGGCCGAGACTTATCGTGTCGAGGACACGATGATGCGGATCGCCGCGGCTTATGGCGTGGAGAACAGCCACAGTTATATGACCCCGACCGGGATTATTTTCTCGGTGGAGGAGCCTCAGCACATTACCCGGCTGATTCGGATCTCGGATCGGACAACCAATCTGTACAAGATCGATCAAGTCAACAGCGTTTCCCGGAGGGTAAGCATCGGAGAGCTGACGATTGAAGAGGCCCGAACGGCTCTGGAGAAAATCGAGCATGAGCCGGCAATCTATCCAACGTGGCTGCTTATCCTTCTCTCAGCGGTGGCCAGCGGCTGCTTCCTCATCATGTTTCGCGGGATCTGGCCGGACTTCATCCCGGCGGCCATCGCGGGCGGACTCGGCTTCTCCTGCTTTGTATTTATGCACCGGGTCATACCGGTGCGATTTTTTGCCGAGTTCTCGGGAGCGCTATTGATAGGGATTGCATCGGTATGGATGGTCAGATACGGATTCGGTCATCAGCTGGATATGATCATTATCAGCTCCGTGATGCCGCTTGTCCCGGGCCTGCTGATCACCAATGCCATTCGCGACCTCATGGCCGGGCACCTGATCTCCGGTCTGTCCAAAGGGGCGGAGGCCTTTGTCACGTCCTTTGCCATCGGCGCGGGGATTGCATTTACTTTGTCATTCTAAAGGGATGGAGTGGAGGAACAGGATTATGGCAGCCTTTTACATACAGCAGCTCATCACGAGTTTTATTGCTTCGGCCGCATTCGGGATGATGTTCAATGCACCCAAAAAAGCACTACTGCAGTGCGGATTTGCCGGAATGGTGGGCTGGCTGCTCTACATCATGCTGCAGGACATGATGGTTCAGCCGGTGACGGCCACCGTTGTGGCGGCTTTTTGCGTCACGATGATCAGTCATTTTTTTGCGAAAAAGTACAAGACCCCCATTATCGTGTTCAGTGTGTCGGGAATCATTCCGCTCGTCCCGGGCGGTGTCGCCTATAATGCGCTTCGCCATGTGGCGCAGAATCAATTCGATCAAGCCGTTCAGCTGGGGGCCCAGGCGTTCATGATCTCAGGCGCCATTGCGCTCGGTCTGCTGCTCTCTGAGGTCATCAACCAGGTCATCCGGAAATGGTCGATATCCCGGTCCATATCCCGGTAGAAGCAGGTGCAGCGCATTTCAATCCGAACGCAAGGCGCAAGCTCTTGGCAGACGCTGCAGCATCAGGAAGAGGCAGCCTTACCTGTCTTGAGATGAAACCATGAACCAGCCGTATTTACGCGTTGCCGCGGGATACGGTTGTTTTGGTGCTTGCGAAGATAAGGATCTTTTTGCATCTTTATTTACATAAGTTTCATGTTATTCCTTTTTATTGTCCTATCGCTCGCGGTGCTATATAATCTTCTTGCATCCAATGAAACCGTATTCAAATCAAACCTTTGTGTAACTATACTGCATTGCATTGATTGTAAGCGGACTGCAGATGAAGGGACCAATAGTCCATCGGGAAGAGGGTTATCTATGCAGGAGCTGACTCTGCATCTGTTCGAACGGATGGGCATGCTGCTCATCCTGACTTTCATACTGACGAGAATTCCGTTATTCCGCCAGCTGCTGGATCGGAAGGAGATGTCCGGCAAGCGGATGTTCACGTATTCATGCTTGTTTGGACTCTTCGGCATCCTTGGAACGTATGCAGGCGTGGTCGTGGAGAATGGCGAGTCCAGCTCCTCCTTCTGGCTGATGCGGCTGACAGAGAATCAGGCCTTGGCCCATTCCGCTTTGGTTGGCGTGGTCATCGGCGGGCTGATCGGCGGACCGCGCGTCGGAATCGGGGGCGGACTTCTGGCGGGAGCCCATCTGCTGTACATTGGCGGATATACCGGGCTGGCCGGTGTCATCGCGGTGCCGCTGACGGGAGCCTTGGCAGGAGGCGTGGCGCGATTTTTCTCGCAGGAACGGGTCGTCTCCCCCGCCAAAGCCTTATTCGTTGGGATGTTTGCACCGATCCTCCTTATGGGGGTTATCCTGATCTCTGCAACGGAGCCGGACCGGGCGATTGAGCTGGTTAATCTGATCGGTCTTCCAATGGTGCTGACAAACAGCATCTCCATTGCCATCTTTACGACCATGCTGCGGGTTGCGCTCGCCGAGGAGGAGCGGGCAGCGGCCTATGAGACGGAGAAGGCATTCCACATCGCCGAAGCCGCGCTTCCGCATCTGAAGCAGGGGCTGACGTACCGGACGGCGCAGGCCGTGGCAGCGCTGCTGCTGCGGGAGCTGAAGACCACAGCGGTAGCCATAACCGACACAGAGCGATACCTGGCCCATGCCGGGGCCGCCAGCCGTACCATCGATCCGGGAGAAGAGATCCGGTCAAGCCTGACGAAGAACGTCATCTTAACCGGCACACTTCAGATCGTGGATAATGCGGAAGATATTCAGCCCCGCCATCCGTCACTTGGCGCCGCCATCCTGGTTCCGATCATCGAGGGGAGCCAAGTCGTGGGCGTCATTCAGTTCTACTTCAAGCGGCCGCAGGATATCCGCCGTGTGGAGCTGGTTATGGCCCAGGGTCTGGGACAGCTGATCTCCTACCAGCTCGGTGCCACATCCCATGAGAAGATGGGCCATTTAATGAAAGAAGCGGAGCTGAAGCTTCTTCAGGCCCAGATCAACCCCCACTTTTTGTTCAATACGTTAAATGCGATCCATTCGCTGATTCGCACCGATCCGCATCTGGCAAGACATGCCACGATGCAGCTCGGAGCATTCATGCGCCTGAACGTAAAGGTTATGGCTTCACGCAGAACGACCATACGTGAGGAGATGGAGCTGTTGAATGCGTATTTGGATATTATTCAGATCCGGTTCGAGGACCAATTTACGTTTGAGTGCCAGTTGGATCCGGCGCTTGAAGAGCTTCTGATTCCGCCTGCCACGCTGCAAATGCTGGTGGAGAACAGCATCAAGCACGGCTTGCGTGACAAGGCAAGCGGCGGCATCATTCAGCTGACGCTGAGGCAGGTCGATGATATGGCGGTCATTCAATTGAAGGACAACGGGGTCGGTATCTCACCCGAGGTTCTGGATCGTCTCGGTGAACAGCCTGTCATCGGCAGCGAGGGTACCGGAATCGGCATCTACAACATTAATCAGCGTTTAATCAGCATGTTCGGCAAGGAAGCCAGACTGAGGGTGGAGAATCTGGCAGAGGGCGGCTGCGGCATAACTTTCAGCTTCCCCTGCATATCGGAAGGGAGTCGGTACCGTGAAGCGAATTAAAACGATCATTGCGGAGGACGAACGATTGGCAAGGGAGGAGCTGGCTTATCTGCTCGAACAAGAGCCTGATATCGAGCTGCTTCCTCATGCCGTGAACGGCAGAGAGCTGCTGGAGCTCGTTCCGTTGTGGCAGCCGAATGTCGTCTTTCTCGACGTTCATATGCCAGAGCTGGAAGGACTGCAGGCGGCACGAATGCTAAAGGCATCGCCTGCTTCACCCTTGATTGTGTTTACGACGGCTTATGATGAATATGCTGTCGAGGCGTTTGGTCTGGATGCGATTGACTATTTATTGAAGCCATACAGCCATATGCGGTTGAAGGAAACGCTGCAGCGAATCCGTAACCGGCTTCTGGAGGGGCACGCTTCCCCCCGCCCGGAGGACAGCGCCTCCACTCCTCAGCGGGCCTCCAATTCCCAGGCAGACGCAACTGCCCGAAGCATGCGCGGCAAGCTGCTGTTCGATGATGGAGACAAGCATGTGCTGGTTGATCCCGAGGGGATCCTGTACGCGGTGCGCGAGGAACGGGTCATTCGCATTTTGACAACGGAAGGCCAGCGGATCACGAGCAAGAGCACGCTTCAGGAGCTGGAGGAGAGGCTTGAGGGTTATTCATTCTTCCGTCCTCATCGCAGCTATTTGGTTAACGTGAACCGGATTGCAGAGTTATCGCCTTGGCAGAATGGGGCTTACAATATTGTGATGAAGGATGAGCAGCGGACGATGATTCCATTGTCGAGGGAGGCAGCCAAGGATTTGTTCCGTTTGCTAAGAGAAGCATAGCCTACGTGCGCAAGAAGGGTATTGTCCCCTGTTCAGGCGGCATATCCGCCTTTTCACGCTTCATATCGGGCGTTTCGCGCAGGAGCCGTAGTCGGCTGCGGACCTCCCGTATATAATCATTCTAAAGCGCTTTCAAGTGTTGGAGCCGCAATAGAATCTGGATCATTAATGGAGGGAAAGGCAATGGAGGAAAAAAGCTATACCGAAGTATGGCATTCTGAAAAATTCAAAACGCTGCTCTCCCGCAAGAAACGGTTCATTATTCCCATGACCGTCTTTTTTCTTCTGTTTTACTTTGCGCTGCCGATCCTCACTTCGTATACTGAAGTGTTGAATCATCCTGCTATAGGACCGATTACGTGGGCATGGGTGTTTGCCTTCGCGCAATTCATTATGACGTGGGTGCTGTGCATATTATATTCCCGCAAGGCAGCCCAATTCGACCGAATGGTAGACGATATCAAAAAGGATATGGGGGCGTAATCGACTATGGCTATCGCGTTATTTTGCGGGATTGTACTTCTCACGCTGATCATTACCTATTACGCCGCCAAGAAAACAACCAACACCAGCGATTTCTATACGGCTGGCGGAGGACTGAAGGGCTGGCAGAACGGGACGGCCATTGCCGGCGATTATATGTCCGCGGCTTCCTTTCTAGGCATCGCCGGTTCGATTGCTTTGGTTGGATTTGATGGTTTCTTCTACAGCATCGGATTTTTGGTTGCTTATCTGGTTGTACTGTATCTCGTAGCAGAACCGCTTCGGAACCTCGGCAAATATACGGTGGCCGATATGATCGCCGCCCGTTTCTCCGACAAGAAAGTGCGCGGCGTGGCAGCGTTGAACACGATCTCCATCTCCATCTTCTATATGATCGCGCAGCTCGTCGGGGCGGGTGCGCTCATCAAGCTGCTGCTGGGCCTGGACTATGTAACGTCCGTACTGATCGTGGGCGTGTTGATGACGATCTATGTTGTGTTTGGCGGCATGCACGCCACAAGCTGGGTCCAAATATCCAAAGCCGTGCTGCTCATGGCAGGCACGTTCATTATTTCGCTCATTGTATTTGCCAAATTCGATTTCAGCCTGACTCAAATGTTCCATCATATGAAGACGGCCACGCCGCTTCAGGAAGCCTTCCTGAACCCTGGCAACAAATACAAAATCCCGCTGGAGACGCTGTCGCTCAACCTTGCCCTCGTGCTCGGAACAGCAGGACTGCCGCATATTCTGACTCGCTTCTTTACCGTGAAGGACGCCAAGACGGCACGCAGCTCGGTTGTATACGCCACATGGATTATCGGCATTTTCTATGTCATGACGATCTTTCTCGGATTCGGTGCAGCGGCCTTCGTAGGCGCAGCGGATATTACAGCGGTTGACAAAGCAGGCAACATGGCTGCACCGCTGCTGGCTAAAGCCATAGGCGGCGACTTCCTGTTTGCGCTGATCTCGGCGGTTGCGTTCGCGACCATTCTTGCTGTGGTGACGGGGCTTGTGTTGTCCGCCGCATCGGCCTTCGCCCATGATTTCTACGGTCAAATCTTGCGCCGCGGCGAATCTTCGGAGAAGGAACAGCTGAAGATGGCGCGTTACGCATCGATTGGCGTATCCATCGTCTCCATTCTGCTTGCCTTGTTCGCTCAGAAGATGAACGTGGCGTTCCTCGTCTCGCTGGCCTTCGCCGTTGCAGCCAGTGCCAATTTACCGGTTATTCTGTTCACGGTATTCTGGAAAAGATTCAATACGACAGGCGCGATCACAGGCATGCTGACCGGATTGATCAGCACTGTGATTCTCGTGGCCCTGAGCCCGAATATATGGGATCCGGGCGGCAAAGCGATTCTGGTTGGCGATCCGATCTTCCCGATGAGCAACCCGGGCATTATCTCCATTCCGCTTGGCTTCCTGGCAGCTTATGTCGGCACGCTCCTGTCCTCCTCCAAGGATGAGGCCAAATATGCCGAGGTGCTGGTCAAGGCAAATACGGGCGCTTGATTCGATTTGAGCGTGCTTAAGACATTTGTTGAAGAAAAAAGGGCGTATCCTGCTGCTCGTCAGAGCAAAGGATTGTCCTTTTTTTGCCATTTTATCGTAGAATGGGAGAATAACAGCACCTCTGGGGCTGAGCGGAAGGAGGTCATCCAAGTGAACATGTCCGGCATCGTTTTTTTTCTGGCGATTGTGGTTGGCACGTTAATGATTACGTATTATGCCGCCAGGCGAACCACCAACACGAACGATTTCTATGCGGCGGGCAACCGGCTTAGCGGCTTGCAGAATGGACTGGCCATCTCCGGTGACTATATGAGCGCGGCGTCCTTCCTTGGCATTGCGGGTTCCATCGCGGTTTACGGCTTCGACGGTTTCTTCTATTCGATCGGCTTCCTCGCCTCCTATGTCATTGTCCAGTACATCATTGCCGAGCCGCTCCATAATCTGGGCAGGTATACGATGGCGGATGCGGTGGCGGTCCGGTTCGGCGAGAAACGGCTGCGCGGGTTTATCGCTGTCAACAATATGATGATTACCGTGTTCTATATGATTGCCCAGCTGGTTGGGGCCGGATGGCTCATCCATTTGCTATTCGGCCTTGAAACGTCGCTTGCCATCGTGCTGGTTGGCAGCTTAATGACTATCTACGTCACGTTTGGCGGGATGCTTGCGACGTCCTGGGTGCAGATCGTCAAGTCCATACTGCTGGTAAGCAGCACCTTTATCGTGAGCCTGATTGTGTTGGCCCGATTCGATTGGGATCTGCTCGGCTTATTCGCTTCCATGAAGCAGGCAACGCCGCTGCAGGAGCGGTTTCTGATGGCGGGCAATATGTTTGATCAGCCGCTCGATATGCTGTCCTTCAATATGGCGCTTGTGTTAGGGACGGCCGGACTGCCGCATATTATTGCGCGCTTCTACACGGTCAGAGACCCGCTAACGGTGCGCGCTTCGGTAAAGACGGCGACGTTTACGATCGGCATCTTCTACGCAATGACAATCTTTCTAGGCTTTGGAGCCGCCGCTTTTGTTGATTGGTCAGTTTTGTCCGAGCGGGTGGATCTGGCGGCGCCGCTGCTCGCAAGCGCGCTGGGCGGCGAATTCCTGATGGCGTTTGTATCGGCCGTCGCGTTTGCGACTATACTGGCCGTGATCTCCGGGCTTGTGCTGACGGCATCCTCAGCGTTTGCTCATGATGTCTACAGCAGCATCTTCCGCAGCGGGCAGGCGACGGAGGCACAGCAGATGCGAGTGGCCAAGCTTTCGGCCATCGTGGTTGGCATGGCCTCAATTGTGCTCGCGCTTGGCGCGCAGAAGCTGAACGTGGCGTTCCTTGTGTCGTTTGCCTTCGCAGTTGCCGCCTCGGCCAATCTGCCGGTGCTGCTGTTCACGCTATTTTGGCGGAAATTTAATACGTACGGCGCCATGTCGAGCATTGCGGCCGGTTTGATATCTTCCCTGCTGCTCATGGCTATCGGGCCTAATGTAATGGACCCGGAAGCAGGCTGGATTCGGGCAGAAGCGATCTTCCCGCTCAAGCATCCGGGCATCGTGTCGATACCGATCGGATTCGCCGGGGGCATCATCGGCACCGTGCTGTCGGGCAAAGCCAGCTCTACGGGCCAATTCAAGAAGATGCAGGCGATCGCCCATGTCGCTCCGGATGAGATCCGTACGCGTGAGCTTGGCTAAGGCTGACTCCATATGTTTTTTTGAAAACGAGGCTCATCCCATGTCCCATACTTTGTGCATATGCACAATAAAAACCGTTATGGCGTCAATAGGCTTGAATGCGGCATTCCGGTTATACTGAATCCTGTAAGCGCAATCATAGTTTCATAAAGGATGAATACATCATTGTTCACAAGCTATATTGCTTAAGGAGGCATACACAACATGGATGGGACTGTTATACATTGGGGCGGAGCCGTTGTCGGTCTGATTATCGCCATTGTCTTGATTTTTAGAAAAGTAAACCCGGTTTACGCCTTGTTTGGAGGCGCTGTCATTGGCGGTCTGCTGGGCGGAGCCACCATTGATCTGACCGTGCAGTATATTATCGAGGGCACCAACAGTGTCATGGGTGCTGTCGTCCGGGTCTTGGCTGCAGGGGTGCTCGCAGGGATATTGATTGAATCGGGAGCTGCGGAGCGCATTGCCGAGACCATTGTTGCCAAGCTGGGCGAGAAGAAAGCGCTTTTATCCATCGCGCTGGCAACCATGATTATCACCGCGGTAGGGGTATTCATTACCGTTGCGATCATTATCGTAGCTCCCATCGCTTTGTCCGTCGGCAAGAAGATCGGAATTTCCAAAACAGCCTTGCTGCTCGCGCTGGTCGGGGGCGGTAAAGCGGGGAACATCATTTCCCCGAACCCGAATACCATTGCTGTCGCCAAGGGTTTTGACGTCGATCTGGCTCAGGTCATGATCCATGGTTTCCTGCCGGCGGTTGCCGGACTGATTGTCACCATCATCGTGGCGAAGATGCTCACAAACAAAGGGGTTATGGTATCGGATAGCGATCAAGTGGCGGAGGAAGCCGGCAAGAAAGACAAGCCAAGCTTCGGACGTGCGATGGTTGCACCCATCGTGGCCATCGTCTTGCTGGCGCTGAATCCACTGGGAAGCATTCTGGGCATTGAAGCTCTTCAAGCCATCAAGATTGATTCCATGATTATTTTGCCGGTTGCCGGTATCATCGGTTTGATCGCCATGCGACAGACAAAGAGCATCATTGCTTATACCACCTCCGGTTTGAACAAAATGACCGGTACCGCAATCATCCTGATTGGTGCCGGCGCCATTGCCGGCATTATCTCCAAATCCAATCTGAGTGCCGTTGTGGTACAGGGTATCGATGTCATGGGCGTGTCCGGCACATTCCTTGCGCCGCTCGCCGGTATTCTGATGGGAGCCGCTACGGCATCCACATCGACGGCATCCATTGTGGCCGCAGGTTCGTTTGGTGAAGCGATTCTGTCCATGGGGACAGCGCCACTTGCCGCAGCCGTCATGGTACACACGGGGGCAACGGTCATTGACCATCTGCCGCACGGGAACTTCTTCCACGTCACCGCAGAATCGGTGAAGATGAGCATTAAGGAACGGATGAAGCTGATTCCTTACGAGAGCATTGTCGGTCTGACCATGGCCATTGTCGCTACGATATTGTACGGATTTGTATTTTAAAGAGACTACAGCATAGATTTGAAATCAATAAGGATAGGCAGGGGATAAACCATGAAGCAGGATTATGTAATTGTACTCGCGCCCGATTCATTTAAAGAGAGCATGACCGCCAAGGAAGTCTGTGAGGCGATGGAACGCGGCATTCTGAAGGCAAACCCGAATGTGACCTGTATCCATGTGCCGATGGCGGACGGCGGTGAAGGCACGATGCAGTCCCTCGTGGATGCAACGGGCGGCACGGTGCACACCGCGATGGTCACGGGTCCGCTGGGCAATCAGGTGGAGGCGTCTTACGGTGTTTCGGGAGACGGCAGCACCGGCGTGCTGGAGATGGCCAGTGCAAGCGGGATCCACTTGGTGCCCCCGGCTGAGCGGAATCCGCTGGTAACCACGACTTACGGGACGGGTGAGCTGATTAAAGCTTGCCTGGATCATGGCGTGAGCAGGCTGCTGATCGGCATCGGCGGCAGTGCGACGAATGACGGCGGAGCGGGAGTTGTTCAGGCGCTCGGCGGCAAGCTGCTGGATGCGGAAGGGAAGGAGCTTGCTTTTGGCGGCGGGGACTTGGGCCGGCTTGCAAGTTTTGACTTGACCGGCCTGGATTCACGACTGCAGCATGTGGAGGTCGAGGTGGCCTGTGATGTAACCAATCCGCTCTGCGGCGAGACGGGAGCCTCTCATGTGTTCGGACCGCAGAAGGGTGCTACGCCGGATATGATCGAGCAGCTGGACAGCAATCTGCGGAACTACGCCGGGATTATGAAGCAGCAGCTGGGCAAAGATATCGTGGACTACCCAGGGGCTGGAGCGGCAGGCGGCCTTGGCGGGGGACTGATGGTCTTCCTGAACGGGACGCTGAAGAAGGGCATCGATATGGTTGTTGACTATACAGGCCTTGAAGAGAAAGTGCGCCAGGCGGATATGGTGTGGACCGGCGAAGGCGGGATGGACTTCCAGACGCAGTACGGCAAAACCCCGCTGGGCGTGGCGATGGTTGCGAAGAAGCATGGCAAGCCTGTTGTTGCCTTGGCCGGACGGATCGGTGACGGGATCGAGGTGCTGTATGATAAAGGAATGGACGCTATTTTTGGCATTATGCCGGGTGCGGCTACGCTATCGGAAGCACTGGTGAACGGACAGCAGAATGTGGAGAGAACATCGGAGAATATTGTCCGTCTCATGAACTCCTTGAACAAGTAATCATTCATTTCATAGCGAGAGAACAAGGGGAGCTGACCTGAACGGGTCGGCTTCTTTTTCTACCGGCAGGATATGGATTGGAAGCGGGATGTGTAAACTATAGAGAGTGACTCTTGTATTGGGATCTTATACAGGACAGTACATGACAGGCAGGTAAGGAGGGACATAATGCATGAAACTATCACGTCCGCTGGCTGAGAATATCGCCAAAGAAATGATGCGTGTCATTCCTTACAATATTAATGTGATGGATGAGAACGGGGTCATTGTGGGCAGCGGGGACCCAGCACGGATCGGCACGCTGCACATCGGTGCTCAGAAAGCCATTCAGACCGGGAGAATCTATGAGGTCTATGAAGAAGGCGGCGGCATGAAGCCGGGGGTGAACGAGCCTATTGTAGTGAAGGATGAGGTGATCGGCGTGGTCGGCATCACGGGGCATCCCGATGAGGTGAGACCGCTCAGCAATTTGCTGCAGGTGACCGTCGTTCTCCTGATCGAGCAGGAGCGTCAGAACAAGGCCATGTTGAACCAACGCCAAAATCGGGAGAAGTTCTACCATGAGTTATCCTATCGCAAGACACCTTACGATGAACCGTTTCTGGAGCGTGCCGAAGGCTATGGACTGGACCTGACGCGAAAATGCCGGGTGCTGCTCGTGCAGGGCTCTGTGGGAGGCAAAGTATTCCGGGGGCTGCAGCAAGCGTACCCTCAAAGCTGGAATTTGGAGAACGACAAAACCGTATTCTTCATGACAGACGCCATGAAATACCGGAGCCTTCTGGACAAGCTGACCGAGCTGGATGAAGTCCACAGCTTGGGGATTGGGGAGCGGGAGGAGCTGGCTGCCACATCGCTGGAGCAGGCGGTATCCGCTCTGGAGCTGGGCATGAACATCGACCCCCGCCGCAAAGTGAATTTCTACGAGGATTTAAGGTTTCTCATCAGCCTGGCTTATAATTCGGATGACACACAGGCTTCGCTGTATTCGCTTCTGGAGCAGGGCGGAGACAAACTGGACCTCATTGAGACGCTTCAGGTATACATTTCCGAGAATGGGGATCACAACAATACGGTCAAAAGGCTAAATATCCACCGCAATACCCTGCATTACCGGTTAAACCGAATTAAGCAGCTGACAGGCAAAAATCCGCGCCATGTGCTGGACCTGTTCGAATTGTTGTGCAGCTTAATGTGGCGAAAATAAGCAGTGAGGCTGAGCGCGGTCTCGATCTGGAAGGGCTGCCGGTTCTCGCTGACTCTTCCTGCAGAAATATTTCACGGCATATCATCGGCAGGGGCGGTGAAGGGCTGAGAAGAGGTAATGAGAAAGGCGCGCGGCTCTTTTTTGTCTTATGGCAAAAGAGTCCAATGAACAACAGGGCAGCTTCAAAGGCCATTATGACCTTGGAGCTGCCCTGTTGTCTGACTTTATTTAATGCCGAGCCGCATGCGGTAGCTGAGCATCACGGGGAGAGTACGCCCTTGAAAATGCTCCTCGACCAGCGTATGAAACTGTGCAATTTTGTCGTTGATTTCGTTTTGCTTCAGCTTGAATACGGTTTGGATGCCGCCTTGACTGACAGCAAGGCCGGTATAGCGTTCCGCGGTGAACGGCTCCATATGGTGGAATACAATTTCCTTGGAGAAGCGGAACACACCGCTCTCGCGGATGTGCTTCAGATGCTCGTTCTTATTCCCTTTATAGGCCTGCTCCTGAGTATCCACATGGCGGTCAATGATGGTTTCAGCCAGTTCAATCAACTCAAGATAGGTTTGTTCAACTTTCCGGGTGAGGCTTGGCGGCCAGTCGCAGTCATATACAGCGAATATACCGTCCTCGCGCAGCACACGGGATACCTCTTTTAACGTACTGGCAGGGTCCATCCAGTGGAAGGACTGGGAGCAGGTAATGATGTCTGCGGATTGATCCGGCAGTGCCAGCTGATTGGAATAACCGGAGACGAACTTGATATCGGCAGCGTTTCCATGGGGACTGCTGCCTTGCTCTTGCTGCAGCGACTGCCATTTGGCGATAGCTTTGCCCCGCATATCGTCATTCGGCTCGACGCCGATGACTTGGTCCGCGGTATCTCTCCATGCAAACGAGGATAACCCCGTCCCGCAGCCCAAATCGACAACAAGCGAGGGCTTGTGTTCCAAATATCCTGTTAGAAGTGTAACAACCTCCTGAGGAGCTTCCGGGCGATGCTGGTCATAGGTATCCTCAAAGCCGGTGAAACGATCCACATTACTGGCCCGATTGCCTTCGGGAACGAAATCCTTGCTCCACACTTCGGTCATATCCTTGGTCATCGTTATTCATCTCCTTATCCGGGTACATAAGCTGGGCATTGCAATTTGAGCTTGCTTGGCTGTGCGCGAGTCTGGATGAGGACTCCATTGCCGTATCCTGCTGCTTTAATGCCATCATATCACAGCAAGGGAGCTTATCAACAGACGGACTTGACCCAAGCGGTGCCTGTACAGGTACAATAGAGGGACAGGGAGAAGGAAGAGGGATGAATATGAAGAGAACAACATCACCGAAGGGAATCTTCTTCGATGTGGATGATACATTGTATGACCATTTGGCGCCTTTTCGCGAGGCTGTTCAAGAGACGGCCCGTCCAGGCGAGGCATTTCCCTATGAAGCGGCATACCATCGGATGCGATATTACAGTGACCGCTTGTCCGTTGAGCTGGGAGGTGCTGGCACGGCAGCTTACGGGGAAGCCGTCGAGGAGATGCGCAGACGCCGATTTCAATTAGCGCTGGCTGAATTCGGCATCCCACTGTCACTGGAGGAGGCCGAAGTGGTACAGCAAACCTATCTGGATCGGCAGTATACCATCAGAATGTTTGCCGGTGCCCGGGAGCTGCTGAAAAAGTTGGCGGACGCCGGGCATGTGGTCGGCTTGATTACCAATGGACCAGCGGATCACCAGATGAACAAAATAGCGGCTATGCAGCTCGGTGATCTAATCCCGCCGGATCGTTTGTTCGTATCCGGCGCCGTTGGCTGGGACAAACCCGATCCGCGGATATTCCGCCATGTGAATCAGCTGACCGGCACTGCGCCGGAGAGCTCTTATTACATCGGGGATTCATGGCGCAATGATGTGATTGGCGCACTCGCCGCGGGCTGGAATATCATCTGGTTCAATCACCGGAGCGTTGCTCCCGAGTCGGAACATGAGCCGCACCATATTGTCACGAGTTATGGCGAGCTGGAGTTGCTGCTTGATGAGCTGATTGGATAAGGATGAAATGCCGCTTTTAGGCTGCACCGGAGAGTGTTTGATGTTTGGTTAACCCCCCAGACGATGCCCAGGTGGTTGTTTATGATGGAGACCACGAACAAAATGGCCCGAAATGAACCGCGTGTGGATGGAACCTGGGAGATCACTGTGCCTCATGAGGAAGACTGGTTGGCAGAGGATATCGAACAAGCACGGACCGAATACCATGACCAAACCGAGCATGGCTGGTGTTATATGTTTGAAGGGTTGAAGCAGCTGCTGGAGACAGGAAAGATGAATGATCTCGATCCAATGAACAAGGGAGCGTGTTTTATAGATGAAGAGTATAACCCCGTTTCTGATGTTTCAGGGCAATGCGGAAGAAGCCATGAACCATTACATTTCCATAATCGAGGATTCCGAGATCACGAGTATCGACTTGTACGGCCCGAATGAGCTGGGAACCGAGGGAAGTGTCAAACATGCGACCTTTACATTAAAGGGACAGACCTTTATGTGTATTGACAGCAATGTGCAGCATGGTTTCACGTTCACGCCTTCATTCTCCATCTATCTGAGCTGCGAGTCGGAAGCGGAGATCGAGAAGCTGTACGGGGCATTAATCGATGGCGGAAGTGCTATGATGCCGCTGGGCAACTATGGCTTCAGTGAACAATTTGGCTGGATCGCAGACAAGTTTGGCGTGTCATGGCAGCTGGATCTGCCAAACAAAGCATAGTGTCAGGCAGCCGATCTAAACAGGACGGGCCCAAGTGGGGCCGTCTTTTTTTTATGTGCTGGTACTGCAAGATGCCGTGCAGCCGCTGCCGGGTGTCCAGAATCAAGAACTATCTCCTTGTTGTCCTCTGACCTAAATGATCACTTCATGTGGTCATGATCATGACTCTCCATATCCCGCTTATTCCGTATACTGCTTACGGAATTGCAGCGGCGATAGGCCGAAACGCGCGGAGAAGCGGCGGGAAAAATAGGGCGGATATTGAAACCCAACATGCTCTGCAATATGCGACATGGACCACCTTGTGGTCAGCAGCAGCCGCTTTGCCTGATCCAGGCGGTATTGAAGCAGATACTCTGTTGGGGTTACGCCATGCGATTCTTTCATGCAGCGCGTCAAATAATTGTAGTGAAAATGCAGGTCTGCCGATAACCGCGCATTGCTGATGGGTTCGCGATAGTGCATTTTGATATAGGATTCCACTTGTTCCGCCACTTTGCGCACCCGCGACTGTTCCTGGTCGGACCTCGACGGATCAAGCAGCTGCAGCAGCTCAATAAACAAGGTTTGTTCCCGCCAAAATGCGGTAGACCTCGGTTCGGTTGCCAATAGGTGCAGAGACTCGAACTGTTGGTAAACTTGCTCCGGATAGGGTATACGACCTTGTTTGGGCAGCTCAATACTGTGTGAGATTGAATCATGTCCGGTTATACCCGGTGTCAGGGTCTGAAAATGCAGCCAGTAGAAGGACGTTTCTTCTCGGCAATCCTGTACCGCGAAGTGGTAAGCATCGGGGAGCAAGACGACCATATCCCCCGCACACAGTTTCCAGTGCTGCTTCTCTTCGCCCAAGAACAGGCAGCCGCTTTGCACCAGGATGAGATCGAAGACGCCAAGGTTTCTTCGGTTCGGATGCGACTCACCCGGCATATAGTGTGTTTTACCTGATTCAAGGAAGAAGGGCAGCGGCAGGGAAGGGAAGGCAAGAACGCTTCGTTCCGTCACGGATTCACCTCCAAGGGATGTGTGAGATTGTATAAGAAATTAGGTCATTTTTGATATCGTTTTCATCCTATCATAGATCGTAGAATGGGAAGTGTCGAGGCTTTATCCTATCGAAACTCAAAGGAGTGTATTGAAGATGATGACTCTTGCTTCGCGTTCTGCTGCCGTACCTCTTAAGCAAGTGAAACTGGCGGACCCGTTCTGGTCCCGTTACATAGAGCTGGTAAGGGATGTGGTGATTCCGTACCAGTATGAAGCCCTGCATGATCGAATCCCGGGTGTCGAGCCAAGTCATGGCGTCTCCAATTTTCGAATCGCTGCCGGCAGGGACAAGGGCGAGTATGGCGGGATGGTATTTCAGGATAGCGATGTTGCCAAATGGCTGGAGGCTGCGGCGTATTCGCTTGCCATTCACCCGGATCCGAAGCTGGAAGAGCAGGTGGATCAGCTGATTGATCTTGTGGCCGCTGCCCAGCAGCCCGATGGATACCTGAATACGTATTTCACGGTGAAGGAGCCGGAGAAGCGCTGGACCAATCTGACGGATTGCCATGAGCTGTACTGTGCCGGACATATGATGGAAGCCGGGGTAGCGCACTATCTGGCAACAGGGAAGCGGAAACTGCTGGATGTGGTGTGCCGCCTGGCGGATTATATCGATTCCGTTTTTGGACCTGAGGATGGAAAAATCCACGGATTTGACGGGCATCAGGAGATCGAATTGGCGCTTGTCAAACTGTATGAGGTGACCCGGGAGCCGAGATATTTGAGCCTGAGCCAGTATTTCATAGATGTGCGCGGCACGGAGCCTCACTTCTTCCTTCAGGAGTGGGAGCAGAGAGGGCGGAAATCATTCTACTCCTCGGTAGCCAACCCGCCGCACTTGCCTTATCATCAGAGTCATCTGCCCGTAAGGGAACAGAGGGAGGCTGTTGGACATTCGGTCCGGGCCGTGTACATGTACACGGCCATGGCGGACTTAGCGGCCAGAACAAAAGACCCCGCTCTTCTGGAGGCTTGCGAGAACCTGTGGTTTAACATGGTCCATAAACAGATGTACATTACCGGAGGCATCGGTTCAACCCATCACGGAGAGGCGTTCACGACGGATTATGATCTGTCGAACGATACGGTGTATGCCGAGACCTGTGCCTCCATTGGTTTGATCTTTTTTGCCAGGCGCATGCTGGAGCTGGCACCCAAATCGGAGTATGCGGATGTGATGGAGCGCGCGCTGTTCAACACGGTCATTGGCAGTATGGCTCAGGACGGGCGGCATTTCTTCTATGTCAATCCGCTTGAGGTATGGCCTGCGGCCTGTCGCCATAATCCGGGCAAGTTCCATGTGAAGCCGGTTCGGCCGGGCTGGTTCGCCTGCGCTTGCTGTCCGCCGAATGTGGCGAGACTGCTGTCTTCGCTGGGTGAATATGTGTATACGATGAACGAGGATACGCTGTACACCCATCTATACATGGGGGGTGAAGCATCGGTTCAGTTCGGGGATGTGCCTGTGAAGGTCATTCAGAACAGTGTGCTGCCTTGGAATGGGGACGTCACGCTTACTATCCAGCCGGAGAAGGCTGTTGAGTGGACGGTGGCTCTCCGCATGCCGGATTGGTCCCGCGGCAAAGCAGATTTGCGCTTGAATGGGGAAGACGTGAGCATAGAGGATGTTATGAAAGACGGCTATGTCTACATCAAGAGAGTATGGGCGCCGGGAGATACCCTGGAGCTGGAGCTCTCCATGGAGATCCATCAAGTAAGGGCTAATCCGAATATACGGGCTAACGCCGGTAAAGCCGCAATCCAGCGTGGACCGTTGGTATACTGCCTGGAAAGCGTAGATCATGGAGCGCCGATGTCGTCCGTATCGCTAGCTCGCGAGCCTAAGCTGAGCTCACGGTTTGATCCCGATTTTCTCGGAGGGGCGGTTGTCATTGAAGGGGAAGGCTGGCGTGAAGAAACCGGTGACTGGGGCGATGATCTGTATCGAACGTCGCCAACGCCGCTGCGTCCCGCAGCGCTCAAAGCCATTCCGTATTATTTATGGGGCAATCGTGGCGAGAATGAGATGACGGTGTGGGTGCATTTGCAGTAAATGAAGCCAAACAGCAGAAAGTGCTTGCTCAAGGTCGGTTGACCTCGCGCAAGCCCTTTTTTTATTCGAATGTATGCAGCTCCAGATTTATTTCAGCAGCTTCTTGATATCTTCTTCCATCTTCTCCGGGGTATCCGTTGGCGCAAAGCGTTTAACCACCTTGCCGCTGCGGTCCACCAGAAACTTGGTGAAGTTCCATTTGATTGCTTTAATGCCGAGCGCGCCGGGGGCTTCGCTGGTCAGGTGTTTGTAGAGGGGATGAGCTTGCGAGCCGTTTACATCAATCTTGGAGAATAAAGGGAAGGTTACGCCATGATTGAGCTTGCAGGCTTCCTCAATCGCGGAATCCTCCTCCAGCTCCTGATTCATGAATTGGCTGCTGGGGAAGCCAAGCACGGCCAATCCCTGATCGCGGAATGTCTGATGCAACTTCTCCAAACCGTCAAATTGAGGGGCAAAGCCGCATTTGGTTGCCGTGTTTACGATGAGCATCACCTCACCCTTGTAGGGCTCGAGTGTTTGGGACTCGCCGCGTATCGTTTTTACTTCATATTCATAAATGGACATCGCCGTAGAACCTCCTCTGATAGGATGTATATAGAAACAGAGTATATCCTTTTACCATGGATTGCAATTTAATAGAACCGTGATATCAGGTTATACATGCTATAAATATGACAGATCAAGGAGCACAATACATGATGTGGAAAATATAAAGTAAAAATTTGTATTTTTATCTGGACGTATTTAGGAAATATGTGATAGTAGTAGAATAAGTAGTTAAGCAGATGAAGCAAGACAAGAGGGGTACTGCTGAGACTTTTGTTTGGGAGGACAATATGAGATTAAGAACACAAATGCTCAAAACGACGGTGACCAGTCTGCTCGCTTTTATGTTCATCGTCCTGATTGTGCTGGTTCCAAGGGATTTGAATCTGTCGCTGGACGGCTATTTAGTGGTGACCAATTATTCCTTTGATCTGGGCCAGTATGTTACGTACATCCGTGACTATTTTGCAAGCGCTGTTCAGAACGGGACGCTCGGGGGAACGCGGTATATCGGCCAGTCCTCGGAAGCGGCTGCTTTTGAAGCTGTTGGCAAAAGCCTGCTGGTTATTGTATCCGCTTTACTGATAGGATTCGTGTTAGGTATTCTGAAGGGAGTTCTGGACTACAAATTGTCCAAGACCAAATTCAGCGTGCTGGGGCACTGGACGACATGGTTGTTCCAGTCCATTCCGGATTTTTTCCTGATGCTGATCGCCCAATGGGTGCTCATTAAGCATGTTCCGGCTATCCGTTATTTTGCGGTTGACGGCTGGGAGGCTTTCGTGCTGCCTTCGCTGCTTGTCTCAATTTACCCGATATTTTTTATTGCCCGGATCACGTCGGCTTCGCTACTCGCACAGGAAGGCAAACTATACATACTGCTGGCTAAAGCCAAAGGGCTGAGTGACCGGAAGGTCGTCTACAAACATATGCTGCGAAACGGCATCGCAACCATCCTGACCCATCTTTCGGGTCTGCTGGTCTTCATCTTGTCGAACCTGCTCGTGGTGGAATATTACCGCAACTATCCGGGAGCGGCTTGGAGATTGTTTCAGGCGCTGGATTTCAATACGTTCAGCGGCACCGGCGGCAACTATGAGCCGGGTGTCATTATTTATATCGCATTTTCCTTCATGGTGCTGTTCATGATCGTTCAATGGATCAGTCATTCGGCACGCAAGTACTTTGATCCGCGATAAGAAACGAGGTGAGTTATCTTGAAGAATTTCCCTTTATGGATTGGCGGCATTCTGCTTGCTTTCTTTGTC
This sequence comes from Paenibacillus glucanolyticus, assembly GCF_037333485.1. Taxonomy (NCBI): domain Bacteria; kingdom Bacillati; phylum Bacillota; class Bacilli; order Caryophanales; family Paenibacillaceae; genus Paenibacillus; species Paenibacillus glucanolyticus. Next base: position 259,107 of record NZ_CP147845.1, read on the forward strand.
TTTGTTATGCTGGCGGGGCCGTACATGCCCTTCATTGATAAGGATTTGAAGAATGAACCCTCCAGATGGGTCATGAAGGACGGCAAGCAGAAGCTGACCCTTCCGCCTTATAAACCTTCTTCGAAGAACTGGCTTGGATCGGATAAGAGGGGGGTCGATAACTTGAGCAAACTGGTTGTGACCGCCAAGGATACGATTCTGCTGGTGCTCGCGATTACGGCTGCCCGATATGCGATCGGGGTGCCCCTGGGACTGATCGCTCGTAAGAAAAAGGGCTTCACCCACCAGTTTATTACCTTCTGGAACCAGATGTGTTCCTATTTGCCGCCGGTCTTCGCATCCGCGCTGCTGCTTGCGCTTCCGTTCTTTCTCTTCTCCCAGCAGCGGATGGGCTGGGCCATACTGATTCTGGCCAGCGTTGAAGCCGGGCGGGTGGCCATCACGATTCAGCAGCAGGCCCACAAGATGGCAAGCGAGCCTTACATGGAAGCCGGAACCGCGTTAGGTCTTCGCACGAGGACGTTGACGAAGAATTACTATATCCCGGTCATGTTCCCCGAAGTTATCGTCAACTTCTGTTTGGATATGGGGAAGGTGATGCTCCTCCTCGGTCAGCTTGCGATTGTGAACATCTTTCTTGGTCACGAGTGGAAGGAAGTCAACTATTATGTCATGGAATTCGTGGAGACCGGGTACAACTGGGCGACGATTCTGTCCAAGAATCGAGCGGACATCTGGTTAGGAAAGTTCCAATTCGTTGTGTATCCGGCATTTGCCATGATGCTGCTGATCATAACGTTCAACCTGTTAGGCGAAGGCTTGCGCCGTCGTTTTCAGGTTAAGGGCTGATTAGAGCCCGGCCGTTAACGTCAAAAAAACCGGAAGAATGAAGGCTATCGCAAGGCGCTTCCCATGTGGAGGCATACCTGGCGGAGAGCCATTCTTCCGGTTTTTATAGTCTCCTGTATAATGTGTCCGCTGTTTAAGCTTCTACGGGAAGCTCCGGGTGAGCCCAGACGGACACACTCCCGCCGTTAACCGGAAACAGAGCGAACCCGTCCTCACCGATCGTGATCCGGTCCTTCCGGGTGCGAGTCAGATCCACCCATATCTCTCCGGCGCGATGCTCACCAACAAACATTCTCTTCTCCCCGGCATCCCCGTTGGCGATCACCACGGCACAGCCGGAATGCTCGATTTCCTCGATCCCCCGGCGGACCCAGCCAATCGTGTTCGGATGGTCAAAATAATCATCCTGCTCGCCATACGCCCGGTTCACCCTGGCATACAGCAGCGGGTCAATGGCCTCTCTCTTCCCGGGAATGGGCTTCTCGCCGCCGATCCCGTAATAATCTCCGTAGAAGACGGAAGGATAACCGTCCTTGCGCAGCAGAATCAGCGCATAAGCGCTCTGTTTAAACCAGTCCTCCACCCACGATTCCAATGATTCCTGCGGCTGTGAATCATGGTTGTCCACAAACGTAACGGCATTCATGGGGTGCGATGCGACGAGTGTATCGTCGAAGATCTTTCGCAGATCGAAGGAACGGCCGGCTTTGGAAGCAGCTTGGAGTTTGTAGTGGAGGGAAACATCAAACAGATCGATTTTGTAATCCACCGTATCCAGGAAATGCCGGCAGTCCTCAAGCTCGGGATTCCAGAACTCGCCCACGATGTAAAAATCCTCTCCACGTTTTTTCTTCATGGCTGCGGCAAATTCTTTAATGAAATCATGGTTGATGTGTTTGATGGCATCAAGCCGGAACCCGCTGCATTGCAATGTATCCACGAGCCACTGGCCCCAGGCGGTCATTTCCTTGCGTACGTCCGGATGACCGTAATCTATGTTGGCAAACATCAAGTAGTCGTAATTCCCGAATTCATTGTCCACCTTGTCGCTCCAAGATTTATTCTCGCCCACAATTCGGAATATGCCGGAGCGCTTGCTCTTATCATCATAGTCGGTTCCATTAAAGTGATTGAAATTCCATTGGAACGAGGAATACTGATCACCGCGGCCAGGGAAGGTGAATTTGGTCCAGCCCTCGATCTCGAACGGCTTGGATATATCCTTCGTCCGATCCATCTCATCAACCTGAATAACCTGAAACCGCTCGGTTTCATCAGCACCCGCCTTATGGTTCATCACCAGATCCACATAGACGGCAATCCCGTGCTTGTGGCAAGCTGCAATGGCATCGGTTAGTTCCTGCTTGGTCCCGTATTTGGTGCGAACCGTTCCCTTCTGGTCAAACTCCCCCAGATCGTACAGGTCATACACCCCATACCCGTTATCCTCGGCGGAGGATGCTTTGGTCACGGGGGGAATCCAAACCGCATCGATTCCTGCCTTACTCAGCTCCGGTGCTGCGCTTTTGAGTCGGTTCCAGTGCGAGCCATCGGCTGCAACATGCCATTCGAAGAATTGCATAATCGTATGATTTCGTTGCATACTTCCATCTCCTCTACAATGATAGCTCTGTATAAATACTGCGTGCTAAATCTCAAATACCCAAGAAAGCAGGGGAGCTAAACCTTTGTGCCCGATGAGTGGGTCCAATTGCTTTAGTTTTACCCTAAAATGGAAGGAAAAAGACGGGGGTTCTTCATCGACAGAAGAGCAAGAAACGGACATGACACCGGAGGCATTTTCTTCAAATATAAGGTTGCAGCTCTCTTATTCCAATAGTTCCCTCAATTCAGCATCCACACACCTCTTCCGCTTGGTTCATCTGTGCAAAAAAAACCATCCCCTGCGCATGAATATGCGTGAGGATGGTTTTTGGTTCGTACACAATGGCTGCCGATCCCGCTCACTCAAGCCATAGCATAGGTAAGCAGGATCAGCAGCGCAGTGGTGATGGACATGGCCAGCAGCGGCCGCCATGCGCTGCGCAGATCCTTCAAGTGGACATTCAGGCCAAGTCCCACCATCGCCATGGCAAGAAGGAAGGAAGCTGCCTGAGAAATCGTATCCTTGATCGGCAGAGGAATGATCGGTTGTCCGGTCCATTCCCAGCTTCCCAGTATACTCGCTGCAATGAAGCCTAGCAGGAACCAGGGGAACTCCATCTTCGTGTGGCTCTCGATGCGCCCGGTACGTTTCATCCAGAGCATGAGCACGACACTGAGCGGTACGAGCAGAAATACCCGTCCCAGCTTGGCAAGCAAGCTAATGGCCAGCGCGTCCTCACCCGCCGGAGCGGCTGCGAGGGCTACATGGGCAATCTCATGCAGACTTACTCCCGACCACACACCATACTGGGTGTCCGTCAGAGGAAGCAGCGGCTGAACGAGGGTGTAGCCAATGGCAACAATGGTTCCAAGAAAGGCGATAAGGCCCGCTCCAAGCGCCGTGTCCTTCTCCTTGGCCTTCACAATGGGGGACACGGCGGCAATGGCAGCCGCGCCGCAGACACCGGTTCCAATGCCGAGCAGAAGGGACAGGGACATGTCGGCTTTAAGCCATTTGGCAATTAGCAGCGTCAGCCCAATGGCTACAACAACGCTGATCACATCCTTCAGCATCAGGCCCAGGCCTTGCTGGAACACGATGCCGATATTCAGCTTCAGGCCATACAGAATGATGGCCAGACGCAGCAGCCGCTTGGCTGTGAATTGAATGCCGATGCGCAGCCGCTCCGGGTAGCCGCGCAGCTGCCGGTATAAGGCGGCGATCAGAATCGCCCAGGCAAGCTGGCCGAGGTAGCCAAGACCCGGGATGCTTGCTAGTGCGTAGCCCATGAGGGCAATGACAAAGGTGAAGGCAATGCCGCCTGCGGCGGCAGGCAGTGTATCATGTGTCCAACGAACCAGGCGATGGACGGTTGCTTGTGATTTGGAATAGGCTGGTTCAGTCATAAGGTCTAACCTCCGATTCGTTCGGTTGGTCTGAACCCATCGTATCCCATTCGGCTGGATAAGAAAAATAAATCATTATAATAGTCATCATAAGTAATCAGTTATGGTAATATCATCTCATATTGATGAGGGACGCTGGAGAAGCGAAGGAGGTCCAAGATGGATCAAGCACTAGAGGTATTTGTAACGGTCGTGGAGAAGGGGAACTTCACCCGTGCAGCCGAAGAACTGCTCATGACACAACCTGCGGTAAGCCAGTATGTCCAGGCATTGGAGCGGTCTGTTGGCACCAAGCTGCTGGACAGAACCAATAAATACGTCCGCCTCAATAAAGCCGGAGAAATTGTATACCATCACGCGAAGGAGATTCTGGGCCTGTACACGCGCATGAATTCACTTGTGGATGATTTGATGCACCGTGCTGGCGGGAACCTCTCCATTGGCTCCAGCTACACCTTCGGGGAGTATATGCTGCCGCATTTGATCGCATATATGAGAGAGCATTATCCGCTAATTCGCCCTACGATCACGATCGGGAATACGACCGAGGTGGCGGAGATGATTCTGCGCCATGAAGCGGATATCGGTATCGTTGAAGGGGATTATCATGATGAGAAGCTGCATATCGAGGCTTTTGCAGAGGATGAAATGGTGGTGATGGTTCCCCGCGACGGGCGGTATGATCATCTGCAGGAGCTGGCGCTTTCCGAGCTTGCCAATGAGACCTGGATTGTAAGAGAGGCCGGATCAGGCACGCGGGAGGCCACGGAGCGGATGTTTACCCGGTATGGTGTTCACCCTGAACATATCGTGGAGTTCGGAAGTACGCAGTTGATCAAGGAATCCGTAGAGGCAGGTCTCGGCGTTACCCTGCTGTCGCGATGGGTAGTGCGCAAAGAGGTTCAGCTCGGAACCCTGCATATGCTGGCACCCAACGGTAAGCCGGTAGCGCGGCAGTTCTCGTGGATTACGCAGAAGACACCCTATCATACAAAGGCGGTTGAGGTATTTCTGGAGCTGCTGCATCAGCGGCGCGGATTTCCGAAGGAAGTGTGAATATGCGTGAAATGATCGAAGAGAATGGACATCACTGACAAGGGATGTTTTTTTGTTAGGACATGATTACAAATGAGATAAATGGTCAAAAATAAATACTAAAATCCATAGATAAGCTATTCATGATGAATTGATATGAAAATCGGGCGTAAGGAGGGTTAAACGATGAAAACATTTAATACCATTGCTTTGCTGTTATTGATCGTTGGGGGCATTAACTGGCTGCTTGTAGGCCTGTTTCAATACGATTTGGTAGCTGCATTGTTCGGTGGGCAGAGTTCTGCAGGCTCCCGTATCATCTATACGATTGTGGGTCTGTGTGCATTATACTCGATCCGCTTTTTCGGTGATGTTACGAATGATGATAGAGATCCAGCTAGATAAGTCATGTTTCATAACATGTACATATCATAAGTCGGGATTTAATTCGATATTCGCATCTGGTAAAAAAGCTGCTCCGTTTCACGGGGCGGCTTTTTTTTCTGCCTTTATTCCGATATTGTCCATGGCTGCACAATCTCATGTCAGGTGCAAAATCAACATATATTCCTGGTTTTTCCCAGTGTTTATCAGTGTCTATATGGCCTATACTCCAAGTTAAAAACGACATATTTACGGAGCAGGGAAGGAACTCATAGAATAAAACCAAGTCATAACGATGCTTGAAGGAATGATAGCTGAATGATAGATAATATAACACATATTCTATCGGGATTTCTTCTTGCGCAAACAGAGAAAGGTCTGCTTCGCACATATAAACATGAACGAAGCAGACCGGAAGAACGATGGGCACCAACCATACATGAGGAAGGGAGCGAGATAGCTGCAAAGCAGGCAAGCCTTGATTTCGTTTAGGAATGAAATGCTCTGTACATGGCATCCAGCAGACTGTGTGTTGTATCGCAGCTATATTCCCAGAACATGATACCCGCCAGCCCCTGATCCTGAATGTATTTGCATTTATGGGTTAACGATTCCGGATCATCGTATGTAATGAAGCTGCTGCCATCGAACAAATAAGGGGCTTTGGCTTCATCATCCCAGAACCGCTTGAACTGAGGGTTATTGAAATAGTCGGCCGTGAGCTGGGTGTAAGTCGGACCATAGCCACCCGAGGATGGAGCGATCTGGAGATAACCGTTGTTTACATCCGGCACGTCCTTCCATCTTCTGGAGTAGAATGCGGCACCGATCACGATTTTCTCTCGCGGCACGCCCGCTAGGGTGAACATGCGTACGGAAGCATCCGCACTAATTCGAAACAGATCGCCAGTAGAGGTATAGAGGTTGGCATGATGGCCCGTTAATGTATGGAACCCGCCGCGCATGTCGTAGGTCATGAGCTGGATGAAGTCAAGATAAGGGTGGATGTCGCTTATTTCGGTACCCTCAATATAATACTGATCGGCTCCGGCAGCGATGGTGAGCAGATAGCGATGATTCCTCCCCTGTCCGTAGTGATCGAGCGCTTCCCGCAGCTCCTTCAGCAGCACGGTAAAGTTCCCCTTGTCGTTAGGCGATGCAGTCGTTCCGGCTATTGAGTAGCAGGGATATTCCCAGTCCAGGTCGATGCCGTCAAAAGGAAACTCCTGCAGCAGAGCTATCGCTGATTCGCACACGCTTTGTCTTCCCGCTGCCGTGGATGCAGCTTCCGAGAATCCGTCTGAGCCCCAGCCGCCAACGGATAACAGGATCGTGAGCTTGGGATTGATGGATTTCAGGCGCTGGATTTCGTGAACGGTATCCGTGTCAGCATACGTAATCTTGTCTTCTTGGATATGAGCGAAAGCAACGTTTAGATGAGTGAGCCGCTGGGCATCCTCGGCAGTGATCTGGGATAAGACCTTGCGCCCTGCATAACCGGCCAGAATCCAGGATGATGTCTGCATACGTGAATACCTCGTTTCGTGAAGAATATGTGGGTTTTGTCTTTACGGTTTATTTTTCCAACTTACGTTCAGATCTGGCATCTGTCAAGCTCATGCACGATGCTGTAATGACAACTTCAGGTGGGAAAAGGGTCAAATTCTACATGTTTTACTTCTCCGAAATGACAATGGCAAGTTGGGGTCAAAAGCCCAAAACCCCGTGATGACAGCACTTTCCGGGTCTTAAGGTGACAATTGAAAACGACATATTTACGGATGAGCCCGCGGTTCATACACTTGGGATGTAAGCGTTAACAATTTTCCAAAGCGAAGCAGAGCCGCACGATATCGAGGTGTGGTCAGTGGCCTCATTCCTTACATGTAAACAGGAGTGTTATTCGCTTTTCCTGCAAAGACGGCCGGATTTTCATTAGAAAAGGAGGGAGCAACCGATGCAGCCAGATGGGAAGTCCGCCTTGTCGCCAGACCTATCGGTGAACACGATTCCGAATCGCAAGAAAAATACGTTATGGAGGAGGATGATTCGAAACTGGGAGTTGTATCTGTTTATCGCGCCAGCATTTTTGTACTTTGTGATTTTCCATTACGGGCCGATGTACGGCATACAAATCGCATTTAAGAACTTTATCCCTACATTAGGGGTTACGGGCAGTCCGTGGGTTGGATTCGATCATTTCGTACGCTTCTTCAATTCATATTATTTCTGGGATCTGCTGTGGAATACCCTCAGCATCAGCTTGTACGAGCTGGCTATAGGCTTTCCGCTGCCCATTATTCTGGCCTTGGCCTTCAATGAGGTAAGGGATTCCTTCTTCAAGCGCACCGTGCAGACCGTAACGTATGCGCCGCATTTTATTTCCGTTGTGGTCATGTCCGGTATGATTATTACCTTCTTGTCTCCATCGTCAGGGATGATTGTCAATCTGGTGGAGGGCCTTGGATTTCAAGCGCCTCAATTTCTAACAGATCCTGCATGGTTCAAGACCGTGTATGTGCTGTCCGGTGTCTGGCAGAGTACAGGGTGGGGCACCATTATATACCTTGCTGCCCTGTCGGGGGTGGACCCGCAGCTGCATGAAGCCGCTGTGGTGGACGGTGCAAGCCGGTTCAAACGGATTCTTCATATTAACATCCCGGCCATTATTCCTACGATCACCATTTTGTTAATTTTGAACATGGGCAGCATTCTCGGCGTCGGCTTCGAGAAAATCCTGCTGCTGCAAAATCCGCTGAACATGGGCTCGTCCGATGTCATCTCGACATTCGTCTACCGTTCCGGTCTGGTTGATGCGCAGTACAGTTTCTCCACAGCTGTCGGATTGTTCAACTCGGTAGTGAATGCGATTCTGCTGATCGCGGTGAACCAAATTGCACGCCGCACCAGTGAAAACAGTCTGTGGTAGAAGGAGGGGAAAACACATGTCATCCGCGGTTAAGGAAAGCAGAAGCGACAAATTGTTCCTGGTATGCAACTACATCTATCTGACGATAGCGCTCGTCATTGTGCTGTACCCGCTGCTATACATCGTCAGCGCCTCAATCAGTGATCCCAAGTATGTCAGCTCCGGCGAAATGTGGCTTATTCCAAAAGGGATTACGTTTGACGGTTATGCCCGGGTGTTTGAGAACGCCAACATCTGGATCGGTTATAAAAATACGATTATTTATACGGTGGTAGGCACCATTGTCAACCTCATTGTCACCCTGCCGGCAGCGTATGCGCTGAGCCGCTCGGACTTCGTAGGACGGGGCTTCTTCATGGCGTTGTTCCTGGTAACGATGTTCTTCGGCGGAGGGCTCGTCCCGAGCTATCTGCTGGTTAAGGATCTTGGCATGGTGAACAGCATGTGGGCACTCATTCTGCCAGGCGCCGCATCTATCTGGAATATTATCGTATCCCGCACGTTCTTCCAGTCCACCATTCCGAAGGAGCTGCAGGAAGCGGCCCATATCGACGGGTGTACTAACTTCCGGCTGTTCATCCGAATTGTGCTTCCGCTCTCCATGCCTATCATTGCTGTCATGGCACTCTTCTACGGAGTCGGACACTGGAACAGTTACTTTAGCGCCATGATCTATCTGAATGATTCAGCGAAGTACCCGCTGCAGCTCTTCCTGCGCCAGATCCTGGTGCTTCAGGAGATGGCAGCGCAGGGCGGCGGAGCCATTGACGCCTCTTCAGCGACGGCGATGAATACCAAAGCGGAAATCGCTGCGCTGGTCAAATATGCCGTCATTATTGTTGCGACCGTTCCGGTCATTGCGATTTATCCGTTCCTTCAGCGTTACTTTGTGCAGGGTGTTATGATTGGTTCCGTCAAGGGCTGATCTTAAACCATAATCCACACTAAAAAGGGGAGTTGTTGTCATGAAAAAGCTTCGCAAGGCTTCATCGATTGTACTCTGCCTCACCTTATCAGCAGCATTGCTTGCAGCCTGTGGTTCACCCAAAGAAGAGGGAGGTTCCTCGACTTCCGGTACGGCCAGTACCGAAGGGGTCAAAAAAGAGGGATTCCCGATCGTTGACAAACCGCTGACGTTAAAGGTTATGTCCCAGGATGCGGGCGTAGCCGACTGGAACACAATGCCGGTCCTTCAAGAGATGGAGAAATTGTCGGGTATCAAGCTGGAATATCAGTTATCGCCAATCGACAGTTTTGAAACGAAGAAGAATCTGGTGTTCGCAAGCGGCGATTTGCCAGATATGTTCTACGCTGCGGATCTCAAGCCGGCTGAGCAGGTGACTTACGGCAGCCAGGGCATTCTGATCCCGCTGGAGAAATACATTGACGAAGGATATGCCCCGAATATCAAAAAGATTCTCGACGAGCATCCGGATGTCCGCAAATCCTTTACGACGCCTGACGGACATATGTATGCGCTGCCGTTCATCGATACGGCCGCCGTGTGGTACAGAGGTCCGATGTGGTATAACGGCGAGTTCCTGAAGGCGCTTAATGTGGAAGAGCCTAAGACTACGGAGGAATTGTATACGTATCTGAAGCGTGTGAAGGAAGAGGATCCTAACGGCAACGGTCAACCAGATGAAATTCCGCTTACTTCCGTAAAACTCGATGATCTTCGAATGTTTTTCTTCGGCTTCTGGGGAATGTACAACGAAGGAATCTATGCCGATAAAGACGGAAAAGTGCATTATCCTTACCAGGAAGAAGGCTACAAAGGCTATCTGACGTTCATGAACCGCTTGTGGAAGGAAGACCTGCTGGATCATGAGACCTTCTCGCAAACCGGCGATCAGAAAAAAGCAAAAGGCGAAAGCAACAAGCTTGCGCTCTTCAATGACTACCATCCGTACTTTACGCTCGGCGGCGAGCCTAGCACGGATCACCCGCTGATGACACCTGTGAAGAGTGAGATCGCAGACTCTCCTGTATACGGCAAGCACCCGGGTATGTCGGCCCGCGGCACCTTTGCGATTACCAGCAGCAACCCGTCCCCGGAGGCGACGATGCGCTGGATCGATTATCTGTACAGCTATGAAGGTGCGACCCTGTTCAATCAAGGTCCTGAAGGCGTGCTGTGGAAATTCAAAGACAAGGAAAACCGGGTGAAAGAGTGGCTTCCTGTCCCTGGTGGTGGAGACCGTGAGGAATACCGCGGCAAAATCACACCGAACTACGGCATTTTGACTCCGGGCATTAACGATCCGGATGTCGCGAAGGGTCTTCGCACCGAATTTGATGAGTGGATTGACCAGCAGAACCAAGAGAAGCTGGTGCCAATCGGAAAGGCTCCATTCCCTAACGTTTATTTGACAAATGAAGAGCAAAGCGAAGCAACCGCTCTATTGTCTGACCTGGATACGTATGTCAAGCAGATGGAAGCGAAATTCGTGACCGGTCAGGAACCGATGGAGAACTGGGATAAATATATAACGCAGATCAAGAAGATGGGCAGTGACCGTATCGTCGAGCTGTATCAAGGGGCATACGACCGCTGGAACACCGGAAAATAAGAAAATAGATCCAAAATAAAAGCCAACTCATCCCGGTCCCTCCAGGCCGGGGGTTGGCTGTTGTTTTTAACGGGCAAGCCCTCATCATCTTGTTAAGGCCATAATCACAAATCAGATATCGGAGGTACACCATGTCGGAGAATAAGCTGGTAGAGGAAGAAGAGCAAGCGGTAGTAGAGCAGGGCGTACACAATTTCAGCAGTGAGGATAAGTGGGTGAAGCCGGAGGATCCGCTGCTTCTGGAACGCCTGGAGTGGTTCAAGGACCAGAAGCTTGGGCTGATGATGCACTGGGGACCGTATTCCCAGCTGGGTCTCGTTGAATCTTGGGCGCTGAGCGACAAGGATGCGGATTGGTCGCGTGACGGCATCGACTGGGATATCGATGCGGAGGAGCTCAAGCGGCAGTATTTTGACCTGAACAAGACCTTCAATCCGCTTCGCTTTCAGCCTGAGCTGTGGGCTGATCTTGCCGCGGATAACGGCTTCAAATATTTGAACTTTACCACCAAGCACCATGATGGATTCTGCATGTGGGATACGCATACGACCGACTATCGTGTCACGGGTCCGGATTGTCCGTTCCATACGCATAAACACGCCGATATCACCAAGGAGCTGTTCGACGCCTTCCGTGCGAAGGGACTCGGCATCTCTGCATATTTCTCCAAGGCCGACTGGCATACGCCATACTACTGGGCGCCGGGGATGGAGGCAGGCAGCTTCACGTCCAGGGGCCCCAGCTATAACCCGCAGGAATACCCGTGGCTGTGGGAGCAGTTTGTCCAGTTTACGCACGAGCAGATTATGGAGCTGATGACCCGTTACGGCCGCATTGATGTGCTGTGGCTGGATGCAGGCTGGGTGAACGACTACCGGGATCAAAATATCCGATTAGGCGAGGCAGTGGACAAGGCGCGCAAAATTCAGCCTTGGCTCCTCTCGGCAGACCGTACGGTTGGCGGACCTTACGAGAATCTGATTACGCCGGAGCAGACGCTGCCTGAACGCGCTCTTCATGTGCCATGGGAGAGCTGCATCACGATGGGAACCTCCTTCTCCTTCCGCTATGAGGATCGTTATAAATCGGTGCGTCAGCTCATCCATCTGCTAGTCGAGATTGTGGCCAAGGGCGGTAATCTGGCGCTCAATGTGGGCCCGCAGCCGGATGGAAGACTGTCCGAAACGGCGATTTCACGCATGAAGGGTATGGGAGCCTGGCTAAAGGTCTATGGGGAGGCGATTTACGGAACGCGTATTTGCGAGCCGTACTCCTCCGGTGCCGTTCAGTTTACCCAAAATGGCGATACCACCTATGCCATCTACCTGTATCGCAGCGAGCAGGAGTCGGTTCCCGAGGAACTGCATATTCCGTTGCAGTCGCCGTTTGGCCGCATTGATCTGGTAGGGGGTCAGGAGGCATTGGATTACCGCCGCACGGAGAATGGCATTGCCGTCCGTCTTCCGGAACAGGAGCGACAGGGTCTGGCGCCGATCGCGCATGTATTGCGGTTTCGTTAAGGAGCGGGAACAGCAGCATTACGGATTTTTCACATACAAGGACTTCGGAGAGGTGTGAACAGATATGCAGAAATGGTTCCAGGACGCCAAGCTGGGGATATTCATTCACTACGGCATCTATGCCGTGGACGGGGTTTCGGAATCGTGGTCCTTCTACAATGGACGGATTTCGTACGAAGAATACATGAAGCAGCTGAACGGCTTTACGGCATCGAGATTCAATGCGGAGAAGTGGGCGGACTTGATTGAGAAATCCGGTGCCCGATATGCCGTGCTGACAACGAAGCACCATGACGGTGTTGCACTGTGGGATACGCAGTACAGTGACCTCAATGTGGTGAAGCGGACTCCGGCCAATCGGGACATCGTGCGGGAGTATGCGGAAGCGATCAGGGAGAAGGGGATTTACCTGGGTATGTATTTCTCCCTGATCGATTGGTCGCATCCGGATTATCCGAATGTGTTCGAAGGAGGCAGGGTGCCGGAGGATCTCAGCGGCGTCAACCCGCATTCAAGTCCCGTGGACGGCGTTCAGGATCAGGAGAAGTGGAAGAAATTTCTGGAGTTCAACAACAACCAGCTGCGGGAGATTCTGACGAATTACGGAAAGGTGGATCTGCTGTGGTTCGACGGCGACTGGGAACGGAGCGCCGAACAGTGGAATCTGCCGGAGTTCAAGCATTACCTGCAATCCTTTAACTCGGACATTATCATCAACTCCCGTCTTCAAGGCTATGGCGATTATAAGACGCCGGAGCAGGGCATACCGATCACGAGACCGGAGGGGCCATGGGAATTCTGCACCACGATCAACACATCCTGGGGCTATGTGCCAACGGATCATAAATATAAATCGTTACACCAGATCATTCGGATGTTCTGTGACTGCATTTCAATGGGCGGCAATATGCTGCTGGATATCGGTCCGCGCGAAGACGGCACCATCGATAAGAGGCAGGAGGATATTCTGCTTGGGCTGGGAGCATGGATTCGGACCCATGAAGAGGCCGTGTTCGGAACGGGAGAAGGCATCATGTCCCGCTATTATCTGGGAGGCAGCACCGTATCCGAGGACAGAAAGACATTGTACCTGTTTGTGTATGACAATCCGAAAGAGAGAGTGTGCATCAAGGGGCTTTGCAACAAGATCAGGAAGATTACCGTGCTGCATTCAGGGAAAGAGCTTGCTCATGAGATTCACGGGGGCGTGCCCTGGTTCAACATTCCGGGAACGACCTGGATCAGGATGACCCCGGAAGACACGCATGAGCAGGTGACGGTGCTGAAGCTGGAATTGGAGGAGGAGCTGGAGATGTACGGCGGCTCAGGAGCCGTTGTGACTCATAACTAATCATACGGGGAGGGCCAAGCGCCGAGGGGTGCAAGGGTCTCCCTTACGAAGCGGAGAGGGCGACATGAACCAAAGTGGAGTGCCGGAGCCGAGGATTGAGTATGCTCCCAAGCATTATATATGCCAGCGTGCGGGGCAGCCGCTGGTGCTGGACGGCCGCGTGGATAAGGCATTCTGGGCTGCGGCCTATTGGACTGAGGACTTCGTTGATATCGAAGGGGATCTTCGTCCTTTGCCTGGGAAGCAGACACGGGTAAAAATGCTGTGGGATGACAACTATTTCTACTTTGCTGCCGAGCTGATCGAAGATCAGATATGGGCTACCTTGACGGAGCGCGATTCCGTTATTTTCTACGATAATGACTTTGAGATTTTCATCGATCCGGACGGGGACACCCACCAATATTATGAATTCGAGATCAATGCGCTGAACACGGTGTGGGACCTGCTGCTGGTGAAGCCGTATCGGGACGGCGGGCCTCCGGTCAACGGCTGGGATATCAGCGGTCTCAAGACGGCGGTGTCTATCGACGGGGAGCTGAACCGTCCTGACGCCGATAACCGGAAATGGAGTCTGGAAGTGGCGATTCCCTGGACCAGTCTTAAGGAGTGTGCCGAAGGCGGGCGCCCGCCTGCTCCGGGAGAGTTCTGGCGCGTCAACTTCTCGCGGGTGGAATGGCAGGCTGAGGTGCAGGACGGTGAGTACCGCAAGGTGCTAAACCCGGAGACGGGGAAGCCTTATCCGGAGGACAACTGGGTCTGGTCGCCTATGGGCATTATCAATATGCATTATCCGGAGCTGTGGGGATATGTCGTATTCGCGGACGGCGAGGGGCCCCGGTCGTTTACGCTTCCGGATGACGAAAGGATCAAGTGGGAGCTTCGCAGGCTCTACTACCGCGAACGTAATTATTATGAAGCCCAGGGTGAATTTACACAGGATGTGAAGCTGCTCATGGGTGAGGATTCATGGAGCATCGAGCCTGTCATTGAAACGACTCGCAGCCTGTTCCAGATTAGTGCGCCTTCCTCTGATGGAACAGCCCTAATCTGTGTACGGGAAGACGGAAAGTTATGGAGGGAGTGAACGGAGGATGACCAGCCAAACCTTGGTGTTCTCAATGGATTCGCAGATGCTCGAGCGGATCGAGCAAAAATTCCGAGAGAAGGTCGTGTTTGCGGAAGGCCGCAAAGATAAGCTGTTCCATATTTTTGGGCAGGAATTAACGGAAGAAGAGACTTGGGCCTTAAAATATTTGTTTGCCTACATGCCGGTGAACGATTTGGCCGACTATGACGGAGAGTTGTTCCTCAGCCATGTGCGCAGAACGCTGGACACCCGCAAGCGCGTCCCTTGGGGAGACCGCGTGCCGGATCACTTGTTCCTGCATTTTGTGCTTCCCTACCGGGTCAATACGGAGAATATTGAGGATTACCGCGGTATTCTCTACAACGAATTGGCAGAACGGACAGCCAAGTTATCCATGGCAGACGCCATTCTCGAAACCAATTACTGGTGCCACGAGAAGGCAACTTACATCGGCAGCGATCTGCGTACGATATCGCCGCTGACCTTGATCCGCAATGCGCGCGGGCGCTGCGGCGAGGAGTCCACACTGGCGGTGGCCGCTCTTCGAAGCATTGGCATACCTGCGCGTCAGGTCTATACGCCGCGCTGGGCCCATTGCGATAGCAACCATGCCTGGGTGGAGGCATGGGCGGACGGCCAGTGGTATTACATCGGGGCATGCGAACCGGAAGCCCGCCTGAATCAAGGCTGGTTCAGTCCGCCAGCCCGCAGAGCGATGCTGATCAATACACGAATTTTTGCCGATTATCCCGGACCGGAGGATATTACCCTCTATGAAAAGGGATTTACAGAGATTAATTTACTGGAGAACTATGCGCCGGCCCGCACCCTTTACGTGAGCGTGAAGGATCGGCAGGGAGCGCCCGTATCCGGCGCAAGTGTCCGCTTTGAGCTGTACAATATGGCGGAATTTTATCCCATTGCCGAAATCAAGACCGATCAGCAAGGGAAGGCTGCCTTCAAGACAGGTTATGGCGATCTCTTGATTCGTGCGGTCAGCGGCGGCCGGTGGAATGAAACCCTCTTCAAGGGTCAGGACGGCGAGTGTGTTGAGCTTGTGCTGGACTCATCAGAGCAGCCGGCAGGGATTGTGGATTTCGATATGGTCCCTCCCCCGGAAGGAGAGGGGGAAGCGGCGATTGCGTTACCGGAGGAGAAGATCCGGGATCACAATCGCCGTCTTGAGGAAGGGGCTAAGACCCGGAGCGAATATGAGCGTACATTCCCGAGTGAGGAAGAGGCTTTCGCACTGGCTCATAAGACTGAACTGTCTCCGGAGCGGGTGTGGGATATTCTGCGGAAGGCACGGGGCAACAGCCGCGAAGTCGCAGCTTTTCTGGAGGGGCGCTCCAGTGAATACGGCGAGTGGCCGCTGCGGCTGCTGGAGTCGCTGAACGAGAAGGATTTGATCGATACCTGTCGGCAGACGCTGGATGATCATCTGATTGGCGCACTCTCGCAGCGCGGACAATGGGCAGAGGAAACGTTCGCGAAGTACATCCTGTG
The DNA here is from genome assembly GCF_037333485.1 of Paenibacillus glucanolyticus. Taxonomy (NCBI): domain Bacteria; kingdom Bacillati; phylum Bacillota; class Bacilli; order Caryophanales; family Paenibacillaceae; genus Paenibacillus; species Paenibacillus glucanolyticus. The sequence goes on from NZ_CP147845.1 coordinate 275,356, forward strand.
CCCGCGGGTTTCCTATGAAATGGTGGTTCCTTACCGAAGCTTGTTTCAGAATGCCTATTCAGCGGGCGAGGCGGCGGCATTCAGGGAGGAGCCTTCGAAGCTTGCCCGCCTTCTGGAACAGGGCTATACGCATTATGAGGATCTTCCCAACTTGAAGGGCAAAGGAAATCCGGCAGGGACCTACAGTCTGATGAAGGGGGATCTGCAGTCGCTTGATATTCTGTTTGTGGCTGTATGCCGCAGCTTGGGCATTCCGGCCCGATTGCATCCGAGCGAGCAGAAGCCGCAGTACTTGGTCGACGGAGGCTGGGAAGATGCCGTGTTCAGTCTCGGCTCGCCTCGCATTCAGGAGAGCTCCGGTTGGGGAATGCTGCAGCTCCTCAGAGATTCCGAGGCTCCACAGGATGCGCCGGCCGCATCCTATGCCGAGAACTTCTCGTTGGCCCGCCTGGAAGATGGCGTGTATAAAACGCTGGTTTATCCGTATGGCAGCACCGATGTCTACGATGAGTCATACGAGGTTGAACCGGGAGCCTATCGCTTGACTACAGGCATCCGTCTGAAGGATGGAACCGTAAGCGTGCGCTTCCTTTACTTTACCGTGCGTGCCGGGGACACCACGGAGGTTGTGCTGACTTATCGGGAGACGGTGGTCGATATCCCCGTGCTGGGCAAACTGGCAACAGGCAGTGTACTGACCCGTCTGGATGGATCAGAGGTCGTACTGGAGGATCTTCTGGAATCGGCGGGTTCCATTGCTGCCTGGATTGAACCGGAGCGGGAGCCGACCAAACATCTGATTCGCGAGCTGAGCGAGCTGGCTGAATCGTTCGATCAGCTGGGAATGCCGATCGTGCTGGTGATCGGAGATACGGAATGGAACGTTTCCTTCGACCCTGCCGGTTATCCGAGGCTGCCGGTACGCACGGTTTTTGTGCGGGATTCCAGTTATGCCTCCTTGTCCGGTTTCATTCCGAAGCCCGCGGCTCACGAAGCTGGCTATCCTCATCTGTTCGTGCTGGATAGCCGGGATCAAATCCGTTATACGGCTTCCGGGTACAAGATCGGTACCGGGAAGGAAGCTCTGCAGATTGCAGCGGCGATATCTCAATTTTCGAATGGATCGGAGTGAAGAATATGACGAACTATATTGCTGCAGGTTATGCCGTCGATGCTGTTCTTCCCGACATGGCGCATGAGGATCTGTTGAAGTTAACCCACCTGAACGTCGCCTTCGGCCACGTCAAGCATGATGAGATCACGACCGAGCATTTGAAGAACGGCGAGGTTGTCCGGAACATCAAGCGGGATCACCCGCATCTTACGGTGCTGCTGTCCGTTGGAGGCTGGAGCGCTGGCGGTTTCTCCGAAGCCGCCTCCACCGAGACAGGAAGGAACAGCATGGCCGCATCGGCCGTCCGGGTGCTGGAAGAATACCCTTTTGACGGGATCGATCTGGACTGGGAGTATCCTTGTTACGGTGAAGCCGGCATCGCCTCGAGTCCGGATGACAAACGGAATTTCACCTTGCTTCTCAAGGCGATTCGGGAGGCACTGGATGCCAAGGGATCCGGGGATAGCCGCCATTATCTGCTTACAATCGCGGCAGGTGCAGACCAATACTACCTGGACGGTACAGAGATGGACGAGGTGCAGCGCTACCTCGACTTTGTCCAGTTGATGACCTATGATATGCGCGGCGGTTTTCAGGTTCTGACCGGTCATCATACGAATCTGTACACGCCAACCGGCGATCTGTTCCGAATCAGTACAGATGCGTCTGTGAACCTGTTCGCTCGCGCGGGCGTCCCGAAGGAGAAGATGGTGATCGGTGCCGCATTTTACTCGCGGATCTGGACTGAGGTTCCGGATCGAAACCAGGGACTTCACCAAATGGCTGGCAGCACAGGCGGCTACGGTCCGGCCTTTGCCGAGCTGGACGCGAATTACATCAACAAGAACGGCTACGTTCGATATTGGGACGAGGAAGCCTGTGCGCCGTACCTGTTTAACGGGTCCAGCCTAATTTCTTATGATGATGAAGAATCGATCCGGTGCAAATGCGATTATGTGAAGGAGCAAGGCCTGGCCGGGATCATGTTCTGGGAATACGGCTGCGACCCGACTCGCCGCCTGCTGGATGCAATGCATCAAGGACTTCAAGGCATCCCTGCTGCAAAATAGAAGGGGCTTGGCGTACGACGTAGTTTGGCTGGCTCGAAAAGTGACCGTTAAAATATACGAAAACCTCCCCTTAACTGTACGGTTAAGAGGAGGTTTTTGATTTATTCGGCGAATCGCTTACCCGATGGGATCTTCGTCGCCGTCGTTCGAAGCCGTTACCCGATGCGCTCTTCGTTGCTGTCGTTCGAAGCTGTTATCAGATGCACTTTCCATCGCGGTCGGCCGAACCCGTTACCCATCACCCGATACACTCCTCTTCGTCATCATCCGAGGAATCGGCCGAGCCGTTGGGACTGTGCATCTTGCGGTATTGTCCGGGCGTATAACCCGTCTCTTTCTTGAATTTACGGATGAAGTTTGGTGTATCCAGGTAACCGACACGCGTGATGATATCCTTTAACGGATCGGTGGTATGCAGCAGCAGCCGGATGACCTCATCCATCCGTTTCTGCCAGATATATTGAGTGAAATTCATGCCGATTTTCTCTTTAAAGGAGCGGCTGAAATACGATGAAGAGATGGTAAATTTGGATGAGATCGTGCCCAGGCTGAGGTCGTAATCCGTGAAATTGGCATCGATATAAGCAACGATTTCGTCCATCAACGAGCTTTCTTCCGTCTCGCTCTTCGCCTCGACATGGGCGCAGATTTCGGCGGCCAGGCCTGCCAGTTTCTTCTCCAGATCCTCCAGCGAGTCGTAGGAGGTAACCCTTGGAAGCTGATGAACCACATGATGGATGCCAAGCTCCGAGGCCGTTTTTAGCATCGTATTCAGAATATCGAAGCAGATGCAGCGGAGCAGCGGTACGGACGGCATTTCCGCTTTCAGGTTATTCAGCGCGGTGGATACCATCTGAACCGCCACATCGTAACTGCCCTGTTTCAAGCTCTGAACCAGCTTCAGCAGTACATCCTTGGGAACCCAGAAGGAGGAATCCTGTGTGCCGGAACCGGAAAGGGCGTTGAAGAAGGTGCTGCTGCCCTGTCCGTGCAGCATGGACGACTCCAGAGCGGTCGACGCCTCGATGTAGGACTGATTCAGCTGCTCGGGATAACTGTAGCGGTTGCCTATCCCGATTGCGGGTGCAGCGCCGGTATGCTCTGCCGCCATCGATTGCAGTGCTTCGACGATGGGCTCCATACGGGCATTCAGACTGGCTTCATGCCCGGTTTCGGCATCAAACCCGACAATAAGTGCCAGTTGATCTGGCTGTGGCAGCTCCACACCATAGGCATAAGCGGAAAACTCCGGCAGTTCCACATCGTTCATCAGCTGCATGACAGGTCTCCGCTCAGGGTTATCCCCGATGGGGAAGGCATGCGTTTCCCAGCCCATGGTCACCACAAAATAATGGGACCTGCTGAAGCGGATGCCGAGCTTCTCCGTAAACTCTGAGGGGAATTCTCCGGTATGACCATGCTTCAGCAGCATGAGCAGTATATGATTGCGAGCGTAGGGCTCCTGAAGATCCACGCGCTGGCTGTAATCGTGCAGCGTTTTCTTGATCCATTCCAGCTCGTTGCTGGATGTGGATGGTTCCGGGTTGTTCTTCAGTCGGATGAACTCCATCAGGTCTGATATCGGATGGTATTGTCGCCGGGCCAGCATAATGGCCAGAATGGTGCCCATCACCACCACGAAGGAGAACACCAGAATAATAAAGGTGCGAATATGGACGATCCGGCTGAAAAACTGGTTGCTCGGCATCGCGGTTACATAAGTCCAGCCAGCTTCAGATTTGACGGATACCACCGAATGCGGTTCTTGATTTAGTGAGAGGCTGTGCGTGCCGGGCTCAAGCGCAAACAACGCATTGACTTCCTCTTCGGTAATGGTTTCCCCTTTGTAATTGGCGGCCAGCACCTGCCCGTAATTATCGAAGATATAAGTCATCCCATGGTAGTCGCTGAGAATGGAATCAATCAATCCGGTGAGGTTGGATTCGTGAATCAAGTACATGACGGTTCCGTGGGCGGGCGTGTTGTTAGGTGCAATCGGTACAAGGTAGGCCAGCATGGAATTCTGGATTTTGGTGCCTTGCACGACCTGCTCCGCCGGGCGCATGGTGGGGAATTGCACGTTATTCAGATCGCGGACCATGTCCGCTTCGTTCCAGGTATTGAATTTGTAGCGGCCTGTGAATACATCCAGGTTCTCGAAGCCCTGAGAGGAGTAGATGCTATCATCTCCGCGGAAGAACAGGAATAGTTCATCGATAATGGAACTGTTGGCTTTGTATTTGACCAGGGCTCCAATCGATTCCCGGCTGTAGTAGGGATGGTGGGTCCAATACCGCGTTAACTGCTCGTCATAGGCAATGCGAAAGGCGATGTCCTGCAATTCTTTCATGCGGTCATCAATGACGGTTTTTGCCTGGGTCAGCTGATTGACATTGGTTTGTTCGATCTCTGATCGGAGGGTATTGACGGCATTATGATAAATAATGATGGTTAATATAACAAGAGGTATAAGGAAAATGGAGATATAGGACAGCGTATATTTAAGCAGAAGCTTGGACTTGAAGTGATTCCATTTCATATCTGCAACCCCCCGTATTTTAAACAGCAGCAGCGATAGCGCTCTCATAAAGACAGCGAAGCTATTGCCATAGTGCCAAGCCGCTAGATGTTCCTACTAAAAATACTAGGAGAACTTCTCTAATAAATCAATGGATCAATGCTAAATTTCAGAGGAATCATGCCAAAAGTCTCAGACCAGGTACGGATGCACATGAGCATTCGGATGTACCTTACAGAAGCAGCTAGGGGTGGAATCCGAGGACATCTGTCAGACATATCATTGCCAAAAAAACCGGAGCCGTCCATGGCTCCGGTTGGTCTGTATAAGCTTGATATAGACAGCGATTAAGGTTTTGCGAGAAGCGTTGGTGCAACGCGGTGCTTCGTTGCCTGTTCATAGTCGTAGGCCATTCCGAGCAGATCGGCCTCGCTCCACATTTTGCCGACAAAAGCGATGGCAAACGGGGAGCCGCTCTTATAATATCCTGCAGGTACTGTAACCAGAGGAACCCCCGCAATGTTAATCTCGGGAACGGTGGTATCCGCGATTTTGTCTTCGCTGTGAAGAAGCGGCGTTTCTTTGTACATTTGAGGAAATACGAGTGCGTCCAAGCGATGTTGATCCATTACACCGTTAAAAATATGAAGATACTTTGTTCTGGCCTCTGTGAATTTGGATAAATCGGGAATGGCATCTGGATTTTTCAGGGCTTCCTCGTATTTAGCGAGTGCCGAAGGGGTCTCGCCGGTCTTCTTGATCAGTTCGTGAACTGATTTAATTGCTGCATTTGGCCCTAAACGCTTTAGATACTGTTCCATGTCATACACGATCGATTCAATGCCAATGGAGCCGGCCGATTTGGCGAATTCGGCAAATTCCGTATCGGCAAATGGATCGGTAACCACGATGGCCCCCTGGCTCTCCAGCTCCTTCACGGCACGGTCATACAGCTGCTGCGTTTCCGCTGTCAGTTCCTCGCCGAGCCATCCCGGTCCATAGAGACCGATGCGCTTGTTCTTGAGCGCGAGCGAGTTGAGCTTGGATGTGTAGCCTTTGCGGGGGATGTTGCCGATCGAGGCCACGGTCTTGGCATCTTCGGCCGTGTAGCCGGCAATGACGTCCAGCATCACGGCTGCATCATGGACCGTTCGGGCATGCGGACCGACAACGTCCCTGGTGCTTCCGGCGAGAGGAACAACTCCGGCATTTGGCACCAATCCGAAGGTTGGCTTGATGCCAACCAGCGCTTGGGCCGCCGCCGGATTCTGGATCGATCCGCCGGTTTCCTCCGCAATGCCGAGCACGGCAAAATTGCCCGAGATGGACATGGCTGTGCCGGAACTGCTGGCGCCCGGCACCAGCTTCCGGTCTACGGCATTATAGGTGTCGCCAGCCCAGCTGGAGCTGGCGCGCGTGCCGTCGGAGCTGAATGCCGGGATATTGGTCTTGCCCAATATAATCGCACCGGCTGCTTTCAGCCGGGCAACGACAGGGGCATCCTTCTCCGGAATCAGCTCGATCCCTCCGAGCTCTTTGCTGAGCGGAGCCCAGCCGAAGGTGGACGGAAAGCCGGCGACGTCAACGGCTTCCTTAATGACAATCGGAACACCGGCAAGGGGGCCGAGCTTCTCGCCAGCCGTCCGGCGGCGGTCAATCTCGCGAGCTTCCTGGAGCGCATTGACATTCATCATGGTAAACGCATTGTAATTGGATTCATAGATGTTGATGCGGTCAAGGTATGCCTTCACGATCTCTTCGGTCTTGAACGCTCCTGCGGCGTAACCCTGCTCTAGTTCCTTCAATGTAATTTCCTCATAGGTAAACCGCTCGGCCGCCGCCGCGGTAATGCTGTTCATCACCAATCCAAGCAGAAGTGTCATGGACATCGCGCGTTTGAACAGCTTGGTTTGTTTTCTTAACATCAATGGCTTCCCCCATTCGCAGTTTTTTTTGTATCTCCCGTTCGATCGCACACATGTTATAATTCATAACATATGTTAATGATCCAGACTCTCGCCACTCGTTTTCACCTCCTGTATCTAACATAATAATGACAATAAAGTAGATAATTCCTTTATTACTAAGTAAAGCTAATGCAATTTCTTGAAGGTGTCAATCATTTTAGAGCAAATTCAGTATAAATCATGTAAGATAATCTTACATTTGGTTCATAAAAAAGAACCCGTGAATATGACACCCTATTCGCATAGGCGTCTGTTCACGGGTTATAAAAGGTTCCGTCCTATTTCGGGGGAAACGAACGGTTTTAGGATATGCTGCCTTCCGCTTGCGACAGCAGCTGCTGCTTCCGATAGATGAGTTTGGAGATAGAAACGCTAATTTCGTACAGCAGGAACAGCGGAACGATCACAATCAGGTCGGACATGATATCCGGTGGTGTGATGGTGACAGCTACGATACAGAGCAGGAAGTAGGCCGATTTACGTATTTTGGCCAGACGATGCGGATTCACGATGCCAAGCTTTGTCAGAAATACGACGATCGCGGGCATTTCGAACAGGAACCCGAACGGAACGGTCATATGAATCATGAACGTAAAATACTTTTGCGCCGTGTACATGGTCTGGAATTGTCCCTCGGCCATCCGCTGCATGAACTGGAGCACCATGGGAAAGAGCACAAAGTATCCAAAGCATATGCCTGCAATAAATAACAGGCTGATTACGGGAATGAGCTGCATGGCAGAGCGGTGTGTCCCATCAGGCAATGCCGGCTGCACGAACCGCCATATTTGATAAGCGGCAATCGGAAGTGTAACGGTAACGGCAACCACACCGGCAATGATCATATACACCCACATTACCTCGGAGGGACCAAGCAGAACGAGCTGCTCGTCCATGCCTCGTACCAGCCAATGGTAGATCTTCTCAACATAGATGAAGGCGGCCGTCATCGCTACGAGAAACGCAATCAGCGTGCGGATCAGGCGCTTCCGCATTTCTTCCAGATGCTCGACCGCGCTCTGGTCGTTTGGATCAGCTGTGCTGCTTACTGGCTGCTGCAGTAGTTTGCGTAGCATCGTCTTTCTTCTCATTCTCATCGTCTCCGTTCATCAAGTTGCGGGTTGCGCCCTTGAATTCACTTAGAGTTCGCCCGAAAGCGCGACCGAGCTCGGGAAGTTTGGAGGGACCGAATATAATGAGTGCAATAATCAAAATGAGAACCAGGCCACCGATTCCGATATTTCCAAACGGCATGATGTTAACCCCTTTCTATGCTGGATTATGATTCTAATTTGAATCCGCTAATCGCCACGACGGCACAGCGCGCCATGTTCTCGCCGGAGCGGTGAGGCCATGTGCTGCTTGGCTTGCTGAGGTCCTCCGTATTCTCACCTGGGTGTTGAACGGACAGGAAGAGCGTCTGCTCATCGGGTGTGAAGAAGGGACCGGTAAGCTCCGACTCTACCGGACCAGAAGCAAATTGCAGCGCAGCTCCTTGATCCGGTCCGCTTGTTGGAATGACGAACAGTCCGTTATTCATAAAGGGTTTGTGAACACCTTTGTTCTGGCTGCTGCTGGAGATGTCCGTCACGACCCACAGATCGCCGTTCGAGTCGAAGGCCAGGTTGTCTGGTGAACTGAAGCCGGATTGGCGTCCGCCCGCAGCAAAGATTTCAAAGTCGAATTCCATGGCCGCCAAATCGTTGCCCGCTTCAAAAATGCGCGTGATATGGCCGTGGATATTGCCGTGATTGTCGTTGTTTGTATGGCAGATAAACACCGTGTTATCGAACGGAGAAATTTCGATGTCTTCCGGACGGTCTGTCGGCGTTCCACCAACAAAACGCGCAGCTTCCTGACAGTAAGTCACGACGTCGCCTTGGGACTTGAATTTGGCTTGTGCCTCTTTGTCCTCTGCAATGGCTTTTGTTACAGCTTCCAGAGTGACCGGCTGCCATTTGCCCGACTTCAGGTTGGCAACATACAGGGTTCCCTCTTCCAGAAGTGCGGAGTTGGCGCGGCCTTTGCTTTTGTCATATTTGTTCTTGCTGATAAATTTATAGACACAGGCATCCTTCTTGTCGTCGCCCATATAGACAACGATCCGGCCGTCTGCGGCAAGGCCCATGGCCGTATTTTCATGATTGAATCTGCCGAGAGCGGTGTGTTTTTTCAAGAAGGATTTGTCGAACGGATCGACCTCAACGACCCAACCGTAATGGGTATCCGGCAGCTTCGAGACCGCTGCGGTTTCCTCAAAATTCTCTTCACAAGACAAAACCGTGTTCCACAGCGTTACGCCGCCGGAGCAGTTGGCAAATGTGCCTGTTGCGGTTGTGGCGCCTTTCAAGGCTGGAATGCCTTTGGCAGGGCCGGTAATGTCGAATTTAGTGAAGCCGTTGATGCGGCGGGCATGGGTGGAGGTGGTGTCCATTTTCCATACACCCTTCTCGTCGCGGTATACTTCGATCACTGACATGCCTTGGTAATACAGGTTTTTATGGATTTGATCCGCGGACATTTTACCGTCCTTCACCGGTCCGATCGAGAATATGGTCGAGTACTCGTGATTGTTGACCAGCAGGCCGCGGACATTGGAGCCCTTAATCGGGAAGAAGGCGTTGTAGTCACAGCCGGAGCCGAATTTTTCGCCAGCGGGATTAATCACATCGTCGAAAGCTGCAATGACATCGTATTTAAAATTTTTAGGCAGGACGAGCTGATCTGCTTTGGTTGGCTCGATAGGCTCGAAATAGCCGCTGACCCGATTCGTTTTGAATCCGAACAGATGATTTGCGGTTCCGGACATAGCGGAAGCCTTGCCTTCTAATACGCCCAAGCCAGCGGATGCGGCTGCCAATGCGGTTGCGCCGGTACCCAGATAAGACAGAAACGTTTTGCGGTCCATTGTTTTACTCAAGCTTATCCACCCCTAATATAAATTGCCATCAGGACAAGTGTATAGGGGAAGTGTTAAGAGAGTATCATCCATTATTGGTGCAATTGTAAAAATAAAGTAATCTGAGGGGGTGTTATACCTTAAAGGGGCGGTCAGAACAGGTTGTTAGCGGCGCCCCCGTACATTTCTGGATTTACGGGATTTGGGGATAGTGCCAGGGGGAGTCTTGCGGATCCAGCGGATGAAGGATTGCATGGCAGGATTGAGCTGCAGAGCTGATATCGTAGTTAGCTCCAGATCAATGAGCTGTTTGTTTGTAAAAAGATGATGAATGTGTCTGTGACAAGGGATACACAGCAGGGCCGTAGGAAGGTTAACGCCGCCATATTCCTTGGGTGTCAGATGGTGAATCGTTGTTTCTACACCTGACCTGCCGCAGCATTCACACCGATCTTCCGATGGGTCCACCGGATCTTCACCTCACCTTTAGGTTGCGGGAACCTTGATACTAATGGCATACCCCAGATGGGGGTGCCATTATACCTTTCCGCGGCTCCTGTTGATGGGCCATTCAGTGGCTTGCCCCGAACGGTGCTCTCACAGCGGGCGGGGCGGTGTGGGATGGAGGAGATGAACCGCACGCAACGCAGGCGGTTACATGGAGCCAATTGATTAGCGACCACACGCGGCAAGCAGCTACTAATATCGGTAACTACGTGAGCCGGGTCAACAAGCACTATCATCCCCAAGCATTAGCGACTGCGTGCATGTCACCGCATGAATCCGCCAGCCACATGCAGCGGCATTCCCACCCTTATATCTACTTGTTGTTATATCGCTGCCGCATCTGGTCAGCCATCATCCGGATTTCCTCGGTTGTTGGCATAACGAATCTGGAGGCGACTCCTGTTAAATCTTTGTCCGACTGCCCATTGCGGATAACCTCTCTTACCGCTGTTATAAACTGCTGTACCGCTGCTGCGCCGCTCCCGATATTTGTCAGTTCCTCGAGACTGGCCGTGCTGGTAGTTTCTACGATAGGGTACTGCTTCGGATCTGCTGTTTCCGCTGCAATATCATAGAAAGAACGAACGAGGCGGGCGCGTTCGCAGCCTGAGCCTTGGGCGATGATAAAAGCTTGAATGATAAAAGCTTTTCGCTGCCTGCGCTGGGCTATGCCGCAAAATTTAAGACCTCGAATGCTCAAATCGAATGTCCCCGGGCAGAATGCTCCGGCAATCTCGCCGGTATCGACCCTTTGCCCGGTGCTGTGCAGCGCTTCCCGGATCAGCTCCACCATGATTTCAAAGTCCTGATGAAAATCAGGCGCAGGTCCCTTGGATGCAAACGGAAGAATAAGGGACAGGTTTACGACCCCGGAGTCCAAGGGAACCGCAGCCCCGCCTGAATGACGGACGGCGGTATCATAGCCGAGTGAGCGAAGCAGGGCTTCCCCCTGTGCAGCTTGGGGCAGTCTGCTGTCGCGCACACCCATGACAAAAGCGCGCGGATGCCGCCATATATGGCAGATCGCGGGTCCGCCCTCTCCGGTCAGTCTGCATAGGAGCTCGTCCAGCGCAAAATGGCACAGCACGTCCTGCTGTGTTAAATCATCGGTTCGGTCGAGCAGCAGTATGGGTTGATCTTCAGGTAGTAACAGCGGGATATTCACGCTTTTCTTGCGCCTCCTTTATGAGTCCAGATATAAGTTTATAGATTCATGAATGGATTTGAAGGTAGGGGATTTAAGGAGAATGAAACCTTGTTCTTGTAGAAGAAGTACCTTAGCATAGGGTTTGTCTTCTTCATGCAGATCGAAGGGAATTTTCCTTAAAACAGCATACCATAAAGTCATGGTGGAGCGGCGAGCCATGCTCTTGCCGAGCCAAAGATTTTGCAGCGAGCAAAGGACGTAACACCTGGTGCGTTGTCATCCTGACAGAGTTTGGCGGCATGCTGAGCTTCATTGACAATAGGGGAGGAACTTGCATATAATCCGAGTAAGTTTATTGTCTTTGTTAGAGATTTGGTGGGGAGTTCCTTCACTTCATATATAAAGGAGAACGTCATGGAGATTTATAATAGCATTGTTGATATGATCGGTCAGACGCCAATGGTAAAACTTCAGGGGCTGGCGTCTGCAGAGGCCGCCGATGTTTATGTAAAGCTGGAGAGATTCAATCCTTCGGGAAGCGTGAAGGACCGCGCAGCCTACAATCTAATTCATACCGCGGAGGAGCAGGGCCTGCTCCAGCCGGGCGGCACGATCATAGAGCCGACCAGCGGTAACACGGGCATTGGCCTGGCGATGATTGCGGCAGCTAAGGGCTACCGGGCCATATTGATTATGCCGGATAACATGTCCAAGGAGCGGATTAACATATTAAAGGCATACGGGGCGGAGGTCGTGCTGACGCCGAGCAGCGAGCGTATGCCGGGCTCAATTGCCAAAGCGCTTGAGCTTCGAGAGCGGATTCCGGGAAGTTTCATCCCGCAGCAGTTCGAGAATGCCGCTAACCCGGATATTCACCGGGTGACTACAGCACCGGAAATATTGGAGCAGATGGAAGGGCGGCTGGATGCTTTTGTTGCGACTGCTGGAACGGGCGGTACGGTAACCGGAACCGGAGAGGAGCTGCGAAAGTCTCTGCCGAGCCTGCATATCGCGGTGGTCGAGCCGAAGGGCTCGCCTGTGCTTTCCGGCGGACAACCGGGACCGCACAAGCTGGTTGGCACAAGTCCGGGCTTCGTGCCGAAGATCCTGAACACGAGTGTGTATGATGAGATCATACAGATCGCTGACGAGGATGCGCTGCAAACTGTTCGGGATTTGGCACGCAAGGAAGGAATTCTGGTCGGACCGTCCTCCGGCGCTTCGGTATTCGCAGCCCTTCGCGTGGCAGAACGGCTGGGGGAAGGGAAGCGAGTCGTCTGCATTGCGCCGGATACGGGAGAACGGTATTTGAGTATGGATATTTTCTGAATGATGAACAAGCTGCCCAGGAGCTGCAGAGTACGGAGATGCTCAACCGGTTAGCGGCTGAGTTCGGAACTCCTGAATCGGTGAAACGGAGGCTGGATGGTGACACAAGCTAGGAAGCAATTACGCTCCCAGCATACGGAAGCCGGTAAGCCTTTGTTTCGGGCGGGGTGCATGATTTGACTGCCCTGGTTTGAATCTCTAATGGACCCAGCGGACGTTATTTACCGTAAAAACGCACAATCCCAAATGTAACGGACACCACAGTCGTTATAAAGAGTTTTCCCTGTTCAAACACCTGTGATATTACGAATTAAGGTACCTCAGGTCCGTTGCGATTTTAAAAGGAGCTTTTTTCCTCCAATAGCGTCAACTGTGTCTGTTAGCAGTAGAGGACCTCCGTTAGGAGGTCCTCTTGTGTCTGCCCATTAGCAACTCCCACGCTCTCGAGAGCCGAAGTACTGCCCATCATCAACGGCTACGCTCTCGAGAGCCGAAGTACTGCCTATTAGCAACGGTCATGCTCTCGATATGCCTGCTATTCTGCCCTCACCAACGGCCATGCTCTCGAGAGCCGAAGTACTGCCTATTAGCAACGGTCATGCTCTCGATATGCCTGCTATTCTGCCCTCACCAATGACCATGCTTTCGAGGGGGCCAAAGCTACCGCCACTAACGACCACGTTCTTGAAGGGCCGCCTGCCCTGATGCTTCTCTATGTCACGCACAATTCGAAATCGGTACTTTGCGTTCCGATAGTAAGCATGGTTCCGTTAAGCTATGTCTGCTATGCTGCCTATTTCATCCGCATCTTCTAAGTTCCGTTTTCTAACTTGATCTCTGCGACCGGGTTGTTTCCTCCGGTTGGAGGTGGCCACAGCTCCAGCTGCTGCATGAGCTGTTTATGGTTTTTCACAATGAGCACTTTATCGGGATAGCTCCTAAGCGTGTGCTGGATCCGGTGCCTGCCCTCGCGCTGAAAAGACGCGCTCCATTTGAACATGTTCAGGAGCATGATCCAGACGGGTTTATAGTGCGCCTGTTCCAGTCCAAGCCGCTGTTTGATGAATCTGGTGATGATCCGGTAGGTTCTTGTGGAGTAGGGAGGATTCAGGAAAACGATGAGATCCGCCTGCTGGAAGCTGGGGCTGACCCATTCAAGATGGGCGCCTTCAATGATCCAGCGTTCCGTCTTCACGATGTCCAGCAGCAGCGCATCCCGGTCCGCCTCGCTCCTTCGGATATCGTCAGGGTTGGCTCGCTCCCAGACCACATTGTCGAGCTCGTAATAGGGGATGCCATGCCGGGCGGAGAGCGCCCTGGCAAGCGTCGTTTTGCCGCTGCCGACCGAGCCGATGATATGTATTCGATTCGGAATCATACTGTTCATGGAGATCACCGCATTCAAGAGAATTAGTAGCTAATCCTTTCTGCACCGAGACAGCAATCTCCTGTTTCTAACATTCGAGGGAGTTACCGTACCTCGTGAGAATTACCTTAGCGCATCGAAGAACGCCACGATTTGCTGGGCAACCGATGCGGGTTGTTCAGCCGCAATAAAGTGCCCGCCCGAATTCAGATCCTTCCAGCGGATCACATTCGGAAATATTCGCTCCACGTATTCTCTCGGCGGACGCTCGTTTCGCTGTGCATTTAAGGTGACCGCATGCGGTACAGGCGAGGTTTCTCCCGGTCCCGGCCATCTCGTATGCGTGCCTTCATAATAGTAGCGGTTCGAGGCATTGATGGTCTCGGACACCCAATAGATGGAGACGTTGGAGATGAGCAGCTCTTTGCTGAAATGCTGCAATACGTTGTTATCTTCGGGGGATGTCCAATAATGCCATTTTTCAAGAATGAAAGCGGCCAGTGCCACAGGAGAATCATGCAGGCCGTAGGCTGCCGTTTGCGGTTTTGTACCTAGAATATGGGCGTAGCCGCCTTCTTCACGGTACCATTGCTGCTGATATTGGAGGAACGCCCTCTCCTCATCCGAAAGCGGGGAAGTCGAGTCCACGCAGGGGCTCGGGTTGCCGGGGGATGTGGTGTGATAACCGATGAACCGGTCGGGATGGTCAAGACACATGAGCCCAAGAATGCTGGCTCCGATATCATATCCATGGGCACCGAATCGCTCATAACCGAGCCCCGTCATTAATTTCATAAGCAGTTCTCCTGCCTGTCGGTCCTCAAAGCCTGGACGCAAGGGAATACCCGAGAAGCCGTGACCCGGCAGGGAAGGAATGATGAGGTCGAAGGAAATATCCGCACGACCCCCGATTGGCCCAGGATTCGTAAGGCAAGGGATCAGCTCCAGCATTTCATAGAAGGAGCTGGGCCATCCGTGGGCGATGAGGAGCGGGACGCGGTTGTCACCGCTGCCCTTAATATGTATATAGTGAATGTCTACCCCATCGATTTCAGCGACATAACTCGGATAAGCATGAATGGAGCGACGGAAGGCTTCCCAATCGAACTCATGCCTCCAGTAAGCGATTATATCCTTCATGAAATCAAGCGGGATTCCGTAATTCCAGCGGCCACCCGGGATTTCGTCAGGCCACCGGGTCATATCAAGGCGTTGGTACAGGTCATCAATCGCAGCGGGTTCAATTGGATAAGAAAAGGGTCTGATCTTCATTCACTTCACCTCTTAGGAAGATTGGAGTCTGCTATACTGATAACAACATACTTGCAGTGGATAGATATAAACAGGTAACAGGGAGTTCAACAACACGTGATGACTGTTAAAATAAAATTAATGGTTAGCTAACCGATAAATTCATTTTACTGGTTTGTCATGAAAACATCAATAGGAGGTTTGTTTGTTGTGGGAGCAGAATTGGAGCAGCTGGAAATCATAGCAGACTATATTAATACCCATGATAGACGGATGAGATATGAGGGCGATCCGGGCGTGGAGATTCTTGAAGGCGTAAATGACCTACGATCCTGGCTCTTGGAGTATGGCTTTATTCATGATTTGGACAGCGTAACCGAAGTGGATTTGACGTTGGCTCGTGAACTGCGCAGCAGCTTAAGGGCAGCCATTCCATATAACCCGCATGATCCTAAGGACGACGATTTCCAGACGTTGAATCGTATCGCGGGCCAATTCCGTTTCTTCTATCGTTTCGGTGAAATGTCCGATGTGATGGAGTCCGTGGAGGAACAGGGAAAGGGAGGTTTGGCACGGTTGTTGATTCTGGTGTTCCGACTTCGTGAAAACAATCTGTGGAGCAGATTGAGGGTGTGCACGGCGGCGGATTGCCAGTGGGTATTCGTCGACCGTTCCCGGCCGGGGACGGGCAAATGGTGCTCGATGAAAGCCTGCGGCAATCGCGCGAAGAATAAAACGTACCGGGAACGAGCCAAGTCCATGGGATGAATGCATTACAGGAATTCGTGAAGAATCATAGCCTTACAAAGGCCAATCAAGCGATGTACTTGGTTGGTCTTTTTTTCATGGAATCGAATCACGTAAACAGGAATATGTGATCCCATAACGAAATGGTTGTTACTTAATTATTTTTGTTGCTGCTTATTATTTAGGAAGAATGAAGATTTTTATGAAATGCATGTCGATTAGGCAATTCTCCATTCGTTGTATAAGTATAGAACGGGAATGCAAGGTTCCTATAACAGGAGGGAATATACCATGAGATTTATGATGATTGTAAGGGCAACCGAGGATTCGGAGGCAGGTGTGCTGCCAAGTGCAGAGCAATTGGATGCCATGATGAGGTACAACATGGAGCTGGCCAGAGCCGGTGTGCTGCTTGCTGCGGACGGACTGCATCCAAGCTCCGGTGCCATCCGGATTTCCTATCCGGAGCCTGGAGGCAAGGCGAAGATTACCGACGGGCCTTTTACGGAAGCCAAGGAATTGATTGCGGGTTATACCTTGATTGAAGTGAAGACGAGGGAAGAAGCGATTGAATGGGCCAAGCGCATGCCGGACCCTCACGGCTTCGGTGCAGGCCAGATCGAGCTCCGGCAGGTGTTTGAACCCACGGATCTGACGCAGGATCCACAAGCCCAGGCCAAACAATATGAGATGCGCGAACATATCCAAAGGCAGAATCCCTAATGCCGGCTGCAGATACACATCGTGCGATCGAGGCGATATGGAGAATCGAATCCTCCAAGATTATCGCCTATCTCACGCGAATGGTTCGTGATATCGGTCTCGCCGAGGATCTGGCGCAAGATGCGTTGATCACTGCGCTCGAGCGATGGCCAAAGGAAGGAATACCGGATAATCCTGGCGGATGGCTGATGACCGCCGCGAAGCGAAAAGCACTTGATGTGCTGCGCCGAAATAAAGTGCGCGATCAGAAGTACGCATTATTGGGCCGCGAGCTGGATGTCCGGATGGATTCGGACATGGAGGTACCGGAGCCGGGGGAAGTGAATGACGATCTGCTGCGGCTCATCTTTATGACCTGTCATCCGGTTCTTTCCCCCGAAGCCCGTGTGGCGCTAACACTCCGCCTGCTTGGCGGATTAACGACAGTGGAGATCGCCCATGCTTATCTTGTCCCTGAAGCTACGATAGCGCAGCGCATTGTTCGTGCCAAGCGGACGCTGTCGGCAACGAGGGTCGCGTTTGAAATTCCGCAAGGAACGGAGCTCAAACCGAGATTGTCATCGGTGCTTGAGGTCATTTATCTCATGTTTAATGAAGGCTATGCAGCATCGTCCGGCAGTCAGTGGATTCGCCCGCTGTTGTGTCAGGAAGCGCTTCGGATCGGGCGGGTGCTGGCTGAGATTGCCCCACTGGAGCCCGAGGTGCACGGGTTGGTTGCGTTAATGGAATTTCAATCTTCCCGATTCAAATCCCGCGTCAATACGGGCGGTCAGCCTGTTCTGCTCCTGGACCAGAATCGGGCGTTATGGGATTATCTATTGATCCGCCGAGGCTTTGCCGCTCTCGATCGAATCGAGCAACTGGGAGGCATGACGGGACCTTATGCCCTTCAGGCCGCAATCTCCGCATGTCATGCCGGAGCGGCCAGTGCCGCAGAGACGAATTGGATTCGCATCTCCGCGCTATATGAAGCGTTAGCCCAGGTTTCTCCCTCCCCTATTGTGGAATTAAACCGTGCCGTTGCCCTCTCCATGGCTTTCGGTCCGGAGATTGGGCTTGAGATCGTGGATGCTCTGCAATCCGTGCCTGCCTTGAAGGGATATCACCTGCTCCCGAGCGTAAGGGGAGACCTGCTCTTTAAGCTGGGACGGCTCGAAGAAGCCTGTGCCGAGTTCAAACGGGCAGCATCGCTGACGGACAATCAGAGGGAACGGGAGCTGCTGCTCGATCGAGCGGCGGAATGCTTGACTGGTGAACCTTGAAAATGAGCGCAAAAAAAGATCTGAAATTTTTTTGATAAATATTTAAAAATGTGTCGATTACGCCGAATCCTGTTCGTCATCTATATGTAAAACCATTAAACGAATAGAGAGGAAGACGAACATGCAAGCACAGATGGTACCGTTTATTATTTCCGAGGATGCAAGAGGACAGGCGGATTTTTACATACAGGCGTTGGGAGGAGAAATCGGCATACTGACTACTTTCGGGAGCATGCCGGGCATGCCGGAAGCCCATCAGGATAAGGTCATGCACATGTCGTTGACCCTGGCTGGCGGCAATCGACTCATTCTGACGGATGCTTTTCAGGAGACTCCCAAGGGCTCGAATATGGGGCTGGCTTTAACGTTTAGTCATGAGGAGGACGCCCGCGCCGCCTATCGTAATCTCAGCCAAGGGGGTACAGAGAAGTATCCTTTTGAGCTGCAGCCATGGGGGGCTTATTACGGAGAAGTCATTGATCGATACGGCATGACCTGGCAGATGGTTTTTCAGGGCTGATCATCAACAATGAGAATTGAATGAATAATAGGTTGGACACTATGATACGAAAGGGAGTTAAATCAGATGAATCAAGAAGTGACGGACTACATTGCGGCAGTGAATGATTCTTGGAAGGTTGAGGTCAGTGAGCGGCTTCGGGAACTCGTGCACAGCACAATCCCGGGCGTTGCGGAACGGCTTCAATATAAAAAGCCCCATTTTCTGAAAAATGGGAAATATGCGGCGGTGATCAGCATCTCCAAGACGGCCGTGAGCTTTACGATATTTAATGCGACGGGCCTGGATTGGCCGCAGCCGCTATTCGAAGGTCCGCCTGAGCGGAAAACGATCAAAATCACGGCTGGGCAGCAGGTGGATTATGATGCGTTGGCATCTTTACTGAAGCAGGCATCGGAAGGTTTGTAATCCATATGTAATAGGGGAGACGGTGGTCATGAGATCCCGAAGAACCTGATCAAATAACCGCGATCCGTATGGATCGCGGTAAGTTCATTTTATTTCTTGGTGCTGTGTTGTTTGCCCGGGAGCTTGTCGCTAGGCGTACCTTTGCCGTGATTCTCTTTGTTGTGGCGGGCTTTTTCCGCGTTCTCGTTCATTTTTTTCACAAAATCATGCGTGCTTTCCATGGGATGTCAGCTCCTTTGATTCTGAATGTATGGCATTTTGCCTGATCGTGCTTAATATAACCATTTTGTTGTTATTGTATTTTATAATGTGGTTATAGGAGTTTAAGTCTGCCTCTCTTTGCAGAAGGAGGAATACATATGTTGTTCAAGTACGGATTCATCTCGGTGCTGTTGGCAGCCGCCTGTTTGCTCGTGATCGCGGGCTGCAAAGGCTCAATCCAGGATACAGCTGACGACGAAATCAGCCTGGTATCCGTTCCATCGTTAATCGGTCTGAAATCGGCGGAGGTTGATGCCATCCAGGTTTTTTTTGGGGACGGCACGCGTTTGACCCTGGATAAGGAGGAGGAGCTTGATCAGATCATGCAATGGGTGAATTCGCTTCAAGCCTATAAAATAGAAGGAGCTCGGGGCCCGGGGTTCCTGTATGCCATGGACATGGTGCAGGGGAATCAGAAACTTCGACTTGCCAATGAATTCGAGGTGGAGGGTCAGTGGTACGCGCTCTCAGGGCCGGAACAAGAGTTGCTGAGTCGTTATCTGATCGAGCAAGGGCGGGCGCACAATCCGGAGTTGCTGCCGGGGATCACCATGGAAACGCCAGAGGCATCCGGATACAACTACATGGATTACGCGCAGAGCGTTAAGTGAGAATGCCACGCTTCATGAACAGATCATCCTATTTCTCAAGTCGCTCCATTCCACCCCCCATCATAAAAAAAGATTCAGCCCGGCTAAACGCCCCCTGGCTGAATCTTGGATATGAAGCGGTACTTCGAGCCCGGTGCTATAAAGCGCCAGGGCATTGTTCCATTACTTGGTATGGCTGATCAGCAGCTCATATTTGTTCAAGGATGCGCCCAAAATATTCTCGTTGCGGCCCTGACCATGGGATTGCCGGAATGACTCGCTGGATGTCCAGCGTTTGAATGCTTCCTCATCCTCCCACACCGTGGAGACCTTCAATTCCTCAGCCTCTGCGCCTTCCTTTGCCTCATGCCATAATTCCATCCGCACGAAACCTTCAATCTCCTGCACACCCTTCGCTTCGGCGAATCGCTGCGCAATCTCTTTACCGAAGCCCGGTTTGACCTTAATCGAGTTTGTAACAACCAGCATATGCGTGATTCCTCCTTCGGTTGATGACCGGAAAAATTCCAGAAATGTCTAGCACCTTGCATGTATGTCCATTATACATGAAGGAACCGACTGATTTCATCTCGGGCTTGGGAGGAACCGGCTTCTGCATGCAAAAGAAGCATACGGAACGCTTAAGTAGCCGGAGGGCCATCCCCCGGAAACTCTGCTGCAGGTACGGCTGCAACCGGAGCTGCTTCCTTGGGTTTAGCCCTTCCGCTCCAAGACCAGTAGGTGCCCATGCGGAGCAGTCTCTCCACCGGACCGCTGCGGAACCTTTTTAGCCAGAGCAGGCTGCCCGCTGCCAGCACGCTATAGATCAGAACCGCCAGCAGCGTTCCTTGCAGCACGCCCAGCTTGCCGAACCATCCCAGCCCGAATCCGTAAAAGATCAATACGCATACAACACTCTGCGACAGATAATTGGTCAGCGACATGCGTCCCACCGCTTCAAAAGCCCGAATTACAATGGATTGCTGAGACGAGAACGCGTACAGGGAGGCGAAGAGGTACAGATAACCCAGCGCCAGCAGAGGACCGCCAAGCATGGTGAACACGCCGCTCCAGCTATGGGTTGCGCCGAGCATGACCGCTGCAGTTTTTAATCCAAGCCCGACCGGAACGAGCAGAGCCCATCTAAGATACAGCTTGATTTCCATGGAAGGATGGAGAAAGCGTCCGCGTTTCGCGGCCACCATGCCAAACAGGAACATCGGTGCACTCATCAGCGGAGCAATCAAGATGACCAGCAGCATCAACCAGTCGGGCAGATCGATGGGCATCTCCTCCGTTGATCTGAAATTCAGAATTTCGCTGTAAGTGCCGCTGCCGTAGACTTCAATCGACTGCTTCACATAACTCTCCATGCGCTCCGTTTCACCTGCAACCGGCTCGACGGAGCCGTATCCAAAGAGGGATACCAGTGTGAGCAGGAGAACACCCCAGATCATAATGGTTTTGACCTTTCTTTTCACGAACAGCACAAGGAAGAGACCGATCGCACCGTAAAACAGCAGAATGTCGCCTTCCCATATGAATATCGAATGCAGCAGACCCAGAACGATTAACAGAACCGATCTGCGGAAGAAACTTCGACCGTACTTGAGCCCTTTGTTGATCAGGCTTTCCCTCATTTTGATCATGCTGTAGCCGAACAGAAACGTAAAGATCGGCATAAAGCTGCCCTCGACGAATACTTTCAGCATGTCATGGCTGATCTGATCCAGCGTGGAAGGCTGGAAGTAATGCAGCTCGTCTTTGCCGAACATGCCGTACTGAAAAATAAGCATATTGGCCATCAGAATACCGAGCAAGCTTAATCCGCGAATGGCATCGACCGCCGTTGAACGTTTGTTTGGATTCATGTATGTCACCTCTAACCCCAAGTATAAAACTTGAACATAAATAACGCGGAAACGGCTTCCTAACTTTTTCTTAACACTTCCAGCATTTGTTTAACTCCTGTTAAGGTTGCTGTGCTAGCATAAATAGCGGGTGAGGATAAAATGGATACACGAATTTTAATTGTTGATGATGAACCTTCCATTGTAAAAATGCTGCAGATGGTGCTGCGCAAGGAAGGCTTTAACCGCATATATACAGCTTCAAGCTGCAAGGAAGCCCTGAGCGAGATCGCCGCCCACGGAGCGGATATCGTGCTGCTGGATGTCATGCTGCCCGACGGCACGGGGTTTGATCTTTGTCCGCAAATCCGTTCGTATGGCAGTCCGCACATTCTGTTTCTGACGGCCAAAGCGTCCGATCTGGATGTGCTGACAGGCTTTGCAATGGGCGGGGACGATTATGTCACCAAGCCGTTTAATCCGCTGGAGATTGCCGCAAGGATCAAAGCGCGTCTGCGCCGGGGCGGCTTCGGGATGATGCCATCGGCCGGGCAGCCGATTATTCAGCGTGCATGGGATTTCGGCCGGTTCAGGGTCGATGAATCCGCTGGCGAGCTGACGGTGCTGGGAGAGCCTGTGCCTTGTCCGGCACAGGTCTTTCAGCTGCTGCTTTATTTTTGCAAGCACCCGGGGGTGGTGTTCTCGAAGTCCCAGCTGTATGAAGCCGTATGGGGCATCGATGGCATAGGTGAGGACAACACCGTTATGGTGCATATCCGGCGCATTCGGGAACGAATCGAGGAGGACCCCAGCAACCCGCAGTATTTGCTAACGGTTCGCGGACTCGGTTACAAGCTGGTTAAGGAGAAAGGGCGATGAGACTGCGCAGAAGGCTGGCCTTTCATTTTACATACCAACTGATTGCGTTCTCAGCATTTATGTTCTGCTTTCTCATCGTTCTCTTATTCTTCCTGATCAAGCATATCAGTGATGAAGAGATGAGGCGCAACTTCCCGACCGGCGTCTTGAACAGCATTGTAACGGAGACGGTGACGGAGAACGGGAAGGTTCTGCTGGATGACCATTGGAAGCAGCTGCTCCAGGACAAAGAGATGTGGCTGCAGGTGGTGGATATGAAAGGGAATGTGATTCACGCCACCAATACCGCGCCGGATGTTCCCTCGGAATACTCGGTAAGCAACCTGCTTGAGATCAAGGAGAAGCGGCGTCTTGGGGAGTACACAATGGACTGGCAGATGGATCTGACATACAAGGACCCGCTGCTGTATCTAGCAGGGCGAATTGACGAGAGCTCGGATCATCTTCGCGAGTGGTATGCACGGTATCAAGCGGGCGGCAGGGTGGACCCGGCGTATGCAGCTGAATTAAAGCACGACTTGGCAAGTCTGGGCGGATATCTGCATGTCATTGACCGGGATGGCCAGATTGTGCAAGCGATTGGAAAGGAAAGCGAGTATAAGGCAAGCTACCATCCGCTGGAGATCATTACGATGCAGGAGCAGCCCGGTACTTACTCCACGCATATTGCGGTTTATCGCGACCCGGCTACCGGCAGCACCTGGGTGTACCATACACCGCAGGATGAGACGCTGGAGAAGCAGCCTATTATGAATGAGCTGATTCGTGTGGCGCTGTGGACCTTGCTGTGTGTACTGATCTTGTCGCTGGCAGTAGCGATTTGGCATGGATACCGGTACAGTCGGCCATTGCTGCTGTTTACCGGATGGTTTGAGCGCATGGGGAGCGGAGCTTATGAGGAAGTGCTGACGCCCAAGGACCGGAAGCGCGTATTTCGCAAGAACGGGAAGCTGCGCATGCGCTTCAAGCTGTATAAGGAAGTGATTCACTCCTTCTACAGGATGGCCGAGAAGCTTGCCGAAACCGAACGGGAGCGCGAGCGGCTGGACCGGAATCGGGAAGAATGGATGTCGGGAATATCGCATGATTTGCGTACGCCGCTGTCCTCGATCCAGGGATATGGTTATATGCTGGAGAACGCGCCGCAGGACTGGAGTCAGGAGGAGCTGCGTGAGATGGGAACCGTCATTCGGGAAAAGGGCGATTACATGCTGGAGTTGATCGATGACTTCTCGCTTGTCTTTCGTCTTAAGAGCGAGATCCGGCCGCAGGAACTGGCACGGCTTGATCTGAATGAACTGGTGCGGCGCTGCGTGCTTAAATACGTGAATGATGTAACGCTGGATGCGAATTTTTCCTATATCGGAGGCGAAGAGCCGCTGCTCATTGATGGCAATGCCAAATGGCTGAAGCGGTTGATGGATAACCTGCTTACGAATGCCGTGAAGCACAATCCCGAGGGAGTTCATGTTGAAGTACGGGTAGAGAGACGTCCCGGCGGCGCGGCGATCGTGGTCGCGGATCAAGGCGTAGGGATGGACGAAGAGACTCGCCGCAACCTGTTTGAACGCTACTACCGGGGGACAAACACCGAGGAGAGCATGGATGGCTCAGGGCTTGGAATGAGCATTGCCAAAGCGATTGTCGAAGCACATCGAGGCCGGGTGGGCCTGTGGTCGGAAGTCGGCCGCGGAACAACCATCACTGTTCTATTGCCTGAGGTTTCCGTGCAAGATGGTGCGGATTGCACGGGACATGGTAAGGATGATTGACGTCATCACACGATTTTTTCCATTCCCATTGCAATTTGGTTAGTGTTCACTTATGATATGATTATGAAAAAGAAACCGCATTTCGATAGCAAGAAGAAGGAAATATTGCAGGCGGCCATGAAACTCTTTGCCGAGAAGGGCGTTGACGGGGTATCGGTAAAGGAGATCGGCGCGGCAGCCGGTGTGACGGATGCAGCGATCTATAAGCATTTTACGAATAAGGATGCCGTTGCTGCGGAGGCATTCGAGGAATACTGCGGCAGTTACACACGTTTGGTGGATGATTACGCGTCCCAGACCGGACTGTTCGCAGAGAAATTGTCCGCCTTGGTCACCCGTGTATTGGAGTCTTATGACGAGGATAAATACGGCTTGCTGCTGTTGTCCCAGCATCACGAGCTGTTTACGGAGGTGCTCAAGAGCAGGGGGCGTCAGCCGCTCGATGCATTATGCGATCTGCTCGATCAAGCGGTGTTGCAGCGGGATATTCCGCCGCAGAATATACGCTTAACCGCGGTGTTGATCATCGGTGCATTCAATCAGCTGGCCGTTTCAACGATGCAAGGGGAGCTTGAGGAACCGCTCTCGGCGCTGGCGCCTGAGGTGACGGCACATCTATTGGCTTTGACAGGTTTAGGGAAGGGTCCGGCGTGACCTTTTCTTTTTACCTTAAGGTTAGTGTTTGTTAACCAAATTAACAGGGGGAACGTGTATGAAAAAGATTTTGATTATTCAGGGCAATCCGATTGAGAACAGTTATGGAAGTCATTTGGCCAAGGGATATGCGCAAGGGGCAGCCGAATCAGGGGCAGAGGTGCGTGAGCTGGTGCTTGCAGAGATGGATTTTGATCTGAGCCTGTCCGGCGGCTATAAGGGGAATCAAGCTCTGGAGCCCGATCTGCAAGAAGCGCAGAAGCTCATCGCATGGGCGGATCATCTGGTATTTGTGTACCCGAACTGGTGGGGCGGCATGCCGGCACTGCTGAAGGGGTTTATCGACCGAGTCTTTTTGCCGGGCTTTGCGTTTAAGTACCGCCGGAACTCTCCATTGCCGGAGCAACTGCTCAAAGGGAAAACCGCCCGATTGATTGTCACGATGGATTCGCCCTACGTTTACTATCGCTTCTATCTGGGTCAGCCCGGGCATCAAATGATGAAGCATTCCATTCTGAAGTTCTGCGGCGTGAGCTCGGTTCGTGCCACGAACATCACGCAGCTTCGCAAAATGCCTGAGAGCGCAAAAAAGCAATGGCTTGAGCGCGTACAGAACATGGGGAGGAAACTGGCGTAGAGGCCGTTGCCGCCGATGTGCAGTTCTTTCCAAACACTTGACTTCTCGGGCAAGAAGATTATAATTCATACAACAAATGAAACAAAAGAGAATTGAAGGGTAAACAGGATCAAAATCAAATCTTAATGTATATGCCGGGGAATAGGGCCCAGGCGTTTCTACCAGGTTACCGTAAATGACTTGACTACATGAAGGATGAGAGCCAGAGTCCAGCGCCCGGCTTCGAATGGAATGGAGAGGCGGGCGGTAAGATCACCTTGGAATCCGGGTACCGGCAGGTTTTAACGGATGGGGTGTTGTGCAGACTATTAGCAATGCATTGCTGATGCACCGGGCTTCTCTTCCTCTATGGATATAGTTAGTTCAGGCAACCCGGGCAGATACGCTGTCCGGGTTGTTTTACGTGCTTGCGCGTAGAATTGATTTTGTACTTTTACCGTTTCATCATAAGAAAAACGTCTATTGACGTACTTTCACAGATGACAGACCGCAGTTAGAAGAAGTTTTTATTGCGATATCAGGAAGTCGCAAGCTTTGAAGTTTATACTTTCTGATATCTAAAAAAAGGGGAGCGTGCATTCATCATGAGTTCAAGCAAGAGACAGAAACGATACGAGGTCAGCCGGGAGCTGGGGAAAGTGGCGTTAGGACAGGCACCGGCCGACCTGGTTATCAAGAACGGCACGCTGGTCAATGTGTTTACAGGCGAGCTTCAGGAGCAGGTGGACGTGGCGATGGCATTCGGACGCATCGCTTATATCGGCAGCGCCGATCATACGATTGGGGAAGGGACCCGGGTCATCGAGGCGAATGGCCGTTACATCTCGCCGGGTCTGCTTGACGGCCATATGCATGTGGAGAGCACGATGCTGACCGTGACCGAGTTTGCGAAAGCGGCCATCGTTAGCGGAACCACCGGGATCTATATGGACCCTCATGAGATCGCCAATGTATTCGGTATGGAAGGTGTGCGGTGGATGCACGAGGAAGGACAGCAGCTGCCGCTTAAGGTATTCACCACCATCCCTTCCTGCGTGCCGGCGACGTTTGATCTGGAGGATGCCGGAGCACAGCTCGGCGTGGAAGACATCGAAGAAGGGCTGACCTGGCCTGGAGTTGCCGGGCTTGGCGAAGTCATGAACTTCCCGGGCGTGGTATATGGCGATCCGACGATGAGCGGTGAGATCGAAGCCACGCTGCGTGCCGGCAAGACGGTGACGGGACATTTTCCCGCAGAGGACGACCGGATGCTTCAGGCGTATTTGGCAACCGGGGTAAGCTCCGATCATGAAACGGTGACGAGAGAGCAGGCGCTAGAGAAGGTTCGCCTCGGGATGCACCTGATGATCCGTGAAGGATCGGCTTGGCAGGACGTGAAGGAAGTCATCAAGGTGGTGACGGAAGACAAGGTGCGTACGGACAATATCTCCTTGGTGACGGATGACGTGTATCCGCAGACGCTGCTGAGGCTTGGCCATATGAACCATGTGGTGCGCCGCGCGATCGAAGAGGGTGTGGATCCGGTGACGGCCATCCAGATGGGTACGATCAACGTGGCTCGGTACTTCGGGATGGATCTCGAACTCGGGAGCATCTCGCCAGGTAAAACGGCAGACATTCTGCTGCTTGATGATCTGAACAGCATGGTGCCGTCGATTGTGATCACCGATGGTGAGGTGGTTGCGGAGAACGGCCAAGTTGTGAAGCCATTCCCTGTGTACCAATATCCGGAAAAAGCGTTCCATTCGGTTCGCCTGCAGCGTCCGTTGACAGCGGAGGATTTCCTGCTCCGCAGCAAGTGGGATACCGCACGCTCGGAAGTCAACGTGGTGCGGGTCATCGAGAACAGTGCCCGCACAGCCAAAATGACAGCGGTGCTCCCCGTGCAGCAGGGCATCATTCAGCCTGATCTTAACCAGGACGTGGTTCAGCTTGCGTGCATCGAGCGCCATGGCGCAACCGGACAAATCTCGCTTGGCTTTGCGAGCGGCTTCGGATTGAAATCCGGTGCGGTCGCTTCCACGGTGGCGCACGACAGCCATAATCTGCTGGTGATGGGCACGAGCGCCGAGGATATGGCGCTAGCGGCGAATGAGCTGGCAGCTTGCGGCGGCGGGATGATCGTGGTGCGTGACGGTCAGGTGCTCGCGAAGGTGGCCATGCCCATTGCCGGCTTGCTGGCGGATCGTCCAGTGGAGATCGTAGCGGAAGAAGTTGCTGCACTGGAGGAAGCCTGGAAGGAGCTGGGGTGCTTTATTCATGCGCCGTTCATGACCTTCTCCCTGATCGCGCTGCCGGTGATTCCCGAAATCCGCATTACCAATCGCGGCATCGCGGACGTGACGGAGTTCAAGCTCATGGAGACGGAGATTCGCGCGGTTCAATAAGGTGGCGGTATACATTAAAGCAGGTTGGCCTACATGGCGAACCTGCTTTTTTTGGTGCGTAAATACCGGGCTTGACCTGTGAGGGGATGCGGCAAGTCATGCTCCAATGGATAATCCTCACATAATTCCATTCGCACTTAGTGATTTTCGTCACAAATTTATAACTTTTTGCCCCTAATCCTTCCTAATATTGTGATATTGATCACAATCCTTTCTGCCGCAGTCTGCGAAAATACAAAAAGAATCAAATTTAAAGTGATCACGTGAGCTAAAGGAAGGGGTATCTTTATGGATCCGGTTATGCTGGCGCGAATTCAGTTCGCATCGACAACCATTTTTCACTTTATTTTCGTACCGTTGTCTATCGGATTAGCGTTTTTGATTGCCATCATGGAGACGATGTATGTTGTCAAAGGCCAGGAAGTATACAAGAAAATGGCCAAGTTCTGGGGGAAGCTGTTCCTGATTAATTTTGCGGTCGGGGTAGTGACAGGAATTCTGCAGGAGTTCCAGTTCGGCATGAACTGGTCGGATTATTCGCGATTTGTTGGGGATGTGTTTGGCGCGCCGCTTGCCATCGAGGCCTTGTTGGCCTTTTTCCTCGAGTCAACATTTATCGGGTTATGGATATTCGGCTGGGACCGGTTATCGAAGAAGGTCCATCTGCTCAGCATCTGGCTGGTGTCCTTCGGCACCCTGATGTCGGCCTTCTGGATTCTGGCGGCCAATTCGTTCATGCAGCGTCCCGTTGGGTTCGAGATGAATAATGGACGAGCGGAGATGAATGATTTCCTGGCATTGATCACCAATGGGCAGCTGCTGGTAGAATTCCCGCACACGATCTTTGGGGCACTGGCCACCGGGGCGTTCCTGGTAGCAGGCGTGAGTGCCTACAAGCTGATGAAGAAGCAGGATCTGGATTTCTTCAAAAAATCATTCCACATCGCCATCGTGGTGGGGCTCACCACCTCCATTCTGGTTGCGGTCTTCGGTCACCAGCAGGCGCAGTATCTGGTGGATACGCAGCCGATGAAGATGGCTGCTGCCGAGAGCCTGTGGGAGACGAGTGACGATCCTGCGGCTTGGACGGTCATTGCGTCCATCGATCCGGAGAAGCAGGAGAACAAGATGGAGCTTAAAATTCCGTATTTGCTCAGCTTTCTGTCTTATAGCAAATTCTCCGGCGAAGTGATCGGAATGAAGGAGCTGCAAGCCCAGTACGAGCAGCAATACGGTCCCGGCGATTATATACCTCCGGTGCGGACCACCTTCTGGAGCTTCCGGATTATGGTGGCCGCAGGCAGCGTGATGATTCTACTCGGATTGTACGGAGCTTGGCTGATGCTGCGCAAGAAGGTCGAGCACGCTGGCAGATGGTTCCTGAGATTGATGCTGTTTGGCATTTCATTGCCGTTCATCGCCAACACGTCGGGGTGGATCATGACGGAGATCGGGCGGCAGCCTTGGACGGTATTCGGACTGATCACCACGGAGAATAGTATATCTCCGAACGTAAGTGCAGGCTCCATCCTGTTCTCGCTCATTACGTTTACAGCCATCTATGCGGTGCTTGCTGCCGTTATGGCGTACTTGTTTATTAAAGTCATTAAGAAAGGGCCGTATGCGGCGGAGGAAGAAGACCGCCACGCAAGCGATCCGTTTAATAAGGAGGGCTACCATGCTGTCTCTTAATGAACTGTGGTTTGTGCTCGTTGCCGTGTTGTTTATCGGGTTCTTCTTCTTGGAGGGCTTTGATTTCGGAGTCGGGATGTCCACTCAGCTGCTCGCCAAAAGCGACACCCAGCGCCGGGTGCTGATCAACTCGATCGGCCCGTTCTGGGATGCCAATGAGGTCTGGCTGCTGACAGCGGGCGGCGCGATGTTCGCCGCCTTCCCGAACTGGTATGCCACGCTGTTCAGCGGATTCTATATTCCGCTTGTTTTTCTTCTGTTGGCCTTGATTGGACGGGGAGTGGCCTTTGAATTCCGCGGCAAGGTAGGCGACGTTCGCTGGAAAAGGGTGTGGGACGGTGCAATCTTCATCGGCAGCGTGCTTCCTCCGTTCCTCCTGGGTGTTGTTTTTGCCTGCCTCATTCAGGGGCTTCCGATTAATGAAGAGATGCAGATGTATGCCGGATTCTTCGATGTCGTAAATGCCTATACCGTTGTTGGCGGGCTGACGATGGTGATGCTCTGCTTGCTGCATGGGTTAATGTTTACGACGCTGCGCACCATAGGGGATCTTCAGGAGCGTGCGCGCCGCATGGCCCGGAGATTGCTGCTCCCGGTGGCGGCACTGTTCGTGGCATTCGGGGTCATGACCTATTTCATGACGGATATCTTCGAGAAGCGTGGTGCGGTGTTAAGCGTGCTGCTCGTGCTGGCTCTGCTTGCATTCCTGCTGGGCGGGTATTTCATGAACGTCAAGCGGGACGGCTGGGCTTTCGGAATGACCGGGGCCGTCATTGCTCTGCTGGTTACATCCGTGTTCGTGGGATTGTTCCCTCGCGTAATGGTCAGCTCCATCCATTCGGCGTTTGATCTGACTATCTATAATGCGGCCTCCGGACCGTATTCCTTAAAAATCATGACCATTGTGGCTGTATCGCTGCTGCCATTCGTATTGGGATATCAAATTTGGAGTTACTTCGTTTTCCACAAACGGGTACATGAGAAGGAGCATCTGGAGTACTGATGGGAAAAGATCTGCTGGGATACAAGGGCGCCAAGATCGTATTCTTCCTTGTCGCCGTATGTACCCTGGCACAGAGCATGGCCATCCTCCTGCAAGCCAAATGGCTGGCGGAAGCCATATCCGCCCTGTTCGCGGGAACCACGCTGCAGGAGCAGGGGGAGACCATTGCCTTGTTCCTGCTTGCTTTTCTGGCACGCCACGGCATTTTCACCGTGCAGCAAGGAATTGCACAGCGTTTTGCCGAGGAGACGGGCACGAGCCTGAGGAAGCAGCTTCTGGAGGAGCTGTTTCGGAACGGGCCGTCCTTTGTCCGGTCGGAAGGAACAGGCCATGTGGTTACGCTTGTGCTGGAGGGCATCGGCAAGTTCCGCAAATATGCGGAGCTGACCATACCTCGCATGATGGGGGCGGGCATTACCCCTGCGCTGGTATGGCTGTACGTATTCATGACGGACCGGATCTCGGGCATTATTCTGCTGGTGACCATGCCGATCCTGATCGTGTTTCTCATCCTCGTGGGACTTGCCGCGAGAAAGCAGACCGAGCAGCAGCTGGATTCCTACCAGATGCTGTCCAATCATTTTGTGGATTCGCTGCGGGGTTTGACCACTCTGAAGTTTCTGGGACAGAGCCGCAAGCACAGCGGGAGCATAGGGCAGGTCAGCGAGGGATATAGGGCTGCGACCATGCGGACCTTGCGCGTTGCGTTTCTGTCTTCCTTTGCACTGGATTTCTTCACGATGCTGTCGGTAGCGTCCGTAGCGGTAAACCTGGGCTTGCGTCTCATTAACGGCAGCCTGGAGCTGCTGCCTGCACTCCTCATCCTGATCCTGGCACCGGAGTATTTTCTTCCGGTGCGCATGGTCGGGGCTGACTTTCATGCAACGCTGGATGGCAAGCAGGCAGGGGAAGCGATGCAATCCATCATCCGGGAGGCCCGGAAAGAGCGCTTGGAGGCCCAAACCGGTGCAACATTTAAAATTAAAGATAATATTCCGGTACGTACTGGCTCCACGCCGCGGTTCCAATGGGAGAAGAGCAGCGTACTGGAGCTGTCCGGCATCGGACTGCAGCATGCTGGGGCGGGTCCTGCCTCCTTGGAGGACGTCAGCTTCCGAATATCGGGTCAAGGCCGGATCGGCATCGTCGGAGAGAGCGGGGCGGGTAAATCCACGCTGATCGAACTATTAGGCGGGTTTATGACGCCTACATCCGGTGAGATGAAGCTGAGCGGCGTGAAGCTGGGGCATTCCAGCCGGGACGAGTGGCGAAGTGAGGTCACCTATATGCCGCAGCAGCCGTATTTATTCAGCGCCAGCTTGGAGGACAATGTGCGCTTCTATGCGCCGGACGCTTCAAGGGCTCAGGTTGAAGCGGCTGTTGAAGCGGCCGGCCTGGCCGATCTGGTGAACAACCTGCCTGGCGGTCTGGCCGAGATGATCGGCGGGGGCGGGCGGACTTTAAGCGGCGGTCAGGCACAGCGCGTTGCCCTTGCCCGAGCGCTGCTCGGCGGTCGGCAGGTTCTTCTGCTTGATGAGCCGACGGCACATCTGGATATTGAGACCGAATACGAGCTGAAGGAGACGATGGTATCCCTTTTTCAGGATAAATGGGTATTTCTTGCAACGCACAGGCTGCACTGGATGCGGGATATGGATTACATCATCGTTCTGCATCAGGGACGCATAGCCGAAACAGGAACCCATGACGATCTTATGGCAAGACGGGGCGTATACCATGGATTGATTACATCGCAGATGGAGGGAGTACAATGAAGCAGGAATCGTGGTTTCGGCCTTATGTGACGGCAAACTTCTGGCGTTTTCTGCTGATTGTCGTACTGGGTGTGCTCACCATCCTGTTTGCGGGGATGCTGATGTTCACGTCCGGGTATTTGATCTCCAAATCGGCGCTCCGTCCGGAAAACATCCTGATGGTGTATGTGCCGACGGTAGGGGTTCGCACCTTCGGCATCGGACGCGCGGTTGTCCATTACGTGGAGCGGCTGGTGGGCCATGACTCCATTCTTCGCATCCTGTCCCAAATGCGTCTGCGGCTGTATCGCATCCTGGAGCCGCAAGCCCTCCGCTTATCCTCCCGATACCGCACCGGGGATCTGCTGGGCGTGCTCTCTGATGATATCGAGTATTTGCAGGATGTATACATCCGAACGGTCTTCCCATCCATCGTTGCGCTTGTGTTGTATGCTGGAATCATTCTGGCCGTCGGTCAGTTCGACCCGGCATTCGCCCTGCTGCTTGCGCTGTATGTTGCGGTGCTGATTCTGGTGCTGCCGCTGATATCCCTGCTGCTCACCAAACGGAAGAACCGGGAGATGAAGCAGGCACGGAACAACCTGTACCAGAAGCTGACCGATGCGGTGCTGGGCATCCATGAATGGTATGTCAGCGGCAGACAGACAGAATTCCTGGCGGGTTATGAGGCGGATGAAGCCGAGGTAGACCGGACGGACAGATCGCTGAAGCGATGGTCGCGCCTTCGGGGCTGGATCGGCCAATGCATCGTTGCCGTAACGGTGGTGTCGATGGTGTATTGGTCAGGACGGCAGTACGCGGATGGATCCATGGATGTTACGCTGATTGCGGCTTTTGTGCTGGTTGTGTTCCCGTTAATGGACGCATTCCTGCCCGTATCCGAAGCCGTGGAACGGATTCCGCAGTATGGCCAATCGGTGGCGAGGCTTAAGGGCATCGAAAGCGCCGATGAATCCGATGAGAAGCAGGCACCGCTGCAGCTGCTGAATAACGAAGAGACCGAGGCGGTTATACGCGGCGGTGTTCATGTGAAGGCGGATGGCATCATGTTCAGCTATGATAGGGCAGCCGCTGGCTCATTTGCCTTGGAGCCTGTCGGTGCGGGAGAGGCAGGACACACCTTAACCGAGGTATCGCTGGACATTCCCCCTAGGGCCAAAGTGGCCGTTATCGGCCGTTCAGGTGCCGGGAAGTCCACCCTGCTGCAGCTGATTCAGGGGGTGCTGGCGCCATCGTCGGGAAGTCTTACCCTGGGTGGTGTGGAGGCGGCGCGGTTTGGTGACGAGATCTCTTCCGTTATTGCCGTACTGAATCAGAGCCCGCACTTGTTCGATACGACACTTGCGAACAACATTCGGCTTGGCCGGCCGGAAGCCACGGAGGAAGAGATACGCGATGCTGCTGCCATGGCGCGGCTGGAGCCGCTGGTGGCTTCTCTCCCGGGTGGACTCGACACCCGCATGCAGGAAGCAGGTCAGCGATTCTCTGGCGGTGAACGCCAACGCGTGGCTTTAGCCCGAATCCTGCTGCAGGACACGCCCATTGTTATTCTGGACGAACCTACGGTCGGACTGGATCCCATAACCGAGCGGGAGCTCCTGTCCACCATCTTCTCCAGCCTGCAGAACCGGACATTGATCTGGGTGACCCATCATCTGGTGGGCGTGGAGCAGATGGATGAGATCATATTCATGGAACACGGCCGAATCGCCATGCGTGGCACGCATGATGAACTGATGCGGCACTATCCGCGATATCAACAATTGTACCGGCTGGATTCTCCGGAACTATAGAAGGTCCATGGGAAGAACCGCCCCTTTTTTCACAGGGGCGGTTCTTTTTGTTCCCATCTTATTTTTCTTATAAGTCTGATAAAAGATCGGAATCCCCGTTCCTTCTGGAAAGATGTAACATAGTTGTAGCCGATATAAAGGGTTAATTCTCTATTAGGGGTGTGGCGTATGGTGGATTTAGAGCGGTTAACCAGCGTGTTCTGTCATTTTGCTGAACGGGAATGTCAGGGCTCCAGCGATTTATATGAGTATTTGGCGAGGCATATCGCTGATGATGAAGAGGTGCTGCGGGTGGCCTCGTTTGTTCCGTCAGGTCAGCCGGTACCCAATATGCTGTTCGGGGCTGTTCAATATTTGCTGCTCCAAGGCGAGGGGGCCGAGCTGAGGTCGTATTATCCCGGCCTGGTAGAGCAGCCGCAAGCGATGAATTCGTGTTACCCCCATTTTCGCTCGTTTGTGCTGAAGCACGAAGGGGTACTCATCGAGATTCTGGAGAGCAAGCGGGTTCAGACGAATGAAGTCCGCCGCTGTGCTTACTTGTATCCGGCGTTCTGCTCGATCTACGACAAAGTCCGCAAGCCGCTTGCCTTGGTAGAGCTTGGCTGCAGTGCCGGATTGCAGCTGTTATGGGATCAATACAGCTATTCCTATGGTGATGGAGCGAGTTATGGTCATAACGGCTCAAAGGTTCGCATGACTTCAGAGATCAGGGGGGATCGCCTGCCGCTTCTGCTGCCTTCCAGCCCTCCGGTGGTCTACCGGATGGGGATTGATCTGCATGTGAATGATGTACGGAACGCGGAGGATTTCTTGTGGCTGCGCGCCTTAATCTGGCCGGGCTATCATGATCGGGTGACGATGCTGGAGCAGGCTGTGGAGGTGCTCAAACATCAATCGGGGATACAGTTTCGGGAAGGGGACGGGACCGAGCTGCTGCCTGAAATTGTGAGGGTCATCCCGGAGGAGGCCGTTATCTGCGTATTTCACACGCATGTGGCCAATCAGATTCCGGAGACGTCCAAACGCCGCCTGCTGCAGCATCTGAGCGAGATCGGGAAGACGCGTGATATTGTACATGTCTACAACAATATGTGGGATGGCGATCTCCATGCCGATTATATTCTTGGGGGCGTGCTAAGCGAGTATACGATCGCGCGGACGGATGGGCATGCACGCTGGTTCGAGTGGTTGTTATAAAGCGCATGAATCTATATTTTTTCTTGGGCAAGTCTGTGTCATAATAGGAGAGATGGAATATAAAGCGTTTACGTTATTTCATGGAGCGGAAGACAGCGCGGCTTCAACGACAAGCGGCGGAAGCTTGCCCATGAAGTCTGGTTTCCAGGTTATTTTTGACAAGAGCCATCATGTTATCTTAGAGAACTTGGAAATGAGGGCAAGACGGAGTTCGATCTGCCGATTCGAGAGTGAGGACAGGCAATAAGCTCCCGTTCCATGGATAGCCTAAACTAAAGATGCCAAAGGAGGAAGTTGGGATGGATTACCGTATTGAGAAGGATACCTTAGGTGAGGTTAGAGTGCCTGCGGACAAGCTGTGGGCGGCACAGACGCAGCGCAGCTCCGAGAATTTCCGGATTGGAACCGAAACGATGCCGAAGGAGATTATTTCGGCGTTTGCAATATTGAAGAAAAGCGCGGCGATTGTGAATGGCAAGCTGGGCAAGCTGGATGCGGACAAAGTGGATGCCATTACGACCGCAGCCGATGAGATTGTGGCCGGCAAGTGGGATGCGCATTTCCCGTTGGTCGTTTGGCAGACAGGCAGCGGCACGCAGTCCAATATGAATGTGAACGAGGTCATTGCGAATCGGGCCAACCAGCTGCTGGAGCAAAAGGGCAGCGCCCTGCGTGTTCATCCCAACGATGACGTCAATAAATCCCAAAGCTCCAATGATACCTTCCCGACGGCGATGCATATGGCATCCGTTGTCGCTGTAGAAGAGCATGTACTGCCTGCGCTTCGCCGCTTGAAGAAAACACTTGAGAAGAAAAGCGAGGAGTACAAAGACCTGATCAAAATCGGCCGCACGCATCTTCAGGATGCCACCCCGCTGACGCTTGGACAGGAGATCAGCGGATGGCATCGGATGCTGGAGAAATGTGAATTGATGCTGTCCTCATCCGTAGAACCGATGCGCGAGCTAGCGATTGGCGGCACGGCCGTTGGTACCGGGATTAATGCCCATCCGAAATTCGGAGAAATGACGGCAGCCGAAATCAGCATGCAGATCGGAAAAAGCTACACCTCTGCCAGCAACAAGTTCCATTCGCTGACAAGCCATGATGAGATTGTATTTGCACACGGGGCGCTGAAGGCACTGGCTGCCGATTTGATGAAGATTGCCAACGACGTTCGCTGGCTGGCAAGCGGTCCTCGTTCCGGCATCGGCGAGCTGACCATTCCTGCCAATGAGCCTGGCAGCTCCATTATGCCGGGCAAAGTGAATCCGACCCAGAGTGAAGCACTCACGATGGTGGTCTGCCAAGTGATGGGCAATGATGCAACCATCGGCTTTGCGGCAAGCCAGGGTAATTTTGAGCTGAACGTATTCAAGCCGGTTATCATCTATAACTTCCTGCAGTCCGTACGTCTGCTGGCAGATGCCATGGATTCGTTCGACCAGAACTGTGCGATCGGCATTGAAGCCAACCTGGATGTCATCCGGGGGAACATGGAACGGTCGCTGATGCTGGTGACGGCGCTGAATCCGCATATCGGATATGAGAATGCAGCAGCCATTGCAAAACAAGCGCACAAAGAAGGCACAACGCTCCGTGAAGCGGCTCTGGCCAGCGGACTGTTAAGCGCGGAGGATTTCGACCGGATTGTCCGTCCGGAAGAAATGATTCATCCGAAGGAATAGGCGCCGAGCTTTCGCGAGGCATCTGTTTGACTACGAGCCCATTTCACTGCGGTGAAGTGGGCTTATTGTTTATCCATCGGCCGAAGGCGGTTATAATTAGGGTGTCAGATTTTACAATCATACATAAATCATGGGGATAAAGGATGGATGATAACTTGAGGAAACATCAGTGGTTTGCAGCATTGCTCTCCCTGATCTGCACCGGGCTCGGGATGTTTTATATCGGGACACCGGGCATGATCATCGGCGGGGTGCTGCTTATGGCGCTTCAGGGAGCGGCTCTTTATATTTTTTTCATCACATTAGGTTTCTTGGGCTTGATTATTGGCCCGCTGGTCATTGTCCTTCATATTGTAGGACTCATTATACCCATCGTTTACTTCAACTACCGATCGCCGAAGAAACCGATGTTCGACGAGAAGCGGCGGCGCCAGCTCTCCTCACCTTGGAAAATCATCCTGAGGACGTTAATCGGACTGGCCCTGTTCGCCGGGTCCATATATGGCGGGTACACCTGGGGATCTTCCCCTTTCATGAAGACGGCAGCGGAGAAACGGGTGGTTCAGGAAGCGGCTGAGTCTTATCTGGAACAGAAGTACAGCGAGCCCTTCAAGGTAACGGAAGTAAGTTATACCTGGGCTGTCAGTTCGTATAATCTTAGAGCCCATTCTGAGCAGGCGCCTGATCTGGAGTTTACCCTAAACAGTGATGATGGCAGCCCGCCTACCCTATCGAATGATACTTATCTGAACTTGCTCTGGGGGAAGCAGCTTGAAGAGCAATTGAAGCCACTGCTGGACGAGCTGTATCCAAACCAGGCTTTTGCGCAAGCCTACGTATTCTCGGATTCCGAGACGCTTGAGCGCAATTATAACAGTCTTGGCCAGGAGGCGGATGGGGCAGTTCGTCAGAATGTAAGTTTAATCGTATTTGCGGATCTCACCGCAGCTAATCTTCCAGAGGAGCAGGAGCGTGTGCTGGAGCTGATACGAAAGCTGCCTTCCGTGACCGTAAAGGGGGAAACGGACCTTCAGATCAATTACTATCCTTCGGATTTGAATACGCCCGATACTGCGAAGAAGATAGGGCAGGATTTTGATTATATGAGAGGGTTGCCGAGTACCCATTTTTTCAGAGAGTTCGATATTTCGAAAATGGCGTCTGCGGATGATATCGAGATCAGAGAGATGTAATCAAGATGACGGAGTTCAGCTCTTCTTATGATAAGAAGCCTGGCAGAGTCTATGACTCGGCTTGGCTTCTTTTTTTGATTGTGTGAGTCATCATCGTACCGTTAGTTCCTGGACAGATCAATTACGTGTTCTTTCTTTGTTCGTGAAATGGTCAGTTTCAGGTTGAAGGCCTTGGCCATGTCGCGTACAGGGACGTACAGGGTGTTTTTTGTGAAAACAGGTCCTTCGTATTTGCTCTCATCCAGCCTGCAAGAGTCCGATGCTTCCGGGCACAGCAGCTCCGGTTCATAGATGTTGATGTCATTGACACTCATCTCTTGGGTTGCCTTCCGCACGATCGTATACCCCCGGCTTGCGTTGCCCCATACCGATATGTGGGGAGCGCTTGGAGCCTTCAGATCATATTGATGGAAGTGGTCCAGTTCCGCTTGCAGAGAATAGGAAATCTCGTACCCGAGTGCCTCAGCTAACCCTTGGAGAGGAACATAGGCCTTGCCTTGGCGAATATACACGTCATTCATGAGTGTGCCTGCTACGTTTACGGAATAGCTCGGAGCGGCGGCGGCGTCAACGTCCGCTTGCTCGCTGCTCCAGATGAGCGAAGTTGCTAACAGGACGCTTGTGAGGGCAAATAGAGATATTTTTCTGAATGTCACGGCAGTGATAACCTCCTTGAATACGGGATGAATTCAGGCATTCGGTAAGCTGCCAGTATAGGGCAGCCAGCTCCTACTATAATAGACGCTCCTTCTGGCTGATTGGTTAGCTGTCATATCGGAAAAAAAGGTATGTTTGTAAGGTATGCTTGTTTTATTCTGCGAAGGAGAAGATGAGAGAGGATGCTGTGGTTTGCCGTAGTTGCTAGATTCATTTCAATAGGCACAGATTTATATTTTATGTTATGTAATATAACATATTATTTATGATAGGAAATGTTTGTTTATACTATTTAGAGTATAATGTTATTTTAATTAACATATATATCCTTCTTTCATTATACTATACGAATCTATAAAAAGAGGAAATTGTTTAATAAATGAATGAAAATAAGTGATAATTACCGATATGCATATAATAATGCGCTTACATTATCGAATTCAAAGATTGTTAGGTTAATTTACATGATCTATGATAGTCACTAACTACCTAACAACATCGATAGATTGGAGCGTGCGTCAATGCGTAAAATGACCTCATGGAAATTAAAAGGGAGTGCGGCACTGCTTAGTGCCTCATTGCTGGCCGGATCGTTCATCCTTACTGGTACACCTGCGGAAGCTAGTTCCAGCACGAGCACGAACGCTGGACAAGTGAGCAGCATCCAGAAGAGCAGCTTAACGTCACCTATTACGGTTCAGGAATTCTCCAAACTGCTGAACGCGGTTGCGAAGGGGAATGGACTTGAATTCAAAGGCCTGGACGGAACCGGAACCATCAAGCGCAAAGACGCTGCAGCTGCCATCTATGAATGGATTGAATTGCCGGAGAGCACAAGCGAATATACAGATTTGTCAGAGGCTGAATCCGAGATTGCAGGTGCCTTGCTGAAGGCAGGGATTATGAACGGTTATAGCAGTACGGTATTTGCGCCCAATCAGCCGGTGACGATTTCCGATGCTCATGTGCTGATCGATCGGATCGAAGCCTATTTAACTCCTTTTGACATTACCGAGGCAACGATTGCAGAGATGCAAACGGCGATGGAACAGGGGAAGGTGACTTCCGTCACACTGGTTCAGCTCTATCTGGCAAGAATCCATCGCTACGATGATCAGCTCCATGCCATCCTGACCGTGAACGACAAGGCGGTGGAGGCGGCTAGAAAGCTGGATGAGGAACGCAGAGCGACAGGCCCGCGAGGTCCGCTGCATGGCATCCCGATCATTGTGAAGGATAATTATGATACAGCGGACATGCCGACAACGGCAGGCTGCGTGTGTCTGAAGGACTCCATCCCGGATAACGATTCGGAGCAGGTCGCCCGATTGAAGGCTGCCGGAGCGATTATCATTGCCAAGGCGAATCTGGACGAATTCGCTTTTAATATTACCACGTCCAGTTCACTTGGCGGACAGACGCTAAACCCTTATAATCTGGGGCATTATCCTGGCGGCTCCAGCGGTGGAACCGGGGCGGCGATTGCAGCCAACTTTGCAGCGGCCGGCCTTGGCACGGATACAGGCGGCTCCATTCGGATTCCCTCCTCCTTAAACAGCCTGGTAGGCATCCGGCCTACCATTGGACTGTCCAGCCGTGACGGGATTATACCGCTGGCGTTAACACAGGATGTGGGGGGACCGATGGCCCGGACCGTAGCGGACGCGGCAGCCGTTCTTGAAGCTACCGCAGGTTATGATGCAAAGGATCTGGTGACCACGCAGAGCGTAGGTCGTGTTCCAGACAGTTATTTGAGTTATCTGGACAAGGAAGGTCTTCAAGGTGCGCGGATTGGGGTTGTCACGCAGCTTCTGTCAGGCACGAAGGCCGAGCAGAACGAAGTGAATGATATCACTTTGCAAGCCGTGAAGGATATGGAGAAGTTAGGCGCGACTGCCGTTCATATCGAAATTCCGAATTATGAGGCTATCATGAAATTCCCAAGCCTCAGCGGTTGGGAGTTCAAATTCCAGCTGAATGATTACCTGGAGAGTCTGGGTGAGGATGCACCTTACCATTCCCTGGAGGAGATTATTGCTTCCGGTGAATATCTGGAATCGCATAAGAGCTCCATGGAAGCCAGACAAGCTCGCGAGACCCTGGACGACAACGAGTACCGCAAAATTGTGCTGGACCGTACAAAGCTGACGCAGGAATCGCTGCTGAAGGTGATGGCCGAGCACAATCTGGATGCGCTGGTCTATCCAGCCTCGGCCGAACCGGCTGGCAAACTCGGCGAGGGTCAGAACTCGGGTGTGAACAACAGGCTCAGCCCGTTCTCCGGCTTCCCGGCAATTACAGTTCCAGCGGGCTTTACGGATGGCGGGCTTCCCGTTGGCGTGGAGTTCCTCGGGAAGGCATTTGATGAAGGCACATTGATCAAGCTGGCATACAGTTATGAGCAAGGCACCCTGCATCGCAAATCGCCAGCCCTGACTCCGTAAGGCTGATGGGGCAAATATCATGAGGGAAACGGACGGATCAAGAGGATAAACCTTGATCCGTCCGTTTGTTGTTATGGGCTCCTGGAAGAGGAGTCCTCACATTTTACATACTCAATGTATTCTTAGCTTCACGGTACCCGGACAGCTTGTTTACGAAGAACGTAATCAGGAACGAGCAGAGCATGCTGGCTGCCATGGAGACCAGGAAGCCGACGGTGTTATTCGATGTGATCGGACCAATGAAAGAGGGGACGTATGCGGTGCCACGAACCCCGAATATGCCGACAAGCATGCCGCCAAGTCCAGCGGAAGCAATGGCGCCCGCAAATACAAATTTATTCGAGAACATGAATGGATAGGCAGCTTCAACAAAGGTGCCAAAACCCATATTGATGGCAAATCCGGGAGCGGCTACAGCGGCCTCCCCTTTGTCGCGGGGTGCAATGATGTTGGCCAGCGTAATTCCTGCGGATACCATGACCAAGCCGACCATATCCACCGCGCCGAGGAAGCTGTTGCTCGTGGTTTCCATCTCAAGCAGTACGATCGGCAGAATGGCCGCATGATAAACGCCGCCAATGATTGCAGGCCAGATCAGCAGTCCTGCAATCAATCCGGCAATGGCCGGGCTCCAGGAGACCAGCGTTTCGATCAGCATGCGGATGCCCTCGCCAGCACTCAGCGCAATCGGTGCGATGAGAAAGTAGACCAGCAGACCGGCAATCAGCCCTGAGACGCCGCCTGCAACGATGTTGACCGTCGTAGCCGGGAAACGCCACTCCACACATTGACGGAATATGTAATGGACAATGATGCCTGCGCCAATTCCGCCGATGATACCCCCGATAATGCCGCCTTCAACGGACAGGACACCGGCCACGATCCCGGCGACAATGGAGACCTCGTCCAGCTCGGATACCTGCTTGGCTGCAATAACGGCAACGATGACCGGCAGCGCCTTGATCATCAGATCAAACACCTCGGTCAGTGCCGATAAGCCCGGAATTTTGCTGACCGCGAGGATCAGGGCCATACCAATGAAGCCGGGAAGCGAGGCCATCATAATGCCTCGAATATTGATGCGGCGCCATGGAGATGAGCTTCCGGCTGCCGCGTGGATGCTCGCTGCTGCGTTCCCGATGACCGGCCGATACGGAAGCCGCCAATGCTTGCTGAGGGAAGTAGCAAACGTGACCGCTCGGGTGCGGTTGGTGGTGCCGGTTGTGCCGGAAGCGGCAATGACGTATGCGCCTTTGGTCTGAATAATCGCCATGGACGTTCCTCCCGTACCGGTCACCGGCAGACGGAACTTGGCGGCAGCCTCAATGGCGTGTCGGTTGCTGCCCTCCGGGTCGGCACTCATTACAATGAGACCGTCAATCTCGCCGAGTTCAATCTGCTCGGCAATTTCCCGGTCAAGCCGCTCAGCAGCCTGATTCACTTGCTGAAGGGTGCCTTCAGCGATAATGACCGGCTCGCCTTGACTAGAATTCCAGCCGTAAAGTGCAGCGGGCGTTGAGTCCTTAGCTGCATCCATGGAGACCTGGGCTGCGATGAACTGTAGAGCCCCGCATGACAGACCGGCGCTCTCCATCTGCACCAATATCTCATCCAGTAGCTTGAGCGGGTCCCTGCCGCCCAGATTGTACAGATTGCCGCCACTGCTTCCTATAATAGCTATTTGACGATTCATGTCTTGCTGCCCCCAATACGATAACAGATTGTAATTTCTATATTACAGCAGAGTTATAACTTGTTAAAGTGCTAAAATGTCGGCAAAGCATGCAAAAAGCCGCCGTGCATCACCCCGTAAGGGCTGCATGGCGGCTATGGTTCATGGTTCGCTTACTCGTTATGTTCCGTTGTTGCTGCCACGGCAGATGTTTCTTCAGCCGTATTTTCTTCCGTTTCCTTGACGATTTGCAGCTTCGTATAACGGTGGGTTTTCTTCTCGATGACGGTAAACGTCAGATCACGGTAGCTCCATGTATCGCCTTTGGAGAGCTCGGAGTTGTGTCCGTACAGCCAGCCGCCGATGGTATCCAGGTCATCCGTGCTCAGATCGGTATGCAGCAGATCATTGATCCGATTGATGGACACCTTGCCGTCAGCGATGATGCGGTTCGGCTCAGGCTGGGTCAGCTCGCGTTCCTCATCCTCGTCGAATTCATCGCGGATCTCCCCGACGATCTCCTCCAGAATATCCTCAATGGTGATCATGCCGGACGTACCGCCATACTCGTCGATTAGGATAGCCATATGCGTGCCTTCCTGCTGCATTTTGCGAAGTAATTTCTTGATCGGAATCGCTTCGGATACTGTCATGGCCGGATGAATCAGCTTGGACAGATCGATGCTGGCATTGTCATCAAACTCCAGGAAGAACTGCTTGGTGTTAACTATACCGACGATCTGATCCTTGTCGCC
Source organism: Paenibacillus glucanolyticus (assembly GCF_037333485.1). Taxonomy (NCBI): domain Bacteria; kingdom Bacillati; phylum Bacillota; class Bacilli; order Caryophanales; family Paenibacillaceae; genus Paenibacillus; species Paenibacillus glucanolyticus. Next base: position 319,083 of record NZ_CP147845.1, read on the forward strand.
GCGTACAACCGGGAAACGGGTGTACTGCTCACGCTTGATAATCTGCAGGTTCGCTGCAAGCGGCTTGTCAACATACAGGCAGATCATATCGGTACGTGGCACCATGATCTCCTTGGCAAGCATATCATCAAAAGCAAAAATTCGGCTTACATAACCATACTCGGCTTGGTTGATCTTCCCGCTCTCATAACTGTCACTCAGGATCATGCGAAGTTCCTCTTCCGAGTGAGCTTCCTCATGTTCACTGGCCGGATGCATGCCGAACAGACGAACGATTTTGTTGGCGGATCCGTTAAGCAGCCAGATGAACGGGTACATAATGCGGTTGAACCATATAATAGGCGTCGCGCATAAGAACGACACAGCTTCAGCTTTATTGATAGCAATCGTTTTCGGTGCAAGTTCACCGATAACAACGTGGATATAAGTCATAATAACAAAAGCAAGCAGGAATGAGATTAGCGAAGCTACAGCTGACGGGATGGAAAAGTTATCAAACACCGGATGAAGAATCTTCTCGATGGTCGGTTCCCCGAGCCAGCCGAGACCGAGTGCCGTGATGGTAATCCCAAGCTGACACGCAGACAGGTACCCATCCAGATTCGAAGTTACCTTTTTAACGGCAAGAGCGCCTTTACGCCCTTCCATAACCAATTGGTCTACTCGACTGGGACGAAGTCTTATGATAGCAAATTCCGTCATAACGAAAAAAGCGGTAGCTGCAATAAGTACAGCGACTAAAAATAAATTTATGCCTATACTGTCATCCAAACAAAACACATCCTTTTTTTATCTGATCTGAATTAGTTTTTAAATAACCATGGTTTACTATGCATGGCTGTCAACATAATTCGACCTGAATTTCAAAGGTTCCAGCAGCATGTGCTTGAGGATCAGAAACATATCGGTTTCAGTACAGCATGTAACGTTATTCAAGGAAAGCAGAGACACATGGCGCTTATCTTCCAGCTTCAACCGAACAGGCTCCGGCGTTTTGGGGACCGGCGTCGACTCAGGCAGATTGCCTTCGGAAGCTTCCATTCCGTGCGTAGCCGCAGCGGAATCGGTTATGTCCACTAGAGGGACGGGCGTAACGGAAGCGATCAGCAGAAGGCCAAGTGTTGAACATATAATTCTGATTATCCTTCGTATGGGGTCCAAGTCGGATCGTCACTCCTACAATTCGTAATCGAGTTGCTCTAAAAAAATATATGGCTAAAATGTCATCCTATGAATGCGTAATTTGAGTTGTTGTACGTAATTTCACCACGAATGCGGTTTTCAAAACAAGGTATATTGTTAAGATTATAAAATTTATAGTTTTCAGCGAAGCTGAACAAATTCGATGATCGCAAGAAAAAATTCCTCTACACGCGGTCTGTCTACTGAAAGTAAGTCGATAGAGTTTTTCTTATTAATCATAAGAAAAAGTAAGCCACTATGTCAAATGCCAGTTGCTTTCCGTTGTGTAATCCCATAGGGAACAAGGATTGCAGGGTGAGCTGTCTATGAAAAAAAGGACAACTCTCTACGAACCTGGAGAGTTGTCCTGTCATGAAACGAATTATTTATGGAGTGGCAGCTGTCTGACATAGCTGTCGGACAGGTGGAGCAGCTGCAGCGCCCGTTCGAACTCCTCCTGGGAAGCTTGCGTCGACTTCTCATCTGAGCTCGGCAGCGGGTGCTTGGTTCCATCCTCAAAGCCGATTCCCGGGATGTACAGGGTGGTATTGTTGATAAATGTCCCGGAAGGAAGGTAATACCGTTCCGGCAGCAAGTTGTTATCGGTGTTGTTCAGCAAATCCTGACCAAAATGAAGCTGTTGGTCCAACGATACGCCGAGCAGGTTAGAAACCGTTGGCAAGAGGTCGATCTGCCCGCCGACTTGCTCTTTCACTTCCGGTTGAAGGCCTTCGCCATGGATTATGAGCGGAATGTTGATCATATCGCCTGAATTATAGTCTCGGCCATAAATTTCGCGCATCAGCTCTTTATCTTTGTTATCCAGTGAGTAGATCGGCAGTCCAAGGTGATCTCCATAGACAACAACCATGCTGTTATCCCATATCCCGTCCTTCTTCAACTGCTCAATGAATTTGCCGAGCGCGTCATCTGCATAGTTCTGGGAGCGGATATAATCGCCGACAAACGTACCATCATACCGCTCTGGGAGCGTCATCCGGTACTTCTCTTCAGGAATGGTATAAGGATGATGTGCAGACATCGATATGACCTGAGCATAAAACGGCTTTCCTGTATCGTGCATCTTTTTCAGCTCGGCGGCTGTCTTGGAATACAGGGCATCATCCGAGGCGCCGAAGAACAGCTTATCATCCTCACCGAAAAAGGCTTTATCATAATAACGGTTAAAACCGAGCGCTTTATACAGCTCTCCGCGGTTCCAGAACTCCACCACATTGGTATGGAAGGTGGCCGTATCGTAGCCTTCAGCTTGCAGCAATTTCGGCAAGCTAGGGAGGACCCTGTCCGCATAATGCTGCGTTGCCGCCCCCCGCGGCGGGATGTAGAAGGAGGTATTTACAACAAACTCGGCATCGGAGGTATTACCCTGCCCGACATTCTGGAAGAAGTTCGGGAAGTACAGGCTTTCACGAGCCAGCTTGTTCATGTGGGGCGTAATTTCCTTGCCGTCAATCTTCAGATTCATCAAGAACTGCTGGTAAGATTCCATCTGGATGATGATCAGGTTCTTGCCCTGGGCTACACCGGAGAGCAGTGCTTCCTGATCCGATGCTCCAAGTCCCTTCAGTTCATTGATTTTATCCTGCGTGATGGTCTTGGCATCTGCAAGCTCGGTGTTTTCCTGTTGGAAAATCGTGTAGGCTTCGTAATTGAGAATTCCCATCTCCTGCGCCTTTACGATTTCGTTCATGCTTGCGCGGTTAGGCATAATCTGGAACAGGCACAGCATCAGGGAGAACACAAACACGATGGGAACGAATTTGCGTTTCTCTTTTTTGGCATGCCGAATCTTCCACTTCTTCACGCGGTCACTGCGCCACAGCAGTACGAACATGACAATGATATCCGTAAAAATCAGCAAATAATAGGGGTCCATTAAGGAGAACACGCTGTTGCTGACTGCGGTTACCTGGTTGACTTGCTCCAGCGCGTGATACGTCACGATAACGCCGTAGTATTTATAATACATAATAGCTGCAAAGAATATGGCGGTCAGCAGCAGGTTAACGCTCATATAGGCAGCAAGTTTCCGCTTGGAGGCAAACCATTCAATCAAGCTGAACACAAGCCAGATAAAAGGAATTTCTGTAATGAGTGGTTTCCAAGGCATCACATCATCAAAAATGACCATCCAGGCTAAGTAGCTTTTGAGCAGCATAATGACAGAGAAAAATATAAAAGGCTTCGTCATCGTTAACCGAAACCGCGAGGTGGAGAGCACCTGTATCGCCTTCCTTTCAATGCCGCCCAATATTAGGTTCAGGAGCTTTCAGCGGCTATTCGTTTTTTTACCATCGACAGACGTTATTCTTACGGTTCGTTTACATTAGACATGACATTAATTTAACAAAACTTATGAACAGAACTTATTATGACCTCTTCCGCGGAGGTTGTCAAAGAGTTAAAGTAAGTTCCGGAAATGCGCATAACAACACAAAAAAGACAACGAAAAAACCGGTCATCGCCGGTTTAGTCAGAGTCATGCCAATATTAGTGCAGAAATGCCATGATTAGTGGTGCGGTCCCGAGGGTGAAGAGGGCAGCAACAATCATCGAAATGCTGGAGATTGTGCCGGAGAGGGAGCTGAATTCGAATGCTTTGGATGTGCCGGTTCCGTGGGCGCTGGTCCCGAACAGAACGCCTCTTGCGATATCGCCCCGAATCCGGAAAATTCGCATGACGGCCGGTCCGATCATGGAGCCCAGAATGCCGGTCATGATGACAAAGACAGCGGTCATGTTGGGCACCCCCCCGATGACCTCAGATACGTTCATGGCAATGGGCGTTGTAATGGAGCGCGGCACAAGGCTGGTGGCCAGAGAGCTGTTCAGGTGCATCCATTTTGCAAGAAACGCAGAGGATACCATCGCCAGCACCGACCCGGTCAGCACGCTGAGCATAATCTCGGCAGCATGCTTCTTCAGGGTTTGAAAGTTCTTGTACAGCGGAACGGCAAAGGCGATCGTTGCCGGTCCCAGTAGCTTGCTTATCCACTGCGCACCTTCATTGTATGTTTCATAGGATACGCCCGTTTGTGTCAATATCACAACAAGGAGCACCGGTGTAATCAGGAGCGGAGACAAATAGACCTTGGGAAAGCGGCGGTACAGCCTTTTAGCGCCCACATAGATACCGATCGTTAACAGCAGTCCAACGAATGCAGACAGCAGGATGTTCATGGCGTTCTCCGCTCCTTTCGAGTGGAGATGAAGCCGGCTGTCAGCCCCGAACTCACCATCACGATAACGGTGCTGAACAGAACGACAACTAGAATCTGGAGCCCTTCGGCTTCCAGCATCGGGAAATATTTCATGATACCGACTGCAGCAGGGATAAAGAACAGCAGCAATTCGGCGAGCAGCCAATTGGCGCCAAGCTCAATCCACTCCAGACGCAGGATCTTGGTTTCGAGCAGAATAAACACCACGGCAATGCCGAGTATGCTTCCGGGTATCCCCAGATGCAGCCATTCGGCCAGTTTATCCATTCCCATGGAAAGAAGCATGAAACCGGCCACTTGCAGAGTTCCTTTCAATATGTTGATCATGACCGGCCTCCTATGTTTTCAGTATTAATGAAATTTTACAACGATAATTTTCATAGGTAAAATGCATATATCGAATGATAACTATTCCATTTATCTATACATAGAAGAATCAGGAGGGTGGATCGGATGGACATACGGCATCTGGAGTATTTTCTTGAGGTCGCCAGGAATCAGAGCTTCACCAAGGCGGCGGAGAAGCTTTATATTACGCAGCCGACAATCAGCAAGACCATTCGCAACATGGAGGATGAATGGGGCGTCACCTTGTTCTACCGGCAGGGCAAGCGAATCGAGCTGACGGATGCGGGCCATATCATGTACCAGCAGGCACAGCAGATGGTGGATTCCTTCCAGCGCGTATCCGCCGAGCTGGAGGATCTGATGAACCTGAAGCGCGGACATCTCCGAATCGGTCTTCCGCCTATGGTGGGCTCAAGCTTTTTTCCAGAGGTGATCGGGCAGTTCCACCAGGAATACCCAAAGATCACCATTCAGCTTATTGAGGATGGCGCCAAGAAGGTGGAGGCCGATGTGGTGAGCGGCCAGACGGACATCGGGGTTGCCGTGCTGCCGGTTAATGAAGACGTGTTTCACTATTATTCCTTTGTGAAAGAGAAGTTGAATCTGCTTGTACATCCGTCCCATCGGCTTGCAGGCAGAGATCATGTGAACCTGAATGAGCTTGCGGAGGAAGCGTTTGTGTTGTTCCGCGAGGATTTCACGCTCCATGACCGGATCATCCGGGAATGCATAAGCGCAGGCTTCGAGCCTAGAGTGGTCTACGAAAGCTCGCAGTGGGACCTCATCAGCGGCATGGTGGCTGCGAATCTGGGGATAGCCCTGCTGCCGGAAACGATCTGCAAAGAAATCGATTCCTCACGCGTTACAATTCTGCCGCTGGATAACCCGGTGATCCCTTGGCAGCTCGGCATGATCTGGAGGAAGGATCGGTATCTGTCTTTTGCTGTCAGGGAATGGATCAGCTTTACACGCGGGCTGCTGGGAGAACGGGGATAAGTTTGTTTTGAATTGAGCTGCATTTCATACATTTTCACTCCTTGGACATAATATCCATAGTAAGAGAACCAATTACAAGCTATCTATCCAAGGAGGAATGACATTCGTGAGTGGCCAAGAATATGAGGGGAATAATGGGATTAACCAGGAGCGCACAGGTTTTGCACAAAACCGGGGTGAGACGGAGCGGGAGGATACACTGACTAATCGTCAGGGGCATCCGATATCAGACAATCAGAATGTGAGAACGGTTGGAAACCGGGGACCGATGACACTGGAGAATTATCATTTTCTCGAGAAGATTACGCATTTTGACCGGGAACGCATTCCGGAACGCGTTGTGCATGCCAGGGGAGCAGGGGCCCACGGCTACTTTGAAACGTATGGAAAAGTGGGCGATGAGCCCGTCTCAAAGTATACGCGCGCGAAGCTGTTTCAGGTTGAAGGCAAGCGAACTCCGGTATTTGTGCGGTTCTCGACCGTAGTCCACGGCTCCGGCTCGCCTGAAACGTTACGTGACCCACGCGGATTTGCCGTCAAGTTCTATACGGAGGAAGGCAACTGGGATTTGGTGGGCAACAACCTGAAAATATTTTTCATCCGTGATCCGCTCAAATTCCCGGATATGGTGCATGCGTTCAAGCCTGATCCGGTATCCAACGTCCCGGGGCCAGTCGGCATGTTCGACTTCGTATCCCGTTCTCCGGAAGCGACGCATATGATCACGTTTCTGTGGTCCCCTTGGGGTATCCCGGCGAATTACCGCCAAATGCAGGGCTCTGGTGTGAATACATACAAATGGGTCAATGCAGATGGAGTCGGTGTGCTGGTGAAGTATCACTGGGAGCCGCTCAAGCAGGGGATCAAAAACCTGACGCAGGAAGAAGCAAACAAGATTCAGGGCATGAATGACAGCCACGCCACCCAGGATCTATATGAGGCGATTGAGCGCGGAGAATATCCGGAGTGGGAACTGTGCGTTCAGATTATGAGCGACGACGATCATCCGGAGCTGGAATTTGATCCGCTTGATCCGACCAAGCTGTGGCCGGAAGATCAGTTCCCGTTCTTAAAGGTTGGTAAAATGGTGCTGAACCGCAATCCGGAGAACTACTATAACGAGGTGGAGCAAGCGGCCTTCGGAACCGGCGTGCTTGTGGACGGACTCGACTTCTCGGACGACAAGCTGCTGCAGGGCCGTACCTTCTCTTACTCGGATACCCAGCGGCATCGCGTAGGCACAAACTATCTGCAGCTGCCAATCAACGCACCGAAGAAGCGGGTAGCGACCAATCAGCGCGGCGGACAAATGTCTTATTTTGTGGATAAGGCGCCAGGGCAGAGCCCACATGTGGATTATGAGCCTTCCATGACGGACGGCTTGGTGGAAGCCTCGCAGACGGCGAAGCCGCATCAGCCTCACTACGATGCGAATCTCGTGCGCCAGAAGCTTGACCGCACGCTGGACTTTAAGCAGGCTGGCGATACGTACCGAGCGTTCGAGGACTGGGAGCGCAATGAACTGATCAACAATCTGGTGGGTGCGCTAAGTCAATGCGATGTTCGCATTCAAGAGAAAATGGTGGAGCATTTCACGTACGCGGATGAGGATTACGGACGCCGCGTTAGGGAAGGCCTGGAACAGGCGAAGAAGGGCTCGGATGGAGATTCACGTGAACAAGCGGTAGAGGATGCCAGCCGCATGGGGCATGAGGCTGATCCTTATTAATTGTATCGCTTGTGCTTGTACACAGCGTCACTTTGATAACGAGAGAATAGAGAAGCCGCCTGCAACAAAGTTAGCCGCAGGCGGCTTTTTTCCGGTTGTAAAATATTTGCGGGATGTTAAGATGTTGCAAGGAATCACAGCGATCCTTATAGAATCAACATAGAACCATGGGAAGAGGAGGCTTGCGTTATGGCAATACAAGCGGGGATCATCGGATACGGCCTGTCCGGATCGGTGTTTCATGCACCGATCCTGAGAAGCGTGCCGGATTATAAGGTACACACGGTTGTGTCATCGGATCCGGACAAGGTTCACAAGGATTTGCCGGATACGGCTGTTGTCGACAGTGTGGATGAACTCTTGTCGGTTTCGGAGATTGACGTTGTCATCATTACGAGTCCTAATACAACACATTATGAATATTCCCGATTGGCCCTTGAGGCTGGCAAGCACGTGGTTGTAGAGAAACCGTTCACCGTAACCGCTGCCGAAGCGGACGAGCTGATTGAGCTTGCCAAGCAGAAGGGCGTCCTGCTTACGGTATACCATAACCGCCGCTGGGACAATGACTTTCTGACCGTCCGCAACCTGCTGGAAACGGGAGCGCTCGGCAAGCTTTCCATTTATCAATCACAGTTCAGCCGCTACCGTCCTGAGGTGCAATCCGAGCGGTGGAGAGAGCAGGCAGCTCCCGGTTCAGGCATATTATACGATCTGGGCTCGCACCTGATTGATCAGGCGCTGTTCCTGTTTGGTCTGCCGGAGACGTTATGGGCAGATTTAAGAATAGAGCGCAAAGGTTCCAAAGCGCATGATTATTTTCATCTGGTGCTGGGTTACGCAACGTTCCGCGTCATTCTGCACTCCGGCTCACTGGTACGGCAAGCCGGCCCGAAATTCGAGCTGCATGGCGATAAGGGAAGTTTCCTGAAATATGGGATGGACCCTCAAGAAGGCCAGTTGAAGCAGGGCATGCGCCCAGGGGATGCAGGCTGGGGGGAAGACTCACCGGATCAATACGGAGAGCTCGCTACCGAGCTGAGCGGGCTGGCAGTCCAAGGTGAGATTGAGACGCTGCCAGGACGTTATCAGGCATTCTACCAGGGACTTGCTGAAGCCATTCTTAAAGGGGGGGCTTTACCCGTCCAAGCGGAGGAAGCCCGCAACGTGATCCGGATGATCGAGTATGCGCTGCAAAGTCATCAGGAGGGACGTACCATCCAAATTACGTAGCAAAGGATCTCTCTTGTGTCAGGTTAACGTTGGTTTACACATAGTTTGCTCCGATTTGTGGGATATTAGGTGATGCAACCCTGGGCACGTCTTTCATAGGGGCGATTGATCCATATCACTACAAAGAAGGAGAGAGGCGGATATGAAGAAACGTGGAGTCCTTCGGTCGGCGCTTGTGCTTCTGATGAGTTTGGCGATAGTGCTGACCATCTCTGGAGCAGTCTTGGCGGCCGGAAGCGGTCCGTTTCACTTTGGATTTAAGAAAAGCGTCAATGGCCAGCTGCCCTCGATCAATGAGGAAGGCTTTAAGGAGCTTCTGCAAAAATACGATGCCATCTTCATGGGCGATGCCGAGCAGAAGGAGCTTTATCTCACGTTTGATAACGGCTATGAGAATGGTTATACCTCCCGTATCCTGGATACGCTCAAAGAGAAAAAGGTGCCCGCCACCTTCTTCGTGACCGGACATTACGTGAAGACACAGGCGGATCTGCTGAAGCGGATGACGGCGGAAGGCCATATTATCGGCAACCATTCCTGGAATCACCCCGATGTTACCACGATTTCGGCAGAGAAGCTGACTGAGGAGCTGGAGCGGGTGAAGAAGGAGGTCATGAGCATAACCGGCCAGCCGGACATGAAGTATTTGCGTACACCGCGCGGCATATTCGACGAGAAGTCCCTGGCAACCAGCAAACAATTGGGATATACCAATGTCTTCTGGTCGCTGGCGTATATGGACTGGGATGTGAAGTCACAGCGCGGCGCACAGTATGCTTACGACAAGGTGACCGCACAGCTGCACCCGGGTGCAGTCATCCTGCTTCATTCGATCTCCAAGGACAATACAGAGGCGCTGGGGCGAATCATTGATGAAGCGAAGAACCGGGGCTACGAGTTTAAGAGTTTGGATCAGATGCAGAAAAAAGCTCCATAAGTGACCGTTTCGCATAGCGTGCAGATGGTATCCGCGAGGATAACCGTCCGCACGCTTTTTTCTGTATCGATCTGCGCGGATGCTTCGCATTCAGGAACGAATGTTTGGTATAATACGCTTCATAAGAACATGAACGATAGGAGACCATCATGCCTCATACTATCCAAATATCCGTAAGGCCGCTGGTGGAATACGTCTTTCGCAGCGGCAGCATTACCTCGGGCTTTCGCACGGCGACCTCCCTCACCGAGGGTACCCGCGCGCATCAGCAAGTACAGCGCGATTATGGCGAGAACGATCAGAAGGAAGTGCAGCTTGAAGTCGAGATTCCGTACGAGGATCTGCTGTTTGTGGTGGAGGGTCGCTGTGACGGCCTGATTCGGGAGGAAGAACGGATCATGATTGATGAGATCAAGTCGACCTCCGGAGATTTGGGCGAGATTACCGAGCACACCTACCCGGTTCACTGGGCGCAAGCCAAAATGTATGCCTATATGTATGCGAAGTTGCATGAGATGCCAAGGATGGCAGTCAGATTGACCTATTTCCAGGTGCCGAGCGGAGAGCGGAAGCAGTTCGTGCAGGAATGGAGTTTGCCTCAGCTGGAATCCTTTGTGCTTGAGGTCGTGGGGGCATATGCTCCTTATGCGAACCTGTTAAGAGAGCATGCCGAGCGGAGAGATCGGAGCATCCGCGAGCTTAAATTCCCGTTTCCTGCCTACCGGGAGGGACAGCGGAAGCTTGCCGGTGCCGTATATAAAAGCATCGGTGAAGGACGGAGATTGTTCGCCAAAGCGCCGACCGGCATAGGCAAAACCATATCCACGCTGTTTCCTTCGGTTAAAGCGATCGGTGAAGGACTGCTATCGCGGATCTTTTACCTGACAGCCAAAACGATTACCCGAACCACTGCAGAGGAAGCCATGGCGCGCATGGAGCGTCAAGGGCTCTGTATGCACGCAGTCACGCTGACGGCGAAGGACAAGATCTGTTTCAGCGAAGCGGAAGGCTGCAATCAGATGGGCTGTGCGTTCTCGGAGGGCTACTATGACCGGATCAATGACGCCATACTGGATCTGCTCTCGAATGAAACGTTGATCACGAGGCCCGTCATTGAGGATTATGCCCGCAAGCATACGGTCTGTCCGTTTGAGTTCTCGCTGGACGCCGCTTATGCGGCTGATGCCGTCATCTGTGATTACAACTATGTGTTTGACCCGCGTGTATCCTTCAAGCGTATGCCGGAGGAAGTGAAGAAGCGCAGCGTGCTGCTCGTTGATGAGGCGCATAATCTGGTGGACCGCGCGAGAGGGATGTTCTCGGCTGAACTGAATAAATCTGCGTTCTTAGAACTGCAGAGGGCTTATAAAGAGAGCAATCCCACGCTGTACAATACGGCTAAACGGGTCAATAACCGCTTTAAGATTCTGCGCAAGGCCGGTGAAGAGGAAGAGCGGATTGTAGGCTCCCAGCAGCCGGAGATGATGGTCGAACTATTGGAGGACTTTGCCCTCCAGGCGGAAGCCGAACTGATGACAGGCAAAAGCGGGGATGAGGCCGATGCGCTTTTGGAGTGCTATTTTGCCGTACAGGGCTATCTGCGTATCTCCAAGCTGTATGACGACCGGTTTGTCACCTATGCAGAGATGAGTCAGAGCGAGGTGTTTCTCAAGCTGTTTTGTCTGGATCCCTCTTATTTGCTTCAGCAAGCGGCCAAGAATTATCGGTCCAGCGTGTTTTTCTCGGCCACCCTGATGCCGCTCGGCTATTATCGCGATATGCTGGGAGCGGAGGAAGAGGACTACAGCCTCTCGATTCCGTCCCCATTCTCGGCCGAGCAGCTGGATGTGCGAGTTCTGCCATTGTCGACGCGGTTCAAGGATCGGGAGCGGAGCCGTGAGGCCATCGTGCGGATGCTGTGTGCTCTGGTTCAGGAGCAGCCGGTGAATACCTTGATTTTTCTGCCGTCCTACCCCTACATGCAGGATATTCATGAAGACTTCGCCCGAATGAATCCCGGGGCACGCACGCTGCTTCAGGGACACGGGATGAGCGAGGAGGAGCGGGAGGCGTTCCTGAACGCATTTCAGGCGGATGCAGCCGATCCACTGATCGGCTTTGCGGTAATGGGCGGCATTTTCTCGGAGGGTATTGATCTGAAGGGAGAACGGCTCTCCAGTGTTGTAGTGATCGGCGTGGGATTGCCGCAGTTGTCTTTCGAGAATGACATCATCAAGGATTATTTCGACCGTACCGGCAAGAGGGGATACGATTACGCTTACGTGTACCCGGGGATGAACAAAGTGCTGCAGGCCGGAGGACGCCTGATTCGATCAGAGCAAGACAGCGGTACGCTCACACTTGTCGATGACCGTTTTCTGAATCGCCAATACGGGATGCTGCTGCCAGAGGAGTGGAGAAATTTTAGGCGAATCTAAATTTTTCATGGGATGTTGACACCTGGAAATTGGAACTCTATAATACGGATATATTAATTAAGCAGAAGGAGGCTGATGTCAAATGGTTATGATGCATAGTGGATGGGTCGCTTTGACGTTGGTCTCTTTGGACGGGAAATTCTAATGGTAACGAAGAGGTGAGGCTAGAGATCGAGCCCTTACTTCCATACCTGGAACCCGCAGGAGACCGTGTTTGGTATCCTGCGGGTTTTTTGTGTCTATACTCGGGGTTTGGTACTGTCTTCACGGGGTAACCGTAGGGACATGATGCCTTCTTCTGGTGTATATTCAGATCAGCCGCAGATACAAATCTGCGGTTTTTTTGTGTTTTGATATAACAACCAAATTGATAATGATAAGGGGATATAACGAATTTGACTAAACAAGAAATGACACCGTTACACACATATGGATGGAATGAACACTGGAGCTTGATGGCTGAGCAGATGCCGAAGCAGGACAAAGAGCTCGTGCCGGCGCGCGTGACAGCCCAGTTCTCAAAGCAATACCGCATTATAACCCAAGAAGGTGAGCAGACGGCTGTTGTCACAGGGAAGTATGAATACGAAGCGGGCAGCAAAAGCGATTTCCCGGCTGTCGGCGATTGGGTGCTGGTCGAGCCGCTCCAGGGCGAATCGCGGGCCGTCATTCATAAGCTGCTGCCCCGCAAGTCCGCTGTCACGCGCAGGGAAGCAGGCAGCGTGCCGGATGAGCAGGTTATCGCCGCGAACATCGATACCGTGTTTATCATTAATGCGCTGAATAAGGATTTTAATGTCCGCAGAATTGAACGCTATTTAATTGCTGTCTGGGAGAGCGGAGCTGCACCGGTCATCCTGCTCACCAAGGCGGATCTATGTGAATCGCCTGAAACATATGTCTCGCTGGTGGAAGAGGTCGCTCTCGGTGTGCCGGTGTTTGTGGTGAGCTCCTTAAAGGACCAAGGGAAGGAGCAGCTTCAAGATTACTTGGTGCAAGGGAAGACAGTGGCAATAACGGGCACTTCCGGGGCGGGCAAATCCACGTTATTGAACTGGCTGTCCGGTCAGGAGATGCAGCGTGTTCAAGGGATTCGGGAAGAGGATGCAAGGGGACGCCATACCACGACACACCGGGAGCTGTTCGTGCTGCCGGGAGGTGCTATCATGGTGGATACCCCGGGCATGAGGGAGCTGCAGCTGTGGGATTCAGAGGAGGGGTTTGAGACTGCCTTTGCGGACATCTCCACGCTCTCGCAGCAGTGTCGATTCCATGATTGCCGACATGAGACCGAAGCAGGCTGCGCGGTCCGGGAAGCATTGCAGGACGGGACGCTGGATGCAAAGCGTTATGCGAATTACAAGAAAACAGAGCGCGAGCTCGCTCATATCGCCCGTAAAGAAAAGGCAAGCACCCGGCGGCAGAACAAGAGCTCTGGCAAGTCGTTACGCAAGAGCGGCAGAGTGCACCAAGGGGCTTATCAGCAGCTTCTATACGACGAGGAATTATAGTGTTACGGGAAGACCGAAGTCGATTTGACTTCGGTCTTCTCCAGGTATATAGTTAGGTAACCAAATAGATTGGCAAACTATCTATTTAAGGAGAAATGGTCTGTACCATGTCAATTCAAGCTTTAGTGCTGTAGAGAAGAGGTGGCCAATGACACAGGATAAACAACCAGATTCACATAATGGAGATACCGTTGACGAGGAAAGACAGTCACGAGAAGAAAGGTGCATGAAGGGGGGCGTGCGGGAAGACAGCGTAGCCAGCAGGCTCCTGTACAGCATCCGTATGTTTCATAAGCAGGAGTGGGATCAGCACATGATTTCCGGCTATACCCCTGGTGAAATTCGAGTTCTAATGGGGCTCAGACATCATATCGAGCCTGACGGACCCGGTATGAAGGTGTCGGAGATCAGCAGCATGATGAACGTTACGTCACCAACGATCACGCAATTTATCAACGGCTTGGAGAGTAAAGGCTTGGTGGAGCGAGTGATGGATGCACAGGACCGACGTGCGGTTCGCGTACAGCTTACGGAGGCAGGGAACCGTATTGTCCAGCAAACCTACCTGAAAGTCAAAAACAACTTTAACGAGCTGGTTGATTTTCTTGGTGAAGAGGACAGCGTCAAGCTGACGGAGCTGCTGACGAAGATTTACCAATTCCAAGAACATAAGCGCAATTCGAATGAAACAACATCAGACAACGAGTAGGGGTGGGGGATTTGTTAAAGCTGTTTCAATACATGAAACCATACCGGACAGCGGTCATTTTTGTTCTGCTGTTCACATTTTTCCAATGTCTGTCTGATCTTTACTTGCCGACCTTGATGGCTGACATTGTGGATATCGGCATCGTGAAGGGGGACGTTCCTTACATTTGGAGTGTGGGAGGTTTTATGCTCCTGGTTACAGCAGGCGGCATGGTCTGCTCCATTGCGGCAAGTTATTTGGCATCCAAATCGGCAACAGGTTTTGGCCGGATTCTGCGTGGGCGCGTATTCTCCCATGTCGAGAATTTTACGCTGCAGGAATTTGACAAGATCGGAACAGCTTCCCTGATAACCCGTACCACCAACGATATCACACAGGTGCAGCAGGTCACGATCATGATTCTTCGCATGATGGCCATCGCGCCGATGATGTGTATCGGGGGCATCGTGATGGCGGTATCGAGAGATCCGGGACTGACAACGGTGCTTCTGATCGTCCTGCCGATTCTCGCGTTGGCTATTTTCATCATTGCCAAAAAAGGGATTCCGCTCTTCAAGGCCATACAGATCAAGATTGATACACTCAGCCGCGTGCTGCGTGAGAATCTGACCGGAATGCGGGTCATCCGTTCGTTTAACCGCATGGACCATGAGACGGTCCGGTTTAATGATGCCAATGAGGATCTGACAGCCACCTCGATCAAGGTTAACAAAATCATGGGTGCCATGATGCCCGTCATGATGCTTGTCATGAACTTCGCCACGCTGGCGATTGTTTGGTTCGGGGGGCTGCGAATCGATACCGGCCACATGAAGGTCGGTGACCTCATGGCCTTCCTCCAATACGCGATGATGATCATGTTCTCACTGATCATGCTGTCCGTCATGTTTGTCATGATTCCGCGCGCGCAGGCATCGGCAGTCCGGATCAATGAGGTATTGAACATGATACCGGAGATCCACGATCCGAAGCAGCCGCGGAATACCGGCATTCAGACGGGTTCCATTGAATTTCAGGACGTCACCTTCTATTATCCGGGCGCAGAGGAGCCGGCCATATCCGATATCTCCTTCCAGGCAGGCCCGGGTGAGATTACCGCGATTATTGGAGGAACAGGTTCAGGCAAATCAACGCTGATCAGCTTGATTCCGCGTTTCTATGATGTGACCTCCGGGCGGATTCTCGTTAACGGGACGGATATTCGGGACTTGATGCAGGAGGATCTGCGGAACCGGATCGGATTTGTGCCGCAGAAGGCGCTGCTGTTCACCGGTACGATTGCAGAGAATATCCGCTACGGCAAGGAAGACGCAACGGACGAGGAGATTCAGCATGCCGCGAAAGTTGCCCAGGCGGCTGATTTCATCTCTTCAATGGAAGGCGGTTATGATGCCGAGATTTCCCAAGGCGGCAGCAATGTATCCGGAGGCCAGAAGCAGCGGCTCTCCATTGCCAGGGCGCTGGTCCGGAGACCTGAAATCTACGTGTTCGATGACAGTTTCTCTGCGCTGGATTTCAAGACCGATGCGAATCTTCGTGCAGCGCTGAGGGAGGAAACGACCGAGGCTACGGTTCTGATTGTGGCCCAGCGTGTCAGCACCGTCATGGACGCTGACCGAATCATCGTGCTGGAACAGGGACGCATTGCCGGAATGGGCACGCATGGGGAACTTATGGCATCAAGCGATGTGTACCGTGAAATTGTCACCTCACAGCTGTCAGAGGAGGAGATCGCATGAGCGAGAAGAAACGGGGAGGACATCCTCGGGGCCAGGGCGGTCCCTTCGGCGGCGGGCCGCATGGTGCCGGGATGGCAGCCGAGAAAGCCAAGGATTTCAAGGGGACTTTGCGCCGGCTTACACGATACCTTAAGCCCCATACGGGGAAACTGCTGATCGTCTTTACCGCAGCCATCTTGAGTACGATATTCAGCATTGTGAGCCCGAAAATTCTCGGTGATGCAACCACGATCTTGTTCAAAGGATTCATGGCCAAAATGCAGGGCGTACCGGGTGCCGGGATTGATTTTGATGCCATTCGGAATATCATGCTCTGGCTGGCAGGCCTGTATCTGTTAAGCTCGCTGTTTGCTTATATCCAGCAATATGTCATGGCTGGCGTGGCACAGCGGACTGTTTACGATCTGCGCAAGGATGTCTATAACAAGCTCGGACGCCTGCCGCTTAAATATTTTGACGCCCGTACGCATGGGGAGACGCTGAGCCGGGTCACGAACGATATGGACAATATCAGCAGTACGCTTCAGCAGAGTCTTACACAGATGATTACCTCTGTGGTAACACTGGTCGGGGTTATCATCATGATGCTTACAATCAGTCCGCTGCTGACTCTGGTGGTTATATTGACCCTGCCGCTCAGCGTGGTGGTCACCATCATGGTTGCCAAGCGCTCTCAGAAGCATTTCGTGGCACAACAGAAGCATCTGGGCCAACTGAACGGACATGTGGAAGAGATGTATACAGGTCATAAAGTGGTGAAGGCGTTTGGCCGGGAACGACAATCGATGGAGCAATTCGATGAAGTCAACGACAAGCTCTATGATGCCGGATGGAAAGCCCAGTTCATCTCGGGAACGATCATGCCGCTGATGAGTTTTGTTGGCAATATCGGGTATGTGATCGTGAGTGTTGTCGGTGGCGTTCTGGTCACCCGCAGAGCAATCGAGATCGGGGATATCCAGGCGTTCATCCAATATTCACGCCAGTTCACACAGCCGATCACGCAGCTTGCCAATATCGCGAATGTCATTCAATCCACGATTGCATCGGCAGAGCGCGTATTTGAAGTGCTGGACGAGGAAGAAGAAGTGTCTGAGCATACGGCTCCGGCAGCCCTCAAGAAGCCGCTCGGCGATGTGTCCTTCCAGAATGTGAGTTTTGGTTATAAAGCGGATCAGCTTCTGATCGAGGATATGAACGTCGATGTGAAGCACGGACAGACGGTGGCTATTGTCGGTCCAACCGGTGCAGGGAAGACCACGCTTATTAATCTGCTGATGCGGTTCTATGAGCTTAACAAGGGCAAAATTATGATAGACGGAACGGATATTACGTCCCTTCGACGGGGTGAGCTTCGCAGCCTGTTCGGAATGGTGCTTCAGGATACCTGGCTCTTTAACGGGACGATCCGGGAAAATATCGGATACGGCCGCGAGGGGACCACGGAGGAAGAGATCATCAGAGCAGCGGAAGCGGCTCATGCCGACCACTTCATCCGGACGCTGCCGGACGGCTATGACACCGTTCTGAACGAGGAGGCCTCCAACATATCGCAAGGGCAGAAGCAGCTGCTCACGATTGCGCGGGCCATTCTGGCGAATCCGTCGATTCTGATTCTTGACGAAGCGACCAGCAGCGTGGATACCCGGACCGAGCTGTACATTCAGAAGGCGATGAATGAGCTGATGAAGGACCGGACCAGCTTTGTCATTGCGCATCGTCTATCCACGATTCGCGATGCGGACCTTATTCTGGTTATGAACAAGGGCAGCATCATTGAACAGGGAACCCATCAGGAGCTGCTGTTGCAAGAAGGCTTCTATGCGGACCTGTACAACAGTCAGTTCAGCGATCAGCATGAGGCTGGATAACAGAATGCAGGCATAATTGAAGTCCCTGAAGACCCCTTCGATTGCAGAAGGGGTCTTCTTATTCCAGCATGGAGGGCTGATTTAAAGCTGCAGCATGATGGGTCGGAGGTGAACGGGGACCTATTCAAGCTGTACTGATTAATAGGTTCACGACAAAGGGTAATAATAGAAGCAAGACATTCCGGTACGGATATGAGGGGGTCATGGAATGATGTATAGTCGGGCATTGCTAGTGTACAACCAGAACGCAGGCCAGCAGGAAACGCTGCAGCAGCTGGCGGCGGTAATTCCAGTATTGGCGAAGAACGTGAAGGAGCTGGTGTTGTATCAGACCTTTAAGCCTGGCGAGGGGGAGGCATTGTGCAGGGATCAAGGCGGGACATACGATCTCATTCTCATTATGGGCGGGGACGGCTCGGTCCATGAGTGTGTTAATGGCATTGCAACGCTGGATCATCCGCCGCTCGTAGGGATTTTGCCTGTAGGCACTTGCAATGATTTTGCCCGCTCCATGAATCTGCCGGTGGAGCTTGCGCTCGCGGCTGACGAATTAATGAAGGGACATGTTCGGGAATTGGATATCGGCATGGCTCAAGGCCGGGTGTTCACGAATTTTTTCGGAGTGGGCCTCATTACGGACACGTCGGAGAATATCAATCCGGATTTGAAAGGGAAACTGGGCAAATTGAGTTATTTTATCAGCATGCTGCAAACCGTACGTGCTGCTGAACCCTTCTCTTACAGTCTGGAATATGACGGACATACCAGCGAAGGTGAGGCCGTCATGATCTACATTTCGAATGGCCGTTACCTCGGGACTCGTCCGCTTCCCTTTACGCTCGATTCGCTGTGTGATGGTTTACTGGATGTGCTGATTATCCGTGAAGCCGGACTTCCGCTGTTAAAAGAACTGTTAAGCCGCAAGGTCGAAGGGGAGTGGAAGCCGGCCAATGAGAGCATAGAGTATGTGAAGGCCGCTTCGGTCAAGCTGACCACGGCAAAGCCCATGAAGGCCGATACGGATGGTGAGGTCTATATGGAGGCCCCGGCTGACGTGTCTGTCAGGCCCCGCGGCTTAAGGTTTTTGGTCGGGGGAGAGTGAGTCGGCAGGCATATTTGATATTGCATTTTCATATGGTTCTTTTATAATGATGTTTATATCTTTAAAGGGAGCCATGATCATCATTGAATAAGTCCGAACTGAACCGAATTACGCAAGAGCTTCTACGTCGGTCGGGCAGCAGTGTCACCGTGGAGATGGATACGTATTTTCCAGGGGGCCGGTTAATCGGCGGGAAATATGTGATGCATTCACATCGTGTGACGATGTATACCGAGGTCATACGCCAGCAGTGTCTTCAGCTGTTTGGATCACTTGAGTCGTTTAATGCTTATTATGCGGTGGTGTTTGCCCATGAGCTGGGCCATTCGATGGACCTGAAACTCACGGAACTGTGTGACCGGATGGATGGAACGATCGATGAATGGGATCAGAAGCAGATTGCGCTGCAAATCGAGGAAAATGCCTGGAATAATGCGATGCCGTGGATCCAGGATATTGATCCGGCTTTCATTCGTGTCATCGTAGACCGGTCGCTCGAGGCCTACCGGGACGAGCTGGCCCCGGAAATCGCTTAGCTTGGGCCAGCCCATATCCACTGCCTTCCGCAATCACATGTCCAGAGGCACCCGCGAGGGTGTCTTTTTTGATTAGACTGCAGGTGTGATCTAATATCGAATGTGATGCAGAATGAAACCAAAGATGGCAGCCATCACAATGAAAGCGCCTGCTGCAGCGAGGGTCATTAAAAAATCACGGATCAGGCCATGCTGCTGGATGCCGCCTAATTTTTCCTTCGCTTTCCGTTCGGAAACCTCTTCTTTAATGCGATCCAAATATTCAGGGCCAAGCACCATGGCGATTCCTCCTATAACGAATTTATTACGATTATACCAGAAATAGGATAATTTTGGTGTTGATTAGGGAATTAAGGCGGTTTAGAAGCCCGCTATTAAACGAATAACCAATTTAGAGTAAAAAAACGAGGCGGGACCCTTGGTTTCCGCCTCGTTTTATATATGGGTTACAGCATCATGATATTTAACTCTCAGCGTCCAACTGCTTCAATGGCTCTATGGCCGGGCCTTCCAGCACCTTGCCATCATAACGGAATCGGGACCCGTGACATGGACAATCCCAGGAGCGCTCGCCCTCGTTCCATTCCACCTCGCAGCCGAGGTGTGTGCAGGTCGTGTCCACGAGATGCAGATTTCCCTGGTCATCCTTGTAAGCTCCTGCCCGTTGGCCGTTATGACGAACGACGGCACCTTCGCCTATCTTCAGTTCGGTAATGTCGGCATGGGACAGGTCCACTTTGCCAGCCACAAAATCTTTGGCAACCGTCGCATTTTGCACAACAAATGTTTTGATGCTCGGGTCTGCCTTGAATCGGGACGGGTTGAACATGTCGGCATAGCGGTTCGTTTTTCCCAAGATTTGATCACTGATGATATTCGCGGCCAGTGTTCCTGTTGTCATGCCCCACTTGCGGAAGCCTGTCGCAACATAAATCCGGTCATGCTTCGAAGTAATTGGTCCGATGTATGGCAGATTGTCCAGTGTAATCAGATCCTGCGTCGACCAGCGGTAGGGAATGGCGGAAGCCCCCATCAGATTACCGGCAAACAGCTCCAGATTCTCATAATGCTGATGGGTGCAGATGCTGCGTCCCGTGGGATGATTCTCCCCGCCGACAATGACCAGATCCTCACCGTTATAGGAAGCTGAACGCAGGGAGCGCTTTGGCTTATCCACACTCAGGTACATCCCGCCTGGATAGGCCGTCTCAGGTTTAACGGCAATCGCATAGGAGCGTTCCACGTGCAGCCGTGTGAAGAACAATCCCTTCCCGTCATAGAACGGAAAATGGGAGGCGGAAACAGCGTGGTTGCAAGTAATGCGGTGGCCGCCCCGCTTGGTCAGCAGTGTAATCGGTCCTTCGGTTTCAGCCTTTTCATCCATGGTGGTGTTTTCATAGATCCGCCCCCCGAGCATGAGAAACTGTTCGGTCAGGTGCTTTAGATACTGCAGCGGGTGGAATTGGTATTGCCCCGGCATCTTGATAGCTCCCCGTATCGGCATGGGCAGGGGAAGGCTGTCCTGCCATTCTCCCGGAATCCCGAGCTGCTCATAGGCTTTGATTTCGTCCTCCAGCTTCGCGAGATACTTGTCGTCCTCCTGGGCGTAGATATAAGCGTCCTCCAGCTTCAGCCCGAACTTCTCTTCATCCCCGCCAACGATATTCCGTATGAATTCGATCGCTTCCCGGTTTCCTTCGTAATAGAGCCGGGCGTTCTCCTCGCCAAAATGACTCGTCAATTCATGGTAGATCAGCCCATGCTGGGCCGTTACCTTGGCTGTTGTGTATCCCGTCGCTCCGTTCAGTATGCGGCCAGCCTCAATCAATACGACATCCTTGCCGGCCTTGGCCAGCAGGTAGGCGGTTGTAATCCCGGTGATGCCGGCTCCGACAATGGCAACGTCTGCTTCTATATCTTCGGCCAGACGGGGAAAAGTAGGCAGCTCGGTTGTCGCTCTCCACAGCGATTCCGGATATCGCGGCAGCTCTTGATATGATGGATTGGATGGGTTCATTCCGATTCCTCCTCGGCTTCTTTAGGCATTATCCTCAAACTTAAGGCTCCTTGTCTCCATTATTACCACAGAGGGATGATTAGAAACGAAGCCCGAGCTGTGAATGGCGACTTAATCTACCCTTCTCCTGAATTTGCATGAATTTCTGAATACTCGTAATAATTTGGAACATTTGTGCAGAACCTAGAGAAACGACATGATCATCGGAATTCTATGAAAAACGAGGGGAATTATCATGAGCAGCGAGACACATAAGACACATCTAAATGCCTCACACGCTAAACAATGGCTGCAGAAGCAGCTCCATAAGGTCGGGGATATCGAGGAGCGGGAGCTTAAGAATCAGGAGGATCACGCGTTATTGCTTTATTTCAAGAGCATGTGCGATCCCGTTGTGGTGAATGAGGACCTGATTAACCGGTTTTATGAATTGAACTCTCTGAAGATTTACGAAGAATTCATTCGATCCTTCCCTTCAACGATTGAGCCAGCAGAGGAATCGGAGCTCATGCGCAATATGCTTCGGGGCTGCGTCGTGGTATTCATTCAGGATCGGGTGCTCCTGTTTGATGCCGTGTTGATCAATGCAGGCGATATTCAGCCTGCCAGCACGGAGAATGTCATTCAAGGGCCGGATGACTCCTTTACCGAGAATATTGAAGTGAATTTGAATTTAATACGCCATCGTTACCAAACGGCCAATCTGAAATCGGAGTTTATGACGGTAGGGAAAATATCCCAGACCCGGATTATCATCCTCTATGATGTGACCAAAGCCGATGAGTCGGTTTTGGAGGAATTAAGGAAGCGTCTTTCCGAACTCAAATCGGATATTGTCCAGTCTGCATCCGAGATTGAGCGGCATACGATGCACCCTCAGCTAAGACTGTTCCCAACGTTAATGTTGACCGAGCGGCCGGACCGGACGGTCATGAATATTTCCCAGGGAAAAGTAGCCGTCCTTGTTGACTCGACGGGGTACGCAATTCTGCTTCCGGCGATCTTCAACGATTTCTTTACAGCCATGGATGACAAAATCCAGCTGCCCCCTATCGGATGGTTCCTCAAGGGAATCCGGTACATCGCATTGTTTGTGACGGTCCTCATGCCGAGCCTGTATGTGGCTTTTACCTCCTACAATCCCGAAATACTCAAAATGCAGATTACACTGCTCATTGCGGGCAGCCGGGCCACCGTCCCGTATCCCTCCTTCTTCGAAGTAATCTTTATGCTTCTGGCGATGGAGTTTCTGACGGAGGCAAGTGTCCGGCTGCCGAAGGCGATAGGCCAGACCGCCTGCGTGGTCGGTGGACTCATACTGGGTACAGCGGCTACAGAAGCGGGGCTCGTCAGCAATATCATGATTATTTTGGTGGCTGCAGTGGCGGTTACGAACTTTGTTATTCCGATCAACATGATGAGTTCCGGCATCCGCGTGACCAAGTACATATTCATTCTCCTGGCTACCTTTTTCGGGCTGGTAGGCATTGTGCTGGGTGTCGTTGCAACGATTATGTACTTAACCAGCCTGCGGTCGTTCGGCAAGCCTTATCTGAAGATGTTTGCGGTGGAGTGGAGCAATAAGGGGGATCAGCAGAGTGGTTAGAAATAAATATTTTTATTACCTCTTCCTGCTCAATGCGACCATCAACCTGATTAACTATGTGCCCAGGATCCTGATTCAGGACCGATTTGACGGTGCCTTGATATCCATTCTGATAGCGATCCCTATCGGATCCTTGCTGCTATATACTTTCACCAAGCTAATCCAGAAATTTCCTGGCGAAGGACTGCCGGAAATTTTCAATTCCGTGATGCCTGCATGGATATCCGGCGTGCTTCTGGTTCTGTACGGATTAGGGTGGTATTTCTCCAGCGTCATTACGCTGGTCAGTTTTGTGGATATTACCAACCGGTATGTCAGCCCGGATGTGTCGCCCATTATCGTGCTGATTGGGTTTCTGGTTGTCGTGGCACTTAGTGCAAGGCTGGATTCGGAGTCGATCCTGTATGCCCTGGAAATGATCCTTTATATGACCGTTCCGATCATTATGTACATGGCTTGGCGTGTTTTTAGTAATCCCTACTACAGCTGGGATGCGGTCAGGCAGATCATTACGCATCTGTGGGACATACCCAATTACCGGACGGTTGCAGCCGCGACCTACATTTATACCGGATATATCAATATGGTGGTTTTCAATCGGATCTTCCACAAGTTCAGGGTAAAGCATATCTGGTCCATCGTCATCGTAAGTATTCTAACGCTGGCGGTATCCATTTTTGCGCCGATCGGACTGCTTGGAGCAGCGGGAGCAGGGGAGCATGTGTATCCTGCCTTCTCCACCGTAGACTCGCTTCGCATCCGCTACTTCATCATTGAACGGATGATTTACGTGTTCTATGTGGTCTATATGTGCCTTTCCCTCGTCAATTCCATTGTCCACTGGCATGTGGGCAAGGAATTGATTCTGGGCGGATTTCGGCTGAAGTCCGATAAACCGGAGTCCATTCGTAAGAAGCGGAAGGTGGAATGGTGGGTGCTTGCTGCTTTTTGCGTGATCATCCTTGCATCCTCAATGGCCATCAATCAATACTCTTTGAATGATATGGCCATTGTCTTCCTCGATGTTCGGTTTGCGGGAGAATTCCTGTTAATTGCCCTGTTATTCTACGCCGTGTGGAGAAGGAGAAGGAGGAGGAAGCGGGCATGAACATGCTGAAACGTCGGCTGGTCTGGGTGTTGTGCTGCTCGATGCTTACACTTACACTCTCGGGATGTGAGTTTCGGGATATCGACCTTCGCCTCTTTGTGGTATCCATCGGTGTTGACGTGTCGGAGAAAAGTCCCGATCTGTATAACTTCAGCTTCAAGATTTCGATCCCTTCGGGTGACCCGAAAACCGGCGAGGAGAAGTCGCTTCTCATTACCGAGGAATCCGACAGCATCGCGGAGGCGATTCGTCAAGTCAAATCCAAAGTGGACAAAGAGCTCGATTTTGGACATTGCAAAGGCGTAATGTACGGTGAAGCCTATGCCCGCCGGGATATTAGCAAAATTGAGGACTGGACGGTCCGCCGGAGGGACATGCAGCTTCTGATGTATCCGGCGGTTGCGATCCCGACGGCGGAGGAGGTGCTCAGGGCAGAGCCGCCAACCGAACGGATTGCCGGTAACGCTATTTTTCTGGCGCTGAGCGAGGATGGCACGGAGTCCCCTTTTATTACGAGGACCTATTCCTTTGATCTTGCCCGCCGAATGACCGAGGTAGGGGAGGATCCTGTCATGCCTGTCGTTGAGGTAGGCGAGAAGAATGTTCTGAATATCAATAAGGTTGCCCTGATGGATAAGTCCAAGGTTAAGGTAATTCTCACGAAGGATGAGACCCGTCTGTTCAACCTGCTCGATCTTCGGAATCTAAGCACCAACTTTGGCACCCGCGTTGACGGGGAATTGATTGAGGTCAACACGGACAGGACGCGGGCAAGCTATAAGATCGTAACCAGCCCGAAGGGGCAAGAAGCGATCCATTTTCGGGTTCGTATTCAAGCCACGCTGGAGGAGAAGGAGGATATCAAGCTATTGACACCGGAAGAAGTAAAAAAAATCGAGGGGATATACAATAAGGAGCTCTCTAAAGCGATAACCGATGTGCTGGAAAAAATCCGAAAAACAGGCCGGGATCCACTTGGCTTCGGTCTTCGGTACGGGGGTACGCATTGGAATAATAAAACCGAAATGGAGGAATGGGCGGCGATCTATCCTCATATCAAGTTTAATGTTTCCGTAAAATTAAGAATCAAATCTACCGGTTATAAGCAGTAGACAGGGTTACTCTATCCATCGTACAGGAAGATGTTACAATAATGGGGAAGCATCTATCTTGTATAAGGAGGTTTCACATATGGAATTTAGAAGATTGGGCGGAAGCGGGCTGAAGGTCAGCGATATCAGTCTCGGGAGCTGGCTGACGTACGGAGGATATGTGGAACGGGAGAATGCAGTCAAGTCGATTCAGACGGCGTATGGGCTCGGCGTCAACTTTTTTGATACGGCAAATGTGTATGCCCAAGGGGCAGCCGAGGTGGTTGTAGGTGAAACCTTGAGGGCATTCCCAAGGGAATCCTATGTGCTGGCAACAAAAGTATTCGGCAAGATGGGGGACGGACCGAATGATCAGGGCCTTTCCCGCAAACATATTAAGGAGCAGTGTGATGCGAGTCTGAAACGGCTCGGTACCGATTATGTCGATATTTATTATTGCCACCGATACCATGAAGAGACACCGCTTGAAGAAACGCTGCGCGCGCTGGATGACCTCGTTCGGCAAGGCAAGGTGCTCTATGTAGGAGTCAGTATGTGGACAGCTGCCCAAATGGAGGCGGCATTGGCTGTTGCGGACCGATATCTGCTGGACCGCATCGTGGTGAATCAGCCGCTGTATAATATGTTTGAGCGTAAGATTGAGGAGGAGGTCATTCCGCTTGGCGAGAAGAAAGGGATTGGCCAGGTGGTCTATTCTCCCCTTGCGCAGGGACTGTTGACGGGCAAGTATGCCTCGAGGGAAGAAGTGCCGGATAACAGCCGTGCATCCAAGATCGGAGCGGATCGAATCAAAATGAGTGAAGACCGCCTCCAGAAGGTGCAGGCGCTCGGGCGCATAGCTGACGAGCTGGGCATCACCGTCGGCCAATTGGCCCTGGCCTGGATTTTGCGTCAGGACAACGTATCCAGTGCGCTTGTCGGCGCAAGCCGCCCGGAGCAGGTCGAAGAGAACGTGAAGGCTTCCGGCATCAAGCTGTCGCCGGATACGCTGTCTGTCATCGAAGAGGTATTGAAGGCGGATCAAGGCTAAGAGAGGACCAGGTCATTGATTTCTACGGCGGAGCATACGCGGTTGCGCCCGCTGTTCTTGGCGCGGTAAAGCTCATGGTCCGCTTGCTGGAGCAGCTCCTTGGCATCCTTCGACCGGACCGTATCCGGATGAACGGCGGCTCCGATCGACACGGTGATCCGCAGCCTGGTCCCGTCTTCAAGGACGAATACATGGCGTTCTACTGCGGCCCGGATCCGTTCGGCAATCGCAGCCGTTTCGTCGATGGTTGCTTCCGGAACGAGCACCGAGAATTCTTCCCCGCCGTTGCGGGACACTTCGTCAAAAGAACGGGAATGCTCCCTCAGCACTTTGCTGAGCTGCTGCAAAACGACATCTCCGGCCGCGTGGCCGTAGGTGTCGTTTATTTTTTTGAAATGGTCGATGTCCACGACCAGAACGCCCAGCCGTTCGCTGAAATGCTGGGCTTCGAGAAAGCGCTCGGACAACAGCTGCTCAAACTGGCGCAAATTGTGCAGGCTGGTCAGATGATCGGTCTCCGCGTTTTTTTTCATTTGCAGAAACAATTTATTGGAGGTATGGATATACTCGGTCAGCATGTAGATGACAACGGTGGCAAGCACCGATATAATCAGATGCTGCGTAAAGACGGCAAACACTTTTTGGTGGTTCTGAATATTCATCCACATAATAAACAGGAGCACCAGCATGCTGGATACACTCATGATCATCATTTTGGTCAACCGGTCCCAACGCGTGCGAGACAGGGTTCCGCAGATCATGCCGATCAGCAGCATGCCGGCACCCGCAATGGCAGAGGAAGCGGACATGCCGAACAGGATCATCCGTCCGAGTGCAATCAGAACGCCTGCTATCAACGACGGAAGCCAGCCCAAGTAGCTGGCAATCACCACGATAGCCAAATGCCGCAAATCGGCAAAAAACCTGGGATCAATCGGAAAAGAATAGTACATCAGAATGATCCCGTAGATGCCAAAGAGCAATCCGGCATTGATCTTCACGGTAGTGGAGGGAGTCACAACGCCGGCCACATATTTTTTGGACAGCAGTCCGGATAAATATAAAAAGGTTACGAATATACAAAAGTTGGTGAACAGGATATTAGTCATGAGAAGGGATTCATTCCTTTCACGTGCTTGCACCAGCAGTGCAAGGCGATGAGGACATTCATCCCTATTTTATCGGAAAATGGAATTGTATGTCGAATATTAATTGTTTTATTTGTTAATTTCAGGAGCCTGTAGCGGCAGTCGGACTTCGAACATTGTAAGTTCCGTGCTGCTGGTTACCTGAATCGTGCCGTGATGGGCGTCGACGATGGTTTTCACGATGGCTAAACCCAGTCCTGAGCCGCCGGTTTGATCCGTGCGCGATTCGTCGGCCCGGTAGAATCGCTCGAACAGGTGGGGGATGGCATGCTGAGGGATCGGAGGGCCATAATTGATCACCTGCACGATAGCAACCTTCGGTTCCCGGGATACTTTCAAATCCACCCTTCCGGCATCCCGCCCATGCCGCACTGCATTGGACAGCAGGTTCTCGAAGGTACGCATCAGTTTATCCCCGTCCGAGGAGATCATGATTTTCTCCGTAGCGGGCGTGAATACCACCTGCACCTTCTCATGCTGTCCCGTTAATGAAAAATCCACGGCCAATTGCCCGAGCAGCTCCACCAAATTAATATCGACCCGATTGATCGGAGAATAGCCCATGCGGGTGTATTCAAACAAATCGCTGACGAGACCGCCCAGACGCAGCGATTTATCGTAGGCGATATCGGTGTAATAACGGAGTTCGACTTCATCCTTGTAACGATCCTCTTTCACCAGTCGCAAGTACCCGATGATGGAAGTGAGCGGGGTGCGCAGATCATGGGAGACGTTGCTGATGAGCTCGTTCTTGGACTGTACCGCCATGCGTTCTTCTGCCAGTGATAGTTTGAGCTGCTTGGCCATTTGATTGATTTGCTTGGCCATTTGGCCCAGCTCGTCATTCGATCTGATGAGAATTTCCTGGTCCAGTTCTCCCTTTGCCAACCGTTTCGTTCCCTCCATTAGCTGGTTAATTTGACGAATGGTCCCTTGACTAAGGAGCAGTACAATGCAGATAAACAGTACAATGCCAACCATCGTTGCAACAATCGGAAACCCGAAGAAATTCTCCAGGAGACGATCCACACTAAAGAGAGCGGCTACCATTGGTTCCCGCCAATAATCCCGCCCGATCAATCGTATGATCTGCTGAGCGATAAACAACATGATCAGGGTGAGGCCTCCGCTGACCAAGAACAGCATGATGATTTTCCACTGCAGCTTACGCATGGATTTTGTACCCGACGCCCCATACGGTTTGGATCAGCTTGTAACCGAGCTCCTTCTCAAGCTTGTCCCGAAGGTTGCTGATGTGAACCATGACCGTGTTGTTGGATACGTAGTATTTCTCCTTCCAGACCTGCTGAAATATATCCTCGGCGCTGAAGATTCTTCCTGGTTGACGGGCCAGCAAGTACAGGATCTCAAATTCCCTTGCCGTCAGGGAAACCGATCTGCCATTGGCGGTGACTTCATGTGTGGTCCGGTTGATATCGAGTCCGTCAATCTGGATGCGGTCGGTGTGTCCCTGCTGAAGCTCGGTATTGTACTGCGTGGAACGCCGCAGCAGTGTTTTGACACGTGTGGTCAGTTCCAGCGGATTGAAGGGTTTAATCATATAGTCATCGGCGCCCGTCATCAGCCCCAGGATCTTATCCATATCCTCGCTCTTGGCGCTCAGCATCAGGATAGGGATGGACGAGGTTTCCCGAATCCTGCGGCAGGTGTCGATTCCGTTCAGCCTGGGCATCATGACATCCAGGATGACGAGGTCCACCGTGCCTTCGTTCGTTGCCATGGCCAGCAGCGCTTCTTCCCCGTCATGGGCCTGAATAACGCGGTATCCTTCATTCTCCAGATAGATGGAGATCAGCCCGGATATTTCTTTATCATCGTCTACAATCAATACACTTCTCATCGGTATCCTCCATTAAATCACCCATTAAAGTCTAAACTTTCCTAATAAACAGTGTACCCTAAAATAAGCCCGCACAGCTTAGATTTCACTCCGATGCGTCTTTAGGTTGGATATGAGTCAAGGGCCATTTAATTAAAAAGGAGGGATAGGAGATTCGAAAACATGCCTTGACGCTCGAAGCCGTAATTCATCAGCTTCCGGGTTTCCGTGAACCGCTGATCCGTGCTCTCGGTTCCCATCACGACAGAGATCAACCGATTCCCTCCCCGCGCTGCGGTACCGGTAAAACAATAGCCGGCTGAGCTCGTATAACCGGTCTTGAAGCCGTCATTGCCCACATAGCCGTGCGCTTCGCCTGGCAGCATAAGATTGGTGGTATGCAGGGTAAGGTCCTTCTGCGGCAGCGGAAAATCCCGTTGGCTGGTGACTTCAAGCAGATCAGGGTGTTTATTCATGATCCAGCGGGCCAGCATGGCCGAGTCTCTGGCGGTCATGATGGTCTCTCCTTCGGTGGCCGCTTCCGCAAACGAAGCCAGATCGGCAGCAGGCAGCCCCGAAGCATTGGCAAATACGGTACGGTCGGAAAGACCGATTTCCTTCGCCCGGGCATTCATTTCCTTCACAAACTGTGTCTCCGACCCTTTTAGATGTTCGGCAATGGCCACCGCGGCATCATTGGCTGAATGAATAATGAGCGCCTGGAACAATTGTGTCAGGGTGTAAGACTCCCCTTCGACCATGCCAATACCCGAACCCGGCACTCCTGCAGCGTAACGACTGATGGATACCTCCTCGTCCCAAGCATGCTGTCCGGAACGGACAGCATCAAGCACCAGCAGCTCGGTCATCATTTTGGAGATGCTTGCAGGGGGAAGTGGAAGATCGGCATGCTGGGCATAGAGCACCCGGCCCGTCTCGGCATGAATCAGGATGGCTGAGCTGGCTTTAATGGAAGGGGGAATAATTACCCTTGTTATGTACACCGCCATAAGAATAACGACAAACAACAGAAGCAGCAGACTGAGACGGGCGCGTCCATTGCGGCGTTTTGCCCGATTGCTCTGCCGTCTGTTTGTTTCCTGCCGGGGTGGTTCGGATGTGGATGAAGGTTTATAGGGATGCTTGGCAACGGATTCCATGGCTGTATATCGACTCCTTTAACTGGCTGTTATTTGCATTAACATCTATGTTTCTAGTCTATCCATACAAGCTAAAGGAATTTTTAACGGAATCTAAAGAAATCTTAAAGATTACCAGCGGCATTTTCAGCGGCGGATATTGACCTTGAGATGAATAAGATTTATACTTGATCTAAAAATAAATTAAAAGGGTGAATACCTTGAGATCTTTAAATCTGACGACACAACGCCAAGCAGTATACGATGTCCTTCGGGAATCGCATGATCATCCGACAGCTGCGGATATCATGAACCGACTGGTGGAGAAAGGATATAATCTTGCATACGGGACCGTTTATAATTCCCTGCGTTATCTGACGGATAAACAGCTGATCCGGGAGTTGAAGCTTGGGGAGAGCGCAAGCCGATACGATGCCCGTACAGACGAACACCAGCACATTATTTGTGAAGTATGCGGAAAAGTCGACGAAGTCATGACGGAGGTGCCGGAGGATTGGGCGGCTACCGTGGCTGGCGAAACCAGCTATGTGATCCATCATGCTCACGTCGTATTCGGGGGGGTGTGTCCAGAATGCCAAATCAAACGGAAGAAATGATGGAGCCGGGAACGGTCTATCCGTTTCCGGAATGGAAATCCGGCAATCTGTTTGTTCGTCCGACGGCCGCTATGGCGATTGGCGATGCTTGTCCTACAACGCTGCGGGCCGCGTTATTGAGCCGTTCTCCAGGGCGGGTTCATGAAATGTTCATTACGCTGACGGACAACTGCTTTGAGGTGATGATGTTCCGAAAATGGGAACCGCGCCTGCAATCGGCTCTGAATACAGGACTGATCATTGCCGATATGACGGGCTGCCGGAATATGGCGGCATTCAACAAGGAGAAGGAGCTTCTGCTTCCCGAACGATCCTCCATTCCGATTCTGTACCTCGTGGGCGAGGAGCTGATGAGCAATGCAGGCTCAAGCCTGCTCGATGAAGAGCTTATGGTATGGCCTGCCCGCTCCAAGGATACGATGATGTATCAGGTACAGCGGACGATTCGATTGTTCTCACCCGCTGCGGGTTTGCCTGGAGAAGAGGAAGCTGTACGCGGTTTGGTGTACAAGGACTTATCGATTGATCGGGATAAAATGACCATTCACCGCGGAAGCACCCCCATTCACTTGACCAAGACAGAGTATCATTTGCTGATGCTGATGCTGGACAGCGAAGGGGCCGTCTGCACGCGTGAAGATCTGATGTGCAAGATTTGGGATACGGACTTTATGGGCGGCAGCAATGTGGTGGATGTCCATATCAAAAGCTTGCGTAAAAAGCTGAGCGACAATGCGGGAGCCCCGCGCTATATTGCAACAGTTAGAGGAGTGGGATACCGCCTGGCGGATTAATCCCCTCTTTTTTTTGCGTGCCTTCACGGTCTTTTCCAGCGTTCATCTGAACTTCATATAAGGATCATATAACACTCATGCGACAATCATGATCTGCTGGATTCTCCGATGATACAATCATCTCATAAATTTAGATTCAGTCTAAAATCAATTATAGAGATGATGGAGGTTCATACATGGACAGATTAACAACCAACCAAGGGGCTCCTGTAGGAGATAACCAAAATTCGAAAACGGCTGGCCGCCGCGGACCGACGCTGCTTGAGGATTATCATCTGATCGAAAAAATCGCCCATTTCGACCGTGAACGGATTCCGGAGCGTGTCGTTCACGCTCGCGGTGCAGGGGCGCACGGCGTGTTTGTGGTCGAGAATGATATGAAGGCTTATACCAGAGCTGCATTCCTGCAGGAAATTGGTCAGGAAACACCTGTCCTTGTGCGTTTCTCAACGGTTATCCATGGAACAGGATCACCGGAGACCGCTCGTGATCCACGCGGTTTTGCCGTGAAGTTCTACACGGAAGAAGGAAACTACGACATTGTGGGCAATCACCTCCCGGTCTTCTTTATCCGGGACGCCATTAAATTCCCGGATATGGTGCATTCCCTGAAACCTTCGCCCGAGAGCAATATTCAAGAGGCCGGCCGCTACTGGGATTTCATGACGCTGTCACCGGAATCCACGCATATGATGACTTGGCTGTTCTCGGATCATGGTACACCGGCAAATTATCGCGAGCTTGACGGCTTTGGTGTGCATTCCTTCAAGTGGGTCAATGGTGAAGGCAAAGTAACGTACATCAAATATAAGTGGGAATCCGTGCAAGGGGTAAGAACGCTGGATGTGGATCAAGCGGGTGAGGTGCAGGGCAAGGACTTCAATCATGCCACCCGTGATCTGCGCGAACATATCGAAAATGGTGATTTTCCGAAGTGGCGCCTGCAGGTGCAGCTGATGTCCCCCGATGAGATGGACGATTTGTCCTTTGATGCGCTGGATCCTACCAAGACCTGGCCGGAGGATCGCTTCCCATTCATCACCGTAGGTACGATGACACTAAACCGCAACCCGCAGAACTACTTTGCCGAGGTAGAGCAGGCCGCTTTCTCTCCAAGCGCTTTGGTGCCGGGTATTGAGCCATCCGAGGATAAATTGCTGCAAGGCCGCTTGTTCTCTTACCCGGATACGCAGCGTCATCGACTGGGACCGAATTATTTGCAGCTTCCGATCAACTGCCCGTACGCACCTGTGCGTAATCATCAGCGCGACGGCTTCATGAACGTGAAGCAGGATCCGTCACCGGTCAATTATGAGCCGAACAGTTATACAACGGGTCCTGTGGAAGACCCGTCGGTCCGCGAGAGCGAAGCTCCATTGACGGGGAGCGTTGTTCGTCAGCGCATCGAGAAAACGGATGATTTCACGCAAGCCGGTGAATTGTACCGTTCGTTTACGCAGCAGCAGAAGGACCATTTACTTCGCAATCTGATTGACGACCTGAGCCAGGTCAAATCCGATATCCAGCTGCGAGCCGTATGCAACTTCTACCGTGCAGACGCCGAATATGGCGCGAAACTCGCGGCAGGACTCGGCGTGGACCTGAGCGGATTTATCCCGGGCAGTCAGCAGAAGTAAGGCAAGAACAACCGATAGGAGCCTCCATCTTGTTCCCGCTGTGCAGGGTGGAGGCCTTTATATAAACGGTGATCCGAGATCACCAGCCAAGAGGGGTACCCGTGTTACAATGGGTACCCCTCTATTTGCATTCGACTCCCAGCGATCCCTGCTATCGCAGCTTCCGCCTTCGGCGGCCGACTTTTTGGGCCTGATCACTTTCGTGCTGATTCAAAAATGCTAGCCCGTCCAGCGAAACGAGCAACACCACCTTCGAAGGATAGCAAATTGGCATTAATTCAAGGGTATGACTCTGATCTTCTATCTCAAACAGAATACGCAAATCAAATGCGTGTAACCAAGTCTCAATTCCAATATTGGTTGAAGCTCTATGAGATACATGGTGAGACTGCCTTTACTAACGGCTATACAAATTATCCGGCAAGCTTTAAACTGGACGTACTCAATCATATGGCTCAATCAGACGCTTCTCTCATGGATACCGCTGCTTTGTTTAAGCTTCCGGACTTCTCCATGTTGTATTCCTGGCAGAGAAAGATGGAGACAGGCGGTTTAGAAGCCCTTGAGCCAAAAAAGAAGGGGCGTCCATCCATGAAGAAAAACCCCAATTCGTCTACCAAACGATCCGTAGTTGAAGGGTCTGTCGAAGCACTTGAAGAACGTATCAAACAGCTTGAAATGGAAAATGAGTATCTAAAAAAGTTGAATGCCTTAGTTCGAAACAAGGAAAAATCACCAAACAAGACAAAGCACAAGCCGTCTGGCAACTAAGGCATAAATATCCGGTGAAGGCACTCGTACAGGTGGCTGGTGTCCCGCGAAGCACCTATTACAACCTTATAAAGTGTATGAACCAACCAGATCCGAATACCGAGTTGAGGGCTGAAATTCAATCCATTTACGTGGAACATGACGGACGGTACGGATATCGCCGTATTCGTGATGAACTGGCAGTCCGTGGGTGGAAAGTTAACCACAAAAAGGTTCAGAGACTCATGAAGAAAATGGGTCTTACATGCCTGGTTCGCGTGAAAAAGTATAAGTCATATAAAGGGAGCGTCGGCAAGATTGCACCGAATCATCTGGACCGCCAGTTCACGGCTGGGGCGCCAAATGAGAAATGGGTGACGGACATTACGGAATTTAAGTTATTTGGAGAAAAGCTGTATCTATCGCCCATTTTGGACTTATTCAACGGGGAAATTATCACCTATACCCTGGATTCACGACCAACCTATTCTCTGGTATCTCAGATGCTGGATGCAGGACTGAAATGTCTGCCGGAAGAACACCATCTTCTCCTTCATTCTGATCAAGGATGGCATTACCAAATGAAGTCGTATCGGCATGCACTTAAGTCGAGAGGCATTCTCCAAAGCATGTCACGAAAAGGGAATTGTTACGACAATGCCGTCATAGAGAATTTCTTCGGCATTCTCAAG
The DNA here is from genome assembly GCF_037333485.1 of Paenibacillus glucanolyticus. Lineage (NCBI taxonomy): Bacteria > Bacillati > Bacillota > Bacilli > Caryophanales > Paenibacillaceae > Paenibacillus > Paenibacillus glucanolyticus. Next base: position 354,146 of record NZ_CP147845.1, read on the forward strand.
TCGGAGTTTCTGTACTACAAAGAGTTTGAATGTGCGGAACATTTTAAGGAAGAACTAAAAAAATATATGGAATACTACAATACCAAACGGTTAAAGGCAAAATTAAAAATGAGTCCGGTACAGTACCGAACTCATTTTGAGAAAGCTGCCTAATGAAATAACCGTGTCTAACTTTTGGGGGTCACTTCAAAAAGGAGGCTTTTTATTGTGGATCATGGCAGGGAGGCGTATCCTGATCTCTGGTAACTTACCCAAGCGGGGAACCTTTCCCGTCTTTTTTAATTTTTTTCATAACCTTTTCTATTTTTTAGGTGTTTATATTATTGGGAGCGCAATTATCACTAAATTTAGGAGGTATTATATGAAAAAAATTTTGCTCTGTGTTCTAACTCTCGTAAGTATTGTTGGGTTTTCGACAAGTGCCTTTGCTGCTGATGCTGGTGATTCACGGGAAGTGGAAGTTACGAAGCCAGCTTCCGTAGAAGAAGCTAAAGAAATTTCCGAAAAAGTCTATGCAGAGACTCCATTTATCAAAAATGCTAGTCCTGGAAAAGGTTCCCCCACAGAAGATGGCGGTATCAGTATCCAAGCAGATGCTCCTCTTCCTTATTATTTTAATGGTACATTTGACTCGACTCTAAGTTCAGCAAGAACTATCAAAAACGGCAATAGTTCCACCGTCCGAATTACTGTGAACTTTAATTGGGTAACCAGAGATATGCCTAGGATAACTCCTTATGAGGATAGATGGTATGACATCACGCTTTATGAAAACGGGGCACCTAAGGGGACTTACAGATTCTGGCCTGACACTGGATGGAATCACGCTGACTGGACCGGTATTACTCCTGGTGCAACATTGAGTTTTAGAATGACAAAGCCACAGTGGACTTGGAGCGATCCAAAGAGAGGTAATGGAGACATTACCGGCAGTGGAACAGTATTAAATCCATAAAGAAAACCATTCCATTTCATTACAAAAATTGAATTTTGTTACTTAAAAAGCATATAATTGATAGCATCAGGAGGTGAACTAACATGAAAAAGAAAACAATCATTGCTTTAGTAGCAGTATTTTCAGTTGTTGCTATGAGCACTGCAGCATTAGCTGCCACATCAGATTCTATTGGTTCTAGAAACAACCCAGATAAACTTGTTGCTCCTACTCGAGAGGAATCCAAACAGATTTATAAAGATGTGTATGAAAATACGCCATTCATAATTGATTCTAGAACCGGTAAGCATGTTGAAAAGCCAGATATAGACTTTTAACGAAAAAAACTAACCCTAAACCAAGGGTTAGTTTTTTTTGTTTATTGAACTTTTATACCACGTACATATGTCTAAAATCATATATTTTGTGCAATAGTACGCAAAATCCATTCCAATTTACGTTCTGAATGAACACGTACAGGATGATGGCCGGCTTCATACACCGGCTGCATTCTATGACATGGGTCTTGGGTTCCTTTCGTTATGGTCGCAGGTTTAGTAAAGGGAGATTTGGAAGAATAAGACCAAAGTGGCTTTATCTATAGGGTCAGGGCCTTTATACTGGAGTCAATACTAGATACTATAAGCTGTACTAAATTAACGGATGCACAGGCAAGAATTTAAGAGAGCGAGGCATATAAGATGGCACAGCATATGAAGGATCGGATCGTAGCCTTGGCCGGCCCGCGTAAAGCGGCAGACATGGCCAAGCTGGTGGAGAAGATGGGAGGAACCGCACTGCTCCGTCCGGCGCAGGGAACTGTGTTTTTGGATGATGAAGTGCTGCGCAGCTCTATCGGGGCTTGGCTCAAGGCGCCTGCGCCGTGGGCGATCTTTACGACAGGAATCGGCCTGGAGGCCATTTATGATATGGCAGAACAGATGGGCCTTATGGATACATTGAATGAAACGATGCAGCACACCTTCATTGCGGCAAGAGGGTACAAAACCGCAAATGCGCTTAAAAAACGCGGTCTCGCGCCCGTTGTCAGAGATGATGACGGCAGTACGGCCGGTCTCATCCGGTCGCTCGAGCCGCATGATTTCACAGGCAAGCGTGTCATTCTGCAGCTTCATGGCGAGTCGGCGCCCAAGCTGGTGGAGTGGCTCGAAGGCCGCGGCGCGGCGGTTGAGCAGATTCTGCCGTATCAGCATATTCCACCGCTTGAGGAAGACATTTCGCAGCTTGTCGATGAAATCATCGGCGGCAAGGTCCATGCCGTTGCTTTTACCAGCGCACCCCAGTTTCGTTTTTTAGCTGATTATGCCCGTGCCCATGGCAAGCTGGAGGCGGTGCTGGAGGCATTCCGGGGACCTGTCCTGGCAGCGGCTGTAGGGAAGGTTACAGCCCAGGGGCTGCGTGAGGAAGGCATTGAACGCATGGTGGTTCCGGAGGAGGAGCGGATGGGCAGCATGATGGTGACGCTTGGCCGCTACTTTGCTCAAAATCAAGAATAATGTCATGATATAGAATGGGAGCTGGCAAGATTAGCTTCCATTCCGGCTTCTGATGCATGTTTTCGGAGGATCATGTGAAATATGGAGTAGTAATAGGAGGATGACCAATGGATAAGAAAAAAGCATTGCTGCTCGGCAGCTATACCCACCCGAAGTTTCATCCGCTGCAAGGCATCGATAAACAAATGACGCATCTGCTGAATGATATGTTCACCGTGCAGTGCACGGAAAATCATAAAATGCTTCATGAGAGCAATCTGTACCCTTATGAGTTATGCATCGCCTACAGCGATTTGTGGGACGAGCGCGTCTCCCCCCGGCAGACCGCCGGCTTGCTGTCCTATGTAAGCGGAGGCGGTGGATTGCTTGTCATTCATAACGGGGTGACGCTGGCTAACCGGTATGAGCTGGCCCAGCTGATCGGCGCCCGGTTTGACGGACACCCGCCAATGGAGAAGCTGTATTTTGTCCCCGGGGAGACCGAACACGATATTACGGAAGGCATGGAGCCTTTTGTGCTGGATGAGGAGCCTTACCGCTTCATATTTGATCCCTTCACCGAGAAAACGGTGCTGCTGCATTATGAATTCGAAGGGAAGCAGTGGCCTGCTGCCTGGTGTCATACGTATGGCATCGGACGCGTGGTATTCCTGATGCCGGGTCACCATGAGCCGTCCTTTCTCCAGCCACAGCTGCGGCTCATGATCACGCAGGCAGCGAAGTGGGCTGCACGTGTTCCAGGTTAAATGATTTCGTGAGGATATCGGTGGGAGGGACGCGCGTGAGCGGGAAGATTTTAATTGTAGAGGATGAAGTGAAAATATCCCGCTTGCTTGAAATCGAGCTGGAGAGTGAAGGTTATCAAGTGACCAAGGCGGATAACGGACTGGATGCGCTGGAGGCTTACCGCAGTCAGGACGTGGATTTGATATTGCTGGACGTCATGCTGCCGGGGATGAGCGGGATCGAGCTGCTTCGCCGGATTCGTGCGCATGATACGTACACGGCCGTGCTGCTGCTGACTGCCAAGAGCTCTGTTGAGGATAAAGTGTCAGGGCTTGATCTTGGAGCCAACGATTATATTACGAAGCCGTTTCAGATCGAAGAGCTGCTGGCGCGGATTCGTGCGGCATTGCGGCTTCAGGGGGCCCAGCATTCGGCAGAGCAGTCAGACGGGGAGTGGCTTACGGCTGCGGACCTGAAATTGAATGAAGGCACGCGTGAAGTCATTCGCGATGAACGAAGAATGGATCTGACGCCGCGCGAATTCGACCTGCTCGTATACTTGCTGAAGAACAAACGGCAGGTGCTGAATCGCGAGCAGATTCTTGCCGCCGTATGGGGATATGATTACTACGGCGATACCAACGTCGTTGATGTATACATACGCTATGTCCGCAAAAAAATCGATCAGGACGGCAAGCCGGAGCTGATTCACACCGTTCGCGGTGTCGGCTATGTGCTGAAAGATACCCCATGAAGCTGAGCAGCAAAATCCACCTCTATTCGTCGGTGCTGATGGCTGTCATCCTGATTGTCATGAATTTATGCATCTATTATGTGTTCAGCAAAATGTCGCTGGACAGCCAGCTGAAACAGGCGGAGGTTGAGGCGTCCAGCATAGCCCGGGGCATGGCACATTCAGCCGCTGCCATTCCCGTCGGTGATTTGCTGCGAAGCTATGTACCAGCTGACGGGAAGATTCAATTCGTCCCGGCGGACAGCAAGGTCAAATCTCCGTTTGTGACCTCCTCCGGCGAGGAGATGGAAGGGCTCAAGCTGCCGTATAACACCAATAAGCAGGTAAAGCAGATTTCGTATGAAGGCATGCGTTACGTGATGGTTTCCATGCCGGTGATTTGGAGTGACGGGGCTGTTTACAACATCCAAATTTCCCGCAGCTTGGCCGCAACGATGGAGACGCTGCAGGCACTCCGAATCGTACTGGTGGCTGTAACCGCCATAGGGCTTGTCCCGATCGTGGTTTCTACGCGGGTGCTGGGGAGATTGATCATGCAGCCGATCACCGGCTTGATCCATACGATGAAGGATATTCGTCAAAGCGGCCGCTTCCGGCGAATCGAGCTGAAGGAGAAATCGAAGGACGAGCTGGTTGAGATGGGCGCTGCGTTTAACGACATGATTACGCTGCTGGAGAGCAATCACGCCAAGCAGGAGCAATTTGTATCCAACGCTTCCCATGAGCTGAAGACACCTCTGACCATTATTGAGAGTTACGCAAGCTTGTTGAAGCGTCGTGGAATGGATCGGCCCGAATTGTTCATGGAGTCGGTCGAAGCGATTCACTCTGAGGCCATTCGAATGAAGGAAATGACGGAGCAGCTGCTGCTGCTTGCCCGCAATCAGGAGCAGTGGCAAGTCGAGATGGAGCAGGTGGATCTTGTTGCATTGTCGGAGTCCTCGGCGCGTGCTTTTCGCGATGCCTACAATCGCACGGTGGAGATTAAAGCCGATGGTGAGGTTCTCGGCTGGACAGACAGCCGCAGGCTGAAGCAGCTCCTATTCATTCTGCTGGATAATGCGCGTAAATATAGTGACGAGCATATGATCATCGAGATTGGGAACCAATCATCCGAAGCCTATATCCGGGTTATCGACCGCGGAATCGGAATAACCAAAGACGAGCTGGAGCATGTGTTTGACCGCTTCTACCGGGTGGACGAGGCCCGCGGCCGCCGCGGCGGAGGGGCGGGGCTCGGCTTGTCCCTAGCGAAGGATATCGCAGCAGCCATCTCTGCCGTTGTGGAGCTGGACAGCCTGCCTGGCGTGGGCACAACAGCCACGATTCGCATGAGGGCCTCCCAATAGAAGAAAAGCACCCTTTTCTCATCAAATTCTAACCAAACTGCGCTATACTGACGGAAAAGACGAATGTGTCCGAGGTGATTAGATGCGTAAAAAAGTCAGTTTGCTGCTGGGTGTCGTTCTCGTTGTGGCTGTTATGATCATTGTGAATGCGGTCTGGAGTCCGTTCAGCCGTTCGACGGAGGCCATGTCACAGGCTGAAGCCGTTCGTGGGGTATTGGAGCAATACCAGGGCGGTGAAATTATAAAAGCATCCCTGGAAGGTGAGATGTACCGGATGGAGCTTCAATCGGACACCGGAAAGTACGAGCTGACAGTGGATGCCCGTAACGGGGACATCGTGTCCATCAAACCACTGGACCAAGCGGAAGTGAAGCCGGAGCCGGAGCCGGTTGACCCCGTTGACCCCGTGCAGTCACCGGATCAGGGTAATCCCCCCAAGCCGGGAGAGAACGGTGGGGAGGGAACAACAAACGGCGAAAGCGGAAACGGTACAGGGATCAACAACCCCGAGCCGCCTAAAACGATGATTACCAAAGAACAGGCGACCAAACTCTCCTTAGGGAAGGTAGCGGGAACGGTTGAAGACGTGGAGTATCGCGAGAGCAAGAGCAGCCGTTACTATCTGGTGGAGATTGAGCGGGAAGATGGACGGGAAGCAACCATTCAAGTCCATGCGATTACAGGCGAAATTATGACGATTACATGGGACGACGATGATGACGATGAATAATGAGAGGGTATTTCACATTTTATCATCGTTTTCTAATCTTTCTCTCGGAGTGCTCTCATTTTGAACGTTTATATTAGGTTTGTAGAGATAACCAAGAGAGTATAGAGGAGGCGTAAGATATGAAAAAAGGAACATTGTGGGCAGGTGCGCTGTCCGTGGCAATCGCGGCAAGTGGAGTATACGGTTATAACGCTGTGCAGGCGGCAGGATCAGAAAAGGCCCCGGCAGCGAAAACCCAGGCGGCAGCGAAGCAGCAGCTGATCGGTATGGAGAAGGCAGAGCAGTTGGCACTGGCCGCTGCCAGCGGTAAAGTGGAGAGCATTGATATCGACCGCAAAAAAGGCAAGCTGGTCTATGATGTGGAGATCCAGCAGAAAAACCGGGATGTGGATGTATGGATTGATGCCTACACAGGCAAATCCCTCGGTGTTCGGGTAGACCAGGACGATGATGATAATGACCGCGACAACATTCCCGCCAATCTGATTGGTGCCGGCAAGGCTTCTGCTATTGCAGTCCAACATGTTAAGGGCGGGACTGCTGTGGAAGTGGATTTGGACCAAGATGACGGCAAATGGGTGTATGACGTTGAAGTCAAGACAGCCAAAGGGTCGTCTGAGGTAGAAGTTCATGCCGTCAGCGGCAAAGTGATCAAGGCAGAGAATGAGAAGCATGACGACCACGATGACGATGACGACCACCATGGCCGGGATCATGATGATGATCGTGACGATAACGATAACGATCGTGATGACGACTAAGCCGTTTTTCATCCTCACGGAATAGATGCATAAACGAACAGGCGGGGGTATGGTTTCCCCCGCCTGTTCGCTTTTTTCATGATGGCACCTGAATGGTCGTTCTGTTCATCTGAAACCAAGATGCCCTCATATTTAGAGTGAAATCAGGGGAAATTGATAAGGAAGCTTCTCTATACTTATGAAGGCAAGTCCAAGGATAGATGTTTTTGCCAGCATTACAGGTTATAATGGAACCAGACAACGACCGGGAGGGATATACCTTGAGTGATCTTTTTAAAAAAGCAATCTCGTTAGGATTGGGCCTTACCGTAGTCAGCAAGGAAAAAGTAGAGAAAGTCGTGGATGATTTGGTTAAACGCGGGGAGCTTGCTCCTGCGGAGTCCAAGGCACTTGTGAACCGTCTCGTGGAACGCGGCGAAGAAGAGCAGTCGCAGATCAAGACGTATATTTATGAACAGGTGCAGCGTGTATTGTCCGAGCTGGACGTACCTAAAGAGAGTGATGTCGCCAGCCTGGAACAGCGCATTGCCGCTCTGGAGAAGAAGGTCGTAGAACTGGAAGGATCGCAGCAGGAATAGATGGCGGTCCGAATCCGACATGCCGGACGTTACCGGGAAATCGCCATGGCGCTCATGCGTCATGGCTTTGGCTATATGGTGGAGGAGATGGGACTGTTTCATGTCCTGTCGCTGCCGGTCCGCTGGAGTTCCAGGGAGCAGCCGGAGACCATCACCTTAGGGGAACGCATCCGGCGGGTGCTTGAGGATCTTGGGCCGGCATTTGTGAAGCTTGGCCAACTGGCGAGTACAAGATCCGACCTGCTGCCAGACCATATTATCCAGGAATTGGTGAAGCTGCAGGAGCGGGTTCCTCCTTTTTCTTCTGCCAGCGCGCGGGAGCTGATTGAGCAAGAATGGGGAATGCCGATTGACGACGTATTGAGTGAGTTTGAAGAGAAGCCGCTGGCTGCTGCCTCGATTGGGCAGGTTCATGCCGGGAGGCTGAAGTCTGGAGAATGGGTAGCGATCAAAGTTCAGCGGCCGGGCGTAGCCCGAATGATCGGCCGTGACTTGGAGATATTACGGGATTTAATCTCGATTGCCGAGCGTCACTGGGAATGGGTCAAGCTGTACCGGGTGGACCGGATTGTTGACGAATTTGCCAGAGCCATGATGGCAGAGCTGGATTACAGCCATGAGGCCCGAAATGCAGAGAAGGTTGCATCGCAGATGACGGAGCATGAATTTATCCGCATTCCGCGGATTTATTGGGAGTACACGTCATCCAAGGTGCTGATGATGGAGTATGCGGAGGGTCTTACGTTAAGCCGGCGGCAGGAGATTGTAGCCAAGGGACATGATCTGAAGGCTATCGCGGAGCATCTGATTGACGGCATGCTGCAGCAGATTTTTCTTGAAGGGTTCTTTCATGCGGACCCTCATCCCGGGAATCTGCTCGTCCGAGAGGACGGGAAGCTGGTTTTTCTGGATTTCGGGCTGGTCGGACAGCTCAGTGAGAGTATGAGGGATCATCTGTCCGGACTCATTATTGCGCTGATGCGGCGGAACTCGGAAGGGATGATCCGGGCAATTTCCAGAATGGGTTTGATCCCGGAGGATTGTGATATGGACTCCCTGCGGTCCGATATGGACCGGCTGCGGGGAGAATATTATGATGTTCCATTCTCCCAAGTGCGTATCGGCAAGGCGCTGACGGATTTGTTTGCCGTAGCTCAGCGCCATCAGATTATGCTGCCTCCGGATCTGACACTTCTGGGCAAATCATTGCTGACGCTTGAAGGGGTCATCGAGATGCTGGATCCGAATCTCAGCATTATCGATATGGCGGAGCCTTTTGGACGAAAGCTATTGAAGAAGCGGTATAATACCCGCCGAATCGGCAGGAAGGTGCTGGATGGGGTAGCGGGTCTTGCGGAGAGTTTGCTTGATCTGCCTGGACAGGCCAGACAGCTGTCGGCTCTGATCAGCAAAGGGAAGCTGCGGGTGGAGATCAGCGTTCCGGAGCTGCAAGCGCTGATGCGCAAGCTGGATCAGATCAGTAACCGGCTGTCTTTCAGCATTGTACTTCTCGCTTTCAGCATTATTATGGTTGGCTTGATTATCGGTTCGTCACTCAGTCGGGAGCCGATGATGCTGTGGAGCTTCCCGGTAATCGAAGTCGGATTCATTGTAGCCCTGCTCATGGTCGCATGGCTGCTGTATGCGATATTCAAATCCGGGAGGTTCTAGCCTAGCCGGCAGATTCGGCTCTGGCTCGCTTGCGCTGCTGCACCCAGGTTTGGACTCCGATCAGGATCCACTCAATCAGGTGGAAGAACAGCGCAATGAACAGCGATTGCAGCCAGCCTCCGATCGGAATGGCCGGTATCAGCAGGGACACGATGTATAGCAGAACCGTATCGAATGCAATCGTAACGGTTTGCTTGATATAGATGGAGGCGTCCTTGCGAAGGAGCAGCCGCAGCAAGGCGATGACCAATGGGTGAATAAGGCTCTCGAAGATCAGGAATCCGATCAGAACGATGAGCGAGAAGCCCAGCAATACGCCATTGCTGTCGAAGGCAAGGGTGTCGCCGGATCCCGCTGGGTCGGTCAATGGGAACCATCCCGCATATAACATAGCGAAGAGCTCAAGCGGTATAATAATGAAGGCTGACAACAGCGGGATAAGCCACAGCTTCTTACGGAAGGGAACATGGGGCTCCCCGTCACGCCGCGATATGTAATTGATCATCAGATTGATAAGGCCGAACAGGATCAGCAAGATGAGTGCTGTCAGGATGAGCTGTACGTTGTTCATTTCGGAGCACCTCCTCGCTTAGTGTAAACTGGATATCTATATGTTGACATTACCAAAGTCAGGGACGTTTGTCAGTTTCTTTACAACTAGAACGATTCCGAAGGACATTTTGTTGGGACTAATGCAGGTTATGCGTGATATCCAGCCAAACCAGTATAGAAGATAAACGCAACAGATGCTAAAAAATTAAATGAGGTGGAACGTTTGCCGAACTTTCAACAACTGGGTATTGACGAACAAAGAGTAAGGAAACTGAAGGAGCAGGGAATTACGGTGCCGACTCCGGTGCAACAAGAGAGCATCCCGCTGCTGATCGATGGAAAAGATGTTATCGCCCGGGCACGCACCGGCACCGGGAAGACGCTGGCTTTCATGCTGCCGATTCTGCAGCAGATCGATCCCAAGCGGGCGTATCCGCAGGCGCTCATTATTGCGCCAACGCGAGAGCTGGCATTGCAAATTACGGAAGAAGCCAAGAAGCTCACAGCCGGAGAGCCGGATGGCATTAAGATTCTGGCGGTATATGGCGGGCAGGACGTGGAGAAGCAGCTGCGCAAGCTTGAGGGCGGGCGCCACCTGATCATTGGCACACCGGGACGTTTGCTGGATCATTTACGCCGCGGCACGCTGGAGCTGGGCGGTGTCAAACAGCTGGTGCTGGATGAAGCCGATCAGATGCTGCATATGGGCTTCCTGGATGATGTGGAGGCGCTGATTCACGCACTTCCATATCGGCGTCAGACGATGCTCTTCTCTGCCACGATGCCTGCCGGGGTGAAGCAGCTGGCTGGAAACTATATGAATCAACCGGTTGATATAGTCATTAAAGGAGCCTCCCCGATTCCGCTGGAGCAGATTCAGCAGGTAGTGGTCGAGTGTACGGACCGCTCGAAGCAGGATGCCTTGCGTACGATGATTGAGCAGTATAACCCGTTCCTGGCGATTATCTTCTGCCGGACGAAGCGCAGAGCGAGTATCTTGAATGATGCGCTGCTGGCCCATGGCTACCAGTCGGACGAGCTGCACGGGGACCTGTCCCAGGCGAAGCGGGAAGCGGTGATGAAGCGATTCCGGGATGCCAAGCTGCAGCTGCTGGTGGCAACGGACGTTGCTGCCAGGGGGCTTGACGTGGAAGGCGTTACGCATGTATTTAACTACGACATGCCTCATGATGTCGAGAGTTACATCCATCGCATCGGACGGACCGGACGGGCCGGGGGTAACGGAATGGCGATCACCTTCGCGGCTGGCAAGGACCTAAATGACCTGCAGCGAATTGAAGAAGGAATTTCCCTGCGTTTAAAGCGTGTGCGTTATGACTCTGGTGCTGGCAGCCTTCGGGAAAGCACTGGCGATTCAGGCAGGGATGCAGGCAGACCGAGAAACGCAAGAAGTGTCTCCTCACTCGAATCCGATAATGAACGTGGACAAGGCAGAGGCCGTGCGGATCGTGGGACGGGCTCCGGACGGAGCCGGGGTAACCATTCTGGAAGCGCGCGCGGCGAGCAGAGCCGGGGAAGAGGCGAGTCGTCACGCCGGGATGAGCGTGGAACTGGCCGGGTCAGCAGCCGCGAGGGTCGCGCAGGCGAAGGCCGAGGACCGTCACTGGCTGGTGAACGTGGCAGCAGCAGCCGCGGGGGTCGCGCAGGCGAAGGCCGAGGACCGTCACAGGCTGGTGGACGTGGCGGCAGCAGCCGTGAAGGTCGCGCAGGCGAAGGCCGTGGGCCGTCACAGGCCGGAGTGCGCGGCAGCAGCAGCGGACGCGGGCAATCCAGGACCGAAAGCCGGGGGAGTCAGAACAGTCGCGGTGGTCAAGGCGGTACTCGTAATTCCGAAGGCCGCGGTGCAAGAGGCCAAGGCGGCGGACGGCGCGGCGGGCGTTAAGTACTGAGGGAATTTTTAGGAGAAACCTGTTTCAATTCGGATGAGCACGGTTAAGTACAGAGCGTTACCTAGTCGAAGACAAGGAGGCGTTATCATGTCTGAACATAATCATGTTGTGAATAAGAATGGTGAGCTGGATGTGAGTAAGGTTGACCATGCGCTGGACCGAATTGACGATGGGGATAAGGAGCGGATTCTGGCTGACTTTGATGCCTTCCAATCCTATTTGAACAAGCGAATTCAGCTTGCTGAGAGCATCGGTTTGAATGAAGAGCAGCTCGCTCAGGCCGCAGAGAAGGTAGCAGGTTACCTGGCGGCAAATGAGGAGCCCCGTAATTCCGAGGAGAAGCTTCTTCAGGAATTATGGAAGGTTGGTACACAAGCGGAGCAGCATCAGCTGGCTCATCTGCTTGTTAAACTGGCTCAGAACCGTACGGCTCAGTAAGGCGAAGAATGAAACGAAAACCTTCCCCGGCCGCTGTCGGGGGAGGTTTTTTGGTTCGGAACAACGGCATGAAACCATAAACATAATTTATGGGAGACAGGGCCTTGTTTCATTTTCGTTACATATTGTTTTCTCCGATAACAACAATAGAATATAAGGAGGGAGTTGCCTGAATGTCTCTGGTGATTCATGAGCAGAGAAAACCCCAAATGCAGCCCTTTTATTGGGTGATTACCTTCGAAATGCACGTGCTGGGGCTGCTCCTTAGCTTGGTGCTAACGATGGGACCCTTGATTCTGCTGTACCTCTGGAACCATGTTTGGTCCTGGATAAGTCTAGCTGCCATACCTGCAGGCATCTTTATGGGAGCTAAGCTGTTTAGAAGCTTGAAGGGACATGTCTGGAACAACACACATCTGGATGAGTACTTGTTATATGAGGATCATGTGGAGTACGAGAGGTGGGACCCAGAGTCAAAAGATTCATTCAAGGGGAACCTATGGCTCGGCGATGTGAAGGAAATATACTATGGAAGGTATATTTTTTCATTTAGTTATGCCTATAAGAAGAGCAAAATGAGCGAAACACTGCCTATGGCAGAACTGATGCCAGTCCTGTATCTCGTGGGTACAGGAGAGCAGGGGGACCGGACGGTGGCCATTCCTTTTACCGATTCGATGGATGCCAACCGCTGGCTGGAGGTCATAGGTCGGCGGGACCTTCCGATATATCTGACCTCGATCATCGTACAGGATCTGGCAGATGAATCGGTTGCCGATGTGCTTCGCGAAGACGAGGATTTGGAACAGACCGCATTCGATGGCAATATAGAGCGGCAATATCGGCCTTATCTGGACCGTCTCTTGCAGGAGAGCGATGAGGAGCGGGAACTGACGGAAGAAGAACTGAATCAGCTGGAATACGAGATGAAGCTGTACCAATACGAAGAGGCGCTTCAAAAGCGGAGATCGGCGTTTCGCGGGACGGGGCTGCTTGCCTGGCTGGTATTCCCTGTTCAGTTCGGCATCGCATTCTGGTTGACCCGTGCGGCAGAGCAAGGTACCGTGGATCCGGAACAAATGCTGTACCCGATTCTGCTTCTTGGACTTTTCTCCATTCTGTTTTTTGTTCTGGTGAAATGGATGCGCTGGCTGCAGATTCTCATCTTCCCGGGGGTCACGTTCATTACGTTTGTTTTTTTGGACTTCTCCGAAGTTGAAACCGACCCTTCTTACCAGATGTCGAGCATGCTGCTTGCCATGACCATGCTGTCTCTGCCGGTGGTTACTCTTATCTATTTGGGTATACGGCATATGCGCAAAGGCCGTGACATCAAGAACCTCCCGCCCATCCCAGAGCCCTGCCAGCCTGTGTCCCAAACGAATGATGCAGGTGTCAGGCCAGAAAATCATCTGTCAACTCGAACTTGATAATATAAACGAAGAACGTAGCCCTCATACCTCGGGCTGCGCTTCATAATGGAATCGATACGTTGTCATGGGGTGGCTTGTGAACGTGGAATCCAGCTTTTTCTTCTCACCCGGTTCCAGTGTCACGCCTTCGTAGGTCTTGATAAATACCTCTTCATCCTCGCTGTCGTAGAGGTAAACCCGGATATGACCACTGAATGTTTGAGTCGCATGATAGTTGCCTGCATAGACCACGATATCGGCGTCATCCTCATTTTTATATGCACCGACATAAGCGATGACGTAATCCTGAGTCCCATGAAGCTGACCGTTTGCTTGTTTGTCCTCATACCGCTGATCCAGGCTTTGTATCATCGTTTCTTCCTTGTACAGGGATTCCTGGGTGATCAGGCCGATCGGGATCGTCAGCATAAAGTAGAAGATGAGCGCTGAGAGCCCTGTGCTTCGCAGCACCGTCTTCTTGTCATATCCACCCATGATCAGTCCGATAAATGCAATCAGGACCATGAGAAGGACGATGAGATGCCATGGAGATAAAAACATTTCGGGGTATAATTTCATTGCTCTTGCCTCGCTTATGTATGAGTATATGATGGATACATAAGATCCAACCCTCTCGGGTCATTACCCTGCTGGTCTGCTGTCTAAACATGCTTGTTTGTCATCAAGTATATGTCCGTTCATTATGGCAAAGCATGCAATATAGGCTGCAGATCATAGTACCATTCAATTCGATACAAAAGGATACACTTTATGCTCTTTATGGCCATATCAGAACCGGGATTTGGTTTGATGGCATTTATTCGGTATGATGGAGGGAGACCACAAGGCTTCAGCGTCACGGCAGGAGTCTAATGTCCATTCAAAACAAAGCCGGGGAGGAGATCCAAAGATGTCAGTTTATGAATATCAAGCAACAAACCCATCAGGCCAGGAAGTTTCACTCGATCAGTATTCAGGCAAGGTTCTGATTATAGCGAATACGGCAAGTCAATGTGGTCTTACGCCACAATATGGCGAGCTTCAGCAGCTGTATGACCAGTACGGCCAGCAAGGGCTGCAGGTTCTTGGCTTCCCGTGCAATCAGTTTGGCGGACAGGAGCCGGGGACAAGTGAAGAGGCAGCATCGTTCTGTCAAATAAACTATGGTGTGAAATTTCCGGTTTTCGAGAAGATTGATGTGAACGGGGAAGGGGCGCATCCGTTGTTTCAATATTTGAAATCGGAGCAGCCAGGACCGAATGAAGGCGGGGAGATCGCCTGGAATTTTACGAAGTTCCTGGTGGATCGTGAGGGTAACGTTGTTCAGCGGTTCGAACCGCGCGACACACCTGAATCGATGAAGAGTGCTATCGAATCACTGCTGGGTTAAAGGCAGAATATATCGCTAATATAACAGGGCTGTTTCCTAACAGGGCGTATTTGTCCGCAGGAGAACAGTCCTGTTTTTTCTTTTGGAACGAATATATTAACTTGAGGCTAACTCCTTCAGGGCATCCTCTATATGACGCTGGCCTTGAATCAGATCAAACGTGGTATTCTCCGTCTCCGGCAGTGAAAGACATAACACCGCGGCATGCGCAACATCATGACGGGATACGGGCCCGGCCTTCGGGAGATTGGAATCCGCTTCAACTGTTCCGGCAGGCTCATGATTCGTTAATTCTCCTGCCCGAATGATGGTGTGAGTTAACGTACTCTCGGCAAGAATGACTTCTGCCTTATGCTTAGCGAGCAGATATGGTTTCAGCTCAGGCAGGTTCCCCGGATTCTTGGTCTCCATACAGCTGATCATAATAAAGCGTGGAATCCCTTCAAGCACGCACTGCTCGATCAGCCGGACGGTGCCGATTTGATCGGTCTCCTGCGGATCCTCGGTGACCCCGGCCCCCACTGCACAAATAACGGCATCGACATCTTTCAGGCCCCCTGAATAAGTCTGAGCCAAATCGCCGACAATTCCTTCTGCACCTTCCTGCTCCATATTTCGCTTATGATCCTCATCCGGAATGAGACCGCGCACTTGATATCCTTTTTGTACAAGAAGCTTCGCAATCAGCCTTCCGGTTGTTCCACCGGCTCCAGCAACAAATACGGTAGTCATCTCCAAACACCTCCTGCACACTCATTACCCGCTGTCGGTTGTTTCAAAAAGGGCATATTCTGTTATTAATAAGAAAACCTGTTTAGGCCTCATGCTTCTAATCTCACTTATCGGAACGACATCTGTTAGCTTGCCCTGATTTGAAGCCGGTATGCTGAGGTTTTTAAGGTCCATTTATACGATGCTCACGTTGTCAATCTCATCGGCAATTGTCATCGCATCAGTCCATATTTTTCATCACTCATACCATGTGAATTTATGAACAATGTGTGAAATTCGAGATTGCCTATTGAACTGTGAAATAAATCACATTATAATGAGACTACAAAGTGAAAATATTCACAATATTTTTTCCAGTCGCTGCATTCAAGTTCATCAAGGGTTACCAAGCATGAATCCAGTCAAAACAGCTCATCTTAAACCAATATAAAGCTTTAAATTTGGAGGAGGAAAAAACCATGAAAGTTGCCGTTATCGGTTGTACCCATGCAGGAACGTCCGCCATTGTAAATACCGCCAAGCTTTACCCCGATGCACAGATTACCGTTTATGAACGCAATGATAATATCTCTTTCCTGTCGTGCGGCATCGCGCTTTATGTCGGGGGCGTTGTAAAAGATCCTGATGGATTGTTCTACTCTTCACCTCAGAAGCTCGACGAGCTGGGTGTTGAGACCAAGATGAAACATGAGATTATTTCGGTGGATACAGATCGCAAAATTTTGAAAGTTCGTAATCTGGTTACATCGGAAACCTTTGAAGATACGTTTGATAAGCTGATCGTAACAACTGGATCGTGGCCTATTGTGCCTAAGCTTGAGGGCATTGATCTGAATAATATTCTGCTCTGCAAAAACTATAACCATTCCAACACCATCATCGAAAAGGCACAAGGTGCGAAGCACATTACGGTGGTTGGCGCAGGTTACATCGGCGTGGAGCTTGTTGAGGCTTTCCAGCAGAACGGCAAGCAGGTCACCCTCATCGACAGCGCCGACCGCATTCTGAACAAATATCTCGACCCAGAATTTAGCGGCAAGGTGGAAGAATCCTTCCGGGAAAAAGGGATCAAGATGGCGATGGGTCAGACGGTAACCTCTTTCCAGGGGGAGGATGGCAACGTGAACAAGGTCATCACCGACAAGGGTGAGATCGACACGGACCTGGTTATCCTCTGTATCGGCTTCCGCCCGAACACGGAGCTGTTGAAGGGGCAAGTGGATATGTTGAAAAATGGCGCCATCGTTGTGGATCA
Source organism: Paenibacillus glucanolyticus (assembly GCF_037333485.1). Lineage (NCBI taxonomy): Bacteria > Bacillati > Bacillota > Bacilli > Caryophanales > Paenibacillaceae > Paenibacillus > Paenibacillus glucanolyticus. Next base: position 370,855 of record NZ_CP147845.1, read on the forward strand.
ATATATGCAGACCAGCAAGCGGGATGTGTATGCGGCGGGCGACTGCTGCTCGGTCCTCTACAATCCGACGGGGAAAATGATGTATATTCCTCTGGCCACCAACGCAGTACGGATGGGTACGCTTGTTGCCCGCAACCTCGTGCAGCCGACAACGCCTTATATGGGCACCCAGGGGACCTCGGGATTGAAAATATACGAGCACAACATTGCATCGACAGGCTTAACCGAAGGATCTGCCAAAGACGAAGATCTTAAAGTGGAGACAGTATCCATAACGGATCACTACCGTCCGGAGTTTATGCCAACCTTCGAACCGGTCACGCTGAAGGTGGTATATGAACAGGATAGCCGCCGGATATTGGGTGCGCAGATCATTTCCAGAGTGGATATGACACAATCCATCAACACGCTGTCGGTGTGCATACAGAATCGCATGACTATCGACGAGCTGGCATTCATCGACTTTTTCTTTCAGCCGCATTACAACAAGCCGTGGAACTTCCTGAACACGGCTGGCTTGCAGGCATTGCCTGAGATCGAGACGAAAACTCCGATACATTCTTAATGAGACAACAGTTGGAAGACCCCCTGATTCGGGGGTCTTTTTCTTGTTTAAGAATAATCGCGCAAGCAAAACTTCTTCTGAAACGCTTCCGTCTTCCATAAAAGGGAATCGATCGATTTATGTTTTTATGAAGGATTCAGGGTTTTTAAGGCGAAATGGAAATGGTCCGCACATTTAGATATAGTCTTTCAGAGAGGTAGGATAATAGAATGAATAAAAAAGTTATGATGGTCGCTGCTGTGTTGTTTTCCATGCTGCTGACAGCTGCTTGTTCCAATGATCAGGCCGATCCCCCGGCAGAGACTCCACCGGCCGTTGTGGGTAACGAGGGGGCGGATGAGAAGGATCCGTCTGCAGAAGAATCGTCTACAGAACCGATCCAAGAGGATAAGGAATCAACTGCAAATACAGATGTGAAACCGATTGGCGAGCCTGCGGCTGTGGGCGACACGGTGGATTATCACGGCGCGGTCATTACGCTGAACAGCGTACGCGATTCGGAGGGCGATGAATACTTAAAGCCTCAGGCTGGCCATACATTTAAGGTTGTTGAGCTTACTGTGAAGAACAATGGACAGGAGCCGCTTGTCATATCATCAGCGCTGTCTTTTTCCTTGACGGATTCGAGTGATCTTAACTACACGGTCCCTATTACGGATGATGTGAAGATGCTGGATGGTACGGTTGCACCAGGCGGAGAATTAAAAGGTGAAATTCCGTACGAAGTGAAGCAGGGTGTTCAGGGGCTGCAGCTAAGTTACGGCGATCCGATGAAAGAAGGAAGGGCCATTTGGACAGTGGAATAATGGAAGCTTCATTAGAATTGATTGTGAGATGGAAGGGATTTTGCTGGGCAGGGCAGAATCCCTTTTTTTTCTGTGCATCTGTTGCTGACTTTACACGGGGAGATGTTTTCAGTATGATTATGAGTAAACCGCATAGTCGGTTTCTTGTAAGGGGATGGATTCCATGAACCTTGACTTTCATTTTTATTAAGGGAAAGGTCTTGGCTTTGCGGCTAAGATCGTTATTCCAGACAAGGAGTGCTTACATCTATGTCTTCAGAAAAAGCGCAGCGAAAGCGGGATTTGATTCTGGATAAAGCGAAAGAGCTGTTCATTCAGCGCGGGTATGCGGCTACATCGATGGATGAACTGGTCAAATATACAGGTGCCAGCAAGGGCAGCATTTATTATCACTTCGAAAGTAAGGAAGATTTGTTTGTCAAGCTGCTGGCGAAGCAGAATCAGGAATGGATGGAAGGCTGGAACGATAAGAAAGCCCATTACACCAATTTCGAAGAGAAGCTGTATGGAATAGCCGATCATATGGTTGATGATTTTCAGAATCCGCTGACCAAGATTGCGGAGGAGTTCTATATCAATCAGCCGGAGAATAAGACGATTGTGGCCGAGATGCTTGCTATTTTGCAGGGTCCGCGTACGCTGTACCGAGAGATTATGCTGGAGGGTGCGCGCGAGGGACGGATATCGGAAGGGGATATCGATGAGATCTCCATTATTTTTGGATCGCTGCTGGATGGGTTGTCGATTTCTTACTATGAACGATCCCAGGAGAAATCAAGGATTTTATACCGCAAGGGCGTTACGTACTTTTTAAAAGGTGTGTTAACGAATGGAAGGCCGTAGTTTACATCAGGAAATGATCAGAAGCGTGTTATCGTTCTTGGAACGGGCAAAAGGCGTTTCTGTAATTATAATTAAACCGAACAGTCGGTTTTATATTAGGGGGATGGAAACATGAGGCAATTGTTTGGAAACCGTGCGTTTGTACTGCTTATGGTCTCTGATTTTATGCAAAATATAGGGATCTGGATCCGCAACATGGCGCTGTTGTTCTTCATTATGGAAAAGAGCAACCATGACCCGGTCGCCGTATCGCTGCTTACGGTCATTGAATACGTACCGATTTTTGTCATCTCCATGATCGGTGGCGTGCTGGCAGACCGTTGGCGGCCGAAGCGGACGATGATATGGGGCGACGTGTTAAGCTTCTTATCTATCCTGCTTATTCTGTTCGTGGTGTTAGCGGGATACTGGCAGGCGGTGTTTGCCGTTACGCTGGTATCAGCGGTTGTGTCGCAATTCTCACAGCCTTCGTCGATGAAGATCATCAAGCGGTGCCTGCCGGATGAACATGTGCCAGCGGCTACAGCTTTATCCCAGACGTTGATGTCGCTGTTTATTATTTTGGGTCCCATGGTTGGAACGACGATTTATCAAACTTTTGGCCTTCTAGCTTCATTAATAAGCCTGCTGGTTCTGTTCGCTGCTTCAGCGATCGTATTAACCTTCCTCCCTTCGAGTGTAGATCAAGCACCGGATACCACAGAATCTGCCCGTTCTTTACTGAAGGATATGAAGGCCGGATTTTCTTACATCGCTTCCAGTCGATTGCTGAAAGTGCTGCTCGTGGTCTACATGGTATTGGCGCTTGGCAGCGGACTCGTACAGCCTTTGGATATCTTTGTCATAACGGAGCGGCTCCAGCTGGATATGTCCAGCGTCCAGTGGTTTACGGCTCTGGAAGGTCTGGGCATGCTGATTGGCGGACTGATCGCCGCTGTTATTGCAGGTAAGGTAAAAGGCACCTACTTGCTGTTTGCAGGGCTTTCGTTTCTGGGACTCTCAACCTTTGTAGAGGTGCTGTCCCAGTGGCCGATGCTGACCGGCACGATGCGATTTTTGACCGGGGTGCTGATGGCGATGGCTCAAACCGTATTAATGGCGGTAATGATGCAGCAGGTGGATGAGAAATTCATCGGTCGGCTGGGTGGCGTCATGATGCCGGTCTTTACCGGCATGATGCTGATCGGCTCCGGGTTTACGGGATGGTATATGTCGGCAACCTCGATTGTTGTGGTGTATTTCACGGCGGGAGCCCTCTTCCTGTTGTCGTCCTTCATCAGCATGAAGCTTCCGATTTCCAGGGAACCTGTCCAGGAGGAAGCGGAAGCGCCTGTAAGTGTAAACGCCACGGTCAAGGTGTAACCTCTGGGGAGGAGAGTCGCTGGCCTAAGTCGCAGGATGGATGAAGAGCTGCTGATTACTCTGATTCTGTACAGCAACTGCAAGTTAGGTACAGCGCACGATAAGCGGGTTGGATGTTGGCTCAATCTGACATGGGGGTGCACATTCCTCCATCTCTAACGGACCTCAGAAGCGTTATTTGCGCTAACTATACTTTCTGGATTTCTGCTTTATTTAACATTCCGGCACACTCTCATGCACACCAGCTCCATCTCTAACGGACATCAGAAGCGTTACTTACGTTAATTAGCTTGATTTAACATTCCGGCATACTCTCATGCACACCAGCTCCATCTCTAACGGACTCCAGAAGCGTTATTTGTGCTAATTGGCTTCTATTGTAAACGTAACGGACACCAGCGTCGCTATGAGGCCAGATAAAAGGACATTTCCCATCAAATTGACTTAATAACGACTCTCAGGTCCGTTAGAATTCAAAAAAGCTAATTTTTCCGCCCAATAGCGTCTCTCCAGTCCGTTAGACCAGTCCACTGGGCTGGTGTACTCCTGGATGTGAGCTCAATCTGACATTAGGATGCACTTTGTGGATGGTTAGCTCAGCTCCATCCAACATTGGGGTACACTTTCTGGAAGCTAGCTTGATTTAACATTTCCTACACTCTCATGTACACCTGCTCCATCTAACGGACACCAGAAGCGTTATTTACGTTAATTACCTTGATTTGCCATTTCTGCACACTCATGCGCACAAGCTTCATCTCTAACGGACATCAGAAGCGTTATTTGTGCTAATTGGCTTCTATAGTGAACGTAACGGACACCAGCGGCGTTATGCAGCTTGATAGAAGGCCGATCCCCATTAAATGGGCTAAATAAGCCTCTCAGGTCCGTTAGAATTCAAAAAGCTAATTTTTCCGCCCAATAGCGTTTCTCCAGTCCGTTAGACCAGTCCACTGGGCTGGTGTCTTCTGAATGTGAGCTCAATCGGACATTAGGATGCACTTTGGAGCTCCATCCAACATTGGGGTACACTTTCTGGAAGCTAGCTTGATTTGCCATTTCGGCATACTCTCATGCACACCAGCTCCATCTAACGGACATCAGAAGCGTTATTTACGTTAATTAGCTTGATCTAACATTCCAAGCACACTCTCATGCACACCAGCTCCATCTCTAACGGACTCCAGAAGCGCTATTTGCGCTAATTAGCTTCTATTATGAACGTAACGGACACCAGCGTCGTTATGCAGCCCGATAGAAGGCCAATTCCCATCAGATTGGCTAAATAACGCCTATCAGGTCCGTTAGAATTCAAAAAGCTACTTTTTCCATCCAATAGCGTCTCTCCAGTCCGTTAGACAACCAGACAACCAACTGCCCTATAGTTCTAAAACGAGCGTACTTATCAACGGTTATTGGGTATTTCGGGTAAACAACGGTTTTCGGATAAATAACGGTGATCGGGTACAGCAGCATATTCCATAAAAAATAGCGGTGTATGGGTTTAATCCACACACCGCTATTTTGCGTACCCTTGCTCAGATTGAGCAGGCAAACTGCTCTAATCAAAGAATGTTGTCTGAACCAATAAACAGAGGGGCTCTAACGTCCGGCGGTTATTCCTATCATCCCAAGTGGTTTGACATCCTATCCTGTAAGGGTGATCTACTCGTAACCGGATGAGTCTCCTTTTGACAATGCGCTATGCCTGTATCCGTATATAGCGTAGATGACGACACCGAGTCCGATCCATACAATGAACCCGATCCAGGTAATCCACTGCAGCGTGGTCAGCAGATAGAGACAGCTGGCAACAGCAATCAAAGGCAGCCAAGGCACAAACGGCACGCGGAAGGTGCGTTTTAGATCCGGATGTGTTTTGCGCAGCACAATGATGCCGAGCGAGACGGTAATGAAGGCGAAAAGCGTGCCGATGCTGGCCAAATCCGCCAGGTTGCCAAGGGGGACAAAGCCGGACAGCAGGGCGATGCTGATACCGGACACCCAGGTGCTGAATTCCGGCGACTTCGTTTTCGGATTGACCGAGCTCATCCGTTTCGGCAGGAGTCCGTCCCGGCCGAGTGCATACAGCAGTCGGGACTGTCCGAACATGACACCCATCAGCACGGTGGTGAGTCCAGCTATGGCCCCCAGCGAGATGAAATAGGACATCCAGTCCTGCTCGATGTAGAGCAGCGCAAAGGCAACCGGGTCTTTCACATTGAGCAGGTTATATGGTACGAGTCCTGTCAGCACCGCGGTAACCGCAATATATAACACGGACACAATCAGCAGGGAACCCAGAATGCCGATCGGGAGGCTTTTCTGTGGATGCTTGACTTCTTCGGCTGCCGTTGCAATGACATCAAAACCCACGTAGGCGAGGAAGGCAATGGCCGCTCCCGTCATGACACCTTCCATGCCAAATGGCAGGAACGGCGTCCAGTTATCCGGTTCTACATAGAATATCCCCACGCCGATAAACAGCAGAATGACGGCAACTTTCAGATAAACCATGAAGGTGTTAAGCCTTGTCGATTCCTTGGCTCCGCGCGATACAATCCACGTGATCAGAAGCGCGATAAATACAGCGGGCACATCCACATAGGTACCGTTGGCCGGATTAAAGGCATTGGTTATCGCGGTTGGCAGATGTATCCCGAAGCCCGCGAGGATGCTCTGGACGTAACCGGACCAGCTGCTGGATACCAAAGCGCTGGCGAAGCCGTATTCCAGAAGCAGGTCCCAGCCCATCAGCCAGGCAAAACCTTCGCCAAAGGTTGAATAGCTGTACGTATATGCACTGCCCGCCACCGGTACGGTGGAGGCGAATTCTGCGTAGCAGAGTGCACAGAAGGCGCACACCAGCCCCGCCAGCAGGAACGAAACGATTAATCCCGGTCCGGCATGGGTTGCGGCGGTGACGCCGGTTAATACAAAAATTCCTGTTCCCACGATAGAACCCACGCCGAGGATGATAAGGTCCATGGCACTGAGTTGCTTTTTTAATGCGGATCGTACTTCCCCACCTTGCATATTAGGGATCGGCTTCTTGCGAAGCAGATTGTGTTTCAAGCTCATAAATGGAGTCTCCTAGATGTTTATTTAGATAGATTTCCCCGATGTGTGACCCATCCATTCGACATTATAAAGAAAAACGAATTTCTTTGAAAGGGGGAATGTCTCATCTGAAGGCTGTCCTCCCCTGATGGACACAAACGTGACATAATTCACGTTCAAGGTGATGAAGCTGCGTTACAATGAAGGTAAACGATAAATAGGAAACCAAGAGCTGCATCGGACATACGCAATAGAACGAATGCAGGAGAAATGAGGAAGAGACCATGGCCTACTACAAACCTGATCGCATCGCAGAAATTACCGTGGAGACCGGTGTAAAAAAAGCACGCAATTCCACCTTAAATGTTATGATACTCGGCTTTTTGGCAGGGGCATTCATTGCGCTCGGCTTTCTGCTGGATATCCGCGTTATCGCCGGAGCATCTCCGGCCTGGGGAGGGATTGCCGGTTTTATAGGTGCGGCAGTATTCCCGGTCGGGCTTATTCTGGTATTGCTTGCAGGCGGAGAACTGCTGACGGGCAACATGATGGCGGTGTCCTTGGCCAGATTCAAGCAGCGGATTTCCACCAAGGAACTGATCCGGAATTTAGCGCTTGTCACGGTAAGCAACTTGGCGGGGGCATTGTTTGTTGCCTATTTCTTTGGCCATGTGACCGGGCTGACAGGCAGCGGCGTATATTTGGAGAAGCTGGTTGATATGGCAGGTCATAAGCTGGACGACAGCTTCCTGCAGGCGTTCTTGTCCGGCATCGGGTGCAACTGGCTTGTTGCGCTTGCCGTATGGCTCTCCTACGGATCGGATCAGATGAGCGGCAAAATTCTGGGGATCTGGTTTCCGACCATGGCTTTTGTAGCCATCGGCTTTCAGCACGTGGTGGCAAATATGTTCCTGATCCCGGCAGCGATATTCGAAGGTTATTACAGCTGGGGTCAGTATTTTATGAACTTCGTTCCGGTATGGCTTGGCAATTTTGTGGGCGGCTCGCTGTTTGTGGCCGCTGCTTACGGGTCTGTTTACTTGAAGAATAGCAATAGGGCGGAGGAGGTATCCGGCATTCACCATGACGCCGCAGCCGTGACAACGACTCCTGCTGCTGGAAGTCCTCCTGAGGTTCATTCAGCACAGCAGGTATCATAATAAATCCAGTATCGATTGCAGAAAATCGCGGGCACCAAGGGAACGTCTACCATAAAAAGCAAATTCGCCATGCCGGTCTCGGGGGAGGAGACACGGCATGGCGAATTTTTTGGGAGTGGTCCATGATTTGGCAAGGAAGAGAAAGGGTCTGGGTTCCTCTTCTTTGCTCTTGATAGGAATATACCCGGCAGGGAGAAGCGTGAATCACCCTATTTAGAAAAAAATGTATGACTTTACTGGAACCCTGATGTTCTTTTAAGATAAGGGATAGGATGCAGCCGAGCAGAAGGGGGAAATGGACGAAATGACTCAAGACATGATTCAGCAGGAAAATGGCATATTTCCAGGGGTATGTCCGTTGGATTGTCCCGATACATGCGGCCTGCTGCTGCATAAAGAGAACGGGAAAATCGTCAAGGTTACCGGAGATCCCGACCATCCGGTTACGCAAGGAGCCATCTGCAATAAAGTCCGCAATATGGCACACCGGGTATACCATCCGGAGCGTGTGCTCTATCCGATGCGGAGGGTAGGCGCCAAGGGAGAGGGAGCTTTCGAACGAATCAGCTGGGATGAAGCGGTTCAGGAGATTACGGCGCGCTACAAGGGACTGATCGAGGAACACGGCTCCGAGAGCATTCTGCCTTACAGCTTCTACGGCAACATGGGCATATTGAGCGTGGACGGCATGGATCGGAGATTCTTCAACAGGCTGGGTGCCAGTCGGCTGAAGCAGTCCATCTGCAATTCGGCAGGCAGTGAAGGCTGGAAGTCCGTCATGGGCTTTAACGGAGGCACCGTGCCTGAGGTCACGGTGCTGGCTGACGTCATTATCGTCTGGGGCGGCAACATCGTCAGCACCAATATGCACCAGGTGGTGCTCGCAGAGAAAGCGCGCAAGTCCGGTGCAAAGGTCATTGTCATTGATGTTCATAAAAATCAGACCGGGCAATGGGCGGATTGGTTCATTCCGCTGTTTCCGGGCACGGATGCGGCCCTGGCCGTCGGTATCATGCACATTATGTTTCGTGATGGCATGGTGAATGAGGAGTTCCTCCAGCACTATACCCTGGGTTATGAGGAGCTGCGCGAGCATGTGAGAACATACACGCCGGCGTATGTGTCTTCCATTACCGGCGTTTCGGCTGAGGATATCGAGAAGCTGGCTGAGTTGTATGGCCGAGCCCAGGTGTCTTATATCCACATCGGAAACGGACTTCAGCATCACGATAATGGCGGATTGACGGTACGCAGCATAGCGGCGCTTCCTGCCTTGACCGGACAATGGCTCAAGCGGGGCGGAGGTGCCTCCAAGTCGAATGGCGGCTATAACAGTATGGACAGCGATGCACTGGAGCGCCCGGATCTGAGACCGAATCCCGAGGCCCGAACCATCAACATGAACCGGATTGGCGAGGCGCTTGCGATGACCGAGCATCCGATTAAGTCCGTGTTCGTTTATTGCAGCAATCCGCTCGTTGTCGCTCCAGATACGGAGCGGGTGCGCGAAGGTTTTGCACGGGAAGATCTGTTTACCGTTGTACATGACCTGTTTATGACGGACACAGCGAAATATGCAGATATCGTGCTTCCGGCAACCTCTTCATTTGAGAATACGGATCTGTTCAGTTCCTATTGGCATCAGTACATCCAGCTTCAGGAGCCGGTCATTCCGGCGCTTGGGGAGAGCAAGAGCAATGTGGAGCTGTTTTCGTTGCTGGGACGGGCCATGGGTTTCAATGAGCCTGCTTTCTATGAGACAGAAGAAGAGATGATTGCAAGGGCGCTCGACTATCCGGACAACCCTTATCTGAACGGCGTTACCTTGGACAAGCTGAAAGCGCACCGCCACGTGAAGCTCGACATGACCCCGCTGGAGACGTATCTGGACCGTCTGCCGACGCCTTCCGGCCGGATTGAGCTGTATTCGGCACAGCTGGAAGCAGCCGGTCTTCCGCCTCTTCCGACTTACGTGCCATTGAAGGAAGGATATGATGGCGTGAGGCGAGGCCGCGGGCATCAATATCCGCTGATGTTCATCTCCCCGCCGAATCACAATTTCCTGAATTCAACCTTTGCGAATGTGGAGAAACATCAGAAGCTGGAGAAGGAGCCCGCACTGCAGATCCATCCGGAGGATGCAGCGGAGCGCGGGTTACAGGATGGAGATATGGTTACGGTATATAATGACCGCGGAACCTATGAGGTCCGGGCGAAGGTAACGGATAAAATGCTGCCGGGCACCGTGGTCAGTCAAGGCTTGTGGTGGGAAGGCGAAGGCCGGAAGCAGCGTGCTAACGCCCTTACGCCGGACAGGCTGTCCGACATGGGCGAAGGGGCCACCTTTTTCTCGACGGTAGTCGAGGTCAGGGCTAAAGAGAAGGGTATCTAAAAGATGAATACGAGACTGTCTTGAAGGTCTATATGACCTGAAGGCAGTCTTTTTTTATAGATAAGAAAGTGGGGGCTGAAAGTGATAACACATTCCGGTGGAAGTATAAAAAATCGGGGTTTTGTTATATAGCTTGAATAAATTTCCATAGGTAGAATGGTACTAAGTCAATTGCAAGCGGTTTCGGAATGGCAGAAATTCAGAGACCCGGCATGCGTTTAGATCAATTCGTAACGGGAGGATAAATATGCCGCAAGCTACTGCAGAACAGCAATCACCCATTTCCCGGCAGCCCAAAGTTCACAGTAAAAGTTTCCTCAGACGCTTGATGAAGCAATGGGATGTTCAGCTCATGGTGTTACCCGGGGTCATTCTGGTTTTCATTTTTGCCTATATGCCCATGTATGGCGTAATAACCGGTTTTATGGATTATAACCTGTTCACCGGATCAAGGATTTGGGATAACCCGTGGGTCGGTTTTAAGCATTTCGAAGCCTTTTTTGCCGCCCCCGAGTTTGAGAGGATTTTGCGCAACACGATTGTCATCAGCCTGTTGAAGTTCGTTATCGGATTTCCGGCACCGATCATACTGGCGCTTTTACTGAACGAAGTTCGCCATATGTTGTTCAAAAGAGTGATTCAAACGATCACGTATCTGCCCTATTTCTTATCGTGGGTCATCGTTGCGGGGTTTGCCACCGCCTTGCTATCCACGGAAAACGGAAGCATCAATATTTTGCTGGAGCGCATAGGGGCCATTGATGAACCGATCAATTTTCTCTCGTTGAAAGAATATTTCTGGTCGATCCTCATTTCGGCTAACGTATGGAAGGATATCGGATTTAACTCGATTGTATTCCTGGCTGCGATTGCAAGCATTGATCCTGCTCTGTACGAGGCTGCAGATATCGACGGGGCAAGCAAGGCGAAGCAGGTCTACTTGATTACGCTTCCCTCGATTATGCCGGTAGTCATTATCTTTATGATTCTTGCCATCGGCAACTTGCTCAACGCAGGCTTTGAGGACATCTTGCTCCTGGCATCCAATCCTGTGCTAAGGCCGGTATCTGATGTGATTGATACGTATGTCTATCGGGTAGGCTTGGGGTCACATCGCTATTCTTATGCGGTTGCTATCGGATTGTTCAAGGCAATCATCAGTGTAGGACTGCTAACGATCGCGAACTATCTGGCTCGAAGATCTGGTAACAGCTTATGGTAAGAATCAGCAGCCCTCAGGAGGTACGGCATGTTAAAAAGAATTAGCTTTGGTGACAAGGTCATGCTCATTGTGGTATACGCGTTGCTCAGTCTACTCGCCTTCACGGCACTCTATCCGTTCTGGAATGCGGTGGCTGTTTCTTTCAATGTAGGTGTGGATACCGCCAAGGGAGGGGTCACCTTCTGGCCACGAGAATTCACACTCGAAAATTACAAAATCATACTGCAAGATGAAAGACTGCTTAACGGGTTTCTCGTATCCATAGGCCGTACCGTAATCGGAACCGCAACCTCCATCTTCATGACAGCGCTCCTTGCCTTCGGGATGACTCGATCCTATCTGATCGGACGGAGCTATTATATGGTGTTCTTTATATTCACGCTTTACTTTGGCGGAGGATTGATTCCAACCTATCTCTTGATCCGTTCACTGGGTATGATGGACAGCTTTCTGGTGTTTATTATTCCATCGCTTATCAGCGTCTGGAATATGATTATATTCCGAACCTTCTTTAAGGGCCTTCCCGTTGGCTTGGAAGAATCGGCCAATATTGATGGCTGCAGCAATTGGGGTATATTCTTCCGGATTATTCTTCCATTGTCCGGGCCGGTTATCGCCACGCTGTCCTTGTTGACCGCCGTTGGCCATTGGAACGACTGGTTCCTGCCAAGCATCTACATCACTAGCGATACTTTGCTTCCCATTCAGACGATATTGAGACAGACCTTGAATGCCAATATTGTATCCGGTTCAAGCACCGTGCTCGACAGCGCTTCGGTTGCTCTTCTGGATCAAGCAAGGCAAATTACTTCCAAGTCGCTTACGATGGCGATGATGATTGTTGTGACCTTGCCGATCATTTTGGTCTATCCTTTTGTGCAGAAATATTTTGTCAAAGGCGTGCTGGTAGGCTCGTTGAAAGAGTAGGTGGCCGAACGGTTTAAGGCGAACAGCTTTGAACATATATATTCTTGGAAATGAGAGGGGTTAGGTATATGAGAAAGACGAAAAAGCCATTGCTCGTAATGGTATCGCTTCTGTTGGTCATGGTTACTGTTCTTGCCGGATGCGGGAGTAAAAAAGAAGCCGCACCGCCGGCGACACCGCCTGCAACAACCAATGAGGGGAATAAAGAGACTGACCCTCCAGCAGAGGGAGATGGAGGTAAATGGGTGCTTGGCGAGAAGCCGCTGGAATTCTCAGCTTATGCACACTATGGAAACACAGACTTCCCTAAATGGGAAAGCACGCCTATCGGCAAATATTTGAGCGAAGAAAAGCAAGTTAAGCTCAATATGATAGCGGCTGCCGGAGCACATACGCAAAAGCTGAGCGCGATGATGGCATCAGACGATTTGCCTGACATGATCTGGGCAGACCGTGAGGATCAGGATATGGAGAGACTTCGTAAAGAAGGAAAGCTGGTAGCCTATGATGAATATCTGGATAAGTATCCCAACCTGAAAACGTGGATGGGCGATCTGGACCTGCTTCGTGCTGAAGACGGCAAGCTGTACAGGTTTCCTAACTGGTACTCATCCAATCCTTACGGAAACGCAGGTTATGTAATTAACAAGAAAATTTACGAAGAGCTGGGCAAGCCGCCACTCGAAACCACAGATGATTTATATAACTACCTGGTAAAGGTTAAAGAAAAGTATGGCAGCGAGATTGTTCCGTTCGAGCCGCATCGCGCACAGGATCGACAAGGACTGGGTGTGTTATATACGGCTTTCGGAGAGGGAGCAAGCTACACCAACCTTAACGCTAATTTGTTAGCGGTTCCAAAGGATGGCAAGCTGACGTCGCTACTCATGGATCCGGTATTCCGTGAGGCTCAGAAATATATCGCTAAACTTTACAGAGAGAAACTCATTTCACAAGATGCCTTTAACCAAACGGAAGATCAAGTGCTGGAGAAAGTCATGACAGGCCGAGTCGCTGTGTTTGCCGGAGCCAGTCCGACAGATATGGCAGGAGAAGCACAGCCGGAGTTAATTAAGAAGGATCCGGACGGCGGGTATTTCATGATCTGGCCTATTCATAAGCCTGGTCTGGATAAGAACAAGATTTATCCAGGGACCTACACAAGCTTTGGATGGAATGCTGCATATATTACAACGGCTGCCGAAGACCCTGAAGCGATCTTTGCATTCCTTGACTGGTATACAGGTCCGGAAGGAATGAACGTGCAATTCTTCGGTCCTGAGGGTAAGAACTGGAAAGGCTTTGATGAGCAGGGTCAGCCGAATTTCACCGAGACTTATAATCCCGAAGAAGTAGCCAAAATTCAATCCGAAAATTCTCCGGTTATGTTTGTAGGGAATACGAGTTATATTGACCCTTCCAAATATAAATATATGAAGGATCTTCCGTTCGAAGAGCAGGATTGGAGAACACGTTACCAACAAACGATTACTTGGCCAACTCAATTAAACGTTACGGAATTTTCCGGTATTGAACCATCCCCGGATTCCGATGAAGGCATTATAAAAACATCTGTAAATGAATTGTTCCTCGAAATTTATGCCAAATCCGTAATGGCTAAGAGTGACGAAGAGGTTGATAAAATTCTTGACCAAGGGAACAAGGATTTGATGGATCTGGGTTACCAGCAGCTTCTTGATTACCGTACAGCCAATTGGCAGGAGAACTTGGCGAAGAGAAAATAATTAATTACAGCGTTATTACAGGGAAGCCTCCCAAAGAATCCACCAGATTCTTTGGGATATCTCTGTTTTATTATCAAATAGTCTTTTGCGCGTATGTGTAAGTAGAGGTGTATCTACCATTATGGAGGGGTTCCATGTACAAGGTGCTGCTTGTGGATGATGAAGAACTGGATCTTGAAGGAATGAGAAGATTCATTCCTTGGTCTGATTTGGACATGGAGTTAGTGGGGAGCGTTAATAATGCATTGTCGGCATGCGAAATAATAAAGAACCAGGAAGTTGATATATTGGTCAGCGACGTCAATATGCCCTATATGTCCGGGCTCGAGCTTGCTCGGATTGCGATTGAGCATAAACCTAACATTCGGATCATATTCGTCAGCGGATATCAGGAATTTAGCTATGTACAGCAAGCACTCTTATTGAAAGCGTATAGCTATGTTCTGAAGCCCATGAACGATCGGGAACTGGTTGCTTCATTAATCAAGGTAAAACGGGATTTGGATGAGGAGATCAAGCAGCGCGAGGTGGAGATGGCTTATCAGGAGATGATCCCTATTGTCAAAAGTGACTTTCTCATACGCCTGCTTGAACGGGAAGAATCAGAGGAATTATTGACACAGATGAGTATTTCTTATGAGTTCGACCAGTTGAAGTGGCCGATCCGCGTCGCCGTTATGGAACTGGATAATCTGTCTTGGCGCCAAACAGGGAGTCTTTTTTCAAAGAGGGAACTGGCAAGAATATTTCTGCAGCGTATCCAGGAGGCAATTACAGATGGCGGCATGCTTCCATACTGCAAGCTGTCCTCGCAACGGGTAGCGATCCTGCTTGAGGACGTAAGCGCCACCCATACGATACGTACCTTGACGGATAACGTTCAGTTGCATTTGACGACATCCCTGACAACGGGTATTGGGGAACCCGTACACAACTTGAATCAGCTTCAGCTGTCCTACAGGCAAGCGGTGGAAGCTGTGGAGGCCAAGATGTTTCTTGGCAAGGGAAGTATGATCAAGTATGAAGATGTCAGTGCGGAGCCAGGCATGCTCGATGCGCGGATGCTTGATGAGCGCATGAATGTCCTCCTAAAAGCGATGGAGAAATATGAGCTGGTTCAAATTTGTGATGAACTGGAGAAGTTATTTGGTTCTATAAGGAATCTGCGCTCCCGCTTTACCGTGCATAATATGTCGAATTATATTATCTGGAAGCTCGAACAATATTTAAGCAGTCGAAATGAAGATTTGTTTGACCTGTTGGGCATGGAGATCCATCACCTGGATATTTTGATGCAATTCGAAACCGTCAGTGATATTCGTTCCTGGTTTATACAGCACATATTCGGAATTTCCGAAAGATTATATGAGAAATCCAATTCTAAGGATGGTAAATTCATTCGCAGTGTTATCCAATTGATGAGAGAGCGGATGAGTGAGAATATAACGATCAAGGATATTGCGCAGCATTTTTGTTTTTCGCCGAGTCATGTCGGGTTCCTGATTAAAGAGAGGTCAGGAAATACGTTCAATGAACTGCTTGTCCAACTGCGTATGGAAAAAGCATGCGAATTGCTGAAACAGCCGGGTCTCAAGGTCTATGAAGTCGCCGATCAGGTAGGATACCGCTATCTTCCTTATTTCAGCCGGCAGTTCAAAGAGAAATTCGCGATGACACCCATGGAATTTCGAAAGAGAGAATTGGGATGAATACTCGCTGGACCACATCATCCAGAATAAACGGTAAGAAGCTGGGGTATATACCCATCGGTTACAAGCTCATGCTGACCTTTACGATATTTATATTGCTGTTGGTTTTCGTGAACTTTTATATTTCACACTCGATGTACGATGACACCATGCGCAAACAGAGCCGGGTCAACATCCAGGGGACGCTCAATCAGATCCGGGATAATGTGGCCTATAAAGTGGATGATATCGTCCAGACCTCAGCGACATTGTACGATGATCCTGCCTTCATTCAGAGTGTCCTCAGGAATTTATCAGGCGCTGATAATCATATCCGCATGAACAATGTCATTCTCCCGAAGCTGGAGAGCGCTGCGAAGGCGGTTGGCCTTAATTTAAGGCTATCCGTCTATTTTCATAATCAAACGGTGTACGAGAGATATAGAGATTGGGATAATGCCAATAATCAAGATTTCAACGAACAAAGCTGGGATATGTACCATATGACTCGAATTTCGAATGAGTTTTGGTATTTCACGTTGCCGGAAGAGAAGTATAATTCAACGATGACGTGGAGGCAGGTAGAAGAGGATGAGCGGGATGGGCGGATTTCGCTGATTCGGCGCATCGTGGATATGAATAATCCGCTCGATATTCAAGAAGTGGGAATCATGAGGTTCAGTGTTCGCTTGTCGCAGCTGTTCGACAGTGTGGATTACACGAAGCTTGGCGACGGAAGTGTGTTATCGGTGCTGGATCCTTTTGGGAATGTGGTGTTTACTTCCGGATCAATGGTTGAAGACCCTGACCATACCAGCGACAAGGTAAATCCGTATGCCGTTATAGCACCCAACGATAAGAAGAATTATTTGGTGATTGAAGAAGATTTGCCGCAGAAGAACTGGAAGATTGTTGCGCAGGTTCCGCTTAACATCATTGAACAGGAAGCGAAGAGAGTACGAACCGTATTAATAGTAATCTGTATCATCTGCATCGTGTTGTTTACATATACAGGGTATGTGATATCCCGATCTTTCTCTAAGCGAATCCAGAAGCTTGTAGGGGTACTCAATGCATTTCGGGAAGGGGAGCTGCATAAACGGATCGCTTATCGGGGCAAAGGGGAGTTCCCGCAAATTGCGAATGCCTTGAATGCAATGGGCGAGGATATCGAGGCGTTAATCAATAAAGTGTATCTAACCCAGCTTCAAAAGAAGGAAGCAGAGCTTGAAATGCTGCAATCGCAGATTAATCCCCACTTCTTATACAATACGCTATCCTCCATTAATCAACTTGCGAAATTCGGCGAGACGGAGAAACTGCAGAATATGGTTGTGCAGTTGGCACAATTTTATCGGCTTACACTAAATTCGGGAAGAATATTAATACCCATTGCATTAGAGATTGAGCAGGCCAATGCGTATCTGGATATCCAAAAGGTAAAATACGGACAGCGCATGGAAGTCAATTTTGATGTGGATACAAGTATATGGCCTTACGAAACCATTAAACTGATTCTGCAGCCCTTTATCGAGAATGTGCTGAAGCATGCGTGGAGCGGGGATCGCATTCATATTCGGATTGTCGTCAAAAAGGAAGGGGATACGATTCTCTATCGGATCATCGACGATGGTCTCGGCATGAAGCAGGGGAGAATCGAGGAAATATTCGATCCCCGGGATAACAACCATACGGGCTGCGGCATCCGCAATATCGACCAGCGGGTGAAGCTGCATTACGGGAGCGAGTACGGCGTGTCTATCTTCAGCAAAGTGGGAATCGGAACTTCGGTTCAAATACGCATACCGGCAAGAGCCAGAAATGCAAACCCCGATAAGAGAGGAGGGTAGACGGGGCCCAAAACTATAGCTTTGCCTAGGGAAGAGGGATCCGTTCAGTTTAGTTTCACGTTCGCTGTCAAGGTAAAGCGTCAATGAGTGTGCTTGCTAAAAACATAGGCCTCAAGCGATACTAGGATTTGGGCGAAGAAATGACAAGCAATGTAAATTTTACAGGATGATATGATAGGTAAAAGACGTTGTCTTTCTCTTTTCTATTAGAAGAACCATAGAAGCCCGCAAGGGCTTTTCTTTTTGATTATATATGCTTATGCCGATTATACTGCTGCGAGGCTGCTGGGAGATAATAAACATGAAATGGTTGGAGCAGTACCCTAAGGAAGTTAAAGGTTTTCTTGTAGCAAGTCTCGTTGCCTCTGCAGGCGGCTCCTTGATGTGGCCGCTGACAACGATGTATGTATTTGATGAGCTGGGACGCAGCATGCAGGATGCCGGCTTTGTCATTCTGATTCAATCGATGGGGGGAATTGCGGGCCAGCTCCTGGGCGGGGCCATGTATCACCGAATTGGGGTGAAGAAACTCATCGTGGGCTCCCTGCTGCTGAATGCGCTGGGGTTGTTTACTCTTCCGTTCATTAACGGACTATGGGGCCTCTTCATCGCGATGATGGGATTCATCGGGTTCTGCAACGCAGTATCCATGCCGGCCATTCAGGCCTTTATCGGATTCCGGTTTGCCGATCGACGGGGTGAGCTGTTCAATGTCATCTATGTTGCTAACAATATCGGTGTAGCGCTAGGTACGGCCATGAGTGGATTTTTGGCAGAGATATCCTATCATTTAAGTTTTGTCTTAAACGGAGTCACTTCCTTCGGGTTTGCGATTTTCTTCCTGTCCTATCTGACGAAGCTGGACGGACCCGGCGTACCGGAGCAGTCCCATCACCCGCAGCCCAAAACTCCGCTTCCCGCAGGCCCCGGTGCTTGGGCATTGCTGGGAAACACCCGAATTTATCTCTTCATGGGTTTGGGCTCTCTGTTTCTGTGGTTCGGGAATTCGATCTGGAATACGGGCGTCTCTCCCTTCATCATCTCAGAGGGGATGTCCAAGACAGCCTATGGTTATTTATGGACCCTTAATGGCATATTGATCTTTGCCGCACAGCCGCTGACCAATGCAATCAAGCGCTGGTTTGCCCGGACGGAGAGCAGCCAGATGACGGTGAGCGCACTGTTCTACCTGTCTGCTTACCTCGTTATTGTGGCGATGCACAGCTATCCGGGTATGGTGCTTGCGATGGTGCTGGCTACACTCGGCGAAATGCTCATCTCACCTGCTATACCGGCCTTTATCTCGGAGCGGGCAGGTCATGCAGCACCGTTCTATATCGGCGTTACAGGCGGTATGGGAGCTGTCGGACGGGTGATAGGTCCTTATGCTATGGGAACGATGTATGATGGCGGGGGATTGACGCCAGTGGCGTGGCTGGCAGCAGGCGTTGCGGTGTTGTCCTGCTTATCCTTCATGGTGCATGCACGGCTTAGCAAGAACAGCTCGCTGAATCATAACCTCCACGACAAGAATGCAAGACAAGCTGACGCTTCCAGCCCTCACTAAGAAAAAATAACATGGAATGTTATAAAGCAGCAGGCATGCTTCCGGCCGGCTGCTTTTTCTTATGGGGTCGAAGCTCACAGCGCTTGTCAAAAAATAGACTCATAAAAAAATAAAAAGGATATTGAAATCGCTCTCAAGGGAAGCTATAATGAACTTGTCGAAACGTTTCAAAACAGAATGCGTTTTTTGAAGTTATCAAGCAATCAAGCAGATTATTATGAATACACAAAAGCATGTTTATACCTGAAATAAGCATGGGAAGGTGCTTTATAGGGGGAATGAAGAGACATTAGGATTATAGATTTGTACTTTATCCGGCGTCTTTATTTTTTCGAATAAAATCGAAACGTTTCGAAGTAAGTGCTTTCAATTTAAGTTCCGTATTACGTTTTGCATGCTGGTAAACATTAAAAACGGGGTGAATGTAGAATGAGAAAAAAATCATTATTATGGACGTTGGCAGCAATGCTGATGTTCTCGGTTGTTTTAGCGGGATGTTCTGGTGGGTCTGAAGATGCCAAGGAAGGCGGCGAAGGCAAGAAAGAACTGAAAGTTTGGTTGATGGGTGACACAACAGACGAAACCTTAATTAAGGAATATGAAGAGAAAAATCCAGGCGTTAAGGTGAGCGTTCAATTGATCCCTTGGGGCAGTGCACATGACAAGCTGCTTACAGCGGTTGCATCGAAGAGTGGTCCTGATGTCGTGCAAATGGGAACCACCTGGATTCCAGAGTTTGCCCAGGCTGGAGCTTTGCTCGATCTGACGCCGTATCTTGAGCAGTATCCTAGCCTGAAACAAGAGAACTATTTTGACGGTGCTATCCAAACCATGAGTTATGATGACAAGGTTGTCAGTATCCCGTGGTACGTGGAGACACGCGTATTGTTCTATCGCACAGACATTCTGGCCGAAGTTGGCTACCCGGAAGGTCCTAAGACTTGGGATGAAATGAAGGATGCCGGTGAGAAGCTGGCAGCTAGAGGAAACGGCAATTACGCCATTACCATTGATGCCAAAGACATGAACTACCTGTCCATGTTTGCCTGGCAGAATGGAAGCGACATGATTGATGAGAACCGGAAGCCTCATTTTAACGAACCGGAATTTATGGGAGCCATGGAATACCTGAAGAGCTTCTACGATACCGGAATGACGCCGCTTGCGAGCGATTTGGATCTGTTTGCCGCATTTAAAGACGGACAATTCCCGATGTTTATCAGCGGTCCTTGGATGATTCAAGGTGTTAAAGACAAAGCGCCTGAGATTGAAGGTAAATGGGCAACAACAACACTTCCGGCTAAAGAAAACAATGCATCGTTCCTCGGTGGAGCGAACATGTCGGTATTCAACACAACCAAAAATGCAGAGGAAGCCGTTAAATTCATCTCTTTCATGAGTGAAAAAGAATCGCAGCTGACCAACTACGATGTAGCTAAAAACCTGCCTGCTGTTAAGAGTGCATGGGAAGATCAACGCTTTGAAGATCCGATTTTTGCTACCTTTGGAAAGCAGCTCGAAAACGCTAAACCTGTTCCGTTCATTAAGGAGTGGGATGCGATCTCCAAGGAAGCAATTGCAGCTTTTGAGAAAATTACCGTTGGTGGAGCTGACATCAAAACAGAAATGGATCTTCTGAATCAAAAAGCTACCGAAATGCTAAACAAAAAATAAGAGTGCGTCTTAAACGCAGCCCGGCTTGTTTCATCGAAGGATGAAACAAGCCTGACTGCTTCAAACGTACGTTATTCTTATATCGAGAAACCCACACTTGCAGGAGGTGAATGACATTGCAGAACTTTATCAAGCGCTTTAACCATTATAAGTATCCTTATATGTTTATTGCGCCCGCACTGGTGCTGCTTCTGACGTTCTCAATCATTCCGATCATCATTGCGCTAGTCATCAGTTTCACGGATATTGACCTTGCCGGCCTCGCGAATTATTCAAACATTGAAGGCGTTGGCTTTGATAATTTTATCAATGTATTTAAAGATCCGGTCTTTCTGAAATCCATGTTTAACACCATGTTCTATGTTATTATCGGAGTTCCGCTTGTCGTAATGCTTGCCATGGGCGCTGCCCTGCTGCTTAACTATGGCACGGGATTGTTGTTTAAGACATTCCGCGTCGTGTATTATATGCCTTCCATTACGAATATTGTGGCGGTCGCGGTTGTTTGGGGTTACTTGTATAACAGCCATTACGGCCTCTTTAACCATATATTGTCCTGGTTCGGAGTGCCAGCTCAGCAGTGGCTGACAGATCCGGCACTAGCCAAGCTATCGCTGATTCTTCTGGCCGTTTGGAAATCCATCGGACTTAACATGATCATTTTCCTGGCTGCGCTGCAGGGGATTCCGCGCTCCTATTATGAAGCTGCGGAGATTGATGGTGCAAGCAAATGGAAGAAGCTCCTGTACATTACGGTACCACTGCTTAGCTTCGCGACCTTCTTTGTCACCATTACGACATTGATCGGCTGGATTCAATTCTTCGAAGAGCCGCTGGTTATGACCAAGGGTGGCCCGCTCAACTCCACGATGTCGATGGCTCTCTTTATCTATAACAATGGCTTCCAGCTTAGCAATTTTGGCTATGCGGCCGCAGGATCGTTTGTACTCTTCATCATCATTATTGCTGTAACGGTCTTGCAATTCGCAGTCAAGAGAAAAGATGTCGAATATTAAGGCTCAGGTTCAAGCGACCATCCCGTATCGTAACTGAAGGAGGCTTTAGAGTATGGCAGCTAAAAGAATTGAGAAAACAGTCATGACGGTGCTGCTCATTGCAGGAGGACTGCTCATGATGATTCCGTTTATCTGGATGATCACGTCCTCGTTCAAGCCGGAAAATGAATTTACAGCGGTTCCGCCAACGTTATTACCAAAAGAATTTACAATTAAGAATTATGTGGACTTATTTACGAAGCTGGACTTTATTGTATATTTGAAAAATACACTTATCATTGTGTTCTGGTCTTTTGTCGGTCTGTTCCTTAATGCGCTTGCAGGATATGCATTCGCCAAATACGAATTCCCTGGCAATAAAAAGCTGTTCTATCTCGTGCTTGCCACGATGATGATTCCAGGGCAGGTTACCATGATTCCAGTATATCTGCTGATCAATGCAATGGGCTTGACCAACACGATGGCAGGTATTGTGCTGCCGGGCTTGGTTGGCGCTTTCGGTATTTTTCTATTCCGTCAGTTTATGTCCACCATTCCAACGGATTTAATCGAGGCATCAAGGCTTGATGGAGCAGGGGAGCTGCGTATCTTCTTCCAGCTGATCGTTCCGATCACAAAGCCCGTATTCGCGGTACAGGGAATCTTGGCGTTCATTGGAGCCTGGAACAGCTTCCTGTGGCCTCTCATTATGGCAAACGACCAGAAGCTCTACACGCTTTCGGTTGGTTTGCAGCTTCTGAAAGGACAGCATGGATCTGACTTCGGTCTGCAGATGGCAGGCGCGGCATTCATGGTCGTTCCAATTATTATCGTATTTTCTTTCTTCCAAAAACACATTATTGAAGGATATACGATCTCCGGTATGAAATAAGTTAAATAGAGTTTTTTATGTACTAGAAGGGGCGTAAGGAAATGGCAACGATTAAGGATGTGGCAAAGCTCGCCGGGGTTGCGTTGTCAACCGCTTCCTATGCACTAAGCGGCGATAGCAGGGTGAGTTCCAAGACAAGATCCAAAGTGCTCGATGCAGCAAGACAATTGAATTATCGGAAGAACGGATTCGCCATGGATTTGAAGCGGAGTCGTACCAAGACCATCGCGCTTATTCTGACGGATCTGTCCGGCCCTTATTATTCTGAACTGATTCGAAGTGTGCAGGAAGTGGCATTAACCAACGGTTATGATCTGATTGCTTGCAGCTCGATGGGCGGAAGAGATTCGACGGCGGTTAAATTTCTGCGCGAGAAGAGGGCGGACGGAGCCATCATTCTGGCACCCAATATTCGTGATGAAGTTCTGGTTGAGACCTCCGGTCCCCAATTTCCGATCGTTGTGATGGATCGTCAGTTGTCCAGTGATTATTTGCTTAACGTGCTGGTTGACGGAGAGCAGGGAGGATATACGGCTACCCGTTATCTGCTGGAGAATGGACACAAACATGTAGCCTATATCAGTGGTTCTTCTGATTCTTATGATAACCATTTACGTTACAAAGGGTATTTGCGAGCACTTGCGGAGGCTGGGCTGGAGGAACAGTCGAAATGGCGTCTCAGCGGCAATTTTGTGCGCGAGGGCGGTTATAATGCCACCAAAATGTTGATTATGCAGGGATCGCTCCCATCGGCTGTGTTTTACGGCAATGACGAAATGGCCATCGGTGGATTGAAGGCATTTGAGGAATGCGGGATATCGGTACCGAATGACATCTCTGTCATCGGATATGATGACATCCAATTAGCCGAATACGTAAATCCGCCGTTAACGACCATAAGACAGCCCAAGAGTGAAGCGGGGTCGCTTGCAGCCCATTTGCTGTTTCAAGCATTGGCCGGTGAATCGGTGAAGCAGTCTTACATGCTGACTACAGATATGATGGAACGTGCATCGGTAGGAAAGGGTAAAGCAGGGAATTAAGGTGCCGGATCGGAGATGAGGAACTTGGCGTGGATCACATGTGATTTTTATTCGGAAACACTGCAGCTGTCCACCAGCATGGAGGTGTTTCTACCCCAAGGCAGCTTAATGCCACTCCGTTCTTCTTCGAAGCTGCCGGTGCTTTATTTGCTTCACGGACGAGGGGCAGATCATACCGAATGGATGCGCAGGTCATCCATCGAGCGATATGCCGAGAGCAAAGGCCTCGCACTCGTGATGCCGGGATTCGGGCGCAGCTATTACATGGATATGGCGAATGGGCTGCCATACTTCACCTATCTCAGCGAAGAGCTTCCCAAGCTTGTTCGGACGTTCTTTCCGGTGTCTGGCCGAAGAGAAGATACCTTTGTCGCTGGAATCTCCATGGGTGGGTATGGTGCATTTAAGCTTGCGCTTAGCTATCCGGAGCGTTATGCGGCTGGTGCAAGCTTGTCGGGCGGGCTGGATCTTGCCAGCCGCGCAGCAGGAGCGGGCTTTCAGGAGTCGGAGATCCGCACGATCTTCGGCCGTGTGGAGAACGTGCGGGGGAGCCGGGATGATTTGCTCTTCTTAGCTGCAGAGTTTGCCGCATACACCGGAAACAAACCGATGCTGTATCAATGCTGCGGAACCGAAGATTTTTTGTATAAGGACAATCAAACCTTTAGACGATATGCGGACAGCCTGGGAATTCATATCACATACGAAGAAGAGCCGGGTGGACATGAATGGGGATATTGGGACAACAAAATTCAGCGGGTGCTGGATTGGCTGCCCCTGCCCTGAATTTTCTGTTCAAATTCATTGAAACGTTTCGAATATATAGAGATATATGATGTGATTTATTCAATCTAAAGTCTGTTCATAATTAGCATTAAAACCTTATATCATCTATATTTTAATGGCTTAAAACGACTGTGTTTGATAAAATCAAAACGTTTCGAATTTATGTAGAATGGAATGTTGCAAAGACAAAGGAGGATGGGAAATGGCAGATCAACAGCTGATTTCTCTGGTAGATCAGATGACGCTGGAGGAAAAAATCGCGCAGCTTCTACAACTGGCCGTCCCTTTTTTCGAAGGAACTCAGGAATCCGGACAGATTACAGGTCCTATGGAGTCGCTCGGCATAACGGATGCCATTGTAAGTAATGCAGGCTCCGTGTTGGGTTTAGCGGGTGCAGAGGAAGTTATCGCTGTTCAGGAAGCGCATATGCGCAAAAATAGGCTGGGAATCCCGCTGCTGATCATGGCCGATATCGTGCATGGGTTCAAGACCATTTTTCCGGTGCCGCTGGCAATGGGAAGTTCGTGGGATCCGAGTCTTGCCGAGCGGAGTGCGGAGATCGCTGCACGTGAGGCTGCGGTATCCGGTCTTCACGTGACCTTTGCGCCAATGGTGGACCTGGTTCGCGATCCCCGTTGGGGACGCGTGATGGAGTCGACCGGCGAAGATCCCTATTTGAACAGTGAATTTGCGCGAGCTTTTGTCAGGGGGTTTCAGGGTGACGACCTGAGCGGCGACCTGAACCGGCTTGCAGCTTGCGTGAAGCATTTCGCTGCCTACGGAGCAGGCGAAGGTGGCCGTGATTACAACACGGTGGACATGTCCGAGCGTCAGCTGCGGGAATATTACTTGCCTGGATACAAGGCGGCGCTGGATGAAGGCGTCGAGATGGTCATGACCGCCTTCAATACCGTGGATGGAATCCCGGCTACCGGCAATAAAAGGCTGATGCGCGATTTGCTGCGAAGCGAATGGGGCTTCGATGGTGTACTGATTTCCGACTGGGGAGCGGTCAAAGAGATGATTCCCCATGGCATTGCGAAGGATGAAGAAGAAGCGGCACTGAAGGCCATGGAAGCTGGCGTGGACATTGAGATGATGACTTCCAGTTATGTTCATCATTTACCGGCACTGGTCCGAGAGGGACGTGTGGATGAGTCTCTGATTGATGAGGCCGTGCTGCGCATTCTAACTTTGAAAAAGCGCCTCGGACTGTTTGAGCGTCCTACGAGGGGAGCTGATCCGCAGGCTGAGCGGGAAATCGTGTTCTGCGATGAGCATCGTCAGGCGGCACGGGAAGCAGCGGCTAAATCCTGCGTGCTCCTGAAGAATGAAGCTCTGCTGCCGCTGCAAGCGGAGCAGCGTGTTGCATTGATCGGCCCTTTTGCTGCAAGCGGCGATATTCTCGGCCCATGGTCGTGGACGGGCTCCAAGGAAGATGCAGTGACGATGGAGCAGGGCCTTCGCTCCAAGCTGCCATCTGGTCAGCTAACGGTAGCCGAGGGCTGCGGTGTGAGCACAATGACCGGACGGCAATTGGAAGAAGCCATGAAGGCTGCGATGGAAGCCGACGTTATCGTGCTTGCGCTGGGGGAGGATTCCGAGATGAGCGGAGAAGCGGGCAGCCGCGCCCTCATTACATTGCCACAGCCGCAGCTGCAGCTGATTCAGCACCTCAAAACGCTGCAGAAGCCGATGGTTGCCGTCTTGTTCAACGGCCGCCCGCTGGATCTGCACGGTGTGCTGGATGAGGCAGATGCAGTACTGGAAGCCTGGTTCCCGGGAACTGAAGGCGGAGCAGCTGTAGCTGCACTGCTTACAGGCGAAGTGAATCCTTCCGGCCGTCTCAGCATGTCGTTTCCATATTCCGTTGGACAAGTACCGGTATATTATAACCATTTCAACACCGGGCGTCCGAAGGATGCGCCAGACGCGCAGGAGCGCTATGTATCGCAATATTTGGACATTCCGAATGAGCCGCTGCTTCCGTTTGGCTTCGGTCTAAGCTATACCGATTTCAAATATGGGGACATGACGCTGTCAACGGATGAAATATCGCCGGATGAATCTCTGGAGGTCACGGTTTCGGTTACGAATACCGGAGACATGGCCGGCGAAGAGGTAGTACAGCTGTACATTCGTGATCGATCCGGCGAAGTTGTCAGACCGGTCAAGGAACTGAAGGCTTTCCGCAAGCTACAGCTGCAGCCAGGCGAACAACAGGATGTAACCTTTACGCTGACCGAACAACAGCTGCGCTATCATCATTCGGATCTATCCTTCACCAGCGATACGGGGGAATTCGATATTATGGTCGGAAAGAATAGCAGGGATACAGAGACACGGCGGTTTCGACTTCGGAAATAAACACATATTTTTGCAGACAGGAAGTGATACTTGTGACAGCCAGCAATGTAATGAACGATGACAAGATGGTTCTCAAGGCGGGAGAATTAACGTTTACCTTTTTGCCTAGCGGTGATCTGTTTCAGGCGACTTACGGCAGCACCATGATAAACCAGCTCCTCTCCAATTCGATTGATGGTGCCCTTAACAATCTGTTTCTGAGAATTCATACCGAGGCCGGCATCGAGGCGATTCCCCTGCTTGGGGTGCATTCGAACAGCGTGGTTACCTGCTTGGATAATCGGATGATGTGGGAAGGAAACGTTAAGGGAGTTGCCTATAAGGTACTATTCACCCCGACAGAATCAGGAGCCTGGTTCTGGGATATTGAGCTCCAAGGGGAAGGGATCCAAGTTGATGTTGTGTATGGACAGGACGTAGGGATCGCGCATCCGGGCGCCGTTCGAACCAATGAAGCGTATTTGTCCCAGTATATCGACCATGCCGTGTTTGAACAGGAAGTACTGGGTTATGTCGTGTGTTCCCGTCAAAACCAGCCGCAGGGAGGCGTGTTCCCCTATCTTCAGCAAGGCGCGCTGACAACAGCCGTTGGCTATGCCACGGATGGATTTCAGTTTTTTGGTCTTTCTTATAAGGAGACAAACCAAGCGGAGGCCTTGTCCAAGGAGAGCCTGGCTAATGAAGTGTATCAATATGAATTTGCTTACACTGCGCTGCAGTCACCATGCCTCAAGCTTGATGGCAAGGCGAGATTCGTATTTTATGGATTGTTTAAAGAGCATCATCCTGAGGCTGTCACCGAATTGGAGTTCCAGGATGAGCTTCAGTCAACTTGGCAGCAGGTTGAAGCTATCGGCATGACAGGAACGGGTCATAAACTAACGCGCACGGAACGATCGGAGTTCCTTGGGGAACCTCTGCGTACCGTGCCTTTGACTGCAGACGAGTTGAAGGCATTGTATCCTGTACGCCGCCAAGAGGAGCGTGACGGGGAAGAGCTGTTGTCCTTCTTCACGGATACCTACGAGCATATCGTCATGAAGGAGAAAGAGCTTCGAGTGGAGCGTCCGCACGGTCATATCCTGATGAGCGGTCAGAATGTGACGCTTGGCAGTCCTGTCCTAACGACAACCTCGTACATGTATGGGGTGTTCAATTCTCAGGTGGTTACGGGCAATACCAACTTCAACAAAATGATGAGCCACGCCAGAAGCGCGCTTAACGTGCTCAAAACGTCCGGTCAGCGTATCTATGTAGACATTGACGGGAAGTACCGTCTTCTTACCATGCCATCCGTGTTTGAGATCGGCTTTAACTATGTACGGTGGTATTATAAGACTGACAATGACATGCTGATCATTACCAACTTCACCTCGGCCGCATCGCCGGAGCTGACGCTTGAGGTTCGTTCTAAGAGCGGCAGGGCTTACCGTTATCTGGTCACTATGCAAATGACGATGGACGTCAATGAATATGAGGTTCCGTATCACCGTGTTCAGGAAGGCAACGTGATCACATTCCGTGCGGATTCGGCTTCGCTCAGCGCGTCCGTATACAAGGATCTCCATTACCGTCTTCAGGTAAATGGAGCTGATGTGCATGTTACAGACGAAACCGCTCTGGCAAGCAATGTTGTATCGGGAGATGCTTCCCTGACGGTGTTAAGGCTTAGTGAGAGCGCTGAATGGACTATGACCATACAAGGCAATCTCGATGCGGCGAATGCTCCGATTCAGGCTCGGCAGGCCGAAGAGGAGATCGCAAGCTACCGCTCGTTCTATGCTTCGGTCATGAACGGGTTCCACTTAAGTTTCAAGGATGGTCAGGATGACAGCTTGTTCAAGGTGAATGCGCTGGCCTGGTGGTACACGCACAACATGCTGGTTCACTATTCCGTACCGCACGGGCTGGAACAATACGGCGGTGCGGCGTGGGGGACACGCGATGTATGCCAGGGACCTGTCGAGTATTTCATGGCAACTCATCAATACGAGCAGGTTCGGGATATTCTGCTGGAGGTATACTCCCACCAATACGAAGATGACGGGAATTGGCCGCAGTGGTTCATGTTTGATCAGTATGCACATATACAGCAGGAAGAAAGCCATGGCGACATTATCGTTTGGCCGCTTAAGGTGCTTGGCGATTATTTGGCCGTTACTCATGATTACGACATTCTGGAGCTGGCCGTCCCTTATACTAGAAAACACAGCTTCGATTTTACAGAGCAATCGCATACCGTGCTTGAGCATGTGAAGAAACAATTGTCCTACATTCGGAATCATTTCCTTCATGACACCCATCTGTCTTCCTATGGAGACGGGGACTGGGATGATACGCTGCAGCCGGCCAACGCCCAATTGAAACAGTTCATGGTCAGCAGCTGGACGGTAGCCTTGACGTATCAGACCTTGAATCAGTTCTCCCATGTCATGGAGAACGTGGATACAGGAATGTCCGCTGAGATGGGGGAACTCGCTGAAGGAATCCAGCGGGATTTCAATACGTACATCTTGAATTCCGAAGTCATTCCTGGATTTGTATATATGGAGAGCAAAGAGCACAGCAAATTCCTGCTCCATCCAACGGATCAGGAGACAGGAATCCAGTATCGATTGCTGCCAATGACCCGCAGCATGATCAGTGAGCTGTTAACGCCGGAGCAGGCAGCCAGCCATTACGAGATTATCCGTGAACAATTGTTCTGCCCGGACGGGGTGAGGCTGATGAATCGTCCGGCTGTATATGCCGGCGGCGTCAGCACCCACTTTAAGCGGGCGGAGCAGGCAGCCAATTTTGGCCGGGAAGTGGGCCTTCAATATGTGCATGCGCACATTCGTTTTGTGGAGGCCATGGCGAAGCTTGGCAAGAGGAGCGAGGTATGGAGCGGGCTTGAGCGCATCAACCCGATCGGCATTACCGAGGTTGTGCCGAATGCGGAGCTGCGTCAGAGCAATGCGTATTTCAGCAGCTCCGACGGGAAGTTCAACACCCGCTATGATGCACAGGAATCTTTTGATGAGCTGCGCAGCGGACGCGTGCCCGTCAAGGGAGGATGGAGAATTTATTCCAGCGGTCCAGGGATTTATATGAACCAGCTGATCTCCAATGCGCTTGGCATTCGTGAAGCCGGGGGCGATCTCGTGATCGACCCGGTTCTGCCGACGTCACTCGATGGTCTTCAGTTCGAATTCCATTATGCAGGAATCCCGGTTACGTTCAGCTATCACATTGATAGCCGTGAGGAGACCCGTGTCACGATCAACGGACAGGATGTAGCCGCCGGTTCAATCCGGAACCGTTACCGCACAGGCGGCGTGCGCATTTCCAGCGCGGACTTCAAGCGATTAGCCACAGAGAGTCAGGATGGATGTGTTGTGGATATTTACAGTGGAGTTAATGAACAATAATGCTTGACCCCTATAACTTGTCAGCAGGAAACACATCGTTCTGATATAATGAATGGAATGGTTATCGAAGCGAGGGATGGCGATGAAGACCCGTCAAGAGACAGTGACCATCCGGTTCTCCGAGATGAAGGACGCCGTTTCACTCATGGAGCTTGATGAACTGGTATGGGATCGTAATACAGCCCCTGAGCCGCTGAAATGGACCTCAAGGGATCATTACCTTCTGCAATGCCCGCCCGGCACGCAGCTTGTGGCGCTGTATGAGGAGGAGTTATGCGGTTATGTTGGATTCCGTGCGCCAACAGGCCTTCACAGCAATCGTCATGTGCTGGAGTTGAATATAGCGGTTCATCCCTCCCATCAACGGCGGGGCATCGGGAAGCGCCTTATAGAAGCAGTGAAGGAGATGGCACGGGCGGAGGGCATAACGAAGCTGAGGCTGCGCGTGCTGTCCAGTAATCCCGGTGCACTTTCCTTCTATAAGAACTGTGGATTTAAGGAAGAGGGCCGACTGATTCAGGAGTTCTATGTGGACGGGCGTTACGTCGATGATATCTTAATGTGTTATTTCTTATAAACCGCGCATCGCTCAAAAGCACTGTCCATGTGCAAGAAGAGGATGAGTAGTAGGTTGGAACGGCCCGGCAGCTTGCCGGGCTGTTTTTTCTATTTCTGCAGCTTGATCGCTTCTGGACAAGAGCACAGGCGATTGCATATAGTAGATGAAAAAAGAAGAGGGCGGAGGTTACTTCCATGACTTTAGGAATTGTATCACTGAATGTGGGAACGCCTGTAACCGTTGAATACCAGGGAAAAGACCTGTCTACTGGAATCTACAAGCAGCCAGTGGACGGCCCTTTGTTTCTGAGCACGGTGAATTTCGCAGGGGACGGGCAGGCTGACCTCGTCAATCACGGCGGCGTAGATAAAGCGGTGTGCGCTTATCCCTACGAGCATTACGCCTATTGGGAGAACAGTCTGGGGAAACAGATGCCCTATGCCGCATTTGGAGAGAATCTGACACTGCGGGGAATGCTGGAGGATCGGGTCTGCATTGGCGATATGTACCGGGTAGGAGACGCAGTGGTGCAGATCAGCCAGCCCCGATACCCGTGCTTCAAGCTGTCTCAGAAGCTTGGTGTCAAGGACATGCCGGTACGTGTGCTGAACACAGGTTATAGCGGGTTTTACTTCCGAGTGCTGGAGGAAGGGGATGTCCGTGCCGATTCCTCCGTCACCCAGCTGGAGTCTCACGCTGCGGGCGCGACGGTGCTGGAGGTGCTTCGTATGATGAAGGATGGACGGGAGGATGAGCAGGGGTTGAACCGCATGCTTGAACTGGATGTGCTGTCCGTTAGTTTGAAGACGCAGTTCGGAAAATGGCTTGAAGCCCTGCAGAGCAGGACGGATTGATGTTTCTGGAGGGCGATTGGCAAAACCGGCTTGCGTCCTTTCCACAGGATACAAGCCGGTTTTTTTAAGATGATCTGTCTTATAATGACAATACGACGTTTTCTTGCGGCGTGATGAGAGGCCAAAGGCTGTCTTATGATCAAGCGCAGGTGCTGGTTATCTCATCCGCTTCCATTCGCTTTGAATCATGCCGTAAACCGCATGGTTAACATAGCCTTGAGGCAGCTTCTCCGCTTCGCGGATAACGCCTTCCAGCACAAATCCCAGCCGTTCCGGGATGGCCCGGCTGCGATGATTCGCGGTCGCACAGCGGATCTCCACCCGGTTCAGCCCCATGCGCATCAGCGCGTGATCCGTGAACGCCCGGCAAGCGCTTGTCATCAGGCCTTGGCCGGTAAAATGCTGATCCAGCCAATAGCCAATGCTGACGGAACGGTTGGTCCAATCAATCTCATGGAATGAGATGGTCCCAGCCAGCTCCTCGCGCACCCAGATGCCTGCCGAGAAGCCACCGTTGTCGGCCGCTTGCTTCATGGCCCCTTTAATATAATTGACGGAATCGTTTATCTCTGTGACGGCATCCACCCAGGGAAGCCACTTGCGGAGGCGGTCCCGTGACCGGTCTGTCATCTCGAACAGGGCCCGTGCATGCTCTATGGCCAGTGGCCGCAGCTCTACATGGTCGTCTAGTGCGTATCCAAACATATATGTATTCTCCTTTGTTCACCATCGTGAAGGGTATGCAGCCTTAACGAGTTCGCTTCACTTTTTGCTCTAATGCGTAAATATCTTCTTCAAGGGAAATCATACGCTGACTGACCACCGTTCTGCAGTCGCTGAGCGCTTGATTATATAAGTGCGGCCCCAGCGTTTCCATGAAAAAATCGAGAACGCTCTCCGCAGCCAGATGACCCAGGGTCTCGCCGCGCTCGGTTTCAAAATATTCTTGGACCCCTTCGATAAGCTGTTCTCGCTGTTCTTTGGGAAGTTTGCTAGGTTTCATAAGATTGACAGGCCTCCTATAATGGCTGTTTTCTCTTCATGCTACCCTATAAAAAAGCCCCCGTCAAAATGATTGTTGCAGGCATACCACCTTCTGCCGAATGAATTGTTCGCAGGTTGAATGCATCGATTGGATCGCCTGTCGATTTCACATCTGAAATGGGCGGCCTGTGGTGCTGAAACGCCGAATTCCTTGAACAATCCCCGCATTACAGGTATATTTAAGGGAAACACGTTTATACAGGAGATAGACAGAAATTCACAGAATGAAAGGTTGATCAACGTGGAGAACCATCGGGGAACCCCCTCCAATTTCATAAAGAATGTAATTACCGAAGACCTGAAGTCCGGTAAGGTCAAGGAGATCGTTACCCGCTTTCCGCCGGAACCGAACGGTTACTTGCATATCGGACATGCCAAGGCAATCTGGATCAATTTCACACTGGCCGACGAGTTCGGCGGACGGACGCACTTGCGGTTTGATGATACGAACCCGGTGAAGGAAGACATTGAATATGTCAATTCTATTAAGGAAGACGTCAAGTGGCTCGGCTTCGATTGGGAAGAGCTGCGGTATGCTTCTGATTATTTTGAAGAAATGTTCAATCGCGCGGTGCTGCTGATCAAAAAAGGGAAGGCTTACGTGGATGATCAATCCGCTGACCAAATCCGCGCAACCCGCGGAACCCTGACCGAGCCTGGTCAAAACAGTCCTTACCGGGATCGCGGCGTTGAAGAGAATCTGGATCTGTTCGAGCGGATGCGCAAAGGGGAATTCGCCAACGGCGAGCGCGTGCTGCGTGCGAAGATCGATATGGCTTCGCCTAATATTAATCTGCGGGATCCGGTCATTTACCGTATCTCTCATGCACATCATCATAATACGGGCGACAAATGGTGCATCTATCCGATGTATGCTTTTGCGCACCCGCTGGAAGATGCTATTGAAGGCGTCACGCATTCCCTGTGCTCCCTGGAGTTTGAAGATCAGCGCCCATTCTATGACTGGGTGGTAGCGGAATGCGAGATGGACAGCACGCCGCACCAGTACGAATTCGGACGTCTGAACGTAGCGCAGACGGTAACGAGCAAGCGCAGGCTGAAGCAGCTCGTAGACGAGAACGTTGTGGACGGCTGGGATGATCCGCGCATGCCGACGATCTCCGGACTTCGCCGTCTGGGCTATACTCCGGAGGCTATTCGCAGCTTCGTATTTGAGACGGGAATTTCGAAGGCATACGGTACAGTGGATCGTCAGGTGATGGAGCACTTTATCCGGGAAGACCTGAAGCTGAAGGCGCCGCGTACGATGGCTGTGCTGGACCCGCTGAAGGTGGTTATCACGAACTATCCTGAAGGTGAGACGGAGTGGCTGGACGCCGAGAACAATACGGAGAATCCGGAAATGGGGATCCGTCAGATTCCATTCTCCCGCGAGATTTATATTGAGCAAGAGGACTTTATGGAAGATCCTCCGAGCAAATATTTCCGCTTGTTCCCTGGCAATGAGGTTCGTTTAAAACATGCTTATTTCATCAAATGCCATGAGGTCATCAAGGATGAGAGCGGCAAGGTTGTTGAGATTCACTGCACCTATGATCCGGAGACGAAGAGCGGCAGCGGCTTTACCGGACGGAAGGTGAAAGGGACGATCCACTGGGTGGAGGCCACCCAGGCTGTACCAGCCGAATTCCGTCTCTTCGAACCGCTGTTCAAGGGCGA
The DNA here is from genome assembly GCF_037333485.1 of Paenibacillus glucanolyticus. Classification (NCBI taxonomy): domain Bacteria; kingdom Bacillati; phylum Bacillota; class Bacilli; order Caryophanales; family Paenibacillaceae; genus Paenibacillus; species Paenibacillus glucanolyticus. The sequence goes on from NZ_CP147845.1 coordinate 405,347, forward strand.
AGAGGAGGAAGCGGAAGGGGTGCAAGAAATTGCGGGCGAAGAGCAGGAAGTCGCAGCGGAAAAGTCCTTCCTGGACGACATCAATCCGAATTCACTGCAAATTGTGCAGGGCTTCGTGGAACCCAATATGAAGGATGCGGCACCACAGGACAAGTTCCAGTTCTTCCGCCACGGATATTTCAATGTGGACTCGAAGTATTCACAGCCGGGGCGTCCGGTATTTAACCGCGTAGTCTCCCTGAAGAGCTCGTTCCAGCTTCCGAAGAAGTGAGAAGGCTCGTAGATTGAACAAAAGGATCATGGACAGATGCTGCTGATGTCTTTCATGCTCCCCATAACATAAACAAGACTCGAAGGCTCCCGTAGGGGAGTCATTCGAGTCTTGTTATATTTACGGTAGGTAGTCTGGCATACATTCAAGTCGACTAATTCGCAGTGTATCCCTCAGCCTCATCATCCGGGTGCAGCGGCTGGTAACCATGCTTGCGCAGGTTGTACCACATCCAGCCAAAACCGATGGCACCCACAATGGCAAGCATCATGCCGGTTCGGTACATGATCTGTGCCCCGAAGTTCTGGAACATCCAGCCGCCGGCCAAACCGCCGATGACGCCGGAGATGCCGCTCCAGCTTAAGGTGTAGATCGCTTGTCCGGATGCCCGGTAAGGCGTCGGAACAAACAGCATCGTGAGCTGTACGCCGACATAGAAATATCCGCCAAAGGTTACGCAGTGCAGAAGCTGGATGAAGGCTACCTCGAGCGGGCCATTGGCTTCCGCCATAAGCAGCCAGCGGAGCGCGAAGAGCAGGCTGACAATGGTCAGACAGCCGACCAGCACATTGATCTTCCGCTTCAGGAAGCGATCAAACAGAATGAAGATCGCCACTTCAAATATCGATGAGAGGAAGATTGCAAGACCGACCATCTGTTTGGTGCCGCCAAGCTCCAGAATGTATAAGGACATAAAGGTATTATTGGCCGTGTTCGGGATGGATACCATGATGCCTAACAGAATGAACCAGACAAAATGGGGATTCAGGAACAGTCGGGTAAGTCCTCTTAGGTTGACGGTTGCCGATGCTGTTGTTTTCTGAATGGAGGGCAGTGTGAACATGAACAAAGCCGCCACGAGCAGCATGATCGAGAACACAATGGAGATGCGTCCGGATCCGAGCTGATCGATTACCGGTCCTGCGACAATTGCTGTCAAGGCCCATCCCAGGGAGCCCCATAGGCGAAAAGAGCCGAATTTCTGCTGCGTTCCATCAATATAGGTTAGAATCAGTGAATTCGTCTGCGAGAACATCGGAGTCTGGAAAAAATAAAAGAAAATCATCGTCATGTATATCATTGCGTAGGTATTCGCTTGAAATACAAACTGAACCAGCAGCAGTGTACCGGTCATCATGATCAGAAGCACGCGTTTGATGTTTGCCGCCCGATCACTCCAGAATCCCCAGAAAGGATTTGCAAAGATGGACACAAATGGCGCGATGGCCATCAGGCTGCCGATCTCAATTTTGCTCATGCCGATATCTTGCAAATACAGCTGAAAGAAACCAGTGAAGATGACCATGGTTCCGTAAATGAAGAAGTTGAACAGCTTGAGCGATGTCAGCGAAGGTTGAGCATTGTCCATATTCTGCAAGTAGGTCATTCCTTTCAAACCGAATACAATCAAAAATAACGGCGTCCAAAAAAGCCGCTTTCCTTTCAATGTATCACGCATTGAAAAGGGATACAAACCATCTTTTAAATAATTTTCCATTTATCTGGTTATTATCCCATAGACTGAATGATGTTTTTACAACCTGTTAAGAAAGTGTGGTGAAACGAATGAGTGGTCAAACCGTCGTTGTCAATCTGCCATCCGATTCGGTGACGGGCATCGTGCTGGCAGGAGGAGCCTCCCGGAGGATGGGGAGGAACAAAGCCCTTCTGCCTATGGGAGAAGCGAGTATGATCGAGCGGGCGGTACAGGCTATAGGCAAAGTGAGCAGCCGGGTGATCATATCGACCAACGATCCGAAATCCTATCATTTTTTGGGAGTGGAATGCGTTCTGGATATCCTCGCGGGGAAGGGACCCATGGCGGGTCTTCATGCAGCACTTGGGGCGTCGAATACTCCATGGAATGTGGTTGCAGCATGCGACATGCCGTTTATTCACGAGCAGTTTCTTCAGGGACTGCTGAATCTGGCGATTACGCAGGACACGGTAGAGGCCGTAATCCCGGTTGTTCAAGGGAGAATGCACCCGCTGCTGGCGGTATATCGCAGGGAAGTTATGACGAGTCTCGAACGAAAGCTTCAGGCGGAACAGTACCGCATGGTCGAATGGGTGGAGGAGCTAAAGGCTGCATACGTGAACGAAGAGCAATTAGAGCACATGACAGGTCTTGATCCGCGAAAGGTCTTATTCAATATGAATACGCCAGATGATTATGAGGCAGCAAGAGGGTTTTCCTCATCCTAAAAAACACCCCCGCCCGTTGGATGCTGGCGGGGGTTTGCTTATTCACTTCTATTATTGAGCCTAAAATACAATCTGTCTTCCGCTCGCTTACAGCTCGCAGAGGGCTAGCCGCCGATCTGCGACATGCGCCGCACAGTGGGGGTGTGGCTCTGCGCTTTCTTCTCAAGTGCCAGTGCCATTTCATGATTGAGCGGCTTTGCACCCAGCGCTTTCCGGAACAGGTTCGCAACCGCCTGGTGATCATCGATGACGCGGCGCACGTTAAACTCGTCGGACCAGTACAGACAAGCCTTGATATGGCCGTCCGCAGTCAGCCTGAGCCGGTTGCAGGAGTCGCAGAAATGGTCGCTGACCGGATGGATCAAGCCAAACGTCCCTGTAGCTCCGACAACCTTCATGTTGCGGGAGGGCCCGTTGCCGGATGGACCCTGCTCTTCCTGGATGCTCCATCCGGCCTCCTGACACACTTCGGATACTCGGCTTAGTGGCAGGTACGAATCGCGCCAGGCATCGGATGCTTGACCAATCGGCATATATTCAATAAAGCGGACATGTAAGGGACGATCGAGTGTCATGGCGATGAAATCGCGGATCTCATCTTCGTTAAAGCCCTTCATCAGCACCATGTTCAGCTTGATGGGATCCAGGCCGGCTTCATAGGCTGCTTCGATGCCTTCCAGCACTTTAGACACATGGCCGCCGCGCGTAATGCGTGCATAACGCTCCTCGTGAAGCGAATCCAGACTGATGTTGATTCGCGTGAGTCCTGCTTCCTTAAGAAGCCGGGCTTTCGATGGCAGCATGATCCCGTTGGTTGTGAGGGATATATCTTGAATTCCTTCTATGGAAGCAATCATACGGACTAAGTTCTCCAGATCCTTGCGCACGAGCGGCTCACCGCCGGTAAGACGTACTTTGGATATGCCCATGGGGGCAAGAACGCGGAGGATCGCGGCGATCTCTTCGTAACTCATAATCTGATCGTGAGGTTGGAATTCCATTCCTTCTTCCGGCATACAATAGACACAACGCAGATTGCATCGGTCCGTCACCGAGATACGAATATAATCATGGACCCGACCGAAAGAGTCTTTAAGCGGTTCAATCATGGAAATCCCCCTTTCGTAGCATACATGGTCACATTGTAGCTATTCCCTGAATCGGAGTCAATGCGACATTTAGGTCCCTCCCGGCGGACAAGCTGCAGGCAGACGGTCATAATTTTGTGACAAGTATCACAGAAAACGCTTTCGAAATCATGTATATTGAACCTGTGGACAAAAGCTTTCTCCCCTTGAAAGCGAGTAGTGACATTCTAGATTTCCGAAAGTTTCCTTATTTTTCCGAAATTTTCGGAAATCATTTCAAGCTGCTTTCATTAGACGTTCATCTAAGATATACTGTCAAGGATATCACATCCAACAAGAGAGGTTACAAAGTAGGAGGTTCGATATGGGGATATCACCTGTTCAAACTTTGGAGGTACCTGACGTCTGTCACAGGTGGCTTGAAAACCGGGGAACGGTTTATGAGCTGCTGATTGATTTTTTGGGCAACTGGCCCAGCTTGTCTATGATTGCAGAATGGAGCCGCGGAAGCGGAATTAGCAAGGCTGCGGAGTGTTCGAAGGCAGGTTCAGACCTGATGAAATATTTGTGCGGACGCTCGCCTGAGGAATTGGTTCGGATTTGCGAGTATGAAGGGGCGGAATACCGCCGACTGCTTGAGCAGACCAAACAGCGTCAGGCCGCTGAGTCCCATTATACCCAGGATGGATGCGCTCAGGATTTGGCCGAGTGTTATGCATCCGCTGGTGTAGCATTCAATAAACTGCATGGAGAAGCGGACGATCATATAGCCCTCGAACTGGAATTTATGACACTGCTTCATGACCGTATGCTGAACAATACGTATTGTGAACACAGCATGCTGCAATTAATGCAGGTTCAGGAGAAGTTTCTGGAAGAGCATCTGTTGTCATGGGTGCCCTCTCTCTGCAAGGATCTGAAAGGTTCTACGGAGAGTCCGCTGTATCAGGCATTATTCAGCCTGCTCGAGGAGTTCCTCGCACAGGATCTGAACATGCTGAAGACGTGGAAGCAATCCAGGGAAGCTGTACTGGTGCATTAGAGCAGCAGATAAGAAAACCATAGCAAGTTATCATGCGAATCGTAGTCATCTACAAAAACAAAGCCCCGGTCTCCTAAATAGGAGGCCGGGGCTTTTGTGTTATATCGGATTAATCTTCGATTCTTTTCTTGCTGAACTTCATCAGGAACTCATACACGATAGGTACAACAACGAGTGTGAGCAGCGTCGAACTGATCAGACCGCCGATAACGGTTATGCCGAGCCCGCGTGAGATGATACCTGCGCTGTTCTCCCAACCGAATACGAGAGGCAGCAGCGCACCGATGGTGGCCAGTGCCGTCATCAGGATTGGACGAAGACGGGTTGCACCGGCTTCGAGCAAGGCTTCGCGAGTGCTCATTCCTTCGCGTTCCATGTGGATAACGCGGTCGATCAATACAATTGCATTCGTGACTACGATACCAATCAACATGAGTACGCCCATGAGAGCAGATACGTTCAGTGTCTCGCCTGTGATGAGCAGGCCGATAATGGCACCGATGACGATGAATGGCAGTGAGAACAGGATGGCAAATGGTGCAAGACCCCCGCCAAACGTGACCACGAGTACAAAGTATACAATAGCAATGGCCGCCAGCATGGCGAGTCCAAGCTGTCCGAAGGTTTCATTGATTTGCTCGGTAACGCCTCCGAACTCTACGGATACCCCGTCTGGAAGCTCAAGTTTGCTGACTTCGGATTCCAGATTGGTGGAAGCCGAGCCTACATCGCTGGACAGGATATCGGCTGTGACACTCACAACCATTTTACCGTCGATGCGTGTAATGGAGTCAGGCGTGGTTCCTTTTTCAACTTTGGCTACATCCTTGATCGGTACTTCCATACCGAGTGGAGACGTTACCGTTTCGTCTTCAATTTCTTTAATGCTCTTATAGGTTTTGCTGTCGGTTTCAATGTAAACATTGTAGGTTTTGTCCTCAATCTTAATTTCCGTCAAGACTGGACGCTCCCGTACGGGTGCCAGCTTCATAGCCAATTGTCCGGCTGTGAGGCCAAGAGAGCTTAACTTCTCTTGATCGGCAACCAGCGTGTACTGCTCAAATGACTCGGATAAACTGGTCTCCGCATTGTCGAAGGTAGCGGTATCCTTGTTCGCAAGCTCGGCAATTTGATCAGCTACAGGCTTGATCTGCTCCAGGGAGTCGCCGAAGACGTTAACCGTCAATTGGCTGCCTCCGAATCCGCCGGCTGCCATGTCCATATTGGACCAGGTGCCATCCGGAACTTCCTTGGCTAGATCCTCGATAAGTGCCGTTTTGACATCTTCGAAGTTTTTCGTGTCCGGATCGTACATAATGTAGAACAATCCGGAATTAGCGGAGCCCATTCCAAGCGGATTGCTTCCGCCGATGGAGTACTGCATTGTCTGTACGCCAGGTTGATCCAGAATCAGCTTCTCGGCTTTTAGTGCACGTTCCTCTACATCCTCCAGCATAACGCCAGGTTCAGGAGAGTAGGTCACCATTGCGTATTTGTCTTCCTGTTCCGGGATGAAGCTAACCCCCAGATACTTGGTCAGGAACAAGCTTCCTACCAACAGCACGATGGCTGCCAGGAATGTAATGGCTTTGTGATTCAGAGTCCATTTCAGGATCGAACGATAGCCGCGGGCCATTGCGCCCGGCTTCTCCTCATGATCATGCTTGTTCTTCAAGCCTTTGCGGAACAGGCTGTGCGCCATAGCAGGTACAAGCGTAACCGCCACGACCAGGGAAGCCAGCAGCGCGAAGACCATCGTCAACGCGAATGGCATGAACAGCTCGCCGACCATACCGCTAACCAGTGTAAGCGGCAGGAATACCGCGATGGTTACGATGGTGGAAGACATGATGGGAACAAACATTTCACGTGTAGCGGCACTAATGAGCTCTCGGCCTGTCAGTTTTTCGGTCGAGAGGGACATGCGCCGGTAGATATTCTCGATAACAACAATCGAATCATCGACAACCCGGCCGATAGCAACGGTCATGGCACCGAGTGACATCATATTCAGGGTAATATCCATTTGCTTCAAGCACAGTACCGCAATCAACAAGGATAACGGGATGGAAATGATCGATATGATGGTCGAACGGATATTGCGCAGGAAGATCATGATGATCAGAACAGCAAATAATGCACCGAACAATGCCTTGGAGAGCATGGTATGAACGGAGTCCTCGATCGGTTTACCTTGATCCAGCATGATGGTCAGATCCATGCCAGGGAATAGGCCTTTCAATTCCTCTGCCTTGTCTTTTACCTGATTAACAACGTCAACCGTGTTGGCATCGTTCGCCTTAACGATTTGGATACCGATGGATTCCTTCCCGTTGGTGCGGGAGATGGATTCCGAGGTTCCGATAACTTCAATCTTGGCAATCTCGCTGAGTTTTACGGTTGGAATGCCGGTGGGAGCGGATGGAGCGCCATTCTGTCCACCAGCACTGGCACCATCACCGGGAGCTCCCTGCTGACCTGCAGCCCCAGCCGCATCGCCAGGAGGTTGCTGCTGTTGAGCTGCACCAGCACCAGGAGCGCCAGCTCCGGCAGATGCATCGGCACCGCCTCCGCCTGGAATAACAGGAATGGCGATATTCTTCAGATCGTCAATGCCGATGATGCCGCCATCAATGGCTACGGCCTTTTGAGATTTTTCCATTTCGAACATACCGAGCGGAACATACAGCGCTGAACCCTGCACGATGCCTTTAACGGTATCTTCGGTCAGGCCAAGCTCGTTCATTTTGTCCTGGTTAAATTTCAGTTGGACTTCATTGACAAATTGTCCGGCTACCTGAATGGAAGCAACTCCATCCAAATCCTCGAGCTCGGGTACAATGTCATTCTCTGTGATACGGGTTAATTCATCCAGTGCCATGTTGTCTTTGTTCGATATACTCAAGGAGACAACCGGCATGGAGCTCATGCTGAATTTGGATATGGTAGGTTTCTGAGCATCCTCAGGCAGCTTGACTTCATTGATTGCTTCCCGAACAGCTGCTGTAGCGTTGTCCAGATCACTACCATAATCAAATTCAACCATCACGTTGGCTGCATTCTCCATGGAAGTGGAGGTTACGGTTTTTACGCCGTCGATATTTCTCAGTCTTGTCTCAAGCGGTTTGGTTACATCCTCTACAACTCCTTCAGGAGCTGCACCCGGATAGATGGCGGTGACGCTTAAGAATGGGACGTTAATATCCGGAATGGTTTCTTGTTTCATTGTCAGTCCGCTGTACAATCCACCAAAGCTGACGATGATGGTCAGCAGCCAGATCGCAAACTTGTTGCGCAGCGAAAAATTGATAATTCCTTTCATTAGGTGATTCTCTCTCCTCTCCATAATAACGCTATGTCTCTAACTTCGACCCGTTTCCCTGCATAATTCCACCAGGGGTAAGATAGCTTTCCAGCACGGTAACAATGGTGCCCTTGAGCTCGGTATACAGTGCCTCCAAGTCCTCGATCCCCTCCAGGTTAGCAAGCATTCCCTTTAGAACGGCCCTGCTGGGCTGGAGGCCAAGCAGCTCTTTCTCCATAATATTGAGCGACTCCATAGCATCTTCCCGGACTTCCGTCTCTACCGTACTCTTCTTCAGTTCATTTTTCATTGCTTTAATGACGATAAGCGGGTGACGGGTTGTACGAATGTCGGTCTGGCATAACTGACTCAATTGCCCAATCGCCTCCATTGGAATCAGAGGTTCGGGACGTCTGCGCAGAATGCTGTTTACAATATCATCGAGCAGCTGGATCTGGTGGTCTGCAGTGATTCCCACATTCAAATGAAACCCTGGCATGAACAGGAAGCGAATATACGAACCCAGCATGCTGGCCATAAACATGCCAATCTCCATCGTATAAGGCTCTACGTCCGGTCCATAAATGCTTTTGAGCTTATTGTTAAACCACTGCAATGCAGCGAGCATTTCCTGCCGCATGTTTTCCTTGTCAATAGGCGGTTTCCCCGGCATCTGATCATGGAACTGCTTCAGGAGATATTCCCGAATCTCCAGAAAATGGACAAGAAGCACTTCCGTCTGCTTGCGCAGCTGCTCCTTAGGCTCAAGCAGCGGATCGTGATCGACACGGAGGATCTCATCTTTAATCCGGTTTGCGATATGCTCGTAAATGCTCTTTTCCAGTTCCTCTTTGGACTTGAAATGAAGATAAAGGCTGCCTTTCGACATCCCGCATACTTCGGCGATTTCCTGCATGGAGGTAACCGAAGAGCCCTTCGCGGAAAACAGCTGCATCGCAGTGATGAGAATTTGCTGTCGTTTCTCTGCCGTTTTATCAGCCAATCAAAAGCTCACCTCACTTGAGAACTTTTCAGTTCTGGGATTGACCATATGGTCAAGAATAAGTATATATGAAAAAGAACGACCGTTTCAACTTTACTACGGTCGTCCCTTTTCTTGGTTCTGAAAATATATGAAATTTTCTAGAAAAATCGCCTAACTTATCAATTTCAGACCGACAGCCGAGCACAGAATCATGGAAATGAACACCACTCGCCGCCAATCCTTCGGCTCTCCGAACAGGAACATCCCAACCATGGCTCCACCGGCTGTTCCAATTCCCGTCCAGATGGCATAAGCGGTCCCCATCGGCAGCACGGTCATGGCATAAGAGAGGAGGGAGAAGCTGATACCAAACGATAAGGCCAGAATCAGTGTATAATGCCATCCCTTGCGCTGCGACACGCCTTTAATACCAATGACACCGCCAATTTCGAATAATCCGGCAAATATAAGCGCAACCCAAGCCATTATTTACTCACCTCCGGTTCTGCATGATCACTCGTAACCAGCTTAAGGCCGACTACACCTGCAAGCAGCACGCAGATCAGAAGAACCTTGATCAATTTGAACGGTTCTCCAAAGAACAGCATTTCTGATGCCACCGTGCCGGCGGTACCGATACCTGTAAAGACGGCATATACCGTTCCGACCGGCAGGCGTTTGGCTGCTTCAATAATAAGATAGAAGCTGGCTGTAATGGCGACTATAGTTCCAAGCCACTCCAACGTGTTGTTGGAATACTTCAGACCCATAACCCATATGACCTCGACCAATCCAGCCAGCAGTACATAAATCCAGTTGCGATTCATTATGATTGTCACTCCTTTTAATGAAAAAGAATTGTTATCTCACCTGCAGACTCTTATTCTCCTTGAAATTTATACTTATCATGCGTAGTTCTGCGATAATTTAACTCTTGCTGTTAGAACTTTGCTTCGTTACCCCTAACCAAAATATCGGCCAAGCGGCGGTCAGACGTTTCAAGGCGCGTTCCTCCCCGCCGTAAACGGCTTCCAGATGAATTCCATCGAGCAGGGTCATAAAGGCGATGGCTGCTTTACGTGGGTATCGAATGATACGCCCATGCACGGGACAGCCTGCCGCAAGCAGTCTGGACAGGTTGTTCTCCTGCTCGTCCAGCAGCGGATACAACATAGCCATCACCTCATCGTAGAAGGTGCTAGGCGGGAAGAAGGCCATCCGCATGAAGAATCGCACTTCATCATCCCCTTGGTAAGCCTGGAGACTGTTCTCAAGAAATCCATGCAGCTGCTGCTCCAGCGGCAAATCCGTGTGGTTAAGGAAATAGCCCACCATTAATTTCTCTTGTCGTTGGAATACGTCCTGAAGCACCTGCAGGAACAAATCCTCCTTGCTTGAAAAATGAGCGTAAATAGACGGTTTCTTGATTCCGCAATCGTCGGCGATATGTTTCAGCGATGCCCCTTCATAACCGTTCTTGGCAAAATGGGCAAGGGCGGACTGTTTAATATTGGCGGCACTCATAATACTCCTCCTAACTAACGGTCGTTAGTTATATTTTTATCAAATGATGCCAGTATTGTCAATGTCAATATTTGGGCTTGGAGCTGTCTGACTATCTGCAAGAGAACAGTCTTTAGTTCCGGGGGGAGATCATGTAGAATATGTGTGATCGACATCGTCCATACAAAAGAGACAGAAACGATGAATAACAAGGGGTAAACTGATATGAGAAAGGGAATAGAGGCTGTACTGATCACCGCGCTTTTGATCGCGTTTTATTATTTTGGCATGCATTATTTCGGAAAGACGACAGGGACGGTCATCGGGATCTTCTCCACCCTCACCGTAGTATCTATCGGATTCATGATTTTTATGGAGAACCGCCATCCTTCCAGCACCATGGCCTGGATTCTGCTGCTTGCGCTCGTTCCCATCGTCGGGCTTGTTTTTTATTTCTTGTTCGGGCAGAACTACTTCAAACGGAGAAAATATGATAAAAAAGCACAGAAGGACGTCCTGGTATACACCAGCGAGGTGCTCCGAAAGAGCACCCCTGACGTTTCCTGCTTTAAGCCTGAAACGCAGCAGCTGCTTCAGCTGTCTTCCCGGCTGGCGCGCACGCCGATTTCCTTCTCCAGCGACTCGCGGGTGCTGACCGATGGGGAAGAGACGTTCGCGGCATTGATAGCGGAGCTGGAACGGGCCGTGCATCATATCCATATGGAGTATTACATTTATCGGCCGGATGCCATCGGCACGCAGATTCAGGAAATTTTGATCCGCAAGGCGAGGGAAGGCATTGCCGTTCGGTTTATGGTAGATGCCGTGGGCAGCCTGCAGCTGCCGCCGGCCTTCCTGCAGGAGATGAGGGATGCCGGCATACAGGTCGCCGTGTTTGGCAGTCCGAAAACGATATTTTTTACCAGCCGTGTAAATTACCGCAATCATCGCAAAATCGTTGTCATTGACGGCAGTGTTGGATTCGTTGGCGGATTGAATGTGGGCGATGAGTACTTGAGCCGCAGCAAGGCCTTCGGTTTCTGGCGAGACACCCATATGCTTATCCGCGGAGAGGCTGTAAGGACGCTTCAGGTTGTGTTTCTGCAGGATTGGCAGTACATGACAGGGGAGCAGCCGAGCGAGCCGATCTATTATTCCCCGGATCTGCTGGAGAACCGCACTGGAGCGGTCCAGATTATTGCGAGCGGACCGGACAACGAGCGGAGGGCGCTCAAAAATATTTTCTTCTCCATGATTGTGTCGGCTCGCAAATCCGTCTGGCTGGCGACACCCTATTTTATACCGGATGAAGATATTCTAACCGCGCTCCGGGTTGCGGCCTTGTCAGGGCTTGACGTACGGATCCTGTTTCCGTCGAAACCGGACAAGTGGCTGCCCTTCCTGGCTTCCCACTCCTATTTTCCTGCTCTGCTGGATGTCGGGGTGCGGGTATATGAATATGAGAAAGGTTTCATGCATTCCAAGCTGCTGATCGTGGACGGGGAGATCGCGACGATTGGCACCGCCAATATGGACATGCGGAGTTTTCATCTTAATTTCGAGGTTAACGCACTCTTGGTACATACGGAAAGCGTGGCCAAGCTTGTGTCGGATTTCGAGCAGGATCTGGAATCGGCCATCGTGTATGACCGCAACCATACCCGCAAGAAGAGGATCATGACCAGGCTGCTGGAATCGGCAGCCCGGCTGATGTCACCTCTGTTGTAAATCGGCAGGGGAACGCGCGTTGAATGCAGCTGCACTCAACGCGCGTTTATGTCGGCCTAATTGTTAGAAGGTTGTGAACCCGAGGAACTTCTGAATCCGGAACAGAACATCTTTGATCCAGGTGGTTTTTCCCTGATAAGCTCCGGCATCAAGACTGAATTCGGCGCCCTCGTTGAACCATATCTGATTAAAATACCGGTCCAGGTCCCGGGTAAGCGGATGATCCTTTGGGGCGGCGATCCACAGGTTGTTCTCCAGATTCAGATCGGCCAGATTTCGCTGGGTGAAATTAGTGGATCCGCCCGTCATTACAGACTTGCCAGTTGGTTTGGCAATGTACATCAGTTTGGTATGATACTGCTCTTTACCGGTGTTGTACCAACGAACGGAGATATTGCCCTTTGATTTCTTGATGAGTTCAGCGGCAGCCGGACGGTTGGGGATCCCGATTTTTTCCCTGCCGAATGCATTCTGGTTCGGATCCAGGATAAGGCGTATGTCGACGCCGCGCTCCGAGGCTTTCAGAAGCTGGTCCATCACTTTGCCATCGGCCAGATAGAACATCCCCATCCAGAGTGTATCTCCGGATTGAGACTGCTCAATGGCCTCCAGAACGTATTTGTATATTTTCCCTTCCGTCAGGTACCGAACATCGACGCTGCCAGCCTGCCCGGAAGGCTGCTTGGGAGCTGCCGCCTTCGGTTCATATGCCGGCAGTTTGATATCGCTTGAAAGATTGACGGCAGCTTGCTCAGTGGCCAGTATATCGCCAATGATGTCGCCGCTTGTTTCAAAAGCGATGTTCGAGTGGAAAGCGCTGGCATCATGAATGTTGGCTGAAGTGACAAGCGCTGTGTTTTCGCTGATGACGACCTTACGATGATTGGCCTTCACGTTCAGCAGCTTCAGATAGGAGCGAACGGTAATATCGGGCGCTTCGTTTGCCATCAGATTGGGGAGCGTTCCTTTGCCGGATTGACCAAACCATTGGAAAAAGGTGCGCCATACAGCGGAATAGATCGGCGTCGAATCCCGCAGCCGGTTGACATCGGTTATAATGACTTGAATACCCGCGGCCTTCATGGCCTCGAACTCCGGAAGCGGATAGGAACCATATCCGGTGTTGACTTCATCGCTAATAAAGAAGATGTCCATGTCGGGATATTTTTGTTTATGCTTCACAAGTCGATCGGTGAGCTCCTCAGTCACCTTCGGAAATGTCTGGCCTTTATGGGCGTAACCGTTGAACAGAAACATATCGATGACCAGGAATTTTCGGGATTCATCAATAATCTGGCCGATGCGCGGTCCGATCTCGCGATCATGGACCGGTTGACCGTCCGGACCGGGATAGGTCAGGTCGACCCACATGGCAACCTCGCTCTGATAGAGCGGGCTTTCGTAAGAAATCCCCTTGGGCAGAGGCTTGTGAGTTTGATAGATCATCACGCCGATCAGCCATAGAATGAGAAGGACAAGGCCGGTAAAAATATATTTTCGTGTTCGGGAACCTTTGGTATGCGCTTTACCTGGCATAAGTGGAGTATCTCCATCAGGGGGATGCGGATGATCTGAAGTGCGGCTGCGAAATAAATGACGGAAATCCAAAATAGCCCATCCTCCTATAACTTTCAGTTGTATAACGTTAATTAACATCAATCACCGGACATGACGCACTCCGTCTGCCATATGTGATAAGGCTCCTTATGCCGGGTTGTTGACCCGTTTCAGGGGTAGAATGATAATATACGGTTTTTTGTTTCATTCCATGCGGCAGAAAACGGACATCTGGCTTATATTTTTGCTTGTTGTTCTTCATATCATACAACCGGCCATATCCGGCACCCTGTGCACGCTAATAAGATGGTTAATTTAAGGATGAATTACTTGAACAAGGAGGTACGGAATGAATTCAGAACATAAAGATACTGCGGGCATGCCCGCTGAAACCATTACTGGCAGTGGAACCGGGAGATCCGAGGGCCGGCTGCTGCCGGAAGTACCAACCGGTGAACGAAAAATAGAGCATGTGCGCCTATGCCTTGACGAGGAGGTAGGCTCCGTCGGTTTAACATCAGGCTTTGAACGTTACCGCTTCCGTCACTCCGCGCTGCCGGAGATCGACTTTGAAGATATTAAACTGGACACCACGTTTCTGGATATTCCGGTACGAACGCCATTGCTGATCAGCTCCATGACGGGAGGAAGCAAGGCGACCGGAGAGATTAATATGAGGCTGGCCGAAGCTGCGGAGCGCCGCGGCTGGGCGCTTGGGGTAGGCTCTGTCCGGGCTGCGGTGGAGAAGGAGGAGCTTGCTCCTACGTTCCGCGTGAGAGAGTGTGCACCGAGTGTGCCGGTTATCGCAAACCTGGGGGCTGTACAGCTGAACTATGGCTTTGGTCTTGACGATTGCCAGCGGGCGGTGGATATCGCGGGTGCCGATATGCTCGTTCTTCATCTGAATGGACTCCAGGAGGTATTTCAGCCGGAGGGGAATACCCGGTTTGGCCGTTTGCTTGGCCGAATTGAGGATCTGTGCCGAACGCTGGAAGTGCCGGTGGGCATTAAAGAGGTCGGCTGGGGAATTGATGGAGAAACCGCGCGAAGACTGCTGGATATCGGGGCAGCGTTCATCGATGTGGCTGGTGCGGGCGGCACCTCCTGGAGCCAGGTGGAGAAATTCCGTAGCAAGGACCCGGTACGCCGCGGCGCTGCGGAAGCTTTTGCCGGATGGGGCAATCCCACCGCAGAATGCATTGTGGAGGTGCGGGAAGCTGCTCCTGCCTGTACCCTGATCGGCAGTGGCGGGCTGCAAAACGGCGTTGATGCGGCGAAAGCGATAGCGCTGGGCGCTGACCTGGCTGGCTTCGGACGCGGATTGCTGGGCTCCGCCGTTGACTCTGTAGAGGCGCTGGACCAGCGGCTGGCGCAGGTGGAATTGGAGCTGCAGACAGCCATGTTTGGAATTGGCGCAGGGAACATCGAAGCTCTGAGGTCCACCGCGCGTCTGATTCGTGCCTGAATTGACCGGCTTGACTGCCGGAATCGGGACGGAGTGATGGCAGTATATTCGTATTGAAGTCTATGGGGTATCTGCTATAATTAATAAGATTGTTTAGCTGGGATTGGCAGCTTAGGTGATATGAACCCAAGCTTTGAATACTTACTAATAAGAGTAACTTATAATAAGGAGTTGTCACATAAATGGCTTTAAAGGCAGGGATCGTCGGTTTGCCTAAGTAACTGTGAGAGATAATAAAATTAAGCCAGCCAAACTAATGACACCTGGCTGCCGTCCTTTATTTCGATTCTCTCAATAAGTTGCCGTATGGACTGTTTAACGGTTATCCGATCTCCTGACAAAATCACTTTTGTGGCGCTCCTTGCCTTTCTTTTTAATTCCTCTTGTTGTTTAGTAACTTGTTCTTCCTCAGAACTTTCAAGAAGCTTTTTTAATGCGTCCCGTTCCTTTGTTACTCTTAAAGTTGCAGCTTTTAAATCTTCTGCAGTAATTAAATCGTCATTATAGGCGTCAATCTGTTTCTGCATTTTTTTATCCAGCTTAGCCAACTTGGATTCAATGCTATCTTTGTCAACTTGTTTTACTTGCGGTTTGGAGATGACTAATTTGAGAGTTCCAGGAGCTGCTTCAGCTACTTCTTTGATCCGCTCAATGACCAACTCTTCAATGGCATCCCGGTGAACATAATGATGAAAGCATTTGCCTTTCTTTAAATAGCCATCGCATAGATACTGATAGTGAATGTTTTCTTTGTTAAGTCTCTTCGAAAAGCTACGGTTCATTTTCCCATTCATCTTAGAGTTACAATGACTACAGTAAACAAGTCCAGACAACAAATAGGTGTCATTGCTCATATGTTTACCGACACTTTTGCGACCTTGGAATAACTCTTGTAATTTTGAAAAGGTGTCTCTGTCAAGAATTGCCTCATGGGTATTTTCTTCTCGAATCCATAGAGATGGATCGTTCTTAATCACCTTATCGCCCTGTCTAGTTGTTTTGTTATAAACAAAATCCCCTATTAGTGTTTCCCTCTGAAACAGTTCCCTAAAAGTTTTATCCTGCCATTCGTTCCCTTCTTTTGTGGTTATGCCTTGAGCATTCCATTCACCAATAACACTTCGGCTTGGAGTACCTGACAGAAGGTTTATGGCAGCCCGTCTAATGCATAAGGCTTCATCAAAATTCACTGCCATTTTCCCATCAACAATATCATAGCCAAAACAAGGACGAGTAATAATTTTTTTGTTCTTATTTCTCGCAATCGAAAGCATATTTTCTCTTACGCGTTCGGAGTTACGCTCTCTTTCAAATTCAGCTACCATTCCAAGCATTTGCAATACAAGCATGCCAGCTGGTGTTGAAGTGTCGAAACCCTCAGTAGCCGAGACATAATGGAACTTATGCTTTACAAAGAAGTTATTCAGGCTCAAGATATCAAATAATTTACGTGATAACCGATCCAGCTTAGTTGTAATGACTCTTCCGCCAGGGTATTCTTTTACTTTTTCCAGCATAATGGTCAATTCTGGGCGATTCGTTGATTTCGCACTATAACCGTCTTCAATAAAGAAAATAGGTTCATCCCATCCCATCGCTTTACAGTATGCTTCAATTCTTTCTTTCTGTTCAGTTAAGGAGTTCCCTTTTTCCGCTTGTTCATCAGTACTAACTCTTATGTATGCAAGTATTACCATATAGAACCTCCGTTGATTGATTATTCTTCTACAGGCTTAAAGTGTCCCATATAAATTCCGCAAATTGAAAATTCATTAGGACGAAGTTCTCTTATTTCATAATTGTCATTCTCTGGAATTAGTTGCATTGTAGCAGATCCCTCTGTCCATCTAATGCGTTTCAGCATCCCCTCTGACGAATCGTCAATAACCGAAGCTACGATTTGACCGTTATAATCAGCCCAGCTAGCTTTCTTCATGTAAACGATATCCCCGTCATCGATCCCTGCATTAATCATGCTGTCACCTTTAACGCGTAAAGCATAATCTGGTTGTTTTTTGCCTGGGAAGGGATAAAAAACATAATCCTCAATATTTTGTTCTGCTAAGATGCCATCTCCGGCACATATAGTCCCTATTAATGGGATTAAATTATTGTCTGAAAAGTTAACCTTAGGTTGAAATGTAGGGTCGATTTCGGATTTACTTACTTTCAAGAAATCTGCTATTTTTTGAATGCTTCCAGGAGTAGCAAGGGTTTTTTCATTGAGATAGTCAGAGATTACACTCGTGGATAGATCAGTACCTTCAGCGAGTTCTTTTTGAGTTAATCCTTTTCTTTTAATGATTGCCCGAAGATTTTTTGCAATACCCTTTATTAGATCTCTTTCCACCTCAGTATACTTCTTTCTTGCCACGGTATAATTCCTCCTATTTAAATTTACTATATATCCGTTATAAACTAATTGGTTACATTTTTCAAGTAAATATTTACGGTAAAAACGTATTGACAATCCGTTAATAACGTACTACCATAAAATCACACCGCGCAGAAAGGAGTTGATCAGATGTACCAAATTACACTTCGTGCGGCTAGAACCAATAGAGGCCTTACCCTTGATGAAGTGGCGCGCTTAGTGGACCGTACACCTAAGACTATAGCGAAATACGAGGGTGATTCAACGTCCATACCTAGGGACTTATTTTTGTCTCTGGTTAAGTTGTACACCGTTCCAGAAGACATGGTTTTTTGTGG
Source organism: Paenibacillus glucanolyticus (assembly GCF_037333485.1). NCBI lineage: Bacteria > Bacillati > Bacillota > Bacilli > Caryophanales > Paenibacillaceae > Paenibacillus > Paenibacillus glucanolyticus. The sequence continues at coordinate 423,207 of NZ_CP147845.1, forward strand.
TGTGGAATCCGTTTTTACCGGATCGTCTACCAAAGGAAGCACAAAACGCAAAAGAAAAGCTTCATAAGAAAGGAGACATTTAGCCCGTGAAAGCAAAGAGCAAGCTACAGATAGTGTCTGAGCAAGTTGTTGACCGTAACGGTAATGTCATCGGGGACGATCCTACACAGTTCCCGATGCTGGCTAACAAGAGCAAGGAACTGATCACGTATTTACAAACAGGCCAAAACTATAAGGTTGTTTAAGAAAAGGAGGACAAGAAAGTGATCCCAAATGAATTGAAGCAAGACCGTTACTGGAAAGGTACGCTGTATATTTTTCTAAACAATTACAAATTGCAGAATTTCCTTGTTACTCATTTTGATTTTCAAGAGTGCACGATTGACATTGAAGGACTAAAACGCGCTTCCCGGGGCTGGTCTCCATCTGAAAAATTCATGCTGTCGCTCGCCTTCCATCTTTTTAACGAGCGAAATAAAGTCAATCTCTCCGACATGGATTTATTGGATCCTTCCAATACGCAAATCGCATTGAAAGCAATTCAAATGCGGTTCGCAAGTTAGGAGGCAACAGGATGACGCCAGAACGTTTAGAGCAACGATGTGCTGCTACAGCTAGGTTGAATGAGATAAGAAAAGTATTAAGCCGCGGGCATTATCTAGACGCTGCAGGGTTTGACCTTATGAACAATGAGGCAGCTCGGCTGGAATCTGAACTTCGAAGAAAGGAGGGAGAAGCATGAAGGATATTTTTACACAGAGGGACAAGCAGCGCCGTTCAATCAGGAGAGAACTTAATGCACTGTATCGGAAGTTCATGGAGGCAGAATCGTCTCGTGATCTGAATCTAATGATCATCCTGGATCAAAGAATCAGGGCGCTCAAAGGAACTTTGTTGCGCATAGATCCAGCAGAAGAACCAGAGCTGTGCAACAGGCTGCCTAAAAACGAACAAAGATCACGTCTCGGAAACGTGATCTAAGTTGAAACTTTTTATAAAAATTGTTTGTTCGATTATACCAAATTCGGTATGGCTCAACAAGTCACCCTAGATGAATTAAGAGTTATCGGAGTGATGTCACGCTTATGTCACGCGTGACACTGCCGTGACAACAAGAGCATGTCACAGATACATGCAACATAATCCGGGAGGAGGTCACGTTTTGGCGTGGATTGAAAGTCACCAGGCATTGGCCGGACATCCCAAAACAAAGAGGTGTGCACGAAAACTGGGTGTAACTATTCCAACGATGGTCGGACACTTACACATGCTTTGGTGGTGGGCATTGGACTATGCCCCAGATGGTGATCTATCGAAATTTGAACACGAAGATATAGCTGACGCGATGCAGTTTGATGGTGATCCTGATCTGTTGGTTCGTATGCTTATTGATGCAAGATTTGTTGACCAGACAGAGGAAGAGCTGCTGATTCATGATTGGTTTGAATATGGCGGAAGGCTCTTTGATAAAAGGGAGAAGAACAACGAGCGGAAGAAGAAGTCACGCGAAAAATTAAAACAATCAAAGGATAGTCACGTCGATGTCACGCGTGACACACCTGTGACTGATGATGGTGTCACAGGGCTACAAGACAAACACAACAAACACAACACAACACAACATAACCAACATAACCATACAGAACAACAACCAACAGAACCAAACCCGATCGATCCGGTCAGTAGTAGTCGTCTAGAATTTGAAATGAATCCTTATAGGATGTTTGAAAATGAAGGATTCGGAACAATCAGTTCTGTGATTAAAGATCAGCTTGACGACATGATTGATACCTATGGCAGTCGTTGGGTATGTGAAGCTATGAAGAAGGCGGTTTTAGCTGGTAAACGCATGACAAAGTATGTCGAAGGCATTCTAAAGAACTGGAAAGCAGAAGGGATTGACGAACCTTGGACAAAGGAGCAGCCAAAGAAACGGACAGGCTCTCAAAGTAGATCAGGCAAACCGTCAATCCCAATCACTACTAACGAACCGCCGCCAGACAATCAAGTAACTGATGAACAATTGGCTGAGCTGATGGAGTTTGCACGTCAGATGTCGGATAAGCCCGATGCGTAAACTCTGGCTGAACAAGGTCCAAGCAAAAGCGTCCGGCATGCCTTGCCTTATCCCTCGTCAGGTCGAGATCGACGGGGAATGGAGATGGGAAGGAAAATGGGCTGGAGCACCTGAACCGGTTGCAGATATCTTGCTGACATACACACGTTGTGCCCAGCTTGGTTGTCCAGTAGGTGAAAAGGAAAAGCCGGCTGCTTATGTATATTGCTCCAGAGAACTTAGCAGTTACCGCTATGTGCCGATATGGTCCAGGTTCATAGAGCAGATCGACATGAGCAAAGTCGATGAGCAGGAATTACGAATTTTGAAACGCCGGAGAGGCGATGGGGTTAGAGATAAATCGAAAGGGTGAACTGAGATGGAACAGGCAGTGAAGAAGCTGCAAGACGAGATCACAGGCAACCAGAACAATCCATATATCCAAGTGATCGGAAACTTTTTGATTCAGCATGTACAAGCCCATCCAGAATGCGCAGAGAAGATCGTGGTAAAAGGAAAGAGCATTGCCAAGAGCTTGGAAGCTATGAAGAACGAAGCTCGAAAAAAACAATCAAACGGCATGGCCATGCTAACGGATGCTGAAGGCTATGCGATTGTGTTGAAATACTTCGAGATAGACGGGCAACCTGTCCAAGCCGCGCAAATCAATCCACCAGAACCGGAAGTTTCACGATTCGATGTGAAGCTTGACGAATTCATGTGAGGTGATAGCGATGAAATTCGAAGAATTCAAAGCTCACTTTCCGGAGAAAATCAGTGCTCGGTTGGAACGATATGTGACAGACACCGTTTTGAAGGAAAGTCGGTACTTGTTTATTAAAACGGTCGCCAAGGAGCAGTTCGCCTATTGTACCTATTGCAAAAAACAGCACCGCCCAAAAGAGAGATTACGACACAAACAATTAGAGCGTGCTACATGTCCGAACTGTAAGTCAAAGTGTGGTGTTCGGGCGGCGGGGATCAGCAGGAAATCCATGTGTGATAGTGCGGTGCTGGTCTGGTACGAAAAGTCTGCACAGGACAATCAAGCAATTACGGCCAGGGTGATCAGTGTCTATCGCGACTATAGCGGTGACTTCAAAGAAGTGATCACCAAATACAATTCCAGCCATATGTACTTATTCCAGCCGGGAAACAGCACTTATTTTAGCTACTCAATGGAACAGGCTAAAAATCTACGTTCAGCATTTGATGGGGAATACAAGTATGGAAGTTGGAAGAAGCATATGTCCGTGAAAAACATTCGCCAAGCTGTAAAGGGTACGCCGTTTCAATACAGCACTTGGGAGCAGTACACCAAGTACGACAACGGTACATACGTCAGCGATATGACCGAATTTTTCGACTTAGCTGCACGTTATCCTTGCATCGAATACCTGACCAAACTTGGATTTTCCTCCATGGTGTGGGCCAAGCTCTACAGAGATAAAACGTATGGTGCAATCAATTGGAATGGGAAAACGATATTCGATGTACTCAGGCTGAACAAAGCGGAACTGAAAGCAATACGGGGATCAGGGCGAGATGTTTCACCACAGGCACTGAGAACCTACCAAAAAATGCGCAACATCGGCTTACAGGTAGGGATTGCGGAGGCGATACAAGCAGCGGATCTCGAAGCGCCGATCTATCGTGATTATGTACAAGAACTGATGAAACTGACGTCCGAGAAAGAAGTCTATTCCTACGTGTTAAAGCAGATCCGAAACCACGGCGATCACTATGAACGCGCTTCAACGGTTATCGCGGATTGGCGAGATTATCGTTCAGAGTGTCTGGAACTGAAAATTGATATTAGGGAGGAAAGGAACCTATTTCCTAATAATCTTCACGAAGCGCACGCCAAGTTAACAAAGCAAATCAAGATGAAAAAGGATAAAGGATTAAACTCGAAAATTTCTGAACGGCTCCAGATCCTTGAGGCATTCCGATTTGAAAAGGATGGACTGATTCTACGGCCGGCTGCATCAACCATTGAGCTATTCGATGAAGGTAAGAACCTTCAGCATTGTGTTGGTAGATACTCGGAGAGATACGCATTAGGACACTGTGACATTTTCCTTGTCCGCAAGTCAAAAGATCCGGACAAACCATACTTTACCATGGAGATTCAAAAAGGACGGATTGTGCAATGCAGGGGTTACAAGAACAAAGGCATGACAGATGAAGTTTTAGCATTCGTTGAAGCATTCATTACAGAGAAGCTTACCAAAAAGGAAAAGACTCGTCCTAAATTAAATTATCGCCAGGAGGTTGCCGTATGACAACGCAAATTTTATTACGTTCGCCTGAAGTTATCGCTGCTGAGATTAGATCCATTGACCAACAAGCAAGGCAGTATGTGCTTCAATCCGCTATTGATATCGGCAGAAAGTTAAAAGAAGCAAAGGAGCTTGTTGCCCACGGTGAATGGGGCGGCTGGCTCCAGGACAACGTGAACTACAGTCAGTCAACGGCCAACAATTTCATGCGAGTTTCTGAAGAGTACGAGAATTCCCAAACGCTTGCAAATTTAAGTTACACGCAGGCGGTCGCGCTGCTCTCCATTCCAGCCGAGGAACGGGAATCCTTCGCGGAAGAGAACAAAGTAGAGGATCTTTCAACGAGAGAACTACAAACCTTGATAAAAGAGAAAAAGGCGCTGGAGAAGCAACTTAAAAAGGCTAATGAGCAGACCGAATATGAACGAATGGAACGCGAAAAGGTGGAAAGCAGCCTAGCCGAAATGCAGAAACAGAACGGCATGAACTATGAATTGGCCGAGCGTTACAAGTCCGATTTGGAAGCAGCTCATAAAATTGGGGATGTCGATCAAATTAACGAGATTCAGAAGAAGCTCAACCAAAAAGAATCTGAGTTGGTGGATAACCAGAAGAGATTCAAGGAGCTTGAAAAACAGCTCAAGGCCAAGCCGATTGATATCCCTGCTCCTGAAATTATCGAAAAGGTACCGGAAAATGTGGAGAAAGAGTTGGCACAGCTGCGCGAACAAGTGAAGCGAAATGAAAACAAGGCAATGGCCAAGTTCGCCGTAATTTTCGAAACAGTGGTCAAGGACTTTGATAATCTGCTCGGTGCATTATATGAAATCAAAACAACAGCTCCTGATGAACATGCTAGATTTTTGAATGCAGTCACTGGCCTGCTTGGACGAATGTCAGAAAAAGCTAAATGAGTACACTTATCCCTAGAGCAGCTCAAATGGTCGATGATGCACTGAGTCCATTGATTCGTAAAGGTTGCAGGATTGAGAATTTGAAGCTGGTGGTTTGCCCATCAGCTCCGATTTCTCAAAAAAAGACGATAGATACAAGATTCGGAGTACTGCGGGTAGAACCAGGCATGTATGTTCCAAAAGGAGTGGCGTACGTAATTGAAGATCCACTTCGTAAAGGGTTCGGGTTTGCCTGGGTGTCCAAACGTCAAGAAATCAGTTGAACAGGGGGAAGAAAAAATGAAAACTGATATCAAATTCAGAGCGTGGAACGTATTTGAAAAAGAAATGGATTACGAAGTGACCATTGATTCAAACGGCAAGGTAGCGGCATATAGTCCGCTTGACGGTCAGTATGTACGGGGTTTCTCGGATTCCGAAAGGATTCTCATGCAATACACCGGATTCCATGAAGATTATGAGAACCAAGACGAGATATACAACGGTGACATAGTGGAACTTGAATACGAAGGAACGAAGCATTCTTGCGAAGTAAAGTATGTAGGGTGTGCTTATATGTTTGTCGCTGATAGTCTTCCGGATGGATTTGTTTGGGCTTCGGACGTAATAGAATTCGACCGGGATTACTGTTGGGCTGAAGGGACAAAGAAGATCGGCAACATACACGAGAACCCGGAACTATTGGAGAGCAGACGATGAATATAAACGCAATCAAAGTCGGTAAGACCTATGTCCTAAAGAATGGATTGTTGCGCCGGTTAGAAAAGCTGGAAGTTAGGGAAGGAAGATTAGATGCAGGGTATGTACCCATTGACAGAAAGGGGAACGAAGGGGATTTTACATGGTCCACAGCCGTAACATTTGCCATTACAGCATTGGGAGAAGCCAAAGCGTAATTATACAGAAAGGAGCCAACTATGGGGGCTGCGGTGGTGCAGGTGGAATTTTACGAAAGCGTCACAGAAGAGGATCGTATTGCAGCAAAGACGTTGCTCAGACGATACATCAGAATGCGTAAGATTGTCGATGAATTGGGATCTTGTGATGTTCTAAATGAGAAGCAACAAATCATTTATGAAGATTGGAAGTTCAAAACGGAAAATATAGAACGTGCAATTCGAGTAATAGTAGACATGGAACTTAGGGCCATGATGGAATACCGATTTATGAAGGGGAATCCCCGCAAAGCAGCCGTTATCCGGTGGAACAGAATCCACGAACGAACGTTTGATAGACGGATTGTGGACGGGGTAGAATCAGTCGCAAGCACGCTTAAATTATGGGGCGTTGTGTAATTTGAAAATCTGTCTGTATCTTGTCTGTACACTGTCAATTGCTTGTCTGTTCAGTGTCCGCACAGCGTCTGTAGTTCAGTTATAAAGTAGGCACATAGAGAGGAATTCAACCTCTCCGGTGTGCCTACTGCCCGTTATCGCGGTAGGAACTCGGCCGCGCTGTGGGATGGAACGATTCATCCTTAGACGTTCATCGTCAAGGGCTCGGTGTGAGGTGGGGTTTGATGCCCCGAATCCGCTCCATCCGGGCGGGGTATAAATACGGATATTTTCATGGCCTTCAGGATTAGATAGGTTCGAATCCTATCAAGGCCAACCAACAACGGGTTTCATAACCATTCTCCTATATAGCCGCTCCTTCGGGGGCGGTATTTCTTTTTCTCAGGGTTTACATTGAGGTGGTGATATGAAGAAAGTACAGCCGATTCGCGACGAACGAATCATAGACGGAATGAAGGAATACTTCCTGCTGCGAAGTATGCGAAACTATTTGTTCTTTTGTATCGGGATCTACAGCGGACTACGGGTATCTGATTTATGTAAGCTTCGGGTTGACGAGGTTCGCGGCTCCCATGTTAGCTTGATCGAGCAAAAGAACAAACATGCTAAACGGTTCATTATCCATCCAAGTATTCGAAGTGATCTGGATGAGTACATATCCGGTATGAAAGGATCTGATTTCCTGTTTGCCAGCAGGCAGCGGAAGAAGATCAGCCGCATGAAAAACCAACCGATTGACCGGACAACCGCCTATCGTTTTCTGAATGATGCAGCTAGGGAATTCGGTTTAAAAGAAATTGGTTGCCATACATTGAGAAAGACATGGGCCTATCGGTTATATATGCAAAATCCAGAGAATCTAGCGTTACTAATGGATATGTTCGGTCATAGTGATCCGAGGGAAACTTTGGACTATATCGGGCTTACACAGGATATGATGGACCGGGCTATCATGGCTCTTCGCTAAATTCAGTGCAACATAATTCCGTGTTCATTGCAGTCCCTTCATAATGGAGAGATCCATATATGAAGAAATGCAATTTTTTTTGCCTAAAACGAGTGCAACAGTATTACCATTATGTTTCACTCAAAAACCAGTATTTAGAAGAAAACAGACGACAACCTTTAGCCTGCTGAAGTAACGTTTGGAAGCAACTGTCAAAAGTGTACTGTCCAAACTCAAATACCGTTCGGAGGTGGTGGTGATGAGGTGAGTAGAGGACGCAGTGAAAAACGAGACAAGGCATTTAGTTTGTGGGAAAAAAGTAATCGAACGATGCCGCTTGTTGATATTGCCAAGCGCTTGGAGGTATCCGCATCCCTCGTCCGAAAGTGGAAGCATGAAGATGCTTGGGAAGCCAGGCCAAGACGTAAGCGCGGAGGGCAGCCGGGAAATACCAATGCTGTAGGAAATAAAGGCGGTGGCGCTCCACCGGGAAATAAGAATGGCTGGAAGCATGGCATGTACGAATCCATGTGGATGAGCCAGATTGCAGCCGAACATAAACTGAAGCTCATGCAGATGGAAACCGATCCGCGACAGATACTTGTTAATGAAATCGCGCTGCTAGAGTATCGGGAGTTCATGTTGATGAAAAACATGAATGAGATTGAGGCGGGGCATGATCGAATGAGTATTGAACGGAGGTATCATTTCAATGAGGTGGACGATCCAGAAGCAGAAGGGGCTGAGACGCTTCATTTTGTGGATGGTGTTCCGCAGTTCAAGCCGGTTAAGACTTTGCAAAAGCAGATTGTGGAAGAGAAGACGAAAGAGCCGCAAAAGCTTGAGCGAATGCTTCAAATACATAGCGCGCTTACGGCCGTTCAAGGTAGGAAGATGCGTTGTGTGACAATGCTTGATCAGTTTGACCGCAATGAGCTGACCACCGAGGAATTACAGCTGAAGGTCAAGCGGATGCAGCTTGAAGTGAACAAGCTTAAATCGGAGGCGTGGTGATATGGCTAGATATGCGATCCTGAAGAGCTTCTATGCTAGTGAAGCGTGGCAAAAGTTCCGTCTGGTTGTGATCAATGAACGAGCGATTAGAGACAACGGGATGCGCTGTGAACACTGTGGAAAATATGTGATTAAGTCCAGCGAGCTAACCCTTCACCATATTATCGAATTGACTCCTGAGAACGTCCATGACGTAAACATCTCCCTGAATCCTGAGAATATCCTGGTGGTTCACCATGAATGCCACAACGAGATTCACGGCCGGTTCGGCTATCAAAGAGAAAAAGGTGTTTACGTTGTGTATGGTCCGCCGCTGGCAGGACACGAGGATTATGTTCAACAGCACATGACACGAGGGGATTTGATCGTGGATATGGATAGGCTGTATGCTGCGGTGTCCATGCTTCCGAACTATGATAAGCCTGACGGGCTGTTATTTAATGTGAGAGGCATTCATAACATGCTGATCGACAATATCAAGACTCGCTATGGTAAGTGGCGTAGCGCTTGGGTGATCGGAGGGTATGCGGACAAGCGGAAGCGTGAACGTCTGGCCGATGACTTAGGGGCTGAGCTAATCTTTTGTGATGTGAGCCGCGAGGAATGCCTGGCGCGTCTGGAAGTGGACGAGAACCGCAAGTATCGCCGTGATGAATGGCGTGGCTACATCGATAAATGGTTTGAACAATATCAACCTTGAGGGAGCGAAGGAAGATGAATGATACAGCACAATGGGATCAAATGTTAGCCGCGATGCGTGACATGGCAGAGCTGCTGGCAAAGTACCGGGATGCACTGTTGAATCAGGGTTTTGATAGACAGGAAGTTATGAGGCTGGTTATTGAATATCAAAAAACTTCCTTGGGTAAATAATACGCCGCGAGGTGATCTACCGTTGAATGCTAATGGTTTTCAAAGATACATCATTGCCGCTGCCAATCTTGCAGAAGCTGAACAGATTGCCCAGGATAACGGATTGCGTAGAAGGGAATGGACATACGCATATTGCGGATATCCAACAAGGCAATTGAAGGACGGCCTTCGGGTTGACAGTGAGGACAGATTGCTTGGCGATTTCAAGCGAGAAGAAAGATGGCTGCTTACTGCGCACTTGGATAAAGGGAGGGCTCACGATGTTTAAGTGGAAAAGGAAGTCTGCTAATCCAATCCTGTCGGATGAATTACGGGATGGTAAGCCCGAACTGGTTACTCCATTGTTCGATATCAAACCAAGAGCAAACATACATGCAAAGATGGAGTACCTGGATAGACTGATCCGTATGAATGAAAGCAAATACAGTTTGCTTGCTAGCGAGGGAAAGCACCTTGCCGAAAGATTGAATGAAGTGTGTGACAGCATTGAAAAGGATTTAGGAACAGATGATCATTCACCTGATTTCGATTCAGATATTAATGTCACTGTTGATGAGCAAGGGAACCGATGAGGCTGACGAGATTGTTGGCGAAGTACTTGAACGAACGTCTAAAGCATTAAAAATTCATCTCGTAATCTAAGCCCCCCGGTAACAAAAAAAATGAAGGTCCGTCCAGGACCGTATAGGGAACCCTTTTTTCGCACAAGGTCAAAATTTTGAAAATCGGTGAGGTGGTTCGAATTTCTGCCAAAAATGAAATTTACAAACGAGAAGAAGCGAAGCTTCGGGAAATATTCAAAAAAGTTGACCCGGAAAAGGCGGAGCTGGTTGACGGTCTTATTCAAGATGCGGCTTTTCTGAAAGCAGAAAATTCGGAGCTGCGCAGCCGGATGGCAGAGACCGGCATGGTGGAATTCCATCCGACGAATCCCCGGCTTCAGCGGACCGTCGAAGCGGCCAAGCAGTATTTGAAGAACGTCAACTCTTATTCTGTTATTGTAAAAACGCTGAATGGGGTACTGATGAAGGACGTGATCGAAGACGATGACGAATTCGATAAGTTCCTGCGTGAACGTCAGGGCGACTAACTATCTACTGCAATACAAATGCGCCATTGATCGTGGCGAGATTATTGCGGGCCAGGAATTAACGCAACTGCTGAACAACCTGGTCGCCGATTTGGAAAACCCGGATTACATTTACGACACTTCAGATGCACATTTCCGAATCGAGTTCATCGAGACTTTTTGTCGCCACACGAAAAGCCCGTTTTACGGAAAGCCGTTTTTATTGGAGTTGTGGGAGAAAGCGTTCATTGAGGTTTTTTATTCGTTCAAGTGGTCAGACGAAGGATACTATCGATATTATGAAGAATATCCGCCGAAGCCGAAGCTGCGCAGGTTCAAGAAAGCCATTCTTCTGATCGCTCGGAAAAATGGGAAATCAACACTGTGCGCGGCGCTGTGTTTAACGGAACTAATGGTCGGAACCGGCGGTAATGATATCGTGTGCTCCTCGAATGACGACAGCCAAGCGGATTTAATCTTTGGTGAGATCAACAACATGCGGGAGCAGTTCGATCCGAAAGGCAAACGGACGCATAAGAACTTGAAGGGGATTTACAATCAAAAGAACCGCAGCCGGATCTTCAAAATTTCGGACAAGACCCGAAACAAAGAAGGGCGCAACATCGATGGCGCGATCCTGGATGAATCCCATGAGATGAAAACGAACGTCATCGCCAAATCCATTGACCAATCACAGTCCACCAAGGACGAGCCATGGTTTATCAACATCACGACCGAGGGGTTTGTCAATGACGGTTATCTCGATCAGGAATTGAAGTATGCGAGGGGAGTCCTGGAGGGCGAACAGGAGGACGCCACGCTGCTGGCCTGGCTGTACACGCAGGACAGCGAACAGGAAGTATGGCAAGACCCGAAGTCCTGGCAAAAATCGAATCCAAGCTTGGGCAGCATCAAGAAAGTTAAATACATCAAAGACCAAATCCGCAAGGCGCAGAAGGACAAAGCCGAGCGGGTTTTTATGTTGTCTAAAGATTTCAATATCAAATCCAACAATGCGGCGGCGTGGCTGCTGGCTGAAGAAATACGGAACAGCAAAGACGAGCCGTTTGAACTGGAAGAAATGCGCGGGCGTGTCGCGATCGGCGGCGTTGACCTATCCAAGTCAGGCGACTTGGCATGTGCAAGAGCCTTGTTCATTAAGGACGGGAAGAAGTACACCGTTTCTCAATACTTTATACCGCAAACGAAGCTGTTGAACCTGTCCAAAGAGGATGAGGACAAATACAAGGAATGGGTTCGACAAGGCCGAATTACGATCAGCGACGGGAACGAGAATGATTTCAGCCATGTCACAGCGTGGTTCGTTAAGCTCGTCAAAGAGTACGGCATTCGATTCTTAAAAATTGGATATGACAAATGGTCGGCCGTCTATTGGGCGAAGGAAATGGAAGACCTCGGGTTTGATACGGTTCGTGTGGTTCAAGATTGGGGGCCGATGTCGGAACCCATGCGATTGGTCGAAGCGGATCTTCGAAGTGATCTGATTTATTACAACGATGACAGCCTGGATCGATGGTGTCTGGAAAATACGTCCATTGCCGTCAATTCGAAGATGGAACAAATGCCAGTCAAAATTCAAGGCAAGGAAGATAAAAAGATCGACGGCGCGGTGACGCTGATCATCTGTTATCGGGTGTACTTGGATAACCGAAGCGATTTCCTGCGGCTGTCCGCTTAATTCTAAGGAAAGGAGGAATACCATGTCGTTATTGGACGTGCTTCGAGGCTGGGCCAGCCAGCGAAAAGACGCGAAGATCATGCGTATGATGAGCGGTGGGATGCCGATCTTTAGCCAGTTCGGGACAGATATCTATGCTTCTGATATCGTGCAGGACTGTATCAATGCGATTGCAACAGAGATGAGCAAGCTTCAGCCGCGCCATATCCGCCATGGGGATGATGAGCAGCATATCCCGAAGGGCAACATTAACCGGCTGCTAAAGTTTGGCCCGAATCCGCTAATGACAACGAGTGAGTTTATCGAAAAAACGATCTGGCTGCTGTTTATGAATTACAACGCCTTTATCATACCAATCTTCGATTCGGATACCAGCAGCGGCATCGAGAAGCGGACATACCGCGCCTTCTATCCCATCAATCCAAGCCGCGTTGAATTTCTACAGGACCCGCGAGGCGTTATGCTGATTCGATTCTATTTCCCGAACGGAACAAATTTCATGTTCCCATATGCGGATGTAATCCATCTACGCAAGAAATTCTCGGTGAACGAGATGATGGGCGGCGGGATGAACGGCCAGCCGGATAACGCCGCATTGTTGAAGGTCCTCGAAACGAATCATACGCTATCCCAGGGGTTAGCAAGAGCGGCCAAGATTAATGCGGCTGTTCAGGCAGTGCTCAAAGTGTCAACCATGATGGATGATGATGCCAGTCGGGCGGAACGTGCAAGATTTGAACGCCTTATCGCTTCAGGCGAAAGCGGGATATTGCCGGTTGACTTAAAAGGGGAATACATCCCGATTAAGGGAGATGTCAAATTCATAGATAAGGATACCCTAGCTTTCCTTCAGCAAAGTGTGCTGAATTGGTTCGGGGTATCCTTGCCGATCATCACCGGCGAATTCAACGATGACCAGTATCAAGCGTTTTATGAAAAAACGCTCGAGCCACTGGTCATTTATTTTGGCCAAAAGTTTTCGAAGATTCTGTTTACAGAGCGGGAGCTGGATGTAGGCAACGAGATTGTTTTCTACCATCGCGATATGAATTACCTCAGCACCGGGGCTAAGTTGAATTTGATCAAAGTAACCGGCGAACAGGGCCTGCTCAGCGATAACCAAAAGCTGAAGCTGCTCGGGTATCCGCCCGTGAAGGGTGGTGAGCGCCGAACGCAATCACTGAATTACATTGACGTTACACTGATTAACCAATACCAGATGTCAAACATGAACAAAGGAAAGGCGGTGGAAGACAATGAGCAAGACTAATCTTCCGGATCTGATGACCAGGGAAAAGCGTTCCTTCACATTTCCGGATTTAAGGGCCGAACAGGAGAGCGGGGTCATTGAGGGACATGCCGCCGTGTTTGATCAAAAAACCGTCATCGGTGGATGGTACGAAGAAATCATTGAACGAACGGCATTCTCAAAAACGGATTTCAGAGACGTGGTGCTTACGGTGAATCACAATTTACAAAGCATACCACTAGCTAGAAGCCGTAATAACAATGCAAATTCGACCCTGCAGCTGAGTGTGGATGACACGGGACTGCTCGTCCGGGGAAATCTGGACATCGAAAATAATACCGAGGCAAGGGCATTGCATTCGTCCATCGCAAGGCAGGACGTTAACGGCATGTCCTTTATTTTTTTCATCCGGGATCAGAAGTGGGAAGGGCTGGACACGGATATGCCGGTTCGCCGAATCCTGGATATTGCCCGCGTCATTGAAGTATCTGCGGTATCCTTTCCGGCCTATGCCGGAACTGATATAAACGCTCGTGACGAGCAGGCACTGGAAAGTGCCCGCGCCGCACTGGAGAGTGCGCGGTCCGAACTGGCGAGTTCGAACAACGAGCTTGAAATGTTACGCCTACGAAGTCAAATACTCTTGAAAGGTTGATGAACGATGAGAAAATTTTTGGAGAAACTGCTGGGACAGAAAGAAGCGCGCAAGAAAGAGCTGGGGATTCAGGCTGATAAGGCCACAACGATTGAAGAGCTGCGGAGCATTAACACTGAACTGGATGGCATTAACGGGGAGATTAGCGAGATCCGCAGCGAACTGGACAAGCTACCTGAGGAACCAGCAGGAGGAAGCACGCCGCCAGCTGAAGGCAGAAGCCAAGTTCCAGCGCCGGGAGGTTCCGCGCAAGCTCAAGTACTCAGCTCATACGGAATGCAACAGCATCAGCGATCGGAGCAACCTGCGGACCCGTACAGCTCGGTAGAATATCGCAGTGCCTTCATGAAGTTTGCCAAGACTGGAGAAATCACGCCGGAGCTTCGAGCCACGACCACGACGGCCGATGTGTCCGCCGTCATTCCGACGACGATCCTAAGTGAAGTCGTGCGACAACTGAAGGTATATGGGCAAATCTTCAAGCGGGTGCGCCAACTCAATATTAAAGGCGGCGTAGATGTTCCAATCGCCACGCTTAAGCCGGTAGCCCAATGGATCGGGGAAACTACGCCCTCGGACAAACAAAAGGTTACGGCTAATACGAAGGTATCCTTTAATTATCACGGTCTCGAATGCAAAGTGGCCATTTCGCTGCTGGCCGACACCACAACGCTGGAAGGGTTTGAAGCCACGATTACTGAGCTGATTGTGGAAGCCATGATTAAGGCCATTGATTTGGCCGTTGTTCGCGGGGATGGGAACGGAAAGGCAAAAGGCATTCTGAACGATGACCGGGTTCCGGCTGCGCAGATTGTCACGTTGACCGATGCAGAATTCACCTCGTGGGAAGGTTGGAAGAAGAAAGTGTTGGCTAAGCTGCCGTTAGCCTATAAGGCCGGGGCAGCCTTCATTATGGCGTCCTCAACGTATGATGGCTACATTGACGGGATGACCGATGACCAAGGTCAACCCATCGCCCGCACGAACTACGGCATCACAGAGGGGCCACAGGGACGCTTTAGCGGCAAGGAAGTCATTGAGGTAGAGGATGATGTCCTTCCGTTCTACGACGATGCCGCTGCCGGTGAAGCGGTCGCTATTCTGTGCAACCTGAAGAACTACGGTTTCAATTCGAATCTTGAAATGCAGCTCTTCCGTTATTTTGATCACGACACAAACGAGTGGGTGGACAAGGCGATTCTGATCGCTGACGGCAAGCTGATTGATCCAAACGGCGTGGTCATCGTCAAAAAAGGCACAACAACTTAATCCAGAGGGCGCTACGCCCTCTTTACAGAAAGGGATGAGCCATTATGGCACGAGGAAAGAAAATAACTGCTGAAAAGGCAGACGAAGTTAAAGTCGGCGAGGAAGTGCTGGTCATTTGGAAAGCGAATCGCCCACTCAGCATAACCGAGCATGAACAACTGTCCGAGAAGATCCGTTTTGAATCCGAGCATAGCGGCGCTAGAATCGTTCTGGCGCCGTTTTCGGTAGAAGTTGCTGTAGAAGTTCAGGAAACGGTAAAAAACGATCCTGAAGGCACACAGAAGGCCACAGAAGACAAGCCGACATCAGAGGACAGCGTTCCCCCAGCAGGAAGTTCAGAAACTTCCGAAGCGAATCCACCAACAGGAGATGTCACAGGGAACGAATAAACGAAATTCCCAAGCGATTGGGAGTATGAAGGAGATGGACCATGAACCTTCAATACGTTAAGGATTACCTTCGGGTGGATTATGACGAAGATGACCTTCTGATCACCGGTTTTATTGCCGGTGCAAAGGAGTACCTTCGCGGCGCGGGGGTACCGGAACAACAGAGAAACGAGCTTTATAACATCGTGGTTCTGATGCTGGTTGCACTGTTCTATGAAAACCGGGAAGTCACGGACAAGGATATCAAGATACCGACCGTGATCCAGAACTTCATTGTCCAGCTGAGTGTCCAAAGCGGGGTGACGTCATGAACGCTGGGAAGCTGCGGGGGAAAGCTACCGTTTGGCACAAAGAGAAGTTTCAAAACGAGATGAAACAGACGGATTACCGGGATGCCGTTTTTAAAGAGAAGGTGTGGGTTGAAATCATCCCGCAAACGGCGACATTGCAGCGGGCGCAAGCAGAAACGAAGCTGAGTAATACCACACACAAGATCATCGTCCGGTATGGAAGCGGGAAAGACATCAAGCAGGACATGTGGATCACCTACAAGGAACATCGGTTTAATATCAAGTTTATCCTGAATCCGTATTTCCGAAATGCCAAGCTTGAAATCTTTACCGAGGAAGTGATTACATGAGCCGTAACGAATTTGACTTGTCCGAACTGGATGACTTCACCGTTCAGCTGCTTGATTTAGCACAGCGCCAGACACCCAGGGAAACCCGGAAATTCCTTCAATCCGAAGGAACCAAGCTCAGACGATACACGGCATCCATTGCCCGCAAAGAAGTCAAGAAACGGACAGGCAACTACATCAAGGGCATTAAGCGCGGGAAGGTGTACCTGTATCAAGGGGACACCTTATCTATTCGGGTGTATAACTCATCCCCGCACGCGCACTTGATTGAAGACGGCCATCGGCAAGTAACCAAAAGCGGGAAGGTGGTCGGTTTCGTTCGCGGCCATCGAGTGTTCCAGAAAGCCCACAAAGGGTATGAGGACAAGTTCTTCAGCGCGTGTGAGGATTTCGTCGATGAACTGCTGGATAAAGGACTGAAGTAAATGATCACGTTAAAAGAAATTGTCACGGCCATTAATGAACGGTTGTTGACCATCGCACCGGACGTGGAGATTCAGAGCAATGATATTAGTGAGGGGTTTTCACCCTCATCTTTTTTTGTTGAAACGGAGCTGCAAGGTTCACAGCATGGCAGCTACGGCCGGGAACGGACGATCCTTATCCGAATCTATTACTTCCCTTCGGATCGTCATCACAAGCAGCAGGAGCTGCTAGATATGACAGAAATGTTGGAGCTTGGGTTCAAGGGATGTATTGAACTGAAGGAAGGATATCCTGTCTTTCCTTCCGATTTCGATGCCAGAGCTACGGATGGAGTGCTTCAGGCCACGTTCGAGATTTATCTACTCGAATTTGACATGACCGAAACCGGAGAGGACATGAACGACCTATATTTGAACGTAGAAAAGAGGGATTGAGATATGGCGATCGGATTGCCAAGTATCGATATCACATTTAAAAAGCTGGCGGCTACGCTGATACAGCGTTCGGCTAGAGGGATTGTATCCCTGATTCTCAAGGATGACACGGATACCACGTATGCCATCAAGGAATACAAGTCACAGCTTCAGATCGATGCGACCAAGTTTACCGCAGCCAGCGTGCAATATATTAAGGACGTACTGCGGATGGGAGCTGCTAAAGTCATTGTCGCGCCGGTAGCTACAAGCAGCGTCGCGGTGGTCGGAGACGCGTTGCAGCGGATCGGCAGCCGCAAATATAACTGGATCGGCCTGGCTGAAGGGACCGAAGATGAGCAAACGGATCTCGTCGCCTATGTCAAAGAGCAGGAAAAGCTGGGCAAAAGCATCAAGGCGGTTGTCTTTAATGCCGTCGATCCAGATTGCCAGCACATAGTGAACTTCGTGAATACAAGTATCACGACAACAGATGGGACCGTAACCGGGGATAAGTTCATCCCTTGCCTGCTTGGATTGCTGGCTGGCCTGCCGCTTACCCGTTCCAGTACATTCTATTCCTTCGCGGATGTTATCAGCGTGGAAGAACCGGCAGATGTTGAGGCCGCTGTAGAAGCTGGGAAGTTCGTGCTCTTTAACGATGAGGAAGTTGTCCGTGTGGCCAGAGGGGTCAATTCACTTACAACGCTATCCCCTACGGTGTCCGAGGACTTCAAGAAAATCCTGATTGTCGAGTCGATGGATCTGATCCGAGAGGATATCAAAAACACATTCAAAAACGAGTACATGGGTAAGTTCAAGAACAAATATGATTACCAGGTGCTCCTGATCACGTCCATCAATAGTTACTTTGCCGCCCTAGCTGGTGAGGATGTCCTGGATAACACGTTCGACAATAAAGCTTTTGTCGATATTGAGGCGCAGCGGGCAGCGTGGGTAGCCATCGGCAAAACAGAGGCTGAAGATTGGGACGAGCAAAAGGTGTTGAATAACACATTTCGTTCCAATGTCTACCTGGGCGGGAATATCAAGATTACCGATGCTATGGAAGATTTCACGTTCAATGTAGAGCTTCAATAATCATTTAAACGATCGGAGGAAAGAACACGATGAATCCGTACATGGGAAACCAGGTTGTGAGCGGGAATGATTCTGCCGTCTGGGTCAATAATGAAGTTTGGCCAGACCTGAAATCGTTAGAATACAAAATGACAGGCGAATTCGAGGACGTTACCTTTCTCGGTGATCCGCGCACATATAAGAAATATATGGGTTTTGGAGGGGAAGGCACTGCCACATTCAATAAGATCCGAAGCCGGGGCGCTTCTATTATGGGGGAAGCGTTTAAAACAGGTGTCATGCCAGAGATCAAAATTGTAACCAAGATTCAAAACCGCGCTACAGGAAAGGCAGAACGCGTGGCTCTACTTGGCGTTATTTTCACTGAGTTCGGGGCTAGTACCGAGGCAAAAGCGATCAGTGAGGAAGAGCTGCCGTTCACGTTCTCTGATTATGA
Organism: Paenibacillus glucanolyticus; assembly: GCF_037333485.1. NCBI lineage: Bacteria > Bacillati > Bacillota > Bacilli > Caryophanales > Paenibacillaceae > Paenibacillus > Paenibacillus glucanolyticus. Next base: position 441,933 of record NZ_CP147845.1, read on the forward strand.
AATCCTAGGCACGATGTAATTAAAAAAAACACAAACGGGAAGCACTTTGAGTGCTTCCTTTTTAATTTGAGGGAGGATACAAGATTATGGAAAACCAAAAACAAGATGTAAAACTGACACTGGCGGATCTGGTAGCGAAGAAAGCAGAGAAAGAGGCGGCACGCACGCGATCCGAGGATGTGTATGTCGAAAGCCTGGGCGGTTACTTAACCGTACAAAGTCCGCCACGTAACATCTTTTTCAAAAGCGTCGATATGTCGGGCGAAACAACTGAGAGCCAGGTTTACGCAAATATGTTCCTCATCTACAACTGCGTAAGTTTGTTCCGAAGTTCGGATCTGCTGGCGGCATACGATGTCACCGACAATGTGGAGATTGTGGAGAAGCTCTTGGAATTGCACGAGATCAAAGATCTTGCTGAAAAGGCTATGGAGTTGAGCGGCTTCACGAAACCTCAGAAGCTGGATGAAGAAATAAAAAACTAATCAAGCATGATCCTGATATGCAGATGATCGGGTTTTACGTCTTACGCGGTCAGGATCATGATAAATTACTTCAACTCTCAGAAATCGAGAAATCCGTCTATCGGGCTTGGATGGAGCAGTATTACGAGGACAAAGCAACAGAATACAGGCAATTATTCAATTCGGGGGGCAAATAGCCCCTCTATTTTGTTTTAGGGGGTGGCCAGGCATTGGCGACCAAAACGATTAACACCGTCCTAAATCTGAGAGACAAGTTTTCTTCCAAGCTGAAAAAGGCCTCTGATAACACCAAACAGAACAGCCGGCAGATGAAAGTTCTTAACAACCATGTCGATGGCTTCAAGCAGCGGGCGGTAGGTGGTTTTGGAGCAGCAGCGAAAGCGGCCGTCGGGGTTGGTGTCGCGATAGGCGGGATTGCGCTTGCCGCATCCGGCATAACCAGCAGCATTGATTTCGTAAAGGACTATTCATCATCCATGACGAACATGCAGGCGGCTACAGGTGCAACGACAGAAGAAATGAAAGCCATGAAAGGACAAATTACGGATCTTTACAAGTTGAATATGGGTGAAAGCTGGTCCGACTTAGCGAATGCCATGACAACCGCCAAACAGGTAACGGGTCAAGTTGGGGACGAGCTGAAACAAACCACCTCGTTAGCCGTGACGTACCGGGATGTGTTCGGGGAAGATGTCTCGGAGTCGATCAAAGTCGCTGACACGATGATGAAAAACTTTGGAATCTCCAGCACGGAAGCTTATAACCTTTTAGCTCAAGGGGCGCAAAATGGTCTGAATAAAGCCGGGGATCTATTAGACACTGCAAACGAATACAGCGTGTACTTTAATAATCTTGGCTACTCGGCCAATGAAATGTTTGACGTGCTCGGTTCCGGTTTGGCTGAAGGGGCATTCAACGCAGATAAGGTAGCAGATGCCATGAAAGAGTTTGGTATTAAATCCAAAGATGGCTCTAAAACATCCATGGAGGGCTTTCAAGCGCTTGGACTGAGCGGTGAGAAAATGACAGCTGCGTTTGCCGAAGGTGGGCCTGCGGCCAAGAAGGCATTCGGGCAAGTGATGGCAGCTATGGAAAAGATAGAAGACCCGGCCAAGAAAAACGCAGCATCCGTAAATCTCTTCGGTACGCAGGCTGAGGATATGGAGAAGGATGTTATTGCCGCGCTCGGATCAGCTCGGAAGCAGTTCGATATGACCAAGAACACCATGGAAGGGATTAATCAGGTCAAGTACGAGAACCCCCTACAGGCCATGAAAGGCATCGGGAGGATGATCGAAACATCCGTATTGATTCCGATTTCCGATCGATTGATGCCGAAGCTTAGCGAGTTTGGCCAGTGGTTCAAAGATCATTCTCCGGAAATCGAAGCTGCCATCCAGGAGGCGTTTACCAAGGGCGCGAAAGTCATCGACGGATTCAAAGACTCGATTGCTTGGGCCAAGGATAACGCCGATTGGCTTATACCGGTGATTGGTGGCCTTACGGCAGCTATTGCAGCTCAGAAGATTGTGGGAACAATCAGCGGACTTTTCAAGACATGGACAGCAGTCACGAAAGGGATGACAGTTGCGCAAATCGCATTGAATGTTGCGGCAGCAGCGAACCCGTTTGGACTCATCGCTATTGCCATTGGCGCTGTGATCGGGGTAGGGATTGCCCTATGGAAAAACTGGGATACTGTGAAGCTGAAAGCTCAGCAGCTGGGCGGGATGCTGAAAGGCGTAGGGGGGGGCATTAAAACCTTCATCGTGAACACGGTAAGCAGCGTAGGGAACTGGCTGAATTCGTTCCCTCTTGGTCAACAGTTCCTGGAAACGGTTCGCGGCGTCGTGAGCAGCACCAAACAGATTTTTGGCGGTATTACCAAATTCCTGAAGTCCGTTTTTAAAGGCGATTGGGACGGGGCATGGAATGGCATCGTGGAGTCCTTCAGCGGTACGTTTAGCCTGATCAAGACATACGCAAAAGCTCCGATCAATGCCATCATCGAAATGATTAATGGCCTGATCGATAAAGTCAACAGTATCAGCGTGGATATTCCGGAATGGATGGGCGGCGGCACGTTCGGCGTCAGTATCCCCAAAATCCCGAAATTCGCACTCGGAACCAGCTATTTCAAGGGTGGTTTGGCGCAAATCAATGAGCGGGGCGGCGAGATCGTCAATCTTCCAGGCGGAAGCCAGGTGATCCCGGCCGACAAGTCTGAAAAGATGATCAATGCCAGCCGGGGGCCGATCAAGATTGAAATCATTATTCAGGGCAATGTCATCGGTGAGGAAGAGTATGTCAATCAACTGATGAATAAAGCCGTATCCAAGCTAGAAATAGCACTCGGGAATGTGTAAGGAGGCGAGAGAGCATGGATATTGTATTTGCGGCTAACAGCTTTGAAGAAGTCCGAAGGCTGCCGGTTCTGCCGCCTGAAATGAATATCGAGCATCCGTGGAATAACGAAGAATTTCAGACAATGAATCTCGGGACAATCAATTTAATCGGGACGCCGGGACTTCGCTCGTTGGCTATTGAATCGTTCTTCCCGATGCGGATCTATCCTTTTATGAAGGACAAGCGGCTCGGGTGGTCCTATGTGCAGTTCTTCCGGAAGTGGCGAGAACGGCGCGTGCCGCTGCGGGTGATTATTACGGACAACAAGGAACAGGAAGTGTTAAACATGCCGTGCACCATTGATAACTTTGTCTACGGCTGGGACCGCAGCGGGGATATCCAGTATTCCTTGGCCGTCAAAGAATTCAAGTTTGTGAAGGTGACGTAAATGCATCAGATTTTGCTTATGAAAAACGGTAAGAAACAAAACGTTACGCAGTTGGTCGGAAGTTTATCCTGGTCGAGCAATATCGATGCTTTGGGAGAGGAACTCAGCTTCGATTACATCCATAACGATAGCCGGTTCTTTAATCCTTGGGATCTGATCGAAGTTGGGGATCAAGTGGCCTTATTCAATGACGGTAAGTTCTTGAATTACTATGTGGTCGTCACATGCGGCATTAATGGCAGGACATCCAAATCCTTTACATGCTTTGACCGCTCTTGGTATCTGAACAAAAACGAGACCATTATCCAGTTCAAAAAAGCAGCTGCTTCCCAGGCCATTGCCAAGCTGTTGGATAAATTCGGCGTGAAGCATCAAATCGATAACATGCCGACGCTGATCACACAGATTTACAAGGAAGCGCTGGTTAGTGATATCATCATGGATATTTTGGATCAGGTGCATAAGGAAACGAAGCAGAAATATCGGGTAGAGATGACAAAAGGAATATTGACCATCCGAAAGATGTCCGATTTAGTGATCAATCCAATTACTCGGCTCAGCTATAACACATACGCCTATCCGGTCACGGATACCATTGCTAATCCGACACGAGAATTAAGCATCGAAGAGATGAAAAACAATGTGGTTGTCGTGTCTGAGGATGAGAAGTCCACAAAGATTTATGCGCAAGCATCGGACAAGGCGAGCATCACGAAGTTTGGCCAGCTAACAGATGTCGTGACGGTTGATAAAAAGAATGCATCCCAGGCGCGTAACATCGCGGCCAATACCCTGGGCCAGCTGAACCGGATCGGGGAGACCATCTCCTGTGAAATGATGGGCCATGATGAGATTCGCGCGGGACGAATTCTGAACATGAATGAACCGGTCACCGGCATTGTGGGAAAATACCTGATCAAGACGGCCAATCATACCGTGAACAACGGTATTCACAAAGTAGCGGTTGAATTGGAGGCGTTCTGATGGATAAATGGGACGTAAAGCTTGCGATCTTGTTCAAATCGCGGAATAACCCGAACATGCCAGGCATTACACTCGGGAAAGTGATTTCCGGAATGCCCGCCTTGTCGGTCTCCATCGGGGATGAAATTATCCTCGATGCGGAAGATCTGGTTATAGCCAATTGGCTGTACCATATACCGGTTCCGTTAACGCCTGGGGACTATGTGATCCTGATACCCGCGCCTCATGGCCAGACGTATTATGCAATCGACAAGGCAGGTGAATAACATGTTTCCGGAATTGGCATTTGATGAAACGGAAGAGACTTTACCCGCAGCTTCGATGGGTAAAGTCTTTTTATTTGACTTCAACGAGCAAAGATACGTACTGAAGGATGGAAAGCCGGTTGAGGCTACCTATGAAGAAGCCATCAAACAATGGGTGGCCATGGTTTTGATCACGGAGACGGATAAATATCCGGTGTACGGCCCGGAATTCGGGATTGGGCTTGCCAAGTTTATCGGTCGCAAAGACATTCCCCTAGCGACGATCACATCCGAACTCGGGAGACAAATCACGGAAACGATTGTACTCCATCCAGAAGTGACCGGCATTGAGGATTTAACCGTTCAGCGCGGTGACGGAAAGGCTATCCTGTCGTTTAACATCTTGACGAGACGAAAGATCATCGAAGACTTTGAAAGCGAGGTGAGATACAGTGGATGATGAAAAAGTTGCTGCATTACTCGATCAGCTCTTGAGCTATATTGATCCATCGTATGACAAATCAGAAGGGTATTTGATTCATGACATGCTCAAGAGCGTGGCCATTGTGGTATCTGATCTTCAGGGGGATCTTGAAGGGATTCAGCGGTTGCTGGACGTAGACAACCTGACAGGCGCGCTACTGGAAGCTTTCGTCAAGCAACGGAAAGGCATTGTCCGCACTCCGGCCACATATGGTTCGGGAATCCTACAGGTGACCGGAAACGGCGCTGTGAATGTGGGGGACCTATTTGAAACGCCTTCTGGTGTGCAATTCGCAGCAGCTGAGACGAAGATGATCACGGGATCAGGCACATTACAGGTGAAAAGCGTCCTGTCCGGTCCTGTCGGGAATGTTCCAGCCGATCAGATTACACAGATGCCCGTGACGCTCTCAGGGATCACAGCCGTCACCAATCCGCAGCCGACCGATGGGGGATATGCGGCCGAAACCGATGATAGTTTGCGTGAACGATATTATATTGCTGTCCGGACACCACCAACGAGCGCGAACATTTACCACTATCTGCAATGTGCAAAAGAAGTGTCCGGTGTCGGAGGGGCCAAAGTCTTTCCCGTAGAGCGCGGTGATAATACGGTCGAGGTGGTTATTATCGACCAAGTGAAGCAACCAGCGGCCCCGGTGCTGGTCGATCAGGTACAAAAGCATATTGATCCGGGTAGCACTGGCCTAGGGGAAGGCGAAGCGCCTATTGGCGCGAAATGCTATGTTCTCTCTGCCGATCCATTAATTTTGGATATCTCCGTCAGTGTGACAATGGCGGGCGGGTATACACAGGATGAGGTGCAGGAGAACATTCGGGATTCGATATCCGTTTATCTGAAAAGCATCGCCTTTCAGCTAAACTACGTTTCTTTTGCCCATATCGGCCAGGCTATACTCGACAGCGTAGGCGTGGAAGATTACGCCGGATTGCTGGTGAATGGAGCTATCGATAACCCTCAAGTTGGAGCCAAGCAGGTTGCAGTATTGGGGGCGGTAACGCTTGTTTAAAGATAAGCTAAATCGAAATCTCCACAAGATTGTTCGTAAAGATCCGTTGACCAATGAAATTAATGGATCGATCGGCCTTTCTTTAGACAATTTCGAAGTTGAAATGAATTCGCTCTTGGCCCAGCTGAACATTGATACAGCTACTTGGGCGCTCAGCATCTACGAGAAGGAGCTAGGGATTCGGACGGATCTAAATAAGCCGCTCGATGAGCGCCGGAGCGTGATAAAAAGTAAAATCCGCGGAACAGGGAAAATCGGGGCAGCTCAGATCAAAATTGTGGCTGATGCTTATTCGAATGGTGATGTCGAGGTAACGCTGGAACACGGAATCCGGATTGAATTTACCAGCACTTACGGCATACCGCCCAACGTGGATGACCTGAAGCGAATGGTCCGCGAGATTACCCCGGCGCATCTCTCCATTAACTACGTGTTCCGTTTTTATACGTATGGGGAAATGACAGCAACAGGCATGACCTATGGGCAAATCAAGGCTACAGGTTTGACATATAAGGAAATCAAGAACAAGGGGCTGATGTAATGGCAACAACGCCGAATTTAAATTTGCCATTGATTGACGAAAACACGGTGAACGATGTGCCTCGGGATTTTAATGCACTGGCCGAGGCGATTGATACCGCCGTGGGTGGCGTAGAGACTGAAATTGAAGGTTTAAAGCAATCTGGCGTTGACGGTAAAAACCGATTGGAAACCGCCATCATCGCCAAAGAAGGAACGGTTTCCAAACAGGGGCAGGTTGCAACGTTCGCAGAGCTGGATACAGGGATTCGTTCAATACCTGTCGGGATTGACACTAGTGACGCAACAGCAGCGGCCGGGGATATACTCAGTGGCAAAACAGCTTATGTGAAGGGTGCAAAAGTGACGGGTACTATTCCGGATCGAGGCGCAGGAGGCACTGTTACACCGAATACCGCAGATCAGACAAAAGCAGCTGGACGGTACACAAGCGCGATTACAATCAAGGGTGAGCCTAACCTGATTGCAGGCAATCTACCGAAAGATAAGACATTTTTCGGTATAACTGGTCTCTTGGAACGAATGACTACAGCCGAAAAGAAAGCTTTCGCTGATGCAATAACAGGTAAAGGTGTGGCTGCTTCGGTGAATGATACAAATACTGTTCTTGCGCAAAAAATCGGGCAAATTAAAAACACCCTTAGATCAGCATCGGGGTCCCTAACCGGTCAAAATGTAGACAATTACCCGTACCAAGTCACAAATTTGGCCTTCAAACCCGTACTAATCGTGGCGTATGTATATTTAAGAATTGGCTCCACCTATACAGCTACAACAAGAGGTTATATATTTGCTGATGCTCTTGGGTTCATAAGTGACGCTGCAACAATTGATTATTGGAATCCTAATGAACAAGAAAGTAGTGGGTCCAGTTCTGTGGCGATCGCTTCAGCGCAATTCGGAAGCAATTCCGTTACTTTTACACTCACTTCAAGAGTTGTTTATGCTTCTAATATACCTTATGTAGTGTATGGGATTTAAAGGGAGGTGCAAAGATGAACTTAGGTCGAAAAATTTATTGGGATAGTATCACAGGTGGAATAATCATTGATCGGATGGAAATGGAAGGATCAGTGCGTGAATCCACGGTTGAAGAAGACTTTCAAACATATATTAAATTGGCAGAAAGAGCACCAGAAACAGTGCTCGGGATACTACTCGACCACGGTAAATACTCACAAGATTTTGATGAAAGTGTTTCGTTCAAGATTGTTGAATCTGCCGAGCCGGTTGAAGGCATCACTACAATGATCGGAGAAAAGTATCATGATCTTGAATTCCAGTATCGTGATCCGAATGATCCAGAAACCCCACAAGAGCCGAGAAAACCGCTATCGGTAGAGGTCGAGGCATTGAAGCAGGAAAATACTCTGCTGAAAGCGCAGAACAGCGCATTGACGGAACGAACGGAATTTATTGAAGACGTCATCGCAGAGATGGCCACACAGGTTTACCAGTGATACGCCGATTCCTTTACTGGATACTCTGGAAAGGAGGTGGAGGCGATATGATGGCGATGTTTTTTGCTCAACGCGTGATTTTGAACAAAACAAAGTTTACTGAGGTCCCGACAAGTTTGCAGCCAGGTGTGCGCGATATTCTGGTTGATAGCGGACTAGAATTCCTAATCGAAGAATAGTTTCACAGAAGCGCCGTAAGGCGTATTTTTTTATGCCCCTGGGTGGTCCGGGGGCTATATTTATAACCACTAGGGGGAATTCACTTGGATAAATGGAAAGCAATATTCAGCTCAGCCGGGGCCGTCTTGGTCCCGGTTTTTGATTTTATGTATGGCGAAAGTGAAGCCGTAATAGCTATTATGACCGCCTTGCTCTTTTTCGTCATTATGGATTGGTTGTCCGGCGTTCGCGCCGCCAAGCGCGATAATACGTATGGCAGCCGCTACGGCCTGGATGGAATAGCACGGACATTTTTTATTTTGTTGCTCCCAGCTGGTGGGCATCTCCTGGATGTCGTTTTCAACTTGCCAGGAATCATCTTTGGAGCGCTGGCAATCGGGACACTGTATCATGTGGTTCAAAGTATGACGGCTAACTCGATCCGGGCGGGTTGGGGCGACCATCTACCATTGCCGGTTTTGAACGCGATTATCGATTGGGTGAAGTCGGAGCTGGATAAAAAGATTCAACGTGCAGAGTCACGGAAAGGGGGAACCACTAAATGAAAAAAGTCTGGATCGATGGCGGTCACGGCGGTAAAGACCCGGGAGCTGTCGGTAACAGTATTCAAGAAAAGGATATTGTTCTTACTCTTTCGCTCGAAATCAAAAAGCAGCTGGAACGAGATTACGAGGGAGTCCAGGTGCTGCTCTCCCGGTCAACTGATGTATTCCTTGAATTGTCCGATCGGACAAATGCAGCAAATAAAGCAGGCGCTGATATCTTGGTATCGATCCATTGTAATGCAGGCGGTGGAGATGGCGGTTTTGAGTCTTTCCGTTATACCAGCGCTTCAACTGCTTCACGTTCCCTGCAAAACGTTCTTCATACCGAGATTATGGCAGCTTTGAAGCCTTATAACATAATTGATCGTGGACAGAAAGCAGCGAACTTGCACATGTGCCGTGAATCTAAGATGCCAGCAGTCCTTACCGAAAACCTTTTTATAGATGTGGCAACCGATGCAGCCAAGCTTAAACAGCAGGATGTGATTAATGCCATAATTACTGGTCACGTTGTCGGAATCGCTAAATACCTGGGATTGCAGAAGAGGGAAGGAGCAGCAATAGTGAGCGATAAGGTGAACATCATCGTAAACGGGCAGAAGATCCAAGATGGCAAGCTGGAGAACGGAGTTACCTATGTACCTCTCCGGGCCGTTGGCGAGGCTCTTGGAGCTGAAATTGGATGGGATAAGGGGAGCAAGACAGCCACGCTCAACACGAAGGTATAAATCATCGGTGAGCGGCTATACTCATATTGAGTGATGCTTCCCCAATGTGCATTCACTCTCCCTCTATATATGTCACGCTGGATATAAGAGCGAAGACCCTACTGGCTATGTGCTGGTAGGGTCTTTTTTTGCGTATGTTTAGGTATTTTCATCGAATCCCAATAACTTTACACAGTCGTCACAGTACTCTGGGTAATTATCATTTTGAGTTGTGTTATCCATCGTTAATCCGCAATGACCACAGTTCCCATAAGCTCGCGCTACCTCATTATCAAATGAAATGACTACTGAAAGATTATTGATGTCTTTTACAGGAACCCAAACGAGCTCATTATTACTCTTCCTGATCTTAACCAGAGAATCGTCTTTGCTCTTTTCAGGAACTCCTAGAATATATTCACCTTCTTCGAGTTGAATTAAAATATGACGTTTGTTTTGAATCGCTTTCGTCAGATCCTCTCTATACCACTTCTTTATTTTCAAGTTAACCCCCCTTTACTGATATACTCAATAATTCTGCAAGTCCGCAAAAAAACCTTCTTTATGTAGGAACCTTTGTTCGGTATACTTATGGATATAATTTCTCGTTGAAAGTAGGTGGAATATAGTGCTGCCGGATCCTGAACGTAAACTGCTCCGTATCCTTATAAATTACCCGAGTCCAGTACATAAAAGCCGTATGCCTGATTTTAGACGATTAGAGACGATGACCGGACGGAGGCGTCCGGATATACTGAAAGGGCTCCAGTACTTGGAGGACCAAGGTTTTATAGTGTGGCCGGAAAAGTCAACGACAGAGGGAATCCAGATCATCCAGACAGAAGTACTGGAGAAATCGACGTCGAGAAAGAGCAATATTGACTACTGGACGAAGTACTAATAATCCCAAGCGCTTGGAAAATTAAAGACCCTACTGGCTATGTGCTGGTAGGGTCTTTTTTATCTTATTCTAAATTATCTATCGCGTATTGCGCTTCTTCTTCAGTAAACTTTTCACCATATTCCGAAATCAATTGATCGAAAATAGCCTGATCTGACATATTCATACTCTCTGCATATGATTGTGCCGATTTTAATGCATTTTCTTTCCAATCAAATTCAATGTTATCAATAGCGTATTGAGCGGATTCTTTAGGGAAATTCTCTCCATACTCAGAAGTCAACTGATCGTAAATGCCTGCCTTTGACATATGCATCGACTCTGCATATGTTAGTGCCGCTTTCAATGCCGCTTTATGTTCTCTAGGGACATCATCTTCTTTTGGTTCTTTTTTTGGTTCCTCTTTCGGCTCTTCTTTTGGCGCTTCTTCTTTTGGATCTTCTTTAACATCCTCTTTGTCACTAGTTTGTTCAGCGTTTTTTGCTGTGGTATCAGGCTCAGCAACTACTTCCTTGTCCGGCGCTGCTTGTTTTGGTTCTTCTGAATTTCCAAGATTACCTATGACTCCAACCACAATAACAATAAGTAGCCAGAACCACCATTTTTTATAGATCGGTTTCTTCAATTCGTCTTTCCCCCAATTCCCAGATATTATGACATAAAATAGTCTACCAGACCTAGGAAAATATTTCTATATCAATATTCCTCCCTCAAGCGTTCGGGAAGCGTAGTATCCACGAATCTACTTACATCCAGCCCCAAATACTTACGCATTAATACAGATGCCTCAGCCGTTATAAACTCCCATCTCAACTCTATTTGTGATGTATAACCACGGCACATGAATTTTGCTTTCTTCCCGATCTTAGTTGTATTTTCCTCGTATACTTTGATTCCTTTTAACCAAAAGTGCCTCTTCACTTCCATTAGCTCTTTATGCGCTCGATCGATAGCTGCCTTTATTGCATCTATATATGGTTCAGTAGTCTTTAGATTTTGTTCAATGTGTCTGCAATCGCGTTCGAATGCGCTTATGATCATGGGTAACAAAATATATCGTTTTACATTATGACGATCTTCTCTAGTGATTGCTTCCTGGTAGTTCATCTATAGTAACTCCTATACGTTAGGATCATATGTTCTATGATAGCTTTTCGCAATAGTGAAAACAAGTCTTGATAGGAACTCGTGTTCGTAGTAAGATAATTCCAACACTATAACAGAGGTGATACACTTTGGAAACTTATTCAATCATATGTGAAGCGGTTACAAATACTAAAGATGTTAAGAATGTGATTGCAAGACATGAATCAAAAATGAACTCGCCTTGTTATGTTAGCTTGTTAACTGATAATGGTGAGAAGAAATACTATGCAGAGAAAAGTAATTTGTCTTTGGAAGGCGCTGGATGGATTGTTGTGGAGAAATGCGAAAAGCTGGGTAATATATTGTAGGAATAAATTACCATTGGATGATGCTGGGGAGGCAGTTGTATAGTGTATACTATACACTCTTCCAGGGAGAGCCAACCGGCTCAGACATTTACTATTTCGTACAATTCTTCCATATGACACGACAGTACATACGAGATATTCAAGGCGGCATCCCAGGGTATTTTTTCTCTGTTATTAACCCAATTCGATACTTGTTGACGAGAATATTCTGTTCGCCTTGCCAATTCAGCCTGTGACATATTTGCACGTTTTAGTAAATACCGTAGTCGGCATCTCCCGCGGGCGAGTGCCAACTCAGATGCTCCTCTCAGAAGAAGGTAACGATCCAAAGGTAAATTGTACCACGTGGGAATACAGCAGTAAATAACATGAGAAGGCATATCAGAGGGGGGAGTACTATATGTTAGTTAAATGGTTGGAACCTGTTATCGAATCTAAATGTGAAGAGATTAATAATGAATTACTTAATAATGAGAATGGAGAAGTGTACTCTTCTGTTATTTCGATTATAAAAGAAAATGTTTGTTTGGGTGAAAATGAATCATACGAGTTGGAAAATTGTTTTTTGGTTGCCGTAAGAACAGCCGTTGAGATTTCTTACAGAAAAGGATTAGTCGATGGAATCTCAATATATAGGAAATGATCAACAGGCTCAAATTGGCTTGTTGATCATTTCGGCTTGATATATAATTGCATAGATTAAAAATTGAATGTGATAATAAGGAGTTGTGATATATATGCCACTCTCTTGTGGTATCGTCGGTTTGCCAAACGTCGGCAAATCTACATTGTTTAATGCGATAACACAGGCGGGCGCCGAATCGGCTAACTACCCGTTCTGTACAATTGACCCGAACGTCGGTGTCGTGGAAGTGCCGGATGAGCGCCTCGATAAACTGACGGAGCTCGTTCAACCGAACAAGACGGTTCCGACGGCTTTTGAATTTGTGGATATCGCGGGTCTGGTTCGCGGTGCAAGCAAAGGCGAAGGGCTTGGGAACAAGTTTCTTGCCCACATTCGTGAAGTGGATGCCATCGTTCACGTGGTTCGCTGCTTTGAAGATGAGAACATTACCCACGTCGATGGCAAAGTGAACCCGGTGAGCGATATCCAGACCATTAATCTGGAGCTGATCCTGGCTGATCTCGACAGCGTGGAGAAGCGGATTGACCGTGCCAAGAAGAATATGAAGGGCGGCAACAAGCAGTATGCCCAGGAAGTTGAGCTGCTGGAGCGCCTGAAGGAAGCTCTTTACAACGACCAGCCTGCACGCAGTGTGGAACTCAGCGATGATGAGAAGCTGATTGTTCGCGACCTGCACCTTCTGACATTGAAGCCGGTTCTGTATGCGGCTAACCTGAGTGAGGACGGAGTAGCGGAAGCGGACAGCAATCCGTATGTGCAGCAGGTTCGTGATTTCGCGGCGGCAGAGAATGCGATTGTGGTTCCGATCAGCGCGAAGGTGGAAGCCGAAATTGCCGAGCTCGAAGGCGAGGACAAAGCGATGTTCCTTGAGGAGCTGGGACTTGAAGAATCCGGCCTGAACCGTCTGATCAAGGCAGCGTACAGCCTTCTTGGATTGTACACGTACTTTACAGCTGGCGTGCAGGAAGTGCGTGCGTGGACGATTCGCAAAGGAACGAAGGCACCGCAAGCGGCAGCTGTTATCCATACGGACTTCGAACGAGGCTTCATCCGTGCTGAAGTAGTCGCTTACGATGATTTGGTTGCGGCTGGATCGATGAACGGAGCGAAAGAACGTGGACAGCTTCGTCTGGAAGGCAAGGAGTATGTTGTCAGCGACGGCGATGTGATGCATTTCCGTTTCAACGTTTAGAAACGAGAGGTTTCAAAGGCCATGGCTCCATGTCACTTTGTGCATGGGACTGTGGTTTTTTTCTAGGGGATGGACCATCTGTAAGGAAAGAACGGTTTGTCCAGGTCAACTGCCTGCTGGTCAAATGTGTTGTTTCATGGTAAAATAAAAAGTCGTTTGCACTTCATTTTTGTTTGGATATGGAGTGCGAAATGGCATATCTTCAGGAATATATCTTAGAGAGGTGAATTCCTTTGTTGGACCGATTACAATCCCTTGCGGACCGTTACGAGAAATTAAGTGAACTGTTGTGCGATCCTGATGTCGCTAATGACTCCAAGAAGCTCAGGGATTATTCCAAAGAACAATCCGATTTGCAGCCTGCATATGAGGCTTATGTTGAATATAAAAATGTAATTGAAGAACTCGAAGCTGCCAAAACCATGCAGGGCGAGAAGATGGACGACGAAATGCGCGAAATGGTGAAAATGGAGATCGAGGAACTTTCCACGCGCGAGCGAGAGCTGGCGGAGAAAATCCGTATTTTGCTGCTGCCGAAGGACCCGAATGATGATAAGAACGTAATCATCGAAATTCGCGGAGCGGCTGGCGGAGACGAGGCGGCTCTGTTTGCTTCCGACCTGTACCGGATGTATACCCGCTATGCGGATACCCAAGGCTGGAAGGTCGAGCTGATGGACGTTAACACGAATGATCTGGGTGGATTCAAGGAAGTCATCTTCATGATCAACGGCCGCGGTGCCTACAGCAAAATGAAATTCGAGAGCGGCGCGCACCGTGTTCAGCGCATTCCGACAACGGAATCCGGCGGCCGTATTCATACATCCACCTCAACCGTTGCCGTTATGCCGGAGGCGGAAGAAGTGGATATTGAAATCCACGATAAGGATATCCGCGTGGATACGTTCTGCTCCAGCGGTGCAGGCGGCCAGTCCGTTAACACAACCAAGTCGGCGGTGCGTGTGACGCATATACCGACGGGCATCGTGGCTACTTGCCAGGACGGAAAATCGCAGAACTCCAATAAGGATAAGGCGCTGCAGGTGCTTCGTGCCCGTATCTTTGATATGATGCGCCAAGAGGAAGAAGCGAAATATGCCGGGGAGCGGAAGAGCAAGGTAGGTACGGGCGACCGCAGCGAGCGGATTCGGACGTACAATTTCCCGCAGAGCCGCGTAACGGACCATCGGATCGGACTTACCGTTCACAAGCTGGATCAGGTGATGAACGGGGAGATTGAAGAGATCGTTTCAGCACTGACGATTGCAGAGCAAGCTGAACTGATGGAAAAAGGAGTATAACGCTTTGAAGCGGACGATATTTGAATTGACGCCGCAGCGCAGCATAAGAGAAGCCTTTGTGGAGGCTTCTTCTTTTTTAGATGCCATGCGGGTAATGGAGCCCCAGCGGAATGCGCAGCTGCTGCTGGAGCATGTGCTGGGATTGTCGGGATCCTCATATTACATGGCCCTGCCGGAGCCTTTCCCGGCGGAATGCCGCCACGCTTTGGAAGAAGCGATCCGTCGCAAGGCGGAAGGCGTTCCCGCGCAGTATATTATCGGCGAGCAGGAATTTTACGGTCGGCCGTTTGAAGTTACGCCGGCTGTCCTCATTCCGCGTCCGGAAACCGAGCTGCTTGTGGAGGCGGTGCTGAAGTATGGGCAGGAGCTTGCCCCGCGTTCAGAAGGAAGGCTGAAGGCAATGGACATTGGCACCGGCAGCGGGGTTATTGCTGTTACGCTGGCACTGCAGGCCCCTTCCTGGGAACTCCTGGCGAGTGATATTTCGCCTGAAGCGCTCGAAGTTGCCACGCGTAATGCGAAGCAGCTCCATGCGAATGTGGAGTTCCGGCAGGGGGACCTGCTGGAGCCGTTTGCCGGCCTTGCGCCGGACATTCTCGTCTCCAATCCGCCCTATATACCGGCGGAGGACATCGAGGGCCTGCAGCCGGAAGTGCGCGATTACGAGCCGCGCACGGCTCTGGACGGCGGTCGCGACGGATTGAACCCGTACCGGATCATGATGGCACAGCTGCCTCTGCTGTCAGCGCCGCCGCGGCTGATCGCTTTTGAGCTGGGCATGGGCCAGGCCGGGGATGTGGCCGAGCTGCTGCGCCAGACAGGGCATTGGCAGGAAATCGTCACAGTACCGGATTTGGCCGGGATTGACAGGCATGTTCTGGGAATTTGCCGTTAATTGTATTCGGGGTGGATTTCTTTTAGAATAGTTAGTGGACTTGGCGGAGTAATCTTTATTCCGTTCAGATCGTAGATACGGACTGATAACAGCTCAGTGTGTACAGCTCCAGGCACAGGGGGACCAGAGCATGCTCCAGAAACTCAAGAAGATTGATTTTGTCATTGTTTTTGTGCTGTTGATGCTGATGGTTGTCAGCATCACATCGATATATAGTGCCACCTTTGACACGACCGGCTACGAGCGACACTACATCAAGATGGCCGTCATTTATATCCTCGGATTTGCAGTTTTTTTCGGGTTGAGCTTGATTGATTACCGAATCTGGACCAAATACGCAATACACATATACATCGGCGGATTGGTCATGCTGCTGCTGCCTTCCTTCATCGGTCAAACCAAAAACAATGCTACGGGTTGGATCGATCTCGGTATCGTGGATATTCAGCCTGCAGAGCTGTTCAAGCTTGTGCTCATCATATTTATAACGTATGTTCTTCTTCGGAAGAATAAAGCGAAGCTTTCTTTTTGGCGGGATATCATTCCAATCGGATTGTTGACGTTCATCCCGTTTGCCATTGTCATGGTTCAGAATGATTTGGGCAATGGACTAAGTTATATCGTCATCCTGCTTGGGCTGTTATGGATCGGGAATGTGAAGCTCACGCACGCGCTTATCGGGCTGCTGATTGTAGCCGGTGTTGCCTTCGGCGGAGCACAGGCCTATATCCACTATCATGATGAGATTAAAGCATCGAAGATTATGGAGAGCCGCGGACATTGGATGGAACGGATTGACCCGTGGCTGATCCCGGAAAAAGCAACTCCGAAAGCGAGTTACCATACCAACAACGCGAAGCTGGCCATTGCTTCAGGCGGTATGAGTGGTGAAGGGTACTTACAGGGGAGCTCCGTGCAATCGTCACGCGTACCGTACACGTATTCGGATTCGATTTTTGTGCAGATTGCTGAGGAATACGGCTTTATCGGCTCCTCCGTTCTGCTGCTGTTATATTTCATACTCATTCACAGGATGATCCTGATCTCACTGGAAAGCCGGGGGAAAGCCGGGCCGTTTCTTATCATCGGCATCGTTGCCATGCTGCTGTATCAAATCTTTGAGAATATTGGCATGTTTATTGGGTTAATGCCATTGACAGGGATCACGCTGCCTTTTATCAGTTATGGCGGAACATCGCTTATTATTAACATGGCGTGTCTCGGGGTGGCGATGAGTGTGAAGCTGCATGGACAGGAAGTGGAGGAGGATTTGCCTAATCCTAATTCTCCAACGTACGTTGCCGCACCATCCCAACAGGCTTGATTCGGGATGCTTGTGTTTCTACAAGATCATAGCGGGGAATCCAAGGGATGCTATCGAAAGCAGCATCTCTTTTGTGTTTTCTGCCCAGCGATTGCAGGATGGACGTCCTTGAATTGTGTTAAGGAGGAAAATCTTTTAGAATAATTCATTAGGGGCTTATTATGATCATGTATCGACAACAAGCCAAAGCAAACAAGGAAACAAGGCAAACTTTCTGTTCGAAGAATCGTTATATGCCTGTATAGGCAAACCGGGGTTTGACGACTCCGGGCACAGGGGGATCATAAGCATGCTTCAGAAATTCAAGAAGATGGATTACGTTATTGTTTTTGTACTGGTTTTGATGATGGGTATCAGCATTACGTCGATATACAGCACGACCGTTGACACCAAATTTGAAGGCTCTCATATCCGCATGATTGCTTTTTACATTGTCGGCTTCATTGCCTTTTTCGGCATAAGCCTGCTGGATTACCGGTTGTTGATTAAATATGCCAAATATATTTACTTGGGCGGTTTGGCCGTACTGGTCCTCGTTATGTTCATCGGAAAGGATATCAACGGTGCCCAGGGCTGGATTTATATTGGGGGATTAAGCATTCAGCCTGCCGAATTGTTCAAGCTGGTCCTTATTATTTTCCTGTCCTATGTATTGGTGCGCAAAAACAAACCGCTGCTGTCCTTCTGGAAGGATATTATCCCGATTGGGCTCTTGGCGTTCATACCTTTTGTGCTTGTCATGGCTCAGAATGACCTGGGGAATGCACTAAGTTATGTGATCATCCTGCTGGGTTTGCTCTGGATCGGGAATGTGAAGTTCTCCCATGCGCTAATCGGTCTTGCACTTGTGGCGGGATTAGCCTTCGGCGGAGCGCAGGCCTACATTCATTATCATGATGAACTGCTTGAATCAAAAATACTTAAGCCCCACTGGGTGGAGCGGATCGATCCATGGCTATACCCGGAGAAGGCAACTGCAAAGGCAAGTTATCATACCAATAACGCGAAGCTGGCTATTGCCTCAGGCGGCATGAGCGGTGAGGGGTATATGCAGGGGTCGTCGATCCAATCCGGCAGAGTGCCGTATGCGTATTCGGATTCGATTTTTGTACAGATTGCCGAGGAATTCGGTTTTATTGGCTCATCGGTGTTGCTGCTGTTGTATTTCATATTGATCCACCGGCTGATCCTGATTTCGCTTGAATCCCGAGAACGTGCCGGGCCGTTTCTTATCATAGGGATCGTTGCCATGTTCTTGTACCAAATTTTCGAGAATATCGGGATGTTCATCGGTTTAATGCCACTGACCGGGATTACACTTCCTTTCATCAGTTATGGGGGGACCTCGCTCGTCATCAGCATGGCCAGTCTGGGGGTAGCCATGAGTGTGAAACTGCATGGGCAGGAAGTGGAGGAAGATATGCCCGATCCCCACGCTTACCGTCCGGCTTCGCCTAAGCAGGCATAGTCTGTTTGGATGAGGAGTCACATGATCATGGCGTATCGCAAGTTAATCTGAGATAGGCCATGTCCATTAACTTGAAATCCCACTGAACACCCATATCCCTCTAAAACGAAAGATGCTGTTCCCTGTTCCTGGGGAGGGCATCTTTATTTTTTTGCAACCTGATTTGTGCGAATCTATGATTTTTCCAACAAATTGCTAGAGTCCACGTTTATAACTCTCTCAGCCGGACATACTGATAGCATCATAGATTATTCGTTTGAGAGAGGCGGCTGGCATAGATGAAGAATTATAGTGAGACCCTCCGTATTATTGTGAAGAAAATGGTTGTGCTCTTATCCTGTATGTTTATGGTTATCATGACGTGGGAAGGACAGCAGATTGATGCATCCGTTGTTGGCGGTCCAATCCCCCAGGAATCGATTCGACTTCGCATTCTCGCGAATTCAGATAACCCGTCCGATCAGCTCGTGAAACGAGAGATTCGTGACGCGGTCGTTGAGCAAATGCAGCTCTGGGTTCTTCAGCTGGAGAATCCGCAGAGCCTTGAAGATGCCAAAGAAGTAACCCGTCAGCATCTTCCGGAAATCCGTCAGCTGGTAGGGGAAGAATTGAGAAAAAGAGGCATTACCTACAGTTATCAAGTGGAGCTTGGCGTAGTGCCGTTCCCAACCAAGCTGTACGGGGGAACGGTCTATCCGGCCGGCGACTATGATGCGCTGCGGATCACTTTAGGCGAAGGCCAAGGCCAAAACTGGTGGTGTGTTTTGTTCCCGCCGCTCTGCTTCATTGATGGCGGCAGCGGGGATGCTGCGGCACAATCCGTTGACACGGGTGTCCAAACGGCTTCTGCCGACGCTGGCGAAACGCCTCAGGAGGAAACTCCGAAGAATGCAGGCGATAGTAAACCTGAAGTTCGGTTCTTTCTGTGGGATATGTTTCTGGGGATTTGGAATTGGGTGGCGAGCCTGTTTTAAGGATTAGGAGCGGATTGATGTTCAATCCTGACGGTGTATGATAAACTTTAGTATAGAAGAGTGCTTTCTCTTTGGCGCGACTGGTTTCGATTGGAACTGGCACGGGACTGAAGAACCAAAGCACTTTTTATTTTTGAAGTAAGCGCAAAACGGAATTTGATGTTTATATATTTTATATACAGAAAGCTTGGGGTAGGTATGGAACAGAACGGAAATGACGTATTGCAACAAGGACAGCGGAATGGCGGCATCCATAATTCAGAGACAACAACCAAGGTTTGGCATGTACCAACCTCGCTCTTCCAGGAGAGCTTGAAAATGGCGGCGGAGCCGGAGCTTCAGGAAGCCGGGTTGGTGTTGGCCCAGGGCGGCACGGTGGCGTTTCCGACCGAAACGGTGTATGGCCTCGGTGCCGATGCGGGCAATACCGAAGCGGTGGAGCGCATCTTTGCCGCGAAGGGGCGTCCGGCGGACAATCCGTTGATTGTCCATATTTCGGAGCTTGCGCAGCTTGAGGGTTTGGTCCAGCATGTGAACGAAACGGAAAGGGCGCTGATGGACTCCTTTTGGCCCGGACCTTTGTCGCTGGTACTACCCGTGAAGCGGGACGCTGTGTCACCGCGTGTAACCGCTGGTCTGGATACCGTTGCTGTGCGGATGCCTGATCACAGCGTTGCGCTTGCCCTGATCAGCGCTGCAGGGCGTCCGCTTGCTGCACCGAGCGCCAACCGCTCGGGCCGGCCGAGCCCGACGCTGGCCAGCCATGTGCTGGCAGATCTCGCCGGTTACATTGACGGCGTGCTCGACGGCGGCCCTGCCGGGGTGGGCGTCGAGTCGACCGTTGTGCAGGTCGGCGAGGATGGCGCCGTGACGGTGCTCCGCCCCGGCGGCGTCACGGCCGAGCAGCTTGCCGCCGTAGCGGCAAGCGTGCGCCTCGACCCGGCGCTGCAGCGCGCCGCCGGGGAGGCGGAAGGCCCGGCGCCGCGCTCGCCGGGCATGAAGTACACGCACTACGCACCGAAGGGTGCGATGTGCGTGGTGCAGGGCCCGCGTGCCGACGCCGTGTCGGCACGCATTGCGGCCGAGCTTGAGGCGGCCGCCCGGCGCGGGGAAGTGACCGGTGTGCTGTCGTTCGACGAGCACATCGGCCACTACCGCACGGACGTTGCCGTCTCGCTCGGCAGCCTGGCCGCGCCGGAGGAAGCGGCCCGCCGGCTGTACGCCGGCCTTCGTCACTTCGATGACGAAGGCGCGACCTTCATCCTGGCCGAAGCGTGCCCGGATCGGGGCGTTGGCGCAGCCGTCATGAACCGGCTGCTGAAGGCCGCGGGACATCACATCATCAATGTGGATTGAACTCCAAGTCCTGGCACCAGTTTGTGAGTGATTCTCTCAATCCTTTCTCGTAATATGCAAGAGGAAGGGGAGGCTTTGCCGGGATTCCCCAGTCGAATAAACGGTTTTGGAATCATTTAACCCTTGTCCGCATATGGTGTACAAGACCATGGGACTTGGGGGAATGAGCATGTTGGAGGCGTCTGTCCAATCGGGACAGCTTGCGGCGATTCTGCTGATGGCGGTTGCACTCGGGCTAGACGCATTTTCGCTTGGAATCGGAGTCGGGATGAGAAGCGGCATGCGCCTTGGCTATATGCTGGGCATTAGTTTCATGATTGCGCTGTTTCATATGCTAATGCCCCTGCTGGGTTTATTTGCTGGCCATTATGTGGGAATATTATTGGGCCACGTTACAGGGCTTGCAGCCGGTGGGCTGCTGCTCCTGCTGGGTGGACATATGATTTATAATGCCTTGCGTGGCGGAGAAGGCCAGCGAATTCATCCAACCGCCTTTTTGGCCATGCTGCTGTTTTCCCTCAGCGTCAGCATCGATTCGTTCTCGGTGGGGGTTTCGCTTGGCATGTTCGTGGATGATGTTTGGTTGATTGTGGTCTCTTTCGGTATCGTGGGCGGCTTGATGTCGATTCTCGGCTTGCTGCTGGGTCGCCAGGTAAGCGATAAGCTGGGGGAGTATGGCGAGATGCTCGGAGGACTCATTTTGGTCATCTTCGGCATCATGTTTATCATTTAACGCAATATTTGATACAATATCCCCAAAGAACCTACTAACAGGAGGAACGGGACTGTGAAAAATATACTGTTTGTTTGCACGGGAAATACTTGCCGCAGTCCAATGGCTGAAGGGATGCTGCGGAAGCTGTCCAAGCAGCGGGGAACTCCGCTGGAGATTCGTTCGGCAGGTGTATCGGCCGTGGATGGAATGCCGGTGTCCCATCACGCGGAATCGATACTTCGGGATCAGGATATCCAGGACCGCTTGGTGTCCAAACCTCTGACGGCGCAACTGGTAGAGTGGGCAGATCTGATTCTTACGTTGACCCAGTCGCATAAGCAGTATGCCATTCGTCAGTTTCCGCATGCGGCAGACAAGATGCACACGCTGAAGGAATTCGTTGAGGATGACCGCAGGGTGCTCGAAGATCTGCAGGAGCAGGATAGCCTGTATGCAACGCTGGAACTGGCCCGATCTCTCGGAAGGGATGTAAGTGACAGCGATCGGGAACGCCTGATTGAGCTGCGTCAGCGCATTCCGAGCTTTGATATTTCCGATCCGTTCGGCGGTTCGCGGGAAGAATACGAAGCGACAGCGGCCGAGATTCGGACGGCGTTATTCCGATTGTTGGACAAGCTGGAGTCCGAGCGGCATAAATAGGGCGACCCCTTTTGTGTTTAGAAGCGAGCGTATAATTGGGCTAAAAAGCCGCTTGCCTTTCACCCCGTATTGATTTAAGATGAAGGTGAAAAACAAAGGATCCGGTGTAACTGGCGACGAAGTGGATGAAACCACGGTGGAGCATCGGAATATACGGCCGGTCGCCTGGGCAAAGAGCATTTGGAGCACAACACGTGCGCCGACTGCTCTTTTTTCGTCTTTTGCGCGGAATTTGAGTTATAATGGAACAAGCTAAAACGCAAAAGCGAACATACGAGGGGGTTTTTCATAGATGAAAATCGCATTGGGTACGGATCATGCCGGCATTCGTCTGAAAGAGGAGATCGTGGAGGTCATTCGGGGTCTGGGACATGAGGTGGAGGATCTTGGCTGCGGCTGCTCCGATTCTGTGGATTATCCCGATTATGCGCTTCCGGTGTGCGAGAAGGTGGTCTCGGGTGAAGCGGATCGCGGGATTCTGATCTGCGGTACAGGGATTGGCATGAGTATCGCGGCCAACAAGGTGCCCGGTATCCGCTGCGCGCTGACCCATGATGTGTTCTCGGCAAAAGCGACGCGCGAACATAATGACAGCAATGTGATTGCACTGGGTGAACGCGTAGTCGGTCCCGGACTTGCAGCAGAGATCGTAAGCGCATGGCTGACAACGGATTTCAGCCAAGGCGAACGCCATGTCGGCCGAGTGAACAAGATCAAAGCCATCGAGGAGCGTTACCTGAAGAACGGATTGCGATAGTTCGTGTCGATCAGTATGTTATTCATCGCGGCTTATCGTGATGAGGAAATGAAGTGCTTCTGTGAAAAAAACATCGGGAGGACTGTGACATGACGGACATCTCCAAGATTTCCTTGAATGAACAGACAGCGGGCGTTGTCCGCGAACTGGCCGAAGCGGCTGTTTTGGGCCCGGGTAAAGTTCTGGTCATCGGGGCCAGCACCAGCGAAGTGGTCGGCCGCCGGATCGGTACAGGCGGCGCACTTGAGACTGCGCAGCAGCTTCTCCAAGGCATCGCCGAAGTTCAAGCGGAGTTCGGTTTTGCTGTGGCCTATCAATGCTGTGAGCATTTGAACCGTGCACTTGTCATGGAGCGCGATCTGCTTGAGCGGCTGCGCTTGACGGAAGTGGCGGCTGTTCCCATACCGGGAGCAGGCGGATCTATGGCTTCGGCGGCCTACCGCAGCATGAAGGAGCCTTGCCTTGCGGAATCCATTGAAGCTCATGCAGGAGTCGATATTGGCGAGACGCTGATCGGCATGCATTTGCGGCGAGTGGCGGTACCTTTCCGGCCAAGCGTGCGTTATGTTGGTGAGGCTCGCGTTACGGCTGCCTATACCCGGCCGAAGCTGATTGGCGGGGAGCGTGCGGTGTACCGGTTCGTGCAGAAGGATGATGGGGCGCAGTGCGATTGATTCGAATGAAAGCTCGCTTTTTTGTTATTTGTTATATCTGTAGTTTTAATTTGGCAACCAAAATAACGATGGATTATGGGAGGATATGAACATGATGGAACATTTGCGGAAGAATGACCCGGCTGTACTGGAAGCAATGGATTTGGAACTGAAGCGTCAACGCAGCAATATTGAGCTGATCGCCTCGGAGAATATTGTCAGCGAAGCGGTTATGGAAGCAATGGGGACCGTGCTGACGAATAAATATGCGGAAGGCTACCCTGGCAAACGCTACTACGGTGGTTGTGAGCGTGTGGATATCGTGGAGGATATCGCCCGTGACCGTGCCAAGGAATTGTTCGGTGCCGAGCATGTGAACGTGCAGCCGCATTCCGGTGCACAAGCGAACATGGCGGTGTATTTGGCTGCGCTCAAGCCTGGAGATACCGTTCTTGGCATGAACCTCGCTCATGGCGGCCATTTGACTCACGGAAGTCCTGTTAACGCTTCGGGCCTTCTGTACAACTTCGTTGCTTACGGCGTGCAAGAAGATACGTTCCTGATCGATTACGATGAAGTTCGCAAAGCGGCCTTCAAGCATCGTCCTCGCATGATCGTGGCCGGAGCAAGTGCCTACCCACGTATCATTGATTTTGAAAAACTTGCGGCCATCGCGAACGACGTTGGTGCGTTATTCATGGTCGATATGGCTCATATTGCAGGTCTTGTTGCGGCGGGTCTTCATCCGAGTCCGGTTCCACATGCTCATTTTGTTACCACCACAACGCATAAGACGCTTCGCGGGCCTCGCGGCGGTATGATTCTGTGCAAAAAAGCTTGGGCACAAGCGATCGATAAAGCGGTATTCCCGGGTTCCCAGGGCGGACCGCTGATGCATGTCATTGCTTCCAAGGCTGTGGCCCTTGGTGAAGCATTGGATCCGTCCTTCAAGACCTATGCGGAGCATGTGGTGAAGAACGCAAAAGTTCTGGCCGATACCCTGATCGAGGAAGGGCTGAACATCGTTTCCGGCGGAACCGATAACCATCTGATGCTGATTGATACCCGCAATCTGGATATCACAGGCAAGGACGCGGAGAAGGTGCTGGATTCCATCGGCATCACCGTGAACAAGAACGCCATCCCGTTCGATCCGACGAGTCCGTTTGTAACGAGCGGTATTCGCATCGGTACGCCTGCGGTAACTTCCCGCGGCATGGATGAGAAGGCGATGGTTACCATCGCGAAGGTTATTGCCATGACATTGAAGCAGCCTAAAGACGAGGCGACCCTTGAACAAGCAGGCCGTATGGTGGCTGAACTTACAGATCAATACCCTCTCTATGCCGAAATGAAATATTAATCACAGTTTAGTCCGTTCCAGAGGCTTATGATAAGAGGACCCCGCCTGATGCAGGTGGGGTCCTTTTCAGAGCTATAAACATTCTGGCCAGATTGCTTTGCTCATATTTTTCCAGTCAGCGACTGCGGATAGCATCAATATAGGCGAAAATGGAAAACCTAGGTCTAGCCGGTGGCGGTCCCGTCACAAGGTCGAAACAAGCGGGAAATAAACATGACCGGTGCAGGTGTCAATTGACTAGAGGGAATGATATAATAGACAGGATTTATGGAGCTCACAACGATTTATGCCCATATTGAAATAACATTTGCATTCAAACCGGAGGGACCTGACATGGGAAAATTGGTGATTTGTGATCACCCGTTGATTCAACACAAACTTACATTTATCCGCGATATGCGGACTAACACCAAAGATTTTCGCGAATTAGTAGACGAAGTCGCGACTTTGATGGCTTATGAGATTACACGGGAGGTTCCTCTTGAGTCGATATCCGTGCAGACGCCGGTAGCGGAAACGCAGGGGAAAGTCATTTCCGGCAGAATGCTCGGTCTGGTGCCGATCCTGCGTGCTGGCCTGGGTATGCTGGACGGGGTTGTAAAACTGCTCCCCGCAGCAAAGGTAGGCCATGTCGGATTGTTCCGTGACCCGGAAACGCTCCAGCCTGTCGAATATTACACGAAACTTCCAACAGACGTTACGGAGCGCGAATTAATCGTGATTGATCCGATGCTGGCGACTGGCGGCTCTGCGATCGCTGCGATCGACGTGCTGAAGAAGCGCGGCTGCACGCAGATCAAGATGATGAATCTTGTGGCTGCACCGGAAGGCGTGAAGGCCGTCCATGATGCTCATCCGGACGTGGACATCTACGTCGCTGCTCTTGACGAGGGGCTGAATGACCATGGTTATATCGTACCGGGCCTTGGCGATGCAGGGGATCGCTTGTACGGAACGAAATAGGAGACAAGCCTGAGCCATTTGTGCAACTTGAATAATGAGAATAACAAGCATGAAAAAGAGGGGTATTTTCAATCATGTCAAAAGTGAAAGTGATGACTATTTTTGGGGTCCGCCCCGAAGCGATCAAGATGGCGCCGCTTATTCTGGAGCTTCAGCGTCACCCTGAGCATATAGAATCGGTGGTTTGTGTAACTGCACAGCACCGTCAAATGCTCGATCAGGTGCTCGATGTGTTCAAGATTGTCCCGGATTATGATTTGGATGTGATGAAGGACCGCCAGACGTTGAACGAAATCACAGTTCGCGTTCTGGAGGGGCTAGAGCCTGTCCTGCGTGAGGCCAAGCCGGATATCGTGCTGGTGCATGGTGACACGCTGACAACGTTCCTGGCTAGCTATGCCGCTTTCCTGCAGCAGATACAGGTAGGCCACGTAGAGGCAGGTTTACGAACCTGGAACAAGCTGAATCCTTATCCGGAGGAGATGAACCGTCAGTTGACCGGAGTGCTTGCTGATCTTCACTTTGCGCCGACGAACTGGTCCGCCGAGAATCTCCGCAAGGAGAACAAACCGGAATCCCGCATTTATGTTACGGGTAATACGGCTACGGACGTGTTCCAGTACACGGTGCGTGAAGGTTATACTCATCCGGTTCTGGACTGGGCGAAGGGCAAACGCTTGATCCTGATGACGGCGCATCGCCGCGAATCCCAAGGGGAGCCGCATCGCCAGATTTTTGAGGCAGTCAAGCGCATAGCCGACGAATTCGAGGATATCGCTATCGTCTATCCTGTGCATCCGAGCCCTGCCGTGAAGGAACCGGCTCACCGTATTTTGGGGAATCATCCGCGGATTAAGCTGATTGACCCGCTGGATGTCGTGGACATGAACAATATGTATACTCATACGCATCTCATCATTACGGATTCCGGCGGCATGCAGGAGGAAGCTCCGTCATTCGGCGTGCCGACGCTGGTGCTTCGGGATACAACGGAACGCCCGGAAGGCATTGAAGCGGGAACTTTGGAGCTGGTGGGTACCCAAGAAGAGAATGTGTACGATCGGATCAAGGTTCTTCTGACGGATCAGGAACTGTATGAGAAGATGAGCAAAGCCGCTAATCCGTATGGCGATGGACAAGCTTCGCAGCGGATTGTCAATGCGATTTTGCACCATTTCGGTATCCGAAAAGACCGTCCCGAAGAATTTCACAGAATGTTCACAAAGGCATGGTTTAGTGTATTCTGATTGGCAAGGGTACAGCATACAGTTGAACTGTACGGTTACCGCGGCGTTTTGGGTAATTTAGACTGCTCAAAACGCCGTTTCTACACGGTAATTCAATAAAATCGATTCATTGACAAACTCTTGCAATATTCAGTAAAATGAGTTGGGATTAGAGGTTCATATGAAAAATCCGAAAAGTCAAGATAACCCTTGGTTGATAGCGCTATACATTAGCGGGGCGGGCGGTTTGCTTGCCGCTTACATTCTCATCGGTTTTTTTACCGGGCGCTGGCTTATGAATCAGTGGGACGGGCCCAGAGTGTGGCTTGCCATTGGTACGCTTTCGGGGCTCTTTCTAGGGATTTTGAATATCGCTCTACTCATTAAGAAATTTCTGGGGGCGCAAAGTGAATGATTTGACAACATCCATTGTGAACGGTGTAACCAGAGTATCTATACTCTTATTATCTGTTCTATTTATGGGGTGGGCATTTTATCCGGATTATCGACCTGAGGTATCAGGACTGATACTGGGTATGGTTGGTGGCTTGTTCAACGTACGCTTCCTTTCCATTAAAGTGAGGCAGCTTGCCGATTTGGCGGTCAGTCAAGAGAGCAGACGGTTCAGCTTTGGATATGTCACGAGACTTTGCATCGCGTTCTTGATTGTAATGATGGCGGCCAAGCTTGAACAAGTGTCGCTCGGAGCGACCATCGTCGGTCTGTTCATTCCCCAATTGTTGACCATTCCAGTCAGCATTATTGTTAGCTTGAAATCTAAGAATTGATTAGCGCTAATTGGAAAGGGGTGAAAACAATTTCATGCATGATTCACCGATTATTGATTTAGGTGGGTTTCGACTTGACCTATCAGCCGTCATTATGCTGCTTGTCACGGGGATTATCGTCTTTGTACTGGCACGCTTGGCCGTTCGAAATCTATCTGTAGAAAACCCTTCCAAATTGCAAAACTTCATGGAGTGGGTCGTAGAATTTGTGCAAGGTATCGTAGCAAGTGCTATGGATTTGAAGAAAGGAAAGCCTTATATCTCATTAGGTTTGACTTTGATAACATTCATCTTTGTAGCTAACGTGCTCGGATTGCCGTTTGCTATCATCACAGATTTGCCTGCTGACTTTACAGTGTTCGGGCAAACGATTGAAGCAACGAGAGGTCTTCATGATGGCCATATGGCTCATGTTCTCTGGTGGAAATCACCGACGGCGGACATATCCGTTACAGCAGGTTTGGCGATCGTTGTATTCTTCCTTATGAATTATCTCGGTCTGAAGCTGAACCGCAAGCATTACCTAAAACACTATATTGAGCCGTTCCCGGTGTTTTTACCACTGAACATCATTGAGAACTTGGCGAAGCCAGTCGCACTGGCGATTCGTTTGTTTGCCAACATCTTTGCAGGTGAGGTACTGATTACGGTAATCCTGAAAATGGGTTACTTCGGTATTCCATTCCTGGCTGTATGGCAAGGATTCAGTATTTTTATTGGTGCATTGCAGGCGTTCATCTTTACCATATTGACTATGGTTTACATCGCACAAACAACGATTCACGAAGAAGACGCGCATTAATAAACTCGGCCGAAACGTGCCGACATTTCGGCAATTTCGAAAGAGATATATTATATTAACCAAAAATTGAACCAATCTTAAGGAGGATATTTATCAATGGAATTTTTAGCAGCAGCTATTGCAGTAGGTTTGGGTGCACTTGGCGCAGGTTTGGGTAACGGTATGATCGTAAGTAGAACAGTAGAATCTATCGCTCGTCAACCGGAAGCTCGCGGTCCGCTCCAAACGACGATGTTTATCGGTGTTGGTATCGTCGAGGTAGTTCCACTCGCTGCTACCGTTATTGCTTTCTTGATCATGTTTTCTTAATAAGAATACTACGGTTTGGCGGGGAGGGCCGATGCCATCCGCGCCTTCGTTTTGTTAAGAACTGCACTTCGCATTAACGGAAAGGAGTGACTTCATTCAATGGTTGTACTTTGGGAGAATATTGTAATTTCAATTCTTGCATTTGGCGTTCTGTATGTGTTGCTTCATAAATTTGCTTTCGGCAAATTGTTTGCAATCATGGAGCAGCGTCGAGAATTGGTTATTAATCAAATAGACGAGGCTTCTAAGACTCGTGAACAGGCACATGTCTATGTTGAGGAGCAAAAACAGGCGCTGAATCAGGCACGACAAGAGGCACATGATATCATCGAGCGTTCAAGACAGACCAGCAACAAGCAAGCTGAGCAAATTGTTGAGCTCGCCAAGGAGGAAGCGGATCGCATCAAAGTTGATGCTCTGCGCGACATCGAAAGCGAGAAGAACAAAGCCGTTGCCGAGCTTCGCAGCGAATTGGGAAGCGTATCTGTAAGGATTGCATCCAAGCTGATTGAGCGGGAAGTAAAGAATGACAAAGCCCAAGAAGAACTGGTGGATCAATACCTTAAAGAGGTAGGAGGCAGACCATGAGCCAAAATACAGTAGCAGCCAAGCGATATGCGCGGGCGCTGTTCGAAGTGGCGGCTCAGCAGCAGAAGGGTCTGGAAGTGGAAGAGGAGTTGCGGGCTGTCGTATCTGCCATTGAAGGCGATTCCGACATTCAGAAATTCATCTCCACACCGAATATTCCCCAGTCCGTGAAGATGAACGTAATCAGCCAGGCGCTGGCAGGGAAAGTATCGCAGCCTGTATTGAACACGATTGAATTGCTTCTTGACAGAGGGCGTACAGAAATGTTCGCCGAACTGCTGAACAGTTATGTGAAGATACAAGGTGCGAGCTTAGGAATGGCGGACGCCACAGTATTCTCTACCTACCCGCTTAGCGATCAGGAAAAAGAACAGGTGGCTTCGGAATTCGGACAGTTAGCGAATCAGAATATCCGGGTTACCAATGTGGTGGACGAGAGCTTGCTCGGAGGCCTGAAAGTAGTCATTGGCGACAAGCTGTATGACGGAACTCTTGCCGGGAAGCTGGAACGTCTTGAAAAGTCTTTTAATAGACGAGCATAGTAGATAGGGGTGAAAACGTTGAGTATCAGACCTGAAGAAATTAGTACTTTAATCAAAAGTCAAATTGAAGAATATAAATCCGATATCACTGTCTCTGAAGTAGGTACGGTTATTCAAGTAAGTGATGGTATTGCTCGCGTGTACGGCTTGGAGAACGCGATGTCCGGGGAACTTCTGGAGTTCCAGAACGGCGTGTTTGGTCTGGCGCTGAACCTTGAAGAGAGCAATGTCGGTGTCGTTATCCTGGGACCTTACTCCGAAATCAAGGAAGGCGATCAGGTAAAACGTACAGGACGGATCATGGAGGTTCCTGTTGGTGAAGCTCTGCTTGGACGTGTTGTTAATCCATTGGGTCAACCGCTTGATGGTAAAGGGCCAATCGAGGCAGCGGCATTCCGTCCGGTTGAGAGCAGCGCACCAGGCGTTATCGACCGTAAATCTGTTCATGAACCGATGCAAACCGGTATTAAAGCAATCGACGCGATGGTACCTATCGGCCGCGGACAGCGCGAGCTGATTATCGGTGACCGCCAAACAGGTAAAACCACCGTTGCGATCGATACGATCCTGAATCAAAAAGGCAGCGGCGTTAAATGTATTTATGTAGCTATCGGACAAAAGCAATCCACTGTAGCACAGGTTGTTGAAACTCTTCGCCGTCATGGTGCGCTGGAGTACACCATTGTTGTTACGGCTTCGGCTTCTGAGCCGGCTCCACTGCAGTACATCGCTCCATACGCAGGCTGCGCAATGGGTGAGTACTTCATGTACAAGGGCGAACATGCACTTATCATTTATGATGACTTGTCCAAACAAGCGGCAGCTTACCGTGAGTTGTCCTTGCTCCTCCGTCGTCCTCCGGGCCGGGAAGCTTATCCGGGTGACGTATTCTACCTGCATTCCCGCTTGCTGGAACGTGCAGCGAAGCTCAGCGATGAGCTTGGCGGTGGTTCATTAACCGCACTGCCATTTATTGAAACACAGGCTTCTGACGTATCTGCTTACATTCCAACCAACGTAATCTCGATTACGGATGGACAGATCTTCCTGGAGTCCGAGTTGTTCTACTCCGGTCAGCGTCCAGCGATTAACGTCGGTATTTCGGTATCTCGTGTCGGTGGTTCCGCGCAGATCAAAGCGATGAAAAAGGTTGCAGGCGGCATGAAGCTGGATCTTGCGCAATATCGTGAGCTCCAGGCTTTCTCCCAGTTTGGATCCGATTTGGATAAATCAACCTTGGCTCGCTTGAATCGTGGTGCAAGATTGATGGAAATCCTGAAGCAGGGTGTGAACCAGCCGTTGTCCGTTGAACAACAGGTGGTTAGCTTGTACGCAGCTGTTAAAGGATATATTGATGATATCGAGGTTGCAGACGTGCGTCGTTTCGAGAGCGAATTCCTCGCGTTTATTGGTAGCAATAAGCCGGAAATTCTTCAATCTATTACGGATACGAAGGATCTGACGTCCGATAACGAGAATGCATTGAAAGCAGCTATTGATCAATTTAAGAAGGGCTTTGCCACTTCGGTTTAAGTTCCTTAAGGCAAGTTAATAGGAGGGGAGCCGGGTTATGCCCGGCATCCTCTTTCATCATATGGAATGTAGCTTTGGCTGTGACCAAAGTGATTTTTACAAAAGGTGTGGCTTTGGTCCTAGCCAAAGCTTGGTCTACGCGTACGGAGTAACTTTGGCTGTACCCGAAGTTATGTGTTGCTTACGAAGTCAGCTTTGGCTTCGCCAAAGCTAGGCTTATGCTTACGAAGTAACTTTGGCTTTGCCAAAGTTTAAGGTGGTGAAAACATGGCAAGAGGATTACGTGATATTAAGCGGCAGATCAAGAGTGTTCAGAACACCAGGCAGATCACCAAGGCGATGGAAATGGTTGCGGCTGCCAAGCTGAGAAGAGCTCAAGAGAAGGCAACCTCTGCGCTTCCATATTCTGAGAAGCTGAAAGAGGTGGTCGGCAGCATCGCTGCTGGAACCAATGGAATCAGCCATCCTATGCTGGAGAAGCGTGAAGTGAAGAAAACCGGCTATCTGGTTATCACTTCGGACCGTGGTCTTGCGGGTGCATCAAACTCCAACATTTTGCGTAAAGTATCGAATTTTATCGCAGAACGCCATCAGTCCAAGGACGAGTATTGCCTGTTTGTAATCGGACGCAAAGGGCGGGATTATTTCCGCCGTCGTGGACTTCCGGTTGTTGAGGAGCTCACCGATCTATCCGACAGTCCGACCTATGCAGATATTAAGACCATCGCTAACGCGGCGGTTCATCAATATGAGCTGGGTCAGATTGATGAGTTATACGTGTGTTATAACCAATTCGTGAATGCCTTGACTCAGATCCAAGAGGTTTCCAAGCTGCTGCCGATGGAGAACATTGGTGGTGGGAACGTGACGCAATATGAGTATGAGCCGTCTGCTGAGGGCGTGCTTGAGGTTCTTCTTCCGAAATATGCAGAAACGTTGATTTTCAGTGCGATGCTGAATGCCAAGGCCAGTGAGCTTGGTGCGAAAATGACGGCTATGGGAGCAGCAACGAAGAATGCGAGCAAGATGATCAATGAGCTCAACCTCACATACAACCGTGCTCGTCAGGCTGCCATAACGCAGGAAATTTCCGAGATTGTGGGCGGAGCTAACGCTCAGCAATAATGCACGATGGAATTCTTAACTTAGTATTTAACGGATATGCGGCAATGTCATGAGCCGCTTTTACGATCATCGTTCACCGCTAGAGGTGAGCGGGTAGGAGGGAAAACGAATCAATGAAAAAAGGACGCGTTGTCAGCATTACAGGTGCTGTAGTTGACATTGAATTTGAACGCGGTCATCTTCCCGAGATTTTTAATGCTGTCAAGATTGAAGCAACGCTGGAAGGCGGCCGCTCGGTTGATTTGACTTTGGAAGTATCCAATCATTTGGGTGATAATCTGGTTCGTTGTATCGCGATGTCATCCACTGACGGTCTCATTCGCGGTATCGAAGCTGTGGATTTGGGTAGACCGATCACGGTTCCTGTAGGTTCCGCTACACTTGGCCGCGTATTTAATGTATTGGGTGAGCCGATCGATAATGCAGGTGACGTTGTATCCGAAATTAATAACCCGATCCACCGTGAAGCTCCTCCATACGATGAGCTTTCCACGCAAGCAGAAATGCTTGAAACGGGTATCAAAGTAATCGACTTGCTTGCTCCATACCAAAAAGGCGGAAAAATCGGTCTCTTTGGTGGTGCGGGCGTAGGTAAAACCGTTGCGATCCAGGAATTGATCAACAATATCGCACAAGAGCACGGCGGTATCTCCGTATTCGCAGGCGTAGGTGAGCGTACTCGTGAGGGTAATGACCTTTACCACGAGATGAGCGATTCCGGCGTTATTAATAAAACCGCGATGGTATTCGGTCAAATGAACGAGCCTCCGGGTGCCCGTCTTCGCGTAGCGTTGACCGGTTTGACAATGGCGGAATATTTCCGTGATCAAGAAGGTAAAGACGTGCTTCTCTTTATCGACAACATCTTCCGCTTTACTCAAGCGGGTTCCGAAGTATCTGCCCTTCTGGGCCGCATGCCTTCCGCGGTAGGTTACCAGCCAACACTGGCATCCGAAATGGGACGTCTGCAAGAGCGGATTACCTCTACGAAAAAAGGTTCTGTAACATCCATCCAGGCTATCTATGTACCGGCGGATGACTATACGGATCCAGCTCCGGCTACAACGTTTGCTCACTTGGATGCAACGACCAATCTGGAGCGTAAAATTTCCGAGATGGGTATCTATCCTGCGGTAGATCCACTTGCATCAAGCTCCCGGATTTTGGCTCCTGAAATTGTGGGTGAAGAGCATTACAATGTTGCTCAAGGCGTTAAGAAAATTCTTGCTCGTTACAACGAGCTTCAAGATATCATCGCAATCCTTGGTATGGACGAGTTGAGTGAGGAAGATAAAGCGATTGTTGGACGTGCTCGTCGTGTTCAACGTTTCTTGTCCCAAGCTTTCCACGTTGCCGAGCAGTTCAACGGCATTCCCGGTAAATACGTACCGGTTAAAGAAACCGTACGCAGCTTTAAAGAGATCCTGGAAGGCAAGCACGACCACCTTCCGGAAGCGGCTTTCCTGTTCGTAGGTACGATTGAAGAGGCAGTTGAAAAAGCAAAAACATTGTAAGCTGACGCTCCGTGATCAGCAGACCAAAACCGTACTCACAATGAGCCTGTGAGGTCTGCTGCGCGAGTTTTCTGCGGAAAACGGTGAGGAGGGATGGAAGTGAGCACCATTTTGTTGGAAATCGTAACGCCGGATCGCCTGGTCTACTCCGAGCAGGTGAACAGTGTTACGGTGCGTGGGGTCGAGGGAGAACTGGGCATCTTGCCTGGTCATATTTCCTTCGTTACACCGCTTCAGATAGCGCCAGTTTATGTGAAGATCGGCAACGAGAGAACCCCGTTTGCGGTACAAGGCGGTTTCGTCGAAGTCCGTAAAGATAAGATTGTCATCCTGGCGGAAAGCGCAGAGAGAGCGGGAGAAATCGATCTGGAGCGTGCGGAAGCCGCGAAGGAAAGAGCGGAAACTCGCCTGAATGCGAAGGGAAGGCAGGACGAAGTTGATCATCGTCGCGCGGAATTGGCCCTGCAAAGAGCCATGAACCGGATCAAGATCTCCAATTAATCATAAGGCAGCTCGATGCTATAATAGCAGCGGGCTGTTTTTTTATTCCTGAGAGAACCCAATGAAATGAAGAATAACCGGGAATGGGGAGGCAAATCTATGAAACAGGCGTTTATCATACGCTGTTAACTATCGCTTTTAATAGATTCGTTACATATGATGTAGTATTAAAGAGAGAAGGGAGGTCATCCCTATGGCTATACTGCTTCCGGAACAAATCTTCTCCTTGGCTCCCAGTGTCGGAAAATCTTTCTATGAACATCAAGCTGGTGTCGATGCTTCTGTTACGATTAGCAATTTTTCGGACGAACCTATATCTTTGGTCATCACCCGGGTCGGAGCTCCTGCATTAACCTATGTAATAGAAGCCCATGACCGACGAGTGTTTAGCATCGAGTTATTGCAGATGGCCGCACTGTTAACCGGCTCGTCAGCTGCTTACGGAACGATTGTTGTGGCAACGACGGAATAGTGTAAGGGGAGTTGAAGTAGGAGTGAGATAGGTTTATTATGCCTGGACTATATTTTGGAGTCCGGGTATTTTTTTGATATTGGAGTGGTATAAATAGAAGTCTAAGGAAGATTTTATGGGATTGGAGTAAGGAATTGTAATAATTTGGAGAGAAAATGTTGGAAATATTGGCTTCATATAATAGTGTGTAAACGCTCTAATATAGAAGATGTGGACAAGACTTTATTATTTCCGAGGAAATGTGGCTAGAAAGTGCTGGATTCTTAGCCTCCAGCCAAGTATTATAGAAGAGTCGGTCCTGAATAGGGCATGATAAATATATGTAGGGGGAGGGAATATGAACCAGGATTTATCTAATTCCATCAGTGCAGTCGGTGTCAATGGATTACTCTCCATTGTTATTTCACTGATCTGTATCGCACTGGCTTGGTGGGCACTGCAGCAAGTAAAGCTGGATTTGGTTGTCCGCCATCCCAAAGGACCACAGGGTAAGTTGTTGCATTTACTGCTGGCTGTGGTGCTTGGACGATTCGTTGCTGAATTCCTAATTGACTATATTACATGGAGTCAAATGATCCGATATATGTTTTAGCACGGGTATGGCTGTAAGTTCGTACATTACACAAAGGGGTATGCAGCAAGGCGTCTTTTAAAGAAAGCTGTTGCATGATCTGTATGTTTGGCGATATTTTACTCGTCTGTTTTAATTATTGTATGATTGGTTATATCACTGTTAGGTTGCTTGAAATAAGATGTCGAATAAACGCATTTTATTATGTTAACACTGAGATTAAGGACTTGATCGGGCGGACGGTGACTTCCGGACTATAATGTTCACCCGGTAATTGTTATGCATTGACAAGAGCTGGTCGGTCATGGTACCTTTCGTAGGTCCATACTGCGGATAACAGATGTTTCACATAAGGTGGCATTATGGATGTCCGGTTCCTGGTGTAGACACCATATCAGATGTCATAAATAGTTCAAAAATCGCTTGTTTGGCGGAAATCACCAATGTTAAGATGAAAGTTAGGGAATTAGCAACAACTAAAACGAACACAAGCATATCAGGAAAATTATGGACGCGGAGGGAAACCATGATGAGCAAATTTATCGTCCGCGGTGGCAAAAGACTGACCGGAAGCGTCAAAGTCAGCGGAGCAAAAAATTCAGTTCTTCCGATCATCGCTGCCTCTCTACTAGGGGAAGTTGGGGAAAGTGTTATCATTGACGCACCTCCTCTTGACGATGTAATTACAATCAGTAAAGTATTGGAGTCGCTTGGTGCGGGCATTACATATCAAGATGAAGTGATACGTGTGAATGCAGAGCACATAACGACATGTGAAGCGCCTTATGAATGGGTGCGGAAGATGCGAGCGTCTTTTCTGGTCATGGGACCTTTATTGGCACGTTGTGGACGAACCCGGATTTCACTTCCAGGGGGATGTGCTATCGGCACGAGACCTATTGATCAACACCTAAAAGGATTTGAAGCTCTCGGGGCGGAGATTAGCCTCGGACAAGGATATATTGAAGCGAAGAGCAACGGCAGATTGCGTGGAGCGAAGGTCTACTTGGACGTCGCAAGCGTTGGTGCTACCGAAAATATTATGATGGCTGCTACATTGGCTGAAGGGGTTACGGTAATCGAAAATGCGGCAAAAGAGCCGGAAATTGTCGATTTAGCGAATTACCTGAATGCCATGGGTGCCAAAGTTCGCGGTGCGGGCACAGGTGTAATCCGCATTGAGGGCGTTGAGAAGATGCATGGCGTTGAGCATAACGTGATTCCAGACCGGATTGAAGCAGGTACCTTTATGGCGGCTGCAGCGATCACAGGCGGGGATGTTTATGTAGAAGGTGCCATTGCCGATCATCTCGGACCTGTCATTTCCAAGATGGAAGAGATGGGGATTACCATTGAACCGGATGAGAATGGGATTCGCGTTATCGCTGACAAACCTTTGAAGTCGGTTGATGTTAAAACATTGCCATACCCTGGATTCCCAACTGACATGCAATCGCAGATGATGGCGCTCTTGCTGGTGTCGGAAGGTACAAGTGTGGTTACAGAAACGGTATTCGAGAACCGCTTCATGCATGTGGATGAATTCCAGCTGATGAATGCGGAGATTAAAGTCGAAGGACGTTCTGCCATCGTAACTGGTGGCGCCGAGCTTAAGGGAGCCAAGGTAACTGCAACCGATCTGCGTGCAGGAGCTGCTTTAATATTGGCAGGGCTTGTATCTGAGGGTACGACTGAAGTTGGTGGTGTGCAGCATATTGATCGCGGGTATGTTCATTTAGCGGAAAAGCTGTCTGGACTGGGTGCGGATATCTGGCGCATTTCGACGGAAGATCAGAGTACGGAGAAGGTTTCGAAGAAAGTGGCAAGCGAAACCGAAGACGCGAAACTGTTTAAAGTCCAACCCACTTGGGTATAATACGTACGATTGTTATCCATCTTTACAGGATGGACAGGATAGAATGAATAAGAAGTGGCTTCGCTGTTAACGGCGAAGCCACTTCTTTTGGTATGGGCACACGGTTGACGTGAATTCTCTTATATAAAGATTACAGAACCATGAGAGGGCAGAATCTATTTGCTAACTGGCTTGCAGCCTTCGATGTCTTTTCCTCCTTTCTCTTAGAAGGGTTCTATCAAATGGCGGTATCTCATAAGTATAAGTAGAGCATGACGGAAATGAGAGTAATCCGGCACATACCAGGGGAGAAGGCACAGGAGGGAAAAACAAATGAAAGATTCTAAGGTTCGGGTGAAGGTGGGCATTGCAGGGAAAGAACGAGCAATGGATCCGAAGACCATCCCGGAGGAAGGGGCAACTGGGCAACCCTATCAAGTTCCAGCGGAAGGGTCGGCGGCTCCCGTGTTGAAATGGGAATTTCCCGGAGAACTTGAGAAGACATCCAAATTCGACAAAGCACATACCCATGATTCGATATCGGACAAAAAAGAATCGGAGCCCAGGCCGCGCGGGCTCCGCGGCCCGGCGAGAGGGCCGGACGCCTTCGGCCAGTCCGGCCATGGCCCGCGGGCGGCGCATACGCCGCCGCCCGACCGCCCCGCTGGCGCCCCTGCGCATGGCGCCGCGCCAGCCCCCGGCGGGCCAGCGGCCATGCCGCAGGGCCCGCACCCCGCGCCCGAGCCGCAGCGCTATGCGCAGGCGGCTGCGGGCCGCGCACCGCGCGGAGGCCGCACGTTCCGTGTGCGGCCCGCGCGCTGGGGACGCCGCGGCTTTGCCGCGCGGCGTCCGGCCGCCGGGGGGCGGCGGGTGCGGGTGCACCCCGCCATCTGGGCGGTGGCCGTGCTGCTGGCCTTGGCACTGGCGCTGCCGCTGCTGGTTGTTGCCCCGGGCAACAACGCACCGGAGCCGCTGCCGCCGGGGCCCGCCCCGCTGCCTTCCGCCGAGCCGGGGGCGGCGGAAGAGCCCACGGTGTCCGTCTATTTAACCAAGACGGACACCGTGGAGGAACTGCCGCTGGAACAATACCTCGTCGGCGTTCTGGCCGCCGAGATGCCGGCCGAGTTTCAGCTGGAGGCACTCAAGGCCCAGGCCATTGCGGCACGGACCTATATCGTGCAGCGGCTGGCGTCCGGCGACCGCAGCGGCGTGCCGGACGGCAAGGCCCTGGTGACCGACACGGTCAGTCACCAGGCATATATCGCTCATGACGAGCTGACCGAGGAATGGCGGCGGCTGGGGAAGGAAGCCGAGCTGGGGAAGCTCCAGCAGGCGGTAAAGGAAACGGCGGGATTGGTAATGACATACAAGGGCAAGCCGATCACGGCTTCTTTTTTCTCTACCAGCAACGGCTATACTGAAAATTCAGAGGATTATTGGAAGAATGAAATTCCTTATCTGCGCAGTGTGGAAAGTCCATGGGATAAACAAATCTCGCCCAAGTATAAAACGACGGTCACGATGCCGCGCTCGGAATTCGTAGGGAAGCTCGGTCTGGCGGACGGTGCGGTACCGGTATCGGCGGGCGGGGACGGGAACGCCTCTTCTTTTTTGAAAGTACTCTCCTATACGCAGGGGCATCGGATTGAGAGTGTGCGGGTGGGAGGCAAGACATTTACCGGTCGCGAGGTAAGAGAGAAGCTGGGCCTCCGATCAAGTCAGTTCAGCCTGGTGATGAAAAATGGCGAGATAGAGATTACCACCTATGGCAACGGCCATGGCGTTGGCATGAGCCAGTACGGAGCAGAGGGCATGGCCCGCGAGGGATATGAGGCGAAAGAGATTCTGAAGCACTACTATACGAATATTTCTTTTGACAAAACTTCAAATCTTCTCTCTTCAAAAAAATAATAGTGAGATTACGTATAAAAGAGTTGACCCCGGTAACAATGGTTACTGAGGTGATTGCAAATGAATGAACAAAACAAAAATAGTAAACCCCACGAAGAAGCTCCTAAAACTGTGCAAGGAGATTCGACGGTACCGTCATCTTCGTGGAAGAAAGCTTTATCCAAACGGTGGGTGTTCCCGGCAGCATACTTAGCAGCAGCGGCAATTATACTAACCCTCGTGTGGGTCTACCAGGACGCCAGCCAAAAAACGCTGAAGCCACAAGGGGAAGCCAATGTTTCGGAGTCTGTACAGAGTTCGGAGAAACCTGCAACAGAAGGTAAAGACGGAGAAGCAGTAGAAGTAACCGCCAATGCACAATCGATGATCTGGCCGGTAGCCGACGACGTAGCTGTGAGCATTGTCAAACCTTATTTTGACGAAACGAACCCGGAAACGCATCAGGAGGCGATGGTTCAATATAATGACACCTTCACGCCGAACCTGGGAATCGACCTGGCCACTGCAGATGACACGATGTTTGAAGTCAGAGCCGCGCTTACAGGAAAAGTGACTCGCGTTGAGAATCATCCGCTTAACGGAAACGTAGTGGAGATTACCTCCGGTGATACGAAGACGGTTTACCAAAGCTTGAACGAAGTGAAAGTTAAGGAAGGCGCTGAAGTGAAGCAGGGCGATTCCATCGCAACTGCCGGACGCAGTGAGTTTGAGAAGGATCTCGGCAACCACGTGCACTTCGAAGTGTATGAGGGCGGGAAACTGGTCAACCCTGTGAGTGTGCTTCCGCAAAAATAATTTCATTTCTTCGTACAATGCGCCCACCGCGCACTTGAAGAGGGCAGGATCTTGAGATCCTGTCTTTTTTTTGTTTAGGGTTTCGAAGGCAAGTCCAACCCTTGCCGCGCCTTGTATTATGGACATTTCATACTTGTCCATGACCAGCATGTCCAGAAAATAAATGAGTCCAAGTAAGCTTGTCAGCCCGTGAAACCGCGAATATCCCGTCATGCCCCTCATATAATGTACCAAACTATCCACACAGTAGGGAGGCGGGAGCGTGCACGATTACATCAAGGAGCGGACCATTAAGATCGGACGCTGTATCGTGGAAACGAGGCATACGGTTCGAACCATAGCCAAAGAATTTGGCGTGTCGAAAAGCACGGTGCATAAGGACTTAACCGAACGTCTGCCGGAGATCAACCCGGACCTGGCGGATCAGGTGAAGCACATTCTCGAATATCACAAATCCATCCGCCATTTGAGAGGCGGGGAAGCTACCAAGATCAAGTACAAAAAAACCGGCAGCAATCGTGAACCGGTGGCCACGGCCAAATCCTGATATTTAGGGCTTAGGTCACTAGATTGGCGTTGAATCCCTCCCCTAAAGTATGATATGTTAAAAGCTGGTATAGGATCGAAATATGGGACCTGTTTTGCCGAAGATCATCATGAATTGCTGGATTTTGTCGATTGATGCATTGGCGCAGCGAACAGTGACCCTTACCATAAAATAACACTTTGGGGGCTTTTCATGATGTTGAGCAAGGATATTGGAATCGATCTCGGAACGGCGAACGTGCTCATTCACGTTAAGGGGAAGGGGGTAGTGTTAGACGAACCTTCCGTTGTCACTATTGAGACCGACACCAAGCGAGTCCTTGCCGTCGGTGAGGAAGCACGGCGCATGGTCGGGCGCACTCCCGGCAACATTACGGCGATCCGCCCGCTGAGGGACGGGGTCATCGCCGACTTCGAAATTACAGAAGCGATGCTGAAGTACTTTATTGATCGCGTGGGCGCGCGCAGTTGGCACAGCCGGCCCCGAATCCTCATCTGTGCTCCCACCAACATTACTTCGGTGGAGCAGAAGGCGATCCGGGAAGCGGCTGAGCGCAGCGGCGCAAGAGATGTGTTCCTGGAAGAAGAACCGAAGGCAGCGGCAATTGGCGCAGGGATGGATATTTTCCAGCCAAGCGGTAACATGGTTGTGGACATCGGGGGCGGCACCACGGATGTGGCCGTCCTGTCCATGGGCGATGTGGTCACCGCTTCTTCGATTAAGATGGCAGGGGACAAGTTCGACGAAGCGATTACGAAGTACGTGAAGCATAAATATAAATTGCTGATCGGTGAACGGACGGCAGAGGATCTGAAGGTGGCGATCGGCACGGTTCGTCCTGGGGGTAGACAAGCTGAGATGGATATTCGCGGACGCGACATGGTATCCGGTCTGCCGTTTACCGTAACGGTTTCTTCGGCCGAAGTACAAGAAGCCTTGTGGGACCCGGTTTCATCGATTGTACTCGCGGCGAAATCCGTGTTGGAACGGACACCGCCAGAGCTGTCGGCGGACATCATCGATCGCGGCGTTATTTTAACGGGCGGCGGTGCACTTCTTCATGGATTGGACGAGTTGTTGACGGACGAGCTTCGGGTTCCGGTACTCGTTGCAGAGGATCCGATGCACTGTGTGGTAAAAGGAACGGGAATTATGCTCGATAATTTGGACAAGGTCGTTAAGAAAAAGTTCTAACCTTCCGATATAGATGATAGGAACAACATGAGCATGGAATGATTCGGTATAATCACCACGATGAGATTAGCGATCTGCTTCGAAATACGCCCGCGTTGACAACAGCGGAGAGGGCGGAATTGTAATGGAGAAGCGAAGCGGTCGCCTTTGTTTTTGGATTTCAACCCTATCCAACATAGTTACAAGAAATCCAAAAACAACAGCGATTGGAAGTACAATCTGTCATCGTAGCGATCGTTATATCGACTAAGGTTGTTATGATTCGTTAATGGAAGGGAAGTGCCTTCATTGTTAAGAGGTCTATATACAGCAGCTTCGGGGATGATGACCCAGGAGCAGCGACATAATACGGTGACGCAGAACATCGCCAACGTCAACACAGCAGGCTACAAGGCAACAAACAGCGTGCAGCGTTCGTTTCCTGAAGTGCTTGTCTCCATGATTGGGGGCAACGATTCGTCGAACGCAGGCCGGAAGCTGGGTAAGTTTAATACCGGCGTGTATGCGGAGGAGAGCATCTCGCTTTATACCGAAGGCGCGCTTCGGGAAACCGGCAAGAACACAGACTTCGCGCTGGTATCCTCCTTTACCGTTCAGAATCCGGCAACGGGTCAGGATTATCCGTTCGATGCTTCCGGCAGATATGTCGATGAGAACGGCGAGGTTATCTATAGACCCGAAGGTTTTTTCACGGTTCAGGACGAGAATGGGGATACCCGGTATACCCGTAACGGGAGCTTTCGGGTGAGCCCGGAAGGTAACCTGCTCAGCGAGAGTGGCTATCAGGTTCTGGATAACAATAACAGACCGATTATATTGACAGGCTCGGCGTCTGACTTTACAGTGAATGAGCAAGGAGAAATCATGGACGCCGCTGGCAACGGGA
This sequence comes from Paenibacillus glucanolyticus, assembly GCF_037333485.1. NCBI lineage: Bacteria > Bacillati > Bacillota > Bacilli > Caryophanales > Paenibacillaceae > Paenibacillus > Paenibacillus glucanolyticus. The sequence continues at coordinate 485,168 of NZ_CP147845.1, forward strand.
CAGGCATCATCCTGGGAGTCAGTATTGTAAGCCAGCCTCATGGGCTGATTCGCGAAGGGAATGGCGTGTTCCGCATGTCCGATCCGGACGGGGAAGTGCGGTTCATGACACCGGCCGATAACGGAGTGGTTCGTCAGGGATTTATTGAAGGGTCCAACGTGGATCCGACGCAATCGATGGTGGAATTGACCGCTGCGCTGCGCGCGTATGAAACGAATCAGAAAATCGTTCAATATTATGACAGGACGCTGGAGAAGGCGGTCAATGAGATTGGCCGAGTATAAGCAGTGTCTACAGGTTGGCAGGCAGCAGCGTGCTGCCGTATGAATATGTGAGCCCACGGGAGGTAAGTGATGAACAACTCGATGATTAGCGCTATGGTGTCGATGAATGCTCTCCAGCAGAGACTGGATGTCATTGCGGACAATATGGCAAACGTCAACACGGCTGGTTACAAAAAAAAGGAAGCCTCCTTTGATGATGTGCTGACTCAGGTTCAGGGTCATCATAAGGATTTTGACCGGACGGCCCGTTCGACACCGCTAGGCTATACTCTCGGGTATGGCATGAGACTATCTTCCGTTGTGCAGAACATGGAGCAGGGAGCTATGAAGGAAACGGGGAATCCCTTCGATCTGATGATTGATGGACAAGCCATGTTTGCGGTTCAGGGAGATGGCGCAATTGGATACACCCGCGAAGGCGGATTTCATGTAACCCCGGATGCCCGTAACCCTAACAACTTGCTGCTGGCCAATTCGCAGGGCTACCCTGTGCTCGACGTGAACAATAATCCCATTTCGTTCCCGTCCAAAGGGAAAGTTGCCGTGAATGAGAAAGGTCAGATTATATTGGAGACCTTCGCAGGCGTCCGCTCGATTGTGGCTACCTTGAAGGTGGTTGAGCTCGAGCGTCCGGAAGGCTTGGTTGCTGTGGGCGATAATTTGTTTGTCGTTGGGGAAGGCTTGACGGAAGGAGATGTGTTTGATTTAACACCTCCTGCTCCGGGCGAGCCTCCGAAATCTTCGGTGCTTTCCGGTTTTGTTGAGCAATCCAACGTCAATCTGACCGATGAAATGACCAAGATGATGGAAGTTCAGCGAGCCTACCAGCTCATGGCACGTGCGCTAAGTTCCAGCGATACCATGATGAACCTTGCCAACACAATGCGAGGGTAGGTGGGCATCATGAGTGAATCAAAAGCCAAGAAGCGCTCCAAAACTTCCGGATGGAAACTAGCCGTCCGCATCATGATTCCTGTATTGCTTATATTGGCATTATTCGGAGGAATGGTCTTCGGTTATGTTGTGCTTGGGCATCAGGAGTTCAGTGAAGTGTTTGAATGGAGCACGTGGAAGCATGTTTTTGATTTGATATTTGCGCCATGACGGAATGTCAGGGCGAGTTAACAATTGAATTGTACCGCGATGCCGAACTCCCTCTAGGGGAGTTTTCTTTTTTTGGGGTTAAACGGTATAATGGGATGGGACTTGCGTATTAACTTTGTCATTTCATGACGATGGACGGATGTATATCAAAAGGGCCCTCTCCTTGAACACAAATGTCCGAAAGGAGAAAGCCCCTTATCTGAAACCTTCACTTCTGCAGTGGTGAAGGATATCCATCATTTTTACCGCAGATCCTTCTTTTTATGCATATGATTTGAAATTCATGTAGCTAACCTCAAAGATGAAGCATGATAGAACATCAACAACACTGCCCGCAGCTATACGTATATGGCATAACGGAAGCATATGGAACAGACTGCCCTTTTCAAACACTATGCTTGGCGGGTACGTACATAAGGAGGATTTTAATACTATGTTGAACATCAAACAGATTCAAGAGATTATTCCGCATCGTCCCCCATTTTTGCTGGTCGATAAGATCGTGGAGATTGAGGATGGCAAACGTGCGGTCGGCATCAAGAACGTCACGATCAACGAGCCTTTTTTTGTCGGACATTTCCCTGAATATGCGGTTATGCCAGGCGTGCTGATTGTAGAGGCTTTGGCGCAAGTGGGCGCTGTAGCGATTCTCAACGTGGAGAGCAATCGGGGCAAGCTTGGCTTTTTGGCGGGTATTGACGGGTTCCGCTTTCGCGGACAAGTGGTGCCGGGCGATACGCTGCGACTGGAAGTCGAGATTACCCGCCTGAAGGGCATGATCGGTAAGGGGAAAGCGACCGCAACGGTTGATGGGCGTGTAGTTGCCGGGGGAGAGATTATGTTTGCTCTCGCGGATAAGGAGTAATCTTCAGACTATTCTTGTTTGGATGAGGAAGGGAGACTTTTTTTCATGTCAGAGATGAGTCAGAGAACAATCGATACGGTACAGCGTTGGTTGAATGATCCTTATGTTGATGAGGAGACCAAGCAGGAGCTTCGTTCACTTGAGCACGATGCGAAGGAGCTGGAGGAACGGTTTTATCGTGATCTGGAATTTGGAACGGGCGGTTTGCGCGGTGTCATCGGCGCAGGCAGCAACCGGATTAATAAATATACGGTAGGTCGGGCTACACAAGGCTTTGCACGCTATATTCTGGAGGCGCACGGGGCTGCAGATGGGAAGCCGTCTGTTGTTATCGCCCATGATTCCCGCCATTTTTCGCCTGAGTTTGCATTGGAGGCGGCTTTGGTACTGGCCGGCAACGGAATTGTAGCGAAGCTGTATCCTTCCTTGCGCTCTACACCGCAATTATCCTTCAGTGTGCGCCATCTGGGTGCTACCGGAGGAATTGTCATTACGGCCAGCCATAATCCGCCGGAGTATAACGGTTATAAGGTATACAACCGCGAGGGCGGTCAGTTGGTACCAAGCGAAGCTGAGAACGTGATTGCCCGAATTCAGGAAGTGGATTCTTTTTCCGCCGTGAAGAGGCTGTCACAGGCTGATGCCGAGGCTCAGGGTCTGCTGGTATGGCTTGGCGAAGCGGAGGATCAGGCTTTTGCCGATACGGTGACAAATGTCAGTGTGAACCGGGAGCTTATCGCGTCCAAGCTTGGCGAGGATTTCAAGATTGTTTTTACCCCACTGCATGGAACGGGGCAAGCCCCCGTCGAACGCGTGCTTCGAAACATCGGCTTCAAGCATATCTATGTCGTTCCGGAGCAAGCTAAGCCGGATGCCAATTTCTCCACCGTAAAGTCACCGAACCCGGAAGAGCGGGAGGCGTTCACACTCGCAATGAAGCTTGGCGAGGAAGTGGGGGCTGACATTCTGATCGGGACAGACCCGGATGCAGATCGCATGGGGGCTGTTGTGAAGAACAGCCAGGGCGAATACGTTGTGCTGACTGGTAATCAATCCGGTGCCATTATGATTCATTATTTGCTGGGTCAATTGAAGGAAGCAGGGAAGCTGCCAAGCAATGGAGCTGTTATCAAGACCATTGTTACCAGTGAGATGGGAGCGGCAATTGCCGAGCATTATGGTGCAGCCGTGCTGAATACATTGACGGGCTTTAAATACATTGGGGAGAAAATGACCCAATTCGAAGAGTCCGGGAGTCATACGTATTTGTTTGGTTATGAGGAGAGCTACGGATATCTGGCAGGCAATTATGCACGCGATAAGGATGCTGTACTCGCTTCGATGCTGATATGCGAAGCTGCGGCATACTACAAAGGTCAAGGCAAAACCTTATACGATGTGCTGCAGGAGCTGTATGAGCAGTTCGGTTATTTCCTCGAATCACTGGAGTCCCGTACGCTGAAAGGCAAAGACGGCGTTGCGCAGATTCAAGCGAAGATGTCCGATTGGCGCAATCATGCACCGGAGGAAGTCGGGTGCGTACTGGTCAAGCAAGTGCTTGATTATGCGGAGGGCCTGGACGGGCTGCCGAAGGAAAACGTGTTAAAATATTTGCTTGAGGACGGTTCTTGGTTCTGCTTGAGACCTTCAGGCACCGAGCCCAAGATCAAAGTGTATTTTGCCGTGCGAGGTGAATCCCTCGCCGATGCCAAGGCCAAAATTCAATCGCTCTCGGATCATGTCATGGCCCGGGTAGACGCTTAACCATAGATACATTTTAATGAGAGAAGAGAACGAAGGGGATTTACGATGGTTGCTGCAAGGCCTAAGGGCTGTTGCCCTCCATCGTAAATTCCTATAGGTTCGATGAGGAGGTACTTTCGTGGTTCAGAAATGGAAACGCTGGAACACGGCAGCCCGCAAGTGGCTGTGGATTCTGGTTGTTCTTGGCGTTGCAGCGGCCCTGCCTGTAGGTTATGACCGACTGCAAACAGAGTCGACATCAAACAACGTTGAGTTGGTGTTCGATTATCGGGATTTGTTGGATGTCGCGGCGTATCAGTCTAAGCCGCAGGATTTTGTCTCCGAGCAGCTGGATCGCCTGAAAGACGCCGGCGTGATCAGTATGGCACTGTATGAAAGCACGCTGGACGAGCTGGCAAAATCGCGGCGGATTTCGGTTTATGACGGGCAGCAGGTTGCTGATCTGACAGGCACGACGATTTCTCCGAACGAGAATTTTACGTATGTTGCTTTTCTGAACGAGGAGAGCGCAGCTTTAATTAAACCGATTATTGAGGAAACCTTTACGAGACTCGATATTCCGGTAAGACCATGGCAGTTCGACCGTGCAGTGGATGGTCTAGTTCTGGAAACCCCACGCTCCAATGCGGTCATTAAGCCGTTGTCTCCAGATCCGATTACCATTGGCATGCTTCGGGACAAGGGCTTTAACATTGTGCCGCGTCTGTCTGACAGTCTTCCATATGATGAGGCCTATATGGAGAACCTGATGGCTTATTTCGCGGAAAACGGTGTGAAACGGATTCTGTTTGAAGGCGAATCTGCCAAAGGTTTCAATGATAATGCGGAAGAGAAGAGCCTGGATTCCTTTGCACAGCTATTGAACCAATATGATATCGGCCTGGTGGCCATTGAGAACATTAAACGTCCGCAAAAAGGGTTCACGAAACTGGCTTATTTAACGGATTACAATGTAACCCGTATTTATTCCCTTAGTGAGCGGGATGCTAATCTCGAACCGGAGGTTATTGGGGACCGCTTTGCTTTAGCGTCCAAAGACCGTAACATCCGGATGTTTTATTTGAATGCCGAGCCGAGCCGGGATATGACCAAAGCATCCGTCACCCATCCGCTCGATAATCTGATTGACAGTTTGACCGGATCGGGTCAAGCCATCAAACAGATGGAGGACAATGGGTTCACGATGGGTCCTGCAGAGCCGTTCCAAGTGACCGACTCGTTCTTGCAGCGATACTTTAAGCTTGGAGCTGTTGTCGGAGCCGTGGCTTTGATCTCACTGATGGTGTCCCACTTCATTCCGTTCCTTACCATCGCAGCCTTCCTGATCGGCCTGGTGGGCAGTGCAGGATTGTATGTTCTTAATGCATCATTGCTAGAGCAGGCGCTTGCTTTATTTGCCGCCATCAGTGCTCCGACGGTAGCTGTCATTCTAGCTATTCGAAAAGTCAATGAAACGCAGCAAACCATACCGGACATGACTCCTGGCAGAAGAGTGACACATTCCATCGTATTGCTGCTGAAGACCTCTATTCTGTCGCTTGCAGCCGTACCGATCGTTGTAGCTCTATTAAACAATGTAACGTATATGCTTGTTCTGGAGCAGTTCCGTGGTGTCAATTTGCTTGCCGCGGCACCGATTGCGCTCATTGCCGTTTACGTGATTCTGTACCGCGGCGGATCTACGTACCACTCGATCTTGAAGCTGCTAAAGTCTCCGATTACGCTGACTTGGGTCATTGCAGCCGGCATTGTGGCGATCGTCGGTTGGTATTATCTCACCCGTACAGGTAATTCAGGCTCCGTTTCATCCATCGAGATGGCATTCCGATCTTTCTTGGAGAATATATTCGGCGTACGCCCTCGTAACAAGGAGTTCTTGCTGGCCCATCCAATGATGGTGCTTGGCGTATTCCTGTCATTTAAGTATCGCCATGCTGTCTATCTGCTCATTATCGGTGTGATGGGGCAGCTGTCGATGGTCGGAACATTCACGCATATTCACACGCCACTCTATATTTCAGCTATTCGGGTCCTGCTGGGTCTTGGACTTGGTCTGATTATCGGATTGATCGCAATATTGGTATGGCAAGTGGCAGAAAGGATCTGGAAACGATGGTCTCCACTTCTAAGACGATAGTCATTTCCGGATATTACGGATTTAAAAATAGCGGTGATGAAGCGGTGCTGAAATCGATTCTGACCGCTTTGGAACAGGAAGGACAGGCAGCGGGAGTTGAGATCAACCCGGTTGTACTCTCCATCGACCCGGAATGGACATCCGATGCCTACGGCGTAAAGTCCGTGCATCGGATGAAACTTGGAGAGGTTCGTCAAGCGATCAAGGCCAGTGACGGCTTGATCAGCGGTGGAGGAAGTCTGCTGCAAGATGCAACCAGTCCAAAGACGATTCCTTATTATCTGGGCGTTCTTAAGATTGCTCAATGGCTCGGCAAACCTACATTTATTTATGCTCAGGGCGTAGGCCCGGTGAATCGTAAACTCTTTTATCCCATGATCCGTTCCGTTTTCCGCAAATGCACTTACATCTCCGTGCGTGACATCCAGTCGGGCGAGCTGCTTCAGTCCATGGGAATATCAGCTGAAGCGATTCACGTCGTACCGGATCCGGTTATGGGTTTGCCGCTGCCAGAAGACGAAAATGCTTGCATCGACAATAATGCAGTACATCACAGGTCGTTGCGTGAGATGGATGCAGGCAAGCAAGAACTGCATACAGATGAGGCTTTTGCTGAAGATCATCATGATAAGACAGAACTTGGAGTCCATGTTGACACTAATGATGGGAACAGACTGGGTATTGTTTCCTCAACTGAAGAGACTGCGAATACACCATTGTCGTCGGAAAGAGCTGATGTTGCTTCTGTTTCTTCTATTGAAATACACAAGGATTCTGGTGAAGGGGTATCAACGCAAGAAATACACCAGAATACCGGTGAAGGAGTACGATCGCAACAAGTGCACGAGTACTCCGGTGAAGAAATGCCATCACAGTCATCATCAACAAGTCATGAAACGGGAGATGCTCTGCCGGTCATCGGCATTTCGGTTAGATACTGGAATCCGGAGCGAAAAGAACTGAAGGCTATTGGGGAAGGTTTAAAGGCATTAGCCGAACAGCGCCCCGTACACCTTCGTTTTCTTCCTTTTCATCAGCCGGATGACCTAGAGGCTTCGCAGTTTATTGTTAGCCAGATTGGTGATATCTCCCGGAATGGCTCTATGATCAGTTTCTACCATGATGAGAAGCAGCCGCAGGACATGCTGCGTGAGGTCAGTCATTGTGATTTGATATTGGGCATGCGACTGCACAGCCTGATCTATGCAGCGAATCAGAGTGTGCCGCTGCTCGGCATTTCCTACGATCCGAAGATTAATCACTTTTTGAAGCGGCTTGGCAGCGAGCCTGTCGGAACCAGTGAGTCGCTTGATGGAGATGTGTTGAAGGACCAGATGCTGCAGTTGTTGGACGGTGCACTGGCATGGAGAGCGGAGCACGGTGAGCAGATTGCTGTTTTGAAACGGGAGGCGGCTAAACCTGCGCGTCACATTGCCCAATATTTACGCCATAGAGGATGATAAACATGAAACAGACCTATCCATTTCCTACCGTATCGGTGTTCGAAGTACCTTTTTCTAAACTGAATATGAAGGATACGGTAAAATACTTGACCGAGGCTGTGCAATCGAGGCAGCCCCACCATGTCATTACGGCAAATCCGATTATGGTGATGACGGCCGTAAATAATCCGGATTACAAACAGATGATGCGCACCGCGGAAATGATCGTTCCGGACGGAACGGGCATCGTCTGGGCTGCTGGTGTGGGTGGCGAGCCGATTGAGGGACGCGTAACCGGCTTCGAACTTTTACATGAATTATTGAAGGTCGGGGAAACCTATAGATGGAAGTTCTATCTGCTGGGTACAACCGCCGAAGTGATTCAGGAAGCTGCCGAGCGGTTACAAATGCAATATCCGGCTGCGATTATATGCGGCCACCGGGACGGTTTTTTTGGACCTGATGAGGATTCTGCCGTGATCGAGGAGATCCGTGCAGCTTCTCCGGATGTTTTGTTTGTGGCTCGCGGTGCGGACAACCAGGAACCTTGGATTGCCCAGCATAAACAAGCGCTTCATGTCCCTGTGATTATGGGAGTCGGGGGATCCTTTGATATTATCTCCGGTAAACTGAAACGGGCACCAAAAGTGTTCCAAAAGCTGCGTCTCGAATGGTTTTATCGCCTTCTGAAGGAGCCTACCCGCTATAAAAGAATGCTTGCGCTGCCGAAATTCGTAGTGAAAGTGCTGCGCGAGAAAGAAAATGTAACGAAAACGGGCTAAATGGCTCATTTCTGTGGGGAAAATCCGGGATATCACCGGAAATTGGCATTGGTTTTCGGACCCGAAGGGAGTATAATTCAACCGGTAGACAATATTGGGGGTCGAATGATTACATGTTAATGATATACATCATCGGGTTTATCGTATCGCTCGCGCTCGCCCTGCTCTTAACGCCGCTTGTGAAGAAGTTTGCTGTTAAGGTTGGTGCAGTTGACGTTCCTAATGCCCGCAAGGTTCATACGCGGATCATGCCCCGACTCGGGGGACTCGGCATTTATCTGGCTTTTATTCTTGGACTGATTGCAGTTCTTCCTTTTTTGCCAGACAGCTTGTCGGCTCGTGATGCCAACTTTATGAAGGCATTTCTGATCGGCGGTTCCATGATCGTGTTGATCGGAGCCTTGGATGATCGATTTGAACTCTCTGCCAAGGTTAAACTTTTGGCTCAGATTGCAGCTGCTTGTGTAGTTGTATTCGGATTTAACATTACTGTGGACTTTGTAAATATACCATTTCAGGATCGGTACTCCATGCTGGAGAGCTGGGTGTCGATTCCATTGACCATCTTCTGGATTGTCGGTGTAACCAATGCGATTAATCTGATTGACGGTCTCGACGGTTTAGCTGCCGGCGTATCAGGTATTGCGATCAGCACAATCCTGGTCATGGCTATTCTGATGGGCAATACAACCGTAGCATTGCTCTGCTTGCTGCTGCTTGGCAGCATTATCGGGTTCCTGTTCTTTAACTTCCATCCTGCCAAGATTTTTATGGGGGATACGGGCTCGCTGTTCCTCGGATTCAGTTTGGCCATGCTTTCTTTGCTCGGCTTTAAGCAGATTGCGATTGTGTCCTTCATTACACCGTTGATAATCATCGGCGTACCGTTGTCTGATACATTTTTTGCTATCATTCGCCGCAAGATTCAGAAGAAGCCGATCTTTGCGCCAGATAAGGGACATCTCCATCACTGCCTGCGTGAGCTTGGATTCAGTCACCGCCAGACGGTGCTGATTATTTATGTGATTGCTGCATTTTTCGGTGTGCTGGCTGTCATTCAATCCTCTGCCGCTATGTATGAAGCGAACTGGGTGACCTTTGTTGTCATCTGCGTCATGATGTGTTTCATGCAGATCGGTGCTGAGGTTATCGGCTTGGTCGGCAAAACCAAGCGGCCGATTCTTGGCCTGATTAATCGAATGCGGATGAAGGCTAATACCGAGAGCCGCACCAAGTAGAACTTATTCTTTTTCATATTGCGTCCGAATAAGACAAGTCTGCCTCACCTAAAAAGGTGAGGCTTTTTTGTATGTTTTGCTAAATAATAGGACCTTCGCTTCCGATATATGAACTATGCGCTAGAACCAATCTGTCAGTGAAAGTGAGGGGACCCAGTGAACGACGCAACAACCAAAACGGACTCCAACGTCCGAATGATCAAGGAGGCACGACCGTTGAAGAAAAATTTCCGTACTATAGCAAGCCTGTTACTGGCTGTAGCTATGTTCTTTTCCCTAATTCCAGCTTTACCGGCTTCGGCTGCTAATGGAGCTTTGTATTTTCACTTTTCTAATTTAAGCACAGATCCGAATTCACCAACGCCGGAGAACCGGAGCTCTATTTCGGTTTCAGGTACCTACAACGGCATTAATCCGAATACCATTCAGTATGAGATCAAACGTTTTGATGACACAACTACGGGCGGTACCGGCGTAAAGCCGATCCTGAACGAAGCAGCGAATACGTTCGAGTTTCTGAATGTGCAGTTGAATCAAGGCGTGAACAAAATCATCGTGTCCGGTATGAGCACGCAAGGCCAGCAGATGAGTGCCACGGCTTATGTGAAGTTCTCCGATGTACCTGCTGTGTATGAAGTAGCGCTCAGCGATGGACGCGTGTTGGAAGAGAACGCCTCCAAACCGGTTGTGGTGACCACGCAGACTGTTAGTATCTCGGTCAAAGCAACCAACGGTTCGAAGGGCGTGACCGTTAACGGTATGGCTATGTATGCCGGCGGCGGGGACACGTTTTACTCCGCAGGGCTCCCATTGAAGAAGGGTGTTAACGATTTGGTAATTGTTGTGAACTCCGAATCGAAATCCCAAACCATCAACAGACAGGTCGTATATCATCCGACAGGCTCTTTGACGGTCAATCAACTGAAGATCGGCAGCACCAATATCGATGGGCAAGCCGTGGTAACCGGTAATGTCAACGGCGTTATCTCCGGTTATATTATCGTGGATGCCCCTCCTGCTGGTACGCCTGCAGTAGCTCCAACTCTAGATGTCTCCGTATTTCCACTAGGATCCACGGTGCCAATCATGAACTCGCCGGCATCTGTAGGTGCAGCAAGCGTGCTGGGCAGTACCTTGATGTACCCTTTTACAACCACTGGCTCGGTGAACATCACACAGAGCGGGGAGTACGTTGTTTATATTAAGGACAATAATTCAGGGTTTGACGTGCAGAACACCTTTACTTATCGGGATGTTAACGCACCTACAATCAAGCAGGTGTACCAGCTATATGGCGTAACGGAGAGTGGCGGTGCGGTATCAGCTACTTCCCAATCCATTTTCCCGAGTGGTAACGATACAGTCTTAAACGAACTGCCTATTTATTTAATGGTGGACCAAGTGAACGCAGGTAACGTTGAGATTGAATCCAGCAAGGGCGGCGGGACGATTGCCCAGAAATTCACCTACAACGGTAACACGGTCTTCAAGATCACAAACCTGCCTACAGGTCAGCAAAATCTGATCATCAAGGCCAGCAATGGATCGGGCGTCTCCGATACCAAGGTGATTCCGGTAACGTTCCTGTCCTCCACATATATCGATATTTTTAACTTGTATAACAATCAGGTGTTTAAGAACAGTTCAGATTTTAATCAAGTCACAGGACGTATTGTCAACTACACGGGTACAGCAGGACTTACCATTTCCTTGAATGGTAACACGCGCGATTTGCCGGTGAGCGGAAATGGTGAGTTCAGTTTCACGGATACGACATTCCTGCAGCTGATTCCAGGTCCGAATACGTTGGTTGTCGCTGACAAGAGCGGGAAAATTTCGACGAAGCTGACTCTGCTTTATTTTAGCGATACCCGTTCGGTAATCAAAAACATGATTCCATTCCCGGTTGGCTCCGCAACGGAATCCGATCCAGATGGATTGTTCAGAGAAACGGCTGAAAATGCTTATAACACATATGAGAAGGCCCTGGGTCTTCGCTTTGAAGTTGAATACACCGACGAAATTACGGTCAACCTCAGTCATCCAACACCAACCATTTTTGCAGTATTCACGAAAAATAATGTTGGCACATGGACTCTTTCAGGTGGGGCACTGAAGACTCAATTGGACGCTATCAACCAAGCGGATCACAGTCTGTACTATTCGATTGTCAACGGAGCTAACTCCAGCTCTGCCCGCGTTGTATTTAAAGAGCTTGCTCTTCCAGAGGTTGGATTGCAGGCGATCAGCATCGGTTCGCGTTATCAATCCGTTACGACTACGGATACCATCGAAATCACACGTGAGCGTGCTCCTTACCAAGTGCTGTCTCCTAAGCTTCCTAACGAAGGCGTGTTGAAACAGAACTTTGTAGAAGTGAGCATCAAGGCAGAGGGAGCCGACTCGATTCTGATTGGCAAGACGCCAATGGTGAAATCCGAGACCAGCGACATCTTCCGTCTTGAGGTCAAGAACCTGAAAAACGGCAAAAACACGATTAAATTCACGATTGAACAAGGCACCAAAAAGACCAATGGACAGTTTGTTGTAACTTACACAGATGATGCAACAGAAGGTTCGCAGTTTAAAACGAATATTTCAAAATCGGGCAAAGTATCGGTATTTAAAGGCGGCGTATCGCTCTCCTTACCTAAAGGCACCGTGCTTCAACAGGCAAAATCAAGCCCGAATGCAGAAGTACCGACCATCAACCTTCTTGGCGAACACGACATCCTGTTCGGTATCGCGAATCAGATTGATGGACGGACCATTAAGGCCTATAACCGAATCGGAGAAATCGAGAACGGTGTTGAAATGGACGGACGCCTGGCATTGATTCCAGGGGATAACAACAATGCGTTCCGTTTTACGCCAGCTGCGCATTACGGATATTCTTCTCCGCTTTACTGGCTGGATGCAGGTTCGCTCAATGCATACAGCAGTAATGTAGAAGACTTTAATGTAAAGGCAGCAATGCATCCATACGCAAAAGGGAACGAATTCCATCAACGTCTGATTCCGCAAAACTGGATGGAGCTCTCTCAAAAAGGTACGATTACTTTGAAATACGATTCTGCTTTGGTGAACTCGGCCTCCAGCAACTTGGGAATCTGGTGGTATAACCCTTCCCAAGGCACATGGAATAACATTGGCGGAAAAGTAGATGCCAAGAAAAAAACAATCACGGCACCTTTCAAAGGCTTTGGATATTATGCAGTCAAATCCTTGCGTTACAGCTATTCTGATGCGATATCGCATAAAACAGCTCGCAACGATATCGAACTGATGTTGGCCAGAGGATACATGAAGGCGTCTAAGCCAGATGCATTCGGTGTCTATGATCCAATGACCCGCGGTGAATTTGCTACCATTATAGTGAAGCTGTTGGATATCTCATTGGATTATGACACAGATAAGAACAAATTAACCTTCGATGACATTTATCAGGAAAGTGTAGTTAACAGCATGCAGTGGGATTACCGTTATATCGAGACAGCAGCCAGAAAAGGAATCATTCGCGGCATAGCGCCTCGAAGCTTTGCTCCGAATATGGAACTGACTCGAGAAGAGGCGGCGAACATGATCGCACGTGCATTAAACCTGAAGATGGGTGAAATCGAGAAAGATAAAGCGGCACTTCAGAAGGAGTTCGAAGATGTCGGCATAATCAAGTCGAATTACTCCTATCCTGCCATTCTTGCTGTGAACAAGGCCGGTATTCTGACGGGCATTGCCAACAGTTTGAAAGAGGGCGAGAAAAAGCCCACGTACAACTTTAACCCGGATGCTGTGCTGAATCGTGCAGATACGGCAACCGTCGTGAAACGCATGATGAGCAAGCTCAAAATGCTGTAAGTCATATTAATAAGTAGAACTGCATGACAAAAGGAACGAGAGCACTGCCCAATTTCTGATGGCAGTGCTCTCGTTTATATTTGTGTAGCATCCATGAGAAAAGGGTGTTTATAACATAAATAACAAGATCTTATGGGTGCTGTTAGGGTACACGAAACCGTTTACCAATATCTATTGTTTTGTAATTTCATGTAGAATACGCTACAATAGCGGGAGCACATACTATTTTTAGAGGGTGAAGATGAATTTATGAAGCCGATATTATCAAAAGCGCAGCTCGACTACATGAAGGCGAAGACCAAGTTCGAGGAAAAAGCCAAAGTGATGGAGAAGAAAATTGAGCTGGCTCGTGCCGCTCATGATGAGGTAACTCAGGAAGTCATGGAGGGACTCGTTGTTGAGACAGGTTTTCATGATTCATTTAACGAAATGACAGCGGCTGAGAATGCGTTGATACAATGGTCCCACACGACAATTAAACATGACAAGACATATCGTACGAATAAAGCAGAGATTGATTTGATGTACAACACACTGCACAGTAATCCAGAGATGCGTGCACGTATTATCCAACTTGCTATGAAGATTCGATAGTATCCTACAGAAGGCGCCTACAGGGCGTCTTTTTTTGTTGTCGGAATATGTAAATCGATAATTGTTATATGTAGTGATGAAGTTCAAGAAAATTTTTTTAAAAAAACTTTGCAATTGCCGCAACTTTTTGCGAAATCAAACGTTTATAATGTAGAACGCAATGAGGAACCCAAGATTATCCGAAACAAGAAACTTGTCTATTAATTAGAAAAATGTTCTTTACGGAGTATGGGACTCGTTGTATAATACCTAGGTAGGATTAGGAATCTATTCTAGTTTGTAGTGTTCTCTTGTTAACAAGATTCTGTGATATCGTCACAGACATCATTTATGATTTATGCTCAACTCGGGAAAGGAGGTGCACGACAATGAGTGATAAGAGCTACCAAATTAAAGAAAACAATCAAGTGATGATTCAAGGAGGAGAAAAAAAGGTTATGAAGAAAATTTTATCCGTAGCACTGTCTACAGCAATGGCATTCTCCATGTTTGCTTCTGTTGCATTCGGTGACGATGCGCTTAACACACAACAGAAATTTGATGTACTGAAAGAAAAAGGGATCTTCACTGGTTATCCAGATGGTACTGCTGGCCTCGACAAAGACATGACTCGCGCTGAGTTTGCTAAAGTCTTGGTTGGTATCATGGGTCTTGAGCCAATCGAAGGTAAAGCATCTTTCAAAGACAAAAACTACAAAGCTGACAAATGGCCAGCTCCTCATGTAGAAGCAGTTTATGCTGCTGGTCTGATGGAAGGTAAAAACCTGACGAAAATGATCTTCGACTTCAACGGTAAAATCACCGTACAAGAAATGGCGAAAGTTCTCGTTATTGCTCAAAAACTTGAAATCCCAACAGAAACTAACAACAACGCTTCTGACTGGGCTAAAGGTTATGTTCAAGCAGCAATCAACTCTGGTTTGGTAGATGCTAAAGCTAACCCTAAAGCTAACGCTTCCCGTTCCCAATTGGTTGAAGTTGCTTACACAATCTACCTGACTCAACAAAAACCAAAAGTGGTTTCTTACGATGTAACTGAGAGTGGTAAAGTTGTAACTTTCAAACTTGCTAACAACGAAAGCGTGAAAGTTGAACTGGAAACACCTCTGAAAGCTAACACTGCAACTGAAGTGAAATTTACACATAACAACTACGAGTACACTGAAAGTGTAACTTGGGCTGTGACTTCTGCTACTAAAGTTGAATCCGCAAGCTCAAGCAACCTGAAAGAGGTTGATGTAGTATTTGACGGTAAGGTAGACAAAGCGTCTGCTACTGACAAAAACAACTACAGTGTTGATGCTAATTCCAAGGGAATCAAATCGATTACTTTGTTGGAAGATGGTAAGACAGCTCGTATCTTGCTAAACGAATCCAGCAAATTCACACAAGGAACAACTTACAAAGTAGTTGCTAAAAACGTGAAAAATGATAGTGGTTCTGTATTGCCGCAAGGTGAAGTTTCCTTCACATCTGCTGACAACACATTGCCTACAGTGACTGAAGTGAAAGCTTTGGGAACTAAAGTTATCAAGGTTACTTTCTCTGAGCCAGTTATTGCTCCAACTAGCAATAACTTCAAACTGGACGACAAAGCGTTTGTTGGTTCCGTAACTCAAGGTGCAAACCAAAGAGAAGTTATTTTGAGAGACTACACAGGTACAATCGCGGTTGGTGCTCATAAATTGACTACATCCCTGGTTGAAGACTATGCTGGTCTGAAATCTTTGGCTGACACGAAAGACTTCACAGTTGCTGTAGATAGCGAAGGACCAAAGGTTACTGAAATTTCCGCAACACTGGAAAAAGTAACTGTAACATTCGATGAAGAAATCGATCCGGCTTCTGTAACTAACGAAAGCTTCTACTGGAAGTCTGGCGACAGTAAGAAAACAGGTAAAGCAACTCAAATCGCTGCAAACGTATATGAAGTGGACTTCACTGCTAATCGTTTGCCAGGATATGAAACTACCCTGTTTGTAGAAGTTAAAGACTACTCCGGTAACGCTAATGCTGTAAAAGAACATAAAGTTACAGCAAGTGTTGATTTGGTTCAACCGCGCGTTGTAGAAGTTTCTTATGGAACTACTTACTCCAACCAACTGACAGTTCGTTTTGACAAAGCAGTTGATGCAGCTGACAGAAAATACTTCACCATTAAAAAAGGCGATGATGTAATTCCTGTTCGTGAAGTAACTCCTGCTGCAGGTGGAGACAACAAAGTATTCAATGTTTCCTTCTACAATACACTGGCTAATGGAACTTATAACATCAAAATCGCTGGTGTTCAAGACAAAACAGCTCTGAAAAATACTCTGGTAGAATACAACAGTACTTTTGTTGCTAGTGATACTAATGCACCAACTCTTAATGGCGTAGTTGATGCAAACAACACTACACGTAAAGTGACTCTGAATTTTGACAGAGAATTGGATCTTGCTACTTTGGGTAATGCTGCTCATTACTACATTGACTTTAAGAAAAACAATGGATCTTCTGTAGAAAGACGCAGTCTTCCTTCGGATATTCAACCACGTGCAATTAACGGTGGCAAGGGTGTAGTGTTGCAATTCCCAGAATATATTGATGGTACTGCAGTAAACTTTGATGGATCTGTGGAAGCAGTATACGTTAGTGGTCTGAAATCAAACACAGGCCAAGGTGTAGCGTTCAATAGATACGCCACTAAAGTTACTGCTCTGGAAATCCTGAGTGCGAAACAAAATGATTCCAAAACATTTGAATTGGAATTCAACACAGCAATCGCGTCTGCTTCAACTAGCGACTTCCGTGTTGGCGGTGTTTATCCTACTTCGGTATCCATTGATGGTACTAAAGTTACCTTGAAAACGGAAACTGCATTTAATTCAGGTTCGACTGTAGCAGTTGGAACTGTTTCTGGTAACCGTGTGGAAACATATTCTGGTAACAGAATTGATGCTGTAAGCAAAGATACAACGAATGCTGTAGCTCCTACAGTAACAAATGATTCTAGCCAGTTGTTGGTACAAACAGATCGCACAGTTGAACTCAACTTCTCGCAAGCGTTGACTGCTGTATCTCCTGCTACTGCTGCAGACTTTGCTAGTGACTTGGAAATCCGTAAATTGGGAGAAACCAATACACCAGCATTGAGTCCTAAAACAGGATATACAACTGAACTTATCAATGCAGGTAAAACAATTAAAATCACTTTCAATACTGCGACTTACAATGATGAGTACACTGTTAAAGTGAAAAAAGGTGCTCAATACATTCGCTCTGCAGCTAATGGTAACCCAGCGGCAGCAGAATCCGATACGTATACAACTACTGCTAATGGATTCTCCGACAATACTGGTGTAATTGCTCCAACAGATGCAGATTTTGTTGCTGACGCAGGAAAAGAAGGAAGAGCTGCTACTGTAACAGCTAATGGCCTCACTTTCACTGCTCTGAATAAAGGTACTGCAGCTAATGGTACTGACGTTAAATTGCAAACAGTAGCTAATGATGCACAAGGTGCTAACGTTGTTGTTAAAAATGGTTTCATCAATATCAAAGCGGCAGCAACAACTGCTGAAGTAGTTACAGCTGTCTATGATGCTAAAGAAGATCTTAAGTTTGTAGCAACATTGGATGGTGCTCCTAGAACTGCTGTAGCAGGAACTCATAAACTTGCTGACGGTGAAGTAGCTGTTGGTAAAGTTAAAGTGGTTCTTAACAAAAAAGCTACAAACGTAGCAAACGTTAAAGTTAACGGCAAAGAATACAAGGGTACTGATGTTGTTCTCGCTACCGATGGATTGAGCTTTGAAGTTAACGTTGGCTCTGATGAAGTAATTGGTAAAGAAGTTACTGCTGATGTGACTAGTGAAGTAGGTCGCGTGACACCAATCAAGCAAGCAATTAAGTAATTGTCAATATGTAATATTGACTGCTTGGAACACACCAGAGAGCATAAAGTTCTCTGGTGTGTTTTTTTATACTCTAAACACACGGCTGTTTTTACTTCTATTTTGTATAATTACAATCTATTAGTAAAGGTAAAAAAGTGATGATCTAATCCAGGAGGAAGAACAGGAATGAAAACTTATTGGAAAGTTTCTCTCGCCGCCTTGGCTGTAGGCTCTGGTATATGGATCGGTGCAATATACAGTAATACAGCTTCCGGCGCAGGCACAACCCCTGGCACCACTGACGACCCGGTCGTCACCAAAAGCTACGTAGACCAACAAATCCAACAAGCGCTGAATGGCGGTAGTGGAGGGAATACCAATCCCACAAATCCAACTCAGCCATCGCAAGGTGCTGATGAAGTCAAGAATGTTGCTCTGAAGCCTGGCAAGATATTAATTGCCGATGCTGGAACAGAATTTATTGTGCGTTCAGGTAATGCTGTGATTTACACTGAAGTCTCTAGTGGCGTTGCAGACCTTACAGATGGTAAGGATTTATTGAATGGACAAGCTGCGCCTAAGAATCATCTGCGTGAAGGCCGAGGCATTCAGGTGAAAGAAGGACAGACCAGCAATCTGATTGTCATGGTACGCGGCGGTTACACCATTAAATAGCGAACGACTAGTGTGCGTTAGGTACCTGCTGATATTGCTTCATCCTTCAAGAGACATGTCAGAGAATTTGGATTTTAATTCAGTATAGTCCTACACATAATTATTGCCATTAGTGACAACGTTTTATACGTGTGAAGGCTGTAATCTCGACAAATAATAACTTCTGTAAATACCATTACAGGAGGTGTTTGAACATGGCACGAAGCAGTCGAAATCGTCAAGTGGTACCCGAATGCCGTGAAATGCTGAAACAGATGAAATATGAGATCGCAGCTGAGTTTGGATTGCATGTTGGTTACGGCGGTGGCTCAAATGGAGCGGATACGGAATTTGGTTCAGAGCTTGGAGCCATCGGAGGGGGATCCTCTAGTCGCCGTGCTGGATGGGGCCATTTGACATCCCGTGAGAACGGATCTGTTGGTGGGGAAATTACCAAGCGTTTGGTTCAGAACGCCGAGCAAATCATTCTGGGAAGACTGTAGGTTTTTCATAATTTCGGTAAGAACTTATTCTTGAATAACTTCGATATGAAAAACCAAGAAAATCCTTGAGAATCAGCTCACTAACTGGATTGACACCTGGTAACAAATAAGTTAATATGCATGTTGAGGATTGTACATTTCAAACCTTTTCCTATCGGAAAAGGTTCATTTTTTGTGTAGGACCTCTTGATATATCATATACTATTCATATGGGAGGTTGATCTCATGTCTTTAACAGGGCGACGTTTATTTACATCTGAGTCCGTAACTGAAGGACATCCGGATAAAATCTGTGACCAGATTTCCGATGCGGTACTCGATGCTTTTTTGGCTAACGATCCTAACGCACGCGTAGCTTGTGAAGTCTCCGTGGCAACGGGTCTTGTTTTGGTCATTGGAGAAATTAGCACCAAATCAGAATACGTGGATATTCCATCCATCGTACGCAATACCGTGAAGGAAATCGGGTATACCCGTGCAAAATACGGTTTTGATTCCAATACATGCGCGGTGCTGACATCGCTGAATGAGCAATCTGCTGATATTGCACAGGGGGTAAACGCTGCACTGGAGAATCGTGATCCTTCCCAAGTGGACAAGGAAACCGAGAACATCGGTGCTGGTGACCAAGGCTTGATGTTTGGTTTTGCAACCAACGAAACGCCAGAACTGATGCCTCTTCCAATCGCATTGTCCCACCGTATCGCTCGTCGTTTGTCTGAGGTTCGTAAAGATGGTACGCTGGAATACCTGCGTCCTGATGGTAAAACCCAGGTGACGGTTGAGTATGATGGCAATAAACCAGTGCGTGTAGATACGATCGTTGTATCGACTCAGCATGCTGAAGAAGCAACTCTGGAGCAAATCCAGAAGGACATCAAAGAACAAGTCATTCTTCCTGTGGTACCAGCTGAGCTGCTGGACGCAGAAACGAAATATTTTATTAATCCTACAGGTCGTTTTGTTATCGGTGGTCCTCAAGGGGATGCCGGTCTGACAGGGCGTAAAATCATCGTCGACACCTACGGCGGCTACGCTCGTCATGGCGGCGGTGCATTCTCCGGTAAGGATCCTACAAAAGTAGACCGCTCCGCTGCTTACGCGGCTCGCTACGTTGCTAAGAACTTGGTTGCAGCGGGTCTGGCGGACAAGTGTGAAATTCAATTGGCTTACGCCATCGGTGTAGCAAATCCAGTTTCGATTAGTGTTGATACTTACGGTACGGGTAAAGTAAGTGAAGAGAAATTGGTGGAGCTTGTGCGGGGCAACTTCGATCTGCGTCCGGCTGGCATTATCCGTATGCTCGATCTTCGCCGTCCAATCTACAAGCAAACAGCTGCTTACGGCCATTTTGGACGAACCGATCTGGATCTTCCTTGGGAGCGCGTAGATAAAGTGGAAGCTTTGAAGGAACAAGCTGCAGCGAACTAAGTTTCGTATCTGAAAAAGTTTTAAACTGCTGAGTTACGAACCTTGGCATCTTTTCGAAGAGTAAATCATGGTCAGCGACTGTTTATATATCTGCTAATTCGTTCATTAATAGAGCATTACTCTATTAACCGACGCAGACTTATTACAAAAATGAAATAATTATAAAGCTGATGCCTATTATGGGTATCAGCTTTTTTTAATAATTTATTGGAAAAAGAGGAATATAATTTATGACAAACTAGTTACTTTTAGATGAAATTATAGTAACATAGGGTTGAATTACATACACTCTCAAAAAATGCTACTACATTTTTGCTAGAACTTGATGTAAGATACGCGAAAGTGTTTTTTTTATAACAAAATCGTAACTTTTTCTTAAAAATGAAGTCTATTAATTAGAGACTTTAAATGTTCGGCATCCGTGTTGAACGAGAGATGGGAGAGTTACGAATACATGGTTAGTCAGGGGAAAACACTGAAGACTGAGAAATCAGGCGTAGGCAAAAAATGGTTGATTATTACACTGGCAGGGGTTATCTGGGTAGGCCCTGCGCTTAGCAACGGAATACCGGTTATAGAGAATCTATCGTCTTCATCTGTAGCTCATGCGGCATCCGCGTCAGCTAAGAAACTAGGTGAAGAAATCATTACTTCCGGTGCGATTCTGATGAAATATCAGTACATTAACAGCACTGGGGGAAAATCGCTAGCCAATGTCATCCGCGTGGATCTCAATAACAAATACGTGAAGCTGGATGTCATGACAGGGCAAGGAAATCAATTTACAACGAGACAAAGCACGGGCGGAATGGCGAAGGAGAACGGCGCGGTTGCTGCGATTAACGGTGATTTTTTTAATACCGGCAGCGAAGGGGCTCCGATGGGTGCTCAAATATCGAGTGGTTTGTTGATGTCAACGCCATCTGATCTGAAAGGTATGTACGCTTTTGGCGTAACGAACGATGGAACGCCGATTCTGGACGAGTTTGCATTTTCGGGGAGTGTTACGGCTGAGAATGGAGCTTCATTCCCGCTTGCGGGCATGAACAAAGTCTCCTATGCGCCTGAAGGCACCGGATCAACGTATAGCCATGCGAATACAGCTTATATCTACACTAGTGCATGGAAGGCGGTTGAGCGTCCTAAGAACAGCTCGACGACGCCCACGGAGGTTATGGTAACGGACGGCGTCATTACGGATATTTCAGTGATGGCGGGATTGCCCACAGCGATACCGGAAGGTAGCTTTATTTTGCGAACCCATGGAGCTGCGGCAGAGTTCGTGAAAAAAAATCTGGCTGTCGGCCAAAAGCTGGACGCGAATTATGCGCTGGTGTCCAAAAAATCAGGTAAGGAACTGGACCCAACTACACTTCAAATGATGATTGGCGGCCATACCATTCTGGTTGATAACGGCAAGGCGACGTCATTCTCAAGAAACGTGAATTCGATTGGAGGAAGCCGGGCACGTACAGCTGTAGGTTACTCCAAAGACGGACGTTACGCCTATCTGATTGCTACGGAGAGCAATGACAATAGCAAGGGGATGACCCTTCAGCAGCTGCAGGATTTCATGACCAAGATTGGCGTATGGAAGGGAATGAACCTTGACGGGGGCGGCTCGACGACGATGGTCAACCGTCCACTGGCCGAGACCAATACCGAGCTTACCTTCAACACAGAATATGGCACGACGCAGCGCAGCATTGTAAACTCGCTTGGGGTGTTCTCAACGGCACCCAAGGGCAGCTTGAAAGGTCTGACGGTAAGCGGAAGCAACACCCTGCTCATCGGGCAGATGGGTACGTATGAACTGAAAGGCTATGATACCTATTATAATCCTATAGAAGCCGGCTCCATTAAGCCGACCTGGAAAGCCAGCAACGGCAATCTGGCCGTCAACGGACAAAGCATCAAGGCAACCAAGCCGGGTACAACAACTCTGACGGCAGTAAGCGGCAGCACAAAAGCTACCATGCAAGTTAAGGTGTTAGGTGCGGACGATATCGCCGCATTGACCACAGGCGTGTCGAGTGCTCCGCTGCAGGCAGGAACGAGCGTTTCCGTGCCGGTCACGGCCGTAACGAACAATGGTCAGAGCCTGGAAGTGCCGAGCAGCGCACTGAAATGGGAGTTCATCGGATTTAAAGGAAGTGTAAAAGACGGACGTCTGACGGTATCCTCCGTCAACAGCAATACGAAGGTCGGTTATGCTATCGCACGATATGACGGCTTTAGCACAGTTGTTATTTTATCCGCTGCAGGAGAGAGCACATGGGAGAACTTCGAGAACGTGAGTTACCCTGTGAAGTTCACCACGAATGTGCCAGCAGTTACCGGTACTGCAGCAATTAAAAATGGCAGCGGAACAAAAGCAAACTCGAAGGTCTTGAATTTGTCCTATGATATGACAGGCGGATTAGGACAGAAAATGTACGCATACGCGGAATTGAACGGCACAGCCGGGAAATCCATTCCTGCACAAGCAACGTCCATGACGATTGATGTGGAAGGAGATAATAGTCTGAACTGGCTGCGCGCTGAACTGAAGGACAATAACGGAAAAACCGTA
The DNA here is from genome assembly GCF_037333485.1 of Paenibacillus glucanolyticus. Classification (NCBI taxonomy): domain Bacteria; kingdom Bacillati; phylum Bacillota; class Bacilli; order Caryophanales; family Paenibacillaceae; genus Paenibacillus; species Paenibacillus glucanolyticus. The sequence goes on from NZ_CP147845.1 coordinate 508,271, forward strand.
TATGTGGATCTGGCGAAAGCGATCGATTGGAGCGGCTGGAAGACTCTGAGCATGGATCTGAGTGGATATAACATTGCATTCCCGGCGCAGATGAAGCGACTGTATGTGGTCAACGTGGAAGAAGGTCAGGATGAGCGCGCTTTGACGGGTTCAGTATCTTTTGACGATATAAGGTTCATGATGCCTTCCCAATCAGGGAATGAAGGACTTCCAACTGGAAAAGCAGTCATGACTATTGGGCAAAAATCACTCGTGCTGAATGGTTCCAAAGTGGCAATTGATTCGGCGCCAATCTTGAAAAATGGAACCACCTACGTTCCGATTAAGCATGTTCTAGATGCCTTCGGCGGGCAAGCAACATGGAACCAATCCGCTCAGCGGGTAGGTGTGTTGAGAGGCGGTATGCTCATGGAACTGACGGTAGGCAAGAAGGAATTCATCCTGAACGGTAAGCGCAGTTCGGCGGCTGTCGCACCGATGGTTCAAGGTGGTAGGACTTTGGTCCCTCTTCGTCTCGTTTCCGAGCAATTAGGCCTTAAAGTAAAATGGGACAAGAACACGAAGACCGTTACGATCGAATCATGATATGGTATGATATGTATATGAAACGTTAGAAATGGAGTAGAGTGCGTGGATTATCAAGCCGATGCCATCGACCGTGTCATAAAAAACGCCATCAAAGTGATGGAGGACAGCAAATACCAGATGTTCGAAATATTGGAGGCGTCGCGGCAGGAGCTCGCGTCTCTCAATCATGAACTGCAGCGGACATTAAAAGAAACGACGGAAACTTTAGAGAAGGTAGATCAGCTAGAGCTGAACTATCGCCGTTCCCGGATCCGGCTGACCGAGGTTAGCCGGGATTTTGTCCGGTACAAGGAAGAGGATATCAAGCAGGCGTATGAGAAAGCAACGCAGCTTCAGCTTGACCTCATGATTTACCGGGAGAAGGAAATGTATCTGAAGGCAAGACGAGACGAGCTGCAAAAGCGGGTTCGTAATGTAGAGAACTCGGTGGAGCGTGCAGAATCGATTGGATCTCAGATGGGCGTGGTGCTCGAATACTTGTCCGGAGAACTGGGCCAGGTTTCCCGAATCATCGAATCTGCGAAAAACAGACAGGTGATTGGCCTGAAGATTATTCTGGCACAAGAGGAAGAACGGAAACGCATATCCCGAGAGATTCATGATGGTCCTGCCCAACTGCTGGCTAATCTGGTTCTTAGGACGGAAATTGTAGAAAGAATGCTCGCGAAGCAGGAATTTAAGATGGTGCAGGACGAAATAGTAGATTTGAAGGGCCAGGTTCGCTCGAGCCTGGAGGAAATGCGAAAAGTCATTTTCAATCTGCGTCCAATGGCACTCGATGATCTAGGATTAATCCCCACACTGCGTAAATATGTGCATGATTATGAAGAGAAATCGAAAATCCGCACGATCTTCGAGACACGGGGGAAAGAGCATCGTCTCTCTTCTGCGATGGAGGCGGCCATCTACCGGTTGGTGCAGGAAGCACTTTCGAATGCTGCAAAACATGCTTACCCGACTTATGTGCTTGTTGAGATTACTTACCAGGCGCAATTGGTCAAAATCGTTGTACAGGACAATGGCCTGGGATTCAATGTCGAATTGCTGGAACAGAAAAGCAGGGACCACTTTGGGTTAATTGGCATGCGGGAGAGGGTTGAACTGCTCGAAGGGAGAATGGAGATCGATTCAGCCGAGAACCAGGGAACCAAGATCGTGATTCATATCCCGACGAACGTAGAAAAGAGAAAGGAGTAATCGGATGGAACATATGGAGAAAGAGAACGCGATTATTAAAGTATTATTAGCCGATGACCACCAGCTGTTTAGGGAGGGTCTGAAGCGGATACTGAATATGGAGGACGACATTGACGTCATCGGTGAATGCGGTGATGGAATTCAAGTACTTGAATTCTGTAACGAAGTGAAACCGGACATCGTGCTGATGGATATCAACATGCCAACAGAGAACGGTGTTCAAGCGACCGAGAAACTACGTGAAATGTTTCCTGAGATCAAGGTTATCATACTGTCGATTCATGATGACGAAAGTTATGTGTTTGAAACGCTCCGCAAAGGAGCTAACGGTTACCTCCTGAAGGATATGGAAGCCGAGTCACTGATTAACGCGATCCGTTCGGTACATGAGGGATATGCATTTATCCATCCAAAAGTAACAGGCAAGCTGATTCAACAGCTTCGTCGGATGACTTATGTAAACGAAGCAGGCGCTATGGCGGAAAGCGGTACGCGCGAAGCGGGAGTCAAGTTTGTGGCAGGCGAGAATAACCCATTGACAAGGCGCGAAGCGGAAGTGCTCAGACTAATGGCCGAAGGCAAGAGCAACAAGATGATTGGAGAATACCTGTTCATTAGTGAAAAAACTGTAAAAAACCACGTCAGCAGCATTTTGCAGAAGATGGAAGTGGACGACCGTACGCAAGCGGTTATCAACTCGATCAAATATGGCTGGGTGACGTTGTAATCGCCGATCCGAATGCACGGACGCGTCTTACATAGGGAGGGAACTGCCAAGGGCGGTTCCTTTTTGTTATATTATAGAGCATATAAGTTTTCAGCGAGCTCAATAATTGCAACAAAAACAACATTCTAACTGTGTATTGTGTTAGAGCCGTTCCCGTCAAGTTTAGTGTGGGCTCTGGTTACATAACTGTCACCGTCCCCTCCTGATCAGCATATATTGTTGATAAGAGAAGGAGGTGAGTCTCATGGTTGCCCAATTGCTGTGGATACTCGCGGTGTACGGGATCGCTGTTGCTCTGGTTCATATCGTGCATGCCCGTCATCTTAGAAGAGCCGGTGAAGGCACGGGGCGGCGCAGGCATTATGTGCTGATCACGTCCAACCATGAGCGGCAGGTGGAATGGTATTTAAGAGCCCTTTCATGGTATGCCCTGCTGAGCGGGACGCGTGTGCGTGTCACCGTCCTTGATGACAAATCTTATGATGATACGCTGAAGATTGTCCAAAGACTGACTCATTTGTCCGGAATCGAACTGGTGTACGGGACATGGAGATCCGATGGTCAGGCATCACGGGAACCCGAGGCAGATTCGAATGAAGATGAAGTGATACGGATCGATCTGAGGCATCCGATGGAGGCAGTTCAGATTCCTTATGTACAGGGTTAGACATCAAAAAGTTGTTGTTTCAGCTCCCAGGATCATATTCATATTGTTGAAGGCGTGAAGCACACTCCGACCCCGTAGGTGAGAGGTGTGCTTTTTGCGTTTTTTCAAAAAAGTTGTTAGAGGATAGGATTGTGCGTTGGTGTTTATAAAAAAACATGTTGTGACAGGATTCGACAAAGGACATCGAAAAGGGGAGCTATTGATGATGTGACGATCCTGGCACGGAGGCGCAGCTTTAGATATGAAACGGCCGAGTGGTTCGAGTGAATATCGGCTGTCCATCTTCATGATCATGTTTCTCTCTAATAGGTTAGATATGTTGTCTAACTTAGTTCTCTACTGATAGCAATTGAAAGCAAATTGAAAGCAATGAAAAAAATGAATAGGTACATGGGCTTTCTTAAACTTACTAGTACAGTATCAGTCACATGACCTTTACCCGCTTTATATCTCTTGATATTGGAGTTGATGTCCGTGCAGATTGCTATATATGCCATTCGCACATCCGAGAAATGGGAATGTCGTCTCTCCTTAGATCTGCGAGTGGATTTTCAGTGGTGGTATGGAAAGAAGCGATGGTTGGATGAGAGTGCAAATAATCCGATATTTGTATTGTTGTCCTCCCAGATGCCGCTAGGCTGGGCTGTTGAAATTCGCGAGGAATTTCGATCCATCAATGAAATGAATGAGTGGAGTGTACGAGAGTGGCAGAACTATGTACTCCTTGGATTAAGGGGGTCTTTACTTCAAGAGCCTGAAGTCAGCAGGCCTCAGTGGGGCGCTTTGTTCAAAGAGATACAGTTGTTGAATGGAGCTCGAATAAGGTCTCTGATGGAGATGGGAAGCACTGTTGAACATGGAGCTATGTTGATGCAGCAGGCAGAGCTGCTGATTCAGTGTATGGAAGGACGAGCCTTGCTTGCAGGCGAGGTCGAGGCTCTGTTGGCGGAGGTCGCCGGGGAGGACACCGGCGACTGGCGCTCCGCGGCCCAGCTCGGCGTCCTGCTGGGCCGCCTGCGCTTGGAAGCGGGACTGGCACAGCCCGCCCCGCGCCATTCGCCCGGCTGGCTCCGCCGCCGGGCCGTGGCCCCCCGCTGCCGGCGATGCGGCAGCGAGGCCCGTAGCCGCACGGCATGCGCCGCGTGCGGCTCGGCGGCTTGCGCCTATTGCGAGGCCTGCCTCGCCATGGGGCGCAGCCGCGCTTGTGCCCTGCTGCTGCATGGCGCAGCAGGGTCGGCCGTGCGGGGCACGGCCGGAGGTGCCCCCACCGCGGCCTTGGGCCGGTGGGGGCTTAGCGCAGCGCAGAGCGCCGCCGCTGGCGCTGCGCTGCAGTTTTTGGCGGAGCCGCCCGCAGGGGGCTCCGCGGGGCTCGCCCGGTTTCTCATCTGGGCGGTGACCGGGGCCGGAAAGACCGAAATGATCTTTCCGCTTTTGCAGTCTATTCTGGATGCAGGTGGCCGCGTGTTGGTCGCTGCCCCAAGAAGGGATGTGGTGCTGGAACTTGCGCCCCGTTTATCCAAGGCTTTTCCGGAGGAGACGGTAGTTACGCTATATGGAGGAAGTCCGGATCGGTGGAAGCGGGGGAGCATCACGCTGGCAACGACGCATCAGCTTCTGCGTTTTAGGGGAGCTTTTGACCTGGTGGTTATCGATGAAATCGATGCATTCCCTTATCATAATGATCCGATGCTGGATTATGCGGCCAAGGGGGCTTGTAAAGCAGGAGGGAAATATATCTACCTGTCAGCCACCCCGCCAGCGCCGTTGCAGCGGGAGGCGGCAGCAGGCCGTTTGCCTCATGCTAAAGTACCCGCGCGTTTTCATGGTCATCCGCTGCCTGTTCCACATAAGCTTAAAATTCCCACAGTGAACCGATGCTTGCAAGAAAAGAAGCTTCCCCCGGGTTTGGTTCGTAATTTAAGTGCATCTCTTTCTCGCGGCGCTCAGGTGTTCCTATTTGTTTCCCGCATTAAGCATATCGAGCCTTTTCTGGAGCTGCTCCGCAAGGCGATTCCCAATGCACCGATTGAAGGGACATCATCCATCGATCCGAATCGGGCAAGCAAAGTGATGTCCTTCCGCAACCGCGAGATTCGTTTGCTGGTGACAACGACGATACTCGAGCGCGGAGTAACGGTTCCCAAGAGTGATGTGTTTATTTTGGATGCAGACAGCGAGCTTTTTGATGAGGCCGCTTTGATTCAAATGGCTGGTCGCGCGGGTCGATCCAAGGATGATCCGGCAGGGCGGGTGGTATTTGCAGCACCCCAGTGGACTCGATGCCAAAGCTCGGCCGTTCGGCAAATCAAGGCAATGAACCGAATCGCCGGTAAAGGCGGGTATTTACGATCATTCGAGCAATTGTCGAGTGAGTAAGGGAGTAAGAACAGGGGGGATTTTACCCATGGAGTTTTAGGAACTCTAAGCGTATAGGCTGGCGCTGTTTTTGTCGGAATATGGTGACGATGACTGTTGGATGTCTTAAACTGTGAGGGCTGTAGTTGGAATACACTTCATGATGTTCAGTTCAGGATTGCTATAGTGATTGTAGAAAGATTGTACTCTCTGAAGTAACCATCGGATGTTATGCAGTACGGTTGACTAATCTATTGAAAATTCTTGTATCTGTAAATAAATCCAACCTACCATCCCAAAAAGGAGAGGGGCTGTCGTATTTGATGTCAGACGTCTTCGCCAAACTGCTTGGTCATATGCATCGTTTGCTCAAGCCGATGAACGAAACCTGTCTCGCTTGTGGTAAAAGCGCTTCTCTTGCTCGAGAGCTTCCAGGGATATGCTATGGCTGTTCCAGGCAAATCCCTTGGATCGTTAACCCCCGATGCCTGCAATGCGGACGGGGGATTGGTTGTCCAGACTGCAATAGGTTTGGAATGAGCATGAGCAAAAGAAGTTTTATTTTGAACCGAAGTGCGGTGACCTACGATGCGCAGATGAGGGAGTGGTTAGCACAATATAAATATCGTGGGAACGAGCGTTACGCTCCGCTTCTAGCAGAAATGCTGCTGCGCGCATATGCCTTGCTTCATAGGGAAACGAATATTCATTTACATAAAAGGGGGTTAAAGAACCCTCGAGCCGAACCATGGAATGTGCATGCCGTCACCTCGGTTCCGGTAAGTGATGAAAGGCTTCGAGAGAGGGGATTCAACCAAGCCGAAGTACTTGCCCATGGGCTTGCGTTTCGAATAAAGCTTCCTTATTTCCGGCTGCTGGAGCGGAAGCGCCACACGGATAAGCAGAGTTTTAAGAGCCGGATGGATCGGCTCAAGGATATGGAAGGGGTGTTCGGTGCAGTGCAGCACGTACCCGATGTGCTAGGGGTCATAAACAGGCAGGCCGCCAATCGCATCCCTTCTCCAGCTGGAACCTCGCATTCCCGTATGAAAGGTCCCTTTCGTATACTTTTGGTAGACGATATCTACACAACAGGAAGTACGATTAATGCTTGCGCAGAGGTTTTACGGAGTTATGAAGCAAACCTGGAGATGCCGATAGAGATCTACAGTTTAACCTGGGCCCGCTCGTAAATACCGGAAATCAGAAAAATGTGTGGATTCTCTTTTTGAACGATAGACGTAAGGCCTAAGATAAGGTAATCTAGGGGTATCAAAGGTTCTATGTGGCATGGAGGTTGTTGAGCATGAATCTGGGGAATTGCCCTCGGTGCGGCAAGTTATATACCGTTAATATTCGGGAAATGTGTCAGGATTGCATGAAGGTTATTGAAAAAGAATACGAGAAATGCGCAACCTTCCTTCGTGAGCAAAGAGGTGCTACCATTCACGAGGTCTCTGAGGCTACGGAAGTATCCATGAGGCAGATTACGAAGTTTATCAAGGAAGGCCGGATCTCGATTGCGAACGCGCCCAACATGGCTTACCCTTGCGAAGTATGCGGGACGTTGATTCGCGAGAGCAACATGTGCGAGTCCTGCCGGACGCGATTAACGAGAGAACTTAGGCAGGCGGCTGCAGGAGACCAGGAACATCAGCCTGGGTCCGGAAAAGATAGAGAGACTTACCGCGCAGTAGATAAACTGCGCAAATACTAACTTTTGAACTATTAACAATGTTTCATATCCGACCGATAAACTTAGTAAAGCTTATCGGTCTTTTATTTTAAGTGAGGTGATTTGACGTGAAGATTAACGAATCGGGACGTGTGAACGGCATCAATTCGTATCAACGGAATATTGAATCTCGGGAGATGCAGCATATCGATAAGAAGAAGCGCCGCAAGGATGAAGTATCTATCTCACCGGAGGCGATGGAACTGAGTGCACAGAGTAAAGTACAGGATCCGGAGCGCGCGGAGAAAATTCAGCGTTTGAAGGAATCCGTAGCTAATGGTACTTATGAGGTGCCCGTCGACCGTTTGGCGGACAAATTGCTCCCGTATTTTCAATCCTACAATAAATCAGGTGAGTCCAAGTGAGTGCTAGAACCATTATCGAATATATGAAGCGTCAGGATGAGCTGCATGAGCAGCTCATAGAGGCAGGGAAAGATAAAAGGCAAGCCATTTTGGATAATGATGTGGAACGTCTTACAGCGGTCATGACCAAGGAGAACCGCCTGCTGAAGCAGGTGGCGGAAACGGAAGCACTGCGTCAAGGCGCCGCAGATGATTTTTTGCGTGAGAAGGGCATCCGCTCCCAGCTTCAGCTGACGGTTACCGAAATGACTCGTCTTGTATTTAATCCGGATGAAAAAACAGAGCTGCAGGATGTGCAGGAGCAATTAATGGACAGGCTCATAGAACTCAAGGAACTGAATGCCATCAACCGCGAGTTGATCGAACAGTCCCTGGCGTTCATTGACTACAGTTTGAACTTGTTAGTCAGCCGTCCAGAGGATGATTTGCTATATCAACATCCGAAGCATCAAAATCCGGCCGGCAAAGGCCGAAGCATGTTTGATACCAGGGCATAAGCAGAAAGGAAAATGTACGATGAGATCTACATTTCATTTGCTCGAAATCGGAAAGAGGGGCTTGATTGCCCAGCAAGCTGCGATTAACACAGCTGGTCATAACGTTACGAATGCTAATACGCCGGGTTACTCTCGTCAGACCACACGCTTGGTTGCGGCCAATCCTATCGCTTTTCCAGGAATGCAGCGTTCCCAAGCGGCCGGTCAGCTCGGGATGGGTGTCGAGGCAGATAGTATCAGACGGGTGCGGGATTTCCTGCTGGATATTGAGTACCGCAACCAGAATACCAATCTGTCGACGTGGAGCGTACAGCAAGAGACGCTTTCGAATATTGAGGGGATTTTTAATGAGCCTTCCGACAGCAGCTTGAGCGCAAGCATTGCGGAGTTCTGGACCGCCTGGCAGACATTGAGCAAAAACCCGAGTGATACCGATTTGTCGGCCCGTATGGCAGTTCAGCAGAAAGCTATCGCATTGACCGAGACGTTTAACCATATATATTCACAACTGGACACGCTCAGCAATAATCTGACTTCTCGTATTGACACTAAGGTTGCTGAAGCCAACAATTATATCGACCAAGTTGCAGAATTAACCCAGAGTATTAAACGGATTGAGGGTCTTGGCGATAACGCGAACGATATGCGCGATAAGCGGGACCTGCTGATTGATCAGCTCTCCTTGCTTGGAAACGTGAATGTAACCGAGACCGGGGATGTCTATCAAGTGACGTTTGGTAATCAGGTAGTGGTGGACGATATGACCTCCACGCCGATTACGAATGCCATAGCGGGGACATTAACCGGTGGAGAAATTGCTGGATATGTAACCTCCCGAGATGTGCACGTTCAAGGGTATATCACCCAGTTGAATATTATGGCCAACACATTGGCTACCGGAAAAGTAGAAGTTACCCTGCCGGCTGGAACGATTCTCCCTCCAGGCGTGAACATTCCGAATGCGGTAATGGATGCGAATAATCCTCGTAAACTTGCGGAGGATACCAAGCATACTGTAGACGGACTTAACGGATTACATAAACTCGGTTACACCTTGAACGAACCTGCTACTACAGGAAGTGACTTCTTTGTATCTGCCAATGGAGGTCCAATTACAGCAGGGAATATGAGGCTCAGTCAGAATATCCAATCCGATTTGAAAAACATCGGTGCGTCCTTACGGACCGAAATGAAAACAAATCCGGATGGAACAACATCCGAGGTGGTCCTGAAAGGTAACGGCGGCATGGCGCTTCTGATTGCCGGCTTGTCTGAACGTACATTTAGTTTTAATCCAAACAACAGCAACGGTGCAGTAACGGATATTACGAATTTTGAAGGATATCTCCAGTCTGTTATCTCCAAATTAGGTACGGATAGCAGCAACGCCATTAAGATGGTGGAGAACGGTACACTGCTGGTGGAACATGCAGATACACTCCGTCTATCCATTAGCAGTGTGTCACTAGATGAGGAAATGTCCGATCTCATCCGCTTCCAGCATGCATACAGCGCATCTTCACGTGTAGTTACTACCATCGACGAGATGCTGGACAAATTAATTAACGGCACCGGCATCGTCGGCAGATAGGAGGAGTAAATTGTGCGCATAACCCAATCTATGATGACCAGCTCCATGATGAGTGGTCTCCAAGGCAACTATCGCAGACTGGATAAATACCAGGAACAAATGATGACCCAGCGCCGTATTAATCGTCCTTCCGACGATCCGGTGGGTGTAGCCAGTGCTCTCCAGTACCGCGGCCAGATCACGGCAACAACGCAGTTTGAGCAAAATGCGGATGATGCGGATGCATGGCTTAAGTATGGAGATACGGTCATGACAGAAGTCACGCAGATTGTCCAAAAGCTGTCCGAGCTGGCAGTACAGGGCGGAACTGACACCGTACCTAAGGACGCTAGAGAAAATATCGCAGCTGAAGTAGATCAGCTGTTCCAGCAGCTCGTTTCTCTTGGAAATTCACAATTCAAGGGGAAGTATATTTTTAATGGTGAGAGAACCGATGAGAAACCATTCCCTGATGATCCAACGCAAACATCATATGCATTGGATGATGGTGAAGTAAGATATCAAGTTGGTGCTGGAATTACGGTATCCGTGAATACCCTGGGAGAGCAAGTATTTGGATCGTTTGGAGATACTTCAGGGATATTTTCTGTGGTAGACAATCTTAAGAAGGCGCTGTTAGCAGATGATACAGCAGGTATCCAAAGTGCCATCCCTTCACTGCAGAAGAACCTGGAAACCACAATTACCGCCCAAGCGGAGATGGGTGGTAAACAAAATCGTCTGGAATTCACCCTTAGTAGACTGGGCGATTTAAATTTAAACTACATGGATTTACAATCTAAAGTAGAAGATGCGGATATTTCGAAAGTCATTATTGATCTCAAGACTTCTGAGAGTGTTTATCAGGCTTCCTTAGATACTATGGCTAGAATTATTCGTCCGAGTCTGTTGGATTTCCTAAGATAAAGGAGGATACGAATGAATATCCCCCGAATACAAATTCAGCAAGGGTACTCACAGATTGGTCTTCAAACAACGAAAGGGCAACAAAGAATAGAGCAGCCTAGACCGACCTTAAATATGACTCAGAAACAAGCCTCCATTGAGGTGGAACAAGCAAAGGGAACATTGGAGATTGATTCACGCAAGGCATGGTCAGCATTAGGCAAAGCTCGTTTTGAAGAGGCTACGGATAGAATAGCGCAGTCTTCTCTCCAGATTTCAATGCAGAATATTGGAGAGATAGCCCAAAATGGGGACCGTATGATGGCTACTCACGAGGGCGGTAATGTTTTTGCGGAAATTGCGAGAAATAACGTGTTCAAAGACCGCCCAAGGGTCGAAATAACGGGTGATCCAGGGTATGATAATGTGGATATTACATATACTCCTGGTCAAGTGAAAACTAACTATATTCTAGGTGGAGTTAGCTTTAATCCGGAGACGCATAAACCGATAATTGATTACTATCCAGGTAAGATAAATCCATATTTGATCAATCAAAATTTTATATTTATGTCGGCAACGGGGAAACAGCTTGATGCAGTTGTCTAGTTGAAGCTAAACAATAGCTATAATGAAACTAGTTTCATTATAGCTATTGTTTTTTATGAAGGAGGAATAACCTATGATTTTCAACACTAAGAGATTCGGTCAAATCGAAATAGAAAACAATCAGATGATCGTATTTGAGAGTCCTATATTAGGGTTCGGAAATTTAAAAAAATATATCTTACTGCAATCAGAAGATAAGAAGAGTCCTTTTGAGTTTTTGCAGTCTGCTGAAAATGAGGATTTGAGTTTTATTGTTGCGGATCCCTTTGTGTTTTTTCCTGAATATGAATTTCACCTTGAACCGCATTGGATTGAAACATTAGCCGTTACTGATGAATCCGATATCATGGTGATGGTCATTGTTACGGTCCGATCTGCAGATGATATATCCTGCAACTTAAAGGCACCTGTTGTCATCAATAAATCTAACAATATTGCAGCGCAGATTGTACTAGATCATAGGGGATATTCGACACAGGAGCTGTTGTTAAGAGAGAAGAAGGGAGCTGAAATTGATGCTGATTCTGTCAAGAAATAAAGGGCAGAAGATCATGATTAATGATAACATTGTTCTTTCCGTTATTGAAGTGAATGGTGATCAGGTCAGAATTGGTATTGAGGCCCCGGCAAATGTAACCATATATCGCGAAGAAATTTACGAAGCTATCAAGCAACAGAATCAAGATGCGGTTGAATTCAATGAGGATATACAGAATATTTTGCAGATCGTCATTCAAAGAGAAAAGAATTAAGAATTAATTTTTTATTAGAAATTAATATTCTGCTATAAACAATAGAGTAAAGATTCCGATAAATATAATATGGGTCGAAAGGCATGGCAGTAACGGCCGAACGCCATGTCCCGATCACAATAGGGTGAAGCAAGGATGCTAATCACCAACACATTCCAAGGAGGAATTTTATCATGCGTATTAACCACAATATCAGTTCTTACAACACACAGCGTCAATTGTCTTTCAACAACACTCAACAAGGTAAATCCCTTGAAAAGCTGTCTTCTGGATACCGCATCAACCGTGCAGCTGATGATGCTGCTGGTCTTGCAATCTCCGAGAAAATGCGTAACCAAATCCGTGGTTTGGAACAAGCTTCTAGTAATGCGTTGGATGGTATCTCATTGATTCAAACCGCTGAGGGCGCACTGAATGAAACTCACGCTATGTTGCAACGTATGGCTGAATTGTACGTAAAAGGTGCGAACGAAGTGCTGACTACTACTGATGCTGCTAAAATTGACTCGGAAGCTAAGCAACTTTCCGCGCAAATCGGATCCATTGCAACACAAACTCAGTTCAACACAAAAAAATTGCTTGATGGTACAACATCTGATGTTGTGTTCCAAGTAGGAGCAAACGGGGGGGAAACAATCTCTCTGACTCTTGAAAGTGCAACTAATACAGATTTGAGTGTACAATTTGATGGTACGGGATTGACATTGCTTTCGGGTGCTACTACGAATGCTGCAACATCATTGAATTCTCTTGCATCTGCTAACTTGAGTCTAGTTCAAGCTGCAATCAATACCGTATCTCAAATGCGTTCTGATCTTGGTGCTGTTCAAAACCGTTTGGAGCACACGATCAATAACTTGGGTACTACATCTGAGAATCTTCAAGCGGCTGAATCTCGTATCCGTGATGTTGATATGGCAAAAGAAATGTCTGAATTCACGAAGAATAACATTCTCCAACAAGCTGCAACTGCAATGCTTGCTCAAGCTAATCAACAGCCTCAAGGTGTTCTGCAATTGCTTCGTTAATAGTGAATCTAGCCGGCCGGGAAACCGGCCGGCTTTTTCATTTTAGTCTAATCAGGCGTTTAGGAGGATAGCGATGAGGATAGATCCGAACTCAAATCCTACTCAGAAATCCTTGCTGCCATGGTTCTATAAGATTGCAAACGAAGTCTCAGAGGACGTACATACACGAGCTGTTAGACCTAGACAAGAGCAAGATACGATTCCTGAACTTGTGAACCAGGTTAATAAGAAACTTGAAGAGTTAGGAACTCATATTGAAGTAAGAGTACACGACAAAACAAATACTATTATGGTCATGGTATTACAAGATGAGACTAACGAAATAATTCGTGAAATACCTAGTGAAAAGATGCTGGATTTGCTTTATAACATAAGCCAGAGGGTAGGAGTATTCCTGGATGAGAGAATTTAGTAGAGAAAGAGGTGGTTAAGTCGTGGCAATTAATGGGCCAACCCGATTGACTGGTTTTAGTGGAACATTAGACACCGACTCGCTCATAGCAAAATTAATGCAGGCTGAGCGATTGCCATTAAGCAAAATTCAGAAGCAAAAGCAATTAGCCGTTTGGCAAAGAGAAGATTATCAAGCAATGAACACTGCTTTGTTATCTATAAGAAATTCTGCTAACAATCTTAGATATGAGAGTGATTTCGAGAAAACTACTGCTATTTCCTCCAACACTTCAGTACTAGAAGTTACATCGAGTGGAACTACCGCAGGTAGCGGTACAGTTGAGATATCCAAGCTTGCCGCATCAGCTACCTTGATCAGCGGTAAAATTGCGTCAGATTCTGCTGCAGTTGGTCAGTCAGGTGCGGTGAAAATTAACGGCATCGAGATTAGTTTCACTGATCAATCTACTGTAAATACAATCATCAAGGATATTAATTCCAAGGCATCACAGACAGGGGTAAGGGCAAATTATGATAAGGCTAGTGGAGCCGTTTACCTTAGTTCTACTGCTTCTGGGGCAAACTCCAAAATTGAGATTACAAATAGTGATGGAGCACCAGCCAATAGCTTGGAAAATTTCAAGAATATTATGAGTCTATCTTCTGTAACTGCGAATGGTCAAAATGCAGAATACAAGGTTAATGGAGTGGCTTTAACCTCAACATCCAACAATGTAAGCATTAATGGTGTACAGGTGATATTGAAAAGTCAAGGTACTGCCTCAATTGGAACGTCAACCGATCGAAGCGGTATCGTTGATGATATCAAAAAATTTGTAGAGCAGTATAATTCATTGATAGATTTATTTAGCACTGCTTCTACAACGAGGCGTAGTCGTGATTATGAGCCGTTGACTCCAGAAGAAAAAGAAGCGATGAACGAAACTCAGATCACACAATGGGAGAAGCGAGCAAGACAAGGAACTCTTTATAATGATAGTATCTTGACTGGAACTCTCACATCACTTCGATCTGCTTTGAATGTTCCATTGGATGTCCCTAAAGGACAAATCCAAATGCTTGAAAACATTGGAATAAAAGTGAAAAGTGATTATAAGGAAAATGGGAAATTAGAAATTGATGAGAAAAGGTTACTTGAGGCGGTCAATACCAATTTCGATGAAGTTAAGAATCTCTTCACCATGTCTTCTTCCACTACTCCTAAACCAGGGAAAACTAATATTGGTATAGCCGATAGAATATATAATATTGTCAATTCTCAAATGGATGCCATCAAGAAGAAGATTGGATCAGGAACTTCAATGGAGATGATGGATGAGAGTGTCATTGGGAAACAACTGAGGACATTAAACAGTCAAGAGTCAGATTGGAAGTCCAAGTTGATCGATATCGAAAATCGTTATTACAAGAAATTTGCGGCTATGGAACAAGCGCTTCAGAAAATGAACAGTCAGAGTTCTTGGCTTGCATCACAGTTAGGTTAAATTATTTGTTTTAATAAAATGACTGATGGAGAGCGAATAACCATGCATTATGCACAACAACAGCAATATTTGAAAGTACAGGTGGGCACTGCAAGTCCTGGAGAGTTAACGTTATTACTTTATCAGGAGATGGTCAAATCATTGCTCTTAGCTAAAAAGTTATATTCTCAAAATCAGTTCGAAGCCATGAACGAGCCTTTGTATAAGGTTAGAACAATTCTAAATGAATTAATTGTGACTTTGAACATGGACTATGATATTTCAAAAAATCTGCGGGAACTATATGAATTCTATTACAACTACATTACCGAGTTTATAATCAAAAAAGACGAGACAATGTTGGACGATACAGTAGAATTTGCCCGGGATATGGTTAAAACATGGGCACAAGCAATACAGTCACTTAAACCAGGTGGAGACCAAACCTATGTATAATCCCAAAGAATTTCCGGGAGAGCCTGTGGAAGCACTTTTTGAGTTGTATCAGAAAATAATGGAGGATCCGAACTATGATAACTACAGTAAGTATGAAGAAGAGATAGATGAGTTATATGGTTATCTGCGTCTAGTGTCTTTGACCAAAGATGATCTTCGCTTACTTTCAGACGTACAGACTCTTCATGAGAAACTTGTCCATGTCATTATAAAAGAAACAAATATACTTAATAAGGATATTAAGCTTTTTGAAAAGAAAAAAAGAATTTCAGAGCATTATGGAAGGCAATCGAACAATAACAATATCGGTGCCTTTTTTGTAGATTTTAAAAAATAATCCTAAGGGAGGATTGTTATGAAGTTTAATTCAAAAAAGTTCATCTGGGTATTGACTTTTTTAATGTTCATACAGACCGTTAATTTCCCATCGGTAAATGCTATATCAGGCAACAATGATAATGTGCAAGTTACAAAGATCTTGAATCCATCCGATATTCTTGTGGGCGGGGAATCGGAAGTTACTCTAAATGTACAGGGTTCACCGGATAGTACTTTTATAAAACCTAATGATATTATTCTAGTGATTGACCGTTCGGGAAGCATGGGACCTAACTATGGTCCTAATAATGGAGAAGACAAGATGCAAAATGCTAAGGAAGCAGCTAAGGGATTTATTGATTTGGTTGACTTCAATAAGCATCGGGTTGGAATCGTCGATTTTGCAAGTAATGTGAGTTTTAAAGATTTGTCTACAAATCCCAATGAATTAAAATCATATATAAATGGGATCCAGGCTAATGGAGGCACGGCTACTAAATCTGCGATTGATAAAGCACAATACATGCTTCGAAATCACAGGTCAGATGCTCAACCGGTTATCATATTGATGACTGATGGGCAGGCTACAGAACCTAGTCCTGAAGCATATGCTCGTCAAGTTGCTTTGGAACAAGCAAACTCCGCAAAAATGGAAGGAGTAGTGTTTTACACTATTGCACTGTTGCTGCCTAGTGAGAATCCGAGTACTAGCGCTCCGAATTTATTGATGAAAGAAATGGCCACAACGGCACATCATCATCATTTCGTTTTGGGTTCGGTAGGGCTTGCGGAAATTTATGCTGCAATTGTTGATGAAATTGGGGTTGCAAGCGCATATGATGTAACCGTAGCTGACTTCATATCACCAGAGTTTGAAATTGTACCTGGCTCGTATAGCGATAATATTCCTCAACCAACTGTAAATGGAAACTCTATATCGTGGAGTTTTCTCGAGCTGAAGAATGAGTTGTTGACCTTTAAATATAAAATTCGTCACAAGGCAGGGGTTCCAGCTGGTAAATATCCTGCAGGAAATCAGGAAATTTCGGTAAGCTATAAAGATTATTTGGGCCAACAACATAATTACACAATACCACAGCCTACATTAAACGTTACATATTATGCACCAAAGATTACATCGCTTGATCAGGATAACGGTAAAGTAGATGGTGGAGAAGTGGTCATAATTAACGGCGAACATTTCCAACAGAATGCTACGGTTCACTTTGGAAACACAAAACTTGATGATGTTGAGTTTATTAATTCAAATCAATTAAAAGTGATTACACCTTCAGGAGTACAAGGAACGGTTCCGGTGAAGGTAACCAATGACGACGGTCAAATCGCATTATCGGAGTATCGCTATTACGCTAATCCTCAAATTCTTGAGGTTGTGCCGAATAAAGGTCCACAAGAAGGCGGCACTAAGGTATTGATAAAAGGTGATTACTTTATGCCGGGTGCATCAGTATTTTTTGATGGAAACGCAGCTGCTGTGTCTAAGAACAGTGCTACAGCGTTGGAAGTTATAAGCCCAGCAGGAGCATTGCCAACCTCGGTTGACATCGTTGTTACTAATCCGGACGGCTCAACTATAAGCAGAGACGATGCCTTTACCTATATTGAAGGTCCTGAAATAGTTTCCATTGAGCCTAAAGTGGGAGCTAGAACAGGTGGAGAAACGGTTACATTAAACGGGGAACGTTTTAAAGAAGGCATGAAAGTTTTTTTTAATGCAACGTTGGTACCAGCGACATTTGTTTCGAACAATCAAATCACACTAGTTACACCAAAATGGGTAAAGGCAGATGTTGTAGACATAACTGTAGAAAATCCGAACGGGCAGAAGGATGTCATGGCGAAAGGTTTTACTTACGAAGACCCAAATCCTGAAATAACCTCTGTTTCACCGTCTTCTGGACCTTTATCCGGAGGTACAATGGTCTACATTAAGGGTAGTAATCTTAAGTCTGGGGCTAAGTTGGTTTGGGGGGGAGTAGAACAAAATAGCTATACCTATATCAACTCTGGAGAAATTCGAGTTAAGTCCCCTGCTTGGCAAACCGCAGGCTTCGTGTCCCTTAAAATTATAAATCCTGACGGTAAAGAAGTAGTAATTAGTAATGCATTTGAATATCTGGCACCCCCTGATCCAACACTAATTTCTGTTAGTCCCAACAGTGGCTTGGTAAGTGGTGGTACGACAGTTACCATTAGTGGTACAAATATACCAAATGGTACAAAAGTTTTCTTTAATGAAATCGAAGTTCCTATTCAATCGGTGAACGCGACACAAGTTGTTGTTGTTACTCCTGAATGGGCAGTACCCGAAAAAGTAAACGTAGGTATTCAAACCACTAGTGGTTTTTCGGCTGTCTTACAAGGGGCTTTTGAATACCTTCCCCTTCCGAAACCGCCAGCACCGTCAATAAATAGTATATCACCTGCATCAGGGCTAGTTACAGGCGGTGGTATTATTTCTATTAACGGATCTAATTTTGTAAATGGTCTTACATTTAATTTTGGTCAGGAAAAGCTATCATATACTTATGCAAATAGTTCACTAATACGTGTTAAAGCTCCTGCGTGGGCCCTACCTGGAAAAGTAACTATAAAGATTACGAATCCAGATGGTCAATCTGCTGAACATATTGACGCATATGAATATTTGCCATTGCCGGGGCCAAGCTTGAGTTCGGTATCACCTAATCTTGGTCCAATCTCTGGCGGAACAACAGTTAGAATAATAGGAACTAATTTCAAAAGTGATTCCAAAGTATATTTAGCTAACCAAGAGATGCCCGCCACATATATCTCAGCTAATGAGCTTCGAATAATGTCTCCAGAGTGGCCATCAGCTGAAAGTGTGGATGTAAAAGTGTTGAATTCTGATGGACAATCTGCCTTATTGTCGGGTGGATTTACTTTTGAAGTTCCTCCGCGACCACCAGCTCCTACCATTATTTCAGTAGCTCCCAATAGTGGTCCACAGGCAGGAGGGGCAACAGTATCTATTAAAGGCACTAACTTTACTGCTGACTCTGTCATAGATTTTGGAGGGGTTACAGTCTCCGGAACATTATTGTCTTCATCAGAACTTCGAATCAGAACACCAAAATGGGACACAGCAGCAACGGTGGATATATCTATATCTAACTCAGATGGCCAGTCTGCATTATTAGCGAATGCATATACGTATATAGCGCCACCTGAGAAACCTAATCCAGTAGTAACTTCTGTTTCCCCGAATAGTGCAGATCTTCCAGGTGGTGGTCTAACTGCTATTGTCAATGGTCAGAATTTTGAAAGTGGAGCCAAAGTTCATTTTAATGATGTAGAGATATCTGCAACCTTCCTTAGCTCTAATCAACTTAGATTTAAGACCCCGGCTTGGAGCACGGTAGAGTCTGTAACTGTAAAAGTTGTTAATCCAGGAGGGAAAGAAGGTTCTTTACAGAATGGATTTTCATATGTAACACCTCCACCACCCCCGGGTCCCATTCTAAGTTCTGTAACACCTAACACAGCACTTGCTTCAACGAGTTCCTTGATTACTATAAATGGAGACTTTTTTGTGAATGGGGCGAAAGTTGCGTTTAATGGAGTTGAAGTAGCAACGACTTACGTTAATAAAGGTCAGTTACGTGTCCCTACCCCAATTTGGAGCAATCCGGAAACTGTTACGTTAAAGGTTATAAATCCGGATGGTCAAACGGCAGAATTAGTAAATAGCTTTTCCTTTATTGCTGATTTGCCGCCATCAATTTCTAGTGTATCACCAAATACTAGTTTAATATCTGGCGGTGGATTAGTTAATGTAAATGGAGCGAATTTCAAAAATGGAACAAAGGTTTATTTCAATGAAGAAGAGATAACTACAACTTATGTAAATACATCGCAGCTTAGAATTCGAATTCCTGCATGGCCAATGGCATCTGTTGTGGATATCAAAGTTGTTAATCCTGATGGACAAATGTCACTCCTGCAAGGAGGATTTACATTTACAGCTCCAGCACCGAAGCCGGCACCTACTGTTACTAGCGCCTCCCCAAATACAGGTTCAAAGTCCGGGGGGAATCTAATCACAATTAGTGGAACGAATATTCAAAGTGGTGCTAAGGTGGAGATTAATGGTGTTAGCATCTCTGCTACCTTTTTAAGTTCCACACAAGTTAGAATACGAGTACCATCTTCAAGCGTCGTAGGTCCTGTATCTATTATTATTGTAAATCCAGATGGTCAATCAGGAACTTTAGTTGAAGGATACACGTATTACTAGCTTTTCCTGTACAGGTGCCTAGTCGTTGTTCTAGGTACCTGTTTCTATTTATTAAGTAAGGGGTGCAATAAATGAAACTTCCCATTTCTATTTGTATAGTTGCAAAAAACGAAGAGCAAAATATTAAGGAGTGCATTGTATCAGCTAAAGAATATGTGGAGGAAGTGATTGTGTTAGATACAGGATCTACAGATAGAACAAGATTAATTGCTGAGAAAGAAGGAGGCAATATTAAAGAATTCAAGTGGGATAATGATTTTTCAAATGCTAGAAATAGAGTAGTTCATTATGCGAGCCAACCTTATATATTGATGATGGATGCTGATGAAAGGTTAACAGATGTTGATTTAATGAGACTTCAGAAAGATCTGAAGTATCTCAATCAAAATACGGATATGGTTGGAAGAGTAGAGATCCACCATATTATGGATGAGGGGATAATGAAGTCTAATATAGTAAGGTTGTTTCCTAACCATACAGATTTCAAGTATATGGGTAAGGTGCATGAGCAACTTTTTTATAGAGACAACAGACCAAACACCTTTAATACGTGCCTAGTAATATCTCATCTTGGGTATGATCAGTATCATATAGAAAATAAAAATAAAGTAAATAGAAATTTGGTGTTGCTTCATATGCAATTAGAAGAAGATCCCGAGGACTCATATATTCTGTTTCAGTTAGGTCGAACCTACTCCGTTAATAATCAATCGGACTTAGCCCTGTATTATTTAGAGAAGGCATTAATTCATTGTGATCTTTGTTTTGGTTATCATCCAAGTATTATTCAAAGTCTAGCAAAAGTATATCTGAAAGAGAAGAGGTGGGAGAGTTTAGTCAATCTATTAGATTCATCTCTAACAACTTATCCGCTTTATACCGATTTATATTATATATATGGTTGTGCCTTAATTGAGATGAAGAATGTTAATTCTTTTCATCTGATACCTGAAGCTTTTGAGAAGTGTATTGAAATAGGCGAAGCTGACATTTCAATTTATGAATCAGAATCAGGAGTAGGCACTTACTTAGCTCACTACAATTTGGGATTGTTTTACGAGTTAACGTTGAAATTAGACAAAGCTCGTTACCATTATGAAGTAAGTAGTGACTATGGTTTTGAATTATCGAACAACCGATTAGCTCTACTGCCATAGGAGGCCCTCAATGAATAAATCAACTATATCTTTGTGTATGATTGTAAAAGATGAAGAACGATGTATAGAGCGATGTTTGGAAAGCATCAGTGCAATTGTTGACGAAATTATATTTGTAGATACTGGTTCAACTGATCGCACGCTGGAATTAATCAAGAGATTTAACGCGAAGGTGTTTCATTACAAATGGGACAATCATTTCGCTAATGCAAGAAACTATGCGATTGATCAAGCGACAGGTGATTATATATTGCATTTAGACGCTGATGAATGGCTTGAGGACCCGATGCATGATTTAAGGAATGTTTTAGATAAAGATATCTACTATCTCCCGATTCGAAACAATCTTGGTGGAGGTCTCGCTGAATTACATAAGTTCCCACGTCTTTTCCGTAATTTATCTGAGTTGAGATATGAGGGAGCGCTTCATGAGCAAATTAATCTTACAAGAAACTGGCATAGAAGCTCGGAAATTTTTGACAATATCAGAATCCACCATGACGGTTATCTGAAAACAATTGTAAATTCAAAAAATAAAAAGAAAAGAAATTTAAGCATTTTACTAGAAGAAATTAAAGAAAATCCATCAGCCTTCAATTACTATAATTTGGGGCAACAGTATTATTCGGATGGAGAATTTCAAAAAGCGTTGGAATCATATCAAAAATCCTATCAATATGGTGGTGAATTCACGTTTACCAAAAGATTGCTTTTAGGTTTAGTTCAAAGCTTGGTAATGCTAAAGAAGTATGAAGATGCATTGTCCATTGCAAGAGACTCATTTTCAATCTATCCAGATTATGTTGAGTTCAAGTATTATGAAGGTTTAATATTTCAAGAATTGGGATATTGGCACGATGCAGCAAATTGTTTTGAGATTTGTATTCAGACAGGGGATAGTAATCCTGCCATACATTTTAATACCTATGAGGGAACTGGAAGCTACTTAGCGTATGCTAAATTATCGGAAATCGCTGTTGAATGTTTTGATCGGAATAAGGCTAATGAATATATAGTAAGGGCAATCGATCAAGCCCCTAATGTAATGGGCTTACTTAAAAATTTTATGGATATTAATTATTCTGCTGATAGTTCGACTCTCTTTGAGAAAATCTCAACATTTTGGCCAATGCAAGAATCTGTTGTCCAACAGCTTATCAATGTAATATATCAATTGAGGCACCCTGTTCTTGGCGAATTCATAAAAAAATTTGATGTTCAGACCGACAAAGGTGTCGATGCGTTTGTTAATATACTTAAAGGTGAATATTCAGGAGTGCTAGACTATTACCTTGAATTCGATAGCAGTAGCAAGGAGCAATTAAATGAAGTTTTATTGATTAGTTTCCTTCTGTCTGATTCTGATATGCTCCAAAGGTATCTTAATAAAGCTTCTTTAAGATCTGAAGAACAGAGAGTGCTTCAGGCCTTAGTGTCCAGAAATGATATATATTGCAAGATGTATACCGAGGAACTTGAAAATATTGTATATGACCTGGTCCTTAGTCTTCTTAAACTTAAGGAATATAACTATATGGATTATTTTACCGAGCAGCTTAAAACTCCACAAATGCGCTATGTCTTGGCAAAAGCATTTAATAAAGTCGGTTTTTATGAAATTGCATTATCTGTACTTCTGGAAGGTTCTACAAAAGAAGAACGCTATAAAATAGATCTGTTGGCAGCACAGTCACTGCGTAATATGAACTCACTAGAGGACAGCATATTTTATTATCGTCAAGCATATTTAAATGATGAAAAACCGGAAATCCTATTTCAGATGTATAATCTCGCTAGTCTCACGAACGATTCTGAAAGCATGGAAGAGGCTCTCGAAAAAATCTCAGGATTAGTTCCACAGTCATTATGGGCAATAAAATCACGACAGGAGTTACACTTATGATGTCATTAACAGGGGAAATATCTAATTATATCAAAGAAGGCCTAATTGAAAAAGGCTATGAAATATGCTTTAAAAAGTTAATGGACGACTCAGAGAGCAGCGAGGCTCTTTCTGGTCTGGCTATGCTGTCTATGGTTTGTGGAAATCATACAGAAGCTCAATGGTACTTAGAGAAGACCTCCATGGATATGAATTTTTATATGGATTCAGAGCTATTATTAAGAATCAACAACATAGAGATAAAGAAAAAATGGGACAATTACCGTAGATTAAGAAACCAGCATGAGCTAAAGAGAATGGCAGAAACGGCTTCCTTATGCTGTGGAGATGTATTAGAAATCGGTTGTGCAAATGGAGATCTATCAGTATTTATAGCATGTCATGGTTCAAAGCTATATGGAATCGATATAGATCCGGTTGCTATAGATATAGCACGACATAAGGTTGCGAATCTGGGTATAGAGACATGTTATTTCCAGATTGGTAACGGATATAAATTGCAATTTAATGATAATATGTTTGATACTGTAGTGGTTGCCGAAGTATTGGAACATGTCAATGACCCTAAGAGAATCGTTGAAGAGGCCTTTAGAGTATGCAAACCTGGTGGCACGATTATTATTAGCGTTCCAAGTGGGTACTCAATCCCGGATTTAGATCATCATAATATCTTTAATCGAAAATTAATTGAAGGTCTTATCTATTCCACCACAGGATGTTCCATTAAATGGAATTCAAAAGTTCCTTCCGAGTGGATAATGGGGACAATTGTAAAACCATCAGTGGATAATTATAAGGATCAAAAATATGATATTCAATCGTTCTTTTTACCGCAACCATACATCATTCCAACAAGTAACTCACTCGTATCTGTTATTATAACCACATTTAATAGAAAAGATTATATAGCGGAGACTATTCAATCAATTTTTGATCAGACATATAAAAATATTGAAGTAATTGTGGTAGATGACGGATCTATTATTTCACCAGAAGATGAATTATTACCATATAGCAATGATATTAAATATATTTACAAGGAGAATGGGGGGAAATCCTCGGCCTTAAATGAAGGTATAAAGTATGCACATGGAGAGTATATCTGGGTTTTCGATGATGATGATGTAGCTCTACCATTGAAACTTGAAGTACAACTCAAAAGATTTCAATTGAACCCCAAATTGGGTATGGTTCATACTAGATCGATTGACTTTAATGATCTAACCGGTGAGGTAATTAGAATTCATGATCTGTCTCCAGTAAAAAGCAGCTTAAATATGAAAATGCTCATGAGAGGATGCTTTGTCCATGGACCTACTGTTCTCTTTAAAAAGAGTTGTCTTGTAGAATTAGAGGGATGGGACACTCAATTAATTCGTGCACAGGATTATGATTTTTGGCTGAGATTAGCAAGGCATTACGATATGGAGTATCTTCCAGCACCTACCGTCAGATATCGTGTACACACGGGGGATAGAGGTTCTTTGGACGCACCGGTGTCGTATAACGAAATCGTAACTAAAACAGCTAAATATGAACAGATTATTTTTAGCAATCTTTATAGTACCGTGCCTATTAATATGATTTACAAGGATGAATTCGATTCAGATAATATAACGTTAATGATTGAAGCGTTCATAGAACGTGCAACAGTTTATGCAGCAAGAGGTTTATTGCATGAGGCAAAACTTGATATGAAAATAGCGAGAGATAATTCGATTGGATATGGCTATCCTTGTTTCAGTGCAGAAGCTATTCAAAACATTCATAAATTAGCTGGAGCAGCAGTGAATAACAATTGGGAAGATCACGAGTTAGTATCTAGCATATATGAACTGGTTAATATGATTACCGGTAGAAAATAGATACAGTAGTCTTAAAGTAATATATAAAGGGGATTAAGTATACTTTCTAAATTGGATAAATTGTTCCCTGTTTCACCCCCACCCTCCCCGGGTAAATAACCCTAACCTAATTTTGTCCGCCTTTTTTACGCCTGCCAACTCAGTCGTGGAGCCAAGTCGACATTTTTCTGTTTTTTCTGCAGCAGAAAACCTTTTTCTTGGTAATTGACACTGGATTGGACGGGTGCTATAGTCGGAAATGTGGACAATTAGTGTCACACTTTATTTGACAATGAAGGGAATGTTAGTGCATGCAAGGTAAAGTTAAATGGTTCAACGCAGAGAAAGGTTATGGCTTCATCGAGACTGAGGACGGCGGCGACGTATTTGTACACTTCTCCGCGATTCAATCCGAAGGCTTCAAGACTCTTGAAGAAGGACAATCCGTAGAATTCGAGATTGTTGAAGGCGCTCGTGGCCCGCAAGCTGCTAACGTAATCAAAATCTAATCATCCCGGCATAGCCGACCTACATAAACGGTATTGATGGTTAACAATTGGAGATTCGCTAGCCCAAGACTCCGGAACTTCCGGGGTCTTTTTTTTGTATCCGACCTCCGAAAAATATTGTGCTAAAATTCACAATTCTGTCTTTTTACATGGGCTTAACAAAATGCTATAATGAAGGTGCAAAGGAGGAGTGCCCAATGCAATTCACTATCCGAGGTCAACAAATTGATGTGACCGATGCTTTGAAAGACTATGTTGACAAGAAACTCAGCAGGCTAGATAAGTATTTTGATGCACCCCCCACCTCCGAAGGATACGTTACACTCAGTGTCATTCGAGGATTGCACACGGTGGAAGTGACCATTCCGCTCACAGGCGTGGTACTGCGTGCGGAAGACCGAAGCGACGATATGTACGCTTCCATTGATGCCGTTGTGGACAAGTTGGAACGTCAGATTCGCAAGCACAAAACCAAGCTGAACCGCAAGATCAAGCAAGAAGGCGGACTGAAGACGCTCATTGCGGAGAACGGGGCAGCGGCAACCAGTCAAATGGATGCAGAGCAAGTGGAGTACGACGAGGACAACTACGAAGTAGTCCGTACGAAACGTTTTACCATGAAGCCCATGGACGTGGAAGAAGCGATCCTGCAGATGAACATGGTAGGCCATAATTTTTTCGTATTTTCCAACATTGACACACAAGAAGTAAATGTCGTCTACAAGCGTGATGACGGCAAGTACGGATTGATCGAGCGGGACTAAGTCTCAAGCGGCATTCCTCAAGGAATGCAGAGGCACCAGGTTCGGTTCGAATTTTAAAATGAAATCGAAATTGTAAGATGAGCCTTCATCCGTGTTAGCGGGTGGGGCTCTTTATTTGGATATATGGACGTCTATTCTGCGCCTCTTTAGATGTAGAGTTTTGCTACTAAAATGAATATAATCCCATTGTCAACGACTGGGTAAATGCTCCACGCAACTTTTCAGGGCGTCTTCGCGTCTCATAGAGTAGGGCTTCACGTAACAGACATCTCTTGTGAAAGCACATATTGTTGCGGCATCCCTTACAAACTGTTACAATTTATGCAAACCCTCATTTTACGGGACAGGCTTTTTAGCCTGCATGAAATGGGACCATCATAAGGAATCAATGAATCGATTTCATCATTTAACCCTTTGGCATTTAATGAAGTTGATTCTATCACTTGTTTTGCACGAAAGGGGTTAACCATGCTAGGACTTGTCAAAAAGATTTTCGGCGACACCAACGAGCGTGATGTCAAACGTCTCATGAAGACGGTCGATGTAATCAACAAAATGGAACCGGATTTTGAGAAGCTCTCCGATGAGCAGCTGCAAGCGAAAACCGAGGAGTTCCGTGCGCGGATCGAGAAAGGTGAGACGCTGGAGGAACTGCTTCCCGAAGCGTTTGCGACAGTCCGTGAGGCTTCCAGACGAACACTCGGCAAGCGTCACTACGACGTACAGCTGGTCGGAGGAATGGCCCTCCACGAAGGCAGAATTGCAGAGATGAAGACCGGTGAAGGTAAGACCCTTGTGGGTACGCTGCCGGTTTACTTAAATGCCCTGCTTGGCAAAGGGGTTCACGTTGTAACCGTCAATGATTATTTGGCACAGCGTGACAGCCAGGAAATGGCGCAAATATATAACTTCCTGGGTCTAACCGTTGGGGTTAACCTGAGCGGTATGGAACACCCGGATAAACAGCATGCTTATGCATGCGATATTACGTACGGAACGAATAACGAGTTCGGCTTTGACTATCTGCGTGACAACATGGTCCTCTACAAAGAGCAGATGGTTCAGCGTCCACTCTATTTCTGTATCATTGATGAAGTGGACTCCATCCTGGTTGACGAAGCGCGTACGCCGCTTATCATCTCGGGACAAGCTCAGAAATCGACCGAGCTGTATTTTGCAGCGGATCGCTTCGTGAAGCGCCTGACGGCAGAAGAGGATTATACCGTAGATATTAAGGTCAAATCCGTAGCTCTGACAGAAAAGGGTGTTGCCCAGGCGGAGCGTTCCTTCGGTATCGAAAACCTGTATGACCAGAACCATGTAACACTGAACCACCACATTGTACAAGCGCTGAAAGCGAACGTGATTATGCGCCGCGACGTGGATTACGTTGTCACCGACGACGAAGTGGTTATCGTGGACGAATTCACGGGCCGCTTGATGGCAGGACGCCGCTATAGCGACGGTCTTCACCAGGCGATTGAAGCGAAGGAAGGCATCGAGGTTCAGAACGAGAGCATGACACTGGCGACGATTACTTTCCAGAACTACTTCCGTATGTATCGCAAGCTGGCAGGTATGACCGGTACAGCGAAGACAGAGGAAGAAGAGTTCAAGAAGATTTATGGTCTTGAAGTGCTCCAGATTCCTACAAACAAACCGAATCAGCGTAACGACATGCCGGATGTTGTCTATAAGAGCGAAGAAGGCAAGTTCAAGGCAGTTGTTACGGAGATCGTGGAACGTCATAAAAAGAATCAACCGATCCTGGTGGGTACGGTTTCGATTGAGAACTCCGAGCGTTTATCGGAAATGCTGAAACGCAAAGGCATTCAGCATAAAGTTCTGAATGCGAAGTACCATGCAGAGGAAGCGGAAATCATCTCACGCGCCGGTCAGCCGGGATCTGTAACGATCGCGACGAATATGGCGGGACGCGGTACGGATATTTTGCTGGGTGAAGGCGTGCAGAATATTGGCGGACTTCACATTATCGGTACGGAGCGTCACGAATCGCGCCGGATCGATAACCAGCTGCGTGGTCGTGCCGGTCGTCAAGGTGACCCAGGATCCACTCAGTTCTATTTGTCCCTGGGCGATGAACTGATGAAACGTTTTGGTACAGACAACGTTCTGAACATGATGGAGCGTCTTGGCTTTGAAGAAGATCAGCCGATCGAGAGCAAGATGATTACCCGTGCGGTTGAATCCGCGCAGAAGCGGGTTGAGGGCAATAACTTCGACATGCGTAAAGTCGTTCTTCAATATGATGACGTGATGAACCAGCAGCGTGAGATCATTTACAAACAACGCCGCGAGATTCTGGAGTCCCAAGACATTAAGCAAATCGTTGTTGAGATGATGAAGCCGGTCATTGAACGGGTTGTTCAGGCTCACTGCAGCGATGATATTCCGGAGAACTGGGAACTGCAAGAAGTGGCAGACTTCGTTAACAGCAAGCTGCTGGACGAGGGTGCAATTACCCGCGAAGATCTGTGGGGCAAAGAATCGGAAGAAATCACGGAATTTATCTTTGAGCGCGTGATGAAGAAGTATGCAGAACGTGAAGAGGCGATTGGTGAAGAGATGGTACGCGAGTTCGAGAAAGTTATCGTGCTGCGTGCGGTAGACAGCAAGTGGATGGATCACATCGATGCGATGGATCAACTGCGTCAAGGTATCCATCTCCGTGCATACGGCGGTACCGATCCGCTTCGCGAATACCAGTTCGAAGGCTTTGAGATGTTTAATGCCATGATCGCTACGATTCAAGAGGAAGTGGCAACGTACATCATGAAGGCGCAGATCGCAACGAACCAGGAGCGTCAGGCTGTCGTGGAGGAGAACAAGGTATCCACGAACAGCAGCAGCGAGCCAGCCGAGAAGCGTCCAGTGCAAGTAGCTGAACAGATCGGCCGGAACGATGCATGTCCTTGCGGCAGCGGCAAGAAGTATAAGCACTGCCACGGACAGAACGCTTAAGCTACATTTTCATAAAACGGCCTTGTGTATAGGCGCTGATTTTTCAACTCCCTTAAGAGCAGCAGATGAACCGGTCATTGTGGTCTTATCCACAGCGATCCGAAACCTCTGCTGCGCTTAAGGGAGTTTATCTGAATAAATAACGAATGATCTAGTAAAGTCGCATAAATTTCTCTTGAATATGGAACGTTTTCCATGCAGGAGAGGGTATACTGAAGTTATTACGATTACGTATAGATAAGAAAGGACGAGGGACTCATGATCGAACCAAGTGTGAAGCAGGACCTGCGTGAAATCAGCAAGAAACTAACCAATCTTAGGGGGTCTCTTTGACTTAGATCTCAAACAGGAAATGATTGAGAATTTTGAGGAGAAGATGGCTGCCCCGGATTTTTGGGACGATAATGAAAAAGCCCAAGCGCTCATTGCTGAGATGAATGCTGTGAAATCATCCGTGGATCAGTATCAAAAACTTCAGCAGGATTACGATGATGCTGTTGTTATGACTGAACTGGCGGATGAAGAAGGCGACGACTCCCTTGCAGGAGAAATTGGCGAGACAATTAAGGACTTGGTTAAGCGCGTGGAGGAATTTGAGCTTCAGCTGCTGTTGAACCAGCCTTACGATAAAATGAATGCCATCCTTGAGCTGCATCCCGGAGCGGGCGGAACCGAGTCGCAAGACTGGGGCCAAATGCTGCACCGAATGTATACCCGCTGGGCGGAGAAGCGCGGCTTCAAGGTGGAAACACTGGATTACTTACCAGGCGACGAAGCGGGAATCAAGAGTGTAACGCTGCTGATCAAGGGCTACAATGCTTACGGATATTTGAAAGCGGAAAAAGGAGTTCATCGTCTGGTTCGCATATCACCATTCGACTCTTCCGGTCGCCGTCATACCTCCTTTGTATCCTGCGATGTGGTACCGGAAATCAATGATGAAATCGAGCTGGATATCCGCACCGAGGATCTGAAGATTGATACCTACCGTGCCAGTGGTGCAGGGGGTCAGCATATCAATACGACGGACTCGGCCGTACGGATCACTCACTTGCCAACCGGCGTGGTGGTGACGTGTCAGAATGAACGCTCTCAGATCAAGAACCGTGAGCGTGCCATGACGATGCTTCGTTCCAAGCTCTACGAGCGCAAAATCGAGGAGCAGAAGAAGGAATTGGCGGAAATTCGCGGCGAGCAGTCGGAAATCGCTTGGGGCAGCCAGATCCGTTCGTATGTATTTCACCCGTACAGTATGGCTAAGGACCACCGTACACAGGTGGAGACCGGTAATATTGGAGCCGTCATGGACGGAGATCTGGATGCTTTTATCGATGGCTATTTGCGCAGCCAGATCAAGCAGGAAGTCGAGTAGGACGTTGAGGAGAGAATTGAAGAACTATGGCGCAATCCACTGGCAATCCATCGATTAACAAAAGAAAAAGAGAACCCCTGATTCCGATCAACGGTCCCCTTCGGCAGACGGTGGACGCAATTTTTATTATCATCGGCTCGTTTATCATGGCCCTGTCATTCAATTTATTTTTCCTCCCGAATCACATTGCCTCCGGCGGCGTGTCGGGTTTGTCCGTTCTTGCGCAATCATGGCTCGGCATTGAACCGGCTTTTACGCAGTGGGCACTGAACATCCCATTGTTTGTACTCGGCTTCTGGCTGCTTGGACGCGATTACGGCATTCGTTCCCTGCTGGGCAGCGTGATTCTGCCGTTGTTTGTTTTCCTGACCAAGGACTGGCCAATCCCAACCTCCAATCCACTTCTGGCCTCCATTTATGGAGGAATCGGGGTCGGTATCGGGATGGGGCTGGTCTATCGCGGCCGGGGGTCGACGGGCGGGCTGACCATCGTGGCACAGCTCTTGCAAAAATACAGCGGTCTGACGTTCTCCCTCTGTGTCGTACTGCTGGATGCGATTGTGATCTCATCGGCAGCACTGGTGCTGTCACTGGAGCAGGCGTTATACGCACTGATTGGACTGTATGTTACAGGCAAAGTGATTGATGCCATTGAGCTTGGCTTCAGCTTTACCAAGGTGGCCTACATTATATCCGATCATAACGAGCCGATAACGAAGGCTATTCTGGAGGATTTGGACCGGGGATTAACCAAGCTAACCGCTGAGGGAGGCTATACGGGTGAACATCGAACCGTCCTGATGGTGGTAGTCGGGCAGAGCGAGATTCCCCGTCTAAAGACAGTGGTCCAGTCGGTAGATCCGAATGCTTTTGTAATTATCAGCAATGCGCATGAGGTATTGGGTGAAGGATTCCGCAATATTAAGGCGTAAGCCAATAGAATACAGCGGCCGAGACATTCTCGGCGATAGGAAGGGACGGTGTATATCACCGTCTCTTTTTCTATTTTCAGACGAATCCGATTTCAGTGAAGCTGGAAGTTCGATCATCGCAAAAAATCTTCCCTAACGCAGTCTGCCCTCTGTGAAGATACAATGACAGATAGTTTTCTTATGGGGCCAACATCCACCCCCAGTAGCGGCAGCCTTGAATTCTCCTTTATTTTTCTAGTAAAGAGCATATAATGGAAACTAAACTTGTAGGGGGTAGAGGATGATGGAGATTGAACAGATCTATGGTAATTTGCCAGTGCTGGAGACAGAACGTCTGCGTCTTCGCAGAGTATCGATGCAGGATGCAAACGAGATGTATGTCTATGCCTCCGATGATGAGGTTACAAAACACGTAACTTGGGAAACCCACCGCTCCGTTAATGACAGTAAGCGATTCATTCAATTTATACTGGCCCAATATGCGAAGCATGATATCGCCCCGTGGGGGATTGAGCTGAAGGAAAGCGGACGTATGGTGGGGACGGTGGATTTTGTATGGTGGAAGCCCGGGCATCAGAGTGCCGAGATCGGTTATGTACTGGCACGCGATTGTTGGGGACAAGGACTTATGACAGAGGCGGCCACTGCATTGCTGAAGCTGGGCTTTGGCCAGATGGAGCTTGTACGCATCCAGGCCCGCTGCATTACAGAGAACATCGGCTCCCAGCGTGTGATGGAGAAGATCGGCATGTCCTATGAGGGCACGTTAAGAAAAGGGATCAAGATCAAGGGGCAGCATTGGGACCTTAAATTATTCTCCATACTAAAAGAAGATTATGAATCGGCTAATTAAAGGTTGAAGGATCATGGGCATGCATGAAAATTGGACCAAATTTGAATAATCCATTGTATTTATATGAATACGGTCGTATAATAATACATATTTATGAGACGGATAGGTCAATGGGAAACTTGTTAGTAAGAGAGCCACAATTCAATGCGGGACACGGAAACATTCCGAACAAGGTAAAGGGCTGCCTGACAGCAGCAGCTTCATGAAGAAGAAGCATTTCAGGAGCATTCGCAGCGGCTCGACTTGTTTCTATACACCTAAGATATACAGATTTCGGGGAACAACGGGAATCGACCGGAAGCATGAACCGTATCCGTAAGATGTAGAGATGAAGGAACTGGCTGAATGGGACCTTGCCTAAGGTCCTATAGCTGTTCCTGGGGGAGAGGGATGAGGATATGACGGACACAAACACATTAAGAGTTGCCATTGTTGGATCTACCGGTTACGGGGGAGTGGAACTGATCCGCTTGCTGCAATCACACCCGCGAGTTGAGATTACGTCGGTGATTTCTTCATCGAGTGCGGGGGCACCCATATCGGATGGTTTTCCGCATTTGACGAATATCGTCACCCGGAATTTGGATGTTGTAAATCCAGCGGAAATCGCAGAGGTGGCTGACCTGGTGTTTGCCGCGACACCTTCTGGCGTTAGCGCCAAGCTGGTGCCGGAGCTGCTGGAAGTTGGCCTTAAGGTTATTGACCTTTCAGGCGATTTTCGCTTGAAAGACGGAGGGATATATGAGCAGTGGTATAAGCACCCGGCACCGAGCGCGGAGCTTTTGGAAAAAGCGGTATACGGCCTATGCGAAGTGTTTGGCGAGGAGGTCCGCGATGTGGATTTCATCTCCAATCCGGGCTGTTATCCGACAGCGACCCTGCTCGGACTGATCCCGGCCATCAGCGCGGGATGGATCGATGCCTCTTCGCTGATTATCGACGCTAAATCCGGCGTGTCCGGCTCCGGAAGGGGAACGAGTTTGACGTCCCATTATGCCGAGATCAACGAGAACTTCAAAGCTTACAAGGTGAATAAGCACCAGCATATTCCTGAGGTTGAGCAGGTGTTGACTCAGGTGGCGGGTGAACCGATCACGGTTACCTTTACGACCCATCTCGTACCGATGACACGTGGCATTATGAGTACTATGTATGCAACGCTGAACGGTCCTTATACGGAAGAGGATTTCATTGAGCTGTACCGCCAGTATTTCAAAGATCGCCGGTTCGTGAGAATCCGTGAGCAAGGGGTATGGCCTGCAACAAAAGAAGTGAGCGGCTCGAACTATTGCGACATCGGATTTGCGGTGGATGCACGAACAAACAGAGTGACCATAATATCGGTCATTGATAATGTGGTGAAGGGTGCGGCCGGTCAGGCGATCCAGAACCTGAACTTGATGATGGGATGGGAGGAGAGCCTCGGACTTACGTTTACGCCGATTTATCCGTAAGCGGCTGGGGATACAGACATGGGAGAGAATACGTTTGCGATAATTGAAGGGGGTAGCATTGTAACGCCGCAAGGCTTCAAGGCGGCCGGCCTCCACTGTGGACTTAAGAAAACAGACCGTAACGATCTGGGTGTCATCGTATGTGATGTGCCTGCCGTGGCGGCTGCGGTATATACAACGAATCTTTTTCAGGCGGCACCGCTGAAGGTAACGCGTGAGAGTCTGCAGGATGGCAAGCTTCGCGCTATTGTTGTCAACAGCGGGAACGCCAATGCCTGCACGGGTAAGCAGGGTGAAGAGGATGCATATACGATGCGTTCCAACACGGCTTCGCAATTCAATCTGGATGCAGACGATGTGGCCGTAGCCTCGACAGGAGTCATCGGCGAACTGCTGAAGATGGATCGTGTATCTTCAGGCATTGCCAGCTTGCCGGCACATCTCAGTGGCGAGAGTGAAGGAGCGGAAAGCTTCAGCCAGGCGATTTTGACAACGGATCTCGTGAAAAAAGAAGCCTGCGTCACCGTCCAAGTCAACGGTACAAAGGTTACCATCGCGGGAACAGCGAAGGGATCGGGGATGATTCACCCGAACATGGCAACCATGCTCGGGTTTATGACGACAGATGCGGTCATTGATCAGGAAGCGCTGCAGCTGCTGCTGCGCCAAACGACCAACCTGACCTTTAATATGATAACCGTGGATGGGGATACGAGCACGAACGATATGCTGATTGCGATGGCCAGCGGCCTGGCGGAGCACGAGGCATTGACACCGGAGCATCCCGATTGGGATGCGTTCGCAGCGGGCTTCCACCATGTGTGCCAGCAGCTGGCGAAGGCCATCGCGCGTGATGGAGAGGGAGCGTCCCGCTTGATCGAGGTTCGCGTGAACGGTGCCGAGTGTGACGATGATGCCCAAGCGATTGCCAAGACGATCATTGGCTCCAGCCTGGTGAAATCCGCGGTGTTCGGGGCAGATGCCAACTGGGGGCGCATTATTGCGGCTGTAGGTC
Source organism: Paenibacillus glucanolyticus (assembly GCF_037333485.1). Classification (NCBI taxonomy): domain Bacteria; kingdom Bacillati; phylum Bacillota; class Bacilli; order Caryophanales; family Paenibacillaceae; genus Paenibacillus; species Paenibacillus glucanolyticus. The sequence goes on from NZ_CP147845.1 coordinate 542,982, forward strand.
GTGCGGGTCGTCCGGTCAACCCGGAGACGGTTGATATTGCCATAGGTCCAATTTCGGTGCTGGAGCAGTCCAGACCGGTTGCTTTTGACGAGGATGCCGCACTGGTTTACCTTCAGGGCGATTCCGTGGACATTGATGTGAAGCTGCATATCGGGAATGGATCAGCCACGGCGTGGGGCTGTGACTTGACCTATGACTATGTCCGCATTAATGCGGCTTACCGTACGTAGATAAATCACCTATAGATCGGGAGGAGACGGATATGAAGAGCACGATCGATCAAGAGGATACGTTGCCGGTCCAAACATCGGGGGCAGATACCTTTGTCATGAAATGCGGCGGCAGCACGCTCGCTGCACTTCCGGACAGCTTCTTCGAGGATTTGAAGGAGCTGCAGCAGAAGGGAGTCCATCCTGTAATTGTTCATGGAGGCGGTCCTGCCATCTCCGGCAATCTGGAGAAACTCGGTATCGAGACCGAGTTCGTGAATGGACTGCGCAAGACGACGGAGGATGTGCTGGACGTTGTGGAGATGGTGCTCGCAGGCACTATCAATAAAGGGATTGTAAGACGGATACAAAGCGTGGGCGGCTCTGCTATCGGCTTGTCCGGCTCGGACGGAGGACTGATCGAGGCCAAACCGGTTACGAACCATGCGGAGGTTGGCTGGGTTGGCGATGTAACGAAGGTGAAGTCATCCATACTGAGCGGTGTACTGAAGATGGGATACATGCCTGTGGTTGCGCCGATTGGTGTGGATTCATCCGGTCAGCGCTACAATATCAATGCAGATACGGCTGCTGGCGCCGTTGCCTCCCATCTGGGGGTCAAGCGGATGATTGTTGTCACCGACGTGCCCGGGATCATGAAGGGGACGGGCGGCGAGAAGCGGGTGCTTCCGACCGTGACGGTGCAAGAGATTGAAGACATGATCGGCACGGGCGAGATCTACGGGGGGATGATTCCCAAGGTCAGAGCGGCCATCAGCTGCATCCATGGCAAAGTGAGCGAGGTTGTCATCGTGAACGGAAGCGAACCGAACGTGCTGAGCCGTGTCCTTGGTGGAGAAGTGCTGGGAACGCGTATTGTGCGGATGTCATAATAAATGAACAGATTGAGTTTTTACGAATAGAACGACCTCAACGGAGGAGGCGGAATTGTTCTGGAGAAGCAACGCGGTCGCCTTGCCCCCGGATTTTAACAGTTGTATCCATTTTATTAGAAAATCTGGGGGCAACAGCGATCGAAAGAACAATCCGCATGCGTAGTGATGAAAGAGCAGTCAGAGTTCATGATGATGAACCTGTTTTGTCCAAATGCAAAGGAGTGTGTGAAGGTCATGGGAAAAGAAACAGCGGTTAGCGGTATCGTAGCAGCGAATGAAAGCTCATTGTTCCAGACGTACGCCAGATATCCAATCGCCCTGGTAAAAGGAGAAGGCAGCTGGCTATGGGATGATCAAGGCAACAAATATCTTGATTTCATGGCAGGGCTGGCAGTAACGAATCTCGGTCATGCTCCCGTGAAAGTGAAAGAGAAGCTGAAGGCCCAACTGGATGAATTGTGGCATGTCTCGAACCTGTTTCACATTCCCGGCCAGGAAAAAGCGGCAGCGCTGCTGACAGCAAACACATGTGCTGATGCCGTTTTCTTCTGCAACAGCGGAGCGGAAGCTAACGAAGCAGCCATCAAGCTCGCGCGCCGCTACCATCAGAAGGTGAAGGGTACGGGGCGCTACGAGGTGATTACGTTTACCCAGTCCTTCCATGGACGGACGCTGGCTACATTGACAGCTACCGGCCAGGATAAGGTGAAGGAAGGCTTCCTTCCGCTGCCGGGTGGTTTCAAGAGCGTCCCGCTGCATGACCTTCCGGCACTTGAAGCTGCCATTAACAACAATACCGCAGCCATCATGATCGAGATGGTGCAGGCGGAAGGCGGCGTGCATCCGGTGGAGCCGGAATTCCTGCAAGCCGTGACCGAGCTGTGCAAGAAGCACGGTCTGCTGCTGATTGTTGACGAGGTTCAGACGGGCATGGGCCGTACCGGCAAGCTGTTTGCGCATGAGCATTACGGCATTGAGCCGGATATTTTTACCGTAGCCAAAGGGCTTGGCTCCGGCTTCCCGGTCGGCGCGATGCTGGGCAAAGGCTATCTGCGCGAAGCCTTCACGGCAGGCAGCCATGCCACGACGTTTGGCGGCACACCCATTGCGAGCTCCGTCATCCAGGCTACCATCGAGACGATGATTGAGGATCATGTGCCGCAGCGCGCGGCGGACGCCGGAGAATATTTGATGGCGAAGCTGAACGAGAGCCTGGGCGGTCATCCCTTTGTGAAGGCCATTCGGGGCAAAGGCCTGCTGATCGGGATCGAATGCGCGGAGCCGGTTGGCGAGCTGGTACTGAAAGGACAGAGCCGCGGACTGCTGTTCGTGACAGCGGGACCGGAAGTGATTCGACTGCTGCCGAATCTGTACGTGACAAGACAAGAAATCGATCAGGCGGTATCCATTATTACAGAACTGATTCATGAGCATTCAGCGGTTCAGCAAGCATAACGAGAGCCGTTATCCTATATGTAGCTTTGACAATAACAGTATACGGCAAGGAGGATTTAAGTTTATGACCGCAAGCGGACAAGTGAAGGAATTAAGCCTGAAAGGGCGGGATATGATAGAGCTGGATGAATACTCCACGGAAGAAATTCAGTTCTTGCTGGATTCGGCTATCGAGATTAAGCGCAAGCAGAAGAACGGTGAAGTCTATCAGCCGCTGAAAGGCAAGACGATCGGCTTGATATTCGAGAAGTCGTCCACGCGGACACGGATTTCGTTCGAGACGGGAATGTTCCAACTGGGCGGACATGCACTCTTTTTAAGCAAAAATGATATTCAGCTTGGACGCGGGGAGCCGATCAGCGATATGGCCCAGGTAATGTCCCGCTATCTGGACGGCCTGATGATCCGTACCTTCGGACACGACAATGTGGTGAACCTGGCGAGATATGCCTCCATTCCGGTCATTAATGGTCTGAGTGATATGGCACATCCATGTCAGGTGCTGGCGGACCTGCAGACGGTGCTGGAGCACAAGGGCAAGCTGAAAGGCCTCAAAATGGCCTTCATCGGCGATGGCAACAACATGGCGCATTCCCTTCTGATTGGCGGAGCCAAGATGGGCATGCATGTGGCCTTGGCCAGTCCGAAGGGCTACGAGGCGGATGCCGGCATTGTGAAGCTGAGCGAGGATATCGCAGCACAAACCGGCGGCAGCATTACGATTACGCAGGATCCAATCGAAGCCGCGAAGGATGCGGATGTGATCTATACGGATGTATGGGCCAGCATGGGCTTTGAAGAGGAGCAGGCACAGCGGGAAGTTGCGTTTGCAGACTATCAGGTGAACGAGGAACTTGTAAAGGTGGCGAAGCCGGATTATTTGTTCCTGCATTGTCTTCCGGCCCATCGTGGCGAAGAGGTCAGCGAAGGGGTGATCGACGGCGTCAACTCCGTCATATTCGATCAGGCCGAGAATCGTCTCCATGCCCAGAAGGCTTTGATGGTTGCTTTGATGGCATAACGCCGTTTATAGCGGAGGGTGCATTCTCTATGAAAATGTCTCTGCGGACGTTTTCTTTAGTATAATGAAGAACAGAGTTGTTAGTAACAAAGAGAGGGAGTTTAACCATGGCAAAACAAAAAATCGTACTGGCGTATTCCGGTGGCCTGGATACGTCCGTAATTCTGAAGTGGCTGAAAGAAACTTACGATGCGGAGATCATTGCTTTCACGGCTGACATCGGCCAGAAGGAAGAGCTGGACGGACTTGAGGAAAAAGCGCTGGCAACCGGCGCATCCAAAGTATACATCGACGATCTGCGCGATGAATTCGCGAATGATTTCATCTACCCGATGTTCCAAGCCGGTGCTATGTATGAAGGGCAGTACCTGCTCGGTACCAGCATCGCACGCCCACTGATTGCGAAGCGCATGGTGGATATCGCACGCGCCGAAGGGGCAACAGCGATAGCGCACGGAGCTACCGGCAAAGGGAACGACCAGGTCCGTTTCGAGCTGGGCGTAGCTGGCTTGGCACCGGACATTGAAGTGATCGCGCCTTGGCGTATCGAGGAGTTCCGTAGCTCCTTCCCGGGACGCGCGGAGATGATTGCTTACGCGGAAGCGCATGGCATTCCGGTAACGGCATCGGCAGCCAAATCCTACTCCATGGACCGCAACCTGCTCCACATCAGTTATGAGAGCGGCGTGCTGGAGGACCCTTGGTTCGATGCAAGTGCAGAGGACAGCAAGGATATGTACCTGCTCAGCGTATCTCCCGAAGATGCACCGGATGAGGCAGAGTATCTGGAGCTTACTTTTGAACAAGGGAATGTCGTTGCCCTAAACGGAGAGTCTCTGAGTCCGCTGCAGGTGATGGAGAAGCTGAATGAGCTGGGCGGCAAGCACGGCATCGGTCGCGTGGATATGGTGGAGAACCGTTTCGTGGGTATGAAGAGCCGCGGTGTCTACGAGACTCCGGGGGGAACCATCCTGTTTACCGCTCATCGCAAAATGGAATCCATCACGATGGACCGTGAAGTGATGAACCTGCGTGACAGCCTCATTACCCGTTACAGCACTTTGGTCTACAACGGTTTCTGGTTTGCGCCTGAGCGTCTCGCACTGCAAGCGCTGGTAACCGAAAGCCAGAAGAACGTATCCGGTACGGTGCGCGTGAAGCTGTACAAAGGCAACATCATCGGAGCAGGCGTGAAGAGTCCGGTCAGCTTGTACAATCCGGATATCGCAACGATGGAAGCTGATCCAACGCAAGCGTATGATCAAGGCGATGCTACCGGCTTTATTCGCTTGAACGCACTGCGTTTGAAAGTGGCAACCGGTGTGAACCAGAATCAATAAGACTCGCAAGCAAGGGCCCGTGTAGACAGAATGCTTGCACTAAGCACGCGGGCTGGGATATGCGACTTGAAGCATACAGCATGGTTTGTTCATGGATTTGGCAATAGACCAAGTACAGATGTATGGATCGAGAAGTAATGAACAGGCTGAAGGCCGTTTTCATGCTTGGGAGCTCCGATGTTTCTCGTGACTACCGGGAAACAGGGAGCTTTCTAGCGGGAAGCGGCCCTCTGCCTTAAACAGAGAGGGGCAAGTGTTGTGAGCAAGTTATGGGGCGGACGCTTTACGAAGCAGACCAACGCATTGGTGGAGGAGTATACGGCATCCATCGGTTTTGACAAACAGCTGGCTGAGGAGGACATTCAGGGAAGCCTTGCGCATGTGTCCATGCTGGGCAAATGCGGCATCGTGCCGGCAGAGGATGTGGAGACGATCAAGGCAGGCTTGAACAAGGTGCTAGAGCGCATTCGTGAAGGCAGCATTGCGTTCTCTGTATCGGATGAGGATATTCATATGAATATCGAGAAAAATCTGATCGACGAAGTCGGACCTGTCGGCGGCAAACTGCACACAGGCCGCAGCCGCAACGATCAGGTGGCTACAGACATGCATCTGTACCTGCGTAACCGTGTTGTGGCGTTGACTGGTATGCTGCATGAGCTGCAGACCGCCTTGATCGGACAAGCGAAGGATAACCTGGATACGATCATTCCAGGGTATACGCATCTGCAGCGTGCACAGCCGATTTTGTTCGCTCATCATTTGATGGCTTACGTGTCCATGTTCCAGCGGGATATCGACCGTTTGATCGACAGCTACAAGCGCATTAACGTGCTTCCGCTTGGAGCGGGTGCGCTTGCCGGCACAACGTTCCCGATTGACCGTCATTTCGTGGCGGAGCAGCTTGGATTTGACGGCGTTTACGAGAACAGTCTGGATGCGGTCAGCGACCGTGATTTTATTCTGGAATTCCTCTCGGATGCATCCATCATCATGATGCACTTGTCTCGCTTAAGCGAGGAGCTGGTGCTCTGGAGCAGCACGGAGTTCAATTTCATCGAGCTTGACGATGCGTTCTGCACAGGCAGCAGCATTATGCCGCAGAAGAAGAATCCGGATGTACCTGAGCTTGTCCGCGGTAAAACCGGTCGGGTATACGGCAACCTGATGGGCCTGCTTACCGTCCTCAAGTCGCTTCCGCTTGCTTACAATAAGGATATGCAGGAAGACAAAGAGGGCATGTTTGACACAGTGGCCACGCTGGAAGGTGCACTGCAGCTGTTTGCTCCGATGATCGCAACGATGAAGGTCAACAAGGGCCGCATGCGGGAGGCGGTGAATACCGACTTCTCCAACGCAACGGATATTGCGGACTTCCTGGTCGGCAAGGGACTTCCATTCCGTCAGGCGCATGAAGTGATCGGCAAGACGGTATTGTACTGTATTCAGAACAGCAAGTACTTGCTGGACCTGACGCTGGAAGAATTCAAGCAGTTCTCGGAGCTGTTCGATGACTCCATCTACGATGTGCTTCAGCCCGAGACGGTGGTTAATGCGCGTAATGTGTACGGTGGTACGGCAACCAGTCAGGTGAAGGCTGCGATCGAGCGTTCCGTGCAGACACAACAAGCGACGGAAGAGTGGCTGAACGTTCGTCAAGGAAACGTAGAGTAAGTAGAGTAACGTACACAGAGGGCATGGTTAAAATAAAAAAGATGGATCAGCACAAACCATGTGCCGATCCATCTTTTTTTGTATCATAAGCATGAGAAGCAGGCAGCAGGTACAGGCTTTCGAATCCCGATTCGAAGCAGGCATAGCCCCATGGATACTTCGCTCAACCAATCAGCGCCTCCGGTATTCTCATGTCATAGTTTCTGTTTCTCAGGCCTTCAGTGGAAGCCACTTCAGCACGTCCTGAATGTGGGTATCCCAATAGCCCCAATCATGGCCGCCCGGTCCCTCCTGATATGTGAAATCAAGGGACGTTCCTTCACAAGCCTTGCGGAAGGCCTGATTGTCCTGATACAGGAAGTCTTCCGTTCCGCAGCATTGATACAGGAGGGGTTTTGGCCCTTCCATGCGGTCCACTTCCTGAAGCAGCCACAGCAGGTCGTTGTCGGTGCCGGTGATGTCCCGTTCTCCGTAGACTAATTGGTGCTCAAACAAGGCTTCATTTCTTTCGATATGACCTGCCATGTCGAGTGCTCCAGACAAACTGGCCGCCGCAGCAAAAGATTCCGGACAGCGCAGCGCCAGCTTGAATGCACCGTACCCGCCCATGGATAAGCCTGCAACGAAGTTATCTTCTCTGGCATGCGACAGCGGGAAGAAAGAACGGGCTATGGCCGGAAGTTCTTTGCTGATGAAGGTCCAGTACTTACCTCCGTATTCCATGTCCGTATAGAAGCTGCGGTGTACTTGCGGCATAACAACAGCAATGCCCATCTCGGCGACATAGCGTTCGATGGAGGTTCTGCGCAGCCAAATGGAATCATCGTCAGATAAACCATGCAGCAGGAACAGCGTTGGATGAAGCCCGCTTTTGGCATGGTTGGTCATCCCGATCTGTGATGTGGTTTGCTGAGGCAGAATGACGGTCATGGATGTGCTGAGACCGAGAACCTCCGAAAAAAAGCGACAAGTCATAAGAGCCATGATATGTATCCCCTTTCATTTTTACATATGAGAGATCAACGACGTGCATATCAGAATCATATCATAATTATTTGCCCATTCTCCAAGAAATTCGTATGAAAATGCCTCGGTCTCAAGACCGAGACTAAGTTCCGTCATCGGGCTGTTTTATGAATAGCAACACTATGGTATCTTAGAGGGAGATTATGACTTTAAACGGTGCAAAGTAATGAAAAATACTTGAGAAATAAATAACGTTGCAGGCAGTAGCTGATATATATACGGTCATTACTTTTAAATCCAGAGGAGGATTAACATGATACCACATAACGAAAACTTGTCTGACCTGAAAATATCGGGAACGGGAACTTCAAGCGGCGGTCAGTATAACAAGGTGAGAATTGATGGTGCAGGGCAGGTGAACGGAAATCTGGATTGCGAGGAATTAATAGGTAACGGAACGATGAGTGTGAATGGAGCTGTAGCCGCACGTACAATTCGCGTTAACGGTTCGGGAAGCATCAAGGGAGCTGTAGACGCCGAAGAACTGAATGTTGCCGGCAGCTTGAGTCTGAAGGAAGGGTTGCGCTGCCGTTCTATTGTTATTGGCGGACATTGCAGCATTCACGGAGATTCGGAATCCGAGAGGCTTGAAGTGAACGGAAATTTGCGAAGCCGTGGGGATGTTCGGAGTGAGTCGGCCACGCTTAAGGGAGGCTTTAAGATTGATGGCCGTCTGCATGTAGGAACAGCGGATATTCGAGTGTTTGGTCGCTGTTCCGCTCAAGAAATCGTGGGAGACCGGATTACCACCCGCAAGAAGGGGAAGCGCCTCTGGGAAATGCTGTCCCTGCCATTAAAGGGAGCGCGGGTAGAGGCACGGATTATTGAAGGGGATATCTTGGATTTAGAATATATCGAGGCCGATATTGTCCGCGGTAACCGGGTGATTCTCGGCAAAGGATGCGAGGTAAGGCAAGTGGAATACAGAGACGAATTGACGCAGCATCCGGAGGCAGAAGTCAAAGCATCCCGGCGGTTTTAAGTTAGTTTAACCATGCCATAAGCATTCAGGTTAAGGCCGATTAGGTGGGAATCAAGGAGGCGGCGAAGAGTGGTTAATGATACGGCTGTGGAAAGACCCGGTATTTCTATTATGGGTGACGGAACCGTTGGCGGCGGTGTCGTGGGAAGGCTGCGAATTAACGGCGAAGGTGTCATTAACGGAGATACTGATTGCCATCTGCTGCGCTGTAATGGAAGTGCCATTGTCAATGGAAGCCTGCTCGGAAGGCTGGCACGGGTTAACGGTCATCTAAAGGTCTCTGACCATGTAGAAATGGAGCGTATCCGCATTAACGGGAGTCTTGATGCTGGGAGAAACGCAAGGATCAGCCACATTGGTATGAATGGAGATCTGAGTACAGGGATGGATCTGTTCTTCGTCAAGGGGGTCGTGAATGGCACGGTTACCGTTCAAGGCAATGTGGAAGCAGAGCAGATGACGGTTCGGGGAACGCTAAGCGTGAATGGGCACGTACAGGCCAGGGAATTGAACTTAACGTTAATCAAGCAAATTTCAAGTGTCCCTGAAATTCGAAGCCGCATGATCACGGTAGCGCCGACGAAGCTGGCGAAGTTGTTTCATTCATCCCGCAGGGGGCATCTGAATGCCGAGCGGATCGTAGGCGAGGAGATTCGCTTGGAGAATACGAGAGCGTCTGTTGTCAGGGGCAGCCGAGTGCATATTGGTAAAGGCTGCACCATAGACCGGGTGGAATATACCGAGACTTTCAGTGCAGATGCCAAGGCCGTTGTCAAAGATTTTTATAAAATAGATTCCATATGATTTTTAAGGCTAAAAGCCCGTATTCGGTGAGTTCGCGTATACGGGCTTTTTTCAGTTATGTCAATGTTTAAGGTGTACTGATTCCGTCCTCAACCACTTCCTCTTTTGGCGATTCTTTTGCTTCCGGCATTTGGACTTCGTTTGTTGGATTGATCGCAACGATGCTGTTTTGCGCGCGGTAAGTGTCTTTGGATATCTTCACGTTCTCCACGACCTTGCCGTTCACTTTCTTGGTTCGGTAGGTTTCGACCACATAGCCAGGTTTCCCGTTCTGGACTACCTGCTTGAGTCCTGGCGGCAGCGTGGTATTATGGATGACCTTCTCTGGGGAAGGCAGGGTTTCGATGGTGGTGGATACCAGTTCATACTCCGTATTCTCCGGGAAGGTACCGAACATCTTCAGGGTTAATTTTCCGTCTGACACGCTGGAAAGGATCAGCAGATGTTTGCCTGTGTTGTTCCGGAACCTGAAGTTGATGGCGCCCTCCGCAAAGGTGGCGTCCTGCCCCTTGGGCAGGTAGCTGACCGGAAGGGAATGATTGCGTCGTTCGGTTATATCCAGTCCCAGGAGCAGAGCAGCATGATAGACCGTGCTGGATACCTGGCAGATCCCGCCGCCTATGCCCGGGACAAGCTTGCCGTTAACGATAACGGGAGCTTCTTCAAATCCGTACTCCTTCTTCGCGGTATCTATAACATGAGCATAATTGAATTCATCGCCCGGCTTCAAAATCATCCCGTCCACGGCTTTGGCAGCCGCGGTTACGTTATGAACCCGTCCGGGTCCGCTGGAGCCAAGATCAGTGGAGAATTCGATGATTTTACGCTCCACCCCTTCATCCTGCAGCGATTTTACTGTAACCGGGGGCTTCTGACGGATCAAGGGCAGCTGTACCGTGATTTCTTCATCGCCTCTGGGCTCTGTAAACTGGCGTTCATCCGGAAGCGCAGCGCTGAACCCTTCATAGAAAGCCGCCCACTCGATGCGGTAGGCCGTCTTCTCCGGGGTATAGCGGACAACGTCATCACCGGAAATGCTTCGGACCGCATTGACCGGTTCGCCAAAGCGCTCCTTTTGCCAGTCTTCATTCAGCCGCTTCTTCAACGTATCGCGGTTCCAGTCGGTTGATATATGCCACTCCAATTGAAAATGGCGTCTGTACAGTACCTGATCCCACAGTGATCCTTCAGACATCTTGGCTATGGCATCCTGAAAATCGGCTGCGCTGAACTGAACACCGGCATCTTGCAGACTAAAACTTTCCGTGTGACCCTTCAAGGCCTCCGCCGCCAGCTTCACCTTCATCGTACTCATCGCTTGCAGCCGTTGATCCAGCTCGGCGAGCACCTCATTGGCGGGTTTGCCGCCTACCTGCCAGCCGGAGAGAACGACCCCCTTCGGGAGTTCCTTCTGATTCACATACATCGTCAACAGACCGAATCCGACGGAGAGGAGAAGAGCAAAACTGATGACAATGATGAGACCGAGATGAATTTTTTTCATTGGAAACCACCTTCTTAACTTCGTATTGGCCGCAGTTCGTGCACTTGTTCATGTATATGTCACGGTGGGCTTAAACTTTCGGGTACTCAAAAGGTAACAAATTTGTTACAATAGACGATGTCGTGAGGATTTTTCATGGATTTTAAAGGAATTCGATGGATACTGTCGAAAGTATAATGGCTAATTATGGATTGGGAAGTGATGAAGTGATTGAAATGCAGGACGTATGGAAGACCTATCCAAGCGGCGCCCATGCGCTTCAAGGAGTTTCCGTTAAGATCAATCGTAATGAATTCGTCTATGTTGTCGGACCTTCGGGTGCAGGCAAATCGACATTTATGAAACTTATCTATAGAGAAGAAGTGCCCACCAAGGGGCAAATTTCGGTTAACGGATTTAATATCGGGAAGCTGAAGCAGCGCAAAATCCCCTATGTTCGCCGAAATATCGGGGTTATTTTTCAGGATTATCGCCTGCTGCCCAAGCTGACTGCTTACGAAAATGTAGCTTTTGCCATGGAAGTTATCGAGGCTCCGCAGCGTCTCATCAAGAGACGGGTGATGGAGGTGCTGGAGCTTGTGGGCTTGAAAGCCAAGGCTGGCCGCGAGCCTTCCCAGCTCTCGGGCGGTGAGCAGCAGCGGATCGCGATTGCAAGAGCCATCGTGAATAACCCGTCCGTCATTATTGCGGACGAGCCTACCGGCAACCTGGACCCGGAAACCTCCTGGGGGATCATGCAGCTGCTGGATGAGATTAATTTCAGGGGAACCACCATTGTGATGGCAACCCACAACAGGGATATCGTCAACACCATGCGCAAACGCGTCCTTGCGATTGAGCATGGACAGATCGTCCGTGACCAGCAGAGAGGAGATTACGGGTATGAATTTTAGAACCTTCTTGCGGCACTTGCGGGAAGGGGCGAAGAGCGTTTTCCGGAACGGATGGATGTCGGTCGCATCGATTACTTCCATCGTGGTGTCTTTGTTTATACTGGGTGTTTTCATGCTGCTGGTCATGAATGTTAACGCATTAGCCGATAAAGCAGATAGCAATGTGCAGATCAATACTTACTTAAATCTCAACGTGGATGAAAAGCTGCGTGAAACCATCAAGGGTGAAATCGAGGCTATGCCGGAGGTTAGTGCCGTAAAGTTTGTGTCCAAGGAAGATGGAATGAAGGAGCTTGAGGAAAGCCTGGGCTCGGAATGGGTGGAAGGCTTCAGCGAGAAGGACCAGAATCCGCTGCCGGATGCATTTGAGGTTTCCGTCATTCAGCCAACAACGGTCGGCTTTGTAGCCGACAAGATTACCGCGCTGAACCAGAAGTATACGGAGGAGCCGATCCTGCGCGTCAAGTACGGCGAAGGAACGGTAGAGACCCTGTTTAAGATTACGAAGACGGTTCGGAATATCGGGTTTATTTTCGTAGCAGGACTCGGTCTGATGTCCATGTTCCTGATCTCGAACACTATTCGCGTTACGATTCTAGCACGCCGCCGGGAGATTGGGATTATGAAGCTTGTTGGCGCCACGAACAACTTTATCCGCTGGCCATTTTTCGTAGAAGGTGCCATGATCGGCCTGCTTGGGTCGATTGTAACGGTTGTTCTGCTGTTTGTAGGTTACGATCGTTTGTACGCTGCATCGCAAACCGATATCACGCTGGCACAGAGCCTAATCCCGCTGGGGGATTTGTGGCCGCTGATTGGCTCCATCATTGTTGGGCTGGGTATCGTGATTGGCGTCTGGGGAAGTACCATGTCGATTCGTAAATTTTTGAAAGTATAAAACAAGGTAAAGGATGGGGAGCGAAACTTGAAGAAAATCGCCGCAGGAGTAGCAGCCTTATTACTGGCCACTGTTATGATCCAACCGAATGTCGGACAAGCTGAGAAGAAGACCACTGCCGACGTAGATAAAGAGTTGAGAATGCTTCAGGAGCAGGTCAAGCAAGCACGGCAACAGAAGAACAAGGCTGCGGATGATAAACAAGAAGCCCAGCATTATAAGAATAAAACGAACCAGAACCTGAAATACGTCATGGAGCAAATCAGTATCGTCAGTAATGAATTAACCAAAATTTCCGTGAAGATCGACCAAACGGAAGATTCCTTGAAAAAAACAACAAAGGAGCTTGAAGCGGCGGAGGAGCGCATCGCATCCCGTGAAAAGCTGTTGGAATCCCGGATTCGTCTCATTTATATGGATGGTCAGGTATCCTATCTGGATGTGCTGCTCTCCTCGACCAGCTTCAGTGATTTCATTGAGCGCGCGGATTCGTTGAAATCCATCGTGGATCAGGACCAGGATCTGCTCGTACAGCATAAGCAGGACAAGCTGCTGGTCATTGATAAGAAGAAGGAACTTGAAGGCCAATATGCTACAGCCAAAGATCTGTATGGTCAGATGGAAGACCGCAAGAGCATTCTGAACGAGAAGGAACAGGAGAAGCGCGTTCTTCTGGCCCAGTACGATCAGGATATCGAGGATGCTGACATCTTGACTGAGGAGCAGGATAAAATGCTGGTTGCCCTGGCGAGCAAGCGTTCCGACCTGCAGAAGGAAAAGAACAAGCTGGCTGCTGAGGAAGCAGCCCGTAAAGCGGCGGCTGCCAAAGCGGCAGCAGCGAAGAGAGCGAAAGCGACAACCCTCGGCGGAAGCAAGGGCGGCGGTGGATACACAGGAAACGGTGGCCCATTCGCGATTCCGGTCTCCGGTGCCAGACTTTCTTCGGGTTATGGACCGCGCGTGCACCCGGTAACGGGTGAAGTCGGCAAGATGCATACAGGTCAGGATTTTGCTGTTCCGCAAGGGACCGAGATCCGTGCAGCCGAGAGCGGCACGGTGATCTTGGCCGAGTGGTGGAGCGGTTACGGAAACTGTGTTATTGTTGATCATGGGGGCGGTGTGTGGACTTTATATGGACATATCCGCAATGGCGGCATTAAGGTCAGCGAAGGCGACAAGGTGTCCAGAGGGCAGAAGATTGCCGAGGTGGGTTCCACTGGCCAGAGCACAGGACCGCATCTTCACTTTGAAGTTCGGGTCAACGGATCACCGGTTAATCCTTCGCCGTATCTGTAACTGATTCTTATAACCGATACTATATAACCTTCAGACCGCTGTATAAATATTCCCGGCAAGCCAATCATATACTAGGTGGACGGGATTCCCCGTGTGTTTAGCAGTTGAAACGTACAAAGGCGGTGAAGTACTTGCTGAAAAAACGAACGGCTGTCTTTCTGGTCATAGCTGCCCTGTTGTGCGGCGGACTGTTAACGATGGCTTTGACTCAGCTACCTGCTCCCAGTCAGACCGGAGACGGCGAGGGGTTGCTGGCCAGTATAGCGAACAAGAATGGACTGGAGCAGTCTGAAGCGAAGAAATTGGGGACAGCGATTGACCTCATCGAAAGCAATTATTACAAGGATATCGACAGGTCGAAGCTGATTGACGGCGCCATCAACGGTATGATGGAAGCCCTGGAGGATCCGTATTCCAACTATATGGGAAAAGAGACGGCAGCCCAGTTTGAAGAGAGCATTGAAGGCTCCTTCACGGGAATCGGTGCCGAGGTTTCCTCTGTAGACGGCAATGTGATCGTCGTATCACCGATCAAGGGATCTCCTGCCGATAAAGCAGGGATTCGGGCGAAAGATGCCATTCTTTCCGTTAATGGCGAGTCCTTGCAGGGGCTTGAGCTGAATGCGGCCGTAAACAAGATTCGCGGACCTAAGGGCTCCAAGGCCGTTCTTCAGATTAAGCGTGCAGGATCCGAACAGCCGATCGAGTATGTGATCGTTCGCGATGATGTCGATCTGGAAACCGTATCTGCCCGGATGGAGAAGGGCGGTATCGGCGTCATTGAGATTTCCCAATTCTCTCTGAATACAGGCAAACGCTTTGAAGAAGAACTCAAGAAGCTGGAAGGTCAGGGCATGAAGGGACTGCTGATTGATGTTCGGAACAATCCGGGCGGCGTATTGTCCGTGGTCATCGACATTGCAGAGCAGTTCGTGCCTAAAGGCGAACTGATTGTTCAGGTAGAGGATAAGGATAAGAAGCGGGAGAAGCATCCTTCGAACGGTGAAGCCAAATCCTATCCGATCACGGTGCTGATGAACAAGGGAAGCGCGAGCGCTTCCGAAATCCTGGCAGGCGCGCTGCAGCAATCTGCAGGAGCTACCCTGATGGGCGAGCATTCCTTCGGTAAAGGGACCGTTCAAACCAGCTTTGACAAGCAGCTTGGCGATGGAAGTTTACTGAAAGTGACAATTGCCAAGTGGTTGACGCCTAACGGAACCTGGATCCATGAGAAGGGGATTGAACCGGATATTAAGGTGTCGCAGCCGGATTACTTCACGGTTGCACCAATCGATAAGAAGAAAACCTATGCGTACGATGCAAACAGCACCGATGTCAAGAACGCACAGATCATGCTGGAAGCGGTTGGTTATAAGACAGGGCGTTCGGACGGTTACTTCGATCGGAATACGGAGAAGGCGGTCAAGAGCTTCCAGAGCAAGAATAAGCTGAAAGCGGATGGTATTATTAATACCGCGACAGCCGAGGCATTGGAGGCCGCGTTGATCGAGAAGATTCAGGATCCGAAAGAGGATAATCAAATGAATCGCGGAATTGCCGAGGTTCGGAAGGAAATCGCCACAAAGGCGTCGAACAAGTAAGAAGGCTGAATTTTAGCCTTCTTTTTTCTTTTAAGGTGCATGTTCAGTTGAAGTGTTTCTTGAATTTTGAACTACGTTTTAGAGCTGAAAGGAGCGTGGCAAGCTGTTGGAGACATTGAAACAACTGCTTATGTATGGGATAGACGCAGGCATACAACTGCTGACGCAGCCCTTTTATTATATTTCGATTTTGTTTGTGATGCTGTTTTACCGAAGGCAGGTGCTGGTGGAGCGTAAGCTGTTCCATGTGAAGCTGCATTCTTGGGGAATTCAGACCTGGCGGACGTTTCTCGGTGGGGTGCTGGCAGGCATCGCCGTTTCCATCGTTGTGGCCTTCCTGGGTATATCGTTAAGTTTGGAAGCCATCCTATGCATTTGGGTGACTTCGCTGATTCTGATGCTGTTTCATATTCGGTATTTATGCTTTGCTTATTCCATCGGGCTGCTTGGCATCCTCCAGTTCGTCCTAGGCTGGTTTCCGAACTGGCAGCCAGACGGCTGGATCAGCCATGTAACGACGACAATCCTTAGTCTGGATATCCCGGCATTGCTGGCTCTATCCGCCGTATTGCACTTTGCAGAAGCCATGCTGGTCAGGCTCCAAGGCTCGGGCTTTGCAACCCCTCTGTTCCTGGAAGGAAAGCGCGGCAGACTTGTGGGCGGCTATCATATGCAGAGCTTCTGGCCGCTGCCCCTGTTCTTGCTTGTCCCGGCGGTTGGCGGAGGCAGTGTGCTGCCGTGGACCCCATTCTTCGGGGGCGATGCCTGGAGCGGCGGCTTTACGATGATGGCGCTCCCGGTCGTGATTGGCTTCGGGGAAATGACGCAGAGCATGCTGCCGCAGGAGAAGGCGGGAATTACGGCGAAACGGCTTGTATTCTATGCAGCGACCGTGCTGGCATTGAGCCTGCTGGCCGAGTGGTGGACGCCGCTTATGATCGTGGCTGCATTAGCAGCGCTGCTGCTCCATGAAGGTTTGGTGTGGTACAGCCGTTATGAAGAGCAGCAGCGAAGCCCGATCTTTGTGCATCCGATTCGTGGACTGCGAGTACTCGCAGTCCTTCCGGATAGCCCGGCAAGCGAGCTTGGCATTCTTGCGGGAGAGACGATTCTGAAGGTGAATGGCAAACTGATTCACAGCAAGGAGCAGCTGCATGGAGCGCTGCGGCAGAATTCGGCCTTCTGTAAGCTGGAGGTTCAGAACCATCAAGGCGAGAGCAAGTTCCTGCAGCGTGCGATTTACGCGGGCGATCATCATCAGCTGGGAGCCATCGTTGCTCCGGATCCGAGGGATGGCATAGCGGTAGGTTTGAAGCCGGTAAGCTTGCTGACCCTGCTAGCGAATAAACTTCATCTTCGCAGCAAGCGAGGATCATCTGAGGGCAAGACGCCCGGTGGCTCCGAAGATGCAGGATTCCATTCGTGAATGAACAATTAACAGGCCCTTGTCCTATGGACAAGGGCCTGTTTTATTTGACTTTATAAGCTAACGCAGAATGCGAAAAGGTCTAAGCCTGCACTTTTTTTAGATAAAAAATAGCGATTTGCGTCCGGTCCCGAAGATTCAGCTTGCCTAATATTTCGGTTACGTAGTTCTTGATGGTACCTTCGCTTAAGTAGAGCTGGCCGGCAATTTCCTTGTTGGACAGGCCTTCTGCAATAAGGCCGACAATATTCTTCTCGGCCGGGGTAAGACCTAATGATCCAAGAACATCAGACTGGGAGACCGATTGGGGTGCAGGGCGGAGCATGCCGGTCAGCTTGCGGGCAATATCCGGATGGATTAGCATGTTACCGTCGTACACCGTTTTGATACCCTGGATGATCCGGTCCGGCGGAATGTTTTTGAGCAGATATCCGCTGGCCCCGTTCCGCAGCGCTTCCACAATGTAATCATCATCATCGAATGTCGTCAGCATGAGTACCCGAATGCCCGGGTGCTGTTCGCGAATTCGCCGCGTGCCTTCAACGCCGTCGCATACCGGCATGCGGATGTCCATGAGGATCACGTCTGCCGTAAGCCCACCCTCCAATAAAGCCAGAGCCTCTTCGCCGTGTGCCGCGACACCGGAGATTTCAATATCCGGGTCCATCCCTACCAGCAACTTCAGACTTTCTCGAATAAACGGGTCATCATCTACAATCAGAACTGATATCATGGATGTCCACGACCTTTACTAAAATATAGATATCGAATTACACAATCTCACTCTTTCGATAGACAGGCAGCCGGGTGATGACGGTAAAAGGTGCCGTTCGCCGTATCTCTAACGTCCCACCAACAACTTGAGTTCGTTCAAGCATGCCGCTTAGACCGATGCCTTGACGTTCAGGGACAGCCGCATGGGCGACCGTCTCTTTGACCTCCCCGTTATTGGAAACCTCCATTCGAATTTCCTGTTCCCCGTAGTGAAGCAAGATTTCAACCCGTCCGGCTTCGCCATGGCGGATGGCGTTGGTTATGGCTTCTCGGGCATTTTTATACAGAACCACCTGCTGACTAGGATAGAGCGGATAGGGCATGCCGTGCAGGATAAGTTCGGTTTCGATTCCGGTCTCCCTCCCCGTTTCCTCAAGCAGCCGACTCAAGGAATAATCGTCAGCAATACGTCTGCCGGGGCTCATTTGTTTTACAGCCGTGCGCATTTGCTCCATGCTCTGTCCTAACTGGTCACGGATCTGATGCAGCATATCCATACCTCGGGCCGGATCATGAGGTACGACTTGGAGGGCGGCTTCCATCATCATTTTGACGCGAATCAGCCGGTGGCCGATGTCGTCATGGAGTTGGCGCGAGATGCGGTGGCGTTCCTCCACCTGTGCCGCGTTCTCTACCTGATGCGCGAATTGCAGCAATTGTCTACCTGCCTCATCCTGCTGGAAATGAAGTCTCTTGAGCTCGTCGTATAACTGAATATGGTCAACTTGTTTCTGATTCATCCGATGGATATGACTGAACATTACGGCCAGAAACAGAAAGAGGAGATTGGCCGTTGTAATCAGCAGTGGATCATAATCGGTAATGGCGATGTTCAGCAGCGCGAGATGGGCGGTTGCCATCCAGAATTTGCTTGACCGCTCCTGAAACAAGGGCAGATAGACACATAATGCAGACACGGACAGGAAGACCATCATGAAGCCGTATTGATGGCATAACCACAGGGACAGCGCCATCTCCAGCAGCACCGCTGCTCTTAGATAGGCTGGGGATCGTACAAAGCGGCTTAACACTGTAAGGGCCAGAAAGAGCAGAAAGTACACCATGTATTCTCCATAATAGTCGAGCTGCTGCAGAAAGATATCAGCCGCAGCGGGAAGGAGAATCAGGCCGTAGCGCAGATAGGTGAGTGGGGAGGTCACAATGCGATCAGCACCCTTTTCCATAATAAAATCAAACCGTACACACGATTGGCTTCATTATATCACAAGGATGTTTTACATAAGGAGATGACTTTCGTCACCCGTATAAGGTGACTTCCTCTACCTTCAAGAGCTGAGGGTCTTAGATAAAATGAACTTAACGGATAGATACGAAAGAAATGGAGTTGGTGATGATGGCGGTCTTTCTGCAGATGAAAGATGTCGTGAAACGATACGGTAGCAAGCTGTCGGTGGACCATATGAACCTGGAAGTGAATGAAGGCGAGATCTTCGGGCTTCTCGGACCGAACGGGGCCGGCAAGAGCACATCCATCAACATGATCTGCGGGCTTCTCTCGAAGGACCAGGGCAGCATTAAAGTTGACGGTATCTCGATTGAAGAGCAGCCGCTGGAAGTGAAGCGGAGAATCGGATTGGTGCCGCAGGATCTGGCCCTATATGAAGAGATGTCCGCTTGGGACAATGTCACTTTTTTTGCGAAATTATATGGACTGCGCGGCAATCTGCTGAAGGAACGGGTGGAGGAGGCACTGGAGTTTGTCGGGCTGCAGGACCGGGCTAAAGAACGGCCGTCAACCTTCTCCGGCGGGATGAAGAGAAGACTGAACATTGCCTGCTCGATCACGCACCGTCCGAAACTTATTATCATGGATGAGCCAACGGTGGGAATTGATCCGCAGTCGCGCAATCATATCTTGGAATCAGTGAAGACACTGAACCGTATGGGCTCTACCGTTATCTATACAAGTCATTACATGGAGGAAGTTGCCGCGATCAGTGACCGGGTGGCGATTATGGATCAAGGTCATGTCATCGCTTGCGGAACGCAGCAGGAGCTTCGGGCGCGTGTCGCCCATGAGGAGAAAATCATCCTTACCGCAGATGGGATAACGCAGGACTTGATCGAGCAACTGACGATTCATCCGCGTGTAAGGCGCGTTACGCAGAATGACAGCGAGATTCAGGTCTATGTGCCTTCGGCCCAGAATGAGCTGCAGGATATCCTGTTCATCTGCAGTAAACATGATACCATTCTCCGAACCTTGCAGTGTGAGGAGCCGGACCTCGAAACGTTGTTTCTCAGTTTGACCGGGCGGACGCTCCGCGATTAATCACATGCGCACGTCTGGGAATCTATGAAGGAGGAATACCGGAGATGAATATGATGATTATCGCCTGGTTTGAGCTGAGGCGGATGGTTACCAGCCGCTCGGTGCTAATTAACCAATTTTTGCTGCCGCTGATCCTTATTTTTATATTAGGCAACGCACTTTCGGGCTGGTTCGGTAATGATCAGGAATTTAAACAACAACCGGTCAGGGTAGGAGTTGTTTTGAGTCCTACGGATGGGGGCCAGCTGCCAAAAAGCATTCAGGCTCTGATGAATACACCGGCACTACAAGACATTCTGGTACAAGAGATCGTTGCGAGCCGTGAAGAGGCGGAAGGAAAGCTGCGCAGGGGCGAGGTGGATTATGCGGTAGTGACCCCAGCTTCTTTTGATGAACGAATGGGCCAGGGAGACGAAGTAAAACTTGAATTGCTGCCGGGAAGGGACCGTAATCTCAATCTGGTGGCTGACACCATCTTTAAAACCTTTATTGCAGATGCCAATCACAAACAGGCGGAGGCCGTCGTTCTGGGCCGAGATAAGGTTCTTGCGGCACAAGCCGCAGCGCCTGTTGAGGCCACACCCGGACCGAACATTACGATCGG
Source organism: Paenibacillus glucanolyticus (assembly GCF_037333485.1). Classification (NCBI taxonomy): domain Bacteria; kingdom Bacillati; phylum Bacillota; class Bacilli; order Caryophanales; family Paenibacillaceae; genus Paenibacillus; species Paenibacillus glucanolyticus. Next base: position 563,678 of record NZ_CP147845.1, read on the forward strand.
GCAGCTGAGTGAGAAAGAATCCACGTATTCGGCGGCGCAATACTACGCAGCTGCCATGCTGATTATGTTTCTGCTATATTCGGGCCTGATGGCAAGCAGCAGTTTGCTGGGAGAGCGGGAAAGCAAGACCCTTTATCGTCTGCAAAGCGCACCGGTGACCCCCGGAACCATATTTGCAGGGAAAATTATCGGCTGCACTTTAATTACACTTGCACAGGCAGCGGCCATCGTGCTAGGGTCCATGTGGCTGTATGGTGTGAAATGGGGCCCTCACCCCTTTCTGCTCACGATGGTCTGTGTATTAATTGCATTATCGTCCATGACCATTGCCACGTTCATAACGCTAATTTCTTCGACAGCTGCAGGGGCCAGAGGGTTGATGCAGGCTATCATTATCGCCATGACGTTTGTCAGCGGAGGCTTCATGCCGCTGCCCATGGAGTTCTTCCAGAAGATCGGCGCCTTCACCGTTAATCATTGGGCTATGCAGAGCATGCTCCGGATGATGCTGGATAGCGAAGTGCATTTGATTATTACCTGTGTCGGCATGCTGGCGGCTATTACCGCAGCTTTGTCCGCTGCAGCCATGTTTATGTATAGGAAGGTGGGATACCATGCATAGCTTGACCATTGCCTGGCATATGGTAAGGCGGACGCTTGGGCGAAAAAGGGGCTGGATCGTTTATCTGCTGGTCCCTTGCGTGGTCGTTACTTTGACGGTGTTTCTCATGGGGCAGACGACAGCCGCAAGCATTCTGGTCTCCTACGTGAATGAGGACGAGGGGCCCGCGGGTCAATACCTGATAAGCGAACTGGAGCGTAGTGGACAATATGTACTGAAGCAATCTGTGACCGAAAGTACGCTCAAGGAAGAGCTGATAGAGAATAAAAGCACGGTAGGTGTTTATATACCGGAGGGCTTCAGCGATGCATTGTTGGAAGGACAATGGTCAACGGTGAAGGTGTACGAAATATCAACCTCGGAAGCTTCGGTTATGATTCGAATGACGGCGGATTCAGCAGCAACGCGCCTGAGCGGCACTGCGGCCTTGATCCGGGAGACCTCAGGTCCAAGTGTGAATCCCATGATGGCATTGGAAGAGGTGATCGGGCAGTCTGCACAGAACCGGGTGGATACGCAGGTTACCGATTTAAATTTATATGCCAGACCGGGGCTCTCCAACGTTACGGGATTTACCCTGATGTTTATGATGACCCTGATCTCCAGCGTGGTATCCATGATTATGGATGACCGCAGGCAGAGAACATTATCGCGCATGTATACGGCACCTGTACGAGCTTATCAAATTGCTCTGGGCAATTTCCTGGGCAGCTTGGTAGTCGGCTCGCTGCAGGTGGTGATTGTGCTTGTTCTCAGCCGGTATGTACTCCGTTATGATTACGGTATCCCGTTATTGCTGCACTTCCTCATTCTGATGGCTTTCATGCTGGTCTCATTAGGGGTTGCCAGCACGGTAGCCGGGTTAATCCGGAACGGGCAAAATGCGGCGATGATCAATTCCATGATCGTCACACCGACCTGTATGCTGGGCGGATGCTTCTGGCCGCTTGCCATCATGCCGGACTTCATGCAGAAAATCGCCAATTTCATTCCTCAAAAATGGGCGATCGAGGCGGTGGAGACGGCAGCTACGGGGGGGACGCTGTCTGATATCGGTTTGCCGCTTGCGGTTCTTGGGCTGATGGCTGTCATTCTGCTGGCTGTAGGGTCTGTTGTCTTGCGGCCAAGCGAGAGCGGGGCAGGGCATGGCGCCTAGGCGCAAGGCTTTAAATCCTTGTTAACTGCAGAGATATCGTCGTTGCCGGCATAATTATTGGGTTTCGTGATTTTCATATAAAAAAGAGCGCCTGGCCAGATCTGAATGTACATGGATTCAGTCTGCCGGGCGCTTGTTACATGGAATATAAAGTGTGCTGCGACAACACGGTACCCAAGTCATCTTGAGTGTGTTGGACCTGTTTGAATATGTGAAGAATCAGCTGAATCCACCCTTCACTATGTAGAACGAGACTACTGCTTCAGCTGTCTCAACACCGTGATTTCAACCCGGCGGTTTTTCTGTTTGCCTTCGGGTGTGGCGTTGTCCGCTGCCGGACGGGTATCGGCATAACCAGCGTACTGGAATCCTGCCGGGTCCAGCTTGCTGTCCTCCAGGAAGAATCTCAGCACCGACATGGCACGGGCGCCGGATAGCTCCCAGTTATCCTTGTAGCTGGAGTGGCGACCAATCGGCACGTTGTCCGTATGCCCTTCGATGCTTACCGTTGTATTCAAATCGCCGAACAGGCTTGCCAGCTTGCCGAGCACCGGGGCAGCCCCGGATTTAAGCTCGGCCTTCCCGACATCGAACAGGAAGCGGTCGCTTAACGTAATGGCAATCCCCTGGGGCTCGTCCGAAATGAAGATGTCCTCCTCCAGCTGGTTGTCTTTCACGTACTGCTGAATGAGTCCCATAAAGTTCGCAAGTTCCTCTTCCTGGGCTCGGAAGGCCAGCTCACGCTCGGTTAAAGGTGCTTCCCCGTTATCTTCCTCCTTATCCTCAGTGACGGCTGTTTGTGGCGGCGGATTCTTATGGTTCTCCGTATCGGCTGTGCCCGTAATGCCCGAACCCATCTCCAGGATGCTGTCACCGCTCTGGAAGGTGGCCTGCAGGGACTGGGTGACCAGTTTGTATTTTTCCGTATCCAGCCGACTCATGGCATACATTACAACAAAAAAGATCAGGAGCAGCGTAATCAGATCCGCATAGGTGATCATCCAGCGGTCGCGCTGATCGCTTCCTTCCTGCTTACGGTTGCGCCGCCGTCTATTCGGCTGTCTCATGCGCGATCCCCCTTGAGGACGGAGTATCCGTGGTGCCGGCGGAAGCGAAGGAGGCTAGCTTTTTGCGGACCAACAGCGGGTGCTCGCCGTTCTGAACAGCCATAATTCCTTCGAGCAGCAGCTCCATGTTTGCAATTTCTTCTTCGGAGCGTGCTTTAATCTTCGATGCAATGGGCAAAAAGATAATATTGGCACTCGCAACACCGTATAAAGTTGCGGTGAATGCAACAGCGATGGAAGGGCCGAGATCGGTTGGGTCTTGCAGACTGCCCAATACATGGATCAATCCCATGACGGTACCGATGATGCCCATGGTAGGGGCATATCCCCCGGCGGATTCGAAAATTTTGGCATAGCCTTCATGCTTCTGCTCGGCGGCATTGATATCGAGCTCCAGGATTTGCCGCACCATTTCAGGGTCGTTGCCGTCCACAACCATCTGCATGCCTTCCCGAAGGAACGGATCCTCGTGGTCGGCCGAGATGCGCTCCAGCGCCAGCACGCCGTCTCTTCTGGCTGTTACCGACATATCGACGATGTCGTCAATCAGCTTCTCTGACGAACGCTCGCTGCGGCCGAAGGCCAGCTTGAGCGCAGCAGGGATGGTGCGGAGCCGGGTGGCAGGGAAACTGACGATGACGGCGGCTATGGTGCCGCCGAATACGATAAGGGCTGCCGCACCTTGCAGCAGACCGCTCAGATGACCGCCTTCCCATAAGAATCCCCCGATCAACGCGGCGAGACCGGCGAGAATGCCAAAAATAATCGTAATATCCATAACGCTGTACCATCTCCTTTAAGGAAGTTAAATTCATGAAGTCATAAGTTTGATATAAAGCTTGTTCAATGCGGGTCATGAGGTCTGCCAGACTCTATAAGTTGAAATCCCGACAACGGGAACTGGAACTTATTGAAATTTTCATTAAACTGTTTGCATCAAAAAAAGGGAAGGGGTATAATGAGACGGGAACAAATATTCTTATTCCCTAAGTAGACACCACTAATTTCCCATAATATATCATCGGGAAGTTTCGACATATCTTTTAGCATGAATTTAATTTTAGAGTATGAGGGTGATGAAGGGCAATGAGCGATTTAGTTGTCAGTACCAAATCCTTTGAGATCGAGTCTGAATTCCAGCCGCAGGGCGACCAGCCCACGGCTATTGATGCGTTGGTCGAAGGATTGCACCAAGGGAAGAAGCATCAGACACTGCTGGGTGCAACAGGAACGGGTAAGACGTTTACGATCGCGCAAACAATCGCCAAGGTAAACCGTCCGACACTCGTCATTGCACATAACAAGACGCTGGCTGCTCAACTGGCCAGTGAGTTCAAGGAATTCTTCCCGAACAACTCGGTGGATTATTTCGTGAGTTATTACGATTACTATCAGCCGGAAGCCTATATCCCTTCCTCTGATACGTATATCGAGAAGGACTCCAGTATTAATGAAGAGATTGATAAGCTACGCCACTCTGCAACAAGCTCGCTGTTCGAACGACGCGATGTCATCATTGTGGCGAGTGTATCTTGCATATACGGTTTGGGTTCGCCGCATGAGTACGGTGAACTGCTGCTTTCGCTGCGGGTGGGTATGGAGAAACCTCGCAATCAGATTTTGTCCCGACTTGTTGACATCCAATATCAGCGGAACGATATCAACTTCGTTCGCGGCACATTCCGCGTTCGGGGGGACGTCATCGAGATTTTCCCTGCTTCGAAGGGGGAGCATGCCGTTCGCGTTGAGTTGTTCGGCGACGAGATTGAACGGATCACAGAGATTGACGTGTTGACGGGCGAGCTGGTTGGAGAACGCGACCATGTCGCCATATTCCCGGCATCTCACTTCGTTACCCGTGAAGAAACGATGCGGGTAGCGCTTGTCAATATTGAACGGGAGCTGGAAGAGCGTCTCGAACTTCTTCGTTCGGAAGGCAAGCTGCTGGAAGCGCAGCGACTGGAGCAGCGCACCCGTTATGATATTGAGATGATGAAGGAAGTCGGCTTCTGCTCCGGCATCGAGAACTATTCCGGTCCGCTGACCTTCAGAGAGGCGGGGGCAACCCCCTATACACTCCTGGATTACTTCCCGGACGATATGCTGTTTGTCATTGATGAATCGCATGTGACTCTGCCGCAGATCCGCGCGATGTACAACGGTGACCGTGCGCGCAAAACCGTGCTGGTCGACCATGGTTTCCGATTGCCGTCCGCGCTGGATAACCGTCCGCTGAAGTTCGAGGAATTCGAGGAGAAGGTGAACCAGATCATCTACGTATCGGCTACGCCGGGTCCGTATGAGATGGAGCACTGCGAGACGATGGTTGAGCAGATCATCCGTCCGACAGGACTGCTTGATCCGATCATCGATGTGCGTCCTACAGAAGGCCAGATCGATGACCTGATCAGCGAGATCCATGACCGGGTGGAGCGCGATGAGCGTGTGCTCGTGACCACCCTGACAAAGAAAATGTCGGAGGATCTGACCGATTATTTGAAGGAGATCGGGATCAAGGTTCGTTATATGCACTCCGACATCAAAACGCTGGAACGGATGCAGATCCTTCGCGATCTGCGGCTTGGTACATTCCACGTGCTGGTGGGTATTAACCTTCTACGGGAAGGTCTTGACCTGCCAGAGGTTTCCCTGGTTGCGATTCTGGATGCGGACAAGGAAGGCTTCCTCCGTTCTGACCGTTCCCTTATCCAGACGATTGGCCGGGCTGCGCGGAACTCGGAAGGTAAAGTTATCATGTACGGCAACAAGATCACCGATTCCATGGATCGGGCGATCAAGGAAACCGAACGTCGCCGCAGCATTCAGGTCGCTTATAATGAGGAGCACGGCATTACGCCGCAGACGATCCGCAAGAAGATCCGCGATGTCATCGAAGCAACGAAGGTTGCAGAGGGCAAGACCGATTATCTGGTGGGCGAAGGACAGAAGATGTCGAAGAAAGAACGTCAGAATCTGATTCAGCGTCTGCAGTCCGAGATGAAGGAAGCCGCAAAGAATTTGCAATTCGAGCGTGCGGCAGAGCTTCGTGATGCCCTTCTGGAGCTGCAGGCTGAATAATATGGGTTGAAGAATGTCAAGGGGGACGGCCAAGCGGTCGTTCTCTTTGTGAAATAAATACAGCTATACATGCATGCCATATGGAGTAGGAGATGATATCGTTTGGCAAGTGAAAATATTGTGATCAAAGGCGCCCGCGCACACAATCTGAAAAATATCGACGTCACGATACCTCGTGACAAGTTCGTTGTTCTTACAGGTCTTAGCGGCTCGGGCAAATCCTCGCTCGCATTTGATACCATTTATGCCGAGGGTCAGCGTCGTTACGTGGAATCCTTGTCCGCTTATGCCCGCCAGTTCCTCGGACAAATGGAAAAACCGGATGTCGATTCCATCGACGGCTTATCGCCTGCGATATCGATTGACCAGAAAACGACGAGCCGCAACCCGCGTTCCACGGTGGGTACCGTAACGGAAATCTACGATTATCTGCGACTCCTGTTCGCTCGTATTGGACATCCTCATTGCCCGGAGCATGGCGTGGAGATCACTTCCCAGACGGTCGAACAGATGGTAGACCGTATCATGCAGTATCCGGAGAAGACGAGACTGCAGATTCTGGCACCGGTCATTTCTGGACGCAAAGGCGAGCATAAGAATCTGTTTGCCGATATTGCGAAGCAGGGCTTTGTCCGGGTTCGTGTCAACGGGGAGCTGCGTGATCTGTCGGACAGCATCGAGCTTGAGAAGAATAAGAAGCATACGATCGAGGTTGTGGTTGATCGAATCGTGGTCAAGGAAGATATTGAGGCACGTCTTGCCGATTCGATCGAGACGGCATTGAATCTGTCGGGCGGCCAGCTTCTGGTTGATATTATGGGACAAGAGGAGCTGCGCTTCAGCTCCAACTTTGCTTGCCCGATCTGCGGTTTCAGCATGGAAGAGTTGACGCCGAGAATGTTCTCTTTTAATACCCCGTTCGGAGCTTGTCCGGAATGCGACGGCTTGGGTGTGGAGATGATTGTGGATTCGGAGCTGCTGGTGCCGGATATGAGCAAAAGTATAGAAGAAGGCGCCTTTGCCGCATGGAGTGGAGGCACCTCCACCTATTATCCGCAATTTCTGAAATCGGTCTGCGTGCATTTCGGCATTCCGCAGGACAAGCCGGTCAGCACCCTGACCCAGGAACAGATGAATAAGCTGTTATATGGCACGGGCAAAGAGAAGGTTCATTTCCGTTATGAGAATGATTTCGGTCAGCGCAAGGAAGCGCACGTGACCTTTGAGGGAATTATTCCGAATCTGGAACGCCGCTACCGGGATACGAATTCCGAAGGTATTCGCGAGTACATCGAAGGCTACATGAGCAGCAAGCCATGCGACGTATGTAAAGGGCATCGTCTTCGGAAGGAGAGCCTGGCCGTTACGATCAATGAGCGCAATATGGCCTACGTTTCCAGTCTGTCGATCGGGGATTCCCTGAAATTCTTCGATCATCTGGAACTCAGCGAGAAAGAAACCCAGATTGCCAACCTCATCCTGAAAGAGATTCACAGCCGGTTGGGATTCCTGGTCAATGTGGGATTGGATTACCTCACCCTCAGCCGTTCAGCGGGAACGCTGTCTGGCGGGGAAGCACAACGAATCCGGCTAGCCACGCAGATCGGATCGAGCCTGATGGGCGTGTTGTACATTTTGGACGAGCCTAGTATTGGACTTCACCAGCGGGATAACGACCGACTGATCTCCACCCTTGAGCATATGCGGAATTTGGGCAATACGCTGATTGTGGTAGAGCACGACGAAGATACGATGATGGCTGCGGACTATATCATCGATATCGGTCCAGGCGCTGGCATCCATGGCGGCCAGGTCATTGCGGAGGGAACACCGAAGGAGATTATGAAGGACCCTAATTCTCTGACGGGGCAATATCTGAGCGGCCGCAAATTCATTCCGGTTAACAGCGAGCGGCGCAAGACTGATGGACGCTGGCTTGAGATCAAGGGCGCGAAAGAAAACAATCTCAAGAATATCAACGTGAAAATTCCGATTGGCGTGTTTACTGCGGTAACCGGCGTGTCCGGATCCGGTAAATCAACGCTGGTGAATGAGATTCTGTATAAAACGCTGGCCCGGGATTTGAACAAGGCGAAGGTGCGTCCAGGGAAATACCGTGAAATGAAAGGTCTCGAGCATATCGAGAAGGTCATTGACATTGACCAGTCTCCGATCGGCCGTACGCCTCGCTCGAACCCTGCTACCTATACAGGCGTCTTCGACGATATCAGGGACATCTTCTCCCAGACGAATGAAGCGAAGATTCGCGGATACAAGAAAGGCCGCTTCAGCTTCAACGTGAAGGGCGGACGCTGCGAGGCCTGCCGCGGGGACGGAATCATCAAGATTGAAATGCACTTCCTGCCGGATATTTACGTTCCTTGCGAAGTATGTAAGGGCAAGCGCTATAACCGTGAAACGCTGGAAGTCAAATATAAAGGCAAGAACATCTCCGAAGTGCTGGAGATGACGGTTGAGAATGCAACGGATTTCTTCCAGAACATTCCGAAGATTCACCGCAAAATGCAAACCTTGATGGATGTTGGCTTGGGCTACATTACGCTGGGCCAGCCTGCCACAACGCTGTCCGGCGGTGAAGCCCAGCGCGTGAAGCTGGCATCTGAGCTGTACCGCCGCAGCACAGGGAAAACGATGTATATCCTGGATGAACCGACAACCGGCCTGCATGTGGACGATATCGACCGTCTGTTAGTTGTGCTCCACCGCCTGGTAGAATCCGGCGAGTCCGTCCTGGTCATCGAGCACAATCTGGATGTCATTAAGACGGCGGATTATCTGATCGATCTTGGTCCAGAGGGCGGCAGCGGTGGCGGTACGATCATTGCCACAGGTACGCCTGAGGAATTGGTGAAGGTGCCGGAGTCTTATACAGGCAAGTACCTGAAGCCGGTCTTGGAACGTGATACGAAGCGAACCAAGGAACTGAACAAGGTTGAGGCTGCGCGTTCATAGTAGTTCGGCTTTCTTCCCATGCTGAAGGGGATTGCGCTGGCATTGTAATCAACAAATAACTTCAGCCAATGAACAAGAGGTTGTCTGACAAAAGAGCACCCGATGGAATAATCGGGGGCTCTTTTTTTCTTATCCAAGAGCAGCTTAGAGAATGGAGTAGTCGGTGAAGGAATATACTGTGTATTTTCATATATTCCTCCAATACCATCCCGTTCCAGGATATGGTATGATCTTGGTGATTTTGATTAATGGGGGGATTGTATGAAGAGGTACACCTATTCCATGCTGATTGCTCTGGCAGCAAGTGCTTTATACATAAACTCATCCACTAGTGCTCAAGCAGGCGTTATTTTTTCAGATATCGATCCATCCTATGCAAAGGATGCCATTCTCCGGTTAGCAGACAGCGGGCTGCTCCAAGGTGACGGGTACGAGGAGTTCAATCCGAAAGAAAGCGTGAGCCGGCAGGATTTTGTTATCATGATCGTAAATGCGTTAAATCTGAGTACAGGCAATCCTCCCGAGAGGGCTACATTTAAGGATGTGTCTAACGATCATTATGCCTTCTCCGCTATAGAAGCTGCGGTGAATAAGGGACTCGTCATGGGAGTCGGAAACGGAAGGTTTGGACTGGGACAACCGCTGACACAGCAGGATATGGCCGTGTTATGCCAGAGAGCCCTGCAAGAGATTACCGGCAAGGAAATTTTGCATGAGGGAACCTTGCAGGAGAAGACTAATGATCCTTCGATTAGCGAATATGCAAAGGATGCTACAGCACTTGCGCTGGAACTAGGTCTCTTCCCGGAAACCGCAAATGGTTTTAGCCCCAAGGGGACAGTTACAAGGGAAGCCGCCGCCGCGGCAACCTTCAAATGGCTGCAAGCGGCAGAGCAGATCAAGCTGGATGCCCCCGAGAGCGAGTTAGATACTCCCGAGGAAGAGCTGGATTCTCAGCCAGAGAAAGAGCAGGAGACTCAATCAGAGGATACGCTACCGATCATCTATGGAGTTGCGACGCCTTCCCGAGAAGCAGCAGAAGTACCTTCAGGAGGTGCGCAGCCACATTCACCGCAATCGGGAACGGAATCGCAGGGGCCGTTACAATCACAGCTGCCGACAACACCACCTTCAGCTCCTAATAATGTGAAATTTCATGATGTGAATGGTCAGGTTCAATTGACCTGGACTCAGCGACAGGGCGAGACCTACAACGTCTATTCCAGTGCACAGCCGGGGGCAGGCTATACGTTATTGGCAGACGGAGCGAATGTGGAGGCGGGTTCTTATGTGATATTGAACGCAACTCATCAGGAGCCGACCTTCTATGTCATAGAAGCTGTCAATAGGATCGGCAAGAGCGGTTATTCCAGCGAAGTTTCGAGCCGGCCGAATAAAGTATCGGGTCTTCAGGCTATTCTAAATGAGGAAGAGGAATCCATTAGTCTAACCTGGTCAGATGCACAGGAAGGCGTTAAATATAATGTTTACTACATAGGAACCGACGGATCGAGATCACGCTTAAATGATGATCTGTTAGATAACCGTGCGTATCTCATCTCAAATCTCAATATGTTAGCTGGCCCGTCTGGCAGGTATACCATTTATGTGGTCGCTGTTAACGGACTGAACGTAAGCAGTGAACCGTCCAATGAGGTTGCCCTCGATGTCAAAAAGGATCCGGAGGATCGGATCACGATCACGGACCCGTCCGTAGCCTTGCCTAATGATGACTTGGAAGAGGAAATGACAGCCGAACCGGAGTCGGTCACGGAGGACGATGGAGGACATCATCTTGATCCTGCAGATGTGCCGCTTGAGAGCTCCAAGCAGCCCCAACCCGATTACATTCCCTAAAATAACGGGCCACACCCATGATGAAAGTCATACTGAAGTCTGACAATTTGGTTAAAAATGAGAAAATTTTATGACTTTTTTTCATTTTTGGGGACAGAGGGCTTGCATCTGGACGGGCACATGGATAACATATAAGAAGATATGTAAATTTGCCCGAGAACAAACCCACGAGGAGGTACGTTTCATGATCCTTGCAGCAGCATCGGATGCGAGCGCAACATTCAAGACATTTGATATCTTTATGATTTTGTTTACGATTTTGATCTTGGTTGGTGTGGTTCGCTTGCTGATGGCCCGCCAAAAAAATAAATTCGCAATCGCTTTCGGCCTCGTCAGCTTATTTGTGTTCCTGTATTCTGACTATGCCATGATTACGGGATGGTTTAACAATTAGGCTGCATTTCGTACGTTATTAAAGCGGCTTCATTTGACGAAGGAAATACATACAAACAAGACGCCCTTCTGCTCTTGCAGGATGAAGGCGTCTTTTTGTTGCTTCGAGGGAAAGTTACACAATCCGCAAGAAAATAAAAAAGAAATAGGTCTAGAAGCAATGGCTGTATATGGAAAAACATGATAAATTGAGGAGTACAAGTTGGATAGAGGATGGAACCGGGGGAGGAACCGAACAATTGAAGAATATACATTGGCAGCAGCGATCAGCTGCTGTTCTGCTGGGGACCGTGATTCTGGCGGGAAGCTGCGGTGTCGTTATGGACACCGATATTGCGGCAGCTGCAGCATCAAACAACAAAAGTACATATGAACAAAACGCGGTGCCACAGGTCATCAGCCTGATGTCGCCGTCGGTCGTTGGCATTATCGGGAAGGCTGCATCAGGAGGCGGGGAAGTGGACGATCGATATAACCTCGCTCATGGCACGGGGGTCATCTGGAAGTCAGACGGCTGGATTGTGACGAATGCCCATGTAGTGGATGGTCTAACCGGCATCACGATTGTGACCTCCGATGGCAAATCCTATAAAGCCAAGGGCGTATACAGTGATCCGATGAGCGATATCGCCTTGGTTAAAATCAATGCCAAATCCTTGAAGCCGGCCAAGTTTGCCGCTACCGCGCAAAATGCGCTGGTGGGGGAAACCGTGGTTGCCATCGGCACCCCGATCTCATTCTCGCTGCGGAATTCAGCCTCGGTCGGTGTGGTTAGCGGTCTAAACCGCAGCGTGGACGGTTCTTACCGTCTGATTCAGACCGATACAGCGATCAACCCTGGAAACAGCGGCGGCCCGCTGGTTAATCTGAAGGGCGAGGTTATCGGGATCAACAGCAAGAAATTCGCCGCGGTCGGCATTGAAAATATGGGCTTCTCCATTCCGGCGGAAACCGTTCGTTATGTGACGGATCACTTATTGAAATATGGTGAAGTGAGAAGAGCGGCACTCGGGTTGGAGCTGGAAGAGAGCTGGTCGGCCATTGTGGGGCTTCCTTCAGATGACCCACTGACGGTTACCAAGGTGCTGTCTGCAGAGGCACGCAAAATCGGGATTCAAGAAGACGATGTGTTATACGCAATTAACGGAAAGCGCGTATATTCCGTTGTGGATATAAACGAACGGTTAAAGTCCTTCATGCCGGGCCAGCATGTTCAATTGCTGATGCAGCGTGACGGGGATATCGTAAATCTTAAACTGACGCTCAGCCAGGATGGAAGCCAAGCTGTTTCGTCAAGCGTTGGGGAGGCTGAGTAATGGTTAAGAGAGCAAGCACGGAGTCAAGCCGGCGTCTGCAGCGGTTTACAGCGGGTACGGTAGCGGCTTTCATGTTATTTACGTCGCTGTCACTTCCGGTATGGGGGGATGACGTGGTTCCCGAGAAGCGGGTATTGACGGTGCAGAGCGGCAGCAGTACAGCTTCGGTGAATGGCACAGCCTACACGATTGCCAAACCCCAATTGAAACAGGGGGTGCTCATGGTGCCGCTTGGCGTGTTCAAGAAAGCTTTTGGCAGCGAGATCAGGCTCGAAGGGGAGAATCGGGTTCGATTGCTGCAAGGCTCGCATACCGTTGTGCTCGTGATCGACAACAAGACGGCTTGGATCGATGGGAAAAAGGTGCAGCTTCCGGCAGAACCAACGATGGTAGCCGGCACGCTGATGGTGCCTCTGCGCCCGGTTGCGGTAGGGATTGGCGCCAAGGTAAGCTCTTCCCAAGGCAAGCTGTCCATTAGCCTCATGGTTATGGATAAGGAAGAGAAGCAGGGCGAAGGCGAAATCAACAATACCACGGGAAAGACCCGGATCGGGAATAGTTATTATGAATGGAGTATGAATTATCCCTCCTGGATGATGGTTGGAAGAGGGACGGACGACGAGAGCGGAGCCGCGTTCAATGACGCGACGGGCCGTTACTACTTGGAAATCCATGCTTCCTCCCAGAAGGTGAAGCAAAGTCCCGATGACCTGCTGGAACGTCTTCTGAAGGAAGTAAACGACTCCGGGGATGTTGTGCTTCACCAGGAGACGGTCTCCGGCGGAACCGTACGATACGCCAGAGTCATCTCCCGCGATGTGGACGGCGTCTTATGGGAAGGGCGGCAGTATTATGCCAACGACCGCGTGTATGAGCTGTATTTTGCCGATGCAGAAGCGGTTCACTACAAGGATATGGACAAACATGCGGGCTTGCTGGGCTCATTCAGAACGACCTATAGTGCGGGGGACAAATCAGCAAAAGATGTATCGACCATTGTCAATGGTCTCCGGGAAGCAGGAAGTGAGGAATACGGAATATGGTTCGGCGTTCCTGCAGGCTGGGAGATCAACAACAAGGAAATGCTGTATGGCGGGGAAGGAGAGGGCTACCTGTCCGTTTCGGTGACATCCGCTCCGACGGGGGCCGACTCTACATTGTCGGCTTGGGCGCAGCGGCTTAAAGACTGGCTGCCGGAATCCTTTGTCAAGGATGCATACGAATATGTCGGACTTACGCCTGTTGAAATATCGGGTGTAAAAGGACAGATTCAGGAGGTACGGTACAACTTCGGCGATAAATGGGTAACCGAGTATGAAGTGATGATTCAGAAGAACGGCTATCGTTATTATCTGGAGTACGCGGTACCGGATGGCCAGGAGCGGGCGGCCTCCAACTGGAAGAAGGTTCTGGAATCGATTGAAATCGATTATGAGGTCGTGCCGGAGAACTTCGGCCGTATTGGCGAGGAAGGCTATCTGACGGATAAATCCAAAATGAGAACCAAAAACTCTCAAGCTTATCGCTATCATATCGATATCCCAAGGTATTGGGAGCCGCTGAACGATCAGTTCGAGCAGGGAAGCGTGGAGTATGGTTTTGCCGGGGGCGGATTTGAGATTATTGCACAAAGGGACGTCGCTGCAGAATACATCGTCAGCAATCTGAAGCGATATTATAACGAAGCGAGCTCAGCCTCGGGAACCAAGGTGAAGCTGCTTGGGGTTGAAAATATCACTTACGCCGGTGTCCCAGCCGTGTCGATCAAGGTACATCAGGTCAAGAACGGTGTAGGTTTCACCACACAGGAAATCGTCTTTGAGAGCGGGAACATTGCCTACACGATTACGACGACGCTGAACGATGCCAATGCAACGGACGCGCAGAAAGCCGCGATTGAGCGTGCGCTGTCATCATTTGAACTGGTGAAATGATAGAAGACATGAAGGAACTCATCTGATCTTTTTATTGCAATAGGGTTCATTATCGGCATCATTTATAGCTGTCCAGCTGCATCCATGGGGTGCAGAGGGGCAGCTGTTTTGATATAGACAGCGGGGATATCGCCAAATTATTTGGTGACATATAGAACGTATGTGCCGTTTTTGCGGTTCGATATGTTAAAATTAAAATAGTGAGTGTATTTATAATCAATGAAATCGGCTTGTAGAAGAGGGAAACAGCGGATGAAAAAAACAATAGGCATGTTCGCTCATGTGGATGCGGGGAAAACCACGCTGGCAGAGCAGCTGTTATATATGACCGATACCATCCAGGAGCGCGGCCGCGTGGATCATCAGAGCGCTTTTCTGGATAGTCATGATATTGAAAAAGAACGCGGGATCACCGTATTCGCCGATCAGGCGACCATGCAGTTCAACGGCTCTACCTATTATTTGATCGATACACCGGGTCATGTCGATTTCTCCCCGGAAATGGAGCGGGCCATTGGGGTAATGGACGCCGCGATTGTTGTCATCAGTGCCGTGGAGGGTGTCGAGGGTCATACCGAGACGGTATGGCATTTGCTGCGCAAGCATGGGGTGCCTACGTTCTTTTTTATTAATAAAATCGATCGGGTGGGCGCGGATGTGCCGCGTGTGCTTGAAGAGATTCGACATGAGCTTACCGAGGACGCCTGCATGATCACAGAGGAGGATGTGCTGCACGAAGGCGTGATGCAGTCCTCTCTTATAGAGGCGATTGCAGAGCGGGACGAGAAGCTGCTGGAGCTCTATATGGAGCAGGGATATGAGGTTTCGCAGTGGTTGGATACGATGACAGCGATGATACGGGAAGGACAACTCTTCCCCTGCTTCAGCGGCTCTGCTCTGCAGAATATGGGGGTGACTCATTTTCTGCATCAGCTGGATCTGCTGACTGTTACGGATTATGATCCCGGGGCGGATTTTGCCGGGAGGGTATATAAGATTCGCCATGATGAGCAGGGAACGAGGCTGACCTATATCAAAGCCATGGGCGGAACGCTGCAGGTGCGGGATGAAATCGTTTATGTGTCCGGAGCCGAGATGATCCGGGAGAAGGTGACGTTTATCCGCCTGATCAACGGGGGGCGTGTCACGAATACCGACCGGGTGCATGCGGGTGATCTGTTTGTGGTGACGGGTATTTCTGCAGCTGCGGCAGGAGACGGACTCGGGGCTTTAAGCGGACGGACGGCATACGAGCTTGTACCGACATTGAAGTCGAAGGTGCTGTTTGAATCCTCCATTCATCCCAAGGATATGCTGCGCGGATTTCGTCTGCTGGATGCGGAGGACCCCTCGTTGTCCGTGCAGTGGGACGAGCCGGCCCAGGCGATTCATATTCACGTGATGGGGATCATTCAGCTTGAAGTACTGGAGCGCATCGTGTTCGAGCGGTTCGGATACCGGATTTCATTCGGTGAACCGGAGATTCTATACAAAGAAACCATCACAGAGGATGTTGTGGGTTGCGGCCATTTCGAACCGCTGAAGCATTATGCGGAGGTGCATCTCCGGCTGGAGCCCGGAGAGCGCAACAGCGGCATCGTATTTGCCAATGCTTGTCATCCCGATGTTCTGCCGGTCAACTATCAGCATCTGGTTGCCCAGCATGTCGGTGAGAGGGATCATCACGGGCTGCTTACAGGCTCTCCGGTCACTGATATCAAGATAACCCTGCTTAAGGGGCGGGCGCACAACAAGCATACACACGGCGGGGATTTCAGGGAAGCTACCTACCGAGCCCTTCGCCAGGGCCTGGAGAAAGCAAGCAATAGGCTGCTGGAGCCTTACTATCACTTCAAGGTGAAGGTGGATGTGGAGCATATTGGACGGTTGATGTCGGATCTGACCCAGGCGAAAGCCAACTTTGAGCCGCCGGAAACATCAGGGGACAAGGTAACGGTCACGGGGTCAGCTCCTGTATCGACCATGATGAATTACAGTATGGAATTAGCCGCCTATACCAAAGGAAGAGGTGCGATATCCCTTGTTTACGGCGGTTATGACCGTTGTCATAACGAGGCAGATGTCATTGATCGTAAAGGATACGATAAGAATGCCGATCCTGAATACAGCTCCTCCTCCATCTTTTGTGCGAAGGGCAGCGGTTATGCTGTGCCTTGGGATGAAGCCGACCGGCATATGCATGTGTAGCTCAGCGGAAGCGAATAGGCGTACAGCTAGGAAATCGAGTGATAATGCGTCCAGCAGTGCAGACAAGTAATATGGGCAAATAAGGGATACCAAGGCTTTATTTAGGTCCGGAAGGTGCTGCGCATGCATCATATCGATCTTAACGCGTGCGCAGTCCAAGTGGATTATGAAGAGAGGGATCCTTTTTCTACTGGCTGCTGGCGCGAAGGGCGCATCGTCCAATAGGTGATGACGGTTGTAATCAGCATTAAGACGCCGGTCATCAGGAACACCGAGTGAATGTTAAAAACGCCGCTGACCAAACCGCCAACGAGCGGTCCGGCCATGCCGCCAATCTGGTTGGCCGTCTGGTTGAGGCTGAACGCCCGTCCGCGGAATTCGCTTGGCGTATGTTTGACAACAAGGCCGTTGAGTGCGGGGAATACGGCACAGAAGAACGCACCGTAGGCAAAGCGGATGGCTGAGAACGCCCAAATATTGCTGAACAGGATTTGAGCGAGCGATCCGATTCCGCCGGCCAGCAGGCCGATCAGGAGCACCTTCTGGAATCCGATTTTATCGGCCAAGCGCCCCCACCTAGCTGCAAACAGGATGCTCGCGATCCCGACGATGGAGAAGACGAAGCCGGCAATCATCGAAGTATGGGATGAAGAGCCGCCAATCTGAGCGATATAGAGTGGCAGTACGGGCTCGATTGTCATGACGGAGAACTGCGTCAGAACGGTGAGCATGAGCACGGTCATGAGCGCTTTGTTGTGTCCGGCGACTTTGAACGTGTTCATGACGGAGACGCGCTCCTTGCTGGGTACGAATTTCTCTTCTTTGACCCAGAATATGACGAGCAGCGTAGCTGCGAAGCAGAGCAACCCTGCCAATCCGAATGCCATTCGGTTGCTGAACAGGGAGGCCAGCGTGCCGCCGATCATGGGACCCATGATGCCGCCGGTGGCGGTTGCCGTGGACATCATCGAGAGGGCATAACCGACCTTTTTCTCAGGGGTATTGGTACCCACGATTGCGATAGCGCCCGGGATAAAGCCGGAGAGAAGGCCTTGCAGCAGGCGAAGAATCAATACCTGGTACTCATTCGTTACAAACGCCATCAGAACATAGATGACAAAGAGCACGAGCCCTGCACGGATAATCATCGGCTTGCGCCCGTATTTGTCCCCTACAGCTCCCCAGAAGGGAGAGGACAAGGCGCCCGCAAAAAAAGCGGAACTGAACAGCAGTCCCGACCACATTTCCGTATTCTTGGTAACGCCGAGTTCAATCAGAAAAAGCGGGAGAAATGGTATGACCATTGAGAAGCTTGATGAAACAATAAAGGAGCCGAACCATAGTATCCATAAATTCTTTTTCCAACTTTCCATGTCTTCTTCATCTCCTGATGTGCGATTTGTTGTAATCCTTCGGGCTTCCCCTCCAATCTTTAAATAGATAATGGTGTATGTATTAGTTGTTCACGGTCTCTTGGGTTATTTATAAATATCAAAATCTTAACTTCGGTCATTCCCATAAAAGGGATATCACAATTCGGGTAAAGCAAAACGCCCCCCAAATTTGGTAAACTGGAATCACCCAGACTACCGCACTAAAGCGAAAGGCGTGCAACTTCATCCTACACCACATGATATGGAATGGGAAGAGGCTGGGTACGGGTGTATGGAGGCTAAAGGCTCATTTCAGGATGGCTTGGAATCCCCTGGTCATCGCATAAATAAAGGGTTTTCAGGAATCGATAAGACGTTGACATAATATCGTAAAATTATTTTTTTGGGGAGAACTGACATGAGAGAAACGCTGAAGGATCTATATTCGAATACATTGTTCCAACAAGTGACCGACCGGTTAAAGGAAGCCTATCCGGCATTCGATGTGAACCGGTTCATGGGGCTTGTTCATGATGAAGCTTGGGAGCGGGAGGAGTTCAAGCAGCGCATTCGTCATATTACGATGGCCTTAACGGACACGCTGCCCGCTTCCTACCCCGATGCTGTGCAGATCCTTAAACAGGTGGCACCGCATTTTAGAGGCGTGGAATATGTGTTTTTTCCGGATTATGTTGAGGTTAATGGCATGGAAGACCTGGAGACCTCGATGGAGGCTTTGGCGGTATTCACGCATTCTTCTACGGCGGAGTTTGCCGTGCGCTCCTTTATTATGCAGGATCAGGAACGGATGCTGACCCAGATGATGACATGGGCTCGGTCTGAGGATGAGCATCTGCGCAGATTGGCGAGCGAGGGCTGCAGACCGCGCCTGCCCTGGGCCCCGCAGCTGCCGGCGCTGATTAAGGATCCGCGTCCGGCTCTGCCGATCCTGGAGCAGCTGAAAGAGGACTCTTCCCTCTATGTAAGAAAAAGCGTGGCAAATCACCTGAACGATATCTCAAAGGACCACCCGGAGCTTGTGCTTGAGATTGCCGCGAAGTGGTATGGGCAGCATCCTCTCACGGATTGGATCGTGCGTCATGCGCTGCGTTCTCTGCTGCGAAAAGGGGACATCCGGGCATTGGCTATTTTCGGATATGTGGAGCTGGAAGAGCTTGAGGGACTTGAAGTCCGCGAGCTTCGGATCAAGCGATCTGTGATCGCGATGGGCGACGACCTGGAGTTTGTTTTTCAGGTGGTCAATGAAACCGGTAATCCGATGGCACTGCGCATCGATTATGAGATTGATTATATGAAGGCAAACGGCAAGCTTGCGCCGAAACGCTATAAATGCTCGGACAAGATCTATTCACCGGGAAGCTGGAAGGTCGAGAAAAAGCAATCCTTTAAGCCGATCTCGACGCGCCGCTTCTACTCCGGTGATCACCGCCTTCACATTGTGGTGAACGGCAAGCGATTGGCCAGCATGGACTTTGTGCTGGAGGGCGCGGAGTAAGCATAGGGGACTTGTGCAGGACGTATACCGGCAAACCCTGGGTGCAGGACGTTGCACTGGAAACCTCTGGCAAAGGAATCCTGGATCGGGTTGACGGTACGGGAGAGTTCCGTTCCAAAGTTTTGTACATCGTGTGCGACTGCTCCCTGGCGCACGGCACGGTGCGTGGTCCGGGGCAGGCTTGGATGGCTGTCGACCGCCGAGATGTTAAGAAGGCTCTGACTAAAGGATACGGAGATCAACATGCAGTATTCCAGATCCCTGGTTGAGGAAAGAGGAAGTAATCCCCGTATGCAAAAGAAAGAGATGATAATACTAGCCCCGCACGGTGATCATGCCAGGCAGCGGTCGTAGCAGGTCATGTGAGGCAAGCCTTCCAAGGGGAGGGCTTGTTTTTGTTTTGTGCAAAACTGAGCGCCATGCGGATTATGGCAGCACTATCAAATGTGTGGAAATCAAGCTAGCAGGTAGAAGAGAAGCCGGACTTTTGGTACACTAGATAAGTTGAAGAGCTATTCAAGTGTTAACAACCAATTGATATAGATGTGAGACGTCCTGTTCTATGAAAATAGAGTATGGCTTGTTGGTTTCAATGAAAGAATAGTAGTACACAGTACACCGGCATGAACCGGTCTGGGAGGATATAGATGGACACGAAAGCAATACAAAGAGAAGACGTGGAATTGCTGGCTCCGGCAGGGGATTGGGATTGTATGCGGGCTGCCGTGGCGAATGGGGCGGACGCGATCTTTTTTGGAGTCGAAAAGTTTAATGCCCGTGCACGGGCGAACAATTTCCGGATGGATGAGCTGTCCGAAATTATGGCCTTCCTGCACAGTTATGGGGTTAAGGGATTTCTGACCTTTAATATTCTGGTGTTTGAGAACGAGCTGGAGGATGCCAAGGAACTGATTGATGCTTGCGTGGATGCCGGGGTGGACGCGGTGATTGTGCAGGATCTGGGTCTGGTGAAAATGATTCGCGAAATCTCGCCGGACTTCCCGATCCATGGCTCTACGCAGATGACAATCACTTCGCCGGAGGCTGTCGAGTTCACAAAGCCGTTTAATATGGAGCGCGTCGTACTTGGACGCGAGAACAATCTGAAGCAAATCCAGAAGATCGGGGAGCAGGCAAAACTGCCGATGGAAGTATTCGTGCATGGTGCGCTATGCGTATCGTACTCGGGTCAGTGCCTGACTTCCGAAATGTGGGGCGGTCGTTCCGCGAACCGCGGCGAGTGCGCGCAGGCTTGCCGTCTGCCGTATGATCTGATCGTGGATGGCGAGCAGAAGCCGATGGGCGACGTCGCCTACTTGCTCTCGCCAAAGGATCTGGCCGCCATTGATCTGATGCCGGAGCTGATTGAAGCGGGCGTGACTTCGTTTAAGATTGAGGGCCGTTTAAAGAGCCCCGAGTATGTGGCCAACGTTGTGAGCAAGTACCGGAAGGCCATCGACCGGTATTTCGACGGGGAAGATGCGAGACCGAGCAAGGAAGAGGTGCGTGAGCTGCAGCAGAGCTTCTCGCGCGGCTTCACGCATGGCTTCTTGGATGGAACGAACAATAAAAAGCTGGTTGAGGGTACGTTTCCAAAAAGCCGCGGCGTGTATCTCGGCCGGGTAGAGCAGATTCTGCGCGACGGTGTTGTCTGCAAGCTGGATGCGCCGCTCAAACGCGGGGACGGCATCGTGTTCGATGCTGGAGATCCTACGAAAAAAGAAGAAGGCGGACGCGTCTACGACGTACGGCGCAAGGGCGTGAAGCTGGAGGGCGAAGCGGAGGAAGGCTGGATCATTGATATTGTTCCCGGCCGGAGCGACGTGGACCTGCGCAAGCTGCATGTCGGCGACCGGATCTGGAAGACCAATGATCCGGCACTGGACAAGCGCCTCCGTCAGACGTACGAGACGGAGAAGCCGTACCGGGTATTCCCGGTACATGTGCGTGTCAGCGGCCGTCCCGGACAGCTGCTGTCAACCTGGTGGACCGATGTGCAGAAGGGCACGACGGTCCAGGTGGATTCGGAGCTGGAACTGGAGATTGCCCAGAAGCGCCCGCTCAGCCAGGAAATTCTGGAGGAGCAGCTTGGCCGCCTGGGCGGAACGGTGTTCCAGCTTGAGGCACTGGACGTCGACCTGTACGGCGACGTCATCGTGCCGATTCGCGAGCTCAACAGCATCCGCCGCCGTGCGGTGGAGCTGCTCGCCGGCGAGCGGCCTAAACCGCCCGTGTACGTGAAACGGGCGGTGGCGGTGTATGGCGATGCGGCTGTGCCCGCAGCGCCCGTGGGCCGCGGTGAGGCGAAGCTCACCGCGCTGTGCCGCAGCCTGCCGCAGGTGCAGGCTGCACTCGAGGCCGGCGTTGAGATGATCTACGCCGACTTCGAGTTCATCAAGCAGTTCCCGGCAGCGGTGGAAGCCGTGCGTGCAGCCGGCAAACAGATTGCGCTGGCAACGCCGCGCATTCACATGCCGGGCGAGAACGGCTACCACAACAACATCCTGCGCCTCCAGCCGGACGCCGTGCTGGTGCGCAACACCGGTGCGCTGTATTTCTACCTGCGCCACCGGATGGAGAACCCGGGGGCGAAGCATCCCCGGCTGATCGGCGACTTCTCCTTGAACATCGCCAACCATAAGGCGGTTGACCTGTTCGTCGAAGCCGGATGCGATGCCGTCACGCCTTCCTATGACCTGAACATCCAGCAGATGGTGGATCTTCTCGGTAAGGCCGACACGTCCAAAATGGAGATTGTCATCCATCAGCATCTTCCGATGTTCCATACGGAGCACTGCGTGTACTGCACGTTCCTCAGCGAAGGAACGGACTTTACGAACTGCGGTCGTCCGTGCGAAGAGAGCCGCGTGTCCCTGCAGGACCGGATCGGCATGTCCCACCCGGTTCGGGTAGACGAAGGCTGCCGTAACACGGTATACAATGCCATCGAGCAGTCCGGCGCCGAGTATCTCGCGAACTTCATGGAGCTGGGCGTATCCAGCTACCGCGTGGAGTTTCTCGAAGAGACGCCGGAGCAAGTCCACGAAGTCATCGATCTCTACAACCGCGCTCTGCGCGGCGAGATCAACGGTACCCAGGTATGGAAGAAGCTGAAGGCAACCAACCAGCTTGGGGTAACGCGGGGGCAGTTGGTGAAGTAAGGAATAGATATTTTTATGAAATATAAGCACATGCCAGCGATTGGGCTGGCATGTGCTTTTTTTGTCTGGAGAATATGAATATAACTTCTATCCTATCTCAACTCTTTAATGTTTTTCCGTTCTTCCACATATGCAATGCTCCGCTCCACAAATTCCAGCACCTCTTCCGAGACAGGATACAGCCCGGATTCTTCTGCCGGACGCTTTCGCACTTCCCAGAACTTGTCCATTAAGTCTTCATCTCCGCCAAAAGTTTCATTGGACAGCGCCATTAATTCGCTGGCTATATTATAGCCCTCATCGGATTCCGGCAGGATAGCCTGCTGTACGCACCACTCTATTCTTCGGAGCAGTGAGACGTACTGCTGCGTCATCCGGTCATTGTGGCTGAGATTCGGGAGTGCCTGCTGTAGAAAGGCACGCTCTTCTTCCTCGAAATAATCCGTCCATTTTTTCGCGCTCGCTTGTGCGTTCTGTACAAGGTGGGATACTCGCTCCCAGGAGAGCGAACCCTCCAGATCGATCATATGGATCAGGGAGGTGGTGTTGGAAATATGGGTCTGTAACAAAGACAGCTGTTCCTGCAGATGATTGTGATGCGCAGTCAAAATATCGCGGTAGGATAACTTATCCAGCACATTTTGGATCTCCTCCAGCGGCAGCGCCAACGATTTAAGAAGCGTGATTTTTTCCAGCGTAAACAGGTCGTCTTCCGAATAGTAACGGCGTCCGTTATCCTCTTTCTCGCTTGGCTTTAAGAGACCGATCTGATCATAGTAGCGCAGCGTTCGGACCGAGATGTTCCACTGTTTGGCTACTTGCCCGGTTGTCCATCGATTCATGCCGTTCCTCCTGAACATAAAACTTGCAGGTGACGTCACGTCACTCTCTATAGTGGAATTATATCACAGAGAATCTGGAGGAATGGATGATGAGCAGAACGGAGACTTGGAAGCAGAAGGACCCTTGGACATGGCGGGAGCTGGTGTTGTTGCTGGTCCTTGAATTTGTGTTAGTGATGGTGGTAGTCAAGTATGGGATGCAATCCATATATGAAACCGTCTTTGAAAATACACTTTACTCCGGTACACTCACTGGTCTCACGATCGCAGGTGTACTTTTAACAGGATTATATTTAGCTGCACTGCGCCCAAATTTGAGGCCACCGATCTCTATAACTGCGCTTTGCGCGGCGAGATGTCCACCAACAGGATCAGTGTGAATTTCGAGATTATTGATGTAGACGTTTCTTTCTATCATCAGCAATCAGCTTTTTTGGCTTTTTGTCGAATGAAGTTTTGTACAAGTGATGGGCTGCCCGTTCCATGGGTAAATGCTCGAATTCTCTATCTCAAGATATCGGCCTTGGCTTTCCAAAGTCGCACCAAGAACCGATAAAGGTCCAAGGGAGTCATTCTTGGCTACTTCATATACGATTTGAGATGGGAGAGAGACTTTAGCATGATCACGAACACAAGAAGAAGGTGCATTGCTTTTCTGCTGCTATGTGCCCTGCTGATCGTTTTGCCAGAGAAGGGGATTACGTCGGCAGCTGCTGTCGATGGGAAGGAAAAGGTAAGGCACCGGGCAACCTACATTTTTGATGGAACCCAGAATCAAGTCACGGTCCGTACAACCCGGATCAGCTTTGATACCGGGATGAAAAAGGTGAGTGAATATGATTTTACCGATAAGACATTGTTGCCGTCGCACTACCGGTTTTGGTCCACGAACGGTTTCAATATGCAGGATGGGGTTGTCGCGGACACGCCTCAAGGACTCAAAGCCTATACGGTAGCGGTACAGAGCCCTGTCCAAGGAAAAGGTGAAGTTACTATTATTTATGAATTTGATTACACCACCTTGTCGCTGCGAAAAGTGAAGGAGATCCAGCCGGGGCCAAGAGTCGGGCTTGAAGCCCAGCTCGGCCTGTACTCCTTATATTCGGAAAAAACCGGAATCCAGTATTACTCACTGGTGGACAACAAGCGAAAGCTGTCCGGGGGGCGGTTAATCACTTCGGAGGATGTGACGGAAACCGATTACAGCCTCTCGCCGGCTCCGGCTTCACAGAATTTTGGTGTATATTGCCCCAATAGCCAACTGACCGGCTGTTATAACGTTACATTCGGCGGAGGGAAGGGCAGCGCGGTCAAAGTCACGGAGAACCGGGTGGCATATGATTCCAAGCAATCCACGTCCACGAAGAGTTTTATGGCAGGAGGGACCAGGATTAAATGGAAGAACAGTTACCAAAACGGTACCTACCAATGGACCGTGGAGGGAAGTCGCAGCGGCGGTAAAACCGTCTCTCTCTATAAGGGGCTGGTCAAGGAAGTAAAAACCTTTGTTTCCCCCGGCGGCAAGTACTTGGTGATCATTGCGGATCCTTCAGGAGGCGTCAACAAGACGCAGAACGGCAAAGTGTACATGTATGATCTTAAAACCTTGAAGCTGGTACAGCAATACGACGCCTTATATAAAGCGTATGTTACCGGGATTCGGTGGGCATCGGATGAGCTCTACGTCATCGAATACTATTTTTCTAATCCGGGCGCCTATCCGCCGTCCTTCTATTACGTCCCGGAAGGGAAACATTTCAAAATCGAGTACGACCAGTACCGGGATTGGGTCAACTACTGGGACTCCTTCTCGTATGAGGGCCTATTCTATTTGACGCTTCCGGTCGCGGTGACATCCGGTAACGGTGTGCTTTCTTATGAAGGGCAGCCCGCGTTCCACATGAACGGCCTGTATTACGTTCCACTGAAGGAGTTCGCCGATACATTCCATATCCAATATGAGGTGAAGGGTAAGGAACTGTTGTTCCAGCGGGAAAGTCGAACGAGCAAACTTGCAGCCAGCCAGAACAAGCAAGTGGTCGTCGACGGAAAGGTGTTCCTGCCGCTCGGACAGTGGAATAAGGAACTGGGATTAAAGGTTGCCTTGGCCAATAGACACGTCATGAACACTACACTGCAAATCAGCGATGAGCTGCGTAAGACGGAGGCGGCTATGAAGACGAAGCCTCAAGCCTTTCAGGCTATCGTGGAGCGGCTTCAGCGGGCGGGTGATGGATCCGGTGGTTTTGTGGGTGATCTTGCTTGGGAGATGACCGAGGCGGATCGCGCCGTATTAGGGAATGTGCAAGTTGTGCTTAATCATGACCGGAGCTTGAGCATCCGCATGCAGACTAACCGTGAATACGGAGAGATAATTCCTGTCATCATCACTAGCAGGGATTATGGCAAGGTGCTCATGGAGCTTCCGGTCGATATGAAAGATAAGTACCAGGCGACGACCACAGCCTTGCCGAGCCATGTTTTTGATGGCGGGGTGGTGACCGTCGTCCTCCCCGACTCCAAGGAGTCGTTCTCGGCCTTTACGCTGAAGCTGCCTGACTTTGACAAAAATCGGTTTTAATGTCGAATGACCGTTCAGAACATGTTAAAATAGCATCATTCGGGAAAATGAAGGAAATGGAGACGATAGTTAGAAATGAATATTCGTAAAGCGATCATACCGGCAGCGGGACTCGGCACGCGCTTCCTACCGGCCACGAAAGCGATGCCGAAAGAGATGCTCCCCATAGTGGACAAGCCGACCATTCAGTACATCATCGAGGAAGCTGTGGCTTCCGGTATTGAGGACATTATCATCGTGACGGGTAAAGGGAAACGGGCGATCGAGGACCATTTTGATTCCTCATTTGAACTTGAACATAATTTGGCTGAGAAAGGGAAATGGGGCCTTCTTGAGGAAGTCCGAAAACCCTCAGAGATGGCAGACATTCATTATATTAGGCAAAAGGAGCCCAAGGGTCTTGGGCATGCGATTTGGTGTGCGCGCAAATTCATTGGAGACGAGCCGTTTGCGGTATTGCTCGGTGACGATATCGTGGAGTCGGAGGTGCCTTGCCTGAAGCAGATGATGAAGGTGTACGACACCTACCAATCCGCCATTGTAGGCGTTCAGCCTGTCGAGTGGGACGAAGTCGATCGGTACGGGATTGTGGATGGATTTCAGAAATCCGACCAAATCTATGAAACGTCAAGGCTGGTAGAGAAGCCGTCCCGTGCAGAGGCACCATCCAACCTGGCCATCATGGGCCGTTATATTTTGCCACCGGAGATCTTTGACTTGCTGGAGAATCAGGAGGTTGGGAAGAACGGGGAGATCCAACTGACTGATGCTCTGTCTGTGCTAGCCCGTCGGAGTCCAATTATAGCCTACAATTTTGATGGCATACGCCACGATGTCGGCGAGAAGCTGGGTTTTATTGAAACCAGTATTCATTATGCATTGCAGCGGGAAGAGTTGAGAGATGATTTGATTGCTTATATGAGTGGGGCTTTGGCGAAGGTGCGGTAGGGAACAATTTCATAGTCCATAAGAAAAAAAGGGACAGTTGGGTAGACTATTCTACCACGAACTGTCCCTTAATTATTTAGAACTGAAGACCTGCAAGCTGTTGCACATTTTGCTTCGCATTCGGATCAACTTGAGTTAGTTTCTCCATAAGTGCATCATCGCTCAAGCCTTGTTTCTGTAAAGATGCCAGATACCATAAGACGATATCCTGGTGAGTCGTTTGCGAGAGATCATCTAGTATGCCAAGCTTAAGAGCTTTTGATGCCTGTTCGGGTTGATTCATAAAGAAGTACATCTTACCAGCTTGTAAGATCATGTCTGGTGTGTTTTTAAATGCACGTCCTTGTAATTGCCCGTCCGGCAATGTAGTAAGATACTGGATGCCTGATTGTACCTCAGTGAACGCTGTCGTTGCTTGTTTGAAGTACTTGTTTTTTGCAGCGGTATCGCCAGTTCCCAGAGCATTCATACCGAGGTCGTAGCCTTTATTGATAAGTTGTTCATACCACTCAATATCCCATTTGTATTTATGAGCGTTTTTAATGAGTACCTCGTAGGCCTCCTCTGGTTGTTGCTTCAACTCATATCCGGCAATCAACCGTTTCAGGATGGACTTATTATTGGGTTCGTACTTTAATGCCTTGTTTAGCAACTGTAAAGATAATTGATAGAAGGCTTCATCTTGATTCTGCATGTAGACGTTGTGATACAGTGAACTCATGAGCAGAACGGAATCCGGGTGACTTGGCCGGATGCTTAAGTCCTTGTCGAGCGGAGCCTTGATCTCTTCATACGATGAACTGACCTGAGCGGTTATTCTTGCATCCATGGCTGCTTCAGCAGCCTGAACATAACGAATGGAGGTAATCAGTACGATAATCGCGCAAAGACTGACAAAGGCAGTGTACACACCGCTAGCAGTTGAATTTTTCAGGTTCCATCGTTTAACCGGTTTACTGTCCATTGCAGCAGCCATCCCACCCAGCCCGAGGAATACGAGTATCCCTAAAAAGACGTAACTCATGTTAAAGTCCAGAATACTGTGCATAAAGATGGACAAGACAATAATGAGATATAAGAAGTGCGAATTACGGTTTTCTTCATTGTCTTTGATATAGCGAAGAATATACTTATAGAAAATGAACAAAATGAACGACATGAAAATAAGGAATCCGACAATACCAACCTCGACCAAATACTGCAGAAAGAAGTTATGGGCCTGGCGGCTCGTGTACGGATTATTTTGATATTGTTCATACAATGCAGACCACGCTCCCCCGCCTGCGCCGATGATCGGATAGTCTGCAAGTAGTTTTACAGCATCTCTATAGAATGTAAAGCGTTCGAGAACACTATGCTGATTGAAGTTAATATTCTCGAGCCGGACGCTGATGTTCTGCGGGAGTATATTTTTTAGGCCGGTTCTGATGAACAGAAAGATCAGCAGCCCTCCAACCATTAAGGAACCGAGCGGAATCCACAGGGCTGAGCCTTTTTTTGCGGACCATTTTTCTAGTGCTAATTCCAGTTTCGGAGCAATGAAACGTTGGATTATCCAACCGAGTATTCCTACGACTAAGGAAACACCGAGCAAAATTCCCCAGCCTTTAAGAGCTTCACTACCACTAAAATTTTTATTCAACTGTAATCCAAGGTCTGTAACCGATTTAGATATGAGTAAGGAAGCAACAACTGCAATTGCACAATAAAGAATCCACAACAATTGCTTCGTAGGTTTCAGAAACAGTAATAGTAGTATGAAAACAATTGGCAGCATCACGAGGCCGCCTCGGGATAATGTTAATAGCAATGATACAATGATGGGTACCAGCATGAAGCTATGGAACGCTTGGCCGTACCATTTACGTGATGTTGTAATAAAGAAGATGGCTGCAAACAAGAATGCCATTAAAAAGGCAGCATATGTATTCGCATATTGGAACACCGAAGTCAGACGCAGACCGTTGGAATCTGTCATGACCGCATGTCTATAAATGCCGTTAAAGACCGTATTAGAGAACCATTTTGCTATAGCACCTGCTATTTTGCCCTGACCGAACCAGTGTAATAAACCGAACCCGACGATCAAATAAGCAACTGTCATGATGGTGGTCTGTATGATTCGATTTCCCAGTTTGTCACGAAGTACATACAATCCAATGATAAACATAATGGCATAGATACAATTAATGATGACCATGTTCATAGCTAGATAATGAGAGGCTGCACTGATGAGTGATAGTATGTAAGTTAGAGGAAGTAAAAGTACTCCGACAGCAAGCCAGTCTCTCTGATCCTTGAGTTGAATGCTTTTATAATATTGCGCAATCCAGAGAAATAATAATAGACACGCAAATATAGCAGCCCAAAAAATAGGTTTCTCAAATTCAAGCATTTGTCCGTTAAACAATGCCGTCTGGAACGGTGTCCAGGCTAAAAATAGAATAATTCCTGTGATTAACACCCAAAATAAAGTTGATCTCGTCTCAGCTTTCCTCGACGAGGCGAATTTTTTACCGTATACTGGATTCGACAACATAATTAGCTCCTTTTCGTGTAGATACGACAATATTTTAACATAGTTTTTGGAACTCAAACCAATTCTAGCACTTAAGCTACTAATTTTAAGATAAATATGAGGTAAAAATTTGATGAAAAATCATCTTTATAATTTTATGAAATATAGACACTTTCTTATAGAATTAATAAAAAAAGATTTTAAGTTTAAATATCGAAGATCGAAATTGGGGATATTATGGAGTTTACTTAATCCATTATTGATGATATCTGTGCTATCTATTGTTTTTTCGACACTGTTTGCTAGACATATACCAAATTATACGCTGTTTCTTTTAACTGGAAAACTGATGTTTGATTTTTTTTCAGAATCAACAAACACGTCAATGCGATCTATTAATGGGAATGCCTCACTAATTAGAAAAATATATGTCCCTAGATATTTATTTCCGTTATCGAAAACTATTTTTTCATTGATAAATTTATTTTTTACCATGATTATATTGTTCATAATTATGTTGTTTTCTAGTATTACTTTGTCGTGGAGCATAGTGCTTTTTCCATTACCAATTTTATATTTATTTGTTTTTGCTGCTGGAGTAGGCCTACTCCTTTCTTCATATTCTGTATATTTTAGAGATTTGAATCACTTGTATAGTGTTGTTATTACAGCATGGATGTATTTGACTCCAATTATTTACCCTATTGAAATCATACCTGATAAATATAGGTGGATAGTTGAGGCAAACCCTCTATTTTATTATATTAGTTTATTTAGAGATATAACTTTGAACGGAAGTACAGGCAGGGTAGGTACTCATTTGATATGTATTGGTATTTCATTAGTTACTTTGATAATAGGACTATTTGTATTTCGAAAGAAACAAAATAACTTTATACTACATCTTTAAGAACAAGAGGAGACTATGCATAGTAAAAAAATTGTTATTGATGTTTCGAATGTCTCTATGACCTATCGTTTGTATCAAGAGAAAGTGGATTCAATTAAGGAGTATTTTGTTAAACTGGTTAAGCAAGAATTGCAGTTTAAAGAGCATAACGCATTAAATAATATTTCTTTTCAAGTAGCGCAAGGGGAGATTATGGGAGTTGTTGGGCTGAATGGCGCAGGCAAGAGCACACTTTTAAAAATAGTTGCTGGAATTCTAAAACCTTCATCAGGAAGCATAAACGTTAATGGGAATATGGCCCCTCTGATTGAACTTGGTGCTGGGTTTGATGAGCACTTGACTGGACGTGAGAATATTTATTTGAACGGTTCACTACTTGGACATTCTAATAAATTTATGCGCGCTATGGAACCTGATATTATTGGGTTTGCTGAACTTGGGCACTTTATCGATGTACCAATTAAAAATTACTCCTCAGGAATGAAGGCTCGGCTCGGCTTTTCTATTGCAACTTGTACGAAGCCAAATGTTTTAATCGTGGATGAGGTTCTCTCTGTTGGTGATTTTAAGTTTCAACAAAAGTGCCAGGCACGTATGAAGGAACTACTAGAAGGAGGAACAACGGTACTTTTTGTTTCTCATTCTCTTGGAGAGATAGAAAAAATATGTGATCGGACTATATGGATAGACAAAGGTCAATTAAAAATGATAGGTGAAACAGCTCATGTGTTAAATAAATTTAAAGATCAGGAATGAGTATGAAGTGGGAGGAATTATGAACAGATATTGGGAGTGCCTTATACAACCTGTACTTTGGTTAAACGAGTCCAAAAACATTGTGGAGATCGGTAGTTTTAGTGGCTTAAATACTAATAAACTTATTGAGTTTACTAAAACTAGTGGAGGTATATTGTACTCCATTGACCCTGATCCAAAATATGATACTGCGCTGATGAAACAGGAAAATAATGATCATTTTTTTTGTATAAAGGAATTAAGTCTCTCTGCACTACCATTAATTGAAGATTACGATGCAGTCTTAATTGACGGTGATCATAATTGGTACACTGTTTATCATGAACTGAAAATTATAGAACATACTTTTAAGAAAAATTCTAAAAGATTTCCGGTTCTGTTTGTACACGATATTGATTGGCCATATGGTAGAAGGGACATGTACTATAATCCGGAAAATATTCCATCTGAATTCAGACAACCGTACAAACAATCAGGGCTAGTGCCGGGTAAGTCTTCTTTGGATCCTACGGGCATAAATTCACACATGTTAAATTCTGTATATGAAAACAATCCCCGAAATGGTGTGCTTACTGCGATTGAGGACTTTCTTAATGAAACTTCCTTTGAGTTAGAGTTTTTTAAGTTACGTGGTTTTTATGGTATAGGAGTAATCATTCCAAGTACTTTAAAAGAAGTTATTAATTTTATGCGTAGTAGTACTTTGTTTGATTGTATTGCTACAAGACTTGAAACAGATAGAATTAATCAATTGAGGAATATCAATGAAATAAAAGATAAAACTGAGGAGAAAGATAAGCAGCATAAAAAAGAAATTGGTGAGTTATCGCATGAACTTGATAATCTTCAGCAAAATAAACTTGAACTCATGGGAACTAATGAAGAGTTGAATGAAAAACTAGTGTCATTAACTACTGAGAAAAATCAAATGGAAATAAAATTACAAGAGGTTGAAAATGATTTTGCTTTATTGAAAAAGAACCAAGTGGAACTGGAAAATGTCTATCAATCTACTTGTGAACTTTTAGAAAAAACGAAGAAAGAAAGAAATAGATTGGAGGAAGGAGAAAAGCATTATAGACATGCTGCAGCAACTCACATCTCTTCAATAAGATATCAATTAGGTGATGCATTAATCAGCTCAGTTGAGCATCCAAAGAATCTAATTAAACTACCAATAAAACTAACAAAAATCATTGGTAGGGCAATACAAAAAAAAACAAAACCAACACACCCAACTCCTAATATTTCTGTGCAATCATTTACAGAGCATGGAAGTATAAATGAGCACACCTATGAATCTGTGATATCTTTTAAAGACAAATATTCTCGTGAAAATCTAGAAGGATACTTCAGTAATAATAAAATTTCAATTATTATTCCAGTGTTTAATGCTTTTGAAGACTTTAAGCTTTGTATAGAGAGTGTATTAAAACATACAAAGATCGCATATGAGTTGATAATTGTAAATGATTGCAGTACAGACCCAAGAGTTAATGAATACTTGAGCACTTTTTCGAATGATACAAGGTTTATCATTATTGAGAATGAATCCAATAAAGGTTATGTTGAAAGTGTGAATGTAGGCATTAATACTTCACAAAATGATGTTGTATTATTAAATAGCGATACTATTGTAACGAGTAGATGGCTATTAAAATTAAGAACAGCCGCGTACTCAAACTCTAAAATCGGAACAGTAACTCCATTTTCTAATGCAGCTGGGGCATTTTCTGTTCCAGTTATTGGAGTGATTAACGAAATACCTACTCACTTGACAGTAGATAGTATGGCTAAACTGGTAGAGTGTTGTTCAAAGTTGGAATATCCAGAAGTTCCTACTGGAAATGGTTTTTGTATGTATATTAAACGTAAGTTGATTCAAGATATTGGTGGAATGGATTCTATTCAGTTTCATAGGGGGTATGGTGAAGAAAATGACTTTTGTATGCGTGCTCTGAAAGCCGGATGGATTAATATTATCGACGATAGTACCTATATATACCACAAAAGAAGTGCTTCATTTTCTGATGAAAAGAATGAACTTATGAAAAATAATAGAGCGATACTCGATAAGTTGCATCCAGATTACACCGATCTTGTTAATGAATTTATTAATTCGAGCTTATTGAGAAAAATAAGAGAGAATATTACTAAGGCTGTAGAATCTCCATCAATTAATATACTTGGTAATCAAAAGCGTATTCTATATGTACTTCACCAAGGATCAGGCGGAACACCTAACACAAATAAAGATCTAATGAATTACATTGAAAAAGGTTTTGAGTGCTTTGTATTAACATCAAACACAAAAGTTTTGCGATTATTTTGTTATAAAGATAAAGAATTTTCTACGATAAAGGAATGGAAACTCCCTGAACCATGGAAAATAACGAATTTCACACGATATGATTATGAGGAAATTTATTTTAATATACTTTCAAGGTTAAATATAGATTTAGTACATATTAGACATTTATTAGCCCATACATTTGACATTGCATATTTATCAAACAAACTAGGCCTCGAAGTTGTACTCTCATTTCATGATTTCTATTTTGTTTGTCCATCTATCCATCTTTTAGATAATGAAAATAAGTATTGTGCAGGACGATGTAGTAGTGGTACTGGAGTTTGTCAAATACCATCAAATTGGGTGCGAGAAGGATTACCAGATTTAAAGAATCAGTGGATTAATGTTTGGAGAGAAAAGGTACAAGGGTTAATCGAGAAATGCTCTGCTTTTGTAACTACTTCCAAAACTTCAAAAGAGGTATATACAACTATCTACCCAATCTTAAACAGTAAACATTTTGCAGTGATAGAGCACGGCCGTGAAGAGGAAATAAGTTCCTTAGAAAAACCGGATTATTATGAAACTCCTAAAAAAGGTGAATTGATAAAAATACTTCTTCCAGGAAATATTGATAATCATAAAGGGCTAGAATTTATTAAAAAGCTAAAGATGCAAGATAGATCTAATTGCATAGAGTTTCATTTTATGGGGAAGGTTGATGAAAGTTTAATTCCTTACGGTATTAATCATGGCGCATACAAGAGGGAGGAGTTTTATTCCATAGTTGGACAAATAAAACCGTCTTTCGTAGGGATATTTTCGATATGGCCAGAAACTTATTGTCATACATTAAGTGAAGCATGGATATGTGGGATCCCGGTCTTAGCGACTCGTATCGGTACAATAGAAGAGAGAATCTTGAATACTGGCGGGGGTTGGTTTTTAGATTTTAATGATGCCAAAAAATCGTATGATATGATCATAAAACTTTCAGAGGACATTAGTGGTTATAAAAAGATGGTAGATGTAGTAAAGGAAATTCAAATTCGTAATGCTGAGGAAATGTCTAGAGATTATAGTTTCCTATATAGTCAATTGCTTTATGGAATGAATTTAAAACGAGTCGCTTTATTTACAAAAAAAGGTATGCGAGGGCTCCATAATCCGTCGGGATACATTCGATTGATTCTTCCGTTAACACATCCGATAACTAAGGAGTATTTGCACCTGGAAGTGCTAGATACGAATGTTATAGAATTTCCAGAAAAATTGGGGAGTTATGATGCTGTTATAGTACAACGTGATTGTTTTGATTATAACGCAGCTAAAAAGTTGTCTGAAATATGTAGTGAAGAGGGTAATCGCTTAATATTTGAAATTGATGATGATTTTTTATCGATTGACCAATCTCACCCTGAATATGATCTCTACAAAGAAAAAAACGATACTATTCGCTTTCTTTTAGGGGTGGCAGATGATGTTACTGTATCTTCACCAATACTAAAAGATAGGTTCTCTGAATATAGTTCAAATATTACTGTAATACCAAATGTATTGGATGAACGAATATGGTACCCTTATATGATTAACAATCATGAAAATAATTTTAAAAAATCTGTAGATATAGTGTACATTGGATCAAACACTCACTCTGGTGATCTGGAACTAATCCGACCGGCAGTTGAACGAATAAAGAAATGGGGAAGAGAGAATGGGTATAAAATTGAATTTTATATAGTAGGTGGAAGTAAGGAGGACGCAGAATGGTATAAGAAGATTATCGTACCAAAAGGGTTAGAGAACTATATAGATTTCATTAAATGGATTAAGGAAGTTAATACTTTTACATTTGCTGTTGCCCCGCTAGTAGATAGCAAAATAAATAATGCAAAGAGCTATTTGAAATATCTAGATTATAGTGCATTAGGGTTACCGGGTATATATTCAGATAGAGTCCCTTATAAGAGCATTATCACTAATAGAGCTAATGGATTATTATGTGATAGTGATGACGAATGGTTTCAGGCAATGAAAGAATTTATAGAAGATCCATCATTTAGAAACCAAATTAAAATTAATATTGAAAATGATATGAAAAATAACTACTTGTTGAAAGAAAAATATCAGCAGTGGGCAAATGTCCTTTGTGGAGATTAATATTATGAATAATTTGAATTTTTGTATAAAAATAGGAGTTCCAAACCGTTCCCAATTAAAAAGTTGGGGAGATTATTATTTGGCTAAGAGTTTAGCGGATGAACTAGTAGAACAAGGGCATAATTGCAAAGTTCAAATATTACCAGAATGGGATTTACAAGACGATAATGAAGACGATGTAGTGATTCATTTCCGTGGACTTTCCTCCTATAGTGTTAAGAAAAATCATTTTAATATTATGTGGAACATTTCCCATCCGGAAAATATAACCAGAGGGGAATATGAGCGATATGACTTGATTTTGGTTTCCTCAGAAATGTATGCAGAAAAATTAAGGGAATTGCTTGATGTTCCAGTAGAAGTATTTTTGCAATTTACTGATACCAAGGTGTTTTTCTATAAATTTAATAATAAATTGCAGAACCAGTTACTGTTTGTGGGGAATTCCCGCGGTGTGTTTCGTGACATAGTTAGGGATGCGATGGAAAGTAATATCAATCTGGGAATAATTGGAGATGGATGGAAGAAATTTGTGCCGAGTCGTCATATACTTTCAAAATGGTGGCCAAATGAAAATTTAAACGAGCTGTATTCCTCAGCAAATATTTTGTTGAATGATCATTGGGAAGATATGCGTAGATATGGATTTATTAATAATCGCTTTTATGATGCAGCTGTATGCAAAGCGATCACCATAAATGATAATCATCCGGAAATAATAAAGTTATTTCCGGATGCTCTGGTTTATGAGAATAAAGCTCAACTAAAAGAATTAATAATGGATATAGGGGTGAACGCGAATAAGTATAGATTAAATTCTGAATTATTGTATGAAGAAGTGTTAAAAAAACATACTGTTGTTCATAGAGTTCAAGAATTATTGTATCTGTTAAATAAATACAAAATTGAGAACAATAAAAATCGATTCATCTTAAACAATAAAATACCCAACACAGACCGCGCTAGCATTAAAGATCAAGTTAAAAGATTTATTCTAAGACGCACTGGTTATGGGGGGATTTACAGAACTGTGCGTTCTGTTTATTTACAGGGGAAGAACGCAAAAAAAAGAGTGATTAGTATCAAAAAAAGAATTCAGAATAAATTAGTGAACCCTAATATAAATTTGTTATTGAATGTCTCGCAAGAGTCTGAAATAAAAGCGTATGCTCAAAATATTGCAAACCCATTAGTGATAGATACAATTAGTCCATTGGTTAGCATAATTATACCTACTAAAAATGGAAAAGAGTATTTAGAAGACTTACTACCTAGTCTTAAGAAAAATACTTTATATTCTAATATTGAGGTTATTATTGTCGATAATAGAAGTAAAGATTTCACGAAAAGATACGTGGATGAATGGGGTAATAAATTAAATATAAAATATTTCAATACAAGTCAAGATTTAAACTTCTCTCAGAGTGTCAATTATGGGGCTTCTAAGGCACTAGGACAGTACTTGTTATTATTAAATAACGATACTGTCCCTTTATATGGTTGGTTAGATGAAATGCTAGGTTTGATATTAAATGAGAAGAATGTTGGTGTTGTTGGAGCAAGATTAATTTACAATCAATTATATTCGTCAAGAGTGAACATTAAAGAAGTTATATATCCAGGATGCTCAATTCAACATGATGGAATCAAGTTCAATTGGACAAAAGCAGGAATTATACCCTTCAATATTGGAAAGTATCAAAGTCCTCTTTTCGGAGATTCAAAAAAAGAAATAATAAGCGTACCAGCTGTAACTGCTGCATGTTTACTTACTGACAAGAAATTGTTCGATAGTCTTGGAGGGTTTGATGAAAATTATAAATTTGGAAGAGAAGATGTGGATTACTGCCTAAAGGTTAAAAAACAGGGGAAGGATATTTTAGTATCTAGAAAATCTCTTTTATTTCATAGAGAGTTTTCATCTCAAATTAAACAAAAAAAGACAGTCATAAAAAAATCAAGAATATATAACCATGAGTACTTTAATGACAATTGGAATGAATGGCTTTCTTCGGTTATTTGGGAAGAAAAGCTCAACTCGGTAGATAGGTATTGGTCCGAAGAACCGTTACATATCACATTCTTAGTAACTGAAAACGATATGTCAACAACAGCAGGCGATTACTTTTCCGCTCGAGGTTTAGGGGAAGCCTTAAATCAATTATTTGATTATAAAATTAGCTACCTCGCTAGAAGACCGAGTAATGAATGGGAGGATATCCCTCGCTCTACTGATATTCTAATAACTATGCTACATGATTGCGATATTCGAACACTGAATATTTCGGATGGCACAATTATAATAGCATGGATCCGGGGGTTTCTTGAAGAATGGAGAAGAGCAGAGTGGCTTAGAGACTTTGATGGAATTATTACCTCTTCGAAATACGCTAATAATTTTATAGCAATTGATGTTGGAGAATCACAATTATGGGGTATTGTTCCTCTAGCTGCAAACACCAATCTATTTAAAGTAGAACATAAGGATATAGTTAGAGATATAGATGTTTGTTTTGTTGGAAATATATTTCATGTTGAAAGAGAAATAGTTAAAAATCTTATTGTGGATAAGAGATCGAAATTTCATTTTTATGGAAAATTGGAGACCGGGCAAAAAGTACATCCTTGGTCAGACTTTCATCGAGGAACAGTACCATATTCAAGCCTGCCTAGAATATACCAGCGCAGCAAAATAGTTATTGAAGATATTGCTCCGTTCAACATAGGAACGATAAATCTCAGAATATATGAAGCGATGGCAAGTGGGGCTTTAGTTATTGCAAACAATGTCCCAGAAATTCTAGGCATTTTTAAAGAAAATGTAGTCATTTATCACAGTAAGGATGAGCTTAATACATTGATAGAATATTATTTGGCTCACGATTCTGAGAGAGAGGAAATTGCACTTAAAGGGAAGCAACTTGTTCATACTGAACATTCCTTTTTTAAACGCGCAAAAATATTCAAGGAAATTCTTTTGCAATATTTGGTGAGTCCAAAGTAATTAGTACCGGAGGTAATAAATATATGAACATAACTATGATAGGTACTGGCTATGTTGGTTTAGCATCTGGAGTATGTTACTCAGAAATAGGACACAAAGTAATTTGTGCAGATATTGATGAGAATAAGATTAATCAATTAAAACAAAATCGTTGTCCGATATATGAGCCTGGCCTCGAAGAACTAATCATTAAAAATAGTTTAAATGGTAATTTATATTTTACTACTGACCTTAGTCATGCTATAAATTCATCAGATATTATAATGATAGCAGTAGGTACTCCATCATTATCTGATGGCAGCGTAGACATGTCTTATGTGGAAGATGTAGCACGTATCATTGGTAATTCAATCTCTAGTTATAAGGTGATTGTTAATAAGAGTACAGTGCCGGTAGGATCAGCATTTAGAGTTCGTGATATTATAAAGAGTCACACAGATACAAATTTCGATGTTGCTTCTGTACCTGAATTTTTACGGGAAGGCTCCGCAGTAAATGATATATTAAATGGCGAGAGAATTGTCATTGGCGTGGATTCAATAAAAGCAAGAAAACAATTGCTAGAATTGCATGAGCCATTTCAAATCCACATACAATTAACGGACATTCATAGTGCTGAATTAATTAAATATGCTGCTAATTCATTTCTTGCTATGAAGATATCGTTTATAAATGAAATTGCCAATCTTGCTGAGAAAGTAGGGGCTGACGTAACCGAGGTTGCAAAGGGTATAGGGAGTGACAGTCGTATAGGGAGTAAATTCCTCAGTGCTGGGATTGGTTTTGGAGGTGCGTGCTTTCCTAAGGATACACTTGGCTTAATTAACATTGCTCAAAAAGTAGGACATAATTTTTCTCTAATGGAAGAGGTCGTAGAGGTAAACCGAAAACAATACCAAAGAGTTATAGGGAAATTACTCTCCGTTTATCCTGATCTGAGAGGAAGAGTCGTTTCTATACTAGGTTTAACATTTAAGCCGAATACTAATGATCTTAGAGAGGCTCCTTCTTTAAAAATCATAAATGATTTACTTGATCTCACGGATGGTAATATAGGAATTAAAGTATATGACCCGGTTGGGATGACTGAAGCAAAGACAATCCTTCCCAATACAGTAACATTCTGTAACAGTGTTGAGGAAGCAATTATAGACTCAGAAGCAGCGCTTCTTGTTACTGAATGGAAAGAAATCGTAGAAAAGGATTGGAGAAAAACCTCCCAGAATATGAGGTCACGTGTAATTATCGATGGTAGAAACTGTATTAAACCTATCCAAGATGATGAAGTTATTTTCATGAGCATTGGGAGAAATGTATCAGGTAATTATGAGTCATCTAAGCAGACTGCTACTAACTTAACTTAACGCGAAAAAAGGAGATAAAATGAAAGGCATAATCCTAGCTGGTGGAACCGGTTCACGTTTGTATCCTTTGACAAAAGTCACTAATAAACACCTACTTCCTGTAGGTAAGTACCCGATGATATTTCATTCAGTTTACAAGTTAAAACAAGCCGATATACACGATATTCTAATTGTCACTGGCAAGGATCATATGGGAGATGTCGTCAACCTTTTGGGTAGCGGCCGCGAGATGGGGGTCACCTTTACATATAAGGTGCAGGATGAAGCAGGTGGAATCGCTCAAGCGTTAGATCTTGCTGAGAGCTTTGTTGGAATTGATCAGATGGTTGTTATTTTAGGTGACAATGTTTTCGAAGACGATCTATCGCTGTTCGTTCAGAATTTTAGAAAGCAGCAAAATGGAGCGAAAATTCTTATTCAACAAGTAAAAGATCCTAAACGCTTTGGTGTGCCCGAGCTTCAAGGAGATCAAATTGTTTCTATTGAAGAAAAACCATCTAACCCCAAATCTAATTATGCTGTAACAGGAATTTACATGTTTGATCATCATGTCTTTGATATTGTTAAGACACTTAAGCCGTCTGCACGTGGGGAACTTGAGATCACAGATGTTAACAATGCATATATTGCAAGACGTGAGCTCACTTACGATGTCCTAAACGGATGGTGGACTGATGCGGGAACACATGCTTCGTTGGCAAAAGCTAATGAGTTGGCGCATAATGTAATATTTACTGAAGAGTTTGGCAAACTCAAAGTTTAGGAGGTTATTGAAATGATTGTTACTCTGTTGTCATTAAACGGGGCTTCTATTATTGAACCAACGGTCCACGGTGACAGCCGTGGCTTCTTTATGGAGAGTTACAACGATTCGCTATTTAAGCAACATGGCATTGCCTATAATTTCATCCAAGACAACCAATCTTTATCCGCTGAAGCTGGTGTCCTGCGTGGTCTTCATTATCAGCTCAACCCTAAGGCTCAAACCAAACTCATACGTGTCTTAACAGGTGCTATCTACGATGTGATCTTAGACATCAGAAAAAGCTCTCCTACCTTTGGTCAGTGGGTTGGTGTCATTTTAAGCGAACACAACCATCGTCAGCTGCTTGTTCCTAAGGGCTTTGCCCATGGTTTTTGTACGCTTGTGCCCAATACCCAGGTTCTCTATAAAGTGGACGAATATTATTCCCCCGAAAATGACCGCGGCATATTATGGAGTGATCCGGCTTTGGGGATCGATTGGCCAACGTCGAATCCGATTCTATCGGATAAAGACCAGCAGCACCCGCTGCTGAAAGACGCAGAGATGAATTTTGACTAGGGGGCAGTTTGGATGAAACTTCTTGTTACCGGCGGGGCCGGTTTTATAGGCAGTAACTTTATTTTATATATGATTCAGCAGTATCCGAATT
Organism: Paenibacillus glucanolyticus; assembly: GCF_037333485.1. Lineage (NCBI taxonomy): Bacteria > Bacillati > Bacillota > Bacilli > Caryophanales > Paenibacillaceae > Paenibacillus > Paenibacillus glucanolyticus. The sequence continues at coordinate 605,123 of NZ_CP147845.1, forward strand.
ACCAGATCATTAACATGGATGCTCTTACGTATGCGGGCAACCTTGAAAATTTAAAATCCGTTCAACACCATCCTAACTACTCGTTCGTCCAAGCAGACATCGCTGACAAACCAGCAGTAGACGCCATTTTTCAACAAGGCATCGACGTCGTAGTTAATTTCGCAGCAGAATCCCACGTGGATCGCAGCATCCTGGAACCGGAAATCTTTGTAAACACCAATGTCATGGGCACACAGGTTCTTCTGGATGCAGCCAAAAAATATGGCGTGACCAAGTTTGTTCAAGTATCCACTGACGAAGTATACGGTTCTCTCGGGGATACGGGATTATTCTCTGAAACCACACCACTTGCTCCTAACAGCCCTTACTCAGCCAGCAAAGCAGGCGGGGATCTGCTTGTAAGAGCTTATCATGAGACCTTTGGTCTCCCGATTAACATCACCCGTTGCTCGAATAATTATGGACCATACCAATTCCCAGAGAAACTGATCCCTCTGATTATTTCTCGTGCCCTAAATGATGAATCTTTGCCAGTCTATGGCGATGGCCTCAACATCCGCGATTGGCTGTATGTCGAGGATCATTGCAGTGCGATCGACCTGGTTATTCATCAGGGGAAAATAGGTGAGGTTTATAATATCGGGGGAAACAACGAGCGGACCAATCTGCATATTGTCAAAACGATTCTGGAAGAGCTCGGCAAGCCGGAATCCTTGATCACTTATGTTGCAGATCGCCCAGGCCATGACCGTCGTTATGGCATTGATCCCACAAAAATCATGAATGAGCTGGGATGGAAGCCCAAGCATAACTTCGAGACAGGCATTAAGGAAACGATTCAGTGGTATTTGAACCATAAGGATTGGTGGACACGTATCCAGTCCGGAGCTTACCGGGATTATATGACCCAGCAGTACGGGAAGCGGTTGGGTGAAGCTGAATGAAGGTACTCGTAACCGGAGCCAACGGTCAGTTGGGCCAGGATGTAACGCATGTTCTTGCTGAAGCTGGGCATCAGGTTATCGGCTGTGGAAGAGCAGAACTGGATATTACGAATATGGAGCTATGCGAACAGGTTATTTCATCTCATAATCCGAATTTCATCATCCATTGTGCGGCTTATACGGCTGTAGACGCAGCCGAAACCGATACAGACGGTGCTTATCTCGTGAATACGATAGGTACGCGAAATATCGCAGTATCCGCCGAAAAGATAGGTGCCGCCGTAGTCTATATCAGCACGGATTATGTTTTTAATGGTACTAGTGAGACGGCTTATGTTGAGTACGACGACACCGACCCGCAAACGATTTATGGTCGATCCAAGCTGGCAGGCGAGCAAATGCTCCGGGACTTCTGCTCCAAGTGGTTTATCGTAAGGACATCTTGGGTATTTGGGTTACACGGGAATAACTTTGTGAAAACGATGCTCCGGCTAGGTCAGGAAAAACCTCAGCTGAAGGTGGTTAATGACCAAAAGGGTTCTCCCACCTACACGGTAGATCTGGCACAATTTTTGTTAAACCTCATCTCCACCGAAAAATACGGCTTATATCATGCCTCCAACAGAGGCTCTTGTACATGGTATGAATTCACTCAGGCTATTTTTGAAGAAGCACGAGAACAATTGGGACTAGAGATCATGGCTGAACTGCAGCCCTGCACGACAGCAGAGTTTCCACGGCCCGCTCCGCGTCCGGCTAATTCAACAATGGATCACCTGGCTATCCGCCTAAACCAATTAGAGGATCTACCGCATTGGCGCGAAGGACTGAAGCAGTTTATGGTGGATATGAAGCAGCACCCTGAACTATACTTAAAGTAAATACAGCGATGTAAAAGACCTGATCTGTATGGATCAGGTCTTTTATTGGTCTATCTTTTAATTCACTCATAGATCTAATGTATGACGATAGTATGAAGCCAATGTTTTCCGGAGGTTCTTTCATGATGAATAAAGTGCAAGTATTGTTATCCGCCTACAATGGCGAACAGTATATTTCCGAACAAATCCAGAGCATTCTCAATCAGACACACCCCTCCATTTCGATTTTGATACGAGACGATGGATCCACGGATCTAACAGTAGACGTTCTCGAACAATTGATGAGGATACATCCGGATAACATAAAACTCATCAAAGGAACGAATGTCGGCGTTGTCTCCAGTTTCTTTGAACTGCTGCGTGCTGCAGACGCTGAAGCTGATTACTACTGTTTTTGCGACCAGGATGACGTGTGGCTTGATCATAAGGTGGAGGGAGCTATAACTCGCTTAAATTCCTCCGTACATACAGAAATACCCGCGATGGTATTTACATCGACCTACCTAACGGATAACGAATTAAATCAAAAAGGTACATGGCCCAAGCCTCCGGCACGGGAGCCATCCTTCTTTAATGCGTTATATGAGAACATCGCTATTGGCGCGACGTTAACCATGAATCGGTCAGCAAGGAACCTTTTTATGAATAGTAAATCTGTGGACAGTAAAAAAGTTCTTATGCACGACTGGTGGTTTTACTTGCTTGTATCCGCATTTGGAACCGTAATTTACGACAACACGCCATCGATGTTATACCGTCAGCACAGTAACAATGTGGTGGGAGGTAGCAACTCAATCGCGGATAAGCTAAAGAGCAAATGGGCGAGCTTTAAGAGACATACAGGCAAAGATTTGCTGCATAAACAAGCGAGTGAGTTTGATAGAATCTATGGATCACGTTTAACTGGCCTAAAAAAAGAGCAGTTGGAGTTATTCCTTGCATCTCGTACAAGTTTTATAGACAGGTTGCATTATGCACGTAAGAGCAAGTTGTACAGACAATCCAAAGCAGAGAGCCTGTTATTTAAGTTCTTTATATTGATCGGTTTTATATGAGATAGATAGGATGAGACACTATATTATTGATATTCCTTCTTTCCCCACGAACTATGCTATAATGTCGATAGATTACAAGTACAAACAAAAACGCCAGTATCATAACGATAACGGGCGTTTTTGGGTTTTGTTTTATTCGAAAAATCACAAAAAAAATCACGTTTCTTGCAAAATCGGAATTCCCAGTATGTCCGAATAATGAGTATTGATTTTCTTATTGGCATTTTCGTTCATCTTTTCAGTCACGTGCGTATAAATTCTTAGAGTGGTTTTCGCATCAGTATGTCCGACTCGTTGCATTATAGTTCTTAAGTCAACTTCTGCCTCGGCCAGTAAACTTATATGCGTATGGCGGAAGATATGAGGTGATGCTTCTTTGGTTATTTTGGTCTTCTTAAGAATTTGCTTCATGTAACGGTAGACATCAATGGGAAGAAAGGGGTACCCATTATCCCTGCTGAACACAAATTTTTCATCGTGGAAGTCTTTATTAAAATTACGATAGGTCATATTGAATTTTTGTTGCTTCCTCTGATGAAGTTTTAATAAATTCATAACGGAGGGGTCAATATCAACAGTTCTAATCGATCCCTCGTTTTTTGGTGGTGTCAGCTCGTAATTTGCAATGTTATTATTCTCACAGTAGATGGTTTTTGTAATTCTGATATTTTTCTCATCAAAATTGATGTTTGGCCATTTTAACGAGCATAATTCACCTGATCTCATTCCAGAAAAGGTAAGCAAATAAAAAATGGCTGTCTTTTGAATATTTTTTAACCGGACTGTAGCTGTAAGATATTCACTAAGTTCTTGCCTCTTGAAGTATTTCTCTTCGATAGGATCGTTTTCGATCTCTTCTACCGTGAGTGCCTTTGTTGGGATCTCTGCTCCATAACACGGATTGTCCCGCCTCAATTTCTCTTTGACTGCATATTTGTATACCATGTTAGCGACACTGTTTACGCTAAGCAACCGGCTTCTTGAGTATCCCTGATCATCGAGGTCATTTAATATGTCCTGATGATCTCTATGATTAATCTTGTCGATTTGTTTACTCGCAATATAGCGATAAAGAACCTGAAGTGTTTCCTCACGAAGCTTGATAGTCTTTTTTTTCACTCTTCGTTTTGAATATGTCTTCAACCAATCTTTAGAAACTATCTCGAAGGTCTGCTTTTTTACTTTCCTATGATCGATTCCATGTTTATTTAAAGCATCAACCACTGCTTTTGCTCGATCGTATGCTTCTTTTTTTGTATCGCCTCGGCGCGGGATTTGTCTTCGTTTTCCCGTCAGTGGATCAGGTGGCCCTTCTAGTGTGCAGATCCATTTATAACCTTGTTTATTTTTTGCTGGGATTTTAGTATAACTCGCCACGCTTCATCACCCTCCTTAAAAATCTGCGCCATAACAATCTAATACTTGCTCAATATCCTTTCTTTGCACGATGAACTTAAAGGCGGAGTTGTAATACCTGCTTGCGAGATGGCTTAGTTTCAAACTAATTCTCCCATCCCTTGTGTAATCCAAATCATTAAACTTTATGGGCTTACTATCTACGAACGCTTCTAACTGGCTCTCCTCAAGCCGTTCAAAAGGGCCCTCTGGTGAGAAGAGTATCTCCTGTTCAGATATCAATGTTTGCGGATCGACCTGGATTATAATTTGGGAAGGCTCGATATAATCCCCTGTTGAATCAAAATAAGCATAGAGTCTCGTCTCTCCGTGATTATGATGTGATACATTAATCGTATTTCTTTTGGTTTCTGTTTGTTTGACTGAGTCAGCTAGCATTCTGCCTTGTAAATCTCTTCGTTGGATTTGTTCAAGTCGTTTCCCTGCAAGCTTTAAAGGCACCTTGAAAGTGGATGCTAAAAACCGAATCGCATCCTCCTGGCGATTTGGTATTTCTAGTTGAGATATCATATAGAAAGGCATAAATGCATATAAAACGAAGTTATCAGCCTCAGTCTCTTGACCTTCTTTGAACAGAAAATGCATTTTGCGTTGATCACCAACATGCCGTAGCACATGACATAATTCATGGAAGAAAATTTTCCGCTGTTGTACGACAATCAATCGATTATCAATAATTATGATTTTTTCTTGGTTATCAGATACTGACTTGCATTTATCGAATCTCAGATATACATCAAAAGATTCGGCAATACGTTCAATATCCAACAGATCTTCAGGTGCTAGAAATTGATGTAATCGGTAATGTGTAGTTATTGAATGTTCGAGTGCCGTCTCGTGATAGTATGTAAATAACATGTGCTGCACCTCTTTTAAGAATGTATGTTCGATCTGAGTATGAAAATAAAAGCCGTTTTCGGCTAAGAGTGATGGACTATTTACTTTTATAGTTGTCGTCGGTTTTGTCACGAAAGACGGTGGGATGGTTAATATGTTGTGGACTTGGATCCTCGACAGTTGTTTTTATGATAACCGGCTCGTAGAGCATGCTTTTTGATTTTTTACTAACTCCAATTCTGATAAAAGGAAAACATCTCCTTGAGAGGAATGTATGTTCGCTTAATATTTAAAAAGAAAAGCCCAGTACATAGGGCTCTTTTGGAAATGAGAAATTTAAATGAATCGCTCTGCAGTTAATATCAATTTTTCTTTATGAGATATCAGATCTGCAACATCATTGAGGGTGATTGTAGTTTTATCTTCATCGTTAAACTGGATCATCTTGTTGACACTATTAAAGTGCAACCTACACACCCATTTACGGATGTTATTATCTATTAGAATGTTGAAATAACTCAGATTGTCACGGTGGTTTACCCTCTCAGGTGCAATAATTTCTTTCAAAAGGATTCGAATTGTAATATAACCTTCAAGTTCTTCTTGAGTTGTAACGATTTCGGGTCCTTCATCAACAACCTTCTCAATGGTAGAAGCAATTTCTTTATGAGAAACTTGCTCCGAGTTTGTATTGGCCAGAGCTGTCTGAAGCTTGTCATTTAGGATGTCATTAACAAACTCTTTAAGCGACCGTTTCACTATACCATTAAATTTTTCAATTACTTGTCTGGTTTTTTTTCCAGGGTAAACATCGGATAGAATAACCGAAACAAAATCGTCGCTAGGAGTATCCCATTGAGTTTTAAGGTAATTTTTAACCTCACTCGTATACTTTAGTTCAGCTGCAGTTGTATTGATACTTTCAACATCGAATATGTCTTTTTTGAATTTACTTAATTCAGTAATCTGGTGATCACGTATATCAAATAGATTAAATTCGAAAAATGGTGTGGTATCCATTTTATTCTGTTCTTCTAAATCTGTGTAAAACCTATAAACGATTCCATTGGTTAGAATTGCAAACTTAGCAGAAGTGGTCCCAAAATATCTGAATAGTTGGGAGTCATGTTTAGTGAGTTGTTCTTGGATAGACTTAGCTTCAATCAGAATTATTGGTTTACGATCCTGCAATATCGCATAATCAACTTTTTCACCCTTTTTGATCCCTACATCGGCAACAAATTCAGGGAGAAATTCTTCAGGATTAAAGACATCGTAATTAAGCGCTTGAAAGAAAGGCATAATTACAGAGGTTTTAGTAGCTTCCTCTGTCAAGATGCTATCCTTCATTTTTTGAACCCTTTTAGCTAATGATTTAATTTGATCTGCAAATTCCATAACAATTTCACCTAAATAATCTTCCCCATCGGTTGGGGTATTTGCTAATTCTTCGAGTCTTTCTCTACTTGCTCAGCAGCTCTGCGCTTCATTGCTCTATAACGCTCCAAGGCTGCCTCCATCTCTTCAATTTCATCCTCGGTATAATTCTCAGGGCCACCATAAAAGGACATGTTTGTCGCATACCCTTTTGGGTTATCGCTTCTTCCAAGGAGATAGTCTGTTGTTACATCAAAATAATCCGCAAAATAATTCAGCTCACTTTCTTCGACCGACCTTTTCCCTGCCTCGATCCGCGAAAGTACACTGTTATTAATACCCATCTTATTAGCAAGATCAAGTTGAGTGAGACCTTCACGTTCTCTAAGTTTTTTAATTCGGTCTCCTGCAACAGACAAAATATTCACCCTCCTTGTTTTCTAATATGGCAACATAAGTTTAACATTTTTCTAAAACAGAAAAAATAATTTTGCTAAAATAACAAATTAACATTTGACTTTGCTAAAATAGCAATATATATTGGTATCAGATAGTTTGCTGAAACAGCAAGAGTAGGAGGTGTGTAGTGAGTATCAAAACCGGGAAACTAAGTAACGAAGTTAATCTAGGATTTGTAAAACAGCGAAGACTTGAATTGGGATTATCTTTGCAAGACATGGCCGGAGTTTTAGGTTTTAAAAATGCATCAACCTATATGAAGTATGAGGAGGGTAGTTACGCTTTTAAAGCGAACCACTTACCTGTGCTTGCGAATAAATTAGAGTGTAGGATTGAAAATTTTTTTGAAAAAAGATTTGCTAAAATAGCAAAAATAAATAAGGAGGTGGGGTGAGATGAACAAAAAGCGGAATGAGGCTATGAACGCGGCTATTGAAGCGTTGATTAAAGAATTGGGGCGAGAGCCAATTGCATCGGATCGCGTGGTGGCAATCTCCAAGGCAATTGAAACTCTCAATGGAATTAATTCTTTCTCACAGATTGGAAATACGAAGTCGATAAGTTCTGAACTACCTAGCGGTTGGTAAAGAGGTAGGTGCAACACCAAGGGGAGGGGAGCACATTGGAACAAAATCTAGAAGACATTAAAGAGATCCGGGAAACACGTGATCCTGAAGAAGTAAGACAGTTGTTGAATGAAGGCTGGGTTATGAACTACATCAGCCATGAACCAAGTCGGAGCCGTTTTGTACTTGTGAAATTCGAATAGAAAGGCGGGACTCAAATGGAAGCAGGGATTTTTAAAGTACAGGTTGATTTCGGCCAGCTGCAAGACGCCATTAACGATGCCGTGGATCAGGCAATAGAAAGACACGCATTAAAGTCTTCTTTGCCACCTATCCTCAATAAGCAACGGCTTATGGAATTGTTGGATATTGGTGCGACGAAAGCAGGAGAGCTTTTGAATCGCGAAGACTTCCCTGTCATTCGAGAATTTGGACATCCAAAGGTACCGACTAATTCTCTCATGATTTGGATCGACGAACATACCGAATGGATCCGGGACAACGCTGGTGAAAAATCGAAGGTGAATAGGAAGGGGCGGGTTGCGTAAGATGCGATTTCGGTGGATTCGTAATTCATCCAGAACAGGCTGCATCTCAGCAATAGTAACGAGAAGCCTACTGAAAAATATGGATTTAGAGATCGCGCTGGACATGTCACTTCCAAATTACGCAATGAACCCGGAAAGCTTATCGAAGCTTGAAAGGAAAAGTGTTCTAAAAGAAGCGTCGGATAGTTTGAGAAGGATAGAAGAAACCCGCCGGAGCGGATCCAGCGCCAGCGGGTGAGGGGATAACAAGGGGACGGGAACAACTTACACCTTAATTTTATTCCGAATGGATGTCACAAAACAATATATCTACTGAGCCAAATTGTCCATTTTGAAAGCTTTAATGAGCTGTTTTGTCCAGTTCCCCAGATGCTATTGGACAGGGGGAGGTGAGAAAATTGTCTATAGGAGATGTGATACAGACATTTAGAAAAGAGCAGGGTCTGACACAAGAGGAATTTGCAGAACAGATTCTAATTGATCGCTCTTCGGTAGCTAAGGTTGAGAACGGTAAGCGACAGGCACAAAAGCATTTTATGAAACAGGTTGCTGACACATTCGATGAACCTCGGTTATATCTAGCGATCCAAGAAGAAGTCACAGGCGGTGCCAGTGTTCCATATCTGGACAACGCCGACTTACATAGAGCAGCGACACATTTTAAATCAATAGAAGAAGCGGAAGAAGCGCTGATGGTCATGCGATCAGCGCCTATATCGAAGAAAAGAGAACAACTTACAGTTGCTGATCAGGAGCTAATGAAAGCAATGATAATTGAATGCGTTGAAGCCATTACGGCACTAACGCATCACGTGATGGTCCTTTGTAAGGAATATGCAATCAGCTACCTAGGGATCTGGAAGCAACATAGAGCAGAGCTGAAAGCTAAAAAATATATGAAATGAGGTATCGGTATGTTGAGAGAAGAGTTAGCCGCCGAGGCGAGGGAAGCAGGTAAAAATGCTTCACATAACTTGGAATGGATCCGCAAGAATCCAGAGGTAATGTTGCCTGGCAAGATAGATTCTGCTGAATCTTATTTGAATAAAATGATTGGATTTGCAGAAGCAGAAATAGAAAATGCCCGCCTGGCAGGGCGGACACTTGGTTTGAGAACACGTCTTAAGAGTCTCTTGGTGTCTATTTTAAACGGTGAACGTCAGAAGCGCAAGGGGATTGAGTTATGAATGCTCCAGTCGCCCTATCACCTGCAGATGTATATATCACTACCACACAAGCACTAAGAGCAAGTACGGAATCTATTTCACAATTCATTCAGGAGGATCCTGAAAATGCGCAACGTTTGAATGAGCTCAACAGCCAACGAGAAGAAGCTTACCGGAATTGGACCAATGCAGCCTATCTACTAAAGACATTGCCCGCATCGGAAATGTCGGTGGCGTTGAGTCGGATCGAGCAAGAACTGAATATTTGAGACAGAGCCTTGGCTTTGTCTCTCGGCGTCGGACAGTATCCTGACCTATTCTCCTGTTCGGCGTCGAGAGATGCGGCTGACGCATCAATTACATATGAAGGGAGGACAAGACCATGCAAGTGATTCAAGTTCTGACCGTTGTCAGTAACCCGACAAGAATTTTTGAAGTTGGTACTGAGGTCAACGGGCGCGAAGTAATTGAAATTAAGCAAGTGGGTGAAGACACAATATCCGAATTTTGGGTGATCGACGAAAACGAACAGATTATTGTCAGTGTCGAAAACTGTCCGGTCATCGTGGAATGGCAGAACATTGCCGAACATGATCAAACAGAAAATGACCCGCGGGAACGGGTCATATCTGGTGCAAAAATTTAATTTTGTTGCCCCCATATTAGCAGATGGGGGCGAATCACACAAGAGGGAGTGATTGAATTGTCAACTGCTTTTTCGGCTGACGTATCTGGTCGAACAATCGATGTGGAGATTCAGCCAGCTACACAATATTCTCCACCCGTCCTGACCATACGGCAACAAGCTGGCTCATTCCAACTGCATGCAGATCCGGAGCAGCTAGCAGAATTGGAATACAAACTCCGGACATTTCTAGATGGTATTCGCTATCCGGAGACGCCAGATCAACAAGTTATTTTAGACAAAGAAATCAATCAATCTATTGAGGAGGGAATCGCTTGAAGAAAATCGTACTGGAGCGCCTGACGCTCCGCAATTTTAAAGGGTTCAAGGATTTCACCATTTCAACGAACGGCGGCCATGTTGACGCATACGGAGATAACGGCACCGGGAAGACGACTCTGTTCGATGGCTTCACCTGGCTACTGTTCGGGAAGGACAGCGCCAACCGATCGGAACAAAAGTTTGAAATCAAAGAACTGGACTCCACGGGTAAGGTTCTCCGGCACAAGCTGGAGCATGAAGTGGAAGCGGACCTTCTGATAAACGGCCGCAGGAGAACTTTCCGCCGGGTTTATTCTGAGAAATGGACCAAGAAGCGTGGATCCGTTACGGATTCTTTCGAGGGCCACACCACGGATTACTATATTGACGGGGTGCCAGTAAAGCTTTCGGAGTACCAAGCCGAAGTTGATTCACTTATTAAAGAGGATCTATTCCGCTTACTGACAAGTCCTTCATTCTTCAACGAGCAGCTTAAAAAGGAAGAACGCCGGAAGGTACTGCTGGAAATCTGCGGTGATATCACAGATGCAGAGGTTATTCATTCAAATCTAGCTCTCAGTCGGCTGCCTGCTATTCTGGGTGACCGGGCAGTGGAAAGTCATCGGAAGATGGTAGCTGCTCGGTGCAAGGCAATCAACAAAGAAATCGAAGAGCTTCCGGTCCGGATCAGCGAGGCTCAACGTAGTCAGCCAGAAATTTCTGATCTAGATGAGGAGTTGCTTCAAGAGGATATCGATACGCTTCGATCCCGATTGAAAGCCAAAGAGGAAGAGAAGCTTCGTATCCAAAACGGCGGGGAAACAGCAGTCAAAGAAAAGCGAATCCGCGAAATTGAAGGCGAGCTTCTTAATATACAAAATCGATTGCAGTCAGATGCGCTGGATCAAGTGGCCATCAAGCGCAATGAAACTGGCCGGTTACAAGGAGAGTATGACGCTTTACGTCGGCAGATCGATGATAAGCGTCATCGGATCCAACAGAGTGAAAGAACTATTGAGGCTAGAAAACAAGAAGTCACACGCTTAGGGGCTGAATGGGCAGAGGTTAACGAAAAAGCGTTTGAAGGCCATCAACACGATGAAAACTGTCCGAGTTGCGGACAAGCCCTTCCTGCTGAGCATATTCAAGAGGCTCATACCAAGGCAGAGGCAGCGTTTAACCGCTCCAAAGCTGAGAGACTGGAGCAGATTAGCAACAAAGGAAAAGCTGCTAAAGAAGAGGTTCGTCGTTTGGAGCAAGACAATTCCCGACTACTGGATGAGATTAATCAGTTAAGCGACAAATCAGTTATTATGCAAGCTGATCTGAAGGCAGCTGAGACAGAACTTGAAAGGTTACGTTCGGGCATTCAGGATCCTAAGGCAGATCCAGAATATCAGCAACTACTTACAGAGAAGGAAATTATTAAACAGGAGATCAGTCGTCTTCATGATTCTGCTAATGAAGAATGCTCGCGGGTTCAGCAAGATATAAACGGTATACAGGCTGAACTTCGCAAGCTGGAAGAGGATAAGGCAAATTTTGCTCAGGTACGGAAGACGGAGCAAAGGATCGCAGAGCTCGAGAAGCAGGAGAGAGTCCTAGCTGCCGAATATGAGCAGTTACAAGAGGAACTGTTTCTCACAGAAGAGTTCACCCGTTCTAAGGTTGCTCTACTGGATTCGAAGATCAATTCCAAATTCAAATATGCACGTTTCCGACTGTTTGAGGAGCAGATCAATGGGGGGTTGAAAGAAGTTTGCGACACTCTCTACAATGGCGTTCCTTATGACGGCGGGCTCAACAATGCGGCTCGTATTAACGTCGGCCTGGACATAATCAACACACTCTCTGAGCATTATGGATTTTCGGCGCCGATCTTTATCGACAACGCTGAGGCTGTAACGCAATTGATTGATACGGATGCCCAAGTGATCCGGTTGATCGTTTCCGAAACTGACAAGAAGCTCCGGATCGAAGCAAAGAACAAAAGCATGCAGGAGGCGATCTAATTGACTACAGAAAAACAGCAAGCTATTGCAAAAAAAGAACCGACACAATCTGAGCGTTTCATGACCAAGGTGATTGCAGAGTTTGGATCCAGCGTAGGGGAAGTTGCTCTAACGAACTTCCAAAAGCGGTTGGCACAAAACTACTTCATTGCGCTGGATAGCGTATTGAAGACAACAGAGGAAAAGCGGCTCAAGAAATCTGAGAAGTACCGTGATCAGTTGCCAGTAACTTGGGCTAACGTGAACATGGACAAGCTGTCCAGAGACGTTGTGGCCTACGCGAGAATTGGATTTGATCCGGCACAGCCTAATCATATCAACCTAGTCCCTTTTAAAAACAACAATACTGGCAAGTACGACATTGTATTTATCGAAGGGTACCGGGGTCTTGAACTTAAGTCCGTCAAATACGGTTTAGATGTTCCTGATCACGTAACGATTGAATTAGTTTACTCCAACGATTATTTTGCGCCTATCAAAAAGGATGCGAATCATCCACATGATAGCTACGAATTCGAAATTAAGAACCCTTTTGATCGGGGAACGATCCTTGGAGGATTTTATTATCACTCCTACACGAAGGTCCCAGAAAAGAACAAGCTGGTCATGATGACACTCAAAGAGATTGAGAAGCGGAAGCCTGATCACGCAAGCCCTGAATTTTGGGGCGGCGAGAAAGACAAATGGGAATGGGATCCCAAGGCTAACAAAAATGTAAAGAAAGGCACTGAAAAAGTCGAGGGTTGGTACGACAAGATGTGCTGGAAGACGGTATACCGCGCAGCGCATAGCGACATCACCATCGACAGCCAGAAGATTGACGATGATTATCTTCGTCTTAAACAGATGGAGAGCGACTTCGCTGAGGCTGAAGTTGAACAGGAAATTGGTGCCAATGCCAATAAAAACGTCATCGATATCACGCCTCCTGGTGAACCCGAAGAATCTGCTTCGGATGTTACCCAGCAGAATCCTGATACTGGGGAACAGCCAGAAATGGATTTTGAGGATTTTAGCAGTGATGTACCACCTATGGAGTCGGCTGGTAACAGCCCTGAGTCCTGGTGATAGACATCCAATGTTTCGGCTCCAGCAGTGCGGGCAATGCCTACCGGATAACGGATGGGCACACGGCTCTCCTGCTGGAAGCCGGTTTCCCTTATAAGGCCCTGCAGAGGGCTCTGAATTTTAGAATGACAGAGATTTCCGGTTGCTTGATCACACACGAACATCTGGATCACAGTAAGGCCGCTGCTGACGTCATGAAGGCCGGAGTGGACGTTTATACCAGTCAAGGCACAGCGGACGCCAGAGGGTTATCAGGGCATCGACTGAAGGTGATCAAGGCCATGGAACCATTCTCTATTGGTACATGGAATATCCTACCGTTTGATATACAACACGATGTAGAGGAGCCACTAGGTTTCCTTCTGGCTAATACAGATGGAGATAAGCTTGTATTTCTCACAGACACCTATTATTGCAGACATCGTTTTCGAGACCTGACCCACATTATGGTGGAATGCAATTATTCATTAGATATTGTCAGAGAACGCGTAGAATCGGGGCGATTACACCCGGCTCAAAAGAAAAGATTACTTCGATCACACTTTGGCCTGGAACATGTTAAAGGTTTCTTGAAAGCCAACGATATCCGATCAGTTCAAGAGATCTGGCTGCTCCATTTATCAGACGGAAACAGCGACGAGGAACGATTCAAACGTGAAATACAAGAGACAACGGGCAAATTGGTGCGGGTGGCCAGCCGATGATTGATAACAAACCTTTGATGCGCAGCATGATGGGTGAGCAGATTTGGAAGCTCATGCGGACCGATCCAGAAGCATTCAAACGTGAGACCCGGGATTACTTTGCTCGGGGATACCCTGGATGGACAGTGACAAAGGTTAAATACCCGATTGTGTTCCTACGGGATGATAGGGGGCGTCAAACGTGAATAGGCCTGTGCAACTTGATCTCTTTGAGAATCAACTTGATCAATCTATTTTAAATGGCATGTACTATGAACGGTCTTCAGGTAAGTTTGTCTCCTACGTCCTCGGCCGGCGCCACTTTGAGGTATCGCTGGGCCAATGCCTTGGGGATAAGGAATGGAAAGAACGAATTATGAGGGAGCGTGCGATATGAGAGTAATGACACAGGAAGAATTAAACCAACGTACGAAGGAAATTGTTGATTTTCTTTCCGAAAAAAACGAGGAAGCGAAGATGGCGGGGATTGATCAGCACGGCCACTTCTATACTTCTGTTGCCTTTACATTAGGATCATTGATCGGATTCGATTTCAAGCCTGAAGGATATGGTCCAATGATCTCTACAATGATCGAATCCCTTACGGACGGGCTGCAGACAGGCGCCCAGGGCAAGGGAGTAAATGGAACCTTTATTAAAATCGTGCGGGATTGATAGCAATTTAAGGGGATGATCAGATGCCCGAGGGAAGTTACCCTTTTCCGATTTACTCTGGATTACTGGAGCCAGAACACTACAAGAAAATAGGCAGCGCGATATGGCTTTTCCTCTGGTGCGTAAGCTCCACAACGGCGGAGAAAGACGAAGAAGGAACGCTCTGGGGCATCGTCCTTGGGAACAAGCCTATGAAGCTGTCAGAGATATCCGAAAGGTTCGGAGTCAATGACAAAACTGTGAGCCGCTGGTTAGACACCTTAGAGATCCATCAATACATACGAGTGACCAGAGCTCCAAGAGGCTTGATACTTTGGGTCAGAAATTCCAAAAAGAGAACGGACAAAAATGTCCGATCACCCGAAAGTGAACAGACAAAAATGTCCGATCACATCGACGGTGATAAGACAAATATGTCTGATCACAAACAAACTGATCAGACAAAAATGTCCGATCAGACGTCATTTTCGGATAGTGATCGGACAAATATGTCTGATCTAAAAGATATTAAAGATCTTATTACTACTACTCCTACTACTGATGATTGGCTTGAGGACGAAGTTAACGATCCTCAGTTAGACGGGATGATCGAGTTGTTGAATGCTTACTGTAAGTTGCACAGCAAGCTTGATATACATGTCACCCCTTACGAACGTGAAGCCATGGGTAAGATGGTCGCCGGAGGTACGCCTAACCCTTTTACCATTCGAACTATGGCAAGCCTGCTCGAGGCTAAGCGAAAGCGTGAGGGTGCGCGTTTTAAAATGCCCAAGAGCTTTCTGTACTACGTTGAAGGCATTGAAGAGGCTTGGCAGAACTCCCAAACTATCAGTCCGCCGATGGATGGAGTCGCCCAGGGAGAGCCAGAGAAACCGAAACGAATGAGCAAGCAGCAGCGAGAGCTTGAAGATTTGCGGAGGCGAGCGAAGGAGGAACGACAACGTGAACAGAGCAGAAGTGTTTGATCTGTTGATCGCTATCAAAGAGAATTACCCCCATTTTGATGCGAGTGACGAAAACGTGAATCGTCATCTGAAATATTTGCATGACTTCCCATATACAACTGCAATGGCCAACTTGGACGAACATATTCGGACAGGGAAATGGCCGCCAAACATTGCAGAGATTCGCGGAAATTTGGGAGATCAGGAAGCCAGATTGCAGGAATTATCGGATACGCAGGCATACCTGCAGGAACGAGAAGTAAGCCGGAAGCAGGCAACGTTACCTCCGCCAGGGTGGAAGGATGGTTTGATTGCAAAACTCATTGGTTCCAGGCATTGAATTGCCTTATAGCACGGAGGTTGAACAGGCTGCTTTGGGAGCGTTGCTGCTCTCACCGTCAGAAGTTCTCGAGCAAGCAGGTAGGCTTACAACAGACGTTTTCTACGATCGCGCTCACCGTCTGATTTACGAGGCAATTGCAGAATTGGCCGAATCACAGGAACCAATCGATCTGGTGACTGTAGCCGCTGTGCTGAACGACAAAGGTGAATTGACGGACATCGGCGGCGTAGCATACCTATCATCACTTGCCGGAGGTGTCCCGACCACTGCAAATGCCGGTTATTACTTCAAGCAGTTGGAGGATATGGCGATCCGTCGGCAATTCATCGAGACCAGCCTGCTCCAGATACAGCAGGCTGCTGCCGGCAAGGAAGTTTCTCAGTTACTGGCAAGTGCCCAGAAATCGCAGACCAAGCTTGCGGATCGGGTAGCCCCTGAGCAGGATTTTAAGCCGATCAAAGACGTGTTAATGCGATTTGTCGAAGACACCGAAACCAAAGCCTACAACGTCAAACATGGGATCATCAACGGCCTGCAGACAGGTTTCACTGATCTCGATGGCATCACAGGCGGATTGCAGCGGAGTGACCTGGTTATCGTAGCGGCGCGACCATCCGTGGGTAAGACGGCCTTCGCCTTGAACGTTACCCAGAATGTTGCCAAATCTACAGACGAAGCAGTAGCGTTGTTCAGCCTTGAGATGTCGGATGGTCAGTTTGCACAAAGGTTGGTGAGTTCTGAAGGACAGATTAACGCCAGCACAATCAAGAACGGTGATATACATGATTCTGATTGGATCAGGATGGCTGATGCAGTAGGAATTCTGGGTGAAACCAATATCTTCTTAGATGACTCTTCAGGAATTACCATTCAGGATATCTGCGCCAAATGTCGCAGGCTCAAAAAGCAAACAGGAGGGCTTGCGCTGGTCATGATCGATTATCTGCAGCTGATTGAGGTCGCAGGTCGTGGCAAGTCTGGAGAGAACCGGCAGCAGGAAGTGTCTTACATTTCACGGACACTGAAGCAACTTGCAAAAGAGCTGGACGTTCCCATTGTGGCCTTGTCCCAGCTCAGCCGGGGTGTGGAGCAACGTCAGGACAAACGACCGATGATGAGTGACCTGCGGGAGTCTGGTTCGATTGAGCA
Source organism: Paenibacillus glucanolyticus (assembly GCF_037333485.1). Lineage (NCBI taxonomy): Bacteria > Bacillati > Bacillota > Bacilli > Caryophanales > Paenibacillaceae > Paenibacillus > Paenibacillus glucanolyticus. The sequence continues at coordinate 622,192 of NZ_CP147845.1, forward strand.
AGATGCCGATATCGTGGCCTTCTTATACCGGGATGACTACTACGATAAGGAATCTGAGAAGAAGAATATCATCGAAATCATCATTGCCAAACAGCGGAACGGTCCTGTGGGAACTGTGGAGCTGGTGTTCTTGAAGCAGTTCAATAAATTCGTCAATTATGACCGGATTCATACGGACCCTGGTCCAAAACCACCATATCCGCCGAAGCAGAACAAGGTGGTCAACATGGAAAAACGCCAATGGGCGTGAATGGAGGAAGGATGATGGGGAGTCCATGGAGTAGATGGAGCGTCTACGAATACATGAAGCACCGTTTTGTCCGGACTGGCCAGGTGCCTGATCAGGACGAGCTGCAGGCTGAATTCGCGGGGATTGATCAAACTGAGCTCCAAGAGGGGATTGCTGAGTTTGAAACAATCGCTACGGTATGGCCAGGAATGGAGATGCAGCATGCAACGAAAATTGATTGACCCATATTTTCAAGAGTCCCCGTGGGAAATCATCTATGACGACGATGGACGGCAGATAGGGGAGGTTTTCATGCTCTTCGGGGAATCGAGAAAGGAGGCGACGCCATATGATCCAATTCACCGTGTACGGCGAACCCGTCGCGCAGGGAAGGCCAAAGTTCAGCACCGCCGGCGGCTTCGTAAAGGCTTATGACCCGGCGAAGTCACGAGATTATAAGGATTATGTTCGGCTCGCTGCTGCTGAGCATGCACCAAAAAGTCTATTGGAAGGGCCGGTCGGAATGATGCTCACCGTTTATCGATCGATTCCTAAAAGCTTCAGCAAGAAGAAGGCAGCAGCAGCTGAGGCTGGGGAAATACGTCCGACCACCAAACCGGACGTGGACAATTATCTAAAGGGCGTAAAGGATGCTTTGAAAGGTGTCATTTGGAAAGACGACAGCCAAGTCGTTGAAGTGTTTACTCAAAAGAAATACAGCGGCAGACCGCGTATTGAGGTCAAGATCAAGGAATTATCTTAAATATCTTACGAGGGGAAAGTGATAGGGATGGTTAAAAGTTATGCAAAATTCACAGCTGAAATACAAAAAGGGATCAACATCAAAGGTTCAGATGTAGAAATGAAAATATTAATTCCGTTGAAGGCTGCTCAACCATATCTGAATTTTCTAAGCAATAGCCAAGGTAACGAAGTAAATATCTTTGTAGGAGATCCGCAGATGGCTTTCGATTTCGAAGAGGATGAAGACGATGCCTACAAGCTCTACCAAGGCGGGCGCCGAGTAACTGCAGATGCTTCTGGTGTGGTGACATCCATTGAGCAGCCGGACGAGCTGAAGGATGAAAATCAGGCTGAGTTGGATTTAGAGGGGGCAGCTTCTGAAGCAGAATCGGAAGGGAATGAAGAACATTCTGGTGATCCAGCGGGAGATCCAACACCGGCAGATGATGGTGACGAGCTGAACGATTACGAAATGGAAATCATGGGCGAGGGCTCAACGCAAGAAGGCTCTGATCTTCCCGAATGGATGCAGGAACAGCAGCAAGTGGAGAAACCGGATGGACAAGAAATGAGCTTCGAGGATTCTGGTCAGGATACTGCAACTAATGGTGTTTCTGAGGTTGAGGAGCCTCAGGCATCCAGCGATGAAGAGATTAGCAAGGAAGCATTGGAACAGTTCATTCTAAAAGAACGTCCTTTATTTGAAGATATTCCATTGGATTTTCCTGAATTGTTAGAACGGAAACGTACGGGGGAAGTGACCTGGCGTGAGCTAGCGAATAGCGTCGGCATGACATCCGGCCAGCTGAACGGAAAGTATGCAAAGTATAAAGAAGCGGTGAAACAGCAAATGAAAAGCAACGGCGTCGCTTAAATATATATGAATTAACACCCCCGGTCGAAGCAGACCGGGGTACCTAATTACACGTTTTTAACAGAACGTCAGTTCTTGTGGGAGGGGAAGCAACATGAAAACATCGGTACCGAATCGTGAAAATGAATTGAAGGGGTCACCCCCGAGCGAGGTCAAGGAATACAATCTCAGCCCTGAAGAACTTGCTCAGATTGTTGGAAAACCCATTCCGGCATCGCATACAAAGCCGTTCAAGTTTCGGTCTAAGTCGAAGGAGTGAATCGGATGCAGGAAATCATCGTTGATAACTTCGCTGGAGGCGGGGGGGCCTCTACTGGCATTGAACTTGCAACCGGCAGAAGTGTAGATATCGCGATTAACCATGATCCGGCAGCGATCGCCATGCACCGAGCAAACCATCCTGAGACAGAACATTATTGTGAGTCGGTATGGGATGTCGATCCCCGGGCGGCAACTGCCGGGCGACCCGTTGGATTGGCTTGGTTCTCACCGGACTGCAAGCACTTTTCCAAGGCCAAGGGCGGAAAACCTGTTGAAAAGAAAATTCGGGGTCTTGCTTGGATCGTCCTTAAGTGGGCAGGAAAGGTACGACCCAGGGTCATAATATTGGAAAATGTTGAGGAATTCAAAACTTGGGGCCCCGTCAGAAACGGCCGCCCGGTAAAAAGCAAGAAGGGCCAGACATACGAGCTTTGGAAGGCGCAACTTGAGAGTCTTGGATACAAGGTGGAGAGTCGAGAACTGAGAGCTTGTGATTACGGAGCGCCGACGATTCGGAAGCGGTTTTTCTTGGTAGCCCGGCGGGATGGCCGCCCGATCGTTTGGCCGGAGCCAACGCACGGAGCGCCAGACAGTCCAGAGGTAATAAGCGGGAAGCTTAAACCATGGCGAACGGCCGCTGAAATTATTGACTGGTCAATTCCATGCCCGAGCATATTCGAGCGAAAGAAACCGCTCGCTGAGAACACAGAACGACGGATAGCACGAGGCCTTCAACGCTTCATCTTGGAAAACCCCAATCCGTTTATTGCTCCTTTCGTGATCAAGGTCAATCATCACGGCACGGACTTCCGCGGGCAGCCAATCGATGAACCACTCCAGACCGTCACGGCAAAGAACGGCTGGGGAATCGTAACTCCATACATCGCCCGGATCGGCCAGACCGGATTCGGAGAGGACCGACTCCAATACAAGGCTGAAGATCCGCTAACAACCGTAACGACTAAGGCGGAACACTTGCTAGTGAGCCCGACGCTAATCGAAATCGGATACGGTGAGGGGCCGGGTCAAGCACCTAGGGTGCCGGGACTCCATAAACCACTTGGAACGGTCGTCTCCGGTGGGAGAAAGCATGCCTTGGTCGCGGCGTTCTTGGCGAAGCACTACGGCGGCAATTATACCCGGCCAGGAACCGGTCTGGATGAGCCGCTTTCCACAGTGACTACGGTTGATCATAACGCGCTGGTAACGGCGCACGTCGTCAGGCACTTCGGGGAGTCGGTAGGTAGCCCGGCAGACGCACCTCTTGGCACAGTGACAGCTGGAGGCGGTGGAAAGTCCGGCCTAGTAACGTCACATTTGGTCAAGCTGCGGGGAACCTGCCAAGACGGGCAGCCACTTACGGAACCGATGCCGACGATTACAGCCGGCGGGCTGCATGTTTGTGAGGTCCGGGCCTTCCTGCTCAAATACTATGGCAGCGCCGACAATGGTCAGCACCTGGAGGAGCCGCTTCACACGGTCACCACAAAGGATCGGTTCGGATTGGTCACGATCCACGGTGTGGACTATCAAATCATTGATATCGGCATGAGAATGCTGGAGCCACATGAACTGTTTGCAGCTCAAGGTTTCCCGATCAATTACATCATCGCTGTGGACGCTGACGGGAAGAAATACTCCAAAAGCGCACAGGTAGCCCGCTGCGGCAACGCCGTACCGCCACCGTTCGCAGAATCGCTGGTCCGGGCCAACCTGCCGGAGTTGTGTACGGGGGCCGGGAAAGCATTGACCCTTGAAAGGTACAAGGAGGCAGTCGGTTCTGGGCAAATGGAGTTCAGTCTTTGAAGAATTCAATGAGTCGAGCAATAAAGAATAAGCACCTAAGAGAAAAAAAGATAGATTCCCGTTTATCATTTAGCCATTTCAATAATACTTTTACTTTTTTCATTTTCAACAACTCCCATTGGTGGTTTGCCAGTGAAGTTTAATGTTCGTCTGGCACAGTAACCATCGGGCTATCCCGTTAAATAGTTGCTGAGAAATTTTAAGGAGGCTGACTATGAAAACCATAACCATAATTCAACCCTGGGCGACGCTAATCGCCCTCGGTGAAAAGCAGTTCGAAACTCGCAGCTGGTCAACAAAGCACCGCGGCGAGCTGGCAATCCATGCCGGCAAGAAGATCGATCGGGAAGCATGCGAGATTGAGCCGATCCGGTCCACGCTGGCAAAGCACGGGTATACTGCTGACAACCTGCCTACAGGAGCGATTGTGGCTCTATGTAATTTAGAAGAGTGCTACATGGTGGATAACCGTCATGACTATGGAACAATCGGTTTGAAAGCAAAGAATGGCAAATTCATAATGTGGGGCGGTAGTCGAGGCAATGAGTATTATTTCGGGGATTATTCGGATGGCCGATGTGCCTGGCAAACGTCAAACGTTCGACATCTGCGGGAACCGATCCCGGCCAAGGGCATGCAGGGGCTTTGGAATTGGGAAGGGATGATGGCATGAGTGAGATGTATAGTTTGACAGCTCGGCAAGCAGAGGTTTTAAATTTTATCAAATTTTACGTGAATAAGCATGGTTATCCACCAACCGTGCGAGAGATTGCGAAAGGGATTAACTGCAGATCAACCTCAACAGCGCACAATATGCTGGAAAGATTGGTTTTGAGGGGAGCTATTGAGAAGGGCGAAAGCCCACGGGCAATCAAAGTGGTGGATGTTGAAGGCGTGGAGACCAAACCAGGGCTTTATGATAAGTACACAGTGATCGACAATGATACCGGTCGTGCGGTTGATGGATCATGTTTTGTTTTAAGGCCGGGCAAGGACGCAGCAGCGGTGGGAGCGTTACTCCAATACGTTGAATTGACACCAAACACTGAGCTGGCAATGGACATAACCCGATGGTTGTCGAGACTGGGGGTAGCCCATGAATAACCAAGTGAATCTAATAGATGCTGACATGCTACTGGAATGTCTGAAAAAGGAAGCGGAGTTTTGCATCAAGGAAAAGTTTAACGAAAATAATACCCGATTTTATTTAGGACGTGAGACGGTTTTGACGGACATTATTAAGCAAATCGAGTCAGGCAGATTCGCTCTAGACATCATTAAGCCGGGATGCCGTGAAGAGGAATTGAAAGAAGCGATTGATTTCGTAATGAAGAACGAGATGCTCTATCACGCTGTTGACGCTCATGATCATTTTCAAGAAATTTTGGATTCCCTATACCCAAAGGAGAAAGAACGTGGATCAGACAAAACCAACGTGTGACTTGTGCCAAGAAAAAGAAGCAGTGTGTGATGAAGAACCAAGTGAATGGAAACAAAATGAAGGTTTGCTCAGGATGTTATAAAGATTTCTGGGGAAAGTGACACTGAAAGACCAGAAAATAAATAAGACCCCCTAATCCTTGGCCGGTCCGGGGGTCAATCGGTAATATATTCCTCTTAAAGATTATATCACAAAGGGGATTGAGGGGAATGGCGATGTCATGGGGGCAAGGGGAACTCTTTCCAACAGCGAATGAAGCGGAGAACCAGCGCACAAAATTCCTGCTCGGAAAATATAAAGAGATGACAATGCTCATGCACGATTTTGAAAAATTCGAAGAAGAATTAAGGCAAGTGGCTATTGATGGTGAAGCAGCTCGCCGCATCGATCAGGAGGATCTGCATGCTGATAAGACGGCCAATGCTACGATTCTGATCGAAAAGCAGCGCTGGGTATATCAGAGGTACCAGTTTTATACTCATCAGCTTCGCAGGGCATTCAGTTTGATCCAGGACGATGAGGCAAGGAGAGCTATCGATTACAGGTACATGCAAGGCTACTCCTACAAGGAGACGCTGCTGTTCTTCCGGCATGGTCTAAGTGACAGCACTATTCGCCGGAAGATATCAGAAGGCACTGAGAGCATGGCAAACAGTTTGAAGCTCATGGGGTTCTTTGAGCAAGATGACGCGGAGTTTTAACGTAGTAGACGTATATTGTAAAGGAAGGACGCAAACCATGAATAAACAACGTTACATGATTTTGAAGGGCGGAAGCCCAGCCATTCACAAACTGGGAGATATCGGCCGAGAAGAAGATGATCTTATCTTTGTAAAGTCGGAAACAGAGGATCACTTCATTGGAAATTTTGTTGAAGGATTCGGATTTGCGGATGTTGAGTTTAGGAAAAGTGATTGTCGACCGCTGACCCTGGATGAAATTGAAAAATTGAACAGTAGCGAGATTCGACTCGGAGGAATCAGATACAAAATGCGGGTTGATTCGGAAGGGTATCCAAATAATGATTAATGACAATACGAACGTAGAGCGAATTTTTGACCCTAAAGTGAACACAACCTGAACGGAGTTTGACCCTATGTTGAGCACCACATGACGGTTTTCCCATGATAGGATGTAAGCATAGAAAAAGGCGAGAATGACACGCACGGCTGCATGAATGCGGCAAATGACCGGGGCGTAACTCTTCTCGCTTTTTCTTATTATGAGATAGCTTTAACGAATGCGGCAAGCAAGCCAAGCGCTAGAACGACCATAAGTACACGCTTAACAATGATGTCATTCCATAGAATTTCGAATACTCTCAAACTCTCTCCTCCTTTTTGGTTTCTTCCAGAATAAACCTTTCGAAGAAGAATATCAAAAGAGTGAGTAATTTGAAGATTGAGTTGCCTAAAGCGACGCTATTTCAGTTTTACGGTAGTTTGAATTTTTGACTTCATTTTCAGCAACTCGTTAAAATGGTCTTGTCATTCGTATCTAGATACAAAGTACAGATGCTTTTAAAGCAAAGAGCGCAGCGTTTTTGCTGCGGCCGGTACGGTCGCAATGCTCTGACGGATCTCTCTGCAGGTAAGAACTGAATATATAATCCGAAGTCGTTCCTTTCTGGAGCGGCTTTTTTATTTCCTCGAAGGAGCTGATGTTAATTGAAATGGATTGAATGGTTGGTTCGAGTGACTGCAGGCAGCTCGCCACGAAATAGAAAGGAACGACGACATGGCCGGAAAACGTAATAAGCTTAAACGACCACGGTATAAGCCCAAGCAGCCGGACAAGTGTAAGAGGTGTGTTTGGGGTGAATGGACTGGTATGAAGCAGTTCTGTAGTAGACCAACTTGCGTGAAGAAGGGAAATACTTCCTGATGTCGAATTGTGATGTCGAGGGAGGGGTATTATGAAGAGAAATATGGACATAGTTCGCGACTTGCTTTTGCTCACTGAATCTCTTGGTCCGGAAGGGGAGCATCCTCAAAAAGTTCCTTATAAATCTTCATGGATTGATGGGGTTGACGACATAGAATTCTATTATCATGTTAGAATCTTAGAAGAGGCAGGTTTTATCTCTACTTATCACCTAAACCGCGAGTTTGATTTTGATACTAACACAGCTGGGCCAGAAAAATACTATCCTGTAACATTAACTTGGCAAGGACACGAATTTTTAGACTCTATCAGAGATAATAACTCTTGGGAAAAAGTAAAAAATTCATTAGGAAAGAATTTGTCGACCGTCCCTGTAGCAGTGTTGGCGACAGTTACGACGGAAATGGCAAAGGAATGGGCACTCAAAAAGTTAGGGTTAAAATGATCAATTTCTTTTCAAGTTGTTGAAAGAGTACCTAATGTGTTTTTGAAGTACTGATAGTGGGAGGGTTCAAATGACAATCGGAATTTCTAAAGCAAGAGTAGAAGCATCTCTTAGGGCAGCTGGGGTGAAAGATGAAAATATCATATCTGTGGTTGCTAACCTGATCGAAAAGAACAATGTTTTAATTAAAGCTCATGTTGAGGAGATGGTTCAAAGTGCGATAGCTCGTCTAAAATAGGCACCTTTTGGTGCTTTTTCTTTTGCTCTCAAATGACGAAATCTAAGCCGTTTTAAGGCGTTATCAGTCGAATGCGGACGAATAGTGGAACGGGTCAGGAAAATAGCAGAAAAGGGGCATAGCGTTGGCGTATGCTCCTATTTGTCGTTCATCCATATTAGAAACCAACTCAACTCAATTTAGTCGCTTTTAAAATATCATTGTCGTAATTTGGAAAATGAAGTATGATACTTCGAGGGAATGGAGGTTGTTTATGAAAAATAAAGAAGAAAACCTGAATAAAACCCCGAAAGGATATATAAATAAACTACACTTTATATACATCATTATTTGTCTTGTAATAGTAATTCTTGCAATATTGGCTTACACAATATGGGACAACGAAGCTGCGGGCGTTGGATTAAATAATGCTGCTACTGCTTCTTCGATCGTATTAGCAGTCGTTGCTATTGTCATGACAATAGTTGACATTGCAGGTCAGCGTAAAACGGTCTCTGATTTGAAGGATACTGCGGAGACTTTGGAAGAAAACCTCATTCAAACCAACAAGAGCCTTGAAACGGTAGCTACACTGGAAAACCAGTTGACTGAAACAATGGAAAGTATTCTTAAAAGCCAGCAGGAACTTCAACATGGAATCTCAAAAATACAGCACTCTTTTGGATCAGGGGAAGCAATAGATAAAGAAAAGCTGGTTGATCAACTGGAATTATTAAAGAATAAAACAGTGGTTATGCCATCACATGTTCGTGTTGTAAATCGCCAGAATGATATAAATGAATATAAGAATCGTTTTGAAATAAGGGATAGGATTCTATTAGTGCTTAAAACAAGGAAAGAATTCTCAATTACTGAAATATTGGAAAGTCCTGCAGTATCTTCTTTAGGCATTAAACGATCAGCTTTGAAATATGAACTAACTCGCTTAGTAGAGCAAGGGATAGTACAAAACAACAATGGAAGGTATGGTTTAAAAAGGAGAACATAGAAGCTTTAAGCACCTACTACGGGTGCTTTTTTTGATGCGATTAAAATCATTGGAGGTAGTGAAGATGAACATCAGAGTCGTCCCGATCGATCAAATCAACGCAGCAGCTTACAACCCAAGAGTGGATTTACAGCCGGGAGATCCGGAATACGAAAAGCTGAAGCGCAGCATTGAGGAATTCGGCTATGTGGAACCAATCGTTTGGAATGAGCGTACCGGCAATATGGTTGGCGGTCACCAGCGGTATAAGATCATGGTTCATGAGCAAGGGCATACAGAGTTGGCCGTCAGTGTCGTTGATTTGGACGATCAGCAGGAACGGCTGCTTAATCTCGCACTTAATAAGGTTTCCGGATACTGGGATGATGAAGCGTTGGCCAGGCTGCTTGACGACTTGCAGGGAAATGGCGCGGATTTCTCACTGTCTGGATTTGATGGTGAAGAGATTAGTAAGCTGCTGGCAGATTTTACGGAGCCGCCAGAAGATCAACTCGGTGATTTCAGCAACAAGGAGCTGGATTTATCCGAGTTTGACGAATCGAACTTCGATTGTAAGTGTCCGCGGTGCGGTTTCGTCTTTGATCAGGATGGAGCGTCATGAGTCGTCCTGCATGGGACTGGAAGTTGTCTGACTTGGTAAACGTCCAGCAACACGGTCACACAGTGTTCAGCTGCTTTGCATGTGGCGGGGGGTCAACGATGGGTTATAAGCGAGCTGGGTACCGGATGCTGGGTAATGTAGAGATTGATGCGCAGATGATGCGCATTTACCGCCGCAACCATAATCCACCACACCCGTTCTTGATTCCGATACAGGAATTCAAAGGAATGCCGAATAGTGAACTGCCGGCGGAATTGTTTGATCTGGATATATTAGACGGATCGCCACCTTGTAGTGTATTTTCCACGGCAGGCGCTCGGGAAGATAAATGGGGTGGCGAATATGCCTTTAGGGAAGGGCAGGCAGTGCAGCAGCTGGATGATCTGTTTTTTGATTTCCTCGATGTGGCCGATAAGCTCCGACCCCGTGTGATCATGGCAGAGAACGTTAAAGGCATGCTGATCGGCAAGGCTCGGGGATTTGTTAGCCTGGTCTTATCGCGTATGAGACGCATGGGGTACAGACCCCAGCTTTTCTTGCTCAATTCAGCAACGATGGGAGTACCCCAGAAGCGTGAGAGAGTCTTCTTTATCGCGTCTCGACAGGATATGTCCTTCCCTGAACTGAGGTTGGAGTTTAACGAACCTCCTATACTGTATAGAGACGTTCGGAGTGGGATCGGATCACCTATTACATCTGGAAGCAAGACTCTCCAACGTTGGTACAAGAAGCGCCCGCCTGATTTAAACATGGGGGATGTTACAGGACGAGAAGAGGGTAAAATCAGCAACTTCAATACTATACTGATTAAGGATCAGAAGGTTGCGAACACCCTTGCTAGCTCATCAGTGTTCCTACGGGATGATGTACCACAACACATCTCTGATACGGATATCATTCGGATGCAGACTTTTCCGAGCGACTATGATTTCATGGATGCTGACGTTCAATATGTATGCGGCATGAGTGTTCCCCCTGTGATGATGCAACGGATTGCTGAGCAGATCTATCTTCAATGGTTTAAGGCAAAATAAAAGGAGGACGCGCTAACGTCCTCCCCTTGGACCAGGGTATCCCCCGGCTGAGATAGCGGCGCGCCACGCGTGGCATTTTGCAGACATCCGCTATCTCGCATTCCATCATAACGGAAAGCCGAGGGGAACGACAATGGGAACACCTGAGAATAAAGAACTGCTTCTGCAGCATGAGCTCGCAGTCATGGAAGGTATCCTCGAGAGCAAGGAGCAATACCGGAAGATCGTCAAGGCAGGCATTGCCAAGTGGGTGAAGGACTTTCAAGAGGGCCGGATTGAGATCAAGACGGTGGATGACCTGAAGAAACTGATCGAGATTGACATCGAGCTGCAGAAGGATGACTTTTAAAAACCAAAATGTGATTTAAAACACAGGATGAACAGTTACCGGCATATTGTTTACATCTCCACATTTTTGACATCGAGAAGTTCCCGTCCATTCCCCAGGATGAGGGCCCTGATGAGCTATATTCTCGGGCGAATGGAGAGTGTCTTCACTACAAGTTCCACAGAAGATAATAACATTTAAGGGTTTCACATTTTCACCTCCTTGAATATCTGGATATATATAATATCCGTTTCCTATGGGGTTACCTTATATTTGTTTTTAAATTATTTACTTCCGAAGTCCATTTTTTTGTTGGGGGTGGTGATGGTGTAGCATGGCTAGAGCACGCGATCCTAACCGTGATCATGCTTATGAGTTATGGCAAGAGCACGGAGGAAATATAACGAATCGTCAGATTGCCGAACAGCTTGGTGTGGACGAAAAGAAGATAGCTGTATGGAAACAAAGGGATAAATGGAATGTTGTACAACAAACTGATTCGAATGTTGTACAACAAAAAAAACGTGGCGCTCCCAGAGGGAACAAGAACGCTGTCGGTAATCGCAGCGGAGCACCTGCAGGTAATAAACGAGCAGTAGGCAATAAGGGCGGGTCTGGAGGACCGCCAAGAAACAAGAAGGCCGTTACCACGGGGGAGTATGAAACGATTTGGCTTGATGCCTTGGAAGATGATGAGCTGGATCTCATCGATCTGATTGATACGGACCCGATCCTGCAGGCGGATGAAGCTATTATGAAATTCGAGATCCGCGAACGTAGGATGTTGCTACGGATCAAACGACTGACCAACGGTCTGACCGAAAAGGAACGACGGATTCTGTATGAGCTCAAGTCGGTAAAGGAAGCCGTGACGGTGCACGATGAGAAATCCGGTCTGACTAAGACGATTCCCGTCACGCGCACGGAGCTGGTAGAATCCGAGATTGAGGAAAAGACATTCCGTCAAATTGACGACATCATCGCTCTGGAAGAAGCGTTGACTCGAGTCCAGGACAAAAAACTGAAGGCCATTGAACTGAAGAACAAGCTACTGGATGAAGAACGGCAGGTCCGCATTGAAAAGCTGAAATTCGAGCTTCAAATGTTACGTGGCGGAGAAGCGGATGATGTGAAGGATGATGGATTCATCCAAGCATTAAGAGGAAAAGCAGTGGAGGTGTGGGCGGATGGCAAGACTGAAACTTAAACCGCCACCTTTCAAATGGAGACCCTTTTCAGAGAAGCAGATCCAAGTCTTAACTTGGTGGATGCAAGAAAGCCCACATCATGACAAAGACGGCCTGATATGCGATGGATCGGTCCGGGCTGGCAAGACGGTCGCCATGTCGCTTAGCTATGTGTTCTGGGCAATGGAGACATTTAACGGCGAGCAGTTTGGCATGTCCGGCAAGACCATAGGCGCGCTGCGTCGGAACGTTATTGGTCCGCTCAAGCGAATGCTAACGAGTCGGGGATACAGCGTTCATGACAACCTGACAGATAACGTCCTGACGATCAGCCGCGGGCTGATAGCGAACTACTTCTTCCTGTTTGGTGGGAAGGACGAGCGAAGCCAGGACTTAATTCAAGGGATCACGCTGGCCGGCATGTTCTTCGATGAGGTTGCCCTGATGCCGCAGTCGTTCGTTAACCAGGCGGTGGCGCGCTGCTCTGTTGAAGGTCGGAAATATTGGTTCAACTGCAACCCAGCTGGGCCTTATCACTGGTTCAAGGTTGAATGGCTGGATCAGGCTGTTGAGAAACGTGTGCTTCATTTGCACTTTACGATGGATGATAACCTGTCGTTATCTGAAAAGATCAAAGATGGTTACCGCCGGCTGTTCAGTGGCGTATTCTATAAGCGGTACATTCTTGGCTTATGGGTGTTGGCCGAAGGCGTTATTTACGACATGTTTGACAAGGACAAGCACGTTGTGCCGACTGAGGAACGGCCGTACACGCAGTATTATGTCAGTTGCGACTACGGTACTCAGAATCCGACCACATTCGGGCTGTGGGGCCAAAGTCAAGGTATCTGGTACAAGGTCAAAGAGTATCACTACGATGGCCGGGCGCGTAGTAGGCAGAAAACGGACGAGGAATACTGCGATGATCTCATAGAGTTTGTAGGCAAGCTGCCGATTAAGGGAATCATTATCGACCCTTCGGCAGCTTCTTTTATTGTGGCCATTAAGAAGCGTGGCATCCTGCGTGTTATCAAGGCGGCAAATGAGGTTGTAAATGGGATCCGTGACGTGGCTTCAGCATTAGTTGAAGGACTAATCAAGTACAATGACTGCTGTAAAGAGACATTCCGGGAGTTCAGCTCCTATGTTTGGGATGAGAAAACAGCTGCACGCGGCGAAGATAAGCCGCTCAAAGAGAACGATCACCAAATGGACGGTGATCGTTATTTTGTTCATACCATCGTGAAGCGTCGGGGCGGAGTGTTCTTCCCGGGGCAAGCGTGAAAGGAGGAATATCGTGTCATTATTGTGGCCGACAGATGAATATCAAAAGGAAATTGAAGACATTATCATTCGCGGTGCCCAGACGGCAGCTACATTAGAGCAAATCATTCAGCTTGAGATTGGCGGATGGAGGACCTCCCCTAAGCGGAAATGGATGGAAATTGGAGAACTCTATTACCGTAATAAAACGGACATATTGGAGCGGCAGCGAACAGCGATTGGAGCTAGTGGCGCAAAAGAACCTGTCGGTAACTTAGCCAATAACAAGCTGGCTAATGCGTTTGTGCGTAAATTGGTTGACCAGAAGGTTGGTTATCTACTCGGGAAGCCGCTCAGCATTCAAACAGACAACCCAAAGTATGCCGATGCATGGGATGAGGTTTTTGACAGCGCAATGTACCGCCGAATGCAGTCCACTGGGAAAGAAGCTGTTAATAAAGGAATTGCTTGGTGGTTTGTCTTTTATAACGAAGAGGGTGATCTTTCCTTTCGAAAGATGCATTCAAAGGAAATCATTCCTCTTTGGGCTGACGAGGCGCATACGATTCTGGATGCGGTCATCAGGGACTATGAAGTGATCGTTTACGAGGGTTTACAGCGTAAGACTGTCCGGAAAATTGAATGGTGGGATACAAAGGGTGTTCGCCGTTATGTAGTGGATGGAACTGGCTTTGTACCAGATGTGGAAGCTGGGCCGGTCGGATCCCATTTCTCGGTGATTACTGGTGGTCAGGAACAATCGATGAATTGGGAACGCGTCCCCTTCATAGCATGGAAATACAACGAGGAAGAGCAACCCCTTGTCGAGATCATTAAATCTCTGGTCGATGACTACGACCGCAACAAATCCGACAATAGCAATAACCTGGAGGATTTGCCGGAATCGATCTACAAGGTCAAAAATTACAGCGGGACAGATCCAGCGGAGTTCCGAAAAAATCTTGCGCTATTCCGAACCGCCTTTGTAGATGGAGATGGTGATCTTGATACGTTGTCACTGGCGCTCAGTGTTGAAACCTACAAGACCCATATGGAACAGGCCCGCAAGGACATTTATGAGTTCGGCCGAGGCGTTGACACGCAAGGCGTGGATATTGGCAGCGCGCCCTCTGGAATCGCCTTAAAGTTTCTATATTCGGATCTTGATCTCGATGCCAGTCTCATGGAGACCGAGTTTCAGGCGTCGCTTGAGCAGCTTCGGTGGTTCGTCGATACGCATCTATATAACACAACAGAGGTTGATTACAGTGAAGAGGATGTTGAGTTTGTCTTCAACCGAGATATGCCGATTGATGAGGAAAGCATCATTCGTGGGATAAAAGACAGTATTGGTATTCTGTCAGACGAAACGCTTGTTGCACAACATCCTTGGGTTCGAGCTGTTCAGGCTGAGCTGGAGCGAATTCAGAAGCAAAAAGAGGAGTCTCTTGAGCGCATGGTCGCTTATGGCGGGCTTCCACCGAATACAACGCCTGATGCTACCAGTGAGGATGGCGATGATGAATGAAATCGGAAGATTACTGGGCGCGCCGGATGGAGGATTTGAACGAGGCTGAACTTCGAAAGGGAGAAGCCTACATCAAAACTCAGAATGCTGAGTTTGATAAAGCTATGACCAGTATCAGAAAGGAAACGGAAGACTGGTATGCTCGATTGGCAAAGAACAATGAAATTTCCATGGCAGAAGCCCGTAAGCTTTTGACGGATAATGAGCTCAAGGAATTTTACTGGACGGTGGATGATTACATTAAGGCTGGCCAGGAAAATGCTATCGATCAGCGATGGATGAAACAGCTTGAGAACGCCAGTGCCAAGGTCCATATCACCCGGTTAGAGGAGCTGCAAACAAAGCTGCAGCAGGAAGTCGAATTGCTGTCTGCCCGGCGAGTTAAAGGTTCAACCGAAGTACTAGGCGAAATCTACAAGGACGGATATTACAAAGGTATCTTCGAGGTACAGCGAGGTGTCGGAGAGGGCGTGCCATTTGCGCAACTCGATGCCCGTCAGATTGACAAGGTACTAGCAAAGCCTTGGGCCCCCGATGGCCGGAATTTCTCAGCTCGAATCTGGGGGGAACGAGACAAGCTATTGTCAGAGCTGCAGACGGTCCTTGAGCAGGATTTAATAGGCGGCGAGCCATCGGGTAAGGTGATCGCCAACTTTGCCAAACGCATGGGGGTTAGCAAGACTGTGGCCGAACGCTTAATCCTAACGGAATCTGCGTACTTTAGCGGCCAGTCCCGGATTGACGGGTATAAGCAGCAATGGGTTAAGGCCTACAAATTCGTAGCGACTTTGGACAAGCGGACGTCTGCTCAGTGCCGACGAATGGACGGTGAAGTAATCCTCTTGTCAGAGGCAAAGCCTGGAGTCAACTATCCCCCACTTCACGCCTATTGCCGATCGACCACCATTCCTTCCTTTGATGATGAAGTCGAGACAGGGCCTGGGGAGCGAGCTGCACGAGGGAACAGTGGGAAGACCTACAGTGTCTCTTCCAACATGACTTACAAGGATTGGACGGCCAAGCATGCACCCAAAGACGCCGAGAAGCCGCCTAGGGCGGCAGAACCGGAGCCGGTGACTCCGTCGGCGGTCAAAACAACAGCACCGGAGGACCCCGCAACGCTGCTGAGAACGAATGATAAACAGCCGATGCCGCTAACTCGTGGTGAAGAAGCTGCGGTAAGTCGGTATATTGGCGGGGAATCTTATGTTCTAAACGAAAAGCTTCGCCGCGGGCAGCCTCTTGAAAGCAGGGAGATGGAGTGGATTGAGGAGTTGGATAAAGTTCTCAATAAATTACCGCCATACGAAGGGGATGTTTCGAGGTCTCTGCATTTCTCTTCGGAGGAATCCCTCGAAGAGTTCATGGCAGACGTCAGGCCTGGAGCCGTGGTACAATATCCTCAATACATCTCGACAACAGCTGGGGCCATATACAATCCTGACGGACAGGTTCAAATGATTATTTTAGGGGCTCGACAAGGCCGCGACATCACATTGTACAATCCGGGGGAACAAGAAGTTTTGTATTGGAGAAATTTCGGATTCGAGGTCGTCAAGATGGAACAATTGAATGGTGTTTATTACATCTTCATGAGGGAGATGGAACAATGAGTGAAAAGAAAAAAATGTTCTCTGATTCACGCTGGAATGATACATCGAAGCCGAAAATAATTGGCTATCGGGATATCACGGAGGAGGAAGAGGAGAAATATAGCAAGATGGCCCAGGAGTTTCTGCGGAAAAAGGGAGTTATAAAGAAAGACAAATAAAGACATTCACGCTTAGGCGAGGGTGTCTTTTTATTATGTCTTGGGAGGTGCCACATGCCGAAACGTTATAAAAAAAGTGTCTATATAGAGGTCCTGGAATTCATTAATACACCTGATAATCACCAGGAAATTATTGATTTTACAGGGCTACCGATATCTGTGGAATACACCAGCGATGGTGTGCAGCAACTCCGGGTGATTCGTGGTGCCTACAGCGTCTTAGTAGCCAAACTAGGCGAGTGCATAGTCAAAGAGGCAGATGGATTTCTTCGGGTCTACACCAAAGAAGCGCTGGAGTTAGAATATGAACTCATGGTAACTGAAAGTTGACGGGCTCCGGATGAGACTGCTGGGGCCTATGTATTACCCTACTCGCGGTCGGAGTATATCGACCGGCTCCCCTTAGCTGGAGAGCAGCTATAAAAATCTATGGAGGCTGATGATAAATGGATTGGTTAAAAGAGTTGTTGAAGAACGCTGGGTTTGATGAGTCGAAGATTGACGCCCTGATCGGTGACGTGAATAAGGAGCTGCCGAAACATTTCGTACCGAAGTCGCAATATAATGATGTCGTCGATGCCCGCAAGAAAGCAGAGAAGGAAGTGACGGATCGAGATAAGCAACTGGAGGACCTAACGAAATCCAGCGGCGATGCAGATGCACTTAAGCAGCAGATCCAAAAGCTCCAAGAAGACAACAAGACGGCCAAGGAAAAGTATGAGGCCGAAGCCAAAGCGTTGAAGCTCAGCACGGCAGTCAAGCTGGCTCTTGCTGGCAAAGTACATGATCCTGATATTGTAACGGGACTGCTTAACACGGATCTGATCCAGTTGGACGACAATGGGAATGTTACAGCTGGATTGGACGACCAGATCAAAGCCCTGCAGACGAGCAAGGCTTTTTTGTTTGTCCCTGAAGACAAAGGCAATGGTCAGTTCCAATTCCGCGGGGCAAATCCATCTGAAGGAGGCGGGGGAGGAAACGGTGGGGGATCCGGCGACAACAAGGCGGCTGACTTCGGAAAACGCATCGCGGACTTTGCGAAATCTAATGCGGCAACGAGTGATGCACAAAAATCTTATTTTGGAGAGTGATAAGGAATGAAATTTGTACAGACCGATTATGGCAACCGGAAAGAAATCCTCAAATTCCCGGATCATTACGTGAACATGCCAATGACCGTGGATAACACCGGCATAACTGCCAATGCTGACGGGAAAAAGATTGTACCTGCCGGCACTATTATGGGTGGTGGCGTACTAACAGATAGCTCGAAGTTGGCTACCAAAGCGAATGGTAGTACTGCAGAAGGTGTGTTGTTTTATGACGTGGACGTGACCTACGGACCGGCACCGGGGGCGTTGACGATTCATGGTTTCGTTGACCTGCAGAAGTTGCCGGAAGCGCCGACCGAAGAAGCAATAGGGGCCCTCAAACAAATTACATTCATCGCCTAATTGGCGGAAAGGAGCAATTTACATGCCTAGCATTTTTGATTATGTGACAGCGTCAGCCATTGCCTCGTATGTCACCAACAATCCAAGCAATAACATTCCTTACCTCGGAGCAACCCTGTTCCCTGCGCGGAAGAAACTCGGACTTGATCTGTCGTGGATCAAGGGAGCCCGTGGCGTCCCGGTGTCTCTGCAACCGTCCGCATTCGATGCCAAAGCTACGCTCCGTGACCGGATCGGCTTCAAGAAAGTTGAAACGGAGATGCCGTTTTTCCGTGAAGCGATGAGGCTTGGAGAAAAAGATCGTCAGGAATTGCTTCGTCTTCAGGATAATACCAATGACCAATATATCATGCCGTTATTGACTCAGATATTTGATGATCGAGCACAGCTTGTAGCCGGTGCTCAGGTTATTCCAGAAAGGATGATCATGCAACTCCTATCGAGTGGGCTAATCCGTATCACATCGGATGAAACGCGCCAGGACTACGATTACAATTATGGATTTGCGGGAAGTCACAAAGAAATCCTAGCCGGTTCTGCCGTTTGGTCCGATCCAAACAGCGTACCAATTGAAGACATTCAGCGTTGGAAACGGATCATCAATCAGGACACTGGCGCCACGATAACCCGAGCGATTTGTACGGAGAAAACATGGGGTTATTTGATGCAGCACCCGGCTATTCGGCTGGACATGAACCCAGTCGGCGGCCAAAACATTATTATGACGGATGAACTGCTGCGAGCATATCTGCTCAACAAATTGAAAATTAGGGTTTCTGTGTATAACAAAATTTACGCACTACAGGATGGCACCACACATCAATTCTTCCCGGACGACTTCTTTACACTGATTCCGGACGGAAACCTCGGAACCACTTGGTATGGCACAACGCCGGAAGAGGCAGATTTGATGGCCGGTGCAACGTCCGCTGAGGTATCCATTGTCAACACAGGTGTAGCGATTACCACGATTAAGGAGCCACACCCGGTTAACGTAGAATCGATCGTTTCCGAGATCGTACTTCCATCGTTCGAGACCATGGATACAGTGTTTATTGCGAGAGTGGCAGTATAGGGAGGGGCATCAGCCTCTCCTATTTCTTTTGACTAGAAAGGAGAATGAATGTGGCAAAGAAAAACGAAAATACAGTAGCTGATCAAGTGCAAACCGAACTGACGGTCGAGGAGGGCAACCGAGGACCTGCCCCGACTCCGGAAACACAGCCGGCACAAAATCCGTCAGTTGCATCCGGAGATGGATCCCCCCCAACAGCGAAACAAAAGAAAACGATCCGAGCAGTGTTTCTGACAAACTGCACCCATAATCGTGATCGATATCAGGCAGAACAAAAGGTAAATCTGCCGGAGGATGTTTTCAATGAATTGCTACAAGCCAAAGCAATTCGACCGCTAGGGGAGTAGTGCGGATGATTACCGCTCCTGACGTATGGCCTCTTGTCAAATTACGATTGGGGCTGGAGAACGATACCCACAAGTCGCTTGCAGAATTATACATTGAGGAGCTTGGTCAGCGGATCCGGCACGATATCAATCAACAGCGGATTCCCGATGGCTTGTTACACACTTGGGCTGCGATGGCGTCAGCTGCACTGTCTGCGGAACAAGGACAGATATTGTTCCCGCTGCCTGAGCAGGTTAAGGCGCAGGAGGTATCAATTGGAGATACATCGGTCAAGACGTCTTTGGTGACACCAGTTGCCCCTCCAAGGCCGACCGTGGCCGTTATGGATCAAGTAGTCTTTGATTACCGGATTGACCTTAACCACTATCGAAAGCTGAGGTGGTGACCTTTGATCGACCATAATGAGTACCGCCAGGCCATTGAACAGATGTATGAGTACCGCGCCACGATCAGCCGGCATGTCTACGTGAAGGACCCGAAAACCAAAGAAGAAAAGCAGGTGCTTGAAGAGGTATACCTGAATCAGCCCTGCAAGCTGTCACAAACCGGACTAGCAAAAAACGGCCAGGGTGAGGATGCTAACATTCTGCAATATGATGCCAAACTGTTTATAGCTCCGGAACTAGAAATAAAGCAGGGGGATTTAATCAGCGTGACGCGAGTGGCAACGGGCCGGGCAACGGTGTATAGCGCCGGAGAACCGTTCCCGCCTTATCAATCACACCAGGAGATAAACCTGACGGCAAAGGACTGGGCGTAATGGGGAAGCTCGGGAGCTTTGATTTTTCCGAGTTTGTTAAATTTTCGGGCAATCTCAAAGCCATGAAAAAAGCTTGGCCGGGGTTTGTGAGGGAGTGTGTGGCCGAGCTGGCGAACCGGTTGTTGGCCGAGGTTGTCCCCCGCACGCCAGTCCGAGACGCGGCAGACGGCGGGGATCTTCGACGCAGTTGGACAATCGGGCAGGTGATAATGACGGCAGACGGGGGAGCTGAGATCGAGGTGTTCAACCCTGTTTATTATTCGGCCTACGTTGAATATGGCCATCGGACCCCGAATCACGAAGGATGGGTGGAGGGACGGTTCATGATGACCCTTTCCGCTCAAAAGCTGGAGCGCGAAATACCCTGGATCCTGGAGCGCAAGCTTGATAAATTTCTCAAAAAATATATCAGGAGGTAGTGCCGTGCAGATAACCTATAATGTTGTGCGGTATGCGGTGCACGCTGCCCTGGACATAGCCTTCCCAGACATTCCCCTATCCGGCGAAGAGATCAAGCAGAATCTTGATCCACCTCGCTTTTTTGTGCGCTTGTTAGAACCGGCCCATACGCAAGAGCTTGGTTGCCGATACCGCCGGGATCATCCCTTCGTGATTCGATACTTTGCCCAGACGCGGACCAACGAGGAAATGTACACGATGGCTGAGCAGCTGACATCGGCCCTTAAATGGATCAATGTTGGCAGCCGGGGATGGACAGGCCAAGGCATGAATTTTCATATCATTGATGATGTGCTGCATTTCTTTGTGACGTATAGTCTGCTTGTCTGGGAGCAGCCACCAGACGATCCAAAGATGCAGACACTCGTACAGGAGGGAAATGTAAATGAGTAAGCGAGAGGAAAAGGAAGTGGTTGTGCCCGCTTCTGCACCATTAGCTGAATCGGCGTACGAAAAGGCGCAATTTTTGGTGTCAAGCCGATATACTCCAGCGCAGCGTGACATCTTAGCTGCCGTACTGGAGGATGGAAAGAGTTATACAGACAACCAGGCTAAACAAGCACTGGAGACGTATCTGAGAAAGGAGTTGAAGTAAGATGGCAGGAGGAACATGGGTAACACAAAACAAAGTCAGACCGGGTACCTATATCAATTTTAAGGCGCGCCCGCAGCCGCTCGGCTCCCTGGGCGACCGGGGAATCGCGGCATATCCGGCGGCACTGCCTTGGGGGGATCCTGCAGGCGTGATTGTCCTGGAAGCTTCGGAATTTATGGATAAATCTCTTGAGCTCGTCGGTTTCCGTGCAACAGATCCGCGTATCCGTCATATTACCTCAGCTGTGAATAATGCTAGTACCGTTTTGCTGTACCGTCTCGGCGGATCTGGCGCAGTCAAAGCCAAAATAACGGAAGGGACCTTGACGGCAACTGCCAAGTGGGGCGGCAGCCGAGGGAACGACCTGCAGGTTGTGATACAGAGCAATATCGATGATCCGGCGGCGTTTGATGTCATCACACTCCTGGATGGCGAAGAGGTCGATTTACAGACGGTTACCGTAATCGAAGAGTTGCAAGCGAGCGTCTTTATCGATTGGTCCGGTTCAGGCGCGTTGACAACAACAGCTGGTGTGAAGCTTGCCGGGGGGACGGACGGGACCGCCAGCGGAGCAGATTTCTCGGCAGCCCTTAGCGCCTTCGAAGCGTATCAATTCAATGTCTTGGGTGTTCCTTTGGATGATTCGACGAGCAAGCAGCTGACCGCGGCTTACGTACGTCGGCAGCGGGAAGAGGAAGGAAAGAAAATCCAAGCGGTACTGGTAGATTATGCAACGGCAGACTACGAGGGTATTATCAGCTTGCGGAACGGTGTTATCACTTCTGACGGGCTGCAGGTGTCACCTGAAATGCTGCTGTGGGAAATCGCAGCGATGCAGGCAGCGGCCAACGTGAACGAGTCGCTCACCTATGCGGCCATTCCTAACGCCGTTGATGCTTTTCCTCGCCTGACCAACAGTGAGACGATCACAGCTCTCAAAAACGGTGAATTGGTCATCACGGCCACAAACGGAGCTGCAGTGATCGAACAGGATATCAACACGTTGACGAGCTTCACGCCAGATCGCAGCAGGGCCTTTTCGAAGAATCGGGTCATTCGGGTCCTGGATAGTTTGGGTAACGATATCAAGCGGATTTTTGATCAGTTCTACATTGGAAAGGTATCCAACAACGATGATGGCCGCGCATTGCTGAAAGCAGAGATCGTATCCTACCTGAATACCCTGCAAGGGCTTGGCGCGATCCAGAACTTTGACAGTCAAACCGATATTGCTGTTGCACCAGGTGCTGATGTGGACGCTGTACTGGTTGAGCTGAGTATCCAGCCGGTAGACAGCATCGAGAAAATCTACATGACTGTGGAGGTGGTATAAGATGGCTTTTTTCCGCGAACAAGACGCAATTAGTGGTAAGTATGCGAAAGCTTATGCGACTATCGATGGTCGCGTTTTGGAATTATTTTATGCAAAATCGCTTGAATCGACTATTGAAAAAAATAAAGTGGACGTCCCAGTCCTTGGCAAGACCAATACACCGCAGCGATCCGCAGGATGGGTTGGAACAGGGACGATGACGGTTTACTATGTGAGTTCTGTATTTCGTCAACTTATGCGCAAATACATTCAGACCGGCGAGGACTTTTGGTTTGACTTGATGGTCACCAATGAGCAGCCAGGCAGCTCGACAGGAAAGCAAACGGCTATGCTGATTGGCTGTAACGTGGACAGCGTAGTCGCTGCACAATTTGATGCCACCAGCGATGACATGTTAGAAGAAGAAATCCCGTTCACGTTCCATGATTACGATATTCAGGATCAATTTAGCGAAATTACAGGTAGATGACAAAAAGGCGCAGCCGATAAGGTTGCGCCACTCTTATTCTAAAATATGGAGGATGATGATATATGAACCTGCAAGACTTTCTGAATGCTAACCCGGTGGACAACTTAACTGAAGATGTGTCTATCTCTCCGCGATTTAAGGACGAGAAAGGGAATCCCTTAAAATTCACGATTAAAGCCATGACCCCGGGTGAATTTGAGGACATCCGAAAAAAAGCGACTCAAATCAAAAAGGGCAAGAAGGTTGAATTTGATAATCAATTATTTAATCTCAGCATTGCGATCAATCATACAGTCAGTCCCGATTTTCGGAATGCCGAATCTATTAAAAAGCTCGGTGTGGCAACTCCGGAAGATTATGTTCAAAAGGTGCTGCTGGCTGGCGAACTCTCCACGTTGGTCCAAAAAATCAACGAATTGAGCGGTTTTGATGTAGCGATGAATGACCTGGTGGAAGAGGTAAAAAACTAATCAATGAGGGCGATGCTGACGCGAATTATGCGTACTACGCCCTCCATGAGCTGCATATTCTTCCACACCAACTCATGGCGATGACGGTCCGGGAACGGGCTGTGGTTTATGCTATGATTTCGGTTCGAATTGATAAGGAGAAAAAAGAAGCGAGAAAGAGAAGAAAAAAATAGAATTATTAACCATTATGATGTACGATATGGGTAAATATTCCCATGTATATAGGAGCGTGATAATGGTGTGGTTATTGCTTTTCATAGTTGCGATTTTTATCGGAGCTATAGTCGTTCTTGTGAATCAGGCAAGGAAAAACAAGAAGATCAAGCAAGAAGCTATAGGCCGTGGAGCTTACGATGGTGTTGTTTGTAAACATATCGAAGGTCTAGGGATTGGTGATAAAGCATGTAATGTACTTGCATTTGATAATGAAATTCAAGTTGAGGCGGCTAATAAATCTACCTTCAGAATTCCAATTGAACGTGTAAGAGCTTTTGTTACAAAAAGCCAACAGGAATTTGAGGATGTAGATCGGAGCGTTGTAGGAAGAGCTGTTGTGGGTACCTTATTGGTTCCTGGTTTGGGGACTATTGTTGGTGGGATGTCTGGATTGAAAAATAAAAAGAAAAAGAAAGGTGGAAAAAGCTTTTATTTAATCATTAACTACGTTGATGCCAGTGGGGAATTAAAAGGGGTAACATTTCAGGATGATTTAAACATTACGCGTCTTACCTCTTTCACGAAGGCAGTGAATGATAAATTATCCTCGAAATCGTACGGTCAAGTAATTGATTTATAAATCGTTAAAGACGCCTGCTAAGGCGTCTTTTTTGTTGGTAAAGGAGGTTATCCAGTGCCGACTATTGCAACCCATCTGAATATGATGACTAACTTTAGTGGCCCCCTCAAGGCAGCAATTCGTCAGACTAATACAGCTATCTCCGCTATGGAAAATTTGAGACGAGTAGTAGAGCGACCAACGCATGCTGATATTGATGTCACTTTGGACTCCTCCCAGGCAATGCAAGAAGCACGACAGGTAAACCAGGAGGTATCAAGGCGTTTAGGCACCATTACTGGTGAAGTTGAAATAGATGTAACGACGCAAGTTACCAACGCCATAGGGCGGCTTGATGGTCCAATCAATCGCGTACGCTCAGAAATTGACCGATTGGCTGATGTTATACAATCACAGAACCAGCAATCTTCAGGGAACGGGGGTTCAGACGGAGGAGGAGTTATCCTTGGCTCCGGTGGATTTATTGCAGCGCTAGCAGGTGTTCTAGGCGCTGGTGCCCTTGTTAATAGCTCTGTAGGGGGCGCAATGGAGCAACAACAGTTACAAGGCACCCTTCAAGCTCAAGTTGGCATTGATGATACGCAAGCGGCTATGATGGCCCAACAGGTTCAAGGAGTTTGGGCAGCTGGGTGGGGCGAGTCCCTTGCAATGGTCAATAACGATATGGCAACTGTACGTCAAAACCTAAGCGGATTGTCTCAAGAAGCTTCCAAGGCGTATACCGAATCTGCGTATGCTGTTCAGCAAGTAGCCAAGGGACAGACCGACATCCAAGAGTTATCCAAAGTAACGCGGACGCTTATGGCTAACTTTGAAGGCTTGGGCGAGACTCAAGCCCTTGACCTCATTACTACAGGATTCCAGCGAGGCGGGGATTACGCCAACGATATGTTGGACACCATCAACGAATATGCTGTTCACTTCGCAGGTCTCGGCATGTCACCGGAACAAATGTTCTCAACTCTCATTTCGGCGAGCCAAGAGGGGGCCTGGAATTTAGACAAGGTAGGGGATGCTGCGAAGGAAAGCTTTATTCGTCTTCAGGACCTCTCTGATTCCAGTAGAGAAGGTCTTCAAGCCCTCGGGCTGGATGCGAACCAGGTGGCAGCAGATATTGCAGCTGGAGGTGACTCGGCAAATCGAGCTTATCAAGCTACATTGCTAGCTCTCGGGAATATGGATAATGCGCTAGACAGAAATACAGTTGGCGTCAAATTATTCGGCACCCAATGGGAGGATATGGAAGACTCAGTAATTCTGGCCATGGCAGCAGGGCAAAAAGGTCTTGGAGAGTTTGAAGGAGCGACCGCCAAAGCTATGGAAGCTTTACAAAACAATGGAGCATTCCAAATGGAACAATTGAAACGCAATTTCGCCTTGGGCTTTGCTGAGGCTGGGCGTGGGTCTGTCGAGGCACTTTCTCCGTTATTAACAATGCTTAATGATGCGTTTCAAGCAGGGAAATTTCAGCCGTTCTTTGATGGGTTGTCTAATGTTTTGACATTTACACTAGAGTTGATTGGTTTACTTGTTGAGAATGCCCTTTGGCTTTCGAATACAATCGTCGAGAATTGGTCAGGGATCAGTCCGATTGTATGGGGGATTGTTGCCGCATTAGGCGCTTACTGGTTGATGACTCAAGGTATAACGTTGGCTCTACAAGTCGCTAAGCTAGCGCAAATTGCTTTTAACGCAGCCATGAGCGCAAATCCTTATGTTCTTGTAGCGATGCTTCTTATTGGAATCGTCACCGCTTTGATTACACTTTGGAACACTAATGACGAGTTTGCAGCTGGGTTTTTGAGAGCCTGGAACGGGATCCTAAACTTCTTCGATCAGATACCGATCTTCTTCACATGGGTCGGTAATGGAATCGCCTCGGCTTTTGATTGGGCGAAAGTAGAAACCCTTAAAATCGTGGACTCAATGGCCAATGGGGTCATAGATCGGATTAACTGGCTGATTGAGAAGCTTAAAAATATTGTTCCAGGTCTAGCCATTGACACACTTGGACATTTAGAACTATCCGGAAACGCTGCAGTTGAGGCAGAAGCAGCGAGACAGTCAAGAGCTGCAAACTTGGAGTCAATGCAGCAAGACGCAGCAGGCAAAGCAGCTGAACGCGAAGCGAACGTCCAGAAGTTTTTGGGTGATCGTGAATCCAAGCGTGCTAAGGAAGCCGCTGAAAAGGCTGCACAGGAGGCGGCGCAAAAAGCTGCAGAAGAAGCGGCTAAACAAGCAGCGGAGGCCGCGAAAAATCAGCAGTTAGGCAGCGTTCCAGGGTCAGGTTCAAGCTTACCAAGCAGGGTAACAACTCCGCAGCTGCCTACTATTGGCGTGGGAGACAAGGACATTGGCAAAGTGGGCAAGGTGGGCCAGGTCGATAAAATCAAGGATAAAGTGGATATTTCCAGCGAGGATCTCAAGATGCTGCGGGAGCTTGCGGAGATGAAGAACATCCAGAACAACGTTACTCTACAGCCATCGATCAGCTTTGGTGACACACACGTCCGAAACGAAAGCGATATTAATACCATTGTTGCCCACATTACGGAGAAGTTGGAGCAAGATATTGCTTCCTCGGTTGATGCCGCGTATACGTAAGGAGGATGGTAATGCGAGTATATGGAGTTGAACTGAGTTACAACAACAAGGAAGAGGTGCTGCAGCTACCGATTAACCCCTCCGAAATGGAAGTCGGCGAAACCGGGAAAGGCAGTACTTACGATGTGGTGGGCCTAGGGGAGATTAACGTGATCAAAGATCGACAGCTGACAACCTATGGCTTTAGTGGCCTATTCCCGGCCCAATGGTACCCCTTTGTAACTACAGATGATCTGCTGCATCCGGTAGAGTATA
The DNA here is from genome assembly GCF_037333485.1 of Paenibacillus glucanolyticus. Lineage (NCBI taxonomy): Bacteria > Bacillati > Bacillota > Bacilli > Caryophanales > Paenibacillaceae > Paenibacillus > Paenibacillus glucanolyticus. The sequence goes on from NZ_CP147845.1 coordinate 649,435, forward strand.
TCAAGATGATTGAAAAGTGGATGACGACCAAACGGCCCATTCGCTTTATTTTTACCTCGGACACCTATGACATCAACACACCAGCCAGCATTGAGTCTTTTACCTGGCGTGAAGTTGCTGGCAGCGGCGGGGATATCGAGTATACGCTGCAGCTAAAAAAATACGTATTTTACGCGGCCCGGAAAATTGTTAAGGAATCGACAAATGGAGGCGGCCGCGTCCAGAAGAAGAAAGCGGCGGCTCGGCCGAATGACAAACAGCAGCCGAAGACGTACACCATGGTTGCTGGTGACAGCCTATGGAAAGTCGCACAGATGAAGCTTGGGAATGGGGCGCGCTGGAAGGAAATCCAGCAGCTTAACGGAATCAAGGACGCCGAACTTAAGCGGCTTCCGATTGGGAAGGTGTTGAAGTTGCCATGACGCTGGATGTGAAAATCTTGAATCGGCAGGGCACCGGTAATGAGTGGGATGTAAGCGAAATCGTTGAGGGCTTAAGCTGGAAGACATCCCGGATCGGCAAGGCTGGCAGTGTCTCCTTCACGATGGTTAAAGGCTCCCCGTTTGAATCATCCGATTTTACGTACAACAACGGCGATATCGTGCGGATCCGAGTCGATAAAACAAACATTTTCCACGGTTACATTTTCAGCATTGACGAGGGCCGAGACGAGGCGGTCACCATCACGGCGTATGATCAGATCCGCTATCTCATGAATACGGACACTTACGTTTTTAAAGGGGTGACGGCCACGGAGATCCTACAGCGGATCGCGAAAGATTTCAACTTGAAACTGGGGAGCGTAGTCGATACAGGATACAAAATTCTGACGATGTCCGAGGATGGCCAGAAGATGCTCGACATCGTTTGCAAGGGAATAACCATTACCTATGCAAACACCGGTCGAGACTACTGCTTGTATGATGATTTTGGGTCGTTGTGCCTGCGCGGTATCAATGATGTGGAGTTGGATTTGATTGTCGGTGACGGCAGCCTGATGTATGACTATGAGATCAAACGGTCTATCGATAGCGATTCCTATAATCAGATTAAGCTGTACAAAGATAATAAGAAGACCGGCAAGCGCGAGATTTATATGGCCAAGGACAGCGCCAATATTAAGCGCTGGGGTGTGTTGCAGCTCTATGAGTCTGTAGACGAAGACATGAACAAGGCACAGATTAATGCACTACTAAGTAAACTGGCGACGTTGAAAAACCGGGAAACGAAATCACTGAAGGTGAACGCCTTGGGTGACATTCGTGTGCGTGCGGGTATGCGCGTCCGAATCGTCATATCTGAATACGGCGTCGATCAGGCCCTATTGGTTGATGAATGTTCGCACGATTTTGATGGAGCTGCCCATACCATGTCATTAGATCTAAGGGTGGTGTAAGATGGCAGATCTACTCAATACATTAAAAAAAGCTGCTGTAAGTGCAGTGGCTGCGGGGAATCCAACCGTGGTCATGTTCGGTACGGTGAGCAGTGCAGATCCGCTGGAGGTAAACGTTGATCAACGGTTTACGCTTCCTGCGGATTTTTTGATTGTTCCGGAATCCTTAATTCATTTCGAAATAGATTTTCACCATGACCATGAGTATACAGATGACACCGGCACCGGATCCAGCACGAAAAAAACCGAGTCCGCCCTGCCGGTTAAACCTATCGTCATCCGCCGAGGGCTGAAGGTAGGCGATAAGCTGCTGATGATGAGGGTCCAGGGTGGACAGAAATTCATTATTTTGGACAGGGTGGTGGATGCATGATCCCAGAAACAGACGAAAATCTGCTAGATGAGTCCTTGGAGGATCGGCCACAGCCCTCCCTTACCTGGCACATTGATTTTGATAAAGGGCGGATCATCGGCAAAACCGACGGGCTTGTCGCCATCCAGCAGGCGGTCTTTAAGGTCTTCCAGACGTATCGCTTTTGGTACGACATTTATAGTTTTGACTATGGGCATGAGCTGACGTTATTGCTGGGTAGCAGCCCCGAATTCGTTCAGTCTGAGGCGACTCGGATGGTCCAGGAGGCGCTTTTGCCTGATGACCGAATCGAGGCTGTGGACAACGTAGAAGCCGTGATCAACGGCGATCAGATTATCATCCGATTTACAGTAGTGACAGTGTACGGCAGTTTTGAGCAGGAGGTGAGCCGAATTGTATGAGCACATGACCTATGACTTTATTTTGCAGCGAATGCTCTCCCGGGTCCCAGATACGCTTGATAAGAGGGAAGGTAGTGTCATTTATGATGCCTGTGCGCCAGCAGCGGCCGAGCTGACGCAAATGTATATCGAGCTGGATGTCAACTACAATCTATCATTCGTGGATACGGCTAGCGGAGAGTACCTGAGCCGGAATACAGCGGAATTCGGCGTTAACCGAGCTGGGGCGTCACCGGTTGAGCGCAAGGGAATGTTTTATAACTCGGCCAATGCACTTATGGACGTGCCTCTTGGCGGCCGTTACGCCATAGGCGATCTAACCTTTTTTGTTAAGGAAAAGATCAGCATCGGAACGTTTAAAATGGCCTGCGAGACACCGGGCACGGTCGGCAATGAACAGTTTGGGACACTCTTGCCGATTGACTACGTGGCTAATCTGGCCAGGGCGGAGCTGGTTGAAGTGCTAGTCCCAGGTGAGGACGAGGAGCCGGACGATCTCTTGCGCGAACGCTTTTATGCAGCGGTCAATGAACCGGCTTTTGGCGGTAACGTTGCCGATTACAAACAGCGTGTCAATAGCATTCCCGGCGTAGGGGCGACCAAGGTCTATCCGGTCTGGCAGGGCGGGAGCACCGTCAAGTGCACCATCATTGCCGCTGACTGGGAGCCGCCTTCTCCTACCTTGGTTAACGAGGTACAAACGATTATAGACCCTACCGTCAACCAAGGAATGGGTGTCGGCCAGGCGCCAATTGATCATATAGTGACGATCACGGGGGTGGCCGGGATTACGATCAATGTCGAGACGACTCTGACCCTAGCGAATGGAGTAACACCAGGCCAGATCCAGGCAGACGTTGAGGCTGTCATCGCATCCTATCTGCTTGAGCTCCGCAAGGACTGGTCCAATCAAGCGCAGCTGGTTGTAAGGAGCGCACAGATCGATGCACGCATCTTGGCAGTCACCGGCGTTGAGGACGTCACCGGCACGTTAATTAATGGATCGGCAGCCAATCTGACGCTGGGCAACGATGAGGTGCCGGAGATGGGGACGGTGTTGATCCATGGCTGATAGTCGTATCCTTATACACTTACCTGACTTTTTTGGAGAGATCGAGGATTTCGTGGAGCTCGACGAAACGGAGACAATTGAACTGGATCTACTCCAGGGCGCGGTAGACCAACTCTTTAATGACCAATTTGTTGATACGTCCGGACTACAGGCTATCAAACGGAGGGAGCAAATGCTGGGCATCCAGGCGGACCCGGCGACGGAAACGCTGGATTTCCGCCGTCGCCGCATCCTGAACCGCTATCAGACGAAGCCGCCGTTTACCATCCGATACCTGCAGCAGCAGCTTGATATGCTGGTCGGACCTGGAATGACTATCGTCTCCCGTGATCCTGAAAAACGTTTGCTTACGGTGACGGCCAACATTGATAACGCCAGCGTTTTCCGCGAGGTTCTCCACACGATCGAGACGATCAAGCCGGCGAACATGGTCTACCAGCAAAACACAGCGCTTGAAGGCGGGATTGAACTGAAAAGTCATTTGAAGATGAAGGAAATGATTTGGAACTATAAGCTCGACGGAACGTGGAAACTTGGGGAAAAGCCGTTTCTTTCTTATGGACCGGAGGTGTCGATTAAATGATAACAGCTGGCCTTTTACATGGTGTTGCGGAATACGTCAATAGCTGTGTCGCAAAGGTGGTCATCAACGGAACTTACACTATCACGGATTTTGAGGTCAAGGCGGTTACGGATAACGTGCTTGCGCTCAATTACATCGTGCCAGTGGCGGAAGTCTCGCTGATCACGTTGGTCGAGCTGAAAGACGCGGCGGATAATGTGTTGACATCCGATCTGGTAAATGTCCCAATAGTGGCAGATCATTTGATGCTACAGACGATTGAAGTGAAGGAGGCAAAGTAACATGGCAAGAACAGACTGGGGGCCTGACGACGAGGTAAAGCCTACAGACATGAATGGAATAGGACAGGAAATTATTGATTTGCAGAATGCTATAGAGGCTGGTGGAGAGGCACTTAAGGAAGTCTCTGATCGAGCAGTACCGGCCATGAACAGACTCGAAAATAACTATAAAGGCCCCGAAGCTCCCATTAGTGATTATCCTGAAGGAGTTACGGTTTTTTATGTTGGTGCCGGAACAGGAGGGCAAGGGGCAGCATGGAGGACTGCGACAGGATCAACCGAGGGATTTGGTTTTGTAAAGACTATCCGAGTTGGAACAGGCGGTTATCAGATATATACGGAAATGTATACCGGTACAGACTCAACCAATACAACAAACAATAAGCAGTACAAACGTGTGAAACGAGATTCAAACGCGTTTTGGCAGCCATTTGAACGTATTCTGGATCTGAGTGATTACAATGCTCTTTCTGCGCCAGACTACATTAAACAGCCTGCCTATATTGAGGTTAGGGGGACATCCAGTGGCTATATCACTATCACCCCTCCTGACCCTATGTTGAAATTCATCGATGGTGAAGGGATAGTATTAAGAATTCTAGAAGAGGGTTCGCAACCTCCTGGCATCATTCTCCCCGTATCCCCGACGGTTACCCAGAATTTCCCGCTGCTCAATACCGATGGTAGTGAGATGCTGATGGACCAGCTTAAAAAAGGGGGGACATATGTCTTCAGATACACGGTTGGTTATGGCTTTAGGTTGGAAGGTAACCCTTATGGAGGCTTATCCGCCAAGAATACGGTACAAATTCAGCCCTCCATTGATATGACAGAAGTGCTGGCTCTGCCTTTTACCCATACTCTTGTCCGGCCCTACGGAAAAATGTTTCGGATCGGGATTCACTATGAGATCATATCGAATGGGCAAAGACAGAGTGGTTTTCAGATTCAAATTCGTTACCCGACATACACCGGCAGCGGAACCTTGAATGTAGTAGACGGAAATGTAGTCTACCCTCCGAACCATTATTCTTTACCAACTTTTACGGTAGTAGCCACTACATCAGGTCCGGTACCGGAGAATGACAGCATACGTATTGTTGCGTTTAGTAATTCACAAATTACGGCAAGAGTTTACGCAATCATTGAGGAGGTCTAAGTTGCTATGGCTGAATTTGTACTACCACCCATGTTACCTACTCTAAGGGATCTGACCACTACTACTTTGTTTTCAAGAGCAAGCTGGCAAGCAACTCTAACGCGCTATGAATTGGATTATTACGATCCAATAAAATTGTATGAAGGTACATGCATTGTAATTCGCCCTTTGGTCTCGAATTCTAAGGCGGATCCCAAGCTATATCACTTTAGTTTTGGTGAGATTCCTCTACAGACTTCTGCACTTACAGGTTTTTCTGTTAACAGTCTCAAGATGGGGGGCGTATACACCTTCAGGTATGCAGGAGGAATTTTCATTTCGCAAGGGGTGTAAGGAAGAAGAATATAACAATCTGTGAAGTGCCCCTGGGTGGTCCAGGAGCCTTTTAATTGACAGAGACAGGGGGAAGAAGGGTGGACAGAGTACAAACAGAAATGCTTCAGCGGATCACCAGAGTGGAAACCAAGGTGGATAACATGGATGAGAAGTTGGACAGGGCGATTAATGCTAACGAGACAGCAATCAAAGCATTACACGAAGCAGAAACGGCACATGACAGGCTAGATAAAATTGAAGACGGTCAAAAATGGCTCTGGCGTACATTTGCCGGGGCTTTTGTTTTGGCAATAGCAGCTTTTATTATTGCTGGTGGACTTAAATAAAATTGAGAGGATGAATGTATATGGAATGGAACATGATTTTTGAATTGATAGATCCGCGGTTGCTTATCGTAGTGGCTACATGTTGGGTTATTGGTGGCATATTGAAGAAAACTCCAAAGGTTCCGGATTGGAGCATCGTCTACATTGTTCTGATCGTTGCTGTCTGGTTGACGATCGGTTTGCTTGGATGGTCGGTTGAAGCTTTAATTCAAGGCATCCTGGCCGGAGCCTTTGCTGTGTTGGGTCATCAGGCGGTTAAGCAAACGAAGGAAGGGATCAAGTCATGAAGAAGGTATGGATAGACGCAGGTCATGGCGGCAAGGATCCGGGAGCAGTCGGGAATGGTTTGCGGGAAAAGGATATTGTTCTAACCGTATCCCTCGGAGTCAAGGAGAGGCTTGAACGTGATTACGAGGGTGTGAAGGTGTTTCTTTCCCGGTCAACGGATGTATTCCTAGAGCTCAAAGAGCGGACCGATGCAGCTAATAAAGCCGGGGCTGACATCTTGGTGTCCATCCATTGCAACGCTGGGGGCGGCGCTGGCGGGTTCGAGTCTTTCAGGTACACCAATGCTTTAGCAGCTTCTCGGTCATTGCAGAACGTGCTGCATACCGAGATTATGGGAGCATTGAAACCGTTTGGTGTAATCGATCGTGGCCAGAAAGCGGCGAACCTGCACATGTGCCGTGAATCTAAGATGCCGGCAGTCCTATCTGAAAACTTGTTTATTGATGTGACAACTGATGTGGCCAAGCTTAAGCGGCAGGAAGTTATTGACGCATTGATCGTCGGGCATGTCTCAGGGATTGCGAAGTATTTGGGCCTTAAAAAGAAGAAAGATGCAGTTGTCGCGAATGATAAGGTGAATGTTACAGTGAACGGGAAACGGATCAAGGACGGAAAGCTAGTGAACGGTGTAACCTATGTACCTCTCCGGGCTGTTGGTGATGCGCTTGGTGCAAAAATTGGTTTCGACAACAAAACCAAGACAGCCACACTCGACAAAAAATAGTCTTCGTAGATATTTTGAATTTAACAAAAAAACACCCCTGCTTGAAATGCTCCAGCAGGGGTGATATTGGAGTGGATGAAGATGAATTACGATGAAAGATTAAACAAGATGGAAAGTCAAATTATCGAGTTAAAATTCCAATTGAAAATAATGCAATCCATCGTTATGTGTAAGCCGCCGGAATGGGCAGAAGCTGCTTTAAAAACAGCTCGAGAAAATGGCATGCATGAATCCCCATACGGTGGAGGCTTGGATTATTATAGATTAATTTCGTATCTCAATGCAAAGGGAATCTTGTGACATCATCCCAACAAATCTTTTAGATTGGATGCTATCGTCTCAATTTCATCCATGGACTTAAAATCCTCCTGTTGATATTTTGATTTTATATATCATTCTATAGTAATGATAGGCAAATGGCGATATGACATAATCATAATACAAACAGATCGAGGATATAAATGTGGTCCGTCCCTGGGTAGTAATACCGCCAGGATCGTGGAATTGGAGAAGCAGCTGCAGGTAATTGAGTCTGAGGATTAGTATTTATAGTATAATTCGAATCAGTTATACTGATTCAGCCCATTACCGACCACGTTATGGAGCAATCTGCGCAAAAAGAGCTCAGTTGGCACCTTAGCCGCTGAGCTCTTTTTATCGTTAAGGGAATAAACTTGCTCGTAAGTGTTAGAATCACCTGAAGATGGGCTTAAAGGATAACACAAATGAATAATTTTGAATATGTTAATGTTAGAACGATGCAATATGAGTTGGGGACAAATTTGGTCCCTTTTTTTAAAACCCCGCTGGCTTAGGCTGGTGGGGTTCTTTTTTACGTTCTGGGCTTATTAACAATTGCACAAAAAAATTACCAGTTTGTGTTGCTTTAAATACTGTTTTCCATGAAATATAATGTCAATAACAATGTTCTATCAAAGTAGCGTTCTGAAAAAAAGACGGGGGTAAAGTTATGAATAAGACATTTCTATTTATTTTAGGGATAATGCTTCTTTTAATATTAATCTATTTATTTGCGAAATAATTTCCAATTACATTTAATAACAAATATGCTAATATTTTAATATAACCATTACATAGGTGAGAAATTATTTCAACTCGGAGGTTATATTATGAAAAGAATGTTAGCATTATTTTTAGGAGTTATGCTTGCACTAGGCTCAGTCTTTGTTGCTCAAGAAACAGTAAGTGCAGATCAAAATACCAAAATTACTCCGGAAAGTTATATCAGCTATCTTTCTGATAAAATCAATGCTGGGGAAGAAGATGTTCAGACAACATTACAGCAATTCAAGGCTTTGACTACAGAGGAACAAAATGCTTTTTTGGAATTCCTTCAGTCAGATGATTATTCTCAAATTTTATTGAATGAAACAGAATCTACTGAAATTAATTGGGATGAGACCAATCTCGAGGTTCCAGTAAAATTATCTCTTGAAGAGAAAACCACTTCATCCCCTGGAAATTCCACATTTGCAGCAACATCTGCTATGGTTACAAAATCGAGAGGCATCTCTGTATTCGGAATCGAAACCACAACGTTAACTGTGGAGCTCTATTATACTCATAATGGAACTAAAGCAACATCTGCAAACGATGTAGTTATGGGCCATAAAAATAATAATCCTGCTTTTTGGGTCACTCCGCAATCTTCCGAGAAATACCTTGATGGAACTGGCTATGCCATTGGCAGAGCTACCTGGACTGTTGCTTCGACGGGCACAGTAGGGGGCTTATCAAGCACATATCATATATGGGTTAAGGATAGTAATGGCAAACATGGTTATTGGAAATATAGTTGGAATCATCATAATGGCGGTTCAAATAACTGGACCAAAATATAGCCTACAGAATTAAAAACTTTAAATAATGGTTATAGCAATAAGATCAGTCTTACTAGTTTCTCTCACTGGCTAGTAAGACTGATTGTTTTCATTTGGTAATGGGTAGTTAATATGGAAGAGGCCAATTTGCACCACAAATTTACTTTAAGAGTAAAAGACCCTACCAGTTAAGTACTGGTTGGGTATTTTTTATCTTTATTACGCCCCTTTAGCCAATCGTATAGCGCTCGTGATTGTTGTGGAGTGTAGAAATTCTTGAAGAACTCCATACTGATTGCCATGTCGGACATATCCAAATATTCTTGTAGTAAATCCTCTGCAACATAAAAATAAAATTCTCCATGTGCGTTAAACGTAGTGAACCGAATCTGTTCCATCTTCTTGATCCTTCCTAGGCATGTTTACACGTATTTTACCTCATAGTTTCTTATACCCAAAACTCAAGAAAATTCCGCATAAGTTGACCAAAACAACTATGTAACAACGTGACAACGTAACTACCTCATTATAAAAATCCCAAAAATGTATTCTGCACGATTGTTCAGGAGGGCCCTGGTAATTTTAGTGGTGACTTTTCCCTTAAATGATAATAATCCCCGCAAGAGGAAGGTATTTAGACCTATTTGTCGAATTATAATACTAAAATATACGACAAAGGGAGTAAACAATGAATTTAAATTACTTTATCGAGTCGATGCCCAATATTGATTCTAATCAAAGTTTACGAGAACCACAGGTTGATGCTTATCGTGCAGTGTATAAACATTTTGTAAACGATAAAAAGAAAGAGCACTCAATTATTGTTCTTCCAACAGGAGTTGGAAAAACAGGATTAATGGGGATTCTTCCATTTGGTATTTCATTTGGGCGCGTTTTAATTGTGACCCCTCAACTTGTTATAAAAGATGCAGTTTTAGATTCCCTCGACCCTGAACATCCTAGGAATTTTTGGCTTGCAAGAAATATCTTTGAGAAGTATGAAGATTTGCCTTCTGTAATTGAATATGATCGTAAGACAAGCGATTGGGAGTTACAAGAAGCCAACATAGTTATACTTAATATTCAAAAGTTACAAGAGAGATTGGATAGCTCACTTATAAATAGAGTTCCTTCTAATTTTTTTGATGTAATAATTATTGACGAAGCTCATCACTCCACTGCTCCAACGTGGGAAACTTCAATGGAATTCTTTTCAGATGCTAAAGTCATTAAGTTAACAGGTACCCCATTTAGGACAGATGGTGAAAAAATAGAGGGTGAATTTGTTTACAAATATCCACTAAGTAAAGCAATGGCAAAAGGGTTTGTGAAGAGTTTAGAGAGAATTCACTATATACCCGATCAAATTTTCCTAACACTCAATAAAAAGGATGATACTGTTTATTCCCTTGAACAAATTCGAGATATGAATTTAAAGGATGAGGATTGGGTGACAAAATCTATCGCCTATTCAAAGGAGTGTAGTATCAAGGTTGTAGAGGAGAGTATTAAGATTCTCGAAGAAAAAAGAAAAACTGGTATACCGCATAAGATAATTGCCGTTGCTTGCAGTATTTGGCATGCCGAGCAAATACAAGAGCTATATGAGCAGCAGGGTTTAGACGTTTCCCTAGTACATAGTAAGTTAAAAAAAGATGAATTAGCAGTAAGATTAAAATCAATCGAAAATCATAAGGTTCAGGTTGTAATTCATGTAGCAAAACTCGGAGAAGGTTATGACCATAAATACTTATCGATAGCGGCTATATTTAGACCATTTAGATCACAACTTCCATACGAACAATTTGTTGGAAGGGTGCTAAGATCAATTGATGCTGAAGAAGTTGTTTCTCCCGAGGATAATATTGCTTGTGTGGTACATCATAAAGAATTGGGATTAGATAAGTTGTGGGAGTTCTACAAAAATGAAAAAAAGAAAAGTGACGTCATTAAGTACCTAGATCGCAGTGAAGAATCTTTTGAACGTTTAACCAAAGCTAGGGTTGAAAAGCAAACTGGAGACGTGATTGAAGATGGAATAGGAATTACTGAGAAGGATATTTTTATTGGAACAGAACTACTAGAAGAACGAGAGAGACGTATTAATGAAGAACATCAAAAGTTAAATCAATTAAAAGAGTTACTACCTAACTTACCGGATGAAACTCTAAGACAAATGATCCGCCGAGAAGAAGAAGGAGAACCAAGTGCTAAGATTCTTCGACCAGATAAATTCTTGTACCGGAAGAAAAGAGATTTGGATGACAGGATAAAAAAAGAAATGGTCCCTGAAATAATTTTGCAATATAATATCTCTAATGAAGGAAATGAACTGAGCAACTCGAAGTTATTCACAGGGAAATATAGTTGGCTCCTCAAAAGAGTGCAAAGTAATACTGGTTTAATAGCTGCATACATTGAGAAGAGAGTAAATGATCTTGTAGGAAATCATGACCGAAATACGTGGAAACCAGAGGAGTACGACGCTGCAAAACAACATGCAGAAGATGTGTTTATTCTTATACAGAAGATACTGGATTCCGAATTGAAAAAGGAGTAGTGAATATGAAGAGTGGAATACACTCACTGTACAATTTAGAAGAGGGGCATATAATAATGCCCTCTGAATTGATCGCTAATGCTAAACTTCCTAACTATGAGTATGTTAAGTTTCACAAGGGACTGGAAGGTCTAACTGTTGAGTGTTGCTGCTTACTAGATGATGACACCAAGGTATTGTTTAACTATTATTTCGATGAAAATGATAGGTTGCTACGTTTAATAGCTGATGATCATGAATACCAAGAAGTATTATTTGATCGATACAGTGAAGCTAAAAAGCTTAGAAGTAAGTTGTATGCTGATAATGGTATCTTGACGAGTAAATAAGCATCATGTACAAAATATATTCAACGGAAACACCGTGTTGTAATCCGATGGCATCGGTAGAAATAACCCTGCAGCTTAATTGCATGCAGGGTTATTTTTTTTATTTCATATCATCCTATGAGCTCAGTTAATACCGGCGTCCGCAACATTCCCGATTTGAACCAGTTTCTAAATTTAACTCGCCCTCGGGTAGTCGGATTCAAATAAACGAATTTTTTATCCTCACCTGTTACAAGGAATTGACTCTTCGAATAAAACTCTTTCCTTGTTGCCTGTGTTGCATACTCTATAATTCCAGCGGGACGGAGCCGACCAGACTCATCAAGGACAGCGGCAAGTAATCCGAACTCGTCCTTGCGATAACCGGTTATAATCACGTCTGTATATGACCAATTGATAACCTTCTGCCAGGCTGGTGATCGGCTACTTACATAAAGACTATTCTTTCGTTTGCCGACCATCCCTTCAAGTTTTCGATTCACCATCTGATTAAACAACGCTTCGCCCGCGTCTTCCACGAAGGGTATGACGCCGAATTGCTGATTTTGCATATTTATACCGGCAAGAATCTCTTTTCGCTGCATCAGCGGCATCTTCCGCAGGTCCTCACCTTTATACTGTAGGATATCGAACACCACATATGTTACGGGTGACGTCCGGGTCAGTTCCTTGATGCGGTGATCCTTCTTAGCCTTGAAACGAGTCATGACTTCCTCAAAGTCTACACCCTCTGGCCCTGTGCATGCTACCTCACCATCCAGGAGAATGTCATCATCAAACGGAACCAATAATTCGGGGTATTGTTGGTTACATTCCGTCTCATGACGTGTATAAAGCCGGATCCGGCCTGACTGTTGGGAGAACAGGAGTCTGTGCCCGTCAATCTTTGGTTCGAATAAATAGTGCGAATCTGAGAACGGAGCTGGCGCTGTTGCGAGTAACATCGGATCAATAAACATAAAAACACCTCTATTTCGATTATATTATCTTTGTACAGTTAAATGAGGTGGTAAATTATGTGCAAAAAAATTCGCCCGCTTTTTAATTCAAATTGAAGGTAGAACAGAATTAAAAATCTGTCAGCTGAAAATGTAGAACTTTGTATTTTAATATCCAAATAAAAATAAAAATGAGATTATATTGATATTTTTGATATATTTTCAAACATATGTTTAGACATAAGTGATAACTTCATATATTTTGAACTGTATAAAGTGATTTGAGAGGGGTTTATCAATGTTAAAAAAGGTAACGGGTATTATTCTTTCTATCTTTCTTCTAAGTACTGTATTATTTCCTGCGATGACAGAAGCAGCCACAGTAGGCAAAACAATTGACGGTATGCTTGGATTTTCCCCACCTGATGGTACAAAGGCATCTGCGAATGCAAATTATGGGCAAGCGTACTCTGCGGATAAAGCTATTGATAAAGCTCTAGGGACATATTGGAACTCTGGAAGTACGAAAGGACATTTAGAGCTCACCTTCCCCCAGCCTGTAGAATTGAATTTTATTCAAGTTGCTACTAATGTCAGACCTGCATCTGGTCAAACATATACTGTCTATGGATTAGTGAATGGAAAATGGATAGCTATAAGCCCTCCAACAGTTGCGAGTGCTTCATTCGAAAGTCCAAATATCTTAAACCCTATACTGGTTGACCAGGGAGTTTATGATGGCATAAAACTTGAAATTACGGCAGCTAATTCTTGGGTAGCAGTAAATGAGGTAACTATTGGAGTAAACGAAAAAATTACTCTTGTTGCTAAAGGTATGGATTCGTCCGTTAGATTAGACTGGAACTCCGTAACGAATGCAGACGAATACAAGATTGAGTATGGAACAGAATCAGGAAAGTACACAAGTAATTTAACAGTGACCAAAGATGTTTACTCTAATTATGTGATTCCAAATTTAATAAACGGAACAACGTACTATTTTCAGGTAAAATCTATTGTTAATGGTGTTGAGACCATCATATCAAATGAAGCTGTTGCAACTCCCAAAAAACCTGAAGAACCAGGTACAGAAAATCCAGGAACCGAGGAACCCACCACACCTGAGGAACCTTCAGGTGAAAGAGCTCTCTTAGTTGTAACCATGGTAAATGGATTGGAAAAGGAATATGATCTATCTATGTCAGAGGTAAAAACCTTCATTGACTGGTATGATAAAAAGGATGCTGGCAACGGTCCATCCAAATATGCAATCAATAAACACAAAAATAATATCGGACCATTCAAGAACCGTATCGATTACGTCATTTTCAATAATATCTTGTTTTTTGAAATTAATGCATATAATTAATTGGATTGAAACAGCTTCTGCTTCGGCAGGAGCTGTTATTTTATTTGGTGTAAATTCACATTGATGAAAGAACGAATGTTCGCATATAATACAAACAAACGTTCCTGTTATTCGAGGTGAGAGCTATTGGGTGTTGGATTGAAGCCAGATGAATCAAAACTAGTGAAGGATTATATCTTGTTACCTCTCTTGCTCGATGTGTTAGAAAAAGATCGAGGTATCCTGTCCGCGGCAGCCTTAAAGATGCCGGTGATAACAAACACTATAATTGAACGGTTGCAGAAAGCGGTACTAGCTGACTTGTCACAGGTACGTCGAGACATGCGTCAGCGAGGATTGAAAGTGTACGAGGAACGAAAGACCCGTCTTGGCGTGGAAGTTGAATTTTTATGTAGAGGCTATCACCACAAATTGTCCATGCTTTGGGGGCTGGTTGAATCCGAGATTGAACAGAGGTCTTACACTTATTTGGCATTGGATATTGTGGACAAGGGGAGGGAGTTTTAATTGACAACACGTAAAAAGCTTGAAGGTAACGAGTTATGGGAATCAAGTCGGATGATGCTGCCGGAGCATAAAGAAATAATCATACGCCGACAGCTGGAGGAGGGTAGAAAGGATCGGCCAACGCTGGATCCGCAGGAGATGGAGTTAATCGAACAAGCGCTGGCCGGGTCTTTTCATGAGCACCGTACCGTTAACGTGAGACTGTTTGATGAGTATGAAGACACGGAGTTAACAGGGATTGTCGTACTGATCCACACCTTCAGACGAGAGATTAAATTGTCTATGCCTGAAGGTGAGTGGCAATGGATTAAGATCGATGAAATTGTATCTGCTAGACATGTAAGCTGAAAAAGGAGCCGCTGATCTCAACGGCTCCTTTTATTTTTTCGAAAGTGTGCTAGGATTAATCTAGGTATTTAATGAAGGAAAAAAATCACACGAAAAATCACAATCTCTGCGATGGTAGACGACGATAGGCGATTGATATAACATAAATCGGATGAGAAAAGCACCGAAATACATATAGAAACGATGTTATACGATTATCTACGGTTACACATGTGTTATAATGTCGATAGATTACTATATTTGTCAGGAGACGTTATGCAATGGATTTAAGCATTTTAATCGTGAACTACAACACCTGTCAGCTGACGGTGGATTGTTTGCGATCGGTATACGCATCGGAGACCGAATTTACATACGAAATCATCCTCATAGATAACAACTCGAAGGACGAGTCCGTTCAGACCATCCGAGAGTTATTCCCGCAGGTCAAGCTGATCGAGAACACGGAGAATACCGGCTTTGCCAAAGCCAACAATCAGGGGATGGAAGTGGCGGAAGGTCGCTATATGCTGCTGCTTAATTCCGACACGATTATCCAGCAGGATACGATCCAGACGATGGTAGCTTTTATGGACTATAATCCGATCATCGGTGCTTCCGGCTGCAAAATCGTCCTCCCGGACGGTTCGCTGGATAAGGCCTGTAAAAGAGGGTTCCCAACGCCTTCGGCGTCCTTTTATTATGCTTTTGGGCTCAGCAAGCTGTTCCCGAACAAACCGGAGTTTAACCAGTATCAGCTGGGATATTTGAACCCGGACGTAGAGTACCCGGTGGATTGCTTGGTGGGGGCATTCATGCTGGTGCGCCGCGAGACGATCGAGCAGGTGGGCGGACTGGACGAAACGTTTTTCATGTACGGGGAAGACATTGACTGGTGCTATCGAATCAAACAGGCAGGCTGGGGAATTCACTATTATCCCCGGACGACGATTATCCATCATAAAGGCGGTAGCGCCCGGCGCAGGCCGTTTAAGATCATTTATGAGTTCCATCGTGCGATGATTCTTTTTCATAGGAAGCATTACCGGCAGAAATACAACATATTCGTTAATGGAGCCGTGTATGCGGGCGTTGGTTTAAAATTGCTCCTGTCCCTGCTTACGAACCGGCTCAAGCCTGTTCGTCCAGCGACCATAACGCAAGCTTCAGGTGGAGTAGAGGTGAAATCATGATCCGTAAAAATCAGGGTTTCCTGACTAAATTATATATGATCACTGATTTTGCTTTTATCCAACTAGCATTCTTACTTGCATGGTGGATTAAATTCGAGAGTGGATGGCTTTTATTTCATAACCCGCTCCCAATTGAAATATACGCCATATGGAGTATTATTTATGGCTTGATAGCAGTCGCAGTCGGTGTCATGCTCTCAATGTACTCACCAAAACGGAAAAAGCGTTTTGCCGATGAGTTTATGAAGATATTCCAGACACATTTTATTGGGATGTTTATTTTGTTGAGCTTCATGTTCTATGTGAAAGAGATTAATATTTCACGGGGATATCTCGCCATTTACATGATCTTTAACGTCGCTTTTATCATCTTGTACCGTTATTTCCTAAAGAAATCCCTCAAGCATTTTCGGGAAAAAGGCTACAATCGCCAATTTGTGCTCATCGTGGGTGCAGGTACGCTGGGCAAACGCTTCTTCAAAAATCTAAAGCAATACCCGGAGCTTGGTTATGAAGTCATCGGTTTCCTGGATGATTACCAGCAGTGGGATGAGATCGAAGCCAGACGCCTCAAACCCATTCTGGGTTCAGTCAGCGATCTACATAAGGTGTTAAACGAGAAACTTGTGGACGAAGTCGTGCTGGCCCTTCCGCTAAATGCACACCACTTGTATCCTGAAATCATTGCTGCTTGTGAAAAAGCCGGTGTGCGTACGCTCATCATTCCCGACTTTTTTGATTACCTCCCGGCAAGGCCGTTATTTGATAACTTTGCGGGTATGCCGATGATCAACGTACGCGATATTCCGCTGGATCTTGCGGCAAACAGACTGTTTAAGCGTGCGTTTGATATCGTATTCTCCTTAGTGGCGATTATCCTGACCCTGCCGGTAATGATCGGGATTTACCTCGGAATCCGGTTGACCTCCCAGGGACCGGTCATTTTCAAGCAGGAGCGGGTCGGGCTAAACCGCAGGAACTTCTATATGTATAAATTCCGCTCCATGAAGCCGCTGCCGGAAGGGGCAACGGATACGGGCTGGACTGTGGAGAATGACCCCCGCCGAACCAAGTTCGGCTCGTTTCTCCGGAAGACCAGTCTGGATGAACTGCCGCAGTTCTTCAATGTCCTGTTCGGACATATGAGCGTGGTGGGTCCTAGGCCGGAGCGTCCTTATTATGTGGAGCAGTTCAAAGAGGAGATTCCGAAGTACATGGTGAAACACCACGTACGCCCTGGCATCACAGGGTGGGCACAGAGCAACGGTTTGCGCGGTGACACCTCGATTGAGGAGCGGATCAAACACGATATTTTCTATATCGAGAATTGGTCAATCCTGTTTGATATCAAAATCATTCTGCGCACGATCCGCAACGGGTTCAAGAACGCATACTGATTGTAATCAATGAAGACGTCATTTGGCATGGGCCAAATGGCGTTTTTTTACTTGTGTCCCACGAAGCGGATACAGGAAAAGATATCGAATACTGTCGCTTCATGTGAAAATATGACATACCAGAGGACGATGGGTTCATTTTTTAAAAGCTGGAAATGCAACACACCCATCAGATAATAGTTACTCGGATATATTTACAATATATAACTTTAATACTATTATAATGAAATGTTGGCTTGCTGCGGTACCGCACTGAGAATATGTTTCTTCGTAGGGGGCCCGTGCAGCCTATGACCCAACGTCTTCCAAGCGCTGACTCCGCACCTCATGCAGCAGCCATTATTATACCGCGTGCCTGAAGAGGATTTTCTTGAGTTCGCTAAATTTTTTCGATTTGTCGTGTTTTCAATCCAGTCATTGTATTAGCAAGTGGAAGCTAAAGATCCAATACTAGGAGGGAATCCCAATGGAAAATGCGAAGGTTCAGGATTTCATCGAAAGCAACCAGCAGCAATGGGACGAGGAGTACCGATCCCGCATGTGGGATTATTTATCGGACATCACGGAATATGCCAGATACTCGGTCGTGTATGGTTATATAAGAAAGTATATTGCGGAAGAGGGAATCCTGGATATGGGATGCGGGGCCGGAATATTGTACGATATGCTCCTGGAGGGCGAAAAGTCTAATTACACCGGCGTGGATTTATCCGAAGAGGCTGTCAAAATCGCATCCAGCAAAACTTCGAGGCACATTTTCCATTGTGCAGACATTAATCATTATGTTCCACACAAACGCTATGATGTCATTGTATTTAACGAATCGTTGCAATACGTGCCCAACACACCAAGCAAGCTGCTTGAATATGCCCGTTATCTAACCCCGGACGGGGTCATCATATCTTCGCTTTATTCTCATAAGAACACCCAGGATCCGGATTATACGATGGTAGAACATAAAATCGAAGAGATCGAAAGCTGCGGATGGTTTGACGTCTTGGATAAAGTGAGTGTGTTTAATCACAATGCAGGATTGAAATGGTATATTCATCTTTTGAAGGCTAAGGGCTAGCGTACTATAACTACCGCATCCATAAAGAACATTCCGTCATTTGGCAGCCGCCGAATGGCGCTTTTTTTGTTTTGCCAACCATTCAAAAGGGTAGTTAACTAGCAACAACTATGCAAAAGGTGGGCATACCATGAAACGGATCATTGCTGTCCTTATTTTAATTTCCGCCATCAGTATTCTGTTACTCACTTATCATGAGAACGAAGAAGAACCGCAGGGATTCACGGCCTATCGCTTGATTGCGCATGCCATGGGAAGTATCGGCGAGCAGCCGTATACCAATGCTTATGAAGCGATGCTTGCCAATTACGAGAAGGGCACTCGTGTCTTCGAGATTGACTTGATGCTGACTGAGGATCGTAAAGTTGTTGCGCGTCATGAGTGGACGGAGAGCATGACCCAACAGCTCGGTCAGCAGGATAAACTTCCGGATCATAAGCAAGCTGCCCGCCTAACCCATGAGGAATTTATCAATACGCCGATACTGGAGCAATATCAACCGATGGATATAGAGGCCATTATGGACATGATGCAGCACTATTCGGATATGTACATTGTGACGGATACGAAGGAGCAGGAGGATAAGGATATTGAGCACCTGCTGACAGAGATCGTGAATGCTGCCGAGCAGCGAGACCCGGAACTATTGGATCGAGTCGTTATCCAAATTTATAATGAACCGATGCTTGATATGGTCCACGAGATCTATCCTTTTGAATCCATTATCTATACGCTTTATGCCACGCAGGATTCGCCTGCCGAGATCACGGCCTTTGTTCAGGAGAACAAGATCGACGCCGTAACCATGCCAGAGTATAAAGTCAGCCCGAATTTTGTGGCAAAGCTGAAGGCAGCCGGGGCCGTAACTTATGTGCATACGATCAACGACACCAATACCGTTAACAATTATGAAAAATGGGGTGTTTATGGTGTATACTCAGATTTGCTGACCGAGCCGGAAATAGAGCAGAACAGCTTGAGATACTTGTATTAGCCAATAACCATATATCAGAATTTGAAAAAATATGTCTATAAAAGGACATATTTTTTTATTTATACCAGTAATTGGCTTGTGTTATTTACTGGAAGTGGTAATGTTATTAGAACTTAAAGACTATTATGATTTAGGTCTAATGATATAAAATGATAGATTTTTAGTCAAATAGTCTTATAGTATGAATAAATTATTAGGTGAGAGAGAGGAATTCAACTTGGGTAACAGACTAGGATTTTACAAAAAGGCTTTAAGTGCTGTATTAGGGATAACCCTCATACTGTCTCCGTTAGGTGGAGCCTACGCTGCAACAGCAAAGAGTGAAACAAAAACCACTTCCAGTGCTAGTGATATTGAAGGACACTGGGCGAGCAAGACACTTCAGAAATGGAATGAACAAGGTTATCTTAATGGGGATCAAACCGGAAAGATTAATCCGGATGCTCCAATAACTAGAGCTCAACTGGCAGCGGTCGTTAATCGATCGTTTCAGTTCGAGACCAAGGCTGGCATTTCATACAGCGATGTCAAAAGTACATCATGGTACTATAATGACTTGTCCGTGGCAGCTTCGCAGGGGTATATGAAGGGTTACAGCAATGGAACCTTCAAACCAGACAACAAGGTAACACGTCAGGAACTGGCTGTCATCTTGAGTTCACTAATGGAGCTCAAGCCAAGTGATGCAGCTAATAAATTTACAGACACGGATCGTAGTCCGGCATGGAGCAAAGGAGCGATCGGAGCCGTTGCTTCTAGCGGTATCATGAATGGGAGCAATGGCAAGTTCAGACCGACAGCAAGCGCATCCCGTGCTGAAGTCGTTACTGTACTCGATCGTGCTCTTGAAGAGATTAAATCTCAGGAAGTTACGAGTTACGATACGGCAGGTACATACGGTCCTGTTACAGGAACCAAGAACGTTCCGGGATCCGTACATATTAATGCCTTGGATATCACGCTTCAAAATATGACCATAGAAGGTAATCTTGTCATTGGCGAAGGCGTTGGTGAAGGGGACGTCACGCTTAAAGGGGTAACGGTTAAGGGAAGTACAACCATAAAAGGCGGAGGCAAAAACAGTATTCATGTGGTTGACTCCGTGCTTATTACCGTTATTGTGAACAAAAAGGATGGCAGTGTCCGTATCGTTACCGAAGGTGGCAGCTCTGTGTCACAGGTTACACTGCAATCCGGTGCGATTCTGGAAGAAACAGGTTTGACAGGTGAAGGGTTTAAAGATCTGTTATTGTCCAATCTTATTCCATCTGGCTCCAACGTGACTTTGGCAGGGCAGTTTGAAACAGTGGATGTTACAGCAGCTTCGCTGAATGTAAATCTTACTTCAGGCTCTGTAGCTCAGCTAAATGTTGCGGCGAATGCTTCCGGCACGAATCTGAATGTTGGATCTTCCGCATCTGTTCTATCCCTGATTCTTAATGCAGCAGCGTCTGTGAGTGGTCAGGGAAGCATTGGCAGTGCTCAAGTTAATGCTGCTGGCGTATCCTTCACTCAGCGCCCGGGCAGTCTGGTGTTAGCGGATAACGTTACCGTAAGCGTTGGTAGCGGAGGTTCTACTTCTGGATCTAACGCTGGAACCGGAGAGAGCGGGAATACAACGAATCCTAATCCTACCCAGCCGCCGGTTACGGACCGTATTCAATTGAGTAACGGACAGGCAGTACTGCAGTTTGTGAATGCAGTTCCGTCTCTGGAACTAATTGATTTTAACATCAGCGCAACGGTTGCAGGTGCTGTTTATCAGTTGGAGGACATTGCGTTTAATAACGCGACTAAGATACTGACATTTACACCGATTTCGCTGGATGAACACTATGGTGATACATTGGTTCTTAATGTTACTCCTGCAGCAGGCAGCTCCAAATTCACAACAAGTTTAACTGGCAGCATTAAACTCGAAGGCTTTGAAGGGACAATAACCGATGTTAACGAACTCCCTGTGGAAGGTATGAGAATTGATTTCCGCAGAGGATTAGGCAATACAACGGGCAGCATTGCGACGTCGACGCTTACGAATGCAGATGGACGATATACCGCTAATTTGCCAGCCGGGGTATATACTGGACAACTCACAAAAGCCGGCTTTATTACGACTTATGTAGTAGGCGTCTCACTAAGTGACAGCTTTAACCGGAATGAAAATGCGACTGCAATCAAAATCCCGGCAAACGATGAGATTCGCATCGTGTTGACATGGGGAGAGAAGCCGCGGGATGAAGACTCCCATCTACTTGGACCAACACCTGATGGAAGATCATTCCACACTTATTTTGGTGACCGGGAATATTATTATCAAGGAGAAAAGTACGCGGATCTGGACCATGATGATACAGACTCCTATGGCCCAGAGACAACGACAATCCGCAAGCGCGTAGACGGCAAGTATCAGTTCTATATTCACAACTACTCCAGAAACGGATATGACGGATCGGAAACGCTGCGTAATTCATCTGCTAAGGTTGAGATATACAGCGGGAATAGCGGTCAGCCTGTGAAAACATATCATATCCCGAGTGGAAGCGGAGACGAGTTATACTGGTATGTATTCGATATGGAAGTTAACGGTGCGGAACTGAATTTCACGGATCATAACAAACTTGTTGTGGATGAGCCTCAATCCGATCTTCAGCCAGCCATCGATTATAATTTTTACTCATCCATTGAAGGAAATCAGTTAGTAGATAACGCTTTACAGCTTACATTGGGTACAGGGTATTATCCAACGCAAGATAAGGTCTTCCTTCGTTTTTCTGTTGAGGGTCCGCTGAACCCAGCTCTTATTGAACTCAAGTCAAGTGAAGGAGCTTTGTTACCGTTCCAGACCAATTCATTGAATAATTCGATTGAGGCTTACCACGGTTCAAATGATAACGGATATGATGTGTCCAATCTTGAACTCCAGTATGAGCTGAAATTCAAGCAAGCGGGAAGATATACACTTAAAACTGAGTTTATTGATGTAAGCAGTAATCAAGTTTTGGATACGACTTACGATACGCTGGACATTAAAGACGAAGAGCTTGAACTTCTCAACGAAGAGAAGGCCAAACTATCGTTAGAGTCGAGAGTTTCCTATCTTACAACGGTTGGGGAGGCTGTTTATCTTACAGATCGAAATAATCCTCTATTGGATGATACTTTAGTGATCATTGAGGATCTGGAAATGACAACTCCAGCAACCGTGATTGGCAGCGTATATCTCAAGCAAGATCAAGGTGCTATCCTTCTTGAGAATTACAATGACGGAAATCAATACGTTACTTATCAAGCAAAGGTTAAGCTGGTCCGTGGGTCGCAGCAGACAATCGCACAAACCATCTCCATTATTGTCCCAACGCTGGATATCTTGATTGAAGAGGCTGTTGAAGATGCCGATGAGCTAATTCATGATGATCCTGGCTTGACGGAGCTGATTTCTGCTCGTGATGCTGCGATGCAAGCAAGAGTTGGCAGCCAAAACGATGTTAAAATAGCGTCTCTTAAACAGCTGGCGGGACTACTAATTAGCCTGCTCTAAACATGAGGCCAATATAATCTCCTCCGCCCGTCGGATTCACTCTAGTGAATTCGGACGGGCTTTTTCATTCCCTTCACAGCAGTAAGTACCGCGGCCATTAGGTCACACATCACAATTACCAAAAAAATGTTCGCATTTTATACGAACATAAATTGACTTGATTACCGTGCTAGCATAGACTTATTTTAGTATAATAGTAACCCGTGAACGTGGAGGAATGACGCTTGAAAGAGATGATACAATCCTGGAAGCATGTGTTTAAGCTGGATCCCGACAAGGAGATCAGTGACGACAGCCTTGATGTGGTATGCATGTCAGGAACCGATGCCATTATGGTTGGGGGTTCAACCGGAGTCACTTATGAAAATACCGTGGATCTTCTGTCCCGTGTAAGGCGCTATGAGCTGCCGTGCGTACAGGAAGTATCCGATCTGGAAGCCGTTGTACCCGGATTTGATCTGTACATGATCCCGATGATTTTGAACACACAGGATCCGACCTGGATCATGGGGCGGCATCGTGAAGGAATCGAACGCTATGGTTATATGATTCCGTGGGACTTGGTTGTGACCGAAGGGTATATCGTATTAAACGAGAATGCGGCGGTGGCGAAGCTGACCGGAGCAGAGACTTCGATTGAAGCAGGCACGGCCGCCGCCTATGCGCAGATCGCGGACAAGCTGATGAATTTACCGATTGTTTACCTGGAATACAGCGGAGCCTTTGGAGATATGGAGACCGTTCGTACGGTCCGAAGATCGCTGGATAATGCCCGTTTGTTCTACGGTGGCGGAATAACCAACGCCCAGCAAGCGCTGGAAGCTGCCTCTATTTCAGATACGATCATTGTAGGCAACGTAGTGTACGATGATCTCGAGCAGGCGCTTGAGACGGTTAAGGCTGTGAAGGGCTGACCGGATCGGCTATCTTTTCTGTTTGCAATCATTTCTCTTTTATTAAATCTACAAATCTAGGAGGCAAAATAATATGCAGCCCATTGACATACACGAGGCGGTCAAGCGTCTCAACCCCGAGCAGCGGAAGGCCGTTGAAGCTACGGACGGACCTCTGCTCATTATGGCAGGAGCCGGCTCAGGCAAGACGAGGGTGCTGACGCACCGGATTGGTTACCTGATCGCCACCCGTAAAGCCGCACCATGGAGCATTCTTGCGATTACCTTTACGAATAAAGCAGCCCGCGAGATGCAGGAGCGGGTATCCAAGCTGGTGGGACGCGAGGGCCAGGACATCTGGGTATCGACGTTTCACTCGATGTGTGTGCGCATTCTGCGCAAAGACATTGAGCGGATTGGTTTTACCTCGAATTTCAGCATTCTGGATTCAACGGACCAATTGTCGGTCATTCGGAATGTGATGAAGCATCATAACATCGATCCGAAGAAATTCGAGCCGAAGGCGGTTCAAGCGGCCATGAGTGCGGCCAAGAATGAGCTGATCTCCCCGCAGCAGTATGAACAGAAAGCCGGGGACTATTTTGAATCCCTTGTTGCCAAAGTGTACACCGAATACCAGAAGCGCTTGAAGAGCAACAACTCGCTTGATTTCGACGATCTGATCATGACCACGATCCAGCTGTTTAAGGAAGTGCCAGAGGTCCTCGACTTCTACCAGCGCAAGTTCCAGTACATTCATGTAGATGAATACCAGGATACCAACCGGGCGCAGTACATGCTCTGCCGTATGCTGGCGGATAGCCATCACCGCATATGCGTGGTTGGGGACAGCGATCAGTCCATCTACCGCTGGCGCGGCGCGGACATCACGAATATCCTGAATTTTGAGCAGGATTATCCCGAGGCGCGGACGATTCTGCTGGAGCAGAATTACCGTTCGACAGCCAACATTTTGAACGCTGCCAACAATGTGATTGGCCTGAACACGGGCCGCAAGCCGAAGAATCTGTGGACCGAGCAAGGGGAAGGACCGAAGATCAAGGTGTTCCGGGGGGATACGGAGCATGATGAGGGATATTTTGTTACCTCGGAAATCAGCAAGAACATCAATGCAGGCAAGAACTATCAGGATCATGCGATCCTGTACCGGACCAATGCGCAGTCCCGGGTCATCGAGGAAATTCTGATCAAGTCGGACATTCCGTACCAGATTGTCGGGGGCATCAAGTTCTATGATCGCAAAGAGATTAAGGACATGCTCGCCTACCTGCGCCTGATTTCGAATCCGGATGACGATATCAGTTTGACGCGGATCATCAACGTGCCCAAACGAAGCATCGGTGACACGACCGTTGCGAAGCTGGCTGCAGCCGCCGGAGAGCGGGGCATCTCGATCTTCCGCGTGCTGGAAATCGTGGACGACCTCGGTTTTGCCGGACGGACGCGCAATGCGCTGGTGGGCTTTTACGACATGATTGCCGCCCTCAGTCGAATGGTCGAGTTTCTCTCGGTCACCGAGCTTACGGAAAAAATACTGGAGATGTCCGAATACCGGCTCGAACTGCAAAATGAGAATACGATCGAATCCAGATCCCGCCTTGAGAACATTGACGAGTTCCTGTCGGTTACGCAAGAGTTTGAGAAGAATAATGAGGATAAGTCCCTCATCTCCTTCCTTACGGATCTTGCGCTGATCGCGGACATCGATTCGATGAACGATGACGAAGAAGACCGTGACGACGCTGTCGTGCTCATGACCATGCATAGCGCCAAAGGTCTGGAGTTCCCGGTGGTGTTCATTATCGGCATGGAAGAAGGGGTATTCCCGCACAGCCGTGCCTTCATGGATAACGAAGAGCTGGAAGAGGAGCGCCGCCTTGCTTATGTCGGCATTACGCGTGCCGAGAAGCAGCTGTTCCTGTCCTGTGCGCGTATGCGTACACTCTTTGGCCGCACGACGGCGAACCCGCCTTCACGCTTCCTGGAGGAAATCCCGGAGGAGCTGAAGGAGGACACGCAGATGGCGCATGACCGCTACCGCCGCGGTGGAAGCGGAAGTGTAGGCGGATCTTATGCAGGACGTGGCTTCGGCGGAGGCGGAGGCAGCAACTTTGGCGGTGGACGCAGCGTGGACCTCTCCCTAAGTGGATCGACGGCTTCCGCTCAAGCGGCACCGAAGAGCCGGGTGACCATGACTACCGGTGCCGCATCCCGACCAGCGTCTGCTTCGGGCAGCGGGGAATTTAAAGCTGGCGACAAAGTAGCCCATGGCAAATGGGGTACCGGCACCATTGTGGCGGTGAAGGGAAGCGGCAATGACATGGAGCTGCAGATTGCTTTTCCGGCACCGGTTGGCGTAAAACGTCTTCTTGCTGGTTTCGCGCCGATTACGAAGGTGGAATAAGGGAAGAACTAGGAGCATCAGCATGAACGAAACGCAGCCTGTTATGCCCTTATATTATTGAAGGAGGATTGCCCCTGTATGGATTTCAAGGAGAAGATGGGGAAGCTCATCACGGAGCTGAACAATTATAATTACCACTACTATACGCTGGATCAGCCGCTGGTGAGCGACAAGGAGTATGATGCCCTGTACGATCAGTTGGTAGCGTTGGAGGCAGAGACCGGAGTGAAGCTTCCGGATTCTCCGACCCAGCGGGTGGGAGGGGAGATTCTGAAGGGTTTTGCCCCGCACCGTCATTTGGCTCCGTTATGGAGTCTCGATAAGGCTCAGAACATCGAGCAGCTCCGTACCTGGCATGATCGGGTGGTCAGGCTGGTCAATGACTACAATACGAAGAATCCCGGCAATCCTCTGCCGAATCCTTGTTACGCGCTGGAGCTGAAGTTTGACGGGTTAACGCTGAACCTGACCTATCAGGACGGCAAACTGGTTCAAGCTTCGACACGGGGCAACGGTGCAGTAGGCGAAGGCATACTGCCCCAGGTGAAGACCATCAAATCGGTCCCGCTGACGATTCCTTATGATGAGGGCACGATTGAAGTGCAGGGCGAAGGTATCATGAACCTGTCGGTGCTGGAAAAATACAATCAAACCGCAGCCGAGCCGCTCAAGAATGCGCGCAATGCGGCGGCAGGGGCTCTTCGCAATCTCAGTCCGAAGGTGACGGCCGAGCGCAAGCTGAACGCTTACTTCTATAATGTAGGCTACTCGGATGGAATCACTTTTGCCGACCATAAGGAAATGATGGATTTCCTGCGTGAGAACCGCCTTAAGGTCAATCCTTACATTTTCTACTTTGAGCAGTTTGATGATGTGATGGAGCAGCTGGCCGATATCGAGAAACGCCGTTCCGAGCTGGACTATCTCATCGATGGAGCGGTTGTGAAGGTGACCGATTTCCGCATCCGCGAGGCGCTGGGATACACCGACAAGTTCCCTCGCTGGGCGGTCGCTTACAAGTTCGAAGCGGAAGAAACTACGACCGTACTGCAGTCGGTCACCTGGAACGTGGGACGAACGGGTAAAATCACGCCGCTCGCGCGCGTGGAGCCTGTTGAGCTTGCCGGTGTTACCGTGCAAAATTGCACGCTGAACAATATCGGGGATATTGAGCGCAAGAACCTCAAGTTCGCGCTGGGTTCACGTGTCTTCATCCGCCGTTCGAATGACGTCATTCCCGAAATTCTTGGAAAAGTAACGGAAGAGAACGACGGCGAAGAGATTTTGTTCCCGGTGGAGTGTCCGTCATGCGGATTTCCGTTGGAGCAGCGCGGGGCGCATCTGTTCTGCAACAACAAGACCGGCTGCAAACCGCAGATCGTGGCGAGAATTACGCACTTTGCTTCCAGGGACGCCATGGACATAGAAACGTTCAGCGACAAAACCGCCATTCAGTTGTATGAGGAGCTCGGCGTTCGGGAGCCTGCGGATCTGTATACCCTCTCTTTTGACAGCTTGGTGAAGCTGGAGCGCTTCGGCGAGAAAAAAGCACAGAACCTGCTGGACGCCATCGAGAAGAGTAAGGAGCGGGATCTTGCATCGTTCCTCTTCGCCCTGGGTATTCCGAATACCGGCAAATCCACGACCAAGATGCTGGCCGATCACTACCGTGATCTGTATCGCGTGATGGCAGCGACCGCAGAAGAGCTCGTTGAGCTTCCGGACGTAGGAGGCATCGTGGCCGATAGTATCGCCGGATACTTTGCCGACCCTTTTGCGCAGGCGAGTATCGAGAAGATGCTTTCATTGGGCGTTCAAGCACAAGCGCCGGAAGCACCGAAGCCGGTCAGCAGCGATTCCTATTTCAGCGGCAAAACCGTTGTGCTGACAGGCACGCTTCATCTGCTGACCCGTGAAGAGGCGACGGAACGCTTGGAAGCACTCGGTGCCAAAGTCACCGGCAGCGTGTCCAAGAAAACCGATCTCCTCATCGCAGGCGAAAAAGCCGGCAGCAAGCTGGCCAAAGCCCAGCAGCTCGGCATCGACATCCTGGAGGATGAAGAAGAGTTCGTGCGCTTGCTGAACGAATAACATCTTAATCTGGATATATCTTGCAGAAGCAGATAAAACCCTATATAAACCGAGGCTATCAATAGCCTCGGTTTTCTTTTTTTCACTCGCTCGATTCAACCTCTCTTACTTCCCTTGTAAGCTTGATTTTTCTTGAATCTATTGCGGTTTCTCTCATTCGTCAAAACCTCCTATGAAATCGACTTTTTTTAACAAAAACATACAGAAAAGGATGGAGGAATCTAATTTTGTGGTCTAGAAGTTATTTACCATGGGTCAGTCATCCAATAGAAAGAGGTGGTAGTGAAGTCGTTTACTGCTAGTTTTAAGACCCTGTTGTTATAACAGAAAATTGAGTTGTAGGGAGGAGCAAAGTCTTGAGTAAACGAGTGTTGTCCATATTATTAAGTTTGATATTAATGCTTTCATTGGTTATTCCGGCAGCTGCTGCTCCATCGGAGTCCAAGCAACTGCTGAACAACCCATTAAGTGCGGAAGATGCTTTGCAATTAAAGCAGATTCTGCAGGATCGGGCTGAGCTTGCCAAGACGCCTGTGCTTGATGAACAATTGGAAAGTTTGGGGACGGGTCAAGTTGATGTCATCGTTGAATTGTCTGCTGAGCCGGTTGCACTGGCGAAGGGGATTTCCTCGATAGCGGGCAAATCATTTAGTTCTTCCATGAAGGCAAGGGTTGAGCAGAAGGTAGAACTGCAGCAGCAGACCTTCATTGACAATCTGAGCACCAACCATATCAATCATGAGGTTTCAAACCAATATAGCTATGCTTTTAACGGGGTAGCATTGGAGATGGACAGCAATAAACTTGAAGACATTCTCAAGATCCCGGGTGTGCTCGGGGTATATCCCGATCTGGAAGTAACGGCAGGACCAAAAGGTGAAGTTAGCCCGCATATGAAGGATACAGGCCCGTTCATTGGCGCTCCGGAGGTATGGGATCTGGGATATACGGGTAAAGGGGTTAAAGTTGGTGTAATCGACACGGGAATCGATTACGTTCACCCTATACTGAAGGATGCTTATAAGGGTGGGTATGACTTCGTGGATAACGATAATGATCCTTATGAAACGACACCGCTTGATTGGGAGAACGATCCTACCAATCCGCCAGAGGTGGATGATAGAGGAAGCACGTACTGGACCGAACACGGAACGCATGTGGCGGGCACCATCGCAGCCCGGGATGCGGGTGAATTCGGCGTTGTGGGTATTGCTCCAGAAGCGGATATATACGCCTATCGTGTTCTTGGACCTTATGGAAGTGGTAAGTCCAGCTGGGTACTGGGAGGTATCGACCGTTCAGTTCAGGATGGACTGGATGTCATTAACCTCTCGCTTGGCAATGCCCGCAATGATCCGGACTACGTCACGTCCGTAGCTATTAATAATGCTGCGCTGGCTGGTGTTACGCCAGTCGTTTCCAGCGGCAACTCGGGGCCGAACCGGTGGACCGTAGGATCCCCGGGGGCATCAGCATTTGCCATTACCGTAGGTAACTCTACAGGGCCAAGTGATGAAATTTCGGCAACCACGCATTTTTACACGGATGCTGTACCGCCTGCGGCGCCAATCAGCGTGGATGAGAGCGCAGTAGATACTGGGGCTCAGCCTGAACAACCGACTGTTCCTGAAGAACCGCCTGGTGTACAAGCAGATGATATAGCCCAACTGGCAGTGACGGATGAGAACCCGTCGAATGCAGCAGGCGAAGAAGCTCCGGCAGCGGATGCGGTCCCTGTTGAATCTGCCGAAGAAGAAGCAGTTCCTGCAGCAGACACAAATGCACCTTTGAGCGTAGTAGACGCTACGTATAAACTTGAACTGATGGCTTGGAATCTCGCCGAGGATCCGGAAGTAGTCCTTAACGGAGAGTTTGGCCTCGTTTATGCGGACCTGGGTAAACCTGAGGACTTTGCAGGCAAAGACGTGGCGGGCAAAATCGCGTTGATTAAACGCGGAGAACTCGCATTCGTAGATAAAATTGCCAATGCCAAGGCAGCAGGTGCCATCGGAGCGATCGTATTTAATCAAAATCCGGGACCGATCGGCGTCCTGCTTGGTGACAGCTTTAACTTTATTCCGACGCTTAGTATGAGTAAAGAAGATGGGGATGCCATCAAATCTCTGCTCGACGCCAACCCCGATCTCAAAGTAAGTTTTTCCGATTTTATGAGAAACAAGTCGGCCGGAGACGAGATCAATGACTCAAGTTCCCGCGGTCCGGCTAAAAAGACGCTGGATATTAAACCTGACGTTGTAGCACCGGGAACAAGCATTCTATCATCCGTTCCGGCTTACGGGAAGAACGATCCAGACGCGGATTACAGTCAATCCTATGACCGTTTAACGGGTACAAGCATGGCTGCTCCACACGTAGCGGGGCTTGCCGCACTCGTCTTGGAGAAACACAGTGACTGGACTCCGTTTGATGTGAAAGTCGCACTGATGAACAATGCCAAAGTGCTGGATACGGATTCCTATGATGTCACGGATCAAGGAGCCGGACGTATTCAGGCAGTTGATACCATTCAGGCCGAAGCTCTGGTCAAGGTTCTGGATAAGACCTCTTATCTGGAAAACGGAACAAGTAAAGAGCAGGACAACATTACCGGAAGCATTAACTTCGGTAATTTTACGGGAGCAACGGCTCAAACCGTTCAGAAGAAAATAAAGGTTGAACAGATTGGTGGTATTGGCGGAGCGTTTGAGGTTGAGGTTCATACAACACAATCGACCCCGGGAGTAGCGGTTATGGTGGATCAATCCTCCTTTGACTTAAGCGGGGAGAAAGAATTGATCGTAACGCTAGAAGTACCAGCCGGTATTACCGGAGTTTCGGAACAGCAGGGCTATATTAACTTTGTAAACGGTACCCGCACTTATTCTGTACCTTTTGTAGCATACTTTAATCTTGAAATGACGGGTGTCAAATATACGAAGGTCTATAACGACACGGAAACCTACCTGCCGCATTTTCCTTTGAATGAACAGGGGGAGCTTGGTGAAGTGTCTGTAGGTTTCGAATTTTATAATCCTATGCAAGTTGTCATCATTGATTTGTACGATAGCCTGAATCCTGAATCAGGACCAGATGGTGACGGGTTGATTGGGCAGATTTTTGGTGCAGATGAGTTTCTTTTCGAAGCCAATACGGAATATACCCTCGGATTTGATGGGGAGTACTTCAATTACACAACCGAAGAAATTGAATTGATTAAAGACGGTCTGTACTCGGTAGATCTTAAGTCCCTCGGTACTAATAGGGTCGTTTACGGCGATTACGCAACCATTCCGTTCTTTGTCAAAACCAAAGCACCTATCATTAACACCAAATCTGATGTGCAGGCTTCCAGTGGTTCCCCTCTCGCATTAACTGGAACCATCAACGATCTTTATGTTACGGCTGTTCCGGCTTTAATGGACGAATGGACGATTGATTTTGATGTCAGCGAATGGCTGGATGCCACTTATGTTGTCAAAAAAGCCGACAAGACCGTTGCCAAGCAAGGCAGCTTCGACGTCGAACAGGATGGCGCATTTAACATTGCGTTAGATGGACTGTCCTCAGGTAAATACAACGTTGAGCTTTCGGTTAAGGACCATCAAGGATTGGAAGGAAAAGCTGCGGTATCTGTTAATGTACCAAGCACTCCAGATCCAGGTAATTCTGGCGGCGGCTCATCATCCGGTGGCGGATCCACAGGCACACCATCCACTCCAGCTCCTGAAGTTTCGGGTGATGCCAAAGTAACCACGAAGAAAAATGCGGACGGCACCGAGTCTGCAACAGCAGCCCTGTCCGAAGCAGCGGTTACAGCTGGAATTGCTGGTGACAGCAAGGAAGTGAAGCTGGACGTATCCAAGCTTGAATTCAGTAAATATAGCGATGTAGCTCTTACACTGGGCAAGGCAACCGTTGATAAACTGAAAGCATCGGGCAAGCCTCTTGTTATAACTGGTAACGGCTTTACCCTGACAGTTCCTGCCGATGCCTTGGATGATTTCACAACGACCAGCGGATTCAGCTTAACGGTCTCGGCAGCTGCGAGCAAAGCAGGGTCCGGAAACAGCTTAAGCGCTGTATCTTCCATTATTACGGTTAAACACGCCGCCAAGTTCAAACATCCGCTTCTGTTGACCTTGAACTATGACCCCGCCAAAGTGAAAGATACTCGTAAGGTTGGAGCCTACGTTCAGTCGGAAAAAGGAGACCTGCAATCCGCAGGATTGCTGCAATCGGCGTCACGCGGATCGATCACGTTCCGTATCAACGGACCGGGATCTTATGCAGCCGCTGAGAATAACGCAACCTTCAGCGACATCGTAGGCCACTGGGCTAAAGATGAGATCGAAGTTGCGGCTTCACAGCATATTACGAACGGTACCGGTGCAGGCCGGTTCTCTCCGAACAATGCAGTGACCCGCGCCGAATTTGCGACGCTGCTTGATCGTATTTTTGAGACAGGCATTGATTGGGAGACACGCAGCACGGAAGCGGGTGCGAAGAATCCGCTAACCCGTGAGGATATGGTAGTCATGATTGCTGAAGCGTTGAAGATTGATTCCGAAGCAGGCTCCTTGTCATTTAACGATGCGAATCTGATTTCGGAGGATGCACGTGCGGCTGTAGCCTTTGCTGTGAAGGAGGGTCTGG
>NZ_CP147845.1:687500-765000 GCF_037333485.1 Paenibacillus glucanolyticus
GACCCGAAACCGTGTGATCTACCCCTGTCCAGGGTGAAGGTGCGGTAACACGCACTGGAGGCCCGAACCCACGTATGTTGAAAAATGCGGGGATGAGGTGGGGGTAGCGGAGAAATTCCAATCGAACTCGGAGATAGCTGGTTCTCCCCGAAATAGCTTTAGGGCTAGCCTCGGAATTAAGAGTCGTGGAGGTAGAGCACTGATTGGGTGCGGGGCCCGCAAGGGTTACCAAGCTCAGTCAAACTCCGAATGCCATAGACTTATATCCGGGAGTCAGACAGTGAGTGCTAAGATCCATTGTCAAAAGGGAAACAGCCCAGACCATCAGCTAAGGTCCCCAAGTGTGTGTTAAGTGGGAAAGGATGTGGAGTTGCACAGACAACCAGGATGTTGGCTTAGAAGCAGCCACCATTTAAAGAGTGCGTAATAGCTCACTGGTCGAGTGACTCTGCGCCGAAAATGTAACGGGGCTAAACACACCACCGAAGCTATGGCTTGAATCGACTTCACTGCTTCTTTGAGGTAGTGAATACTGAGATGAACATTTTTGTCAGGCTTGAGATGAAATCAAGGATGACCAAATGCACTCAGGGGATAAACACACTTCGAAGGCGGAGTGAAGTCGATTCAGGGGTAGGGGAGCGTTGTATGTAGGTTGAAGGTGTACCGTAAGGAGCGCTGGACAGCATACAAGTGAGAATGCCGGTATGAGTAACGAAAAGATCAGTGAGAATCTGATCCGCCGAAAGCCCAAGGTTTCCTGAGGAAGGCTCGTCCGCTCAGGGTAAGTCGGGACCTAAGGTGAGGCCGAAAGGCGTAATCGAAGGACAACAGGTTGAAATTCCTGTACCACCGTAAACCGTTATGAACGATGGGGTGACGCAGGAGGGTAGTGACGCGGACTGATGGATGTCCGTCCAAGCAGTGAGGCTGATGTGTAGGCAAATCCGCACATCGATAAGGCTGGGCTGTGATGGGGAGTGAAAATTACAGTAGCGAAGGTCATGATCTCACACTGCCAAGAAAAGCCTCTAGTCAGGTGAAGGTGCCCGTACCGCAAACCGACACAGGTAGGCGAGAAGAGAATTCTAAGGCGCGCGGAAGAACTCTCGTTAAGGAACTCGGCAAAATGACCCCGTAACTTCGGGAGAAGGGGTGCCTCGGTAGGGTGAATAGCCCGAGGGGGCCGCAGTGAAAAGGCCCAAGCGACTGTTTAGCAAAAACACAGGTCTGTGCGAAGCCGTAAGGCGAAGTATACGGGCTGACGCCTGCCCGGTGCTGGAAGGTTAAGGGGAGCGGTTAGGAGCAATCCGAAGCTGTGAACCGAAGCCCCAGTAAACGGCGGCCGTAACTATAACGGTCCTAAGGTAGCGAAATTCCTTGTCAGGTAAATTCTGACCCGCACGAATGGCGTAACGACTTGGGCGCTGTCTCAACGAGAGATCCGGTGAAATTTTAATACCTGTGAAGATGCAGGTTACCCGCGACAAGACGGAAAGACCCCATGGAGCTTTACTGCAGCTTGATATTGGATTTGGGTACGATCTGTACAGGATAGGTGGGAGCCTTTGAAGCATGAGCGCCAGCTTGTGTGGAGGCGACGTTGGGATACCACCCTGATCGTATCTAGGTTCTAACTTGGCACCGTGATCCGGTGCGAGGACAGTGTCAGGCGGGCAGTTTGACTGGGGCGGTCGCCTCCTAAAGAGTAACGGAGGCGCCCCAAGGTTCCCTCAGAATGGTTGGAAATCATTCGAAGAGTGCAAAGGCATAAGGGAGCTTGACTGCGAGACCTACAAGTCGAGCAGGGACGAAAGTCGGGCTTAGTGATCCGGTGGTACCGCATGGAAGGGCCATCGCTCAACGGATAAAAGCTACCCTGGGGATAACAGGCTTATCTCCCCCAAGAGTCCACATCGACGGGGAGGTTTGGCACCTCGATGTCGGCTCATCGCATCCTGGGGCTGAAGTAGGTCCCAAGGGTTGGGCTGTTCGCCCATTAAAGCGGTACGCGAGCTGGGTTCAGAACGTCGTGAGACAGTTCGGTCCCTATCTGTCGTGGGCGTAGGAAATTTGAGAGGAGCTGTCCTTAGTACGAGAGGACCGGGATGGACGTACCGCTGGTGCACCAGTTGTTCCGCCAGGAGCATGGCTGGGTAGCTACGTACGGAAGGGATAAGCGCTGAAAGCATCTAAGCGTGAAGCCCCCCTCAAGATGAGATTTCCCAACTAGTAAGACCCCTTGAAGACGACGAGGTAGATAGGTTGGAGGTGGAAGTGCAGCAATGCATGGAGCTGACCAATACTAATCGGTCGAGGGCTTATCCAAAGATATTTCAATGTGTTGCAAATTCGTTTCGTATCTAGTTTTCAGGTGATTAAGCATCTGAAGCCGTTTGGTGGCGATGGCGGAAGGGTTCCACACGTACCCATACCGAACACGACCGTTAAGCCTTCCAGCGCCGATGGTACTTGGACCGCAGGGTCCCGGGAGAGTAGGACGTCGCCAAGCGAACAACCATAAAGACCGTTATCGAGTTATCGATAACGGTCTTTTCCTGTTTGTAGATATTCTTTAAAGCTAACCTGTATGCAGTCAAATTGGTAGACATCAGGATCCTTAACTACATGTAGAGTATCCTTAAGCTTCTTTACAAGTAGTCAGAATAATTTGCGTATGTCGTCATTAGGGTTCTATATGTCTAGTCATAAGGTAGGGTAGTCGGAAGCACTGAAACAGCACCAGAACAGGGAACTAATCCGCTCATCCACCAAAGACGCTCCTTCATAATTGAAGACGTCCTAGAAAAGACGCCTTCATTATCACCATTATATCTACGTAATGTCCCATCTCTGATCGTTCCCATCGGGGATCGTGTCTGAGGGATGACTACGTTTATGCTTGGGTAACATTCCTCTGCCCATATGGCAGAACCGTAAGAGTAACACTTAAGGGTTCACCACCTCTAACGAATCCGATCTCAACCTTCTCACCAGGCTCCATGGATGTGACTTTATCCTCCAGCTCATCATAGCTGCGGATGACCTGCCCGTCCGCGCCTGTGATGATATCGCCTGCCTCTAAGCTCCCGTCCGCAGACGTACCGGGTAACACCTCAACGACCTTGACGCCCTCTAAGCTGTCACCGCGGTAAGTATAATGATTCATGCCTATCCAGCTTGACCAGAAGGTGGATCGCATGTCCGCCTCATCTTCCAGGACACTCTTCATATTACGCATAAAACGATATGTACCAAATGCCATGTTATCCATCATCATATACTCTTGCTCATTAGACCATAGCCCAGTGTACTCAATGCCAACCAGTGTCCCATCGAGATGAGGTTCCATTGTCCAAATGGTAAGCTCGTTGTCTTCACCTCTGAGCGTAAGTCTACGGTTAGGGATAAGCTCTTCAATCGTGCCGATATAGGATACGCCCCAGCCGTAATCAAGAGCGACTTGACCGCCGACCTTCAGGTCGATCTCACAATGACGGGTTTCCCAGCGGTTTCGTTCCTGCGGTTCGGTCAATGCCTTCCATGCCCGTTCCGGTGTTGTGCGGATTACAATTTCTCTCTTCACGTTCTTAAAAATAGCTGTCATTCATAAGTCCTCCTCTAGGTATTGTTTGAGCTTAGTCAGTTTGTTCTCCAGAATATGGCCAAGCTCATGCTGAAGCTGCTCATACCCGTTCTGAAAGATTGGGACGTTCAGTCGGTAGAAGCAGTACTTGCCTTCTCTGCGCTCAAGCAGCAGTTCTTCTTCGAGCAAAATAGCCAGATGTTTTTTAATGGCTGGCTGCGAAATATGAAATGCTCTCACGATCTCTAGCTGAGGGAGCTCTTGATGGGCTACCATGTTTAATATTTTCCTTCGGATGGGATCTGAAATCGCACGGTACATATCGCTCATGATTGAAATCCCTCCACACCTCATTCAGATAACCTTTTGGTTATATGTATTCATTCAGTATAGGTTCCCATCAATTGGATGTCAATATAAATGGTTGAATTGAAAATTAGGCTTTACAGAACCAAAACACTAGTGTACTATTTAACTATAACACCAATACAAAAAAGGAGTGGAACACATACATGAACGGAAACGGTTCAAAAGAACTCACAGCAGACAACACAGCCATGGGGAGCAGTGCTTCCCAAGCTGTTAACGCTATAAGCAAATCCGGCACAACGAATGCACATCCCCATCTCCATTCATCCAATAAATCGAACGCATCAGATGATCTAGGGGATGGAATGCATTCATCAGTGATACCCTCGACAAATGCTCAGAATAGTCCAGTCGTTCTTACAGTCCAGCAGGTCACCAAAACCATTGGAAAGAAGAACATCGTGGACGGACTTTCTTTTGACATTTATCGTGGTGAAATTGTGGGATTGCTTGGACCGAACGGTGCAGGCAAAACGACAACCATCCGCATGATAGTCGGACTGATCGAGATGACTCAAGGGGATGTGCATGTTAAGGGGCACAGCATCAAGAGAGATTTCGTTCAAGCCATCCGCCATATCGGGGGCATTATTGAAAATCCTGAGTTCTACCCTTACATGAGCGGCTATGACAACTTGAGACAATACCAGCGGATGTCCGAGGGCGTGACCATCACCAGAATTATGGAGGTTGTGAAGCTTGTTGGGCTGCAGGATGCCATACACAAGAAGGTTCGTGCTTATTCACTGGGTATGCGCCAACGGTTAGGGATTGCCCAGGCTTTGCTGCATAATCCATCCATCCTCATCCTTGATGAGCCGACGAATGGACTCGATCCAGCCGGTATCCGAGAGATGCGGGACTACTTGAAACAAATCGCCAAGGATGAGGGGATTGCCATACTCGTATCCAGCCACCTGCTGTCGGAGATGGAATTGATGTGCAGCCGTGTGGTTGTTATCCAGGAAGGTAAACTCGTAACCGAGCGTTCTATCGGAGGCCCAGTCGTTGATGAAGAGTTGACCACGGTAACCTTCCGCGTAAACGATGCGGCCATGGCGGAACAGACCATTAGGCATATGAAAGACATCACGCTTCTTGCCACCCAGATCGAGGAGGGCATCGTTACGGTTCAACTGACGGAAGAAGACATACCTGCATTGATCCAGTCGCTGTGCGATGCGCGGGTACGAATCTATCGGGTGGAAGAGATTAAATCTTCACTGGAAGAAGAATTTTTGAAATGGACAGGAGGCAATCGCATTGCATAGCTTTGGAAATCTCGTCTGGAACGAGTGGCTCAAAATGTTTAAAAAACGGAGTTTTTTCCTGCCGTACGTGCTGTTGGCTGGAATGGTGCTATTCATGGCGTTTATGCTCTATAAATTCAGCGGTGGCAGCAGCACTGGTTATGAGTTCGCTCAATTGGCTGTAACCACCAAGGGGATGGGACAAATGCTGACCCTGCTTGCGATCGTAGTTACGGCGGGAGCGGTAGCAAAGGAACACAGTATGGGCACCGTCAAACTGCTGCTTATACGAGCGCAGAGCCGTACCAAGATTTTGGCTTCGAAATATGTTGCCATTCTGATTTACATCCTGACCCTTGTAGCTTTCATGTTTGTTGTCTCCGTGCTGACGGGTCAGATCACGTTCGGCATGGAATCCGGCACGGTTGCAATCGGTGATGTGTTGAGGGAAGCAATCAATAATCTGGTGTATACAATCGTCTATGTAACGTTAACCTTTATGGTAGGCATATTGACGAAATCCACCGGTCCTGCCATCGGCATCGGGATGTTCATGGTTATTATGGAAAGCATGGCTGTACAGCTGCTTGCACGTTATTCCTGGTCCAAATACCTGCTGTTCACGAACGTGGATCTTTCCATGTACAGCGGGGGAGGCAGTTCCCTGATACCGGGAATGAGCCTGACATTTTCAATTATTGTGCTCGCTGTATATCTTCTCTTGTTTCTTACGGCAGGCTTTGTTACGTTTAAAAAACGGGATGTCGCATAAGGAACCTCGAGAGAGGTAGAGCGGCGGAAAGGAGCAACCCGACAGTGAGTATAGAATTCGACAATAATCTGCCGATCTATTTACAGATCATGACGTATTTAAAGAAAGAAATTATAATCGGTAAACTTCAGCCCGGTGATAAAATCCCATCGGTCCGAGAATTAGCAAGTGAGCTTCAAATAAATCCAAACACGGTGCAGCGAACATTTCAAGAATTGGAGCGTGAGGGTATTGTGGAGACACGGCGGGGATTGGGCCGATATGTGACAAGCGAGGAATCGAAGATTATGGCGATAAAAAAAGAAATGGCCGGCGATCTGCTGGAGCGGTTTATTCGCGGAATGCAGGAGCTGGGCTTTAAAGATCAGGATATCATATCGATCGTGGAAGATGCAGTGAAGCAGTCATGATCAATAGCGGAGGTGAAACCATGGTGGAGAACTTGTTGCAGGTCCGCAGCGTAAACAAGACCTACGCCGGCGGCCGGAGAGCATTACATGACATAAACCTGAATATTCATGGTGGAAAAATCATTGGTTTGCTGGGTACCAACGGAAGCGGAAAGAGTACGCTTATGAAGATTGCGGCAGGCTTGATCCAGCCTTCGACCGGCGGTGTTGAAGTGAACGGCAAGCCGGTCGGACTGGAGACCAAAGCTATCGTATCCTTCATGCCCGACCGTCCTGTGACGGAGCCCTGGATGAAGGTATCGGATGCGGTGGCATACTTCAAGGATTTTTATGAGGACTTTAATGTTGAGAAAGCCCACAATATGCTGGAATTCATGAATTTGAAGGCGAATGATCGCATCAGTTCCTTGTCCAAAGGAATGAACGAGCGCCTGCAGTTAACACTGGCTTTGTCCCGTGAAGCCCAGCTGTATATGCTGGATGAACCCATTGGTGGAGTGGATCCGGTAGCAAGGGGCAAGATTTTGGATGCGATTGTTGAATTCTACAACGAGGACAGCAGCATTATCATTTCGACCCATCTGGTCCGGGATATTGAGCGGATATTTGATGAAGTGATTTTTATTCGCAACGGCGAAGTTGTCATGCATGACGAAGTAGAGAACATCCGCCTTAAGCACGGAAAAAGCGTGGATGAGATGTTTAAAGAGGTGTATGCGGAATGATGAAACTGTTGAAATACGACTGGAAGAGAAACTCGACAACGCTGCTTGGCGCATTCGCGATACTTCTGATCGTACAGATTGCGATCACGGTGGCGGGCTCCATCAGAGACTGGGAGCTTGGAATCATGCTTGGGTTAAGCATGCTGGCCTACGGCTCTGTAAGTGTCCTACTGGTGGTTGTCGCTAGCAAGACATTCGACTTTAATATCAAGGCGTACCACCGTCGCCTGCTTCCTGTTCGTTCGGTTTGGAGCGTAGCTTCCTCGCTTATAATGGCATGTGTGAGTCTGCTTGTGCTTGGCATACTGGCGGCTTTGCATATGTGGTATTATTGGAACTCGGCCGGCATACCGCTGCAAGACATCCATTTATCTGAATTTCCTATTACGTATGCAATTGGGCTGGCGCTGATGATGGCTTGGAAGTTGATCTACTTGATGATCACAATATTTTTCTCCATTACGGTTGCCAGAAGCATTACGAAAAAGGGGAGCGTTTGGATCGGCATTCTGGTATTCTTCGCACTGCAAAATATTCTTGGCTGGCTCAGCCATGTAATCTTTGGTGAAAAGGTGGCGTGGGTCGGGCCGATGGCTACCATCTCTTTTGGGAATGAGACAGACTTTGCCGTATCTGCCGGAGAGTATACGCTGGCATGGGGAGCCCTTGCGTTTGAAGTCGTGCTTGCAGCCTTGATCCTATACGCAACGGTCTATCTGATTGATCGGAAAGTGGAAGTTTAGTTTAACCATAGAGATAACACTGTCATGGAGATGAAGAAGGCAAGAATATATAGTAAGAGACGAAGAAGCTGCCCGGAACAGGGCAGTTTCTTTTTGGTATGGAAGGAGATTACCCTTGCCAAGCCGAACCTATCAGTATACTTCATGATCGAAATAACTCATCATATGAAGTTATAGCAAGGAGATAATATGTAGGAATATGCTAAACATTATAACGTTATATTCACGTATCGATTGTTCTATGCTATGCTATAAGCACGATACACAGATTACACACCATATAAATCGGCGAAATAACGAGGATAACGGCTGGATCGGCAAGGCTAAAGGGGTGGGATTATGAAGATTTTGGAACAGCGCTTTGTGTTGCGCAATGTACAGACGGTGTTTGATGATCAACCTTTTGACATGGTTATGGAGAACGGATTTATTACCGAAATAACGGCTGCGAATACGGCCACCGGTGCTGATCAGTTTGATTGCACGGGCCTCTATGTCTCCAGCGGCTGGATTGATATGCATGTCCATGCGGTTGCCAAGCTTGAGCCCTACGGGGATGTCATTGATGAGATTGGCGTTAAGCAAGGGGTTGCCACTATTATCGACGCAGGCAGCTGCGGTGCGGACGGGATTGGGGAGCTGGCAGACGAGGTAGCCCGGTCCAAGACCAATGTGTTTGCTTTTTTGAATATATCCCATATTGGTCTGCAACGAATCGATGAGCTTTCCAGTCTGGATTGGGTTGACGCCGACAAGGCAATAAAAGCGATACGCACCTATCCGGATCTGATCATTGGACTTAAGGCAAGAATCAGCAAAAGCGTCGTGAAGGATAATGGGGTAGAGCCGCTTCGTCTCGCAAGGAAACTGTCCGAGAAAACATCGCTTCCGCTGATGGTACATATCGGATCGGGACCCCCGCCTATTGAAGAGGTATTGGAGCTGCTTTCGAAGGACGACATTATTACCCATTATTTAAACGGAAAAGCCAACAATTTATTTGATTCGGACGGTAAGCCGATCCCGGCACTGGTAGAGGCGATAGCCCGCGGCGTCCATCTGGATGTGGGTCATGGAACAGCAAGCTTTTCGTTCCTGGTAGCGGAATATGCAAAGAACCAGGGGATTAAGCCCAATACAATCAGCACGGATATTTATCGCGGTAATCGTATGAACGGTCCGGTGTACAGTCTGGCCAGCGTGATGACCAAGTTCCTTTATTTGGGCTACAGCTTGCAGGAGGTGGTCTCAGCCGTAACGGACCATGCCGCTGCTTGGCTTCGACGGCCGGAGCTGGGGAGAATCCAAGTGGGTGATGCAGCACACCTGACGCTGTTTACGGTGCAGCAGGGGCCGCTGAGTTTAACGGATTCCGAAGGGGAGACAAGAATCGCCGACCGATATATCGAAGCCAAGGGAGTGGTAGTCAATGGATCATTCATTACATGCTAAGTATGGATTGAAACGAGTGGTTAATGCCAGTGGCCGCATGAGCATTCTCGGAGTATCTGCACCAACGGATACCGTGATGGAAGCGATGCGGATCGGTGGCCAGAGTTACGTGGAGATCGCAGATCTGGTAGACAAAGCCGGCGATTACATGGCGCGCATACTCGGTTCGGAGGCAGCGGTAGTTGTCAATTCCGCTTCCAGCGGCATCGCATTATCCGTAGCAGCCATTGTAACCGAGGGCAATCGCAGACGCAGTGATCGGCTGCATCAGGAGCCGATTGCCAAGAACGAAATCATTATGTTCAAGGGACACAATGTGCAGTATGGAGCTCCCGTTGAAACGATGGTTTACCTCGGAGGAGGTAAGGTTGTTGAGGTGGGTTATGCCAACGAAGGGCGCAAGGAACATATCGCCGAAGCGATTCATGAGCGCACCGCTGCTATCTTGTATGTGAAATCACATCACTGCGTGCAGAAAAATATGATTTCGGTGGAAGAGGCAGCTGAAGTCGCCAAGGCTCACGGGCTTCCGCTGATCGTGGATGCGGCGGCTGAAGAGGATATCCAGAAGTATGTGAAATACGGTGATCTGGCTATATACAGCGGCTCCAAAGCCATTGAGGGTCCAACCTCCGGCATCGTAGGCGGCAAGCGGCAATACGTGGAGTGGGTGAAGGCGCAGCTGCAAGGCATTGGGCGAAGCATGAAGGTAGGCAAGGAAACCACATTTGGATTGCTCCAGGCGCTGGATGAGTACATGGTGAAGGAAGACAAGAGTGAACAGGAGAAGGCTGCACTCGAGGAAATGAAGTCCTTATCGGATTTGCCGGGCATTGAGGTTACCATCGTGCAGGATGAGGCAGGCCGCTCCATCTTCCGGGGACGTGTGAAAGTAGGCGAAGAAGCTGCGGGAGTCAGCGCCAAATCGATGAACGATCAGCTTCGCGAGGGCGATATCGCCATATACACAAGGGATTACGGTGTGCGGCAGGGGTATTTTGACATCGATCCACGCTCGCTTTCCGGCGATGATTTGCAAGTCATTTTAACAAGAATACAGCAGATTGCAGGGGGAAACTAAAATGGCCAATATGGAGAAACGTCTTTACAGAAACCGCGCAGCACTGAATGTGCTTGCAGGCAGCATCCAGAATGCAAAGGAAATATTCGAAGCAGCGGAAGGACATGTGGTGGTCGGTGTGTTGTCGAAGAACTATCCGAACGTGCAAGAGGCCATTATCGCGATGAAGGAGTACGGTGCTGTTATTGAAGATGCCGTGTCTATCGGACTTGGAGCAGGGGATAACCGGCAAGCGGCAGTCGTAGCAGAGATCGTGAAGGGCTATCCAGGCACGCATATCAATCAGGTATTCCCTGCCGTTGGCGCTACCCGTGCTAACTTGGGGGGAGAGGAAAGCTGGATAAACAGCCTTGTGTCCCCTTCGGGTCAGGTGGGCTACGTGAACATATCTACCGGCCCGGTGAGCGCTGCCGGAACGGATGCGGCCATCATTCCTATTAAAGCCGCTATTGCGCTTGTGCGCGATATGGGAGGCAATGCACTGAAATATTTCCCGATGCAGGGGCTGAAGCTAGAGGATGAATACCGCGCGGTAGCGAAGGCATGTGCAGAGGAAGGTTTTGCGCTCGAGCCGACTGGTGGCATCGATAAAGAGAATTTTGAAGCGATTGTACGTATTGCATTGGAAGCGAGAGTACAGCAGGTTATTCCTCACGTATATTCCTCCATCATCGATTCAACCAGCGGCGATACCATCATCAGTGATGTTCGGGAACTGCATCAAAAGTTAAAAGCGCTGGTTGACCAATATGCCTAAGAGAATCGCTGCCTATGGCGAAGTGATGATGCGGCTGCAAGTACCAGGGTATGCATCTTTGGCTCAGGAGAGCCATTTGAATTACTCCTTCTCGGGCACCGGTGTCAATATCGCATCGGCCATCGCCAGATTCGGTC
Source organism: Paenibacillus glucanolyticus (assembly GCF_037333485.1). Classification (NCBI taxonomy): domain Bacteria; kingdom Bacillati; phylum Bacillota; class Bacilli; order Caryophanales; family Paenibacillaceae; genus Paenibacillus; species Paenibacillus glucanolyticus. The sequence goes on from NZ_CP147845.1 coordinate 698,783, forward strand.
ATACCGGATATCTGGTCAGCACGCTGCCGGATAACCCGCTTGGTGAAGCGGCGATCTCATACCTGCGCAAGCTTGGTATTGGCACATCGCTGATTAGCCGGGGAGGCAAATACGTGGGCATGTATTTCCTGGAGAACGGCTTCGGTGTGCGGCCCGGACGTGTCACGTACACGGATCGGCTGGGCAGCAGTTTTAATACGGCAGCGGATGAGATGTACGATTTCGGGGCGATTGCCGAAAGCGTGGATATGATACACTTTTGCGGCATTACCCTCTCGATGAACGACACGGTGCGGGGGCAGATGAAGACGTTGGCCAGGGAAGTTAAGGCAAGAGGCGGTACGGTTGTGTTCGATTGCAACTATCGTCCCTCTTTATGGGGTGCGGACCGCTACGACTTTGCCAAGCCGCACTATGAGGAAATGCTGTCATTGGCGGACATTGTTTTTATGAACGAGAAAGACGCTCTCTATATTCTCGGCATGGAGACGACGCGTGAAGACCGGAACGAGCAGCTGCAGGAGTTGATTCCGCAGGTAGCCGCGAAGTATAATATTACGGTTGCGTCGGGGACCCACCGCAAGATCAACGGGGATAATACCCATTCCCTGCGAGGATATCTATACACGGACGGAGTCTTTTATTTTTCCCAAACATTGACGTTCTCCGTTCATGACCGTATCGGAGCAGGCGACGCCTATGCCAGTGGTGTGCTTCACGGAATTTCAGAGGGATATGAACCGGGACGGACGGTTGATTTTGCCGCCGCTGCCGCGATGCTTGCCCATACCGTAACGGGAGATACGCCGACGGCGAATGAACGCGAAGTCCTTCAGGCGATGAGTCAGCATATGTCTGATGTGGAAAGGTAGGAGGAAGTATGTCGATCACGCGGAAGAACGGTCCATTATATCTGCAAATCAAGAAGATCATTAAAGATCGGATTCTGCATGGGGTTTACCCACTTGGTGCCCATATTCCTTCCGAGCCGCAGCTGGAGCAGGAATTCAATGTCAGCAAAATGACAGTTCGTAATGCCATCCAGGAGCTGTATCAGGAGGGATATGTAGAGAAACGGAGCGGAGTGGGAACGATTGTGACCCGGAACACCTCCTTTTCCAAACTTTCCAAGGGCAAGCTGTTTACGGAGATTTTGGTTGAAGAAGGACACCAGATTCGGAAGCGCCACCTGAAGACGGAATGGGTGCATAACGAGCCGGATAGTGAATTATACTTGAAATTCGGCGAACGGTGCCTGCTTATTGAACGGTTGTATTTGCTCGACGGGAACCCTTATATTTACTATACACATTATGTGTCAGCTCAAGTGGATATGGGGGAGGAGTTCGATTCCAACGAACTGCTATCCCTGTATGACCGTATCGAGGAGAGTCAAATTACGTTGGAGAATTTCCGGGATCGCTTTCTGGCGACCGTAGCCGATGATGAGATTGCACCACTGCTTGAAGTAAGTGCAGGCGCACCGCTGCTCAAGCGGTTGAGATCCTCGTACGACGGAGCGGGCAGCATGATTGAATACAGTATCGGTTATTATAATACGGAATTACAGCATTATTTGATCAGTTATGATGTTTGATGGCGTGAATTTATAGATGGTGATGAAGAAGTGGCCCTTAAACCGGTGTTTATCGGAAATGGAGGCTGCTTCTTTTTTTTTGCCGCCATATTGAATGGATCTTCAGAAAAAGGCTATAAGGGTTCGAATTAGTGGGTACAATAAGAATAAATGGACTGCAGGATGAATTCGCTAAGATCCTCTTGGCAAAATGAAAAAATGTGCTATAATGAGATTAAAGTCAAAGAAAGTCAAAGTCAACGAGAGGGTTCGCTGATTTTGATTATGGTTAAACCAAGTATAAGCAAGGCTCTGTGCGGACGTGTAAGATCACTATCCGTCTTAACGTTTCAAACAGTGGAGGATGAACAGACCATGCGTAATATCTCTGATATTATCGAACAATACCTGAAGAGCATACTGCAGGAAAGTCCGGAAGGCACCGTTGAAATTCAGCGTAACGATCTGGCAGAGCAATTTTCTTGCGTTCCTTCCCAGATTAATTACGTCATCAGTACACGGTTTACCTTGGAGAAGGGCTTTCTCGTGGAAAGCAAGCGCGGCGGGGGCGGTTACATACGCATCCAGCGTATTGAGCTTCCTCAGCATACTGCACTCCAGCAGCATCTTCATCATACAATCGGCAGCATGATTGATCAGACGGTAGCGGAAGGGCTGATCTATCAGCTGGAGGAATCCCGGTTTTTGACGAGGCGGGAGGCCAGTCTGATGCGGGCCGCCATTTCAAGGGAATGCCTGAATGTGAAGCTTCCTTATCGGGATGAGCTGCGTGCAAGGATTATGAAGGCGATGCTTATTTCTTTATTAGGTAAGTGAGTCTGTGTAAGGAGGCATTGGATATGGTATGCCAAGAATGCGGTAAACGGCCAGCGACACTTCATTTCACCAAAATTGTGAACGGGGAAAAAACAGAGTTTCATTTTTGCGAAACTTGTGCCCGCGAAAAAGGGGAATTGATCCCCGGTACGTCGAATGGTTTTTCTATACACAGTTTGCTGTCGGGTCTCCTGGATCTGGATCCTTCAGGCAAGGGCCAGACTCCCGGTGCCAAAATGGCTCAGACGCTGCAATGTGAAGAATGCGGTATGACGTATTCGCAGTTCAGCAAGCTTGGCCGATTCGGCTGCAGCTCGTGTTATAAATATTTCTCGGATCGATTGGATCCGTTGTTCAAGCGAGTCCATGGCGGTACATCCCATGTTGGCAAGGTGCCGAAGCGCACAGGGGGTCGTATTCAGATCAAACGCCAAATCGACGAGCTTAAGAAAGAACTTCAATTCCGGATTGTGCAGGAGGAATTCGAAACCGCCGCCGAGATCCGGGACCAGATCCGTGAGCTGGAGAAGAATATCGCTCAGGGATAAGATCTAATGAGTATGCACTTTAGTAGGAGGAATGCGTGATGTCTAATCTCCGGTTTACCGATACGGCGCTCAGCGAGTGGATGCGCGGAACCGGTCAGGATTCCGACATTGTCATCAGCACCCGTGTCAGGGTGGCGCGCAATCTGCAGCATCTTCCTTTCCCGCTGCTGGCAACGGATCAGCAGTCAGGAGAAGTGCTAGAGCGCCTGACCCGTGTGTTAAATGATAAGGAAGATTTGCAGGATTTTGGGGATTTGCATGTAATTAAATTAAGTGAGATTGATGAGCTGGATAAGAAGGTTCTCGTTGAGAAGCATCTGATCAGTCCCAATCTGGCGAATGAATCCCGTAATGGTGCAGTCATCCTTACCGAAGATGAGTCCGTCAGCATTATGATCAATGAAGAGGATCATCTACGCATACAGTGCTTATATCCCGGATTTCAGGTTCGGGAGGCATGGGAACGTGCCACTGCGCTGGATGATGTTTTTGAATCCGAAATCGATTATGCGTTTGATGACAAACGAGGTTATCTCACAAGCTGTCCGACGAATGTCGGTACCGGTCTTCGGGCCTCTGTCATGATGCATCTGCCGGCTCTCGTTATGACGCAGCAGATCAATCGAATTCTTTCGGCTGTATCGCAGGTGGGTCTGACCGTAAGAGGAATTTATGGTGAAGGCAGCGAAGCATTAGGCAACCTGTTTCAAATCTCGAATCAGATAACGCTCGGTCAAACCGAGGCGGAGATCATCGAGAATCTTCACAGCGTCGCCCTGCAGATCATCGAGCATGAGAAGAATGCCAGAGCGCGGCTCTTGGGTGACTCCAAGCTCCGTATTACGGACCGGGTGATGCGTTCTTACGGCATACTGTCCTACGCGGCAGTAATGGATTCGAAGGAAGCAGCCCAACGCTTGTCCGACGTTCGACTTGGGGTGGATCTCGGCCTCCTGGAAGGTCCGGAAATTCCGGTAATGAATGAGCTGAATGTGAAGACACAGCCGGGTTTTCTGCAAAAAACCTTTGGAGAGGGCATGCATCCTTCCGAACGAGATATGTACAGGGCTAAACTCATCAGAGAAACATTAGGTAACCATTAAGGATTGATTCTCGTTTTACTAATGGATGAACGGAAACGTCGCAATAACTGGCGATACACCGAAATCCGCGAGGTTAAATATATTAATTGAAACGTGGAGGTGCAATACTATGATGTTTGGCAGATTTACGGAACGTGCACAAAAGGTGCTTGCATTGGCTCAGGAAGAAGCGGTACGTCTGGGTCACAACAATATCGGCACAGAACATATCCTGCTTGGACTTATTCGTGAAGGAGACGGCATTGCAGCCAAAGCGCTGATCGGACTTGGACTGGGTCTGGAGAAAATCCAGGACGAAGTGGAGACTTTAATCGGACGCGGACAGGAGCAGCCAACTAACATTGCTTATACGCCTAGAGCGAAAAAAGTAATTGAGCTCTCCATGGACGAAGCCCGAAAGCTCGGTCACACGTATGTGGGTACGGAGCACATTTTACTGGGACTGATTCGTGAGGGTGAAGGGGTTGCAGCACGCGTGCTAAACAACCTGGGCATCAGCCTGAACAAAGCCCGTCAGCAGGTTCTGCAGCTTCTTGGCAGCAGCGAGGCGGTATCCAGCCATCACGGTACGCCGCAGAACGTGAGCACGCCTACGCTGGACAGTCTTGCTCGTGACCTGACCGCCATTGCCAAAGAAGGCAACCTCGATCCGGTCATTGGCCGCAGCAAGGAAATTGAGCGCGTCATCCAGGTGCTGAGCCGTCGTACGAAGAACAACCCCGTATTGATTGGTGAGCCTGGAGTAGGTAAAACAGCCATTGCCGAAGGTTTAGCACAGCGCATCATTAACAATGAGATTCCGGAGACGCTGCGCGATAAGCGCGTTATGACGCTCGATATGGGTTCTGTTGTAGCGGGTACGAAATACCGCGGCGAGTTTGAGGATCGTCTGAAGAAAATCATGGATGAGATTCGCCAAGCCGGCAACATCGTTCTGTTCATTGATGAGCTGCATACCCTGATTGGTGCGGGCGGAGCAGAAGGAGCGATTGACGCTTCCAACATCCTTAAGCCTTCATTGGCACGCGGTGAGCTTCAGTGCATCGGGGCAACCACGCTGGACGAATACCGTAAATACATTGAAAAAGATGCTGCCCTTGAGCGCCGGTTCCAGCCGATTACGGTTGATCAACCATCGCCTGAGGAAGCCATTCAGATTCTGTATGGACTGCGTGACCGTTACGAAGCGCATCACCGTGTGAAGATTACGGATGAAGCGATAGAGCAGGCTGTGAAATTGTCCGACCGCTATATCACCGACCGTTTCCTGCCGGATAAAGCAATTGATCTGATCGATGAGGCCGGTTCGAAAGTTCGCCTTCATACGTATACTATACCGCCAAATCTGAAGGATCAGGAAGCACATCTGGAGGATATCCGCAAAGAGAAGGACGCAGCAGTCCAAAGCCAGGAATTCGAGAAAGCAGCCGCGCTGCGCGATACGGAGCAAAAGCTGCGTGAAGAACTCGAAATCACGAAGAACCAATGGAAAGAGAAGCAAGGCCGTACCGATTCCGAAGTGACTCCAGAGGATATCGCCGATGTGGTGGCCAACTGGACCGGTATTCCTGTGAATAAACTGAAGGAAGAAGAGACCGAGCGTCTTCTGAATCTGGAAGAAATCCTGCACAGCCGTGTCATCGGCCAAGAGGAAGCTGTAAAAGCAGTCAGCCGTGCGGTTCGCCGGGCACGTGCAGGACTGAAAGATCCGAAGCGCCCAATGGGCTCCTTCATCTTCCTCGGTCCTACCGGGGTAGGTAAAACCGAGCTGGCACGCGCGCTTGCAGAAGCGATGTTCGGTGATGAGAATGCGGTCGTGCGGATCGATATGTCCGAGTATATGGAGAAACACTCCACGTCACGTCTCGTCGGGGCGCCTCCGGGATATGTCGGCTATGAAGAGGGCGGCCAGTTGACCGAGAAGGTTCGCCGCAAGCCGTATTCCGTTGTTCTTCTCGACGAAATTGAGAAGGCGCATCCTGAGGTATTTAACATTCTGCTTCAGGTACTGGAAGATGGTCGTCTGACTGATTCGAAAGGCCGTGTGGTGGACTTCCGGAACACGCTGATCATCCTGACGTCCAACGTGGGTGCAGAAGCGATTAAGAAGAACTCGACGCTGGGCTTTACCGCTGTGAGTGATTCAGGCCGCGATTATAACAACATGAAGGGCAAAGTGATGGATGAGCTCAAGAAGAGCTTCCGTCCAGAATTCCTGAACCGGATCGATGAGATCATTGTGTTCCACTCTCTGGAAGAGAAACACATTGCCGAAATCGTGACATTGATGTCCGATGAGCTGCGCAAGCGTCTGCTTGAGTTCGAGGTTCAATTCGAGCTTACAGACAAAGCGAAGACCTTCATTGCGAAGGAAGGCTACGATCCTGCCTTCGGTGCCCGTCCATTACGCCGGGCTATCCAGAAGCATATCGAGGATCGTCTCTCCGAAGAGCTGCTGAGAGGCAACATTACCAAAGGTGATTCGCTCATCATTGATGAGGCGAACGGCGAACTGGTTGTGAACAAGAACGAGAGCGTTACGGCCGCATCGGCTGAAACGGAATAAGTTGGAACAACAACACCCCGCTGGAGTTAAAATCCAGCGGGGATTTTGTTTTTAATGTTGGGGTTGTTTTATATCGGCGGCAATAAGACATATCGCGAAGGAAGCTGGCCTCGTGTATCAACCCAGCGTAGAGAACGGAATCGTTCTGTAGAAGCGACAGCGATCGTAAGAACGATCCGGCAGCGAAGAGGACATGTATGGTTTACATGTACTTATGTTTGTTATTAAATTGCAGCAAAAAATAACGCTGATTCTCCTTCAACCCTTCAAATTTGAAACAAATCCATCTCAAGCCGCGTAAAGTTTCTGATTAGCCTTTACGTTGAATTATAAGAAATGGTAAACTTTGAGTAATGCCTGATTTTGCAGGGTTTTACGGAATCCGACAAAAGATGTGCGACATAAAGGAGACTCACATGGCAAAAACTAAGACGAAATTTTTCTGTACCGAATGCGGCTATGAAGCGCCCAAATGGTTCGGAAAATGTCCGGGCTGCCAATCATGGAATTCCATGGTAGAAGAGACCGAGACGGTAATCAAGACGCAGGGGATGAATTCCCCTCTTTTTCATAGTAAAGAAAAACCCCTTTCGATCATAAATATAGAAAGCGGCAAAGAACCCAGAATCCAGACGGGCATTGCAGAATTGAACCGTGTGCTGGGCGGCGGGCTTGTCCCAGGCTCGCTCGTGTTGGTTGGCGGCGATCCCGGCATCGGCAAATCCACGCTGCTTCTGCAAGCCTCCAACCGATTGGCTCAGAACGGCGTCCGCGTTCTGTATATTTCCGGTGAAGAATCGGTACGTCAGACGAAGCTGCGCGCTGACCGGCTCGGTGCATTGTCTCCAGAGCTGTTTGTCCTCTGCGAAACCAATCTGGAATCGATTGAGGAGGCCATTGAGAGCGTACAGCCCGGTTTTGTTGTCATCGATTCCATTCAAACCGTGTATTTGCCGGAGGTAACAAGCGCGCCGGGTAGCGTCTCCCAAGTTCGAGAGTGCACCGCCCGCTTTATGCGGCTGGCTAAGGTGAAGGGCATCGCTACGGTTCTTGTTGGTCATGTGACCAAGGAAGGAGCCATTGCAGGTCCTAGGATGCTGGAGCACATGGTGGACTGTGTGCTTTATTTTGAAGGAGAGCGTCACCATACTTACCGTTTGCTTCGTGCGGTGAAAAATCGTTTCGGTTCGACGAATGAAATTGGCATATTTGAGATGGGTGAGGATGGGCTGCGCGAAGTCGGCAATCCATCGGAACTATTTTTATCTGAACGACCATTAGGCGTAGCCGGTTCGACAGTTGTTGCAAGCATGGAGGGAACCCGGCCGGTTCTTGTCGAACTGCAGGCACTCATTTCTACGACCCATTTTCCATCACCACGTCGAATGGGCACCGGTGTGGATCATCACCGAATGAATTTAATCATTGCTGTGCTTGAAAAAAGGATGGGCATGTTCCTGCAAACACAGGATGCCTACCTGAATGTCGCCGGTGGCGTTAAGCTCGATGAACCTGCGGTGGACTTGGCAATAGCGGTCAGCATTGCATCCAGCTTCCGTGATATTCCGACCAAGCCGTATGATGTCATTTTTGGCGAGGTTGGCCTGACCGGCGAAGTTCGTGCCGTTTCAAGAGCGGAACAAAGGGTAAGAGAAGCGGAGAAGCTGGGTTTCAAGCGCGTACTCATGCCTGAGAAAAGTTTGAAGGGATGGAAGCATCCCAAAGGAATACAAATCATAGGAGTAAACACTGTTGCAGATGCATTAGCGGTTGCGTTAGATTAGGGGGCATACGAAGGTGAAAGAAACGAGCCAACTGGACAAAATGAATGATTTGCTGAAGCTGGTAGCACCGGGAACGCCGTTTCGCGACGGGCTGGAGAACGTGCTTCGGGCAAAGACGGGCGCCCTGATCGTTGTGGGTTACAGCCCGGAAGTAATGGAAGTTGTCGACGGCGGCTTCTCCATAAACTGCGATTTTTCGCCAAACTATTTATACGAGCTGGCCAAGATGGATGGCGCCATCATCTTAAGCGAAGACCTGAAACGGATTTTGTATGCCAATACCCAGCTTATCCCTGATTCCTCGATCTCTTCCATCGAGACAGGGATACGGCACAGAACGGCAGAGCGGGTAGCGAAACAGACGGGTAAGCTGGTGGTGTCCATTTCCCAGCGCCGTAACATTATTACGCTGTACCAAGGATCTTTGAGGTATGCGCTGAAGGAAATCGGCGTAATATTAACCAAAGCCAATCAAGCGATACAGACATTGGAGCGATACAGAGTGGTGCTTAATCAATCGCTCACGAACCTCTCTGCCTCCGAATTTGAAGAGCTGGTGACCATTCCGGAAGTTGTTAATGTCATCCAGCGCGTGGAGATGGTGCTTCGCATCAAGAAGGAAATCAAGCGTTATATTAACGAGCTCGGCAACGAAGGGCGTTTGATTAGCATGCAGATGGATGAGCTTGTGAGCAATATGGAGGAAGAGGCTTGGCTGCTATATGCAGACTACGCCCGGGAGTACAGCGAGGAGAAAATCCGCGAGATCATACTGGCGCTCAAGCGTTCGACGGATGAGGAGCTGCTGGACATTCACCATATTGTGAGGCTTCTGGGATACCCGGCTTCTGCCGCTGCTTCCGAAGAAGAGATCCTGCCGCGCGGTTACCGCATTTTGAACAAAATCCCACGCCTTCCGAACGTGATCATTCGCAATTTGGTGGATCAGTTCCATGACTTATCCAGCATTATGTCGGCATCGATTCACGAGCTTGATGAAGTGGACGGGATTGGTGAAGTACGTGCACGCACCATAAAAGAGGGCTTGAAAAGATTGCAGGAACAAGTATTCATTGACAGACAAATCTAAAAGCCCTACAATCGATGTTCGAACGTACAATTAACGAGGTGAATATAAAAATGACGAAATCAATTCCGAACATGTTTACTTTAGGTAATCTGTTTCTCGGAATGATTGGTATCATCTTGGCGACAGAAGGTCGAACGAGTATGGCCGCCATTATGATTATCATTGCCATGCTCCTTGACGGACTGGACGGTCGGGTAGCTCGAGCATTGAATGCCCAGAGTGAATTCGGTAAAGAACTTGACTCATTATCAGATGTAATTTCCTTTGGCGTAGCTCCAGCACTTATCATGTATACCGTAGCGTTTACGGATATTAATACAGCTCTGGCTTGGACAGTAACCGCGATATTTCCGATGTGCGGCGCATTACGGCTTGCACGGTTCAACGTTCGTCCAGGAATACCGGGATATTTTATCGGCCTGCCAATCCCCGCAGCGGGAGGCGTGCTTGCAACACTGGCTTTATTCCATGAAGAGATTACAGCTCCTTATATGATATTTGCCATTTTACTTCTTTCCTATCTCATGGTTAGCGCAGTCAAGTACCCGAACTTCAAGAAGATTGGCATTCCGAAAACAGCAATTAAATTTACACCCTTTGTTATCGTAGGTGCAGTCATGGTTGCCGTGTTCTTTCCGGAACAAACCTCCATGCTCATATTCGTACCCTTGGTACTATATGCAGGGTATGGTTTGCAGCAGAATTTCCGCAGATTGACTCGCAAAAACCGACGACGCAAGAAGGATGACCACAAATCGGATGAGGCTTATCAGTCCTCTGACCGATAAGTAGCATAACTCATTGGCTGACATAAACTCAAAATAAAAAGCATTTATTTCCCTGCTTAGGCAGCGAGATAAATGCTTTTTTTTGTATCCATGTATGACCTTGCCGCCATAACCGTTTGGAATGCCAACGGCTTTACGACAGGTTAAACAGACCCAATGTGGAACATTTCTGAGACTCCTTAACAACAACCTCATCCAGCTGGATGTCCAGAAGATTCGCAAGGGCAGACATATAAAATATGTTGCGGCCAAGCTCGGAGCTCACCGCTTCACGGCAGTTCTCGCACAGATGACCTTCGACGTGGGTGCCTGCCAATTCCCGGGCCGATTCGAGATCAGAGCCGATATCGAAGCTTTGCTTCGTGGCATGAAGCTCGATGCATCCGCACTCTGTGATGGCTTTGGTGACGGCACGGTTGACAGAAGCATTGCTTTGACCATTTTTAGACAGAACATCCAAGAGACTGCGGTGACGGAGCAACAATTCGGAAACTTGATCCTGAAAAGCCTGTAGACTGGGAGCACTCATTTATACATCCACCTCGATATTATGAATTGAGTTCATTATATTCCACTACTTCAGCCGATTTCAACCAATTTCAGGTGCCCGAAGGCAGTCAATTCCAATTGTGAGGTTGGTGTTAGCATACATCAAAGCCTGACGGGGGTAGGCTGGACCGTACAACAGGTGAGGTGAAAACTCCATCAATAAAAATATTAAACGAGGCACTTTCAGGGAAGTTAGATCGCATACAGCGGAAGTTTTTCTTAAAAAAAGATGACCTGGCACGATTACGACTTTATAAATTGGACCATACTGGAAAATAGAAGCAACGATATTCAGGTATAAAAAGGAGGTGTGCGGAAGCTCATGTTAAAAAAAGCTATTTTAGCATTTACGGTATTATGCGGTGCGTGGGGCGGGTATACGTTATATCATACAATGGAACGGTCTTTTCCAGGGCTCTCGCCTATTTTTGGACAAGGAATACTGGCAGCGGGAAGCGGAGCCTTCGCGGTGCTTGGTGGATTATTGTTTGGCATGATCGGTGTTCTTTCGGCTGATCGGGTATCGAGATGGCTGCACAGCCTGATCTCCTCGTTCTCCCGGATTCCGATGAATGAACTGGCCGCTGGAACGGCTGGATTGCTGGGCGGCTTACTGTTGTCCCTATTGCTCTCACCCGGGTTGTCCCTGCTAGGAGAAGCTGGGCAGCTGCTGCAGGTCGGGATTACACTGCTCGGCGGGTACATCGGACTGCGGATTGGACTGGAGAAGAAGGATGAACTGGCTTCCTTATGGATGTCGGGCAAGTGGAGCCAAGCCCCTGAGCCGGAAGGAAGACGCGTTGAGGAGCACAAGATATTGGATACAAGTGTCATCATCGACGGGAGAATCGCAGATATATGCAAAACCGGATTTATCGAAGGGACCATTGTGATTCCTGAGTTTGTTCTGGAGGAGCTTCAGCATATTGCGGATTCCTCGGACCTTCTTAAACGCAACCGCGGCCGGCGTGGACTTGATATTTTGAACAAAATCCAGAAAGAGCTGGATGTAAAGGTGCTCATTTATGAAGGCGACTTTGAGGAGATATCCGAAGTCGACAGCAAGCTGGTTAAGCTCGCCAAGGTGCTTCAGGGCAAAGTAGTCACGAATGATTTCAACTTGAATAAGGTTTGTGAGCTGCAGGGCGTGTCGGTGCTGAACATAAATGATTTGGCCAATGCAGTCAAGCCGGTGGTTCTGCCCGGGGAGGAAATTCTGGTCCAGATTATCAAGGACGGCAAGGAGCATGGTCAAGGCGTTGCTTATTTGGATGATGGCACGATGATCGTTGTGGAAGGCGGACGTGAGTATATCGGCACAATGATGGAAGTGCTTGTCACTAGTGTACTGCAAACCTCAGCGGGCCGGATGATCTTCGCTAAACCGAAACTGTTGGAAAAAGCCCAGTAAACGGGGTATGATGGGGATATACATATCCGTTCTCCGTCAGTCTGACGTGAAGGGTGAAGACAGGAGTTTTGTGCATGTTGAACGACTTCGGCGCCGTTATTGTGGCGGCGGGTAAGGGAACGAGAATGGGAACCCGGGAGAGCAAGCAATACCTGGCACTGGGTGGAAAGCCCATCATCGTTCATACACTGGAAGTATTCAGCCGGATACCCTGGCTGCAGGAGATCGTGCTTGTTACGGGACCGGAGGATGTTTCGCGCTGCCAATCCTGGGTTCATGAGTACGGACTGGACAAGGTGTCCGCTGTAATTCCTGGCGGTAGCGAGAGGCAGCAATCGGTATACCAAGGTATCAAGCAAATCTCGTCAGAGTGGGTAATGATACATGACGGCGTCAGGCCGTTTGTAACACTAGAGGAAATTGAATCCTGCCGCGATGCGGCAATCCGTGAAGGCGCCTCGGTACTTGGGGTGCCTGTGAAGGATACGATTAAGCAGGTGAACGGTCAGGGGCTGATAACAGGTACCCCGGACCGTCAAAGTCTGTGGGCCGTCCAGACCCCACAGGCTTTTCGTCTTTCCGACCTGCTGTCAGCCCATGAGGCTGCAGCCAAGGAAGAGTTTACAGGGACCGACGACGCCATGCTGATGGAGCGTGCAGGACATTCGGTCATCGTGGTAGAGGGGAAATACAGCAATATCAAGATCACCACACCGGAGGATCTGGAGTATGCGGCTTTTTTACAGAAACGCAAGGGAGAGGACAAGGAATGATTCGAGTAGGACAGGGGTTTGACGTGCATCAACTGGTGGAAGGAAGACCGTGTATTATCGGGGGGGTCACCATTCCTTATGAGAAAGGGCTGCTGGGACACTCCGACGCAGACGTACTGCTGCATGCGGTGACGGACGCGATTTTGGGAGCGCTTGGGCTTGGCGACATTGGGCGCCATTTTCCCGATAATGATCCGGCTTTTAAAGACGCGGACAGCCTGAAGCTTTTGGAGCAGGTATGGGCCATGGCCAAAGAGCGCGGTTATACGCTGGGAAATATCGATTCCACGATTATTGCCCAGAAGCCGAAGATGGCACCTTACATCCCACAAATGGCGGAAGTGATCGCCAAAGCGCTGGATGCTGAGGTGGATCAGGTAAATGTGAAGGCCACCACAACCGAGCAGCTCGGGTTTACCGGCAGGGGTGAGGGAATCGCGGCACAATCGGTTGTCTGCCTTGTGAAAGGTATGCTATCCTCTTAAAGGACGCGTTCAAATCAGAGCAGATATGGAACGAATGCCTGAAGGAAATCTTTGAAGAAATAGGGAAGCGGAGGGGTTACAATGACCGGAGAAGTCCGCGTGCGTTATGCACCGAGTCCAACGGGACATTTACATATCGGCAATGCCAGAACGGCATTATTCAATTATTTATTCGCCCGCAAGAATAACGGGAAATTTATTATTCGCATCGAGGATACAGACGTAAAGCGCAACGTAGAAGGCGGAGAGCAAAGCCAGTTGAAATATTTGAAGTGGCTGGGCATGGATTGGGATGAAAGCGTGGATGTCGGAGGCGAGTATGGGCCGTATCGCCAAACCGAACGTCTTGATATTTATAAGGAATATTGGCAGGACCTTTTGGATCGTGGGCTAGCTTACCGCTGCTACTGCACAGAGGAAGAACTTGAGCAGGAGCGGGAAGAGCAGATGGCTCGTGGGGAGACGCCTCGTTACTCTGGGAAACACCGGGATTTGACGGAAGAGCAGCGTCAGGCGCTTGAGGCTGCAGGGCGTGTAGCAAGCATTCGTTTTCGCGTTCCAGAGGAACGTATCTACACCTTCGATGATATGGTGAAGGGTACGATTTCTTTTAACAGCAAAGAGACGGGCGACTTCGTCATTGTCAAAAAGGATGGTATTCCTACCTACAATTTCGCGGTAGCACTCGATGATCACCTGATGAAGATCAGTCACGTGCTCCGCGGAGAGGATCATATCTCCAACACGCCGCGTCAGTTGATGATCTATGAAGCCTTCGGCTGGGAGCCGCCGCAATTCGGGCATATGACCCTGATTGTGGGCGACGATCACAAGAAGCTGAGCAAGCGTAACGAATCGATCATTCAATTCATTGAGCAGTATGATCAGCTCGGTTATTTACCTGAAGCACTGTTTAACTTCATCTCGCTGCTCGGCTGGTCTCCGGAAGGGGAAGAGGAAGTATACTCGCAAGAGCAGTTGATCTCGATCTTTGATGAGCATCGGTTGTCCAAGAGCCCTGCGGTATTCGACACCAACAAGCTGGCTCATATGAACAACACCTACATCAAGAATGCGGATCCTGATCGGATTGCTGATTTGGCCATTCCGCATCTGCAGAAAGCGAGCCGCTTGCCGTTCGAGCTTAACTCCGAGCAGGAGGAATGGGCACGCGCGCTCGTGGCGCTGTATCAGGAGCAGATGAACGCGGCCTCAGACATCGTGGATCTGTCGGAAGTGTTCTTCCGGACGCATCTGGAGCTCGATGCAGAGGGCATCGAAGTGATGGGCGGCGAGCAGGTGCCTGCCGTATTGTCCGCATTCCTTGCGAAGATCGAGCAATCCGATGAGTTTAACGCTGCGAAGATTGCTGCTCTGATTAAGGAAGTACAGAAGAAGACGGGATTTAAGGGCAAGCAGCTCTTCATGCCGATCCGCGTTGCTCTGACTGGACAAACCCATGGCCGCGATCTGAACCAGACGATCTGGCTTCTTGGCAAGGATCGTGTGCTTGACCGGCTGCGCTCCCAAATCAAGGGCGCATAACCCAGGGTACGGCATTCTTGATAAACGTTCCTTGTCAGCCTGTATCTCATCAGTTATAATTACACCAAACTATAAGTGAAATATTCTTTGATCTAGGGTTTTATTAAATGGGGCATTTACTCATACAGGGAAGTAGCGGAGAGGACGGAATCGTGTTGTAGAAGCGAAGCGTTCGCCTTTGTTTTCGGATTACAACTATGTAGATTTACGTTCAGGAAATCTGAAAACAACAGCGATCGGAAGCACGATCCGTCAGCGCAGCGTCACTAGTGAGCAACGCGGTCATTTATGAAGCATTGATCAACAAAGATAAACGTATAAAAGCTACGATCAGGAGAAGTACGCGTAAAACAGGCACGTTCCAGAGAGGACAATCGGCAGAAGACAAGGACCACTTGAATCTGCCGGCTGAGAGTTGTCCCGTTGCCTGCAGCGGAAATGCACCTGTGAGCTGCATGGTTGAAGCGAACACAATCGTTAGATCATGCCGGTCGTCTGCCGTTAATGACATGAAGTGAATCGGTAGAATCCGTCCCTTACGAAGGGAGGATGCTTGTGCCGGTTCTAAGCAGAGTGGAACCGCGGTCTAGCGCCTCTGCAGCGATAAGCTGCAGGGGCGTTTTTTATTTTCAGGAATAACGATGGAGAGCAAGTAGCATGCGCGATTGGAAGAGGGGAAAGAGGGAGCGTTCATGTTTAAACAGATGAAATCGGATATTCGGACAGTGTTCGAGAATGACCCGGCTGCCCGGGGACTTTTTGAAGTGGTATTCACCTACTCGGGACTTCACGCCTTGTGGTCTCATCGGGTAGCTCATGCATTATTCAAGCGGCGATGGTATACGCTGGCCCGGATCATATCTCAGATCAGCCGGTTCATGACAGGGATCGAGATTCACCCGGGAGCCCGCATCGGGAATAGACTGTTTATAGACCATGGCATGGGGGTTGTCATTGGAGAGACCTGCGAGATCGGGGATGACGTGGTGATCTATCAAGGGGTTACCCTTGGCGGCACCGGGAAGGAAAAGGGCAAGCGTCATCCGACCATCGGCAACAATGTGGTCATCGGATCAGGAGCGAAAGTGCTAGGTTCCTTTACGATTGGAGATAACTGTAATATTGGTTCCAATGCAGTCGTATTACGACCGGTTCCGCCGAACAGCACCGTTGTGGGCAATCCGGGTAAAGTCGTGAAGCAGAATGGTGAGCGTGTGCGTGACCGGCTCGATCACACCAATCTTCCGGATCCGATTGTGGATACACTGCGTTCGATGCAGATGGAGATCGATCAGCTTCGGGCGGAATTGAATGAGGGCAAACAGAATAACAACAAAACCAGGGTCTCCGAGGCCGTAATCTCGTCGGTCAAAGAGGAATGAGTTTTTTTGGAATAAGCAGCAATGTACGTGAAGGAACAATAAGTGATGGAATGAAAGGACTGGGATGATACAATATGGCACTGCAAATCTATAACACGCTAACCCGTATGAAAGAAACGTTTGTCGCTCAGGAATCTGGGAAGGTCAAGATCTATGTGTGTGGTCCTACCGTGTACGATTATATCCATATTGGGAATGCGCGCCCGATGATTTTTTTCGACGTGGTTCGCGCTTACTTCGAGAATCAGGGCAATGACGTGAGTTATGTGGTGAACTTTACGGACGTAGATGACAAAATGATCCGCAAAGCCGAACAGACCGGCACCACCGTTCCGGAGGTAGCGGATAAGTTTATCCAGGCGTATTACGAGGATTTGGACGGTCTTGGCATACCGAGAGCCACGTTAAATCCGCGGGTAACGGACAATATGGAGAATATAATCGAATTTATCCAGGAGCTTGTGGATCGCGATTTTGCGTATGAGAACGGGGGAGACGTATTCTATCGCACTCGCAAGTTTGATGATTACGGCAAGTTGTCCCAGCAAAATCTGGATGAGCTGCAGTTCGGTATTCGGATTGAGGTCGATAAGCGGAAAGAAAACCCCGAGGATTTTGTTCTATGGAAAGCAGCCAAGCCGGGAGAAATCTACTGGAGCAGCCCATGGGGAGACGGTCGTCCAGGCTGGCATATTGAGTGCTCGGCGATGGCACGCCGTTATCTTGGGGATACGCTGGATATTCATGGCGGTGGGCAGGATTTGCAGTTCCCGCATCATGAATGCGAAGTTGCGCAGTCCGAGGCATTGACGGGTAAACCGCTCGCGAACTATTGGATGCATAATGGATATATCCGTATCAATAACGAAAAAATGTCGAAGTCGCTGGGTAATGGCGTATTGGTTAAGGAGCTTCGCGAACAATATACGAAGGAAGCTGTGCGTTATTTCATGCTGTCTACCCATTACCGAAACCCGCTGAATTATAGCGATGAAGTGATGGACCAGGCACAGAACAGCGTAGAGCGTCTGGCTAATGCGGCAGCTAATATTGAACATCGCTTGAGCACGGCCATCGGTTCCAAAGACGACGAAGTGAGCCAGGAGGTTGCGGGTAAAATATCTGCGGTTCTTGGCGAATTTCATCAAAAAATGCAAGATGATTTCAATACGCCGGATGCAATCACAGCGATGTTCCAGTGGGCTAGCGAGGCGAATCAGCTGCTGAAGGAAGCTTCGATTCCTGCAGCCGACCTACATGAAGTGCTGCGTGCTTTCAACGAAATGAACGGCGTTCTTCGCATTGTCAATACCGGTACGGGCGATTTGCTGGACGAGGAGATTGAAGCCTTGATTGCTGAACGTATTGAAGCCCGGAAGAATAAAAACTGGGCGAGAGCCGATGAAATTCGCGACAAGCTGGCGGACGAAGGCATCGTGCTAGAAGATACGGCGCAAGGCATGCGCTGGCGGCGTAAATGAGCGGGGCCGAGTTTCATGACTCCGCAGCCGGTTGGTTTGACTTTCCGCCGTCGAAGCCGGCACGTCTGATTCCGCCGATCGTGCTTGCCTACATCGGAGATGCCATTTACGAGGTGGCTGTGCGGCAGTTCTTGATATCGAAGGCGAATCTTCGGCCTCATCACCTGCACCGCACAGCGACAGGATTCGTGTCGGCGAAAGCTCAGAGCCGGATATTGGCATTTCTTGATCCGGAGCTGACGGAGGAGGAGCGCGATGTGGTCCGGCAGGGACGCAATGCCAAATCGGGCAGCATACCGAAAAATGCCGATGTGCTGGAATATCGGCATGCAACGGCATTTGAGACGCTTGTTGGGTATTTATATTATACGGGAGAGCAAGACCGTCTGCGTGAGCTCATTGGAAAGAGCATAGAGTTTATCGAGGGGTCTGCTAAATAGATCGAAAGACATCAAATACCAGCAATGAAACGATACAGCCGGTATTTCCCGAAATTGGGCAGCTGGCTGATATGCAGGAGGAGACATATATGTTGCAAGAAGAGGAAGTAGTGGCTGGTAAGCATTCCGTAACGGAAGCGCTCAAATCAGGACGTACGATCAATAAAATATGGATTGCCGAGAATGCGCAGAAGCATTTGACGCTGCCCATTATTGCGGAAGCCAAAAAACTGGGCATTGTCATTCAGCACGTAGACAAGCGCAAGCTGGATCAGATGGTTCCGGGGGTTCAGCATCAGGGCGTGGTTGCCCAAGCGGCTCCTTATGCTTATGTGGAAGTGGAGGATCTGCTCAAGGTTGCGGAGGAAAAAGGGGAACCGCCTTTCCTGCTGCTTCTCGATGAAATCGAGGATCCTCATAACCTGGGCTCGATTTTGAGAACGGCCGACTGCACGGGGGCTCACGGTGTTGTACTGCCTAAGCGCCGATCCGCTCAGGTGACGGCCACCGTATCCAAAACATCGGCTGGTGCGGTAGAATACGTACCTGTAGCCAGGGTGACCAATCTGGGTCAGACGATTGACCAGCTGAAAGAAATGGGTGTCTGGGTGGTTGGCACCGTGGTTGATGCTGTTCAGGAATTGTACGATACTGAAGTATTTGACGGACCGGTCGCAATCGTAATCGGGAATGAAAGTAAAGGAATGGGGCGTCTGATCCGCGAAAAATGCGATGTGCTTGTGAAGCTGCCGATGGCTGGAAAGATCAATTCGCTTAACGCTTCGGTTGCCGCAGGTGTCGTTATGTACGAAGTTCTTCGCCGTCGCCGCCTTCAGGGTTAGCAATGATGGCCGATTGGCGGGATGTGCTGCTGGTCGATGGCTACAACATGATCGGCGGCTGGCCTTTTCTTGCGAAACTCGCCAATAGCAGCATGCAGGAAGCCCGGGATGTGCTGCTTGAGAAATTAGCGGAATATCAAGCGTATTCAGGCCTCAGAATCGTGGCGATTTTTGATGCTTACCGGGTTCCGGGCCTTGGGAAATCATATATCCAGGGCAAGGTACAGGTGTTTTTTACGAAAGAGAAGGAAACGGCCGATGAGTGCATTGAACGGCTTGTTGGAGAGTTTAGCCACCGCCGGCGTAAAATTTATGTGGCGACCAGTGATCTGATTGAGCAGCATGTCATTTTTGCCCGGGGAGCGCTTCGGTTATCTGCCCGTGAGCTGCTGAATGAAGTGGAGCAGAGTGAGCGCGAAGTGAAGCAGAAAATTACGAAGGAGCAGACCAAGAGCAGGAATACACTTGACGGGAAGCTGCCGCCGGATGTGAGACAGATGTTTGAGCGCTGGCGAAGGGAATAGGACTGTTTTACACAATGGGGACGAAAATGCAGGCTCGTCTGAAGAATGGAAGAGTATATGAATCTACGAAATAGTTTACATTAAATGTTATTATCGGCCTATATTGGCTAGAACGTGGTTGACGGTCTAGTAGACATCATATATACTTGTCATATATTTCAAGCGAGTGACGGGCTACCGTGCGTTCCGGGCCGGAGGGATTCTATTGAGTGTGGACCTCAAGGAAGTCATGTTGTCAGGGTATGATGTGATAAGCGATGAAGACATTGTCGAGGCGGTCCGTGAGGGTGACAGCGGGGCGCTGGAGTATTTGATCAATAAATACCGGAATTTTGTACGTGCTAAAGCCCGTTCTTATTTTCTGATTGGTGCTGACCGGGAAGATATTGTCCAGGAAGGCATGATCGGGCTGTACAAGGCAATTCGTGATTTTAAAGGGGATAAGCTGTCCTCGTTCAAGGCCTTTGCCGAGCTCTGCATTACCAGACAGATTATTACGGCTATTAAGACCGCTACGAGACAGAAGCATATTCCGCTCAATTCGTATGTCTCATTGGACAAGCCTATTTACGATGAGGACTCCGACCGTACGCTGCTGGATGTCATTTGCGGCACAGCGGTAAGCGATCCGGAGGAACTAATCATCAATCAAGAGGAGTTTGTCGGCCTGGAAGACAAGATGTCAGAGATCTTAAGCGATCTGGAACGGAAAGTCCTGATGCTTTATCTGGACGGTCGATCCTATCAAGAGATTGCGGTGGATTTAAGGCGTCATGTGAAATCGATTGACAATGCCCTCCAGCGGGTAAAGCGAAAGCTTGAACGCTATTTGGAGGTCAGGGATAACTGAAACAACGTCGGATAAGAAGCAGAAGGCTCAAGTAGAGCCTTTTTTTAATTGTATTACAGTATTCATGATGGCCAGCTGGGAATCTTCGTATACTCTGCAGCCATTAGTCTTATGACGGGTGATATCATGTTATGATAATGTCAAAGATCTTCATTCTGCAAAATGTGTAATATTTGGTGTTTCATCTGTTAGAAGATTGAACATACTGGATATAGAATAAATGCTGTGCAGAATGGACAAAGACTGTGAAACGCCACAGTTTTTTACAGTGAGATGTTTACAATAAACCGGGGACCTATTCCCTGGCTTAGCTGGCAATGGCATTAATTGCAGCCCGCAATCAGAGAGAAAAAGGCTTGAAATGGCGCTACCCTTGTGATAAAGTGTTTTAGGTAGGCCTAAATTCGCGTGTTTTATGAATGGATCGTTGTTACAGTTTTTGGAACAACGGTTTTATTCATCTCGCAGAAATAACCGAGTTTCGATGAGAACAAGGTTGTTTCTACTAGGATCAATATCGATTCTTCTGAAAAGAAGGACGTCTTCGGGAGGTGCACATCATGCGGGTAATTATCACTTTGGCTTGTACAAGCTGCAAACAAAGAAACTACACAACCACCAAAAACAAGCGAAATCACCCCGACCGCATGGAGATGAAGAAATTTTGCAAGTTCTGTAACGAGCAAACTCCTCATCGCGAAACCAGATAGTTTTCTTTTGGAGGTGTAGTCGGCGTGAAACGTGGTTTCAAGTCTCTGTTTTCCTTTTTCTCTGAAAGCTGGGCGGAACTTAAAAAAGTTCGCTGGCCCAATCGTAAAGAACTGACGAACTATACTTTAATTGTTCTCGGCACCATTGTGTTTGTCACGATTTATTTTTGGGTTGTAGACATCGGTATTTCCGCTGTGATCGAAGCGATAATTTAGAAGGGTCCCAGGTGGCTTGATATGGAAAAAAGATGGTACGTAGTTCATACCTATTCTGGGTATGAGAATAAAGTCAAAGCCAATTTGGAAAAACGTGTCGAGTCTATGGGCATGGAGGACAAAATATTCCGCGTTCTTGTTCCGATGGAAGAAGAAATTGTAAACAAAGACGGCAAGAAAAAAACCGTCATGCGTAAAGTTTACCCGGGATATGTCTTGGTCGAAATGATTCAGACCGATGATTCTTGGTATGTTGTCCGCAATACACCAGGAGTGACCGGTTTTGTTGGTTCGACAGGGTCCGGTTCTAAACCGACGCCTTTGCTTCCAGAAGAAGTTGAACAGATTCTGAAGCATATGGGCATGGAAGAGCCGAAACCGAAGATCGAATTCGACATTAAGGAATCCGTTCGTATCAAGGTTGGTCCTTTTGCGAATTTCGTGGGCTCCGTGGAAGAGATTTTGGCTGAAAAGAGCAAGTTGAAAGTTCACGTCAACATGTTTGGACGGGAAACCCCGCTGGAGTTGGATTATACTCAAGTGGAGAAGATTTAATTCTTCAGGTTTCTTGTGGGAGGGCGTATTATGGCGTCCGCTACCACTATTGATGCAAGGAGGTGTCAACCATGGCTAAGAAAGTTATCAAGATTGTGAAACTGCAAATTCCTGCAGGTAAAGCGAATCCGGCTCCTCCAGTAGGTCCAGCATTGGGTCAAGCGGGTGTCAACATCATGGCATTCTGTAAAGAATTCAACGCTCGTACTGCTGATCAAGCTGGTCTGATCATTCCGGTTGAAATTTCGGTGTTTGAGGATCGTTCCTTTACGTTCATCACGAAAACTCCACCGGCTGCTGTACTGCTTCGCGTAGCTGCTAAGATCGAAAAAGGATCTGGCGAGCCTAACAAGAAGAAAGTTGCAACGGTTAAGCGTGACGCTGTGCGTCAAATCGCTGAGCAAAAAATGCCTGACCTGAACGCTGCATCTGTTGAAGCTGCAATGAAGATGGTAGAGGGTACTGCCCGTAGTATGGGTATCACAATCGAAGACTAATGGTCTCTCGATTGAAACCGGACTAGGTTCGGATTATGTGGGAGGAATTTCCGCTAACACCACAAAGGAGGAAAACAAACATGGCTAAACACGGTAAGAAATACGTTGAAGCTGCGAAGCTGATTGACAGCGAAGCAACTTACGAGCCTTTGGAAGCTGTAGAGCTTGTGAAGAAGGCTGCAACTGCCAAATTCGACGAAACTGTTGAAGCGGCTGTACGTTTGGGTGTAGACCCACGTAAACAAGACCAGGCTGTTCGTGGTGTTGTTGTCTTGCCTCACGGCACAGGTAAAACACAACGCGTTCTGGTATTTGCGAAAGGTGACAAAGCGAAAGAAGCGGAAGCGGCTGGCGCTGATTTTGTTGGCGATCAAGACATGATCAACAAAATTCAACAAGGCTGGTTCGAGTTCGATGTCTGCGTAGCGACACCTGATATGATGAGTGAAGTCGGTAAACTTGGCCGTCTGCTCGGTGGTAAAGGCCTGATGCCTAACCCTAAAGCTGGTACGGTTACGTTCGATGTTGCTAAGGCTGTTCAAGAAATCAAAGCCGGTAAAATCGAGTACCGTCTGGACAAAGCAGGTCAAATCCACGCTCCAATTGGCAAAGTGTCTTTCGATGCAGCTCAATTGAATGAGAACCTCAAAGCTCTCATCGATGCATTGAATCGTGCGAAACCAGCTGCTGCTAAAGGTGTATACCTGAAAGGTATTGCTGTTTCCTCGACTATGGGACCTAGCGCTCGCGTGAACACAACGACTTACAAATAATATTACCATTGACTTCGGTTAGTGATATTTGATATTATGTAACAGTTGTGAGTCTTCGAGACTGACCTTTAAAGTTGAATATGCTTACCGTAGACAGTAGGTGCCCTAAGCAGGCTTAATTTCCTACCGAGGTGTTATGATAGAACGTCAACAATTTGTCCGGTTATCCGGCCAAATGATGATTCATCAGGCCTTCGTAATTCTACGGAGGCTTTTTTAGTGCCCGTAGGAAGAGCGGAGAGCCTGGTGCTCTTACGCTACTAATACAACCAGGAGGTGTAATCATTGGCAAACGCAAAAGTGATTCAAGCGAAACAAGAAGCGGTTGATGTAGTTGCTGCTAAGCTGCGCGAAAGCGTATCGACAGTAGTTGCTGACTATCGTGGATTGAACGTTGCACAAGTAACTGAACTTCGTAAACAGCTTCGTGAAGCTGGCGTCGAGTTCCAAGTACTGAAAAACACGCTGCTTCGCCGTGCGACTGCAGCTGCAGATTTGACTGAGCTGGACGAAGTCCTGACTGGTCCTACAGCTGTTGCATTTGGCACCAATGACGCTGTCGCTCCAGCAAAAGTTCTTAACGATTTTGCTAAGAAAAACGACGCGTTGAAATTGAAAGGCGCAGTAGTAGAAGGTCGTGTAATCGGAGAAAGCGAAATCAAAGCTCTGGCAGAACTTCCGTCCCGCGAAGGTCTCCTCTCCATGCTCCTCAGCGTGCTTCAAGCTCCAGTGCGCAACTTCGCGCTTGCAGTTAAAGCAGTTGCAGAGAAGGAAGAACAAGGCGCATAAGTTTTGTTTTTTCCGAGCTGTGTAACAACAACTATAAAATCTTAATAATAAATGGAGGTTCAACTTAAATGAGCAAAGAGCAAATCTTGGAAGCAATCAAAGGCATGTCCGTTCTGGAACTGAACGATCTTGTAAAAGCAATCGAAGAAGAATTTGGTGTAACTGCTGCAGCTCCAGTAGCTGTTGTTGGTGGCGCTGGTGCAGCTGAAGCTGCTGAGCAATCCGAATTTGACGTAATCCTGACTAGCGCAGGCGCGTCCAAAATCAACGTAATCAAAGTGGTTCGTGAAATCACAGGTCTTGGCTTGAAAGAAGCAAAAGAACTGGTTGACAACGCACCAAAAGCTTTGAAAGAAAAAGTAGCTAAAGAAGAAGCTGAAGCTGTTAAAGCTAAATTGGAAGAAGCAGGCGCATCCGTAGAAGTTAAGTAATAACTTCTCCAGATTATCGTCAGCAAGAAACAAACCCCTTGAATATTTGTTCAAGGGGTTTGTTATTGTGGCGGGGAATCTTGCGCGTACTGATTTCAGTGAGAACGGTTATACTGGGATAATGGAGCCCCTATGGACCATAAGTCCAGGCGGGTAAACTTTGGTTCAATACGGAGGAAATGATGCCGAATCAACATTATTACTCGAATCAGCCAGACATTGCTCATGACCGCAAAGAGTTAAAGACAGAGCTGAGAGGACAGACGTTCAATTTCATTAGTGATGCGGGTGTATTCTCAAAGAGCGGCGTGGATTATGGCAGCAAAGTTTTGATAGATGCAATGGAATTTCAACAGAATGCCTCCGTTCTGGATGTGGGTTGCGGTTATGGTCCGATCGGTCTAACGGCGGCAAAGATGGTCGTGGATGGTCATGTGACAATGATTGACATTAATAGCCGAGCTGTCGAATTGGCTAAAGAGAACGCGAAGCGTAACGGAATCTCGAATGTAACGATCCTGGAGAGCGACTTATTTGCCGTGGTTAAGGATCAGCAGTTCGATGTGATTCTGACCAATCCGCCTATACGTGCCGGGAAAGAAACAGTGCATGCTATATTTGAAGAGTCGTTGAGTCATTTGCGTGAGGGTGGGCAGCTGTGGGTTGTAATTCAGAAGAAGCAAGGTGCACCTTCGGCAAAAGCTAAACTGGAGAGTTTGTTTCACCAGGTAGAAGAAGTAACGAAGGATAAAGGGTACCGGATATTTAAAGCGACCAAATCTTCTTGAAATAGTTTAACTAGGCTGTTGACTTGGGTATGCTGGTATGGTATTATTATAAAATGTCAGTATTAGGATGGTCTCTTTGTCTTTAGTTTGCTGAAATGTCAAGACTTAATGTGTGGAAAGATGCATAAAGTCCGTCATATTGACGTATAATATGTACGTTTTGGGCAAATCTACAGGATATGAGATGATTATCATAACCATGGATAAGCTGCTCTTTTTTCGAAAAGGTATTCGATAAGGGCTTTTCTCTATTTATGGATTGTCCTCTGTATGTACCATTATAGTGTTACAAACAGAGGTTCGCAATGAAATATTTTTAAAGTGAGTAGACATGAGGGGTGAGTTTAAGTTGGCAGGACATCTTGTTCAATATGGTCGACGCACTCGGCGAAGTTATGCTCGTATTAACGAGGTACTCGAAGTTCCGAACCTGATTGAAATCCAACAAAAATCTTATGAATGGTTTTTGGAGGAAGGACTCCGCGAAATGTTCCAGGACATCTCGCCGATTCAGGATTTCACAGGTAATTTGGTACTAGAGTTCATTGACTACAGCCTTGGAGAACCGAAATACACCGTCGATGACGCGAAAGAACGCGACGTTACTTATGCGGCGCCGCTCCGCGTGAAAGTCCGGCTCATTAACAAGGAGACCGGAGAGGTCAAGGAGCAGGAAGTGTTCATGGGAGACTTCCCGTTAATGACGGAAACCGGAACATTCATTATCAATGGTGCCGAACGGGTTATTGTCAGCCAGTTGGTTCGCTCTCCCAGCGTCTATTTCAGCACAAAAGTGGATAAAAACGGTAAGACGACGTACACTGCAACAGTTATCCCTAACCGCGGCGCTTGGCTGGAACTGGAGATGGACGCGAAGGACATTATTTATGTCCGGATCGACCGCACCCGTAAAATCCCTGTAACGGTGCTTTTACGTGCACTTGGTTTTGGTACAGATGCCGAGATTCTGGATCTTCTGGGCAATGATGAATATATTCAAAACACGCTGGATAAAGACAACACGGACTCTACGGAAAAAGCGCTCATCGAAATTTATGAACGCCTTCGTCCGGGCGAGCCGCCAACACTGGAGAACGCGAAGAGTCTTCTCGTTGCTCGTTTCTTTGATCCAAAGCGTTATGATCTGGCTAACGTTGGCCGCTACAAGATCAACAAGAAACTTCATATTAAGAACCGTCTCTTTAATCAACGTTTGGCAGAGAGTTTGATAGACACGGATACAGGTGAGATCGTTGCTGAAGCTGGTCAAACCGTAGACCGTCGTCTTTTGGACGAGATTATGCCTTACTTGGAGAAGAGTGTTGGCTTTAAGAATTATCATGTTGCTGGCGGTGTGATGGACAGCGAGGATATCCCGCTGCAAACAATCGATGTGTTCTCTCCTACTGAGGATGCAAAAGTTGTGAAAGTCATCGCGAACGCAAACATTGATAAATCCGTGAAGCATATTACTCAGGCTGATATCATTTCTTCCATCAGTTATTTCATCAACTTGCTGCATGGAATCGGTAATACAGATGATATTGACCACCTGGGTAACCGTCGTCTGCGTTCCGTAGGCGAATTGCTTCAGAACCAGTTCCGTATCGGTTTGTCCCGGATGGAACGTGTTGTTCGTGAGAGAATGTCGATTCAGGACGCAAATGTCATTACGCCACAAGCGTTAATCAACATTCGTCCGGTTATCGCATCAATTAAAGAGTTCTTCGGTAGCTCCCAGTTGTCCCAGTTCATGGATCAGACAAACCCGCTTGCGGAATTGACGCATAAACGTCGTTTGTCTGCACTCGGACCAGGCGGTCTGACGCGTGAGCGCGCAGGCTTTGAAGTACGGGACGTTCACCACAGTCACTATGGCCGTATGTGTCCGATTGAGACACCGGAGGGACCAAACATCGGTTTGATCAACTCCTTGTCCACATTCGCACGCATCAACGAATATGGCTTCATTGAAGCTCCGTATCGTTGGGTTGATCCGAAGACCGGCAAAGTAACGGAACAAATCGATTATCTGACTGCAGACGAAGAGGATAACTACATCGTTGCCCAGGCGAATGCCGAGCTTAACGAAGATGGTACCTTTACTGATGAAATGGTAATCGTTCGTTATAACAAGCAATCCGATAATATCCTTCCTATGCCAAGCGATCGTGTAGACTACATGGACGTTTCGCCTAAGCAGGTTGTATCGGTAGCAACGGCGCTCATTCCGTTCCTTGAGAACGATGACTCCAACCGCGCGCTGATGGGATCCAACATGCAGCGGCAGGCTGTACCACTCCTTATTCCGAAGGCGCCGCTTGTCGGAACTGGAATGGAGCACAAGTCTGCTAAAGACTCCGGTGTATGTATTGTATCCAAATATGACGGGATTATTGAACGTTCATCTGCTAATGAGATCTGGCTCCGCCGCGTAGAGAATGTGGACGGACAAGAAGTCAAAGGCGATATCGTTAAACATAAATTACACAAATTTATGCGTTCGAACCAAGGAACATGCATTAACCAGCGTCCAATCGTGAAACGTGGGGAAGTTATCAAAAAAGGTGACATCCTCGCAGACGGTCCATCCACGGAGATGGGTGAATTGGCACTGGGCCGCAACGTGGTCGTTGCGTTCATGACTTGGGAAGGTTACAACTACGAGGATGCGATTCTTCTCTCCGAGAAGCTTGTCAAAGAGGATGTGTACACTTCGATCCATATCGAGGAGTATGAATCCGAAGCTCGTGATACGAAGCTTGGACCAGAGGAAATCACGCGTGATATTCCGAACGTTGGGGAAGAAGCACTGAAGAACCTCGATGAGCGCGGTATTATCCGCATCGGTGCCGAAATCAGCGCCGGAGACATTCTCGTTGGTAAAGTAACGCCTAAGGGCGTAACTGAACTGACGGCAGAAGAGCGTCTCCTGCATGCGATCTTCGGTGAGAAGGCTCGCGAAGTGCGTGATACCTCGCTGCGTGTTCCTCACGGTAGTGACGGTATCATCGTAGATGTGAAGGTATTTACACGTGAGAACGGCGACGAATTGCCGCCGGGCGTGAACCAATTGGTTCGTGTCTACATCGCGCAGAAGCGTAAAATCTCGGAAGGTGACAAAATGGCCGGACGTCACGGTAACAAAGGTGTCGTTGCCCGTATTTTGCCTGAGGAAGATATGCCGTTCCTGCCGGATGGCACGCCGGTTCAAGTCGTACTGAACCCACTGGGGGTACCATCACGGATGAATATCGGTCAGGTGCTCGAGGTTCACTTGGGTATGGCTGCACTCCAGCTCGGCATTCACGTGGCTTCACCGGTATTTGACGGTGCAAGCGAGTACGACGTGTTTGATACGATGGAAGAAGCAGGTATGCAGCGTAACGGTAAGACCATATTGTACGATGGACGGACGGGTGAGCGTTTTGAACGTGAAGTTACCGTCGGCGTCATGCATATGATCAAACTTGCGCACATGGTTGACGATAAAATTCACGCCCGTTCTACGGGACCATACTCACTCGTTACGCAGCAGCCGCTGGGTGGTAAAGCTCAGTTTGGTGGACAGCGCTTTGGTGAGATGGAAGTGTGGGCACTTGAAGCTTACGGTGCCGCTTATACACTGCAAGAAATTCTTACCGTTAAGTCCGATGACGTGGTTGGCCGGGTGAAAACCTACGAATCCATCGTCAAGGGCGAGAACGTTCCGGAGCCGGGTGTTCCTGAGTCGTTCAAGGTATTAATAAAAGAGCTTCAGTCTCTCGGTATGGATGTCAAAATCCTGAGCGAGAATGAAGAGGAAATCGAGATGAAAGAACTCGATGACGAAGACGATGCTCAAGGTGATAAACTGAGCCTTAACTTGGAAGGCACTGAAGTCGGAGTGGAATAACGGTCAATCATTCACCCCCGTCGGCTTTATAAGTCGGCGGTGGTGTTATGGTCGTATAGCACATAAATAGGACTAGGTTGAGGAGGGTTGCTCCTTGTTGGACGTTAACAATTTTGAGTACATGAAAATCGGTCTTGCTTCACCGGAAAAAATTCGCTCTTGGTCTCGCGGAGAGGTGAAGAAGCCGGAAACGATTAACTACCGTACATTGAAGCCGGAGAAAGAAGGCCTGTTCTGTGAGCGGATTTTTGGCCCGCAGAAGGACTGGGAATGTCATTGCGGTAAGTATAAGCGTGTCCGTTATAAAGGAGTAGTCTGTGATCGCTGTGGCGTTGAAGTTACGCGCGCCAAAGTCCGTCGTGAACGGATGGGCCATATCGAGCTTGCGGCTCCTGTATCGCACATTTGGTATTTCAAAGGGATTCCTAGCCGCATGGGTCTGGCTTTGGATATGTCCCCAAGATCTCTTGAGGAGATCATTTATTTCGCATCTTATGTTGTAACAGATCCAGGAGATACGCCGCTGGAGAAGAAACAACTGCTGTCCGAGAAGGAATATCGCAGCTATCGTGAGAAGTATGGCTACGGGTTCCAGGCAGGCATGGGTGCGGAAGCTGTCAAGAAGCTTCTTCAAGACATCGACGTTGATAAAGAGTTGGAGTTCCTGAAGGAAGAATTGCGTACAGCACAAGGTCAGCGCCGCAACCGGGCGATCAAACGCCTGGAAGTTATTGAGGCGTTCCGTAACTCCGGCAACAATCCGGAGTGGATGATCATGGATGTGCTGCCGGTCATTCCACCGGAGCTTCGTCCGATGGTTCAACTGGATGGTGGACGCTTTGCGACCTCCGACTTGAACGATCTGTACCGTCGCGTTATTAACCGGAACAACCGTCTGAAAAGACTGCTGGATCTCGGTGCGCCGGATATTATCGTACAGAACGAGAAGCGCATGCTGCAGGAAGCTGTCGATGCTCTGATCGATAACGGTCGTCGCGGCCGTCCAGTAACAGGTCCTGGTAACCGTCCGCTTAAATCTCTCAGCCACATGCTGAAAGGTAAACAAGGACGTTTCCGTCAGAACTTGCTCGGTAAACGGGTTGACTACTCTGGTCGTTCCGTTATCGTTGTAGGTCCTTACCTGAAAATGTACCAGTGCGGTCTGCCTAAGAAAATGGCACTTGAGCTCTTCAAGCCGTTCGTTATGAAGGAATTGGTCAACAAAGGCCTTGCACATAATATCAAGAGCGCTAAACGCAAAGTAGAACGCGTAAGTCCAGAAGTATGGGATGTGCTCGAAGAAGTCATTAAAGAGCATCCGGTTCTTCTGAACCGTGCACCGACGCTTCACAGACTCGGTATTCAAGCATTTGAACCGATCCTTGTTGAAGGTCATGCCATCCGTCTTCACCCACTCGTATGTACAGCTTATAACGCTGACTTTGACGGTGACCAAATGGCGGTTCACGTTCCTTTGTCTGCTGAAGCTCAAGCTGAAGCACGGCTCTTGATGCTGGCATCGGGTAACATTCTGAACCCGAAAGACGGCAAACCGGTTGTTACGCCATCTCAGGATATGGTACTCGGTTCCTTCTATCTCACGATGGATAACAAGGAAGAGAAAGGTACCGGTATGATTCTGGGCAGCGTGAACGAAGCGGTATCCGCATATCAGCGTGAAGCAGCAGGACTGCATGCACGCGTAGCGATTCCGGTTAAAGCGCTTGGCAAAACCAACTTTACCGAAGAACAGCAGAATGCTATTTTGGTTACGACGATTGGCCGGATTATCTTTAACGAGATTTTCCCTGCCAGCTTCCCATACATTAATGAAGCGACTCGTACGAACCTGCTGCATGGTACGCCTGAGAAGTATTTCGTATACGAGAAGGGTGCAGATATTCAAAAAGTAATTCAGGAATTGCCGATCAGCGGAGCTGTAGGCAAGGAATATCTGGGTTCCATCATTGCACGCTGTTTCGAAACGTACCATACAACCGAAACCTCTGTGATTTTGGATAAAATCAAGCAGATCGGTTTCACCTACTCTACTCGTGCAGGCGTAACCGTTGCGGTTTCTGACGTTATTGTACCTGACGAGAAGAATGAAATTCTGAAAGAGTCCGATGA
Organism: Paenibacillus glucanolyticus; assembly: GCF_037333485.1. Lineage (NCBI taxonomy): Bacteria > Bacillati > Bacillota > Bacilli > Caryophanales > Paenibacillaceae > Paenibacillus > Paenibacillus glucanolyticus. The sequence continues at coordinate 730,141 of NZ_CP147845.1, forward strand.
GAAGGTTAAAGTAGTAACAAACCAATATCGTCGCGGCTTGATTACGAATGAAGAACGCTATGACCGTGTTATCGACATATGGTCCAAGACCAAGGATGACATTACGGAAGTACTCATGAAATCAATGGATCGCTTTAACTCCATTATGCTCATGGTGGACTCCAAGGCACGGGGTAACAAATCGCAGATCACCCAGCTTGGTGGTATGCGGGGTCTGATGGCGAACCCGTCCGGTCGTATCATCGAACTCCCAATCAAATCGAACTTCCGTGAAGGTCTGACGGTACTCGAGTACTTCCTGTCCACTCACGGTGCACGTAAAGGTCTTGCCGATACAGCGCTTCGTACCGCTGACTCCGGTTACTTGACTCGTCGACTTGTTGACGTGGCCCAGGATGTTATCGTTCGCGAAGATGAGTGCAGCACGGACAAAGGCTTCACCGTTAGCCGTATCCAGGACGGCAAGGAAGTTATTGAGGATCTCTATGACCGTATTGAAGGACGTTACGCATTTGAAACCGTTCGTCATCCGGAAACCAAAGAGATTATCGTAAATCGCAACGAATTGATTGATTCCGACAAAGCTGAAGAGATCGTGGCAGCTGGTGTTGAAAAACTTCAAATTCGTTCCATCTTGAGCTGCCGTGCACGTTATGGCGTCTGCAAAAAATGTTATGGTCGTAACCTGGCTACTGGTAAGCATGTTGAGATTGGTGAAGCGGTTGGTATCATCGCAGCTCAATCCATCGGTGAGCCGGGAACACAGCTTACGATGCGTACATTCCACACAGGCGGTGTTGCCGGAGACGATATCACGCAAGGTCTTCCGCGTATCCAAGAGCTCTTTGAAGCCCGTAATCCTAAAGGTCAAGCGACCATTAGTGAGATCGACGGTGTGGTTAAAGAGATCCGCGAAACGAAAGACCGTCGTGAAATTGAAATTCAAGGTGAAGCCGAAACGAAAGTTTACGCGGTTACCTATGGCTCCCGTCTGCGCGTAAGCGAAGGCAAGCACATCGAAGCCGGGGATGAACTGACGGATGGTTCCATTGATCCGAAGGAAATGCTTCGCATCAAAGGTATCCGTGGTGTGCAGAACTACATCCTTCAGGAAGTACAACGCGTATACCGTAACCAAGGTGTAGAAATTAACGATAAACACGTTGAAGTAATGATCAGACAGATGCTGCGTAAATTCCGTATCGTTGATGCGGGCGATACCAATCTGCTGCCAGGCTCCTTCGTGGATATGCATGAATACGAGACAGCCAATAAAGACGCTATTCTGTCTGGAAAAGAACCAGCAGTTGCTAAACCGGTTCTTCTCGGGATTACGAAAGCTTCCCTTGAAACAGATTCGTTCTTGTCAGCGGCCTCCTTCCAGGAGACGACTCGCGTGTTGACTGATGCTGCCATTAAAGGTAAAGTCGATCAACTCCTTGGCCTGAAAGAGAATGTTATCATTGGTAAGCTGATCCCTGCGGGAACGGGCATGAACCGTTATCGCAGCGTGAAATTTGCGGGACAGAACGACGTGAATGACGAAAGTCAGGAGCTCGAAACGGCTTCTATAGATTAAGAAGAAAGTCGGGTGACGGGAGGAAACGGCATGTTGAATGCTGAACTCTCTCCCGTCCCTAAGTTTCTTTTTTTCTGATTTAATAGCTTGACATCGCTTAGGGCAGATGCTAATATAGCAAAGGTGCGTGAATAGTTTCTTTGTTCCCTGTTCTTTTGGAGGAATGACTGTGTCTAATGATAAAGGATTACAGGATGCACACATCAAGATTGGCACCAAACAAACGATGAAGGCCGTTGAATCCGGTCTGGCTGCAGAGGTTTATGTAGCTGAAGATTGCGACCAGCGTTTGATTTCAAAAGTCGTATCCGAGTGTGATAAGAATGGAGTACATATCAATTATGTGCCCACGATGATAGAGCTTGGAGAAGCATGCGGTATTGAAGTCGGTGCAGCTATGGTAGCTGTCTTGAAATCATGATTTGAGAAATCGTTTTTGTTGGAGAAGGCGTTACTTCTCTCGGCAAAAACTTTTCATTTGTTCTTTTATGAACCGCCTGGGTCTGTGGACTTAAACGGGTTTGTAATAGGATGATAAATACGGGAAGGGGGTGGCTAGCATGCCAACAATTAACCAACTGGTTCGCAAGGGCCGTCAAGCCAAAGTTTACAAATCGAAATCTCCAGCTCTTCAAAAAGGTTTTAACGCTTTGAAACGTGAGGAGACCGACTTGAGCGCTCCGCAAAAACGCGGTGTATGCACTCGTGTAGGCACAATGACGCCGAAAAAACCGAACTCCGCACTTCGTAAATATGCTCGTGTTCGGTTGACGAACCGCATTGAGGTGACAGCTTACATTCCGGGTATCGGACATAACTTGCAAGAGCACAGTGTTGTATTGGTTCGCGGTGGACGGGTAAAAGACCTTCCGGGTGTACGTTACCATATCGTTCGCGGCGCACTTGATACCGCTGGTGTAAACAACCGGATGCAAGCTCGTTCCAAATACGGCACGAAGCGTCCTAAAGCAAAAAGCTAATTGATGTTCATGTTTTCTAACATGACTCACGACTGAAGAAAGGGGGATATCCATGCCACGCAAAGGTCCAGTAACCAAAAGAGACGTGCTTCCAGATCCAGTGTACAACAGCAAGCTGGTAACTCGTCTGATCAACCGCATCATGTTGGATGGTAAAAGAGGTGTTGCTCAAAGCATCCTTTACAATTCATTCAACATCATCAAGGAACGTACTGGTAATGATCCGATGGAAGTGTTTGAAGCAGCTATCAAAAATATCATGCCAGTATTGGAAGTTAAAGCTCGTCGTGTCGGCGGTGCTAACTACCAGGTTCCTATCGAAGTTAAACCAGAGAGACGTACATCCCTTGGATTACGTTGGCTCGTAAACTACTCCCGCAACCGCGGTGAGAAAACAATGGAAGAGCGTTTGGCGGCAGAGATCATCGATGCTTCCAACAACACAGGCGCTTCTGTTAAGAAACGCGAAGATACACACAAAATGGCTGAAGCGAACAAAGCGTTTGCTCACTACCGCTGGTAGGATTCGGCAACTATTTTATACTTCAAATTTTGAAGGGAGACTATTCGCATGGCGACAAGAGAGTTCTCCTTGAAAAATACACGTAATATCGGGATCATGGCGCATATTGACGCTGGTAAAACGACCACTACAGAGCGGATTTTGTTCTATACAGGCCGTACGCACAAAATCGGGGAAGTTCACGAAGGTGCTGCTACAATGGACTGGATGGAGCAGGAACAGGAGCGCGGGATCACGATTACATCCGCTGCGACTACCGCTTCTTGGAAGGGTCATCGCGTTAATATTATCGACACCCCGGGGCACGTTGACTTCACAGTAGAAGTTGAACGTTCCCTTCGTGTATTGGATGGGGCAGTAGGTGTATTCAGTGCGAAAGAGGGCGTTGAACCTCAGTCGGAGACTGTTTGGAGACAAGCAGACCGTTATGGAGTTCCGCGGATCGCATACGTAAACAAAATGGATATTATCGGTGCCGACTACTTGAACGTAGTTAAAGATATGAGAGAGCGTCTGCAAGCGAACGCGGTAGCGATTCAGCTTCCGATCGGTGCAGAGAACGATTTCATTGGCATCATCGATATTGTCGAGGAAAAAGCTTTCATGTATAAAGATGACCTTGGTCAAAATATCGAAGAAACCGAAATTCCAGCAGAGTTCAAGGATCAAGTGGAAGAGCTTCGCAACGAGTTAGTTGAGAAGGTAGCAGAACTTGACGAAGACTTGACAATGAAATACCTTGAAGGTGAAGAAATCACCATTGCTGAGTTGAAAGCCGCTCTGCGTAAAGGTGTTGTCGAAGTTAAGATCTTCCCTGTTATCTGTGGATCTTCTTACCGTAACAAAGGCGTTCAGTTGATGCTTGATGCCGTAATCGATTATTTGCCGGCTCCAACTGACGTTCCAGATATCAAGGGTTCCCTTGAAGACGGAACTGAAGCAATTCGGCATTCTTCTGATGAAGAGCCGTTCTCGGCTTTGGCATTCAAAATCGCTACGGACCCTTATGTTGGTAAGCTGACATTCTTCCGCGTATATTCCGGTGTTCTGCAATCCGGCTCTTACGTACTGAATGCAACTAAAGGCAAGCGTGAGCGCATTGGTCGTATCCTTCAAATGCATGCGAACAGCCGCCAAGAAATTTCCGAAGTATTTGCCGGAGATATCGCAGCTGCTGTAGGTTTGAAAGATACGGGCACAGGTGATACACTATGTGATGAGAAAAACCCGGTTATCCTGGAGTCCATGAACTTCCCTGATCCGGTTATCGAAATCGCAGTTGAGCCTAAAACAAAAGCTGACCAAGATAAAATGGGTGTTGCTCTCGGTAAGTTGACTGAAGAGGATCCAACTCTTCGTGCGCATACTGATGAAGAAACAGGCCAAACGATCTTGGCTGGTATGGGTGAGCTTCATTTGGACATTATCATCGACCGTATGCGTCGTGAGTTCAAAGTAGAAACCAATGTGGGTAAACCACAGGTAGCTTACCGTGAAACCTTCCGTGCACCTGCACGTGTTGAAGGTAAATTCGTTCGTCAGTCCGGTGGTCGTGGTCAATACGGTCACGTTTGGGTTGAGTTCGAACCATTGGAAGCAGGTAGCGGTAACCAGTTCGAGAGCAAGGTTGTCGGTGGTTCCGTACCAAGAGAATATATTGGTCCTGCACAACAAGGTATTGAAGAGCAAATGAAGAACGGTGTACTTGCCGGCTTCCCGCTTGTTGACGTTAAAGCAACCATCGTTGACGGTTCATACCATGATGTTGACTCCAATGAAATGGCGTTTAAAATCGCCGGCTCCATGGCTCTGAAAGCAGCAAAAGAAAAGTGTAAGCCTGTCCTGCTTGAGCCAATCATGAAAGTAGAAGTTACCGTGCCTGAGGAATACATGGGCGACGTAATGGGTATGCTGAACTCCCGCCGTGGACGTATCGAAGGTATGGACTCCCGTGGTGGTACTCAAATTATCCGTGCGAAAGTACCTCTTTCCGAAATGTTCGGTTACTCCACTACCCTTCGCTCCGGTACACAAGGACGCGGTGTGTTCTCCATGGAACTCTCCCATTACGAAGAAGTTCCTAAGAGTATCTCCGATGAAATTGTGTCCAAGATCAAAGGCGGAGAGTAATAACGTTTTACCTGCTGGATAGGAGGCGGGACGTATATCCCGTTAACTCCGCTTCCGGCCCAACATATATATCCCCTTAAGGAGGAATTGTTCAAATGGCAAAGGCTAAATACGAACGTACGAAACCCCATGTTAACATCGGTACTATCGGTCACGTTGACCATGGTAAAACTACTCTGACTGCTGCAATCACAAGTGTATTGTCCAAAACTTATGGTGGCGCAGCAATGTCTTTCGATCAAATCGACAAAGCTCCAGAAGAGCGCGAACGCGGTATCACAATCTCTACTTCCCACGTAGAGTACGAAACTGACGCTCGTCACTATGCACACGTTGACTGCCCAGGTCACGCTGACTATGTTAAAAACATGATCACTGGCGCAGCTCAAATGGACGGAGCGATCCTGGTTGTATCCGCAGCTGACGGCCCAATGCCGCAAACTCGCGAGCACATCCTGTTGTCCCGCCAAGTAGGCGTACCTTACATCGTTGTATTCTTGAACAAATGCGACATGGTTGATGACGAAGAGCTCTTGGAATTGGTTGAAATGGAAGTTCGCGACCTTCTGAGCGAGTATGACTTCCCAGGCGACGACACTCCGATTACTCGTGGTTCCGCTCGTGAAGCTCTGCAAAACCCAGATGGCGAATGGGCACAAAAAATCGTTGAAATGTTCAAAACAATCGACGAGTACATCCCATTGCCAGAGCGCGACACTGACAAGCCTTTCTTGATGCCTGTCGAGGACGTATTCTCCATCACTGGTCGTGGTACCGTTGCTACAGGTCGTGTAGAGCGTGGTACGATCAAAGTTGGTGAAGAAATCGAAATCGTTGGTATCGCTGAAGAAACTAAGAAATCCGTTGTTACGGGCGTTGAAATGTTCCGTAAATTGCTGGATTCTGCTCAAGCTGGTGACAACATCGGCGCATTGCTTCGTGGTGTAGACCGTACTCAAATCGAGCGTGGTCAAGTACTTGCTAAGCCTGCTTCCGTTAAACCACACACAGAGTTCACTGCTCAAGTATACGTACTGAGCAAAGAAGAAGGCGGACGTCATAAGCCTTTCTTCACTGGCTACCGTCCACAGTTCTACTTCCGTACTACGGATGTAACTGGTGTGATCAACCTGCCAGAAGGTTCTGAAATGGTTATGCCTGGTGATAACATCACCGTTACGGTTAACCTGATCAACCCAATCGCGATTGAAGAAGGAACTAAGTTCTCCATTCGTGAAGGCGGCCGTACCGTAGGTGCTGGTTCCGTTGCTACCATCATTAAATAATTAAGGCCTACAAACAGCCTTGCATATAGCAACAGTGTATTGTAACAAGCAACAATGTGATGTCCTGATAAAAGAGTCCGATCCCTTGGGATTGGGCTCTTTTTCTGTTGTACAAAAACCGGAGAAGCGTAAAACAAGGGAACTGCCCATATTTCGAATATTTGTAGAAAAAAAGTCAAGCTCACTACACAGAATATGCCATATATTGAAGGATTCATTCTATATATTTGCGCCTAACATGATTACAATCTCTGTTTGAAGTCTGCTTCACAGATAAGAAACTACCTAAATATATAGAATGGAGAGCACAGCTCATTATGGAATGCCCGTTTGCTTTTATGAAGAAGAGTATGGCCCATGTCGTTCAGTCTGCAGAAGTACACCGTGATCCCCTCGAAGAAAGTTACATATACCAGGAGAAGTTGGGTGAACTGAATGAACAGATGAGAATGATCGGTCTGACAGAGGGAGATTTGCGTCTGCTAAAGCAGTTACGCCCGCAGATGGAGTTGAGGATGGAAGCGATCACCGATGCTTTTTACCAATCCGTTGTGGATGTGGATAAGTTGAGGGATATCATAGTGCAGCATAGTACAATTGAAAGACTGAAACAGACCTTAAAGGATCATCTTCTTGAAATATTTAATGGCGAGATCAATGAAGCTTACGTGGAGAAAAGATTGCGTATAGCCGAAGTCCACAAACGGGTAGGACTGGAGACTAAATGGTACTTATCGGCTTTTCAGAATCTGCAGAATGAATTCTTCAAGATTATATATAAAGAAGTGAAAGAAGAGGAACAGCAAATTCGGGTCGTGTCGACGATCACCAAGCTGCTCGGCTTGGAGCAACAGCTTCTACTGGAAGCTTACGAGAAGGAGAACATGAATGAGAAGCAGCAGCAATATGAATGGGTACGCAAAGAACTAAAGCAGAGCATTGCTGCTTTTGTCGGTGAATTATCCGATCTGACACTGAACATTAATGAAGCTGTAGAACGCTTGATGTCAAGCAGCGGTGAGGTGACTACTGCGTTTCAGACGACTTCGGCGACTATGCAAGGGTCTATTTCTTATGCTCAGGCTGGAGAGGCAAAGATAGCGGATTTGGCAGTACAGATAAATGCAATAGATGAGAGTACCTCGGATATGCAGAATGCTGTACAAGAACTTCATGATTCCTCCAGACAGATTGCCCTGATAGCGGTAAGCGTTCATGAAATAGCGGCACAGATCAAACTGCTCTCTACTATAGAAGCGGCGCGTGCTGGGGAACACGGAAAAGGTTTTGCAGTTGTGGCTCAGGAGGTCAGTCGTCTCTCCGAGGATACACGAACGACAGTGAGCCGTATAACTGATATCGTAACGAAATCCAGATCCATCACATCCGAAGTGGTAGAATCTATTAACCATGTACAGCTGCTTGCGGGGAAAGGGAAGAACCAATCAGAGGAGACAAGCCAATTGTTCACCGATATTCTTACATCTGTACAATCCAGTGCGATCAGATGATCACAGCAGAAAAGCAAATGAAATTGCTGTCCATGACAATTGGCAGCATACGGGGAAGCTACATCAGAAGCAGCGATTTTAGCTGAAAATTTCAAGAAAAGCACGGTGCAAATATAAACTGACATGAATTATGAATTAGTGCTTGCAATGCGCCTATCTTTTATATATAATAGTGAATGTTGTTCTGCGACGTTGCGATGATGTGAGAGGTTACCGACACACCCGGCCCCTTTGCCATGAGGCAGGTGGTTGGAAAATTTTCACGGAGTATGTCCGATACCAAATTGGGCGATAGAAGGAGGGAATAAAATGGCAAAGCAAAAAATTCGTATTCGCTTGAAAGCATACGACCACAGAGTTCTTGATCAATCCGCTGAGAAAATTGTTGAGACAGCAAAACGTTCGGGTGCTGGTGTATCCGGTCCGATTCCGCTTCCAACTGAGAAACAAATAATTACCATTCTCCGTGCGGTGCACAAGTATAAGGATTCTCGGGAACAGTTCGAAATGCGTACTCATAAACGCTTGATCGACATCGTGAACCCGACTCCACAAACTGTGGATGCCTTGATGCGCTTGGACCTGCCGTCCGGTGTAGATATCGAAATCAAACTGTAAGACCAGCATAACGAATTAGAGAAGAGAAAAGAGGTGTCAACATGAAAGGTATCTTAGGTAGAAAGCTCGGAATGACTCAAGTATTTACCCCTGAAGGTATTGTAATTCCTGTAACGGTTATCGAAGCAGGTCCTTGTGTTGTTCTTCAAAAGAAAGATCTGGAAAACGACGGATACGAAGCGATTCAAGTCGGTTTCTCTGACAAGAAAGAGAACAGATCTAACAAACCAGAAGCAGGCCATGCGAAAAAAGCAAACACTGCGCCTAAGCGCTACGTTCGCGAAATTCGCGGTGTTGACCTCGCGAGTGTCGAGGTTGGACAAGAGCTGAAGGCTGATGTCTTCGCAGAAGGCGAATTTGTTGACGTAACGGGTATTTCCAAGGGTAAAGGTTTCCAAGGTGTAATCAAACGTTGGGGACAAAGCCGCGGACCAATGTCTCACGGTTCCCGTTATCACCGTAGACCAGGTTCCATGGGTTCGATCCAGGCAAACCGTGTTCCTAAAGGAAAACGTCTGCCAGGTCACATGGGCAATGAAACAGTTACGATCCAAAAACTCGAAGTTGTTAGAGTCGATGCAGAGCGTAACGTAATCCTTGTTAAAGGATCCATTCCAGGACCTAAAAAAGGTTTCGTTCAAATTAAAGAAACGGTGAAGAAATAATCGCCTAAAGAAAGGAGGAACAAACAATGCCTAAAGTAGCACTTTATAATGTCAGCGGTAGCCAAGTTGGCGAAGTAGAATTGAATGAAGCTGTGTTCGGCATCGAGCCGAATACGCACGTACTGCACAGCGCAGTATTGTTGCAGCGCGCTTCCCTTCGTCGTGGTACCCACAAAGTAAAAGGACGTTCTGAAGTACGCGGCGGCGGACGTAAGCCTTGGAAACAAAAAGGTACTGGCCGCGCTCGTCAAGGATCGATCCGTTCACCACAATGGAAAGGCGGCGGTGTGGTATTTGGACCAACTCCGCGCAGCTACACATTTAAACTTCCTAAGAAAGTCCGTCGTTTGGCTATTAAATCTGCATTGTCTTCCAAAGTGATTGACAACGCAATTATCGTATTGGATCAACTGACGCTGAATACGCCGAAAACAAAAGAGTTTGCTAACATTCTTAGCAACCTGAAAGTAGGCCGTAAAGCTCTCATCGTTGCTCCAAGCTATGATGATAATGTAGCCCTTTCCGCACGTAATATTCCTGGTGTGAAATTCGTAGCGGCTGACGGCATTAATGTTCTTGACGTACTGTCGTACGATCAACTGATCATTACGAAGGAAGCAGTTCAGAAGGTAGAGGAGGTGCTCGCGTAATGAAAGACCCACGCGATATAATCAAGCGCCCGGTGATCACGGAACGTACGGCTGACTACATGGCAGAGCTGAAATACGCTTTTGAAGTGGATATCCGTGCTAACAAGACCGAGATCAAGCAAGCTGTCGAATCTATTTTTAAAGTTAAAGTATCGAACGTGAATACGATGCGTGTTCCTGCGAAACCAAAGCGTTACGGCCGTTATTCCGGTTACACAACCGAGTGGAAAAAGGCAATCGTAACTTTGGCTCCAGACAGCAAACCGCTCGAGTTCTTTGAATCGGTTGAATAAGAATTTCTTAAGTAAGGAGGGAAAACTCAGTGCCTATTAAAAAGTATAAACCGACATCCCCGGCTCGACGCAACATGTCCGTGTCGACTTTTGAAGAAATCACCACGAATCAGCCGGAAAAATCGTTGCTGGCTCCACTGAGCAAAACAGCTGGCCGCAACAACCAAGGTAAAATTACGGTTCGTCACCATGGCGGCGGACACAAGCGTAAATACCGTATTATCGACTTCAAACGGAACAAAGACGGCATTCCAGGTCGCGTTGCTACAATCGAATACGACCCGAACCGTACTTCCAACATCGCTCTGATTCACTATGTAGATGGTGAGAAGCGTTATATCATCGCTCCTAAAGGTCTGAAAGTTGGAGACCAAGTAGTATCTGGAGTAGGTGCTGACATCAAGATCGGTAACGCACTTCCACTGGAAAACATTCCAGTAGGTACAGTTATCCACAACATCGAATTGAAACCAGGCAAAGGCGGACAATTGGTTCGTGCTGCTGGTACAGAAGCTCAACTTCTCGGTAAAGAAGATAAGTACGTAACTGTTCGTCTTTCTTCCGGTGAAGTTCGCCGCATCCTGAAAGTTTGCCGTGCAACCATCGGTTCTGTGGGTAACCAAGACCATGAGTTGATCAAAATCGGTAAAGCTGGTCGTAGCCGTTGGCTTGGACAACGTCCTGAAGTACGTGGTGTGGTAATGAACCCTAACGATCACCCTCACGGTGGTGGTGAAGGCCGCGCTCCAATCGGACGTAAATCGCCGATGTCTCCATGGGGCAAACCAACCCTTGGTTACAAAACACGTAAAAAAGGAAAAGCTTCTGACAAATATATCGTTCGCCGCCGCACGAAGTAATGCGCGTTTAAGTGCATAACTTCGTGACAGGCTCGAAGGTAACGAGACAATTTGGTGAAGGGAGGATTTCAATATGAGCCGTAGTTTGAAAAAAGGACCTTTTATTGACGGATATCTGCTCAAAAAAGTGGAGGACATGAACGCAGCAAGCAAAAAAGCTGTAATCAAAACGTGGTCCCGCCGTTCCACTATTTTCCCGCAATTTATCGGTCACACGTTCGGTGTATATGATGGCCGTAAACATGTACCTGTATATGTAACAGAAGATATGGTAGGACATAAGTTGGGTGAGTTTGCTCCAACTCGTACTTACAAAGGTCATGAAGACGATAAGAAAACGAGAAGATAATTTAATGAAGCTCTTTGTTTGAGAGGAGGTTAAACATATGGAAGCAAAAGCACATGCAAGATCGATTCGTATTGCTCCTCGTAAAGCTCAACTCGTTGTTGACTTGATTCGCGGTAAGCAAGTCGGCGAAGCGATCGCAATTCTTCGTCACACTCCTAAAGCTGCATCTCCAGTTCTTGAGAAGCTTTTGAACTCGGCTATCGCAAACGCTGAGCATAACTACTCACTGGATGTAACTAAATTGGTTGTGACGCAAGCTTATGTCAACCAGGGACCGACTATGAAACGTTTCCGCCCGCGTGCAATGGGACGTGCAAGCCGGATCAATAAACGCACCAGCCACATTACTTTGGTGGTAGCTGAAAAATAAGGAGGGAAAACGTGTGGGCCAAAAGGTAAATCCAGTAGGACTCCGTATCGGTATTATCCGTGATTGGGAATCCAAATGGTATGCAGGCAAAGACTTCGGTGATCTTTTGCTGGAAGACGTGAAAATCCGTGAATACCTGAAAAATAAATTGAAAGACTCCGCTGTATCCCGTATTGAAATCGAGAGAGCGGCAAATCGTGTGAACGTGACGATCCACACTGCGAAACCAGGTATGGTTATCGGTAAAGGTGGTTCCGAAGTAGAAGTACTGCGCGGACAAGTGACTAAAATTGCCGGCGGTAAAAAAGTTCATATCAACATTTCTGAAATCAAAAACCCTGAACTGGACGCAATTCTTGTTGCTGAAAGCATTGCACAACAGCTGGAACGTCGTGTATCTTTCCGTCGTGCGCTGAAGCAAGCAATCCAAAGAACGATGCGCTCTGGAGCAAAAGGGATTAAAACATCAGTCAGCGGACGTCTTGGCGGAGCCGAGATTGCTCGTACGGAAGGCTACAGTGAAGGAACTGTTCCACTTCATACGCTTCGTGCAGACATCGACTACGGTACAGCAGAAGCGCATACGACTTACGGCCGTATCGGCGTGAAAGTATGGATCTATCGTGGAGAGGTTCTTCCTACGGCTAAGAAACAAGCTGCTCAGGAAGGAGGCAACTAATCATGTTGGTACCAAAACGTGTAAAACACCGCAAACAACAGCGCGGCCATATGAGAGGCCAAGCTAAAGGCGGTACGGAAGTAAGCTTCGGCGAATTTGGCTTGCAAGCTACTGAACCAGGTTGGATTACTAACCGTCAGATCGAAGCTGCGCGTATCGCGATGACTCGTTATATTCGCCGTGGCGGTAAAGTATGGATTAAGATTTTCCCAGATAAGCCGATTACTCAAAAGCCTCTCGAGGTGCGGATGGGTAGCGGTAAAGGTAACGTTGAGAAATGGGTTGCCGTTGTAAAACCAGGCAAAATCATGTTTGAACTTGGAGGCGTGTCTGAGGAGATCGCCCGCGAAGCGATGCGTCTCGCCGCTCACAAGCTGCCTGTTAAAACGAAGTTTGTGAAACGTGAAGAAGTGGGTGGTGAAGCAAATGAAAGCTAATGAACTGCGCAACTTAACCACTGCAGAAATCGAGCAAAAAATCTCCGGATTTAAAGAGGAACTCTTTAACCTCCGTTTTCAGTTGGCTACTGGCCAACTTGATAACCCAACTCGGATTCGTGATGTTCGCAAAGAAATAGCTCGTGCTAAAACCGTTATCCATGAAAGAGAACTTGGGATTAGTTAATGAAACAGAAACGATTGTTCTGTATTCAGGAAGGAGGCTAACAAATGAGCGAAGAACGTAATGCTCGTAAAGTGCAAATCGGTAAGGTTGTCAGCGATAAAATGGATAAAACCGTTGTTGTAGCTGTTGAAACTTATAAGAAGCATGACTTGTATCACAAGCGCATTAAATACACGAAGAAATTTAAAGCGCATGATGAAAACAATGAAGCTCAAATCGGAGATACCGTTAAAATCATGGAAACTCGCCCTCTATCCAAAGACAAACGTTGGAGACTGGTAGAAGTGGTTGAAAAAGCGGTTATCATCTAAGATATGATCAGTTTTCGATGGAAGGAGGAAATTTAAATGATTCAACCATTTACACGTTTAGCTGTTGCTGACAACTCCGGTGCGAAGGAACTGATGTGTATCCGCGTATTGGGTGGTACTGGTCGTCGTACAGCTCAAATCGGTGATTTGATCGTATGTTCCGTCAAACAAGCAACACCAGGCGGCGTTGTCAAAAAGGGTGATGTAGTAAGAGCGGTAGTCGTTCGTACGAAACGTTCTGTTCGTCGTAAAGACGGATCTTACATCTCATTTGACGAGAATGCAGCTGTTGTTGTTAAAGACGACAGAAGCCCACGCGGAACTCGTATTTTCGGACCAGTTGCTCGCGAACTTCGCGAAAGAGACTACATGAAAATCGTTTCCTTGGCTCCGGAAGTAATCTAATATAACACCCCAAAAAGTGACGTAACTTTTCGGGAACCCGATAAATAGTTGAACTGGCTAGTCATAGGAGGTGTAACGAATGCCTAAAGTGAAAAAAGTTCTGGAATCCCATAGCAACAAACTGCACGTGAAAAAAGATGATACAGTTATCGTCATCAGCGGTAAAGACAAAGGCAAAAAAGGCCGTGTCATCGCAGCGTACCCTCGTGAAAATCGCGTTTTGGTTGAAGGTGTGAACATGATCAAAAAACACCAAAAGCCAAACCAAATGAACCCACAAGGCGGTATCATCGAGAAGGAAGCTCCGATCCATGTATCGAACGTTATGCACGTTGATCCGAAGAGCGGAAAAGTAACCCGTATCGGTTACAAAGTACTGGACAACGGCAAAAAAGTTCGCGTAGCAAAAAGATCCGGAGAAGTTATTGATAAATAAGACGGTTGAGAAAGGAGGTCCTTGAATCATGGCAGCAAGAATGAAAGAACGTTTTTTGAACGAAGTAACTCCTGCTCTGATGCAGAAGTTTAGCTATAAGACAGTAATGCAAGTACCAAAAATCGAGAAAGTGGTTGTCAACATGGGTGTTGGTGACGCAGTATCCAACTCGAAAGTACTTGATTCCGCTGTAAACGACATGCAGCTGATTGCTGGTCAAAAACCGGTTATCACCCGTGCGAAGAAATCCATCGCGGGATTCAAACTCCGTGAGAACATGCCAATCGGTGTGAAAGTAACACTGCGCGGTGAGCGTATGTACTACTTCCTCGACAAGCTGTTCAACGTTACACTTCCACGTGTACGTGACTTTCAAGGCGTGTCCACCAAAGCATTTGACGGACGCGGTAACTATACGCTCGGTCTGAAAGAGCAACTCATTTTCCCTGAAATTGAGTATGACAAAGTGGATAAAGTTCGCGGTATGGATATCGTTATCGTAACGACTGCTAAAACCGACGAAGAATCCCGTGAACTGCTTGCTCAACTGGGCATGCCTTTCGCGAAATAAGACGGTTGTCCTTTTCTCCGAAACTATTTAGGAGGTGTCAGGCTAAGTGGCAAAAACTTCGATGAAAGTTAAACAACAACGTACACCGAAATTCAAAGTACGGGCATATACCCGTTGTGAACGTTGTGGTCGCCCACATTCGGTACTGCAGAAGTTTAAAGTTTGCAGAATTTGTTTCCGTGAATTAGCTTATAAAGGCCAGATTCCTGGCGTGAAAAAAGCAAGCTGGTAAGAAGTTTATAAACGGGAAGGAGGTTTATCCTACATGACTATGTCCGATCCAATTGCAGATATGCTAACTCGTATTCGTAACGCGAACACGGTTCGCCACGAAACAGTAGAAATGCCTGCTTCGACAATTAAGAAACAAATCGCTGACATTTTGAAGCGTGAAGGTTTCATCCGTGATGCGGAGTTTGTAGAAGACAATAAACAAGGGATCATTCGTGTATTCCTGAAATATGGTTCTAACAACGAACGCGTAATCACAGGTCTGAAAAGAATTAGCAAACCAGGTCTTCGCGTTTACACGAAGAGCAACGAAGTACCTCGTGTACTTGGTGGTTTGGGTATTGCGATCATCTCCACGTCTAAGGGAGTTATGACCGACAAAGAAGCTCGTCAATCCAAAGCTGGCGGAGAAGTTCTCTGCTACGTATGGTAATCAACGTCACAAGATAGGAGGTGTAATGAATGTCCCGTATTGGTCGTAAACCAATTGCTATTCCAAATGGTGTGGAAGTCACACTGGATAACACTGTAATTACTGTTAAGGGGCCTAAAGGAACCTTGACTCGTGAACTGCATAAAGACATGCAAATTACAGTAGAAAACAACGAGATCAATGTTGTTCGTCCTTCCGACAACAAAACACATCGCTCTCTTCACGGCACGACCCGCAGCGTTGTCTCAAACATGGTCAACGGTGTAACTGAAGGATTCTCGAAAAACCTTGAGTTGGTCGGTGTTGGATACCGTGCAAGCAAATCCGGAGATAAAATCGTTCTGAACGTGGGCTACTCCCACCCAGTTGAAATCACACCGGAAGCTGGTATCGAATTTGATGTACCGGTAAATACAAAAATCACTGTTCGCGGTATCGATAAAGAGCGCGTAGGTGCTTACGCTGCTAAGATCCGTTCCGTACGCGAGCCTGAGCCTTATAAAGGTAAAGGGATTAAATACGAAGGTGAACGCATTATCCGTAAGGAAGGTAAAGCTGGTAAGAAGAAGTAAGGTTAGCTAACCGGGGATTCGCCTGGTGGATAACTAGCCTCTTCTCCCATACTTACCCGATGCGTCTAAAAGTGAAGCTCTTAAGGCAAAACTGAAGGGAGGAAATGGAAGCATGATTACGAAACAAGACAAGAACAAAGCTCGCTTGAAAAGACACCTGCGTGTCCGTAAGAAAATCCAGGGCACAGCTGAACGTCCACGTCTGAACGTGTTCCGTTCTTCGAAACACATCTATGCTCAACTGATTGACGACGTGGCTGGCGTAACTTTGGCATCAGCTTCTACGCTTGATAAAGAATTGGCTGGCGACATTAAGAACGGCGGAAGCGTTGAATCCGCTCGTAAAGTCGGCGAACTCGTTGCAAAACGTGCTGCAGACAAAGGTCATAAATCGATCGTATTCGATCGTGGTGGATATTTGTACCATGGACGTATTCAAGCTCTTGCAGAGGCAGCTCGCGAGGCAGGCCTTGAATTCTAAGATATTTTCAAAAGGAGGTAAACGACTTGCGTGTAGATCCTAACACTTTAGAACTGACTGAAAGAGTAGTAAACATTAACCGCGTTGCTAAAGTTGTAAAAGGCGGACGTCGCTTTAGCTTTAGTGCACTGGTAGTTGTCGGTGATGGCAAAGGTTGGGTAGGAGCAGGTATCGGTAAAGCAGGCGAAGTACCGGATGCAATCCGCAAAGGTATTGAAGATGCTAAGAAAAACCTGATTCACATTCCACTTGTTGGAACCACTATTCCTCACCTCGTAACAGGTCACTTCGGAGCAGGCCGAGTATTATTGAAGCCAGCATCTGAAGGTACTGGAGTTATCGCTGGCGGTCCTGTTCGTGCAGTACTCGAACTGGCTGGTGTAGGCGACATTTTGACAAAATCTCTAGGTTCTTCGAACTCCATGAACATGGTCAATGCGACTTTGGAAGGGTTATCCCGCCTGAAGCGTGCTGAAGATGTTGCCAAGCTTCGCGGCAAATCCGTCGAAGAGCTGTTGGGTTAAGGAGGGAATCTCATGGCTAAACTTGAAATCACCCTCGTACGCAGCGTGATTGGTCGTCCAGAAGATCAGCGTGCAACCGTGAAAACACTTGGTCTTCGCAAAATCAACCATTCCGTTGTTCAAAGCGACAACGCTGCAATTCGCGGAATGATCAAGAAAGTAAATCACCTGGTTTCTGTTAAAGAAATCGAAGGTTAATCCCGGGTTGTTTTTCCCGGACATATTAAGGAGGTGCAACGAACGATGAAGTTACATGAGCTGAGCCCAGCACCTGGATCCCGCAAAGAACGCAAGCGCGTTGGACGCGGTACTAGTAGTGGTACGGGTAAAACGTCGGGTCGCGGTCACAAAGGACAAAACTCTCGTTCCGGCGGTGGTGTACGTCCAGGCTTCGAAGGTGGACAGAACCCATTGTATCGTCGTCTTCCGAAGCGCGGTTTCGTAAACCCAACTCGGAAAGAGTACGCGATTGTGAACATCGAAGAACTTAACAGCTTTGCAGCAGGTACTGAAGTGACTCCAGAAGTTTTGGTTGAGAGCGGTATTGTTAACAATACAAAGAGCGGAATCAAAATTCTTGGCAACGGTGAAGTTACCGTTTCTTTGACTGTAAAAGCTAATAAGTTTTCTCAATCTGCGGTAGAGAAGATCGAGGCTGCCGGCGGTAAAACCGAGGTGATCTAATGTTTAAGACCCTGAAAAATATATGGCGTGTCGAGGAGCTTCGCAAACGGATTATATTCACCTTGTTCGTTCTGATTATTTTCCGTATTGGATCCTTTGTTCCGGTTCCCGGTGTTAACAAAGATGTCTTTACACAGACGAATCAGGCAGGTAACGAGTTGTTTGGTCTTCTTAACACGTTCTCGGGGGGCGCGCTATCGCAGTTTTCGATTTTCGCCCTTTCGATATTTCCATATATTACTTCGTCCATTATCGTACAGTTGCTGTCGATGGACGTCATTCCAAAGTTTGCGGAATGGAACAAACAAGGGGAACACGGGAAGAAGCAGTTGGCTCAAATTACTCGTTATGGTACGGTAATATTGGGATTGATTCAGGCCTTCGCAATGTCCGTCGGATTTAACCGTATGTACGGCGCAGAAATGGTTCCTGGAGCAACGTTTATCGACTATGTTGTAATTGCGATCGTGCTTACCGCAGGTACATCATTCTTGATGTGGCTCGGTGAACAGATAACGGAACGCGGAATCGGTAACGGTATTTCGATCATTATCTTTGCTGGTATCGCTGCTGGTATTCCGATGCACATTCGGACAACGATTGAATCGAACTTCATTCAGGATGGTCAAGTGTTCATGAACACTTTGAAAGGTCTTATTATCCTTCTGATTTTGATTCTGATCATTACCGGTGTTATATTCATTCAGCAAGGTATCCGTAAAATTCCGGTTCAATACGCCAAGCGTGTTGTAGGAAACAAAATGTACGGTGGACAGAACACACATATTCCACTCAAGATTAACGGAGCAGGCGTTATTCCGGTAATCTTTGCGATGTCACTGCTGCAGTTCCCGGTCATTCTCGCCAGCTTCTGGGGACATATGAGTTGGTCGAAATGGATTACGGCGAACCTGGCTTATGACAGTCCGCTTGGAATGGTGCTGTATGTGCTCATGATCATTGGTTTCACGTTCTTCTACACGTTCGTGCAGATGAACCCGAACCAAATGGCTGATAACATGAAGAAGAACGGCGGCTATGTACCGGGCATCCGTCCTGGTAAGGCAACCGAGAAGTATCTGACACGGGTGATGACCCGACTGACCATGGCAGGAGCTCTGTTCCTGGCCGTGATCTCTGTAATCCCTGTGTTCATCGGGGCACTTGCAGGACTGCCTCGTACAGTTCAAATTGGCGGAACCGCCTTGCTCATCGTTGTTGGTGTTGCACTGGACACGATGAAGCAGATCGAAAGCCAATTGATCAAACGTCATTACAAAGGTTTTATCAATAAATAGGCGATAGGTTCCGGCGAGTGGTCAGTCTGCTTCCCGGCGCCTATTGTGTTGTTCTTGCTAGTCAATCAAGGGGAGGGAGTGACGTAAGGTGAACATCTTATTCATGGGTCCTCCTGGGGCAGGAAAAGGAACACAAGCAGAAAACATCGTGAATGAATTCGGAATTCCTCATATCTCAACAGGCGATGCATTTCGTCTGGCGATTAAACAAGGAACTCCCATCGGGATTAAAGCGAAGGAATTCATGGATCAGGGTCTGCTGGTACCGGATGACGTAACGATCGGTATTGTGGAAGAACGTCTGCAGCAGTCCGATTGCGAAAAAGGTTTTTTATTGGACGGTTTTCCAAGAACCCTTTCGCAAGCGGAAGCGCTGGATGACATTCTCGCCCGCTTGAATACAGGTCTCAATCACGTCATCAATCTGAAAGTTGATCGTGAAAAGCTTCTGGCTCGCCTTACTGGTCGCCGGATTTGCAAAAACTGCGGTTCGACTTATCATGTGATCTTTAATCCTCCTAAACAGGAAGGCATTTGTGATAAATGCGGCGGCGAATTGTACCAACGCTCCGATGATAACGAAGAGAGCGTCGGCATTCGTTTAGACGAATATATCAACAAAACAGCACCACTCCTCACGTTTTATGAGAACAAAGGTCTTTTGCGTCAAATCGACGGTGATCAGGAAATCGACGCGGTTTCCGCACAAATTGCGTCTATACTGAGAGGTTAAGCATAATGATCATTTGTAAATCCGAAACGGAACTGAGCTTGATGAGAGAAGCAGGAAGGATCGTGGCGGAATGCCACAAACTCCTTGCCGCTCATGTTGAACCGGGCATTACAACCGGGGAACTGGACCTAATGGCCGACAAGTTCATTCGAAGCCAAGGCGCTGTGCCATCTTTTAAAGGCTACAACGGATTTCCTTCCAGCATTTGCGCATCAGTCAACGAAGAATTGGTGCATGGATTTCCAGGCAAACGCAAATTAATCGAGGGCGATATCGTTACGTTTGATATCGGTGCGCAGTACCAGGGTTACCACGGTGACTCGGCATGGACCTACGCTGTAGGAGAGATTTCCGAAGAAGCCCAGCGTCTGCTGGACGTAACGGAAGGATCGCTCTATGCTGGACTTGCGCTAATCAAACCTGATGTCCGCTTGTTTACGATTTCTCATGCCATACAGCGTCATATCGAGGATGCAGGTTTCTCTGTTGTCCGGGAATACGTTGGTCATGGTGTGGGTACCGATCTGCATGAGGATCCGCAAATTCCGAACTATGGCATACCTGACCGCGGTCCAAGACTCAAACCGGGCATGGTGCTCGCGATTGAGCCGATGGTCAACGCGGGTAAACGGAATGTGAAGACGCTGGAAGACAACTGGACGGTTGTAACGGTAGACGGCTCGCTATGTGCCCACTTCGAGCACACGGTGGCAGTCACTCCGGATGGCATGGAAATTTTGACGAAGCTGCCGGAATAGGGTGATGGACTTGAATAACGAAATCACGTTTCAGACCGGACAGATCGTTAAGATACTGAAAGGCAGAGATGCCGGTCAGTATGCCGTTATCGTCTCAATTGAGGACAGCAGGTTCGTGTGGATCGCGGATGGAGACAAACGCAAGTTTGACGGAGCGAAGAAGAAGAATGTTCTTCATCTGGAGCCCCAATCCATCATCAGCAGTGAAGTGGTAAACAGTTTGCAAGAAAGCGGTCGGGTTACAAACGGTAAGCTGCGTTTTGCACTGAGCCGGTTTGTATCCGATAAATCCAAGGCAAATCAGAAAGGAGACTAACTGTGGCTAAAGAAGATGTCATTGAAGTCGAAGGGACGGTTATTGAGCCGTTGCCGAATGCTACCTTTAAAGTCGAGCTGGAGAATGGTCATCAGATTCTCGCTCATGTATCCGGGAAGCTGCGGATGCACTTTATCCGTATCCTTACAGGAGACAAAGTGGTTGTTCAACTCTCGCCGTATGATTTAACCAAAGGTCGTATCACGTACCGTAAATAGATTCAAGGTTCCCCTGGGGAATCAAGGAAAGCTGCGAAGCGGTTTTACTGACGTAAAACTCAGCAGCGGTTACAAACTACTTTAGTTTCGAAGCTGGTTTTACAACGTAAAACTACGAGGAGGTAATTAGCATGAAGGTAAGACCTTCTGTAAAGCCTATTTGCGAAAAATGCAAAGTCATTCGCCGCAAAGGGAACGTAATGGTTATCTGTGAAAATCCGAAACACAAACAAAAACAAGGTTAAAGAAGGGGGTGTAGCGTAAAATGGCTCGTATAGCTGGTGTGGATTTGCCACGTGACAAACGCGTTGAGATCGCCTTGACTTACATTTTCGGAATCGGTAAAACGACTTCCCAGAAAGTATTGAAAGAAACTGGAATCAATGCGGACACTCGTGTCCGTGATTTGACAGAAGATGAAGTCAGCAAATTGCGCGAAACGATCGACGGTATGGTTAAGGTTGAAGGTGACCTGCGTCGTGAAATTTCCTTGAATATTAAACGTCTCACGGAGATCGGCTGCTACCGCGGTATTCGTCACCGTCGTGGATTGCCTGTTCGTGGTCAACGTACTAAAACGAATGCTCGTACACGTAAAGGTCCTCGTCGTACCGTAGCGAACAAGAAGAAATAAGAAAGGGGGATAATAGACAATGGCTAAACCAAAAAAAGTCGTACGTACTAAACGTCGTGACCGCAAAAATATTGAAAGTGGCGTGGCTCATATTCGCTCCACATTCAACAATACAATCGTAACGATTACGGATCCTCACGGAAACGCGATTTCTTGGGCAAGCTCCGGCGGCCTTGGATTTAAAGGTTCCCGTAAGTCGACCCCGTTCGCTGCGCAAATGGCTGCTGAATCAGCTGCCAAAGCGGCTATGGAACACGGTATGAAAGCGGTGGAAGTAATGGTTAAAGGTCCTGGTGCTGGTCGTGAAGCAGCAATTCGTTCTCTGCAAGCAGCAGGTCTCGAAGTAAACCTGATCAAAGACGTTACACCAATTCCACATAACGGATGCCGCCCACCAAAACGTCGTCGCGTATAATGAAGTCATCCTGTTAATGTGGTATAAATCCGTTGCAATCTGCTAATAATGGTTGTTTAGGCATACTACTACATGGATTACTGGATAAGATGACAGTTTCATATAGGAGCGACGTTTGAAGGAGGGGTACTTGCGTGATTGAAATCGAAAAGCCGAAAATTGAGACCGTTGATGTCAATGAAGAAGGAACCTATGGGAAATTCGTTGTTGAGCCTCTAGAGAGAGGATACGGCACGACGCTGGGGAACTCGCTTCGCCGCATCCTGCTGTCCTCACTCCCGGGCGCTGCAGTTACATCGATTCAAATCGATGGCGTACTTCATGAATTTTCCACGATTCCGGGTGTCATGGAAGACGTGACCGAAGTCATCCTGAACCTGAAAGCTTTGTCTCTGAAAATTCATTCCGATGAAGAGAAAGTGTTCGAGATTGATGCGGAAGGTGAAGGGGTTGTTACTGCTGGTGATATCCGTGCGGATAGTGATGTGGAGATTCTGAATCCAGATCTTCATATTGCAACGCTCGGCCCTGGTGCAAGACTTCATATGCGTATTTTTGCCAGTCGCGGTCGTGGCTATGTCCAGGCGGATCGGAACAAACGCGATGACCAGCCTATCGGCGTCATTCCCGTCGATTCGATCTACACTCCGATTAGCCGTGTGAACTACGGCGTGGAAAATACGCGTGTTGGTCAAGTAACTAACTACGACAAACTGACGCTTGAAATTTGGACGGATGGCAGCATTCGCCCAGAAGAAGCCGTTAGTCTCGGCGCGAAAATCTTGACCGAGCATCTGTTCCTCTTCGTGGGTCTGACCGACGAAGCCAAGGATGCAGAGATCATGGTTGAGAAAGAAGAAGACAAGAAAGAAAAAGTGCTTGAAATGACGATCGAAGAGCTGGATCTTTCCGTTCGTTCCTACAACTGCTTGAAACGTGCCGGCATTAATACGGTACAAGAGCTGACTACGAAAACCGAAGAGGATATGATGAAAGTCCGGAACCTCGGACGCAAATCCTTGGAGGAAGTTCAAGAGAAGCTTGAAGAGTTGGGCCTGGGACTTCGTACGGAAGAATAGCATAGATTCGGCTTAGCTTAGCAAAGGAGGGAAAAACACATGGCATACCAAAAGTTGGGCCGCGATTCCAGTGCGCGTAAAGCGTTGTTCCGTGACCTGGTAACCGACCTTTTCTTATATGAACGCATTCAAACGACAGAAGCCAAAGCGAAAGAAGTTCGTTCGATCGCTGAGAAACTGATCACAAAAGCAAAAAAAGGTGATCTGCACGCTCGTCGTCAAGTAGCTGCATTCGTGCGTCGTGAAACAGTAGATGGCGAACAAGATGCAATTCAAAAATTGTTCTCCGAAATCGCTCCACGTTACTCCGAGCGTCCAGGCGGATACACTCGTATCCTGAAGCTGGGTCCTCGTCGTGGTGACGCAGCTCCAATGGTTTTCTTGGAACTGGTGGATCGCGCGTAATTTAGCTTTGTTCCATTGAAGTGACTGTAGTTATGTATGCCCGGCTCTGTAGAGGTTTATTCTTAGAGCCATGAACGGGAAGTGGTGCGAGATATAGTCGATCATCTAGTTCGACTCGTCTCGACTACTCCATGGGCAGTAATAACGGGGACCTTCTAGTCATGTGGCTGACTCGAAGGGTTCGGCTTAACATGATGAAAAGGAGCTCCTATGGGGCTCTTTTTTTGATAATGTGTATTGGCTTTAGGCTGGTATCCCAATAGCTCCGAATAAGTGAAGGCGTCAAAACGCCTCAGTAGAACGAGCCTTGGAAATACTGAGCTAAAAAGCACTCAGGAGGCCAGCAATGCGTAATCTTCTGATGAGGGTCAGTTACGACGGTACCGATTATAACGGCTTTCAGACCCAGCCCGGTGGCCACACGATTCAGGATTATTTGGAGGAAGCAATTCATCGCTTGTCCGGAGAACAGCTCAAGATTACTGCTTCTGGCCGGACGGATGCTGGGGTGCATGCACGCGCCCAAGTATTCAATTTCTACACAGCTTCTCCAATTCCCTTGGAGCGTTGGTGTATGGCATTAAACACCTGGTTGCCGGAAGATATCGTAGTTTCGGATGCGATGGAGGTACCTCTGGAATTTCATTCCCGCCATGCAGCCAAACGCAAAACCTACCGCTATACGATCAATGCGAATCAGCATCCGGACTTATTCAATCGCCGCTATCAGATCCATCATTATGGACAACTAGATATCCCAGCGATGGAGCAGGGACTTCGTCATCTGATCGGAACGTATGACTATACAACGTTTGCGTCGCGGAAGTCGACGAAATCGTCCCATGTACGAACTATATTTGATGCCTGGTTTGAGAGGGATACCTCGATGTGCCGCCCCGGCACTAGAGATCAGGGGGTCATTCATACGTACTTATCCGGGAATGGGTTTCTGCAGCATATGGTTCGAATTATCATGGGCACGCTGATTGAGGTCGGGGAAGGCAAGCGTCATCCGGATGATATGAAGATCATACTGGAGGCCAAGAACCGGGCAGCAGCCGGGCCTACAGCCATGGGCAAGGGCCTGATGTTGTGGGAAGTGGAATACGATATCACCGGGAATGAGAATCCGCTTCAGGAATTCTGATGTTCTGGCGGTAATGCGCAAGGTTTCAGGTAGTAAACCTAAAAAACACTTGCGTAAGTGGGCGTAATCCTGTATTATATAAGTTGTGTTTTCTTAACGGCTCTCCCACAGCCCCGGTTAAGAAAATGCCGATTGCAAGACTGCAACACCATGACAATGCTTTACACATGAACGAAGATAAATGATGAAAATTAATGATGATTTTCGGACGAATACAAGGAGGAACTATACATGCGTACCACCTATATGGCGAAGCCAAATGAAGTTGAGCGCAAATGGTACATCGTTGATGCCGAAGGCAAGACGCTTGGCCGTTTAGCAAGTGAAGTTGCGGCTTTGATCCGCGGCAAACATAAGCCTCAATTCACTCCACATGTTGACACAGGGGATTTCGTGGTTGTTATCAATTCCGAGAAGATCCACCTCACTGGCAAAAAGATGGAGAACAAGAAATACTATCGTCACTCCCTGCACCCAGGTGGATTGAAAGTAACTGTTGCTCAAGACCTGATTGCTAAATACCCAGAGCGTGTAATCGAAAGTGCGGTTCACGGCATGCTTCCTAAAACTCGCATGGGCGAAAAAATGAAGCTGAGACTGAAAGCATATGCAGGCGCAGCGCATCCACATGAAGCACAAAAACCAGAAGCTTACGAACTTCGCGGTTAATTAAAAAGGAGGACAGTTTCATGGCACAAGTACAATACTATGGGACAGGTCGTCGTAAACATTCGGTAGCACGTGTACGCCTCGTACCGGGTGAAGGACGAATTGTCATCAATAAACGTGATATTAATGAGTACTTCGGTTTGGAAACACTCAAACTGATCGTTAAACAACCTTTGAATCTGACAGAAACACTGGGCAAATATGACGTGCTTGTCATCGCACACGGTGGCGGCATCTCCGGTCAAGCTGGAGCAATCCGTCACGGTATCTCCCGTGCTCTTCTGAAAGCAGATCCTGAATTCCGTCCTTCTCTGAAAAGAGCTGGATTCCTGACTCGCGACCCACGTATGAAAGAACGTAAAAAATACGGTCTTAAAGCAGCTCGTCGCGCACCTCAGTTCTCGAAACGTTAATATTCTCGATCTACCAAGCTCTTGGCCAATTATGGTCAAGAGCTTTTTTATGTTTGTCCACAATGATATGCACATAACCGCAGGTGAAACATGTGATATCACATTAAATAAAGCAGGTTGTGCACATGATGTGCACAACCTGAGGATATAGGAACCGATTGCACCTCCATCCCGCTGAAAATGACATCGATCACCACTTGACTTGATATGTAAATAGAGATATATTAATAAATGCAAATTAATTAAGTACTTAAATAATTAATATTTAATCATTAATTGGTTAAATGATTTTGAATGTGGTAAGGGGGATATTGTTGGATAAAAGTGAACAGATTTTCAAAGTATCATCTATGTTTCGTGCCCTGCTAAAGAACATATCGCAGGAATGGAAGAAATCAGGTGCCGGAAAGTACAATGTCACATACCCACAATTTCAAGTGTTGTATGTTTTAAAATTGCGGGGGCCGCAAAAGGTATCTGATCTTGCAGAGGCCTTGTCCTTGACCCCACCGGCAATTACGGGGCTGACGGATAAATTGGTCGCAGAAGGATATCTGCAGAAAGAGCGTGCTGAGGATGACCGCAGAGTCGTGAATATCACGATCATGGAGTCCGGGCTTGAGATCATTAGAAGTGTGAAAAGAGATCAAAAAGAAGTGATTCAGGGGTTCTTTGACAATCTCTCTGAAGAAGACATAGAGCATCTAAATCGGATTTTTTCCTTGATGTTGTCAAACATAGATAATCAAAATGGGTAGAGGTGGAGCATGGAGCATTTAACGCTTAAACGTAAAGTTTCAATTATGGTAGCCATTATGGCCGCAATGTTCTTCGCGGCCATTAACCAGACGATAACAAGCACGGCAATGCCGCGAATTATCGCTATTCTCGATGGCATGGATTATTATACATGGACCATCAACATTTATTTGCTGACATCAACCATAGCAACCATACTGGTTGGCAAGCTGTCTGATATGTTTGGACGTAAACCGTTCATCTTAATAGGTATATTATTTTTTATGTTGGGGGCCTTTCTAACGGGTACATCAACAGATGTGTACCAATTCATCATATACCGCGGTATTCAGGGTATTGGTGCCGGTATAATCCAATCGACAGCATTTATGTCTGTCGGTGACTTATTCCCACCTCGAGAACGTGGTAAGTGGATGGGACTCATGACAGCCGTATTCGGCTTCTCCAGTGTCCTTGGACCAACTCTTGGCGGATACCTGGTAGATAACATTGAGTGGCGTTGGTTATTCTGGATCTTCCTGCCGCTGGGCGTGGTAGCCTTTATCATGATCTGGTCGTTATTTCCGAAGGTTGAGCGCAAGACAGGACAGTCCGTTGACTATCTGGGCTCCTTGTTTCTTACAACTTCCATCGTTCCCTTGCTGCTTGCTTTCTCTTGGGCGGGCACGGAGTACCCTTGGGGGTCACCGGAAATTATCGGTCTTATAGCAGGCTCGGTTGTATCGGCCCTCATCTTTATTTTTATCGAGATGAAAGCCAAAGAGCCGATTCTGCCGCTCAGTTTGTTTAAGAACAGCGTAGTTACGGTATCCAATCTGATTGGATTCTTTATGAACTTTGGTTTGATGGGTGCCATGATTTATATATCCTTCTATGTTCAAGGCGTACTTGGTATCTCACCAACATATGCGGGTTATGTAACCATACCTATGTCGATTTTCATGATGGGTATGAGTGCGATAGCAGGCCAGCTTATCGCTAAGAGCGGTAAGTATAAACGCTATGCACTTATTGGAGTTCCAATTATGATGGTGGGCATGGGCATTATGGTGTTTATGGACAATATCTGGCTTACTGTGATCAGTACCGTGATTTTCGGTATCGGTTTGGGTCTGGGCATGCCGGTCTTCTCTTTAGCAACTCAGAATGCGGTATCTCACCAGGAGCTTGGCGTGGCAACGGCTTCGTCTCAATTGTTCCGTAATCTTGGAGGTACAATTGGTATCGCGGTTATGGGTACAGTTATGTCGAATAATCTGACGAAGAACCTGAAGGAATCACTTCAATCGGCTAATGCGCCGGATTTTAGCTCTGTGGATCCGCAGCTAGCGCAGCAGTTGCTGTCCTTCGCCAATCCGCAGACACTGATGAATAAGCCGCTCATCGAGCAGACACAGGCAAATCTTCCTGCTGATGTACAGCCTTTATTCGTGCAAATGATCGACACGATCCGTGATGCGCTTGGGAATACATTGTCCATGGTGTTCCTGACAGGTACGGTAGTTCTGGCAGTAGCACTGCTGCTTGTCTTCTTCTTGAAGGAAATTCCGCTGCGAACGACAAATCAGGCACCTGCTCCAAAATCCGAGGACACGGATGGAAAAGGTTCCAGTCCTGTTGCCGCCAAAGCTGCAGAGGCAACCGTGGCAGTAGACTAAGTTTGCTATTTGTCAAAATGTTTGGGAATTGGGGTAACATGAAGACCTTTCCTGCTAGTGCAGGAAAGGTTTTTTCGTTTTTAAAGGTGTCGATTTGATGGTTGACATTTATTAGGATTGTTTTATACTGTATTTAATTCATATTATTTCAGTAGGATTATCGGGATTAATAACGGGGGAGGCATAATCATGAATTTGCTGGAGAAAGAAGATTTAATCAGAGTGCAGGCAGAAGAGCTTGAGCATGCAACGGCTGAGGAAGTCATAGCATTTGCGATCAAGACATTTCCCAATATAACGTTCGCTTGCAGCTTTGGAGCAGAAGATGTGGTATTGGTGGATATGATTCAGAAGATCAGCCCATCAACAGATATTTTCTATCTGGATACCGATTTTCATTTTAAGGAGACCTATGAAACTCGGGACCGGATGGCAGAGCACTACAGCTTGGAGTTTGTAAAGGTATCTCCTCTCATTACGCCGGAAGAACAGGCAGCTCAGTTTGGGGAAGAACTGTGGAGGGTTAGCCCGAACGAGTGCTGTAACATTCGTAAGGTAGAGCCGCTCACTCGGATTCTGTCCCAGTATGAAGCGTGGATTACAGGAATCCGTAGGGATCAAGCTCCGACTCGTGCCAATTCGAAGAAGATCGAATACGATACGAAGTTTGGTTTGGTCAAATTCAATCCCATTGCAGCTTGGACAAGTGAAGACGTGTGGAATTATATCCGTGCTAACGATATTATCTACAATCCGCTTCATGATCAGAATTATCCGAGCATTGGCTGTGAGTATTGCACACGGCAGGTCTCTCCTGGGGAAGATCCGCGTGCAGGACGCTGGTCAGGACATGAGAAGACGGAATGCGGACTTCATAAATAAGAATCCATTAATGATGTTAATTCATTCATAGCAACAGAGGAGGAATCATTCATGACAGCCATACTCCCTCATGGCGGTACGCTGGTACAGCGGGTAGCCCACGGAGAAGAGCGTGACGTTATATTGAAGCAGGCAGATACTTTGTCTAAGATATCTGTTAACGCCTGGAGCATATCGGACCTGGATCTCATTGGAGTCGGGGCATTTTCGCCATTGCAAGGGTTTCTTAACGAGTTGGACTATAAGTCAGTCATATCCACGATGCGTTTATCTAATGGCACGGTGTGGAGCATTCCAGTCACACTGGCTGTTGATGAGGATACAGCGGCTAGCCTCGTTGTAGGCGAGAAAGCTGCGCTGGTAGGAGAAGAGGACGGTGTGATCTACGGCGTTATCGATGTAGAGAGCATCTATCAGGTAGATCAGCAAGTCGAGGCTGTTCAAGTATTTAAGACAGACGATCCGGAGCACCCTGGTGTAAAGAAACTTTTTGAACGATCTGCAATCTACGTAGGAGGCCCCATTCAAGTTTTGAACCGCCCGCAGCCGGCAAGGTTTGGGGAGTTTTATTTTGATCCGGCAGAAACCCGTGAACAATTCAGAGCCAAGGGCTGGAATACGGTGGTAGGTTTTCAAACACGTAACCCGGTTCATCGTGCACATGAGTACATCCAGAAGAGTGCAATGGAAATTGTGGATGCACTTTTTTTAAACCCGCTTGTGGGGGAAACCAAATCAGATGATGTCCCTGCTAATGTACGAATGAAGAGTTATCTGACATTGCTGGAGAATTACTATCCTGAGGATCGTACCTTTTTGGGTGTATTCCCGGCTGCGATGCGTTACGCAGGGCCTAGAGAAGCTATTTTTCATGCGATCGTTCGGAAAAACTATGGATGTACCCACTTTATCGTCGGCCGGGATCACGCGGGGGTTGGCGATTATTACGGTACCTATGAAGCGCAGGAAATTTTCAGAAACTTCACGGCGGAAGAGCTTGATATTACACCTCTTTTCTTCGAACACAGCTTCTTCTGCACAACCTGTGGAAACATGGCCTCAAGCAAAACATGCCCGCATCCAAAAGAGAACCATCTGACCTTGTCCGGAACCAAGGTGCGTGGTTTGCTCCGGGAAGGTCTCTGTCCGCCGCCGGAATTCACACGTCCGGAAGTTGCTCAAGTGCTGATAGAGGGTATGAAAGAACAGATCACGGTATAACAGAAGGTATAAATAGCCACCTTGTCCCATATGATGGAGTAGAACAACTCATGGGACGAGGTGGTTTTGTTATGTCCAGGCGGAGATCGGACAAGGTTACGGTGTGGATATCGTTGAAGAGAATCAAGCAAACCATAATAGGGATTGCGCTGCTGGCACTGCTCATTATCGTGGTGACGTACGAAATCCCAACTGCCAAAACGTCCAATACCTGGAGTTTGCCGCTTTCCGGCAAAGTCATCGCACTCGATGCAGGACATGGTGGGCCTGATGGTGGGGCGGTAAGCCGGCAGGGTGTCATCGAGAAGGATGTGAACCTGGCCATTACCCTCTATTTACGTGATTACTTGCAGCAAGCCGGAGCTCTTGTCATCCTGACAAGAGAAGGAGACTACGACCTCGCTGCAGAAAGCACGAAGGGGTATTCCAAACGGAAAACAGAGGATCTCAAGCAGCGTGTGCGGAAGATTGAAGACAGCAAGGCGGATATGTTTATCAGCATGCATCTGAACAGCATTCCGTCTAATCGCTGGAGAGGGGCACAGACGTTTTTTCCTCCGAATAATGGGGACAGCAAAAAGCTGGCTGAATTAATCCAGGATGAGATCAGGAACAATCTGGAGAACACGCAGCGTCTGGCAAAAACGGACGATAAAATATTTTTGCTGCAAGCTCTGCGCATGCCGTCTGCGCTGGTGGAGGTAGGTTTCTTGTCCCATCCACAGGAATCCGAACTGCTCAGGGATGAGAAATATCAGAGAATGGTCGCAGCTTCCGTCTACAAAGGAATTTTGCGTTATTCCTCCGGCGATTCCATCAGCGAGTCGTCACAAGCTGCAGAGTAATGGTATAATAGACGCGATATTGAAACATTGTCTATTCCATTACATAAAGCAGAGGTGCTTATATGCTGACTAGAGAAACGGTACAGGAGATACTCCAGCCTTTACGTGATC
Organism: Paenibacillus glucanolyticus; assembly: GCF_037333485.1. NCBI lineage: Bacteria > Bacillati > Bacillota > Bacilli > Caryophanales > Paenibacillaceae > Paenibacillus > Paenibacillus glucanolyticus. Next base: position 761,467 of record NZ_CP147845.1, read on the forward strand.
CCGAAACTGGGAAGAGCTTGATGGAGCTCCAGCGTATTCGTGATATTGTTGTAAAGGAAAGCACGGTGCGGTTATCTGTGATTTACAGCAGCGAAGATGTACGCGCTTCCCTGGAAGCGCAGATCCGAGAAATCCTTGAAGCCATGGGGGCGGAAGATATTCATATCCGAATGCGCCCTCTTGACAGTAATGCAGGTGGACCTGCGCGTGCTAAAGAGCCAAGCAATGAGGACAAGTTGACGAAGGGACATGCTGCCGGCATGGAGGATAACACTCTCCTGAGCGAGCAGTCAGGGATCCATTTTATTGCGGTAGCCAGCGGTAAAGGCGGGGTAGGCAAATCCACCGTTACTGTGAATTTGGCTGCTGCCTTGGCTCGTCAAGGCAAGAAGGTAGGATTGATTGATGCTGATATTTATGGGTTCAGCGTTCCAGACATGATGGGGATTGAAGAGGGTCCAACCGTGACCGAAGACGGCGTGATTATTCCGGTTGAGCGTTTTGGTGTCAAAGTCATGTCGATGGGTTTCTTCATCCGCGAGAACAGTCCTGTGATTTGGCGTGGACCGATGCTTGGCAAAATGCTTCGTCAGTTCTTCAGTGATGTCGCGTGGGGCGAACTGGATTACATGCTGCTGGATCTCCCTCCAGGCACAGGTGATGTCGCTCTTGATGTGCATCAGATGATTCCACAGAGTAAAGAGATTATCGTAACGACTCCGCATGCAACCGCCGCATTTGTTGCAGCCAGAGCAGGTGCAATGGCATTGCAGACCGATCATGAAATACTGGGTGTTGTGGAGAATATGTCATACTACGTATGTGCGCACGGTGGGGAGAAGGATTATGTATTTGGCCGTGGAGGCGGCGGAAAGCTGGCCGAGACACTTCATACCGAACTGCTCGCGCAGCTTCCGTTAGGAGGACCGGACAATCACCCTTCCGAGCCGGATTTCTCTCCATCCGTTTATAAATCGGGAACAGAGAGTGCAGTCATTTATGATGAAGTAGCCAGAAGAATTACGTCCAAGCTTGAAGACAACAACGAACGCAAATAAATTACTGATGTATATAAACAACAAGCTCCCATACAGGGAGCTTGTTGTTGTTTGAAGCTATGTGTCTAACCTCCGCCACCGCTTTCACCGCTCTCTTCTCCACCTTCGCCGCCATTCTCACCGCTACCGCCACCGCTGCCCTGCTCGCCCTGCGCTTGACCTTCACCCTCTTTCTTCTTCTCTACCTTAGGCTGAAGCTCTTCCTTCACCACCGACTTGAGCAGCTCCAGAACCTCCATACGGAAGAGCGGATTTTGCATGGCTTCCTGCATTACGGTCATGGACTGTTTGCGATAGTCCGGCGTATTGGTCAGTTCAAGAAACGATTTCATGACATCCGGCGATTTCAGCATATCCTGAATGGCCTTTTGATACGTTGGATCTTTAATCAGCTGCATATGGAGCTGTTTGCTTTCGGAATTGATCGCTTTGGCAAAATCACCGGCAAATTTAGGGTCGGTCATAATCTTTTCGATTTCTTTTTTATACTCGTCCGACACTAGTGTATCCTTAACAGCCGTACGAATCTGTTCACCCGATTGAGCGGAAATCATCCGCATTCCCATCGACCCACTGCTGGAGGTACCTCCAGATCCACTGCCAAGCGCCTCTTCGACTGCCTTTTTTCCTTCGTCAGTTTTCAGAATGTCGACCACCATGGATTTGATTTCTTTATATCCAAGCTGCGGGGACGAGCTTTGTTCTGCACCACAAGCGGTAAGCACCATGGCAGCAACGAAGACGATAAAACATAAACGAAATAACGGCCACTTCATTACCGTTGTCCTCCTTTTGTCTTCTGTATAAGTACATCGATACATGTTTTCTTACGGTTCTACGGATAGTATGCGATGGTTTTGCGGAAATATGTCGGATTCAGAATGGTTTTTTATTGTGAACGTTGGTAAAATAATGATCTGTGGGGGTGGAAGTTAGTTGAGCTTACGAAAGTGGTCTAAATTATTTTTGAAAACGCTGCTCGTTGGAGCAGTTGCTGCATTAATTGTAGGTCTGATACTGCAGCTGTTTAATGGTGGGATCGAATTCACAGGATGGGCCGATGTATTAATATACCCGTTGATTTTGTTGGGCTCTGGGGCGCTCGTGAGTGTGTATTCCCAGATGGGCTTTTTTGCATACCTGACTCTGAATTATATGGGGATAGGCATATTCCGCAGGAAGACCTGGCAATACATTCAGATTGTGCTCGCTGTTCTTGCATTGCTGGAGCTGATGTTCTTCCGTACTTTCGTCGGGGGTTCAACAAGCTTGCAGCAGGATTTGATTTTGGGAATCGCAATTCTGATTATCGCAGTTATGGTTGCTTATCTAAAAGTGAAGAGCACGAATGCTAATGCGTGGATTCCAACTCTCTTCTTTATGATGGCGATTTCCATTGTTGAGATTATCGGGGTACTCCAGATCGGAGTAAGCAACGCGACCATATTTATGGTGGTACCCTTGCTGATCTGTAATGCATACCAGATTCTGACGCTTCATAAAGTTACACAAGACGAAAAAAAGAGCTAATACCATAGCTCTTTTTTTGTTAATCAATATGAGGTTACAGGGGGATACCAAGCATTAATCTTATAGTCCGCCAGCATCTTCAATGCTCTTCTGCAATGAAGCCTGATCTCGAACCTCCGTGCCTTGGGTGCTTCCTTGTTGAAGCAAGTCCGTTACTGTAACGAACTCATACCCCTGGTTGCGGAGCTCTTTAATGATCAGAGGCAGTGCCTCATGCGTCTGCTTTACGGAGTCGCTGGCATGCATCAGCACAATATCGCCCGGATGTGCTTTGGAGGTCACGCGCTCCACAATTTTATCTACGCCGATGTTCTTCCAGTCTCTGGAATCCGTATCCCATTGAATAACCGTATAGTTCAGGCTTTGCGCGATGCTGAGAACTCTCTTGTCAAAATCTCCATTCGGCATTCGTATTAATTTGGGTTCTTGTCCCGTCATTGCGGTTAAAATAGTATGTGCCGAGGTAATCTGCTTGCGGATCTCCTCATCAGTGAGGGTGCTGTAGTTGTCGTGCTTGAAGCCGTGACTCCCGATTTCATATCCGTTTTCCTTAATCGTATTGACAATATCGGGATGTGTTTTGCTCCATGGTGCAGACAGGAAGAAGGTTGCTTTCTGAACACCATTGTCTTTTAAGGCCTGTAAAATGGGTTCTGCGCGTTTTTCACCCCAACTGATGTCAAAGGTTAAGGCAATTTGTTTCTTGTCCGTAGACACGCTGTAAATCGCTGACGGGTTGTTCTCGGAGAAGACCGAGATGTTATCGCTCTCCACATAGATAACGCCGATTGCAAAGACGGCCGCGGCAAGAACGAAGAAAAACCGCTTAATCTTCCTGCCGTTGAATACATAAAAAGAATTCATAATACGTGCGCCCCTCTCCCTTCAGTGTGCAATAGCTTGTTTACTTTCAACATATGCTCGTACTTGTGAGTTATACCAATTT
>NZ_CP147845.1:770000-1040000 GCF_037333485.1 Paenibacillus glucanolyticus
CAGCATACAAGTGAGAATGCCGGTATGAGTAACGAAAAGATCAGTGAGAATCTGATCCGCCGAAAGCCCAAGGTTTCCTGAGGAAGGCTCGTCCGCTCAGGGTAAGTCGGGACCTAAGGTGAGGCCGAAAGGCGTAATCGAAGGACAACAGGTTGAAATTCCTGTACCACCGTAAACCGTTATGAACGATGGGGTGACGCAGGAGGGTAGTGACGCGGACTGATGGATGTCCGTCCAAGCAGTGAGGCTGATGTGTAGGCAAATCCGCACATCGATAAGGCTGGGCTGTGATGGGGAGTGAAAATTATAGTAGCGAAGGTCATGATCTCACACTGCCAAGAAAAGCCTCTAGTCAGGTGAAGGTGCCCGTACCGCAAACCGACACAGGTAGGCGAGAAGAGAATTCTAAGGCGCGCGGAAGAACTCTCGTTAAGGAACTCGGCAAAATGACCCCGTAACTTCGGGAGAAGGGGTGCCTCGGTAGGGTGAATAGCCCGAGGGGGCCGCAGTGAAAAGGCCCAAGCGACTGTTTAGCAAAAACACAGGTCTGTGCGAAGCCGTAAGGCGAAGTATACGGGCTGACGCCTGCCCGGTGCTGGAAGGTTAAGGGGAGCGGTTAGGAGCAATCCGAAGCTGTGAACCGAAGCCCCAGTAAACGGCGGCCGTAACTATAACGGTCCTAAGGTAGCGAAATTCCTTGTCAGGTAAATTCTGACCCGCACGAATGGCGTAACGACTTGGGCGCTGTCTCAACGAGAGATCCGGTGAAATTTTAATACCTGTGAAGATGCAGGTTACCCGCGACAAGACGGAAAGACCCCATGGAGCTTTACTGCAGCTTGATATTGGATTTGGGTACGATCTGTACAGGATAGGTGGGAGCCTTCGAAGCATGAGCGCCAGCTTGTGTGGAGGCGACGTTGGGATACCACCCTGATCGTATCTAGGTTCTAACTTGGTACCGTGATCCGGTACGAGGACAGTGTCAGGCGGGCAGTTTGACTGGGGCGGTCGCCTCCTAAAGAGTAACGGAGGCGCCCCAAGGTTCCCTCAGAATGGTTGGAAATCATTCGAAGAGTGCAAAGGCATAAGGGAGCTTGACTGCGAGACCTACAAGTCGAGCAGGGACGAAAGTCGGGCTTAGTGATCCGGTGGTACCGCATGGAAGGGCCATCGCTCAACGGATAAAAGCTACCCTGGGGATAACAGGCTTATCTCCCCCAAGAGTCCACATCGACGGGGAGGTTTGGCACCTCGATGTCGGCTCATCGCATCCTGGGGCTGAAGTAGGTCCCAAGGGTTGGGCTGTTCGCCCATTAAAGCGGTACGCGAGCTGGGTTCAGAACGTCGTGAGACAGTTCGGTCCCTATCTGTCGTGGGCGTAGGAAATTTGAGAGGAGCTGTCCTTAGTACGAGAGGACCGGGATGGACGTACCGCTGGTGCACCAGTTGTTCCGCCAGGAGCATGGCTGGGTAGCTACGTACGGAAGGGATAAGCGCTGAAAGCATCTAAGCGTGAAGCCCCCCTCAAGATGAGATTTCCCAACTAGTAAGACCCCTTGAAGACGACGAGGTAGATAGGTTGGAGGTGGAAGTGCAGCAATGCATGGAGCTGACCAATACTAATCGGTCGAGGGCTTATCCAAAGATATTTCAATGTGCTGCAAATTCGTTTCGTATCTAGTTTTCAGGTGATCAAGCATCTGAAGCCGTTTGGTGGCGATGGCGGAAGGGTTCCACGCGTACCCATACCGAACACGACCGTTAAGCCTTCCAGCGCCGATGGTACTTGGACCGCAGGGTCCCGGGAGAGTAGGACGTCGCCAAGCGGATACATATTCCCTGATAGCTCAGTTGGTAGAGCACTCGACTGTTAATCGAGTTGTCACAGGTTCGAGTCCTGTTCGGGGAGCCACTTGCTTCCATAGCTCAGTAGGTAGAGTGCATCCATGGTAAGGATGAGGTCACCGGTTCGATCCCGGTTGGAAGCTCCAGATTCGTTTTTAGAATGGACATGCATCATGTAAATGAGGCCCGTTGGTCAAGGGGTTAAGACACCTCCCTTTCACGGAGGTAACAGGGGTTCGAATCCCCTACGGGTCACCATTATTTCTCATCCATTATATATGGAGGCTTAGCTCAGCTGGGAGAGCATCTGCCTTACAAGCAGAGGGTCGGGGGTTCGAACCCCTCAGCCTCCACCATTTAACTCATGATTATTAGAGTATTGAAATGCAAAATAGAAGTACTCATCGATATTGGGGATTAGCCAAGCGGTAAGGCAACGGACTTTGACTCCGTCATGCATAGGTTCGAATCCTATATCCCCAGCCACTTCACACCAAAAAGTGAAGTTGCGCTTTGAAGGTGATTCCGAAACTTTTCGGAGGTCCTGATATGCGAGCCATTAGCTCAGTTGGTAGAGCACCTGACTTTTAATCAGGGTGTCGAAGGTTCGAGTCCTTCATGGCTCACCATTGTTTCATCTTGTGCGCGTGTGGCGGAATTGGCAGACGCACTAGACTTAGGATCTAGCGTCTTTGACGTGGGGGTTCAAGTCCCTCCACGCGCACCATTTATGCGGACGTGGCTCAGCGGTAGAGCATCGCCTTGCCAAGGCGAGGGTCGCGGGTTCGATTCCCGTCGTCCGCTCCATTTGCGCCCTTAGCTCAGCTGGATAGAGCGTTTGACTACGAATCAAAAGGTCGGGAGTTCGAATCTCTCAGGGCGTGCCATTTTTTCAAAGATTAATATCGGGATGTAGCTCAGCTTGGTAGAGCACCTGGTTTGGGACCAGGGGGTCGCATGTTCAAATCGTGTCATCCCGATTTGCTTAGGCGTTATTGCCCATAAAAGTAATCAGAATATGCTCCAAAGTATAAGATCACTTTTATGGGGTGATATGCGGGTGTAGTTCAATGGTAGAACTCCAGCCTTCCAAGCTGGTAGCGTGGGTTCGATTCCCATCACCCGCTCCATACATATGCAGGACATCACCGTGTGTGATGTTTTTTTTACATATTTACACGACTATCCTGCGAAGTGTTAATGTGATAAAGAATGCAGTCATATCAAGGGTTTCTTGGACTAATGTTTATCGTAGAAGGGCATATCAATAGCATGAGTTTTGTCGATTTGGCTAATTTTTTCGCCTGAAAAATGCAGATTTTCATTCGCTTTTATTGTATGATGTTAGGAAGGCGTTACGTCCTAAAGATAAACTGCTGAAACGGGTTGAGATGGGAGGAGTAGCATGACTGAACTTACAGTAACCGCAAAGAGCAATTCCAACAATCTGCTGCGGCGTGATGTACGGTTCCTTGGCAATATTCTTGGGGAAGTTCTTGTCCATCAAGGAGGCAATGAGCTTTTAGATATAGTTGAGAAAATTCGCGAAACGAGTAAATCGTTGCGATCCGTATTCCTGCCGGAATTGTTTGCAGATTTCAAAGGGATTATCAGCACGCTGGAACCAGACATTCGCCATCAGGTGATTCGTGCGTTTGCCATTTACTTTCAATTGGTTAATATCGCAGAGCAGAATCATCGCATACGCCGCAAGCGTGATTACGAGCGTTCCGCTGGGGAGAGTGTTCAACCAGGTTCCATTGAAAGTGCGATCCAGGATTTGAAAGAGCGCAATATTACGTTTGAAGAAGTTCAAGAAATTCTCGAAAGTCTATCCCTTGAGCTGGTAATGACAGCTCATCCGACAGAAGCGATGCGTCGGGCTATTCTGGATATTCATAAACGGATAGCAGACGATGTTATGCAACTGGACAACCCGACACTGACATTCCGCGAACGAGAGCAGCTTCGGGAGAAATTACTGAATGAGGTTATCACACTGTGGCAAACCGATGAGCTTCGTGATCGCAAGCCGACGGTTCTTGATGAAGTCAGAAACGGCATGTATTATTTTCACGAGACTCTGTTTCACATTCTGCCAGAGGTTTATCAAGAGCTGGAGCGCTGCCTAAGTAAGTATTACCCGGGTCACCATTGGCACGTTCCAACCTATTTGCGTTTCGGTTCATGGATTGGTGGCGATCGGGACGGAAATCCTTCAGTGACGGCGGACGTAACATGGAGAACGCTCGAAATGCAGCGGAAGCTTGCGGTTCGTGAATATCAACGGATCTTGCGTGAATTCATGAAATACCTCAGCTTCAGTTCATCCATTGTGAGCGTGTCGGATGAATTGCTTCAATCCATCGAAAAAGACCGCGAGCATGTGACACTGAAAAAGATGGAAATTTGGCACAATGAGAAAGAGCCTTATCGTGTAAAACTGGTATATATGTTAGCTAAAATGAGTCATATTCTTGATGAAAACATGACAGGAAGCGAGCGATACCAGTCTCCTGAAGAGTTTATTGAGGACTTGAATATCATTGATCGTAGCTTGCGTTTCCATTTTGCTGACTATGTTGCAGACACTTATATCCAGAAGCTGATTCGCCAGGCGGAGTTGTTTGGTTTCCATACAGCAACACTGGATATCAGACAGCATAGCCAAGAGCATGAGAACGCAATGGCCGAAATTCTTCGTAAAATGAACGTCACTCAGGATTATGCACAAATGAGCGAGGACGAGAAAATCGAGCTGCTCAATAACCTGCTTAACGATCCTCGACCGTTGACAACTCCATATCAGGAGTATAGCGACAGCACCGAAGAATGCCTTGAAGTCTATCGCACGGTATTCCGCGCACAGCAGGAATTTGGTGTGAAATGTATTTCGAGTTACTTGATCAGTATGTCGGAAGGAGCAAGCGACATTCTTGAAGTGATGGTGTTTGCCAAAGAGGTCGGACTCTTCCGCAAGGATAATGATGGTTCTGTGGTTGCTACATTACAGGCTGCCCCATTGTTCGAGACGATTGAGGACCTTCATGCAGCGCCTGAAATTATGCGCAAGCTCTTCAGCCTGCCGATTTATCGTGAGGCCGTAAGCGCAATGAATGAACTGCAGGAGATCATGCTGGGCTACTCTGACAGCAACAAGGATGGCGGAGCTATTACAGCAAATTGGGAGCTGCAAGTAGCGCTCAAGGATATTACCGCTGTAGGCAACGAATACGGCATCAGGCTGAAATACTTCCATGGACGCGGCGGATCGCTTGGACGCGGCGGCATGCCTCTGAACCGCAGCATTTTGGCCCAGCCGGCATCTACTATTGCTGGCGGCATCAAAATCACGGAACAAGGCGAGGTGATATCCTCCCGCTATTCCTTGAAAGGAATAGCTTACCGCAGCTTGGACCAGGCCACTTCAGCACTTATTACGGCTTCTCTGAATGCACGCTATGCTGAAACCGAATCGACCGAGAAGGAATGGGAAGAGATTTCTTCCAGCATTTCGGCCGCTTCACAGAAGAAATATCAGGATTTGATATTCCGTGACCCGGATTTCCTTAGCTTCTTCAAGGAATCCACACCGCTTCCTGAGGTGGGAGAACTGAATATTGGCTCCCGACCTTCCAAGCGTAAGAACAGTGACCGTTTCGAGGACCTGAGAGCCATTCCTTGGGTGTTTGCGTGGACGCAGAGCCGTTACCTGCTTCCAGCATGGTACGCGGCTGGTACGGGCTTACAGAGCTTCTATCAGGACAAGGAAGAGAATCTGAAGGTGCTTCAGAAGATGTATACGAGTTATCCGTTCTTTACTTCGTTAATTGACACGCTTCAGATGGCTCTTGCCAAGGCCGATCTGATCATCGCCAAGGAGTACTCCTTGATGACGAAGGATGACAAAGCTCGAGAGCGTATCTTCGGATTGATACAGGATGAGTTCAATTTGACGAAGGAGCTTGTTCTCAAGATAACCGGTCAACAGGACATTCTGGATAACCAGCCGGTCCTTCAGGAGTCCATCCGTCTCCGTAACCCTTATGTCGATCCGCTCAGCTATTTGCAGGTTCAACTGCTTAATGAGCTGCGTGAACTTAGAGAGCAAGAGCAGGATGACGATCCGGATCTGCTCCGGGAAGTACTGCTCACGATCAACGGCATTGCAGCAGGGCTGCGCAATACAGGTTGATTTTTGTAACTGGTCAAAAGGGTAGGCAAGGGTTAATATAAAGCGAGGTTCCCCTGTGGGCCTCGTTTTTTCATCTATGAGGTTGCTTGCCTGCTGATCATGAATTTACAGGCTGCAGGAAGCGTATCTTTGATATGGAAATGGGATTGTTTTTGAATTATTGTTGATTTTTAGAAACAGTTGAATTACCATTTGAATGATGCTTTTTAGACGTTACCCATCAGACCATTCTGGGGGAATTATGGTGGACAATTTGGATGTAAGACTGGCGAAGCTGGCCCGAAAAGGGGATCAGAGAGCTTTTGCCGAAATCGTAGAGCTTTATAAGGATAAGATTTTTCATCTGGCTTACCGGATGCTGAGCAACCGCCATGAGGCCGAGGATGTCGTACAAGAGACTTTTCTGCGTGTGTATAAGAACCTTGATCGATATGACGAGAACCAAAAATTCTCAACTTGGATATATCGTATTGGCACAAATCTTAGCATTGATCGGCTGCGTAAACGCAAGCCTTCTTTCTCGCTGGACGCAGATCTGAATGAAAGTGAAGGCATGGACGGCTACTCCCTGATTCCGAGTGATAACCGCACACCTGAGAGCGAGATGTTGCTATCCGAAACACAGCGCATCATTCATCAGGCTATTGATGGACTCCCTGCGAAGTACAAGACGATCATGATCCTTCGGTACATCCAGGATTTATCACTGCAGGAGGTCAGCGAGATTATGGACTTGCCTGTAACAACGATTAAGACGAGAGTACATCGCGGACGTGAATTTTTGCGAAAAAAATTAGAGTACAAGCTTTGAGGAAAAACGCCTATCGCCGTTCTTAGAGGAAGACAGACAGCGTTTATGGGCGCTTTTTCTTGAGGAATCAGAAAGTCATGTCATTTCATCTTTCTTTCCGATTTTCTTAAAAAAAATTGAAACATCCCCGATTCCGGCACGTATGAACAAGAAGCAAGTCTTATGCCTCTCAGGAGGTATAGACCCAGCAAAGAGATTGAATGAAAGGATTGGCTCACAAATGGATTGCAAATTAGCCGTCTCTTTGATGCATGATTATCTGGATAATGACTTGTCCAACCCGCAGCAGCTAGAATTGCAGAAGCATTTGCTGGATTGTGCTGACTGTCGGAATTACTTCGAGAAGCTGGAGCATACCGATATGCTTCTTTTTTCCTTAACTCATCATGCGACCAAGCCATCAGATGATTTAACGGATCGTATAATGGGCATGCTGCCGCAGCCCAAGACACAAAAAGTCTGGGTCAAATGGGTTAGGAATCATCCTGCGCTCACGGCTGCAGCAATGTTTTTGGTTGTCATGCTCTTTAGTACAATCAGTTTTTGGAGTCAGGATAATCAGCTGGTTGTGAAGAGTGATGAATTCGAAAAACTGGTGATTGAAGGAGATACCGTCATTATTCCTCCAGATCAGATCATCACGGGAGATATTACAGTTGAGAATGGCAAAGCTAAGGTTTATGGCCAGGTTAATGGCAATTTGACGGTCATTGACGGAGAATTATTTCAGGCTTCCACCGCACATATAGCAGGTCAAGTGAAAGATATAGATAGGGCAATGGATTGGATATGGTATAAAATTTCCACTCTGTTTACAGATGTCGCTTACCGCTAGGTGAAAGCCGCAGCTTGCTGAATGAAAGCGCCTCTTTTCAGTGAAAAGAAGGCGCTTCTTTTGTTGATTTTAGGCTTCTAAATACGAAAAGCGAGGGACGTCCGCTTGCATCGGAAAGATTAACGTTATAACCTAGAGAGTGTAGAGCACATACTACATATATAGTCTCAAGCGTTACTCAAGAGGAAGTTCAAAAAGTCCTGGGGCATTCACGAAGGATTATGTGGGCAGGTTCGGTATCGAATCCTGCGATCATCTTCGAGGAACCGGATGGATTGGGCCCGCACTTAAAGGAAATGACGGGGGTTGCTGTATGGAGTATTTCACAGATATGACCTGGGGTGAAACCATTAAAGATATCATCGATATCCTTATCGTTACTTATATAATATATCAATTGATTCTGCTCGTCCGAGGTACAAGGGCGGTCCAGCTGCTTAAAGGGATTCTTGTGCTGGTTGTCATCTGGGCGCTTAGCACCTGGTTTGATTTGTACACACTCAAATGGCTGATGAATCAGATCTTTACATTTGGGGTGCTTGCCATCTTTATCATCTTCCAACCGGAGCTTAGACGTGGTCTGGAGCAGCTTGGGCGAGGTAAGCTGTTCGGACGGGGCGGGGATGTTGATGAGGAGACGAATAAGTTAATCAGCGAAACCATTAAGGCAGTTAATTATTTGTCGAGGCGCAAAATAGGGGCTCTGATCGTGTTTGAACGGACCACAGGCCTGAATGAATTTGTAGAATCGGGAATTCCGATGCGGTCTGTGATCAGCTCGGAGTTGTTCATTAACATTTTTATACCGAATACACCTCTCCATGATGGGGCGGTCATCATTCAGAATGGTCAAATTGCAGCGGCAGGCTGTTATTTGCCACTATCAGAGAATCCTTTTATCAGCAAGGAACTGGGAACGAGGCATCGTGCAGCCATCGGTATCAGTGAGGTGGGGGATGCCATTTCTGTTGTTGTATCCGAGGAGACTGGACAAGTATCGCTGGCTTTGAATGGACAAGTGGTTCGGGATATCAAGGAAGAGTCTCTGATCTCCAAGCTGTATGAGGAGCTTCGTCCTGCCGCATCCATAAAGGAGAAACGCTCGTTCTTCTGGAAACGGAAGGGGGATGGCCATAATGGATAAATGGATCAAGAACAACACGGCAAGCAAATTGATTGCTTTGGCGGTCAGTATCCTGTTATGGGCAATGGTTCATATGGACAGTGGGGCGCCTGCCCCGCCAACTACATTTTATGATACCAAGATCATTGAAGGCGTTAAGATCCAGACTTATGGATTTGATGATAGTGAATATGCATTAACCGGCATTGATAAAGATCGCGTGAATCTCGAAGTTCGAGGGAAGAAGTCCAACATTGCGCTCTTGACGGATGAATATAAAGTGAAACTTGATCTGAGTACTGTCAGAGAACCGGGTACACACACACTTCCGCTAACTTACTCGATTCCAAGCGGAGTTGAGCTGGTATCGATGGAACCTTCCGCTGTAACCGTAACGGTAGAGACGAGAGTATCGGAATCCGTTACGGTAAGTATTGGCACGAAGGGGGAACCGGCAAAAGATTACCGGGCCGGAACACCCGTGCTGATTGACCCACGACAGGTCACCGTAACCCTGCCAGAATCGTCGATGGCGAATTTGGGACAGGTCAAAGGTAACGTGGATCTGGATGGAGCCAAGGAGAAAATTACGGAGAAGCGAGTCAAGCTTACAGCATATGATAAGCAAGGCGTCGAGATGGAGGATGCGGTCATTGAACCTGCTGCGGTAGCGGCTGAAGTACCGATTGAACCTGCGTTCGTGACTCTTCCTCTGGAGCTTGAGTATACGGGAAGACTGCCGGATGGATTCGTTTTATCCAAGGTAGACCAAAAGGTAAAAGAAGTGAAGCTGTTCGGCAGCAAGGAGGCACTCGCAGGAGCTGGGACCTATATCGAAGCCGCGATCAACTTGGGAGAAGTTAGGAACTCCGGAACAACAGTGCTTACGGCCGACTTGACGCCGCCCGAAGGTTTTGAGAAAATCGAGCCGAGCTCTATAACAGTGGATGTTACGGCCGTATCGCATGGTGAACGGGTTGTTAATGGCATTCCCATTACGTTAAAAGGGGTCTCCTCAGGCCTGGATGCTGTAATAACCGATCCGAAAACGCAGACGATATCCTTGACGCTTACCGGTGCGCCGGATTTGCTGAATAGTCTGGAGCCATCAGACATCGGGGTTGAAGCGAATGCGGCCGGCTTGAAGGCGGGGGTGCACGAAATTCCGCTGCAGATCACATTGCCAAGTTTCATCAACCGAGCGGACCGGAATCGACTTGTCATTAAAGTGGAGCTGAAGGACAATTCCAAGCCAGTTACAACGGATCCAAGCAGCTCTAACAACGAGGGAACCGACAAAGACAAGCCTGATTCACCGGGAACGGGATCAGGTAATGATCAAGTGGAGAATCCGCCTGCGCCTCCCACGAACGAGGGCACGGATAACTCCGGATCAGGAGAAAGTCCATCCCATCCGCCGGGAGACGGATCGAACGATGGAACAACGGGGTCAGAATCATCACAAGATGGATAATATCGAAGAGTAGATAAAGGAGTATATAAAACATGGGGAAATATTTTGGTACAGATGGAGTAAGAGGAGTTGCGAATCAAGAACTGACAGCGGAAATGGCTTATAGCATCGGTCGCTGCGGCGGCTATGTGTTGACAGGTGATAAAGAGAAGCCAACCGTAATCATCGGTATGGATACCCGGGTATCCGGGGCTATGCTGGAGTCGGCTTTGGTTGCAGGCCTGCTGTCCATCGGTGCACACGTCATTCGTTTGGGTGTTGTAAGCACTCCCGCGGTGGCTTATATTACAAGACTGTTGAAAGCTGATGCAGGTGTCATGATCTCGGCATCGCACAATCCGGTGCAGGACAACGGCATCAAATTCTTCGGCGGAGACGGCTTCAAGCTGTCGGATGAAACAGAACTCAAGATTGAAGAGCTAATGGATGCCGAAACGGATAATCTGCCGCGTCCGATCGGAGCTGATTTAGGTGAGCTTCTCGTTGATGATGAATCGAAATATAAATACCTGGATTATCTGAAAACCACGGTTAACAACCGGTTTGACGGCTTGAAAATCGTGCTCGACTGTGCAAATGGTGCTGCTTATGAGCTGGCTCCGAAACTTTTCCGTGAGTTGGGTGCTGACGTAATCACCATTGGGGCTGAGCCGAATGGCCTGAATATTAATGATCACTGTGGATCTACACACCCAGAGAAACTCGTTGAGGCTGTGCTTGCTCATGGGGCTGATCTCGGTCTTGCTTTTGACGGTGATGCGGATCGTCTGATTGCGATTGACGGTAAAGGCGAGGAAGTGGATGGCGACTTCATCCTATGCATTTGCGGTGACGCTATGAACCGTGCGGGCAAGCTGAAGGAAGGCACGATCGTTTCGACCGTCATGAGTAACATCGGCTTTTATAAAGCATGTGAGAGCTTGAAGCTGAAAACAGCAAAAACCGCAGTCGGCGACCGTTATGTCATGGAAGAAATGCGCCGCGGCGGGTATAACCTGGGCGGAGAGCAATCCGGACATGTCATTTTCCTGGATCACAACACGACCGGTGATGGCATTTTGACGGGGATTCAACTGGTGGATACGTTGGTAGCCTCCGGGAAGCCTCTGCATGAGCTGAAGAGCAGCATGCGCAAGTACCCGCAAGTGCTGGTTAATGTACGTGTGGGTGATAAGAGCAAATATCAAGGAAATGCGGTTATCGAGTCCGCGATTGCTGAGGTTGAGGGCATTCTGGGCGATAACGGCCGTGTCTTGGTTCGCCCATCGGGTACGGAATCCCTTATTCGAGTCATGGCGGAAGGCCCGGACAAAGAAGAGCTCGATCGTTATGTTACGCAGATTGCGGATGTAGTGAAGCGGGAATTGGCGTAAGTCTAAGGGTGTATTTTTCAAGGAAAGCAGACTAATTTCTGTCAGGGCCAGTGAACTATGCTGTTCGGTTCACTGGCCCACAGCTTTTCCAATATGCCGAGTGTATGAAAGCGCAACACACCCTGTCCTGTCTGCGAACATAGCTGTGTAAGTCATCGCCTGTGAACATAGGTCATTCGATGTCATTAGTGTGGGTTATAGCGTGTAGAGTCCAGTCGGGCAAGGAAACGGCCGAGTTGCCAAAGTGATGATGTGTGAATATAATAAAGGATGTTATTCAAGAATAGAAAGTGAGGACCGTGAGGTTACTATAAGCTTCATAAGCGCCAGAGCTTGTACCTGCGCGGGGATTGGTTATTGCTTGATGGAATGACCAAACGGCAGAACGCAAGTTGACGAGGTAGAGGTGTTCGGATTATTCGGCGGGGACCTCTCGGTGATGCACCAACCGTAAGCGGATCACGGAAAAGGAATGGGTGACCGTTCTGACAACGTATTTGCAGGTGCTGCACAATAACTTATATACCAAAACATGAATGTGCGATCTAGAATGCGACAGCGCGGTGGAAGAAGAGTGCATTCATGTCTGTTCAACTAAAATCAGCCTACGTATTGCTGGGTTTCTTGAACGTTGATAATTGAATAGATCATTCTTCTTTCCTCATACCGCACAGATGCTGCCGTGTTCTATTTCCGCCTAACTATTATAGGGAAATCGAACGGAGGAATCATACTATGTGTGGTATTGTCGGATATATTGGAAATCAGAAAACGCAAACGGTGTTGATCGAAGGATTGAGAAAACTTGAGTATCGTGGATACGATTCTGCTGGGATCGCGGTCTTCACGAATGAAGGTCTGCGCGTTGCGAAGGCACAAGGACGTCTTGCCAACTTGGAGGAGAGACTGGAGTCTGCTCCCCTCGTAGGAACCGCAGGTATCGGTCATACCCGCTGGGCTACGCATGGCCGTCCATCGGACGTGAACTCTCATCCGCATACAGACGAAAGCCAGAAGTTCTCCGTTGTTCATAACGGTATCGTTGAGAACTATTTGGAGCTGAAGGAAGAGCTGATCAGTCAAGGACATCACTTTGTTTCGGAGACCGATACAGAAGTTATTTCCCACCTCATTGCCCGTGAGTATGACGGTGATATCGTTAAGGCCGTCCAGAAGGCGATCTCTTACATGAGAGGTGCATTTGCCCTTGGAGTCTTAACCGAGTATGAGCCGGATCGTCTGGTGGCTGTTCGTCAAGCAAGCCCGCTTATTATCGGTCTTGGCGAAGGAGAGAATTTCATCGGTTCTGATATTCCGGCGATTTTGAAATATACACGGAACGTATATATTCTTAACGATGGAGAGATGGCTCTCTTGACGGCAGATGCTGTCGAATTAATGACCATTGAGGGGAACTTTATTTCTCGGGAAATGATTCGTGTCGATTGGGATGCTGTTACAGCGGAAAAAGGCGGATTCGATCACTTCATGCTGAAGGAAATCCATGAGCAGCCAAAAGCATACCGTGATACGATGCTGGGCCGCATGGATGAGAGCGGACGCAAAGTGGTTCTGCCTGAACTGAAGCTGACCCAGGAACAGATTAAGAATATTCGCAATGTGCAGATCGTTGCCTGCGGTACGGCTTATCATGCCGGTCTTGTTGGACGCAGCGTGATCGAAGAAATGGTACGCATTCCGGTAGAAAATGATGTGGCTTCCGAGTATCGTTACCGTTCGCCAATCGTTACACCAGAGACCCTTGTCATCGTGGTGAGCCAATCCGGTGAGACGGCTGACACATTGGCTGCGCTTCGTGAAGCCCAGAGCCACGGTGCTCATGTCCTGGCCATCACGAACGTAGTAGGCAGCTCGATTGCCCGTGAAGCGAATGATGTACTCGGCACGCTGGCTGGACCAGAGATTGCCGTAGCATCCACTAAAGCTTATACCTCACAGTTGATTGCGTTCTATCTGTTTGGTCTGTATCTGGCTCAAGTGCGCGGTACAATGACCGAGGACGCTGTTGCTGAAGTCATTGCAGCGATGGAAGCACTGCCTGAACAGGTGGAATCCATGCTGACCAACGCGGAATCCATTAAGGGATATGCCGAGCAAATTGCGGAGCATGAGAACCTGTTCTTCATCGGCCGTGGTCAGGACTACGCCGTGGCACAGGAAGGCTCCCTGAAACTCAAGGAGATCTCTTACATTCATTCCGAGGCATATGCTGCCGGCGAGCTGAAGCATGGTACGCTTGCCCTTATTGAAGAGGGAATACCAGTCATTGCCCTGGCAACCCAGGAAGCAGTGTTGGAGAAAACCGTAAGTAACATCAAGGAAGTGAAGGCACGTGGCGCTGAAGTAATGGCAATTACGTATGAAGAACATGTGGCTGGCCTGCTGAAATCCGTGGATCAAGCCTTTGCCATTCCGAAGACCTTGCCGATCTTGACGGCTGCTGTGTCTGTAGTTCCACTGCAGCTCCTTGCTTACTATGCATCTCTTGCCCGTGGCAACGACGTAGATAAGCCGCGTAACCTGGCGAAGAGCGTGACGGTGGAGTAAGGAAAGAGGGTGGGAGCAAGGAAATTGTAAGTTTAAAATAAAGTCGCGACGTTTGTAAAAAAGATGCGATGTTTAAAACAAAGTCGCGATGTTTATAAAAAAGTTGCGAAGTTTTACCCCTTTGGATATGATTGTCTAAAGGGGTGTTTTTGTGGCGAAAAGAAAAAGAACATCTAAAGTCGATAAGTGGATTAAAGAAGGTAGAGGAACTGGAAGTGGGGCAGATTATCAACCATGGCTAAAAATTCAAGATGTTTCCTCATTAGGTCGGTCAACGAGGTTAAAAGGTATAAAAGCCGGCAGACAATATGAGTTTTTATCGGATTTGGAACGAAATTACTTTTATTTGACTGAATTTTCCGATGTTGTCTTAGATATTCGTGAACAATTTCCTTTATTACCACAAGAAGAGACGATTGTCATTGCGGAAGAGCTTGGAATTAAACACCCAACTGATCCAAAAACAGGCGATCCAATTGTTATGACAACGGACTTTTTATTAACAGTTGATAAGGGTCAAGGTGTATTTGAAGTCGCTCATACTATCAAAATGAAAGATAAGTTACTAGAAGAGCGTGTGTTAGAGAAATTCGAAATTGAACGGGAATACTGGGAGCGTAAAGGTACTAGTTGGGGTATTGTAACAGAAGAAGAAATCGATAAGACTATGGCTAGAAATATTAGTTATATCCATGATTACTTTGATATTCGTAGCTATGATGTATATCGAGAAATGGCTAACCAACATATAGAAGATTTATCAATGTCTCTTATGAATCGTCTATTGAATAATTCGCAAAGTATCCGGGAAATTACTAGTGAGTTTGATGCAGATACACACTTGCCTTTTGGAAGTGGTGTTACGTTGTTTTATCATCTGCTAGCTAAAAAAATAATGGTTAC
Source organism: Paenibacillus glucanolyticus (assembly GCF_037333485.1). Lineage (NCBI taxonomy): Bacteria > Bacillati > Bacillota > Bacilli > Caryophanales > Paenibacillaceae > Paenibacillus > Paenibacillus glucanolyticus. The sequence continues at coordinate 785,131 of NZ_CP147845.1, forward strand.
AGATATGTACAAGCCAATTGATTTAGAGCAACCAATTGATGTTAAGTATATTGATGAAAGTAAATTGGAGAAGGTGAAGTACGGATGATTTATATTAATCAGGTATTTCAATATGTAACAGATTCAAAAAGAATTCGGGTAATAGATATGGAAGAACCGCATGTCTATATAGTTAATATTGACACCAACAGTGCTATGCCACGCAAAGAGCTATACTCTAGTCTAACCACAGATATCAAGCAAGGTGAACTGTTAGCGATTAGTGATCCTTATGCAAAGGTGATTTCCGAAGATGATTTAACAGAGGTGCAGATTCGTAAGCGTGAAGAAGATTGGGGAGATATACAAAAATACTGTGTCCCCAATATGCCAGATTTGCTCCAAAAGCAAGGAAGAGAAAGCAAGATTCGTGAAATCGTTCAAGAGAGCAACTTAGGCAAGACAAAGGTTAAAAAGCTACTAACTCGATATTGGCAGCGTGGCATGACCAAAAACGCCATGTTACCTGACTACTCTAATTCAGGTGGTAAAGGTAAAACGAAAGCTTTAACGAAAGAAAAAGTTGGTCGTCCTAGAAGAGTAAATATAAATAATGAATATCAAATCGGTATTAACATTACAGAAGAAGTAAAGGTCCAAATTGAACACGTTATCAATAAGTACTACAGGAAAAAGAATAAATACTCTTTAAAAGATGTTTATAATTTTATGCTACGTGACTTCTATTCTAATCGCTATAAGGAAAACGGTGAGCTGAAATACCGTATTTGGGATGCTACCCGAACCCCCTCATATCATCAGTTTTACTATTGGTTTAAAAAGCTTGAAGATCCGAAAAAAGATATTCAATTTCGTAAAAGTACGAAAGAGTATGAGTTGAAGCATCGCCCGATTTTAAGTAATTCTAAATTGGAAACAAATGGTCCTGGAACTAGATTTCAGATTGATGCAACTATTGCGGATATTTATTTAGTTAGTTCGCTTGATGTAAATAAAGTAATTGGACGACCAGTTATTTATGCGGTATTAGATGTGTATTCACGTATTATCACAGGTCTCTACGTTGGACTAGAAGGTCCATCATGGGTTGGTGCAATGATGGCTTTAGATAATATGGTTGCAGACAAAGTAGAATTTTGTAAGCAATATGGAATTGATATAACTCCTGAGCAATGGCCAACACATCATTTGCCTGAAATAATTATTGCTGACCGAGGTGAGTTTGAAGGTTATTCGGTAGACAACTTAATTAATAATCTTAATATTAAAATTGAGAATACTACGGCTTACCGTGGAGATTTGAAAGGGATTGTTGAAAGAAAGTTCCGTACGTTTAACGGAAAGGTAAAGCAAAAGGCACCTGGAGCAATTCAAAAGGAATTTCGAGAGCGTGGTGATCAGGATTATCGCTTAAATGCTACGCTGAATTTAAAGGAATTTACGTCTCTTATTATCACAATGGCGCTGCATCACAACCAAAAAGTCATTGAAAAATACCCTGTTGAAAAAGAAATGGTTGCTGAAGAATTAGTACCAACGCCAATTAATTTATGGAATTGGGGCATTCAAAATCGCAAAGGAAGGCTAAGAACAATTGATAGAAATATTCTTCGCTTGAACGTGCTACCACGAGGAAAGGCGACAATTTCAAGGGCTGGCATCAAGTTTAAAAATCTCTTATATGGTTCTCAAAGAGCGATTGAAGAAGATTGGTATTTGAAGTTGAAAAATAGAAGTGTAGAAATTGTTTATGACCCCCGACACGTTGAAAAAATCTATATTCCACACGATGACGGAATGGACTTTGAGACGTGTGTTTTGTTAGAACCAAGTCAGCAATATAAAGAAGATTTCTTAGAAGAAATTGTATTCCAACAGCAACTCCGGAATGAACTAGAGGAAATAGAACGTACAAATCAAATTCAACACACCGTAAATACTGATGCAGCAATGGAAGAAATTATTAAAAAAGCTGTGAGGAACAAAAAACAATCTTATAACCAACCAACGAGTAAGAAAGCCAAAATAGCTTCTATTCGTGACAACAAGGATGTTGAAAAACAATTAAATCGTGAATCTGAAAAATTTGATTTATCGCCTAATAAAGTTAGTGAATCAGCTGAAGTAATCAACTTCGCTACAAAAGAGAAAGTCGATGAGACACCACCGAAGAAATCACCCTCACGCCTAATGCAAAAACTAAAGAAGAAACGAGATGAGGAATTTGGGAAAAACAAATGACATGGTTGTCTTAAAAGGGGAGTTTAAGAAAGGCGTCTATAAGGAACAACCTTTAAGTGAATATACCAATAATCCTTTCATCGAAGCCCTTCCACCGATTTTTAGTGAGGATGATGTGCTAGAAAGATTTATGGTGACTCCCCGAATTAGCGAGCAAGATAAATTAAGTGCAACGAATATTCGTTATCACGTATTAAAACGTGTAAGGAACTTTATACAGCCGTTGCCGATTCACTTTGAGGTTGAGCGTCGGTTATCCACCCTGATTCGGCGAGGTTATTTAGCACGAAATCCATTAGACATAACATTTTTAGAGCGTGTTCGAGTGTTGCATGAATTACGTGAAGAGGAAGAGCTTGCACATAAGCATATCAAGGACCGTTTAAATTATATTCGCTCTACAGCAGATAGTTTATCAATTATAGGTATCTCTGGTATAGGCAAAACCACGGCAATTGAACGCTTGCTGCTCATGTATCCGCAAGTGATTAAGCATGAAACTTATGAAGGACAATCTTTCAATCGTACACAAATTGTTTGGCTTAAAATCGATTGTCCATATGATGGTAGTTTGTCAACGCTTTGTAAAAGTTTCTTTAAGGCAATTGATGATTTACTAGGTACGAGATATTTAGAAAAATACGGTTATTTGAATCGAGTCACATCGACAATGTTGTTGCACATGACCTCACTGGCGAGTATGTATGGCATTGGTGTTTTAGTCATTGATGAAATACAACACTTACTGCATTCAAAAAATGATCAGGAAGAAATGCTGAATTTTTTTGTAACACTGTCTAATACAGTTGGTATTCCCACGGTCTTAATTGGCACTTCTAAGGCACAAAAGCTATTTAAGGGGAACTTCAGGCAGGCTAGACGGGCTGCAAGTGATGGAGCTATTATTTGGGATCGTATGGCGGAGGATAGTGAAGAATGGGAGTTCTTCCTTGAAACGCTTTGGGAATTACAGTGCTTAAAATCCTATTCCGAGCTTACAGAGAATACGAAAAAGGCATTTTACTATGAGTGCCAAGGAATTACTGCTGTCGCTGTCAATTTGTTTATTCTAGCACAAGAACGAGCTTTATTCGATGAAAATAACCCGAATGAAATAATTACTCCACAAGTATTAAAAAAGACTGCTAAAGAAGATATGCAAACGATTCAACCAATGATGACAGCGATTCGGACGAACAATTTAGCTGACATAATGAAATATGAAGATATCATGATCAATCTGGATGAAGTCATGCTGAATCATAAGCGAAACACAGAAATAGCAGGACGTATTCAGGAGGCGTTTAAAGAGCGCAAAAATACAATCGAGTATAAACGACAAGACACGATTGAAAACTTAAGTGTTGAAGTAGCAGCCCTGGGTATTTTTGATAGTTTGAAAGATAAAGACATTAAAAAAATCGTACAAAAAATTGTTGGGGAAAATCCATTTGATATAGACTTTCATCAACTAAAATCAGATGTAATTCAGCAGGCGATTAACTTAAATCAACAAAAGAAAGATAATAAAGCAAAGGAAAATATGAAAAAGGCAGAGGTTCTCCCATTACTTAAGCTAAGAAAGCGAGCATTAGACAAAAAACAACATCCTCATGAACTATTGAAAGCAAATGGGTACATTAAAAATCCTTTGGAAGAATTCTATTAGGAGGCAATTCAATGCTGCCATTCTTTACGGATCCATATCCAAATGAGTTGATTTATTCGGCGATTGCACGTTATCACTTTTACAGTGGAAATATTGATTACAAAGATACGTTGGAAGAGGTATTTCAAAGTCGCTCTGTGATTCCGAGTGTAGAGATTGGCAGCCATTTTCATGCCTTGGTCCAACAGATGGGAAATCATTATTCGGTAGAGAAGTTGTTAGCGAAACATACCATTTACCCGTTTTATGCCCCGTTCCTTTCCAAACAACGACAGCAAGAGATTATGCAGGACGTCCAAGGTGATGGCAAAGGTCTTTACACAAGGCTAGGTATGGTTTCAGGAGGTATTTGCAAAAAAGATGGATTATACTATTGTTCACAATGCGCCCAGGCTGATATTGATAAATATGGTGAACCATACATACATCGGGAACACCAATTGCAAGGTATAAATTTGTGCGCACATCACGATTTACAACTGAAGAAATATCCAGATGATTTCACCGAACAAAGTAGAATCAAATTTATTCGGTTTGAGGCAAAAAGAATGGATTTTTCAATTTTAGAGGAAGTTAAGTCCCTTGATAATACTGATATTCAAGTAAAGTTAGCAAAAATGGCATATCGACTATTAAATATTGATATAAATGCAATTTCACGCAAGGATATTTTTAAAAGGTATCGATTGCTTCTTAGAGAAAAGAATTTAATTACTACGGCAAATCGAATAAGGCAAAATGAGTTATTTGATACATTCCAAGCAAGGTTTCCAATAGGGTTCTTAGAAAAGTATGATTCAGGGTTAAAACAGGAAAATGAGTACAATTGGTTAAAGGTATTAACTCGTAATGAGGAACGTCATGTACATCCTTTTCGCCATTTGTTGTTTCTATACTTTTTAGAAAAAGATGTAGAGAAGCTTTTGCATGTTGGAGATGATGCAGGTTCATTTGGTACAGGTCCATGGCCATGCTTAAATAAGGCTGCTGATCATTATAAACAACTGGTCATTAATCATGTAACTATCACAAGAGATTATAAATCAGCGAACCCTATTGGTACATTTGAATGTTCCTGTGGCTTTGTTTATGCCAGAAAGGGTCCTGATCAATCAAAAAAGGATACATATCGTATTGGTCGTGTGAAATTATTCGGAGACACATGGAATAAAAAATTACATGTTTTAGCAAAAAATAATGAGAATCTAAGCACACGAGCCATAGCTGGAATGCTTGGAGTTGATTCTAAGACCGTAATAAAGTATTTATCTAAGAACGGACAAAAAGAAAAAGCCGATAGTAAAGCAAGCCCTCTATTGTTACAGAAATATCGACAGCGATTGCTTGATGGATTAAAGGAATACCCTCGTGATTCAAGAACGAAAATTAGAGAGCGCTTTAAAAAGGAATATACCTACCTGTATCGATACGATAAAGAATGGTTGTTTGGGCATTCACCTGAAAAACGTAGACAAACAGGTGCTAATAAAACTGTGAATTGGTCTGCAAGGGATGATGAATATTGTAAAGCAATAAAACAACTGTACAAAGAATTGTTGGCATTAGAAAAAATTGTTCGGATAACAAAGTCTCTTATCGGCAAACGTTTAGGTATTTTATCTAATTTAGAGAAGCATCTTCATAAATTACCAAAGACGAAAAAACTTTTAAACAATGTGACAGAGTCTGTTCCACAAGTTCAAATTCGTCGGTGTTGTAAAATTATTGATCGGATGCTGCAAGACGCGGAACCAGTCGTATTGTGGAAAGTTCAACGAATGGGTGCTGTTAAATCACATCATATTCATGAGATAAAACCACATTTAGAGGCGTACATACATATGAAACAGGAAGTGGATAAGGATGAGCGCACGACAAGTTAAAATTAAATGGCCGTTCAAAAAAGGAGAAAAAGTAGGACTGATATGGATTGGCGATCCTTTTCGTTATGATAATAAAATAATGCTATATGCATATTTTCGGGCAAAAAGGGTTACAAAGAAGATCCTTTTAGATTGGGGGACATTACCTTGCTTGGCAATTCAACATTACTATAGTGATGGGGTGATTACCACCAGTCGGTCTCCTCAAGATGCAAAGGAAGTAGATATAACGATTTATCCTAACGGTGCCAGATATTACGAGAAGCCTTGGAAAATTCCAGGGATCAATGACCCTGCAACCTCACGAAGCTTCATATTCTCTTTTAACGGAAAGAATGTCATTTTACCAGTCATTGAAGTGTTACGCAGTATACTAGCACCAAATGGTTTTCTTTTGTATCGCTTGCTTGAATCAAATTCATTTCCTCAATTTTTCACAGAAACATATGAACCAAATAGGATTCATCTTAGCTTTTCATCACTGTATGAATTAAAATACACCAAAACAACTTTCATTTATCAATTGGTTTGGCTATTAACGAATCGTGATTTACGTCAGGTCTATGAAAGCATCGCCTTTACATGGTTGCAAGAACAGTCATTGAAATTCGAATGGAACTTTACACAGCCAATTATTGTCACTGCACGTGTAAAAGAGGACAATAATACATGGACTGTACTACAAATTGTCAATGTAAAAAATAAGCATATTCCTTATGAAAATATCTCGATTTCACATCCGGAAATACAAAATTCAGAGAAGTCAAAAGAAGCGAAGAAATATACATATCGTTCCCTAAACAAAAACGACGATGAAGAAGGCTTTACATTAGACGAGCAAGTAGATGGATCCACGGAGGATTTTGATTTAGTACAGATGAATCAGTTGAAACATGAATATACATCGATGCCAATAGTCAAACGAATAAAACGAGGTTCATCCAAGCAACGTTTGGAAGAGGACGAAAATACAAAGAGGTACTATGGAGAGAATAATTCTATTCATTCTACAGCAGATAGTGGCGGACAGCAATTGGCAAGGGGTTTAGAACATCAAATGCTACATGAGATTAAAGCCCAAGGGGAGCTACAGGAATTTATTAATGTCTTGAAAGTATTGGAACAGTATCCAGAGATAAAAGCAATTCGAGCATTTACCGATGTATTACCAGAGGTCCTAGGAGAACGAAAATTTACAAAGCTAAGCGATGGTATTGCAAAGAGGCGTTATGTAATTGCTGAAGTATATGCGGTACATGGCAGTCGATTCAATATTATTGAGGTAGAACGCGAAACCCGTTCTTTATCTACTCTTATTTTATATTCTCCCTCAAAACAAGACTGGAGTACGATTTATCATAATTTGCTTATAAATCTTGTAAATGCTAGCGGAGCATGGTCCAGAAAATCTTTAAAAACTATTGAAACTAGAGGAATAAAAATTGTTAAATGCAAACATAGCCGTAAAGGAATAAGACATAGATCAAATATGTTGTTAAACAAATTAATGTAACAATTCGATTATATTCATAAGCAGAGTTGTTTAACCGAGGACACTTTTGACTAGACAGAATTAGAGATGTAAGAATTAAATATAACGAGGGGGAGCTTAAATGTCTAAGGCATTAAGAGAGTTTAAGCAATTTATAAAGAAAAATGTTGATGATTTATCTAATTATGAGATAAAGCTGGCGAAGAGATCGTGAAGAGGCAACGAAGTCTTTACAGAAGTATAAAGATCAAATTTCTTTAAAGGACCTGTATACAGCTATTTTACAAAATGAAGATAAATTTCAAAATATCTGCCCTGCGTGTGAATCAGAATTGTATATAGATAGTGAACTCGCTGTTCCTTTAAATCCTTTTGATAAGCAGTATTTTTAAATGCAACAATCGGGCTATTTAGGGTAATACCAGCGTCCATGCAATCAGGGAAAAAGTAAACTATGAAATGACAGAAAGTATTATACACAGTATTTAAACACTATTATTTTAACCCCGTCCCTACTCAGAACGGGGTTATGTATGTTAGTAATTTGAACATTAAATAACTTTATTGTCATTCAACAGCTTAACGTTGTAAATATGCAGTTATCTTAACTCTTACATAGAAAACCTTTGTTTATCAATGATTTATTCATTGAAGCCATATAAACAACGTATTAGTCTAGACAACGATCCTCGCAGCATCATATTCTACAACCGCCTTGAAGGTAGCTAAAACGGCCTTAAGGCGTCCTTAAGAAGTAGCAAATACCTTTAATTCTTCCTAGAACAATGTTTAGAATGGTATGGTTATTTGATGCTTCTAATTATCAAGATATCACTACATTCGATACGTAGAATACATTGTTTACTGGGTTAAGATATCAAGTATTCAAAGTAGCCTTTCACCCAACTTTTCTTCTTAGAATACTTTAAATACTCCCGATTTTCATAGTGTAGATAATCGCGTTTTGCTTATGGCACCCCTAATTTGACTAACTTTGATTCCTAACTTTGTAATAGTTCAGGGAATAAAAAGTGTATTATATGCATAGTCAAACGTCGAGATTCTCCTTTATATGGATAGATATGCATATACATTGATGGATTAAAGTTCGCTTCAATAATCCCATAAGCATTTTTATTAGCTGCAGGAACTTCTATATTTTCAATAATCAAATCGATACCACTAATTTTAGCTCCCAGTGCAGATACCGCATCCACTGCTATTTTTTTATAGTCATCGGGAATTTGATCTGTCACATCAATCGAATCTCCGCCTGTACTAACATTAGAATTTTCACGCAGATAGACGATTTCACCATTTTTTGGAATCGAATTCATTTGATAACCTTGGCCTTTTAGCATAAGGTTTTCCAAGTCACCTAATTGTATAGTTTCTAAAGGTGTCCTATGGTCTTTTCCTCTTAACGGATCACGATTCTTTTCAATGACTAACTCTTCGATTGTATGTTCACCATCGCCTTTAACATTCGCAGGAACTCGTAATAAAACCGCCTGAACTTTATCATGTAACACAAAAAATCGATATTCTGTTCCATAGAGAAACTCTTCTATTAGTACAGAAGAATCTTCTTTAAATGCGAGTGTGATTGCTTTTTGATAATCTTCGTAATTTGCCTCTTGTTTGAAGATTGATATTCCCAATCCATAGTTTGTTGTTTTCGGCTTTACAACAAAAGGTTTAGCAGAAAACATATTATAAGAATTTAAAGCATGTTCTATATCATTAAATTCCTCACCTGTTGGTACACGGAATCCATGTTGTTGAAGAATTTTCTTTGTTACTGTTTTATTTTCCATAATTAAAGGGGATACATAACTATCTTTACTTGTCATATTCCCATTTTTCACATATTCAACATGATCTTTTAATTGAAGCTTCAAAAATTGATCTTGCCGATCCAAAACTTCTACCTTTATTCCTTGCTGTAAGCAATCAAACATTAAAATCTGAGTGGACAACTCCATGTCAGTAAATCCTGTTAATTGATATGGCTTATCCCATGATTTTTTATAGTTTTCTTTCGCAATACACGTAGCCACTTGTCCTTGACTGCTTTTTTCACTCTCTTTATAAAGCCTTCCAGCTAAAGTCTTACTTGGGTCCATTAGCATTTCTCTCAGGTTAACAAATAACGTATCTGAAATAGTCAAATCTAAAATTTCTGCTAAATGTTCCATCTCATCGATCATATTTTTAGCTTCTACTTCAAATTGTGTATGCTCTAATGGATGCTCAAGAGCCACTACATCATTGTAAGAATCACCCATTTTTATCCACTCATCACAATTATTACCCTCATCTTTCCATAGTAAATAAAATAAGAAAAGATGTAGAAATTCTGCTTGTTCATAGCTAATTCCATTCGTTTCAAAAGGATTTAAATCTATATTTCGCAATTCAAGATAACTAACACCGTGAGCTTCTAAATCTGAAACATGATGTCCGCCTCTTAAACGGACAGATGCATAAAATTCTTTTTCTTCTGATAAAAGCCCTTTTTTAACCATCAAAGAAAGATCTGATATATAGTTCTGTATACTACTATATGACACTTGAACATCATCAGAATTAGTATAACCCAATTTACTGCTTCTAATGCTTCTTATTGCCCCATTCAAAGAATCTTCTTCAAAATAATTCTTTTCGCTACTAGGAGAAGCTCCATAAAAATAAGTTACTAACCATCGATAGTGTAAATAGTTTCTTGTGACTTTTAGATAAATCTCTGTTTTAAACTGTAGATAATCTTTTATCTCCGATTGTAAGTTAAATATCGCTTGGATTAACTCATCGCCGAATTCAAAGTTAAAATGAACACCACAAAGCATTTGTTTACGACGGCCATAAGAATTGGATAAAGATTGACGATATAGAACATTTTCAACATTTTTCAATTTCGCAATAACAATATCTTCTTCTTTTTCTGGTAACTGTGGTGGCATGCTTAATGGCCAAAGCATTTCATGATCACCCATAGAACGATAAGCAACATCATGGATGGCTGCTAAGTAATTAAACAGTTCCTCTAATGTCTCAGTAACAGGTGTGATTAATTCCATCTGTAGCTCTGAAAAATCTCGCTGAATATACGGGTGTTCATCTCTTATCGATTTAGGATGATCCGTTTTAGCTAAATTTCCTGATAAGTCAACTCGTTTACTTTCTTTTTCAATCCCATAACGGGCTTTTAATAAGTATGGTTTAACACGGTCATTGACTAACATTTTTTTAATATCCATATTAACTATACCTCCTTATTCTCTTACCTTTTAAAAACAATCAAAAATATCCACAATCTAATTAAATGTGAATATTTACCGTTCCGAATCTTATTTGTTAAAAAGCATCATCTTAATTGCTTCATATGGAATTCGAAATGTTCTTCCAAAAATGTAGAGATGAAGAAATAGCTATGATCATAACCTTTAACTTGCTTATAGTTTATTTCTACGTTATTTGCTTGGGCATTTTCTAAGAAAGTCGTTTCTTCCAATTGTTCTGGATAAAACTGATCTGCAGTTCCTTGTGTAATAAGAATAGGGGGGGTGTCAGTTGCTTTAATGAGTTCTGAAGCATCCCATTCTTTCCAAGAAGCTTTGTCTTCACCTAAATAAGTTGAGAAAGCTTTTATTCCCCAAGGGACTTGACTAGGACTTGAAATAGGAGAAAAAGCAGAAATCGCTTTGAATCTTGCAGCATTTTTTATCCCAATTACTAAAGCACCATGACCTCCCATTGAGTGGCCCATTATACTTTCTTTTCCTGAAAATCCAGGTACTAAAGTGGACGTAATACCTGTTAACTCCTCTGTGATGTAAGTATACATATGATAATTCTTTGCCCATGGATTTTGTGTGGCATTTAAATAAAAACCGGCACCTTGTCCGAGGTCGTATGCATCATCATCAGCAACGTTTTCTCCGCGTGGTGAAGTATCAGGAATAATGACTGCCACTTGATATTTTTCAGCCAATCTTTGAAATCCACTTTTTTGACTAAAATTATCATCTGTACAAGTTAATCCAGATAGCCACCAAATAAGAGGGATTTTTTTCTTTTCTTTATTTGATGGTAAGTAGATACTAAATGTCATATCACATTGTAAAACTTCTGAATAATGGGTGTACTTACGTTGTTCCCCATCAAAAGAGCGTTGTTGTTCAATTAGTTTAAGACTCATTTATTTCACTCTCCATTCTCCATTTGTTTATAATTGTACGGATTGATTTAACTAATGAAGTAAACCAAATGCTTTATTGATATCCATACCCATAATTACATAATAAAATGCAATCTACAATACTGACGTTTTTGTCACTATGCTATAATAGTAAAAGAAAGGAGCATTACTGTTAGAAAACTTTAAGACAACTTGTAAATAAGAAGCCCTATTGGTATGATGCGGAGATTGCTTCTATAGAAAACTTAACCTGAGCATCAAACAAGGCAAGGATTAGAATTCTTAATATGTGAGAATTTCCGGAAAACCAAAAGAACATTCTAATATCGTTTCGACGGTTTAAACCGTGATATATCAATACTTATAGAGAGAGTGAATATAATTGGAAATTAATTATAAAGATAAAACTTATTTTACTGGAAAAGATTTGGCTTTATCAGTTATAGGTGGACGTTGGAAAATAGTGATTATATGGTGTTTGATACAGGAGTCTCCATTAAGGTTAAGTGAAATGCAAAAAAAACTTCCCGAAGTCAATCAACGCATGTTAATTAGACAGTTAAGGGAATTAGAAGATGATAACATAATTACTAGAACTGTATATCCCGTTGTACCTCCTAAAGTTGAGTATCAACTAAGTGAAATTGGTTGTCTCCTAGAACCTGTTGTAACTTCAATCTGTGATTGGGGAGATATTTTTAGCGACTCTTTAGAAAGAGACGCTAATAAAACAGAGATTGAATAACATCTATGTATACTTAGCATGGGTGTAAGAAAGAAAAACAGGCATTAATTTTTCAGTTCGCGTACCTATCCATTACACTTTTGGTTATTATGACATATTTGTCAGTATGGTAATTTAAATTACGATATGTAATCATGGAAATGTAAACATCATAGTGTTTCACATTTTTTACGTATTAATGTGTCCATGATGACAAATGTGTCAGTATTGTCAACGGTATATTGATATGTAATTATGGGTATGGTAACGCTATAAAACAAAAGAAAGAAGGGTTTCATTTGAAAAGTAAAGCAGCCGTTGCATTTAAAGCGGGAGAACCGCTTCAGATTGTAGAAATCGATGTAGAGGATCCAAAAGCCGGAGAGGTTTTAGTAAAGATACTGTACACTTCAGTCTGTCATACAGATGCTTATACATTATCAGGGGATGATCCAGAAGGCGTATTCCCTGCCGTTTTAGGTCATGAAGGCGCTGGTGTTGTAGTAGCCGTAGGTGAAGGAGTTACTTCAGTAGAACCAGGAGATCATGTTATTCCACTATACACGGCTGAATGTGGGGAATGTAAATTCTGTCGATCTGGTAAAACAAACTTATGTAGTGCTGTACGAGAAACTCAAGGTAAAGGTTTAATGCCTGACGGAACAACTCGTTTCTCTTATAATGGAGAGCCTATTTATCATTACATGGGAACAAGTACATTCAGTGAATATACAGTCGTTCCTGAAATCTCTTTAGCAAAAATTGACAAAGAAGCGCCACTTGATAAAATTGGTCTATTTGGATGCGGTGTGACTACAGGTATTGGCGCTGTACACAACACAGCAAAAGTGGAAGAAGGAGCTGTGACAGCCGTATTTGGTTTAGGAGCCATTGGATTAGCCGCTATTCAAGGATTGGTTCAAGCAAAAGCAAGCCGAATTATTGCTGTAGACTTAAATGAAGATAAGTTTGAATTAGCTAAAAAAATGGGCGCAACTGATTTTCTAAATCCTGCTAAATTTGATAAACCAATTCAAGAAGTCATTGTTGAAATGACAGATGGAGGAGTAGATTATAGCTTTGAGTGTATTGGAAATGTTGAAGTAATGAGGTCTGCTCTTGAATGTTGTCATAAAGGTTGGGGTGAAAGTACTATTATCGGTGTAGCAGCTGGAGGGAAAGAGATTCATACGCGTCCATTCCAATTAGTAACGGGTCGAGTATGGCGTGGTTCTGCCTTTGGCGGCGTGAAAGGCAGAACGCAGCTTCCAGGAATGGTTGAAGATTATATGAATGGTGAAATCGATATCGATTCGTTTATCACACACCACTTAAACTTTACAGACATCAATGATGCATTTGATTTGCTTCATAAGGGTGAGTCAATCCGTACGATGTTAACGTATGAAAAATAATGAATATATTCAAGGAGGAAAACATATGACTACCACTAAATTACATCCAAGATTAGATAACGGGATTAATGATTATCCAGAAGTAAAAGACTTTGTAGGAGGAACACTAAAGTGTCTTTGTGAATCCAATAAAGTAGAAGTCAAGGTAGATTCACAAACAATGCACAACCATGCATGTGGTTGTTCTAAGTGTTGGAAACCAGAGGGTGCCAATTTTTCTTTAGTAGCTGTAGCTCCTCGTGACAAAGTTCATGTCATTAGAAACGGCGATAAGTTAGAGATTGTTGATGAAACAGCTACAATTCAAAGACATTTTTGTAAAGAATGTAAAGCACATTTATTTGGTCGTATAGAAAATAGAGATCATGCATTTTATGGTTTAGATTTTGTTCATACAGAATTATCAGAGGATAAAGGGTGGTCTGCACCACAATTTGCAGCATTTGTTTCGTCTGTAATCGAAACAGGTACACCGGCTTCAAAAATGGCTGATATCCGAAAAGATTTAAATGATATTGGATTACCTACCTATGATGTCCTATCACCTGAGTTAATGGATTTAATTTCTACTAAAACTGCTGAACTGAATGGCACATTGAATGAATAAAAGTTATATTTTAATGTAGTAATTAAGAAATAATAAACTAGTTACATGTGCTTTCTGTTTTTATAAACTAGCGGTTCTTCATTAATCGTAAAATTGTTAGTTTATAAAAACTATTGTCGTCAAGAGTCCTTTTAAACTCAAGTTTCGCTTCAATCTCACATATTTTAAAGAATTCTGCAGATTGAAAAGATATGCAAAGGCACTTACTCTATTTCAGAGTAAGTGCTTTTGTATATTCATTATTTAGGGTGTGGGTCTAAATCAACCTCTACCGATAGAAAATCTAACTGCAAAAGTAGCAATTGAAAAACTAAGAAATTCCGATGAAGAGATAATAGAGATCGTAACAGACGATGATTCCACTTGGTATATCATAAGAAGCGAGAATGACGGTATTTCGATAGCCGATGAAAATCTTAAACAAATGATTGGTTCAAACGGCTGGGAATTTGAAGCGAAAGAAGGCTCAGGTCTGTTCTTTGAGAAAGAGGATGAACAATTAACTGTTGCTACACAAATGTGGATTAAAAGATACGTTCTTGTTCAGGTACAAAATAAATATAAAGAACTTTAAAACATTAGGCTAACGTGCGCGAGATTGTAGAGTAAACTCTTGTGACATACGGAAGAATTTATCAAATCGTAGGAATATATTTTGATTGAGATCAATTTTTGTGTTTCACATCAATTTTTGATAGGATTGAACATTCAAGCACGTAAGCGTAATTTATTTGAGTATTTACACTTTATTGTATAATAATAACATTAGAAAAAGGAGATTGAGCGATGATGACTACTTATGAAGAAAATGTAGCTAGTTTTGATAAAATCGATTCCGAAAAAGCACAGGCATTGGTAAAAGGGGAATCCGAAGCCTTAATCTATATTGGAAAGGCTGTTTGTCCTTTTTGCCAAATATTCGTTGAAAAACTAAAAAAAGTTGCTGAGGAAACTGATACTACTATCTATTATGTAAATAGTGTGGAAAAATCTGATATGGAAGGTATTACGGCCTTCCGTAATGAATACGACATTCCAACGGTTCCTGGTTTCGTTTTTACTAATGGTGACACAATAAACGTGAAATGCGATTCATCCATGTCAGAAGAAGAAATCAAAGCTTATATGAATAAATAATTCAATTGCAAACAGTGGTCTTCTGCAATCGGGCGCTATTGTGGAACGTCAAGGGTAGAAAGTGATCAAACTTTATTTTAAAAAGTGTATACTAACCCACAAGAAAAGAATCCATTTTGATCAATCTTTTTTTCAAAACGGATTCTTTTTATTTGCCCGAAAAATGAGCTTTTGCGGGAACTTTTGATCAAACTTTATTTTAAAGCTACACTGAACCTGCGTATACGAGGGTTACATTGAGCCAAGGACAAAGCTATCAGTTTACGAATGTAAGTACGAAGACGGATACGCTGGAAAGCGACGGCAAGTCCAGCGACCGCTTCGATTATGTCGTTTATTTACCGGATGGGACCGAATATTCAAGAGGAACGAATACGTCTAGTGAACCTAGCGTTGCAGCAGGCCGTACAGCTGTACTCACCATGGTTACGGCGACTCCGGTTACATTCGGCGTCCCATATCGAACGTTTGATGTAAGGCCCACAGGAGGAAGTGCCATTAGCCGGATAACCGTTTATCCGGGGGATACGTATGTTTTTTATAATAATGGGTCACTTACAAACCCCATCCGGAATGATGCAAGCAGCGTTGGCGGCTTGTTCGACTACGTCATTTACAGACCCGACGATACCATATACAGGAGCGGATTTAATCAAAAGGGCAGCCCCAGCATTCCTTCATTGGGATACGCGATTGTCACGAACATAGGAAATACGCCCATCGTGTTTGATTATACGGATGATTTCGCGGTTGAAGGCAGCGCAGAGCCTGCATTTGAAAGAGTGACTTTACATCAAGGAGAAAGTTACGAGTTTACGAATATTAGCAGCAATGACGAATACTTGGACAGCGACGGTTCCTCCTCGTCCGATCGGTTATTTGATTATGTTACTTATTACGAAGACGGGACGGAACGCTCCCGTGGACAAGCGACAAGCGTTGAACCCAGGGTGTATCCGAATAACAAGGCAGTAGTAACAGCAGTGTCGGAAAACCCGGTGACTTTTGGAGCTATATATACCGTGTTCCAAGGCGGAGGACGGCCGAATGAGGCCATCAGTCAGATTACCCTTAATCCGGGGGAGTCCTATATATTCCGCAACCATGGAACGCTGTCTAATCCCATCATGAATAATGCCAGTAAAGTAAACGGGATATTCGATTATGTCATGTATAGAGCTGATGGCAGTCGATCTTCGGATGCCTTTAATCGGAGCTCCAGTCCGCAGGTGCCGAAACAAGGCTATGCTAACGTCACGGTTGCCGGTACCCAGCCCATCGTGTTTGATTATACGGATGATTTTACCGTAGAGGCCAGTTCAGAGCCTGCTTATCTGCGCGTAACCCTGTCCAAGGGAGAAAGCTTCTCGTTCACCAATGTCAGCACGGAAAGCGAGTATTTGGATAGCACAGCCTCCTTGGCTGGTGGTCGTACCTTTGATTACATCATCTATGATGCAACGGGGGCGGAACAGTCACGAAGAACGGGGGTTACGGTGGAACCTAATGTACCTCCGGGCTATAAAGCAGTCGTTACGGCGGCATCAGATGAGCCTGTCAGTTTCGGGGGTCTATACCGTGTGTTCCGCGGACAAGATGATCCGGGTGAAGTCGTGCAGCATATCACTATTAATCCAAATGAATCGTATGTCTTGTATAACAGCGGGCCTGATGCTGAGCTTCGTCATAATTCAGATCAGGTCGGTGGTGCCATGGACTACGCCATTTATCGTTCGAATGGATCGCTTTTCTCGGATGGATTTAATACATCTTCAAGACTTGAAGTGCCATCCCAGTCCCATATCGTGATCACGAACCCTTCTTCTGTTCCGATTCTTTATGAGTACTCAGGCAATGTTACCGTCGAAGCAAGCACAGAACCCGCATTCCACAGAGCTACACTGAATCAGGGACAGAGCTATCAATTTACGAATATCAGTACGATCGACAAGGCTATCGTGAGTGAGGCTGTAAATGGTGGCCGTACGTTCGATTATGTTCTCTATGATGGATCCGGCGTGGAAATCGATCGTCGAACAGGTACCAGCATTGAGCCTGTCGTTGCGCCTGGAAATAAGGTGATCGTGACCGTTTCTTCGGACAGTCAAGTTTTGTTTGGGGCCGTATATCGACTATTCCAGGCAGAACCTGCTAAGGAGCCGGTGGGAGAAAAGATAACCGTAAGACAGCATGAGAGTGTGATCTTTACCAATCCGGAAACCACAAGTCAGATGATTAAATCGAATGCTCTTGAAGGAAAGAGCTTTTACGATTATGTAGTATACAGCCCAGGGAATAAACCGGAACTAGCTCACATCAATTCAATAGATCAGGAGATTGTCATTCCTGGTGGCGGTGTCGTTGTTGTAACTGTAACCTCAGCGGGAGCCGTTACCTATGAGTATTCGATACCCGTTACTGCAGAGACCAGCGATGAGAAGGCGTTACTTAAGAAGGAACTGGCTGCTGGAGAACTGGGAAGCTTTACGAATACGGGCCAATTTGAGGCCAAGCTGCTGACGGATGCATCTGTTGTCTCAGACCGGTATTATGATTATCGGTTGCTGGACGCGAGCGGAAACGTTCTGAGGGAGGCAACCGGAACGGATGAGGAACAAGTCGTGCCTAATGGTGCAAGTCTGGAAGTGACCGTGTCCTCACTTCAAGGCGTACTTTTTGCAGGTCCATCCAGAAGCTTTATTTTTACTGAAATCACGGACAAGTTCATCGACCTTGTGGAACGGAGAGCAGAGGACATCGATCTAAAAGAGAAGCAGGAGAACTACTATCGATTTAAACCGGAGGCGGATGGATTATACCGATTTGTTGTCAAGGAGAGCAAGAATTTCGAGAAGGAGCCTCAAGTGACATTGTACGCTGATGCTGGACTGACCGATATGCTGGCCACGACGGTTGATCAGGAGAGAGAGCATGGTTGGGATTACACCGTCTTGGAATGGGAGCTCAAAGCGGGCCAGGTTTACTATTTAAAGCTAATAGAGAAAGATGGAACCGCTCTTGAAGGGGTGATCAATTCTGCTCTAATGATTCTAGCCGCGGAAAACAAGTATCACTATGGCTCAAATAACCGGCTTTCTAAAGTGATTCTCCGTACGGGAGATGAGATTCTATATGAATACGACAACAATGGCAACGTAACGAAGCGAAGCAAAAAGGTATTTCCATTCTAATTCCATCAGATGCGATAGAGGTGACGATGTGTTCAAAAGAGGATGTATAGCTGTTTTATGTATAAGCTTATTAATGGGGAATATGGGCTCTTTGGTATATGGAGACAGCAGCAAGGTAACAGCCAATTCAAGAGAGATTTCTTCACCTGCGATTACGATTCAGATGTTGACACAGCAGTATGGTGTTGACACCGCTTGGGTTCAAGAAAAGATTGCGGATGGATATACCTTGTATCAAATATACTCATCTCTGGGCGGTAAGAAGAGCTCAAAAGCAGCCGATACCGTTCTGGCTAATATACAGGTACCGGATGTTGTGCAATATGATGAGAAGGCTGTGGTGTCATTATCAAAAACGTTGGCTGAAGATTCAAACGACGTGGACGAAGCAGCTCTTGATCAGGTACGAATCCATGACGACTCGTCGGCCTACTTCAACAACTACGGTCAAGATTCGGTCTCCATGGCTACCGGTGATTTGAATTATGCGAGCGTGGATTTGGAGCTTCCGGGTATGATCCCGTTTTCATTAACACGGGTATACGACAGCTCGAAGGCGAACGAAGAGATCGGAATCCGTCAGGATGAGGTAACCGGCCAGGCCGTGAATAACACTAGCATGCGAAGAGAGGAGTCATCTTACGGCATTGGTCGGGGCTGGAGATGGGATCTTCCCCATATTCAATTGCATGGTGGTAAACGTTATTTGTATTTTCCTGGAGCGGGCTCCTACGCCTTGTCCGATTCATTAGACATTGTAGGATATAACTGGAATGACATGGATCTGGTAACGGATCAAAGCGTAACCGTGAATGGACAATCAAGTGAATACAAACTAACGGTTCTCAATGATTATGTTTATTACTTTGATGCTCAAGGTTATCTGCTACAAATCAAAGACCACTATAACAACACGGTGAGCTTTTTATATGATCAGACGCCCGAGGGGCTTGTATTAAAACAGATTTCGAATAGCGAAGGAAATACTCTCCAATTCAGACATCATACATTGAGTCTTTCTGTGATTTTGGAGGGAACGGACCAAAGCGTGGAATATCGCAAGGTTCAGAAGGAAGGCTATACGCTTCTGGCAGAGGTTATTGACTCCATGTCGCGAAGTACGACTTATGTGTACAACCATCCGGTGTCGAAGTTTAACTTCCTATCCGGGCTGGTTAGTATGCCTGAACAGCATGAAGCTGACGGGACGGTTCTGTTGACTCGTATCGTGTACCCGACATCCCGGATCACCGATATTCAATATGAAGCGTCATTGAAACAGATTGGGGATTATGCAACTAGGCATGTATTTAAGGTCAGCTCCCGCAAGGATACATTCAGTTCGACATCGGGAGAAAAAATACTGGGTTCCCGCAGCTTCGAGTATACGGGTGAAGACTTGAGTCGTTACGGACGAGATGTGAACTGGACCACGACCGTAAGCAGCAGCAAGTGGGACGAAACGTACAAGCTGAGTAGTTCCTTTGAAGGAAGCTCTAGTCCGGCGCTTCATTACTTGCAGGAATATCACCAATCGGGAGATTCGGTTAGTTATATCGAAGAGTATACCTATGATGAGACGAACAAACGAAATGCACCGCAGCAGATCCAAGAACGATATATTCAAAATGGTGCAGCTTCCGAGCCTGTTTCCACGTCGTATACCTATGATGAATTTGGCCTCATTACATCGGAGAGATCAAGCACCGGCCAGGAAACAAGCTATGAATACCAGCATATGACGGGTACAGCAGAGTGGAAGGAACCTTCCAAGGTAACCGTCAAAATGAACGACACGCAGTCTCAGGTTACACATCTGGAATATGACGGGCAGGGCAGTGTAACGAAAGAGGTCGTGTCGCAAGGATTGGGCGGAACACCGTTTGCTCAATCCGAGTACGAGTACAACACTTACGGCAACCGGACAAAAACCAAAGTCAAGGATGATTCACGATTTATTGAACAGACGTATAAATACGAGTCCCCGTATGGACGTCATCTGCTGACAAACCAAAGCATGGTCGTGAAGGGCGTAGCCTCACAGTCCTCTGTAATTACGACGGACTATTCATATTGGCCGACAGGACAGCTCAAAAGCCAGAGAGATAGCGACGGAAATGTGCAGACGTACACTTATGATAAATGGGGTAGAATCACCCAGCTTGAATACAGTGACGGCACGCTTTCGACCATTCGTTTCGATGACGCATTGAATCGAGTCACTCAGACAGCACCGGACGGCGTGATTACGACGGAGCAGTATGATCCTTTTGGGCTGCTGGTGCAGGAGAAAACGCATGATGCGTTATACGAGTATGAATATGATGATGAAGGCAACATGACGGAAGTGACCGATGCCGAAGGCAATACAACGAGCCTGACGTATGATGCATTTGGAAGAAACACGAAAACGGTATACGCTGATGGAACCAGCAGCAGCACGGATTATCAAGTCGTGGAACGGACAACCACGTATAGCGACGCTGCTGGAAACAAACAGCGTGAAACCTATGATGTACTGGGAAGAACAATATCAACGCAAGAGTGGAAAAATGGAGGGTTTACGCCGCTTCAGCATCTGGAATACGATCTGCTCGGTCAGGTGACGGCATCCATTGACGGCAATCAGCAGCGTACCGAGTATACGTACGACGTGCTGGGCCGCTTGACCTCGGTGAAGGATCCGAAGGGAGAGGTTACTCGCTATGCATATAGTATGGCTGGTGATTTGGTTCAGGTTGTCTTGCCGGACCAACAGAAAGTAACAAAGATGTATGACGAGATGGGTCGCCTGATCAGCCAGACCGATATGGCCAATCAAACCACGGTCTACCAGTACGACAACCGAAGCAACGTAACGCAAGTGGTGGACCGCAAGAACCAGATCTATAACTTCGGTTATGACTCCGAGAATCAGCTTATTTCAAAGAGCGGACCGGATTTCTCGGTGAATTACGCCTATGATGATGCAGGCCGCCGGACCAGTATGACCGATCCTACGGGTAAGACGACGTATTCCTACAATCCTGAGGATGGAACGCTGAAGGAACTGGAGTTTCCAGACGGAACCAGGGTGTCGTATGAATATAATACGCAGTCGAAAATCGGATATATACTGACGGACGCTGCCGGAGCATCCATTCGCATATCTTCTAAGCTTGATGAAATGAATCGAGTCTCGGCGATGGATATCAGCACCGGAAGCAGTGGACCTTCCTTGATGTCAGCTTCTCCGCTGGATCGAATGACCTTTGAATATGGGGCTAACAGTTTGCTGAAGCGCCGAAGCTTTGATAGTGGACTCAGTGCCGGTTTTAACTATGACGGATATGACTTGTCAGGCGTAACCGTTCAGCAGGGAAGCACATCCGTGCACGAATTCGGATATAGCTATGACCCGAACAAAAATATCATCTCCCGCACGGAGAACGGAACGTCAGGGCAATTCACTTACGATCCGCTGAACCGGATTCAGACGGAAACATCAGGTGACAAGAATTTAAGTTATACGTATGACGCTAACGGGAACCGGCTGGAGCAGGGAAGCGGAAAGATATTCGGCCTGAAGGAAGCGGATTATACGTTTGACAGCCAGAACCGGTTAACCCAGGTGGCAGGAGAAGGCAAGGAAGTCAGCTACACTTACAACGGAGACGGATTGCTGTATGAACGTAAGGAAGGCACGAATACGACGCGTTATTACTATGATGAGGAAGCCAAGCTGATCGCGGAAGCGGAAGTCTCCGGAAGCAAAGGTACTCTTACCTATGCCTATGTCTATGACCTCTACGGTCAGTTAACGGCAAGGCAGGACCGAGCAACTGGGAAGCTGCAGTATTACCAGTTCAATGGTCATGGCGATGTCGTCGGTCTGGTGGATGAGCAGGGTAAGCAGCTAAACAGTTACTCCTACGATATTTGGGGTGGCCCAGTTAATGAAACCAAGGAAACCGTTCCGAACGTGATGCGCTACGCCGGTGAGTATTGGGATGATACGACGGGCCTGCAGTACCTGCGTGCCCGCTGGTACGATCCGGGAACGGCACGGTTTATGGGTGAGGATACGTATGAGGGTGAGCTGGGGAACCCATTGAGTCAGAATCTTTATACGTATGTGCATAACAATCCGTTGATTTATGTGGATCCGACAGGACATATAGTTAGTGAAGTAGAGGTGGATATCTATTTAGATATTGCTATTAACGAAGGGTACAAGTCCGCAGCTTGGTGGAAAATTAGAAGTATTCTAGGTCAAGAAGCAAAACATTATTCACTACTAGGAAATAAAGACAACAACTATTTCAAGTATTTGTATAATATGTCAACAGGAAACCACTATGTAAAAGAAGATAACACTCCTGGAAATATGAACTGGGCTAGGGCGCAGATGAAGAGTATGATAAAACAAAGCGCATCTACACAAAGTATGGTTGAATCCTTATTTATGGGCCCAATCGGAGGAAGCGGAAAAGTTGCAAGTATGATAAAAGCTGATGCTGGACTCGTAAAAGCTGCTGAGCAAATGGGTAAAAGCCGAGCGATACAAAAAGAAGCTGATGAACTCATATCTAAATTTCTTAAAGGTAATGTAAATCCAGGTATTGGAAGTAAAAATTTGACTAGAGACATTAATTATTTGAGAGGCAGAGAGGGAGCGCGTGTATTTTATAGAATGAGTAATGGAGAAATGCAAATATTAGCAAAAGCTAATAAGGCAAATGAGCAAGCTGTTATTAATATTTTGTATAAAATTTATGGCAAGTAAGGAGTTTAAAACCATGAAGGTGCTTAAAATCAGTTATCCTACATCTTTATCAGAAATTAGTAATAAGGAGAATGACAATATTGATGTATTTGTTGAACTAGAAGATGGGTACAGTATAACAGTTGTTGTATCAACACCTTTGAATCTTCTTGACCAAATGAATAGAGATAATATAAACTTCATTGCCCCCCCACAACCAGAAATCATAGTCAAATCATTAACAGAAGAGAATATTGCGCTAGCAATAGAGGAATATGCTAGAGAAGATGCTTTCTGGCTCAAGTTATTATATGTAGCTAGTCTCGATAAAGATGCTATTGATTTAGGACGTATTCATCGATACCTATTTGAAATACAAAGAATGAATAACGAATTGACAGGTGAATAAATATCTAAATTATTTTTTAAAAAATGCATCAGTCAGATGTTCGATGGCATTATAGTGCGAAGTGTACATTAAAGATGTGAAATTCACATTATAATTATGAAGTAGTTTGATGGTCCCGAAGTTAATGACTTTCGGGACCTTTATTTTTTATGGGAAACACTTTTATATCGCTAAAATCAATTTTATCAGCACGATCGGCCTGACTTGTAGAATTTAGCTTGAGCTTGTAGATTTTAGGTTATCTATAACAGTTGGTAGCTCCGTGTCCCTAGGTGGTGGTGAATTTCACCGTCACCGAAGGAAAACTGTTTAAACTAAGAAAGTTATTAATAATTGCTTAATCTGAATAGGTCCGAAATAAGCCCTTAAGGAGTCAAAAATTTAAAGTGAAGATCCTTTTATCACCAGGCGGGGAGGTCTATATGTCCCTATAAATACTCTAGTTTTACAAGGATATTGGAGATGTATAATAACTTAGTGTTATTCTCAATAATATATTCAGGAGAATTAATTAATTCTTTAATATAGATGTGACAATTAAGGGTTTGTAGATGGAAAATGTGGGGGAAATGCCGTTGCAACATTTTCAAGGCGGACAGGCTTGAAAAATAATAATTTCAAAGTGAAGGTGTTTATTATGGGAAAGCGATCAGGTACGGGGGAAAACTCGATAATTAAAACTGTGATAACCCTGTTACTGGGTTTTGGGGCAGGATTTCTTTTAAATCATGACTGGAGACAAGGCACGGAGGCAATGTGTATGGGTATATTATTGTTTTTGATATACCTGTTGAGTAAGCGGATTGACGATAATATGTAGGATGATGAAGTTTAGATTGCTAAAAAGGAGAAGGACTATTTTTTTTGAGATGAATATCTAAATTAAGATAAAATGTATAAAATATCAAATAAAAGATACAATGATTGATAGAGGTTAATAAGAAAGGAGTTGTTTTGTTATATGATTACTAACTATATGAGAAAAGGTTATGGGAAAGTTACATCAAGGGGGATTTTATTTAAAGGAAATTATTACACATGTACAAAGGCAATTCGTGAGCAATGGTTCAAAAAAGCTGCACTAGAAAAGGAATGGAAAGTGAGAATTATTAGCATAATCGAATTTGCTGAAGTTATTTACATTGTAGATGGCGAAGGGGAAACGGAATTGTGTTATCTGATCAATTTAAGAAATGATATTTATTCAGACATCAAACTACAGCGTTATTTTCAAAGTATTCAAAAACTAAAAGCCTTGCGGAAAGCGATTGATGACGGTAAGAAGTATAGTAACCGGAACAAAAAGAAGGTGTTGACATGGAAGAGTTGATTGAAGATGTTGAACGAATCATTGACGTATATAAACAAAATATAGAACGACAAAAAAAGTATCATGACTATCCATTTACAAATAACCCGGATCATTATTTCAGGCTTATGATGCTTCAGAAGGCGATAGAGGTTTGGTCAAACTGCCTAGAAAAAATTCAAAAGAATTGGAAGCAGCTAGATATTCTACAGTAAAGATTTGACTGTGGCTGCAGATGAAGTGTACAGAAGAAATCCTACGCAACAGATAAAAAAATATACAATTTTAGTCCATGTGCCAAAGAGTATTAAAGAACATATAGTTAATGCACCAGAGAAATTTCCAAAGACCATTAAGTTTTTAAATAGTAGGGTTGAAACAGATGAACAATATTTGCTCCGACATCTCCCTGTAATCATTAGTCAGATGAATAAGTATAATAAAAAAATTACCTCACTAGAAAATATAAAGACTTTTAGTCCTATGTACAGGAAAAGTACGTTAGAGGTAGATGAAAAGCTAACAAAACAATTGAATAATCTACTAAAGAAGGATGAGCATAGTGTGTAGTATAATCACACTACTCATCCTTTTTGATATGCTTCTATGGTCCATGTTTTTGGATAATTATTGTGAATAAAGTAGGATTTTCTTGGTTGATGTCGAATTTTTACATATAACGTATAGTCCATAGTTACTAAGGTTAAAGTGAGGTGCCGATGGATAAGATTGTTGAATTAATCGAATTCGGCTATGAGTGCGATTATCTGGATTTTAAGGAGAGGCAGTACCATAAAGACAAGAGTATGGATTTACTAAAGGATATAATGGCGATGGCTAATTCACGGCATAATGGAGATAAATTTATTATTGTTGGAGTCAAGGATCGACCAGAAGGTAAGGAGATAAAGGGAATAGATCCTAAGGAATTAATAGATTCATCTAATTATGTGCAGTTAATTATGAATAATATCGAACCGGAAATACAGTTTGATTATTTCAAATATGAATATAAAGGTGCAGTGTTAGGCGTTTTCAAAATCCACAAAACAGATAATAAGCCATACATGATGAGGAAGAAATTTGACAGACTGAACGAGGGATATTGCTTGATTCGCAAAGGAAGTACGAATACGGTGGCTAAACGCAGCGATTTTGATTATATGTACTTAAATAAAGGGCAATTCGAGATGAGATTTTTAGAAAACGCTTTGCATGCTGTCTATGATGCCGACAGTTGCGCTTCTATAGAGGTGGCATTTACCAATTCCACAGAATTACCTGTCACTGTGATTGGTGGTTCTTTGTATGTGAGCAACGATCAAGGAAAAGAGCTGTCTAGGCACCGTGTGTATGGATTGAATGAATATGTAGTGCAGAATTTCAATTAACTGTATTGCCAAGATCCGAAGTAGTTGGACACTTGATGGTAGGCTTTGAATCATCAGATCCGTTTAGACTAAATATCGATGAATACGGCATAGGTGCTGAGCAATTTAATTTTGAGCTTTTGCTAGTGGATGCACGAGAAAAACGATATTTTGCAACGATGAATAAAGCAAGTGTGTTTGTAGACGGTGACTTTCTTTGGAAGGTTAAACAACAGAAGGGAATTCCACATAAGTTTCGGACGCATAGATGATTTAATAGTATGAGGGAAACAACTATCAATGTAGTATTCTATTTTAAATAGGTGGTTGGTTGACAGGTTTTCTATATTGAATTTGGGGAGAGCTCACTATGAAGATGAACAAACTTTATATTAGGAATTATAGAATGTTTAAAGATGTTCTGATAGAACTTAATAGTGGTTGCAATATTTTTGTTGGCGATAATAATTCTGGTAAGAGTACATTACTTGAAATAATTCAAGTCCTTCTGAGTGGGAAAATAAATAATTCGTCCTTTGAGCGTCAATTTAAGGCATCCTTTTTCAACTATGAATCTCGCTTCAATTTTAAAGAAATTATTGCTGACCCTTCTCAGAAAATTGAAGAA
This sequence comes from Paenibacillus glucanolyticus, assembly GCF_037333485.1. Taxonomy (NCBI): domain Bacteria; kingdom Bacillati; phylum Bacillota; class Bacilli; order Caryophanales; family Paenibacillaceae; genus Paenibacillus; species Paenibacillus glucanolyticus. Next base: position 812,151 of record NZ_CP147845.1, read on the forward strand.
TTACCTTCTATAATTGTTGAAGCTTATTTCGAGAATGATAGCAATAATTCTGAATATAAAGGAACAAATAACGAGCTTAGTGAAGACTGTCCAGGCATTCGTATGAGTGTCGAGTTTAATCCCGATTATTCATCGGCATTTCAAACGATGTTACAAAATGGAGAGATTTATGATATACCGGTTGAGTTTTATAAAGTAAGTTGGAGAGATTTTGGTGACAATCCAATTATATTTAGGACTTTTCCAGTAAAGGTATCAGTGATTGATACTACACAAAAGGATTATGACTCAGCAGTAAACAAATTTATTAATTCAAGAATTACTAACAATTTATCTGATGATGAAAAAGTACATTTAACTAGGGCATATAGAAAAATGAAACATGAATTTAATAACAATCCGAACGTTATAGCCCTTAATGAAAGGTTGTCCGAAGAAGAAAAACTAGACGATAAGGCGATAAAGTTTGGTATGCAGGAAGATGTGCTCGAATCATGGATGAATGAGGTTTCAATCGAAGTCGAGAACATTCCTTTTGAAGATATGGGGTTTGGTACTCAGAATCTAATCAAAATGGAATTGGTATTTAAACAAGACTCCGATAAATCTAGTGTAGTATTGTTTGAGGAGCCTGAAAATAACTTAGCATTTGGGAATATGTCACGTCTTATTTCAAAAATAAATCAAGACGAGAATAAACAAGTCTTTATATCAACGCACAGCAGTTTTGTAGCAAACAAAATTGGCCTTAAAAACATAATTCTCTTGTATAAGGGAAACATAAATCATCTAAATGCTGTAAACCCTGATACTATGGAGTTTTTCAAAAAATTGCCCGGTTACGGGACTGTTCGTTTTCTATTAGCAGAAAAAGTGATATTGGTTGAAGGGCCGACAGATGAATTAATTATTCAACGCGCTTATAAAGATGCTTACGGAAAGCAGCCAATTGAAAATGGAGTAGATGTCATTACAGTTGATTCATTAGCATTTAAAAGATATTGTGATCTAGCCATTTTAGTAAAAAAACCATTACGAATTATCACGGATAATGATGGAGATATTCAACGAAATATCATAGATAAATATAAGGACTACATCATGGCACATGGTGATTTGATAGAAATACATTATGAAACTAATGAAACACTACATACACTTGAGCCCAGCATTCTGGCTGTCAACTCAGTTGAAGCAGATGTCTTTAACAAGTTTAAACGGGTAATTTCTAAAAGGAATTCAATGGTTAACAAAAATGAAACGGAAATAGAATCTTTTATGATTAACAATAAAGCTGAATGGGGAATGAGGGTATTTGATTCAGAGGAATGCATCGAATATCCTGCGTATATAAAAGATGCGATACGATAATACATTGGTTCTTGCTTGTGCTGGCTCGGGTAAAACATACGGAATGTGTAGTGATGCAAAGTCTATATCTGAGAAATCTACTAAGAAAATTTTGATGCTGTCCTACACGAATAAAGGCGTTTACTCAATAAAGAAAGAGTATGCAAAACAAAATAATGGTGTTCTCGATAAAAATGTTGTTATAAGTACCTGGTTTCAATTCATATTAAAAGAATTAATTAGGCCATATCAGAGAAGCTTTTTAGGAGTGATCAGTCAAATAAAGTCTTTTGATTTTTCTAGGACATATGGTGTTGATTATGCTAGAAAAAATACCGTGTCGTATTTTCTGAATAAGAACAACGATGTAAAAGCTAACAATGCTACCGAGTTTGCACTTCTCTTAAATCAATTATCAAAGGGCGCTGTCCTAAAAAGGCTTGAGGAAACATATGCATACATCTATATTGATGAGCTGCAGGACCTGGTGGGAAAAGATATAGAACTCCTTGAACTTTTATTCCTTTCATCCATCAAAATCCATTGTGTAGGTGACTACAAACAAGCAACTCTTAAGACCCACAATCCGAAATCGGATAGAAAAAAGGGTGGTATGCATGTTTTTAGTTATCTTGAGACTTGCAAAGATTCACTTCAAATAAACATTGTTAAAAATAACATTTCCAAACGATTTGTTTCTGATATAGCAAACTTTGCGAATCTGGTATACCCAGTGGACCCGATTGTTGGAGTGCTAGAAGCCGAAGAACCGGCCATCGGGGTTTTTCAGATTCAACAGATTGATGTGCATGCTTATATCGAACACTTAAAACCATCTATTTTAAAATACGATGTCAGGACGCCGACCTTGGGGTATCCTTCATTAAACTTTGGGGTCAGTAAAGGGATGACGTTGGATCGTGTTTTAATTTTTCCTAATAAGTCACTTTATTCATTCTTACTAAATCCCATAAGCCGATTGAAGGCTCCAGACAAATACTTTGTTGGTGTCACTCGAGCAAAGTACAGCTTGGCATTTGTAGTTGAAAAATTCAAACCCAACGAATATTTTTTTGAAGATAATATCAATTTTGGAGGTAAGGACGTTACGGTTTTAAAGTTTAAAATATGAAACTAATTTTAACGACAGTTTAGTTTTTATGAGCTTAGATAACGAATGTCCGATTGTAAAACGGGGAAGACCTTATAAGCTCTACTAAGCATATTTACTGACAGCTATTATTGCTTTTCTTATCGAGCAAAAAATGGTGAGGTTACCGAAACCTTTTTAAGTGGTACCACTACGCAGCAAAACATTAAGGGGGGTCTGTGATGAAAACGTGCCCGCCCGAGATCAATTTAAACCTTTCTAGAAAGGATAAATGGATTTCTGAGATTAAAGGGTTTTTATGGAACATCCGAAATTGGGAATTAAGGCAAGTAGATTCGTTCATTAAAACGGATGGAAGCTCATCTATAGGACACATTTCAAAACGCAGAGTGGTTCAGCGATTATTTCCATGTCCAGTAGTCCTTGTTGAATTGCAAGATGATGTTTTTGTGCTTGGATTCATGGTTGGTCAGGGGGATTATAGCTTCAAAATACAATTCCCTGATGAATTAATTCTTCATCAAGTTCAAGATGCAGGCGATAAATGGCATCAGACCTTTGATCAACATAATTCAATTGTATGGATGTCCGTAAGTAAGTTGGGAATTTTGAACATAAGGTACGCGGATTCGATGTTGGATCGAGCAGTCGAATTTTATGAAATAGAGGAAGTTCAGAGGCTTTTGCAAATTCGTGATGATGCCTTAAAAAACATTGGGTTCCACTCAATTAGATTAAGCAGAGCAACAGGGCAACCAGATAATCGTATACAAGCTATCACTCGCTTTTATGACGGTGTACCAAAGGTGTTAACATCTGAAGATTTGGTCCAAGATATGATGAGCTATTCAAAGCTGTCGAATGTGTGTCCTGCAAATGTTAATGATGTGATGCAGAGAGCAAGGCTTTTATACGTTCATGGATATAGCGAGTGGGAGTTTTTAACTACGGCAGTGCATTACGCGGTATTATCGCTGGAAGCTTCATTGAGGTTACTCTACGATACGTGGCTCGGAGAAACTCCAGTCAGGGTGGAGGCAAAAATAATCGGAGTGCAGGTTTGTGAAACACTCGAACCATCAAGAGATACAATATTAAAATGGTCTAATAAAAACAAAGCCCTTGATGTCACGGTTAATGGCTTGATACTTCCACGTTCTAAGTCGAATCTAACCAATCATGCTGTTCATATTGGAGTTCTGACACAGTGGGAGAGGGATAGAATTGAGTATTTCTTGTGGCTACGCGATACATTGTCTCATCCGACAGGAACTTTTATTGAGTGGATTAGTTGGAGCAGAGAGTGTATCGGGGAGGTCTGTCTTCTTATAAATTTAATGTGGGCCCGATTTCTTGTTGGAATGCCTGATGAATTTTCGATGGCATAAACAAAGTCCGTCTATGTGTTAAAAGAGATTCTTGCAATAATTGTCTTTACTTGATGGAGGTAACGATGAATATAGACTACGATATTTTAAAAAGTGCTTTATCGAATGGGGATTCTACGACCGCAGCGGAAATAATCTATGAAGTATATCTTCAACATAGTAATAATGTAATGAAACCAATACTTCTAAGTGATTGTCTACCAGAGCCACTCCAAAGAGATTTTGATAAAAAAAACAAAACGCTCAAGACATTCATTTCCGCATGTGGGCTTGTGCAGCAAAGGCTAGATGAAAACAATAGAGATAACATAGACTTCATGATTCAGTATATGGGTACCATTAAAACCATCGTAGAAATTTATAAACACAATAAGAGTAATACAACAGTACTTGAGGGTACGGAGCTATTCCAAATTCCTATTCCAACAATTATACATATGATGTGTGTTTTTTTGGAAAACCAACAGAGACTTTCAGTGATTGAGTATGAAGCGAATATAAAAGGCTCTAAACATATTGATCTATTTTCACGGAATGTCGCTGACATTGATAGTGAAAATGGAAAATTGTCGATTGGTTCTAATCTTGAAGCAGGAATCGAAATGTTTAATACACTTTGTTCCTATTTATTTTATAAAGGAAAAAAAGTTCTAGACAAAGATTTAGAAGTTGCTAATGATGTGTCTCCGTATGATATTCCAAACATAGAAAAAATGAGCTTACTTGCTCTACATCGAGGAATGCTGAACCACCTGTGGGAGTTGGTGAAGTATAGAGAGTGGGGATATTCCATGCAATGTAATACGGAAGATGAAGAGCATATGTATTACGAGCCACTGGACGAAGAATATGCAAAACTTGAATTAGCTGCAATGATCAGGTACACCTATAAGGACCAATTGGATATTCTAAAAAAAGAAAGTCTTTATAACAGCCTGATACATAACCTAATTCCTTTGGAAAGTGATCTTGCGGAATCCATTGACCTCAATGATCCCCAATCTTTGTTTCGTTTGGACACTGAAAAGTTAATTAAATTGATTGAATTTTATCAGAAGATAAATAAGAGCTCTATTAAATCCTTAGAGTTTATCGATAGTGACTTCTGGTCACAAAATACTATCGGAATAAATAGGAATATATGTTTTGATAATTATTTTTTATTTATTTCATATCTTCAAGCGCTTGGATCCGTATATAGTGAAAAATCTCACGAGAAGTTTGACGATTATAACCGTAGTGGTTATAAACATCTCGCCCCAAGAATAGAAAAAGAATTGATTGTTTCGAACTTCACAGAGATATTTGGTGTAGAGCATGAAGTTGCAAGTGAATTACTCAATATGCTGACCTTTCAGCCTAAGGTACATAAAGATGATTTTTCAGATTTATTTTCGCAACCATTAGTTTACATGGGGAAAAAGGAAATAATCCTTGTGCCGGTATTAATTAAACAGTTGAACTTACCCCGAATGATTGAACAACAATTCGGTATTTGGAATATAGATGATGCCTATAAAGGGAAAGCATTTGAACGCTATATTAATATGGCCCTATCAAGTAATTCAAGCCTTAACGTAAATGTTGGAGGGCTAAAGATAGATGATGCTTTCGATGGAAAATCGGCTGAATTTGATTTCATTGCAACTTTTGGAGACCATATCCTACTAATTGAGATGAAATGTCTCCGCAGGCCTTATACCCCTAAAGAAATTTTTCAAATAGAGCATGAAGTTAATTACGGTGTTGAGCAGGTAAATAGACGAGCATTAGTTTTGCAAAAGGATTGGAATAAAATTAGACAAGTCGCTACGATCGACTTACCAATTCATCCTCCTGACTCAATGAAGATTATTAAGGTCGTCTGTTTGAATATCTTCAATTTTACAGCGAAGGTGAAGGATGATGTAATTATTACAGATGCCTCTTCACTTACTAAATATTTTGTGAGCCCTCTTGTGGAACAGTTTGAGGTTAGTGAAACAAGAAAAAAAATAGGTGAGTACTCCTTATGGGAAAAGGAATACCCGACTCCATTAGAATTCAAAGAATTCCTACGAAAACCTAATACTATTGCGGATATATACGATAGTGTGGAACCTGATCCCAGATCATTAATGTTAATTGATAGTACCAATCATCCAATAGGATTTCTTGATTTTTCTCTAACCAGTAACCCAACAGATCTGACGAATAAAAGGTTTAAATCTCTGAAACAAAAACTAGCCTCTAAAGAAAATTATGTAAGGATAAGGGTAAATAAAGATCGAAAAAAGAAAATAAAGCAGCAAAAACAGTCTAGAAAAATCAATAGAAAAAAATAATCTTTCTCTATACTATCTGGTTGAACTCCTCAAAAAAGTAGCTCGTATATTGGTGTAAATTATGTGAATGTGTTCGAAGGAGTCATTGTTTTTAAGTTTATTTCTTGATACATATTAACTAGATAAGGGGGTATCATGAAAGATGGATTACTATTACGAACCTAAATTAACGGGGGGAGCGTTGAATTCAGCAGGACTAAATTACCAAGATGCCTCCGCACTTTTTTTGTTTTTTAAATACATAAGCAGCCCTAAGTTAAATGTTAGAAACATGGGATTGGAAATGATAAACGACTTTTCATTGGTTGGAGAAAACAAGGTTATTTCGGCACAAGTAAAAAAGCAAGATTTAACTTTGACTAATGTTGTGGAAATACTAAAAACTCAAGATTATAGTTCCCATCTCCCTATGATAGTATCATGCAACTTAGATAAATCTATAGTTTCACATATTCGTGATAGAGACGCTCTTAACCATATCCTTAGCTCGGATTTTCCGGACAACATCAAAAATAGTGTTTCAAGAGACTTTTTTAATAAGATATCTAACAACAAAAAACTAGACTCTGTAAAAGACCAATTTATGAAATGTGAGTTTATTCAAATTCCTGAGCATGGTTCGGTATTACTATTACGAGCCCAAATTATAGAGTGGGTTTTTAAGCAAAAGTATTCCTTAAGCCTCCCGACAGCTTTTTCTTATATATGTGCCACGGCAGGTCTTGCTCGCCTGTTAGGGATTATTTAAGTTAGTACAATAACACTATAGACTAGGGATGAATCTAATGGCATACAAAGCTATTTTAGTAGCGGTAAATAATAATTTATTTCCTGAATTCACAGATTTGCCTAATACATTAAATGATGTCCGTGAAGTAAAACGTTTGTTAATGGAGACTCCGTCATATTTCCATATTACTGATGTGCAGGAGTTTACAGGAACTATTTCAAGAAAAACGATAATAGCTGCAGCTTTAAAAGAGTTTTTTGAAAGTGCAACAAATGAAGATATACTCTTCCTTTTCTGGGCGGGACATGGGTATTTATACCAAGGAGAGGGTTATTTGGTTCCATTTGAAGGTGAGACTCAAAAAACAGTTGACTCCATGATAAAGATGGCTGACGTCAAGAGCTTGATAGATAAATCAAAAGCAAAAGTAATAGTTAGTTTCTTTGATACATGCCATAGTGGTTCTATAGTCCGAAGCCAGGACATTTTAAGAGGGCTTCAAATAACAGGTTCGGGAAAAGTTATTGTTGCCGCATGCCAACCTCATCAATATGCCTATGACCGAAACGGTCATGGCGCCTTTACTGATTACCTGATTCAGGGTTTGTCGGGAATGGCTGCAAATCGACAGGGGGTAATAGACGTTTATACTCTTTATTCTTTCATTTCTTCAAAGTTATCTGATGAGTTTCAATCCGGTGTTCAAGTTCCTGTGCTTTCTTCTTCTACGATAACTGGGCAACCGATCGAAATAAAAAGAATAGTGCCAAGGGTCGATGAAAAACAAAACAAAGAATTTAGTGCGGAAACAGACATTGATAACTCTGGAACGAGCTACTGGCTAGGAAATCTAAGTAGTGAATTTGATAGCTTTTCTGAAGTTAGATTAGGAGAGTATAACTTGACCTTGAATAATCCCAATTCTGAAGTTGAAAATGAGCTCCGCAAGTTAAATGAACAAAAGAACGTTGTGGGTTTTGCTATAAGAAATCAAGCATGTTTAGTTAGAATTGTGAATTTGAATATCACATCAGGTAAATCAGGTGAAGTAATAGAAGTTGAACTGCATAAAGTTGTAGGTAACCATGAATCAGCAATGATGGACATGGCATATGGGGGAGGACAGGGAAGAAGTCTTTCTGCCGATGAAATTGCCACGATACGTGCCAATAGAATATTATTAGGCGAACCTAAAGAAGAACGATATTCTTCAGTTGGAGACATGCTTCTAGAAAGTTTGATAAGTAACCCCGTGAATGCTAGTATTAAGCCAGTAATAGCAAACTTAATTGAGAATCTACAGAAACAACAGTATAAACTGACAAGGATTCGTGTCATCACAGTGGGGCACTTAATATTGACCGGTACTGTTGAACGAATTGAAAAATTGAGCTTTAAAGTTACTGATGGTACTATTTCCGAGGTATCCTTTATCGGATACAGGAAGAAATATTACTCTAACGTTGACCCCTTCCGTATTGAGATAACTGGTAAGGTTCCTAATTAATGCGGTTTCCAACTTTTTTTCCATGGTAATATTTAGTAGTTCCAGACTTTCTTTTTTTCGCTTTTATCACGTACTCTGGTAAACCCAATAAAATCAACAAATTTGGTTCCAGAGATTTTTTACACCCAACAGGAAAATATAAGCTTCCTAGTGGCACAAAGTGTAGAAGAGTAAAATGTGTGGAAACACATATAAGATATCGTATATAGTAGGCAGTCTAAGGGAGTCATCCCAGGCTGCCCTCTTTTTATTTCAATGAACATTATTTCGTGTGGAATCTGATATATGCTGGTTTAAAGAAGCTGTTTGAGCCTGTTTATTTCATCGAAATTTCAAAGCGGTCGTGGCTGGCTGTGATTCGATGGAGTTGTGCCGACCCAGGACACAGTCGGTGCTCCCTATATTGTTGCGGTAAAGCTGACTTACAAGATGCCGCTCAGAACTGAAAAGCAAACACCAAAAAGCACCTGATACTATCAGGTGCTTTTTGGTGTGCTACTGCTGCCGCTGCCGCGTACGCATTTTATGCAAACGTAATCCAGCCCTTATGGGACATAGCTTACTCCAAGCTTTGGCTTAATTTGACAATCTGATTCCAGCCCTCGTCGATGCTGATTTTACCGAACATAATCGACTGCGTGATGTTGTCGTACTCCTTCGTGAAGTTGGCCCAGCCGCCCTTATTCCCCGGGCCGGGGTCAAACGCGGCGCCGTCCTTGGATACCTCGTTGATCAGACCGAGGGAGCTTTTATCGACGTCCGTAAATTTAGGCTGGAGCGCATCGGCTACGCTTTTATTAACGGGAATCCCCCTCGAAGTGCCCAAGATTTCTCCGGCTTCTTCGCTGTTGACGAACCAGTCGATAAACTCCTTCGCTTCCTCTTTATATTGGCTGTTGGGGCTGACACTCCAATACATGGAGGCTTTCAGCCAGCCGCTCGCCTGCGTGGCCCTCGGCTGAGTCGTTAGTGCCATCACGCCAGGTTTTAAGGCATCCGTTCCGCCGAATTCCGCCGCATGTGCGCCCCGAAGCAGAATCTTTTCCTGGATGAGCAGGTCCATTTGTGCGTCCTGCCCTTTATCCGACACGGTCACGTCCGGAGGTGTCACAAGTTGTTCTTTGCGAAGCTCAGCCCATTGGTTCATCCAATCCTTCCAGGTAGCCTCGTCATAATGGAATTTTCCGTCCTTGCTCATGGAGAAGCCTTTGCCCATGCTCAGCTGATAGGACATATAGGACGCGCCATCCGCGGTCAGGTCCCGCGTGAGGTATTGGTCTTTGGCCAGCCTCGGTTTCAGGTCACGCGCCATGGCAAAAAACTCGTCCCATGTCTTTGGCGGTTGAATGCCGAGACTGTCCATCATCGTTTTGTTGTACACCATGCCCCAGGCATTGTTGCCCAGCGGCATCGCGTACAATTTGCCCTGATAGGTGCCAGTCTCAAGCAGCACCTTATCGATCTTGTCCGTCGGAATGGAGGAGAGATCCTCCAGCCGTCCGCTGGATGCCCAATCGTTGAACCAGGCGGCATCCATTTGGAAGATATCCGGTGTATTTTTCCCCGCGGACTGGGTAGACAGCTTGTCCTGGTACCCGTCGAAGGACTGGTACTCTGGTTCGAAAGTGATGCCCGGATGCTTTTCAGAGTATAAATCAAGCGCTTTCAAAGTTGCGTCATGCCGGGCTTGAGAGCCCCACCACATGATCCGGAGTGTGATGGACTTGCCGTTTCCCGAATCCGCGGATCCGCCTTCTTCCTTCTTGACACCGCTGCAAGCGGAGAGAATGAGTGATAGTGAAAGCACTGCCGCAGCGCCAGTGGCGAGACGATGCCATGATTTTCTCATCGGATGAACCTCCCTTAAGTAACTGATCTACTTCTTCACTTAACGTACCAAGTCCAGAGCCTCCCTCGTAGTGGACAAATCAACAAATCGTTTCAGTATTTTACGATTATCGAGTGAAGGGGGCCATATGCTTAACGCCAGGAATAATCGGGAACTCTTCGTTCAGGCTCTGTGGAACTCAGTGGGACTGCGCCCGGTATGCTTTTTGAACAGGGTGGTGAAGTACGGAACATTCCGATAACCGACCCGCTCGGCGATTTCGGCGATCAGCAGTTTTTTCTCGAGAACCATGCGCTTGGCTTTTTCCATTCGGACCCTGGTTAGATAATCTCCAAAGGTTTCGCCTGTAAACTGGCGGAATAACGTGCTGAGATAGTTTTTGGAGATATAGACCTGGTCGGCCAAATCCTGAAGGTGGATGTTCTCGGCATAATGCTCATGAATGTATTGGATGATATAATCGACCGTTTCCTTATGCTTGAGGTTCTCGTTAGGCGTGTAACGCGAGCAGATTCGTTTCACTTTCTCCGCTATCCATGCTTTCCACTGCAACGCATCTTCCATTTGGTCCAGCTCTTTGGTCAAGTCCGTGAGAGGCAGTTCATCGTCGAGCCGGATGCCGGACTCATACAGGGTGAAGGAGAGGATGGCGAACAGCTGCGTTCCGATGGCGGTAAGCTCTTCGGGTTGGAGCCGGGCCGCGCCGTTATCCCTGCGGAAGAAATCATCCAGCGCCAGCAGCGCCCGGGGCTCATCGAAGGTTCGAACAGCGTCGGTCATCTCCTGGAAAAATCGCACCGGCCGTACGCTCCGGGCTGCTGAATGCCGGAAACCGCCTTCGTTATAAACGTAGACACAGGGAAAGGCGACATCCGGTTCGCGCCGCTCGGCGAGTGCCTGAAATGCTTCTTCGGTAGAATCGGGGATGGCAAGCCAGTCATCTTTGCGAAGACCTGCCCCGATGTGCAGCTTGACCTTGAGGAATCGATGCACAGACGAGTTGATTCGCCCTGCCAGTGCCAGAACTTCCGAGCGGAACGCCTCTGTCGGCCAGGAGAGGGGCTTATACAGCAGCAGTGCCATATGGTGACTATGCAGCTCCAGGAAATAGCTGCGCAGCCCATCCTGGCCGGCCAGCTCCTCGACCGTGTTGCCCACGGCGAAACGGAACAGGTGCCAGTCACGGACGGAGATTCCCTCCATACGTCCTTGCCGCTTGATTTCTAAGGCCAGCATCATGAATTGGGCATTCTTCCAGCCGAGCCGTTCCAGCATTCGGGAGGGATCTGTCAGCGGGGAGGGTGTTCCTCCGGTGAGGACGGACTTGACCCATTCCCTTTCCAGATACGGCTCATACTGCATAAGCTGGGTTTGAATCTCCTGCTCTCTGTGTTCCAGCGCTCGGCGTTCCGCAAGCTCGCGGGTGACGCGCTGCAGCACCTCGCGGATCGTGGTCGGTGAGGCCGGCTTCGGTAAATAATCATCAACCTGAAGCCGAAGCGCCTTACGAGCGTAGTCAAAATCCGAGTACCCGCTCAAAATGATGATTTTGCCAGCGTACTGCTGCTTACGGAGCTGTTCAATCATATCGAGACCGTTCATCACCGGCATATAAATATCCGTAATGACAATATCGGGCTGAGTCGCTTCAATCAGCCGAAGTCCTTCTTCACCATCTAGAGCCTCCCCGACAGGCCGGACTCCGAGCTGCTCCCAGGGAATCAGCCGGGACATGCCGCTGAGCACTTGCCGGTCGTCATCCACGATAGCGATGGTCCACATGTATTCCTCCCCCTTCCTGATCCCGCGGCTGATTTACCTTCGGCCAATAGATCTCCGCTTCGGAGCCTGGCGCATCGGTACGGTTGCGAAGCGAAACGCCAAAGGGCGGGCCGAAATAAACCTGTATGCGCTCCTTTACATTGCGGATCCCGTATCCGCCCGTGGGATGGCGTTTACGAGTCTTCCAGTCTTCACGCAGTCCGATGCCGTCATCCCGAATCCAAATCCGGATGCCTCGGTCCTCTTCCATGCAAATCAGATGAATCCGGCCCTGGCGTCTGCCATGAAAACCATGCATAACGGCGTTTTCTACAAAGGGCTGCAGGGTCAGTTTCGGAATCATCAAATGCCGTAATTCCTCTGGGCAATCGATGTGCCATTCCAATTCTTCGCCCCACTTGAACTGCTGGATTTTCAGAAAGCAATCCACGTGCAGAAGCTCTTCCTGAACCGTAATCATGGATTCGCCGCCCGACAGCCCGATGCGGAACATCTGTCCCATCAGCTCGAGCACTTGGCTGATCTTCTCCTGGCCAGCTTCAAGGGCCATCCAATTCAGCTGATCCAGCGTGTTGTAGAGAAAATGGGGGTTAATCATGGCTTGCAGCGCCTTGATCTCCGCTTCGCGCTGTGCTTTATACTGCTGTTCCAGGGATTGATACAGGGTTTCGATCCGCTCGGTGAGCTTGCGGTAGCCGCTGAACAGGCTGCCAAATTCGTTACGGTATTCCGTCGGCAGCGGCTGTCCACGCTTCTCGGGATTAAACGCCTGCATCAGCTGAACCAGCTTCCGGATCGGCCGCGTGAAATTTCGGGATAGGAACAATGTGAAGAACAGGGACAGCATAATGGCGGCGGCTCCAACTACAGCCATCGTCCACGCCAGACGTACACTTCCGCTGGTGATGTCCTTCCAGGGCGTAAGCTCCACCAGCATCCAGCTGCCCGGGGACGTCCGGGACCATACCGTAAGCATGCTCTTCTCCGGCAGTGAGCCGGCGGCAGCCAGCACCTGATGCGCATGGCCAGTATCCCCGTCGACCCGCTCCAGGATGGCGTTGATTTCCCCGGGAGGCGGAGCAATTCGGGTGTGCATGATCATCCGGCCGCCGGAGTCGAGCAGCAGTCGGCTGGCCGAGGAGTTGTCTTCCGTCAGAATTTGCTGCAAAAATTTAACCCGGACATTGATGATCAGAATCCCCCGGTTCACACCATCCAGCGTGGTGATTTTACGGATAAAGCTGATTACCTGCTGCTTCCCCTGCGGGGAACCGACCTCACGCTGGCCGATCCAGACAAAGTCGGACTTGTCGACGGCCGGATACCAGCTCTCCCGGCTGGCCGAGGCGAGAGGGAGGTACTGAATGTTGGCGTTCGGGTCGACCTGAAGCGGATCATTCATATAAATCTGAAAGGAGAACATCGAGCGAGAGCTATTCAGCATCGGCGCCAAATAATCCCGGTTCAGCTCGTCCCTCGCTGTCTTTCGTGCATAATAATCTCCGTTCATCGTTACATAGTTGACCAGAGGTGAGTTAATGGACACGGCTAACGAGGTTTGCTCCACAGCACTCATATGGTCGGTAAGCTGCTTGTTGAGCTGCTGCAGCACCGCCTGCTGGTACATGGAGGTGCTGTCCGCTTGCTCAGCTGCCGAGAACCGATAGCTAACGATCATCATGATCGTGATGAGGACCGCGACAAAACCGGCAAAGCTGAAGAAAAAGACGTAATCGATGCGGAACGTGCGAAACGGATTCATGCGTTTTTCCCTCCTCTTGGTAGCTGTGAGGACTCTGCATTCGCTCTGCTGCCTCAAAGCCAACGTTGACGGAAGCCGAATGAACGAGTCCGTCCGGCTTAACCGCTGCCTGAAGAAGAGCTGGAATAAACTTGGCACAGCGATCCGTTTACCGATCTGAAACCTAACCTTTCAGCCCGGTTGTGGCGATCCCTTCCACGAAGTGCTTTTGCGCCAGAAAGAAGATGACAACCGGCGGCAGCACGGAGAGCAGGGATACGGCAAGCAGTTGTCCCCACGGAACGGCTGACTGGGAATCGATGAACATCCTGAGCGCGAGCGGGACGGTATACTTGTCCACGGTATTCAGATAAATCAGCGGGCCGAAATATTCGTCCCAGCCCCAAATAAACGAGAAAATCGTGACCGTAATGAGGGCCGGGAGAGTCAGCGGCATGATGATGCGCAGATAAATGCCGAACCAGGTGCAGCCGTCGATTTTTGCTGACTCATCGAGCTCACGCGGAATACCGCGGATGAATTGGACAATCAGGAAAATAAAGAAAGCTCCGCCCATGGCTGACGGGATGATCAGCGGCAGATAGGTGTTGATCCAGTCGAAGAAATGGAACATCGTATACTGCGGGATGAGCGTGACCTGCCCCGGAAGCATCAGGGTCATGAGCAGGATGGAAAACCATAATCCCTTCAGCGGAAAGGTCAGCCTAGCGAAGCCGAAAGCCACCAGGCTGGCTGAAATAACGTGAATGATCGTAGTCGCCACGTTGAGCTTGAGGCTGTTCATAAAGAAGCGTGTAAACGTATACTTGGGCAGTGCCATCCAGCCTTCCGTATAATTTTGCCACAGCCATACCTTGGGGAACAGGGTGGGCAGACTGATTTCTGGTGTAGACTTAAAAGAAGCGCCGATCCACCAAAGCACGGGATAGAACATCACAAAACAGAACGCAATCATCAGCACATGGACCAGCCAATTTTGTTTATTATGAGCCCCTGTCATTTGCGACCCTCCGTTTCAGTTTCGTAGAACACCCAGTATTTGGACGCAACAAAATTGAGCGCCGTGGCAATGCCGATGATAACGAGCAGTATCCAGGCCAAGGCCGAGGCGTAACCCATCTGCAGCGAACCGAAGGCTTTATTGTAGAGGAACAAGGCAAACATCTCGGTTGAATTGACCGGTCCTCCATTCGTGACCACAAAAGCCGAAGTGAACATCTGGAATGCGTTGATGATGCCCATGATCAGATTAAACAGGATGACCGGGGATAACATGGGCAGGGTAATCCGGATAAACTTGCGGAACGGCGATGCTCCGTCCACGGAGGCAGCCTCATATAACTCACCAGGGATTTGTTTGAGACCGGCAAGGAAGATAATCATCGATGAACCGAACTGCCATGCCGTCAGCAGCACCAGGGTGGCAAGGGCGGTGGAGGGGGTGCCAATCCAGTTTTTGGGGGCGATTCCGACCCAAATCGCGAGATGATTAATGAAGCCGTTCAGGCCGAAGATATTGCGCCACAGCACGGCCACCGCCAAGCTTCCGCCGATCAGAGAAGGCAGGTAGATGATGGTCCGGTAGAAGGAGATTCCACGGATGTTCCGGTTCAGCAGCAGGGCTACAGCCAGCGCAGCCAGCAGTTTCAGCGGCACGGAAGCGATCACGTACAGAAAGGTCACCTTCAGCGAATTGAAGAAAAGCCGATCTTGGGAGATATCCTGGTAATTCTTGAGTCCGATCCAGCGGGCCGGCTCCAGCAGCGAATACTCGGTGAAGGATAAATAGAAGGATTGGATGATGGGCCACAGCTGTAAAATGAGAAAGCCCAGCAGCCAGGGTGCGATGAACAGGTAGCCGGCTAACGGAGCGTTCCAGCGTCCTTTGAACCTTTTGGTAATCGCTTTCATCTTTTTGTCCAGTTCGACCTTACCCGCCGACTGTACCGTTTGTGGATTCATGATTGATTAATCTCCTCTCGCCTATTGATAGCTCCCATTGTATCCTGATGAAAATGTGGCCTGTAGGCGAAAGATGCACAAATTCTTTCATTATTGAATGATGATTAGGAGTGAATTCAAGGTAAATTGCAGGGGGATGTTTTAAGAGTATCTTTTCTGACGATGGGTGTTCAGCACAAAGGACTGTAAAAAGCATTAAAAGCATGCCGGTTACTATGGGCGTCAAGCAGTTGAGTTAATGTGCTGAGGAGAGGTCTGCAGAATCACAAAATCCTTATTTCACAAGGGTTTTGTGACATCGTTGTCGAATTTATCTGCAAGGAAAACCGACTCCACTACATTTTATCAAAACAAGATAGAAAGGTGACCAAGATGGATGGTACACGGTCTCAAAACATTTGTTTTTTCGAATAGACCTTATAAACTAAAAACGCTTATCATTTTACTGGTAACCGTTGTGCTTGCGGTGTCTCTTATTTTGACAGGTATACTTATTGCAAATGACTATGCAACTACAACCCAGAGAAATCTCGAAGATAAAGCTAAAGCGATTGCAAGTGCAGTGGGGCACACCTCCACCACTCTGGAAAGCCTGCGCAATGGAAGTTATGGCGGTGCGGTCCAGACTTATACAAAGGATGTTCAAGCGGACACAAACATTGAGTACATCGTGGTCATGGATATGAATAGCATTCGCCTCTCTCATCCTAACGAAGAGATGATTGGCAGAAGGTTTGTAGGAGGAGACGAAGGGCCAGCCCTTGCAGGAGAAAGCTATACATCGGTCGCTCTCGGCACTTTGGGAGAGTCGATGCGTGCCTTTGTGCCAATTTGGGACGGAGCAGAGCAGGTTGGCGCAGTGGCGGTGGGGATGGCAAAGGATAAAATAAATGATGCGGTTTTTCATAGTCAAAAGATTATCCTTTTCGGCATGAGCATTGGTTTGGCTGCAGGCTTAGTTGGTGCACTCCTGCTGGCGCAAAAGGTCAAGAACACGATGCATGGGCTGGAGCCGGCTGAAATAAGCAAACTACTGGAGGAAAAGGAAGCGATGCTTGCTTCCGTTCGTGAGGGAGTAGTGGCTATTGATGAAAAGGGGATCATGGTGGTGGCCAATCCGGCAGCGCGGGATATATTTAAGAGGGCTGGTCTTGGAGTCGATCCTATTGGGAAAAATGTGCAAGAAATTATGCCAGAATCAAAGCTGCAGGAAGTTCTCATTCATCAAAGAGCAGAGATGGACCAGCCGCAAAAACTTAACAATCTGGAAATCGTCGTAAACTGTGTTCCTGTTAAGGCAGCAGGCAAACTCGTAGGAGCACTGGCTACGTTTCGTGATAAGAGGGAGTTGACAAGCATGCTGGAGCAATTATCAGGGGCCAAAAATTATGCAGAAAGCCTTCGGGTTCACACGCATGAGTTCATGAATAAGCTTCATGTGATATCAGCAATGGTACATACAGAATCTTACAAGGAATTGCTGGAGTATATAAAACAAATTTCAAATTACTATCAAAAAGATGTAGGCTGGGTCTCCAACTATGTGAAAGACCCTGTGTTAGCAGGATATTTGCTTAATAAGCTCACCTTTTTACAGGGTCATGATGTCAAAGTCACACTTACAGGGCAAGAAGCGTGGCCTTCCATTGCACGGTCAGAAGTTCTGGATGCGCTTACTACCATAATAGGAAACAGTTTGGACAACGCCTATGAAGCGATGGCCGGGCAGGAAGAAAAAGAAATAACGGTTGAATTGTCTTCAACCAAGGACGGCTGGCTTGAATGGACGGTGCGTGACAATGGCCCAGGTCTATCGGAAGAGCTTCCAGGGGAATGGATCAGAAAAGGAAGTTCTACCAAAGGAGAGGGACGGGGCTACGGCATGCATCTAATCCACAAAGCGGCGGCAGACACAGACGGCACTGTGCATATATCATCAAGGAAAGGAGACGGGATGAAATTGACGGTGCGCATCCCATACCAGGCATGATTCAGGTCTTGATTATTGAAGATGATCCGATGGTAGCAAAGTTTAACGGAATGTACGTGGACAAGGTGTCAGGATTTGAATTGGCAGGAACGGCAGATAGAGTGGAAGCGGGATGGGAGATTCTAAAAAATAAAAAAGTTGATTTAATTTTACTTGACGTATATCTGGCGAACAAGAACGGGCTTGATTTACTCGTTGATGTACGGAAATCTAACCATTCAGTTGATGTTATCGTTGTCTCTTCCGCGAATGACCAAGGCTCTATACAAACGGCTCTTCGTTACGGGGCTGTTGACTATTTAATCAAGCCCTTTGATTTTGAGCGGTTTCAAGAGGCGCTTATGCGATACAAGTTCAGATATATCCATTTGCAAAAAGAAGGAATTCAGCAAAAAGAGCTGGATGAATTATTTCATCAAAGGAACGGGAACAAAGAAAGAACTGAGGAGAACTTGCCCAAAGGGATAACAAAAGAAACATATATTCGTGTTCTACGTGAGCTTCATGGGCTGGAGGGCTGGTTTTCCACAGCTGCGTTAGCTGAGGTAACAGGGATTTCAAGAGTCTCGCTGCGAAAATATCTGCGCTTCCTGGAGGACTGCAACATACTGCTTAATGATGTCAGCTATGAAGGCAGCGGCCGTCCGCTTCATCGCTACAAGCTTAGTCAGGAGGGGCATGATTACGTGCTTTCTATTCTGCAAAAAACCAGATAAAAAATGAAGTTCATGCAGCTCGTTTGCAAATTTGCAACGAGTTTTTTCATGTTCACACACTTTTTTTAGTTACAAAAAACCAGATATTAGTTACAAAACCTATACGGAAAGAGAAATATATAAGAGAATTATCGAAAGCGCTTACAAAATGGAGGGGTAAATGATGAGACAACTGGCTTTGTCAGCTTGGCGCAGCCTGTGGGCACAGCACAAACGAACAAAAAACATACTGAATGTATTCTTTTATCGGAATCAATCAGCAGCTGTGCCAGTACCTAAACAAGCATCAGACAAGATAGCTATTCAACATAACGAAGAAAATGCTGTTGAGGATATGAAGAGTCAAGAACCGAATGAAAACTCCAATAAGCCGTACTCAAAAGCTCAGCTGATCGGGCTTATACTGGGGCCAGCATTGTTCATATTGACGATGTTATTTTTCCAACCTGACGGACTGTCCACGGAAGGGAAATCCGTGCTCGCCGTTACGTTATGGATTGCCACATGGTGGATTACAGAGGCGATCCCTATACCGGCTGCATCATTGCTGCCGCTCATACTTCTTCCTGTTACAGGAGCGATGCAGGGCAGTGAGGTGGCATCATCATACGGCAACGATATTATTTTTCTGTTTCTGGGCGGTTTTTTCATTGCTACGGCGATGGAAAAGTGGAATTTGCATAAAAGAATGGCCCTATTTATCATCTCGATGATCGGTACCAGCACACAGCGTATCTTGCTAGGTTTTATGGTTGCAACTGGATTTTTATCGATGTGGGTGTCAAATACCGCGGCTGTTATGATGATGGTCCCAATGGGCCTTGCGATTACTGCCCAGGTTGCCAGTGCTTTGAAGGGAAGGCCGGAAGAAAAGGATCTGCCGAAATTTGAGAAGTCCCTTATTTTTGCTATTGGCTATGCAGGAACGATCGGTGGACTCGGGACATTAATCGGCACTCCGCCCAATATTATTCTAGCTGCCCAAATGAATGAGTTATTTGGTATTACCATCTCCTTTGCCCAGTGGATGCTGTTTGCCGTACCCGTTGTCATTGTAATGCTGTTCTTCACATGGTTTTATTTGGGGAAAATGAAGTTCAACACGTCCATTAAACAACTTCCAGGCGGAAGAGAATTGATTCAGAGCGAGCGCGGAAAACTTGGCAAGTTATCCTTTGAAGAAGGTATGGTTGGCGCGGTGTTTGTATTTGCTGCATTTATGTGGATCACTCGTGAGTTTTTATGGGTAGAAGATGGTTTACTCATCCCAATTCCCGGGATCTCGGATGGGATGATTGCAATTATGGCAACCGCACTTTTGTTTATGATTCCAGCTAAAGCAAAAACAAGTTCTCGTATTTTAAATTGGAGTGATTCGAAGGAAATTCCGTGGGGTGTACTCCTTCTTTTTGGAGGCGGCCTGGCTATTGCGGCAGGGTTCCGTTCCAGCGGCTTATCTGACTGGATGGGTGAGCAGTTGACCATACTCAATGGTTCTCATCTTATTGTTATTATTTCATGTGCTACACTTCTCATCATCATGATGACCGAGATCACGTCCAATACGGCAACAGCAACGATGATCTTGCCTGTCGTAGCTGCCCTTGCCATCGCCCTTGGTATTCATCCATTCGCTCTTATGGTGCCTTGCGCCATGGCGGCCAACTGTGCCTTCATGCTGCCTGTCGGCACGCCGCCCAATGCGATCATATTCGGCACGGGGAAAATAAAGATTATTGACATGGTTCGCGCAGGTTTCTCCGTTAACATTTTTGCCACAATCATTATTATCCTTGCCGTGTATTATTTGCTTCCCATCGTTTTTGGGTTTGATCTTACCGTTGTCCCTGAAAGTTTCTTGAATAAGGCATAAAGAAGCCACCCCACTTCTACATCTGCATAGCTTGATGAAAGTGGGGACCTCTTTCGGTATCGTTTATACGCTTTAATATGTCTTGCCGATATTTCCTGTTATTTCTCTTCCATCTTGAATTCATCCTTGTCAATAGGATGAATTCATTGTGACAGGCCTTCATTCTTATGACTCATTCTACCGATTCTACCTGAATGACAGGAACCTGCGTGAGTTTAGCAGTTTCAGTACTGTCACGACTCTCACTGTTGTCTGGTTGGGCATCCTCAGGATTGATGACCTCGGTGGGGACGGAATCTCCTGGAATATCCGTTTCCTCCATGGAATCGCCCTCAGCTGGTATATCCTCCGGTTCGGTCGGGTCGGAGGCAGGAGGATCCTGGCTGCCTGGTATCTCCATCTGCTGATACTCGCTAAACGTTCCTATAATGCTTGCACTCCCCGCAGGGAAATCCAGCTCGCCTCTTAAGATCACATAGTGGCCATCCCGTTCAGCAAGGGCTTCACCATAGCCCCCTGCCAGGATATTGATGGTGAAGCGGACTTTCTTGTTCCGGTGACTTTCGATATCAGCAATATCGATGTCGGTATAATTGGGCTGAAACCCTGTGAATCCGTATTGATCTCCCTGACGCTCGAAGATGGCGATCTCTTCCGGGCTTGCTCCTTCGAAGTTGGTAACCAGCAGAGACTTATCCGGAAGGATTTGATAGCTTTCGGCGGTAAACTGGAACAGCGGAATCAGATTGGAAGCCCTGGCTTCATAGGCTGAATACCATACCAGATCGGTTCCTGTGCCACCTTCCACCAGGACGACCGGATTTGTCTCCGTGCTGAGCGATTCTTCAATTGAAACTTGGCGGATCGCGATTTCAGACGGGAAATCATGATTTTGGAATAATTGCACGCTTTCATCGGCGTTTAAAACCGCTAGATAGATGATATTCCCTTCATCGACTCCAATGGCATATGCCAATCCCCCGAAACGTTTCCCGCCTCCGCTGACATAACTAAAGCTGCCTTGAATATCTGCCATATTGAACAAACGAATGGGATCGTGAATTGTCCAGGCCAATTTTGCAGCTTGCAATGGTCTGCTCATATCCTGGTACCCGGACAGCGCTTCATAGAGCGCTACAGCTTCCTCGTAGTTCTGCTCTGTTACCATTTCATCCGCAGCCAGGATCCACCGGTTGATCTGATTCTGAATATACTCCAGCATATCCGAATTCTGTTGATTACTCCGATTCAAGTAGTCTCTGTAACCCTTGGCGTGTGAAACAAAGTCTGCCGGCCGTTCCCGCTGTGCATCCTTTTGCAGCATGGCAAGCACAAGTTCATCTGTCTTGCCGCTCACCCAAGCAGCCTTCACTGAACGGCTGGCATATTCGGAGCTTATGGCATGGGACCAGTTTAGCAGCTCGGCGTAATGTCCGGCTCCTGCCAACCGGGTCATTACCGTCTCATCGTAACGCTGGAACAGGCTGAGCAGCTTCTCATCCTTCTGCTTCTCGCCGCCATAGAATGAGTCCGGGATGCGAAGCAAGTTCCATTTAAAGCTGTTGTCATCATACTGCAACTCTTCAAGCTGCTCGTCGGCCTGGCGGTTAAACAAACCGATGAATTGCAGGAAAATTCGCTTCACATCATCGGGTATGCCATAGAACGCAACAATTTCATCGTAATACGAAGCATATGATCCCTGGTGCCCCGTCAGCTTCTCCTCCGCATCAAGCAACTCGGCATATACGTTCATGAAGGCGGAAAAGTCGCCTGCTTCTCCCACTTGATTCAACCGTTGATCTAGAGAGGAGAGATTCTGCTTCATAGACGTAATGGGGGCGAGCTCCTGAAGCCTTGAGGCCAGCAACGCTTCTTTATATAGAAGGGAGTGGTTTCGGCTTGCCTTCTGATACCACTCCTCAGCCTGAACGAGTTTCTTCTGAGCATACAATCGTTCGGCTTGCGCCATTGTCTGGATTTTTTGATAGATATGAACGCCCTTATATCCAATCAACAACAGTAGGACTATACATAGAAAAAAATACAGATTACGCAGGGTTAGCGTGTTTTTTATCGTCATAACGGTATAGCCCCTCTAATCCCATTTTTGAAAATCAGGGTCCGAGCGGTATTGTTCATTATAAATGGCAGATACCCGGTCCCGCAGGCCGTTCCACGACAAGCCGGGATTGCGGCGTACGATCTGATACAAGCGGAGGAAGCGATATCTTGGCAGTCCATCCGCATAGCGGCTAATAAAATCAGGGAATGTGTCGATATATTTTTTCTTCCGTACCGCTGCTCCGGTAGCGTCAATCATAATTTGCCTGCCTTGCTCCATCCGCAAAATGTCAGCTTCATGATCGAGCAGGTAACGGATGGCTTTACTGTTAATCAGTTCCCGCTTGATTTTGGCGATTTCACCAATATAAGCGGCCAAGTCCGGATCAAACTCATTCAGCAGCAGCGGTTCAAGTTCAAGCTCCATATCCTTGCGCAGGCTGAAGGTTTGCAGAAGAACGATCTGCTGCAGGCGGATTCGGTCATTTCGGACCAGGGAAGAAATTTCCCTGACGATCTCATACCCTAGTTGGGCATCTTCCTTGATGGCGGCAGCAGCCGTTGCTTTGTTCAGATCTAGGCCATCAAGAATCTGTTTTTGATGACTTCGTATTAACTTGTCCAGAGCATGCAGGGTCTCCGTTTGCAGCACTCGCCGCTGGATCAGCCATAACCATACGAGCAGGACCACCATACAAGCAAAGGAGATCACGATCTGCAAGAAGGTCTGACTAAGAAGTACGGCAGAGAGTCCTATAATATAGAAGAGAAGCCGGTCACTCTGCATGGAACGCTTGGCCTTTTTCTCTGCAAGCTCCATCACGTGGACCAGCGAGTGGCGTTTACAGAACGCGCAGCTGTCTTCCCACAGAATCGTAAAATTGTGGCAATGTTTGCAAACCCTTAACTTTTGGTAGACATATCTCGTTTTAATATAGGGACGAAGTTGTACCGGCTTTTTCTTATCCATGCCGTTCCCTCTTTGAATTGGCGACTTCTAGCAGCGTTTGGTGCAGCTGCTCCGGTGTCGGGGCGTTCTTCTTACGTTTGAAGTATGCCGTGATCTTGATGATGACAAAAAGAAACAAAATCCCGAGACATCCGTATGTAATCATATACCTATTCCTTTCCGGTATCGTAATGGGGGTGAAAATGGTGAATGAGCCTTGTGTCCTAAGTCCGGGTGATACACTGATTATGTTGAACTTTGGCAGGTATAATTATATCATATGGACATAGTACTGGGATATTTTAGTGAGTTGCATGGTATTTCCTATATAAACATACCAAGGAAATGAAAGTGGATGTATCGTTTTTAAGCTTTTTTTCATATATTTTTAAGACTTAATGCCTACAGTTAGATTAGAGGATCGAACATAGGCATCCTCAAATGCTAGATTAAATGGGTGAAGGAGTAAAATCAATGCTACGTAACAATAAATGGCTGCTCTGTCTGATGGCAGCAGCGCTGCTGATCGTGACCTGGAGCGGGGGAACCTTGCCTCAGGCAATGGCAGCCTCGCAAGGCTCCAAGATAGATGCCGTTTTGGTGATGGATGCCAGCAACTCGATGAAAAACAGTGATCCTGACAGAATCGGCAGCGAAGCGATGAAGATGTTCATCGACATGCTGTCCACAACCGGCGACAAAGTCGGCGTTGTTTCCTATACCGACCGGATTCAGCGGGAGAAGGCACTGCTGGAAATTCAATCGGAGGCGGACAAAACGGCGCTGAAGGAGTTTATCGACCAACTGGATCGCGGTCCTTACACTGACATTTCGGTAGGTCTCGACGAAGCGGTGAAGGTGCTGAAACAGGGCATGGACCCGGCTCATGCACCCATGATCGTTGTTTTGGCCGACGGTAACAATGATCTGGACCCCAACACAGGCAAGACGACCCAAGAAGCGTCAGATCATTTGAACCAGTCGGTTCAGGAGGCCAAAGGAAGCGGCATCCCGATCTATACGATTGGTCTGAACGCCGACGGGAAGCTGAATAAAGAGGCTTTGGCTGAGCTGGCGAACCAAACGGGAGGAAAATCCTTTACCACGAGCTCGGCGGATGATTTGCCGCAAATTCTAAGCGAGATTTTTGCCAGCCACCAGCAGCTCAAGATTGTACCCGTGCAGTCGATTACCGGCAATGGCAGCTATCAGGAGGTCACGGTCAACGTACCGAATGCAAACGTGCTGGAAGCGAATATTTCTATTATGTCCTCAAGTCCCGTGGACGTTAAACTGATGGACCCCACTGGTGCTGAGCAGAGCATTCCATCGGCTAATGTCATGCGCTCCACATCCAATTCCTACTCGCTTCTCAAGCTGCTGAAGCCGCAGCAGGGCGATTGGAAGCTGCAGGTGAAGGGTGTATCCAAAGACAAAATCGATATCAATCTTGTGTTCAACTACGATCTGGAGCTGACCATGGATCCTCCGTCATCATCGAAGGTGAAGGCAGGGGATACAATCGATATTAACGCGTATCTCGTCAGCAACGGACAGAAGCTGCAAAACAATGAGCTGTACGGCAACATGAAGGCCAAGCTGTTGGTGAAGGATCTCGACACCGGTGACGAGTCGGAGGTCGAGCTGGAGAACAAAGGCGGCAGCTTTGAAGGGAGTTACAAAATTCCGCAGAAGCATGACTATGAGCTGCGGGTAAGGGCGGAGGAGCAGAGCTTCTACCGCGAAAGCGCGCCTGTGAAGATCAGTGCGAAAGCAGCCGCCGCGGGCTCCGGCAGCGGTGGGAATGAGCTGACCGCAGGCGATGAAGAGAAACCTTTTCCATTATGGCCCGTAATCATTGGCATCGCTGCTCTGCTCATTGTGGGGGCTGGAGCTTATTTCATACTAGGCGCGATTAAGAAAGCGAACAAGGGCTTTGTCGGTCAGATCGTGATTGAAATCAGGGATGAGAATACCGGCGAGAAGACCTTCCCGCAATACAAAAAGCTGACTTCATTCAAAGGGAAGTTCAACCTGCACCAGCTTCTGCAGCTGGCACCTGAGCTGAAGGAGACGGAGAAGATTCTGTTCACGCCTGGCAAGAATGATCGCATCATGCTTAGAAATAATTCTTCGGCTGTGATTGAGAAGTCGGGACGTGCCCTGGATGCCACGAAAGGGACGGAACTGAAGAACGGAGACCGGCTGAGAGTTTCCCTGCAGCAGGCTGACAAGACCATATTATTTGAATATTTGGCTTAAAGTGCGTGTTCATGATCAAAAGCGGACTTTTTGAACAACCTCTTAAGCCATGACCTATCAGGAGGGGAAATTATGAAACCGGTAGTTAGAGAACATATACAACAGCTTGACGTTTCACTCGGAGGCGGGATTGTCAGTGAGAAAATACGAGTGGATACCATCGACAACCCGATTCTCATCATTGGACTTGGAGGCACGGGGATCGATGCGCTGCTGCGCCTGAAATATCAGATTAACCGCCGGTTTAAGCTGCCGGAGGATCCCTTGTCCAAGAAAAGAATGGACAAGCCGGACAATGTGGAGTTTCTGGCTTTTGAGACCAACGAACAGGATAAGAATAAACGCTATAAGGGAATAGGGCTTGATCCGATCAATGAATTCGTGCTTCTCTCGAATGCGGAGATTGGAGGGCTCCTTCAGAATCGCAGCATCCTGGAGCCATACATTACGGATTGGCTGTCGCCGGAGCTAAGCATTACCGATGGAATGAACGGGGCAGCCGGTGTCCGTCAGGCCGGCCGCTTGCTTCTGTTTACGAAAATCACCCAGGTGGTGCAAGCGATCGATAAGAAGATTAAGACATTATCGGTTGGCACCAACAAAAAGCTGATGGTCTTCCTGTTGACCGGATTGTCCGGCGGGACAGGCAGCGGCTGCTTCCTTGATATTGCTTATATCGTCCGCGGCATTATTGAGCGCGATCACGGCTCTGCGGGGATTGACCGCGTGAACACACTCGGTTATCTGTTTACGCCGGATATCAATCTGGCTAACAAAAGCTTGAGCGAGCACACGCGCGAGTACATCAAGAAGAACGGATATGCGGCGCTAAAGGAGCTTGACTACTGGATGAACGTGGATGCCAGAGGCGAGCGGTTCAAGCAGCAGTACGGCAGCATTCTGAACGTGAATTCGCCGCTGCCTCCGTTTAATCTGTGCCATCTCATCTCTGCTACCAATACGGAGGGCAAACTGCTGGAGAACGCCTATGATTACTGCATGAATGTCACCGCCGAGAATATCACGAACTTCATGGCCAGCGAGGAAAAGCAGTCCGGAGAAGAGTTTGCAATCCATGATTATATCAGCAACATCCGAACCAACATTGCCCAGATGAACAAAGCCTATCCTGCCAATTACGATTACAACATTATCGGAGCATCCTCGGCCGTGCTGCCTATCGAGGAGATGACCACCTATCTGGCATACCGCGTATTTGGCAAAATGCAAACCATGTTCGAGAAAGCGCCAAGCCAGGAGGATGTTGAGAAGTTTGCAAGTAAGCTGGGCATCGACCTGGACTCGATGACGAAGAATTTCGAGTCCCGCGTACCGGAGCCGCTGCCCGGGTATCAGAACAGCGAGCG
Source organism: Paenibacillus glucanolyticus (assembly GCF_037333485.1). Taxonomy (NCBI): domain Bacteria; kingdom Bacillati; phylum Bacillota; class Bacilli; order Caryophanales; family Paenibacillaceae; genus Paenibacillus; species Paenibacillus glucanolyticus. The sequence continues at coordinate 839,137 of NZ_CP147845.1, forward strand.
GCTCAGCTATGCCAATGTGGTGAAGAATCAGGTCATTAATATGGATACGGAGCTGGAGCAGAATTTTCTCGCCAGAGCCCGTGAGGAATACATCAAAGCGAAGAAGCAGCTTCCAGGCGAGATCGTGGATCAATTCAGCGACCAAATCCGCCGGATGTTCCTGCATCCGCAGCAAGGACCGTTCTATGTATCCCGTCTGATTTATACGGAGAAGGGCTTCAGCCTGCTGAAGATGCTGCTGTCTTACATCGAAACGCTCCGGGAGAACCTGACCCGCATTCCCCGCGATATCGAGTCGGCCAGAGAACAGGCGATCGAACGCCTGGGCGATGCGAAGAGTGCTTTTGTCTCGAAGGATAAGAAGAAGAACATCTATATTGAAGCAAAGATCAATGAATACTGGCTGGAAGCCGATGTGGAACGCACCGAGCAGATGATTGAATTCTATGAGGATTTATACGATCTGCTCAACCAGGAGAATAACCGGATTTATAGCGTATATACCGAAATTCTGAACGCGCTGAACTCCATATTTGCCAAGAACGGGGACATCCTTGTCAACGGTGATGAACAGCAGGATCATAAAGGGAACAAGACGTATTACTGGAACTTGGTCAGCGTGCCCGACATCTCCGATGTGATCAATAAAATCATGGATCAAAAAGATGTGGACGATCTCATCCGGGATTTCGCACAGGAACTGCTGAGCCATGCCAATCGTTGGACACGGGAGCAGGAGATTGATATCGTCAGATCCATCTCCGAGTTTCTGACGGACAAATTCGGCGATTTGATCACCCGCTCGATGGAGGACTTCCTGACCATGAAATTCGGGCAGGAGGATTCCATCGAAAAGTTCGTCGAGCGCAACATCGCCAGCAAGCTGGATGATGAAGCCGTGCCGGTCTTCCATCTGAGCAACAGCGCGGGCAATTTGTACTTCCCATCCTGGGGCTTTGTGTCCGTGCCTGTGCAAGCGCCAAGCATTCTGAAGGGCATTCGCAATTACCAGAACAATTCGGTGGGTAAATCCCATTTCACGGTGAAGGAAAGTGAAGTGAAGAATCGGATATTCTGGTTGAATACAAAGAACGGTGTGCCGCTGTTCGTTTACACGCCGCTTAAGGTTTATGAGGAGAGTTACGAACGCACCATCATGGACAAGGAAGGCGTAGGGCGTCATTTGGTGCAGACAGACCGCAACAATTGGACCTACCTGCCTTCGCCGATTCCTGAGAAGTCCTGGGGCGATACTTATATCAACCCGCGGGTTCAGGATTATAACGCCCGGGTTCGTGCAGAATTCAACCAGGCACTTACGTATAAAGTTATCATGGAGAAGGATGTGGACCAGAATACAAGCAGCCGTTATGCGGTTGTGTTCACGAAGCCATTTGATCTCAGCGAGCTGCTTCGTGCCTATGATCTTCAGCTGGACACGCCTAAGCCTAATCTGGGCGAAGTGAAGCGGGCCTGGACGGAGCTGAAGCGGCTGATGAACGAAGGCCTCGAGCCGGTGGGGTCCAAGGATATCTTCAACAGCATCAATGAGGATATGGCTAAAGAGAATTTGATCCGTTCACCGGAAATGATTCGCAGCGTGCGTGAAGAGTTGAAGAAGTATGCCGCCATTGCCGCCAAAATCTCGGCATTCGAGCTCTTGATCAGCGACAATCAGAATGAGGAGAAATGGCTGGATCAATTTATCGAGGCAATGTATACCGGGACCATTACCAAGAAGGGTGCGCTGTTCGTCTATGACCGCGATCCGGAAGAGGATTCCTGGGAGCCGTTTGCCAATCTGCTGAAAAGCGTGAATGACGTGGAGTATGAAGTCTACAAGCATTTCCGCCAGCTGGATGAGAAAAGCCGGAGCACGCTGCTGCGCAAATCTTCCCGCCGGGATCAGGAGCTGACCGCTTCCGAAGATATTACGCCGCTGCTCGGTAAGCTGGAGGAATTGGCTGAGCGTTTCCTGGAGACGCGCGACCGGTTGGAATACGAGAAGGTGGAGCTAGCGGACGGCGAAGAGCGGTACCAGTTCTACCGACAGGTATCCTCCAAATTAAACGACATTCGAAGAAGGTTGAAATAGACGATGAGGGAAATTCTTCGCCAGTATGCTGCCGGTTATGCCAAGTCGGAAGAGCAGCTTACCTTGATGGAGGATGATCAGAGCAGCATCCACTACCCGGAGGTATACTTGTTCATCGGTGATATGACGGCGGCAGCCATCGAACCGATCATGGAGATTCATGACCGCAAATGGGACAACAGCGCTAGCGTCATCTATTTTCATGTGGGAACAGACCGTGGCGGCAGGCCGGGGCCGAAAGGCTCCGAATCCTCCAATCGTCTTCACAGTTATCAACTGGATCTGCCGGTGGCAGACGGTGCGTCCAAGTCCTTGCGCAAAGAGCTGTATCAGGCGTTCTATCAAGAACGGGGCCCCCTGTCTGGGTTAAATAAAGCCATTCGGAAGTTGAGCCACCATATTTCAGATTATGGACGCAGTTATTCGTCTTTTGACCGGGTCCATCTGTCTATCATTACACGGGTCGATGACCCGTTTAATGTATTTATCCCGGAAATTTCATTGCTGGCAGAATCCATCTTCAATCAGTCGTTCAAATCGGTGCAGATGGATTTGTACGCGCTAATCAATGAGAGGGAGCAGATTGAAACCTATGGCTATACGAGCTCCGTGGGGGTCGCCTTCTTACGGGAGCTTGAGTTGATGCAGAGCCGGGATTACAGCTTCTCCGCACCGCTTCAAATGACGGAGGATGGACTGAGCATCCCGGTCGTTCACCCGGCTTCGCCGTTGTTTGATCTGGTCTACGTGCTGTCCGATAAGAATGAGCGGGGCATCTCCGGTTACTCCGGCATGCAGGATATCTATGATATCATCTGTCATCTCGGCTTGCTTAAGAATCGGAAGCAGAAGGACGAGGCATATGACGGGATCAGAGGCGTTTACAACAATACATCCTTCAAAAGCAACATCATGACCGAATCCGGTCGCCAAGGCTTTGTCTCGGCTGGCTTTGCCCGGGTAAAAAGGCCGAACGAGCCGATTGCCTTAACGGTCCTCTATCATCTCTGCCGGGGACTTCTCCAGCGCATGAAGACCGGACCTGAACCGGAGGTTCAGGAATGCCTGACTTACTTCGGCCTCGACCCGGAAGCCGTAACGGCTAGAGCGAACCGGATGCTCCCGAATGTCGAACATCTGGACGGACTGAAAGGCATGATGTCCCATCCTGTCAGTTATGCCGGACTGAAGCGGATGAATATCCGCGAGGCCGAAGAGGCACTGTTCGGAGAAGGCTGCCAGCAGTTTTTCCATAGCAATTATGAGCTGGAGGTCCAGAAGAGACTAGGGGATACGAGCACATCCGAAGAAGTACACGCTGCCCTTCGCCGCTCGTTGTCCACACATCCGCATATCGGCTGTTATCAAATCGTGGAGTGGACAAGCGACAAGGGTGGAGCGGGGATCCTGCTCGAAGCGGTCCGTTCCCGAATCCGGGATCTCGGCAGTCTGCTGAAGACGGAGCAGGAAGAACTAACCCGCTATTATGAAGAAAGCGTGGAAACCCAGCCCTTCAAGAAACTGCCCTTTCGGGATAAACAGAATGTGCGCCAGTTCATTCGTTTTTTTGTAGGCGAGGTTTATCATCGCAGGTATGAGCTGCTGCTTCTGGAGACCGAACTTGCGCTGTACAGGTTATATGAGGCGGAGCTTGAGCAGATTCACCGGCATTACAAGCAGCAAGCGAGCATGCTGGACCAGTTGGAAGCAGAATTGCTGGAAGCAGCTCAGTCCAGTATCCGCACGGCAGACGATTATATCGGTCAGAACTTGATGGAGTATTATGGCCTGGTGACCGAGGAGTTGATGCTGGAGCTGGAAAGTAAGCGCGGCGCGGCTGTATTCTTCGAGGATCGCTATGTCGGCAATTTATCCGTTCTCACTCACGAAGGTACGGAGCCGATCCTGGCCAATATGATTCGAGTCTGTCTAAGGGATTTATTGACGGCAGAGCCGTTTGTGCAGACCTTCGAGGAGGAGCTGCTGCGCCGGGCGAACGTAACCATCGAGTATCATAACAAGCAGGTGCTTGCCAAGGAAGATTTGTTTAAGGTGCTCTACCGGATGCTGGAGGAGAACTCCGTTACTTTGGTCAGGCTGCTGGACTATACGCAGGAGCATCGATATGAAGAGAAATATTTCTTCGGCGATGCCGACAGTGAATTCGTTCGCTACGCCATCCGTGCGGATGAAGCATTACGAGTATACAAGCTTGGCATCGTGCATGAGAAGCGCTCCAGCGGGGTCGAGAAGCTGAATCTGATGGGGGGCTTCCATCTGGAGGATCTGATGTATTACCGGAATGGCAGAGCTTACTACGAAACCTATACGGCGAACGGTTATGAATTTCATGGAATGGAACCGGCGCTGCTCCCGGAGCTGCGCTAGCGTTCTTAGATTCTGATAAAGAGAGTAGGCGCGTATTGTGCAACGAAAAATAAACCCTCTCCTGCTGCTGTTGAGTCTGGTCGGCGGGGGAATTGGATTTGCCATTGGGGAATTTCTGCTCCGCCAGTGGGGAACAGGGCTTCCCGTTATTGTGGTTACGGGAATCTATTTCGGGATTCTGGCCTTCTGCATCGGCTTGGCCTGCTTAATCGCAGAATTGATCTCCCCCCGTTTGAGCGGGAGCTCCTGGAGACAGCGATACACGGGCACATCGTGGAAGCTGCTGATTCCATCCACTTTGGTGGCACTGTTCCTGCTTGGCATGCTGTTTGAGTGGGTGTACCAGCTGAACCCGGGCAGCGCCAAGCCCGTGAAGGACGTTGTTCTGGTCATAGACAATTCCGGCAGCATGAAGGATACCGACCCGAATCAGGATCGCTATACAGCAGCCAAAAATCTGATCAACCGCATGGATCGGGATAACAGGGTATCGGTAATCGTGTTTGATCATGCAACAACGTTACTGCAGCCATTTACCCGTGTGAAGAACCAGGAAATCAAGGATGAGATCATGGCGGAAATCGACGGTTTGGCAACAACTGACGGCGGTACGGACATTAGTCTCGCACTTGAGGATACCATGTCGCATATTCAGGAAAGCCAGGATGCGGGGCGAAGCGCCATGGTCATTATGCTGTCAGACGGATTTAGCGAAACCGACCATGATCGTGTGCTTGCGGACTACAAGCAGCAGCAAATCGCGGTGAATACGATTGGCCTTAGCCTCGTGTATAAGGATGGTGCCAATCTGCTTCAAACGATTGCAGCCGAGACGGGCGGGCAATATTACGATGTGCAGAATGCGGCAGACTTGTCTTTTGTTTTTCAGAAAATTTATGATGATGTCGGGGACCGTTCGCTGTTGACGAAGCGAACGGGCGCTATGGAAGACAGCGTTTATTATCAGATCGGAAGAATTGCTGCGATGCTGCTCATTGGCACTGCCATGGGTCTGGCGCTCGGCCTGGTGTTTGACAACCGTTATCTCGCGCGCAGCTTTAGCATAGGCGGTGCGGTATCGGGCTTACTGGCGGGCGTTGTTCTGGAATTTGGCCTCTCCGGGGGAGAAGTCAGAGATGCCAGTGTGCGTCTCTTGGCATGCTTCATCCTCGCAGGTTTGATGACCTTGTTCACGCTGGTGATACCTGTCAAGGAGAACGGCAGGTTAACTGGCGGCACGCAGCGGCCGGGCCGAACAGGACGTGGACAACGGCCGAATGATTCGACAAGCCGAGGATTTTAAGCAGGGGGCGTTCGATATGCAGTATAAAAATGCGGAGCCCGGAGATTGGGTTATTCAGGGATTAAGCCATCAATTGGACGAAGGTTTCTGCACGATTCGCTGGAACTGGCCGCCTGGTCTTCAAGCGGTATACATTCAACGTGTGATGGATGACGGATTCGCCGCATCGAATGGAGATCCGCATCTTGGCAGCCTGCGCTTGTATACCAGAGACGAATACAAGGCGAATAATGGTTATCGGGATCGTGTGGATGGTGTTGGGCAGATCTCATATACGGTGTATGCCTTCTCTTCTGAAAACGGGGAGACCACCTTGATCACACAGCCCGATGAAGCGAACTGCATTCAGTTCAGCACCGGTAAAGCCATGCTGGTATACTCCATTCGCGAAAAAAGCCGCTGGCTGCAATCCTATAAAACGATTGAAATTCAGGTTACAGCCGAAGTGCCTGTACCGAAGGAGGCTCTCTGCTATGTGAAGAAAGAGGGAGCTTATCCGGTGAACAAGGAAGACGGGATATTGTACCCGTTCGTTACGGATTTTGGGGCCGGACGGAATGTACTGCCCGTCATTGAGGTCGGTAAGAACGATTATGTACGCCTGTTTTTTACGGACGGGAAGAAGTATGGACAACGGTATGAGCTGGTGTATAGATAGAGAGAGCAGAGATAGAACACAGTGACAACAACGAAAGCGTCCATGCAATCCAGAGGTTTAGAGGGAGGTACAAATGATGGGCATTTTTGATATTTTCAAGAAGAAGCCGGAGCCGGAGCCAAGGCCGCTGTTTTATGATATTGTGTGCCCTTACTGTTTCAGTAAGTTCACGCCGAAGGAGGTTGTCTTCCGGGCTGCCCACGACCGTGAGGACGACGAGGATTATGCGCTTGGGGAAGACGACGAGCTGAATCGTTACCGCGAACGCTTTGGGCTGGATTCGGTCTATGATATTGAGGCTATCATCCGGCCAAGCGACATACCGGAGGAGCATCACATTTATTCGGATCATGTGCTGGTTGGATTGAACGACCGCTACGGTGTCGTCACACGCAGACGCTTATGCCCGAAATGCCATAATGAGCTGCCTGTGACCGCAGGGAAGGTACCGAGCAACATTATCTCGATTATCGGTGCATCCCAAGTGGGCAAGTCGGTGTATATGACTTCGCTGATCCATACATTGCAGCATACGACGGCGGATCACTTCGATGCGGCCTGTATGCCGCTGAATGCGGAGATCAGCCGCAAGTTCCGCACCGGATATGAGGAACCGTTGTTTGAACGCGGAGATTTGCTGGCGTCTACTCAGAAGGAGAAGATGCAGGAGCCTTTTATATTTCAATTCGTGTTCAAGGATGAATCGAAGCCGCCGTTAACGCTTGTATTTTTTGACGTGGCGGGTGAAGGCATGGTGGACGAGGACTACCTGGGACTTCATGGACAGCATATCAAGAACTCCGCGGGCATTCTGTTTATGGTCGATCCGCTCCAGATTCGCTCCATTCGGGAGAAAATCCGTTTGAAGTTCGGCGATCAGCCAGGCGAATGGGTATCCCAGTACGATGAACCTCGCGATGTTGTCCTCACCATGTTCGGTGATTTCATTGCTTATGAGGACAAGGGCAAAACGGATATTCCGACAGCTGTCGTCCTAACCAAGAGCGATATGCTTCATGCGCTTAAGGATGAGGATGGCGAATATGTGAAGCTGAACAGCAACATATTCAACAATATGGTTCACCGCAAGCATTTGAACATGACCGAGTTTGAAAATATCGATGGCGAGATTCGCCGCTTTATCGAGAAGGTCGACCGTCCGTTCAAAGGCACAATGGATGTATATTTTTCGAATACAGCGTATTTTGCCGTGTCTGCCTTAGGCAGCAACCCTGTGGATCAGAAGCTGCAGAGCGTGGTCAGCCCGATCCGAGTGGACGAACCGTTCATCTGGCTTCTGTACAAGCTGAAGTATATTGAGGGGAGGGATGACTAGTGCCGGATTTCCCTTCCCGAAACATACAGCAGCAAATGTACACGAGGGAACGGCGGGGCGTGTTTCGCTCGGCTGAAGGATTTGATACGGTTGCGCGCTCGTCAGGATTGGAACCTTCCTATATCAAAAAGGTGCTGCATCCCTTTTGTCAGTATGAAGCTCCGGCAGAGCTTACGGCACGCAGCGAGAAGGACGCCGAGGCTTATCCTGCCGCTCTTCATCTGTTCCATACGGAAACAGGGGAGACGGTGTTGGGGCGCAGTGTGTTTCAGCCAGCGGATTTCACGGGACTACGCAGCGCTTTTTTTACGCACCATTATGTGATTCCTGACGGATTTCTGGAAGATGAGCATTCCGCTTACCGGACTTGGCTCCAGGCCTCTTTTGCCAATCATTACGATATTGAAGAGGGGATAGAGCTGCCGGAGTTATCTGCCATGCCGGTTCAGGCTCGCCCGCAAGTTCCCGTCTCGCCTGACCAAACCCCGGCCTTACTGCAGGAACTGGGCATTGACGAGAAGGTATTCAAGCAACTGCTCTATGCATCGATAACCGCAGCTGCGGGTAAGAAAAAGGTGTATATCGTACTGGATGTACCGGTGGAACAGTTGTCCGCGAAGGCGGAGCAGCTGCTCTTTGTGTTGTTTGGCCGACTGCCTTACGCGCTGCGCCGGGTGCTTGGGTTCGTAACGTATGCCAAGGAACCCTACAGCAAGAAGGGACTTCATCTCATGTTCGTGGAGAAGGGCGGCCTGCGCCTGAATGACCGCAACATTGAGAAGGACTATTTATTTGAGCTTGCTGCCGGAAGGGTCATTAATGCGGATTTGAAATGGTCCGAGCAGCCTTATCTTGATTTTGCATGGGATACAGTGCTGGATCTGGCCCGATCTGAACGTTTTTTTGCCTTCGCGGAGCAGATGCTCTCGGATATGGAGCCGTCCCGTCAGATTTCTCTGGATAGCTACGACGATTTATGCGTGCTGTTCCAGATCGAAGAGGGCCGTGAAGATCTGTATAACGACCATAAGTTTGCTGTGCTTCGTGCCTTGCTGCTCTATCTGGAGCCAGCCGGGGCTCTGGGTTTAAAGAAACGGCTGGATGATCTGTTCCTTGCCCTGTTTGCCCATGAGTTTGAGCTTGTGAAGGGCGGACAGGTTCCCGATCCGGCGATTGCCGGGTCCGTGAAGGACTATCACAGCATCAACCCTAGACAGCACAATGACATGATTGTGGAATATTTTATTCGCTCATTAAATAATGCCTTGTCGAAGCAGCGTCAGGATGTGACCCAGGCGATTTATGGCTTGCTGGAGGGCAGTCCGGCTCTAAGCCGTGCCTTCTATGCCAGAGTACTGACCAGCCCGGGGCTGCCTGCGCTGATGTTCGATCCTTATATGAAAGCCAGTATGAAACAGAGGGCAACGCCAACGGATCTGGTTGATCTGATCAGTCTATGGGTGAGGAACCATCCCCTTCTGCTGGAACAGGAGAATTATGTTAGGCTGGCTGAAGCCCAGCTCATCGATAAATTACAGCATGATGCAGATCCTGTAAGAGCGGTCAACGCCGTGCTGGATCAATTGGATTCCCTGGAGCATCACGAAGAGCGGGGGATCGCTCATTACCAAGGCGGGACCGCATTTGCAGACCGAATGATTTATGCAGCCAACCTCTTTCTCTTGCGAGAATTGGAGCCTGAGCAATTGAACCGGAAGCAGCTTCTGGACATTGGATTTCTGCAAATGCCCAAGGAATTCAAAGGGTGGGTAGAACGTTTTGATTCCCGAATACGCTCCAAAGCGGCTGTCATGTTGGCGCTGTACCAGTGGTGCAGCAGAACCGAAGTTAAAGCGGAGGTGCTTGCCGATCTTTCAACCGAGGAGCGGGAGCGCACCCAGCATATTATGCGGAGGTGGCTGCAGCAGGATGTGGCGCCATCCCATTTTGAAAGCATCACCTTGGCCTTCTGCACGGAGATTCATTCCGGCGCTATTGACTACCGTGGCCTGCTGGATTATGTACATAAGTACAGCAAGAGTCCTGAAGTGGTCTACCAGTATATTCAATGGTCTGCGAAGCAGCCGGTATTCGTTAAACCACGGGGTCTCGTGCCGGCCTATGCTGCCGCGATCGTCCAGTACTTCAAGACCCATGACCGCGAAGCATTCAAGAATAAGGAGTACGTGAAGACTTATTTTAGTAACCCTGACCCTGTTCTTAAAGGGGTCTATACGAAGGTTAGGGCCGAGCTGGCTTCGCCATTCATGAGATTTATCCGAAGCCATCCGAGGTTCGTAAAAATAGCTTCAGCTGCACTTGTCCTCATCTTGGCCGGCGGTATCTTTCTCATGGTGCAAAACGGGAAGGATCCTGCGGATCCGAATTCAGTTGATACGCCTCCAGTTACCGTGCCTCCTGTCTCGCAGGATACGGTTCCGGAGCAGCCGCTGTTGACGGCGTCCGTAGTGGAAGAAGGTGAGCAGAAGGGCTTGACTGAACTGAGCTTCCATTTCAAACAGTCGGCAGCTTGCCGGGATTTCAATATGGAGAATCTCCAGGTCCTGGGTCAGGATGCAAACCTATTGTTTGAAGCGGCAAGTCCTGAACTATCACGGACGTGCACGGATGAAACAACAGGGGGAGCGGACACCGATCCAACAGGAACAGATTCTGGTTCCAGCCAGGATCAGACAGATTCGAATTCGGGGACAACAGCGGGAGACGCAGAAGGAGCAGGCTCAGATTCTTCCGAGTCGGTTGATGGTGGAGAAGAACCGGAGTCCTCAGGAACCGAAAATGACTCACAGCAGAAGCTGCCATATACAAGCAAAGTTATCGTGAAGCTGGATAAACCGCTGGATGTGTCCCTAATCGACAAGGTTGTTGTGGATGGCATATCTTATGAGCTGTCCGATGAAAGTGCGCTTTCTGAAGAGCAGACGCCTGAGAATGGAACGTCTGAAAGAAATGAGACATCTGAGAATGAGTCTGGCAGCGGAAATTGAATATAATGAGGGCGAAGGAGCATACAGATCATCTGTGTGCTCCTTCATTTTATATATCCACGCAGCAGCCGGACTACTTCCTCAGCGGCTTCAATCGCCTCAGTCAGGGAAGAGGTCAGACGATCGGTGAGGGCAATGATATCTTCGTGCTCATCCGGCGTGTTGAGAACCTGTTCAACGTTGGGTTCCTGTGTACGTTCTGTTTTATGGAGAAGTCGCAGGACTTTAACAAAGCAACCGTGGCTTGGAACAGCTCCAAGGCTTACATTGGCGGTGAACGGGTATCTTACAATGGAGCCGTTTGTGAAGCAAAATGGTGGACCAAAGGGGAAACGCCTGGCCAAGCCGGTGTGTGGAAAAAGGTTCAGTAAAAAAATGTGCCATCCTTATAATGGATTAGAGATGGGAGGTTAAGCGAAATGTCATATCAGAACGCACTTGAGGCTTATATTGCGGCTACGAACACACATGACTTTGATCAAGTGGCCCGGCTGCTGGATGAAGAGGCGGTTTATTGGTTTTCGGACCGGAGCTGCACGACCTTGGATGAGATCAGGTTGTATTTCGAGCAGGCGTGGGATGCCATTCGGGAGGAGGTATACCGGGCGGAGGATGTGGAATGGATTGCGAGTGATGCCCATTCGGCGGTGTGTATCTACACCTACCACTTCGAGGGTTATCACCAGGGGACATTTATGTCCGGGAGCGGCAGAGCCACCAATGTGTTTATTCGAGATGTCGAGGGATCATGGAAATTAAAGCATGAGCATTTAAGTTCGATGAAGTAGATCGAAGATTATTATGGTTTGCTTACATAGGGAAGTGAATAGACAAAAGAGCCCCTGGAGGGCTCTTTTTCAGCTCATACGTCTGCTTTGATTACTGGACCGGCTCCATTCGTACAGTGGGTTTAACCGCCCCGCCCCGCTTGGAATCCTAGAAGGCTTCATTATGGCACTTCGTTGCTTTTGGGATCGGATAATTCAACGGGCTGAATATGGAATTCGCTTGAGCAGATGTAACGGCTGCTTGAGTTTTTTTATGATGGTACTCCTTTTCTTTTTTATGCAAAACATTCGTTTAGTGGACACTAGCTGATTCTATATAGATTGAATTTATTAACAGAATATAAAATCACAAGATTTTATCCCATGTTTATGGAAATGTATCCCTTCTCAATAGAGAGGTTAGGTTCCATGATACAAATATGAATATGCATTAAATATATGAAGTTCTTTGAAGGGAGGCTGTAGCAGAGCGTTGGGATAAGAGATTGATATACTGGAATGAAGAGGGGGATATGATAAACGTTACACAATCCATCTGGAAAAAATAGTAACCGCTTTCAAAATAAGTTGAATTTCGGGCGAAATTCGAAATGGGGCAAGCCATCATGGATATAACCCGATGACACCGAGAGAACAGACATTCATGGAAATGCTGTATCCTTTGCAATCGAAATATATCGACAGAGGTGAAAACGGTGAACTCATTTATGACGAAAAAGCACCCGAAATGGGTGGTATGGTTTCTGGCTCTAATCCTTATCTTTACCCCTCTTCTCAACGCGCCTGTATCCTATGCTTCAGATGGTGCCCCTCCCTCAGACATACCGGCAGTCAGTTCCAGCGTCGATCCGTTGACGGTAACAAGCGCAACTTATGGATCTCAGGATCCGTTGGCGCCGCAGAATCTTCGTATTGAAAGTGTCTCTCATAACATGGCGATATTTCAATGGGATTTCAAACCCGTCGAAGGTGAAAATAATATACAAGTGTGGGACGCGGATTCAGGCAACTGGCTGGCATGGGGAAACTTCTGGACTCGTGCGGTGACCGGATTGACACCTGAAACGACCTACCGAATCTATATTACTTGGGACGGCGACGTGAAAAAAGAACACAAAAGCAATGTATTGGAATTCACCACAACCAAAGATGAAGCTGAATATAAAGATGCACCGTTGACTCCTCCAAGTCATCTTAAAATTGAAGATGCAACGGAAGATACGGTTACGCTGAGTTGGGGTTCGAGTCCCGGGGCCGAAGCCTATGACATTTATATTAATGGAGCATGGAAAGGCGGCACTTGGGAAAACTCCGTTACCACGGCTACTTATGGACCTTTGGAAGCAGGAGAGACTTATACTTTTAAAGTAGGTGCACAGAGAAGTGTGAATGGAGCTTTGGAAGCATCCGCCAATAGTAATGCTGTTACCCTTAAATGGGGGGAGCTGGCTCAACCTCGAGGGTTACAAGTAGTCACTTCTACACGATCTACGGCTTCACTGGGCTGGGCACCGGTGCCCGGGGCCACAAGTTACGACATTTATCAGGATGGAGTAAAGGTTGGTTCGAGTAGCGGGAGTCGGTACGTAGCTGCTGGACTAGAGGAAGGAAAGACCTATTCGTATAAGGTAGTGGGACATAACAGCCTATGGACTTCGCCTGAAAGCGAAGCTGTGTCGGTAGTGCCTGGCAGCAATTATAACAATATTACGTACTACACTTCTTGGTCAGCTAGTACCGAAGAGCGTAATTTTCATCCTGGTGACTTGGATGTATCACAGATCACCCACATTAACTATGCCTTCGCCGATATATGCTGGAAAAAATACGGGAGCGGGCCGAGAGCCTGCGAAGACCCTAATATTCCTGCACAGGATCGATACGTCCATGACGGAGAAATTGTGATTGGAGATCCGACGTTTGATTTTCAGAATTTCGCAGCTTTCGAATCCATCAAGGCATCGAACCCTCATTTGAAACTTATAGTTTCAGTAGGCGGCTGGTCCTGGTCTAGAAATTTTTCTAATGTAGCCATGACGGAAGAAACACGCCGTACTTTTGCTAACTCTGCTGTAAAATTCCTCCGGGAATACAAGTTTGATGGTTTGGATATCGATTGGGAGTACCCGGTCGAAGGCGGGGTGGAAGAAAACTCCAGAGCGCCGGAGGATAAAGAAAACTTCACATTATTAATGAAAAGCGTTCGCGAGGCACTGGATGCTGCAGGGTCAGAAGATGGAAAATATTATCTGCTGACGATTGCTTCCGGTCAGGGAGATAATTTTACCGTTAACGCAGATTTTGCGAATTCAGTCCAGTATCTGGATTTCATTAATATTATGACTTATGACTACAGTGGCAAAGATGACCCGTTTGGTCATCATAATTCACCATTGTTCTATGATAAAGCTCTTTCAAAGTCTTCTGCTCCAAGAAATCATGTGCTTGGCGGATTGTTAGGCCATCTGAATGGCGGGGTACCACAGCATAAATTGATTGTGGGAGTACCCTACTATGGCAAGGGCTGGGATGGCTGCGGGCCACTTGGTCAGTATCAGACTTGCAATAAGGGCGGGACTGATTTGAAGTCTTGGGAAAATGCCATTTTCGATTTCAGTGATCTCGAGAACAACTACATCGACAAGAACGGGTACAAGAGATATTGGAACGAATCGGCTAAGGTGCCTTATCTGTACAATGATCAGAATAAAGTGTTCATCACCTACAACGATAAGAACACCATGAAGTATACGGCTTCCATCGTGAAATCGTTGGATATTGCAGGTGTCATGAGCTGGGAAATAAGCGGTGATCGTAATAAAACATTAACCACCCAATTAGTCCATGACCTGCCGGTTAACGGCAAAGTCAATGCTTCAGCATTACAGGCCCCAACGAATCTTCAACGGGTCAATGCCGACTCCAGCTCCATTCAAGTCACATGGGATGCAGTGCCAGGGGCAACGGGGTACGAAGTCTATGTGAACCATGCATTGGCAGGTTCAGTCACCGAGAAGGGTTATATCATTAATGGCCTTAACGCTCTAACGAATTACAAGATTCATGTGCTTGCTGTGGATCGGGCGGGGGATGAAATTAACCGCGTGTCCAGCGCTTCGAATCTACTGAGCGTTACGACTTCTGGCAACAGCACAGGCGGATCTGAGGGTTCCGGCGGATCAAGCGGATCCGGTTCTACTACGCCTTCGACGCCGCAGCCGCCTAAAGGAAAGGATGAACTGGAAGCAAAAGTTGTGCTTGAGGGAGATAAGGCAGTGGTTACCGTGCCAACGGCAGCAGCAGTTAACAGCATTAACCTTTCGGACTCTTCCAGTTTCCAGATTCATGCGGGCACGGGTGCGAAGCAGGCTGAGTTTGAGATTCCACAAGAAGTGATTGCAGCCATCGCGAAAAAAGGAGCCAAGGCCAGTCTGTCCGTTATCGTAAACGGCACAGAATACCGGATTCCGGCTTCGCTGATCTCGGTTTCCGGCCATGTGAAAGTCTCCATTGTGGCTCCCGGTGCAGCCGATGCAACGAGCGTGGCATCCCTGCTTAAGGGTAAAGAAACTCTGACTTCTCCGCTGTTGTTCAAGCTCGAGCAGCTGAACGCGGATAAAACAACTACGGAGCTGAAACATTACGGGAAATCCTATGTCAGTGAGCTGGTAACCGTGGATGCCAAAAAGATAGATACAAAGCGCGCGGGCGGAGTGGTTTATATATCAGGCACAAATGAGCTTCGATCTTCTCCAACCTTGTATAAGGTGAATGCGGACGGTACGGTTACCGTGGAGATGAGGAAGACGGGAAGCGGTATTTATGCTCTGCTTCAGCAGGATGTCCGGTTTAACGATAGGATTCCTTCTTGGGCACAGGAAGACGTGGCACAAGCGGCTGCGAAGATGATTGTGTCTGGGGAGAGCATCAGCACGTTTGGTGCGAATAAAAACATTACCCGTGCCGAAATGATATCCATTGTAGTGAAAGGGCTGGGTATTCTTCCAGATGATAGCCTTGCTAACTTCCAGGATGTGAGCGCGAATGCCCCTTATGCCAAAGAAATTGCGGCTGCCAAGGCAGCAGGGCTGGTGAAGGGGCGTACAGGCGATATCTTTGATCCAAACAGTCTGATTACCCGTGAGGAATTGGCTGTTATCCTGAGCAGTGTACTGGAATATGCAGGCAAGAAGAATGAGGCTGGTCAAGGGCTGTTAAGCAAGTTTAAGGATAACGCTGCGATCTCATCCTATGCCAAGGCGTCTCTTGCCTTCGTAGTGGAGCAGAAGATTATGCAGGGCGTGTCAGCTACGAAGCTCGATCCCAAGTCTCATGTAACCAAAGCACAGACGGTGGTCACCGTGATGAGAATGCTGCGGTCATTGGGATTATCCAATTAAAACGAAAGGGTGTCACGTAAAGCATTGTTTTGCTTGGTGACACCCTTTTTCTTGTGTGAATAAGTGGATGGGGATGCGTCAAGCCATAAAATCCGATCCTGAACCAAGGGGCTGAGGAGCAGCCTTTGAGGTTATGAATTTGAGCGGTCCGGCTTCATAAGAGGATATTGAGTTTGCTCGGCGACCTTTTTGAGGTTATCGAATTGTCCCTTCCATACCAGCCTGGTGCTCCAGCCTCCCAACAGCTTGATTAAAATCTTGTAGAAGAGATTGCTGGGCAAGGTGGAAGAGTGAAGCTGAACCAGGGTGCCGCTCCCTGAACGAGAGAGGATATATCGGGTTGTACTGTAGCCTTCCTTGGTCGTTGCTCCAACGGAGACAAGGTAGGGCGGATTAAACTCCAGAATTTCGGCTTCCGCACGATAGGTTTTATCGCTGATTTGTTGTACAGAGGTGTAACGGGTCCCCGGAATACGACAGTTACGCTCCGCATCGGAATGATAGATATTTTCGATCATGAGAGTGTTCCACAGTTTGATTTTCTCATCATTATTGACGTAGGGAAATACGTCCTCAATGTCTGCTTCGATGTAGACTTCCATAGTAATTTCCAACGATAGATACGCTCCTTCAGGTTTACAGGGATGTCATTGATTAACATGATTAACAAATGTATATTCTAAGGGATAAAGGCATGTTTGAACATAGCAAATGAAGAGAAATGTTGTACTGCTCCCCGTGTTAAGATGAATCTATCAAATAAAATGAGGTGATCCCGAGATGGCGTTGAAATGCGATAATATTTTTGTGAACCTGCCTGTAAAGGACCTGGAGAAAACGAAGGAATTCTTCTCGAAAATCGGTTTTGAATTTAACGCGCAATTTACGGATAAGAACGCAGCCTGCCTGGTAATCGGCGACAATATTTTTGCGATGCTGCTCACCGAGGATTATTTCAAAACTTTCACGAAGAAAGATTTGTCCAATGCGGCCAATACAACGGAAGTTATTCTGGCATTGTCGGCAGACAGTCGTGAGCAGGTAGATGAAATCGTGAATCATGCACTCGCTGCAGGGGGATCGCCTTCCAATGACCCGGTGGATCATGGATTTATGTATGGATGGAGCTTCCAGGATCCAGATGGTCATCTGTGGGAAGTCATGTACATGGATCCGGGTCACGTAGAATAAAAGAAATTCACATCAAGGGCTCAAACCGTAATGAAGCATCCAAACCATAAAATGAAGCGGCGGAAGACTCCAAGTGTTATGGGGAAACTGCCGCTTTACTTTTATTTGGAAATCCATTATATTTGTATGTGCAAACAATAAATGGTTGATCATCGTGATGAACTTAGCGAAAGAGGTAGCCATGATGCTGAATACGTATATCAAAGAATGCCTGTACTTTACAGCCAATCGTCTTAGCCGGGTGATTACGAAAATGGCAGAAGACGAGTTTGCCGTAAGTGGATTATCACCAACGTATGCTTATCTACTTATGGCTGTATATGAGAAGGAAGGGATCTCGCAGAAGGAATTAGGCGAAATTCTCCATCTTCAGCCTTCTACGGTTACCCGACTGATTGAGAAGCTGGCCGTCAAAGGCCTCGTGTATAATCGGGTAGAGGGAAGGATGTCGCTGATCTACACAACGGATAAAGGGAAAGCGCTCGAAGAGGTTATTCACGAATGCTGGAACCATCTGCGCAGCCGGTATGGTGCCATCTTAGGCAACGCTGAAGGCGACGAATTATCACTGCGGCTCTATGAGGTTAGCGATCAATTAGAGAATAAGGACTGAGGTCTTTATTTTCACGAATTATAATTGTATGTACAAACAAATTTAATATAAAATAATGAGCTTCACAACTGAATCTTGATTCTAACAAGGAGGTGGATCCACTTCGTCATTACGGGTTATCGGTTATCTGGAACAAACAACATATTAAAGGAGTGAATGGTTCATATGGAAAGAGTACTTGTCATTAATGCCCATCCTAGAGTTGTAAGTGCAGATTCTCTAAGCTTGCAGGTGTTGGATCATTTCATAAGCCAGTATCGCGCACATAGTCCTGAGAGCGTGCTCGAACAGATTGATTTATATCGAGAGCATGTGCCTGCCATTGATGTGAATTTGTTGAACGGGTGGGAGAAGCTTGAAACCAGGGAGCTTCTAACAGAAGATGAGGAGAAGGTGATGGGCCGGATGGCAGAAATCTTGCAGCAGTTCAAGAGGGCTACGAAATATGTGATCGCTATGCCGCTGCATAATTTTAACGTCCCTTCCAGGCTGAAGGATTATTTGGACAACATCATCATACCGCAGGAAACGTTCAGATACACCGAAAGCGGTTCCGAGGGACTCCTTACGGATGGGCGAAGCGTTGTGGTGATTCAGGGCAGTGATGGGATATATACCGAGAACGATTGGTATAGTGAGGTTGAATATTCGCATAAGTATTTGAAATCCATGTTCGAATTTCTGGGCATTACCGATTATCAGATCATCCGTGCGCAGGGGCACGCTGTTCTGGATAAAAAGGATATTCTGGATACAAGCCGTTTGGCAGCTGCCGAGATTGCCGAGCGGTGGAGTGGAGAAAAACCGTCAGAGGCAGGTTAACCGGTGTTGGAATAACACATCCATTATTGAATTTTCAATAAAAACGTTATACCAGCCGCGGCTCTCTAACCACGAAGCTAATATGAGAAGAAGGCCCTCCAAGGTAACTTGAAGGGCCTTCTTCGTTTAATTGATTTGAGCTTCTGTTGTAACTTGCCATAATATGCCGAACTTGTCCTCCAGCACACGGAACAGCGCCCCCAGAACTGAATCTTCAGCGGGTCAATGACCTTACCGCCCTCTGCCAGTCGGTCAAAGTCTTCATGTGCATCGGAATCTATTTAAAGCAGTGTACGGGTTCGTCCTACAGAATAGGTGACAGCAGACGGGAGATCGACTCCTTGAACTTGACCCATCTCGAGCGTTCAAGATACTGCTTCATGGTGAGCTGGCTGGATACACGAAGATCATGGTGGAATATTCGAGTCAATCGTTTTGACAGCTGCTCATCGTACAGGAAGGCATTCACTTCGAAATTGAGCTTGAAGCTGCGAACATCAATGTTCGCCGTGCCAACGGATGAGATTTTCTCATCAATGATGATGGTTTTGGCATGAATGAACCCGTTATTGTATAGATATACGTTAGCACCCGTTCTCAGCATCTCCCCGATGTAGGACAAGGTTGCCCAGTACACAAAGGGATGATCCGGTTTATCCGGGATCATCAGGTGGACCTCTACACCGGACAGCGCCGCAATGCGAAGCGCATCAAGCAGGCTTGCATCCGGGATAAAATAGGGCGTCTGGATATAAATTGATTGTTTGGCGGACGAGATCATTTTGATATAACCGTTCTTGATGTGCTCGTATCTTGAATCGGGACCGCTGGTGACAATCTGAATGCCGACATTACCCGGTGAATTGATCTTGGGAAACAGATTGGATTCATAGGAGATGTCATTATGGTGAGAAGCCTGGTTCCAGTCCAGAATGAAACGAACCTGCATCGCGTAGACGGCTTCGCCTAAGATGCGCAGATGGGTATCACGCCAATACCCGAATTTGGAGTTCAGGCCCAAATACTCATCCCCGACATTAAAACCTCCGACATAGCCGATATTGCCATCAATGATCGCCAGCTTCCGGTGATTTCGGTAATTTAAGCGCAGATTAATGAAGCGCAGCTTGGAAGGGAAGAAGGCTTCGGCTTCACCACCAGCTTCGCGAAATGCCTTGAAGAATCCCTTGGTTAATTGACGTGAGCCGAGCTCATCGTATAGAACCCGGACTTTCACGCCTTCTTTTACCTTTTTGGTTAACAGGGTCATCAACTTCTTGCCAAGCTCATCACGACGGATAATATAGTATTGAATGTGTATGTAGACTTTGGCTTCCTCAATATCCTGAAACAGTCGTTCAAACTTCTTGCGTCCATCCGTGAAAATCTCGACGTCGTTGTCGTCCGTAAGAATAGCCTGATTTTCGTTGATGTGCATATGAATCAAATCGCTGTTATCCTTGGCGGCCTGGTTGCGAAACGGGTATTCCCCGGAACTCATTCCTTCCATCTGGGACAGTAACACCTTCTCAATACCGGTTTTCTGCAGGTCATCCCAATGAAAGAGTCGGATTCTTCTTAAGTTTTGAGCGAACAGCAGGTACAGAATAAACCCGAGAATGGGTATAAAGGACAGCACCAACAGCCATGCCCAAGTCGAGCCGGCATCCCGCCGTTCCCTAAAGACCACGAACATGGAGAACACAATATTCAGAATGATGATCAGACCAAGAATAATGGAAGTAACATGCATGTTTTTTATTATCCTCCTAAACTATAGCCTTGCCCTTGCAATGCTTCATATTATACGTGAGCCGTTAGGAGAAGTATATATCCGCAGTATGGCGTGCAACCGATGTTTTTAAACGGTGGATGCGGCAGCGTCTTCATTTCATACAAGCTGTCACGGTTGCTATTTGTATCACAACTCGTTGTCATGATACGATGATTGAAAAAAGTAGGAGAAGGGGCATGCTGTTTTGCTGAAAATGAATAAGTTTTTCAAATTGTGTCTTGCCGTGATCCTGGTTCTGATCATTATTTACTTGGGATCGCTGGTGAATTTTATATTCAGACCGATTCTTTCGTTCTTCTCCATTATCCTCGTGCCTTTGATGCTATCGGGATTTTTCTATTACCTGCTCAGGCCGCTGGTTGATCTTCTGGAAAAGCGAAAGCTCAATCGCTCGCTGGCGATTCTGCTCATTTATGTCGTATTTGCCGGTATATTCACGGGATTCATTATCGGAGTGTGGCCGTCCCTGCGTGATCAAATCATTGCGCTTGTGGACAATGCGCCTGCGTTGTTTGCTGCATTAGGGGAACAGCTGCAGGAATGGGAAAATAACGGTTTGTTCAAGGAGATATTTCCGGAGGATTCTAATCCACTTACCCAATTAACCGACTATTTGAATCAAGGCTTTACGTTCCTCACGAATTACATTATGAATCTGTTCTCGATTGTATCGAACTTTGCCATTGTATTGTTTACGTTCCCGATCATGCTCTACTACATGCTGAAGGAAGGCGGGAAGTTCGGGAAGATGATTGTCAGCTTTATGCCGAACCGCTTCAAGGAAGTGGGTGCTTCGGTACTGGATGAAATCAATAGCGCACTCAAAGGGTTTATCGTGGGACGGGTGCTCGTCAATTTGGCTTTGGGCGTCTTGATGTACTTCGGCTTCCTCATTATTGGGCTGCCGTATGCCTTGCTGCTTACAGTGGTAGCGTTCTTTGCAAACTTTATTCCGTTTATCGGGGCCATTCTGTCCTCCATCCCGATCGTTATCATCGGGTTCATCCAATCCCCGGGAACGGCAATCTGGTCCCTCGTTGTCATTCTGGCCGCTCAGCAAGTTCAGGATAACCTGATTGGTCCGTATATCTTTGGTAAACAGCTGGCCATTCACCCGATTACAATCATCATCCTCGTCCTGGTGGGACAGGATCTTGGCGGGATTATCGGAATTCTGATCGTGGTGCCCGTGTATATGATCATTAAAATTGTGGTTACCAGAGTGTATCAGCTGTTCTTTAAGGAAAAATGGGAAAAAGCTTGAGCTCAGAAATGAGCTGATTGCAAAAAGTGAAGCCGTTAAGAACGGGTATTCGTTCTTGACGGCTTTTTTATGAAGGGAGAGGGGCTTGGAACAGAATATCTTGCTTGACAACAAATAGGAAAATATATAATCTTGAATTAAAGATATTATAAATTGAGATTGTATTCGAATAACTATGATCATCTACCAAATAACTTTCGATAAGGGGGAGAAGAAACATGACGTTACAAACGGCAGGCATTCATCATATTACGGCTTATGCACAGGATCCGCAGAGGAACGTTGATTTTTATACTGGCGTGCTTGGGTTAAGAATGGTGAAGAGGACGGTCAATTATGATGCGCCAGAGGTATATCATTTGTATTTCGGGGATGAGTCAGGGCAGCCAGGAACGATTATTACGTTCTTTCCGTCTTCCGCTTCGCGAAGAGGCATGCATGGAGGGGGGCAGGTCGGTTATATCACATTTGCAGTGCCTATAGGCGCTCTTTCCTACTGGGAGCAGCGGTTGCGGGGCTTTGGCGTCTCGGTTATGAAAGCGTTCAGGTTTAATGAGCCTTATCTTCAATTCTCTGATCGTGATGGGCTTCGCCTGGAACTGGTTGAGCGGGACAGCGGATCGATGAGCGGGTGGAGCGTGGATGACATTACTTCGGAGACAGCAATTAAAGGATTCGGCGGTGCGGTGCTGTTCAGCAGCAAGTGGAAGGAAACGAAGGAGGCGCTTGAGCAGGTACTAGGACTTACATTCATTGGGGAGGATGTGAACTATGCCCGGTATGCGTCCGCGGGACCCTGCGGGAATATGATTGATCTTCCGATGCGGGATATCTCTTGGGGCGCTGGAGGTGCCGGAACTGCTCATCATATTGCCTGGCGGGCAAAAGATGATATGGAACTCAGTGAATGGAAGGAATGGATGAAGAAGTACGGGTACGCATCCACCGATATGATGAACCGCAATTATTTTAAATCGTTATATTTTAGGGAACGAGGGGGCATATTGTTTGAGATTGCCACGGATGTGCCTGGATTTACGATGGATGAGGATCTCCGTTCATTGGGTGAACGATTGAAACTTCCTGCGTGGTTGGAGCCGGAACGCCTCCGAATTGAGGAAGGACTGGAGCCGATCCAAATTCGTACACTGGAGAGGGGCAAGTGAAATGATATCCATTGATCCAAAAGTCCAAGACGAACGGGACAATTACAAGCTTTTGATTGGCAGTGTTGTCCCTCGACCGATCGCTTTTGTTACCACATTATCAGCGGATGGCGTGCTGAACGCGGCGCCGTTCAGCTATTTCTCGATTGTGTCCAGCAATCCTCCCATGCTATCCGTTTCGGTTCAGCGAAAGAATGGCATTGCAAAGGATACGGCGAGGAATGCCATGCTTAAGGGTGAGCTTGTCATCCATATCGTGGACGAAGATAACGTAGCAGCCGTGAATGAAACAGCTGCGAATCTTCTTCCGCATGAAAGCGAGATTGAACGAACGAATCTGACGCCGGTGGCCAGTGAGGCTGTTGCCGTTCCCGGCATTCAGGAAAGCAAGATTCGCATGGAATGTGTATTGGAACAGGTGGTTGCCTTGAATGACGCAGAACAGAGGCCAGCTGCTGATCTGCTGATCGTCCGCGTGGTAAGGTTTCACGTATCGGAGGAACTCTACGAGAAGGGCCGGATTGACGCTGCCAAGCTGAAGCCTGTGAGCCGTATGGCGGGGAACATCTATGCTGCTCTGGGAGATATGTTCACCATTGAGCGGCCATTATAACGCAGGCGAGATACGATAAATAATTCAACGATATAGGAGGAGTGGTTAACGGATGAGATTTCAATCGAAGGTTGTTATCGTAACAGGAGGCGCCAGCGGGATTGGCGAGGCAGCGGTAAGGCTTTTTGTTAAAGAGGGAGCCAGCGTTGTTATTGCGGATTTCTCTGACCGGGGACAAGCTGTTTCAGACGAATTAAGTGCAGCGGGGTTTAACACCCTGTTTGTCAAAACCGACGTAACCAAGGAGCAGGATGTTGCCAACATGGTTGAACAGACGGTCAAGCAGTATGGGCGTGTGGATATCTTGTTTGCGAATGCAGGCATTGCGCATGACGCTCCCGCAGATCAGCTAACGATGGAGAATTGGCAGAGAACGATTGATATTAATCTTACAGGCGTGTTTCTCTGTGATAAATATGTAATCCAGCAGCTGTTATCGCAGGGATCGGGCGGGGCTATTGTAAACTGCGGATCGATCCATAGCCATGTCGGAAAAGCAGGAGTAACCGCATATGCTTCGGCTAAAGGCGGCGTTAAGCTGCTGACGCAGTCGATGGGCGCTGATTATGCCTCCAGAGGAATCCGGGTCAATGCAGTGTGCCCGGGTTATATCGATACTCCGCTTATTCAGGGAAGAACTGAAGCGATCACGCAGCACTTGGTCGGCCTGCATCCGATGGGGCGCTTGGGGCAGCCTGAAGAAGTAGCTAAAGCCGTGCTGTTTCTTGCCAGCGAAGACGCATCCTTTATTACTGGCACCACCTTGCTGGTGGATGGCGGATATACAGCGGTTTAAACCATATGAAGAAGCCCCGAGCATGCTCGGGGCTTCTTTGTTATATATGACAGATACGGGATAGGGCAAATTATATAATGCTGACGCCAGCACTGCCGTAACCGGCAGTTGCAGTGATCAGAGTCAGACCTGTTGCTGTTGTGGAGAATACCATCAACAAGCGGGTATTTGCTGCAACCGGAATAGCCAGGCCATCCAAGAAGCCGTTGCTGACCGTACCCAATGTGACTGCGCCGGTATATGGGGGAGCCAATGTGACAAGGGCACCGGGGATTGGCGTGAAGATATTGCTTGTAGCCGGAGCGCTGTACAGCTGGGCTGTGACCGTAACAGTAGTTCCAAGCAGGTCGAGTGCCAAGGTGTTGCTGAAGGTTGCGGAAATTGCCGTGATGGTGCCTGCGCGTGGCGTATTGAAAGCAAAGTCAAGCGCAGTACCTCCCGCACCCGTAAGGTCGATCGTTCCGCCAGCGAGCGTAACGGTTGGACCCGAAATACCGAAGCCTACGAGACCAACCGTTCCGACCAAACCTCCAACAATGGTTGTAAGCGCAAGAGGTATGCCGGATGCGAAAGGAATGATCGCTCCTCCACCTGGCAACCCAGTAGCCCCTGTTGGCCCAGTAGGGCCGACGGCTCCAGCAGGACCAACGGGTCCGATCGCTCCAGCAGCACCGGCAGGTCCGACAGGTCCGACAGGTCCGACAGGTCCAACGGGTCCTGCAGGTCCTGTTGGACCCGGAATGCCTGTTGACGATCCAGCAGGTCCAGCAGGCCCAATTGGCCCAGCTGGCCCGACAGGTCCAACGGGTCCAAGAGCTCCAACCGGCCCCACAGGTCCGACTGGTCCAAGAGGTCCCTGCGGTCCAACCGGTCCGCGGGGGCCTCTGACACAGTGGCGACGAATCGGTTTGTGTCCACCTTTACCACTATTGCCGTTATCAGGACATCTTTTTTTCTTGGCGTGCAGTACTTTTTTCTCTATCTTTTTAAGAGCACACAATTTTCTCTTTCTAGAAGAACAATCCAAATCAAGCACCTCCTTTAGATTTGCTTTATACTACGCAGATGCTCTCTTAGCCGCATGGGTTAACAGCTTATAAATGATAGATATATACCTATTATTTTAAGAATGTACGATAGCCTCTGAGGAATCAGTCTATAAACGAATAGCGAAAAAAAGCGATCGTGATGATATTGGAATAGCGAAATTGGGGGCTAACAAAGCTTATAATGGATCGTGTTGAAAAAAAATTCTGTTTCGAAGTTGAGGGCTTGTCTCCTCTGCATCGTTCATGATTCATGTCATGAATGATCTACCGCATGAATTATCTGTTATCTGATGGGCGCAATGCCTGCTGTATAGCGAAAAACACACCTCCGAACAAGGAGGCGACAGGCAGGGGACAGCCCTGAATTTGTGGAGATTATGGCTACTAATATGCCTTGGAAGAGCGCTGATTTCACCTCCGAATTTCCAGAAAATGCAGCTCCAGGGGTTTGACTTTTACTGAGCTTCCCTTTATCATGAACACACGCTTAGTTTCCGGCATACATTTCCGGAGAGCGGGGGAACCAGTTTCATCAGGGGCGAGTCACTTGAATTCACGAGTGTAGGGTACCATCTTACCCGAGTCCGTCAGCTAACCTCGTCAGCAGTGGATGGGTCTTGTATACATAATGGATGTTCATAACAAAGGCCCTTTATTCTCTATAGGGGCCTTTTCTCTATTTTTTGACCCCCTGCTGGCGGAGCTATGTCTAGATCCCCTGTTTGGTGGTCTTTTTGTATTCTGCAAAAGAGGAGGGCAATGCCTGCTAATGTTTAGCCAATTGAATCAGTCAGACGGTTTGGGTTTACAAGGCACAGGGAAATGGATGCAACCTCTCCCCTGAGCCCCCGGACTGTGCAAGTGTGTCTGAATGTCACATATCCGAGTTAACACATGTGTTAACATGGATAATTTCCTCATGCCGTTTTTAGGAACAACAAAATCATTTCGAAAGGTTGTGGAAGGTGTTGAAGAAAGTTGTTGTGCTGTTGTTGTCATTGGTTATGGTGGTATCGGTCGCGGCCTGCGGCGATAAGGGGAGCACGCTGGAACGGGCCAAAGAGCAGGGGTATATTACCGTAGGTTTTGCCAATGAAAAGCCTTATGCCTACAAAGAGGCCAGCGGGGAGCTTACAGGCGAAGCCGTTGAGATTGCCCGTGTCATTCTGGAGCGACTTGGCATTAAGGAGATGAGAGGTGAGCTTACGGAGTTCGGCTCCCTGGTTGCCGGGCTTCAGGCGGAACGGTTTGACCTGATCACTGCAGGCATGTTCATCAATCCGGACCGCTGCTCCGCCGTTTTGTTTGCTAATCCGGAGTACAGCATAGGGGAAGCTCTTGCCGTGAAGCAAGGGAATCCAAGTGGACTCGGAAGTTACGAAGATATTGCCAAGGATGATCAGGCGAAGGTGGCCGTCATGACTGGCGCGGTTGAAATCGGCTATATGGAGAAGTCAGGCATCCCTTCGGACCGGATCATACAGGTTCCCGATCAGGCCTCGGCCATCAGTGCCCTCCAGGCAGACCGGGTGCAGGCGATTACCATGACGGGACCGTCCCTGCAGGCGATGCTGGATTCGGCCAGCGATGACAACATCGAACGCGTCGCGGATTTCGAACAGCCGGTCATCGACGGTGAAAGCGTTCGGGGCTATGGGGCCACGGCATTCCGTCAAGCGGATACCGAATTCCAGGAGGCTTATAATGCGGAGCTTGAAAAAATGAAGGAGTCAGGTGAGCTGCTGGAGATCTTGCAGAAGTTTGGATTTACCGAAGAAGAGCTGCCGGGCGAGATGACAGCCGCTGCGCTTTGCGGTGAATAGTATGCCGAATTCATGGATCGATTTTCTTCCTACTCTGCTGAAAGGAGCGGAGATTACGGTTTTGGTCGCCTTCTTTTCAGCTGTTCTGGCCATTGCCATGTCCTTCGCAGCCGGTTTATCCAGACTGTCGAAGCTGTGGATCGTCCGCACGGTTACAGCCGTGTATGTGGAAATCTTTCGGGGAACCTCCTTGCTGGTGCAGCTGTTCTGGTTGTATTTTGCTCTTCCGTTTATCGGCATTGAGCTTCCCAAAATGCTGGCAGCCATCCTTGCGATTGGATTCAACTTTGGCGCATATGGCTCCGAGATTGTCCGAAGCACGGTGCTGGCTGTTCCAAAAGGACAGTGGGAAGCTTCGGTGGCGCTTAATATGAAGCCATGGCAAAGGATGTGGAATGTTATATTGCCTCAAGCTTCACTGCGAATGCTCCCGCCATTCGGAAATCAGCTGGTGGAACTCATCAAATCTACGTCACTTGTCTATTTCATCACGATGGCGGATCTGACGTATCAGGCCATGGTGCTGCGCAACAACTATATTTCCTGGACAACCGAGATTCTGGTGCTGCTGCTTCTTATGTATTTTGTCATAGCTACGCTTGTCTCGATGGCAGTTCGGTTGCTGGAGCGTAAATGGACGGCGGGGAGGCTATAGCGGATGTGGGATTGGAATTATGTGTTTGATATCCTGCCGGAATTGCTGAGTGCATTAAAAATGACGGTATGGGTGACGCTCTGCGCTTTTGTGGTGGCCTTGATAATCGGGCTGCTGTTTGCCTTTGCTGCTCGAAGCCAGTGGAAGCCTGTGTCGCTCATGACCAAAGGTATTATCGAATTTATCCGCAATACACCGCTGCTGGTTCAGGTCTTCTTCCTGTACTACAGTCTGCCGCTCCTTACCGGAATCTCCATTCCGGCCTTCTATGCCGGGGTGATCGGTCTTGGGCTGCATTACAGCACGTATCTGTCCGAAGTGTATCGTTCTGGCATCGAAGGGGTCCCCAAGGGGCAGTGGGAAGCTGCAACTGCTCTGAATTACACGAAAGCCCAAACCTGGCGGAGCATTATTCTGCCGCAAGCGGTGCCGCCTATTATTCCGGTGCTGGGCAATTATTTGATTGTCATGTTTAAGGAAACACCGATTCTGTGTGCCATTACGCTTGTTGAGATGATGCTGACAGCCAAGAATATCGTTTCCCAGTCGTTTCGTGCATTCGAGCCGTATACGCTGGTTGGCATTCTGTTTCTAATTATCAGTTATATCGCGTCTTTGCTGGTGCAAAGGCTGGAGAAACGAATGAATCTGCAGCGTGGAAAATAAGGAGGGAGTCTATTGAACGCAGTAGTAATTGATGCGTTTGCCGGAGCCGAGGTGCCGCAGCCTGATCCAAACCCGGCAGCGGAAGTGAAGCCGATGGTGAGATACAAGGGCGTGACGAAGTCGTTTGGTGATCTCCAGGTGCTTAAAGGCATCGATCTGGAGATGCAGCCTGGAGAAAAGGTGGCTGTTATTGGTCCGAGCGGCTCGGGCAAAACGACGATGGGGCGGATGTTAATGACACTGGAGGAACCGACCGAAGGCACCATCGAGGTTGATGGTGAGCTTCTCTGGCATATGCAAGAGAAGGGCAGGCTTGTTCGGGCAAACGAGAAGCATTTGCATCGAATGCGCTGCAGCGTCGGTATGGTTTTCCAGCATTTTAATCTGTTCCCGCATATGAGTGTGCTTCGCAATGTGACGGAGGCCCCGCGCAAAGTGCTGGGTTTATCCAAGGAGGAGGCGGAGGAGCGGGCCGTCTCCATGCTGGGCAAAGTCGGCTTGGACGACAAGCTGAAGATGTACCCGGCCAATCTGTCCGGGGGGCAGAAGCAGCGTGTTGCTATCGCACGAGCGCTGGTCATGCGGCCGAAGGTGATGGTGTTCGACGAGGTGACCTCGGCTCTGGATCCGGAGCTGGTAGGCGAGGTGCTGGAGGTGATCCGGGAAATCGCGGAAGAAGGCGATATGGCGATGATGCTGATTACGCATGAAATGGATTTTGCCAAGGAAATCGCCGACCGGGTCATATTCGGTGCGGACGGCTTGATCGTCGAGCAGGGGACGCCGGAGGAGATATTCGATAATCCCCGGAGCGAGCGGCTGCAAAACTTTCTGCAGCGATTCCGCTCTAATTGAAAAATGAGCAGGGGACTGATCATGGAAAGAGGTGCTTGTATAGAATGATTGTTGATACTGGAGTGGACATCGTTTATCGCAGACCGGAAGCGCAGGATGGCGCCCGGGTGTGGGAGCTCGTAAGAGATACCGGATCACTAGATCTGAATTCCCCCTATTGTTATATGCTGCTTGGAGACTATTTCAATGATACCTGTATGATCGCCGAGCACGAAGGAGACATCATCGGTTTTATCTCTGCATTCCGCTCACCGCGTAATCCGGAAACGCTGTTTGTATGGCAGGTGGCCGTTGCCGGCTCGCATCGGAGGCAAGGGATTGCGAAGGCCATGCTGACAGGACTCATGAACCAGAGGGCATGTCACGGCGTTCGCTTCATTGAAACAACGGTATCGCCAAGCAACATGGCATCCCGCAGGTTATTTCTCGGTTATGCCGAGGAGAAATCCATTCCCAGCACCGTAACCGTAGGTTATGGAGCGGAGATGTTCCCGGATGGAACGTCACATGAAGATGAGCCATTATTCGTGATAGGCCCTTTTTTCAATGACATTTAGACCAATGGAGGGAATTATGGACAATCAAGTCATGGAGAAACCGAAGCTTACGGTGTTTAACAATCTGGAATCGGAAGTAAGAAGTTATTGCCGCAGCTTCCAGACGGTCTTTGACAAGGCTCGGAATGCAAGGCTGTGGGATACGCAAGGCAATGAATACATTGATTTTTTTGCCGGCGCCGGCGCGTTAAATTACGGACACAACAATGAGAAGATTCGACAGAAGCTGGTTGATTATATGATGCAGGATGGTGTTACACACAGTCTGGATATGGCTACCGAAGCGAAGGAGACCTTTCTGACCCGCTTTCAGGAAGTCATTCTAAAGCCGCGAGGCTGGGATCATAAAGTGATGTTCCCCGGTCCGACCGGCACGAATGCGGTAGAGGCAGCGCTCAAGATCGCGCGGAAAGTGACAGGGCGTAGCACCGTTCTGTGCTTCACGAATGCCTTTCACGGCATGTCCCTCGGCTCACTGGCTGTTACCGGCAATTCCTTCAAGCGGCAGGGTGCTGGCGTGGATCTGAGCCACTCGGTATTTATGCCTTATGACGGTTACTTCGGCGATGACGTGGATACGATGGCATATATGGAGAAGCTTCTGGATGATCCGGGGAGCGGTATTCCGCTTCCGGCGGCGGTTATCGTTGAAGCTGTACAAGGTGAAGGCGGATTGAATGCTGCGAGCGGGGAATGGCTGCAAAAGCTTGCGCGCATCTGCAAGGATAAGGGGATGCTGCTCATTCTGGATGATATCCAGATGGGCTGCGGCCGAACGGGTCCGTTCTTCAGCTTTGATGATGCCGGTATTGAGCCGGACATCATATGCCTCTCGAAATCGATCGGCGGCTTCGGCTTGCCGATGGCGCTCACGCTGATGAAGCCGGAGATCGATATTTGGGAGCCGGGCGAGCATAACGGCACCTTCCGGGGCAACAATCTCGGATTCGTTGCTGCAGCGGCAGCGCTGAATTATTGGGAAACGGAAGATTTTCAGCTTGATATCGGTATTCGCGAGAATCAGATTCGCGAATCCTTGGATTGTATAGCTAAGGATTATCCACAGCTCAGCGGTGAAATACGGGGCAGGGGGCTGATCCAGGGATTTGCCTTTGATAAGCCGGAGCTCGCAGGCAGATTGTCTGAAATCGCCTTCGAGCAGGGACTGATTATGGAAACGTCAGGTCCGCACAGTGAAGTAGCGAAACTCATGCCACCGCTGACGATTGAGTTGGACACATTGGAGCAGGGATTGGGGATATTTATAAACAGCGTGAAACAATTAGCAGCAGAGGAGAGGTTGTCATGATTGTTAAACATTTGAAAGAGATTGTGGATACGAAGGACGATATCGATGCGAAGACTTGGAATTCGAGAAGACTCCTGCTCACCAAAGACGGCATGGGCTTCTCCCTCAATGACACCATCATTAAGGCCGGAACCGAGACGCTGATCTGGTACAAAAATCATGTCGAGGCTGTATATTGCATCGAGGGAGAGGGTGAGATCCAGGTGGTCGGGGGTGAGACTTACCCCATCTCTCCGGGGATGATGTACGCACTGGATGGACATGAGAAGCATTACTTGAGAGCTCGTTCCCAGATGCGGATGGTCTGCGTGTTCAATCCGCCGCTGACGGGGGCTGAAGTTCATGACGAGGAAGGAACCTACCCGCTCCTTGCCCCCATATCGAACAAAGGAGATGACATGCGATGAGTCATAATCAGGTATCGGCCTTTCAGGAAAAAGAGATGGACGTTTATCCTTCGAGATTGCATTCAGAGCCAAGACTCTTAAAGAGACAGGATCCTGTGGTGTATTCGGACTGGACACCGGATGCTTCTATAACACTGGAGCAATCCGAATTCTATGAGCGCAACGGATATTTGTTTCTGGAAGGTTTCTTCGATCGGGAGGAACTGCAGCACTATCAGGCGGAAGCCCGCAGTCTGCAGGTGACCGCGAGAGAGTCGGAGAAGGATGAAGTTATTCGAGAGCCAGGCGGTGACGAAGTGCGTTCGGTGTTCGCGGTGCATCACAGCCATGCGGTATTCCAGGAGCTGTCCCAGCATCCGAGACTCCTGGCCATTGTGGAATATCTGCTGGGAAGCGAGACCTATATCCATCAATCGCGCATCAATTACAAGCCGGGTTTTACGGGCAAGGAGTTCTACTGGCACTCCGATTTCGAAACGTGGCACGTGGAGGACGGCATGCCGCGGATGAGGGCTTTGAGCTGCTCCATCGCACTAGAGGATAACTATCCCTTTAATGGCCCGCTCATGGTCGTGCCTGGATCCCATAAGGAGTTTGTGGCTTGCGTTGGCAAGACACCGGATAATCACTTCAAGGATTCGCTGCGCAAGCAGGAATATGGCGTTCCTGACCATGACAGTCTGACACGCTTGGTGAAGGAAGGCGGAATTGATACACCTGTTGGCAAAGCGGGATCGATCGTGCTGTTTGACTGCAACATTATGCACGGCTCGAACAGCAATATCACGCCTATGCCGCGCAGCAATATTTTCATGGTCTATAACAGCGTGGAAAATAAGATCGTTCAGCCCTACTCGGGTCAGAGCCCTAGGCCGGAGTACATTGCTGCCCGTGATTCTCGATGATCTCGCTGTCGCTTATCGGCTCGATCATCGGCATCAACGTAGTCTATGTCTCCATTTTTACGCTGCGCTTGATTCTGATGATCAAAGGCAGAAGAGGGGTAGCCTCTCTTCTTGCCATGCTGGAGGTATTCGTTTACTTGCTCGGCCTGAATCTTGTTCTGCAAAATCTGGACAATCCCTTTAATATGGCGGCTTATTGCCTGGGCTTCGGCCTTGGGGTATATGCCGGCAGCCGGATCGAGGAGTATTTGGCACTCGGGTACATCGTGGTACAGGTCATTGTAAATTCCGTAGAGACCAACCTGGCGATGAACCTGAGGGAGAAGGGATACGGCGTGACCGCATGGGAAGCGGATGGCAAGGACGGCAAGCGGCTCGTGCTGCAGGTTCTCGTGAAACGGAAGAACGAGCGCCGTCTGATGGAGACGCTGGGCAAAATGTCGCCGCAGGCGTTTATCATCTCTCATGAACCGAAAAGCTTCAAAGGCGGCTTCTGGGTGCGGTTGACGGAAGGTCGCAAATTATAGAACGCGTGACAAGGCATAGCCTGCTCGGAACCTGGTTTTTCGAAGCAGGCTTTTTTTATATGGCAGTATGTCGGGTTTCGTACAGTAGGAACAGCTAGCCACTTGCGAGTCAAGAAAGGAGCTTTCGATTCTTCAAATCCTCACTTGAGGACCTGCTCCGACTCACTCCGGTACCAAAAAAAAGCGTAATCGGTCATCGTGGAGGAGCTTCCGAGCTGGCGCAGCATGGCGGTAATATTTCCCCGACGGTAGGTGCCATGATTCACGATGTGCAGCACGATTTCGGAGAAGCGGGTATCCCGGATGCCGGCATAGGGATTATCCAGCCGAATGCTCTGCTCAAGATCCGGATGCTGAGACAGAAAGGCCGTGAATTGTTCTGACAGCTCGATAAACCGAAGATTCAGGTCCTCCAGCAAAATTGTTTCCAGCTTCTCGCGAAGCAGGTAGGCATCCGCTAAAGCAGCGTTCATGTCCGTCCCGGACAATATCTTCATCCAACCGAGATCCGTTGTGTAGATCTGAGTCAACGCCTCGGATACGGTCGGGAAAATGCTCGTTATTTTCCGGTTGTATACATCGCCCGGCAGCTCCAGCAGACGGTTGAATATGGCTTGATTCGCCCAAGCATGGTATTCATACATTTTGACGGGATAATTCATGAGCATTGTCCCCTTTAGCTTCGTGATTTGGTTTTGTTGAGATCAGTGTAAATAAAAAAGTATGACAGCGGACTGTCATACTTTTGCATAAAGCCGCAGCATTTTTTCTAGCTTGGATTGCATGCGTGTCCTTAAGCTGGCAGGCTCTATGATCTCGATATCCTCACCAAAGCTCAGCAGGGTGGACCAGAGCCACCCGGAGTCCGGATGGTCGATTTTAAATGTAAGGCGGAGTGATCCGTCCTCACAAAATTCCCGCTGGACATCATAGAAATGGTCCATTGCCTTCGCCAAAGCTTGAGTTGATACATGCAGCACGACTTCAATGCCATCTGAGGAAGCTTTCCATGCATGCGTTTCGTTCCTGTGGTGCTGCCGCTCTTGAAGATGGGGGCCTTGGGTGTGCTCCTCCGAATGTTTGCGCTGAAAGGGCTCAGCGGATGCAGAGAGCTCCGACATTCTTGATATGCGGAATTCCCGGTAGTCGGCCCGGGTTCTGCAGAATTCGTACACATACCAGACGCTATATTTATACATAAGCCGAAGGGGCTCAACCTTCCTGTAAATCCGCTCATTTTTGGCGCTGATGTATTGAAAGGAAATCACGTGTTGATCCGTAATGGCGCCGCGCAGAAGACGAAGCGATTCATGGTGTGACCGCCAGCTCCCGATATCCATGGACAATCCTCGCGATGCAGAGCTGCCGGAACGGTCAATGGTCTGCAGCCGCTGTATGGTATCCATTGCCCGTTCATCCTCAAACACGGTTGACATGCTGTGCAGGATCGTGATTAAGGCGCTGACGTCGTAAGAGCCAAGCAGGCTTCTGTCCATCTTATACTGTTCCATGATGCCATATCCGCCGTTCACCCCTTGATAGGATACAACCGGAATGCCGGCTGCGCAGATTGCGTCAATGTCCCGATAAATGGTTCTCTGGGATACGTTATATTTCTCAGCCAAGGCAGACGCCGAGAGAATTTCGTTGTTCAGCAGCATATAAATCATGGATATGAGCCGCTCCAATTTCATATCGGGTTGAACCCTCCTATCCTTATTGGGTCTATTCTCCAATGATTCCGTATTATATCATAGCTTTATAGAAAGAAAGGGGAGGAAGACACAGATGAGACAAAATATGAAATCTTTATTATTATCGCTGCTTGCAGCGTTATCTGTGCTGGCATTGTCCGCGTGCAGCGAGTCAGCTCTGTCGGATCCGGAGAAGGAACAAATTGTGAAGCAGGTTGAGCAGCTGGAGACGGCCGAATATAAATTGCTGCATTTTCAGATGGACTACCCGAAGTATCAGGCGGAGCTGGACGGGATTGTCAGCGATTCGTACAGGGATGTTATCAGCGACCGCATTATTTTCGGATATAACGAGAAGGAATATCGTGCTGCGGATTTGATGGGGATGCCCAAGGAGGAGTACGAGAAGCACAAGGAGCATATGCTCGGGCTGATTCATTCTATGGGGATGGACGAGGAGAAGGCCGTTCTCCGCGTTTCGGAGCCTTATGGAAGCGAAGGGGCAGATGGTGTCTATGTCTACGTCTCGGAATCCAGGGAGCTGAAGGAGAGACTGCTGTCGCAGACGAACCGAAGATATTCGCTGGACAACGCGAGCGGATCGTGGACCATCACGAATGTAGATCAGGATAAGGTCACGATCGGAAGTGACGAACGTGATGACGAGGCTGAGGCGAAGCTGAACGGGCTGGAATACCAGACGCATGACGGAGTGAAGATCGTTTATCGGGACAAGGCCCTTGCGTTTGATGGATGGAAATGAACAGCTGTGTAAAGGGAGTGGGAGTCTGCGCGAGCTTTTCGTTCCATTCCCTTCGGGTTTGCCGTACAATATAGGGGAATTCCATA
The DNA here is from genome assembly GCF_037333485.1 of Paenibacillus glucanolyticus. Taxonomy (NCBI): domain Bacteria; kingdom Bacillati; phylum Bacillota; class Bacilli; order Caryophanales; family Paenibacillaceae; genus Paenibacillus; species Paenibacillus glucanolyticus. The sequence goes on from NZ_CP147845.1 coordinate 874,669, forward strand.
ATATAAGGAGTGTGAGCCTCATGGCCCGTACCAAAACACAAAAAGCGCTCCGCCAAGCGGAACGTGCCGGCACATGGTCAGCCGCGATGATGAGAAAGACCAATGAAGATTATAGTTCACTGTCACAGCATGTGAGAGTCAAACCTACGAAACAAGAACAATTGCATAAGGTCAAACACAGAAAGCGGATCGGAGACGATGGCGCTTTTTTTGTTGGTTTTGGGGGATGTGATATAGTACGCTAGAGAGGTTAGCTCAGGATGGAGGTTTATGATGGCGAAGCAGAAATTTTATGTAGTCTGGGTAGGTAAGGTGCCCGGAATTTATACAAGCTGGGCCGAATGCCAGCAGCAGGTGAACCAGTTTACTGGCGCTAAATTCAAGGCGTTCGAATCCCGAAGCGAAGCGGAGAAGGCTTATGCTGCGGGCTATAAGAATTACTGGGGACAGCAGTCCGGAAGCGGTGCCGGAAGTTCAGCATCCAAGGGTTTCAAGCGAAGCAGTGCTTCACCTGACATAGATCCGGGAGAGATCGATTACGATAGCATCTCAGTGGACGTGGGAACGCGGGGAAATCCGGGACCTGTGGAATATAAGGGTGTAGATACTCAAACCGGGGATATTCTATTCTCATGCGGACCCATCCAGAAGGGGACGAATAACCTCGGCGAGTTTCTGGCGATCGTTCATGCGTTAGCTTATTTAAAGAAAATAGGAAGCACCAAAACGGTGTACAGCGATTCCATGAATGCGCTCAAGTGGCTGAAGCAGAAGAAGGTGGTGTCTACACTCCCGCGGGATGCATCAACCAAGGAAATCTGGGATCTGGTGGACCGGGCAGAGCACTGGCTTAGAACCAATACCTATGAGAACAAGGTGTTGAAATGGCAGACGAAGAGCTGGGGAGAGATTAAGGCCGATTACGGGCGCAAATAAAGAGAAAATTAACAGGAGGAAACCATACGATGACGTACAAAGCCGTGTTTTTTGATATAGATGGAACGCTTGTGAATGAAGAGAAGGAAATTCCACAGGATACGATCGATGCGATTCATCAGTTGAAAAAGAACGGGATCGACGTTTTTATTGCCACAGGGCGGGCGCCGTACTATTTTGAGCATTATGCTAGGCAGCTAGGTGTCGATTCCTTCGTAAGTTTTAACGGATCTTATGTCGTGTATCAAGGGAAAGCGGTATACGAGCACCCGATCTCCGAGAAGACGCTGGAGCTGTTGGAAAATACGGCGCTTGCGCACAATCACCCGATTGTGATGCAAGGTGCGGAAGCGGGATTTGCAAACCATGAGGAGCATCCGTATGTTGCCGAGTCTTTCTACGATCTGAGGGTCGAAGTTCCTGGATACCGCAGCAGCTATTGGAAAGAGGCCAAGGTATATCAAGCGCTGCTGTACTGTGAGGCGCATGAGGAAGAGCTGTATACCTCTGCAGAGGCTCCGTTCAGCGATGTGAGCTTTGTGCGCTGGCATCGGGTCGCTATGGATGTCATTCCGGGAGGCGGTTCGAAAGCCAAGGGGATCGAGGCTGTGCTGAAGCATCTCGGGATTACCGCCGAGGAAGCCGTGGCCTTCGGGGACGGGCTTAACGACAAGGAAATGCTGTCTTATGTAGGGCTCGGTATTGCCATGGATAATGCGCATGAGGAAGTGAAGCCGCTTGCTGATTATGTAACCAGGCATGTGAACGATGGCGGCATTCGCCATGGATTGGAGTATGCGGGCCTGATATAGGACAGGTTACATCATATGACCCGAAATCGGGCGCTGCCGCGGGCAGGCCTAAATTCATAAGCGAAGACAGGGAGGAGCTTCCCTTGTCTTCGCTTTTTTTAATATACCTTAGCGATATGCAGAAAAATCCAAATTCTATATTGTGGATAATTCAAGCTCTCACAGCAGTGAGACTCTGAATGGACTGTGCATAACATCGTTTTGGAGTTCTTTATACACAGAGTTATGAACATTATCCACGCTAGATTCGTGTAAATTGAATTTAAGTCGCATATTCCATGAAAGTTATCCAGCGTTTGTGAACATATGTGGAGAAGTGCAAAGATAAGTGAGCGTCAAAACTCTTGTTCAATGTTGACAGACCAAAATCAGCTATGTATATTTTATTTACCGACTATATAGTCGGTAAATAAAATGAGAGATGGGTGAATGTCATTGGAAAAAAAATATGGCCTTCAACCGCTGATACCGTTCAGCGTCAAATCTTTAGCAGGCTTCATCATCATTTTTATGATTTGGCAGGGCGGCACTTTATTGTGGCTCAGTCTGCTTCATAACTTGATTCCCGCTACTCGCTCAGGACTGCCTGGTCTGATCACGCTGTATTTGTCCTTTGTTTTCCTGATTCTCGGAGTCTTCCTAGTCACCAGATATTTCTTCAAAATTCGTTTTAGAACATTTTTGTTTGAAGGTAATAGGCCTGATTTCCGGAAGTTTGTACGTTATTTTTTATGGTATTTATTTGCCCTTATCCTGTATTTGCTTGTGGATATAGGCGTACATCCTCAAGCTTTTACGCTTCATTTTGATCCGCTTCCATGGTTAGGTGTACTCCTCATTACCGCTCCTTTGATTTTGCTGCAAAGTGCTGCTGAAGAGATTTTCTTCAGAGGTTATATGTACCGTATGTTCAGATCATTAAGAGGCGGGGTATTCTGGTCCATCTTTGCCACTTCCCTAACCTTTGCCCTGATCCATGGTTTTAATCCCGAAATGCTAAACTATGGGATTTTTGGACCGTTGTATTACCTGCTGGGGGCCTTCTTTCTGGGAATCGTTGCTTACCACACCAATGGTCTGGCTGCTCCCATCGGGATCCATTTTGCCACGAATATTTTTAATACATCCATTTGGGGATATGGATCATCGACGTTGGATAATATGGGACTGCAGAGCATTGTATACCGTCACACGCTGGATATGCCGTTTGCATTCTTTGGGATTTTTGCTATTGTTATCTCATATGGGGCTTTTCAATTTTTCAAGCATCAAAGGAACCGTTCATAAGGTTCCGGGAGGAACATATGACCAGAAGGCGACTGCCAGCAGAAGAAGCAAAAACGATCATATTAAACCATGCCAAGTTATTATTTATTGAAAAAGGTTATGACCGAGCCACAATGGACGACTTGTGTGCATCGACACAGATGAGTAAAGGCAATTTGTATCATCATTTCAAAAATAAAGAGGTGCTCTTTCTCCAATTGCTTACCCAGCATGCGGAACAAATGTCACAAAAGTGGCTTCATTTGATGGAGCATTCCACGTCTCCCAGCGAACAGCTGATTGAAATGGCTGATTTATTCGGCAGAGATTGTGAAAGTCCATTAGTCCAAGCACTCGAAGAGTATGCCAGAACACTTTCTAGCGAATCCGAGTCATTGGCTACATTGAGAGAGATCACAGAAGCAGCCTATCGTGCAATAAGGCAAGTGCTGCAAACGGGGATCGACCAAGGCGTCTTTATTAATGAAGATATCGAAACGTTGAGTTTTGGTGTAATGTCCACATTGGCTGGAGCAACGCAGCTCTGCCTAACGATGCCAAATCTAAGCGGGGACGAGTATGCAGCTCTGCATGTCAATGCGGTCAAGCTGCTATTAAAGGGGATATCGATTGAACGATAATGAAATGGCCGGAGCAGCCTTGCGAGAAAATGATACACACGTAAAAGCCGCATCGTTGCGGCTTTTTGTGTTTTTACGATCTATAATTTTGTCTAAACCGGAGGGTGATCCAAAGCTCGGGCCGCACCTGCTGTGCAGACCACGGTGACGAGTTAGTCCGTGTGTGCAACGGCGCTTATTTCAATCCATTGTTCAGCGGACGCAAGATAGGTCACGCCGAGGAGACAGCCAGCCGGCCGGTGTTGTCCTACGTATTCCTTGAACAGTCTGATGACCGGATCGAAATGTTCTTCAGCGTTTGTTAAATAGATCTCCACATAAGCGAGGTTCGACCTCGTGACATCAAATCCCGCCAGTACGCGATCTAGATTTTCCAGCGTTTGCCGGGTTTGTGCCTCGATATCGCCTTTGCCAACGAACGTGCCCTCCGTGTCGTGGGAAAATTGCCCCGAAATGTAGATAGTTCCGTTTACGGAGTAACCCTGGGTGATGCCGTGATCCCAAAGACTGTGATTGTAGCTTTTGATATTCGTCATTTTTTTCTCTCCTTTACTTGAAGTAAGGTTAGTATAGATTGAAAGTATATAAAAAAATAGTACGCACATTATTGATAGGTACTATCAAAAAGGATAGTGTACGAAGTGAGAATGAGAAGGGCTTGAGCTCAAAATTGATCATGTGAAGAAATTCGATGTATGTAAGCCAGAAACATGCACATGGTTCAATACGGCGTAAAGCGCATGTTTTCTTCTTGACGTAATGAAATAAAATAGCTATTATAGACCTGTGAAGTCCCTAATTGAGGTGATGTTGAATGAAGTACTCCAAGGCCACAGACTATGCCCTCCATACGATGCTCTTTCTTACTGCGGCGACTCCCCAGAAACCAATAGGCGTACAGCAGTTGGCGGAGCGACAAAGTGTGTCTCCCACCTATCTGTCCAAAATACTGACCAAGTTGGTGAAGGCGGGCATGATCGAATCGATAACGGGGGTGAATGGCGGCTATCGCCTCAAACGAAATTGGGAAGATATTTCGTTTCTGGATATTATCCATGCGATTGAAGGTTCGGCTTCCTTGTTCGATTGCAGTTTCGATCATGGACCAGGATGCCCGATTCAGAAGGTGGTGTTGTCGGCAGAAGAGAAGATGGAAGAACTGTTGAGAAATCAGAAAATGTCGGATCTTGTACGTGAACATAACATCGTTATATGATCCTTCCTTTTTTTAAGTCAATTAAAGACAATAAGAGTCTTTGAAGTCTGTAATATGATTTTTAACGGGCATGATTGAATCGATAATGGGGGTGAATGGCGGGTATCGATTTAAACGAAGCCGCACTTTATGCAATCCACTATACCGCGTCAGCATTTGTTAGCCCATGGGTGACAAGTGATGGTTATCTAGCGGCCGTGCCGCCGGATGTGTCTGCCGATCGCATTATTTTTTAGCTTGTGATGGACCCCCCAATGCGCACCTTGGTCTTGATGGATTATGAAGGACAAGAGCGACCCTGATCAATGGGAAGGAGAGGAGACTATGAATATCAATAAGAAAGCAATTGCGCTTGGACAATACGAGGGAGCGAAATATCATCCTTTTGCGCATATTGATCACGAATTACAAACCATATTTGAACCTATGGACGTTGAATGTACGGATGATTACGCCGTGCTTCAGGAGGATACGCTGGAGGGCTATGATCTGTTCATATCGTACGCGGATTTCTCGGATCTGGAGATCACCCCAGATCAGGTACAAGCGCTCATATCCTATGTGAGAAACGGTGGCGGTCTGCTAGTCATCCATAACGGTATCTCACTGCAGCAAAGTCAAGAGCTCGAAAAGTTAATCGGCGGCAGGGTTACGGGACATCCGGACTATACGTCACTGCCAATTCGATATAATCGGGGGAGTCACCCTATTGTGGAGAACTTAAGCGATTTTACGATAGATGAAGAACCGTTCCGGTTCGAGCTGAGTCCGCATGAATCAGCGGTTATACTTGCCGAATATGTGCATGATGGCCAGCGGTGGCCTGCTGCGTGGGCACATACATATGGCTCTGGCCGCGTGGTATATCTGATGCCGGGGCATCATCTTCCATCTTTCCAGGTGGAATCCGTGCGTAAGCTGATTCGGAATAGCGGAATGTGGGCTGCTCGGGGGGCGAAGAGTAGTGATGCGACATCCTAATTTTAGGATAACGTGCATCGCTATTAACGACGGTATTTTTTAGCGCTTTGTATGGCGATTAACTAGGTGGGGAAATCCGCAATTTAATCATACGTAGCTTATTATCAAAAGGAGGGGAAGAAGATGGATGTATTCAAAAGCCAGTATGATTTGATTAAGCGTACAAGGGAATCATTATTTCGTTACTGCGAAACTATGTCCCCCACAGATTATGCTAAAGAAGTTGAAGCCCTGGGCGGAGTTTCTATTCGGAGTCTGCATGTTCATGTAGCTGATTGTTATCGGGTATGGTTGGGGAATCGTGGCCTTGGCAAATCACTTCCCAGATTAAAACCAGAATCCGTTGACAATGTGCAGGGAATGCGTGAAGTTTTTAAGAAAACGGATGCCCTGGTTTATGAATTTCTGAATGAATTTAAAAACCAATGGGATCCTACCGTTCAAGCATCCTGGCAGAGTGACAGCGTAGAGTTAACCGAATTATGGCTATTTACCCATGCCATCACGCACGAATTTCATCATAGAGGACAAATTGTGAAAATAGGCAGGCAGCTCGGATATATCCCGCCGAAAATGAACCTCGCTAAATCTTAGTGATTTCATGGAGATACGTTACTGCCCGAGCTGGTGAAGGCGAGCATGACAATCCTGGGCCAGAACGCCCGATTGTTGTTGCGCAGGTTTCGTCCTTTCTCTTTTCATGAAGCGTGTTCACATATCGGTCAGAAGGACAGGAACGTTTAGCCATTCCCGACCCCATGTGAAAAATGATTATGAATAGACCTCCATGTTGGTTTTTCAATTGAGTCATAAAAATCGTGAGAAAATAGGTGATATATACAATGAGCCATGAACTGTTTGATTCGGCGGTATGGGAAAAAGCATGGAAGGAAGATCCGTATACGGGTGTAAACAAGATGAAGAGGGCCGGCATCGACCCGGCTCATTCATTTGATTCATCGGCTAAGTCATTCAATAAAGAAGTGTTCAGCGAAGAAGGCAGACAAAGGGCTAGACGGATTATGAACTGGCTGGAGGACCAGGGCGTTGAATTTTCAGGATCTTCTGTTCTGGATATAGGTGCGGCGTCGGGTGGCTTTTCCGTACCTTTCGCGGAGCGGGGAGCGGATGTAACCGCGGTGGAAACCTCCCTTCCGTTGGTCGAGCTCCTGCAGCAGAATAGTTCAGCCTTGGTCAATGGAACGGTCAAGGTGGTACACGAACCTTTCGAAAATATTGATCTTGAGGCAAAAGGATGGGAGCGAGCCTTTGATCTTGTCTTTGTCTCCATGTGCCCGGTTTTGGTTGATTGGGCCAGTGTGGAGAGGGTACTGAGCTGCGCGAGGGCGTTCTGCTATATGAGCTTGGCGGTAGGTTTCAGGGAGCACAGCCTGGTTGACGAGATATGGCCGCTTGTCACTGATCGCCCCCGAAAGACCGAGCATTTGGAGATGATTTACCTGACCCAATTACTGCTGCTGAAGGGCTACTCTTATCAATCGCTGGTAACCCGAGAGGTGAAAACAACAACGCTTTCCAAAGAGGCGGCGTTCCATGATACGATCAAATGGTTGAATATGCACGGCTTGACTGTGGATGAGCGGGTTCGTGGCATCGTCTCGAGGCATCTGGACAATCATTATCCGACTGACGAGGTTCCGCTTCGGCAAGGAGGCAGCTTTGGTAAGGTGCTCGTTCGATTGCAAGACGAGAATATGTACAGCAGAGAAGATAGGGGGTAGCCCGAACAGCATGGGGGCAAGAATAACTTCCCCAAATGTACTGCCATCCCGTATCCAAACGTTACTACATTCAGCGTTTTCGGCAAAACCGGAAATACTCCCTTAACTTTCTTTTGTAGGCGTAGAATTAACCACTTTCCATTGATCCTGTTGGTAAGCTAGAGTTATTTTTGCGGTGAGCCCGCCCTCATTCGAACGATACTTGCTTACCTCGATAGTCATGTTGTTCTGATCCGATTGCTCCTGCTTTTCAATGCTCAGTAAAATCCCTTTACGTTTGGTATCACCAGCGTCATATAACCCTTGCGCAACCAATTGTTCATAGGTGAGATGATAAATCTTCACGTTATATCGGCTTTGCAGGTATTCCTCGATGCTCTGCTTATCTGAATCCTCTAATGGAAGCTGTTCATCGAAATCCAGTGAGATGAACTCCATGCCGTCATTGAGGGCTGTATCGGTTGATATTAATTCATCCAGCGCCAAGCGATAAGGCTCCGCTAACCCGTTCCGCGAATCTGAGTCAGTAACGCCATTGGCGCAAGCTGATATGAGAAAAACGACTACAACACTGAGCACAACATACAACGACTTGAATCTTATGATAATCCCCTCCTTGGTATTCGCTACTTAAACTAACGCATTCCGTCCATTAATGTTCCATCTACACCAGATTTTTTCAACAAAAAAGCGGCTGATCGCCGCTTTATTCCTTCTCATGCACCTGTTTATAGTATTGATTGGGGGACATGCCAACGTATTTTTTGAACACCTTGCTGAAATAGAATGGATCATCCAGGCCGGTCAGATACCCGATCTCCCCGAAGCTGAGATGGGTGGCCTCAATCAGCTCCTTGGCATGATGAATCCGGACTTGGTTCACGTAGCGCATGATCGTAAGGCCAGTGAGCTTGGCGAACACCCGGTTGATGTAGTCATAATTGCATTCGAAGCGCAGCTCGATTTCCGAGCTGATGATCTTCTGGGCGTAGTGTTCATGGATGTAATCCAGCAATGCATGCACCTTCATGTAGGACTTGGTATGCGGGCTGTCGTTCTCCAGCTCGTCGAAGAGGCTCTCGCGGGACAGCTCGATCAGCATTTCCATGAATTTGAGCGCGGTCAAACTGCGGTTGAAGTGCTTGCGTCGGTACAGTTGCAGCATTTCACCCAGGGCATGGTGCATATGATGGAGGCTTTTTTTCTGAGTCAAGGTGCAGGTCTTAGGGAAGTATAGCTGCCTGTTGCTATCCTTGCCTGCGGGGTCGCTCTCACCCATTATCCATTGTTTGGCAAGCAGGGATAAGGGACGGTCCGGTGCGGGATGAATATCCGGATGTTCAAAATGAATATAGTAGTAGTCGCAGGTATGCTTGCGGGTCCCCTCATGGTCCAGATGCGGTTCAAGCACGAGCAAGTCGCCTTTCTTGAGCACATGGGCAACACCATTCTCCTGAAGATGAAGCTCGCCGTTCTTCACAAAATACAGAATAAACTCGTGCGTATTCCGCTTGAAATGAATCCAGGGGTTCTTGTAGGAGACAAATCCCATGAGTTTGATTCTTGGTACATAGTCCGCGTTCATCGATAGCACGAATACACCCTCTCTCCCCAAAAAAAACGCAAAGTCGTTTTTGTACAAAAAGAGTAACTTTCTCACATTCCCGTTCATTGTAACACAGCCTATACTTGGGGTGAATTTAAATAGTTTGCCAACGAACGATGGATGTTATTTGCTGATTTTGGTCGGAAGAACGCAGAATGATCATACTTTGGGAGGTCACTAACCATGGCTAGGATTAATGTAACGGTATGGAATGAATATCGGCACGAGAGACATAATGAACAGATTGCAAAAATTTACCCCGAAGGCATACACCGGACGATTGCGGACTTTCTGGAGAAGGATGCCGAGTTTTATGTACGTACAGCCGTTTTGGATGATCCGGAACATGGTCTGACAGATGAAGTACTAGCTTCAACAGACGTTCTGCTCTGGTGGGGGCATGTGGCACACGGTGAAGTGAGAGATGATATCGTGGAAAAAGTACGCCAGCGCGTACTGGACGGCATGGGGATCATTGTGCTCCATTCCGGGCACGGATCGAAGATTTTTCAGCGCCTTCTCGGCACGAATACTGGCGCCCTGAAATGGCGTGATGATGGCGAGAAGGAACGCTTATGGGTTATTGATCCAAGCCATCCTATCGTTAGCGGGCTCGGAGAGTATATTGAAGTTCCGCAGGAGGAAATGTACGGAGAACGCTTTGAGATTCCGGCACCGGATGAACTGGTGTTTGTCTCCTGGTTTGAAGGCGGCGAGGTGTTCCGCAGCGGCTGCTGTTATAAGCGGGGGCGCGGCAGGCTGTTCTATTTCAGACCGGGTCACGAAGCGTTCCCTACCTATCATCTGCCGGACATTCAGCAGGTAATCGTGAACGCCGTAGGCTGGGCGGCACCGATCCAAGGTGCCAAGGCTTCCTATGGCCGAGTATCTCCGCTCGAATACAATCAGCCGGTATAGGCTGGTAGATGGTAAGTGGCAAGTGCCCGTTGTTAACGCGTGAAGCGACTGAGTTTTCAGCGATAGCATGTGCTGCGCGGGTGCTTGTCTGTTTTTGCAAGGAGGCAGTTGGTTGACACAGGATTTCCTATGATGCTGCACATCAAATTGCGAACATATCGCAAATTTATGTGCTTCTTTTGCATGGCTATCGAAATCCGCATAAGAACGCTGTATAATGTACCCAAATTGTATACGACACAACAAAGTGGGTTGGATGATGGAACAGGATAAACAGCGTCTCAGTATCGAGGCCGCAAGATTGTACTATATGTCGGATTACAGCCAGCAGGATATCGCCACCAGGCTCGGCGTTTCACGCCCTACGGTTTCAAGGCTTCTTCAGCACGCTAAAGAGCAGGGGTATGTGCAGATCAGCATTGTGGACCCGCTTGAGAATCTCGATGCTTTGGGCGAGAGGGTCAAGAAGGTATACAAGCTGGAGGAAGTGCTCATTAGCTATTCTCCCATCAATGAGTATCGTGAAATTCAGAAGCATATCAGCAAAAGGGCAGCCGATTATTTGCATGAAACGGTTCAGGATGCCGACATTATCGGCGTGACCTGGGGAACGACCATGCATGCCGTGGCGCTACAGCTGCAGCAGAAATCGGTCCGTGGCGTAGAGGTCGTGCAGCTGAAGGGCGGGGTCAGCCATTCGCATGTGAACACGTATGCAGCGGAGATTGTCAATCTCTTCGCGGAGGCGTACCATACGATGGCGAGATATTTGCCGCTGCCCGTCATATTTGACACGATGGAACTGAAGGAAATGGTTGAGAGGGACAGGCATATCCAGCGAATCATTCAATTAGGCAAGCAAGCCAACATTGCCATGTTTACGGTGGGCACGGTGCATGAAGATGCGCTCCTCTTTCGACTCGGCTACCTGAGCGAGAAAGAACAGAAGCTGCTGCAGCAGGTCGGCGCAGGTGATATCTGCTCCCGGTTTTTTGACGCCGAGGGCCGGGTGTGCAGTGAGGATATCAACAGCCGTACGGTCGGCATCGATTTGGAGGATTTGCGGCACAAGGAGAAATCCATTCTCGTTGCAGGCGGGCAGCGAAAGGTAGATGCCATAAGAGCTGCGCTAATCGGTAAATATGCCAACATACTTGTGACGGATCAGTTTACGGCGCAAGCCTTGCTTTCATGAAATCGTGCATGTCGATGCACAAGAAGGATCAAACACACCTCATTGCGGTGATCATCGAAGCGGATCGGCTTCGTGCTCACCTTCATGAGGTGTGTTTGTGCTGTGGAATATGTGACGGACTAGTGAAGGGACCGTATCTTCTGTTTATGTTTACCCCGACAGGGTATAGAGCATAGTAAACAAAGAGTTGTTAGATTATTCCTGAATGATGGCAAGTTGTTAAGCGAACAATGATAAATATCATTGCCATAAATCGGAATGAACATATTTTCATCATGTGTTTTACATATGTTCATAGCTGTGATATGATGGTCCCGTCTACAGGTTTAAGCGTAATGAGAGCGCTTTTACAAAATTACAAAAATTATATTAGGGAGTGTTTAACCAGATGAATATAGCAGGAATGATTGACCACACACTGTTGAAGGCGGATGCAACCCAAGCCGAGATTACGAAACTTACGGATGAGGCCAAAAAATACGAATTTGCTTCGGTTTGTGTGAACCCGACTTGGGTATCCTACTGTGCTGAGCAGCTTGCGGGCACTAAGGTTAAAGTATGTACCGTTATCGGCTTCCCGCTGGGAGCTTCGACAACAGCAGCCAAAGCATTTGAAGCGAAGGACGCTATTGCCAATGGGGCTGGAGAAGTGGATATGGTCATTAACATCGGGGCGCTTAAAGATCGTAATGATGAGCTCGTGCTTAAGGATATCCAAGCTGTAGTGGATGCAGCTAAGGGCAAAGCGCTTGTTAAGGTCATCATTGAGACAAGCCTTCTGACCGAGGAAGAAAAGGTGCGTGCATCCGAGTTGTCCGTGAAAGCGGGAGCGGATTTTGTTAAGACCTCTACAGGCTTCTCTACAGGCGGAGCTACTCCGGAAGATGTTGCCTTGATGCGCAAGACCGTTGGTCAGAACACCGGCGTTAAGGCGTCCGGCGGCGTACGCAGCAAAGAAGATATGGAAGCCATGATCAAAGCGGGCGCAACCCGAATCGGTGCAAGCTCCGGCGTGAAAATCATGGAGGGCGGCCAGTCCAGCTCATCCTATTAATGTAACCAGCAGTTCTGAATGATCATCGGATTAACCGTGTTATATCATAAAAATTCACCTATGGGGGAACAACGACGATGAAATTTTTAATCGCCATACTAGGTTTGCTGGTCGTATTCGGTCTTGCGTTCCTTATCAGTAATGATAAGCGCAAAATTCGTTATCGTCCGCTGGCTGTAATGATTGTGCTGCAGCTGATCCTGGGATTTATCCTGCTGAACACCAATATCGGCGAGTATCTTGTCAAAGGGATAGCGAATACGTTTAAAGCGCTGCTTGACTACGCGGGAGCCGGAATCGAGTTTGTATTTGGTGGCATTGCCAATGAAGGTGCAGGTCCGTTCTTCTTGAACGTTCTGCTGCCCATCGTGTTTATTTCCGCGTTGATTGGTATACTTCAATATATTAAGGTACTGCCGTTTATCGTAAGATATATCGGTCTCGTCTTAAGTAAAGTCAACGGCATGGGAAAGCTGGAGTCTTACAATGCGGTAGCTTCCGCGATCCTGGGGCAATCCGAGGTGTTTATATCGGTTAAAAAACAGATCGCCTTAATTCCGAAGCACCGTATGTATACGCTCTGTGCTTCCGCGATGTCCACGGTATCGATGTCGATCGTAGGTGCGTATATGACCATGATCGAGCCGCGGTACGTGGTGACCGCGCTGGTACTCAACCTGTTTGGCGGATTTATTATTGCTTCCATCGTGAACCCATATAAGGTGGAGAAGGATGAGGATATCCTGGAAGTGCAGGAAGAGGAGAAGCAATCCTTCTTCGAGATGCTGGGCGAATACATCATGGACGGTTTCAAGGTAGCGATTACCGTTGCCGCGATGCTTCTCGGATTTGTTGCATTGATCGCGATGATCAACGGCATCTTTGATATGATTTTCGGGATATCATTCCAAGAGCTGCTAGGATTTATCTTTGCTCCCTTTGCTTTTGTCATGGGTGTGCCTTGGAAAGAGGCAGTGGACGCCGGCAGTATTATGGCAACGAAGCTTGTATCGAATGAGTTCGTAGCCATGCTTGAGCTGTCCAACTTCACGAATCTGTCCGAGCGCACCATTGGTATCGTGTCCGTATTCCTGGTGTCGTTCGCAAACTTCTCCTCCATCGGCATTATTGCCGGTGCGGTGAAGGGGCTAAACGAGAAGCAGGGGAATGTGGTTGCACGTTTCGGCTTGAAGCTGCTGTACGGTGCAACGCTGGTAAGCGTGCTGTCTGCAACGATTGCCGGACTGTTCCTGTAACCAAGGGATGGAAGTAAACAACAAGCGAGCCTTATGGATAGTTTGATTTTTTGAGATCATATATGAGGGGGAGCATGGATATGGAACGTTTTGACCGAATTCACTTGATTGTACTGGATTCTGTAGGCATCGGTGAGGCACCGGATGCGGCTGATTTTGATGATATCGGATCTGACACGCTGGGGCATATCGCCCGCGAATGCGGGGGGCTCAACATGCCGAATATGGCAGCGCTTGGGCTGTCGAACATCCGGGAGATCGAAGGAGTGCCTGCTGCCGATAAGCCTCGGGCTTATTATACGAAGATGCAGGAAGCTTCGAACGGCAAGGATACGATGACAGGTCATTGGGAGATCATGGGCCTGTATATTGATACGCCTTTCCGAGTGTTCCCGGACGGTTTTCCGGATGAGCTGATTCAGCGGATTGAAGAGAAGACCGGACGCAAGGTTATCGGCAACAAGCCGGCAAGCGGAACGGAGATCATTGAAGAGCTTGGCGAGGAGCATGTAAAGACAGGTGCGCTGATTATTTATACCTCGGCGGACTCTGTGCTGCAAATCGCGGCGCATGAGGATGTGGTTCCCCTGAAGGAACTGTATGAAATTTGCGAATTCTGCCGCGAAATTACGCTGGAAGATCCTTATATGCTCGGCCGGATTATTGCGCGTCCGTTCACTGGCGAGGTTGGCAGCTTCAAGCGTACCGCGAACCGGCATGATTATGCCTTGAAGCCTTTTGGACGCACAACCATGAACGAGATGAAGGATGCAGGACTCGAAGTGATTGCCCTCGGCAAAATCTCCGATATTTATGATGGTGAAGGCATTACGAAGGCTGTCAGAACCGTATCGAATATGGACGGCATGGACAAAATGGTGCAGACCATGGATGATTCCTTCAAGGGTCTGAGCTTCATAAACCTCGTGGATTTCGATGCGGTGTACGGGCACCGCCGCGATCCGAAAGGATATGGCCAGGCATTGGAGGATTATGACCAGCGCCTGCCAGAGGTGTTCGAGAAAATGACAAACGATGATCTTCTGATCATCACGGCAGACCACGGGAATGATCCTACTTACAAAGGGACGGATCATACGCGGGAATACGTACCGCTGCTTGTCTACTCCCCGCGTTTTGCGGAAGGCAAGGAGTTGCCGCTGCGCAAGACCTTTGCCGACATTGGGGCCACGGTTGCAGACAATTTCGGGGTGAAGCTGCCGGAGCATGGCATAAGCTTTTTGAATGATTTGAAATAAATCGAAAAGTGGAGGAATTTGCACATGAGTACACATATTGGAGCGAAGCCGGGAGATATCGCAGAATCGATTCTGCTGCCAGGCGATCCGCTGCGGGCTAAATTTATTGCCGAGACGTATCTGGAGGATGTAACCTGCTACAACGAAGTGCGGGGGATGCTCGGATTTACGGGAACTTATAAGGGAAAGCGCATCTCCGTGCAGGGCTCGGGCATGGGCGTGCCTTCCATCGGTATCTATGTCAACGAACTCATTCGTGATTATGGCGTCAAAAATTTGTTCCGTGTCGGAACCTGCGGCGCGATGCAGGAGCATGTTCGTGTGCGCGACGTCATTCTGGCTCAGGCAGCATGCTCGGATTCCGGTATGAACCGCCATCACTTTAGCGGCTATGATTTCTCTCCGATTGCCAGCTTCCCGCTGCTGCTTGGTGCATATGAGCGCGGCAAGGACAAGGGCTTGAAGATGCATGTCGGCAATGTGTTCACATCCGATGTATTTTACCGTGAGGACAAGTCGGTGGTTGAGAAGCTGATGCAGCATGGCGTGCTGGGCGTAGAGATGGAGACAACGGCTCTCTACACGATTGCGGCACGGTTCGGTGTGAATGCCCTGACAATCCTGACGGTAAGTGACCATTTGCTGACAGGGGAAGAGACTTCCTCCGAGGAGCGCCAAACCACGTTTAACGAGATGATGGAAGTAGCGCTGGATACGGCGATTTCGTTGTAAAGGAATGACGAAGGAATCCGGGGGCAGCAGCGATCGGCCGAACCATTCGCGTTTGTAGTGCTGCCCATAGAAAGAACACAATCATCGCAAACAGTGAGGAGAATGTACGATGAGAATGGTTGATTTAATTGCGAAGAAACGCGACGGCAAGGAACTGACAACAGAAGAGATCAATTTCTTTATCGATGGATATACCAAGGGAGATATTCCTGATTATCAGGTAAGTGCCATGAATATGGCGATCTATTTCCAGGACATGTCCGACCGGGAGCGGGCGGACTTGACGATGGCGATGGTAAACTCCGGAGAAACGATTGATCTGTCCGCAATTGAGGGAATCAAGGTTGATAAGCACTCCACCGGGGGTGTTGGCGATACGACAACGCTTGTATTGGCACCGCTCGTAGCGGCTCTGGACATTCCCGTAGCGAAGATGTCCGGACGCGGTCTCGGTCATACCGGAGGAACGATTGACAAGCTGGAGTCCATTGAAGGCTTCCACGTGGAGATCAGCAAAGACGAATTTGTGAACCTTGTGAATCAACATAAAATTGCTGTAATCGGCCAAACCGGGAACCTCACCCCGGCTGATAAAAAGCTGTATGCACTGCGGGATGTGACGGCAACCGTCAATTCCATTCCGCTGATTGCCAGCTCTATCATGAGCAAGAAAATTGCTGCAGGTTCCGATGCGATCGTATTGGATGTTAAAACCGGTGCGGGCGCGTTCATGAAAACCGTGGAGGACGCCAAGGAATTGGCGCATGCCATGGTTAGCATCGGCAACAACGTCGGCCGCAAAACGATGGCCGTCATCTCCGATATGAGCCAGCCCCTTGGGGCTGCGATCGGCAACTCGTTGGAGGTTCAGGAAGCGATTGATGCGCTGCGCGGCGAAGGTCCGAAGGATCTGGAGGAGCTGTGCCTGGCTCTGGGCAGACAGATGGTTTATCTGGCGCAGAAGGCAGACTCGCTTGAAGATGCCGAGGAGAAGCTGCGTGAGGTTATCCGAAACGGCAAGGCACTGGAGAAGTTCAAGGAGTTCATCCAGAACCAAGGCGGCGATTCGTCTGTGGTGGATCATCCCGACCGGCTGCCGAAGGCGCAATATCTGATAGAGCTTCCTGCACAGCAGGACGGCGTTGTCGCCGAACTGGTAGCGGATGAGATCGGTACCGCGGCGATGCTGCTTGGGGCCGGACGTGCAACGAAGGAATCCGAGATAGATCTGGCTGTAGGCCTGATGCTGAACAAGAAAGTTGGCGACACCGTGAAGAAGGGTGACTCCCTCGTCACGATTCATGCCAACCGCGAGAACGTGGACGACGTGAAGCAGAAGCTGTATGAAAGCATTCGAATTGCTGATCATGCGGATGCACCTGTATTGATCTATGATATCGTAACGGAGTAGGTTAAATCCTAATCCGATCAAGCCATAACGCTGATCACCGTCAGGCGAAGCGAAGACTCTTCAAGATAGGGGGAGAGGGAGCTCTGCCCGGTGTGTCAGCACGATGTACCACCTGCCCTTTCAACCGTTCGCTGAACGGGGGCAGGTTTTTTTTTCTGGGATCTCGTCATAAATCGGGAGCGAGCCCTCATAGGATGGTAGTGGGGAAAGTAAGTAAGGCATTTAACGGGAGAGTGAGATGTATAGTCCGGGCAAGAGCCATCCTGTCATAAGGAGGCTTTCCGCCATGACCATCGATCAGTTGATTGCTTTGCTGGCACTTATCGTTATGATCATCGGACTTGTGGTGAACAAGAAGGAGTCTTAACCTGTGAGTCCGGAGGGCTGCTGCTAAGTAGATAATTCTACTGATGTGGCAGTCTTTTTCTTTTGATAGGTTGATAGAGTTCCTTATAAGTCATATACTTAGATTGCAATGTTCTCCATTATTCATCATTTATTGGGAGGAAACCATGCTCTATTTAGCAGCGTTTGTCATATCCATGGTGCTGGTCCTGGTATTGATTCCGCCATTTCGCAAACTTGCGATCAAGATTGATTTTGTGGACAAGCCAAGGCCGGACAGCGAGCGGAAAATACACCGCGAACCGATACCGCTGACAGCGGGCATCGCCATATTCATCGGATTTTTTATCACATATTTTGCACTTACCGGCACCATTTCCAGGGAAGCGGTAGGTATCTTTATCGGTAGTGCCCTGATTCTTGGGATTGGTCTTGTGGACGATTGGTATAAGTCCCAGGGCAAGGAACTGGCTTCACTGCCGAAGTTCATTGTTCAGATGAGCGCGGCTGTCGTTGTATACAGCTACGGTATTGCGTTTGAAGGATTCAACAATCCGTTCACGGGGCAATATATCAATTTGCCGGAATGGCTGCAGCTCATCTTGACAATATTATGGATTTTTGGTGTAACGACCGTCATTAATTTCTCGGACGGCATTGACGGACTAGCCGGAGGACTCTCAGCCATATCCGGAGGCACGTTGTTTGTAGTGGCCATTACGATGGGCAGAGGCGAATCCGCGCTGCTTGCGGTCGTTCTCGTGGGTGCTGCGCTTGGCTATTTGCGGTACAATAAGCCGCCGGCCAGAGTATTCATGGGGGATGCCGGTGCAACCTTCCTTGGGTTTATACTAGGGATCATTGCTCTGGATGGCGCGTTTAAAGGGGCCACCTTGGCTTCCTTGTTCGTTCCCATCTTTGCTCTGGGTGTGCCGATCTTCGATAATATCATTGTGGTTATCCGCAGAATGCTTCAATCCAAACCGATTTATCAGGCCGACGCTTCCCAGGCGCATTATCGTTTGCTGGCAACGGGGCTGAATCAGAAGCAGACACTGGTATTTCTGTGCTTGCTGAATCTGTGTTTCGGTCTGGCTGCGATCATACTGGCGATGAATGGGAGCGGAGCCTAAGGCGCTGATCCTTTGTCTGAATTACATCTGTACGTTATCTAAGTCCCGTCTCCAAATTGATGTTGGTGGCGGGATTTTTTGTTAGCATGATAGGGTAGGAAGTAAGAGGAGGTCTGCGGATGAATGACATGGCAGGGAGTATCATTATTGTAACAGGGGCTAACTCTGGTATGGGCCTGGCTACAACGATTGAGCTTGCCAAATTGGGGGCGCATGTTGTGATGGCATGCCGGAGCCAATCCAGAGGGGAAGCGGCGCTTCACCAGGCGCTGGAAGAGAGCGGAAGCACAGAGCTTGAACTGATGACGCTGGATCTGGGCTCTTTTGACAGCATTCGGGCATTTGCTGCCGATTTTAAGGCCAAGCACAACAAACTCGATGTTCTGGTGAACAATGCCGGTGTGGTTACCATTAAGCGGGAGTTGACGAAGGACGGGTACGAAGCCATGATCGGCGTTAATCATTTAGGTCATTTCCTGTTGACAAACGAGCTGCTTGAACCCCTCCAGCGTGCACGGCAGGGTCGGATCGTGAACGTATCCTCGGGGGCGCATAAGGTTGGAAGCATCCACTGGGAAGATCCTAATCTGGCGAAGGGATTCAATGTGGCCAAGGGTTATGCGCAGTCGAAGTTGGCCAATATTTTATTCACCAAAGAGTTGGCGCGCCGACTGCAGCCGACGCGGGTGACGGTCAATGCACTCCATCCCGGCGCCGTAAGCACCAGTCTTGGTGTAAACCGGGATACAGGCTTCGGTAAAGCGGTCTATAAGCTGCTTCGCCCGTTCTTCTTAACGGCGCTCGAAGGTGCCCGGACAGCGATTTATCTGGCCTCTAGTCCTGAAGTAGAGCATGTGACAGGGGAATATTACGTCAAGTGCCAGCCGGACAAAACCACAGAGAAGGCAAGGGATACAAAACTTGCCGCTCGCCTGTGGGAATGGAGCGAACAACAGGTTGGAATGAAGCAGGGCATGGACAGATGAGATCATAGGCAGTGAGTATCCGATAAAACAGCAAAAAATAAACGGGATATCGTACAGGCCAACATGGACCTGGAGATATCCCGTTTCTATTCATGGAAGGCTTACACAGCATAACAAGCCCATTGCTTTACTTGGACGCCTTTAGATCAATCGCACCGCGAACGAATCCGCGGGTACCATCAAGCAGCGTGGATGCCTCCGCAGCACTGACATTCGCCAAGAGCATAACAATTGCTGTTTTGACATGGGCACCGGCTTCATGGTAAGCCTTCTCTACTTCCTCCTCCGATGCACCTGTTGCAAGCGTAATGATGCGTTTGGCACGATGCACAAGCTTGTTATTCGAAGGGTTGAGGTCGACCATCAAGTTTTTGTACACCTTGCCAATTCGAATCATGGCCGTTGTTGTCAGCATATTGAGGATCAGCTTTTGCGATGTACCGGCCTTCATGCGCGTGGAGCCCATAATGACCTCAGGGCCAACGACGGCTTCAATCACAAAATCCGCATACTGATGCATGGGCGATTCGTAGTTATTGCAGAGCCCGACAACAACCGCTCCGAGTTCCTTGGCACGTCGCATAGCTCCAAGAACATAAGGCGTGCGTCCGCTGGCGGCGATCCCAATGACAACGTCCTTCTTGCTGATACCGTTTTCATTGATGTCCTGGGCACCCAATTCCTCGCTATCCTCCGCACCTTCAATCGCCTCCTTCACGGCTCTGAAGCCGCCTGCGATCAACCCTTGCACCATGGACGGATCCGTCCCGTAGGTAGGTGGGCATTCGGATGCGTCAAGGATACCGATTCGACCGCTGGTTCCTGCGCCTATGTAGAACAATCTGCCGCCATTCTCGAAAGCTTCTACCACGAGATCCGCTGCTCGGGCTATAAGAGGGATCTGATCACGAATCGTTTCGGTGATCAGACTATCCTCGTTATTAATAAGGATCATAATTTGTTCTGAGCTCAACTGATCAATGTTCTGCGTATGTTCATGAGGCTGTTCGGTTGTCAATTGACTTAGAGTATTCGTCATGAGACAGGTCTCCTTTTTTGCCTTGGAATATGGACGGGCACTGATGATGTGAATGCTACAGCAAGTCAGAGACGCCGTCTGTAAATAGCTTGCAGGCTAACAGGGCTGCACCATGCGCGGGTGTTCGTTCACGGTTCCCTTCGGGAAATCGCAGCTGAGGATAACGCATTAGCAGGGAGTCGCAGTACGCCTTCCGGAACTCTGGCGAATGCTTGAATATCGAGCCGATCCATACCAGATCACTCTCTTCGAATTCAGCTTGCTGCCTGATGAGAGCGCTAGTTGTATCGGCCAGCTCTTCAGCCTGCTGCCGGATGATACGGAGTGCCGCTTCATCCCCGGCTTCCGCTGCTTCAATGCAGCAGCGGGCGAAGGAAGCGATATGCTGTTTCGTTATAGCGGGCTGGTAAATGTAAGATTTGAGATCGGTAATATGCTGGAGAGGGTAGGATTCAACAATCAGGCTGGTCATGATAGTGGGCGGTGTAATGCCTTCATGACTCTTGATTACCGATTTCAGGGTCTGAAGCCCAATCTGGTAACCGCTGCCTTCATCCCCGAGAAGATGCCCCCAGCCGCCGACGCGGTGGATATCTCCCGATTGGGTGATACCGTAAGTATTGGAGCCGGTTCCCGAGATGGCAAGCATTCCATGCTGACGCTCCAGCACAGCCATTAATGAAATTTCGGCTTCCGAACGCATGTATATGCGTATGGAGGGCAGCCGCTGCTGAAAATAGGAAAGAAGGTGTAATTGAACACGCCGACGTTCATCCACAGAACTTATACCTGACATTCCAAGACATATTGATGTTAATGAAAATGACTCATCATTCAGAGGTGTCAGGAGCCCATCCAACACGTTTTGGAGTTCCGCCATCGCTTTATTGAACGTTACAATATAAGGATTTGTGGAACCTCCGGTAAAACGGGACAATACCTCTCCGCTGCTGTGGATAGCGGTTGCATCAGTCTTTGTGCCGCCACCATCAACACCGATATAAATTTCCATATTGAACCACTTCGCTTTCTATATCCAGTATAGGAGAAAAAAGAAGTGTTGTAAAATAAAATTTTAAATCATCAATTATGTATTGAAATATAATTTCATACAATTTATAATGAACTCAATCCACTGATATTGAAAGCGATACCAGTCATGCTTTCATTCAATAGGTGTAAAGTAATATTACATATGAATGATCATCAGAGGATTATGAGTAAAGGGGGGCAAGGAATGAACGGCGGATTGGTTCGATTGCGTGAGGTGTATGATTCATTAAATCCGTCCGAGCGCAAGGTTGCAGCCTTCATTTTGCAGGAACCGGCAGAGATGATACAGATGTCGGTCGCGGATCTTGCTGTCCGAAGCGGTTCCAGTCAGGCTGCTATCGTGCGCCTGTGCAAAACGATGGGATTCAAGGGCTATCAGGATCTGAAGCTGAAGGTAGCCGGAGACTTGCAGGAGCCATTAGCCACCGGATATCAGGATATTCGGCCCAATGACAGCATTTCTGCAATTATACAGAACGTCTCGAACAATAACATTCAATCGATTCGGGATACGATGAAGATTATGGAGGAAGGGAAGGTGGAGGAGGCCGTACTGGCCCTCGATCAGTCTAAGCGTATTTTCATGTTCGGGGTAGGGGCTTCGAATCTGATCGGGATGGATGCCCAGCAGAAATTTTTGCGGATTAATAAGGTATGTATATCTTTTCCGGACCCTCATGTGCAGCTCACCTCGGCGGTGCTGCTGACTCCAGATGATGCGGCCGTATGCATCTCCTATTCCGGTGAAACGGATGAAGTGATTCGCGCAGCAGCCATAGCCAAAGAGAAAGGATGCAAGACGATTGGCATTACGAAATACGGTGACTCTACCTTAAGCCGATCGGTGGATATTCCCTTGTACACCTCCTCGACGGAGAACGAAATTCGCAGTGGCGCGATGTCGTCTCGTATTACGCAGTTGAATCTTATCGATATTTTATATCTTGGCGTCGCCAGCCGGAATTACGAGAACTCAGTGAAATACCTGGATGAGAGCCGGCAAGCGATCAAGCGGTTGTAGTTCATAGCGAAACCACAAATATATAAATGATAAGGGGAGTAGTACATGAAGAAAAAAGGTTGGCTTACATTGTTGGCTTCTTTAATGCTCGTGTTCACCGCGGCTTGCGGCGGTTCCGGCGGGGCGAAGGCTCCTGAAGGCGGAAGCGGAACAGCTTCGGAAGGAAATGGCGAGGCTGCACCGAAGCAGGACACGGTTGTTGTCTGGACTTATCCGGTACATGGTAAATATGAAGATGAATTGAAAGAGCATGTAGCGGATTTGAAAGAAAAATACCCGCACATTACAGTCGAAACCGAAGTGCTTTCATGGGCTGAAGGTCCGAAGAAGTTCGATGTAGCCCTGAATGCCGGTAATCCGCCTGATCTTTATTTCCATGCGGTGGACGGTGCTTATGTGGATACCGGTCTGGCACTGGAATTAACCCCTTATATCACAGACGAGATAAAGAACGACTATCTCCCGGGCACACTCGAGCTTGGTCAAATCCAAGGCAAGCAATACGGTCTTCCGCTGTACCAATCCCTGTGGGCATGGGGCGGCAATAAGAAGATCCTTGAAGAAGCAGGCATCGACTGGAAGTCCATTCAGGAGAACGGCTGGACCTGGACCGAATTCAAGGCAGCTGCCGATAAGCTGACCACCAAGCTCCCGAACGGCAAAACGCGCTATGCGCTGGTAACGGACGGAACTTCCCTTGACTTCATCGAAATGCTGACACGCAGCAACGGGATGCCGGACGTCCTGAACGATAAAGGCGAGTTTCAATGGAATGATGAGCGCATTCTGGACACGATGACGTTTGTTTCCGATCTGATGAAAGCCGGGCATATGCCGGCTGAGACAGCGGCGATTCAACCCGCTAAACGGATGGACTGGTTCTACGCAGAGGAAGCCGCCATCGTATCCAAGGCAATCCCTTATTACGATGTGATGCTGCAAAACCGTGCGAAGGACATTGACAGCGGTACGGTGCAAGGCGAGAAAATCGACTTTGTTCTGCTGCCGGTTCCGCACAACGACGGGGCAGAGCGCAAAACCTCCATGTTCGGCGAAGGCTACGTAGCCTTCAAGCAGAAGAAGGATAAGGGTGAAGAGCATGCGAAGAATACCTTCCTGATCATGGAAGGCCTGAGCGGCGCGAAAGCCGGTAATTCCGCCAATGAACTGGTGCTGCCATTCGTTCGCAAATCACAGGCGGAATTCTATGCAGGCAAAGGACTTGGAACAGAATCGACCATCAAAGCAGCAGAAATTTTTGCGAACTTCAAAGACATTCCTGTGACCTTGAGCCTCGATGCCAAAGATTCCGGCAACCAGAAGAAATTCAAGGAGCAAGTGGTGAAGCCGAACATCCAGGCGTTGTTCTCGGGTGAGAAGACGCCGGAGCAGATCGCACAAGACTTCATAGACAAAGGCAAACAAATTTTAGGACAGTAATTGAAGTTATAAGGGGGTGTCCCGTTGTCCTTAGCAGGAACAAATCGGGTCACTCCCTTTTTAAACGAATCGCTCTAGGCTTTGTAAGAATTAAGGCTTCATGAACATACTTCACCTGTGCGCAAAGGAGGAAATCAAATGCAGACTGCCCCGGCGCAAGCCCGGCCTTCACGTCCCCCCATGAAGGGGTACTGGCGCGAATATGGATGGGCGTATTTATTCATTCTGGCTCCAGTACTGTTGTTCTTGGTATTTACGCTATACCCGGTTGCTTCCGCCTTTCTGATGAGCTTCCAGGAATACAGCGTTATGGGCTCCGAATGGATTGGAACGGATAACTACACACGGATGGTACAGGATGAAGTGTTCTGGAAATCCATGAGGAATACGGTCTTATTCACGATCGGCACGGTTCCGGTCAACATTGTTATCACGTATGGTCTGTCCTTTTTTATTTTCCAGATGAAGAACAAATGGCAAACGTTCTTCAAGGCTACGATGTATTTGCCGGCCGTAGCCTCCGGCGTAACGATCTCCGTCGTATGGCTTGCCATTTACGATCCGACGAATGCCGGGCTTTTGAATCGGTTCATTGGATTGTTCGGATTCGATCCTGTCATATGGCTTGGCAAATCGGATACCGCCCTCTTTTCGCTCATATTGATGAACTGGCTCGGTTCGCATGGTGCAGGCATTATTCTCTATCTGGCCGCCATGGGCGGGATTCCCAAATCGCTCTATGAAGCCGCGGATATTGACCATGCCAGCGGATGGTCCAAATTCTGGCGCATTACGTGGCCACTGATGAAACCAACCACGCTGTATCTGCTTGTGACGGGCGTCATTACGTCCTTCCAGGTGTTTATCTCGGTGTATCTGATGACACAGGGCGGACCGAACTTTGCGACGACCACCATCGCCTATCTGATTTACAGCACGGCGTTTAATTTCTACGAATTCGGGCTTGCGGCGGCGCAATCTTTTGTACTGGCTGCATTGATTATCGTCATTTCCATCATTCAGTTCAAATATTTCTCTTCCGACGTAGAGTACTAACGTATATCACTGAAGCTAAAAGGGGGTGCACCCATGAAATCAAGATCAAAAGTGATCATGCTGATTGTGGCTTCGGTCATCCTGGTGGTATGGAGCGTTCTGACGATCATTCCGATGTACTGGATGTTGATTGGCTCTGTACAGGACACCAAGTCGGCCGCTTCGTTTATTCCCAAAATGATCCCGGACGTGCTGTCCGTAGCCCCATATGAGCGTTTTTTCGGCAAAACCAACGTAATGAGGTGGCTCTTTAACTCCTTATTAATCTCCACCATCCTGACGGTGACCAACGTGTTTCTCGCATCGCTCGCAGGGTATGCCTTTGCGAAGCTGAAGTTCCCGGGGAACAAAGCGGTATTCTGGGTTTTGCTCAGCACCATGATGATTCCGGCACAAGTTACGCTGATTCCGCTCTATATTTTGATGATTGACGTATTTGATCTCGGGAATACATATACGGCCATTCTGCTCCCCGGAATCGTAAGTGTGGGCAACATTTTCTTGATGAAGCAGTACATGTCGTCGCTGCCCACCTCCTTGATTCATGCAGCGCGGATCGATGCTTGCGGAGAGTTCGGTATCTTTTGGAAAGTCATTCTTCCTATGGCTAAACCGGGTCTCGCCGTACTCGCTATCTTCACGTTCGTTGCATCATGGAACGATTTCTTCTGGCCCTTCCTCGTGACCAATTCGGCGGAAATGAGGACCATTCAGGTAGGTCTTGCTTCCTTCGTCTATGCGGACACAACCGATTTCGGCGCACTTATGGCTGGAGCCACCGTCGCGGCACTGCCGATGATGATCCTGTTCTTCTCGCTTCAGCGCTATTTCCTGCAAGGCATCACCATTGGAGCCGTTAAAGGCTAGAAGGAGGCAAAGTTATGGCACGCGTAGAATTCCGTAATATACGAAAAGAATTTGTAGACGACAACAAAGGGACCTTTACCGCTGTAGCGGGGTCGGACTTTGTAATTCATGATAAAGAGTTTGTGGTATTTGTCGGTCCTTCCGGCTGCGGCAAAACCACTTCGCTGCGCATGATTGCCGGGCTTGAGCGTCAAACTTCCGGTGATATCCTCATCGGCGACCGGGTGGTAAACAATCTCCATCCGAAAGACCGGGATATCGCCATGGTGTTCCAGGATTACGCCCTGTATCCCCATATGACAATTCGCGAGAATCTCTCCTTCGGTTTGAAGAATCTGAAGAAACCTAAAGAATATATTGAGCAAAAGGTATCACAGGCCGCCTCCATTCTCGGCCTGGAGTCGATGATTGATCGGAAGCCGCGCGAGCTGTCCGGTGGACAGCGTCAGCGCGTTGCGGTGGGCCGGGCGATTGTACGCGATCCGCAGGTGTTCCTGTTTGATGAGCCGCTCTCGAACCTGGATGCGAAGCTTCGCGTGCAGATGCGCGTGGAGCTGTCCGAGCTGCATAAACGTCTTGAGGCAACCATTGTATACGTAACGCATGATCAGGTTGAAGCGATGACACTCGGCGAGCGGATTGTCGTGATGAACAACGGGATTATTCAGCAGATTGCATCACCGACGGAGCTGTATGCGAATCCGCAAAACATGTTTGTTGCCGGTTTTATCGGATCTCCGCCGATGAACTTTATCGATGTGCATAAGGAAGGAAACGTGCTTCGGATGGAGGGCGGCGAATTTGTCATTCCCGATTCCATGGCGGCTGCGCTGAGCAAATACGAGAATGAGCATCTCATTCTGGGCATGCGTCCCGAGCATATTACGGGTGAGGATATACCGGTCATCTCGAATCTGGACTATACGTATTCAACCAAGGTACAGGTCGTTGAACATCTGGGCTCGGAGAATCTGGTGTATTTCCGAGTTGGCAACCGGACCGTTACCGCGAAGGTTCATCCCGAAACGACAGGTTATCCGGGCATGGAGAAAACATTCATTTTCAATTTTGATAAAGTGCATTTCTTCGATCCTGAGACGGAACAGCGTATTGATTGGTAAACAACGACGAAGAGGAGAGGAAATCTATGCGCAAGCTGAATGATGTGTTGAAAAAGACAGGGGTTGAGGTTTACCGCGAAATTACGGCGGTGGCCTTATACAGCATGATAACCTCGCTGATCCTCGTGGTTGTCGTGATGTTTGTGCCGCTGATGGCGGCGCTACTGCTGCTGCCGGTGCTGTATATGCCGTTGTTCTACGGGGTTTGTTATGCTTACCATCGCAAGACGGAACGGGGCAAGTCCAGGCTCAAGGACGTGTTCCAAGGCGCGCTTAAAGGCCTCGGGCCTGCTGTGGTTATGGGCTTCTTCTTCGTAGTGATGGCACTGATTCTGTGGTCCACCTGGTGGTATTACGGAGGCAAAGAGGGAATCGGCTATCTCGCGATCGGTGTATTCCAGACCTATTTTGTCATTATGGCGCTCATCTCCCAATTCTACACCTTTCAGCTTGTCATTCAGGAAGGGATGGGCATTTTTAAAGCGATGGCCTACAGCGTCAAGTTGTTCCTGAAGTTTCCGGCCTATACG
Organism: Paenibacillus glucanolyticus; assembly: GCF_037333485.1. Classification (NCBI taxonomy): domain Bacteria; kingdom Bacillati; phylum Bacillota; class Bacilli; order Caryophanales; family Paenibacillaceae; genus Paenibacillus; species Paenibacillus glucanolyticus. The sequence goes on from NZ_CP147845.1 coordinate 902,285, forward strand.
CTTGGAGCAAGCTTTCAAGCCTTCTGCGTTGCGATTCCACTGGTCCTTACCGTGGTTGGTTTTGGATTCCTCTTTAACGGCATGTGGGCGATATACCAGCATAAGGTTACGTATAATGTACTGAATCCGGAAGAGGCCAAGCCGGCAGAAGACGGTATTGCAGCCTCGGAAGCGAGAGGTGTAAGCGTATGATGAGGGGTAACATGCGGAGCGGAATTGATGTCCTGCCGGGATTATCGCATGAGAAAATCACAGGCTGTCGCCTTGGCGTCATCACGAATCCGACGGGGCTCACGTCGGATTTTCGTTCATCTATTGAGGTGATTGCAGGCTTGCCGAATTCGGAATTGACGGCTTTGTTTGCTTGTGAGCATGGGCTGCGCGGTCAGCTTCAGGCAGGCAAACACGTGGACGATGAAGTAGATCCGGTATTCGGTGTTCCTGTGTACAGCCTGTACGGCTCCCGGCGTAAGCCGGATGCCGATATGCTGAAGAATGTCGATACCGTCATCTTCGATATTCAGGACCTCGGTGTGCGTTTCTACACCTATATGACCACCCTGCTGTATGTCATGGAGGCATGCGCCGAACATGGCAAGAGTCTGCTCGTTCTGGACCGGCTGAATCCGCTCGGCGGGGAACGCTGTGAAGGCGGCTTGCTGCAGCCGGGATACGAATCGATGGTGGGCGGATGGCAGATACCGATTTGCACCGGGATGACCATCGGTGAATTTGCGCGTATGGCTAACGAGATGCGGGGAACCGGCTGTGATCTGGATGTCATTGGGCTGGAAGGTTGGACCCGCAGGATGGACTACACCGAGACGGGGCTTCCGTGGGTGCTGCCTTCCCCGAACATTCCCACGATGGATACGGTTCGCCTCTACAGCGGAACCTGCTTCTTCGAAGGGACCAATCTTTCGGAAGGCAGAGGCACGACCCGGCCATTTGAATGGATCGGTGCTCCGTGGATCGACGGCGAGGAGCTGGCCAAGGCGTTTAACGCCTATCGACTTCCAGGCATCCATGCCCATCCCATGTTCATGACACCAACCTTCTCGAAGCATCAGGGTGAAGGATGTGGAGGCGTGATGCTGTTCATGACGAAGCCATCTGAAGTGGAGGCTGTACGTACTGGGCTTACGCTTCTGCATCTGGTCAGCCGGATGTACCCGGAGGAGTTCCAGTGGCTTACTCCGCCGGCAGGACGCAATCGATATTTTATTGATTTGCTCACAGGAAGCGAGGATGTCCGAAGGCACATCCATGAAGAAGCCGGACTTCAGCGTATTGCTGCGCAGTGGGCCCGGGAATCGGAACAGTGGAGAACGATGAGGGCTCCTTACCTGCTGTATGGGGAGGCGTAGACGATGATGTTCTCACCATGGAAGGATGGAAGGCCGACCGTTGTGGTCGGCTTGATGTCCGGCACTTCGCTGGATGGCATCGATGCTGCGATTGTCCACATAAAGGGAAGCGGCCTTGCAGCCTCGGTTGAGCTCTTGCATTACTACAGTAAGGCATATGAGCCGGAGCTTCGTCAGCGGCTGCGTGATTTGTGCGTGGAAGCGAATTCGAACAGTGCTCTAATATGCAATATGAATGCGTTCCTCGGTTATCAGTTCGGAGCGGCTGTTCTGGAAGCGGTTGCCGATGCGGGCATGCATGTCGATGAAGTGGATCTGGTCAGCTCTCACGGACAGACCATCTGGCATCAGCCGGTACCGGAACAAGGCGACCCGTATGCTGTCGCGTCGACTTTGCAGATCGGCGATATCTCTGCTATTGCCAAGCATACCGGCAAGCTCGTGGTCGGGGACTTTCGTCCCGCGGACATGGCGGTCGGGGGCCAAGGCGCACCGTTTGCTCCGTATGGGGATTGGATATTATTCCGTCACCCGGAGCGTGGAAGGCTGCTGCAAAACATCGGCGGGATCGGCAATTGTACGGCGCTGCCCGCAGGGGCGGATCCTTCGGATGTGCTGGCCTTTGATACCGGACCCGGCAATATGGTTATAGACGCTGTGGCCCACATCCTGTCCGGAGGGCGGTTGTTGTATGACGACGGAGGTAATTGGGCTGCCCAAGGCAAGCCGGACCGCGTTTTGTTGGACGAAATGCTGGCCCATTCTTACTTCGGCACCCCGCCGCCCAAATCAACGGGGAGGGAGTTGTTCGGCCACAGTTATGCGGTTTCGTTCCTGGAACAAGCCAAGCTGCGCAAGCTGTCGGACGAGGACGCAATGGCAACGGCAACGGCTTTTACAGCTCATTCCATTGCTGACAGCTATGAGAACTATGTTTTTCCCCGTCACGGGATCGATGAAGTGATTGTGACCGGTGGAGGAGCCCACAACAAGACCTTGCTCTCCATGTTAGGCGAGTTATTGCCGGGGCAGAAGGTGATGACCTCCAGAACGCTGGGGTTTGATGACGATGCCAAGGAAGCCGTGATCTTTGCGCTGCTTGGCAATGATTTCATGCTCGGCGTTCCCAACAATCTGCCTGCAGCTACTGGAGCGTTTCGCCCAACCGTGATGGGAAAGCTGGCGCTGCCCTAGTGGGAGAAGCAAGCCTGAATTTCTCTAGCTTAGGAAGAGGGACGATGGGCTCGATGCCGTTCCTATAATTGATATTCAAGCATCAGGACGGAAAGCGTATTTAACTTCGTGAGAAGCAAGGGGAATTTATCGTAGTAAAGCCCGTAATGGGAGGGGGAATGAAATGTGCTGGAATCGGTTATTCGCGAGTTGTTGATCAAAGTGGTTGGCGGGGAGTGGTTCAAGGACGATCCGGAAAGCCTGGTTTCTTACAGTTATGATGCTACCCCGCTATATCAAGCGATGCCGGACGGGGTGATTTTTCCCGAAAGCACGCAGCAGGTATCCGACATCGTCAAAATTTGTTCAAAGCATCGGATACCCGTCATTACACGAGGTGCAGGCAGCAATCTGTGCGGCGGCACCATTCCGCTTCAGGGCGGGCTGGTGGTGGTCATGACTCGAATGAACAAGCTGCTGGAGATCGATTCGGATAATCTGACCGCGACCTTCCAGACCGGTCTGAATACAAAGCAGTTTCATCTGGCGGTTGAACGGACCGGGTTGTTCTACCCGCCGGATCCAAGCAGTATGATCATCTGTACGATGGGCGGCAATATTGCCCTGGGGGCTGGTGGACTGCGTGGTTTGAAGTACGGCACAACCAAGGATTATGTCCTGGGGTTGGAGGCTGTATTGCCGGACGGCAGCATCCTGCGTACAGGCGGCAAGCTGGTGAAGGATGCGGCAGGGTACGATCTGACCCGACTATTGGTAGGATCGGGCGGAACGTTAGCCATACTCACAGAAGCAACGGTTAAATTAATTCCGAAGCCTTCTTACAGGAAAGCGATGGTCGCCGTTTATGATGACCTCCATGCGGCTGCCCGAACGGTTTCGAACATTATAGCCCATCATATTTTTCCGTGTACGCTGGAATTTATGGATCAGCCCACACTTCAGGTGGTCGAGGATTTTGCCAAAATCGGACTGCCGGTTCACGCTAAAGCGATGCTGGCTATCGAACAGGATGGCAACGCCGATGATGTGGAGCGGGATTTGAAGCAGCTGGAGGAAATATGTCTTGCATCGGGTGCGGTGCAGCTGAATATCGCCAAGACTCCGGAGGAAGGGGCGAAGGTGATGGAAGCCAGACGGAGTGCGCTCGCAGCGCTATCCCGTCTGCGGCCCACAACGATATTGGAGGATGCTACGGTTCCCCGTTCGAAGATTGCGGATATGGTGCTTGAGGTTCAGCGAATCGCTCAGAAATATGATGTGCAGATCTGCACATTCGGTCATGCCGGGGATGGCAATCTGCATCCGACCGCGATGACGGATGCACGGGATCCGGAAGAGATTCACCGCGTGGAACAGGCCTTCGCCGAAATCTTTGAAGTGGCCATTGCGATGGGCGGCACGATTACCGGGGAGCATGGCGTTGGGATCGTGAAGGCACCTTACTTGGAATGGAAGGTGGGCGAAGCCGGCATCAAGATGATGAAATCCATCAAGGATGCGATCGACCCGCATCAGATCATGAACCCGGGCAAGCTGTTCGCGGAAACGAGAAAGCGGATCATTTATCAGGATCGAACGGAAGCTGTAGAACGGACGACAACGCAGGATGAGGAGATTCAAACACCGTGAGGGGAGCGAGAGCGCATGAATTCAACCCATGAGAAGCTGGCCCAGTCGCTGAAGCTGACGCTGGATGAGGATCAGCTGACAAACTGTATGCGCTGCGGATTTTGCCAGACCGCTTGCCCAACATTCATCGAGACGGGACTTGAGGCGGCCTCCCCCCGTGGGCGGATTGCACTTATGAAAGCCGTTGTTGATGGCTTGATGGAGCCGGATGAAAGCTTCCGTAGCCAGATGGATCTGTGTCTGGGCTGCAGAGCCTGTGAGCCAGCTTGTCCTTCGGACGTGAAGTACGGCCAATTGATCGAGCAGACCCGGGCTGCCATTGCTGCGGAGAAGCCGTATTCGATGCCTGTGCGAATCGTCCGCAAGACCTTCCTGCAAGGGGTGTTCCCGCATCGCAGAAGGCTGAAGCTGATTGGCAAGACGCTTTCCTTCTATCAGAAATCAGGGCTGCAGAAGTTTGCCCGAAACTCAGGGGCCATGAAGCTGTTTCCCGACCATCTTCAGCAGCTTGAGCAGGCACTGCCTGATGTATCGGGCGATGGCCTGGAAGAGCTGTGGAGCAAGGCGGGCTTTCCTTACCGGCGTGAAACGACTGACAGTGGTTCAGGGCTTATGGTTATTCCAGCGGCAGGAGATACGGTTGGCCGGGTGGGCATGTTCCGGGGCTGCATTATGGATGTTATGTTTGCACCTACGAACGTAAATACCGTGCGACTGCTCCGTCAGGCCGGGTTCGAAATCGTCATACCGGAGGAGCAGGTGTGCTGCGGAGCACTGCATGCCCATGCGGGTGAGATGGGTGATGCCAAGCAGCTGGCCGGTCGAAATATTTGGGCTTTCGGGGAAGCGAACGTCGATTATATCGCAAGCAATGCGGGGGGATGCGGTGCCTTGCTGAAGGAATACGATCATCTGATGCGTGCGGAACCGGATGAGCGTCTTTCGCAAGCGGCGGTCCGTTTTGCAGATCAGGTGAAGGATATCTCCGAGCTGCTGCACAACCTGGGCAGGCCGCTTGAGCCGATCCATGCGGAAGCCGGGAAGGACGATGCGGCGGTTGCCGTCACCTATCAGGATTCCTGTCACCTGCGCAACGTGATGAGGGTGCAGGAAGAGCCGCGCCAGCTGATGTCGCAGCTTCCGGGCGTGCAATTGTGCGAGCTTCAGGGGGCAGAGGTATGCTGCGGTTCCGCTGGCATATATAACCTGACCCAGACGGAAATGTCGACAACGCTGCTGGACCATAAGATGGAGCATGTGGAAGCTACCGGGGCCAAGGTCATTGTGACTTCTAATCCGGGCTGCCTGCTGCAAATGAAGTGGGGTATCGAGCGTGCCGGTTTGCAAAATGGCGTAGAGGCCGTTCATCTCGCAGATTTCCTGGCAAAGCAGGTACGAATGGAGGATCAACTCGATTAATTGCACGAATGGGTGTCCCCGTGATCAATAATGATCATGGGGATGCCCTTTTCGTTTTGGGCATAACCGGTTTACATCATCAACGAACAACGGTATGGTAACCTCAGGAAGACGATATGGTAGCCACAGGAAGGGTGGACTCTATGTCACCTACAGAATTTGTATTTATGTGCTTACATATGAAATGCAATGATACAAGGAGGGAAACAACAAGATGAAGGAAAGCTTTGATAAGACACTCATAGACCGATTGGAAAGTCCGGAAAGAAAGAGGGAGCTGCCCGCATCTTCGCTGCTTGAGAGGCTGCAGGTGAGTGGAGAGGTGGATGTGCTGGATATTGGAGCAGGCACCGGATATTTTTCCATACCGGCCGCTGCGCTAACGACAGGCACCGTATATGCTCTGGATACCGAGCCAGCCATGCTGCAAATGATGCGGGATCGTGTACGGGAGCAGGGGTTAACGAATGTCAACGTCATGGAAGGGATCGTGGAAAAGCTACCGTTCCAAGAGGGAACGATGGATCGTGTCATCGCTTCCCTCATTCTTCACATCACGGATGAACTGGAGGAGTCCATTCAACAGATTGCACGAGTCTTGCGCCCGGGCGGACGCTGCTTATGCCTGGAATGGCAGGAGGATCCATCGGAGCAGCGGGTTCCTCGTCCGAACCGGATCGACCCGTATGTCATGAAGAACCTGTTGGAGCAAGCGGGGCTGAAGGTGGAGAACATCGAGTACCCAACAGAACGACACTATTTGATGGTAGCCAGTAAACAGCCTGTATGATGCGACCTATAAATCTCTTGCCGGATCGTCCTTCCTTTTATAGATCAACGGGAACATTTTAGAGGAGAGAGACGTCTAGGGATTGAGGTGATCCTTTATGAGAAATTTCACGGTCATGATCCTGCTTAGCTGTTTGCTGCTGCTTGTGAGTGTATATGCTGTAAAACCAACGGATGTATTCGCCTGTTCTTGCGCTGGACCGCCTACGGTTCCGGAAGGCTTGGAACGGAGCGCTGCTGTATTTGCTGGCAAAGTGACAAAGATGGTTGGCCCGAAGCCAAAGCTGGTGATGTCCTCTACAGATCCGGTCGTTGTGACGTTTGAGGTAACTGAGGTATGGAAAGGGGAGTTGCCACTTAAGACGGAGCTTACAACGGCGATGTCTTCAGCCAGCTGTGGTTATGATCAGTTTGCGGTGGGAAGTGAATTTTTGGTGTTCGGTTATGCACGCTCCGGTCAGCTGCAAACAGGGCTGTGCGACGGAACGAAGCTCCTCTCTGCGGCAGGTAAGGAACTAACCGAGCTTGGCAAGGGGTATTCTCCACAAGAAATACCTAAATCAGGGGATACAGGGGAGAACGCCCTTCCCGAGGAAGTCCCTGCAAGCGAAGATCAGGGGGCAGGTCAGTCGCCGTTACTGCAGCCTTTCTTGTGGGGAGCTGCAGTCGTTCTCGCAGTTGTACTGTTGGTCTATGCCTGGAGGAAGAAAAGAGAAGTGTAAACGGAATGTAAAATTTTCGGAAATCTATTGGCGCCATTATACAGCCATGCTATAATCCATTTATTCAAGTAAAGGGGAGTAGCAACCTCAGCAAAGTCGTCAATTCGTGACACGTAACGTGTCTCCGGCTTTGTTGGCAACGAAAGTTGTTTGCGAGACCTTTGCCGATTCGGTAAAGGTTGTTATTCCTGTGAGCTATTTCTGGGTATGATACCTTTATCGCCGATTTTCGGGATAAAGGTTTTTTTGTTTCCTTCAACCTTTTTAAAACGGAATCGGAACATTTCATAACAAGAAGGAGAGATTGCGTTTGGAAATGGGACTGTTGCTTGAATATGGATGGGTACTGATTGTGCTGATTGGACTCGAGGGTATCCTCGCAGCCGATAATGCACTTGTCATGTCCATCATGGTCAAACATTTGCCGGAGGATAAGCGGAAGAAGGCGTTGTTTTACGGATTGGCAGGAGCTTTTGTATTCCGTTTTGCCTCGCTATTCATTATTTCGTTCCTGGCAGATGTCTGGTACGTACAGGCGATCGGAGCCTTCTACCTGTTGTATATCAGTATCAATCATATCGTTAAACAGTTCTTTGTGAAGAAGAAGAAACATCTGAAGGAAGCTGAGACGAAGACCGAAAAATTCTGGGTTACCGTATTGAAGGTAGAGCTTGCGGATATTGCCTTTGCAGTCGATGCGATTTTGGCAGCCGTTGCGCTTGCCTTGACGCTTCCAGAGACCAACCTGCCGAATATCGGGGGGATGGACGGCGGACAATTCCTGGTTATTCTCACAGGCGGAATCATCGGCCTCATCATCATGCGATTTGCGGCGTCGTATTTCGGAAGGCTGCTGGTAAGAAGACCCGGCTTGGAAACGGCAGCTTTCCTGATCGTAGGATGGGTAGGGATTAAGCTGGCCGTATATACGCTCGCGCATCCTGATATCGCTGTACTGGAGAAGACATTTCCGAAGAGCACGGGCTGGAAGCTTGTATTCTGGGGAGTGCTGATCCTGATTGCGGTTCTCGGCTGGTTCCTGTCCAAGGAGAAGAGCGATATGACCGATGAGGAACGGAAACAAGTGGAAAGCTAAGTACCTGGATCCATTTGATATAATAAAGCATAGGAAAAAAGAAAGGATTTGTGATCTCGCGTGTAAAATTATCGTTTCTGCGCATCCTTAATATATATTTTAGTTTTATGAGGAGAAACGATTGTTTTGGTTAAATGAAGTTTTAAATGGGGAAAATGGATGCCTGTTTTTATTCTGCTCATGGCTATAGAGAGTCATATGACCTCCTGGATTACGGCAGAGTTGAAGCTGCCCCCGAGAATACAAAATGTATACGCAGCGGCTCTTGTACCTGTTACGTTTAAATCGGAGGGCAGATATTCATAACGGAAATGTTTGAGGTTACCTTAGCTTAAGAGTAGAATAAGATGATGTAGGGCGCTTCAGCTTTTCTTTTTGGGATATACGATTTAAGAAGAAAGCAGATACATCTTGTGCTTGTGAATCAGCCTTATTGGCAGGGGAGTATGGAGGGCAGGTGCCTGTCCTTGGCTCTCCAGCCAGCTAAGGCTTTTTGATTTGGATAGGAGATAACAGCATTTGAAAAAAGGAGTGAGCAGGATTGATAATCCTCAAAACACAAGAACAAATCGCCAAGATGAATAAGGCTGGAGACATTCTTGCCGAATGTCATCGGCAAATTGCGCAGATGATTAAGCCGGGCGTGACAACACTGGAGATTGACCAGTTCGTGGAGCGTTTCCTGGCAGAGCGAGGTGCGACCCCGGAGCAGAAGGGATATCACGGATATCCCTTTGCCACCTGCGCGTCGGTCAACGATGTGATTTGCCATGGCTTCCCGAGCCATGAACCGTTAAAGGACGGAGATATCGTTACCATTGACATGGTAGTGAAGTATGATGGCTGGCTTGCCGATTCCGCTTGGTCTTACCCGGTAGGCAGCGTATCTGAGGAAGCACAGCACCTGCTCGATGTGACCAAGAAATCCTTGTATCTCGGGATTGAGCAGGCAGTGGTCGGCAATCGGATCGGTGATATCTCTCACGCCATTCAGTCCTATGCAGAGTCGCAAAATTTATCGGTGGTTCGCCACTTCGTAGGGCACGCAATCGGCGAGAACATGCACGAGGAGCCGCAGGTTCCGCATTACGGCCCACCCAATCGGGGGACACGGCTTAAAGAGGGCATGGTCATTACCATCGAGCCGATGCTTAATCTGGGAACGTACCAATGCAAGATTGACTCAGACGGATGGACGGCAAGAACGGTGGACGGCAAATGGTCAGCTCAATATGAGCATACTCTGGCCATCACGAAGGATGGCCCGGTGATTCTGACGGAACAATAAGTTTCTCCTCCACTCCATAGGGCTAATGCCTAGCGGGAGTGGGGGAGATGTACAAGCTGCGAGAACTCTCACGATGCTCCAACGGAGCAGGCGGAATTGTTCTGGAGAAGCGAAGCGTTCGCCTGAAAGCTTTCCAGAGGAAAGCTGGCATCGGAAGCATAGGCTCATCCGGATTTCAACGATTTATTCGTGATTCAGAATGAAATCTGGGGGCAACAGCGATCGGAAGAACAAACCGTATGTGGAGTGATGCAGAGACCTGACGAATCTGTAGCATCAAGAAGATTATAAAGGTTTAAAGACTTGCTCCAACGGAGCAGGCGGAATTGTTTTGGAGAAGCGAAGCGTTCGCCTGAAAGCTTTCCAGAGGAAAGCTGGCATCGGAAGCATAGGCTCATCCGGATTCCAACGATATATTCATGATTCAACAGGAATCCGGGGGCAACAGCGATCGGAAGAACAATCCGCATGCGGAGTGATGCAGCATCTTTCAGAATTCGTCAGCATCTGCGAATAGACGCCAATAAGATCTTTTCATATAATAGAATCATCATTTTACAAGCGAAGGGAACATGGAACATGACGATACGTAAAGCACTAACAGTAGCGGGCTCGGATACGAGCGGCGGTGCTGGCATCCAGGCCGATCTGAAGACGTTTCAGGAATTTGACGTATACGGTATGACCGCTCTCACCACCATTGTCTGCATGGAACCGAAAACATGGGATCATCAGGTTTTCCCGGTGGCGCTCGATATCGTGGAAACACAGCTGAAAACAGTGCTTGAAGGCATCGGCATTGATGCAATGAAGACCGGAATGCTCGGCTCTGTTGAGATTATTGAACTTGTCTCCCAATATATCGATCGCTATGACTTGAAACGGATTGTCATCGATCCGGTCATGGTATGCAAGGGAACAGATGAGGTGCTGCAGCCGGAAAATACGGAAGCGATGCTGGAATTCCTTCTTCCGCGTGCCGATCTGGTAACGCCAAATCTGTTCGAAGCGTCCCAATTGGCGAAATCCGGTCCGATCACGTCCCTGGATCAGATGCAGGAAGCTGCCGCCATCATTCACGAGCGCGGCGCGAAGAATGTGCTGATTAAGGATAGAGGCAAAATTCGCGAAGGAAAAGCGATGGACCTGCTCTATGATGGAAAGAACTTTGAATGGTTTGAGGCCGATACCATCGTGACGAAGTATACTCACGGTGCAGGCTGTACGTCATCGGCATCCATTACAGCGAATCTTGCCAAGGGATTGACCGTGCGCGAGTCGGTACAGCAAGCGAAGGCCTTCATCACGCAGGCGATTTCAAACGGCTTCCCGCTGAATGATTTTGTGGGTCCGACAAGACATTCGGCACATCGCAGTATTTCTGCAAATTAAACAAAATACATTTTTTTGCAAGCTTATTCATTTTTGATTCCGGCTTGCACAATGTGACGAGAAACCTTTCTTTCTGCAAGAAAGGTTTTTTTGTTGTTAGCTGAATTCGATGCATATACTATATAGGAGCAAAGGCATGCTTCTTTATTCACGTATTTCCGCAGGGCTGGAGTGGCTTAGGTCCTTTCCAGTATAATTATGTGCTATAATTTATAAAGGGTCTGATAGAAACAGGAAGAAAATATTTAGGGGTTGAGACATGTTTCAGGTCATTTTGGATTTTTTGAAGAGTTTTGGTCCATGGGGATTGTTTATTCATTCATTTGCTGATGCTGTAATTTTTCCGATACCCGCCTTTTTTCTGCAAGTTTCGCTAAGTATTGTTCATCCGCAGGATGCACTTTGGCTTGCAACTTATGGTTTTATCGGGTGCTTGCTGGGAACACCATTTGGTTATTTAATCGGAAAGCTGCTTGGGAAGTCGGTATTATACAAGATTTTGAAAAAAGAGTGGATTGACGCTGCAACGAACATGTTTCAGAAAAACGGCGAGGCGGCCATATTGATTGGTTCCTTTACGCCGGTTCCCTTTAAGGTGTTCACCATCCTTTCAGGTTGTTTGAACTTCCCGTTATGGAGGCTCCTGGCGTATGCTGCGATTGGCAGAGCCACCAAGTTTTATGTGGTAGGTACTTTGTTTTACCTGTATGGCAACGCAGCCGAAGGTATGGTTAAGGACGTATCCTTGTATATCGCGCTTATTGCCGTTCCGCTTCTGTTAGTCGGCGTGTATTTCAACCGTAAACGCAAGCGCAAGAAAATGGAGCAGCAGAAGCTGGCTGAAGCGAATTTAACTGTCGTGGAGAAGACACCAGTTGTTCTGGATCAAACCTCGGATCAGACTCCATCAGCCTAAACCTGAGCACGACGTCGGGGGAAATCCCGTGAAGAACATATAAAGAAGCAGCCGGGCGATCGCCCGGCTGCTTTTTTTCCAAGATGTTATAGGTTCCTATTTATATCATAGCTAAACATTTCGGTATTAACCCGTTTTCCCGATTCGGAAGAACTTGCCTCTGCCTTTGGTTGTTGCAGGAGCAAAGGTCGGCGTCGGGGACAGCGGGGAGGTCATGTCTTGAGCAAGATAACCATGAAGAGGACCGTGATAGATTTCATTCAACTGCGGTGAATGGGCGAAATCTTCTGGCGTTACCAAGTGACAAGGTTTGTTCACAGGCCGCAGGCCTGCTTGCTCGAGAACGGTAGCGACAAAGTGAGAGCAGAAGAAAGCATCATCACGATCAATATGAATCCGAAACAATATACCCAGCAGCCCTAGCAGATTATATTTGTAGCGGTTCTGATCACGCATCATCTCTTTGACAAGATTGTGCATGCGTTGATAGTCCTCATTACTGACGCGGCAGCGGTAAACGGCGCATTCCGAGGTGTAGAAGAATGGAGCGCGCAAATTCTCGCGAACCAAACCGCCATCAAACGGATTGTTTGCCTTCTTTCGGCCAAAGCTGTACACTTCGCGTAATTCGGAATCAAACGCAATGGATGCATGGTTTAGTGGGGCCTTCGTGAAATATTGGATCATTCTGCTGAACCAGGTGCCCGTGCCTGTAAGCACAATCCAAATATCTTGTTCCGTGTACATACTCGCAAACTCCTTTGTTAACGGTCCTAACGACTAGCAATTGTAAATGACTTGCTTTCTTTCACAATAAACGAAAAAGCGATGGCGTTCAAGTCAAAAAATACCATTTTCTCTCAGTTTCACTAGAATAGCTCTGGTATTGACACCATATATTAGAAACTCCATAACAATATATTCGCCTTATGTCCAAATTATCCTTTGGTTTGCTTTATTTATATTTTCTAATATAGAGAAGAGGAGAGGAGAAGCAAACCTATATCTCGAAATATGTAAAACGATTTGAACAACGAAGGACAAGGAGGATCTCCACGATGATGAATAGTGAATGTCTCAACTATGATTTTATGGTTCAGGCGGTTGAAGTTGCGCCGATCGGAACGGTATTCATCGATTCTGAGGGGAGCATTATCAAGATCAATCCCGCTGCTTGTGTCATATTAGGGTATGAGGCGGAGGAATGTCTGTACCATCCGTATTATCATTGGATTTATCCGGAAGACGTGAATAAGGACAGGGAACGACTGGAGAAATTAATGTCGGGTAAAGCCCTTTCCCTGCAAATGGAGAAGAGGTTGTTACATAAACAAGGCGATATCAAGTGGGTATCCTGCAGGTTAAGCATAGCCCATAGCAGAGATGGAAGAACGCTCGGCTACATAGCTCACTTTACGGATATCACCGATTTAAAGCGAGCCGCCCATCAGGAAGAGGAGAGGCTGATTCAGTCCGATAAGTTGTCGATGGCCGGGCAGCTTGCGGCAGGTATCGCCCACGAAATCCGAAATCCGATGACCTCCATCAAAGGATTTGTCCAATTAATTCGATCCGGTGCAGGTCGGAAGGATCAATATTTCGATATTATCTCTTCAGAGATCGAACGGATTGAGCTGATTGTCAGCGAGCTTCTGTTCCTGGCAAAGCCGCAGAGTGTGAAATTCGAACGTACGGATATCCGGCAGCTCCTGGAGCAGGTGATAACACTCTTGAATACACAGGCTATTATACATAACGTTGAGATCATCACGGATTTCGGAGCGCACGAGGCCAGCGTGGATTGCGATGTGAACCATCTGAAGCAGGTGTTTATTAATTTTATCAAAAATGCGGTGGAGTCCATGCCAGATGGCGGGGAGCTGACCATTCGGCTGGGAAGAGGCGAAGGCCATACCATCGCCATCCATTTCATTGACAATGGCTACGGGATTCCCGAGTCTATTCTCTCCCGTCTGGGTGAGCCCTTTTTTACGACCAAGGAGAAAGGGAACGGCTTGGGATTCATGATCAGCAAAAAAATGATTGAGGATCACAAGGGGGAGGTTCATGTTTCCAGCAAGCTTCAGGTAGGTACAACCATCTCTGTGATCTTGCCGATGGCATAATCCAGCTTGACCAGACGTATTGTTCGCTCTACATTATAGAAAGATATAGGAGAGGGGGCGGTCAATATGGGCAACATGCAATTATTAAAAGAGCCGAAGCGGCGCAAGCTACTGTTCAGCGCGGGACTCAGCTGGATGTTTGATGCGATGGATGTCGGGATGATTTCGTTTGTTGTCGCAGCGCTGGCAACCGAATGGTCGCTAAGCTCGCAGCAGGTTGGAATCCTGACGAGTACAACGTCGATCGGAATGGTATTTGGCGCGGCGATGGCTGGGTTTTTGGCGGACAAATACGGACGGAAGAACATTCTGCTCTGGACGCTGCTCATATTCTCGATAGCGAGCGGCCTTTCCGCGCTGGCTACCGGTTTTATTATGTTGTGTTTTATGCGCTTTATCGCCGGCTTTGGACTTGGCGGAGAGCTTCCGGTTGCATCTACCCTGGTGTCGGAAAGCATGCCGGCAAATGAACGGGGAAGAGCGGTTGTATTGCTGGAGAGCTTCTGGGCAGCGGGCTGGATTTTATCCGCACTTATCGCCTATTTTGTCATACCGGATTACGGCTGGCGGGCAGCCTTTGTGATTGGAGCTCTGCCTGCTTTCTATGCACTCTATCTGCGGCGTGCGATTGAGGATTCGCCAAGGTATATACAGCAGAAGGCAAAGATGGCCACGAAGGTGACCTTAAGACAGCGGGTAGCCTCGGTCTGGTCGGTCGAACATCGGCGTACAAGCATTATGCTGTGGGTGCTGTGGTTTACAGTCGTATTTTCCTATTACGGTATGTTTCTGTGGCTTCCGACGGTTATGGTGGACAAAGGCTTCAGTCTGGTCAGGAGCTTTCAGTACGTGCTGATCATGACACTTGCCCAATTGCCAGGATATTTTACAGCCGCCTACTTTATTGAGAAGTTTGGACGGAAGTTTGTTCTAGTTACATACTTGGTGCTTACGGCTCTAAGTGCAATCTGGTTTGGCTATGCCAATACGGAAGCATCACTTCTTGCTGCGGGGATTTCCCTGTCATTCTTCAATCTGGGGGCATGGGGCGGACTCTATGCCTACAGTCCGGAGCTCTACCCGACGAAAGTACGTTCAACAGGGGTTGGGCTGGCGACGTCCTTCGGACGGATTGGCGGCGTGATTGCGCCGCTTCTCGTCGGTGTGCTGAAGCAGAACGGGACCAGCATTGAGTTCATCTTCGTGATGTTCTTTGTGACCATTCTAATCGGGGCTGCGGGGGTATTGATTCTTGGAAAAGAAACAAAAGGGCTGGAGCTTGCGGATTAAGTAATCAGCATCGCAAGCAGCGATAGCTGTTCTGTTATTCACAGCAAGGAACTGAATGTAAGAAAAGGGTGGACCCACAAAGGTATGAAATACCTTGGGTCCACCCTTTTTGTATGGTGATTCTGTTCATGCGGCAGGGCGTGAAGCGTTTATATTTCCATAATGGAAGGCATAATGTACGGGCTTCGGCCCAGCTCCCGCTTGAAGTAACGGTTAAGCGTGTTGTTGGTCATCTGCTCCCAAGCCGCGCGGTTGTATTCACGCTGCTCTCCGGCCTTGTTCAGCTGTTTGCGCAGCATGGCTTCTGCGCGGCGGAGAAGAGGTTTGGAATCCTGCATATAGACAAAACCGCGGGTGATCAGCTCCGGCCCGGACATCAGCTTGCGCGTTTCGCGATTGATGGTAATGGCAACGATGACAACGCCATCGTGAGCGAGCTGTACCCGCTCTTCAAGCAATTCCTTTTCATGAGTGCGAAGCTCACCGTTATTAATATAGACGTCTCCGGAAGGGATGTTCCGGCCTTTCCGCGCGTAGTTGCGGAACAGGGACAGCGTATTTCCGATGTTCATCAAGTAAACGTTGCTGTCAGGAACACCAACCTGCACGGCCAGATGACGGTGATTGAGCATCATCCGGTACTCCCCGTGAATCGGTACGAAATATTTAGGACGCAAACTGCTGATCATCAGCTTGAGATCTTCGCGGCAGCCGTGACCCGAGGTGTGAATATCGAGAATGGATCCGTATTTGACCTCTGCTCCGGCCCGCATCAAGAGATCGATGCTGCGGTTTACATTCTGGGTGTTTCCGGGAATCGGCGAGGAGGAGAAAATGACGGTGTCCTCCGGATGAATTTGAATGGAACGATGGGCACCTGAGGCGATACGGGTCAGTGCCGCATTGGGCTCGCCCTGACTGCCTGTACAAATAATTAGCACCTGGTCGTCCCGATAACGGTTAGCGGCTTTGGCATCGATAAACATGCCGTCAGGGACGCGAATATAACCGAGTTCTTGTCCGATGACAAATACCTTCTCCATACTACGGCCGACAATCGCGATTTTGCGTCCTGTTCGGATGGCAGCCTCAACGACCTGCTGTAACCGATGGACGTTAGAAGCAAAGGTTGCGAACAAAATCCGTCCGGGACATTCCTGGAACAGACGCAGAATGGAGTTGCCCACGGTACGCTCTGAAGGCGTAAATCCGTCGCGCTCGCTGTTGGTGCTGTCGGCCATAAGGGCGAGCACGCCGCGTTTGCCAATATGCAGGATTTTATGCAGATCAGCGGGTCTATCCTCTGGCGTAAAATCAAATTTAAAGTCCCCGGTATGTACGATCGGACCGTATGGGGTTTCTACCACGACCCCGAAGGCATCCGGAATGCTGTGGGTGGTTCTGAAGAAATGAACGGAAAGATGACGGAATGAGATGGTTTCGTCTTCATGAAACACACGCAGATCGCTTTGGTCCAGCAGACGATGCTCTTCCAGCTTCACACGAACCAATCCGATGGTCAGCGCCCCGCCATAAATCGGCATCTGGATTTGACGAAGGACATAAGGAATAGCCCCGATATGGTCTTCATGGCCATGGGTCAGAAACAGACCCTTCACTTTGTGTTTGTTATCGATTAAATAACGGATATCCGGAATGATGTAATCGACTCCGCTCATTTCGGCATCCGGGAATTTCAGCCCGGCATCGATGAGGATAATCTCATTCTTGAATTCCACACCGTACATGTTTTTTCCGATCTCTCCAAGCCCCCCCAGCGCAAAGATGCGCACAGGCGGAGCGGATGGCCTCGGTTTTTTGGCAGGCTTGGCAGTTTGAATCTGATCTGTTAGCAGGGGTTTAGACATAATGTGAAAGAATCCTCTCTATGGTAATTAAGGCAGAAGCCTGGTCATTTTATATTTCTTCTCTACTTAAGATATCAGAAAGTTCAAGCTTCGTGAAACGCTTTTCGAAATTCATTTGGATTTCGGCCGGGACAGTCACCCATTTTTATCCACTCTTATATGCTGTAGAAAGAGGAGGACTGGTGATGAGCGGTTTAATGAGGTTGGAAGATATGGATGCTATTCATGGATTACCGGAGGACTGGCAGCGTGAAGCGATAATAAAGCTAACCGAGAAAATGACGGACCGTTCCGCCAAATTCCCCTGTATTCCGGCAGTGCAGGGACATGTGCTGAAGCATTTTAGATATGGCTTTATTAATCAGGGCGAATCGCAGGAGGCAGCGGGACAACTGGCCTCACTGCTGCATGAGTTCGGACTCGGCTCCAGAGATTTTGGGCCGTATACTTCACTTGTCGTGTTGATCAACACGGAACATAGCAGGAATGACTTGGCAGGCGTCGAGTACTATGAGCGTTTATTCTGGCAGCTGCTAAGCCGAACAACCGAATACGACGCAGAACCTTGGCCGGAGGGTCTCCCCGAGGAGCCTTCGGAACATCTGTGGGAATTTTGTTATGCAGGCGAGCCTTATTTTGTGTATTGCGGCACACCCGCGCATGAGCTTCGTCAGAGCAGATATTTCCCTTATATGATGCTTGCCTTCACGCCCCGCTGGGTTCTGCAGCAGTTCAATGCCCGGGAAGGGCAAGCAGAACGAACAAAGGCCATGATTCGCCAGCGGTTAGTTGAATATGATCCCGTACCGCCTCATCCGGATTTAAAGTTCTATGGGGCGGAGGATAATTATGAATGGAAGCAATATTTTCTGCGGGATAACACAGAATCGCTGTCAAAATGTCCGTTTGGAAGGCTCCACAAGGAGATCAACAGATAACAAGAAATAACACACTGCTATCATCATACCCTAAATTGTAGTAAGGGTTAACCAAGCTTATCCATTCAAGGCCGTTATTTTGCGAAAATTTGCAGAGTGACGGCTTTTTATTGGAATTATGGATTCATTAGGGTGTAGGATTTTGCCCCTATATAAGTAAATCTTATCCTTTTTATACAAAGATCCACCAAGTTACACTTAAAGTGCGTTTTATAATTTCATTGGTATAGACCTGGGGAGGTGTATGGAACGAAGCTTTTGTCAGATTTGAAAACGCTTTAATAAGAATAATGGAAGGAGTTGTATGATGATGAACAGCATGTCCAGAACCATGAGAGGTTTTATTCTCGGAATCGTTGCTGTGCTGGTATTCAGTGTATTTCCAGTGTTCAAGGCCCAAGCAGCCGAGGCTTGCACAGAGCCTGCGTGGAGCAGTTCGGCTGTGTATGGTGGAGGCAACATAGTATCCCACAATGGTCATGCGTGGAAAGCGAAGTGGTGGACGCAGGGCGAGGTTCCTGGAACGACCGGACAATGGGGCGTATGGGAGGACTTGGGGGCCTGCAATCCAGGAACACCACCAGTCGATCCGCCAGTGGATCCCCCGGTCGATCCTCCTGTGGACCCACCTGTTGATCCTCCGCTGCCTGGGAGCCGGATGTATGTTGCTTACGCGAGCTCTTGGAATACAAGCATATACGACCTGACTACGGCTAATGTTCCCAATTACATTACCCATGTCAATCTGGCATTTGTAAGACCAGATACCACGTATGCCAAAGGCTCTTATGCATTTGACCAAGCCGTTGCGGGTTTGGAATTCGTGGAAGGAGCAACAACGCCAAACGGCCAGCGTAAATTTACTTCCCAGCAGTCCCTGGACCTTCGAAACAACATCGCGGCGCTGAGAGCCCGCGGAACGAAAGCGTTCCTGTCAGTAGGAGGCTGGTCGTACAGCCAAGGCTCACAGTGGTCCGGATTCAATGCCAAGAACATTGTGGATCTGGCACAGGATTTGGGTGTGGCCGGTGTCGACATCGATTGGGAGTCCAGCGGCAGCAGCTGCAACAAAGGAACAGCCGCTCAGTTCAGCTGCTCCAAGGATGGCGAGATCGCCGGCATTATTACGAGCCTCTATAACGAAATCAATGCAAGGAATGCCAATCTTCAGATCTCCATCGCAGGATGGTCTACGGGCGCTTATTATGTGAAGGGAACGCCGTTTGAGGAAGGCAAAGTTCAATGGGGTTCCCCTTTTGGCGGCACGATGTACCGTGTCGTCAAGGATCATGGCAGCAAGATCAATTTCATTAATCTGATGTCCTACGATGGAGGCATCTACTACGATCCTCGTGAAGGATACGAATCTTATAAGGCGATATATAACGGGCCGATCAACATGGGCATGCAGATTGCACCGGAGGGCTCCGGCGGCGCTGTCCTGCAGCTAAATGCAGCACCGGGGACGGTGTATGATGCCGAGATGATGAACGGACAGAATAACATCGCAACACAGTATTATAATGTAGAAACGATGGTTAATTACATCAAGAATAAGGGAAAGGCCAATGATGGCTTCATGCTGTGGCAGCTCTGGAAACAGCGGGTGCACCAGCCTGCACCTTCGGGAGCAGCGAACGAGAACAGCGCCGGACAGTACGTATGCCGTAATTTGCAGCTACCTGGGGATTGCAATCAGACCATACCAAGCTTACCGAAATTATAATTTCTTCCGATACTCCGATGGTGTGCAGTTCATGATCTTTCGGAATACCCGAACAAAATAACTGATGTGTCCAAATCCGACATCGAGTGCGATGTCGGATATTTTATTGTCCGGCTGCCGAAGCAGCTCTGCCGCTTGGCGAACGCGATAGGAGTTCATATAATCCACGGGGGTTTGCCCGGTCATGGATTTAAAGAACCGGCAGAATTGGCCTTCGCTCATCGGAATGAGCTCTGCCAGCTCACTCAGCCGGATGGGGCGGTGGTAATGATTCTGAATGTAGAGAATCACCTTTTTTAAGCGCTCGGTCCTCGTGATATCAGCGGTCTCGCTCCGGCTTCGGTTTGCCAGCCTTCCAGTGGATGCAGCTTCAAACAACATGAGAAACAGATGTCCCTTTATAGCGGCTTCATAACCGGCAGGCTTTTGCTCCGATAACCCAATCATTTCCTTTATATGTCCAAGCAGCCTGTCATCGGTTTCGGAGGTCATCCGTCTTGGGAAGGTTGCCCTCCGCTCCTGAAACGGGATAATCATGCCCTCCTGAACAAGATCATAGTGGGGGCTTGCAAGCATGCCGAAATCGAACACCATGGCGCAGAAGCTGCACCCTTGGTCGCCCTGGGCATGTCCGGTATGGAGGTCGCCTCCGTCGATAAATATCGCTTCACCCGCCCGAACAGGAATATATTCCGAATCAATCTGAAACAGAACCTCCCCTTCCATGACGTAAAAAATTTCCGCTTCCTTATGCCAATGGGAGTCTACCACATGGGCACCGGGGGCAAAGTGATACCAGTAGGCGCCGAACGGAAACCGCTCATTCCCGTGGATGGTGCTTTCTTTTAACGATTGACGAAAAGATTGATCCATATGGAATCCCCCTTGGAAGTGGAATGCGTGAAGTGGAATTAAAATTGAAATCGAAATTGGTAAACCGATAGTTTGCGTCAATATTGTGCTATATATAGATCGAATACTGATAGTATGGGTAAAAATAGATCAGTATAATGACATTATAACGCTTACATCATAAAGTTCAATTTACCAAATATAGAAGGGCGGTATATAGCATGAAATTTACGGACGGCAACTGGCTTATCCGGGAGGGTTACTCCGTTTCGGGAGCGGTTCAGGCTTATGATTTCGCGGTAAAAGGAAACACGCTGACGGCTTATGCATCTACGGCACCCATTCCGGGAAGAGGAGCCACAATTAATGCCCAACTGATCACCGTGCAATTTCATTCGCCGGCACCCGGCGTCATCGGCGTTAAGCTGGTTCATTATGCGGGGGTACGAGATCGCGGTCCTGCATTTCAATTGTATGGGAATGAAGGTGACCACACGGTCATAGAAGAGAACGAGCAGGAGGCTGTTCTTCGCAGCGGCAATCTGAGCGTTGTGATCAGGAAGGGGCCGGAATGGTCGGTTCACTTCTATAGGGGAGGCGAGCGCATCACCGGCAGCAGGGCCAAATCCATGGCGCATATCGTGGAAGATGGCGGACAGGCCTACATGCGCGAAGAGCTGGACCTTGGCGTCGGCGAATGGGTATACGGACTTGGCGAGCGCTTCACTTCGTTTGTGAAGAACGGTCAGGCTGTGGACATATGGAACCAGGACGGCGGCACCAGCTCCGAGCAGGCCTATAAAAACATTCCATTCTACATCACGAACAAAGGATATGGTGTGTTTGTGAACCAGCCGGATCTCGTATCCTTTGAAGTAGCATCGGAAAAAGTGAAGAAGGTGCAGTTCAGTGTGCCAGGAGAGTCCCTGGAATATTTCATCATCGACGGACCGGACCCGAAAGGCGTCCTGGACAAATATACGAATCTGACGGGGAAACCGGCACTGCCGCCGGCTTGGACCTTCGGATTGTGGCTGTCGACGTCTTTTACCACGCAATATGACGAAGACACTGTAAACTCTTTTGTTGACGGTATGCTGGAGCGCGATATTCCTCTGCAGGTCTTCCACTTTGACTGCTTCTGGATGAAGGGGCTCAATTGGACGGATTTCCAGTGGGATGAAGAGGTGTTCCCTGATCCTGAAGGCATGCTGAAGCGGCTGAAAGAAAAGGGACTGAAAATTTGCGTATGGATCAACCCGTACATCGCCCAGCGCTCGCGTCTTTTTGAGGAGGGCCGTGAGAAGGGCTATCTGGTGAAAAAAGAGAACGGCGACGTTTGGCAGTGGAATCTGTGGCAGCCGGGCATGGCGCTTGTGGACTTCACGAACCCGGATGCGTGCGAATGGTACGCAGGATACCTGCGCGAGCTGACGGATATGGGCGTTGACAGTTTCAAAACAGATTTCGGTGAGCGCATTCCGACGGATGTGGTTTATTTTGACGGCTCCGATCCGCATAAAATGCACAATTATTACACCCAGTTATACAACCAAGTGGTATTCAACGTGTTAGTCGAGAAATTCGGCAAGAACGAAGCGGCGGTGTTCGCTCGCTCCGCAACGGTTGGCGGGCAGCAGTTCCCTGTGCACTGGGGCGGCGATTGTTATGCGGATTATGAATCGATGGCGGAGAGCCTGCGCGGGGGCTTGTCCCTTGGTCTCGGCGGCTTTGGCTTCTGGAGCCATGATATCGGCGGTTTCGAAAATACAGCTCCAGCGCATGTGTTCAAACGCTGGCTGGCATTCGGCCTGCTGTCTAGTCACAGCCGTCTGCATGGCAGCAGCTCCTACCGGGTGCCATGGTCTTATGACGAAGAGGCTGTTGACGTTACGCGTTTCTTCACGAAGCTGAAGAGCCGTTTGATGCCTTATTTGTTCCATACAGCTGTGCAAGCATCGGAGCAAGGCGTACCAAGCATGCGCGCCATGTTCCTGGAATTCCCGGACGACCCGGCTGTCGAGATGCTGGATCGTCAGTATATGTTAGGGGATTCTCTGCTTGTGGCACCGGTATTCAGCGAGAAGGGGGATGTGAAGTACTACCTGCCGCAGGGCCGCTGGACGCATCTGTTAACAGGAGACACCGTGGAGGGCGGATCCTGGCGCAAGGAAACGTACGATTTCCTTGGACTGCCATTGTTTGTACGCGGCAACTCGTTTGTTGCCCTCGGTTCGAATGATGCCCGTCCGGAATATGACTATGCAGACGGTGTAGAGCTTGGTCTATATACGCTGGAAGACGGCAGCGAGGCATCCGTCACGGTTCGCAGCATGAGCGGAGAGAGCGAGCTGGTCGTGCGGGCCGTACGCGCAGGAAACCGCATTGACTTTACGGTGGTGGAAGGCAGCGGCAAGCCATTCTCCGTGAGGCTGCACGGGACAGGAGCCGTGTCATCCGTCGAGGGCTCAGGGGCGAGTCTGCAAGAGGGTCAGATTCAAGTAGAAGCAGGACAACCAGCGGTGAGCTTCTCAGCAGTGCTGGCAGGATAAGAGTACAACACTTGTCTGTAGAGGTTTCTGGCATGAAGTAGAAGGTTTGCTTATTAAGGAAAAAACATAGCGAAGATAAGCCCGGACCAGCCTTGTGTTGGAGTCGGGCTTCTTCCATATTTTAGTTGGCCTTGGATGAATGGCAATGCTGATATAATAGGCCTGCGGCAAGCATAAGTGCACTGTTTTGTAATCGCTTTCCTAAAAAAATGCCGAAGACTAGAGGACAGGAGCGAGACGGTCCGATGTTATCCAATTTCATTCAAATTATGAACGACATGAAGATCCGCAACAAACTAATATTGTCCTTTGTTGTTGTGGTTTTTGTACCGGTGGCCATCGTGGGGATATTCCTTACGGGAGAGCTCCGGAAATTCGCTTTGAACAATGCTTTGGAACAGGCTTATCAGAATGTGGACCGCATTAAGAAACGGTCAACCGAAGTTATCAACGTGGCGGACGATTTATCCTATCGCCTATCGTATGATGAGCGTCTGAAGAATGTTGCCAACCGGCAATATGAAAGCGTATACGACGTATTTGTAGCATACAGGGAGTACCCTGACTTGCAGCAGGCCATTCGGATGTATAAGGAAATATCGAATATTCGCTTTTATAGCGACAACCCCACCATGCTGAACAATTGGGAATTCATATACCCGGAGGGTGAAATCAGGAGAACCGAGTGGTATCGGCGAGCCGAAGACAATATCGGCGTCATCTACTGGGATTATGTTCGAGATGAACGGGATCAGAAGGTATACCTCAGCCTGATTAAAGGGGTCGACCTGGGAAGCAAGGACAATCTGGGTGTATTGGTGATTAACGTGAACACCGGCTTGCTGAATACGATTCTGAGCCAGGAAACGTTCGACACGATTATAGTAGACAGCAAGAACAATATCGTTGCGGCCAACCGCCCAGAGCTGTACGGAAAGACTTTGGCGGAAATTCACGATAACAACGGCGCTGTGTACAACGCCAGTGGAAGCTATGAATCCGTCATTGACGATGAAGCCTCCAAAGTTCTGATTGAGCCGTTGAATACGGAATCGGGCGTAAACGGCCTGCGTATTATCTCCATTTTTTCGATCGACAGCATTGTGTCGGATGCCAACCGAATCAGCAAGCTGGCAATGACGGTTATTATTGTGAGCCTGCTGTTGGCCGTTATCCTCATTTACAGCTTCTCTGCACTGATCTCTAACCGGTTGCTGCGTCTCAGCAAACATATTACGAAGGTGGGTACGGGTAACCTTGGCGTTGCCATGGCCATTGACGGCAAGGATGAAATCGGCCAACTGTCGCGTCAGTTCAACTCCATGGTGGGCAATGTTAACGACCTGATGAACGAAGTGCAGGAGTCCAACGAACAGAAGCGGTTAATGGAGCAGAAGCAGAACGAAATCAAATTCAAAATGATGGCCAGCCAGATCAATCCGCATTTTCTGTTTAACGCGCTGGAGTCCATTCGCATGGAGGCGCATCTCAAGGGTGAGAGTGAAATCGCCAGAATTGTGCGGCTGCTTGGCAAAATGATGCGGAGCAACCTCGAGGTGGGCAGTGGAAAAACAACGATTAAGGACGAGATCGAGATGGTGCAGTGTTATCTCGACATTCAAAAATTCCGCTACGAGGATCGTCTGAAATATGAGCTTCAGGTGGATCCCGATGCGAATCACGTCAGAATCCCGCCCTTGATCATCCAGCCGCTTGTCGAGAATGCGGTCATACACGGGATGGATCACAAGGAAGAGGGTACCTTCATAAGGGTTAGGGTCACGGCCGCCGAAGGGATGCTGCACGTCATCACCGAGGACAATGGAGCGGGAATATCTTTGGACCGGTTAAAGATGATCTATGGCTATTTGAACGATACCGACGAGAAGGACGGCGGACGGATCGGGCTCCGTAACGTTCATGTTCGTCTGCAGCTCACCTACGGCCCTGAAGCGGGGCTGATCATATATAGTGAACCGGGAACGGGAACACGTATTGAATTCAGGATTCCGACAGGAGGAGAGAAGGATGTTGAGAGTGTTAATCGTGGATGACGAACCCAAGCTGCGTGAGGGGTTGAAAAGCATTGTGCCTTGGGGCGAACTGGGGTATCAGATTGTGGGCACAGCAGCGAACGGGAGCGAGGCATTGGAGAAGCACAGACACCTAGCCCCTGATGTGATGCTGGTTGATATTCGAATGCCAGGTATGGACGGATTACGGCTAATTGAAGCCATACGGACCGTGGATGCTGCGATTCATCTGTTGATCCTGAGCGGATACGCTGATTTTGATTATGCCAAGCGGGCCATCTCCCACCGCGTTGACGGGTACCTTCTGAAACCGGTAGATGAAGAGGAGCTTCGCCAATATTTGCTTCAGATTAAGGAAGCGATAGAACAAGAGCAGGAATGGAGGACATTGAACAGAGCAGCTTCCGATATGAGTCGTGAGCAGTTCATTCAAACCTGGTTCAGCCAGGAGAGTAAGCCGGACCCGGCTTGGCGGCAAATCGCCGAGAAGATGGGGCTGTTATGGAATCATTATCAGGTGCTGCTTATCCATGATCATCGGCATGTTGAATCCGGGCAGGAGGGCAGCCATCTGTTGAAAAATAGGCTGATTGAGGCTTTTGAGGAACAGGGGCATGGCGTGGTATTTTCAATGCATGACTATATCGGCATTCTAATGCCGATTCCGGTTCTGACGGCAGGAGGAAGGAAGGAGCTGCTTCAGATGGCGGAAGGAGCTGCAAGTCTTGCAGGCACTGCAATTACATCTTCTCTAGGACGCCAGGCTCACCGTCTGGAGGAGGTCCCAAGCTCCTACCGCTGTGCCAAGGAACGAATTCGCGAACGCTTCTTCTATGCGCCGGGGGAGCTATTATTCTCTGGATCTGAGCGATTTGCGGGTGACATTTCACGCGACGAGCAGCAACCCTATGATCCGTTGCAGTGGATGGAACAGCTCTATTATGCCGTGGATGTGGGCAATGTCGAGGTGCAGCGAAATCTGCTGCGCTCCGCCGCTTATGCCATGGTCCATGAGGGATACAGCGAGGAGGGAATGAAGCGTTCGTTCGTTGCGCTCCTCACCGGCGTGTACAACAAGCTGATGCAGCATCATACCGAGCTCCAGTCGCGGACGAAGGAATATTCGGATCGGATCGCCGCGATATTCCGTCAGCGGACGGCGCATGATTTATGCCAGCATTCATCTCAATTTCTGGAGGAGCTGATCTGGCAGGCAGGCAAGGGGGGGCGGGACCAGGAGATGAAGCGGATCATGGATTTGATCCAGCGCAATTACAGCGAGAATATCAAGCTGGAAACCCTGGCGACGGTATTTAATTACAACAGCGCTTATTTAGGGAAAATGTTCAAGAATACAACCGGAGAATATTTTAATACCTATCTCGACAAGGTCCGGATCAGCAAAGCCAAGGATTTTTTGAAGCAGGGCATGAAGGTGTATCAGGTCGCGGAGAAGGTAGGTTATACCAACGTGGACTATTTCCACAGCAAGTTTAAAAAATACGTCGGCACATCCCCGTCCAACTACCGCAAGGAGCTGGATCTGTAATTTAGCCGTGCCGTAACGCTGATTCGCACAATGTGACCGAGCCCGGATGTGGCGCCGAGGTTATACAGCCCATTGTGACAGAGTATCGCATGAGTAACCGCAGTGAGCCGGCACACGGCAAATAGGCTTCAAGCAGCTCCGCGCCATAAATACTTTCATATATCGCTGCCCATTAAGACGCGACTAAGGCACGCGTCTTTTTGTTTTTCCTGTGCCTCCCCCAAGGCATTACCGTGGGAGCCGAATGCTGCGAAGCATAGAGCGGAGGGGCCGGAATCGTATCGGAGAAGCGGCAGCGGTCACCTTTTAAAGCCGGGAAACCACCGCCCCGTGTCAATCGAAGTTTCCCGGGTTTAACAGCGATCGGAGATACGATCCGGACACGGAGCGGCGTAGAGGTCTTTGGCATTTTCACTCCCACCGTTAATGTCTAATTTTTATATGATTTTTAAGCCAATCCTTTGGGTACTTCCCTGCCGCAGCCTGGTTTATCATCAGAATATACAAGAGAGGAGGGGTTGGTTTGAAAGCGGTAACAAAGACAGAAGGCAGCATCCAACCTGCCGCAAAGAGAAAGAAAGGCTTCTGGGCCACTTTCAAAGAGCAGAAAGTACTGTATGGAATGTCGCTCCCATTTATCGTCATTGTGTTCATCTTCAGTTACATGCCGGTATGGGGCTGGTTGATGGCATTCCAGAATTATAAGCCCGGCAGGGGCATATTTGACCAGAAGTGGGTGGGTCTGGACCATTTCATCGCCTTGTTCTCTGACGATAAGTTTTATCTGGTGCTGCGAAATACACTCGCCATGAGTTTCATGGGATTGATTGTCGGATTTACGATTCCGATTCTATTCGCAGTCTTGTTGAATGAGCTTCGTGGAAGCGTATTCAAGAGGACGGTACAGACGATATCTTATCTCCCGCATTTTGTGTCCTGGGTTGTGGTAGCCGGTATCGTAACCAAGATGCTGTCCACAGATGGAGGCGCTGTCAATCAGCTGCTGATGTGGCTGGGCTTCATCGATCAGCCGATACAGTTTATGGCTCAAGGGAATCTGTTCTGGTATATCGTAACGGGTTCAGATATATGGAAGGAAATGGGCTGGAGCGCGATCATTTACTTGGCAGCGATTTCAGGGATTGACCAGGAGCAGTTTGAGGCAGCCAAGGTCGACGGTGCGAGCCGGATTCGCCAGATATGGCATATCACGCTGCCCAGCATCGCTCCTACGATTGCTATTCTGATGATCATGTCGATCGGGCATCTGATCAGTATCGGTTTCGAGAAGCAGTTTTTGCTGGGCAACCCGCTGGTGGTTGATTACTCGGAAGTATTGGATCTGTATGCACTGAACTATGGGCTTGGCATGGGACGTTTCTCATTCGGTACGGCAATCGGGATGTTTAACTCCATCGTAAGTATCATCTTGTTGCTGCTCGCCAACGGGGTGTTCAAAAAATTCACCAAGCAATCCATTATGTAAGGGGAGGGAAGCAGCATGGCACGAACCAAAACAGCATTCAAGCCCACGCTCTCCGACCGCGTGTTTGATATTTTCAATTTTACATTTATGATGCTGGTCATGATTGTCACCCTGTATCCGTTCCTGAACGTTCTTGCGATATCGCTGAACGATTCCGTTGATACGGTGCGCGGGGGAATCTACATCTGGCCACGGGAGTTTACGCTGGAGAACTACGTGCAGATCTTTAAATACGAAGGCTTGATTACCGGTTCAAAAATCACTATTCTTCGAACGCTGGCAGGAACCTTCCTTGGTCTGCTTAGCGGAACGATGCTGGGGTATGTCCTCAGCCGAATGGATTTTCAGGGAAGGAAGTTCATGTCGACTTTTCTTGCGCTGACGATGTACTTCTCGGGCGGCATGATTCCGGTGTTCATTCTGATCCGCGACTTGAACATGATGAATTCGTTTCTGGTCTACATCATTCCGGGAATGGTCAGTGCGTTTAACGTATTTGTTATCCGCTCCTTCATCGACAGCTTGCCTTACTCGCTGCAGGAATCGGCGAAGCTTGACGGGGCCAGCGATTTTACGATCTATTACAGAATCATTCTGCCGCTTTGCAAGCC
This sequence comes from Paenibacillus glucanolyticus, assembly GCF_037333485.1. Lineage (NCBI taxonomy): Bacteria > Bacillati > Bacillota > Bacilli > Caryophanales > Paenibacillaceae > Paenibacillus > Paenibacillus glucanolyticus. The sequence continues at coordinate 931,128 of NZ_CP147845.1, forward strand.
CGTGCTGGCTACCATCGCGTTGTTCCTGGCAGTCGGGCAGTGGAATTCATGGCTAGATACGTATCTCTACAACGGTAACGCTCCCCATCTCACGACGCTTCAATTCGAGCTGATGAAGGTGCTGCAGAGCACGCAGGGGCAAACCAGCGGCATGATGTCCGGGCAGAATATGGCGGAAATCGTGAAGCAGGTCTCGCCGGAATCGATCAAAATGGCAATCACGATTGTGGTCACGGTTCCGATATTGCTCGTCTATCCGTTTCTGCAGCGGTATTTCGTGAAGGGCATGACACTCGGCGCTGTGAAAAGCTAGCATTCATGTACGGTATCAGCAGGGCTTGCGTCCTGTTATACGATAGATTTTTTTGAAAAATATCAGAACATTTAAAAAATCGATTAGGGGGTAAAGCAATGAAACACAAGCAGAGATTGTCACTGCTGCTCGCTATGATGATGCTGGCTACGTTCGTTCTTGCGGCGTGCGGCAACGGCGACAGCAGCAATAGCGCCAACGGCGGCAAAGATGGCAGTGGCGGAAGCGATACGCAGCAGGAAGAGAAGCTTGAGCCGATGACCATGACGTATTACAGCGCCGATTCCAATGCGAATTGGGCTAACATGCAGGATGCGGTCGGCAAGAAGCTGACCGAGAAGACCGGCATTACGATTCAGGCCGAATACGCGGTGGATGGCTCCAATCAGAAGCTTCCGCTGATGGTGGCGAGCGGCGAATATCCGGACCTGGTATTTGCCAAGGGCGATGCCAATCTGTTCGTGGATTCCGGCGCGTTTATTGATTTGACGGATTTAATTGAAGAGCATGCGCCGAACATCAAGAAGGTATACGGTGACTACATGAGCCGTCTGAAGTGGAGCAACGAGGACGAGGCTATCTATGTGCTTCCGACACTTGCAGCGGTGGACCATCAGATGCTTGATGCGGGCGGCACGTTCCAGATCCAGCATGAAGTGCTGAAGGAACTCGGATACCCGGAACTCAAAACCGTAGAGGATTACGAGAAAGCGTTGAAGGATTATTCCGATAAACATCCGACCATTGACGGACAGCCAACGATTCCGCTCACGCTGAATGCGGACGGATGGAGAATTATGATCTCCGTCACCAATCCGGCCTTCATCGCGACCGGCGCATCCGATGACGGTGAATATTATATCGACCAGGAAACGGTGGAGGCGAAGCTGCACTACAAGCGCCCGGAGGAGAAAGAGTATTTCCGCTGGTTGAATCATATGAACGCTACAGGACTTCTGGATAAAGAAACCTTCGTACAGAAAACGGACCAATACGAAGCTAAAATCTCCTCCGGCCGCGTCCTTGGTGTCATTGACCAGGAGTGGGGCTTCGGCAATGCAACGAATGCGCTGAGATCCGCCGGCAAGGAAAATCGCACGTATGCAAGATTCCCGATCCAGCTGGACGAGTCCAGTAAGGATGCAACGTTCCAGAACGCGGGTTACGTCGCAGGATGGGGTGTGGGAATTACGACATCCGCGAAGGATCCTGTTCGGATTATCAAGTTTCTGGATTATTTGGCCTCCGAGGAAGGGCAAGTTTTGATGAACTGGGGAATTGAAGGCGAGCATTACGACGTCGTGGACGGCAAACGCGTCATTCCGGAAGACGTGCAGGAGCGCAAAACCTACGATAATGCCAACTTCACCAAAGAAACGGGAATCGGCTTGTACAATGCCATGTTCCCTCGTTACGGCGACGGTGTGAAGGATTCGACAGACAACTACTATACAACGAACTTCCCGGAGACCATCATCGAGAACTATACGCCATCCGCCAAGGAAACGCTGAAGGCCTACGGCGTGGAAATGTGGAAGGACCTGTGGCCGAAACAAGAAGAATTCGAAGTGAAGCCATGGGGCGTGGCTTACAACATTCCGGTACCAAGCGACTCCAATATCAATATTACCTACAAAAAAGTGGAGGAGATTACCCGCAAACGCATTCCTGAAATTATTCTGGCCGATCCGGCCAAATTCGATGGGCTGTATGATCAGTTCATTAAAGAGCTGAACAGTGCAGGTGCAGAAAAAATGGAACAGGAATATACCCAGCTGGTACGTGACCGCGTCAAACTTTGGAACGATTAAAGGAATAGGGGAATAGAAGGGGCCGGCTGCATGCGGCCCCTTTTGCCGCTATCTGAAGGCCGGGATTGTATAGCTGCGTCCTTTTGCTCATCGCAGAAATACGGTTGGGGGTTGAAGGATTTGAAGAACTCTTCGAGAAGACACTTATCAACAGGAATAAGGAGGGATTACAGTGAATCCAGCGTTTACAGTGAATCCAGCGAAGCAATGGACCTCAAAGCTATGGTACCGGGAACCGGCAGCCAAGTGGGAAGAAGCGCTCCCGCTCGGGAATGGCCGGCTGGGTGCAATGGTGTTCGGGGGAGTAGAGGAAGAGCGTATTCAATGGAATGAGGATACACTCTGGTCCGGATTTCCAAGGGACACGAATAATTACGAGGCACGACGGCATTTGGCAGCCGCAAGGAAGCTCATCACATCCGGGCAGTACAAGGAAGCGGAGGAGCTGATTGAGGACAAGATGGTGGGAAGGGGCACGGAGTCCTTCCTGCCGCTAGGAGATCTGTTGATCAGACAGTCGGGAATTCACGGCCACCGGACGGAATATCGGCGCGAACTGGATTTGGATACGGGGATCGCGTCCGTTCGCTTTCAGTCCGGCGGTTCGGCTACCTATGCCAGGGACATGTTCATCAGTGCCGTTGACCAGGTAGCGGTTATACGCTGTGCGAGCCCGAATAACGAAGACATCCGGCTGGATATCAGGCTGGACTCTCCGCTGCGGCATGGTACACGCCGCTGTGCGGAAGACGGGTCCCTGGTGTTATATGGACATGCTCCAACCCATATTGCTGACAATTACAAGGGCGATCATCCCGGGTCGGTACTCTATGAAGAGGGGCTCGGCATACGGTATGAGATGAGGCTGCTGGCCTTGCCGGACAGCGGTCAGGTGACGGTGGATGACTGTGGCATGCACATCAACGGGAGCGGCCCGGTCACTCTGCTGATTACGGCGGCAACGAATTTTGCAGGCTTCGACCGTTCTCCGGGCTCTGGAGGAATTGATCCGTCCGTTATATGCAGGAAGAGGCTTCAGGACGCGGTACAGCATGGATATGAGGAACTGCGCGAGAGGCATGTGAAGGATCATCAAGCATTGTTCCGGCGTGTGGATCTTCGGCTTGAAAGCCTGGATTGTGAGCGGTCCACAGAGAGTGCGGCGACCGACGAGCGCATGAAAGCGTACAGGGAAGGGCAGGAGGATCCGGCACTGGAGGCACTGATGTTCCAGTTCGGAAGATATTTGCTCATGGCGAGCTCCAGGCCGGGAACACAGCCTGCACATCTGCAGGGGATATGGAATCCGCATGTACAGCCGCCATGGAATAGCGATTATACAACGAATATCAATACCGAGATGAACTATTGGCCGGCAGAGACAACTCATCTGAGCGAGTGTCACGAGCCGTTGATACAGATGATTCGGGAGCTTAGCGTGAGCGGGCGCCGGACCGCGAAGATTCATTACGGAGCCCGCGGATGGGTTGCCCACCATAATGTGGATCTATGGCGCATGGCAAGCCCGAGCGATGGGAGAGCGATGTGGGCTTTCTGGCCCATGGGTGGCGCGTGGCTGTGCCGGCATTTATGGGAGCGTTATCAATTTCAGCCAGACCTTGAATATTTGCGGGGAACGGCATATCCGTTGATGAGGGAAGCGGCGCTGTTTTGCCTGGATTGGCTCATTGAGGACGGAAAAGGCCATCTGGTGACCAGTCCGTCAACATCACCGGAGAATCAGTTCCTCACCGCGGAAGGCGTGCCTTGCAGCGTGTCTGCAGGCTCCACCATGGATATGGCCATTATTCGCGATTTGTTCCATAACTGCATAGAAGCGTCGCAGCTCTTGGGGCAGGATGCTGATCTGCGGGAGGAGTGGGAGTCGGCGGCCGCACGGCTGCTCCCTTATGGAATGGACGGGGAGGGCAAACTCATGGAGTGGAGCGAGCCTTATCGGGAAGCAGAGCCTGGTCATCGGCATGTGTCCCATTTATATGGACTCTATCCGGGTTCCGATATTACCCTTCAAGGCACGCCGCAGCTAGCGGAGGCCGCATATCGTACGCTATCGTCCCGCATCAGCAATGGAGGCGGACACACGGGCTGGAGCTGTGTGTGGCTCATTAATTTGTTTGCCCGGCTCCGGCAGGCGGACAAGGCCTATGGTTATATCCGGATGCTGATTTCCCGCTCGATGCACCCTAATCTGCTTGGAGATCATCCTCCGTTCCAGATTGATGCGAATTTTGGAGGGACTGCAGGACTTGTGGAAATGCTGCTCCAGAGTCATCTGGGGGAGCTTCAGCTGCTCCCTGCGCTGCCCTATGCATGGAGGGAAGGCTCCGTAAAGGGCTTGAAGGCGCGCGGCGGATTTATCATCAATATGGAATGGAGCCAGGGGCTTCTCATTTCGGCAAGCCTCACCTCAACCCATGGTCAGCATTGCAGGCTGAATTACCCTGAGTCTCTTATCGTTACAAGGGAAGACGGAAGTGTTGTGAAGACGCAGGAGGACGGTGCGTTTGAAACGGTGATCGGGAGCACTTATTATATTACGCCGGTTACCAACAAGGCCTGATCGAACAAGGGCAAGGGCTGCTCATGAATGGACCGTTCGAGTTGAATGTATACCGGATCTAAAATCTTAAAGGAGCTGAGTCCAATATGATTAACGAGAAGTTACCCAAAATGTGGTATGGCGGCGATTATAATCCGGAGCAGTGGGATGCGGATGTCTGGAAGGAAGATGACCGCATGTTTAAACTGGCGGGCATCGATGTAGCTACCATCAATGTATTCGCCTGGGCTTTAAGTCAGCCGGATGAGGAAACCTATGATTTTGGCTGGTTGGATGAGACGATAGACCGGCTGTACAGCAATGGAGTGTACGTCTGTCTGGCAACCAGCACAGGCGCACATCCGGCCTGGATGGCGCGTAAATACCCGGATGTGCTGCGTGTCGATTATGAAGGGCGGAAACGCAAATTCGGCGGCCGCCATAATTCCTGTCCGAACAGCCCCACCTACCGTAAATACGCAACGATTATGGCCGGGAAGCTGGCGAGGCGTTATAAGGAACATCCGGCCGTCCTGATCTGGCACGTATCGAACGAGTATGGAGGTTACTGTTACTGCGACAACTGTGCAGCGGCATTCCGTACCTGGCTTCAGCAGCATCACGGGACGCTGGATGCCGTAAACAAGGCATGGAATACCCGTTTCTGGGGCCACACCTTCTATGACTGGGAGGATATTGTTGTGCCTAACGCTCTAAGCGAGGAGTGGTCCGGCAGCCGGACCAATTTCCAGGGCATATCCCTGGATTACCGCCGTTTTCAGTCGGACAGCCTGCTGGAATGCTATAAGCTGGAGCGGGATGAATTGAAGCGGATCACGCCGGATATTCCGGTGACCACCAATCTGATGGGCTTCTATCCGGAGCTGGATTATTTCAAATGGGCCAAAGAGATGGATGTTGTATCCTGGGACAACTACCCGTCGCTGGATACTCCGTTCAGTTATACTGCCATGACGCATGCCTTGATGCGTGGGCTTAAGGGCGGACAGCCCTTTATGCTGATGGAACAAACGCCAAGCGTGCAGAACTGGCAGCCGTATAACTCCGCCAAGCGTCCGGGCGTTATGCGATTATGGAGCTACCAGGCGGTCGCCCACGGTGCGGATACGGTGATGTTCTTCCAACTTCGCCGCTCGATCGGTGCCTGCGAGAAATATCATGGAGCCGTCATTGAGCATGTGGGCCATGAGCATACACGCGTGTTCCGCGAGTGCGCGGAGTTGGGCAAGGAGCTGCAGCAGTTGGGGGACCGCATTCTGGATGCCCGTTCCGACGCCAAAGTCGCAATCATCTATGACTGGGAGAACCGATGGGGCATTGAGCTGTCGAGCGGTCCGACCGTGGCCCTCCATTACGTGGATGAGGTCCATAAATATTATGATGCCTTGCATCAGCTGCATATCCAGACCGATATGATCAGCGTTGAAGAGGACTTCAGGAAGTATGAGGTAGTCATCGCACCTGTAATGTACATGTCGAAGCTGGGATTCGCAGAGCGCGTTGAGGCTTTTGTAGCGCAAGGCGGAACGTTTGTGACAACCTTTTTCAGCGGTATTGTGAACGAGAACGATCTGGTGGCGCTGGGCGGTTATCCCGGAGAGCTGCGCAAGGTCATGGGAATCTGGGCCGAGGAAATCGACGCGCTGCTACCTGGCCAGCACAATCAGATCGTGATGCGAGGACGGCAGGGCCGTCTGGAAGGCACCTATGACTGCGGAATTCTGTGCGACGTGATTCATGCAGAGGGAGCGGAGGTTGTTGCCGAATATGGCTCAGATTATTATCAGGGCATGCCGTCGTTAACCGTCAACGCCTTCGGGCAAGGGAAAGCATGGTATGTGGCGACAAGCCCGGAACCCAAATTCCTGAAGGATCTGATGCAGACCATCTGCAACGATCATGGCATTGAGCCGGTCCTGAAGGCTCCTCAAGGCGTCGAGGTAACAAGACGCATCAAGGAAGATAAAGCATTCACTTTCGTGCTTAATCACATGTCAGAGAGCAAATCCGTTCCCCTGGACGGGGATACCTATGTGGACCTGCTGACAGGGGAGGAGCATCGGGATACCTGCGAAGTTCCGGCACGAGGCGTGATGATATTAGAGCAACGGAGGGGGTAGAGAGAGCATGAGGACTTTTTGATGAAAGCAAATAGGATAGGGGTCGTTTTTGGAAAAGTCTATGTTAAATTCTAATTCTAATTCTAATGCTGATTTGTGACCATAAGAAAACCGCCTTTGTGAAAAGGCGGTTCATTGAGCTATCGTCTCCCGTTAGCGTAATCACCTTAAGTGACAAGGTCATCTTACCGTCTGGTAAACGAGACCTATGGCTCCAGAATCAAAGGTCTTGTTTTCGATTAGCTTAAGATTGATCTTCTCCTTGAGACCTTGGAATAACGGCAATCCCTTACCGATCAGGACGGGAGAAACCGTAATTTTATACTCATCAATTAAATCGAGCTGCATAAGGTGGTGTGCGAACCTAGGACTGCCGAGGATGACCATATCCTTGCCTGGCTGCTGTTTGAGGTTATTGATCTCTTCCTCGACATCTTCTTTCACGAGTCTGGAATTATTCCATTCGACTTTCTCCAGCGTTGTGGAGAAAACGATTTTGGCTGTCTTTTCGATCCACTCGGCATGATTTCGTTCATGCTGCGAAGCGGATGGGTTTGAAGGCACAGATGGCCAGTAACTGTGCATCATCTGATAAGTCCCACGTCCCCAAATGACAGTGTCGGCAGTACTCAGAATTTCTTTCGCATGTTTCTCCAAATCAGCATCGTAGGAAACCCAGCCAATGTCCATTTCACCATTCGGCCCTTCTACAAAACCGTCAAGCGATGCGTGCAGAAATAGAACGAGTTTTCTCATTTTCAGTTCTCCTTAGTTTATAAGGGATATATATATTATAAATTAACTACATCTTAGCAGAATTCAACTCGGGTTGTTTCTTATGGATTGCTAATCTCAAACCTGCCCTTTTCGACAACGCCTGAGAGATTTGACGTTGCAATAATTTTCTCAATTGTTGAAGCGCCGTAATCTGACGATCCACTTGGGTATGCTCAGGTTTTACAACAAGTAAAAGTTCCAATTTAAGGTACAGGTGAATTAGACGGGTTACGTATAACCGCCCGTTAGCTTGCGGAACTCCTTGGGGGAAATGCCCTCTTGCTTCTTAAATACAAGACTGAAGTATTTCTCGTTCTTGAAGCCTACCATCTCGGAGATCGCTGCCATCTTCAGGGCCGGGTTTTGCAGCAGGATTTTGGCTTTGGAGATGCGGATCCGGTTTAGATGCTCCGGGATGTTAATCCCGTGTTTTTGCTTGAATTTGCGGGAGATGTACTCCCGGCTTACGTGAAAACGGTTTGCAATATCATACAGGGATACATCGTTCTGATAATTCTGCTCGATAAACGCCGTAATGTCATGGATCAGGTCTTGACCTGTTTGCTTCTGGGACTGCACAAGCGAGGCGAGCAGGCTCATCAGCGCTCCCCAATGCTGCTGCCACTCCGCCAGGGAGCATATATACTTGTCCGGGCTTGGCCGCTCTATGTTGACGCTTTCTTTTTTGTATAATTTCAATAGTGTTTCAGACGAAGGGTTTGCAGCTTCATGAATGACATGGTTGGCGAATCTTTCAATTTCCCGGTCCCAGCGCTCCAGGAGCTCCGGCGTGAGGATGCCGCTTTTGCGGATGGCCGCTATCCAGGTCTCTACTGCTTCGGCGATGGGGCCGGGTTGCCCGCTAAGGATAGCAAGCCTCCATGAATCTTCAAATCCGCTGAACTGCACACCATTATGATGATCGGCAGCGGCGAGATGCTGTTTCTCTCCATCATGGATGAAATGGTTCAGCACCGTTAAATCACGCGAATGAAGGGCTGCCGAGCTGCGGGCATACAATTCGGGAATGTCTTGGGGGTACCGTCCGTCAGAACTGATGCCAAAATGCATGTGGCGCGACAAGGTGCGGTGCATCCCCTGATTGATCTCTTGAAGCCTCGTAGGCAGCGTGGCAAGCTGATCCCACAACAGAATAACCAGCTGGTGCGGAGAACCGAAGTGACGGAAGGCGATCCCGGTCCGGTCCTTTTGCAGAAATTCATTGCATATATTCAGCAGGGCAAACATGAGCAGGTCCAGATGGCGGCCGAAGCGGTTAAAAAGCGCATGATCGGTCTTGTCCATCTGCATGACGGCCAAGCGTATGGTCTTCGTGTCCTCCGGTACGATGCCTTCGTCCCTGAGACGGTTGACCACCTGGGAGTGGGCACTCCTGTCATCGATGAGGCTCGACAGCAGCTTCTCCGAATAGACCGGCCGGTACTCGTTCACCTGAACATGCTGCTGCCGCGCCGCAAGGCGCTCCTGCTCCTCGGCCCTCCAGGCCGTGGTTGCTTTGCGGACTGCTTGGTTAATGACGGTCTCCTCGATAGGCTTCAGGATATAGTCCGTGCCGCTGTACCAGATCGTGTTGCGCACGAATTCAAAATCGTCATGCCCGCTGATAACGATGAATTTGATATCCGGGTAATTTTTGTGAATCCATTCCATCAGGTCGACACCGTTCTTGAGCGGCATCAGCATGTCCATCAGCACGAGGTTTGGCCGGAACTTCGGAATCAGCTCCATGGCCTCCAGCCCGTTGGCTGCTTCTTCAATATCGGTTATCCCGTGCTCTTCCCACTGGACCAGCAGCCGGATGGCTCTTCGCACACGAGACTCGTCATCCACGATTAATGCCTTCATCCGTTTCACCTTCCACATTTATAGTCAGTACAACCCGAAAGCCGTGAGGCTGGTTGTTTTCAATGTTGAATTTGGATTTTCCGCGATAATACAGCCTGAGCCTTGTCATGATGTTGATGAGCCCAATTCCGCTGCTGTCTTCCGCTTCTATCTCGGAATGAACCTGCAGCTGTTCCAAATCCATCTCTTCCATCAATAATAAGTGTTCCTGGAGTGCTTGGAATTTCTCATCCTGCATTCCGTTTCCGTTATCCTCGACCGTGATCTGAACGATGGAGGCCGAGAGGCGGCGGCTTTTTAATGCGATGTAATTGTCTTGTGTCAGAGGGTTCATCCCATGCTTGAAAAAGTTCTCGATCAGCGGCTGAACCAGCATCTTCGGTATCAACACCTGCAAAGTCGACTCATCCACATCGTAACGGAAGTCGAACTGATTCTCAAATCTCTCTTTTTGCAGCTCGACATAATCGTGGATATGATCAAGCTCTGTGCTCAGTGTGACCGGTTTATCGGTGTTGTACATGCTGTATCTCATCATTCGGGCCAAGGCCGAGATCAGGGAGTAAATCCTCTTCATCCCATGCTCCAGTGCAAGCGTTCCGATCGTTTGCAGTGCATTGTTCATAAAATGCGGGTTTACCTGGGCCTGCAGCGCCCGGAGCTGATTGGTCCGGTTCGCGAGTTTCAGCTTGTATTCCTGCAAAATAAGGTTGTTGATCGTATCCATCATGCTGCCGAATCTGCGATGCAGGGTTCCGATTTCGTCCTTGCGGTCGGAGGAGATATCAACGGTCATTCGTCCGCTTTTCACTTGGCTCATGAGTCCTACCAATTGTCGAATCGGTGCTGTGATGTACACCGAGATCCAGATCATGGCGATGATGATGAGGATCAAGGACACGCCTAACAGTGAAATGTTGACAAATGCCGCTTTTTCCGCGCTGCTCAGAATATAGGAGGACGGAATTTCCTTGATCATTGTCCAGTCGCTGACAGACGTCTTGATATTGTTATATAAATAGATTTTGTTGTTATATTCGAAATGACCTTCCTTGTGGCCGGATTCCTTTATTTTGCTATACCAGTCTTCCTGGATCTGCCGACCCAGCGTGGCTTCGTTACCGGAATACATGACATGACCGTCTTCATTCACAATATAGAGCTGCTCATGCTCGGGCTGAAACAGCTGACCGCTAATTCGGCTGAGGAAATTCATATTCAGATCAATGGCGAGAATACCCAATCGTTCCGAAGAAGGGACTCGTTCAATGACTCGGTACATCGTGAATACTTGTTGATCGGCTTCATAAGGATAGGCTAATTGAAAGCCGTATGTGTGAAGGGGATGGGGAGGCTGAATGGACACCGTATGGCTCTTTAGATCGGGTATTTCGGGATAAAGCGCGACATCGCTTGTCTTTCTGGCGATATCCTGCGCGAACAACGTAGCTTCTCTTTTGCCGTCAACATAGAGATAGACCTGCCTTGCGCCGCTTATAGCTTTATTGATCGATTGCAGCGTAGCGGATTGCCTGCCGCTGGCATTGATATTCTCGTGGCTGTAATAGAGGCTGCGGAAAAAATCCGGATCCGAATAAACCGTAAGGGAATTACGGTTCATGTCTTCCAGATAGCTCTCCAAATTCAACCGTCCCTGATAGAGAAGGTTCATATTCTCAACAACCGCCCGTTCCTTGAGCGAGTTGGTTGTCATGACATAACTGATGATCATGGAGATGGTGGTCGGAATGATGGTAGCCATGATCATGAAGGTAATTAATTTAGTGCGTATGCTGTTCCAGTTCAATATTTTCACCGCCGATCAATTTTCTATACCAATTAGTTCACATCCTATGGTAGTGCCAGGGTCTTCATCTTAGCATAATTAAATCATAGAGAAATGGATAGAGAAACGATAGGACAAGCGGAGGGGGATTTACATGAACAGCAAGAGAACGGCTGCCTTGACGCAGCAGTTGGTTTATATCGGACCCGCGCTGCTGTTTTTCGGTATTACGATCATTATCCCATTTGTGATGGGGATGTATTACTCGTTCACCAACTGGAATGGTGTATCGGGGAATGTCGAATGGGTGGGGCTGGACAATTTCAAACAGATTTTCACAAATGACAGCGCATTCGCACAGTCGTTCTGGTTCACCACCAGGTTTACGATCGTGGGTGTGCTTCTAACGAATGTGGTCGGTTTTTTCCTGGCCTACTTCTTGACAAAAAACATCCGGGCGCGCAACTGGCTGCGAACGATCTTCTTTATGCCGAATGTGATCGGCGGATTGCTGCTCGGTTTCATCTGGCAGTTTATCTTCGTGAAGGGCTTTGCAACCGTTGGCGAGGTTACGGGAATTCCGTTCTTTAATCTTCCATGGCTGGGAGACGAAGTGACCGGCTTTTGGGGGATTGTGATGGTATTCGTATGGCAGTCGTCAGGCTATCTGATGGTCATCTACATTGCGTCCATTACGAATGTATCCAAGGAAGTGATGGAAGCCGCTGAAATTGATGGAGCGAACCGCTTCCAGGTGCTGAAGAGCATCATCGTTCCGCTCATTATGCCAGCGGTCACCGTCTGTTTGTTCCTGGCGATCTCATGGTCATTCAAAATGTTCGATTTGAACCTGTCCCTCACAAAAGGCGGACCGTATCGCTCCACGGAGTCACTGGCCATGAATGTGTACAACGAGGCGTTCCTGAATAACCGGTATGGACTCGGGACAGCCAAATCTTTGATTTTCTTCCTCGTTGTTGCGGTCATCACACTCATTCAAGTCCGATTAACGAAACAGAAGGAGGTTGAAGCTTAAGTGAGAACGAAGAAACCTCCGATGTCGGCTTCCCATATCGTATTGCAGATTGTTATGGTGGTTGTGGCTCTGATCTTTCTGGCGCCTTTTTATTTCCTCCTGGTGAACTCGGTCAAATCGCTGGGGGATATTATGGTGGATGCGGCCAATTGGCCGACTGCGTTTCACTTTGACAATTACAGCAAGGCATGGGAAATGACCCGCTTCCCGGAAGCATTTACGAATTCCATCATCATTACGGTCATCAGCAACCTGATCATCGCCCTGCTGAGCGCGATGGCCGCTTACCGGATGGTTCGGTCCAATACAAGATTCAATCGCATCGTGTTCATGCTGTTTGTATCGGCTATGGTCATTCCGTTCCAATCCATTATGATTCCACTTCTTCAGGTCATTAACTTCCTGGGCGTTAACAACAGCATCGTAGGCTTGATTCTCAGCTATCTGGGCCTCGGCATACCGCTGTCGGTCTTTCTGTTCCATGGTTTTGTGAAGGGGATACCACTTGAAATCGAAGAGGCTGCTACGGTGGACGGAGCTTCCCCGTTCAAGGTATTTGCCCGGATCGTTTTGCCTATGCTGAAACCTATGATGGTGACGGTCATCATCCTGAACTGTCTCTGGGTCTGGAATGACTACCTGCTGCCATCCTTGATCCTGCAAAGTCCGGAGCTGCGTACCATTCCGCTCGCAACCTTTGCATTCTTCGGGCAGTACTCGAAGCAATGGGACATGGCGCTGCCGGCTCTGGTGCTGGGCATTACGCCGATTATCATCTTCTTCCTGTCATTGCAGAAGTATATCGTTGAAGGCGTCGCTGCCGGCTCCGTTAAGGGGTAGGGCAGCCGGGCGCTTCCTACATTGGTTTTCCATCATTTATATATAAACATTACTAGGGGGTAGTAAGATGAACAAAATGAAATTATCACTTGTGATGCTGCTGGCTTTCTCCATGCTGCTGGCAGCGTGCGGCGGCAAGTCGGAGGGAAGTCAAGGCGGGAGCTCGGACGGGGCCTCTGGTGAAGTCAAGACGGTTAAGATTTTCCAATTCAAAACCGAAATCGTGGATGGCTTGAATGAGCTCAAGGTGGAATTTGAGAAGGAATACCCGAACATCAAGCTGGATATTCAAACGGTAGGCGGCGGTGCGGACTATGGCGCTGCACTGAAGACCAAATTTGCGTCCAACGATGCGCCTGATATTTTCTCCAATGGCGGCGATGCCGAGATGGAGATGTGGATCGACCGTCTGGAGGACTTGTCCGACCAGCCTTGGGTGAACGATCTGGTTGAGATGGCGAAGGAGCCGATGACCAAAGACGGTAAAGTATACGGCATGCCGATGAACCTTGAAGGATGGGGTTATATCTACAATAAAGATTTGTTTGAGCAAGCAGGCATTACCGAGCTCCCGAAAACCTATGCCCAGCTGGAGGAAGCTGCGAAGAAACTGGAAGCTGCTGGCACAACTCCTTTTGCGAACGCTTACCAGGAGTGGTGGTTGATCGGCAACCAGGGCATTAACCCGGCATTTGCCCAGCAGGATGATCCGAATGCATTTATTCAGGGCTTGAATGACGGAACGCAAAAATTTGCAGGCAATGCGAAGTTCGAAGAGTGGGCCAAGCTGATGCAGTTGACCTTGGATCATGGCAACAAGAACCCGCTGACTACGGACTACAACACGGCGATTTCCCTGCTGGCCACCGAAAAAACAGCCATGATGCAGAATGGCAACTGGTCCCAAACCGAGATCGATGCCATCAACCCTGATCTGAATCTCGGCTATCTGCCGATGCCGCTTGGCGACAATGCGGAGCAAAATGATAAGCTGAACGTGGGCGTTCCTGCGAACCTTGTTATCAACAAGGATTCCGCATCGAAGGAAGAAGCAAAGATCTTCCTCAACTGGTTTGTCACATCCGATATCGGTAAAGAGTACATCGTGAAGAAATTCAAATTCATTCCGGCATTAACGACCATCGAAGCGACGCCGGAAGATATGGGCGACCTGGGCTCGGCTGTGTGGGAATACGTCCAAGCCGGAAAAGTGCTGCCAAGACAATCTGCCAAGTTCCCTGACGGGGTAGCGCAGGAATTCTCAGGCTCCATGCAGGCGTTCTTTGCAGGCAAGTCCGACGCAAACAAGATGCTTGAAGACATGCAGACGTCTTGGGACAGCCTGAGCAAGTAAGCGGCAGGTAGTGCTCGTAATGTGTAAGTAGATCTTTCATAAGAGGTATGATCCCTTGTTCTTAGATACAAGGGATGGTGCCTCTTTTCTTTTAGACAGATTATCAACATCGATTGACGTTTTTCTTATTGGACACTCATAAAGGAGGCAATTCTATGATAAATCAGCGTGTTCCGAAGATATGGTATGGCGGAGACTATAACCCCGAGCAATGGGATAAGGCCACGATGGAAGAAGATCTGCGGATGTTTGAGCTGGCAGGGGTCGATGTGGCAACTCTCAACGTATTCTCCTGGGCAAAAACACAGCGCGATGAGCATAGCTACGATTTCACATGGCTGGATGAAATTATGGATCGTCTGGCAGAGGAAGGGGTCCATGTCTGCCTGGCAACAAGCACGGGGGCGCATCCTGCCTGGATGGCCAAGAAATATCCGGACATTCTCCGAGTGGATTACGATGGACGCAAGCGCAAATTCGGAGGGCGCCACAACTCATGTCCAAACAGCCCGACGTATCGCAAATATTCTGCGCTGATGGCGCGCAAGCTGGCTGAGCGGTACAAGGATCATCCGGCACTCGTGATCTGGCATGTCTCCAATGAGTATGGCGGCTATTGTTATTGTGATAACTGCGAATCGCAGTTCCGTATTTGGCTGAAAGAGCGTTACGGGACGCTCGATAAACTGAATGCCGCCTGGAATACCGGATTCTGGGGCCATACCCTTTACGAGTGGGACGAAATTGTGGTGCCGAATGCTCTCAGCGAAGAGTTTGGCGGGAACCGGACGTTCTTCCAGGGGATATCGCTGGACTACCGTCGCTTCCAGTCGGACAGCCTGCTTGCCTGCTATCGCCTCGAACGGGATGAACTGAAGAAGATTACCCCGGACATGCCGGTGACCACGAATCTGATGGGCTTTTATCCGGAGCTGGATTACTTCGAGTGGGCGAAGCATATGGATGTTGTGTCCTGGGACAACTATCCCGCAATCGATACGCCGGTAAGCTTTACGGCGATGTCCCATAACCTGATGCGGGGCTTGAAAAGCGGCCAGCCATTCATGCTGATGGAGCAGACCCCGAGCGTTCAGAACTGGTCGCCTTACAATTCCGCGAAGCGCCCCGGCGTGATGAGATTGTGGAGCTACCAGGCTGTAGCCCATGGCGCAGATACGGTGATGTTCTTTCAGCTGCGCCGTTCCGTGGGGGCCTGCGAGAAGTTCCACGGCGCGTTGATTGAGCACGTGGGGCATGAGCATACCCGCGTCTTTCGGGAATGCGCGGAGCTGGGCGCAGAGCTGCAGCAGCTCGGAGACCAGCTGCTCGGTTCCCGCTCGAACGCCAAGGTGGCGATTATGTATGATTGGGAGAACCGCTGGGCGCTGGAGCTTTCAAGCGGACCTTCCAAAGCCCTGAACTATGTGGACGAGGTTCATAAATACTACGACGCGCTGTACCAGTTGAATATTCAGACCGATATCATCGGTGTTGAAGAGGATCTGGGCAAGTATGATGTGATGGTTGCGCCCGTAATGTATATGGTGAAACCGGGTGTAGCCCGGCGTGTGGAGCAATTCGTATCCCGGGGAGGAACCTTTGTGACCACTTTCTTCAGCGGCATCGTCAACGAGAACGATCTTGTGACCCTTGGAGGTCATCCTGGCGAGCTGCGCCACGTGATGGGAATCTGGGCTGAAGAGATCGATGCCCTACTTCCTGGGCAGCACAATCAGATCGAATGGAATCAGGAATGGGGATCACTGCGTGGAAGTTATCCTTGTGGATTGCTGTGCGATGTCATCCATGCGGAGACAGCGGAGGTTCTGGCTGGGTACGGTTCTGATTTCTATAAAGGAACTCCTGTTGTAACCAGGAATAGGTTTGGAGAGGGACTGGCCTATTATGTAGCCAGCAGCCCGGATTCGAAGTTCCTGCAGGGCTTTCTTGCTAATCTGTGCGAAGAGCAGGGGGTGAAGCCGCTGCTGAATACACCAACCGGGGTAGAGGTTACGGAACGGGTGAAGGATGGAGGTTCCTACCTGTTCGTATTGAACCACAACGCCGAAGAGATGACGTTCGATGCAGGTTCTGCCAAGCTATTCGATCTTCTGAGCAACCGGCAGGTTTCAGGTCATGTTACGATTCCGGGAAGGGACGTTATGATCCTGAAACGGTCCGCTGCCCAGTCTTAAACAGGTCCAGGAAGAGAAAAAATGGGACTCTGGTTAGGTGGCAGAAGCCTGCGCTGCTTGCTGAGTGCCAGCGCGAAACGGCCCATCGCTATATGCTGGGACCGAGGGCCGTTCAGACGCGGGATTGGCCATCCCTGCGATGCATGGAGATGTCCAGAAACATATGTGGAGATACAAGCGAGAATAGGGATGTTGTGTAGCCTTTTTATGTACCTTTTCGTTCGTTTGAGCACCAGCGTGCAAACAGCCTAAAAGAACCGCCAGATGAATCATGCTGGCGGTTCTTGGCGTTTTTCAATTCGGCTGCGTCAGGTTGCCTTGATGGTGTAAGTACCACGCTCCGTTGTGAGTACGACATGATTGTCGTGGATCTCCGCAGCTTTAAGCCCATCCAGCCCGATGACATAGGCGTTGGTTGGCAGCGGTGCTGTGTGGCCCGCAGTCATGACAACACCGGAACCGTGCAGCAGCAAAGCGCTGCGATCCCCATAACCGTCAATGGACGGCTCCTGATGCTGATGATGCTCCAATCGTTCCAGCTGTAATTCAATCTGGTCCTGATCTTTGTCTTCTTCCTTGGATATGTGAAGGGTGTGGCTGCTCTTGGATTCAAGCCAATTCGTAATTTCTTCGATGGATGGATTCATCATGGACACCTTCCTTGATTTCGATTGCTTCAAATAGTCTGTCCATGAATCGGCCTCCTTATTTCAAATTTCAATTCGAGAGCCCCTCCGGAGAAACGCACCGAAAAATTAACGCTGTGCAAACCCCCTTATTATATTTACGTGTTAATATAGTTAAAGAATAAGAACAAACGCTTGATACATAAGGAGGGGCCATGAGCAAGAAGTGGTATTATGGGCTCGCCATCCTGCTGGTTGCCTGCAGCTGGATCGGAAATGTCTGGTATTATGAAGCCAACCAACTGGGAAGAACGGTATTCCTTGCGCATCATGTTGAGACATCGGATAGGGAAGGGCACGTGTTTGACTTGTATTATATAGAGGACAAACGAGCCGATAAGACCCTGAGCACCATTCAGATCGAGGGTTACCCTGAACAGATC
Organism: Paenibacillus glucanolyticus; assembly: GCF_037333485.1. Classification (NCBI taxonomy): domain Bacteria; kingdom Bacillati; phylum Bacillota; class Bacilli; order Caryophanales; family Paenibacillaceae; genus Paenibacillus; species Paenibacillus glucanolyticus. Next base: position 948,876 of record NZ_CP147845.1, read on the forward strand.
GTGACACCTTACCCCAAATATGCAGAGTACCAAAGGCAGTATCTAGGGAAAATGATGGTGAATTTAAATAACCCTGCTCGAGGGCAGGGCGTGGCGGAAGAGCTGCTTAAGGAGCCAGTGCTTGTCCGCGAGATCACCGCGCTTTACTCCGATGGAACCTCGGAACAGGTGGATGTAGGAGAAATTTACATTTGGCCTGGCACATATAACGAAGTCAAACCCGTGGAGTGGACCTCCGGTGGATCCTCGTCGGATCACTCGGGAAACAACTCCGCGGTCATCAAGCGGCCGCTTCAGTTAACAGCGTTCTACTCGAAGTTTCTGGATATCGCAGAAGAAGGAGCTTTGCAAATCTATGCCGATATCTCGGGTCAAGGGCCGGGTACAAGTTACCGCCCGCTACCTCCGGAGTCACAGATGGAACAGAGCGGTATGCCTATTCAGGAGATACAGCTTCCAGCGAAGATGAATCAAGGGGACTCTTTTAGGATCAGCTATCAATTTAACATGCCGTCTCGTGAGAAGAGTATGCAAGTGTATCAGTTAATGCTGAGAACAACGTTTACGGAGGAAGGTCAGGGCACCTGGCAGGAAGATACGATCATACCTTATCATCCAAGTCCGACCGATAAAGAAATGACGGCATATGTCCGCGAAAGAAGGAAGGGATTATGAGAAGCGCTTGGTATCGTATACTCTGGGGGCTGCTCTTTGTACTCATCGATCTGAAGGTTGAAATGGTGGATATACTGCCCGATATGCTGGGGTATCTGCTGATTGCCTCAGGGTTATGGCGGCTGCAGCGATTGAACGGATATTTTAGGCTGGGACATCTGTCGGCTTGGCTGCTGCTGGTGTGGTCGGCGGCTTCATTATTTTGGTTCCCCGAGGTCGCAATGGACAGCGTGCACATGCAATCGGTTAAGAACCTGTTCATTCTACTGCCTGCCGTGCTCCTGCATACGGCATTGATTTATAGTATTTGCAGAGGGATTCAAGCTCATTATACAGGCACGGAATCCGAATTGGATAGGAAAGCCCGCTTCCGGCTGCACCTGTTTATGGCTGGGCAGCTGTTATTGCTTATCCTGTACCCATTCATGCTGAATCTGGATTCGGGGGATATGATGTCTGTTATTTTCATCTGCTCACTTCTGGTGATGGTTACTGAAATTACAGTTCTGTTTCTCGTTAGGTCAGCGGGAGGGGAATGGATTGAGTAAGTAAATGGATTAGAGACGGTATGAGCGATTGGGATGGTTTGTGCCGGGTTTAGGCTGATTTAACTGTTGTCTTTACTGGGATGATAAACAATTGTAACGCCCAACTGATTATATATTTCCTCGGTGTAGTGGTGATCCGGGCAATGCTTGATCGTAGCCATGTCTTCCTGCTTGGAGATCAGCTTCTGCTCGCAGTCAGGACATCGGTCCTGGAAGAGAAATTTCAGCTTGTTTAACATGATCGCCACACACCTCCCTGATTTCCGATATAAATACTTGGGTTTTATTATAAATCAACAACGAGGTACATTCAATAGCAATGTGCCCGTAAAACGATATCAAATGAAACGGAGATCGATCACCTTGATAGTGCAGCTTGTAGTCATGATCTTTATAGGTATCATTGGTTCCTTTTTCTCTGGGCTGCTGGGTATTGGCGGGGCTATCATTAATTTCCCATTGCTGCTGTATGTTCCCTCCTGGTTTGGATTGGAGGCTTTCACTTCCAAGGAAGTGGCATCCATTAGCATGCTTCAGGTATTTTTCGCCTCATTGTCAGGCATGATAACCAACCGGATGAGTTCGCGCGGAAGTGAGTCATACGTTCACAAGCCATTGGTTATTCAGATGGGGGCCAGCACGCTGGTAGGCAGTCTGATCGGGAGCCTGTCATCGATGCTGATGACCAGCGGAACGATCAACGTCGTTTACGGTTTCCTGGCGGTTATCGCTGTGTTATTAATGATTGTGCCGACACGGGCGTCCATGGAACAGAGGTCGGTGAGCGAGGTTACCTATCATTCAGGGATTGCAATGGGAGCCGCGTTCATAGTCGGAGGCATTGCCGGGATCGTTGGTGCCGGAGGCGCTTTTATCCTCATCCCCATTATGCTCACGGTTCTAAAAATACCGACTCGGATCACCATTGCATCCTCACTTGCTATCGTATTTCTGTCTGCGGTCGGCGGTGTTATTGGCAAAATCGTTTCAGGCGGCATTCCGTTCTGGCCTTCCCTGTTTGCCGTTGTGGGGAGCCTGCTGGGTGCGCCTATCGGCGCCATGATCAGCCGCAGGCTGAATGTTCGTCTGCTGCGATATGCCTTGGCGATTCTCATTGCGGTAACGGCGTTCAAGATCTGGATCGATATTTTAGGGTAAGTAAAGGGGTAGAACCTTATTCATCATAAATAAGAGGAGGATATCGAACATGAGAACCAATCAGCTGGGATCTTCAGAATTGTATGTAAGCGAAATTGGGCTGGGCTGCATGTCATTGGGAACGGATGAAGGACAAGCGGTGAAGCTGATTCATGAAGCGCTTGATCAGGGCGTGAATTTCTTGGACACGGCGGATTTGTACGATAAGGGTCGTAATGAAGAACTGGTCGGCAAAGCCGTTCAAGGCCGGAGAGAGGATGTCATTATCGCTACCAAAGTAGGCAACCGGCGTGTTGAAGGTCAGGATGGCTGGGTATGGGACCCCTCCAAAGATTACATAAAATCCGCCGTCAAGGACAGTCTTCGCAGGCTGGGTACGGATTATATCGATCTGTATCAGCTCCATGGAGGAACGCTGGATGATCCGGTGGAAGAGACGATCGAAGCTTTTGAAGAGCTGAAGCGGGAAGGATGGATTCGCTATTACGGGATTTCGTCCATCCGTCCGAATGTCATCCGTGAATATGTGAGTAAATCCAATATCGTCAGTGTCATGAGCCAATACAGCATCCTGGACCGGAGACCGGAGGAGGAGGTGCTCGATCTGCTGGCGGAGAATGGGATTTCCGCCATTGCGCGGGGTCCGGTTGCCCGGGGGATCTTGTCGGATCGGGGCCAATCCAAGGCAGAGAAGGGTTACCTGGACTACAGCAAAAATGAGCTGCTGGACATTCTGAAGAGACTTGAAGAGTATGGAAATGGCGCGGATCTGACTCATACGGCCATTCGCTATGCGTTAAGCCATGCCGCCGTTGCCTGCACGATTCCCGGCGCAAGCTCGCTTGAACAGCTGCTGCATAATATTGCTGCAGGTACTGTGGAGAAGCTGTCGCCGCAAGATATCCAGACGATTCAGGCTATAACCCGCGCGAACCAGTATGAAGCGCACCGGTAACGCAAACAGCACATGAATGATCGATCCCGTTAATCATTTGGGACGTGAAATATTTACGCCTTGAAGGAATGCGGATGAACATTGCCGCTGCATGTTATACTGATAAGATCAGAACCCATTAGATTATGCCCGCAATCCGTTTTTAGGATCACGGGCTTTTTTGCACCTTATAAATAAATTGGCTTTAGAACGGTAAAAATTCAAACTTTTTGAGAAGGCGGTTCGTTCCAATTAACGTAAACCGCGCGGGCTTATCCCATAATCGTAAATGGTGAAAGGATTCTAGAATGATTACCATTGAACATCTATCCAAAACCTATCGCAAGGGCGCATGGGCGCTCTTGGATGTTTCTCTACAATTTGATAAAGGCATGACCGGTCTGCTGGGACCCAATGGCGCTGGCAAAACAACGCTGATGCGTATCCTGTCGACCTTATTGTCTCCAACCTCCGGGCAGGTAAGAATGAACGGGATATCGCTTGGACGGCCTGAGGAGATTCGGCAGATGATCGGTTATTTGCCGCAGCACTTTCATATTTACCCGCAGTTGACTGGCAGGGATTATCTGGATTATGTTGCCGCTATGAAGGGGATTACCGATCGAAACGCAAGGCTGAAGGAAATCTCCAGGCTGCTTGAGATGGTGAATCTCCAAGAGAAGGCCGACAAGAAAGTGCGCACATACTCCGGAGGAATGAAGCAGCGGCTGGGCATTGCCCAAGCGCTATTAGGATCCCCGGACGTTCTGATCGTTGACGAGCCGACATCCGGGCTTGATCCTCAGGAGCGTGTCCGGTTTCGTAACGTGCTGACTCGGTTTAGCATCAACCGGACCGTGCTGCTGTCAACCCATATCGTAGCCGACATCGAGAGCAACTGCCGGCGTATCGCCGTTATGAACAAGGGGAGGCTGGTCATGACAGGGAGCCTGGCTGAACTACAGGCCTGCGGTCAAGGGCAAGTATGGGAAGCCGTGATGAGCCCGGACGAATTTGCCTTGATTGATCCCATGTCCGTTGTGTCCACCCGAACGGTTCCGGAAGGCATCTTGTGCCGCTTTATCAGTCCAACTGCGCCGGTTGAAGGGGCGTTTGCGGCTGATCCTTCTTTAGAAGACGGTTATCTGGCCTTGCTGCGGAGGGATCGCCATGCATAAATGGTGGAGGCACAGCCTCCTGGAACTTCGGCTCCTGTTTGGCAATCCTCTGTTTGCCTCAATGCCAATCATCTATGCCGTTTTGTTTATCGTCATGATGCTGCAAGCGGCCAGCGGCAACGGGGCAGACCATAATCTGTACACGGCTGCGTATTCCTTCCATATGCTGGGCCATACGATGACGCTGGGCCCGGCTATGCTGATCGGCATTTTGTCCATCCGCAGAGACATCAGCCGCCGATCCTTCGAATGGAATCACAGCTTGCCAGTACCCTTCTTTACATTGTTGTCATCGAAATACGTGGTGAGCCTGCTGTACTTTTCCCTGTTCACGCTGTCCACGTCGGTTATATTCTACATCCTGTCGGTTAGCAAAGGCATTGCCAGTGAAATTGCGATCATGCACACGATGCAAATTGCCGTGCAGTATGAAGTTTCCTATATGGTAACTCTGGCGCTCGCGATGCTTCTCGGAGCGAGCATTCCGAATCGGATTGTTTATTTGATCGGTTTCTGTGCATGGATGTTTGGAACTTTTTTCATGGAGATTTATATCATCAGCGAACTGAAATGGCTTCCGGCTCAAGTGTTCCATCTCAATCAATTTTTTCTGCAGTCCAACCGGTATGAGTATGAGAATTGGGGATACGGCTTGTTAACCGAGGATATACAGCTGGCCCGGTGGTTCGTGCTGGCTTTCACCCTCATGCTGCTTACCGTGTGTTTGTTCTTGTTAAACCGCAGGCGTCCAACGATGCTCTTGAGGGCAGGTTGGGTTGCCGTGCTCGGCGCTTTTGTGTTAACAGCGATTGCCGCGGTACCTTACAGTACGATCTGGTCGGAACGATATGCCCAAATTGATAACAGGCTGGAGGACCCTTCGGTTTCCTATGTTAATGATACGGAAATCGGATCGATTTACAGGGTTTCCTCCTACGATATCAAACTGAAACGACTGCCGAATGATGAACTTCTGGTTACGGCGAGGCTGAATATACCACTCTCTGATGAAGTATCGGGTAAGAAGCAGCTTCCGCTGACCCTGAACCGGATGTTCAAGCTGGACCGTGTCCAGCTCCAGGGAGTGGACGCTCCATATCGCAGACAAGGAGAGCGGATTTCGGTAAGTATGGCGGGCGTTGCGAATGGAAACGACATTCAAGCAGAGCTGACATACAGAGGTCATGTTATGGATTTTATGCCCGGATACTCCAGCGAAGAATTTGCCGCCTATAGTGTGGGACCCGAAGTTAAGCTGGAGGGACATATGGCCTGGTACCCGCTGCCCGGGCATCAGAATGTGTACTTGAAGAATCCGGAGGAAAACAATCGGCCAACCGAAATGTATCTTGGCGGGGAATACGGCGTCATGCGTTATTCTTTCGGCGATATGCGGCTGGAGGTGGAAGGTTACCCGGTTCCCTTGTATACGGGGATGAAGGAGCTGGAACGAAGGCCGGGCTATCAGCGGTTTGAGGTCCAGGGGACCGAACAGAATGTTTCCCTGTACGGAGGCAAGTTCTGGAGGGAGATTCGCTTGAATCAATTTCCGATCATGGTTGTGACAACCCCGTATCTGGAGAAAACATCAAAATTGATGCTGCGTGATCTGAAGAAAAAATACGACTATTTTGCCAAATGGGTACCCGAGTTTAAAGGCAGCGTGGACAAGATTTTGTATCTGGGCCAAGGATTTAGATATCCTCGGGTAGACCATTCGTTGATTCTCTCCTCTCACCAATACACGTATAACATCAGCAATCTGTCAGGCGAGTGGATGAATTCCATTCTGTTTGGCAACCAGGGTGCCATTTATAATTATTATGAACATCCAGAGAGAGATGTGCGCGGAAAGATCAGCAGTCTGTTCTGGTACGTGTATTACATTGAAGAGAAAGGGCTCAGCGATAAGGAATTAAGATCGGCGTATCTCAATTTGCGTTCGGTACAGCAGCTGCTGTTCAAAAACGGGGACGGCAGCGACCCTCAGAACAAAATCGGCATCAGCATGGCCAAGCAAGTCAGAAGGGCATTGGAAGAGGGCAGAGGGCACCAGGTCAAAGAACTGCTGGTGCATTTTTACCAACAAGGGGTGCGGCTGCCCGATACCGAGCGGAACAAATTCCTGGACCCGGAGAAACCGATCACATACCAGGAGTGGCAGCAAAAGTGGGATGCCATGATGAATGTCAAATAATGACGACTATGCACATGCACACGGTCGGTTATAATTGAGAAATAGATAAAATGGGAAGATTAGAAATGCATATAGAAAGGGGGGGAAGGCATGATTTCTGATCAGCAGCTGACCGAACGCATGGCGGCCGGCGACCAGGAAGCATTCGAAATGTTGGTGACCAGGTACCATGGACCTCTGCTCAGTTATACAACCCAGCGGCTTGTTGACAGGCAGAAGGCTCAAGATATCGTTCAAGAAACCTTTATCCGGCTCATACGGCATCTGAACCAGCACGGGACACTGGAACATGTTCGCTCCTGGTTATACCGCGTCGCCCTGAATATGTGCAAGGATTACTGGAAGAGCGCATCGTACAGGTCTGAGGGGCTTGCAGGCGAGGAGATGCCTGATGCATACGATCCTGCACCCGGTGCCGAGGAGCTTGTGGAGAGGCAGGAGACATCACTGGAGATAGCCGCATCGCTGGAGAGCCTGCCCGATATACAACAGGAAGTCATATCCCTTCGATTCTTTCATGATCTGAAGCTGCAGGAAATCGCAGACCTGGTTGACCTCCCCTTAAGTACGGTAAAAACACATCTATATAACGGTTTAAGAAAGTTAAAGAAAACGTTGTCCATGGAGCATTCCGATTTGGTACCCGTGAATCCGCGCCAGCGGACACGGGAGAAAAGTCCTCAAGAACAGGTCAGGAGCCGCTCCAAATCGGAAGAGTCAGATTCGCAGTGCAAAGTAAAAGAAAGTGAGGTGTATCTCCATGGATCATCCATTCGATAACGAATTGAGAAGACTTGAAGACGAGCTGCGGGGTCCCCTTAGACGAGCTGCCCTTCCATCGCCGTCACCGGATGAGACGGCCCAACTCATTGCGTCCCTTCAGGGAGAGTTCAATCAGCTCAAGATTGAGCCCGAGTCCCCCAAGCTGGATTTTAATCCACAGGTGGACCCGCCCTCATTGAAACAGATCCTACGGAGCCAGATTCGTTTGAATCAAAGATCCATCCTGCTCACAGCCGGGGCGGTATTCTGCATGCTCGTCCTGCTGATTGACCCGGAATACCCGTTGGATCAGTTTGCCGGATTGCCTGGCGGCATTTTTCCATTAATCACGCCCCTGCTGTTGATCGTATCCATGCTGTTCAGCAGCCGAACCTGGGATAAAGGGATGAGAGCTGTAGAGACGCTAACCCCATACCCGCCGGCACTTGTTCTGTATACCCGGCTGCTGCTTGTGACCGGCATTGTCATCGGAATGGCGCTGCTGAGCACGCTTGCCCTCGGGCTTCGATCCATCCAGGCGGAGACCTCTCACTTTTTATTCGGACCCTTTATTCTGGAGTGGATGGGGATTCTATTGGTGACGGGTGGTGCTGCGATGTATATGCTCTTTCGCAAAGGGATGGTGGTATCGCTGATCTCTGCCGTATTGGTCTACGGCATGTGGATTGTCATCCAGGGCCAGATTATCGATCACGGGGTATCGATGGGCGGTAAAATGCTGACGGATATGACCCTGCTTGTTATCGGATTGATCCTGCTTGTCTCCTCCTACGGCCGCAGTCTGAAATTGAACGGAGCCTGGAGAACCGCTAATGATTAGGGTAGAAGGACTGGAACGTCAGGCCGGAACGTATCGGCTTGAAATCGAGAAAGCGGAGATTCATTCCGGCTTGAACCTGATTGTCGGAGCGAACGGCGCGGGAAAAACAACGCTGATCGAGCTGTTGGCCACGCTGCAAGCTCCCGACGCAGGTGAAATTCTGTATAGTGGGCGCAAGGCAGGAGACCATCTTCCGCTCATCCGGAGCCAAATTGGTTATGTTCCGGCTGATATCGAGCTGTACGGGGATATGAAGGTCGGCAAGCTGCTGACCTATATGGCGGAATTGAAAGGCATCTATAACCCGGAAGCCATCGACCGGCTGATGCTGGACTTTAGGCTGGAGCCTGTTCGCAAGAGTAAGGTCAAGAATCTATCGCAAGGAGTACAGCGGCGGATTGCCGTCGTACAGGCGCTTATTGCTTCGCCGTCCTTTCTGTTCCTGGATGAACCCCTGAACGGCATGGATGCAGAGGAGCGCAAATTCCTTATCACCTATCTTACTAAATATGCGCGCGGCCGAATGGTCATCGTTGCTGCCCACGAGTTGAATGAATGGGAAGAGGCAGCAGATACGGTGATTTGGGTTCATCGCGGGCGCATTCGATATATTGGTTCCCCGAGCCAATGGAAGCTGAATGTTGCCTCCAGCGTCTGGGAGGGAGAGGTTGATCTTGAGGCCTTCGAACGGATCCCGCAGGAACTGTTAATTCACTTTCAAATGACGGAAACTAACATGAGAGTCAGGCTGATGGGGAAAAAGCAGCCGGGTGCTGAGTTTATGGAGAAGGCACCGACGCTGGAGGACACTTTTTTCCTACATATGAACGCTTTAGCCAGACGCGGCTGACTGCAGCTCGGATCTTGGAGAATCATCGCCCAAAAAGGGCGATGATTTTTTTGCGTTTCATCCATCAGCGACAATTCATTTGGACGCTTTATGGTCCCGGTGCCTTCAGTATAGTGTCATGAGGCAACCATGGAGGAAGGCCAAAGCCATCCTTGCGTAATGTAATGCAGCTGTTCTTCCTGAAAGGACATGTTGGTGTTATACGCTTCTTGATCGACCCCTTGACTTCGGGGAGCAACTCTTCAATGCGTGCAAATAGCACTACTGTACGGGAATCATGATCAACTATTCAGGGAATGGAATGGCTCTTCATTCGGATTTTATCTCGGAAAAGCAATCATCCCTCGCAGAACAGGGTAAGGAAGGTTAGGCAGGATGAGCATCATTGTTTAATCCACGGCAAGCCACCGTGGCATGAGAGGATGAAATCTGAAGGGAGAGAACGTGATGGGAACCGTAGGTAATCAAGGCTTGGAGAAGGTGGCGTTAGTTACAGGAGCAGGTGCAGGAATCGGAAGAGGGATTGCCAAGGTACTGGCTGAGAAAGGTTACCGGCTGGCGATGACATACAATTCAAGCAAAGACGGCATCTTGGACGTAGCAGAGGATATCGGCCACATCTATGGCAAGGAGCCGCTCATTATTCAAAGCGACCTCACCGTCCGCAGTGAAGCGGAGAACACGATCCGCAAGACGGTTGAAGAGTTTGGCCGGATTGATCTGCTGGTGAACAATGCGGGGATCGGCATTTATGACGAGCTGACGGAGCTTGAGGAGGATGCGCTGGACATGACCGTTCATCTTGATTTTAGAGCGCCGATGCTGCTCAGCAAATATGCTGTCAGGGAAATGATGGCACAGGAGATCCCGGGGAATGTTATTTTCATTACCTCTTCCCGCGGGGAGAGGGCCTACCCCAAGGACAGCATCTACGGCGGCATGAAGGCAGCGCTCATACGTGCGGCGCAATCGCTGGCGCTGGAGTGGGCGCCGCACGGCATCCGCGTCAACTGCGTCGCTCCGGGCGCGACTGTCCATAAGCCGGGACAGTCGGCAGAGGATGAGCCGCTGGGTAACAAAATCCCTCTGGGACGGTTAGGTACGCCATCCGATATCGGTGAAGCAATCGCTTGGCTGTGTTCGGATGCGGCATCCTATATTACCGGGATTAATCTCCGTATCGACGGCGGTCTGATTCTGCCCGGCATGCCGGAAGATACGTCTCCCGAGGCAGGATACGGATGGGGCAAGGTCTATAAGAAAGAGAAGGAATGATGGAAGCCCACATAGGTGATCGAAATAATTTATTATATTCCGATGAAATTAGTTGGTTATCACTCTTTTCAAACGATGGAAAGTATGAGAGAATGGGAGCAATTATGAATTCATAATACTTTCCATATGAAGAAAAGGGAGGAAACACCCATGTCAGAAGAACGCCAATTTTCCATTGAAACCTTAGCGGTTCATGCCGGTCAGGAGCTTGATCCGACCACCTTATCACGTGCTGTGCCTCTGTATCAGACGACTTCCTACGGGTTTAAAGACAGTGAGCATGCGGCTAATCTGTTCGCACTAAAAGAATTCGGCAATATTTACACACGTATTATGAACCCGACCACGGACGTGTTTGAGAAGCGGATTGCGGCGCTTGAAGGCGGTGCCGGTGCACTGGCGACATCTTCCGGGCAGGCAGCGATTACGTTCTCTGTTCTGAACATAGCGGGTGCCGGTGATGAAATTGTTTCCTCCTCCAGTTTGTATGGCGGCACATATAATTTATTTTCCAATACGCTGGCGAAGCTGGGCATCAAGGTGCACTTTGTGGATTCCACGGATCCGGAGAATTTCCGTAAGGCCATCAATGGCAAGACCAAGGCATTGTTTGCAGAAACGATTGGCAATCCGCAAGGAAACGTGCTGGACGTGGAAGCCGTGGCTGCCATTGCGCACGAGAACGGTATTCCGCTGATTGTGGATAATACCTTCCCAAGCCCGTACTTGCTGCGTCCGATTGAATTTGGAGCGGATATCGTTGTTCATTCGGCCACCAAATTTATTGGCGGTCACGGTACTTCCATCGGCGGGGTTATTGTTGATAGCGGTAAATTCGATTGGACGGCAAACGACAAGTTCCCTGGGCTTACGGAGCCGGACCCAAGCTATCATGGCGTTGTGTATACGGAGGCCGTAGGCCCGATCGCTTATATTATTAAAGCGCGTGTCCAGCTGCTGCGGGATATCGGCGCATCCCTCTCCCCATTTAATTCCTGGCTGCTGCTGCAAGGTTTGGAAACACTGCATCTTCGCGTTGAGCGGCATAGCGAGAATGCGCTGAAGGTTGCCAAGTATTTGGAGAGTCACGAGGCGGTGGAATGGGTGAGCTATGCAGGGCTGCCGAGTCATCCGTCATACGAGCTGGCGCAGAAGTACCTGCCAAAGGGCCAAGGCGCCATTCTGACCTTCGGTATCAAGGGTGGAGCTGAAGCAGGGCAGAAGGTGATCGAGAATGTGAAGCTGTTCTCCCACCTTGCCAACGTTGGCGACTCCAAGTCTCTTATTATTCATCCGGCCAGCACCACGCACCAACAGCTGACCGAAGACGAGCAGCTGACAGCGGGCGTGAATCCGGAACTGCTGCGTCTGTCCATCGGAACCGAATCCATTGACGATATTCTTTATGATCTGGAGCAAGCCATTGCGGCAAGCCAGAAGTAGAGGTTGTTAATACCACCTTATAATAGAATCAAAGGCACTTTCCTTTTTGAAGGAAGGTGCCTTTTTGTTGTTTTTATCTCTAGAATGACCTGCCGGATAGGGAGAAAAGCTAGGAGAGTCAATGCCGATGGGGGAGACGGTCAGAGCGCCGATTGTCCGGAATGGATTGATGACATGTCATATTGATGTTATGATGAAATGAGAATTACAAATATATACTTACATGGAAATTATTTTATATATTGAGAGTGTCGCTATCGAATTTCAAAATCATATAAATTAGAAGAGGTGAACCATCATGAAGATACGAACCCTGCTTATCGAAGATGATCCCGAGTGGATCGATGGCATAAAACTTACAATTGAACAATCGAGGGATATTGTACTGATCGGCGTTCTTTCCGGGAATGAGATCGAACTGCAGATGATCAAGTGCTTGGAAGTGGAAGTCATTGTTATAAACATGAATGCTGATAATGATATGGAAGTGCTCAAAGCAATCGATAGCATTATCGATATTAATGATAACATTAAAATAATTGTGCTGTCCTCGGTGGAGGAAGATCGCGTTATCTGGGATGCCTATCTGCACGGAGCTGTGAATTATGTTGTCAAATCGGCTGTTTGCAGTCGTGCAATAACGAAACTCATCAGAGAAGCGCATGCGAATACATTGGGCATTCACCATACATCGGCACAAGCGATCCGAAGGGAATTCCAACGACAGAGAAAAGAACTATGGAGCAAACTTCTTACCCCGCAAGAAAGAAAAATTCTGTGTTACGTCTATCAAGGAAAGACAACGTCTGAAATTCATCGTATTCTGAATATTGAAGAAAAAACGATTGATAACCATGTGACAAGCATCAACCGCAAGCTTCAGGTCAAAAATCGCAGGGAAGCTGCGCAAGTTGCCAACAAAAAAGGACTGCTGTTGTTTGACGAAATCCGATCCCAATTCTATTCCGCTTTCAATATATTAGGTCTTATCCCCCTGAATTTTATTTAGGGGGTTTTTAGCATAATGTCCATGCTCGACCTGGTCAATCCGGTTGGATTCCACGATTAAAACTCACGGATTAGAAATAATAGAATGGTTTGTTATTCTAATAATTGTAAACTTCACTTTATGAATAGATTAGGAAAGGAGGAAAGACTCATGAAACTTCAAGCTGGTCAAATCAAAGAATACGGCACTTTTATGAATCTGACGCTTGCCAAGAAGAACAAGCCAGGTGATGGAAAGAACGGCCTTGGCGTGAAAAAAGGATAAGGTTTGAAAACAATGAGAGAGTGACGTTCACTCTCTCATTGTCTAATTTAAAGCTTGTTGAGGTGAGTTCCTTATGATGATAAGTCAAAAAGAAGAGGTTTATACGACGGTACATGACCAAGAGGTTGTTCTTTTGGATATGAATCAAGGGAAATACTTCGGATTGGAGGGAGCGGCAATGGCGCTATGGAATGAGCTGTCGCAAGGTCCGGTCACGACTTCCGCCATTCTGGAAAAATGGAAGACGATTTATGATCAAGCGGAAGACGAGCTGAATTCTCTATTAACCCAATCCTTGGAGGAGCTGACGGCAAAACGTTTGGTTGTGGTAGACACATGATGAACTTCCGAAGAAAATCAGACGATAAATTATACGCCTTGGTCATTCACTCCCTGATCCGCAGTGCTCTCAAAGACGGCGATTTCTTGCAATCCTATCGACAGCTTGCTGTGCAGTTGTTTCCTTTTTTTGAGAATGCCATTCGCCGCAAGGAAGTGTCCGTCTCCTCGAAGAGGCTTGATGAGCTGGGGCGGTATTTGATTACCCTGGATGAAGAGGACCAAGTCGTAGCGACTTGCGTGTCCGTGGCTGCCACGGCGCAAGCGATATTGTTCTGTTCGGGTATTCAGGCTGAGCTGCACATCGGGGTGAAGAAAATAGATGAGAAATTGTTTGCCCATGCCTGGGTGAAGCTGCCTGACGGCAGCATGATAGACCCGCAAAACAAATATGGGGATCTGCAAATCATTCGAGTGCTGAAATTGAAAGATGAAGCAGAAAGGTGGGCCGCTTCCGTTATATGAAAATATGGATAGCGATGTGTTCTGGAAACGATGCGGCATGGAGTCAGTGGACGAGCAATTTAGCCGAATGGCTCAAAGACACGATGACCACCTATGCATCAGGCTGTGACGGACCGGTGAGGATGGCGGAGTTTCAGTATCGGTATGAGAGGCATGGAAGAAAGACTCATGAAGAGGGTTTGGGGGCCGCCTGTGTGCTCGATGGATGGCTGAAGCATGCACAGTGCGGTCAGATATGGGGAGACCATATGCCTATGGGCACAAGACATCAGCTGCTGCAGACCTTTAACCAGCATCCGGAAGGAATGATGCAATCCAGCTCGGGGGATTTTACATTATCCGTATGGGACCGGGAACGAGAGACGTTATGCATCGGCAGTGATGTTTATGGATCAAGGCCTATCTATTACTGGATTAGTCCTGAGCAGGAATTGTTTGTCTCAAGCGACCTCAGAGCACTGCTCCATGTTCACCATATCCCGTTTGATATAGACTACGAACGTTGCCTGCTGTACTTAAGCTCCCAATATGCTGTCGGCGAGAATAATTTCGAAGCGAATACGTTCTTTAAGGGAATCTGCAAGATACCCGCGGCAACGATTGCAAGATGGAACAACGGAAGATGGACTTTGAACACATATTGGGGAATGCACAACCTGCTCAACTTGGAAAATATTCAACAGGACGCAGCTCCCATGTTCCGGAATGCCATGATAGAGGCTGTGGGCGATCGTTTGCATCATTCAACATCAATTGTGGAGGTTAGCGGTGGATTGGACTCCGCAGCTGTGCTTGCCGCAGCCATTGCGGGTGGGCATAAGGAGCGGGTTTTAGGCGTGAATATTTCCTTTTCCGGTGAGGATATGGTACAGAGCAATGACATGGATCTTGTGCGGAGATTGTTTCAGGATTTACAGATGCCCTCCATCATCATTCTTGGAGATAACACGTTGAAGATGCCGAATGCCGAATTAGGACGGGATCCTCTGTGGTTTCTGGACGGGCCTGATCCGCGGGCTAACGTGTTAATTAATGAAATGTACACCGCCATTGCCAACGAATTCGGAACGGACGCCGGGTTGACGGGTGAAGGCGGGGATTTTTTATTTACCGGCGAAGAGTATGTGCTCGATTCGTTGATCAGGCAGCGGAAATGGAAGGAGATGCTCCATACGCTGTGGGCCTGGTCTGATCATAAGCTGGGAAAGGCAATTCAACTGGGAGCCGCTTACGGATTAGCCCCGTTTATTCCGGTTGTTAACGACAGGATGTATTACAAATTGGCTTGGTCAGACTCCGAATATGAAATGCCGGAGTATTTTACGCAAGCCCATATGGCCAGGGAACGCAGCGCTCAACGCGATGATTATATGCGATATAAACAGAGTAAGCCCTTCAAATATTGGGGGAAAAGGTACCACTATGACTACACCTGGCCCAGGGCCAGTTATTTGGACGCGGTTGGGGTATCCATGCAGAGCATGCATCCTTTTTTTGATCGCAGAATGATGGAACTCTCCTTCTCGGTGCCGACAGAGCAGCATTATGATGTGCTTAGAGGCGAAGTGGATAATTATTATGGAACCAAAATGCTGATAAGAAAGGCATTTACAGATATTTTGCCGACCTATTTGCATAATCGGGTCACCAAAACGTCCTATGCGCATATGGCAAGAAAGAGCTTGCTCAATGAACGCAGTAATCTGCTGCAGCTATTTGACCGCTCAGAGGAGGTCCTGCTTCATCAGCTTGAGGTGATTAACAAGCATAAATTTTGGGAGCACCTGCTTGGAACATTGATTCGGGTGTCGGACACGAATAATGATCTGGGAATGTCCTATCAATATTTACGTATGGTCATCTCCATGGAAATTTGGCTCAGGGAAATGAGCAAGGGCAAGGCAGCCGTCCTGGAAAGGGCAAAGCCGCGCAGTCCAAGATGGCTGGCCGATATTGAAATCGTTGGCGAGCTTCAACAGTTTAAAGAAATTAAGAATCATAGCTTCATGACAGGTGTCTGATATGAAAATGTGGCAAGAGCAAGCCAAGGGGCAACATGGGTGGCAGAGCAGGTGGCAAGAGGCCATCTCCCAGATGAGGACGATTCGACTGATAGGGAGCATGATATGGAGATCAGGACCGTTATTGGTCGTGCTTCTTTTTGCAGCCATGTTTGTGCAAGGACTAATCCCTGCACTTCAACTGCTTGCTTCCAAGCAAATCATTGATCATGTTACGGTTGGAAACGGGCGAATCAGCATGATCTGGGCATGGGCGTATGCCATTTCCATGGTATTCATGGTGTTATTGTTGTCTGTGCAGAAATGGATATCCAAAATCCTGGCCGAACGCTCCATGCTCGCCATCAATCTGCTTCTTCTGGACGCTTGGGAGAAGGTCCCGGGTATGAAACTGTACGATCAGAAGAAGTACCGCAACCGTCTGGAGGCGCTGCAGGATTCGGCCAACTGGCTGCCTGCCCAGATCATTGCATTAAGCGCAAGCTTCATGACGGGTCTTGTGTCCCTTATCAGCATTGTTGTGCTGGTTGGGAATTTGTCCTTGATGTTAGCGATCGTGCTTCTGCTCAGCACAATTCCCCACGCCCTCAAGCAGAATCGGTATGCCGAGATGGATTGGGAATATGATAAATCGTCCACTGAAGATCGCCGCCGTATGAATTACGCTCGCGAACAGCTGCTCGGGCGCCGCGCCGCCAAGGAGATTCGGCTGTTTGGGCTGGGTCCGTTTTTTTTGCAGCTTTATCGTAAGAAGTTTGAACGATTGTTCCTTCGTTTTGAGCACCTGCAAAAAAGGTTTGTCCGCGGCTCGGTCCTGACAGGATTGTTATCCGGGGGAGTGGCCGGACTCGGGTATTTTTGGATCGTGAATCAAATCAGCAGCGGCTCGGTTTCGATGGGGGATATCGCGCTTTACCTGCTAGCCATCTTCCAACTATCGAAGGAACTGCGGGAGACCAGCAACGATGGCGTAAATGCGCTTGAGCTTTGGCGTATGGGGCATGATTTCCGTCTGTTTATCGAGGCGGAACCCGATATCCATCAAGATCCGAATCCGGTGAAAGATGTGTATGGTAGTCCGATGACCATTGAGTTTAACAACGTCGTTTTTAAATATGAACAGGATGCGGAAGCAAATGAAGACGAGGACGAAGATGACACGGACGAAGATGAGCCTGACTTCGATGAAGACATGGACGATAACTCGTATGACGTCTATATGGAGGATGGGGCCGGAGAAGAGTCTGAAGACACTGAACAGGAACGTCCGGACAGGGAATACATATTGAATGGAATCAGCTTCACCATCGCTCCAGGCGAATGCGTGGCGTTAGTGGGGGCCAATGGTTCTGGGAAAACAACCATTGTTAAGCTATTGTGCAGATTCTATGAGTTAACGGGCGGTTTTATCCGGATGAATGGGCGTGATATCCGAACGCTGGATATCGGGGAATTACGCAAACGCATTTCGGTTGTATTCCAGGATTACGGCAAATACGGGTTGACGGTTAGAGAGAATGTAGCGATTGCGAATGTGGATCAGCAGGACTTGAAGAAGATGGATGAAGCTGTGACACTCGCACAAGCCCAATCATTCATTCAGGATTTGCCGAATGCCTATGATACGTTATTAGGACCTGAATGGGGAGGCGAGGATTTGTCGGGCGGTCAATGGCAGCGGCTTGCCATTGCCAGATCGATGTATCGCGATGCGGACTTCATCATCCTGGATGAACCCACAGCTTCCCTTGATGTAAGGGCCGAATACGAGCTATTTAACAGCTTCCGCAAGCTGGCGGAGGGCAAATCCGTGCTGCTCATTTCCCATCGCTTCAGTACGGTGAGGATGGCTTCTCGAATTCTTGTGTTGCAGGATGGGAGAATCATAGAAGAAGGAACTCATAATCAGTTAATGGAACTGGGTGGCGAGTATGCAAAAATGTACAAAATTCAGGCTGAAGCATTTGAACATGCCGGAGCTGAAAAAGACAGCTAGCTACGCTTGGTGGGGAATTAAGCTGATGTACCGCGCTAATCCGCGGCGGGCTATCTTTGTGCTGTCGGTCAGATTAATGGAGTCTACGCTGGGTCCGCTTCTTGTGTGGTTAAGCGCCATGGTCATCGATGGTTTGATACGGGATTACAGCGCCTTTTCCGAACGGGGTCTGTTCTTCTGGATGGTCGTGCTGTTTGTGATTCTTACCATTCTGGTTGAAGTGCTGGAGCCGATCGTGGAGATGAACAAGAAATTACTCACCGTTCAGATTCAGAAGCACATCGATGAACTCCTGATGGAAAAGGCAAATGAGTTCGAGGATATCGCTCCGTTTGATGATCAAAACTTCTATAACAAAATCAAAGTGATACGCCACAACGATTATGTTACGGAGTTATGGCTGGATATGACCTCCAATACATTTGGCGGTCTTGTTCAAATCATTGGTGGAACCATCCTGATATGGACGGTCTTTCCATTAGCCCCTGTCTTGTTTGTAATTATGGCACTTCCCAGAGTTTTTGCAGAGGCCAAGCTGAACAACGTTACGTTTGAGGGCAGGGCCGAGGTTCAGGAATTGAGGCGCCGATCCGAATATTACATGAGCATTCCTCTCAGTCACGAATTGGCAAACGAGGTGAAAATGTATGGTCTCACTTCATTCTTCAAGAAGAAATACAAGGATGCTTCCCATGAACTGATAAAGATGCTGTCCGGTGATCAAAGAAAATGGACACTCCACAATATGGGCTGGGGAGTCGCTGAAGCTGCCGTCAGCGGCATGGTGCTTCTATTTATTGTAAGCCAGGCATCATCCGGAGGAATTGCTGTTGGAGCACTGTTATTATTCATCGGAGCACTGTACCAGCTCAGGGAAGGGATTAACGAGTTATTCGCTGTATTTGCTATCGGGGCGCGCGAGATGGTCAATCTCCGCAATATGGCGGAGTTCTTGTCATTCCAGAGTCCGAAAACATCCGGGAGCTTGCCGGTCCCGGCACGCATTCATCAGGGCTTTGTACTGGAACAGGTAAAATTCTCGTATAAAGGTCAGCGGGAAATTCTAAACATCGATCATTTAACGTTACCCCACGGCAAGGTTACTGTGCTTGTCGGCGACAATGGGGCCGGGAAAAGCACACTGGTTAAATTGCTGCTTCGGATGCTGCACGCAGACAGCGGTTCGATCTATTACAATGGCATGCCCCTGGAAGCTTATGATATGGACGCATTCCGTTCCAACGCAACAGCCGTATTTCAAGACTTTGTCCGCTATGAAGCAACGATGAATACCAACATTGCAGTAGGAGATATGGAGCATTACAAGGATATGGACGCTGTGATGAGGTCAGCCGTGCTTGGGGGAGCTGACGGAATTGCTGCCAAGCTGCCGCAAGGCTACGAGACGGAGCTCGGACGCTTTTTTGGCGGTACTCCGCTGTCCGGCGGCCAATGGCAGCGCGTTGCGATGGCGCGCGCTTATATGAGAGATCAATCCGCGCAAGTCTTAGTATTTGACGAGCCCACCTCGGCTCTGGACCCGTATATGGAGCACGAAGTCATGAGACGACTGAAGCAATTAGGGCAGAACAAGACGGTCGTTATTATTTCGCACCGTTTGAGCACGGCAAGATTAGCGGATCATATCGTTCTTCTTCAAGAAGGAAACGTGCTGGAAACCGGAGATCATCTTACTCTGATGAAACGTGGAGGCGTATATGCAGAGTTATACGACATGCAAGCATCCAAGTATCAAGAAGCGGGGCATAATCAGTAACCCTTCGGCTATGCTCTCTGCCATGCATACAAGGTTGTTTCCCAAATTAAAGGCCCGTTACACCGTGCTGATCTATATGGTGGGCTCCGATCTGGAAACCAACTATGAGATGGCAAGCGGTGATATCAGGGAGATGATGGAGGTTGGCTCTTCCTGGGGTATACATATCGTGCTGGAAACCGGAGGAGCCAAGAAATGGGGACTGGATTTCATTCCCTCGGATCGCAAGTGCCGTTGGCTGGTACAATGCGGTCATTTGCAGCTGCTGCAGGAAACGGGGAATGCGAACATGGATATGGCAGAAACCCTCGGCGATTTTATAACCTGGGGCATTCAGCAGTATCCGGCAGAGAACTATGTTCTGATTTTATGGGGACACGGACTTGGCCCCATTGACGGATTTGGCGGTGATGAGCTTCACGGGAATCATAAAATGAAACTTGTCACTCTGCAAAATGCTTTGCAGCGAGCCTATCAAGTTACGCAGACGACATTCCGAATCATAGGCTTTGATGCCTGCAATATGGCCGGGCTGGAAATTGTATATGCGCTCAGGCATTATGCGGAGTATTTGGTGGCTTCCGTTGATTATACGAATCATAACGGCTGGGATTACAAGACGATTATTGAATCGCTGCGCCAAATGCCTGCGTTGACCGCTCCCAAACTGGGGGAGATTATCGTGAACAGCTATCGGCTCCATTCCAGGGAACATGGCGAGCTGCAGGATTTGCAGCAAGGGGTCATCCGGCTGGATAAGGCAGAGCGGATTGTTCACGCCCTGGAGGCGTGGAGCCAAGTATTGTTGGAGCGTATTGCCAGTGAGGATTCGTTTGATCTCATGAGACATGACAGAACCCGTTGCGAAGATTATGCGGAGGAAACAGATATGGTGGATCTGGTCGATTTATCCGGTCATTTCGGCCGCAGCTTTGGTTGTATGCAAGAAACCCATACCATTCAGGAAGCGATAGAGGATGCCGTTATCTATCATATGAAGACACCCGAGCATCCGAAGGCCAAAGGGATTTCCATCTATTTTCCCAAGCAGGATCAGGGACGTTTCATTGAAAAGTCAATGATCTATCAGCATCATGACTTCTCCGTCTCCTACAAAAAATTAATTGACCTGTATTCCCTTATCATGATCAAAAAGGATTATAATGGAATCTATCATCATATGAAATGAGGTTGTTATGTTGATCGAATTCGAGCGTTGGGAACGTCTGCAAAAGGATGATTTGCCGCTCTTGGAGCTATGGCTCGAGGATGCGGAAGTGCTGAAGAGAATGGACGGCATGCTCCCTCTGGGAGAGTGGTATGAGAATACGTCGCAAAACGATATGTACTTTACATGGCTGGCTTATATAGGCGAACAACCGATTGGAACGGTCATTATAGAACGGGACAACGAATCCGCTTATATCGGGATCATTACCAATCCAACACTCCGCTATCAAGGATACGGCAAGGCATTGATCAGCGAAGTAATGAAACGCCCCGAACTGCAAGCCGTGGCAAAATGGGTGGCCAGCATCGAGGAAGATAATAAGCCGTGTTTGGCTTGTTTCTCAGCTCTGGGTTATGTGCAGGAGGAAGAGGAGCCGGATGAGGACGGATTTTTGGATCTTGTGTATGAGCGTGAACGCGAAAGGGACTGAACATGAATCCGATAGCCTGATCAGGCATTTATATGATAGTGGCTGTTCTGCGGGGATTTCGACGATACCGCGGGGCAGTCTTTTTTTATGAGACCAGGGGGAATGCTTGGCGGCGGCTAGAACGATGATTGAATGTAATCGATCCAGGGATGTCCCTCTGGAAACTGTGTACGGAGCGCATAGATAAGCCATTCTTTAGCCTGTGGGTCAAGTAAGGGCAGAACCCTGATAAGATCCCTTTCATCTTTTTCACGAATCTTCTTGCTTCCCCCTTTGTATAGAAGCTGTATCTCTGGCCTCAGGTAAGGGATTCCGTGGTCCGTCTTTAAGAATATGTCCGGGAGCGGTCTTCGGATCGAAGGTTCTCTTCCATATATCCAGTTGTCCTGCTCGGCCTCAACCAGCATCATCTGGAATGAAAAGGGGGCTTCATGATTCTTGCTTACCCATACATCCCCAACGGCATGCAGATATTCGCCTTTCTCCCATAGAGATAAGGTTCCTTGATCGGCTTTGTATAGCGTCCATTCTTGGGTTAATTCGGTGTAAATAACGGTTTGCTCTTCACGAAGGATGAAGATATCAATATCGCTGTGCTCCCTGGTCTGCTCTCCTACATATAAATCTAAAGCCCAACCGCCGGCGATGTGCCAACGAGCAGGAATGGCGGCAAAAATCTTTACGGCTTCCGGTACGCTAATCGGCACCCAATAATCATAGTCGGTTCTCATATGCATCTCATCTCTCCTTTACATCATCATACCGGTTTCGATCCATTCCTCCATTATAATGATTTCATCGTATCCGTAAACCGAAGATCAATTCGCGTTACGTATCCCCTATCCATCCCATCGGCCTGACAGTCTGAAAAAGGAACAGAGGTACCGTTTCCCTTCATCTCGATATTTTTTATCCATCGTTCATGCGGTGCACTGTATATTTCCAATTGTTTCATAATAGTCTGTAAGGAGGCGTTTATCCAATTCAACGTGAAAGGGAGTAGAAGGATAACCATGACGGAAAGGCAATGGGGAGCTGGCAGTGAATTGGGAGAGCGTCTATGGGAAGATGAAGCGTTCATCGAAGCAGGGGACAGCACGGCAAGTGAAAATTCTCCCGAGACGGATCTGCTGAAGCATTTTGCAATGGCAGGAGGAGTCACTCACGAGGAGGTGTTACTGCTGTTGGCATCGCCTGACGATATTGAAGAAGCTCTCAGGGTTTCGGGTATTCGGCATAACGGCACGGACAGACCTTCCTTGAGCCGTCTGCTGGGGTGGAGTGACCGGAACCGAAGACTGAAAGTCATGAGCCGATCCACAGATCCTGAATCCATTACGCGTGATCTCAGGCAAGGGGCTCAGGGGATCGGATTAATACGCGGTGAAGATGCCCTGAAGCAAGGTCTGCTGCAGGAGGTATACTCGGCCTGGTTGAATTCACGCAGTGCGGAGAAAAGCGCGCTGTTAAGGCGGAGACTGATTATGTTATGGACGTCATATTGGGTGTCCATATTCCAAGCCGCGAATGGAGCCCGATGTGCAGTCAGCCTGCTTCTTGACTCCAGGCTGTCCAGTATGCTGGAATTACGCGAGGCGCAGGATGCACAGCTGGAGTCCCTCTTCCGATCCATGGAGCAGTGCAGTGAGGAAGGCGTGGACTGTCAATTGGAGCTGCTGGCTGTACGTCCAGCTCATGCGGATGAGTTTATATCGATCCATAATTTTATGGAAGAGGTGGCAGAGCAGACCCTTATGGACCAGAAGCGATTTGTTCGTATTCGCTATGGGGCACTGCTTGGAGAAGGGATGAACCCATCGGCAGCGGCTGAGATTGCCCGCTTGGCTGATGTGATTGTATTGGATTCGGAGAGGCTGGAGGATTCGGGGCCATCAGTGGAGTCGAGGGATAAGGTCTCGGTGTTCTCGGATATGATCAATCGAATAAAACGCACGAAACCGCAGTTAACGCTTCGGATCAATGGGGTAGGAGCCACGGATTTGCGGATGGTTTACCGGCAAGGCATACACGAGGTATGCTGTCAGCCTTCTGAGCTTGCAGCCATTCGAATAACAGGCGCGAGATTGGAAATGCGTCGCAGATGTTCACCCATCATGGATTAATTGTATCAGTATGAGAGCGCTTTAAATGGAAGTTACACATAGAGGAGGCCCTGCGGCGAGACCGCAGGGCCTCTTTTTGTTTAGCAGATAAGAGTTCATCGGGGCAAAAAACGGAGCACCGTGTTTGGTGTTTTTTATATTTTTAGAAAATGGTTAAAAAATGGGTTTACAAATGATGGGGATGTGAGTATGATACTTATAAAGTTGTATTAGGGAAAATAAATTGTATAAGTTCAAAAATGATTCTCATTCTCATTTAGCATGCTGCTCCGGCGAAGCCGGGGCAGCATGTGTCATTTTAAGGGTAGTAATAATGGATCTCATTCTCAATTAGGAAGGTGATTGTAATGCAATGGATACAAAATCAAACGTCGACTGAACGCATATCATCCATAGAAAACGGGGCCGATCCGCGTGAGCCGCGGCAGCCGGGCAAGTGGGATTTACGCAGCCTGCTGAGCAATTCGGAGGTGGTAGCTGCGCTGGGCAGCGGTATGCTGATGCTGGTGGCTTGGCTAACGAGCCAATGGTCAGAGCCGCTCTCGGTTGTGTTATATGTAATATCCTATGCCGTAGGCGGATGGGTGAAAGCGAAGGAGGGAGTCGAGACCCTTCTGAAGGAACGCGATCTCGATGTAAACCTGCTGATGATTGCTGCCGCTATGGGGGCAGCGGCCATCGGATACTGGAATGAAGGGGCGATGCTGATCTTTATCTTTGCACTTAGCGGAGCGCTTGAGAGTTATACGATGGAACGAAGCCGTAAGGATATCTCTTCCTTGATGGAGCTGCAGCCGGAGACGGCGCTTCGAATTGAGAAGGGAGAGATGGTGTCGGTATCGATCGGCAAGCTGGAGATTGGGGACCTGATTCTGGTGAAGCCGGGCGAGCTGATTCCGGCGGACGGCAAGATTTATCGTGGCAGCTCCTCTGTTAACCAGGCGTCGATTACCGGTGAATCCGTACCCGTTGATAAAGTCGTGGGCGATGAAGTGTTCACCGGAACGCTGAATGGTGAAGGGGTGCTGTATATCGAGGTGACGCAATCGGCAGAATCCACGTTATTCGCCAAGATCATCCGGCTTGTGGAAGAAGCGGAAAACGAAGTGCCGGAATCACAACGGTTTATCAAGCGGTTTGAATCGATATACGCACGTATCGTTGTCATGGCAACCGTGGCGCTGATCGTTCTGGCAACTCCCGTCCTTGGGTGGGATTGGGATACTACTTTTTATAAAGCGATGGTGTTCCTTGTTGTGGCTTCCCCATGCGCGCTGGTGTCCTCGATTATGCCTGCGATGCTGTCGGCGATTTCCAATCGAGCCAGAAAAGGCGTACTGTTCAAAGGCGGCGCCCATATTGAGAATATGGCACGCACGGCGGTTGTAGCTTTTGATAAGACTGGTACATTGACGCTCGGTACACCTGAGGTTACGGATTTTATAGCAGGAGAAGGATGGGATCGCCAGGAATTGCTTGGCATCAGTGCCTCTATTGAAAGAATGTCGAAGCATCCGCTGGCATTGGCGATTGTCCAATCGGCCGAGAAGGAGGGCGCTTTGCTGCAGCAGGTTGAGAACGGTCAGTCTATAACAGGCTGGGGCATGCAGGCCGATGTTGATGGCGTCACTTGGAAAATAGGGAAAAGCGATATTTTGGATGAAGTCGCTGGGAATGCACAAGATATTACCGGTTCAATCGAACAGGACAGCTTGTCTGAATCCGAGGTGAATCGCCAGCACTGGCTGTCTATCCGCAACACCCTGGAATCCGAGGGCAAGACGGTATCCGTTATCTTGAGGGGAGACAGCATCGCGGGCATGATCGCTCTGCAGGATGCGGTCCGTCCACAGGCGGCCATGGCGGTTAAGCAGCTGCAGCAGTTGGGCATCAAGGTGGCGATGCTGACAGGAGACCGGAAGGCTACGGCGCAAGTGATTGCGAAGCAAAGCGGCGTGGATATGGTGTTCTCCGACCTGCTGCCTGAAGATAAAGTTACACACATTAAAGAACTGCGTGCCCGTTACGGTCATGTGGTTATGGTAGGAGACGGTGTTAATGATGCACCGGCACTGGCTACTGCAACCGTCGGGATCGGCATGGGTGTCTCGGGTAGCGGCACGGCGCTGGAGGTAGCAGATGCGGTGCTGATGAATGACAATATCGATGAAATTGCCGGCACAGTTAAGGTGGCACGCCGGGTACAACGCATCGTGAAGCAAAATATGATATTTGCCATCACCGTCATCTTGACGCTGATTACAGCCAATTTCATCGAAGGTGTTGCGCTGCCGCTCGGGGTTATCGGTCACGAGGGAAGCACCATTCTGGTCATCCTGAACGGACTTCGCCTGCTGCGCTCCAAACCTTAATCGATAAATAATTAGGTGAAGCGGCACAATTGATCATGTAACAAATTCCCCCTCTTTTCCTGCGTGGAGAAGAAGGGGATTACTTTATCCGGGACGAGAAAAATACGAATGGCCATAGCTGTCATTTTTTTTCATCAAAAATTCATCTTCCTTCCGATATAAGAGCGGGATGGAGTCTGTTCATAGGCTGAAATTTATATAACCTCCTCTGTAGGTACAATCAACCTTGAAGCAAGCGCTTCCATAGCAAAAGGCAGATAACGCGCTTAAAGTAAGAGGATGCAGTTCACTCCATATGTTGGTTTATTTTCCGATCATGAAGAATAGGTAAATAATATTTCCTCTGGGCTGTGAGGCGGCATATTGACATACGGCTCCGATATAACCATAATAAATATTAATTTATAATGATTATAATTAAGCGTTGCAGATATAGGAGGGAAATCATATGTACAAATCCGTTATTATCGGCACAGGCCCTGCGGGTCTGACGGCTGCAATTTATCTGGCTCGGGCGAATCTGAGCCCGCTCGTCATTGAAGGTCCGCAACCTGGCGGACAACTCACAACCACTACTGAAGTTGAGAATTTTCCGGGTTTTCCCGAAGGCATCATGGGTCCTGAACTGATGGACAATATGCGTCAGCAGGCTGAACGCTTTGGTGCAGAATTTCGTACAGGCTGGGTAAACAGCGTTGAGTTCGGGGAGCGCCCGTTCAAGCTGGATGTGGACGGTTTAGGTGAGGTTGTTGCCGAAACCTTGATCATTTCTACAGGTGCAACTGCAAAGTATCTCGGAATTCCAGGAGAACAGGACAACGTGGGACGCGGTGTAAGCACCTGCGCAACATGTGACGGATTCTTCTTCCGCGGCAAAGAGATTGTTGTCGTTGGGGGCGGAGATTCCGCGCTGGAAGAAGCGAACTTCCTGACCCGTTTTGCGTCCAAGGTGACGCTGGTGCACCGCCGCGAAGAGATGCGTGCCTCAAAAATCATGCAGGACCGTGCCCGCGCTAACGAGAAAATCGAATGGGCACTGAACCGTACACCACAAGAAGTCATCGCAGACGAGTCCGGTGTTAAAGGGATTAAGGTGCTCAATAACGAAACGGGTGAAGAAGAGACGATCGCCGTAAGCGGTGTGTTTGTAGCAATCGGTCATCACCCGAACACAGGCTTCCTCGGCGGAAGCATTACGACCGACCCTAACGGTTATATCGTAACTACGCCAGGAACCTCCGAGACGAATATCCAAGGCGTATTTGCTTGCGGTGACGTGCAGGATACCCGTTACAGACAAGCGATCACAGCAGCAGGAAGCGGCTGTATGGCAGCTATGGATGCCGAGAAGTACATTGAGAGCTTGGAACACAGCGCGGTCGTGTTGTAAACTGTATAGATAGAGATCGAACCGGCTCTAATAGAATCAAATCATAAGTAGAGGAGACTGACCGACCATGGAAAATGTTATTGTATACACCTCCAACAACTGCCCGCACTGTAAACAAGTGAAAGGTTTCTTGTCCGATCAAGGCATCGAATTTGAAGAGCGCAACATCGAACAAAACGACGAGTTTGCTCAACAAGTATGGGATATGGGCGTTCGTGCAGTACCTCTCACCATCATTGGTGAGCACCGCATTCTTGGCATGAACAAACTTCAGTTCAACAAAGCGTTGAATCCGGAAGCTTAAGATCATCGATACCTTATGGCAAGCGAACCGCTTGTTTCATGATATGAGAGAAAAAAAGCTCTTTCCCTGGCCAGGGAAAGAGCTTTTTTTGGCTTCAAGCAGATGCTGCAACGGGTGTTCATTTGCTAAAGAACAGACTCATGATGATCTGAAATACAACATACACACCTACGCCGGAGCCGAGAAGAATGAATCCGTTTTTTTTCTTGCCTTGAAAAAAACGCATAATGCTGAGACTGAACAAAGGTGCGATAACTAGGAGAAACAGCAATACAGTCACAAACATTTCTGGCGATATATCCGCAATGCTTACATAGGTCATTTGAGCGGTTCCTCTCCCTTTAGTATAACAATCACACGCATTCCCATAATGAAAATGATAATTTAAATGTCAGGACGAGATTAATTATAGCGGAAAATCATGAAATTTTCCTTAATATGCAGGGCGTTAATTACGACAAAATATCGTCAATTTTTAATGAATCGGCATGGATACCCTTACCGGCCCAAGAAATTGCGAGATGGCAGAATATGCTGCGCCAATCAGGGTAGAACGGCTGCCCAACTCGGCAAACCGGATCTCCATCAGCTCCCGGTGGTAGGGAAGCGTTCGCTGGGCGACGACCTGCTGCAGTGTTTCCTCAATCCAGGGCCGGGCATCAGAGAGCGGTCCACCGATGATAACCGACTGCGGATTGAATCCATTGACAAGATTGGTAATGCCGACACCCAGAAAGCGCCCCAGCTCTTCAAAATGGCGGATCGTTTCTTCATGGCCCTGCTCGGCGTAATGGATAAGCTCGGACGTTCGTCTGGAGGGAAGAGCCGTACCTTTGCTGTCGTAGGATTTCTCCGAAGCGTACAGCTCCCAGCAGCCGCGGTTGCCGCAGGTGCATTCCCGTCCTTCGGCTTCGATGGACATATGCCCGCTTTCGCCCGCATACCCGCGGGCGCCTTTATAAAGCTCGCCATTGATAATGATGCCGGAGCCGATACCGCTGCCGGCGCTAATATACAGGAGGTGGCGGGCATCCTGGCCGGCTCCGAATCGAAGCTCGCCTTGAGCGCCGGCATTCGCTTCGTTATCGATGGTAACGGGAAGTCCCAGTTCGTGCTCCAGCTGCTTCTGAAGGGGCACCATGTCCCAACCCAGATTGGGTGCGAAGAGCACGGTGCCGTCGCCGTCGACCATGCCCGGTACACCCACGCCGATCCCGATGATGCCGTAAGGGGAGGGTGGGGCCTGTCTCATCAGGCCGTTAATCATGCTTACCATGAGTCTGGTCACCGATTCAACGTCATGCCCTTCAAGCGGCCTATCGTCTTCGGCCAGGATGCGGCCTTCAAGATCCGTCAGAACTGCGGTCATTTGTTTGACGCGCAGCTCTACGCCGATGGCATAACCGGCCTGTCCGTTGAACAGGAGCAGCTGCGGCTTTCTGCCGCCGCTGGATTCTCCGGGTCCGATCTCCTGGATCAGATGATGACTGCTCAGTTCTTGTACGAGATTGGAGACGGTGGCCTTGTTCAGCCCAGTCAACTTGGAAACCTTGGCCCGGGAGACCGGGGCGTGCTGACGTATTGTATCCAGAATAATCGATGTATTAATTTTCTTGACCAAAGCCTGGTCACCGGTAATATTCGTCATGTGCATTCATCCTTTTAGTCTTGCTTTGATGATGATTTATTTGTCTTAAAGATTTGATATGCTCATAGTCTAGGGGCAAAGTTCGGAAATTGCAACAAGGTGTAACGTCGTACAGGGGAAACACTGCCCTTGTACAGCGGGGCTCTGCGGGCGAGGTTCGCTGTTATCTATCGGGATGGTTCCGCTGTTTTAGTTCGTGGGCACAACGTGAGCATAGGGGCACACTGGCAAACGGCAGCCGTAATAGTAGGGACCATCGGGCTTGTAAAAGTTGTAAAAGAATAACTTTGTTTAACCAATAGACAAAGTAGAAAAGCTGTGTTAGGATAGCCTTGTAAGCGTTAACCAAACCTTAATAAGGTATAGGAGGATTTATTCATGGCCTATTTTAACAACATCAGCAAAGTGGAATACGAAGGCAGCCAATCGACCAACCCTTATGCTTTTAAATTTTATAATCCGACAGAAGTTGTAGCCGGCAAAACGATGGAAGAGCATCTCCGTTTCGCGATGGCTTACTGGCATACATTGACTGCGGGCGGCTCTGACCCGTTTGGGGCCGACACAGCGGTTCGCCCTTGGGGCA
Organism: Paenibacillus glucanolyticus; assembly: GCF_037333485.1. Classification (NCBI taxonomy): domain Bacteria; kingdom Bacillati; phylum Bacillota; class Bacilli; order Caryophanales; family Paenibacillaceae; genus Paenibacillus; species Paenibacillus glucanolyticus. Next base: position 978,692 of record NZ_CP147845.1, read on the forward strand.
GCTACTCCGGTATGGACCTTGCAAAAGCCCGCGTAGAAGCAGGCTTTGAGTTCATGGAGAAATTGAACCTTCCGTATTTCTGCTTCCACGATGTGGACATTGCTCCGGAAGGCAGCAATCTGCGTGAGTTTTACAGCAACATTGATACGATTGTAGAGTCGATTGAAGATCATATGAAATCCACCGGCAAAAAACTGCTGTGGAACACAGCGAACATGTTCACGAATCCGCGCTTTATGCATGGCGCAGGCACGACCTGCAACGCTGATGTGTACGCACATGCAGCAGCACAAGTGAAGAAAGGCCTTGAGGTTGGTAAACGCCTTGGCGCCGAGAACTATGTGTTCTGGGGAGGCCGTGAAGGTTACGAGACCCTGCTGAACACGGATATGGGTCTTGAGCTGGATAACCTGGCGCGCCTGTTCCATATGGCGGTGGATTATGCGAAGGAAATCGGCTTTGACGCCCAATTCCTGATCGAGCCTAAACCGAAGGAGCCGACGAAGCATCAATATGACTTCGATGCGGCAACCACAATTGCATTCCTGCAGAAATACGGTCTCGACAAGCACTTTAAATTGAACCTCGAAGCAAACCATGCAACGCTGGCTGGTCATACCTTTGAGCATGAGCTTCGTGTAGCGCGCATCAATGGCATGCTCGGTTCTCTTGATGCGAACCAGGGCGATATGCTGATTGGATGGGATACCGACGAATTCCCGGTTAATATCTATGATGCTACCTTGACGCTCTATGAAGTGTTGATGAATGGCGGTCTCGGCCGCGGCGGCGTGAACTTTGACGCCAAGGTTCGTCGTCCATCCTTCGAGCCGGAAGATCTGTTCCATGCTCACATTGCAGGCATGGATACCTATGCCAAAGGCTTGAAGGTGGCAGCGAAGCTTATTGAAGACCGTGTGTTCGAAGACTTCATTGCGAACCGCTACAGCAGCTTCAACGAAGGCATCGGTGCGGATGTTGTATCCGGCAAAGCCACGTTGGCTTCCCTTGCAGAATATGCGTTGAACAATGAGTCCCCTCGTCAGAATGAATCCGGTCGTCAAGAAATGCTGAAAGGGATTCTGAATCAGTACATTCTTGCAAACTAATGCATGCTGGCTTCAAGTTGGCTCTATGACATTCAAACCTTCACCGGCTCCCTTCAGGGAAGCCGGTGTACTTATTTCATACAAGGAAACCAATACACCTTTCATATTCGGTTCATGATGAAACGAAGGAGGATCTAGATGAGTTACGTTATCGGAGTTGATTTGGGAACCAGTGCGGTGAAGACCGTGCTGGTGGACCGCAGCGGCACGGTAGTCGCCGAGCATTCGGAGGCGTATCCGCTGAGCCAGCCGAAGCCGGGTTACAGCGAACAGCGGCCGGAGGACTGGGTAGACAAAACGGTATTGTCGTTACGTCTGTTGATGGAGGGGAACGACATCTCTCCAGCCGAGGTTGAGGGATTGAGTTTCTCCGGGCAAATGCACGGTTTGGTATTGGTCGATGGAGAGGGCGTCGTGCTGCGTCCGGCCATTCTGTGGAACGACACCCGTACAACGGCGCAATGCCGCCGTATTGAGGATACCTTGCAGGAGAAGCTGCTCGGCATCGCGCGCAACCGCGCGCTGGAAGGCTTTACCCTGCCGAAAATTCTGTGGGTGCAGGAGTTTGAACCGGAACTGCTTGATCAGGCAGCTCTGTTCCTGCTGCCGAAGGACTATGTACGATACCGCTTGACCGGACAGTATACGATGGACTATTCCGATGCTGCCGGGACGCTGCTGCTGGATGTGGCGGGCAAATCATGGAGTGCGGATATACTGGATGCCTTCCATCTGCCCCACAGCTTCTGCCCGCCGCTGGTCGAATCCTTCGACGAGTGCGGAACCCTGCTGCCGGAGATCGCCAGGCAATCCGGTCTGCGGCCGGAGACGAAGGTATTTGCCGGCGGCGCGGACAACGCCTGCGGCGCGATCGGTGCCGGTATTCTGGAAGAAGGGCAGACGATGTGCAGCATTGGCACATCGGGCGTGGTGCTGTCCTACGAGGAGCGGCGCGAGGTGGATTTTGAAGGGAAGGTCCACTTCTTTAATCACAGCGAGAGGGACGCCTACTATATTATGGGCGTAACCTTGGCGGCTGGATACAGCTTGACCTGGTTCAAGGATACCTTTGCACCGGACGTTTCCTTTGATGAGCTGTTAAGCGATATCGGGAGTATCCCGGCTGGCAGCAATGGTCTGCTGTTCACGCCATACATTGTCGGTGAGCGCACACCGCATCCGGACGCTGCCATTCGCGGCAGCTTCATAGGAATGGACGCAGGACATGAGCTGCCTCACTTCGCACGATCGGTACTGGAAGGAATCACGTTTTCCCTGCGTGAATCCATCGATATTTTACGTGCATCGGGCAAGCAAATTGACCGTGTCATTTCCATCGGTGGCGGTGCCAAGAACGAAACCTGGCTGCAGATGCAGGCGGATGTGTTCAACGCCGAAATCGTGAAGCTGGAAAGCGAGCAGGGCCCTGCCATGGGCGCAGCGATGCTTGCAGCTTATGGCTGCGGCTGGTTTCCAAGCCTTCAGGATTGCGCAAGGGAGTTCTTGCGGCCAGCTCGCGCTTATTCTCCCGATCCTGAAGCGGTTCAAGTATATGACAAGCTGTTCGGACTCTATCAGAGCGTATACGGAGCAACGCGCGAGCTCGGCGCAGCGCTGTCCGCATTCCGTGGATAATTCATGTAGGATACAGAATCGCAGGTCAGGGATGATATTCCTGGCCTGCTTTTTTTGCGTGAGCGCTTATGACGGCATATACTTGAATCAGGCTGAAGGCTCGCCCGGAGACATTGTGAGGCAGAGGCTTGGATAAGGCTCCTGGAGGCGCGGCTGTTATTATCTTTTTTTGCAGATGGCAGGTTCTTGAGGCTCTGTAACATGTGATCATTATGTAGCATTTGGGATTATATCGATTTAGGATAAAGCGGGACGTGTAAAAAGAAGGGGAGGGCATGGGATTGAAACTGACAGCTGAACTCAAGCGCGAGAAAATCGTTGCCATTGTGCGCGGCATTACCCGAGAACAGGCAGGCTTCGTAGGAGAGGGATTGTCCCAGGGGGGAATCCGGTTTATGGAAGTGACCATGAATACCGAAGGTGCTCTGCATATTATGGAGGACTGGCGTACCCGGTATGATGGTGCTGTATATGTAGGGGCGGGGACCGTCCTTGACGTGGAGATGGCGAAGGAAGCAGTCTGTGCAGGAGCACAGTTTCTGATCTCCCCGAATACGGATCTATCCGTCATTGAGTATGCCTTAGAGCATGGAATAGATGTGTGGCCCGGAGCGATGACGCCGACGGAGATTGTGGCGGCCTACGCAGCCGGGGCTGAGATCGTGAAGCTGTTTCCTACGGCCAGCCTGGGCCTGGAATTCATTCGGGAGCTTCAGGGACCGCTCCATCATATTCCGCTGCTGGCGACGGGAGGCGTGACGCTGGATAACCTTGCGGACTATTTTGCAGCTGGCGCGGCAGCGGTCGGCCTGGGCAGTTCGCTGCTTCCCAAGGATGCACTGGTTGCCGGCAATAGGGATGAAATCACGAGTCGCGCCGCTGCTTTTGTGAATGCAGCCAAGGGGCTGTAACATGTATAGTTTGAGAGGTATGAACCATCGCCAAGAGGGTCGATTCAATAGTTACACTTTGTTCATCCTTTACAATGCAGGTTATCTTTTGGAAACTTACTACATAAGGAATATATAGACAAGTTATGGTATTATTTAGGGTGGCTTGGTTATGTCATTGCTGCCGTGTACAGGCACTTGTTAAGGATATCATCATGTGTAAGTAAGGCATGGTTAGGTTCAAGTTAATGGAAGGGAGCGAATCGAGTGAATTCATCGGTTAAAAAGAAGGTAAGGGTAAAAAAGACCGTGTGTGCGGTCACGGCTACAGCCATGCTCTGTTTGGCGCAGCCGGTATGGGGGGATAATTCCGTTCCGGGGAGCGGCGTCGCTGTATCCGATACGGTAACGACTACCGTCAACAACGGCGGGAGTGCGGCTTCGGAGAGTGTAACGGATAACGAAATACCGAAAGGGGCCAAGATTTCGTCCAAGCAGGCGGAAGAGATCGTTAAGAAGGCTTTTCCTGAACTGAAGAACGTCAAGGTAACCAACGTGCAGTTCCTGGAGGACGACGGCATGAGATCCAACGCGCTCGCATGGGACATACAACTGGTGTTAAACAAAGGGAACTCAAGCTCCGGCTTTAGTGCCCAGGTCAATGCGGTAACGGGTGAACTTATTAATATTTATCTTCCTAATCGTATACTGAATAATGAGAGTGACAAACCGGTGATAACAAGAGAACAGGCGAAGGCGAAGGCGCTTCAATGGATAGCCAGTCACGCCTCGGACGTGAAGACCAGCGACTTTAAGGAGAATGAGGCTTATCTTGGAATGCAAGCTGCCTTGTTTAGTCCGCCCCGGTTTGAATTCTATTTTCAGACGGCACACAACGGGATTGAATCGGATGTGAACAGCATTTCGATCACGCTGGATGGACAGGGCAATATCATGAGCTACTCCCGCAATCAGATCAAAGAAGAGTTTCCATCATCAACACCGAAGTTGGATGAAGCCTCGATTCGCAAATTGTTTGAGGAACAATTCCAAGTCTCCTTGGCTTATGTGCCTGAGAACTTATATAACAACTCCAAGGGCAATTATTTTTTAGGTTACATACCTAACGATCAATCCAGTTATTCACTGGATGCCAATACAGGGAAGTTCATTGGATTCACAGGGGAAGAGAGTGAGCTTATTTCTATAGAGAACCGTACGATCCCGGCATCCGGGGAGGCCTTCAAGCCTGTCACGGCATCTCTATCCGGCGGTGAAGCCGCTGCACAATGGGTGGAGTCCCAGATCAAGCTCCCGTCTGGCCTGAAAACAGAGTCCAAGACTCTGGGAACCCGATGGAGCAACAAAGAGACGAAGACGTGGAATATCAGATGGACTGACAGCAGCGTCTCATCCATGGGGAGAGGGGAGATGGTGTCTGCGGAATTGGATGCCAAGACCGGTCAGATCTACTCGTACAGCAGATATCGTTATGACAGCAGCGGAACCCCTGAGGTGAAGAGCCCGATTTCGCAGCAGGCTGCGCAGAAGCTCGCCTTCGATACCGTAACGAAACTGGTGCCTAACGCCAGCCAGGAATGGAAACTGACGTCGGTTGATAAACTGGGCAAGAACAATACCGGCCTGAGTTATCAATTTTCATTCCAGCGCTATGTCGGCGATATCCGCGTGATGGGGGATTCCGTGAATTTGGCTATCGATGGCAACGGCCAGATTCAGAACTTCAACGTGAATTCGGACGCCGTCCTATCCAAGCTGCCAACGGACGTGAAACCTGCAATCAGCGCAGAGCAGGCGAGATCCCAATACTTAAAAGAGATTGATCTGAAGTTGAAATATGGTTATTACGGCGGTTATTCGATGGGTAATGAGATCACGAAGCCGTTCATTAGACTGATCTATTATGCAACACACAAAAGGGCAGCCTACGGCGGCATTACGGTGCCGCTTGACGCCAAGAGCGGGGAATGGCGTGATATTACGCCGGAAATCAGCCGCAAGGATATTCCGGCAGTCACGGATGCAGCCGGTCATTCGGCAGAAGCAGCCCTTAAGGAGCTGGTCAAATACCGGGTATTGGTTCCGGACAAGGACGGAAAGGTATATCCGGAGCGCCAGATTACCCTTGGCGAATGGTATCAGCTGGTAGCGGCGGCAGTTAGCCCTTCATACGAACAGCTGTATGGAAGATCCACGATGGACCCTTATGCAGGTCTGCAGCCGGATCATCCATATTATCAGGCCATTCAGGTATTGCTCGGACAGAACTGGATTCCGTACGATCCGGAAAGTCCGCTGCAGCTCGACCGCAAGCTCACAAGAGATGAATTGGCCAGCTCGCTGACCCGCATTTTGAATTATGAGAAGTTATCCAAAGCCTTTATTCTGCCGACCGACGTACAGGGGATCTCGGATGCTGACGCCGTGTCTAACAAAGGAGCAGCGCTGATTGCCTTGAAGCTTGGACTTCTACCGGCGGTGGATGGAAAGTTTCTGCCGGAGCGAGAGGTAACGCGTGCGGAAGCTGCAGAGGTTCTGGTTCGCATGTCGAAACTGGCTGGACGAAGCGATTCTTTCCTGTCCACATTTTATTGGTAATATCTGATATTCGTGCCCGGTCGACAAAACTAGAACCCTTAAGCCCTGATGTTATGTGTTACAATGGTGGTGCATACGGATGAGGAAGATGAAGGGCGGGTGTACCGATGAAACGAAGCCGAGGAACGATAGTTAAATTACTGTTCATAGGGACTTTGGCGGTAACCGTTGCAGCAGTACCAGAGCCGGCTAACCTCAGTGATGTCTATGCTACTTCCAACAAAGCGGTCGTGAAGTCGGTCAGTGCCATTCAGCAGAAGCTGTTAACCGCGATGAGCGACAGGCAGTCAACGGTTCGTTTTGTTTATCAGGGAGAGACCAAATCACTGAAATCACAGCTTAAAGATGCACTCGATCAGGCAATGGCCAGTGATCCGTATATTCACTACACCATCGCAAGCTATAGCTACGACTATCGTGGAACATCCAGTTCCGCCAATGTTACGGTCCGGTTGAGTTACCGCGAGACTGCGGAACAGACGGACTATGTTAATCAGCATACCGACAGCATATTGAAGCGTATCATCAAGCCGGACATGAACGATCATGAGAAGGTGAAGGCCATCCATGATTGGGTCGTCCGCAACTTGAAATATGATACAACGCTCACGAAATATACGGCCTATGATGGGCTCTATACCGGCAGCACGGTATGCCAGGGCTATTCCCTGTTAACCCATAAGCTGCTGAGGGAAGCAGGAATTCAGAACAAAATTCTGGAAGGCACAGCTTATGCCTCTGACAATCCCAAGGGTCAGCTTCATGCCTGGAACCTGGTTCTGCTGGACGGCAAATGGTACCATCTGGACACAACGTGGAACGATCCGGTGCCGGATCGGGAGAATGAGGTGTCTTATACGTACTATCTCCGGACCGATGAACAGATGAGCCGCGATCATACCTGGGTGAAATCCTACCCGAAGGCGGATACGCTCTATCGCAGCACGCTGGCCGGGTTGGCCGTAAAGGATCGTGCGAAGGCCGGGGTATACGAAGAAATCAAGCGGGATTTGGAGTATCAGCTGTATGATACCCGTTCCATTGTCAGTTCCTATAAGCAGCTGGAGCCGCTGGTTAAGGCGGCCAAGGCTAAAGGCGGCCAAAAGCTCGTATTCCGGTTTGAAGGCAGTGAGCGTGAGCTTGTGAATGTGCTCCAGCAATTGCAGTTGAAGAGCAGTCTCGGCTCCATCAAATACTATCATAATGCTTTTGAAGATACGGATGATCTGAGAGTTCAAATCATATGGTAGTGCGATCACTAAAAAAAGGCTTCCCTCCTCATTGAAGGAGGGAAGCCTTTTTGTGCATATCTGGCTTTAGTTATTATTGACGTTCGTGCTTAAATCGCACTCATTCAAAGGCACAACCCGGCTTTTCTTAACGAACCGGTAGCCGAACCAGATGGAGAGGAACAGCGGAACGCTCACATACGTAGCAATGATTGTTAACCAGTCGATCTCACCACTGAAATTACCTTGGCCAATGATGGCGACAAGGCAGAGCAGGAAAGCGAAGATGGGACCGAAGGGGAACCAACGCGCACGGAATGGCAGATCCTTCAGGTCTTTTCCTTGGGCAACGTAGGCCTTGCGGAAGCGATAATGGCTTACCGCGATAGCCAGCCAGTTGATAAACCCGCACATGCCGGATGCATTCAGCAGCCACACATACACAACACCATCGCCGAAGAAGGAGGCCAGGAAGGCCAGCATGCCAACTGCGGAGGTTACGATCAGAGCCGCTACGGGAACGCCGCGGCTGTTCAGGCGGCTGAGCCATTTCGGAGCCATTCCCTGCTTCGCCATCGCATACAGGACACGAGTTGAGGCATACATCCCCGAGTTGCCGGCAGACAGCACGGAGCTTAGAATGACCGCGTTCATAACCGATGCGGCAAAGGCCAGACCGGCCTTCTCAAACACCAAAGTGAATGGGCTGACCCCGATATTATCCACACCGGATTGAAGCAAGCTTGGATGAGTGTAAGGGATCAGCATGCCGATGACAAAAATAGCAAAGATGTAGAAAATCAGAATGCGCCAGAACACCTGGCGAATGGCCTTGGGCACATGCTTTCGCGGATTTTCACTTTCACCGGCGGCGACCCCGATCAGCTCGGTCCCCTGGAAGGAGAAGCCTGCAGCCATGAAGACCCCGACCAGTGCAAAGAATCCGCCGTGCACGGGCCCGTCGCCCAGGCTGAAGTTGGTGAAACCAACCGCTTCACCGCCAAGTATGCCGAAGATCATCATGACTCCGATGATAAGGAAGATAATGACGGTTGCCACTTTAATGATAGCAAACCAATATTCCGATTCGCCGTACCCTTTGGCGGACAGAAAGTTCAGGCCGAACATGATTGCGAGGAACAACAGACTCCATACAAACGAAGGGCTGTCCGGGAACCAAAATTTAATAATCACCGTTGCGGCCGCGAGCTCGGCGGCAATGGTCACGGCCCAGTTGTACCAGAAGTTCCAGCCAACGGCAAATCCGAAGGCAGGGCTGACAAACCGGGAGGCATAGGTGCTGAATGAGCCGGAATCCGGAAGATAGGTGGCCAGCTCGCCCAGGCTGGTCATCAGGAAATAGACCATAAGGCCAACGGCAGCATAAGCGATAAGCGCTCCGCCCGGGCCGGCAGAGGAAATGGCGGTTCCGCTTGCCAGGAACAGGCCTGTTCCGATCGAGCCGCCAAGCGCGATCATGGTCATATGGCGTGCTTTAAAGCTCGGCTTCAGCGAAGCAGCAGGGGCTTTTTTGCGATTCAAGGTCGAACACTCCTTCTATACACTAAGAAATAAAATTTGAAATCTATGCTCTGCCAGAAAAAAAGACCACAGGTCCTATACCTGCGGTCTTTATCGTATCCGCATCATTACCCTCCATGAAGATAGCACAACACGGGGAATTCCCCGTGACAGTTCCGTTTCTTTCGACAACGGTCCCAGCACAGGATACAAGAGCATACCCTGCACTTCGGCAGACATGCCTTTCACTGTGCTTCACCGGCTTCTCTTCGCCTCGGCACAACTACTGATCATGTCTGCAACCTCTACCTCATCTTGGAATGATGAGGCTATCTGTATATTCAATTCTAGCAAGAGATTCCTAGTATAAATCACATCATTCGCTAGAAGCAATGGTTAATTTTGACGGTTCGCGGTTGACTCCTGTGCGATTAGGATTGATTCCGCTTGGCCATTTGCTGCCAGACGGTTCCGGCGGCTTCTTCACCGGATTCGATGCGTTCCAGTGCCATGCGGGCCTGAAGGCTAACCTCAAACTCCGGATCGTCCGCAGCTTCTTCAAGAGCGGAACGGGCTTCCTCGGTCCCCACTTCATACAGGAAGCGTGCAGCACGCCAGCGAACAATCTTGCTGCTGTCCTTCAGCGTTTCGATCATGACCGGGGTAGCGGCAGCATCCCCGATATCGGACAGCGTATCCCCGGCGGTACGGCGCACGGCTGGCGTTTCGTCGCGCATCGCTTCATATAAGAGCTCCATCGCTTCAGGTGAGCGAAGATCGCCCAAGTACACAACAACGAGCCGGCGAATCTGCATCTTCGGATCCTGAAGCGCTTTGCGAAGCAGCGGGATGTGTTTCTCGGTAGGCTCCAGTACATCCAGCGCGGCATAGCGGACGCGCCAGTCTTCGTCCTGCAGCGCAGCTTCCATTTCTTCGTCTGTCAGCTTCCGGCGCTGCTCGACGAAGTCCTCATCGCTTGCACCATGGGCAATGGCCTGAGCGACAACCTTATCCAGCCGCTCCTGCGGGAATGCAGCCTCAAGCTCCTGCTCGACGTCACGGGCAATGTCGGCAAGCTGTCCGTAGCGAACGCCGTATTCCTTCAGTTTGCGTTCCTTGATAAGCGATGCGGTTCCCACGGCAGCTACCGCTTGGGAGAAGCGCTCGGACAGGCCGATACGTTCTTCCTGGTTACCGCCCTTTACACGAATTTGCATCGGAATATTCCGGAAATACTGCACGAATACTTGAGCTTCGCCGAAGGCGAAGTCCTCATCGGCTTCTTTTAATCCGGCAGCAAGTCCCTCCTGGCCGAATATTTCCTGAACAGCGCCCAGAATGGAAGGCCAATCGGCATTGCCTTTACGGTCCAGCGCGATGAAATCGAGGGTATGGAACACGCTCTTCACACCCGGAATGTGCAGCAATTGCTTGATCCAGGGGGGAGCCGAACGTTCGTTATCTACTGTATATGTTCTGCGTATCCCGGCTTCCAGCGTTTCATCGAGATGAAGCATCATGGAGTTCGGGCTCGGGGTTGGTTCAATGAATGTAATTTTCATGGTATGGTATCGCCTCCTTATCTTCTTATTGTACCTCTTTTCCCAGCAGGAAAAAACATCATGCAGCGGTTTCAAACAAAATGAACGGACTTTGGATAAAAAGAGGAAAGGTTTGTCAAACTGATAAGGGTGGCTGTATTCCATTCCTATTTTCAAAGAGTAACCGCTGCGAAGAATAGCACCCTTGCAGAGGGCTGTCATACATAAGGAGGCTGGCGTACGCATGTACAGGAATCAGGAGAGAAGGCTTGCGCTTCTATGCTTTATCGTTGCGGCCATTATGCTGTACGGCGCGGTGAAAGGATATTTGCGCTACATGAAATATTTTGGATAAAAGAACCCAAGGAGTGAACCTGATGTCTTCACTGGATCCAGTACTGATGAGCCGGATATTAACCGGTCTGACCCTGTTTGTACATATTGTTCTGGCAACCATCGGGGTAGGAATTCCGATCATGCTGGCCCTGGCGGAGTGGAGGGGGATCCGGACGGGAGACAATTACTATACATTGCTCGCCAGGCGGTGGGCGCGGGGGTATGTCATTACCGTGGCGGTCGGCGTTGTGACAGGTACCGCGATCGGTCTGCAGCTAAGCCTGCTGTGGCCTACGTTTATGCGTGTTGCCGGTAAGGCCATTGCACTGCCGCTATTTTTGGAAACCTTTGCTTTTTTTGTGGAGGCTATCTTTCTAGGCATATATCTGTACACGTGGGATCGCTTCAAGAACAAGTGGACCCATCTGATGCTGCTGATCCCTGTAGCAATTGGCGCTTCGGGTTCGGCGTTCTTCATTACCAGCATGAACGCTTTTATGAACCAGCCGCAGGGCTTTGAACTGGTGGACGGTGTATTCACGAATGTAAACCCGTTCGTAGCCATGTTCAATCCGGCGACACCAACCAAGGTAAGTCATGTACTGGCTTCTGCGTATACCACCAGCGCTGCGGCATTGGCGAGTATAGCGGCCTTCAGCCTTCTGCGGGGGAGCAAACATATTTATTTTAAAAAAGCGCTGAAACTGACGGTGGTGTCCACCTTTGTTTTTGCTGTAGCGACGGTGATGATCGGGGATTTCTCCGGCAAGTTTCTGGCGAAATACCAGCCGGAGAAGCTGGCGGCGGCCGAGTGGCATTTTGAGACGATGACCGAGGCTCCGCTTATTTACGGCGGTTTCCTCGATGAGAACAATGAGATTAAGTATGCACTGGAGATTCCTTATGCGCTTAGCATATTAGCCGGGAATAGTCCCAGCACGGAGGTCATCGGGTTGAATGAATTTCCGGAGAATGAAAGACCGCCCCTGTCGGTCCACTATTTTTTTGATTTGAAGGTGACAAGCGGCGCGGTGATCGTTCTCATACCGCTCTTGTATATGTTCCGCAAGAAACTTCCTGGCAAAAAGCCTTATCCAAAATGGCTGCTGCTCAGTATATTGGCTTTAGGGCCTCTCTCAATGACAGCCATATGGCTGGGCTGGTTCCTTGCCGAGATTGGAAGGCAGCCATGGATCTTACGCGGATATATGAAGGTATCGGATGCGGCGACGACTTCTTCCAGCGTCGGCTGGATGCTGGTGCTGTTTATCGTCCTGTATCTGGTGCTCTCCATTTCCGCGATCCGGGTGCTTAGCCAATTGTTCCGCAATAAGAGTGCTGAAGAGGAAATCCGGCAGCTGGGACTTGAACTCGAAGGGGGAGACCGCAAATGAGCTATGCCATGGTGGCAATAACCGTCCTGTGGACGTTCCTGTTTGGCTATTTGCTGGTTGCCTCGATTGATTTCGGTGCCGGATTTTTCAGCTTTTACAGTGTTCTTACCGGACATGAGAACAAGATTCATAACATCATTCAGCGGTACTTATCCCCCGTGTGGGAAGTGACCAACGTGTTCCTGATCTTTTTTGTGGTCGGTCTTGTCGGTTTCTTTCCGGATGCGGCGTACTATTATGGAACCGCTCTGCTCGTACCAGGCAGCCTTGCGCTTGTGCTGCTGGCGATTCGGGGCGCTTATTACGCCTATCATACGTATGGCACCCAGATCGGGAACAACATCGTACACATGGGGTTATACGGAGCAACGGGCCTCCTCATTCCTGCTGCGCTGTCCACGATACTAGCCATCTCGGAAGGCGGCATTATCTATGTGGACAACGGGAAGGTGGAGCTGCACTGGTATGCATTCTTTACGAATCCGTACACGTGGTCGGTTATCCTGCTCGCTCTTGTCAGTGTTCTGTATATCTCGGCGATGTTCTTGTCCTATTACGCGCAGCGCGCGGGGGATGAGGTGGCATTCGGCGTGGTCCGGGGATATGCGCTGGGCTGGAGCGGACCGACCATCCTCGCTTCGGTTTTCGCGTTTTTCCAGATTAACCATCAGAATCCGGTCCATTTTCAAAACATGCTGGATATCGCCTGGATGTTTATCGCATCGTTTATCTGCTTCGTGATTGCGGTCTATCTTGTGTGGAAACGTACCCGGCTCGGCATCGCTTTTATCATGGTCATGTTCCAATTTGCGTTTGCCTGGTATGGCTATGGCCGCTCCCATCTGCCGTACATTCTCTATGATTACATTCATATTCATGAGAGCATTACGAACGACGCCATGGCGATCGCTTTGATTACCGCGTTCATCCTTGGCTTCTGCGTGCTGGTTCCTTCGCTGATCCTGCTGATGCGGCTGTTTCTGTTCGACGCCAACTACATTCGGGGCAAGTCCGCCAAGAAAGGGTGAGCGAAGTGGAGGATTTCAGCATTTTTGTCGCACCGATGCTAACCGTTCTGGCTGCTGTAGCCTTTCTGGCGATCTATGTTGTAAAGTACAAGGATCCTTCGGATTGAAGCTATATACTCAAAGGGATTGTTTCGCAAATAATCATTCGGTGTAAAAAGAACAACAAGCGTAAAGTTGAGCGGATAGGTCATTACAGGTTAAAATATGGGTAATGGAAGGAGGAGGCTGCATGCCAAAGATTCGCTATAACAATATCGATAACGTCAGCACAGACAAAACACTGAAACAGTTCAAGCAGTGGCGCGACGAACGTCGTCAGAAGAAGAAGGATTATTCCTACTGCATTCCGAACCTGACGCCGGATCTTCAGTATTTGCATAGCAACCGGCACGAAACCTCCGTTACCTGGATCGGGCACGCCACGTTCTTCATCCAATATGAAGGCATGAATATCGTTACTGATCCCGTATGGGCGCGGAGAATGGGTTTTAACAAGCGCCTTGGAGAACCTGGACTTCCCATTCATGAGATTCCTCCAATCGATGTTATTTTGATCTCGCATTCTCACTATGACCATATGCATATTGCTTCGATCCGCAAGCTGTATCGTGCGGATACGACCATTATTGTGCCAATTGGTCTGCGTCGCAAAATGATGAATAAGGGCTTCCGCCGTGTCATCGAGCTGAAATGGTGGGAATCCACGACCATCAGGGACGTGAAATTCTCATTTGTGCCAACCCAGCACTGGACACGGCGCACGCCGTTTGACACGAACACATCCCACTGGGGAGGATTCGTGATGGAGCCTGTTTTGCAGGACGCGAAGATCGACCCGGATCCTTCTGATGAATCCTCATGTGAAGTCGGGGGTGCTGCCGAGGCCAATACCCGCTTGCTTCCGCCGAATGTATATTTTGCCGGAGACAGCGGATACTTCGAGGGCTTCAAGCTGATTGGCGAGCGGTTCAACATCCACCTTGCTCTGATGCCGATCGGGGCCTATGAGCCGGAATGGTTCATGACGTCACAGCATGTCAATCCGGAAGAGGCGCTGCAGGCGTTTATGGATGTGAAAGCGGAGACGATGATTCCGATGCATTACGGTACGTTTAAGCTAGCTGACGATACAGCCAGAGAAGCGCTGGACCGGATGGAAGCGGAACGCCAGCGGCTCGGTATCGCCAAGGAGAGAATTTGCGTATTGAAGTACGGAGAAACCTTCAAGGTTCAGCCTGAATGCCGCAGTGCACAATCTTAATCACTTTAAATTTTAATAGGATGAACCATATAGGCCTCCTGTGTGCTTGCCAAGAGAAATTGGCGGGAGCAGGAGGTTATATTTGTTTAAAACCGTTTTATATCGTGCAGAAGCTTCGATAACCGCCGGACTTATGCTATAATGTGCTGAAACCAATAGTGATAAAGGATGGTAATGCTTAATGATCAGTACAAGCGGCGTAACGCTCCGCTATGGCAAACGAGCACTATTTGAAGATGTCAATATAAAATTCACCCCGGGCAACTGCTACGGCCTCATCGGCGCAAACGGGGCGGGTAAGTCTACATTCTTAAAAATCCTCTCCGGTGAGATTGAGCCAAACCAAGGCGAGGTTCATATGACACCGAATGAACGGATGGCGGTTCTGAAGCAGAACCACTATGAATATGACCAGTATCCAGTTCTGGAGACGGTTATCATGGGCCATGCACGTCTGTACCACATCATGAAAGAGAAGGATGCGCTCTATGCAAAATCCGATTTCTCCGAAGCAGACGGTATGCGTGCGGGTGAGCTGGAAGGCGAATTCGCAGAGTTGAACGGATGGGATGCAGAGCCGGATGCGGCGGCGCTCCTGATTGGTCTCGGTATTCCGCGCGAGCTGCATGATAAGAAAATGGCAGAGCTGAGCGGCAATGAGAAGGTACGCGTTCTCTTGGCGCAGGCCTTGTTTGGCCGCCCGCACAACCTGCTGCTGGATGAGCCTACCAACCACTTGGACCTGGAATCGATTCAGTGGCTCGAGAACTTCCTTATGGATTACGAAGGCACCGTTATCGTGGTGTCCCATGACCGTCACTTCCTGAACAAGGTATGTACGCATATTGCGGATATCGACTTTGGTAAAATCCAGCTGTATGTCGGCAACTACGACTTCTGGTACGAATCCAGTAAGCTGGCTCTTGAACTTCAACGCGATGCCAACAAGAAAAAGGAAGAGAAGATCAAGGAATTGCAGGCGTTTATCCAACGCTTCTCCGCGAATGCTTCCAAATCGAAGCAGGCGACTTCCCGTAAGAAACAGCTTGATAAAATCACGCTGGAGGATCTTCGTCCTTCGAACCGGAAATATCCGTTTCTCCACTTCAAGCCTGAACGCGAAGCTGGTAAACAATTGCTCACGGTGGATGGCATTACGAAGTCCCTGGATGGCGAGAAGGTTCTGGATAACATCAGCTTTGTTGTGAACAAAGGCGACAAAATCGCATTTGTTGGACCAAACGGGATGCCGAAATCAACGCTGTTCCAGGTCATTACAGGTGAAACTGAGGCAGATGAGGGCGAATACAGCTGGGGAGTTACAACTACCCAAGCTTATTTCCCGAAAGACAACTCCGCTTATTTCGACGGCGTGGATATCAATCTTGTGGAATGGCTGCGCCAATACTCCAAAGACCAGGATGAAACATTCCTGCGGGGGTTCCTGGGCCGCATGCTGTTCTCCGGTGAGGAAGCGCTGAAGAAGGCAAGCGTATTGTCCGGGGGCGAGAAGGTTCGCTGCATGCTGGCAAAAATGATGCTGAACGGTGCAAACGTGCTGATATTCGACGAGCCGACGAACCACTTGGATTTGGAATCCATTACGGCACTCAACAATGGCCTGATCGATTTCGATGGAACGATTCTGTTCACCTCGCATGACCATCAGTTCATTCAGACGATTGCGAACCGGATCATTGAGATTACGCCGAATGGCGTTATTGACCGCAGCATGAGTTATGACGAGTATCTGGAGAGCGAAGAGGTTAAGGGTCTTCGTGAAAGCATGTACCCGGTTGAAGCATAAGGTTACAATTAACAGACGGCGGGGAAGATGATGGTTAACAGCTTTCATCCTCACCGCTCCAATAAAAAATGCTGCACCTCGGATAAGTTGGAGGTACAGCATTTTTTTTCGTGTCTGTAGGGCTTTGGCTCTACGAACCGCCAGTACGACGACGCTGGTTGTTTGGTTTTTTGTTGTTTTGACTTTTCATTTTTTGCGCAGATCCAGCCTGGAATTGTCCCGGCTTATTGGCAGCTGAATTTTGCTGTTTCTTCTGCTCCAGCTTTTGCTTGATGGCATCAGCCAAATTCACTTTACGTGACTCATTATTCTCGGGCATAGTATCACCCTCCTCTTCGTGTTCGCTTGTCCTCATTTTATTCGTTTTTAAAACGCCCGGCAAGGGTAACAATGATTAATATCATTTTCTACGTCCACTGAAGGATTGGACGAAAGCCATCATGTTTCTTTTGGACCCACACGAATTTCCGTTATTAGGATTAAATATGGATAATGATGGATATGCTTTAACCCTATAGGGAGCAGCAAAAGGAGAGACATGCATGGTAAATACCTATGACAACATCAAACAAGGTGAACGCGGGGCCTGGATCAGTATTGCGGCTTATCTCGTATTATCATCGTTTAAAATATTCAGCGGATATTTTTTTGCGTCCAGTGCCCTGCTTGCGGACGGTTTCAATAACCTTACGGATATCGTGGCATCACTCGCTGTATTGATCGGACTGCGGATTTCCCAGAAACCGCCGGATTCCGATCATGCATACGGGCATTTAAGAGCGGAGACGATTGCAGCATTAATTGCCTCATTTATTATGGCGGTTGTCGGGATACAGGTGCTGGTTGAAGCCGTGCGTTCTTTTTTTGAGGGAGCTAAGGAAGTGCCGAATCTATGGTCTGCCGGCGTAGCGGGGATCAGCGCGATTGCGATGATTGGCGTCTACCGGTACAATCGGAACCTGGCCCGACGGATCGATAATCAGGCGCTCATGGCGGCGGCCAAGGATAATTTGTCGGATGCACTTGTCAGTGTGGGGGCAGCGGTCGGTATCATTGGCGCTCAATTCGGTTTGCCTTGGCTCGATACGGTAGCAGCAGTAGCCGTTGGTGTCATTATTTGCAAAACGGCATGGGAAATATTCAGGGATTGCACTTATAGTCTGACGGATGGTTTTGACGAGAATCGTTTATCAGACTTAAGGAGCACGATAGCCCGTACGCCCGGCGTTGAGGGTATCAAAGACATGAAGGCCCGAATTCACGGCAATCACGTGCTGGTGGATGTTGTCATCGAGGTGGACCCGGATATCAGCGTTTTGGAGGGGCATCGAATCAGTGACCGCATAGAAGAGCAGATGGAGAAGATTCACAATATCATGAGCGTTCACATCCATGTTGAGCCTAAAGCTTCGTCATCGTAGCCTGGGCGGATAATAAGAGGTTATACAAATGGCAGGTCAAGATTTCTTGACCTGCCATTTAATATGCAAGGGATACTTAATGGATCAAGGAGCCCTTCATCATAGATGATTACTCTACATAAATCCAAGCCTTACCGAGCCATGTATAAACTTCGACCCATTCCCCGCCAAACACGACATCCTGTCGATTGCCGGTGGTGTCGATTTTTTGCGCACCCAAGGCGCCAAGCTTTTGGCCATTTGGAGCGTTATAGAAGTAAGTTCTTTCGGTCAGCTCAATCATAGGTGTAGGAACCAGTACAACTTCCTCAGGTTTGATAATCGGCTCTTCTACCGAGATGGGAGCAGGTGCGGTTGTGTCGGATACCGTTCCGCTGATCGGATCTGCGCTGGCTACGGCGGTCAGGGACAGGGTGAGTGCTAGGGCTGCAGTAATGCTTAGAGTTTTTTTCATGGAATAATTCCTCCTTGGGACCGAAGTATGATTTGACAATATCGTAATAACCACGATTTGGATGTTATGAACCAAGAAAGTTGGGAACATTTCTCAAATCGTGACAAGTTTCACGGATTCCTATATACTTTGGAGATGGGAAAAACCCTGTATTTACAGGGATATCCAATGGGAGGGGGACTATAGATGGTACGCCGAAAAAAAAGAGCCGGACGATTCCTATTCGGAATATTTATCCTGCTCCTTGTGATCATCGGTGCGGCGGTCTGGTTTGTTTATCCTACACAGTCTCTGGACATGCGTTATCGCTCCGTTGATTTCAAGGACAAGTTGATGACCATGGTATCGAACCGGGATACTCGTATGCTGCTGAGCACCGAGGAAGTCGGGGAATTGAGCAAAAAGAACATGGTAAAATATATAAGCACCCATAATCTGGGTGTTGAGATTACTGGGGCCGATTTCACGATGAACGGCACTACCATGACAGCGCATATGAACGGGAAATGGGGGATCGTTCCCTTTGGTGCCGTGCTTCGCTTTCAAATGTCTGCGGAGGGAAGCCATCTTTACTTGACTCATCAATCTACAACCATCCGGGGCGTTGAAGTACCGCAGAATCTGTTTCAACTGGAGCCCATTCAAGTTTTGCTGAAGGACTATTTACCGGATCTGGTAACAGTGAATAATGTTAAATTTCTATCCGATGGTCTGGAATTGAATTTCACGATGGACTGGATGTCCATTCCGTCGCTGTTTAAGTAAAGTTAGAGACTAGGCTTAAGACTCAAACAAGAAATCTTGTTTGAGTCTTTTTTTTATGATGACCTATCATTCAATGTCATAATTTTCAGAAAAACATTATGGTAAAAATATATATGTAAAGATTGACACTGTGGAGATCGGCCACTATAATCAGTAATTGTTTAGAAATAAATGTTTTAGTACTAAAGTATTTAGAGGCGAAGGAGTGGGTGTCTCTATTGAAGGAGTGCTGGACCTTTAAAGGAGTGTAATGAATACATGTCCATGCGGAATGAAATTCTGGAGTTGGAGATGCTATTTAAGAAGATGGTTCGGACGGTTCATCATGAATGGCAGAAGGAGGGGTTTCCTAAAATAGGCAGAACCCAGTATGCCGCTTTGGAGAAACTTCATGAACTGGGGTCCTTGAGATTGTCGGACTTGGCGGATACCATTCATGTGACGTGCGGGGCAGTAACCGGCATATCCGATAAGTTGATTGAAGGCGGATTTGCGCGTCGAATAAGAGATACCGAGGATCGCCGGGTTGTCCATCTGGAAATTACGCCCCGCGGGCTGGATCTGATTGATCAATTGGCCAAGAAGCGCGCCGAACTGAGTCATTTGTTATACGGATTCTTATCCGACGAAGAGGTTAAGCAGCTTAACATCCTGTATCGCAAAATTATGGTGAATGTCGAACATATGCAAAGTCAGATGTCCACATAGAACAATACAGTTTATCACATGAACTTACTTAGAAAGAGAGAGTGAAACCTACACATGAGTACCCATACTGCTGTTCGCCCCGGCGAGCCCATTAAGAAAGGTCCCATCATTGCCGCATTGATGATTGGTGCATTTGTTGCGATTCTCAATCAGACATTGATGAATGTTGCTCTTCCGAGCATCATGGAAAATTTGAATATCAAACCGACGGTAGCCCAGTGGCTGACTACAGGCTTCATGCTGGTAAATGGGGTGCTGATTCCTGTTACCGCCTACCTGATCGCGCGTTTCTCGACCAGACAGCTGTTTATCAGTGCGATGACGCTGTTTACGATTGGCACCTTGCTGTGCGCCGTTAGCCCGAACTTTGCATTCCTGCTGACCGGACGTCTCGTTCAGGCAGCTGGCGCGGGCATACTGATGCCGCTTATGACCGTTGTATTTCTGAACATTTTCCCTATTGAGAACCGGGGGAAAGCGATGGGCATGATGGGGATCGCCATGATCTTTGCTCCTGCCATCGGGCCTACGCTCTCAGGATATATCGTGGAGCATTATGATTGGCGTGTGTTGTTCTACATGATATTGCCTTTCTCCATTATTGCAACGCTAATCGGGATCTTCTTCCTCAAAAATGTGACCGAGGTCAGCCGACCTAAGCTGGATATGCTCGCTGTCATTTTATCGACTCTTGGATTTGGCGGTCTGCTGTACGGCTTCAGTGATGCCGGGAATGACGGTTGGTCCAGCGCACCGGTTGTTACCACGCTGGTTGTCGGTGCGATCGCACTCATCCTGTTTGTATGGCGGGAGATGACCGTCGACAATCCGATGCTGGAGTTCCGTATTTTCAAGTACAACATGTTCTCGTTAACAACCTTGATCAATGTCATTGTTACGATGGCGATGTATGCGGGTATGATTCTGCTTCCGATTTATTTACAGCAGATTCGCGGGTTCACACCTGTAGAATCCGGACTTCTTATGCTTCCCGGTGCTATTCTGATGGGAATCATGTCGCCGATTACGGGGGCGATATTTGACAAGATCGGCGCCAAATGGCTCGCTGTCATCGGTCTTGCCATTACGGTCATTACGACATGGGAGTTCAGCAATCTGACGGAGACGCTGTCTTACAACCACATTATGATCATCTACACGGCAAGAATGTTCGGGATGTCCATGCTCATGATGCCAATCCAGACGGCTGGACTCAACCAGCTGCCACGGAGCATGAACGCTCATGGCACCGCCATGTCGAATACGCTCCGCATGGTTTCCGGCTCGATCGGAACGGCGATTCTCGTTACTGTGATGTCTACCCAGGCACAGAGCAAGGGGGAAGCCTTGATGCAATCGGGACTGTTTGATCCGAAGAATCAGGCCGATCTGCTTAAGCTTGGAAACGAAGCAACCATTTATGGCATTAACTATGCCTTTGTCATTGCTACAGGTATCAGTGTGGTTTCCTTGATTCTGGCTTTCTTCATCAAGAAAACGAAGCCGGCGGATGAGCCAAAGACCTCCGGTAATCAGGAAGCCGCCGCAGCGACGCTGTAGTCCTTATTCCTATCAACTGCGCAGCAAAAAAAGGGTGTCCCAAGCCGTTTATCTACGGCAGGACACCCTTTTTTTTACATTTCCTCTGTGTATGTTCAATGCATGGGCTTCAAGTATGCGACAGCGTCACATACTTCGTCTGCGTCCGGTAAAGAGAGAGATCACAAACAGGACAACGAAGATGAAGAACAGAACCTTCGCAATGCTGGCTGCAGCCTCTACGATACCGAAGAAGCCGAAGATCCCTGCAATCAATGCAACAACTAGAAAAATAACGGACCATTTTAACATAATGTTCACCCTGCTTTCTTAATCGATTTTAATTGGATATGCTCCTGGGATTGCATGATGTTCTATGAAGCGGCATATACCCAATTTGAAGGATCGTTAGGGAGGCGTTGGCAAGTTGCCTCAGCGCCCTTCGTAGTGTTCTTTAACCGAGGCGGCAGAGGATGAAACAACTTGGCGAATGGTGGCATTCCTGGCAAATGCCCTTTGTTTCGTAAGGTTGGGGATGGGGTAACTATTGCGTATCGAAAACCAAACATTACTGGAA
This sequence comes from Paenibacillus glucanolyticus, assembly GCF_037333485.1. Classification (NCBI taxonomy): domain Bacteria; kingdom Bacillati; phylum Bacillota; class Bacilli; order Caryophanales; family Paenibacillaceae; genus Paenibacillus; species Paenibacillus glucanolyticus. The sequence continues at coordinate 1,000,526 of NZ_CP147845.1, forward strand.
AGTGAGGGACAACGTATGCTAACACAAATCAGTGTTGCCATCATCGCTGTAGCGTTTGCGGTTCTTGTCTTCTTCTTGATCAAGACCTTAAAGGCCGCAACACAATCGCTCGAAAAGGTAACACAAACACTTCAGGAAGTTCAAAAGACCGTGGACGAATTGAGCTACGAAGTGAAGCAGACGATTCGAAATACAAACGATATTACGGTGGATGTTCAGCATAAGATGAAACAGATCGACCCTGTAATGGATACCGTCAAGAACCTGGGAGAGGCTTTAAGTGAGGTTACCTACGCGGTGAAGCAGGTTTCCTCAGGCATGGTCAGCCGCTTCAAGCAGTCCAGAGTGGAGCAGAAGGAAGAGCCGCGCATTCGTCAAGAAGTGCCTGTGACAGCCCAAGACCGCACGTTCCAGTCTTATGATGCCGTATATCAGAATACAGAAGCACAAGAGAAGTCACGCAGTCGGAATTGGTTAGCCTATGTGGACACAGCCGTTAGTCTGTGGCATAGTTTCCGCCGTCAAAAGGCCAGATAAATCGAAAGAGCGAATTCAAGTTACAGCTCTGTAAGGTGAAGAAAGGAGGAGGTCGCATGTGGAATGTCACACTGTTGATGGTAGGGCTCTTGATTTACTCCGGAGGTGGAGGTGTTGTGTCAGAGCCACAGCCACAGCCACAGCATACAGCCGGGATATCGCAAGCGCCTATAATTCTAGCCGCTTCGGATGTTGGACAAGCACATATTAGCGACAATTCTGTAGAGAGCTATGGGACATTAAACGGGATTTCCTTAACGGATAGCAAGAAAGACGTTATCCGTAAGCTGGGAACGCCGGCCCGAACTGAACAGGAAGACTTGAGCGGGATAACCAAGCTTCATTATAAAGACATGGAGGTTGGTGTCCGCAACGGTTATACCGAATACGTTCATGTGAAGCCCTCTGCAGACTCCTTTCAGGTGGAAGACCAGAGCATAGGTATGACAACCGAACGGGTCCGGGCGTCCTTGGGCAAGCCATATTTTAAAGCCGAGGATGGAGATGTTTATCTCGAGAATCAAAATGCGCTTAAGGTTTATGTGGATCGGGATACCGGTCAGATTGAAGGAATTGATTTGTTTTTCGATTATAGTCAATAAAACTGTTTCAACCTTGAACAGGATGGGTAATAACAGTTGGACTATAACCTAAATTTAGGTTTTACACTATTAGGGGAGGTTTTCATCATGGAATTTACAAATACACAGTCTTATGCAAAAGTCGTTGAGAATGGTACGCAGGCGGTTCAGGAGGTTCAGAACCTTCGCCAGTCCGGCTACGATAATGATCGGATCTATGTGCTGGCTCACGATTCGGATAAGACGAGCCGGATTGTGGATGCATCAGATGCCAATAACGTAGGCATCAAAGAAGAAGGCGTGTTCGATGCCTTTGCGAATCTGTTCCGCTCACGCGGCGATGAACTGCGCGCCAAAATAGTATCTCTAGGATTTACCGAGGCAGAGGCAGGCTTCTATGAGAAGCAGCTGGATCTGGGTAAAGTACTCGTTATTGCGAAGAAGGATTAATAACTGTAACGGAAGTTCAGCCTTGTTGCTGTGACTATAGTATGAGTTATAGGTCTTAAAACATAGATAAGGAATGAGACATAAACAGGTCTCATTCCTTATCTATGTTTTAAAAGAATGTTCCATGAACCTATTAAAAGTGGAAGATTCAAGTTTTACACCCTTTTTCTATGGCAAAAGATACAGCGGTTATTATAGTATAATAGTAGGAAAAGGATTTCTATCGTATAAACCGAACGTTAAAGGAGAGGGCAATGAGAATATTAATCGTAGACGACAATCCGACTAACGTCATCATTATTCGAGAAATCTTAAAAAAGGAAAACTACCAGGATACCGTATCTGCATCTTCAGCCCTGGAAATGTTTGAGCATTTGGGACTTGGGGATCGCAGCCATGTGCTGCATCCACGAAGAGCGGATATCGATCTGGTTCTGTTAGATATGATGATGCCCGAGATGGATGGAATAGAAGCATGCCGTATTGTTCAGCAATACGAGCATTTGAAGGATATACCGATCATTATGGTAACCGCCGTCGGCGATTCCAAGAAGCTGGCAGAGGCCCTTGATGCCGGGGCTGTAGATTATGTGACCAAACCGATCAACAAGGTTGAACTTATGGCACGGATACGCCTGGCGCTCCGGTTAAAGCATGAGAAAGACTGGCATATTGAGCGCGAACAGCGGGTGCAGGCGGAGCTTAAGCTTGCGGCTATGGTTCAAAATGCCGTCCTGAGCTCTCCAATTGAAGATGATCAGCTAGAGATTCATGCACTGTACCAGCCTTCGGCAGAGCTTGCGGGAGATTTGTACGCATGGTACCCGCTTGGAGATGGCCGTTACGGCGTGATTCTGCTGGATATGATGGGACACGGTATTACTTCGTCCCTATTTTGCATGTTCATTGCCTCGGTTCTGAAAGACACCGTGACGACTTATGTCGAACCGGAGAAAGTCGTTCAGGAATTGAACCGCAGGTTCAATCAGCTAAGCCTTGGCGAACAGCTGATACAGTACTATTTTACAGCTATCTATCTTGTCGTAGACACGCGTTTGAAACGGGTGGACTATGTTAATGCCGGTCACCCACCGGCGCTGTTCTTCCAGGAAGACGGCCGTGTTATGACCCTGGACCAAGGCTGCTGCCCGGTAGGCTTGTTCGATCGGATTGAAGACATGGAGCCAAGAAGCTTTCAATATGAAGGCGAGGGTCATTTGGTGATGTATACCGACGGTCTGCTTGAATTGGTGGACGGCGGACATGACGAGAAGCTGGACTATTTGAAGGAACATTTGGGCGGCCCTCATCATTGGAGAGAAGATGAGATGAAGGAACAATATTTTGTAGATGATCCAATGCAGGAGCGAGAGGACGATAAATGCCTGGTTTGGATATCTCTTAAAAAAGGAGAGAACATAAATCAATGAAGCTTAAGAGTAAGTTAGTCATTGGTTTTACAACCTTGTTAGCTCTCATGCTGGTTCTTACCCTGATTGGGTACGACCGGATTAGTTATATGAACAGCCAGATGGACAAAATCTATGAAGAGCGCTATCAAAAAGTGCGAAACTCCAGCGGTATGCGCGGGGAAGTCAACAATATGGCGCGCGAGCTAACGAATATGATTTTGAGCAATGACCAATCCACGTATGCTGTATCCAAACAGGAAATCGAAAGCATGACCACAAAGGCAGTGGAATATTTCTCATTCATTCAAGATAGCGTAAATACCGCTGAGGAGCAGCAGCTGCTGGTCCGGATTGAACGTGCGGTTAATGAATATATTGTATACCAGAACAAGACACTGGATCTGTTGGCCAACAGCGATGCAGACGAGGCTAACTCGCTACGTAATTCAACAGGGCAATCGGTTCAGGATGAAATGCTTACCAGCTTAAACGAGCTTAGCAGCTACGAGAATCAGAAGATCAATGATGATATTACGGCAGCCAAGGCTGCTTATGACCGTTCCGTTCAGATGTTCATTTATATTATGGCCGGTGGACTATTAATCGGGATGCTGGTCATTCTATGGATCCTTCCAAGCATTACCCGGGGCATCAACGTTGTCTCGATGATGTTGAAGAGTTTTGGGGAAGGCAGACTGAAGGCAATTCGCCGTATCAAAGTTACGTCCAAGGATGAATTTGGAGATGTAGCCCGGGTATTTAAAGACTTGTCCGAAGATATTCTCGAGAAGCAGCGGATAGAGGAGACCTATCTTCAGGCGCAGCGTGATCAATCGTGGCTTAACTCGAATATGGCCAGAGTAACGGAGCTGCTGGAGGGGATTAATTCCCTTGAAGAGGTGGGTCAGCGGTTTATTAGCGAATTCACACCGATATTAGGTGCTCACTATGGAGCTATTTATATTCATCAAGAAGATAAACATCCGAATAAATTGGAACTGAAAGGTTCCTATGCGCATGAGGGCGGCGAGGAGCCCAAGATTTCCTTCATGATTGGGGAAGGACTCGTAGGGCAAGTCGCGATGGACAAGAAACCGATTGTGCTGAGAAATGCGCCTGACGATTACATGAAAGTGGAGTCCGGCTGGGGATCATCCAGACCGATTTCCGTCATGATCTATCCGATTCTGTTCGAGAATGAAGTGCTGGGTGTGGTGGAGCTGGCAGCCTTCGAGGAGACAACATCCCTGCAGGAGCAGCTCATCTCACAGCTGAGTCAGTCGCTTGGCATTATTCTGAATAATATTACAGGACGCCTGCGGGTCGAGCAGCTGCTGCGGGAGTCGCAGGCGATGACAGAGGAGCTTCAGGTTCAGTCGGAGGAGCTGCAGACCCAGCAAGAAGAGCTTCGCCGTTCCAATGAAAATCTGGAGGAGCAAACCAATGCCCTCAAACGTTCCGAAGATTTGCTGCAGCGTCAACAGGAAGAGCTCGAGCATTATAATACCGAGCTGGTTGCCAAGACGCGCGCGCTGGAGGAACAGGTGCAGGAAGTGGAAGAGAAGAACGATGAAATTGAGAAGGCCCGGTTGAAGCTAGAGCAGCAAGCGAAGCAGCTTTCGGTTACAACCAAATACAAGTCGGAGTTCATGGCAAATATGTCTCACGAACTGCGAACCCCTCTTAACAGCCTGCTCATCTTGTCACAGCTGCTGTCTGAGAATAAGAGCGGAAATCTGAGCGATAAGCAGATTGAATATGCGCAGACGATTTATATGTCAGGTTCGGACCTGCTCAAAATGATTGATGAAATTCTCGACTTGTCCAAAGTGGACGCCGGGAAAATGGAAATTAATTACGAGGATGTTCAGCTGCAGGATATTGAATCCTTTGTGGAGCAGAATTTTGCCGCTGTAGCGTCGCGTAAACATATTGATCTTCATGTACACATCGGGGAGGACATTCCGCAAAGCATCGTTACGGACAGTCATCGCGTGAAGCAAGTCCTTCGTAACCTGCTGTCCAATGCATTCAAGTTCACGAACCAAGGCTCCGTTGAACTTCATGTGGAGAAGGCCGATCCAGAGAAACTCCCTATCTATTTGAATGCAGAAGCAGACTATGTGGCATTTGCGGTAAAAGACAGTGGAATTGGTATACCTGCTGACAAAACCGATCTGATCTTTGAAGCTTTCCAGCAGGTGGACGGCACCACAAGCCGCAAATATGGCGGGACCGGGCTCGGCTTGTCGATCAGCCGCGAGCTTTCCCGTCTGCTTGGCGGGGGGATTCTGGTTGAATCGGAAGAAGGCAAGGGCAGCTGCTTCACTCTCTTCCTGCCGAGCAGCCCTCCGGAAGTGGTTCAGGGAGTACAGGAGGCAGCGGCGTCCATTGAGGCTCCGCCAGAGAGCAATCTGATTGTTCCGAAGGCCAAGATGGTCACAACAGAGGTCAACCCATCCGTACAAGTGGATGATGATCGCAACCAGATAAGGCCGACCGATCGAGTGCTGCTCATTATTGAGGATGATGTGAAGTTTGCCAGAATCCTTCTGGATATGGCTAGAGGACGCGGGTTCAAAGCCTTGGTTGCTCTGCAGGGGGATATCGGCCTGGAGATGGCGAAGTCCTACAGACCGGACGCCATCATCCTGGATATTCAGCTTCCGGTCATCGACGGCTGGTCCGTCATGGGCGAGTTGAAGAGCTCAGCGGTTACGCGTCATATTCCGGTGCATGTGATCTCGGTTGTGGACGAAGTGAAGCAAGGACTTATGATGGGGGCTATCGCCTACCTGAAGAAGCCATCATCCAGAGAGGCACTGGAGAATGCGTTCACGCATATCGAATCGTACGCGGAAAAATCGATGAAACATCTCCTGATTGTTGAGGACGATGACATTCAGCGTAACTCCATCATTGAATTGATCGGTCATGACGATGTATCTATTACGGCGGCATCCACGGGTGCCGAAGCACTCAGCGAGCTGCGTAAGCAGCGCTATGACTGTATGGTGCTTGATCTGATGCTGACAGACATGACGGGCTTTGAGCTGCTGGATCAGATTCGTGATGATGAGAACCTGATGGATCTGCCAATTATTATTTATACCGGTAAGGATCTGGATTCGAAGGAAGAGATGCAGCTTCGCAAATATGCGGAGTCCATCATCATTAAAGACGTGAAATCTCCCGAACGGCTTCTGGATGAAACGACCCTGTTCCTCCACCGGATTGAAGCCGATTTGCCGGAGGATAAACGTAAAATTCTGCAAAAGCTGCACAATAAGGAAGAGCTGTTCGAAGGCAAGAAGATTCTGCTTGTGGATGATGATATTCGCAACGTATTTGCTCTCTCCAGCGTACTGGAAGGATACAACATGGAAGTGACCTTTGCCGAGAACGGCAGGGAAGCGATAGAGCTGCTTCAGGATAATCCGGACTACGATTTGGTGTTGATGGATATGATGATGCCGGAGATGGACGGCTATGAAGCGATGCGCCTTCTGCGAGAGATGCCTGAGTTCGAAAAGCTGCCGATTATAGCATTGACAGCCAAAGCCATGAAAGAGGACCGGGCGAAATGTATTGAAGCCGGAGCCTCTGATTATATGAAGAAGCCGATTCAGACCGAGCAGCTTCTTTCACTTATGAGGGTTTGGTTGTATTCGTAAACCGCTTTTGTGGGTAAAGTACAAGTAGCAAATAAACACTCGGAAAGCGGTGCACCCGTTATGTCATCTAGTAACCATACTGAATCAGAACAACTGTTGATAACAGAGGATAGCGAATGTGAGCTGGAGCAGATCGAGTTGGAGCTTCTTTTGGAAGGTATACATCGATTCTATGGTTACGATTTTCGTAATTATGCTATTCCTTCATTGAGGCGGAGAATCTGGCATCATGTGCATGCCGAAGGGGTATCCTCGATCTCCGCGCTTCAGGATAAAGTACTCCACGACCGTTCTTGTTTTGAACGGCTCATATATAATCTGTCCATTCCCGTCACGGAAATGTTCAGGGATCCCAAATTATTCCTGACATTCAGGCAGACGGTAGTTCCTCTGCTTCGTACGTATCCGTATATACGGATATGGCACGCCGGCTGCTCAACTGGAGAAGAAGTGTATTCCATGGCGATTCTGCTTCATGAAGAGGGGCTGTATGAAAAATCCCGGATTTATGCGACGGACATGAACTCGCGTTCTCTCCAGCAGGCCAAGGAAGGCGTGTTTGACATCAAACGCATGAAGCAGTACACCAAGAATTATATGGAGGCGGGCGGAACCCGCTCGTTCTCCGAATATTATACTGCGAAGTACAACTCGGTTATTTTTCAACCGTATTTGAAGAAAAACATGATTTTTGCAGAACATAATCTGGCAACGGATCGTTCCTTTAACGAGTTTAATGTGATCTTTTGCCGGAATGTCATGATATATTTCAATGATCAGCTGCGGGATCATGTGCACGGATTATTTCACGAGAGTCTAAGCCATTTCGGTATTCTCGTACTGGGTGCCAAAGAGTCCATCCACTTTACGAATTACAGTGAAGCCTATGAGACACTGGACCGGGTCGAGAAAATTTACCGGAAGATTAAATAGAAAGTTTTGTAGGAGGATCTCATGGGGTTTCACGAACCGATTCATATTCTGTTGGTAGATGACCGCCCTGAAAACTTACTTGCACTCGAAGCTGTTCTGGACAGTGAGCAATACACGCTAATAAAAGCGACTTCGGGGGAAGAAGCTCTGCGGTATCTCTTGAAGTATGACTTTGCTGTGATTGTTCTGGATGTACAGATGCCCGGTATGGACGGTATCGAAACAGCAAGGCTGATCAAGGCGAGAGACAAAACAAAGGATATTCCGATTATCTTTATTTCTGCAAACAGCAAGGATGCGGAGCATCTCTTTGCGGGTTATTCGGCAGGTGCAATCGACTATATGGTTAAACCTTTTATCCCTCAAATCTTGAAGTCCAAGATCGAGGGTTTTGTCGATATGTACCAAACCAATAACAGACTCAAGATCCAGTCCATGCAGCTGCATCAGAAGACGCTGGAACTGGAGAAGATCAATCATGAGCTTGTGCAGGCGAAGGAAGCAGCGGAGATTGCCGTTAAAGCCAAAACGGAGTTTCTGGCGATGATGAGCCATGAAATCCGTACGCCGATGAATGGCGTGATCGGTATGATCGATTTGCTGATGGACAGCGAGCTTCAGGAAGAGCAGCGGGAGTATGCAACGATCATCCGCAACAGCGCGGATGCTTTGGTTAACATCATTAATGACATCCTGGATTTCTCCAAGATGGAATCCGGCAAGATGGAGCTGGAGGAATATCCGTTTGATCTCAAGTCTTGTGTGCAGGAAGTGTTCGGTTTGTTCTCGGGAGAAGCCTCCAAGAAAAATTTGCAGCTTTCGTATTACATTGAGGAGCGTATTCCGTCGATGGTATTTGGCGATATGGGACGTCTTCGCCAAGTATTGGTCAATCTGGTATCCAACGCGGTGAAATTCACCAATGAGGGTGGAGTATATTTGGTTGTATCGCTGACCCAAGTCGAAGAGGACCGGTTAACCCTCGAATTTACGGTGAAGGATACGGGGATTGGCATCTCATCAGAGAAAATCGATCGGCTGTTCAAGCCATTCTCGCAGCTTGATTCCTCCATGACCCGCAAATACGGAGGGACAGGGCTGGGACTTGCCATCTGTAGATCCCTTGTGCAGATGATGGGTGGGGACATTACGGTGGAATCCAAGGAAAATAAGGGTGCCACCTTCGTATTTACGATGTGTGTTCATACCTATGAGGAAGGAGACTATCGACGGCGAGAAGATGAGCCTACCGATAAATTTCGCGTCCATGGGGAGAGACAAGCCAACATCCTGATTGTGGATGATCACCCGATTAATCGAAAGCTGATGGACAGCATGCTGAAAAAGATGGGAATGAGCGCGGACATGGCAGAGGACGGTAAGCAGGCGGTTGATATGGTTGCTGGTCCTAAAGTGTACGATATCATTTTTATGGATCTGCAAATGCCGGTTATGGATGGCCTGGAGGCTGCACGCCTGATCCGTCAGATGAAGCATGGAGCGGATGCACCTATTCTGGTTGCCATGACAGCCAATGTGATGGATGGTATCCAGAAGCGCTGCTCGGATGCCGGAATGGACGAATATATTAGCAAGCCGGTCAAAATCAGCTGCGTTAAGCACCTGTTGTCCCGATATACACCAGTGGAACCGGACGACTGGGACAACCGTCCAAACAACATTCGAATCATTAACGGTTAGGGAAAAGATTCGTTTCCATATATTAGCACGGCCACATTCCCCTTCAACCTGTTTCAACGAGTTAGATAACGGGTTATGTAAAGGGAAAACAAATTATTTGGGAGAGAGTGTCTATGAATACAAAAACAAATGATAAGTTCAATGCCAAGACTCAGATGAGCGAGGGTGTATGTACTGTATTTTTGAGCGGTGAACTTGATCTGTCCGTCGCTCCGGATTTTCGATTAGTAATGGAACCTCTTGTCGGCAATTCCGAAGTAGACTTGATCGTCAACATGAAGGACATGACATATATTGATAGTACAGGTATTGGTATTCTTCTGTCGATACTGAAAGCAAGACACGGCATGGAAGCCCGTTTTGCAGTTGAGGAAGTTCCGCCGCAAATTCAGAAGCTGTTTGATATGACGGGTATTGCGAAGTTCTTTCAGTCGTAAGAAGTATTCCCAATAGGAAAGGATCGAAAAGAATGAATTCAGATGTACAAAGAGTAACACTTAATTTGCCTGCCAGTGCTGAATACGTGGATATCGTAAGGCTGAATCTGTACGGGATAGCTTCCAAGATGGGCTTCTCCTATGAAGAGATTGAAGATATGAAGGTTGCAGTGTCTGAGGCCTGCAATAACTCGGTTTTGTATGCGTATAGTCAGGAAGGCGGAATGGTAGAGGTATTATTCCAAGTGACTAGCGAGTCGCTATCCATTACGGTCAGAGACGAAGGGGAGAGTTTCGACAGTGTGGGAGCGGTTGGTAACCGTTCACTTCATGATAAAGATCTCAGTGAGGTCCAAATCGGCGGACTCGGCTTCTACCTGATGGAGGCGCTTATGGATGAGGTGAGCGTAACAAACCAGGCTGGAAAGGGAACCGAGGTTATGCTTACGAAGCGGCTTGCAAGAAGCGAGGAGCGGGTATGAGTGATAAGGTGACTCCCCCAGAGTCCAGGGATGAAGCAGTACATTTAATACAACAGTATCAGCAGACGAAGGATAACGATATCGCAACGGTGCTGATTAAGAAATATGAGCCGATGGTCAAAATGGCTGCGGGCAAAATTGCCCGGAATCGGCCGGATCTGTATGAGGACTTATATCAGGTGGGTCAGATGGCATTAATCCGTCTGCTTCAGCAATACGACATTAGCCTGGGGATTCCGTTCGAGCCCTATGCCATGAAGAGCATGATTGGGCATATGAAAAACTTCCTCCGCGATAAGTCGTGGTACATTCAAGTACCCAGACGAATCAAGGAGAAAGGTGCCTTGGTCCAGCAGGCAATTGATGAGTTAATGGTGAAGCTGGAGAGGTCTCCGGATGTGAATGAGATTGCAGCTTATCTGGATCTATCCGTTGAAGAAACCGTCGAGGTGTTAGCCGGACGGGAATGCTATCACTACGTATCACTCGATTCCCCATTATCTCAGGAAGAAACCGGAGCAACGCTTGGAGAGCTGATTAGCTCGGATGTGAATGACTTTGATTCCGTGGAGAAGCGAATGGATCTTCAGCAGGCGATGAGTCAGTTGAAGGAACAGGAGCAGAAGGTGCTGCTGCTGGCATTCCAGGAAGGGCAGTCCCAGCGGGCCATTGCTCAGAGACTTGGAGTATCGCAAATGAGTGTGTCGCGTATCCAGAAGCGGGCAACGGAAAAATTGAAGCAGATTATGTCCAATTCATCTTACTGATATGGACAAGCCCCGTAGTGACAGACGTATGGGAACATAAGGCACGCTTCCTCAATTATAGGAAGGCGTGCCTTTTTGGAACCGCAATATCCGGATTGAAATAGAAGGGAGTGGCAAAGAGAGTATGCTTGCGCCAGATAGAGCGGAGGGTCAGGATATATATACTTTTGCAGGAGGGTGGCAGTGGCATGATGTCCGAACGGATGATTGGCAATCCTCCTGGATTGGTGAACTTCGAACGCGTTATCCCTATACGTCCGAATGGTTTGATCTGGCATCGACGTTAAAGGATCGGAATTACTTGTCCGTTCGCTTCAAAGAGGGCGTAGAAACCGTTATTATGGGGACCATGCTCTATAAGGTTACGTCCGATCCTGATCATCACAAGTCGGAACAGTTCTATTTCTATTTGGACGATCATGTGTTGATTACCATTAATCTGGATGACCATACCCGTAGTGTGATGGCCAAGTCGGAGAGAACATCCATGCTCCATCAATGCCGGGGGCCTGCAGATGGCATGTTTGTTCTGGCACGGGCGATTCTGCATTATTATCATGCAGGGATGGATCAATTCGAATGCAATCTTCGGCTTGTTGAAAGTGATATGCGCACGCGCAACCGGCGAACCTTGATGGATAAGATCCTGTCGGCCCGGTTCGAGTTATTGGACTGGAGTAATCTGTTTATCCCATTTCAAGAGCTTGTTGCCGCCGCTAGAGAAGGCTATCATAACCAACTGGATGACAGCCGCTCCTTCCAGCAGCTCCAGTACAGAGTGGAGAGACTGGAGCAGCTGATCCACCATTATGAGCGCGAAATTGATACCCTTGTTTCTATTGATGATGCCATCTCCGGATTCCGCGGCAATGAAATTATGAAGACGCTGACGATTTTTACCGTCGTCTTCACACCGGCCACGGTGATCGGTGCCGTATGGGGAATGAATTTTGAGAACCTGCCGGCTATTAAAACATTCTGGGGATTTACGGCAATCAGCGCTTTCATCCTGCTGTGGACCGGTGGAATGTACCTCTGGTTGCGTGCGAAAGGATGGACGGGTGATTTGCTCCGCGTGAAGTCCAAAAACAGAAACATATAAAATCAAGGTTAGTAGGAAAATTTAGCGTCATAACAGCCCGGTACCTGCTTAGGTTACCGGGCTGTTTGTATGCAGCGAGAGCTGGCTAGGATTTGGATTGATCGATATATCCTTGCAGATCGGAGATGAAATCTCCAATCATCGGTACATTGACAAAGAAGCTGAGAATGTAGCCCAAGAGACCAAGCACAAGAGCCGTGCCCAGGGTTAGACCGAGCCCCCGGGACAGCCCGGCCGTGAGGTTGGCAATGATGCGTTTCTTGGGATTCATGTAATTGTCGATCATATCCTTCATTTCCGATTTCTCCAGGGTGGCCGCGATTTTGTCCAGACGAGTGTTCAGCTTCTTCACTTCATGCCGGAGCTCGAAAGGGTGCTCCTGAACATCATCTGCCGCGCTGGAGTGCCTTTCCTTGGTTGATGCAGATTCCTCCCGCTTTTCCTCATGTGGTCTGGAATGCCCCCCGCTTCGTGTTGAGAGGCTGGAGCCGCTGTTATATGGATTGGCTTTGCTCATGAGATATCCCCGCTTTCTTAGGCAGATGCCCCGTGTCATTTCACCTGCAGAACAATACACTAATAACAAGTAACCTTCTAACGCTCTGGCACAAAAATAGCCAGCTTTGTCAGCTGGCTATTTCGTGACTTCACGAATTAATAATTCGTAGTCGATTTTATTTCACGGCTGACATCGGAAGAGGTGTCCATCGCTTTTTCCTTCACGTCTTTGGAAGCACTGGATACCTCGTCGGACACATCCGCTGAGACTTCCTTAACGCTGGACATAATATTTTGACGGCCTTCATTCACCGTTGTCATGACATCGGAGGCTTTGCTGCCCACGGTTTTAGCCAGCTCAGAAGCCTTATCGCCTACAGTACAAGCAACTTCCTTGGTTTTATCGGTTACGATGCTCAGCTTCTCGGACAAATCGCCACGAAGCTCGCGGCCTGGCTTGGGAGCGAACAACAGAGCTGCTGCTGCTCCGACCAATGCACCGATAAAAGCACCTCTAAAGAATGTGGATCCGCCTTGTACTGGATTTTCTTGTTCTGTGTGATTCATAACTTTCACTCCTTTTAGTTAATATAAAGTTTAAACATATAAACACGAGTATCAGGCTGTGCGTCTAAACAATTTGGCAACAAGACCGAGCAGGAATACAAAGATGGCCGTACCGATAATAGCAGGTACAATGGCAAATCCGCCAATTACAGGGCCCCATGCTCCGAAGAGCCACGGTCCGAGCCACGCACCTACAAAACCTGCGATCATGGATCCGATAATTCCGCCCGGCATTTCATGACCCACCAGCGCATCCCCGATAATCCCGATGATGATTGCCATCACGATGCTGATAATGATTCCCCACATAGGATCGCCTCCTTTTTCAGAGCAATGTTTTTCGTGTGGGCTTGCTTATCTCGTAATTAAACGTAAGGCCACATCGTGAAACAGGGCAGACGGGAAACGGGGAAGAAAATGAAATGTCCATCCTCTGCGGAATTTACCCTGCTGTCATTTGCGGATTTTTGTACTATACTGGATAAGGATTTGCAATTATTATCGAATTAAAGATCTATTTCGATGTCACAAACACTCGAATTATTCAGGAACGATGCTGTCATAGACGGTTTATAGAAGGAGTCGTGCAACATGGATACTGTATTGGTGAAGGAATATCGAGCGGATATAGTGGAGTGCGTCCACAATGGACATATATGTATTGTTAATGATGAAGGAGCCGTTCAAGCCTATGCAGGAGACCCGGAATATGTCGCATTCACGCGTTCCTCCGCCAAGCCGCTGCAGGCAATCCCATCCATCCGTGCGGGATTGGCAGAACATTATGGGTTAACAGTAGAGGAAATTGCGATTATGACGGCTTCCCATCGGGCAGAGCCGGCCCATGTTGAAGTATTGGAGCGCTTTGCCCGCAAGGTAAGCATTGGGGAGTCCAATATGGTCTGCGCATCCAGTTGGCCGCTGGATGAAGGAAGCAAGGAATCTCTTTTGCGTGAAGGAAGCGATAAGAGCAAATGGTACCATAATTGCTCGGGCAAGCATTACGGCATGCTTGCCTATTGCCAGATGGCGGGATACCCGCTTAAAGGATATGACCATCCGGAACATCCGCTTCAGCAGGAGATTCTTGGAACGGTCTCCGATTTGGCCGGATTGGCACCCGGCGATATTCATCTAGGCACGGATGGATGCGGACTGCCGGTATTTGCTATGCCGCTCCGTGCTCTGGCCACCGCCTATATGAAGCTTGCATCCCCTGACCGGATCGAGGATGAGCCTACGCGAAAGGCGGTCCTTACGATCACATCGGCTATGAATGCATCTCCCTATATGGTTGCGGGGAACCACAAAGTGGACACCCTCCTTCTGGAAGATGATAACGTGGTGGCAAAAGGGGGCTTTAAAGGGGTGTACTGTTTTGGTCTGAAGAAGGAGCGATTGGGTATTTCGTTTAAAATCGCAGATGGTTCAGAGGAAGAGTGGGGCTGGATTGTTGAGTCCATACTGGAGCAAATCGGATACAGCAACAAGACGACCCTCCGGCGGCTGAAAGCCGCGTATCCCAAGGATCTATTCAATGATGAGGGACGCAGGGTAGGCAGGGCCGAAACTGAATTTATACTGACCCGCGTTTAAACAAGAATGATTAGATCGAAATCCGCCGGGGTATTAGAATAGTAAAAACGGCGGAGGTGACCGGCCATGATTAAGATCATGACGGCTGCGGAAAGACATACTACCCATGATGATGGTATTCATAGTGAATTCAGTTTTTCTTTTGGAGATTATACAGATCCGCATAATGAGCATTTTGGAAGCCTGCTGGCACATAATGAATATGTGCTGAAACCGATGGAGGGTTTTGATCGCAGGTTTCATCATGACTTGGTGATTGTCCATTTGGTGCTGGAGGGCAAGTTAACGTATGAGGATGATAAGGGGAAGTTTATGGAGCTTACCCCAGGCACGATTCATGTTGTGAATACAGGCTCGGGTGTATATCATGCAGAGAATAATGCGTCTTCCTCCGAAGATGTCCGTTATCTGGAAATGTGGTTTTTACCTGCTGAGCCGGGTCTTGAGGCCAGTCATCACCAAGGCGACTTTACACAAGCACAGCGATTAAACCAGATGCTTCCGATCATCGGATCGGGTGACGGTGAACGCAGCTTGCCCCAATCATTGGATGTTGTGATGTACAGCAGCATACTCGAGACAGGCAAAGAGCTGACGTACAGCTTATCCGAGGATAGGAGAATGCATGTGTACGTTATCAGCGGCCAGGTTGAAATATCATCGGAAGACGGAGTATTTGATATTTCATCCGGTGACGCCGCCAGAATACAGCGTCGTCATGAGCTGACCTTCCAGGGGAACTCAAGTGAGGGGAACTCGGAAGTAGTTATCATTGATATGCCATAGATTAGGACGGCAAAGCCCCCGGAAACTCGCGAATTTCATTAGCGAAGTTCCGGGGGCTTTGCCGTGGAATGGGTGTCTGCTTGGTTTCTTTACGATTTAATGATTTCCGCGAAGCTGGCCGAGTTCTGATACTACGGCTTCCACTTCGGATATGCTGAGATTTTGTTTATTCATGACCATATCATACAAGTCATAAATATCATCGTATTGGTTAACCGAGAAGGCGGAAGCCTGCATTGCAGCGCCTGTAGCCATCCGAAGCTTTGTTTTGATCTGCTCAATCATATACTCGACATTCGCTTGCGATTTTTCATTCAAGTTCATGTGTAACACCATCCTCTCTTCGGCGGATTTACGATTTTCATCCCTGTATTGTATCATGTTACTGTGCAGCTCGACCAATGTTTTTGCCATTGTGGACGTGAATAGGTTAAAATCAGGAAAAAACCTGTTTCAAAGGCATCGGTAAGCAGTATGGGAGCATGGATTAATGAGGAGGTCCGTCATGAGCGAACAAGCTGATAAACCGCCAATCGTATATGCCGCCAAGGCCAAAATGTCGGGCCACGAACTGATGGTTTTCTTTCAAATGATCTCGCAGCGGCATGCGATCGAAAGCATTGTGTTCTTATGTATTGGTACCGATCGTTCAACGGGGGATGCACTGGGACCGCTGACGGGAAGCCGGCTGGCGGCATATGGGTTCCCGCACGTGATTGGGACGCTGCCTGAACCGTGTGATGCCTTCAATCTTCAAGCGAGACTGAACGGGATACCCGCGGATAAGGTGATTGTTGCCATTGATGCGTGTCTGGGGCAGGCTTCCTCTGTCGGTTATTTCTTTACGAGTGAAGGTCCATTGACACCAGCCCAGTCTGTTGGAGGGAAGCTTCCTTCCGTGGGAGATTACAGTGTGGCAGCGGTTGTGAATGTGCAGGGTCCAAAGCCTTATTGGACCCTGCAGGTAACGTCCCTTTACCAAGTCATGGGGATGGCGGAGGAGATAGCACGGCAAGCGGCATTGGCCTTTAATCTTAGGACATAAGGCATGGCGTTTCAGCCTGGGTTGATTCTGTTTAATATAGATCATTCTTTATAAAATAATGGGTGTCTACCAAATGGCATCCGCTGAATAGAAAGAAGGGTATCGCTATGGAAAAAGTACAATGCAACGGCAGCACGATTTGTTATGTTGATCAGGGACAAGGTGAGCCGGTCATTTTGCTTCACGGGTTCTGCGGAAGCTCTGCCTACTGGGAACAGATTCTGCCATTTCTTCAAGGCTTCAGAGTCATTGTACCGGATCTCCGGGGACACGGACGGTCTGACGCACCGATGGGACCTTATACCATCGAACAGATGGCAGACGATGTACTCCAGTTAATGGATGAGCTCGATATTCCGAAGGCTGCATTACTTGGCCATTCCCTCGGAGGCTATATTACGCTCTCCTTCGCCCAGCGTTACGCTTCTCGTCTGAACGGCTTCGGCCTGATTCATTCTACGGGTTATCCGGACTCGGATGAGGCGAAGGAGAAACGAGTGAAGGCGGTTAGCACCATCCAAGGGGAAGGCATTACTGCTTTCGTTGACGGGTTGGTGCCCGGCTTATTCGCTCCTGGCACAGAGGATACCAAGCCGGAGTGTATTCAGCGGGCGAAGGAGATAGGCTACCTGACACCACCGCAGGGAGCAATAGGGGCGGCGCTGGCTATGCGTGAACGTCCGGACAGACGCGACGTTCTTTCGGCATCCATACTGCCTATCCTGCTTGTAGCCGGAGAGAAGGATGGATTAATTCCAGCAGAGCGTACCTTTACGACAGAGAATGACAATGTAACTCGCATTGTGATTGAAGGTGCCGGACATATGAGTATGATGGAGACGCCGGAGAAACTTGGCGAAGTGATTACGTCTTTCATGGAACAGCTTGAACATGAATAAACGCATGACAACCCTTGTATAGCTTATAATAAACGGATACCCCTTGAATCGGGGTATCCGTTTTATTTTTTTCATAATGTGTTTGGTTTGCTCCCATCATCCATCCTGGGCTGATCAGTGCTGTGTTGTTGAAGGTTACCCCGCGCTACTGGAATTCTGATCCCGGATAGCCTACAATTTAATCTAGATTGAGCTTAGAGTAATGAAGGCTGCGCCGCAGAGGGAATCTGCGAAGCTGCCCAGCGATCACAGGTGGGTGTCCGGCAGCGGAACTCATATTGGAAATATAACGATCAGGTCACTAGATGAATACGCTGCATTCGAAGTGATGCAGGTTAGGGGGCAAGCGTATGTTTCGCAGGGATTATCTCGTGCGTCTTATAGAGGATATGTCACAGATGATTGCCAAGGTGTTTTCGCTGAAGCAGGAGCGCAAGCACACAGAAGCGCTCTGGGAATTGGATGATCTATTCAAACGGCAGTTCCGGTTGAATTCCCAGCTGCTTCGCTCACTGTCTGCTTCCGATATTGAGCAGTTATTTCGAAATCACGGCTATCTGGAGGCGGACAAGCTGCAGAGTGCTGCAAGACTAATGGAAGAGGAAGCCTCCATTCTGCTTGAGTTGGAGCGTGAAGAAGCAGCAGCGCTGCTCTATACCAAGGTCTTTCAGTTATATTTGAAGGCTGCCCTGCAAGGGGCCGATCCCAAGCTCCTGAACTTGCCGGAACGGATACACATCGTGAGGGAGCGTTTAAAGTCCTATGCATTGCCTGACACCGCTGCGCGGGATTACTATGCATATGCGGAGCAGCAGGGGATGTATGCGGAGGCCGAGAACATCCTTTATCAATTGCTGGATCACCGTGCGATTGAATATAACGAAGCGCTGCAGTTTTATCAACGATTACAGCTGAAGTCGCCTGAAGAGCTAGTCAATGGAGGGCTTCCTCTTGAGGAAGTCCGCGAAGGAATGGATGAGCTTCACCGTCGATTCCAGCATTCGGAGGAGGACGGTGGCGAGCAATCTATCCGTCAGGATTAACCTGTCCCTGTCTATACCATAAAGAAAGTGAGATGTACCTTTTGGATACATTAAGAAAATTGATTCATAACATCATGGAAGAAAGATCATTAATTACGGCTACACTGAGCCAGCTTCGCAAGCGGGAAGGCATGACCTACAGCAAGGTGACGATCAAGCCCGTAGATCTCAAGAACAAGCTCCACTATCAGTTCGCCTATTATTCGGGCACCAAGGTAACCCATCAGAACGTGCCGTTGGATGAGGCGGAGGCCGTGCTGGTGGACTTGTTCGAGAATGTATTCCGGCAGGCGATGATCTACACACCGGAAGCGGATTATCAGGTTCTGATATCCAAGAAATACAAGGTTTCGATTCTGACGAAATCGCCGTCCAAGACGAAGACAGATTTATCCCATAACCGAAAAAAGACGTACATTCTCGAAGAGGGGGAGCCAGTTCCGTTTTTGGTGGAGCTGGGCATTATGAACGAGGATGGCAAGGTGTTTGCCCGCAGATACGATAAGTTCAAGCAGATTAACCGTTTCTTGGAGATGGTTGAGGATGTTCTTCCCCATCTGCCGGAGAACCGTCCGTTGACCATCGTCGATTTTGGCTGCGGTAAATCCTACCTGACCTTTGCCTTGTATCATTATTTGGCGGTAACCGCACGCAGAACGCTGAATATTGTCGGATTGGATCTAAAGGCGGATGTGATCGAACACTGCAGTATGCTGGCGAAAAAACTGAACTATAACCAACTGCGGTTTCTTGTCGGCGACATTGCGGAATATGACGAACTGGAGCAGGTCGATATGGTGGTTACGCTGCATGCATGCGATACGGCAACCGATGCAGCGCTGGAGAAAGCAGTCCGTTGGGGGACCTCGGTCATCCTGTCGGTGCCTTGCTGCCAGCATGAGCTGTTCGCCCAAGTAGAGAGTCCCATCATGGAGCCTTTGCTGTCCCACGGTATTCTGAAAGAACGCTTCTCGGCGCTTGCGACAGATGCGATCCGGGCCAAGCTGCTGGATCTGATGGGGTACAAAACGCAGCTTCTGGAGTTTATCGATATGGAGCATACGCCCAAGAATATCCTGATCCGTGCGGTCAGCGGTTCGGCCGGTGATCGGGATAAACTGTGGCAGGAGTATACCGCGTTTCGCGATTTTCTGAGCGCTTCGCCATATCTTGAGCGAGCGTGCCAGGATTTATTGCCAAATGCAAAAAAATAATTCGCGTTGACCCTGTGAACGATGAAAGTCCCTCATATCCGCAAGGCTATGGAGGCGTAAGCAGACTAATTCATGTTGACCCTGTAAACGATGAAAGTGCGAGAGCTCACTTTCATCGTTTTTTGATTATGCTCTATCTGAAATCAGCACCTTGACGGATGCTTTGGAATGCGAAAACAATCGACCCTCTTAATGTATTCATCACGCCCACGGTGCGTGGTCCGAGGTTTGCTTGGACGACTGGTGAAGCTAATGGACTGGAGCGAGCTTATCTGCCATAAAAACCAGAGTTTGATTTGCTAACGGACATGAGGGTTCTTATTTGCCCAAAAACAACCCCAAAGATGCGTTCAAATGCCGAAAAAGGGCTGTGGTGTCCGTTAGTTCTTACAAGTTCTCGATTTCGTTGAAATAACCTCTCCCTGGTCCGTTAGGATGATGTCATACTCCCCAACAGTGTCACACTCCCCAACAGTGTCATACCTCTCAACAGTATTACACTGATGCTGTGGCTACTGTGGGAGGAGAGGGATTCAATGCTTATGTAGAGGCTATAATCAAACCGGCTAGATAGGGCTCTGCAAAACCCGAAGACTCTAAATTCTTCTTCAATACGCCTGTCCTGATCTTCTTCTGAATCGATTGGTCCAAGCGTTGTTTCTGCTTCTAGACAACTTTACAAAGTCATTTGCGTCTGTGAGCCGGACAATATGGACCGTACTGTAAACCATCCCCTAATCCAGCAAGGAGTTCACCGCCAGTTCCATAAGAATAGCCGTGTGGTTCCTTGTCCAAAATGGATAATAGGTTGTGTTGACTCTGTGAGCCGAATGGATGAAGGCCTTGAAATGAGCATCCACATGCGAGGGTTACACACACATTCCTTATGGAATCGGGGTGTTCATTCATGGTACAGACCACATTTCGTTATGGGGTTGTGATGCTGATCGTTCTTCTGCTTGTCGCTGGTGTTCGTACAGGAATGTTCTTTGATATGGACGTATATCTGATCGGAACAGGTTTCGGTATGCTCCTGCTGGTTATGGCGGGAGTACGGCTGTTCGGAACACGCCGGAGGGTGGCGGCAGTTCAGCGTGTCATGATGCCGGATACTCTGCTGTTTGATAGAGGTCTGCCCGTTATCCTTGGATGTATATGCGGCATCCTGTTGCTTTATGGATTTCATGGAATCAGAGGGCCGCTGTCGCTGGAGGGTACGATGAAGGAGATCGTTCTGTGGGCAGGTTATGGAGCCTTTGCAGCTGCTGCATGGAGCGTGTGCCGTACAGCAGAGGGTCTGAAGGCAATGCGGATGGGCTGGCATCTGCTGGGGGCAATTTTGTGCGGCAATGCGCTGCTTGCCGTGTACGGGCTCCTGGAGCTGCCGTATGGGATTCACCATACGGCGGATGCGGCGATCAGCGCGACGGGCGCGAGGCTTGGCGGACTGCTTCAGTACCCGAACACGTTCGGGGCCGTGATGGCCGCCTTCCTGCTGGAGCGGCTGTTCGCGCTGCCGTCCGTCCCGTGGACTCGGACGAGCACGCTCCGCGCAGCGGCGGCCTTGCTGCCGCTGCTGCCCTACACCGCCGCGCTCCTCCTGACGGAGTCGCGCGGCGCCTGGCTCGCGGCCGCACTCGCGTGCGCGGCCGGCTTCGCCAAGGAGCGGCGTGCCTTCGCGCCGCTCCTTGTGGCTGCCGCCGCGCCTCTGGCAAGCGCGGCGCTGCTGTACGGCCAGCTGGCTGCTGCCCAGCTGGCTCCAGCGGTGCTGCCCGGCCTGCTGTGGCTGGCCGGGCTCTGGGCCGGCGGCGTCCTCGCCGGCCTGCTGCTGTGCCGCTGGCGGCACAGCGCGGGGCCCCGGCGGCGATATGCCGCGTTCGGGGCATCGGTGGCGGCGGCGCTGCTCGTCGCCGCCGCAGGCGTGCTGATCCTGCTGCAGGTGCAGGATCGGGCACTTGGCGGCGCGGCAACGCTTAGCGCGCGCCGCCTCATGTACAGCGACGCGTGGCAGCTGGCCCGGTCGTCGCTGTGGCTGGGACGGGGAGGGGAGACGTGGCGCCAATCGTACCTTGCCATTCAGTCCCAGCCTTATGTCGGAGCCGAGGTCCACAGCGGATATATTGATATTTTGCTGGACACAGGTTTCATCGGATTGGGACTCGTCCTTATTCTGCTGATCTTTGTTCTGACCAAGCTCATGCAGGCAAACCCCCGAGCCATGCCCCCGGCCATCGTACTTATCGCGCATGCGGCAGTCGATTTTGACTGGAGTTTTGGACTGGTATGGCTAATGCTGCTGTGGATCGCAGCGATCGGGTTGGCTGAAGGCATCTCCGGCCAGGAGCCCCGGCATGGACATACTGCAGCGCAAAGGCGCTGGCAATTCAAGCTGGCGGTACCACTACTAGCGGTCGTCCGGGAAGGAAAACAGGCCCATCCGGCTTGGAGGCTGCTCAGTCTGACAGCCATCCTGATGCTGCTGGGCTGGACAGTTCTCGCAGCTTCCTTGGGCATCAGCGAAGTCAACCGCCGTGCTGCTGCATCGGCTTCAGACGGAGGACAGATCGCGCTGCTCCAATCCGCATTAAAGTGGAATCCTGCCAACACGAGTGCAGCAATGAGCTTGTCCGATCGGCTGCAGCCCAATCAGCGAATCCCGCTGCTGAAGAGGAGTATGGTCTATGCACCCGAACACCCGGGGCTTAGCTGGAGGCTGGCAGAAGCGTATTCCCTTCGAGGCGAATCAAAGGCAGCGGCGGCTTGGTATGACAGGAGCCTAACCCTGGACCGCTTCAATGCAGTTAAGCAAACCCGAGCCGTGCTGAAGCTGGCCTCCCTCGCGGACTGGCACCATACGGCAGGAGAGCAGGCCGAATCGATCCAAGCAGCTCGGTCTGCTCTGGCCATCCTACAGCGCTATCGTTCTCTTGCCGGAGGACTTCATGACATCACCCAACTTCGAAATGATCGGGAGTTTTATCTGACCATGCTTGCGAACCGACAAGCGAAGCGTCTGGAGAACAGGCTCGGTCTAGGACATAAACGCTTAAGTTCTCCAGGCCACCGATTGTGAAATCATGAGTCGAAGGATGCCGCTTCCTTGTTACGCTTAGGGTTTCATGGCAACTGAAGGCAGCAGGGGCTACCCGCCAAAAGCATCCCGGAACGCGGAAGCCAACTGGCGTTCCGGGACCTCCCATAACTCTGCCAGCTCACTGCATACCTCTTTTTCCCACCACTCGCACAGCAGCTTTTTGTTGCTATGGTTATCGTGGATCCAGATCAGGTTGCCAATCACTTTCCGGTAATACAATTCTTCTCCTTGCTTCAGGCTTTCCGGGGGAATGTACAGCTTGAGGCGTTTGGTCGTTCGGTATAATTCTTTGCTGCAGGCCCGCCTGATACCGCGGGGGGAGGGGGGCTTGCTGCCGGGTTGTTTGGCATGGGGAGAATGCATACGTGACTCACTCCTTTGCTTCACCATATGTCCTGAAACGGGCGGAAGTCACTGTGCCGCCTATAAATGGGCGCAGTAGAAGGCATGTCCCGGGCTGTGTTAGAATAGGCTAGTATAAGAAATCAACGCAGTAGGGAAGCGGGGGACGGGCGTGGAATTCTTTTACGAGGCTGTCGGTCAATTGTTTGCATGGATCCAGCAACTGGGTTATTTCGGCATCATGCTCGGCTTGATGGTAGAGGTCATCCCGAGCGAGATCGTATTGGCATATGGGGGATATCTGGTTTCCTTGGGCGAGGTTCATTTTCTGGGGGCCATGCTCTTCGGTACCATTGGCGGCGTATTGGCACAGTTGTTTATTTATTGGATCGGCCGTTACGGCGGAAGACCCTTCTTGGAGAAGTACGGGAAGTACATATTGATTAAGAAGAAGCATATTGATTACGCCGAGGAGTGGTTTGGCAAGTACGGCACGGGCGTTATTTTTACGGCCCGGTTTGTGCCTGTTGTCAGACACGCTATATCGATTCCGGCCGGCATATCCAAGATGAATGTAGGCCGATTTACGCTTCTGACCACATTAGCCGTAATTCCGTGGACGGCATTATTTTTATACCTTGGCTTGCTTCTGGGAGACCAGTGGGAGCACATCGATGAGAAGGCAGGGCCATACGTGCAGGAAATTCTGCTGGGAGCACTGGCCGTCATGATTCTTTATTTTTTGATAAAATGGATAAAATCAGCGAAGGCGAGGTCGTAACGAATGAGTATGAATATGGCAAATCATTTGGGAACAGGCATATCTCCTCAACAGTTTATGGATGGCATGCAGAAGAATCAGGACACCTTCAAGGCAGGGTATGAACAGTTTGCCTGGGAGAATGAAGAGGACAAGGAGTTTTTCGAGAGTCTGAATTTCCGCGATGACCTGCGGGTCCTTATTCTGGCAGCGGATTGGTGCGGTGATGTTGCGCGTAATATTCCTGTGGTGTTCCGTGCGATGGAGACGGCGGGAATCGAGACCGAAGTGCTTATTATGGAAGAAAACCTGGATGTCATGGATGAGTTCCTGACTATGGGTGGGCGCTCGGTGCCGGTTGTTATTATTTCCGATACCGGTGGTCATGTTCTCGGCACATGGGGACCGCGTCCGGCACACGTACAGAAGTTCATGATTCAGTTCAAGCAGGACAACCCGGATCGTGAAGCACCGGATTATCAGGATAACCTTGCCGCAGCACGTCAGAGCATCATTCAAGCCTATGGAGAAGGATACGAGGTTCACGCTGCTATTATTAAGGAATTGCGCGAACTGATCTCGGGATTCTAATCATGACACTTCATATTGAAACCTTCAATTTAGGACCGCTTCAGACAAACGCCTACCTGCTGACAGGCCCCGTGGAAGGCAAAGCGGTTATTATTGACCCGGGGATGAACCCGGGTCCCTTGCTTAAGCGGATTGCCGATTTGGAAATTGAAGCGATCCTGCTGACGCATGCACATTTCGACCATATGGGCGGCGTCGAGGAAATCCGCAAGCTAAAGGGCTGTCCCGTCTATCTGCATTCCATTGAGAGCGATTGGCTGACCAATCCGAAGCTTAACGGCTCATTGATGTGGCCGCAGGTGAGTGCGCCGTTGTCAACCGAACCGGCGGAGTTTGATTTGGAGGACGGACTGGAGCTGCAGTTGGTTGGACATACGTTCAAGGTCTATCATACGCCGGGTCATTCCCCGGGTTCCGTCAGTTTTCGGAGTGGAAACGATCTCTTCTCGGGCGATGTGCTGTTCCGTTTAGGTGTGGGACGCACGGATCTTCCGGGCGGCCGTGAGCGCGATTTAGTGGACTCCATTCAAAATACGCTGTATACATTCCCTGATGAGGTCGTTGTTTACCCTGGACATGGACCAAGGACAACCATTGGCTATGAAAAGCAGCGGAACCCCTACGTCTCCGCGAGTCGGTGAGGATAACATCCGACAAAAACCGGGAATATTTGTCTGGACAAGTTAAGACAAGATTGATACAATACGGTTAATTAAATGTTACCCATTGCGAAGCACGCAGACTGTGGAATTTATCCCGGTTTGCGTTCTTTTATTTTATGGGGAGTTTTGGCATGGACGTGATTAGGGGGAAGCGCCTTTGAGGAAGGATCATCTATCGCTGTTGAACGGGAATGTTACAAGAAGCGACGAAGTTGATCGACAACCCGAGTCGAAGCGGCCAGCTCAGACGGAAATAACTTCGGTTGTCTGGGACCGGCTCGTGAAGGACGAGGGAATAGCGCAGCAGCCATGGTTTCATCGGCTGCAATGTATAAGATTTAATGAATGACATTGGAATGCAAACCTGACACCCTCATCATGAAGTTTTAATTTTAATCTAATCGCGAAGGCAGCCGGAACATGGTCGGCTGCTATTTTTTTGTGCGTTTTACAGACTTCCTGACGAATTTAAGTCTCATTATAATGGGACCTATATAAATTACATCATTTGGTACAGGATAAAGGCATGAACCATTTGAACGATTGGATCGGGTTCGTCGTATTACGTATGCAAGACGAAAGAAGGTGATGAGTTCATCATGCTCCCTGATGAAGAGGATTTGATACGGCAAGCGCAGCGGGGAGATGCTGCGGCGATGGCCCAACTATTCAAGCAGCATTACTCCTTTCTCTATAAATATTTGCTTAAAGTGACAATGGATCCGATGATCGCGGAGGATACGGCACAGGACACCATCGTTCGATGCATGGAGAATATGGCCCGATATAACGGAACTTCGTCCTTCTCCTCATGGATGATCACGATTGCTACACGGCTGTTTATCGATCAAGCCCGGCGTAAGAAACGGGAGAAGAAATGGCTGGAGCAGGAGGGGGTTCAAGCGGCAAGGCGGATGCGCTGGCAGATGGAGCGGCGGGGTGAAGAATGGACGGATATGCTGGACGGATTATCCCGTTTATCCGAGGATCACCGGATCGCGATATTGCTGAAGCATTATTACGGCTACAGCTATGATCAAATCGGAAGCATGCTGGGCATACCCGAGGGTACAGCGAAATCACGGACAGCATACGGCATTAAACAGCTGCGAAAGGAGATGGGTGACGATGGCCAAAGTACCTGAGAATGAAGACGATTTATGGATTGAAGGATTGAACACGGAGATGAAGCGGGTAGATCAATTGTTTGACGATGTGCCGTCACCTTCCATGGAAGGACTGCAAATGCTGGCCGTTCATACGCTGGAGCGTCAGCGGCGACGGATGAGATATGAATTCATGCTCTTTCTCTTGGTTGCATCTTTTATCGTGGGAGGGGGATTGCTGGCCGCCCTGGCAGCGCCGCTTATTCTTCTGTTCATTCACGGGATCGGAATGATTGCGGGCATTGCCACTCTTCTATTTTCCAAAAGACTGAGATCTGCCGGAAAGAAGGGGACTCCATGAATGAAATGAATGAGTCCTCGATTTGGATCATTATTGCAGCCGTTGTACTTGTGCTGGTACAAGGGACATGGCTGTTCTTGGATGCGAGGAAGCGGGGGCTTGGCAAAATGGCTTGGTTTTGGGGGATATGGGGCTCGACCACATCGCCGACACCGCTGATATTTTACTGGATATTCGTTATCCGCAAGAACCGCCGCAAGCCTTAAGTTCTTTCATTATATAGAAAAGAGGAGGATCATTATGGAGATTAATTGGGGATTGATTTGGCCGATCCTTGCACTGCAAGCGATTCTCGCTGTAACAGGTCTTGTCTCACTGTTCAAGGCAGAACCGGCGAACATACGAGGACCGAGATGGATGTGGGTGCTCATTATACTGCTCGGCAACATTCTGGGCAGCATTGCTTATTTTGCCGCGGGGAGGAGGGAGACATGACGGAGAAACTTCTGAGTATTCATGAACTTACCAAAAGCATTGGAAGCATCACGCCGGTCAAAGGCATATCGTTTGATCTGAAGCGTGGAGGCTGCACGGCACTGCTGGGCCCGAACGGCGCAGGCAAAACAACGACCCTGCGCATGCTGGCAGGATTGATTCCCCCAACACGGGGAGAGATCAAGCATGGGTCAGCGGATAAGCAAACAAACGACTGGCGACATCGAATTGGCTACTTGCCGCAATACCCGAAGTTCTACAGTTGGATGAGCGGTAAGGAATACTTGTCTTTCAGCGCCAAGCTGTCGGGATTGTCCGGACAAAAAGCGCTCCAGCGGAGTCAGGAAGTGATCGAGATGGTTGGACTCCAGCAAGCATCCAAACGGCGTATTTCCGGTTATTCCGGCGGGATGAAGCAGCGGCTTGGCATTGCTCAAGCGCTTGTGCACGAGCCGGAGCTGATTATGCTGGACGAGCCGGTATCTGCACTCGATCCGATCGGGCGCCGCGAGGTCATGGATTTGCTGAACCGTCTGCGAGGAGAAGTGACGATTCTGTTCTCCACCCATGTGCTTCATGATGCGGAAGAGATTTGTGATGACATGGTGCTGATGGTTGACGGAGAAATTGCAGAGAAGGGTGCGCTGAGCGAGCTCCGTACCAAATACCGGCAGCCGGTCCTCTCCATTGAGGTAGAACCAGGAGAGCGTGAACTTGCATGGCTCCACGGTCTCTCCAAGCGATCCTTTGTCCAAGAGGCAGAGGTTGGCAAACACAGAGCGAAGCTGACGGTAACGGATATGGGGGCAGCGCGTGCAGCGTTAATCAAGGAGCTTGCGGATAACGGGATCGAACTCCTCCGTTTTGAAGCAGGTACTTCCTCGCTGGAGGATATGTTTATGAAGGTGGTGGGCCCATGAAGCCGTTCTGGATTTATTATCAAAAGGAGATGCTCGAAGCCAGCCGTACTTACAAATGGATCTGGGTTCCTGCGGTTTTTCTGCTTCTTGGCATTATGCAGCCGGTATCTACTTATTATTTGCCGGAAATTTTAACTATGTCGGGGGAGGTTCCTCCGGAAGCGGCGGCATTGTTCACGATTCCGTCCGCTGATAGTGTCATGGCATCAACGTTAAGCCAGTTTAGTACCATCGGACTGCTGGTGCTTGTACTGGCCGGGATGAACACCGTAGCAGGGGAGCGGGCAACCGGTACGGCTGAGCTTGTACTCACCCGAACGGTATCCACGCTGCCGATGATGGGCGCGAAATGGGCAGCCATGATGACTTTAATGTTGGTTTCCTTCGCGCTTGGGCTTGCCGGTGCAGCGTATTATACGCATCAGCTCATTGGTCCCTTGGAATGGGGGGCCGTGGCGAGCGGCGGATTGCTGTATGCTGTATGGCTTGCCTGGATCGTAACGCTAGTTCTTCCGCTTGGTGCGGTCCTTCGAGGTCCTGCCGCAGCGTTCATTAGCTTGGGAACGGCGGCTGCTCTCTCGCTGTTGTCCGGCTTGCTGCCTTCCCGTTTTCAGTGGAGTCCGGGCCGGTTAAGCAGTATGGCTGCAGAGTGGATGCTGGGTGCGGGAGCCGGTGCTTGGGCACCTGTCATCGCTGCTTTGCTTATCATGCTGCTGTCCATTATCGCTGCTGCAGGGCTGCTCAGAAGAAGTCCGTTATCTCCGCAATCCTAGTTTCCATGGGAGATTCAGGTTTATTCTGAATCGCATGGACATCTCTATCTTTTTTTAGTAGACTATGAAGATAAGAAAAGCGTCTATCGACGTAGTTTCTCGAAAGACAGCCCGCTGTAGCGGAAGTTTTTCTTGTGAGACAAGGAGGATAAACCTCTGAAGTTTATTATTTCTTATCTCTAAAAAAAGGATGGACAACTCAGGAGGTAGACGATGCTGCGTTTAGGGGAAAAGATTACAATCGTCGCGGACGCCTTTGAGCAGAATCTTCCAGTTGGTCAATACGGTTATATAATCGCTTATGACCGAAATCCGGACAATGCGTTCGATTACGTCATTCGGATTCCGAGCCTCAACCGTAATTTTTTTGTTCCGGCAGATGATGTAGAGCTGGAATCGATCGTGTTGAAACAGGAAGCCGAGCGGGTCGAGCGGGAAGCGCTCATCGATTTCGCCCTGTCGACATATAATGAGAAGCTGTTTCGTCAAGTGATGAACGGCGAGTTAGAAGAAAGTGTTGAAGAGGAAGAAGAAACCAAGGAAGCAATGTCCCAGGCGGATTTCATCAAACAAGTGAATCTGCGTGCCTGGATTTAGAAGAGTCGGCTGAGGCCGGCTCTTTTTTGAAGTGATCAGACGTATCCTAGGAAGCAGAAAGCTTCAGCCGATTGGATTGAATCTTCCATGCTTCTACAATATAATGAGAAAAGTTATCGAGACAGACTTTACCCCTTTAATAGGACAGGGGCATGAAGGAGGACGCACAGCCATGAGCATTACCGATAAGGATGTTCAGCATGTAGCGAAGCTGGCCCGTTTGAATTTGACGCCTGAGGAAGAACAGATGTTTACCGGCCAACTGAATGCGATTTTACAATATGCCGAGAAATTGAAAGAACTGGATACAGAGGGTGTTGAGCCGACAACGCATGTGCTGCACCTCAGCAATGTCATGAGAGATGACGAAGTGCGCGAGAGCTTGCCTATCGAGAAAGTGCTGCTGAATGCACCGGATGAGGAAGACGACCAAATCAAAGTACCTGCTGTATTGGAATAGCCTGAAGGGAGGATACACACTTGAGCCTGTTTGATTACAAGTTAACGGAGATACATAATAAGCTCCAGAACAAAGAGCTTTCGGTCACCGATTTGGTTGACCAAGCCTTCAACCGCATTTCGGAAACGGAGGATCGGGTGAAAGCATTTATTACGCTGGATGAAGAAGGTGCGCGTTCATCTGCCAAGGTTTTGGATGATAAGCTGGCTGCAGGAGACACGCGTGGACTGTTGTTCGGTCTTCCTGTCGGAATTAAGGATAACATCGTAACGGAAGGACTTCGCACAACATGCGCAAGTCAGTTTCTGTCTAATTTTACGCCAGTATACGATGCGACGGTTGTCGGTAAATTGCGTGCAGCAGATACCGTAACAATCGGGAAGCTGAATATGGATGAATTCGCAATGGGGGGCTCGAACGAGAACTCCAGCTTCTACCCCGTACGCAACCCATGGAATCTGGATCGGGTTCCAGGCGGATCAAGCGGAGGCTCGGCAGCAGCCGTTGCTGCGGGCGAGGCATATTTTGCGCTGGGATCGGATACAGGTGGATCAATTCGTCAACCCGCTTCCTATTGCGGTGTCGTTGGATTGAAGCCAACCTATGGACTGGTGTCCCGGTTTGGCCTCGTTGCCTTTGCCTCTTCGCTGGATCAGATCGGACCCCTGACTAAAAATGTCGAAGACTCCGCTTATGTCCTGCAAGCTATCGCAGGTTATGACCAGATGGATTCAACATCTGCCAAAGTGGACGTGCCGGACTATCTTAGTGCTCTTTCGGGTGACATTGCGGGACTGCGTATCGCTGTGCCTAAGGAATACTTGGGCGAGGGCGTTGACGCGGAGGTGAAGGAGACCGTCCTGAACGCACTGAAGGCGCTTGAAGCGCTGGGAGCGACTTGGGATGAAGTTTCCCTGCAGCATACGGATTATGCGGTTGCTACGTATTATTTGCTTGCTTCTTCGGAGGCTTCCTCGAACCTGGCCCGCTTCGACGGCGTACGCTACGGCGTTCGTTCGGACAATGCAGGTAGCCTGATCGATCTGTATCATGAGTCCCGCAGCCAAGGCTTTGGTGATGAAGTGAAACGACGCATCATGCTGGGCACCTATGCCCTCAGCTCGGGTTATTACGATGCCTACTATTTGAAGGCACAGAAAGCTCGTACCCTGATTAAGCAGGATTTTGATAAAGTATTTGAACAATATGACGTCATCATCGGACCAACGGCTCCTACGACAGCTTTCAAGCTGGGGACTCAGGTGGATGATCCGCTGACGATGTATTTGAATGATATCCTGACGATTCCTGTCAGCTTGGCGGGTGTGCCGGCCGTGAGTGTTCCATGCGGATTCGCAGACGGACTTCCTGTAGGCATGCAAATTATCGGCAAAGCCTTTGATGAGTCGACCGTGCTGCGCGTAGCGCATGCTTATGAGCAAAATACAGAACATCATAAACGGCGCCCTGAACTGTAAACCGGCGGCAGAGAAGGAGGGAAACAATAGATGTCTACATCGAAATATGAAACGGTTATCGGATTGGAAGTGCACGTAGAGCTGCATACGAATTCCAAAATATTTTGCGGTTGCTCCACGGCGTTCGGAGCACCGCCGAACACACATACATGTCCCATTTGCCTTGGCCATCCCGGCGTACTGCCTGTATTAAACCGCCAGGCGGTGGAATATGCGATGAAAGCAGCCATGGCGCTGAATTGCACCATCGGCGATGTCAGCAAATTTGATCGCAAGAACTACTTCTACCCGGATTCGCCCAAAGCGTATCAAATTTCTCAATACGATCAGCCGATCGGTTTAAACGGCTGGATTGACATTGAGGTAGACGGGAAGACGAAGCGGATTGGCATTACCCGGCTTCATCTGGAAGAAGATGCGGGTAAGCTAACTCATGTTGACGGCGGATATGCCTCGCTGGTTGACTTTAACCGGGTAGGAACACCGCTTGTTGAGATCGTATCCGAGCCTGAGATCTCAACGCCTGAGGAAGCCAAAGCTTATCTGGAGAAGATGCGTGCGATTATGCAATATTGTGATGTCTCGGACGTGAAGATGGAAGAGGGCTCGCTTCGCTGTGACGCCAATATCAGTCTTCGTCCATGGGGACAGAAGGAACTGGGAACCAAAGCGGAACTGAAGAACATGAACTCCTTCCGCGGTGTGCAGCGCGGCTTGGAATATGAGCAGTTCCGGCAGGCTGAAACGCTGGATGAAGGCGGTGTAATCGTTCAGGAAACCCGCCGCTGGGATGAAGCGCAGGCCAAAACCTTCTCGATGCGCGGCAAGGAACAGGCGCATGACTATCGCTATTTCCCGGACCCGGATCTGGTAACGGTGCATATTAGCGAAGAATGGAAGGAGTCGGTTCGTGCAACGATTCCGGAGCTTCCGGATGCTCGTAAGGCACGTTATGCTTCGGAATATGGTTTGCCGGACTATGATGCTGCGGTGATCACGTCGTCCAAGCTGCTGGCAGACTTTTTTGAGGACAGCTTAAACTATACCAAGGATGCTAAATCCGTATCCAACTGGATCATGGGTGATTTGCTGGGTTACTTGAACTCGGGCAATCTGGAGCTGTCCGATGTGAAGATCTCGGGTCAAGGCTTAGGCGAGATGATCGGATTGATCGAGAAGGGTACCATCAGCAGCAAAATCGCCAAAACCGTCTTCAAAGAGATGCTGGAGAGCGGCAAGCTGCCTGCTGTAATCGTTGAGGAGAAGGGACTCGTCCAAATTAGCGATGAAGGTGCCATCAAGAGCATTGTCGAGCAGGTTGTCGCGAACAATCCGCAATCCGTTGAGGATTATAAGGCAGGTAAACAGAAAGCGATCGGCTTCCTGGTTGGGCAAGTAATGAAAGAGAGCAAGGGTAAAGCCAATCCTGCTCTGGCGAATAAACTGCTGGTTGAGGTACTGAACGGATAATTAGCCAAAACAGCAGATAACCATTACCCTCGAATTATTTCTCAAGAAGCGGAGCTTGTCCTGTTTAGGGGCAAGTTCCTTTTTACAATGAAATTAGATAGGGGATGAAATGTATGATTAACGAGTTATCTTTAGAAGATAGGGATACCGTCCAACAAATATGGGGGTTGCAGCACATGGCGTACCCGCTGGAAGCTGAGCTCATCGGTTTTACGGATATTCCGCCGCTGCTGGACACCTTTGATACCATTCGTACGAGTGGAGAGACCTTTTTTGGGTATATAAATGATGAAGGGGAGCTGATCGGCGCGATTGCCGTGGAAGCCGAGGAGGCGCAGGTCACCATATCGCGGATGATGGTTCATCCGGGGCATTTTCGTAAAGGTATCGCCGGGACTTTGATACGCCATGTATTAGAGACGTACCATAAGGCGCCGATGTTCACGGTCTCGACGGGAACGCGCAACACGCCTGCGGTTACCTTGTATGAGAAGTTCGGGTTTGTAAAAGATCATGTTTTTGAAGTTGCTCCTGGAGTCGAGTTGACCGAATTCCATCTTCGCATACAATGATCATATAACATAAGCAACAAGAAGCAGACGTGAGGGGAGTATCGTTCTTTTGAATAATCCTTGGGTAATAGATAATGGATCTATATTATTAAGGCTGTTGCTTGCTATGCTGCTTGGCGGCTTGATCGGATTTGAGCGTGAGCGTTCCAATCATGCAGCGGGTCTGCGTACACATATATTGGTTTGCTTGGGTTCTACACTGATTATGCTTTTATCCATCTACGGATTTTCGGATTTCGTAGACGAGATTAATGTCCGGATTGACCCTGCGCGTTTGGCTACAGCCGTTATTACGGGAATCGGGTTCTTAGGCGCAGGCACCATTCTGTTCACGGGTAAATCCATTACCGGTTTAACCACCGCTGCTTCCATTTGGGTTGTTGGCGCTGTAGGATTGGCCGTCGGAGCCGGGTTTTACTTTGCCTCGATTGTGTCGACAATCCTTATCCTTCTGAACCTGGTGGTCTTTAATAAACTGGAGCAGCGATATATACGCGGTAGCAAGCTGCATCTGATTACCATCCATTCAGCGAATACACCGAATATTTTGGAGGAAATCTCGGCGGTTCTGGAGGAACAGGAATGCGTGATTAGGAAGTTGGTTGTTAACGAACGAAGCAATACTGTTTATGGAGAGCTGCAGCCTGCGGTATTGGGGCTCGAAATCACAATGCAAGTATTAACAGATCGTAAATTCGAGCCGATGACGATAACCCGGCAATTGCGGGGAATCGGCCAGGTGACAATGGTAACAGCCGAGTAGGATGTACAACGAAGTAACGGCAACTGCTGATCATCGGCAGTGCCGTTTTTTTATAGGCTTGTCAGCAGTCAGCGGCTGGCTCATCCAGTTTTTTGCCAGTTACTTCGGCCTCTCGTTGGGGTACTATCAAAGAAAAACATCGTTAAACAACGCCAGTTCTCCCTGATGTTTGAGAAGGAGGAGAGAGGGTCATGAACACGACACCTGAACCGCAAACCGCGATAAGCAAGAAGAAACGAGAACGTATCCGCATGAAGCGTCATTCAGGCCTGCAGAGAAGAAGGCGTAAATTATATGCGCTTTTGTTAGCCGCTCTCATTCCGGGCTTGGGGCATCTGTATCTGGGTGTGTACCGTAAGGGAATTACGTTTATTATGTTATTGCTGCTGGATATCTCGGCGCTTTTATACTTTTCTTCCATCGGCATGCAGATCAATGTACCGCTGCTTATTGTACTGGGGCTGCTGATTCCGATTGGCTATTTCTATAATGTGTACGATGTGCTGCAAGCAGCTGAATATATGATCTCGCGGAGACGGCGTGGCGAGGCAGCCGCTGTTTCTTCTGATGAGGGAAGAGGGCGGAACAATCCGTTCCGAGGTGAACGGGGAATCCCTTTTGGCTTGATGCTGGTTGCTATAGGGATCCTGCTCATTCTGTTTCATCAGAAGCCTCCCTGGCTTCAGGTGGTCATCCGTGATTATGGAGCGGAGTTCTCTGCTGTCGTATTAATCATCCTCGGAATATGGGCGGCGGTTCGAGAAGTTCTCCGGCACCGTAAAGGTAAAGGCAAGGGCAAATCCCTGTAGCGTATCTTTGCAGGGCACAAAACACGATAGCTGCCAATACTGACGAGGGGAGGAGACGGATGAAACATAAAATCAGAGTAGGTCGATTTACAGCTGCCTTACTGCTTGTCTGTTCAGGGGTGTTATTGCTGCTGGATGAACGCGGGGGCACCGATTATATATTTTTGATCCAGCGGTGGTGGCCGCTGCTATTCATATTGCTCGGAGTTGAATATTTAGTACGGTACACCGTGACATGTGTTCTGGGCAGACGTAAGGAATTTCGGTTCCGGCCGGATATCAAGGGCGTTCTGCTTGCCGCAGCCATTACGGCATCCGTGTTCGTTATCTCTCAGCAGGAGCATTTTCTCCATCTCTGGAATCGGGTGAGCCTGAATTTGACGGCAGCGGGAGTCGATTACAGCGAAGCTGAGGGTACCCAATTTCAGAAGCCAGTGCTGGATATTCCGGTAGAACTGGACACCGAGAAAATCATCGTGGATCACTTAAACGGCGATATCACCATCGTGCGGCAGAATGTGGATGAGATCAGGGTCGAAGCGGAAGTCTGGGTCGACCACGAACCTTCCGGTCTGGCCGAAGCGATAGCAGAACAATCCACGATTGAAGTGGGAGAAGGCAAGACGATAACGATTCGATCGAAGGGGAAGGCTTATGGACAATCGGGTAAGCGTCAGCCCCGGATGAATCTCCATATCGCGGTACCGGATGATCGTCGATTTAATTTTGAGATACGGACGATGAACGGAGCGATCACCTTAAACGGCGTTGAAGCTATAGAGAATATTTCGCTGGAGAGCGGCAACGGACCTATTACGATGGATCGTGTTTACGGGAATGTTACCGGTAAAACATTAAATGGCGACATGACGGCACGCGGCGTCCTGGGGAATATCAAAATGTCCACTAACCGAGGCAATATGATGGCCGTAGACATCACAGGCGAAACAGATATGACCACTCAGGTGGGGAATATGACCGTCAAGCGAACGACGGAGGAAATCCGGGTCCAGACGAGGAATGGCAATATTCTGATCAGTGGTGCAGAGTCGCAATTAAGCGCGGAATCCCTCAATGGCGGCGTTGCTATACGCTCACCTCATGTGGGAGGCGATTGGAACGTGTACAGTGCGGTTGGCGAGATGAATCTTCATATTCCGCTTGAAGGGGATTACAAGCTGGAAGGGACCATCAGTTACGGTAGAATCCTTACGACGCTTCCCAATCTTCTGATCGATCAAAAAACGATATCCGGTGAATCGGGCACATCCGAACACTCCATTCGGATTGAAGGCAACAGTAATTTGAATATCTATCGGAGCTATCCGGAGCAGGAGGAAAGCCGCAGTAACGGGGGCTTGACGCCTCTGCCGGATTGACAAGAATCAAAGAAACGCCTTACAATAAAGGTTAAGAGCGGTATAGGTTTTGTAAAAACCAGTTAAACTTGAAGGCGGTGGGCAACCATGGGAACGTCCGTACAGCATGCGCTGGAACAACTGAAAACGACCGGTGTCCGTATCACGCCGCAACGTCATGCGATTTTAACGTATTTGGTTGAATCTATGGGTCATCCGACAGCGGATGATATTTATCGGGCTCTGGAACCTAATTTTCCTAGTATGAGCGTAGCCACTGTATATAACAATTTAAAAATGTTTATTGAGGCTGGCATGGTGCGTGAACTGACTTATGGAGATAATTCCAGTCGTTTTGATGCAAATGTATCCGATCATCATCATGTAATATGCCAGAGTTGCGGAAAAATTGAAGATTTCAGCTATCCGTCCCTTGAAGATGTTGGAGTACAGGCTGAGAAATGCACCGGGTTTGAAGTGAAGGGATTAAGGATGGAGCTGTATGGGCTCTGCAAGTCCTGCAAATAGACTTCGGTTACTTATAAATGAACGTGCGGAATCAACCATTCCACACGTTTTTATTTTTAAGGGCGTTTTCTCACAAGGGGATATATAGAGGGCGAGAATGAAATGGGGGAGTAGTTTGGCAAGAAGAAGATATCGTGGAAAGAGGCGGCGTACCAGGAGAAGCTCTTTTTATCTGGGCTTGATGTTGATAGCGGCAGGAGTCTGGTGGGTGGTCACCACCCTTTTTCCGAACCAGACTTATACGGTGCCGGACTGGCGAGGAATGGACAAGCCGATTTTTGTCCAGGGTGAACTGCAGGAGTATCCTGCCCGGGAAAGCGGAGAAGAAATGATGCTGCCCATAACGGTTATTCAGGAGAGCGTTGATGCCAATATTCGTTATGAGGAAGAGACCAAATCGATTATCATGACAACCTCGGAATCGGTTCTCCGTATGAAGATCGACAGCACCAAGGGGGATCTGAATGGTAAAACGGTTACCGTCCCTTATGCTCCTGAGCTCGTTGACGGTATGGCTTACGTGCCCCTTAAGCCGCTCGAGCAGCATTACGGGATAGCCGTTCAAGAGAACTCGTTAACAGGTGCAATTATCTTGATGCGTGCAGGTGATTCGATTCAGCTTGCGGAGGCAACACCGGGTAAACCTGAGGACACGGTGGCTCTGCGCGAGAGCGGGGAGAAGAAGTCACCGATTGTACTGGACATGCCTGCCGGTGAGCGGCTCCGGGTATGGCGCGAAGAAGAGGAATGGTTATTTGTTCAAGCCGATAACGGCTACACCGGATATGTTCTTAAAGACCAGACTAAACTCGGTAACGTTAAAGATATTCCGGTCCTTGCAGAGACTCTTTCGCGGGTTGAGCTGGAGTGGAAGGACAAATCGGTCAATCTGGTGTGGGAGGCTATCTATTCCAAAAACCCAAGCACGGATAAGATCGGGGAATTACCTGGTGTCAATGTGGTGAGCCCCACCTGGTTCAGCATCGTGGATGCCGAGGGTACGGTCAAATCTAAAGCCGTGAAGCAGTATGTGAGCTGGGCGCATAACAGGAATATGGAAGTTTGGGCCCTAATGGACAACAGTTTTGATCCGGACCTGACAACGGAGGCGCTGTCTACTTATGAGAGAAGATCTCATATTATCAAGCAAATGCTGACCTATGCCAAGCAATACAAGCTGGACGGAATCAATATCGATTTTGAAAATGTCTACACCAAAGATAAAGAACATGTGGTTCAATTTGTGAGAGAAATGAAGCCGCTGGCTAAAGCCAGAGGATTGATTGTTTCCATTGATGTTACTCCGAAATCGAATAGCGAGATGTGGTCGCTCTTTCTCGACCGCAAACGGCTTGGCGAGACGGTTGATTATATGATGGTGATGGCCTATGATGAGCACTGGGCTTCCAGTCCAAAAGCGGGATCGGTATCCTCGCTGCCATGGGCCGAGCAATCGGTAAGACGAATCATGGAAGAGGACGGTGTGCCTTCATCCAAGCTGGTATTGGGTGTTCCCTTATATACCAGGGTATGGACGGAGACCAGCGAAGAGGGAGAAGCGAAGGTGTCCTCCAAAGCGATTGGGATGGAGAAGCTCCAGACTTTGCTTAAGGAGCAGAAGGTTAAAGGGGCGCTGGATGCCAGCACGGGTCAGAACTATGTTCAATTCACGGAGGGAGAGGCCATCAAGAAAATATGGATGGAGGACGATACATCTCTGCAGTCCCGTGTGAATATGGCCAAGAAACTGGAGCTTGGCGGTATTGCCTCTTGGAATCGAAGTTTTGCCATCCCGGGAACCTGGCAGGTTCTGAAGACGATACATGATTAGAAGATCGCGCGAACTTATATATCCTTTATCCAGATAAATGAAGAAGACCCGGCTATCCTCGAGGATACCGGGTCTTCTTTAGTGTTTATTCATGTTACTGAATGCCAATCCTAATGATATGCAGAAGTTTAGGATGACTCTTAGGATTTGGTCTGCTGGGCTTCAAGCTCTTCTGCTGTAATGTTCGCCTGGCTTGGATCCAGTGTCAAAATCGTGTGGCAGAACATGCAGCGGTCTGTTTTACCCAGCATTTTCGTCAATTTATTGCACTCCGGACATTGAATTTGAACGGCGCTTGTGGACAGCATGCCAGCCCAGAAGTAAATGCCGAGACTGCCCAACATCATAATCAGGCCAAATACCAATCCGATTCCGGCAAATATTTTGCCTGCTTGTCCAAAGAATACAATACCGGCTGTACCAAGCACCATGAGGCCCATACCGAGCATTGTTAACAGTAGCCCCCATGTGCGGAAGGCGTTGATTTTTGCGTTCTTAAAGATCATGGCTCGAAAACTCCTGTCAATTCAAGTACTTGCTTATGAAAGAACGTGAAACGAGAAATGGATATTGAATTCAGCCTGCAGATTGTCCTCTTCGAAGTTCTTATCTCCTAAAAGAAGGAACTTACATGGACATGTAGAATTACATTATAACTGAAATGGCTGAAATTCGCCAAGGAATGTATGGAGGGAAACGTGGAATTAACCAACTTTTCTTTTTACTATGGAAATACGGTTGATGAGGAAGCTGTTGGGGCGATAGCATACCGTAATTCGGATAAAACGCTGCAGGGCTCACTTGTTCATGACTTTGAGGTCAATATCGTTGTCGTGTATGA
>NZ_CP147845.1:1047500-5002500 GCF_037333485.1 Paenibacillus glucanolyticus
CAAGGCGAGGGTCGCGGGTTCGATTCCCGTCGTCCGCTCCATTTTTGTTTCTGGCGCCATAGCCAAGTGGTAAGGCACAGCTCTGCAAAAGCTTTATCCCCAGTTCGAATCTGGGTGGCGCCTCCATTACAAACTTATGTGCCCTTAGCTCAGCTGGATAGAGCGTTTGACTACGAATCAAAAGGTCAGGAGTTCGAATCTCTTAGGGCACGCCATCAGTAAGCCGGTGTGGCGGAATTGGCAGACGCGCGCGACTCAAAATCGTGAGGGAAACCGTGGGGGTTCGAGTCCCTTCACCGGCATCATCAAAAGGAATGCAGACGTTTATAGTCTGCATTCCTTTTTTCGTATTGATCTTTTGTTAGGTTAGTTACTCCACGCTAAGCCTCCGTTGCTTTTTATGATAGGGACTGATGTAAATGCTCCTCAGTATGTAGGCAGCTCCTGAATTGCACCTAACTGCATACCTTTAACTGCATACCTTTAACGCCCCCTTTTTAATACACTATCGTACTTCATTTTACGTGGTATTAATTCCCTCACTAATCCGGGACTCGTTTAATTCCAGTGCTTTCAATCATTCATACATTAATGAATATCTTGATTTTCTTACAAGGCCTTTGTAAATCAGGACATATTACGCGACCCGCGGTATAGATCCTTTCTAAACCGACACTTTTAGCACTGCTCTAAGGTAATCAGACAGCAGTAGAGCTATGCTCTCGATGGTAATGATACATCCCATGGAATGAGCTGAGAGCAGATCTAGTGTAAGGGTTGGACGCAGGTCTGTAGGTGGCCCCGACTTAGGTCTAGGTTCAAAAACCGTCCGCAGGCCGTTTTAGTTCATCTTGAAATTACCTAGAATAGAGTCATAAGGTTGAACAAAAGAAACAACAATCAAATAACAGAAAGGCGGTGCATAAATGAGGAATTCAAAAGGAAATGGAATAAGTATCCTGTTGATTGGTTTAGGGATATTGGTTCTCCTGGGAATATTCGGTCCTCTGCTCGGATGGTTGTTCAGTCTTCTAATTCCAGTGCTGATGGTCGCTTTGGGATATTACGGGATCCGTAGAGGAAATACCTTAATCGGATGGATTATTCTCGGTATCGGTGTAATCTGGTTGATGGGTAAACTCTCCTGGTTGATCGGTCCGATCTTTGGAATCATCTTAATCATCTACGGGGTGTCCAGATTGAAGAATGGCAGACCACGTTACTGATATAACACAATAATGAATGGCAGGCATAAACAGCCAGATAATGATCGCGATAGAAGAGGAGGACTAAGCCAATATGAGTGTTTTCCGACGGATAAGAGACATAACCGTTGCAACATTGAATGAAAAGCTTGAACAGAGCCAGGATCCGGTTCGTTTGATCGACCAGTTCCTTCATTCAACCAGACAGGACATTGCAGAAGCAGAGAA
This sequence comes from Paenibacillus glucanolyticus, assembly GCF_037333485.1. Taxonomy (NCBI): domain Bacteria; kingdom Bacillati; phylum Bacillota; class Bacilli; order Caryophanales; family Paenibacillaceae; genus Paenibacillus; species Paenibacillus glucanolyticus. The sequence continues at coordinate 1,048,934 of NZ_CP147845.1, forward strand.
ACTGCAGCAGCAATGCCAAGTACATTCCAGACAGCTGAAACAGCAGGTGGATCAAGCAGAAACCATGCGCTATAAACGTGAAGAGCAGGCATTGCTCGCACTGAAGGCCGGTGAAGATCATCTTGCCAAACTTGCATTGCAGGAAAAGTTGATCTATGAGGAAAAAATTGAGCAGTACCAAGGCCTGTTATCCTCAAGCCTGGAGTCGCTGAAAGAAATCGATGAACAGCTCGGCGAGCTGCGCATGGAATATCAGACGGTGTACAGCAAACGTCAATATTACGTTGCCCGGGTCGAGACCCTTCGTCTTCAACAAAAAATGAATGAACGTACGGGATCCTACGGCGGCGGTCAAGATGTACCCAAGATGTTCAATCGCCTAGAAGATCGCATCAGTGATTGGGAATTGGAAGCCAGAAGCCTTCGCGATTTACGGCGCATGGGGCAAGAATACATGAATCAGGCTGGTGAATCGGTCTCCACTGTATTGGAAAAGGAACTTGCCCGCTTGAAGCAAAAGCTGAATAACAGCGGAAAGGAGTAAACATGACTAGATTGTACCGTTCCACCCGCGACAAAATGTTCACAGGGTTGATCGGCGGTATATCCGATTATTTCGGAGTCGAATCGACCCTACTCAGAATCATATTTGTAATCAGTATCTTTTTTACAGGCGGTACAACGCTCTTAATATATCTGATTGCATCCCTCGTAGTTCCCAAAGAACCGTATTATCACGATCCGTACGGACCACCACGGGGAAGACAGGGCGGCGGATATCGTTACAACGATAATCCAGGACCAGGTCCAGGCTACAATGGTTACAACGACGGTTATGGACGCCAAGGCTATCCTAATGAACATGGGATCTTTGGTCCGAAATATGACCGCTCTGGGCGTCCGGATGGAGGACATGGCGCAAGAAACAACGCGTCCCCGGATTCCGATCTGGATGCAATGATGAAGGATATCGAGAAGAAGGCAATGCAGAAAGAAATTGAAGAACTTAAGAAAAAACTTTCGGACTATGAGAAGGGAGATAAATAACATGGGAGTATTTAAAAGACTTAAAGATATGACAAAGGCATCGGTGAATGAACTGCTGGATAAAGTAGAGGATCCGATCGTAATGTTGAATCAGTACCTGCGCGATATGGAGGCAGAAATTCATGAAGCAGAGGTAACGGTTGCGAAGCAAATGGCTAACGAGCGCCGCATGAAGCAGCGTGTGGATGAGGCAGTAAAAATGGCTGCACAACGCGAAGCACAAGCTGAATTGGCTCTGAAAAACGGTCAAGAAGAAGTGGCTCGCAAGCTGCTTGAAGAAAAAATTTATTTCGATCAAAAAGAAACCGAGTATGTGGAGCTGCACCTGCAATCCGAGGCTCAAGCGAAAGAGCTTGTCGCTCAGCTGCATGAAATGAAAGACGAGTTCTACAAAATGCGTAACAAGCGCAATGAGCTCGTAGCCCGCGCTCAAATGGCTAAAGCGAAGAAACAGATGTCTCAAGTGAGCAGCCTGCACACGATTGAAAGCGGCAGTGCTTCGATGGGCTTCCACCGTATGGAGGAAAAAATTATGCAGTTGGAAGCAGAAGCTGATGTGCTCCGTGCACCATACCGTCCTAACAATGCTGTATACACCAGCCCGGTGGATGCTGAGAAGCAGTTGAAGGTGGATGAGCAGCTGCAAGCTTTGAAAAACAAAATGGGTAATTCCTCAAAGTCAGAGTAATTGCTTAACAAGTTAGCAAAATAAGTACAAACCATATTCGAAATCCATGTTCATATGATATGCTATACGGTATGATAGTTGTTCGAATAGTACAGGTAAAGCCATACAGTGTGGAGTGTCACACTGATATGGCTTTTCCGAGCTTATATCTTGGTCATCAAGGAGGTGCGACATGGACAGAAACCGCTGGATTGCAGTTGGTTTAATGAGCTTGGGATTCATTATGCTTTTCGGCCGATGGTTTGGTTTCTTCACCATTGTCGCCCTGCTGCTCATGTTTGCAGGTGTCCTTCAGATCAGGGAAAGTCACGTGAAGAAGGGATACATTCTGCTCGGAGTAGGTGCCGTGATGCTGCTGCTGGAGCATCTCATGCTGATTATCGGCATCAGCTTGATTTCGCTAGGTATTTTTTATGGTAAGTCCAAACGGGCTCATACAACAACAGGATACATTCAGAAGCAGAACTTTATGTCCAACTTTGATTGGGACCGTGCACCGTGGGTGATGCGAAGTCTGAGTGTGTGGCATGTGCTTGGAGAGGCGGATGTGGACCTATCGCTTGCGCTTCCTGAGGAACGCCAAACCGTCCTGATGTTCCACGGAATGCTGGGCGATATTGATCTGATGATTCCTGACTATTATGGGGTGGAGATCGAAGCATCGATACTGTTTGGCTCCATTCATATGGACGATCGGAAGGAAACCGGCATCCTCAATCGAGTTCGATATAAATCGCCTAATTATGAGGCCAGTGAGTATAAGGTGAAATTCATTGTTTCTTATTTAGGCGGAGATTTGAATATAAGAATGACCTAATAAATGCAGAAGCATTGTCTTGTTTAAACCATTCAGGAGGGTTGCCCCGTGGAAACAGAAAAGAAAGCAAATATGATTACCCGACATATGCGCGAGGGGACCCTTCTTGGATTGGTTGTCATGCTCGTTGTTCTTTATTTATTATATACATATGGTTATCTTAAGCCGTTTGATTCGTGGAAGAACCGGATCGAAGCCGGCATTACTCTGGTACTGCTGCCGATTGGACTTGGAGCCATTTATGGATTCTTTCAAGGATATCGGGTAAAGCGCCGGGTCGATCTTGTAAGGGAAACATTGGTAAACTGGGAAAAAGGCAGCCTAACGGACGTAATGCCCGATATCGGTGAAGATGAAGTGGGCAGGCTAGGCGAGCAGCTGGTTAAGATCAGCAAACGCTGGGAGGATCAAGTATCTTCCCTGCAGCGACTGTCTACGAACAATGCGCAGCTTGCAGAGCAAGCCAGAGTCACGGCGATTGTAGAAGAGCGGCAGCGCCTGGCACGCGAGCTTCATGATGCGGTTTCTCAGCAGCTGTTTGCGATCTCGATGACCGCAACAGCCGTAGGAAGGACGCTGGATAAGGATTTTGACAAAGCACAGCGTCAGGTCGCGCTGATTGAGGAAATGTCGGCCGTTGCACAGTCGGAGATGAGAGCACTGCTTCTTCATTTGCGGCCGGTCTATCTCGAAGGAAAAGCTCTTGAGCAAGGACTGAAGGATCTGATCAAGGAACTGCGGATCAAAGTACCCATGGAAATTACGTTTGAGATGGACGATGACATACATTTGCTAAAAGGGATCGAGAATCATCTGTTCCGTATCGTTCAGGAGGCGATGTCGAATACACTTCGGCACTCCAAGGCGGAGAAGATGGATATCCGCATTCATCGTAAGCAGAATACCGTTCGGGTGATGCTGCGGGACGACGGGATCGGATTCGAGTTGGATGACAAGAAACAAACTTCCTACGGTCTGTCCACGATGCAGGAACGGGTAACGGAGATCGGGGGCTCGGTACAATTCATAACAGCACCAGGTAAAGGGACGCGAATTGAGATTGTTGTGCCGCTCATAAATGACGAACGTAAACGGGGGGATGGAGATGGAAACACCGATTAAGGTGCTGCTGGTGGATGATCATGAGATGGTTCGGATCGGTTTGGCGGCCGTTCTGGGTACAGAGGATGGCATCGAGGTGGTTGGTGAAGCCGGCAGCGGCGAGGAAGGGATACGCTTAGCCCAGGAATATCATCCAGATGTGGTGCTCATGGACTTGGTGATGGACGGAATGGACGGGATCGAGACGACGCGTCAATTGATGAATCAGTTCCCGAATCTTAAGGTTATTGTACTGACCAGCTATCTGGACGATGAGAAGATGTATCCGGTTATCGAAGCAGGCGCCTTCAGTTACTTGTTAAAGACTTCCCGCGCTTCAGAAGTAGCCGATGCGATACGTGCAGCCGCACGGGGGCAGTCGGTACTCGAGTCGCAGGTTGCCTCCAAGATGATGAATCGCTTCCGGCATCCGCAAAATGAAGCACCGGCCCATAACGACCTCACGGATCGTGAGATGGAAGTGCTGCGATTGGTGGCCCAGGGCAAGTCGAATCAGGATATTGCTGATGATTTGATTATAGGCATCAAAACCGTGAAGTTTCATGTGACTAATATTTTGGGCAAGCTGGGTGTAGAAGATCGTACCCAGGCGGCCATATATGCATATAAGAACGGGTTGGCTGAGTAAGAACGGCCGGCTCTTTTTTTTATAGATATTGAATTTATAAGTTATCAACAGGCTGATGAATTTAATGGCGAGAGGCGCATTTTTCATGTTGGGTGTATAAATCCGCTGTGACGAGGCTATCCTTTTAGTAGATTGATAGATTCGTACGGGGAGGCGTGGCTGACGATGCGGAAGATGCGATTACAGATTATTGTGATGATGTTGTTGCTGTGTGGAGCGGCAGGTGTCATGGCGGGTTTTGCAGGAACAACGAAGGACAATATGGGCGTAACGGTTCCGCAAGCGGAAGCAGTCTCAACCTCGGCAGGATGGGAAGCAGCAGGTGTGGCAGCAAAAAGCGATCTGGAGCTTCTTGTCGATCTGGGGGAGGAACACATGGACCCTTCGGCTCTCTTAACAGTAAAAATTCAAGGAGAAATCATAAATACCGTATCTGCGGATCAAGCTAAGATGCTTGCGGATCAGTTAGCGGGAGCTATTGGGCTGTCAGAGGTCACTACGGCTCGACTTCATGGAAACGAAGTATTCCATGCTGAAGCGAAGGTTTCCGGCGTATCTGCGCAGCTGGATTGGGCGCTCAGCGAGGAGGGTAGCAGTTACATCAGAGTGATGCTTATTGGAGAGGCAGCAGAGCAGACCACGGAGATGATGACGATGCAGCAGAACATCCAGGATGAGATGAATCAGGCAGGCATTGCCAACACATGGAATGCGGCCATTCAGGGGTATGCATTGAAAACAAGGGGTGTCGAGGAGACGATGAATCAGGTAGAGGAGTCCATATCCGCGGAAGTGCCGATTCGCTCGGTTGAAGATTATGCGGATGTCACAACTTTGAGTCGTTCATATGAGGCTCCATCCTTGGATGCTTTCGTGATGAGTGGCAGCACACCCATTCATATGCAGATGGCGGTGCATGAAGATTCGGTGAAGAAAAGTAATAGAATAACGATCGGATTTCCCGTCATTACAATAGAGTACTGAAAATGATTTCTGAAACTCCGATGAAAAAATGTGGAATGAGATAGCATACTTTATATGAATATGCTAAAATGTCATCACATCGTGTTAAGTTCCGATGCATAAAAATACACTATAATTCATAGAAAGAATGAGGAGCCATGGCTGAAAATCAAAATCTAGATACATTGAAGACACCGGGAGCGGTATTTTTCATCTTTGGAGCGACCGGTGATTTGGCAAGACGTAAGTTGTTTCCGGCGATCTACAGTCTTTATCGTGAAGGGAAACTGGATGAGGATTTTGCGGTAATCGGCGTGGCGCGGCGTCCGCGCACCCAGGAAGAGTTCCGCGAGGACGTTTATCGTTCGATTCAGGAATTCTGCCGATACAGTTCGGAACAGGATAGTGAATGGCATGCATTTGCACAGCATTTTGAATATAAATCTTTAGATATTAACAATATTGACGGTTTCCGTGAGCTTCGTGAACAAACAGAGCAGTTGGAGACGAAATTTAATATACCGGGTAATCGCTTGTTCTATCTGGCGCTTGCACCGGAATTGTTCGGTAGCGTATCGTTTAACCTGATGAAGGGCGGTATGCTGGACGGAGAAGGCTGGAACCGTCTGGTGATCGAGAAGCCTTTTGGCTACGATCTGGAGTCGGCTGCCAAGCTGAACGAAGAGATCCGCAAGGTGTTCAAGGAAGAGGAGATTTATCGAATCGACCACTATCTGGGCAAGGAAATGGTACAGAACATCGAAGTTATGCGTTTTGCGAATGCTTTCTTTGAGCCGCTCTGGAACAACAAGCATATTGCGAACATCCAAATTACGCTTGGCGAAACGGTTGGCGTAGAGGAGCGGGGAGGATATTACGACCATGCCGGCGCACTGAGGGATATGGGACAAAACCATATGCTGCAGTTGCTGACCATGATTGCAATGGAGCCGCCTAGCCGTCTGCTCGCAGAGGATATCCGCGACGAGAAGGTGAAGGTACTTCGTTCCCTGCGTCCATATGCCTCACATGAAGAGGTGAAGAACAACGTTGTCCGTGGCCAATATACCCACGGCTCCGCAGGCGGCAAAGATCTGCCGGCTTACCGTGAAGAGGACAAGGTTAATTCGGAATCCAATACAGAAACCTATTTTGCGGCCAGAGTATTCGTGGATAACTTCCGTTGGGCGGGCGTACCGTTCTATATCCGTACAGGCAAACGCCTGCCAGTCAAAACAACCGAGGTTGTTGTCGAGTTCAAACGGATGCCAACAAATGTATATTTGGGACAGAAGCATTCTCTGGAACCTAACTTACTTGTTATCCGCGTCAACCCGATGGAAGGCATTTACGTGAAGATTAACGCCAAGAAGCCAGGTTCGGAGTCGGAGATCGCTCCTGTAGCGATGGACTTCTGTCAAAGCTGCATCGTGGGAATCAATTCGCCTGAAGCTTATGAGCGTCTGCTGCATGATGCAGCCCGCGGTGATTCCACCTACTTTACGCGCTGGGATGAAGTGGCTTCAGCCTGGTCCTTCGTGGATCGAATCGCAAACGCCTGGAGAGAGAACCAAGGGGAGCTGGAATCATATCCTGCAGGTTCTTGGGGACCCAAGAGGGCGGATGAGCTTCTGGAAGAAGACGGATTCCACTGGTGGCCCGTTAATGGTCAACTCGAGGATAACGTTGTGTGGTTGAAAAACTAACCAATTTCTAAAATTTACGTGATAAAAATCATCCTCATGCGCACCGCGTATGGGGATGATTTGCGTATTAATTGTGGTACAATGATATACATGACTTTAGTTACGAAGGGATAAGTGAAATGGCAAAGCTAATAGATGAACTGCAGCAGGAAGTGGATAAGCGACGTACGTTTGCGATTATTTCCCACCCTGACGCCGGTAAAACAACACTGACCGAGAAGCTGCTCTTGTTCGGGGGCGCCATTCGTCTGGCTGGATCGGTTAAGGCTCGTAAAGCGAGCAAGCATGCAACGAGTGACTGGATGGAGATCGAGAAGCAGCGCGGGATCTCGGTTACCTCGTCTGTTATGCAATTTGATTATTTAGGGCATCGAATTAACATATTGGATACGCCAGGTCACCAAGACTTTAGTGAAGACACCTATCGTACGTTGACGGCCGCAGACAGCGCAGTCATGTTGATTGACGTTGCGAAAGGGGTCGAGGCTCAGACCATTAAGCTGTTTCAGGTCTGTGCCAAGCGGGGCATTCCCATCTTTACGTTTATTAACAAGCTCGACCGAGAAGGACGCAGTCCGTTCGATCTCATGGAAGAGCTGGAGCAGGTGCTCGGAATCCGTTCTGTACCCATGAACTGGCCGATCGGTTCTGGACGCGATCTGTGCGGTGTATACGACAGGGTTAAGAATCAGGTTGAATTGTTCCAGGGAGACGACCATTCCAAGATTAAAGTACAGAAGGTCGAAGGCTATGAGGACCCGCTGATTCGTGAGATGGCCGGTGATTACCTGCATGATCAATTGTGCCAGGACCTGGAGCTTTTGGATGTCGCTGGCGACCAATTTGATCTGGAGAAAGTTATGCAAGGTCAGCTGACGCCCGTATTTTTTGGAAGCGCGATTAACAATTTCGGTGTTCAGACTTTCCTGGAGAACTTTCTTCAGCTTGCGCCGAAGCCGGAGCCGCGCCGCAGCACGGAGGGTGTGGTGGAACCGACTGACGAGAAGTTCTCCGGGTACGTATTCAAGATCCAAGCCAATATGAATCCGGCTCACCGGGATCGTATCGCTTTTCTGCGAATTGTGTCGGGTAAGTTCGAGCGCGGCATGAGTGTGAAACACGTTCGCGTAGGCAAGGAAATCAAGCTGTCGCAGCCGCAGCAGTTCCTGGCGCAGGATCGAGATATTGTGCAGGAGGCTTATCCTGGCGATATCATCGGTCTGTTTGACCCGGGTATTTTCCGTATCGGGGATTCCCTCAGCCAAGGACGAGAAGTGGTATTCGATGAGCTGCCAACGTTCTCCCCAGAGATTTTTGCGAAAGTAACGGTGAAGAACGCGCTCAAGCATAAGCAGTATCAAAAGGGGATTGACCAGCTGACGGAGGAGGGAACCATTCAGGTATTCCGTACCGTTAGCTTCGACGAAACAATCCTCGGGGTTGTAGGTCAGCTGCAGTTCGAGGTATTCGAATACCGGATGAAGGGTGAATATGGTGTCGATGTCCAGCTTCAGCGGATGCCGTATCAGTTCGCACGCTGGATTGTGGATAAGACCATTGATCCGTCCAAGTTCCGGATAAATTCAACGCTCGTGAAAGACAAGAAGGATAATTATGTTGTCCTGTTCGAGAATGAGTACGCAATGAGAACGGCAATCGATAAAAATCCAACCGCGAAGTTTCTAGAAACGGCTCCGTAAGTTGTAGATCGTAATGCGGTACATGAAAACAATCCCCCAGCTATGACGGCTTAGGGGATTGTTTTTTTTGTTGACCTTTGGGTTTATCCTTGCAGGTTGCCGGGGGTAACGGTTTTCAAATGGTCGTGAAGGGAAGTGACAAGGCTGTTCTGCTGCGAAGCATCCATGTCTTTCCACATCATTTCAAACATCACACCGAGTCCCGGTAGCGCGGCTTCAGGCCCGTCAACGGAACCCTCGATCATGGAGCGCAGCTCTTCTTCGTCCTGGTTGTGGACTTTATGAATGACGGCCTGCCTTAGATCTAACAATATGGACATGGAAATGTTCCTCCTTGTTATGAAAGGGTCATTGTGTAATGTACCCGTTAAGCGGCCGTTACATTCAAGTATTCGGGACAGTATGATATACTGATATCATTCATATTAGGAAATGGACCTAGGCTCGTGGAGGGGTATATATATGGCTAAGAAGCAGTACGCAGTAATCGGTATGGGGCGTTTTGGCACAAGTGTTGCCAAGGAATTAAGCAGCATGGGATTTGACGTATTAGCCGTCGATGCGAGCGAACAGCGCATACAGGAAATCGCGAATTTGGTCACTCATGCCGTATCGGCAGATTCGACGGATGAAGACGCGCTTCGGGCGCTGGGCATTCGGAATTTTGACGTGGTGGTTGTGGCAATTGGCGAGGATATTCAATCCAGCATTTTGACTACGCTGATTCTGAAGGATCTTGGTGTACCGGCCATTATCGTCAAAGCGAAAAACGAGCTGCATGGTAAAGTCCTTAACAAAATCGGTGCGGACAAGGTGATATTCCCGGAACGGGACATGGGGCTTCGGGTTGCCCATCATTTGGTGTCACCGAACATTTTGGACTATATTGATTTATCGGACGACTACAGTATTATGGAGATGCTCGCTACCGGAGATCTGATCGGTCATAATCTGAGGGAGCTTGATATTCGGGCACGTTTTGGCTGCAATGTCATGGCGATCCGAAGTGACGCGGATATGAACATCTCGCCGAGTCCCGATGACCGGATAGAGGACGGCGATATTCTTGTTATCGTTGGGCATAAGAACGATTTGACAAAGCTGGAGCTTGCTTATCCGAAATGACGTCGGTAATGTGAATTTTTGTGAATGTAGTATCAGGTTGAGTGGAACTCAGCAATGTATATAAGCAAAGAACGGATGGATTAAGAATGGAGATACTATCGCCGCAGAATGCCAGGGTAAAGGGCTGGGCACAGCTGCAGGAGAAGAAACATCGAGATAAGCAAAACAAGTACGTGGTTGAAGGTATCCATCTTGTGCAGGAGGCCTTGTCATCCGGTGCGGATATCGAGTGCATAGCTTATGATATGGATAAGGGTATCCCATTTGAACTCCGTCAAATTCCAGATAGGGGTCAAGGTGCCGAATGGATTGGCGTATCCCATGCGGTGATATCAAAAGTCAGTGATACTCCGTCCCCGCAGCCGGTTTTTGCCGTTGTTCGGAAGGAAGCGCGTCAATGGCAGGACTTGATCATGCGCGAGAACGGATTGGTCATTGTTCTGGACGGTCTTCAGGACCCAGGCAACGTGGGAACTATTATACGGGGGGCGGACGCCGTAGGTGCTGCTGGCGTTATACTAGGACGCGGCTGCGCAGATTTGTATAACCCCAAGACGCTGCGCTCTACCATGGGCTCCCTGTTTCATCTGCCGGTGCTGGAGGGCGAGCTGCTGAGCATTTTGCCGGAGGCTCGAGAGCGAGGAGCCCGATTAGTGACAACCATGCTGGAAGGGAAGCGTTCCTGCTTCGAGTATGATTTCAGAGGGACAAGCTGGATTGTAATTGGAAGCGAAGGCCGTGGTGTCTCGCCTGAGGTTGCGGCTATCGTGGATGACGCGATCCGTATCCCGATGCCGGGTCAAGCGGAATCACTGAATGCAGCCATGGCGGCGTCTGTGCTCATGTACGAGGCACTGCGGCAAAGACATTACGCAGACACAGGTCAATAGCAGATAGGGTCTTCTTCTGGGCGGGAAAGTGATTAGGTATCGTTGCTGATCATTTTCCGGCCTTTTTAAGTTATTTTTGAGAAAATGGAAAACCTAACGGGAGAGGTAGAAAGGAGTTATTCCAATGTATGAGCAAAAAACGAAAGAGACAGATAACAGCGTGGTGGAGTTTATCGAGCAGGTGGATTCCCCTAAAAAGCGTGAGGATGCTTATCGCTTACTTGATATTTTCGAGGAAACAAGCGGCTTTCCAGCCAAGATGTGGGGACCCAGCATCATCGGTTATGGCTCATACCATTATCGTTATGCATCCGGTCACGAGGGAGATGCGCCGCTGGTTGGGTTTTCTCCCCGAAAAGCTAAAATCAGCCTGTATTTTGCCCCTGGTGATGATAAACGGGAGGAGCTGCTGAAGAATTTCGGCAAGCATACAGCAGGCAAAGGGTGTGTGTACATTAACAAAATCGCGGATATTGACGTTGAGGTGCTGAAGCAGCTCATTCGAGAATCCATTGTCTTTTTGAACGAAACCTACCCGGATCAACATCAGGAAGATAATATTGGTATTTGACGCGAAACCTATTGGTATCATATTATGTTAAAAGGGAAACCAAATGGTTTCATAATTCAAACATAAGTGAGGTATCATTTTGCCATGGACAACCCATCAAACGGCAAGCTGCCGGATATTCGCCATACCCTTGTACTTCAAGCGCCGATCGAAAAGGTGTGGAAGGCTGTATCCACCTCGGAAGGCATTGCGGCTTGGTTTATGCCAAACAACTTTGAACCGGTGGAGGGCTTTGAGTTTGAGTTGAATGCAGGTCCATTCGGGAATTCACCCTGCAAGGTTACAATCATTGATGAGCCCAACCGTCTGTCTTTCAACTGGGGGAAGGATTGGAGCGTTACATTTGAACTGGTACAGCAAGGAGATCATACGGAATTCACGCTCATCCACGGCGGCTGGACAGCGGATCAAGTCACCGAGTTCGGAGAAGCTCACGATATTGTACGTGGCCGCATGGACGGCGGATGGGCAGGAATTGTTCAGAAGCTTGCCAGATACGTGGTTTAATCCATGTCTCAAGCTGCTGCAAAGCATGATGTTTATCAAGCCATTGCAGATCCCACGCGCCGCAAACTGCTTGGTTTGTTAAGTGATAAGGAAATGCCGGTTAAGGAAATCTCGGGGCATTTTCCAATGACGCGTACCGCCGTGTCCAAACATCTACGAATTCTGGGGGAAGCGGGGCTCGTGCAGGAACGCAAGGTTGGACGCGAGACCCGCTATCGCCTGGATGCCGAGCCGCTGAAGGAATTAAAGGATTGGCTCGCTTACTTCGATCGTTTCTGGGAAAATAAACTGTCGATGCTGAAGCATTACGTAGAAGAAGAGGAAGTTCGATCCCCTAAGGAAGAGTAAGGATAACCTATCCTTGCTCTTCTTTTTTGCCGTTTGTCCGCATACCCTCTATACAGGAGAGCTTGCCATGGTAAACATGCTCCTCGGGGCGTAAATAGGGGGGACCAAGCATGAGACGAAAGAGATGGGGAAGCAGACGTATATCCTTTCCGTCCCTGTCATGGCCCAGACCAAGGAGGGCTTATAAACCACCACGCAGAGGCTTTAGGCCCGTACCTCAGAGCCGGGGCCGTCCTCAGGCTGCCAAACGGCGCAGCATGAAAAAATGGTGGCTGATCGGTGCTCTGCTCCTTGTGTTTGGGATCGTTGAGTTTTTTATGTATATTGAACAGAATCTGCGTCCGCCAATCATGCATCTTGCGCAAATCAGGGTGAAGCAGATTGCCACCGAAGCGATTAACAAAGCGATCACATCACAGGTGACCCAAGGCAAGGATTTTGATAACCTGGTTAACTGGAAAACGGATAGCAACGGCAAAGTGACGGGATTCATGCTGAATTACGCCGAGCATCTGAAGATTACGTCCCATACAACCGAGGTTGTTCAGAAGACACTGGACGACATCCATAAGCGCAAGGAACAGATTCCACTGGGCCAGGTGATGAAGAGTCCAATCATCGCTTCATTCGGTCCGCAAATCCCATTAAAGATCGAACCGCAGGGAGCGGTAAAGGTTCAGTTGGATACTAGGCAGCAGGGAGCCGGTATTAATATGATACTGGTGGAGGTATTTGTTCATATTGTAACCGAAGTGGCGGTAGTTGTTCCTTTTGACATGGAGCCACAGATTGTGGAGGCCGATATTCCCATCTCCTATCTGCTCGTGGTCGGCGATGTGCCGATGTATTATTATGATGGTCAGGGAAAGGCTGTTGGTGAGAATAAAGCTAGCGCGCCAAGCATAGCGATTCCGCCACCAGTGACGAATGAGAACAACCATAACTCGCAGCAGGAAACCCCACCGGCAACAATTCCCGGAAATCCGGTTGAGGGAAGCGATGTGCCCATTATTCCTCCTCCTTCGTCCGGTGGCGTAAGCTCAGGACAACAAGAGGGGACAGGGATCGGGGATTAAGCATTAGGGGTTAGCCTATTATTCGGAATACCTACCTGGGTTTGTACTCGGACCGTGTGATTGAATCAGTTGAGCAGTTGATGTCATTGAACGAAAAAAACGCGCCCTGAGCTAAGCTCAGGAGCGCGTCTTTTTCTTGGTTCGTCTTTCTTCTGCTTCCCAATGCTTCAGCAGCGGGTAAGGATCGAATGCCCACTCGGTGAGTCCGGTATCCCGGTAAATGCCGTAATGGAGATGAGGAGGAAATTTGCCTTGGGTTCCGGGCTTTCCGTACCCTGAGCTGCCGACCCAGCCCAGGGTTTGCCCCGGCGTCACAACATCCCCAAGCGAAATGCCTTTGTCGAAGCCTTGCAGATGGGCGTAATAGTGGTAATGGTTGTTCAGGTCACGGATGCCGATACGCCAGCCGCCGTATTTATTCCAGCCCTTGATTTCAACAACACCGTAACAGGTACTGCGAACGGGGACTCCATAATGGGCGAACAAGTCGGTTCCTTCATGGACTCTTCTGCCGCCCCAGTTGCGTCCCATTCCGAATGTGCTTCGGTAGGAATAGTCGCTTTGGACAGGCAGAGGAAAGGCATGATCGAACAAATCCAGCTTCCCAAAGGTCTCATACAGCTTGGCATACTGCATCACGCGCTGCACGGCCCGAGTGTTCTGATAGTACGACCACAATCCGATGCTGAAATCATCAGCGGCATGCCCATACGGAGATAGTCTTGTCGCAACCGTATAGAGAAGATCGATATTATTATTGGGGTCTGCCTTGCCATCTCCGTCACCATCCAGACCGATCCCTGAAAACACGCTGATCGACATCGGATCAACATCTTCCTGATTGGGATTTAAGGGACCGGTCCATCTTGTGGGAGGGATGAAGATGCCGATTGTCCGCTCTGGATGCTTGCGATCCTTGGGATGGACCCGGGTAAGTGTTCTTTCATACTGGTCGATGGCCGCAAGGCGATACCATGGAATCTGGGTCACGGTAGCAACCTGGTCGTACAACGATTTCCGATCAGCAAAAATGGCTGCGGCATCGATGCTTTCTACGGATTCATCGGCTTTGTTTATCGCGATAGAAGCGGATGCAAACACAGGTCCGCACATGCAGCAGGCAGCGGTCACTGCAGCCACTGCTGCAGTGGTCCAGCGATAATAGATGCCGCTGCGGCTCAATGGTTGTAATATCCTCAAGGTGTCCTTCTCCTCCTTCTAGATTGTCATAATTAAGGACGGACAGTCATGCCTACACTGTAGGGTGAATCGAAATAAGGATTTTTATCCATGCCGCAAGTAGATTAATCTCATATCGATGCGAAACAAGTAATATGATGGTTTTCATGATATAATATGGGACAGTAAACGATGGGTTATGTCTTGCGTTATATCATTACAATTCGAAAGAAGGTTTTTTCTTTGTCTAAAACCAAACAGCCAAAACCTGACTGGATTCGAATCAAGCTGACTACTGGCGATAATTATAAAGAAATCAAAAGCATGATGCGATCCAAGACGCTGCATACGGTGTGTGAAGAGGCTCGCTGTCCAAATATTTACGAATGTTGGGCAAACCGCACGGCAACCTTCATGATTTTGGGCGATATCTGCACCCGTGCATGCCGATTCTGTGCCGTGAATACAGGGCTCCCAACAGAGCTGGATCTGCAGGAGCCGGAACGCGTAGCGGAAGCAGCAGAACAGATGAACCTGCGCCACTGCGTAGTAACAAGCGTGGCCCGCGATGATCTGAAGGATGGCGGAGCATACATATTTGCAGAAACCGTGAAAGCCATTCGCAGACGTTTGCCGTTGTGCTCCGTGGAAGTGCTGATTCCCGACTTCATGGGAAGTGAGGAAGCACTGAAGATCGTCATGGATGTGAAGCCGGACATTCTGAACCATAACATTGAAACAGTAGAAAGAATGTCGGATCGGGTTCGTGCAAAAGCCAAGTATGAACGTTCTCTGCAATTGCTGAAGAATGCCAAAGCGATGCAGCCTGATATTCCAACCAAGTCCAGCATCATGCTGGGTGTTGGGGAGCAATGGCATGAGATCCTGGAGGCTATGGACGATCTGCGGTCCGTTGGCTGCGATATTATGACGATTGGACAATACTTGCAGCCTTCACCGAAACATCTGAATGTGGATAAGTACTATACGCCTGAAGAGTTTGCTATCTTGAAGGAAGAAGGAATGAAACGTGGATTCAGTCACGTGGAGTCCGGTCCGCTTGTGCGCAGCTCTTATCACGCCCATGAGCAAGTGAAATCTGCGGAACGCAACAAGGAAGAGACTGTACAGTCTTAACCTTTGGAAAGGCAGGGGAAGCTTTCAATGATCGTTATCGGAAACAAAAGTTATGAAGTGTTAAAGGACCATCGAAACGGCTGGAATCCGGAAGCTTTCCGTGAGCGGTACAGCGAGGTGCTGGAACGCTATGACTATATCGTGGGAGACTGGGGTTACAATCAGCTTCGACTTAAGGGTTTCTACCGGGACAACCATCCCAAGGCTGCCAAGGATTCCACCTTCTCCAGCATGTCCGATTACATTAACGAATACTGCAACTTCGGCTGCGCCCACTTTGTGCTGCAGAAATCCAAGGAGCAGAAGGAAGCGAAAGAACGGGATTCCAAAGAGCCTGCAGAGGGTCCCGCATCTCCCAAAGAAATTCGGGTAGATGGGGATCCTAAGGGAAACATGGATAACAAAGAAACCAAGGAAATGAAAGAAACACCGCAGGATGCCAATAAGGTTAGCAAGGATAACAAGAACCAGCGCGAGCGACGTGAAGCGAAGGAAGCGAGACGCGAGCAGCGCGATCTTAAGGAATCCAAAGAGAAGGAAGCCAAGCCGAAGGAGCTTAACCCTCCTGCAGAGCAGCACCAATAAAAAAGATCGGTCATCTGTTTAACAGATGACCGATCTTTTTTAGTTCAATCAGCCAAGAAATGCATCCCTCACACGATTCCAGAACGGGAACGGCCGATAACGGGCAAAGCTGACCTGCTGCTCCGCCACTTGACAGCGCACGGAAACGAGATCATCAATCGAGATGTTGACATGATCGATGGTCAGCAGCAGACGCTGCTCTTTACGCGAGAATATATCACAATGATGATGCTTGGGCAGGAGGAGCGGTGAGCCCAGCGTACGGAATATCCGATTGTTAATTGAGGCGATCTCCGCGATCTGAAGGGCATCGATGGAGGGGTGTACCATGGCGCCGCCGACACTCTTGTTATAGGCCGTGCTGCCGGACGGCGTGGACACGCAAATGCCATCTCCCCTGAACATCTCAAAGGTTACGTCGTTGATGTCAATCTGAGCGACGACAGTGCCGTCAACGCCCTTAAGCGTAAATTCGTTTAAGGCAATGTAAGAGGACGTCCCTGATTTCTTATGGATTTCCAGCTGAACCAGGGGATACTTGACGAGACGCGGCTTCATGCCGCTGTGTTCGCCTTCTCCGCTCATATGATCAATTAGCTCCGTCAGTTCATCCGCCTTCCAGTCTGCATAGAATCCCAAGTGTCCCGTGTGGACACCAACAAAAGCGAGGTCAGGAATCCGGTCAATAAAAGTATGAAAGGCGTGCAGCATCGTACCGTCTCCACCGATGGAGACCACAATCTCCGGAGATTCTGCATCCAGCACAAACCCCCGCTGTTCCGCCAGCTTGTGAAACTGCTGGGTCAGCTCTACAGACAATGGGTCACCGCGGTCCAGAACATAATATCTCAAGTTGATAAGCTCCTTTGTAAAGGTTATATAAAGATGATAATCAATCTTGAAGAAGAACACAATGTTCACCTTGGGAATTTGCGGAATTTCTGCTGCAGTCCTTTTATGACCTGGATCAACAACGTAAATGTTATGAGGAAACCAAGCAGCATGCAAAAAGCCGCCATAATATGGGTATACCCGTTTAGAACGGAATTCGAAACAGCCGGCAGGGCCATGGTCGGAATGGAAGATCCCATCACGCTCTTCCACAACAGCATGACTGCTGTCGCGGCAATCAGGCCATGAACGAGTCTTGCGATGACAAACGGGAGATACCTGAGGTTTGTAGAGTTCAGGATGCTGATGATCTGTGCATGAACGGACAAGCCGCCCCATGACAAGATGAAGGCCGCTGCAGCCGCTTTGTACGCCAACGGAATGGCGGCACCCGCTTCACCGGCGTAACGCGCTCCAAGTGTTACTTCAAAAATCCCTCCTACGATGGCAGTGGAGAGGGACTCGGGCATGCCAACCAGGGACAGCATCAAACCGATAGCCTCGGTAAGCGCCGGGATAACGCCGGCACGGGTCCAAAGCTCGAGAAAGACGGAGAAGAATACCACGAGCCCGCCAACCACGATATTAAGCTGGAGCGATGATTGTATCGCTTGTCTAAGCAAGGTCCCCAAGTCCCGGCCATCCTGCTTCCTCGCAGCATGCATCGCACGAATCGCGGCTTTAACCCGGCTTGTCTTAACCTGAGACAGGTGAAGCGGCGATTCAGATGAGCTTTTAGCGTCATGTTTGCCATGAAACCTCATTAGCAGTCCGACAAGGAATCCACCGCCATAATGGGCTATTGCAAGAATGATACCGATTTTAGGATCGTGAAAAAAGCCGATGGAGACTGCTCCGATTAAAAATATAGGATCAGAGGAAGTGGTAAAGGCCACGAGCCGTTCGCCTTCCTCTCGACTTACCATTTTTTGTTCCCACAGTTTGGCGGTTAATTTGGCACCGATCGGGTAACCTGATACATATCCCATTGCGGCAACGAATCCCCCTGCTCCCGGAATACGAAACAGGGGCCTCATCATAGGGTCCAGAAGGGTGCCAATCAGGTGCACCACACCAAACCCAAGCAGCACCTCTGAAATGACAAAGAACGGGAACAGGGACGGAAAGAGAACGTCCCACCATATCGCCAGGCCCCGAAGAGCGGATTGAAGAGCGGCATCGGGAAATACAGCCATCAGGATAATTACGCTGAGGAGTGCCGTTACAAGCATGAACCAGCCCATTTTTTTCATGGTCATATAATGAATACGCCCCCTGGCATCGATGTGAACTACTGAAATATAGGTCCATTAATTTAAAATCTATGCAGGATATAGGACAAACAGTATAAAAAAACATGAGAAAGCGGTTACAAATGTGCTTTATTTTCAAGGATATTGTGCTATAATAAAAAACATCAAAGCACATCTTTCGTATTATGTTTGGATGGAGTGATGATCATGAGCATAGTCGCAGGTATCCTAGTATGCGCCTTCGTTTATGTAATACGTGCTTCTCTCGTCCAGAGTGAAGAAGACTGGCGCAGTTATTAATAAGTTTCTAAAAGGTGCTAACCATTGCTTAGCGCCTTTTTTTGTTGTTTTTGCTATAATAAAAAGGTATATCCAATCGAAAGCGAATCATAAACAGATGGGAGAATTAGCGGATATGAATCCGAACTTAAGCATCTATGATAACCTCGGGGGTGCCGAGGGTGTACGTTCGCTCGTCGAAGCTTTTTATCCGAGAGTTCAGCAAAATGAATTGCTCTCGCCCTTGTTTCCGGAGGACATCATGCCGGTGATGGACAAACAATATATGTTCCTGAGTCAGTTCTTTGGAGGGCCTGCCCTATTCTCCGAAGCCTTCGGTCATCCCATGATGCGGGCCAGACATATGAAATTTCCGATTACGGACCGCCACGCTGAAGAATGGCTTGGCTGTATGGCAGGAGCCTTGATCGAAATCGGCGTGGAGGATGATCTGCGTGATTTTGTGCTACAGCGTCTTTCCGGTCCCGCTCACCATTTCGTCAATACACCTTAGTGTCTTGGAATTAGAAGTGGACTGGAATTAGACGCGAATGAAGGGATGGCGAATGGCGTGAAGTTAGAACCCTTGTATTCCATCAAGGTGGTTTGTGCGCACTGTGAGCAAGAATATTTAACATCTAGAGTAAGACCAAGCTTCAAAAAGGCATTCCGAACAGATACGGACTTCTGCGCTTATTATAAATCGGAGAATCCTGATTTCTACGTGGTGCGTGTCTGTCCTGAATGCGGATTTGCCTCAACGGAGAATTCGACTGTGAAATTGAATGAGCGGCAGAAGACGCTGTTCTACGAGCAGGTTGGATGCCGATGGGACAAGAGGGATATGGGGGGGCCACGCAGTCTGGAGGATGCCCTGGAGGCGTATAAGCTGGCTCTCCTCTGTGCGCAAGTGATCGGGGAGCGGGATCGGATTGTGGCCAGCCTGCTGCATCATATTGCTTGGCTGTATCGGTATCAAGGCAATCAGGACCAGGAGAACCGCTTCTTGAAATATAGTCTTGAATCCTATATCCGGGTGTTTGAACACGAAGGAGTAGGAGCAAACGATGCCCGTCTTCTATTCCTGATTGGAGAGATCCACCGCAGGCTGGGACAATTCCAGGAGGCGGTTCAATGGTTCTCCCGAGTGGTCCAGGACGAGAAGATTATGGATGCTGCCATGATCCGGGCTTCCAGAGAGCAGTGGAAGCTGATCTCGGAGCAGATACGGGAACAGAAGAACGCTGCAAAGGCGGAATCTCAATGAATGCAAAATGCAAACAGCCCGCCGAATGAAATGCCAGCAGGCTGATAAGAATGCTCATTCTTACTCGTACTAGGCGAAGTCAGCGAAGTCGCTGATCCGTGAGCAAGTAGTCGATGTCGCTGTCCAGTACGGTTACTTTATCATGGCAGCAGGGGAAAATCAGCAGCTTCTTTTTCCCCTCTCTAACACTCACTAATTCTTTGGGCTTCATTGGCAGTAATACATTGTCAGTTCCACAGAAAGGGCAGCTGTGTACATAAACGTCGTTTCCAACGACATCGTAAGGCCACGTATTAGAAAAAGGGATCATGAGTTCTCCGATGAGTGAGGCTCATCGTCCTTTTTCGAGGATGGCCCTTCATCATTTTTGGCAAGCTCGGCAATTTTCTGCATCAATATATGCTGTGGCATATGCATCAGCTGTTCCAGCGGAACGCCCAGCTGCTTGGACAGTGTAACCGCCGTCTCCGGTGATATTTGTAAAGGTCTCATGGCTTCCAGCTCCTTTTAGTTATAGCAGTAATTTGATTTATATATAGTTATACACTTTTCCCTATGCTCGCACAAATGGTATTACTGCATGGATTCATATTATGATTCGAAAGGTGATGAATGTTCGATGGCACTTCAACAAACTTGGGATTTAGATTCGATATTTCCTGGAGGTTCTTCCTCTCCACAGCTCTTGAGCTTTCTTGAGACCCTTGAGCAGGATGTACAACAGCTCCAACAGGATGTACAGGCACTGTCCGTTCCGGAAACCGTCGAGCGTGCGGCGAGCCTTGAGCGTTTCCTAGAGCAGTTTCAAAGCGCCTATGCCCGTATCCGTGAAGTCTCCGCATTTGTGAGCTGTTTGACCGCACAGAATGTGAATGACAAAAAGGCGGTTCAATTGACCGGCCGGGTAACTTCCTTGTCCGCAACCCTGCAATCGGTTAAGAACCAATTCGATAATGTGCTCCGCGGCATGAACGATGAGCTTTGGACCGCTTGGACAGGTACAGATAAAGTGTCTCAGCTGGACTTTGTATTGAACGAAGCCCGCAACCTTGCCAAGGATAAAATGAGCCCTGAGCTTGAAAGCCTGGCTCTGTCTCTCGGCGTTGACGGTTATCACGGTTGGGGAGAATTCTATGATACCATCGTGAAGAAAATCCAGATTCCATATGAGGAAGATGGCAAGACCGTCATGCTGTCTGCAGGACAGGCATTCAATAGAATGCATGATCCTCGCAGAGAAGTACGCCAATCCATGTTTGAAAAATGGGAGCAGGCTTGGGGAGATTCTGCCGATTACTGCGCGGATACCCTTAACCATCTATCGGGCTACCGCCTGAAGCTGTATGAGAACCGCGGCTGGGACGATGTACTGAAAGAGCCGCTCGCCATTGGCCGAATGAGCCGTGAGACTCTGGATGCCATGTGGGCCGTCATTCAGGACACCAAGTCGGTACTGGTGGAGTATTTAAACCGTAAAGCGAAGCTGTTGGGCTTGGAAGGCTTGTCGTGGACGGATGTGGATGCACCGCTTCGTACTTCGGCTGCCAAAATCTCCTACGATGATGCTGCCGTCAACATTGTCGAGCAGTTCCGCAAATTTAGTCCAAGGCTGGCAGACTTCTCGCAAATGGCCTTCGACAAGAGCTGGATTGAGGTCGAGGATCGTCCAGGGAAAAGACCCGGCGGTTTCTGTACATCCTTTCCGGCAAGCAGCCAGACGCGCATATTCATGACATTTGGCGGAACCGCCTCGAATGTTTCGACGCTGGCTCATGAACTCGGTCATGCTTACCACCAGCATCTGATGGGCGGAATTCCGGTTCTCAACCAGAAGTATGCAATGAACGTTGCTGAGACGGCCTCTACATTTGCCGAGATGATTGTTTTTGATGCAATGGTGAAGGGTGCCGGCAGCGAAGAAGAGAAGCTGGCTCTGCTGGAAGAGAAAATTCAGAACAGCGTAGCTTTCTTTATGAATATTCATGCACGGTTCCTGTTTGAAACCCGCTTCTATGACAAACGGAAGAGCGGACTGCTCAGCAGCGAGGAGATTTCAGAATTGATGGTTGAGGCACAGAAGGAAGCCTACTGCGATGCTCTGACATCCTACCATCCTCATTTCTGGGCATCCAAGCTTCATTTCTATATCACGGGTACACCATTCTATAATTTCCCATACACCTTCGGTTATATGTTCAGCACAGGCTTATATGTACGGGCATTGGAAGAAGGTCCGACCTTTGCTGATAAATATGACGCGCTTCTTCAGGATACAGGTGTCATGTCCGTTGAGGATTTGGCTAAAAAGCATCTGGATGTGGATTTGACTCAGCGTGATTTCTGGCAAAGTGCGGCGGATTCTTGCATATCCGATATCAGACAATTCTTGCAAATGACTGAAACTTTGGCATAATTTGTTGATTATCATCGGAAAAACAGATAAAAAGGCCGTTCCTGAAATGGATATCTCTATCCATATTCATGTTTATCCCGTCAAAATAGAGAAGCTCCCAGCGAGCTTCTTTTTTTGTCGTAAAAGAAAGAAAGTTGACGCAAAAAAGGAGTGGAAATCTAAAATATTTGTGCAATTTTAGTAATAAATACCCAATTGTGTTGAATATTGTTGATACATTGATTTCTTTATCCTATAATGAGTCACAAGCCCTAATAATAGGGAAGATTTACTAATAAAGGAGGGGAGAAGAGATGGTAAAACTAGATCAATTATCACTGGCTAGACAATTGGACATTGTTTTTAAAGAGCTGGAAGAAGAGTTGGGAGGTCTAAGTTCAGGGACAGTATTTGTACAAATACGAAACAATGTAATTGGTAAATTTGGCATACGGCATAATCCATTGGCTGGGCGAAACGGGGTCATTGCTCCTTGTGAAGAGGGGCTTAGTGAAGCTCAACAATTCTCTTTTCGTACGATGGCGCTTGAGAGTTTGAAGCATAAACGCCATTGGACACATGGCGAAATTAGTTATGAATTTATGGTACGGCAAGGAATTGTCGTGGTAGATGCTATTCTTGAATCGAACTATAACATGGCCAATCTAATGATTCGGTACCCTCGTAATACATATGCCGAAGCTGCTTCGGAATCCTGAAATCATTTATCATATAAAACATATAACGAAAGAGGCGATCTTTGGGGAGAAGATCGCCTCTTTCTATTTGTGGCTGGAGGGAAGAGATGCGAATTACAGGTTCGAACGACCCGATAATTGCTGCTCAGCCAATTGAACCAGACGTTTTGTAATGTAACCTCCCAATGAACCGGTTTCACGGGAAGTATAGTTTCCATAGTAACCGTCTTGTGGAATCGTTACACCCAGTTCTTGTGCAGCTTCCATCTTCAATTGTTGAAGAGCTGCAGTTGCTTGAGGTACGACAAGATTGTTAGAAGAACGACCTTGAGCCATGTCATGTCACCTCCTTTGATGTTGTATGAGGATATTATGACCTGAATGCTAGGGGTCTCATTCGTTCTGGAGGAAGATTGATCACTGGTAAAATTAGCCGATTCATAAAAATCGTCGTTTATATAGAACAAACCAGAGCAGCACCCTGGTTTCAAAGGTCAACTCTGGTTTGGATAAGTTAAGTATAGATGCTGGTCATCCAGCAGGGATAGAGTGAACTAATCTTGATGCGTTTCCGGTGAAGTTCTCTGGATGCTGATCTTGGTATTCAGATTGACGGTCTGTCCCGGTTCCAAATGAATCAGTCCGGTTTCGTCGTCCGGGAGATTCAGATTGGGAGCGTTAGGAAGCCAGGTATAGGGTTCGATACAGAGGAATTCCTCTGCGACGCCCTTGGTATAGAGCACCCAGTGCTTGAAAAAATCACGATCAGCCGAATAATGGATTTGATAGCCGTCATCCCGTTTAAGCAATGCCTCTGCCGGCTTGCCTTCAGGAATTCTCAGGATCGTATCCAGATCGGCATCCTTCATATTGAGTCCTGTATTCAGTAGTTCCAGATGGCCAAGCGGCGAGAGATCACCGGTTGGGATCAGTTCGTTGTCCAAGGTATAAATACCTTCTACAGGCAGATCAAGCGTCCAGCGATGCGGTTCGCCATCCAACAGGAACCACGTATGATAGCCCATGCCGAATGGTACAGGGCTAGAACCGAGATTGGTTACACGAAGACTCTGCGACAGGCGGGTACCTTGAAGGCGGAAGGTCATCTCCAGCTTCAGCGGTACAGGAAATTGAGCAATCCACTTTGGATCATCCGATGAGATGAACTCTGTCGAAACGGCACAACCGTCATCTTCTTCCTCAATGTCGCTGACACACCAAGCCTGTGAACGGTGGAGTCCGTGGATATGATTGTCGTTCGCGGTATTTTGATCAAATTGATACGTTGTTCCGCCATATTCGAAATGGCCCTTGGAAATTCGACCTGGCGGAATGAGCATCGGGATGCCGAAGTGGTAAGGCTTCTGCAGATAGAATGCAAGCTCGCTTTCATCTGGTCTTCGGAGAATTTCGCGTGTGTTCTCGATGTCTTTGATCCCAATGACGTTGTTACCTAGACGAGGAAGGAGAGTCACTTCAAGACGGCCGCTGTTTAAAATATAGGTGTCGTAACCATTCCACTGGCCTTTGGTCACTTGATTCATATCGATGCTCCTTTACTAACAGAAATCATGGTCTGGACGATTAAACACATCATAACAGATTTTTGTGGAAAGGGTAAAAGAAAAGCTTCAAAACCCAAGACAACCTGATTCCAAATTGGAATTGACAAGGCAGAGCAAGAGTTTTATCATTGCATGTAATAGTGAACCATAATGATGGAAACACGATGACAAGGACAAGTAAGCAGTGCGGTCTATCCTTCAGAAAGCCGGTGGTTGATGTGAACCGGTGGATCCGCTTTGCTGAATGGACCTTCGAGTGCCGAGCTGAACGGGAGAATGCTGTTATTCCTTAATATGCCGGCCGGGTATTCTCCGTTACAAGAATCTAAGGCTGCATCGATTTTTTGATATGCTGTTGCAGCGAATAAGGGTGGCACCACGGTCACACGTCCCTTGCGGATGTGTGGCCTTTTTTGCGTTCATATAGGCACGTAGGCATGCTTCGTATATCGGGGCAGACTCGGGATTGAAAGAATTTTTCGAGATAAATTGGAGGGCTAATCATGAAAACTGTATTATCGGGCATTCAGCCAAGCGGTAACCTGACACTGGGGAACTATATTGGCGCCATCAAAAATTTTGTTAAGCTGCAGGAAGCACATGATTGTTATTTTATGGTGGTCGATCTGCATGCCATTACCGTTCCTCAGGAGCCGAGCTCGCTTAGAGACCGTTCCGAATCGGTTGCCGCACTGTACGTTGCTGCCGGAATTGATCCAAATCGTGCGAATATCTTTTTGCAATCCCATGTGCCGCAGCACGCTGAGCTGGGATGGATCATGACAACCCTCGTCAACATGGGTGAATTGGAACGGATGACGCAGTTCAAGGACAAATCAGAAGGCAAGGATTCCGTAGGAGCCGGGCTATTCGTCTATCCAGCGCTTATGGCTGCAGATATTTTGCTCTACAATGCCAATCTGGTACCGGTGGGGGATGACCAGAAACAGCATCTTGAGATTACGCGTGATTTGGCTGCGCGGTTTAATCACCGGTTCGGTGAGTATTTCAATGTACCGGAGCCTTTCATCCCTGAAGTAGGCGCTCGGATCATGTCGCTTGATGATGCATCTAAGAAAATGAGCAAGAGCAATCCGGTAGAGGGAAGTTATATCGCGATGCTGGATACGCCGGACCAAATTCGCAAAAAAATAAGCCGTGCCACAACCGATTCCGGAACAGAAGTGGTGTATGATCCATCAGCCAAACCGGAAGTCAGCAATCTCATGAGCATTTACTCCGAATGTGCCGGAGTGTCTTTGCAGGAAGTGCAAGCACGCTTTGAAGGAAAGATGTACGGGGCGTTTAAGAAGGAGCTTGGCGAAGTGGTGGTGTCTGCTCTGGAGCCACTACAAAACAGATACTACGAAATTCGCCAAACCGGTGAAATTCATGACATTCTAGCCAAGGGAGCGGAGCAGGCACAAAGAACTGCGACTCAGGTGCTGGATGGCGTGAAAGACAAAATGGGCTTCCTGGCTCCGAGATAACGCTGTCCAACCTGTTTAAGAAGGTCTGCGTTTCGCTTTGATAATGAAGCCCCAGCCGATGTTGAAAATGGATAGGATCCCTAGACCGACAGCAAGAAATCCGTTATAGCTGATGGAGATGGCTGCAGCCGCCAGCAGAACGATGGAAGATACCGCAAACCAAAGAGATAAGCCTTTACTCATATGAAAAAACCTCCAAAGATAAAAAATTTAAAAAATACGTATAACGCTGCAAGAAGGAGCCATAATAAGTTTGCAAGCTTGCACTGGAATTACAGACATTCAGTGAAGGGAGATATTTAATATGGCACGCAGCAGCAACAATTTGGTGGTACCTCAAGCAACAGCAGCATTACAACGTTTGAAACTCGAGGCTGCTCAAGAACTAGGCGTAACGATTCCTCAGGACGGTTACTATGGTAACTATACTTCCCGTGAAACAGGATCCCTGGGCGGATACATTACAAAACGTTTGGTACAGCAAGCTGAACAGGCTCTTTCTGGATCTGGCCGCACGCTGTAATATCTTTCTCATAACGTGAGTGGGAAGCCCGGAGCGCAATGTTTGCGCTCCGGGCTTTGTATTCATTTCAGAGGCTCGACACGCATTCTAATACATAGACAAATTGTGCCTTAAACAACGGTATAACGTCAAGATTATATCGCTTCCAAATGTCACTGAATTGTCATATAGATGGAACGAATTCCGAAGGATTGCTAAACACTTTTTACTAATGATATGATAAACTTTATAGCGGAGGCAGTACTTCCTCCATAACGACAGATACAAGGAGGAACGTTTACACGTGGATAATCACTTGAGATACCAGGCTCCTTCAGAATCCGCGGCACTGGCCTCGGCAGCGCCTGCACCTCCCGATAAGGCGGGGACTTGGAAAGATTTTATCACGGTGACGAAACCCGGAATCATCCGGTCAAATTTGATAGCGGCTTTTGCCGGATTTTGGCTAGCATCGCGTTGGGATATCCAATTTGGATTGATGATTATGACACTTCTCGGAACCGTGCTTGTTATGGCTTCGTCCTGTGTATTCAATAACTATTTTGACCGTGAACTCGACATGAAGATGGAACGGACCCGGAACCGCTCTCTTCCAACCGGACGGCTGACGCCAAAGGTTGTTCTTTGGTATGCCGTCATTCTTGGGGTGGTCGGACTAGCTATACTATTCTCGTTCTCCGGTGTACTGGCAGGTATATTCGGAGCTATCGGCATGTTTGTTTATGTGGTTGTCTATACACTATGGCTAAAGCGCTCTTCGACATGGAGCACCTCGGTAGGCGCGATTTCTGGAGCAATGCCTCCGGTGATCGGTTATGTGGCAGTGACAGGAAGCGTAGATATGGCAGCAGTTCTGCTGTTCGCGCTGTTGTTCCTATGGCAACCGCCCCATTTCTGGGCGCTGGGCATTCGTCGGGTCGAGGAATATCGGGCAGCGGGCTTCCCTCTACTGCCAGTTGTAAAAGGAATCCCGCGCACGAAGATACAGATGATTCCTTATTTGGTGCTTCTCATTCCGATACCGATTCTGATGTACGCGTATGGGTATGCAGGTATATTTTTTCTGGTTATCGGACTCTTTCTGGCAATTTGGTGGCTTTACGCCGCACTGCAGGGTTTCCGTGCCAAGGACGACGAAGCCTGGTCCAAAAAAGTATTTATTATCTCCATTAACTATTTGACCTTGAGCCTGATCGTTCTCATACTTAACACCACTTTTTAATAAGGTGGAGTTGCTATAATAGGAACTGGGTTTGTTTGAGACGAAGGGAGAACGAGGAAGGTCATGAGTGCATTCAAACGGTATAAATGGACTTGGGTATTGCTTGCTGTCTGTGTAGTTGCAGCTGTTTATCTGGTTTACAATTCGCTCGGCTTCGGAAAAGAAAAATTCCCGATTGTTCGTGAGGTTGCCGCCTATTCCATGGAAAATGTGGATGGGAAGACCATCACTTCAGAAGATACCAAAGGCAAAGTGAAACTGATGTACTTCTATTTCACCAGTTGTCCGGATGTATGTCCGATTACAACATTGGTCCTTTCACAGATACAAGAAGACTTGAAAAAAGAAGGTTTGTTTGGAAAAGAAGTTAACTTTGTGTCCATCTCCTTTGACCCGGAAACCGATACGAAAGAGAAGATTAAGGCATTCGGGGACCGATTCTATGCCGATTATAGCGGCTGGTACTTCCTTCGAGGTGATCAGGAGGAAACGCGGAAGCTGATGCAGGAATCCTTCAAGATTCCGCTGCTTGGCAATAACTCGACCAATTTCACTCATGGCAACTCCATCGCGCTGGTTGATCGGAATAACAATATTCGGAAGACCTATAACGCAGCGGATCCGGCGCAAGTGAAGACCGAGGATATTGTGAAGGACATTAAGACCTTAGTTAAGGAATAACATAGTGGTAAAACCAAAAGACGCGCTTCATCGTTAAAGATGGAGGGCGTCTTTTTTATATTCTTCAACTTGCTCATAAAAGGCTTTGGACCAATCAGGCGTTATTTACTCAGGGTAAATCAGAATTCATCAGGTGGCGGATAAATAATGAATTCTTCCAGCCCGGCTTTCTCCAACTGGGCAATCAAGTATTCATCCGGGGTTCCTTCAACACCGGCATACCCCCGGCGTGTATAGATTTGCCCGGCATCTGGGAAGACATCTCGCAGGGCCCCGCGAATTTTCTTGCCGGAGCTGTCATTATCCATAAACAGATAAACCTCCTGGTCTTTCACCTGTTTATGCAGGCTCTCAAGCTTGGCGGTGTTTAATGTTCCGAATGTACACAGGATGGTTATATCTGATGTCAGCAATCTGCGGATTCGGCTGCGATCGTTCTTGCCCTCTACAATGAGGAATATCGGCATCTTTTTTCACCTCTGTCATGATACGGAGATCCTTGGCAGCATTCCCCGGGAAATGTTGATTCGACGTCGAATGATGTATGTATAGTGTAACTTGTTTTTTGTTGATCATGCAAAGC
Organism: Paenibacillus glucanolyticus; assembly: GCF_037333485.1. Lineage (NCBI taxonomy): Bacteria > Bacillati > Bacillota > Bacilli > Caryophanales > Paenibacillaceae > Paenibacillus > Paenibacillus glucanolyticus. Next base: position 1,077,867 of record NZ_CP147845.1, read on the forward strand.
AAACGAAATAAACGGCCATCCGAGTGGAAGGCCGTTTAAGCTAATCCATGTATTCTAGTAGAAGCAGCTCAAAATGATGACAAGCAGAATATACAATACAAGTACCATGCCTACAGAATTTCCATGGCCTCCATGACAGTGCTTATGATGATGAACATGACTCATGTTACTTCACCCCTTGGTTAGATGTCCGTGGTCATTTGCCACACTGTATCTTATGTGGTTTTACCCATACGGATTGTGTGTTGGCCTATCCGCCACTTTTTGGGCGCTTCATCATAACAAGGTACAGGTTTATTAGCCATTTTAGACTATAACGGTGAGATGACCGTTGATGGTGCTTCACGATTGCGTTTCGGAAGCAGGAGCAGGACTGTCATCAGCATGAGGAACGCGATAAAATAAGGAGACACTATCGTCCGGAACTGTCCAGCTGCAATCGGTCCGACAAAGGACCCCAGCGACATCGCAATGGATTGCAAAGAGAATACTTTGCCGAGTCTGCCTCCTCCGCTAAGTTCAATAAACAGGGAGGATAACGCCGGGAACAGCAGGCCCTTGGCAAGACCCAGGGAAAACAGGATAACCATAATCGGCACATGGTCTGCTGCAGCCAGAGCGTAAAAGCAGATCGCCAGTCCCAGCACGCCCAAAGCGACCCTGATATGAGGCGCATAACGGTTCAGGAACAGCATGCTTAACGTGACCAGAGCCCCAAGGCTAATGACGGAGAATAAAATCCCCGTAGACATTATGCTTGCTTTCCCGCTTTCGCGAAGCGGAATTTCGAAGAACAGTATGCCTTGGGAGCAGGCGATAGCAAACGGAATTAAATAAAGGCGCAAGCTAAACGGAAGCCGTGCCGGCTTCTCTTCCTTGGAAGCCAAAGCATTTTCTTTATTGGCGGCCGTGGCTGATAACCGCTTGGGTAGACTGAAAAATGCCATAAACCCGGTAAAGATCAAGAGCCAGCCCAAACTCTGAAATGTACCGGAAAAACCGGCGTTAGCGACAATAAAAGCTCCTGCTGCCGGTGACAAAACAGAGGCAAGGGTGTGTACGACGCCATGACCGGACATGTATTTGCCTTGCGTAACCGGATCACGGGAGAGAGACGCTAACAGCGCCAGGCAGGCTGGTGATAAAAAAGCCAGTACAAAGCCGCTGATCGAGCGAAGCGCGAGCAGCTGCCAAGGCAATTGGACATGAGCTTGGAGTAGCAGGATAACTCCAGCCGCAGTTAAACTGAAAATAATGTAGCGTCTGCTGCCGTGTCGGTCGATCAGATTACCTGCAATCAAATTGCCAGGCAGATGCGTCAAAGCATAAATTCCCATCATCCACCCGATAAACGTGGGAGCTGCACCAAGGGAAATCGCAAAAGGTGTCAGCACGGGATACTGAGCATGCAAATCAAAAAACGCCAGAAACAAAAACATATAGAGCCATAAAGCGGTTTTCAATATGGCACCCTCCTATCCGGCAAGAGTTCGGTATTACTACTTGTACGTTCGAAGGGGCAAGCTTATACCTTTTTGTGAAAAGACCCGGTTGGCTGACAGCTTTGCGGGGTATCATGTATAATTAATAAGACGGCAAAAAATACGCCGCCTGAAAGTATGGACGGGAGTGAAATAAATTGGATACACAGGTCTGGATTGAATTTCTTAAACAAAACTGGCTGGTCATTGCGATTGCCTTAATTATCTTGTTTATTGTACTGAATGTGTTAAGAACCGTAATCAAGTGGGTACTTGCGGTCCTTATCATTGGGGGATTGCTGGTGTACAGCGGAATTTCCTTGGATAAGATTGGGGAAGTGGTGTCCACGGTGAAGGAAGAGACGGTGGATACGATAAAAGCGGAAGCGATGAATATGATGATGAAGGAAGCGAAGGAAGCCAAATATACATCGAATGGGGACGGCACCTACTCGATTAAAGCTCCCAACCTGGAGCTAAAGGGCAGTGCTGGTTCAGAAAAGGTTGAGGTCACTTTCCGCGGGGTTTCGGTAGGAAAGTGGGATATCAATGATACGATCCGGAGTTTTATCAACGATGCCAAGTCCAATACAGCCACTAAATAAAGAATACTACCATAATCGGATGCGGATGTAAGGCAGCGTGGGCAAGTTTATCTTATTGCCAGCAAGCCTGCCCTCTTACATCGGTAGACAAGACATCTTAGGGAGAGGAGGGGATACCGTATGATGTCGGCATGGAAGGATAGCGTGCTCGATGGAAACGGAATTACCATCTTGCTGCTGCTGATTGTGGCTTTTTCATTATGGCAGGGGTGGAATCGTGGAGCCTCCCGCTCAGCCGGGAAGCTTGTTTTTTTTCTGGGGGATGCGGTGCTGCGTTTGGTTGGTCTTGCAATTTCCGTTCCGTTTACATTGTGGTTATCACCCAAGGCAGGGGACTGGCTGGGTGCTGCCTCAACGCTGCCGAATCGTGAACTGCAATTCTGGGAGCAGATTTATTATACGGCTCTAAAATCGCTGGCGGATTTTCCGCTGCTGAGGTTCGCCGTGCTGTTTATGCTCAGTTATGCGCTGATTGTATTTATGCTTCGGCTGCTTGTTTCCCTGATCATAGGAAGCAGGATGGGAGTCTTCGGATCGAGAAAAGAAACCCGGGCATCGCTGCCCAGCCGGCTTGCAGGTGCGGGTATCGGAGCCATCATGGGTGCTGCGCGGAGCATTATCGTGATCGCGATTTTGTTCATCTATGTCAGCCTGAATCCGGACCACGGCTTTAGCCGGTATGTTGAAGCTTCACCCGTATATCAGCAGGGTGCACAAGCTGTCATTGAGCCGCTATCTGGTTCGCTTGTCAAGGAAAAGCTGCCCGTATTCACCCAATCCGTTCAGAATGAACTGAATGGAATCATACAGCGCAAGTATGAGGTGATCGACCATAAGATTCCCGAGGGAATCGAACAGACAGCCGCCCATGTCGTGAAGGAGGCAGCCACCGACGAAGAAAAGGCTCGAAAGCTTTATGATTGGGTTGGCAGCCGCATCTCGTATGATCATGACAAGGTAACATTGTACGAAGAGCAGCGGATATGGAAAGAGCAGACGCCCCAGGATACGTATGATACAAGGTTAGGCGTATGTATCGACTATGCCCGGCTGTATGCCATGATGGCACGGTCACAGGACCTCGAAGTCAGGGTGGTGACCGGCAGGGGCTACAATGGACAAGGCGGTTATGGCCCCCATGCCTGGAATGAGGTTTATTTGAGTGAAGAAAAGCGGTGGATTCCGCTGGACCCAACCTGGGCACAGAGCGGCAACTGGTTTAACCCGCCGCGCTTCAATGAGACTCATATTAAAGAGCAAGTGTTTTGATGATGGACAGGGGCGGACTTTCACAAGGGAAGTCTGCCCTTCTCTTGAGGTCGGCCCTCCGCGTGAAGTGGGGGGGCGTTTATGTTAAGATGGGTTTATGTGATTGTGGGTAAAGGGGAGAAGCATACGTGAAAGGGTTTAGGCCGGATAAACGCAAACAAGAAGAAGGGGATGCCGGCAGTCAGTTTAATTTGCGGGTCAATCTGTTCTTTTTCAGCACATTTATCATATTCTGTGTCATTATTATACGTCTTGCGATACTGCAGTTTGTCGAAGGGCCTGAGCTGAAAGAGCTCGAAACCGGCGGGCAGGTTAAGAATTTCCCGCTGCAACCCATCCGGGGGAGCATCATCGACGCTTCCGGAACGCCGCTCGCTTACTCGACACCCTCCCAAGCACTGTATTTAACGCTGTTAAAGGATTACAGTTCCTCTGAGAGAGGGAAGAAGAACCGTCCGGAAATTGAGAAGTTGGCTGAGGAAATGGTTAAGATATTCGATCAGCATGGGGACCCGAAGGCAGAGAAGCTGACGGTGGACGACGTGATCAAAGCGATGGACCTGGAGTTCAATAAGCAGCCGGGTTATGAGCCGAGACGCATCAAGTCCGAGCTTTCAACCAAAGAAGTGGCTTATTTCATGGAGCACAAGAACGAGTATCCTGGGTTGGAGGTCGTTGAAGAAAGTCAGCGACAATACAATCAGGACAGAATCGCCGTTCAGACCATCGGTTATTTGAAAGAGTTCCGCGGAATTAAGACACTGGAGAAATATAAAGAGATTGATGAGCAGAACAAGAAGCAAAAAGATCCGGGACTCATCTACACCGAGCAGGAAAAGGTTGGTGTTGATGGCCTGGAAATGATGTTCCAGGATGAGCTGCGCGGCAAGAACGGATATATCGGCATTCCGATTAATCCGCAGAACATGGCGGACGGGGTCCCAACAATGATCGCTCCGGAGAAGGGGTACAACATTCATACCACCATTCATAAGGATATCCAGAAGGTTACCCAGCAGGCGATCATGGATCAGCTGAAATGGCTTCATGCCAACCCGGTTTCTGGCAAAACGCACCCGAATGCACAAACGGGTTATGCAGTGGCCATGGAAGTGGATACCGGCAACATCGTGGCCATGGCCAGCATGCCTGATTATGATCCGAATGTGTGGGAGTTCGGGACCGAAGATTGGGAGACGGTCATGAAGTATTACGGGAACGGAACCATCTCTCCGTACAGCTCTGGGCGCTCCGGCAACAATCTGGAATCGACTGTGCTGCTCGGCTCTACGATAAAACCACTGAGTGTGTTGATTGGTTTGAACGAGAAATTATTCGGGCCCAACGACTACTACTATGATTCTGGTGCTGCATTCTTTGGTAAGGATAACTCAAGAGTTCAGAACTCCGGTGGTAAATCCTACGGGTCCCTCAACGCAAGAAAAGCGATTGAGCATTCCTCCAACGCCTTTATGGTTGATTGGATTGGGGAAAAGCTATATAACAAATATGGCTCCGAATCCGTTGGAATATGGGATAAATACATGAAGAAGTTCGGTCTGGGTGTATCCACCGAATCCGGTCTGCCGAAGGAGCATAAAGGAATTATCGAGTATACCAACATTGAGCAGGCGGGAAGTTATTTGGCGGCCATGGCATACGCTTCATTTGGCCAGTCGGGTAAATATACGACCCTTCAACTGGCGCAATATGCCAGCACACTTGCCAATCAAGGTGAGCGCATTCGGCCGCAGCTTGCGAGCAAGATTGAGGATCAAGACGGCAATGTGGTCAAGGAATTCAAACGCGAGGTGCTGAATAAAGAGGAATTCCCTCAGCAGTACTGGAATGAAGTTATTGCTGGGATGAATACCCAAGGGCTTCGGGCTTTTGAAGACTTCAAATATGATTTTGCCCGGAAAACAGGAACATCGGAGCAGGATATATATAAAAACGGAAGCCGGATTAGGGTAGAGAACGGGGTATTCATCGCATTTGCACCGCGGCAGAACCCTAAGCTGGCCGTTGCCGTCGTAATTCCGGAGGCCGGCTTTGGTTCCCAAAGTGCGGCGCCGGTGGCCCGTAAAATATTTGATGCATATGATGAAATATACGGTCTGGACGGTACGCCTCATCCTAAAACCAATAATGATGAGAACCAGGACGGCGAAACGGAGTAATAAAAGGTAACGGCAAAACGGCAGCCAACAGCCCGAATGGGTTGGCTGCCGTTTCTTTTATGCCGTCGATACGGGGGAATGTTTTGGCGCACCCTCTTTTGTGGTAAAATGTCGTTATGTTTGCTTGTGATGGATAAGGGGGTTAATTAATACCATGAATTATAAATATCGTTTGTTAGCATTGGATATGGATGGAACACTGCTTCAGGATGATCATGAGGTGTCGGAGGAAACGGTGAAGTGGATCAAGGAAGCCGTCCGTCAAGGCATCCATGTCTGTCTCTCAACAGGTCGGCCGTTTGCGGAGGCTTATCCTTATGCCAAACAGCTTGAATTGACGACACCGATGGTGACAGTGAATGGCGGTGAAGTGTGGCGTGCGCCATATGAACTGTATCGCCGCGCGCTGCTGGACAGCAAGCTGGTGGAACAAATGCATGCGCTGGCTATTGAAACCGGATCCTGGTTCTGGGCGTATTCAGTAGATAGATTATATAACTCTGAGAACTGGACAGATGATGTTGCGAATCAGGAATGGCTGAAATTCGGTTATACTACGAAGGATCATGAGGTGCGTCACCGAATCCTGATGCGGCTGCAGGACATGGGCGGATTGGAGATCACGAACTCCTCTCCCATAAACCTGGAGATCAATCCGCAGGGCGTCAATAAAGCGACGGGAATCGGGCAGGTATGCGAATTGCTCGGCATCAGCATGTCCCAGGTTGTAGCGGTAGGGGACAGCCTGAACGATCTGGCCGTGATTCAGGAGGCGGGCCTTGGCGTGGCTATGGGCAATGCCCAGCAGACCGTTAAGGATGAGGCAGACCTTGTGGTTTCAAGCAACAATGAGGACGGCATCGTGGAGGTCATCAGGGATCATATTTTGATCGAAGGGTGAGATGTAGATGGACGTATTGGGCTGGATTATCGTAATTGCTCTGTTTATCATTGGTATGGCCGGAGCAATTTACCCTATTTTGCCGGGGGTTGTCGCCATTTACCTGGCGCTGTTCGTTTACGGCTGGTTTTTTACATTCGAGCATTACAATACATGGTTCTGGATCATCCAGACGATCATTCTGGTTGTGCTGTTTGTCGCCGATTATGCGGTTAACGCATGGGGAGTCAAGAAGCTGGGCGGATCCAAAGCCTCTATATGGGGCAGTACGATTGGACTCATTGTCGGCCCCTTTGTAATCCCTGCTTTCGGATTGATCATCGGTCCGTTCCTCGGTGCATTTCTGGGTGAAATGTTCGCGGGGTCAGGACCAAGCAAATCCGCGAAGGTGGGGTTCGGCTCGGTCATCGGATTGTTCAGCAGCATTGTGGTCAAGATCGTTTTACAGCTGGCGATGATTATTATTTTCTTCATCTGGATTTTCTAATAGACGTTTGGATCGCTGTGAGAGGCGTTTTGGAGGAGAAAGAAGGGTACGGTTTTGTCAAAGAAAGAATCATTTATTAAAGGCACCATCATCCTGGCCGTTGCTGCGCTGGTGGCCCGTGTACTTGGGCTTGCGCAGCGGGTGCCACTTGAGCATATGTTGAATGATATAGGGGATGCCTCATTTACGATTGCTAATAACGTATATTTAATGCTGTTAACCGTAGCTACGGCAGGAATTCCCAGCACGCTAAGCAAAATGGTCTCGGAGCGGCATGCACTGAATAAGCCTGCCGAGGCACAGCGCGTCTATCATGCAGCGCTTATCTTTGCCGGAGCGGCCGGCGTCATCATGACGCTCCTGCTGTATTTTGGAGCACCCTTCTATGCAACAAACATAGCTAGGCAACCAGAGGCTGCAGCTGCGATACAAGCATTGGCTCCTGCCCTGCTGCTGTTCCCGGCCATCGCGATGATGCGGGGGTATTTCCAGGGACGCAACAATATGACGGCAGGCGGCATCTCTCAGATCATCGAACAGATTGCAAGGGTTTTAACTGCTATTGGTCTGGCATATGTGCTTCTGCGTCTGGGTTATGACGATACCTGGATTGCGGCAGGCGCTTCCTTTGGTGGCGTACTCGGCAGCATCGGGGCATTTGCGGTGATGCTGTACTTCACGGTAAAACTTCGGCGAAGTGACCGGGAACTCAAGCTACCGGTAGCCGACCGTTCCATTCCGCTCGGGGGAATATACAGGGATATCTTTACCCTGTCCATTCCGATTGTCTTATCATCGCTGGCAGTTCCAGCTGTCAATTTCATTGATGGTTCCATTGTTAAGCCGCTGCTTATGGGACAGATTGGTCCCGAGCAAGCAACAGCAGTACTTGCGGTGTTAGGAAACCGGGCACAGAGCGTGGCAGGAATTCCGCCGATCTTAGCGATTGCGCTGAGCACCTCACTCATTCCGATCATCTCTGCTGCCTTTGCCCGAAAGGATCAGGATCATTTGGAACGACAAGTGACGCTTGCTATGCGTGTTGCTATATTGACGGGAATGCCGGTTGTTATCGCACTTTGCGTTGCATCTTATTCTATTAACGGCTTGCTGTTCAGTTCCCTCGGGGGAAGCGGGATTATTGGCTTTCTGACGTTTGGCACCATTTTTCAGATTACGATGATGACCACGAACTCGATTCTGCTCGGTATCGGCAAGGCCAAGCTATCGATGGTTCACGTTATGATCGGCATTGTGGTCAAACTGGCCGCGAGCTTCCTGCTTGCACCGTTGTTTGGCATTTATGGCATCATTGCAAGCACGGCTCTCTGTTTCCTGGTGATCACGATGCTCAATCTGCGATCCATTAAAGCGATTGTTTCTTTCTCCATCCTGGGCAAACGCTGGACAGGCTTTGGATTGACCGTCATTGCAGCCGGCGGAATCGGCTATGGCCTGAATCAGGCCGGTATTCAAATGGTCGATATCATGCCGGCACGCTTGGCCTTCCTGCTGACTTGCCTGGTTGTAGGCGTGGCCGTGGTCATTATATATCTTGTCCTGCTGGTGGTGTTTGGCGTTTTGCGGCAATCGGAGCTGAGCAGTTACCCGCGCCTTTTGCAGAAAGTGTTCCGTCCGCTTATGAGACTGCAGCCTGCACGTATGCGGGAGCGGGGATAACCCAGAGTTTAAGAGCAGCAGCACACAATAGAATGGAGACCATCCCAACCTCATCGGGATGGTCTCTTCCTGTTTTCATGGGAATGGATTCGCTCCGATACGTCATGCACGATGGAGGTCTTCTCAAGCGCCGCGCGATGGGCGTGGGTCATATCCGGCAGCAGTGGGCGTATTGGCTTGCGAATGTGACGGAGCATCACGCGGCCTTGATACCAATCGTACCGGGGAATGGGTTCCTGGGATTCATCCTGCCAGATCTCCTCAATATGGGGGCTGTATAGACGCCCTCCCTCCGGCAGCCACTCAGACTGGATCAGGTTGCGACTCTCGTGAGCATTATTCATAGCGGACTCAAGGGTCGGGGTAAACAATGCAGGCCAATATTCGGCCCGCGATCCCCGATGCTTGGTCGACTGCGCGAATGCCAGCACGGAGTGGAATATTTCCTCATAACCAAACAACAAAGCGTATAACGTTCTGCCCGCCTTGATCCGAATGCTCAGATCAGCAAACTTGAGGAGCGTCATTCCGGCTAAAGGCCTAGTTGAGTCAGGCGGCTCTTGGGAAGCCATCATGTCCGCCTCGGGCCCGCTGACTTGTCCAAGTGGAAATACAATCTGATTCAGCCTCGCCAGCTCATGGATCCGAAAGAAGGGTTGCTCCAGAACATGCTCCAGGTAAAAAGGGTGCCTTGCCACACGTCCTTCAATATAGTTTTGCTCGTTAATGATCAGGGCAACCGTGAGCAGCGAACTCCCACGGTCCAGCCAGAACTGCTCCCAAAACGGAGTCATGAAGGCCGAAATATGGAAGTGAGGGAGCAAATGGAATAAAGGAGCTCCTTTTTTCCGACTGTGGATATAGAGAAGCAGCTGTGGATAGGCATCCTGAAAGATCAGAGCATTGCAGCGCTCGAGGAACCGGTACAGATGGTTCTTGAACTGTGAATCCGTGAGATCGGACATTAATCCACCCTTCAGATCACTCATATTCCACCCGGCATTTCGTGATACCATATGGGCCAGCAAAGCCCAGTGCAGCTCAGGATATGACTTATAGCAGTCATAATACGCTTGTGTACGGGTCACATTGCTCCGATTCGCATTCGCTGCAGCCTCCTGAATGAGAAGAATCAGCTCTTGCTCTTCCTGGGTTAGGTTATGAAGTTGATTATGACTTCGAATGCTGCTGTATCCTTCTGTAGAGGACATCAGTGAACCGGGCGGTTGAAGATAGGGATGGGAGGAGAGGATATCCTTAAGTTTCCTACGGATGGTTCTTACTGCTGCGTAATCCCATCGTAATTCATGCTTGTTGGTTGTGAGTTTTAAGGAAATTTGCCATGAGGCGAGCGTACCGGACCAAGATTCTGCAAGGGCATGCGGAATGGCGGCTGTCCAGGCCCACACATCCTTTCCCCCCTTTTTATTATCTCTGGTTCCGTGCGAGTGCATTGCAGTTGTCACCTGCACTTTCTGATGAAATTCCAGGGTTTCAACATGGTAATGTCAGTATGCCTCTAAAATTTGACTTCCACTCAACATTTTGATTCACTAAGGGTGAAGGAATTCGACGTAAAGGGGAGATAATCAATGGAAAAAATCACTTCAGAAGCAGAATTTCAGGTTGCAATCCAGTCTCCGCGACTGACCGTTGCCGTATTTAAAGCAGACTGGTGCGGCGATTGCAAGTTTATCGATCCGTTCATGCCGGAGGTAGAGACTAAATTCTCGAATCAACTGACTCTGGTAGAAGTTGACGTCGATGCTGTCGGTGACGTGAGTCAGCAGCAAAATATTTTGGGAATCCCAAGTTTTGTTGCTTATACAGACGGACGCGAGCTGGTTCGCTATGTTAACAAACTTCGCAAATCGCGAGAAGAGATTGAAGACTTCCTGCAGCGCGCTGTGGATGTATACGATACGATTCACAAGTAAAGCATGGATAATAGCACCACCGCCTCATAGCTATATCGGGCGGCGGTGCTATTTTACATATTCAAAAGGGGTTAGGTTGAAGAGCCAAGCGTGTCCAAGAATGATTTTCTCATTTTTGAACATTTTGTCACAATCGCTCAAGTGACCGTAGCTCCAGAATCAGGTATAATGAAATGTGGACTGTGTTCGATGCGATCCTGTAAAGGTTCCAGATAGTTAATGATTACGAGCAGCAGGTGAGATGAGTGAATGATAAACAATTAAAATGGTTGAGTTACATAACATGCATCGTTATGTTCTGTGCGACTTTTGGAGGCATGGTTGTAACGAAGACGGGTTCGGGACTCGGTTGTGGCCAAGAGTGGCCGCTGTGCAACGGGAAATTTGTTCCCGCTTACACGGTTTCCTCCATGATCGAATACTCGCACCGGGCAGTTAGCGGAATGGCGGGTTTGGCAGCTCTGGCCTCGCTTATCGCGTTCTGGAGATATAAGCGGGACCGGCGGGATTTGATGGCTTACGTCATTGGCACCTCGGTGTTTGTTGTGGTACAGGCTATTATGGGAGCCTTTGCCGTGGTCAAGCCCCAGTCGGCAGCAATCATGGCGCTGCACTTTGGATTCTCGCTGATTGCGTTTGCCAGCTCGGTTATGCTGGCTCTTGGCATGCGGCGGGTAGAACAGGCCAAGGAATCCGTTGATCGGGACCGGCTGCCGCGGGTAACCAAAGGGTTCCGTAATTTGGTGTGGGGAACCACGTTGTACAGCTACGTCGTTGTTTATATCGGTGCATTCGTCAGCCATACCGATTCGCGGGAAGGCTGTTCGGGATGGCCGCTGTGTAACGGAGAAGTTATACCCGAGCTGACTGGGGGCGTGGGGATTGCCTTTATGCACCGCGTCGCAGCCCTTCTGCTGCTGATTGTGGTGGCTGTTATGGGGCACTTTGCTTATTGGCGAAACCGGAACAATAGGGAGATACAGATGCTGGGGATTTCGGCAGCCGTGCTCTGTCTGCTGCAGGTGTTCAGCGGTGCCCTCATCATGGCAACGATCCATAATGAGGAGGTTTATGTATTCTCCGCATTGGGGCATACACTGCTGATCTCGGCGCTGTTCGGCGTACTTTGTTATTTAAGCGTGAGAGCATGGCAGCTAGGCAAGCCGCTTGAAGCGAAATTGCAGCGGGACCAAGGTATTCCCCGCGAGAAGATTGTGTAAGTAGTAAAGGCTCATGCCTGAGCCTGATCAGATCGAAATTTTTAATAACATAGATGTACGCAAAGTCCCCGGGCCAGCAATGCAGTTCGAGGGCTTTGTTGTATAGGAAGGAGGGGAGTCGTTGATCGTTCATAATCTTCGCCAGTGGCTCGAAACGCTACGCAAGGAGAATGATCTTGCTGTCATTGATACCCCGGTAGATCCGTATTTGGAGCTGGCCGAGATTCATCGGCGCGTGATTGATGAGGGAGGGCCGGCCTTGCTCTTCACTAATGTGAAAGGCACGCCCTTCCCTGTGGCTACGAATTTGTTCGGCACGCCGCGCAGAGTCGATATGGCCTTTGGGCCCAGGCCCGAGCAAATGATGAAATCGCTGATCGGTGCTGCGGAGACATTGCTTCCACCAACCTTTTCAGCGCTGTGGAATGAACGGGGGCTGCTTAAGGACATTTTAAAGGTAGGCATGAAATCAGTTCCGCAGCATGAAGCGCCTGTGATGGCAATAAAAGTGACGGAGAATCCGCTGAAGGATCTGCCGCGGCTGACCAGCTGGCAGGATGACGGCGGACCTTTTGTTACACTGCCGCTTGTATACACGGAGAGCCCATCCAAACCGAAGGATCATAATCTGGGCATGTACCGGCTTCAGATTTACGATGACAACAAGGCGGGTATACACTGGCAGATCCATAAAGGTGGCGGTTTCCATTATGCTGAAGCAGAGCAGCAGAATCAGGCGCTTCCGGTCTCAGTATTTGTAGGTGGACCCCCAGCTCTGATTGCCTCTGCGATTGCACCGGTTCCGGAGCATTTGCCGGAATTGCTCCTGGCCTCCCTCATTCTTGGCGGGAAATTGCCAATGACCGACAACCCGCTGGGAGGACATCGCATTCCGGCAGAGGCGGAATTTGCGATTAGCGGTGTGGTGCCACCGCATGAACGCCGTCTGGAAGGCCCTTTTGGGGACCACTACGGTTATTATTCCCTTGCCCATGATTTCCCGGTCCTGCATGTGAAGCATATGTATGCGGAAACCGGCTTCCATGCCTTAACCGCAGCGGTCGTACGGGAGAGCTATTCCCGTGAGGCGCTTTTGTCCGCATTCCGAATTTTGGGCGAAGGGCAGTTGTCACTAACCAAAATGCTGCTCCTGACCAACCGTCCGCTCGATCTGTCCGATTTTCGTGAAACATTGGAAGCGGTATTGGAACGGTTTAATCCGGCATCAGATTTGTTTATATTTAATAAAACGTCCCATGATACCTTGGACTATACGGGGAATAAGCTCAATCATGGCAGTAAGGCCGTGCTCATGGGTATCGGTCGGCCAATTCGTGAGCTGCCGCGCAGTTATACCGAAGGTGAAATTCCGGGCATATCTCAAATGGCTCCATACTGTGGGGGTTGTCTGGTCGTTTCGGGGGCATCCTATGAGAACGATCCCGGACTGGCCCAGCAAGTGATGGGGTATTTAAAAGCACGGGATACCGCATGGCCGTTGGTGATTGTGGTTGATGATGCCGAAGCGGCAGCGGCCACACAAACCTCATTCCTGTGGACGGTTTTCACCCGCTTCAATCCGGCAACGGATATTCATGCGGCAGCTGATATCCAGCATCATCATCTATCCTATAAACTTCCGCTGGTTATTGATCACGAATGAAACCGGGATATCCGGAGGAGCTGTCCCCGCGAGAAGATATCGTGCAGACGGTGGATGCTCGCTGGAGCGATTATTTTGGCAAATAGCAATTCATGAAAGAAGGTTAATCTGACGACGCGAGGGGGTACCGCCATGCTGCGAATGTTACTCGGGGAACAGCCCCGACACAACAATGGCTTGCTTGAGGAGGCCATCGAATCGATGGTCAAGACAACCCGGCTGCTGCAAAAGGAAATGGAGAAACATCAGGATCCAACGCATGATTTTCGCAAGCTTGAGATTTGGACCCGCGGATTGATTGTATCCCTTGATGAGCTGGAGCAGAGCTGGAATGCGGCCAAGCATTTCAGTCAGTCGGTTAAATCGGGTTATATCGATGATATGTCAATTCAGGAGCAGGGCGAGTATCAAAGGTATGTGTATTTTTACAAAAACGGATTTATTCGCGTATTCTCCATCCTTGACAAGCTGGGTACGGTGCTTAATGAGCTGTATGATCTCCACACCTCGAAGGTTAAGGCTCATTTCTCCTACTTTACGGCACTGCGGCAGTTCAAGTTTCTAAAGGCACACGGTGAGCTGGCGTCAGAGCTTGAGGCGATCAAGGAACGCTATAAAATACCGCTGAACACACTTCGGAAACGCCGCAACGCTGAGATCCACTATATGAATTCAGAGATGCAGGATGATCTGTGGCAGCGCCATCAGGGACTGTCGGATAAAATCGAGCTGGAGGATATCGACCAGCACCTCGAGGATCTTAAGCAGGGTGTAGATATGGTATGCCGAAGCTTGGCTGCCTCGTATCGATATACTAATCGGATCTGGGCGGAAAAAGGAGTGCGGGTTTAGGCACAAAATCGCCATGAAATTCCTTTTGACAAAAACCTGAAAAGAATCTATACTAACTATTGCATTCATTAAATGTTATTAAATCAGATCAAATTAATTGGAAAAATTTCATATCGATGTTTTCTTATCGAGAGAGGCGGAGGGACAGGCCCGATGAAGCCCGGCAACCGGCTCCAGCGTATATCGCGTAACGCGATGACGGATGGAGTGACATGGTGCTAATTCCTTCAAAGCTGCAGGATCATCCTATGGCTTTGACAGATGAGAAAAGGCGTTGACTTTTACGTAAAGAGAGCCCTTTTTGATTCTACAAAAAGAGGCTCTTTTATTTTGGGTAAATAGATATGAGGCTATGGAAAAAGGAGGATTATCGGATTGATTGAGCTCAAGCAATTGACGAAGCAGTACGGAAAAGCCCGAACGCTAACCACAGCCTTGTCCGAATTGGATTTGTCGATTGAAAAAGGAGAAATCTTCGGTGTGATCGGACACTCCGGCGCAGGTAAAAGTACATTGATCCGTTGTATCAATTTGTTGGAACGTCCCACCTCCGGCGAGGTGTGGGTTAACGGTAAGAATTTGACACTGCTCGGCAAGAAGCAGCTTCAAGCAGAGCGTCGCAAAATCGGGATGATCTTTCAGCACTTTAACCTGCTGTCATCCGCAACGGTTTACGATAATATTGCCTTTCCGCTGCGGCTGATCAAGACGCCGAAGGCTGAGATGGAACGCAAAGTATCCGAGCTGTTGGCCTTGGTTGGCTTGGAGGCTCACCGGGACAAGTATCCGTCCCAGCTGTCAGGAGGACAAAAGCAGAGGGTCGGCATAGCCAGAGCGTTGGCAAGCGATCCGGAGGTTCTGCTGTGTGATGAGGCCACTTCAGCGCTGGATCCGCAGACCACGGATTCGATCCTGCGCCTGCTGCTGGATATTAATAAGAAATTTCATCTCACGATTGTGTTGATCACCCATGAGATGCATGTCATCCAGAGCATATGTGATCGGGTGGCCGTTATTCATCAGGGCGGCATTGTGGAGCAGGGGCCGGTAACGGAAGTGTTCCTGAAACCTAAACATGAGGTGACGCAGGAATTCATCCGTCAAGAATTGGACAGCGGAGAAGCGCTCCGGCTGGCCATGCAGGGTCAGGCGAACAGCTCTTCCCAAGCGGTGCAAATTACGTTCCTGGGATCGAAAACGTACGATTCCATTCTATCCCATACCGTTCATGAGACAGGCGTGAATTTTGCGATTCTGCAGGGCACGATCTCCACGATCAAGGAAACACCGTATGGCCAGCTCATCGTACGCTTCGAAGGGGAAGAAAGAGCCATCGAAGAGACGATTCGGAAGCTGCTTCAACAAGGATTAGACGTGGAGGTGATTCATTAATGTTCGAGCTCGATTTTACCCAGATCGACTGGAAAGAAATCGGTACGGCAACATTGGATACCCTGCGAATGCTGGGGGCTTCGGCTTTGTTCAGCTTCATTATCGGGCTGCCGGTTGGCGTGCTGCTGTATATGGCTGCAAGATCCACATCGGGCTTGGTGCGCTTCGGATATTCGATCCTGTCGTTCATTGTGAACATCCTGCGTTCGGTTCCGTTCATCATCCTGATCGTTGCGATGATCCCGATTACGAAGTCGCTTGTGGGTGTATCGTACGGCGTCCTGGGAACCATTCCGCCGCTCGTTGTGGGGGCAGCACCGTTCTTCGCCAGACTGGTGGAGACGGCCCTGAATGAAGTGGACAAAGGTGTCATTGAAGCCGCTCATGCGATGGGCTCCTCGACAAGCCAAATCGTGTGGAGGGTGCTTCTTCCCGAGGCTCGTCCGGGTTTGCTGGCGGGCATGACCATCACGATTGTGACCCTGGTATCCTATACGGCGATGTCGGGTCAGGTCGGCGGCGGCGGTTTAGGGGATTTGGCCATCAAGTACGGCTATTACCGTTATGAGACGGAGATCATGATTCTGGCCGTTGTGTTAATGATTGTGCTGGTGCAGCTGCTGCAAATGGCAGGGGACCGCCTGGTACGGCATTTTACAAGAAAATAACGGGATTGGTAAAGCATCAAGGCAGACATTATATAGATAATACATTTTCGGAGGGAGAGTTTAAGAATGAAAAAATGGACATTGGCACTCATCAGTTTGACTTTGGTTACGGTGCTGGCTGCATGCGGCAGCAAGCCTGCGGATAACGCTTCGGAGCCAGGGGGAACAACGGGAGGCAGCGGTCAAGAGACCGTAACCTTGAAAGTAGGAGCTTCGCCTGCACCACATGCGAAAATTCTGGAACATATCAAACCTGCGCTTGAAAAAGAGGGCGTGAACCTGGAAATCGTGGAGTTCACGGATTATGTTCTGCCGAATACGCAAGTAGATTCCAAAGAAATCGATGCAAATTTCTTTCAACACAAGCCTTACCTGGATAATGAAATCAAGGAACGCGGCTTGAGCTTGGAATCGGTGATTGCGGTACACGTTGAACCGCTGGGTGCTTACTCCAGAACGATTAAGTCTGCGGATGAGTTGAAGGATGGAGCCGTTGTAGCAATCCCTAGCGACCCATCGAACGCTGGTCGTGCATTGTCCCTGTTGTCCAAGAACGGCGTAATTAAGCTGCAGGATGAGACGAAGCTTGAAGCTACCGCCAAGGATATCGTGGAAAATCCGAAGAACCTGCAATTCAAGGAAGTTGAAGCCGCCATGCTGCCGCGTATGCTGGATGAGCTGGATCTGGCTGTCATCAACACGAACTATGCGCTTGAAGCGGGACTCGACCCAACGAAGGATGCTCTCTTTATCGAGGACAAAGAGAACCCTTATGCAAACTTGCTGGTAGCCCGTCCGGATAACAAGGATTCCGATGCCATTCAAAAATTGGCGAAGGCACTGACTTCCGAGGACGTGAAGACTTTTATTGAAGAAGAGTACAAAGGTGCCGTCATTCCGGCATTCTAATGGATCATAGCAGGTATCTGCTGTATCCATGAATAGAGGGGCATTATTCGAAAAGACCTGCGGGTCTATCGAGTAGGCCCCTTTTTTTGTTTACCTTAGTCGCTGCCCCCTACAAGTTGTGAGGCTGGATCAAATCTTTTATACTGAAGGAAGGATATCCATCTAAGGAGGGAAAGCCTTGAAGGGAAAAGTGGCGCTGGTTACAGGCAGTGCGACAGGTTTAGGAAAAATGACTGCTCTGTCGTTAGCGCGGCAGGGATGTAATATGGCTATAAATTATGTAAACAGCAAGGATGAGGCAGAAGCCCTTTCTCGTGAAATTGAAGGACTTGGCGTCAAGTCGATAGCGATTAAAGCTGATATCGCCAGCGAGTTGGAGCTGTATTCTCTGGTGGACCAAACGGAAGACCGTCTTGGCAGCGTCGATATCCTGGTGAATAACGCAGGCCCTTTCATTCGGGAGCGCCGCCTGTTCTCGGAGTACACCCGCGACGAAATTGTACATATGGTCAATGGCAACCTAACCGGTGTCATGCTGCTGGACCATCGCGTTCTACCTGCCATGCGTGCGAAAAAATGGGGCCGGGTCATCCATTTCGGCTTCGGGCATGCCGGCGAAGCACGAGCGTGGCCTCAACGCGCAGCCTATGCGGCTGCCAAAGTGGGCCTTGTTTCGTTTACCAAGACGCTTGCGGTGGAGGAAGCGCCATATGGAATCACGGTCAATATGATCTGCCCTGGAGATATACGCGGTGCAAACAAGGAGAAGTCCATTGATGAGGTGTCAGGTATTCAGGACGGTCTGACACCGCGCGGACGATCGGGAAGCGGGGAGGACATCGCCAGGGTAATCGAATATTTATGTCTGGATCAATCGGATTTCATTACCGGCAATATTATGGACATTTCCGGCGGACTGGACCCGATCCGGCCGTTAATCAAACCGGAATAGGATCTCATTATATTCTCTCAAAAAAAAGAGTCTTGGTTCCGTAAGGAAACCAAGACTCTTTATAGTTAAAGAAGATTTAGAATACTTGAACTACTTCTTGAATGCCTTCTACTTCTTCAACCAGGGCGCGTTCAATCCCTGCCTTCAGAGTAATGGTGGAGCTTGGGCAGCTGCCGCATGCACCCATCAATTTCAGCTTAACGATGCCGTCTTCAACGTCGACCAATTCCACGTCACCGCCGTCGCGCTGCAGGAACGGACGAAGTTTATCAAGCACTTCAGCCACTTCATCATATACAGTGGTTTGCGTGTTTTCACTCATCTTGTTCAACTCCTTTCCTCCCTATATTATAGTACATAAACCGGCAAATTAAAATGCCAATCTTAAGGCGGGTTGAATAACAATGTCCATCATGATTGAGCTTTGTACAAGTAATTCCTATTTCGGAACGGATAAAGTTTTACAACCGCTTGAAGCCAGGTTTGATTGTCAAGTCATTGAATATGGCTGCCTGACAAGCTGCGGCCAGTGTTATTTGACGCCCTTCGCCTATGTCGATGGCGACTGGATGGAAGCCCCCACGGCTGAAGCGCTGCTTGAGGCCGTAGTGCGCAAGTTGGAGAGCCTAGAGCTCAATCAGGAGCAAGGCTGAGCTGCAGTTTTTCCATGAGCGACTCGTCATATTTCAGACTAGTAGTGGCGCTTGGATTTCCAGAGTACACCGCTCTTCAATATTCTTGGCACTCGGCCCATAACCGAAGTGCTGCCCATCAGGCCAAAGCCTGCATGCTTGCCAAGGGAACCCAGCGTTCCCTTCAGCTTCAGCGGAGATACCTTAGGCGTATCCTCACGCCAAACCGCTTTCAAGACATGTCCCACTTGCTCGGCTTGAGCTCCGGCCGCTTGGGCACTCGGGACGAACGGAAGGCTGGCGCAGTCGCCGATGACATACACTTCCGGATGGGAAGGAACCTGGTACCACTCGTTTAGCAGAATGCGCCCGCTGCGGTCTTTTGGCAGATCGAGATCCTGCACGACTTTTACAGGCTGGATGCCAGCCGTCCAAACAGCCAGATCGGTTGCGATGGGCACATCGAGATTGTACACGGCGTCCTTCTCAACCCGGGATACGGAAACGCCGCTGTGGATATCCACGTGATGCTCCTCAAACCAGCGTTGAATATAAGCAGACAAACGGTTAGGAAAAGAAGAAAGAACGCGTTGTCCCCGGTCCAGTATGGCGATATTAAGGTCAGGTCGGCTTTCACGAAGATCGGCAGCGAGTTCGATGCCGCTTAAGCCTCCGCCAATGATATGAACTTGACCGTAAGGTCGCAGGTTGTTCAGGTTCAAATAGGTTTCCCGGGATGCAGAGAAAGATTGCAGGCTGAACGTAAATTCCTCAGCGCCCGGTACTCCATGATAACGGTCCGTACATCCCAGGGCAATGGCGAGCTGATCGTACTCCACAGGATCGTTGTTTGTCAGGTTAACAAGCTTCTTCTCAAGGTCAACGGATGTAACTTCACCGTATAGAATATGGAGCCGATTATACACTGGAAATTTCACACGAACGGCGGTATCGGCCACGGTGCCTGCTGCCAGCGCGTAATATTCGGTTTTGAGTCCTTGATATGGCATGCGGTCGATGAGCACGACCTCCACGTCTGGAGGAAGATAGCCGCTGAATAATTCCTGAATTAAGGCAAGACCACCATAGCCTCCACCGAGAATGACGAGCTTTTTCATAAATTTCTTCCTTTCTCAAGAGATAAGAAGGTGAGTGGATGTTCGCAAGAAAAACGCCGCTAAAAGCGGCTTAGGGTACCCACGCTATATTATCTCTTTAACCTGTTTTCCGTTTTTTGGAACGTCTGCTTGTATTCATCGCTGCTGATAAGGGTTATTCGTAAACCTTGATCTCGTTGTAGAATGTGTCTCTTTCAACCGGAATGCGGCCAGCGCCTTTGATAAGCCACACAAGCTCTTTGCGTGTCAATCCCTCCGGTGTTAAAGCTCCTGCAGCATGGCTGATGCGTTCCTTCAGGATGGTACCATGCACATCGGAAGCGCCAAAGCTAAGCGCCACTTGAGTCAACTGTGCTCCGATATTAATGAAATAGGCTTTGATGTGGTCGATATTATCGAGCATCAAGCGGCTGATGGCAATGGTTTTGAGATCCTCGTAAGCCGAGTTCCGGCGCATAATGCCCGCATTTTTATTCTTAGGCTGCATGGACAGTGGAATAAATACCATGAATCCATTGGTTTCATCCTGCAGATCCCGGATTTGCAGCATATGGCGGATACGGTCCTCATGGCTCTCGATAGATCCGTACAACATGGTTGTATGGGTCTTCATGCCAAGCTTGTGTGCAGTACGGTGAACATCGAGATACTGATCCACATTGGCTTTATCCACCTTCATCTTCTGACGGTATTGGTCCGATAAAATCTCGGCACCGCCGCCTGTCAAGGATTGCAGACCGGCCTTCTGCAGTTCCTGCAGCACTTCCTTCGTGCTAAGCCCGCTGATTCGGGTGAAGAACTCGATCTCTGCCGCGGTGTAGGCTTTCAGGGTCACTTCCGGGAAACGTTCGCTCAATGCCTTCAGGGAATCTACGTAGTACTGGAAAGGCACATGATTATTATGTCCGCCAACGATGTGGAATTCTCGAACTCCTGGATGAATATGCTGTTCCACATATTCAATCATCTCAGCACCGGATAGGGTATAGGAGCCTTCCTCGCCTTGATCCTTCCGGAAATTACAAAACGCACAGTGGGATTCGCATACATTCGTGAAATAGAGACTCATGTTCTCGATGAAGTATACTTTTTTCCCGTTCTTGCGCAGGTTTGCCTCATTAGCCAGCTGCCCGAGGGTCAACAGGTCATCGGTTTGGTACAAATACACACCGTCTTCGAGATTCAGGCGTTCGCCGCTTCGGACTTTGGCAACGATTTCGGCCATTCTCTGATCGGTAAAGGGTGTTACAATCGTGGACATGTTCAATCCTCCTGTTCACACTTGATCTGTCTGAACATTCAGCAGCCAAGTGATCATAAAGTGGATCACTCCCCGTAGGGAACGGTCCGTCTATAATGGTATAACTGCTGCATCCATAATGGGCTGAATAATTAATGGAGTTTGTGAAAAAATATACAACTGTGGACCAGCCATAACCTTTGCCGCATTTAAGCCGGGGGATGTGACAATTATCCAACAGTTGCCGCCCATGTTCCTTCCCTATTATAAACCTGACCCCTCGGGGTAGCAATACAAATAGAGGAATTGAAAACAGGTAATTGTTCATATGGCAAAATGACCATCATAAGAACCTTGAGCGAATTCGCGAAGAGGAGTATACTTAAAGGGTGAACGAAAAGGAGGGTGACCTATGATAACAATCAGCGAAACGGCTGCAGAACGGTTGAAAGAAATGCTTGCTGAACAGGAAACGCCCAATATGTTCCTTCGATTGGGTGTCACTGCCGGCGGTTGCAGTGGTTTTTCATATGCAATGGGCTTTGATGACAGTGAAACGGAAGCAGACGTATATATGGACTTGCAGGATATGAAGGTGGTCGTTGAGAAGGACGACCTGAAATACCTGAACGGTCTTGAGATTGATTTTGAAGAATCCGGCATGACCGGCGGCTTCACCATTCACAACCCGAATGCTACGGTTACTTGCGGCTGCGGTTCGTCGTTCCGCACGCGAGAAGACGCAGGCAAACCGAGCGAGGAGCCTTGTTAAGAAGCGGTTTTCAGCGTTGACGGTTCCGGATGTGCCTTGCGGAAGCATAGGCGCCATGATTGTGGATCACGGCCTTTATGACGGTAAATAACCGTTATGGAGGTCGTTTTTTATGTCTTTAAAAAAGCGCACGAAACGAATCAATATTGATAAGAGTTATTCGCAATTAACGTTTAAGCAAGCGCTCGACATGGCAATCAGCGAGAAGAAGGCGGAGGGTTTGCGTGATCGTACGATAAAGGATTATGAGAAGCATTACGGATACTTCGTTAAATGGCTACACGATTATATGAATATTCTATCAATAAAGAAAAATAATTTATTAGTATTTATAGACACATTTTATATACATATATCACTATATAAAGGTAATTAAATCTTGAAATGGAAGGGGTAACAATGAAGAAAAGAAGGGTATTAAGTATTTTGTTTTCTCTGACACTAGTAGCTGGTTTATTTTCTGGAGTAGCGTCTGCAGAAGAAGAAAAAGAAAGTCCAAAGGCTGTTGTTAAGGAGACTATTCTGTCACCGGTAGAAAAGAATGAGAGTTTGAAGGTGACCATTCAACAACTTTCTGATGGAACACAGAGAAGGATTTTTAGTGGCTCAGGTAATGCTGCTGATAACCCAGTTCGATTAGACATTAAAGTGAACTCCGAGAATAATACATATAACGTTATCAGAACTGACCTGTCTAATGACCCCAAATACCAAAAAACGATTGAGCCTTTCGCTCCCTTGTGGAACAAGCAAATTAAGTTGTTAACAAAAGATCCCGCGAATTGGGATATTGTCTATACAAAAGCTCTGCTATACTGGTATTCACAGAATGGGTATCCTGCTTATAGTACTGGCGGATCTGCAACTTGGGCTGTTAAAAATTCTCCACTCAAAACTAATTGGTACGTTGATCTTGAACAATCATGGAGAAATGATAGGCAAGATGGCACTGCAGTAGGACAAGCAGTATATGGGAGTTTTCATAATTATGATTTTGGTGACCATAATAAAGGAACATGGGTTACTCACAATGTCTATGTTTGGGGAGAAAACAATGCTGGGTTTGACTATGATGCGATTCAGGACATAACTGGTGAAGGCGAACTATTGTTATGGAGTACAATCGAAATATATTAAGTGAAAATGACCGACTACCTACTATGGGTAGTCGGTTTCTTAAAGTTCATTAAGATAAAGCTAACAGATAACAACACGATTATAATCCACGTATATCTATATACTCCATTTCCCCCAGAGAAATAAAGAGCCACAGGTATCAACCAAACTATAGAAATTAGCATGAGTCCTCTTCTACGTGCTATGGCTGAAAAAACTGCCAAACAACCAGGGATAAATAACATAAAGAGTAAGATCGTAATAGTACCCCAATTCAACATTTCGGTAGGGTTGAAAAAACAAACGATAATATAAATCACAACGCTACACAATCCTCCGCAAACTCCTAGCAACTTATCAATAAACATTATCTTCCTCCCCTCTTGAGGTATAAGAACCTTCTTCCATTCTAATTGATATTATTTCACATATCAGTATAAATTTATAATTTTTAATTTTCACTATTGTTCACTATACCTTTGCTTCGGCAAAGAATTACGTGTCCTGTATCTCTCATCCGATCCTTAGTTCGTGTAGTTTTAACGACTTATGATTATTAGGTTTCCCCTCGTTGTATGACTGAATCAACACTCCAATGCACATTTTTCTCCTAGATCGAAACATCGTTCCGTAAGCCGCCGGGATCAAGCAAATTATACTGCCTAACGAAGTATCTTGCTTGTTCTGATCGTTTCTCTTCCGGTTCTTGGATTGAGCACGTTTACGCAGCGTTACAAATAGTCGGAATATTGCGGTCCTAACGACACGGACGACATTAGCAGATTACGGTCGAAAATGAGCGGATCTACGGAAGGGCGATTTATACGTTGTGATTTATTGTGAGTTTGCGCGATTTTCCTGCCGCATGCCTCTGACGCGTGACCCCTCCGAAATCTCATAGTTTGTTTTTTCATCGATTCTCCCCCCATTCTTATTGTTTAGGGTAAACATAAGCGTTTACACCATTAATATCATCTGGTTGAGGTTTAACTATTTTATTTCGATCTCTAAGCTGATTCATTAGTACATCGCCTGATCTGAGGTCACCTATATGCAATGCATGGCCCAATTCATGAGCGAATATACTCTGAGCAACATTCCAAAAATCCTTCCCTAGAGTTGTTTGATTAACTACTGCAGTTTGGTTGATCCAAATCTGAAATTGAGAAGCTTGACCATGTCTATCTAAAAACTGTGGCGTGTAGCTTCCAAAAATTTGAGTATCGGATAAATTACCCATTATAACAGTATTATCAGCGTTAGCATCTCGGCTAATATACACTTTAGTAGAAGCCGCATTCCAAAAAGCCGCAGCGCTGATGAGGGCCGATTCATACTGTGAAGGCTGGGGGGCAAACCTTATACTTGGTGACAAATACCCAGTTTTTAAAGGTACGTAAGCGTATACACTTGAGGAGAACAATAATACTAACCTAATAATAGCTGTTAAGATTAATGACGTTTTCTTTTTTAACATTTTATACCTCCTGTGTTTTCAGTGGACTCTTTTTGAGGCAATTGTAATTGAGAAGGGTGATGAAACCATTACGGTAACATCCTATGAGAATAGGACCGCTGCAACGTTTCTCGTCGCAGTAGTCTTTTTTTGTGTAACACCTGCCGCTTCCTACATAATATGTAGATGAAGAAGAAACTCAGGCCATAATTCAGAGGCACATAACAAAAAAATGCAGCCCGCCCGACATAGAGGTGGTAAGCTGCATTTTTTTATGTTCTCCTTAACCGATCATACCGGGAAGAAGAAGGTGTCGTTCAGCATCAGCACAATCATACCGGCTGCCACAAGCGAAAAGACGATACAGCCAGCTCCGAGTACCCGGCGCTTGTCTTTGATGAACTTGAAGCCCATGACAAAGATAAGAACGGTGATGGCTGCTAGGGCAACGGACATGCCGACAATGGCAATCCAGTACAATACTTCAAACAACTCTGCCAAGGTGACAAAGCCTCCTTTATCGTTATCCAAGCGTGATGGATTTATTACGGACAAAGCTCTTTTCTTACTATACGATAGATCACATCATTTGGAAAGGGAAGCCATCGCGACAACACCGGGTAGACAAATTATTAGGCATACTCTCACGGACAATCATCCAAGAAAAAGCGCGGATACGGGAATAGAATAACGTATGTCATGAATAAAAGGAGGCGAAAGCAGCATGGCGGGAAGACAGCTGGCCAGCAAGTGGCTAAAGACGGAGGCACTGCTGACCGATCCGCAGGTTGCTCCCTACATTCCGGCTACCGAGTCGTATGGAGGGGATACCCTGGTCTCAATGCTGGCGGAACACGAAATGGTCGTGATCAAGCCGATTGTAGGTACCGGTGGTAACGGAGTCATCCGAATACAGAAAGACGGGACGGGGTACCTGGTAACCCATAAGAGACGTACGGTTCATGCAGATACATTGAATTCCCTGTTGCAGGTACTGGGCAGAATGAAACTGAAACGGCGTTACATGATTCAGCAGGGCATTCATTTGGCTAAAATCCATGGGCGTCCACTGGATTACCGGGTGAAGGTGGTTAAGGAGAGAGGGAGATGGGAGTTCAGAGCAATGCTTGGGCGGCTCGCCAGCCCGGGGCTGTTTGTTACGAATATTTGCAAAGGGGGAACGCTGCTTCGGTGTCGCCACGCGCTTCGGTTGTCGCTGCCCCATATCAATGCAAGGGAAAAGCGAAATGAAATGCGTCGTGTAACCAGGCAGTGTATTTCAATAATGGAATCACGCTTTCCGGGAATCGGGGAACTGGGGTTTGATTACGGTCTGGACAACGAAGGGAAGATTTGGATTTTGGAAGTTAATACAAGACCAAGCTGATTTTTTGTTCGTTATTCCCCCTGATATTCGTTTATATGATTTTTTAATAGGGTAATTAAAAAATAACCACAAGTTTCCGATATAATAATTGATTATTTTTTTTTATAGTAGAGTTGTTCCAAATCCTGTGTATAACATTTATCCCCATAATCCACTTTGATATGACCCTGTTTTTTACACTTACCAACAAATTATACACAGGATTTCCACAGAAGGCTGTGGATAAGCGAACAGTTGTTCCGCTTTAGTATGTCTGATATGATAGATTCAGGAAATTTGAGGAAGGGGTGTGAGAGGGATGGCTATGTTGACGGATGAGATGCTTCTCGATTCCTATCATATGGCTGTTGAATTGAAGTTGGAGCGAGAGTTCATCACTCTACTATTAGCTGAAATTCATAAACGGAACTTGGACACCGATTCCGGCAGCATCCTGCATTAATCAGATTTTTCGTATATAGAGCAGATAACTTACGACATGATACGTATATAATGTGGGAGCTTTCAACCAAGTTCTACATAGGCTTTGACGAAATAGAAAAGGTATCTTCGATTCTGGGCCGGGCTTAAGCCCTTCAGAACGAAGATACCTTTTTTTCTATAATAACGTTCTATATGAAGTCGAAGTCATGAACCTTATAATTTCATGTTACTGCTGTGGCCCGGAGCGAGTCTGGCCTCAGGATCAAAGTATACCTTGGCGTTATTCACAGCGGTTGGCGCTTCACCAAATCCGACGGCGATCAGTTTAACCTTGCCCGGATAGGTGGTGATATCACCGGCCGCAAAAATTCCGGGAATACTGGTTTCCATGCGGGAATCCACAACGATGGAGTTGCTTTCAATCGCAATGCCCCATTCGGAGATTGGACCGAGGGAAGAGACAAATCCGAAGTTGACAATCACATCGTCCACTTCAATCTCCTGCGTTTCCTTGGTCTTGATATGGGAAAGGGTAACCTTGGAGATGGCTTCCTCACCAAACAATTCGGTGATTTCTGTTGGTGTAATGATGTTCACCTTGGACGCCAGCAGCTGCTCGACACTATGCTCGTGAGCACGGAACTTGTCGCGTCGGTGAACCAGGGTGACTTGCTCTGCAATGGGTTCGATCATGAGTGCCCAGTCCACGGCGGAATCGCCGCCGCCGCTAATGAGAACCTTCTTGCCCTTGAAGCGGCTGAGATCGTTCACGAAATAATGAAGGTTGCTCTTCTCGTATTTCTCGGCACCTTCAACTTCCAGACGACGGGGTTGGAACGCACCTACACCTGCTGTGATAATCACGGCTTTGGCATGGTGTTCACCCAGATCGGTTTTCACGACAAAATGACGTTCCTCGAGCTTTTCCACAGCCTGGACTTTTTCTTCAAGACGAATATCCGTTTGAAAGAGCTCCATTTGTGTGGACAGATTGTTCACAAGCTCCTGAGCGGTCACTTTCGGAAAGCCTGCTACGTCATAAATATATTTTTCCGGATACAGCGCAGCCAGTTGACCTCCGAGTTGAGGCATGCTCTCGATAAGTTTTACCGAAGCTTGGCGCATTCCGCCGTAAAAAGCAGCAAACATGCCGGCAGGTCCGCCACCGATAATCAAAAGATCCGTCATGTTGTTGTCTTGTGGCATCGTTGTCATGCGGTAAGCACCTCCATAAAATGAGATTATATTCGAATCAGACAGACGTTCTTGCCTGGATTAAGCTGATTCATGAATTCCTTACCTATTATAATCGCCCCGAACCAGCATGAAAAGACGAGAATTGAGCTAAAATACCTAACATTGGAATGTTTGCGCTTACTTAGTATGTCAGGGTATAAATGGTGGATAAATTTGCATATTAAATGGCAAAAAAAATCTTGATATTTGCATGGTTTATGCATATGATTAACGTGATAACTTGTGTTCATTACAGGGTTGCAATATATTTTGATAATAGTAGCAACTGTACGGAAACCGCAGAATGACAGCTGTTTTTGAACAAAAATGGATAATCAGGTCAAATGATGAAACGGGCTCTGATAAGGGCTCTTCTCTTTTTTTGGGTGTAATTCACAGAATGTTAACATGTGTACCATACTGTATATATAAAGAGTAAGCTGGAAGGAGCAGTAGAATGAGCAGCATACCGAAGATCGTAATCCTTGGCGCGGGTTACGGGGGCATATTGACAGCGCAGCGGCTGCAAAAAGAGCTGAATTATAATGAGGCCGATGTTACATTGGTGAATCGCCATGATTATCATTATATTACAACGCATTTGCATATGCCGGCAGCAGGAACAGACAGCATTGAGAACACCCGGGTATCCATTTCGAAGCTGATTGACGAGTTTAAAATCGATTTGGTCAAATCCTCGGTGCAGGAGATCCGTCTTCACGACAAGAAGGTGATTCTTGAAGATGGCACTTTATCTTACGACTACCTAGTCATCGGGCTTGGAGGGGAACCGGAAACCTTTGGTATTCCAGGGCTCGCCGAGCATGCGATGACCATCCGAAGCATCAACTCGGTCCGATTGATTCGTGAGCATATTGAGTATCAATTTGCTTTATATAAGAATGAGCGCAGACCGCAAGAGCGCATTAACTTTGTTGTGGGCGGGGCAGGTTTCAGCGGCATCGAGTTTGTAGCCGAGCTGGCGGACCGCATTCCGAGATTGTGCAAGGAATATGATGTCGATCCGACACTGGTGAATATCTATAACGTAGAAGCCGCGCCAGCTGCTCTTCCGGGATTTGCACCGGAGCTGGTTGAGTACGCCATGAACGTTCTCGAGAAGAAGGGCGTAACCTTCAAAATGGGCATTGCCATCAAGGAATGCCTGCCGGGCGGCGTCGTGCTGAACAACGGTGAAGAGATCAGAGCGGCAACAGTGGTATGGACCGGCGGTATCCGCGGCAATCGCTTGGTTGAAGCAGCAGGCTTCGAAACGATGAGAGGCCGCGTGAAGGTCGATGAATATCTGCGTGCTCCCGGGTATGAGAATATTTATATTATCGGCGATAACTCCCTGATTTTTAATGAGGAAGGCCGTCCTTATCCGCCGACTGCCCAGATGGCGATGCAGCAGGGCGTATGCTGCGCCCAGAATATCGTTGCGGCGATTAGGGACAAGTCAATGCGCAAGTTCGAGTTCAGTAATAAAGGCACGGTAGCCTCCCTCGGCCGAGGTGAAGGCATTGCTGTTGTCGGGGATAAGAAATATCAGGGCTGGAAAGCGGCTCAGCTGAAAAAATTGGTTGATCTCCGCTACCTCTTTATTATCGGGGGGATTCCGCTCGTCCTGAAAAAAGGTAGGTTTCTGTAAATGAGACACTGCAGCGTTCAAGTACGGGGGCTGCTCACAAGAGATGAGCTGGATCGTTACAACGCCTTAATGGAGGTTGGCTCCTATCTGGAGTCGCAAGATCAATACGATCTTGCGTATACGATTCAGCAGGAAGTCGACATTCTTATTCTTCCTGCCATCGAGCGGCTAAAGGATAAAGGACGTGCCCGCGACCGGGCGACAGCGGAATATCTTGAAACCTTGCGCAAGCAAGAACAAGATGAGGAAAACGATAATGAATGAAGAAGGGATGCTCTCCTGAATTAGAGAGCATCCCTTTTTTTGTACATGTTATCTATGTGTTAGAAGGAGTTATACCTTCATCAAATCGGTAAATGAAGCCTGGTCAAGCAGGTTGCCGACATAGAAAGGACCGAACTCGCCAAAACGTGCACTCACTTCGTCAAATCTCATTTCATACACGAGTTTTTTGAACTGAAGGGCTTCATCGCTGAACAGCGTTACGCCCCATTCCCAATCGTCGAGTCCTACAGAACCGGTAATGATTTGTTTTACTTTGCCTGCGTAGCCGCGGCCAATCATCCCATGGCTCTTCATCATGGATTTACGGTCATCCATGCTCAGCATGTACCAGTTGTCCGACAAGTCTCGTTTTTTGTTCATCGGATAGAAGCAAATATGCTTCGATTTAGGCAGGGCTGGCTTCAGACGAGCGATAACATGCGGATTCTGCATCGGATCCTCATCGGAAGAGCCGGCCAGATAGTTGCTCAGCTCAACAATGCTTACATAGGAATAAGCCTTGGTGGTGAACTGCGCAAACGTCGTTTTGTTAAAGGCATTCTCTATCGCGTTTAGATCTTCCAGCGTCTCGCGCAAATGCATGAATACAAAATCGGCTTTCTGGCCGACGATCGTATATACAGCGGTGCTGCCTTGCTTAGCGGCTTCGATGGCATCCCATTCCTGAAGGAACGCATTCAGCTCGTCCAGCGCAAAAGCGCGTACTTCTTCATCTGCAGCTTTCCAGGCTGGCCAATTGATGGTACGGAAATCATGCAGCGCATACCAGCCCTCCAGCGTCATTGCAGCTTCGTTCATGTAATCACTCCTAAACGTTATGTTCGTTATCATTGAAGCGGATAACCGCTTGCATTAACTCCCTTCATTGTACTGTAAGCGTGGTCGGAAGGGCAAACGATGACACAATGTATTCACGATTGTTCGTTGATCTGTGACATGATTTTTAGTAAACTAGCTATTAGCTAAAGCTTGGTGTGCTGTTTCTTGCTGCAATATTGTAGAATAGCTGCTATGCGTAGGTGATAAAGAAGAGGTGAAAACAGCGATCATGCTTCAATTTATTCCTGTGCTCGTGCTGATGATTTTGTTTTTTGTCATGATGTTCGGTATCGGTTTTATCCTGAATATGTTGATGAAAACGACTTGGTTTCCATGCTTTTTGTTTGTGATTGTTATCTTGCCAGTCGTTGTATACAGCTTGTGGGATCGGGGCCAAATGTCGTTCTGGACTCACGTCGGATCATTCCAACTGGTTGATTACTTAACGGGGGTTGCAGGTCTGATCGGTGCTTATTTGAGCGGATGGACCATTAAGACATTGCGTATTAAAGGCTTTAGAATGTTTTAGTGCGCTTGGCGCAAATTGAATGTAGTGTTAATGGCGGCTCTTCAATACCCGGGGGCCGTCATTTATTATTTGTGGAACCATGCAAAGCGTGAATATGCGAATTCCATAATTTTTGATGCGAAAGAACCGACTTCTGATCTTCGGATTTATGATAGAATAGAGGAAGTCTATTTTTGGGCGACAGGGGGAGCATAAACGATGCGCATGACTAATTTTTTACATTTTACCGAGAACCACCGTTACTGCGTATACCGTGACTTCTGTTTAAGCGGCCTGGATGACAAAATGCTTGGTTCGATTTATCAACCGATGGTTGGTGCGTTTGCGGTCAGTCTGTACCGTCTTCTCGTTTCCCATGTACCGGTGGAGAAGGTGGGTTATTCGGCCATTGAACAGCAGCGACGATTATTCCTGACCCTGGGACTTGATCCTAGTGAAAAAGGACGCCGTTATCTCATTGAACAAACCTCCAAGCTTGAAGCGGTAGGGTTACTGCAGACAAGCCGGATGTTCGTCCCGGAAACGGATGACCATGTATATGAATATGAGCTGCAGGCGCCGCTCAGTCCGGCGGAGTTCTTCAACACACAGCATCTGACACTGCTGCTTCGGGACAAGGTGGGGAAATTCGCCGTCCTGTCGCTAAGGGAAGAGCTGTGGAGCAAGGAGCCTCTTGAATGGTCCGGTATTTCCTTAAACAAGGAGAACATTTCGGTTCCCTTTTATGATATTTTTGAGTTGAACACGCACGTTATTGATTATGAGCTGGAGCAAGCGCTGGAGGAGGTCGCGGTGTCGCGTAAGTCCATCCTGCCGCCGAATCCGCAAGGGGATGGCCTGAATTATGCCGACATCATTCTTCGCTTCCCGCGTGAATCCCGCAATCGGGTATTTGTGGAGCGGCTCCGCTATGATCACGAGCAAATGGGCATTGTG
This sequence comes from Paenibacillus glucanolyticus, assembly GCF_037333485.1. Classification (NCBI taxonomy): domain Bacteria; kingdom Bacillati; phylum Bacillota; class Bacilli; order Caryophanales; family Paenibacillaceae; genus Paenibacillus; species Paenibacillus glucanolyticus. Next base: position 1,109,663 of record NZ_CP147845.1, read on the forward strand.
AATTACGTTGTGCGCAAATACGATCTGAGCACGCAGGACTTGTGCCGGCTGCTGGATGAGGACGGCATATTTACCGAGCATGGCGAGGTCGTGCTGGATGATCTGCAGCACAAGGCCAGTCTTCACTTCCGTCAAGGAATGAAGATGCAGGAGAAGCGGCAGATTACGGCAGGCAAAGTGATCGCTCTCCATCAGGAGATGACAGCCGATCCGGACGAGCCCGTACAGGAGCATGCGGTACAGACGGAATTTTATGTGGAGGTTCCAGCCCAGTTCCAATCGAAATGTGATATACACCAATATAATATGATGCTTCGCAACGAACCCTATACCCGGCTGCTGCAGACGTTCTTTCCAGGCTCCGTTCCTGCACAGTTCCTGGATATCTTTGAAAAGATTGATCTGAGCTACAAACTGCCGGGCGAAGTCATCAACGTGCTCATTCATTATTTAATGTCGCTTATTGCCGCAGGCGGCGAGCAGCGGATCAACCGCAATTTTGTGGAAGCGATCGCTTCCAACATGCTGCTGAAGCAGGTTAACAGCTACGAGAAAGCTGTTCAATATATACGTGATCAAGCCAAGATGAAAGGCAAACAGAAGGCAACCACGCAACGTACGCGTACATACGCTAAGGGCGGGAAGGTGAAGCCGGAAATCCCGGTGGCGCTGGAGTCCGATCAGGGTGAGGCCGTATCGGATGAGGAGTTCGAAGAAATGATGCGATTTGCGGCAGAAATGCAAGCTGGCAATAAGAAGGGCGGATAATGAGATACCGCTCATGAGAGGAGGAAAAAGAGATGGAGTCCCTTGGTGAACTGCTGGAGAGTATGAAAAGTCCTGCGCTTCGGCGCAGAACCGAGCAGATTACGGAGGATTTACTCAAGAATCCTCTGATACAAGCATTGCGGAGCGAATTCCCGGAAATCGATGATCGGGTCATACGCTTAAATTTAAGTAAACTGTATCAATATGCGGGGGACCAGGCCCATTGCCAGTCGTGTCCGGGGCTGAACCGATGTCCAAATGATTTCCAGGGGCATATCAGTAAGCTGGATATTCAGCGGGTGAATGGAACGGTAGAAATTTATGAGCGGAAGGCTCCTTGTTCCTTGCAGATTGCAAAGACCAGCGAGGACCAGATCAAGAAACGGATTCGCAGCTTTTATGTGGATGAGCATGCCTTGAACGAAGGTTATAACAATATGGAGATTATGGCAAAGGACCGTTTGCGGGCACCTGCGGTTCATCAGGTCTTTAAATATATCCGGGATACCAAGGAGAACGGCTTGTCTCCGCGAGGACTGTATCTTACCGGTTCGTTTGGCACCGGGAAGACCTATCTGATGGGGTATTTGATGCATGAGCTCGCGAAGGTGGGCCACTCGGGCGTCATTGTGTACATGCCTGATTTCGTGGAGGATCTGAAGACCATGATGCAGGATGGACAGAAGCTGAAGGAAATGGTGGAGACCATGAAGCATTGCGATCTGCTGATCTTTGACGACATTGGTGCGGAGAACTTGAATCCGTGGGTTCGGGATCATGTCCTTGGTTCCATCCTGAATTTCCGGATGAACCGTCTGCCGACCTTCTATACGTCAAACTATCCGCTCGACGGACTTGAGCAGCATCTTAGCTTCACAAGCAAGGACGGCGAAGAAGCCCATAAGGGGCAGCGGTTGATGAACCGGATTGCGCCTTTTGTGGATGTGGTCCACTTATTCGGCGAGAACCAGCGAGGTAAATTTTAGATCGATTGCGGCGTTCACATCTTTATCATGGACAAACTTCCCGGAAATCGTAAAAAGTCTGATCCCGTTAGCGTACAGAACGCGGCGGGATCAGACTTTTTAATGCTGCACAAGGAATCATCAATTAGCCGACCAGGAACTTGATAATAACGAATCCGAAAAAGATGATGGTCATGAAACCGAACATCCCCACGAAGCCCATCATCAAATCGCCAAAGTCATTGCGTGGTTCTTCATTGATGTGCTCCCGTGGATCGTTAACGCGTACGTTTACATCCATGGTGCTTGCCTCCTCAAAAGGTGAACATGTCGTGTGAACACGAAAACTTGACAGTCACCCGACTTGTTACTAGTAGTATACCCAATGCGCAAATCATTTGTAAAGATTGCATAAAAATCCCGTGAAATCCTCTTTCTTTAGGTGAGTATATTTCACTTTTTCGGGCCGATTGTGGTATACTAAATTCGTCGACCCATTCGACAATTATGATTTGCACTATACCCGATCTTATCCTGTGAGGAGGAGAATACAATGGCTATCGTCAATGTTACCGACCAAACCTTCGTGAATGAAGTTGAAGGCGAAGGAACGGTTGTAGTTGATTTTTGGGCGCCGTGGTGCGGCCCTTGTAAAATGCTTGCTCCGATTCTGGACGAATTGTCTTCAGAACTCGGTGATGATGTGAAAATCGCAAAGGTGAACGTGGATGAGAATCCGGAATCCGCAGCACGCTTTGGCGTGATGAGCATTCCGACCATGATCTTCTTTAAAGACGGCCAGCCTGTCGATAAAGTGGTTGGTTTGAATTCCAAGGAAGCCTTGAAAGGCATTATTGCAAAACATCAATAAGCGTGGTTTGGCATCAGCTGAAATCCGCTTTCATACAGCGCCTTCGGTATAAACCCGAAGGCGCTTTGTGTGGTTATTCATAATGGTTTATATTTATGGTTAATAATATATAATCTCCTTGGAGAGGAGGAAAAGCATGGACGATTTTGCCAAACAGCTGCAGGAGCAGGAGAAGGCGCTTGAGAGTATTCGCCATAAGCTGGCATTACTGCCGGATCTGCCCGGCTGTTACCTGATGAAAAATCAGGATGGAACGATTATCTACGTGGGCAAGGCCAAGGTGCTGAAGAATCGGGTGCGCTCTTATTTTACAGGTAGCCATAACGGAAAAACCCAAATGCTCGTTTCGGAAATTCGCGATTTCGAATACATTGTGACAGGCAGCAACATGGAAGCGCTCATTCTGGAGTGCAACCTGATCAAAACACATCAGCCCAGATTCAACGTGCTGCTGAAGGATGATAAAACCTATCCATACCTTAAAATTACGAATGAAGAGCATCCTCGTCTGGAAGTGACCCGAAGGGTGCTTAAAGATAAAGCGAAATATTTTGGCCCCTACCCGAATGCGTATGCGGCACAGCAGACCAAAAAGCTGCTGGACCGGATGTACCCTTTGCGCAAATGCGGTGTCATGCCTAAAGAAGTGTGCTTGTATTATCATATGGGGCAATGCTTGGCTCCATGCGTGAAGGAAGTGCCGAATTCCGCTTATGAGCAGATTACCGGCGAGATTAACTCTTTTCTGAACGGCGGACATGAAGAGATCAAGAAGGAATTGCAGCGCAAAATGCAGGAGGCCGCGGAGGATTTATATTTTGAGCGTGCCAAAGAGCTGCGGGATCAGATCATCCATATCGATACCTTAATGGAGAAGCAGAAGATTACGACCACGGATACACGGGACCGCGACGTATTCGGTTATGCTGTGGATAAAGGCTGGATGTGTGTGCAGATTCTGTACATGCGGCAGGGGAAAATGGTGCAGCGCAACAAATCCGTCTTTCCGTTCTACGGGGATGCGCACAGTGACTTTATGTCTTTTATTGCCCAATATTACAGCGACAATCCTGCACTGCCGCAAGAAATTCTGCTCCCTGGCCCTCTGTTGATAGAGGAAGCTGCTGGTTCAGTAACCGCAACGGGAACCGTTATCGAAGCTGAAAGCGTACAGGGCAAGGAGAATGCCGCGGATTCGGCGAGCCAGCCAACTGCAGGTTCTGCGGAAGAGCTGCAGGAAGCCTTAGTCCAGGCTCAAGAGGAGAAGGCGGAGGCAGAGGGTATCGTGGATGCCGCCGGCGGGGCTGCCGCCTTGCAGGAATGGCTTGGAGTGAAGGTACACGTGCCGCAGCGGGGCTTGAAGAAACAGATGGTGGGCATGGCATCGGATAATGCGAGGGTTTCCCTGGACGAGAAGTTCCGGTTGATCGAGCGCGATGAAGAACGCACCTCGGTTGCGGCGGCTAATCTGGGTGAAGTGATTGGACTCCAGTCGCTAAACCGGATTGAAGCATTTGACAACTCGAACATACAGGGGAGCAATCCAGTATCGGCCATGGTGGTATTCACCAATGGGAAGCCGGATAAAAAGGAATACCGCAAATACAAAATCCGCACCGTCCTGGGACCGGATGATTATGATACGATGCGTGAAGTGATTCGGCGGCGGTACGAGCGCGTCTTGAAGGAGAACTTGCCGCTTCCCGACCTTATCGTGGTTGATGGAGGCAAGGGACAAATCTCTGCGGCCATCGATGTATTGGAGAATGAGCTGGGACTGTTTGTCCCGGTATGCGGGCTTGTGAAGGACGCCAAGCACAAAACGGCGCAGTTAATGATCGGAGATCCACCGGAGCCGGTAACACTGCCACGGGACAGCCAGGAGTTCTATTTACTGCAGCGCATCCAGGATGAGGTTCACCGCTTTGCGATTTCCTTCCACCGCGATCAGCGCGGCAAATCGATGGTGACTTCGAAGCTCGATTCCATTCCCGGCATAGGGGAGAAGCGCCGCAAGCTGCTGCTGAAGCATTTTGGCTCGGTCAAAAAAATAAAAGAGGCTTCAGTCGAAGACTTCAAGCCCCTTTCCATAGGTGAAAAATTAGCAACGCAAATTCTTAATGCACTTCGTAAGGAGGAGTCGTAACATACGGCTTCTCTTTTTTTGTCGGATTGAAACGGTATATCAAATATGCAACAATTCCCGGCAGCACCATGTAGAACACCCCGATCAGCAAGTTGGCGGTATCCTTGAGCATAACGAGGCTGAGGCCCATCAGAATGCTGTTGAAGATGACGTGGGAGAACATGGCCGCGAGATACCCGTATTTCAAGAAGATGTAACTGAACAGCAAGCCGATGATGACCAGCTCGATAGGCCTCGAGATCACAGGGTATATCGGATAAAGCGTATGCCCCAGCGCCCAGATGAGCGAGGTGATCAAACTTGCCACAAAGGTATTGCGAACGATTTTCTTCACCATTTTAATACCAAACAGCCGGTATACGGCTTCCTCCGATATGCCTGCAAACCAGGCCATCAAAGGGAACAGCCATGGATACAGCATATTGTAAGGCGATTGCGTGGCATCGGTTGTGGACCATGTATTCAAGGTAAGACCAAGAACAATAAAGATCAGAGATTGAACTCCGAGCAGAATGAACGCCCACATATACCCCAGCTTCATGCTATCCAGCACATAACGTCCATACCCGGCTTCCTTGGCCCGCGGCCATGGGTTAAGGCCGTCTTCTTTTTGCCACAGCCCGTTGCCCCCGACCAGGGAAAAGTAGAGCAGCGCGGAGAAGATGAGTGAATAGACCGCATAGAATATCATCATGCCGAGAATGCCGGTAGAAGACATGCCCTCGGATTTGAACACGGGTACCAGATTGTACGTATTCAGCATTTGAATAACGAATAGCAGCGCCGATAGGAACAAGCCGCGTTTAAACGAGGTGTAAGCTCTGGTCTTCACACTGTACACAATGGCAAGTATGCCAAGAATCAGGGTAAACAAACCGTAACCCGCCAGCGTCAGCAGTGTTGCATCTTGAGTCTGCTTGTTAACATAAGCGGAATGCGCAGCCGGAATCGAGAAGGATGGCTCATAGGAGCGTAATTTCCCGTGCTCGAAGGTGAAGCGCAGCTCCAGCACGGAATCGCCGATCTTGGTTTCCGGATCCACGTATTTCAGCCGGGGTTCTCCTTCCCGCGTAACCAGCTTCAGATGCGAAATATCGTAGCCTGCACGCTTGAGCCAAGGCTCGGCAAGCTGCTGCTTATCGGCCAAAGTCATGCCGTCCTCTACGACAAGGAGCATTTGTTTCTGCACTTTACCCTTGTTCAGTTCAATCCGGTCATAACTGGAGCGGGCAAAATCATACGAGAACCCAACGATGCCGGAATTCTGCATATGCACGTCCACATTGAGGGCATCGCCTCCCGGCTCGCTGAAGCGAACGCGGTATACGTCATAGGGATATTTGGCCTCAAAGGTTTTGTTGTACTCCGAGAGTTTCTTTTCCCTCGCTAAATATCCGTAAAGCTCCGATTTGGATTGATATGTAATCAATGTCTCCTCAGCTTCCGCAGCGGAGAACTGCAAGTGCTCCTGTGCGAACCTGGAAGCGGCTTGCTGGGCTTGTGCTTTGGATATAATATCCGGAGTGGCCATCTCGGTAGAATCCGTATTGGCTGATGGAAATACCTGAAATAACAGGAACAAAATCAGGCCAACTGCGGCAGGCGCGATGAGCTGCTTCAAGTTGGGCTTCAGCCTCAAAGGCTCTCTTGCACGATTCATGAATTTCCTCCTCTGGAAAGTTGATACTCCACTGGGTATTAGAGCTGCCTGATGAAGAACGCATAGAGCCAATATAACATAGATATGAAAGGGATAAGCAGCTTATCCCAATTTGGTAATAATGAAATAAAACGATGAAAATGAATGAAAGGTTTCGAAAATGTTAGAGAACCATACGCTTGTATTCTTGAATATGCCCAATTCGAGCTCTTTTAAAGACTTTTTGGGTGAAAAACGGCGTTGGGTTACGTACCGGATTGGGTTATAATCACATCATGCTTCAAGGAACCGAATATTCCAGCCGAATTTCGTACTGAAAATGGGGGAACCATGTAATTGGGGTGAATTTCATTATTCTATAGAATAATGAATAGGGCGACCTGTGGAAATGCCCGAATCCGTCAGCTAACCTCGTAGGCTGCAGCACAGGAACCAGACCGTAAGGGGCACTGCGTTTTCCAGTGTCTTTTTTCTTTGACTTTTTTTAAGAAGGTGACGGATTGAACTCCAAATTAAAATGGCTCAGGTTGTCCCCGCCGCAGATTCTGGTGCTTGGTTTTGCGGCCATTATCTTCATCGGGGCTGCATTGTTAATGCTGCCGATTTCCAGTAGAACCGGCGAGCCGCTTGGATTTATTGATGCATTGTTCACTTCGACATCAGCAACGTGCGTAACGGGTCTGGTTGTGGTGGATACAGGGACAACATTCAGTTCTTTCGGTCAGATCGTGATCATGCTGCTGATTCAGATTGGCGGGCTCGGCTTCATGACGATGGCTACTTTGTTTGCCCTGGTCCTCAAACGGCGAATTTCCCTCAAGGATCGTCTTGTCCTGCAGGAGGCGATGAATCAATCCTCGATGGAAGGCATCGTAAGGCTGATTCGCAGAGTATTGTTATACTCACTCGTGATTGAGGCTTGTGGCGCTGTACTGCTGTCTATCCGGTGGGTGTTTGATATGCCGATCGGAAAAGCGATATATTACGGTGTTTTTCATGCGGTGACCATGTTCAACAATGCCGGTTTCGATTTGTTTGGCGATTTTCGAAGCTTGACCGGGTATGTATACGATCCGGTGGTAAACGTAGTCGTGATGTTTTTGATTGTTTCAGGCGGTATTGGCTTCATTGTATTGTCTGATCTGATTGACTTTCGGAAACAGCGGAGACTGTCATTGCATTCCAAGGTGGTGCTCTCTATGACAGGAGCGCTGCTGCTGCTCGGATTTATCGTTATTCTCATATTTGAATTCACCAATCCGCGAACGCTCGGCTCCCTCAATTGGGGCGGGAAGTTCTTAGGAGCGTTGTTCCAATCTGTAACGCCGCGCACAGCGGGTGCGAATACTATAGATATTACGGGCCTAAGGCAGGCCACACAGTTTTTCATCGTGATTCTCATGTTTATCGGCGCATCTCCCGGATCAACCGGGGGTGGTATCAAAACAACGACGTTTACCATAATGGTTGGTGCGGTCATCGCCATGATGCGGGGACGCGACGACATCGTCATGTTCCGTTATCGGCTTGCACAGGAGCGGGTACTGAAGGCGTTAACCATCGCACTTCTCGCCTTGCTGCTCGTTCTTGCGGTCTCCATGATTCTGTCCACGACAGAGGAAGGGGAGTTCCTGGAAATCCTGTTCGAAACAACGTCCGCGTTCGGTACGGTGGGGCTCTCGATGGGCTTAACGCCTGATCTGACCGTGTTCGGCAAAATATTGATTAGTATTACGATGTTTGCAGGACGATTGGGTCCGCTGACACTTGCTTATGCACTAGGGCCGAAAAAGGGTAAAGAATTATATCGTCATCCGGAAGGCAAAATGATTATTGGATAAGGAGTATAGGAGAGACATGAAACCAAAGCAATTTGCAATTATCGGTTTAGGACGATTTGGCTCCAGCCTGGCGCTTGAACTGATGGAACAGGGATATGAGGTGCTCGGCATCGACCGGAACGAAGAGGTTGTCGAGGATATGAGCGAGCTGCTAACACATACGGTGGTCGCGGATGCTACAGATGAAGAGGTGCTTAAATCACTCGGGATCCGCAACTTCGATTGTGGGATTGTTGCAATCGGGAATGATATCCAGATGAGTATTTTATCCGCCATCTTGTTGAAAGAGCTTGGTGTTACCACGGTAGTGGCCAAGGCCATTTCGGTCCTGCATGGCCGGGCTCTGGAGAAGCTGGGCGTGGACCGGGTCATCTTTCCGGAGCGGGATATGGGCATTCGGGTAGCTCACCAGCTCGTTACGCCGAACCTGCTTGACTATATCGAATTATCCAAGGACTATTTGATTGTGGAGATGACGGTTACGGACTGCATGGACGGAAAAACACTGAGCGAGCTGAATACGAGGGTTCGTTATGGCGTAAGCGTGGTAGCCCTGAATAAGCAAACCGGCATTATTGTGGCTCCGACCGCCATGGACGTGGTGAACTCGGGCGATATTATGGTCGTTATCGGATCCAATGATAACGTAGACCGCTTTGAATCTGAAGTCGTGAACATGCTTGAGAAATAAATATAGAAGAAAAACCTGACGGCTATGAACGCTGTCAGGTTTTTTTTGATTTTTCCTCTTCCAGTCTCCGGAACAGAATCTCTGTCTCATCAATCCACCTGCTGGCCGCTTTGCTGAGCTCCGAGGCCTGGCCGTAAATCAGCGACGTCGTTCGACGGGTTTCGATGAGTGCGGGAATATGAATGTCGACCAGTCCGTTATCGGATAATAACTGCGGACGGAGATACGACTTGGGCAGAAGCGCTGCCGCCTTGCAGGTAGGAATCAAACGGACGATCGCCTCGAAGGAGTCAATTTCCATTCGAATATCCGGCATAATGCCCCAGCGGTGGAACAGGTCATCCGTCAGCTTGCGGTACCACGTTCCGGTCGAGAAGATAATCATTGGCAGTCCTTGGAGCTGCTCGATTCCGACGTCTTCGATGTCAGCCAGCGGGTGCGATGAGGGAATGACAAGCTCCAAGTGGTCATCAAACAGCGGAATGCAGTTTAGGCCGGGCTGGTTGATTGAGGAGGCAACGATGCCGACATCCACCCGCTTATCTCTTACATACGAAACGATTTCATGGGTTTTGCCGGTAATCAGCTTGATTTCGGCTGCAGGATGGCGCTCCATGAATGCATTGACCAGCGGGGGCAGCGTCGTCTGAAGAGTGGTCAGGCTGGCACCCAGATTGATCGATATTTGGTCGCCCTCCCGGTAATGGGCCAAAGTCTGCATGAATTTGAGCTGCTGCTGCCGCTGCTCCAGGGCAAAGGTGTACACAATCTGACCGATGGAGGTGAGCTCCAGGCGTTTGCCGCGGCGGTTAAAAAGCTGCAGTCCGAGCTGATCCTCAAGCTTCGCTATTTTTCTGGACAGGGCTGGCTGTGACAAATTAAGCAGCTTGGACGCCTGGTTAATGCTGGATTGCTCTACAACGACGGCAAACATGTCCAGTTCCTCGAACATGAAATTCCTCCTATATAAAATAGACATACGTGCAAATAATTGCTTATGCGTATAGATTATAACGATTAATAATTATATTGCAATTCCATTATAAGAAAAAAAGGAGTAACATGAGACATGACACAAGTTGTTCACACTATTGCAGAAATAGGCAGCTTTTTGTCGTTGAAACGGTTTGAGTCCGCGTTCAAAGAGGTCGGTTTTCAATACTGTGAGGCTTGTGCTGCCGGTGTGCGTTTCTTCAAAACGCTTAGATTGGATGAAGCCAGGGACGTCAGGTGCGCAGCTGGAAGTTTGGGTACGCTGCACCGGAAGGCGCGGCTGAATTCAAGATTCGATGCCGAGTGGCTTCTTGATTCACTTCGCGATCCCAAGCGGGCTTTTTGAACAACCTCTTTAGGACAGGGAAAGTGTAATTGTTCTGAAAATAGGAAAGATTGAAAATGAAAACGCTGCACATTGGAAAGGGGAACGTCAACTAATGAAAGGGTATTATTCCAGAAAGCTACATTCCTTACTTGGTGTCATACCGCTGGGAGCATTCTTGATCAGCCATATGATCTCCAACTTTAAGGCTTTCGAGGGCGGAAAGAAGGGCTTTGAGGGGGCCGTGCATTTCCTGAACAGCATGCCGCTCGTTTTTTTCCTCGAGCTGTTCCTGATCTGGCTGCCATTGTTTTATCATGGCATCTACGGTCTGTACATTGCTTATCAGGCCAAAAATAACGTAGGGAACTACAGTTATGAGCGCAATATTCGCTTTACTATCCAGCGTGTCACCGGGGTTATTACGTTTGTATTCGTTATCTGGCATATGTACGATACGCGTTTCCAAATCATCATCGGCAAAATCACGCATGATGATCTGGGCGCCACGATGCACAACATTATGAACAACCCCGTGCTGTTTATTCTGTATGTTATCGGTGTAGTCTCAGCAACCTTCCACTTCGCAAACGGCCTGTGGGCGTTCCTCGTCAGCTGGGGCATCACCGTCGGTCCGCGCGCGCAGAAGGTATCTACTTACATCTGCATGGGCTTGTTCGTGCTGATGAGCGTGCTGTTTATTCTTGCTATGACTGCATTCCGCAGTTCTGAGTTCCAAGCGGCGGCAACAGCAGCGATCGATGTAGTTAAGACAGTCTTAAGTTAAGGGGAGTGAACGAAAAATGGCATCTAATATTATTGTAGTGGGCGGCGGCCTTGCCGGGTTGATGGCAACCATCAAAGCGGCAGAAGCCGGGGCTCACGTTCATCTATTCTCACTTGTACCTGTTAAACGCTCTCACTCCGTGTGTGCGCAAGGCGGAATCAATGGAGCTGTTAATACCAAGGGCGAGGGTGACTCTCCTTGGGAGCACTTTGACGATACGGTATACGGCGGCGACTTCCTGGCGAATCAGCCACCTGTAAAAGCGATGTGTGAAGCGGCTCCTGGCATTATCCACCTCATGGACCGCATGGGCGTTATGTTTAACCGTACCCCGGAAGGGCTGCTCGATTTCCGCCGTTTCGGTGGAACGAAGCGCCACCGTACTGCGTTCGCTGGCGCCACGACAGGTCAGCAGCTGCTGTATGCGCTTGATGAGCAGGTTCGCCGCTGGGAAACCGCCGGTCTCGTTACGAAATACGAGAACTGGGAGTTCCTGAACGCAATCATCGACGACGAAGGCATCTGCCGCGGTATTGCTGCCCAGGATCTGCGCACGATGGAGATCAAGGCGTTTAAAGCGGAAGCCGTCATTCTGGCAAGCGGTGGTCCCGGCATTATTTTCGGTAAAACCACGAACTCCGTCATCAACACCGGTACAGCAGCAAGCGCTGTCTATCAGCAAGGCGTTCATTATGCAAACGGGGAATTCATCCAGATTCACCCGACGGCGATTCCAGGTGATGACAAGCTTCGCTTGATGTCGGAATCGGCACGCGGTGAAGGCGGACGGATCTGGACCTATAAAGATGGTAAGCCTTGGTACTTCCTCGAAGAGAAATACCCGGCTTACGGAAACCTGGTGCCGCGTGACATCGCAACCCGTGAGATTTTCTCTGTGTGCGTAGACATGGGACTCGGCATCAATGGCGAGAACATGGTTTACCTCGATCTCTCCCATAAGGATCCGAAAGAACTCGACGTGAAACTCGGAGGCATTATCGAGATCTATGAGAAGTTCATGGGCGATGATCCGCGTAAAATCCCGATGAAAATCTTCCCGGCAGTCCATTATTCCATGGGCGGCATGTGGGTCGATTACAACCAAATGACAAACATTCCGGGGCTGTTTGCAGCCGGGGAATGCGAGTATCAATATCACGGTGCAAACCGTCTGGGTGCGAACTCCCTTGTCTCCGCGATTTATGGCGGCATGGTGGCCGGACCGAAGGCCATTGAATATATCAAAGGCATGAAGAAGTCGACAGAGGACATTTCCTCGACCGTATTTGATCGCGTAGCGAAAGAGCAAACCAACAAATACGAAGGCCTGCTCAAGATGGAAGGTACCGAGAATGCTTACGTGATCCATAAAGAGCTGGGCGAATGGATGACCAACAATATGACGGTGGTTCGTTATAATGACAAGCTTGAGGCAACCATCGGCAAAATCAAGGAATTGAAGCAGCGCTACCGCAATATCAATATGACGGATACGTCCCGCTGGAACAACCAGGGCGTGGCATTCACCCGTCAGCTGTGGAACATGCTGGAGCTGTCCGAGGCGATGACGCTGGGCGCACTTCTTCGGAACGAAAGCCGTGGCGCTCACTACAAGCCTGATTTCCCTGAACGAAACGATGAAGAGTTCCTGAAAACAACGAAAGCTGCTTGGACGCCTGACGGACCGCAGATTTCATACGAAGAAGTGGATGTTTCCTTAATCCCGCCGCGTATTCGCGACTATTCGAAAGACAAGTAAGAAGGAAGGGGGATTTAATATGTCTCAAACGGCAGCCGCCTCAAAGAGTGTCAAGTTTATCATTACACGCCAGGACAACCCGGAGACGAAATCCTACACTGAGGAATTCGAGCTTCCGTACCGTCCAGGTATGAACGTCATTAGTGCGCTGATGGAAATTCAGCGTAATCCCAAAAATGCGCAAGGTCAGACAACCGCGCCGGTATGCTGGGACTCCAACTGCCTTGAGGAAGTTTGCGGAGCTTGCTCCATGGTCATCAACGGCAAGCCGCGCCAAGCATGTGCCGCGCTGATCGACAAGCTGGAGCAGCCGATCCGGATTCAGCCGATGAAGACGTTCCCGGTCGTAAGAGACCTGGTTATCGACCGCAGTCGTATGTTCACGGCGCTCAAGCGTGTTAAGGCGTGGATTCCAATCGACGGCACCTATGACCTGGGACCTGGACCGAAAATGGCTGAGAAGAAGCGCCAGTGGGCTTACGAGCTGTCCAAATGCATGACATGCGGTGTATGTCTTGAAGCTTGCCCGAATGTTAACGAAAAAACGGACTTTATTGGTCCCGCGGCCATTTCCCAAGTCCGCTTGTTCAACGCTCACCCGACAGGAGAGATGAACAAGGAAGAGCGTCTGGAAGCTCTGATGCAGGATGGAGGCATTGAGGGCTGCGGCAACTCGCAGAACTGCGTCCGTTCTTGCCCGAAAGGCATTCCGCTTACAACGTCCATTGCGGAAATGAACAAGGATACAACCAAACATCTGTTTAAGCGCTGGCTTGGCGTTTAATCGGATTTCAGGTTTCACAACCAAGGCGTCTGACCGGGGCATCACTTCGGTACAGGCGCTTTTTTAATGTGTGATATAATTCATGTGTTTTACGGATATTTAAACAGAGGTGAGTTAGGTTGATTATAGAAAGACCGATTACGATACAAGACATAAGCGATGACTTGATGATTCTGGGCGTACAGAAGGGAATGACCTTGCTTGTCCATTCCTCGCTCAAAAGCATTGGGGGGTGGGTTGTTGGCGGTCCAGAGGCAGTCATACTGGCGCTGGAGGAGGTGTTGGGCGAAGAAGGGACACTGGTCATGCCGACACAATCTGCGAACTTGACCAATCCTGAGACGTGGGGAAATCCTCCGGCGGACCCGAAATGGTGGGAGCTGATCCGCGAGGGCATGCCGCCCTATCATCCCGATATGACGGTCACTACGGGCATGGGGATTATACCGGAGGTGTTCCGGAAGCAGGAAGGCGTTATCCGCAGCGCTCATCCTCATGTCTCGTTTGCTGCCCGCGGCAGGAACGCAGAGTCACTCATGCATCCTCATGCGCTTGATTATAGCCTGGGAGAGACCTCGCCTTTAGCGCGTTTATATGAGACAGGAGCCTACGTGCTGATGCTGGGGAGCGGTTATGGCAATAACACATCATTCCACCTTAGCGAATATCGCGCCGATTGGGAAGGAAAGAGGATAGTTACCGCCCATGCCCCGGTACGCAGAGTGCAGGGGAGAACGGAATGGGAAGCATTCCAGGACATCACCTACCATTCCGATGATTTCGAAGCCTTGGGAACAGCATTTGAAGTTGAATGCAGGGAAGCATACAAGCATGGCCGTGTAGGCAAGGCGAAATGCATCTTGGCTGAACAACGGGCCATGGTGGATTATGCGGTGCGCTGGATGGAGGAGAATCGTTAGACTCGTAAAGTGTCTTGAGAACCAGCTGCCATGAACACATCACGCCAATTACGCCGATTACCAACCACCTCCAGGTGTTTCAGTACCGTTTCGAGGGTAATAGGATGATAGTAAGGCCTGCTGGTCAGGCCCCAAGCCGAAGGAGGGGACTGAACATGTCCTGGTGGATGTGGCTGCTCAATTTAACTGGATTGCTGCTGTTGATCTATTTTTTCTACAGCATGGATAAGAAATGGTCCAGCAGGCCTTTGCTGCTAGCCCCGCTGCTCATTTATGCCCTGGTGTCGGTTGAAGATCTGCTCGGGTGGATCGATCTCATGAAGATTGTGCCCGGAGAAGGCGGCATGCGCGCTTTGATCCTGCTGTTTGCGTTATGCTCCGTTATTTTTTATGTGCTGTACATATTTGATAAGATCGCTGACTCTGTTCATCAGCACGTCGATATGAAAACAACTCTGGTTCGAATAAGCATGGCGGCGGGCATGTGTATTTTGTTCTTCACGTTGGTGTATATGTCCATCTATAAGCTCTTTGGAGGTGTATCCTTCGAAGGTGTTAATATCGGTCAGGATTTGCTGAGCCAGTTCATTACCTTCCTGTATTTCAGCATGGCGACGTTTGTGACGGTGGGGTATGGTGATGTAGCCGCTGTGGACAACACGTCCCGGCTGGTGGTCGTGCTGGAGATTGCATTCAGCTTCATTACCGTAGCCTACGCGCTGTCGATGCTGGGAACGCTTCGCCGGATCTTTAAACCGGGTGGAGACGGCTCGGAGATGCTGGATGGCGGCGAAGAGAGTAAGAAGGCCAACATGCCGCACCGGAGAAAGCATTCTTCCATGTAATAAAAAAGAGGCGCACCAAGTTGGTGCGTCTCTTTCAGTTCTGCCGGCGTAGAAGGAAACGGACGCCTTGCTTACAGCCGGGCCTACGGCTTCATTAATTTTTTCAGGATGCCCAGACCGTTTTTTGAAGGGTAACGGAATTTAAAATCAAACCGGTTGGTCTGTTTGAGCACACTCTTCATATGGGAAAAGGTATGAAAGCTGTATTCTCCATGGTAAGAGCCCATGCCGCTCTCCCCGACACCCCCGAACGGAAGGAAGGGCGTTGCCAAGTGCATCAGCGTATCGTTCACACATCCTCCGCCAAAAGAAACGGAAGAAAGAACGTAATCCTGCACGTCTTCATTCTCGGTGAACAGGTACAACGCCAGCGGTTTAGGGCGGGCATTAATTGCCTGGACAGCTTCATGCAGTTGGTCATAGGTCAGGATCGGGCACAGCGGCCCAAAGATCTCTTCCTCCATCACGGGCATATCCCACGTGATATCATCCAGCACGGTGGGTTCAATGAGCAAGCGATCTCTAAGGGTATTTCCGCCGTGACGAAGGGTCCCATTGTTCAGAAATCCGGATAATCGGTCAAAATGCTTCTCCGACACAATACGGCCGTAGTCGGGGTTG
Source organism: Paenibacillus glucanolyticus (assembly GCF_037333485.1). Lineage (NCBI taxonomy): Bacteria > Bacillati > Bacillota > Bacilli > Caryophanales > Paenibacillaceae > Paenibacillus > Paenibacillus glucanolyticus. The sequence continues at coordinate 1,125,639 of NZ_CP147845.1, forward strand.
GCCAGTGGTTCCTTGCCATAGAACGAAGTTATGGCATCCTTCAGATGCGAGATGAACTTCTCCTTCACCTGGCTGTGGACCAGAATATAATCCGGGGCAACACAGGTTTGGCCGGCATTCGTATATTTGCCAAAAGCGATACGTGAAGCCGCTAAGGCAAGGGGGGCATCCTCATGGACGATGCAGGGACTTTTTCCACCAAGCTCAAGTGTGACCGGGGTCAACTGCTTGGCTGCGGCTTCCATGACAATTTTGCCGACATGGGTGCTGCCGGTAAAGAAGATATAATCCAAAGGCTGCTCCAGCAGGCTTGTGCTGACCTCGGGTCCTCCCTCGACAGATGCTACGTATTCGGGATCGAACGTCTCTTCGAACATTGCAGTAATCAGCCTCGATACGTTAGGTGTTAGCTCGGAAGGCTTCACAATAGCAGTATTCCCGGCCGCCAGTGCTCCGATGAGCGGAGAGATGGCCAGCTGCCAGGGATAGTTCCATGGGGCGATAATCAGCGCGGTGCCGTATGGCTCGGGATAGACCATCCCTTTGCTGCCGACGTGCGTCAGCGCGGTTTTGACACGCTTGGGCTTGGCCCAGCGCTTCAGATTCTTTATGATGAAGGAAAGCTCTTTGTAGACAATTCCAATCTCGGTGGAGAAGGCCTCCTGCTCGCTCTTGTTTAAATCCTTGCGAAGGGCTTCCATGATGTCGTTTTCTCTGGCTATCACAGCTTGTCGCAGTTTCCCCAGCTGCTGTAGACGGAAATCGATTTCCTTGGTGATATCTTTATGAAAAAAATGCTGCTGTGCCGAAACTATTGCTGCTATAGAATCGTTAACAGTCATAATTAAGACCCCTTTCTCTTCGGATCGTTTATGTATATGAGTCATGGGTAAGGCTGCAAAACGGGTATTCTTTCATTTTATTATATAGGAGGATGTCCATATATGAGAAATCCATCCTCAGAACCGCTGCATGGTACCGCTCGCCAAGGAGCAGAACGAGTTAGTCAACGTAAGACGTTGTCGCGCCGCCAGTTTCTTAAGGCAGGTCTATCGACGGTGGTCGGAGCAGGCGCTGCAGCCGGGGCCTACGCCTATCTATGGGAGCCTCATCGGCTGGAGGTTACCCGACTGGAGGTGCGGCTTCCTTCACTGCCCAAGGCTTTTGACGGGATGAAAGTGGCACACTTTAGCGATTTGCACCTGGGTTTTCATACTGGAGCGAAAGATGTGGAACGTGTGGTGCAAGCGATTCATGCAGAGAAGCCGGACATGATCTGTTTTACAGGGGATATGGTGGATGGTCATGCAGAGGATATGACAGAAGCGATTAAGCCGTTTGCCACGCTCAAGGCCCCTCTTGGTTTATTTTCCATACTGGGTAATCATGATTACGGAGACGTGGAGAAGCTGACCCACATGGAGGAGGAGGCCGGGTTTAGAGTGCTTCGGAACTCTTCGGTGAAGCTGCGGCGGGACGGTGCTGTGATCGCGGTGGTGGGATTGGACGATGGAATCTGGGGAAATCCGGATCCGATAGCGGCCACTCGCGACTTGCCTGAGGGCATGTTCAAGCTGCTGCTGATGCATGAGCCGGATTATGGAGACATTGCGGCTGGGTATTCATTCCATGTCCAGCTCTCCGGACACAGCCATGGGGGCCAGGTCCGCCTGCCCTTGGTGGGTGAGGTAATAACGCCTCCCGGAGCAAAACTTTATGTGCAGGGGCTGTACCATATTGGCTCTCAAGGGATGCAGCTCTATGTAAACAGAGGAATCGGCACGACAGGGCTGCCTTTTCGTTTCTTGTGCAAGCCGGAGCTTACCATGCTCACATTACGCTCAATGACATGACAGGATCTTTAGTTATCTATCTAAAAATTTCAATATGAAAGGTTTAACTGGAATTTGTTACACAAATGAAATATACCTGTTATCAAACTCTAACAGCCGCAGGTTAAACTTATCACATGACCCCCTTTTGAGAATATATATTATGTTTTGGACCCGGAAACGGGTCCACTTTTTTTGCCTATTTTGCTTAACTTCATAGGTATATACGAAAAAACAGAAGGGGTACCCCATTAGAGAGGTACAGTCACCTTCTGTTTTTGTTCGAAGTATACCCATTCCTTATATCCGATTTCTTTGAGCACTTTGGCAACTTCATCGAACTCATCCCCGACACGGGAAGGCTTGTGTGCGTCAGAACCGAACGTAATATCAACACCATGGTGGTGGGCAACTTCCAGTATGGCATGGGAAGGATACCAGCCGCCGGATAACTTGGTTTTACCCGAAGTGTTGACCTCGATAGCCAAGCCGCATTCTGCGATAACGCGTAAGGTTTCATCGATAGCAGCATCGGTCATGATATCGGAAAAAGGCGGGTAATTGCCTTTCATGGCATCCATGTGGGCGATAATCTGGAACATCCCGCTTCGCGCGGATTGACGGATCAGATTGAAGTATTCCTCTTTATCGGCAATCTGCTGCTCCGGGGTCAGGTTGTTCCAGCGCTTCTTGTTAAAGATGCTTACATCTCTGACGTGATGAATAGAACCGATGATGTAGTCAAAAGGGTGAGCAGCTAACGCTTGCTGATAAACCGGGGCATGGTCAGGAAAATAATCGGATTCAATGCCCAGCAGCACCTTGATTTTCCCTTCGTATTCCCGCTTTAATTCCAAAACCTCTTGGACATAACCTTCAAAATCCGTTTTCCTCATGGAGATGGCCGGGAAGGGCTGATCTTCGGGGCTTCCAAAATACGGAGTATGGTCAGAGATCCCAATCACCTTAAAATCCGCGGCGATCGCAGCGTCGATATAATCCCGAATGCTGCCTTCTGCGTGACCGCAGCGGAAGTGATGGGTGTGCAGATCAAATTTCATATGGACCTCCTTCATGTTGATAGAATGGTTGTTAAGATCCTCTAGGGATTGTATTTGCGTTATTCACTGCTGATGAATTGTGTTTCCGGCATGCCTTTCAGATCGCTGAGGAATTGACGCATCGCGGAACTGACGTATCGCCCGCTCTTATAGATTACGCCGACAGGATGGCTGACTTCAAGCTCGCTGAGTGGTACGATCTGCAGGGTGCCGTTGCGGAGCTCGGTAGAGACCGACTGCTTCGAGATGATCGCTGCGCCCAGATTGATCTCGACCATCCGTTTAATTTCTTCGCTGCTGGACAATTCCATGACAACCTGCGGATTGATGCCGTGCTTTTTCATCACGTCATCGGCGAAACGTCGGCCGACGGTGTCACGCGTAAGCAGAATGAGCGGCGTTCCGCCCAGTACGTCCATACTTGCAGTAGACAGTTTAGCCAGCGGATGCTGTGGAGATACAACCAGCTCGAAGGTATCGTAATACAGAATGGATGTGCTTAAGTTGGGATTGCGCTCGATCAGATAGCCGATCCCGATGTCGATGAGACCATTCTCCACGCTGTGATAGATCTGTGAGGAAGCCATGGATTGAATGGTAGTTTTGATATGAGGGAATTGATCCTGAAAGTAGGAAAGCACCCGTGGCAGGATTTGAATCGCAATGGAAGTAGTTGTACCTAGCTGGATATGTCCCTGGGGAGTTTGGTCAAGGTCGGATAACCGCTGTTTCAGCTCATCCACAATGCTGAGGATTTGTTCGGCGTGATCCACAAAGACCTGCCCCCGGTCGGTTAACGTCACTGGCTGGCTCCGGTCGACCAGTACCGTCTTGAATTCTTCCTCCAGGCTTTTGATCTGAGCGGATACCGCTGGCTGTGTCAGATTAAGAAGCTCTCCCGCTTTGCGAAAGCTCATCGTTTTGGAGATGGTAATTAGCGTTTCCAATTGGCTGATGTTCATAGCCTTCCTCCTTACTTGATATGTTCTTCCGCTCCTACGATCGCGTGCAACCTGTATTATTTAAATTATAGGTTATTCTCCCCGGTGGAGCAATGAAGAGAGCAAACCTGCCGGTTATCGACTAAAAAAGCTTAAAAACATTTTAATTTCCACATAATTATTATTAAAAGATGGGGCAACCATCCGATAATAGTAAAGTAGACATAGAAAAAAGGTGAGACCAAAGGCCCGTTTAAGCGAAAGGATTATCTTCGTATTAAAGCGTTTCAGGCGATATCTGACATAGCAAGACAGTTGTTGTCATGGGGGCTGTCGCTATTTTGTGATGATTTATTACAAGGTATCCATTATAATGTTTAAATAAATAGGTGGGACTTTGGGACCCTGACCAACAACCCAGTGAAAGGGGCGTAATGAGGAATGAAAGCTGAAGTCATCAATCCTTTTTTAGAGTCCGCACGACACGTAATCGAACAAGTCATACAGGTTTCACCTTCCACGGGGAATCTTGGGGTCAAAGAGATCGCGTATATCGAGAATCATATCTGGATCCAAATCGGCATGACAGGTCAGATGAATGGTGATATTGTATTTGGAATTCAGGAGCATGTAGCGCTGCAGATGGTATCCGTGATGATGGGCGGTTATGTCATTACCGAGATGGACGAGATGGGCCGGAGTGCGATTTCAGAGCTCGGCAATATGATCAGCGGCAATGCCAGCACCATTTTATCGAATCAGGGTGTAAGTGTAGATATTACGCCGCCAAGAGTGATGAAGTCGGATAGTACGTCAAATCTTATTCAGAAAAAGGCGCTTTGCATTCCGCTCTTCATGGAAGGAATCGGAGAGCTGGATATTCAAGTCATGATTTCATAAAATAAGAGTAGTAAACCCAAACCGTGCACGTAACGGCCCTTCATCTAAATCGGTGAACGGGGAGCTGCTGCCGGTGAAGAAAGGGATAAATGAAATCATGCTGAAAAACAAAGTTGTTGTCGTTACAGGAGCATCGAGCGGAATCGGGGCCTTGATCGCGGAGAAACTTTCTGCGGAGGGCGCCCATGTAGTGCTGTGCGCACGTTCAGCAGACCGACTGCAGGAAGTCGGCGAACGGATATCCGGATCTCATGAATTAGCCATAATGGATGTCCGGAATTCCGAGCAGGTTGAGTCCGTCATGAAGGGGATTCAACGTCAGCATGGCAGAATCGATGTGCTGGTCAACAATGCCGGTTATGGCAAGTTTGAAGCCATTATGGATATGCCGGTGGAAGAGTTCCAGGACATGATGGACGTGAATTATATGGGCATTGTGCGGTGCACCCAAGCCGTGCTCCCAGGCATGCTGGAGCGGGGAGGCGGCCAAATCGTCAATATCGCGTCCATGGCTGGGAAGATCGGAACGGCCAAATCGACTTCCTATACGGCTACCAAACATGCTGTGCTGGGATTTAGCAATGCCTTGCGACAGGAGCTGCGTCATACCGGAATTACGGTATCTACCGTCAATCCGGGGCCCATCGATACCCCGTTCTTCTCGTTGGCGGATCCAACAGGCGGGTATGTCAAGAATGTGAGCTGGTTTATGATGAAGGCAGACTATGTTGCGGATCAGGTTGTGAAGCTGGTTAGAAAGCGCAAGGAAGAACTCAATCTTCCAAGGCTTGCTTCATTCGGTATAAGGCTGTATCAGCTATTCCCACGGTTTGCGGACCGTGTGTCGTATAAATGGATGAACAAGAAGTAGCGTGGCTGCTGATTCACAATGCTTCTGTTTCGATAATGATGTCCTGAAGCAGCGACAAGGCCAGTTTTGTTTTTTCTATATCGGATGAGAGCAGTGTAATCACTTGGTCCAATCGATCCTTGTAGTTCGCAGGCTTGAGGAGAAAGGTCTCGATCATGGATACTGCACGCTTCTCGTTGATACAGTATAGCCCGTTTTTGGCGAAGATCACCTGATTCAGGCACGAAATACTGCGGAAGCAGTGACCGGTTACATAAGTGATATCATCGATTAATACTGCTTTTTCCGCAAGCATCAAGGAGAAGGATGCCTCGAAGGTAAAAGAGCCGATCATCGCATCCTTTAATGCTGGTGGATATGGAATCGTTTTGGCTTTCCATGTCTTGATCCGATCATCGGGGTCAGACAGTATCTGGCAGATTGCAACTTCCCCCATATACATAACATTCAGATAAGCGTGTGGATGTCCGGTCTGGTAATGGGCTGATACCATGCCAGTAGAACATTCCTCAATTATGCGTGACACGCGGTGAACATCGCGGAATAAGAAATCCACATGGTAGCCTTCTGACCTTAACCAGCCGCCCCCGTTAACCCAGGCTCCCCATTCTCCCAGGGAAGTGATGATGTTATCACGATGCTCGTCGTCTAATTTCCTGGCTGCCCTGGCTACATCCTCCACCTTGAATCCCTGTGATTCATCATAATAAATGCCAATATCGATGTCGGAGCCCGCTGCGGCGGTGCCTTTGGCCCTTGATCCTCCAAGGACTACACCTGTAATGCCAGGCAGACCCTGCAATTCTGTCGTTATGCGCTGGATTAAATGCTCCAATACTGATTTCATTACGAGACCATCCCCTTTATCGCCATTCTAAAAAGTCTGCTATCTCTATTGTCCGATGTCTTTTATGTATATCTTCGCTTTATGGCCTCTATTCTCTCTAACGTCCATTGGACCGCTTCAGTCGGTGAGATGATGGTTGCTTCCTCTCCCAGCCGCCAAACATAGTCCGAGTAGAACGCAATGTCTGCGGCCGGAATTTCAATTTCAACCGATCCACTGCCGTCCTTGTTCTTGTGGATAAAGGGACCGAGCCGTGTATCCGTTTCGAGCTGCCAAACTCCTTTGGAAGTTAATTGTACCTTGAACTCTTTCATTTCCCAACCACTGGTTACCGGTTTGTCCTTCAGCGTCTTGACGGCGATGTCCTCGCGGATGGCGATGGACTTATTCAGGCTGGCAGCCGTCATCCGATCAACTCTGAATTGCCTGATGTCATCTTGTGTGAAGCAGTATGCCGGACAATACCAGTAGCCCGAGCTTGCATACAGGCCGATCGGTTGTATATCCCGCTGGCTGCTTCCGGTTGATGAGCGGTAGTGGACGGTAACGACTTGCCGAACCATTACAGCTTGCATAAGCGTCTGGAGAATGTTGGCTGACATCGGCCGGAACGCATTGTGAATCATGACGCGGTATTTAAGGCGATCGATCTGTTCCTTGATGTCTGCGGGCAAGTAATGATAGAACTTGTGAATTGCCGCGGCTGCCCCGTCACCGAACGGTAACGAACTGAAGTCGTTCAGGGATTGGCAGGCAAAAAAGATCGCGATCGCTTCGCTTTCCGTGAAACTGATCGGCGGCAGCATCCGCTCCTGCAGCAATCGGTAACCGCCGCCCCGCCCTTGCACGGAATAGATCGGCACGCCGAGAACGCACAGCTCATCCAGATCTCTGGACAAGGTTCTGACGGAGAGACCAAATTCGTCGGCCAACTCTTTAACGGTAAACGTTTTTTTTGCGTTGATCATCATCATTAATTGAATCAGACGCTGGGATTTCTGCATGGCACGCCTCGTCTCATCATTTTTTATTTATTTTATCTTATTCCTTAAATAAGACAATATCTGTCTTATTTAGTTGATACGATATCACCAGAAGATGGATTTCATGATAAACCGGGAACATGACAAGTCATTGGAAGGGAGTCATAAAGGATGAAACAAGAAATGTCTCAAGAGCTTGGATTTGTGTTTGTGCATGGTGCAGGGTTGAACGGAGGGGTTTGGAATTCGGTTGTAGATGAGCTGGGCCATCCGTATTTGGAGGTCGATTACCCTATGCGAAGCGGGTCAGCAGCACCGGGACATCATCTAAAGCTTGAGGATTACGTAACTCATATGACGGAACAGGTGAGAGGGTGGAAGACGGACAAGTTTGTAATCGTGGCTCATTCTCTGGGTGGAGTGTTTGCTCTGGAGATGGCTGCTCAATTATCCGATCGTGCTGTAGGATTCGTGGCAATCGGTGCCGCCATTCCTAGGCGCGGCAGGTCGTTTGTTTCGATTCTTCCGTTTCCCCAGAGAGTGATCATGCCATGGGTTCTAAGAATGGCCGGGACGAAGCCGCCGGAATTCGCAATCCGTAAAGGGCTATGCAGTGACCTGCCGGTGGAGCATGCCTCCCGCATAGCAGCAGCGTTTGTTCCAGAGTCACGCCGAGTCTATACGGATCGGATTCAAGTGGCTGTTCCCGATATACCCAAGCTTTATGTGAAGCTTACCCGAGATAAGGAGTTTGGAGGATCCACACAGGATACCATGATAGCCAATCTGTCCCCGGATGGGGTAGAGAGTCTGGACACCGGGCATTTGCCGATGTTGAGTAATCCCGGTGGAGTCCGGCGGATTCTGAAAAGCTTCGCCGCTCAAGTGAATGCACGCCACTCGTCTATGATCTCATCATAATTTGATCCCGTCTTGGACCGACGGATATCGTCTTGATAGGAACTCCAATCGACGATTCAACAAACTGCACATATTGCTGCGCGGCTTCAGGGAGCTCTTCAAACGATCGGATGTCCGACAGGTCACACTTCCAGCCTTTGAGCGTCCTCAGGACGGGTCTCGCGGATTGCAGATCGGCCGTGACAGGAAAATGATCCAGAATGCTTCCGTCCTCTAATTCGTAACCAACGCATACTGGAATGTCATCCAGGTATCCCAGAACGTCCAGATTGGTCAGTACGGCCTCCGTAGCGCCCTGTACCATACACCCATAGCGTGTGGCTACCGTATCAAACCACCCCATTCGTCTGGGCCGGCCGGTCGTTGCGCCGTATTCCCCGGCATCTCCACCGCGGCGCCGGAGCTCGTCGGCTTCATCTCCGTGGAGTTCGGTCACGAAAGGACCCGCTCCGACACAGCTTGAATAAGCCTTCACCACAGCGATGACATTGCTGATGGCGTACGGCGGGAGCCCGGCACCTACTGGTGCATAACCTGCCAGAGTAGATGAGGAGGTAGAGAACGGATATATCCCGTGATCCGGGTCGCGCAGTGCTCCTAATTGGCCTTCAACCAGGATGGGATCGCCTTTGATATAAGCCTGCTGCAGCATCGTGGTGGTGTCTTTTATATAAGAAGTTAAGTATTGGAAAGGCTCGAGAAGCTGATCGACCATTTCATCCACGCTTAGCGGATCTCTGCCGTAAAGGTGCTGAAGCTGTACATTCTTGATATCCAGCAGCTGCTGGAGTCGCACACGAAGTCGATGGGGATGGAACAGATCAGCGACCTGTATCCCGAGCTTAGCATATTTATCCGCATAGAATGGAGCAATTCCTCGTTTGGTAGAACCGAATCCCCGGGCACCGAGTCGTTCTTCCTCCAGCTCATCCAGCAGCCGATGAATGGGCAGGACGACTTGGGCACGTTCGGATATAAACAGATTGGGCTTTGGAACATTCCTAGCTTCCAACTCTTGCAGCTCCTTCAGTAATACATCCATATCCAGAGCCGTCCCTGGACCGATAATATTCGTTATATTCGGATAGAACACACCGGATGGCAGCATGTGCAGTGAAAACTTCCCGTAATCGTTAATAATGGTGTGGCCGGCATTGCTGCCCCCTTGAAATCGAACGACATACGAAGATTGTGCCGCAAGAACATCCGTCATTTTACCCTTACCTTCGTCTCCCCAATTAGCACCTACAATGGCTGTGACTGTCAAACTGTTCGCCTCCTGCGATCATTTTCTTTTACTGGCTCATTATAATTGGTTGTTACAATATAAATAAAATTGATATTAATAATGTTAGACATTAGTTTAAGTTATGTTATACGATTCTGTGGTGAAGGATACTTCGATGCCGGATGAATTCCGGTCCGGCTGTCATGGATCCGGTTCACGTTATCATTTGACAAAATCGAGGTTATCATTATGGAAATCAATATGGAGTGGTACCGGGTCTTTTACTGGACATCCCGGCTCGGCAGTTTATCCAAGGCAGCGGAGCATCTGCATATCACCCAGCCGGCTGTCAGCCATACGATTAAGCATTTGGAAGGAACGCTCGGAGGACCGTTATTCTTTCGAACGACCAAGGGAGTGAAGCTTACATCGGAGGGGGCTGTGTTATTCCGCTACATCGAGCAGGCATTCAGTTTCATTGAAATCGGCGAGAAGGCAATTGGGGACATGCATAATTTGCACAGCGGCGAAATCAATATCGGTGCCAGTGATACCTTGTGCAAGTATTACTTGCTGCCGCATTTGGAACATTTCCATGCTGCTTATCCGGATATCCGCATCCGCATTACCAATCGCACAACACCGGAAACCTTAGTCCTTCTAAAAGAAGGGAAGATTGATTTCGGCATCGTTCATTTACCGGCCTCCGACAAACAAATCGACTTTCGGGCCAGCTCACCGATTCAGGATTGTCTGGTTGCCGGCAAGCCGTTTGCGGAGCGGGCTAATATCCATAACCCTTTACCCCTTCCCGGTATTCAGGACTTCCCGCTGCTCATGCTGGAGGGGGGAGGGAGCACGAGAAGATATATCGACCAGTATGCGGCGCAGCAAGGTGTGACATTGAAGCCCGAGTTTGAGCTTGGCAGCATTGAGTTGCTTGTGCAGTTTGCACGGAGCGGCTTCGGACTTGCCTTTATTATTCGTGACTATGCTTCTGAAGAATTTCGAACGGGTCAGTTAGTGGAGGTTCCCCTTCATCCGCCGATTCCTGAGCGGAGCATCGGCATTGCAACGCTTCGCGGAATTCCGCTGTCCGCTGCAGCAAAATCATTTCTCTCCTTACTGCCTTAGCTGTCTATAAGAATAAGACAAATCTTGAGTTATCCATAAATAATGGGATATTCGCACGTATTCCTCATGTTCTATTTGGTGAGGACTCCTGTTTTGGCATATAATGATAAAGAGCGAACAAGGCTTGTGAAGAAATACGCCTGCTGCACCACTTGTAAAGCAACAAAACGGAAATTAACGGAAGTTTTTCTAGCGATATCAGGCAGACGCGCTTTGGAATATATAGACTTCTGATATCTAAAAAAAGGATGGACTAACATATGACTTCGACTACATTTCATACATTAGGAATAACAGAGGATTTGTCCTCCAGACTTGCGGAGTTCGGCATCGTTACGCCTTCTCCCGTTCAGGCTGAAGCTATCCCGCCCATACTGGAAGGCAAGGATGTGCTTGCGACTTCCCAGACAGGCACAGGAAAGACACTGGCATATCTGCTGCCCGTGCTTCAGAGCATCGATCCGGAGATCAAGGGAGCACAGAAACTGATCCTTGCTCCGACACAGGAACTTGCTGTTCAGATTGTCAGAGAGAGTGAGCGTTACGGGGAGACCCGTGGAATCGGTGTGCTCGGATTAATCGGCGGGGCCGCGGCCAAGCGCCAAATCGAGAAGTTGAAGTCGCATCCGCAGCTGATTGTCGGGACACCGGGGCGAGTACGTGAACTGATCGAAATCCGGAAACTCAAGATGCACCAAGTGACCACTATTGTGGTTGACGAGGTGGATCAGGTGTTCAATCTCGGCGGTGCCGGCGATGTTGACCGCATTCTGCGCAGTGCGCTTCGCGACCGCCAATTGGTATTCTTATCCGCCACGGTGAGCCCGGAGACAGCGGAGCTTGTCAAGAAGGAGATGGACCAGCCGGTTGAGATCGGGATCGATCCGGAGCAGCGGACACCGTCTGCGCTGGAGCATTATTATTTTGTGACGGAAGAGCGTGACAAGTTGGACATGCTGCGCAGAGTGGTGCGGCATTACAACCCCGACCGGGCTATTGTTTTCGTGAATGCCACCGAGGATTTGGCAGAAGTCGAGGCGAAGCTGAACTATCTGGGATTAAATGCAGCTGCCATATACGGAGATGCGGACAAGATGACAAGAAGCCGCGTTCTGAATGCGTTTAGAGAAGGGCGGACCAAACTTCTTGTAGCTAGTGACGTTGCGGCCAGGGGGCTTGATATTGAAGGGCTCGGGATGGTGATCAACTACGATCCGCCCATCGATGCGGAGCATTATACCCACCGTGCCGGTCGTACAGGGCGTATGGGGCGAAGCGGCATGGCGATTACGCTTGTCACGGACCGTCAGACGTTCATTATGCGCAAGTTCAATCGTGAGCTTGGCATTTCGATTGAAGAGCGCGCACTCTATGGCGGCAAGGTAAGAACTCCGCGTTCAGCGCCTCCGGACCGGAGAAGCGGCGCCCGTGGGCCAGCAGGGGGAACCGCCCGTAAAGATAAGCCAGCCGGCAAGCCGGCTTCCATAAGTGCGCAAGGAAAAGCGGGAGGCGGAAAGGCATCCGGTGAACGGCAAAGCGAGCGGGAGCGCGACCGCAAGAACAAGGGTGCTCCAAAATGGCTGAAGAATAAGCCTCCACGGGGCTAACGGTTCGCATTTTCCATCAGCTTAAAGTGTGTATCCTATTCGAATTTGTTGTTTACGGGGTCCGGACGGTTTTCAACCGAGGAAGAAGTAAGCCAGTAGGGACCGGACTCTTTAGAATAAGAGGTGATTGATAATGAGTGAACAGCCGGTATTGTCTGTTCAAGGATTAAGTGGTGGGTATAGCATCAACCGCCCGGTTCTGCATGATGTAACCTTTCAGGTTGAACCAGGCGAGATGGTAGGGTTGATTGGTCTGAACGGTGCGGGCAAGAGTACCACGATGAAGCATATTCTGGGACTGATGAATCCCCAAAAGGGAAATATAGAGGTTCAGGGCAAACGCCGGGCGGAGCATTCAGAGGCCTATCACAGCGCATTGGCGTTTGTTCCCGAATCCCCTCTTCTGTATGAGGAAATGACCGTGCGCGAGCATTTGGAATTTACCGCGCGTTCTTACGGCGTATCCCGCGAAGATTATGAGGCGCGATCGGAGCAGCTGTCGAAGATGTTCCGCATGGAAGAGAAAATGGACAGCTTGTCCACCCATTTATCCAAAGGCATGCGTCAAAAAGTGATGATTATGTGCGCGTTCGTGGCCAGACCGTCCTTGTATATCATTGACGAGCCCTTTCTGGGGCTTGATCCGCTAGGGATACGCTCCCTGCTTGATTTTATGCTGGAGTTGAAGGCATCCGGCGCTTCCGTATTGCTCAGCTCGCACATTCTCTCCACGATCGAGAATTATTGCGACCGGTTCATTGTGCTGCACCGCGGCAGCATTATTGCTCAGGGGACGCTGAAAGAAATCCAGGATCAAACCGGAAGACCGGGAATGTCCCTGGAAGAGCTGTTTAACGTGTTGATTCAGGATGGTAACAACGAATGAATCTGCGTGAGCTGTATGTCAAACGACGCGGACAGTTCTGGGGCGAGATTCTTCCCTATCTGGGTTATGTCATACAGAGCGGCGTAGCAGTGGTATTTCTCTTCCTGCTTATCGCATTCGCAGCCTGGTATACCGCCCTTCTGCAGCAAGTACCGCCAGATCTTCCGATACGCTGGATCATGCTGGTCATACTTGTGCCCATCATGATAAACAGCAGCATCCGCACGTATCTTCGTACTGCGGATACGGTGTTCCTCATTCCACAGGAATCTCGGATGAAGGAATACTTCCGGAAGGGCTGGTTCAGCGGAGTCATTTATAAAATCATCGGCTTAGGCTTAGTCATGCTGATCCTGTGGCCATTGTACATACGCAGCGATATTTCGCCCAAACCGCTTTTGGCTACATTTGCGGTCCTGATTGCCTTTAAATTGCTGTCCAGTTATGGAAGCTGGAAAGAGCAGCTTATGGTTTCTAGGAATGCTGCAGCCGCCTATCGGGTGCTTCGCTGGATCGTTCCCGCGCTAGCCGCAGCCGCCTGGCTATGGCATCCAGCAGGCCGGGCGTTCATATTTATGGGGCTGCTCGCTCTAACCTATGCTGCCGCCTTGTCCGTACCTGCGAGGCATCTGGTAGCCTGGGAGCGATTAATTGCGGTGGAGCAGAGGCAGGCAAGCCGGGTGATGATGGTCCTGAGCTGGTTTGTGAATGTGCCTCAGCGTGGACAGCGCGTGCATGCGCGAAAATGGCTGTCCGGGTGGGGGAAGGGGCTTGCTTGGAAGAAGGAGAGCGCATATCGCTTTCTTCTTATCAAGAGCCTCTCACGCAGCGATATTCTGGGCATATTGATTCGGGTCGGATTGCTTGCGGCTTTTCTTGTATGGATAACCCGCGATAGTCTGTCATCTGTGCTGGTGTATCTGATTAGCCTTATGATTATCGGACTCCAGCTGTCCGCACTGCGAAAACTTCATCCTGAATCGTTCTGGCTGCATGTATACCCGCTTCCGGAGGGAACGCGCCGCGACAATGAAGGGAAGCTGATCTTCCAGGTGCAAATGTTCTGGGCTGTGCTCCTGTGGCTTCCGCTCATTCCGAGTATCTTCAGCGCTCCAGGCCGGATCCTCGGTACGGCAGCTGCAGGCATCGTGTTGGTATTCCTGTTCCGAAGCGCAGCTGCACGAAAAAATCGCCGCGAGGACGAAGATGACGAATAGACATAGAAGAGGCCGAGACGTTGACGTCTCGGCCTTCTATGGGTGAGGATATAGTATAAGTTATTGCTGCAGAAATCGCAGTGCTTTCTCGCGTGAAGACTTGCGATTTCTGTACGCTGTTATCTAGATGTCATTACACCCAGAAAGAGCGAGTGATGATAACGAGCAGGATAAAGAGAACCAGAATTGCTCCGACTCCGTATCCACCGCCGTATCCGCCACATCTTGCTTCTTCTACTACTCCACTCATGTTCATTCCCCTTTCGGTTCGTTGATTTGTAGTACACGGTATTGTATGTAGCAAAGGAGCTATGTGTATGGGCGAGCGCTTATTTACGAATATAGAAATTATAAGCTCTCTGCGAAGCTGAATAAATGCGATAATTCCATGAAAAACGTTTCCTTCAGCCGAGGGATGTCTTCTTGGTCATGGTAAGTTGATGCATTCTTCTTATGGCTGAAGGACAAATAAAGACCGGGAGGAATCCCGGTCTTTATTAGGTATGATGGATTGGCCATGTGATCTCCAAACGTTTAATTTAAGCCTGCTGCAGGTCCTGAATCCCTCTGTAAACCAGATCAAACAGATCCTCCAAGTACTCTTCATCGATACAGGAGAACGCAATTCGGAGATCATGCTCTCCGAGGGCGATCGTTCCCACGCCGTACTCATGGATCAGATGGGAGCGCAGCGCTTCCGCGGATACCGTGTTCAGCTTGAGGCACATGAAATAGCCGGAATTGAATGGATAATACTCCCATACGTCACCATACTTACCGCTGTCGAGAATGGATTTCACTTTGTTGGCGCGGCCCTTCATAATGACAAATTTCTCTTCCTTCTGCTCGTGGAATTCAGGTGCCTTCAGCGCTTCCAGAACAAAGGTTTGCGAAGGATGCGAGGCGCTGGAAATCGTCGCGCGGATAATGCCGAGGGTCTTCTGTTCCAGTGCGTCCAGTACGTCTTTATCGTCAGCCGCGAACGTTATGAAGCCCACGCGGAATCCCCACACAAATTCTTCCTTGGTTGCACCGTCCACTTTAACGGGGAGCACCCGAGGATGAAGGCCAGCCAGACGGCCGAAGAGTGATTCCTTCAGCGAATCCTCAAAGAACAATCCGAAATACGCGTCATCCGTAACAACAACAACGTTAATGCCGGCTTCGGCAGCTTCCTGGATCGCGGAAACAATGGCAGCCCCTTCTTGGGCGCCAGGCGTATACCCTGTCGGGTTGTTCGGGAAGTTGAGCAGAACGACAGCTTTGCCTTTATCCTTCTGGCTCAGCAGAGCCTGCCGAAGTCCTTCGGCGTTGAATTTCATATCTTCAGTGAAGAGAGGATAGGTTACATGAACGCCATGGCGGCGAATGCCAAATGTGAGCTCGTAGTTCTCCCAATTCTTGTCCGGATAAATAACGGCATCCCCTTCATCCACAAACAGATCCGCTACAATGCTAAGTCCGTGCGTCAGGGCATTGGTCACAATCGGATTGCTGAAGTTCTTGCCTTCCAGGGAGGGATTCTCCTGAATCATTTTGCTTCGCCATACGGAGCGCAGCTCCGGCTTGCCTGCCGGCGGGGCATACGGGTACAGATCCTTCGGCTGGTAAGCCGAAAGTTTGTCTTGGATGACGCCAAGATGCATCGGGATTCCACCTTCGGTGGCAATACCGATCGTCGCGTTATATTTTTTCGCATGACTCGTTGCTTCCGCAGATTGGCTCAGGATGCCTTCCTTCGGGAAGTAAATTTCTTTGCCGAGTGTGGAGAGCATGTCGTATACATGCGGATTGCCAGCTTGCATTTTTTCATTCAATTGACCAACCAATGGGTTCATGAACTGATTCCTTCCTTCCGATTGCTTTTGGTTAACGTGAGAGCAGATGACGTGTTACCTTTACGTTTTCATTGCCTAACATTATACCACCTACCCCTGGAACCGTCACGGATAAATGTAATGCTTTAACGCGGTACAGGATGATACTTGCACATAAGTTCCGCGGTCTCCTCATCCCGGTGTTTTCCCCGGCACTCAAGCTCCTCTACGACCGAGTTCAGCCGTTCCGGCTTCAGGTTCTGACCGAACTTGAATTTGGCACTCATTCGCTGCGGAGCAAGTTTAATGACGGCTACCCCTTTTAGTCTGGGAATATAAGCCCGGTCGCTTGCATCGATGGTGCGGTACCCGCCCTCAGGCTGCAGCTTTTTCATTAAAGCCTCCATCGCAAGTGCTTTCTCCTCCAGATCATCGACGAGGATCACCTCTCCGACAGCCGTTACACTTTTGAAAAAAGCCGTGGCCGGGCATGCCATCTCCGGATCGGAGAAATAAGAAGGGATGAGGGCATATTCGTCGGCAACGGTAAAACAGACCGCTGGCGTTCGGCGCAGATGCTCCATTTTCTCACCCATTCGGCTGCCGTGGAAATAAAATGCACCGTTGACATAGGCGAAGTTCAAGGGGGTGACGCGAGGGATTCCCGCCTCATCCGTCGTTCCAAGGAAACCAAAACTCATGCCATTCAGGAAATCCTCGACCTCATGTGGGTCTTTCATCGCAAATTCGTCTCTTCTCATGATTAAACTCTCCCTCTATCATTTTGAATAACAGCATACGATGAACATTGACAAGGAAAAAGCGCCAATTTAGAGTAATTTATATAGTCCAATCTTACGAAGGTTAGAGGAGTAGGTAACATGGAGCTGGGATTGCCTTTCGAAACGTATGTGGAACAATATCGATATAAATATTTGGCTTTATATCACGCCATTCGTACTGCGATACACAGCGGCAAGCTGCCGGAAGGAACCCGTCTTCCTGCAACCCGGGAGCTGGCGAAGCTGTACGGGGTGTCCAGAGGATCAGCCGCACAAAGTTATGACATGCTCATGGCAGAAGGGTATGTTGTATCCAGACCGGGCAGTGGAACCTATGTGGCTAAGGGGATTGCTATGATAGACCAGCCGCCGGCGGCAGATCGCGCACCCGTTCTCTCGGCTTGGGGTCAGCGATTAATGGAGAAGAGCGGGGAATATGCCTCTGCTCTCATGTCGATTCAAGAGCCTCCCCTAGGTACGATCTCATTCGCGAATGCAAGGATGCCCATTCAAGATTTTCCGTATTCGGAATGGAGGAGTGCCCTGTCCTACGCGGGCGGAAGCGGAGGAACGCAGCTCCAGAGCGGAGCGCCGCCCGAGGGAGATACGGAATTGCGTCAGGCGATTGCCGGGCACTTGCGCTTTACAAGAGGAATCCAGGTCGATCCCGAGCATATTGTCATCTTCAGCGGATCGATGCAGGGGCTTGTTCTGTTATTTCAACTGCTTGTGGATCCTGGTGATCATGTGGTCATGGAAGATCCGGGATATCAGGGAATCCACCGGGGTGTAAGCCTTAGCGGCGGAATCCCGCTGCCCTCCCCGGTTGACGAGGCCGGACTGATTCCGCGTGATTGGGATGCCGGGCTGCTGGTCGTAAGCCCCAGCCGTCAGTACCCGACAGGTGCTGTGCTGCCGCTGGAGCGGAGAAGGGCTTTGCTCAATTGGGCGAGAAGCCGTCAAGCCTTTATCATTGAGGATGATTATGACAGTGAATTCCGCTGGGGCGGCAAGCCTATCGAGCCCTTGAAAATGCTGGATGACGAGGGACGTGTCATCTTTGTCGGTTCCTTCTCCAAAACGATGTTTACCGGGCTTCGCATCGGTTATGCTGTACTGCCCCCAAGCCTGGTAGAGACGGTCGTGCAGGCCAAGGCTCTGTACGAGCCGATCTCGCCTGCCGTACTGGAGCAGCGTGCGCTTGCGCGTTTTATTGTAAGAGGTGGCTATGGACGGCATCTAAGAAGGATGACGAGGCTGTACGGTGCGCGGTACGAGGCGCTTCACCAAGCGATGGATGCTTATGCCTCCGATCTGTTCTGCCTGCACTCCGGTGATGCAGGTCTGCACGTGTACGCGAACTGGCTGCGATCGGGGGAAGAGTATGCGGCGCTGCGGGATGCAGCCCGTAATCGAGGGGTTATGTTTCGGGATGCTGCGGTCTATCACCTCACGCCTGGACCGCCTGCCGCCTGCTTTGGCTTCTCGCATTTAGATGCTTCTATGATTGAGGAAGGGGTTAGACGAATAGCCTTGGCATGGCTGGACATGCAAAAAACTTAAAAACCGGGTATGATGGAAAAGAGATAATTTTCAAGAAATGAGATGAGGGGGTAATGACGTGATGCTGAATGCATCGCCGTCTTCTTTTATAATCATGCCTGCGCTTGCCAAAATCGTCTGTGAGCCGGGCTGGAAATGGCAGAAACGCGAAAGACCCATGCAGAACTATGATTTGTTCTATGTATGGAGCGGGGAAGGCACAGTCGAGGTGAATGACGAGCCTTTTACCGTGGGAAAAGGAAGCTGCTTCCTGTTCCGACCTGGAGATCATACGAGTGCAACGCATAATCCGCAGAAGCCGCTCGTATTGACATATATCCATTTTGACGTGACCGATCCGGTCCAAGACATCCCTGCGCCGTATCGCCAGCTGACGGAAACGATGGATTTTGAATACTTGCTGGCACGATACGTGCGATTGTATCTGGACAAGCCTTACGGGGCATTGGAGGAGGGTCAGCTGATTCTCAAGCAGCTGATGATTCATCTACTGCGTGTGGACCTGGATGAGCCCGTTGTCAAAAAAGCGAGCAATCAGCTGTCAGAGGCGATCCATGAAATCGCGAATTACGTCCGTCAGCACCCGGGGGTTCCCCATCGGGTAGAGGATTTGGCGGCGAGAGCGGGTTTGTCCCCCCGCTACTTCTCGATCAAGTTCAAGGAACTGATCGGTACGCCGGTGCAATCCTACATCATTCAGATGCGGATCGAGCGGGCACAGCATCTGCTGCTGCATCAAGGGATGAATGTCACGGAAGTAGCCGACGCGCTGGGCTATCGGGACATTTTCTTCTTCAGCCGTCAATTTAAACAGTATACGGGCAAGAGCCCATCCGAAATTCGGTGATTCCCCCACCCTTCCATAACTTACCTGATTGATGGAAGGGGCTTATGGGTTTCATAGTAAGCGCTTTAGGGTAAATGTGACGTACAGTTTAATTTTATGAAGGGGGGAGAGGGGAATGAGCCCAAGAAGACGGGTGCGCGGTCGTTTCTTCAGCCGCGGTGGCTGCGGTATATTCAGAAATCGCTTGCGCCGCATGAAGACAGCGAATCAGGATCATCAGGATGTGTGGTTTTAATGAGCCTTGGCCTTCATACGGGTGATGTTGAATCCCGATTTCATATATGCTTTTCTCAGGATGAACCGCAAAGGGAGCTAACCGGCTCCCTTTTTCTCGTATATATAGAGTACGCGATAGGGATTTTTTTCTTATGTGTACCTTCGGGTGCCAGACCTATTCATACAACGGAAATTTGATATATTAAGCATATACATAAAGTTTGTTCGGCTGAGGCCAAAGGGAGTAAGTTTGTTGGTAAGGTATTCTGAAGGAATAGAAAGGTGATGGGAGTGACGTTGTTGGTGGCAAGTACGGAATATGTGGTGAACCGTTGGTGATTGCAGGGACAGGAAAAGTGGCATTGGTGACGGGGGCCTCCAGCGGCTTTGGGCTGCTTATCAGCCTGGAGCTGGCGCAAGCGGGATATGATGTGGCTGCAGGGCTTCGCAGACCGGAGGCGGCTCAAGAGCTGATGACCCGCGCGGAACAGGCGGGTGTTGCAGAGCGAATTCATCGGGTTCGATTGGATATATGCGATGAAGAGCAGATACGGGCGGTTGCCCTGCATTTGGAGCAGCGGTTTGGTCGATTGGATGTGCTGGTGAACAATGCTGGTGAAGCGGTAGGCGGAATGGTGGAGGAAGTGCCGCTGAGTGGGTGGAGAAGACAGATGGAGACGAATTTCTTCGGAACGGTATCTGTGACACAGCACATGCTGCCGCTGATGCGCCGGACCGAGAATTCCAAGATTATTCTCATGAGCAGCATCAGCGGCGTGGTCGGCTTCCCGGGTTATGGACCTTATGCTTCCTCCAAATTTGCGATTGAAGGATTCGGGGAGAGCCTGTCGCTGGAGCTTATGACCTTCGGCATGCACGTTGTGCTGGTTCAGCCAGGTGCTTATGGCACACCGATCTGGAATAAGAGCTTTGGTGAGTTAGAGGTGAAGGAAGGGTCACCCTACAGCGACATGCTGAAGGGTGTGCTGGACTATTCCGAGCGGACAGCCAGGGGAAGCGGAAATCCGCTGGAGGTGGCGAAGCTCGTGGCAAGGATTGCCTCCATGTCCAAACCGAGATTCCGATATAAGCTGCCTCAAGGCACGCGTATAACCGCATGGATTAAGGGATTGCTGCCGGACCGGTGGTTTCAGCAGATGATTTATCGGATGCTGGGCAGACGTTAATCATTCATGCTGCTAATGATCGATTGCCTTAACTTGTCATGTGCGCTGAGTCGGCAGGAATTACCCTTTTTTGGCCGTGGAGGGGTGCAGCAAACCGAGTAATTCTCCCATTTTCACTTTGGAGCCGGGCTCCAGGTCGCCGCGAGGGCTAAACGTGCCGTTCTCCGTCAAAAGCACAACGGTAGAGCCGAATTCAAAATACGCGAGTTCATCGCCGATCTGCCATTTCTTAACGCTCTCATCGGCGTAACGGATGCTGCTCACGTTCATTGCGCCCACCTTCACGACGGCAACTTCTCCGAATTCATGGGCAATGTAGGTAATGAGACGCTCATTGCGGCTCAGCACAGTTCGGATATGGGTCATCGCAAAGTCATTCACGGGGTAAACCTTCCCCTTCAGATGCTCGCTTTCCGCCTGAACACCGGTTACGGGTGAATGGATGCGGTGATAATCTGTTGGGCTTAAATACAATACGAATGCATAACCGTTTATATAGTTTTCCATTCTCGGGGATTTCGCGAGCAGCTCGCTCAGGGTGTAATCCTGTCCCTTGACACTCAGAATGGTGCCGGCATGAATGGCGCACATTGCTGAAATAGTGGCATCGACAGGGCTTACCATGGCATCGACGGTGTCATCGATGGCACGCAGGCCTATTTTTAACCGGCGGGAAAAGAACTCGTTCAATGAGCGGTATTCGTGGATCTCTTTCTCCGCTTCATGAGCCGGAATTTGATAGATTCGTATAAATGCAGGTATTAGATGACGGCTCAGCCGGCTGTGGGAACAATGCCCCATCATTCGGGACAACCATTTTCGGGAGGAGAGCTCAGTCATCAGACGCAGCAATTGTTTAGCCATGTCATTCTCCTTTGTGCATAGGTGTAAGCAATATAACGATGGTGGAAAAGCCAATCACTCTGATATTGACATAGAATGAGATGGAAATCAATAAATAGCCATATTTGAAAAAAGGTTCTTGCAAATTCTGGAGCGGACCTGTATTTTAAAATTAACATAAAACCGAATAGGGAATACGGGGGCTTGAGTGAATCAGGCTGAGATTGCAGCTATTATCCGCTGTTGACCGTTAATCTGAACTGGGTAATGCCAGCGTAGAGAATATCCGACCCTGCCTACATAGGGCCTATTTTTCCGTCTGCGCGTTTTTCCAGACGGTTTTTTGTTGTGTTTACACAAAAATAGCGGTGGAGAGGGGTACAGGTTGTTATGGGAACATCAATGCAAGAGAAGTTGGGGGTTCAGCCCAGAAGAGGGCTGCGGTTAAGCGATATTTTGGTGACGGTGCTGGTATCGCTTGTGTTTGGCGTGATTTATCACTTCTGGGGGTCGGTCTATAATCTTTTTAAACCGTTGTTTTTTGAAGCGGATGAGCTGCTCTACGGCATGTGGTTTGCGGCAGCTACGCTGGCTTATTTGTTAATTCGCAAGCCGGGCGTGGCCATCATCGCGGAAGTGGCTGCGGCCCACGTGGAGGTGCTGTTTGGCAGCGGCTGGGGATTGACTCTATTGTTATATGGCTTGATTCAAGGACTGGGGGCAGAGTTGGTATTCGCGGCGTTCCGCTATCGGAGTACCTCAGCGTGGACCTTGGTGATTGCCGGGGCCGGAGCGGCCATCGGTTCGATGATGATGGACTTTTATTACAGCTATACGGATGATCTGCAGACATGGATGTTCCTTGCCAAATACGGTATGCGGGTAATCAGCGGTGCAGTTATTGCAGGTCTGTTAATGCTGCTCTTGGCCAAGGCGCTGGATCGCACAGGCGTAACGTCTCTGCTGCGTCCCGCGTCGAAGAAGGATTACGAAGCGCTGGATGATGCGCGCCATGTCTAATGCCACGGTAAGCCTATTTCCGGCTCAGTCCGCTGAGGTTCAACAGGAGCAGGCTGTGCAGGTGGAGGGACTGCGCTTGAAGTATCCCGGGGAAGAGAGGCTGATGTTCAAAGATCTCTCGTTCTCGGCAGCCCGTGGGGAAAAGGTGCTGCTGCTTGGTCCGAGCGGATGCGGCAAATCCACGCTGCTCCAGGTGCTTAGCGGAATGATTCCCCGCGCTACGGAAGTGCCAATGAAGTGTGAGGCACAGATTGTCCCGCGCTCCTGGGGATACGTATTTCAAGACCCGGATACGCAGTTTTGCATGCCGTATGTGGATGAGGAGCTGGCCTTTGTACTGGAGAATCTGAGTATTCCCCGAGACGAGATGAAGGAACGGATGCAAGCGGCGCTGCATGAGGTGGGGCTGAATTTGGAGGAGCTTCATCTGCCGATCGGCCATCTGTCGCAAGGGATGAAGCAGAGGCTGGCGCTGGCTTCCGCCCTGCTGCTGGAGCCGGAGGTGCTGTTCCTTGACGAGCCGTCCGCACTGCTTGACCCGGAAGGACGGGAGCAGATCTGGGATGCAGTGAAATCCGTATCGGAAGGACGTACACTGATCATCGTCGAGCACCGGATCGAAGAGATGGCGAAATACGTGGATCGTGTCGTTCTGTTCAGTCCGGATGGCGTTATTCTGGGCGATGGACCGCCGGCGGCAGTATTTGCTAAGTATGAGTGCGAGCTTAAATCCTATGGAATCTGGTATCCCGGCGTGTGGGAAGATTATGCTCAGACCCGGGCCGGCCGGGAATTGTTTGCTCCGGTTGATGCCTATGGCGAAGATCTGGGGAATCTCCTGCACGAGGCTGCCCTGCCTTACCCTTTAGATGGGGAGCCTGTGATCCGCTTAGAGGATTTCAAGGGACTGAGATGGGATAAACCTGTGATTTCTCTCCCTTCGGCAGAAGTTTATCGGGCAGAATTTATTGCGGTGGTAGGGCCGAACGGAGCGGGGAAAAGCTCGTTTCTTCTCAGTCTGATGGGACTGCTGCGCGCGCAAGGGACCTACGTGCTCTGCGGGGAAGAGGTTGTGCAAGGCAAGGCGAGAAAGGTGCGGAAGAAGAGAGAGCAGCAGCTCCGTCAAATCGGATTCGTGTTTCAGAATCCGGAGCTTCAGTTTCTGACGGAGCGTATTGGCGACGAGGTTGTTTACTCCTTGCTGGTGGATAACATGCCTGCGGAGGAAGCGAAGGCCCAAGCCGATCGCTGTCTCGAACGCTTCGGACTAAGCGGAATGGAGAACAGGCATCCCTATCAGCTGTCAACCGGTCAGAAGCGGCGCTTAAGCGTTGCCACTGCGATGGCCAGACAGCCGGAAGTTCTGCTCCTGGATGAGCCGACCTTCGGTCAGGACGCGCGGAATACGTTTGCGATTCTGGAGATGTGCGAGCGTCTGCGCCGCACGGGAACCGCCATTCTCATGGTGACCCATGAGATGGAGATTGCGCAGCGGGTCGCCACGCATATATGGGAAATTCGGGAAGGTCAGCTGACCTCGAGCATGGCTTCACCCCGATTGTGTACCGGTGCGGAATCCCGGCAGGAGGATGATGGATTGAACCGGGCCGGAGAATCCTACGATCCCTCCTCCGCAAGCGCAGCTCACCTCACGGGGGTGAATTCATGAATATATGGAACCCTGTACGGATCACCTGGCTGCACCGGGCCAATCCGGTGGTGAAGCTCGGCCTTATTTTTGCCCTCTTTTTCATGACGGTGCTGACCCATGATCTGGATTTCATGATGTATCAGGCACTGGTATTTATGGTCTGTCTGGTGGTGCTGAGTGGGGTTAAACCGTGGAAGATGCTGCTCTTCTTCATTCCGTTTCTGCTTGCCTTTATATCTTCGTCCTCTTCCATGATGCTGTTCGGCAAAGGGGAGACTCTCTGGTGGGAGTGGGGGTTGTTCCGGGTATCGGAAGAAAGCTTCTACCGGGGACTGCATCTGGGGTTTAAGGGGATTGCTTTTGCCTCGGAGGGACTGCTCCTTGTAACGACAACTTCCTCCGTGGATTTATTCTACAGCCTGATGCAGAAGCTGAGGCTTGCGCCCAAGTATGCGTACAGCTTCATGGCTTCGATACGGCTTCTGCCCATGGTGTGGGAGGAGTTTGTGATTCGCCGTCAAGCCTTGAAGGTAAGGGGAGTTCGCCCGATTCGGGGCGTGCGCGACATGGTCAACCGTGCGGGGATGTACGTGGTGCCGCTGCTGGCGCAGAGCATCCGCCGGGCACACCGGGTGGCTGCGGCAATGGAGGCGAAGCAGTTTAACGGGGACCAGGTGAAGGCCCGGACGTATTATTATCCGTCACGTTATTCGCGGTATGATCTGCTGGTGATCGGCTTGCTGGCGGCCGCAGCCTGCTGCGCTTATGTGGCAGCCGGGTATTTTCCGTGGTTCGGGATTGGCGATGTGCGCTTTGATTAAGAAGAATTCATTTTGCAGCAACTAAGCCGGGGATATCCTGAAGGGTCTTTATGGACCTTTTGGGATATCTTTTTTTGGTGAGATTTCAAGGCTATGCCTGAGTGTGGAACAGGCCATTCTTCATATTTTTGTAAGGATGTCTGGATTTAATGCCGAGTTTGGCGTTATAATACTGTTGGTACTGATATAGTATTTGAAGTACCAGAAGCGGGGGAGTATTCACTTGCGTGAGCGAATATTGAATGAAACGATGCGATTGATTCAGCGGCAGGGCTTCACCTTCACCGTTAGTGACCTGGCCCGAGAACTTGCCATCAGCAAACGGACGATTTATGAGCATTTCTCTTCCAAGGAAGAGATTGTTGAACATATCATTGATGGAATGATCCGGCATATCCAGGAACAGGAACGTGACATTGCAGCGGATGAGGAGCTTACCATTCCGGAGAAGCTTCGCCAAATTCTGATCTGTCTGCCTCAGGAGATGGAGAAGATGGATTTGGGGATGCTGCCGGATTTGAAACGGTCGCATTATCCGCAATGGGAGAAGCTGGACACCTTTTTCAGAGAAGAATGGGGTATTGTCAGCGAGCTGATGGAGCAGGGGATGGCGGAAGGAAGTCTAAAGAGAATCCATCTGCCGGTGTTCATTGATCTGTACCTCGGGTCGCTTCATCAGATTTATGACTCGAGAGCGACGGTTAAGCATCAATTGCCGCTGGGAGAACTGCTGGAGTCCATCATGGACATATTACTGTTTGGCATCGCCGCGGATAAACGGGAGGGGTCGTAAGATTATGCATTGGTTGTATTTAGGTTTGGCGATTGTGTTTGAGGTGGCGGGTACCCTGAATATGAAACTGTCGGAAGGGTTCAGCAAACCGCTGCCCAGCGTTCTGCTGGTTGTATTCTACATCTGCAGCCTGAGCTTTCTGACGCTGAGTCTGAAGCAGATTGAAATCTCGGTGGCATATGCGATTTGGTCAGGTCTTGGCATTCTTATTATTACGCTTATCGGATATATGTTTTTTGCGGAGCAGATCAATGGATTGAAGGTCTTCTCCATCCTGCTTATAATTGCGGGTGTAGTGCTGCTGAATTTGTCAGGCAGCGCGCATGCGCAGGAACAGCCAAGGATTCATCAGTCCGGCAACTAAGTGCGTCAACCATATAGGATTCTTAGAGAAGAGCTGTGCCAAGTACTTGGTGCGGCTCTTGTTCTGCTGCAATAATGTACTATGCCCCGCAGCGCAACCGGCTCTATAATGGCAAAGGAAATTCCTTTGTAAGGAGCTATCATCATGAACCTTTCGTCGTTTTTTATTTACTGTGTCATTGTGGCGTTCTCGCCGGGGCCAGCGAATATCGTCATCTTGGCCTCTGTTCAAAATTCCGGCATGAAAAAGACGCTGCGCTACATTGCCGGAGCATCGATTGCCTTTTTCCTATTAATTGTCGCTTCGGTTGTGTTAGGTCAATTGCTGACGTCCAGCATGCCTTTCATTCTGCCGGTGCTGCGAATTGCGGGCTGCCTGTTTATGCTGTATCTTGCGTATCAAGTGTATACCATGGATGTATCCAAGTCGTCCGGTAACCAAACGACATCCTTCACATCCGGTTTTCTTATGCAGTTTCTCAATCCGAAGGTGGTGCTGTTCACCCTCACGGTTATTCCGAGTTATGTCATGCCATATTATACGGCAGGCCCTGTCATCTCTGCGTTTGTTGTTGCGGTATCACTAATCGGGCTGTCTGCGTACATGACCTGGGCGGTGTGCGGTAGCCTTTTTCAAGGAATTATGCAAAAATATCGGAGAACGACCAACACGATTCTGGCTTTGTTTCTGCTGTATTCGGCAATCGTGGTATCTGGCATACCTGAGCTCATAAAGGGGTGATGGAAAGATGGAGCAGTTTATCTATAAAAAAGCGGTAGGCATTACGGCGCTGTCCGCGAGCCTGACTGATTTTAAATACAAAAAACATTACCACGAGGAGTATGCCCTTGGCGTAACCCTGCGCGGCATTCAGAAATACTCGCTGGATGGCAGTCAGCAGGCTTCCTACCAAAGCGGGGTGATGCTGTTCCATCCAGAGCAGAATCATGATGGCTGGTCGCAGGAACGGACGGGTATCGACTATGTCATGATCTACATTCATCCTGAGCTGTTCCTGGAATTGATCGAGAAGAAGGATATTGTCCGTTTTCAGTCCCCGGTTGTGTATCATGCCGGACTTCGGCAAAGCATCCTGGACGTGACAAAGTCGATTTTCACCGGTCAACCGGAGGCAATGAGCAGCGAGCTGCTGCTGGGTTTGGCGGGACATTTTAACGAGCATATTCTGAACCCGGACGGCAGGAGGGACACCATCTTTACCCGGAAGGCAAAAGAATTGATGCAGGGTCACCTGGACCATGTTCTAAGGCTGGACGAATTAAGCGGGGAGTTCGGGATGTCGAAGTATCAGTTCATCCGTTCCTTTAAAGCGAATACGGGGCTCTCGCCTTATCAGTACTATCTGAACTGCAAAGTGGAGCGCGCCAAACATCTGATCGAGGACAGCAGGGATGTCTATCAGGCTGTTACCCAGTGTGGCTTCACAGACCTTGCCCATCTGAACCGGCATTTCAAGAATGTGTACGGCACAACGGCGTTTGACTACATGTCCCACCTGGATAAGTAAGGGACAGCCGCGTATTTCAGGCGATGCGTGGCATTCGTGCATCATCTCTGTTCAAATGTGTATAGAATGTAAGAGGGACCGTGCGCTAACACGATCCCGGGATACAAGGTACCGCTATAAGGGCGGCCTTGCTATGGGAAATCCGATCAGAAATAGACCGCTATCCTGACCAAAGGACGGTCTATTTCTTTTTATGTAAGGAAAGTATGAACACAACCACCGGTGCAAATGAAATCATTCGCGTCACTTTTTAGGGTCTGATTTCAAGTTTGTTTAGAGCTTTGGCATATGGATATACATATTCAGAACGTATGTTCGATTAAAGTCTAAAAAAATATAGCATTTCCTGTGGGATGCCAGCCCGTAGATAGAATTCGTGCAAGGATTCTCCCGGTCCCGGGGCCAGATTGGCCGTCAACAGGGCGATGGCAAAACGGTTGGCCTGCCGCTCCAGTTTGCCGGGGCTGAAATAGGAATGCTCCTCCAGAAAAAAACGGCTGATTCCCTTATGGAGACGATCATGTCCCAGCTCATGGGCGCACACAAAGCGCTGCCAAGGGGGTGGCAGCTGATTATGAATGACGATGAATCTCCGTCTTAATTTACGGAAATACAGCCCTTTGGTCGTCTGGCCTAAATCTGCAAATCGAATATGTATGCCCAGCGAAGCCGCAATTTCAAAAGGGCAGTTGGTATGATGTTTTTTGATCAGCTGGCGGATTACGGGTTGTAATTGATCATCCATGCCGGTTCACCTGCAATATTGGTATTGGTTGAATCGTAGTAATCGGTATGTAGCTCCTTATTATGTAGATTTAGTAGATTATTTCTTGCGTTTGTTCATCTGTTTGGCTTCCCAGAACAGTCCGGTCAGCACGTCCTTGATGCGCTGCTTGTCCTCTTCATTCAGAGGGACGCCATCAAACATCAGCTCACCGTCATCCTCAAGCATTTTCTTAAAATCCCGTTTGTCCCTGGAGGTTGCCCAAGCGGGAGCCGATATTTCATCTTGATGTGCGGCATCCGTCGGCAGATAGCCTGCTTTATTCATTAGCTCTTCGTAGGGGATTTCAAGCGCATCGGCAATCTTGCGCAAGGTTTGCGGCTTGGGTATGCCCCGCAGCCCGTTCTCGATACGGGAGATCTGTGATCCGCTGATGTCAGCGGCGTGTGCCAGCTGATTGATGCTCCAGCCTTTATCCTCCCTGATCTCTTTCAAGTATGTTCCAAATATGTGATCCACGTTCCGGCCACTCCTCACCATAGTCCATCTGAGACATCTACCCCTAGTATAAACACATTCACAATCTTTGCCAACAGGTAAAATAAAAGAGAGTATTATTGCCAAAAGGCAAGAAAACGAGAGTTATGATCCCTATTTTCGTGAAAAGTTCACCCTTTTGATGGTTTACGTCTCTCTCCAAATAGTGGTATATTAATGAAAAAATACGAACAATATACGAACGTAAGAATGAGACCATCTTCTGCCAAATGGCAAATTAAACTTTGAAAATGACATTCAAAAGGGAGTGTTTTAAAATGAATCCATTTTTACCGGAATTAGATCGCAGAAAAACCCAGCATGCCGTTGAGGCGATATTCGAGAAATATCGTATCTATAAAACCATTACATTCGAAGTAAGAGAGGTAAGCGTCACCGCTTCCTACACGGAACGGTTCCATGGGCCAACCAACGTAACCTCGGATCAAACGGCGAAGGTCGCTATATATAATGTAGATGTTCCAGCGGCGAGGAAGCAGTATTGCGAGACCATCGAATCGATTGTGGAACGGCTTGGCGAGCGGGAACAGCTCCTGATCCGGGAACGGTATATGAAGCATGACGACGTATTTGATTACAAGGTGTACAACCATATCCTCGAACCGCCGGTCAGCAAGGATACGTATACAAAGATCCGCACCCGGGCGTTCTATAAACTGGCCTTGGCCTTGGCGGACAGGGGACTGCTGAAACTGAACGAGTTGGAAAAAGCCGTGAAAAGCACACGGAGCTGAGCTGATACATGTCCAGCTAGAACAGCATATGGAAGTTTAAAGCTGGTACATGCCCAGCTAGAAAAGCACATGGAAGTTTGAGCTGATACACGCTCAGCTAATGGATCCAGGCAAACGATAACCGGAGCACCTCTAAGAGGCGCTTCGGTTTTTTTGTTTCAAGATGTGTGCAGTTTACCATGATGTTAGAACTCAAAGGAGGTTGTGGATTATACAATAAACAAGAACAAGTGTTCTTACTTTTTTCCGCCGACAATCCACTTTAATTTCCGCTTTAACCGTCCAACGATACGTCAGCGTATCCGATTTAGGGGTGTAAGATTGTATTATCGGGAATGAAGCAAAAGAGCATATCGAACACGCATCGTGTAGATGTAGGCCGGCCTTGTAGAGGACCGGTTTTTTGCTTTCGGATGAGTTTCGATTGCTTCATTTTCGATCCCTATATGAACAGAAAGGAGGGGCCGTGTTGCACAATGTGATCGTAGTGACAAGCTGCCTGTCCGATGAACGAGCGGAAGCCGTCCGGCAATCTGCGGAATGAGAGGGGCGGTCAGGCAGGCCGTTGTAGGCATCATTCCGGAGCTTGAAGGCCGCGTGTATGATGTATACCCGCCGGATGGGGCCGTTGAGCCTCTTTTTGCGGCCATCACGCTCGGTGAGGACGTATGGAAATCCTCATGGGCGGGGTACCGGCAGGTGGTTCGCTTGAAGCTGTATGCGAATCCTTCCGAATTGCTGCAGCTGGATCGCTGGGCGAATCAATTAATTCCGGGACTTCACCGCAAGCGGGTTACCGGAGCAGACGGGAACAGCTTCAAGCTGCATTATTTGGGTGTGCCGGAAGCCGACAAGTTCGATCCATCCACAGGCAAAATGATCCGAATCATGCGATTCGGTGTCTATGTGCCGGAGCTTTCAGGAGCTGGTTTCACCGGACAGCCTGACGAATGGCTGAGTGCGCTGGCAGCCTGGACGGGAGATGTGCTGGGCAATTCCTGGAGCATCTACCACACGGCATGGCCGGCAGGGCGGGACGATTGCGCCATGTTATGGCGGATGACGGGTTGTGAGACCCGAATGGCGGGTGCTTCGATGGTTGAGGTCCGCAAAACCTTCACCGGGCACATCGCCGCTCTGGATTCCGGAAGCGAGCAGCTCACCGCTGTAAGGCTTGTGGAGGAGCTGGGCACCCAGGTTCAGCTGCTGCTGGATTCACAGAATCGCCGCTATGCATCGGTGGTTGAGATTGCGAGCGATATGCAAGCCGATCCCATTCTCGACGGACAGCTGAAGCTGACCCTGGCGCAGCGGAAGCTGCGTTCACCGGAAGAAGCAGCCTTGATCAGGCGCGTTAACATTCAACCTATTTTAAAGTGAGGTGGCCACAATGGCTGTGAAAAAAACAAACAAGGCGGAAGCCCAGAGCAGCAGCGCTCCGCGATATGCACTTGCAGAGCTTAAAGCACACGCCAAGGAATTGTTCGAGGTTCGGACGGAAGTGCTCGCAGGCGCCATGTATGGAATTGACGGAGCGTTGTTCACGGTAGCCGAGGTCAAAGAAAAAATCCAACAATTTATGAAAGCGAAGGTGGTCTAATCATGGCGGGTGGAACATGGGAAAGTACAAATAAACCGGTATTGCCGGGGTTGTATATGAATTTCAAGGCGGCGGCCGCTTCGGCGATCTTGGGCGGAGCCCGAGGTACGGTCGTTGTGCCGGTCAAGGCCAATTGGGGACCGGTGCGCGAATTCGTAGAAATCGGAAGCGAGTCTGCAATTGCCGACCTGTATTCTGTGGATAACCAGGACGGGGCAACGGCCTACGAGACGCTTTACCTGGCCTTGCTCGGCGGTCCGAAGAAGCTGCTGGCTTATCGCCTGGCAGATAACACAGCAGCCGCGGCAACTGTTACGCTTCAAAATGCGGAGGCCACGCCATCCGATGTGCTGAAGCTCACGGCTAAATACCCGGGCAGCCGGGGCAACGGCTTCTCGGTCAGCGTTCAGCCGTCGCTGATTGATCCGGCAGCCCGGGAACTTCGCCTCTATGAAGGCGCCAAGCTGCTGGGTTCTTACACAAGTGAAGACGGTTCAGCCGCTTCGATTGCGGCTCAGATCAATGCGGATGACGCGAATCTCTGGGTAACGGCTGCAGCGCTGGATGCTGCCGGTATTCCCGCCGATGTGAGCGGTGCCATGCTGTCCGGAGGCAAGAGCGGCAACGGCAGCCTGACCAACGCGGATTACATCGAGATGCAGGATGCGGTCGAAGGTCAGGAGTTCAACGTGCTGGCACTGGATTATGCGGCCGATATGGCTCTGCTGCAAAGCTTTGCCGCTTGGGTGAAGCGCCTCCGCCAAGAGGGACGCGGCGTGCTGGCGGTGTTCGGAGGGAGCGCTGCGGACGATACCTCCAAGGATGCAGCAAAACTGGCGGCAGATCGTTCGCTTGCATTGAACCACGAAGGGATTATCAATGTCGGTACGGGCGTGCGGCTGTCCGGCGTGAACTACAGTTCCGCCCAAACCGCTGCTTATGTTGCCGGGCTCATTGCCGGCCAACGCTTGAATCAATCTGCTACATACGCGGTAACGCCTTTTGAGGATGTGACCCGGCGCTGGACACGCTCCGAGCAGGAGCTGGCCGTACGCAGCGGTGTGTTCGTGCTCTTCTATGACGGACGCCAGGTAAAGGCGCTGCGCGGAATCAACACACTGGTGAGTCCGGCAGAAGGTCAAAACAATGCCTGGAAAAAAATCCGTTCGATCCGCGTCATGGATGCGATCCATGCGGATTTGCAGCTGGCTGCCGAACAAACCTACATCGGCAAGGTAAACAACACGGAGGAAGGCCGACTCGCATTGATTGGCGCCGTGAAGGAATATCTCGCTTCGTTGTCGCTCAGCAATGTCATTGAGCCTGATGGCTATGACGTCATTCTCGATCCGTCCTATTATGGCGATTCCGCCGTGAACACGCCGGAACCCGATCAGGTCTTCCTGCAGTGGAACGTGAAGTTGACCGACGTGATGGAGCAGCTGTTTGGAACATTCTACGTGCAATAAATGGGACGCCCGATCAGCGTATTTAAGATACCACGAACTGCCCGAAGAGGGCTTTGTTTGATTAAAACCTAACCATTCGAGGAGGAACTTAACATGTTGGATGCTTCAAGAGTCATTATGGGGACATATGGCCAGGCGTATATTGACGGGGTATGGCAGACGCATATTAACAAGCTGGAAGCCAGCGTGGAATTGGAGAAGCGCGAGCTGAAGCTGGTCGGCAACGACTGGACGGTGCACAAGAACGGCAGCAAAAAAGGAACGGGCACGATGACCGGCTACAAGGTCACCTCCGATATGATCTCCCGCGGCTTCACCAAATTCGATATCATCTCCAAGCTGGATGATCCCGAATCCTACGGTCATGAGCGCGTTCGCCTGATCCGCTGCATGCCGGACAAAATCCAGCTGGCCAACTGGACAGCGGGTGAGGAAGTGCAGGAAGAAACTTCCTTCACCTTCGAGGGGTATGAGCTGCTGGATCCGATTCAGGGGGATTAAGAGGGACAGACTTGATGTATGCAGGATGTAAAGTCGGGGGTTGTTCGTTTTAGGACGCCAATGGCTCCTCAGAGTGCAGCGTGTCCCCTTTACGGCTGTCTTCTATTTGTGTCTTTTGAGTAGCGGACTCTGGTTCCGTTATGTCTTGGGTATTGCCATAATTTTAGATTTAGCGGACATTAGATGCGCTATTGGGTCTATTATTGGCACTTTTATTGTGTTTTCGCGCAAATAGCGGATCGTGGGTCCGTTCAGTTTCTAAAAAAACCCATTTATTCGAAATAGCGTCTGCTGGGTCCGCTTTAAGAGTAGGGTCCTACCGATGGGAGCCGGTGGCTAGCCGCTGGATGATTTTGATGAACGCTATGTTGGTGTTATGACAGCTGAAGTTAAGCATAGAGGGAGTGGCTGCATGTACGGATTCGTTCTGCCCATTTCCTCATGCGTTTGAAGGTAGGGGATTGTTACGCTGTACACTACTGTACGCTTCAATCCTACATCGGAACAGACATTGGCTCGCGCAGCAGCCCCATTGAGGGCACCGATTTGATTTGATTACTTGATTCATAAAGGAGATAGACGCATGAGTTTAAACGAGAACATGAGCGAAGAGCAAATTTTGGATGGTCTTTTTGAGGCGGCGGAGAAGCTGCCGGAGGAAACCGTACGCATTAAGCGGCTGAATATGCAGATGGTACTGCAAGGCTTGACCTCTAGTAAAGTGGACAGCATCCGCGAGCGCTGCACAGTCCGCCGGACGATCAAAGGCGCGGTGGACGAGAAGGTGGATACGGAGACTTTTAATGCATTGCTGATCTCCGAGGCCACCAGCAGCTTGTCCGTAAAGGGTCTGACGCTTAGCGGCTGGGGTGATTCCCGGATTACTAGCCGCTTGAAGCTGTCGGGCGGAGAGCAGGCGGTCCGCCGCATGCTGCTGGCGGGTGAACTGGATGCCGTAGGCGATAAGGTGCTGGAGCTTTCCGGCTTCGGGGTCGAGATTGCTGACCTAAAAAACTGATCGGCTCCGGGGGAATGACAACGATGCTGTATCATCTGTGGGTCCGGCATCACCTTCGTCCCGGAGATTTTTGGCTGCTGCCGCGAGGCGAGCGGCTGCTGCTGCTTGCCTTCTCCCAGGAGGAGATGGAGGGCATGGCCGGTCAGAGCTTGAAGTGAACAGGAGGTGAAATGAAATGGCTGAAGCCATGAACTACCGCATGAATCTGGTCATCGATCCGAAAAACGTGATCAAGGCCAACCGTGAGCTGCGGGCGATGGAGCGTTATTTTGAGCGGATCCAGGGACGCGTCATGCGTATCGGGCGCACCCGCATGGCGCCTGAAATCGTGCTGAAGGACAGCGCCTCGAAAGGGCTGGACAACCTGCTTGCCAAGATGCAGCGGGTGAAGTCGCAGGTGATCCAGGCCTCGGCCAATGTGAAGCTGAACGTGCAGAAGCAGATCGATACCAATCTGAACTTAAGCGTGCAGAAGCAAATCCAGGCGAGTGTTATGGTGGATTTGCGGGCATCGGGGCTTGATTTTACTCCCATGATCGATGCCTTGAAGGCGAATACGGAGGCTGTGATTCAGCTTACGAGTTCGCTTGGGGCGATAAAGCCTGCAGGCGGGAGCGGGAAAAAATCTGGTTGGGATACGGCGATAGGTATATTGGGGAACGTAGCGTTGGTTGGTTCCACTATGCGTGGCACGGGCCAAATGAAAGATAAACACCAGAAGATGCGCGAGGCCTGGAGTAAAGATAAACCTGCTGATAACAAGCCCGCTGAGGTCAACAAAGAACGAAGGGTAGGCTCCAGAAATAGGGGGCGTCAGGCGAATCAAAACACGGCTGCTGTTCCCAAAACTGAACAAGCGGAGAAACCTTTAACGAAGTGGGGCAAGGCTTTTAACAGAGCTGAAAAAACAGGGGACTTTATAGAAAACGTTGGATCAACGGGAAAGGGGGCAGTGGAATTACTTAAGAAGGCCTCAGATTTTGCCAAGGATATGTTCGGCGGCGGTGGTGCCAGCGGCATCGTTTCCGGAGGTTTGGCAGGTGCTAGCAAGACGGGTGCAGGATCAGACGCCGTAAAACAGGCGGCCGATGGCAGCACAGCAAACGCAGTGAAAAATGCCGGCAAAAACGGCCTAGGCTCCGGTTTAATGAAGGGTCTTGGTAAACGGGCCCTTGGTCCGTTAGGATATATAGCCGATGCGGCCGCAATCGCTACCGCTAAACCAGGGAAAGAGCGCAATCAAGCCATGGGCTCTGCCGTTGGCGGCGGCATTGGAAGCACAATTGGCGGAATTGTCGGCTCCGTGATCCCGGTTGCAGGGACCTTGATTGGATCGACGCTCGGCGGCACCGTTGGAAGTTTTGTTGGCGAGAAGGTAGGCGGTGCCATAACGGGCATCAGCGAAAAGTTTAATGAGAGCAAGGAGAAGGTATCGGCATGGTTCTCCAAGACGTTTTCCTTTGGAAAAAAAGACGAGGAAGCAGTCAAGCCGAAGGAGGCTCCAAAGTCGCCGCCTCCTAATTCCAACGTGGCTGCTCTTCCTGCTCCCATCATTCCGAAACCAGCGCCGGCTGATTTCAACAAGCCGCTGCTGCCGAACCCAGCTCTGAATCCGATGTATGGTTCCTATGTGCCGCCTAGTCATGCTGCAAGCATGAGTACTTTTGGGCCGCCTGCAAGTGCTGCCCAGAACCAGGCTTTTGCCGGGAAGCCAACGTCCCCGCAGTCCGTTCAGATTAGTCCGGACCAGATGAGCACCATATCCGGCTTGCTGATGGACTTCAAAACGGAGACAACCGTCAACTACAATCTTCCTCCAGGTGCGGTGCAGGTTACGGTTCATGAGGAACACCCTGTCGATGTCGAAGGCTTGATCCTTCTGATTGGGCAGAGGCTGAGAGCCGAATTCAGCAAGGCGGCGCAGAACCGGAAGCCGACCCCGATGGCCTATTGAGGATAATCGATAATGACAGGCATGAAAGGGGCGGAACGCATCCATACAGAAAGGAGGGGGCCCAAGGTGGAGTTTCTTTTGAAGAATGGAAAGGGCATGACGTTCATATTCCCGGTTAATCCCGAAGAGGTGACCATTTCACGGCAAAAGGGCCTGGAAACGGCCACGATTCTTAACTATGGAGAGTTTGATTTTCCCCAGGGCAATCGGATCAAGGAGATTTCGTTTTCTTCATTTTTCCCGCAAGAGTATGATGCAGCATTCTGCAAGGGGGATAAGAAGGATCATATTAAACCCCAAACCGCGATGAATAAACTTAACGAGTTTCTGGCGTATAAAACGCCGCTGCAGTTCGTCATTACCGAGACGGCGGTGAATGTGCCGGTGTATGTTGCTTCCCATCAGTCCACGTTCCGTGGCGGCGAGGTCGGGGATGTGTATTTTGATATCACGCTTCGGACCTGGAGCGATATGAAGGTAGCCAAAACAGCGGGCAGCAGCGGGGCAGCGGGAGCGAATAAAAAGCCTCGGGCAGACATGAAGGAAAAGAACAAAACCTACATTGTGAAGTCAGGGGACTCACTCTCCAAAATCGCCAAGCTGGAGCTCGGGGACAGCTCAAAATGGAACCAGATCTACAAGCTGAACCAGAAGATGATCGGTAAAGATCCGAACGCCATCAAGCCTGGACAGAAGCTGGTGTTGTCATGAGTTACAAGGTGATTTTGCAGGATCAGTACGATTTATCTCCCTTAGTAGAAGCTATCCATCTGCGGGATTCGCTTGAACAAGTTGCCTATCAGGGGACCGTCAATCTGGTCGTAACGCCGGATATGCCGCCGATCTCGCCGGGAATGGCAATCCGTATCAGCGGAATTCCTTACGGCAAGAAGGATTATGTCCCCCTGCTGCACCCGGCTGTCGTGTGGGAAGTGGAAACTTCGAATAACGGGGTGAAGCGAATGACCCTCACACTGTACGACCGTACGGTCTATCTGGACAAATCAGAGGATGAGTACCTGTTCCCGGCGAAGCAGACGGCCACCCAGCGGTTCAAAAAGTATGCAGCCGACTGGAACCTGAAAATTGCGGTTTTGCCGGATACCGAGAAGCAGCTGGGACGTTCCGTTTACCGCACGCAGTCGATCTACGCAAGTATGTTCGCTGATCTGCGGGAAACGGCCAAAGCCGGCGGCAAGCTGTACCACCCGAGAATGATCTCTTCCGGGCTGGAGCTGTATGAGCTTGGAACGAATCGAGATGTGTATATCCTGGAGGCTTTAACCGATACCACGCAATCGCGGACGCTGGAGGGTGCGGCGACCAAGGTCAAGGTGCTGGCAACGGCCGCAAGTGAGACGGGACAAGAGGTTCCGTCCAAGGTGATGGCGATTGAGGAAAAAGATATCGCTAAATATGGCCAGCTCCAGGCCATTATTCAAGATGATGAAGTGAAGTCGCCTGCGGCTGCCCGCCAGCTGGCTCGAAATAAATTGAGAGGAATTCGGGAGACCATTTCCCTCAATGCACCCGACATCAATACGATTCGCGCCGGTGATGCGGTGATGCTCGGTTCGATGAGGCTGCTCGTCATTTCCGTCAGTCGAGAGCTGGGCAGCCCCGGTAACATGATGCTGGAGCTGGGGAGTTACGACGATGTAAAAAGGAGGTTTTACCTTGAATAAAGACCCCTATGGACAACTGGCGTCCTCCCTGTATGCCTCATTAAACAAGCAAACTCGTCAAGCCGTGGGCGGCGTGGGGGCCGTGCTTGGCACGATAACCTCGACAGGACTCAAGCTGGATGATTTTAAGCATGAGCTGCAGGACTATATGGTGGCGGAGCTGCCGGGCTTGTTGTCCTTACCCCGTTATACGGTTGCTGGCAGCGCCAATCTGGGGGGCCAGCAGCAGGATATGACGTTCGATGTGGAAGAGCATGAAATGGAAGACACCCTTTTTCAATTGGGAAAAGGCTTGAAGCCGGGGGATCGTGTGCTCGCCGTTCGGGTCAACAGCGGCAATGACGTGGTGGTCGTGTGTAAGGTGGTGAGCAGCGGTGGCTAATTTATTTCCGGAAAGTGATGACATGATCTGGAGTGATGCCACGGATCCGGAGGTGCTGGAGGGAGACGGGGCTGTTTTTGGACGGAGCTGGCGGTATGATTTTGAAGCTGGCGAGTTTATTATGACACCCACCCGGAAGATTCCGGTTGCGGACGAGAAGGAAGCCTGGGTCATCTGGTGTGAAAAAGCGATTCGTACGCCGCGTTACCGTCATCTGATCTATACGCGGGATTACGGCAGCGAGCTGGAGGAGCTGGTCGGCAAAGGCTACGACCGTGCCTTGCTGGAAAGTGAGATTCAGCGCATGGTGACCGAGACGCTGCTGGCAGATGCGCGGACGGAGAGCGTGGACCAGTTTCTTTTTGCCTGGGAAGGAGAAGCTTGCCGTTTCAGCTGCCGTATTACGAGTGTCCGGGATGAAACGGAAATTATAGAAAGCGTGGTGATCTGATGGCAGACTTGCCGTTGTATTTGTTGGATCAGACGGAAGAAAATATTATGAACCGCATGCTGAATCAAGTGCCTTCGGACATCGACAAGTCGGAGGGCTCTTTTATCTGGGATGCGCAGGCACCGGTGGCATTTATGCTGTCCGAGGCGGCCTTGTGGGCGCAGGAGCTGCTGCGGCGCGGCTTTGCAAGCACCGTGGCAAGTGATCGTCCGGAGATCCGGTCAGTCGAACTCGATCTGAGGACAGCAGAACATGGGATCACGAGACGAGAAGCGGTCGCTTCGTCCGGTAGTGTTGTGTTTACGGGAAAACCGAGGACAACGGTGCCTGCCGGAACTTATGTAGCCACACCGGCCGATGAAGGTTCCGGGGAGTCCTCGGTGGAATATGTGACGATATCCGGCGTTACGCTGGGTGACTTGGGTACCGGCACGGCGCCGATTCGAGCCGTTACACC
This sequence comes from Paenibacillus glucanolyticus, assembly GCF_037333485.1. Classification (NCBI taxonomy): domain Bacteria; kingdom Bacillati; phylum Bacillota; class Bacilli; order Caryophanales; family Paenibacillaceae; genus Paenibacillus; species Paenibacillus glucanolyticus. The sequence goes on from NZ_CP147845.1 coordinate 1,165,032, forward strand.
GGGCAGCAGCGGGAATGTTCCGGCAGGCGTCATTCAGCTTATGATGACGTCGGTCAGCGGCGTAACATCGGTTACCAACCCGGAACCCACGCGGAGCGGGACGGATACCGAAAGCGACCAGTCGCTGCTGGAGCGTTTTTACGCCAAGGTTCGCAGTCAGGGGACCAGCGGCAACAAAGCGCAGTATATGCTGTGGGCCAATGAGATTGCGGGCGTTGGCGGTGTGGAAGTGGCGCCGCTGTGGCAAGGGCCCGGTACGGTCGGGCTGTATCTTCTGGATACGGACAAGCGTGCGGCAAGCCAGGATATCGTAGATGCTGTTCAACAGCACATTGACCCGTCCCAGGATGGGCAGGGGGAAGGCGTTGCCCCGGCTGGGCCGGTTATCACGGTGATGCCCGCGGCGGAAGTAGCGATAAATATTTCCGTCAAAGTGCAGCGCACGCAGGAGCAGCCCTCGACGATGGATGAAATCCGTAAGCTGATTGAGGACGGTGTTCGTTCATATTTACAGCAGATCGCTTTTAACAGGAAAGATCCGTTGGTTCGTTACACGAGAATTGCCGCTGTACTGCTGGATATTCCGATTATCGTGGACTACTCGGATTTGACGATTAACGGCCATACCGAGCAGCAAAATATTGAAATTGGCTCCGGTCAGGTAGCGGTGCTGGGGACGGTGAGCGTAAGTGAATAATGTCCGAATGAACAGCTTGCGCGGTCGCGAGCTGTTTTCTTATCTTCCGGCCTATTACGAGACCTCGCGCGTCATGTTATCCGATATGGATGCCAAGGGCAGCGAGTTGGACGCGCTTTATCAAGCGCTGAATTCAGCGGCGGACCAGTTTTTTGTCCGTACAGCCACCTGGGGGCTGGCACACTGGGAAATGGAGCTGGGCATTCCCACCGACCGGAACAAGCCAATCGAGCAGCGGCGGGCGGTGCTGGAGTCCAAGCTGCGCGGAGCAGGAACCTTCTCCGGTGCGCTTTTGAAAAATGTGGCGGAAGCTTATGACGGCGGAACCGTGGAGGTTTTTTTCCAGCCGGAGGCATGGGGCTTTACCGTCAAGTTCGTGGATACGCTCGGCATCCCGCCGAACCTGGAGGATCTGAAGTCCGCCATTGAGGAGATCAAGCCGGCGCATCTGGCGGTGGGGTATGCGTTCAACTATTTGCTCATACGCGATATTCATGACGTGATGACTTTGGGCGAGCTAGGGCAGACGCCGTTAAACAAATTTGCAGGAGGTGTTTGAGTTGTCCAGTAACACACCGAATTTAGGACTATTGAAAAAAGACCCGATGGTGGATGGCAATGAGACCTTTAACATCGAGACGATGCTGAATGAGAACTGGGATAAGGTTGATGAGGCTGTGGGGAATATTAAAGTTCCAGACGCTTCGTTGACGGAGAAGGGTATAGTGCAGCTCTCCAGTGCCACAAATGGTACGAGGGAGAATGTGGCGGCTACGGAGAAGGCGGTGAAGGCGGCATATGACGAAGCGCTCGCGGGAAAACAGTATACTGATCAGCGAGTAAATGGAATCAACAAGGCGCATGTTGGGTTAGGAAACGTTGAGAACTACGGGATAGCTTCTCAAGCAGAGGCTGAAGCAGGTACTGTCGAAAATAAATACATGACCCCCATGAGAACAGCACAGGCTATCGCCCGGAGGGCTATTGGACAACGTTCTGCTACTATTGTAATCGCTGCAAGCAATGCCACCGAAACATCAAAAAAGGGTGCAGATTATGTGTGTACCGGTGTGAACGATGAGGATGTAATAAACGATGCAATGTACTATGGTTTGCCTGTTGGCGGCGGCGAAGTGGTGCTCACAGAGGGTGCCTTCGTAGTAGGCAGCAGATCTATTGCTATCCCCAGCAATACAACTTTCAGGGGGGCGGGTTTTGGAACCATAATTAAGTTACGCGACAACGCCTCTAATAACGTAACTTTGTTAACTAATGAAGACACCTCTTCTGGAAACGGTGGAGATATTACCGTTTGTGATTTGGTCTTAGAAGGTAATACCGCAAATAATCCTACTAGGGGTGCGGGCGGACTTAGTTTTTCCAACGGTGAACATTTTATCATCCAACGGGTGCTGATTAGAAACATGAAGCACGAAATTCTCCGCGTTAGCGACAGCCGTTACAACCTCATTCTAGGTAATATTATTAGAAATAATTCTGCATCATCGTCGAATTCGGTAGACTTATCCTCAACCGGTTTTAGCACCGTATCCAATAATATAGTTGCGGATAACGGAACAACTGGGGTGTATGGTGGAAACCACCTAAACATTACTGACAACATATTTATAGGAGCTTATGACGCTGTAGACCTCCGAAGCACCGGCACAAGGGTAGCAGGCAACTTGATTTTTAGTAGTTTGCGAAATGGCATATCCATCGATTCCGCTGCAAGCTACAACACCGTTCAAAATAATACAGTTAGATTCTCGGCGCAGAATGGAATTCGTATACATTACCAGGCCCAAGGAAACTTTGTGACTAATAACGACCTATATAACAGCGGTTCAACAGCGTTTTTCGATCAAGGGACAGGTACCATTATAACTGCGGGCAACCGAACGTAGTTAAATACCTATATCTTAAGCCCAGCCCCGTACCTAGCGAGACAACTGAAGAACGTACGCTTTTTCTTCACGTGCTTTACACAAATCGTAAAAAAGAGACATCCCCCCCTATTTTTTATGGGGGGATGTCTCTTTTTTAGATCTCAAAGTCGATCCAATCACTGTATTTTTAGTCTATCAGTTTCAATATCCGCTTAAGATTTACAGCGAATATGGTCATTGCGCCTTGCATTTCCATGTCAAGCAGACCCGAGGATGTAGCAGTTCAGGAGTCCCCACCTCAGCCGACTCTATGGATTGAAGGCTTAACCCCGGAAGAAATCGAGGAACTAACAAAACCTCAACCACGGGAAGCCAATGAAGTGGATCGCCTAGGCAGCGAGATGGTGACACGTGAACTGGAGGTATTGGAGCTGCGTCAGCAGAATGAGGCGCAGGGCGCTCAAATCGTGGGGCTTGAATTGCGGCTGCTGTCACTTGAAAATAGCTGATTGAAAGGAGCGGGAGACGATGTTTGAGAACGATTTTGAACGATTGAAGTATTACTATGAAAAAAAGTGGGCGCAGAAGTCTCAATTGAGACAGTATGTTGCGTTTGGCGTAATCACCTCGGATGAATATGAAGTCATCACTGGCGAGGCATACTAGACGCTGCTTTGAATGAGCTTACATTAAAAAGCTTCAACGGAGAAGGCGGAATCAGGCTGGAGAAGCGGAGCGTTCGCCTTTGTCCCCGGATTTTAACCTCATTTATATTAGGCACGAAAAATCTGGGGGCAACAGCGATCGGAAGCATGATCCGCATACGAAGTGATGCACATACTAAAAAGGTGATCTCTATTATGATCAGCTATGAATAACTTCAATTCTAACTTCAATCCAGCCCTCGGCTCACCGAGGGCTTTTTCACACCCTCAAAACCATATAAAGGAGGAGCAATTATGTATGAGCACATCGGTCAGATTTTTAAGATGCTGGTGGCGGGGACGGGGGCCGTGACAGGGTACGTCTGGGGCGGGTGGTCGCTGCCGCTGCATCTGTTGTTATGGTTCGTGGTGATCGATTGGCTGACAGGATGGGGCGCGGCCTGGATGAACGGTGAGCTGCGCAGCCGCATTGGTTATACTGGTATTGCACGAAAAATGACCATTTTTCTCATCATCGCCCTGATGCATCTGGTGGACCGGGTGCTGGGAGAGATGAATTATTTTCAGAATACCGTGATTTTCTTCTATCTTGCGAATGAGCTGCTGTCTATTATTGAGAACGTTGGGCGAATGGGAGTACCGATCCCTCAGTCCCTGCGTAATGTGGTACAGGTGTTCCAGATCAAATCCGAAGAAGGGGACAAGCAAACCGAAGGAAAGGAGGAGAAAAAGAATGAAGCCTCTTGAATTTATTGCCCGACTTGCCCCTATTGCTGTTCAGGACATGCGTAAATACGGGGTACCGGCTTCACTTACGCTGGCCCAGGCTATTTTGGAGTCGAATTGGGGAACGAGCGGTCTCACGCAAAAAGCAAATAATCTGTTCGGTATCAAGGGAACCGGTCCGGCGGGAAGTGTCACCATGCAGACAACGGAATACCGGGGGCAGACACCTTATACAACCAACGCCCAGTTCCGCAAGTATAACAGCTGGAGCGAATCGGTTGCTGATCATACGCGCCTCATCCTGAATGGAACGAGAGACAAGCCAATGCGTTACCATGGCGTGTTATGGGCGGACTATAAAACGGCAGCTACGGAGATATGGAAGGGAGGCTACGCTACAGATCCCAATTATCCGAAAAAGCTGATCTCCCTTATGGAGCAAAACGCACTTCATCAGTATGATGTACCCAGTCCGGAGGAGGAGGAAGGCATGAAAATCGAACAATTAACAGCGGAGCTGCAAAAGACACAAGAGCAGGTACGTCAGCTTAACGAGCAGTATGCTTCCGCATTGAAAATGTTAACAGAACAGAGCAATACCATGAAGCAAATGAACTCCAGGCTCAAGGACATAGAGAGTGGAAAGTCTGCAAAAGTTCCAAGCTGGGCAGAACCCGCGATACAGGCTGCTCAGCAGGCAGAGGTTTTGAATGACCCGGAAGGCAGCTTCGATTTTTACCGAATCATGACTGTCCTGCACCGGGTAGGGGTCTTTAATAACGAGAGTAAGTGACAAGCACTGCTTAACGGCACATGAAATAGCCGCTAATTTTGCAGCATCTAACAGCCGTATTCGCAGAAAAAAACTTATTGTGAAACACTGGGGTCGCCAATAGGCGGCCTTTTCATTTGGTACGGGTTTTGTGTGAATCCTAGAAGCATCTGGTGCTTTACATAATGTAAGCTTTATTACGCTCCAATCCATCCTTTTTACATAACATGAAATGCTTGGCAGAGGGAGAGTCTGCTCACCGTGTCGGTGTTTGAAGCTTGGTATATGAAGGAAAATCCTCCACAGCGGATAACAGGCGTTACGATAGGGGTATACAATGAGGGAACGGGTACAGAAGGAATAACCTTTTTCTTTCAGAAGCGAGATGGCATATAATCTAAGGAACGAACAATTCAGAATCGACCATAAACAGATAAACAGGAGTGGGGAAAATGAGACTGAGGGAGCTTAGAGAGCATCGCCAATACCCGGAGCAGACGAAGTCGGATGCTTCGCGCGCAGTATACGAGCGGGATTATTCCCGCTTGATCCATTCGCCGACGTTCCGCAGGCTGCAGGGGAAGTCACAGGTATTCGGTGCAGGCACCGGCGATTACTACCGAACGCGCTTAACGCATTCACTGGAGGTTGCGCAGATTGCACGGGAAGCGGCGCGAAGCCTGACCCGTCATTATCCTGAAGTGCTGCCGGAACAAGCCGAGAATGCGGGCCTGATGATTGATCCCGAGGTGGTAGAATGTGCGGCAATCGCCCATGATTTTGGACATCCTCCATTTGGTCATAAGGGTGAAGAGGTACTCCAGGGCATTCTGGAGAAACTCATCGACCGCAGAACCGAGAAGGAGCTGACGCGTCAGCCGGGTACACCGACACCGGAGCAGGCTGCTGAAGTGCAGCGGGCGATGCGTCGAAAATATGAGCATTTTGAAGGGAACGCGCACAATTTTCGGCTGATCATGTTTTTGGAGAAAAGAGAGAACGTGAACGGGCTCAACCTGTCCGATGCGGTTCTGCTTGGAATTAATAAATATCCGTTCTCCGGTTTGGTGAATCCGAAAGGGATGTACCGGCATGAATGGGAATATATCTCCCACATCCGGGAGGCTTGGCAAATTCCTGGCGCGTATCGGACGCTCGAAGCGCAGCTGATGGACCTCTGTGATGACATCGCGTATTCCGCGCATGATCTGGAGGATGGCATTAAAGCCGGAAAGATTGAGGTCCATGAGCATTTTCTGCGGGACAGTCATCTGAACAAGCTGATCGTGGAGAAGATCATGACGCTGGAGGACGAGGTGTGGAAGGGCTGGACCCCTGAGAAGATTCATCCGAAGGTGGATTCGGTGCTGGATGAGTTCCTCAAGATTTGGAATGAGAAGATGCCGACCTGTGAGAATGACTATTCCCGTACCCGGCGCGAGGTAAAGGCCTATTGGGTGAGTCTGTTTGTAGGCAGCCTGGGCGTGATCACGAACGGGGACTGGAAAAAGGTGACGTTTGTCAGAGACGGTGCGGAGGACGAGGATATGCTGCGCACGGTCAGCGTCCTGAAAAGTTTCGCCTGGGTGACCATGATTCGCGACCTGCGGGTCCAGCGTCTGCAAAAACGCAGTGAGTGGATTATTAAGCGCCTGTGGGACGCTTTTCTTGATCCTGTTGCCTCAACGGCCATCATTCCATCGGATTGGCTTCAGCGTTATGAAGCGGATCAGAAGCGGGCGCACCCGATCTGGACATGGGAGCATATGGTGATTGATTATATCGCGGGCATGACGGATGCCTTTGCCGAGAAAATATACAACGAGTTATATGGCCTGAAGGTTGGCTCGATCTACGATCTGGATTAGGGGTCAGGAGAAGGAGGGAGCTTATGAACAACCCATTGAAACTTAGCGTGCTTGATCTTGTTCCGCGTTTTGGGGAGAGCACCTTCGAGGAGGCCCTTTTGCATGCGGTGGATCTGGCACAGCATGCGGAAGCGTGGGGCTACCGCCGTTACTGGGCGGCGGAGCATCATGATCTGGAGCACTTGTCCTGCGCTTCGCCCGAGATTCTGCTCTCCCATATCGGCGCCCGGACAGAACGTATTCGCCTCGGCTCCGGGGCCGTGCTGCTGCCGCATTACAGTCCGCTGAAGGTAGCGGAGAATTTCCGTATGCTGGCGGCGCTGTATCCCGGACGCATCGATCTCGGGATCGGGCGGGCGCCGGGAGGTTCCGCGCATACAAGCATGGCGCTTAACGGAAATTTCCTGGGCCACGTGGCAGATTTGCCTCATCGGATTCGGGCCCTTACCGAACTGCTCGAAGACCGGTATCGCTACGAGGATGTGCCGGTGGCAGCGAAACCGGTTCCTGTAACGGAGCCGGTTATGTGGATGCTCGGCACGAATACGAAGAGTGCCGGTTATGCGGCGGAATTCGGCACGGGGTATGTATTCGGCCAGTTCATGAGCGACACGGATGGTGCCGAGGTTTTGCGCTCTTATCGTGAAGGTTTTCAGCCCAGCGCACGTCTGCGAGAACCGCACACGATGGTGGCAGTAAGCATTGTGTGTGCAGAGACGGAGGAACGAGCAGGCGAACTTGCTGCTGAAGCTTCCGGGTTCGGACAGCGCCCGCTGCCCTCGGACCGCTTGGACACGGGGGCAGCTGCTCCCGAACAGAGCTCTGCTTCAACCAGGATTGGACAAGCTGAGTTTTATGGATCGGCCGATCGCGATAAAGGGGGGAGCCGCAGCCGAGATCCGATCTACAACGGAGATCCGGCAGGCAAATCCAGACAAGGAAGTCCGGATACGGCTGCTTCCAGGACGCCAGGCCCTAGTCGACTTATTGTCGGTACGCCTGCAAGCGTGCACCTCAGGCTGCAGAATATGGCAGAGCAGTATGAATGTGACGAGTTCTTGATTGTTACACCGGTGAGTGATTATGCTGCGCGGCTGGCATCTTATCGTCTATTAGTAGAATCCATATAGTTCTCTTTATAATAGAAGAAACTATTCTAAACTGCGCAGCATTTTATTTCCATACAACATTTATCCTGCCACATATGTATTAATGCGTACGTTTAAGCTGATGCAGGGTACTCACCTATATAATAGAAGGAAGTAGAAATAAATGACGAATTTCGTTCAAGATGACATTGCATGGGGCCCTTCTTCCATAAGGGATAAGTCATCATATCTGTATACTTACACCTGTCATGAAACAGAGCGTGAGCTGTGCTTCATGGAGCTGGCCGAGCTGTTCGGACATATGCCGGATGGAGAGGACTGGCTGGAAAGCGAGCAATGGGTGGATCCGGATCGCAGCCCATTCCTGTCCGCTTGCCTGGATGTCAGGGTGACTGGCAATTCGATAGAACAAATGGCAGAGCAAGCAGGCCAAATTCAGCTTAGGAACGCCACCTTCAAAGTTGTTTCCCTAAAGGCGGGAGATCCTTATACTTATGATCAATTACGCGAGTTTGAGCGGAGGGTAGGCCGCCGAATCGCAGGAACAGCACAGATGAAATCACCCGATATCACGTTTGGGATGATATCCATAGACGGCATCTGGCGCTTGGGCATACTGCAAGAGCCAGCGCGTGCCTGGCTGAAGCATAAGCAGAAGCCGCAAAATTACTCCACAGGTCTTAGCTCTCGGTTAGCAAGGGCATTGGTTAACATCGCTGCACCTGAACCCGATGGGGTCATGCTGCTGGATCCCTGCTGTGGAATGGGAAATGTTCTGATCGAGGCGTTGTCGATGGGAATTTCGGTCGAGGGCTGTGACATTAACCCGCTTGCGGTGCGGGGAGCAAGGGTGAACCTGAAGCATTACGGTTATGATGACAACATAGTTGCCATTCATGATATGAATACATGGCAAGGACATTATGACGCGGCTATTCTGGATCTTCCTTATAATGTGTGTTCCGTTTTCCCAGAGGAAGAGAAGTTGAAGATGCTGCATAGCTTACACGGGTTGGCAGATCGGGCGGTTATCATTAGCACGGAACCATTAAGGGGACATCTGCAGGAGACGGGGTGGAAGGTGCTTCGTCATAGCACGACCCGCAAGGGGAGTTTTGTAAGAGAAATCTGGCTGTGTGTATCTATTCCGCAGGATCGTAACCAAATTTCTTCAAGTCGATCATGCCCAGGTGGTTAACCGTAACGCCTTCGTCCTGCAGGTACAGCTCCTGCATTAATCTGGACTCATCGTCCTTGATGGCAATTTCGCCTTTGGCATTAACAACCCGATGCCATGGAAGCTTATGAATATGACTTTGGGTGTGAAGTATTCTAACGACTTGGCGTGCGGCCCGCGGACTCCCAGCCAATCGGGCTACTTGTCCATAAGTCGCCACATATCCTTCGGGGATGCTCTGGATCACTTCGATCACGCGTTTCGTAAATGGCTGCATACATGTTCACTCCTGCCGGCATTGGGATTATTATATAAACGAATAGGGTGTCCCGAGGATACAGATCACGGGACACCTTTCTATTTGCTTCAAGATCGCTTCAAACGAATGTTCAGACTTCTTGCACTCTGATCCTAGTACGACTTGCTGTAATCGATCACATTGCGGGATAGCGGCTCGCCGTTTACATAGTTCTTTAAATTTTCCAGGAAAATAGCCACGGCTCGCTCGCTGTAGCGATCCGTATCGCCCGCCGTATGCGGCGTGATGATAACGTTGTCCATCGCCCACAGCGGATGATCCGACGGAAGCGGCTCTTCCTCGAAGACGTCAAGGCCTGCACCCGCCAATGACCCGTCCTGAAGCGCCCGAATCATATCATCGGTTACCACGGTCTGGCCTCGACCCACGTTGATGAAAATAGCGGTGTCCTTCATAGCGGAGAATCGTGCTTGATTGAATAAGCCCTGGGTCTCATCCGTCAGCGGGAGGATGTTCACGACATAGTCGCCCTCCGCCAGCGCTTTATCAAGCTGATCGACCTTATACATCACTTCTATATGGGGATCTGATTTACCGGAATGACGAACCCCGACCGTCCGCATGCCGAACGCCTGCGCGACACGTGCGGTGTGGCTGCCGATCTGGCCGACGCCGACAATGACAATCGTTTTGCCTGCCAATTCTGTGAAGGTACCCGAAGTATCCCATTTCTTGTTCGACTGCTGCCGGATGGAAAGATGCAGGTTGCGGGTGAAGCCCAGGATCATGGCAAAAATATGCTCCGTAATCGGAACGCTATGTACACCGCTGGCATTGGTGAGGCGGATGTCCTTTTCCTGAAGCTCTGGAAGCGGCATTTTATCCACGCCAGCGGACCATGCTTGTATCCACTTGAGTTTACTGTTCGCAGACAAGACATCCTCCTGGATGGAGCGCGACCAGCCGATCAGTATTTCGGCATCCTGAACTATGCTTGTCGTAAGCTCTTTGGCTTTTGTAACGATCAGCTCATAGCCGGGGGCGATATCCTTGATTTTTTGCTGCTGCTCGGTGGTTAAGTCGTGAATGGCAACGATTTTCGGCATGGTACTACCTCCTGGGGAATGTGATGATAATACAGAATAAAAGCGATACTCTCTTTGGAACATATTATCAGAAATCATGGCTTTGCGCATGGCGGAACCCGTCCGCTTAACAAATTTATACATGTATTATTGTCCGATTTATGGTAAATTGAAGCTTCATCATATTTTTAGGCGAAATGATGTACCCCTCATATTTATTTTCAGGCTCTATTGCTCACACTATAAACGAACTGCGAAAACATGGTGCTTATAGCAGCCGATGGCTGCTTGATGATGATTAGGAAGGAAGTGTCTTAGTTGAGCCATTCGGCTGAGGGAGCTATGGATCGTTTATTTGTTGCCGTTCATCTGCCATCCGAGGTATCTTCCCGGATTCAGGAGTGGGCGGACAAGCTGGCAGAGCATGTGAATTTCAAAAAATGGGTTCATCCGCAGGATTATCACATTACTTTACAGTTTCTAGGTGATACACCGACTCATCGCATTGAGGAATTGACGAAGGGGCTTCAGCAGGTAGCCGGGGAGCACAAGCCTTTCAAACTTGGCATACAGGATGCCGGCGTGTTTGGGACAAGCAGCTCACCCCGGATTTTATGGACAGGGGTCGGCGGAGATTTGAATGCGTTGGCCCATCTTCAGCAATCGGTGGTGTCCAAAATGCAATCCTTCGGATTTGCGCCGGAGGATCGTCCCTATCGTCCACATATTACCATCGCCCGGAAATTTCAAGGAAATCAAAAATTTTCATTGGATGAAATCGGAAGAGGACCCGATCCTATCCAGTGGAACGTGCAGGAGCTTGTTCTTTTCCGTACAAATTTGCAGTCGATTCCGATGTACGAAACTGTAGGTGTGGCGCGGCTTTAAACCTTTTTCTGAAATTGAAAATAAAATGTTCATAAAATTACCATGTTTTCAACGCCTAAAAATGTGGTTACATAGTGTAGGAAATGTGCCGACATCATAGGAGGAAAAATATGGTTATAAAAATTCTTCGGCAAAATCGCTGGGTTGCGCTGCTCATCGGAGCGCTCTTTGTGAGTTTGTCTCTTATAAGTTTGCTTGGAATGCAGGCAGAAACAACTGAAGGGGAAGAACAGCAGCAGGACATGCCGAAGTTTGTGATGGCTGCCCTGGCTCCTGAAGGCGACCCTGATACATTAGCGGTAAAAGCGAGTACAAAGCAGGATAGGGAACCTGTCAACATTTTGTCTTCAATTGTTTTCCATGAGTGGAATAAGCCGGGTGGCAAGAATGACGCTTTTTCAAGTTCAAAGGGCATTGGTTTGGCTGATCCCGGGAACTTATACTCACAAAAAACATTGAAGACTGCAGATGAGAAGAAGGAAGAATCCAAATCTCAGGATGCAGACGGGAAACCGGCAAAACAAAAGGGGACACATGTCGTCAAATCACAGGCTAAAAGCCTAACACCCCCCACAACTTTATTCTTCACAAGAACAAATACGTTAACCCAGGCTCAGAAAGATAAAGCAACCTGGACCTATGATTTGTCAGCTGAAGAGCTGCTTCTGCTCCAGAAGATTGTCATGGCAGAGGCGGAAGGCGAACCGTACGAAGGCAAAGTAGCAGTTGCTAATGTTGTCTTAAACCGGCTGCGGTCAGCCAATTTTCCCGATACTATTACCGATGTAATCTATCAAAAGCACCAATTTAGTCCTGTAGCGAACGGGCGTCTTAAGCGTGTCCAGCCAAACGAGGAGACGATCAAATCTGTGAATGCGGCACTTCACGGCCAAAAGGAAGTAAAGGACGACACGTATTTTTTCCTGTCTCTAAAGCTTGCTCAGGACCTGACGGTTCATCATTCAAGAACGTTCGTGAAAAAAATAGGGAACCACTCTTTTTACAAGTAGTGCCCATATGGGTAAACTAGTATGTAGGAGGTGTGTTTAACCATGAATATTACGTATTACGGCCATTCTAGCATGTTGGTGGAAGAAGGCGGAGTTCGTGTTATCATCGATCCGCTGCTATCAGGCAATCCAGGCTCCGGTATTAAACCAAGCGATGTGAAAGTTGATGCGGTTGTGCTGACGCATGGGCACTCCGACCATTTTGGCGATTGCATCGAGATTGCCAAGCAGAACGATTGTCCGATTATCGCGGTTTATGAACTCGCGGTGTACTGCGGTACCCAGGGCGTCAAATCCCATGGCATGAATATCGGCGGAAGCGCACAGTTTGACGGCTTTAAGGTGAAGTTTACCCCGGCCTTTCACTCTTCATCCATTTCGGTAGGGGACACCTGGATCTATGCAGGGCAGCCTGGTGGCGTCATTCTGACGATGGGCGGCAAAACATTCTACCACGCGGGCGATACGAGTCTGTTTGGGGATATGCGCCTGATCGGGGAGATGAATCACATCGATGCAGCTGCGCTGCCGATCGGTGACATGCTGACCATGGGTCCGGAGGACGCTCTGCTGGCCGCACAGTGGATTCGTGCGAGGCATGTGATTCCAGTGCACTATGACACCTTCCCGGGCATTAAACAGGATGCAGGGGCCTTCTGCGCCGAATTGGCCAAAACCGGTATTCAGGGTCATCCGTTGAAAGCGGGAGAAAGCCTCGAAATATAGATGGGTTAATGCAAAAAAGCTTCCCTGTCCTCCGTGACAGGGAAGCTTTTTGTTTGAATAGGCAATGTAAGAATTAGAATGGATATTAGGGCTGGTCCGCCAATATCTTGATCGTTTCTTCCTGATAGCCGGGTATGCGTCCTTCGTTCAGCAGCCCCATCACCTGGCCTGCGCAGTGATCCGGCTCCAAATGCCGAATGCGCCGCCTGCCTGCATCATTACGGTGTTTCGTTACTTGATCATAGCGATCCGACAGCAGATTCAACCATTTATCGATAACGGAAGCAGAATCCAGAATCTCCGCATAGCCCTCGCTAACAAAGAAGTGGGAATTCACTTCCTCCTGTCCCGGGATCGGCTCGTAGAACAGCATGGGAATCCCTTTGGCGGCTCCTTCCGTACAAGTCATTCCGCCGGGCTTCGTAATGAGCAGGTCCGACACGTCCATGAGTTTATGTATATCCTCACGATAACCAAGGACGTGGATGTTGGGGTGCTGAAAGATCGGATCCTCGCGCATGCTGGCCACCAGCTTCTCGTTCTGTCCCATACAGAAGACAAGCTGGATATCACCGGCCCGGCTTGCCAGCTTACTGAGCAGTTCCTTATTGAATACGAGACCCCATCCGCCGCCCATAATCAGTACTGTAGGCATGTTTTTTAATTGAAGCTCGGCTTGAAGCGCCTTGCGATCGCCCCTTTCCCAGAATTTCGGATGCACGGGAATGCCGGTCACATGTATGTATTCCGGCAGAATGTCCCGGAGCATGAGCATCTTTTTCACATGGGGAGTGGATACGAGATATTCATCCACTTCCGGATTGACCCAGGTGCCATGTGCATCATAGTCGGTGATGAGTGTATAGAGCGGGACTTCAAGTCCTTGACGCTTCAGGCGTGAGACCACGGCGTTAGGAAACGGGTGCGTACATATAATAAGATCCGGCTGCAGCTCCTCAATCACCCGCTGGGCCTGTGCATAGAAAATCCGGTGAAGCGCGAGCCGCGTCAGACGGTTTAACGATTTCTTATATTGCGAACGGTACAGCATGCCGACAAGGCGCGGCCTGGTGCTGACGGTTTTTCGATAAGCGGACAAGATTAACGGCCCTACGGTCGGATTTAAAAAATTGCCAAGCTCAATGACACGGCATTGGATGCCGGGACTCATCCGTTGTATACCTTCAGCCAGCGCATACGCTGCTTGCGTATGTCCTGTGCCGAATCCCTCGGAAAAGAGGAGCACTCTTGTATATCGCATGGTTTCACCTACTTCTTTCTCCCTCTATCTTACAAAACAGGAATCGTTTTTTGAAGAGCGGCGCGAAAAAAAAGAGTATGCACCCTAAGTATACGCGCAAAAGGGAAAAGCATTTCAATTATTTTGCGGCCCCATATTCGTTGATCGACGTTTTTCTTTCATTAGACGTTATAATAAGATTTGAACACTTCACTTGGAATTATTTAAAAATTTAACGAAAGATATTGCAATGGAATCGATAATCTGATAAAGTGATTTTTGACCGAATGACCAGAATTGTATTATGGTCAGTTTCGAGGGTAAGACCAATCTTAAGAAGATCATAGAAGGAGGGGTAAGCATGCCAGCTGTGGACCGTCGGAAGCAGGTGCTAGATGCTGCCTCCAAGTCGTTTGCTTTGTTCGGATATAAAGCGACGACGATGGAACAGGTGGCGAAGATTGCGAATGTTGGGAAAGGTACGATCTACACGTTTTTCACGAATAAGGATGAACTGTTTGACGAAATTCTGCTCTCGGCGATTATGGAGATGAAGCGTCTTGCGGAGCGGGAGATCAAGAAGGACAGGGATTTCTTTGACAATCTGTATCGCGTGCTGGATGCGCTGCTTGAATTCCGGAGCGAGCATGAGCTGTTCATCAAGCTGTCTCAGGAAGTGCGGGATATCGGCACGCCGAAGGCTCATGAAGGATTGACGAAAGTGGAGAACGGGATCGTCGGCTATCTCCAGGGGATTGTGGAGCATGCCATATCGATCGGTGAGATCAAACCGCTGGATGCTCAAGTGGTATCCTTCGTGATGCTGAAGCTGTACGTTGCGCTCACGACCGACTTTAATCAGCTTCATGAGCCATTAAGCAAGGAACAGATCAAGGAATATATGATGGTGTTCCTGGCTGACGGGTTGAAGGCCTCTTCATAAGAGGTAAGAATGCAGCCTCCTTCGTGATGAGGAAGGCGGACTCTCTTGGCTTGAGGGATCGTCTTCCTTGCCAGCGATCGCTTTTTTTGGTTTAAACTGACCGAATGAGAGAATTGGTCATTATGTACTGGTTTGGAAATGTTATCTGCCTGTGATGCAAATTCATGTCGGCAAAATAGCTGCTGTATCTAGAGAAAAAAAGGAGAGAGACTGGATGAAGTCATTATCTGTATTTGCAAAGGATCTTGGCGCTGCCGTTCGGAACAAAAAAATCTTGATTCCGATTATCGCAGTGCTGTTCATACCGGTCATGTACAGCGGTATGTTCTTGGGGGCCTTCTGGGACCCCTATGGAAAGATGGAGGATTTGCCTGTAGCGGTCGTCAATAACGACCAGGGCGCTGTTTTTGAAGGGAAGACGCTTCAGGCTGGCGAGGACTTGGTCGCCGAACTGAAGAAGGGAAAGGATTTTAATTGGCAGTTCGTTGACCGGAATGAAGCTGAGCAGGGCATGCAGGATAATAAGTATTACATGACCATCAGCATTCCGGAGAATTTCTCGCAGCAGGCGACAACTTTAATGGATGAACATCCGCAGCCTGCGCAGATCGTATTTGAGCCGAATGAAGGCTACAACTTCCTGGCAGCCCAAATTGGCGGATCTGCCGTGAAGCAGATTCAGTCCAAGGTGTCCGCGAAGGTAACGGAAGCCTACACAGAGACGCTGTTTGATCAAGTAGCCAAAGTATCCGATGGTTTAAGCGAAGCCGGAGACGGCGCGACCAAGCTGTCCGAAGGTGCCGTTAAATTGGACGATGGCGCCGTGAAGCTGAAGGAAAATCTGGCTAAGCTGGTCAGCGGCACGCAAGAGCTGCAGGACGGAATTGCGCCTTTAACCCAAGGGGTGCAGGAACTAAATAACGGTGCTGGCAAGCTGAACACGGGAGCAGGCACCCTCGCCTCCGGCTTGGATCAGCTTAAAGCGGGTCACAGCCAGCTGCAGGCAGGCGCTGAGGAAGCAAGCAAGGGCAGCGCGAAGCTGCAAGCAGGGATTGAATCTGCTGCAGCGGGCAGCACCGGTCTCCATGAAGGGCTGCAAGCCAACCAGGCCGGAGCTTCCCAGCTTGCGGCAGGAGCGAAGAGCGCTCATGAAGGCAGCAGCAGCCTTAAAGCCGGGCTGAATCAATCGCTGGAAGCTACGGCTGCCCTGGAGCAAGGGGCTCAGGCTGTTGCGGATGGATTGAAGAAGCTGGCAGAAGGGAATCCGGAGCTTGCGCAGAGTCCCGAGGTTCAGCAGCTGCTGGCAGCGAGCCAATCCGTGTCATCCGGCACGAGCGAGCTGAATGCGGGCCAGAAGCAGCTGGCACAAGGTGCAGCGGAGCTGAACCAGGGCACGCAGCAGCTGCAGGAAGGCGCAGGCAAGCTGAGCGCAGGAGCGGCTCAGCTGACTGAAGGCGGCAAGCAGCTTGCAGCCGGCGGCCAAGAGCTGCTGGCGGGTGCAAAGCAGCTGAACGCCGGCCAAAGCCAATTGGCTGACGGCATGAAGCTGTTCGGCACGAAGCTGAGCGAAGCGGCAGCCGGTGGCAAGGAGCTTGCCAGCGGTGCGGCCACGCTCTCGCAAGGGACGCAGCAGCTGGCCGGCGGAGCAGGCAAGCTTGGAAGCGGCGTAACTACGCTGGCCGACGGCTCGAAGCAGCTGGATTCCGGCGCCGGAGAACTGGTGAGCGGAATGAATGAATTGAAGGATGGCAGCGGGGAGCTTGCAGGCAAGCTGAACGAGGCTGCCGGCAAGACGGGCGACATTAAGACAACCGACGAAACGGTGACCATGTTTGCCGGACCGGTACAGGTTGAAGAGCACAAAGTGAATGAAGTGCCGAACTATGGTACGGGCTTCGCACCATACTTCCTGTCGCTCGGCTTGTTTGTCGGGGCATTGATTTCTACGATTATCTTGCCGATTCGCGATGCCTCTGTTCCGAATGCATCCGGATGGAACCGGTTTGTCAGCCGTACATTATCCTTCGCCGGTATGGGATTGATCCAGGCATTACTGGCTGTGGTCGTCATGCTGTACGGGTTGAAGCTTGAGGTGCAGAGCGTTCCGCTCTTCTATCTCTTCTCCTTCATTACAAGCTTGTCGTTTATGTTCCTGGTGCAAACGTTCGTAACCTGGCTGGATCAGCCTGGACGCTTTGTTGTCATTGTGATTCTGATCTTCCAGTTGACCACGAGCGCAGGCACGTTCCCGGTGGAGCTCATTCCAGGCTGGATGAAGGCATTAAATCCGCTGCTGCCGATGACATACAGTGTCAAAGGCTACAAGGACGTCATTTCTACAGGAAGCTTCGACGGCATGTGGGCCAGCGCAGGCGTACTGGCCGGATTCGGTTTGGTATTCCTGGTTTTGACCGCCGTATACTTCCTGGCTGCCCGAAATAACAAGAAGGCGGCAGAGAGCGGCGCAGCGGTGACTGCTTAAGCAAGATCACATTTATATGTAAGCAAAAAACAAAGAGACTTCCCCAAAGGTCGATCGGATCTGGGGGAAGTCCTTTTTTTAATGACCAGATGAGCTTGGCAATGTATACTTGAGCACGCTCTAAAGACGGATCCATTTGGACGAGGTTTTTGGTCCGAACAGATCCCTGAAGTCTGATTTCGGTAGAATGGGGAATGGCAAAGCTGAACCGAATATATTCATTTTGCAAAAAAAGTCAATACATCGACCTGTTCGGAATGTTTTATTTGCATGTTTTTTTGCACTATTCTACATAAAAATAAGCGATCTGTTGTGATTACTCTCACAAAAACAATTCTTATCAAATTCATAAAAACTTTGAATTGCCTGCATTGTATGAGGGTGATAAAATATATAGAACTAATTAATCTACGTGTTAGGTAAATGTCAACCTTTGGCGCTTTTGCACAATACTGCATCACCTCAAGACAGTGTGTCCACTGCAGGTGAGGATTGATGTCCAACCTTTATGTTTTTTCTGTTATTGATCAGCAGTTTTTTATTCTATAAAAAGAAAGGTTGCATCTTATGAAACATACTGATTTTCCCCAGAAACAGGGCCTCTATGATCCGCAGTTTGAAAAAGATGCTTGCGGTATGGGTTTCGTTGCCCATATCAAGGGTAAGCCATCCCACGAAATCGTCAGCAGCGCGCTGACTATGCTTGCCAATATGGAGCATCGCGGCGG
The DNA here is from genome assembly GCF_037333485.1 of Paenibacillus glucanolyticus. Classification (NCBI taxonomy): domain Bacteria; kingdom Bacillati; phylum Bacillota; class Bacilli; order Caryophanales; family Paenibacillaceae; genus Paenibacillus; species Paenibacillus glucanolyticus. Next base: position 1,183,296 of record NZ_CP147845.1, read on the forward strand.
TCAGGGCAGCGAGCCGAACTCCGGTGACGGCGCTGGGATTATGTTGCAGATTCCTCATTCTTTTTTCTCCGCAGAAGCGGCCAAACTGGGCTTTGAGCTCCCCGAGGCTGGGCACTATGGTGCGGGCATGCTGTTCCTTTCTCATGATCCTGCCGTTCGCACGGCACATGAGGACCAGTTGGCTTCCATTATTGCTGAGGAAGGTCAGACCCTGATCGGGTTTCGCGATGTGCCAACCAGCGATGAAATGCTTGGCAAGTCCGCAAAAGCGGCAAAGCCGTATGTTCGCCAAGTGTTCATTGGACGCAGCGCCGACATTCAGGATGATCTTGCGTTCGAGCGCAAGCTGTATGTCATCCGTCGTCGTGCCGAGCTGGCTATCCGTTACAGCGGCAAGCCCGAGGGCGACAGCTTCTATGTATCCAGTCTCTCCTGCCGCAAAATCGTATACAAAGGCATGCTGACGACGGAACAGGTCGGGGAGTTCTACCTTGACCTCCAGGAAGAAGGACTGGAATCCGCAATCGCGCTGATTCACTCCCGTTTCAGCACGAACACCTTCCCGAGCTGGGAACGGGCGCATCCGTACCGATTCATGATTCACAACGGCGAGATTAACACGCTGCGCGGTAATGTGAACTGGATGCACGCACGCCAGTCGCTGTTCGAGCATGAGCTGTTCGGAAGCGACCTCGAGAAGGTGAAACCTGTAATCAATCCGGACGGTTCCGATACCGGTATGTTTGATAATACATTTGAATTCCTGTATCTCAGTGGTCGTTCCCTGCCGCATGTGGCTATGATGATGGTTCCCGAGCCATGGAGCAATCATGAGAGCATGGATAAAACCAAAAAAGCATTCTACGAATATCACAGCACGCTGATGGAACCATGGGACGGTCCAGCAGCCATGGCGTTCACTGACGGAGTCCAGATCGGGGCTACCCTGGACCGGAACGGACTGCGTCCATCCCGGTATTATGTGACCAAGGATGATCTGATCATCCTGTCCTCCGAAGCGGGCGTGCTCGATGTTCCGCCGGAAAATGTGTTGTACAAGGACCGCTTGCGTCCAGGACGGATGCTGCTTGTTGATACGAAGGAAGGCCGCATCATCTCCGACGAAGAGGTCAAGGCCAGCATTGCAGCCGAGCTTCCTTACTCGGATTGGCTGGATGAGCATCTGGTAGAGCTTCATGATCTTCCTGAAGCGCCGGAACTGCCGGATCCGAAGCACGAGAATGTGCGCCAGCTCCAGCAAGCGTTCGGCTACACTTATGAGGAGCTGCGCAAAGTGCTGGAGCCGATGGCGATCACCGGCGCAGAAGCCATAGCGTCCATGGGTTACGATGCACCGCTTGCGGTGTTGTCCGACCGGCCGCAGCGGCTGTTCAACTACTTCAAGCAGATGTTTGCCCAGGTTACCAACCCGCCGATCGATGCGATTCGCGAAGAACTGGTGACTTCAACCGCAACGACCATCGGTCCGGAGCGCAACCTGCTGAAGCCGGAACCGGAAAGCTGCCGCCACATCCGCCTGGATTCGCCGGTGCTGTCCAATGAAGAATTTGCGAAGCTGCGCCATGTTCGCCGTCCCGGCTTCAAGTCCATGACGATTCCGATCTTCTTCCCGCCAGCGGAAGGGGCTGAAGGTCTGCGCAAAGCAATCAATACGCTGTGCGAGGCAGCGGATCGAGTGATTGCCAAGGGCCATAACATTCTGATCCTATCGGACCGGGGTGTGGACAAAGACAATGCTGCGATTCCTTCGCTGCTCGCCGTCTCGTCGCTCCATCACCACCTGATTCGTCAAGGAACTCGGACGAAGGTGGCTATCCTGCTCGAATCCGGTGAGCCACGCGAAGTGCATCATTACGCGCTGCTGCTCGGTTACGGTGTGAGTGCAGTCAATCCGTACCTCGCGTTCGAAACGCTGGACGATATGATTCAGGAAGGCATGCTGCGCGGCATTTCACATGAGAAGGCTGTGAAGAACTACATTAAAGCAGCAAGCAAGAGCGTTGTTAAAGTCCTGTCGAAGATGGGGATTTCTACAATCCAGTCCTACCGTGGCGCTCAGATCTTCGAGGCTGTCGGCCTGAAGGAAGATTTCGTGGAAAGTTATTTCACACGTACACCATCCCGTATTGGCGGCATCGGCCTGGAGGAAGTGGCCAAGGAAGCGCTGGCCCACCACGACCGTGCCTTTACCGATAAAGATGGCAATGATAAAGCGCTGGATTCAGCCGGCGAGTATCAATGGAGAGCAGACGGGGAAGAGCATTTGTTCAACCCGAGAACGATCCATCTGCTGCAGCAGGCTGTTCGGACGAATGATTATGCAACATACAAGAAGTATGCCGAGCTTGTACAGGGTGAGAATGAGCAGCATCTGACACTGCGTTCCCTCTTGAAAATCAAGCCGGTCGGCGAACCGGTTCCGCTGGATGAGGTTGAATCTGCAGCCTCCATTATGCGGCGTTTTAAGACCGGTGCGATGTCCTTCGGCTCCATCAGTAAGGAAGCGCATGAGAGTCTAGCAATCGGGATGAACCGCATCGGCGGCAAGAGTAATACGGGCGAAGGCGGAGAAGATCCGGGACGTTATGTGCCGGATGCTAACGGCGATTCCCGCCGCAGTGCCATCAAGCAGGTTGCTTCGGGAAGATTCGGCGTAACCTCCAACTATCTGGTTAACGCAGACGAAATCCAGATCAAGATGGCGCAGGGGGCGAAGCCGGGTGAAGGCGGACAGCTGCCGGGACGTAAAGTGTATCCTTGGGTAGCTGAGGTTCGGGGATCAACGCCGGGTGTAGGCTTGATCTCGCCACCACCGCATCACGATATCTACTCCATTGAGGATTTGGCAGAGCTCATCTATGATCTGAAGAACTCGAATCCGCGTGCGGATATCAACGTGAAGCTTGTATCCGAGGTCGGTGTAGGTACCATTGCAGCAGGTGTTGCGAAGGGCCGTGCAGATATTATTTTGATTAGCGGTTACGATGGCGGTACAGGCGCTTCACCGCAAGGCTCCATTCGCCATGCCGGTATGCCGTGGGAGCTTGGACTTGCCGAAACGCATCAGACCCTCATCATGAACAATCTGCGTGACCGCGTTGTGCTTGAAACCGATGGCAAAATGCTGAACGGACGCGATTTGGTTGTGGCGGCGCTGCTTGGAGCCGAAGAGTATGGATTCTCGACTGCACCACTGGTTGCCATCGGCTGTATCATGATGCGTGTATGCCAAATGGATACTTGTCCGGTTGGCGTAGCCACGCAAAATCCGGAGCTGCGCAAGAACTTTACGGGCGATCCGGAGCATGTGGTCAACTTTATGCGTTTTGTTGCTGAAGACATGCGGGAACTTATGGCGGAGCTTGGCTTCCGTACCATTGATGATATGATCGGACGCACCGATTGCCTGGACGCCGTTCAAGCCGATTATCACTGGAAGAAGAAAGGCGTGGATATTTCCGCACTTCTGTATACGCCGGAGCTTCCGGAAGGCAGCACACGCTTCCGCACGCAAAGGCAGAATCATGGCCTGGAAGAAACGCTGGATATGCGCTCTCTGCTGAGCAGCGCTGCATCTGCATTGGAATCGGGAGCAGCTGTTGAAGGCACGTTCCCGATCACGAATGTGGATCGTGCGGTTGGTACTATTCTGGGCAGTGAAGTGACACGTAAATACGGTGCTGCCGGACTGCCGGAAGATACGATTCAATTCAGCTTCATTGGTTCCGCTGGTCAGAGCTTTGGTGCATTTGTGCCGAAAGGGATGACCCTGACGGTAGAAGGGGACGCCAATGACTATATTGGTAAAGGACTTTCCGGTGGCAAGCTGATCGTGAAGCCTTCACCGAAAGCGACCTTCAAAGCAGAAGAGAACATCATTGCGGGTAATACCGCATTCTACGGTGCTACAGGAGGCGAAGCCTACGTAAGAGGCATCGCGGGCGAGCGCTTTGCCGTTCGTAACTCGGGTGCGAACATCGTGGTTGAAGGTGTCGGCGATCATGGCTGCGAATATATGACGGGCGGCCGGGTGGTTGTTCTCGGGGAAACCGGGCGCAACTTTGCAGCGGGCATGTCCGGTGGCGTTGCATACGTCTATGATCCGGAAGGTACTTTTGTAGATCGCTGCAACCTGGAAATGGTGCTCCTCGAGCGTGTAGAGGAAACATCAGAAGCGGAAGCACTCCTTCGTCTGGTTCAGCAGCATGAGCGGTATACCGGCAGTGCGCCGGCACAGCAAATTCTTGCGGATTGGGATCAGGCGCTAAGCCGCTTTGTTCGTATCATTCCGAAGGATTATAAACGGATGCTGCTGCATATCGAGAAGGTTCAAGACCAAGGCCTGACAGGCGAAGCGGCGCTCCTCGCTGCATTTGAGGCAAATATGAAAGAACTGGCTCGTACAGGGAACTAGAACCGGGCTCAAGTTGCGTCAAACCACATTGTATTCTTAAATGAATCCAATGTGGTTTTTTTATATATAAATAAGATACAATCGAAATCATCAATAATCTAAAATATGTGACATCATCTCCCCATATAAAATTCGACAAAATTAGAACCCGAAGCATAGGACAATGGTTCCACAAGACGACAGTATCGTGTGAATACATTCGCTATAATATTGGTAAGTAAGTTTGGTGAGTAAATTGGTCTAGCGAGTAAGTTTTTGTACGGATGAGAAATAATGACAACGAGTTTGCGGAGTTGGGGATGGAGAGGAAATTATAGATAAGCGAGGTAGTTGTGGAAATGAGTGTGGACAAGGAGAGAGGCTCTGGAAGCACCGAGCAGCAGCTTGACCAGCAGAAGACGAATATAGACATCTATAAGCTCATGACTCAAATGGGAATCCATCCTGATAAATGGCTGCAAACGGAGGAACTTCATAAAGATTAAATCATTTGTCATCACTTATACATGACAATTAGTGAAAATCCCCGATATCACTGAGAACTTCTCATCAGTGATTATCGGGGATTTCCATTATTCGTTGCCATGATTACTTCATAGACCGTTCCATGCGAACAAATGCAATAAACCGTCTGGCTTCCTCTTCCGTTAGCTTGCGACCATCCACCGTGAGATTGAATCGCTCCAGCAGGTCTTGATCCGAGAGTTCAAGTCCGTCCACAAATGATCGAACCTCCGGATCAAGCACCGCTTTCTCCTGTGCCGTTCTCCCGATTAGATAATCTATCGATACGTCAAAGAGGTCTGCCAGGCGGGTCAATGTTTCGAAATCCGGTTTGCGCCGGTTTTTCTCATAATGGGATAGTGCAGCACGAGTAATGCCGACAGAGGTAGCGAGTTCTTCCTGAGTCCACCCGCGCTGTTCACGTAGTTCTGAAATTCGTACTCCGTAGTTCATGCTAGATCCCCCTTTCAATTGCTGGCAATACCTGTTGTGTAAAAAAATAAATTTGTCCAAAATTTATATCAATCAGCCTAAGGTACTTTAACTCAGTCTTATCCTGAGAGGTTGTACCTTTACGAAACATGCTAATTTCACACACAGGAGGTAGAAACTGACGATTTTCCTGTTGACTTGATACAATATGTATCGTAAAATTGGAAAATAAAATGATACATAATGTATCTGGATAATTCAAAAGAAGTAACACTTAGTATCATTTTATCCATGGATAAAATGTCCCATACCAGAATTTATAGAAATAAAGGAGCGAATTAAATTCCTGATGTCAAGTGAAACGAAGCATCTTATAACGCTTGGGATTAGAGTCATGGAAATTGGCGCACTGAGTGTGCACGGCAGAAGCCACAATGTAACTCCGGTTGAGCTTAGCCCGGAGAAGCTTGTTTTCCTGTGTCCCTGGGACATCCCGATAAGTCCTAAGATAAAACTAAGCTACGAAATTGATGACACTTATGATCATATTCAAGTTTTTGGCAGGATCCAGATTCAAGAGCATTTACATGATTATCAGTTATATCAGGTTGAAATATGTACAGACCGCGATCAAAAAGCACGGATAACAGGAATGCTTAACCGAATGATCAGTAGTCATATGGCGCTAAATCACTCCGTTTATAGAAATTACATACATAGTTCGCAAGGCCAATATAATAAAAAGCTAATCATACAGTGATACAGACATTTTACTATATTTGAGTTGCTTGGTCATTAGTTCTTTTACCTTAAATCCGTGCACTCATGCATAGAGAACGGACTATTTTAATAGGCAGGTGAGGTAATATGGCAAGAAAATACAAAAACCCCTTGGTTACCGTCATTAATCCAAAATCTCCGGCAGCAGAATCTTATCGAGGACTGCGGACTAATATTCAATTTTCTGTTCATGACAAGCAAGTAAGGGTCATCATGGTTGCTTCGGCCCAAATGAATGAAGGCAAAACCACAACGGTAAGTAATCTGGCTGTTGCCTATGCTCATGAAGGTAAAAATGTATTATTAATCGAAGCAGATTTACGCAAACCATCGTTACACCATGTATTCGGCGTTTCCAATGAAACTGGATTAACAAATGTTTTGGCCCAGCAGATGGATGTTGAAGATGTGATACGACAGACTGCTGTTCCTAATCTCTCCGTTATTCCTTCAGGCTCTATTCCATACAACCCCTCCGAAATGTTAGGTTCTCAAAATATGCAAGTGTTAATCCACGATCTCAAGCAGAAGTATGACATGATCTTGTTTGATACGCCTCCGGTATTGGCAGTCAGTGACGCGCTTATTGTCAGCGCTTTGTGTGATGGTGTTGTTTTAGTTGTGCTAGGGGGGAAAGTAAAGAAATCCCAGGTCAAAAAGGCAAAGGCTCAACTCGAGCATGTTAAGGCACGTCTTCTTGGGGTAGTGCTTAACAATATCACCATTCGCGAAAATGAAGCTGAACAGCTTTATTATGGCAGTACATGGCTGAAATGAAGAACCAAGATGTCCTGGTTACGTTTCTTGATGAGTTATATCAGGGACGATTGCCCTCTCTTGATGAGATGCAATATGTCAACCTTATGATGGATATCGATTTATTTGATATCGCCCCACAGGTGTTCGCTGAGCTTCGACAAAAAGGATTGTCTCATCAAGTACCTGAACAGGTCCGGCTCAAGTTAAGCTCTGAAGCAGATATTGTCCTGATACAGAACTTCCTCATTAAAACCGAACTGAAAATGATACTTCAGACCTTCGAAGCGTCCTGTATAGAGGTAATCCCTTTAAAAGGGACACAGCTTGCTGAACGCTATTTCGGCGGTCTTGCAGCTCGTGGAACGACGGATATTGATTTGCTTGTTGGTAAGAAGGACTTACATCAGGCAAGCGATTTGTTGATCAGCCTTGGATTTGATAAAGTGACAGGCGATCCGACCCATTTCCATGAAGAATACGTCAAACCATTGAATAATGCCAGTTTCCCCTCATTAACCGTAGAACTGCATTGGAATATTATCAGGGAAGATTTTACGAATACTGATGTCTCGCGCTTGTGGAGAGATGCTTCCTTAATGAGTGGCTGCCATTATGTCTATGAGCTGAGTCCCTTGCACACTTTCTATCATATATGCTTGCATGGTATGAATCATCATATGATGTCGATGAAATATTTTGTAGATATAGCAACCCTTATTCACGTGATGGATAGCAGGCTCGAGTATGCTGAATTACTAGATGTTGCCGCCGCAGATCGAAATCTTTCTAAGGTATGGATTGCTTTGTCTTTAGCTTATGATATGCTTCCACATCTTCAAAGGTTGAAGCCGATGCCCATGCTTCCTTATAAGTTTAAGTATCCTGGATGGAATCTTGAAAAAGCACGCAAGGTAATGCTGGGTCGTAAAGGTTTCAGTTACTCCTGGTTTCGAATTGTGACTGCATTTACGGTTCACGATACATGGGGGCAGCGTTGGTCCCAGCTAGGGTTCCTGATTTGGAATCTTCCATTATTGTGGATCCGAAAACGTGAAATCTTCAGATAGGTTCTTTTTACTATTTACAAGTTACGATGTGTAACAATAATCAGTTGACATGATACATATTGTATCATAAACTAATCCTCAAGAAGGAGGTGTTAAGTATGAAAAAAACGTATGAGGCTCCCAAGATTTTGGCACAAGGCAAAGTGGAGTTCGGCACAACTCGTCCCAGCAACCCGGGTGGAGGCGGGAATCCTATCTGGTAACAGGTATACATTTATTTATTAATGACTCCATGCACAGTTTTCGCTCGAATTGAATTATTATAAGTGGAAGTTGAGGTTGATCATATGTTTGTAGCTACTGCAATAGTCGGAAAGTCCCGGATATCCTTCAAAACACAATCAGAACGAATGGCTGAATTTGTCAAGCGGCGGTTCAGGATATCCAATATTCAACATCAGGAGCCGCAGGCTGACCTGTATGTTCGTATTCAGGATGGGTACGGAAAGCCCTTTGATGAAGGACCTGTCCATATTTCCGCATCCGACCATTCGGTTACTTTCCAGCGCTGCGACTATCATATGGTTTCATCCCGGGATTACAGCTCGGCGGAAATTCATATCTATGATGAGTTTGCCTTGAAGCATGCACTTATTAACTTGTATAGCTCATGGCTAATCCATGGAGCGCGCGGGCTGCTGATCCATTCCTCTTGTGTGATTCATGAAGGCAAAGCATGGATGTTTGCAGGCCAATCCGGTGCAGGGAAGTCTACTGTAGCTGAGTTGTCGCGTCCGCGTCCGATTTTATCTGATGAAGCTACGTTTCTGTACATAGAAGAAAACGGACGTGTGACCGTATACGATTCTCCATTTCGTAGCGAGATGGAGAATCCCTGTGAACTTGAAGAGGCGAAATTATACGGTATTCATTATATTATTCAATCACCTGACGTTGAGCGTATTTCAATCACACCGTTAGATGGATTCGCTCTTATGTTGGATAAGGTATTTTATTGGCGCCACGATGCAGAGGAAACAAGAAACATGATCGCTTTATGCAAGAAAGTGGTACAGCAGGTTCCATCGTACCAGCTCTATTTTCAGAAAAATGATACGTTTTGGGAGAGGATTTCATGAGTCAAACACAAACGAAGCTGCTGAGAAGGAATGAACATGTTGAGAGCGAAATGATTGGCAGTGAATGGATTCTGCTAAATATGAAGGAGCATGTGGCGACCAAGTTGAATGAGCTTGGAGGTTATATATGGAGCATCATCCCTGAATATGGACTCATTGATGAGATCATTGAGAAAATTGCCGAAGAGTATGAGATTGATCGTCATACTGCTGAACAAGATGTGAACTCCTTTATAGAGCAGCTGTTAGGCAGCGGTTTGCTGAAATATGATGGATGAGACCAAAATCGTGACCGAATGGTTGACTAGACGCGGAGGGATCGAGCTTCCCTCCTGGGGACGCAGTATGTTTCCCTTCATGATGGAAGGGGAGCGCAGCTCCTTTGAGGCGTTCAACCATGACGGACTCCGGATCGGTGAAGTATATCTCTTCATTACCACAGAGGGAAAGCTCGTCTGTCATCGTCTTTATGATATTCAAGGGGAAGGCGATTCGAAACAGTACATATTTAAAGGGGATACGAATATTGTCCCTGATGAACCGGTAAATGCCGCTCGGATTCTGGGGTGTTTCACGGGCACGTATAAGAAAAAAGGCTGGATTCCGGCCCATCATTGGAAGTTGTCATTGCTAACCTGGATAACACTTAACATACCGCTGTGGCCAAAGATGGTGAGGCGGTATTTGTCGTTCAGAAGGCTATAAATAGAAAGTTGTGTTGATTATGAGGGGAATAAGAAGACGAGAATCGAGCGCATCTGGTAATTCGGGATTATTTGGCATGGAAGAAGCATGGCTGACATTACAGGGAGACTTGAACCGCAATATGCAGTTTGAACAATTACAGGTTTTGTTTACTGCTTCCAAGCTTCTCGTACTGGATCGTGAAGGGAGACAAATCCTGCACATTCCCAAGCAGAATGTTGAAAACATTAGATTGATTGAGGCTCTGGGCGGTGGCTATCTTGTGGCTTCGACAGCTAAAGGTCCGGTTGAAATTCTTCGGTTCACGGAAATGCATCTCGATTCCTGTCGTAAGGCTCTATCACGGGTTGAACAGTGGGTATCGAAAGATTCATTCACCACGGATAAACGCAACGATTTGAAGGATAGAAATAAAACCTGTGCCCATTGTGGGCGCGTTATGAGATCTGCTAAGGATTCCTGTATGCGTTGTAACCGTAAATGGAGTACCGTGTCTCATCTTCTTCAGCGGAGTAGAGCCTATAGTGCTTCTATGATTGTGATGGGAATTATCGTTATCCTTACGGTTCTTGTATCACTTGCCCCTCCGTATATAATCAAATGGATTATTGACGGGATATCAGCACCTGTCGGTATGGGTGGCGTTTCCTCTCATTTATTATGGATGTCTGGTTTGCTCGCGGGGATTTACATTTTACAAGCCCTGCTGCAAATGATTGAAGGCTATACTGCGATTTCGATCGGTGGGCGTTTTCTGGGTGAACTTCGGAGAGATATGTTTCATGCCCTGATGAAGCAATCCATGCGTTTTTTTGATAACCGTCAGGTTTCTCAATATATTGGACGCATTAACCAGGATACCGATACCATCAAGGATTTTATGTCCCAAGGCATAGTTCATCTGACGTCGCAATTGTTATCAGCCCTCTTTATTCTGGGGATGCTGTTCTATTTGGATTGGCGTATGACCTTGATGATTCTAATACCGCTTCCACCGCTTGGACTATTCGTGATGCGTCTGTGGCCCAAGGTGAGAGAAATGTGGTATTCCCAGTGGCAGTCGTCTATTCATGTTCAAAATATGGTTGGAGAAGCCCTTCAGGGAATACGGATCATTAAAGCTTTCTCTAAGGAAAATGATGAGAAAGAGCGTTTTGATAAGGCAAATTCTCGATTTGTAAACCGCATGATATCCATACAGAATTTATGGATGTTCATGACACCCGTACTGACGTTGTTTATTTCATTATTTGTTGCGCTTATCTGGTTTGCCGGAGGACGAAAAGTTCTGGAAGGTGGCATGACTGTCGGAACCTTGAGTGCATATGCAACTTATCTGATCATGTTTTTCGGACCTGTTAAATGGTTGGCGCAGTCCGCAAGCTGGATAAATGAGGTGCTTGGATCCGCAGAACGAATTTTTGAGGTGATCCATACTCCAGCCGAAGTGACGGACGACGAGGAAGCGCAGCCACTTAGCAAAGTCCGGGGAGAGATTAGATACAACCATGTGGGGTTTGGTTATGCGCAAGATAGACGAATTTTGCATGGAATCGATCTCCATATTGCACCTGGTGAAATGATAGGCTTAATCGGTCCCTCCGGGGCGGGCAAGTCGACTTTGATTCATCTATTATGCCGCTTCTATGATCCGGATGAGGGGGAGATATTACTGGATGGCCGTCGCCTTAGCAGCATCAGACAAGAGGAACTGCGCAAAAATATCGGTGTTGTCTTTCAGGAAACCTTCCTCTTTGATGGTACGATTGCACAGAATATCGCTTACGGAAATCCTGAAGCTGAAGCACAGGATATTATACAGGCAGCAATGACCGCAAATGCACATGATTTTATATGCCGACTCCCTCATGGCTATGAGACAAAGGTAGGAGAGCGTGGACACCGTCTGTCTGGGGGAGAGCGGCAGCGAATAGCGATTGCAAGAGCTGTATTACTCGATCCACCGATCCTCATTCTGGATGAAGCAACATCTTCCGTAGATGTTGAGACCGAAGCGGCCATTCAGGAAGCAATGGATAAGGTGATTCAAGGGAGGACGACCATTGTGATTGCCCATCGCCTGTCAACCCTACAGCGCGCAGACCGGCTTTTGGTTCTTGAAGGAGGAAGACTTGTCGAAAGCGGAAGTCATGAGGAGCTGCTCAATCGCGGAGGGGTATACCATCGTTTGCTTCATGCTGCACAGGGGGCGTCAGGCAGAGAGGTATGGATACCGATGCAGGAGGTTGCGAGATAGTGAGAATAAGCAGGGGAATACGACATAAGGGTTCAGGGCTTCGGTTTTATCGGAATGAGGAAGGGGTACTGGAGGCTGTTATGAATGGAGAGCCGGTCAGTGATATATACCTCGTTCTCACATTTCCAGTTACAGAGCCGGAGAGGTATATTTCTGTGCGAACCGCATCGCATCAAGAGATTCAACTAATTCATTCGTTAAGTGAGTTAGATATATCAAGCCAAGCTGCGGTACGGGAGGATCTTGAGCGCCGCTATATGATTCCTAAAGTTGTTGCAATCAAGATGATCAAACGTCAGGGTAACCATTGGTTATGGGATGTGGAGACCAGTTATGGCAAGGTTGCGTTTCGTACGAACCAACCCCAAGAGAATATAGACATACTATCAAACGAAACATACATCATTCGAGATACCGATGGAAGGCGATTTGCTCTACATGTGTCGCGCCTCGACAAACGCAGCAAGCTATTTTGGAATAAAATCATTTAGTTATATGGACTCACAATTTAAATGAAAAGAGTACCAAATTATGTAAACGCTTGCCGAAAGGAGGCGTTTTTCTTTTTTTATTATCCTGTATTTATATTTGTGTACGCTTTCATGCCTAGAAAATATGCTGAAATATTGTGAGATATCTTCTGATTGTGTAACAAAATGTATCGTTAATAGGTAAATAAGACCAATTCAGTATTGACATGATACGAATTGTATCGTAAATTGAAGATGCTATATGATACGAATTGTATCGGAAAAGAACATTTGCTTATGGACGGAGGAAATTTAGTGGAACTTGAACTTAAGGAGTATGCTACCGTTTTGAAAAAAAGACTATGGCTAATTCTCCTTGTTGTTGCTGTGGTCTGCGTACTCGTTGGATTTTACAGCTATCGAATGGTTGAACCTCAATATGAAGCAAGCAACAAGATGATTGTGACAAACAAAACAGAGGAGAAAAAGTCTGTCCTTAGTTCAGATGACATGGATATGGGGATGCGCTTGGTTTATACATACAAGGAAATTATCGGAACGAGCGTGATTTTGGAGAAGGTCGTTGAGCAGCATCCGGAATTGAAACTCACTGTGAAAGATTTGATGGATATGATGGTGGTTGATTCGGTGCAGGATACACCGGTTATGACGATATCTGTCAGAGATTATAGCTATGAAGGTGCCCTTAAAGTATCAAAGGCCGTTGCTGATGTATTTAAATCCGAAATCTCCTCTATCATTCCGGGTGGAAACATAACGATTCTGTATGAAAATAATGCAGATCCCAAACCAGTCACTCCAAGCCCATTGCTGTATGTGGTGATTGCTTTCGTAGTGTCACTTATGCTGTCGATTGGCTTCTGCTTCTTGCTCGAATATTTGGATGATTCTATCCGTACTGACAAAGAGGTCGAGATGGTTCTTGGACTTCCAACTCTTGCTGTCATACAGCATTTCAAATCAAGTGATTTCAAAGCGAGAGGCGGATCCGTTTCCAGACGCAGCCCGGTAGAACCTCCAGGGTCCGGTAAAGCTATCGTTAATGCGTCTGATTGATAGGATTTTAAGATAGCATACATCAGGTGATGCCTACTGAACCTCTACCACCGTAGGCACTCGATTATGCTGTGGGCATCCGTAATGAAGGATGCCTTAGACGTTCATCGTCAAGGGCATAAAGTGAGGCAGGGTTAGATGCCCTCGCTTAAGCACTCGGCATACACGACACCCAATCTTCCGGTACACACGAAATGATAAGGATAGAGGAGGGAAGTACAATGGCAACCATTAAAAAAGCTATCATACCTGCTGCCGGACTGGGTACTCGATTTTTGCCAGCAACCAAGGCAATGCCCAAAGAGATGCTTCCGATCGTGGATAAACCAACTATCCAGTACATTGTGGAAGAGGCAATAGAGTCAGGTATTGAGGACATTATTATCGTCACAGGTAAAGGCAAGCGGGCAATTGAGGATCATTTTGATCATGCATTTGAGCTAGAGCATAAGTTGAGGCAAACCAAGAAACTTGATTTGCTTCATGAGGTACAGCGTCCTTCACGAATGGCGGACATTCATTATATTCGTCAGAAGGAACCCAAAGGGCTGGGTCATGCTGTATGGTGCGCACGAAAGTTTATAGGCAACGAACCGTTTGCCGTTCTGCTGGGGGACGATATTGTTCGTGCCGATAAGCCGTGCATCAAACAATTGATTGAGCAGTACGAACAGACACAGAGTTCAGTCATCGGCGTGAAATACGTATCTCCCGAAGAGGTGCATCGATACGGAATCATTGATCCGTACCCTGTACCCACCATTGGGGGATTATCCCGAGTACAAGGAATGGTGGAAAAGCCGCAAGCCGATGAAGCTCCATCGAATTTGGCTATCATGGGACGTTATATCCTAACTCCAGCCATATTTTCATACCTTGAACAAATGAAAGAAGGAATCGGTGGGGAAATCCAACTGACGGATGCCATACAGAAGTTGACTGACATTGAAGAAGTGTACGCCTACCAGTATGAAGGCACCCGCTATGACGTTGGAGAGAAGCTCGGGTTTATTCTTACATCGGTTGAGTTCGCATTGATGAAAGATGAGCTGCGTCTTCCATTACTGCATGGACTTGAGCAAATGATACATAAGAATCGAACGTTGGCTAGATAGGAGACCAGGTCAAGCCATGAATGTAGAGACGACGATAGAAACGAGAACGCTGGAGAGTGTTGTAGCAGAAGAATATCCGATGATGACAGGGGTACACCTTGTTCCAGCGAAGCCCCATATCGGATATTCCCGACTGAAAAGGGTAGGGGACGCCATTCTGTCTGCAGTTGGTCTTATTCTGCTCTTGCCTCTATTTATGATCATATTCCTGTGTATGAAGTTCGAAAATCCCCATGGCCCCATGTTTTTCTCTCAGACCCGCGTAGGAAAGAACGGGAGAATCTTTAAAATGTACAAAATCCGTTCCATGGTTGTAAACGCGGAGGAGCTGCAACAAAAACTGATTCATCTAAATGAGATTGAGGGTGCTATGTTCAAGATGAAGAACGACCCTCGGATCACGAAGGTCGGACGTATTCTTCGGAGAACGAGTCTTGATGAGCTTCCACAGCTGTGGAATGTACTCCGGGGCGAAATGAGCCTTGTTGGCCCGAGACCGCCGCTGCCTACAGAGGTAGAGTCCTATACACCATATGATATGCAGCGGTTAAGTGTAGTGCCTGGCTGTACCGGCTTGTGGCAGGTAAGCGGGAGAAACGCGCTTGGATTCCATGAAATGGTGGAGTTGGATTTGCAGTACATCCGCGAACAATCTACGACCCAGGATATCCGGATTATGCTAAAGACAGTCCGAGTGTTTCTAGGGTCCAAAGATGCTTTTTAATGAAGGAGATGGCAGATATGAATTTGGATTCCCGGATATATGTGGCCGGTCATCGCGGTCTTGTGGGATCTGCTATTGTAAGAGCTCTTGAACAACAGGGATACCATAATCTGGTTACCCGTACCAGTCAAGAGCTGGATCTGCGAGAACATGATCGCGTAGAGCAATTTTTTGGCAGTGAAGGAATCGAATACGTGTTTCTCGCTGCAGCGAAGGTCGGTGGCATCGTTGCTAATCGCGATTATCCTGCCGATTTCATACGCGATAATCTTCAAATCCAGAATAATGTTATTGATCTTTCTTACCGCTACGGAGTGAAGAAGCTGCTATTTCTTGGCTCTACGTGTATTTACCCCAAATTGGCGCCACAGCCGATGAAAGAAGAATATTTCATGACAGGCACTTTAGAACCTACCAATGAGGCATATGCCATTGCCAAAATAGCCGGGATCACGATGTGTCAATCATATAACAGGCAATATGGAACTCGCTTTATATCGGCCATGCCTACGAATTTATACGGTCCTAATGATAATTATGATTTGGAAACCTCTCATGTTCTTCCGGCTTTACTGCGGAAAATACATGAAGCTAAAGAGAATGGCCGACAAGAAGTAGAAATATGGGGAAGTGGTCAGCCAAAACGGGAATTTCTCCATGCTGACGATCTTGCCGATGCTTGTGTATTCCTGATGAATCAATATGAGGGGAATGACATTGTCAATATCGGATGCGGTAAGGATGTGTCGATCCGTGAGCTTGCCGAAAGTATTGCCTCCATTATTGGTTACGAAGGACAGTTTGTTTATAACACTTCGAAGCCTGACGGAACACCAAGGAAGCTGGTTGATGTTAGCAGACTGACTGAGCTTGGCTGGAGGGCTTCGATTACTTTGGAGCATGGCTTAGCCCGAACGTACGATCATTTTTTGGAATCTCATCAGATCTTCAGTAAACCTGTTGGAGGATAAATATGAAAAGAGCATTGATTACCGGTGTTACCGGCCAGGATGGTTCATATCTTGCTGAATTTCTTCTCAGTAAAGGCTACACGGTCTATGGACTGAGACGTCGAACCAGCACGCCCAATTATGAGAATGTGCAGCATATCAAGGAGCAAATTCACTGGATATCTGGCGATCTTACTGATCTTGCATCACTAATCGAGGCTGTCCGTATTGCGGATCCTCATGAAGTATATAACCTGGCAGCCCAGTCTTATGTAGCGGCTTCCTGGCCTCAGCCTCTGGCGACAGGTCAAATGACAGCCATCAGCGTTACCAATATGCTGGAGGCGGTCCGACTCGTTAAACCGGATACGCGTTTCTATCAAGCATCGAGTAGCGAGATGTTTGGCAAGGTGATTGAAACTCCGCAGAAGGAGACCACTCCATTTTATCCGCGAAGTCCTTATGGTGTAGCTAAGGTATATGGTCATTGGATCACGGTGAATTATCGAGAAAGCTTTGGGATGTTTGCTTGCTCCGGCATTTTATTCAATCATGAATCCCCTCGGCGGGGGTTGGAGTTTGTTACCAGGAAAGTGACAGATGCTGTGGCCAGGATCAAACATGGTTTGCAGCAAGAGCTGCGTATGGGGAATCTTGATGCGTTGAGGGATTGGGGTTATGCAGGGGATTATATTAAGGCCATGTGGTTAATGCTCCAGCAGGAGCAACCGGACGATTTCGTCATATCGACGGGTGAAATGCATACAGTCAGAGAGCTGCTTGAAGTAGCCTTCTCGTATGTGGACTTAAATTATGAGGATTATGTAGTCATGGACCCAGAATTCGTACGACCTGCGGAGGTTGATTTGCTTCTCGGGGATTGTACGAAAGCTAAACAGCAGCTGGGGTGGGAACTTGAAGTCAGTTTTCAGCAGTTAATTAAAATGATGGTGGATGAGGACATGAAGCGGGTGCGAGCAGAGATTAAATACCAAGAAGCGCTGTCTGCGGCATTGGTGTGAGAAGCAAACGCTCATCAAGAAAACAGAGCGGGAAGCATGGACTCCATCATCTTCGTGAATTAACTCGTAATCAAACTGTGAATGGTGGTTTGTGGATATTTGTAGGGCGGGCATTCTTTGCGGGGTCCGCCTTACTTATTAACATTTTACTATCAAGGGTCCTGGATACGGCAGCTTTCGGTGCATATTTGATGGCTTTTAACATCGCTTTTTTCGGTGGTGTGTTCGGTACGCTCGGATTGAATCAGAGTATTATTCGTTTTATGGCTGAGCACAGGGAAAATGGAACGTGGAGGAGGGCCAAGAATACCGCGCTGCTGTCTTTAAAGTTAGCGTCTATTGGAGCGGCGGGTACGGGACTGTTGTATATATTTTTGCAGCTCACGCTCCTTAAAGGCGTATTAGGCTCAGAACTTATGGCTTCCGCTGCACTATGGACAGGGCTATGGATTATGCTGACGGTGCTGCAGAATTTAATAGCTGAAACCTTTCGGGGTCATGGTGATGTCAAACAGGCAACATTATTTAGCGGCGTATTGTCCAATTTCTGCATGCTTGTGGGTTTGGGTTTGATGATGTGGCTGGGCCGTTCGTCTTGGTCGCTTCAGGAAGCGCTCCTGCTCGTGACAGTCTGTATGGGGGCAAGCTGCTTCATAGCCGGTTGGCGATTGTTAAAGCTCCTCCAGGTAAGAAACTGGCAGCAAACGAATGAAGCGGCAATGAGCAATGAGCCAAGAGCACGGCAACTGCTGGCTGTCTCATTGCCAATGATGGCATCCAATGTAGCTCTGTTTATGCTGACCTCAAGCGACATCTGGATTTTAGGTGTATTTTACAGCGAGAGTGAAGTGGCGATTTACGGGGCAGCAGTTCGCTTAATGGCGGTGCTTAATTTTTTTGTGGTGTTGATGAATACATTGATGACGAGCATCATCTCCAAATATTTCGGCAGTGCTCAGTTCCCCAAAATACAGAATTATGGACGAATTATAGTGGGTATCTCCACATTGCCTGCAATTGTTATTGGAGCTGTTTTTATTGTAATGGGCGAGCAAGTACTCAATCTGGCTTTTGGAACTACATATGGTTCGGGTCAAACGATACTGGCGGTATTGTCGGTGGGGCAGTTAATTAATTTGTTTGCAGGTCCATCAGGCCTGCTTCTGACCTTAACCGGTAATGAGCGTACCATGTTGAAGATTACACTGATTACGAGTGTTGTCACGGTAATAGCGGCTGTAACAGTTGTTTATCTATGGGGACCTTTTGCACTTGCAATAGTGATGGTATGCGGTTTGTTTGCACAGAACGGGTGGATGTGGGTAGAAGTGAGAAGAAAACTTGGTATTTCGGTTCACTTCAATCCCGTTGATCTGGTTCGTCAGTTGATACGTCTTGCAGGCAGAAACAAAAACTTAGAACAGCAAGTTCGAATAAAGGGAGCCAGTTACAAATGATACGGACTCAGTGGGTAGAAGACAGATCTGAAGTATTTCTGTCCGTAGTCACGGTTTGCAGGAATAATTTGCAGGGTCTGATCAAAACTTGGCAGAGCGTAAGGTCCCAATCTATCTCGTTGGAGTGGATCGTAGTGGATGGACAATCAGACGACGGTACGCTGGTTTTTCTTCAGAGTATTGAAGATGAACGGTTGTCTTTTATCAGTGAACCAGATCAAGGCATCTACGATGCCATGAATAAAGGGCTGGAACATTGTAAAGGTCGTTACGTTGTCTTCATGAATTCCGGGGATCAGTTTCATGATCATTTGACTGGAGACTTGCTTCAAGTGCAGGCCTTACGAAATCACCTACCCGATTTGCTGTATGGCGATGCACTTGAGGAAACAACCTTCGGTGAACTGTTATACAAAGCAGCCCGCAGTCATAAGCGAATGTGGTACGGCATGTTTACGCATCATCAATCCATGGCTTTCAGGCTGGGAAGCCTGCACAGCATCAGGTATCGCCTTGAATATCCCATTGGAGCCGATTACGCTTTGACGGCAGAACTATTGGTAAGAGGTGGAACTGCAGCATACATTCCGGAGCCCTTATGTATTTTTGAACAGGGTGGAGTCTCACAAATGCAGCATAGGCAAGGTCAGAGGGATCAATGGTTTATCCGCAAGACTATTCTTGGGATGCCGATCATCCTTCGTGTTGCCATTGCATCGCTGCATTGGGGTGTTCGTTTGGTTAAACATAGCTTTCCTAAATTCTATAAGAAGGTGCGCTTTTCTTATGAAAAATAAAATTCCGGTGTCCGTCATTATCATGACAAAGAACGAAGAAAAAAATATCGCGAAATGTCTGGCTTCGGTATCTGCTTTTGATGAAATATTCGTCGTCGATTCCAACAGCACGGATCGAACCTGTACTATAGCAAGGGAAATGGGTGCTCATGTAATCAATTTCACTTGGAATGGTCAGTACCCCAAGAAGAAGCAATGGTGCCTTGAGGAATTGCCATTCCGAAACGACTATGTGTTTTATGTTGATGCTGATGAAGAAGCTACTCCAAAGCTGGTTGCCGAAATGATGGATATGTTTCAGAGTAAGCAGACATTGGCCGCAGGTTACTTCGTAGCATACGACTATGTTTTCATGAACAAAGTGCTCAAGCATGGGCACAGGATGTATAAGCTTGTACTGTTTCACCGTAGCCAAGGCAGGTTTTTGGATCATAATGATCTGTCTGCGTCGAATATGTGGGAAGTGGAAGGGCATTATCAGCCTCAAATCGATGGAGGTACCGGGGTGCTGGGCAACTGCATGGTGCACTATGATCATGATTCCCTGTTTGACTATTTTGCGAAGCATAATCGCTACTCGGATTGGGAGGCTGTTGTCCGCTCTAATGGTGGTTTCCGTAATCTGAACGAATCCCAAATCTTTATCCGCAGTCTTCAGAAAAAGCTTTTTGATCGAATGCCGCTGAAATGGGTCGTTGCATTTATACACTCATACATTGTTAAACTCGGCTTTCTTGATGGATCCGCCGGTTTCCACTATGCCTTTGCTCGTTCCGTTTATTATTGGCAGATTGGAATCAAGATGTCGGAACTTCGGAAAGTAAGTCAGGGCACATGAACAGCCGTAGTGCTATCGGTAATCCGTTGTCCTCAGTCCCAACTCCGACCGGAGGAGGGATTTTGGGAGGGCTGGCATTTATCCTGGCTCTCTTGATTTACGCTATATTCAGCGCTCCATTTCCAGCCAATCCAGGCATGACAGAAGTTCTGATTGCTGTATTGCTCATATTGTTTGTATCACTTCCTACAGGAATTTTTGTCATAAGCGGCGGTTTCACGCTATATCGCAGATATGACACAGTTCCCATGCCGCTGCATTTGGGTTTTTTTGTGCTGCTGTGGCTGGGCCTACTAAATGGAGGCGTAATATACCGATGGGATTCTACGGATATATTGCGTGATCTCATCCCATGTGTGTATTTATTCGTCCCCTTGCTCCTTCTTCCAGCGATGAACCGTTCCAAATTAAAGTGGTTGTCTATTCTTCCTTGGTTAGTCGCAGTAATGGGTGTTATTTTATCCATCAGATTTTATATGGAAGTTCGTATTTCACCGCTGGATATAGGGAAAATGTATTATTTTGATAATTTTCTATACCTTCCGTATGATCCGAGTGTCTCTTTTGCAGGGGTTTTCCTTCCAATCATGGCTGTACACACGTGGAAAAGCTCAAACCCACTCCGTTGGCTAAGCAGTCTTGCTATGTTAATCGGAGGGTTTTTGGCGTTAGGGTCCCTAATGGCAGTGGCACAGCGGGCGCCTCTTGGGCTGGCTGTCCTATGCTTTGCGGTATATTTTGGTTTAAGTTCTGGAAGGTCCGTACGCAAGTTGCTCGTTATCCTTGTGATCATGATTGGAGCTGGAATGCTGGCACAGGAACAGATATCGAGTTCGTTTGATTTGCTGTTATCCAAGCAAGTGAACTATGGAGCGAACGGTAAGACAGATGAACTGGCAGCTGTTCTTCAGGAAACATCCAAATCGGTGTACACCTTGCTGCTCGGCATCGGGTGGGGGGGATTATTCTTTGATCCTACTTATATGTCGGAAGTCTCGTTTACGCACTCGGCATTTACCTTTCTGCTTTTAAAAGGGGGGGTTATCGGCCTGACTGTCTTCTTGGCTTATCTTAGCTGGATCTCACTGAAGTGCCTAAGACGGGTAAACATGAACAATCTGCCTTATATGCTTGCAGCTGGAGTTCCGATTATGATCGGATTGTTTTTTCAGCCCAGTTTTAAGACTCTTTCCTATGGAATGCTCCTCACTGTTCTGATCTTAAAAGATAAGGAGTCAATCTCATGAATCACAATCTGAGTTTACCTGCTGATACATTGCATAATCGAGGCAGAAGCTCAGTGGCCAACTGGGGAGGATTCGGTTTTATAGCGGCGCTGCTGTTATATGCGCTGTTTAGTTCCCCTTTTCCAGCGGACCCAGGTATTCCAGAAGCTTTGATTGCCGTTCTTTTGATTTTATTTGTATCCGTTCCAACGGGAATCATCGTCTTGGGTGGAGGTTTCTCGTTGTATCGGCATTACGGAACCGTCCCTGTCATTATTCACGCGGGTTTTTTCTTCTTATTGTGGATTGGACTCCTGAATGGCGGGGTTGTTTATGGCTGGGATATGACGGATATTATCCGCGATCTGATCCCATGTGTGTATCTGTTCGTTCCGTTATTGCTTCTGCCTGCGATGAAACGCTCAACGCTCAACTGGCTTGCCATATTGCCCTGGATCATATCCGTAATGGGCGTCATTCTATCTATTCGATTTTACCTCGTTGTACAGATTTCCCCGCTTGAAGTGGGCAGAATGTACTATTTTGACAACTTCTTATATCTACCTTATGATCCGAGCGTTTCTTTTGCGGGAGTCTTTCTTCCTATCATGGCGGTCCATACGTGGAAAAGTGCAAGCCCATTTCGATGGTTGGGCAGCATTGCGATGCTGACTGGAGGCTTTCTGGCGCTTGGATCGCTCATGGCCGTTGCCCAGCGTGCACCTCTTGCACTTGCCGTGCTGTGCTTTGCTGTGTATTTCCTGGTAAGTTCACGCAAATCAATGAATAAGCTGATCATCGGGCTGATCGTTCTTGTTGCAGCAGGAATTTTTGCCCAAGAACAAATCTCCAATTCATTTGAACTGTTGGTATCTAAGCAGGAGGATTTTGGCGCCAACGGAAAAACGGATGAGCTCGCTGCCGTATTGGCTGAAACCTCAGCGTCTCCCTACTCCATGTTGTTTGGAGTGGGCTGGGGAGGGTTGTTTCATGATCCGGCGGTGAACAACATTCTTGTCTCCTATACCCATTCAGCTGTCAGCTTTTTCTTGCTGAAGGGTGGATTGATTGGCATCGCTGTGTTGATGTCTTATCTTGGCTGGATCATGTACAGGGCTTTACAGCGGTTTACGATGGTCATGCTTCCTTATATGCTGGCAGCGTTTGTACCTGTAGTCATCGGCCTGTTGTTTCAGGTCAGTTACAAAACCTTGTCGTACGGAATGATCCTTACCCTGATTTGCCTGATACATAAGGATGTCGGTAAGGTTCATACAAATGACCAGAAGAACATTCCAAGACAGTAAGGGGTCATGAAATGAAAAAAGAAATTGTGTTTGTAGCTAATTATTTTCATCCGGATTATGCTTCCTCAGGGCAATTATTGACTGAGCTTTGTCTTGAACTTCAGCATGATTTTGATGTGACAGTTATCGCTGTTCAGCCGGAAAATGTAGATCTAGGCAAGAGAAATAAGCTGTTCGAATACGATCAGCTCGAACAAATACGCGTTATCCGTCTGCGTACACCCAAAGTGGATAAACGAAGCAAATTCAGCCGTGTCATGTTTATCCTGTCATATTTTATATTGGCTGTTATTGCTCTGCTGCGTATTAAGAAGGTGGATGTGATTTATACAATATCTTCGCCTCCAATTATCGGGGGATTGGTCGGAGCAATCGGTAAGGTTCTGAAACGGGGCAAACTCGTGTATAACATTATGGATTTTAATCCAGAGCAGGCTGAAGCTATCAGTTATACGAATCGTAAATGGCTGTTTAGTCTGGCGAAGAAAATTGATAACTTGAGCTGTAGCGTATCCGATCATATCATCACAGTTGGACAGGACATGCAAGAAACGCTGAACCACCGTTTTCGCGGGCGCAGGGTGCCCAGCAACAGTGTCATCAACAATTGGACTGACGAGCAGGATATCATCCCCTTGCCTCGCAGTCATGCTCAAGTATCGAAGTTTGTGAGAGAGCATGATTTACAAGGGAAATTTATCGTGATGTATTCGGGCAATCTGGGTTTGTATTACGATTTGGAAAATATTATTCGAGTGGCTTCGGATTTTAAGGATCATCCGGAAATCCTGTTTGTTTTTATCGGGGATGGCGCAGTGAAGCCCGAAATGCAGCGGTATGTGAAGGATAAGGGATTACAGAATGTGCGTTTCCTTCCTTTTCAGCCTAAGGAACATATCAAATACTCCCTGTGCGCAGCAGATGTTCATCTGGTAGTCAATCAAAAGGGAATCAAGGGTGTCTCTGTTCCGAGCAAAATATACGGTGTTATGGCAGCTGGAAAGCCAATTCTCGGTGTCCTGGAACAAGGCAGCGAGGCTGCTGTTCTAATTAAGGAGAGCGGATGCGGAGTTGTGATAGAGCCGCAACAATACCATGAAATCTCCGAGCATATAGCGAATATGTACGCCTGCGGTCAGGAGACGTTGGAATTGACAGGGCGAGGCGGCAGGTTATATTTGGAACGTTATCTTGCCAAATCTCAGTCCATCGATAAATACCGAACGCTTCTGCAATCCATATAATTTCTGTGTGAAGGATGGAGGGAAGTAGTAAGATGAAAATTATTTTATTGTCCGGTGGTTCAGGTAAGCGTCTATGGCCTCTCTCCAACGAACTTCGTTCCAAACAGTTCCTCAAAGTGCTCCCAGGAGATAAGGGACAGTCTGAATCTATGGTCCAACGGGTTTGGAAACAGCTGCAGAAGACCAATTTGGCTGATTCATCCTTTATTGCCGCAGGCATATCGCAGATTGAAATTATTCGAAATCAGCTCCCTGGCAGAGTGCCCATTATCGTGGAACCCCAGCGGCGGGATACCTTCCCGGCTATTGCGCTCGCTGCCGTATACTTGTATTCGATTGCCAATGTGGATTTGAAGGAAACAATAACAGTATTGCCTGTAGACCCTTTTGTGGAAGAACCTTTTTTTCAGACCTTGTCTTCCTTAGATCGAGTTTTAGCCGATTCAGGAGCAGATATCGCTCTGATGGGAGTCAAACCAACCTATCCTTCGGAGAAATACGGTTATATTCTGCCAGAGCGAGCCAAAGCCGGACCGGTCGCCTTCCATAAAGTAAAAAGCTTTAAAGAAAAACCAAGCGAAGAGCAGGCCCTGGAATACATGGAACAGTCTGCTTATTGGAACTGCGGTGTGTTTTCTTTCAAGCTCGACTATCTAATTCAGCTGTTGATTGATAAGGGACTCCCGATTCAATATGAGGAGATGTCGAAACAATATTCGCGATTGTCCAAGATCAGCTTTGATTATGAGGTAATAGAGCAGGCTCAGCGCGTAGTGGTTGTTCCGTATGAAGGCAGCTGGAAGGACCTTGGGACATGGAACACGCTAACAGAAGAGATTCCCTCGCCCATAAACGGAAAGGGAATGATCAGCGATGATTGCCAGAACACGCATTTAATTAATGAATTGGATATTCCGGTAGCCGTGTTGGGGCTCTCTAATGTAGTAGTTGCTACAGGTGCTGATGGTATTTTGGTTACGGAGAAATCATCCAGTCCGCGATTGAAAGAATTCATTTCACATATCGAACAGCGGCCAATGTACGAGGAACGGCGATGGGGGTGGTATCGGGTGCTGGACCTGCAAAAGCACAAGAATGGGCAGGAGGTTCTGACAAAGCGAATTCGGATAGATGCAGGGAAGAACTCCAGTTATCATTATCATCTTCACCGTGAAGAATATTGGACCATTACGAGCGGTACTGGAGAAGTGTGCATTCAAGATAAGGTGCAACCCGTTAAAGCCGGAGATGTGCTCAAAATTCCAGCGGGAACCCTGCATGGTATTCGTGCCCTGGAGGATCTTGAATTTATAGAGGTTCAATCCGGTACTGAGGTATCAGAGGAAGATACGATAAGGCTAACATTTCAATGGGAAGAAATGACTCAGTTCGTCTAAGGGTATAGGCGATAATGTAACGGGGAGGATATCGTGAGCAGAAAGAGAAGCAGCTACAGGAGCAAGAAGCGCCTGTTGATCATCATCATCGTAATCATGTGGATGAGCATCATTTTTTTCTTCTCCTCCCAGTCGTATCAGCAGCAGGATCTAAGACCGTGGCTGCAGAAGCACTTGCCTGAAACAACGATTGAACATTGGTTTTCCTGGGTTTCATTCACTTATGCCGGGGAAATTGTCAGTATCGATGCAAAGGGTATGCCTGGATTTGTTGAATTCTTCATTCGAAAGGCTGCTCACATCGGAGAATATCTAGTTCTTGGCGGCCTGTTGTTTCTACTGCTGGCGACCTTGTTGCGAATCAGGGCCAGGGTCGCCATGCCAATTGCGTGGTGCTTATGCGTGCTGTATGCCATCAGCGACGAGCTGCATCAAAGTACATCAGGTTACCGCGTCTTTAAAGCACAGGATGTTGTTTTGGATTCAATCGCCGCTTTGTTCGGTATTACGCTGGTTAGTGCATATACATTTTGGAGGTCTGCAAGAACGAGACCGAGGGAAGTGTTAGATCGGAGAGGATGACAAGGTATGAGAAAGTGGCTTAAGATTACGGGGACTGCACTTGTAAGTCTTACAGTGTTGGCAGGCGGTTACGGTATATATGTGTATCAGTCTGTTAAAGCGACAGCTGAACAAATTTACGAGCAGCGAGAACCGTCATCGCTTCCCGCTTTTATATCAGCCGATCCGGTCCTGGAGGAAATACATTCCGCAGATATTGATCAGCGCGAGCCCTTCACAGTTCTGGTGCTGGGCATCGATGAGCGCCCCAATGATCGTGGGCGTTCGGATGCGATGATTATGCTATCGGTCAATCCGTCTAAACAATCCATACTCATGTTCAACATACCAAGGGATACCCGAACATTAATTGTAGGCCATGGTACCGAGGACAAAATCAATCATGCCTATGCCTTTGGAGGAATTCAGATGTCCGTCCGGACGGTGGAAGAACTGCTGCATTTTCCTGTTAATTATTATATTAAAGTTAATATGGAAGGATTTGCGAACATTATTGATGCTCTTGGCGGAGTAGATGTAGATAATACAATAACGTTTAATTATGAGGGACATCATTTTAAAGAAGGCAGTTTACATTTGAACGGACAAGAAGCATTGGCTTATTCTCGTATGCGTTATGAGGATCCGCGCGGCGATTTGGGCCGAAACTCACGTCAGCGTCAAATTGTGAAAGAGGTATTGAAGAATGCGCTTGATGTTTCAACCGCTTTTAAGCTTGAAACCTTACTTAAGGAGGTAGGCACAAGCGTAAAGACAGATATACGATTTGATGAGATGAAGACTTTTGTAACGGAATATCGGCAGGATATGAAGAAGATCAAGCAGGTCGAGATTCAGGGCAGTGGCCAGAATATCGGCGGTATCTGGTATTATAATGTGGCTGATAAGGAGCGTGAGCGAATCCATGAGCTGCTCAAAGAGCATATGGATCGAGAGGGTTCTTGATCTGAAACGAAGCGGGTGAAGACGTGCGTCTTCGCCCGCTTCTTTATTAAAATGTTCAAAGCTCAGGTCGTTTGAACTATCCCAGCTTGATCCAGGTATGAACACCTTTTGAACGCTGCTTGCAGATATATAGGGAATCCACGCCGCTGCTGTCCTCAACCATGATGATTCGGCCCCGGTGGGCGGCAGATGCTGCAGGGATTGCGGGCAGCGGACTGATGACCATACTGCTGGAACGGATCAGTTCAGTAAAGACTGCTGAGCTTGATATCGTCTCCTCACCATAAGGGATTTGATTAACGATATTCGGTATGACGTAAATAGAATGGATTTGAAGGTTCAGCGGTTCATATACAACGAGGTCGACGATATCGGAATAGAATTTCTTAAACGTTTTGGTGATGGTGAAGCGTTCAGAGCCAGAAGGAAGTATGAGTGTCAGATCGTTGGTGTCCCCCCCGATGTCAACAAATAATGGAGTGGATATACCGGAAAGATTAGTGCCTGAGATAACAAAAGTGTAGTATTCATGCTTATGCAATCGCTCTATGGTTCTCATTCGGAGCTTGATCTTGGTGCTGCTCGTACTCTGCGAGACAATACAACCTGATGGAGCAGCCTGTTTGAAGGTAAAGCCAGGGTCGGGTTCTACCGAGTAAGGGACATCATTTGCAAACATGGCATATAATGACGGATTTCGAAGCAGGTTATGCCCTGCAGAGCCTATATAGGGTACAGTGCGTCGTTCCGTTAAATAGAAGGAATCCCGAAATGATGTTCGATCCGCAATGTTCTCGACGATTACACAGCCGACAGGATCTTTGACCAGTGTCCCGTGTGTTGTATTGGGATGATTAGCCTGAATTCGGTAATTGCGAGGGCCGAGAATGATATCTTGTGATGCTGTAGAACCTGGATCAACGGTAACGATGTAACCTTTATTGGGATTATAATCCGTGATAGCATAGTGATCCAGACGGCATCCGTCAATCCATACGCCGGAAGTATGCCCGTAGATACCGACAAAGCTTTCATAGGTGGCTTCTGCATGACATTCTTCAATAGATATGGCTCGGGAGTTATTCAATTTGATTAGAGGGGCTGTCATTACTTTATTTGCAGCAATTGCATCTCGCATGACATCTTCCTCGGTGCGTCCTTCAGAGGGAGAAGCAGGGGGAACGGCCTGTTCGCTCCTTTCAAAAGCGGTTGACGTAATATGAATACTGTCTGAGTTCACAATTTCAAGGTGGGGGTAATTCCGTACTGATCTTGAAAAAAAGCAATTATCAATGGTTGTACACAATACGATATCCTCCAATTTCAAACCTGTTCCCAGATACCCCGTCTCCTGCCAGAATCGGCAATTGCGAAACGAGATCATGTAGCCCCCATAACCTGAAGTGGAGTTCGTACCGCTTCGCATCCCCTGAATATATACCCCGATTTTCCCTTCGCCGCATGCACTTGAAAAGAAACGCTCGAACATTTGGTGTGCACCTTGGGGCAAATAAATCCCCCCGCCTTGGGCGTGGTTTATATAAAAGTCTCTAAATAAGATGGTTTCAGCCATGTCTTTATCACTGTAAAGGGCGTAGTCGGTACCCGTATAGATAATACCGCTGTCATACATTCCATCCCCATAGATCGTAAGCCCGATCCCCTGTGTGGCGTTGGTATTAGGCCTTTCCTGTTTCGGTAATACCAAGGTTTGCGTAATACGGTATCGGCCTTTAGGCATATAGATGACCGAGTATGAACCTGATGCACACGCATTTATTGCGCTTTGGAAGGCTAACGTATCGTCTGCAACACCATCGCCTTTTGCTCCGAAATTTTTAACATTGGCTAGATTATTCAGGACAGGCATGTTTGTTTCCTCCCAGCTGATTTGTTTATTCTTATTTACAAAATATGATCAAGGATCGTATGAAGTGATGCCTGTTCACCTAATTGTCCTTAAGTATTGAAGATATTTGTTTGACAAAAGGGTACAAATTTATTAGGATACATTCTGTATCGAAAACCATTATATCAAGCCATTTCTCATTGGGAGTGGATCATGTGTGAAGAATGAAATGAAAATGTATTGTATCAGCTGCCGTCGGATCGTGCTGATGATAGAGGGTGTTAGTGTGTTTAAAACCGGTTTCTACAGATATGATATGCCGATGGGAATATGTAGAGAGTGTAACACTGTCACATCCAATACATCATTTCTTATAGTGCAAGATAGTTGAATGATTAGTCGTATAAGACACATCAAGTGAGGGTACGAATAGACTCATATTATGTAATGTGTATAATTAGGGATAATTGAACGTGCGTCATTTGGCAAAGGAGAATCGATTTCATGAAGCAGGAACCGCTGGTAAGATTGCTCGGGGTTACGAAGAAAATATCGTCCAAGGTTCTGGTTGATGATGTGACCTTAGATATCCTGCCTGGACAGATCTTCGGATTTCTTGGGCCGAATGGAGCAGGCAAGACAACGACCATTCGGATGATGGTGGGGCTGATGTCCATTACCAAAGGGGATATTACCGTCGGGGGTTACAGCATTCGGAACCATTATGAGCAGGCAGCCGCCCAGATTGGAGCGATTGTCGAGAATCCCGAGATGTATAAATTTCTGTCCGGTTATAACAATTTGAAGCATTTTGCGCGTATGATGCAGGGCATCACCAAAGAACGCATCGACGAAGTGGTGGAGCTCGTTGGGCTGGGCAACCGAATCCATGAGAAGGTGCAGACCTATTCGCTGGGGATGCGCCAGCGTCTGGGCGTGGCGCAAGCACTGCTGCATAGGCCGAAGCTCTTGATTCTGGACGAGCCGACAAACGGCTTGGACCCACAGGGGATCCGGGAGCTGCGCGATTACTTGCGCAGATTGACGCAGGAGGAAGGGACGACGGTATTCGTATCCAGTCACCTGCTGTCTGAGATGGAGCTTATGTGTGATACCGTTGGTATTATTCGCCATGGCAAGCTGATTGACATCCGGAAACTTCGGACGGCTGAAGGGGAGCGGATGTTTGAGGAAACGGCATTTACTGTGAGTGATGCGGACGCTGCCGAAGGACTGCTCCAGGATTTTCAAGCGAGAGCCCAGGAACATCGAATTATCGTCCGTGGGGACCGGAACATGATTGCCGATATCAATGCGGTTTTGGTCGGAGCCGGCATTCAGGTGTATGCCATACAGCCGGTAACGCGGTCGCTGGAGGATCAATTTTTGGAAATGACGGGAGGGGGATCCGCCGTTGAGTAACTTTACCCGTCTTGTCGCCAATGAGAATATGAAGATTTACTACCGTGTACGGACATGGGTTATGCTGTCAATCCTGGTGTTGTTTAATGTGGCGATGCCTGCCATGCTGTACTTTACCAACGCACCGATGGATGTCTGGACCGTGTTTACCTGGACCGAAAGCTTCACCATTTATTTGAGTGCCATATTCTCGGTAATCATCGCTGCGGATCTTGTTGCCGGCGAATTTGCAGGAGGCACAATCAAATTGCTGCTGATTCGCCCGTGGAGCCGAGGCAAAATCCTGATGTCCAAATTCACGTCCCTGGTTCTATTTAATCTGCTCTGTGCGGGAATTACGGCTGTGGTGGGTATCGCTATCTCCATGCTGTTGTTCTCGGGCAACACGGGATTCTCTAGCGGATTTGAGGGATCGTCCATGAACAACTCCCTGCTGCTCCTGCTGACGGATACGATCCAGGTGTTTGTGATCTCGCTGATAGCCTTTATGCTATCTACCGTATTCCGTTCAGGCGGACTGGCGATTGGATTATCGCTGCTGGTTCTGTTCACCAAAGATATATTTGGTTTTATTTTCAATCCGGAACGGTTTCAATGGGCCAAATACTTGCTCTTTCTCCATACCGATCTGAGCGGGTATATCCAGTCTCCTATCGGACCGGGAGGAGTGGGTATCGGCTTCTCCGTTTCCGTTCTGGCTGCCTATTGCCTAGTGTTTATGCTCATCTCTTGGTTAGTCTTTACCAAGAGAGATGTAGCCGCATAGCGGGAACGACAGGATAAGAAAAGAGCTCCTTCTGCCGTGTGATCACATGGTTTTAGAAGGGGCTCTTTGATTGTGCCGGCTGAATGCAGCAGCCGGTCTATATAAAACTGCCGGGTTCGGGCATTCGTCCATATGCGGGGTTAACCTGCTTCCGGACGCTGAAGCGGCAGTGGGGTTTCGGTTGATTCTGAAGGAGCGGCGTTTGCGGCTTGATGTTCCATTACACTCGCGCCATGAAGGAGTCCGCCTTCCATAATGACGAGGGAATTGGCACACACATCTCCATACATTTGTCCGGTAGGCGTAATGGTCAGCTTATTCTCCGCTGTTACATCCCCGTAGATCTTGCCAGCCACAATGACCTCCCGGGCTGAGATGCTGGAGCGCGCAACAGCGTTCTCCCCGATGGTAACGCAGCCCTGACTCTCGATGGAGCCGTTAAAGCGTCCGTCGATCCGTAAATTATCCTCGCATTGCAGAACACCCTCAACTTCGCTCCCTGGTCCAATCAGCGTATCAGTCCGGTGGGATGGTCGCTTGTTCTTCTTCTTCATACTACATTCCTCCTATTAATGAATAATAAATGGATGGGACTTATTGCAGGTAAGGTATCGGGTCAACCGTCTGATTGTTTTTGACAACCTGAAAATGAAGATGAGGCCCCGTGCTTCTTCCCGAGGAACCCAGCTTGCCAATGGTTTCTCCTTGATTAACATGATCGCCTACCGATACATCCAGACTGTCCAGGTGCATGTACCAGGTTTCCAGGCCATTGGGATGTTTCACAATGATATAAAGGCCACGGGCTCCGCTGCGTTCGGCAGCAGTTACTTCACCGGCGCCTGCGGCATAAACCGGATCACCGATTTTGCCGGCAATATCGATGCCTGCGTGATAGGCCGAGCGCCCGGTGAAAGGATCGCTACGATAACCGAAGTTTGATGTCAGACGCTTGGACGTTGTCGGCCACAGTGAAGGCGTCCCTTCCCGTTTTTCCTGGGTTTCTTGCGCCTGGTCCAGCGTGCGTGGAATATGACGTTCCATGCTGGCTATCAATTGCTGAATTTCCACAAAATCATCTTGGGTCTCTTGGGCGAGGCTCAGCATTTCATTCTCATGAACGGCAATGAATTCCCCGCCGACATGTTGGTCGTTATCATCCGGAATGGAGGAGGTCTGTCCGGACAAGCTGCCGTGCTTCTGAATGAACTGCTGAAGTTCCTGTTCCAGCTGCTGCACGCGTTCCATCTGGACCTTCGTTTGCTCTGCTTCGCCCGATAGCTGAATGATGGCTTTATTGAGGCGTTCGATGGCTTCATCCTTGTCTGTGACCGTTACTTCCATCTTGATGGCTTCCAGGCTTTTCAGGGTTAACTGCTTCTCCAGCCCCATGATCGTTTGGGCTGATTGGATCTGCAAGGAAACAATCAATCCGGCGATTGACAAAATAGCGGCCGCAGGCACCGCTATCATCAGAGGTCTGGACAGCTGGATCTGTCTGACTGAATGCTGGGCATCCCGAAGCACCAGCAGGGTTAAGCGTTGTTTACGGTGTGCGGTTTTCATGGCATCTCCCTTCCCTACATAATGAATGGATCTTAATGGCTATCCGCTAGACTTGGCCAGCCCCTTATCTAGTATGTATTCTATTCTTTCGAAAACTATGTCAAAAATGATGAGATAAGAGAACTTATTCACTATGGTGCCAGATTGGGTAATTGAATAAATACATAAGGAATTGGTCAATGATGTAGTGTAGTTATTTTGCAGGTCTCGCATTCCAGTGCATTGTCATTTCTATTCAATAACCACTATTATTCATCGTGAGGAGGCTGCCGATATGGTGTGGCTTCTGCTTGCACTAATCACCTTTATTTTGCAGATGGCCGCGGTGCTGCTGCTTGAGTTCCGAAACCCGTCCAAGGCTGTGGCATGGCTGTTTATTTTATTTTGCCTCCCCTTGATCGGCTTCGTACTCTATTTCTTTGTGGCGCAGGATTATCAGAAGCGGTTGAAGATTCGTAAGCGGGGCTCCAGGCTATTCCAGGAAATCAGAGGGCATCTGTGGGATCGAGCTGCCGTTGTTAAGCGTAAAGAGGATATGAACAATCCCGGCTTTCATCACAATGACCGTTTGTTTAATTTGCTCAATCATCTGTCGGAGAGTCCCATCACAGGCTGTAATCAGAGCCGGGTGCTGACGGATGGGGAAGAGACATACGATGCGATGCTGAATGCCATGGAGCAGGCCAAGGATCACATTCATGTGGAGTTCTATATCTTTCGCCACGACCGGATTGGTACCCGGTTTCAGGATGTAATGATTCGCAAGGCAAAAGAAGGCGTTAAGGTACGTCTGGTTTGCGACGGATTGGGAAGTTATAAGCTTAAGAGAACGTTCATTCAACGGTTCAAAGAATCGGGGGTGGAGTTCTATTTCTTTCTGCCTGCCATGGTTTCGATGTTCAGCCGCAGAATCAATTACCGGAATCACCGCAAAATCGTTGTTGTGGATGGAACGGTCGGGTTTCTTGGCGGGATCAACGTCGGGGATGACTATCTGGGCGAGTACCCGAAAATGGGCTTTTGGCGGGATACGCATCTGGAGGTCAAAGGGGACGCGGTCTATTTTCTGCAAAATGTATTTCTGCACGATTGGAAGCTTGCCTCCGGCGAGCGCATTTCTGATTTTGGCCTGTATCCGGAGCATGAATGCACCGGAAATGAGCAAGTCCAGATCCTGAGCAGTGGACCGGATATGAACTGGAATGCCATCCAGGAGATGTGTTTTGGGGCGATTTCTGTAGCCAAAGAACGGATATGGATCACAACCCCGTATTTCATTCCCGATGAGGGGATATATGAAGCGCTGAAGACGGCTGCGGTGAGCGGCGTTGATGTACGGATCATTATTCCGGATCGTGCCGATTCCCGTCTGGTCAAGATGGCAAGCTTGTCTTACGTGGAAGAGCTGCTGGCAGCGGGAGTTACCTTCTATGAGTATGAAAAAGGCTTTATTCATGCCAAGGTATTGATCGTAGACGAGCTTCTGGGCTCGGTAGGTACGGCAAATATGGATATGCGGAGTTTCTTCTGTAATTTTGAGCTGACTGCCGTGCTGTTTGATCAGCAGCCCATAGAGCGCTTGGTATCGGACTTCAGGGAGGACCTGAGACAGAGCCGCCCTATTGATGCGGAGGCATTTCGGCAGCGGGGAAGATGGCAGAAAGCAGCGGAAATATTATGCCGCATGCTGTCGCCACTTCTATAACTGTAATATATTACATCGAATGTCATATTTAATAGAAAGCAAGTAAAAAGGAGGAAGAACTTTGAAATTTGGATGTCCAGCTTTTATTTATATGATAGAATATTTATATAAGTTCCACTTATAAATATATATTAACTTAGTTTCCATAAGTTGAACGGGGGAGATTTATGTCAATTGATGTGAAGATTCTTGCACAAGTGAAAGCGGAGCAGCAGAAGCCGGAGAATCCCAAAGCAGGCTCAGCAACTTTGAAGATTCTCCGCCGTCTGGTGTTCTTAACTTTCGGTGCGGTATTGATGGCAATAGGGCTCGAAATATTTCTGGTGCCGAACAAGATTATTGACGGAGGAATTACCGGGGTATCCATTATGGTTTCTCATATCACAGAAATTCCGCTGGGGATATTCTTGACCTTGTTCAACCTTCCGTTTTTGTTTATAGGATATAAACAGATCGGAAAAACGTTTGCTCTATCCACGCTATACGCCGTATTGGTCATGTCCATTGGCACTTATTTCCTTCATCCAGTCGACCCGCTTACGATCGATCCGCTGCTTGCGGCCGTGTTCGGTGGCGTTCTCCTCGGTATTGGGGTTGGCTTAGTTATCCGATCCGGTGGCTCCCTGGATGGAACGGAAATCGTGGCTATCCTGATCAACAAGAAGTCACCGTTCTCTGTCGGTGAAATCGTGATGTTCATCAATGTGTTTATTCTGGGCAGTGCAGGTTTTGTTTTCGGATGGGATCATGCCATGTATTCACTCATTGCTTATTACCTGGCGTTTAAACTGATTGATATTACGATTGAAGGTATTGATCAATCCAAATCGGTTTGGATTATCAGTGACAAGCATAAGGAGATTGGTGATGCATTGACCCAGCGTTTGGGACGCGGCGTTACCTATCTGGATGGAGAGGGTGCTTACTCGGGCGATAGCAAGAAGGTCATTTTTGTTGTAATTACCCGCCTGGAGGAAGCGAAGCTGAAATCCATTGTGGAAGACTGGGACTCCCAAGCCTTTGTTGCCATCGGCAACATCCATGATGTGAAGGGCGGTCGCTTTAAGAAGAAGGCAATCCATTAATATGATACCGATATATAGGTTTCACCCGTGTTGTTTAACAGCGGGTGGAACTTTTTTTATTTAGCGAGTATGAGAATTCAGTTAACGTTTTTTTATTGACGATGTGAACTGGAGTTTTATTTGTAAATCCAGTAAGTTCCACTTATAATAGGAACATATGTTTGTTAAAATTAAGGGTATACCCAACCTTTATCATGGCAGTATCCGAGGGGAGGAAGAGGAATGGCTCATACGCAATACGAACGCATAACCACTAAACAAACATTAAACAGGGTGAAAGAAGAGAGGATGCCCTTCGATTGGTCCATTAATCCGTATCGTGGCTGCGGACATGGGTGCAGTTTTTGTTATGCCCGTGCTTTTCAATCGTTTATCGGCATGGGGGCAGAGGACGAATTCCAGCATCATATCTTTATGAAGGCAAATGCGGCCGAAGCACTGGAGAAGCAGCTATTGAGCGCGGCGAGGAAGTTTGATCATGATATTGAAGCGATGCGCACATCCATTGGACAGGTTACGATCGGTACGGCAACGGACCCGTATCAGCCGATCGAGGGCAAAGAGGGAATCACGCGGGAATGCTTGAAGCTGCTCGCCAAATACCGTATCTCTACCAGCATTACAACGCGCTCTCCACTCGTGCTGAGGGACATGGACATTTTGACCCGGATGGAGAATGTGTCGGTCAACATCAGTTTGAATACGCTGAACGGGGACATCATCCGGAAGCTGGAGCCTGCATCACCGCACCCAGGGGGCAGGCTTGAAGCGATGCGCGCTTTATCGGCAGCCGGCATAACGACAGGACTGTTTGTTGCACCCGTGCTGCCTTTTCTGACGGATGATGAATCAGAGTTGAAGGAGCTTTTGTCCCAGTCGAAGGAGAGGGGCATTTCTTTTGCCATGATCTCATTGCTGAGGCTGTCTCGCGATGTGAAGAAATGGTATATCGAGACGCTTAAAAACCAGTTCCCCGATGTGGTTCAGTCTTATCGCGAATTATATAGGCAAGGCGCCTATGCAGAAGAACACTACGTTCATGCTTTTAAGTCGATGGCGGCCCGACTGCTCAGCGAATATGATCTGAGCGGTCAGAGCAAGCGGGAGCCTGCTGCCATCACGGGTGCGAATGGGACGAATTCGGGCTTCTCTCAACCATTCGAAATATCGGACGAAGGGGGTCATAATCTTCATCTGCCACAGCCAGACATGGCTGGATCTCCAAAGCCGAAAAAGCTGCCCCAACCGGCTGTGCCAGTTTCCCGGGAGGAACTGATGCCGGATATTGAGCAGCTAGCCTTTCCTTTTTGACGCGTTCTTTCCTTGGGATGACAGGTGACGGATGACATTTTCGATCGGTTGCGGAGGCAATGCTTGCAGCAGATCCCCCTTTTCTTGCAGTCGCTCTACAATGTTCAGCAGGTGGAATTCTGTAGGCGAAACATCCCGATGGACCTCTTCCCAGGTCAGCGGGGTAGAGACGGTCGCAAGCTTGCGCGCCCGAGGTGTATAAGGAGCAGCAAGGGTTCTTCCGCTATAGTGCTGTAGATAATCGAAATAGATTTTATCGCCGCGATTTTTCTTAAGCCGCTCGATGGTGAACAGCTTAGGGAATTTCTCCGTCACATATTGGCCTACGAATTGACCGACTGCGCGAAGCTCATCAAAAGTTACGCCTGCCGGAATCGAGACGATGATCTGAACCCCGGTTGCGCCGGAGGTTTTTGGCACAGAGTTCAGCCCCAAGGAGTTCAGCACATTGCCAACGATTGCAGTTGCCTCCATGATCCGGGGTTCCTCTGGCAGGGTCGGATCCAGATCAATCATCCATTCGCAGGGCTGATCGCTGCCTGCCAAATGCAGCGACGGATGAAACTCAAGTGCAGCCAGATTCCCGAGCCAGAGCAGCTCGGGCAATCCATTCAGCAGCACATAATTAATGTTCTCATGCACATAGGTGTGCACAAAAGGAGGCAGCGGCTCCGGCGCATTTTTCTGATAGAACGATTCGCCTTGCACCCCATGCGGGTATCGGATGGTAGTCAGCAGCCTTCCCTGGCAATATCGAAGCAGGAAAGGCGATATCGCTGCGAGTTTTTGCAAATACATGGCCTTGGTAATGCCGACCTCCGGCCACAGCGGTTTGTCCGGATTGGTAATTTGAATCTCCTGACCTTCAATGTTCAAGGTTCCTTTGACGGTACGGGCCATGCTGCTTACACCCCCTCAATCGAGACAAGTTTGGGATGGCGCATCATGCCGTCCTGACTCCACTCGAGAAATGTAACCTGCACCGTCAGCGGCTGACTGAGCCAGGCAAGCTGTTCTTTTTTCAGGTCATTATGGAGTGCGTGCCAAGCGGCCCCAGCCTGGTGGCTTTCCGCATACTGCAGCAGCTTTTTTTTGGTCTGTTCATTAAGCCCGAGGGATGCTCTGCCGATATAGCTGCCCTCGTCATCGGCAATAACCAGGCTGGCTACGCGGCCCTCCCTCATGATGAGTCCAACAGCCGTGGCTTTCATGTTAACGGCAATTTTCTTTTTGTACCAATCCCGATGCTTCTTGCCTTCGCGATATGGAGAGCTGAGGCGCTTCATTACAATGCCTTCCCAGCCTCGTTCCTCGGCCCAATTCCATAAATGCTCGCCCTCAAGAAACAGATCTGCGATCAGCAGACCCGGCGTGGCGGAAACGGCTTCCTTCAGCCGGTGATGGCGTTCAAGATAAGGAAGCTTGCGCAGGTCCTGGTCGCCGTCCACCAGAATGTCGAACAAGACATACGTGAACAGAGGAGCGTGCGTGCTGATGGCACGCGAGCGCTCCCGCTGGAGAACCTTCTGGAACACGGGTCGACCTAATTCCGGATGAAAGTAGACAACCTCACCATCCAGGAGAAGACGCCGTTCATTCAGCCCGGATAATGCCTGAACGACTTCGGGATACAGGGAGGTTTTATCCAACAGCTTACGGGAGTACAGGGATACGCCGCTAGGGTCTACTCCGGCCAGAATTCGCACGCCGTCCCATTTCAATTGGTATCCCCACTCCTCACCCGTGGTGATCTGTTCCGTCGAGATTGGGGCCATTGGCTCCTTAGGCAGCATATTCTGCAGCTGTCCCATGCCGATCAGGAATCAGAATCGGATTTCTTGGATTTAGTGCTCCGGCGCTTCGGCTTCGGTGCATCCGTATCCGCTTCACCGCCGCTGACCTTGGCGGCAGGCTCCTTGGCCGCGGTTTTCCGGGTGGACTTACGCGGTTTCGGTTTCGTGCCGGGGTCCGTTCCGATCGGCTTCACAGCTTCGATGCTGGCCTGAAGGGCAGCCATCAGATCGACGACATTGGTCTCCTGACGGGCAGGAGCTATCTTGATCTCTTCGCCGGATACTTTGCTGTTGATAAGATCCAGCAGACGCTCTCGATAATCATCGGTATATTTCTCA
Organism: Paenibacillus glucanolyticus; assembly: GCF_037333485.1. Taxonomy (NCBI): domain Bacteria; kingdom Bacillati; phylum Bacillota; class Bacilli; order Caryophanales; family Paenibacillaceae; genus Paenibacillus; species Paenibacillus glucanolyticus. Next base: position 1,222,301 of record NZ_CP147845.1, read on the forward strand.
GGATCGAAGGGAGTCGATAGCTGATCAATCAGCAGTTTGGCCATATCCAGCTCCTTGGAATTGACCTCGGTTTTCTCAGGCAAGTTCGGTACTTGGGAGATCGGGCGGATTTCATCGGGATAGAATATGGTCTCAATCGAAAGACATTCGTCCAGCACCCGAATCGCGGCAAGGCTGCTCTTCGAGCGGATGGCGATTTTGGCGATGCCGATCTTGCCAGACTGCTTCATCGCTTCCAGCAGCAGCCGATAGGCATTGGCGCCGGCTTGGTCCGGCGAGAGGTAGTAGGTTTTTTGAAAGTAAATCGGGTCGATTTCGGTCAAATCCACAAAGTCCAGAATGGTAATGTTTTTACTGTTCTGTTCCGCGAGCTGATCCAGCTCCTCTTTTTCAAAGAGCACGAACTTGCCCTTCTCATACTCGTACCCCTTCGTAATCTCCTCCCAGGCCACTTCCTCTTCACATACAGGGCATTTACGAATGTAAGAGAGCGGGCTGCCGCATTCCTTGTGAATGTAACGCATAGAAATATCCTTGTCTTCTGTAGCCGAGAACATCTTGACAGGCACATGCACCAGACCAAAGCTGATAGCGCCCTTCCATACCGTATGCATTCTATGAAACCTCCTATCAAATTCTAATATGTTTGAGTATGACGGTGTAGTAAACGCTATTTACTCCGACTATAAATGGTGTGTTTCAAAAAGTCAGGTTTTCAGCACCGAGAAGGTTGGATGAAGGTAGGGACTGAGGAGCGGAGCGTAGGCAAAACCTACGTGAGCACCGGAAGGCCCGTCTGAATTCAAAATTCGATGTCGATTAAGCTTCATGTGCTGCTTCGTGATCAAAAGATGACTTTTTGAATTACCTCTATTAGTGTGCCCAAAAAAAGACTCTAGTATGAGTTATAGCCCCGGATTGCATAATTAGAACTGTTTTGAGGCATATTGACGATGAACTCTGCCCGCATAAGGAGGTAATCTTCATCATGATGGAGCCTAATGAAACCAATACGTCAGAAGAGATACAGAAGGACCGGGCTTCTGATCATTCCGCTGCGCAGCCGGTCAACGGTGAAATGGTGGATTGGAACAGCCTGACCTCGGAGGAGAGCGAGCTATCTCGGGAATCTACAATGTTCGATATTGACCGGATGATCAACGAAGGTCTTGGCGGAGGCAATGTCACGCTGGACAACGGGCTGATTGGTCCTTCGACGACCGATACAATGGAGGTCGTGGACGAGTCGCCAAGAGAGACGGAGAAGGGGGATTAACGAATGGATGTACAACGCGCAGTAGAAATTTTCAACTCGAAGGATACGCATAAGGTCAACCTGGAAGGGGAGTCGGTGTGGATCGAGCATGTGGATCAGCAGAACGGGATGGCTACGGTCCAGGTGGGTTCCCGACCAACCAATACGATGACGGTCAACGTTGACCGGTTGAAAGAAGGGGAATAGTTTCCCGCTGGGTATCTGCTTCCGAGAAGCAGTATGAATACAACATGAGCATGAACACCAAAACAACACACCTTGGTCGAGATTCCATGACGCCGGAACCCGGATAAGGTGTGTTTGTGCTGGATTCGTCCGTTAAGTAATCCCCCCTGAAAAATAATCGGATATCGCCAGTCAGCAGATCAGGGGGTTACGGTGTCATTATTCATAGTGTATCTTTGTTCCGGTACAACTATAATGTTTGATCTGTGACTACATAGTATTAGTCTTCCAAACCTAGTTAACGCGTATCTTTTTTCACCTCTGTGAATCGGGAATACTCATTTTCTTGCAGCGGATTGGGAGGACCGATATAATGAAGATCAAGTATTTTTAGATATGGGCTAAATAAATAAAGGGTGGGTTATCTGTGAACAATGGCCGTACGGAAGGCCAGTTTCGAATGACTTCAAGCAGTCTGGAGGAGACGGAGCAGCTGGCTGCATGGCTGGCCATGCGGGCCGAAGCAGGGACGGTCATCGGTCTAGATGGAGATCTTGGAGCAGGAAAAACGGCATTTTCCAAACAATTTGCACAGCATCTTGGTGTGAACGGGGTTGTGAATAGCCCGACATTTACAATTATCAAAGAATATGAGGGGCGTCTGCCGCTCTACCATATGGATGTGTACCGGTTATCGGTGGATGAAGCGGATGAGCTTGGACTGGACGAATACTTTTTTGGCGAAGGGGTTTGCCTCGTGGAGTGGAGCAGCCTGATCACCGAGCTGATGCCTGAGCGGTATCTGCATATCCATCTAGAAACGACAGGGGAAGCTCACCGGAACATCACACTCACAAGCCTAGGCGAGCCCTATGGTGAGTGGTGCCGGGATTTGAATGAAAAATGGGGTAGCATGAATGAACAACAATGACACGAAGCCGCAGCAGCGGTTTTTGGCGCTGGATACGTCTACGGCATCGCTTGCGGTATCCGTGATGGAGAAGGACAAGCTGCTGTCAGAAGTGAATACGAATGCGGACCGCAACCACTCGGTGCATCTGCACTCGGTGATGGCACAAGCGCTTGCAGAAGCTGGAGTTGGTATGGACCAGATCGAGGGCATTGCTGTCGGGATCGGCCCGGGTTCATACACGGGTATCCGGATTGCGGTAACTGCGGCAAAAACGTTGGCATGGGCCAACCACATTTCGGTCGTTGGAATATCCAGTCTGCATGCCTTGGCATGGGGAGGCCTGGAATCCGGGTGGGATTCAGCTTCGGCTGAGAAGGGAACCCACTGGGTTATTCCGCTGCTGGATGCCAGGCGGGGACAAGTGTACACGGCATTATTCGCCGCAAGTGTAGAGCGCCAGGAAGAAGCCCCGGTACGTATAGAAGCAGACGGCATTCGTCTGATGCAGACCTGGGTGAATACCATTGCGGAACGAATATCCCGCCTTCCCGAAGAAGAACGACCCGTCTGCATATGGTTTGTAGGAGAAGTCGATCTCCATGCCGAGACAGCCCGTCAGCTCGAACCGGGGTTTGAAAACAGGGTGCACATCCACCCGTATTCTCTTGAAGGGCGCTGGATGGGGTACCTGGGAGCAGCCCGGCTGTTATCCGGGGAAGCGGACGATTTGCATACACTGATACCCAATTATACACAGCTTTCCGAAGCGGAAGCGAACCTGCTGCGTAAGCGGTGAAGGGAGCGTAGGATTCGTCATGGATCAGCAGAATATGCCGGCAGAAGGTGAAGACGGTTTGTCCTTTCGGTTGATGACCCTGGAGGATATACCTGAGGTTCTCGTGGTGGAGCGCGAAGCATTCACTGTCCCCTGGACCGAGGAAGCCTTTCACAATGAGCTGAAACTGAATCATTTTGCACGTTATATGATTATGGAACATGAAGGCCACACCGTTGGATATGCGGGCATGTGGACGATTGTGGATGAAGCACACGTTACGAATATTGCGCTGCTGGAGCAGTACCGCGGCCGCAAGTGGGGCGATCGTCTGCTTACGGAACTGATGAAGACCGCTGCGTATATGGGAATGGAAAAAATGACGCTGGAAGTTCGGGTATCCAACCATGTTGCCCAGCGCTTATATATTAAAAAAGGATTTAAACCAGCCGGTGTCCGGAAGGGCTATTATTCCGACAACCAGGAAGATGCACTTATCATGTGGGCAGATCTGCCCCCTTACCGGGAGGACGATGGCGAGGAAGGAAGTCATGGGCTACTATGAAGGATGAAATGACAGATCGGCAGCATAGCTGCATATTAGCGATAGAAACGAGCTGTGACGAGACTTCGGTTGCCGTTGTGAAGGACGGACACGAGGTATTGTCCAGCGTCATTGCGAGTCAGATTGAAACGCATAAAGCATTTGGCGGGGTGGTGCCTGAGGTGGCTTCCCGCAAGCACGTGGAGAGCATCACGTTAATTATAGAGGAAGCCGTGGCAAAAGCCGGAATTGACATGAAGGACTTGTCGGCGATAGCCGTCACACAGGGCCCTGGTCTGGTTGGGGCGCTTCTGGTCGGTGTTATGGCTGCAAAAAGCCTGGCGTTTGCGCTTAACAAACCCCTGATCGGCACGCATCATATTGCCGGTCATATTTATGCCAACCGATTTGTGGGAGATATCGAGTATCCTTGTATGGCGCTGGTTGTTTCCGGAGGCCATACCGAGCTGGTCTACATGAAAGACGAGGGCAGTTTCGAACTGATTGGCAGAACGCGGGATGATGCGGTTGGCGAAGCGTATGATAAGGTGGCGAGGGCGCTTGGGTTTCCCTATCCCGGAGGTCCACATGTGGATCGTATGGCACTCGAAGCCGAGGGGGTTGTGGACCTGCCGCGCGTGTGGCTGGAGCCGGATTCGTATGATTTTAGCTTCAGCGGCCTGAAATCGGCTGTATTAAATGTTGTGAATCAGAGCAAAATGCGTGGAGAGGAAGTCCGGACGGAGGCCATAGCCCGCGGCTTTCAGGAATCTGTTGTAGAAGTGCTGGTGGAGAAGGCCGTACGCGCGGTCAGAGCTTACGCTGCCAAGCAGCTGCTGCTGTGCGGTGGCGTAGCGGCCAACCGCGGGCTTCGCAAAGAACTATCTGAGCGATGCGAACGGGAAGGAATTTCACTGATCATTCCACCATTTCAGTATTGCACCGATAACGGGGCGATGATTGCTGCCGCAGCGCATTTGAAATGGAAGCAGGGCAGCTTTACGCCGCTGGATATGAAGGCCGATCCGCAAATGCCGCTCGAAATTTGGGCAGCGCTATGAAGCTAAAAGCTTCTTGACACCTCACTGCATAGCACGTATAATCATGATCAAATTCCAGATTGTTGAAACGCGATGAACAGGATTAGTATGGTTACCCTTGGATGAAGAGAACTGCGGGACGGTGCAACGCAGTCGATAGGGACCTGAACTCACCTGGGAGTGGAGCAGGGGAACCTTACGCAATGAAATGGCCTATGGTTAAGGCTTGAATGAGATTGCGGAGTTTGACTTTGCTACGGAATGGCCTCCGTGAGAATGGCTGCGCACAAATAACTTGTTATTTGGCGGCTGAGGGGGCTTCAAGGACCGGGCATGTATAGCCTGGGAGCTTAAAGTCAACAAGAGTGGTACCGCGATAGGATAGCCTGTCGTCTCTTGCATAAAGAGACGGCAGGCTTTTTTGCATGCCGGGATATCTCTAAGCAGGCTGCGGGGAACCATTGACAGATTAATGAAATCGCGCAGCGGGGGCAGGTGTCCGGAGAAGCGGTCCGCAGATAGTAAGGATTCGGCATAACAGCATATCGAATAAACGTGATGAACGGGAGCAGTAGAAGGAAGCTGTCTTACAGAGAGCTGCGGGTAGGTGTAACGCAGCGGCAGCAGCCTTTGAATCTCGCCCGGGAGCGGAGGAGGGGAACAACGCATTCGCTGATGGTTCGACAGGAACCAATGGCTCACCATGCTAAAGTACTCTCTTACGGAGAATCCTCCGTAATCAGGAGGTTCATCTTAACTCATAACCGGCCGGTATGAGGAGCAGATGGACAGTGAGTGGACGCTAATATGTCACAGCGATAGCTGTTTGTGAACAGGCGTCAATTAGAGTGGTACCACGGAGGGTCTAAGCCCGTCGTCTCTTATGTTTAAGAGATGACGGGCTTTTTTTGCTGCCGGCAGCAGCTGGGTGGGATGCGAATGCAAGTCGACGTGCGGACGTAAAGCGAACATAACTAGAATGGGATGACTGAGATTGACCCGGAATATCTATCCGGGATATACCATAACCAGGGAGGAACAAGGAAGATGACGGAGTCCATGAGAACGATCCAAATTTTTGATACCACTTTACGGGACGGGGAACAGGCACCGGGGGCAAGCCTTCAGCCTGAACAAAAGATTGTGCTGGCCGGCAAACTGGCTGAGCTGGGGGTTGATGTAATGGAGCCTGGCTTCCCAGTGTCCAGTCCAGGTGAGTTTGCCGCCGTTCAGGCCATCTCAAGACAGCTGCAGCAGGTGGAGATTTGCGGATTTGCACGCGCAGTGAAAGGGGATATTGATGCTGCTGTTCAGGCAACCCGGGACGCAGCCAGAAGACGGATCCATCTGTTCATTTCCTCTTCCGACATCCATCTTCGCCATCAACTGCGCATGAGCCGTCCCGATGTTGTAGCAAGGGCACGAGAGATGACAGCTTATGCGAAGCAGTTCAGCGATGTGGTGGAGTTCACAGCGATGGATGCCTCGCGCACAGGAATCGATGACCTGATTGAAATGGTGGAAGCCGTCATTGAAGAGGGAGCCACGATTATCAACCTGCCGGACACGGTCGGTTATGCGCTTCCGAATGAGTATGGCGAGATGTTCCGCCGTGTACGGGAAGGTGCGCGAGGCGGAAAGACGGTAGCGTACAGCGCCCATTGCCATAATGATCTGGGATTGGCTGTTGCAAACAGCCTGGCCGCCATTCAGAATGGTGCCAGCCAGATTGAGGTTACCGTAAACGGGGTAGGCGAACGCACAGGCAACTGCGCATTGGAGGAGCTGGTGATGGCTCTTTCTACACGGGGTGACATGCTGCGTGCGGAGACGGGGATTACAGCGGAAAAGCTGTACGAAGTCTCCCGCCTCGTTAGCGGAGCCATGCATTTTCCCATTGCCTTCAACAAGCCGGTGGTCGGTCGAAATGCCTTCCAGCATGAGTCTGGCATTCATCAGGATGGTCTTCTGAAGGATCGAAGCACCTACGAGATTATGGACCCGGACATATTGGGCATTCCGCGCAGCATGATCGTGCTGGGCAAGCATTCCGGCCGTCATGCCTTGAAGGATCGTCTGGCCCGTTACGGGGTTCAGCTCGATGGGGCCGAGATGGAAACCTTGTATGACACATTCAAGGAGACGGCTGACCGCCAGAAGGTGGTCAGTGATGATCAGCTGCTGCAGATGGTCAGCAGCACGCTGGGTAAACCGGCGCAGGTGTATGAGCTGACAGAGGCGCAGGTGATCTCGGGTACGGGAAGAAGCCGTGTTGCAGCCGTAACGCTTCGTCATCTGAGCGAGGAAACGGAAGCCACCTATTCCAGTGTAGCAGAGGGACCCGTGCAAGCCGTCATATCGGCGATTAGCCAAGGCATTAGCAGCTATATCACCTTTGGCGATCTGGAGCTCCATTCTTTGAGCAGCGGGGAAGATGCGCATGCGGAGGCCGCAGTTACCGTCGAGAAGGCCGGCAAGATTTTCCGCGGAACGGCTGTACACCAGGATATCGTCATGGCAGCGGGTATGGCCTATGTCGCTGCATGCAACTCGGCATTGATGTCGGTGTAGGTGGAACAGCAGAGTTCGGGATACAACCACAACCGAAAGTTTGATTACGCAGAGTTCTCGTCGCGTTGTTGATTCACATGAGAGCGGTCGATGTCATATACACCTGTCTTGATTCAGAAATGGAAGCTAAGCTCATGACATTATAAATGGGGACGGAACCGGTGGAGCCCATTACGGTGTGGATGCTGGCAAGCGTGCAGATGGAGGATTTCAGCAGATGTTGCTGCTGACGAGAATTACTTTGTAAGAAGCGGGATGTGAATCCCCGTGTAATGAGCTGTTCCCACAGCTAGTGACCTTCCGACTTTCAGAATGAGGAAGGTCGCTTTTTTTATAAAAACTCAGTATAACTTGGATTGAAATAGAAGTAATTCTATATAGCAGTTCATTATATAGGAAATATAAATCTGTCAAGTTGTGAACAACGTTATCCACATATTCGCCCGAAAATGTGCATAAGCAAAAAAAATGTCGATAAATCAGTGTTTTGCAAAGCTTTGAAAAAAGGGGACAGGATTTTCAGATTTTATGGTCAAAACTGTGGATAGTGTGCATAACTTGGTGGATAAAGTTGGATATAGGACCGGAAATGCGTGTTTAACAATAAAAAAATGGCCATTTCGGCCATTTTCAAGTTGAACTTATGCACCATTGTTGGGGATAAGTTTGTGTATAAATGCAAAACCTCATTTGAAACACTTTTGTGAAATTTTTTTTACGATTCCAGCAATGACTCCCATTCGGCAAAAATCTGCTCAAGCTGACGTTTTTTCTCCTCTAACGATTGCTGCCGTTCCTGGAGGGCCATATAATCCTGATAGATCTCAGGCAGTGTCATTTCGGTCTCCAGTTCGGAAATTTCCGATTCCAAAGTATGAATCTGCTCCTCAAGACTTACGAGCTTGCGCTGACGGTTGCGTTCCTCCCGTTTCGCTTGCTTCTCAGCTTCAAAGGAGACGGCCCCTTGTTTCTCGGCTGAAACCTCTGCTTTCCCCTCCTGTTTCAGGGTGTGGCGGGCAAACGGCTCGGAAGGCTCATCGTTCATATCCAGAATTTCCTGCTTTTTCTCCGTATAGTCGTCATAATTACCCAGGAAATGTTGAATGCCGTCCGGATGAAGTTCGAGAATGCGCTCCGCCATTTTATTAAGGAAATAACGGTCATGGGATATGAATAATAAAGTGCCTTCGTAATCCATCAGCGCCGATTCCAGAACCTCTTTTGCAAATAAGTCAAGATGGTTCGTAGGCTCGTCCAGTATAAGCATGTTGGCTTCCAGCAGCATGAGTTTGGCAAGTGAGACACGTGCTTTTTCACCGCCGCTTAAGGAGCTGACCTTCTTGAGCACATCCTCGCCGCTGAAGAGAAAGTTGCCGAGAACGGTACGAATACGCGCTTCTTCCATATGAGGATAGGTCCCCCACAGCTCTTCCAGAACCGTGTTGCTCGGGTTAAGCTCTGACTGCTCTTGATCATAGTAGCCAATTTTCACTTTTGTGCCCCATTGCAGCGATCCGGCTGAGGGCTTCATCGTACCGATCAGACATTTAAGCAGCGTTGATTTGCCGACCCCGTTAGGACCGATCAAAGCTACGGTTTCTCCACGACTGAGGTCAAAGGAAGCTTGTCTGAACAAGGGCTTGCCTTCCTCAAACGAGAGCGACAGGTCACGTACATGAAGCACATCTTTACCCGACATATACTCGGCTTCAAAAGAGAAGTGTGCCTTCTTAAGATCACCCAGCGGTTTGTCCAGCCTATCCATCTTGTCGAGCGCTTTGCGCCGACTCTGCGCGCGCTTGGTTGTTGAAGCTCGAACCAGATTGCGCTGAATAAAGGTCTCCATACGGGAGATTTCATCCTGCTGCTTCTCATATTGTTTAAGCTGGGATTCGTATTCGGCGGCTTTCAGCTCAATGTAACGGCTGTAGTTGCCCGTATATTTTTTGGAATGACGGCGTTCAATTTCAACGATGGTTGTAACAAGCCGATCCAGGAAATAACGGTCATGGGAAACGACGAGTAATGAGCCGGAATATCCGCGCAGATAATCCTCCAGCCAGGTGAGAGTCGCGATATCCAGATGATTCGTCGGCTCATCGAGCATGAGCAGATCGGGTGCCTGAAGCAATATTTTTGCAAGAGCAAGCCTGGTCTTCTGCCCGCCGCTTAATGTAGCAATGGAGGTGTCCGGCGAAAAGCTGCCAAAGCCCATGCCGTGCAGCACGCTGCGAATCCGTGTTTCGATCTCATACCCGCCTTGATCCTTGAACCAGTCGGAGCGGATTGCGTAACGATCCAGGAGCTCCTGATATTTTTTGGGGTCCTCGCTCGATTTGGGGTCGGCAATTTGCTCCTCCATCTGACGAAGCTCACGCTCCATCTCCAGCAGAGGGGTGAAGACATCCAGCATCTCATTCCATATCGACGAATCAGACTGAAGTCCGCTGTTCTGGGCAAGATAACCGACGGTGGTTTCCTTAGCCTTGAATATCTGTCCGCCATCGTAAGACATTTCGCCAGCCAAAATTTTAAGGAGCGTCGATTTGCCGGCTCCATTCACACCAACGAGTCCAATTCTTTCGCGTTCAAGCACTTGTAAATTGATCCCGTCCAGTACGGGCGTAACACCATATAATTTGGTAATGCCATTGGCTTGCAGCAGCATGTTATGTGAAACCTCCATCATTCTATATGATTCATTCTTCATTATAAGAAAAACGTCTACCGACGTACATTCTAAGAAGATAGACCGCGTTTAGAAATTGTTTCTGTTGCGATATCAGGATGGTCATGCTATTGAGGTTCATGCGCTTCTGATATCTTAAAATAAGTGTACATGAAAATGGCCGAACAATCGACCATGATTGGCGACTTCCGGCATTCTTGGCTAAAGGAAGGAACAGTGGTAAACTAAACTTAATTATGAGCGTGAGAGGAACGATCACGTTGTTGAACCCTGAAGAAGAAATTAAGCGGGTATCCGCAAAGCATGCCCTGCGCAGGAGCATGACCTTACGCAGGGATGAGTTATCCGATGAAGAACGGACCAAGCGGTCGAAGCAGGCTTGCGAGATGGCTTCGGAGGTTATGAAAGAGTGCCATGTTCAAAGCATGATGATTTATGTTCCATTCCGTTCCGAGCTGGATTCGCGGCCGCTTGTCGAGTGGGCATGGGAGCATGGGTTGCAAGTTATCGTTCCCCGCAGCCTACCCCAAGATCGATCGATGGAACTGTATGAGCTTCAGAAATGGGATGAGCTGATCCCGGGAGCATACGGTATCCAGGAGCCCGATCCGCAGAGGTCTAAGATGTTTATGAATGACGTACCTGATATCATCTGGGTACCAGGGCTTGCGTTTGACAGGAACGGCGGAAGACTAGGGTACGGCGGCGGTTATTATGACCGGCTGGCGGACAGGCTTTGTCATGAAGTGCATGATGCGGCTCGCCTCAAGGAGCCCTTGTGGGTGGGAATAGGCTACGAGGTTCAGGTGTTGGAGCATGTTCCAATGGAAGAACACGACAGAGTCTTGGACGGTTTGGTTACCGACCTGGGATATTCAGGGAAGGCCGGACCTGGTTTACGGAGGGATAACGAATGGAATTGAGTCACTTTAATAATCAAGGAAGAGCACGAATGGTAGACGTCAGTGAGAAGGATGTGACGGCACGGACAGCGGTAGCGAAGACCACGGTCCGAATGCAGCCGGACACGCTGATCCGCATCCAAGAAGGAAAGATAGGCAAGGGAGATGTACTCGCGGTAGCACAGGTTGCAGCCATAATGGCAGCCAAGAACACGTCGAACTGGATTCCGATGTGTCATCCTCTTCCGCTGACCGGTGTTAACGTGGAATTCAGTGATAATGCAAGAGATGAATTATATATAGAAACAACTGTGAAAACGACAGGCAAAACCGGTGTTGAAATGGAAGCTTTAACGGCTGCTTCGGCAGCTGCCCTCACGGTCTATGACATGTGCAAGGCATTGCAGAAAGACATGATCATCGGTCCGACCCAACTGGTGAGCAAAACCGGCGGCAAGAGTGGGGATTACATACAAGAAACAACTTAGGCATGCATAGATACAGGAGATATTCGGACGAGTGGGAAGGAGAGAGAGCAGATGGTGTGGAAAACGGCGATCCTGACGGCGAGCGACAAAGGTTCGCGGGGGGAACGCGAGGATACGAGCGCTCAGGTTATTCGGGAATTGGTGGAGGAAGAGCTGAGCGGTGAAATTATCGAATACCGGATCGTACCGGATGAGCAGGACGAGATTATTGCTGCACTGATTGAGCTTACGGACTATTACCAAGTGGATCTCGTGCTGACGACAGGGGGAACGGAACTGGCGGTTCGTGATGTTACCCCCGAAGCAACAAGACGGGTCATTGAGCGTGAGGTGCCTGGCATTGCGGAAGCCATGCGAGCTACGGTTATGCAGAAGAATCGAAGTGCAATGCTGTTTCGAGGCGTATGCGGCGTTCGCGGCCGTACCCTGATTGTCAATCTGCCGGGCTCCCCAAAAGGCGTGCATGAGAATCTGGCTGCCGTCATGGACCAGCTTCCGGAAGCATTGTTAATGGTAACGGGGCAGTATCGGGAGCAGCTCTGAGGGGAACCCTATTAGATAATTATGTAAATAAACTGTCACGATTCTAGACTGTTTATGTGATTTACATTATGGTATGATGGCGATATATGAGCTTGTCAATTGCTGTCGTGCGATAATTTCTTTGAAGTTAAAACCTGTTGTAGTGCAAGGCATGATGGATTTAGGTCATCCTGAAGTCCTTTTGAAGGCATAGAGCAGGACGAGGAGGAGAATAGATATGAGTCAAATCGGAGTGCCGGGTATTATTTTGCTCGTCATTTTGGCGCTGCTCTTGTTCGGACCGAACAAGCTTCCTGAGCTTGGACGTGCGGTCGGAAGAACTTTCCGTGAGTTTAAGGATGGTGCGCGCGAGATTATTGCTGACGATGCACCAGCGAAGAAGAAGGAAGAGGCTCCCCAGCAAGCCGTTGCCGCTGAACCGGCCAAGGTTGAAGACAAGCGTCTTCCGGAATAATACTAGAATGCAAGGCGTGAAGTCCCTTCCTTCGGGAGGGATTTTGTTTTGCCAGGGTCACATACAGGGTGGTGTCTAACATGTCAGAGCAAGTGAAAGATATGGCGCTTGTCGAGCATTTGGGCGAGCTTCGCAAACGAATCATTATCGTTCTCGTGGTATTCATAGCCGGACTGATCGCAGGGCTTTTTGTTGCGGAGCCGATCTATCATTATTTGACGGCAGCGGAAGAAGCGAAGAACTTTGAACTGCATGCTTTTTCCTTCTGGGATGGCATCGGGATTTATATGAAAATCGCTGCGATTTTCTCATTGGTTATCTCGGTTCCGCTGATCTTCTATCAGTTATGGGCGTTCGTAAAGCCTGGACTTCGCAAAGAAGAGCAGAAAGCGGCCATTCGCTACGTACCCTACGCGTTCCTTCTGTTCATCGTGGGCATTTCGTTCGGATATTACATCGTGTTTCCAATGACGCTGTCATTTACTACAGCGATTACACAGAGTATGGGGCTGCAGGAAACCTACGGGATTGCCAATTATTTAAATTTTATGTTCAATCTCGTTTTACCCTTGGCCCTGCTGTTTGAGCTGCCGCTTGTGGTAATGTTCTTAACGAAAATCCGCATTTTGAACCCGCTGCGGCTTCGGAAAATGCGCAAAGTGTCTTATTTTGCACTCGTATTCATAGCGGTTGTTATTACGCCGCCGGACTTCATATCGGATTTCCTGGTCACGATTCCACTGCTGCTGCTGTATGAATTCAGTGTGTTCCTGTCCTCTGTGATCTATCGCAAGCAATTAGAGGCGGACATGGAACGAGACAGCCGGTACATACGGGCGGACGAAGAGGATGAAGATTAATATTTACTCAAGCATGAAGAGCACCTTCGAGATCGGCAGAAGGCGCTCTTTCTTTGTATAGATGTTTGTATAGGCGTCCTTAGGACTCAGGCATATTTTGGCTGGTCATGGATACAATGGAGAAGGGGGTTGAGAGACAACCCCAACCGGAGTCCAATTTACAAAAAAATGATCAAAAAATCATGCAAAGGACTTGAAATTTTGAGACAACTTGAGTATCATAAAATTGGTTGTTAGCACTGAGGCTTGTCGAGTGCTAATACATAAAGCTTTGAAAAAAGCATCACAACATATTTAAAGGAGGCTATTTTTTCATGATCAGACCTTTAGGTGAACGCGTATTGGTAGAACCGATCGAACAAGAAGAAACTACGGCATTCGGGATTGTACTTCCTGACTCCGCTAAAGAAAAGCCGCAAGAAGGTAAAGTTATTGCTGTAGGCAGTGGCTCCCTGAAAGACGGCGCTCGTGTACCTTTGGAAGTTAAAGAAGGCGACCGCGTTATTTTCTCCAAATACGCTGGAACAGAAATCAAATACGAAGGTAAAGAATATTTGATTATGAAAGAAAGCGACATCCACGCGATCTTAGGCTAATGAACGCCTGAATATATCATGTTCCAATATTCATTAATCCACTAGGGAGGTATGTAATACCATGGCAAAAGACATTAAGTTCAGTGAAGACGCCCGTCGCGCAATGCTTCGAGGTGTAGACGCTTTGGCAAATGCAGTTAAAGTAACACTCGGACCGAAAGGCCGTAACGTGGTGCTTGAGAAGAAATTCGGAAGCCCGCTCATCACGAATGACGGTGTAACCATCGCTAAAGAAATCGAGCTGGAAGATGCATTCGAGAACATGGGTGCTCAGCTCGTTAAAGAAGTAGCTACCAAAACAAACGATGTTGCTGGTGACGGTACAACGACTGCAACGGTTCTGGCGCAAGCCATGATCCGCGAAGGTCTGAAGAACGTAACAGCTGGTGCAAACCCAATGATTATCCGCAAGGGTATCGATAAAGCGGTTAAAGCAGCGGTTATTGAGCTTCAAAACATCGCAAAAGAAGTGAAAAACCATCAGGAGATCGCTCAAGTCGCTTCCGTATCCGCAGCTGACGATGAAGTAGGTCAACTGATTGCAGAAGCTATGGACAAAGTGGGTAAAGACGGTGTTATCACTGTTGAAGAATCCCGCGGCTTCTTGACGGAGCTTGAGGTTGTAGAAGGTATGCAATTCGACCGCGGCTACATCTCTCCATACATGATTACGGATACGGATAAAATGGAAGCTGTTCTTGAAAATCCATACATCCTGATCACGGATAAGAAAGTAACCAACACGCAAGAGATCCTGCCGATCCTTGAAAAAATCGTACAACAAGGCAAACCGCTTGTTCTGATTGCAGAAGACATCGAAGGCGAAGCGCAAGCGATGCTGATCGTGAACAAACTGCGTGGAACATTCAACGCGGTTGCTGTTAAAGCTCCTGGCTTTGGCGATCGTCGCAAAGCCATGCTGCAGGATATCGCTGCATTGACTGGCGGCCAAGTGATTACCGAAGAGCTCGGTCTTGACTTGAAAACAGCTTCCATCGATCAATTGGGTACAGCTCGTCAAGTGCGCGTAACCAAAGAGAACACAATCATCGTGGATGGCGCTGGCAACAAAGAAGACATCGATGCTCGCGTGAAGCAAATCCGCAACCAATTGGAAGAAACCACTTCCGATTTCGACAAAGAGAAACTGCAAGAGCGTCTGGCTAAATTGGCTGGCGGCGTAGCAGTTATCAAAGTTGGTGCGGCTACTGAAACGGAATTGAAAGAACGCAAACTGCGCATCGAAGATGCCCTGAACGCAACTCGCGCTGCGGTTGAAGAAGGTATGGTATCCGGTGGTGGTACAGCGCTCGTGAACGTATACAACGCTGTTTCTGCTGTAGAAGTACAAGGCGATGAGAAAACAGGCGTAAACATCGTTCTGCGCGCTCTGGAAGAGCCAATCCGTACGATTGCAGCCAATGCTGGTAAAGAAGGCTCTGTCATCGTAGAGCGTCTGAAAAAAGAAGAGATCGGTATCGGCTACA
This sequence comes from Paenibacillus glucanolyticus, assembly GCF_037333485.1. Lineage (NCBI taxonomy): Bacteria > Bacillati > Bacillota > Bacilli > Caryophanales > Paenibacillaceae > Paenibacillus > Paenibacillus glucanolyticus. The sequence continues at coordinate 1,237,604 of NZ_CP147845.1, forward strand.
ACGCTGCTACAGACGAGTGGGTGAACATGTTCGAAGCAGGTATCGTTGACCCTGCGAAAGTAACGCGTTCCGCTCTTCAAAACGCAGCTTCCGTTGCGGCTATGTTCCTGACAACCGAAGCGGTTATCGCTGACAAGCCAGAACCAGAAAAACCAGCTATGCCTGATATGGGCGGCATGGGCGGTATGGGCGGCATGATGTAAAAAGGGCCTCAAAAGCCTGCCATATCAATGAAAAAGAGACCTCTCGGGGTCTCTTTTCTTGTATAAGGTCACAACAAGGTCACATTCCTTGCGAGGAAAGGCCAGCTAGGATGTCTGAAAATTGAATGTTCATCTTGCTCATCGTGACCGACGCGTTCTTCGGCTTGTTTTTTCGTATCTCCTCAACGTTTGATTTGATATTGCGTTTTCCGGTGACAATCCTTTATACATCCCCACTTAAATCCTTGTTTATTTTTTGCTGGTACCTTGAAAAAAGCTAGCCACTATTCCATCGACCTCCTAAATAATATTAATTGCTCAAGTATCGTCTCTTAATAATGGGAAAATAACAATTTACGGGATCCCAAAGCCGTCTGTCTTATTGGAAAACTGCAATCATATCATCGGTAGACGAGTCCATGGAAATGCGTAGAGGATATCTGGATCAGCTCAGCAGGGATGCTATGGAAAGGATACCTCAGCTTTACTGGATATCTGAAGGACGAGATCCCTGGGAAGTATTTCATGATGAACGATGGATCGGGAACAGTCGTGTGGCTCAGTGTTCAGCGGAACTAAAACAGAAGCTGGCACGTGAGTGGGTAGAATCAAGGTACGGCCCTGATGAAGCCTTGATATATGTCGGCAATTGATTGGATGGAAATACATCGTATGGAGGCCATACAGCGCGGTTGGCCTTATGAAGTAAAAGCAATGATGACGGAAGTCCCATATTGGGACAAACACGAAATGCTTAAGGCTCTAAAACAGGATGGGATACGCAAGCCACGACTTTATGATATGGGATTCGCTCATAACAACTGCGGTGGATTCTGTGTACGAGCTGGACAGGGACATTTTATAAATCTGCTGCAAAAAAAACGGGATTTATATCTATTCCACGAACAGAAAGAGCTTGAAATGTAAGAATATCTCGGACGTACTGATGTTTCCATCTTGACAAGAGAGGTAAAGGGCGATGAGGAAAAATTAACCCTTCGTCAGTTACGCGAGGAATGGGAGTCTGGACTAGGAAACCAAATTGACTTGAACGACTTAGGTGGATGCGGTTGTTTCGCATCCGATGCTTAACCCTTGGGGAGAGTAATCCTCCCAAACTATATACGAAATAGGTTTACCAATTAAACGCAATCCAAAGAAAACCATAGATAAATGCAAAGCAACCCAATATACCAAGTGCTGAGGCAAGTAAAATTATTAGAACCACCTTTTTACCGCTCAAAAAAACACCTCCAGAAAAGTGAAAAGCCCCCCTAATCCTTGGCTGGGGCGGGGGTCAATCGATAATATATTCCTCTCAACGATTATATCACAAAGGGGATTGAGGGGACTGGCGATGTCATGGGGGCAAGGGGAACTCTTTCCAACAGCGAATGAAGCGGAGATCCAGCGCACAAAATTCCTGCTCGGAAAATATAAAGAGATGATAATGCTCATGCAAGATTTTGAAAAATTCGAAAAAGAATTAAGGCAAGTGGCTATTGATGGTGAAGCAGCTCGCCGCATCGACCAGGAGGATCTGCATGCTGATTAGACGGCCAATGCTACGATTCTGATCGAAAAGTAGCGTTGGGTGTATCAGCGGTACCAGTTTTATACTCATCAGCTTCGCAGGGCTTTCAGTTTGATCCAGGACGATGAGGCAAAGAGAGCTGTCGATTACATGTTCATGCAAGGTTACTCTCCTACAAGGAGACGCTGCTGTTTTTCCGGCATGGTCTAAGTGACAGCACCATTCGGCGGAAGATATCTGAAGGCACTGAAAGCATGGCAAACAGTATGAAACTCATGGGGTTCTTTGAGCAGGATGACGCGGAGTTTTAGTGAGCATGAAAAAAATGAGTAATTTCCATTGATTTCTTAGTCCAATTCAATTTTAGCCACCTTCATATAATGTATTAACTCTTTTATGGGAGGAGGAATATCTCATGAGACATCATCATAAAAAAGTTATTGTTGTTATCCTTAAACCTGGGCAAATAGCAGTAGTTAAGTGCGAAAAGCACAGAAAACATCGTCGCGTATAATTTTTTTTGTCGGTGGACCTTATCTTAAGATAAGGTCCACTACCACTTTTCAAAGGGTTCATACGTTCATACTATTTCTTAATTAATGGTTTGGTTTGTTGCCTTTTTTGACTCTAAAATGAACACAACCTGAACGTAATTTGACCGTATGTTGAGCACTACATGACGGTTTTTCCGTGATAGTATGTAAGCATAGAAAAAGGCGAGAATGACACGCACCGCTGCATGAATGCGGCATATGACCGGGGCGTAACTCTTCTCGCTTTTTCTATTCAGTATTTTATTACTGGAACTAATTGCTGGATGAGATCGGGCCGCTGTATGAAGACATAAAAGTAACGAAGCCCATTTTCTTAGATATCAAACTCAATGACCACTTTCATTTCTTTGTTCAGAATAAATCATTAAATGTGTAATAGCAAAATAACAAGAAACTGGAAGGTTATCTAATACATCTGAGGTAATGGAGTTCCTGGAGGTCTCCACCAAGATTCAACAGTTCTCCAAGCAGTATCATAATCGTAGCCTTTTCCCATTAAATATCCAATGGCAACTGCTTCTGTTAATGCATGTTGATACCCAAGGTAGTGGGCTTCTCGTAATCCATGTCTAACAGCCGGGCTTATGGTTGCAAGAGTTTGATGTTGAAGATGTTGTTGATTAGTCATATTCATTTTGTTACTCCTCACTTTTAATAAATGATTTGTAATAATTTATGAGGGTATAGGTAGAGGCGGAACATGTCCTTTAAATATTTCAAGTGAGATTGTGAGGCTGCTCGTTCAACTAATGGAACACGATAACTCAATAAATCAGATTAGCAATTACAAATTCAAATTTGGCTACCGAGGACTAATTGGATAGTAAAGATATTTGAACTGACTCGGAAACCTTTATTGTTTAGAGGTAAACGTCTAATTTGGGCGGTTTTTCTTATGTTAAGGCAAATTAAAAGGAGGACGCTGTAACGTCCTCCCCATAGACCAGGGTATCCCCCGGCTGAGATAGCGGCCCGCCGCGCGCGGCATTTATCGACTCCGCCGCTATCTCGCATTCCATCATAACGGAAAGCCGAGGGAACGACAATGGGAACACCTGAGAATAAGGATTTGCTTATGCAGCATGAGCTCGCAGTCATGGAAGGTATCCTCGAGAGCAAGGGCAATACCGGAAGATCGTCAAGGCAGGCATAGCCAAGTGGGTAAAGGACTTTCAAGATGGCCGGATTGAGATCAAGACGGTGGATGACCTGAAGAAGCTGATTGAAATAGATATTGAGATACAGAAAGACACATTCTAAGCTGTCAGAAAAGAGGCCCTGAAAAGCCATTTAGTCGGGCAATTACTCCGATTTGTCCCACATGATAAGTCTCGTGATCGAACACATGATGAAATATCCAGCGTAGAGTTGGAGGAGAGGGCGGTTGCCAACCATCGGAATATGTAGGTAGCGGGATAGCCGGATCATTCTCAAGATAATGGATTGAATTGAGCTTGAGATCAGTCTGTTTCCGAATGTCTATGTAGGCTTGTAAAAGCTGCTGGGGGCTTTCAATTTTTCGAGGTAATTGTAGCTCTGTCTTCGAAGCAACAACATTGATCCATTCATCTTCGCTACGAGCGATATGTTCAACGATCCAAGCTATTGAGTTAGGGTGATCGGGGTGTGCTCCATACCACTGTTCTACGGTCAGTTCTTTTAAGTACGGAATTAATGTCTTTCTTACATCATTTCGATAGGGGAAAAAAGTTGCAAGGTTCATATGATTCCTCCTGATAGATTTGTTCGTTCTGGTTAAGTCTATCAAAACCTATAGTGGCGTCAAGGAGCATTGAGCAATTGATATATCGGGGGTGGTGATGGTGTAGCATGGCTGGAGAGAGAAGTCCCGAACGGGACAAGGCAAAACTGATGTGGCTGGGGAACGGCGGGACGATGAAGCTAAAGGACATCGCTGCTGCTCTTTCTATTGGGGAGACTCAAGTTCGTAAATGGAAGTTCCAGGACAAGTGGACTGCCTGATTTGAATAGTAACGTTACCAATGAATCGAAAGGTAACGTTACTAAACGTGGCGCTCCCAAAGGGAACAAGAACGCTGTCGGTAATCGCAGCGGAGCACCCCCGTGCAATAAAAGAGCAGTTGGTAAAATAAGGGCGGGTCTGGAGGACCGCCAAGAAACAAGAAGGCCGTTACAACGGGGGAGTATGAAACGATTTGGCTTGATGCTTTGGGCGAAGATGAGCGGGATCTGGTGATCAAGTAGATACTGATCCAATTCAACAGGCGGATGAAGCGATAAAACTGCTGTCTATCCGTGAGCGCCGGATGCTTCAAGCCCTGAAGGAGATTACAGAGCGGCATAGAGCGAAGCAAACGGAGCGTTAGCCGATGAGTAAGCCGTATAACGTTGTTACTGATTTGCTTGATCTATATTGGGATGACCCGGTTGCTTTTGCTGAAGATATGATGGGCTTTGATCCAGACGATTGGCAGTGTGACGTCATGATGGATGTCACTCAGTTCCCGAGGACCAGTGTCCGCTCTGGTCAGGGTGTAGGGAAGACGGGCCTTGAGGCTGCATTGGTCATTTGGTTTCTGTGTTGCCGTCCGAATCCCAAAGTGGTATGTACGGCGCCAACCAAACAGCAGCTGCATGAAGTTCTTTGGGCCGAGGTGTCTAAGTGGCTGGAGAACTCCATGGTGAAGAATCTCCTGAAGTGGACCAAGACCAAGGTCTATATGATAGGCCATGAACAGCGGTGGTTTGCAACGGCCAGGACGGCCAACAAACCCGAGAACATGCAGGGTTTCCACGAGGATTACATGCTTTTCATTGTTGATGAAGCATCGGGTGTGTCCGATCCCATCATGGAAGCCATCCTTGGTACGTTGTCCGGTGCTGAAAATAAACTGTTGATGTGTGGAAACCCGACTCGAACGAGTGGGGTTTTTTTTATGATTCGCACAACCGGGACCGTAGTCGTTTCCGTTCTCATAAAGTGGATATTGGTGGCGGCGGTGCTGCTTATTGTATCGGCAGCTGGAAATGTGTTCGGGTTTGAAATTTCCGAGGAATTAAGCACAAATATTACCGGGTTAGCGATGCAATCCTCGGCCTCCTGGTGATCCTCGGGATCATCTCCAATCCCAAAGAGGGAACAGGATACACCGATAAGGAAGACAAACCGAAAACGAACAAGTTTCTGTAAAAAGCGGGACCCTACCGGCTACGTGCTGGTAGGATCATTTTGCGTTCATTTGTTTTATTTACCGCTTCGCCTTTACCAAGCCACGATTAATTCATAAGCTATGATGTACTCTAAATTAAAGGAGGAAATACTCGTGAGTGAATTTGTAGGCGGAGTTGGCGCAGGTCCCTGTGCAGGTGGTTACGGTTTTGGTGGTGGAGGTATAGGAGCAATTTTGGTTCTTTTTATCTTGTTAGTGATAATTTCTAGTGCCTTCTGTGGTTGGATATAATAATAATCTATCACGGCTTTTATGCTCGGTTATACTCGCCTTAACATTAACGGTAGAACAGTGGTGTAATCCGATGGCATCGGTAAAAGAAGCCTGCTGGCATAGGCTGGCGGGGTTCTTTTATATTTCTTCTCATCCTAGTTCCGTTAATACTGGCGTCCGCAACAGCCCCGATTTGAACCAGTTTCTAAATCTAACCCGCCAAAGGCTATTCTTCCGCTTACCTACCATCCCTTCAAGTTTTCGGTTCACTATCTGATCAAACAATCCTTCTCCCGCACCTTCCACGAAGGGTATGACGCAGAAGTGCTGATTCGGCATACGTATGCCGGCAAGGATCTCTTTACGCTGCAGCAGCGGCATCTTCCGTAGGTCCTGATTTTTATACTGCAGGATATCGAACACCACATATGTTACTGGGGACGTCGCTACCAGATGCTTGATGCGTTGATCCTTACTAGCCTTAAACCGGGTCCTGACTTCTTCAAAGTCCACGCCCTCTGGCCCTGTGCATGCTACCTCACCATCCAGGAGAATGTCATCATCAAACGGAACCAATAATTCGGGGTATTGTTGGGTACATTCCGTCTCATGACGTGTATAAAGCCGGATCCGGCCGGACCGTTGGGAGAACAGGAGCCTATGTTCGTCAATCTTTGGTTCGAATATATAGTGCGAATCTGAAAAAGGAGCTGGTGCGGTTGCGAGTAACATCGGATCAATAAACATAAACAACACCTCTTTACCGAATTATAGTGCTTGGCAATGTGATAGAGAGGTGGTAAGTAATGGTGGTAGCCTTGATGTCATCTAGCTTAGTTGCTCGAACAAATGGAAGATTCGACAAAACATTTAACATGATTATACCAAATTAAGGTTCTTTAAAACTATATACTCCAATAATATCCAAATGTTACAATTGAAAACAAAGTTAATGTGAATTAACTTTATAAATATCGGGAGGTGTTAGTATGGTTAAGATGGGAAAAAAATTAGTAATATTCTCTTCGATCATTGCAGCTTTTATGACTGTAGCAGCACCAGTATCTGCAAGTTCTATCTCACAGACAGAATCTGAGATAACGCCTCAATATTGTAACCCATGTAAAGTAAAAGCAGGTTATATGTACCCGAAAAGCCAGTATAGCAGAGACTATTTTACGCCATTACATTACATTACTGTTGATGGAGTGGAGTACTTTTTTTGGTACATAGATGATGATAAATCTACAGCCACACATTGGTATACTGTTTGGAAAGAAGAATAACAAAAAAAACGTTGGGGTTTTGAATGCATAACCTTAAGGATTTTTTTGGAGTACACAATAAGGAAGAAAGCGTAAGTGTTTAGAATTACGAGAAGTCTCAAGAGTTCAAACCCTATCGGTTATACTGGTAGGGTTTTTTATTGATATTAGCCAACTTACGCTGTATATCTGTGAGAGCTATGTATTTCTTTATTCAGAATTTTACAAATTAAAACGAACGGTGTGGTTCGATAGAATACCCTCCCAGTCCCCACCCCAAAGCCTAACATTAACCAACTTCAGTTTTTGATCGCCAAATCTAATTCTTTACCACACATATTTACTATTCGCCTTCTGTCCAAGAATTAATTTGCCAGTTACGTGCCTTTTCCTCCATTTTACATTGATAAAGGAACTAATGTTCGCATATAGTACAAACAAATGTTCTCGTAACAAGAGGTGGAATTAATAAGCATTGGTCTGAAGCCAGATGAATCAAAATTAGTGAAGGATTTTATCTTGTTACCTCTCTTGCTCGATGTGATGGAAAAAGATCAAGGTATCCTGTCCGCTGCAGCCTTAAAGATGCCTGTAATAACAAACACCATAATTAAACGACTGCAGAAAGCGGCACTAGCTGACTTGTCACAGGTACGTCAAGACATGCGTCAGCGAGGAATGAAGGTGTACGAGGAGCGAAAGACCCGTCTTGGCGTGGAAGTTGAATTTTTATGTAGAGGATATCACCATAAATTGTCCGTGCTTTGGGGGCTGGTTGAAGCAGAGAGTGAGCAGAGGTCGTACACGTATTTGGGGTTCGATATCTCAGACAAGAGGGGGAATATCAATTGACAACGCGCAAAAAGCTGGAGGGTAATAGGCTATGGGAATCAAGTCGGATGATGCTGCCAGAGCATAAGGAAACAATAATCCGCCGGCAGCTGGAGGAGGGCAGGAAAGATCGAACGACATTGGATCCACAGGAAATGGAATTAATCGAACAAGCGCTGGCTGAATCTTTTCATGAACACCGTGCCCTTACTGTAAGGCTGTTTGATGAGTATGAAGATACAGAGTTAACAGGTATTGTCGTACTGATCCACACGTTCAGACGGGAAATCAAATTGTCCATCTCTGAAGGAGGTTGGCAATGGATCAAGATCGATGAGAATTGTTTCTGCTCACTGAACCTATTTTCAAAGAGGACGATGTGGCCATATTAAAGGACAAAAAAAAGTCACAAAAATTCCGGTCGAATATGAATACTGGCGATTGATTAATTTCGAGTAAGTCAAATTCGACTTTGATTTATACCTAAAATTTCAAAGGTGAACCGAAGCGAATTATAGTCAAATATGGGCGGCATGATGTAAGTAAGGCCTTAAAAACCTTATAATACCGCTATTTAAAAGGCTCCCGAAAGGGAGCCTTTTATTATATATCACAAAAAAATCACATTCTCTGCAAAAATCAGAAATCAAGAATAACAGCGAAATGGCTTTTGATCTTCTCATCAGCATTTTTTTCATCTTTTCAGTCGGAACCTCTGAATGAAAAAGGTATGGATTGATGCAGGACATGGTGGTAAAGATCCGAGGGCAGTCGGTAACTGGGCTGAAGGACAAGAATATTGTTTAGGTTTCCTTGGGTAAACAGCGTCTTGCTGCCGAGTATGACGGTGTGCAGGTGTTGTTATCCAGATCAAGACCAAAGCGGTAAATAAAGCCGGAGCTGAGTAGTTCAATTTCTTCCAAAGGATATATTGTTTTCAACCAGATTCCTTCTTTGACTTGGTTCCTCACCTCATGTTTATTGGTTATCGCCAACCCATATGTTTTCAGTCCCTGTGCGGGTGTCGGTCCAAGCTGTTACGAGCCGACCTGTTTGAGGAACTATCGCATTTCCGATGTAGTCTCCTATCACTTGTAACCCCGCGACACTAAACGAAGTTGTCGTAATACGGGTGTTGATGAACGTAGTTCCACCGTCCCTGGACGTGGCAAGAAATACGTCAAGATTCAGCGGACTTACCCGATTGGTGTAATAGGATACGAATACCGCTCCATCTGTTGGCGAGACGGTGATGGCCGGGAAAAAATTTTGGGATCCCACCGGACTGTTTGCAATGGGTTTAGGCGCTCCCCAGGTCTGGCCAAAGTCTGTGGAAATTGAGAGAAAGATATCGGAATAACCTTCACGATAATCTTGCCACACGGCATAGACGTTCCCTCGTGATGCTGGTGCATTAGAGATGTCCGCTGCAAGTGAAGGATACGTCAGGCAACGGAATTGATAACCAGGAAGCGGCGAGGGTACTACAACAACAGATGTTATTATAGTCTGAGCCGCAAATGTTGATCCACCATCTTGTGAGATGCGAACGATAAATTCAGATGTTCCTGGAGGTTGCGTAATCCATCCTACAATGAGTATTCCATTTAACGTGATTGCGATACCAGGAAATTCTTCAAATACATTTACTGAAGATAGGAGCAGTGGCCTTTCATACGAGTTTCCGCCATCTTGCGATCGATTGAAGAATATCGTATTCCCCGGGATGAATTGCGTGTTGTAATCATGCGTATAACCAGTATAAATGTTTCCAAAGAATGGGCTGGACCCAGCCTTGTCGCTGATAACCACCACCTGATCGTCATTAACGAACTGTCCGAATCCTTGGTTCACGATGACAGGTGCTCCAAAAGATGAAGCGTTATCGTTAGAAATATAACTTACGATCGAACCGCTAAGTCCATCAGCATCAAAGGCGTGTGCTGCCACGACAAACGTATTAGGGAAAATATAATCAATATGAGGAGCTTCTATTCCAGCGAACCCAGCTGGTAAAGGCAGCAACACCGTGCTCCACGTTGCGCCGGCATCGATAGACTTGTATAATCCAATATTTGCCGGACCTGCTCGAAAATCTACAGCCACCACCACCATAACAGAGGGGTTAAGCCAATTTACAGCGATGGTTGGCTCAAACTGGCTACTCGCACTTGGCGAGATTTGGATATTTACCATGGTCACCACCCTTGTTAACATGAAACAGATCATTCTTATTTTTTCAGATTACGGGTTGAGCTGCCCAATTTGAGTGAGTTCTTGCTGTAACACCTTTTGGTAATGAATAACATTGCCGGATGAATCAGTTCCGAATACGTTGATAACAGTGTCTGTCGGAACCGTCCCTGTCACAAGAAATTGGACCTCATATGAAGAGTTGCCAGCGATATTGAAATTAAGAATTTGGCTGGTATTTGCGTTGATATTTAGCATATTGGAATAAATCAGCGCCTTACTCACCAAAGTATTCCACACGTAAATGTGATAAACCACATTAGATGAGAAACTGAGATTATCATTAGCAATGTTAATTACAATGTTCGAAGCATTAGGAGAACCAGTATTCGTAATCATGCCTGTTGTTAACGCCATATAACCACTGCCCTTCAATTAGTTTTTACTAGTATACGTATTTAGATCTCCGGGTTGTGTGGACAAAGCTATATAGCTATTAGCCTTTTTGTTATCTCAGTCTGTTTCTGTTAACTCGACGACCTTGGTCTAGATGATTCAACATGGTGCTAAACCGATTAGCATATACGCTACTGGAAAAATGCCTTTTGATATGAGCTTCTGCGTTAACAATCAGTTGCTCTCTCTCATTCTTGTTAGTCAACAGTGATATTGCCTCCAGAGTGGCTTCCTCTATTCTACCTTGAGTATAAAACTTACCCGTCTTGTTATGAGTGATAAATCGCCTAACCCCTCCTGAATCAGTAGACAGAACCGGGCAGCGGCACAACATAGCTTCAGCAACAGCATATCCAAATCCTTCAGAAATCGAGGTCGAAAGAAGGAATCCCCCTGAATCGCCAATGATGCTTAGATAGTCCGCCATAAGATCATGAGGTACGTTTGAGTAACGGATAAGACGAGCCTTGAGAGTTGGGTTATTCGCAAGTATCTCGTTAAAATCCTCAAGTTCTGCAGGATCGGCCATCGTTTCGTCTTCAAAGAGCCACAAATATAGATCTGGATACAAACCGATGAGCGTCTGTCCTAACAATAAAAAATCACGCCAATTTTTATTAGACTGTAAACGCCCCACCCAGCCTAAAATCGGGAAGGATTTTCTGGGATAGGCTGTATATCCGAAGTATTCCCAATCCAGAGGATCATCAAAACTGTATTGAGGGATTTCGGGATAGTTCGAACTCATGAGTTCTCTCAGTTGTTGATTATAAGGATAAAGTATTGCATCCGCGTGCTCATAAATTTGATCTTTGAAGGACTGCGTTAGAAGGAGCCGCTCTTCATGTCTTCCCAAACCCTGCAATTCAAAAATGAGTCGGCCGCTGTACCCAAAGCTTCTTAACTGTGCGAGCATGTTAATGTCAGAGCATACCGTTATTGCATCATAACCTTCGCGCTTAATGATTTCCCGGATGGTTTCCTTTTCACAAGTAACAAATGTCGTGATGTTCTTGATGTTGTTTCTGCCCTCCCCATCGAATTTATAGAGAAGATGGGATTCAACTCCGTGCGCTATCAACGCTTTGCTTCGAATCCGGTTTAGGGTCTCCATCCCTCCGCTCGGGTTGTAAAACATAAACAACACTTTCATGATGGATCACCAACGTGTTTAACCCTTTCTTCAAGTAAATGAACTAGATTATTGGTTCGGAACAATTCATTGGAAAGCACGGGCTTAATCAAATCCACGGTACGGTAACCAATGACCGCGTGATTATCCGTATAATACGTGGACCATATGTTATGGCCTGATTTATGGAGCTGGTTGATCAGAATTTGTAAATCCATTACATTCTGAAAACCTTTTAAATCGAGCAACATGGTAAAAGGAGTATGAAGACTTCGAACAGTAGCCAGAACAGCCACATCCTTCTCCCAATTCGGGTACGTTGCATAGACTGAACATGGATGCGGGATCTGTTTCAGGGCAGCACTCACATGTTGATCTGAAGAGAGGTCCAACACATAACATATATAGTTACTGAAAACTTGCTCATAGAGATTTTCAATTCGATCTATCGTTTCTTCCGAAACTTCACGCAGTGGAAGCAGAATACTAATTTCCGGGGCAATTCCCCTCCGCCTTCTTGCATCATGTCTGGCCAGATGATAAGCATATCGCCATTTCCGATGAGCATCCGTGGTCTTAAGTTGTGCTGAAACGCTGAAGGTCGAGTCCACTCGATATTCCATTAGCTCAACTGGAATATATTTGATGTCACAGTAGTCCGTAAGCTTTAGCCAATAATCATAATCCTCAACCGGAGCCAAACTGTAACCTCCTGGTACTTTCTTAGCGTAGCATGATTTATACATAAATGAGACACCAACGATGGAGGAGTCAAGCAGCGCCTCTTTGGGTTTCCCTTGATACTTACGCAATGCACTGAGTGCAACCTCATCGTTCAAAGGTTTATTGTCGTTATCAATTGATTGGAAAGAACTATACACCAGTCCCAGTTCCACAGGGCCTTTCAGTAAGGCAGCACGGAGCACCTCCAAAAAATGCGGACCATAGATATTATCGCTCGATACCCAAGTCAAGAATTGGATTCTTCTATCCTTAAACAACTCTGCAAACCCCGTATTAAGTGCATGTGGAACTCCTTGGTTGATGGCGTAAGAGACCGTGTTCACTCGGGAATCGTTACCTACGAGAGACTGGACCAACGGTTCCATTTCGGGAGCCCCATCGATGACAATGACCATTTTAAACTGCTGGATTGTTTGGTTCAGCACGGAATGAAGTGCCGCTTTCAGGAATTCAGGCTTTTGCTTATAAAGAGGCATGACAATCCCCAAATCCACCAAGGCTTTCACCACTTCCCTTAAGGATTTATTAACAGTGTATTGAGGCCTTTAGTCCTTGCTTGTGCGAATAACCATCTATGTATCACTAAAATGCTCTTAGTTTAGAAAACGATAGGTTTCATTGTTCTTGAATCGATGAATAAGTGGCCGAGCAGCTTATTTTTACATTGATAAAAGAATGAGTGTTCGTATATAATACAAACAAACGTTCTCATAACAAGAGGGGGAATATCAATTGACAACGCGCAAAAAGCTGAAGGGTAACGGGCTATGGGAACCAAGTTGGATGATGTTGCCAGAGCATAAGGAAACAATAATCCGCCGGCAGCTGAGAAGAGGGGAGGAAAAGATCGACCAACGTTGGATCCTCAAGAAATGGAGTTGATCTAACAAGCACTGGCATGAGAACTCCTTGAGTGCTAGTAGGGGTCAGATTATCAAAGCAACTATAGGCGTGGCGACATCACCACGACAAGCAAACAAAATCTTCGAACTTCTCTCGCTGCCTGAATAATCGACCGCACGGAATTCATCGAGAACGCTACCGGGTACTCCTATAGCTCTAGGAATCAAGGGAGAGTGCGAATTACCTCGGTCTATCTCTAGATTTTAATGTTCAAAGTTACTCCGTTTGCACTTCGGGTTATAATTATTAATGAAAATTAAGGATGGGAGGGTGGTGCTTTATGGATTCATCTAATTATAGGAACGAAATTAATCAGATGTTAGACAGCTTACCAGAAGAAGAATTGAGGAAAGTTTTCTGGTTTGTTAACGTTACCCTTGGAAAGCACTTATACAATAAAAATTTGCTGGATAAAGGTGTAGTTATATTAGAACTAATTGAGGAAGCAAAAGAAATTATAGATTTATGGGATAGGGCTTTTGCTAAAAACATTAGCGATGAAATCAAAAAAGAGATCCATTATCATCAATATAAGTGGCACATATTTAGCTACAAAAAGAAAGAGTGTTTAGAAGGAGAAGCAGCGAGGGATGCATTTGATATTCTTACTAAAAATGAATTATATGTTATGTATCAAAACTCCCCCGATATCGTATTTGAGTATAAAAAAGCTAAGGATGTAGTATCGGCCAATTTTGATTCTGAGCAAGATATCTATATATTCGACAAGAGTTTCAAATGGACTTACGTACATACCCATGAATCAATGTGTGGGCCATACTTTTATAAAAAATGAACTTGTATAGAAGTAGTGGCAGTAATGTTCGGTTGTGGTTATATGCAAAAAAAGTGATAGACCAAGTTTTGGTTATCCACTTTTTTATGAACGTTCTATTTCGCGTAACAAGGGCCTTTGCATTAATCAACTATGACGGAGGGTCTCTTTTAAAGCAAAGTCAACAGCACTTTTAGCATGGAGTGTTGCTGTATCATATACGGGTATATTGCAATCATCCTGTGAGATGAGCAGCGTTATTTCTGTACATCCCAGAATAATACCTTCTGCGCCTTGTTGTATAAGATGATTTATGATCTTTAAGTAGGTTTGCTTAGACTCTTCACTAATGATGCCAAGACAAAGCTCTTGATAGATTATGTCATGTATAACCAATCGATCGTCTTCATTTGGCACAATAACCTCGAGCTCAAACTTTTCTGTAAGTCTGCCCTTGTAAAAATCTTGTTCCATGGTAAATGCAGTACCCAATAACGCGACCTTCTTAATTCCATCTGTAACGATTCTCGTTGCTGTCGAATCTGCAATATGGATTAACGGAATCGATATCGATTCTTCAACTTCTTTTGCCATCTTATGCATGGTATTCGTACAGATGACAAGTAAATCCGCTCCAGCCGTTTCAAGTTTTTGTGCTATATCAATCATAATTCTCGCAGCCTCATCCCAGTTCCCTTGATGCTGCAAAGTCTTAATTTCTTGGAAATCCACCGAATACATGAGGCTTCTTGCAGAATGATGCTCGCCTAGACTTTCCTTTACATATTGATTAATGATTTGGTAGTAGAGCTGTGATGACTCCCAACTCATGCCGCCAATAAGACCTATAGTTTTCATCATAAACACCCCGTTTTATGTAGAAATTATCGGTGAAATAACTCTGCCGTTATTTTTTTTGCACTGTTGAATGATTGCTTTTTTCCTCTTTCGTTTTCAAATTCATATAGAGCAGTATGCTTCCAAAGAATGATATTTCAATTGCCCCCGTAATGATCCGCATGGGGCGTGTTTCTTTAAAATCAAATAAAATATGTCCCAGACAGTACAATGCCGAGAGAGCAATGATCCACCGAAGTATTACTTTTTTCACTAGCAGTCACTCCCTTACCTAGAAACAATAATACTACAAGTGAGGGGAAAAACCACCTTTTTCGGATGTTTGCAGATTTAGTTCAATATATTATATATTCATTCGTTTGGCTGTTGAAGTGAATGCCTGTAATGAATGGAATGGGAACAGCTTCCTGCTTTTCGCAGGAGCTGTTTTTGGTTTGGAGTAAATTTACATTGATAAAAGAACGAATGTTCGCATATAATACAAACGAATGTTCCCATTGCGAGGTGGATATAAATATGTTGAGCATTGGACTTAAGCCAGATGAAAGCAAGTTAGTAAAGGACTACACATTATTGCCTTTATTGCTTGATGTACTGGAAAATGATCGCAGTGTTCTTTGCCAATCTGATTTAAAGACATCCGAAGTGACCCGTGTTATGATCGACCGTTTACAGACTGCAGCCTTAGCCGATTTAACGGCAGCGCGAAGGAGCATGCGTGAGAATGACTTAAAAGT
Source organism: Paenibacillus glucanolyticus (assembly GCF_037333485.1). Taxonomy (NCBI): domain Bacteria; kingdom Bacillati; phylum Bacillota; class Bacilli; order Caryophanales; family Paenibacillaceae; genus Paenibacillus; species Paenibacillus glucanolyticus. The sequence goes on from NZ_CP147845.1 coordinate 1,253,214, forward strand.
GTACCAGCATCGAAAGACCAATCTAGGCATTGAAGTTGAATTTGTGTGCAGAGGATACCACCATAAACTGTCCATGCTTTGGGGACTGATTGAAGCGGAAATTGAGCAGAGGTCCTATACCTATTTAGGGCTGAACATTGCAGACAAGGGGGGGCCGCATTGAAATCAAACAACCGGGTAATCATGCTGGCGGATTGCCAGTCCTTTTATGCTTCTGTTGAAAAAGCCGATCATCCAGAGTATAAAAATCGCCCCCTGGTAGTTGCTGGTGATCCGGAAAGGCGTTCCGGAATCGTGTTGGCTGCATGCCCACTTGCAAAGGAAAAAGGAATAACGACAGCCGAGAGGCTGGGCGAGGCGCTTGCCAAATGTCCAGACCTCGTTGTCATCAAACCACGTATGCAAAAGTATATAGACGTCTCGATGCAGATTACTGAGATATATAAAAGCTACACGGATTTAGTCGAGCCCTACAGCATTGATGAACAGTTTCTCGATGTCACGGGTTCCTTACACCTCTATGGAACGCCAGCGGAGCTGGCCCAGATCATTCAGCGGCACGTCATGGAGGCGACAGGTGTTCGTGCTCGGTTTGGAATTGCCGAAACCAAAATACTTGCCAAGACGGCATGTGATAACTTCGCGAAAAAGAATCCCTCGGGACTCTACATTTTGTCAAAGGATACGCTTGCAGATACCTTATGGAAACTGCCGGTGAGCAGCATGTTTATGGCCGGCAGCAAGATGACGCGCCATTTTAACGTAATGGGTTTGCCTACGATCGGCAGCGTTGCTCAGACTCCCCTCTCTAAGCTAAAACAAATGATGCGTCGTAAGTTTGGCAAAAACTCCGATATCTCCGCTGAAATGTATTGGCGCATCGCTAATGGAATCGACGATAGCCCCGTGCGTCCGGGAACGCACCAGGTAGACCCCAAGTCAGTCGGTCATATGATGACCTTGCCTCGTGATTATGCAAAGCTGGAGGAGATCAAGGTCGTGCTCCTTGGTATCTATATAAAAACATGTGTGCATAAAGGGTCTAATCTTTTAATTCTTTGGAGGAATAATATTTTTCAAGTTGTTTGATATAGAGCACAAATAAAAAATGAGCATAATTCTATCTATTTATGCTCATTTTTAGTCGAATGAAGGACGTGTTCTATTGACAAACATAGATGGTCGGAGTTTGATTCTATGACATACGCGTCCTTGGATTAAAAGAAGGAGGGATATGTGTTGAAATCATCTAAACGTGTGGTCATGCTCGTTGACTGCCAATCCTTTTATGCGAGTGTAGAAAAGGCCGAACATCCTGAGTACAAGGATCGGCCTTTGGTGGTTGCTGGGGATCCGGAACGTCGTTCAGGAATTGTGCTGGCAGCTTGCCCTATTGCCAAGTCAAAGGGGATTACTACCGCAGAGCGCCTTGGGGAGGCAGTGGCAAAATGCCCGGATCTTGTTGTTATTAAGCCGAGGATGCAACGATACATCGATGTGTCTATGCTGATCACGGACATTTACAAGAGCTACACAGATCTGGTCGAGCCGTACAGCATTGACGAACAATTTCTAGATGTGACCGGCTCGATGCATCTGTTTGCGGATACACCAAAAGAAATGGCCCGGATCATTCAGGCTCATGTACAAGCTGCGACAGGCGTTTATACTCGCTTCGGGATTGCCGAAACCAAAATCCTTGCAAAGACTGCATGTGACAATTACGCCAAAAAGAATCCATCCGGCATATATACCCTCACCAAAGAGATGCTGCCCGAGACGTTGTGGAAACGTCCCGTCAGCGACATGTTTATGGCCGGCAGTCGTATGACCCGACATTTCAATGCTATGGGACTCCTGAATATTGGAAGTGTAGCTCAGACACCTCTTGTAAAGCTGAAGCAGATGATGCGGCGGAAGTTTGGCAAGAACTCCGACATCCAGGCGGAAATGTATTGGCGCATCGCAAACGGAATCGACGATAGCCCAGTGCGATCAGGCACACACCAGGTTGCACCAAAGTCAGTAGGCCATATGATGACCCTCCCTTTTGATTATCGGGAGTTTGACCACATCTTAACTCCATTGCTCGAGCTAACAGAGTTGGTCTGTCAGCGCTGCCGGGCACTAGGGTTCATGGGGCATGTTGTGTCGGTGGGGTGTATGGGAGCTGACTTCGATCGGCCAACGGGATTTTCAAGACAAATGAAGATGGAGGATCCATCCAACATCACCAATCAGGTTTATCATTGGGCACGCCGATTGCTTGAAACTTATTGGGATGGCTTACCGATCCGGCGGATAGGCGTTAGTTTGACTCAGCTCACCCCCGACAATGAATATCAGTTATCGCTGTTTGATACTGACCGGGAGAGACAGATGGCACTTGAACGGACAACCGACGCATTAAAACTCAAATACGGTAATGCAATTGTAATCCGAGCAGTCTCAAAAACAGCAGCGGGCCAAGCGCTCGATCGATCAGCTAAGATAGGAGGACACTATAAATGACAATACGCAAAAAGCTGGAGGGTAATGGGCTGTGGGAGTCTAGTCGCATGATGCTTCCTGAACATAAAGAAACAATCATTCGCCGGCAATTAGAAGAGGGCAGGGAGGCTCGGCCCACGCTTGATCCCCAAGAAATGGAGTTAATCGAGAAGGCGTTGGCCGAATCTTTTCATGAGCACCGCACTGTTACAGTAAGGATGTTTGTTGAGTATGAAGAAAGGGAGTTAACCGGTATTGTCGTACTAATCCATACGTTCAGACGAGAGATCAAACTGTCTATCTCTGAGGGTGAATGGAATTGGATAAAAGTAGATGATATTACTTCTGCAAGCACATTTTGAAAAAGGAACGCTTATCGGCATATAGCTGATAGCGTTTCTTTTTATATTGATTTAAAGATTCCAAAAAAAATTAGGATTCTGCTAACTTATTAATCTATTTAGCGTTTATATATATGAAGGTCTAAAAATTGGGAAAAGAGGTTGATTAATCATGAAAAGTAAATTTAAAATTTCTTTGGTATCATGTATTATTTTATCTGCAATGTTAACTGGTTCTGCTTTTGCTGATCCAACAATCTCTTCCGAAGATGCCTCTCTAAGCCAATCCTCTACTGGGAGCAACGTTAGCGAGGAAAGTAATTCAGGCGGAGATTTTGAAACGCAAGTTTTTCAAGAATATGGACCTTTCGGTGGCCTATACCAATATAGCGGTGCTATACATGGAGCTTTAGTAAAACCTAACTCTAACCATAGTATGGAGATCAGAAACCTTAGAGTTTATGGTGTTAATTCAGGAAACCCAGCATATTTCACTCTGCGTGTAGCTGATGTAGATGGAAATACAATATATTCAAAAACCTACATGACAGACCAAGACCTCAGAAATAAACCGCCGATTTTGGTACCGGTTGTTAGCTATAAGAATTATCAAGTTATTATAGAATCACACACTAACAACCTTATGCAGGGGGGCTTCTATCTCGGCGTCGACGGGAACGTGTCACAGTTTTAAAAAAATACTCAGTATATTAAAAAAGAACTGCAACCCGTGTGGTCAAGACCCCATTTTGTGGACATTGGAAAAACACCTAAGCTGCAAACTGGCGTCGGTACTCTACCGGCGTCAGTTTGTTTAATTTCCGCTGCGGTCGTCTCTGGTTGTAAAATCGTATGTATTTTTCAATTCGGTTTTGTGCCTCTGCCAGATTTCGGATATTATAAGGGTAGAGCCCTTCCGTTTTGAGATGCGAGAAGAAGCTCTCCATGGAGGCATTGTCTAGGCAATTGCCCCGACGAGACATGCTGATTTGGGCGCTAACCTTTGGCAGCATGTCATGGTAAGCATGAGACGTGTACTGGAACCCTTGGTCGCTGTGAACGACCAATCCGGTCACGTCTTTTTGCTTGGCAAACGCTTTGGCGAACGTCTTTAGTACCAGTTCGTTGTCGTTGCGTTCGCTAAGCTGGTAGGCCACAATCTCGTTGTTGAATAAATCTTTGACTGCCGAAAGATACAGCCAGCGCTCACCTACCCGGTATTGCGTCACATCTGTTACCCATTTCTGGTTCGGTTTTTCTGCTGTGAAATTTCGCTTCAACAGATTCTCCGCCACGCGTTCCCCCGCATGGTACGCCGTGTTAAAACGGCGTTTGCGGCGAATGTTGGATTGAAGTCCGAGCTTTTGCATCAGACGCAATACTTTCTTGTGGTTCATCCATATGCCCTCATCCTGCCACAAGAACAACTGGATTTGGCGGTAGCCGTATTTCCCTTCGTAGCGCGCATACACCCGACGAATGAGCAATGCAGCTTCCTTGTCCCGGTCCATATGTTTGCGCTTCAGATAGGCGTAGTAGCCGCTACGAGAGACCTTGAAGAGTTTGCAAAGGCTGCTGACGGGGTAGCTAGAGGCAGCTATCTCAATGACTTTATATTTCTGTTTTTCACCTCCTGCATCCAGATTTCCAAGCACTTTTTTAGCATTTCGTTTTCCCGCTTGAGCTTTTGAACATACCGATCTTGGTCGATGTATGCTTCCCGTCGACCTCGCTGATCCACCAGTCCAAACTCGCCCTGTTCCCGAAACTTCCGCATCCATTTCTTCATCCGCTGAGGATCATTAATCCCCAAGTGTTCATTAATCTTTCGGTAAGTCCATCCCTCGATAACATGCAGACGAACCGCCTCTTTCTTGATCTCTTCCGAATACGTTTTATACTTTTGTCCCTTAATTGCCATACAAAAATGCACCCCCTAGAATTTCATCGGATAAACCAGGGGTTTATTCCAATGTCCATTCTAAGGGGTGCACTTCAGTGAGGCTGCAGTTCTTTTTTTATTCTTTAACTTGCTTTGTTATGGTTTCTGCAATTGTAATCATTTCATCTACGTTTAGTGTGAAGCTACTCATTTCAAAATAAACATCGCCCTTAACCCATCTAAGAACCCATCCGCGTTGTTTGCTTTTCCAGGGGTAAAAAGAATAGGTAGTATTATTGATTACCGTTTGTTCTGACTGAGCTACAGGGACCATTGATCTTCGATTTTCTTCAAATATGGTCATAATTAAATCATTATCATCAGAGTCAAAATAAGCTAATAAAATGCTGTTTTCAAATTTTTTTGTTTCAAGTCTCCAACTCTTAGGCACTTCAGGATGTATTGGTTTTTTTATTCTTAATGGTGCATCATAGCCATAACCAACCTCAGGCTTCTTATCGTGAACAGGTTCAGCATGGACAACAGGATGAACTGTGAAAGCAAGCAAAATACAAATCAAAAGCTTCTTCATAATACCTCCGAAAAAGTTAAGTTTATCTTTAGTATTACAATTAAAGCTTTTTTTATGTGGAGGGATTTTAAGTATCACTATACTTTGGCAAGTAATTGTCGGCATTCTCTAACCGTAATAGCCTTTTGTTTTCAGAGAGATGGATTTGGAATTAGAACGCAGCACTTTACCACTCTTTTTATTCACAACAAATTATTTTAGTTCATCTTTGTCCGAGCTATATGAGAGTTCCTTAAAGCTTAGTTGTTCAGCTAAGGATTAATCCGATTTTTTTACTCAAATCGAGACGCAAGCCTAGCGCATCTTCCCACCATCAATTATCAAATAGCTCTGGATACATTTTTACAATATCAGCATTTAAGGCACGATCTTCTGATTTTTTATTTTTAGTGATGGATATGATTTTTTCTAGTGCCTCTTCATCCTGGAAGGTTTTATAAGTACTTTTAACAGCAACTTCAAGGTACTGTTGTCTGAGTAATTTAATTTCGTTCTCAAGCATTTTAATCTGCTTTTCCTTTATAGACAAGTTAGCGGCTAAGTCTTGATTTTGCTTGAGGATTGTATCTGACTCCTTCGCTTTTTGATGCAAAGCATTTAGCATCTGATTGAAATGAGATAACGCGCTAATCAAGCCTGATTTATTATTCCAGTATGTTTCGACAAGTTCCACAACATTAGGTAAGGGAAGTGAAGTTTCAGTTTCTGTATTTTCCAGCTGCATGGGCTCGTTAATCATTGCGATTTGTTCGGACATTCTTCTTTTCCATACAAAGCGGTTTACCCCAGTCTCTCTTTCCAAAATAGAAGGGTTAATCTTCTTCCCAGGATTTTTTGATATATATTTTAACAAGATGTCTTTTAATTGCTTATCCGTATATTTTTGTGGCGCACCTTTTTTCATAATTCGTCCTCCAGCAAATAAGAATCGACCATCGCCTTTTGATCCATCAATCTTCGCAGTTCATTACTCGCTGAGGATAGCCTTTCTTGACTAGTATGCTGATATGTCAACGTAGCACAATCGTAATTTGTGGATTTTGTGACATATCGTATGAGTTCCAATTGTTCCTTTAATCTGCTTTCAAGAGCATCAGAACAATCTTTCAACCAGGCTAATCCCTTTTGTTTGTCTTCTGGTGAGAAAAAATAAAATTCACAAAACCGGCAATCCCCAACCTGACAGCGAGATGGGTGATCCGTACAAAAGCCATGTTCCACTTTGTGCGTCTCTTGGAAATCACTTATTTGATAAATTCTACTTTTAGCAATTATGCCCTGAGTCGCAACATCCCAATTTGATCTCCATAAGTTCACACGTTTCATTCGAAGCATCTGCGCCGCGTGATGGACAAAAGATTGAGCGAAGTGATCCAAATGTTTATGATAATGTAATTGGGTTTCTAATTGACTATGTCCACCCATGCGAGCAATAGTTAACATATTAAACCCTTGCAACATCATATTGCAGAAGGCAAAATGTCTGGTATCGCCAGGCTTTATTCTTTCCAAGTCGCCATACTTCGCAGTAACGATTTCATCATAAAATCGATCAATCATATTAATAAATTGGGAAGCTCCTATCTTTTCTCGCGTTATTTCCTTTGATTTTAATTTAACGTACTTTCGATAAGCTTTATACGATATCAAGTAGGAAGATTCAGTTGCATAAGCTAATGTAAGTCGTTTATAGTCCTCAATTAATTCGAACACTTCCCGATTCACTTGGATAGTATCCGTGACCGCTAGCTTTCCTGGACGGCTGGATAAATTCTTTCTTCGAGGTACAATCATCCAATATCTATCCTCATCATCCTTCATTGTGCAGTCCCTGCTTAAAGAGTAAAATTCGACGGGGCGCATGGGAATAATCCGAGTAATCCTCCACCATAAAAAAATCGGATAATATTGCAATTTTTCTTCGTCTGAAGTACATGTTATAAAATAGTCATCCAAAGCAACATCGAAAAGCAAGATATCATGAAAATTAGGTAATTCACGTACATTGGAGACTTTCGCATTATAATTAGCACATAAGTCGCAATACAACTCAGTATGAGGATGATTATAAAAAATCAGAAACTCCTTTATACTGGTAGCCATGGCAAACTGTTTATGGTCTCCGAAATGATTTAACGTATCTTCTAAATGTTTGAGATGGTCTAATCGAAAACCTCGGGTAATTCGTATAGCCTCTTTTATTTGTCCTATATTTTGGCGAACGGTTTGCGTAGTAATGCCGTTATACATTTTTTGGACAGAATAGCATTTCAAAGCTTGATTGATTTCACCATAGATTTCACAATCAAACTGAAAAAGAAAATTACTGGATTCCCCTTTAGCCGACCACAAGAAGTCTTCAAAATCGCCTGTTACAATAAGCCCTTTGCGTTCCAATTCTCTGAACATATCCTTGTAATCGTGAAGTTCTTCTAAACTAAAGGTGACAGACTCAATACTTTCTAAAATTTGTCTATCGCTTAATTCCTCTAGGGTTCTTCTTCTGTGTAATGCAGCGTGGAATTTAGCCATTAAACTTCCTCACTAATTAAATTTTGAATAGCAATCATCTTTTCCTTTAAATTGTTAAGATCGATAAAAGTCTGAACATAGGTTTTGCCGAATTGCTGTATCGCCTGACTTAAAAGATCTAGAATTTGAAACAAAAACTTGCGGTCCCTGACCCGAACGGCAGGATACTTGGTATTTTTAATCGATACGATCAATCGATCAAGTTCATGATGAATAGAAATTAGAATATATATCTTCGGTATTGCGTTCTCACAATGTAAGCAAGTCGTTGCCGTTGGTGAAGTGCAACTTGGGAAGGTCAAGCATTGAACATGCTGCAGTTTGGCTGGCATCTCACCTTTATAGATTTTATGCAACAAAGTCATCAGCTCTGTTTCAGTAAGATTCGATAGTTGCAAAGCCAATGAATGTTTACTTTGTTGCTGGCGTACTAAGAATTGGCCAAGTTGTTCCAATTGATAAGGAGAAAGTTCTTTTCGAAACTGTTCGATCAGTGCGGTACTTTGCTCTACCTCTAACTGAGGCGCGTTTGGCATAGATAGACGAATGAGATGATGGTACAGCCATCCAAAGTGCCCTCGGTTAAACAAGTTTAAACTTACCCGTTCAATTGAACCATCTTTGTTTACTGCTTGAATATAGGTTGCAGTCGAGTTTTTATCGGTATGCCCCCTCATTCGTTGAGACAGTTCGTACGCGATATCCGCACTTCCTTTCCCCTCTACGACACTATAAAAGAAATAGGTCAAGAGAGTTCTATTCATTTTTCGACTTTGGAAATCAACAAGATCCGGCCGCTTATCGAAAAATAATCGGATATACGTTTCTTTTTCAAAGTGGACGAATCTTCTTTGGCCCAGTCTGAGTAGTTGTTGATCTCCTTGCATTCTACGATGGATTTCTGTGATCACAAGAACGGTAGCCGTGGGAACAATCATGTCCTGATTAACGAGGAAATGCCCCAGGGCACCAGTTTTGCTAATATACATTCGTTCTACCCGTTTATACAGATGGTTGATGACAGCTTGCGCTTGCTCCTTTGACAGTTTCGTTTCCCTTAGTTGATCAAAAGTCTGTAAATTGCAGACCTCCAGCTCAATATTCGGCAGCTTAATAATGTCTGATGGTCTCCACGCATCAATGACATGCATTAAGACATATAACCATGTTACAGCGTAATCCCTACTTTGGATGGCCTGCTCAATGTGAAGGTCGACATCCCTAACATAACTGTAATAAGCTAAAAATTGTTCCGGACTGTACATCTCTCTTTCTTCTATAGGAAGGGAAGTGATAGCATAACTTTTCGAGAATGAACATAGCCCTTTACCTGTGCAATATTCCAAAAAATAAATGAAAGTGCTTTTATCCCGAATTCCCATTCCAGGATTTCGAAAGATAGTTTCTAATTGTTCTGCATTCATCAAGAATACTTCAGTCTTTAGTAGACGGAATAAACGCTTTAATGTGCTGATATACTCCAGAGCCTTATTGTGGATTGTTTTGCTGTTACCGTGGCTGCTATTAATTTTTAAGATAACAAATTCACGATAGAGATCTACTGTTTTTTGCAACGTATCAGGCACTTCCAGTTCAGCCAACCTGTATTCAAATAAATCAATTGGTCCCGATAGTTCCGCTAATTCTTGTTTTCTATTTCTTTCCTTTTCAATATGTTTAATGGACTCATCAGAAGGTACCATCCACTCATTGTTATGTTTTATACCTCCAGGAATTACTCCCTCCCGAATCAACTCTGACACCCATTTTTTACTAACACCCAAACTTGCGGCAATATCAGTAGGAGGTACATAATCACTTAAAAAAGATTGCGATTCCTTAAACTGATTTATGGACTCAATAGGAATAATCCATCCCGCGTGATGATAGGGAATTTTTTGTTTTTTTGCACCCGTGAATGCACCTTCATTAGCTAATGAGCTAATATTTGCTTTACTCAGTGATAATACTTGTGCAGCTTGATCCGCGGAAAGATATCCTTCAGGTGGTGAAATCGATAATAAATATTCGTCCACACATTCTATTCGAATGTAACGAACACCATTGATGACTTCGACACCCGATAAAATGTTTCTTAATACTAATTTTCTGATCCATGATTCACTTACGGATAAATATTCAGCTGCTTCCGGGAAGGAGAGGAATCCTTCGGGAGAAGAGGACGACTGAATATATTCCTGCACAGACATGGAAGGCACTATCCAAGAACCTCTATGTTTCTTTGCCCCAGCAAATGTTCCTCTCTTAATAAGTCTGCCAACCCAAAGCTCGGAAAGATTAAGTCGTTCAGCAATCTCGGCAATAGTCAAATATTCATCGGGCATGTTTAATAATGCCTTGTAATCCTCCACAGACTTCAGAGGGATTTGCCACGAACCCAATACTTTTATTGCTCCTGTAAACGCGCCGTTTTTCACCAAGCGTAGTAGGCTTCTATAGCCTATTCCTAATTTTTCTGCAGTTTCAGCAGGACTTAAATAAGACATGTTTCTTCTACTCCAATAATCAATTTTTTATTAATTTTGGTAGGTAATCTTTATATAAATGTTGCATCCGGTTCTCAAGTTTCTTTCTCATTCGTTCCGTGTTTCCTTGATACACAAGAGATGATGCAAGATTGGAGTCTCCTCTTGGCAAAGCAATATCGTATGGATTATCAGCTTCTTCGGCTAGGAGATTTGTAAATATGCCTCTGCCTAGATGAGTGGACCATTTATATTCTTCCAGTTTGACTGCATAAATCAGATCATCTGGATTAGACGATTTCCTCAGTTGCTTCAAAAATTCTTTTTTTAATTTACTGAAGTAGGCCCTGTAACTTTGTCCTGACATGGCTTTCCCATCCCGATTTACAAATAACGCATCAGATCCATCCATAGGAGGATAATTTTCAATGTGATTACGATACAGCATCTGCAACCAATCTTGAATTGGGAATACGATTTGTCTTCTTGGTTTTTTTACACCACTTGAACCAGCACTATCTTTAATATCCATTCGCAAGGTTTTTTGTTCTAGGCGAACTACTAAACCGAATTCTCCATAAGAGCCGATAGAATTTACATCGGATTTTCGAATGTTCACAAGCTCTCCTTGTCTAATTCCTCCGAAACACTGCATATAAATTCCCAAGGCAATGGGATTCGCGGTTTTCACAGCCAGCTCAATAAAAGGTAAAATATATTGTTCAGGCAAATCATGAGCTATATGGCCTTGCTTATTTCTCGGCATTATCACTCCTTTAAATGGGGAGACCGTATATTTTTGGTTTGATTTTCCGTACAGGAGCCTTTTTTTAAAGGAACTTTCGTTAACATGAACCAACAGTTTTTTCTTCGCCAAGAACTCAAAGAATAAGGTTAAGGTTCTTTCCGCCTTTCTAAGTGTCATTCTTGATTTGTCTTTTTTCGTTAGTTCGTTCAAATAGTCAGTTCCATGAGAAAAACGAAGTTCTTTTAAAGAAGAAAGCTTATATTTTTGCTGATTATCAATAAGTATGTAATTTAAAAAAGAGCAAAGGTAATTAGCATGGAGCCTTTGAGAATTATACGCTCTATATTTCCAGTAGTGAAAAATAAACTCTGTAAGAGGATGGATGCATAGTCTACCATTCATTTTGTTTTGCAAAACAATTACAGCATGCTTATTAAGGACAGGTTCGCTATCTCGATACCTTTTCCAAAACTCAATTCCAACACTTTGTACACTAAAACGTAACTCATCAATCTTTCTTGAAAAAGGCAAGATTGAACTATTCAGGCTCATTTAAACACCCCCACATCTAATTCAGTAAATAATTATGCTCATTCATGAATTCGAAATATTTAATATGTTACCATATCATTGTTATCGTGTTAAGCAATCAATAATGCTCATAAAGAAAAGGTCCTCAAATTAGTATAAAGCCTTGATAAATCAAGGTTTATGCTAATTATTAATGCACACAACAAAATATGCTCAAAATTTTATAGATACTGCTTGAGCTCACGGAGCTGGTTTGCCAGCGATGCCGTGGTCTTGGTTTTATGGGGCATGTAGTATCAGTCGGTTGTATGGGGGCTGACTTTGACCGTCCCACAGGATTTAGCCGACAAATGAAGATGGATGATCCCTCGAATATAACGAACCAGGTTTATCGCTGGGCATGCCGGTTGCTTGAGTCCTATTGGGACGGCTTGCCGATCCGGAGGGTGGGTATTAGTTTGTCGCAGTTTTCCCCGGATACGGAATATCAAATGTCTTTGTTTGATACAGGACGGGAGCGGTCGATGGCTCTTGAGCGCGTGACGGATGCCCTTAAGAATAAATATGGGAATTCGATTGTTATTAGAGCGGTATCCAAGACAGATGCAGGCCAAGCGCTGGACCGATCAGCTAAGATAGGAGGACACTATAAATGACAACACGAAAAAAGCTGGAGGGTAACGGGTTATGGGAATCAAGTCGGATGATGCTTCCAGAGCATAAAGAAACCATTATTCGAAGACAACTGGAAGAGGGAAGAAAAGAACGACCGACATTGGATCCACAGGAAATGGAATTGATCGAAAGCGCGTTGGCCGAGTCTTTTCACGAGCATACTGCAATTAAAGTTCGATTATTCGATGAGTACGAGGATAAGGAGCTGACAGGCATTGTCGTTCTTATTCATACGGTTAGACGAGAGATCAAGCTGTCCATGGCTGACCGTGAATGGCATTGGATTAAGATCGATGAGATTATTTCCGTTCGATAAAAAACAAGTCGCATGAACAACAGGATAGCCATTTGCTCCATTCCAGGCAGGGAAAACCCGACTGATGTCGAAGTTTGTAGTGGGGGGGTGCTTACATGCTAAAAACATTGAAAGTTGAACTCTTTAGCGATTCTGATTTGGATCAGCTGCAGGATCAGGTTAATGAGTTCCTCTATAAACTTCATCCTGATGATGTCAAGGATGTTAAGCTTTCATCTGCCGATGGAACATATGATATTTTAATCATTTATAAACAATAAAGAAAAAAAGCACCTGCGCGGTGCTTTTTCTTCTGAATCCATATCATTATTCTGGAACAGGGCATGTCCAGGAACACTATTCGTTTATTCAACCTTATCAATAGTCGAAACGCCCAGAAGAATTGAAATGGTGGTTCCACCACTAATATTATCAAATGAATAATATGTTGCCGGCACTCCTCGCAAAGTTACATAGTCGTCTTCCAGAATATCGCCCGTAGAGTTGGCATAAAAACCAACGATGGAGTTATCGTTATCATCGATGATGTGTATTTCTGCAATGGTAATGCCCCCGTCGAGTTCTTCTTCTGTGATATCAATAACGTAGCCACTTACCTCCATCATTTTATCAAGATAAGGATTTAAATTTTTGAGGAGGTGACGTGAAGTAATTGTTGGATCGACTTCAGCCTTTGCACTCTTTTGATCCTCAGGTGTTACCGCTGGGAATAACTGATGATGTTGAATAATATAGTTATACGTTTTTTCATCAAGAGCTCCGTCTTCAATTTCCGTAGGGATAATGTAAGCCATCATTTCGGCAAATATATTTTCTTCCGTAAAGCCCTCAAGACTACTGTCGGCGTTTGCACTGGTATCAATGCTATTCATAGCACTTTCTGTAATCTTGAATGAGTCCAATATGTTTTGGATCGTCGCTTTTCCACCGTTATCGTAGGACGTTTTGGAGTAGGAAGTCGAAAGAGTATAAAGCGCATTGCCATTGGAAACAAAATATTGAGTCAATACTACCTGTTGGTTTAACTCTCCGTGAGTGTATTCAGCCTCTAAAATTCCCGCTGCTTTCTCTGGAACGTCGACGTAATTCAACTTCTTGTAATTTTGAATTAATTCAACGCCATCTCCATTCGATAAACCTTGCGCCGATAAATTAGCCGCTTCCTCAGGGGTGGCAGATGATTCCTCGATAATCAAATTTAAATTATCAACAAAACCTCCCTTGGGATTAGGATTTACAAATGCAGCAACAACTTGAGGTATGTTAAGGTCTGCGTCTTTCCAGGATGATGGGTAAGAAAACGAGAAACTCTCACCCGTAAAGAGTTGGGTTTCTTCTTTTGCTTCTGTACTTGCAGAAACTGTATTGTTCACCACTTCGTTTTCTGCTGGTGCAGGAACGGATGAAGTTCCGGTTGTATCTTCCTCAGCACCGCACGCAGTAAGAAGGGCCAATAGGAATAGAATGAATATCGTTGATTTTACTGTGCTTTTCATTTGTTCTTCTCATTTCTTAAGTCCCCATCGGTTAGGGTATTTGCTCCACCGGAAATGATTCCGCTTGTTGTCAATCTGGTGCATCTTTGTTTCCGTTATACTTATAAGAGAAAAATAAGGATATTACAAAGTAGTCTATCAGAACTAGGTATATTTTTCTATAATTAATCTGAAAAAAGAAGAAAATGTAGAAAAATAGAATTCGGTAGGATTAAAGAACTATTTCTGATGAATACCGGACGTTCTCGATGCTTGGCACAGTGTCGATGACCCACCCACACTTTTTATGTCCCCCTAATGAAGCTTTAAGGTTCCATTAAGCTACATCTCTTATGATGGAATCACCTCTTAACATATAGATCAGGAGCCCCTCTAATTCCGTGGTTAGAGGGGCTTCTCTTGTCTGCATATGTTGTACAGACCATAAACGCATGCAAAAACCCGCCTCCGGTAGATCGCTGAACCGGAGGCGGGTTTATTTTTATTTTACGAGGTCGTTCAACTGTTCTTTAAAGGCTTCCACGATCTCGCCATTCCGCTCTTTGCGGGCGGATTGGTGGGAGACGGACGCCTCCTGGATGTCACCAAAAGCCCAGAAGCTCTTAGGTACATCCGGCCAGGTAGGATCGATGTCCACCAGCGGTCCGCGGTACAGCATGCGGTTAATTAAGGCTACTGCTTCGGAACGGACGATGGCTTGGTTCGGTCGGAAGGTTCCGTCCGAATAGCCTTGAAGCATACCGTGACGAGCCAGTGTTTCAATGGCGGAGGTAGACCAGCTGCCTGCCGTTACGTCGTTGAAGTGAAGCTCCAGCGACGTCGCTTGGTCCAGCTTCAAATAACGTGCCATGACAGAGGCGAGCTCGCCCCGGCTGACAGGCTGGTCCGGATGGAAGGAGCCATCCTGGTAGCCTTCAAATATTTGATGCTTGGTGACGGTACGGATGTATGAATAGGCCCAGTGGCCTTTCGGTACATCCTTATAGCTGTCGGCTGCACTCTCGTAATCCCCAAGCAATCTTGCGATAATAGCGGCAAGCTCGGCGCGGGTCAATGATTTATGCGGCTTGAAGTCGCCGTCCGGGAAGCCAAGAATGTAACGCTCATGCTTCAAAACTCCCGCATTTGCACCATACACGAGCAGCTGAAGCCGATCGTTATTGGCTTTGCCCGATACATGGTCTCCAGATGCTGTATATTGAGCGGACAGCGTAAATGCTTGTTCATCTACGCCTTGAGCCAGTTGTGGCCATTTAAGTTTAATATGATAACTCTTCAATTGGCCGGCATCCAGCTTGTCTACGTCCCATACGATCTTGCCGTCGATCACTTTACCGCCGGCGGCATCGATGACTTCAACGCCTTTTGGCAGGATAAGTTCAATTTGTCCACCATGAACGGTGGAGCCGGAAAGATTCTTGTAGCTTAATTTTACAGAGGCCTGGCCTCCATCCGGATGGATAGAGCGGCTGATCTCCAGGTTCACATTTACGGCTGATAGATCAATGGGCACCGGTTTTGGTGCCTCAGGGTCAGGCTTTGGCTGAGGTTGGATAGGTATTCCAATGCCGCCGGAAGAGCCTGAATCGTCGGAACCTCCAGAGTTGGCCGACCGGATGGTGAACGTACGGATCGACACCGTACTCAGATTGCCAGCCATGTCCATGGCAAGAGCCTCTACACGGTACGTACCGACAGAGGAGATCGGACGATCCGGCGTGAATGTCCATTGATCCCCGGGACCCGGAATAGCCAGGCCTTGTGCAACAACGCGATTGTTCCGGTCGTAGACCGAAACGGTTACGCTGGTGGCGGGTTCATTAGGACTCACAACGATTTTATCCACCGGGGCGTTTGGACTTCCAATGTAGCCGTCTGCCGGTGAATCAATGGTAACTACAGGTGCAACCGTATCGATGGTAAAAGGATAGGCTTCGCTGGAAAACGCATCACCATTCGTGTCTCTTCCTTTGGAGATAACGGTATAGGTTCCGTCAGCAGCTATCGGCTCATCCGGTATGAAGGTCCAGCGCTCCGGATCGTTTGACAGCTTAAGGGCTTGCCCCGGAATCAATTGGCCCAGTCCATCTCTGACTTCAACTTCAATCAGATCGGCAGAAGACTCGATCATACCGGTAATTACGGTTACGGGACCTTGAATGTGTTGACCATACTGCATAGGGCCAGTAACCGAGATGCGAGGTCCGACAACGGTGAAGGTCATGGTGTCATTCACGATTTTGCCGAGTACGTCCTTCGCGGTGGCTGTCACCGTATAGATATCGTCTCTCCAGTACGAGTCTGGCGTAAATGTCCATTCTCCATTAGGAAGAACGGTTACGGTTCCATTTACAGGACCATAGGTTGCGCCAGTCACAGTCACCACAACATGACCATGAACCGGAGTGCCAGCATCCCTGTAAGTCCCCTGAACAGGCAGTGTAATGTGCTGAATCGTGGAGCCGTTTGCCGGAGCGGTTATGGCAATCCCCACATTGCTTACCGGAAAGTCTCCGTTCACCCCGGAAACCGGTCCAAGCGGCCGCAGAACACGAGACGGGTCAAGATGATCGATAATGCGATCCCCTGCCTTGGGAGTATACGTTAGTTGTACATTGGCGTTCTCCGGTATTTCGATACCGTTCGGGAGAGCCAGAACCAGGGTATCTTGATCCGTTGTCCCATTTCCGATCATATCAACCGGATATACCGTGGCACCGTTATCCCATGTGAGAGATAGTTCGGGCTGACCGATCACATCCACGGTCCGTTCAAATTTGACGGTCACGGTATTGCGGTCTGTACCCACAGCAGCAGCGGCCGGTTCAAAAGCCGAGGTCTGGTTCTTGACATCAAAATGTTCGAGCCATCCCAGACTGCGCTGAAGGGGGAGGAGTTCCTTGATATCTGCACCGGCAATGCCTGTGCTGTAATTCATGGTGATATTGGTTGGCGCGCTGTCATCTGCTTTGAAAGGAATGCCTGTTGCAGGCAGATTGGCAGCATCCAACGTGAAGATCAGCGTTTGGCCTGTCGGATCGGCCGGATCCATCTCCACATTTATTGCACTCACCGGAGCAGCGATCCCATCAAGCTTGAAGCTAAATGCCGGGGCGCTTCCAGGGAGACTCGCCGCGTTCAGCGGCTCCGCAAATTCCACCTTGACCTTGTTGCGTGACTCATCATTGATCACTTCAGCCGCTGTCGGCTGCATCTGGTTGCGCACCGGGTCGTTCAGGAACAGATCCAGCTGCTCGTTCGAACCGTCGGCCTTCTTAATGAGGTCAGCAGCATTCAGCTTACCGGGCTCATACGAAATGCTCACTTCAGCAGCCAGTGGGATCTTCCCGTTCCAAGCTGGCGGTACGCCAGGAGCACTGTTCAGATCCAGCTTAAGCGTTAAATGCTTGTCCGTATCCTGCGTGAATGAAGTTCCCGCTGGCGACAACGCCAGTTTCACCGGCGGCAGCACACCGTCGTTAATCGTCACTGTGAACGCGGTCATAGCATTAGCTGCCACAGGTTCGATAGAATCAGGGAACGTGATGCGGATCGAGTCGCGATCCTGAGTATTCACGACCTCATGACTTACGGGAGCAAAGCGGTTCTCAACAGGCACGGTAACGCCTCCATTGACCGGGAAGCTCTCCAATGGGAGGCCGCCTGTACCGGTTCCGGTGACAGAGCCCTTATCCTTGTCATAGTTCAAGGGCGTTTGCACATTGGGAGGTATCACATAATCCACCGGCAGGCTTGGAGGATAGTCGGGAGAATCGGCATCGATCTCCAGTACAAGCCGGAAAGGATCGTCTTCATCCTGAGAGTCCTTGGCATGCCCCTTTACAACAAGCGGAATCTTCACCGTTGCTGAGGGATCCGCCGGGTCAGGAACTTCAATGTAAAAGCCGCCGGTATCATGAGGATCGTAAGTTACCGGCATATCAAGTGTGGTGACAATCGTTTTACGGTCGTCACCGACCTTGGCATTTGTGACGACCGGAGCGCTTCCTGACTCGAAGTAGACAGGCGTCGTATCGAAGTTGCCGCCGCCATACACTTTGCCGTTCAGCTCGCCGCCGATCCGTGCCTTGGCATAGCTCAGGTGCGGGTAGTCGCCAAGGTTCCAGAGGTTGACGCTGGCAACACCGTTGGCATCACTCGGAACGGTGATTTCCCGGACCAGAACCTCTTGTCCATTCCGATCATAACGCTGTGTTCGAACCTCGTACCCGTCTGCGGTCAGATACATATCGGAATCGTCGGCAAGCGTTTCGGACCATACCTTGCGTCCGCTGCCGATGTCGACCTGAGTATTTGCCAATACATAATACATGGAGAAGGTAACCGGATAACCGGCGATAAGGTCCCCATCGATAGTTCGGACCTCCGCTTGGATCTCTGCAGTAGATCCCCCGGCTTTTATGCCGTCCATTGGAGTATCTCCGGCTGCACCGGTCACAGGCTTAACGCCCAGTACGCCGTTACTGCCATTAGTATCCTTCTGGAAGAAAACAGGTAGGCCGCTTGCATTTCTTAAAGGCACCGTATTTACAATTTGGATATGGGTCGGGGCCTGCTCTACTTCCTGTTGTCCTTGATTCGTGCCAGGCACAATCAGTCCGCTGTAGTTGTTAAACTGCCAGGAATAGATGTCATGGTCCTGATAGGAACCGCCCGTGGCTGCCGTAAATCCGATGTAGGCATCATCCTGAAGCAGCATGGACGAAAGGTCCTGCGTGTCAGACATGATGGGTTTCACGGGAATGACAGATCCGCCCGAAGTACGGGATACGAGCTGTCCATTTTCCAAATACGGGAATTGGGTAACCTCCTGGGTTGCAACTTCGTTCCCGGCGATAACCAGTTTGCCGTCGGTTCCGACTTGAGGCACAAGATAGGTGCCGTTATTGTTCTCGCGGATCAGATAGACATTAAACTTCTTTGTCAGTCCGTCATAGTCGATCCAGGTATGGAACAGCTTGTACGGATCCGATGCCGCCTCGCCAGGAGTTTGGGCAAGGGACAGCTTTTTGATATCCATATTGGCGATGTTCTTGCCGTCGACCGCACCTTTCGGTTGAGCATCATGATCCACGTTGCCGTCCAGGACGAGGGCTACGTGGGAGGCGCGGTTGCCGCTTGAAGTTCCAATAGCTCGGGGATCATTCCGCGGTGTGCCGTTGTCCAGACCCTTGTTGTACCAGGTATCGTATTCCACACCGATGCTCTTGGCTACGCCGGAATAACCGAGCCCGCCGCCGCTGGCACCTGCTTCGTTGGACGCAGTTTGTACCACGAACACGATGCCGTCCGCTTGGGTTCCCCCATGCATTTTAAAACTGAAATACGTACTGAATGAGCGGTTGTTGGATAAGGTTACGCGCTCTTTGTTAAACATGCTTCCAAACGATTCCGGCTTGTTGGTAGCCAGACGCATCGGAAACAGGCCGTTTCCGGCATCCTTGAAGCCCACAATATTGTTTGGGCTCTTGATTTGAGAATCGCTGTATGGAGCGGTGCTGGTTCTCACACCGTAGTTATACTGCAGGTCTTTAGCGATGACTTTACCCAATTGGGTTAGGCCGGTTGGAGGTGTTTCGGTTTGGTACGCAAAATTCGCATAATTTCCGACCCTCGGATTGTTTGACGAAAAATCGGTGTTCTTGAGTGATATGTAGTTTTTCGTCTCATCCACTGCTACATTCGCGGCCGCTGAAGCTGTACCGGTCGACCATAGCGGAAAAACAGCAGTGAAACAAAACACAAATGCCAGGCAGGAGCTGATCCAGCTCTTGGCGCTGCGCCTTGGTCCTGATTCAAATCTTTTCAAAACTTTACCCCTTTCTACTCTCATATTGTTGTATCCCCTGCGGAAATGAAACAGGGACGCCTCCTCCAAAAACCGCAAGAAATCACTAAAGCAGTATATAAAATCGATCTCTACAAAAACTCGACAAAATCTGTCGTTTCTCTACAATATATCAACATACACATAGGCGAGGTTTGATTGTTGCTATTTTTTTGGGCTATGATAGACTAGTGTTTTTTATAAGAAACACAAATGTTTCAAAGAGAGTAGGAGAGTTATGGAAGATTTGATCTTGTGGTTGAAGTACTTGCTGCTGGGCATCGTGCAGGGGGTTACGGAGCCGATTCCGGTATCCTCTAGCGGTCATCTGATTGTAGCCCAACGATTAATGGGCATGGAGCAGAATGGGCTGTCATTTGAAATTTTGACCAATACGGCGTCGCTGATTGCGATTGTGTTTATTTTTCGCAAGGATCTGCAGAGATTGATTGTGAATGGCCTGAATTATTTGCGCACACGAAAACCGGAGTATAAATCCGATTTCATGTTCATTTTGTATATTGTTGTGGGTACGATCCCCGCTGTGCTTATTGGCTTGCTGTTTAAGGATCAGATCGAGTCGATATTCTCCTCCGTACGTACGGTAGGAATCGCGCTGCTGTTCACGGGAGTTGCCCTCTGGCTGATTCGGAATCTTCGCGGCCGCAAGCAGGATAATGACCTGTCCTTCAAGGACGCGCTTATCGTAGGGCTGGCCCAAGCTGTTGCGCTGATACCAGGCATTAGCAGATCTGGCTCAACCGTAATCACTTCGATTGCTGTGGGCATGAAGCAGGAGACAGCGCTGCGGTTTTCTTTTATGCTCTATATTCCAATCAGCCTTGGAGGCATGGTGCTGGGCATTTTGGATATTGCGTCCGATCCTGACATTTCCTCGCTGAGGATGCCTTATCTGCTCGCGTTTATAGCTACACTGATCTGTACTTATTTTGCAATGAAATGGTTCATGAACATTATGGCGCGTGGGAATTTGAAGTATTTTGCATATTATTGCTTTGTTGTCGGTATTCTGCTGCTGGTGTTCTTATAAGAATGAAGAAGGGCTTCGCATAGGTTCCGTGAACTTGTGGGGAGCTTCTTTTATACCGTATCTACCGTACCAGCAGCCGAGGATGAGAAACAGATAGGGTACTTTTTGAAGTTAGGTATCTAATGGGAGAGTGATTCTGATGATAAAAGGACCTTTTCAATCCGTGATGACATCGGAGGAGGAGCTTCGCGGTTTGTTCGGGGAATCCAGTCATGTGGTCAAGCATAAAACGTTGGATCGAATGGATCATCACTGTAAAGACTTCATAGCAAAGAGTCCGCTGCTGTTTATGGCAACCTCCGATGCATCGGGATATTGTGATGTCTCACCGAGGGGAGATGCGGCGGGGTTTGTTCACATCATGGATGAATCCTGGTTGGTCATTCCGGAAAGGCCGGGTAATCGACGGTTTGATTCGCTGCGAAATATACTGTCCAACCCGAGGGTCGGCCTCGTGTTTGTCATTCCCGGTTTGAAGGAGACTTTGCGGATCAACGGCAGCGCCGTCTTAATCAGAGATGAGGACCTGCTTGACCTGCTGAGCGTACAGGGAAAAAGGCCATGGCTTGGGATTGGGGTACGAGTGGAGGAATGTTTCATTCACTGCGCAAAAGCTTTTATGCGTTCACAGGTTTGGGATTCTGGTTCCTGGTTATCCAGAGAACAGCTGCCGAATCCGTCCAGGATTATAGCGGATCATGTGAATCAAGACCATGTGACGGAAGAGTCCGTTGCCCAGGCGCTTCAGGACAGTTATAAGAAACGTCTCTATTAAAGTTGGTTTATAATAGGTTCAGCGGCATTAGGAAACGATACATATAAGCCCGGTCACATTGAAGATAAGGGGACCAGTAGCTTGATAACGACCAGAGAACAGATTTTAGATACATTACATAAAGGAATCCAGACCCAGGAACGAATCATCGGCGTTGCAGTCGGAGCCGGGATCTCGGCCAAATATGCGGTAAAGGGCGGTGCGGATCTTATACTGGCCCTGAATTCAGGGCGTTTCCGGCAGATGGGGCTCGGCTCCCTCGCGGGGCTGATGCCTTACGCGAACTGCAATGATATGGTGATGGAGTTCGGTTCACGGGAGATCCTGTCGGTGGTCCGGGATGCGCCGGTTATATTCGGTTTGTGCGGAACGGATCCGACCATTCATCTGCCGGGTTACCTGGATTTAATTCGGAGCAGCGGTTTTTCCGGCATTATCAACTACCCTACGCTGGGATTGATCGACGGGCAATTCCGCGAAGCCCTGGAGGAAGAGGGAATCACTTACCGGCAAGAGGTGGAAGCCATCCGGCTCGCCCATGAGCATGGAATGTTTACGATGGCTTTTGTGTTTAACCCGGAGCATGCCTTGTGGATGCTGGACGCGGGAGCCGATATCATCTGCGCACACTTGGGCGTCACGGCGGGCGGTTTGATGGGAACCAAAAAAGCATGGTCGCTGGAGAAGGGAGCCGAGATCGCCAGAGAAATTTTTGACGTATGTGACGCTTCGGGCAAGAAGCCGATCAAGCTGTTGTATGGCGGTCCGGTCCACACGCCGGTGGATGTCCAGTATATGTATGACAACACATCGGCTATGGGCTACGTGGGCGGCTCCAGCTTTGAACGGACACCGACGGAGGAAGCCATCGTGGATGCAACACATCGCTTCAAGGCGACCGGCCATCTGGAGCAGGACCAGCAGCTGATGGATAAGCTTGCACACCTCGCGGAGCCGATGGATTATGTAACTTACGTAAAAGAGTATATTGCTGACCATTATGCGGACAATATTTCATTGACGGAGTTGGCAGAACAGATTCATGTTTCCAGAACGCATCTGAGCGCGCTGTTCAACAGAGAAGTGGGGTGCAGCTTTCCTGAATATATAGCCAAATACCGCATCCACAAAGCCCAGGAGATCATGAAGCAGAGCAAGCTGGCGCTCGCTCGAATTGCGGAGCTGGTCGGCTATCTCGACTATGTCCATTTCAGCAAAACCTTCAAAAAGTACGCGGGAACCTCTCCCCAAACCTATCGTCAGCACATCGAAGACAAATATACATAAAGATCGTACATGGATACGATCTTTTTTATTTGAAAGCGCTGTATTATTTATGTATAGGGATCACATGCCGGGCCTCTTTAGGACTGGTGCAAACGATCCTGATAAGCGACATTGAGGAGGTCTATACGGTGAAGACAATAGCCATAGCGGGAACATTGGATTCCAAGGGTGCCGAGTTTTTATACGTGAAATCCGTTATCGAGAGCCTGGGGCTAAAAACGTTTACGATCCACAGCGGTGTGTTCGAGCCGATGTTTGCGCCGGATGTATCCAACATCGAAGTTGCAGAGGCGGCTGGGGCGGATATACGCGAGATCGCTGCCCGGAAGGACCGGTCGGCCGGGACCGAGGTTTTGGCTCAAGGGATGGAAAAAATCGTGCCGAAGCTGTATGCCGAGGGGAAATTCGACGCCATTATGTCTTTCGGCGGTACAGGGGGAACGTCGATTGTAACCGCAGGCATGAGAGCCTTGCCGATCGGAGTTCCGAAACTGATGGTATCTACCGTTGCATCCGGGAATACGGCACCTTACGTAGGGACGAGTGACATTATCATGTTTCCCTCCATTGTGGATGTATCCGGTCTGAACTCGTTCTCCACGAAGATTTTTACCAATGCGGCTCATGCGGTAGCAGGTATGGTGTCGTTCGAATCGGCACCACCGATGGATAAAAAGCCGTTGATTGCAGCAACGATGTTTGGTGTAACGACACCCTGCATTGATTATGCCAGGGAGCATTTGGAGCGGCATGGGTACGAGGTGCTTGTGTTTCACGCAACAGGTACAGGCGGGCAAACGATGGAAAGTCTGATTGATGCCGGGTTTATAGACGGTGTACTGGATTTGACAACAACGGAATGGTGCGATGAGCTGTTCGGCGGCGTTTTGGCGGCAGGACCTCATCGGCTCGAAGCCGCTGGACGCTGCCAGGTACCGCAGGTCGTATCAACTGGAGCATTGGATATGGTCAACTTCGGTCCTTATGATACTGTGCCTGAGGCATACCGGGGTCGGAACCTGTACAAGCATAACCCCTCGGTTACACTGATGCGGACGACGGTGGAGGAGAACCGGCAGCTTGGCGAGATCATTGCGGACAAACTGAATCTTTCGGAGGGTCCTACGGTGTTGATGCTTCCCCTGCAAGGCGTATCCATGCTGGATGTGGAGGGCGAGGCATTCCGAGGGGCACAAGAGGATGAGATGCTGTTCAATACGCTGAGACAACGCATCAATCGTGAGAAGGTGGAACTGGTGGAGATGGAGACCGACATTAATGATCAAACTTTTGCAGTGGCAGCCGCCGATAAATTGATGGAACTGATGAAGCGTAAGTAAGATTGGAGCAATAGCTCACCAATACACCAAGTATTCATATCTGAAGGAGGAACATATCATGGCAATGAGCACGAGAGCGGACGTATTAGCCAAGTTAAAGGCAGAGGTAGCAGAGGGCAAGGTATTACTGGGAGCGGGAGCAGGTACGGGCATATCGGCCAAGAGTGCCGAAGCCGGTGGCGTGGACCTCATCATCATTTATAATTCTGGCCGTTACCGGATGGCTGGACGCGGCTCCCTGGCCGGACTTATGGCATACGGAGATGCGAACCAGATCGTGGTGGACATGGGAAACGAGGTGCTGCCGGTTGTGAAGAATACGCCTGTATTGGCAGGTGTTTGCGGCACGGATCCGTTCCGGATCATGGATATTTTTCTAAAGCAGCTTAAGGAGCAGGGCTTTGCGGGAGTTCAGAACTTCCCGACGGTAGGCCTGATCGATGGTGTATTCCGTGCCAATCTGGAGGAGACCGGCATGGGGTATGATCTTGAAGTTGAGATGATCCGGAAGGCGCATGAGCTGGATATGCTGACTACCCCCTATGTGTTTGACGTTGATCAAGCGAAGAAGATGGCGGAAGCCGGAGCCGATGTACTGGTTGCCCATATGGGCCTGACTACCAAGGGAACGATTGGTGCCAAGACGGCCTTGACGCTGGATGATTGCGTGGACAAGATTCAAGCGATCTGCGATGCCGGAAAAGCGGTTAACCCGGACATTATGATTCTGTGCCATGGCGGACCCATCGCGGAGCCAGAGGATGCAGCGTATGTATTATCCAGAACCAAGGGTGTCGAAGGATTCTTCGGAGCATCCAGCATTGAGCGTTTTGCCACAGAGGTTGGTATCAAGCAGCAAACAGAGGCATTTAAGAATATCTCGAAGTAAGATATGACCAGGATACAGCAGCGTGTCTTGGTTAGGTCATTAATTATAAAAGACTCCCTGGCAGGAGTCTTTTTTGTCTTTATATAGATTTAAATATAGAATCTTACAGCAAATTACTCGTCTTTCATGGAATATATTTATTTTCTAGTGATAGATACCCGGCCCGTCTATACCAATCCTTGTAATCCAACATACTCTATAATATCTCAAAGGTTGGGAGGTTTTGATAAAATGGCGAATTTTCTAGTGGATAGCCAAGTTTCCCTGAATGCTGCTACAAGCGGATCGATTGCAATCCCGGTATCGACCACGCCTGAGTTGTTCGGGACACTCGGTTTGAATACGTCAGGAGCAGGAGCAGATTTAAGAGTTGTATTTGATTTTACCGTGGCAGTGAGCAGTTTGTTATCGGTGTTGACTCCTCTTACAGTGACGGTTAATCGTATTGTAAGCGGGGTAACAACAACTGTCTATACTGCCACCGAGACACTGCCTTTACTGGCAGGAGTCACGGAGATTACTCTCCTGTCGGGAAGCGGAGTCGACTACCATCCGCCAAATCCCGGATTTATTATTTATCAGGCTCTGATCAGCGTGCCTGGTGGTATTACTTTATTTCCTACCCGCGTCGGTCCGGAAAGCTTCACGGCCGAAGCCTATTCAGATTTTGCATAAAGAAAAAGGGACTCCGGCGGGGTCCCTCTTCTTTTTACATAGGATATGAGTCTGTATTCAAAATACTACCTGTGTCAAGGGTTCTTTAGGCGAACCTCCAAGCCAGAGTCTAATCATCATCCCTCCGCTTGCTCTTGGATGCAGCCACAGCAAAGGCAATAATGACAAGCGGAATGAAGATGAACCAAGGGATTGTAATGGTGCTCCCGATCAGTATGGCCAGCAGCAGCACCACAACCATACCAATAATAATGTACAAACAGCCTCTGCCGAATGTCTCCATCATCCATCAACTCCTTTTGACAAGGATAACGTGACGGACAAGATGTAAGTTTCAGTCTTTCGATAAAAAGGCAGAAGCCTTGCTCTTGCCATCACGCCCTTTGGGTCACGCTGACAATGAATGAAGGTTTCCACCCAGATTCAGTGTAAAGTATGAAAAGCATACCAGAGCAAGCACTCTTTTATGGTGTCTTAATCTTTTGCGTTCATCTTATAATCCTTCAACGCGTTAAGATTGGCTCTGGAATTTCCAAGGGGAGGCTTCTTATCGCCAGGCTGCTGTGGAAGACGGTGAAGCACCTCCCGGAGCAGGGCATTATTCTCCCATACGATTTCATGGATTTCGCCCACCGTATAGAACAATGCGCCCATGATCGCACCGCTGATAAGCCAAGTAATCCCTGTCAACCAATTGCCCTCCATGATGATGAATACGATGACCCCTCCAATAAAACCGCCGATAAGCCATATGGCACCAAGGGTCTTGAACAGTTTAGACATACCGATCCCTCCATAGAGCTGAAGTCATTCGTCACTCATTCATAGTACCAAAAAAAGTAATTAGTGGATATGATCTTTATGCTGGTTCAGTGGCTTTAACCCGCTCATGGCCTCCCTTTGAATAGGAGAGGCAATCATGATAGTATCAGGAAGGAACCAGTGGATAAAAGGAGGTATGACGGAATATGGCAAATATCAAAGAGATCGCTAAGCTGGCAGGCGTATCAGTATCAACGGTATCCAGGGTCTTGAATAATCATCCCTATGTCAGTGAAGATAAGCGGACACGTGTACTGGAGACGATGAAACAGCTGAAATACGCCCGAAATATGAATGCGGTTCATCTGATTACAGGTAAAACGATGAATATTGCCATCATGCTGCCGTTTATTAATCATGCCTACTTCTCCTTACTGATGGAGGGAGCCGGCCAAGAAGCGCTTGCCGCCAGTTATCGCCTGATCCTGTGCCAGACCGGATATGCGCCGGATAAGGAGCTGGAAGTGCTGGAGATGCTGCGCAACCGCGAGATTGACGGCATCATTATTTTATCGTCGTCGGTTACTCCTAAACAGATCGAAGCCTACTGCACGTATGGACCGATTGTATGCTGCCGGGATGCAGGGGAACGATTATTTTCTTCTATATATATTAACCATGCGGAGGCATTTCGCAGCGCTATGCATTATTTAATGGAGCGGGGACATCGGCGCATCGGATTCACGGTAGGCAGACTGGACAGCCCGAGCACGAGAGCACGTCAAAAGGCATACGGAGCAGTGCTTCAGGAGATCGGGGAGCCTTACCGCGAGGAGTGGATCCTGGATGGCTGTATAGATCTTGAGGACGGCGCTGCCATTATGGATCGGCTGTCGGGCATGAAGGAACGCCCCAGTGCCTTGTTGGTCACGGGCGACCATGTGGCAGCCGGGTTGATCTATGAAGCGGAGAAGAGAGGACTGAACGTACCGCAAGAGCTTGCTGTTATCGGGTTCGACAATCAGCCGATCGGCAAAATGCTGGGGCTGACCACGATTGATAACCGATTGTTCGATATGGGGTCGGAGGCCTTCAGGCTTGTTTATGCACATATTCAAGGAGAGCTGAAGGAACCGGTTCGCAAGGAGCTTGCCTTCGAGCTCATCGAACGGTCATCGGTATAATGGCTGGGCAGCCAAGTTCTAACAAACGGATTACAAAGTTCGACAATTATGATATTCTTATTTATGCAAGTTCTATGTTTCACAACGCTAAACGTCTGCAAGCTACTTGCAGGCGTTCTATTCTGTATTAATAGAAGAGAAAGGAGCATATCAACGTGGATGCCCTTACACAGTTTAAAAAAGCTTCCCGAATCAAAGTCATTCCCGTCATGCTGATTCCGGTTGCTTTGGGAGCACTCGGGGCTTATGTATGGACAGGCCAATTTCATATAGGCCTCTTTTTGTTGACTTTGATCGGAAGCGGGGCTGCGCATCTGTTCTCCAACATGGTGAACGATCTGTGGGACTATAAGAACGGAACCGATACGGAAGCGCAGGAGCATGTCGATGCCATCTCCACGAATTCGGGCTTCCTTACGAAAGGCGTCTGGTCGCTTCGCAAATTCGAGCTCATCACTTGGTCGCTGTTCGGATTAGCTGCAATGAGCGGCATTATTCTAAGTTTAATCAGTGGCTGGTGGGCATTCGTCTTCGGTGCACTTGGCGGATTGATTGCGTATTTCTATGTCGCACCTCCCATCCAATTCGGATATCGGGGCAAGGGCTTCAGTGAAATTGCTATTTTGCTGTCCTTCGGTATTTTGCCTGTGATGGGTGCATACTACGTTCAAACCTCACATCTGGATATACGGGCGCTGCTGCTGTCACTGCCTATCGGGCTGCTGACAACGCTTATTTTGTTCAATCATCACTTCTTGCATTGGCAGGCGGACCGTCAGGCCGGGAAGAAGACCCTGGTCGTGGTATGGGGTGAAAAAAGAGCGCTGAACTTCTCGCGTGTTCTGCTGCTGCTGGCCTGCTTGTCTTTGATAGCCTGCGTATTAGCCGGAGCGCTTCCGCCTTACGCACTGATAGCACTGCTTACGATTATTCCGTTGTATCTTGTATATGGAAGACTGAAGGACAGTAACCGTTCCGAAGCGTATTTACCGCTAATGGGCGCGTCAACCATGACCACCATGCGCTGCGGCGGCGTGCTGATCCTGTCGTTGATCATCCAGGGAATTATTCAGACTTTGTAAGAAAGAAGGGGAATTAGATGGAACAACAACGCGTTTTTGGTGATTTTCACTCCATCCTGTCCGAGAGCGAGGTATGGAAGATCGGCGGTTTCCCGCTGCCGGACGGTTCGTTCTGGGAGTATCGGGAGCCGAATGCTGTCGTTATCGTACGCAACGGAATCCTGTACGTTCGCGCGCCGCTGAGCCGCCAGAATAACCAGATCCAAATTCTCGATAATGCCAAGCATATGTATTATTCCAACGAGGAAGTGGAAGTGCCGGAATCCGGTGAGGTCACCTTCGAGCTGCAGATTCGGGCGCGCACCCAGGGCACGGTGCCTGGCGACCTGTATGACGGCTATGTATCCCTGAACCTGCTTGATTTTAGCACCGGCGGAGCCTTGGATTTCTTTGCTTCGAACGACAAGTATGCCAGCGTATATGCTGTTCTGCCGTTCCCGGGCGTTCAGGTGCCGGAATCGGACAAGACCCGCTACTTCTGTATTTTTAAAGAGGAAGACACACACTTTACACCACTGGAGTTCAATACTTACAAAATTACGTATAACCGTGCCGAGGACGAAGCGGTGTTCTACGTAAATGGAGAAGAAATTCGCCGGGAGAACAACATCCCGATCAAATTCAATAAATTCACCATTGCCCTTGGCATCATGACTGAAAAAGACCTCACGCCGCAAGGCAGCGTATCGGTGCACGGTCAAACCGTGATCGCCGAATACTCGCCAGTAACGGTAACGATAAAAGATTAGCCGCGTGCGCGCCAGCAAAAGCTGCAAGTCTCTCAAAGGGACTTACAGCCCGCAAGAAGCGGCCGGCAAGCCTGTGAGTCCCAATGGGGACCTCACAGCTTGCCTGGCAATAACTCAGGCTAGCTGACCGTGTAGAATACGGGTCAGCCAAGCCCCGCCACCGCAAAGAGCCATCCCAAGATGAATGGGAGGGCTCTTTTTACGTGGAAAGATTGGAGGCCGAAGTCAAGAAAAGAGGATGTATCCGTGGAGGAGACCTGGCGTTCGCCTTTGAAACCGGGAAAATGCCGCAAGAGTATCATCCTGTTTTCCTGGTTTCAACAGCGACCGGAACGGATACATCCTCTCTCCAACACAGGCCGACAATCTTGACTCATTCTTTAGAAGAAAAGCCACCCCATATTCCATGGGATGGCTTCACAAGTATTTATTTTAAATCCTCAATCGAATTAGCTTCCACGTAGGATGGAACCACCAGGCCGGTTTTTACACCTTCCATGTTAGCGCCAAGGTCTTCGACCTTGTCCTTGAATTTATCCCAGTAGTCGGCATGCGTCAATGGCAGCCAAGCTGCTACGGTTGCATCAACGTCGCCGTTGGCAACGCCGGTCCACATCGGGCCTGCTTCGACCTGAAGCGCCTCTACTTTATAGCCCAGTTTGTCTTCCATGATGACCTTCAGCAGGTTGGTGCTGGCAATCTCGGAATCCCATGCGACATAACTGAATTTGAAAGTTTTGCCTTCAACCGGCTGCACGCCTTCAAGCCAGGCATCCACTTTCTCTGTGTTGCTGTCAGCCCATTCCTTAGCAGCAGCTTCCGGATCTTGCCCTTCTTGAATAGCAGTCATAATTTGACCCATATCGTCAGAGGTCCATTTGAAATTGCTTAGGAATTTGTAAGCTTCCGGATGATCTTCCTTCAGTCCGAGACGGGCAATCGTGTGAATTTCTTCAGCTTCGCCGAATACTTTTTTCGGATCTTCCAGATACTTCAGATCATATTTGGCGAACATCCAGTGAGGCGTCCAACCGGTAATGATGATAGGATCCTCGTTCTTGATAGCTTTATTCAGTGTTGCCGTCATGGCTGCACCGGAACCCTCGATCAGTTTCCAGTCTGTCAATCCATATTCCTCGATAGCAGCAGCCGTTGCTTTCATAATACCTGCACCTGGATCAATACCGATGATTTCATGTTTTACTTGTTCGCCGAGGGAAGCGGTGGAGCCGCTGTTTGCTCCATTATCCGTAGTTCCATCCGTACCGCCGTTTCCGCCGCATGCGGACAGGATTAAAATAGCGACCAAGCTTAGCGACAACCAAAACTTTTGATTTTTCAAAATTAAGCACCCCTTTTTTTCGATTTAAATATATTTTGTGTAAAGCGGTCGAGGACAATCGCCAAAATAACGACGGCCAAGCCAGCTTCAAACCCTTTCCCGATTTGCAGCTGAGTCACTGCACGATAAACTTCGGCACCAATGCCTTGAGCACCGATCATCGAAGCGATAACGACCATCGACAAGGACAGCATGATGGTCTGATTAATGCCGGCCATCAGGGTTGGCATGGCCAGCGGAAGCTGAACCTTGAACAATTTCTGTCCGGAAGTCGAACCGAATGCATCCGCAGCCTCCGTTAAT
Organism: Paenibacillus glucanolyticus; assembly: GCF_037333485.1. Taxonomy (NCBI): domain Bacteria; kingdom Bacillati; phylum Bacillota; class Bacilli; order Caryophanales; family Paenibacillaceae; genus Paenibacillus; species Paenibacillus glucanolyticus. The sequence continues at coordinate 1,284,590 of NZ_CP147845.1, forward strand.
TCACCGGATACCTGCATAATCCCGAGACGAGTCAGACGAATCGTTGGCGGAATTGCGAAGATAACCGAAGCAATAACCCCTGGAACAACACCCAGACTGAAGAATGTGACGGCAGGGAGTAAGTATACAAACGCCGGCATCGTCTGCATAAAATCAAGAACCGGTATAATAATCCGGGATGCGGACCTGCTGTAAGCCGCCCATATCCCAAGCGGAACACCCAGTAGAACCGATATTAAAGCTGCCGTGATGACCAGACTCAGCGTGCTCATCGTTTGCGACCAGTAGCCGAGGTTATCAATGAGCAGAAAACCGATCGCCGTGAATAAAGTCAGTGGCAGGCGGCCCAAGAAATAGGCGATGACAGCCAGAATGACAATGAACAGATACGGATGAGGAAGCATGAACAGATCCGTAAACAGCTGCACGATTTTCTCGATGATCAAAGAGATCGCGTCAAAGAAGCCGGAGAACACGTCTCCCATCCATTCGACCAGTGAATCAACCCAGCTTGCGAGAGGAATCTTAGGCATCTTGCGTCACCTCCCCACTCTTGCTTTCTCCAGCCAGAGCACCGAGCACAGCACCGCGGACGATGACGCCCATCAACCTGCCGTTATCATCCACAACGGCTAATGGCACTTTGGACATACTTGTAATTTCAAACAATTCATTCAGCAGTGTATCGGGTCCGACGCTCGGGCCGTCCGTGATAAGAATGTCCTCAAGCTTGCGGTTATTCTTCATCGCATCGGATGCATCTTCGGCCGTTATGACGCCAAGCAGCTTCTTGGAACGGTCAATGACAAACAGGTTCGAGATTCCACGTTCGCGCATAAGCTCAAGTGCAACGCGTGGTCCGCGATCCATCGTAATGGTCTCGGGACGGCGCATAACCCGGGAAGCCGTGAGCACCTTGGACAGATCCACATCTTCCACGAAACGTTCCACGTAGTCGTTGGCAGGCTGAGTCAGGATCTCTTCCGGTGTTCCGATTTGAACGATGGAGCCGTCCTTCATCAGGGCAATGCGATCGCCGATTCGCAGGGCTTCGTCCAGGTCATGCGTGATGAACACAATCGTCTTCTTCATTTTGTCCTGAAGCTCAATCAATTCGTCCTGCATATCTCGGCGGATGAGGGGATCGAGTGCGCTGAATGCTTCATCCATAAGCAGAATCTCTGGATCATTGGCCAGTGCGCGGGCTAGCCCGACGCGCTGCTGCATCCCGCCACTAAGCTGGTCGGGCATTTTTTCTTCCCAGCCCTTCAAGCCTACGAGCTCAAGTGACTTCATGGCGGCTTCGCGCCTCTTGCTCTTGTCTACCTTTTGAATCTCTAATCCGTACTCCACATTTTCTACAACCGAGCGATGGGGAAACAAAGCGAACTTTTGGAACACCATGCTGATTTTCTTGCGTCGAACCTCCCGCAGCTGTTCCTTGTTCATTTTTCGAAGATCTTTGCCATGAATCAATATTTCACCCGATGTTGGTTCAATCAACCGATTTAGCAAACGGACCAATGTAGACTTGCCGCTGCCGGACAGCCCCATGATGACAAAGATTTCGCCTTCATGAATGTCGAAGCTGACACGGTTAACGCCAACCGTTATATTTTTCTCTTTCGCAATTCGCGTTTTACCCCAGCCCTGCTCAAGCAGTTGAATCCCTTGTTCCGGATTCGTGCCGAACAATTTGCTGACCTTGTTAACTTGCAGAATAGCCAAAAGTACTCCTCCTTTTAGAATGTATAGAGACGCGTCCAATTGACCGAGTCTGTACCGATGTCGTCTCGTAAACCCATGTCACCCATTGTAACAACCGATACGTAAAGTATCAAACGTTATATCCGTACATAAAGTACGTACAGTAAAAACTGTACAAAGTTATCCTTTCATATGCTCCCATATGCTCCTATATCCTCTGGAGCGATCTTCTTTACTTTTAAAATAGCTTTCCCTACAATAGATCAGAGAATGTGTGTTGAATTGGGATTGATTAGATTTCTTTGAGATCGTTCACACTACAATTCGAGTCCACCTGGTTTGGTTAGGTTGATATGACTTCTTGGATGGCTACAGATAGAGGAGGCTGCAAGCATGGGCTTGTACCATTTAGATGATGAACGGCAGGCAGCCGTGCATAAGATTCGTAAGCGTGTCATTGAGAATATTGGACGAAATATGGATTTGTACGGCATTCCACTCTCAACGGGGCATTTATACGGACTGCTTTATTTTGCGGATAAACCGATGAACCTGGATGAAATGGGACAGGAAATGAAGATGAGCAAGACCAGCATGAGTACAGGCGTGCGGACACTGCTCGATTATAAAATGGTAAACAAAGTGTGGGAGAAGGGTTCCCGCAAAGATCTGTATGAAGTCGAGTACGATTGGTATCAGAGCTTCGTGGACTTCTTTGATATTAAGTGGCGAAAATCGGTGGAGAGCAACATTATGGTTCTGCGCAAAGCGCTGGATGAAACCGAGAAGCTCCATAAGGAGCATGAGCATGATGAAGTATTGGCAGCGGTGCTGCAAGAGGATCAGGCTAAAATGCGTGAGGCCGTCGCCTATTATAAATGGCTGGAGCGTTTGATCGATACTTTTGTGGATGGCGATATCTTTAATTATGTGCCCAAAGAGCCGCCCGAGGGTAAATCCTGATATTGAAATTGGGGAAATTCCCCAGTATAATGACGGGTAAGGCAATGCTTACCTCAGAGGTACAACCTGATTTATCGGGTTGTGCCTTTTTTGTTGTTCAGGTAACGTTTTTTGCCAGTGTAAGCAGCACTTAGTGGTCCTTGTGGTGCAAAAATAGGCAGGAGGGGTTAGAATGGTCAGTATGTCCTCAAGAATGGTGGAAATCGCGGATTTTCCATCGGTTAACCTTGGTAATACCCGAAGTTTGTATGTATATCTTCCGCCCAGCTATCATGTGAATACGGAGAAGCGTTATGCTGTACTCTATATGCATGATGGGCAGCATGTTTTTTCTGCAGACGTGACCGGGGAGTCCTGGGAGATGCATGAGACAGCAGATCGACTTGTTTCCGAAGGACGGATGGAGGAGATTATTATCGTTGGTATCGCAACGGTTCCCCATCAAAGACTGAACGAATACTTCCATGACAATCCAAGGATGCATGAGGTGACCGACCCCCCGTTTGCGGGTGAACAATATGAAGCCTTTATCATTGAAGAAGTGATGCCCTACATGAATGCAACCTTTCGAACGCTGCAAGGGCCGGAATACACGGCTATGATGGGTTCCTCGGCAGGCGGCATTGTCACCTATAACATAGGATTTCGCCGTCCGGAGATTTTTGGAAGCATCGCCGTGATGTCACCCTTTTTCGTGAAGACTGAGTTTGACACTGAGGGCCAACTGCAGGAATATCCATTTTACCAAAGATACGGTACGCATCCGAACCTGCGAATATGGCTGGATATGGGCGGAGCAGAAGGGGTCTTCATGGAAAAATACGCCCGAGTGGAAGCAGAGCGACTCATTCATGACGGCTTTGTACCGGGAGAGGATCTTATGCTGTTCCTCGATCCGGGCGCAGGCCACAGTCAGAGAGACTGGGCAGGCAGAGCTCAAGCGCCGTTGTTATATTTTTTTGGCCATATCGGAGAACCAGCTTCTATTCAACTCCATGGGGATAGCGTTGTGGGCATAAACGGACCTCTCAAACAGCTGAATCCGGTTATTACATATACCAGTGGATTTGTTCAAACGCTCATGAACGGGACATTCCATGTCGAGGATCCGGATGTGCTTCGTGTATGGCCTGACGGAAGCATCACACCCAGAGCTCTTGGCAGCACCCGTATGTTTCTTCAATATGGGGGTTTGACCGCGGATAAAGAAATGAGGGTCGTGGATGAGATGCCCGAGTTTGTGAAGGTCACCGTCCAGGTGAAAGTGCCACCATCCACACCGCCCTATCCATCCATTTATGCCGGATTTGAGCTTCCATACTGCGGAGAGGGTTTGTATAGAGGAAGTGCAATGATACCTCATGGTTTAACTTTTGCTTTCAAGGTATCCAGAGGTTTTGGACTGCATGAGAAGATCGGAACCAGCGGATTAAACCGTCGATCCTTTACAGCTTCATCCGAGATGGATTTATTTTATGAGGTTGAGGACTGGGATGTTTGAATTATTGAATGTAATCGGAGGCTTAACTGACATGACAATCAGATCAGCAAGACAACAAGATGCTCCTGCAGCGGTAAGGCTATTGTATGATGCGCTGCACGATGTAGCGCACCAATTGACAGGGGAAGAAAGCGAAGAGAAGGCGATTGAAGTGCTGGAGCAATATTTTCGTGCGGATGAAGGCAGGCTCAGTCACCGGCAGGCTGCCGTAAAAGAGGTAGACGGCGAAGTAGCGGGCATTATCGTGGCATACGGGGGCGATAAGGTGGCGGAACTGGATCGTCCGATCCTGGAGCGTTTGCGGAAGCTGAAGAATGACAAGGCCATCGCCCTGGATAAAGAATCCGATGAGGATGAGTATTATATCGATACCTTATCCGTTTCCCCGCAGTTTGGCGGAAAGGGAATAGGTTCGGCACTTATCAGCCATGCGGAGAAAAAGGCGAAGGAACTTCAGTATGATAAAATCGCGCTCGCTGTTGTGACGGACAATCATCGCGCTCATTCTTTATATGAAAGAAGAGGGTACAGCACGGATAAGGAAATTATGATTAACGGGCACGTTTATTACCACATGGTCAAACCTCTTTAGAAAAAAAACACAAAAAAATAAACCGCCTATTTACAAATGGTAATAGGTGGTTTATTATTGTGACATACCGATCTAGAAAATTAGAATGATAAATTAAAGTGGAATGAACGGAAATAACAAATCAAATTATAGAATTGGAATGAACAATTCAGTTAGAATGGAGTGCTGGCAAACATGGATCAAGATCATAATCAGAGCATTGAGATTTCGGTGGAACAAGCCAAGCTGCTCGGCAGTGCACAACGGGTGAAGATTCTCGGAACCATGCTGGATACGGCCAAAACCGCCAAGCAAGTAGCGGACGAATTGGGAGAATCGCCAGGGAGCATTCACTATCATATTCAGAAGTTATACGACGGCGGATTAATAGATTTGGTGGAGACCCGGACTGTCGGCGGCATTGTAGAGAAATATTATAAATCCAAAGCCAAGTGGTTTAACACCAAGGGAACGCAAATGATGGACCCCGTCCTTGCCGACGATTATGCGGCGGCGACCCGAACCAGGATAAGCCTGAGGCTGCAGCTGAACGGCGATCAATATCAAGAGATGACTACGGAATTCAAGGAACTGCTCGAGAAATGGGTGAACAAAACCATCGCGACGAAATCAAGCGACAGTCAGGAATTTGCAATCGGAATCAATGTGATTTCAACGGAGCTCGAAGATAAATAGAGGCCAACACGGCCTCTACCAGGCTTAACTATTAAACTTCGAAATGGAGAGAAGCTGAATGGAAATTTTCAAGAACCGAAATTTTGTGCTGCTGTTTATCGGCCGGATTTTAACGAATATTGGTGACAGTTTATATGCGGTTGCAGCGATGTGGCTGGTCTATGACCTCGGCGGTTCAACCTTGTATACCGGAATTGCCGGCTTCCTGTCCATCCTGCCGCGAATCATTCAGATTCTGTCCGGTCCGATGATTGATCGTGTTCCCTTACGTGGACTGCTGGTAAACACCCAGCTGGTTCAGGCGGTAATGTTATTGATCATACCGCTTGCGTTCTATTTTGACTTCTTGACGGTTGGTCTGGTCCTGACCATCACCCCGATTTTATCGACACTGAATATGTGGGTCTATCCGGCGCAAATGACGGCGCTCCCCCGTATTCTTGAGAAAAGACAGCTGACACAGGGCAATTCGTTATTCTCGATTGCAAATCAGGGCATCGATGTTGCATGTAACGCCATCTCCGGCGTACTGATTGTGGTTTTAGGTGCAGTTTCACTCTACTTATGGAATTCGGCCGGATTTTTCATCGGTGCGCTGTTGTTCGCGCAATTGAAGATCAAGAAATCTACCAAAACTTCTGATAACAACGATAATAATATATCAGAGGCGAGTTCATCAAAATCTAAAAGTATTCGGAACACGATGGGAAGTTATTGGAGTGACATGAAGGAAGGGCTTCGCTACATGCTGGCAACGCCTCTTGCACGGATCCAAATCGGGATTATCGTCATTAATGCAGCAGGCGGGGCAACATTTACGGTCATGCCAGCATTTGCTGACAGTCTTGGTGGGGCCAGCATCTATGGAATGCTGCTTATGGCTTCGGCTTGCGGAAGCCTCCTGGGTGCCATATTGACGCCTTATATGAAGCTTGAGCGCTTACCGCTCGGCTATCTGTTTGCCGGTGCATTCTGTTTGTCCGGAGCTGCCTGGGGATTAAGCGTATTTACCCCATGGACCTGGCTTGTCGTTTTGGTGTACGGCTTGGCCTGGTTTCCTGGAGGCGTTACGAACGTCATCATTATTTCGGTCATCCAGAAGGCAATTCCCGAGAAGAGACTGGGAACCGTATTGGCGGCAGCCAGCGGAATCAGCGGGATTGCGATGCCGCTGGGAAGTTTGATCGGAGGAACCCTGGGTGTTGTGTTTGCTGGTTCATCTGTGATCGCCGGGTGTGGGGCTGCTGTCCTCGCTGTAGGTATATTCTGGATTTTTGATCCGATGACACGAGGCCTTCCATCTCCAGACCATGTGGATGAGGAATGGTTCGCGCCCTATACGAATGCTGTCCCTGATGAGTCTGTTGCTCTTCACTCAGCTCCTTAAGAGGGGATGCTCTGGATGACTTATGAGAGCAATCAAGATGTTTTAAGAAAATATGCCCTTATGGAATCAACGATCCGCTGAATCCGCCAGGGCTTTTTTTCTTGTCCGAGACAATGAACCCCTTGCGAGGCCTGCCGTAACGGTGCTTGTCAGGCTAGTCTGCATAATGTGACCAAGTCCCTCATAGACATGTATCAATCAAGTCAAAACAAGTGTTGAAGGGGATGATGACATGCGCCGGATTTCATGGGTGCTGCTCGCGGTAGTATTATGCTTAACAACAATACTGGCGGGATGCGGGAAGAAAAATGCGGACAGCGTTGTGAAGGATCTGGGCAAGGTGGCTGATAAGCTGGAAAGTGCCAAGGGTGCTTACCAGGGAGCGGGCGTTATGACCATACATACCGGTTCGGCGCCGCAGGAGTACCAGGTGGAGGTATGGTATCAGTCACCATCTTACTACCGGATCAGCTTAACGAATGGGCAAAAGGATATTACGCAAATCGTGCTTCGTAATGATGATGGTGTGTTCGTCCTGACACCAAGCCTGAACAAGAGCTTCCGCTTCAAGAGCGACTGGCCGGATAATCAGGGACAGGTATATCTGTATCAGACGCTGCTGGGCAGCATTCTGAGCGACAATACCCGTCAGTTTGCCGAGGATAAGGATAGCTACGTGTTCGATGTGGCGGCGAACTACCACAGCCATTCCCTGATTCGTCAGAAGATATGGCTCGCCAAGGACAATTACACTCCGAAACAGGTACAAGTATCGGATTCGGAAGCTAATGTCGTGGTTGAGGTTAAATTCAATACCTTTACATTTGACACCAATCTGACGAAGGAATCGTTTGATACCAACAAGAATCTGAGCGCAATGAGTGATGCGAAGGGAACGCTTGCTGAAGTGGACGAGAATGGAGTGCCGGTGGCTTCCGGAGCAGATGGCAATGGGGCCCAGGGAACAGATGGTTTGACGCCAACGGCCTCCGGCGGCGACATGGGATCGTTCGGCATTATTTATCCGGAGTATCTTCCTGCCGGGGTTACCAATAAGGACACCATGGAGGTTGCAGAGAGCAAGGATCATGCGGTCATCCTGAAGTATGACGGCGTGTACCAATACACGATTATGGAATCCAGACCGGTGGATCGTGCGGTTTCCCTCGTACCGGGCGAAGCGATTTACATCGACTTCACAACGGTAGGGCTGCTCACTGGCGATCAGCAAAGAACGCTGACCTGGAATACAGAAGGAGTCGAATACCGAATCACCAGCGCAAATCTTCCTGTGAGTGAAATGGTGAAAGTCGCTGCTTCCATGCAGGGAGAATCGGGTAAATAATACAAAGTAGGCGGATACCAAGCATTGAAGGAGGGCAAAATTCCGACAATGGGGCCATTCGCCTATTTTCCAAATAAAGGCAATCCGTCAGGGGTTCTGCCTGCATTTCTTGCAGATATTCCGATGTTTCACCAAGTTTCGTCACTACAAGGGTACCGCGAGCTTCAGAAATAAGCAGTTTGGCTCAATTGACAGTTGCTCGCGGGAACATTACCATTAATCTAATGTAAACCTAATGCTTTTTTCAAAATGGTAAGAAGGTGACTGGAATTGCAAGCGATATATCGACCTACCCTGGCGGAAATCAACCTGGACCATCTGCGCGCTAACTATAACGTTTTTCGTGAGGCGCTGCCCAAGCACATGGAGTTGCTTGCATGTGTGAAGGCTAACGCGTATGGTCACGGAGCTGTAGAAGTGGCACGCGAACTTCAGCAACTGGGAGCGGCTTACTTGAGCGTAGCTTTCCTTGATGAGGCGCTCGAGCTTCGGCAAGGAGGCATCTCTATTCCGATCCTGGTGCTCGGTTATACACCACCGGAGGCGGTAGAGACCGCTTATGAGTATGATGTAACCATAACCCTGTTCAGTTCGGAAGTGCTCAAAGCGATAAAGGCACTGCCGGTCAAGCCGGAGAAGCCACTTAAGGTACACATCAAGATTGACAGCGGAATGGGTCGTTTGGGCCTGCTTCCTGGTGAAGATGCTCTTACTTTTATAGAAGAAGCATGTTCACTGCCGCAGGTTGTTGTCGAAGGAATGTTTACCCATTTTGCAAGAGCGGATGAACACAACAAAGACTATACATTGGAACAGTACCGCCGTTTTCAGGGCGTAGCGGACGCTCTTCGGGATAAGGGCTACCATATCCCGATCATACATACGGGTAACAGCGCTGCTGCCATCGATACACCCGAATTATCTTATAATATGGTTCGTATTGGCATTAGCCTGTATGGATTGTATCCTTCGGATGAGGTGAATCGGAAGGCAGTGAGCCTCCGCCCTGTCATGACGTTAAAGACCAAGCTTGTCTACGTCAAAAATCTGCCTCCGCATTCCGGTATCAGTTACGGGTCGAAATATGTAACAGAGCAGGAAGAGAGAATTGGAACCCTTCCTATCGGTTACGCCGACGGTTTCTCACGTATGCTGAGCGGTAAAGCGGAAGTGCTGATACGCGGCCGCCGCGCCCCTGTAGTCGGAAATATCTGTATGGACCAATGTATGGTATCGCTCAAACCTTTCGCCGAGGAGGCGGAACAAATTAAAGCTGGTGAAGAGGTTGTACTCATCGGCCAGCAATCTGGCGAATGCATCACGGCAGATGAGCTGGCAGCCAAGCTGGGAACGATCCACTACGAGGTCGTCTGCATGATTGCCCACCGGGTACCACGTCAGTATATACGCGACGATATACCCGTTAAGACGGTAAATGCACTCTGGAATCACCTTTAAAGGCCTTTTGTGCCCCAAGTAATTTATTCAGGAAAGAAGGAATACGTACAGACACCCTCGAAATAGGAATATGTCGCTAAAGTCTGTACGAAAGTGTCGATTGTAGTTTATAATGATATGCAGCATACTTGATATACCTTCGGCATATATATTCTTTTGTATAAATTTCCTTGAATAATGTAATACTGGTGCACAGGGCGAGAAGGTTGTGGGGGTGTGATAGAAGGTGGCCAATATGCAGAACACCAAACGAATCATGATCAGTTTGCCGGATCATCTTTTGCAGGAAGTGGACGGGATCGCTCAGCTGGAAAATTCCAACCGCAGTGAGCTTATTAGGCAGGCCATGAAGTTGTACCTGAATGAACGGAAGAAACGTTACATTCGTGAATCCATGCAGCGAGGTTATATGGAAATGGCCAAAATTAACCTGACCATGGCTTCTGAGGCGTTTCACGCGGAGGAAGATGCAGACAACACTCTAGACCGCTTAGTAAGCGGGGTGTAGACAGTGATCGTTAAACGGGGCGACGTATTTTTTGCGGATTTATCACCCGTTGTCGGTTCGGAGCAGGGCGGCGTAAGGCCGGTTCTTGTGATCCAGAACGATATCGGCAACCGGTTTAGTCCGACTGTGATTGTTGCAGCCATTACGGCACAGATTCAAAAAGCCAAGCTGCCGACTCACGTCGAAATCGACGCGGCGTCGCATGGATTTGATCGGGATTCCGTCATTTTGCTAGAGCAGATCCGGACGATTGATAAGCAGCGGCTAACTGACAAAATCACCCATCTTGATGATGAAATGATGAGCAAGGTGGATGATTCCCTGCAAATAAGTCTGGGCTTGATTGATTTTTAATTCAATCCAAGCGTTGCATGTTCCACATAGAACGATGGCTATAAAAACCCTCAAGGACGAACTCCTTGAGGGTTTTTACGTAGATGGCCGCACTGCCATCTGCCTGCGATGCGTATGAGAAGCTGGGAGCACGCTTCTTATTGAAGATTCGTATTTAGGTGTTAGTTGGGATGAGAATGTAGGCCGTGGTGACCGCGACTGCAATAAACAGGAGGCAGGCAACGGACCAGGCAATGGCTTGTTTGTCATTCATCTAAGGTGACCCCCTGATCATCATGAAGGTGTGGATATCCGGCAGCAGCATTTTCTTACTATTAAGAATATAAAGCGAATCTTAAAATGAGATGAAATCGACATTAAAAACAGCTTAAACCCTTATGATGTAAGCTATGAGGTGGAAATGAGCGCTTAAGTTTGGGATAATAGGTAATATAGTTTCATTGAAGAAAGAGGGATATCATTGTCTGAATTAGAAGCTGTTGTGGAAGTAAATGAAGAACAGATTCGCAAGGAAGAATTAAAACGGATCGTCAAGCAAATGGCGAAAGAGCTTCAATTGTCCGAGAAACAGGTGCGTACGACCGTTGAGCTTCTGGATGAGGGCAATACCATACCGTTTATTGCACGTTATCGTAAGGAAATGACAGGCGAGCTGGATGAGAATCAATTACGTGACATTGAAGAGCGGACAAACTATTTGCGCAATTTGGAAGTCCGTAAGCGGGAAGTCATTCGCATCATAGAGGAGCAGGGCAAGCTGACGGAAGAGCTGAGGAAGTCGATCACGGCTGCTGTCAAGCTTCAGGAAGTAGAAGATTTATACCGTCCGTATAAGCAGAAGCGCAAGACACGGGCAAGCGTCGCGAAGGAAAAGGGGCTCGAGCCGCTGTCCGAGTGGATTTGGTCGCAGCCGAAGCAAGCCGATGTGATGCTTGAGGCCGTCAAGTATGTTGATGAAGAGAAGGGTGTGGCTTCGGCCGAAGAGGCAGTGCAAGGCGCGATGGATATTTTGGCTGAAAATATAGCCGACGATGCAACCGTTCGTTCCTGGGTGCGCAGATTCAGTATGGACCATGGCATATTGACTTCAGAGGCGAAGGATACCGAGGCAGAATCCGTGTATGAGAACTATTACAACTATCGGGAACTGGCGAAGAAAATGCCACCACACCGGATTTTGGCCATTAACCGCGGGGAGCGCGAGAACATTCTGAAGGTGGGGCTTGAGGTTCCTTCCGAATCCATTCATGGGTACATCGGCAAACAGGTGCTTAAGGGCCCGTCATCCGTATCGGATATTCTTACCGCGGTGATCGAGGATTCGTACAAGCGACTCATCGCACCATCCATTGAACGGGAGGTTCGGGGCGAGCTTACGGAAAAAGGGGAGAATCAGGCGATCTCTATTTTTGCAGGGAACCTGCGCAGCTTGCTGCTGCAGCCACCGGTGAAGGGACGCTGTGTATTGGGTGTCGATCCGGCCTATCGCACCGGCTGCAAGCTTGCTGTGGTTGATGACACGGGCAAGCTGCTTGAAGTAGCGGTAACGTACCCGACGCCGCCAGCGAACAAGAGGCAGGAGGCTGCTGCGAAATTCAAACAGCTGATTGCGAAATACGGGATCAAGCTCATTGTCATTGGCAACGGGACGGCGTCCCGTGAGACGGAGCAATTTGTAGCAGAAGAGATTATTGCGGAAATCGCTGACCCTGAGCTTGCTTACCTCATCGTTAATGAAGCCGGAGCAAGTGTGTACTCTGCCTCCAAGCTGGCACAGGAAGAATTCCCGGATCTGGATGTAGCCGAGCGCAGCGCGGCTTCAATTGCGCGCAGGGTACAAGATCCGCTTGCCGAGCTGGTGAAGATCGATCCGAAATCGATCGGCGTGGGTCAATATCAGCATGATGTAACCCAGAAGCATCTGGAGGAAAGCCTGAAAGCTGTCGTGGAGTCTGCGGTTAACCATGTCGGAGTTGACGTGAATACCGCATCGCCATCCCTGCTTTCGTACGTGGCAGGGATCAACGCAACCATTGCCAAGAATATCGTGAAATACCGGGAAGAGAACGGGAAGTTTGTAAGCCGCAAGCAGCTGCAAAAGGTTCCGCGGCTAGGCGCCAAGACGTTTGAGCAGTGCGTGGGCTTTATGCGGATTTCGGAAGGGGAGAACGTTCTGGACCGTACGCCGATTCACCCGGAATCATATGCGGTCGTTGACCGTTTGTTCCAGGAGCTTCAGGTAGGGCTGGACAAGCTCGGAAGCAAGGAGCTGGCTGAGCTGCTGGATGCGCAGCAGCCGGAGAACCTCGCGGTGAAGCTGGAGGTTGGCGTGCCAACGCTGCGTGATATTCTGGACAGCTTGCAGCGTCCGGGACGCGATCCGCGTGAGGAACTGCCGCTGCCAATCTTCCGTCAGGACGTACTGAAGATCGAAGATCTTCTGCCGGGAATGGAGCTTCAGGGAACGGTGCGCAATGTTATCGACTTTGGTGCTTTTGTTGATATCGGCATCAAGAGCGACGGTCTGGTGCATATTTCCCAGCTGAGTGATGGATTTGTGAAACATCCGATGGATGTTGTCTCCGTCGGAGATAACGTTACAGTATGGGTGCTGAACGTGGATTTGAAGAAAGGCCGCGTCGGTTTGACGATGCGTAAGCCAAAGGACCAGTAACAGGATCCCATATTAGTTCAACACCTGGCCGACAGCAATCCAAGCAATCCCCGGATCGAACGAACCTTACGCAATGGCGTATAAAATGATGAAAGAGCCGTATCTCCCATCGGGAGTTACGGCTCTTATTCGTTCTACTGCTTGTGAAGCTCAGACAGCGGCATACCGCTGCTTTTTATTACCCAGAGCTTACCCGTCATGGGTCAGCTTTAGAAGCAGGACGTTTTTATCATATGTTTTGAGGCACCAGTGATATTTTTCTAGAATCCGGGGATTGGCATTGGAGGCAGAGGCATCGAATGCATGAAAGCCGAACTTTTCATAGAAATGCTGCAGCTCTTCGAACGGAATGCAATACACCGTCTTCAGATTCTGTCTTTTCGATTCTTCTACCAGGAACGATACGAGCTCGTGTGCAAGGGATTGTCCTCGAAATGCATCCAGTATATAAATGCCGCCCATCTCAGCCTCATGCGCATTCAACATAACCAGTCTGCCAACACCGGCATAGTGGCCTTGAGACATAACGATAGCAATGATTTCATTCTTGAGTTTGCTTGGCATAAATCCGATTTGTTCATACTGCCGGTTAACCCAAGCTAATTCTGCTTCAGTAACCCTCTTTATACTCATGATTTTTACCTCCAACCCATTAAAATATAAGAAACGATCTACTAAGCGCCCTAACCCTAGCCTAGTTCTCGATATCGGCTTGCTGCTTTTTCTTCGCCCGAAACCGTCTCACTTTCATGAGGTTGCCACAGGCCTTGTCATCACAGTATCGCTTGGAGCGGTTGCGCGTATCGTCGTAATACACCCACAGACAATCCGGGTTGGTGCAGATGCGGAATCGAGCCAGCTCGCCTTGTTCCAAGGTTTGCGCAAAAGAACCCGCTATCTCCGCGGAAAACGTCTGAAGATCCGGATTTACAGGGGTGTAGGTCAGCACGAATTTCTGGTCCCCCTGCATCCCAAGCTGGCGCACGACTGGCCCTGCGGCCATCCAGCGGTTCAATTCCTCCAATTGCTGGCGGGAAGGGGGTTCTCCCGCAACGATGTGCTGCACGCATTTTCGGAGGAAGGAGCGAAGCTGTTTTAACAGATCCAGTTCATCCGTTTTTAATGGCAGGGTCATTTGAAGATGATATTCGTCTATAAAATCGGTGAGCCAATCCTCACGATAAAGTCTGTCCTCTGACCGGCCGCTGCCTCTCCAGTCATGCCATTCACTGTTCAGAAAATCATCCCACAACATGAAACTCATCCTTTCTCATTCCATTATTGTAACAAGTAAAAATTTATGTTGCTAGTTACTTGTAATGGAGGTGGCAGTATGTTAGTTTATGTGTAACGATCTATTTTATTTAAGGTGGTTACATATTAAAATGGAGGCGATCGAATATGAACATGCGAGAATTGTTGTTACTTTACTGGGATAACGTTATGGAGCAGGAGGACTGGTATCCGCCGATTCTTCCTGCGCTGAAGGATGTGACGGCTGAGCAGGCTCTTTGGAAACCGGAGGGGGAGGCCGCGAATTCCATTTGGGAGAACGTGCAGCATTTGCTGTATTATAAGCAGCGGCTGCTCGCAAGATTGGAAGGGACACCCCTTAGTAACGAAGGAATCGGCAATGACGAGACCTTTCTCATACACGATCCAAGCCAGCAGGCGTGGGAAACAGCTCAGGAGCAGCTGAATGAAGTTCATACTGCGTTAAGACAAAAAATAGAGCAGATGCCGGAAGAAGAGATCACCGAATCTCCACAGCGGATAGCCAGCTTAATTACGCATGATGCATACCATACGGGACAAATTATTTTTCTGCGGAAGCTGCAAGGCTCCTGGTCGGCTAAGCGCAGCTTTCTGTAAGTTGCAGTAGATCGTGCTCCCCTTCAGCTATCATGATAAAATACACACAAAAATAAGCCGGACAGCAGTCCGGCTTATTGTCATACTTATGGATCGGTTGCAGCGCCCTATCGGGCATTCGAATTCTCTTCGCCCGGTGAATTCCGGTAAAAGTACCAGCACTCGTTCAGCAGCTTGATCTGACGTCTGTCCTTTTTACGGAAAGCACGTATCAATTGATTGCAGAGCCATTGCGGCAAGGGTATCTCCTCCTCTTGCTAATTCCATCTGTATGGATAGCATATGGGGAAAAAGCCCAAAGCGTGCAGGTCTACCTCGATTATTACGCCTCTTCCTCGTACCACTGCTCAAGCTGGGCTTGAAGAGCCCGAATCTCGGTTAGCAGTGAGATGAGTGGATACTCTGTTTCGTTAAGGGAAGCAAAAGCCTGCTCAAGCTCATTTATGTAGTCCAGACCACCTTGAATGCTCAGCGATTCCTGCAGCAGATCAAGATTGTCGCATTCAGCTACAGCAAGAGGCAGCTGAGGTTTGCCTGGAGCGGTGAGTTTATCGATTTCCTTGTTAAGGCGTAAATTCAGAGCACTGAGCTGGTAAGCGTGGTCACCAGGCATTTCGACGAACTGCAGCCCCTCGTGTCCCTTTAATATAACGTAACGCATGTTCGGCATGATTGCAGGTTCTCCCTCCATACTTTCTACTTGACAGTGTAGCCCAGAGAGAAGTTAAAATTCAAGTAGCATTTATAAGGTAAAGGAAGGATCAGGTATTGTTATGATGAACGAGATGAGCAATGAAGAACTGCAGGCTTGGGTTGAGAAAATTTCGCTGGAGAGCTTCCGGGTTCCGTTCAGGCATCAGGCGACCTTTAACCGGCGTTTGTCCTCAACGGGCGGCCGGTATTTTATGAAGAGCCATCATATCGAGATCAATCCGCATCAGCTTGCTACGCACGGCAGGGAAGAGGTCGAGAAGATTATTAAGCATGAGCTGTGCCATTACCATTTGCATATTGCAGGGAGGGGGTATCAGCATCGGGATGCCGATTTCAAAAAATTGCTGCAAGCCGTTGGAGGAAGCCGATTCTGCAAATCTTTGCCGAAGGGCAGGGCAACGGGCCGCCAGCCGGAACCTTACCGCTATATGCTGCGCTGCAGCGCCTGCGGGACCGAGTATTTGCGGAAACGGAAGATGAACCCGGCCCGGTACAGGTGCGGAAAGTGCAGCGGACGTCTTACGCTTCTATCGCTTGACTCCCCTAAGAAGTCATGATAAATTATTAGTATTCTATTTAACGTTCCCTGATAGCTCAGTTGGTAGAGCACTCGACTGTTAATCGAGTTGTCACAGGTTCGAGTCCTGTTCGGGGAGCCATATGGAGAGATACCCAAGTGGCTATAAGGGGACCCTCTGCTAAGGGGTTAGACTGCGTAAGTGGTGCGAGGGTTCGAATCCCTCTCTCTCCGTTTAGCGTTACACCGAAGAAAGCTCCCATCACAAAGTGATTGGGGGCTTTTTTTTGCAAAGGGATGAGAACCCTGGATAGGGTTCGTCGGAGCATAAGCAGCGTTAGGCATACTTCGCAGTCTCGGTGTTTTATTAACGGGGTTAAGCGCTGGCTCCATATGCTGGTTTGAAGAAGGGATTACAGATCCGCTGAACGCACCCTTGTACAAGCTTGAGGGGTTGGGTATGCTGAGGGGAAGCCATTGCCCTCACTATGATGGCGAGAGTAAGAGAAGGCCGTCGTACCATAATCTTGTACTTAATGGTGAGGCGCAATCCGGATATGCTGCCGATGATGGGGCTGCTTTGCATTTTATAGATGAACAGCTGCATAAGATCGTAAGCTCGAGAGTGGACGCTCATGCATACCATGTGCAGGGTGTGAGAAATACCGTCAAAGAAACGCAGCTAGCGGCTGGTTTCTTGGGCTGATTATGGGCCGAAAAAACACTGAAAATAAATATTAAAATTTACGAAAAAAAAGCTTGCCAGCATTTTTAAATTTATGCTATACTCAATCTTGTCGTCACGGCGACGTGGTTAAAGTGGCCCGTTGGTCAAGGGGTTAAGACACCTCCCTTTCACGGAGGTAACAGGGGTTCGAATCCCCTACGGGTCACCACTTTCTTATATAACCTCAGGGATGAGAACCCCGTCGATTCGTCGGAGCAAGATCTTCGTTAGGATAAGCATCGCAGTCTCGAACGAAGAGAGGTTATTCCCTACAGGTCACCATTTTTCTTATATGGCAGCTGCAAGATTGTCATCGAGAGCCATTAGCTCAGTTGGTAGAGCACCTGACTTTTAATCAGGGTGTCGAAGGTTCGAGTCCTTCATGGCTCACCATTTTTTATTTAGTACCGATGGATGTACCCTTGTATTATGCGGTAGTGGTGGAATGGCAGACACGCTATCTTGAGGGGGTAGTGGGTGTATACCCGTGGAGGTTCGAGTCCTCTCTACCGCATACAGATTTTGATAAAAAGTCCCGCACTTTGTGCGGGGCTTTTTTTTCGTGTATATCAATACTTTGTGCAGGATGACCTTGATGCAAACTTGCGCATTTATGCAAAATTTATGTTTCATCGCCGTTCACAAGGTTAATATGATACCGTGGACGAGCAACAACTTCCAATAACCTATAAGGAGTGATTCAGAATGGCTAAGAACAACAACAATGGAAAGATGAGCCGTGAAGAAGCAGGACGTTTAGGTGGAGAAGCTACTGCGAACAACCATAACAAAGAATTTTATCAAGAGATTGGACGAAAGGGCGGGGAGGCAACCTCTCGTGCTCATGATAGAGATTTCTACCAGGAAATCGGCAGGAAAGGTGGAGAATCTACGTCTAATTCGCATAATCAGGAGTTTTATCAGGAGATCGGCCAGAAGGGCGGAGAAGCTACTTCGGATACCCATGGCAAGGACTTCTATGAGGATATCGGACGCAAAGGCGGAGAGTCAACCTCAAGCTCACATGGACGTGAGTTCTATCAAGAAATCGGCCAGATGGGTGGAGAGTCGAGAAATCAGAACCATACCGAAGATGCCAAGATGAGCCGCGAAGAGGCAGGCCGCAAGGGCGGCGAGGCCCGGGCTCGTAACCGGCAGCGCCTTCGGCGGAATTAACCCTGAATATGCGGGCCTAGGAAGAGGCTCCTCATGGAGGGGAAGGAAAATATCGCATTCTAAAGACCCACCTGTATGTACCTTCATTAGATATATCCCATTTGAAGAAGCAGTCATGACTCCCTGTGGAGGCAAGGCTGCTTTTTTATGTTGGGTCTATACTTGTGACAATTCTGAAAAGAGGATGGTCCCACTGGACATTTGACAGGGTGTGTGATAATTATATGATAATGATAACCATTCTCATTAATTAAGGTTGGGATCTAATATATATGTTAAATCTGATGAGCAATAGCAGTGATAAGAATGATCCGAAAGAATACGGCGGGCTGATGGCCCGTTTATGGAATATCGATATCGTTCATGGACACAGCTTGTCCCTTGACCAACAGCTGACCGTACAGTCGGCCCTGGTCGTCCCCCTTAGCGGGGAGGCCTCTTTGCAGCAGGTAGAACAAATCACCCGAATGAATAAGGGGTGTGTTTATTTTTGTGCGGCGGGATCCACGTTTGGTATTACGAGCGACGATCATCGAAGTGTGGAGGAACAAGAGTTGACGGCGGTTGCGATCCTTCATTTTGGTTTTTATGAAGGCGAGTTGGGCTGTGGTCGATTGCATGAGGTGGACGACGCAGCTTTCACGCCCTATGACGGCATATTCGTTGTCAGCTCCCCTGACCGCTTGAATCTTGTCTGCCGCACGATGCACAAGGAATTTCACAGCAAGGACCCCCTAAAACAGTGGAGGGTACAGATTGATTTTCAAGAGCTGTTATATACAATGGTCGCTGGATGCGGTCCATACGCCAAGAACGACAAGAGACAAGCGCTGGAGCGGGTGAAGGAGTATATTGAAGAACATTATAATGAAGATTTAACGATCGACGAACTAGCCGGCCTGTCCGAGCTGAGTCCTAAATATTTTGTAGAGGTGTATAAGAAGACGTATGGTCATAGCGCGATGGACTATTTGGCGAATGTGCGCTTGAACAAGGCGAAGCAGCTGATGCTGGGTTCGGATTCTTTGCTGCGGGAAGTTGCGCATATGGTGGGATACAAGGATGAGTTTTATTTTAGCCGCAAGTTTAAGAAGGCATTTGGAATCTCTCCCTCGGTGTATATGAAGACAAGGAAAAATAAAATGGCCCTGTATGGTTCAACTACCCTACTGGGCTATGTCATGCCGCTGGATTTCACGCCATATGCAGCTCCGCTTCATCCCAAGTGGTCGCAACACTATTATAATGTTCTCGGTCCGGATATTCCGGTGCATCTCGATGCGTACCGTCAGAATCATAATAAATATGCGAATCTGGAGAAGCTTGCTTCGGCGCGTCCGGAGCTTATTGTTTCTGCATACGGAATAGAAGAATGGGAGAAGGACCAGCTTCGGCTGATCGCCCCTCTCTACGAGATGCCGGGAGAGCATGAGGGATGGCAGAGCAATCTGCTTGGGTTGGCGGAAGTGCTGGACAAGCTGCCGGAGGCGGAGCAGTGGATTGAAGGGTTTCATCGGAAAATATCGTCCTACCGCGAGAAGCTCCCCCCTGGCAGGATGGGACAGCGGACCCTTTTGACCGCACGCCTGCATCAGGATGAGCTGATGAGTTACAGTCATCCGGGCATGAAGGAATTATTATATGATGATTTTAATTTCCAGCCCGCGCTGTCTTTGGATTTCGAGAACGGCAGGGGGCTGACGATGGAGCAGATCAAAGAGAGCTGCGCAGGGCATATTCTGCTTCTGATTCGTCAGGATTCCGAGACACTGGCCCATTGGAGAAGATTGCAGGCTACGCCGGAATGGATGACGCTCCCAGCAGTGAGAGAGGGATCATTCCATCAATTATCCTCTTATCCTTGGCGCGAGTACTCGCCCATCGCGATGGAGCATATGGCTGAGGAGGCCTTCCGGTTGTTTTCCGGAAAATGTCCATGATGAATCCGGTTATTTGTCCATGGTGAAAAAAGGGCAAATCCTATACCATAATCAATAATGATAATCATTATCAATTATTAAGTGATCATTGATCATGGAAGGGGTAAATGGAGAGAGATGAAGAGAATGAAATGGGTCTTAGGGCTGTTGATGGTATTCACTTTGGTGTTATCCGCTTGTGGAGAGGGCAACGAAGTTAAGGATACGGACGCAGCAAGCACGAACGGTGCGGCAGAAACGAGCAAACCCGCGGAGGAGAGCACTTCGAATGAAGAAGCGAAAACCGCTGAGTCAGATACAAAGGTTGTGAAATACCTCGATCAGGAATACACACTTCCGGCAAAAACGGATCGTATTGTCATCACCGGTGCGGTTGAAGCGATGGAGGACGCCATTGTACTGGATGTAAATCCGGTTGGAGCCATCACCTTCTCAGGCAAATTCCCGCCGATGTTTGAGTCGATTACGAAGGAAGCCACGTCGGTCGGTGAGAAAATGGAGCCGAATTTTGAATCGATTCTGTCTCTGAAGCCTGATGTCATTTTGGGATCGTCCAAAGCCAAACCTGAAGTTATTGAACAGTTGAACAAAATTGCGCCTACGATTCCATACTCCCATGTGTCAACCAACTGGGAAAGCAACTTGAAACTGCTTGGCGAGTTAAGCGGTAAGCAGGAGCAGGCTGAGCAGGAAATAGCCAAATATAAAGAAGATTTGGAAGAAGTCAAAACTACCCTTGGAGATAGCCTGAAGGACAAGAAGGTTCTGGCGATTCGTATTCGTGCAGGCGAGATGTACATATACCCTGCCGGCGTATTCTTTAACCCGGTGTTGTATGAGGATTTGGGGATTGCAGTACCAGCAGAAGTAGCGGCAGCCAAGGCACAGGAATTGATCTCAAAAGAGAAAATTGCGGAGATGAATCCGGATTATGTATTCGTACAGTTCTCACCAGATGAGAACAAGGATACACCCAATGCACTGGAAGAGCTGCAGAATGATCCAATCATGAAGAACCTGAACGCATTCAAGAACGGCACCGCATTTGTCAATGTGGTCGATCCGCTTGCTCAAGGCGGAACAGCATACAGCAAAATTATGTTCCTGAAAGCTGCAGTCGAGAATCTGACTAAGTAAATAAAAGTTCCAGTATAAACGTATAAGGCGTGTTGTTCATGGGGTTCAAAAAATCACTGCCGGCTGTCATCCTTGTGATGGCCCCGGCAGTCTGTTTATTACTCATAGCGGCCTCCATCCTGTATGGGGCCAAGAATATTACGATGGATACCGTCTGGGATTCCATCTTTGCTTTTGACTCGGAGAGTGTTGATCATCAGATTATTATGAGCTCCCGAATGCCAAGGGTAGTAGGCGCGATGCTCATCGGTGCCTTCCTCGCGGTTTCAGGAGCTTTAATGCAAGGAATGACGCGGAACTATCTGGCTTCACCATCCATTATGGGGGTGTCTGACGGCTCTGTGTTTGCCGTCACGCTGTTTATGGTATTTATCCCGAATGCCAGCTCCAATATGTACATCGTCAGTTCATTGATCGGTTCGGCCATCGGGGCTGCCGTTGTGTTCGGATTGGCGTGGCTCATACCGAATGGGCTCAGTCCGGTTCGGCTGGCTATACTCGGTACCGTGATCGGTACGTTTCTTAGCGGGACTGCAGAGGCGATAGCCGCCTATTTTCAAATCTCGCAAAATATCAGCTTCTGGTACAATGCCCGGCTGCATGCAATGGACCCTGAGCTGATCAAGCTGAGCATTCCTTTTGCTATCGTTGGTCTATGCCTTGCCATCGCATTGTCCAAATCGATCACACTCCTGTCGCTTGGAGATGAGACGGCCAAGGGGCTTGGTGTGAATACATGGCTGATCAAAGCCCTCGCGATGCTGGCGGTTGTTATTCTGACAGGCGTGTCGGTGGCGCTGGCGGGCAAGGTTGCCTTTGTGGGCTTGATTATCCCTCATATAGCCCGGTTCCTGTCAGGTTCCGATTATCGATGGATTGTACCCGTCTCGGGAGTATTAGGCGGCATGTTTCTTGCGTTATGTGATATTCTTGCGCGCTTTGTGAATTTCCCGTTTGAAACGCCGGTCGGTGTCATTACATCAATAATCGGGGTTCCTTTCTTCCTGTATCTGATCAAGACGAGGGGAGGGGCGCAGCGTGCGTAACACGTATTATCGATTCCCGCTTGTGGTTGCTGGAGGAATTGCTATTGTCTTGACGGCGATATACTTCAGTTTGACGAACGGAACTTTTGACATGTCGATTAAGGAAGTATTCCAGACGCTGCTCCGGTTGAATCCCAATTCGGACTTCGATCTCGTTGTGTTTGAATTCCGTCTTCCGCGCATTGTACTTGGTGCACTCGTAGGATTTGCGCTGGGCATGGCCGGGGCCGTTATTCAGGGCGTAACGCGTAATGGACTTGCAGACCCGGGCATTCTCGGCATCAATGCCGGCGCAGGCATGGCGGTTGTTCTGTTCATGTTCTTACTGCAAGGGCAGATCACGATGTCAGGCTGGCTTGGGGTTATGATGATGCCCATGTTTGGCGTTGCAGGCGGGTTAGCAGCGACAACGGCCATATTTATGTTTGCCAGAGAAGGCGGGAAGCTGGACCCGCAGCGGCTTATCCTGGTGGGTATTGCGATTGCTTCCGGTTTTGGGGCCATAACGATGTTCTTCTCTCTCAAAATGAACCCGTCGGATTACGAGATGGCCGTAGCTTGGCTGGCCGGCAGCCTTCACAGTGCCAATTGGAAGTTCGTGGTCACTATGCTGCCTTGGCTCATTATTTTGCCGCCTGTTATATGGTTCCGCTCACAGGTACTCGACTTGTTCCAGCTTAGTGAAGAAAGCGTGAAGAGTGTAGGGGTATCTGTCGAACGTGAGAAAAATATTTTGCTACTGTGCAGCATCGGCTTGATCAGCGCGAGTGTTGCCGTGTCCGGCAGCATTGGATTTGTCGGT
The DNA here is from genome assembly GCF_037333485.1 of Paenibacillus glucanolyticus. Taxonomy (NCBI): domain Bacteria; kingdom Bacillati; phylum Bacillota; class Bacilli; order Caryophanales; family Paenibacillaceae; genus Paenibacillus; species Paenibacillus glucanolyticus. The sequence continues at coordinate 1,307,685 of NZ_CP147845.1, forward strand.
CTGATCGCTCCGCATCTGGCCAGACAGCTGGTGGGACTGCGGCACAGGCATATCATACCTGTCAGCGGCATAGCCGGGATGGCGATTGTTATCATCGGCGATTTCATCGGCCGAACGATATTTGCTCCGGCCGAACTGGCTGCAGGGATTGTGGTGTCCGTGATCGGAGTGCCTTATTTCATCTATCTATTGATTCGCATGAGAAAATAAAAGAAGCTTTCGGGAGGATTACATGAATCGTTATCAGCAGCTGGTGGTTGAGAACAGGGAACTCAAACTGTATTTGCCTCCTTCTTATCAGGATTCGGAACGCTTTTATCCTGTTGCCTATGTGCAGGATCATGGAGATTTGTTCATGGACTGCCTGAATTATGTGGAGCATTTGTTTTCAACCGGGCAATTGGATGAAGTTATCCTGGTCGGAATATCACCTGTAAACCGCAATGATGAGTATACGCCATGGCCGGCAGATTCTCTGCTGGATGGGAATCCCCCCTTCGGAGGGCAGGGCAGAGCCTACGTAGACGAAGTGGCTGACGTCATTAAAGTCCACATTGACGGACAATACCGGACACTACCTGAGCCTGGACATACGGCGATTATCGGCGGCTCCTTTGGCGGGCTGATCTCGATGTTTGCGGGATATTGGCGTCCCGAGAGTTTTGGAAGAATCGGGATGCTGTCGGCTTCGCTGTGGTATGAGGGGGTTATGGATTTCATCAGGCAGCAGGGGAGCCTGCCAGCCAGCCTGAGGGTATTTATGTCTGTGGGGCGTCAAGAGGGTGTATATAAGAAAAATGCACAGAAGAATATGTTCCCTAATAACCTTGAGGCCCATCGGTTTTGGGGTGAAAATGGGATGAGCAAGCAGCGACTGCAGCTGAAGGTAGATCCGGATGGAACCCATGACGCCATCTTTATGGCCAGAAGATTTCCCGATGCACTGCAATGGTTGTTCATGAAGGAGGCCCAAGGGGAGGAGCTGAAGGCGAAGCAAGCTCAGGGTGAGGGGCCAAGCGCCCACCCTAACGACAGCTTGTTTCACATACCCGGGACGGTGACCTGGTCTATGCAGTCCGACCTTACGGGCCGTGAATACCGTATCTTCATCGCCGAGCCGATGGGACCTCCGCCCGAGGGCGGGTATCCTGTGTTGTATTCACTGGATGCCAATGCTACCTTCGGATCGCTTGCAGAGGCGATTCGCATTCAGTCTCGTACGCCCCGCGGCATCCCTGCGGCTCTTATTGTGGGCATCGGCTTTGACAGCGACAGTCCTATCGTGAGTAATGAGCGTTTCTATAACTTTACGGAATATGCCGATACCGATGAGCTGCCGGTCCGTCCCAATGGATTTCAATGGCCGGAGACAGGCGGTGTCGAGGCATTCCATGCGTTCATCGAGGATCAGCTGAAGCCAGCAGTAGAACGACAGTATCCGGTAAACCTTGCGAAGCAGGCGTTATTTGGGCACTCGCTGGGGGGTTATTTTACCTTGCATACACTGTTTACCAGGCCGCAGGCCTTTCAGCGGTACATAGCGGCATGTCCCTCCGTATGGTGGAAGAACTACATGCTGTACAAGCAATGGGAAGAAGGGAAAGCGCGTATACTGCAAACTGGACAGCGCAAAGAGCTGCACATATATGTCGGAGCTCAGGAGAAACCGTCCATGGTTCAAGACGCCAGAGAGCTGTATGCGTTTCTCAAGGGGCAAGAAGACGTGCTGGAGACCGCTTTTACCGAAATTGAGGGGGAAGGGCATGTATCGGTGCTGCCGGCTCTCATAAGCCCTCTGCTTCGTTTTGTGAACGCGTAATATACGAAAGATCGCCGAATGATGAATAAGCAGCTTCGCCTTCCGTATTATTCGGATGACGAAGCTGCTTATTTGTGCTGTATTATGTATTCATCTAATCAGGTATCTGGGGATCATCCAGGATGGAGGAATATTTGGGGTATAATCTGCGGATGCAATCGGGACAAATATCATGTGTGAATTCAATCGGGAGACGACTCTCCAAATAGCTCTCGACCGGCTCCCATTCTTCGGCATGGCGCACGTATTTGCATACGGCACAGATCGGAATGTGTCCCGGCAAGGGATAGCTGTGGGCCAGTGCTTGCTCCAGCAGCAGCTCCTTGTGCTTAAACTTCGTAATGTCAGTGAAGGAGAGCATGGCTCCATGGATAAGGTTGTCATCACTCATAAGCAGCGGCATGACCTCGCATAGCACCCAGATATCTTGACCGTTCCCACTCACTGCATATTCAAAGGAATATTCAGGCAGCTTTCCTGCTATAACATCCTTGATGGCAGGGAAGTCCACCACATCAAAAAAATGATCGAATGAGGACTGTCCCAACTGCTGGGAAGTGATATCAAAAAAGGATGTCCCCTGCCACTTGAACTCAGGGGAAACACCGTATTGTTCGGCCATGGCAATGAGCGGATCGTTCATTTTGTCGATGATGCCGTCGGGGGTAATGATCATCAGTCCCTTGTTCAAGGAGTGAACCGCATTGTTCCAAGATGTGATTATGGTATCGTAGGGCAAAATTACTCGCTCCTCGTACTAAATAGACTCATGAGTAAAAGATACAACGATCTATGAGTACTATGGTATAATTTAGGCAATATATATTGATTATACACTTAATTAAGTCATTGTGCAAGAAAAAATTACGTACATAAGATATTTTCTTTTTAGAGAGAATTAGGAAGGCGGTTGTTTAATGCAGTCTATTTACCAACGAATCGAACATCTCATAGAAAGCCGGGGTATGACCAAGAAGGCGTTTTGCGAAACCCTCGGGATCAGCACAGGAAATTTTGGTGACTGGAAGAGGGGGAAAACAACGCCGAGCACAAATAAATTGATTGAGATTGCTGCATTCTTCTCCGTGAGTCTGGATTGGCTGATTATTGGCAAGGGCAGTCCCAATACTCGGGTCAGGGAATCCCGGGGAGAATATGAAGTGGACCCGGAAGCGGCTGATCTTGCCATGTCGGGACTTGCAGAGAATGAGAAGGAGTTCATCCGCGAATATATTGAATTTTCTGCTTACCGCAAGGATAAGAGAAATGACAAGACATAGCTATGCAGGTGCCGAATTTGGAGCTCAATAATTAACTCTTTACTTTTGTATTGCAGAACAGTATAATAGGGAATGTTCGCTACAGAACTTCCCTTATATTATGCGGTAGTGGTGGAATGGCAGACACGCTATCTTGAGGGGGTAGTGGGTGTATACCCGTGGAGGTTCGAGTCCTCTCTACCGCATACTTTAGAAAAAGCTGTGATTGAAGTGGAATCATCCATTTGAATCACAGCTTTTTTGCTGTTTTTTTATGATTGGTAAATATGGTGTTTCCTGAGAACGGCCCTATTTGTCGTTTCAATCTGCGCCATAAGTTTAAAGAGTACATGTAGAGATCATAATAGGGCATGAAGGAGATGAACGAGTATGAAACCATTATACACAGCAGATGTAAAAGTCATTGGAGGACGTGAAGGCTCCGTTGAATCTACGGATGGAGTTCTTCATCACAAATTAAGCATGCCGAAGGAACTGGGTGGACCCGGCGGGGATGGAACCAACCCGGAGCAGCTGTTTGCGGCTGGATACGGGGCTTGTTACGAAAGCGCCTTGGCTAATATAGCCCGTAAAGAAGGCGTGCAGCTTAAGGATGTTGTGATCCACTCCCAGGTGATGATCGGAAAAGACGAAGGTGCTGACGGCTTCAAGCTTGCGGTGAAGCTGAAGATTGAAATGCCGGGTATCGAACGAAGCCAGGCCGAGGACCTCGCCAAAAAAGCGCATGCGTTCTGCCCCTATTCCAAGGCAACCCGAGGCAACATCGACGTGGAGTTAAGCGTAAGCTAACCATAAGAAAACAAGAACAAGAATAAGAAATGGGGATGACTCTCTTATATGAGGGTCATCTTTTTTGTCAGCTCAGCTTGCATATATGAAACTTTTTACATGAAACTCCGTATTTCTCCTTATGATTAAGTATTGAGAAAGGGGCACCTGGGATGCGTATTGAACAAATGATCGAGGAACGGTTTGTGTGCAGTAAATGCGGAGGCAATCACTGCCAGACGAAGGAGGTCTCCATGTCGGGAGCAGGACTAAGCAAGATGTTTGATATTCAGCACAACCATTTCCTGTTTGTTTCCTGCACAAACTGCGGATATGTGGAAGTGTTCAACCCGGATATATTGGAAGGGAAAAAGCGAGGCCAGCTTGGCTCGATCCTGGATGTGTTCTTCGGTTGACATCACCTCTAAAATTCTTTAATATGACTAAGTACCAGAAAGTACAAACCAGTCATAAGGAATTTAAATAAAATAAACGGGTGATGACATGCCATACAGACCGCATATTGCAAGTGTGACCACAGCTGGAAGCAATGACAAAGAAGGGCTATACGAATTCATTATCCACACGGCTGACGGAACGGATATTCGCGTATTCTACAACCGCTTCCCGGAATGGAAACTGACTGCGCTCAGCCGACTTGGGAAAGTACCTTGCCCGGTTTGTCGTAAAGATTTCATATGCAAATGCATGGAGAAATTCTCGAACGAATTCGACCAGCAGATGAAAGACGGCGAGTGGCTGAGTAAAGCTGCTGAGTAGTAAAACCAAAAATAGCGTACTTGATCAAGCGTAGGAGAGGGCTCCTGCGTTTTTTCTTTAAGGAAGAAAGTATAAACTATTCGATTAGCGGCTTGCTAATCTTAACTTGCAAGAATGAGTTTTGCTGTATGCAATCTGTTGTCTGAGAAAGTACGTCGAGAGACGTGTTTTTTTATATAATACGAGGGGGCTGCGAACTATGGAGGATCAACGCATCGTAAATAATGAGGACTATGCCGTTGTGCTGATCGATGGCGTGTGCCATTTGTGCCAGGGGTTGACCCAATTCATTATTCGGAGAGATCCTGCGGGGGCGTTCCGCTTTGCTTCGCTGCAATCGGAGATTGGACAGGAGCTGCTGCGCCAAGGGGGATTTGATGGAGAGTCAACCGAAACGATGATATTGATTGAAAATGGGAAGTATTATACAAGGTCGACAGGTGCTCTTCGCATTGCACGGCGTCTTCGCTTTCCATGGTCGCTGTCGTATGCGCTCATCCTGATTCCGCCTGTCTTACGGAACCTGGTGTACCGCTGGGTAGCAAAGAACCGTTACCGCTGGTTTGGACGCTCCAACGAATGCATGGTTCCGACGCCGGAGATTCGGCGCCGGTTTTTATCCTAGATGAAGTCTTATTTTTAATGCTGATGTTCAGCTGTGCCTTCTTGAAATGTCGGGGTTTCCGCTTGGAGATAGGCAAGCTCTGCCTCGGACAATGCTCCGACGGCGAACGGTTTTTGGGGAATGATGATGGAGCCGTTATTGCCGCAATGAAGTTTAAAGAAATAAAGCCCCTCTTTATCGAAGGTTTTGGTTACTGTATACACACCTTCTCCTACCTCTACCGCATCCGTCATAGGCTCACGCAGGGAGCCGTCATGGCTCCACAGCTCGTAATGGACAAAGTCCGCATCCGGCACTCTTTGGCCGCCCTGGGTAAGGATGATCTCGATGGTCTCCGGTTGACTCACGGATAGTGTGTCGGGGATATTAACCTCGGCGATCAGCGGAATTTCCTTTTCATACCGATTGGCTGCGTCAGGTTTGGCCGAACAAGCACTCAGCAATAGGACCGACAGCAGAATGGACATTATAAAACGGCTTTTTACGATCATGAAACCGCCACCCCTTGTTATGGTTTGAATATGTTGTTCAGGCATTCAGAAATGTCTTGACAGCCGATATTCTCCGAACGATAAACCGATCGATGAGCCAGACGATGATGAGCGATAATCCCACCAGCGGGAACAGAATCCCCAGAGCGATGAAGAGCAGAAGGAATACTCTCCTATGCTTGGCATCCACCTCGGGTGCCTTCGGTGCTCCCAGCCCATGTTCCGGTTTTCTCTTCCACCACAAGTACAGACCGCTTACCGCGATTAGAACGATTCCCACGCATATAAGCAAACTGAAGATCTGGTTTACGATGCCGAACTGGGTTCCTTTATGCAGCGTAATCCCAAGGGCGACGGCTTTGCCGACCGATCCGTAATGATCATAGCGATAATCTGCCAAAACCGCTCCGCTGTACTGGTCGATATGCATCGTGGCCTCATCCTGGGCTTTAGGCGGATAGGCGGACAGCGTATAGACACCATCCGCTTGCTGCGGGATGCTGATCGTATAGCTCGGATGGATGCCCTCGCTTCTCGCGACATACATTACATCTTCGATCGGAAGTGGCATAAAGTCGGAGATGGTGGAGTTCGGCACCTCCAGATTCTCTGCAGCCCAGGGTACTTCTGCCACGTCCTTGGTCTGCACCACATGGGAGGATGGCGCGCTGCCAGACCAGATGGACGGAGGGTAGCCGGCACCGGTATTGGTTGCCACGGTCTGAAAGTTGCTGCCCCACAGGCCTGACCATGGCAATCCGGTCATGATGAGAAATAACATGCCTGCTGCAACCCAGAAGGCGGGAACGGCATGCAGATCCCTGCGGAGAATTTGCTTGCCCTTGCCGAGCCTTGGATACAGGACGCCGGCAAGGCTTCTCTTCTTCTTGGTTTTGCTTTTGTTTTTATTTTTCGGAAGCCATAAATACAGGCCGGTCAGGACGAGCACAATCGCCCAGCAGGCGGCTAGTTCGACGATTCGGTCTCCGATCGTCCCGACCATCAGCTCACCGTGGAATTCCTCGATCTTGTCCATTATGCGATCTTTGTCTTTCAGCTCGCCAATTTTCTCTCCCGTATAAGGATTCATGAAGACGGTCATTGATTCATTGCCAGAGTTCATGCTGATTTCCGTGGAGCGGGAGTCCGACTCGCCGGGGCGATACTTGGTAATGGTAGCATCAGGGTAGAGCTCTTTAACTTGTCCGACCAGCTTGCTTGGAGTTACCCTTTCAACCTGAGGGGTTACCGTGTAGTAGTCCCGATATAGCGCTTGTTCAATCTGGGGCTTAAATAAGTAAACGGAGCCGGTTATAGCCAGGATGATCAGAAAAGGAGCAAATAGGATGCCGGCATAGAAGTGCCATCTCCAGACGGTTTTGTACAGTGCGGCAGAGCTTGGATTAAGCGGCTGGCTTTCATTGGGCTGGGCTGCTTGTGTTTTCTTTTTCCCCATGACTCGTGGCTCCTTTTCACATACGGCTAAAATGTATATAAGATGAACATGAATGTTCATTTCATATCCTGAAATTCAATTCTAATTGCGAGGCGCCCGGAAGCCGGCCTGGACGGCTTCTTCCTCCGTGCAGAACCACTGCTCCTGCTTCGTGCGATCATAATAGGGAGATTGGGGAGTATGGTAGATTTTTTCGCCTTTGGAATTGATATTCCCTTTAATGTCGCAGCCTTGCTTTGGCTTCTCGCGGTTCTCAATCGGCGTTTTGGTTGTTGGGGCGCTATTGTTATTATTGTTGTTTTTATTCGCGTCCTGTTCTTCCGGATGGAATCCGTCTTCCTGGGCGTAGTTCTCTACGCTCCATATGCCGAGAGCCTGCTCCCGGCTGATTCGCTGCAAATCGTCGAATTTGTCAACGTACCGGGTGTTGGGCGGATAGATGTAGGCGACACGTGCGAGTCCTTCCTGAAGCAGCGCTTCCTGAACCATGGTTCCATCGGCATAAACGTAGGCGAGCAGCCTGGAGTATTTATCGCGGTTCGGACCGATGTCAAATTCCAGTTCCAGCCGATCGGCTTGTTCCACCAGTTCCTTTGTAAAGGCTTTGGCCTCGGGCCCGAATGGCTGTACGCCCAATTTCGGATGACTGGTTTCGGGCGTATCGATCAGCAGTAGCCGAACATTTTCCTTTTTTCCTTCAAACATAACGCTGATGGTGTCTCCGTCTATGGCTTTGACCAGCTCTACCGCAACCCTCGGGAGATTGAGGTCATCGGTTGGGTAGGCCGCTGTATTGGAGCTGGCCGTGTCCGTGCCGGACTTGGCTTGGGTTGAAGTCTGCTCGCTGGATGTTGCTGGAGACATTATTGGCTGGCTGCAGCCTGATAATAGAAGCAAGGCAGCTAGTATAGCGGTTAACATTCGTTGTTTCACTTGTTGTCACTCTCCTGGCTTGTATGTATTCGTCCAGATAGTATAGGAGTTTATATAGGTTTTTCTATATAAGTAGTTACTATTTAGAGAACATTAGTTCTAATCCTATATAGTAGTGCATATATCCACGTTTTGACAATAGTGATTAAGGGCTATCTATGTAATAAAAATAAATCTTGCCGTTCTGCAGCAACTGTGATATTCTAATGTCAAATTATAGCAGACAACGGAAGCACCGTTCATTGACCGCGATTACGCGGCATGAACGGTGCTTTTTTGCGTTGTTGCAGAAGAGAGGGATTGGCTTTATGATACCGGCCCGAATTGTGCTGGCAGTGCAGGATTCCCGGTATGTCGAACCGCTGCTGAACTATGCGTATGGCAGTTCCTACGGATCAGCTCTGCAAGTGACGGCATTTACCCGCATGGATTCATTTCTTCATTATATGAGCTCGGGGGAAGTACCGAATCTGGTCGTGGGGGATGCTGAAATGTTGGAGAGCTGGCTCAGCCGGGGGGATGCCCCCGTGCCTTGGCTGCTTCTTAGCGAAGGTGATTCACCACTCTCACGGATGGAAGACGGCAGCAGTACGCCCAAGTATCAGCCCCTGCCTCAGCTGCTGGAGGTCATGATAGCCTGCTGTAAGAGAAACGGCGGCTCTTTAGAGAAACAGAATGCCGAAACGACACCGGTTATCGGCATTGTATCTCCTCTTGGAGGGAGCGGCAAGTCGACGATCGCAATGAATATGGCGAAGCAGCTGGGCGTGTTGGGGCTGAGAGTGTTCTATCTTAACTTGGAGACGGTGAACAGCAGCGCATTGTTTCCTTCCGGCTCGGTAGGCATGGAGGGAAGCTTCTCCAGATTGCTGTACGACATGAAGGCCTCGCAAGAGTTGGCTCCAAGGACAGAGGTGTCGATAACCCCTTACATTGTCAGGCATCATAGCCTGAAGTGTGATTCCTTTGAGCCGAGTTTCAATGTGAAGGAAATGACGGAGATGACCCTGGAGGATACGTCTTTGCTGTTGACCTCTCTAGTTTCTTGTCATCACTACGATGCCATTGTGGTGGATACGGAAGGGTACATGGGGGAACGAATTCAGGCCGTTCTCGAACAAGCCGAGCTGCTGATCTGGGTTCTATTGGATGATCTTATTAGTATGCATAAGTGCTGTGTATGGATGGATCAGTTGGAATTAAAGAACACTGCACTCTTCGGAAGTATGAAGAAGCGCAGTCGATTCATTGTCAATCGGTTTACTGGCCAACTGGTGAACAGTCTCCCCCGCAAGGATATTGGTATTGACGATGTACTGCCTTATATTCCTTCATGGAAGCAGCTCCATCAAGAGGAGCTGCTGTTGTCCTCACCCATATACCAGAGGGAAGTATTGAAGCTCTGTCAGCAGCTGTTGGATAACTCGGGTATTAGGCCAGCTCTTGCAGGCGGAGGGTAGCGAATATGATGGAAGATCAATTCAAGTCCGTCCGTGATCAGGTTCGGTCTGAGCTGGACATGAGCTCCAGCGTGAACAACTCGGAGTTAATGGCACGCATCGAGGAGATGGTGTGGAGAAGGCGCGAGCTTTTGGAGCTGACGGCCGCAGAGAAGCGCAGGCTGGTGCGGAGAGTGTATGATTCCTTTCGCGGGTTGGATGTGCTTCAGCCCTTAGTGGATAACCCCAGAATAACGGAGATTATGATCAACAGCCATCAGGATATTTTCATTGAGCAGGATGGTGAGGTGAAGAAGCTGCCGCTCCAATTCGAGTCGCAGAGCCGCCTCGAAGATATCATTCAGAGCATTGTCGGTACGGTAAACCGTGTAGTAAACGAGTCAACACCTATTGTAGACGCGAGATTGAAGGATGGCTCGCGGGTTAACATTGTGCTTCCCCCCATAGCACTGAAAGGCCCGACCATGACGATTCGCAAATTTCCGGAATCGCCGATGACGATGCATGATCTGGTCGAAAGGGGGGCGTTATCGGAGGAAGCGGCAGAACTGCTCCGGGTATTGGTCAAGGGCAAGTACAACATTTTTATAGGCGGTGGAACGGGCTCGGGGAAGACAACCTTCCTGAATGCCCTATCGCAGTATATTCCGCCTGATGAAAGGGTCATAACGATTGAGGATTCGGCAGAATTGAAGATCGTAACCGTTCCAAACCTGGTGTCACTTGAGACACGGAATGCCAACACAGAAGGCCGGGGGGAAATCGCCATGCGCGATCTGATCCGTTCATCGCTGCGGATGCGTCCCAATCGGATCGTGGTGGGTGAGGTTCGTGGAAGCGAGGCGCTGGATATGCTGCAGGCGATGAATACTGGGCATGACGGAAGTGTATATAGTACAAAATGGTATTAATTGAAAACGACATCATCAATATATGCATCGAAGAATTTATTTTTGACGCCTTTAACTTTGGTTAAATTTGTATTCAGGGCGATCTTTTTAAATGTGGTATAAACTAGTTCTTTCTTCTCTTCATCATCTGAGATGTCCCAGAGCTCTTCCATTTCTGATAGCACTTCTAATTTTGGCACGCCTGAGTAGTTGTTTTGAATCTCTGCAATCTTTAACTTAAGCTCTTTTTCCTGCTCTTCCTCATCAGTGATTCGCTTACGGACATCTTCCTTTGAAATCAACCCTTCAACAAACATGTATTGCCACTTTTCCTTGCGCTTTAAAATTTTTGCCAAATCCTTTTTAGCTAATTGGATTTCATCTTCATTCTTGGATCGTTCGGATATAGCGTTATTAGTCTCCGTATCGATTAATTCCGTATCAAGTTTTATTTTCTGGATGTAGCTCTTAACCAAATGTTCTACATGTATCTGCCGAAACGTGGGCATGTCGCAGGAATTGTTGGAGTGTTTGTTTGAACAAATATAATATTGCGTCCTAACAGTCTCTCCTGATCTCAAGGACCTCTTATTCGTTAGTCTTCCGAACATAGCTGCACCGCAACGACCGCATCGTAATACTCCAGAAAACCAATAGACCTTATTCCGACTAAAGCCTCCGCTTGTTCTTCGTTCCATTAGATCTTTGGTTTCTTGGTACTCTTCGGCTGTGAATATTGGTTCATGTGAACCTGTACCGTAAACACAGTTTACTCGTTCATCTCTTTTGGAATTGACGTAGGTACCTTCTGGCGTCTTAGATCCAAGTCTAATGATCCCAGCATAATAAGGGTTTTCTATGGTATAAGATACAGTTGCGGACGTCCACTCTTTCCCACGCCTTAGGAGACCCTTGCTGTTTAATCGCATCGCTATAGATTTATAGCCGAGTCCAGTATGGTATAAGCGCCTAGCTTCTCGGATTATACTTCGTTCTTCAGGTATGATAACCTCGTCCTGCGTATATCCGTAGGGAATTATTCCTCCTGGTCGTTTACCTTCCTTAACCATTTGTTCGACGCCGAATCGGACGCGCTCGGAAATCGTTTCGCGTTCCCACTCTGCCATAGCCCCGACCAGGGTTATAAAAAAGCGTCCCATTGCAGTAGTTGTTTCAAATATCTCCGTAGCTGACTTAAATTTTACTCCATGTAAATCAAAGGTCTTTAAAAGCTTGTGAAGGTCTGACACTGATCTGGTCAGCCGATCAAGTTTGTACACTAATACAATGTCAAATTTTTTCTCTTCCATATCTCTCATTAATCGTTGAATCTCTGGCCGTTCCAGATCCTTAGCTGAATATCCATCATCAATGTATGTGTCGTACACTTCCCAATCTTGAGATTCGGCAAAACTACCCAGTCTGTTTAACTGCCCGTCCACTGAAAAGCCATCCTCGGCTTGTTTATCTGTTGACACACGAATATATAAAGCAACTTTCAAAAACTTACGGATGCTCATTGGGTATCACCTCATTTTGGCCAGAATTTAACCTCAACGACTTTTCCAATTATCTTTACTTGTTCTGCAGGGACGAGACTAGGCTGCATAGTTGGGTTTGACGGAATGAGCAGGCACTGGCTACCTTCCCGACGAACTCTCTTTAAGGTTACGGACTCATTATCAACTACAACCACGGCAATATCGCTCGGAGAAACTTCATCTTGCTTCGAAACAATAACGAGATCGCCGTTAAAAATTCTGTCTCCAGACATGCTATCGCCTTTAACTTCAAGGGCGAATCCATCATTGCCTCGCAAGATATATGGATCAACTAAAGTGTAACCTTCAATATTCTCAATTCTGTCTATAGGGGTTCCGGCTGCGATCTTACCGACAAGGGGGATCTTCAACATGGATCCCGAATCAAACGGAACGACATTTCCCTGGAGAGAAGGATTAACTCCCTGTAGCTCTGTTAAATATTCATTGAACGCTTTTTTCTGTTTAATGGCATCATCAATGAAGACTTTCAAAAATTCTAATTTCTCTTCGAAAGACATGACTCTCAAAATATCATCCGTAGCTATTTTCAAGGCTGCTAATTCTTCATCTGACATGCCCATTGCTTTTAACTGTGATTTCACCAGATTCTCATCCAAGTTGATTTTAGTTTTTCTCATAAACTCATCTAGAAAAGTATCTAAATCATTGATGCTCTCTAATATCTTTTTCATGGATTCGGGAGCTTTATCAATAAAAGCAGCGAAAACCAAACGATCGGGATCTCCGCCGGTTACTGTTGCCAGAGCCCTGTTAACTTCTTCGGAAGCAGGGTTTTTTGTTTTGTTATTCTTCAACATCGATATGTATGAGCGTTCCGCTTTAACTCCAAGATCGTTAATTCCTTTAGCTATTTCTCCTAATGTTAGACCACTTTCTTCGATGTATTGATTAAGCAAATCTGAGTATCTCAACACCCGCACCGCCTCGTCTGATATTTGTTACTAATATTACCACACTGTTGAATAAATATTCAACGTTTTTTTGATTAGTTAAGTAAATGTTTATTGACATCAATGATCAAAGGATTTATGATTTAGTCACCAACAGGTAAATGATTATTTACATTATGATTTCTGTGTAACTGAAAAGTGAATGGAAGGAGGTGATCGGGTTGACTTACGCTTCGTTTCTCAAGAAGTCAATAGATGAAGCTGACCTTTCATTAGGCCAGATTTGCAGGCGTTTAAAGCAGAAGGGCATTAATCTGGACCGGACAACCTTAAGTAAGCTTCAAAACGGCAAGATGGCACCAGCAAAGGATCCTGTGAATATAGCACTTGCTGAGGTCTTAGGTGTTAACGCTGAAAAATTGAGGCTGGCGGCTATTAAGGAAATTATCCCTCCGGATTTATACTCGCTCATCAGAAAAGTAGGCTGATCTTTGAAAACCAAATATTCAACAAGGAGACAATCACATGGCTGGAAAGCAAACTCCGCAACAATTCGAAGGTAGACCTGCAGGAATGTCGGAAAGTGCTTGGATTCAACTCCATAAACTAGCGGCGAAAATCATTCTGAACCATTCTGAGGAGATCAGAGAGGTTCAAGCTAATCGGAAAAAAGCTATGACAGGATGAGAGGGGACAATTAAATGAGCAAGGTTTTAAGTCTGACAGCGGAAGATGAAATCATTGATTATTGCGCTAATGAATTATGCGGTAAGGAAATCTACTTCGGGCAGCCAGTGACAAAGATCGGCCATGAGTTAGTTTGCTCGGGAAAATGTCTTATCGAGAAGATCAGGGCCGTAACAATTATTGCTGGAAGGGAGGTGAACCAGGAAGGTGAACACGAGGTTACGGATCCGCAGCTGTAAAAACCTGATGGAACTGATCGAGTCAACAAAGTCTTCACTGCTCCGGGAAGTGTATCGGCGGCAATATGTCAGCTTGGCTTCACGTATTAAAAAGAAAAATGCAGCTTGAACGGCTTAGGACCCGTCAAACTGCACAAAAATTTCTATAAGTTATGGTCAGTTTAACACTGGCCGAGAGGAGTTGCAATATGAAAGCTACTGGAATTGTCCGTTATCTTGATTCGCTCGGCCGCGTAGTTGTTCCGAAGGAGCTGCGTCGAGTTCTCGACATAGTCGATGGAAGTCCCATGGAAATCTTCACTGATGGGAATGCAATCATTATCAAGAAATATACCCCTGGCTGCTTCATCTGTGGGAAGACAGAACCTGAGAATTTAAAGCCTTTCGATTCTAAATTGATCTGTACAGGCTGCATTAAGTCAGTTGTTGAGCTCTACGATCGATAAGTAAAAAAAAACAAATAATTTAAATATCAGGAGGACTTATAAATGCCAGTACAAATTACGATTAACGGCGATAACGCCGCACAAGCCATAGAGGAATTTGCTACATTGTCCGCTGCATTCGGCGGGGCAGCTGCTCCGTCTGCTACCGTTTCGGAAGAGCCTAAGCAGCGCACCCGTAAAACCAACGAAGTGAAGAAAGAACAGCAGAAGGAAACGTCGGTTGAGACAAACACCCCTGACGACGAAACCGGGACGGATGGTCATTCGACAGAGGGAGAAGAAATTCCAACCGTTGTCGAGCTCCGGGCTAAAGCGCAGGAAGTCGGCAAAGATCCTAAGAAGAAGCCGGCCATCAAGGAGCTGCTGGGCAAGTTTGAAAGCGCGTCGATCTCGGACGTCCCTGAAGAGAAACGGATCGCCTTCATGGCTGAGCTGGAGGCTCTATGACGCAGCCAGCGCATGCTGAACGGGCTCATGCCTTATTGGGTGCGTCCAAGGCGGATCAGTGGATAAACTGTCCGCCCAGCGCCCGGCTGCAGGAGAGCATCCACGATAAACGTAGCGAGTTTGCCGATGAAGGAACCGCGGCCCATGAGTTGTCTGAGCTGATCCTACGCCGGAGGCTAACACCTTGTAATGCGGCTGAGCGAAAACGACTTGATAAGGCCGTGGAAGATTTTAAGAAGAACAACTCCTATTACGGACCGGAAATGGAGGACGCTGTGGCTGCCTATGTGGAGGCCGTAGAGGAGCATTTCATGGCAGCCAAGGCCCGTTCATCTGATGCGGTTATTCTGCTGGAGGAGCGCCTGGACTTTACGGAGTGGGTGCCTGATGGATACGGCACCGGCGACGTTGTGCTCATTTCGGACGGCGTGCTGGAGGTCATAGATCTGAAATACGGGAAGGGCGTGCCGGTCAGTGCGATCGGTAACCCTCAGCTCCGGTTGTATGGCCTAGGCGCCTGGTCGAATTGGAATTATCTTTATTCGATCAACGAGGTTAGCATGACGATCGTCCAGCCACGCCTCGATAGCGTCAGTACCGATACCCTTCCACTTGGCGAGCTGATTGAATGGGCGGAAGTCGTTGTTAAGCCTGCAGCTGCACTGGCCGACGCTGGCGAAGGTGGATTTTTGCCTGGTAGCCATTGCAGGTGGTGCAAAGTTAAGGGGAACTGCCGTGCACGGGCTGATGAGAATATGAAGGCCTTGGCGTATGAGTTTCAAGATCCAGCTCTTCTATCCATGGACGAAATCGGCTCGGTTTTATTTGTAGCTGAGCAATTGAAAGTGTGGGCAAAGGACGTAGAGGAGTACGCCTTCGGCCAGGCTAAAGCCGGCGCAAGGATTCCATCGTGGAAACTGGTGGAAGGACGGAGCAATCGGTCCATTACTGATAAGGCTGCCGCTCGTAAGGCCTTGGAGTCAGCTGAGCTTGAAGCTGAAAAGTATCTCAAGCCGCAGGAGTTGCTTGGCATTGGCGATCTGGAGAAGAAGATCGGCAAAAAGGAACTTGCTTCCTTGTTGGACGGTCTGATCGTGAAGCCTCCAGGTAAACCGGTGCTGGTGCCAGAGACGGACAAACGGCCGGAGCTGAATAGCGTGGATCAGGACTTTGCTGGAGAGGAGTTTGAAGTATGAATCGTCTGTATGTAATCGTTGAAACCAACAAGAGCAGTTATAACGAGCAACGAATGGTAACTCACAACTCAGAACGAGAGGTTATCCATTATGCCGGGGTATTAGCTTCTCGTGGCGGTCTGGAAGATGACATTGAAATCAACCGTATTTTCTCAGTGGACGAATACGGAGATGTGGATCATCACGAGATTGAATTTAAAAAGGGCAAGTTGGTATTGAGCACACTGATCACACCAAAATAAATCACTCAAATAAAAGGAGAAATGAACATATGGCAATCGATAATCAATCAACCAAAGTAATCACGGGAATGGTACGTCTCTCTTATACTCACGTGTTTGAACCACAATCTATCGACGGTGGGGATGAGAAGTACAGCACAGCGATTTTGATCCCGAAGACCGATAAGGAAACGCTTCGCAAGATCAAGGCAGCAGTTGACGCTGCTAAGGAACTTGGAAAGAGCAAATGGGGCGGGAAGATCCCGGCAAACTGCAAGACTCCGCTGCGTGACGGAGACGAAGAACGGCCAGATGATGAAGCGTATGCCGGCCATTACTTCCTGAACGCCTCAAGCAAGAACAAGCCCGGGATTGCTAAGCCGATCGGTAAGGACAGCAACGGAAAAACCAAGTTTCAAGAGATTACGGATACAACCGAAGTGTATTCCGGCTGCTATGCCAAAGTGAG
This sequence comes from Paenibacillus glucanolyticus, assembly GCF_037333485.1. Taxonomy (NCBI): domain Bacteria; kingdom Bacillati; phylum Bacillota; class Bacilli; order Caryophanales; family Paenibacillaceae; genus Paenibacillus; species Paenibacillus glucanolyticus. The sequence continues at coordinate 1,324,347 of NZ_CP147845.1, forward strand.
TTTAAACTTCTACCCGTTTGATGCTAAAGGAAACCGTGGCGTTGCGGCAGGGCTGAACAACCTCGTTAAAGTGCAGGATGGTGATTTCTTAGGTGGCCGGAGTAGCTTGAACGACGACTTTGCAAGTGAAGACTTCGACGACATTGTGGACATCAGTGACGATGACGATTACTTGAACTAATCAATTTACTTCTTTGGAGGGGCTTGGGATACAGGCCCCTTTTTATAACCGCAAAATTCTAACGGGAGAAAGTGATATGACCCTACTGCAGATCGACCTTGAAACATACAGCAGCATTGATATTAAAAAATCCGGCGTGTATCCATACGTCGAGGCGCCTGACTTTGAAATCCTCTTGTTCGCTTATGCTTGGGACGATGAGCCGGTGCAGGTGGTTGATTTTACAGACTTCGAGGAGCTTCCTGATGATGTGATGACCGCCCTGACTGATCCAACAATTATTAAAACAGCTTTCAACGCGAACTTCGAACGCACAGCACTAGCAAAATACTTGGGTGTACCGATGCCGCCGGAACAATGGCGCTGCTCAAGCGTTCATGCCCTTACCTTGGGGTTACCTGGAGATCTGGCCGGAGTTGCCAAGGTGTTGAAAGTGGAAGAACAGAAGGACAGCGCAGGTAAGGCCCTGATCAAATACTTCTCAACGCCATGCAAGCCAACGAAGGTAAACGGCGGGCGGACCCGTAACCTCCCATACCATGACCCTGAGAAGTGGCAGCAGTACAAGGAGTACAACCGGCAGGACGTGGAGGCAGAACGGGCAGTTCGAAAGAAAATCGAGAAATATGAGATATCCGTATTTGAACATAAGCTCTGGGCGTTGGATCAGAAGATTAATGATAACGGAATACAGCTTCATCCGGAGCTAGATACTCGGGCCATTGAATGTGATGAAGCTTTTAAGATTCGAACGGTTCAGGAGGCCAAGGAGCTCACTGGTCTGGACAATCCGAATAGCCCGGCGCAGTTGAAGGCCTGGCTGGAGGAAGAGGAAGGGATCCAGATCGACGGCTTAACCAAAGACACTATACCGGGTCTGATCAAAGAAGCGAAGAGTGAAAAGGTTAAAACGATGCTGAAGCTCCGGCAGCAGCTGTCCAAAACATCGGTAAAGAAGTTCGAAGCCATGCAGCGCGCACGCTGCCAGGACGACCGGGTTAGGGGATTGCTACAGTTCTATGGCGCAAACCGAACGGGGCGCTGGGCGGGAAGGTTGGTGCAGGTGCAGAATCTCCCGCAGAACAAACTGCCGGACTTGAACCTTGCAAGGGATCTCCTGTTGTCCGGAGATTATGAGCTGCTGGAAATGTTGTTCGGGGCTCCACCCTTTGTCTTGTCTCAGCTGATCCGGACGGCCTTCATTCCTTCGCCGGGATGTCGCTTTATCGTTTCAGACTTCTCAGCGATCGAGGCGCGGGCGATAGCTTGGCTGGCGGGTGAGACTTGGAGGCTGGAGGTATTCAAGACCCACGGCAAGATTTATGAAGCCTCTGCGGCGCAGATGTTCCACTTGACCCTTGATGAAATCACCAAGGACTTACGTCAAAAAGGGAAGATCGCGGAGCTTGCATTGGGTTATGGCGGCGCTGTTGGCGCTCTGGAACAGATGGGGGCCCTTAAGATGGGTTTATCTCAAGATGAGCTGCCGCCACTCGTAAAGACATGGCGCGCAGCTAATCCGAAGATTACACAGCTTTGGTGGGACGTGGACAGGGCTGCGATGACAGCTGTCCAGGAGCGAAGAATGATCAAGATGCAGTATGGTCTGACGTTTTACTGCGAAGGTGGCTATCTATTTATCCGGCTGCCATCCGGTCGTCGCTTGGCCTACGTAAACCCTCGCATTGTTGACGGGAAGTTCGATAAGCCGGCATTGATCTATGATGGCGTGGACCAGACAAAGAAGACATGGGGCAAGATTGACACTTACGGGCCAAAATTGGTCGAGAACATTGTGCAGGCGATCAGCCGGGACTGTCTGGCAGTGAGCATGCTTCGCTTAGACGCTGCGGGCTTTGAAACCCGGATGCATGTCCATGATGAGGTCATAGTCGATGAGCCTTACGACAATGGCAGGGACTCATTAAACGAGATAACTGAAATTATGGGGCAGCCGATCGAATGGGCGCCGGGGCTTCCGCTTCGGGCCGAAGCATTCGAGACGGACTTTTATAAAAAGGATTGAGCTTAATGGAACATGCTCTCACTAATGAAGATATTGAAAAACATAATGGTATGGTTCACAGGTTGGCTGGGAGATATCATAGGCAAGTCCTAGACCCCGCTATTGATTATGAAGATCTTGTTGCAGAAGCCCAAATTGGCCTCTTGAAAGCTTATGAGAGGTTTGATCCAAAGAAAGGCTATGCTTTCTCAACTTTCGCATTTGCTACTGTAGCAGGATATCTACAAAATTTTCTAGCTCGGCGGGGGACTCGGATTAGATTTCCAGCCCATGCCGTTACATTAGCTAACAAAATATATCGCGAAGGTTTAGAGATAGAACCCTTGGAGAAAATTGCAAAATTGCTTGGGAAGCCCGTTTCTTACGTTCAGACAGCAATGGAGTATCTGGCATCATTAAATATTTATGAAATTGATAGACCCCAAACTAACTATATGTCAGGTACGGAGGGTGAAAAATCAAACTCTCATTTCCTAGTAATATCTGAGGATGATAATTCATTGGTATTTGTTGATGAATTCCTTAGCACCATCAAACCTCGTGATCGTGAAGTAGTGGAGCTAGTAATGAAAGGATTTAACTATCGGCAGATTGGAAACATGGCAGGCGTAAGCCATCAGGCAATCTGGAACAGAATGAAGAAAATTAAAGATTATTACATCAAGTTTGATCAAGGGCAGACCATAAGAAAGAAAGGCAGCCTGGTATAGGTGATTGGTGAGTGATCATGCATAACCAGGATCCGTATTTTCAAGATATCCCTTGGGATTTGATATATGACGATAACGGTGAGCTGATCGGTGAGGTCTATGTGACCTTGCCGGATCCGCCACCTTCAAGGAGGTAAGCTTTATGAAATGGGAAGCTTTTGAGTGTGACGACTGTAAACAGCGGTTTGCGCTTGAGCAGAAACCTGACGATGAGATTGAAGAACCTTTATGCCCAGGATGTGGCGGTTATTATTGCGGGCCAGTAGAAGTGGAAATCTGGGAGAAAAGGGGTTAACTCAATGGAAAATCCGATGGATGAGATCCTGAAAATCTCATATCAGCTGCCTATGGTTGTCCTGGAGGATATTAATAAGCGGATAGGTGACTGGCTGGCGATGGGCGGACTGAGTACGGATCCATATATCGAACAGCAGTTACGTTTTGCAAGACGGTTTGTGAAATAACACTTGGGGAGGAATAAGCAATATGCCAATAATCAAACACAATGGAACAATGCAAATAGAAATGGGCTCAGGAGACGTCAAGGTGTCCCCAGGATTGCTACAACTAGATTACCCTTGCGGTGTCGTGGTGTTTCAGGAGTATGACGAAGCTCGGCCAATCGGGAAATGGGAGCCGAACGACAAGATCATAGCGACTCCAGAAGAATCACCTGTAAGAATGACCTTTGATAAACCGGAATCTATTGACGTCGTTATCTGGGCTCTCCAAGAAGCCAAACGGATGATGGAAGAGGACACTTGGGAATCGTTACTTAATGCTGATCGGAAAGATTATTATCCTGGGGTGCCGAAATGAGGCCTCTTTCAGCAGAAGAAAAGGCGCAAAGCAAAGCAGCTAAACAACGAACCAATAAGGCGCTACAGGCTAGGCGCGGAGAGATCGGGTCAAAGCTTAAAGTTGTTCGTGAGTTATACGGCTTTGGACAATCTGATGCTGAGCATAGAGAGAAGCTACTACATCAGTTTGACATGATCAAGGACGTAAAAGGGGATCCGGTCGTTCTGCAGATGGACGGCGGCTCCATCACGCTAAACTATGAGATGCTTCGCCGGTTCATCCGATCGCTTAAGAAACGGCATTGGAATATGAGCCTGGATACTTCTACAGGATCCTCCGTACTCATCATTACACATCATATCAATTTGTGGGGCAAGGATCGGGGCTATGTTGAGCTCTATGACCTGCCCCCATATCAAAAGGAACTACTGACAGATTTACCTGTGATTGAAATAGAACGTAATTGAGGTGGCATCATGCAGGAACTGGACATTAGCTTCGGCAAGCACCGGGCTGATACGAACTGGAAAACTGAATATTTGACCTGGGATGAGTTCGTGGACCGGCTGCGGAAGGTCCGGCGGACAGCAGAGACGATGGCCCAGTACGACAAGATGAACAATGTCTCCCGCGGTAAGGTGAAGGATGGGCCCGCTTTTGTTGGCGGGCTTGTCCGCACCGGGCGCCGGAAAAAGGAGAATGTCGATAGCCGGAGCTTGATTACTTTGGATGTCGATCGCGGAGACGATGATTTTTTATTTTCTGCCGAGCTTGTGCTGGGTGGGACGGCCTACGTTATCTATTCCACACACAGCCATCGGCCGGAGAAACCGAAATATCGACTGATCATACCAGGGAATCGGAACATGAGCCCCGATGAGTATGCAGCCGTCAGCCGTAAACTGTCGGAGCATATCGGCATGGAGTATTTCGACAAAACCACGTTTGACGTCCACCGGCTTATGTACCTGCCGAGCTGCAGCAAGGACGCGGATCCGGTCTTGGAAGTCTTCGAGGGGGAACTGCTCTCTGTGGATCGGATCCTCGATGAATACGCCGATTGGCAAGATGTCATGGCTTGGCCGCGGCATCCGGAGGATAAATCCCCCGCTCAACTGGCAGCCAAGAGGGCGCAGGATCCTCGGGAGAAGTTCGGGACCATCGGCCTCTTCTGCAGGGCATTCACCATTGAAGAAGGAATAGAAACATTTTTATCTGATGTTTACGAAAAAGGCTCAATGCCAGATCGCTACACATACACAAAGGGCTCTAGCGGTAACGGGCTCGAAGTCTATCCGGATCAGGATCTCGCATTTTCCCATCAGGACAGTGATCCGATCGCAGACGGACGCACTTATAATCTTTTTGACCTTGTACGAGTTCATAAATTCGGCCATCTGGACGAGCGAGTGAAAGATCATACGCCAGATGCGAAGAAGCCGAGTCACCTGGCAATGGAGCAGTGGGCGGCGCAGCGGCCGGAGGTAAAGAAGCTCGTCTTCGCTGAGCGCCAAGCAGATTTCGCTGAAATGGCAGACGAGTTTCCCGGTGACGAGGACGACCCGGATGAAATGGATTGGGAGGATCAACTAGAGATTCATCATAAGACAGGGGAGCCACTGCCGACGGCGGGAAACGTAGAGCTCATGCTGTCGCATGGGCCGTGGAAGAACGTCCTGGCTTATGACGCTTTCGGTAACACCGAAGTTATCCGACGCGCTCTGCCGTGGCGTGAAAAGGAACGTCTTGGTCGGTCCTATGAGCCTTGGCTGGGTGCAGATGATAAACGTCTTCAGCATTGGTTTGCCAAGGTTCACGGTATCAATTCAGCTAAGACCATACAGAACGCCTTTACCGAGGTGGTTCATCGTAATACGTTCCATCCGATCAAGTCCTATGTCGAAAGCGCCGTATGGGACGGACAGCCGCGGGCAGAACGGATTTTTATTGATTACCTGGGGGCATCCGACATTCATTACACCAGGCAGGCGACACGGAAGATGTTGCTGGCTGCCGTTGCAAGGCTCTACCGTCCAGGATGTAAGTTTGACCAGATGTTGGTTCTTGTGGGGCCACAGGGGGCCGGGAAAAGCTCCCTGCTTGCAAAGCTTGGCCGTGAATGGTTCTCTGACTCCTTACGGACATTTGAGAATAAGGAAGCCGGCGAACACCTGCAGAGCGGCTGGATCTTCGAGATCGGCGAACTGTCGGCCATGAAAAAGACTGAGGTTGAAGAGGTCAAGGCGTTTTTATCCAAAACAGAAGACCGGTACCGGGTGGCTTACGATCGCCAGGTTTCTGAGTTCCCGCGGAAATGCGTTTTCTTCGGAACAACGAATACCCGTGATTTTCTTCGGGACGCAACCGGGAATCGTCGTTTTTGGCCTATTGAGATATTCCCGGATCGTGCTGCTTTAAGCCATTGGGAGGAATTAACCGAGGAAGAAGTGAGCCAAATATGGGCTGAGGTATTGAGCTGGTTTAAGGCGGGGGAAACCTTGGAACTCGATCAGGAAGCCCGCATAGAGGCAGAACGGCAGCAAGCATCACATATGGAGAGTGACCCGAGAGAAGGCATTATTCAGGAATGGCTTGATATGCCATTAGAGGATGAGATGGGACGCCCTACCGATGACCTTCGGGATCGAGTGTGTGCAGCCCAAATATGGACCGAATGCCTTGGTAAAAAACGCGGTGATATGCGTACCTGGGAGGCAAAAGAAATAATGGACATCATGCGTAATATTCCGGGGTGGGTTGAACGAAAAGGGAAAGCGAAGGTTCCGGGGTATGGCGTCCAAAGGGTATTTGAGCGGTTGCCGTAGATGGTTGCCGAAGGGTTGCCAAGGTTGCCGTAAACAGTTGCCGGAGTTGCCGAAAGTTGCCGGGAAATTGATTCTTCGGAAACCTCGGAAACCCCAATCGTACCAAGGGTTGAAGGGCTATCGTTGCCAAGGTTGCCGTAAATTCTACTATTTTAATAATAATATTAATTAACCCATATAGAGATACGGAAATATAACTTAAACGCGTAAAAACGCAGTACGTGCGTGTAGGGGGGCAATTTGGCAACCTGATGAAAGGAGCAAATATGAGAGAGTCTACACTGGAACGCCGTTTGGTCCGTGAAGTCAAAAAGATCGGCGGGGAAGCGCCAAAGTGGGTCAGCCCTGGAGAGCGAGGAGTACCGGACCGGATTGTCCTTCTTCCTAACGGTCAAACGATATATATCGAGATGAAAGCACCGGGTAAGCAACTGGAACCCTTACAGGAACGTTGGAAGAGAAAGCTGCTTAGCCTGGGTCACAGACATTATAAAATTGATTCAAACGAGGACATTGACCGGTTTATAGACGAGGTGAGAACCAAATGAAGTTTAAACCACATCAGTATCAGGAGTATGCAACCAAGCGGATCCTGGACACACCCTTCATAGCCTTGCTGCTTGAAATGGGATTAGGCAAAACCGTTAGCACCCTGACCGCTATGGACTTATTGCTGAGCGATTATTTCGAGGCTGGTCGTGTTTTGGTTATTGCACCCTTACGGGTTGCAGATGACACTTGGGCCCGAGAGATTGAGAAGTGGGACCATCTGAGACATCTTCGCATCAGTAAGGTTTTAGGGAGCGCTGCGGTTCGACGCAAAGCCTTGAAAGCAGAGGCGGACATCTACGTGATCAACCGGGAGAATGTGGAGTGGCTTGTCAACGAGTACGGCAGCCAGTGGCCTTTTGATACTGTGGTGATCGATGAGCTTTCCAGCTTCAAAAACCCACAGGCCAAACGCTTCAAGGCCCTTCGCCGGGTCCGGCCAATGATGAAGCGTGTGATCGGCCTGACAGGTACGCCAGCCCCGAACAGTCTTATGGATCTATGGGCGCCGATGTATCTGATCGATCAAGGGGAACGACTAGGTAAGACAATAACCGGTTATCGCGATCGTTATTTCACGCCAGGCAGCCGTAGCGGCCATGTGGTCTACGAATGGAAGGCCAAGCAAGAAGCAGAGGAACGGGTATACGAGGCCATTTCTGACATCGCGGTCAGCATGAAAGCCGAAGATTGGTTGGAGCTGCCTGAACGGATTGATCGGACGATTCAGATCCCTTTAAGCCCGAAAGCACGGGAGATGTACAAGAAACTGGAGAAGGAGCTGCTTCTTCCGTTTATGGATGCGGACGTTGTAGCCAACACTGCGGCTGTCCTGTCGAATAAGCTGCTGCAGATGGCCAGTGGCGCAGTGTACGATGAGGAAAAGGGCGTCAAGTTGATTCATGAGGCTAAGCTGGACGCCCTGGAGGACGTGATCGAGGCGGCCAACGGCAAGCCGGTTATGGTGTTCTACAATTTCAAGCACAGCCTGTCACGGATCCAAGAACGATTCCCACAAGCGAGGATCCTACGGAAAGGTAAAGACGGGAATGAGGATATCCGGGCTTGGAATAATGACGAGATCCCGCTGTTGCTTTTACATCCGAAGTCAGCCGGTCACGGCCTGAACCTCCAAGATTCGAGCTGCAGGACGGTTGTCTGGTTTGATCAGATATGGAGCCTGGAGGAAGACCAGCAGGCTAATGCAAGGGTCCACCGTCAAGGAGTACGTCACAACATCGTAGTTATCCGCCTGGTAGCTGAGGGGACAATGGACGAGGACGCCGTGGCAGCATTGGAGCGCAAGGCCGCCGGACAAGATGCCTTGATGGAAGCCGTTAAAGCCAGAATAGAAAGGATGAAGGCATCATGACAATTGAGCAACAGGTGATAGAGCAACTTTCCCAATATCGTCAGAAGAAAGCCCGCATACAGGCACTATCGACGTATAGCGTTGGTGCCGGAATCACCGTTTCCCGATTGAATGAGGATGACCAACTGCAGGAGCTGCACGGGAGGTTACGCGGGTTGCCGACATACATGTATTTGTCGAAACGAGAACAGGAGCTAGAAACAGTGGCTCACGCCTACATGTCCAGTTACCCAGCTGGGGTTAAAGCCCAGAAGCAAGCTGTCCCAGCCCAAGTGATGGATCCGGAAGACACGGAGCTGCTGCAGGAGCTGCGGAGAAAGGTTCAGAAGGTGATCGCTGCGAGAGGATATGACGTACGGGATGGAATTGAAGCGATTATTGAGCGACTAACTGAGTTGCAGGATCTGCAGGCTGAGGTTGAGCGGATCGATTTTCTTTTAACTACACTTGAAGAGTACCGGCCTAATGATGCGGAGCTGTTAAGATTGATATACGCAGATGGCGTTGAGATCCCAGTTATCGCGGATAAATTACAGCTAACAGAACGGACAATTAGCCGTAGACGAAGAGTCGCAGAAAGCGAGTACATTAATTTGGCACGATAATGTCAGTAAAATGACTTTAAAATGTCGAACGTTTGTTCTTGTTTTCCGTGTCAACCCCTGCTAAAATGATATTGTGCCCTTCATGTAAGGAGACGGTCGGCAATGGACCAAACGAGCCGTTAGGCGGCCGTCTCTTTTTATAACCGGATGTAGTGTAGCTGGGTAGCACGCTTGCCTTGGGCGCAAGTAGTGTGGGTTCAAATCCTGCCGTTCGGATTATTCGTAGCTTTTTCATCTCCCCCTTACTTGCCGTCTCGGATCGAGTCGGCATTTCTTTTGCAGGAAAATGTACCCTTTTTGTAGAATGGTGTCATAAAGACACATTTCAGGAGGGGTCTATTTGCCTACGAAGAGAGTAACATGTACATTTTTTAGTATTTCCGAGCCAAGTAAACTAAAGGGGAAGATAAATGAATTATTAGAAAATCAGTATGCTTTAATTCAATCCAAAAAAGTTCATAATGTTGAGGTTGCTGGAGTATATCTTAGAATCAGCTTTCTGAGAAAGGAATCCGTTAATCAGAACAATTACTGGATAGGAGTTATTGAAAGGTTAGATACAACGTTACAAGGTGAAGCATCTAACTTAGACGGTACAAGAATGGTATATGCCACAGGAGTAGATGAAGGACCAATCGTAAACACGGGATTCGCATATTACCCACTTACCAATACGTTTGTTCTGCACAGGAAAATTGGTGGGGTAAATGATGATAAGTTAGGGATATTTATTCGGAAGTTAATTAGGCAAACTAACATAGTTTCTGAAGGGTTTACACAATTCAAATTGAGCATTCTTCCGGATTTGACCAAAATTAATCGTTTTAAGAATGCAGCTAGAATTAAGCAATTAGAATACTCTTTCAAAATGCCGGAAAACCTGCAATCATTACAGTCTGGAAAGCGATCAATTTTGGGAGATATGTTTTTAGCAAATACCCTTGGCGGGAATACTATGAGAGTAGTGGTACGTGCAGATTCATTAGACGTATCGAAAGTTAACCAAAAGGTTAATGAACTCCTAAAACTAGGTGGAGATTATTTATCGTCACTACGAGCGACTACAGAACATAATGGGATCGAAGAACCGTTAGATCTACTTACTGAGAAGTTTAGTGATTACGAAGATGTAAACTTGAAAAAAGGGAAAAAAGAAACAGTGGACGTAATCATGGATGCTACTAAAACTATTTTCTTAAGGCAAGAGGCATTACTGAAAAAAATGTATTTATCAGACGGATCTGACGAATAAATAAGGAAAGGAGATGGTCTATTTGGTAAAGATAATTCTTAAACTATCTCTATTTCTTGCGCCGTTGATACTGTTATTGACAACCTTTAAGGTTAATTATTCACAATTTATTCAACTGCCCAATATACTAATGGGATCAATTGCACTCAGTTCATCCTCACTAGGTTTTTTTATTGCAGGGGTTTCTATTCTTCAAACTTCTAATTTGAGCAAGTTTTACGATAAGTTGGTGCAATTAGGGACAGACAAGAAAATATTAGGATGGCTAATGACATCTATTTTCTATATGTTTCTTTTATCTGCTACAAGTTTGTTAGCTCTCTTTTTCATAGATGGTACGGGAATTGCAACAACATTACTTTTAAATATATGGCTAGCTCTCTTAATAGCATCAATATTGTCAATGTTTTTCATTATCTTCATTTTTATAATAGTTTTTTTAAAATAGCACCTTAACGGGTGCTATTTTGATTTTCTGAAAAAGGAGCTGACAGCGATGGCATTGACGGCCAAACAGCAACGCTTTGTCGAAGAGTACCTGATTGACCTCAATGCCACGCGAGCATACAAGGCCGCTGGCTATAGCGTAAAGAGCGATAACGCAGCCGGTGTGGAGGGTCATCGGTTACTAAGGAACCCTAAGATTGCCGCTGCTGTAAAAGAGGCCATGGATAAACGGTCTGAACGCACTGAGATTACGGCTGATATGGTCCTGGAACGATGGTGGACGATCGCCAATGCGGATCCGAATGATCTTATCTATCATCGCCGGATTTGCTGCCGATATTGTTTTGGCCGTGACCATGCGTATCAGTGGGTGGATGAGGAAGAGTATCTAAACGCTGTACAGATCGCCCAGGCGATGGAGAAGCCAATTCCCTCGGATGAGGGTGGCTATGGTTTTGATTCGACATTACGTCCGCACCCTAAATGCCCTCGCTGCCATGGTGAAGGCTTTGGAGAGATCCACGCCACGGATACTCGGGATCTAAGCCCACAGGCCCGCATGCTGTATGCCGGCGTTAAGCAGACGCAGTCAGGTTTTGAAATCAAGATGAGGGATCAGGATAAGGCCTTGGAGAATGTGGCGCGGCACCTTGGTATGTTTAACGACAAGATGGAGCTTACAGGTAAAGACGGCGGAGCCCTGCAGGTGATATTCGATAAGGGGATGACGAACGATGAGTAACCGTATTGTAATCCCCTACAAGCCGCAGCCCCGACAGCAGGTCTATCACCAGACAAACGATGTCGATGAGCTGCTTTACGGTGGAGCTGCCGGCGGCGGCAAGTCAGAAGCCACGATATGGGACGCCTTGAAATACGCCCTGCAGTATCCAGGCAGCCGTCAGATTATCTTCCGGAGAACCTTCCCCGATCTGCAGCGTTCCATTATCGCCCGGACGATTGTGGTCTACCCCAAGGAGCTCGGGAAGTACAACCAATCAAAACATGAATGGCTATTCACCAATGGGTCAGTTATCGAATTGGCCTATTTTGATTCTGACATGCACAAAGCCAATTATGCAGGTGCTGAGTATGACGTCATTCGCTGGGAAGAGCTGACGCACTTTGAAGAAGGATGGTATACCTTCATGCTGTCCCGGCTTCGGGGGTCCACGCCGTACCCGAGGTATGTAAAGTCAACGACCAACCCAGGCAGCATAGGACATGCGTGGGTGAAGAAGCGTTTCATCGATATCGGTGAATGGGAAAAGGTACATGAAGTTCAGGAAACAGATGATCAAGGGGATCCGCTGGTTCACCCGGATACCAGGGAGCCGGTTATCTCTCGACGCATCTTCATTCCGGCCAAGGTACAAGATAACCCGGCGCTGCTGGAAGCAGATCCAAACTATATCGTGCGACTCATGCAGCTGCCTGAACAGGAACGAAAGCAACTCCTTGACGGGGATTGGGATACGTTTGCCGGTCAGTACTTCGGTGAGTTTAGCCGGCCTATCCATGTTGTGGAGCCTTTCGACATCCCCCAGGAATGGGAGAAGTTCCGAGCATTGGACGAAGGCTATACGGATCCCTTTGTATGTTTATGGATCGCCTTGGCTCCAGACGGGACAGCGTACCTTTATCGGGAGTTGGCTAAAACGAAGCTGCTTACATCTGAGCAGGTGGAGCTTGTCCGGTTAAATAGTCCGGTCACAGAAGAGTACGAATATAATGTAGCGGATACGAGCTTCTGGAATAAATCCAAAACGGAGCGCATCACACCAGCAGAGATATTCGCACAGAAGAATGTACCCTTGATCCAGGCTAAGAAGGAACGCGTAAACGGTTGGAAACGCATGAGGGAATGGCTGCATGTCTATGATGCGATTGACCATGTGACAGGGAATTCTTACAAAGCTACTAAGCTTAAGATTTTCAGCACGTGCATAAAGGCGATCGAGGCGATACCCGCAATGGTCCACGATGATCGTCATGTGGAGGACGTTGCCGCGCATCCATTGGATCACATACCAGATGCATTGCGATATTGGTGCATGAGCAGGCACACTCCTAGCAAAGCAACTGGAGCCTGGTCAGCTAATCCGGACGAGCTGAAAGACCGCCGTCAGGACTTCGATGACGATGACGACGATATGCCAGAAGTCGAAGGTTTCTGGTAGATTCCATTATGCAGTGTTTATGCAGGACATGTGTACAAAACACAAGATTTTGTGAAATAGTCTGTTACCGCAGACCCTTGATACATAAGGGTTTGTTTGTTTTGTGCTTGAAGGCGTTTATGCATAGCGTATGCAGAAAGCCGAAAAGCCGCATGGTTGAGGGATTTTAGTTTATTCGTACTCCTTACGATATACAGCATTTATACATGAGAGGAAGTGAGCTTTATGGAGACCTGGGCTGTCCTGTTTATAGCGTTAATCGCCTTTGTCCCACCGGTTGTTTTGCTCTTCAAGGAGCTTCAATACAAGAATGACAGGATTAAAGAGCTGACAGATCGGCTGATGTTCAGGGACAGTGAAACCTACCTGGCATATCGAGAACGCATCGAACGCCCTCCAGAACCGGTGCTGCAAGAAGGCCGTAAGCCGATGAGCTGGTATGACGTTCCGGACTTGGAGGATGATGCACAATGAGTTCACTTCTTGATAAGTTCAAGGGCGTCTTCACCGAAGCGACCGCCAAGACTGAAACGGTGGAACCCAACACCCCGGAGCAGCAGCAACTCTACGACATGGTCATGGAGGATTACAACGTATACAAGGCCGCTCGACAGCCTATCGAGAAGTATTGGCAAGAAGAACAGCGGTTTTACATGGGCGATCATTGGTATGGGCTTCGTAGCGAGGCGGCTAGTCGGTTGCGACCCAATGCGGTTGAGAATATCACCTTCTCGCAGATCGAGGCGATTGTCGGTAAGCTTACGGGCTGGATGCCCTATCCGGACTTTGCTCCCGTCGAAGAGTCGGACAAAGAGAAGGCCCGTGATTTAAACGACTATATGCCGAATGAGCTAAGAGCCATCAAGTTTAAATCCAAACATGTCCGGGCGATCCGGCGCATGGTCATTCATGGCCCGCTGATCTATAAGACGGTATTCGATCCGACCGTCGAGGGCGGCCGCGGCATGCACAGATACAAAGGCCGTAACGATATCCTGCCGGTGGATCTCGGCAGCTTCTTCCCGGATCCGCGTATTCGAGATTTCATCTACCTGCAGGATATGGGGGCTATCATCGTCAAGACAACCTGCACTATGGAGTATTTTCAGGAGCGCTGGCCAGAACAAGGGGCAAAGGTTGAGCCGGACAACAATCCGGATGACGATGTATTCTCCAATGATTATGGTGAAGGGGACTACAAGCGGACGTCCGATCAGCGCCAGACAGCCGGTCTTATCGAATACTGGTACCGAGGTCTTCCTAAGATGGTGAGTCGGGAGGATAACGATCTGTTCACGGAGATGGCCGCGGAGAAACTTGCGGAAGGAATTGATCCGGCTGAATACATTGCCAAAGCTGAGGGGCGTATGGACGGCGTGCACTGCATCTATGTCAGCACGTCCGGCGTGTTCCTGGAACATAAAGCCTACATGTATGACCATGGAAATTACCCATTCGTTGCCCGGACATTGTATCCGGACGAAGGCAGCTTATGGGGAAAAGGCTTTATGCGTGACATGATAAAGCCCCAGATCATGAAGAATAAGTATGCGGAGATTGCCGTGGAGACGATGGCAAGGCAGGGGAACGGCGGTGTGATGTACGAAGAAGGGGCGATTACGAAACCCCAGACTTGGCAGGAGCGTCGCAGTCAGCCTGGGGGTATGTTGCCTGTAGCACAGGGTCGATTAAACGATGTCAAAGAGCTGCAAGGGATTAATGTCCCAGGCAGCTTATTTAATTTACTCCAGTACTACGACGACATGTTGCAGAAGATCCCGGGTCAGTTCGACAGTGCCAATGGGGCTGCCAACCCTAACGTCAAATCAGGTGAACAGGCCAAGGCGCTCATGGCTGCCGCAGGAACCCGACTCAATACTGTGTCGGACATGATCCAGGAAGCGCTGGAGGAAGTCTTTGCGCAGTACATTGAGTTGATCGCTCAGTTCTATACGGATGAGCGCATTGCCCGTGTGACAGGTCGGGCCGTGGCTATGAGTCGGGATGCCATCATGTCCCAAGCCGCTTCTGAGTTTGATACAGGCGAAACGGTACTTCCGGTTAAAGAGGAGTATTTACCTGAGTTCGACATTACCGTTCATATCGGAGTCGATAAGCCGCAGGACCGCGAGTATTGGCTCCAGCTTGTGTTCAATCTCATCAATATGGTGGATCCGATAACCAAGCTTCCGATGGCTGACGCGGAGGCTGTTGCCTATGTCATTCAAACCGGCCGTATGGAGCCGATGGATGTCATTCGAGCTCGAATTGAAGAGGCTGCACAGCGTGAGCAACAGATGCAGCAACAAATGCAACAGGCTCAGCAAGCGATGCAGGAAAACCAAGTGCTTCAACAGCAGGTTTCCGAATTGCAAGGCACGATCCAGCAAAACGATCAGCAGAAGCAAGCTTTCGACCAAACAATCCAGCAGCAAAAAATGAATCTTGAAGCCGCAAAGGTCGCCAATGACCTTATGCGTCCTGGCCAGCGGTGAGAATCCCCTGGCCTATTAATTTCTGCCGCCACCCATAGCGGAATAGGAGGATAACCCATGCTTGATGTAAATGACCCATCCACCAACCCAGGTGAGCAAGTCGAGTCTGCCCACCCACAGGCTGACGAGCAGGAACAGGAAATGAGAAGTATTTACGAGGCGTTCGATCTTCAGTATCCGGAGCCCGAATCGGAAGAAGGCGACGACGAGGATCCCCAGGATGAATTGGACGACGAGGAAGCTGATCCAGCCATAGACGGCGAAAACGGTCAACCCAAAGAGCCAAAGGGCCTCATCGTGAAGTATAACGGCCAGGATGTCCTAATCCCCGAGGAAGAGCTTGAGTCTCGAGCTCGGAAGGGCCTGAATTACGACAAGATCGAGGGTCGGGCGAAGCAATATGAAACGGCACTGGATCGACTAGCCCGTCATCAAGGGTATAAGGATCACGCCGATCTGATTGCTAACCTAGACAAGATCGAACAGGAAGCAGTCCAGCAACAGCAACATCAATTCGATCAGCTCAAAGCCCATCTTCGCCAAGAGGCGGAGGATGCTGGAATTGATCCAGATTCCATGGAGAAATACCTGGACAATCATCCGCTGATCAGACAGGCCAAAGATGTTATCCAACGCAGTGAGCAAGAACAGCAGCTTCGGCAGCAGGAACAAACTCAGCAGCAGCTTCTGCAAGGCTGGGAAGACCTCTTCCGTAAATATCCGCAGCTGGCTGATCAAGTCAATCCGGACGGGGGAACAGCGCCGTGGTTAACGCCAGAAATGCATTCAAGGCTTGAGCGTGGATACGATCCGATCGATGCGTATGAATTGGTGCACCGGGATAGCTTGGTAGCCGAGGAGCGCAAGCGAACAGAACAATCTGTGCTTCGTAACCAACGCCTGAATAAACGGGCCATGGTGGAGACGAAAACGCCGGCGGATTTAGAGCCGGAGGTGCCGCAAGAATTGGCCGATGCGTTCAGTATGTTTGATCTTGACCCTTCAAGGGCTAAGAAATACTCCAAAAACTTTAAACGATAAGGAGGCGGTACACAATGCCGCAAGGATTCAGCTATGTATACAACGATTATGGTAAGGATCCCACGAGAATCACGGAATTCCTGATGACCGATAACGAGGCGGGTTATGCAGGAGAAGCAGTCAAGATCGTTTCCGGAAGAGTCACTAAGGCTGCACCTACGGATCCGATTGCCGGTTTCCTGACCTCAAATGTTGAAGCTGGTACCGACAAAGAAACAGAGATCATCTTGGCACGTGAGGGCGACTGGTATGAGGCCGCTTATTCTGGTACGCCTGCAGCTGGTTTTGTTTCTGGTGTCGCCGGTGTCGTATTGGCTGCCGACGGCTTGTCGATCAATGCAGCCACGGTAACCGGTGGGGCCGTTTCGGTGCTATCTATTAATTCGAATAAGGGGACTGCGCGGGTTAAGGTCAAGAACCGCCAGTTTTCTTAAGCGATACTATCATAAGAGATTAGGAGGATTACACTATGCAAACAAAACTTAAATGGGACCCGAAAGTCCTTGAACCAATCTATAAGGAATTGTATTCCTTGGCTATGAAGGATAAGAAGGACTACATTCCTTTGATGTATAACGTAACCAATTCGACGAAGGATCGAGAGTCCTATGCTGGCGCTGGCGGCGAGGGCTTGATGGAAGAATGGGGCCATTCGAACAACCAGGTATTTTATGAAGACATCGATCAGTTGTGGGAGAAGGTTGTCAAGAACCGTAAGTTCTCAGATGGCCGTATTATCGAACGCGACTTCATCGATGATCTGAAACTAACCGAGATCAAGCGCCGGATCACATCCCTGGCAGATGCTGTATATAAGACGCAGCAGCTTCAAGCGGTGGAGTTCTTGAATAATGCCTTTGTTGCTAAAGGTCCAAACTGGCGCGGGCGGACGGACTCATATATTGGTCCGGACGGTAAACCACTGGTATCCGATGCACATCCATACAGCCCGAAAAATAGTAAGGATGTGCAGTCTAACAAAGGCGACAAACCTTTGACGATTGACTCCTGGGATGAAACGGCTGTGGCCATGCAGGAATGGGTCGATGACAAAGGGAACCCGATGGCTGTTATTCCGGATACTCTGATTGTCGCTCCGTACAATGCCCGTGCCGCTTTCAAGATTGCCGGGCTTCCAGACAAAGATCTGCCATCCTACGAGCCTGGTAGCAATCACTTTGATGCGAACATGTATCAGGGGCACATCAAAGTGATTGTTAATCCGTTCATCAATCCTTCGAAGCGTAAAAACTGGTTCGCTGCGGACTCGGCAAGATTGAAAGAGTTCAATACCTGGCAATGGCGCCGTAAGGTAGATAACGGCACGATGACCGACTTTGATACTGAGGTGTCCAAGCATAAAGCAATCGGCAGATGGGGGTATGGTTTTATCAACTACTCCTTCATTTACGGTCACGAAGTACAATAATCAGATGGCGGGGGCCTAGGAGCTCCCGCCTTTATTAACGAACACTACCACCAAGAAATTAATGAAAGGTGATGAACCATGAATCCCAACATTGTTGATCATATCGGTAGTAAGGTAACGGTCTGGACGAAAGACGGTAATGCTGCAGATAACCGTACCCTTCATACTGTCGATGAATTTGGAGTTGTGATATCCAATTACCAAGGAAAGCAGACCTTCATCCCGTGGATCCAGGTGAAGTATATCGATTATCCGGAACTTACAAGTGGTGATGCTTGTGTACAGGGATGAACTAGATGCGCTGAACGGCATCTATGCCGAACAGAAGCGCACGAATGAATTACTGGAACAACTGCTTAACGAGCTGAACAAACCGCAATCTAATAACCGAGGTGATAATGATGCAGATACCAAACACGAGAATGCCTGATTTCTATCAAGTTATCCCTGCTGCAGATGCCCCGAGTCTGCCTCACGGAAGGTATCCGAGTTATATCGTGTTTCTGGACGAGGAAGGAAATCCGATCGACATCGGAGGAGGCGGAGGACCTGTGACGGTAGCCTGGGGAGATGTGTCTGGAAAGCCTTCTACCTTCCCACCAACGATCGGAACTACAGCCAGTACAGCAGCTGCCGGAAACCATACTCATGCTGTGGCAAACATCACAGGCCTGCAGGCTGCACTTGATGCCAAGCTGACAGGAACTAAAGCACCCGCGCAAGCGAATAGCACCGCTACGGACGTTGCTGGACTTGTAGCAGATTTTAATGCGCTACTAGCCAAGCTTCGCACAGCCGGAGTGATCACGACCTAGTGATTTCAATCTATAAAAGGGGTGGAGAGGTATGCTGCTGAGAGATGTGGTTGAGGAGATCGCTGAGAAGGCGCCTAACTTCCTTTCTCCCGCTTCTATTGTGCGGAAGGTAACTCAAGTCCGTGATCGATTAATCCGGCAGCCAGGCGGTGCACAGCAGCAGTCTGATACGGTGTGCACCGGTATTGATCTCAGGGCTGGTCAAGCACAATACATTCTACCCTGCCCTCCAGGTAACGTGGTGGACGTTGATATTATGTGGGACGGAGAGTGGCGGAGGATCCCCTTGCGGCAGTTTAACCAGAGATCCATCAAGCCCTACTATTATTTCCAGGCGGGTGTACTGGGACTGGTTCCGAATCCAGAAGAGGATTGCGTGATGGGGTTGAAAGTGTTTCATACTCCGGTTCTACCTGAACTGAGTTTAACGGATATGAATGGGCCTACTGCTTTCGATCCGGATTACGACATGGTTCTGGTTTATGGGGTCTTGCGAGAGATCACCAGCGGAAGGGATGCTCAGGAATTTGACGCCAAGTATCAGCAGCTCCTGAGTGATTACCAATCAGCTAATTCAGGCTGGGAGCGATATTCGATAAACGAAAGATGGTGAGACTATGAGAAGTAGGTTCCCTTGGCGTGATACAAGTGAAGATATCGCGGAGCAAGGACACCCACAGTGGGAAACACCAGGCGGTGCGCAGCTAAAAGCGGACAAGGCGGAGCAGAATGCGAAGGAGTATTCCGATTCTAAGCTATCCGCTCACATCGGTACTGGTGGATCCGCTCATGCGTTAGCTGTTTCGGGTGGAAATGCAGGGTTCATATCTGGGAGCGATCAAGCTAAGCTAAATGGAATCGAGCCAGGTGCTGAAGTGAATCAGAATGCGTTCTCGACTATAAACGGTATATCGGCGTCCGTAAAGGAAGACACCATAAATATTGAGGCTGGAGTCGGTATCACAGTCACACCTGATCCGGTTAATAAGAGAGTAAGAGTTACAGCTACCGGAACAGCCACACCTGGCATACATGGCATTGAGCATACAGGAGATGGGAGCGATCCGATCCCCGAGGCAACAGAGACTGTAAGCGGATTGATGAGTGCTATCGATAAGGTTTCTCTAGATTCGACTGTAAAGAGTCTTGCTGAGCTTAAGGTGCATACACCACGAGTCTATAATGTCGTAGAATATGGGGCTGACCCTAATGGGACAAATAACAGCACGACAGCTATTCAAGCTGCAATAGATGAGGCTTACGCAAATGGGGGCGGTATCGTCTCCTTGCCTCCTGGAACCTACAAATTAGAAGCCTCAACTTTAGGACTGACGCTTTGGAATTACGGGGTGTCGATCGATACCAATACTGGTTGCTTAGTGTTACGAAATGGGGTCTCTCTTATGGGATCTGGAATTGGCGTAACAATATTAAAAACACCGCCTGAATTAACATCTATATTTTTAGCAAATGGAAGTAATACAACTATTAGCGACTTAGAAATAGACGGACAATGGGTTTCAGCAGGAGCAGGACACGGGATTTTCCAATGTCTCGTTGAAAATAATAATGATTCTGTAATAACTGGGTCACGACTTCGTAACCTGAACATCCACCATGTCGGTAGCTATGGTATAGGAATGGAGAACGGGGCGCTTCAGGATGTTGTGATAGAAAACATACACACTTATTATACTGGTGCTGATGGGATTGATATAAAAAATAGAAGCACGATAATTGAAACTAGGGGGATCACACTTAAGGGGATATACGTCGACACCTTTGGCGTGAGGTCTAATTTAGACGGCCAAACCGGCTTAGATATCCGTGGAATCGTGGATGCATCTGGTGTTCAGGTTGTAAACGTTGGTCGTTCCGATGTTTCTCAAATTGGCATTAGGTTTCGGACCCTTTCACTTTCTGTGGGAGCGGAATATTGGGGGAGAAGAAGTTCATTATCAAACTTCTATATCAAGAGTAAAGACTCCATAGACACCGGGGTAGTTGGCGTTGAAATTGGAAGTCCTGATGTTTCTATAACTGGAGGGGTTATAGAAGATTGCTATGTCGGCGTTCTAAATTCAGGGAACGCAGATGGGGCTAGTAACAATTCTTCAATATCTCAGATTGTAGTAATAAATAGTGCTCTGTACGGATTTCGAAGTGGTTCGGGGATTAACAATACACGCTATATTGCATGTGTTGTTAAAGACTCCGCTACGGGATTTCGGAATGAAAGTAACAATACTATTTATATCGGATGTAGCACTACTAATACTACGACACCTCTTAATACGGCTAGTATTGCAAATCCGACCCAATTAACAATTGGT
Source organism: Paenibacillus glucanolyticus (assembly GCF_037333485.1). Taxonomy (NCBI): domain Bacteria; kingdom Bacillati; phylum Bacillota; class Bacilli; order Caryophanales; family Paenibacillaceae; genus Paenibacillus; species Paenibacillus glucanolyticus. The sequence continues at coordinate 1,345,408 of NZ_CP147845.1, forward strand.
TGTAATTTTGGATTTGACTTTATCACTCTTAGCTTCGTAACAGGAGGTAGAGTAGCCGTTGAAGCAAAGGGGGGGTCAACGGATATTGACATCTCTCTTGCTCCGAAAGGAAATGGACTTATAAGGATGGGAACTCATACATCAACCGCGGATGCCGCGATTACTGGGTATGTCACTATAAAAGATTCTGGTGGTGTAACTCGGAAATTAGCAGTTATCAGTTAATATTTGGTTGAAAGATTTATCGACTCCTGTCATAATTTGTACCTGAATGTACATAAAAGGGGAGTCATAATGAAGAATAATTATATAACGGGCATCGATGGTTTGAGAGCGATAGCAGCACTAATTGTGCTCTTATTCCATTTCCAATCCCTATCAGGATATCAACCGCCAATCTTTCCGTGGTTCTTTGAAACCGGCTGGATTGGCGTTGATATATTTTTTACTATTAGTGGGTTTTTGCTTTTTTTACAATTTGCAAAAGCGCATAACGAAAAGAAAAAAGTTGATTACAGGAAATATTTTAAACGGAGATTTTTGAGAATACTCCCAGCCTATTATCTGAATTTATTCGTCTTACTTACATTGTTTCACATATCGTTTTTAGTTAAGGTTGAGAACCTTGACGACTTGTTTCAACACTTGTTCTTCTTGCAAGGATTCTTTATAGACTCAGCAAAAATTAACGGTGTATTATGGACCCTTTGTCTCGAGATTCAATTCTATATTTTATTGCCATTTATTTATCGTTTTTTTGTTGGTAACAAGTGGATATTTAGTTTGATAATAATGATCATTGTAGCTACGGTATATAAGGTGTACATGATCAATTTAACAGATGGAATAGAGGATCATACCGTTAGACAATTTTATTTGCGCCAGTTACCTTCAGTTATCCATCAGTTTGGAATAGGAATGGCAGCCGCTTCTATTTTTGTTAACAGACAATATCAAGGATCTAGTAATAACCGCTTTTCGATGTGGAGTGGATACTTAGGTATCTTGTTAATATTATTCATGATGTGGTTTGTTTCCGATATAGGAGGGACTGCATATTGGAAAGGTCATAATCTTTTGGGTTATCTTCCTTTATTAACTCTTAGTGGATTTGTTAGTTTAGGTGCCGTTTTAGTTATATGGTCATTATGTAATAGTGAAAATTTGCTAAGCAAATTCTTCTCCACACGAATTATGGTTTTCTTGGGAGCAACAAGTTATGGCATATACTTGTGGCACCTTCCCATTGGCAATGCTCTACTCAGAAATATAAAATATACAGCAGAAACAAAATTTGTTTTACTAATCATGATTGGCACTGCTTTATCAATTGCTTGGGCTGCTTTATCCTTCTACTTTGTCGAAAAATCATTTCTAAAGAAAAAAGATTAACGAGAACCGCGAGGTAGTACCTTGATAAAAAAATGGATGTACTTGTGAAAATGCACATTTAAGGAGTGTCTTTATGACTGGAGGTTAAACATGAATATAGGAGAGATCGTCAAACAGGCAGATATTCTTGTTCCGAATGAGGTCTCATCTGCAGATAAGGTTTTGCAGCTGAACGCCATCAACCAGGATTTCTTCAATGTGGTGAAGATACCCAAGATTGCTCGGTTCTCCTGTGCAGCGGCCCAATCGGATTACGCGCTTCCACCAGATGTTCGGCTGAAGAATATCGATAAGCTCTTGGTGGGGATGTTCCAATATCAAAGCCTGGATCGGGAGGATGTTACGCCTGCGCAGAATGCTTACTCCTTTGATGACCAAACCCATACGCTTTCTTTATTCCCTGCACCCTATACGGATCTGCAGGGATTTTTGCGATATCGCCGGATTGGAGCGACTGTTTTTGTTCCGGCCAATTTAGCTGCGGTACCAGACGCACCGGAAGAGTATCACTGGACCTATGTTCCTGCACTGGCTGCCTATCTGGCCCACACTCAGGACGATAGCGTAAAGGCGGCCAATTTTGAGAGTCAGTACAAGGCTGCATGGAATGTTGCAGCACAAAATTATCAAGCAGGTGATTCGGAATGAAGCCTGTTCAATATAATCAGCCGAACTATCAAGCCCTTCCCGGGCTATCGCAGCCGATCCCCATCCGGGATTTTAAGGGCTTGAATTCGTTTGATGCTCTATCTATCCCGGATAACTTTTTCACAGATATGGAGAATATGACTAGTGACGATTACCCGGCCGTTTCGACGAGACCGGGTTATTCTGTTCTCGGTTCATTTGGATCAAGGGTCCTCGGAATGGGCGTGTGGAAAGATCGGGAGTTGCATGCAGTATTCAATGATGGCTCTTGGAGACGCTGGAACGGAGGGTTTTGGACTACGCTGGCCAGCGGACTGAGTACATGGGCCGATTGGTCCTTTACAAACTTCCAGGGAAATCTTTCAGACGTGAACCTGATTGGCTGTAACGGTGTGGATCCGGTGAAGAAATACGATGGAAGCACCGTGTCAAACTTGAGCGGAGCCCCTTCCAATGGGAAGTACATGACCACATACCAGAACCGTCTCTGGTGTGCGGTGGATAATGAGCTATGGGCTTGTGCACTGGATCAACCTGATCGATGGGATAAGTTTACGGGGAACAAAGATGATAGCTATAGGCGACAAATGGAATCTACGCGAGGCGAGCAGATCAATATGCTGACTGGGAGCCTGACCAAACTGACGATTGGCATGCCGAACAGTCTTCATGAATTATATGGGGCGCTTCCTGAAGACTTCACAACCAAACTAATTACCGAAGATATGGGTGTATCCAATCATAAGAGCGCCATTACCCAAGAAGGGTTTATGCGCTTCATGCACAAGGTTGGAATATTCGAATATGGCGGAGGTGTACTGCCGAATAAATCCTTTTCGGATATCATTGGGAAGTTTGTGACAGGGGTCACTGATATGAGTGTAGCTGGTTCGGACGGTACGAAGCTATATTTCAACCTATCGCCCGATAGAATGCTGGTCTATGATCCGAGACCAGGCGTACAGGCGTGGAGCATCTGGAGAGGCATTCATGCGATGCAGTTTACGTCCATGCAAAATCAACTATACATCGGGGATGCATACGGCCGTGTTCTACGATTGGAGGGCTCGACAGATGTAGGGAGTCCTATTCGGTGGTCGGCTACAACGAAGCCTTTTAATGGCGGTTCTATCGCTCAGAAGATGCGTTGGTATAAACTCTGGATGGTCGTAGAGTTGACCGGGAACATGGATATCCATCTCTCACCTTCAATTAGCGGTGAGGATTGGACTCTGGTTCAGTCGATTTCCGGCAGCAGTTCGCCACAAGTACGGAGGGTCATCATACCGGTATCCAAGTTCGCACGTGAAAATTGGATCCGTGTAAGATTCTCCGGTACTGGCTGGGCTAGGATACATGAGTTCACAAGACAAACACGGCAGCTGCCGCTTTATTAGGAGGTTAATTTCATGGCCTTATGGAGTGATACCCCTCGGATTAGTGCACCACCTAACACACAGGACATTGGGCAAGTATTGTCATATGTTAAAGACTTGGCAAATACAGTGGCCAAGATGGCAAAGGATTTGGAATTTCTCGTGAATGGTAATCTGGATGCCAATAACATTCGGGCCAACAGCATAGAGACGAAGAATCTTAAAGCTAACTCAATTACGGCAGAAAAGATTCAAGCTGGCGCAGTTACGGCGGATAAGATTACAGTGAATGAGCTGTCTGCCATTTCAGCGAATCTTGGTCATATTGTGGCTGGTCTCATCGAGTCCGTAGAAATATTCGGCTCGTACATCGCCACCAGTTACGGCTCCTTCCCATTTGTGGAGATGAGTAATACAGATAATATGTTCGGGGCGTATAAGAGTGGCGATAACGCCATACAAATATACAGCCCTGTTGAAAGACTTTCTCCAGTGATCCGGTTTACTGCAAATGGTATAAACTCTTTTTTGTTCTATGATCCATCTGACAATACCTTTAGCGTAACCAGTAGCTACGCAAATATTGACATATCAACGCAGGGGGATCTTCACTTGTATGCAAATTTAGTACGGTTATCAGGGTGGAATTCACTCTGGAGTAATGGAGAGGCCAGGACTTTAAGAGATGAACTAGATGAGATAGATCGTAGGTTGAGAAGTTTAGGAGGGTAGTTAACTTTACTGCTATCCTGTGCTATATTGGATAAAATTGGTGAAAGGGAGATTGCGGTGAAGAAAGTATTTGTCGGGATCCTGATCGGTTTACTCCTCACTGTATCAACCACAGCGCTTGCAAGTGGGGTTAATAATCTGATAGGTAAAAAGGTTGACGGCGTTAAAAATGTTACCCTGAACGGAGAGACCATAGGTCAAGCAGTCATAATTCAGGGAAAAAGTTATCTACCAGTGAGAGAAGTGGCTAATGGTTATGGAAGTGCAATCGAACTAGAGAAGAGTGGTGAGATTTCATTGAGTTCACCTGTTGATAATAATTCCAGTTCAGCGACATCCGATGTAGATGCAATCAACAAGAAAATCCAAGATAAAAAATATGAGATTGATCGAACCAAATCTGAAATAGCTGGTTTGGAAAAGCAAGCCGCAGAACTCAAAGAAAGAGTTGATCGGAATGCCGAACAAGGAGTCATTGGGGTTGCAGACAACAATTACGCCGTTATTAATAACGCATTAAACAAAGCCAAAGACAAATTAAGTGTTCAAGAACAAGAGCTTGCCGATCTCGAAGCACAATTGGCTGCGCTGCAGGAATAAGAAGTCTTTCAAAGTCCCCTAAATAATGGTATAGTATAATTCAAAACCTTTGATAGGTGGTAAATATATGCAAGATGATAGAGTAATCCGATATATTGATACCGAAAGCAAAGACTATGTCAGGGCTTATGCAAACACTACGATCACAACGTTAAGCCCTTATAATGACGTTGTGATCGATTTTTGCGAAGAGACTTTAATGCCTTACTTAATAGTTGAGAGACGGCTTAATCCGAATGTGAAGTCGGATGTACTGTTCAGCCACGAGGAAAATGAAATAATGGTGGAGCGGCAAAAGAAATTTTCAGTAACCATGAATCAAAGCCAAGCGTTAAAGCTCGCTGAGTGGATATTTGAAAATTGTCAGGAGGACGGTGATAGAGAATGACAGTCGAGAATACAGTGAAGGATTACGCCACCCATAACGGACCTACAGCTGAACAATGGGCAGTTATAGGGGCCAAGGCTAGGATAACACTGCATACCGAGGTATCATCTATCAGCAGTCATGGCAATTTCAGCATAAAAAGTGACGAGAAGGATCTGATCAGTTTAGATCTTCTGGAATTAACCAATACTGACTCGCATAATGATAATGTGGGTGGTGAGGTTGAAATGATGGATCTGATTGGAGAAAAACTCTGTAATCTTCCAAATGCTAAAGAAGTCTATTGTTATCCTGCTGGTAATGATCATGTCTTTTTGGTCGTCTTCGAGGAAGATAGAGATGACTTGAGCAATTTAATTGCAGAGGTGCAACTGGATTTGCTTGATGCATATCCGGATGAGTACTTTGAGGTCCGTTATTCAATCTTAAACCGCTTTTCAGTGGACTCGCTCCCTAAAAATGCAAAGCAAATTTTAGAAAGGGCGTAAGTTCCATGCCGGATTGTAAGCAGCATCAGGATAAATCTACATCCAATCTTGAGGTAGCAACGGCCTTAACCACTCTAGAAAAAGTCCCGAATGATTGGATCGTAACTCTTTACTTTTACACAGCGCTCCACTTGGTCGAGAAGAAGCTGGCGGACAAAGCGATTCACTCTGAAACGCATTCAATTCGATTTAGAAATATTCGCCAACATCTAAGAACTATTTTTATCGAGTATCAGGCACTTTATAATGAGAGCTTAGAGGCTCGTTATAATTGCACTGAGATGACCCCAGGTAAGGTTAATAACGCTAAACAGAACCTGGATAGTATTACCCAAAAATTATCTAGCTAATAACGGGAGTCCCTTTGGACTCTTTTTCTTATTTATGGGCTCTCAATCGAGGGTCCTTTTCTTATGTGAAGAAATGGAGGTGTGTTATGGCAACCTACGATTACGGCATTAGGCAAGGACTGAACAGCAAAGGCGTGGGTAATGGTCGGATCGGCTACTCCAATGGTTACGTTACGGTAGATGGTAAAAACTTCATGAAAGCTGATTATAACAATAAGGGTACGGCTTTAACGAATCAGCAGAACTTCAAAAACGCCTGGAACAGCTTTAGCCCAGCAGGAAACATGAATATGCAAAAGACAACGAGTCCGTTTGTTCAGGCCGCCGCGAATGTAAATAGCAACCCACAGCCTACCAATACGCCTACGCCATACACTAGCCCAACAGAAAATACGCTGAACCGTATGAATGATTTCATCAATAACATGGGCGGCTTTCAGTTCAAAGCACCGGATCCCTTCGAATATAATCCGCAGTCGGACCCGGCCTATCTTTCTCAACTGGCAGAGGCCAAGCGAAATATCGCAGACCAGCAGGTGGACACAAACGCTGTACTCCGGGCACAGGGGCAAGGGAAGTCTTCTTATAGTGAGATAGTCCAGAATCAGATCGGCGATAAGACGCTGGCCAGCTTAGCGGATACACTTGTTCCGCAGCTTATGAACCAGGCTTATCAGCGTTATAACGATGATGCAAACCGGTCGCTACAGGTCCAGCAAATGAATTACGGCACCCAGCAGGATACACTCGCTAACCTTGGAAACTTGTACGGTTTGCAGCATCAGGAGTACTTCCAGAACCCGATTGAGGAAGCTCAGCTGACTGGCAACTACCTTCCGAATGAAGCGAAGCAGGCAATCAGCAATCTGTTGGACTTGAAACGCCAGGCAGAGACAAAGGGTATCTCGCGTGAAGATCGAGCAGCACTCAGCCAACAAGCTGACGGGATCCGATCACAGCTTCAAGCACTTGGTATAGACCCAAGCTTCTACGGGGCTGATGTGAACTCTAAACAAGCTAGTCAGAATAATCCGGCATTGAGGACTCTACAAGGGCAACAGATGGATATGCAACGTCAATCCGCAAATTGGGACGCAGCTCGAGGCGTATGGGACGCAACAGGGCGACTGGTCAGTCCGCAGTCCGACTGGTCAGGACTCATCCGACAGGCGCAGAATGGCAACACCCCATTGACTATGGCGGCCCAGCAACAGGCATTCAACAATAATTTGACGATAGAGGAATTCGCTTACCAGAAGGCAAGGGATTCGATCAGCGATCAGCAATGGCGGGCGAAGTTTGATGAGGATGTTCGTCAGTTTGGCTTGAACTACGCGATGGCCGAGCTGCAGGAGCAGAACCAACAGGCCTACCGCGAAGCACAAATTGGCCTGAGCCAAGATGATAGCGCACGGGCTTGGGCTCAGCTCGATTATGAAATGTCTAACCCATCTGGTGAGTCTGCTTCTGGTGGATTGTCCGCTAACCAGGTGCTGCAAAGCATGAAGAGTCTGTATACGGATCCGGTTTACACTACGGATGAGTTTGGCAATCAAACGAAATCAGGTTCACAGATCACGAAGGATCAGACAAAACGTGAGCAGATGTTCCTGAATGTCGTTGACTCAGGACTGAGTGATGCAGAGACTAATCAAATCTTGAATTCGCTCGGCATGACCAAGTCTGAGATCGACAAATTTATGAAAAAGTATGGGGCTTCGTCGGGAAACTGAGTAGCCCCACCACCGCATCAAATGGTGTTGGGGCCTACAAGAATTACTATAAAGCCGAGCGAGATGCCAAAGCCAACCCGAAAAACTACAACGCGGCCAGTACTTCAATCAGTAGGGCGATTCAAGACCTTGGCCTGCCTAGCAGCTGGCTGCAGCCGACGCTTGAGCTCGTGGCCAGAGAGTCCAGCTTTAACCCAACAGCGAAGAATTCCAAGTCTTCTGCAGCTGGGTTATTTCAATTCCTTAACTCGACTCGGAAAAACTATGGCGGCAGCAGCGTGAACTGGGAGGATCCATATCAGCAATCGCTTAAAGGCCTCCAATACATTAAAGATCGATACGGTAATCCGGTAAAAGCACTTGAGCATTGGGATAAAAAGAAATGGTATTAAGGCGGTGGGATGATGGCAAGTCAATTCGATATGATACGTAACCGCAGGAAGCAAGGCGAGGAGGCTAAGCAGCGTGTATTGGATCGTGTGTATTCTCCAAGGCCAGAGGCCCAGGAATCTTCGACTTCCGTATTCGATGCTATTCGCAATCGATCCCTTGAACCTGAAACCACGATGCCCACACCTGACTTCAAACCGTCCGATTTTAACCCGTTAAACTCTTCCCTAATGAAGGGGGTATCGGGAGACAAGACGGCTCAAAAGACCTGGGAGCAGAACAGCGGTATCAAGTTTAAGCCTGTGCAGGGGCCGCCGGCTCCCGCTCCATTGTCGGAGTATGAGAAGGGGCTCCAGGAGATTCAGGCAAAACGCCCGGATGGGTTCCTTGGCAACCTATATGATATCTCTGTTAAACCTTTTGCTAAGGCTAACAACTGGTTATGGTACGGCAATGATGCAGGTAACTTTGTTACTCGCGCCGTTGGTACGGGAGCAGAAACGGTTCTCGGATCCCCATCTGCGAGACCAGGAACAACCGGCAATAAGAAGGCTGATAAGATCGCAGATATTGCCGGCACGATCGGCGGCTTTGCTGGTCTTGCTTTTAACCCAGCAGCTGCCGGCGTTAAAGGGCAGAGTCTAGTAACCGGACCGCTTGAAGTTGCGCGTAAAGCCCTGAATACGAATGTTGGCCAAAAGGCACAGCGGGTCTTGTCGGGTGGGATTAACTCCTTAGCTCCGCGCATGTCCGTGCCTACAGCAGACCGGTTGGCAAGAACCGGACTTGAAGGGGCAATGACTGGAGGGCTTGGTGGCGTGGCTGCTGGTCTAGTACAAGGTCAGGACAGTAATCAGGAGATTGCACGAAATGCCCTGCTTGGCGTTGGGCTTGGTGCGGCAGGGGATATGGCATTGGGCTCCCTATCGAAACTGTTCAAGAAGAATGGAATTTCAGAGAAGGAAGTTGCTGAGATTCTTGCGCTTCCGGAGCCTAGATCGCAAACACGAATGAGGGAAGCGGCAGCGCGGTCACAAAATACTTACGGGGCGGATCCGATCGTAAATCCGTATTCATTCGAACTGCCAGAGGCGTCTCCTGGTCTAAGAGCCAAAGCAGCTAACACTCAAGCTGGAAGAGCTGAGGTAGGGCAGATTAACCAAACCCTTAATGAGTTGGAAAGTCAGTATGAGCAGCGTGTTATTGAGGAGTATAAATTCCTCAAGGAATCTCGAGACTCGCGAAGAGGTGTAGAGCAGGGCAACTTGCAGAGAGATGCCGCAGGCGATGTGGTCGGGAGATCAGGGCGAATATCTAATAATCCCCTTTGGTATCAGGAGTTTTATAAAGTGAATGGCCGGGCACCGAGCAATAAGGATTTATATCAACTGGCCAGAGATCGGGTAGATAACGGCTTTCAGGATGAGAGTGGTTTTGTCCCATCCTGGAGACAAGAGGTCGGATACGATGATCAATTACAAGCGTATCAGGGTGTTAGGGATAATCTCCAGGGGAGTATCAGGGAGATGGATCCTGCACTGAATGTAACCGATGAGCCAATCGTGACCCAGCGCTTAAAGGATTTACGTCGGGAAGGTAGCTCGCCTAAACCGAGAAAAACTGCACAGAAAACAGCAGCTATGGCGGATACAGGCTCTGCCGATTCTTTGGACATCCCGGAATTCTTACTGAGAAGACCTGCGGCGAAACGATCTAGCACGCCTGCAGATCCCTTGCCGGTTACGGCTGATCCAAACGCGGATCCGATTCTACGTCCTGGTCAGTTCGAAGAAAATAGTGGTCTTGGGATATCCGCCTTTGGAAAAACAAATCCTTATGATTCCCTCAGTAATGATACTCGGTCCCAGCTGGTTACTCGTCTGGAACGTGAACCGGTTAGCTTTCCAGGAGCAGCTGACCGGCTCTATACGAATCTGGTGGACGATCTCCACCCTTTGAATCAGTTCGATAAGATGGTGGAGGATGTTTTGGATAAACCGTTGACTGCTGCCGAGAGCACTCATAAACGGGCACTGGCTACCCGTGGGGCAGATATGACTGCTCGTCAAATTGTAACGGACGCCTTGGTGGACAGTGAAGGTAAGGTGGTTGGGGAGTCATTGAAAGAGATTCTTTCAGGCTTACCAAAGACGGTCCGTGGGGGTGTGAACAGCACCACAAAATCTCAGATTCGGAAAGTAAGCAAGTCGATCTATGTGGACTTCGAAGATTATCTGATAAATAAGCATGCTATTACCCGTGATGATCGGGGCGAAGTGGTTTTTGACAAAAAACTAAACTGGACTCCTGAATACGGTACCCAAAAGGTTGAGGAATACGAGAAGCTATTTCCAGAGTTTAAGGAGACTGCAGAGAAGTTATATACCTTTAACAAGCAAATGGTGAACAGTTGGCTCGTTGATACGGGGATTATATCACCTGAGCAAGCCAAAGCTTGGTTCGATGCGAATCCGTATTATGTTCCCAATAAGCGTTACTTCTCTCCTTTGGAAAAGCGAAGTGGAGGAACAAGTCGAGCTAAAAAAGGGTTCGGCAATCAATCGGTACCGGTCAAGAAGTATGAGAAGACTGGGTCCCAGCGGAAGATCATTTCACCTATTGAAGCGATTATTGAGAATGTGGATGCCTTTGTGAAGACGGCTAAGCGTAATCAGGTGATGCAGCAGGCGGTCAAGCATATTGAGAAAGATCCTGAAGCATTCGCTGATTTTCTGGAGATCGTCAAACAACCTGAACGGCTGGATGATCTGACTAAGCTGTCTATGGATGGTGATGGGTTGGATGAGGTGCTAGCCCGGTTCTCGGATGATTTTGATAAGGCTATGCGCAAAACAGCTCTGGACAAGGACAATATCGTACGCGTATTGATGGATGGTGAGCAGACACACTTGAAGGTAAATGATCCACAGCTGCTGGATGCCATTACTGCCCTTGGCCCTAAAGCCGGCAATCTTGTGATGGATGCCATCGGCTGGGTGACAAACAAGATGAAGACATTGACGACCGGAGCAAACCCGGTATTTAGTTTGACTCGGAACCTTTTTCGAGATATTCCCCACGCCTACATTGCTTCTAAAACAACCAATAACCCTGTGCGGTTTGTTGCTGATATGGCGGACGCGGCGTTTCAGATTATGAAGGACGGAGAGCTGTACAAACAGTATAAACGGATTGGCGGCGGGCACTCCTCTTCGATCGCGGCAAATCGAAACCTACTGGCACAAAGCAAGCGATCGGTCCTGCCCAAAAGCTTACTCCAGGATTTAGGCCCAAGATTGTTTTATGGCTTGGAGAATGCCATGAATGCGGTGGAATCCGCTCCTCGCTTGGCTGAGTTTAAACGTGCATCCAGAAGTGGGTTATCTGACGATCTGAGAAGCGCCTTATTTGAAGCGCAGGACCTTACCGTCAATTTTAAGCGGCGAGGGAAAATGATCACGGAGCTCGATAAGATATTCCCTTATATGAACGCTGCGATACAGGGGATTGATCAGATAGTCCGGTTGTACAAGAACAATCCTGCGAAGGCGACAACAAAAGCTTTCCTAGCTCTAACCATTCCGGGAGCGGTGATGTATGCTGTGAACCACGATGATCCGAATTACCAGACGATGAGCAACCGTGTGAAAGATAATTTTCTTTTGATTCCGAGAGGTGACGGAACGTTCATTCGAATTGCCAAGCCAAAGGAACTCGGCACGCTGTTCATGGATCTACCAGAACGCCTGATGCGCAAGTTTGCCGAAGACGATCCGGCAGCGTTCCGCGACTTTGCCGACCAACTTCGAACAAATTTCGTTCCACCTGGAATCTCAGGGGCTCTTAAAGAAGGAGGATTCACTGACCGGATGCTTGGAGCAATGGGTGACACCATCCTCGGACCGATTGCAGATCTAGCAGCCAATCAAACATTCTCAGGTGCTCCGATTGTTCCGGGGTATCTTGAAAGGCTATCTCCAGGCTTACAGGCGGATACAAAAACCACCGATATTGCCCGATGGATTGGGGATAAAACTTACGGGACGCCATTTGAGCAAAGTCCTAAAAAGTTGGATTACCTCGTGAAGCAGTATACCGGGGTGCTTGGTCAACTTGGGCAGCCGTTGTTATCACCAGGCGGGGATATTGGAAGCACTTTAACCCAACAGGTAACAGCAGATCCCGCGTATAGCAACGACATTTCCACTGAGTTTTATCGCTATAAGGAGAAACTGGACCAGGCTTACACTGATCGGGACCTGCGCGAAGTGCCAGAATGGTACAGCGACCCGCTCCGGAAAGAGATGGGTAGAATCAGTAAGAGTATGTCAGAAGTTCGCAAAGAGATCCGAGCTGCTCAGGAGGATAAGAACTTGGGCAACAAAGCGAAACGCGATAAGCTGCGAGAGCTTCAAGAGCGCATCAATAGCCTGGCCGAGAGAGGGAATGAGTTTGCTCGTGGGAAGGTTCCTTATTAATCTGCGAGGAGGTGTTGTCTTATGATCTAACATCTTGCATTGATCCACGCCGAAAGGCGTATTTTTTATGCCCTTGGGTGGTCCGGGGGCTTTTCTTTATTCAAAGACAGATAGGGGGAAGAAGGGTGGATCTCAATGTGATGATAACACTCATAGGTGCAATATGTGCGATTAGTGGTATGTTGCTTGGTTGGGTAGGACGTACCAAAGCATTTAAAGATGAAGTTGCTTCGGAGGCCACAGCAGATGCTTCGTTACAGACGGACGTATCTTACATCAAGACAGGGATACTAGATATTCGCGTGGATCTGCGGGACCTCGGAAGGCGGATGGATGATTTTTCAGAGCGTTTGACTCGAGTCGAAGAGTCGGCCAAGCAAGCGCACAAACGAATTGATGAGATGAAAGAATAGGAGATGATCATAGATGACAACTAAATGGTTTAAAGCGGCAGGTATCCGGGCAATTAAGACAGCAGCACAAACAGCAATCGGTGTAATTGGTGCTACTACGGTGATGAATGAAGTTGATTGGTATGTGGTAGGCGGTACGGTTTTACTGGCGACTATCACCAGCTTTTTGACGAGCTTGGCAGGATTGCCTGAGGTGGCGTCAAGTCAGGAGGCAGACCGAAAATGAAGAGAATAAGAATTGATGTAGGCCACGGTGGTAAAGATCCAGGAGCTAGCGGCAACGGGCTTCAAGAAAAGAATATTGTTCTATCTCTTGCGCTCGAAATTAAAAAGCAACTGGAACGTGATTACGGTGGAGTACAGGTAGAACTCTCCCGGTCAACAGATGTATTCCTTGAGCTCAAGGAGCGGACGGATGCAGCCAACAAAGCTGGGGCGGATCTCCTCGTTTCCATCCATTGTAATGCCGGCGGTGGGGCTGGAGGTTTTGAATCGTTCCGGTATACTAATGCTTCGGCTGCTTCACGCTCTCTGCAGAACGTACTTCACACCGAGATAATGGCGGCGCTCAAGCCGTTTGGTGTTATTGATCGTGGCCAGAAAGCAGCGAACCTGCACATGTGCCGTGAATCTAAAATGCCAGCAGTCCTGACCGAAAACCTGTTCATCGATGTGGTTACCGATGCGGCCAAGCTTAAACGTCAGGATGTAATTGACGCATTAATTGCCGGACACGTCGTGGGGATCGCTAAATACCTGGGACTTCGGAAGAAAGAAGAGGCTGTTACGGTGGGGGATAAGGTAAATGTCACCGTAAACGGGAAACAGATCAAGGAGGGTAAGCTTGAGAATGGAGTAACTTATGTGCCGCTTCGGGCTGTTGGAGAGGCTCTCGGGGTCAACGTGAGCTGGGATAACAAAACTAAAACGGCAAGGCTGGAGAACTAATAAAATACAAGACCCTGCTGGCTACTCGCTGGCAGGGTCATTTTTATGTAGAGTCACTAACCGGCTGACATGATCAATATCCGCTACCGGGATCCACACCGCACCAAGCTCCTGTCTTAGCTTTACCCGGTCAGATAGCGACTCTGGCACACCTCGTAAAGTTTCCCCGTTGATTAAACGTATGTATACTAGCTGTTGTCTGTTGATAGCGATCTTTATTTCCTTCAACATTAATATCGCTCCCTTAAATGTTCTGCTATTGTTGAGTCCTCATATATCGTAACATCTAACCCTAAATACTTCCGCATTAAAATAGAAGCTTCAGCCGTTATATAATCCCATAGTAGTTCCAATGAGGATTCGTATCCCCTGCATTTAAACTTCGCCATAATACCAAGCGGTGTTCGTTTTTCCTCGTATACCTTCATGCCTTTTAACCAAAAGTGTTTTTTAACATCTCGTAAATCTGCCCACGCATTCTCAGTCGCTAGCTTGATAATATCCACATACGGCCCCGGCGTCTTAAACTGCTGCTGGATGTGACGACTATCTCGGTCGAATGCTGCAATGACTAGAGTTATGATCATATAACGTTTGACAAAGTGACGATCTTCGCTTGTAATGGCACCTGCTATACTCATTTTACTCTCACCCGTCTTTTAAAATGCGAACATATATTCCATGATAACTTTTCGTGAAAGTGAAAACAAGCCTTGATAGGAACCTATGTTCGTAGTAATATGATTCCAACACACATCAGAGGTGACATGCCATGGAAACTTACTCGTTAGTTTGTGAAGCGGTTACAAATAATAGGCAAGTCAAGGAGATCGTTGCGAGATATGGGAGGGAAATCAAGTCGCCATGCTATATTAACCTTATTACAGAAAAAGGGGAGAAATTATTTTACGCCGAGAAGAGTAATTTGAGCTTAGAGGGTGCTGGGTGGATTATTGTGAGTAAACACGAAAGTGTTGGGGATATCACCCAGTAATATTTTACCAATGGATGAATCAGGAAATACAATGTATAGTTATAGCTATAGAATCTCACCGAGGAGAGCCGACCGGATCAAATCCAGACAAGCTCGTAAAGCTCCTCCATATGACACTCTAGTACATAAGCAACAGTCGCAGCCGCTTCAAAGGACATCTTCTCGCGATCATTCACCCAGTTCGATATCTGTTGAGGAGAATATCCAGTTTTACGTGATAACTCAGCTTGTGTCATACCGGCTTTACTGAGTAAGATCCGAAGTCGGCAATCCCTACGGGATAAAGCCAACTAAGATGCTCCTCTCAAGGGCGGTGATTTTAAAGGTAAATTGTACCACGTTATGCTTTCCGCAGTATATCATGTTCATTGTGAGAAGAACAACAGGAGGAGATGGCTATGGATACAAAATGGATTGAGACAGCTGTAAAGGAAAGAGTCATTGAAGTTACAAGAGAGTGCGATGAACGAACAGCAAAAAATCACGATATCTTGATCAACGTCATAAATGGTCTGAAAAAGGTCCTACCCAAATCTGAAAATAAAACACTTTTAACTTTAGAAGATTTATATATACAGCATCAATCCTTTTGCATTGATCTTGGCTATAGGAGAGGGCTAAATGATGGCTTGCAGATTCATAAGCTATGTAATGATACGGACTCAAGGAAATACCCCCTGTAATTAGGGGGTATTTTTATTGTTCAATTGAATACCATTTTATACTCAATAGAAGTCTGTCGACAGGTCATGCCAACAGCACGCAGGATATGATCAGCCGCCTGGAGACAATGGTGCTGAGCAGTGCGGATCTCCCAATCAGTGTGGTCCGTCAGCAAATCAGCTCGGCTATTGATGTATTCGTTCATTTATCGCGGCTAAGAGATCGTTCGCGGCGCGTAACGGAGATTAGCGAAGTGATCGGGATGAACGGCGGGGAAGTGCTCTTGAACCCGCTGTATCGATTCCGTGAGAGCGGGGAAGCGTCCGGCCGGGTTATTGGGGGCCTTGAACCTTGCGGTAACCCACTTCGATGCTCGGACAAGCTTCAAATGGCCGGGATTACGGATTGGCCGCTGAGGAAGATCGTGGGGGTGGCGGAATGAACCGGCCTCACAGCTCAGTCCCGATTTCCGAGAAGGAACAAGGCGAGCAGGCGATGAAACGGCGTAAGGCTGGCGGGAAGGCCGAGCGAATTACCGCTCAACGAACGAACACCCTTCCGGATTACAGTGTATATCACCTCTCGATAAGACAAAGAGCGGCATGTGTCATCCTTGGCGGAGTTCTGTTTTCTTTCATCGGTTATCTGTTTTATCACCATTTGATTTTGTCATTGTTGCTTGGCGCCGGCGGCTTGATGATTCCTAAGTTTTGGCGCCGGTTTATGTTGGATCGCAGACGCAAGACGTTGAATCTCCACTTTAAGCAGGCTCTGTACTCTTTGTCCTCATCGCTGTCGGCTGGCCGTTCCGTAGAGAACGGGTTCAGGGATGCGGTACAGGATTTACTGCTGCTCGATCCCGGAGCTAGCAGTGATCTGATCTTTGAGCTTAAAGTCATTGTGTCCCGATTAGAATACGGTGAACCGATTGAAGTGGCGCTGCAGGATTTTGCCCGGAGAGCAGGGATGGAGGATATTACGAATTTCGCAGATGTTTTCTCAACGTGCAAACGAACAGGCGGCGATCTGGTTGAAGTCGTTCGCAGAACCTCTTCCGTCATCGGAGAAAAGCTGGACATACAGCAGGAGATATCCGTGATGATTGCCCAGAAGCGGTTTGAATCCAAGGCGCTGCTGGCTGCGCCGTTCCTGCTGCTGCTGTTCATGAATATGACGTCTCCCGATTACATGGAGCCTATGTACAGCGGAGCCGGGATTTTGATTTCAACCTTTGCATTGGCTGCTTTAGGAGGCTGTTTCCTGTGGATCAGCAAAATGATGAACATCAAGGTGTAAGGAGGTGAAGCGGGCATGTTGACATGGATATCCGGTGCGCTGATGGTTCTGCTTGTGGGTGGTTGGGTGGTGCTGAATCAAATGTGCGGCGAACGATACCATCGTCTTAGCAAGTTGTCCATGGCGGGACTGAGACTGCAAAGGCTGGCTCCGCCTCTGCTGTTCATGCTGGAGCGGGGGAAGGTTCCGATGCGCATTCCGATTGTCTTCTATCGGATGCAGGGCTCCGTCCAGAAAATATACGGCTTGCGCCACAGTGCAGAATTGACGCTGCTGTTTATGGCCGAGGCACTTGCGTATACATGGTTAATTTGGATCGGTGGATGTATATGGGCATTGTTATCGGGAGAGGTTATGGGGCTTATAGCAGGATTGGGGTTAGGCGCATTGCTGCCCGTTGCTTTGGTTAAGGATCTGCATAAAAAAGTGATGCTGCGCGAGCAAGAAATCATTATGGAGCTGCCGGAGCTTCTAAACAAGATTGTGCTGCTTGTTGGGGCAGGAGAAACGGTGCAGAGGGCAGTGATTCACTGTGTAGAACGGAACAAGGATATTAATCATCCCCTGTATGCAGAGCTTAAGAGAATGGTGCTGGAATGGGAGGGAGGCCATCCGTTCCAGCAAGCCTTCGAGCAGTTTAACAAACGATGCGGCGTTCAGGAAGTGTCGATATTTACAACTACGGTTCTGCTTAATTTTCGTCGAGGCGGAAATGACTTTGTAATGGCGCTTCGGGATCTGTCGCGTGTGCTGTGGGAGAAGCGCAAGGCCATCGGAAGAACAAGGGGGGAGCAGGCCTCCTCGAAGCTGGTGCTGCCGATGGTCGTAATTTTTATGATTGTAATTGTTTTGCTTGGAGCACCTGCATTTATGATGATGAACATGTAGAAGGGATCGGTGTATGAATATGATGCTAACCGTGATGAAGAATGGAATGAAGGCTTTTTGGAAGGATGAGAAAGGGATTGGAACGCTCGAGATGATCCTAATCCTCGTTGTTATTTTAATTATTGCGCTCATATTCAAGGATCAGATTACGTCGCTGGTTAATAATCTGTTTGATTCTGTGAATAACAAGAGCGAGGAGTTCCTTGAATAAGATGCTTGCGAGGAAATGGAAGGACGAGAGAGGAAGCTTCACGGTTGAAGCTTCCCTGGTTCTTCCCATTGTGTTGATGGTGACGGCTTTGCTTCTGTTTCTATGCTTATATATCTATCAACAGTCTATGCTGGTCCAAGCTTCAGCTGCAGCTTCCGAACGGACTGCGTATGCCTGGGACAACAGCCATAAGGTTTCAGCCTCGGGATCGGTGGAGCTGGGGCAGCATGATTCACTATATTGGCGGTTGACGGATGATCATGTGTTAGGAACTCTATTTGGTTTGGCCGGGGGAGACGAGACGAGGTCAATCTCATTGCCGCAAGGCGAGTCTGCTGGCGGAAAGCTGCCTGAGCTTAAGATGTACAAGGGAGGTATGGCTGTGCCGTCAAGTATGGCGGGAGAGATGCGGTATACCAATCAACTGCTCATTCGAAAAGTAACAACGTCATTAAACGAGCAAGTATCGCTTACGCCGCTCAGCCGGATGTTAGATGATGGCGGTCAGATCAAGGTAAGCGGACAATCAATTGTGGTTGATCCTGTCGAGTTTATTCGGACGGTAGATTTGATGCGCTATTACGGATCGAAGTTTCAAGGCGGAGGCAATGGAACGGATAAGGCTGCTGCAGGAGAAGTTCTACAAAAGTTCGGAGGTCCGCGATAGTCATGGGGAAACAAGAGGAAACAAAGTCGAGCCGGAGAAGAAAACAGGGAGTCCGATCGTCTGATGGATCTGTATCTGTTTTTTTGATTATCGCATTGGCTGCTGTATTCATGTTTGTTGCCATATTTATTGATTATTCGCGTATAGCCGCCATGAAGGTGCAGAGCGAACGCCTGACAAGAGCAGCCGTACGTTCTGTGATGTCATCTTATGATTCGCAGCTGCAGAAGGAATATGGATTATATGCCTTTGGCGACAGCAGCGGGGATTTGATCATGGGCAATGTGTTGAATGATAGCCTCAATCCAGGAGATCGAAGCGATGCATTTCGGTTAATGGCAATGGAGCTCGACAGTTCAGGACTTGAACTGCAGCGTCCGCTGGGTACCTATGACATATTCAACCGGCAGATTATCGAGGATATGAAGTATAAAGCGCCGATTGATTTCACGCTGGAGCTTGTCAACAAGTTTAAACCGTTGTCGCAGTCCATGAAGGAAGCTTCTAATACGGTAGATGTGCTTAAGCAGCTTCGCAAATTGTATGACAGGCGGGAAGAGGGCCTCGATGAAATGCTGGTCAAGCAGCGCAGGGCAGGCGAATATGCAATCAAACTTTCGAAGCTGGTTATGGATCCGCCCGGACGATCCATCTACGATGCTTCGCTTGGAGGAAGTATTTCTACTGCTGCCGATGGGGCATCACAGTACCCCGATTATAAGGCTAAACAGCAGGAGGATGCGGACAGGCCTCCTAAGGAGAAGCTGTACACGCTGCAGCTTATGGTTTATCAGAACGGAATTTCTTCCATTGGTTCAGAAATTTCGAGTGAGGCCAGCAGGTTTCAGAAGGAGAAAGACAAACTTCTCGAAGATGCATATACGCTGTGGGAGGAAGCAAGGAATCTGAACGATGAGATGAAGCAGGTTATCAAGGATTCGGAGAATCGTTCATCCAATAAAGGGTATGATCAGGTCACGAATGATGTAACACCGGGATCAACCGATTCATCCGGGTCAGAAGCGGAGATGATTCAATCTATCCGGAAACAGGCGGACAAATTAGTTCACAGCGATGAATTGATGAACAGTTTCCGGCAAGAGATTGAGGGGCAGGAGAGCCTATACCAGCAGGTTGGTCATGCGGTCTCTTCACTTCAATCTTCACTGGGCGGAGAGGGTATGAAAGGGGCTGTGCTTGAAGCTAGCCATGCCCTACAGAATTATATCTCCAATTACGGAACTTCAGGCGGCAGCAACATAATAGACCGGCAGCAGGCAGCATTGGAGCAATTCCGGACATCAGATAAGGAACGCAAGGCGATGGAGAGACAAGCTAATCAGAAGCTGAAGCAGGCCACGAAAGTCATTGAGGTGATCAACGGACTGAACGGGCAGCATCAGGCTATGTTGGATGAGTTCCGGGAACTGCAGCAGTACTATGACGAAAGTCTTCAATTTAATGCCGAAGCAGACAGTATGAGCAAGGGAAAACCACTTCATGATGATCCTTATGAAGCAGGCAAAGATGCAATGGATAATATGGACGGTATGTTCGGATTCATGGGGAATGTGCTTGGTGGTGTTAGGGACGAATTGTTTCAAAACGAGTACGCTGTTCATTATTATCAGCATTTTGATATAGGGAATTTATCCGGTATTGTGGATGGTTCTAATGCAAGCGGAGATATTGCTCAAGAATTTGCCATCGGGAATCAGGAAGTGGAGTATATTCTGTATGGATTCCATAACCCTGCCGGGAATATATCGGCTGCTTATGCAGAGATATTTGCCTCCAGGATTGCTGTTCGGACAATGGAAGGATTTATCGTCAATAGCAAATTAGGAAATCCATTGGCTATTTTGGCTGCTGCCATACTGTATGGCATTGAAAAGGCTATAGAGGATATGATCCAGTTGTGTCAGACGGGGAGTATTCAGTTATCCAAGTATGTCCCCGTTGTGCTGACATACCGGGATCATTTACGGATATTTCTGTTTATTCACAGCGATAACGAGAGGAAGCTGTCGCGAATGCTGGCATTGATTCGCCTGAACACCGGAATCAATCCTGCGGAACGATCGACCTACGCATCAGGTGAGGTCAGGACGGCCATGCGGCTATGGTTTCTTCCCGGGGTGACGAAGTCGCTTGGCGTTGTATTTGGAAGCGGCGGTGATGAGGTTCAGGGAAATAGTTACATTGTAAATCGCAGGGCGGATTTTTCTTATTAGGATTAGGGGTATTCGAATGAAACGATTAGCGGTGTTACAGAAGCCTCCCCGTAAGGATCAAGCGTCATCGGATCAAGGAAGTATGGTTGTTGAAGCAGCGCTTGTGCTGCCAATGTTCATGTTTTTTATTATTTTCCTCATATATATCGTGCAAATGACGCTGATATCGACAGCGCTGCAGAGCACGGTTTCGGACACCGTCAAAACCGTAGCAGCTCATATGTACCCTGTTTCCCTAGCCGTCCAAGGCAACTCGGTTGGTGGTGGGGCAGGAGAAAGCGGATCCCCCAGCACATCCCATTGGGAAATCCCAAAGTTGTCGCTTGCTGATTGGGCTTCTAATTACAGCGACTCCCTTCCTTCACCTGTTAATGAGTGGATTGTGCAAGCTGTAGCTTCAGGCGAGGAGCCGCTGCAGCAGCTCAAGAATCAGACCGTGGAAGCCGTACTGGATCCTGTGGTCAAACCGATGTTGAAGCCGTTTATGCCAGATCGTCTTTTGGACTATGACAGAATTCATGTATCCAATGTTCATATTCCGAATTTAAGAAGTGGAGAGAGTCCTTATTTCGGTATTGAGGTCAACTACGCCCTGCCCATTCGGGTCCCATTCTTGAACAAACGAATTGTGCTGCAGGCGAAGGCTCAGGAGAGGCTGTGGATCGGGGATACCGGCGAAGGAGGGGGAGATTCGGGTAACGGCGACGGCTCGGAGACAAGCGGGGGGATCGAACTGCTTGAGAAGCCCAATCCGGCTGTGGCGAGCAAGCAGGCAAAAGTGAAAGTAAAAGTGGAGCCGGGAACCAGCGCGCAATTGTCCGTTTATTATAAGAGCGGTCAGAGTACGGCTAAATATTTGGGATGGGAGACCGCGGACGAGAATGGCTATATCGACTGGGAATGGAATGTGGGATTTAATACAACGCCGGGTACGTGGCTGTTTGTTGTTGAGACAGCAGACGGGCAGCGGATGGAGGTGCCGTTTACGGTGGTTGCAAGGTCGGGTTAGACAAGATTTCGATAGGTTGGGTTCCAAAGAATGAGTGCATATAGGAACGGCTTTAAGAAGCGTACTAGAGATGTGGCCTTAGAAGTGGCCAGAGATGTAACCAGAGATGTGACCTAAAAGGATCATTTTGAAGAAGCGTTCGTGCATACAGAAGTGAAATTCTATTAAGGCTATTCCAGCGAATAGTGACGACAGAGGAGGTTGATACGTATGGCCGTTGCCTATGGACTTTGTGCCGTTTATCTGATTACGGCTTTCCTGACAGACCTTCGTTCCATGAAAATCCCCAATGCATTGACTGTTCCAGCTATGCTGCTGGGTCCTGTCTATCATGGCATTCTGGACGGATGGGAAGGAATGTTCTTTTCACTGAAGGGTCTCGGAGCAGGGTTCCTCATCTTGTTGATCATGTATTTTATAGGGGCCGTTGGAGCAGGCGACGTCAAGCTGTTTGGAGGCATAGGTGCCTGGACCGGTCTATGGTTTACGCTTCATGCAATTATGTATTCTGTCCTTTGTGCCGGTGTAGTCGGCCTGATCATACTTCTCTGGCGGAGGGAAACGATGAAACGAATTCGGAAAGTTGTTGGCAGTATTGCCGGAGTCTTTATTTTAAAGAGTGGGTTGCCGTGGCGTAATAATCAGGAGGAGCACTTACGGTTTCCTTTCATGATTGCGGTCCTTCCTGGTGTAATCAGCACGTATATTGTACTGCATATGTAGGAGGCGGTTCTTATGTTCGGATTAAAGAGGGATTTTGTGCAAAACGGCGGAACGAGCATGGTTCTGGACCGGGCCGAGGGAATCCAACCATCAGAACTTAATCATGTGCAGCTGGGCATGATTCGATCTTCAAGAATTCCGCATTTTCTGAAGCTGCATATGAAAGAAGTCGATTACAAGGTGACGCTGGAATATGATATTACCGGCAAAAAGATGCTCTCTCAATCATTAAAAAGTGAGCGTATGACACTCACCGAATATTATGGGTTGCTGCTTCAAATCGCGACCGCTCTGGATGATAGCAAGCTGTATATGCTTCAACCGGAGAACTACATCCTTCATGAGGATTATCTATTTATTGAGGGTTCCATTCATCTAGGCACGCTATATTTAACTTATGTTCCACTTGCAGCTAATGAGACCGGTAGCAAGCAACTCCCTGTATCGCTCAAGGAGCTAATGACAAGGCTGCTCGCATCCGTGTCAGAGCTGAAAGGGGGAGGAATACAGGCACTGATGTCCTACTGCGGTGAACAAAGCTTTAATTTGCCGGGACTTAAGAGGCTTATTGTTGAATTACTTGCAGGGGAAGACGGTGAAGACCATCGACCAGCAGCGCAGATGAAAGGGGCAGTGCCTGCAAGAGTGGAGGGACTATCCTCATACTATAACGATATCCAACCAAATGGTATCTCCAAGCCTGACTCCGCCTTTACGGAATCGACACGTTTCCGGACAGCAGCGCCACATACGGAGAGTGACGTCAAGACGGATAAACAGAGTTTAATTCGAAGTCTGACTGAGCGTACAAATTTGAAGTTTGGGAGAATGGGCAGAGGCGAAGAGAAGAACACCCCTCATTCGGATTATTTCGACTCGGGTTCCAACGCTGCTTGGGCATCTGATACGGATTATGGAACGGACCCTGGGGCTTCGGAGCAAGACAAGTCCTCCCCGGTTCGTACCTATATTCTGTTAGGATGTTTACTGGCTGCAGCGGGAGTTTGGAGATTGTTGTATATGAGTCAACCGGGTGTGCTGATGCTGGCGTTGTCAGTCATGATTACGCTTCTCCTTGCTGTTGTTGCCTGGCTTGGCTGGAGTGGAAAACTCCAGCTGCTCTCCCGGAGATCAGATGATTGGTCCGAATCGTTACCGATGTTTGAATCAACTGAGCTTAGCCCCCCGGGCTATTCCAAGTGGAAGTCCGTTCCTCGTTTCGAGGCAGATCCCTTATCAGGTCTTCTGACGGGAAATTCCAGCTCCACAACAGGAACAGGAACAGCAGATATGGAGCTTAGGGAGAGCAGGGAGAACTGGAGATGGAAGGTTCCCAAATCTCCAACCCATCCAGAGGACCATCAGAAACAAGCAGGCTACCCTCCGCAGGGGCAGGGCTATCCCTATTCGCATCCACAAGAGGCTGAACCTGCAGTCTCTTATGGCGAGGAAGGTGATTATTATGCTCAGTTGTCCCAGCGCACGGAGGTGCTTTCATCACATGGAGGCGGAGGGGCTACTGTACTGCTAGGTCCGGAAACGAAGCCTCCTGCTCATCCACATTCAGCAAGAACCTATCTGGAGCTGAACGAACCGAATGCAGCCGCCACGCAGCGGATTGAATTGACGCAACCCCATTTTATCATCGGCAGATCCCCTGATGTCGCGCAATTTGTTGCTCAGGGTGTGGGAACTTCGCGGGCACATGTCGAGCTCTCGCGTGAAGGTGGAGAATACGTATTAAAGGACCTGGGTTCAAGAAACGGTACGATTTTAAAGGGAGAGTCCATGGTGCCGTATAAAGAATACCCCCTGAAGGAGGGGGATGCCTTTGTTATTGCAGGCTGGTCGTTTACCTTGCGTAGCGGGTTATATTGATAGGGGATAAAATAGTAGACAGAGATTTAAATACTTCCGAAGCCCATATTTAATGATGCATGCTTATGTTAACTTCATTAGTTTTATGAGAAGTGTTTTTAATTTAAATCACTTACACATAAAAGGTCTCCAGATGGTGGAGACCTTTAAGTGAAATTTCATTGAGTATTTAAAGGAATCAGGGCTTAGAATCGATGATTGCTTATGTATTAGTAATATTCCGATATTTCTCGGAAAAGTCTTTCTCAACCAGCATCAAAAAAGCTACCCTTAAATTTTTTTTTGGGGGCTACTCCTTCAGAATATGACGACATCGTCGCATCTGCCAACCGGAAAAATATTCCACTACCTGGGGGTCACTTCACTAAACATCAGGCTTGTTTTTGTTTTTACTAGTCTTCAAATAATTCATTCATTAGATCATCAAAACTCTTCTTTACGTTTCAAGGTTTCTGTTTTATCAACTGTAATTTTATTATCGCTAATGGTAAGCACATTACCCACACTGCAATCATAAGGAAGCAGTTCTTTTGGAATGTCCTCTGTACTACCTTCAATTTCTACAACAGCAAAGCTTCCTTCAAATCGATCTATTATTCCTTTTCTCATTTCGCACCCTTTGTTGTAGTAAAAGTTATTGTAGATCCGTTACTGATAGCCGTAATTGTTCCTTTTTGGTCAGTTCGCATTACAGCAGCGCCAGCATCTTTGAGGCGAGACAGGATACCTGCATTCGGATGACCGTAACTATTCTTTCCTACACTGATGATTGCATACCTCGGCTTTACTGCGTCTATAAATTTCTTACTTGAAGATGAGATAGATCCATGACTCCCCACTTTAAGAACGTCTGCTTTTAATATGGACTTGTTTATAAGCATGTCTGTTTCGGATTTGATATCGGCGTCGCCAGTAAAGAGGAAGGAGTTATTCTTATACCCTAATCTTAGGACAGCACTCCACTTATTTAAATCGCTGCCATATTCATTAACGGGAGCTAAGAAGGTAGCGGTAACACCCATGAGCGGGATTGTAACATCTTTTTTAGCCTGTTTTATGGTAAGTCCTTTGTTCTTTACAGCCAGCAAGAAATCTTTATAGGTGTCTGTTGTGTGTGAAACCTTTGGAGCATAAACAGATTTAACATTAATCGATTTAATAACATCATCTAAACCGCCGATATGATCAGCGTCTGGATGTGTAGCAACTACAGCATCTAGTGTATTCACACCAAGGTGATTCAGATACTTAACAACATTATTGCCTTGATTATTATTCCCAGCATCAATAAGTATGTACTGATTTTCAGGCGTTCTAATTAACGTTGAATCGCCTTGCCCTACATCGAAGTAATAGACCTGAAGTGTTCCACTAGCTTGATTCTTAGGTAAATCTATTCGTCCCGGATGAGCGAATGCTCCAGAGGAAGATAAAACTGTTATAATCAAGAAAAAAATTAAAGATAAAATAGATTTGTTTTTCATAAGACTCCTTCGATTAACCTATTGTTTTGCTAACTCATAATTTTATTGAGCCAATATTTCTGTTTCTCTAATAGGGCGTTTTCTTTTTCTAAGCTTGCTAACATCGCTTTGGAGCCTGGTTTTAACTTTGACTCTGTAATTTTTCTATCTCGGATTTTAACTTATCAATTTGTTTTTGATAGTACTTGAGCTTATCTGCTTTACTTTGACTTTTTTGCAACTGCTGATGGTGCGGTTTTCTGTGCGTCAATTTGTTGGTGCTACTAGGACTGATGTGAGTCCTAACACAAAAGTGACTGCAACAATAAGTTTTTTCATTATTTATGCCTCCTATATAGACTGAATTAATGAACTGCATTTTGACAAATCATGCGTTCCTAAGTGGGGTAATAAAAGGAAAATAACCATTTTAGGACGTGATCTTATGACAATCACTGATGAAAAGCATCGAGTTGAACTGGCGTTGCGTGAAACTTCCGACAAACGGATGTATGAACGTTATTTGGCAGTTCTCCACCGCCTTGAGGGCCACACAATTAAAGACATTTCGAAGATGATCAAACGTACAGAGAAAACTACCGCCGGATACATTCATCGTTTTGAGCGTGATGGAATCAAAGGTCTGGCGATGGGCCATTCACCTGGCAAACCTCGCCGTCTTACTGACGAGCAAGAGGGGATTCTGGCAGACACAGTTGCTAACAAACGCCCGGTCGACGTAGGGATCGAGGCCAAGTATACCTGGACTCTAAAACTGGCCATGCTCTATGTCGAACGAGAGTTCGGCGAAAGCTACACGGAAAAAGGAATGTCCGTCCTGCTGCACCGGCTCGGATTCAGCCATACCAAAGCGACCTATACGATGGAGTTAGCCGATCCTGCGGAGCAGGAAGCGTTCAAGTCGGTGACCTTTCCCGCACTAAAAAAAAGCTGATGAACCAAGAGATCGACCATTTGCTGTTTGAAGACGAATGTATGATTCGTGCGTATCAGTCGCTGCAATATAACTGGTTCCCTGTGGGGCAGCAGCGAAAGGTTCCGACTTATGGCCGCCATGAAGGTGCGAAGCTGTTTGGCGTATTGAACTATGAGACCGGACACGTGCTTTACCGTGACGGCGAGCGGTATGATGCTCCTGCTTTTATCCAGTTTCTTAATGCTGTGCTGGAGGCATATCCTGAAGGCAAAATCGTGATGGTTCTGGATAATGGCCGAATTCATCGTTCCGCTCAAGTACAAGCCTACTTGCGAAAACATAAACGGTTGCAGTTCGTTTTTCTGCCGAAATACTCCCCGGATCTGAACTTGATTGAAGGCTTATGGAAGTGGCTGAAAAGCGATGTAATTCATAACGTATTTTACAAGAAGTTTTATCACATTCGCATCAACGTAGCCGCCTTCATGAAACGTGTAAATGCCAAGTCCATGGAGGTCATCAATCGGCTGTGTGTCCGCATGTAAATCAAAAATTCAGTCTATATAATTATAGAATTTACTCTCTTATAGTAACAAATAAACTGGAAAAAATATATATATTTAGTGAATGGAAGTGCGACTATAGTCTCGGTAGTTAATTGCAGAAAGCTTCCAAATTAAGACCATATTCATGGCTCGATTGGAACGAACTCAAAATGTTTCTTGGGATTAAATCGGATGGAGTGCAACTTCGGATACAGGAATCACAAAAAAGAAAAAGCGTTAATACCTTGGCAGAGGTAATAACGCAAAGTCCAATAATACACATATTATACCTTAACCTTTTTTGGAAGACCAACATTAGCTTTCATTTAGGAGTTGGGATTGATTGAAAAGATCCCTGAAGACAAACAGATAAAAATAGATGATGAGTCCCTGCGAATAATAACAGATGAAACTTTTAAATCTGCGCAAATAGAAAGAGAAGCCAGGCCAAAAGTTAAGAATATGGTGAAGGGTGTGGATTCAAGATTCTCCACAGCTCACCATTTTAGCAATCTATTGAAGTGTCAATGTGGAGGTAGATTAAGAAAAAAAGTACAAAAGACAAGTCGCCAGACACATCATTATTATTACTGTCGCAATCATGAGTTATACGGTAACGAAGTTTGTAAGTATCGAAATCTTCAGAGAGAAGAAGAATTATTAGATTGGGTGAGTGAAGAATTAAGAGAATTTGTAGATTATATAAGTAATTATTAGGGAGAGGACAAAACCTCTCTTTTCTTTTGCTCGCAAAATAGCCTCTTAATATATTTCTTACAGGCGATGTTTATAAAATAGGACTAACTGTTCTATTTCTTCGTTCAAATGAGCACCATAGGGTGTGGTCCTTTTTCTTTCACTTAGTTTTTGAAACTCCTGTTGTAAAATAGACTCTTCAGTCGTATCCATGAACTTCCAATATATTCTATGAGTTCTATGAGAATGCTAACTTTCTAAATGAAAAAAAAGAGATTTATAAAAAAGACTAAAAGGTAATACAAGCGACCAGTACCGCCAATCATTGGTACGGATTATTTACCGTATACGGGACAGTCAGTGGTGAGATTTGTTTGTGACACGATTTTATGATAGCTCAATTTCATAACAGTTATTCTGATTCAATTACAATTTTAGTTGCTTTACCTTGAGCCGGATAAGAAGTATCGATCTTCCCAGTAGTCCATACATCAACTTGATTACCGACCGAGTAGTCGTCTAACTTTTGACCTTCAGGTATAATTAACCAAGTCGCGTCTGGTGAAGCTTTTGTCAATATTTCATTAATGCTTAGTTTATTCAGATCCTCTTCAACTATTTCTCCACCTACTACTAGGATTCTATTATCTGAAATATCAACGATATATCCACTAATGTCAGAAGTAACCTTCACTTCATCCCCCTCTATAACTTTAGAGTTATTTTCAGGGTTGCTTGTTTGCTCAATATTTCCACAACCTGCACTACAAATTATAATAAGAAAGGTGATTATAATTTTTTTAAAATTCATAACAATTGTTCCTCCCCACTTAGTTAAATATTATGTTCTTAATACTTTAGACGGCTGGGTGTGGGGATATGTTGCGAGAAAAATCATATTTTACCAAGTAATGGGAGTTAGTCCTAATCGATTTGTTACATTTCCTACATGGCTGTAAACAGAATATACAAAGCCATTGGCGGGAAGGGTACCTTTGTTAATGCCTTTTAAAGTGTTCCCTCGAAAAATTGTACAACCACTGTCCCCCTCCAGTAGTAGGATATGTTGCAGCCCTTAAGTTATCAAACCATAGTTTTGTTAAGACTCCGCTATAGTCTTCAAATAAATCATTCATTCATTAGATCATTAATTTCTTTTTTAGCGTTTCAAGGTCTCTTCCTTATCAATTGTAAATTGGTTGGTTATCGCTAAAGGAAAGCATGAAATTAAAAAACGAATCCCCCTGATCCTCTGGATGAGGACTAGGGGGAATTATCTTCTGGACTATACGGTGCTTGTCCCACAGTGAGGACAAGCACCGTTGTTCCATTTAAGGCTGTATCATTACTTATTAATCAAATGCTGATAAGGCTTGTAGTCAATTTCCTTCTTCTGGAGGAAATTCATCAAGAATTTGTAATCCCGCTTTGGCGTAGCCACGATATAACCTTTGATGCAGTGGTCTTTTGTCACTGCTTTGGCATGGTCCTCAATAGCAATCTTGCCAATCTCCGCTGCAATGGAGTGTTTGGCAATATCCCGGAATGGTCCCGGAACGGGCTGCACCAGCTCGTCCAGAAAGGCCTTGGCTTCATCAGTCCACAGCGGGCGGCTTCGCTCGACCCAGTAGTTCTGCCAATCCAGCTTGGATTTGCCGTCTGCTTTGGGAAGCACTTTCAGAAACTTGCGGAACATGAAAAATCCGCCGATGCCCATCAGTCCAAGCATAACCCATCCCCAGAAGGCAATGGAGTTCATGAACCATGACGGTGGCGCACTGGAGGACAAATATCCCAAGACGGCTCCTGTGCTCTTCATCTGTATATCACCTCAATGATTATTATCACATGTCACTTTCATGAGAATTATAACGCATTTCTAGATTTATTTCGATAGCCCAGACATAATTAAATCATGCACGGTACTATAGGGATTTCGGAAGTTATGGTGAGGATATGCCCACGTGTTACCCAAACAGCTATGAATTCATCACCTGTTCGAAACGGTCAGGAACAAGTTTTCGTTGTTGCTCGGTAATGTGTAGATATATTGTTTTTGTGATTTCGTCGTTCTTATGACCGAGCCTTTCTTGGATTACCGCTAATTCTTCTTTGGCTTCAGCAAGGAGTGAAACATGGGTATGTCTAAGACTATGGGGAGTAAGGTTGTCAGGAAGTCCACAGTCTTTCAGGATCTTTTCAAATCGTTTCTGATAGCGACTATAACAAGCTGGATATCCGGGAAACTTCAAGCTCCAAAATATAAAATCTGCATCATGTTGTAGTTCACCGTTATTGATTTTGTTTTCTCTCCAAGCCGGCTGTCCCTTGATGGCTTTAATTACAATTTCACCAATGGTGACCGCCCGGACTGAGCTTTTATTTTTCGGGGGACCGAGTACATAGTTTTTACAGACCCATCGACATAGAGATTTTTTTACAGAAATAGTTTTTTCCTCTTCATCGAAGTCAGATACTTTAAGCGCGAGTAGTTCGCCGATCCTCAAGCCAGTAAGCGAGAGATAAAAAGACGGCATACTCTTGCGGTTTAGCGCGGAATCTGATGTATTGAAGTAAGTGCTGCAACTGCTTCTTTTCGAGAAACCTCGGAAGATTGACAACTCCTGATTCTATTCTTCAAGGGTTGATTTAAAAACAGGGAGTGACCAAAGATAAAAGAGGCGTTCAGGATTCATTCTGAACGCCACAATGCTAACCAGTCATTTTTTTAGAATATCTAACGCTGATCTTAATTTTCTAGCAAACACAATAGGATTTTCAATGGATTCAATATGAAGATACATCAATCTTGGTTTATCGAATAACCAATGGTTGTGTATTGCAGATACTTTAAAATTGCGTTTTCGAGCCGCATCAATAAAACGTTGTACTTCGGATTGTAAAAGAGTTATTTCGCCCGTGTTTAACGTTGTTCCGTTTTGCGGGGATTGAATCGTGATTTCATGTTCGGTTTCATATTTTCTACCAAGGACTCTAGCATTTAATTTTCTTTCAACCATGATAGAGCAGCTTTTCCCGTCAGACATACCTGTACCACCTAAGATGGTGGCTAGACGTTTACAAAGTGCCTCGGATATTTTCATATTATCTACTCCTTTCGTGATGTTACAAAATATGAAAATTAGAAAAAAATGTAACGAGCAAATGACTATTTTAAAGAAATGTGCTAGAAAGCGATTGATTATTACGGAAATGCCGCTATTGTGATGAGAACGGGAACATTTATGACAATCGAAACGTGCTAGGGAAGCCCTATAAGGAGGGGATAAGACGGAATGAGTTTAGAGGGGTACATCAAAAAACGAAATCAAGAAGTATGAGTTATGGGCATTCTTCCTTGAAAACCATGGCGGCTGTATAGGTTACCCCAGTGGCTATCTCCAATCTCTTAAGGAAATGGGACTTGGTAACGCCCATTTGATTTGCGTATTCCGTCTGCGATAGAAGATCAGGGTCATACCCTTGAATTATCTCCAATTTCTTATCCTTAGTAAATTTAGTCATAAAAAAAACTGCACCTCGAACTGTTAGAGTGTGTCTAACAATTGGGGTGCAGTCCATAACTCGGCGGCCTTTTTCTTTTTGGTTTTGCCGAAGGCCCCCGAAGCGACCGAATAACCCAGCGGAGCGGAGGCCGTATAACAAGGTTTTAAAGTCTCCTTATAGAGGAGTACATCTTCATTTCATATGAAGGGTGATAGTGATGTATGAGGAAGTGGTATTTAACCGCGATGCCTTAAACAGTGCAATGGGTGCATTGGATAGGTTAGGCAAGCAGTATTACATCGAGAAGTTCAATAAAAATGTAGAATCGAAAAGAGGATAGCGGACCGAATGGAAGTTAAGGGCATGAAATATTCTCCGGTGTGTGGGCCCAATAAAGGCTGCTTTCATGTTTTCTCCACAATCCACCCACAAATGGGTATTCCAACCTGTTACTTTGCATCACCTCGTATTTCAACACCAAACTAAGAAAACCCGCACCATTACTGATTTCATTCCAGCAACGTCCCTTACATTCCATCCCTTCTAGATTTATTTCGATATACAAGCTAAAATAGGTGTAATTGTGTGTTAAAAAAGGGGGATGCAGCATGTTGAAAATTGGTTCCCACGTGTCGTTTTCGGACAAGGGATTGCTGACTGCAACGGCTGAGGCCACATCATATGGCTCAAGCTCGTTCATGATATATACCGGCGCACCGCAAAATACGCGCCGCAAGCCGATCGATTCCATGTTTATTGAAGAAGGCAAGGCCGCTATGCAAGCAAGCGGGATTGATGAGATTGTGGTCCATGCGCCATACATTATCAACCTCGGATCGTACAAGCCCAATACGTTTGAGCTTGCCGTGAGTTTCCTGCAGGAGGAGATTCGCCGGACACATGCGGTTGGCGTGAAGAATATCGTTCTCCATCCTGGTGCATATACAGATAAGGATGCCGAATACGGCATTGACCGTATTGCGGAAGGACTCAATGAAGTTCTGGGCGGTACGGATGAGACCGAAGTGAAGATCGCTCTGGAGACGATGGCCGGCAAAGGCACCGAAATGGGACGCAGCTTTGAAGAAATTGCTTCCATTATTGATAAGGTGAAGTACAATGACCGATTGGCGATTTGCCTCGACACTTGCCATATTCATGATGCAGGTTATGACATCGTGAATGATCTGGACAACGTACTGGAGCAGTTCGATAAGCTGATCGGACTCGACCGGTTAACGGTCGTTCACGTAAACGACAGCAAGAACCCGCGTGGAGCGGGTAAAGACCGCCATACGCCGATCGGAACCGGTTGGATCGGGTATGAAGCCATTCAGAGCGTGGTTCATCACGAGAAACTTCAAGGCAGACCGTTCATTCTGGAGACGCCGTGGATCGGTAAAGATCCGAAGACGCAGCGTCCGATGTACGAAATTGAAATCGCGCTTTTGCGTGGAGATGTGGAAGGACGTTTCGGGCAATCCTTTGTTCAGCAAGTGGAAGAGCTGCGAGCCTTCTTTGCTAAGGAAGGAATCGACTCCCGTTCGTTCGTGCTGGATACGTGGTCACTTCTGAAGAATGATGCCAAAGCCAAAAAAGCAGATCCACGCGAACCGATGGAGCGTCTGTATGATATGGTCATGGCAGCTGGATTATTGCCTGAACTTGCGGAAGAGCAGATCAATCAGCGCATCATCGCCTGGTTATCCGGGACTTCTCTGACTTCATAAGCTTCAATAGAAGAGGCATTCATTAAAGTAAAGATGACTAAGGCATTCTCAAGAAAACTTCCGCTTGCTGCGGTTGGTTTTCTTGGGAGGCCAATTCACGCTAATTGTAGATGTAGAGGAGGATCACCGAGTCTCATGGAAATTCACATCAAGAAGGATCTGCCGTCTGTGGCAGGCCAGTACCCTAATCGTGCCCGCATGCTCATCTCCTGTCCGGATGGACCAGGAATCGTGGCAGCGGTCTCCCAGTTTCTGTATCAGCATGGTGCGAACATCGTTCAGTCTGACCAGTATACGATGGATCCTGCAGGCGGTATGTTTTTTATGCGGGTTGAATTTGATCTGGAGGATCTGAACACCAAGCTTCCTCAACTGGAGGAATCGTTCCTGGAAGTTGCGGACCAATTCCTTATGGAATGGAATATCTACCATGCAGCCCGTAAGAAACGGCTGGCGATTTTTGTATCCAAAGAGGATCACTGCCTTGTAGAGTTGTTGTGGCAATGGCAGGCAGGCGACCTGGATGCAGATATTGCGCTGGTGGTAAGCAATCACCTGGATATGAAAGAATATGTGGAATCATTCGGTATCCCGTATCACCATATTCCGGTTACGGCAGATACAAAGCCCGAAGCGGAGAAACGTCAACTGGATGTAATCGGCGATGATATCGACGTTATCATTCTGGCGCGGTACATGCAGATTATTTCGCCAACCTTTATCGAACATTACCGGAACCGGATTATCAATATTCACCATTCCTTCCTGCCGGCTTTTGTCGGCGGCAAGCCTTATGCACAGGCCTATAATCGCGGCGTGAAAATCATCGGAGCAACCGCCCACTATGTAACCGAGGAGCTTGATGGCGGACCGATTATTGAGCAGGACGTGCAGCGTGTAAGTCACCGGGATGATGTCAACGAGCTGAAGCGCATTGGCCGTACCATTGAACGCGTGGTGCTTGCAAGAGCCGTCAAATGGCATGTCGAGGATCGGATTCTGGTGCATAACAATAAAACGGTTGTATTCAATTAAAGTGTATCAACCTGGCGTGTAAGTATCGATAGGTGAATAAGAGAGTTTACACCCTAAATTGCATCAGCAGCAACTACAATCCCGACGATTCATCATAGAAAGTACAATGGAGCAGCCTGACACTTTAACGCTGCAATGGATTAGCTCTTGATCCCGCTCCTTCTTCTTGGAGCGGGATTTTTATTTAATTTTTATTTTGGAAAATAAGCCCAAGCTCCAGCCGAAGCCCGCAAAAATCGGCCCTGAGTATCCTTTTATGGAGAGAAACGTCAAACTTTTTATAATTTCGACTCGTCAATATAGTTGAACTGCCAAGAGAACCATTACATAAGTCTTCTGATTTATAGGTGTAATTTATCATGAGAAAGCAATTTATATGTGGAGAGGGGAATCATCAGTTGTCGTTTTATACAAAAAAAACGTGGATTCTGCTGCCGATAGTGGCACTGCTGATTATGGCAACGTTATCCTTGTCAATTCCGGCAGGAAAGGTCTACGCCGACGGAGCGAAGATTGGAATTCAATCCGAAATGGGTTACCAAGGCAAGATCAAAAATCAAAAATGGAGTCCTGTCAAGCTGACCTTAACAAGTGACCGGGATATTTCCGGTGACTTGGTTGTGCAAATTCAGGACAATAATGGCAATAGGTATCAAACTTCCTATGTGCAGCAGGTGGATCTGCCAAAGGATACGCCGAAGGAAGTAGTCATTGGCATTCCGGGGACGATGCTTAATAAAGATAATAATCAGATCCTGTTCTATGAAGGATCTTATTCCAAGGGAAAGCCGACGACATTTGCAACAGGGAAAAGTTATCTCCAGGCCTCCCCGTATCAAGGTGCACTCATTGCTGTATTATCCGATGATCCGGATACAATGAATTTCATGAACGTTCTTAATGGTAAAGGCAACAGCTTGAACGTATTTCCGCTTAAGGCGGACAGCATACCAACGGATCCGATGCTGCTTAGCGGGCTGGACGTGATCGTTATTAACAATTTTGCATCCGATACGTTATCAGAACCTCAGCGCAAAGCGATAACGGGTTGGGTTAACGGCGGCGGCACGCTGGTTCTGGCAGGAGGAGCGGGTTACGCCAAAACAGCAGCACCGTTTGCCGATATCGCACCGGTTGTTGCGAATGGAACGGCCTCTGTTCAGTCACTATCCGAACTCGAGAAGCTTGGAGGGAAGCCGCTGAAGCTGGATGGGGACTTTACCATCTCCACAGCGAAGGTGGTGGAAGGCGCCAAAATCGGGATTGAAGCAGACGGCCAGCCTTTGTTTGCCTCGCATGCCTACGGCCAAGGAAGTGTTCAATACGCTGCCTATGATCTGGCTATGGACCCGGTAAGTTCTTGGGCAGGCCATCCGGATGCCTGGGCATCGGTATTGCGGAGCAATCTTCCGATGACAGGTTCGCAAAATGGTATGATCTACAACTCGCTTATGGATAATCTGAATTATGTGCTGGAATATTTCCCTTCCCTGAAGATGCCGTCCTTCACGCTGTTGTTGTGGATGCTCATTATTTATGCGGTTGTGGTGGCACCGATTCTCTACTTTATTTTGAAGAAGGCGGATAAACGGGAATGGGCGTGGTTCCTGATTCCAATCATCGCCGTCATTGCAAGCGTTTCGGTTTATGTCGCTGGCTCATCCGACAAGACGAGGGAACTCGCACATACCATAAACTTGATTGAGCTGAACGGTCAGGGAGATGCGGTTAAATCCACAGCCTCGGCTTTTTTCACACCTCGAAGCGGGAATTATGCGTTGGAGTTTCCAGCGAATACGTATTTGAAGACGGGAGGTGCCCGGAATACATTCGGGGGAATGGGCGAGAGCAAGAGCTTTGTCCGGGTGGAACAGGAATCCACAACGCTTGAGCTTCGCGATATGTCTCAGTGGTCGCTAGCCAAGGTATGGGCCGACAGCCAGGGAACGGAGGAGATGGGGCGTCTGGCCATGGATCTAAAGCTCGATGCCAAAGGAGCATTAAACGGGAAGGTCACCAATGAAACCATTAACGATTTGACCGAGGTGGTGCTTGTTGTTGGAGGCAATGCCTATAAGCTTGGAGATATCAAGAAGGGTGAAGCGGTGGCAATTCCTCAGGACCCACAACAAATCATCAAGTTTGTGAGTGGAGATTTATCCGGCATGCTGTTCCCTTATTCTCCGAATGATCCGAAACAGCGGGAGCGCGATATTTTATCCAACTACGGGTATTCGATGGGAATGGTCAACAAGGATGCTTACATTCTGGGATGGAGCAAGGACCATTTGACGAATTATACGCTGAAAGGGGCAGAGGTGGACAGTGATCAGCTTAATTTCTGGATTCAGCCCGTGACTATGGAATGGGGCTTGAGCGGAGAGATTAACATTCCTTACGGTTTCCTGTCTCCTGAAGTATCCCAGGTGAACACGCCGATGTTCGGGACGTTCCCTCATGGCGTTGAGATGGGACAAGGCACGGTAATCGCTGAATTTCCGTTAATATCGGAAGGCAACATCCAATATTCGGAGCTGTCCATCAAAGGCACCAAATTAAACAACAACGTAACGATGGAGATCTGGAACGCGAAGAAGAATGAATGGGAGCCCGTAAGCGATACGAACAATGTGCATACCATTACGGGAAATCCGGAGGACTACATCGTGGCTAACCGGATCAGGTTCATGTTAACCGCTAAGGATCAGACCAACTTTATGATGCCGGAGCTGTCTGTGAAGGGGGAAGCCATTCAATGATCGAAATTACAAACCTGAGCAAAAAATACGGGACATTCCATGCTTTAAAAGACATCAGCCTTCATATCGAGAAGGGGACTGTGTTCGGGTTCGTCGGTCCTAACGGAGCAGGAAAATCAACAACGATGTCGATATTAGCCACTCTGATGCTGCCAACCTCGGGCGTTGCCAAAGTCGGTGGATACGACGTTACGCAGCACCCGAAAGAGGTTCGCAAGCGGATCGGTTATATGCCGGATTTCTTTGGCGTATATGACCAGTTGAAGTCAACCGAATACCTTCATTTTTACGGGGCAAGTTACGGCATCCCGCGTGTTGAGCGGGAGCAGCTGATTCCGCAGTTGCTGGAGCTTGTGAATTTAAGTGACAAGGCGGATACGTACGTAGACAGTCTCTCGCGCGGCATGAAGCAGCGGTTATGCCTTGCCCGGTGTCTGGTGCATGATCCCGATGTATTGATTCTGGATGAACCGGCTTCGGGGCTTGATCCGCGGGCTCGGATCGAGATGCGTGAAATATTGAAGGAACTGAAACTCATGGGCAAGACCATTATCATTTCATCGCATATTTTGCCCGAGCTTGCCGAGATGGTAGACGAGATCGGTGTTATCGAGCACGGGGAGATGGTGGCCCAAGGCAAGGTTGCCGATATTCAGAGCCGGCTTCGCGTGAAAAAAGTCATCCATATCCGCACCCTTGAGCGTGAAGAGGAGCTTGCCGAGAAGCTGAGGGATGAGCCGTTTGTCACGTCTGTATTAACAGACAACACCGGGGTTCATGTTCATTATAGCGGGGATGATGCACAGCAAAGCGCACTGCTTCGGCAGGTGGTCTCCTGGGAAATTCCGATTGTCTCGTTTCAGGAAGCGCAGAGCAACCTGGAGGATGTATTCCTCGAAATTACCAAAGGAGGACCCCGCGAATGAATTGGAGCAGAAAATTAATTAACCCGGTCATTGATAAGGAATTTCGGCTGCGGATGCGTTCCACGCGTTCCATGCTGTCGGTGTTGTTGTACGTTTTGGCGCTTGGGGCTATTGCAATGGGTTTCATTTATCTCTTTTTATACTTGGGCCAGCGGGGACCGCAGCGGTTCGATCCGCAAACGAGCCAGATGATGTTCTATGTGCTGAGTTTTGCCCAGCTTGTCCTCATTGCGTTCATGGCGCCGGCACTAACCGCCGGAGTTATCAGCAGCGAACGTGAAAAGCAAACGCTGAGCATGCTGCTAACGACGCAGCAAAGCTCGGCGACGATTGTCCTGAGCAAGCTGGTGTCGGCACTTAGTTTCATGACACTGATTGTGCTTGCAACACTGCCGGTATATAGCATCGTGTTCCTGTATGGGGGAATTTCACCGAAACAGCTCATTTCGGTATTTGTATTCTACTTATTCGTGATGCTGCTGCTCGGTTCGCTTGGCGTGATGTTCTCCACCTTATTCAAGAGAACCATCGTAGCGATTATTGTCACCTATGGCACAGGACTTATTATATTTCTCGTGACGGGCCTGTTGTATCTGTTCTTTATGGGAATTGAACAGCGGAATATGTATGTTAACGGACAGTCGCCAGTTCCAGGATCGTATTCCTGGGTAGGATATCTGCTTGGATTGAATCCGGGGGGAGCGATGATGAGTTTGTTTAATCCATCGTTCTCAAAAGACGTGTTCCTGCTGTACGGCGGAAGCCTGAATAGTAAGGCTCCTGTTGAATTATGGCTGGAGTTTCTGCTTGTGTATTCGGTCGTGATCGTGTTTGCCCTGTGGATTGCGATACGGAATATACGCCCCATCGCAAGACGCAAGCGAAAGGATAAAGCCAAAGACGCACTTCCGCCTGAACAAGAGCCGACCGTAAGCGGAGCTTAAGTACCAAGGATTGTACAGAGTAAGGAGGAATTACCATGGACAACATCATGCGTTTTGTTGAAGCAGCGAGACGGCGGCTTCAGCGCTTTCGTGTAGTCGCATATGCATTATACGGGCTCATTGCGGGTTTCGCCGCTCTGCTGCTGCTGCTCGTGATTGGGAGATTCGTGCCTATAGCCTGGCTTCCCTTCGCATCCGTTGTCATTCCGATTGCGGCGGGTCTTGGTGGCCTGCTGTGGGGGTGGCTGCACCGGGTTCCGATCGAGGAGGCCGCATCGGTCATGGATCAGGTTCCAGACGGAGCGGAGCGAAGCGACATGATGGTGACAGCCCTGTCATTTAAGGAAGAGGAGTCGCAGGCCGCGAAGTGGCAGCGTGAGCAGGCGGAGCGTTACGGCGCGCGGTTTGCGGAGCAGTTGCCGGAGCGTCTGCCTTCCCCAAGTCGAAAAAGACAGCTTTGGATATGTAGCGCGTCGCTTGCTGCTGTGATCGTCCTTGTGTTTGTTCCGAATCCGATGGACAAGAAAGTGGAGGCAGCCAAAGAGCAGCAGAGCTGGATGAAAGAGCAGGTAGCAAAAACCGAAAAGCTTGCAGAGCAGCTCCAGAAGGAAACGCTTGACCCTGCTGACAGGAAGAAGCTGCAGGAGAAGCTGGATGCCTTGAAGAAAGCGCTGGACCATGAGAAGCAGCCCGAGCAAGCGCTGGATAAGCTGGAGGAAGCGATGAAGGAGCTGGAGAAGCTGGCGAAGCAGCAGGAGGAAAAAGCGAAGGCGTTGTCTGAACTGGCGAAGAAAATGCAGCAGGAGAAGGCATTGTCTCAAGTAGGTAAACGGCTTGCTGAGGGTATGGCCGAAGAGCTGAAGCAGGAAATGAAAAAACTCACCGAGCAGGTGAAGAAGATGTCCCAGGAAGAGAAGAACGAGCTGTCCGACGCATTAAAAAAACTGGCGGAGGAAGCTTCCAAGCAGATGGAAAACGGTGACCTTGAGAAAGAGCTCAAGAAGGCAGCGGATGCTCTGAAGGACGGCAAGCTACCGAAGGAGCTGGAAGAAGCGCTGCAGCAATTGGCTGAGGAGTTGGCGAAAGCGGCGCAAGCGAAAGCCGCATCGGACAGTCAGTCGCAGTCGGCCGCCTCTCTTGCGTCTTCACTTGCTTCACAAGGATTGAGTTTAGCCGATCAGATGGCGGCTGCAGGGATGTCAGTATCCGACGCCTGGAGTAATGGAGGCAGCGCGGAGGCATTGGCACAGGCAGGTCTTGGGGAAGGTTCGGGAGAGCAAGGCGAAGCCTCGGAGGGATCAGGGGGAGCCGGTTCGGGTCAAGGCGCTGGTAGCGGGCAAGGAAGCGGATCTGGATCTGGATCTGGATCTGGATCTGGATCTGGATCTGGTTCTGGTTCTGGATCTGGATCTGGTTCTGGTTCTGGTTC
Source organism: Paenibacillus glucanolyticus (assembly GCF_037333485.1). Taxonomy (NCBI): domain Bacteria; kingdom Bacillati; phylum Bacillota; class Bacilli; order Caryophanales; family Paenibacillaceae; genus Paenibacillus; species Paenibacillus glucanolyticus. Next base: position 1,385,878 of record NZ_CP147845.1, read on the forward strand.
AGGTGGCAGCGGAGGAGCAGGAACTGGCAGCGGAGCGGGGCTTGGCACTGGCGGCCGCGAGCTTGTGACGATCCCTAGGGATTACAAGGGCAGCGGTAATGTACAGAGTGACTCCGGTGCGATCAAGGGCGGCGGAGGCGACATTCAGAAGGGCGGCGTTTCGCCGAACGTTCCGGGGATGTCGAGACCGTATGAGGAAGTGTACCGTGACTATGAGACCGAGGCTCGCAAGACCTTAGACCGCAATCAGCTGCCTGACCAGATGCAGGGGCTGGTCGAGGAATATTTCATACAAATCAATCCGAACCCGTAAGGCACAAGGTAGCCCATAACGGACAGCAATAATGAGAACTTGAACTTTAACAAGAAGATGGAGGTTTCGTCCATGTCGGATATTGCAGTGAGACCACAGGAATGGATGGAGAAAATATCAGGCCTGCGGGAACATATCGGCAAGGTTATTGTCGGACAGCAGGAAGTTGTGGAGCAGATGCTCTGGTGTATCTTTGCAGGAGGCCACGCCCTCCTGGAGGGGATTCCGGGACTCGGCAAAACGATGCTGGTCCGCACGGTGTCGGAAGCGTTGGAATTGTCATTTTCCCGTATTCAGTTCACACCGGATTTGATGCCAAGCGATATAACAGGCACCAATATCTTGTCGTTCGGACAGCATGGCGACACAGGGATGACGTTTCAGAGGGGGCCGCTGTTCAGCAGTATCGTGCTTGCCGACGAGATCAATCGGGCCACGCCCAAAACCCAGAGTGCGCTGCTGGAAGCCATGCAGGAGAAAACCGTTACGGTCGGAGGGGTGACCCATCAGCTGCCAAGGCCTTTCTTTGTACTGGCTACACAGAATCCGCTGGAAAACGAGGGGACCTATCCGCTGCCGGAAGCGCAGCTTGACCGCTTTCTGCTGAAGATTGAGGTGTCGTATCCCAGCGCGGACGAATTGAAGGAAATCGTGAAACGAACGACGTCCTCGCACGAGTTCCAGGTGGAAAGGCAAATGACCGGGGAAGAGCTGCTGGAAATCCAGCGCGGGGCCAAGGAGGTCCTTGTTGCCGAGGAGATTCTGGATTATGCGGTTCGTCTGCTGATGATGACACATCCGGAAGAAGCTTCAGCGCCGGAGGCAGTCCGTAAATATGTCCAGTTTGGTTCCGGACCAAGGGGGATCCAGTCCATCATTTCGGTCAGCAAAGTCCGTGCTTTATGCAGCGGGCGGATGCATGTTTCGACGGGTGATATCCGCGCCGTGGCCTTAGCGGCGCTGCGTCACCGCTTGTTTCTGAATTTCGAGGGTCAGGCGCTGGGCGTTACGACCGACCGTGTGATTCAGGAGGTTCTGCAGGCGCTGGAGGCATCCGCGTGACCGGGGACGGGCACTTGCTGCCTCCGGAATGGCTCCCGCGTCTGGAGCGTCTGAGCCTGGACGCCAAGAGACGGGTTGCCGGAACGCTGCAGGGAAAGAGACGATCCCGCCGGCTCGGCTCATCGCTCGAGTTTGCCGATTACCGTGTATACTCACCGGGAGATGATGTCCGCAGATTCGACTGGGGCGTATATTCTCGTACAGGAAAAGCGTTCGTGCGTCAATTCATGGACGAGCAGGAGCTGACAGTCAGCATATTTGTGGATTGCTCCGCATCGATGGGAACCGTTATGTCATCGGCAGCAGATTCACCAGCGACGACAGTCCCGTCGGGGATGAAGGGAAGCCCGAAATGGACGCTTGCGCGTCAGTTGGCTGCAAGCATCGGTTACATGGCGTTGTCCTCTTACGACAGGCTGCAGATTGCTTGTTACAGCCGTACGATCAACAACCGTCTTCCGATCATGAGAGGAAAAGGCTCGGCTCATCGACTGTTTTCATTCCTGCAAGGGGCAGAAACAGGAGGCGAGGGCAGCTTGAGCGCGGCACTTGCGGTGCCGGGTGCGCTGCCCAGACAGCCTGGAATGACCTGGGTCTTCTCGGACTTCTGGCTGGAGGGCGGCGAAGAGGAGCTGTTCAGGGCACTGTCCCTGTTGTCCGGTACCGGGCAGGAAGTGGTGCTGGTGCACGTCTTGTCGAGGGAAGAGCTGGAGCCCAAGCTGGCTGGTGACTTGCGATTGGTCGACAGCGAAACGATGAGTGGAAAAGAAGTGGCGCTTACGGGTAAAGTGCTTGATGCCTACAAGGAAGAGCTGGAGCGATATCGAATGATGCTGTCCAGTGTGTGCGCGGAGAGGGGAATGTCATACGTGCTGATTCCCGCGGATATGCCGCTTACGGAAGCGATGTTCGGGGTGCTTGCGGGGGCAGGCTTGGTCACTGGATAGGGGATAGGGCCAGCAAGTTATTGCGTGGTTCAATATCCATATTCAGGAGGGACATGTGGCTCAGGGAGCCTGGAAAGTCTGGGAAGCTCGTCTAATGTTGACCACTGAACAATAGTACTTATGAATACGGGTCTCTAAGAAAGGCTCCTATTAGCCAACAGATGGTGCAGGAAGAGATAAGAAGGTCAGGCACATATTCGAATGTGAGAGCGGCAAGTTGCAAGTCAGGGTCCACGGGAGTAAGGAGGGGACACTTTGGGGGTTCAATCATGGCTGAGTTTATGGTTCGGTTTAACACTGCCGGCCATCGTGCTCATGTATATGTTCAAGCGAAAATATGTAGACACAACCGTTCCCAGCCACTTACTGTGGGATCGGGTACTGCGGAACCTGGAGGCCAACAGGCCATGGCAGAAGCTGCAAAACCGGCTCCTGCTGTGGCTCCAGCTGCTTGCAGCGGCATTGATGGTCTTCGCACTGATGCAGCCCTTTATGCAGGTGTCCGGAGGAGGCAGCGCCCATGTCGTCATTGTTGCCGATACCTCGGGCAGCATGAGCGCGCAGATTTCTTCAGCTGAAGGCGAAGCAACAAGGCTGGCATTGATGCAGGAGCGGATTAAGGAATATGTGAAGGGGCAAGGGAGACGGAGCGAGATTACACTTTTATCCGTGGGAGCGAGTCCCGTGACGCTGGCCGCCCATGAAAGTGACCGGGCTGCAATCGACAAGGCCGTTGACGGCTTGCGTACCTATTATGGACCGGCCGCCTATCGGGAAACCTTGTCGCTCGCTTCAGCCCTGACACGGGAGGAGACGGATGCAGAGGTTGTTATCTTTACGGATAGCTACTGGAAGCCGGATACGGCTCCCATTGCTTTTCAGGTTCCGGTATCGGTGGAGAAGGTGCAGGGGGAGCTCCCGCATAACGTATCCATTGACCAATTCGGCATCTCACCGAAGGGTGATGCAGATTCATCCTATGCGGCGGTCGCTGTCATCAGCACGAATGCCAAGAAATCTGTCTCGGCTGAAGTAAACCTATACGGGGATGAGCAGTTATTGACCAGCAAAGTGCTGGAGCTGGAGCCAGGAAAGAAATTAACGGAGTCCTTTGCGAATTTGCCGTTTGCGGAAGTGTACCGACTCGAGTTATCCCAGGAGGACGGATATGCGGCAGACAATGCATCCTTTGCTTTTGGCCTGGGCCACGGGTCTTCCCGCGTGCTGCTGCTGACTTCAGGCAATCTGTTCCTCGAGAAGGCGCTGCAGTTGAGCGGAGCCGAAGTGACCCGGGTTGCTATGGACGGATCGGATGGCAAGAAGGATGAGAATACGAGCAAGGACAAGGATGTAGACAAAGATAGCGTCAATTCGGATGTGCCGCCCGTACCTGAGGGTGAATTTGATCTGCTCGTTATCGACGGAAGTATACCGGATGGCTTCAGGCAAGGAAAATGGGCTGATCTGACGGCCAAAACCCCGTTGTGGACGATTGGCGGAGAAGGAACCAAGGTAGGCAGTCAGGGAGGGCGCCCCGTCCTTGCCAAGCATCCGGTGACCGCTTATGTCACTTTGTCGGGTGTCTATTTCGGTACATTGGTGGATCAAGCACCTGCGTGGGGCGAACCCGTAATTAAGCTGGGTGATCAGCCTATTGTATATGCCGGAACCGAAAGCGGCAGACCGCGGTTGTCGTTTAATTTCCTGCTTCAGGACAGCGACCTTCCGTTATCGCCGGAATTCCCGGTTATGGTCAGCAATGCGCTTGAGTGGATGACCTCGGGCAAGGGAAGCGGTCTTGGCCGGTATATGGCCGGTGCGCAAGCAGATATTCCGATTGCGGCAGATACGGTAAAGGCGGCATGGATTCCCAAGAGCGGCCTCGCACTTGCTGATAGCTTCCCTGCTGAAGATGCCCTGCGCAATGAGCAGGGGATATCCCCGGTGCAGATTGTGCCGGAATATCCGGGTCTGTACGCTTTTGAACAGCAGAATGAAGCGGGCGAGAAGTTGAAGTTTTGGCTGGCCGTGACGGCCGATCCGTACGAAGCGGATTGGAGTAACGATCAGGGGCCGACGGTGAGTCAATCGGCACCGACTTCGGATGAGAGCAAGGCTGGTGATCGTGATCAGGCATCGGAGCGCAGCGGAGCGGGAAACCGCGCCAGTTCGTTAATGCCATGGCTAGCGGCCTTGGCACTGGCTGTTATCGCAGCGGAATGGGGGGTGTACCAGCGTGGGCGTTCAATTTAGCCAACCGTGGTTTTTGCTGCTGCTGATTCCGGCGGGAGCGTTTCTCTATTACGCATATAAATCGGATTTTCGACTAAGTGGTTTTCGCAAGAAGCTGGCCTTATTTTTTCGAACCTGCGTCATTCTATTATTAATTCTGATGATATCGGGTCTTCATGGCTTTACCGTACTACACGATAAACAGGTTGTGTATTTGGCTGACCGTTCGGACAGTATGGGGGACTCTGCACGGATTACGGGCTGGATTAACGAATCCCTTGCAGCAAAAGGAGAGAAGGATGGCAGCGCTGTTGTATCTACAGGCCTTGAGGGAGCTGTGGAACGGCGATTATCCTCTGCGGATAACGCGGGCGCCTCTTTAAATGCGCTGCTGGAGCAGCGATTTACCGGACTGGAGTCAGGGCTTCAGCTCGCGGGGAGCCTGTTCGAGGGCAGCAGCGATTCACGAATCGTGCTGATCTCGGACGGGGAAGAGAACGTAGGCAGTATGGCCGCAGCGGGCAGGCTGCTGAAAGATAGGGGAATTGCGGTTGATGTGCTTCCGACCCCGAAGCAGGTTATCCAGGATGTGGCTGTCGAGGAGCTGAAGGTTCCGGATAAGCTGTATCAGGCAGAGTCGTTCTATGTGGAGGTTATGATTCGCAGCACCTTCAAGACATCCGGCGAACTGCGTATATATGAGGATAATCGCGAGATCGGCCGGGAGCGTGTGGATGTAACGCCTGGTGAGAACCGGTATGCCGTGAAGGGTTTGGCCAAGAGCCCGGGTCTGCACCGATATCGTGCTGAAATCTTCATGGACGGAGACGAAGCAGCCGCCAATAATGCGGCTTTCGATTTTACCCGGGTAGAAGGTCCCCCGAAAGTGCTGATCGTTGAAGGGACGCCGGGAACGTCAGGGAATATAACGGCTGCACTGGAATCGGGAATGATTGGCACCGAAGTGATTCCGCCGGAGCTGCTTCCGCTGGAAGCGGCAAAGTACGCCGTGTATGACAGCATTATTTTTAATAATGTCTCCGGCAGCGATGTAGGCGGCAAGCAGATGGAATTGATCGAGCAGGCGGTCCGGAGCTTTGGCATCGGGTTCATGATGGCGGGCGGCGAGGACAGCTTTGGGATGGGCGGATATTTTAAAACCCCGATTGAAAAAGCGCTGCCGGTCTCCATGGAGCTGGAAGGCAAACGGGAAATTCCTTCGCTTGGCCTCATTCTTGTCATTGACCGTTCGGGCAGCATGGATGGTACCAAGATCGAATTGGCCAAAGAATCGGCCATGCGTACGGTTGAATTGCTGAGATCCAAGGATACGGTCGGCGTTGTTGCTTTTGACGATCAGCCTTGGTGGGTGGTACCGCCGCAGAAACTGGGCAATAAGGAAGAGGTGCTCAGCAGCATCCAGTCGATTCCGAGTGCTGGCGGGACCAATATTTATCCGGCCGTTTCCTCGGCGCTGGAAGAAATGCTGAAGATCAAATCACAGCGCAGACATATCATTCTGATGACCGATGGACAGTCCGCCATGAATTCCGGTTATCAGGATCTGACTGACACGATGGTGGAGAACAAAATCACGATGTCCTCCGTTGCGGTAGGTACGGATGCCGATACCCATCTGCTTCAATCCTTGGCGGAGGCAGCCAAAGGCCGTTATTACTTCGTTGAGGATGAAACTACGCTCCCGGCGGTATTTAGCCGGGAGGCGGTGATGCTGGCCAAATCCTATATCGTGGATAAACCCTTTGTTCCTGCCGTTCAGAACGCAGGCGATTGGGGAAGTCTATTTCAGCAGGGCGTACCGGGACTGTATGGTTATGTAGCAACAACACCGAAGTCCTCGGCCCAGACGGTTCTGTCCAGTCCAGAACCGGACCCGATCCTGGCGCGCTGGCAGTACGGATCCGGCCGGACGGTGGCATGGACGAGTGATTTAAGCGGGAAGTGGTCGAAGGAGTGGGTATCGTGGCCCGGCTTCGCCAGTACGCTGACCGAAATCGTGAAGTGGACGTTTCCGCAGTTTACGTCTTCGCCTTATGAAGTCACGACCGAGACTGCAGGAAACCAGGTGAAGCTGCAGGTGATCGCCGAGGGTGAGAACCCGCCGGAGAAGCTGAATGCGGTCATCGGGGATGACGAGGCCGGTGAACAGACGGTGGAGCTTATTCAGGAGGCACCCGGCCGTTATACCGGACTTGTCCATGTGTCCAAACCGGGAGCGTATCTCATGTCCCTTGAGGATGCCAGCGGGGAAGAGGCGCTGCAGGCTGCCCCCGGCACAGGTTTTGTTGTGCCGTATTCTCCGGAATACCGGTTGTCTTCCGGCAGCGGCGAGGAAGCCATGAAGCGCCTGGCCGAGGTTACCGGCGGCCGCGTGTTATCCTGGGACAATCCGGCCGAAGTGTTCGACCGGCAGGCGACCTCGCGGATGAACCTCCATGATTGGAGTTATCCGCTGCTGGTGGCGGCCCTGCTGCTGTGGGTCGCCGACATCGCCGTGCGGCGTCTGGCTCTGCCATGGGGCGCCATCGGCGCACGGCTGGCCGCCCTGCTGCGCAGGCGGCCGGCTCCTGCCGAGGCCGCGCGTGACGCCGGCCTCGAGCGGCTGGCGGCGCGCAAAGCCCGCGCCGCCAGCTTCTACGGCGGCAGCTCCGCTGAGCCGCCGCAGGCCCCGCCCGCGCGCGAGCGCAGCGGCGCGGGCAGCAGTGCCCGGGGCGGGAGCCCTGCCCCGGCACCTGGCGCAGCTCCGGCAGGGGGCCGCAAGGCCCCGCCGGAGGCGCGCGATGGCGCGCGCAAGGGAAGCGCGCCTACACCGCCTCCCCCGCCGCCGAAGGCGCAGGGGGAGGGCAAAGACCGGCCCGAGGATACCGGGCCGGCACCGGAAGGAGGCTCCTCTATGGATCGCCTCCTGAAAGCCAAAAAACGCGGCACTCGATAAAGTGCCGCCACAACCAAGCTTCGGTCCAGCATGTCGATTACGCTGGACCGAAGCTTTTTTATATATCCATGACGTAACTTTTTCCATGGGATCAGCTTGATTTATCTCGTTTAACATTGGTTGAATTCGGTTATAACCGGACTATTAAGGGAAATAATGCTGGGGGGATGTAATTGCCACAGGGTGACTTTTACACAACAATGACAATTACGTTATGGAAATGAAGCACGTCTGGTGATACAATAAGAGTCAAAATGATATTCTCAACATTCCTAACTGCTCTGTTTCCTTGATAATTGGGGCTGGAGGAACGGAAGAAGCCTCATTTTTGAAGCTTACTATGGAAAAGATTTGAGGAGGACGAATCATGACAACTGAACATAACCAAACGATCGACAACCTGTCTATCGCAACCATCCGGACACTGGCGATCGACGCGATCGAGAAAGCCAATTCCGGTCATCCGGGCATGCCGATGGGCTCTGCGCCTATGGGATACCAGCTGTTCGCGAAGACGATGAACCATAACCCGGACCAGCCGGCGTGGATTAACCGCGACCGTTTTGTCTTGTCTGCAGGCCATGGCTCCATGCTGCTCTATAGTCTGCTCCACCTGAGCGGTTATGACTTGTCCATTGAAGATCTGAAGCAGTTCCGTCAATGGGGAAGCAAAACTCCGGGACATCCGGAATTTGGCCACACGGCCGGTGTCGATGCAACGACGGGTCCTTTGGGACAAGGCGTGGCGATGGCTGTAGGTATGGCAATGGCTGAGGCCCACTTGGGTGCGACTTACAATAAAGACGATTTCAACGTAGTTGATCATTATACCTATGCGATTTGCGGCGACGGCGACATGATGGAGGGCGTTGCTTCCGAGGCAGCTTCTCTGGCAGGTCATTTGAAGCTTGGCAAATTGATCATGCTGTACGATTCCAACGATATCTCCCTTGATGGCGAGCTGAACTTGGCATTCTCCGAGAACGTAGCGAAGCGTTTTGATGCTTATGGCTGGCAAGTACTGCGCGTTGAAGACGGCAATGATCTCCCTGCGATCCAAAAAGCGATTGAGGAAGCACAAGCTGATACAAACCGCCCAACGTTGATCGAAGTGAAAACGGTGATCGGTTACGGCAGCCCGAACAAACAAGGCAAAGGCGGTCACGGCGGTACGCACGGTTCCCCGCTTGGAGCAGATGAGGCGAAGCTGACCAAGGAATTTTATGAATGGGTTTATGAAGAGGATTTCTACGTACCTGATGAAGTGCGCGAGCACTTTGGCAAAGTGAAAGAACGCGGCATTGCTGCATATCAAGCTTGGGTTGATCAATTCGCGAAATACAAAGAGGCTTACCCGGAACTGGCAGCGCAATTCGAGCGCGGTGAATCCGGTGAACTGGCTTCAGGATGGGACAAAAACCTTCCGAAATACAGCGCAGACGACAAAGCGGTTTCCACACGTGTAGCTTCCGGTAAAGCGCTGAACGGTTTGACGGCAGGCGTACCGCAGCTGCTTGGCGGATCGGCTGACCTGGAAAGCTCCACCATGACTCACCTGAATGATCTGGCATCTTTCACAGCAAACAGCTATGAAGGCCGTAATGTATACTATGGCGTTCGTGAATTTGCAATGGCTGGCGCTATGAACGGGATTGCGCTTCATGGCGGACTGAAAATTTTCGGAGGTACGTTCTTCGTATTTACCGATTACCTGCGTCCGGCTGTTCGTCTGGCTGCAATTATGAAACTGCCGGTTACGTATGTACTGACTCATGACAGTATCGCTGTTGGTGAAGACGGTCCTACGCATGAACCGATCGAACAATTGGCTTCCCTGCGTATTATCCCGGGTCTGACCGTGATACGTCCTGCGGATGCCAATGAAACTTCCGCGGCATGGGCTTATGCGGTTGAGAACACAGACCGTCCGGTAGCGCTGGTGCTGACTCGTCAGAACCTGCCGATCCTTGCAGGCGCAGTAGACAATGCACGTGAAGGCATCAAACGCGGGGCTTATGTTGTTGCTGACGCAAAAGATGGCAACGTACAGGCTCAAATCATTGCAACGGGTTCCGAGGTTCAGCTTGCTGTTAAAGCGCAAGCGGCATTGGCTGAAGAAGGCATCGCCGTTCGTGTCATCAGCATGCCAAGCTGGGATCTGTTCGACAGCCAGGATCAAGCATACAAAGATTCCGTGCTGCTTCCTGACGTAAAAGCCCGTCTTGCCATTGAAATGGCTCATCCGTTCGGCTGGGAGCGTTATGTTGGCGATAAAGGCGATATTCTCGGCATCAACACGTTTGGCGCTTCCGCTCCTGGCGACCGCGTCATTGCCGAATACGGCTTTACCGTTGAGAACGTAGTCAGCCGCGTAAAAGCTTTGCTGTAAAACATCCAAAACACCCGTGATGTAACTCCATATTGATTTTCCGGCACCCGTATCATACGGGTGCCGTCCATATATCAAGACATGCCTATTTTGGAGGAGGAGAGTTTGTCGATGTCACAATTTAAGAATGCTACCGTCACGAAAGCAGCCAATGTTTACTATGAGGGGAAGGTAACCAGCCGTACGGTGCTGCTGGAGAATGGCGAGAAGGTAACACTGGGGATCATGCTTCCGGGGAGCTATGAATTCGGCACAGATGGTCCTGAAATTATGGAAATCCTGTCCGGCGATTTGCGTGTCCTGCTGCCTGGAGAGCAGGAGTGGTTAGAGATTCAAGGGTCTGCGACCTTTAACGTTCCGGGCAATTCAAGCTTTAAGCTGGAAATCCGCACCGTCACCGATTATTGCTGCTCTTATCCGACCATGTAGCAGGACAAGCGGCGACGGAGCATTCATATTCGCGAATATGCCAAAAAGGCTCAAGCCGATGGCTCTGAGCCTTTACTGTCAATGCCGGATGTCAACGCAGGCCTTTATCGGCGGTTGATATAATGGACTTATTCCTCCGGGATTGTCACGATCTCGCCTTTATATCCGGGAGCCCGGTTGTCAAGCTCTACGTATCCTTCGCCCCATTCCTGGCCGCGATCCAGCAGGCGATAGCTGGTAACGCCGGAAGGGTAGCGGAATACAAATTTGGCGATCGTCCAATTTTGGGTGTTTGGCTGATTACCGATCTCAGCTTTCAGTGCAGGCAGGAAGAACAGGTTTTGGTTTGCCGATGCTTTAGTGCCATAGTCCAGCTTGCCTTGCCATTTTAAGTATTTGACGCCGCCATGGATATCGAAATAGCTGGCGATATCGTTGTCTACCAGGAAGAATGAATTGGATTTGCCTTTAGGAAAATAATAATTCACGCCCTGCATTTCCACGGGGAGCATCTCCAGTTCAGGCTTCTTCAGTTCGGATGAATAGGGAAGCTTGGCTGCAGCATTCCGGGCGGTGGCCAGATCGGTGCTTTTTAAGTCGGCGATGATACCCGGATCTGCCTTATTGATATAAGCTGTTTTTAAAGCGTCATTCCAGTAGACGTTGGCATCAAATGCTTGGGCAACAGCCCTTAAGGGAATCATGGTCTTGCCGTTATGCAGCAGTGGGGCTGAAGGCAGCGCCTTTTTAACTCCATCCACTTCCATGCTGGTATTTCCTGCTGTCAGGATCACCTTTCGGTTATCGCCTTGGATGGTCACCTGCTTTTTGCTGTTGTCGTATCTCAAGATGTAGTTACCCAGAGGTTTCATGTTGCAATTCCTCCCTTTGCATTGTAAACGGAGGAAATAACAGAAAAGTTTCTTTCGGAGAGGGAAATGGTGGAAAAGCTCAAAAAAAGGCCCCTTCCTCCTGGTCCGGATGACCCGGAACCAGCATGAAGGGGCCAGTAATGACAAGGCATAATCTGTCTGGTTATTGCGGCTGTCCGCCGATTTTTTGGCCGATCCAGGCTTCATAGCATTTCACGACAGCGGATAGATCCTCTTCGCCATAGCCTTCGCTGGCACCGGCTTGAAACAGGCTCTTGGCCAGATTCAGCATAGGGGAAGGCATGCCGATGCCATCGGTTAGTGAGGAGGCCAGCTTCAGGTCTTTGAGCATGAGTGCAAGCGAGAACTGGTTGCTGAAATCGCCGTCGATAATTTTGCGTCCCTTCAGCTCGGCCGCTTTGCTGCCAGCAGATCCGAGCTGTACGAGTTCCAGAAAGTTGTCGGCGGGAATGCCTGATTTTGCAGCGATGGCAAAACCTTCGGCCAGCGCCAGGTTGTTAATGCCCACAATGGTATTGTGCGCAAGCTTGGCGACGGCACCGCTTCCGTTTGGTCCCATGTGAATGACCTTTTTGCCCAGGGTGTCAAACACGTCGGCATGGGCCTCGATCACAGCTGCTTCGCCGCCGACCATGAAGACCAGGGTTCCATCAATGGCCGCAGGCTTGCTGCCGGTTACCGGGGCATCCAGGAAGGATGCGCCAAGCCCAGTTACGGCAGATGCGATTTCCTTGACAAGGCTCTCGGAGATCGTGCTGCAGTCGATGACGGTCATCCCGCCGGTCAGGGAGCCGAGCAGACCGTTCTCTCCATAGAACACTTCCCGGATGGAATGGTCGTTGCTCACCATCGTAATGACAAGATCCTGTCCTTCGGCAGCCTCGCGAGGCGTGTCCGCGATGGAAGCTCCCTGTTCGGCCAGCGGACGGCATTTTTCATGGGTGCGGTTATACACGGTCACGTCGTAATCCTGCTTAAGCAGATTGGAGGCCATAGGAGCGCCCATGGTGCCCAGTCCGATAAATCCGATTTTTTTCATAGCTATATCACCTTCGATTATGGATTCCTGATCCACTCTATCTTAGCATGGGTTCTGGAAACGAAGCCAGCGTTTGTGGGGGATTGGAGGTTGAAGGGTGTCCAGCATGAAGAATACATGACGGTTAGCCCGTGCAACTTGCGGTCTTTATTAAATTAAAGTATCCTATTTCTAAATTCACAGGAGGTTTAAGGCATGTCTAAAAAAATCAAGTTTGATTACAGTAAAGCACTGACTTTTGTCAATCAGCACGAAGTTGACTATTTTGCAGAGCCGATCCGTACAGCCCATGAACAGCTACATAACGGTACAGGTGCCGGTTCTGATTATCTGGGCTGGATCGACCTGCCAACGCAGTACGATAAAGAAGAATTCTCACGCATCCAGAAAGCGGCTGCCAAAATTCAGAGTGACTCTGACGTTCTGATTGTTATCGGTATCGGAGGTTCCTACCTGGGAGCGCGTGCCGCGATCGAAATGCTGTCGCATTCGTTCTATAACGAGCTGTCGAAGGACCAGCGCAAGACGCCGGAAATTTATTTTGCAGGAAACAACATCAGCTCCACCTATGTAACGCATCTGCTTCAACTGATAGAAGGCAAGGACTTCTCGGTGAATGTCATTTCCAAATCCGGTACAACCACGGAGCCGGCTATCGCATTCCGTATTTTCCGTGCGGAGCTGGAGAAGAAATACGGCAAGGAAGAAGCTCGCAAACGCATTTACGCTACGACCGATCAGGAGAAGGGCGCACTCAAGAAGCTGGCAACCGAAGAAGGCTACGAGTCCTTTATCATTCCTGACGATGTCGGCGGACGTTATTCCGTGCTGACGGCAGTCGGTCTTCTTCCGATTGCAACGGCTGGAATCAACATTGAAGAGATGATGCAAGGCGCCGCTGACGCATCCAAGGAATACAGCAGCCCGAACGTAGCCGAGAACGAAGCATACCAATACGCGGCGGTTCGCAACGCTCTTTACCGTAAAGGCAAGGGCATCGAGATCCTTGTAAACTACGAGCCCTCTCTGCATTTTGTATCGGAATGGTGGAAGCAGCTGTACGGCGAGAGCGAAGGCAAGGATTACAAAGGCATCTATCCTGCTTCCGTAGACTTCTCTACTGATCTGCACTCGATGGGTCAATTTATCCAGGAAGGCAGCCGCAACATCTTCGAAACGGTCATTCAGGTTGAGAATGTATCCGAGCATATTACGATTGAATCGGATCCGGACGATCTGGACGGATTGAACTTCCTGACCGGGAAAACATTGGATTTTGTCAACAAAAAGGCCTTCCAAGGCACGATGCTGGCCCATACCGACGGACAAGTTCCGAATTTGATTGTGACAATTCCAGATTTCACTCCCTATTCGTTCGGATATCTGGTATACTTTTTCGAAAAGGCCTGCGGTATCAGCGGCTATCTGTTGGGTGTCAACCCGTTTGACCAACCGGGCGTAGAGGCGTACAAGAAAAATATGTTCGCGCTGCTCGGCAAACCAGGGTATGAGAAAGAGAAGGCCGAACTGGAAGCTAGACTTTCCGAATAAACCTGACACTTTCATTGGATTAGACGTAAGACGCTGAAGGAAGCAGTCCGCTGGCAGATTATTGCCGTGGACTGCTTTCTTGGCAATATAGGGGTGGTTGTTGTTTCATGCTGGATCGTTACAAAACGGTACGTCAGGCGGGCTCCAAGGAGATTGTCATTAAGAAATCGCGATTCATCGGCCATGTGATGCCGGTCGAATCCGAAGAGGAAGCCGTCGCTTTTATTGAAGAAATCAAGAAGAAGCATTGGAATGCTACGCACAATTGTTCCGCTTATATGATTGGCGAGCGGGATGAGATTCAGAAGCAATCGGATGATGGGGAACCGAGCGGAACGGCCGGCAAGCCGATTCTCGAAGTGATCCGAAATCAGGGGCGGAAGAATGTAGCCATTGTTGTCACACGTTATTTTGGCGGTATCATGCTTGGCGCAGGCGGACTGATCCGGGCTTACACAGACGGAGCCGTGGCTGCTATAGAATCAGGCGAACCGATTACAAGGGTTCTTCACCGGCAGATTTTAGTGGAGCTGGATTATACCTGGCTGGGTAAGGTGGAGAACGAGCTTCGAAATCGGGGCGTACGTATGGGAGAGACCAACTTTGCCGACACGGTGACCTTGACCTGCTTGCCGCTCGATGGTGATGCGGAGAGCTTTATGACTTGGATGGTAGATTTGACACAGGGGCAGTCTTTGATCACGGAGGGAGAGCGGCTTTATTTTATTGAAGGGGAATAAAATAATATGGCAAGAAGAGCAGTAGAACGCGAGTTGTCGAGAGAGCGGATACTGGAAGCAGCGAGGCATTTGTTTATAACCAAAGGATACCGAGCCATTTCGATGCGAAGCATCGGGCAGCATTTGGGTTATAGCCACGGCTCCTTGTATTATCATTTTAAGGAAAAGGCGGAGCTTTTCTACGCCATTGTCATGAAGGACTTTAATGATCTAAATGATTTGCTGTTGGAAGTATCGGGAAAGCCTCCCTGTGACGGGGTATCGAAGCTGGAGCAGCTGATGCTGGAATTTGTTCGTTTCGGACTGGATAATCCTTACCAGTACGAGATCATGTTCATGATTCGGGACGAAGAGCTGCTGTCCTACTGTCGCTCTGAGCAGGGACGCTGTTTTGAAATGTTTGCTATGCTTGTCCGTCAGTATTTGCTTGATGAGAATTACAGTGAGGAAGAGCGGCGAACCGTTCCGCTGACCTTGTTTTTGTCGCTGCATGGATTTATATCCTATTATATTCAGGACCGAATTGGCTTTGATGAGATCAAACCAGCCGCTCTTACCCATGTCAAAGTGTTATGCCGGAGTTTGTACAGCAGGGTCTAACTTCTGATTATTACCACGACGTGTGACTTGATACTTCAACCCATTACAACGACCTAGCGTTGAAACGTCAATCATCTAATGAAATAAAACAGACAGGTCCACGCCCCCTAGCATGTGCCTGTCTGCTTTTTGTGCTTTTTAACTGTCTTTCCCGTGCCTGTATCCCTTTTTGGCATCAGCCCTCCATGATTTTCACGTGATACTGACGCTGCCTCGGTCCATCGAATTCGCAAAAATAAATGCCCTGCCACCTTCCAAGAAGCAGATGACCGTTCTGAATAATGACGGTCTGCGAAGGACCGCAGGTGATCGATTTAAGGTGGGAAGCGGTATTTCCCTCCGCATGACGATATTTGGGATGATTCCATGGAAATACTTCATCCAAAGACATCAGCACGTCCCGTTTCACATCGGGGTCCGCGTTCTCATTAATGGCAATTCCGGCGGTGGTATGCGGACAATAGATCAGCACGGTGCCTTGCTGAACCCCGCTTTGCTTCACGTGAGCAGCGATCTCCCTCGTGATATCCCTCATCTCGTCACGCCCTTGCGTGTTTAGTTCACCGGTATACAGCATGCAAATAACCTCCTCTATTTTTTCCATTTCTATTATTTTACCCGATAAAGTGCAAAAGATGGATTGACGATCGGATTCAGCATTTGGTAAAGTATGTGTAAAGTAAAACCAAGTATACAAATAGGAAATATAAAGATGGTTGGTGGAGAAGTTGACCGGAATACCATCCGGAGGCAGGAGGGATACGATATGACCACATGGATTCGTCATAAAGGTTGGACTTGGGGATTTCGAAGTACCGTGCTGCTTTATTTTCTTGCCTTGATCGTGCTGCCGATCTTTGGGGTGTACGTGCAGTCATTCTCTGCAGGATGGAGCCATTTTACAGAGAGCATATTGGATCCGATTGCCTGGAAGGCCGTGCTGCTTACAATCAAACTGGGCATAATCTCTACGTTCATCAACGTGCTTGTCGGAACGATGATTGCTTGGGTGCTCGTCAGGTATCGTTTTCCGGGAAGGACGCTGCTGAACAGTTTGGTGGATCTGCCCTTTGCGCTGCCGACGGCGGTAGGGGGACTGATGATATTGCTGCTGCTGGGACCGGGGAGTTTACTTGGCGGCCTGGCGGAGAAGCTTGGTTTCGAAATCGTGTTTCACCAGCCTGCTATCGTTATAGCCATGCTGTTTGTCACGTTTCCGTTCGTGATCCGGGCGGTGCAGCCGCTGCTGGAAGAGCTGGATCCGCTGGAGGAAGAGGCGGCTTATACGATGGGCGCTTCGAGGACAAGAGCTTTCTTCAAGGTCATTCTTCCCTCGATGCTGCCGGGTATCATCAGCGGGGGAATGCTCGCTTTCTCAAGAGCGCTGGCTGAATTTGGTGCCGTTGTGCTGGTTGCGGGCAATATTCCCGGAAGGACGCTGATTGCTTCGGTCTTTATTTTTGGCGAGGTTGAGAGCGACAACCCGGCTGGTGCAGCGGCGGTATCCGTTCTGCTCCTTACCCTCTCCTTCCTCATCCTCTGGGTAATTAATGCCGTACAGCAGAGGGGGAGACGAGCTTGAGACGATTGTGGATCGGGTTAACGTATGCCGTATTTATCATTCTGCTAATCATCCCCTTATCCCGGATTGCAATCGGAGCGTTTGATAAAGGGCTGGATGGGTTTGCAGAGGGCCTGCTCAGACCTGAAGCCCTGCATGCTCTTATGATGACGGGTCTTATCGTTGTATTCGTTACGGTGTTAAATGCGCTGTTTGGCATCATGATGGCGTTGTATCTGGTTCGGGCGAATTGGCTTAGCCGGAAGATCAAAGGCATTCTGAACAGCATTGTCGATTTGCCGTACGCGGTTTCGCCGGTCATTGGCGGCCTGATGATTGTACTGCTGCTTGGACCGGACAGCATCATTGGCGGTTTTTTTGAAGGGATCGGGTTTAAGGTCGTATATGCGTTTCCAGGCATGGTGATTGCTACGCTCTTCGTCACGTTTCCGCTGATGGTCCGTGAGGTCATGCCCGTCCTGCAGGAGATCGGGAATGATCAGGAGCAAGCGGCAGCAACGCTGGGAGCTTATGGATGGACAACGTTCCGAAAAGTAACATGGCCCTCCATTCGGTGGGCTGTGGTGTACGGTCTGGTGCTAACTGTCGCCCGCTCGCTGGGGGAATTCGGCGCCGTACTGGTGGTGTCCGGTAACATCATGAACAAGACGCAGACAGCAACGACGCTTGTGTATCAGGATGTAGAGAATTTTAATGTGGCTGCTGCCAATGGTGTCGCATTGGTGCTGGCAGCCTTCTCCGTTGGTCTCCTGCTGCTGATGGAATGGGCCAAAAAAAGAAAGGATGTGCATTGATATGCATGTGGAAGTTCGCGATCTGAACAAGCACTTCGGTACGTTTCATGCCGTAAAGAATGTCAGCTTTGAGATTGAGAAGGGACATCTGATTGGACTGCTGGGACCCAGCGGCGGTGGTAAAACGTCCATTCTGCGCATGCTGGCCGGGCTTGAGAATCCCGACTCCGGGCAAATTTCCTTTCATGGTCAGGTGGTCAATGATCTGCCGCCCCAAGAGCGTGGAATAGGCTTTGTATTTCAGAACTATGCCTTGTTTAAGCATATGACTGTATTTGACAACATCGCGTTTGGCTTGAAGGTGAAGAAGGCATCCAAGGCCCAAATTAAAGACAGGGTAACGGAATTGGTGGAGCTGACCGGGCTAAAAGGTTTCGAGAGCCGCTATCCGCACCAGTTATCAGGCGGTCAGCGCCAGCGTGTGGCCTTTGCCAGAGCGCTTGCACCGGAGCCGCAGCTGCTATTATTGGACGAACCGTTTGCCGCGATTGATGCAAAAATCCGTCAAGAGCTGCGTTCCTGGCTTCGCGAGCTGATCGAGCGGGTCGGCATTACGTCGATTTTTGTGACCCATGACCAGGATGAGGCGATTGAAGTAGCGGATGAGATTATGATTATTAATCAGGGGAGAGTTGAGCAGAAGGGTACGCCCTGGGATATTTATAAGGAACCGAAAACTCCGTTTGTCGCTTCATTCATTGGCGAATCTACGGTCATATCGAGTGCTGCCGAGCTGAAGGGATTTGAGGCAGCAGCTAATAAGAATGCAACGCGCGCACTTATTCGTCCGGAATATATCGAGATTGGGAGCGAGCATGACTTCAGCGTGCTGTCGGCAACCGAGACGGGCGTTGTCCGTCATCTGCATTTTCGCGGCAGTGAATGGCTGGTGGAGGTGGAGGTTAAAGGACATAAGCTGATCACCTACCGTTCCCTGGAAAAGGAGACGCTGCAGCCGGGCCAGGAGGTTCGTGTCCTCGTTCACCGGGCTTATCTTTTCAATGACGACCACAGCTGGATTGAGGAGAACCGTCTGAAGGTTGATCCGATGCCGATTATGATCTGATTGTTTAATACTCCGAAGGGAAGTGGATTCATGCGGATCTTAAATATAAAACGCACCTCATTCCTGCTGGCTGGCATGGCGCTTCTCTTCAGTCTTCTCGTAGCAGGATGCGCCAGTGACGATCCGGCTGGTGAAGAAGTGACATCACCGTCAGGTGAGAGAACGCTGGTGCTTGGTGCTTACAGCGTCGTTAGAGATGCCATGTCCGAGATCATTCCCGCTTTTCAGGCGGAATGGAAGGAACAGACGGGCGAAATCATTAACTTTCAGGAATCATACGAAGCCTCCGGAACGCAGGCTCGTGCCATCACAGGCGGATTTGAAGCAGACGTTACGCTGCTCGCCATGGAAGGGGATGTAGACAAGCTGGTCAGGTCAGGGCTTGTGGACCCGGAATGGAAGTCTCAGCCTTACAGCGGAATGGTGACACGCTCCATTGTTGTTCTGGGCACCCGTGAGGGGAATCCAAAAGGGATACAGGATTTTGACGACCTGACGAGATCAGACGTGAAGGTGCTGTATCCGAATCCGAAAACCTCCGGCGGCGCACAGTGGGACATTAACGCAATCTATGGCGCAGGCTTGAAGCAATCGGAAGAGAACGGGAAGCGCGATCCTGCTCAAGCGAAGGCTTTTCTTGAAGCGGTGCACCGCAATGTGGAATCGCTGGATAAAAGCGGGCGCGCGTCCATGGCGGCGTTTGAATATGGGGTTGGGGATGTTATCGTTACGTATGAGAACGAGCTGCTTGCCCGAATCGCTCAAGGCGTCCAGTACGATATCGTTGTGCCGGAGCATACGATGCTGATTGAGAATCCCGCTGCAGTTGTGGAGCGATTCGCTGATAAGCACGGCAACCAGGATGTGGCGGCTGCCTTCGTGGATTACCTGCGTACTCCGGAGGCCCAGAACATATTCGTCAAATATGGCTTCCGCCCGGTTGAGGAGTCGGTGCTTGCACAGACCAAGCATCAGTTTGCTAACCCGCCGGGGTTATTCGACATTGGATACCTGGGTGGATGGGATCAGGTACGAGAGACGCTTTATTCGAGGCGGGGCGTCTGGTATCAGGTGCTGGCGGGATTGTAATGCCAGTTGACATGGAATTCATGGGATACGTTGAATAAACAGATCCGCCATGATCATGTTTGAGTTTGCAGCGCCTATGAACATACCTTTATAAAAAAAACGAGCTGTCCCGGGAGACCCTGGGACAGCTCGTTTCATTTGTATGCTGATCCAAGGTGCGGATAATCGTCTGGCTGTGTCCCTATTCAGCATGTACTCCCGAAGTTTTTGTAGATGGGTCATTCGATGCGGTTACACAAGCTGCCTTTTGTGCTTCCCATTCCTCTCGCAGAATGCCCATACGAATGGAATCGTAGTAGACGCCTGCGTAATATCGGCACTTCCGCATGCGGCCTTCAAGCTGCATGCCAACCTTCTCTGCGCAGCGCATCATTCTCGGATTGCCGGACCACGTCGTAATACCGACCCGGGCAATGTTGAGATGCTGGAATAAACATTCAATCCACAGCGACAGTGCCTCCGTACCATATCCACCGCTCCAATGGCTCGGATCGTAGATCAGGATGCCTGCTTCCAGCCAGCGCGAGGCTTCATGCTCCCAATAGAAGGTGACAATGCCAATCGTTTGTCCATTAGCTTCAATGAGCAGATCACCCGGGAATTGATCTGTCTCGAAATCCGCGTTCCATTGGGTTTCAAAAATCTCGTAGGAAATCTTCTTTAATGGAAAGTAGGGAGCGTCGAATTTTTTCCATTCCGGATTTTCCGTGCCATAGATCAGATTATATAGAACCGGTGTATCATCGGGCTTTCTGGATCGGAGCGTAACTTTACTGCCTTCAAGACGAATTTTTTGCATATGTAGAAGCTCCTTTCGTTCTGGCTGTCTTGGTTAATGATGGAGGATCCCATCTCTTTATTGTATCGGTGATGAAGTGGATTGCAACTAAATTTGGATAAATGAACCTTTATATGAAACATTAGGTGTATGGGTCCCGTCAATAGCAGATAGACAAAGAATATAATATTGAAGGGGGACAAGGATATGCGAAAAAGGCAGGTATTAATAGGTCTATGCTTGCTTCTCGGGCTTACGGCTTGCACTCAGGATGGTGGGTTACAGCAAGGGGAACCCCAAGGGAGCGCGCCACAGCAGCCCAAAGCGAAGGAATTGTCGGTCAATGAACGCAAAGAGGTATTAGGCAAGGTAGATACCGGCATGATGAACGCGCAAAATGCTTTTGGTTTACGATTGCACCAGGCGTTATCGGATAATCCTGAGTATACGAGTGATAATCTAATTATCTCTCCATACAGCATTACGCAAGCCTTGGCACTTGCCTATAATGGCACAGCCGGTGATACAGCAGCCGAGATGTCTGACATGCTTGGCTGGAAGGGCATGAAGACGGCTGATATCAACGAAGGGAACCGCCAGCTGCGGTCATTGCTGGAGAACGGGGGCGGCGTCGAGCTGAACGTGGCCAACTCCGTCTGGCACCGGCCAGGCCTCAAGTTGAAGGAAGC
This sequence comes from Paenibacillus glucanolyticus, assembly GCF_037333485.1. Taxonomy (NCBI): domain Bacteria; kingdom Bacillati; phylum Bacillota; class Bacilli; order Caryophanales; family Paenibacillaceae; genus Paenibacillus; species Paenibacillus glucanolyticus. The sequence continues at coordinate 1,407,027 of NZ_CP147845.1, forward strand.
CTATTTGAAAGCCGTAAAGGACGGTTATGGTGCGGAGGTTGTGGAGACGGATCTGAAAAGCGGTGATGCGCTGAAGGCGATAAACAAGTGGGTATATGATAAAACCGGCGGTATGATTCCTGCCATCTATGAGGATCCACCAGGCGGTGTTGCGGTCTTGATCAATGCTATTTATTTTAACGGTGGATGGATGGATGAATTTGACCCTGCGCATACGGTGGATGAAGCATTCACGCTTGCTGACGGCAGCACTCAAAAAGTTCCGATGATGAAGCGGGAAGGACAGTATAGTTACAAAGAAGGAGAGTCCTGGCAGGCTGTTCGCATTCCTTACGGAGACGGCCGTATGCATATGCTGGTCATCCTTCCGAAGGGGTCCTCCTCCATGGATGAGCTGCATCAGCTGCTGTGGAAGGATACGTCCGTCTGGAAGGACGATTACTCGTTTGAGACCGTTCGACTTGACCTGCCCAAATTCAAGCTGGAACAGAGCTTCGAACTTCCGGATGCACTAAGAGGACTGGGAATGGTCAAGGCATTTGATGCAGGCGAAGCTGATTTTAGCAATATGGCTGAAGAAGGTGACGGATTTTGGATCGATCATGTCCAGCACAAAATCATTGTGGATGTAAGTGAAAAAGGGACAAAGGCCGCAGCGGTTACGGCGATGGGAATAACGGAAAGTGCCGAGCCGCCTGCCCAGCCGGTCGTGATGAAGATCAACCGCCCTTTTTTCTTTGCCATTGAAGATCGGGACACAGGCACATGGTTATTTATGGGGTCTGTTTTGCGACCTTAGCATATAATGTACCAACATGCGCCTGCCATTATTTTCACCCAAATATAGGCAACTTTGTTATAATGGTCGAATAAGACTAAAATGTATAACAAAGGGAGAATAGGATGTGCCTATGACCATACCGAAGCCGAATTTATTCATAGGTTCTTCCAGAGAGGCCATCAAGTATGCAAGGGCGATCCACGAACAGATCAAGCGATCCGCGCAAGTGACACCTTGGTACGGCGGTACGTTCGGGGCGAATATGTATACGATGGAAGCTTTGGAGAAGCAGCTTGCGTCCAGTGATTTTGGTGTGTTCGTCTTTTCTCCGGATGATGTGGCACTCATTCGAGGCAAACATGTATTTGTGACCCGTGACAACACGTTGTTCGAGATGGGACTGTACTGGGGAAGGCTTGGGCGACGAAGGGTGTACTGCATCATTCCGGATCAGGTGGAGCCAGACAGCATGTCTGTTCAGGATGTTATTGTTAAGGATTATCATCTTCTTTCCGACCTCCAGGGTATTACGCTGCTTGAGTATGAATTGCGAAGCGATGACGATTACAAATCAGCCGTTGACGTTGCATGCGGACATATTCTAAATGCCATAGAAACCGAAGGATTCTACAACAACCCGAGCACCGTGATTGAGCAGAAGGATGCAGAGCTTCGGCGCAAGCAAAGCGTGCTGCATTTTTTCTGGGAATATAATCGAAATGTGCATGTGATCGATGAAGCTGAAAAATATCATGCACTGAGTGAAGCCGTCCGAAACTCCTTACTCCCGCCGGCTGCAGGGGACTTTAGGGTGACCGGTGCCGCTTTTTGGGGACGCAGAGATGAAGGCATTGCCCAAATTGGGGGTAATGTAGGTAGAGGAAGGTATTTCCCGTTCGACGGGAAAGAGGAACGCTCGCCAAGTAACCAGTCTGTTTACGTGATTGATGTCTATAATAGTGGAAAATGGGCATTTTATCACGAAGAGGAAGTTGCGCAGGTGTATGTGTTCTGCTATCCTTTAGGAGTAAATCATGTATTGTCCGTTCATTTCACGGGACATGAGATTCTTTCGGATGAAGATCTCGCGGAGGTTGTCGAACAGAATCGTGAGCTGCTTCGTACCATCAGGCATTTAGTTGGAGGGGATTCGTCGTGAGCAGGAATGAGAAGAAGAGAACGTCAGGTCATCCGCAGGGGTCCACCAATGGCAGCTGGGTGGTTCGGGGACCGGTACCGATGATGAGTACGCTGAAATCAAGGAAGCGCTCGGTAAGGCGCCAGAGCAAGAACAGTGTATATGTGGGTCCTTCTGTGGAAGGTGTAGATAAGAAATACGTCAAGGTCATCAGCGGAGCTGTTGACGATAATAAGCCCTCATTTGCTTAATGAATTGCTATTCTTAGCGACATTATAGGATTGGGAATGACAAGTGACCGCTCGGATATGATCCGGGCGGTCTTTGTTTTTTCTCCTTGCACTTATACAATAAGGGGACCGGGTTTCTTAACAAGATGCCTCTAGCTTGTTTAAGGAATCTAACGAGGAATCAGGCTGTAAAATGCAGGTCGAGGAGAATCCTAATGCGGGTTCCTACTGCTAGAATCGGACTGGTCCCCTAGCGCTTGTTCAATCATGCTGATTTCAATCGAACTGGTTCGTCCTGCTGCTTCAGCATGCGTAGTTAATCTAATATGCTGCTTATCGTGATGAACCAGTGCCAGCCAGTCATACTGAAGAATGACCAGGTTTGATACCGATATGGGATTTCAATAAAAGAAAGTGGGGAATGCGTGTGAGCGGGGATACGTTAACTTTTTTGGGAACCGGGGATGCAATGGGCGTTCCACGGGTATATTGCGACTGCGAGGTATGCACGGAAGCACGGAATACGGGTGTGAATCGGCGTCTTCGCTCCTCGGTGATGGTGGAGTGTGGCGAAGCGTCTTTTATGATTGATTGCGGTCCGGACTGGCGCTTTATGATGGAAAGGCTCGGCAAGCGGAAGATGAGGGATATGCTGATTACCCACGCTCACTTTGATCACATCGGCGGTCTGCCGGAATGGAGCGATGCCTGCAGATGGCTGGGGGAGAAAGGTCGGTTATATGCTCCTGCCGACGTGCTTGAACAGATTGTGCGGCAGTATCCATGGCTTCCGCGGCAGATGGAGATGACAGCTGTGGATGACGGCATCACATTGGGCGGTTGGGAGATTTCCTGCTGGAAGGTGAATCATGGCAAGAATGGATACTCCTACGCTTACCGGCTCCAGAAAGGCGAGTATACATGGGTGTACAATTCGGATTCGATTAATCTGAGCCCGGCGGAAAAGGAGCCTTTAAAAGGCCTTGACCTGCTTGTCCTCGGGACAAGTTTTGTTCATGAAACCGCGATATTCGAGTCGCGCTCCGTTTATGATATGAAGGAAGCGGCACAGCTGCTGTCCGAGGTGAACCCGCGCCAAACGATATATACGCATATGTCGCATGATGTGGATGTCCGAAAAGAGCTGCCTCTGCCTGAAGGGGTAAGCGTGGCGATGACGGGGATGACTGTAGACTTGAGTAAATGAAAAAATGCTGGTGATGACTCCGGGATGGAGTAAAATATATTCTTTGCTCTTTGGAGACTCTTGAGTTATGTGTACGTTCATCATGATCATCCTCCCGTTGTGTTCGAATAGAGTCAATTCATCTCTGTACCCACCAATATACAACATTGATGCAAGTGAGAAGATGTTAAGCACACCAAACCCAAGCGATCCCGAGGAGTTCAATTCATAACCTTTCCGAGGTACTTCAACCTTTTAATTAAAGGTTTGCCAATGGCTTGCGATTCTGGTAAAGTAGGTTCTCAATCCCAATCGAGGAGGGAACGCCATGCATTACCTCAAGCCAAAAGATATTGCGAAGGAGCTGCAAATCAGTACCAGTGCTTTACGGCATTATGAATCTTGGGGAGTGGTGCCCTCTCCTGAACGTAGCGAGAACGGATATCGTTTATATACGCAGACTCATCTGGCCTACTTTCGGTGTCTGCGTGCCATGTTCCCCGGTTTCGGTTTTGCGGTGACTTATGAGGTGCTTCGCCACATCCAGAAACAAGAGATGGATGAAGCCTTCTGGCTTGCAAACGGGGAGCAGGTCAGGCTGCAGCAGGAGAAGAATATTGCCGATGAAACGCTTGCTCTGCTTGAGAATCCCGACCTTAATCTCATCCAGGAGAAAAAGCTCAAAGCCCACATGACGATCGGCGAAGCTGCCGAACTGACCAATGTGGAATCGTCTGCGATACGGCATTGGGAGAGAGAAGGGCTGTTAACCCCGGATCGAAATCCCGAGAATGGCTACCGGCTCTATACTCCATCGCATGTCCGGCAGATTTTGCTGATTCGTTCGCTTCGGAGAACCGTGTACTATCTGGAGCGAATTAAAGAAATTATCCAAGCCGTAGAACATCAGAGTATCGATCAGGCCAGGAAATTGGTGCGTGAAGCGCTGTCCATCATTCATCAGCGGAATCGCCAGCAATTCAACGGAATTCATAAGTTGATGGAGCTGTGTATCGAGGTGGGGCTGCTGAAATACAACGAAGCATCACTCCTGAAGCCGATTCTTACATTTGATACGGACCGAAAATGATACAGCGGAACGTCTGCAAGCTTGCTATGCTCCAAGCGAATGTAATTGACCGCGTACAAAGGACTATATATGAACAAGTACAAGCCCCCATGGATCACCATGGAGGCTTGTTACCGTATGTTTATTTTTTTCGTATGTTAACCGTTATTCAGCACGAATTTATCAATGACATGTTTCACGCCGTCCTCGTTGTTGCCAAGCGTAACGTAATCCGCAATCGCCTTAAGCGGCTCGATGGCATTGCCCATCGCGACGCCAAGTCCGGCTGCTTCCAGCATTTCGTGATCATTCCAGGAATCGCCGACAGCGATGGTTTCCTTCAGATCACAGCCAAAATGATCGGCCAGGAAGGTGAGGGCGTGTCCTTTGGTTCCTTCCTTATGCATGAACTCCAGAAAGTGCGGCTTGGATTTGGTAATATGCATTTCATCGCCAAGCAGCTCGCGGAACACAGGAATCAGCTCATCCAGATAGTCAGGATCGTCGATGATGAGCATTTTTGGAGTCGGCTTCTGAACCATGGTCATAAAATCAGGCTCAATATAATATGGCGTACGATTCAGGGCACAGTAATCGATAAGCTTCTGATTCTCTTCACGGGCATAGAGCTTGTCATCAATGTAGGTTTGCAGATGAAGATTGTGTTCCACACAGTATTCAAACAGCTTCACGGCAGCATCAATGGGAACGAAGCGTTCGTAGAGAACCTTCTCATCGAGCAGATTTTTAATCAAGGCACCTTGGTAGGTGATAATGGGAACGTTGAGTCCGGTCTGACGGGCAATGGCCTGGGCTGACGCATAGGCACGTCCGGTAGCCAGTGTCACAACGACACCGTGGGCGACCGCTTGCTCAAGCGCCTGCTGGACACCGGGGGTTACTTCCTTATCGTCATTGATCAGGGTATCGTCAATGTCGATGGCCATCAATTTGTAAGTTGTCATGGTTATCTCTCCTTTGAATCTATCTCTGTCTTATCTCTATTGTACCTTCTGTGGCGCAGACTTCAATTCCGCAATCATAATTCCTGCCAAAATACATAAACAACCGATGCCTCCGATGAGTGTAAGCCGCTCCCCGGCAAACAGGATTCCGGTTAGCGCAGCGAATACGGGCTCTGTTGCGTAGATGATGGCTACACGGGAAGGCGTCGTGTATTTTTGACAGACGGTTTGAATCCAGAAGGCGAAGGCGCTGGTGGGTCCGATGGATACAGCCAGTGCCCACAGGACGTTCGGCTGGGTCAACTTCTCCACGAGGTCGGACGTATTCCCGACATGTTCAGTCACCACGGAAGCGATCAAGCTGCATATTCCGACAACAGCCATCTGAAGCGCAGCCAGGAGCAAAGAAGGATAACGCCCGGCATAAATGCCCGTGTAGCCGATATGAAGCGCAAAACCAATGGCACATACCAGCACCAGCAAGTCCCCTTGATTCAGACGTATTCCCGATCCGGTGAAGGTCAGCAGATACAGGCCTGCTGCCGCAAGCAAGGCGCTGATCCAAGTGAATTTGGAGATGGCATGCTTTAATAAGGCGTAGGATATGAAGGGTACCAGCACAACGGACAAACCTGTGATAAATCCTGTATTGGATGTGGTCGTGTACAGCAGGCCGGCGGTTTGAAACGCATAGCCTATAAATAAAAAAAGACCCAGCAGACAAGCATGAACAAGCATTTTTCCGGAAATTTGCTTCCACTGGCTCCGATAAAACACCGTAATGATGAATGCCAGAAGCAAGGCCGCTCCCAGAAAACGGACAGAATTAAAAGCCATCGGCGGGAGCACGCGTACCGCATGCTGGACGATGAGAAAGGTAGATCCCCACATCATAGCCACCACGAGCAGGCTGAGATCAGCGATTCGTGCGCGTTTCACTTATGTAGTCATCCTTTCCGAAAATGTGAAACTCCAACTCCTGATGAGAGTCCGTACAGTTGTCCCCGGCAGAAATCCGGGGCAAGTGATCAAATTGTATCCCATATCAGAGGATAGGACAACCATTTTTAACCCTAGCAAAAGTGGAAGGGCTAGACAAAAAGAGGATGATTTTGCTATACTTATGAACCGAACGTATATTCTCATGACCCTGGGCTTATCGGACGAAAGACCGGCATCTATCCCATAGTCAACACAGAGCTTTAGAAAGGAAGATTGTCATCATGATGGGGAGAGCTCATTTGATTATTAGCACAGGGGTTACTTTATCCGTAATGGGCATGAGCGGGGTGCCTGTCACATTGCCTGCTGCGGCTGTGGCCCTGGTTAGCGCTCTGCTTCCCGACATTGACGAACCTAACTCCCTGCTGGTCCGCAAAGCCATTCCTTCAGGCATGCTGAGGATACTTCAGCTCGCCATGATTGGCGCCGCTATATTCGTTGCATTCTATGGCAAGGAGTATGCGCCATGGAACATCGCCCTGGCCGGACTGATCGGGGTCGTGTCATACCTGCCAAGCCGGACGCTGCGTCATATCGTGATGTTTCTGATCGGTCTTGGACTGATATCCTTCGGGCAAAGCTTCAGCCCATGGAACACGATTGCAGGCAGCGTGCTGATTGCAGGTTCATTGGTGACCCATCGCGGGTTAACCCATACCGTCTATGCTGCCGTTGGATGGACAGGTCTGCTCTATTTTGCATCGCAGGGCAAGATCGGCGGGGAAAGCCTATGGTTTGCCGGAGGTCTGTCCTATTCCATTCATTTGCTTGCAGATGCCTTGACCAACCGCGGCATCCGGCCGCTACCGCCGTTCAAATGGAGAATTAAATTTAAAATTATGAGCACGGGAAGCAAGTGGGGGCGTACAGTAGAGAATGTATGCATACTGTTGACGCTTATCCTGGTGTGGTATGTGTTTATGGCCTCGTGATGAATAGCTGTTATTATCGACGAAAAAAGCCTCGCACCCTTCTGTGTTTTTTACCACATGGGGTGGGAGGCTTATTTAAATTTGGGCCGGAATCCAGTAACAGGATGCCTCAGACCTTCTATTCCTCAAGAAAGATGAGGCTGATCAGATCATCAAACTCCAGGTTGCCAAAATAGTGTTTGACGTTGATGTCTGACAGTGCGGTGCGAACGGCATGCTCTTCGTAACGTTTGCCGCGGAGCAGGTTTTCGATGTCAGCGACATCGCCTACGCCGAAGAAGTCGCCGTAAATTTTAATCTCTCCGATATGTCCTTCACGGATATCCATGCGGATATCGATAATGCCCACCGGGAATTTCTTGGCATGCTTCACGTTGCTCTCAGGGGACAGTCCGTAGTTCCAATCCCAGTTCCGATAACGCTCCTTCGAGATTTGGTTGATGATTTCCCAGTCCTTCTCCTGAAGCACATACTGCGGCACTTGGTCAGGCTCCATGCCAAAAATCGAGCGGAGCAGTTCAGCGCGGAACTGTTCAATGGTCATGTCGGTGCCGAGCAGCTCCTTGATGTTTGCAACGCGGCTGCGGACGGACTTGGTGCTCTTGGATTTGAATTTTTCCGGATTGGCATTCAGCGATGCCTGTACGTCATCTAGGTTCAGATCAAACATGAGTGTGCCGTGGCTGAACATGCGTCCCCGCGTCGAGAACTGGGCGTTCCCCGAAATTTTCTTCTCGCCGACCTGGAGGTCATTTCGGCCGCTGAGCTCAGCGGGCACGCCCATCTTTTGCAGGAAGTCGATGACCGGCTGAGTGAACTTCAGGAAGTTGTGGAAGGACTGCCCGTCATCCTTTGTAATAAAGCTGAAATTCAGGTTTCCGAGATCATGGTATACTGCGCCGCCGCCGGACAGCCGGCGTACAATCTGAATGTTGTTGTCACGAACGTATTCCTGGTTGATCTCTTCAATCGTATTCTGATGCTTTCCGATGATGATGGAAGGCTTATTAATATAAAAGAGAAGGTAGCTCTCGTCCATCGACAAGTGCTTCAAGACATATTCTTCAATCGCTAGGTTAATGGATGGATCATGGATCCCCTGATTATCGATAAATAGCATAGTATCCTCCGTCGTCACAATTCAAAATGTGGTGCCACAAAGACTATTGTAAACCAATTTTAAGGCAGAGACAAAGCATTCCATGTTGACGAGTCAAGGAATGTAGCGACATAATGGTGGCATTACATAACGGCAGGGCTTGCAAGCGCTGTGGAATGGAACTGGAGGAGCCCGTATGAGTGATAAAAGACAACCCTTGATCGAGGTATACGGACATGGCGGGGATGTGGAGACAGCTGCTTCGACGTTTGGACAGCCGGTTTCCGCTTTTCTGGATTACAGCGCCAACATTAACCCGCTTGGACCGCCTCAAGGGGTCATAACAGCATTGCAAGAAGGACTGGGCGCAGTTATTCGTTACCCGGATCCCGGGCATCGCAGCTTCAAGGGAATGCTCGCTGAGGAATTGCGCACCGATGCACAGCGAATTCTTGTCGGCAATGGGGCGGCAGAATGCATGGCATTGCTGCTGATGGGCCTGCAGCCGCGAACGGTTGGAGTGGTTGATCCCTGTTTTTCCGAATATCGGGAGCTGTCTGTCAAGTTCGGATCGGATATCCGATCCGTTTGCGGTTGCCCGGAACGGGACTGGCGTGCGGATAAGACGGAAATTGTGGCGCTGCTTGCCCGCACGGATTTAGTATTCTTGGGGCAGCCCAACAATCCGAACGGGGTTCAATACAGCCTCGAGGATATCCGCGATATGGCGTCTGCTGCAGAGCAAGAAGGGACTTGGCTGGTGCTGGATGAGGCCTTTATTGATTTCATTCCGCTGGAAGACAGGCGGACCTTGATGCCAGAGCTCCATCAATATCCTCGGACGGTAATCGTAAGATCGATGACCAAGTTCTATGCGATTCCGGGTCTGCGGCTCGGGTATACTATTGCGCATCCCGATGTCATACAGGCGATGGCTGGCAAGCAGGTCACATGGAGTGTCAATGGGCTGGCATTGCTTGCAGGAGAAGTGTGTTTAAGGAGCGGAAGGGATTATGAACAGAATACGCTGCAGCTGATTCACGAAGAGCGTGTCAAGCTGATGCAGGGACTGCAAGCGCTGGGGCTCGATGTTACGCCAGGGGAAGCCAATTTTCTGCTGATGGAGCTTCCGCAGCATATGGACGCAGAAAGTTTTCAACGGGAAATGGGCAGACGCGGCGTGCTTGTCCGCAGCTGCGCCATGTACCCGGGTCTGGGTGAGCGCCATATCCGGCTAGCCGTTAAAGATGCCAAGTCCAACGACAGGATGCTTACCATGGCGGCGGAGGTTCTTTTGAAATCTTCTGGATGACGTGCCTTAGGGATTGTCAGAACGGCAGTTACATGGGCAGCGCACTTGGTGGGGAGTTAACAAGATCATGGAGCAGGGAGAGAGAAACGTGGCCGTACCTTTTCTAACAAGCAAGAGTCACCTTTACCGTTCGGAAGCGTGGCCGGGAACGACAGTGTTCCTGGAAGCGGAGCAGGATTACCCGCATATTCGGATATCGCTGCCGGATCAGGCCGTTTCCTTAAGCAGTGCCATATATGGCGGCGGATTTGGGCGTGTGGATCATCTGGTGAACCGCTATGTGGACAGGCATTACGATTGCAGTGATCCCGTAAACGATATGTTTAGCTTTATCGAGGAACACGGGTATCCGGCTGGCTCTACGGCGGGATTGATGACAGCGGTAAAACTGAAATATGCATCCATATGGGAAGAGCGTGGGGAACAAGCCTCCCTGCTATGCTGCGCCACCGCTGGTGTGGGCAATGCTGCGCGTGCAGGATCAAGCCGTACGACCTTTGCCGATTATCAGCCGGGCACGATTAATATCATGCTGTTGATCGACGGGATGATGACGCCTGCTTGTATGGTGAATGCCGTCCTGACGGCAACGGAAGCGAAGGCCGCAGCACTTCATGATCTGGGCGTGAAGGATCATGAAACGGGAGCCATCGCGACCGGAACGACAACCGATGCCATCGTCTTGGGGGTTAGCGGAAATCCCGCTTACGACGTGAATCATCATTATGCCGGAACTGCAACCGATATGGGCGGTATGATTGGCCAACTCGTTTACCTTAGTGTTACGGAGAGCATTGTCTCTGAGAGAGCGGACCGGATATGACAGCCATATGGGTCATCTGGGCAGCCGTGCTGCTGGACTTACTGATCGGGGATCCGAGATGGCTGCCCCATCCTGTCATCGGCATGGGGAAGGTCATTCGCCGGGTGGAAGGATGGATACGCCATCGTGCGACTACGGCTCAAGGCCTGAAGCGTGCGGGCATTCTGCTGCCGGTGATTGTGGCCGGCGGCTCCTTTGTGCTGACATGGCTTCTGCTGCTGTTATGTGCGGCGATTCATCCTTGGCTTGCCTGGGGAGCGGAGATCGTGCTCATAGCCACTACGATTGCTGTAAAAGGGCTGCGTGATGCCGGACTGGAAGTATACAGCCATCTTTGTTCCGGGAATCTCGCCAAAGCGAGATACTCCCTTAGCATGGTGGTCGGCAGAGACACCGACCATCTGGATGAGCCGGAGGTTGTACGCGGAACGGTGGAGACGGTGGCGGAAAATATCGTGGATGCGGTGATCGCCCCGCTGTTGTTTGCCCTGATCGGCGGAGCGCCGCTTGCAATGGCCTACCGTGCGGTGAATACACTCGATTCCATGGTCGGTTATAAAAACGAGAAATACGAGTCCCTAGGCTGGGCTTCCGCCCGTTTGGACGATATCGCCAATTGGATACCAGCGCGCCTGACCGCAGGCCTGTTAACCGTGGTGGCTGCGATGTTCTCATTGCAGTGGAAGCAAGCGATTGCGATGGTCAAAAGAGATGCGCGGAAGCATCCAAGCCCGAACAGCGGCTTCCCGGAATCCGCGGTTGCCGGTGCCTTGGGCATTCGCCTGGGAGGTGAGAATTCCTATCAAGGTGTGATCTCGTTCCGGGCTTACATGGGCGATCCCGAATGTGCGCTTCATGCAGAGCATATTCGGGTGACAACCCGGCTTCTGCTGGGCGTATCCATTCTGTTCACGGTACTCGGCACAGCGGTGCTGGGGCTGATTACAGCAGCCGGAGGTGCGTTATGGCTGTAAGACTGAACCTGCATCTTGTTCGTCATGGCCGTACGCAGTGGAATGAGGAACGCCGTTACCTGGGTCACGAGGATCAGGGGGCTCTGATGGAAGGGCTGGAACAGCTGCTTCCGCTGCGGCAGGAGTTTCGCTCCAGGCATTTTGCCAAGGTCTATTGCAGTGATCTCCTTCGTTGTAGACAAACACTGAACTGCATCCTGTCGGATTTACATATGCCCGGCATTACAAATGAGGTCGAGCTTGGCAGCGTTATTCCCGGTGTCTGTTATGACAGGAAGCTGCGGGAGCTTGATTTTGGCGATTGGGAAGGAAAAACCTACGAGGATTTGAAGGAAAATGCGGCTTATCGGCGCTGGATCGACAACCCGGGAACGGTTACGCCGCCGAGCGGGGAGAGTTGGCCATCTTTTTGTTCCCGAATTGAGGTTTTTCTGGCCGAAATGTATCAGGATATGAAGGGGTTATTGTCGATGCAGGAAGGCCCCGCTATTCTCTTGGAGTCAGAGTCAGAGTCAGAGTCAGAGTCAGAGTCAGAGTCAGAGTCAGAGTCAGAGTCAGAGTCAGAGTCAGAGTCAGAAGCAGCGGGCCACGATACCGAGACTCAGCCGGGGGTGCTCGATATGGACGTGCTTGTAGTCACCCACGGGGGCGTCATCCGGCAGATTGCAGCGGCAACCCTCCCGGATACAGAATTCTGGGCTACGTCGGTATCGCCGGGCGAGGTGCTCCAGCTGCAGTTGGCCTGGGACGGAGCACGCTGGCGAGGCGTACGGGTAAACGAATAAATGAAATCGTACGATTTTGGCGCGGAATGAACGATAACGGGAAAAACCAATATCGTTAAACCCTTGAAACGAGCGAAACTTCCAGTTGTAAGGCGATGGTTTATCGCCTATAATCTTGTGCAGAGAAACCATGCTTGGCCTATCATAAATAAATTCATATTGTTTGCGAGGGTCCCGGACAGAAGAGGTTATTCATGTCTTCTGCCGGGTTAATAGGGAAGCCGGTGCAAGTCCGGCACGGTCCCGCCACTGTGAAGCAGGGACTTCTCCACATGCCACTGAGCGTCAGCGCTTGGGAAGGCGGGGAAGTCGTTACAGCCTGTAAGTCAGGAGACCTGCCCTTAGCGAATGAATGACGGTCCTTCGAGGAGAGGATTACGTTTTGCAGTCCCGTGCGGACGGCAGTTTAAGGCGCTATCTGTGAACGGTTATCCAGGTGTCCTTATGTTAAAACGTAATCCCTGAGTCCTTATTTACGAGGAATCAGGGATTTTTGCTTCTTTGGAGTATGACGATTGACGTTTTTCTTCCTGCTCAGGGGATCGGTCGAAGGAATTTAGACGTACAGCGCCAGGTTCTCAATTATGTTTAGGGGGATTTGAAGAGATGAAAGCAATAAACAAAACATGGTCCGTATTTCTGGTAGCCATACTGATGGCTCTGGCCTTGATCGGCTGTGGCGGGGAAGAAGCGGCACCGAAAGAAACCACGCCGCAAGCTGCACAGGAGCAAGGACAGACCAACGAAGCGCCAGCCGACTCCAGTGAGGAGCTTAAGACCACGTATCCATTAACAGTTAAGGATTCAACCGGGGTTGAAATGACGTTTGATAAAGCGCCGGCTAAGATTGCATCCTTGACTCCGTCCGAGACGGAAAAGCTGTTTGCTCTGGGTCTGGATGAGGAAATCGTAGGCGTATCGGATAATGACGATTATCCGGAAGCTGCGAAATCCAAGCCCAAATTGGGCGGATTCCAAGTGAATGAAGAGGCTATTATTGCAGCTGATGCCGATGTGGTGTTTGCCGCTTCGATGAATGCACAGAATGCCGAGAAACTGCGTGAGCTTGGCGTAACCCTGTTTGTCAATGATCCGAAAACCATCGATGCCGTGATGGAGAACATTGAGCTGATCGGACAAATTACCGATCGTCAAGCTGATGCCAAAGCGGTCGTAGATCAGATGAAGCAGGAACTGGCATCCGTTACGGAAGCTGTGAAGTCCGTGAAGGATGAAGACAAGAAGAAGGTGTACGTCGAGTTCTCCCCGGGATGGACTGTAGGCAAAGGCGAATTTATGGATGAGATCATCACTGCAGCCGGCGGTGTTAATGCAGCTGGCGATACGGAAGGCTGGTTCGAAATCAGCGAAGAAAAGATTATCGCTGCGAACCCGGATGTCATTCTGTACACGGACGATGTGGTTGATGAAGCGACCAAAAAAACACTGGATCAACTCATTAAAGAGCGCGGAGGCTGGGATCAGATCGAAGCGATCAAGAACGATCAGGTCATTGCCGTAGATGCCAACCTGCTGAGCCGTCCGGGTCCCCGCGTTACGCAAGGACTGATTGAAGTGGCGAAGGCTGTTTACCCGGAACTGATGAATCCATGAGTAAAAAACTTGCAGGATTCGGTGCGGCCGGCGTTATCCTATTGCTGTTAACCTTGGTTGTCAGTCTCGGAATCGGATCCGTTCACCTACCTGTGAGAGAGATTGGGGCGATGCTGCTGCACCGGCTGCCGGGGATCGGCGATTCCATCCTCCCGAGCTGGGAAGCTTCATCCGAACAAATTCTGATGAAGGTGAGGTTACCGCGGATTTTGCTGGGGATGCTTGTTGGAGCTTCCCTGGCGGTAGCCGGGGCTGCCTTTCAGGGCGTATTGCGTAATCCGCTGGCGGATCCGTTCACGCTCGGTGTATCCTCGGGTGCTGCGCTTGGCGCAGCATCCCTGATTTTTTTCGGGATGGAATACTCCTTTGCCAGAGGTTACACCCTGCCGCTTGTAGCATTTCTGACCGGAGCAGGCACATTGTGGGTTGTGCTGCTGTTGGCAAGGGATCAAGGAAAGCTGCCGATTCACGGACTGATCCTGTCCGGGGTGGTCATGCAGTCGTTTCTGGGCGCTGTGGTTTCGTTTCTGACGGTGATGTCCAAAGATACGGTAAACCAAATCCTGTACTGGACGATGGGGAGCCTGAGCATGCGCGGATGGTCGTATACGGCCATCCTTTTCCCGTATTTTATCGTGGGATTCGCGTATTTATGGAGCCGGTCGCGAGCGCTTAATATTTTGTCGCTTGGGGAACGGCAGGCCGCTCATATGGGATTGAATGTGGATCGCCTGAAGACAAGCGTACTGATCGTAGCTACCCTGCTTGCCGCCGCTGCCGTATCGGTCTCCGGCGTCATTGGCTTCGTGGGGCTTGTGGTTCCGCATATGATACGCCTTATCACAGGCTCCGATTACCGTACCATTGTCCCTTTGTCGGCTCTGGGCGGTGCGATTTTTATGGTCTGGTGTGATACGGCTGCACGTTCCGTGCTGGCTCCAACGGAAATACCGCTCGGGGTGGTCACTGCATTCATAGGCGCTCCTTTCTTTGCGTACCTGCTGTACCGGAACAAAAAACGGCGTAGGGAGGGGTTAGCATGATTAGAGCCCAGGGTCTTGGCAAGGCATATGGCCAGGTGCCGATACTTGCAGGTGTAGATCTGCACATAACGGAAGGTGAATGGTGGGGAATCATCGGTCCGAATGGAAGCGGCAAATCCACCCTGATGCAGCTGTTATCCGGTGTGGAGAGTCCTACGGCAGGGAGCGTCTCGCTCCGGGGCAGGGAGCTTTCGAGTTATAACAGAAAAGCGCTGGCACGAATCGTAGCCGTCCTTCAGCAGGAAGGTCTCGATCCGACGGATTTTACCGTGCGGGAAGTGCTGGAAATGGGACGCTTCCCGTTTCTGAATTGGCTTGGTCGAGAGGATAAAGATGCGACCCCGCTCATTGATGCCATTATTCGGAAGCTGGATCTTGGCGGTTTCGAGGAACGTCGGCTTACCGAGTTAAGCGGGGGTCAGCGTCAACGAGTTGCCCTTGGCAAGGTGATGGTCCAGGAGCCGTCCTTGCTGATGCTGGATGAACCGACAACCTATCTGGATATTCGCTATCAGCTTCAATTCATGGATATGGTGGCAGAATGGCGGAACTCATCCGGCATTACGGTGATCAGCGTACTGCATGATCTGAACCTGGCGGCTCAATTTTGCGATAAGCTGCTGGTTCTGGATCAGGGAAAGGTCGCAGGGGTCGGGAAGCCGGAGGAAGTGCTGACAGCAGAATATATTCGCCAAATATTCAGGGTAGAGCCCTCCATTGTCACCCATCCCGAGAACGGAGCTCCACAGGTGCTGTTAACGGCGAACAGCACATGGTCCTGACAGCTCTTGCTCCGGCTTCTGCTGGCGATGTAAGATTTAGGTGCAAGAAAGAAGGAGGAAGTTTGAATTGAGTAAATCCTTGACGGATCATTTGAACGATATAACGGCTAACATCAAACCTCTGAATGCCGAAGTACAGGCCGCGACCGCAGCCTATTTGGACACCTTGACGAAACCTCCGGGGAGCCTTGGCAAGCTCGAGTCGCTTGCAATTCAATTAGCCGGGATCACAGGCAACATCAAGCCGTCGTTTACAAAAAAATCTGTCGTTGTCATGGCCGGGGACCATGGAGTATGTGAGGAAGGCATCAGCGCATTTCCGGCAGAGGTGACGCCTCAGATGGTCATGAACTTCCTGAATGGAGGCGCAGCTGTTAACGTGCTGGCGCGCCAGGCGGGAGCCGGCGTTCATTGTGTTGACATCGGCGTCGGGACAGAGCTGAATCATGAGAAGCTCCTCTCCAGGAACATTGGCAGAGGAACCGCCAATATGGCTAAAGGACCGGCCATGACCAGAGAGGAAGCGCTGCAATCCATCATGACCGGAGCAGAGATAGCGGCAGAGCTGGCTTCCCAGGGGACGCAGATGTTCGTGACCGGTGAGATGGGCATTGGGAACACAACGCCAAGCGCCGCGATCTTCTCGGTTCTGTCAGGCAAACAACCCTCTGAGGTTGTGGGACGAGGAACTGGCGTAACCGATGAGCGGCTGATACATAAGATTAACGTTGTGGAGCAGGCTATACAAGTCAATCAACCGCATGCGCATGATCCTCTGGATGTGCTCTCCAAAGTCGGGGGTTATGAAATCGGCGGATTGACAGGGCTGATTCTCGGTGCAGCTGCACACGGATGCCCTGTTATCATCGACGGTTTTATTTCCAGTGCGGCGGCTTTGATTGCAAAATCGATTTGTCCGGAAGCCCTCGCTTATATGATTGCCTCTCATGCTTCGCATGAGCAGGCGCATGTTCTTCTGCTCGAAGAACTGGGACTCCACCCGATGCTGCAAATGGACATGCGTCTTGGAGAAGGAACCGGCGGCGTGCTGTGCCTGCATCTGGTGGAAGCGGCTTGCAGGATCATGCAGGAGATGGCGACGTTTGAAAGCGCCGGAATCAGCGGAGGATCGGTATGAGCCAACAAGGAAGCGTGCTGGTCACGGGAGGGGCAAGAAGCGGGAAGAGTTCATTCGCGGAGAAGCTGTGCATGAAGCGGGCTGAATCCGGAATGTATGTGGCGACTGCGCAGGCTTATGACGATGAGATGCAAGCACGCATCCGCATCCATCAAGACCGGCGGCATGATTCCGCTTATGGATGGCAGACGGTGGAGGAGCCAATTGCCTTGCCAGAGCTGCTGGACACGCTTGGCGAAACGGTTTCAGATGCTCCGGCCGTAGTGGTGGACTGCCTTACGCTGTGGCTTACGAATGTACTGCTCCAGGCTGAGCCTGAAGGAACAGCCGTGATGGAAGAGCGTCTGGGCCTTTCGATCGGCAGGCTGGCAAGAGCGGTTCAGGTCTATCCGGGCCTGGTCATTTTGGTGACAAACGAAGTGGGGTCGGGCATTGTGCCCGAATATCCGCTGGGCAGGATATACCGCGACTGGGCCGGGATTATGAATCAGAGGCTGGCCCGGGTCTGTGACGAAGTATTTCTGGTGACCGCGGGAATTCCGGTGGAAATCAAGAGCAAGGAGTACCTCATATGAGCAAGATGATACAGGCGGCTGCGGCCGCTTTTCAATTTTTATCGAGGCTTCCGGTTCGGCGCGAGATTCCCTTTACGCCAGAGGTTCAGCAGCGGAGCGTTGTTTTTTATCCATGGGTAGGCGCTGTTATCGGTCTGATTGTGGTCGGTTTGGGAACCGGCTTGAGCTTTGTGCTGCCTTCATTTCCTGCTGCTGTCATCCTGCTGATCGTATGGGTAGCGCTGACGGGCGGGCTTCATCTGGACGGCTGGATGGATAGTGCGGACGCCCTGCTTAGTCATCGGTCACGCGAACGGATGCTGGAGATTATGAAGGACAGCCGCGTAGGTGCGATGGGGGTCATGGCGTGTATGCTGCTTCTCCTGCTGAAGGCTGCCTTGATTATGTCCGTATGGGATTTATCGGAGGGGGCCTGGAAGCAGGAAGCTTGGCTGCTGGTGCTTGCTCCGGTCTGGAGCCGATGGTTCATGGTTCATGCCATGTATCGCTGGCCGATGGCGCGGGGGAGTGAGGGGCTTGCGGCCTTGTTTCACGGACTGACCGCTGGAAGAAGAAGGCTGGCGGGCTCCATGGCTGCGTTGTTAACAGTTGTCATCATAGGTCTCCAATGGGTCATGGCAGATACCGCTGATTATTGGCTGCTGGGCATCGGGGGACTCTTTTTCATACCGTTCATTTCATGGGCAATCGGAACGGTAACGGCGGAAAGGATGAGCCAAAGACTTGGCGGACTGACGGGAGATACTTACGGGGCGCTGAATGAACTGATCGAAGCGGTTGTGTTAATATTTGTGGTTCTGCTCTTGAAACTTACATGATAAGATAGAAGAGGCATAGCAGTGGTAATCCGATCAACATAATCAACATCAGGTGAAAAACAACGATTTCGATAGGAAATCTACGGGAATGGGTAATGTTATGTTTAGAGTGGGCCGTGAGATGGAAATGAATACATACTAGCGCACTTATGACATGAGGGTGATACAACATATCCTTATACAAGAATGGGAGGAATGATTAGGATGGAAACGCTTTGGGTTATCATCAATGTCCTTGTTCTGATTCTGCTGGTCGGCATTTTGTACTGGATGCAGAAAAAGCATTACTCGTTTACCAAACGAGTGTTTGCAGGACTTGGCTTGGGTGTGTTGTTCGGAGTGGCACTGCAGCTCATCTACACTTCGACTTCCGATGTGGTGGTGAAATCCACCGACTGGTTTAATCTGATTGGATACGGGTATGTTCGGCTGCTGCAAATGATGGTTATTCCGCTTATCATGGTATCGATCATATCGGCTATCATGAAGCTGAAGGGAGGCCGGAATGTTGGCAAAATGAGCGGCCTCATCATTACGGTGCTCCTGCTAACGACGGCGGTTGCTGCAGCAGTTGGAATTACAACCGCTCTGGCATTTGATTTGTCTGCGGTGAATATTCAAGGCGGTGCTGCCGAAGAGCAGCAAGGCGCACTTCTGCAAGAGCGGCTCGGAGATGTTGAGGGCCGGACTCTGCCCCAGCAGATCCTTGATTTCATTCCGAGCAATCCGTTTGCCGACATGACCGGAGCGCGAAGAACCTCGACGATTGCGGTCGTCATCTTCTCCGCATTCATCGGGATAGCGGTTCTCGGTTTGGACAGGAAAAACAAGGAGCAGGCGGAAACCTTCCGCAATATGATCTCGGCAGTCTATGGCGTCGTCATGCGTATCGTGACCCTTGTGCTTCGTCTGACGCCTTACGGGATTCTTGCATTGATGGCCAAAACGATTGCCACAACGGATCTGCAGGTCATCATGAATCTGATCGATTTCGTGCTGGCTTCTTATGTGGCCTTGATTGTTATGTTCATTATCCATCTGGTGCTGCTTGCGATATTCGGGTTCAATCCGCTCAAATATGTGAAGAAGGTGTTCCCTACCCTGACCTTCGCCTTTACGTCACGCTCCAGCGCGGCTACCATCCCGCTGAACGTACAGACGCAGAACAAAAAGCTAGGTGTTTCCGAAGGCATTGCGAACCTGTCGGCATCGTTTGGTGCCACGATTGGGCAGAACGGCTGCGCAGGCATTTATCCTGCCATGCTGGCCGTTATGATCGCGCCGACAGCCGGTGTGGACCCAACCTCCTGGTCGTTTATCCTTACCTTGATCGTGGTTGTTATGATCAGTTCCTTCGGCGTGGCGGGTGTTGGAGGCGGAGCAACCTTCGCTTCACTCATCGTGCTGTCGACGATGAACCTCCCGGTAGCCCTGGCGGGTCTGTTAATATCCGTAGAGCCGCTCATTGATATGGGCCGTACAGCTCTGAATGTGAATGATTCCATGACAGCCGGCGTAATTACAGGGAAAGTTATGAATGAAGTGGATAAAGACGTGTTTAATGATGACAACATTGAACTGGACTTGGTTCAGGGATAAGCGAAATAAGCGAATTGAATGGAGGGCCATCTTGACGGCGAATGTTGTGCCGGCAGGATGGCTTTTCCGCCTCGGGTGCGTACAAGGATAACATGGATCAGAGACAGCAAATAGGCCGTTGTAAACAGAGAAAGCCCGAATACCGTTGCAATAACGGCATTCGGGCTTACTGCTATGATGAAAACAACGTTAACCGATGATGGTCAGCTCTTTCGGGAAAGAGGTTAGCACTTCTACGCCATTCTCGGTTACGATGACATCATCCTCAATCCGTACGCCGCCTACTCCTTGCAGGTAAACGCCAGGCTCGATTGTAAATACTGCACCGGGCCGCAAGAGTTCTTGGTTCATGCCGTGGATCGATGGATATTCGTGAACATCCATGCCAAGCCCGTGTCCTAAACGGTGTACAAAAGCATGGCCGTATCCTGCATCGTCAATCACCTTACGAGCCGCCCGGTCAATCGAACCATAGGTTACGCCTGGCTTGACGGCTTTAATACCGGCCAGGTTCGCAGCGAGGACCGTCTCATAGACGTGTACGGCTTCAGGCTTCGGTTCGCCTACGGCAAAGGTACGGGTAATATCCGACGCATAACCTCCGGCATATACGCCCAGATCAAACATGAGCAGATCCCCGGCTTGAATACGGCGTGTTCCGGGGACCCCATGCGGCAGCGCTGTGTTGGGACCTGATAGTACCATCGTGGCGAAGGAGGGGGCATCCGCGCCCAGCTTCTTCATCAAGTATTCCAGCTCTGCTACAAGCTCAATCTCGCTGACGCCGATTTTTACCTGGGCCAGTCCTTGAGTAAGAACCTCTTCAACCAGCCGGACTGCATGCTTGATGATCTTCACCTCATCTGCGGACTTCCGGATTCGCAGTTCCCGGAGAACAACACCGACATCATCGATGCGGTCAGCGTTCACATGCTGCTGGAGCTGCTCATAACGGGAGACGGTAAGCTGTTCCTTCTCCACGGCCCATGTCCCCGCTGCCCCTTGAATTTGCCGTTTAAGCAAAAGATACGGGTTCTCGGTATCCTGATGAGTGACAATATTCTTAACCGTTGAAGCAGCCCCGGCCGCATCGGCATCCAGAGCCGGCACGATAAGCACCGGCTCATTCACAGTGGAGAGGAGCAGGCCGAGAAAGCGTTCATGAGGATCGCTCGCAAAGCCTGTCAAATAATAGACATGCTTGGGGTCTGTCACCAGCACATGATCCCAGCCGTGTGTATTCATGGATTGCTGCAAACTTTGCAGTCGTTCGTTCATTTGCATTCATTCCTTTCTTATTCGAAAAACGGTCGTTATGCCTTTAGTGTTAGGGTATCGTGTTCCTTAGCGTAAGTAAAGTTTTCCTTGGGCAATACATTCGTGAATAATCTCCCCCTAAGAAAATAGAAGCGTTTTTCCGCTGCCTCTTGTACAATAGATCTCATATGGAGCAAGGCATCTTACACTCATTATGAGACTTTATTACGCATCTATTCGGAGGTAGAACATGATGACGCATCAATACCGTATCGATTACGCCGTCAAAGAGGATTTGCCGGCCATTGTGGACATCTACAATTCAACGATTTCAGGCAGAAAAGTAACCGCCGACCTGGAGCCTGTTACGGTGGAGAGCCGTATTCGCTGGTTCGAAGAGCACAGCAGCGATTTTCGGCCGCTGTGGGTCATGCACTCTGATGATGGAATGGTTGCATGGATGAGCTTTCAATCCTTTTACGGGCGACCAGCCTATAATGGAACTGCTGAGATCAGCATATATGTAAACGAGAAATATCGCGGTACCGGTGCCGGCAGTATACTGATTGAGAAGGCAATTGAGGAGAGTCCGCGCCTTAAGGTCAGCAATTTGGTAGGGTTTGTATTTGGTCATAACGAACCGAGCCTGAAGCTGCTGAAGAAGTATGGCTTTGACCAGTGGGGGCTGCTCCCCGGGGTTGCGGAGCTTGACGGGATCAAGCGGGATCTGGTCATCGTAGGCCGTTCTGTGTAACCACCGCCGCGAGAAGAATACAATATCTGCCGGCGTTACCGACGCATTGCAGACCAAATGAACAGAAGGCTGTCCCCTGCTTCAATCTAAGGGGGCAGCCTTTTGTTGTGAAAATATACAGCGTTCCGCAAGCAGTATGGCCTGCCTGCCGATGCCAAAATGCTCCCTAGATACGCAGGTCGCCTAGCCAGCAGTCAGCCAGCAGCTTAATGCCTGCTTCAATCTCATCTTCCCTCAGTCCGCCAAAACCGAGAATGAACTCTCGATGCTCCGGTTCCTTGGGATGATCAGGGTTAGACATTCGCGTATAGGAAGCGGAGTTTACGCGGATTCCCCGATCCTCGGCTATCGTCTGCAGCTCCTCCTCGGACAGGGGATGCCTCAGGCCGAGCATGAGGTGAAACCCGGAGCCGGTACCTGATATATGAGCGCGATCTCCAAAGTGATACCTAATGGCGTTGATCAGGCGATCATGCTTTCTGCGGAGTTTCATTCTCATTTTGCGCAGATGCCGTTCGACATGGCCTTCCCGCATAAAGCGCTCCAGTGTGATCTGATTCAGCTTAGAGGCCGTACAATCCAGAAACAGCTGGAACTTTAATTGATGATAATCCGGCAGCAGTATGTTCGGCAAAATCATATATTGGATGCCTAGCGCGGGGGACAGCACCTGCGAGAACCCTCCCAGGTAGATGACGCGGCTGTCGGGCAGCAGCCCCTGAAGGCTCGGGATCGGTCTTCCCTCATATCTGAACTCACCATCAGAATCTTCCTCGATAATGAAACCACCGGTCTCATCTGCCCATTGCAGCAGCGACAGCCTGCGGGAGATGGGCATGATGACCCCCGTCGGGAACTGGTGGGAGGGGGAGACGGATACGAAGGATGCTCCGCTGCTTTGCAGTTCCTGCTGATGGATCCCATCCTGAAGCACGGGGATGGGAATGACATCGTAGCCCTTCTGCCGGAAAACCTCCGGGTGCTGCGGGTAACAGGGGTCTTCTACCGCGATAGTCTGTCCGTAAGGAAGCAGCAATCGGCTGACCAGATCCAGAAGAGGGAACGGGTCCGAGCCGATAATCACCTGCTCAGGTGTACAGGATACCCCGCGAAAACTCCTGGCGTAGTTTGCAATCTGGTAACGGAGCCCTTCCTCGCCTTGAGGGTCACCGTAGAACAGCATGTCAGTGGTGGCATTTTCCTGCAAACAGCGGTTATAGGTTTTTCTCCATTCCGTCAGCGGGAAATATTGATATTCATTCTTCGACATGTGGAAGTCGTATGGGAAGTAGTGGTGGCGCTTAAGCATCGGCCCTTTTGGTAAAGACGTTTGTATAGGAGGCGAAAAGGGAGGATCGGCTGCCATCTGAACATAGTATCCGCTGCGGGGTTTGCTGGCAATGAACCCTTCCGCCAGCAGCTGCTGATACGCCATTTCAATCGGCGTGGTGCTGACATTAAGCAGCTCCGCAAGCTTGCGCACGGAAGGAAGACGGGCTGAATGAGGCCACTGACCGCCTGAAATCTCCTGTTTGATATATTGATATAATCCCACATACAGAGGGATAGAGGAATCATCAAGCGCTGATGTAATCTCTGTTTGATTAAGGGGAACCTGTTTCATAGAATCTGTCCTTTATAATTATTGGAATCTGCATATATGGATATGGTCAATGTATTGATATAGTATAAGGGATTTCAAGTTCCAGAGGAAACAGGAGGTTACAACGGCAATGAGTTCAACCATATGGAATCCGAAACCGGTACGGTTTCTGGAAGGCGAGCGGATCTACTTGAGACCCGTCGGACAAGAAGACACAGAAGGATATTTCCAGATGCTGTTCAATCCGGAAATGCGGAGGCTGACGGGGACAAGACAGGCTTTTACGATGGAAGGCGTTCGTCGATATATTGAGGCTAAATCTGTTGGCGGCGATACCGTGCTGCTCCTGATTGCTTTATCGGATAACGATCAGGTCATTGGTGACGTAGCTCTGCAGGACATCGATCATATAAACCGGAATGCTAATATTCGCATTGCTATCGATTCCGCTGAGCATCTAGGTAAGGGATATGGACCGGAAGCGATCAGGCTTTTGTTGGAATATGCCTTTGGACTTCTTAATCTTCACCGGATCGAGCTGCAGGTGTTTGATTATAACGAACGGGCGATTAAGGCCTATGAGAAGGTAGGGTTTAAACGGGAAGGGGTCCAGCGTGATGCGCTGTACTACAATCACCGTTACCATGACTCCATTATGATGAGTATCCTGGAGGATGAATACAGGGCGTTGTATCATCAAGCGTAATAGCGGATATCGGGATGGCTAAATAGGGTTATCCATGCAAACAATTCATTGAAATCTGCATTCTAAACACCTGCATGTCCCCAGTACACTAGAATTAACGATGGACAAAAAGGATGTGGGATGTTTGAAGGCGGAGATTTATGTATATCGAGCAGAATTGCAGGATCTGGGCAAGGCAGCCGGTTTATTCAATCAGTATCGGCAATTTTACAAGCGGGATGATGACTTGTCCGGGGCAGAGCAATATATCCGGGAGAGACTCACTCAAGGGGATTCAGTTATTTATTTAGCAGTCTCTAAGACGGCAGATACTCTGGTTCCGGCAGGTTATGTACAGCTATATCCATCCTTATCATCGCTCTCGATGTCCCGCATATGGATTCTGAATGATCTGTTTGTGGATTCGGATTACCGGGGGCATGGCATCGGCAGAAAATTGCTTGATCAAGCGAAAATGCATGCTGTTCAAACCGGTGCCAAGGGGCTGACTTTGTCCACGCAGCTGCATAACCTGAAAGCGCAGCGGTTGTATGAATCCGCGGGGTACGCGAGGGATGATGAGTTTGTGTATTATAACCTGAATGTATAATTATAGAGAGCGGTATCCTCATCTATAAAACAAAGACGATTCTTCCAGCTGAAGAATCGTCTTTGTTTTATAGATATATCGAGCGTATTTTTCGGAACACCTCAACCCGCGCAATTTTAAGCCTCCACATCTGATCCAGCAGCTCGCGCTGCATGTCTTCATCATCCGTTGCCTTCAGATCATTGTACAGGACAAGCATGCGGTCATTGATTTGATCCACGCATTGCCACAGCTCCTGCTCGGTGCACTCGTCCTTTTTCATGTGCGGTTTGGACTGCGGCTCCTGCATTTGCTGGAGCGTGGCCATAATATCTGCCTGCCACTTCGTATCTCCCAAGCGAATGGCCAGATTCAGAAGATCGAGATAATCATCAAGGGACAAAGATGCCGGTTCTTTATCGTGATACTCCAAGTTGAAGGCCCCCTTAGCAAACTCTTTCTCAGTTTTATACCAAGTATTATACTTGGAATTATAAGTTTTTCAAGAGAAAAAATAATGAGTATATTGTCATAATTGCGATATCGATTGTTGCAACAATGCGCAGGAATCAATATAGTTAAATATGACCGTATTTTTCCAATCCAAGGAGTAATATGAATGAAGGTAATTCTCGTAGATGACGAACCGTTGGCCTTGAAGTATTTAGAACGGCAGCTGTTAAAACTGGATACCATTTCTATAGATGTAATAGGCGCGTACACGAATCCCTTTGAAGGGAGAAAAGAAATTCTATCACGGGATGTGGATATCGTTTTTTTGGATATCAGCTTACCCGAATTAAACGGAATTGAGCTGGCCGAGCAGCTTCTGGAACAAAAGCCCCATCTGTGCATTGTTTTTGTGACGGGTTATCACGAGTATGCCGTTACTGCATTTGAATTGAATGCGGTCGATTACATTGTGAAACCCGTGCAGATCGACAGAGTGGCCAAAACGATGGAGCGCTTGCGAAGCCGCATTGCTGCAAGGCCGGAAGAGGTTATGGAGCCCAACCGCAAAATTCGGATGACAATGTTTCGTCAAGTGATGGTCGAGCAGCCGAATGATCCAGGGCAATTTGCCATGCTCCATTGGCGGACAACCCGGGCCCAGGAGATATTCATCTATATGCTGCAGCATAGGGGGCAGCTTGTTCGAAAGTCGGCATTGATCGATATGCTGTGGCCGGAGTTCGATATGGACAAGGCATATCCGCAGCTGTATACCGCCATTTATCACATCCGAAAGACCCTGGAGCCTTACGACACTAGGTTTCAGATTACCAACACGACGGAAGGCTACGTGCTGAATATAGAGGACGTACAGCTGGACATCGAGGAATGGGAGAACTGGTTCTCGTCAAACCCTTCCGTGTCGGCCGCTTCGATTGATCGGCATATTGAAATGATGAAGCTGTACACGGGCGATTACCTGCAGGAATATGATTATTGGTGGGCAGAGGGAGAACGGCAGCGCTTGAAGGAGTTATGGCTTACTTCTTCTTTATGCATGGCGGACTGGTATGTGGAACAGGAGCGTATGGATGAGGCCATATTGTGTTATTCCTCGATCCAGAGGCAGCATCCCATGGAGGAGAAGGCCTATTTTTCACTCATGAAATTATATGTGATGCAGGATAATCCGGCACAAGTGCACCGACAATTCGCTCTTCTGTCTCAATTATTAAGGGATGAGATGGGTGAGGAGCCGAGTCCTTACATAAAAAAGTGGTACGACGAATGGAACCACGGAGCTCATACTGAGAGCCTGAACTAGAATAACACTTATATTGCGCGTAATCACCGGATATGCATTCGGTGATTTTTTTTATATTGTTCGAAGAAGGAAGACCTGCATTCTGGTGCCCTGTTCAGAAATTGTAGAGGATGGCCGCCTATACTCTGGAGAGAATCATAAGAATCAGGAGGTACATCATTCGGTTATGAAATTTATTCGGAGATTTAAGGATTCTTCGCTGCATAAGGCTGTGGGGCTGGAGCTTGGATCGTTTCGGGAGCTTGAGCTGGATGCGGGGAAGGATGTCCAGTATTGCAGAGGCTTCTATGTTCATTTCAACACAAAGCTGATCGGCATCGTAGCGACAGACGAGGGGCCTGTATTCATATGTGACCAGGAGAAGTTTTTGCTGGATGAGCAAACACTTCATTTTTTATTGCAAAAAAATGCGGAGGTCAACACGTTTATTTTCATGTGGGAGGGCAAAGTGAAACTCCAAATCCCTTATCTGCGGTCGCTCGTTGAATACAACGGAAAATGGGTGGATGATTCGATATTCGATTTTTTCTCGTGGCTGTATGAGGCGTCGGGAAGGAAAAGATTTTATTCTTATTATAGGTTAAAACATGTTTCTGCCGCAGAATTATTTCCATACCGGCCGCTGCAGCGTGAAGGGAAGGCGGTTGTGTAAGGGGTGTGCCTGACAGTAGGTTAAGCTGAAACTTTGTCGAAATTAAAGACAGCGGTCCTGTAACGATGTAAAATAATGGACATGATGTAGGGTTCATTATTATAAGGTAAAGGACTGTTATGGTTGTCGACCCATTCCAACACTGAATCCAAACCGATCTCCGGCAGAAGATTGCTGGGGATTACTTTATTATTTATCGTGATATTACTCTTCATACGATTCGTATGGTTTAAGTTCATCATGGTACCCGAACAAGTCTCGTTCCAGCAGGGGGTGTTAGATCTGCGGGGGTGGCAGGCGGATGACCGAAATATGGTTGCTCTTAATGGGGAATGGATCTTTTATCCGAATCAATGGAGGGGCCCTGAACGGCTGCATCATCAAGGAGCACAGACGGCCTCCGATTCATGCTGCCTGCAGGTTCCCGGCCCTTGGAAGAGTTTGAACGAGAACGGAAGCGAGATCGGATACGGAACCTATCGTCTCAAGGTGCTCGTACCGAAACAGAGTGCAATTTATGGCATCTGGATCACGGATATCCGTACGGCCTATCGTTTGTACGTCAATGGCGATTTAGTGCACGAATTAGGCCATCCGTCTGATACGCCAGACACTCATGTCGCCAGGAATGTGCCTCATGTCGCAATCTTTCCACCGGGCATTGGAAATGAGCTGGATATCACCCTGGAAGTGAGCAATTATCAATATCCGGATTCCGGCGGAATCCGGCTGCCCATCAAATTTGGAACGGCTGAAGCGGTCATGAAGGGGAAAGCATTCTCGGAAAACATGCAGCTGCTGGTGTGCATCGTGTTACTGCTTCATGTCTTGTATGTGTTTATTTTGTATCTGATCGGCTATCGGAGCAAAGGCCTATACTATTTTGCCGGTCTCATTCTTGTCACTCTCCTTGCCACGCTGGTTGACGATGATAAGCTGCTTCTTGCCTGGCTTCCTGTCATTAATTTTGAATGGACGGTGAAGCTCAGGGTTATCAGTTATGTGGCAATTTCTCTATGCTTGATTCTGTGCACCAAGCATCTGCTTCAGCCCAGAATCAAGGAGGTCTTTTATCGGGTCTACGTGATTCTGGCAGTTTCCTATGCAGTGGTTTATTTGATTCTGCCGTTTCATCTTATGGTGTATCTCACTAAATTTTTGTCCGTGGTATTAATAGGTGCCGTGTTGTTTCTGCCCTCAATGGCCAGAAAGGCGGTCAATGAGCGGACGGAGGCCGCGATATTCATATTGCTGTCGGCCGTTGCCGTGTCCTGCAATATTATGCTAAGCGGAATTCTTAGATTTTGGTATTTCAAAGAGCTTCCGTATTATCCGGTTGATCTGATCATCGCATTTCTCGGTTTCGCCTCCTTCTGGTTCATCCGCTTTACGAGAAACGCTGTCGTTCTGAAGGAACAGGCTGAGCGGCTGAAGCGTGCAGACAAGATGAAGGATGAATTTCTCGCGAATACGTCTCATGAACTGCGGAACCCGCTGCACGGCATGATTAATATCGCACAAACGCTGCTGGATCGGGATAAGAAACAAGAAGCACCAGCGAAAGAGGATCAAAGACAGCTTGAGCTGATAACCGGAATTGGCCGGCGGATGTCGCTGCTGCTGGATGATTTGCTGGATGTTTCATTGCTGAAGGACAACCGAATGCGGCTTAACATTCAGCCTGTTCATCTTCAGGGTGCAGCCCAGGGTGTGCTGGATATGCTCCGGCCGATGGCGGAAGGCAGACCCATCGAGTTGGTATGTAAGATCGCAGATGACTTTCCTAAGGTACGCGCTGACGAAAGCCGTTTGGTCCAGATTTTGTTTAATTTGATCCATAATGCGTTGAAGTACACCGAGCATGGCCGAATTGAGCTAGCTGCGGATGCGGATCAGGCAACCGCTCGCGTCCATGTTCGTGATACGGGGATCGGCATGGAGAAAGAGACGCTGGGACGTATATTCCACCCATATGAGCAGGGTGATTCCCGTTTGACTGCTGCAAGAGGCGGCTTGGGGCTTGGGCTGAGCATCTGTAAACAGCTGGTCGAGCTGCATGGAGGGAATCTTTCCGTGTCATCTGTTCCCGGACAGGGAACTTCATTTACGTTCACCTTGAAACTGAACGAGATTACGGCACAGGAGAAGCTGCAGACTCAGGAATTGATCGCAGCGGCCGCTTCATCCTCAACTTCATTACAAGAGACGGGGGCCGCATTTGATAAGATGGATGTGTCCGATAAGGAAAGGACCGAAGCGGTGGAGGTTAAGCCGTATTCGGATCAAGACGTCTTCAGATTGCTCGTCGTAGATGATGATCCGGTTAACCTGAAGGTTATCCGTGGATTGCTCTCTGGCGAAGGGTATTGGATTACTGTCGTGACCCAGGCAGAGGAGGCCCTCCGATTACTGGAGCAGGCCGAGTGGGATCTGATCATTTCGGATGTGATGATGCCCCAGATGTCAGGATATGAGCTGTCCAGACGTATTCGGCAGAGATATATGCTCGCCGAGCTTCCGATCCTGCTGCTGACCGCCCGAAGCCAGCCCGAGGATATCCATATGGGGTTCATGTCCGGAGCCAACGATTATCTGATTAAGCCGGTGGATCATCTGGAACTAAAAACGAGGGTACGCGCACTGCTGGAACTGAAGCGGTCCATTCAGGAACGGCTGCATATGGAAGCGGCTTGGCTCCAGGCACAAATCCAGCCGCATTTTCTGCACAATACATTAAATTCGATCGCTTCATTAGGCGAGCTCGACCCTTCCCGGATGATTATGCTGATTGAGGAATTCAGCCATTATCTGAGAACAAGCTATGATGTCAGCAACTTGCAGCGACTTATACCGCTGGAGCAGGAACTGGGCCTGGTTCGTTCATATCTGTATATCGAGGGTGAACGGTATGGTAACCGGCTCCGCGTCCATTGGAATATTGCGGACGAAATTCCTGTTCAGGAATTGGAGCTGCCTCCATTGGCCATGCAGACGATTGTGGAGAATGCAGTTGTTCATGGAATATTGGTACGGGCTGAGGGGGGAACCGTGAGCATCAGCATTGCAAGTGAAGCGGAAATCGTGAAGATTATTATCGCGGATGATGGTGTCGGGATGGATGAGAAACACCTCAGCCGCATGTTGGAGCACGATCAGCGAAACCACAAACACCTCAAGGGAGTCGGCATGATCAACACAGACCGCCGCTTGAAGCAAATATACGGGCAAGGCTTGGAGATCAACAGCTCGCGGGGCAATGGAACCGTCGTTTCCTTTGTGATCAGGAGGCTTACATAATGAATACCTATTAGACCTATAGTCTTTGAATCTTGGACGAATGCTTCAGGGATGGGGTAGGATGTAGAGAACGTGATATTTTAATTTGTTTAAGGGTGAACTCCATGATCTCTTCTTTCTTAGCTACGATTTATAGCGTATTCCTGCCCATATCTCTGCCTGTCATCGGTGGAGCGCTGCTCAAACGCTTTAAGGGAATCGAAACCAAGGCGCTCTCGGCCTTGTCTTTGTATGTGTTAAGCCCGGCCCTCATCTTCGAGACGTTGGAGAAGGCTTCTATAACCTCGAACGAGGTCACGGTCACGGTTGCGTTTTGTCTTCTGAACGTGATGGTCCTGTGGGCACTCAGTGCCTTCGCTGGGAAAATGCTGGGTCTATCCCAAACGGAAAAATCCGGGCTTGCCTTGACCACCATCTTCACCAACAGCGTGAATTATGGACTTCCGCTCGTGCTGCTGGCTTTCGGGCAGGCAGGGCTGGATAAAGCCTCCGTCTATGTCATTATACAAATTATCATTATGAATACATTAGGCGTGTATCTGGCAGCAAGATCACATTTTTCGGCAGTCAAAGCGATCCGATCGGTATTCACGCTTCCCTCGGTCTACGCAGCGGCGCTCGCCGTGCTCTTCCGCGTGACGGATTTCCAGCTCCCGCAAGGGTTGGAAACCGGCGTATCCATGCTGTCCGCAGCTTATGCGCCGCTGGCCCTTGTGATTCTGGGCGCTCAGATGGTAGGCGTACGGGAAGCTGGAACGTCTTTATCCGTCACAAGGCGCGGATTCTGGTCGGGGATGGCGATGCGAATGCTGATCGGCCCGTTAGTGGCTTGGGGATTGCTCGCGATATTATCCATTAAGGGAACATTATTCTCGGTTATTCTGATTCTGTCCGCCATGCCTGCGGCGGTAAACGCCGTGATCCTTGCGGAAGAGTATGACGCCGCACCGAAGCTTGTATCCAGGTGCATCCTGTGGACCACACTGGCTTCCTTCATCGTGCTGCCTGCCATGATTGGCTTTCTTTAAATAACAAGGCCTGCTAAGGTACTATCAATTACTCCAGTCTCCCTTGCAGAATGGTTCAATCTCTTGACGAGTGTGTAAAGAGTAGTAAGCTTCAAGAGATTACCATCATCTGCACTACAGAATCGGATGGAGGTGGAGACTATGAGCAGGCAGCGCCAGGACCATGACGTGGAGATTGAGACTCGGAACATCGAGGAGCGCAGCGACTCCAGCAGGGTGGCTTCTACTTTAATCAAGTACGTTGCATATCTGATCATCTTTTTTGGTTTCTTGTATTTCCTTATCAAATACGTATTCCCGATGTTCTAAATCCAGCGGATCCTAAACGTGAAAAGCCTCTCTCAGCCATATGGGACTGACCCATAGCGTGAAAGAGGCTTTTTTTCATGAAGGGATGAGCTTTATTTCGCAGGCGGGATCATCAGATTCTCCAGTGTGGTCTTTTTATCAGACCAGTTGGCGAGCAGCTCCTGAATACATCGGATATCCGAATCGTAAAATTACATATGAGGGACCGTGTTCCTTGGATTGATATAGCGCACTTCATGCTCTTGGCGGGGCTTGATCGTTGACTTTGCGGTGTAATGTAACTATGATGGTTACATGCTAGTTATTTGAAGATTGGGACCGTCAGGAGGGATCACATGAATATAAGCAGCCGATTTGCAGTGGCTATCCATATTCTTTCCGTGCTGGAGATGAATAAGGCTGGGATCAGCACCTCAGATTATATTGCAGAGAGTGTGAATACGAATCCGGTGGTCATACGGCGTATTGTCGGCATGCTGAGTAAAGCGGGCCTTGTTGAGGTTAAACCTGGAGTTGCAGGCGCGAAGCTGGCGAAGCATCCAGCCGAGATTACGCTTCTGGATATTTATCATGCCGTTCACGTCGTGCAGGAGGATTCCCTGTTCAGCATTCACGAGAATTCGGACACGAAGTGTCCTGTGGGCAAACATATACAAACGGCCATTGTACCGGTCTTCTCTGCTGCTCAGAAGGCGATGGAGAATACGCTGCATGAGGTGAGTTTGGAAGAGATCATCAGGAATATCTACGCTTCAGCTAATGGAACATTAAACGAAAAATAGTGATGATCAACGCTCTGTCCTAGTGTGGGAAGGGCGTTTTCTTTTTGTTAGCGGTAGTAGTGCAAATAGTTGAAATGTTAATTACTGTATTTGACAAAAGTCACGTCCTGTAACTATAATGATTACAAGTTAGATGTAACTGATTTGATTACAAGTTGTCCTTATAGAACAGATGAATATATTTCTGGAATACAAACAACATTTAAGGAGTGAGAACATGACAGCCATACTACATCCATCCACAAATCTCGGACCGGTTTCTCTGCGCATCAGCAATCTGGCACAATCCGTACGCTTTTATACGGAGGTCGTTGGTTTGAAAATGCTTCGCCAACACGGCAGAGTGGCCGAGCTGACGGCGGACGGCAAGCAGCCGCTGCTGATTGTAGAGGAGGTTCAGGATCTGGTCAGACCCCAGACCCGAACGGCGGGTCTATACCATTTTGCAATTCTCGTTCCGGACCGGGAATCATTGGGGCTCGCACTTGCGAATTTAATTGCTCATAATATTCCGGTTGGTCAAGGCGACCATCTGGTCAGCGAAGCATTGTATATTAATGATCCCGATGGAAATGGCATCGAGATTTATGCCGATCGCCCGCAGGATACCTGGAAGCGGGATGCCAAGGGTGAATACGTGATGACCACCGATCCTGTCGATGTGGAGGGTCTGCTCGCTTTATCCAAGGATAAGGAATGGTATGGACTTCCGGAAGGCACCGTGATCGGGCATGTGCATTTCCATGTGTCCAGGCTGCAGGATGCACGGGCGTTTTATTGCGACGTGCTGGGTTTTGAGGTGACGGCCCATTACGGAGATGCTGCGCTGTTTATATCTGCTGGTGGATATCATCACCATATCGGACTGAATGTATGGGCTGGACGCGGTATTCCGAACACCCCGCGGAGCGCTGCGGGAATCGAGGATTATAGCATTGTGCTTCCAAGCCATGAGGAGCTTGAGGCCGTGACCGGGCGTATCCGCGAGGCCGGCTTGCAGCTGGAGCAGCGGGATGGCGTCTGGGCAGTCCAGGATCCATCGGATATCTGGATCCGATTGGTGGTTGCATAAGAGTATAGCAGAAGAGCCCGACCTCTATTTAATGATAGGGTGGGCTCTTTCTTTTTATGAGATAGCTGCCTATGGAGTAACTCAGCATGATGATACCGGCAAGTCCTAGTATAAAATGTGCAATTAGAAAGGTATCGTCTTTCACCAAGCGGATCAACCAAGTTATGCCGAAAATCATCGTTAATCCGATCCCAGCAGACAGAATGAACCGTTTCACTAGAACTCACTCCTCTCTAATTCTTGTACACTATAGAGCCCCTTGCTAGTTACATCCGGTTTAATTCCCCCAGCGTACGAAGCATAAACTCGATCATGTTCTGGATATCCCCCATCTGTTCTTCGTTAATTTTGCGGGGAAAGCGAAGCTCAATGGTGTTGTGTAATTGGGGCGAATCGTTGCCGTAGGTGTAACTTATCGTTTGCACCGGACGAAGCTCGGGCTTCCATATCTCCTCCACGATCTGCGAAATGACCGGACATTCCCTGGAAACATCTGCGATATGTTTATAGAAGCGGAGCTTCAGCTCACAGCCAGGCTGTCCCTCCGAAATTTCCAAAATCTCAGTGGCAAGATCACGCAGTCCCGTCTCCAGAATAATCTCAGCCGAAGTCATGGGCTGCTGAACTAACTCGAATCGAAGGCTGAAGCTTCTGGACATAACGGCCATATCCAGCAGGTCTGCCCTGCCGATTACATGAATAACTTCATCCAGATTGTCAAGGTCATAGACGACATTCTCAATGCCAACCTTTAAATTATCAAATATATTGGGGTCAAACATAAGGCACATCCTTCGAAAATCATAATGACATAAATACGATGAGGCTACTATATCACAATTCGGTCATAGAAGGGGAACATGCCGACTATAGGATAACAGGATTGACTGTGGATAGTTGACATGTTAGGATGATACACGACCAACAGTAAAATTAATTTTACCGGTAAAGTATAGAGAGGTGTTAAATTGGAAATTACAGGTGTCTATAAAATTAAAACCCATGAGCAGCTGAAGGCGATTGCCGATCCGCTCCGCACGAAAATACTGATGAAACTCGTAAAGGATGCCCATACGGGACAGCAATTGGCAGAGATGCTGGATATAACGCGAAACAATATTTATTTTCACTTGAAAGAGCTGGAGAAACACGGGGTTATTCAGATCGTCCGCAAGGAAGAGAAGAACGGGATCGTTCAGAAATATTATCGCGCTGTCGCGAGCCGTTTTATTCCGGAAGATCACTTGCTCCCCAGCCTCGATTTGGTGGAAACCTCGCGGCAGGTCTTTATGGAGACGCTGGATATTACCCGGACGAAGATTGAGCATGCACCGGCAGCTTCTTTTGCCTTGAGCAGCGCGAATGAGCATCACCGGAAAAATCTGGCCTCGACCTATCGTTTCCATGCTACACAGGAGAGCTTTCATGCTTTTATAGAGGAGTTCAAATTGCTTATGGACAAGCACTTCAGGATGGAGCCGACCCCAGCGGGTGGGACATCTCTGACGGCAGAAGAGAAAAGTTATTATATGTCTTTGATTGCATTTCAGGATAATCGTAAGGACATAAATGGCTAAATAAAGCTGAATGAGGGGGACATACATATGGAGCATAAACCATATCAAGTCGTGATCGATGATGTCTGGTTTACCGTATCCAAGCTTGACGACACTACGTTTGCGATCAGTGAATACGGTCATTGGGAGAAGGTGCACTCGTTTTTGTTAATTGGCGACGAGCGGGCGGCATTGATTGATACGGGACTCGGCATCGACAACATGAAGCGGATGACGGATCAGCTGACGGATTTACCCATCATGGTACTGACCACGCATGTTCACGCGGACCATATCGGCAGTCACGGGCAATATGAAGATATTTATGTGCATGAGGCTGAGGAGGACTGGCTTGTCAGCGGTATTAAGAAGCTCTCTGTTGAACAGATTCGCAAGGATATATCACGCGATATCACAAGACCCGTACCGGCCTCCTTTGATCCCGCAGCGTACACGCCTTACCAAGGGCAGCCGACGGGTCTCCTCCGGGATGGAGATATCATCGAGCTTGGCGGGCGAAATCTAGTCATCTACCACACACCGGGTCATTCTCCCGGTCATATCGCATTGTTTGATCCGAGCCGGGGATATTTGTTCACGGGGGATTTGCTGTATGACGAGACACCGGTCTACGCATTTTACCCTACGACAAGCCCGGAGGATCTGGTGAACTCGCTGGAGCGGATAGCGGATATCGACGGGGTGAAGCGGATTTACGGAGCCCATAATACGATCGGGCTGGACCCGGTCCTGCTGGACGAGGTTCGAGCAGCGGTGCAAGCACTGCGGAAGCAGGATCTGGTCCGATTTGGGACGGGAATTCACCGGTTTGACGGATTTTCGGTTCAATTCTAATACACGGTTTATAGGTTAAAGCCGTTAAAGCCGCCTGCACTGCCAATATAGAAATTGGAGTGGGGCGGCTTTATTAGGGAGTGATACTACTGAGGGATCATGCTACTTCCACAAGCCCATGAGGGCATGGGCTTGGTAAGACAGATTCAACCGTGCTTTATTCGATATCGTTCCCGGTTTCTTCATCTCCTCAAGCTGAGCAATAAATGTATTCATGAATTTGAGCGCTTGCCCCCTGGAGCCTTTGCTCATGTGAAACTTCGCCTGCTTCAGGGAATGGGTAAGCCGGGAGTGCAGCGGATTTGTCAGTTCGCCCGAGAGGGCATATTCGCTCACCCGATTTTCCAGCAAATCCAGCATGCCCGGTGATTGATAGTAAGGAATGGGAACAGCTGAAAAGTCCGTATCGGATGCAAAATAAAAGCTGGTGTAAGAAGGCTGGTTATACGTTGTATTCTGCCGGGCAACCTCTACCCGGTACTGCGGATCATGCATTAACGTATAGAGTTTTCGGTCGGTGACCTCGGTACTCAGATAGATCCGAAGTGCGGAGCTGTCCGTAGTGCGCACCACCAGCTCTTCTCTCCAGTCTCCGAAGATATCGGCAACGAGCGCCGGATTTCCCTTCGTACCGTTATTGGTGCGTGTGCCTTCTGCGGTGAGCAGTGTTCCATGGCGCCAGCGCTCAATGGAAGGCGTCAGATCTGAATTTCCGTTAATGATCTGGGTTGTCATGTCGGCGGACCATTTGATGTTCATGTTTGTGCCCGGCATGGCGGTGGAAAGCTGCTTCCCGTCTGCAGTCCACGTCCCGACAGCCCAGGTTTCAAGTCCCCGCTGATCGGGATCGATATCCCCAATCATGCCGCGGCCGGTGTCTTTTCCGGTATAACCACCGTACAGCAGCTCGCCTGTTGCAGCGTCACGGAGGGAATAACCGTAAGGGGCATAAGTGCCGCCTTCATGAACCATGAAGATTTCGAGACCCGGTCGATCCGGATCGATATCGGTCACATGCATCGCATCCCCGTGCCCAAGGCGAGCCACCGTACCGGGATCTGCGCTCTGGGGCGGAAGCACGTCCGTGGAGCTGTACAGCAGCGTGCCGTCATGGTCAATCGTTGCGGAGCCGTATACGATTTCCTGTTTGCCGTCTCCATCGACGTCGGCCGCACTCAGAGAGTGTGCCCCTTGCGTTGTCAACGTACCGAAGACGGCATCGGTTCCGTCCCGGCCATGCGGGCTGTCGTTGAACGGATTGGTCATGGGCGTCCAGCCGCTGTCCACGTACCAATGCTCCTTTAAATGCTTCCCGTCCCATTGATAGGAGACCAGCGTGGATCGGGTGTAATATCCCCTAGCGAATACGGCATAGGGCTGTACTCCATCAAGATAAGCGACAGCAGCAAGGAAGCGGTCCACGCGATTCCCTGGCTCAATTCGGGCCATCGCATAATCGCCCCACATCAGACCGTCGTCATGTCTGCCGGGTTTGTAACGGATGGTTTCCAGCTCTTTGCCGGTTGCGCCTTCGAATACACTGAGATATTCCGGACCCTCCACGATAAACCCTTCGAAGGCCCGGAGATTATTGCGGGCGCTTCGCTGCGGCGCATAACGATCCATGAAATCATCGACCAGACTTTCGGCATCGGTGCGGGAGAGCGGATAGCTGTATTTTTTCTCCATCCCGAAGCTTTCTTCCAGTGTAGCCGGCCAATGGCCGCTTGCGACCTCTTCATGCTGATGCCAATTCATGAACAAACTCACCATATGCTCGTAATAGCCGTCTTTACTCAGCCGGTAATCGTCCTGATTGGAGTAACCAGCCTTCACATCCTCGGGCAGCAGCGTAATGTATCTCTGGGAGGTCATGTTGCCCGCAGGGTCATAGCGCAGAATTTTGGTGCCGGGTGCTGTCTTGAGCATCATTTCCGCTTTGCCGTCACCGTCAAAGTCGTAGACCATGAACTGCGTATAGTGTGCGCCTGAACGAATGTTTACACCGAGGTCGATCCGATACAGCAGGGTACCCTCCAGTGTGTAACAGTCAATGTAAGTGTTGCCGGTGTATCCTATCTGGGAAACGTCTTTGGAGTTGGAGGGGTCCCATTTGACAAAAAACTCATACTGCCCGTCGCCGTCGACATCCCCGATGCTGGCGTCATTCGCGGAATACGTATACGGCTCTCCGGCAGGCGTCATGCCAGCCGCCGGTTTCTGGAGCTTCAAGTCGTAGTAAGGGGAGGACCAGGGGGCAGAGTCTGCACTTTGATCCACTTCTTTGCCGTCGATAACGGCGGATACGTAATAGGTCGATGAACTTGTACCTGATGGGTCCAGATAGTTGGTGCTGTTCTCCACAACGGCAATTTTGGCGCCGTCCCGGTATACATGGAAGATCGGACCGGTCAGTCCTTTGCCGCTATAGCCGGTCACTTCATCAGCAAGCAAACGCCAGCTCAGGAAGATACCTTCCGATGTGGGGGCCGATACGATCCCCCTGTCCAAATATTCCAGCTGGATGCGGCTGGCTTTCGCATTTGCTTCCTGCGGACTGCCCTCCAGGTCATGTGATTCCGCCGCAAACAATGGGCTGCTACCGCCAATCATAAGCGGAATGATAAGGGCTGCTGCCAGCAGCTTGCGGTAAAAGCTGATGATTATTCCTTTCTTCATGTTCAGCCACCTTTCCATGGTTGGTGTGGATGCTGATATACAGCCATCCGTATGCGCTTTCATTTACGGGGTGTGGAAATCCTCCTTCCCTTATGGAATGGAAAGTTATTGGAAAATCACTTTCATTGTATGGAACATTGGGGATTGGCAACATACAAAAAACAGGCCATTTGATTTAAAAAACAGAGTTTATTTCCTTGTTGGATATAAAGGGGAATATCAATAAGTCTTGCAGCGAGGGGTGCAGAACTTATTGATCCATGATTTATTTCAAGGCTATCGGGAGGGCGTAGTAGTTAAAAGCCTTGTCCAGCAGCGCACAGGCTTCTTGACGAAGGAGCAGCTGCTTGGAACGAAAGTGGACCGAGCCGTCTTGTTGGACGCGGGTGTCCGGGTCCACGACACCATTTCCGACAAGCGCTTGAACGGCTTCTACCGCCCAGGCATCTGTCGAACCGGATAAGGTAACCTTGGTATCCACGTTCAGCTGTCTTAGATTCTGGATCATGACAGCGGCAACTTGCCTTGTAATAGGCTTCGAGCGATGATAACCGGGAATGCCTTGGATCATTTGCTGTTGATTGGCTTTGGCCGCGACAGGGAATATATTCCACCCATGGGCCGGGATCAGCAGGTCTGCGAATTGTCCCTGCGTCATCGTTCCTTTGGGATCAAAGCGATTTCCCCCTATGCCCTGAATTAAGCCCAAAGTCTGCAAATGATCGATGTGGGTTCTAAACTTGCTGTTTGACGGCACATCTGCAAAAGGAGGTTTAGACTCCATTTTCTGAGATTCCGCTACGACACCCAGACCGACTGGGCTGGTGTAGTAAAAATATTGGATTTGTCCGGCTGCTCCTTTTTTGAAGCTGACTTTGTTTCCCAGCTCATCCTGGAACAGCAGGGCATTGATTTTCTGAAGCGTATGTTTACCCGTTGTGGAATCTTCCATGGTAAGATGGCCGTTCTCGTAAGCGAATTGAGTTCGAATGCTGAAAGCCCGGGTGTTTTGATAAATCCCGGTATATGGCTTGGCTTCCTCTTTGCTTAATTCTACGAATGCAGGCTGCGGACTTGCTTCCGTTTCCGGGAAGTAGTGATCCATGAACGCCTCGTAGATCTCCAAGCTCATGTTGGTGTCGTTATTATAGGACATGTAAAAGCCCGTATTATGCTCCGGAATCAATACCATTAAGGAGGAATGTCCCGGCATATTGCCGCCTTTCAGGACGACATGGTGTCCATTCATTAGTTCTTTGTAGTAGCCTTCGAAGCCAACGGTGGCGATGGGGATCGAGGCTTCTGCGAAGGTTTGGTAAGTGTGCATCTGCTTCAAGCTTTGCAGGCTTACCAGCTGTTTATCGCCAGCCCTGCCATTTTGCAGCTGCATCAGAAGATATTGCGCCATGTCTTCGCCCGTGGATAAGATGCTTCCCTGAGGTCCATCAGTTGGAGCGTGACCAGACAGCGGCTGGAACTCTCCGGCCGGGCTGTAGTGGGAGGCCAGCCGCGCAAGCAGCTCCGGTGTGAATCGCACACTTGTGGATTTCATTCCCAAAGGCTCGAAAATATTCTTCTTCATATATTGGTCATAACGCATGCCGCTCATATTCTCCACTGCGTAACCGGCGAGCAGAAAGGCAAAGTTGTCGTACGTATAAGCTTCTCCTGGCGGACGGACCACGGTAGGCATATGCTTCTCCAAAAATTCTCTGGTCGGAATGTCCTGCCTCACGTATTCCGGTGAGACGTAGGTGGTAATGTCAGGCTTATCCACGCCGCTGGTGTACGTCAGCAAGTCGAACATGGTGATCGGCTTCCCTGTCTTGTTCGGAATCTTCAATCCGGCCAAATATTCTTCTATGTTATGGTCCAATTGGATTTTGCCCTGATCCACGAGCTGCATCGCTGCCAAGGCCGTGAACGTCTTGCTAATGGAAGCAATCTGAAATACGGTCTGAGAATCTACGGGAATTTGCTTCTTTTTATCGGCATACCCATAACCCTTGCTGACAAGCACCTTACCATCTTTGACAACCACAAAATTGGATCCGGCGACATTGAATTTTTTCATTTTGTCGGCAAACAGCGGATCAGCGAATGTTAACAACTCCTGTACATCCTCAGGTCCGTTACGGACCGGGGCGGATAATCCCGCCGGAGAGGTAATCGTATTCGTTGTCGTATTCGAGGCTACGGTTATAAGAGGTCCATTCCCCAATAGTGCAACCGCTGCAAGAGCTCCGGTCGTTACAAATAAACATGCCTTTTTCAGTTTCGGGTTGTTCCATTTCATTGATATCATACTCCTTCAGTTATGAGATTGGATAAGGCTGGTCCGATGGCTCCTTGATCCTGCATTTCATCATCTTGGGGCTTGGACGGCTTGATCTCCCACAGTATGGCAAACGGGTTGTCATATCGGCCAGTAACAAGCTGTCATCTCTTTGATGCAGCAGTGTCATATGACAATTTGACACTGTCCGATATGACAATGGGTGAAGTAGGATACAGGAAATCGAGGTCGCCAAGACCTGAAGGGAGCTCTGATAAGTATGAAGAAATGGCTGAGGGAATATCTGTTGAACTTTTGTTTTTTGATGTTGACTTTTGGAACCGGGGTATTTTATTTTTGCTATTATCTCGTGGGCCTGGTGTTTGGCTTGAGTATGTGTTTTACCATCGTGGGAATACCGATCCTTACGTATCTTCTGCGAACGACCCGGACCTTCATGAATTATGACCGGATCCAGACAAAGTTCTATACGGATATTACGATTGAGCCTGTTATGAAGAGGAAGGCGCACTCTGGGTCTTCCTGGACTCAGGCCAAGGAAGAGCTTGCGAACGTACGAAATTGGAAAGCGGTGTCGATGTTAATGCTGAAGTTTATCGTTGGCATCATTAGTTTATTCTGTGGCGTTATATTTTGTATTGTCCCTGTCTTGTGGATATTGGCACCATGGACCAGTTCGGTTGTGGATGTGAATTTAGGGAACCTTCGCATTGATACGTTGCCGAAATCCCTGCTTGTGATGGTGGCTGGCATTCTTTTTGCTTACGTCGGGTCGTGGGCAGCTAAGGGGGCAGCCAGACTGACAGGCCGCTACACGCAATGGATGTTCTCCGTTTGGCAGTAGACACATGCTGGGAGCCATGTCATATTAATGAGGTATCGTGAGAGGGAATACAAGGAGTGGTAGCTTTGTTTGACATCGTGAAGCAATGGAAGTGGTACGACTGGGCGATGCTCCTGCTCCGCATGGTGGCCTGCATCTCTCTGATCTTAACGTTCATTGAGCTTCGAGATCAGTTTACTCTGGCGTTATGGGTTGTCGTCTTGTGGGAATTGGCGGCTTTCTCGGTACCATGGCTGTGCCTGCTGTTGAATCATAAAGCATATTGGGTTACGGAAACCGTCATTTCGGGCGGTATCTCTATATATTTGACCTCCATATTTCCGGCAGCCTATCTGTCATTTATTGTACCGGCTTTTCTGATGGCTGCGAATAGCTCGGGCATTGCGTATCGATGGACGGGGCCAGTTACTATAGTGCTGATACCGCTGCTGATCAAGCTGTATGCGCCATCAACGAATTTGATCCTGATGATGGTTCATGTCGCGCTTGCGTTTGCATTTGGATTTGCTTTTCATCTGTTAATGGTCAATCATCGCCAGAATGAAATCATTCGAACGCAAAATACAGTGTTGGAGCAGTATTTGTCTCAGGTTGAGCGGGTCACGCTGCTCGAAGAGCGCGAACGCTTGTCCAAGGAACTGCATGATACGATGGGCCATACGTATACCGCTGTCATTATGGGGCTGGAAAGCCTTCGCTCCACGGCAGCTGACGCAGCTGCGCAACATAAGCTGTCTGATCTGCTGGAATTGACGCGGACAAGTCTGGATGAGATTAGAGGGTATTTGCATGAGTTGGATTCTCCCCAGGAGCAGCTTCCGTTGGTACAGTCACTCCGACAGGCAGCAGAGGAGTTTGGGCGGAACGCCGGGGTTAAGGTTGGGCTCAGAGTACTTGGGGATGAGTATCAGATATCGCGGCAGGCGAAAATGACCTTCTACCGCTGTTTGCAAGAATCTTTGACCAACAGCGTGCGTCACGGCCATGCCACGAGGATGGATGTTCTGCTTCAATTTGAGCTGCAGCAGACCCGGCTTGAGATACAAGATAACGGCAGAGGAACTGCCCGAATCCAGGAAGGATTCGGCTTAAGCGCCATGAAAGAAAGAGCCAGCCGCCTTCAAGGGCAGGTATCGATCCACTCGGATTCCGAAGAAGGCACGGTTGTGACCTGCAGCCTGCCCAGGGCGCTGAAGCCGGCAGACGATGTCATAAAGCTAATGCTGGTGGATAATGAACCCTTTGTCAGGGATAGTCTCGGAATGATTCTGGAATCGGAGAGGGATTTCGAGGTGGTTGGGCGTGCAGAACATGGTCTGGATGCCGTGAACATGTGTGAGGAACTCCAACCTCACCTCATTCTGATGGATCTGGAAATGCCCGTGATGGATGGCATTACAGCGACTCAGAGTATCAAACAGCGCTGGCCCTCCATCAAGGTGGTCATCCTGACCACGTTTGAGCAGAAGGGCAAGGCCGTTCAGGCTATGCGAAGCGGGGCTGACGGTTATTTACTGAAGACGATGGAGCCCCGTGAACTTGCCGAACATATCCGAATCGTGATTCGAGGCGGAACGCTGATGGATCCTTCCATTTCCGCGAAGCTGTTCGAAGGGGACGCGAGTGATTTTCTTGAGGAGAAGACGGTCATTGCTCCCCTGGATACTAGTGCTCCGGAGTCATCTCCGCTCAGGGTTTTATATGATCTGACGCCGAGGGAGATGGAGATTCTACAGCATCTCTCCAAAGGCATGCGGTACAAATCGATTGCGATGAAATTATATCTGTCTGATGGCACCGTAAGGAATTACGCTTCAGCCCTGTATGCCAAAATGGGCGTCCGTAACCGGGAAGAAGCCATAGAAGCGGCAAACAAGGCCGGGCTCATATGAGAGCCCAGCCTTGTTTAATATATCCGAATCGTCAATAACTGCGGTCCATGTTCTTACCGTAATAGATCTCATCCATCTCCAGCTTGATACGCTCTGTTATCTCCTGCTGCTCGCCTTCTGCCAGCTTGTCCTTGGTGTAACCGAACAGATAGTTGTCCAGGTCAAACTGCTTCAGCTTGCACTTGGTGTGGAAGATGTTTTCCTTGTAAACATTGACGTCAATCATATCGAACAAATCCTTGGCTTCGTCGGGAATGTAGTTCTGAATGGAACTGATTTCATGGTCGATGAACAGCTTGTGACCGTGAATATCCCGGGTAAATCCACGGATTCTATAGTCTATTGTCATAATATCCGTATCAAACGAGTGGATCAGGTAGTTCAGGGCTTTGAGCGGCGAGATTTCCCCGCAGGTTGACACATCGATATCTGCACGGAAGGTGCTGATGCCTTCGTCCGGATGGAATTCCGGATACGTGTGGACGGTGATATGGCTCTTGTCGAGCTGCAGCACAACGTTGCCTGGCAGTGGTCCCGGCGACTCGTCATAGGATTCCTCCGAAACCTCAACGACAGGCCCTTCGGATACGAGCACCGTAACGCTGGCTCCTTGAGGGATATAGTCCTGCTTAGCAATATTCAGCACATGGGCTCCGATAATTTCGGCCACGTGGCTTAATATGTTGGTAAGCCGATCCGCATTGTACTGCTCGTCAATATACTCAAGATAGGCTTCCCGTTCTTCCCGGGTCTTGGTG
Organism: Paenibacillus glucanolyticus; assembly: GCF_037333485.1. Lineage (NCBI taxonomy): Bacteria > Bacillati > Bacillota > Bacilli > Caryophanales > Paenibacillaceae > Paenibacillus > Paenibacillus glucanolyticus. The sequence continues at coordinate 1,451,577 of NZ_CP147845.1, forward strand.
TAGCAGACATCGTACATATTAAAACTGAGCGATTTCGTCAGGTTGTTGAACCCATGCAGGGTGACACGTTGTTCCGGTGTAATATCCATATGAATTTCCCCTTGTGTAGTTAGTGTATCAGTTCGAGTACCTATTATTTCCGAAACCGGTAATTCCTAATCTATCGATGCTTCTGACTCCAGAGGTTTGCAACAATATGTTCTTACCCGTATCAGGTTAAACCTTAACAGAGGGTTCTAAGGAAAGCACAGAGTCAAGCATTCGCTGCATAAAAAAAGGATCCCCTGCTACACGCAGCGTATCCTTTGGGTTTCGTACGTTTACTCCGTAAACTCAAGCAGTTCTATTACGTTGCCAAACGGGTCCCGAATCGCACTGTACAGACCGGGAGGGCAAGGCTGCGGCGTATCAAAGATCACCTCAACGCCCTGCGATTTGTACTTCGATATGGCAGCGCTCACATCAGCAGTTTCGATTCCGATAATCACCTGCGCCTCATGCGGGTAATCCGTTTTTGTAATGCGGTCGCATTTCTGCAGAACAAGAGAGAGGCCCTCGTTTTCCAAACTGATGATCTCTTCACTGTATGCCTTGGAAATTTGAAATCCCAGAATGTCGCAATAAAATTGCTTGGCTTGATCCATGTTACTTACATTAATCGACAGAACGCATAGATTGGGCATAGTTATTCACTCCTCTAGTTTAATTGGTTTACTCGCAGCATAGAATGCCATCTCCTGATTCGAAGCTCGATTTCAGGCTGGCTAACATGTCTTCCCAGGCATTCACATCCCATTTACATCCCATTTTCTGGCTTGCAGCCATTCTTGCGAATCCTTCCAGCCTGTATGCTCCAAGGTAACTCGGGTGCTGCTTCGATCCGGGTTTCTTGAATTATGGTCATGTCTTTTGCCTCCATCATCTAACGATCAAGCGTTCAGATCGCTTATTCTATAAATTCAGTATAGAGGGACAGGCTATTCCAAAATTCTTCTACTTTGCGCTGTTGCCCCGATCCTTCTCGAACAATAGCAGAGGCAGGTTGACTACGATCGGAGGGTCATAGGGCAGCGGCTCCCGCAGGGTAATCTTGACCGACAGATCGGTAGTCTCGTCAATATGAACGGGATTATCGAGCTTGCCGCGCAAGGAGTTATTCAGCAGATAGTAATCCCGAGGATTCAGGCTCCAGGGGATGCCGGCAGCCAGCACATAGTACGTGCCGGCTGGAATGCGGGTCAATATACAGGACCGGTTTCTAAGATTGACAGCTGTACCGCTTATAGGCTTCTGGTCGGGAACGGGCCTCGGGAACAGCCCGACATAGATCATGCCGCGGAAATTCTCCGGAGCTACAATCTGGCAATGGATCCGGGGTAAGTCATTGAGTTCTTCCTCAGCCCAACTTAACGGTTTGTTCTCATACTGATTCACATACTGATGCAGGGATCCGGATGTGGACCGGAATCGCTTCGGGGACAGACCGACAAACTGCTTAAAACGGGTATTGAAGGTGCCCGGACTGGATAAACCGATAGTCATCCCGATTTTAACGAGCAGGGAGGGTCTTTTGAGGAGTTCAGTTTTGCCGGATTCGACTCTTAGCGCTGACAGGTATTGCCTGACCGAGATGCCGGTTACGCGCTTGAATACTCTGGAGAAGTGGAAGGAGCTGTATCGTGCGAGATCGGCGAGCTGCTGTGTTGTCATAGGCTCATCGAGATGCTCCTTCATATATTGAATGACTTGCTGTACGGCTCCGGTATGTTCATCATTCACTAGGGATCACCAACTTTGGGTGTTTATATTTTTGACTATGAACGGAAGGCATTTTGTTTCCATGATTATCAAGTTCTCGTTATCAAATGCAATTTCCTTCTTGGATTCGGTTGCCCATTCACGGAAAGGCCGTTAAACTTAAAGGATGAGCGTTTCCAAAACGGAAAACCAAGGTGAAATAAGGAGTTTTTATCCATGAATGTGGAAACAAATGATAGAGAATCAACCAACATGAATACAGCGCGGGATTATCTGCAGAAATATTACGGTTATCCTGATTTTCGGGATGGTCAGAAGAAAATTGTTGCCAGTCTTCTGGAAGGCCAGGACACGCTGGGAATCATGCCGACCGGTGGAGGCAAATCCATCTGTTATCAGATTCCGGCACTGCTGTATCCTGGTCTGACGTTGGTAGTATCCCCCTTGATCTCTTTAATGAAGGATCAGGTGGATGCACTCACGACGGCGGGCGTTGCGGCTGCTTATATCAACAGCACGCTCAGCGGCAAAGAAGTGAACGAGCGCATACGCGCAGCGAAACGGGGAGACCTGAAGCTGTTGTATGTTGCCCCGGAGCGGCTTGAGCTGGATTGGTTCCGGGAGGAGATGGCAGGACTCGATATTTCGATTGTTGCCGTCGATGAAGCTCACTGCGTATCCCAGTGGGGTCATGACTTCCGGACAAGTTATCTCTCGGTGGCGCCTTTCGTTAAAGGATTGCCTAAGCGGCCGATTGTAGCCGCATTTACGGCAACGGCGACACCTGAGGTTATGGAGGACATGCAGCGTCTGCTTCGTCTGGAGCAGCCGCAAGTATTCGTAACGGGACTTGGGCGGGATAATCTGGAGATGTCGGTTCTGCGCGGTGAGAACAAGCGCGAGTTTGTGCTCGACTACGCGGCTTCGCATACCCACCAGCCGGGCATTATCTATGCTGCAACCCGCAAAGAGGTGGATGATCTGTCTCAGAGGCTGCAGGCTCAAGGGCTTCTTGCCGGCCGATATCATGCCGGAATGAGTGATTCGGAGCGAGCAGACAGCCAGGAGGCCTTCCTGTATGACGACATCCGGGTCATTGTGGCAACGAATGCATTTGGGATGGGGATCGATAAATCCAATGTTCGGTATGTCATTCATTACAATATGCCGAAAAACATGGAGTCCTACGTTCAGGAGGCTGGCCGTGCAGGGCGGGACGGCGAGCCGAGCCAGTGCATACTGCTGTTCAGCGCCCAGGACATCATGACGCAGAAATTCTTAATTGAACAGAATCCGCAGGAAGGCGAGCGCAAACAGAATGATTACCGGAAGCTGCAGCAGATGATTGATTACTGTTACACGACCCGCTGTCTGCGCAGCGCGATGCTGGATTATTTCGGGGAAGAGCATGAGGACAACCCTTGCGGCACGTGCAGCTCCTGCACCGATGACCGTGAGCTTGTGGACATCACGGTGGATGCGCAGAAAATCTTCTCCTGCATTCACCGGATGCGTGAACGTTTTGGTGTGTCCATGATCGCCTCCGTGCTGAAGGGATCACGCGCCAAAAAGGTGCTGGAATACGGTTTTGACCGGCTTCCGACCTATGGTGTGATGTCCAATCGGACGGAGAAGGAGATTTCCGAGACCATCAATGTGCTGATTTCGGAAGGGTTTCTGGCGTTGACCGAAGGCCAGTATCCTGTCGTGAAACTTCAAAGCGAGGCGGCAGACGTGTTAAAAGGGCAGCGCGAAGTCATGCAGCGCGTTCCGCGACCTTCAAAAGCAGCAGGCAGCCAGCGAAGCAGCGGCCGTCGCGATTACTCGCCGTCCGCTGTGAATGAAACGGTATTCGAACAGCTTCGCCTGATTCGGCGTGAGCTGGCAAGCAAAGAGCATGTGCCTTCTTACATCATTTTTAATGATGCAACGCTGCGTGAGATGAGTGTGGCCTGCCCGCAGAGTGAGGATGAGATGCTGAATGTCAAAGGGGTCGGGGAAGTGAAATTCCGCAAATATGGCCGCCCGTTCCTGGATTTTTTCCTGAACGGACCGGGCGCATCGCCTGACAGTGACAACCTGTACGACTATGAATAACGAGCTGCCGCAGGTCAGAAGCACGGAATATATTATTTAGAAGGAAAGTGGACACTACCATGAAAGTCATACTAACAACCCTGAATGCCAAGTACATCCATACCTCTTTGGCGATTCGCTGCCTGAAGGCATATAGCGAGAAGGATTTCGATATTGAATTGACGGAGTATACGATCAAGGACCCGGTGATGAATATTGTCTCCGACCTGTTCCAGCGCAAGCCGGACGTGATCGGATTCTCGTGTTATATATGGAATATCGAAGAGACGATTAAAGTGATCGACATCGTGAAGAAGATAATGCCGGAAGTCACGATCATACTGGGCGGACCCGAGGTTTCCTACGATACGGACTACTGGATGAAACGGCTGCATAATGTCGACTTTATCGTGATGGGGGAAGGCGAGGAAACGTTCCACCATCTGCTGCAAACGATAGAAGGCGACCGGAAATTTCATTTTGTGTATGGCGTGGCCTACCGTAAACAGGGCGAAGTGATCGTGAATCCGGGAAGACCCAAAAGCATTCTGGCAGAGCTGCCTTCGCCGCATCGTTTTCCGGAGGATATACCGCATCTCGGGAAGCGGGTCGTATATTTTGAGACCAGCCGGGGGTGCCCTTTCAGCTGTCAGTTCTGCTTGTCGAGCATTGAGGTGGGTGTTCGCTACTACGACATCGAACGGACCAAGAAGGATATTCTCTATCTGATTGAGAACGGTGCGAAGCTGATCAAATTCGTGGACCGGACATTTAACATTAAGCGGGATTATGCGCTTGACATGTTCGAGTTTTTGATTGAGAATCATGGCGGCTGCGTATTCCAGTTTGAGATAACGGCGGATATCATGCGTCCCGAGGTTCTGGATTACTTGGCGAAAAATGCCCCTCCCGGCATTTTTCGATTTGAGATCGGGGTACAGTCTACCAACGATCCAACGAATGAGCTGGTGAAAAGGCGCCAGAATTTTACCAAGCTGTCCCGCACGGTGACTATGATCAAGGACAGCCGCAAGATCGACCAGCATTTGGATTTGATTGCAGGGCTTCCTGAAGAGGACTACGATACCTTCCGCAAAACGTTCAATGATGTATTTGCCCTCGGACCGGAGGAGCTGCAGTTAGGCTTTCTGAAGATGCTTCGGGGAACCGGACTGCGGATTGATGCGGAGAAGTATAATTACACGTATATGGATCATGCTCCATATGAGATTTTAGGCAGTGACGTGCTTCCATTCTCGGATATCGTTCGATTGAAGAGGCTGGAGGACGTGCTTGAGAAGTATTGGAACGCGCACCGAATGGACCATACCGTGAATTATCTGATGAAGCATGAATTTACATCCCCGTTTGATTTCTTCCAGGAGTTCGGTGACTATTGGGAAGGACAGGGCTGGCAGAAAATCGGCCATCAGCTGGAGGATCTGTTTACGCGCTTGACCGCATTTCTTCAGCATCGAAAAACGCGACATATGGAGGTCATTCTGGGTCTTATGAAATTTGATTATTTCCTGGGCCATAAGTACAAGCCGCGTAAAATTTGGTGGGATCATACACAGGATAAAGCCCAGTGGACCGCCCATGTTCGTCATATTGTTGAGAAGCCTGCGGCACTGTCCGGCGATTTCGCCGATCTGGGAATCACCGAGCGCGACCTGCAGAAACATGCGATGATCGAGCTGCTGCCTTTTGACCTGAATGATGTCATTCAGGGAGGAACCGGCCTGCCGGCGAGCGGCGGCGAAGGTGAGGCGGCAACGATGCTGCTGGTATTGTACCAGCAGAATGAAACCGGGCAACCGCAGTACTACACGGTGCCAGTGTAACAAGGGCAGCTCCCGCTCGGAATAAAACTTCCTGGGTATCGGTATTCTAATCGCATCAACCTATATGAGGAGGCGATGTTTGGTGAACGGGAATCAGAAGGAGCGAGCGCCGCATTCGCATGATGAACCGACGATTGCGCCCGGGATGGAAACCAACGATGATTTGCGTATAGAGGCAGCAGAAGACGAAGTGGAGCGCGGGGATTATACCGAGGTCACACAATTGATCATTGACCGCACACCGAGCGACGAAGAATAATCGGCTTGTTTGTTCAACGCTGACAATTATTGATAAACAGAAAAAGGATGCCCAGGTTTACAACCCTGAGGCATCCTTTTCTATGATTGAGACATTAATAAGCATGTTTACATGATCTGTTCCGGCTTCCGGGCCGTATCACCTGATCCAGCTGTATGCCGCTCCAGCCAATCGAGGACATGGGCTGCTACTTCATCTCGATTGATCTCGTGCAGCATCTCATGACGGCCGCCAGGATACAAACGGTATTCCAGATCTTCAATGCCATACTTCTGGTACAGTTCAATCAACCGCCGCACGCCTTTGCCACGTTGTCCGACGGGATCTTCCTCACCCGAGAAGATATAAATCGGTTTATCCTTGAGCAGGCATTCCATCAATTCCGGCTTATGGATTTCGGACAGCAGCTTGAAGAAATCACGGAAGAACTGTGCACTGCACACCTGACCACAGTAGGGATCGTTCACATATTTATCGACTTCCGCTTCATCCCGGGACAACCAATCAAATGGCGTTCGGATGGTGCCGAAGCCTCTGTTGTATGGGCCGAACACGAGGGCGTTCAGCATCACGCTTCGGTGTGTGTTACCCTGGAAGCGCATCTGCACTGCGGCCAGCTTGAGGCCAAACAGAAGCATTCCCTGGGGACCGTTTGAGCCGGAAAGGATGAAGCCATCGAATGCTTCCCCGTTCGAACACATGATTTTCTGTGTCAAAAAGGACCCCATGCTGTGTCCCATCAAGTAATGAGGAACAGCGGAATGCCGCTTGCGCAGCTCGGAAGCAAGAAGCAATTGATCCTCGATCATTCCTTCAAACCCGTTCTCCCCGGCATCGCCGAGAAACTCAAGCCCGGCCGTTTGTCCATGACCTCGATGATCATTGCAGTACACGGCATAACCATGTCCTGTAAGCAATTCAGCAAGCTCCTCGTACCGTTTGCCGGTTTCGCACATGCCGTGAGCAATTTGCACGACTGCACGGGTGGGAGTATCCGGGTCAGGAAGCCATTGATATACAAAAACATACATGCCCTGCGTATTCAGTATCGTAAACGTGTCGGTCTGCATTTTTGGGCTTTACACCTCCACAAAAACGAATGGATTACAGCATGTTACATAAGCTTATTAAGGAAGATAAGAACGAAGAACCGTCGACTGCCCATCCAGTGTATAGGCGCCCAGATTAGCGGGCAGCAAGAAGCATTGTCCCGATGTATAGCCGATGGAGCCATTATCCCAGCTTAGCGTTCCTTGACCGTCGCATACCACGATGATGGTGAAGCTCTCCGGGGAAGTGGACTGTGCCCAAGCTCCATTGACAACACCTTTTTCCACTACAAAATACGGAGACTTGGCAAGCTCCAGCCATTCTCCAGGTGCCGTGCCATCCGTGCTCATGGTAGTAGCGCCTGACCCTTCGTAAGCAGTGACATTTAGGGAATCCTCGATGTGCAGCTCACGCGGCTTGCCGTCAAGGCCCGGGCGATTATAATCGAAAATCCGGTACGTGGTATCGGAGTTCTGCTGGATCTCTGCCACAACAACGCCGGCACAAAGTGCATGAACCGTACCAGCAGGTATGTAGAACGTATCTCCGGCTTTTACGGATACTTCCCGAAGCTGCTCCATAACGGTCCCATTTTCCATGGCTTCCTTCAGGGTTTCACGGCTAACCTGATCTTTCAGACCGTAAATGATCTTGGCGTCAGGCTTCGCATCCAGCACATACCACATTTCAGTCTTGCCCAATTCGCCTTTCGGGAGTCCTTCGTAGTCATCGGTCGGGTGGACCTGAACCGAGAGGTTGTCATTACAGTCAAGCAGCTTGATCAGCAATGGAAAACGTCCGTTAACTTCGGAGAATCCTTTGCTTCCGAACCATTCCCGGCCGAATTGCTCCCGAACCTGATCCAGGCCGCGGCCAGCCAGCTCGCCGTTGACAATGCTGGTAGTGCCGTTCGGATGGTCAGCGATCATCCAGCCTTCTCCGATATGTCCTTCCGGAATATCCAGGCCGAATTGCTCGAGGGCGCGGCCTCCCCATACGCGTTCTTTGAATTCAGGTTGAAATAACAGTGGATATGGTTGTGTCATTGTACATCAACTACCTTTCGTCATGTTTGAAATTCTATGGCTGCTTTAACTTTGGGTTGCTTTAAAGAACTTATATCATAAGGGCTTCTTGCGTTCCAATGCAATGAGATATGGTGCATCTGCACGCTGAAGGCCTCGATATAATATCGTTTGCACCGCGTGCTGCGGAAGCCGCTCCGCCCATGCCTGCACAGCGGCTGCTTCGGCGTCGCCGCCTTTGTGGCCCGGATAGAGCACGACCGTGATAATGCCTCCCGGCCGGAGAAGCTCGATTGCGGCTTCCAGAGCCGTTAGCGTGCTGGCGGTTTCCGTCATGATCCGTTTATCCGACGAATCAGCCGGTAGGTAGCCGAGATTGAACATAACCGCGCCAACTTGGCCGTGATCGCGATCCGAAACGCAGCTCTTCATGAGCGCATGGCTCTGCTGATGAAGGGAGATAGCGGGAAGCGAATCCGGCGGTTCCTTGGCGAGCCTTTCGCGGGTTAGCTGCAGCGCCTGCTCCTGAATATCAAAAGCATACACCTTGCCTCTTGAGCCTATGCATTTGGCTAGATAGAGCGTATCGGCCCCGGTGCCTGCTGTGGCATCCAGCGCGATGTCTCCTTGCCGGAGCCTCTCAGCCACCAGTTTGTGGGCAAAACTCAACACCGAGAGGAAGCCCATCAGGATTCCCTCCACAATTTGCCCTGCCATGTATTCCGGCGTTTGAGTTCGGCATCAATGCCATTGAGGACTTCCCATTTTTTCAAACTCCACATCGGTCCGATCAACAGATCCCGGGGGGCGTCTCCGGTGAGACGATGGACAATTATTTCCGGGGGCAGCAGTTCCAGACTGTCCACGATCAGCTTGATGTATTCGTCTTGCTCCAGGAAGCGCAGCAGTCCGGCTTCATACTGCTTCACCATAGGCGTCTTCCGCATCAGGTGCAGCAGGTGGATCTTGATGCCCTGCACATCCATCTTGGCTACGGCTCTGCACGTTTCCAGCATCATTTCATGGTCTTCTTGCGGGAGACCGTATATGATGTGGGTGCAGACACGAATGTTATGCTTGCGCAGCTTCTCGACGGCCTCCAGGTAACATTCCGTGTCATGGGCACGGTTGATAAGCTCAGAGGTTGAATCGTGGATCGTCTGCAGACCCATTTCCACCCACAGATAGGTTCGTTCATTCAGCTCCGCCAAGTATTCCACGACATCGTCAGGCAGACAGTCGGGGCGCGTAGCGATCGACAGGCCGACAACACCTGGCTGCTGCAGTATTACTTCGTAGTATTCCCGAAGCTCTTCAACAGGAGCGTAGGTATTGGTATAGGCTTGGAAATACCCGATATATTTGGCGTTTGGCCACTTCAGGTGCTGTCTGTCCCGGATGGTATTGAACTGGGTAACGAGATCATCCCGCCTGCGTCCTGCAAAATCACCGGAGCCGCGTGCGCTGCAGAAGGTGCATCCGCCCTTGGCTATCGTGCCGTCACGGTTCGGACAAGTAAACCCGGCGTCCAGCATGACTTTGAACACCTTGTTCTGGAATTGGTTGTGCATTTCGTAATTCCAGGTATGAAATCGTTTCTCGCCCCATAGCTCTGGAGCGGGTATAAGTGGCGTATTCATGTGATCTCCCTTTGTAGCTGTATAGGTTGAATTGAGATGTGCATCTTGAAGCTTCTAAGCATGCCGTTATTTGGCATTTGTTTATCAAACAGATACGTCTATTGTAACAAAAAATCCGGCTTTACGTCATATGCAGGTCTTCCTGCCTAATTAAGACGTTGTTACTTGAACGGACTACATATAATTGGTATATTTAAAGTAGAAAAATAAATATATGATTCAAGAAATTTTGGCATGGGTATATATCGGATAGGATTCATATTTGTGTGACGTCATGGATACAATAATACCGTGAGGTGATTACGAATGAATTCATCAACAGTAAAGCATGATCGTAGTGACAAAATCGCTGTGGAGCTTACCCCGAATGAAGCTTTAGCCCTTACAGGAGTAGAGTTTAACTCCAACCAAGATGTGAAGGCTTCAGCACGTCGCAAGATTCGGGCCGCCTTTGAGAAGACATTTGATTTTAAGGCAGATGAAAGGTAGACTATTCACAGTTTAACCATCGCGGAACCCCAATTCCAAATATAAGAAAAAGGAACCTAAAACCTTTGCGTTAAGCAGAGAATAGGTTCCTTTTTCTATGGGACTCTTTACATTTGGGGTTAACTTCGTCACAATAATGCAGTATCGGGATATAATTCTAAATCTTACTTGGACAAGTTTCGGAGGTATGACATGCGTTTACGCGGAAGAAAAGGTATACGGGAAAATCTGGAGCAGCAGGAAGACCTGGTCGTTTTGGACCCCGGTCAATATAGAGGGAAATGGGCTTCATTATTTGGCAATGATCTTCCGATTCATGTCGAATTTGGCATGGGCAAGGGTCAATTTATCAGCCAGATGAGTTATAAGCACCAGCAAGTGAATTTTATTGGGGTGGACATGTACGATGAGTTGATTCGCCGCGCCAGTGAGAAGGGGCGCAACGTGTGGGCCCAGGAAGGTGTGGATACTCCGCCGAATTTGAAACTGGCGTTGTTTAACATCGAGAGTGTCGAAAAGGTTTTTGAGCCTGGCGAAATTGAACGGTTGTATTTGAACTTCAGCGATCCGTGGCCAAAATCAAAACATGCACGCCGTCGTTTGACGCATCCTCGTTTTCTGGACAAGTACTCCCAGATACTGAACGATCGCGGGGAGATACATTTCAAGACCGATTCGGTGACACTGTTTGAATTCTCGCTGAATTCCTTTGCTGATTATGGGCTGCAAATGACCAACATTTCGCTTGATCTGCATCGTGAAGGATTGAACGAAGAGCACGTAATGACAGAATACGAGACTAAATTCGTTGGTCAAGGCATGCAGATTCATCGCTGCGAGGCCATTGTGGGCAAGGAAGCGCTTGATGCCTATCGCAAGAACCGTCTTGAAAAATACGGAAAATAGTGTATATGCACGATAATTTCGTCTATGATAACGTTTACAACTATTATTATAATAGAAGAAAATCTATCAATCGGTGACATATTCACCGAAAAAACGCATAAAAAAGGTGTGCTCCGCTTTTAAAATGTACCCTATAAGATGACCTTTTCCAAAGTGTCTGTCTTATGGGGTACATTTTATTTTAGGAGTACACCTTTTCATTTTCGAGCATATCGATGATGCTGCGAGCGCTTTGCATCGGATGGAAGCGCTCGATATTTCGCAAGTTTTTCGCTCGCTGCAATTGGATCAGATCATAATGCTGGAGCAGTTTATTCATCCATTTACCAATAACCTCCAGCGAAGTGATGGGTTCTCCCAAGCCCTGGGCTGTAAAGTATTGGCAGTTCTCCTCTTCCTGTCCTGGAAGAGGCTGGTGAAACAGCATCGGGATTCCCTTCGCCAGGCCTTCGGTGCATGTCATGCCCCCGGGCTTCGTGACGAGCAGATCCGATACCTCCATCAGCTTGTCAATCTCGCGTGTAAAGCCCAATATCCGGATGTTGGGATGCTGGAACCGCGGATTGCTCTCCATTTCTTCGCGTCCCTTATCGTTATTGCCAAGACAAAATATGATCTGGACTTCGCCCCGCCATCTTGTCAAGAATTCATGGACAACCTCGTCATTCATGATTCCCCAGCCTCCGCCCATGACAAGCACGGTCGGCATATCGGACAACTGAAATCGTTCCCTGATCTCCTCTTTGCCCGGATGAGTCCAGAAGTCAGGATGAATGGGGATGCCGGTAACCTGAATTTTAGCTTGAGACACCCCGCGGTTGAGCAGCTTTCGCTTAACCTCCGGCGTGGATACGAAATAGCGGTCGACTTCAGGGCTAATCCATGTATCATGAGCATCATAATCGGTTATAACGGTACACAGAGGCACATCGGTGCCGAGCCGTTTCAAACGCGAGATCACAGCACTTGGAATGAAATGGGTGCACACGATGATATCGGGTCTGAGTTGTCTGACCACGTTTTTGGTGCTTGTATAGAACATTCGGTGAAGCGCCAATGCGGTGAACCGATTGAAGGATTTTTGATGACGATACATATACCCGACCAATCTCGGGCGAGTTGTGATCGTCTTCCTGTAGGCCGAAATGATCAGTGGAGCGATTTTCGGGTTCAAGAAGCTTCCAAGCTCAAGAACCTTGGTTTGTACGCTAGGCGACAATTGGCGCAGGCTGCTGGAAAGTGCGTGAGCAGCCTGCGTATGGCCTGCACCGAACCCTTCCGATAACAGCAAGACTCTTTTTTTAGCCACTACTTTTCACCCGTTCTGCAGCGTTATTCTTTAACTTTAACATATCGACTTTGGGAATAGAAATCAACCACTTCCAGCCTGTGCTCACGGGACTTTGGTCCCGGGAGAGCAAGCTTTTCTCGGCGAGGTTCTTGCCGGAGCCTTGTTACTAAAGGAGTTAGTCGCCAGCGCGCATTTTGTAGAAAATCAGGGTCCGTGGACTTTTGACTTGAGTATAAGTTGCCGCTACAATGATTCAAACGGGCGTCAAAAAGTTTATTTAGAGAAAGAGTGTTGAAAAACTAAAACTTTTTGGGTGTCTGTTACGTTTATTTATTGGCGGACAAGATTAAAAAATAAAAAATGGGCAGCCAAAGAAATAAAAAGTAAGAAAACAGATGAAAATAAGAACTAAAGCCGTTTGAAACGAAGCTTGCTGGCAAACTGGATCGCAAGCTGCGCTCTTTTACGAAGTTTTTCCGTAAATTAGAGCATTCCACGGTTTTGACAAAAGATTCAAAAGTGTGGAAAATCGTGTATGACGTGCGAAGTTGCCCCGCGGCACCGAGGCTACTAGAAGAAACAGACACAGGTCACAGGGTCATGCAACAACAAAAAAAAGCAAAAAACTTAGAGAGAAAAAATAACAAAACATTCTCGGGTTATAAAAAGGGGGTAACGGAGAATCATGACAGACGCCATCTTTATCGCGCTCCAACTATTTTTGGCCGCGGTGGGTGTGTACCAGTTCGTATTCTCTTTGTTTGGTCTGATCAAGAGAAAAAAGAAGCAGCATTTTGAACCGAATAAATCATTTGCAGTGTTAGTTGCTGCACACAACGAAGAACAGGTTGTCGGAGCTCTGATGGAGAACCTGAAACAGCTTAACTATCCAAAAGATCTGTACGATGTATTTGTCATATGTGACAACTGTACAGACCGTACTGCTGAGATCGTCCGTGCCCACGGGATGAACGCATGCGTGCGTACGAACCAGAATCTGCGAGGCAAAGGCTATGCCATCGAATGGATGCTTAAAGAGCTCTGGGCAATGCCGCGCCAGTATGATGCGGTCGTCATGTTTGATGCAGATAATCTGGCAGATCCGAATTTCCTGATCGAAATGAATAATGATCTTAGCTCTGGAGCGAGAGTTATCCAGGGATACATCGATACCAAGAACCCTGAGGATTCTTGGATCACCGCCTCTTACGGGGTGTCCTATTGGTACATCAACCGCCTGTGGCAGCTTTCCCGCAGCAATCTGAACATGGCCAACTTCCTTGGCGGTACAGGAATGTGCTTCGAGACGAATCTCTTGAAGGAGATGGGCTGGGGCGCAACCAGTCTGGTTGAGGATTTGGAGTTCACCATGCGCAGTGTTATGCGCGGCGTGTACCCGAAATTCAACTATGATGCCAAGGTATTTGACGAAAAGCCGCTTACGTTCAAGGCTTCTGCCAGACAGCGTCTGCGCTGGATGCAGGGTCACTTTACGGTTGCCCGCCGTTATTTTTTCCCGCTGCTGTGGCGTGCCATTAAAGAACGCAGCCTCGTGAAGCTGGACTTGGCTCTGTACGGAGTTAACGTCTACATCGTGCTGCTGACTTTCTTGTTGACGGCCGTCATTTGGATTGACAACTCGTTCTTCGATGGTCCGAATATCGCAAATCTGTATGGATATCTGCCGCTGTGGCTAAGCTTTACCGCGATTGCGGCTAACGTGTTCACGTTCATGATTGCGATGCTGCTTGAGAAGGTCAAATACAAGAAGGTTTACTTGTATCTGGTGCTGTTCCCGATTTACCTGCTGTCGTGGTATCCTATCACGGTGTATGCGTTCTTCACGCAGAACAACAAGCAGTGGAGTCATACGGAGCATACCCGGGTTGTGCGCCTTGAAGAAGTGCAGAGCAAACAAGGGTAATAAAGTTTATGTTATATCTGTGTTGACACAGGCTGGTGGGACCTGTTATACTATCCTAGTCTGTTAAACAGAATATCTGATTGCAAGCAGAAGCGCCGCTTCTCACCTGACTGACATACGTTGGCTGGTTTGATCACGAAATCAATGAATGGATTCAACTTCATTTGTGAGATGAGTATCAAATAGGGATGTCGGTGATTAACCCGTCATCCCTTTATTTTTTTTGCAAACAGGAACAACAAGTAATTTGGAGGTGGAGGACTATCAGTAAGGAACATATGATCAATGACGAGATTCGGGCCAAGGAAGTACGTTTAGTTGGTGCCGAAGGTGAGCAAATCGGGATCAAGCCGATTCGTGAAGCACTGCAAATGGCAATTGATCTCAATCTGGATCTGGTGAACGTGGCCCCTCAGGCGAAACCGCCGGTATGCCGCATCATGGACTATGGTAAATTCCGCTATGAGCAGCAGAAGAAAGAGAAGGAAGCACGTAAGAACCAGAAAATTGTGGATATTAAAGAAGTATGGTTCCGAGCCAACATTGAGGAGCATGATTATCAAACCAAGCTTCGCAATGTCGTTAAGTTTTTGAAAGAAGGCGACAAAGTGAAATGCTCCGTGCGTTTCCGTGGTCGTGAAATCACCCATGCCAACATCGGGCAGAAAATTTTGGAGCGCGTGAAGGTGGAAGTAGCAGATCTCTGCGTCATTGAGCGTCAACCAAAACTGGAAGGCCGCAGCATGATTATGATTTTGGCACCAAAAGCCTAAGAGAAATTAGAGGAGGAAGTACTACAATGCCCAAAATGAAAACACATAGCAGCCTGAAAGGCCGCTTCAAAATTACAGGTACTGGTAAAGTAAAACGTTATAAAGCTTACAAAAACCACTTGCTTTCCCACAAATCCAAGCGTGCGAAGCGCGTATTGTCCAACAGCCCTGTAATGGCGCCTGGAGATGTTAAACGTTTGAAGCAAGGTCTGGCTAACTTGAAATAGTAAACAACAATTATTGGGAGGTCTTTTGATATGGCACGAGTTAAAGGCGGATTTGTCGTTCGTCGTCGACATAAAAAAGTATTGAAGCTTGCGAAAGGTTATTTCGGTTCCAAACACCGCATTTTTAAAACGGCTAACGAGCAGGTAATGAAATCCCTCGTTTATGCATACCGGGATCGTCGCAATACGAAGCGTAATTTCCGCAAATTGTGGATCGTTCGTATCAACGCGGCTGCTCGTCAAAACGGTCTGTCTTACAGCAAATTGATGCATGGTCTGAAACTTGCTGGCGTTGACATTAACCGTAAAATGCTGGCTGATCTGGCTGTTAATGATCTGAACGCGTTCAATTCCTTGGCTACTGTAGCTAAAGAAAAAGTGAACGCTTAATTATACGTGTATGAAAAAACCGCCGTAATATTACGGCGGTTTTTTCGTTTTTGAGGTCTTGTTGCATCCCCCGGATATATAATGCAGCCGAAGCCATGCTTTTTGCAGAATTATGCCTATCTTTTGCCCGATAAGGGCCATTAAACAAGCAAAGGATATCCTTCCTGAATAGATTGAAATGTATATTACCTGAGGAGGGATCTTATGCACAAGCCTGTCAGTAAGGCAAAAGTGAAATCATATGTGGGCAAAGAGATCGTAGCGTATAAGAAAGACGGGACTGTGGTGACAGGCAAGCTGGTACGTGTCTCCGGCAGTCGCCTTTTTGTGGTACCTGCAACAAAGGGCAAAAAAGTAAAGACCAAGGCGATTGTTCCGCTCGCATTGTTTGATCTTCTTGCCATTGGTACGGCTCCATACGCATTCGGCGGCGGTTTTGGCGGCTATCCGGGAGGATACCCTGGAGGATACGGAGGATTTGGACCTGGTTATGGCGGCTACGGCCCAGGTTTCGGACCTGGCTTTGGCGGGGGCTTTTTCTGGTAATTAAGCATACCAGATCTTCTCCAGTTCATAGCATTGGCTTGGTTCAATGATTCTGGTAACCGTATAACCGAGTTTGCGGTAAAAGTTAAGACCAGTTTGGTTGCCGATGTCTACCATGACCTTGGCGCGTTTGCATCCGCGGGATACAGCGAAACGTTCGGCATGTTCCATCAATCGGATACCCCACCGTTTTCGCTGTGCGGTGGGTGCTACGGCCAGCATGTCGATATAGAGCAGTTCGCCGTGCATCATAAAATGGATAAAGGCAATGACTTTTTCGTGATCTGAATTTGAGGCAACGAGAGTCACGCCGCGTCGCAATCGAGAGGGAATATCCTTGCGGATGGTATCCAACTCTTTTTTTGTCATATGGGAAAGCGGGACGAGTTGGGACTCAATCAGCTGTTGAATCATGGGATCATCCTGCCCAGGTTTTCGATAGCGGATCATCGTGTTATTCCCTCCCTTCACCGCTATTCAGTGAGCTCCATTTATCATATGTAGCAGGGTTTAATAGGGTGTTTTACATCAGAAAAGCGAAGGATTAACTCGAATTGCGAATGAAAACCTTTCATCGGAAGTAAAATAAATGTGTTGACTTCTGGAATGAATGAATCATATAATGTTTCTAAACATTTTAACGAATATATCCAATCGGCAATGATGAGGACGAAGTTTAAAGGGCTCTTTTGCTCAGAGAGTGGATGGATCAGCTGAAACCACCACCAAAACCCCTTTTATACGAGCTCACCTCGGAGCTGTTTTCCTGAAAGATGTTACGCTATGACTTTATCGCATTAAGTCGTAACAGCGTTTATTAGGGAAAATCGTCTTAGTCCACGTTACGGACTGCAGATATTGAAGATCTGTGTTTCATGTTCTTCATACCTGCTGAGGCTTTACACTGCGAAGTGTAGGGCAAACATGGGTGGTACCACGGAAGCTAAACCTTTCGTCCCTCACACGGAGATACTCCGGGTGTGGCGACGGAAGGTTTTTTTGTTGCTTGGATGATTGAATGAATGAGTGCCAATATTTGAGAGGAGGATGACTGATGAGCGCGCAAACTCCAGAAGTGCGGTCTACAGAACAATTACGAGAGAAATGGTTGAAGCCTGAAGTGATTACCGGATCGGAAATCTTGCTTCGGAGTCTTCTGCTCGAAGGTGTCGAGTGCGTCTTCGGATATCCGGGTGGAGCGGTCCTGTATATCTACGATGCAATGTATGGTTTTGAGGATTTCAACCATGTCTTGACCCGTCACGAACAAGGCGCAATTCATGCGGCTGACGGCTATGCCCGCGCAAGCGGCAAGGTCGGTGTATGTATTGCGACTTCGGGACCGGGGGCCACAAACCTTGTGACCGGTATTGCAACAGCCTACATGGACTCCGTTCCGCTTGTTGTCATTACCGGAAACGTAGCAACAACCCTGATTGGTACAGATGCTTTCCAGGAAGCGGACATTACGGGCATCACGATGCCGATTACGAAACACAGCTATTTGGTAAGAGATGTGAAAGACCTGCCGCGGGTGATTCACGAAGCCTTTCACATCGCTTCAACAGGACGCAAAGGTCCGGTATTGATCGATGTGCCTAAGGATGTATCGGCAGCAACCACGCTGTTCCAGCCGGATGATCGAATTCAGCTGAGAGGTTACAATCCTCGGACCGTGCCAAACAAACTTCAGCTGGATAAATTGGCCCGTGCGATTGAGGAAGCGGAACGTCCGATGATTCTTGCAGGCGGCGGCGTGATCTACTCGGGTGCTCATGAAGGACTTTACGAATTCGTGAATAAATCCGGTATTCCGATCACAACCACGCTTCTCGGCTTGGGCGCCTTCCCAAGCGGTCATGACCTGTGGACGGGAATGCCGGGTATGCACGGTACCTACACATCGAACCATGGCATTCAGCAATCTGACCTGCTGATCAACATCGGGGCAAGGTTTGACGACAGGGTTACAGGAAAGCTTGACGGTTTCGCTCCGCATGCGAAGATCGTCCATATCGACATTGACCCGGCTGAGATCGGCAAGAACGTGCCAACGGATATTCCGATTGTCGGGGACGTGAAGACCGTGCTTGAAATGCTGAATCCGATCGTTCCTTATGCGGCGAAGGCAGACGCTTGGAGAGATCAGATCAGCAAATGGAAAGCCGAGTATCCATTCCGTTATGTTGATTCCGAGACGGTGCTGAAGCCGCAGTGGGTTATTGAAATGCTGAATGATACAACGAAGGGTGAAGCGATTGTAACGACGGATGTTGGTCAGCATCAAATGTGGGCCGCGCAGTATTACAAGTTCAACCAGCCTCGTTCATGGATCACCTCCGGTGGACTTGGAACGATGGGCTTCGGATTCCCGTCAGCGATCGGCGCTCAAATGGCACATCCGGATCGGCTGGTTATTTCGATCAACGGGGATGGCGGCATGCAGATGTGTTCGCAGGAGCTTGCCATCTGTGCCATCAACAACATTCCGGTAAAAATCGTTGTTATCAACAACCAGGTGCTCGGCATGGTTCGCCAATGGCAAGAACTGATCTACGATAACCGGTACAGCCACATCGACCTGGCAGGAAGCCCTGATTTCGTTAAGCTGGCAGAAGCCTATGGAGTCAAGGGACTTCGTGCCACTACGAAAGAAGAAGCACAGCGTGCATGGGCTGAAGCGCTGGAAACACCGGGACCAGTCCTCGTCGAATTCGTTGTTGAGAAAGGCGAGAACGTGTATCCGATGGTGACGCAAGGGTCGACAATCGATCAAATGCTGATGGGGGATGCGTAAGATGAGTACAAAACATACCATTGCCGTACTAGTGAACGACCAGCCGGGTGTTCTGCAGCGTGTATCGGGATTATTCGGACGCAGAGGTTTTAACATCGAGAGCATTACGGTGGGCCAGTCGGAGGAAGCCGGATTATCCCGGATGGTTATCGTAACCACCGGTGATGAAACGACATTGGAGCAGGTTGAGAAGCAGCTTTACAAGCTGATCGATGTCATCAAAGTTATCAACCTGAGCTCGAAACCGATGGTGGCCAGAGAGCTTGCCCTGATTAAGGTGAAGGCAGAGCCTTCAGCCAGACCGGAGATTATGGGCGTTGTTGAGACCTTCCGTGCATCGGTTGTGGATATCGGCACAGCAAACATGATGGTTCAGGTCGTAGGCGACACAGTCAAAATCGATGCCATGATCGAGCTGCTTAAGCCGTACGGCATTCAGGAGCTTTCCCGTACCGGGGTTACTGCGATGATTCGCGGTAACGCGTAATGATTCTATACGATGATCAATTACCCGAGATTACAAAGTTTACAGCTAATATAAAGCGATAGACGCCCGCATCGCATGAGCGGGTGTCTCAGCGGATCGGTGATTGGGAATAAAGTCGGTCTATTGAGATACCCGCTCATCATGAAGGGTCTTTAAAATCAAAGGAGGACTTATACAAATGGCAATTACTACTTATTATGAACAAGATGCAGAACTCAGCGTGTTGAAAGACAAAACAATCGCGGTTATCGGTTATGGCAGCCAAGGTCATGCCCAGGCACAAAACCTGCGTGACAGCGGATTGCAGGTCGTGATCGGTCTTCGCGAAGGTAAATCTTTTGATAAAGCGAAAAACGATGGCTTTGAAGTGTTTCCTGTAGCAGAGGCTGTTAGCCGTGCTGACGTGGTACAAATCCTGATGCCGGACGAAACGCAAGCATCCGTGTACAAAAACGATATCGAGCCAAACCTGAAAAAAGGCGCTGCCTTGATGTTCTCCCACGGATTTAACGTTCACTTCGGTCAAATCGTAGCTCCTAAAGACAACGATGTCCTTCTGGTTGCACCTAAATCCCCGGGCCACATGGTTCGCCGTACGTATGTTGAAGGCTTTGGCGTACCTGGATTGATCGCAATCGAGAAAGATGCGACTGGACAAGCTAAGGCGATCGGCCTTGCTTACGCAAAAGGCATTGGCTGTACTCGTGCAGGCGTTATCGAGACTTCCTTCCGCGAAGAAACCGAAACCGATTTGTTCGGTGAGCAAGCGGTATTATGCGGCGGTGTATCCGCATTGGTCAAAGCCGGTTTCGAAACATTGACGGAAGCTGGATATGCGCCGGAGATGGCATACTTTGAGTGTCTGCATGAATTGAAGCTTATTGTAGATATGATCTATGAAGGCGGCCTTGCAAGCATGCGCGACTCCATCAGCAACACGGCTGAATATGGCGACTATGTAACAGGACCGCGCGTTGTAACTGAAGATACGAAGAAGGCGATGAAAGAAGTGCTGTCCGATATTCAACAAGGTAAATTCGCACGCGACTTTATCCTTGAGAACCAATCCGGACGTGCATTCCTGACAGCTACTCGCCGCAACGAGTCCGAGCATCCGATTGAAGTGGTCGGTGCCGAGCTTCGTGAAATGATGCATTGGATCAAAAAATAAGAATATATAGAATTCATAAGGAATTCTTCAGGAATGGGGCAGTCAAGCATCAGTTCAATGGTGCTGCTGCCCGTGCCCTGTAAATCAAGCAGCCGGCGGCAGGGTATAGGATGAACCTGCCGCCGGATGTTTAACGTCATGCGATAAACTTCAAGGAGGTGCCGACATGCGAAAGATTTATGTCTTTGATACAACGCTGAGGGATGGAGAGCAGTCTCCTGGCGTGAACTTGAACACTCGGGAAAAGGTGGAAATTGCCCTTCAACTCGAAAAGTTGAAAATCGACCGCATGGAAGCAGGTTTTCCGGCTGCGTCACCTGGTGATCTTGCAGCTGTGAATGCAGTGGCACGCGCGGTCAAGGACGTTACGGTCATTGGACTATCACGCTCCAGAGAGAACGACATCGATGCGGTTAGGGAGGCCCTGCAAGGTGCACAGGATCCGTGCATTCACGTGTTCCTGGCTACATCGCCGATTCACCGCAAGTTTAAGCTGCGGATGGAGAAGCAGCAGGTGCTGGAAACGGCACAAGCTTCGATTCGTTATGCCAAGAAGTATTTCTCCAAAGTGGAATTTTCCCTGGAGGATGCTGGCCGGACAGAGCTGGATTTCATGGCGGAAGTGGTCGGCATGGCCGTGCGGGAAGGCGCGAACGTTGTGAATATTCCGGATACGGTAGGTTATTTGAATCCTTCGGAGTATGGAGCCATATTCAAATACCTGAAGGAAAATGTTCCGGATATCGAGAAGGTTCAACTGAGTGCGCACTGTCATAACGATCTGGGAATGGCTACGGCAAACACGCTTGCTGCCATCCTGAACGGGGCTGATCAGATTGAGGGAACAATTAATGGTATCGGCGAACGCGCAGGAAATACGGCAATCGAAGAGATTGCGATGGCGCTGGCGACCCGCGAGGAATTTTTCGAAGCGAAGACCGGACTTGTGCTGACTGAGATTGCCCGCACAAGCCGCCTTGTGAGCAAGCTTACGGGAATGGTAGTGCCAGGAAACAAAGCTATTGTAGGGGCAAATGCATTCGCTCATGAATCCGGCATTCATCAGGACGGCATGCTGAAGGAAAAAACGACATACGAGATCATGACGCCAGAGTCGATCGGCCTTAAAGAAAGCAAACTCGTACTAGGCAAGCATTCCGGTCGTCATGCCTTCCGCGAGAAATTGCTGGATCTGGGTTATGAGTTAAGCGAAGAGCAGGTGAATGACGCCTTCGCTAAATTCAAGGTGCTGGCTGATAAGAAGAAGGAAGTATCCGATGAGGATCTGCTGGCTTTGCTGGAGGAGAAACTGATCGATACGCCGGAAGTATTCAAGCTGGAAACAATCTTTGTTGCTTATGGCAATGAATCCACGCCGACGGCCAGGGTTCGCATTGCAACAGCAGATCAGACTATTGAGGAAGAAGCCGAGGGCAACGGTTCCGTTGATGCAATCTATAATGCGATCGACAAGGTGACCGGGGAAGAGGTAACACTCGCGGACTATTCCATTAAATCGGTTACCCACGGGAAGGATGCTCAAGGCGAAGTGCATGTAGTCCTGTCACAAAATGATGTGGCTGCACAGGGACGCGGCTTGAGTACCGACATTCTTGAAGCTAGCGCAAGAGCTTACGTGGATGCGGTTAACGTTCTGATTGAGAAACGCAAAACCTTTAGCCGGCGCGAGCGGGCTACACTATAAATACTTAATGCGAAGGGTAACTCTGTTTCCCGAGTGGTAGCAGTGGAGATATCCAATGAAAAAGAGGGGCCGCCTGTTGAAGCGGTCCCTCTTTTTTTGGTCACTGCGATATATATATAGCTTACCTGCTGTTATCCGTACGATGACGCTCGAATTAATCAGGCTTGAAGCAACCGTCGAGACGCTGCAAGTATTTACCAGGCGTAAGCTTGTGGAGCGGCTCCTCCCGGACCCGGGAAGATTTCATCGAGACGCTTCATCACCGACTCATCGAGCTCAACCTCAAGCGAACGAAGAGAGCTTTCGAATTGCTCCAAGGTGCGCGGACCGATAATCGGTCCTGTAACAGCCGGATTCTTGAGCACCCAGGCCAGGGCTACATTATCCTGCGGTTCCCCAAGCTCTTGGCAGAGAGCAGCGAACTGTTCCAGCTGTGGGCGATATTTTTCCACACGCTCCGCATTTCCGCCACTGCGTGAGCCCTCCATTTTCTTGAGCGCATTGCGTCCGAGTAATCCGCCATCCAGCGGGCTCCAGGGAATCACACCGAGTCCAAGCTTCTGCGAAGCAGGAAGCACTTCGAGTTCTGGCAGCCTGCAAGTCAGGCTGTATTTATGCTGCTCGGAGACCAGGCCGAGGAAATGCCGATTCTGCGCAGCAGCTTGAGCAACTGCAATCTGCCAGCCAGCAAAGTTGCTGGATCCAACATATCCGATCTTCCCTTGCTGAACCGCAACTTCAAAAGCTCCCCACAGCTCGTCCCATGTAACGGATAAATCAATATGATGCATTTGATACAGCTCGATATGATCGGTTTGTAAACGCTTTAGCGATGCTTCGAGATGACGGCGAAGTTTATAGCTGGACAGTCCGGCTTCATTGTTGGGGCCATCCAGCGGATCACTCATGGAACCGTAGAATTTGGTAGCCAAAACGACTTTCTCACGACGGCCTCCGCCCTGGTTGAACCAGCGTCCAATGATGGTTTCGGTCAGCCCGGAGTTCTCGCCCCAACCGTAGACATTAGCCGTGTCGAAGAAGTTAACGCCTGCATCGAGCGCTGCATCCATAATACGGAAGGCTTCTTTTTCATCCGTAGATGGACCAAAGTTCATAGTTCCGAGACAAAGACGACTTACTTTCATACCCGATTTACCGAGTGTGGTGTACTGCATCATTATTGATCACTCCTTGGTCGTGTAGGATATAAGACAAATTCATCCCTATTGTAGCGTATTGGAGGAAAATTGTAACTAATGGCATTCAGTAACGTTAATATTAATAAAGACAGACTTTATGAGGAGGGATAGGATGAATCGAAGAATCCCTATGAAGAATCTTTTCTTACTAGTGTCATTAATTTCCATGCTGCTGATTAGCGCTTGTAACCAAGCGCAATCTGACACGTTTGGCTACGCTGAGTCCAAGGAATCGATTGATAATCTGCCAAGTCTTCAGTCCGTATCATTGTCGGAGAATAACAAGCA
Organism: Paenibacillus glucanolyticus; assembly: GCF_037333485.1. Taxonomy (NCBI): domain Bacteria; kingdom Bacillati; phylum Bacillota; class Bacilli; order Caryophanales; family Paenibacillaceae; genus Paenibacillus; species Paenibacillus glucanolyticus. The sequence continues at coordinate 1,475,422 of NZ_CP147845.1, forward strand.
GGTGATTCGAGAAACCTTTGATTCCGTGAAGGAACTTCAAGATAGAATCCGAAGTGGTCCAAATCCGGATTGGGTCGTAAAGGATGAAAAGGTTAATATATCGCTGAGCGATTATGTATTAGCCAAGAAAAACAGGGATTTAATCTATGCCTTGAATCAAGTGGTAGAGATTCCTTCAGACGAAGCACTCCTACAGGATATGGTCACCAAGCAGTTAACCGTGAATTATGCCAAACAGTCAGGTATTGTGGTAACACCCGAAGAAGTCAGCGAGGCAGTCCATTTTCAAAAAGCAGCGCTGGATGAAGCTGATCCGAATGATGAGAACCACCAGTTGATCCGTTATATGATGGAGAACCGCATCCGCATTACCAGTATGACTACAGAAGAGTTTTGGAACAGTGATGAGGTATACGAAGCCTACGAAACCTCGCTATACATCAGTAAATTCCTCCAGAGCATCCTGACAGACGAGAGCATGAAGGGCATGGACAGCTATCAGCAGCTCCAGGAAAAACTCTTCGACGATTTCCAGAAGGCGCATACCATTAAGGTGCCGGACTTTGACGTGTTGTTCCAAGAAGTCGACCTGTAATACCTCTGTTCCCTTCCTCGAGTTCGCCAAATTTAAAGGAGGAGAAGGGAGTAAGGAGGGAAGTAGCGGCTGAGTAAGAAACAAGAAGCAAGAAGCGAGTATCAAGTAGCAAGACAGCAAGGAGCACGAAGCAAGAAGAAAGAAGAAAGAAGCAGAAGCAAGTAGCAAGAAGTAACAGCAAGTAGCAAGAAGTAGTAGCCAAAAGCCAAACCACTACTAACCAAGTATCCCTTCATGACTTCATGAGATTACCTTCAAGCCGCCGTCCGATGTCTTTTGCAAGGGCGGCTTTTGTCCCCCTTCTCACCCTTGTGATCAGGGAGATTCGCATCCGCTGGGACGCTATTTCGCTCTGCTTCGAAGCGGCGGAGAGGACGAATCGATTCCGGAAAAGCGAAGCGGTCGCCTTTGGAGCCGAATTTCAACCATTAAAACATAATCCAAGAAATTCGGCGACAACAGCGATTGGAGGAACGATACGTACTCGGAGCCCCCCATAAACACTTCGAAGCTCTGGCATAAACTCTTCGGAGCCTCCACATAACCCCTTCGAAGCTCTCGCATAAACTCCCCGAAACACTCGCTTAAACTCCTCAAACCCTCAGGCTCATTCACACACGCCACCATCTCCCTGATCACATCCCCCTCTACTTATAGGCAAAACAAATTAAGTTCATAGTTTCTATATCTTGGTCAATCGAGGGGGAAGTATGTTACAACAGTAACTAGATGATTAAAATGACCAGTGCATTTATAAATAAGGAGTGACGAAGGATGGCTGAAACGAAGAAAATCGCCGTAATTGCCGGAGACGGTATCGGTCCTGAAGTAGTAGCGGAAGCGGAAAAAATTATTAAACGTACCGAAGAGGTATTTGGTTATTCTTTTACAACAGAGCATGCGCTGTTTGGCGGCATTGCCATTGACGAGAAAGGAACGCCTTTGCCTGAAGAAACGTTGAGTGTGTGCAAAAGCGCCGATGCGGTACTGCTTGGTGCGGTAGGCGGACCGAAATGGGATAACAATTCGAAGGAGCTTCGTCCTGAAACCGGTTTGCTTGGCATTCGTAAAGAGCTCGGCTTGTTCTCCAACCTGCGTCCGGCCGTCATTTTTGATTGCTTGAAAGACGCTTCCACATTGAAGCCTGAAGTTCTGGAAGGCACGGACCTGATGGTCGTTCGCGAGCTGACGGGAGGTATTTACTTCGGTGAGAAGTTCAGACGCGAAGGTGCTGGCGGCGAAGAAGCGGTAGATACTTGCGTGTACAACACAGCAGAGATTGAGCGCATTGTGCATCAAGCTTTTGAGATCGCTCAGAAGCGCCGGAAGAAGCTTGCTTCCGTTGATAAAGCAAACGTTCTTGAAACCTCCCGTCTATGGCGCGAAACGGTAAACCGCATCGCTCCTGAATATCCGGATGTGGAGTTGGAGCATGTACTTGTGGACAACTGCGCGATGCAGCTCCTGCGCCGGCCGTCCAGCTTCGATGTTATTGTAACCGAGAATATGTTCGGTGACATTCTGAGCGATGAGGCAGCTATGCTGACAGGTTCCATCGGCATGCTGGCATCAGCATCCATGGGTGAAGGCGCCTTCGGATTGTATGAGCCCGTGCACGGTTCCGCACCTGACATTGCGGGTCAAGGCTTGGCGAATCCAATCGCAACCATTTTATCCGTAGCTCTGATGTACCGTCTTACCTTCGGTTATGAAGATGCCGCGGACGCGATCGAGCGTGCAGTTGCCGAGGTGCTTGATGCCGGACATCGCACAGCGGACATCGCCGTGGATAAGAGCAAGGCGCTCAGCACGACCGAGATGGGCGATCTGATCGCCGCAGCTATCCGTTAATACAGGAAGCAGCTGTTCAAGAAAACTTCTTATTTATAATAATTATAATAAAGTAACCTTTATAATCTTGACTTTGATTAGCCTCGATGATAACATTTCTATTAAATGTTCATAGGAACATAGAATGTAGGAAGTAATCATTTTTCTTACATATGTTAAGGAGGAATTCAATCATGGCAGAACGTTTGGTTGGTAAAGCGGCTCCTGATTTTACAATGGAAACCGTATCAGGAGACGGTAAAGATTTTGGAAAAGTTAGCCTGTCCGACTACCGCGGCAAATGGCTCGTATTCTTCTTCTATCCGCTTGATTTCACTTTTGTATGCCCGACTGAAATCACGGCATTGAGCGATGCTTACGATCAATTCAAAGCATTGGATACTGAAATTCTGGGTGTGAGTGTTGACTCTATCCACAGCCACAAAGCTTGGATCAACACTTCCAAAGAAGCTAATGGTCTGGGAACATTGAATTTCCCACTGGCTTCCGACATCACCAAAAACGTAGCTAAAGACTACGGTGTTCTGATCGAAGAAGAAGGCGTTGCACTTCGCGGCCTCTACATCATCGATCCTGAAGGCGAATTGAAATATCAAGTTGTTAACCATAACGACGTAGGCCGCAGTGTTGAGGAAACCCTTCGTGTTCTCCAGGCACTTCAATCCGGCGGATTGTGCGCTATGAACTGGAAGCCAGGCGACAACAACCTGTAATTCCATTTCGTTAAAGTTAGGACAACCCTCATTATCTGACATTATGTGCAGGTAGTGGGGGTTTTTTCTCACTGATTTTATTGGATGATTTAGGGGAAGACTCTTGTTTAGAGAACCGCGCTTGCGTTGATATATAATTAAAGATATAGGCTGACAGACTTACTGGTTAGGGAATATGGCCCAAATTTTTAATCAAGGTTTTTTTCATGAAGGAATTAGCGTGAGTGAAAGCGAATACAATATTTTGAAACGGTGGAGAATCCATGGAGGAGGGTGAACGATATGAGTTTTTGCTGTGGGGCTAGTATGATGGGTACAAAGGGTACACTGAAGCATTATCGCACTCAAGTACATAATGTTCCCCTGCTGTTTTGTCCGGTCTGCCATCGCGTAGAGGTACATCATCGGGTGGAGAATGAGTATGAAATATTAGCCGAATACGCCCATGGTGACGGAGCATCCCAGGTGGATTTTCAGGATTATGTGATGGAAGATGAGGATGCGATATTTGAGAATGTTGTCAACCGCGAGTCGGAGGATCCCCTTACGGTTGTTCAGAGTCAGATTGATATGTCGTTAGATCTCTTGGTGGTTGCCAAATGGATGGAGGATGAGAAGTGGCAGGGCGAACTGAAAAGACGGCTTGCTGTAATGAGTCAGCGCAGGCTTCGGCTCCAGAAGCAACCTTAATTCAGGAATTAATTAAGCCTCGTTAATACCCGGGGCTTTTTTAATGTTTCAAATCCCAACCCATTGGTTAATGATTTATGTTATTTGTTAGGAATGAGGATCCTATCCTTTACATATACGTAAATGCATAAGCTGAGATTATGGTATTTACAAGTAATTTTCCATTTTTCGACAGGATTTCTGATTGACGTTTCTTTGTCTCGATGACTATCATGGAAGGAAGCAGATTCGGGCTGCTTCTGATTCAAAGGCGGACAAGCTGATTTTTCTTGCATGAATTTTTTGTCGGTTTGGTGAGTTCAACTTTTCAAGAAAAGGGGGAGCCATCTTGTTGAGTCAAATCCGTGAATCTGAGCTGCAGGCTATTCGTTCTTTTCATTCCAGCCAGCTTATAAGGAACAAGTATGAAAACATACTGGAGAATCTCGACAGCGGGATCATCCTGTTTGATAGTGACGGAGTCTTGGCATTTGTGAATGTACAGATGGCTAAACTGCTAGGTGTATCCCGTAAATCGCTAACTGGCTGTACATTGACCCAGCTGGTGCGTCATCCCCAGCTCTCCAGATTCAAGAAGAGAAAAGTACTGCGCATTTTTCGGGAGACGGTGTTTCATCGAAAAAGATTCCATGAACTGGTAGACGAATATGGCAGATCGTGGTTGATCACTATGACCTATGGGGATCAGATGGAAGGCGATTTTCTGATCAGTGTAAAGGATGTATCCGACTTCAAGCGAATAGAGCAAAGCGCTTATCAGAATGACAAGCTGGCCATGCTGGGAAAGATCTCCGCATCCATTGCCCATGAAATACGCAATCCGCTGACATCCATCCGTGGCTTCATACAACTGCTTCGTCCGCATCTTGTAAGTTTAGGGAAGGACGAGTACGCCAGAATTATACTAACGGAGATTGATCGTGCGAATGATATTATATATGAATTTCTGAATTCCTCCAAGCCCTCGGCACCAGAGACCAAGATTGTGTCCGTATCCTCCTTATTGAAGGAAGTAGTTCTTCTAACAGAGAGCGAAGCACTCATGAAGGGATGCCAGATCAATCTGCATACCGATGAGACCCCGCCTGCGTACATTTCCGTGGATGTGAAGCAGATCAAACAGGTAATTCTGAATATTATCAAGAATGCGCTGGATGCCATTAATGAACACCATGACGAGAACATTACAGGCATGATCGATATTTCAGCCCGCGATAACGGAAAGCATATCAAAATCTGTATTTCCGATAACGGGGGCGGCATGGATCAGAACACCTTAAATCATCTATTCAATCCGTTCTTCACAACGAAGGAGAGTGGAACGGGTCTTGGACTATCCGTGAGTTACAGCATTATTAGAAATCATGGTGGTTCGATCGCAGTGGATAGCCAGGTCGGCGCCGGAACGGAGTTTGTGATTACTTTCCCCAAGCTGGAGGTTTCGGAAGTTTAAAGTTAGTTGCACCTAGAACAATCTTAAATGAATACGAGAGCAGCTGTTCCGATGGAATGGCTTTTTCTTTTTGGGAGGATCCATGATGAAATGGACAATAGAGAGTGGCCTAACCCCTCAACATATTCATTGTGATGCCATATTTGTTCCCGTTACAAAAACACAAACAGTGGAGGGCGGTATTTCTGAATTTTGGGATCCGCTGCTGAAGGACTTGGAGGATAGCCGTTTGTTTGACGGCACTCCTCATCGGACATTCGTATGGCCGGAAAGTTTCCGTGGCAGAACGCGACTGCTCCTGTTTATAGGGTGTCCCGAAGGCATCCTGACAGCTGAACAGCTGCGGTTAGTAGCGGCTCAAGCGGCGAAGATCGGCACTAAATCAGGTATACGCAGTGCTGCGATTCAAATTCCGCGAACGATGGTCAGCAGCATGGCTGAACAGACGCCTCGGGATGCTGCGCAGGCATTAACGGAAGGTTTTATCCTCGGAAGCTATCGAAAGTCTCAGTATAAGCGTGATGCTTCTGAACGAACGGAGATTGATGAAATCGTCTATTATATGAAGGAAAAAATGGACCCAGCATTTGAAGCACATTGGGCAGAAGGTGTGTCTCGAGGCGTAGCGGTTGGGGAAGGAACCTGTCTGGCACGTGATTTAACGAATCTGCCTGGCAATATGCTCGTACCGGATGATCTAGCCGGAAAAGCCCTTCAGCTAGCCGAGAGGTACGGTATGGAAGCTCAGATATTGGACGAGCAGGAACTCGAGGAGAAGGGCATGGGCGGGCTACTGGCCGTAGGTAAGGGCAGCATCCATCCCCCGCGCATGATCGTGATTCGTTATCAGGGGCTGAATACGTGGAATGATGTGATCGGCCTGATTGGCAAGGGGGTCACGTTTGATACGGGTGGTGTGTCCCTGAAGCGGGCGTCCGGGATGGAGGATATGATTAGCGATATGGGCGGAGCAGCTACGGTGCTGGGCGTAATGGAAGCGCTGGGACGGATTCGCCCGAAGGCCAATGTGGTGATGGTGATCCCGTCTGCCGAGAATGTGATGAGCGGCAGCGCTTATAAACCCGGAGATATCATTACTACGCTGAGCGGACGTACTATCGAAGTGCTCAATACGGATGCAGAGGGCCGTATTGTTCTTGCGGATGGAGTAACGTATGCCAAGGAGCTTGGTGCGACGCGCTTGATCGATGTTGCCACATTGACCGGGGCGGTTGTTTCGACGCTTGGAGACGTAGCTACAGGGGCAGTTACCAATGATGAGGCCTTTCTGGAGGAGCTGATTGCCTCTTCCCGGAGGGCAGGTGAGAAAATTTGGCCGCTGCCGTCTTATCCCGAATTCTGGGATAAATTGAAGAGCCAGGTAGCGGATATACGAAATCAAGCCGGTCGCGACGCCGGAACGATAACGGGTGGTCTTTTTGTGGGCACATTCGCTGATGGACTGCCATGGGTGCATTTTGATATTGCAGGAACAGCGTACTTGTCCAAGGAGAGGGGAGTCGATCCCAGAGGGGGGACCGGCGTGCTCGTTCGTACCATCACCGACTGGATATGCAGGCAGTCGTGATTTCCTTTACAAAAACGTGCGCCCTGGAGGACAGTTGTGCTTTACTTTTCAACCGGCATTCAAGTATGATGAAGAGAAAATTGCCGAGAGGAGTTTAGCTTAGAATGATTAAGAGCAGCCAGACAAAAATTGTAGACTGTACCATTCGCGACGGCGGACTGGTGAACAATTGGGATTTTAGTGTGGAATTCGTACAAAATTTATATGCAGGCCTGAATGAGGCTGGCGTGGACTATATGGAAATCGGATATAAAAATTCTCCTAAGCTCTTGAAGGGCGCGGATCAAGCCGGTCCTTGGCGTTTTCTGGATGATGAGTTCCTGAGAGAAGTCATTCCTCATAAAGGCAAAACCAAACTGTCTGCCCTTGTGGATATCGGCCGCGTGGACGAAGACGATATTTTGCCGCGCGAGGAAAGTCTGCTGGATCTGATCCGCGTAGCTTGTTACATTAAAGATGTGGATAAAGCGCTGGCGCTGGTTCAGACCTTCCACGATCGGGGTTATGAGACTACGCTTAACATTATGGCGCTTTCCAATGTGATGGAGAATGAGCTGCTGGAAGCTTTTGAGATGATCAGGGAAAGCGTCGTGGATGTGGTATACATCGTTGATTCTTACGGAAGCCTTGATCATAAGGACATGGAATACCTGGTTAATAAATTTAAGACACATCTGCCGAATAAGCGCCTTGGCGTTCATACCCATAACAACATGCAGCTGGCATTCTCCAATACTCTGGTTGCTGCCGACCTTGGGGTTGAGCTGCTGGATGCGTCCGTGTACGGAATGGGACGTGCGGCTGGCAACTGTCCGACCGAGCTGCTGGTTACCCATCTGAAAGGGACCAAGTACGAGCTGCGTCCGGTTCTGGATATTATCGAGCGTTACATGATTCCTCTGCGCGAGAAAGAGGAGTGGGGTTACATTATGCCCTACATGATCACAGGTACGCTGGACGAACACCCACGCTCCGCTATGGCTCTTCGCGCTTCGGATGATAAGGATAAAATCGTGGATTTTTATGATAAATTGACGACGCCGGAAGTAACTTTCGACAAGAACAAATAAGGATGCTCCTGGCATCACGTTATTTCTCACGGTTAAAACAAGGCAGCATCTTTCCCTCGCGGAAGGATGCTGTTTGTTTGCTTTCGTTGTTCATATTAATTTCCATAAAATACATGTTGAAATTATACTTTCAGCGTGGTATATTTATTTTTGTCTTCAAAAGACAACATCATCATCGGGACGTAGCTCAGCTTGGTAGAGCACCTGGTTTGGGACCAGGGGGTCGCATGTTCAAATCGTGTCGTCCCGATTCGCTTACGTTTTAGGACCTCGCAAAAGTAATCAGAATATGCCCCGAAGCATAGCGTCACTTTTGTAGGTTAATATGCGGGTGTAGTTCAATGGTAGAACTCCAGCCTTCCAAGCTGGTAGCGTGGGTTCGATTCCCATCACCCGCTTAGCTTTAAGAAATGCTTGAAACCCTTGTGCCACAAGGGTTTTTTGTTTGCCCTTTTTTCGACATACGACTTTCTATATAAGGAGGTATGATTAGGGGGCAAGTTTGATCCATTTTGGATTCAGCTCCTCTAACTGGTCAGCTGCAGACCGATTAATGGCTTCAGATCTATGTATATAAATGTTGGCCCTCGTGTCCATCTTCGTATGCTGCAATCTCTCCTGTATGGTTTTGAGATCCATGCCGCACTCGCAGCAGCATCTTCTTGACGTCACCCTCGATCTTATTTCCTTCTTCGTCCAGCGATTTGTTTCACGGTCCATATCGCAGACCTCTCATGATCAACGTCAGGCCATTCTACTGCCAACAATTCCCCCGCCTAAAGCCACCAAGGATTGCCCCGGTAAAAATACAGCCGCCAGTGAGCAGGGAGGGTATAGAGGGCTGTCAGGAGCTTCACTTCCTCTTGTTTTGTATAGGCGTGTTTTCTTGATTGAATTAGTATCCGGATCTAATCTCTGAGATATAGCTCTTTCCTTGAAATTAGGATCAAAAAACTCCAATTGTTTTTTCTTGAGAAATATCAGTAATGTTGGTCTCCGGAGATGAAGTAGAAGGTTGATGAACTCAGTTAAGAATGGGCTCAAGGAAGTAATTCTGATCGGAAAATTGGATTGGGGCGGTTGTGAGTAAGGGCGCTGATTCTTAGAGTCATTTCTTAGGTATAACGAACTGGGATCCCCCTAATAATAACGCCTAATTTTTATCTCGGAATGGTTCCGGTTTGTTTGATACAAGTTATTCGTCCACCCCCAAAATGTGCATTTGACATATAGATATGATCATACACACAGTCATGAAGTCTAAGGGAAGGAGGCGTAAATGAAGGATGGCAGCTAAACGTAAGTACAAATGTTTAAAGGCAAAAAGAAAATACAAATATACCAAAAGAATTAAAAAAACAGTTTTTCGTAAGAAACCCCTTTGTAAGAGGCGGTTATCAATGTGGTGTTTATTAAATAGAAGAAAGCAAAATCTTCAAGCTGCAATTGATCAGCAAGCCTTACAAGCTGCAATACAGGAAGTTAAATCCGAAATGAAGGCTGAGTTAGATAAATGGTGTGAAATGCAGAGATCGCTAAGCCAGCCAGGTATTCAAGGGATTTCAGGTCCGCAAGGGATACAAGGTATTCCGGGAGCTCGAGGAGAACGAGGGATTGATGGATCTGAGGGTCCCCCAGGAATACAAGGCCTTCCGGGATTACAAGGAATACAAGGAGAGATAGGTCCTCAAGGAATACAAGGAGAGATAGGTCCTCAAGGAATACAAGGAGAGATAGGTCCTCGAGGAATACAAGGAGAGATAGGTCCTCAAGGCCCTCCTGGACCTGTAGTAATTCCTGAAGTTACCATCTCGCCTACGACAAACCGTTATTTTTATCAACCGGAAACAGATTTGGATTTAACCATGTCGGTTACAATTCCAGCCAGTTTTTTCACCAACGATTTGGGGGCTCCAGTTGCGGATTTCTCAGCACTCGACCCCAATAGTTTTAACAATCTTTATATAAATGGAATTCTTCAGCCGGGTAATTCGTATGATGTAAACCCTACCAGCTTATTATTTCCGGCACAAAGCACCATAATCTATGCGGGAACCCCTATCGTTTTAGAAGCAGTACAGCTAACGGCGAATGTTACTGTCTAGTAATTTTTAGAAGAATGCCCTCACTTCTCCCGAACCCTCTGCATTTATTGTACAAGAGGATCAGGCATGTTTTCTAAGTTTTTGCTTGAAAATCTGTATGAGTCTCAAGAATGAAGGGAGGCGATGAAAATGCCAATAGTACCACCGTATCAAAACAGTAGAAGATTCACTGCTACAGCGGGTGCTGGAACGGGAACAGGAACAACATTCGCGATTGCAGCAACAGCGTTTATCAATGATGCAGGAACAGCTGCCACGGTATTTCCGAGTACGTTCAACTATTACAACCTTTATGTGAATGGTATAATGCAAACGGCTGACGTTTCTTCTGTTACAACAACGACGATTACCATCCCTGATGGCGACACGTTAGATCCTGGAACTCCACTTATAGTTCAATTCGTTGTCTCTTAATTCATGCTGGTTTTCAAAGAAAGACCTGCTCTGATTTTTAAACGAGCAGGTCTTTTCTCTGATTTCAAACCAAAGGGGAATTTTGATCCTTCCCGGATGACTTTGTCGGTACTACTAAATCAATGGATAACGAACATCGAACCCTGACCATAAGGCTGTTTGATGAATATGAAAATACGGAGTTAACAGGGATTGTCGTTCTGATCCACACGTTTAGACGAGAGATCAAATTGTCCATGGCTGAAGGTGAATGGCATTGGATTAAGATCGATGAAATTGAAAATAAATTACGAAGGCCCCACCTTCATTTTGAAGTGCCCCCCTTTTTGTGGACCGTTTGTCGCCTTTGACAGAAGAACAAGCTTTGAATTATTTGAAAAGCAGCACATAATGAGGTTTGGGCAACCTCTCAAAATGATGCTAAAGATCTTGCAATGAGAGCAGGACAAAGTTTCTTTACTGGACCTGAAAGTCATCGTGCAAACGGATATAATGAGACCTACTACTATTACCATTACCATGGAGGAAAAGATACTAGTCGCCAGATTGGTCATATCTTTTACGGAACAGCAGGTAGCTTGGGGCTTCAAAAAAGAAAACAAGTTAATCTACAAAGGATAAGTTCTTACTCTAGTACCTTCTTAATATTATTCAAAACACGGATTCATTAATTCTAAATAATAAGAGGTTTATAAAATGCAAATAGATATCCAAAAACTTTATGATAAGTATATGACTTTAGACATTCCCAACCCTTTTAATTTAGAACAGATCGATCAGATTCTAAAAGATAAATATTTTGCTGTAGAAACGGATCTTGAAAATTTTTCAGGACTAAGATTTGACCCTTACGAGAATTTTGATGAAGCAGTTAAAGCATATAGTTTTAGAGATAAAAGGGGTATTAAGGAACTTTTTAAACTTAATTCGGAAGAATATGATGAATCTTTAGTCCCTAATGGAATTAACTTAACTGTGAATTCAAAAGATAATATGTATATTTCAGGTGGAACCGAGATAGGTGGCTCTAATTTGTTATCTATTGAAACAGCAATTTTTTTTGGAATTGATAAGGAAGAAATGACACTGGGCAATGAGCGATTCGAGGACTATTTGGTTGCTCTATATTTGGCTGGATATATACAATTCGAAAATGATACAATATTAGAAGATGTTTACAAGCGATATAGGGATAGCTACTTGTTAGAATATTATGGTCCTTCAAGTGGTCGTGGAGGAGAGAAATTGTATTAAAGCAATGTTAACCCATGGATATGTACAAAATTGTAGGATAGCCGATTCAAGTCAATTCAGATAATTGATTCGCGTTCATTCTTTTATCGACATAAATGCCTTTAGGTATTTGTATCTTGGTCTTTGATTACTTCTATTTCTGCTTTCATGCATCGAAGATGTCGTAACTCAGCGTTGGTTATCACACCAATAATTATGGTACCCCCGATAATGATTCCAATAAAGGTAAACATTATGCCCTATGAATAAGATCAAACAACTCGATCATTATTCTTCACCGTCTTTACCTTTTTGCCTAAGTAAGTGTACACAAATGGAACGAAGTAACCAATTGCCACTAATGTCTTTCGCAGATGCCCCTTTTACATCCCAAAATTATCTGTTATAATGGCGATAATTTCATTCCAAGAATGCGAGGTAACCCAGTCCAATGAAGTAAGACACCCTTTTCTCTAAACAACTGCATGTGGTTTTGCAGGCGTTTCTCTACGGCGGTAGAGGAGAGATTTGGTGTGTCTGAAAAATGTGACCGGGGTACCTCTTTTTGTTGTGTAGAAACGGTGCTCTTATGTAATACAATCACATATACGGAACGAACTTACAGCTTCCGCTAACGGCCCAAGTTATCGAGTTTATCTCCATAACCGTCAAGGCTGGCTTGGAATGAACAGCCGAACGTTAGTGGCTGCTTGCTGTAGATCGTCCCGTCTTCAGCTCCATCATCCTCTTTAAACATCCGCTGCAGGCTATCGCTTGCGGTTTTTTTATGTTTTCCAAGAGAGAGGATGAGGTTATATGACCATGATTTTAAAAGCAAAAGATATAAGTATGGAACTGCAAGGAAGGCCGCTGTTTGAAGGAATTCAGTTTGAGGTTGCGGAAGGAGAACGGATCGCGCTGTACGGACGGAATGGTACTGGTAAAACGACGCTGTTCTCCATCTTGGCAGGCGAGCTCGAACCGACCTCGGGCGTAGTGGAGACGATTCTGCCGAGGGAGCGCTGGGGCTGGCTCAGGCAGCAGGATGAGCCGGATGAGGGAAGCATGAGTGCAATCGATACGGTGCGAAGCCGCAGTCATGCTTCGCTATGGGAGTTGAAGCTTGGGCTTGCCGGTGTAGAGCGGCTGATGAATAGCGGGAACAATGAGAGCATGGAACAACTGCTGGAGCAGTACGGAAATCTGCTGGAGCGCTTCGAGTCCCAGAACGGGTTCCAATGGGAAACCGAGGTGGAGAAAGCTATGACGATGCTGGGAATCGGGCCAGAGGTGTGGCCTGTTCCCTACCGCGAACTCAGCGGAGGACAGAAGACGAAGGTTATGCTGTCGGCCCTACTGGTATCCGCTCCGAAATTTCTCCTGCTCGACGAGCCGACGAACCATTTGGATAATGAAAGCCTGGTCTGGCTGGAGCAGTGGCTGGTATCGTCCTATAAGGGAACCGTGTTATTTGTGTCTCACGACAGGGAGTTTATCGACCGGGTGGCAACCTCCGTATGCGAGTTGACACCAGACGAACTCAGGCGTTACCGGGGAGGTTATACGGATTACCGCCGGGAAAAAGAACGGGAGCTGCGCGAGCAGGAGACGCTTTATCGCAAGCAGGAGCTGGCGCGCAAGGCGCTGGAGGATTCGATCCGCAGGTACGAGGAGTGGTTCCATAAAGCGCATGATGCGGCCGGGGACGTCAGTGACGTCAAGATAACCGCCAGCTTCTACAAAGCGAAGGCGAAGAAAAACATCTCGCGATATCACGCCAAGGAGAAGGCACTGGAACGGCTTGAAGCCGAACGGGTAGATAAGCCGCGCAGCGGTCCCAAGCTGAACATGGAGCTGGAGGGGGAAGCTTTTGGTGGTCGCACGCTTCTCCAGGTGAAGGATATAGGTTTTGGATATGGGGAAACCCGTCTTTTTGATAAGCTGACCTTCTATTTAAACCGAGGCGACCGGTTGGCCGTAAGGGGACCTAACGGAAGCGGCAAAACGACGCTGCTCAAGCTGCTGCTGGGAGAGATCGCTCCGCAGGAGGGACGGATCACACAGAATCCTTCAATCCGGATCGGCTATTTCTCACAGGAGCTTGAAGAGCTTGAGCCCGAAACCACACTGCTGGACAGCCTGCTTGTCATACCGGGCATGACGGAGAGCCGTGCACGCACGCTGCTCGGTTCGTTCCTTTTCCGAAGGGACGATGTATTTAAGAAGATGGGGCAGCTGAGCATGGGGGAGAAGTGCAGAACGGCTTTTCTCAAGTTATATTTCAGCGGAGCCCATCTGCTTGTTCTGGATGAACCCTCGAATTACTTGGATGTGGATACCCGCGAGGTAATTGAACAGGTGCTCGTGAACTTTCCGGGTGCGATTGCGCTTGTATCCCATGACCGGTATCTGGTGCGCCAAATCGCCAACCGGCTGCTGACACTGAAGCCTGGTGAAGCTCCGGTATGGTTTGAGGGGAGCGTGGACGAGGAGGAAGAGCAGGCCTCTCGCATTGGTGTCATCAAGGGGGACACAGAGAAAGATAACCGCCGTATGGCGCTTGAATACCGGGTTCAGGAATTGCTGGGCCTATCAACCGACGAGATAGAGGCGGGGGAAGAGGCGAACTGGCTTGCTGAAATCAGAGCACTTCGGGCTGAGCTAGCCAATCTTCAAGCGGATAAATAAGCGTTGTTGACTAAAATCGAGCCGATAGGGTTAAAATGGGGGAAATGAAACTTGCCATATCCCGCAAGGTTGCATATAATAAACCCTATATATTTGTATAAGACAAAATGCGTCGATGGAGAAAAGTAGCTAGTGCCTCTTTACAGGGAAGAGATACCATGGATTGAGAGTGTCTCTCAAAGAATCAGGCTGGCGAAGTTCGCTCCGGAGCAGTTCCTTGAACACGGCATGCTGCCGGTCAGTAGGGGATAACGGGTCCGATTCGTTACGTCGGTCAAGTGAGCATGATAAGCCATATCCAATCCAAGGGTACAATGGTCTTGGCAAGGATAGGATGGCATGTTAACAAGGGTGGTACCACGGTCTCTTCGTCCCTTTTCGGGAGGAGAGGCCTTTTTTGTTTTCAGTACAATGATGGAGTTTACAAAGGGGTGTGCGAATAGCCATGAAGGAAAAATTAGAAGCATTGAAGCAGGAAGCATTGGCGCAATTGCAGGATGTCAACGATCCGCAGCAGCTGAACGATTTACGGGTGAAATACCTTGGCAAAAAAGGTGCCCTGACTGAAATACTGCGCGGAATGGGCGCGCTGAGCGCAGAGGAGCGTCCTGTCATTGGCCAGGTGGCCAACGATGTGCGCGGTGCGATTGAGGAAGTCATCTCCAGCAAGCAGGAGGCCTTCCAGCAGCAGGAAACCGAAGAGCGTCTGCGTGCGGAGAAGGTGGATGTAACCCTTCCGGGACGCAAGCTCACCCAAGGCGCGGTTCATCCGCTCAGCAAGGTCATTCAGGATATCGAGGATATTTTCATCGGCATGGGCTACCGCGTAGCGGAAGGTCCGGAGGTGGAGACGGACTACTTCAACTTCGAGGCATTGAATCTGCCGAAGAATCATCCGGCGCGCGACATGCAGGATTCCTTCTATTTGACGGAGGATTTGCTGATGCGTACGCAGACATCCCCGGTGCAAGCCCGGACGATGCTGTCAATGCAAGGGAAGGCGCCTGTCAAAATCATCTGCCCGGGACGCGTATTCCGCCGGGACGACGATGACGCGACCCATTCATTCCAGTTCCATCAAATCGAGGGACTGGTGATCGGTGAGAACATTCGCATGAGTGACTTGAAAGGAACGCTGCTGCAATTCGTGCAGGAGATGTTCGGCGATAACACGCAGATTCGACTGCGTCCAAGCTTCTTTCCTTTCACCGAGCCGAGCGCGGAAGTGGATGTATCCTGCGTGAAATGCGGGGGCAGCGGCTGTCGCGTATGCAAGCAAACGGGCTGGCTTGAGATTTTAGGCTGCGGAATGGTTCATCCGAAGGTGCTTGAGATGGGCGGCTATGACTCTGAGAAGTACAGCGGATTTGCATTCGGTATGGGCGTTGAGCGCATTGCCATGCTGAAATACGGTGTGGATGATATCCGTCATTTCTTCAACAACGATGCAGCATTCTTGAATCAATTCACGCGGATTTAATTTAAACGATAAAGGGAAGTGAACAGACAATGAGAGTATCAACCGATTGGTTGTCCGATTATATTTCGCTCGAAGGTGTGACCTCGGAGGATTTAGCGAGCCGTATTACATCAGCCGGTATTGAAATCGATGTGATCGAGAAACGGAATCAGGGCATTAACAAAGTTGTCGTAGGCTACGTCAAGAGTAAGGAGAAGCATCCTGATGCAGATAAGCTGAATGTGTGCATCGTGGATGCCGGTCAGGAGGAAGATATCCAGATCGTTTGCGGAGCAAAAAATGTGGATGCCGGCCAGAAAGTGCCCGTAGCGCTTGTAGGCGCGAAGCTTCCCGGCGGCATGGATATCAAGAAAGCCAAGCTGCGCGGTGTTCTTTCCCAAGGTATGATCTGTTCGGCCAAGGAGCTTGGCATGAACGACAAGCTGCTGCCCAAGGAGCTGCAGGAAGGGATTCTCGTTCTTCCGGCTGAAACCGAGATCGGTAAGCCGATAGTGGACGTGCTGGGTCTGAACGATGAGATTCTGGAGCTGGATCTGACGCCGAACCGTTCCGATTGCCTGAGTATGCTGGGCGCAGCATATGAAGTGAGTGCTATTCTGGGACGTGAACTGAGCCTTCCAAACCCTGAGAAAGAAGTGATGGAAGTTCATGATACAGCTGCGGATCATATCTCGGTTACAATCGGTGCAGCTGAGCAGTGCAGCCATTATGCTGCGCGCTATATTACCGGAGTAAGAATCGCGCCTTCCCCACTGTGGATGCAGAACCGATTGATGGCAGCGGGCGTGCGGCCGATCAACAATATCGTGGATATTACAAACTATGTCATGCTTGAATATGGCCAGCCGCTGCATGCTTTTGATGCGGACCACTTGAAGGACGGCGCGGTTCATGTACGAATGGCTGAAGCCGGTGAAACGATGGTAACGCTGGACGGAGCAGAGCGTCGTCTGGAGCCGCATATGCTGGTTATTACAGCCGGTGGAAAACCTGTAGCTCTGGCAGGCGTTATGGGCGGCCTGGACTCCGAAGTAACGGACGGTACGGTGAATATTCTCCTCGAATCGGCTAAATTCGATGGCGGTACCGTTCGCAAAACATCCCGTCAGCTCGGCTTGCGTTCGGAAGCAAGCTCGCGCTTCGAGAAGGAAGTGGATCCAGCGGCAGTCATACCTGCGCTGAACCGTGCAGCGGCGTTGATGGCGAAATATGCCGACGGTGCCGTACATCAGGGGATTGTCGAGGCAGGCAGCGCTCATGCCGAGCCGACCGTTATCACGTTGTCGCTGGAGAAGCTCAACCGGTATCTGGGCACGGAGCTGTCTCTGCTTGAGGTAAAAACCATTTTCTCGAGATTGCATTTCCCGAGCGGTGATGCAGGCCAAGGATTGGTGGATGTTCAGGTGCCGTCCCGCCGCGGCGATATCGTGCTGGATGTGGACTTGATTGAAGAGGTTGCCCGCTTGTATGGATACGACAACATTCCGACAACGGCGATTGAAGGTCCGACAACACCGGGCTCCTTGACAAAAGCGCAGGCTATTCGCCGCTCGCTTCGCCGGCTGCTGACACATAGCGGCTTCCAGGAGGTTCTGGGGTATTCATTCATTCATCCGCAGCAAGCGGAAATGTTTACTTCTCTTGCGTCAGAAGGCACGGCAGTTAAGCTTGCCATGCCGATGAGTGAGGACCGCAGCGTGCTTCGCACCAGCCTGCTGCCACAGCTGCTGGATATCGCTGTGTATAACCATAACCGCAAACAGCCGGATCTGGCCCTGTTTGAAATAGGGAACTTGTTTCATACGTTAGAGGAGACGCTGACGAAGCAGCCGCTGGAGCGTCCGGTTCTCGGCTTGCTCATGACAGGCCGTAAAGGAAACAAGCAGTGGAATGTGCAGCCTGCCAAAGTGGACTTCTTCGATCTGAAGGGAGCGCTTGAGACGGTACTCGACTATCTTGGAATACGCGTTGAGGACATCACTTACGTGGCAAATAGCCCGGAAGGATTCCATCCTGGACGCTCCGCTTCCGTATATACGGGTCAAGGCGAGAACCAGCAGCTGCTTGGTGTACTGGGACAAATTCATCCGAAGACGCAGCAAGAGCTGGATTTGGAAGATACCTATGCTGCCGAAATCCTGCTTGAGCCGTTGTATGATTTGACCAATGCCCGCGTCGCTTATCGCGATCTGCCTAGATTCCCGGGAATGGAGCGCGATCTTGCCATCGTGGTCGATGAGCAGGTTGAAGCCGGCTCCCTGATTCAAGTCATCAAGGAGAATGCAGGCGAGCTGCTGCAGCAAATTCAGGTGTTTGATGTCTTCACCGGCAGCAAGCTTGGGGAAGGCAAGAAGAGTGTTGCCATCTCCTTGACGTATCGTCATCAGGAACGGACGTTGACGGACGAAGAGGTTGCCGAGGTTACCGAAAAAGCAGTCTCAGCGCTCCAGCAAACTTTTGGCGCAGAATTAAGAAAATAGCAGGAATTGTGAACGCCCGCATCGAATCCATTACATCAGAGATTCGATGCGGGCTTTTTTGCTCTAAATGGAACTGGGATTTGCATCAGGATGCCCGCAGGGTACATAATTATAAGCACAAAACTGTGTTATCATATACCAAACTTCGGTCTGTTTTCTTGAGGTTCGTCTCCAGATGTTATCTCATATATAATGAAGAAAGAGGATAGACCATTTCAGACATCATAGAATCTACACATAATAGAAGGAGGGCACAACTGTGACTACACCGGACCGTAAAAGCGTTACCGTAGACATCTACGGAACTTCCTATAAACTTGTTGGCAATAGCAGTGATTACACTAGACAGGTAGCGAACTATGTGGATGACCGCATGCGCACCATATCCAAGGCACATTCCAGGCTCGATACCCCGCGCATTGCCGTCCTGGCCGCAGTACATATGGCTGAAGAAGCTTTACAGAAGCTGGAGTATCAGAATGAAGCCAAACAGATGACGGCCGAGCGCAATGAACTGCGTACGGAGCTTGCCAAGGTGCAAGGGCTTCAAATCGAGCAGCAGGAGAGACACCGGCAGCAGCTGGAACAGCTGGAGCAAAGGCTGGCGGAGCAGTCTTCCTTAGCTGAGAAGTACAGAATTTCCACTGAGAATTTAACGAGTGAGTCAGAGCGAACCAAAGAGCTGCTCCAGAAGGAATCGAGCCGGGTGGAGGAGCTGCTGAAGGAGAAGCAGCAGCTTGAAGCACGTCTTAAGGAACAGCGGGAGAAGCTGGAGGGCGGTCATAAGCAGGCGATTGAAGATATGAAACGCCGTTATGAAGGGCAAATTTCGCAGTTGACGGGCACCCACAAGCAAGCGCTGGATAAGTTGGAGCAGACTCATCGGGCAGCAGTGAAACAGGCCGAAGAGAAGCAGGCTGAACAATTGAAGAAGCTGGAGAGCTCCCATAAACAAGAGGCGCTCCAGAAGGAGCAGCAGCACTCGAAGACCGTTCAGGATTGGGAACAGAAGTATACGAAGTCTATGCAGGATCTGAAGCAGGAGCACGCGAAAAGTGCGCAGGAGTTAGAGCAGCGGCACGGAGCAACCGTTCAGGATCTGGAGAAGCAGCTCTCGGAGCAGCGCAATCGCGGAGGGCAGCTGCAGTCGCGATTGTCGACCACGGAGAAGGAACTGACTGCCGCTAAAGCGGAGTCCGTGAAACTGAAGGAAGAGCTGCAGCTGTCCAAACAGCAGGGGGATGCCTCTCAGCAGGAATTGCGATCCTTCCGGACGAAGGCGGAAGGACTCGCGAAGGAGCTTGAGGGACTGAAGCAGGAATCCGGCAAATCGGAGGAAGAGCGTCGCCGTCTCCAGAAGTTAGTGGTGGATGCGAATCAGACTTCACGCAAGCAGCAGGAAGAGCTGCAGCGTCTTAGCGGTGAGCTTCAATCCTGGCGTACCCTGGCTGATCAGCGTAAAGAGGAAACAGGCGAGCTGGAGATGAGAATTGTTGAGCTGATGGAAGCGAACGAGAGCCTGGAAGAAGGAATGAAGGGGCTTCAGGATGAAATCCACGTCATGAAGGATGAGGCTGACCGGTCTATTTCCGAGCGCAGAACGGCTCAAGAGGAACTGAAGGAGCTGCAGCTTCGCTATGAAGAGCTGGAGAAACTCAGCGAGGAAGCGGGGATTCGAGAGGAAGAGACAAGCAAACTGTACGCTATGCTGGAAGAAGAATACGATACAGTGTCGAATCAGCTCGAGGAGCTTCGCAAAAAAGCGGCTGCAAGTGAAGAGCATGGACGTGAGCTTGCAGAGCAGTTAAGAGATTCGGAGGAGCGAGCCGCGCACTGGCAGAACCAATACCAGCAATGGATGGAGGAGCGGGAGCAGCTTGCCGCTGACCGTGAGAAGCTGGCTGCAGAGCGGGATGAGTGGAGACGCACGCAGCTCTCTCTTGAAGAAGAGCTCCAGTCCTGGCAGCAGGAAATTGCCTCTGCACGTCAAGCCTGTGAACGTCTGGAAGGCGAGAAGAGTGAAGCCACGCAGCAGTATTCCGATCTTGGTGAGCAGTACGAACTGGTCATGCATCAATACCAGCTGCTGCTGGCAGAACAGGAACTGAAGGCGGAGCAGTCAGCGCTGCTTGAAGAAGAACATCGTAAATTAAAGGAAGAGTATGCTAAGCTCCAAGTTGAATATAACGAGTGGATCGAGTTGATTGAGCAGGATCAGCGTTAGGCCATGGTGAAGATTTGAACCTGAAAAAACCTCCGAATCAGCAGAGGCAACTCTGGCGATCCGGAGGTTTTATTAGGATGCTCTATTCTTCAATGATGATTTTGGAGATCATTTTGCTGTGACCGGCTCCGCACATAATGGAGCAGGAAACTTCAAATTCTCCAGCTTTGTCGGGTGTAACAACTTTGCTGTTATTGTTGCGGTCAAGCTGAAGGCCAAGCGCCGGAATCATGACGCCGTGGTTGCCGTCTTCATTCTCGTAAGAAATTTTCACGGGCACTCCCTTTTTCAGATGATATTCTTCCTGGTCGAATTGGAAGTTGGATCCCTTTATAACGAGCTCTGCTTCAGGCGCCACGCCGGTATCCGAAATTCCGGAATTTCCTTGGGTTGCCTCCTGATCTTGGCCGCAAGCAGCCAATACAAAAAGGAGCATACATGAAACAAGTAGTGCTATGCCTTTTTTCACTATAATCTCTCCTGACTATGAAATAATGGTGAATTTATTTTTTCCAATCTTTATCATAGCGCAGAAAAAGAGATTATGCACAGCGGTGTTATGAAAAATTAGTGAACGTGAAGCGTTTGCAACGAAGGTTATGGATTACGATATAATGTAGGGGAAGCCTGAGTATAGGGAGATAAGGACTTCTGCGGCCATAATGGACAACCCCCTGTTCATATAAGCAACAGGGGGTTGTTGTGGGAGATGTAGTGGAATGAGCCGCAGGAAACGATTCATTCAGGAATAAGGGACTGAGGAACAGACCTCCAACAGAGTCGGATGACTTTGCCTCTTATTCCTTGTGGCTTTTGCCTGCTTCATACGGTGTGGAAATCGGAATGAACAGATCGATGATCCCGATGACCAGTGCTGCAAGCAGCGCACCCAGTATGGAGACGGTGACGCCCCCGACAATGAACTGAGCGAGGTAAATCACAAGCGCACTCACAAGGAAGCCCACGATTCCGCGTCCAAACGGCGTGACTTTTTTGCCGAAGATGCCCTCGATTGCCCAGCCGAAGAGGGCGATGACGAGTGCAAGCAGCAGGGCACTTCCGAATCCGCCGACGGAGAATTGAGGGACAATCCATCCGACAACCATAAGAACGAGCGCGGCAACGATAAATCGAACGACATGCCCGAGAAATTGCATGGTACCTGCCTCCTTAGAATAAGACTGGAATGTTACGCAGAATTTATTTTGTTCAATAGGGCCGCAGGTTATGTGTGGAAGGTTTTTGGATTCCATGGCGAATTCCCTCGGCATTCGATATAATATAGGCATTGATTGAGAGGAGTTGTGAACTTCTTGAACGACAAGATTTTGCAAACTTTAGAATACCGGAAAATTTTAAATACATTAACACAATACACGCAAACATCCATGGGGAATTTGAGAGCCGAGGCGTTAAAGCCTGAAACTGAGCTGGAAGCTGTAAAGGATCTGCTGGCGGCAACCGATCAGGCATATACGGTAGACCGGCTCAAGGGTAATCCATCTTTCCGCGGTATAACGGATATTAACGATGCCTTGAAACGCGCGAGAATTGGAGGCACGTTGAGCCCCCACGAATTGTTAGCCACATCGAACACGATTCACGGGTCACGCCGTATCAAGCGGTTTATCGCAGCCCTTCATGAGGATGAGCAGATTGAAATTCTGTTTAATCTTAGCGATCTTATCTCGGAGCAGAAGCCGCTGGAGGATGCGATTCGGCTCTGCATTGACGATGCGGCTGAGGTTCTGGATTCGGCGAGTGCAGAGCTTTCGCAGATCCGCCGCGAGCTTCGGGGCGGGGAGGTCCGGATTCGGGAGAAGCTCGAATCCATGATTCGTTCGCAATCGGTGGCCAAGATGCTGCAGGACCAGCTGATTACGATTCGCGGAGATCGTTTTGTCATACCCGTTAAAGCGGAATACCGGTCGCATTTCGGCGGAATCGTACATGATCAGTCAGGATCGGGTGCCACGCTGTTTATCGAGCCGGAGTCCATTGTGGCCATGAATAACAAGCTTCGCGAGACCCGGATGCGGGAAGAGCGGGAAATCGAAGTGATTCTGCAGAAGCTGACTGCCCAGGTGGGTGAGCAGGCTGATTTGCTGTCCATGGACTTGGATTTGATCGGACAGCTTGATTTTATATTTGCCAAGGCACGTTTGGCTCATGTGATGAGGGCGTCTCTGCCGCGAATGAATGACAGAGGATACATTAAGCTGCGCAAGGGCCGACATCCGCTTATTCCGATGGACCAGGTTGTACCGCTTGATGTGGAATTGGGCAATACCTATACGTCCATCATTGTCACGGGTCCGAATACCGGCGGTAAGACGGTCACACTCAAAACAATCGGTTTGCTAAACCTGATGGCGATGTCCGGACTGTTTATTCCTGCCGAGGAAGGCAGCCAGATGTGTGTATTCGATGCGATTTATGCGGATATTGGCGACGAGCAGAGCATTGAGCAGAGCCTTAGTACCTTCTCGAGCCATATGACCAATATTATCCGGATACTGGGTCAGATGACGCAGAAGAGTCTGGTGCTCCTTGATGAAGTAGGAGCAGGTACGGATCCGGCTGAGGGCTCCGCTCTGGCGATTTCCATTCTGGAGCATATCCACCGCATGGGCTGCCGAATGATTGCGACCACGCACTATTCAGAGCTCAAGGCTTATGCCTACGAACGCAAAGGCGTTATTAACGCCAGCATGGAGTTCGATATCAACACCCTAAGTCCGACTTACCGGCTTCTGGTTGGTGTGCCTGGACGCAGTAATGCGTTTGCTATTGCAGAACGTCTCGGTCTGCCAGGATCCATTCTTGAGTTTGCCCGCGGTGAAGTGAAGGAAGAAGATCAACGGGTGGAGCATATGATTGCTTCCCTTGAAGAGAATCGGCACACTGCTGAAATGGAGCGTGAGAAGGCAGAGCAGGTCCGCAAGGAAATGGAGGAACTGCGTGTCCGTCATGAGCACGAGCTTCAGAAGCTGGAAGAGCAGAAGGACAAACTCGTTGATAAAGCTCGCATGGAAGCGAGACAGATCGTGGATAAGGCGCGAAGCGAGGCGGAGGAGATCATTTCGGATCTGCGCAAGATTGCTCTGGAGGAAGGGGCTTCTGTTAAAGAGCATAAGCTGATTGCGGCTAGAAAACGTCTGGATGATGCCGAGCCGCAGCAGGGCAAGAAAACAGGAGGCCAGCGCTCGGCTAAGCAGCAGCGCAGTATCGAACCTGGCGACGAGGTTCGGGTATTCAGCCTGAATCAGAAGGGCCATGTTGTGGAAATGACTGGCTCCAAGGAAGCGGTCGTACAGCTTGGCATTATGAAGATGAAGGTCGCCCTGGATGATCTGGAGTTATTGTCGAATCCGGCGGCGAATGCCAAGCAAGCACCGAAACAGCATGCGACGATCCTGAAGCGGACTCGTGATGCCAACATTCGCAATGAACTGGATCTAAGAGGAGCGAACCTGGAAGAAGCGCTGATCGAGGTTGATCGTTTTATTGATGAGGCTTTTCTCGGTAACCTTGGTCAGATTTCCATCATCCATGGCAAGGGAACCGGTATTTTGCGGACCGGAATCCAGGATTATCTGCGTAAGCATAAACATGTGAAGAGCCATCGTTTGGGCAATTACGGCGAAGGCGGCAATGGCGTAACGATTGCCGAGTTGAAATAAAGGAAGCCAGAAATCAGGAACCGTTTTCTCCTTCAGTTCGTATAACATATCATCTGGGTTTAGAACAACGGGATGCGAAAGGTGCCGCATCCCGTTTATATCGGGGAGGAACATAGGGTAATGACGGAAGCGATTGATCATTTGCTGACCCATCCGCTGGGTGTGCTAATCGGCTATTTCTCGGTTGCGATACTGGCACTTATCGTTTACTTGTATTGCTTTGAACTGGTTACGAAGTACAATTGCTGGGATGAAATACGCAAGGGAAACGTAGCTGCAGCGATGGTGACCGGCGGTAAAGTCTTTGGTATATGCAACGTTATGCGGTATAGCATCACGGCCAATACGTCCATTTACGGCATGATTAAATGGTCGTTCTTTGGGTTTATCCTGCTGTTATTGGCTTATCTGCTGCTTGAATTCTTGACGCCGGTTTTCTCGGTTGATGAAGAGATTGGCAAGGATAATCGCGCAGTAGGTTTGATCGTACTTCTTATCACCGTATCTTTATCTTACATTATTGGAGCGAGTATCACTTAAGAGCTTCGGGAGGAAAAGGACGATGAAATATTTACCGCGGATATTGTTTGCGGCCGCTTTGATTTTTTTTGTGTCAGGTATTGTATACTTAATGTCTCAATAAAAACAACTATACAGGGCCTGCAAGGCCGTTTGAATAAGAAAGGAATGAATACCTATGGAACCGACGGTTTGTCCATGGTGCCAAAGTGAGATTGTATGGGATGAGGAGATTGGTCCAGAGGAAACCTGTCCTCACTGTGCTAACGAACTGAAGGGCTACCGTACATTGAATATCGCATTGGAAGGCGAGGATGCAGAAGCCGATCAAGAGGAACTGGATGAGGATTATGAAGCAACCGAGGAGGAAGCTGTTGATCTTCAGCGTATATGGGGGTCGGAGAACGAATCGTTGTCATCGCTGCGAACTGTGGATAAATACGGGGAGGATCATGATTTGTTTGCATTCGAGGAGACCGTGGAAGCGATCCTGGATGAACAAGATGAAGTACCGGAGTGTTTGCATTGCAGAGAATACATGCTCCATGCAGGTACCCAGCACGTGAGCGGGGAAGGCTTCCAGCCGGTTAACGCGGCTTTGATCCGTGGACCTATTCTGCAGCCGCCATATGAATTGAACGTATACGTATGCCCAGGATGCTTCCATGTACAGTACAACCTGGCCGAGAACGACCGAC
This sequence comes from Paenibacillus glucanolyticus, assembly GCF_037333485.1. Taxonomy (NCBI): domain Bacteria; kingdom Bacillati; phylum Bacillota; class Bacilli; order Caryophanales; family Paenibacillaceae; genus Paenibacillus; species Paenibacillus glucanolyticus. The sequence continues at coordinate 1,500,906 of NZ_CP147845.1, forward strand.
TTCGGATGATTAAGAGCTTTATCCATAAAAAGGAATAGAGTCCGCGGATAGGCGCTGTTTGGCGTCTCACGGCAATTCAAGGGAACTGCATGCTGCAGTTTCCTTTTTTTTGTTCATGAAGTGGAGGAGTGAAGGGTAAAATACCCTGGACTTCAAGTGCGAGAGCAAGGGAGGGAACTGTATATGAAGTTGACAAAGGACCCCCAGGCCATGCTTCTGCTATCGGTTCATGGTTTGTTTATTCTATCGAGCGCATTGTCGGGTACATTCCTCAATGTTTACCTCTGGAAGAGCCGTCAGGATTACACCATGCTCGGATGGTTTACTATTGCCCAGCAGGTCGCATTGGGCCTGACATTCTGGGCAGCAGGCAAGTGGGTGAAGGAACATAACAAAATGAACGCACTTCGTCTGGGGATTGCGGTGTCCGGACTATTTTATCTATGCGTGCTGTGGGCAGGCCGGGATGCGGTCCATTATATCTGGCCTCTTGGCCTGCTGTTCGGCGTATCCCTGGGCTTATTCTGGCTGGCCTTCAATGTGGTTTATTTCGAGATATCGAATGCAGAGAATCGGGATTGGTTTAATGGCTGGATCGGACTTCTTGGCTCTGTGACAGGAATCATAGGACCATGGTTGGCAGGCTGGGTGATCACATGGATGCACGGGGACGAGGGCTATCGACTTATTTTTACCGTGTCGTTGGTCATATTCGCGGCGGCTGTAGTGCTTAGCTTTTTTCTGCGAAAAAGGCCTGTACAGAATGACTATAATTGGCTGGAAGGCCTGAGACGCTTGAAGGAGGGCGGTGTGTGGAAATATGCGGTTTGGGGCTTGGCTGTACAGGGAATGCGGGAAGGCGTATTTTCCTTTCTCATCACATTGCTTGTGTTCGTGGCTACGGATCAGGAATCCAAGCTGGGTCAATTCGCATTGATCACTTCTGCGGTCTCGTTGGTGAGTTATTGGGCCTGCGGCAAATGGTTCAAGCCTCAATTCCGCAAAATCGGTATGCTGGTGGGGGCCGTACTCATGCTGCTGGTTATTCTGCCGTTATTGCTGGCCGTTAATTATACTACGCTGCTGGTCCTTGGAATCGGTACCTCCTTGTTTATTCCGCTGTATATGATGCCGGCCATATCGGTTAGCTTTGATCTGATGGGATTGAATCAAGAAAATGTGGAGAAGCGGGTGGAACTGGTTGTACTGCGGGAGCTCAGTCTGACCCTGGGCAGAATTACGGGGCTGCTGGTATTTATTCTGGTGTTGTCGATCAACCAGGACACCTTAACCATAACACTACTCTTGCTGTTCCTGGGGGCATCCCCGATCGGATCATGGCTGTTCATGCGGAGGTTATTCCCTTCCAAGGAACAAGTAACCTGATCGCTTGATCAGGGATGAGGGTGTGGGAATCCAGAACGGCACACTTCATGAACCACGCCACCACATTACACATGCGAAGAGGGTATCTCCAGGGCACGCTGGCAGGCCCTAAATGGAGTTACCCTCTTTATTCTAAATTATCTTCAGGTCAATCGGACGTGTTAAGGAGAACCATTTCAATTCCTCGGGCTCACGACCGGCAATCGTCTCAGCCAGCAAATCGGCAGCAATCATGCTGTAAACCGTTCCATTGCCTCCGTACACCTCGATAAAGTAACTGTGCGGATATTTGGGGTGCTTGCCAATCAGGGGAATGCCATCCTTGGTTGAGGCGAACACACCAGCCCAGCTGCAGGCAATTCTTAAGTCAGCCAGATGGGGAAAAAGCTGCTGTATCTCGTCCAATAGCCTCCGGCCTCTGACCTCGGCGTACTTTTCAGGCTTACCTGAAGGAGGAAGCGCTTCGTCCAAGCCCCCGGCAATGATCCGCTGATCCGGCGTTGTGCGGAAATAGAGATAGGGGCGATTCGTTTCCCACAAGAAAGATCGTTCATGCCATGAGGACAGATCGGCGACAGGTTCCGTGAGAATGGCGTAGGTGTTTAGCAGTTCAGCGTTATGATCCGGTTTCCATTCCTGAATAGTATACCCTGTGGCCCAGATTACTTTTTGGGCCAGAACGCTCCCCTGATCTGTAATTACGGTGACGTCGCTGTCCGTGTACCGGGTGTCCGTCACTTCACTGTTTTCGTATATCCGAAGCCCATCCTGACTGGCATCCTGCAGAAGATGATGTCCGAGGCGGTAGGGATCTACTTCGGCGTCACCATGCGTATAGATGGCTGCTTCTTTCGAAAATGGAAAATGAGCCTTTATATCATCGCGGTTCCAATACTCCACGTCAAAGCCTCTTCGTTTCAGCAGATCATATTCATGCCGAAGCATGCCCACGTCTTGGGGAGTACTGGCATAATAAAGGCTGCTCCGGGGAATCAGGCCGGAGTCTCTGGAGAGGCTGTTTGCGATATCGGTAAGCCTGCGAACCGCATGGCTGCACATTTTGTAGAAGGAAGTGCCGCGATGGTCATCAAACTGACGAATCAGATCCGTCAGGGTACAATCGTTCGAAAATTGCAATAGCCCCGTATTGGCAGAGGTGCTGCCTCCACAGACGCGTCTTTTTTCCAGCAGAATGGTGTCCACGCCCTGCTTGTTCAGGACGTAGGCCATCAGTGCACCACTAATGCCTCCGCCAATGACGAGAACATCACACTTCATCTGCTCGGTAAGTGGAGGGTATTTCTTTACGGGTTCGGTATTTAAAAACTTCCATGGTGTTGTTCCGCCTGTCAGCAACATGACCCTATACCTCCTCATATCACAACCATTTTAGTTTGGACGTTCATTCTGTATTTCATGACAGCCTACAACATAGATTTCTGTAAAGGTGGCATACTAGTTCCTGTGCAATCTAAATGGAAAGGGGAATTAACCCGTATGACACCGAATCAACAATTACAGCCTCTAACCTCTAAAGAATTGGATTATATTGCGGACTGCATCTCCAACGAGACGATGCTGGCCAAGCATTGCGCTGCAACAGCGGCAGCCAGTCAGAATCCGGCCATTCAGCAAGCGCTCCTTGGATTCGTAAGCCGGCATGAACAGCATTTGGATACTTTGGTGAACTCTCTGCAGAGCCACATCCAAGTCGCACCGACCCAACCTCAATAAGTGATGCCCTTTGTAGCGGAGAAGTTAAATTGTTAAAGGAGGAACTACCTATGGCAACAACAAACGGATCTTCATTCCTGCCGGAACAAGATATGCTGGACCCTATCCTGGGCGAGCTGAAACGGACCGTTCGAGAGTACACGACAGCAACGACAGAGTCCTCTTGTCCTGTTGTCCGTCAGATGTTTACGGATTTAACCGCAGATACGCTGAAGCTTCAGGGTGAGTTTTACACGATGATGAAGCAGCAGAACATGTATACGTCGGGCCCATACGCATTGAAATATGATGTGGACAAGCAGCATAAGCAAGCACAGCAGTCCATACAGAAGGCCCATGATACCATTAATCAGAAGACTGCAGGCATGGGTACTTTCTCACATAGTCCCAATGTTGCCAGCCATGCAACAAACGTACCGCCTACATCTTATATGTAACCCACTATTCCATTGCTAACTCAACTATGAAGCCGATCGCATTCGCAGCACCCGCTGCAGGCATGCATCGGTTTTTTTCTTTTGCACATCCCGTGTAAGTTATTGTAATATAAGTATTAATCTCTGTTCCGAAGAACCTGAGGATGGATTATGAACGGTTATTCGGAATAAGTGCTGGAGGATACGTATATGGAAGAGCTAAGCGAATTGAAACTGAAGGTGCTTGACCTGCTGAAAGAGGACGCGAGAAGATCGCCAGCTCTGCTCTCTACTCTTCTGGGTGTAGATGAGGAAGAAGTAAAGACCTCCATTGCGGAGCTTGAACGAGATCACGTGATCGTTAAGTATGCGACCGTTGTCAATTGGGGCAAGGTTGAGGACGAGAAGGTAACGGCGCTGATCGAGGTTCAAATTACACCTGAGCGCGGCAGAGGCTTTGAAGGAATTGCAGAACGGATTTATTTGTTTCCTCAAGTGAAATCGGTCTATCTTATGTCTGGAGCCTACGATCTGCTGGTCGAGGTGGAAGGCGCGAGTTTGCGTGAAGTGGCTAATTTTGTTTCTGAGAAACTGTCGCCTATTGATTCGGTATTATCGACCAAAACGAATTTCATTTTGAAAAAATATAAACAAGACGGGATTATTTTTGAAGAACGTCAAGAAGACAATCGTCTCCTGATCTCGCCGTAAAGGAAGCGTGTGCTATGATTTTGAACGAACAGCAGCTTGCAGAAAATAACAGGAAATCGATGAGCTCCTATTTGGCGCCAAGTGTCAGGGATATTCAACCATCCGGAATTCGAAAATTTTTCGATCTTGTCAGCGGAAATAAAGATATTATTACGCTTGGAGTTGGCGAGCCTGATTTTGTAACACCGTGGCATGTAAGGGAAGCTTGCGTATACTCTCTGGAGAGAGGCTTTACAGGGTATACATCAAATGCCGGTATGCCCGAGCTGCGGGAGGCCATTGCGGAGTATCTGAATGACAGCTTCCAAGTCACTTACAATCCGGCTAATGAAATCATCGTTACCGTAGGCGGCAGTGAAGCGATCGATCTGGCCCTGCGTGCCTTGATTGTTCCCGGCGATGAAATCCTCATTCCCGAGCCTTGCTACATCTCATACTCGCCGATTGCTTCAATCGGCGGCGGGGTGCCGGTTGGCATTGAAACCACGGCCGAACATCAATTTAAGCTGACGGCAGAGGCGCTGGAAGCGCAAATCACACCCAAATCCAAGATCCTGATTCTATGTTATCCGAGCAATCCGACAGGGGCGATCATGACCTATGAGGATTGGCTTCCTATTGCGGAAGTCGTGGAAAAGCACGATTTGATTGTGATCTCCGATGAAATTTATGCTGAGCTTACGTACGAAGGCAAGCATGTCAGCTTTGCTTCTATGCCGGGCATGATGGACCGCACCATATTGGTGAGCGGCTTCTCGAAGGCATTTGCTATGACGGGCTGGCGTATGGGGTATGTGTGCGCTCATACGGATCTCATTGCCGCCATGCTGAAGATTCACCAATATACGGTGATGTGCGCACCAGCCATGGGGCAAGTCGCTGCGCTGGAAGCATTGCGTAATGGCTTGGGGGAGAAGGATCGAATGGTTGAATCGTATAACCAGCGGCGCCGGCTCGTTGTTCAGGGGCTGCGTGAGATTGGTCTCGATTGTCATGAACCCCAAGGAGCATTCTATGCATTCCCAAGCATTAAGGGAACCGGCCTGTCCTCGGATGAGTTCGCTCAGCGATTGTTGACGGATGCAAAAGTGGCTGCTGTGCCCGGTACTGCTTTCGGTCTGGGCGGTGAGGGATTTATTCGCTGTTCCTATGCTACATCCATTGCCCAACTGAATGAAGCCATCGAGAGAATGGGCAATTTTGTGGAAAAAATAAAATAGACAAGGAAATCGTTGAACAATTTCCTTGAATTAACAAAAATTTCACTTTTCATCAGTAGAAAATATGTTATAATTTTATTTTGGGGGCAGAATTTTACTTTCCAAGGAGGGATCACCAGTGTTTTGTGATTATGAATTGTCAAACTACCGTGGTGACTTTACGGCTGAAGACAATAATCACGGTAAATGGTCAATTAAATCAGCCAAATCCACTCCTCAGGAAATTACCTTGGAAGACGAAATTCACATGCTTCGCCGGAAGATGGAACAGATTTTTTTGGAAGAGCAGTCCTTTACCTCGGAGATCGTTATCGAAATCAGCAGTTTGCTGGATTTGAAGATCAATGAATATATGAAAGCTCATCCCAAAAAGAAACTATAAATGAACTATAGTCATCAAATAAAACAAGGCTGTTCCTGAGTGAAGATCCCTCAAGGAGCAGCCTTGTTTGTATATGATTCTTCTCTAAGTGATATGAGAATACTCTCCTGAAATGATGGAGGGACTTGTGCAGACGGTTTACAGTGGGAGCGCTATCCGAATTATGCTATAGTGGAGCATAAATAGGGGAACCAAGTGTTCGTTGAAGTGATAGAATGCTGAATGGAGGAAGATGTGATGAAGGTTTACACAAGAACAGGAGATGCCGGAGAGACCTCGATTATTGGCGGCCGGGTGCCCAAGGATGATCCACGTATCGAAGCTTACGGCACCATAGATGAATTAAACAGTTTTGTTGGCCAGGCCGTCTTTCTGGCGCAGGAGGTGGATTTTGATGAGCTGTATCTTCAGCTTATGCGAATTCAGCACGAACTGTTTGATTGCGGGTCCGACCTGGCGTATGCGAGACCTCGCGAGGATAAGCTTAAGGTAAGTGCAGAGCTTGTCGATAATCTGGAGACCTGGCTTGATGCATTTGAAGAAAAAAATCCACCGCTCGAACGCTTTATATTACCGGGTGGAAGTGCGCTGTCATCTTCGCTTCATGTATGCCGCACGGTATGCCGCCGTGCTGAGCGGCTGACCGTTACGCTGCAGCGAACCACCGAGATCAACCCGGAGGTCCGCCGCTACCTGAACCGGTTATCCGATTATTTCTTTGTCACTGCACGGGCAGCCAACGCGTTTTCAGGAATCAAGGATGTTGAATATGAGCGCAGCGGGAAGGTGTTCCGTTAATCCATGGATTTGTATTATCCGCCAATCAGCTATGTCGTGTCTGAACGTGAAGATGGCATGCTGCTCAAGACTATTATGCAAAAACGAATGGGGGTATCCCGCAAGCTGATTTCTCGTCTCAAGTTGACGGAGCAGGGCATTATGCTGAACGGAACCCGCGTATATATAAGTGCTAAAGTGCAGACCGGCGATATAATTGAGATTCGTATGGAGCAGGAACGATCAGACGACATGCTGCCTCAGCCGATGGAGCTGGATATTCTGTATGAGGACGGGCATTTGCTCGTGCTGAACAAACCTGCTGGGATCATTGTTCATCCCACAAAGGGACATTACACGGATACATTGGCAAACGGAGTTGTTCACTATTGGCTGGAGCAGGGCTGGAATTATCGGTTCCGGGCTGTTCACAGGCTGGATCAGGAGACTTCAGGCGTGCTGGTTGTTGCCAAGAATCCCTATGTGCACCAGCATGTCTCAGAACAGATGATAGCCGGCACCGTAGACAAGAGGTATATTGCGCTTGTTCATGGCACGCCAGCTTCACGGTCCGGTGATATTGAGGGGCCGATTGATCGGGATCCTCTAGAGCCGCATCGCCGGATCGTCACACCTGGAGGATACCCTTCTCTTACACGGTACAAGGTGTGCGAAACCTTTAAGTCCGCCTCCATGGTTGAGTTGAAGCTGGAGACGGGAAGGACACATCAAATTCGGGTACACATGCTGAGCATAGGATGTCCCTTAATTGGAGACCGGATGTATCGACATCCGGTTTATGACACACGGGTACAGAGAAATGACCAGGTCCAAACGATTGCACCGGAGGCAGCTTTAAATGGGGTCGTCCCCCGCACAGAGCTGGAAGCTGCCTCAATTCAAGAGCTGGACAGCAGCATTGGCAGGCAGGCGCTGCACGCAGCAAGCCTGACGCTGGTTCACCCGATTGAGGGAAGAACCATGGTGTTCAGTGCACCGCTGCCAGAAGATATGAAGTCCCTTAAGGCAGGTCTTGCACAAGAAGAAACCCCGGAGGGCGCTTCAATACATCATAACAACGAAGGAGAACTTAACGTATGAGCCAACTGAAAGTATATCAGTACCCGAAATGCGGAACATGTCGTAACGCTGTGAAATGGCTGCAGAATGAGGGGCACGAGCTGGAGCTTCAGAATATTTTTGAACAACCCCCGGAGAATGAAGAATTAGCTGATCTGATCGCGAAGAGCGGCCTGGAGTTGAAGAAATTTTTCAATACGAGCGGGGAAGTGTATAAGGAAATGAACCTGAAGGACAAGCTGCCGGATCTTTCCGATGAGGAGAAGATCGAACTGTTGTCCGCAAATGGAAGGCTGATTAAGCGTCCAATCGTTACTGACGGGAGAAAGGTTACCGTCGGGTTTAAACCGGAGTTATATCAGGAGGCATGGCAGAAGTAGAGTCGCGTCCGATGGACTGCACCCGGTGCCGGATTCGTCGTCAAAAGAGTGAAAAGCGGAGCGTCCTTGCGGTCATTGGCCCAGGGGACGCTTTTTCATTTATTTTACAAGAGTGGGGCCATAGCTAATCCGCAGTATGGAGGGGTGACTGGGTGCTGTGAAGCTGTGAATGGTCTGTGACAGGAAATTCAAAGAAATCCCTGTGGCAAGCCCAAGTCCTTACATGGATATGGTATAATGGCAGGGTGTATTTTTAAGAAATACCAGAGAAGTTAAAGTTAGGAGCGATCATTACCGTGATACCCAATCAACAACCATCCTTACTGCTTGTAGACGGGATGGCTTTATTGTTTCGAGCGTACTATGCAACTGCCTCCAGCGGTTATATCCGCCGTACCAAGGCAGGAATTCCAACCAACGCGATTTATGGCTTCTTGCGGTATATGTGGGATGCTATCGATAAATTTCAGCCAACCCATGTAGCATGCTGCTGGGATATGGGCTCGAAAACGTTCCGTACAGAGCAGTTCGCCTCATACAAAGGGAATCGTCCGGAGGCACCGGATGATCTGATCCCTCAGTTCTCGCTAGTTCGTGATGTGACAGAATGCCTCGGAATTCCGAACCTGGGTGTCGTGGGTTATGAAGCCGATGATTGTATCGGAACGTTGGCCAGACGATACAGTGATCATATGAATGTCATGATCCTGTCGGGTGACCACGATTTGCTGCAGCTCGTAAGCGATTCGACTTCCGTTATTATCATGAAAAAGGGTCATGGCAATTACATGCACTATACACCGGAAACGCTTTATGCTGAAAAAGGTCTTACACCAAGACAGGTCATCGATGTAAAGGGACTTATGGGAGATACCAGCGACAATTACCCTGGTGTACGCGGAATTGGCGAGAAAACAGCCCTCAAGCTGATTCAGGAGTATGAATCTGTTGAAGGGATACTTGAGAATCTGGAATCGCTGGCAAAAGGGGTCCGGACCAAGATTGAAGCCGATTTGGAAATGCTGCATCTGTCCCGGGCTTTGGCCGAAATCCATTGTGAGGTTCCAATGGAATGTGAGCTGGATTTATGCCTTTTGAATGTTGATCACGAACGTGCACTAACCAAGCTGGAAGAGCTTGAGATGAAGAGCCTTGGTCATCTGTTTGGGGTGGCGGTGGTCTCCTAGCCATGAGCGGTAGAACCATAATCGGAGGAAAAGCATGCATAACCTGGGTTCTGCTCGGGGTCATGCTCTTCTTGTCGGCATGCAGCTCGAGTCAGACTCCTTCCAAGGAAGCATCTCCAGAGCCCACAGGGGATGAGAAGAAGGTCGAGGTCATCATCTCTGCAGCAGCAAGTCTCAAAGCTAGCTTGGAAGAGGCAGGACAACGGTTTGAAGCAGAGCATCCGAATGTTACACTGCGTTACAATTTTGGCGGTTCCGGCGCTCTGGGTCAGCAAATGGAGCAGGGGGCGCCTGTCGATTTATTCGTATCCGCAGCGGCAGAGCCCATGGAGCGATTGGTTGAGAAGGGAATTGTGAAATCCGAAGCTGTTCAGTTGATGTTTCGGAATTCGCTTGTACTGGTAGTCCCTGCGGGTAATAAAAACATCAAGCAGCTAACGGATCTGCTCAAACCGGACATTCGTGTTCTGGCTATTGGACAGCCGGACACGGTACCAGCCGGCGAATACGCCAAGGAGACTCTCCAGCATGAAGGTTTATGGGAGGATCTTGAGTCCAAGGCCGTATATGCCAAGGACGTTACAGCGGTGCTGGCTTATGTGGAGTCGGGGAATGCGGATGCCGGTTTTGTATACAAAACCGATCTGAAGAATTCCGCCAAGGCCGTGCTGGCGCTTGAGGTGGATCCGGACAAGCACCAACCAATCGAGTATCCGGGGGCGGTTCTAACAGATGCCAAGCATCCGCAGGAGGCCAAAGAGCTCCTTGAATTTATGAAAACTCCCGAGGTTAGGGACATCTTCACAACGGCTGGATTCGAGGTTGTGGAGGAGTCGCCGTGACCGAAGCGGAAGTGTTCTGGATGCCGGTATGGCTGTCGATAAAAACCTCACTGCTGTCCAGCATCATTGCATTTATACTGGGATCAACGGCAGCACGCTGGATGGCCCGGCGCTCGTTTGTTGGCAAGACAGCGGTGGAAACGGTACTGATGCTTCCGCTTGTGCTCCCACCCACGGTGGTTGGCTTTCTTTTGCTGGTCTTATTGGGGAGAAATAGCTGGATCGGTGCCGCCGCAGAGTGGCTTTTTGCCAAGCCCATTATTTTTAGCTGGGGGGCTGCGGTGATTGCGGCCATTGTGGTTTCATTTCCGCTTGTATATCAGAGCATGCGGGTTGGCTTCGAATCCGTGGATCCGGAGCTTGAGGATTCTGCGCGCTCGGCTGGAGCCGGGGAATGGCAGGTACTTCGCTGGATTACGCTGCCGCTCGTCCGCAGGGCGGCGATTTCAGCGTTCATTCTTGCTTTTGCCAGGGGATTAGGCGAATTTGGCGCAACCTGGATGGTTGCTGGCAATATTCCGGGCGTTACGCAAACGCTGCCCACGGCGATTTACGTGGCGGTAAGCAATGGCGAGAGTCAGCTTGCCTGGGCGTGGACGGCCGTCATCATTTTGTTCTCCTGGCTCTTGCTCGCGGCTTCGGGAACAGGCAGAAGACGCGAAGGAAGCGGGCGGACTTGACGGGAGCACAATGTTTACATATGCTTCGAATAGAGCTAGTCAACAACTAAACAGAGACAAGGCACAGCACATCGTGGAGAGGATGGAAGAATGCATGAGTTTACTTGGAGCAATTGAAGCAGGAGGAACCAAGTTCGTTTGCGGCGTGGGCACGGAGGATGGAACGGTAGTAGAGCGTGTGAGCTTTCCGACAACAACCCCTGAAGAAACCATGGCAAACGTCTTTAACTTTTTTGCTGACAAGGATATAGAGGCGATTGGAGTCGGTTCATTCGGACCGATTGACCCGGTGAAGGGCAGCCCGACCTATGGCTGCATTACGACAACACCGAAGCCGCATTGGAGCAATTACAATATCGTGAAGGCGTTGAAGGAACGCTTTGATGTTCCTATAGGATTCGATACAGATGTAAACGGTGCAGCTCTCGGTGAGTATACCTGGGGAGCGGCTCAGGGACTGGACAGCTGTCTTTATATTACGATTGGTACTGGAGTAGGGGCAGGCGCAGTGGTTTCAGGCGAACTGATCCATGGTCTGTCACATCCGGAGATGGGACATATTTATGTGCGCCGCCACCCGGAAGACCAGTATGAAGGAACTTGCCCTTACCATGCAGACTGTTTGGAGGGTCTTGCAGCTGGTCCATCGCTCAGCAAACGCTGGGGAGTTCCAGGGGTAGAATTGACACCGGATCATCCAGCCTGGGAGATGGAAGCCCATTATCTGGCTCAAGCGCTGATGAATTATGTGCTGATCTTGTCCCCGCAGCGAATCGTGATGGGCGGAGGCGTCATGAAGCAGGAGCAGCTGTTCCCGCTGATACGTACGAAGCTCCAGGAGCTGCTGGCGGGATATGTCCAGCATCCAAGCCTTCATGATGCCATTGATCAATTCATCGTACCTCCAATGCTGGGAGATAACGCAGGTCTTTGCGGTGCCTTGGCACTGGCCAAGCTGGCGGTGGATGAAGCGTAGAGCGTTCAAGCGTAACGCTTTATTTCTTGTAAACCATGAGTGAAAAAACCTGTTGGATTACGTTACAAAATATGGTATTATAGTTTCAACAGTATAATCGTATGGAACGGGAAGCACCTTTCTTGACGCTGCGGCGGAGGAGAGGTGCTTTTTTTGTGTTGTCCTATCGTTGTGCTGAATGAGTAACGGGAGGCAGTGAGGGATGTTAATTGTGTTCATGAATCAAATGAGCGGAGCGGATGAGTCGGGTCATCTCCGTTCTGCTCAAGTATGGATCGGCGAGGATGAAGGAGTATGGCGGCTCGGCTGGCGGAATATAGAGCCGGACGGTGAGGTACTCGATGACGAATGGTATGAAGGGAACTCATGGAATGAGCTGTTACGTGTGTACCGACACCGATTGGCGATGAAGCTCGGGGAAGGATTTCGGCCGCTGATCGAGGGGATATTCCATGAACCGGGAGAGAGTGCCGGCAAGAATCTGGGCGTGCAGAAGCTGCAGTGTTACAGTGAGCTGTACGGCTCGGAGGAGCTGTATACAGAACTGTGCGCCTGGCGCAGAAGGAAGGCGGCATCCGGGAGAAAAGCACCTTACTTTATTGCCAGTAATCGGGTTTTGAGACTAATCAGTGCTTTTGTTCCCCAAACGGAGGAGGAGCTGCTGCAGCTTCCTGGAATCGGGGTTAGCAAGGCCTCGGAGCACGGAGTAGAATGGTTGGAAATGACGGCAAGAATCCAGCGCACAACAACGTTTCCGCTGAATTGGGTAGACGCGCAGCTGCAGGAAGAGGTGTTCTTATCCTGGCTGTACAAGCAGAAGGAACAGAAATATAAACAGGAGCTGGATCGCTTTCGCATTCGTCGTACCGTGCTGCTTGGCATAGCCGAGGGAGTGTCGCTAACCCAGCTGGAGGAGCGTACATCGTTATCAAGGCGGGATTTGGTCGAGGAATTGGAAGGGCTCGAGAAGGAGGGCTATGACACCGAGCAGCTGCTGCAAGTAGAATTGGATGAGATTACGGATTTGGAGCAGGAGACGGTATGGAAGGCGTTCGAGGAGCTGGGCGATACGTTTCTTAAGCCGGTATTGCAGCGCGTGTATGGACAATCTCCGAATGGTGATGAGGCTGGCGGAACGGAGCGGCTGTATGAGCGGCTTCGCCTGATGCGGATTCGCTTTCGCCGGGAAGAGCCCGGGAAGGCAAAAGTCGGTTAATAGGCATTAACGAAATCAGGACGGAATCTCCTATGAGCAAGGAGGTCCGTCCTAATTATATGAATCCTATATATCATATCCAGTCTTTTTTGCGGAACAAATAGAACATGAGAGCGCCGGCAAATACCATGATGCCGATAACAACATAATACGAATATTTCCAATGAAGTTCAGGCATATAGTCAAAGTTCATACCATAAATGCCCGTAATCAGCGTTAGTGGAATGAAGATGGTTGTAATGGCCGTGAACACACGCATAATTTCATTCGCCCGATTGGCGATACTGGATTGGTAAGCCTCGCGAAGGTTACCCATGAGATCCCGATAGGTCTCAAACGTTTCTGAAATTTTAACGGCATTCTCATAGATGTCACTGAAATATTTCTGCAGTTGGTCATCGATTAGCCGGAGATCCTTTTTGTTCAAGGTGTTGATAACTTCCTTCTGAGGTCCAAGGACTTTTTTCAGCCACAGAATTTCACTGCGCAGGCCGATGATTTCACTGAGATGAGATTTCTTGGTATGCATGAGAATGTCTTCCTCCAGCTTCTCGATCCGTGCTTCAATGCGGTCCCCGACAGAGAAATAATTGTCTGTGACGAGGTCGATCAGCAGATAGAGGAAACGGTCAGGCGTGCTAACCTCATCCTCCCAAAGAAGCGGCTTCACCGAACGGAGTTCATGAATCTTCTGCTTGGTTACCGTAATAATAAAATGTCTGCCCAGGAAAACGTTTAATGCCCGAAGAAAAATTTCCTCGTCGTCAAACCGGATGCTGTTCACGACGATAAAATAATGGTTCTCATATATTTCGATTTTGGGACGCTGTTCCTCTTCACTGAGACAGTCCTCAACTGCAAGATCATGCAGGGAGAAGAGGGGCTGCAGCTCGGCTAAATCATCCACGTCTGCATCCAGCCAGTAGAAGCCGCTGGCCGGAGCTGTCAGCGTCATTTCGATGTCTTCAACAGGGGTAAATACACCCGAATCGACCAACCGGATTTTCATCTGATATCACTCCTTTGTCAATTACAAGCTGCTTGGTTAAGCAGTAAAGGCACAGGATATCAGCTAACCGGCGTACAGGCATAATCTAAGGAAGGGATGAATACGATAAAAGCGCATGAAAAATAACGCTGCCCTCTGCCGGTAAGCTGATCTTAATCCTATGCGGTTGTGCGTCTTGTGCATCCACTTTCTGGCTCGGGTCACCGTCCATCTTCCATGTCACCTCTTTCATACTCGGTTTCAAACAGCACTTGTCTAGTATAACGCCGGGTGTGGGACCTTTCAAGTTGAAATCCGGCGTATGCAAGACCCTAGTACAGGGTATGGGAGCCCACGGTGAAGTGTGACGGATTAAACGAAAAGGTTCTTGACGAACAATTGCGGATGATTTAAAGTAAATATCAATTACGAACCATGTTTGAAGACAATTGAATAAAGCGAAATCTTATCAAGAGCAGGTGGAGGGACTAGCCCTATGAAACCCGGCAACCGGCGGCAACATCGCACGGTGCTAATTCTTGCAGGAGATACGACGATTCTTATGAGCCGCGTATAGCCTGACAGATGAGAGAGGCGCATTGTGATACGTATATGATGACCTTTCTCTACTTGAGAAAGGTCATTCTTGCGTTTATACAGTCTAACGCTCTTTCTCACAGCTTAAATGGATGTATCATTTCACAATTTGAAGGAGTGAGCCCTTATGCCAATTAAAATTCCGGATGCCTTGCCGGCAAAGGAAGTTCTGGCTGGAGAAAACATTTTTGTAATGGATGAAAGCCATGCCTTTCACCAGGATATCCGCCCATTGCGGATAGCTATTCTGAATTTGATGCCTACCAAGGAAACCACGGAGACGCAATTGCTACGATTGATCGGTAACTCCCCTCTTCAGGTGGACGTTGTGCTTCTTCATCCCAGCTCCCACGTTTCGAAGAACACGTCGGCAGAGCATCTTGAATCCTTTTACAAAACCTTTGAGGAAGTGAAGAACCGCCGTTTTGACGGCATGATCATTACAGGAGCCCCGGTGGAGCAGTTGGAATTTGAAGAAGTAAATTACTGGAATGAGCTCACCGAGATTTTTGAATGGAGCAAGACGCATGTGACTTCCACGCTGCACATCTGCTGGGCGTCTCAGGCAGGGCTTTATTATCATTACGGTGTGCCCAAGTACAGCCTGGAGGAAAAATGCTTTGGCGTATTCCCTCATACGATTAATGAGGCGTGTACCAAGCTTCTTCGCGGCTTTGACGAATTGTTCTTTGTTCCGCACTCCCGTCATACGGAATTTCGGCGCGAGGACATTACAGGGATTGACGATCTGGTCATCCTGTCTGAGTCGGAGGAAGCAGGAATCTACTTGGTTTCAAGCCGGGACGGAAAACAGATTTTTGCCACAGGACATTCCGAGTATGATGCAGACTCTCTGAAGTGGGAATATGACCGCGATGCTGCCAAAGGATTGGACATTGCCCTGCCGCGCAATTATTACCCGAATGATGATCCAACCAGAACGCCTCCATCCATATGGCGTGCGCATGCAAATTTATTATTTACTAATTGGCTCAATTACTATGTATATCAAGAAACGCCATACGATATTGGTCCGCAAATATAGCAGCGTACAGGAGGAGAGTAAGTGATGGAGAAGAAACCATTAAGTATAGAGAGCCGGCTGGCACAGATCGGATCGGTGCAGGAGCCGGTGACAGGTGCAGTTACATTTCCGATATATCAAGCGACGGCCTACCGTCATCCGAAATTAGGGCAGAGCACGGGTTTTGATTATGCCCGCACGAAAAATCCCACCCGATCGGTATTGGAGGATGCCTGCGCAGAGCTGGAATCCGGTGATGCCGGATTTGCATGCAGCTCAGGCATGGCTGCGCTGCAGACGATATTTTCCCTTTTCGGTCAGGGGGATCATCTGATTGTTTCGCTGGATCTGTATGGAGGAACGTACCGGCTGTTAGAGCGGATTATGTCCAAGTTCGGCGTAACGGCGACCTATGTGGATACGAATGACATGGATGCACTGGAGCGGTCCAGGCAGTCAAACACGAAGGCTGTGTTTATCGAGACACCGACCAATCCGCTTATGATGATTACGGATATCGAAGCTGTCTGTACATGGGCAAGACATCATCAGCTCATCAGCATCGTGGATAATACACTGTTAACTCCATACTTCCAAAGACCGATTGAGCTTGGGGCAGATATCGTCATACATAGTGCCACCAAGTATTTGGGAGGACATAATGATGTGCTGGCCGGCATTATCGTAACGAAAGGCAAAGAGTTATCTGAGGAGATGGCTTTCCTGCACAATTCCATTGGTGCGGTATTAAGCCCGTCTGATTCTTACCAGCTGATGAGGGGAATGAAGACACTTGCGCTTCGGATGGAGCGGCATGAAAGTAATGCAACTGCGCTTGCTACATTCTTGACCACACACCCTGCGATTGGCGAAGTGTTTTATCCTGCACTGCCGGATCATCCGGGGCATGACATACAGAATCGTCAATCCAGCGGCAACACGGGCATCTTCTCGTTTAAGGTGAAAGACGCCCGCTATGTAGAGCCTGTGCTAAGACATATTACACTGATTGCGTTTGCCGAAAGTCTGGGCGGTGTGGAATCGTTGATGACGTACCCGGCCGTCCAGACTCATGCGGATATCCCGATTGAGATTCGCGAGGCTATCGGTGTAGATGACCGTTTGCTGAGGTTCTCGGTTGGCATTGAGCATGCGGAGGATTTGATCGCTGATCTGGATGCTGCCCTGAACGCAGCCATGGCTGAAGTGGAAGGGAGCACCGGAGAATGAGTATCAATAAAGGTCCATCAGGATTGGAGTCACAAGTCAACGGCAACAGCTTGCCGGGAAAAAAAGGTCGCGAAGGCGATGAGCTCCGATTTGAAACCAAATTGCTTCATTTCGGCGGAGAGATCGACCGGGCAACCGGTGCATCGAGTGTTCCGATATATCAAGCCTCCACGTTTCACCATGAGGATATTTTCAACCCGCCGCTGCATGATTACAGCCGTTCCGGCAATCCGACGAGACAGGCTTTGGAGGATTATATCGCCCTCCTGGAGGGAGGCGCGCGCGGCTTTGCCTACGCTTCCGGCATGGCGGCAATTTCCAGCTCATTCATGCTGCTATCTGCCGGCGATCATATGATTGTAACGGAGGATGTCTATGGCGGAACCTACCGCCTGCTGACCAGCATTCTGAGCCGTATGGGCATCGAGAGCACTTTTGTTGACATGACGGATTTGGATCAGGTGAAGGCGGCGCTCAAACCGAACACAAAAGCTGTGTATATGGAAACACCTTCGAACCCGACGCTGAAGATTACCGACATCGGTGCAGTGACGGATTGGGCGAAGGAGCATGGTCTGCTCACCCTGCTGGATAATACGTTCATGACTCCGTTTTACCAGCGTCCGATCGAGTTTGGCGTGGATATTGTCATCCACAGCGCCACCAAATTCCTTGGCGGGCACAGTGATGTGCTGGCAGGTCTCGCTGTTGCGAGAACACAGGAATTGGGAGACCAATTGAAGCAGCTGCAAAATGGTCTGGGCACCGTGCTTGGCGTTCAGGATTCCTGGCTGCTGATGCGAGGAATGAAAACCCTCAGCACGCGCATGGCTCATTCGGAGCAAAGTGCAGCCAAGCTGGCAGCCTGGCTGCAAGGCAGAAGCGACATTAAGCAAGTGTATTATCCCGGCCTGCTGAGCCATCCTGGTCGGGAAGTGCACGAGAAGCAGTCCAGCGGTTATGGCGCGGTGATCTCCTTCGATGTCGGCTCGGGCGAGCGGGCGAAGGAGGTGCTGAACCATGTGAAGCTGCCGCTTGTAGCGGTGAGTCTGGGTGCTGTGGAGAGCATCCTGTCGTACCCGACGATGATGTCCCATGCGGCCATGGGCGAGAAGGTTCGGCATGAACGCGGCATTACGGATGGTCTGCTTCGCTTCTCGGTCGGACTTGAGGATGTGGATGACCTGATCGCTGATCTGGATCGTGCTTTTGCCGCCAGTCATGAAGTTCCAAGATGAAGTGATGAACTGAATATACGCTCTGCCAAATCATAGAATTCGGCATCCTGTCACGGACGGGATGTCGTTTTTGCTGGCGGAATGTGGTAGGATGGGATAGATGAAGTTTTACTGGTGCTTTGTAATTTTGTTCTAATAGGGAGGCTGCAAGAATGAGTGCGGTAAACCGTATTTTGGATAAAGCTTTACGCGGTGATCGTTTAGATCTGGAAGATACTGTTACGCTGTTTGAGAGTGATGAGATTGAGAAGATTGGACATGCGGCGAATGTTATGACAAAGCGTCTGCATCCCGATCCCATCACAACATTTGTTATTGGCCGGAATATTAACTACACGAATATTTGTGATGTATTCTGCCGTTTTTGTGCTTTTTACCGCAGACCCGGCTCTTCAGAGGGGTATGTTCTGCCTGATGAGACCATCTTCCAGAAGATTCAGGAAACCGAGGACGTGAACGGTACTGAAATTCTGATGCAAGGCGGAGTTAACCCGGATTTGCCTTTCACTTATTATACGGATCTGCTCCGCAACATTAAGAAGCGGTTTCCTAACATTACGATGCATTCATTCTCGCCTGCGGAAATCATGAAGATGGTTGAGATCTCCGGGCTGACGCTGGAAGAGGTTATGCGTGAGCTTCATGCGGCTGGTCTCGACTCCTTGCCTGGCGGCGGTGCAGAAATTCTGGATGATCGTATCCGCAAAAAAGTCAGCCGTCTGAAAGGCACATGGCGCCAATGGATGGATGTTATGCAAACGGCTCATAAAGTCGGCATGAATACAACGGCTACGATGGTTATCGGTCTTGGCGAAACGATGGAAGAGCGTGCGCTGCATATGCTTCGTGTACGTGATGCGCAGGATGAATGCATTCAGAACGGTTACGATTCCAAGGGCTTCCTGGCCTTCATTCCGTTTACCTTCCAACCGGACAATACGAACCTTAAGCGTGAACGTGAAACACCGGAAGCGTATTTGAAGACAGTAGCGATCGGTCGCCTGGCCATCGACAACGTACCGAATTTGCAATCGTCCTGGGTAACGATGGGTCCTGAGGTTGGTAAGCTGTCCCTTACTTATGGCTGTAATGACTTTGGCAGCACGATGATGGAGGAGAACGTCGTATCTTCCGCAGGTGCCGTATACAAGGTCAATATTGAATCCATTATTCAATTGATCCGCGAGACCGGAAATATCCCGGCTCAGCGCAATACCCGCTATGATATTCTTCGTGTTTTTGAAGATAACAGCACCGTTGAGCGCGACTTTGTTATGCAGAACTAATCTCATACTTTCTGATTTGTTTAGGGTGGGCCGATGGATTTCGGCTCGCCTTTTTATTATGCAGACCATTTATTAGATATTCTCCGGACTTGCTTGTTTTTCCAAGCGAGAGTTCCGTATATCCCCGAGCGGGTCCCCATATACTGAAAAGGGAACTCGAAAGGAGTGATTCCATGGAACTGTTCAGCATTTCTGTCGGTACAAGGACGGAAGACGAGAAAAAGACGTTTCACCGTATATTGTCAGACAAGCAGAAAGAGCTACATAAACAATGCAAGCAGCTGAAATTCGCATTCAGCGCTTCGGATGACCGCGTTATTTGGACGTGCTCCGGCAAACTTCCGCTATCCTCATGGACCGTATCTGCCGACACGCTGCGGCGGCTCACTTCCGAAGCAGTCACTGCTTATATTATGGAAGAGAAGGAGCAGGAGATTGCTGCACGGTTGATGTTCTCGGAATTCGAGTTTGATGACGAGGAAGAAGCAGGGCGGATTCTGCAGTGGTTCCTCATGCTGCTGCAGAAGGAAGAGGGCCCGTCGGGGGACTTCTGGCAGAGCCGCAGGCGCAGGCTGTCTGAGGGCATCTATCAATGCCTTAACGAGTCACCGGAGCTTAATCTGGATGGGTTCATGACCTTCCGTCTTCAGTCCTATGAACAGGAGCTCCGCGAGATGGCGGAGTATGCAGTGGATGAATTTATGCTGGATCAGCAGTACGAGGAATTTGTGAGCCTGCTGAAATATTTTGTCTATTTCCAAGAGCCGAAAATGCCGCTGGTCCATGTGATTCATAAAGGGGATGAAGATTTTCTGTTGCTGGACGGCAATCTTCGGCCGATTGAGCGTCCTCGCGATGACGGACTTGTGATGGAGAGGCTTGATCAAGAGATGGAGATTGAGGATATGGTCGTCAGTACATTGATAGCCGTGTCACCGGCTCGAATGATTATCCACACGAGACAGCCGGAGCTTCCTGTCATTGTGACACTGGCCCATATTTTTGATAACCGTGCCGAAGTATGCTGCAGCTGTCCGGAATGCAGTGCACTTCTTGGAAGTGGTCGAATGATGACTTGACGTTTCGAAGCAGTCAGGATTATAATTACTGATAAATTCACGTAAAAGCTCTGACAAAGACATGAATCAATTCGGATTAGACCGCTCAGAGAGAGGAAACCTCGGCTGCAAATTTCCTCCGGTTCACCATTGGTTTACCCCTTTGTAGCTGTGTCGTCGAACCCGCACATCAAGATCAATGCGGATGAGTAGGCTTCACCGGTTCATGACCGTTACTTCATGCTGATGAAGGATCTTCTTGATGATGTACCAGGTACATCCATTGATGGAGAGATCGAATTAGGGTGGAACCACGGGTATAACACTCGTCCCTTCGCGGGACGGGTGTTTTTTGCATGTTCCGGCGTCTGACGGAGAGTGCACGGGTTTGTGAATCCGAGCGCTTGCTTGCGGAGGGAACTGGACTAACGCGTCCTTCATATATGGAAGAAACGTGAAAACCTTTTTTGGGAGGAATACAAGGTGGCTATTAACATTAAATTGCCTGACGGCTCTGTACGCGAGTATGAGGCAGGCAGCAGTATCGAAGATGTGGCTGCATCGATCAGCAGCGGGTTAAGAAAGAATGCAGTTGCGGGCAAACTGGACGGGATTGTCGTTGATTTATCAACGCCGCTGCAAGACGGAGCCTTGATTGAGATCGTTACGCAAGATACGCCCGAAGGGCTTGAAGTGATGCGTCACAGTACAGCGCACTTGCTGGCGCAAGCAACCAAGCGGTTGTATGGAGCAAAAGAAGTCAAGCTGGGCGTGGGTCCCGTCATTGAGGATGGCTTCTATTATGACATGGATCTGGAGGAGCCGTTGAATCCGGAGGATCTGCAAAAGATTGAGAAGGAAATGGAACGCATCATCGGCGAGAATCTTCCGATTGTCCGCAAGGAAGTAAGCCGTGCAGAAGCCCTGCGCGTATTCGGCGAGCTCGGGGATCCATACAAGCTGGAGCTTATTAATGACTTGCCTGAGGATAGTGTCATTACAATTTATGAACAGGGCGAATTCTTTGACCTTTGCCGTGGACCGCATGTTCCTTCAACCGGCAAGATCAAAGTATTTAAATTGATGAATGTGGCGGGTGCATACTGGCGCGGTGACAGCAAGAATAAAATGCTCCAGCGCGTATACGGCACAGCGTTTGTAAAAAAAGCGCAGCTGGATGAGCATCTTCACCTGCTCGAGGAAGCCAAGAAGCGGGATCACAGAAAGCTTGGCAAGGAACTGCAAATGTTTACGTTCTCGCAGCTTGTTGGACAAGGCCTGCCGATCTGGCTGCCAAACGGTGCGAAATTGCGCCGTACCCTGGAGCGTTATATCGTTGACATGGAGGAGCGTCTTGGTTACCAGCACGTATACACGCCCGTTCTCGGAAACGTGGAACTGTACAAAACCTCGGGTCACTGGGAGCACTATCAGGAGGACATGTTCCCGAAAATGGAGATGGACAACGAAGAACTGGTCCTTCGCCCTATGAACTGTCCTCACCATATGATGGTGTATAAGAGCGATATGCACAGCTACCGGGATCTGCCGATCCGCATTGCCGAGCTTGGCATGCAGCATCGTTACGAGATGTCCGGGGCCCTGACCGGCCTGCACCGCGTACGTGCAATGACGTTGAACGACTCGCATATCTTCTGTCGTCCGGATCAGATCAAGGAAGAATTTGCGAGAGTCATTCAACTGATCATGACGGTTTATAAAGACTTCGGCATTCATGATTACCGTTTCCGCTTGTCGTATCGGGATCCTCAGGATACCGAGAAGTATTTCCAAAACGATGAGATGTGGGAAATGTCCCAGCGCATGCTGCGTGAAGTTGTGGAAAGCCTCGACATGCCGTTCTATGAAGCGGAAGGTGAAGCGGCCTTCTATGGTCCGAAGCTGGACGTGCAGATTCGTACGGCACTGGGCAAGGAAGAAACGCTGTCCACCGTTCAACTCGACTTCCTGCTTCCGGAGCGCTTTGAACTGGAATACGTTGGGGACGACGGTCAAAAGCACCGTCCGGTTGTTATCCACCGCGGTATTCTGGGCACCATGGAACGCTTTACGGCATTCTTGCTCGAAAATTTTGCAGGCGCACTGCCGCTGTGGCTCTCGCCTGTACAGGTTAAAGTGATTCCGGTCTCCAACGCCTTTGAAGACTACGCCAAGGAAGTGGCGGAGAAGCTTCAATTCGCAGGCATCTCGGTAGAGCCGGATCTTCGCAATGAGAAGCTGGGCTACAAGATTCGCGAAGCACAGCTTGAGAAGATTCCTTACATGTTCATCGTAGGTGAGAATGAGAAAAACGCGGGTGCCGTTTCCGTTCGCAAACGCGGCGAAGGGGATATCGGCGCGCAGTCGCTGGACGATATCATCCTCAAGCTTCGTGAAGAAATCAACACCCATGTGGTTTAAGTTGAAGTAAGAAGAGCAGCATGCAAACCTCTGCCAAGATGTATATTCTATTTGAGAAGTGGGAACCCTCGCTAGTAAGGGGGAGGTACTCACATGATCCAATGGAAAACATGGCAGAGGTTTTTTGCTGGTTTTATTTTATCAGCAGTCTTGTTCAGTGCAGGTTCTTCAACAGTAGATGCCTACAACTTGATTCTAAGCGAATCCTTCGAATCAACAGACACCAGGAATGTTTATGAACCTTACGGGGAAATTCAAGGCTCCGATTACATCGAAATGTCTCGGTTCTATGCGCTCCGAGTAGCAGGATTCAGTGATATCAATAGATACTTGGAAATTCCCGATACAGCCAAGAGAAGTGAGCCTGACAAGAAGCGTGGATCCGTTCCCGTGCTTGCACCGAAGGATGATCAGGTGCTGCACACCGTGAAGGTAACCGCTACCGGGTACACGGCCGGTTATGAATCCACCGGGAAGAAGCCGGGACATCCGCAGTATGGAATTACCTATTCCGGTGTGAAGGTTAAGCGGGATCGAAATACGCTGTCAACGATTGCCGCAGACCCGGATGTGTTTCCAATCGGGAGCATTCTCTATGTCCCAGGCTATGGGTATGGCATTGTAGCGGATATCGGGTCTGCCATCAAAGGCCAGAAAATCGACCTTTACTTCTCCACAACCAAGCAGGTGTTTAAGGAGTGGGGTAAAAAGGACGTCGAGGTGCAGGTCATTAAGACCGGCAGCGGCAAATGTACGGAAGAAATGCTGAAGACGCTAGATAATGCAATTGAGACCTATCACTTCCTGCCTTCATCGGTGCTTGAAGAAGCAATTTAAGGCTCTTTAAGCACGCGCTCAAGGAATAAAGATTTCGGAATAATGACTGCTTGTTCTTCGCATACTACTTTTCGGGGGCAAAACCCCTGAAGAGGATGATGGTATTGCATAAGAACAGGGAGGTGAATACTGTGGCTAAGAAGAACAAGGTGCAAGAGAACTTTAAAACACCGAATGAAAAGTTTAACGCTGAGTTTGCTGAAGATACCAGCATAGCCAGCAACCCTAAAGGGAATTCCAAAGTTCAAGAGAACTTCAAAACACCGAATGAAAAGTTTAATGCTGAGTTTGCTGAAGATACCAGCATCGCCAGCAACCCAAAAGGAAATTCCAAAGTTCAAGAGAACTTCAAAAAACCGAACGAGAAGTTTGATGCTGAGTTTGGCGAACTGAACACACCAGGGGACCATTCTGCAAACCGTTAAGGTTTAGATGCCAGCGTCCGTTCGTGAAAAATAAGACCTCCGCTTTAGCGGAGGTCTTTTATTATGGTTAAATACCCATTTTTATCCACTCACTCGGTCTCAAGACGGAGATCACTTTCATTCCACCGCCGCTAACCGGTTCATTCCAATATGTTGTACACTGTAGTTAAATAAAAAAATGAATTGGAAGGCAAGGGGATGACCATGAGTAGAAAAGGATGGAGCCAGCTTAGCAGCGGATTGCTGCTCATTGGTATCGGCGTTCTGTTTCTTCTAAATCAGCTTGATCTTATAAATGTGGACCTTGGTTATATATTCTCGACCTTTTGGCCGGTGTTCCTTATCTGGTTCGGGCTGCAGAGTTTGATTTATGCCCGTGGAGGAGCCCTGTGGGGTGCTGTTGTACCCATCATTATCGGGACGTATTTTCTCGGAAGAAACCTGGATTTGGTTGATTTCTCATTTGGCGATCTTATCAAGTATGCGATTCCGATCATTTTGATTGGTTTTGGATTGCAGGTGATCTTTAAACCGAGACATCATACACCGCCACCTTCACCGCCAAGTCCGGATGATTTCAGTTCGCATCGCCGGGAGGACTATGATCTGCCTGAGCCGCCGGAAGCCCGGCCGCTCGATTCTTCCCTCGATGAAGAGTTCGAACGGAGATTCGGCAAGCCAGACAAGGCTGACAAGACCCATTCGGATCCAGAGCCAGCCTCTATGCACGATCGTGAACCAGGTAAAGGATATCGATGGGATGGACAGCAGCATGAACGCCCGCGCCAAGAGCGTGAGGATCGCAGTCGCTTTAGGGTTCATGTTGATTTTGATAATGACGGCAGAAGCTACGGTGATGGCTCCGACAATACAGATCACCATCATGACCAATCCTGGAATGGTCATGATACGGTGAACAAGTCCTCTTTTATCGGGGACGTGCATATGGGTAAGGATTATTTTCAGCTGAAGCCAACGAATATTTCGCAGTTCATTGGAGATACGGTGCTTGATCTGACGAAGGCTCAGATTCCCTATGGGGAAACGAAGATCAATATCTCGGCTTTTATCGGGGATGTCAAGGTGTTTGTTCCGAATGATTCGGATATCGGCATCCATGTCACGACCAACTCTTTCATTGGCGATATGAAGGTGCTGGAGGAAAGCCGAAGCGGGTTTATGAGCAATGCCGGATTGGAAAGCCCGCATTACAGGGAAGCGGGTAAGAAGATTCGAATTATTGTTAGCGTGTTTATCGGTGATGTCAAAGTGAATAGGGTAGGATAACTGTTATGATGGGAATTTTGAAAAATACCAAATGGGTGATTTTGTTTTACTTTTTGCTGATTGGAGCCGGGGTTGCTGTTTTCCTGTATACAGCGAACCAATCCGGCTACATACATATTGAAGATAACCGGCTGTGGGTGTATTACACGGTCGGTGTCCTTCTGTTTACGGGGATTGCGGGATACATTGCAGGACAGCGCATTCAGCGCCCGCTGGATTTGCTTCATCTGAACATGCTGCAGGTTGCCAAGGGAAATCTGAATGTGCGGCTGCCGGCCATGGAAGACGGTTCTTTTGCCAGAGTGTATGATGAATTCAATGGAATGACGGAAGCGCTGGAGAAAAAAATGAAGCTCCTGCAGCGCCTGGGCGAGCAGGATGTCATTGAGAAGGAAATCGCTGCGGAAGCGGCGGTCCTTGAAGAACGGCGCCGAATGGCAAGGGATTTGCATGATACGGTTAGCCAGCAGCTGTTCGCGATTCATATGTCGGCCTCATCCCTTCCGGCGGTTCTCAAGCGAAATCCGGAACAGGGCGATAAGGTGCTGGGGCAGTTAATCGAGATGTCTCATGTTGCACAGAAACAGATGCGGGCACTGATTGCACAGCTTCGTCCCGTGGAATTGGAAGGCAGAACCCTGGAGGAGGCACTCGAACGGTGGTTCCCGGATTACTGCCGCCAAAATGGCCTGAAGGGCATGAAGGATGTTGAAATTTACGGAGGGGTATCGGATGCGATTGAGCATCAGCTGTTCCTGATCATTCAGGAAGCGGTTGCCAACATCGTGAAGCATGCGGGTGCAAGTCTTGTCAGCATGTCCCTCCGGGAGGACCAGAAACGTGTCATTTTAAGCATCAGCGACGACGGTGTTGGATTTGACGAGGTTGCAGGCAAGCAGGGCTCATACGGGCTGTCTACCATGCGTGAGCGCGCCGAGAAGCTCGGCGGGCAGGTGGATATCATAAGCAAGAAGGGTGCAGGCACGACGGTTCGCGTGAATATTCCGCTTTTTGAAGCAGAGGGGAAACAGGGATCGACCACGGAAGAGAGCAAGGATCAGGAAGATCGAGAAGAGCTGGAAGAACTGGCTGAGCCAGTGGAATAGAGAGGGGACAACATCATTATGGGTACGATTCGGATACTGCTGGCTGATGATCATGATATGGTTCGCATGGGGTTGAAAACATATTTGTCGCTGGACCCGGGATTTGAAGTCATCGGTGAGGCAGCGAATGGGCAAGAGGTTGTCGATATGTTGCGGAATGGAGATGAGGCATCGAGGCCTGATCTCATTCTTATGGATTTAATGATGCCGGTCATGAACGGGGCCGAGACTACACGTGCCGTCATGTCCGAATTCCCTGATCAGAAGATTGTCATTCTGACAAGCTTCCTTGAGGACGAACTTGTGGTGGAGTGCATTGAAGCGGGTGCTGTCAGTTATGTGCTGAAGACCGTATCGGCCGATGAGCTTATATATGCTCTCCAGGGGGCATTCAGAGGCATGCCGGTGATGACTAAAGACGTATCGGAAGCGCTGACTCGGGGGATTCGCCGACATATGGTGAACGGGGATGAATCCGGACTCACCGAGCGTGAGAAAGAGGTTCTGCTGCTGATTGCCGAAGGGAGAAGCAACAAGGAGATCGGGGAAGAGCTGCATATCAGCATTAAGACCGTGAAGACGCATGTCAGCAATCTGTTGATGAAGTGTGAGCTGGATGACCGCACGCAATTGGCGATTTATGCCCACCGGAAGGGCTGGGTCAAAATGTAGCGATCAACTCATATTCCGGGATGTAGCCCAGCTTTCTTTTTATCTGCCTTTTAATTGTTTTTAAGGTACTATTAAGGTTTATAGTACACAATAAGAACAGTTAATCAATTAATCCACTTGGAAGCAAGTGATTTTAAATAGGAGGTAGACCTATGGACGATCAAAGAAAGCGTTACGGGTACCCGGATGATGAGGCAAACAACAACGAGTCGAATAACAATGAATTACCGAGACGTGAGAATGAATCTTCTTCTGAGAATTCTTCTTCTTACTACTATTCTTACGGACCGTTTCAGTCCATACCCAGTGAGCGTGATGACGAGCAGACAGATCACCCATACCGCAGCAGAGAATCGCAGGAAGTGGAGGTTACCGCTCCTCAGCCTGTTAAACCGATACCATCTTCGAGCTTCTCGAATTCCTCCGGAAGCCAGGGTGGAGGCGGCGGACCTGTGGATTCCATGACAAGAAATAAAGACTGGAATTATAATCAGAAGCCTAAAACTTCAGTGAAGACCGTGCTCCTGTCCTTCCTGGCAGGCGTTCTCGTCATCTCAAGTTTGATGTTCGCCGCAGATCGTACGAATTTATTTACTCCGGATGCAGCGTTCTCATCTGAGCCAGCCCAAGAAACTTCGGCTAACGTGAGTGATAACGGCGGAGCAACAACGGCATCGGCGATAATTCCTTCGGGTCAGGGGGATGTATCCGCGGTTGTGGATCAGGCAAGTCCGGCTGTCGTGCTGATTGAGACACTGGTTAACAGCAATAATAGACAAAGCACGAATCCGAACATGAATGATCCGTTCTGGTACTTCTTTGGTGGCGGCCAATCGAGCCAGGAAGGAAACGGCGGGAATAGCGGTAATGGTGGAAACAGTGGAAATGGCAGCAACGGAGGACAGGAATCCCAGCTCCAGCCTTCAGGGATTGGCTCGGGTTTCATCTTTGACAAGTCCGGATATATTTTGACCAATGAGCATGTTATCCATGGTGCCGATGTGATACAGGTCACGGTACAAGGCACTAAAAAGCCTTATGAAGCGAAACTGCTCGGTTCCAGTTATGAGCTGGATTTGGCCGTTCTGAAAATCGAAGGGGCCGATTTTCCGTCGGTGGAGCTAGGTGACTCCAATTCGCTGAAGGTCGGTGAATGGCTTGTGGCCATCGGAAACCCGCATGGTTTTGAGCATACGGTAACCGCAGGCGTACTTAGCTCGAAGGAACGCGAGATCGATATTCAAGGCACGAACGGCGAAAGTGAGCGGAATTATGAGCATCTTCTGCAAACCGATGCCTCGATTAATCCGGGTAACTCAGGCGGACCGCTTCTTAACCTGAAAGGTGAAGTCATCGGGATGAACGTAGCCGTAAGTGCGGAAGCACAGGGGATCGGGTTCGCGATTCCGTCCAACACGATTAAGGAAGTTGTGGAATACCTGAAGAATAATGAGGAAGTTCCGAAAGATCCGGTTCCGTTTATCGGGGCAAACCTGGGAACGGTCACTCCGCAAATTTCTCAGTCCCTGGGTACCGACGTGACGGAAGGCTCTTATGTTGACAGCGTTGTGTTCCGTTCGCCGGCATATGAAGCAGATTTGCGTCAATATGACATCATTGTTGGTGTGGATGGAACAAAATATCCGACTTCGTCAGATTTGGTTGACTTCATTAAAACGAAGAAAGTCGGAGACAAAATTACGCTGAACGTAGTTCGTAACGGCAAGAACATGGACCTGCCGCTGACGATCGGTGATAAGAACGAGTTCGATCTTTCCCAGCAGCAACAGCAGCAACAACCGTAACCCCGGATAGGTGTATACAACAAGCGGAAGGGATCGTTCCCTTCCGCTTGTCTTGTCCTTGAGACGACCGATATAATGGGATTGTGACGTCGTACTAAATATAACGCTATTAGATAGAGGAGATGCCGCTATGCGATCCCGGATATTAATTGTAGATGATGATGAGAAGATTATTTCCATGCTGCGCAGAGGACTTGCGTT
The DNA here is from genome assembly GCF_037333485.1 of Paenibacillus glucanolyticus. NCBI lineage: Bacteria > Bacillati > Bacillota > Bacilli > Caryophanales > Paenibacillaceae > Paenibacillus > Paenibacillus glucanolyticus. Next base: position 1,530,068 of record NZ_CP147845.1, read on the forward strand.
TGAGGGCTACGATGTCCTGACCGCATCCAACGGAGCAGAAGGATTGAAAGTGATATTGAGTGAGGACCCGGATGTTGTCGTTCTGGATGTGATGATGCCCCAAGTCGATGGATTTGAAGCGTTGCGTAGACTCCGGGAAGGCGGAAGCACGACACCGGTGCTGATGCTGACGGCGAAGGACGAAGTGGAGAACCGGGTGAAGGGACTCGATACCGGAGCCGATGATTATCTCGTTAAGCCGTTTGCGCTGGAAGAGCTTCTTGCCCGCGTAAGGGCGCTGCTGCGCCGTAAAACCGGCGACGATTCGTCTAACCACCGGCTGACCTACGAGGATCTCATAATGGATACGGATGCGAGGGAAGTCATTCGCAGCGGTCAGAGACTGGAACTGACGGCGAAGGAGTTTGAGCTGCTGCATCTGTTTATGCAAAATCCGAAGCGGGTACTGTCCCGCGATTTGATTATGGATAAAATATGGGGCTATGACTACAGCGGAGAGTCCAATGTGCTGGAGGTTTATATCGCCATGCTCCGGCAGAAGACCGAGGAACATGGAGGTAAACGGCTGATCCAGACGATCCGTGGAGCCGGCTATATTTTAAGAGGAGATAACTAGCATGTCCATTCGGTTAAGACTGACAGCGTGGTATACCGGCATCTTATTTGTGACACTGCTGATTTTCAGCTCGGCGGTGTATGGCTTTGTCCATTTGTACACGTATGAGGAGTTAAAGCAGCGGATTGTGCAGCAGGCAAACAAAGTAGATTTTGGGACTGATGGATTTGATGTTCTTCCCAATCGATCTTCTGCAAATAGACTGGAAGATGCGGATCTATATATTCAGACCTATAACGTTTTAAATAATCGGATATGGCGTTCAGACAATATGAAATTCAGCGGACTTCAGTTCGAGACTCCTTCTGTTCAGAAGGTAAATAAAATTAACAACGGGTTTAAGCGTGTGACTCTCAATGGTAATCCATTTATTGTGTATCAGCTTGCATTTACTGAGAGTAACACAAACCAATTAGTTCTTTGGCTTCAAGTCGGTGCTAACACGCGTACCATTGAACAAACCCTGGACCGGCTCCAATCCATCCTGATCATGGGTTCCGCAGCCACACTTGTGATTGCATCAACCTTGGGACTGTTCCTGGCTCGCAAATCCATGAAACCGATCGGCAAGGTCACCGAGGCGGCGGAGCAGATCCAGAAGGGCACGGACCTTAGCGTTCGAATCGAATACGACGGGCCGCAGGACGAGATCGGGCAGCTGATTGGTACCTTTAACGGGATGCTTGAGAGGACGGAGGGGTTCTACAAAGAGCTTGAGGATGCCTACGCCGCACAGCGCCGTTTTGTATCGGATGCTTCCCATGAGCTTAGAACTCCATTGACAACCATTCGGGGGAATGTGGATCTGCTGCAGAAAATGTGGGAGGTAGCACCCGGCGAAAGAGCGGATATGGACGAAGCCACGATCAAGCAGATCTCATTCGAAGCGGTGGGAGATATATCGGATGAAGCCAAGCGGATGAGCCGGCTGGTGAACGATATGCTGTCTCTGGCAAGAGCCGATACCGGCCAGACCTTTGAGCTCGATCCCGTACCACTCCAGCCGTTGGTTGAAGAGGTCGCAAGGCGGGCTCATTTCCTGGAGAAAACGGCAGAGTGGCATGTGGGCGAACTGTCCGTTCTGAATGGTGTTTACGTGGAAGGCAACAAGGATTATTTACAGCAGATGCTGTTCATATTCATTGAGAATGCATTCAAGTACACGCCGGAGGGCGAGGTGAGCCTGGATGTTGTCCTGTACAAGGGACAGGTCGGGCTTCGAATTTCGGATACGGGGATCGGTATGGATAAGGACGAGGTTCCGTTTATATTCGAACGTTTCTACCGTGCGGATCAATCCAGAGGCATCACGAGCGGGACCGGACTTGGACTCTCCATTGCCAAGTGGATCATTGATGAGCATAAGGGGTCTGTGGAGGTTGTAACCCGAAGAGGGGAAGGCAGTACCTTTATCGTCTGGCTGCCCGTCGTATTTGCTCCTCCTCTGGAATAGGTTATAATAGACTAGATCGTTTACGTATTACAAGGGAAAGCAGGTGAGGATCATCGAAGTCTTGAGAATATCACCGAGAGGTTATTGTTATGGAGTCGTTGATGCCATGGTATTGGCACGTCAGGCGGCCCAGAATTTGGATCTTCCTCGGCCTATTTATATATTGGGCATGATTGTTCACAACAGTCATGTAACGCAATCCTTTGAGGATGAAGGCATCATTACCCTGGACGGTCCGAATCGGATGGAAATCCTGAGTCAGGTGGAGAGCGGCACCGTTATTTTTACCGCGCACGGGGTCTCTCCGGAAGTACGCAAGCTTGCACGGGACAAAGGATTAACGACACTGGACGCCACTTGTCCGGATGTTACCAAAACCCATGATTTAATCCGGGAAAAGGTAGCCGACGGGTATGAAATCATTTATATCGGCAAGAAGGGTCATCCGGAGCCGGAAGGTGCCATTGGCATCGCGCCGGATCATGTGCATCTTATCGAGAACGAGGAAGAGATCGAGCAGCTGCAGGTGAAGTCATCCCGAATCACCATTACGAATCAGACTACGATGAGCCAGTGGGATATCAAGCATATCATGAAGAGTCTGCTGGATAAATTTCCGGGAGCAGAGATTCATAACGAGATCTGTCTTGCCACGCAAGTGCGGCAGGAAGCTGTAGCCGAGCAAGCGGGACAGTCGGATTTGGTTATTGTGGTTGGAGATCCGCGGAGCAATAACTCGAACCGGCTTGCCCAGGTATCTGAAGAGATTGCAGGCGTTCCCGCTTACCGTATCGGGGATGTGACGGAACTGAAACGCGAATGGCTTGAAGGAGTAGGCAAAGTGGCAGTTACATCAGGGGCATCAACACCGACTCCAATTACCAAGGAAGTCATCGCTTATTTGGAACAGTATGAACACGATAAGCCGGATACTTGGGAAATCAAACGCACGGTGAATATGAGCAAGCTGCTTCCCCCGGTTCGGGTGAAGAGTAAGTCATAAGAATTGCCATTTATATGCTCAATTAAGACCCATCGCAGGTACTGTTTGCGATGGGTCTTTTCATGTTTGATTTCAGAAATGTTTATTACAAATCATAGGATTAAAAGGTGGAAACTGTAATTTTTCTAAAAGCCATATCTCTCACTTTACATAAGAAAGCAATATTCCATGTTGTGTAAGCGTTTCACTTTTCGATTGAATAATATCATTTTTCGTTGAATAGGCAAATGTTTATATTTGATAGTTTAAACTACAATGTTAGACATCAGATAAACTTCATGGCATAGAACACACGGGGGGTTGGATATGGCGCAAATATCCGTAGAACAGGAACCTGTTCCAAAACGGAAGAAGGACAGCTTGTTAATTCGCTTTGCTAAACAATGGGATATTCAGTTAATGGTGCTTCCTGCACTCGCACTCATTTTTGTGTTTAGCTATATACCGATGTACGGTATTTTGATGGCTTTTCAGGATTTTAACATTTTTAAAGGCATGGGTGACAGCCCTTGGGCAGGATTCAAACATTTCGAAATGTTCTTTGAATCACCAGAGTTTATGACGGTCATGAGAAATACGATCGTAATCAGTTTGCTCAAGTTTCTCATTGGATTCCCTGCACCGATTCTGCTTGCACTTATGCTGAACGAAGTCCGGCATATGTTCTTCAAAAGACTCGTGCAAACGGTCAGTTATCTGCCGCACTTCCTGTCTTGGGTTATCGTTTCAGGCTTTGCGATTTCTCTCTTGTCAACGGATAACGGCAGCGTAAATATTTTGCTTCAGAAGCTGAATTTGATTGAGGAACCGCTCAACTTCCTGTCCATTCCGGAATACTTCTGGACAATTCTCGTAACGACAGGGGTTTGGAAAGAAATCGGGTTCTCCTCCATCGTATACTTGGCAGCTGTGGCCGGGGTTGACCCGCATATGTACGAAGCTGCTGACATGGATGGTGCAAGCAAGTTCAGACAGATCTTTACGATTACGCTTCCCTCGATTATGCCGGTTGTAAGTATTTTCATGATTCTTGCCATTGGTAACTTGCTTACTGCAGGTTTCGAAGAAATCTTGCTCTTGGCGAAGAACCCGGTATTGCGAGAGGTTTCCGACGTTATCGACACGTATGTTTATCGAATAGGTATTGAAAATTCCCGATTCTCATATGCAACGGCTGTAGGCTTGTTTAAAGCGGTAATCAGCGTCATGCTTCTGACGATTGCCAACTTGATCGCACGTAAATCAGGTAACAGCTTATGGTAAGAGAACATTGTGATGAAGGGAGTCGGTAGTTTTGGTACGGTTAGCATTCGGTGACAAAGTGATGATGGTTATCATATATATCTTTCTGGCATTATTGGCCTTTGTAACTTTTTATCCGTTTTGGAACGGACTTGTCATTTCATTTAACTCAGGTTCAGATACAGCAATGGGTGGCGTTACCTTTTGGCCCCGGGACTTTACATTAGAGAATTACGGGATCGTGTTTCAGGATACCAGGCTGCTGAATGGTTTCAAGATTTCGGTGCTTCGTACCGTGATCGGAACCATCTCCTCCATACTCGTAACATCCATCTTTGCTTACGGGATGACCAAGAGCGAATTGATTGGCCGCAAGTACTACATGATTATGTGTATCATTACGATGTATTTTGGCGGCGGCTTGATCCCAACCTTTATGCTCGTTCGTGGTTTGGGTCTGATGGACTCCTTCTGGGTGTTCATTATTCCGGGCTTGGTAAGCGTGTGGAACATGATCATCTTCCGGACTTTCTTCAACGGTCTTCCGAATGGTCTTGAGGAATCCGCCAAGATTGATGGCTGCGGCAACTGGGGTATTTTCTTCAAAATCATTCTCCCGCTGTCCGGTCCGGTTATCGCAACATTATCGTTATTTACGGCAGTTTCCCATTGGAATGAATGGTTCTTGCCAAGTATTTATATCAATAACGAGAACCTGCTGCCCATTCAGACCATGCTTCGCCAAATATTGAGTTCTAATATTATGTCTGAACAGATGAGCAACCTGGATTCGGCTTCTCAAGCCGTTCTCTCACGGATGCAGAGTGTAACTTCTAAATCGCTGTCCATGGCAACTATGATGGTGGCAACGCTTCCGATTATTATGGTGTATCCATTTGTCCAGAAGCACTTCGTTAAGGGTGTTCTGGTAGGTTCCCTGAAAGAGTAGGAAGAGATAACGCGTGTTGTTTGAAGCATGAGCTTTGGACATAAATATCAAGTGTAAAGACGAAAGGGGAAATTAGAGAATGAGGTTGAGAAAGAAATCGCTGACCACATCGATGACGGCCTTGCTGACTGCAGCGCTCATGCTTTCGGCATGCGGCGGCGGAGCGAAAACTGCTGACCCAGCTCCTGCGGACAAAGGTGGAACTAGCACGCCTCCAACAGAAGAAGCAGGCAAGTTTGTACTTGGCGAAACTCCACTGGAGTTCAGTTTCTACGGTCATTATAACGAGTATACCATGCCTCCATGGGGGCAAGACGAATCTTCGAAATGGATTAAAGAGAATAAGAAAGTAACCGTAAACGCCATTCATTCGCAAGGTAACGCGCAGCAAAAATTCAACACCATGATTGCTTCCACTCAGCTTCCGGATGTCATGTGGATGGACCGTGGACCGGATGTAGAGAAGCTGCGTCAAGCTGACATGCTTGTGCCTTATGATGAATATCTCGATAAATATCCTAACCTGAAAGAATGGATGGGTGAAGAAGGTCTGAACATGCTTCGTTCCCCTGACGGTAAACTGTATCAGTTCCCGAACTGGTATACAAACCAGCCGAATGGTAATGCAGGGTATGTTATTAATAAACAAATTTACACAGAGCTGGGTTCTCCTAAACTGGAAACCACAGATGATTTGTATGAATACCTGAAAGCAGTAAAAGCCAAGTATGGCGATAAAGTTGTTCCGTTTGAACCACACGTTCAAGGTCAAGGCATTGAAGTTCTGTATTCCGCTTTTGCTGAAAATGCTCTAACTCGCTGGATCAGCATCCGCGGCGTACCTAACGGCGATAAGCTGACTTCTATCTTTACGGATCCAATCTTCCGTGAGTCGATGCAGTATTCTGCGAAGCTGTTCCGTGAGAAATTGATTTCTCAGGATGCTATGACTCAAACGGTTGACCAGGTTAAAGAGAAAGTGAACACTGGACGCGTTGCAGTATACGCTGCATCAAGCCCGACTGAAAATGCAATGAACGCTCATGCAGAGTTGGCAGCAAAAGATCCAAACGGAGGATACTTCATGATCTGGCCGATTCACAAAGAAGGCCTCGACAAGAACAAAATCTTCCCTGGTACTTATACTCAATTGGGTTGGAACGTAAGCGTAATTACGAAGTCCGCTAAAGATCCAGAAGCTATCTTTGCTTTCCTGGATTGGTACACAGGTCCTGAAGGACAAAGCGTTTTGATGTGGGGCCCTCCAGGAGGATATTGGGATGGCTTTGAAGAAGACGGCGTGACACCTAAATTCACGGAGAAATATGTATCTGATGCAGCCGGTCTTAACAAACTTCAAGCAATCACAACGAACCTGCACTGGAATGGTAACACGGTCTTTATTGATACAGCAAAAGCAAAATACGAGAGTACATTGCCAGAAGAGCAGCGCAACTGGTCCACTCGTTGGCAGTATGAAATCACTTGGAAAACCCAAGCGAATGCTACGGAATACATCAACCTCGATCCGGCTCCGGACAGCGAGGAAGGAATTATCCGTCAGCGTGTAGAAGATATCTTTACAGAATCCAGAGCGAAAGCCCTGTATGCGAAGGATGATGCAGAAGTATTGGCTATCCTCGACAAGGCTGAAGCGGATGCACAATCTGCTGGATACGATAAACTTCTTGCATTCAAAACAACGAAATGGCAAGAAAACGTTACAAAAATGAAAGGCCAATAATAATCTTTACTTAAACCAAGAAGGGTATGCTGCTGATGCAGTATACCCTTATCGGAATTTATAGGGGAGATGGTAACCTGTGTATAAAGTGCTGCTGGCAGACGATGAAATACTGGACCTAGAGGGCATGAAGAGCTTTATTCCATGGGAGAATCTCGGAATGAAAGTGATAGACTCGGTCAATAATGGCTTCGCCGCCTATGAGGTTCTCGAGAGGGAGAAGATCGACATCCTCGTTACCGATGTCCGCATGCCCAATATGACTGGGCTGGAGCTTGCACAGCGGGCGCTGAAATTGCAGGAGGAACTTCGGATTATCTTCGTAAGCGGTTACCAGGACTTTGGTTACGTGAAGCAGGCTATCGCTTTGAACGCGTGCAGTTATGTTTTGAAGCCGATGGAAGATCAGGAACTGATCGATGCCCTGACAAAAGTGAAACTTGAGCTCGATCGCCTTCATGAACGCAAGGAGACGGAGCAGGCCTATCAGCAGATGATCCCTATCCTCAAAAATCAATACTTGCTGCAAATTCTTCAGAAGCCTTACGATGGCGCGATACTGGATATCATCAAGCGGGAGTACCGTTTTACAGAGCTTCATTGGCCGGTGTGCGTCATTTTGCTGGAACTTGATAATGTAAGTACATGGCGCAACAGCTCGCTCGATTCCGAGGAAAAGCTTAGTGTTGTGGAGAACTACTTTGCAAGATTACATAAACTTCTCGACGCGAACGGCTTTGAGCATATATGCAAGGTGAACGATCAGCGGACAGCCGTGCTGCTTAGCGGTGGCCGAGGCAAAGCGGAGATTCAGTCCCTTCTGGAAGAATTGAAGCAAGAATGCGCCTATACCATGACTGTAGGGGAAGGTAAGGCCGTCCACAAGCTGGAGGATCTCCATACATCCTATCAGGAGGCTTTAGCTGCCCTGGACTATAAGATGTTTCGGGGCAAAGGCAGATGGATTCTGTACAGCGAGGTGCCTACCGAAGATCGTGAAGATGTAAAAAGTCTCGATATCCGCTTCGATGCATTGTTTACAGCCATGACAGAGTATGATATTGTTCGTATCTATGATGAATTGGAAGCGATTCAATTACTTGCTTCCAATATACGTTCCAAGTTCACGATACGCAATTTAGCTGTGTATATCATGGTAAAGCTGGAAGGTCATCTTCAGACGATTAATGAAGAATTGTACCGAATGGCAGGCTTGGAGCTCAAGAATTTTGATATTTTGCTGCACTTTGAAACGATGGATGATATTTTCTCATGGCTGCGCATGAAGGCAATGGAAATATCGGAAATGCTCAAAAACCGAAAATCAACCAAGAATGGACGCTTGGTCGAAGAGATTATTGAGAATATTCAGGCGCGCATGCATGAGAACATTACACTGCGAGATATGGCAAACCGTTTTTCTTTCTCACCGAATTATCTCGGGGTACTCTTCAAAGAAGAAACCGGGCATAACTTCAGCGATTATGTGATTAAACTCCGCATGGAGCGTGCGAGAGACCTGCTCAAGACAACTAAGCTGAAAATATACGAAATTGCGTCACAGACCGGGTATCAATATTTACCTTATTTCAGTCGGCAGTTTAAGGAAATGTACGGAATGACACCCTTGGAATACCGGCGCAAGCACTCTTAACTTGCAAAATACAGATTAGATGTGGGGTCATGCATGTTATGGCGGGGAAATTCGAACGAATACGGGTCAAGATACCATTCGGTTACAAGTTGATGATTTCGTACTGTGTGTTCATCATTATACCGGTATTGCTTGTGGGTCAAATCGCGAATCAAGTCTTCGTTAAGTCAACTCGTGAGCAGACGTACAACAACATCCAGGGAACACTTCATCAAATGAGCGAGAATATTTCTTACAAGATGGAAGATATGATTCGAATATCAGACATGCTGTATTTCGATACGACCTTTAACAGCCGGCTGCGATATACAGAAAGCGCCTGGGTAAGCTACGATACAACGATCAATGTGCTCATTCCGAAGCTGGAGACAGCGGTGAGCACAGCGAACCGGAGGATTTGGCTGTCGATCTATCTGCGCAATGACGATCTTAGGGAGATCTATGACAGTTACGCGTATTCGGATCCGCTCGACTCGAACAAACGTCTATTCGATATTTATCAATATGAGCGGCTTGAGAACAGGACCTGGTATAAATTATATCCCAAGGAAGAGAATTACGGAGTAACACTCCAGTGGAAACAGATCGAGGATGATGCGAGTAACGGCCGTATCTCATTGCTGCGGAGACTGGTCGATATCAGTACGACCATTAAACCGCAGGAGATCGGATTCATGCGGATTAATGTCAGCATGACAGATTTGTTCGAAAGCATGGATTACAACAAGATCGGCGATGGCACAGCGTTGTATTTATCGGATTCCCAAGGACGCGTGGTCCTGTCATCGGGCGGCAAGCAGACCAACGTCTTTAGAGAGAAGGAGCTCCGTAAGAACGGGGATTTGCTTATCCGCAAGCCGATTCCTCAGCTGGGCTGGGATCTCATTGCCGTGGTTCCTGCCCAAATTGTGGAGAAAGATACCGTAAAGATACGTAATCTAACCTATCTGATCTGTCTCATTTGCATTGGTATCTTTTTTGTTGTCAGCATCGTGGTCTCAAGATATTTCAGTCGAAGGGTGTCCAAAATCGTATCGGTGCTTGATTCATTTCAGGAAGGTGAATTCCATAAACGGGTGTCTTTTAAAGGAAATGATGAGTTCACCCACATCTCCTCTGCTTTGAACGATATGGGTAGCAATATCGGTAAACTGATCAATGAGGTGTATCTCGCCGATCTGCAGAAAAAAGAAGCGGAGCTGGAGTCGCTTCATGCGCAGATTAATCCGCATTTCCTATACAATACGCTATCTTCCATCAGCCGCTTGGCACGGTTCGGGATGCTGGATAAACTTCAGCGCATGGTGATGGATTTGGCGAAGTTTTACCGTCTGTCGCTGAATGATGGCCGTAATATCATCTCGGTGAAGAATGAATTGGAACAGGCTCAGGCGTATGTTGATATTCAAAAGATCAAATACGATGAGCGGATGCAGGTTACCTATGATTATGCGCCTGAGGTGGTACGGTATGAAACGGTGAAATTGATACTGCAGCCGTTTATCGAGAATGTGCTGGAGCATGCATGGACCGGGGAGTATATTCATATCCGAATTACGGCCACAGTGCTGGAAGTGGAAGATGTGCTGGAATTCAAAATCATTGATAACGGCGTGGGCTTCCCTCCCGGCAGAGTTCTTGATAATACAGCTGGTCAGGATCTGACCAATGCCGGATACGGCATTCGGAATGTAGACCAACGGATCAAGCTTCACTACGGTAATGAATATGGGGTCACTTTGTTCAGCCGTGCTGGTATCGGAACAACCGTAAGAATTGTCATACCGCTGGTTAAGCGAAAAGTGGCAGAAGGACGTAATAAAACGTTATTGTAAACGGAAAGACCAGATCTCCCGATCATGAAGGCTTGAAGAATGGGCTTGACGACGGGAGATTTTTTCTGTATATTTACTTTATCATTTAAAAGCATAAAAGCTTAAAAGCGAACAAGCGCGAAAGTGAGCATTAACTCATTCACAAACAGGAATATATTCAGAAAGAAGGTTATATAATGATCGTTATCACTTCAAATCAAATATTAGAGGAACAAGTACAGCATATCGTAGGGGAAATTGAGAAGGAAGGACTGCAGGCTCATGTATCCCGAGGAGCGGATCGGACGGTAATCGGTCTTATCGGCAGTGTGAATCCGAAACTTGCGGAGCATCTTCGTCAAATGAAAGGTGTAGAGAACGTAGTCAAGATCTCCAAGTCCTACAAGCTGGCGAGCCGTGATTTCCATCCGGATGATACCGTTATCGATATTAAGGGCACCAGGATTGGCGGCGGCAACCTGGTTGTCATGGGGGGACCGTGCGCAGTGGAATCTGCGCAGCAGATTGACGAGATTGCACAGCTGGTCAAGGCAGCAGGTGGGCAAGTGCTCAGAGGAGGCGCATTTAAGCCTCGTACGGGTCCATACAGCTTCCAGGGTGTTGGCGTCGAGGGTTTGATCATGATGGCTGAAGCGGGCCAAAAACATGGCCTGCTGACGATAACAGAGGTTATGACCCCCGAATACGTTGATATTTGCGCCGAGTATGCCGATATTCTTCAAGTAGGTACCCGAAATATGCAGAATTTTGATCTGCTTCGCAAACTGGGCACCTGCGGTAAGCCGGTTTTGCTCAAGAGAGGCTTTAGCGCCACCTATGATGAGTTACTGAATGCAGCGGAATATATTCTTGCCGGCGGCAATCCGAATGTTATGCTCTGTGAACGCGGAATCCGAACATTCGAAACGTATACCCGAAATACATTGGATTTATCTGCCATCCCGGTTCTGCAAGGGTTGAGCCATCTTCCGGTGATCTCGGACCCAAGTCACGGAACGGGCCGGCGCGAGCTCGTAGAACCGATGTCCAAGGCTTCTGTAGCGGCTGGAGCAGACGGTCTTATCATTGAGATGCATACGGATCCTGACAATTCCATGACGGGAGATGGCGTTCAATCGCTGTTCCCGGATCAATTCGCCGCGCTGCTGAAAGACTTGGAGCAACTGGCTCCATTGGTAGGTAAAAGCTTTGCCACTTCAAAAGCACCTGCCTCTGAATTTGTGCGCGTATAATAATCGATATAGGTGAATTTGATAGACTTAAGTATATCGTTCGCTATATGAGTATAGCTGGGCCAGTCCCTTATTTATAGTAGTAGACACTTGCAGCAAGCTCGCAGGTGTCTTTTTGCTTCGTTTACATTAACTGGTTTTCAATGTCAGTATATATAACATCATTTTTAAAAATACCTTACATAGGTATTGACGTCAGGTTATCTCCCGGCATATAATGACGAAAAGAAATCGAAAGATTATGAACATTGTTAAGCTGTTTTAGTCTTAATGTTCGGAAATTGGGAGGAAGAGACATGTCGGTAGAGAAAGTATTGCAAACCATTAAAGAGAACAATATTGAGTGGGTCGATTTTCGTTTTGTGGACTTGTCGGGACGGGCGCATCACATTACCTTGCCGGCTTCAGAGGTAGATGAAGAAACATTCGTGAACGGGGTAGCGTTTGATGGATCTTCTATTCCAGGATTCCGCGGCATTGAAGAATCAGATATGGTAATGATGCCAGATCCGGAATCTTGCTATATCGATCCATTTACAGCACATCCTACACTTAACATTATGAGCAACATCTTTACACCGGAGGGCGATGCTTACGAGCGTGATCCACGCGGTATCGCAGCTCGCGCTGAGCAATATCTTCAAGAGGCGGGAATCGGTACAGCAGCATTCTTCGCACCTGAATCCGAGTTTTTCCTGTTCGATGATGTTCGCTACGAAAGCTCCATGAACAGCTCCAGCTACTTTGTAGACTCCGAGGAAGCAAACTGGAATACCAACCGCAAGGAAGAAGGCGGCAACCTTGGTTTCAAAGTTGGCGTTAAGGGCGGATACGTTCCAGTGGCACCTATTGATACACAGCAGGACATTCGCAGCGAAATGTGCCGTTTGCTTGAGGAGGCAGGACTGCGGGTTGAGCGTCATCACCATGAGGTAGCAACGGCAGGGCAGGCTGAAATCAACTTCCGTTTTGACACATTAAAGAAAACAGCTGACAATTTGTTGATCTATAAATACATCGTGCATAACACGGCTCGCCAATATGGCAAAACGGCTACATTCATGCCGAAGCCACTGTTCGGAGATAACGGAAGCGGCATGCACGTTCACCAATCCATTTTCGATGGCGATACCCCTTTGTTCTACGAAAAAGGAGCTTATGCTAACCTGAGCGAAACGGCTATCCACTACATCGGCGGTATTCTGTACCATGCACCGGCATTGATTGCTTTGACAAATCCGAGCACAAACTCCTTCAAACGTCTGGTTCCAGGCTATGAAGCACCGGTTAACCTCGTGTACTCCAAAGGCAATCGTTCCGCAGCAGTTCGGATTCCGGTTGCAGCTGTAACACCTAAAGGCTGCCGCATTGAGTTCCGTACACCGGACTCCACGGCGAATCCTTACCTTGCATTCTCGGCCATGCTGATGGCTGGCCTGGATGGCATCAAGCGCAAAATCGATCCGACGGCACTGGGCTACGGACCATTCGATAAGAACATATACGAACTGTCTGATGCTGAGAAGAGAGAAATCCGCAGCGTACCAGGTTCCCTGGATGAGGCTTTGGATGCTCTTCAAGCAGACAGCGAATTCTTGACTGAGGGCGGCGTGTTTACGCAGGAATTCCTCGATAACTTCATTGAGCTCAAGCGCTCTGAAGCTAAAGCGGTTAACATCCGTGTTCATCCGCATGAGTACTCCCTGTACTACGACCTCTAATACTCATATTAAAAAAAGCTTAGGGCCTGTGGCTCTAAGCTTTTTTTAGTATGTAGATGGATGGAAAGTAGATAGTGCTGTCCAAGCGAGCAGAAGGGCGGCCTTCCGGGTGAGGAAGGTGAGGAAGGTGAGGAAGACCGTCGGTCCAATTGGACAAGCAATCAGAAGTAACCGAAGTGATGTGTCTTGCTCCCGCAAGATTCGCGTACGATAAGCTCAGGCTCAACAACAAACGAGCTGACCGGTGATTGCTTATTGATCAGGTCGTAGAGCATAAGTGCGGCCAATCGGCCGATCTTGTCTTTGTTTTGACGAATGGTCGTTAACTTGGGTGTAGTATATTTACATGCTTCAATATCGTCACAGCCAATGATCGAAACATTGTCTGGCACATTCAGGCCTTGCTCCTGAAGCGCCTGGATGGCCCCAATGGCAATCTGATCGGAGGCTGCAAAGATGGCACGGGGCAGCGATCCTGCCTGGATCAACCGTGTCATGGCCTTATATCCGCTTGCTTCGTAAAAGTCATCCCCGTTCAGAAACCACTCCGTACGGGCAGGAAGCCCGAAGCTCTCCATAGCGTTGCGATAACCGGCCTCACGCATGTTGGAGATTTCAGATTCCTTGCTGCCCCCAATGAATCCTAAGTCTCTGAAGCCTTGGAGGTAGAAATGTTCAACGACCTTCGAGGACATTTTATAGTTGTCCGACATAATGTGCCCCGACATTTCGCCGATCAGCTCAATGTCGACCCCAATACACGGAATGTCGCTCTCATCAAGCTCCTTAATGGAGGGCTCGATTTCTTCCCCGGATATAATGACACAGCCGTCCACCTGATAATGACGACATCTTCCGAGATAGTCGGCATCATCACCCTGGAATTTTTCATTCGAAAAAAACAGAAGGTCGTAACCGAGGACACCCATTTGTTTCTTGAACGAATTCAGAACCTCAACGAAAAAAGGATGGGTAAAATCCACATTCAATTTCCCGGCAAAAATAACGCCTATTAAATTGGATTTTTTCGTGGCTAATGTTTTCGCGGAGTTGGAGGGGGTATATCCGGTTTCTTTCATGATTTCCAGCACACGAGCTTTGGTCTCCTCGGATACATCACTATAGTTGTTAATAATCTTGGAGACGGTGGAAACGGATACCCCCGCCATTTTAGCGATTGTCTTAATATTCAACCCCATACTAAACGCCCCTTATTTGTTTATCAAGTCACCCCGAAATTTTCGCGGATTTTCGTTATAATTGTTAAAAAAACCTAAATATCAGCATGAAAAATGCCGCTTTTTACTTGTTTTTACGTTTAAGATGATTCGTTCGAAACTTTTTATAATTCTCTATTCGAAACTGTTTCGTAAAAATAGTGTATCCGCTTTAGTACTTTAAGTCAATGGAAGGAAGCGGCTATATAGCTGGATTCTCAAGGGGAAATAACGGAATGATAACGAGACGAAAAATTGTATTGAATGAGGTTAAAAAAAGCTTTGACAAACAAAATGTTATGAGTAATAATAGGCCTTACGAAACCGCTTTCGGTATAATTCGCTGAATTACGAAATGGATTACTGAAATTTTCGTAGCATCAAGACTATACTGGACGAAAAGAAGCGGAATAATGAATCCGGTTTCATAAATGAATTGCAAATTAATTTCAGGGGGTAAAGAAATGATTAAGAAATTATCAGCAGTACTTCTGGCGGGTGCTTTGACTTTCTCGCTAACGGCTTGCGGAGGAAGCAGTGATTCGGCCGATAAAGAAACACCGGCTAAAGGCGATAAGAAGGTCATCAAAATTTTACACTGGAAACAGGATAACATCAATAAAGCAGTTGAAGAGATCAACAAGAAATTTGAAGAGAAGTACCCTGAGTATAAGGTGGAATATACCACTACAGGACCGGATGATGAATTTAAGCAGGCGCAGAGAGCGAGAATCACGGCAAACGATGTGGACGTTCTGGCTGATTTGTCCGGGATGAGACTTTCTCCGCAGGAATGGACGCCAGGTGCTAAGGTGCCCGATTGGCAGCAGTGGATTGATACAGGACTGATCGCAGATTTATCGGACCAAGCCTTCATTAAGAATTATAATGCTAACGATATCGAAAAAGCCGGAACTTATAACGATAAAGTCTATGCAGTTCCAACAGGCAAGGTAGCCATGTCCGGCCTTTTCTATAATAAAGAGATTTTCGAGCAAAATGGTCTGAGCGTTCCAAAAACGTGGTCGGAGTTCATTATGCTGAATGATGATCTGAAAGCCAAAGGCATTACCCCGATTGTTGTTGCAGGTAAAGACGTATGGCCTTTGAAACTCCCTGTATTCGCTCTGCAAGCCAAAATTCTGGGCGGCGGAGATCAACAGAAATGGATTGAGGGTGTTTGGAAAGGCGAGACGGCTTATAACGATGAAGAGGCAGTCGAAGTATTGGAAAGAATGAAGACGCTTCAAGACAATTACATGATTGACGGATTCATGGGGATTGATTATGCAACAGCGCCTTCTTATTTTGCAACAGGCAAAGCGGCGATGCTGGCTGATGGATCCTGGGATGCTCCAACCATTGCAGCTGCAAACCCAGAGCTGAAGTTCGGATACTTCCCGCTTCCTGCAACAGAAAATGCGGCGAAGAATGCATCCTTTGTCGGCAAGTATGATGTAACCTGGTATGCTGCCGAGAAAGGACCGAACAAAGAGGGAGCATTGAAATGGCTTGAGTTCTTCTCCGAACCGGAGAACTACACGACATTTGTAAAGGCTGCCGGTTTCATTCCAACACAGGATAACATTCAAACCGAAAGCGATTTTATCGACAACGAACTTACTCCGTATCTGGGGGACTTTGAATTGGCGTACGAAATCATGATGATCAACCGTCAGAATATCGGCGAGCATTTAGCTGCTGAGGGTGTTCATACTGAATTCCTGGCTCCGGGCGGTCTTTACAAAACAGCGAAGGAATTGGCTGACATTCAGCAAAAAGAATGGGAAGCCGCAGCTCCTAAATAAAGATTTCTTCTACTATAAAGAGACCTATATAGAATGAACCATACTGTAATCGGGGTCTGTGCAACAGGCCCCGACATTTATTGAATCGGGATTTGCGAGGTGAGAGAGATGTATCCATTTGGAAAAGGGTTTAATCGCTTCATACCATTATTGCTGCTGCTGATACCCATGGCATTATACATTGTTTTTTATTTTGGACCTTCGATATTGACGGTCATTTACTCCTTTACCGACGTTAAAAACCTCCCCGGCAGCACCTATCAATTTGTCGGGCTTGATAATTACAAGGATTTATTCTTCTCGGGAAATTCAGGCGAACGCTGGCGCTCCATTATAAATACCCTGATCTTCATGTTCGTTGTTACGATTGTACAAAATGGAGTTGCTCTATTTATTGCCGTAATCATCAATCAACGCCTTAAAGGAGATTATTTCTATCGCGCGGTGTTTTTCTTGCCGGTTGTACTAGGCGTAGCTGTGGTTGCCCTAATATGGGGGATGATGTTTGATCCGTTAAACGGACCGGTCAACCGCCTCTACGATGTTCTTTTCGGATATCAGGATATGTTCTTCGGAAGTTTCACCCATGCGTTCGGCTATATTATATTCGTACAGATTTGGATGTACATGGGATACTCCATGTTGATCTTTCTGGCAGGACTGCAGTCGGTTCCAAAAGATTTATATGAGGCAGGTCATATTGACGGCACTAGCAAATGGCAATCCTTCCGTCATATTACCTTCCCTCTCATCGCACCGTCTTTCACGGTGAATATGCTGCTGTCTATTATTGGGGCTATGTCGACGTTTGATATCATTTTGGCAACAACAGACGGTCGATTTAATACCAGAACGATGGCATATGACGTGTACAAGGAAACATTCCGCGGCAGCTTGGAAATGGGTCTTCCTTCTGCGCTTTCCGTGATACAGTTCTTGATTATTCTCCTCTTTGTTGTTGTTGCCGTCAGACAAACGCGTAAGAGAGAGGTGGAATATTGATGCAGAATTCCAAAACAACTCAAATTCTTTCTTACGGCGTTGTATTTCTGCTTCTGATTCTGTATGTCGTGCCGCTTCTGCTGGTGTTCAACATTTCGCTTAAATCCTTTAATGAATATTTGCTCAATCCCATTGGGATCGTCCAGAACATTGAATGGGGCAACTACACGCAAGCATGGTCTGAGGGCAATTTTGCCGGTTATTTCACCAACAGTCTGATTTACACGGTGGCGGCAACGGGACTTACCATCATTGTTTCGTTGTTTGCCGCTTTTCCGGTTGCGCGCGGATATGTCATGTGGAGCGGATTCATTTATATGTTCTTCTTGCTGTCCCAGTTTCTTCCGAACCCGATGGTAGCCCAATATAAATTAATGCTGTCCTTTAAAGAGAGTGTTTCATTTTTCGGTTACGATACCAAGCTCGGTTATATTTTACTGAAAACGACGGGCACAGGCGTTGTATTCATGATGTTTGTGGGCTATATCAAATCGATCAGCAGAGATCTGGATGAAGCCGCAGGTATGGACGGTTCCGGATATATTCGTTACTTGTTCCAAATTATTCTGCCCCTTATGAAACCTGTGATAGCAACAGGTGTCATTCTGACCGCGATTGGGGTGTGGAATGACTTTGTAGGTCCGATCATGTATCTTCCAAGTCCGGCTAATTATCCGATCACGTTTGGCCTAAAAGAGTTCAGAGGGCAGTACGGGAATAACTGGCCGCTGCTTGCATGCGGAATAACGATCGTGGCTGCACCATTGATCATTCTGTACACGTTCATACAGAAATACCTTGTGGATGGCGCTCTTGCAGGAGCGGTTAAATCCTAATGGCATAAAGGGGAAGAGAACGATATGAAATCGACAGGATGGAAGTTTCAGGGGAACCAGGGCGTGTTTTCATTGAACATGCCTGAACATAACAGCTATTTATATTTTCCGTTAGTTAATGAAGCCGGCATGATGTCAGCCATAACGCCGAATCTTCATGGAGAAATCACAAGCAGTCATAATACTTTTTTGATGTCACCCGTATCGGTAGAGGATCTGCATAATTCTAAATCTGCACGTAATTTCTGGGTGTATATCGATGGATACGGGGCATGGTCCGCAACTGGCAATTCCGCCAGGCAGAATGCAAACCGATTCATGCAGCAGGAGGAAGAGAGCGAATTAGAAGCTGGGTTTCTATGGCATAAGCTGAAGCGGATTAACCGGGAAACGGGACTGCAAGCGGAAGTGACGAGTTTCGTTCCTGTAACGGATGACAAAATTGAATTGATGAAAGTGAAACTGACAAACACAAGCGATCAGCCGCTGAAGCTGACGCCTACCGCAGCCATCCCGCTGTACGGACGCTCGGCAGATGATCTGCGGGATCATCGTCATGTGACTTCACTGCTGCATCGGATCTTTGTTCATCGTAAGGGGATCGAGGTGCAGCCTGTTCTGTCGTTTGACGAGCGCGGTCACCGTATCAATCAGGTGTGCTACAGCGTGCTGGGTGCAGAGGCAGATGGTGCGGAACCAGCCGGTTATGATCCGGTACTCGAGGAATTTATCGGGGAAGGCGGCGCACTGGATTGGCCCGAGGCTGTAGTTGCCAACAAGAAAGCGGGTGCAGCGGCTGGTGATACGCTGGAGGGCTACGAAGCGATTGGGGCTCTCCGGTTTCATGAGCTTCAATTGCTGCCAGGCCAATCCAGAGCTTATGTGATCGCAATGGTCATTTCAGAGGATCGCATAGAATCCGGCAGGCTGGACGAAACGTATTTATCGGAGAAGAGTTTTGATGATCTGCTTAAGCAGAACGAAAACTATTGGAATGACAAGCTGGCAACCGTGTCCTTTCATACTGGAGATCAACAGCAGGATATGTGGATGAAATGGGTAACGCTGCAGCCTATATTGCGCCGTTTATACGGGAACTCCTTCCTCCCCTATCATGACTATGGCCGTGGAGGCCGCGGATGGCGTGACCTGTGGCAGGATTGCCTTGCACTGATGATTATGGAGCCATCTGAGGTTCGATACCTTCTGCTCAATAATTACGCAGGTGTGCGAATGGACGGAAGCAATGCAACAATTATCGGAACCAAGCCGGGTGAGTTTATCGCGGACCGGAACAATATTCCTCGCGTATGGATGGATCATGGTGCCTGGCCGTTAATGACCACCCTGCTTTATATCAATCAGAGCGGGGATCTGGATTTCCTGAAGCAGCCTCAAACGTATTTCCGTGATGTGTTTGTGAAACGGTGTCAGGAGAAGGACAGCCACTGGTTGCCGGAGAATGGGAATAAGCTCTTAACCGTGAATGGCAGGGTATATGAGGGAACGATACTTGAGCATATTTTGCTGCAGAATCTGGTTCCGTTCTTTAATGTAGGCGAGCACAATAACATCAAGCTGGAGGGAGCAGACTGGAATGATGGTCTGGACCTAGCGCCAGGCAGAGGCGAGAGTGTAGCATTTACTGCGTTTTATGCGAGCAACTTGATGCAGCTTGCTGATGTATTGCTGGCATGGCAGGAGAACCACGGTGTCGAATTCATTGAAATTGCAGAGGAAATGGCTGTTTTGCTCGATTCGTTAACGACTCCCGCTTCCTATGAGGATGTTAAAGGGAAACTCGAACTGCTGGATAGGTATTACGAATCAGTAAAAGTCTCTGTGACCGGAAACAAACTGAAATTAAGTTTAGCGGATGTTGTACAGGATTTGAAACTGAAAGCGGAATGGATCATCCAGCATTTGCGCCGCAACGAATGGATCACAAACGAAGAAGGGTATGCGTGGTTCAACGGATATTACAATAATGATGGAGAACGCGTGGAAGGCGATTTTCCCCATGGTGTGCGCATCACGCTTACAGGTCAGGTCTTTGCTGTCATGGGCGGAATTGCTGACGATGATCAGGTAAGCCGGATTACGAAGGCTGTGGATCGTTATCTGAAAGACCCTAACATCGGTTACCGTCTCAACTCGAATTTTGGCGAGATTCAACAAAATCTTGGACGTGCGTTCGGATTTGCGTTCGGGCATAAAGAGAATGGCGCCATGTTTAGCCATATGAGTGTCATGTATGCGAATGCTCTGTATAAAAGAGGTTTTGTCCAAGAAGGATATGAGGTGCTGCAGTCGATTTATGATCTGAGCAATGACTTTGATCGCAGTCGCATGTATCCTGGTATTCCTGAATACATCAATGAGAAGGGAAGAGGCATGTATCCCTATCTCACCGGATCAGCAAGCTGGCTTCTGCTTACGATGCTGACCGAGGTGTTTGGCGTGAAAGGTAATCTGGGACATCTCCGCTTGGAACCGAAATTACGTTCCTCTCAATTTGGAGCTGATGGCAACGCAGTTGTAGATACAAGGTTTGCTGATCAACAGCTTCAGATTGTATACAGCAATCCAAGCGGATTGGATTATGGAAGTTATGGGATTCAATCCATTACACTGAACGGCGAGAAGGTTCAGCTGCGCAGTATCACCCGAGGGGCAGCAGAAGTGGATCGTTATACGTTGTCTGCGTTATCCATGAATGAATCTCATATCATTCTTGTCGAGCTCGCCTAACATAAGAACATGCAAATTGACGGAAGCCCTGGCAGACAAGTGACCGGGGCTTCTTCATCATGAATGGAGAGGGAGCGATTAGCATGAGCCATCTATTAACGAACGGACAACTAGCCGTAGATATAGCGGATATTGATAGTTACCAAGGCACACGTTTTGATCGGACCGGATTCATTACACAGGTCAGGCTCGTGGGGAGCGGTCATACGTTCTGTGTTCATGAGTATGCAGAGGGATTTAACCCTGCCGGCGGATCAGGATTATGCAATGAATTTGGTCTTCACGACGGAATGGGGTACTCGGAAACTAGGGTAGGCGAGTGGTTTCCTAAACTAGGGGTGGGCCTTCTTAAGCGGGTTAATGAAGACGGTTATAACTTTCAGTATACGTATCCGCTGGAACCTTTCGATGTGGATATCACGGCGGACGATTTAAACATCACGTATGTGGTTCATGCAAGGAACACAAAGGGATATGCAGCCAGGCTGGTTAAGAAGATCTCCATCCAAGGTACCTCGTTGACCATGGATTATGAGCTCTGCAACGAAGGTAGCCGAAGGATTGATACGGAGGAATATATCCATAATTTCATAGGTATAAACGATCAGGACGCAGGACCAGAATACAAGCTGCGGCTGCCTGTACCTGTCCGATTTACGGAGGTTGAATCTGACTATACCTCCGGCTTGCTGTCTGTCCAGGGTTGCGAGGTGAACTGGAACGCCAAGCCGAGCAAGCCCTTTTATGGAAAGCTGGAAGGTTTCAACGGCAGTGACCATTCTTATTCATGGGAGCTCACGCATAAAGCCAGCAGGGCGGGAGTAAGGGAGAGCAGTGATTTTCCAGTCGCTTACATGGCGCTATGGGGTACTGGCCACGTGATTTCTCCCGAGGTGTTTATTCGTCTGAGTCTGGCTCCGGGAGAACAGAAATGCTGGAGAAGGCAGTTCCAATTCTTCAGTTGGTAAACAAAAGGGTGTCCCTTTTGGGTCTTCGCAGGTTGGAACTGTAGGATTTATCCGTTTTTGATGGAGAATAAAAAATTGTATAAAATGCACTTGATGGACCTTCGCTTTGTTGCTATGATTAGCTTTAAATCTATAAAGCGATAAAGGGAACAAGGAGAAAGGGTGGAGAGTCTTTTGAGCAAGAGAGCATACAATTTTAATGCAGGGCCTGCTGCGCTGCCGCTTGAAGTGTTGGAGCGCGCTCAGGCTGAATTCGTCAATTACGGGGATACGGGCATGTCGATCATGGAAATGTCGCATCGCGGTGCCGTCTATGAAGCAGTTCATAATGAAGCGCAGGAACGCCTGCTGTCCCTGCTGGGAAATCCGTCCGGGTACAAGGTGTTATTCATTCAGGGTGGTGCCAGCACGCAATTTGCGATGATTCCGATGAACTTTTTGGGACAAGGCCAGGTTGCAAATTATGTGATGACAGGCAGCTGGGCCGAGAAGGCGATTAAGGAAGCCAGGCTGATTGGCGAAACCCATGTTGCCGCCTCATCGGAAGCGAGCAAATACATGGCTTTGCCTGAGCTTCAAGATATCAAGCTATCCGATCATGCAGCTTATCTTCATCTGACTTCCAATGAAACCATTGAAGGCACACAGTTTAAGGAATTCCCGGATACCGGATCCGTACCGCTGATCTGCGATATGTCGAGTGATATCCTGAGCCGTCCTTTTGATCTAAGCCAATTTGCCATGGTATATGCCGGTGCGCAGAAGAACCTTGGACCATCCGGCGTGGCCGTTGTGATTGTCAGAGAGGATATGATTACAGATTCTCCTAAACATCTGCCAAGTATGCTCCGTTATGATACTTATTTGAAAAACAATTCGCTCTACAATACGCCGCCGTCCTTTGGCATATATATGATTAATGAGGTTCTCAAATGGATTCAGGAGAAGGGTGGGCTTGAAGGCGTTCAGGAGCTGAACCGGAAGAAAGCCGCACTCATCTATGATGCCATCGATAGCAGCGGCGGTTTCTATCGCGGCTGCGTGAACGCAGAAGTGCGTTCGGATATGAATATTACGTTCCGTCTGGGCACGGAAGAGCTGGAGAAGGAATTTGTTAAGGCTTCGGAGCAAGAAGGCTTTGTCGGTCTAAAAGGCCATCGCAGCGTCGGCGGTTTGCGCGCTTCGGTGTATAATGCCCTTCCGTACGAGAGCGCTCAGGCGCTTGTACAATTTATGCAGCAGTTCCAGAACAGCCGCAGCTAATACATCATCGAAGATGAACAGAAATAACCTTCCGCCCATCAGCGGAAGGTTATTTCTGGATACCCCGGGAATTCGGGATGGAATCGGTTATAATAGAAGAAAACAGAAGAAAAGGTGGACTTTATCAACATGGCATTACACATCGTACTAGTCGAACCGGAAATCCCCGCCAATACGGGCAATATCGCCAGAACCTGTGCCGCAACAGGCACTCATCTGCATCTGGTCCGTCCGCTCGGCTTTAATACAGATGATAAAACATTGAAGCGGGCAGGGCTTGATTACTGGTATGCCGTACATATTGAATACCACGATTCCTTTGAGGAATTAAAGGCACTGTATCCGGACGGACGTTATTTCTATGCCACGACGAAGGCAACCAAGCGTTACATGGATATCGAGTATCAGGATGGCGATTTTCTGGTTTTTGGCAAAGAGACCAAGGGTCTGCCTCCAGAGCTGCTTGCTGCAAATAGCGAGCATTGCATACGGATGCCGATGACAGATAAGGTCCGCTCGCTGAATTTGTCCAATTCGGCTGCGATTATGGTATACGAGGCATTACGCCAGCTGGATTTCCCGGGTATGGATTAAAAGCTGCAAAACTTCGAGTTTTTAGGGAAAAATCATCCAGTATACCTATTTGATATTGAAAAAAACTAAGAAATTCTTAATATCCAGCAGGATTCGACAACTTTTTATCGAACTATTATACTAGGCCCTTATTATCAGTTCTGTAATTGTGGTGTCAGAAATCACTTGTTGAAAATGAAAGAGGTGTACAATCGTTATGAAACCTGCTGGTGTTGTTCGTAAGGTCGATCAGCTGGGAAGAATCGTTCTGCCTAAGTCTCTGCGGAAGAGATATCAAATGAACGAGGGGGATCCCGTAGAAATTCTTGTACAGGGGGACCATATTATATTAGAGCGCTATCGTCCGAAGTGTGTCTTCTGTGGTTCTATGGATGGTGTAAGCGAGTTTAAAGAGCGCTACATCTGCTCGCAATGCATGTCCGAAATGCAACAGCTTCCGAAACATGCCTAGTTGCCTAATATGAATTACCTTTTGAGCATCGCTAAAGAGCGGTGCCTTTTTTGTTTCGCAATAAAATAAAAACTCCCCCGTATTTCGGGGGAGTTTATGCCTTACAGGCCTTTGGTTTTATCATCATTGTATGACGAGGTCCAAATGCCGACCATGTAAAGGGCAAACACGAGCATGACGATCCAAAAGGTTAATGAGAAAGACATCCTTGCCACCTCCTGCTAAGCTATTCTTATTATAACCACCTTGGGCGAAAAAATAAATGAGAATATGAAGCCGATTCCATTACTCGAAAAATAGGAAGTGTGTTGGCACGGGCCGCAGACTTCCGTCTGATGGCTTGTTCACGACACGACCGTTCAGGACAAGGGAGGCCGAGCCGCCGCCATCCAGATTATAAGCGTCGATGACGCCCAATTTTTTCAGCTTGTTTTGCAGTTCCTGCAGTGTAGCGCCGGATTTACCCTTCTCATCGTATCCTTCGGTTACGAGAATGAGCAGCTGATCATCCTTGTAATTGCCGATGACCGTGCGAGGTGCCCGTCGAGGGGCCGTTCGCCACTTCTCGGGAATGGTGGTTTTGTAGCCGTTTTGGAGCAGCACGGGCACAAAGGTAGCACCGAATACCGGATCCAGGCGATCAAGATCGCTCTGATTGTAGAATTTTCCACCGATCAGCTTGCCGGATTTGCTCATGCCGACAAAGGAAAGATCCTTAAAGCTCGGTTGAAATCCTGAAACGTACTTGCCCTTATAAAAGGTTGTGCTTAGCGGATGCCTGCCCCCGTTGCCATCCGCGTATCCGCCGGCATTAATGCCGGCAACCGCGCCATGCCGACTTACCGCACGCATGGTCGTTTCGACGGACCCGGGTCTGCCGCTTTCACTGCCCAGTGACATACTCATGGCGGAAGGGTCCTTCAGCTTGACCTTCATCGCGTAACCGTGATAGGTACCCGGATTGATCTTATATAACTCGATTCGAATCCGGTCGCTGTTAACCGTCTCGATCGGGACCCCCAGTTTGCTTGTGATCCGGCGGTTATAGATTTGCTCCGGGCGTGCAGCCTGGGATTCCGCGGTTCGCAGAATCGTTCCTACCGAGGCTGTCGTCTGCTGATAGAGCTTGGCTGTTTTTTCAATAGAAGATATCGTTTGCTCCGCAGTGACGGACGCTTGATCCAATTCTTGCATGATGACGGCGGACTGTTCCGATATGCTGCTGGAAGGTATGTACTCAGCGGTTTCGTGTGATAGGTGCGGCGGCTTGGTTATCAACCACATACACAGCAGCAATCCGATAAAAGGAGCGATGGCTAGCATAAACGTTCGGTTGAGCTGCTTGGGACGAATATATCTCAGCCTGGTCACTTGAGCAGCTCCATCTTGCGTTCCAGCTCCTTCAGCTGTTTCTCTACCTGGCTTAACTGACTATACAGCTTATTGCTGTTGTCCGTCTTGCCGCTAGCCTGATCCTTGGTAAAGGTCAGCAGTTCATTAAAGGACTGAACCTTGCTCTGCATCTCATCCATTTCCTGAACCAGCTCATTAAATCTTTGGTCATACTCCGCTTTGAACGATGCCATCTCCTTGCGCGTATCCTGCTGCAACTGCACAACGACCTGCTCTTTTAAATGATTGCTATATAGGTAGGCTGCGGTCGTCCCCAGCCCGATCAGAACAATCCAAAATACCCAGAACCATTTGGTAGAAGGCCCTTTTTGATGCACTTCCTCACGGGATTTATAGGGGGCATTGTTTTCCGGCTCTAACATTGGCATATCATCACCCCTCAAAAACTATCATTTTTTCCAGATATCATTCTATCATGTCAGGATTACTTTCGCAAAGACGAACAAAAAGCGCGCGTTTTTTATGAAAAATAGATTGCCTAGAAAGTTAGAGTGGGATACAATCTGTATAGATTTGATTATCAAATAGGATACATATAAGACATTCGCCATACATATCGTCAAAGGCCCTGCGTCTATAGGATTAATTAACCTTTTTTCTATACGGATAACAGGATGGAATTGTATCAATCCATAGCCGCAAACAACGAGAAATCGCATGCCGGGTATGTAAGGAAATGACGGCGCTTACTTAATAGAGATGATAGAGATTCAAGTTCGTTGAAACAGGAGGTCTATTAGAAAATGAATCAGGTTTGGCGGGTAGTTATAGTTGGCAGTCAACCTACAAGCATGCTGGGAACAAAATTGATTTTGGAAGAGCAGCAGGATCTGCTCGTTGAGGGAATGACATCCTCAGATTCAGAAGGGCTTCGATTGGTCGGGGATTTGCTTCCTGACTTGGTTCTATTGGATTATCACCTGCAGGAGCACACGTCTGAAGCCGTGCTGGAGCAGATGAAGCAGCTGTCTCCGAGGACCCATGTTGTCATCATGACCGATAACGATGGTCTTCCCTTGCTGCAATCCTTGATCAGCCGCGGCGCAAGCGGGCTGTTATCCAAACAGGCATCCACCTTTCAGCTTATACATATGATTACCGGCCTGCGGGAAGGTGTTGCATCACTGCCGCTCGAGTGGGTAAGGCAAGGAATATGGCCGCTAACGGCCTCTGCCATGAATGAAGGTGGACTTCAGCTCTCCGAGACGGAGGCCTTTATTATGGAACGGATTGTCCAAGGCATCACCTACGATAAAATTGCCATGGAAATTCAAGTAAGCCGC
Organism: Paenibacillus glucanolyticus; assembly: GCF_037333485.1. Classification (NCBI taxonomy): domain Bacteria; kingdom Bacillati; phylum Bacillota; class Bacilli; order Caryophanales; family Paenibacillaceae; genus Paenibacillus; species Paenibacillus glucanolyticus. Next base: position 1,557,103 of record NZ_CP147845.1, read on the forward strand.
CGCTCCATTGATAATTACCTCCGCAAAATATACGTGAAGCTTGGGGTCTCCACCCGTGCGCAAGCGATCGAAAAGTACGCACTGTATACCCGCCAAGGCAGGCAAATATATGCGTGATGTGGTTCATAAGGTATAATATATAAACATCAGGAATACCTTTTAGAGGTTGTTAAGAGGCTCCTGAATACAAAACCGAGGTTTTGATAACGGTTAGAGGAGGGACTTCCATGCAGTATTCCTTTGCTTCCCGTGCACAGACCCTTTTGTCATCCCCGCTGCGCGATATCAGGGAACTTGCGAAGCGGGATTCTTTTATTTCCTTGGCAGAAGAGCTTCCGGCCGAAGAGTTATTCCCTCTGCATTCTCTGGCAGAGGCAGCGACATCGGTCCTGTCTGAGGATCCGCTAGCGCTGCAGTATGGTGAGGCGGAAGGATACGGGCCGCTCCGCGAATGGCTGAGCCAGGATTTTTCCCGGCGAAAGGGGCTTAGCGTTCAGCCCCAGCATATTTTACTGACAACCGGTACGCAGCAGGCCATTGACTTGCTGGTCAGGGTGTATGTGGACCCGGGTGACCCGGTGCTGGTCGAGAATCCAACCTCGCCTGGACTGCTTCAGGTGCTGCGTCTACAGGGCGCCCTCATTGTGCCTGTTGAGGGAGATCAGAACGGGATGCTGCCAGAGCATCTCGAAGCGATGATCCGGCAGCACAAGCCGAAGCTGCTGATGGCTGCGCCCAATTTTACCAATCCGACAGGCGTGATGTGGAGTTTGGAGCGGCGCAAGCAGGTGCTGGAGCTGTGTGTTCAGCATGGGCTTCTCATTGTGGAGGATGATTCTTACGGCGATCTTTATTTTGCGGATGCCAAGAATCAGGGGACAAGAATTCCTTCAATATTCTCACTGGAGGAACCCCAGGGTAAGCATGTTCTGTATGTTGGCTCCTTCAGCAAAACGGTTGCACCGGCACTTCGTACAGGATGGGCCGCCGGAAATCGGCGCGTCATTGAGATGATGACGGCGGTGAAGCAAATGGCCGATTGGCAATCCAGTATGCTGAATCAGCGGATGCTGCACAATCTGCTGGAATCCAAGCATTTTCAGCTGGAGGATCACATCGGCATGCTGAACCGGGAGTACGCAACGAGGCTTAAACTGATGGTAGAGCTGCTGAAGCGCAGCGCATGGAAGGATTCGACGTATGCGGTACCTTCCGGCGGGATGTTTCTCTGGGTGCAGCTGCCACCTGGCTTGAATGGCGATGCGCTGCTGAGAGCTTCTTTACTCAAAGGTGCGGCTTTCCTGCCAGGCTCGATGTGTTCCGCCGAAGATCATACCCGTGAATGCATCCGGCTGAATTTTACGCATCCGGGCCGGGATGAGCTGCTGCTGGGCATGAATCTGATCAGCGAAGCGGTGCTGGAATTTACTGCCCGTAATTAGACATGGAAGGCTGCTTCTTTAAGTATCGTTAATAACATAGGGTAGGCTGCTGATTGGACCTGTTATCAGGTCTGGAGTAGAATCAGCAGCCTTTTTTTGCATCACGGGATTTGCCGGTTTTCGGGCTGATGAATGTACATTTTATGATTTTAACACGGTGGCGTAGTCTGCCAGGGCTTGGATACCGGCAGGCGTCAGCACGTAGCGTCCGCGGCTCACCCGGCGGAACCAGCCATAATAATTGCGCTGCAGGATATCAGCAGCCGATCCTACGCCGCTTCGATCCCGCACAGCCGCGGGGGAAATGCCGGGCAGCGCAGCGGCTGCACGCCCTGCTTGAAGCCCGTGCTCCTGCTCCTGCAGTTCATGCAAGCTGCGCTGCTCCGCTTCCGCGGAATTCATGGCTGCAGCTACACGCAGCGTTTTCTCGCGATATGCGGTAACCAGCTTGGCTCTTGTTATGCCGCCCGTGTTGTAATCACCGCTGCGCTCCCGAAACTCATACAACAGGCGCTCCTTCCGTCTGATGGCCGTTCGGCCCGTCTGTACGGCCATCTCCGGCTCACAGAGCACTTCCACAAAAGGCGCTTTGGTTTTGTAGAAGGTTACCGTGATAAGTCCCAGACCCAGGCGCCCGCATAACCCTGACAGCTCGTTCCAGCGCTGATTGACCGCTCCTTTTTTCGCACGGCTCTTCTCGACCGCCAGATAAACGTACGGAGTCAGCTTCAGTCTCTCGATGCCCTGGAGCAGCAGCGCAAGATTAAATGTTTTTTTTAACTCCACAATAAGCGGCTCCTCGAGGCCTTCCTTCATACCGACAAGATCACAATGGCGAACCTCACCTTTTACTTCATATCCATTCATTTCAAAAAAGGCTTTTAAGGGAGCGTACAGCTCGGCTTCATGCTTTATCGCCATGGTTACTCTCCTTTTGATCCGAAACATGTTTGATGTCACGTTAATGTAATTTCAGTATAGCATGGGGACTGCTTTCATGCGTATCCGGGTGTAGACTGCTCGGAGAGTTCATCAAAAAAGCACTTGCTTGACTTCGAAAATAAGGTCAACTATTCCAAGTAAGCCGCATAGGTATGTAATACACTTTTTTCGAAAATGGAATGTTTTCTAATGACGCTGTGGAATGGAAGCCAATCCCCATAAACAGACTCATAGGAGGTAGCGATATGGATATTTTCGAACGCATAGCATCGTATCGGGCTGAAGGCGACCGTTTGGCGTGGAGCGGCACATTCAGGGAATACATCGAATTGCTGAAGAAGGACCCCTCTCCAGCCATGACGGCACATGCCCGTGTATATGACATGATCGAATCCTACGGTTTTGAGGAGATCGGGGGCCAGAAAAAATATAAGTTTTTTGAACAGGAAATTTTCGGTCTCGACCGTGCGGTTGAGAAACTCGTAGAGGAATATTTCCATTCCGCGGCCCGCAGGCTCGATGTACGCAAACGCATACTGCTGCTTATGGGGCCGGTCAGCGGCGGTAAATCGACCTTGGTTACGCTGCTGAAGAGGGGCCTGGAGAAGCATTCCCGTACCGACCGGGGAGCGGTGTATGCGATCTCCGGCTGCCCGATGCAGGAGGAACCGCTTCATTTGATTCCTCTTGAGCTCAGACCGGAAATCGAGAAGGAGCTTGGCGTTCGAATTGAGGGGAATTTGTGCCCGGCCTGCCAGTTGAGACTCAAAACCGAATACGGCGGAGATATCGAGCAGGTTGAAGTCCAGCGGGTGCTCATCTCCGAGGAGAGCAGAGTCGGCATCGGGACATTCAGCCCTTCCGACCCTAAATCCCAGGACATTGCGGACTTAACCGGCAGCATCGATTTTTCCACCATTACGGAATATGGCTCAGAATCCGATCCTCGCGCGTACCGTTTTGACGGCGAGTTGAACAAGGCAAACCGCGGTCTGATGGAATTTCAGGAGATGCTGAAATGCGATGAGAAGTTTCTGTGGAATTTATTGTCCCTGACCCAGGAAGGAAACTTTAAAGCAGGCCGGTTTGCGCTGATCAGCGCGGATGAGCTGATTGTGGCCCATACCAACGAATCCGAGTACAAAGCGTTTATAGCAAACAAGAAAAATGAGGCGCTGCAGTCCCGGATGATTGTGATGCCGATTCCCTATAATCTGAGAGTCAGTGATGAGGAGAAAATCTACTCAAAGCTGATTGGCCAAAGTGATATGAAGCATATCCATGTGGCGCCGCATGCCCTTCGTTCAGCCGCCATATTCTCCGTATTGACGCGCCTGAAGGAAACGAAGAAGCAGGGCATGGACTTGATCAAAAAAATGCGCATGTACGACGGTGTGGAAGTAGAGGGCTATAAAGAAGCGGATTTAAAAGAGATGCAGAATGAATACCTGGAAGAGGGGATGTCCGGTATTGACCCGCGTTATGTCATCAACCGGATATCAAGTGCTCTTATTAAGCAAGATCTTCAGTGCATTAACGCGCTGGATATGCTGCGGGCGATCAAGGACGGTCTGGATCAGCATGCTTCCATCACGAAGGACGAACGGGAGCGTTATCTGAACTTCATCGCCGCCGCACGTAAGGAATATGATGACTTGGCCAAGAAGGAGGTGCAGAAGGCTTTTGTGTATTCCTTCGAAGAGTCCGCCAAGACGCTGTTTGAGAATTATCTGGATAATATCGAGGCGTTCTGCAACTGGACGAAAATCCGCGATCCGCTGACCGATGAGGAGATGGATCCGGATGAAAGACTGATGCGCTCGATCGAGGAGCAGATCGGAGTCTCGGAAAATGCGAAGAAGGCTTTCCGGGAAGAGATTATGATTCGCATCTCAGCCTACTCGCGCAAGGGCAAAAAATTCGAGTACCACAATCATGAGCGCCTGCGCGAAGCGATTGAGAAGAAGCTGTTCACCGATCTCAAGGATATCGTCAAGATTACAACCTCGACCAAAACACCGGATGCCGTGCAGTTGAAACGGATCAACGAGGTCAGCTCCAGATTGATTGAGGAGCATGGATATTGCCCGGTATGTGCCAACGAGCTGCTGCGCTATGTGGGCAGTCTGTTGAACCGGTAATGTCGAAGCTGTATGTTGAAGTTGTAATCTAGAACAAAGTGATTAACGTGAGAGACTACTCTATGGATTCGGGGTGGTTTCTCACGGTTTATAAAGGAGTTATCCTGGTTATGATTGGTGCAAACCTGCGTGTAATTAGGACTTTAGGATTATGTCCAGGTGGTAAATATAGGCTATAATGGACCCTAAGTACTTGAACCTGTGATATGGATCACGCTATTTAGGAGTGGATTTTTCGAAATGATTGATGTTTCCCCAAAAAGACGTCAACAGCTGGAGTTTATCGGATTGGATGAGCACGGGTTGGCGCTGTTAGCCAACCATCGTGATGTGTTTGAGAAGGTCGTGGAAGAGGTCGTTAACCGGTTTTACGCGCAGATCGGCACACAGCCGCAGCTGATGCAGATTATTGATCGTACCTCGACCATGGAGCGGCTGAAGGAGACCCAGCGGGTGTATTGGCTGTCACTCGCAGCTGGCAGAGTGGATGAGTCTTACATTTCCGACCGAATCAAGATCGGACAGGTTCATTCCAGAATTGGCCTGACAACGGACTATTATCTCGGAAGCTACATGGTGTATCTTGATATTGCAGCCGATTTGCTGAAACAAATCGTGCCGGATCAGTGGACTCAAGTGGTGCATGCGCTTAGCAAAATGTTTAATTTGGATTCCCAGCTCGTACTGGAAGCTTACGAAATGAAAGAGAAAGAGAAGATTAACCGATTGGTCACGGATCAGCAAAAAATGTTGGAAGCGATTACAGAAGCAGTCCAGGAATTGACCGCCATGATTGTGGAGCTGGATCAAAGTGCAGCGCTTATGGCCGACAATGCCATGAAGACAGCAGAAGCGCAGGATAAAGCGCATACACTAACTTCGGAGCTTGGCAATGAAATCCTGCACATCGAACAGATGGGGAGTTTGATCCGGGAAATTTCGGATCAGAGCCACTTGCTCGGCCTGAATGCCGCGATTGAAGCAGCTCATGCTGGCGAGTTAGGCCGAGGTTTCGAAGTTGTTGCTGGCGAAGTGCGAAAGCTTGCCACCCATTCCAAGAAGGCGATGGACGAAATTCAGGACAAGGTCAGCGGCATCATCCGCAAGCTGGGGCTCGTTGAACAGGAATCGGAGAAAACGTCAATTAATGCCCGCAATCAGGCGGCAAGCTCGCAGGAACTGGCTGCCTTCGTGAAGATGATGGAGAAGCTGGCTGATGATTTGGAATCGCTTCAACATGAGTATGATGTTCAGAAGCATGATACCCATGTCGAAACCTTGAAGCAAGCTGAGAAGGTGACCGTCTAGGTCAAACAGCCTACGCATGGATCGTTGAATATCGGTAAACAAAGCACCCGCGATGAGGGATTCACTCACTCGCGGGTGCTGTTGTTGTAAGCAGCTATATCCATGCATCAAGCACTGTTAAATAAATCGCCGATGAAGTTTCTTGCCGTCATAGGAGAACAGAATCGGTTTGCCTTCGATCATGCTGTGCAGATGCACAGGTTTGCCCCAGAGCCGGTAAACATAAGGGATGGTGCGTTCCATGTATTTAAGGTCAAGCTCAATCCCTTCGTATAAATGCTTGATCATCATCTCACCGGAACGGAGATGATCGCCATCGGTAATGACGAGAAACGGGGAACCTCCGTTCACACGGGAAACGACCAGCTGGTCGCGGATATTCTCCCATGCTTTGTCGGTGATTTTCCACTCCGGCCCCTTTTTCTCAAACACGTAGAGATCCAGATCCTCCACTAATTCCTTTGTCAAATAATTGCGCAGGAATGAGATGTCCGAATCATATTCGCGTACATCAAACATCTTCTCCCGGTCCCAGCGGCGTTCGATATCCTCGAAAATCTTAAGCCCGAGGTAATAAGGGTTCAGGCTGTGGCGTGACGGCTGTACGACCGAGGCGTTAAGCTTGGCGAATTCCACGGTTTCCTCGCTGGTCAGATCCATTTCCCGCAGGATGCGCTGATGCCAGTACGAAGCCCAGCCTTCGTTCATGATCTTCGTTTCCATCTGCGGCCAGAAGTACAGCATCTCCTCTCGCAGCATGCTCATGATATCCCGCTGCCAATCCTCCAGAATATCGGAGTGTTCCTGAATAAACCACATGATGTCTTTCTCCGGTTCCGGCGGGAAGCGCTTTGGTGTCGGGGTTGAATTCTCGGCTTTCTCTTGCTTTTCTTCATCGATGTCCCACAAATCGTCGTACCGGCCAGGGGGCTTATGCCGTTTGGCTTCCTCCTTGCGCTCCAGTACCCGGCGAGCATTGTAACGCTGCTTGTCGAGTTTATCCGGTCTAATAATATGAGGATCTACATGCTCCTGAATCGCAAGCACAGCATCGATAAACTGCTCAACCGCTTCGGTCCCGTGCTCAATCTCATAGCGGGAGATACGCTCGGCCGTTGCCGACATGCTCTCGACCATATTGCGGTTGGAGACGGAGAAGCGGGCGTTGTTCTTGAAGAAATCACAGTGTGCCAGCACATGGGCCACAATGAGTTTGTTCTGGATCAGGGAATTGCCGTCCAGGAGAAACGCGTAGCACGGATTGGAGTTGATGACGAGTTCGTATATTTTGCTAAGGCCGAAGTCGTATTGCAACTTCATTTTATTAAAGGTTTTTCCAAAGCTCCAATGGCTGAACCGGGTGGGCATGCCGTAGGCGCCGAAGGTGTATATGATGTCTGCCGGGCAGATCTCATATCGCATAGGGTAAAAATCAAGGCCAAAGCCTGTAGCGATTTCGGTAATCTCCGCAATAGAACGTTCCAGTTCCGCGATCTCGTCTTGGTGCACGAGGATCCCCCCTTCGTCATGAAAAACATGGTTCTTATCATTTATATGGCAACTCGCTGCAGATATGCGGGCTGAAGAGGGGAGGGCGTGAATATGTACAGGCCGCTTCTAGAAACTGGGCTTTCAGCCCAGTCTGAAGATGTAGGAAGCGTCCGGTCTATGTAATGATGTTCTGTATGAAACTTTGCGTTATAATGGGAGTAATCCAGCGGATTGGAAGACTTGCCCATTTATTAACCGATGGACAATAATATGAAGTAGGGAGGCATATGGATGATTGAATTTCCCAAACCCGATGTAGAACAGTTTTTTCAAACGTACAGTATTCGTACTTTTGGAATCAGTGCAGACGAGTCACGGCTTGTGTTCAGCAGCAGTCTGAACGGAAAGTTTAATTTATGGGCGATGGATTTAGCAGGGGATACAGCTTACCCTTACCCGCTTACATACAATGATCAGATCAGCAGCTTTATCAAGCTCGACCCGGAAGGACGACATATTTTAACAGCCTTTGACCGTGATGGGAATGAGAACTATCAATTCCACGCGCTGCGCTGGAACGGCGGGGAGCCGATTCCTCTGTTTGAAGGAGCGTCAGGGGATGACAAGCATTATTTTGTACATCTGTCAGAGGACGGCAGACGCTTATACTATGTAACTTCGAAAGACAATCCATCCTTCCTGAACTCGCGCGTGTTTCATCTGGACACCAAAGAGGATCAACTCCTGCTTGAGGGCAAGGATACGTCAACCGAAATGTGTGCAGTAAGTCCCGATGAGAAGACCATCGCATACACCAAAATGTATGCCAACACCTACTATGTGAGTTATGTGCAGCGTGAAGGCGAAGAGCCGTTGTGCCTGACCCCTTCTCCTGAGCAGGTGCATATTTCGGGCGATGCGCTGTTTATTGACAACGATCAAGTCATTTTTGCTACGGATTATGAATCGGAATTTTCCTACGTTGCCCGCTACGATATTCCTCAGCAGAAGTTTGAGCCCTTGTGCCGTATCGATCGGGAAAGCATCCAGCTCCTGCGCTATCATAAGGATTCGCAGACGCTGTACATCGTTACGGAGAAAGGGGTGGAGGATCGGCTGTATGCCTATTCGCTCGATAGCGGCGAGTTAACGCCCATACCGCTTCCTTCCGACATTGTGGAGCAGCTGAATGTGACAAAGTCGGGCCATCTGTACCTGCTCGCCCGTGGTGCCGTGAAGCCGCTTAACATTTACCGCTATGCGGACGGCAAGTGGAGCATGATAACCAAGAACGTTCTGACAGGATTAACCGATGAGGATTTGGTGGCGCCGGATGTCGTGACCTATAACTCTTTTGACGGCATGGAGATCGAGGCGCTCTTGTTCCGTGCCCAATCCCATGTTGCGAACGGTTATACGGTATTTTGGCCGCATGGAGGTCCGCAAGCCTCGGAGCGCAAGCAGTTCCGCTCCATGTTCCAGTATATTCTAGCCAAGGGATACAACATCTTCTGTCCAAACTTCCGCGGCAGTACGGGTTATGGCAGCTCCTTCGTGAAATTGGTGGAACAGGATTGGGGCGAGGGACCGCGCAAGGACTGTCTGGCAGGGATGGATTGGCTGTTTGAGCAAGGTATTTCAAGCCGGGAGAAACTCTTTGTCATGGGTGGAAGTTATGGCGGTTATATGACCTTACTGCTGGCAGGGCGCAATCCGGAGTATTTCAAGGCTGCTATCGATATCGTCGGGGTCAGCAATCTGTTTACCTTCTACAACTCGGTACCGGAGCATTGGAAACCGATTATGGAGCGCTGGATTGGCGATCCGGAGCGGGATAAGGAAAGATTCATTAAGGATTCGCCGATTACGTATCTGGATGACATGGTGAATCCGATGCTGATCATTCAAGGGGCTAACGATCCGCGTGTCGTTAAGGAGGAATCCGACCAAATCGTCGAGGCGCTCCGTGCTAAAGGCCAGGATGTGGAATACCTTGTGTTTGACGATGAGGGCCATGGCATCACCAAAAAGGCCAATGAAAAAATCGCTTATGCGCGCATGGATGAGTTTCTTAAACGCAATCATTAATCATTAGGCAAAAAAAGAAAGAGGCATCCCTCGGGTCCATCAGACCTTGAAGGTTGCCTCTTCCCGTTTATTGATCCAGATCCTCGCGAGGATTCCACAGCTTGATTCCGTCGTCCTCCAGGATACCCAGAGTTACATCCGAGATATTCGGATCCTGTGTCAGTATGGCGTTGATTCTCATTTTGGTATGGCTGGCTTCGGCAAGCGACATCCCTTTTTTCAGTTCGATATACGCCTCCACGTGATAGTTGCGGCCCTCTTGCAGAATACGCAGACGGTTGATATCCCGCACGTCCGGATCGTTAAGAATGAGATTGGAGATTTTCTCCTCGACATCCTTAGGCGCGGCAACTCCGATCAAGCCCACCATATTGTCATATCCAACTTTAAAGGCAACGCCGACCATCAGGCAGCCGATCAGAATCGTAGCAATTCCGTCCAGGATGAGGAAATCCATGAAATGCGCAAACACGATGGCAATGAGAGCGAAGAGGGCGCCAAGCGTGGCAACAATGTCTTCATAGAACACCAGCCTTGTTGGCGGAGCAGCGCGACCGGCATTTTTGAATGCGGCAGGCAGCAAGGCAAAACCGGTTGCTTGAACGCGGGTTTCCTTCATAATCTCTTTCATGGCTTTCATCAGAATGGAGCCGTCTATAATGACAGCGATGACCAGTACGATAAAATTGAGCCAGAAATTCGTAGCTTCTTCAGGGTGCTTTAATAACTTGAACCCTTTGAGTATCGTTTCATACGCCATGATGGTCACCACGATAACAGCAACCATGCAGACCAGATTAATAACCCTGCCGAATCCGGTCGGGAACTTCTTGGTCGGCTTTCGCTCTGCCAGTACGCTGCCCACAAATACAAATCCCTGGTTCACGGCGTCAGCCACCGAGTGCATGGCGGATGCAAACATCGTTCCGCTGCCGCTGATGGAGGCGGCAATTGCCTTAATAATAGACAATCCGGTGTTGCCCAAAGCCGCAATCGCTGAAGAGGTGTTTCCTTTCTTAATGAGCTGCCAAGTGTTCTTCAATCCAAACCCTCCGTCTAAAATGTCAATTTCTATTTAATCTGAAGTATATATTATCATACCATTCCAAAATAAGGGTATCCTCATTCTCGGCAAGAATGGTAATTATCACGAAATTTACTTACCATGTTTTTTAATACATTAAACATGATTGACTCATATCTTCATTTCTTACCCAATACATTAAGAATATAGTGGAAAATAAAGGGATGAGTAAGCAGAGGAGAATTGAATTCGGCCCCTTAACGAGCAAGCAACTGCCTTGCAGCAAAGTCAATAAACATAAGGAGGAAATGTTATGAAAGCGTTAACAAGTCCGGAGGCAGTAAAGGGTAATGGGAACGAGGAATGGGGGCTTATTATTTGCTCCAGATGCGATGAAATGGTGGACACGATTCCTACCGACGGCGTAAAGATCATCTACGGATATTGCGGCAAAGGAGAATGCAAAGGCACCGGGCCCAAGGATGGATCATCATAACGATTAGCTAAAATGAAAACGAAAGCATGCTTAAGGGACGTCTGTTCCGAGGGCATGCTTTTTTATTGAATTATAAGCTTTTTTGATGGGAACCAAAAAAAATATTGATACCCAATAAAGCAAATTTAGACGAAAATATGTTGCATATATAATATATATGACGTATTATATCGGCAAGTAGAGGAAATGCATGCAGGAGGGATCACTATCGAACTGACGACAAGGCAGCAGGATATCGTCGATATCGTAAAAAAACACGCACCCATTACAGGAGATCAGATTGCGGAGATGCTGAATGTCAGCCGAGCTACGCTTCGCACCGATTTATCCAAGCTTGTGGTGTTGGATTATATCGATGCCAAACCCAAGGTAGGGTATTTTCTGGGGAAGCGGGGAACTCCTGACCGGGAGGAGAAGTTCCGCCTTCTCAAAATGAAGGTTGGCGACCTGCACGGCGTTCCGGTAATTGTACGCGAGACAACGACGATTCACGAGGCCGTTGTATCCTTGTTTCTGGAGAATGTAGGGAATCTGATCGTTACCGACGCCGATGGTCATCTCGCGGGCATTGTGTCCCGCAAGGATCTGCTCAAGGTGACGCTTGGAAATCCGACGGCGTCCTCCATGCCGGTAAGCCTGATTATGACCCGCCAGGCGAATGTGACAACTGTTCAGCCGGAAGATACGGTACTGGACGCCGCACGTAAAATCATCAATCATCAAATCGACAGCTTGCCGGTTGTTGTGCCATCCACCACGGGGAATCCGGGGGAGCACTGGAAGGTCGTGGGCCGGATCACGAAAACAAATATCATCAAAATGCTGCTCGACATGGTAGCCGAGGAATAGTGGGAGGAATCGGATGAATCAGGCAATAACTCATTTCATAGCAATCTGTTCAGACTCCATCGGGGAGACGGCCGAAGCGGTTGTCCAAGCTACATTGCGCCAGTTCGAGCTCCCGAATACAGAGATTAAGCGATATATGAATGTACGGGAAGAAGATGAATTGACCGAGCTGATGGAGGAGGTGGCACGGCGCGGAGGTTTTGTGGCTTACACGCTCGTGCAGCCGGAGCTTCGCGAGGTCATTCGAGAGGAAGCCGTGCGGCTCAATATTCGTACAGTGGATATTATGGGTCCGATGATGCAGGCGTTCGCCGATACGTTTAACGACTATCCCAAACGGCTGCCGGGGCTGCTGCACCGGCTCGACGACAGCTACTTCCGGCGTGTGGAAGCGATGGAATTTGCTGTTCAGTATGACGATGGCAAAGATGTGAGTGCCATCTTGAAGGCGGATATCATCCTGCTGGGCGTATCCAGAATCTCGAAGACGCCGCTATCGATGTTTCTCGCTCATAAAGGCTACAAGACGGTGAATTTTCCGATTGTGCCGGAGATGTCACCCCCATCCCAGCTTAGAGAAGTAACGAATGGGAACATCATTGGACTTACGATAGAGCCGGAGCATCTTCTCAAAATCCGCAGCGAGCGTTTAAAAGTAATGGGGCTCCCGCATCAGGTACAGTACGCATCCCTTGAGAGGATTCAAGAGGAGCTGGATTATGCCTTGTCGCTGTATACAGAACTGGGATGCCCTGTCATCGATGTCACCGACAAGGCCATAGAGGAATCCGCAGGTCTGATTATGAATTTCTTGAAGTAAGCAGGCAGGAATGGGTATGGAAAAAAGCAGAAGGAGGGGATTCATAATGGAGAGTTCATTAGCATTGGAGCTTGTAAGAGTGACGGAGGAAGCGGCATTGCAATCCGCCCGGTGGACAGGAAGAGGAGACAAGAACAGTGCTGATGAAGCCGCTACGGTCGCCATGCGCAAGCATTTTGATTCCGCAGCGATGGATGGGGTTGTTGTCATTGGGGAAGGCGAGATGGATGAAGCGCCCATGCTGTATATTGGAGAGCGCGTAGGGAACGGCAAAGGTCCGAAGATGGATGTGGCCGTCGATCCTCTCGAAGGAACCGAAACGGTAGCAAACGGGCTGAATAACGCCCTGTCTGTGATTGCAGCCGCTCCTCAGGGAACCCTTCTGCATGCGCCTGATATCTATATGCATAAGCTTGCGGTAGGACCTGAGCTTGCAGGCAAGCTGAGTTTGGACGATCCCATTGCGGTTACGCTTCAAAAGGCATCTGAGCTGTTATCAAAACCGCTGTCGGAGATGACGGTCTCCATTCTGGATCGTGAGCGTCACAGCTCCATGATTCGAGACTTGAGGGAGTCCGGGGTAAGAATCAAGCTGCTGAGTCATGGCGATGTCATGGGTGCGATCGAGACCTGCACCGACAGCGAGGTGGATCTCTATGTGGGTTCCGGAGGAGCACCGGAAGGTGTGCTTGCCGCTGCTGCCCTGAAATGTCTGGGCGGAGAAATCCAGGGGCGGCTTATACCGGAGACACCGGAGGATTATGTAAGATGTCAGGCTATGGGCTTGAAACATCCGGAGCAGCTGCTGTCGATGGAGGATATGGTAGGGCGGGAAGGCGTACTGTTTGTAGCTACCGGCGTTACGGCCGGGGATTTCCTGCGCGGCGTTAAATATATGGGTCAGCGTGCCGAAACGCATTCGGTCATGATGTATTCCGGCACAAGAACCGTTCGTTATATCCGCAGTGTTCATCATCTGTTTCAGAGTAATGAAACCTTAGCAGCGGCAGCGTCTTCATAATCACTCAAGGCTGAATAGACCAAGGGCACTCGAAGGGATTTAACCTTTCGACGTGCCCTTTTCTGTTTGTTTATGAGTGGTACATGCAGATCCGACTCGATTTATCCGTGTCTCTTCCGTCCGAGAATCAGCCAAGTTCCGCCCAGCACAAGCAGCACGGCAATGACAGGCTGAACGAATGACAAGTAATTCAAGATCGGCCCGATGGAGAATACAACGAAGAACAGCAGCGACAAGACAGTGAGAATGTTGATGGGGATTAGCAGCCACTTGTTGCGCGACCCGAACCAGTAGAACTCGAACAGCCCGGCGGCTACGGCGAGGATGAACCCGGGCCACATGGTTTGCCATGAGTCGAACAAGGAAGCGATCTGGCTGACAATGCCGGCTGTGAGGAGGATGCCGCCCGGGATCAGCAGCCCGATGCCCTGTCTTCCTACCAGAGAGAAGTACATCCAGTGAAAAAACAGTCCTAATGGTATGACAAACATGGTGGGCCAGAATGTGGCGAAGATGGAACCGGCGCCTACCGAACCGCCTTGGTTCAAGAGTAAGTAGGCGCCGAGCAGAATTAGCAGCGGTGCCAAGATTGTACGTTTCGTCATACAAACTTCGTTCCTTTCCTATGTAAAATGATTAATCCAAGAATACCATGCGAAGGATCAAGATGTCCTCGGTCCGGGGGGAATGTTTCACCTAGACTTTAGTCTAGGATGTAGGGTTTGGCCGGAGGACATGCCGTTTAATAAGGACATAAGCTGCCGTTAGCCATGGAAAACAAGAAAAGACAGTCCCGCAGCTAAAGCAACACAGCAGAACTGTCTTATGATGAACAAAATGTTATTTAAGAAGGCTTCTTCGTATACATGAGTCCGACGGTTTGAGGACCGCAGTGGCTGCAAATGACACAACCGGCTGTAGAAATGCTGACTTGCCTAGCTCCGGTTTTCTCCTGCAGTTTTTTCTGAATGAAGCGGGCTTCCTCTTCAGCCATGGTATGTACAATAACAATCAGATCGTTGTCCATGTTATCCACTTGAGCGAGGGCATTCTGGATCATCTGGTCCAGCGCCTTCTCTTTCTTGCCGCGAACCTTGTAAGCAGGCGTCATGCTGCCGTCCACGACTTTGATAACCGGACGGATTTTCAGCAGACTGCCAATGATATTTTGCATGCCGGAGCAGCGTCCGCCTTTGTGCAAATATTCCAGTGTATCAACAACGAATTCGCATTCAACTTTGTTCACGGTGCGGTTTAACAGTGCAACGATTTCTGGAATGGACGAGCCTTCACTCGCTGCATGTACAGCTTTCATAACAAGCAGTCCAATGCCGGATGACAGATTGCGTGAATCGAAGACCGTTACCCGGCCTTCCGGCAATTCGTCTGCGGCTATCAACGCATTTTGGTAAGTGGAAGAAAGCTCGGATGAAATGCTAAGGAACAGGATATCTTCGCCTTGCTCTATGGAAGGTGTGAAGGCAGCAATGAAATCGGATGGAGAGGGCGCCGCAGTTTTGGGCAGTCTGCCGATCTGATCTACCCTGGCGTATAACTGTTCAGGAGTAATGTCCACTCCGTCGCGCAGGGATTCTTCTCCAAACACAACATAGAGCGGGATAATGCCGATATTATATTCTTTTATCCACGAGGGTGGTAAGTCGCAGGTACTGTCAGCAAAAATTCTAATTTTTCCAGGCATGAACATCTCCCTTTATCAACTATTTGAATCTGTACTACTAGAATAACCTGTTTAATGAGAAAAGGGAATGCTCTTGCCATATTGGGCGGGAAATGTACTCGTAAAGACCAATTGTGAATCGATAAAGCCGCAAAAAAAGCTCCCGCTGTTTGGCTCGCAAGGCCAAGCAGCGAGAGCTTCTCTAGTTTATACATCAGGAATGGGCCAAACCCGATGGTTATTTGGACGACTCCAGATATTGCTTAATGAAGAGCTGGGCGTTCGCATCGCGTTCCGTGCCTTCACGAATCCCGGCAAACATGTCTTTCTTCAGAACAGGGAGCTCCTCGCTCATGGTGCTGCCTAAAATATCGACGGCATACACATGCTCCGAGCCGTCTTCCTCATTCGTACCCTTCACGAGTTGTTCCGGGGTCAACAGATCCTTCCATACGCCTTCCACCTCGGCTTCAAGCGGTCGCACCATTCCTTGATTACCCACCCAATCATAGGCGGTTTGATCCATGATGTACAGGTCCGGCCGCTCGGTGGACAACACAAGCAGAGCCTTCTGCAGCATGGCTGCATCCTGTGGATTATTGGAATCCAGAGGAGGGACGTAATTCATGGTAACGGTTACGCGTTTCCATTCGGGAAATTGTGCCAGAATCGCATCTTCAATCGGTGTGAGGTCCTGTCCGCCATCCTTGTTCATATAAGAACCGAGGAACATAACTTCCAGGTCAACCGGCGGCAGGCTGGCCAGCCGTTCTTTCTCGGCCTGATGGTTGAAAATACTAATGACGATATAAATGAGTACTCCGATCAGAGCAACGCCGCCGAGTACATGAAATTTATAATAACGGAAGAAATGATCGGTTTTCTCCGCTGTCCCGGCAAATTTCTTATATTTACCATATCGTTTCTGGTTCATCTCTTCCAAAGATTTGCGGGTCTCTTCTTCAAGGATGAACTTGTAGGCTTTGGTGATTTCCGAAAATTCGGCTTCGATCTCCTCCGCTCGGTCGGGCTCCCGCCTTTGATGTGAACGGGTTTGGCGCATGAGCAGGGTATACCGGTCGTCGAGCTGCTCCTTGGTAGCATCCTCAGGCAAACCCATTCGCTCATAGGCTTCTTTCATTTGGTCCATTCATGTCACCTCTTCTATACTGTGAGAGTTTCCTAGTTACCAGTATATAGTGTAAAGGCTATCGGTTACAAACGTTTACGTGATGTTCAAATGATTGCCGGCTTACGATTAAGAACATAATCACCAATAACAAAATAAACGGCCAAGATCTACCATCAGGCAAGGTGAACGATTGAAACTTTTTATGAATGTTTTTGAATGATTTTGAAATGTTGTGATTGTTTTTTGTGCTGATTATGTTACTATAGGTTCTAAAGGGGTGGATTCATTATGCTGACGGAAGAAAGATACCGGATCATATTAGAACGCTTACAAGAGCGCGGTGTTGTGAAACTGCAGGAATTGGTGGAACTTCTTGAAGCTTCTGAATCAACGGTAAGACGGGATCTGATCGATCTGGAAGAACGACAATTATTAAAGCGCATTCATGGGGGAGCTGCTCTGCCAAGTCCCAAAATGCAAGAACCCGGCATCGAGGAGAAAACCTTCAGAAACATTCAACAGAAAAATGCCGTTGCCCGGTTGGCGGCAGCCCAAGTGGTGGATGGAGAAAGCATATATATCGATGCGGGAACGACCACGCTGGCGATGATACCGTTCATTGAAGCGAAGGACGTAACCGTGGTTACGAATGGCTTATCCCATATCGAAGCATTGGTAAGCAAGCGAATCAAGAGCTATCTTCTGGGCGGAATGATGAAAATTCATACCAAAGCCGTCATCGGAAGCATCGCTCTTCAAAACATGGACAACTTTCGCTTTGACCGGTGCTTTCTGGGCACGAACGGCGTGGATGTTGAGATGGGTTATACCACGCCTGATCCGGAGGAAGCCTTGATTAAGCGTCGAGCGCATCAGCTGTCCGCGTCAAGTTATGTCCTGGCGGATTCCAGCAAATTAGGCGAGGTCTCCTTCGCCAAATTGTTGGACCTGAACGAAGCGACGTTGATTACGGAATCCTTGACTCCATCTTGGCGGAAGTCCATTTCACAGAAAACCAACATAATTGAGGGATCATAATGATATATACGGTAACGCTGAATCCTTCCATCGACTACATCGTGGAAGTTGAGTTTATAGAGCTGGGCGGTTTGAACAGAATGACTCGGGATATGAAGTTTCCGGGCGGCAAAGGAATTAATGTATCGCGGGTGCTCAACCAGCTTGGAGCTGAAAATACTGCCATCGGCTTCCTGGGTGGCTTCACCGGACGATATATCGACGAGACGCTGGGTAGGGAAGGGATCCGCACTGATTTTGTAGATATCGCGGATGATACCCGGATCAACGTGAAACTTAAGCACGGTGACGAGACGGAGATCAACGGCCTTGGACCCGTCATCCGTCCAGAAGAAACGGACGCGCTGCTTCATAAACTGTCACAGCTTCAGGCGGGAGATATCGTTGTGTTGTCCGGCAGTGTTCCACCATCGCTGGGACCTGGCTTCTATGAGCGTCTGATCGGAGCGTGCCGCAAGAGCGGTGCCGAATTCGTAATGGATACAACGGGGGAGGCCCTGATGAAGGCGTTGGTCCACAGGCCGCTTCTTGTTAAACCGAATCATCACGAACTTGCGGAATTGTTCAGCGTGGTTATCGACTCGAACGAGCTGCTTGTGACCTACGGCCGTAAGCTCCTTGAGGAAGGCGCCCAGCATGTGCTGATCTCCATGGCCGGAGAAGGTGCACTGTTGATTACAGCTGATCAGGTCTATCACGCCAATGTACCGTCAGGCACAGTCCGAAACTCGGTCGGAGCTGGCGATTCGATGATTGCGGGTTTTGTCGGCACGCTTGCTCTTGGCAAGGATTTATTGGAGGCGTTCCGAACCGGGGTTGCATCCGGCAGCGCAACCGCGTTCTCTGACGACCTGGCTGTTAAGGAAGCCATTGATCGGCTTATTCCGCAAGTTAATATCACGAAGTGGTGAGCCGCTGTATATCTGAAGAAGGCAGCCTGCGGAAACTTGTGCCCCAGCAATAGTCACGATTGAAATCAAGGGAGTGATCCAATATGAGAATTACAGATTTGATGATCCAGGATACGATGATTATGGATCTGAAGGCCGTCACGAAGGAGGCGGCCATCGACGAACTGATCGCCAGTTTGGCCGCTAGCGGGCGAATCAATGATCCGGTCCTGTTTAAAGAGATGATTCTGAAGCGTGAAGCTGAATCGAGTACCGGCATCGGAGGCGGCATTGCGATGCCCCACGCAAAAACGAAAGCGGTTAATCAACCGACCGTTGTGTTTGCCAAGAGCAGCAAGGGCGTGGAGTTCGAAGCGCTGGATGGTGAGGCAGCTTATGTATTCTTCATGATCGCTGCGCCTGAGGGAGCCGGGAATACGCATCTCCGTACGCTTGCCGCGCTTTCACGGCTGCTGATTGATGCCGAATTTATCGGGAAATTGATGGACACGAAGACGCCCGAAGAGGTAACGGAGTTATTTGATACCAAACAGGCTGAAGAGGAAGCGGTTAAGGCAGAGAAGGAAGCAGCCCGGATCCGGGAAGAGGCTAAAAAGGAAACGGAAAAGCACGAGGAATCCGGTAGCCATTCCGAGGCAGCCATTTCGACAGGTGCTGACGGAAACGAGAATGCTTTTGTTGTGGCTGTAACAGCGTGTCCTACCGGTATTGCTCATACCTTTATGGCTGAAGATGCGCTTAAGAAGAAGGCCCAGGAAATGGGCGTTGAAATCCGGGTGGAGACCAATGGCTCGGAAGGTGCGCAAAACGTGTTGACGGAGGAAGAAATCCGAAGAGCGGCCGGTGTCATCATTGCCGCAGACAAAAATGTGGAGATGGCCCGTTTCAACGGAAAGCCTGTGCTGCAGCGGCCTGTAAGCGATGGCATCCGCAAATCGGAGGAGTTGATCCGCAAGGCGGTAAGCGGTGATGCGCCGATCTACCGAAGCGAAGGCGGAGCTGCTGCAACTCAACCGAAGGACGCAGAAAAAGGCGGCATCGGCAAAAAAGTATACAAAGATCTGATGAATGGTATTTCTCATATGCTGCCTTTTGTTGTGGGTGGCGGGATTCTTCTGGCTATCTCCTTCCTCATCGAGCAGCTTGCCGGAGAGGACCATCCGCTATTCCAGCTGCTGCAGACGATTGGCGGCGGAGACGGTGCTTTCCACTTCCTGATACCGGTCCTTGCGGGATTTATTGCGCTCAGCATAGGCGACCGTCCGGCTTTAATGCCCGGCATGGTCGGAGGTCTCATGGCATTGAATTCAAATTCGGGTTTCCTTGGTGGTCTGGCGGCAGGATTCTTGGCGGGTTATGTTGTCATCCTGCTGAGGAAAGCGTTTGCCGGTCTTCCGCGAACGCTGGACGGCTTAAAGCCAATTCTGCTGTATCCGGTTGTGGGCCTTCTTATCACCGGTACGGTCATGTTCTACCTGTTCGATCCGTTCTTCAGCTGGATCAATCTCGGTCTGGTTGATATTCTTAACAATTTGGGTACCGGAAATGCGGTAATTCTAGGTCTTATCTTAGGCGGGATGATGTCCATTGATATGGGCGGTCCCTTCAATAAAGCAGCCTATGCATTTGCGATCGGCGTATTTACGTCCAGCGGCAATACGAACGGAGCCATGATGGCTGCGGTCATGGCCGGAGGAATGGTTCCTCCACTCGCTATTGCACTGGCCACAACATTGTTCAAGCACAAATTCACGGAGCAGGAACGAAAGTCCGGTCTGACCAACTATGTGATGGGTCTTTCCTTCATAACGGAGGGCGCGATTCCGTTTGCTGCCGCTGATCCACTGCGCGTGCTGACTTCCTGTATTCTCGGTTCGGCGGTTGCCGGTGGATTGACGCAGCTGTGGAGCATTAACGTTCCTGCACCTCACGGAGGGATATTTGTTGCCGCGCTTGCCAATCATGCGCTTCTGTTCCTGCTTGCAGTTGTAATCGGTGCGGTGCTGTCAGGCATGCTGCTGGGAATGTGGAAGAAGCCCCTTGAGCGTAAATAGATTTCAAGTTAAACATGACTATACGGGTTGGGACGGGCATCTTTAGATGCTCGATTCCAGCCCGTTTTGTCCTCGTGGGCTTCCACAGCGGCTGCCGTCGGGATAAACAGTGACACATTCTCAGCTCTGCAGCATGTTATAATCGAATGAAATACGGATAACGGAAGGAGAGATCGAGGGATGAAGGAGCTTGGACAAGGTAAGGATAGGAGCCCGGAACAAATCATAGAGGAAATCAATCAGACTTCCACCTCTTACGGGATGGCGGCGGTTTGGTTTCTGGGACAAGAGAGCGTTGTCATCAAGGGTGGCGAGGTCGTCATTTACATTGATCCTTATATGTCGGATGAACTTGAGCGCAGGGGCGGATTCCAGCGAGCATTTCCCGCGCCGCTGCAGCCGGAGCATATTCGGAACGCGAATATCGTGCTGATTACCCATGAGCATGATGATCATATGGATCTTGCCACCATCTCGGTGATAGCCAGGCAGAACCCGGACACATGGTTTGTTGCACCGGCTCGATGTCATGAAGCGATGCAGGGGGCTGGTGTAGCGCCTGAAAGGCTGGTTGCAGCGGTATGCGATGAGTGGCAGCAGCTCGACGGTGTACGCCTGATGGCGATTCCCGCTGCCCATGAAACCTTGGATGAAGACGAAGTGTACGGACATCGTTTTGTCGGATATTTGATGGATATCCAGGGCGTTCTCATCTACCATGCGGGAGATACCGTAGTATATCCAGGCTTGGTCGAGAGGCTGCAGGCACATTCGATTGATATCGGTATGGTGCCGATCAACGGGGGAGATGCGTTCCGCCGGAAGGACGGAATTGTAGGGAATATGGGCTTCCGGGAGGCAGCCGAGCTTGCAGCAGCGTCGGATTTCGAGCTGACCATTCCGATGCACTACGATATTTTCCCTTGGAATGGGGAGAAACCGGGTTACTTTGTTGATTACTGCTATGAGAATTATCCCTATATGAAAACCAAGGTAATGGCAAGAACAGAACGCATGTTTTATGTAAAAGGTTAGGCATCTTCCAAGCATCAGAAATGTTGGAGTGGAATTTTTTTTCAAATGTGGGACAACGAGTTCGCAATTTTTCGGAATGACAAGCATATGAATTAGACATGCCCTTATAGATGGAGATGTCGGAAATGGTGTCATTTCGAAAACATGTCATAATCGTGATCGGCAGCTTTCTGATCGCGATGGGGACGAACTTTTTCCTTGTCCCGCATAAAGTTCTGGACGGTGGAGTCATCGGCATTGCGTTAATTGCCAACTATGTGTTTGATCTACATATTGGATTTGTCATCATTCTGTGCAGTATCCCCATGTTTATTGCAGCCTGGATACTAAATCGTGAAATATTTTACAATAGTTTGTCAGGCATGCTGATCTCTTCTTTTGTCATTGACCTGCTATCACCACTGCGAGCTGATTTTTTGCAATTATTTGCCCCGAATGTGATCTTTAGTGCAGCCATTGGCGGGGCGCTAATTGGGACTGGCCTTGGATTGATGCTGAGAAACAATGCAAGCACAGGGGGAACGGATCTGCTGGCACATTTCTTGGCAAGGTACCTGCCGCTTAATGTAGGGGTCATTATTCTGCTAATGGATGCCATCATCATTGGGGTAGGCGGACTCCTGCTGTCTGGAAGTACATTCGTTTATTCCGTGCTGACGATTATCTCGGGCGGCTTTACCACAGGGATGTGTACGCAGCGGCGGTGGGCGAGGAGAAAACGAAATAAATAACAGGCCTAACAAGAATTGATTCTTGTTAGGCCTGCTGTCATGATAATGAAATTATGACGGGAAGTGGGCTTTTTTGAAGGCATTAATGTAAGCGCGCGCCTTCTCCGTAATGAGGTTATAATCCCCGCTCTTGAGTGCGTCCTTGGTCAGATCGGATCCGATTCCGACAGCAAAGGCTCCGGCCTTAATCCATTCGTGAAGGTTGTCCAGGTTCACGCCGCCGGTCGGCATAATGTTGGCTTGCGGAAGCGGGCCCTTCATGGATGGAATAACCGATGGAGAGTACAGGTTCCCCGGGAAGAGTTTAATGACATCGACACCGAGCTCTAGCGCGGCGATCATATCATGAACGGTGACAGCGCCCGGCATGACCGGTATCCGGTAGCGATTGCAGAGCATAATGGTATCCCGGTCGAGGCTTGGGGACACAACGAACTCAGCGCCAGCCAGTATGGTGATTCGGGCCGTTTCGGAATCGAGGACGGTGCCGGCACCGATGATGGCATAATCATCAGCTTGCGGATCCTTGGAAGAGTACATTTTGGATAGCGTTGTAATGGCTTCCGTAGCAAAAGGTACGGTCATCGTGACCTCGATCACTTTAATGCCGCCTTCAATGGCACGCTTGGCGATTTCCACTACTTCTTCTGGAGAATCTCCGCGCAAGACAGCTACAACACCGGCTTGATGAATCTGTTCAATCAGTCTTAGTTTTTTCATGCTACACAGCTCCTTGTCGTATGATGAATGAATTAGGGATTATAGCTTATGAAAAGGTCTAGCGCTCGATATGAGCCGAATGGCCGCGCCGCTGCTGAACCTCATCCCATGTCGGAAGCGCTTCCCAATCACCGGGAGCTTGGATAACCAGCGAGCCGGTTAAGCCACCCAGGGATAAAGCCTCTTCCGGTGTCCAGCCTTTGGCAATACCGGCAAGGAAACCGGCACAGAAACCATCGCCTGCCCCCACGGTATCCACCACTTGCTCTACGTGTTCAAACGGCAGGGAGTAGGTTACATCCTGGTGAACCATTACGTTGTTTCCGTTGAAACTCTTGATAATGGACATTCCAGGCAGCTGCCGCAGACGGTTGATGATGACCTGCTCATCCTCGGTTTCAAATAAAAGCTTGCATTCATCGTAGCCGGGGAGGAAATAATCGCAGGCTCCGGCAAGCTCCAGTAGAACAGGGCGGGCTTTCTCTATATTCCATAACTTGAGCCTTAGGTTGGGATCGAAGCTGATCAGAACGCCATGCTCCTTGCACACAGAAATCACATGCCGAATCGTATCCAGGCAGCTGCTGCTCAGCGCTGCCGTAATGCCGGTGAAATGAAGAATACGGGCATTAGCTATGTATTCGGAATCCACGAGATCCGGCGTCATTTGACTGGCCGCTGAGCCTTTGCGGTAGTAGTACACGGAGGACTGACCGCGTACATTCTGTCTTAGCATAAGGCCGGTCGGCGCGGCATCGGTTTGCCTGGCGCGTGAAACATCGACCCCTTCTCCGCGAAGCGTTTTCAAAATACCGGTTCCGAGCGGATCGCTGCCCAGTTGACCAAACCAGCCGCTGCAGCAGCCTAGCCTGGCCAGGCCAATGGCCAGATTGCTCTCGGCTCCGCCGAAGGATTGCGCCAAACTTCCGCCTTGACCAATTCCCCGTGTGCCTTCCGGATATAACAATCCCATGGACTCGCCGAATGTGATGACATCCATGGACTGCGTACCATTCTTCATAGAATATACCTCCTTGTAGTCCGCCTTTTGTTATTACCACTTTACCCTGATGTAGAGCATAACTCAATAACAATTCACACAATATAAATAACCTCCTACCAGGGAATGATAGGAGGCGAACTTGGGTTTTACTCGCAGTTAGAACAAAAGTGCAACGAATATTAGAAGCCTTTATACTGAGGCTCTTCCTGTTCAAGCTGCTGGACTCGCTGTGCCACTTGGTCTACGACTTGTTGTGTCTGTTGTGCGGCAGTGGTAAACAGAGTTTTAGCATTTTGGTCTTGTGTAGACAACGCAAATTGCTCAAGGCTGGCCTGAGCGCTTTTCAAGGATGAGAGACATGTTTTTACATCGGATGCTACAGTCATTTTTATCACTCCTTTCATGCATCATAATGTACTCATTTTCTCTCAGATCATGCATGATGGGGGAACAGGAAAATAATGGTGTAATTTCTATGCGTAAATTTGACAATAATCTATAAGGTGATCATTGAACAAAAAGATGGAGGAGGGTCATTTATGCCGCAATGGCTTGAAATTGTACTTCGTACATTATGTGCCGTAATTGTGCTGTTTCTGATGACAAAATTGCTTGGAAAACGTCAGGTCACACAATTGTCTTTTTTCGAATATTTGACCGGGATTACCATTGGTAGCTTGGCTGCCTACATATCCATGGATTTAAATACGAACTGGTATTTGGGGCTGATTGCGTTGGGGGTATGGGTCTTATGCTCTCTTGCTATCGAGTTTTTGCAGATCAAGAGCAAGAAGGCACGTGATTTCATAGACTTTAAACCAACCGTGCTCATACAGGGTGGAAAGATTCTTGAGGAAAATATGAAAAAAGAGCGCCTGTCCACTGATGAGATCATGCAGCAGCTTCGAAAAAAAGATATTTTTCAACTGGCTGATGTGGAGTTTGCCATTATGGAATCCAGTGGGGAGATCAATATCCTGCAGAAGCGGGAGAATCTCCCGTTAACCCCTAAGCATTTAGGCATTACGGTGGCTCCGGAGAAACCGCCGCAGGTTGTTGTTATGGACGGGAATATCATGGATGAGCCCCTGCGAGTTATGGGTTTTGGCCAGAATTGGCTGCTGGATGAGCTGGATAAAATAGGAGCCAAGTTGAAGGATGTTTATTTTGCCCAGGTTGATACGTACGGCACACTTACCGTGGATTTGTATGACGATCAGATTCAGGTTCCCCAGAATGAGGAGCGCAAGCTGTTGTATGCAAATTTAAAAAAATGCCAAGCAGATTTAGAGCTGTTCAGCCTTAGTACCAAAAGTAAAAAGGCGAAAAAAATGTATGAAGAGAGTTCCAAGCAGATCGAGCAGATTTTAGCTCAAGTGACGCCGATTCTTAATACTTAGTTGCATCCCAGAGTCATATTTGCGTAAAAATCGGAATAGGATATTTTGTGTATCACAAAAGGAGCCGGTTGCCGCCGACTCCTGATACAGCGGACTGTTGCATGCAGGGCGGATGATTGCTTGCTCCAACCAGACGTAAGAAATAGATTCATCTGTACAAGGGACGGGTCTATTTCTTATTATGGAAAGCAAGGATCGAAACGACCAGAGTGGCGAACGAAATCATCAAAGCCAATGCCTCATTCACGCCCATGCCTATCACCTCCTAGATGCCACCCTTGCCAGCTGGTCTACTGTACTATATAATATGCCAATTGCTTACAATAAAAGAACCTTTTGTAGGAAGCGCTTTCACAAAATTTGGTTTTTTGTTGGAAACTTTGATAATAAAGCTGAAAACAGATCTTCTCAGAAAATGGTTGACATGTATTGGATGGGAATATATTATCAAATACACAACAACAAGACGTGAAATTCAGTAGTTCATTCGAATAAAGGGTATTCGGGAATCGACTGGGCCTCCGGAGATTCAACGGATTTAGCAAATCAGCTAAACCGTTGGATCTTTTTTTATTCCCTAAATACCTACTATTCACATGAGAATTATAAAATTTGATGAATGGAGTGGATGCTCATACGCGTTCTGGGACAACCGTTCGACTCAGCACTATGCTGTAAATGACTATTATCCGAACCGCAGGGTGGCTGAGCGGGTATCGATTATCGGCGACCGGCCTTATTAAAATCGTGTTTCATGGAATGAAAACTATAAATAAGGAGTGCAGAGTCTATGAGTATTGGGGTTAAACAAGAAACAGATACATTAGAGGTACGGCCAATTGGCGGCCGCGTTGGAGCCGAAGTGAAGGGGATCACACTGGGTGGAGATCTGGATCAGGCTGCGGTCCAGTCTATTCGAGCGGCCCTTCTTAAACACAAGGTGCTGTTCTTCCGAAATCAACAGCATCTGGATGATGAGGGACAAGAAGTCTTCGCGGATCTGCTCGGTGAGCCCTTCGCACATCCTACGGTGAAGACCAAAGAGGGAAGCCGTTATATCTTGGAGATCGATTCGCATCATGGCGGACGCGCCAATGCATGGCACACGGATATTACATTTATCGATGCATATCCAAGCATTTCTGTACTTCGTTCAGTCGTAGTGCCTTCTTCCGGTGGAGATACCGTATGGTCCAATACCGCAGCTGCCTATGACAGTCTGCCGAAAGAGCTGAAGGAGCTGGCAGAGAAGCTGTGGGCGGTTCACACGAATCTGTATGATTATGCCGCAAGACGTCCGGAAGCCTCGGAGGACAGCGTGAAGGAGTATCAGCGCACATTTGCATCCACCGTCTATGAGACCGAGCACCCCATCGTTCGCGTTCACCCGGAGACCGGGGAGAAATCGCTTCTACTAGGGAGTTTTGTCAAGCGATTGCTTGGAGTATCCGCAGCGGAATCGTCCCGATTATATGAGCTGTTTCAAGGCCACATCACCAGCCTGGAAAATACGGTGCGTTGGCACTGGGCAGCAGGGGATGTAGCCATCTGGGATAATCGCTCGACCCAGCATATCGCTGTTAATGACTATGGTGAACAGCACCGCATCGTTCGCCGCGTTACGCTTGCCGGAGAAGTGCCGTACAGCGTGGACGGCCGGCAGAGCAAGACCTATCTGAAAACGCCTAACATCCAGGCTCAGTAGAAGCAAACGTCCAGCTGGATATAAACAAGGAGAGAAGCAGCCATGGTCCTGATGAAGTCATCACACTTTAAGTTCATGATAGTCCTCTTATTCATGCTGACACTGCTGATATTTGCAACAGGGTGCAGCAGCAAAGCCTCGGAGGCGGGGGAGGGGGAGAAG
Source organism: Paenibacillus glucanolyticus (assembly GCF_037333485.1). Taxonomy (NCBI): domain Bacteria; kingdom Bacillati; phylum Bacillota; class Bacilli; order Caryophanales; family Paenibacillaceae; genus Paenibacillus; species Paenibacillus glucanolyticus. The sequence goes on from NZ_CP147845.1 coordinate 1,584,297, forward strand.
GAACCGATCGTTGTCCAGCTGGCGATTAATGGGGGAACCAATTTATTTACGGTCATCAAGGAGAAGGGCTGGCTTGAAGAGAGCTTCAAGGCTCATCACGCAACCGTGAAATGGAGCGAATTCCAGAGCGGTCCGCCGCTGCTGGAGTCACTGGCAGCCGATCGAGTGGATATTTCACTTCTTGGTGACGGAGCAGCTCTGCAAGGCCAATCCGCAGGCCTTCCTTTTGTTAATATTGGATTGATCAGTAATGGAACGAGACTGAATGCCATACTGGTGCCAGCGAATTCGCCGGTGCAGCGTGTGGAGGATCTGAAGGGCAGAAGAATTGCCCTAGCCAAAGGGACGACCTCCCATGTGTATCTTCTGAAGGTATTAGCCAAGTATGGATTATCCGAGCAGGATCTGGAGATTGTCAATTTACAGTTTACCGACGCACTGCCCGCTTTCACTACGGGGAAAGTAGATGCATGGGTTGCTATTGATCCGTTTACGACTCAGCTGACACGGCAAAAAACAGCTGCTATTGTGGCGGGTCCCGAACAGGGAATTCTCGCGCCGGTCGCGCTGATTGCACGTACCGATTTTGCGAAGGAGCACCCGGAGCTTGTGACGGAGTTCCTTCGGGTGTATAAGGAGGCGATTGTCTGGCAGAATGAGCATTTGGATGAAATGGCCCAGATGTTTGCCGATGAGAAGAAGATACCGGTCGAAATCCTGAAGGAGGTATTCAGCAACCAAAATGCGGAGCTTACACCGATCACGCGGGATGCTATTGCAACCCAGCAGGCTTCGGTCGAGATTTTGGAGGCAAGCGGATTCCTGAAACAGCCGATTCAATATGAAAAGTATGTTGATAACTCGTATATAGAGAGGCTGGGGCCTTGACAGGTCATATTAAGGAAGGAGAGAGCGGCATGATTGCCGCTCTCTTTTATGTTTCATTGCCAAGCAGGGACTACGGATTGTCGAGCAGTAGTTTTAAGCAGGCTTTTGTTTCTGTCTGGGCTTCTGTCTAGCCTTATGTTTATGCCCACGTCTGCGAAACAGGGAGGCTATCCAGTAGAAAATGGGGATGAACTCCATCAAAATAAAGAACACCGCCATCCCGAAGGAATTGAAATCCCCCATAAATCGGATCGGATTCTGCGAATACTGATATGCGATTACGATAGCGGTTCCCCCGATGATGGCAATCAAGGGACCGTCCATATGGTTTAATTGAAACAGCTTGGCAAGACATCTTGCACTGATATGGATTAAAAAAGCGCTGTGCAGGAACATGGAGCTGCTCCACAGACCGATCATCAGCGGATCCGAATTTCCGAGGAATCCACTGGCTGCCCGCATTAATTCAACGAGCGGATACTGAAGCTCACGGCCCAGATAAGGGCCGAAATTCAACAGCGTGGATGCCCATTGGAGCAGCATGCCGATGGTTACCAGCAGCCCGGCTGCCGCCAGGTTTCGAAACGATCTTCGATCAAACTTGAGGTAGGGCGCGAGAAAGAGGAATACGATCCATTCCGCAAAAAAGGAGAGGCAGAACAGGGCATCCTTAATCGTTGATCCGTAATTGTGATGTCTGACCATCGCAATGGCCATATCGAAATGAGCTTCCTTGAAGAAAAACATATTCATAAACACAATGGCAATCACAATCACGATAAACAACCCATCGGATATATAGATCATGGTTTCCAGGCCCCAGCGTGCGGATATGGTTACGACCAGGCCCACGATAAGGAGGACAAACCATTGCGGGGTTTCACGCATGTAATTGGTGTCAAAGAATAACGTGAAACCTTCTATATCCATCCCGATATAATTAATGGCCCAGAACATTACCAGGAAAACAATCGGAAAGTGAATCCACTTGCTAACCAGCTGGCTGCCGAAGTCGAGCCATGGCTTATGCGGATCCCAGAGCCCGACCTTTACGGTAAACCACAGCAGAATCAAACTCAAGGCATAGCCCCCCAGTATGGAAGCCCAACCTAAATAGGCTGAATTCCACAGTATGGGACTGATCAGAAAGCCAGTGGGTATGGCGTTGAGATAAACAAATCCGAATCGGAACAGCTGCCAGGGAGTATTACGCATGAGGATTCTTACATCCTTTCCGTTTTTTCTTATAACTTATCAAGCCAGCCAAATAACCAGATGATCAGATGGTTTGGGGTTAGCCATTCGTGAAAATAGAGGGCGATTACGTTCCAGGTCGTAAAGGCCGCAATAAGAACAAGCATCGTCCATTTTTCACGGGGGGCTTTTACTTTATTCTTCGCAATGAACCATTCAACCAGGGCATAAGCTAAGAATAAGAGTGCCAGCATTCGGACGTGCCTCCTTATTTCGGTTTCATTTTGAGCGTTGTACCGAAGTTGCGGACCCGAATGTCCGTGACGACCTGGATCTCAACCTCGTTCTTGTAGTAATTCGCCCATTCGGAGCGAACCTTTTCCCAATGGTCAGGATAGTTCCAGTCTACCAGCATGCCTAACTGCAGAATATCGGAGCCCACCCTTTGCGAAGTCCTGAGCGCTTTTTGCAATTCGCTTTTGACCATGTCATTGAGCTCTCGCTCGATAATTCGTTTGGCTTCCAACGTGTCCAACTGCTTCTGGTTCCGCTTGTAGATGACATCTCCGATTCCCAGCAGCTTAATCGTGAATACCGGATGACCAGAGACCATGCGGACGGATTTCTTGGAGTTTGTCGAGATGAGAAATACGCTGGCTCTTCCGGCTCCTTCATCCCAGGAAACGGTATACAGCGGCCCTTTCACTTCGTTTACGGCCCAACTGACAGCCAAGGACTCCTGCATGGGGAGTGTGGTGAGAAGCTTGTGGTTATGAAAAATGGCTGTGCCTTGAATCCCGGTCCAGGGCTCCAGCTTTTCCTGGTCGGCCACCATCGGTTTTTTTTGCGCTGCCAAATAGGTCAAGGCATATCCCTGGTTAGCGGATTCAGCATACAGGCAATCCTTCAAGGTTGTATTGATCATGTTATGTTGAGTAGCAAACCGGATGAGCACTTCGGAAGGCATTTGCTCAAACACCGGTGTCAGCTCCGCGACTTTTTTAGCATCGCCGGGTGCAACCATTAAGTATGTACGCAGGTTTGTTGTTGGTTCCCGCTGAAGCCAGTCCATCAGATCCTCAAGTCCCGCCTCGGCATAACTTTTGCCAACGACAACCACTTTGGTGTGACTGAAGTCAAACCGGCGGGAGAGATCCCGTTGAATAAGATGCAGGGTATCCTGCACGGTGGTGGACGTTTTGGTTACCATGGCATAAGGATCTCCACCGCCATGTCCTCCCGCTTGTCGACCGGATGTGAGACGGTTCGGCAGGGGGGCGCTGATGGTCACCTCAACGGTTCCCTTTTGCTTGCCCTCATTGATGTACATGGCAAATACGAAGGTTTGTTCATTGATTTCAACCTTGGACAGGCTGAAGCCGCAGCCTGTCAGCAGAATGAGGGGAAGCAGAATTTTGAACAATTTGAGTAGAGGCATGCTCACTTTCGTCTCCTTAAATTGTTGGATGATGCATAGGCCTTTGGCCTGTTCTTCATCAGCATGGATGGTGCCCGCAAGAAGGTATCCTTCCATTCGGATATTACGAGTGGCGCCACTGGCTGCAGATACGGCGTGTTAAACGACTTCAGCGAAGCCATGTGTCCATACACGAGAAAGGCGGCGGCAAATACACCGATGAGGCCGAGGGTTCCCCCAAGAATCAGTATCGGAAAGCGCAGCAAGCGAAATGCTAGCCCAAGCTCGAAGTGCGGGATAATATAAGAAGCGATGCCCGTTATCGATACCACGATGACCATCGGATTGGATACGATACCTGCTTCAACCGCAGCTTGTCCAATGACGATGGCGCCGATAATGGATATGGTCTGTCCAACAGGCTTGGGAATCCGTGTTCCGGCTTCTCGCAGCGCTTCAAACGTCAGTTCCATGATCAGCGCTTCGGCCAGCGCGGAGAACGGGATATTCTCACGGGATGCCGCAATGGTAATCAGCAGATCGGTTGGTATGATGGATGGCTGAAACGTCGTGATCGCGACATACAGAGAGGGCATTAGCAATGATATAACGGCGAACATGAACCGGATAATCCGTATCCAGCTGGAAGAGAAGAAGCTGTGGTAGTAGTCCTCAGACGACTGCAGCAGCGAAAACAGCGTCACGGGCACGATGAGTGCCGAGGGTGTCCCGTCCTGCATGATGCCAACTCTTCCTTCAAGCAGGGAGGCAGCTACGGAATCCGGTCGTTCCGTATATTGAAACTGCGGGAAGGGGGATTTTACGCCTTCTTTCATCTGCTCCGACAAGGTGCTGATCCCGAAAGTCCCATCAATGGATATGCTTTTCAACTGACGATCTACCTGGGATACGATTTCGGGTTTGCATAAACCGTCCACGTATACCATATATACGGCTGTCTTTGAGTAATCGCCGATTTGATAACGGATGGTTTTTAAATCGGTATGCTTGATTTTGTGCCGCAGCAGCGATAAGTTCGTGCCGATATCTTCAATAAAAGCTTCCTGCGGGCCATTCACCACCAGTTCGTTCTGCGATTCCGAAACCGCTCGTTTCTGATACAAAACAATATCAAACAAATAGCTCTCGGTCAGCCTCTCGACAATCAGTACGGCTCTGCCTTCTACAATCATGTTGGCAATGTACTCGGCCGAGGCTGAGCGCTCAAACGGAACCGAAAGTGTATCTCCGCGATCCATACAGTCAATGAAGTTATCGAAATTATGCTGTACCTGCGCGGCTTCCTTGATAAGGGGTTTAACAATATGTTCGTGCAAGGTGCTGATGTCCACAATCGATTCAATATAGATGATGGTGCATGTCGATCCATGGATGCGTAAGGATTGATAGATGACATCTTCGCAATTCTCAAGACGGTTCTTGACGTTAAGAAGGAGTTCGTCCTGTACTTTCGATTTCATCCGTTCTTTCCTCCCTTGCTGGTAAGTAGTGAAGGCTCATCCTCTTTAGAATGCCGTACTCTTAGCAACTTATACCGAAATTTCCAGAGAATTTGTCAAGGGGGCTGGATTTGGTCAAGGCACAAACAAGGGGATTTCTATATAAAAAAGCGCCGGAGTGGAGTTCCGGGCGCTTATACATGAAGGGTTCATCTTATAATTTTGGATTTACCTTTTCGGATGGATTGCTTGATTTTCTGAAGCAGGGGTTTGCGGTAAACCGAGAGCATGATGCGCAGCAGAATATAGAGGATCAACGTAGACAGGACGCTGTTGATGAGGGCACCTACAAGGAAGTTAACACCCATATGCCCTAATCTGCCAAAATGATCGGTCTCGATAATATAATCCGTTTCAGGTACCGGAACCGTAAGGGCATCTTCAATTTCAAATGTTTTGGGAAATGTGGTGAACAGATGCACCAAGACCCCGACTCTGTAGTTTAAATAGAACAGGATGGGCCATAGAACGGACCCGGCCGTGGCTGCAAGGAAGGCCGAGGGGATATTACCCCGTACCAGACGAGCGAGCAGCGGGGCCAGCAGCAGATCAATGCCAAAAGTTGGATACCAGCAAGGAAAGAAGCCAACGGCAAAGCCGAGGGCAATCCGATGATCGCTATTTTGCATGCGGAGGGTTCGGAGTATATAGTATTTCAGTCGTCGAATGTATTTAAGAAGCACAACCGTCTCCTCCTGCAGATACTGATACGATAAAGAAGTGTTTCGATATCATATATAGCATGGAATGGATTCTATTTATAATAGGAAGAACTTTCATGAATTATATAGCAGGTGCTTGTAAATCGTCAATCTGTAGAGCATTCATTCCGTCTATATACATGTGTGGAATATTACTTTGACACACATAGTAATATGCGTTATACTATACCTATTCCGCCAGTGGGAGGTTCAGGAGCTTGATGGAGTCATTACATAACAGTGATTTGATACGAGGAAATATTGATACATTTATTCTGTGCGTGTTGTTGGACGGAGATAATTACGGCTATCAGATCATCAAGGAAATCTTATTGCGAAGCGGGAACCGGTTTGAGCTCAAGGAACCCACCTTGTATTCCAGTCTGAGAAGGCTGGAGAAGCAGGGCTTGATACGTTCCTATTGGGGGGAAGAAACCCAGGGGGGAAGGCGTAAATATTACAATCTTAGTCAGGATGGACAGGAGCGTTTAACACAAAATCAGGAAGAGTGGAAGGCTGCACGGGAAGTAATCGATGTTCTGATCGGTAACGGAAGGGAGCTGAGACAGCAATGACAAACCGGCATGATCTTGAGATCTTTGTCGACCGCCTATTTGCGAATCAACGTAGAACCAAAGAGGTTGTAGAGCTGAAGAATGAGGTTCTCAGCAATTTAGAGGCACGGGTGACAGATTACATGGAGAATGGTATGAATTATCAATCAGCTATCAGCCTGGCTATTGACAACATTGAGGATATTGAGTTCTTAATTGACGATAATCAGAAGATATACCGCTACCGCTACCGTTACGATTTGGTTCAGAGCGCCTTGATTTATTCCTTGCTGGCCTGGATTGCAAGCATCCCTGCCCGTATTCTGCCGAGTGGTATAGCGGTGAATGGATTACTGCTTTGTCTTGTTGTGCTGAGTGGGGTGGTTTATCTCTCCATGTCACGAAATTTGAAAGTATATGAGAAGCAGACGGCGGTCATTAACGCAGGCAAGCTGTTCAAATGGAGCAAGGCAGCGTGGGGACTGTGGGGGATTTTTGTCATCGTGGTTTCGGCTTATTCCTTTGCGATGCAATTCGGAAGTGATGTATGGTTTGGAAGGGAATTGCGGATAGACGGCCCGTATTCTTTTTACGTTACTGTTCTGCAATATGCGATTCCATTAACGTCGATTTTCATTCCACTGCTGATCCATAAAGCCTGTAAGCTGACGATTAAACATGAGGTGAATGAGCAATGAGTAGAAAGAATATGCTGATCATTGTATTGCTGCTTATTGGCATAGGGGGCATGATTGCGCTGGAAGGATATATCAAGCCTCGGGCGCATGCCCAGGCCATCCAGTACGAAGCAGAACAGAATGATCCGATGACGCATGATATTCGTAATTCATTAAGTTTTGCCAGTCCCTATATGGGGAATGCAGGGAATTTCATAAATCTGAATGCTTCGCTTCCGTTGCGCGAGATCGGGCGCACCTTCCAGCTGTACCCGGAGGAACAGACGGCAGAGCTGCGTTTTCAAGCAGTTGCTGGAGCTCTGAAGGAGGAGAAGCTGAAGGAGTTTCTCCTGTATAACTCCACTGCAAATTTTGTGATGATTGATAATCTGGAGAAGCTGATTTTCGCATTCGAGGACCAAGTCTTCAGCATTTCCAGGGATAAAGTAGAGACATGGTATGGCAGCACGGAAAGTCTTGCTTCATTAAGGGATGCTAAGACGTGGAAGACGGAGGTGCAATCTCGTCTGCAGGATGCAGAGTATGTCAGCGATTACGTAGAGAAGCTGGTCGAGCAGCAGGAAGCATTGTAAAGAGATCGGATGAGTGAGTTGAGGGGCAGAGGAGCTTATGATGGATTCAACATTATGGCTCCTTTGCGTTTGAGGCGGACCTTAGCCGTTCATGGAGCGTGTTGTACCGCTTCTCCAGCAGCGCTGGTGTTTGCGGGAATTGTCTTTGGAGCGGACGGTAAGGAGACATCCCAGATTGATCTGGCCGAGAATCCAACATGAAAAATAATTGACGACAAAAATAGACGATGCTATAATCCTACTTAACATATCGGAAATAATATAATTAAGGAATTCTTCATCTACCGGACAACCGGAGATGCATCCTTGGATCATCATGATCCAAGGTGTGTCTCCGGTTGTTTTTGTATACCAGACAATACAAGGAGGCTGTAACTATGCAGTACAGGACGTTTGGCAGAACGGGAGTGAAAGTGTCGGAGGTTAGTCTCGGGACCATGGCGTTCGGACGACGGATCGATGAAAGGGCCTCGGCTGCCGTTTTGGATCAGGTACTCGGGATCATAAACCGAGGTTTGTCGACCAGATCACTGGAGGCACGGCAGGTGGCGCTGTGCCTCTTTGTTGTTTTTCCATAGATGAAGGCCATGGAGTCTTGCCAGGGCTCCGCATCATAGGAAACATTTTTTGTGACGGGAGGGATATCAGGTGAAGGAAATGGCCTTTGAGTATGTCGACATGAAGTACTGCATTCCTTCAGATATGGAGAGAAAGAGCGGAATATGGATCCTCCGCACGGGTCGGAGCATTGCCAAATCCCATTATTATGTTGGTCCCAAGGTATCGGAGAACTATTCGCTGCATTTTGTTCTAAATGGAAAGGTCTCACTGGTCTATGGGGAGGAGGAGGTTACCTTGTCAGAAGGGGACGCCTTTTGTTTGTTCCCTCATATCAGGTACAGTTACTGGGAATCGAATCATCATCCGGAATCTCCGCTCCGTACACATTCGGTCACACTCAACGGAGAGTTTGCCGTCAGCGCTTTGAACCGAATTGGTCTGCATCCGCATAAGCCCTTTATTCGCAACGCGATGAAGGCAGAGCTGCCGGGGGTGTTAAATCAAATCTACGAATGTGTGGATGACGATACGCTTGGCAGCGAGTTTGCACGCCAGAAATGGGTGTATCATCTGTTTGAACTGCTGTCTGGCGCCCCGGCCAAAAAGGGGACCAGATCGAACTGGCTTGAGCAGAGTCTGCATTATATGGATTCCCATTACATGGAGGGCATTACGGTTACGGATGTTGTCGAGCATGCGGGCGTACACCGAACGCATCTCTATTGTGAATTCATCCGGGTACACGGCATCAGTCCAAGTCATTATCTAATGAAGCTGCGGATGGAGCGGGCGGCGGCGCTGCTGACCGAAACGGATGTATCCGTCACCGAGGCGGCTTTTTCGCTGGGATACTCCAATCTGCATACGTTCTCGAGAGCGTTCGCTAAATACCATCACACGTCACCAACGGCTTATCGGCAGCAATATGTTCTGGTGCCAACCTAGATATGCTTCTTGAGGTGGCTGTATAAGGCTGTGACAGGGGGGATCAAGAGACCTGTGGCAGCCTTTTTTCGCATGTCTGACTGAGAATAACCGTTAAATAGTGCAGTATTATCATTGAAATGGCTAGGATTTACTAAATATTTACATGTAGGATGAAGATGAACAACCAATAAGTTATACCCATATCAACTATTTTAACGAAAGGGGGCCTGTTTTCCTTCAAGATTCCCGGAAGCATAGAAGCATCGTACTTGTATTCTATTCATTACATTCCAAGGAAGAGGTGTTGTTCATGAACATGCTAATGAATTTCAGAAGGAACATGACGGCCGTGCTTACGGCAGGTACCCTGTTATGCGGATTGCTGTTACCTATTCAAGCGTCGGCTGCAGATGTGGCTTTTAACGAACCGCTGAATGGAACGAACCCTAACCTGTTCTATACCTCCGATGGATGGGGAAATGGCCCGGATTTCGGTGTCGGCTGGAAAGCGGCTAACCAGGAATTCTCGAATGGCATTATGGCTCTGCGACTCGACAAGGCAGGCTGTCCTGCCAGCTGCTCAGGGAAAAATTATGCTTCCGCCGAGTACGCAACAAACGTCAAGTATGGCTATGGCCGGGTCGAAGCGCGGCTGAAAGCAGCCAAGGGAACGGGACTCGTCACGAGTCTCTTCACGTATTCCGGACCAGGGACCGTTACGTCCAACGACGAAATCGACATTGAAATCCTGGGGAAAGACACCACGAAGATGGAAACCAATTATTTTACGAATGGCGTAGGTCAGCATAGCACCATTATCAACCTGGGATTTGATGCCTCCCTCGATTTTCATAACTATGCGTTCGAATGGTCGCCAACGTCCATTAAGTGGTATGTAGACGGCCAATTGGTACACACGGAGAACGGCTCGCGCGGTGCGCTGCCGACAAGCCCGGGCCATATTATGGTCAACTTATGGTCAGGTGCGGGGCCAGCTGAAATATGGACGGGGAAATTCAATTACCCGGGTACTCCGGTACGCGCTTACTACGATTGGATTAAATTCACCCCGGCAAACTAACGTTCCGCAGATGGGGGACGATGAACGCTAACTCGGAAGTTTTTGGTGTCAATAAGCTGTTCCATGTCAGGAATGACATTCGGGACAGCTTTTTTTATTTACAACTATGGAATGTGGATGATAGAGTCTTTGACAAACAATGTATGTGTGCAGCGCTTACATAAATAAACGATTGCGGAGGGGTTTAGGATGCCGTCTATCATGCGGGAAGAAGCGATTCCAAAAGAAAAAGTAAAATTGGCTAAGAATTATCCGATTTTTGTCGTCGATACGATTGGCGTGACGAGCCCCTATCAGAAGCTTCATTGGCATAATGTTCTGGAGATTAATTATATTAAAGCCGGGACAGGCTACTACATCATCAACGGGCAGAAATTTGAGTTTCAGCAGGGCGACGTGCTGCTTATCAACTCCAATGACCTTCACTGCGCCTATGAGACCCAGGATCTTGTCATCACGGTCATTACGTTCGATTCGACCTGGTTTATCCATAACCTCCGGTTCGACCCGGAGCTGTTCAGTCCGTTCCGCGAGATGGGCAAGCATTACACGAATCTGATCCACCGCGACCATCCGGCCATGGACAAGCTGCATGCACTTCTGTTTCAGCTCCAGGAGGAGCATGAGAGGGAGCAGCGTTCCTATGCTACGGTTGTTTACGCGCTTCTTCTGCAGTTTCTGGCTACCGTAAACCGGGAATGCCGGCAGGTGGGGGACAACGGAGGCGAGCCCAGCATCAGCGAGCGCCAGCTTGAGAAGATGCGCCAGGTCATCATGGTCATGGAACAAAATTTCGCGCATCCCTGGACACTGGAGGAGCTGGCATCACTCGTCTACCTCAGCCCTTCCAGGTTCAGCGAAATATTCAAACGCGCGGTTGGCATGCCGCCGCTGCTGTACCTCATCCATATTCGGCTGGAGCAAGCCGTCATGATGCTGGAGGCAGGTCATATGAAAGTAATGGATGTTGCCCTGGAATGCGGCTTCCGCACGCTGACCAATTTTAATCGGCTGTTCAAAAAGCACATCGGCATGACGCCGAAGGCTTCACAAAAGCAAAATTCCTAAAAACCAGTGATATAGTGCTGGTTTTTACTCGTTTTAGCAGAGAAATGAGCCTGGTGCAGGCGATACAATGAAGTGGCAAGCATCTCAGAGTTATGTCAATAAATCTAACACAAAGTCAAAAAGGGGGAGATGCCCATGCCGCAAGCCGAGATCCATCGCAAGGCAGAGCCGCACAGAAAGAAGGGCCGACTGCACCGCTTCCTGAAGCAATGGGATATTCAGCTCATGGTGCTTCCGGCTATGATGTTCATTCTTGTCTTCAGTTATATTCCGATGTATGGCGTGCTCATGGCATTCCAGGATTACAGTTTGTTCAAGGGATTTTTAAACAGTCCCTGGGTGGGCTTCAAGCATTTTGACATGTTTTTCGGAGCACCGGAGTTTTGGACCATTATGCGGAATACCCTCGTTATTAGTGTGCTTAAACTGTGCATCGGGTTTCCGGCGCCGATTCTGCTCGCGCTGATGCTGAACGAAGTCGGGAGACGGTCCTTCAAAAGAATCGTCCAGACCATCAGCTATCTGCCTCACTTCCTGTCGTGGGTCATCGTATCGGGCTTTGCGATCTCCATCCTGTCTACGGATAACGGCAGCCTGAACATCCTGCTGCAGAGTCTGAATCTGATCGACGACCCGATTAACTTTCTGTCGGAGCCGAAATATTTCTGGAGCATCTTAACCGTGACCAACGTGTGGAAGGAGATCGGTTTCTCATCCATCGTGTATTTAGCGGCTATCGCGGGCATCAATCCCCAACTGTATGAGGCAGCCTCGATTGACGGTGCAAGCCGATTGAAGCAGATCTTCTCCATTACGATTCCGTCCATTATGCCGATCATCGTTGTGTTCTCGATTCTGGCCATTGGCAATTTCCTGAATGCAGGCTTTGAGGATATCTTGCTGCTGGCGGGCAATCCGGTATTGCGGGATGTCAGCGATGTGCTGGATACGTATGTGTACCGGATTGGCATTCAGAACAGCCGATTCTCCTACGCGACCGCGGCAGGCCTGTTCAAGGCCATCATCAGCGTAGTGTTACTGGCCGGGGCCAATTACTGGGCCCGCCGATCGGGGAACAGCCTATGGTAGGGAAGAAGGGGGAGAGATTCATATGAGGCTGTCGAACGGAGATCGGTTGTTCGTTGGCATCGTCTACGGCTCGCTGGCTTTGCTTGCATTTATTGCGCTGTATCCATTCTGGAACGCCGCCGTCATCTCGTTTAACTCGGGGACCGATACGATGCAGGGCGGGATTACATTCTGGCCGCGCGAATTCACGCTTGAGAATTATCGTGTGGTGTTTAAGGATGAGCGGCTGATTGACGGGTTCATCATCTCGGTGTTTCGCACGGTAACGGGCACCCTGCTCTCCATTGTGGCAACCGCCATATTTGCCTACGGCATTTCGAAGCGTGAATTAATGGGACGCAGCTTCTATATGGTAACGTGCATCGTGACTATGTATTTCAGCGGCGGTCTCATTCCGAACTACCTGCTCATTCGGGAGCTGGGTCTGATGAACTCGTTCTGGGTTATGGTCATACCCGGCATCATCAGCGTATGGAATATGATCATCTTCCGGACGTTCTTTAAGGGCATCCCGCCCGGACTCGAGGAGTCGGCTCATATCGACGGTTCATCGAACTGGGGGGTATTCTTCCGAATTGTGCTGCCGCTCTCAGGTCCGGTCATTGCGACGCTGTCGCTGTTTACGGCTGTATACCACTGGAATGACTGGTTCGCTCCCAGCATTTATATATCCAATGCGGATCTGCTGCCAATCCAGACGAAGCTCCAGCAGATACTCAATGCCAATATCATGATGGAGCAGATGCAGAATATGGACGCTGCTGCGCAAGGCCGAATGAGTGCAATGAAGGCCGTGACCACCAAGTCGTTGTCCATGGCTACCATGATGGTGGCAACCGTTCCGATCCTCTGCGTATACCCGTTCGTTCAGAAGTATTTTGTTAAGGGCGTATTGATCGGTTCTTTGAAGGAGTAGTTCAAGCCAGCCAACAGGAGGGTTTAAAGCGACAGCTTTGACCATAGATGAATCGTGAAGGGAGCACTGGGAATGAAAAAAGGGGAAAAGAAGCTTCTGTCTGCCTTGTCAGTCACACTTGTCATCGTCATGGCTCTAATGGGATGCTCGGGTTCAGGTGGCAATACCGCAAGCCCGAAGAGTGATAGCCCAAGCTCGCAAAACAATGAAACACCAAGCACGGGGGATGCCTTTGTGCTGGGGGAGAAGCCGCTCGAGTTCTCATTCTACGGCCATTATGACTGGTATACGATGCCGGATTGGGGTGCAGATCTTGCCACGAAGTGGATCCAGGAGAATAAAAAGGTCAACGTCGTGCCTGTCAGCTCCGGTGGTGTTGCCAAGAACAAACTCAGCACCATGATTGTGTCCGGGGAATTGCCGGATGTCATCTGGATGGAACCGGGAGCGGAGGTCGAGAAGCTGCGTTCCGAGGGAATGCTGGTGCCGTTCGATGATTATTTGGATAAATATCCAAACTTAAAAAAATGGGCCGGAGAGTCCACCCTCGAATTGCTTCGTTCTCCGGACGGGAAGCTGTATCAGTTCCCGAACTGGTATACAACGCAGCCCAACGGCAACGCCGGTTATCTCGTCAATAAGAAGATTTACGAGGAGCTGGGCTCGCCAAGCCTGGAAACGCCGGATGATCTGTATGCTTATCTGAAGCAAGTGAAGGCAAAATATCCGGATGTTGTGCCGCTGGAGGTCGGTCAAGCGGCCGCGGGTGTGGACATCATGGTTTCCGCATTCGCAGAGAATCGTCCTTATACGTTCAACAGCATGATTGCCGTACCGCAAGGGGATCAACTCGTATCCTTGTTTACGGACCCGGTCTATCGGGAGCTGCTGCAGTATATGGGCCGTCTGTACCGTGAGAAGCTGGTCACACAGGACGCCTTCACACAGAAGCTGGAGCAGGTTGAGCAGAAGATTCTGAACGGCAAAGTGGCGGTTTATGTGGCATCCAGCCCGACGGAGTTCGGCTCCAAGGGCAATAATCTGCTGAAAGCGCAGGACCCGGATGCAGGTTACATTATGGTATGGCCTGTACACAAAGCGGAACTGGATCGCAATAAAATTTACCCGGGCGATTACAAGCAGCTCGGCTGGAATGTCAGCGTCATTACGAAAGCGGCCAAAGATCCGGAGGCGATCTTCGCGTTCCTGGACTGGTTCACAGGTCCGGAAGGCCAGCGTACGATCATGTGGGGGCCTGAAGGGCTGTACTGGGATGGAACGGATGAAGAGGATATGCCGCTCTTCACCGATAAATTCACCAGCGATGCGAAAGGCCGCGATGAGCTGATGAATGCCACTGTCAACTTCCAATGGAGCGGCAACACGGTGTACGTGGACAACTCCAAGATGAAATTCGAGTCCACGCTGCCGCCGGAGAAACGGAACTTTGAGACGTATTGGCAATCCGAGATTACCTGGAAGACGCAGATGAATACAACGGAATACGTCAACCTTGATCCTGCAGGCGATTCGGAGGAAGGCATCATTGCACAGCGTGTGTTCGAAATATATGAGCAGGCCAGAGCAAAAGCGATTAGCTCAACGTCCTCTGATCAGGAAGTGCTCTCGCTTCTGGACAAGGCAGAGGCGGATGCACAGAAGGCGGGTTACGACAAGCTGTTGAAGTACAAAACAGCGAAATGGCAAGAGAACAAAGAGAAGATGGCAGTATCGAAATAAACGTCATGGCAGGAAGCCGCCTGATTTGAAGGATCCCAGGTTGACGGCCGGGAGGCTTGGCGGGACGGCTTCCTCAGCCTGGCAGCATAGGAGAGATCATACTTGAACTATTACTTGGGAGTCGATGGCGGAGGAAGCAAGACCCTGGCTGTCGTGGCGGACGAAACGGGACGAATTGCAGGGAGGGGCATCAGCGGCTGCGGCAATCATCAGCTTGGCGCCGCCCTCGCGGAGCGAAGTATAAGACAAGCCGTGGATGAAGCACTCGCACAGGCGGAGCTGGAAAGAGAGAGCATTACCTGTGCCTCCTTCGGGCTGGCAGGAGCCGACCGCGAGGCAGATTTCCGCATCCTGCGGCCTATGATCAGTGGCATGGGTTTCAAGAAACATCAGATCGTATGCGATACCGTCATTGCGATGAGAGCCGGCACGAGACAGACGGACGGGGTCGTTCTTATATGCGGAAGCGGGACGAACGGTTATGGTGTGAATGCGGCGGGAGAGGAGATACAGATTGGAGGATTCGGTTATGCATTCGGCGATTTCGGCGGAGGCGGTGATCTGGCCGTCGAGGTGTTTCGCACAGTCGTTCGTTCATGGGAAGGCCGGGAGAAGCCGACTTCATTGACTTCGCTCACGCTGGATGAACTTAGCTTCGGCAGCGTGGAGGAGATGTTCCACCGCTTTTTGGACGAGGGCAGAAGGGCGCCGCACACGCTGGCAAAGCTGTTGTTTCAGGCGGCGCCGGCAGATGAAGCCGCCAGAAAGATACTGGCGAGGCAAGGGCTGGAGCTGGGAAAGGTCGCAAGTGCAGTTATTCACAAGCTGGGCATGCGCCATGATGCCTTCGACGTTGTGCTGGCAGGCAGTGTGCTGACCCGCGGCGAAGGGGATTATGTCGTTCCGTATATCGAGGCCCAGGTGAGTGCAGCCGCACCGAAGAGCCGATTGCGCATATTGACCCTTGAGCCCGCTGCGGGTGCCGTTCTGCTCGCAATGGATGAGAACGGCGTCGTACCGGACGCCGCCGTATATGAGCGATTGCATCACGAACTTGCTGTAAAGGGGAGGAATATGGAATGGGCACTGGATTGAAAGTGGCTGTTATTGGGGGAGGCTCGTCCTATACGCCTGAGCTGATCGAAGGTTTCATTCAGCATTACGAGTCGTTTCCGGTGACGGATATCGTGTTGGTGGATATACCGGTGGGTCATCATAAACTCGCCATTGTTGGCGGGCTGGCCCAGCGGATGGTTGAGCGAAGCGGACTGCCGATTAACGTTTCCTTAACCCTGGATCGCAAGGAAGCGCTCAAGGATGCGCATTACGTGTCGACCCAGATGCGTGTAGGGCTGCTCGAGGCAAGAGGCTGGGATGAGAAAATCCCGTTAAAATACGGAATGCTCGGGCAGGAAACGACCGGAGCCGGCGGCATGATGAAGGCTCTGCGTACGATCCCGGTGCTCCTGGATATATGCAGGGACATGGAGGCATTGTGTCCAGACGCTTGGCTGCTTAATTTTACGAATCCGGCCGGTATGGTTACGGAAGCAATCATGAAGCATTCGAGCATCCGCTCCATCGGATTATGCAATTCCCCGATCGCCGCTTACAAATGGCTGTCTGGACTGTATCAGGTGCCTGCCGAACGCATCTACTGTGAGTTTGCCGGATTAAATCATCTGCACTGGATCAGCCGGATCGAGATTGATGGAGAGTCGAAGCTGGAGGAGCTGTTGGAGGCAGGAGGAAGCTATTCAGCGAGCAATGTACCGCAGCTTGCCTGGAATGATACACTCATTCGGGCAATCGGCGCGATTCCGTCCTATTATCTGAAATATTATTATCTCCACCGTGAGATGCTCGGGGAGCAGCAGGCTGCCGCGGCCAGAGGTGAGACAAGAGCCGAGACGGTCAAGCGTCTTGAGGATGAGCTGTTCGAGATTTACAAGCGTCCGGAGCTTGCGGAGAAGCCGAAGCAGCTGGAGCAGCGCGGCGGTGCTTACTACTCTGAGGCCGCTGTCAATTTGATGAAGGCTATTCATACGGACAGCGGCGAAATTCAGACGCTGAACGTTATGAACGGCGATACGCTGGAATTTTTGCCTGCGGATGCCAGTATTGAAGTAAACTGCGTTGTCACGAAGAATGGTGCGGTTCCGGTTCCGATCAAGCGAGTGCCCGCTGGAGCCGTCGGCCTGATTCAAGCGGTGAAGACCTACGAAAGCCTGGCCATTGAAGCGGCGGTAACGGGAAGCAGGGAGAAGGCGCTGCTCGCGCTAAGCAGTCATCCCCTTATCGATTCCGTAAGTGAAGCGGAATGGATGCTGAATGAAATGCTGGAGCGGAACCGTTTGTATTTGCCGCAGTTTTTCAAGGTATAGAAGGCGAGTGCGCAGTAAATTGTGGATTCTTAATGTGACTCCGAAGTAAATATTCGCAAGAAAAGAGCCTGGAACTTCGCATCCAGGCTTTGTTTATTGTCCGGCAACCCTAGTCGGTTGTCGCGTTTCGAATGACGGAAATGCTGGATTCCCTCACGATGAGCCGCGGTTCGAATTGCACACGCTCGTATTGGCCGGACTTTTGCTCGCGAAGGCGCTTGAGGAGCAGTTCCGTAGCCAGACGCGCAACTTCGTCCCCCATGATGGAAACCGAACTGATCTGCGGATTGGTAACGGTTGTCCAAGCGTTGTTATCGATGCCTACGACCGCCACATCTTCGGGAATCCGTACATGCAGCTCCTTAAAGCGATTGACAATGCCGATGGCGACCATGTCGTTAACCGCATAGATGGCGTCCGGCATATGCTTCAGTCCATAAAAATAGTCTGCTGCACGAACCCCCGTTTCAAATGAGAAATCCTCCCCGAAATAAACGAGGGACGGATCGACCTGCTTCAGCGACTGCTCATATGCCCAATACCGCTCTTCGATTTTATCTTTGGGGGCTCCGGCATAGGCGATTCGGGTTCGTCCGATTTTCAGCAGATGCTCCATGACAAGTCTGCCCTCCTGGCGGGCAAGTCCGACAATATCGGCCTTATACTCCTCGCCTAACTGCTTCCCGTAATTAATGATGGAGACGGGCAGGCTGGATTTATTGATTTGCTCGCCCAGTGTTTTGGGATAGGCCAGCGGCATAATAATCAGACCATCCACGTGCAGCTTCTTGATATCCCTCACAATTTCAAGCTCGTTGCGGGCGTTGCCAGCTGTATTGATCTGAACGACACGATATCCATGCTGCTTGGCGGTCTGTTCGACCGACCAGGCGATTTCCGGGATAATGGCATTCCGGATGTCCGGCACGGCCAAGGCAATTTGATTCGTCTGGCGAACCTTCAGGCTTTGAGCTGATGTATCCGGACTAAATCCGATTTCCTCGATCACTTGCAGGATCCGTGCTTTTGTTGCGGGACTGATTCCCTTGCTGTTGTTGATCGCTCTGGACACAGTGGCAATACCGACGCCCGCTTTTTTAGCGACATCTTCAATTGTCACTTTTTTGGGGTTCACCATATTCGAAAAAGTCCTCTCTATATCGGAAACGTTTCCTGTTCTGAATGTAATCTGGAGAATAAATCGAGCCATATCTATATTATAACATTAAGAATGTACTTAAATCATGGTACTCATGTAAGACGAAGAATATCGAGATTGTTTCATCAGAACAGTTAGCTTTATCGCCTTGAAAAATAAAGAGTAAGCACAATCGGAAGTTGTCCATGACTTTTCATACATTTGGGGCTGCGGGGTTTGACAGAATGTCAAAACTGTGACATATTTGATTTCGGAAACGTTTCCTATTTCATTCTTATTTTTTCGAACTCATAAGGAGATGAAGACAATGCAAGCATTGCGCTGGCATGGCGTGAAGGATCTGCGTTTGGAGACGATAGCGGAGCCTCAAGCAACGAATGGAAAAGTGAAAATCAAGGTTGAATGGTGCGGCATTTGTGGCAGTGATCTCCATGAATACGTGGCCGGGCCTATATTTATACCTGAGAATACACCTCATACGCTTACAGGAGAACAGGCTCCCGTCGTTATGGGCCATGAATTTTCCGGCCAGGTGGTAGAGGTTGGCGAAGGCGTTACGAAATTCAAGGCTGGTGACCGAGTGGTCGTTGAGCCTGTATTTTCATGCGGAACATGCGACGCTTGCCGACAAGGGAAGTATAATCTATGCGAAGAAATGGGCTTTCTTGGGCTTGCCGGCGGTGGCGGCGGATTCTCCGAATATGTGGCAGCCGATGAGCATATGGTTCATAAAATTCCAGACGGTGTCTCTTATGAACAGGGAGCCTTGGTAGAACCTGCGGCGGTCGCGCTGTATGCCGTGCGCCAAAGTCAGCTGAAAGCCGGGGATCGAGCTGTGGTCTTCGGAGCCGGGCCTATCGGTCTGCTTGTGATCGAAGCATTGAAGGCAGCAGGCGCTTCTGAAATCTACGCGGTGGAACTGTCCCCGGAGCGGAAACAGAAAGCCGAGGAGTTGGGTGCCATTGTGTTGGATCCGAAAGCCCACGCTGTGGTGGATGAGCTTCATCGCCGCACCGGTGGTGGAGTCGATGTGGCATTCGAGGTTACGGGTGTCCCTCCTGTACTGAGCCAAGCGATCAACTCCACGAAGATCGGCGGACAGATTATGATTGTCAGCATATTCGAAACCTCCGCGCCCATCGTGCCGAATGACATCGTGATGAAGGAGCGTAATATTACCGGAATCATCGGTTATCGCGACGTATTCCCGGCTGTCATTAGCCTGATGGAAAAAGGCTTCTTCCCTGCGGATAAGCTGGTAACCCAGCGGATCAAACTGGACGAGGTGATTGACCGGGGCTTTGAGGCCCTGCTCAAAGAGAAGAACCAGGTGAAAATCCTGGTAAGTGCTCACTAATGATGTAGCTGTGCTGTGCAGCAGCAAGGACTGTTAGAGACCGCGTAACGCGGTCTCTTTTTTGTTTTTGGTGAATAGGATCGACAGGTCAACTCCCCGTGTTCCACAGATTCCATTAGATTACATATATAACCAAATCTGATATACTCATAGAGTGTTTTAGGAGGAACCAGACAAATAAATCTAGTGGAGGGATCGGATGAATCAGAAGAGTTTGTTATCTGTTCGCAATATCCACAAAACCTATGATGGAGACGGGTTTAAGGTTGATGCATTAAAGGATGTGTCTTTTGCGCTTGAGGAGGGTGAACTGGTTGCTGTCATGGGGACTAGCGGCTCTGGAAAAAGCACCCTGCTTAACATTATCAGCTCCCTTGATAAGCCAACCTCGGGGACAATTGAGTTAAAGGGTAAGGTCATGGACAACATCTTTGTGGAGCCTCATGCAACCCACTACCGGCGTGAAAATATCGGTTTTGTGTTTCAATCCTTTCATCTATTGAATGATTTAAGCGTAGAAGAGAATATAGCGATTCCTTTAATTTTACAAGGTGATTCAGAGGCGGATATACAGCAAAAAGTCCAGAATATGCTCCAGCTGCTTGGGCTGGCAAACTGGAGGAAGAAACGTCCTACACAGCTGTCGGGGGGACAGCAGCAGCGTGTAGCTATCGGCCGTGCGTTGATTACGAAACCGCCGCTGCTGCTGGCAGACGAGCCGACTGGCAATCTGGATTATAATACGTCGAAGGAAATCCTGGAAGCCTTGGTAGAGATGAGAAGCAGCTTGAAACAAAGCATGATTATGGTAACTCATGATCCGAACGTGGCCGTTTACGCGGACCGGGTGTTGTTTTTCCATGATGGGCAAATTGTGGATCAGTACGTGAGCAGAGGGAAGAGGGATATCGATCCGATATTGTCTATATTCAAGAACATGATGGAGCGATCCGCATGATCCATTCATTACGAGGCATAGCCCTTCGTATACTTGCCCGTAATAAGACGATTTTGTCCTTCTCCGTGATCAGCATATGTTTAGCCGTGTTTTTGATGATCACGGTGTCTTCCTTCATGGCGAATGCCAATCGTTCGATAGACCATGAAATGAAGCAGCAGTACGGCGACATGGATATGCTAGTGGGGTACGCGACCGAGCTGGACAATGAGACATTAGATCAGTATATGGCAGATTTGATGCAATCGACCGGTGGGGTACAGCGGGTGTCTCCGGTCATTCTGTCACATATGCGCGTTAAGGGACAGGCGCTGCCTATATCCACTGCTGGCGTTGAGAACGATGCATTGTCGAAGAGCCGATATCATTTCACGGCCTACCCGGGACAGGAGGAGCTGATTCTGAATCAGTCGCTGGCGGATGAACTGCAGCTGCAGGCGGGCAGTCAAATGACAGTGGAAGGAAAGGTCTACACCGTTAAGGAGATCATTGGTGATCCTGTTGGTGGTGCGGAATCTGTTTCGAATATTCTGCTTATGAACCGGGAGGAAGTCAAGCAGATTGAAGCTGCCAGAGCCCGGCATGAAATGTTGTCAAGTTATATGATGGTGCAGGCAGCGGACCATACCGATCTTCTGATTCTGAGTGAGTACTTACAAGAGCTGGATCCCGGGTTCACGGTAGAGATTGCTGAGCAAAGTTCGGCGTTAAAAGCAGGCTTGTCCCTCTTGAGCAATTACATCTTGGTCATTTCGGTTCTAATTGTGATGGTCATCGCCCTGCTGATCATTTCTAATTTTGAGGGTATGCTGCATAAATACCGGTTTCAATTCGCCGTTCTAAGGTCCATGGGCGCTCAAACGGAGCAGCTGTTTAAAATGGTCTTCATTCAGTGCTCGGTTACGAATGGACTCGGTGTTGTGTGCGGACTGCTGGTATCGCTGCTAAGCTATTCCTACATCATTCCATGGATATCCGGACTGTTTGCGGTTCCGATATCGGAACCCCGTTTTGATGTTGGAGTTGCAGCTATGGTTGCGGTGGCAAGCTTTATCATCCTTGAGTTATTTATGTTGATCCCTGCTTATCGAAGTACCAAGATTCTTCCGCTGAAAATGCTGGAGATGAACCAGAATCATAATTTTAAAGGGCAAAAAGGACGGGGAACTTTAGGGAAAGTGCTGATGGCAGCCAGTCTGTTTTGCATCCTTTTCGGGGTTGCCTTTTCAGGTACGCCGTCTGCTAACGCGGAGTTAGGTTATCTTCTGGGCTTTCTATTGTTTATATGGTCCGTGTTTACGATGGTTCCCGTGTACCTTTCCGTTGTTTTAACTAAAATCCTGCCTGTACTAAAGCTGTTTGCGGGCCGAATCTCCTATGTTGCTGTCAAAAATATCGTGCCGCAGGTCAAGAGAAATACCTTCCTTATCCTGACGATAAGCATTGCCATGATGATTGCTGTCATCGGCTCGTCCCTGCTGAATACGATACAATATAATGAACGGAATTATGTCAAGAAGCAGTACGCTACGGATATCAAGATTGTAGATCGGCTGGAGGGCTCGTCTACCATTGACCCGGAGCAATTAAAGCAGCAAATCATGCAATTTGAAGGGATAGAAGCAGTAAGCACGGTCAGCCGATTAAGCCCCGCCAAGCAGGGGCAGGACGACAAGGTTATCGACTATGCGCTGGCTGACCTGGATGCATTGGCAGCGCAGCGGCTGCTGCCGGATATAGTGAATGTGGCGAACGGAGTTATCGTGTCCAAGCAATACGCCAAGGCACATGCGATAGGCATCGGCGACTCGATTGCTTTATCGGTTTATCAAGACGAGGATCCAAAGAACTTCAAGCATGCCGGAACATTGACAGTAGCAGCTATCGTGGAGCCATTTCATCACGCGGATATGTACATCGATTGGTCGAATGCGGATGTTCATACGAAATTTACGGTTTTTGATACGGCTTATGTAACGCCCATAAATGAGAATGCTGCATTGAAGCAGCTGGAAGGAATCGTGGGGAAGTTTCCTACAGTGGACATCAGCAGTTATTCACAAGCTCTGGAGAATTCAAGCAGCATGTACACGCGGGTGTGGTCCTTTTTCCTGAGCGCGATCATTGTGATTATGCTGAGCGTTACCATTGGGGTATTTAATTCCCTGATGAACAACATCCACAGCAAGCGCAAAGAATTCGCCGTGTTACGGGCCATTTCTGTGGACAAAAAAGGGCTTGTTCGGATCATACTAACACAGGTGCTGTTGTATCTCTGTATTGGAATGGCGGTGGGGATTATGCTTGGGATAATCCTGTTATATGCTTTTAGATTGATAGACCCGTCACCTATCCATATTCATGTTAGGTTCGTAACCACAATCGTAGGAATCATGCTGTTCTTGGCGCTTATCGTGTTTATTCCGTATGCAAGCAGTCTCGGGAATAAAAAGGTTGCCTCTGAGCTGAATCAGAGCCATGCCTAGCGGTTGTTGTTATACCTGAACTCGTGCTTGGTGGGGCGGGGGCAAACAGGCAATGTAATAAACAAGTGAGCCCGTATTTTAAATAAACAACGGCGATCTCCCCCGTGTCCACTCGGGAGCGATCGCCGTCTTTTTATATTTCAACTTCGTTAATCCTTGATCAACAAATAAATAAAATAAGGCGCTCCTAGACACGAAACGACCAGCCCCACAGGAATTTCGGAGGGGGCCATCAGGTTTTTGCCGATCATATCAGCCACAAGCAGAACAAGGGCGCCGATAAGTGCAGAGACAGGCAGCATTCCCTGATGACGGGGACCAACCCATTTACGCGCCAGATGCGGAGCGACAAGTCCCAGGAACGCAATCCCTCCGCCAACAGCGACGCAAGCGCCAGCCAAAGCAACGGAGATGAACAGCAGCGTTCTTCGCTCGCGTTCAACCTTGACGCCAAGTCCCGTTGCCGTATGGTCCCCCAAATTTAGCACATTTAAATTTTGCGATTTATACAGCGCCAAAGGAATCAGCAGAAGAATCCACGGCAGGATGGCATAGACATATTCCCAGCTCGCTCCCCAGATGCTTCCCGACAGCCAGATGGTAGCCTGCATAAAATTGTTAGGGTCCATCATGAGCTGGAATACAATAATAAGTGCTGCAAATGCGGCATTGATACCGATCCCTACCAGGACAAGCCGAATCGGCGTTACCCCCTGCTTCCAGGCAAGCGTATAAATCAGGAATGCGGCAAGAAAGGCGCCGAGTAACGCGGCAAAAGGCATTATGTAGACGGACAGTACACCTGAACTGAATGAGCTCCCTTGAAAATAAAAAATGTACAGTACGACGGCCAGTCCGGCCCCGGAGTTAATGCCGAGTATGCCCGGGTCCGCCAGCGCGTTTCGTGAAACGCTCTGCAGGATGGCGCCTGACACGGCGATTCCGGCACCAATCAGGATGGCGATGACCATACGGGGCAAGCGAAAGTGCACGAGCACGGTATAGTTCTGCTCCGATCCGGTCCCGTTGAAAGCTTTGATGACCTCTGCGAGCGGGATTTTGAGGGTGCCCATATTCAAGCTGATTAAAAACACGGTGATAATCGCCAGCAGCAGGATCATGGAGACCGACATGACTTTTCTTGTCTTATTCGTCATTACAGCCCCCTCCCTTCCCGGCGTGCGAGATAGAGGAAGAAGGGAACGCCGATAATCGCCGTAATCGCGCCGACAGGCGTCTCAAACGGAGGATTGATCATGCGAGCTGCCACATCGGCGAACACCAGAAGAAGCGCCCCCATGACAGCAGAGCAGGGAATGATCAGACGATAGTCAGGGCCTACAATGAACCGAACGATATGCGGGATGACGAGGCCTACAAAGCCTATCGTTCCGCCTACCGCCACCGCCGCCCCTGTTAGCAGCAGGACAAGTAGTGTGCCCAGAAATTTAACAATGCCCGTTTTTTGACCAAGTCCGGTGGCCACCTCTTCACCCAAACTCATGACGGTAATTGACCTGCTTAGCCCCAGCGCAAGCAATAATCCGACGATGGATACAGGAATCAGAAGCTGCACATTCACCCATTGCACACCGGATACGCCTCCGGCGTACCAGAAGCTGATGTCCTTGGCAACGTTAAAGTGAATGGCAATGGCCGAGGATATCGAGCTCAGGAGTGCGGTAACGGCGGAACCGGCCAGTGCCAGCTTGACAGGTGTTAGTCCCCGCTTTGATAACGAACCGATCAGGAGCACCAGTCCGGCACCGAGGCCAGCGCCTGCAAAAGACAGCAGCATCAGTGTGGTGTTGGAAGCCGACTCCATAAAAGCAAGGCCGATTGACATCACGAAGGTAGCTCCGGCCGTGACTCCCATAATAGAAGGGGAGGCCAGCGCGTTCCTTGTCATGCCCTGCATAACGGCTCCGGACACGGCCAGGGAACCGCCGATTAACGCTGCCGCCACAGCTCTCGGCATACGCAGTCTCTGGATAATCTGGTGAGCGGTAGAACTGGAATCGAAGTGGACAAAAGCTTCCCATATCGTCGAGAGTTTGATGTTCGCTGCTCCATAGATGATGGAGGATGCCATGGCGAGGACAAGAAGGCATAACCCCGACACAATCACAGCCACGGCTGTTTTAGGGTGGTATGTTTTTGTTTTTGTTATGGAATGATTTGCTTGCATAGTCACCTAAACCTTTATGTTGATAAAAAAATAAAAATAACGTATTGTAAATGAGAATGAATTTCATTATCATGGTTATGGCTATTATATCACTTGCCAAATAGAATGCTAGTGAATTGTATCAAAAAATAGACATTGGGGGAAATGAAAATCATGAATCATTTCAAGAAAAAAATATGGATTATCGCAAGTTTATTGGTTGCCTTGACACTTCTGGCAGCCTGTGGAAATAACAAGGACTCGGCTGAGAATGGCCAGTCTGAAGCACAGACGCCAAGCGAGCAGAACAGCGGCACTGAGGCCAAGCCTGATGCCGAAGCCACAACAGAACGTACGCTGACAGATGCCATGGGACATGTGGTTAAGATTCCGGCTGAGCCGAAGCGAGTCATCGCTTCCTACCTGGAGGATAACTTGGTGGCACTCGGCATCACACCAGCTGCCCAGTGGTCGGTCAATGGCGGAAGCGTTCAGGACTACCTTCAGGAGTATCTGAAAGATGTGCCGACTATTGAACATGATCTTCCCTTTGAAGCGGTAGCCAGTTTCCAGCCGGATCTATTGATTATGGATTCCGCTTCCATGGTCGAAGGCAATAAGTACAGTCAATATGACAAGATCGCTCCTACTTATGTAGTTGGTACTGAAGTCAATAACGATTGGCGCGAAGAGCTTATGCAGGTTGGCGAAATCTTCAATATGAAAGAGGAAGCCCAGGCGGCACTCGACAAGTACGAGCAGAAGGCGAAGGATGCCAAGGAGCAAATCCAGCAGGGCATCGGCGGTGAATCGGCGGCTGCCATTTGGCTTGTCGGCGGTAAACTGTTTGTCGTTAGCGAAACGTTGTCCAGCGGTGCTGTCATGTATGGTGACCTGGGTCTCGCGGTACCGAATGTGGTGAAGGAAATTTCCGCATCGGCAACTGGCAACTGGTCCTCCATTTCCCTGGAGAAGCTGGCTGAGCTTGATGCCGACCATTTGTTCTTCATTAACAGTGACGGAGAAGGTGCCGAAGTGCTCCAAGATCCGCTCTGGGCGAATATCCCTGCTGTTAAGAACGGAAACATTTATGAGTATGGGAAAGAAACAAGCTGGTTGTATACCGGCACAATTGCCAATACCCAGATCATTGATGATGTACTGGAGAGTTTGGTGAAGTAAGTTTTAAATGATTGCATGTGCAGCCGTCTTCCGATGTTTATCGGGAGGCGGCTGTTTTGTGTGTAACCTAGAACATTCAGCTAATCCTGATCCCGGCAGTTCTCCTCGGCAGCCGAGGTAAACTCTTCTTCATTCTCGGAAGCAAGTTTGTCGCCGTATTGGTCCAGACGATCCGGACTGCTGGAAGGGCCGTCGTTTTTGGGTTTGTTGTTTCTGCCAGTCATGCTGTGCACCTCCATAAGATAGGATTTTCATCTGTTATTGTGTGCGTGCTCCGTGCCGCACTTCATGTACCCTTATGTTGTTCCTGATTGTGCTCCCGATTATGCATGCAAACTCTCGATTCTATGTATGAAGTTATGATGAAACAGTGAAGTTCCCTTGTTCGTTCCGGCCGGCGCATGATACCATAATAGAATTTAGAAGATTCATAGATTCAACACGCCAAAACGATATGGATACCACGGAGGTTGCGTAAATGAAGCTAGTGTCATGGAACGTCAACGGATTGCGAGCCTGTGTAACGAAGGGCTTTATGGATTATTTTCAACAGGCGGATGCCGATATATTTTGCGTGCAGGAGACGAAGCTGCAAGCCGGGCAAATTGAGCTTGAATTGGGGCCGGAGTATGAACAATATTGGAACTATGCAGAGAAGAAGGGATATTCGGGAACGGCGGTATTTACGAGGATCACACCATTGTCCGTACGCTATGGTCTGGAGGAGGACAGCGAGCCGGAGGGCAGAGTGATCACGCTGGGGTTTGAGGACTTCTATCTTGTGAACGTATATACGCCGAATGCGAAGCGTGATCTGAGCAGGCTGGATTATCGGCTGGAGTGGGAGGAACGGTTCCGTACTTACTTGCTTCAGCTTGACGAACACAAACCCGTGATTGTATGCGGAGACATGAATGTGGCACATCAGGAAATCGATCTGAAAAATGCCAAGTCCAATCATGGCAATTCCGGCTTCACGCTGGAAGAGCGGGGCAAAATGACCGATCTGCTGGGAGCTGGCTTTATCGATTCCTTCCGTTATTTCTACCCGGATCGCACGGATGTATACAGCTGGTGGTCGTATATGGCCAAGGTAAGGGAGCGGAATATCGGCTGGCGCATCGATTATTTTCTGACGTCTGCCCGTTTAACCGAGAAGCTGAAGGATGCGGAGATCGACTGCCATGTGATGGGAAGCGATCATTGCCCGGTGAGTTTGACGCTTAGCGAGTCATTACGTTAATACAGATTTTTCTGAAAAAGCCAACCGGAAGCAGGGGACTGGATAACGGTCACGACCCTACTTGTCGGTTGGCTTTTATATTTGGGAGCAAAGGCTGCGTTCATCCTATCTGATGCTTCAGCTTGTCCAGAAAGATCGAGGCTGGCTTTGACAGATGGTGGGTTCCGGGCTGTACCCATCCGAATGAGGAAGCAGCGTGGCCGGGGGGCATCTCCAGCTCCAGCGTGACGATGTTTCCCGAAGGTATGGGAGTGAAGCTGGAGAAGGACAAATCAACCCCCACCGTAACCGCTACATTCTCTTCGACGACCTTCTGTATAACCCTCGTCTGGTTGGTTGAGAAGAGCAGATCCATTTGCCCGTATTGCTCCTCGAATGCATCCATCAGCTTGAACAGATTGTCATCCTTGTAGAGAACCAAGGGGTATTTGCGCAGTTCTTCCGGCGTGATCGATTGCCGCATGGCGAGTGGAGATTGACGGCTGACCCCCACCACGAATTTGCTCTCCAGCAGCTTGCCGAAGTGGAGGCCGCGGTGTTGATGAATGATGGAATCATCCACAAAAATCAAACCGATATCCGCATGATTTTGCTTGATATCCTCAATAATATCAAGAGTCGCTTTTTCCGTAATTTCCAGTTTGATCTGGGGAAAGTCCTTTTTGAACTGGATAATGGCATCAATGGACAGCGTTAAGGGTACTGGCACGGTAGCAATCCGCAAAGATCCGCTCAGCAGGTTGGAATATCCTTCCACCTCTGATTTCAGCTCCTGAAATTGTTCCAAAATGGCATAGGCTTTCTGGAGGATTCGCTGGCCCTCGGCTGTGGGTACGGCACCAAGCCGCGATCGGGTAAACAAGGAGAAACCGAACTCGGCTTCCAGGCTGGATACCGCTTGGCTGACGGCAGAAAGGGTAACGTTGCAATTCTGGGCTGCTTTGGTTAACGATCCTGCCTTGGCCGTCTCCACGATGTATTCCAGTTGTTCAAGATTCATATGACCTCATCCTTAATTTTGAGTTAAGTAATATTAATTAGGTTTAAATTTACTTAAATATAACCTAGCGTTACAATGAACACAAGGACATGGACACAAAATGTTCAAATAATAACGCTATTTTACCCTAGGAGGTCATTGATAATGTCAGAACAACGTGTAGCGGTAATTACTGGTGGAGCGAGCGGAATCGGTCGTCAGGTCTCCCTTAAATTTGCAAGAAAAGGCGATCGCGTCGTCGTAGCCGATTACAATGAGGCTGCCGGTCAAGAGACGGTGGACATGATCAAAAAAGAAGGCGGCGAAGCTGCTTTCGTTCAAGTCGATGTTTCCAAACAAGAAAGCGTCGAGGCGCTTGTGGATAAAGCGGTTGAGCTTTACGGCCGCATCGATGTCATGCACAACAATGCGGGGATTGGCGGCGCTGGACCGGTTCTCGAGCAAAATATGGATCTCTACCATCGCACCATTAACGTGAATCAGCACGGGGTCGCCTACGGCATTATTGCAGCAGGCCGAAAGATGAAAGAGCTTGGCATTAAAGGCGTAATCATCAATACAGCATCTGTATTCGGATTCCTGGCTTCACCCGGAACGTTTGCTTATCACGCTACAAAAGGCGCCGTCATTATGATGAGCAAATCCGCTGCGCTTGAACTGGCACCATACGGCATTCGCGTCGTTGCCGTGGCTCCTGGAGCAGTTGATACACCGATTATCCAAGGTTATAAAGATTCTGGGATGCTGGATTCCATGAGAGCCAAAGTCATGGGCGGGGAATTGACGCAGCCTGAAGTTGTCGCGGATACCGTGTATCTCGTGTCACTGGATGAAGCTGCTGCGATTACAGGCAGCGTGGTCATGGCTGACCAAGGGTACGCTTCATTTAAATAATGCGGCGGCTATAGAATCGAATCCGAATAGATGACAAGAAGAACCTCTCTTTTAATTGGATGGAAGGCGATGCCCTCCGTTATTTAGAAGGGAGGTTTTATTGGTTCTTCAGTCAAAAGATTTCCTCTCTCCATGAAAAACAGTTAAAATAGAAAGGAATTCAAAAGACCATACATATGGTGTCAGACGACGAATACTGGAAGAGAGGTATATAAATATGATTATTAAACCTAGAACCCGAGGATTTATTTGTACCACATCCCATCCTGTAGGATGCGAAGCACAA
Organism: Paenibacillus glucanolyticus; assembly: GCF_037333485.1. Taxonomy (NCBI): domain Bacteria; kingdom Bacillati; phylum Bacillota; class Bacilli; order Caryophanales; family Paenibacillaceae; genus Paenibacillus; species Paenibacillus glucanolyticus. The sequence continues at coordinate 1,614,339 of NZ_CP147845.1, forward strand.
GTACAGGAGCAGATCGATTATGTATTGAAGCAGCCTGGAATCGAAGGTCCGCGTAATGTGCTGGTCATCGGCGCCTCGACAGGGTATGGTTTGTCGGCAAGAATTGCTGCGGCATTTGGCTCCCGGGCGAATACCGTGGGAGTTTACCGTCCCAGCCAGGCCACCGAGAAGCGGACGGCTTCCGCGGGCTGGTATAATTCAGCTGCATTTGAGAAGGCGGCAGACGCGGCAGGCTTGAAATCGTTCAGCGTGACAGGGGATGCTTATACACAAGAGACAAAAGCCAAGACGGTTGAGCTTATCCGCAAGGAACTGGGCCAAGTTGACCTTGTGGTGTACAGTGTTGCCTCGGCGCGCCGCACCCTGCCTGAAACCGGCGAAACGGTCAATTCCGTATTGAAGCCGATCGGACCTGCCTACACCAACAAAACGGTGAATTTCCATACCGGTGAAGTAACAGAGGTTACGATCGAGCCCGCTACGGAAGAGGAAGTGAAGAACACCGTTGAGGTGATGGGCGGCGATGATTGGGAGCTGTGGATGAATGAGCTGGCTGAAGGCGGCGTACTGGCTGAAAAAGTCACAACGATTGCGTTCTCCTACATCGGTTCCGAGATCACCAAGGCCATTTATCGGGATGGATCCATCGGACAAGCCAAGGATCATCTGGAGGCAACTGCGCTGAAGCTGAACGAAAGGCTTGCAGATGGAGGCGGACGTGCTTACGTGACGGTCAGCAAAGCGTTGGTTACCCAGTCCAGCTCGGCGATCCCGGTTGTTCCGCTGTACGTATCGGCGCTGTACAAAGTTATGAAGGAAAAAGGACTCCACGAGGGCTGCATTGAGCAGATTTACCGTCTCTTCGCGGATCGTCTCTATAACGGACAAGAAACGCCCGTGGATGAGAAGGGCCGTATCCGGATTGATGATTGGGAGCTTCGCGAGGATGTGCAGTCTGAAGTTGCGGAATTATGGAGCAAGGTTACAAGCGAGAACATCGAAGAATTGACCGACCTTGCAGGGTATCGCCGCGAGTTCTTCCAGCTGTTCGGCTTTGAAACCGACGGCGTGGATTATGATGCGGATGTAAACCCTGTGGTAGACAATCCGAAAGCCATTTAATAATGGAGCCCCGGCCAACGTGAGCCGGGGCTTGTTTTTTAACTTCGGAAGGAGCTTTGACGTTTCGCTTCTCCTCTGTATCGATCGGGAGTCGGCGGACCGTATAGCCACAATTTGTGCATGAAACCGTGTTTTGGAGCAAGAAGCGGACTCAGGAGACGTTATCTGCTTAAAAACATCCGTTTTTTGCAAGGATTCCTATACTTAGCGTCTCCTGAGTCCGTTAACCTCCTAAATAGCCGGATATATCAAAAATAAGGCCTGTGGAGTCCGCTGCTCGTATACACTGTCGATTAGTTCGCTTGAACGCAGTGTAAGTGGGCAAGCATTGAATGAAGTACTGATTCTGGCTGTAAGCCTATTTTATACGGTTAGAGGAACGTAAATTTGAGCCAAAGAAGCATGAACGGAGGCTCTCAGCTCCAGGCAGTAGCGTGTCGGGTTCGGCGTAAGACCGCGTTGTTTCAGCTGCTGGAGAACATAAGCATAGGATTGATCAGTATCCTCCCTGTTGGAATGCCCTTCATGCGTATACATAGCATACTCCTGCGTTGGCAGGGTTAGACTCACCATCCGTTCTGGCATATCACGGATCGTTGTTACCTCCATCCCGGCCACATAATGATAGATCTGCTGCCGGTTTAATACAGCGGCGACATATTGGGGTTTCGATGTTCTCCGCAAATATGGAATTTCAGCCTTACGCTGCTCAAGCTCTTGCCACAGCTTGGGTTTGAGGGCATGCGACATATAATAAGCCGTGAAAGGGATTTTCATTTCCAGGCCAACAATCAGGGTCTGCGGCTTGATAATCCGCTGAATGGACTCCCCCATTTGCTCCGTGCGCGCTCGCTGCTGGCGTGTGTTCAGGATCGAATAACCACCGTTCTTTCCCTCATGGGCATACAGGGGAACACCCAGATGGGACAGCTCATGAAGGTAGCGGAGCATTGTCCGATACGAAACCGAGAATTCCTCAGCTAACTCGCCTACCGTGAAGTTTTGCCGTTCATATACCCGCTGCATGACCTTAAGGATTCGTTCGGTTTTTGGCATGACCCTGCTCCTTTGATTATTTTTTATACTGTGACAGTTTTTGACATAGTTCAAGTATATAATGAATTTAAAAAATATGAAAAAGGAGCATATCCCCATGACAATCAATCAACGAAACGAAGCAAAAATCATGAGCAAGGAAGCCTTCCAAGCAGTTGGACTGAAGTGGGAAGGGACGTTTGCCGAGGCCGGTGCCGGGGGGATTCGCGCGATTCATCGGATGCTGCAAGAGAGGCTGCCGGAGATCCCTTATGCGATACATACCGATACACTGTTGGGGCTGTCGTATCATGCGTTTCCTGATGGAGAAGGATTTATCCATTATGGGGTTGTCGGAGTGGAACGGATCGAGGAAATTCCGGCAGGAATGGTTTCATTGTCCGTACCTGCACTTACCTATGCAGCCTGTGAGCACAGCAGGCAGCACAGCATAGAGCAATCCTATAATAATATTTACAGCTGGATTCACGAGCAAGGCTATACGGAATATAATCCGGATCATTTAACCCACTTCGAAAAATATCCGATGAGTCAGGATCCGTATGCGGATAACCCTGAATTTATCATTATGATTCCCGTCCAAACCGATCAGGCGGGGAAATAACAAGTATCCGGGAGCCGCTCTGATAGTGAGCGGTTTTTTTCTTGGACAGATGAACTTTGTCTACTTGATTGACCGGTTGACGAAATTGAAGCTTTATAGCTCAGATTATGGAATGGTAGAATAGTACAGAAATGATGGATTAACACGTCTGGGCCATGCCATCAGGTTAAGTCCCAACGTCAAATTCGAGGTGATACGGAGGCGTATGATGATAAATGGGACTGAACTCGGTGCACAAGAGCCGCTGCTGCACTCGAAATTAACCGTTCCAAGAACGGTATCCACCTTGATTCCCCGGCCGCGTCTAAGTGAACGGCTGATGGATGCCATGTCGGGCAATGTGACACTGATCTGCGCTCCGGCGGGATTCGGGAAAACGACGCTTGTCAGCGAGTGGCTGCTGCAGCATGGGAAACAGGCCGCCTGGGTGTCGCTGGATTCCGGGGATAATCAAGGCTCCCGCTTTTGGAGGTACATATCGGCCGCGATAGCAGAAGTGTTTCCCGCTTACTGGGAAGAGGTCAAACCTGTGCTGCCGCTGCTGCATACGGAAGGTTATGAGCAGGGGCTCATCGTGTGCTTGAATACGCTAGGCAGGCTGAACGAAGAGCTAATCCTCGTGCTGGACGATTTCCATGTGATTCAGAACGAAATACTATCAGCTTCATTTTCGTATTTTGTCGACCATTTGCCAAGGGGCATCCATGTTTGCCTGATCAGTCGTACAGAACCTGGTTTCTCTGTAGCCCGTATGGAAGCAAGACAGCTCGCCAGCAGACTCCATACCGAGGACATGCGGTTTACAGAGAAGGAGGGTGCGCAGTTCTTCCAGAGCACCGAGCTATTGCTGAACGAAGAGCTGTCCTCCGCACTCGTCAGAAAAACAGAGGGCTGGATTACCGGCCTCAAACTTGCATCTATTGCCATGCGGCGGCAGGAGAATAAAGAACCGTTTATCCGCCATTTTGCAGGGGACAGCCGCGAGGTGAAGCAATATTTGTTCGAAGAGGTGTTCTCGGTTCAGAACGATCGGATGAAGCAGTTTCTGCTAACCAACTCGATCCTGAAGCGGTGGAATGTATCCCTGTGTATGGCTGTGTCTGGGTTTGAGGATAGCCGGGAGCTAGTCGAATCGATAGAGCGTTCCCACCTATTCGTAGTGGCGCTGGATGATAAGGGAGAGTGGTTCCGATTTCATCATTTATTCTCGGAATTTTTGCAGAGACGACTGGAACAGGAGAAGGATATTCATAAGGAATTGCTATACAAGGCAGCCGGTGATTGGTGCAGTGAACAACGCCTTGCGGAGGAAGCCGTTGAGTATTACTTGCAAGGTCAATATTATGAGCAGGCCGTGTTGCTGCTGCGCGAGATGACTTCCCGCGTCGTGGATTGGGAATGGTCGAATCTGCAAAAATGGTTATCCGTGATTCCCAGCGATATTTTGCTTCAGCACCCGGTTCTCTTTTTCTCCTATGCCAACTCGCTCATTGCCGAGGAGTCGGGGGATATTACGGAGGGAGAGGAGCTGCTGCATCAAGCGGATGCCTGGTATGCCGAATTCTCTGGAGCATTGAGCGAGGTGCTGCGCCATGAATATTTGGCAATGCTTCACTATGTGCGCGGGACGTTAATGGTGTTTGGGCGGAATGATCTGAAGCTCGCCAAGCAGGAATACGAGCAGGTTGTGCGATATGCCCCGAATGGGATCAAAATGTTGTTCGGCCAACCGGAGAAACCGCTGCAGCCGATCACGGTAAAAACTTATAAAATCGGCCGCGGTCATGCCTCAAAGGCCATTGCAGCACCGTACACCATGCAGATGGCAGAGGTGTACCAGGCCGTGAATCCGATTTTTCTGGGAAAATTATTCCTTAATCACGCGGAAGTGCTCTACTACTGGAATGATCTATCGGCGGCAGCCGATTATGTTTCCAAGGCGATGACGTGGATCGGACAAAATCCAAACCGGCCCGAGCATGACCTTGTGGCGAGCTGGATTCTGCAAGCGAAACTCAAGGCCGCCGAGGGTCATATGCTCGAAGCTCTGGAACTGCTTGAAGGCGGGCAGCGGCGGATGAAGTGGATGGATATTCCCCGGGGGATGGAAATTTTACACCTGGAGGGCATACGTCTCCAATTGCAATACGGCGATCCGGCGGCTGCACTGGCTTGGGGCGAACAGTGCCAATTATCGAGCCGGGACAGGGTGTCTGTCTTCGAATTATTTGATTATCAGCTGTTTGCCCGCGTTCTTGTTCTGCAGGGCAGATGGGATGAAGCCGAAGAGCTGTTGGATCGGCTGCTGTACCTTGCGGAGAGTGAGATGAGACCGATCGATGCTGCTGAAATATTATGCATTACGGCCGTCATGTTACAGTCCAGGGAGGAGCATCGGAAGGCGCTGATCCAGCTTGAAGAGGCGCTGCAGGTATCGGAGGCCAATGATTTTACCCGGATTTTTCTCGATGAAGGAGCTCCGGTTATAGAGCTCCTGCACGAACTGATCCGCGCGAAGCAGCAGGGGCGATATCGGGGGAAGGATTCCGCATCCCTTTCTTTTATCAGATCGATTCTTGCCTCAGTGGACGGAATGGCCGAATCGGTGAATTCCCCGCTGGAGGCTCTGCTCACGTCAAGGGAGATGGATGTTTTTCAGGGATTGCTGGACCATCTGAGCGGAAGGGAAATTGCGGAGAAACTGAATGTTACCTACGAAACGGTGAAGACGCACAGGAAACGGATCTATAGCAAACTGAATGCAGCCAATCTCAGTGAGGCGATTGCGCAGGCCGAGAGGCTGAGCGATCCCAAGAAAACGAATAGACCCTGAACTTGATACGATTCATCATTTTATCACCCCTCATCTATCCCCCTTCAGGGGGATTTTTTGTGCTACGTGTTGTCTTACAATGAATTCGGAGCGCACAAATAAAAAGGCAGGTCTATTTAGTGAATGGGAGGTTAGAAGTTGAAGTCGATGTTCAGGAGAAATTTTATGAGTATTCCAAACGGCTATAAATTCATGATGATACTGCTATGCAGTCTTTTGCTGCTGCCGCCGAGTGCCTATGCGGCTGTACCGGACTATGAGAATAAATCCGAGATCGCCCAGCTTAGCGGTAAGGTGGTAGATTTAAAATCGGGTGATTTCAACCAAGACGGTCATTTGGATTTTGCGGCCATAACGGATGATGGGAGTGTCCATGTATTCTATGGCCAGGGGGATGGAACATTTGATCCTCTCCCACAAAGCCTTCAGGTTCTGGGGGTGCCGCATACACTAGAAATCGATGATTACGATCAGGACGATCACTTGGACTTACTGATCGGAACGCAAATCGGAACGTTTTTATGGTACGGGGAAGGTGACGGTACCTTTCGTGATACGAGGCTGCTTTCATTGCTGCCTTCTCAGGATATCGTAGCTGCGGACTTTGATTTGGATGGTAAGACAGACATTATGATTATTAATTTCAATCAGGTTACCATTGTTCACGTTGCCGCAGATAGAACTTTTACAATGCTCCCCATCACTTTGACACCAGGTGGCAATAGAGCGACAACCATCACGAATGGAGCCATAGGCACGGTAGATTTGGTTGTGGCCAGTCCGATGCTGGGTCTGCAGCGGTATAAGGGAAATGATTATACGCGGAGCGAGATCTTTCATATGGTACTAGGCAATACCGTGGATCTCATATCCAGGGATATTGATGGTGACGGACATATCGATATTATGGCGCTGAATGACATGTTAGGTGTCTTCTTTTATATGAATCATGGGGACAATACGTACAATCTTCAGCAGCAGCCCCTGGTCACGGTTCCTCAAAAAGCATATGCAGAGGATGTAAACGGGGATGGCCAATCGGAAATAATCGTTGCGACGGGAAAAGGCGTTGATTTGTATTCCAAGGAGTATGCGTCAGGCCAACTGACTTTACTGTGGCAAACGGAATTGGTCGCTCAGGGAAATGGAACGCACCGGGCGCTTGTCGGGGACTATGCCGAGGACGGAACGCCGGACCTTATTGTATCTTCTAATCAAGCCCTGTATATCTACAAGGCTATTGTTGTGCAACCCGAACCGGGAACGATAAGGCTGGAGGCGGCTGATTACGCGGTTTCGGAAGACGGGGCCGAGGTACGGGTGAAGGTGATGCGTGAAGGAGGCAGCCACGGTGCTGTCGCTGTCACTTATCATACTGCGGATGGAAGCGCTAAGGCTGACAAGCATTATAAGCCAACTTCAGGGACGCTCTCTTTTGCCGATGGAGAGCTTGAGAAATGGATTGAGATCGAAATTCTAAATGATGATATCCATGAAGATGACCGTGAGTTTTATTTGAATATTGCTGCAGTGCCAGGTACAGTCGTTGGCAGCCCAATCCAGGCGGTTATCACGATAACAGAGGATGACCCGCAGCCAGACACGGAAGGGCCGTTATGGCCTGCGGCTGCGGAGCTGCTTGCATCCGACATATCCACCGACTCCCTCAAGCTGTCTTGGCCTGAAGCCACGGACAATGACGAGGTTGCCGAATATCGCATTTTTAATGGGAATGATGCCACGCCGGCAGCAACGGTGACGGGTGCCACCTATTCCTACGAGATGAACGGTTTGGCGGCCGACACATCGTATACGCTTAGCGTCCGTGCCTATGATCGGGCTGGCAATGCGAGCGTTCCGCTCCAGACGACGGTTCAGACGCTGGAAGATCCGAATTCAGGCCCTGATCCGGATCAGGAAGCTCCGGTATGGCCTGATCTCGGACAACTGACGATATCTGACATCAGCACTACCTCGATGAGGTTATCCTGGCCGCAAGCCTCGGATGATGAAGAGGTTACAGGATATCGGGTATACCGCGTAGATACCGCAGATACGCCGGTAGCAACGGTAACCGGCAGCACGTATTCCTACACGGTGGACGGTTTATCCCCGAATACGTCCTACACGTTTCGGGTAAAGGCATATGACCCTGCCGGAAACGGTAGCACACCGCTCGAGGCAACAGCGAAGACACTTCAGCTCCCTGTGCCTCCAGCTCCAAATCCGGGAGGCAATCCAGATCCGGGACCGGCGAACCCGATCCCGTCTACACCCACGATTCCTTCGGATAATGCCTTGCTTCATACATTCTCTATTGGAGCTGGGGAAGCCGGGAATGCGTTGAAGCTGAGTCCCGACTTCTCGCCGAACGTGTTCGCGTATCGTGCCGAGACCGAGGCATCAGAGATCCAATTCGATCTCACTGCCGCCCATAACAAAGCAAGCATTACGGGACCCTGGGACAAAGACGGAAGGATCACATTAAAACCTGGGGAGAATGTCATAGAGATTAAGGTAAGCGCTGAAAGCGGCAAGGTGAATACGTATACCCTAACCATTGTCCGCACTGTGCCAAATCCTGAGCCGCCGATGAGACCTGAGCCACCTCAGGCTGCGGAAGTTTTTCGTGATACGGAAGGACACTGGGCGCAGGCAGCGATTGACGAACTGGCAAGCCGAGGGATCGTCAAGGGTTATGCTAACGGATCGTTTAAACCGGATTCCTTAATTAGACGAGATGAATTCACGGTTTTGCTGGTTAGAGCGCTGGGGCTGCAAGGTGAAGGCCAATATCCATTTAAAGACGAATCCGACATCCCGGAATGGTCAAGGGAAGCGGTAGGGCTTGCAGTAGAGGCCGGGATGATTCAGGGATATCAGGATGGGCGATTCCAGCCTGCAGGTGTGATCACAAGAGCGGAGTTAACTGTCATGCTGGCCAAAGCGTTAGGTTTAGAACCGCTTCAAGGTGACCCTGCCAAGTTTGCAGACTTGGCGAGTTTTCCAGCCTGGGCAAAAGGTTATATCGCCGCCGCATATGCAGAAGGACTGGTTAGCGGTCGGAGCGGCGGGAAGTTCGAGCCGGATGCCCCGGCCACCCGGGCAGAGGCTGTGGTTATGCTGCTGCGATTGCTGAACAAGTAACATCCACGACCTGGTCGGTTAGGGTTAAAGACATATATTTCGATATAAAAGCCGCAAGCTTGTGATATCACAGAGCTTGCGGCTTTTATCGGCTGGATCATGATGTTGACGGAATGCCTGGAATGTCCGCTGAACCAATCGGCATGGGTATACTGCTCATTGGTTTTGCATTATGGGTCGGTAGAGGGGGGGGAGCCCTGGTTAAGCCTTTCTAATGACAGGAATCCATAACTCATTCTTATTCTCATCCGGTGGAAGGTAGCATTCAATAGCAGGTATCGGTGCGAGATCATAGGCATGGGCTGGAACCCATTCGGTATATAGACGCTTCCACATATCCGCTATTCCGCTCGGATCTCCCTCCATTTCGAAGACGGCCCAAGTGGCCGGGGGAACATGCCGCTGCACCATCGAATCCGGAGGCGTGTGCTGGGAGACCACGGACATGATGTAATCAAAATCTTCGTTTTTCCCATAGTCGCCGTCCGCGCAAACCCCTAGTATCCCCCGAATCGGATGGTCATCCTGACGATAGTTCCACAGCTTATCGAATATTCCTTCCACATGGGCGTCTTTCCAGAGGAGGGGGACGTCTTCATAAGCTTGCTGTGTTCGAATTTGCTTCTGGAAGCCAACAATGGAGAAACCCTTCATTTCCTCAATTCTATAATTCATTTCTGCAGCTCCTCGCATGGAAAATTGAAAGAAGATGCGGGGATAGGCCTTCAGCTTTGTACCGGCTTGGCGAGCCGCCGTTGGCGTTGTGCCATGCATATTCTGGAACGCGCGCGCGAACGCCTCCGGCGATTCATAGCCATATTTGAGTGCAAGGCTGATGACTTTGATATCGCTGTTCTGCAGCTCGTAAGCAGCCAAGGTCAGCCGTCGTCTCCGTATGTATTCGGACAGCGAAACATCCGTAATGTAAGGGAACATGCGCTGAAAATGGTACACGGAGCAGCATGCAATCCGTGCAGCTTCCGCGTAATCAATCTCCTCGGTCAGGTGCGCTTCCATATAGCCTATGGCCTCATTCATTCGCTGAATCCAATCCATCCGGTCATCATCCTTTCTAAAATCAATATAAAGAAGCTGTGATCGATAAGCCTAGCCGTTGCTGCACGGATCCGGCTAGCCTGGTTATTTCCAGGTGAACGATCAACCGATCAACTGTACTGGGGCAGGAATGCGGCCTAGCGGCTTGAAATATTCGGATTCGGATATCCATACTTTACGAGCACGTGCCACAGCTGTTTGAGATGCTGAAAGGTTTCATCATAGGTTCCCCAATCGCTCCAATGGTCTGGTTGATGATACAGCTGTGCTGCTGCTTTGCCGATAACAGCGGCGTCCAGCACGCCTTGCGAATCCGCAAATTGCCGGTCGATCCTCTGGGCCAGCGGCGGCATGGCGGGTCCCCGAAAGTCATCGGGTACATCCTGTACAGCAAGGCAGAACCCGGGATGCCAGGATAGGGTAAGGTTATATCGTTCACACAATTCTTGAAACAGCTGACCGGTTCGGGTATTCCGGTAAGATGGATCGGCAACAAGCGCTTCCACATCGCTGGACAAATCGATAACGCCATGAATCTGCGCTTCAATATAATCATCCAGGCTGCGACCAACAGGTCCGGAGTGACTGGTATAGGATGAAGGCAGGTGAACAAGCTGCTCCACCATAGATGGAATGTTCATGTGGGGGGCCCCCAGGGCTGACCCCGTGGACTCGACTTCAAGCAGAAGGGCTGCAAGAACGGAATCCCATTGCTTTATGGTACCTGTAAATGCAGGTCCTGCATGACTGTCCCCGAAAGTAAACGTGCAGCGGCTCAATATGGCCGGAGACAATACAAAAAAACAAGAGCCAAACCGGGGCGAGGCGCCGTCCGCATAGTTCATGAGATTAAGGGCCCCGTATTTGGGCCGCTCCTCATTATGAACGCCAGGCTCTTGGTAGGCTCCGCCAAACAGAAGCTGTTCCCAGCGGTCACGCTCACCGCCCGGATAGGCGGTACGGCTTCCATTCGTCACGCTTGTGATGAACTGGTTATGGTAACGGCCCTCTGTCAGAAGGCTTTCTATTACAGCGCGGTTGGTGGTGGGCAGTACCCGGTCAGGATGAAAATTCAGCGTGACTCGGGCATCCCTTCGGATACTAGTTAATAGCGAGTGGATTGTCACAGCGCCTTTGCCATGCCGTTGCAAAATGCGCTGTATGGTGTCTATGGCATGCTGTTGCGTCCGTTTCGCCGATGAGCCGACATGAAGAATCGCCTGCTGCTGTGCTTCGGATAACCATTCGCTCATATCGTAACTCCTTCCTCATACTTCCTTCATGCTTCGATAACGATGCTGCTCTTACATCATTTCTAGCCGAGAGGCTATGACTCCTCCATTGCGTTTCGGTAAATTTCCTTTCCGGTTCTAGGGTTCCAGCCTCCTGCCGGACTTCAAATGATCTGGTAAAGATTGCCTCGGCTTTACTGCCATGATTTAATGTAACTACCTATACGAATAAAAATCATGGAGGTTTTACATATGCAGCCTAATTTCAGTATTGAGGGTAAGGTAGCCATTGTAACCGGCGCAAGCAAAGGAATCGGGTATGGTTTGGCCCAATCGCTTGCAGCGGCAGGGGCTAAGGTGGCGGTCATGGCACGGAGCAAGGAGGTGCTGGATCGATTAGTTGAGGACATATCCCAAGCGGGAGGTCAGGCCAAGGCCTATGAACTGGACGTCCGGAACGTGGAACAGATCCGTGCTGCTTTTGCTCAGGTTGCCAAGGATTATGGCAGACTGGATATCGTGGTCAATAACGCTGGCTTGGGAGAGGGGATGCTGGCCGAAGACATCACAGAGGACTACTGGGATGAAATGATGGATGTTAATTTGAAGGGCGTATTTTTCTGCTGTCAGGCCGCCGGCCGCATCATGCTGGAGCAGGGTTATGGCAAAATCATTAACGTCAGCTCACAGGTCAGTGTCGTTGGCATTACCGAAGGTGCAGCTTATTGCGCCTCCAAGGGAGGCGTGAATCAGTTGACGAAGGTGCTGGCGCTGGAGTGGTCCAGTCGCGGTGTAAATATCAATGCGGTGGGCCCGACATTCATTCATACGCCTGGAACGGCCGAGCGTCTGGACTCGCCGGATTTTCGAGATGGCGTATTGGCGCGTATTCCGGCAGGAAGGATCGGCACCATTGGAGACGTGGCGGGAGCCGTCATTTATTTGGCCTCACCGGCGTCCGATCTTGTTACAGGTACTTTGCTGCTTGTGGATGGCGGCTGGACAGCACAGTAGTGCTGCATTCATTAGAAGATTCTATCGCTTATATACTAGGAGGCTTTCAAAGGTCCTCTCTGTAACTCCTTAAATCTAGCAATGCATAAGAAAGATAGCATGAGGCCTTTTGCTAAACTGGATTGTGATTGATGAGGTGAAGCCATCAGGACTGCACCTTGATAAAGGAGGAGAAAACAATGATTACGTCTGCTATTCAAGTTACTATTTTCGTGAGAGATCTTGACGAAGCCAAAGCCTACTATACGGAGAAGCTGGGGTTTCATGTTGTAGCAGAGGAGGAGTTTGCACCGGGTTGGCGCTACCTGACCGTTGCACCCCAGAAGCACAATGAGTTGGTTCTGGAGTTAACTGAAGCGGATACGCCAGAACGAGAGGAACTTATAGGTAAACAAGCAGCCGATCAAGTTCTTATCATGTTTGCATCGAATGATATCGACCAAGATTATCAGGATTTGAAAGCAAGAGGCGTCGTATTCCACGGAGAACCGAAGCCTGTTCCAGGTGGCAGAGGCGTAGGTTTTGAGGATTTATACGGTAATCAGTTCGACTTATATCAAGTTCTCCGATAATGCTTGGGGCACCTGCCGATTCCTAAATTTCTTGGGTTAAATACTTCAGTTATACTTCAGTTTATATGGAAATTGTTCGATATAAATCATAGAAAGCACTTGCAAGAAAATTATTTCTCAGATGTAAAATATATGATACTATTGAGAAATCGTCGTCTAAAAACGACATAAACCGAAGCGAAATGTGAAGTCAGGAAGTCGGAGGTGCCTGTTCAGGCATGTTGTTTAATTCTTATCCTTTTATTTTTGTGTTTCTGCCGATTACGGTGCTTGTTTATTTTATGCTGAACCGGCTTCGTTATGGATTGGCCGCTAAATGCTGGCTGGCATTATCCTCGCTATTCTTCTACAGCTGGTGGAATATCAGTTATTTACCTCTTCTTCTCGGCTCCATTGCCTTCAATTATGCCGTGGGACGGCTGCTCCAGGCACGTCAAGCTCATTCCCTAGATCAAACCGCTTCCCGGCGCGGTGCAAAAGGCATATTAATCGCCGGCATATCAGGGAATGTATTGCTGTTAATCTATTACAAATACGCTGATTTCTTCATCGTTAATATTGGAGCAGCGACAGGGTGGGAAGTGCCCCTTCTCAATCTGGTGCTGCCGCTCGGAATCAGCTTTTTTACCTTCACCCAAATCGCCTATCTGGTGGATGCGTACAAGGGGAAGGCTCGTGAATACAATCTGATCAATTATGTGCTGTTCGTGACTTTCTATCCGCATCTAATCGCGGGTCCGATCCTGCATCATGGCGAGATGATGCCGCAGTTTGATCGGGTTCGGGGCAAGCTGTGGGATTGGGGGAACGCCGCAAACGGCATTTTTATATTCTGCATCGGTTTGTTTAAGAAGGTAGTCATCGCGGATACGCTGGCGGTTTATGCCAATACAGGTTTTGATACTGCTTCGGGCTTCGTTGATTCCTGGGTAGCTGCGCTATCTTATACGTTCCAGCTTTATTTTGACTTCAGCGGTTATACCGACATGGCTATCGGTGCTGCGCTTCTGTTCAATATCCGGCTGCCGCAGAATTTTAACTCACCTTATAAGGCGGTGAATATTCAAGACTTCTGGCGGCGCTGGCATATGACACTGAGCCGATTTTTACGGGACTACATTTATATTCCGCTGGGAGGCAACCGCCGTGGTGAAGCGATCATGCTGCGGAATCTGGTGCTGACCTTCCTGATCGGCGGACTGTGGCATGGCGCAGGCTGGACGTTTCTGTTCTGGGGCCTCCTGCACGGTGTCGGACAGGTCATTCAACGGTTATGGGGGAAGCTGGGCATTACGATGCCCCGTGTGCTCGCTTGGGCGATCACCTTCGTTTTTATAACGGTGACCTGGGTCTTTTTCCGAGCGGAAAGCTGGGCTGATGCCATGCGGCTGATGAAGGGAATGAGCGGTCTATCGGGTATTCATCTGAATTTGGACACTGCCCTGTTAGAGCCGGTCGCGATCATGATCCTCATCGCCCCGATCGTGTTCTTCTGTCGGAATTCCTCGGAGCTGTCCGTATCCTTCCGGCCGAACTTCAGACAGGCAGTAGTATGTGCGGTACTGTTTGTGATCTCTTTGATGTACATTACTCGCATTAGCGAATTTTTGTATTTTAATTTTTAGGAAGGGCGGCTAATGAACATGCCATCCACATCAACAGCCGCGAAGTCGGCGCCATCCAAGAGGCATGCCGTGGCAGGTCCCCAACCTGCGCGAGCTTCTCGGAGAGCCGGAAAAAGGATGCTGATTCAGTTTGCTCTCGTTTCCATCGCAGCTGCGCTGCTGATCAGTTGTATGACATTTGTGCTGGACCCTTTTCAGTTCTACCGCAAGGCAACCTGGTATTCTCCTGTATTCACCGGCGAGCAGCGATACCAGAACCCTGGTCTGGCCCGCAATTATCCCTATGATACGATTATTCTGGGTACATCCATGACGGAGAATTTCCTGCCGTCTGAAGTGGGGGAGGCTCTGGGAGGTCAAGCTCTCAAGCTGTCCATGCGAGGATCAACAGCGGATGAGCAGTTTAAGATTGCATCGCTGGCGCTTGAGACTGGGAAGGTGAAGAGAGTCCTGTGGGGACTGGACTATTTTGCACTCAAGAATCCGGATGAGGGCACAGATGCTAATTTTCCTGATTACCTTTATGATGACATCTGGTGGAACGATTACAAGTATTGGTTCAATTACTCCGCTTATGAAAACTTTGCAAGAGGGATTGCCAAGTCGCTCCTGGGTGGAACACCCCAAAATATCGAGTATCTGTATAACTGGAACGATGAAGCGTCCTATGGAAGTGATCAGGTGATGAATGCCTACGATCGCGCAAGAAACACGGAACATTATTTTGGCGTGAATGAAGAGCCGCTCGAAGAGGTGCAGCATCATTTCAACACGTATGTCTTGTCTTTGGTCGAGGCATATCCCGAAGTTGAATTTATCGTTTATTCTCCGCCATACAGCATTCTGCGGCAGAAGCTTTGGCAGGATTCAAACCCGGCCCGTTACAGCAACCAGTTGGAAATGAAGACCTGGATGTTCCAGCAGTTCAACCGCTATCGCAACACGCAGGTATATGACTTCCAGGCTGAAGCGGACTGGACCTACGATTTCTCGTTATTCAAGGATCTGTCGCATCATTCACAGGACATAAACTCCCGTATAACTTGGGCAATCAGTGAAGGGGATGTCCGCTATAAGGTGACGCCGGATAATGTTGAGGCATTCACGGAACGGCTATCCAGACAGGTCGACACCGTGCTTATTACGGGGAAGGAAGCCAGAAATGTCGAGGTCTTGATAGACGGGAATGGGGAGCCCATCTCTTTTACAAGCCGGATGATGCCCGACGAGACGGAATTGATGGTGCCTGTGAAGGAAGCGGTTGAAGCACTGGGGATATCGGCTGCGTATGATGCGGGGATCGTGACATTATCAGGCCGAGGTCCCGCAGTCGAGCTGAAGGTGGATTCAACACAGGCATGGGAGTCCAGAAGCAAAGAGGACAGGAAGAATGGAGTGGCCAAAAGCGAGGTTACACTTCGACATGCTCCTTATGTTGCGGGCGGGAAGACCATGGTTCCCCTTCTGCAAACCGCCGAGTTATTGGGCTATAACGTAGTCATTGAGAAGCCGGATTACTATACGCTTCGTTATGTACTCGATCGGCCTGCTTCATAACATCGACGGAGTTCAATGAAAGAACCCGTCAAACATCCAAAAGAACCCCGACTCTTGTTTTTTTGCAAGATGGGGGTTCTTTTTTGGTTTTGTTTAAATCCGGGTTATTTTAACGGGACCTGCTTGGACAATGCCTCAAATTGCAACAGATGAGGATTTATTTTGTTTTGTATGCTCTTTAAATATTTTTTCGCGGCATCATTTTGACGTTGTTCTGCAGCCGTGCTGGCCGGAAAGATCGAATAGGATTTGTTGACGGAGCCGTTTTTGTATTGGACACTGAACATGGAGGCAGCTGCCCAGGCTTTTTTCATGTTTTGGTTGCTTCCCATAATCGTCAGCAATTCCTTGCCATTCTTGTAAGTGAAGCTGTAATCCGGGTCCGCTACGGCATGAATGACATCGTAGCCGCTTTGGAATACGCCTGCCTTGAATGTCCCCTTCTGGAGCTGGTTCCATCTGACGGTCCCGTCGGGGAGCGTGACTTTGTGCGTCTGGAGGCCTTCGCCATCCATCTTATCGTCCGTCCAGGAGCCGTTGTACACCACTTTATGTTCTTCATCATCTGCTTGGTATTGGTTCATGTATTTACCGGTGCCCGTGCGTTTTCCGTTTACGAAATCGCCGGAATACTGTTTGTCTTCACCCCATTTGATAGTGCCTCGCCCGTGGGGCTGGCCATTGGCTGTCTCACCGTAATAAGATGTCCGTGCGGAGATTTGGATCCATTCCTTGGCGGAGGCGGCATTGGCATCTGCTGATGCTGGTGCTGGAACGAGAGAAGATGCAAAGAGCGATAAAGCACAAGCAAGAGTTATGGATAACGCCTTTATTTTTTGCATGATAACATGTCTCCTTTTCTCGGGTGATCTTAATATTTACTTCTCTTAAGCTTTCATAAATCCTCTTATGGCTGCAAAATTATGGGCCCTTCGTGTTGAAATAGCAAGAACGAAGTCAGAATACCGGGGCAACGTTTCACAAGACGACAGGTAAGATTATTGTGGATAAAATATGAACGAAACAGATAGAAAGGATTTCCTCTCAACATAAAATAGTTTACATTTGTTGTGATGTCTATATACTTATACTTTAAAGCAGTACATAAACATCATGCCAATGGAAGTATGGTCTGGCAAAGGGAGGATAAACATTGAACGCATCTATTAAAGTAGGAATCGTAGGTTATGGTAACTTGGGTAAAGGGGTACAGAAAGCGATCGGACAGAATCCGGATCTGGAGCTGGTGGCTATCTTCACGCGCAGAGACCCGCAGCAAATGCCGGCAAATTCCGGTGCACGCTTCGAGCATATATCAGCGGCAGAGCAATATATCGGCAAGATTGATGTCATGATCCTCTGTGGCGGTTCGGCTACGGATTTGCCTGAGCAAACTCCACAGCTTGCCAGTATGTTCAATACGGTAGACAGCTTTGACACACACGCGAAAATCCCTGAGTTTTTCCAGGAAGTTAACAAAGCAGCGATGGGCGGAGGTCATGTGAGCGTGATCTCGACAGGCTGGGATCCGGGGCTGTTCTCCATGAACCGTCTCCTCGCCGAAGCGATTCTGCCTGAAGGAAAAGACTACACGTTCTGGGGCAAGGGCGTAAGCCAAGGCCACTCGGATGCGATCCGTCGAGTACCCGGGGTGAAAGCGGGCGTTCAATACACGGTTCCGGTAGAAGAGGTTATCGACCAGATCCGTTCCGGAGAAACGCCGGAGCTATCTACTCGCGAGAAGCATCGGAGAGATTGCTTTGTTGTAGCGGAAGAAGGAGCGGACCAAGAACAAATCCGCCAAACCATTGTGTCGATGCCTAACTATTTTGCGGATTACGATACAACCGTTACCTTTATTACGCAAGAAGAGCTTGAGGCTAAGCATGCCGGGATGCCTCACGGCGGATTTGTCATCCGCAGCGGGATCACCGGAAACGGAAGCAAGCAAATTGTTGAATTCGGGCTGAAACTCGACAGCAACCCTGAATTTACGGCGAGCGTGCTCGTGTCTTATGCAAGAGCGGCCATTCGCTTGAGCAGAGAGGGACAGCAAGGCGCCAAGACGGTATTTGATATCCCGCTCGGATACCTGTCGCCAAAATCAGCCGAAGAGCTCCGCAGCGAGCTGCTGTAAGCTGTAAGAAGCCCTGCCGCATATGCGGCAGGGCTTTTTTTTTTCTGTATATTATACGATACCTTGGGCGATCATGGCATCGGCCACTTTGATGAAACCTGCGATGTTGGCGCCAGCCACAAGATTGCCGGCCACACCATACTCTTCAGCAGCATCTACGGCACTGCTGTAGATGTTTTTCATAATCTGATGGAGCTTCGCATCCACCTCTTCAAAGGTCCATGACATTCTCATGCTGTTTTGGCTCATCTCCAGTGCGGATACGGCAACTCCGCCTGCATTGGCGGCTTTAGCCGGTCCAAACAACACGCCGCTGCTAATGAACAGCTCCATGGCCTCCAATGTTGAAGGCATATTGGCTCCCTCGCCGATAGCCTTCACTCCGTTTGCGATGAGTGTTTTGGCAGCGTCGGCGTCGAGCTCATTCTGCGTGGCACAAGGAAGTGCGATATCGCATGGAAGGTTCCAGATTCCCGAGCAGCCTTCGGTATACTCGGCATGCGGGTGGATCTTGACGTATTCGCTGATCCGCAGGCGATCCCGCTCCTTCAGCAGCTTGACGGTTTCAAGGTTGATTCCGTCCGGATCATGCAGGTATCCGTTGGAATCACTGCAAGCAATGACATGCGCGCCGAGCTGCTGCGCTTTCTCGATGGCGTAAATGGAGACGTTGCCCGAGCCGGAAACCACGACGCGGCGGTCTTTGAAATCAAGGCCTTGCGCAGCCAGCATTTCCTGTACGAAGTAAACGCAGCCATAACCGGTTGCTTCCGTCCGAGCCAGGCTTCCGCCATATATGACGCCTTTGCCTGTCAGCACTCCAGCTTCATGTCCTCCGCGGATACGCTTGTATTGACCGAACATATAACCGATCTCGCGAGCACCGACACCGATATCCCCAGCAGGCACATCGGAATCAGGTCCGATATGGCGGTACAGCTCGGTCATGAAGCTCTGGGTAAAACGCATCACTTCCTGATCGGACTTGCCTTTCGGATCGAAATCCGAACCACCCTTGCCGCCGCCGATCGGCTGGCCCGTGAGCGAGTTTTTAAAGATTTGCTCAAAACCAAGGAATTTGACAATGCCGGCATAAACCGACGGATGGAACCGGATGCCGCCTTTGAACGGACCCAGTGCGCTGTTAAACTGGACGCGGAACCCGCGGTTCACTTGAGTTCTGCCTTGGTCGTCCATCCAAGGAACGCGGAAGGTGATCATACGCTCCGGCTCGACAAGGCGCTCCAAGATACCAAGCTCACGATACTTCGGATGCTGGGCTAACACAGGGACGAGGGAATCCACAAATTCCCGGACGGCTTGATGAAATTCGGACTCATGCGGATCTCGCGCTACAACCTGGTTATAGATGGATTCCACATAATCTTGCGCGGCAGTAAGGGGTGAGGATACAGAAATATTCGTAGTCACTTTTGCGATGCACTCCTTCAAATCGTTAAAGTAGTATTGCGTGAAAAATCGTCTGTTCTGCAGATAGAGGGGCCTGTCTTGGACAATTTGTACTAAAACATTAAAAGTTTGCACTCTGCATTTTTAAGTTAAAAAGAATTTTATAGAATCTTGGCTCGCATTACCAATAAAATGTTTTTTACGAACTCATTAAATATTTCTATAAACCTGTCATTAGGTGTTAATTCGCTGGCAGTTTCGCCGTGTTTCGTGTAGGTAAAATGCAAAAAATAAGCTGAATTTGTCATGGAAATACACAACGAAACCGGTCGCGCAGATAAATTTTTTGGGTGTGTTTTACGTTTAGGGTAATGGAAAACATGGAATATTATTACAGGATCTGAAGGAGCCATCTTCCGGCGGAGACGCTTCTGGTCATCCAGCCAGCAGATCCGAAGCAGGCCGGGGCGGAAGGAGAGAATGTACCTCTGCTGTCCGTGTCGGATGATGCGATAACGAATCTCGGATTGGAGTACGGAAGATATATGTCTCCGATATAAGCTGTTTAATATAGCCGAACATGTACACAAAAAAAAGATCGAACCCAGTCCGCGTGCTGAGTTTCGATCTATTTTGTTATTACAATAAGAATAAGTGCGTTTTATTTGGATATATCAATGAATCCCTCGCCAAACACATCGCGTACATCGTGGATCGTGACAAAGGCATTTTTGTCCTCTGCGCGCACGATTTTTTTGAGCATGGATACTTCTTGTTTGCTAATGACGATGTAGAGCACATCTTTCGTTTGACCGGTGTAGTATCCGTAACCCCGCAATACGGTTACCCCGCGATCCATGATCTCCGTCACCCGTATGGCGATGCGATCATGATGGGTTGAGATGATGGTAACAGCTTTTTTGGGATTCAGCCCCTCGATAATAAACTCCATGGCTTTTGTCCCGATATAGAGGATCACCACCGTGAACATCACCTTCTCGATACCGATAACAAAGACGGACAGTCCAGCCACGATCAGGTCGAAGAACAGCAGGGCGTAGCTGATATTCCAATCCCAATATTTGTTGGCCAGACGTGCGAGTATGACTGTGCCTGCCGTTGTGCCGCCCACCCGGACGATGAGTCCGATTCCGACGCCGGCAAACAGTCCGGCGAAGATGGCGTTGATCACCGGCTCATTCGAAGCGATACGCCAGTTCTCTGTCAGATGCAGGAAGATGGAGTTAAAGGCAACCGCAATAATGGTATACACCGTTGTTCTTCTATCCAGCAGCCTGTAGCCGATAATGAGTAAAATCCCGTTAATAACGATGCCGACCAGTGCCGGGGACCATTGCAGCACGTAATACAGAATGATGGATACCCCGGTAACGCCGCCTTCGCCAAAATCGTTGGGAATCACAAATAAATTGACGGCCAGCGCAAAAATAAATGCCCCGATGAGCAGCATGATCATATCAAATGCTCTTTTTTTCATACGTACCTACCTCCATGACTTTCAACAAGCTCACAAAAAAAGCGATTAAAGGAAAAAATCATCCTTTAATCGCTTTATGCAAACATAGGTTGCGCAGCTCTTTTGATATTCTCATTATAAAGAGCATTACATGGAATGTAAATGATTTTTAATTTTCAGAAAAGGAATGTCCGAATAGTGTCCGAATAGGTGAGCAACATTTCGAAACGGACCCTGTGATAAAACTGAAAGTGAAAGAAGAAGAGGAGATGATGAGATCATGACTGCATTGAATGGGAAGATAGCCCTGGTTACGGGTTCCAGTCGAGGAATTGGGCGCGCCGTAGCCATGCGTCTAGCAAAGGAAGGGGCCTTGGTAGCTGTTCACTATGGCAAGAACCGCGATACGGCGGAAGAGGTCGTACGGGAGATAACACAGGGCGGAGGCGACGCTTTTCTGATTGGGGCAGATCTTGGCGACAGGGATGGAGTAAGCAAGCTGTACAAAACGCTGGATGAGATGTTGAGAGCACGGACCGATGATACGCGTTTCGATATTCTGGTCAATAACGCAGGAGTCGGTTTGATGGCAACAATCGAGGAGACAAGAGAAGAGAGCTTTGACGATATCATGCGAGTCAATGTGAAGGCACCGTTCTTCCTGATTCAGCAAGCCCTTCCGCGCCTTCGGGACGAGGGGCGCATTATTAATCTATCGTCTGCAGTAACCCGGATTTCCTTGCCCAATATTCCGGCGTACACCATGACGAAGGGGGCCATCAATGCGTTGACGCTCTCCTTGTCAAGCCAGCTTGGCTCCCGTGGGATTACGGTCAATGCGATTCAACCCGGATTCATTAACACGGACATGAATGCCCCGATGCTTCAGGATCCTGCTTCGTTTCAATTCGGCGCCGATTATTCGGTCTTCGGAAGGTGGGGAGAGCCTGGCGATATCGCAGATATCGCAGCATTTCTGGCTTCTTCGGAGAGCCGCTGGATCACGGGTCAGAGCATCGATGCAAGCGGAGGCTCTCACTTGTAAGAGCTTGCTTCTTGAAGTAAGAGAAGAACACTTTTTCATGAGAAGAACCGTGCCATGCACGGTTTTTTGCATGTTCTGTAACAGGCCGACATACCATAAAGCCCGCGCGCAGTGCGCAGGCTTCTTATGGTAGGAAGCTAACCCAGCCGTTACCTCATGCGGCATGATAGTTATGCAAGTACTTCTACTGTAAAGCCTCCCGGAGCCTTGACATAGAAAGTCCAGCCGTGGGCCCTTTGGGGAGGAGGGACATCATACCCATCCTCCCTCAGACGTTGATGGATTTCATTTACCTTCTCTTCGCTTTCCTGTATAAAGCCGATATGAAAAGTCTTGGGATAGTTCACCTCGGTCCCCCGCATTAAGGTCAGCACCATCCCTTCATCGTCAAACAACGCTGCAAATGACTGCCCGCGCTCACCGCCGATTTTGAGTCCGAAATAAGTTTGCAGAAATTCCTTGGCTGCGGTTACATCAGTTACCGTGAGATTAAGATGATTCAGTATCATTGTGTACACACTTCCTTTTTAGTGGAATGAGTGATTCTTAATTCAAGCGTAGCACATATATGCAAGTACCAGGCTTATGGTCGTTTTAGACTGTAGTTGATGATGAAAGCCGTCATATAAGTTGAAGGTTTTTGAACGGACTTTGCTTTGTCAGTTCATAAAAATGCATAGCTGCTGAGAATGGATTTATCCTAACAGATGAGACAGCGCATCTGTTATACTTAATTGATAATCATTATCATAATCAAGGGGGGATTCTATGTTAACTCCAAAGGCCACCTTTTCCATGTACTCTTTTCATATCCCCATTCGTTTAATCGGATTGGAGAAAGGGATTCTAAGCACCATCGGGGACAGTCAGGAGGCGGATTACATAGTACTGATTATTCAGGACGGAGCCGGTATGCTGCACCAGGATGATCGTTCATTCCCGGTTTCCAGGGGAAGTGTATTTGTCTCTGGCAGCACCATTCCGGATTTAAGGCTGGAATCGAACAGAGTTACCCCGTTGCGGGGGATTTATATAGAATACCGGTGTTTATCTATAGCTGGCAGCACATCTTATGGTCTTGATTGCTCTGCGCCGTTTCATGCCATCTCGCCCGAGACTCTGCGATTGGCCGGAGAGTTTGAGAGCTTGTGGAGAGGCCAGAACTCAGATGAGCCCTTTCACATGCAGCTTCTGTTTATTAAACTGCTGCAGGAGATCCATGCGGAGATGGAAATCAGGGCTTCTTCATCAACAAAACAATCTTGGGTGGAGCAAGCTCTTGAGTATATAGAAAAGAACTACCATCAAGATGTAACACGTGAGCATATGACTGCTCTGTCGGGTGTCAGTCCTGAGCATTTCTCACGCATGTTCCGCAAGCATACCGGACGTACCTTTAATGCTTACCTGACGCTGCTTCGAATTCGCAAAGCGCAGGAACGACTATTGACCGGATCGCAGGATCTGAATGCTCTGGCGCAGGAGGTAGGGTATAAGGAGGGCTTGTACTTAAGCCGTAAATTCAAAGAATCCGTCGGCGTATCGCCTACGGTATACAAACGCAAGACTAAACGTATCACGGCGTTGAATCTTAACCATACCGCATCGTTGTTGGCACTTGGCATTATTCCAGAGCTTGGTGTGTATACTTCCTGGCTGCTGCAGACTCAATATAACAGGAACTTGAGTACAGGACGTTATTTCGATCCCTATACGCTTGCCACTGATGGATACTATGAAGCAGTGGCTTCATCCAGTCCCGATTTGATTATTAGCTACAATTCTGCGGCTGAGAATAAGAGGATGCTCTCTTTGGCCCCTGTTCTGGAGCTGCCATTCAAGACGATGAGCTGGCGTGAACAGTTTCGTTTCATTGCTTGCACGATGAACAAACAAACGGCAGCAGAGGATTGGCTGTCCCGTTATGACGAACTTGCCGATCGTGTGAATGGTGAGCTGAACCATGTGCTTGGTGAGCGGGGCACCGCCGTTGTCTGGGAAATATGCTCGGACAAGGCCTATTGCATTAGCGGCAGCTTCGGCAGAGGCAGTCAGATTTTATATGATGATATCGGATTCCGTCCACCTGAACGGCTGATAGAGGAGGGTTTGTTTCGTGATGGGTTTGTCGAAGTCGATATTGGAGAGATCGCTTCTTATGCAGCAGATCATATTTTTATCACGTCACTCCCAAGTGATCCATCTGGTCAGGAACGTGTCAATGTATTGTTTCGTTCGGAGGAATGGATGAATTTGGATGCATTCCGGCGCAATCAAGTCTATGTGCTGAATCAGCCGGAATTATTCTTCGGGTATGATCCCATCTCTTCGGAAGCACAGCTGCACGAATTGATGAAGGTGCTGAGACGAAATCACAAATTTGCATGAATGGACATCATTATAAGGCATAGCCATTTGAAGGGACAGGGGGTAAAGTTTATTTGAGAATGATTATCGTTATCGATAAATAAGGGGGATTCAAATTGCTTTTTTCAGATTATTTGAGCAGACGAAGGCTTACATTGATTGTCATGGTCCTTATAACGGCACTTATGATCAGTGCGTGTGGAGCAGCAGATACGGGTAACGGCAATAGCAACACGGAGACAGTACAGACTGCAGCGTCGGATCCGTCGAAAGCGGTTGAGACGAATTCGGAGGGAGATTCCAAAGTGAAAACGATCTCCACTGTCCATGGAGACATTGAAGTTCCGGTGCATCCGCAGCGAATTGTTGCTGAAGAATACTTGGGAAGTCTCATTGCGCTTGATGTGATTCCGGTCGGAGCGCCAGGATTAACCATCAAGAACTACTACTTTAAAGAATCTTTGGAAGGAATCGAGGATATTGGGGATTACGGAAAGCCGTCAGTCGAGAAAATCGTGGCATTGAATCCGGATCTCATCATCACCGGCAATGCTGAAAAAACGTATGAACAGCTCAGTAAAATTGCACCTACTATCGTCATTCCGTACGGGGATTTAAAAAACGCCCACGAAGAGTTGACTTGTTTCGGCGAACTGTTTGGTAAGGAAGAAGAAGCTAAAACCTGGCTGGAGGAATATGACCGGCGCATTGCGGCCGCCAAGGCTAAAGTCGATGCAGCAATTCCCACTGACGCCACCTTCAGTATTATGGAGGACGGCGAGAAGTCAACCTGGGTATACGGTGATAATTTTGGGCGTGGCGGTCAGGCTGTCTATCAGGCTTTGGGAAGGAAACCTCCGAGCGGGGTGGCCGAGGAGATATTAGAGAAGCAGTGGGCTGAGTTAACGGCTGAAATGGTGAGCAAATATGCGGGTGATTATATTATTATGACCTCCAATTCCAGTACGATGGAGGATTATAAAGCAGACCCGATCTGGGGCAGCCTCCCGGCAGTCAATAAGGGACAGATGTACGTCTGGCCTGAGGAACGCTCCTGGTATTATGATCCGCTTGCCGTTCTTGCTCAAACAGAAGAATTGGCGGATTGGCTCTCCAAACAGGATAGATAGTTGATGTGGTTCTCTCCGTCGTCGACGATGAGCACGCTCGCAAATGATATGACGTGTTGGCTTACTGGAAAAATAGATAAAGAGTGTGCAATTTCTGCACACTCTTTTTTGTTGTATTGAATTCAATCTATGAGGAACCAGCCTAATACTTGAGAGGTTATGGTGTAATGGAGGGAGCAGGATTATACAACAGGCATCGTAGTGTTTTTTCAGGATAACGAAGCTCTGCATCATAAGTGCTGCCATCTTCCAATGTAATTAGAATGTTAACCATTCCACGTTTATCGTTAACTGGATTCTTCACATATTTTGCGCTCTTGATTGCTCGGGTTTCGCCAAGCTTTTTAGTCACAATCTGCCTAGCTGCTACCACCCAGCTTGCATCCTTGCTTATTTTTAGACTTGCTGAGGAACTAATAGGTGTTCTTTTGTATGATAAATCAGTAACCGTTGTATCTATCACCGTACCTGTTGTTGAATCCAGGATGACAATATAAGTTAAATAGGCTTGTCCATTGGCTCGTAAAGTATCTGCTTTATAAGGCTGAAAGAGAATACTCCATGTTTTCTGTTGTTCGGAATATAAGGTATGCAAAGAGGCAGAGACCTCCAGTTTGGAAACATCGACGTCAAATATTTTCTTTACACTTGCTGCTGCAAATTTGACAGCTTCTGACTCTTTGATGTCGGTGATTTCCTGTTGTTCGGGATCAACTCGTTTGGATAATACATAGTTGATCCGGTAGTACCAGTCGATATGTTGCAGCAGCTCTTGATCTGTCATAGGTCTCTTGGGGTAGAAGAAGATGTCTTTGTCCATATCGAGATAAAAATCATAAGGTCCTGGCTCTAAGGGTAGCGGGCTCGTTGGTCGCAGTCCATCATATACATATTGATCGCCCAGCTTTAGAAGACGGTTACTTTCCTCTTCTGTAAGCTCTCTGCTTAGCTCGGTGGTTTCTTTCTTATTTTCATCGAAATAGTTATTAATTAATTGTACTTCTTCATCTGTTATAGTCTGCTCTAGATAGCTCTCAACTGTCGATACAGGAGCTGTGGCTTCAATTTTCATAACAGGCACCGTGCTGCTAACGGAGCTTACGGTTGATATGTTCTGTTGCAAGGACGCCTTTTGTGCTACAACTGTTTGATTTACGACACTTGGAACCATGACTGCATTTAATGCTAGAAGTCCCCCCGAAATAACAAATACTGTTGCTGCCATCGTAAATAATTTCTTCTTGTTTTTCATTGTTATACCCTCCATTTAATAAGCTTTTGTCTTGGTTTACTTTAATATAGCGTTATTATGGAGTCGTACTGGAGTTGTTATGGAGTTGTAAAATAAGATGGACACTCGTTCCTGAATGCTGCTTAGACTGCAGTGATAGACGAGCATCGTGTGCTTTGGCAATTTGACGGCACAAGGATAAGCCGAGCCCTGCCCCTCCATGTTCTCTGGAACGGGCACTGTCAGCTCGGTAAAAGGGTTCAAAAGCCCGTGCCACCTGCTGTGCAGTCATTCCAATACCGAAATCGCGTACTTCCAGAACGGCTTCTTCGTCAAGTTCATAAGCCATTAGCCTAATTTCGCCTCCTTCAACGGAAGCATGAATTGAATTCTCAAGGCAGTTTACTAGGAAAGTGGCGAGTAAATCAAAGTCCCCATATACATAATCGATATCCCGATGGACAATAAGCTTGATTCGAGAATCCCTCATGTTTTTCATTTCAGTCTGTTGGACAGAATTGAATAACTCTTCAACAGGGATTCGTTGCAGTTCCAGCGGTTTACGACCGACAACCGAAAGGTCTAGCAGCTTAAAGGCCAGGCTTTTTAATCGCATGGTTTCGGTCCATATATAGTGGGTGGCGGTGCCGCGTTCTTCTTCCCCAATGTTAGCGGATCTCAAGTATTCTGCGAAGCCTTGCATACTTGTAAGTGGTGTTCGCAATTCGTGTGCAAGATTATCAACGATTCGTTGTTTTTCTTCTGCCATTTCTGACAACTCATGCATACGCTGTTCTATCGCTTCAGCCATGCGGTTGAAATTCTGCGACAATTCGCCGAACTCATCCTTGTTGTATAACAGGACCCGTTCTGAGTAATCGCCTTCGGCAATATGTTTGGTTGTCTTCGATAACAACCTAAGTGGTTTAGTCAACTGCCTGATGAATAGAAACAGGAGAATCATAAGCGCAGGGCTGATCGTAAAGTTGATAGTTACAAAAAAACGATTCAGCTCTCGCTGATTGTCATACAATTCCTCAATATCTCGTGTGTAAACAAGCAGTAGATGATCATAAGGGGGAGGAAGTTTATGAGAGAATTGTATATAATGAATTCCTTGTTCTTCAATTTGTTCGAATGGAATGTCGGGTTTTATTAGATGGTTCATATCTTTTGGATATAATAGCTGTTCTTGATTCCAGAGCTGTAAGGTAACACCCTGTTGTAAATAATTTTTGGCATAAGAATAGGTAACATTGTGCAGGATTTCATCGTCTACACTCGATCCTCGTGACATGATCGACGTTAAATTCTCATAGATGTTATTTGCAATGAGCGCTTGTTCACTTGAGGCTCTTTGGATTTCTCGCTCTCTATTAAGAGACCAGCTTTTATTCATAATCATGACAACACTGATATCAAGTGCCACAACGAAAAGAACTAATACCACGAGTAGTGTCTTCAGCCAGAATTTCAATGGGTTCTATACCTCCGCATTCAGCCTATAACCCAGCTTAAAGATAGTGACGATCCGTTCTTCCCATCCTAGCTTTTTACGCAGCTGTCTAATATGGACGTCTACCGTGCGGGTTTCACCGAGGAAATCATAACCCCAGACAAGTTCCAGCAGTTTCTCTCTGGATAACGCAATATTGCGATTACGGATTAATACCTCAAGTAGATCGAATTCTCGTGCAGTCAGTTCTACAGGTTGGTCGTCTTTTAATACTTGCCGTTCCAGCAATTTGACTTCTGCTTCACCTAAGACAAAAAGGTCATCGGATGGCTTCGCACGGCGAAGCACGACATTTATGCGAGCAAGAAGCTCTAAAATTTCAAATGGTTTGATGATATAATCCTCAGCTCCAAGTTCAAATCCGGTGATGCGGTCGGACAAGGATTCCTTTGCTGTAAGAAAAATAACCGGTATGTTATATGCTCGTATATGTTGCATTAGTTCAAAACCATCCATACCAGGCAGCATTATGTCTAGGAGAATCAGATCAAATTTCTCCTGTTTAAGAAATTGAATGACGTCTGTTCCGTTGTAAGATTTACAGAAATGATGTCCTACCAGTTTTAAATTCATTGTAATTAAATCGTTTATCGATTTTTCATCTTCAACGACTAATATATTGGCCACAATCGAGTCCTCCGTTTGCTAAAATCCGTTATTCACTGCGATAAGCAGGGCGTTTTTTAAGTCAAAGCCCGTGTTTTACGATAGTTTCTCTTTGAATGTACTTTAGCACGAGTTGTCGTTTCAGCGATACATAGATTCATGAAAGATAGTTAACAAGAGCGATCATATAAAAAAAGAACCCGCCGACTAACGGGTTCTTGCACTTTACTCGTCTCCCGTCGCAACCGGGTTGTCCTCGTAACTGATCCAGTCGCTCCAGCTGCCGGCATACAGCTTCACATGGCCGTAACCGGCTTCCTCCAGAGCAAGCACGTTGGGGCAGGCAGTTACGCCGGAGCCGCAGTATACAATGATCTCGGCATCTTGCGGAATGTCCGAGAAGTGCTCACGAAGTGCTCCTGGAGCCTTCCAATGTCCGGAAGGCTCCAGAACACCCTTCCAGAAGTAGTTCTTTGCACCCGGAATATGTCCGGCCTTGGCATCCAAGGGCTCCTCCAATCCGGCATATCTGCGCGGCTCGCGGGAATCCAGAAGCATGCTGATACCCTGTTGAGAAGCCTCGCGTACGTCATGTACGCTGACGAGTTTATGGGGCTGCAGCTTCATTTCGTATGTAACGGGAATGACAATCGGCTGTTCATCCGTAACCGGATAAGAAGCACTCTTCCAGGCTGAATAGCCTTCGGCCATTACATAGGCTTGTTCGTGCCCCGTATATTTCAGCAGCCACCATAAACGGCTGGCCATGGCCCCGCCCTGGTCATCATAGATGATGACACGGCTGCCTTGATGAATACCGGATTGGCCAAGACGCTTTGCCAATGTATCCAAGTCTGGCAGCGGATGGCGTCCGCCATGTTCCGTAATGGGGGAGGAGAGGTCCTTCTCCAGATCGAGATAAACCGCACGCGGGATATGCGACTCCTCGTAACTGGCCTGGCCGCTTTCCGGCTTGCCAAGAGCAAAACGGCAGTCTACGATGACCAGATCCGATTCGTAGAGTCTGGCCAGCAGCCATTTCATCGTCACGATATTGTTCATATATCAGGACACCGCCTTCTATGGGAAATAATGATATAAGGTAATCGAATTATATCATATTGCTGCTTGCCATTACGTATATAAGTAAAAAGTCGACCTGTCCCATAAAATTATGAGAGCAGGTCGACATTAGTAAGAATGGAATATGGCAAGAATCGGATAATGCTTATTTCTTGATAGATTGAAGCAGCATCGAGGTGTAGGCAGCGGCACCTTCCGGTTCCAGGTGAACGCTGTCGGATCGGAAATATTCAGGATGATCTTTGCTCGCCGAGTACCAATCCACGAGTGTAACCTTCGGGTTCTCGGCAGCCGCTTTTGCCAGCATGTCGTTTACGTTCTGTTCCCAATCACGAGGAACCCGTGTATTGACAAGTACAATTTGCTTAGCGGAATCCAGCGGGCGCAGAAGCGAATCGAGGTCTTTTTTCGAGAAAGCTCCGTTGGTTCCCAGTCCGATAATGATGATGCCGCCATCGATACGGTTTTGAGCTTTCAATGCTGGGACAAGATCATCAGCCTGGCGCATTTGGCGTCCAATCACCGCATCGATATGAATGCCGGGCAGTGATTTCTCCAGATAAGGGGAGACACCGAGCATGACCGAATCTCCGATGGCCGTGATTGTGGATTTAGACGATGGACGAGCTTGCGGATCCTTATTCACCGGCTTGGTATGGTTAGGGTCCTTGCCATCAGCAGAACCGTCTGAAGAATCCTTGGATTGAGGAGGATTTTCAGACTTTATTTCCTTACCAGTCTTATCATTGTTGCCGGAATCCGTTGTCTCTGAGCTCCCATCCACTTTGTTTGTCTGATGGCTCGCGGTGCCATCTCCGGCTGGAAGTGCATTGCCCGAATCTTCATTCACGATTGAATCGTTATTCCCTGGAACGGCTTCTGTATCCGGGAGGGAATCCTTCTTCGTGTCATCCCCGGAGCTTGGCTCCCTCGTCGCTTCAGGCTGCATCGAAGACACGTCCGCAGGCGGAGTAATGTTTCCACTCGTTCCTACCGGATTTCGCTGCTGTCCTTGCGGAGGAACGTCTGGGGAGGGCTCCTCTGTTTGAGACGGCTCGGGTTCTTCCAGAACCGGGTTCTCGATGTTCAGCATTGCGGCGATATCGCCAACTGTTCTTGCATCGGATACGCTGCTCATCATGCCGGTACAGAAAATACCAATTAAGATAAGCGAGCTTAGCGACACGATCCAGCCTCTTAACGATATCGAAGCCGGACGGCGGCGAACGGAACGGACCTTAAGCCATAACTTCTTCAAACCGCCGTGTCGTATCGGCTCTTCTACATACTTCCAGGATAGTGCTGCCAGTATGACACTTGCCGTAATCTGCAATACAACCTGTGGCAGGCTCAGATCTCCTGAACCGGAAGCAGGCGAGGTGAGTATCATCACAGGGTAATGCCACAAATAGATGCCATAGGAACGTACGCCTACCCATAACAGCGGTTTCCAGCTTAACAAGCGACTGATTGATGCCGCGGGATGGGCGAGTACCGCAACGAGTACGGCAGCAGCCATAGAGAAGAGGAACATGCCTCCGCGATACAGGAACGGATCGTACCGGTCCACCTGCCACATCATGAAGAGGATGATGAGCAATGCTGCAGCACCTGTCAGGTTAAGTCTGCGCCGGACGGCAGTGGATACTTGAAGGGATAACTTCCAGCTGGGCCATACGATGGCCAGCCCTGCTCCGATCAGCAGACCGAACGCCCGGGTATCCGTTCCATAGTAGACTCGGCTGGGATCTTCTCCCGGCTGGTAGATGAGCGCCATGACCAGAGCCGAGGCTGCTGCTCCGGCGGCGATAAAGCTGAACAGCTGTCCTCTGCGGGGGAACAGCTTGAGTCCCGCCAGCATGATGAGCGGCCACAGCAAGTAGAACTGCTCTTCCACGGCCAGCGACCAGAAATGCCCTAGTGGAGACGGCGGGCCAAATGATTCGAAATAGGATTGCTGCTGATAAATAAACTGCCAGTTGCTTATGTACGTAACGGCTCCCAGTACTTCGCCCCGAAGAGTGAGCAGCCGGGATCGGTCGAACAGTGTAACCCATACGACCAGGATGAACAGCATGAGCAGCATGGCCGGCAGAAGGCGCCGGAACCTTCGTATCCAGAAATCCTTCAGGTCGATCCGCCGTTGATGATGCCATTGGGATGCTAGAATATCGGTTATGAGATAACCGGATAGTACAAAGAATAAACTGACCCCGAGAAAACCACCGCCTGCAAAACCAAAATTCCAGTGGTATCCCATAACCCCGATCAAGGCGAGGGCTCTTAGTCCATCCAGACCAGGCATGTAACGCGAATGTGGTTTATCCGATATCGGCACTGGAGATCACTCCTTTCGAAGGATCTGCACTGATGCCGCCCTGCAACAGCCGCTGCGATAATATGTAGGACATATTCTCAAACGTCTGGGTGCTGAATAGTCGATGTGTCATTTGGAACATGGTAAACCTTCCCTTTCCTTTATAGGATATAGGAGGATATTTCATATTAAGGAGACCTGTATCGAAACCTGTAATATCCTGCAACTTGATGTCATAGTTAAATACTAGCATCCCCAGAAAAACAGAAGGTGACAAAAAAATGAACCTACGGCTACATTGTGATGTCAATAATAAGACAGATTTTTCATTTGAAATTACAAGCTATTGTGCTTGGTATGTGCACTCTTCGATAACAGCCTGTTAGCCGTATCGCTTCAGACCATAAGAAAGAGGAGGTCCCTGCCTCCCCTAACGTCAAGATGATGAATCAGCTCACATCTTCCTTCATTCTTTTTTGCGTACGGATTATATAGCGGCTCCTTCACGCTTGCGAAAAAAGGTTTTCAGTGCGTCGTACACTTCCCCTTTGTCTTTGATCACATGGTACATGAATTGGTCCAGCTTGATATTCTTATAGGCCGACATCAGCGTGCTGCTGCGATTGTATTGATTGACCTCGCCGTAACCGAACATATTGCTTACCTTCAGCAGCTCGCCGATGAGTTTGACGCAGCGTTCATTGTCGGAAGTGAGATTATCGCCGTCCGAGAAATGGAATGGATAAATGTTGTATTGGGAAGGGGGATAACGGTGATTGATAATATCCAGCGCTTTCTGATAAGCGGATGAACATATGGTTCCGCCGCTTTCACCGCGTGTGAAGAATTCCTCCTCGGTTACTTCCTTCGCTTCGGTATGGTGGGCGATAAACACAATTTCAACCTTTTCGTACTGTTTGCGAAGGAAACGGGTCATCCAGAAGAAAAAGCTGCGTGCGCAGTATTTTTCAAAAGAGCCCATGGACATAGGTGTATCAAAATTAACTAAAGGAAAATTGAAGAAAAAATAAAGGATTTTTATCAGTCATTAGGTTTTTGATATGTTATATTTATAGCATAGGAAATCGAGAAGAGGACACCACAGGGGCATGAATGCCCTGGTGATCGGGGTCGGCCATGGAGCCGGCCTTTTTATATGGAGTGGTGCAAAGTTCCCTTCAGGTATCCTATAGGGATCTACAGACTACCTGGTCTAGTAAACAGGACCGCTGATGAGCGGATATAAAAATACGATTTGATGTGGTGGCGGAATAGGTAGACGCTTAGAGCTAAGGTAGATACGACTCGGTGAGCCCCGGCGCAACCGACAGGCGCGGAGAGAGAAAGCCGAGCTCCCACTGAAGGATGTAGAACCGGAATAAGGCCGTGGGAACCCGCAAGGGGGAAGTCAGGTGAAGCTGCTACCCGTGACGCGAAATGCTACTATGCAAGGTGCAAATCCTTGCCCACATCACCAAACGCCCGTCTCGGCTGCTGGAGGGCACGTTATACGTGTTTTAGGCTCGGGAGGGGCGTTTGATTGCGGACATGGTATAAAGGCAGTGCCCTGGCCTTCCAAGCCGGAGAAGACGGGTTCGAGTCCCGCTGTCCGCTCCATTATTACTGTGAGGGTTTCGCGTTGGTCGGTGCTGTTTTCCCTCTACAAAAAGCCTGAACCGATACCAAAGGCCCGATGGATTAAGAATAGGGTCTGCCTGCCGGGGCATTGTACCGGCATACGGGTGAGGGATATCGAGATTACTACACGGCGCGGTCTCGGTATCCCTATTAAATTATTGTATAATGCTCCTAAAGGAGATGATCTCGTGAATAACAATGTCAAAGCGATCAACGAACTGATACAGTCCTCAAGATTAGGTTTCAGGTACAAGGTTGGTGCGAATTTAAGAGCGGCAGCAGGAAAGAAAGAAATTGAGGATGTTTTTAAAAGAGAGATGTTGGATCAATTTACTACCGAAATCCTTCAGACAGACAAAATAAAGATTGAACCAGATGGTCCGATAGATTCCTGGACAGGAGAAGAACCCCTACGATCTGAGCTCTATGTTTTCAGTCGAGCTGAGCTGGATGAACTAATTAAATTAATTCGTGTGTAAAGCCACCATGAGAATAGCGAGGAACTGAATTTACAAGACTTACCGCCTCACATGGATCATACCAATAGGTATAATCGAATGAGAGGTGTTTTTATGTTCATAAGTCCTATGTTATTAGAGACAGCAAGTGGCCCATTCAGCCATGACGATTATATATTCGAACCAAAGATAGACGGGCACCGGCTGTTGTTCTCACAGGAAGGTGGCCGGATCCGGTTGTATACTCGGCACGAGACGGACTGCACGCAGCAGTATCCCGAGCTTCTAACACCGTTTGATGACGACATACTTCTCGATGGTGAAGTCGCTTGTACCGATCCGGAGACGGGGTTGGTTGACTTCGAAAACGTCATGACCCGCTTTCAAGCTAAGAAGGAGCAGCGTATCCGGCAGCTCATGGGCATATCGCCCGTGACCTATGTTGTGTTCGATATCCTTCGGTATAAGGGCCAGGACCTTCGGAAATTGCCCCTGATGCGCCGTAAGGAGATCTTAAGCAGTATTACCATGCCGAACCCGTACTTCGGCGTTGTGCCGTTTATAGAGGGTGCAGGAGAGGCTTTGTTCGAACAGATGGAGGCCAAAGAGCTTGAGGGAATGGTCGGCAAGAAGATGAACAGCATCTATGAGAGCCGACGGTCTCCCAATTGGCAGAAGGTCATTAACTGGACCTATGCCGAGGTATTTATCACCGGTTACCGCAAAGAGGAGTTCGGATGGCTGACTTCTGTTGTCACGGAGTCGGGGCGTCTGCGGCCGACTGGGGTCATCGAGCTCGGAGTTCCGCCGAAAGCCAAACGAGCATTCTATGGTGTGAGCCAGCAGCTTGTAACCGGGGAGGATAAGAATTTCGTTCACCTTGAACCGCGGATCCGGGCGAAGGTAAAAACCCGGAACTGGACCAAGAAAGGCATGCTACGGTCACCGGCGTTTGTTGAGTTTGTGGTTTGATTGGGAAATGAAGGAATCGTCCTCCCGATGTCGAAATGTGATGTCAGAAGGGAGGGCTATAATTTGGGATTATTTAAAAAAGAGGACTTAAGCATGTATAATCACGCAAAATCTCCTTGGTTTCATGTAGAGATGAACGGGAAGGTTGATATAGCGTCTGAACATGGCACATCTGAAAATAAGATTGGATTATCGAGCCAGGGTATGATGACTTTAATTACGACTTGGCTTAAGGAAGCTAACATTAGCAAAGCGGACAAGGAAAAGATCAAAGAATTGTTATAAGCACCCCTGCGGGTGCTTTTTCTTTTACATAAATTC
Source organism: Paenibacillus glucanolyticus (assembly GCF_037333485.1). Taxonomy (NCBI): domain Bacteria; kingdom Bacillati; phylum Bacillota; class Bacilli; order Caryophanales; family Paenibacillaceae; genus Paenibacillus; species Paenibacillus glucanolyticus. The sequence goes on from NZ_CP147845.1 coordinate 1,649,865, forward strand.
TGAGGAGGGAGGTGATTCGAGTGATAAGAAATCAATCTATTTACATCGGTCCGACTTACAAAGGACTCATTCAGCACCAGGTTTTTTACAATGGCATTCCAGAGAGTGTGTATAGGCTGCTGCAGGAGGTTGGTCCGGTGCAAAGGCTTCTCATCCCCGTTCACCTGCTGCCAACGATCAGAAAGCGAATGAAAATGGCCGGAACCCAAGAATACAATGCTTACCAAACCATGCAGGCCGGCAAGCCACAAATAAATGATGAAGGAGTGAAGCATGTAATGAACAGCTCATATTTTGATACCCCGGTACCAAACAAGCAATACAACAGCCAGGGACAACTCATTAACCCCGCAGACAGCTACGATTCGGACGGAGCCCAAAAGGTAAGGATCAAAGCAGCGGCAGAGACAGTCACCCTTCAGAACGCTGCTACGGCTGCAGGCAACGGCACGCCGTTCGCTCCGGAAGACGGGAATTATACACTGACTTTCGAGATCACCGGCACGAGCACCAGCAGGACGGTCCTGTTCGAGCTGGCCGGGCCGAGCGGTCAATACATGCCTGTCACGACCTTCAGCGTAACCGATCCGACCAAGTTTGGGCCGCAGACCACAGGAGGCAACAACACCGCTCCGGAGAGTTGGCAGGTTGAAGTACCAGCAGGGTATTCATTCCGATGCCGGATCAGTGCGGTAACAGGCGGTAACGTTACGGTTAAGGGGAAGGCGGTGACGTGAGGTGGATCTCGGGAAAGTTGCATTGAGCATGGCAAATCAGGCGAGAGTAAAATACCTGTGGGGAACAGGGCTGAACAAGTGGCTCTATGCAGTCTCTTATGCACGAAGAGAAGGGAAGCAACTGAATGTCGTTTGTGCGATTGATTCGCTGTCTGCAGGAGCTGGCGGATCGAGCCCGATAGATTTCTTCCGCCCAAAGATACAGGAGATATTAGGCGACGGAGGAATTGGATTTATAGCAGCAAATAATTCAGCAGTCGTCGCAGAAGGTGGTACGTTAGGCGCCAGCGGTGCAACTCAGAGAACGAACGCAGCATTCGATCCGGCCTCTGATGATAAGTATTGCCCTAACCTGTATTCCATGGTCTTCACGGACAGTGGAGGGTATGCGAATCTCTCTGATAAGAACCACATATTCACAAAGGCCAAGGTAATGTACTTGCAACAACCGGGCGGGGGAACATTCAAATGGGGCGACGCAGCGTATGCGGCTGGACGGATTGACATAAACACTGATGGTGAAAAAGCGGTCAAATTCGTAGAGCATACCGGGACATTTCCGGCGCAGCTGGGAAACACGGTCCAGATCGGGAACGTGGTCGGTCCGGTACAAGTTATGGGCGTGGACCTTCGCAATGGAAACAGCGGAGTAAGGGTTCATCGTTTGGCTCAAGGCGGTACGCAAACCCGGCAGGTAGCCCAGCTTGACGGTGCAATGTATACGGCGGTCCTGAAGAATATCGGCTGCGACCTGTTCATTTTGAATACAGGGATGAATGACTCCGGAACAACTGCTTTCCCAGCTGAAACGGTGGATACTGACATTCGCACTATTCTGGGGTGGGTACGAGCAGCAAACCCTAATGCAGCTATCCTGTTGGTAATGCCTAATGAGACAGCCGACGCCAATCGGAATGCGCTGCTTGAAACGTACCGGCTGAAGATATTGAAGATTGCCCTGGACTTCGATGCTGTCATATTTGATACACGGTGGGTGATCGGGAATTATACGCAGGCTCAGGCAAAAGGGCTTATGAATGATTCGATTCATCCACATCCGACCAATGCAAACCCGATGATTGGAGAAGCCTTGTTCAACTTTATCGGTGGGTCCAATCTGGCGAACATCGAAGGCGTTCTATCTTGATATCCTTTTAGTGGTGGTGAATTGACCCCCACTAAGTAATAAATGCACACATTAACTCTGAAAAAGAGCAATTAATGATGCACGATGTAACAATTATCTAGGAAAGATGTGGAAAACGACCGAATTTGGCTCTATATCAGCTTTGACGGCTGATTCTGAACCTCAGTATAATGGTCTTGTCCTTCTTATCTCTCTAGTAACTAAGTACAATGCTTTTAAATACGGAGCGCAGCGGCACGTATGCCCTTGTCCTTCAACGTTCTTGAAGAGAGATCATTAAAAACCACGGGGGCCTGAAAGCGATTTTCTTTCAGGTCGAGGGTGAATGCCGTCAGGCAGAGGGGGATCATCCCCCTTAAAACACGTACTATGTAACTTTAGTGCTATTAATAGAAAATGTGAGTCACTTTTACGCTAACACCTCAAAATGATGGGGTGTTTTTTTAATGCTCAGAAAGAAAGGATGATTCGAATGCATCAGCCAAAAGCAAACGAGCCCATTGGATTGCCACCTAAACATGAGTATGGTGGGTATCATCTACTCACTTCAGACCAAGCTGCAGCATATAAAGCAAAATGTCTCTATGAGAACCTCATTGAAGAATTTGATGAGGAGACGGCCAAGAGTCTGCTGACTGCTGCAATGCCTGAGATTTACAAGGCTGCTAATACAGGATCAAGGATGGGCGTTCCAGTTGATTACAAGCCTAGAAGTCTAGGCACAAAGAAGAGAGGAGATAACAACTGATGGAGGGCAAGAAGTATGCCGTATTTATTGACTACGGTCCAGACGCACAGCAAAAAGTCTTTGATGATAAACAAGAAGCAGAGGAAGAGTACGAAACTTTAACTAAAGAATCGGATGGCATTCCAGTATATTTGTGTGAAGTGATCAAGCATTCATGCACATTCAATAGATAGGCATATCCACAGAGATTCTAAGCAGGCTTACAGGCGTTCAATGATCAGGATGAATAAATACACGACCGAGGTATAAAAAGACCAGCAGGGGGCGAAATTTTCGATCACGGGTCCTTCTGGGGTCTCAGGATGAGTGCGGGTGCGGACGACCCCGAAATCTCGCTAGATTTTAATTTCAAAAAAAACTTTCGCTTTCGCTTGGCAAGTAGCCGATCGGAGGCGTTTTTAATTTTTGCTTCGAATAATGCATGAAAATTTCGAAACAGTTGATTTCAATGTAAAAACGAAAGTGAGGTGGGGAAATTGGCGAGATCAAAAGCGAAAGCAGAACATCTGCCAGAGAAGGAGGTCATCACCTCGGAATTGGCTGCAATCGTTGGGAAAACTCCCCAGTGGATTCGTCAATTGACCCGGGATGGTGTCCTAAAGCAGGTAGGAAGAGGAAAATACCTGCTTGCTGATGCCGTTCAAGCCTACTGCTTACACGTTTCAGGAGGTAAAGAGGATGACCAAAAGCCTCGATTTATCGACGAAAAGACGGAACATGAGCGCATTAAGAAGGAAAAAGCGGCCCTAGAATTGGCCGAAATGCAAGGGGAACTGCACCGTTCCGCGGATGTTGAAGCTGTCATGAACGATATGCTGGGTGCATTCCGGCAGCGTATCAGGGCAATCCCCATGCGTCTGGCCCCGGAGTTGATCGGGCAGGGAGAACTGAACGTGATAAAAGGCCGGTTGACTGCAGCACTGGACGAAGCCTTGGCGGAATTAGCTGATTATGACCCGGAGTTCTTCCGACAGGAACGAGCAAGGAATGATTCTGATGGCGATTCCTAATTTCTTGAAGACCGAAGCCCTCTTTCGAAAGATTGCCAGGGTCGTAGCTCCTCCCCCAAACCTTACCGTTTCCGATTGGTCCGATCTTTACCGTCGTCTTTCTTCTGAAGCCTCCGCCGAACCTGGACAATGGAGAACTGAGCGTGCACCTTATCAACGAGAAATCATGGATGCACTGAACGATGACGAAACGGAAACTATTGTTGTCATGTCATCGGCCCAGGTTGGCAAAACAGAAATCATTTTGAACATCATCGGATACTATATCCATCAAGATCCGTCGCCGATCATGTTGGTCCAGCCTACTCTTGAGCTTGCGCAAGCCTTCTCAAAGGACCGTCTTTCTCCAATGGTGCGGGATAGTCCAGAGCTGAAAAAGAGAATGGCGGGGACAAAGAGCCGGGATAGTGGGAACACGATGCTTCACAAGACATTTCCCGGCGGACATATAACAATGGCTGGCGCAAACTCTCCGGCCTCTTTGGCATCCCGTCCGATCCGGGTTGTCCTCCTCGATGAAGTGGATCGGTATCCGGTCTCAGCTGGTACAGAGGGTGACCCCGTGACGCTGGTCTCAAAACGGACAACTACCTTCCACAATCGGAAGCGTGTTCTCGTGAGCACACCGACCATCAAAGGAGCATCCCGGATAGAAACAGCTTATGAAGCGAGCAGCATGGAACAGTGGTGTTTGTCTTGTCCGAGTTGCGGGGACTATCAGCCGCTCGCGTGGCCTCAAATTCGCTTCGAAGACGCTATGATGGCCTGTAAGTATTGCGGAACATTACATTCCGAAATTGATTGGAAAGCCCGTCCCGGAAAATGGATTGCCAGAAAGGTAAACCAAAAGGTCCGAGGCTTCCACCTGAACGAATTGGCCAGTCCTTGGAAACGATGGGAAAACATCATCGAAGAATTTAAGGAGGCAAAACGGAACGGCACAGAAACGCTGAAGGCTTGGGTAAATACTTCGCTCGGCGAAACATGGGAAGAGAAAGGCGAGCAGTTGGACGAAGACGTCTTGTACAATCGCCGGGAAATGTACCATGCTGATGTACCGGATGGAGTGAAGGTCCTGACGGCAGCCGTTGATACGCAGGATGACCGTTTTGAAGTTGAGGTGCAGGGCTGGGGGGCAGGTCACGAAAACTGGAGGATTCAGTATCGCGTTATTTATGGCGATCTTAAACAGCCGCAAATCTGGGCAGACCTGGATGAGTTTTTGAAACGAACCTGGGAAGATGCCGAGGGGAGAAAGTTTCCGATCGCGCTGACGTGTATGGACTCCGGAGGACACTTCACGAACGAGGTGCATCGCTTTTGCAAGGAGCGCTCAGCGCGGCGGCTGTTCTCAATAAGAGGGGAAGGATCCGGGGATGGTACCCGGCTGCCTCTGATCATTGGAACTACAACCAATAACCGGTACAAGGCAACAGTCGTCCGGTTAGGGGTTGATGAAGGAAAGTCCAAGATCATGAGCGCCTTGAAAATTCCGGTTGTTGATGAATTCGGAAATAGGTCGCGAGGTTATTGCCACTTTCCATTGACCACAGCGGAACGAAATCGGGGATACGAGCGGCAATATTTTGAGGGACTGACGGCCGAGGCGTTGCATACCAGAGTAAAGATGGGCGTGCCGTATCAAGTATGGGTGAAAATTCGGTCCCGAAACGAACCGCTTGACTTAGCGGTATACAACCGGGCTGCCATCGAGATTCTGCAGCCGGATCTGGAGAACATGCAGCCTTATTGTTCCGGCGCGGCAAAAGCCACTGCGCTCGCTGGGGTAGGTGCAGGAAACAGCATGGCGGATGTCTCGAAGCGGCGTCGCGGAACATCAAGCAGCGTTTAACCTGAGAGGAGGTGAAAAGGAAATGCCATTGTACACTAAAGAAGTAGCACAGCAACATTTGAACGCGTGGCTTGCGGCAGAATTGGCTCTCTCCACCGGGCAATCGTACAGCATCGCTGGCCGATCGTTGACCCGTGCAAATCTCGCCGAGGTTATGCAACAGATCAAATACTGGCAGAAGCAGTTGGATGATATTCAACGGTGCGAGCAGGGACTTGGTCCTCGCCGTAAGGTGCGCAGGTATGTTCCGATTGATTTATGAGTTGGCTAGATAAAACAGTGGCTGCCATAGCGCCTGGACTTGCTGCAAAGAGGGAGATGGCCCGGACTGAAATCGCACGCCAGCGAGCAGTACAAGATGTTTTTAATCAGGGGTATGGCGACCACGGTGCAAGCCGGCGAAAAAACTCCTTGAAAGCATGGAATCCGGCAGCGGGAGACGCTGAGGAAGACATTCACGTCAATCTGGAGGACTTGCGGCCTCGTGCCCGGGACCTTTATATGGGTGGATCACTCGCAAACGGTTCTCTAAAGACGCTTAGAACTAACATAATCGGCACGGGGTTAAGGCTCAAACCTTCCTTCGATGCCGATTTTTTACGCCTATCAGAGGATCAGGCCGCTCGGTTGAAGCGACAAATCGAACGAGAATTTGCACTCTGGGCAGACTCCAAAGATTGTGACGCTGCCGGCATGCACAACTTCTACGAACTCCAGCAGCTTGCGTTTCTATCCTGGATGATGTCAGGCGATGCTTTTGTTTTGTTGCCACTTCTGCAGCGAAAACACGCTACTTATGATCTGCGGGTGAGGTTGTTGGAAGCGGATCGCTGTAGCAATCCTTTAATCAAAGAAGCCGATCTGAACAACAAGGTGAGTAGCGGAGTTGAGGTGGACAATGACGGCATGGTCGTTGCCTACTGGTTCTCTAATAAGCATCCTGGCTCAGCATTGGCATTGCCTACGAAATGGCAACGGGTTGCTGTTGTGGGCGAGGAGAGTGGGCGTCGAAACGTCTTGCACCTGATGGAGGCGGAAAGGCCAGAACAGCGTCGAGGTGTTCCAATTCTCGCGCCGGTAATCGAATCATTGAAACAGCTCGAACGATACACCGAAGCTGAGTTGATGGCGGCGGTGATTAGCGGGATGTTCACCGTGTTTATTGAAACAGCCTCACAGGAACCGGGAGAGTTTGGAGTGTCTCTCCCTCCAGCGGATAATCCGACAGGAGAACCGTTGCCACCCGCAGATGAAGACCTTCGTCTTGGGAACGGCGCAGTCCAGTTTCTAGAACCCGGAGAAAAGGCGTCGATTGCGAATCCAGGGCGACCGAACAGCGGGTTTGACCCGTTTGTTACGGCCATTCTTCGTCAGGTAGGCGCGTCACTAGAACTGCCATACGAATTACTTTTGAAGCACTTTACAGCTTCATATTCGGCGTCTAGAGCAGCCTTGCTCGAAGCTTGGAAGATGTTCCGGATGCGTCGTTCTTGGATGGCAGCGGATTTCTGCCAGCCGATCTATGAGGAATGGTTCGCTGAGGCAGTGATCAAAGGCAGGATAGATGCCCCGGGAATCTTTGACGACCCTCTGTTGTTCAAAGCTTACACCAAGGCAGACTGGCACGGACCTTCTCAAGGACAACTCGATCCGGTGAAGGAAGCGAATGCGGCGGCCATCAGGGTTGAGAATGGATTCAGCACACGGGCGCGAGAAGCAGCAGAGCTAACGGGATCCGAGTATGAGAGCAATGTTCGGCAGCTGGCTTACGAGAAGCAGATTCGTGAGCAAAACGGCCTAGAGTCAGGAGTAGTCGAACAAGGCGTGAAGGGGGGTGAAGAAGAAGATGCCGAAGAAGATCAAGCTTAACGGCCCGGTTATTGGTGATGGAAGTACATGGCTATATGACTGGTTTGGCATGCCGTATATCAGCGCTTCGAAACTATCGAAAGAGCTGGATAGCGCAAGCGGTGACGATGTAGAGCTATACATTAACTCGGGCGGAGGCTCTGTATTTGCCGGATCTGAGGTGTACACCGTTCTCAAGGAATACTCAGGGAAGGTTACTGCGAAAATCACAGGCGTTGCGGCGAGTGCTGCGTCATTTCTTGCTATGGGCGCGGACGAAGTCAAAATGTCCCCGACGTCTCAGATGATGATTCACAATGCGGCAACATGGACGGATGGTGACAAAAACGTTCATTACAGCAACGGGAATATGTTGAGTAGTGTGGACGTGGGAATCACCAATGCATATCGTTTGAAAACTGGACGTACTATGGACGATTTGCTCGACTTGATGAATAAAACGACATGGATGAACGCACAGCAAGCGGTGGAATACGGGTTTGCCGACGGTATTCTGTTTGATGATGAGAATGCTCTGATCGCTGTTACGAACAGTATCAGCGGAGAGATTCCACCAGACGTCGAAACGAAACTACGCGACATCTTGGTCAGCGCCATGTTCAAGGGTGGTGCCAAGAGTGACAGCGACAAACCGAACCCATTCGATGGCTTGGATTTATCGTCCATTATGCCCCAAGTATCAAACAGCCTGGAAAATGGAGATGGTCAGCAAGAAAATGCTGAACCACAAACAAAGGAGGAAGATTCACCTATGGATCTCAACGAACTGAAAGCGAAACACCCTGATCTCTATAACGAGATCATCAATCTTGGAGTAACACAGGAGCGCAACCGTATTACTGAACTCAACGCTCTAGCCGGTGCGCCCGGAGCTGCTGAGATTGTAGCCAAGGCCATTGAGGGCGGTAAGACAGCTGGAGAGACTGCCATGGAGATCGTCAAGGCTTCAAAAGAGCGGATCTCCGACGAAGCCAATCGCCGGAATAAGGATGCTTTGAATAGTGGTATCGATAAGGTGGATCCGGATGAAGCACCTGGGGCACCTAACCCTGAAGCTGCATCGCAAGCGGAAGCGGACGCCCTGTCTGAAGAAATCAATAATCTCGTGGGAGGTCGAAAATAATGCCAGCATACGAAAGTCGTCCATACGATAACTTGATCGCTGGAATGGTCCAGCCAATTGTTACACAGTCAATTCTCATTGAACCAGCAGCAGGTGCGGTGTATGAGCGTGGCACCGTAATGGCGCGAACAGGGTTTGCAGCAGACGGTACATGGATTTGCAAGATTGTTGATACCGCCGCTGCGGCAGCAGGTGAGAAGGTACCTGTGGCCGTGTTGGCCGATGAGCTCGTTGACGCATCGGCTGCTCAACAACGAGCAACGGTGTACACGCAAGGCGAATTTAATCGCGACGCGCTGATCTTTGGAGGAACCGACACAATTGCAACGCACGAAGCGGCGCTCAACAATGCCAAAATCTATACCAAACGGGTTGTAAAATAAGGAGGGCTCACAACGATGGCCATTAAAGATTTGTATTCATTCCCTACTCTCTTGAAAGTAATCGGTCAGCTGCCACCACCAAGCACGTACATCTTGGACACGTTCTTCCAAGACGGGGAAGCGTTCGATACAGAATATGTTGAAATCCAAACAATGAAAGGCAACAAGCCGATCGCACCATATGTTTCCGAGCTACAGCCAGGTAAGGTAATTGAGAGAACTGGTTTTACTGCTGAACAGTACAAGCCGGCACTGATCAAGCCTGCCCGTCCGATCACCTCGATCGATCTCAAGATTCGCAGTGCGGGAGAAAGCCTGATCAACCAGGATCAACCGGAGGTGCGCGCTCGTAAATTGCTCGCCAAGGACATCATTGATCTTCAGGACACGATCACTCGTCGGCTTGTGCAACAAGCGGCTGAATTGATGTTTACGGGCAAGGTTACACAGATCGGTGAAGGTGTCAGTCAAGTTATCGACTACGATTTTACCAACATCATCACGCTTTCCGGCACTGATCTCTGGAGCGATCCTAATTCTGATCCAATTGCATTCCTGGCAACGCAGCGGAGAAATATTATGGCCGCAAATGCCCCTACTCCGAATATCATTTTGGCAGATTACGACGCAGCCGTCGCACTCATGAGACATCCGAAGATTCTCAAGTTGGCCGAGAACAGAGGTGTGGACGTGGGCACCATCGACACTACACTACTTCCGGATGGCGTGACTTATCACGGTCGTCTGCGTGATGTTGGACTTGACGTGTACAGCTACACAGGCACGTACACTAATGATGCGGGCCAAGAAGTCCCATTCATCCCTGCAGGTACGATTTCTATAATGTCAACGCGGGACAAGTTCACATTCCACTATGGAGCCAATGTGATCATGGATCCACGGACTGAACAATTCGTGCGTGTAATGGGTAAAATCACACCGCAATCTTGGGTGACAATCGAGCCTGCTCAGCGTTGGTTGCAGATGCTTTCTCGTCCGCTTCCGGTTCCTGCTAACGTTGCCGGCTGGGTCGTTGCTAAGGTCCTTTAAGGGAGGGAATAACCATGGATATTAAAGCACTTGGTAAGATCCGTCATAACGGTAAGGATTATATCCCCGGCCAAATTGTCCCGGGGTTGACTCAGGAAGAATATGATCGTCTCATTCAGCTTAAAGCGGGCGAAGAAGTCGAGCAGTCTTCATCGAGTGAATCTCAGGAGTACAACGACTTTACCGGCTTTCAATTGAATGGCGCTGTCGTTTTATCCGTTGAGGACTTCGCCAATTTGAAAGCAGATGATCAAAAGGCTCATCTCAAGGCTCTTGAAATCGAACCTGCTGGTAAAGAAGAGGATCGCATCGCTCAATATGAAGAATGGTATGCAGAGCAGGTAACTGCTGGGGGCAACGATTAAGGCGGTGAAAGGGTTATGAACCTTCAAGAGCAAATGGCAATGGACGTACAGCTGACATTTATGAACTCGAATGAGTTCGCTGAAATTCACACGGTGACCACTTACACTGATGAGAAAACAAAAGACGGTCAGAAGGACCGGAAGCTTGAAATGATTGTCGAGAAATTCACCCTGGACGGGCGCCCTATTCAAAGTGCCGACGGAGTTTCTGCTCATAATGCCATTGTTCATATTGATCCAAAAGTTCTGGTTTATACCCCTCGGGTAGACCAGAACTTTTATTTGGACTTTATGCAGTATCGAGTGATGGGCGTCTCCAATGACACTGGCATTTTGAAGATTGTCTTACAGGCGAATGGTAAGCGGCCATGAGTGATTTAATCGATGTAAAGGATAATTTCAAGCAGGTGAAACAATCGTTGAAGCAAATGGACAAGGCGGTCCGTCAGGCTGTCTTGTCCAGCATCAACCGGGCTACGCAGCGGGCCAAGACGGAGACGGGGCGCAAGGTACGAGAGAAGTACGTGGTCAAGCAAAAGGAAGTTTCTGAGACTATCCGAATCAAGAAAGCATTCGGAAACAACCTTCAAGCCACTTTGACATCTCAAGGACATTCCATCCCGTTGATTAAATTCAGCGTTGCTCCCAAGCGCAAGCTTAAGAGGGCTCCGAAGTCACTGAAGGTAGCGGTGTATCGGGGGGGAACCAAGAAGCCTATCCCGAACGCCTTTATCGCTACAACTGGAAGCCATACAGGTGTATTTGAGCGCGAAGGGAAGAAACGGCTGCCGATCGGGGAACTTCGCGGGCCAGCCGTACCGTCAATGGTTGGTAATGAAGAGGTTCGCGAACATGTCCAGCAAGTGTATGGCGAGGAAATGCAAAAGCGCCTGCCGCATGAGCTGGATCGTGTGTTAGGGAGGCTGAAAGCGTGACACCAGTTATTTTGATGGAAAAGCTGCAAGAGTATCTGCAGGGTGTGACGAAAGACATGGCCCTCGGCTCTGGTATCCCTCCCAATATTTATCTTGTTGATTTGCCAGCAAGGGCAACCCCAGAATATGAGGAGCCATTTGAGATGGATATACAACCTGCAGATACAACGTTTGATGACGAAAAGGATGAGAGATGGCCGTTTATCGTGATCATTTTTACCGCTCCTGCTGAGGATAATGAGGAAGGTTTTCGGACGGTTCAGATGGACTTGATATTTGGTTGCGAGGGATCGGGGCCGGATGGATACATGGATGTTTTGCATCTCATGGAATTCGTTCGAGCCTCTTTTTTACGCGAAACCTTTGAGGGGTGGCCTGCACGCCTAACCCTCCCCCTTTCGTATAGTTTTTATGAAGAACAAGCAGATCCTTATTGGATGGGCTATATGACTACCAATTGGGAAATGCCATCAATGGTACAGGAGGTATGGAAATGAGTTCTAAGAAGAGTCAGAAGGAAATTGAACAGCAGGCTGTCGATCCCGAGACATTTACAGGTAATGCCCCTGTATTGATCGAGGGAGAGGCAAAGGCCGCAGAGGTGGAAGTGCCAGCTGCTCCAGAGCAATTGATTTACATCGGCCCACCGATCCGCAAAAACGGCGTCGGACTCCGGACCAATCAAGTGTTTATTGGCGGACATCCCGCCTTCCTTAAGGCGTTATACACAGAATACCCACATATTAAGTCGCTGTTTGTGCCGGTGGATAAGCTGCAGGAATCCTTAAAACAAATCAAACAGACAGGAACGGCACTTAATGCCGCGCTTCTGTCCCTGAAAGGAGTTTGAACATGGTTGATTTTCATGGTGTAAAAACCACAGAGGTATTTCAACCCAAGCCAGCAGTGGTGCAATCCAATACGCTACCATTGTATGTCGGAACGGCTCCGATCAACATGGTCGCGAATCCTGCTGATGCGGTTAACAAGGTTATTCTAGCCAAAGATATCAATGAATTCCGGGCAAAGCTCGGATATTCCGATGATTGGAAGTCTTTCACTCTCTGTGAAGCAGCGAACGCTCATTTCGTGGAATCAGAACAAGGGCCTATCGCTTTTGTGAACGTGATGGATGTGACGGATACGGAGGTCACCGCACCAGTGGCAGCCACGTTTAAGGACGGCCTACACACGATCGACAAAGAAGGCGTGCTGAAAGCATCCGTAACGGTGGCCGACGGATCGACAACCTTTGACCGAGACAAGGACTATACACTCACTTTTGATGCTGCGGGTAAATTGGTCATTGCTATCGTGAGTGGCGGTGCTATCCCGGCTGGTACCACGTCACTGCAGGTGGGTTATAGCTCGCTGAAAAAGTCCAATGTGACGGCCAGCCGGATCATCGGTGGTACTGATGCACAGACGGGCGAGCGTTCCGGACTGGAACTGATCGAAGATGTGTTCCTGGAGACCTCGTTCGTGCCGAACCTGATCGTAGCACCGGGTTGGTCACATGATCCGATAGTGGCTGCTGTGATGGTTGCGAAATCCAAGAACATCAATGGTCTATTCGAAGCGCATGCGGTCACGGACCTCGATGCGAGCCAGAAATATGTCGACGTCGCGGCTTGGAAGGAAGACAACGGTTATACCAGCCATCTCCAAACGAACACGTACCCTATGGCGACATACAAGGGGCGTACTTACCACATGTCTACGTTGGTGACGGCCGACATGCTATCCACTGACGCACAAAATGAGGGCGTGCCGTATCAGACTCCGTCGAACCAGCCTATTACAGCTGACGGTCTGGTATACGCTGATGGAACTCCTGTCCGGATCCCATTTGATCAAGCCAACGTACTGAACGCCAATGGTATCGTGACAGGCATCCGATGGACGAATGGATTCAACGCATGGGGCAACTATACTGGCGCTTATCCGGAATATAAAGACGCGCAGCGTGCCTTTATTCCGGTTCGACGTATGTTCTCTTACATTAAAAATCAATTGGTCCTGCGACACTGGCAACAGGTGGACGATCCGCTCAATCGACGTTTGATCGAATCGATCGCAGACGGAGCGAACATTTGGCTCAATGGATTGGTCGGTGCTGGCTATTTGCTCGGTGGTCGCGTTGAATTCCTCGCTGCTGATAATCCAGACAGTGAGCTCGGTAACGGCAAGATGGTATACCGTGTTTATATCACGCCGCCTTCCATGGCCCAAGAGATCGAGTTTATCGTCGCTTACGACGTATCATATCTGGCTGCTTTGACAGCAGCTTAAGGAGGCTCCACTAAATGAAAAATATTCCGATTAAGCTTGATGGCTTATCTGTGTTTCCAGAAGGGAGTAATAATAACTTAGCAACCGGTGATATCACTCTCCCTAACCTCACGCCCCTAACAGATACATTGTCTGGGGCATCTATTCTCGGGGAGGTTGACCTGCCTTCCCGGGGACATTACGGATCGTTAGAGCTTGGGATCGCTTGGCGGACTATTAATAAGGACTCTTTTGATCTGGCGAGTCCTGACTTTAAGGGCCTGGAGATCCGCGGTTCGTTTAGCGAATTTGATAATACTAGAAGTGCTGTTGCGAACAGGGCAATTAAGATTGTTGTTCGTGGGTTTAGTAAAGGTCTTGACCTTGGGACATTGGCACAAAATGCCGCAACCGGAACAACAAACACGATTGAGGCAATATACCTCAAGATCTTCATTGATGGTCAAGCAGTGTTTGAACTGGATAAGTTTAATTACATCTGTCGGATTAACGGGCAAGATGTTCTAATCGACATTAGAAAAGCGCTGGGGTTAGCCTAATTTAAGAGGAGGATAAGGATATGAGTGATAAGGTTGTGCAAACAGAACAGTTGGAGGAAATCAAGTCGGCCGGTACAGTGATTAAGCTGTCCCGGCCTATTTCATGGGAAGAAACAGAATACAAGGAACTGGTCCTTGATTTTGATGGTCTCTCTGGTGATGACATCATGGCGATTGAGTCGGATTTCATGGACTTCATCAAAGGGCAAAAGAACGTATTTGTTCAATTCAAGGGAGAACATCCTGGTTACCATGCGGTAGTAGCTGCGCGAGCTGCTGGGGTGAGTCCATTCATGATCAAAAAACTTCCGGCCCGTGATTTCTTGAAAGTGACAGGTGCTGCAAAAGATTTTTTGAACGGTTTGGTTTAAAGGAAGATCCAGCCCGTAGCGTGATGAAAGTGTCGATTAGATTGTCCCGGAAGATGAAGGGTGACATTCCATACTGGATGAGTCAGCCGTTTTGGTCGCTCTGGGAATGGCACACCGCGGCCCTCGAAATATACCAGGAAGACAAAGCGAATTCTCCGAAGGAAGGGGGTTAATCGATGCCAAAGAAATATGAAATGTCGTTCGAATTGAACGGCGAAATAGACCCCCGACTAAAGAGGAATTTCGAAGTAATGAGCAGGGAGGTCAACGGCCTAGGTAGAGACCTGGGCGACCTTCGCAAGGTTAGAAGCTTTGACGAGATTGCCAAGGAGACTCGTGAAGCCTCAGGCGCATTCAGCGAACTAAGGGAAAATGCACAGGAGTTCGGAGAAATATTCAGTCGTGTCGGCCAATATACCGGAGCATACGCCATCATCGATAAGATAACCGGATCAATTGGCGCAATGATCACTACGATCGGAGAACTGGATGCTCAGTCCGGACAACTTGGGGCAGCTACAGGAGCGACAGCGGCTGAATTGGAAGGTCTTCAAGATATCTCTGAGGGTTTGTATCGTAAGGGACTCGGCGAGGGCGTGAGTGACCTCACAGACGCTCTGGTTGTTGCTCGAAACGTTACTAAGCAGCAAGGCGATGAGCTGGCGACAACGACCAGGAATGCTATTGTCCTGCAAGACGTTTTCCGGTTCGATATCCCTGAGTCCGTGAAAGCCTCGGACACCATGATGCGGCAGTTTGGTATCACGTCTGAAGAATCCATGAACCTGCTTGCCCAGGGGGCGCAGCGGGGGCTGGATAAGTCCGGCGAATTGCTCGATTCAGCGAACGAGTACGCTCCGCAGTTCGCTGCTCTCGGTTATTCAGCGAATGAGATGATGGATTTCTTTGCTTCTGGGTTGGAAGCAGGCGCATGGAATTTAGACAAAATTGGGGATTTAGCGAAAGAATTCAACATCCGGATTCAGGATGGCAGCTCGAAAACCGCTGATGCTCTTGGCGCTCTGTTTGCTCCGGAAGGCATCGAAGAGTTTACGACAGCCCTGACCAAAGGTGGGACCAAATCGGCCGAATACATGGAGTTGCTGAAGCACGTTTCCGCCGATACTGCCCAGCAAATGGTCAAGGACCTCCAGAAGGGCGGCAAAGGCTCGGAAGATGCATTCAAAGCCCTGTCAAGCATCATGGGGGGCGGGAATAAAATCTTAGCCGATCTGAGTACCGGAGCCCTCAAAGGCAAGGACGTCATGCAGCAGGTCATCGCGGAGCTAAATACCATCGATGACACGGTTTACCGCAACATGCTCGGGGTCGAGCTCTTTGGTACCCAGTGGGAAGACCTGGAGAAGGACGTTGTTGCTGCTCTAGGATCGACTAAAAGTCAGTTCGACATGACAACGGCAACCATGGAAGAGATGGCAGCTGTCAAATATGACAACCTGACCCATGACTTGAAGGTGCTTGGTCGTGAGCTCATGGACGATGTGATCGTCCCGATCGGTGAGGACCTTATGCCGGTGCTGAAGGACATGACAGCCTGGGCAAAAGATAACAAAGACGTTATCAAAGCTATCGGGCTTGCTGTTCCGGCAGCCTTGCTTGCCAAAAACTCGGTAGGTATGGTTAAGGATGTCACCAGCGTGGGCAGGGCGTTATTTGATACAACGAATGGAGTGAGCAAGTTCGGTAAGTTTGCGGGTCTGTTGACCAATCCAATAGGTTTGGCCGTTGGTGCTGTGGGTGCCCTTACACTCGGCGTTGTCGCTTATAAAAAGCGCCAGGAGGAAGCTCGTCAAGCACTCATCAATATGGGCGATGCATTGGATGGAGCCTTCGATAATTACGATGATATCGAACATCAAACCAATCGCACGAAGAACCTGATTCGTGAATATGACAGACTCACGGAGAAGATAGGCAATGCAGAAACTCCGGCAGCCCAACTTACTGAAGCACGCCGTAAATTAAAGCAGGTGGAAGAAGAACTGATCGCTTTGAATCCAGCGATTCTAAAAGCAGAGGACGCGAAAACGGATAGCTTCCGGGAGCAATTGGGGCTCGCAGATAAGTTGAATCAAACTCAGCTTGATATGGCGAAACGGGATATTGAGAATAAAATTCTCAATGCAGAGGCCGATCTACCAAAGCTCCGTGAAGAGTACCAGAAGCTCATTGATGACGCATCGGAGTTCGAGCGCATTAGTGATGAGTCGAAAAATAATTATGTTCTATTGTTAGATTTTTTGGAGCGAAGGAACGCAATTCTCGACAACGAAAGTCTCCCAACGGATGTGGCTACGCAGCAGTTAACGGCCCTTGCGGACGAACTTGAACGCATATCTGATTTCGACTTCGGTGATCAGCTTCAAACATTAGACGGAGTTCCTCAAAAGCTACTAGATAACTCGACGGAATACTGGAATAAGTACAAAAGCACCATGGAGGAAGTCGGGGAAGCTAAAAACAGCTTTCAGGACCTCTATGATAGCCAGGTTGCACTGATCGAGTTGAATTTGGGTGCTCCAATCGATGAAATGTCTCAGAAATATGACGAGCTTTCAGTAAAGGAAAAGCAACGATTCGATAGCGCTATGCGACAGCTCCAGACGTTGAACGAAGAGATGGGCAACCTCCCTCTAGAGAAACAGATCGATGTATCTGTTGTCTGGAGACAAACCGGAAATAGGCCGGGAGTAAACCTTCAAACGATGGAAGCTTACGCGGATGGTGGTTATGCGAATAAACCTTCGATATTCGGTGAAGCCGGTCCAGAGATGGCCATCCCGATTAAAAAGGATAAGCGCTCTAGGGATCTGCATGCATTGACTGGCCGAATGCTTGGTGTTGATTCCGAGTCATCCGGAGGTGGAGGAGACTTCATTTTTAATCCCCAATACAACATTTATGGGAATGCCGATGTTGAAGCGATCAAGGAAATGGATAACAGAAACAGAGCTGATTTCAAAGCACAATTTGATGCGTATAAACGTCAGCAGCAAAGGGTGAGTTTGGCACAATGAAAACTTATAGAACAATTCAAGGCGATACTTGGGATAGTATCGCCTTTTCTGTTGCTGGGACAGAATCCTTTATGTCTAACCTGATTAATGCCAATTTGGAGCATGTCGAGGTTGTTATCTTTCCTGCCGGTATCAATCTAAATGTACCGGAGGTCCCTGTGCCTGTTTCTTCCACACTGCCGCCATGGCGATTGGAGGATGATGAGTAATGAAGACGGTTCTGGACGGGCGCAGGGCATCTTTGATGCTGAAATACAACGGTGTAGAGATGGGTACTGAGTACCTTCACAAATACCTGATCGATTTCACATATGAAGACGCAGCTCCTGGGGATCAGGACAGCATTTCCGTTACGCTGGATGACAGGGATGCTAATTGGCAGGGAACCTGGAAGCCGAATTTCGGAGATAAGTTGAACGCAGAAATTACGGTTATCAATTGGGATAAACCCGGTGAAAAGGCGAAACTGCCCTGTGGATCGTTTGATGTGGATGCTATCGACATTGACGGACCACCTGACAAGGTAATCGTCCAGGCACTGGCACTGCCCATTGAAGGGGCTCAGGCGAAGCAAGAGACACGAACAAAGGCTTGGGAAAAGGCTAAGCTAAAAACCATCGCACAGGACATCGCCAGCCGCGCAAAGCTTAAACTGCTATACTCTGCTTCCTCCAATCCGACATATGAGCGGCTTGATCAGACTGATCAAACGGACTTCTCCTTTTTGGTTCAAAAGGCAAAGGATGAGGGCGTCGCTGTCAAAATATCGGGCGGTAAACTGGTCTTGTTTGACGAAGAAGAATTTGAGAAGAAACCGGCTGTCCTGGATATCGTCAAGGGTAAGGGCAACATCATCAGTTATAGCTTTAGCGATAGCAGCACAACGACTGCCTACGGCTCATGTGTTGTTACCTATCGTCCGCCAGCCCCGACCAAAAAGGCAAAGAAGAAGGGGAAAGGAACGGCAAAAACTGCTGTGGCTGCTGCGGCAAAAACCACATCATCGAAAATGATAACCGGGAAGTACAGCCTGCCTAAAGCGCAGGGGCTTCCAGTCCTTCGAATTAATGAGCGCGTTGAGACGGTGGCCGAAGCAAACAGGCTTGCTAAAAACAAACTGCGGGAGCATAACAAGCAGGCGGGTCTTGGTTCATTTTCGCTTGACGGTGATATTCGTCTGGCATCGGGAACCACAATCAACATTAAGGGGTATGGCCGATTTGACGGCAAATACATCATAGTGTCCGCAACACATCGAATCGGATCGAATGCAGCATATACAACGGACATCCAAATCAGAAAGGTCTTGGGGTGGTAGCATGGCTTCAAATGATTTTAAGAATATATTCCGAACCGGGGTGTGCGACACCTCAGACCCCGAAACGGGAACGATAACGGCCGTATTTGAAGATCGAGACGAAATGAAATCTGGTATCCTCCCTGTAATCACAACAGGAGGATGGGGGCGAACCAACGCGCTGCCTGAGCCTGGTCAAGAAGTGGCGTGTTTATTCTTTGCGAACGGAATTTCGGACGGAATATGCCTCGGTGTGATCGATGATGACGAGGACCCACCCGGCACACCGGATCAAAGAGGGATATGGTTTGATGACGGCTCCTACGCCTATTATGACCGAACCATTCAAAAGCTGGTCGTTAAGGCTGCGGGTGGGGTGGTGCTGGATGGTGATGTGACGATCTCGGGAAAATTAACCGTGGATGGAGATGTTACGCTCGGCGGAAATGTAAAGGTAGCAGGAAACCTTGTCGTGGATGGAGGTATAACAAGAGGCGGTGAAAGCTTATGAAAATCGGGCTTGGTGCATTAGGGGATGTGGTATTTATCTCTTCCTTTAAAACTCCAATCAAGGTGCGGACATTCCGGGATTTCCAGCGCGATTCCTCGGCAAGATGGGGGAGCAATGATATCCATCTCCAAAAGCCCCGCAGCCAGTATCTCGGCCCGGGGCTTGATACGATATCGTTCAACATGACACTGGATGCGCGACTTGGTATGAATCCCCGGATGGAAATGGAGAAGCTGCTTGGTTATCAAAGGGACGGCAAGGTTATGCTGCTCCAGATCGGCGGGAAGCCCCTTGGTCAGGGTAAGTGGAAAATCATGGACCTCAGTCAAACTTGGGAGAGCGTTGATCGGGAAGGTAATCTTCTGAAAGCTTCCCTGTCCGTCACATTGGAGGAATACGTATGATTGAGCATAAGGTAATTGGATCGCCGCCAGCTGCCATGCGGTTCGGGTTGACTGGAATTGAATCCATCAAGCAAAACATTCAGGTCATAGCAAGCACATATGTAGGCACGGTCCCTCTGGATCGTGCCTTTGGTATATCTCCGGATGTTGTTGACCAGCCGGATATCATTGCCCAGGCGCTCCTTATAAATGAGCTCATGGCAGCCATAGCAGAATTTGAACCGCGGGCCGAAGTGACTAGCATCGAATTCGAGCAAAGCCAGGAGAAAACAGAGCAAGGGAAATATTTTGCTGTCATCAGGTTTGTAGAAAGAGAGGTGCAGTGATGGCACTCGTTGAGTTACCAGATATCAAGTTTGTGGAAGATGACGTAAACATGGTGTTCGAGGAACTGGTCACAGTTTTTCAGGGGATGACCGGGCGGATTCTAAACCGTGCAGATCCTGAGATGTTGGTGTTAAGAGCGTACGCCTTACTATTCGTACAGCAGCGTGTCCTGATCAACCAGGTCGCCAAGGGGGAGTTATTGAGATATGCCAAGGGTGTGATCTTGGATTATTTAGGAGATCCGGAAACGCCTCGGTTGCAGGCAGAGCCGTCCCTTACGACAGAGCGATTCACGCTGTCCATTCCACTCGTGACCCCACAGATCATCCCAGCAGGAACCCGAGTAGCCCCAGAAGGTGCAGAGGGTTCTATTTTGTTTGCAACGAAGAATGCGGTGACCATACCTGCAGGAGTCACGCAAATTGATGTTCTGGCTGAGTGTACGGTCCCGGGAGTCATCGGGAATGGGTTCTTACCGGGCCAGGTTAATACTCTCATTGACCCTTTACCGTTTGTTGCGTCTGTGACCAACCTGACGACCACCACAGGCGGCGCAGACACCGAGGATGACGATTCATACCGGGAGCGTATCAGAATGGCTCCTGAATCGTTTTCCACGGCTGGACCAGATCAAGGGTACGTTTATTGGGCCAAGACAGCCAGCGCCGCTATTGTGGACGTTGCGGCCGTGTCAGAGTCACCGGTGGAGGTTACAGTCGTGCCATTACTTGCGGGAGGGGTTATCCCGACTCAGGAAATCCTTGACGCTGTGGCAGAAAAGGTGAATGGCAGGAGAATTCGACCTCTTACAGATAAGGTTACCGTCCAGGCTCCTGCGGTAGTCCCTTACAACATCGAGTTGACTTATTACATCAGTAGGGATCGAGCTGCGGAGTCCTTGGTCATACAGGATGCTGTAGGGAAGGCAGTGGCGTCATATGCGTTGTGGCAGAAATCAAAGCTTGGACGGCATATAAATCAGTCCGAACTGGTTGGGAGAATCATGAATGCCGGTGCATTGAGAGTTAACGTGGTAAGCCCAGTCTATACGCCGATAACTGATCTGC
This sequence comes from Paenibacillus glucanolyticus, assembly GCF_037333485.1. Taxonomy (NCBI): domain Bacteria; kingdom Bacillati; phylum Bacillota; class Bacilli; order Caryophanales; family Paenibacillaceae; genus Paenibacillus; species Paenibacillus glucanolyticus. The sequence continues at coordinate 1,670,930 of NZ_CP147845.1, forward strand.
AGGTGGCCCAAGATACTACGATTAACGTCACGTTTGGAGGGCTTTCTGATGACTAACATCGAGCAGATAAGCATTTATGACCTACTGCCGCCGAATGCACAGGCGGACCCGACCGTATCTGCGGCAGCTCTTTCTTTAGACAGCCACATGCGGGAGCTCACACAAAAAGCGAAGGACCTTTCCTTTTACCGTCGTTTGCTGGAAGGAAAGATCACGGACGCCGAAGCCGATGAACGGGCTTGGCAGGATCATGTTGACTTTTGGGATACGTCCTTGCCGCTTGAGCAGAAGATACAGCTGCTTTTGAACGCAAAGGAGTTTCACCGGATAAAGGGAACTCCAGCCGCTATTGAGGATCTGATTACAATCCTCTTTGGCGAAGGGAAGGTCGAAGAATGGTTCGAATACGGAGGGGTGCCGGGATACTACCGAGTTACCACGAATAACCCGGAGGTAACACTTGACCGGGCTCAGGAGTTTTACCGGGCGGTCGAATCGGTCACGAGACTGAGCGCTCACCTGGAAGAGGTGATCCTGTCACAAACAGAATCATTACAGCTTTACTTTGGGACCGGCATGGTCGTGAATGAACACATCATAATCAGGTAGGGGTGAAACAATGTCATCATTTGGAGCAAAGGGATTGACCAATAAAGGGAGGGTGTTGCAGGCCAAGGCACAAGCAGGCGTGCAATTGAAGTATACGAAATATGTGCTTGGTGATGCTCAGCTTGGCGGACAGTCGATCGCAACCTTAACTGGGGTAATCAGCCCCAAGAAAACAGTCGATGTAACCAGGCTAAAGATGACTCCGCCAAATCAGGCTACTGTCGGGTTTGTCTTATCTAATCAGGATGTAACGACAGGATTTTATTTTCGAGAACTTGGCCTGTATGCGTTGGACCCTGATGAGGGTGAAATTTTATATTGGTATGCTAACGCAGGGGATACAGCTGATTATATCCCTCCAACAAACACTGGAGACGTCATAAGCAAAACCATTGACATGTTGGTTTACGTGGGAACTGCCTCAAATGTCACATTAACGATTGATCAGAATCTTGCTTATGTGACACACGACGAGTTAGCTGCTGCATTAGAAGGACTTGATCCGGATATCCCGCTGGCTTCTCTCACGGAACCTGGTATCACACAACTATCAAATGCAATAAACAGCACTTCAGATGCACTTGCTGCCACGCCATCAGCAGTAAAGAAGGCTTATGATCGAGCCGATCAGGCTTTTACAGCTGGCAATGAGCGTAAAGCGGAAGTGGTTGCCGCGCTTGTTGCCATTGGTGTATCGGCATCCACAAGTGAAACATGGGAGCAACTCATTCCTAAGATAGCGGCGGTTATACGGGCGACGGGGAATGCAACGGTATCTGACGTAATTGCAGGTAAGACGTTTAGTAATGCAACAGCGAATGGCTTAACAGGGAACATCCCTGATAGGGGAGCTGGAGGCATTGTTACCCCTGGAACAACAGATCAGACCAAAGCAGCTGGACGCTATACAAGTGCGATTACAATCAAGGGAGAGCCAAACCTGATTGCGGGTAATCTGCCGAAAGACAAGACGTTTTTCGGCATAACAGGACTCCTAGAACGCATGACCACCTCTGAGAAACAGGCTATAGCGAATGCGATAACGGCCAAAGGTGTGGCTGCTTCGGTGAATGATACAAATACTGTTCTTGCGCAAAAAATCGGGCAAATTAAAAACACCCTTAGATCAGCATCTGGGTCCTTAACCGTTCAAAATGTAGACAATTACCCATACCAAGTCACAAATTTGGCCTTCAAACCCGTACTAATCGTGGCGCAAGTATACTTAAGAATTGGCTCCACCTATACAGCTACATCAAGAGGTTATATATATGCTGATGCTTTTGGATTCCTAAGTAACGCTGCGAACATTGATTATTATAATCCTAATGAACAAGAAAGTAGTGGGTCCAGTTCTGTGGCGATGGCTTCAGCGCAATTCGGAAGCAATTCCGTTACTTTTACACTCAGTTCAAGACTTTTTTATGCTTCTGATATACCTTATGTAGTGTATGGGATTTAAAGGGAGGTGCAAAGATGAACTTAGGTCGAAAAATTTATTGGGATAGTATCACAGGTGGAATAATCATTGATCGGATGGAAATGGAAGGATCAGTGCGTGAATCCACGGTTGAAGAAGACTTTCAAACATATATTAAATTGGTGGAAAGAACACCAGAAACAGTTCTCGGGATACTACTCGACCACGGTAAATACTCACAAGATTTTGATGAAAGTGTTTCGTTCAAGATTGTTGAATCTGCCGAGCCGGTTGAAGGCATCACTACAATGATCGGAGAAAAGTATTATGATCTTGAATTCGAATATCGCGATCCGAATGATCCAGAAACCCCACAAGAGCCGAGAAAACCGCTATCGGTAGAGGTCGAGGCATTGAAGCAGGAAAATACTCTGCTGAAAGCGCAGAACAGCGCATTGACGGAACGAACGGAATTTATTGAAGACGTCATCGCAGAGATGGCCACACAGGTTTACCAGTGATACGCCGATTCCTTTACTGGATACTCTGGAAAGGAGGTGGAGGCGATATGATGGCGATGTTTTTTGCTCAACGTGTGATCTTGAACAAAACCAAGTTTACTGATGTTCCGACAAGCTTACAGCCGGGAGTACGCGATATCTTGGTTGATAGCGGACTTGAGTTCCTAATCCAAGATTAGTTTTACAGAAGCGCCGCAAGGCGTATTTTTTATGCCCCTGGGTGGTCCGGGGGCTATTTTTATACAGAGAGATTGGGGGAGATGGTCATGCCGGAAGGAGACGTGATTGAAATTGAGCAATTACGATCTAAACAAGAAGAGTTAGAGCAACAACTGCATAATCTAGGCGGTGAGTTTGCAAGGCTGTCAATGGCAGCGGTAGCTGATGACCAGCGTTTTAAGCTAATCGAACAGAAGGCGGACCGGCACGAGGACGACATCCGGCAGCTTAAGGATTCCACCAGGATCATGCAGATTCAGTTTGAGCAAGTTATGGGCAAGATTGACACGCTCGAAATGAAGCTGTTCAACTGGCTCCAGCAAACGCAGAAGGAGAGCGCGAAAGAAAGGACGACCAGCCAAAAGCAATGGATGAGCTTTTTACAGTTCGTTCTCGGAGGCACGATCATCGCCATTGTAACGTTCATTTTTGCCAAGGGGGCGTTCGGGCCGTGAATATGATCGATTTACGGGGGAAACTTCCCACCCATAAAACTAAGAAATACAGCACCCGGAAGCTGACCGATATCCGATCGATTGCTATTCATCATTCATTGACCTTCACAGGATCGCCTGAAGCCTTCGCTACCTATCATGTAAACACCAATGGATGGCCGGGCATTGCCTATGCTTTTGTGGTCCAGCGTGACGGTACCGTGTACAAGTGTTGGGACCCTGATAAGGTCACCTATCACGTAGGGAACAGCAATAAGCACGCCCTTGGAATTTGCATGGTTGGGGACTTCCGGACGCAGCAGCCAACACCAGAGCAGTACCAGGCGACGCTTGAACTGGTCCGCCAGCTCCGGAAAGTTATTCCTTCGGCTCAACAAATCAAAGGCCATAGCGAGTATCCAGGGTACGCATGGAAGGCATGCCCGGTCATTGACATGGATAAGTTTCGGGATGATGTGGATAGTAAAACACCTGAAAGGGATGAGGGAATGAACGCTTCAGAAAAGGCTGCATTTGAGGCCATGGAACGTAAGTTATCCAGCCTTGAAAACAGCAACAAAGTCCTGAAGAAGGGACTGCAGGAGCAAGGGGCATCATTGAAAAAGCAGAAGGTACGCATCGAGGAGCTCGAGAAGCTTCAGAAGATGGACGTACCGAACTGGGCAAAAGGCGCGGTTGATCAAGCATTCGATGCAGGGTTGATTTCGACCAAGAGCCCAAGTAGCTACGAATTTTACCGTATGCTCACGGTCCTGGAGCGTGGCGGCATGATTATTAAAAGAGGAGATGTTTAACATGAAAAATAGAAAATGGGGAAATTATGGGCTGTGGGTTTCTATTGTGGCAGCAGTGCTGCTTGTAGTATCCGCAGCGGGCAAGTTGTTTGGGTTTGAAATCACGGAGGAACTGAACGCCAACATTACCGGGTTCGCGATGGCGATTCTCGGCCTGCTGGTGATCCTAGGGATCATCTCTAATCCCAAAGAAGGAACAGGATATACGGACAAGGATAATAAATCGGACAAACGAAACTTCCTGTGATATTTACAACATATCCCATATGGTTTATAATCATCTTAGTATCAACGGTAGCACCGTGGTGCAATCCGATGGCATCGGTAAAGGAACCTCACTGGCTCAGGCTGGTGGGGTTCTTTTTTGCGTTCTGGGCTGATATAATACAAACGAATGTTCTTACTTTTACAGGGGGTATTTAACATGCTACCGGATCCTGAACGTAAGCTTCTCCGTATCCTCATCAATTATCCGAGCCCAGTACATAAAAGCCGTATGCCTGATTTTAAACGCTTAGAGATGATGACTGGGAGAAGGCGCCCAGATTTACTGATAGGGCTTCAGTACCTGGAGGACCAAGGTTTTATAGTGTGGCCGGATAAGGCTACGACAGAGGGTATTCTGATCATTAAGACAGAGAACCTGGAGAAATCGCCGCCACCCAGGAAGGGTAACATTGACTACTGGACGAAATATTAAAGCCTGCCGGCGTCATGCCTGGCAGGCTTTTTTTACTTCTTTTCCAATTCTTCATATAACTTTTTGACTTCGCTCGAATTTCCTTCTTCCATTAGTTCAGCGATTTTGGCAAATTGTTCTTTGTCTTCCCCTTCATATTGCGCAAGAAGTCCTTTTACAAACTTTATATCTGTTTCAATATCGCCTTCAGTTTTGTTTTCAATGTCATGAAGGTACATATCAATCCCGGTTAAAAGCGATTCATGGTAATCCGTTTTTCCCTTCCCACACGCTGACAAAATCATCACTGCTATAATCAAGACCGCAATAATTCCTTTAAGCTTCACCAAACATCCCCCCAGTAATGTAATTTTCTCCATGCGGATCCCCATCCCTCTTTTACGGCCAAAAATCAATTGAAGTTACATCGAATCCATTCTTGCGAAGTGCTGATATGACCATGGATTTCGACCGTACTTGAATCTTATCCGCGTCTCTTTCGCCGTCACACAATCTCCAGATCACGTTCCTACTTAAACCAGCCTCCTTCGCAAGCCAATCCTGACTAAGTTTGTTGTTATCAAGAAATCTCCCTAATGGTGATCTTTTCTTTCCTAATCCAAACATATAACAATCGCCTCCCTATTATTCAGGGTGGACAATCTATGAAAAAAATATTCAGAAGTTGAAGCAACTTGAGCAAGCCGTGCCGCATAGATATGTAACCAGATACGGCACCAAGGGCTAAGGCGCCAGTCCAGTTCCGTAACCAGTTAAACAACAAGGTGGGATGCGGATGGTATCGGCCATTGATGCAGGAAATTACATGACTAAGTTTTATGACGGCAAGCGGCTGCGGGCGTTCCCTTCTCTGATCGGCGAGTATCGGGATCGGAACCTCCTACAGCAGCACGGGGACTTTGATTTCGAATGGGAATACGACGGCCAGCGGGGATTCGCCGGCACTCTTGCCCTTCATGAGAGCGAGTGCGCAGAAAGCCAGAAGGGCGAGAGCAAAGCCCATCCAGATGCACGTCTTCGGGTCCTGCTGGCATTACATCAGTTTGGCGAGGGAATAGAGCATCAGATTATTGTCGGCCAGCCGATCAGCACGCACCAGGAGGCTGAGAAGGTCGCTATCAAGGAAATGCTGTGTGGCCGGCATGAGCTGGTCGTAAACGGTCGCCGCAAAATCATTGTGGTTCGCCGCTGTGAAGTGGCTGCGGAAGGGGTTACGGCGGGCCTGCTGGTACCCGGCGGCGGACTGATCCGGGTGATCGATGTCGGCAGCGGTACGGTTAATTTCGGGACCCTCATCGATCGTCGGTTTAATGACCGTGGGAGTTTTACGCTTGGAACTGGTATGGAAACCCTACGATCCGTTAAGCCCGCTGATTTCGCACGCCAGATCGCGCTCAGGGCGCTCGCAAGAGGATGGAAGGCCAATGACACAGTCTATCTATGCGGAGGCGGTGCCGGGGCTGTCCTGGCTGCGCTGAGGGCGTACTTTCCCGGTGTCCGGATGATCGAAGGGGACCCGGAATATGCAAACGTCAAATCATTCTATTTGATCGCGAGGAAGGTCTATGGCTAAGGATATTCGGATTATACAGGTGGCGTTTAACGTCTTGGATCCCGACCAGTTGCAGCAGTATGAGCATGTGCGGCTTCGGCCGAATCAGTCGGGCTTTCTCAAAAGATTGATCCAGCGGGACATTGATGGAGGCTTTACGAGTACTCGGCAGTCAGTACAGGATCTACAGGAAGACTTTACGGTTGAGGGGTTTATCTAAGGAGGGATAACATGATCGAGCTGGCAGCAATATTTAAAATCCTCGGGATCGGGGTTGTATCGCATTTCTGTTCAAACGTACTGGAGAATATGGGTCACGGTGGAAAGGTAATGTACATCAAAATTGCGGGGTATGTGGCGTGTGCATACATCTCACTTGATGCCTGGTGGGACTGCTTGCGGATGGTTGCCCGCACCTTCGGAGTGCATGTTTGATACTTTGGCAGAGACCTTTGCAGGTACGTTTGTATCGGCAGCAGTAGTATTGCAATTGTAGTACGAGCGAAAACGTTGATAGATAGGAGAAAAATGAATTTGTTTTGAGCGATAGCGAAAAGAGGCGAAGCGAATGATAATGAGCGGAGTAGGAGGGTTCGCTGTTTTGAAATTGGCAGCGGCCTGCGGTTGCCTGGGTGGAGCGTGGACGGTTTACCGATCAAGTGCGGATTCGGTCATGAGGAGCAAGATGAGGAAACTGTTCATGACCGGAGAAATCTGCCTGAAGCGTAGAGTCCGGCAGGGGAAGGAGGTCCGTGTATACCCACAGGTGAGCAGGGTCTCGGTATACCACGATTGCGTGCAGGTTGTCTTTATCCTGCCGAATGGTTTGGACCCGCAGGAGGTCCGCAAACGGGAATGGATCTTTGAACAAACCTTTGGCGATAACATCGAGCTGTCAGGCTCCTCAAAGACGTTCACCTTGAATATTTACAGCCAGGATGTCCAGCGTTTTGATTATGACCCGGACGCCATAGAGAAGGCCGTGGAGGGTCTTAGGTTGCCTATCTATGTCGGACAGAGCCGGACAGGGAATGAAGTCTACGACATGACTGAGCACCCACATCTGTTAGTGGCCGGGGAGACCGGTAGCGGCAAGTCTGTTGCATTGCGATCGATCATAACGACTCTGATCCGGACAGCGTCGGACAGATTGGAATTGTATTGTGCTGACCTGAAGCGGTCGGAGTTCCATCTATTCAAGGGAGTCGCCCGGCAGGTGGTAGTCGAGGCCCCTCAGCTGCACCAGATCGTGCTCAAGATCAGGAAGGAGATGCGGCGCAGGGGCGACCTGCTGGACCGGGCGGGCCTGGCTAATATCGATGATCTGCCGGCGGGGGAGCGGCCTTCATACATCGTGCTGGCGGTTGATGAGGTAGCGCTGCTGAAAAAGGAACGGGAGCTGATGGAGGGCATCGAAGAGATAAGCGCCATCGGGCGGGCTCTCGGAGTATATTTGATCCTCTCCATGCAGAGGCCAGATAGTGACGTCCTGGATGGCAAACTCAAGAACAACCTTACAGTCCGGATGGCATTCCGTCATAGCGACGAGATCAACAGCCGAATCACTCTCGGCAGCGGGGAAGCCGCGGACATCCAGCAGAGCCAAAAGGGGCGCATGATACTCAAGCTGGACGGCCTGAAATCTGTTCAGGGGCCATACTTAGATATTCCCAAGGCAAAGACACTACTTGAGCCGTACAAGAGCGCAGAGGAGGCCACAGCGGCCCCTCCTATTGATTCGGAGCCAGAGGAAGACGACGCCATTGAGATTGGGGTGTTATAGGATTGAATGCGCGTGATAAGGCCATTGTAAAGGACCTGGAGCGCTTCCGCTGCCTCACACGGGATGATGTGGCGGAGCTCCATTTCTCCAACGTTAAGAACCCCGTCACTCAAGCGAATATGGTCCTCAAGCGGCTGCGGCGGGATGATGTCATTACATGCGCTACGGATCGCCGAAAGTATATCTATTTTCCGGTACCTGGCATCAAGAAGGACAGCGCGAAGATCGGGCACTTCTTAGCTATCGTGGATTTTTACAAACAGATCCGGAAGGTAGAGCCGCCGCGGGTGTTTGATGTGGAACCCAAAACAGGTGGAAAAGGAAGGCCCGAACCCGATGTGTTTTGTATTTGGAAAGGAGCTCCGTGGTTTGTCGAGATCCAACGGAGTCAATTCAGCGATAAGGTCATGCAGGAGAAAATGAACCGGTATGAGCAGTATTATCTGAGTGGGGAATGGGAGCAGGAGCCGTGGCAGCCAGCAGCTAAAAAGCTATTCCCCTATGTGTGGATCATTGGGGCCGGAGCTGGCAAGTATAAGACCGAGGGGAGGCCTTTCCGAGTGTTCCAGGACAGCGTAGAGGGAATGAAAAAGAGATTGGGGATTGATTCCTGAATATGGAATGTGCTATCATGGTGGGCATATTATACTTTGTCATTATAAATCTAACCCCTAGCCTTAAAGGGGCATCCAATTAGACTTATTAGTGGTATAACAAAGGCCGCTACAATTATCAAGTTTAAGATGTGTTGAGCAGTATCTATTATTCTCATTAAAAAAAACGTTACCCGAGTACTTTCTTCGGCATTAAGCGTTTTGATGAGATGTGTGGAGTTCAACCTTCTCCCTTGATTATTGTAGCGGCCTTTTTGCATAGAAAACTGAAAGGAGGTTGTGCTGGATTATTTTTCAATCTGTTGTTTCGACATGTTGCGACACCGAATGCCATCATCAGATGGTAAAATGTACAAACAGGGTTATCGTCCCATAGGGCGATTTCTAATCCGAGGGAGGACAGCTTTAGCAGCTGCCTATTGCCTTTTCTCAACCCAATAACAAAGACTTTCCATTGGGCATCCGATAACTACTGAAATCGTGTATAGTGCATCTGCTGACATTTTTTTATGGCCTAATGCAAACTTGGATATCATTTGTGGTGAATACCCAGTTCGTCTTGCAAGCTCAGCTTGAGTCATATTCACGATTGCTAATTGTTCGGATAAACGGCTCTCCCCTCGGACGAAGGGCATTTATTCTTTAATCCCCTTTCTTAAAGTGTTTCTTTCAAAAATTATATCATCATGGGAGTGGGTTGTGGTATGGGCGGATTCTTTTATCTCGCTATCGATGACAGTATGTCCGGGGATCGGATTCATTCTGGCGACAAGTTATTTGTAATTGAAACTCAAACTATTCAGGAGAATGACATCTGCGCTATTGCCGATGATACTGATGTTTCTAAACTAAGGTTTAGAAGAGTAAAGGAACTGGACAATGGTAGATTTATGCTAGTTCCATCCAATCCACAATTTAAAGAAGAACTGAAGGATACACTCCTTATAATCGGAAAAGTTGAAACGGTTTTCATAAACACATAGAAGTAGCCCGCCTGTAAAAAAGGCGGGCTTTTTAATTAAAGTTTATTAAAAATTTATGACTACTTTTTTTAGTTTTCCAATAATTCTGATATTCGCTTCACCACTACCACAAATAATTGGTGGATAGTTAGTATTAGCTGATTGCAGTACCAGGGTGCCATTTTGTTTGTATACCTTTTTTAGAACTGCCTCATCATCGATAAGGACCGCTGCTATCTCCCCATCCTCTACTTCTTCCTGTTTACGAATTAACAAAAGATCCCCTTCATAAATCCTGGCTCCATTCATGCTGTCGCCTTTAGCTCTCAAATAAAAATATTCTCCGCCATTTATCCATGAACGTGGTGTTGACTCATATCCTTCGATTGACTCGTAAGCCACACGTCCGCTCCCACAGGATATTTTTCCGACGATTGGCAAACTAACATTTTCCGATTCTGCAGGTTCCCCTAAATATGTGTATGCACCTTCTGTGAGTTGATTAACTGTAACCTCTAAGGCGTCAGCTAATTCTTTAAGACGGTCCATGTCTATTTTATGTTCTCCATGTTCGTAACGTTGAACGGTCTTTTTCGTAATTCCTATTTTTTCGGCCAACACCTGAAGGCTGTAATTTCTAAGATCGCGGTATTTTTTAATGTTTTGTCCTACGATTTTATAAAAATTTTTTGCTTCATCTAAACCGGTCATTTAATTTTTCCCCTTCATCTAATGGTTGAATATAGTATAACCCTAAAAAGACACTTTATTCAACAAAAATGTTTTTATCGTGTCTTTTTAGGGTTGACGATGTACAAAAGTGGTGATAATCTAGGGGTGTCTTCACGAGACACGATAAGGCAGGCGAGATTGGAGGTGAAAGAATATGTTGAAGATTAGCGTTAAAGCTGCCCGAGTTAATTCAGATATGAAAGTGAAGGAGGTTGCTGACGCCCTGGGGTTATCAGTAGGTGGATACTCCAAAAAAGAAAATGGACATGCAAGATTTTATATTGATGAGATAGCCAAGCTAAGCCAATTGTTCAAAGTTCCATTTGAAAATTTTTTTGAAGCGGGGTGTCTTGATAAGACACAAGACGAGAAATGGCATTCCGCTGTCAATCAAAAACCTGATCGCTTGAATCAATAATATGTATTGGAGGCGAAAAGTATTCATGACTCGGCTCAACGCAATCCCGGTAGAGGTCATCAACCACTATAACAATCTTCACAGGTTCCAGAACAGCGGCCATGTTAATCCTGCCAAGATCGACTTTGTCCATATGGAAATCGCAATGATCGAGCGTGACTTTCCTGGCATCAAGGAAACACAATGATTGCATTACTGAGCTTCATCGGCTGGTTGTTGCTTAACGCCTTGTTCGTATGCCGACGTTGGATGGTAGTTGAAATGAGAGAAAGTCGAAAGGATGGTGAACATGACTCAACTGGCATTATCGACTGACTTACAGGTCATTACGGCCGAGATTAATAGCTACAAACAGATTGCCGGACAGTCGGTATTCGAGATCGGAAAGAGACTGAAGCATGTGAAGGACAGTGATCTGGCACACGGACAATGGGAGACCTGGCTTGAGTCGATTGACTTTGTACCCCGAACAGCACAACGCATGATTCAAGCATATGAGCAATTTTCAAATACGACGACGTCGTCGCTTTTGGAGACAAGTAAGATATTTGAAATGCTATCACTACCAGAATCCATCGACCGAACTGAATTTATCGAACAGGAGCACACTGTCCCCTCAACCGGCGAGAGTAAGAAGGTTGACGACATGACGGTCAAAGAGCTCCGAGAGGTGAAGAAAGCCCTTAAGGAAGCAGAAGAAAGAGCACGCCAAGCTGAAATGGACAGGCAGGCGGCGGTAGCGCAGAAGTTCACTTTGGCAAAGCAGATTGAGGAGCTTGAGAAAAAGAAAGGTCGATCCGCAGAAGACGAAGCAAGGCTTCAGCAGTTAAGTCAGAGTAACGTCGAATTGACTCAGACGATCCACAAGCTGCAGGACGAGTTGCTTGAACGTAACACGGCAATGGAGAAGCGTAGTCATGATCTCAGAAAGATGAAAGAAAGCTTGAGCAAAACATCAGCTTACATTGTGGTGGACCTCTCCACAGCGCTCATGCACTTCCGATCCATACACGACCAAAGAGAAGCTATCGAGGTTGCGGAGCGGTTCTGGATTGAGCTTGACGAAACCATTGCAAAGAAGCGGTCAGAGTGGCAGGAGCTGATGGAAAACAATATTAGCGAAAGTGAGGAGAGCCGAAATGAGCGCAGAACAATTGGAACTGTTCGCGGACGACAAGCAGTCATTATTGATGCAGATACATTACCTGAAGGCGACGGTTGAGAATTACCGAAACCGCATGCCGATCAGCAAGCAGGAGCGCAAGGTCGTAAGGCAACAAGGGAAGATGAAAGTAATCTCACTGCTCGGAGAGCCCCACACGGAGTCATACAAGGCTGGGTATAAACGGATATTTAACGATCTATACAGCGATGTGAAAGGCCGGTTCCTCGCAGGCACGTTGGATGAAATTCTCGAAATTCACTTTACAGATGCAATTCACTTCATAAACGACTGGCATCCAAAAGAACCTCTGAAGCTTCCGCAGACCTGTTTCCTCTGTGAGCTACAGCCCGGAACCATCGACACAGGCGAAGGCATCATATGCGAGAATTGCGAACAGATCTTGGGCGAACTCTTTCAATAAAAAAACCAAAACTAAATGAGATAAGGTGGCGAAAAGTATGCACGCAAAATCATTAACAGCAGAATCCGCACAAACGTTGAGAAATGCTCTGAAATGGGCGAATGAACGCTTTGAATCGAAACAAGTTATGACAAAAGAAGAAACGATCCTCTTAGAGAGAATCGTCATGGTTTCGGCAGACCTGGTTAGATGTGAAGATTAATAACCTCTTTGAACACGTTGACGTATTTCGTTTTCGACGTCTGAAGTAACCTTCCTGTTATTTGCAACGATAACCTTTGAGACTGCTTTAATTATTTGCTCTAGGTCATAGTCACTTACTGATTCCAAGTTCTTAAGACTTTTTGCAAGTTCATTTCGAATGGATGTTTCACTGAGACCACAAGTATTCAAATTCTCAAGTCCTCCTTTCTCGAATGGTAGAAGCTGGACACTTCATTATTCGACGAAAGGTAACATAAGTCCTACGAAAGGAGCACCGACATTGAACGAAGAGAATTACCTACGCTCGAAAATGGTACAAGCCCTGAAAAGAGAACGCCGTATGCTGGCAGAAGGAAGACTTCTCGAAGCGCTGGACGCCCGTTACGAATACCGCAGATGTCGCCAGCAGCTGCTCAGCTATGGGGAGATCGTAGGGACGTAATGCAGGCAGCTATGTAAGATACATATTTCTGGAAGGGAGGTGAGTAAAGCGATGAAAAACATGTATTGGGTTCGCGGTGAAGTAACTGCCATCATTCTTAATAGTCCGCGTTACGGTCGCATGGAAACATTAATTAGCACCAGAAAACTACCGTTAGCCCAGTCTTACGAAGGGACATGGTATGCGAATTGGAGCCCCATTACCAATAGCTTCTATTGTGCTGGAAGAATCAAACTTCCTGATGGAAGGATATCCACTGTGTATCTTCATAGATGGATCACCAATTGTCCACAAAACAGGCAGGTTGATCACTTTAACAACACAACCCTGGATAACACTGACGGAAACTTAAGGATAGTTTCTAGGTCAGGCAATCAACAAAACAGAGCTAGAAACCAACGTAATAACACATCCGGGGCAAGAGGGGTAAGTTGGGATAAGCGAAGTCAGAAGTGGGTGGCTGCCGTGGTGCTTCAAGGAAAAACAAAGTACATCGGTCGATATGACACGGTCGAAGAAGCTGACCAAGCAGTGAAAAAGGCTCGAGCGAAATTCATGCCTTATTCCAAAGAAGCAAGCGTCGAATTAAGGACGCCATAATTTTTTTTGCCAAAACCGGGGTTTTGAGCCCAAAAATCAAGCGGAAGTGAGGTTCGCCATGAAGAGAGGTCAAATATGGATGGCTGATTTGGGCGAGGGGAGAGGTAGCGAACAGAATGGACTTCGGCCGGTCGTGATCATTCAAAACGATGTCGGTAACCAGTTTGCCCCTACAACGATTATTGCCCCAGTCACAGATCAGGGGAAACGTTACATGCCCACGCATCAAAAGATCAGAAGCGCAGAAAAGCCGTCGGTGGTCTTGCTTGAGCAAATCAGAACGATCTGTAAAAGTCGACTGGAATACCCAATAGGATGCCTGAGTATGTCGGAAATGGAAGCAGTTAATAGAAAGATATTGTTAAGCCTGGGCCTTGTTCAGGTAAAGGAGGCGCAGAAACAAGCATGAGTCAATTCAAGCTAATTGAGGGCATCGGTCATAACTTTAAAGCCCACCGTGATCTAAGTGTTAAGTTTGGCGACCTGACCAAGATCACGGGGGACAACGAGGAAGGAAAGTCCAGTGTTCTGGAAATTCCCACATGGACATTGTACGGCACAGACACCTTCGGCGGCAAGATGGACCCCACCCCGACAAATTACAAATACGATCATGTCATGGCTGAAACGCTGCTGGAAGTGGACGGCAAGTTGCTGAAATTCGGCCGCGGGATCGAGAAGGGAAAGGCCACATATTACATCAATGATGTGCCAAGCAAGGCAAGCGACTTCGAGGAGATTGTGAAGTCATTGATCGATAAGGACCTGTTCCTGGGGCTATTTAACCCCCTGTACTTCTTCTCTCTTCATTGGGAGAAACAGCGTGAATTAATGCTCCGATATTCGACTCCGCCGACGCAAAAGGAAGTATTCGCTGAAATGAGCCGGGCATCGCCGGATCAGAAGCTGAAGGATATTAAACTGAACCCTCAAGCCGAGAAGCTGGATGAGCTGGTAAAGAAGCACACGCTGCCGCAGCTTGAGGAAATCCATAAGAAGAATAAGAACGACAAGGACACCGCACATAAGAAGGCACAGGGCCGGACGGAGACGCTTGAAGAGCAGTTCCGGCAGCTACCAGAAGTACCGGAAGATATTGAGGCGATCAAGGCGGAAGACGCTGAACTGGTCAAGCAGGTCAGAGATATCCATGCCAAGATCGAGCTAGCTGACGAGCCCAAACGGAAGCAAGCGGTGCTTGAGGGGACTCTTGAAAATGTTCGGCAACAGATTGCAGCTGCCAAGACACGATACATGAAGGTCCACGGCGAAGAGATCGCGGAGGAATGCTCCACCTGCAAGCGGCCGTTTGACGAGGCGGCGAAGCAAGCTGCCGAAGCGAGTAAAGAGGAGCGAAAGAAGCCGCTGCGGGATGAGCATGACAAGTTGGTAGCTCGACGTAAAGAGCTCGAGGCGGAACTAGCAGCAGTCGAACTGGTAGACGTGTCAGAACTTTGGGAGCAGATGAGGGCGTTGGAGCACCGCAGGGACGCAACAGCAGAAACAATTGGCTGGTACAACCGGCGCCAGAGCCTGCAGGCCGATCTGGAAAAGGCACAGGCAGACGAAGCGGCCACACTGGCAAGCCGTAATGAATCCATCTTTATCCTGGACGCTATAAAGGCATATGAAGCTAAAGCGGCTGAGCTGCAAGCGGCTAAGGTCCAAGAGCTGTTCCAGACACTAACGATCCGGCTCTTCAAAGAACAGAAGAATGGCGACATCAAACCAGATTTCGTAATCGATCGGGACGGCAAGACGCCGACACAGTTCTCACTCTCGGAGAGCATTCGGGCGGGGCTAGAAGTCCGGGACGTCATCAGCGAGCAGAGCGGCTGGATCGCGCCATGCTTTATCGACAACAAGGAGAGCGTGACACGGTATAAGGCACCACGTGGGCAGTTGATTACCTGCCAAGTTATCGAGGGTCAACCATTAAATATCGAATCGGAGGAATTATCCCATGAAAATCACCAATAAAAAATACGCGCTTACCGCAGCACTTCAAGCAGGGGCTGCACATGATTTCGCACTCTTCAAATCCCGTCGTCAATTCAAAAGTGAAGCATCGGAGAAGAAACCGTACAAGCCTGGGAGTATCGGGACATCGATAATTGCTACTGCAATCAAGAAAGAGTTCGGAAGCATCCTCTCAAGAAGCGAAAGAAAGATGCTTGCTAAAGCCTATAAGAAACCACTTCAAAAATTCTACGCCCAGGGGTGATCGGAATTGAAAAATGGTAAGAACCCCACACGCCGTCAAAAGATCGCTATCAAAGACGCAGGACAGAATCCTGACAATTGGCTCGTATTCAAGGCAGAAGCAACCGTCCTGCACATCGTACATCGCAATACCGGCACCACCAAAATCATTCACATTTAGGAGGCACTTATCATATGGCAAGTAACAATCAAGTAGCAGTCTATAACAATTATCTTTTCGGAAGTCTGACCTCTGAAGACATTAAAACGATACATGAGACCATCGCTAAGGATTGCAACGAAGCACAATTCAAACTTTTCATGGGGGTAGCAAAAGCTGCCGACGCTAACCCACTGATTGGTGAGATACACCCGACAGTGTATCAAGGGAAACTCACATGGCAGTTCGGTATCGATTATCACATCCGTAAAGCAAAAGAGATGGAAGGTTATCTTGGTTACGATGTTCAGGTCATCCACGAAAATGACACGTTCGAATATTCTATGGAACGAGCCGAAGACGGCAGGTACTACCTTTTAATTGAAAAGTTCAAAGGGGGGTTCCCGAAAGGAAAGCCGGTAGGTGGCTATGCAATGGCTTATAAAGAAGGGTTCATGCCTTTTACAGTTCTGATGGACATTGATGAGGTTGAGCATTACAAGCGCTCTGCCATCGGTATGCAAAAGACGATGTGGACCAATAACTTCAACGATATGTTCAAAAAGCATATGGTGAAGCGTGCATTGAAAGCTGCATTCGGCCTGAGATTTGATGACGGCGATGGGGAGCAAAATGCGGGACCGGATACTTACAACCCATACGAGCGCAAAGATGTGACCCCGCAGGAAACTGGACAGCCTGCCACACCTCAGCAACCCGATCAGCAGGAAGATGAATCCTTAGCTCGCATGAAGGCTCTCAAAGCTCAGGTGAAAGCAAATTACAAGAAGCTCGGTCTGATCGATAAAGAGTCTATGGGCCAACATGCTCAGCAGTTCTGCAAGGTTAAAGGAGACGAGCCTACTGAAGCAGAGCTCAAGGCTTACGTCAAGATCATGGACATGCAAATCCAGGAGAAGCAGGCCGCGGAACAGGCGAACGACGATCTGCCACTGTAACTCATGGAGGCCATGGTCGAGATTATTCAACTGGAGCCTGATTGTCTCGTATGCGGTGAGGGTATCTCGCCAGGGCAAGAAGAACAGTTCCACTATAAGCGGGTTTGCAAATCCTGCAAGAAGGAACTGGAGGAGAGTCTGAGTGAAAAACGGAAACGCACCAGAGCAACTGGATCTGTTCGGAGGCGCTGAATTAAACAGCTCGCCTCCGGTCCTGAATGGCGTTTACTTCGAGAAGGCGACAGGTTTATTCGTCTCCTTCTCCCGGGGACGCCGGTATAAAGAATGGCCTGCCAAGACATGCACCTTTGATAAGGAGTGGCAGGAACGAATAAAGAGGGAGCGTGCTATATGAAAGTTGATATCCTTGCATCAGGCAGCTCTGGTAATTGTGTCGCCATTACATCTGGTGAGCAGACAATTTTGATCGATGCCGGCATTGCCAAAACAAAAATTGAGAAGCGCCTGCTCGAGGTCGGAATCAGACCAGATCACATCGCGGCGATCTTCATTTCACATGGTCATAAAGATCATAGCAAAGGTTTAACCATAGCTAATAAATACCGAATTCCGGTCTGGGCAGCTACTGAAGAGTGGAAACTGATAGGCATCGTAGATGACGAACTCAGAAGAAACATTGATGGTCAGGAGCCAGTGATTCACGGTTGCGGCTATGAATGTCACGCTTTTCGCACTTTTCATAACACTTATAACTCATTTGGTTACGCAATTACACTTTATGGTGACACTTCCGCTGCCGACGATCTCAAAGTTTCAGTTTGCCTTGATACTGGGAAGGTATGTGATGAAATGTTAGGGTCGATGTCCGGGTCTGATATCTACATCATTGAAGCTAACCATGATGTAGATATGCAACTGGAGTCAAATAGACCTGAAAGTGTGATAGCAAGAAATTTATCAGACTTGGGTCATCTCAACAATGACCAGGTGGCGGATGCATTAACGAGGTTGATTGAAGGCAGAGGAGAACGGATTTACTTGGTTCATATATCAGGGGATTGTAATACACCGGCATTGGCCGAGTGGACAGTGAGAGCTGCCCTCCGGCAGAAAGGTTTTGAACCAGGGAAGCATTATCATTTGGAGGTGGTTACCGGTGCTTAACAATTTGACTGTATTTGACTTCGAAACTACTGGACTTGATCCGGTGAACGATAGAGTTATAGAAATGGCTGCCGTCAGGGTTGTGGATGGCGAGATTGTAACTGGGTTTCATTCACTCATTAAAACGGACATTGAACTGACCCCGAAAATCACGGAGATCACAGGGATCTATCCGGAGATGCTGCAAGGGGCAATGGAGGAAGACCTCGCCTTCCGGATCCTTCGCAACATCATGGGTGACAGTTTACTAGTTGCTCACAATGCTGCATTTGATCTTCAGTTATTGCACCATGCTCTTCAACGGCTGGCAGGAAAGACGTTCAGCAATCCGTTCATCGACACACTCACGCTCAGCCGAGATCGGCACACATACCCGCACAAACTGACGGATATGTGCAACAGGTACGGTATCGCATTGGAAGGCGCACACAGAGCCCTGAATGATGTCGAGGGATGCTGGAAGCTGCTTGAAGCCATGCACAATGAAGAGCCCGTTGACTCATACATTAACCGGCTCGGATATCTCAGCAAGTACGGTCCTCCTGATTGGGCTCCAGCACATGCCGAATTGTTTGGCACTAGCAATAGATACGAACCCCGCAATGTCGGATAAAAATGAACGGTGGTGAGCGAAGTGAAATTAGATGAAACGGTGTTCGTTTCTGGGGATGAACTCAACGTCCATATTTGCGATCAGTGCGATGAACGAACTAATGGACGCCCGTATCTTTATTGGCCCGAGAGAGATTTCACTTTATGCGATTCATGTCTCGAGAAGTCCTATGATCTGATGTTTCGGCGGCCCCATGAATCTTCGCAAAACTGTTCCAAGAAGAAGCTCAAAATTCCCGCGAAGCTTAAACAATCAGTTTTTGAACGGGATAGATATCGTTGCAGATACTGTGGTTCGCACAAGAATCTAACGGCTGATCACGTTTTCCCTGAGTCGCGTGGTGGAGAAGCGATATTCGAAAATTTGGTGACCGCCTGCTCTGATTGCAACACAAGGAAGGGTGCGCGAACGCCGGAAGAAGCTGGAATGATTATAAAAGACATCAGCAGTTGAAAGAGTGAGGTGGAATGGCAAACCCGCAACCGGATCAATTTACCAAGATTTCAAATGAGTTGTTAGAGCAAGTTCCTAAATTTAAGCTGAACGGGACTCAAATCAGACTAATCCTAATCATTTGGCGCTACTCATACGGATTCGGAAAGAAAGACGCTGAATTGTCAATATCATTCCTGGTTGAAGCGATCGACACTGTTAAGCGCCAAGTGATCCGGGAGCTCTCGAGATTAATCGAGATGAATGTGGTTCAGGTTGTTTCTGAGCAAACAGGGACTCGTTCAAGAACTCTTCGATTCAATAAAGACTATGAATCATGGAGGTTGCTAGAGGTGACTAAAAAGACACCACTAACTGAATTGTCTGGGGGTGACCGATTAGACACCTCCCAGGTGACTAAAAAGACACCTCTAGAGGTCTCTAGGGGTGACGGATTAGACACCCAAAAAAGAAAGTACTTAAAGAAAACTATAAAGAAAGAAGAGATAAGAGATATGAACATCCCTTCTGAAAAAATAAAATTTCACGATACTGTTTATCTGACACTGGAGCAATATGAAAAGCTCTGCAATGAGTTTGGAAAACATCGAGTGGATAACACAATCGAAGCTTTAGATGAATGGCAGACCAATAAAAAGCCAAGCCAGCATAAAAAGGATCACAATAAAACAATCCGCGTCTGGATCAAGAAGGACTTGGAAAAGAACAAGACATCCTTTAAACCTAAAGCTCAACGTAACAAGGAAGAGATGGACATCCTTAATCAGTTCTATGAGGAGGGAGCAGCGCGTGAAACAAACGGAGACGGCAAACTTCCTGGCGATGATCAAGACCGCTTATCCCTTCTTTGAGGTAACGGAAGCCGGTGTTCGTCTTTGGCACACCATGTTAATCGATCTTGATTATAAAACAGCACAGAAAAGGCTGGCGAATCACATCCGTTCCAGCAAGTTCGCACCTACCATTTCCGAAATCGTGAACCCAGCTCCTTTTGAAGAAAAATCATTCTACGAACTCCAGCGAGCCGAAGAGGAAGCTGATCGTCTCGCCTTGGATGAGTACAACGAGAATGCCGTTCCGATGCCGGAATGGATCCGGAAAAAGCGTGAGCAAATGCTGGCTAGAAAGAAAGTGGGTCGGCAATGAGTTTAGACGCAGAACAGGCCGTGCTAGGCTCCATTCTGAGGAATCCGGACCTGATTGACGACACTTATCTTCGACCAGATGACTTCGACTCGGAAGGGAATAACGGGTTGGTATTCGAGGCTCTGAGCTGGGCGCACGAGGCATTCTCAAACAAACCAGGTGTGAAGGACCCCTTTGATCCGGTACTGCTAGCCGAGCACTGGGGGGCCCAGCTTTCTAAGATCGGCGGGTTGACCTACCTTATGCAGCTTAGGAGCTCTGTCCCATCGACTTCAAACTTTGATCATTACCAGAAAATAGTCCGGGAATCGAGCATTCAGGCTAAGGCAGCACATGCAATGCGTGCGGCGCTAAACGGCGGAAACCTTAATCTAAGTGCTGTCCGTGAAAATCTTGAGAAACTGGAAGAACTGCAAGAGCAAACAATTAATGATGGTATGAAGAAGCTGTCCGACGTCCTGGATGGCCATCACAAAGAGGTCATGTCAAGAAGCGGCCGTTCCGGGATTACAGGAGTGAAGACTGCTAGTGATGATTATAACGAAATGTCAGGTGGACATCAGAGAAGTGACGTAACAATAGTGGCGGCCCGTCCAAGTATCGGGAAAACGGCCTATATCGTCAACGACTCCACTTCATCTGCGAAATCTGGATGGACTGTCGCGCTCTTCTCGGCTGAAATGCCAGACGAAGATGTAGCTGAGCGCTTCATATGCTCGATCGGAGGGATCGACAGCAAGAAGGTCCGAGACGGTCTTTTATCCGAGAACGATTGGGCTAACTACAGCACAGCGCTTGACATACTGGACACCCTCCCGATTTTTATTGACGACACACCAGGAATGAGTATCGAGTATATACGACGCCAGGTAAAGCAGATGAAAAAGAAACACAAGAACTTAATTGTTTATATCGATTACCTGCAGCTGATCGAGAGCGAAAAGAACTTCAGTCAGAATGCGGAGCGAGTAAATTATGTATCCAAGCAACTGAAGCAGATTGCGAGAACATTTGATATTCCTGTGGTTGCTATCAGTTCTGTTGGCCGGAAGTGTGAGGAGCGTCAAGACAAACGTCCGATGATGAGTGACCTGCGAGAATCCGGAAATATAGAGTTTGATGCAGACGTAATCATATTCCTTTATCGCGATGATTATTACTACCCGGATACGGTACTAAAAGGACTCATTGAACTCATAATTGCGAAGGGTAGAAAAATAGGCACGGGAACGATTCAGATGTTCTTCAACCGGAAGAATGGACGGTTCTCAAACCTAACGAAAGATCAGAAGTATGAGTTCCAGAAGAAGGTGAGAGAGCATGAGCAAACTCATTCAAAACGATGATCAGTATAACAAGGCTATTAGCGGGCTTGTCATGATGGCAGTGCAATTGGAAGATCCGCTGAGCCCCATGACACCGGAAGAGCGTTCCAAGAAGCAGGCCGTGTACGACCGGACCGCTGAGCTGGTGCAGTATTACCGGCGCGGGGAACTGGTCCAGAAGTTCCCCGGCCTGCGCAAGCAATACGAGATACTCGGCTGGGAATGGCAGGAACTCGGAGAGGGACAAGAGGACACTCCTGCAGAGCCCGAACCTATACCAGAACGAATAGACCCGGAACCTGAAAAGGAGCCAGAAAACGAACTACAGGAGCCCGAGCAGCCAGTTAAAGAACAGCCTTCGAGTAAGCTGCTGGATTGGCTCGATGATTAGAAAGTGAGGGATAAACGATGCAATATGTATTCATAGCAATACCGGTGCTGGATTACCCGATTCAAGGATACCAGCCCGGTGACATGCGGGTGAAGCTTCAGGAGGAAGCAAACGAACTGATAGACGAAATCGAGTCTGCTGACTTTGATCAGCGTCGGATGATCAGCGAGCTGCTGGATGTGCTGCAGGTGACGGTCGGAATGATCCGGCAGCAGGCTCGGGAGGTATTGCCGCCCGGGGAAGCCTCGAAGGTTATGGGAGATATAATCACTCGGGCTAATCATGATCATCTCTTGAAAATAAATGAGTACGCTCGGCAGCGGTCATGGGAGGCGGCGAAATAGATGGGAACATGTAAAATTCCAAAATGTAATCATAACGCCGCTGGAACGTTGGCCTTGGTGGAACTCTGCAGTGATCATCTAAAGGGAATCCGGATTGAAACAGGCGCTTATTACCGTAGAAGTATCTATTCCTATCAGCGGTATTTATACAACCAAATATCCTGGCGGATTCCTTGGAGTCGGGAGGCGATGAAATGAAATTCGTGGGGGTCGATCCAGCTACTAAGACAGGGATTGTAATCCTAGATGAGCAAGGGAAAGTGGTTTACGAAAATGAGCTCAAAGGTGAGGGTGCCAAAATTAAGGGCGGAATCACTACCGAACAGCTCGTCTCTCTTGAAAACCAGTTCTATAAGATCATAAAGCCGGAAGATGAGATTTGCATCGAGCAACCTGCAATGGGCACACAAATGGGTGTGACAACCGGTATGATACACGGCGGGCTGCGGACAATGATATTCCGGAAGGGCCTTGTCTATTGGGATGTTAACCCTGCGTGGACCAAGAAATATGTCAAAGTAACAGGTTGGGTTTTGGAAAATGGGAAGAAACGAAGATTCAAGGATAACGAGAAAAAGAAAGCGATGAAGGACGCTGTGCTTGAACACTTCGGATACACACACAAAAGTGATAACGTCGTCGATGCTTACATTATCGCCAGGATTGCATTGAATCTTTACTTAATGCGTGAGTACAAACCACTGCTCGACACACATACCTACCAGGTGGAAGTGTTGGAATCCATTTTAAATAAAGTTGAATGACCCGGGGCTGATCAGGTCCTGCGGCGGATAGTCACACCCAAATGACGGAACAGCAGTTCTTATTTTGAAGGAGAGGAGCAAGAATATGCTCAAATTGGACCCGGAAATTAAAGAGCGGATCGAGCACTATCTGCATATGGATTACATCACTGAGGCTCAATCAAAGATTCTGAAAGCTTATTTCATGTATGGTCGTTCCTCCAAAGCAGCTTCATCCAAACTCAACATGCACCCAACTACGTTTGCACAGGTAACCAGCTCTTTAGTGCAAAGAAACATACTTGAAAAGCTCGGAAGAGGCAAATTCATTATAGCTGATGACGAATCAGCCATCATAATGCCTTTCATAGAGCCCGAGATACCTCCCGATCCGCCCTTGAATATGACAGAGCAAGAAAAGGCATGGATGCTTCAAAACTACAGCAATTACAAGGGCAAGAGGTCGGAAGCCGCTCGGATATTAAAGCGAAGCAAGTTCGATATCTGTCGGATGGCTATTGAACTCCATCTTGACTCGGATAACAGAAGGAGAGTGGATTGACTTGGGCACATCGGTACCTAACTGGAAGAATGAAATTCAAGGTGCAACACGACCAAGTGAAGTTAAGGAATACACGCTCAGTCCGGAGGAACTGGCGCAGATAATCGGAAAGCCAATCCCTGCTTCGCATACGAAGCCGATCAAGTTTAGGTCCACTTCTAAGAGGGAGGTATAAGACGGAATGACAGAAACCGTAAATATTGTTTCCCTTTCAGGAGGAAAGGACAGCACGGCATTGTGGCTTCATGCCCTGGAACGTGGTGTAGAAGTGCTGCCGGTGTTTGCGGATACTGGCAATGAACATAATCAGACTTATGAATATTTGGAATACCTCGAAAGACAACTGGGGCCGATCCGGAGGATACAGGCAGACTTCAGTACCCAAATTGAACGGAAAAGGACTTGGGTGAATACAAAATGGCGCGACGAGGGGATATCAGAACAAGTCATTCAACAGGCTTTATCTGTTCTACATCCAACAGGGAATCCATTCTTGGATCTGTGTGTTTGGAAGGGGCGGTTCCCAAGTACCAAAGCCAGATTCTGCACTGTTGAACTGAAGGTACGCCCATTCTTTGATCAAATCTACCTACCACTGCTGGAAGAAGGCAAAAAGATTGTGAGCTGGCAGGGCGTACGGGCACAAGAGAGTTTTGCACGATCGCAGCTGCCTGAACGAGAAGATACTCCTGAAGGATATGAAATATATAGACCGTTGATCCAATGGACGGTGGAAGATGTATTCGAAATACATGACAAATACGGAATTGAACCTAACCCACTATATAAATTGGGCATGGGACGTGTTGGGTGTATGCCGTGTATCAACGTAGGTAAGATGGAGCTGTTCGAAATTGCCCGGAGGTTCCCAGAAGAGGTTGAACGGATCGCCAAGTGGGAGGAAACAGTTAAATTCGCCTCCAAACGAAATGGAGCATCGTTTTTAGCGAGTAGCGAGGGCGAACACATCTGGGACAAGGTTGAGTGGTCCAAGACAGTGCATGGCGGTAAGCAGATTGATTTGTTTAAATCATTGGCATTCGATGATGTGCCGGTTTGCTCGAGTCAATACGGATTGTGCGAATGATGAGAAAACTTAGTTTGTTCTCAGGGATAGGCGGTATAGATTTAGCAGCACATTGGGCCGGTATAGAGACGGTGGCATTTTGCGAACGGGATCTGTTTCCTCAGAAGGTCCTGCGAAAGCATTGGCCCAACGTTCCCATATATGACGATGTATGTACCCTAACAGCAGAACGTTTGAAGGAGGATGGAATTATTGGCCCAGGTAGAGCAATTGACGTTATTTCCGCAGGATACCCTTGTCAGCCTTTCAGTAATGCCGGGAACAGAAAAGGCAAAGAAGATGACCGCCACCTCTGGCCAGAAGTTGCTCGACTCTTACGTGAAATCCGGCCCCGTTGGTTCCTTGGTGAAAATGTTGCTGGGCACATCACTTTGGGGCTCGACGATGTGCTTATTGAATTGGAAAGCATCGGTTACACAGCACAAGCACTTGTTATTCCGTCTAGTGCCGTCGGTGCCCCGCACAGAAGAGATCGAGTCTTCATTGTGGGCTACACCTCAAGCAAGGGATTTCAGGAGTGGAGACAATCCGGATTCGCCACGTTCAGTAAGAAAACAGGAACAGGGATGGAGCCAGAATCTGAACGATCAGGTGAAAATGTGGCCGACCCCGAGAGCGAACGATCCAGAGAAGCGTGGGAACATCAATGCGGAAGATCCGCGGAACGGATTGCCGGGAGCTGTGAAACTTTGGCCCACTCCTACAGCGAGTCAGGATTGGAAACCAGTTCGCCCCTTAGCGCCTTCAGAAGCCTCAGGGAGCCACGGAACAATGCTTGTCGGTGCAGTAGGAAACAATCAACCGGAATTAGTGGGGGGGCAATTGAATCCAGATTGGGTGGAATGCTTGATGGGATTTCCAGTTGGTTGGAGCGACATCCATGGCCAGCCGGACAAGGATCAGAGCAATACGACTGGGAGCCGCCAAGAGTAGCAA
The DNA here is from genome assembly GCF_037333485.1 of Paenibacillus glucanolyticus. Taxonomy (NCBI): domain Bacteria; kingdom Bacillati; phylum Bacillota; class Bacilli; order Caryophanales; family Paenibacillaceae; genus Paenibacillus; species Paenibacillus glucanolyticus. The sequence goes on from NZ_CP147845.1 coordinate 1,696,587, forward strand.
CAGGCGTTAAGGATCGAGTAGGCCGACTTAAGGCCCTGGGAAACGCCGTGAACCCTGTTCAAGTATTACCGATCCTAGCTGCTATAAAAGCCATAGATGATCAGCTGTAAGCCCACGGGAGGGTATCCTCCCCACCAAAGGAAAGAGGTTTGACGCCTGATGAAACGGAAAATAGCCAGTCGTAAGCTAAAAAGACGCTGTGAATGGTGCGGCAGGGGATTCGAGAAGGGCGATGTGTTTTACCACGAAAGAAAGGTATACCGCGTTTATGACGGAATGGACGAACACATCGTTGGTGTGGATACAACCCAATGCCCAAAGTGCCGCTATATCCAACAAGATAGGGCAAAGCGCTATGAACAATTCCAGCAGACTTGCCAGCATGAAAAGAGCGAATTCATTCATGAAGTGTGGGATTACATCCCAGGCGAGGCAGTAATGGAACCGCAATACGATGTATGCAGTCTCTGCGGGAATCACCTATAAGGAGAGATGAACGATATGACATTGACCATAGAGCAAATGTACGAAATGCAGAAAGAACTGGATGCCAAGATCATCAGGGAGAAGGGACTGGAAGGGCAGGACCTGCTACAGAACACAGTCCTGGCTCTCCAGGTAGAAATCGGCGAGCTGGCGAATGAATGGCGCGGGTTCAAGCATTGGAGCAATCGGCAAACTCCAAAGATGTTCCCTTTGGAAATGTGCGACTACTGCGGGGAAGAAGTCAGCTTTACACGGCCGAGTCCCTTTATGGCGGATTCTGGTGCAGACATGTGTGAAGAATGCTGGAACATGACAAAAAAAGAGTATGCAGCATCCAATGGCGAGTATATTCCAGACTTTAAGGATTACCCACACTTTCCTAAGAAGACCCCTCAGAAAATGCTTGAAGAATACGTCGATTGCCTGCATTTCTTCCTGAGCTTAGCCCGGCAGCTCGATCTGCCAGCGGATGATCTGTTTGGACCAGAAACAGGTGAAGACCTTAAGGGTGAAACAGCCCAGGTGTTTACCGAAATTTTATACCATGTTGGGGGTGTGGGGCTCCACAAGCATGAAGATATACGCCGTAAAGCTCTGCAACTCGGATTATGGATATTCTACACCCTTGGCGAGCAGCGTCTGGGCTTCACCTTCGAGCAGATCGCAGAGGCGTATGCCGCGAAGAATGCCGTGAACCATCAGCGCCAAGCGAACGGATATTGAGGAGGCAGGCCATGTACAAATTCCGCGGCAAGCGACTGGATAACGGCGAGTTGGTGTTCGGGTTCGGCGCCTTCATATGGGAAGACGATGGAGTCAAAAGAGCAGAGATATACAGCACATACGGAATGTTTGAAGTCGATCCCGTAACAGTAGGTCAATATACCGGGCTTCCTGATCGCAATGATAAAGAGATTTATGAGAATGCAACCGTCTTAATCACTGGAACGCAGGAACTGAGTGGTGGTTTAACATTCGAATGGAATGAAAAGGCCATAGTCAAATGGTCTGAAGAAGAATGCGGATTTTACTTGGATGTCATCAAGAAGCGAGAAGTAAATCTTTGTCAGGATGGATATTTCACCGTTGATACCTTCCCTTTACGGAAGTGGGAAGAAGGCGAGTGGGATATCGAATATAAAGTCGTCGAGGATCATGAAATGCTGGAGGTGCCGCATGGATGATCAAAACTGCCTGTCTTGTATCCATGCATTTTCAGATGACAATGACGAATTAATCTGCACCGTTGAGGAAGAGCATGAAAAGGTTGATGAAAGTTACTCTTGTAAAGAGTGGAACCTTTGCCCAACTTTCCACGAGAAAGTAACTGTATTGGAGGTACTGGAATGACGAAGAAAGACTATTTGCGAATGAAGGCCGCACTCATAAACATACTTGAAATATCCACGGATGAGTTTGCAAAATCTCAGGCACGGTACGGGTTGAATATTAAGTTGGATGCTCGTGAGGGAGAGAAATGAAGGACGGCGTTGTTCTCTTCTACTGCAAAGACGGGATCTTATACCCTGTAGCACTAACGGAGGAGCAGAACAGCATGCTCCAATTCACAGCCAAGCTGTTTGAGCCGCTGCAGGTGGTCAATATACCGCAAGGACCGGCAATTAATCTTAATGATAAACGAGAGGGGAAATAACCATGTCAGTACAAGTTAAAGCGCATTTCAATAAGCAAACCAAGGATTCGAAAAAAGAACTCGTTCAATTCTATGTGAAGGGCGATGACGAACATAAGCCGGAGCTGAATGGCCTGACTCGGGAGGTTGTCATTCTGTCCATTGAGGGCCTGGAGGATGTCGAGCTAACCGCCGAGTTTAAGAAATCGGCCAAGGACTCCAAGAAAACGGTTCTGGAGTTCGAAGTCAAAGGAGATTCTTCAGCACAGCAAACATTCGAATTCTACAAGAAGGCCGGCTCCGATGTAATCCTGAATATCACGGAATCGCAGATGAGCATTGATGAATTTCATGAAGAGCAAGAGGAGTATCGGGAAGGTATCCGAGGCAAGATCAATCCGGACGGAACGATTGAAACGGATCCGAACCAGGTGACTCTCGATGAGGTAGCTGCTGGATCTGAAGGAGGCGGAGAAGAAGGGCCACCGATGCCAAACGATGATGATCTGCCGTTTTGATGATATGGCCCCGGCTTCGGCCGGGGGATTCCCTTCATAGTGAGGTGAAAGCATGAAGCAAATGTCTTTTGATCTGCCTGAACTGGATCGAGAGAAGACCAAAGATGCTGTTGAGTCTGCTCTACTGAAATACCGAATGTTTAAGACGATCGATGTTGATGAAAGGGAAGCTAAAGTAACAGCATCTCTTTCAGATATCCCAAGAGGACAAACCAATGTAACCAGCGATCAAACCGGTGATATCGCGGCATATAATATTGATGCCCCGGCTGCCAGGAAAGCATATTGCGAGAAAGTTGAGCGTGCAGTTAAAAGATTGCATCCCAAAGAGAGAATGCTTATACAAGAGCGGTACATGAAAGAGGATTATGTTTTCGATTATGTGATTTATACGCAGATCATGGGCATAAGCGAAGGCACCTATTATAAATACCGTTGGAAGGCGTTCTATAAGCTCGCATTAATCCTTAACATTGCTATCACTAAAAACAATGAATAGGACAACTTCAGCAATTAATATACATGAGAGTATGACGCGCAAGAGAGGAGGAGATGGACATTCAATTTACAATAACTGAAGTAAACGGAACGAAATCTCCCACTGAATGGTTTGCGAAGAAAGTGAAGGAGTTCGCAAAAGACCAATATGGCCTAGATGTGAACGTGGAAATTATCGAATCTCATAAAGGTGATAAAAATGATTTATCGGGCACCCCCTAAAAAGAGGGTGCTTTTTAGTTAATGATACACTTATAATTCTAACCAGTAGTGCCATTGATTTAACTAAAGGAGTTCGGTTATGGAGAATAAGATTAAATGCGGAATTTATGCGCGTGTAAGTACAGATCGTCAAGGTGATTCCATAGAGAACCAGGTGGGACAAGGTACTGAGTATATCAAGCGTTTAGGTGACGAGTACGACACTGAAAACATTGAGGTTTTTCGTGATGAGGCTGTCTCTGGTTATTATACGAGCGTATTTGATAGAGCCGAAATGAAAAGAGCGATTGAATATGCTAGAGAGAAAAAGATACAACTGCTAGTCTTTAAGGAAGTGAGCCGGGTAGGCAGGGATAAACAAGAAAACCCGGCTATTATCGGCATGTTCGAACAATACGGAGTAAGGGTTATCGCGATCAATGATAATTATGATTCGATGAACAAGGATAACATTACGTTTGATATCCTTTCTGTTCTCTCAGAACAAGAGAGTAGAAAAACCTCTGTACGTGTAAGTACAGCCCGTAAACAAAAGGCTGCCAGAGGGCAGTGGAACGGCGAACCACCTTATGGGTATACAGTGAACCCTGAGACAAAGCGGCTGGAGATACATGAAGAGAGAGGAAAGATACCTCCATTGGTGTTTGATCTTTACGTAAATCGAGGGATGGGGACTTTCAAAGTCGCTGAGTATCTGAACAAAAAAGGCTACGTGACCAAGAACGGAAAACTGTGGAGCAGAGAAACCGTTAACCGATTAATAAGGAATCAAGCGTATATCGGACAAGTAGCCTATGGTACCCGTAGGAATGTTTTGAAAAGGGAATATGATGAAAGAGGAGCAATGACTAAAAAGAAAGTTCAAATTAAGATCAATCGTCAAGAATGGCAGATTGTTGAGGATGCTCATCCTGCTCTAGTGGATAAGGAGTTATTCTATAAAGCTCAAAAAATCCTGATGTCCCGAACACACGAACGCGGTGGGGCCAAAAGAGCACATCATCCACTTACCGGTGTTCTTGTGTGTGGTTCTTGCGGGGAAGGAATGGTCTGTCAGAAAAGAAGCTTCAAAGATAAAGAGTACAGATATTACATTTGCAAGACATATCACAAGTATGGCCGTGATGCATGCTCACAAGCCAATATTAATGCTGACGATATTGAGCGTGCAGTGGTGGAGGCGGTTAGAAATAAAATATCCCGTCTGCCGGCTGACACCCTACTTATTACTGCCGATCGGGAACAGGATATAAAGAAATTGACTTCCGAACTTAAGGATACTAACTCACGCAAGGACAAGCTAATGAAGGATCAACTAGATATATTCGAGCAAAGGGAATTGTTCCCCGATGACTTATACCGTTCAAAGATGATCGAGATCAAAAATAGTATTGCACATCTTGAGGAAGAGAAAGAGATTATTGAGAAACAGATAGAAGGGATAAAAGAGAAGATAACCGAATCCTCCTCCCTTCAGCACATTATCGAGGAGTTTAAAGAATTGGATATTGAAGATGTGGGACGCCTTCGGGTTCTGATTCATGAGACCGTAAGCAGCATCACAGTAAAAGGGGATAATTTAAGGATTGAGTATGTCTATGACTTTGATAGTTAATTATGAAACACTCTTGGACCCTGAAGTATCCATCATCGCAATAATGACTGCGCTCGATTCCGGAATGACGGTATCGTCCCAGGTCTTGTAACGAAGATCGTCCGGGCTGATGCCGTGGATGCCGGGATTGCCGTCTCTGGCATTGCGTCGCAAATTCTCCAGAATGGTGCGTTTCTTGTCAATGTTGGACATGATGCCTTTTTTGCGGATGTCGTTGAACACGATGGACTGCGTCTCGATCTGCTCTTTATCCTTGGGCTGAAGCAGCGGAAGTTCCAGCTCCTCAAACAGCATGTTCTCCAATTCTTCCAGACTGACCTCGGTCTCCACGATGTCCTGGCCAGCCTGATCGCCCGCGGATTCTCCCTTTCCGGGCTGGGCCGACGAAGGGTCTCGACCGAGGACGTCACCAACCTGACTGTCGCCATCGCCTTGGCCGACATGCTTTTGCTTCTGATAGTTATAGATGAAACGGTATTCGTCAAGGCTTCGGATCGGAACCTTAATGATCTGTTTCCCGTCGGAGAGGATAATGTTTTCTTCGGTAATAAGGTCAGGCAGGTTGCGCTTGATCACTTCGCGAATTTTATGCTGATGACGTACCTGATCCTGATAGCCTTTGCGGTGCAGCGACCAGTCTTCACGGGATACGACAAACGAAAGGGCATCTTCATTTTGCACGGACAGTCACCTCCCAAGTGTAGCCTTGACACTGTTGCCTCGTTTTGGCTGTAGTATTTCATTATATTCGGGAGAAAGAGCGATATGTGAGTGTGAATCCGTGTTTGCCGTGAAAAAGGACACTTCACCTGAAAATGATCAGGCAAGTGTCCCACCATGATAATGCTTAGCCGTTTAGTACAAATAGGAACAGGGCGCCGATGGTGACGATAACCACGCTGTTGACGATGGTTGCAATGACGGCAACCGCACGCTTGCGCGTTTTGGAGAAGCAGCCTACAACGCCGAGCACCAGCCCGACGATATTTACGATCATCACAAGGATGAACACAGCGGCAAGCGTCGTCATCGCTTCCATTGTTTCCTGCGTCGGCTCCAGGATCGGGCCATTTTCCGTCATATAAGGCTCAATCATCGTTGTGCCGAGTGCGCCGAGCAAAATATAACCGAGCAGCGTAACGATAGACAGTATGAAGGATGCTATGCCGAATCGGGAGTGCTTTCTGTCCTCAGGGGGGATAAATGTGGTTTTAGGTTTCTGGGGTGAAGCTTGGTCCTCGGATGGGGAGGAAGGTGTTTGCTGATCCATGTACTTAATCGCTCCTAACTTGGGATACATTCTTTAATAGTCCATGCGGGTTATTCATAAAAAAAGACATCCTTATTAATCTTTCACAAAATGGCCCTGAAATCAAGTCCAGAGCGCTTTCATGCAGGTGGAAAAGCTGTGGCGAATCCGTTAAACTTAACATGATTACATAAGGACACGGTGTGTCCGTTGACAAAAGGGGTTGAAACGGCTTGAGTCGAACATTCATCGCATGGGGCTCGATCCTGATGGCGCTGTCTGTGGCCATCGGTGCTTTCGGTGCCCATATGTTAGAAGGCATGATTACGGCAGACGAGCTTGCTATTTATGAGACGGGAGTCCAATATCATATGATGCATGGACTTGCGGTCCTGATTACAGGTATTCTGGCAAAGGTACTGGGCGAATCCCGCAAGCTGTTCTGGGCGGGAGCTTTATTCATTGCAGGCACCATCATCTTCTCCGGCAGTCTCTATGTGTTAAGTATATCAGGTATAAAGTGGCTTGGGGCCATCACGCCGATTGGCGGCGTATCCTTCATCGTGGGCTGGCTGATGCTGATGTCCTCGGCGCTGTCTCGAAGAAACGCCTGATTCTCCTGAAAAACGGCTTCGCCGATCCCTTGTTGCAGGGGCGGCGAAGCCGTTTTTTAGTGGAATCCGGTTAAATGTATACCCTGTTAACTGACACTGAATTCGTCTATTTCATTAAGCTTGAAGGTATAAACCTGTTTCTCATCCACATGATAGACGTTGACCAGAAAATTGCTTTCATCATAGTTGAGAATCCGGCAGGGAAGACTTGTCTGCTTGCCGTGGCGGTTGGTTGTCAAGCGAACAAGGCGATTCTCCTTACTATATACTTTAATCCATTCAAAGGGATCGTTTCCGGTGAGTGGAGTTTGAACAGAAGGCACGCTGGCAGCGACCTTCTTTTTTTCCGGCAAGGATGTCGCAGGGGGCGGAGCGGGCTTTTCCTTATTCTGAGAAGTTGCAGAAGCCATCTTCTGAGAGGCTTTGCTGATAACGGATTTTTTCTTGGCTTGAACCAAAGTGTTGATAATCTCTCCAAGCTCCATCCCGGATTTAACCCGGAAATCGACGACCTCAGCTTTGTCGTTCAGCATTTCCAGCAAATATTGCAAAGCCAGTGCGTTGGAGGGACTCTTGACCAGAATATCAACGTTGAATAAAAAGCCGTTATCATCGGTGACAGGAATTGTGTTCATAGCTTTTATTATTCACCAGCTTTCACATTGTTTCTACTGAATCAAATATACCATAATTTTCAGAATTTCATAGTCCTAATGTCATGCGTATTTCATGATTGTTCTATTGATCTAGAGACATTCGTACCACTTGTATGCAGGAGAAGGCCCAGATATCAGAGACATTCGCACCATGTCGGTTCATGGAGAATAAACATAATTCTAAGCCGATGTGAGGGGAGGTTTGTTTATATTGGTGACTTTACTGCCAATCGAAATTGAAGGACATACCGTTATGGGGGTTGAGGTTAAGCTGCCCAAAACTACGCTGCTGGCCGTATATACTTCCCGCGGCTATATTATGTGTGGTGCGCTGGATGTTGGTCTTCTGAACGAACAGCTTGCGGACCGCAAGATCATTGCCGCAAGAGCCGTTGGGGTACGCACACTCGAGCAGCTGCTGGAAGCACCGCTCGAATCCGTAACCTTGGAAGCGGAGAAATGGGGTATCCATCCAGGCTTGGCTGGCAAGGACGCAATTCTTCGGATGTTATAGGGCCTGTTTCAGGGGCTGAGGAGTGGTCCAAGCGGATCGCTCTTTTTTATATGAAATAGTTAGTATGCTGCATTGAAGCAGCTTTGACAAGAAAAAAACGGACAATCGGGTTTTTCAACCGGTTGTCCGTTTTAGTTGAAGTGACTTGCATTTGCAGCGACAGGACTATTCAAACAAACTTTTCAAGCTCTCGTGATAAGGAGCCTGTACGACGCCTTTTTCGGTAATAATTGCTGTGACATATTCATTCGGTGTGATGTCGAAGGCCGGGTTATATACTTTTACGCCTTGCGGAGCCGTGCGTTTGCCAAAACCTTCTGTGATTTCCTCGGCAGGACGCTCCTCAATCGGAATATCGGCGCCTGTCTTAGTGTTCAGATCAATCGTAGACAGCGGACAAGCCACGTAAAAAGGAATGCCGTGGGCTTTCGCCAGAACGGCTACCCCATACGTTCCGATTTTGTTGGCGACATCGCCATTTGCGGCTACACGGTCTGTACCGACGATGACTGCCTGGATCCAGCCTTTGGACATAACCATGGCGGCCATATTGTCTGCCAGCAGCGTAACGTCGATACCGGCCTGCTGAAGCTCAAAAGCGGTTAGTCGGGCGCCTTGCAGTACAGGTCTTGTCTCATCGGCGAACACCTTGATGTTCAAGCCTTGCTCATGAGCCAGATACATCGGTGCCAAGGCTGTGCCGTATTTGGCAGTTGCCAATCCGCCCGCATTGCAGTGGGTAAGGACGCCCATGCCATCCTTGAAGAAAGGCAGTGCATTTTCCCCGATCCGGCGGCATACCTCTTCATCCTCGGAACGAATGGCCTCAGCCTCAGCGAGCAATGCTGCATTTAGCGCGGCTGTATCAAGCTTATCTGCTGCGAGTTTCTCTGCAGCCAGTTTCATACGGTCCAGTGCCCAGAACAGATTGACAGCCGTCGGTCTAGAAGTGGCGAGATAAGCGCAGGTCTTTACAACTTGCTGAAGCCATCCCTCGCTGTCGTCAGCTTCGTACAGGATGCCTCCCAGCACGGCGCCGAATGCTGCCGCGATTCCAATGGCCGGTGCGCCGCGGACCTTCATGGAATGAATGCCTTCCCACACCTCCTCCGGTGTTGAAAGCTTGAGATACACAATTTCTTCCGGAAGCAATCTCTGATCAAGCAGGACCAGATGGTCCCCGCCCCAGTATACGGAGCTTAGCGGCTCATAGGTGCTGGAGTTGCCGGTAGTTATACCGCTCATATCGATACCTCATTTCCTTTAGTTGCTTGTTGAATCAAAGTCAGGATATCCTCGAAGGATTTGATGCTGCGGTGATGGCGAACAAGATTCTTGCCGATCGCCAGTGCTTTGCGCTGCGCCGCTTCTCTGGCGGTATCGTCGGCAATGGTATCGATATCCGCAACGTGGGACAGCCCAACAATGCGCCGGATCATCTTGCAGCCGGCAAATCCTGCGGTGTCCTTCAATATCTGCGATACGTAGTAGTCCTGATATCCAGGCGTACGAGACATTTCATCCAACAGGTCATCATTCCACAGCATGCGGAAGTTGCTCTCGAAGTGATTCCACACGTCGCTTGCCATTTCGAGGAGCCTTGCCTCCCGGGTCGCTTGCGTGTACTCGTCCTGGCTCCAGCCCGGCTGAGCGGCATAGTTGAGCAGCAGGTTGCCAATCACGGCGCCGATATCAAAGCCCATCGGCCCGAAATATGCAAATTCCGGGTCAATCACCTTGGTTGATTCCGGCGTGACGAAGATGCTGCCTGTGTGCAGATCCCCGTGCAGCAGGGCTTGGGCGTGAGTCAGGAACTTCTCGCGAAGCAGAGCCACTTCGAAGTGGAGAGGCAGATCCGTACGAAGCGCCTCCGCCTCATCGGCAATATGGTCCGGATAGTTATTATTGGAGGATTCGCGGTATGGATCTTCGAAGATCAGATCTTCGGTGATTTTGCATAAATCCGGATTCACAAAACGGCCGGCAAGTACTTTCTTCTCCTGTTGGTTCATCCCGAGATCCGATGTATAGAACAGCGTTCTGGCCATGAATTCGCCAATGTGCTCGGCAAACTTCGGATAGGCGATGCCCTCAATAAGGCCTTTGCGCATGATGGTATACTCGCTCAAGTCCTCCATCACGGTGTAGGCGAGCTCATCCGAATAGCCGTATACTTTCGGTACGAGGTTCGGGCAGAGGGAGTACTGCGTCTCCAGCGCCACACGTTCAATACGGGCACGGTCGAGCGACAGCGGCCAGGATTCACCTACAACTTTTGCATAAGGAACGGCTTGCTTGATAATGATACTATCAGCCGTATTTTTGGCGGTGACATGAAACACCAGATTCAGATTGCCGTCGCCGATTTCGCGGCATTCGAGTTCGGCATGGTCCGGGAAACGGCCCGGTATACTTTTTGCTAACTGTATAGCTTCTTCCGCGTTCAGCGGATGGTATGCAGACATGGATGGTCACCCCCAAATAGAATAGAAGAAAAACAAAGCCAACTTTTTTGCTTGGTATTACCTAGTATAACGTTTTTTCGCGAATTTTGTATAACTTTTTGGCAACCCTTAAGTTTGGTGAATCTGATTCGCTTCGAAGCCGTAAGGGTAAACTACAAATAGACGCCCAAGCTCAGGATGTACTTATATATTAATGAAGGAATGGCATTAGCAGAAGGTTCCAGTTACAATGGGTATACACCAATCTGCAGCATATTCCTTTGTCGCAGTACAGGGTGCATTTCATATAGAAAAGGAAGGGATTAACCATGGCAAAAACTACATCAGGCAAATCTGCAGGAAAAACAAAAAACTCCAGCTTAGAGCAGCTGTTGAACCAACAGGTCGCGAATTTCAACGTGCTCTATGTCAAACTTCATAATTATCATTGGTATGTAACAGGAGAGCAATTCTTCTCCCTTCATGTCAAGTTCGAGGAACTGTACGATGAAGTTACACTTAAAATGGATGAGGTTGCGGAGCGCCTGCTGTCGATCAAAGGCAAGCCTGCGGCAACCATGAAAGAATATTTGGAACTTGCAACGGTTCAGGAAGCTTCCGGCAACGAGGATACTCGCGGAATGGTACAAGCCCTGATTGAGGACTTTGCTACCGTATCGGAAGAGCTGACAGAAGGTATCGAAATGGCTGAGGAAGCCGGAGATGCGCCTACAGCGGATATGTTTACAGGCTTCAAGGCTGATCTTGAGAAGCATATGTGGATGCTGCGTTCTTTCCTTGGATAATTCGTGAATAATAATGTAGCGATGCCATGTTCATGACTTGTATTTGCAGAGCTTTAGGGTGCTCGTCCAACGTGCGCCTGTACAGCTCAACATGATGATGACTATAACACCGTTTGTCAACGAGCGTTAACGCCGGTGACGGATGCCGTGACGACACTAGAAGCATCAGCAACTACAGGATGAGCAGAGCAGATTAAAACAGGCTTGGCCGGTCTATCGGTCAAGCCTGTTTTTTAAGTGTTTTGGTTGTCCGAATGTTGTCTCTAAAACGCTTGTCCGGTTGAAATACGTCATATTTTATTATAAAATGGCTTGAGAATCATTGATAATCAGTTTAGAATGATTATAAATAAATAATTATTTTTTATTTATGAAATCAGGGCGTCCAAATCCTGTTATCATATAGGACAAAAATACACTACCTATCTAACGGAGGGAATCTAATATGTCAACCAAGTTTGTCATTGAAGGATTGAAAGCAACAATCGAAGGCAAGGAGATCCTTAAGGGAATCAACCTTGAGATGAAGGGCGGAGAAATTCATGCCATCATGGGACCAAACGGCACAGGCAAAAGTACGTTGGCTTCCGCTTTGATGGGTCATCCTAAATATGAAGTTACAGACGGTAAAGTTTTGTTGAATGATGAAGATGTGCTGGATATGGAAGTTGATGAGCGCGCACTCGCCGGTCTGTTTCTGGCTATGCAATATCCTAGCGAAATCGCTGGTGTTACGAACTCCGACTTCCTGCGCAGCTCCATCAACGCGCGCCGCGGCGAAGGTAACGAAATCTCGTTGATCAAATTCATCCGTCAAATGGAAGGCAAAATGAAAGAGCTCGAGATGAACCCTGAGTTTGCCCATCGTTACCTGAACGAAGGCTTCTCCGGCGGTGAGAAGAAGCGTAACGAAATCCTGCAAATGATGATGCTGGATCCGAAAATTGTGATTCTTGACGAAATCGACTCCGGTCTTGATATCGATGCTTTGAGAATTGTAGCGAACGGCGTGAATGCCATGAAATCGGAAGAACGCGGTTTCTTGATTATTACCCACTACCAGCGTTTGCTTAACTATATCACGCCAGATTATGTACATGTTATGATGCAAGGCCGCATCGTGAAATCCGGCGGTCCTGAACTGGCGGAGCGTCTGGAAGCTGAGGGTTACGACTGGATTAAAGAAGAGCTGGGCATTACTGATGAAACTGTAGGTCAAGACGCGTAAATAGACGGGAGGAGGAAACGATATGACTACACAAACCATTCTTCCGGTCAACGCTGAGGCTCTGAAGGCATTGTCCGAAAGTAAACAGGAGCCGACTTGGCTGACAGACAGCCGTCTGGCTTCTCTGGAACTGGCTGGCCAGTTGGAACTGCCCAAGCTGGAGAAACAGCGTATTGAACGCTGGAACATTCAAAGCTACGGTGAATATAAAGAGAGCAAGAAACTTGCTTCCCTTGATGATCTGCCTGAACAAGTTGCTAAACTTGTAGAAGGTTCAAGAGAAGGCGGTCTGGTTATTCAACGCAACTCGGGAACTGTGCATGTAAGCTTGGCACCGGAACTTGCTGCAAAAGGCGTTATCTTTACCGATCTGGAAACAGCGGTTAAAGAGCATGCGGATTTGGTTAAACCTTATCTGCACCAAGCGCTTAAGAACGATGAGCATTCGATGGCTGCTCTGCATGCTGCGGTATGGAACGGCGGGGTGTTCCTCTATGTTCCCAAAAACGTAGAGGTGGATGTTCCGCTTCAGGCCGTTATGCTGAGTGATGATGCCGAAGCGACATTTGCTCCGCATGTTCTGGTCGTAGCGGAAGCGAACAGTCAGATTACGTATGTGGATAACTACGTATCGGATTCCTTGACTGCGCCGGTAACGCACAACGGAGCGGTGGAAGTATTCGTTAAAAATGGCGCGAAGGTTCGGTATGCTTCCGTACACCAATTGACCGGCGAGGTAACGGATGTTACATTCCGCCGCGCGGTGCTGGAGAATGATGCCTCCATCGAATGGATCGTCGGCGAGATGAATGATGGGGATACAGCAAGTGACACCATGAGTATTCTGAAGGGCAATGGCTCAACCTCCGATGCAAAAATCATTGCGGTTGGTTCCGGCTCCCAGAAGATTAACTACACGACGCAAGCGAAGCATTTTGGCAAGAGCTCTGAATCCCAGATGATTACTCGCGCGGTCATGCGTGAAGAAGCCCAGGCCATCATCAACGGAATCACCAAGATCGAGAAGGGTGCAACGAAGGCGGACGGACAACAAACCGAGCGCGTTCTGATGCTCAGCCCGAAAGCCCGCGGCGACGCGAACCCGATCCTGTTGATTGACGAGGACGATGTAACGGCAGGACACGCAGCGTCCGTCGGACAAGTGAATCGGGAGCAAGTCTATTACCTGATGTCCCGCGGTATCTCGCGTACAGTGGCTGAATCCTTGATTATATATGGCTTCTTGGCTCCGGTTGTAAGTGAAATCCCGCTTGAGGGACTTCGCGATCAGCTGCAGGGGCTTGTTGAAAGGAAGCTGGGACAATGATAGCCTCCGTCCGTAAGCAATTTCCCATCCTTCATCAGGAGATTAACGGACATCCGCTGGTATATCTCGACAATGCCGCGACATCTCAAAAGCCGCAGGTAGTCATAGATGCTGTCAAGCGGTACTACGAGTGGGAGAACTCCAATGTGCACCGCGGGGTTCATACGCTCGGCAGCCGTGCTACCGACGCTTATGAAGGAGCCAGGGAGAAGGTTGCCCGTTTCATTAATGCCGAGAGTTCGGAACAGATTATTTTTACCCGCGGTACAACGACGGCACTGAATCTGGTTGCTTCGTCGTACGCACGCTCTGTATGCGGTCCCGGGGATGAAATTGTCCTGACGGAAATGGAGCATCATAGTAATCTCATTCCGTGGCAGCAAGCGGCCCTGGCCGTTGGCGCTACGCTGAAATATATTCCTCTGCAGCCTGACGGCTCGATCAGGGTCGAGGATGTAGAGGCCATCGTTACCGAACGGACGAAGGTCGTTGCGATTGCTTACGTATCCAATGTCATGGGCATTGTGCATCCTGTAAAACAAATCGCGGAAATCGCCCATCGCCACGGTGCAGTTGTTGTGGTTGACGGCGCTCAAAGCACACCGCACATGAAGGTGGACGTTCAGGACTTGGATTGCGATTTCTACGCCTTGTCCGGCCACAAGATGTGTGCTCCAACAGGCATCGGCGCATTATACGGCAAGAAGGCGCTGCTGGAATCAATGGAGCCGATCGAATTCGGCGGCGAGATGATCAATGATGTTGGATTGTACGAATCGAATTGGAAGGAGCTCCCTTGGAAGTTTGAGGGGGGCACGCCTATCATTGCAGGGGCTGTCGGTCTTGGCGCCGCTATCGATTTCCTGGAGGAAATCGGAATGGACGCGATCGAACAGCATGAGACTCAGCTTGCGGCTTACGCTATGAACCGCATGTCCGAGATTGAAGGGATTACGATATACGGTCCACGCGAACGCAAGGTCGGTCTCGTTACATTCAATCTTGGAGACGTTCACCCGCATGATGTAGCCACGGTACTTGATGCACAAGGAATTGCGATTCGAGCAGGACATCATTGTTGTCAGCCGCTTATGCGTTGGTTAAAAGTATCATCTACGGCACGTGCGAGCTTTTATCTGTATAATACAGAGGAGGACGTTGATCGGTTAGTTAGCGCCTTAATCCAGACAAAGGAGTATTTCGGCGATGCAACTTGACGATTTGTATAGACGTGTCATCATGGATCATTATAAGAACCCCCGCAACCGCGGAAAGTTTGATGAAGATGTGGTAACCATCGATTTGAACAATCCGACTTGCGGAGATCGAATTTCCTTGCAGCTGAAGGTGGAGAACGGCGTTGTTGCCGATGCCAAATATACAGGCGAAGGCTGTTCCATCAGCATGTCTTCCGCTTCGATGATGACCGATGCTGTAAAGGGCAAGTCGCTTGATGAAGCAATTAGTCTTGCGAACCGCTTCTCCTCCCTTATGAAAGGTGAGGCCGTGGAATTTGAAGAGTACGAGGACATTGAAGCCCTATCCGGTGTTAATAAATTTCCTGCCCGCATTAAGTGTGCAACACTTGCGTGGAACGCACTCCGAAAAGGAATAGACGCGAAGTAAGCGAACGATAATAGATCGATAGGGAGGTAAGTTAAATGGCTAAAAAAGCACCAGAAATGGAAGAGTATAAATATGGTTTCCGCGATGAGCACAAAGCTATTTTTCAAACCGGTAAAGGTTTGACACGTGAAGTCGTTATGGAAATTTCCAAAATCAAGAACGAGCCGGAATGGATGCTGGAATTTCGCCTGAAATCACTGGAGCAGTTCGAGAAAATGCAAATGCCTCGCTGGGGCGGCGACCTCGACGAGCTCGATTTCAACGATATCCAGTATTATGTAAGACCTTCTGATAAGCAAGGGAAGACTTGGGAGGAAGTACCTACCGAGATCAAAGAAACCTTTGACAAATTAGGAATTCCGGAAGCAGAGCAGAAGTTCCTGGCCGGTGTATCCGCACAGTACGAATCCGAGGTTGTTTATCACAACATGCAGAAGGATCTTGAGGATCAAGGTGTCATCTTCATGGATACCGACACGGCGCTCAGAGAGCATCCGGAAATTTTGAGAGAATACTTTGCAACGGTGGTACCTCCAACGGATAACAAATTTGCTGCACTTAACAGTGCCGTATGGTCCGGCGGAAGCTTTATCTATGTTCCAAAAGGTGTAAAATGCGAAATTCCGCTGCAAGCATATTTCCGCATCAACTCCGAGAACATGGGACAGTTTGAGCGTACCCTGATCATTGCGGACGAAGATAGCTTTGTTCACTACGTAGAGGGCTGTACAGCTCCAATCTACAGCACGAACTCGCTTCACAGCGCGGTAGTTGAGATCATCTGTAAAAAGAACGCTCGCGTTCGTTATACAACGATCCAGAACTGGGCACCTAATATCTACAACCTCGTTACGAAGCGTGCGGTTGCTGAAGAGAATGCAACGATGGAATGGGTTGATGGCAACATCGGCTCCAAACTTACAATGAAATACCCAGCTGTTATTCTGAAAGGCCGCGGCGCTAAAGGGATGGTATTGTCCATCGCTGTAGCAGGTAAAGGCCAGCATCAGGATGCAGGGGCTAAAATGATTCACCTGGCACCGGATACAACGTCTACCATTGTATCCAAATCCATCAGCAAGCACGGCGGTAAAGTAACGTACCGCGGACTTGCCTCCTTCGGCCGCAACGCGGAAGGCGCCAAAGCCAACATTAAGTGTGACACACTCATATTGGATAACGAATCTACATCCGATACGATTCCTTACAATGAAATCAAGAACGATAATATCGTGCTGGAGCATGAAGCGACCGTATCCAAGGTTTCCGAGGATCAATTGTTCTACCTTATGAGCCGTGGTCTCAGTGAAGCTGAAGCTACACAAATGATCGTTATGGGCTTCATCGAACCGTTCACCAAAGAACTCCCAATGGAGTATGCGGTAGAGATGAATCGTCTTATCAAGTTCGAGATGGAAGGTTCCATCGGTTAAATCCTAAACACAGGGGCAAATCACTCACATGCGAGTGGTTTGCCCCTTTTTTTGCTTATTCCCGATTATTATAGCCCACAGAGAAGGGGAAAGCCTGGTGTCCTTCTCCATTCATTTTGACAGGAACGGTCCCATGATGTATCTAGTGTGACTTTTATGCTTGCGTGCTCAGGTTATCGGGATACGTCTTATATTCTGCCAGAAACCAGGAGGGATCGGATGTGAGAAATATCACACCTTCCCTTGAAAATATGAAAAGGTTCCCCGGTGGTGAATCTCTCATCCAGCCGGGGAACCTTTATTTCAAATGTATATATCGAAATGAATTCGAAAAGGACGTAACCATAGAAAAACGCGGTTTACAGATTACAGGAGGATCTCCAGAATCGCCGTATTGTATTCCTTGGAAAGATCGATGAACCGGTCGTCGGTTTTCACCAACGGACGGAAGTAATCCGAGGGATTGTTCATCACAATAATGCCCGATTCACCGGTTGTCAGCTGAACTTTTTTGCCAATAAAGTTCGGAAGCATTTGCTGGATGAAGGCGTGTGTAGGCTTGCCGTTCAGCTTCCCGAAACTGAGGCTGTAGAGCTCCCGAAGAACGGTTAACAGCTGCTGCTTGGACTGATACACCCGGTTCGTTGTCATCGCGCTATATACATCCGCGACAGCACATATTTGGGCATATGGATGGATCTGATCTTCACGGAGTGCTCTGGGATAACCGGAGCCATCGTCTCGCTCATGGTGCTGCAGGGCAACCATTGCAGTAACCTTATCATTCATGGATTCCGAGATCATCTCGTAACCATAGATGGTGTGCAGCTTCACTTCCTCAAACTCTTCAGGGGTGAGCTTGCCAGGCTTGTCCAGTATATCTCTTGAAATCTTGCTCTTGCCAATGTCGTGGAGATAACCGGCTTTGCCAATATCGTAAGCTTCCTTTTGGGAATATCCCATCCAATCCGCTATATAGTACGATAACATTCCTACTTGAATGGAGTGCCGGTAGGTGTAATCATCTTTACCGTTAAAGAGGAGGAGGAGGGATACGACATCCGTATGCTCATCCAGAGAGCCGACCAAAGGTTTGAAGACATCGTCTACAACGGATTCATTGAACTTTCCGGACTGAGATGCTTCCGTGAACAGGGTGGAGCATCCGTTGAATGCGAGATTGAATTGTGGTTTCACCTTGTTGAATGAATCTGAAATTTCAGATAATGGATCGAGGGATACAGTCAATGCCCGTGGCTCTATTTCAATGTAATCGATGCCGTGCTGCAGCAGCTTGGATATATCCTCTATTCGAAGTGTTGCTCCTTTTTGTAGAACATGAACGCCGTTACTGTTGTAAGCATCATGCTGCATTTGATCACCGGGTATCAGGTCCGTGACATGTACTCTCAAATCATTGCACCTCTTGCCCTTATAGTAAGTAAAAAGATCAAAACTATCTTAGCAAGAAAATTATGGTTTTACAATGATATAATCACGACTTATTGCCTAATCATTGGGTCCCAGGGTCCAGTCTGCGGTCCTTTCCACTCCGACCCATCGTCCCATATCTCCTTCTTCCATATCGGGACGGAGCGCTTCAGCTGTTCGATGGCGTAGCGACTGGCATCATAACAGGATGCCCGATGGGGAGAGGACACGGCAATGACCACACTGGTTTCACCTATGCCGACGGTACCGATTCGATGAGAGATCGCGCATTGCGTACCAGGCCATTGTGAGAGGATGTCTGCACAGATTTGCTGCATTTCTTTTAATGCCATCGGAATGTAGGCCTCATATTCCAACGTAACCGTACGCATCTCGCCGGTCATTTCCCTGGTGGTTCCTATAAATGAAAGTGTAGCTCCATGATTTGCATCATGGACTTTGGCTACAGCCTCTTCTACAGACAGCTTGTCGTAAGTGATAAGGCAATTCCCATCCGTGGAGGACTTCGAGTCAGGGGCATCCCCCTCTGTTCCATCACCGCCGGATACAGGCGGAATGAGAGCAACCTCATCGCCAATCTGAATAAGCTGATCCGATAGGGCATATTCTTGATTGACCGCTACAAAAGCGGTGGCAATCTGGGATTTGGCATGAGGATAAGCTTCGCTGAGAAGCGACTTTAATTCTCCGGCTGTAAGCGGGAGGCCCGGTACGTTGAAGGCAAGCGAACTGGTGCCGATCCGATCAGCTAGTCCGGCGAATAGCAGTAAAGGAATGGTTGTCGACATCTTTATCACCTCGTAATTCTTATGGGCTACAATATACCATATTCTTCGCTAAAATGTTATGCTTGTAAGACCGGAAATTATCGTAAAACGAACATGGGGAGGGGGGCCGCCAGATGGGGATACAAGGCAATAAACAGACGCTTACCATACTGTATACCAACGATATACACAGCCATTTTGAAATGATGAGTAAGGTGGCGGCACTTATTTCCCGGGAAAAGACGGCTGCCGGCGATTCTGCTATCGTACTGGATATCGGTGATCATATGGACCGGGCTTCGGTGGAAACGGAAGGCTCCATGGGCCAAGCCAATGTGGATGTCATTAATCTGACAGGATACGACGCGATTACAATTGGCAATAATGAAGGGTTGACCATACCCTATGACATCTTGGAGAGTGTTTACGCCGGACTGCTATGTCCTGTCGTCTGCTGCAACATTCATGAGACGATAAGCGGCGCTCCTCCTTCATGGATGAAACAGCATGTCATCCTTGAGCGGGAAGGCATCCGAATCGGGCTGACTGGCGCAACCGCTGCTTTTGCAGGATTTTATCAATTGTTAGGCTGGGAAGCTGAGGATCCTGTGCAGGCCATTGCTGAACAAGTAGAGGCACTTCAGGACAAGTGCGACATCGTCATTGTCCTATCCCATTTAGGTCTAACGATTGATAAAAGATTGGCAGAGACTATCGAAGGCATTGATGTCATTCTTGGCGGTCATACCCATCATATTTTAGAGGAACCGCTGATGATCGGAAATACCGCCGTATGCGGCGCAGGCAAATTCGGACAATATGTTGGTCGAATCGTTATGCAGCGCAGCCATGTGGAGGAGCGGTTTACTTGTATTGAGGGCAGCCTTCTGCCCGTTGACAAGAGCGTGATGGAGCCGATCGTC
This sequence comes from Paenibacillus glucanolyticus, assembly GCF_037333485.1. Classification (NCBI taxonomy): domain Bacteria; kingdom Bacillati; phylum Bacillota; class Bacilli; order Caryophanales; family Paenibacillaceae; genus Paenibacillus; species Paenibacillus glucanolyticus. The sequence continues at coordinate 1,716,598 of NZ_CP147845.1, forward strand.
GAACAAGCGATCATGAGGCATCATGAGTTGGCAAGGGAGCGATTAACGGAGTCTGTTGCCGTTATAGATCGGAGTCTGCCGATCCATTATGAAGAGGAGTCGCCGTTTGCAAACCTGCTGGCTCAGGCCGTGCTTCAGCACACAGGGGCAGAACTTGCCATCGTTAACTCGGGACAGCTGCTCGGTCCATTGCCGGAGGGCGAGATCAGTACGGGAATGCTCCATGGTTTGTGTCCTTCCCCCATTAATCCCTGTGTAGTGAAGCTGCTTGGGGAACATATCTACCAGGCGCTTGAAGAGAGTCTACTCCAGGAGTTTAGCAGCAAGAAAATACTCGGTTTCGGCTTTCGCGGCTATATATTAGGCGGGCTTGCCGTAGACGGATTAAGCATTCACTACGATAAGCAGGGAAAGCCGTATCACAAGATCACCGATATCTCCATCCAGGGACAGCCGCTGGATCGACAACGTGAATATGAAGTGGGGACGCTGGACATGTTCACTTTCAAAATCGGATACGAGACGCTTGCACTTGGCAAGGATACGGTTTACATGCTGCCGGAGTTTATCCGAGATTTGCTGAGAAAAGAACTTTCGCGCCCCGGCTCGCTTGAAGAGACCTTGATTTCACGCTGGATATCCTGACAACCCCCGACTAACTTCCTTTGGCCGAGCATACATATGAGGACAAAGGTTAGGGAGGGGATGGACATGGATTTTATAACAGCTATTATACTGGGGATTGTGGAAGGATTAACGGAATTCATTCCGGTGTCTTCCACAGGCCACATGATTTTGACAGCCAAGGTGTTAGGGTACGATGATCAAACAGCGATCATGAAGACATTTGAAATTGTTATTCAGCTTGGCGCTATTTTGGCGATTGCGATTGTTTACTGGAATCGTATTCTGAACCTGCTGGGCTGGAGTCGAAGTGAATCTTTGAACAAAAAGGCGCCGCGCAAAAAACTGAATCTGATTCATGTATTTTTGGGTATTGCTCCAGCGCTGCTGGTAGCGTTTTTTGCGAGGGATTTCATCAAGAGCCTGTTTCATGCCCAAACTGTATTATTTGCACTTGTTGCGGGCGGTATTTTCATGATATTTGCAGAATGGTACAACAAAAATAAAGTTCAAGTGACTTCACACGATCTGGACGAATTGACATACAAGCAGGCACTTCTGATTGGTGTCTATCAGATCATATCGGTATTATGGCCGGGCTTTTCCCGTTCGGGCTCGACCATCTCCGGCGGTATGCTCAGCGGAGTGAGTTACAAGGCATCGGCTGATTTCTCTTTTCTTATCGCAATTCCTATTATGTGTGCTGCATCCGGTTATGAATTGCTGGATTCTTATCCATATTTTACTTCAGATACGATTGGTGTATTTCTCGCCGGATTTATCGTTTCGTTTGTTGTCGCTTATTTTGTCGTCTTGGCCTTCATGAAGCTTATACAGAAGATACGTCTCACTCATTTCGCGATCTACCGTTTTGTTCTCGCCGCTGTTTTCTGGCTGTTTATTATGCACTAGAGATCGTAGGCACAAGAGGTGGTCCGGCTTCTTCGTATAGTGATCGACTGAAGACTAGACGCTATATCCCACACAAGTTTGAGAATAGCAGAGGAAGTGACGGATTTGCGTCTTATACCTATCCATGCGTTGAGGCCGGGAATGGTACTTGGTAAAAGAATATACAATAGCGACGGTTTGGTCCTGCTTGCTGAAGGTGTTGAACTGACGACTGGACTGATCCGCCGACTTGGCACATTAGAATTGGGATATGTATATATCGAGGATGCAGTGACAGAGGATATCGTGGTTCCGGAGTTATTGACGGAAGAAACACGGCTTCAGGCGATTCGGTCGATTCGAACCAGCTTCAAGAACCTGGAGAGTCAAGCGAGTCTGAAAGGCAGCTTTCTTCATTTGGGCAAGACATTTTCGGGAATGATGGAATCGATCATGGATGAAATATCGGGACATGATGAGTGCATGGTGCTGCTGACCGATATGAATACGAATGATTACAATCTGTACCGCCATTCCTTAAACGTATGTTTATATTCAACGGTTCTTGGCGTGTCCTACGGATATAACCGGGAGGAGCTTCGAGTTCTCGGTCTGGGGGCTCTGCTCCATGATATTGGAAAGACCAGGATTTCCCAGAAGCTTCTGCAGCATCCCGGGCGGCTTAGCGAGGATGAATTTCGCGAGATCCAGAAGCATACCGAAATCGGGTTCAAAATATTAAAGGACGAGCCCAATATTCCGCTGTTATCAGCTCATTGCGCGCTGTCGCATCATGAGCGTCTGGACGGCAGCGGTTATCCAAGAGCATTGAAAGGCCCTGACATCCATGAATATGCCAAATGGATTGCCATTACGGATTCTTACGATGCGATGACAACGCAGCGGGTGTACAAGCCTGCCTTACTGCCGCATGAAGCGGTAGAAGTCATGTATGCCGGGTCGGGAACGCTGTATGAACAGCAATTTCTGGCCATGTTCCGCGACCGCGTAGCAATATATCCTCCAGGGATAACGGTGAAGCTGCACACGGGTGAAAGCGGGGTTGTATCCAAAATCCACGCGCATGTGCCCCATCGGCCGGTGGTTCGTGTCTTAACGGATGGGGACGGAACGCCGCTCTCGGCTCCGTACGAATTGGATTTATCCGAAACCTTGGCGATCATGATTGCCGGAATCGGACAGAGCACCATAGATCAAACTTGACTATAAGGAGGTTGACTCGTGAAACGTAACGGCCGTACAACATTGCTGCATACATGGGGGCGACAGATATATCGCTACCGTAAAGCCGTTGTTGTAACTTGGCTTATTTTGTTTTGCGGGCTGCTTCCTTTTGCGTTTAAACTTCCTTCTATATTGCAGCATAACGGATTTACACCGGAGGATAGTCCCGCCCAGATCGGGATTGAAAAGCTGGAAGAAGGACTGGGGCTTTCGGCAGCCTCGCTGGATATTGTCGTGGTCAGCAACAGTGATGAGAACCTGACAACAGGCATGGCGCAGAGGCGTATTCTAACGGAGCTGGAGCCTTTGCGTTCCCGTCCTTACGTGAGAGATATCTATATGAATATGGCAGCTCATAGAGCCGGTCAGGACCATATCGTATCGGTGACGGTGCTGCTGGACCTGGACTCCTCGGAAGCCCTGTTACAGTTTGATGAGATTAGGGAATCGGTCCCTGCCATTACGGGAGCGGATACTTACATAACCGGAAATACGGCCATATTCGCCGATATGAATGAAGCTGTCAAAAGCGACATAATCCAAGCCGAGATGATTGGCATACCTGCAGCTTTGATCATTTTGGCCGTGGTCTTCGGCACATTGACCGCGGCGATCCTTCCGCTGATCGCAGGCGTGGTCAGCGTGGTTGTTACGATGGGGCTCCTGTATTTTGTTGCCATGGCTGACGGTTCGATCAGTAATTTTCTTCCGAATGTTGTCACGATGCTGGGTCTGGCTGTAGGTATTGATTATGCTCTGATCGTAGTAAGCCGATTCAAAGAAGAGATGCAAGCGCGCAGCGGAGACGTGGAAAGTGCCTTGGCCGTCACTTGTGCAACAGCCGGCAAAGCGGTCATGTTCTCCGGAGCCGCTGTATTGATCGGTTTTGTGGCCATGGGTTTTATCAATCTGCCGATTTTCCGTTCCTTTAGCCTTGGCGGCATTACGGTGGTGCTGTTATCGGTTCTGGCAGGCAACACGCTTCTTCCCGCACTGTTGGGGCTACTGGGACCCCGCATTCATACACTCCCTCTATTCCCGGCCAAATTCCGGCACTTCCGTGCACAGCAGACTTCAGGCATGTGGAGAAAACTATCCAGGTTTGTCATGGCTCATCCTGTGACGATCTCGATAGCTGTGATCGGTGCGCTTCTGCTGGCCATTTATCCGGTACGAAACATGAACATCGAGATCCCGGCTGCCGAGGTTCTGCCTCCAGCCTATGAATCCCGTTATGGTCATGACCTGCTTGCACAGGCTTATGATGAGCGTGAACTAAACTCCATCGTTGTTGCTGTGGAGCTGCCTGCCTCTTATGAGGATTTGCGCAGCATCGAGCAGATGAAGGCATATACGGATGAAATCAGGATCATGCCGGGCGTGAAGCGGGTGGAGAGCTATCTGAGCATCGGGCGGGGGTCCATCGATGAAGTGTCCAAGTATTTGTCTCGTGCAGATATCCGCCAGCAGCTGGAACAGCATCGTTTCGTAAGGGGAGAGATGGCCGCAGTAGCTGTGATTCCGGAATACGGTGAATCTCATGCGTTAACAACGCAGCTTGTCCGGGATTTGAGAACGATGGATGCGTTGGGCCTGACAACCTATGTAACAGGTAGCCCTGCTTATAAACTGGACATCATTGACGTTATTCATCAGAATATTCTGTTTGTCCTTACCTTTGTATTTGTAGTGACTTACGTCATTCTCCTTATAGCGTTCCGATCGATGGTGCTCCCGTTAAAAGCGAGTGTGATGAACCTGCTCAGCCTTGGTGCGGGACTCGGGATCGTTGTGTGGGTATTTCAAGAGGGGATAGGCGCAGAATGGCTGGGCGTGTCCTCAACAGGATCCATTTTTGCACTATTGCCGATACTGATATTCTGTGTTGTGTTTGGCATATCCATGGACTATGAAGTCATGATGCTCTCTCGGATTATGGAGAACTATGAGCGGACGGGGGATAATGAATACAGCACAGCCGAAGGTCTGGAGAGCACGGGTGGGCTGATCACAAGTGCTGCCCTGATTCTGGCTGTCGTTGTGGGTGCCTTTGTATTTACGGATAATGAAGTCATGAAAGCAATCGGTTTAGGTTTAACTGCGGCTGTTCTTCTGGATGCTACGGTGATTCGTGTTTTGCTTGTTCCTGCATTCATGAAAATGCTGGGCAGAGCCAATTGGTGGAGTCCAAACTGGATGTTTCCTCGATATAAGCCTGCTGCCAGGGATACGCCTGATCGCGGAAGGGAAACCGGCTGATATTCTCTAAGAATGAAACACAAGCCTTCTGTACGGGTATGTTATAATCATATAATGGGCATGATCAACAACCGTAAGTACATCCATGTAAGTTGTACTGATAGAATCGGTAATTCAAAGAAGTAAGGTGAGTGAACCATGAGTAATACAGCACAGCCATTTCCATCAGCCTTGAGGCCCATTTCGCCGAGTTATGATCCGTGGGATCCGATAACTTCATTGCGTGAGCATGGCCGCCATGTGCTGACCAGCGTGGAAATGACAGTGACGCATCTTTGTAATATGCGCTGTGAACATTGCGCTGTTGGCGATATGCTTGTCATGAAGGAAGCTCCGATGCTGCCACTTGATACCATGCTGAGGCGGCTCGACGAGGTAGAGCATCTGCAGACGATCAGTTTGACCGGTGGAGAACCGGCATTTCTCGGCAAGACGGTGGACAACGTGATTGTTCCCCTTCTTAAGTATGCCAGGGATCGGGGAATTCGGACCCAGATCAACTCTAATTTGACGCTCGATATCAGCCGTTACGAGAAGATGCTGCCCTATCTGGATGTTATGCATATCTCCTTTAATTATTTGAACGGGGACGACTTCTATGAAGTCGGATTTGCGAATAGTGCGCGTCCTGTTTCTAAGGAAACAGCATACAAGATGTATGATACGATGCTTCTCAATTCGGAAAAATTGAGTGCGGCGGGAATGTACATTTCCGCTGAATCCATGATTAACTACCGAACGCATACCAAATTGGGAGGCATTCACAGGTTGATTAAGGACATGGGCGCTAAGCGGCATGAAGTCCATCCGATGTATGCATCGAACTTTGCTTCTGCTCTGCCTGTGTTGTCCTTAGCGGATACGAAGGCCGCCATTCAGCATTTGCTGGATGTGCGCGACCCTGAGATGTGGATGCTGTTCGGAACGCTGCCTTTTTATGCGTGCAGCTTCGATGCTCACGATCAGGAGATCATCCGCCGCCTGCGGCAAGAGCCTAATGTAACGGTTCGCAATGATCCGGATGGTCGCAACCGGGTGAATGTGAATTTATTCTCGGGTGACGTGTATGTTACGGATTTTGCTGATATCCCGGCTTTTGGTAATATTAAGGAACAGAAGCTGGACGATATTTTTGACGAATGGTCGACCGGCCACCCGTTAAATCAAACCGTCAACTGTCATTGTGATGCAGTAAGCTGCTGCGGCCCGAATTTGTTGGTAGCTGACATGTACTATCGGGGTGTGGATTTCAAGTCAAGAAAAGCACAGACAAACTAGAACCCTAGAAAGAAGGCGTGTCATCATGGCAGAGGAATTTGAGGTCGGGCAACTGATTTTGAATTTACTCTTGGTTTTCCTGCTCGTTTTGTTGAACGGTGTGTTTGTAGCTGCGGAGTTTTCACTTGTGAAGATGCGTCAATCCCGGTTGACCCAGCTCGTTAGTGAAGGCAACCGGCTTGCAGGTATTGCGCTGAAAGTTAACCAAAAGCTGGATGCGTATTTATCCGCGACTCAGCTTGGAATCACCTTGACTTCACTGGGTTTGGGCTGGATTGGGGAACCTGCAATTTCGGATTTGCTGGTAGCGCCGATTATGCACAGTATTGGCTTTACGGATGAGCGATTGATCAGCACAATCTCCGTTGCAGTCGGCTTCTGTATTATCACCTTCCTGCATATTGTATTAGGGGAGCTTGCCCCTAAATCAATTGCGATTCAGCGAACGGAGGGGACGGCACTGATCCTGTCGGCTCCGCTGCTCTGGTTTTACCGCATTTTTCTGCCGGTGATCTGGATACTCAATGCGTCCGCAAACCGTATCCTCAAGCTGGCCGGTATTCAGCCGGTAAGCGAAGCTGAGGCGGCCCACTCGGAAGAAGAGATTCGAATTCTGATGAACGAGAGTGCAAAGAGCGGGGTCATCGATGAGAATGAGATGAAGCTGATGGACAACCTGTTCGATTTCTCCGACTTGCGAGCCAGGGAAATCATGCTGCCGAGAACCGATATGGACGTTCTGTTCACGAATCTTACGTTGGAAGAGAACTTGCGGATTGTCAGCGAGACGAAGCATTCCCGTTATCCGGTTGCAACGGACAACAAGGACCGCATCATCGGATTTGTTCATATTACGGATCTTTTACTCGCCGATCCTGAGAAACAGCGTGATCTGGCCAGCTTGGTCAGACCGATTATGGACGTATCGGAATCGACGGAGATCAGCAAGGTGCTTCGTCAGATGCAAGCGAAGCATGAGCAGCTTGCTCTTGTGATAGATGAGTATGGGGGAACTGCCGGCATACTCACAGCCGAGAAGATTCTGGAAGAGATCGTCGGTGACTTGTACGATGAATTTGAAGATGAACGTCCGGAAATGGAAGTGTACGATGAGTACTTTTCGGTGGATGGGCGAATGCTCATTGAAGAAGTGAATGATTTAACCGGATTAATGATTGAGGAGCATAATGTTGATTCCATTGGCGGCTGGTTATTCAAGGAACTTGAAGGTAATCCGGCAGTCGGGAAGAAAACAACATTCGATGGAGTGGTCTTCGAGGTGGAGGAGTCAACCCGTTTTCGTGTAAACCGCGTCATGATTCATCAGAAGCTGGATAGCAGCTTCACTTAGAACTAGCAAGACTCTATTTGTTAGGAAGTGGATTATGTCGATTAAGCAGCTGATATTTATCGGCCTGGGGCTCTTCTTGCTGTACGGAATGTTTACGGTGGGAGCTCCCTTCTTGTTGGCCATTGTCATTGCTATTGCACTGGAGCCGTTAAATCGGCTCTTAATGAAAAGGCTGCGGCTCAATCGGATCGCGGCGGCCACCGCTACAAGCACACTGTTCCTTCTCTTGCTGCTGCTGTTAGCCTATTTAATCGGCCTGCAGGTGTTTAACCAGCTGGTTGAGTACTGGAGCCGGGCTCCGCAATATTTTGAAGGGGCTAACGAATTCCTTCAGCATACGATTATACAAGCTCAAGACATGCTGAACGGCATTTCGCCGGGACTTGCAGACAGTCTGACCGAGTTTATGTCGAATATTTCTTCCTATGTGCAGTCGCTTGTCAATTCGGTATCATCGACATTCCTGTCCTTTGCCAAAACATTGCCTAACCTGTTTGTAACCTTCATCGTGTTCTGCGTGGCCGTGTACTTATTTGCCTTCAGTCTGGATACGATGCGAGAAAGAGTGCTCTCCCTGTTTGATGAGACATCGCAGTCGCAGGTGAATGAAGTGCTGCTCAGCCTGAAAAAATCAATTTTCGGATTTTTACGGGCACAGCTGATACTCAGTCTGTTTACATATGTGATCACACTGCTGGGCTTGCTGATATTAGGGATTAACTACCCGCTGGCAATCGCTCTGCTTGTTACGATTGTCGACATTCTTCCGATTCTGGGCGTAGGGTCCGTATTGGTGCCATGGTCGGTGTATCTGCTTGCAACAGGTGATGTTTTCACAGGGCTCGGCTTGATCTTCCTGTTCATTCTGATTACGGTGATCCGCCGTGTATTGGAACCGAAGGTCATCGGTGATGCTGTTGGTATAGGCGCATTACCTGCTCTGGTCAGCATGTATGTCGGATTTAAGCTGGTTGGCGTCATCGGATTTTTTATCGGTCCATTAGTCGTCATTATCTACTCAGCGATGCGCAAAGCAGGCTTGTTCCAAATCAAAATTAAATTTTAAGGACAACTTGAAAAGAACCCTTTTCCCGGAAATATTCTAGGGATGAGGGTTTTTTTGTCAATTTGGAGTTCATTTTCTGGGCGAAGGACATATGTTAATTACGAAGAGTCCTTGATATTACGGATAGTAAAACATAAGGAGGAATACCCTTGAAGGAGAATCCAGAGGTACGTGTCTACCCGGTTTTTCATTCCCCGTTTGATCCTTGCCCTCCCAAACTCTACAGATCGTACGTAGTCCCTGTTAACCAGTATATCGTATTTCAACCGGCTGGACTGCCACAATTCAGCCCTGCCGAAGCGTTGAGATACGGAACGTTGTGGCCATCCTTATATAGTCCGTATACCTCGCGAAAATTTAAAGGAGAGTGAGCGGCGTGAATGAAGCCAAACCCCAGGTTGGTGATCTGAAGTATTACGAATTGCTGGAGCAGCTGCAGGCATTGGATTTTGTCCTGGTGGAGCTGAATCTGTTTTTGGATACTCATCCGGATGACCTGAAGAGTATTGAGCAGTTTAACAAGCTGACACAGGAAAGAACGGTACTTGCGAAGCAATTTCAAGAGCTGTATGGACCCCTGCAAAATTTTGGCCGTGCATTTTCTAAATATCCCTTTGAATGGGCTCAAGGCCCCTGGCCTTGGCAGGTTTAATGGTGCCGTCACTCGGGCTGCAACTTCCTTCACGAACGGCATGCAGCCCTCAAGATTAGGAAAAGCGAGAACAAGGAGGCGGAAGAGCCCATGTGGGTATATGAAAAGAAGCTTCAATATCCGGTCCGTGTAAGTAAATGTGATCCAAGAATGGCGAAGTTCTTGATTGAGCAGTATGGAGGTGCCGATGGCGAGCTGGCGGCAGCGCTCCGCTACCTGAATCAGCGATATACCATTCCTGACAAGGTCATTGGGCTGCTTAATGATATCGGGACTGAAGAATTCGCACATCTTGAGATGATTGCCACCATGGTATTTAAATTAACGAAGGATGCAACGGTGTCGGAGATGGAAGCTGCAGGACTCGGTGCTCACTACGTGAATCACGACCATGCGCTGTATTATGAGAATGCCGGAGGTGTACCATGGACGGCAGCCTATATACAGGCCAAAGGCGATCCTATCGCGGATTTGTATGAGGACATTGCCGCAGAAGAGAAAGCGCGGGCTACATACCAGTGGTTGATCGATATGACGGATGATGTGGATTTGCAGGACGGTCTTAAATTTTTACGGGAACGTGAAATCATTCATGCCATCCGTTTCCGGGAGGCGGTAGAGATTATTAAGGATGATCGGGCGACAAAGAAGGTTTTTTAAATAGGGAATACATAAAGTCCCACCGTCAGCCTGCCGGTGGGACTTTATGTATCTTACTGCATCTGCAGGCTGAACTGAGGTTCCGTTCGGAGGTAGTAGTTGCCCCTAACCTCCGCAGTCCAGTTGGCAAAGACCTCTCTCCATTGCACGCTGCCAAAAAATTCATCCACGGTCTGATTGTCGGAGTCCCATTCCACGAAAATGTTCAGCGGCGTGATGCCGCCTGCCCAGATCCCATTGGTGGTATCGGTCCCCCGTTCCCTGACCAACAAGATCGGAAGGCCAAATTGGAAAGCCATCGACGGTTCGATCTGTGAAAAGGTAGAGCCCTGCCAAAACGGCGTGGTTGTTGGCGGCTGCCCGACGTTAGCTTCCAGGATCTGCACAAAAAATCTTCGGAAGTTGATAGCCAGCATACCGTAGCTGGAGATGACCAGACGACGGATGTTGGTCAGCACCGTCTCGGGATACTGCTCACTCTGCGGCAGGGTGCGTGGAAATAACAAAGCGTCCTCAATTTCCAAAACCAGCCGATTGAAAAATTGCTGCTGCACGTTGTTCAACGAATTGGCCGTGCTCAAAAAGATTGGAATCCGAAAAGCCCGATCGATGCATTCGTTGTATGCGGCGCTCACTTGTTGGGCAGCGGGGGCGTTTGCTTGACTCGTAGAAGAAGATGCGTGATGAATGCGCACAGTGGGAAACTCCTGGATCCGGGCGAGCGGGGGAAGTTTTTTTAAGGGGATGTGCTTGGGTTTGGCTTTCGCTTTTGCATGATTCATGGTTTTCTGGCTCCTTCATCGGCAAAATCAAATATATCCCAGTCTATGTACGTTCGCCTAGTTTAGACACAGGCTGGACTGGCTGACGGAGGAAAATAATCGACAATGACTCTGTCCGATTTGCTTTTTGCTTACGCAATGAACAAATAAGGCCAGGCTAATATCTGCCAGACTGTCCTGTATATGATGGAGCTTCGGCGGTTGCCTTTGCCTAGTGATTCAGTAGTAAGTACCTGCCGGGATGGCGCCGTCTAACGGTGGCAGTCGGTATTGTGCGCAGCTACGCTGTTCATCTGGCGCACGTGTCCGAAGTAACCAGGTCGAAGATTACCTTTCAACGGCCAGCGATACCCAGACAATCAGAATATAGAATAGCAGAGGGATCGTGATTCCCATCGCCATGAGGAGCCACACCAGCGGCGTTCTGATCATCTCCTTAACAATCACGATCGGGCTGCGGACATACCTCCCTCTTTTTAGACGGCTGACTATTCGCTTAAGAATGGCAGCCTGTTCGTCTGAATTATATCGATTGAGCTCTGTCGCCAGTTCGGCTTCCAGTTGCTCGATTTGCTGCGCAGCGGCGGATTCCTGAGTTCCCGGCACGTCGATCATCCTTTCACATTAACTCACTATCTTTATAACAACGATTAAGCTCCCCTGGTTACGCATACTTTATAGGCTGAAGTCCAAAAGTATATAGGAATTGGGGTTTGCAGTTGTGATATGGTTCCTATATGATGAGGGGAGATTAGACTAAAATCAGATTATATGGAGCGAAGGGAAGGACCAAATTGGAAAACACAGCAACTTTGATCAAGCCGGAAGCAATGATATTTGACATGGATGGAACGCTGTTTCAGACGGAAACCTTGCTGCTGCCTGCCTATCACAAACTGTTCGACATTTTGCGTGAAGAGGGGCATTATCAAGGGGAAACACCGGATGAGGAGCTGATGCTTGGATGTTTGGGAATGCTGCTCGATGACATCTGGAAGAAGGTCATACCGAATGGAACGCCTGCTGCCCATCGCAGGGCAGATGAGCTGCTGCTGCAGCTGGAGCTTGAGGGATTGAACAATAAAACAGGCATATTGTATCCTGAGGTGAAGGAAACGTTAGAGGAGCTTCATCAGCGCGGTGTCCGTTTGTTTGTTGCCAGCAACGGTCTGGAGCATTACGTTAAGGCCATTGCTGATGCGAGAGGAATCATGTCGCTCTTTGACGGAGTCTACAGTGCTGGAGAGCATGGAACGGCTTCGAAGGTAGATCTGGTACGGTTACTGCTGGATCAGCATAATATCCAGAATGCCTGGATGGTAGGTGACCGGTCGTCGGATGTGGAGGCAGGCAAAGAGAATGGACAGACCGTCATCGGATGTCAGTACGCTGGCTTTGGCGGGGAGCAGGAGCTGAAGGGTTCGGACGTTGTCATTCATTCTTTTTCACAGCTGTTGAAGCTTCATGATCAAGCGGAATAGATAGATAGGAGTCACAAAGGCTGTTCCCAAGGGTAAGAACCAACTTGGGAACAGCCTTTGTGTGTTCTTCTGAATTCTGAGATACGGCATTCGTAAGATTCGATTAAGCATTTTTTGCGGATTTTTTTTGACTGTATACCCACATTGCATACTCTAGAGGCCTTACCATGGATTCCCTGTAAGCCGTCATATCGCCGATTTGCGAGAAGACTTCCCGCGATGGCTTCGGATTAACCTCGATAATGAGGATTCTCCCGGATTTATCAACGGCCAAATCCAGGGCGAGTTCGCACAAGCCCCCGTACTGTTCATCAAGAAACTTAGCGACATCCACGCCGAGAGCGTCGGCTTCCTCGCGGATGCTGGCACGCCTTGCCGGATCAGCAATCCATTTGCTCAGCAGTTCTTCCATCCTTGTTGCACGTCCGCCGCCATGCAGATTGGAGGTGACGCTTTTGGGTGCTCCAACGCGTCCTACGCAGCCCGTCACTTGCCAACGGCCGGTTCCATTTTTCTGTACGAGCATCCGGTAATCATGCACTCTGCCATCCGGCAGTTCCAGCTGTATTCCTTCCTGAACCAGGTATCTATCTTTATTGCCCCAGCCTGAGAGGTATTGGGCCAGATGGCCTGAAGGCATGCGTTTTGGTTTAATAATGTTGCGGTTGGCATTGCGTCCCTGGACTTCATAGGTACCTGCGACACCTTCCACTTTGTTTATCCTCAGAATTCCGCGTCCGCCCGTTCCGTTAATCGGCTTAAAGTAGACGGTGGGATGAACATTCAGCATCCGGTGGATATCGCTGGTGCTCGTCACGATCCGGGTATCCGGCAAATGGGGCCGGAATCGTTTCTTGGTGGATAATATTTGATGAATCGTCCATTTATTGCGCAAGGGTCTGTTCAGAAACAGTAAATACCGGTAGCGGGAACGAAAGCGCAGCAGTTGTTGAAATCGGGCGCTCTTTTGAATTCGGCAGCGGTCAAAGATCATATGGGGAAACGAACGCCAATTTCGGCTCCATTTGTTGTTGTCAGGATCGTACTCCATGGCGTTGATCAGACCTTGTGAGCTGTTGACATCGGCAGGGGTGAAGACATAAACGTCCATCCCCATCGCTTTGCCTTCCCTGATCATATGCTCGTAGATATGCCGTTCTTCCAGCTTTTTTCGATCATCCAAGTAAAGCGTCATGATACCTAAGATGGGCTTTGACACAGAAGGTCACCTTCTTGAATAGAGTCAGCATTAGGCGCTGAAGAACTCTGGTATTGGTTTAAGGGCAGGGTTCCGCTCATAATGAGCGTTGGCTTGCCTGTTGGACCCTGCTCAAGGGCGATAGCTTGTAAGCCTGCATGGAAGCACATTTGCAAACTGGCTGAATGATCGGCAGCTACTTTGCAGCGCAGCCGACCAAGTCTGGACAATTGTGAGCGGATCAGGGAAGAGCCGATATGCCGGTTGCGGTATAGCGGGTGCACCGCAATCATACAGGCACCTTCGCCATAGTCCGCCGCATAGCAAATTCCCACAGGTATGCGGCCGACATCGCTTCGAACTGTAGCCGCTATAATAGAAGTACCGGGCTGCATCAATTCATCGTAGGATAGCGAAGCCAGACGCTGATAACCTTCACGGGTTAGACGCTTGCTGCTATACCGCCGGAGAAAGTCGCTGCACTGCTGTCGTGCATGCGGCCATTCATCCGGACTTGAGAGAGAGAGACATGAGATTTCCACAGGATCCCCTCCTTTCCTATAATCCCTAAGGCTCGGTTTCGAGGCGAGGCAGCGTCCTATCGTTGATTGATCAGATAGTCGGAATATTGAAAAATCCGCTCAAGTGACTTTTTACGGATGGCCGGTTCGTCAAATTTCATCGGTCTCGAGTTGGCTTCGAAAAACCAGAGGACGCCTTCGCTGTCAATTCCAAGATCCATCGACATTTCACCATGCGTATGGCCGGAGCTTTTCTCAATCTGCCGGGCCATGTGCACGGCTGCTTTTCTAACTTCACTAAGAATGGCCTCAGAGCGCTCCTGACCGAACACGATTGGAAGCAATTTCTCGGGATCCTCAATGGTTCCTCCGCGGGGAACATGTGTGGTTATGCTCTTGGCACCTGCCATGCGAGCGCCGATGCCAGTGACGGACCACGCACCAAACTCATTCTTTTGCACAAGAATTCGAAGGTCAAAAGCGCGTCCATGGACCTGGGCCAGCTCGATTCCCTGCTGGATCAAGTAAGAGCTCCCTTTGGTTTCCTGATAGACGCGATTCCAGAGCCGTTCCAGAGACGCCGCTTTATAAGTCGTGCTGTTCTTGTTGTTCTGAATTTGAATGCGGTAAGGAAGGGAGTTGTTCCTCTGATACCGCACTCTCATGATGCCTTGCCCGGCTTTTCCATCCTCGGGTTTCAGATAAAGGTAAGGCTTCCGTTTAATCATCTCGTATAAAGTGGGGAAGCCTTTCATACGCTTCGTTAGAGGAGCCCATTTTTTAGTTAAGCGTGATTTGTTCAGCCACGAGAAGAGCTGCCATTTATTGAAGAAGTGCGGATTGTAAATATCGATGTGGGGGTGCTTTTGGCATTCCTTGATTTTGCGGCGGACCCAGGGGAGGGATTCATCCTCCCGGTATGGAATCCGGTTGTATATAACCTGGGGCAGAGGACAGAGCCTCTGCTCCCAGGAATTGTCGCTCTGCAGTGTATAGCCCTTGACCGTACCCGAGTTTAGTTTCAGATCACGCACGGTTACTACATAGACCATAAAGCCCATATCTTTTCCCGTCTTGATGATTTCCTGAAAGTTCTGCCGGTTGCCCCTGAACATGGAATACGAATCATGCATGGTCAGAATAGCTACAACCGGTCTTCCATCACTCTCCACTCGGCTGATCACGAATCATTCCCCCTGTGGAAGCCACTCAGATACATGCTGTGCTCAAAAATATGCTCGACCGATGCTTTTCCTTCCCCTTTGAGCAAAGGATGGCTGAAGATCGATCTGCCGGGCTTCGAATTCGCTTCAAACATCCATATTCTCTCGTTATCATCAATGCCGATATCGAACCCGATTTCTCCCAGCAGATGCGGATGATGATTCTCGATGGCTTCGGACATCGCAATGGCGGCGTCCTTGGCGCGCTCCAGCACATCACGCGACCTGGAGCCGAAGGCACGGGAGAGCGCCTGCTCCGGTGTCATTAAGGAGCCGCCGTTCTTGATATGCGTTGTTACGCTGCCCCGGCCGGCTTTTTTGGCACCGATACCGACCACCGACCAGCGGTTCTTGCTGTTCTTATGCATATGGAATCTGAAGTCGATGGGGCAGCCGTCAATTTCAATAAGCCGAATTCCCTGCTGGATGACATAATTCTTCAGCTTGGAGCCGTGTTTGGCCTGAAGCATCCGCATCATGCTGTTAAAGTTCGGGAATTTCAGCAGTGTGTTACCACCGTTTCCGTGATATCGCGCATAGTATCCTTTTTTGGGGAGGTAGGTCAGCCGGTAGATGCCGAGTCCTAAACTTCCGGCTGAGGGCTTATAGTAGACAAAGCTATGGCGTTCCATCATATCCTTGATCCGCTCGGGACTTGGATTGTTATAGGTTTCTGGTAAATATCTTCCGGCCTGCACGTCGCCGTCCAGCTGTGAATACACATCCGATTTATTGAAGAATGCCCAATTGAAGAATTTGATATTGCGTTTGCCAAACCGGTCTCTGAGCTGATTGGTGAACGGGGAGAAGTCGGTTTTCCGGCTGGGCAGGCGGTTATAGACCACGTCAGGAAGCGGAACGGTTTTGCGCACAAAGCCGCCGTTAGAGCCGAGCATATAGGCCTGCACGGTTTCACGCTGCCAGTTGATATCCCGCGGGGCGAAGGCATATACAAACATCTTCTTATTGCCCTCACGAAGCAGCTGCTTGATATACGAAGTCCTGGCGCCGAACGGGCTGGATGGATTATGTGGTCCATCGGACAGAACGCCAACAACGGGCCCGAGTTCGATTTCTCCGTCACGGGGGGAATGAATATAGACGGGTCCTTGTCTGGGGACATTGATGCTGTTTCGGACGCCGTTGCTTAAATAGATATGTTTCCCCGACCGCTCTATCGGTTTCACAGAAGCGGACACGGCATTGGTGCCGATGCGAAGCTGAATGGATTTCCTGCTTGTTAGTCCCAGGCTCCGAAGCAGCGAACCGGATAAAAAGACGACTTTTTCGGGCTGCTGCGAGAAATGAATATTTCCGAAATTCAAACTCATGTATTTACCCTCCTAAGTTGTCGAAGCAATAAATAACGGGCGTATTGAATCGGATGTTCGACGGACAGCCGGGCTGCGTCACCATCTCCCGTTAGTGTAAATGCGCGTCGGCCAGGTTTGGAATTGACCTCCAGAATCCATACTCGCCCGCTCATATCCACGCCGAAATCGATTCCCAGTTCCCCAAGACGGCCGAACCCTTCTTCCAGCAGTGAAGGAAGCTGGGCGGACAATTCCCGGATGGTCTGAATGATCTTCAAGGCCTTCTCTTCCCCGAAATCGGAGGTTAGATATGGAAGGGCGGGGTAAGCCGTACCGCCTCCATGAAGGTTAGAGGTCAACCCCTGGACAGCTCCTTGCCTTACTGCAATTCCTGTAATGGACCATAAGCCGCGATCATTCTTCTGGACCAGCGACCGGATATCGTACGGCTCCCCGTTACGGTTATGAAGCTTCAGGAAGGGTTGAATGATAAATCGGCGTCTGCCGGTAAATCTCCGCACCCAGTCGTTCATCTTCTCCAAGGGAATGGTCTGCTCGAACATGCGATTGCTCCGATCTCTCCCTTGCAATTTGACATGCAGCTCATCTATCCAGGAGATGCACAGCGTGTGACGACCCTGAGAGCCTCCGCTTGGCTTCATAAAAATGCCGCTGCCAAAAGCCAGCAAAGCCCGGTTCAGTGATTCGTCTCCCGTATAACTTAAGGTTGCAGGAAGATAAGGTCTTAAGGCGGCTGAATGCTTCAATAATTGATGTACTTTTTGTTTGCCTGGCAAACCGCGCGACCATAGTCTGGAACCTCGTTGTAACATGCGGTTTAGAGATTCGCTTGCGGCGGCGGTTTCCTCGCCGTTTCGATGCAGACCTCGGTCATAGATGATATCAGGCAGTGGAAAGCTGCCGGAACTCCACTGTTGATCCGGGCCGTAACAATACCCTTTGATTCTGTCTGAACGGCTTCCTGCATCGTCAGCAGCAAAAGCATCGTCCGGGCAAAAAACAAATACCTGCATTCCGAGCTTCCTGCCCCTCAAGCTTAATTCACGAAGAAATTCCTTCTCGGCAAAGGGAGGGGAACCTGGTCTGCGGCATACCATGACACCCAGGGTGCCTATCATGTTTAAGGACATAAGGTTCTCCTTTTTTTAAAGACCCGTCAAGAATTGACAATATTGAACGAGGCGTACGGCTGAAGGTCTAACTTTGGAGTCGGCATTCAGCGGTGCATTTTCACCTTTGGAAGGCTTGGAATTGACTTCAAGGAGCCATATGCGTCCTGACGTATCAATCGCCAAGTCAATGCCGAGCTCACCGAAATGATATGGAATGGCAGCCTCCAATCCATGAGCGATGTCCAGTGCGATCTGGTTCATTCGAGCAGGCGCTGTTTGTTTGGAGGTTAACGGAATTCCACTCATCGCAAGCGCATCCTTGACGGCAGAGAGCGTACCGCCTCTGGCAAGATTGGACACAAAGTGATTTCCGCCGGCGATTCGGGCTACGACAGAAGTCACCGACCATTTGCCGTTTTTGTTTTTATGAACAAGCACGCGAAAATCGACGTTTCGCCGGTTGATGCGGATCAAATCCAATCCTTGCTGAATTTGATAACGCGTTTTCTTGATTTTTCCTGATAAGCTGCTGAACAGCTTTGGAAGCGAGGAGTAGGTATTTTTCTTGATTCCTTCAAGAGAGGTGGTCATCGTCTGATAATGGCCGTTCTCTTGGCGGGATATCCGGATGATTCCTTTTCCCAGACTTCCACGTACCGGTTTTAGAAACACGGTCCGATAAGCGGCACACATTTTTTTGAGGGTTGGATAACCGCTGAGTAAATAGGATTCAGGCAAATACTTTTGAAGTTTCGCATCAGGTCCGAGTGCTTCAAAAACATCGGATTTATCGAGAAATTTCTCATTGAAGATGTGGGTGCCGAATCGTGATTTTACTTCTCTCATAAAATGCTGTACGCTAGGACTATTCTCCAGTTTGCGGGTAGACAGCCGGTTATTAATGACGTCTGGAGCTGGAACGCTGAGCTTTTTCCACCCCGCGTCATAGGCAATCGCTTCAAGTGTCGACGGGTTCGAACCGATCATGTCAGGGGTAAAGAAGTATACATATGCGCCTTGTTTCCTGGCCGCGTTTACCATTTCCAGGCAGAAGGCTGAAATGGATCCGAAAGGTTTGTCTGGCTCATCCGGGTGATAGCGACTGACCATAACCCCGATAAGCGGACCGAGCTTCAGAGTCCTTTCTAATGGAAAATATTTGACATTCATTACGGTTCGAGGAAGAAGTCCCGAATTGCTGAATACGGAAGGGTTAAGGTGCAACGAGTTCGATTTACCTCCTGAAGTGACTTGAATTTCCTGCTTGAAGGAGCCAAAGGCAAGCTGTATCGGCGAATCTGTGGGGATACGGAGCTGTCTTATGAGCCGATCACCAAGCTTGATATCGTTATCCGGAAGCTGGGCTGAACGGACTAATTGAACCGATATCTTGGATTTGGTGTTGGGTTTAATCTTGGATTTGCGCATGATGGATCTCCTTCCGACAACAACTGGATACTTAAGTGAACAGACTAAGAACTTCATCTGATCATTGCATGTAATGCATCATATGAGGACATATATCCCTTGGTGATTGTACTGCTCGGGAAAAAGGAGTGCTTAAAATGCCGAACTGGCTGTTTATTTTGGTGAACGTGTGCGTAGCTGCTTTTGTCGGCGGCATCACCAACCACTTTGCGATAAAAATGCTGTTTCACCCCCGCGAAGAAAAAATTCTGCTGGGTCGTCGCCTGCCATTTACACCAGGCTTGATCCCGAAGCGCAAGGAAGAAATCGCAGAGTCGTTGGGACATGTGGTCTCGGACTATCTGGTGACAAGCGAAGGACTGCAGGAACTCATCCGCAAGCCCGTATTCCGGGCCAAGATGGAGGATACCCTTCATCGGAAGCTGGTGGAATGGAGCCAATCGGAACGGAGCCTGGGAGACTTGGCGTTGAAGGTATGGAGTCCCGAGCAGTGGGAGCAGGTAAAGATTCGGGCCGAACAATCGGCGCGCTCGCTTACGGCCCAGGGCGCATCTGCAATATGGCATGGGTATGAGCTGGGAGCCAAACCGCTGAAGGTGCTTGTTCCCGGTTGGTCGGAAGAAACGATCGAGGGCTGGAGCAGGGCAGCCACTGATATGGTGCTGAAGGAACTGGGGAGCACGCTGCTGTCAGCCAAAGGCCAGCTAATGCTATCGGATGTGGCTTCCTCGCTCATCGATAAGGCGGGCGGATTTTTGGGCACAATGGCTTCGATTTTTGTGGATGAGGATAAACTGATTCAGAAGCTGACCCCCATGCTGATCCAGCAGCTTGAGGGAGATCAGGTTCGTAAGACGATTACGGACATCATCTCAGGAAAATTGTCATATTACGGCGATATGCCGCTTGGGGAGGTCATCGAGCATGCAACGGGCGAGCCGGGGCTGACGTGGATCGAACGCACATTGGATGATAAGCTTCCTTGGTCCAAGTGGATTCAGCAAATCGAAAATCTTCGCGTTGCCGACGTGATCGGGACGCGGATGCCTGCCATCGAGGCGGCGCTGCCGGGCTTGCTTGACAAAGCCCTGGGCTTCCTGGAGCGAGGCGTTCCTGTGGCCATGAAGGCTGTTAATTTACCACAGCTTGTTCAGGAGCAGGTCCAGAAATTTCCCGTTGAGCGGCTGGAAGAGGTCATATTAAGCGTCTCGGGGCGGGAATTCAGGGCCATTACGTGGCTGGGCGTCCTGCTGGGGGGAATGATTGGA
Organism: Paenibacillus glucanolyticus; assembly: GCF_037333485.1. Lineage (NCBI taxonomy): Bacteria > Bacillati > Bacillota > Bacilli > Caryophanales > Paenibacillaceae > Paenibacillus > Paenibacillus glucanolyticus. The sequence continues at coordinate 1,736,971 of NZ_CP147845.1, forward strand.
TTGTTCCAATCGATGTTAACCCTGCTCTGGAGATAGATGGATATTCATCGAGTGCAAAGCAAACAAATACGGCAATGAGGCCGAACATAATTGGAGGAAATTAAAAATGAACATCTATGATAAAGCGCACGATTTGGCAAAAGCGATGAAGGAAAGCCAGGAGGTACAGGAGATTACGGATGCGATGAAACTCGTGGATGCCGATCCGGAGAGCCGACGCATGCTGGATGATTTCCGTCAGCGTCAGATGGAGCTCCAGCAGCGCATGATGTCGGGGGATATGCCGGCACAGGACGAAATGGAGAAAATGGAGAAACAGTTCGATGTGCTTAGCCTGAACCTGAACATTCGCCGTTTGTTTGATGCAGAGCGCCGTCTGAGTGTTATTATTGAAGACGTGAACAAGATCATTTCAGATAGTCTTCAGCATCTGTATGGCCCAGGCCAACAATAAATTCGTCATTGGCATAGCCGAACTGGATAAATTTCGAAAACTTGTCTCATAAATTGTGCAGACTCCTCATAGAGTAGAAATATAGATTTCAGAGAGTAGAGGAGCTGCGTTTACAATGAAAAAGAAGAAGAACAAGTTTAAGCACACGGCTTATTTGTTGGTCGCACTGGGCATGTTGATATACGCCCTTCCTAGCATTTCTTTCACAGGAGGGTTCTCATGGGTTTCTCTGTTCGGTGCAGTCTGGGCTGGATTTGCCCTGCTCGTTATCGGCTCGCATCTCTATTACCTTATCGGTGTTGATGATGCAAAACAGAAAGCACTTGATGAGATTCGTAAGGAAAAAATGCATCAATGGGAACTGAAATGGCCTGAAGAACAGAAGAGCTAGGAAGCGAATTAATAGCAGGGGACGATAAGTACCGCGACAAGAACAAATAAACTCCCTAGGGCGGATTGGATGGCTGCACCCATCCGGTATCCGCAGGGGAGTTTTTTGCGTTGGCCGGGTATGGGAGCTTGTTAGGACGTGATATAATAGATACAGTATGGTACAGATAGTGTTCCGGGGGTGTAACAGATGGACGTTCGAGATGATACGATTACAAAACACGAGCAGTTGGTTCAGCATATCGAAAGTTTGAAGGTTGGGAGCAAGATATCCGTCCGCCGATTAGCCAAAGAGATGGGGGTGAGCGAGGGTACCGCTTATCGTGCCGTGAAGGAAGCGGAAAGCCTGGGCATCGTGGTCACCAAGGAACGGATCGGCACGGTTCGCGTTGAACGCAAGCCGCGGAACATATCGGAGCAGCTTACGTTTGCGGATGTTGTTGAAATTGTGGAGGGGCACGTATTGGGCGGTGCGGAAGGGCTGAACAAGAGCCTGCACAAATATGTGATAGGTGCCATGAAGGTAGAGGCGATGATCCGGTATATTGATGCGGGAAGCCTCATGATTGTTGGCAACCGGGAGGATGCGCATTTCCTGGCATTGGAGCAGGGAGCGGGAGTATTGATTACGGGCGGTTTCGGTACGAGCCGTGAAGTGAAGCAGCTGGCAGACCAGTTGGACCTGCCCATCATATCATCCCGACATGATACGTTTACGGTAGCCTCCATGATTAACCGCGCCATTTTTGACCGTTTAATTAAGAAGAAAATTATGCTGGTCGAGGATATTGCTCATGATAAACCCAAGAATCACCAGTTGAAAAACTCTGTTACCGTTCAGGAATTTAAGCGGATTATCCAGGAGACCGGAGAGATTCGGTATCCGGTAACCGATGAATGGAACCGGGTCATCGGCATCGTCGGGGTTCGGGATGTGGAGGGATTGGCCGAATCCCAGCCGATCGAGAAAGCAATGACCCGCAATCCGGTAACGGCAAGTTTGAAGACGTCCCTCGCTTCAGCGGCACAGATTATGATGTGGGAGGGAATCGATTTTCTCCCGATTGTCGATAGGAACCGCAAGCTGCTCGCAACCGTCACCCGAAAAGAGGTGCTTGGCGCACTTCGCGATGCCCGAAACCAGCCTCAGCTTGGAGAGACGTTTGACCAGCTGATCTGGAATGGCATTGCCGAGGATCGGGATGAGGAAGGGCATTTGTTTTTCCACGGCTTTATTACTCCCCAGATGGCCACGGATCTCGGTACGATTTCTCAAGGCGTGCTCACAACGGTGATGAGTCAGGCGGCTGTCAAGGCTGCCAAGGATATCAGCGGGTGGGATCATGTATTGGATCATCTGTCGACCTATTTCATCCGGCCCGTGCAGATTGAGGATCCCATCGTCATTATTCCGAAATTGCTGGAAATCAGCCGGCGCACCTGCAAGATGGAGATCGAAATCCAGCATCAATCCAGTCTGATTGCCAAAGCGGTCATGACGATGCAGGCCATCGATCATGGATAATACAAACGCTTGAAATATAAAGGGGCATCCCATAGGTCGCTATGACCTGACGGGATGCCCCTTCAGCTTAATTCACTCAGCTTGCAGTCCGGGAATTCTTCAGCCTGTTGTAATAGGTGCGGCTTCGAAGCCCGGCAAATATATTAAATGCGCCAAGCACCATAAACGCGGCCTCTACAATAACGGCCGGCGTGGAGCCGCTGAACAAAAACATACAGATAAGCGATAGGGAAACCAGCATAATGCCCATGCAGAGGTTCATCATGGACATATATAGTCCGCGATCAGCCGGATCGGCCACTCGGCGAGCACGAATACTGTACAGCGCAGCGGCAATTACGGACAAGACAAGGATAATGTACAGGACGTAGTGAATGACGGTTATCATGGAAGGCTCCTTTAGTTCGGCTATGTGCTCACGATGCAGCACAGCATATACGATTCGATCATTTACGATAACGGTATTGTATCATGATATGCTTGACTTTGCATCCAGATGGTCAATGCTGATCCAGATTTGCAGCACACCCTCCATGACCAGCATGGTCTTGATTTGGACTTTGTAATCTTTATCGCGAACGTTGTAAATTTTGTCGCTGAGGAGCGAACGGGTCAGCTTGCTGTCCGTATCGATATCAAACACGTTCCGGCCGCGAAGGGCTGCCAGATCTTCCCCCATGAGTTTTATGATATCCTTGCTGATCACGGGATCAAGAGGGGCTTTGGCGTCTTGCTCGCTGCGGATCTTGATTTCCTTGATGACCGTAGATTGTTTATTGTATTTTTTTAACGAATCGATATCTTCTTTATACTGCGTGATTTGGAGCTGCTGGGCTTGATTCGTTTCCCACAGTTTAGTGTAGCTTGCGTGGTAGATCGAGTTGTAGACGATGCTGCCGACGACCATCCCCAGCACGAAGATGGAAGCAACCTGATAGAAGGGGCGAAAGCGGTGGGCTGGGGGCACTCGCATAGGCTAGCTCCGGCTGGAGCAAACCCATTTTACGAGTTCGCTGCCCATATGCGCTCCGAGAAATGCAAAGCCAAGATATAATATTTGCTTGATCGCAGGGGATAAATTGCCGCCAAGCATATTGCTCTCGATGACGCGCATCGGATCGATGGTGCCTCCGATGGCGGCAGCAAGCGCCCATATCTTGATCCGGTCTGCGACCTCCAGCATGGTATGGGTGGGGGGCTGCAGGGACAGCACGGCACCCACGCCTCCCACCATAGCGCCCCCCAGGACGATGCCGAAGGCTATAAAAAAGTCCAGGATCGCTTTTGATAAAAAAATGCTCATCGCCTCATGTCTCCTCTCTTCTTAGGTGGATATCACGGCAGCCGCCTGTCCACATTCTCCCTAGTCTCATTCTATGGGCGGGCCTAGCATGATTATGATAAAATGGAATAAAGACTTTTAAAGATATTCCCGGGTTGACTATAAATATAAATGTACCGGCGAAAGGAAGGCGTTACGATGAGCTCTTTCGTGCATTTGCACGTGCATAGTGAATACAGTTTGCTCGATGGAGCGGCACGTATCGGTGACCTGGTGCGGGAAGCGGCAGCGCTTGGAATGAAATCGCTGGCGCTGACGGATCATGGCGTGATGTATGGGGCCATTCCATTCTATAAAGCCTGCCTGGCGCAGGGCATTAAACCGATTATTGGCTGCGAAGCCTATATTACGGCGGGTTCCCGCAAGGAACGGGGCAGCCGGAAGGATCAGCCGATCTATCACTTGATTCTGCTCGCCAAGAATGAGGTCGGCTATCGCAATTTAATGAAGCTCTGTTCGATCGGGCATCTGGAGGGTTACCATTACAGACCCCGAATCGATATGGAGGCGCTGGCTGCCCATCATGAAGGCATCATATGCCTCAGTGCTTGCCTGGGAGGCGAGGTCCCGCAGCATCTGCTTCATGGACGTGAAGCGGAAGCCAAGGCAGCAGCGCTTCGTTACCAGGCGATATTCGGAGATGACTATTACCTGGAGCTGCAGGATCACGGGATTCCGGAGCAGAAGCGCGTCAATCCGCAGCTCATCGCGCTCAGCCGTGAGACGGGTATTCCACTCGTAGCTACCAATGATGTGCATTACCTCACGGAGGAAGATGCCGAGGTTCAAGACGTTCTGATCTGTATCGGTACGGGCAAAACGGTGGAGGACGAGGACCGGCTGCAGATCCAGACCAACCAGCTGTATCTCAAGAGCGGCAGTGAAATGGAGCGTCTGTACCCCCATGTGCCGGAAGCGATACAGAATACAGCCAAGATTGCGGACCAATGCAATCTGGAGCTCGAATTCGGCAAATCGATTTTGCCGGAGTACAGCTCTCTCCCCGAGGGAAAGAATGCTGCGGAATATCTGCGCGAGCTTTGCCTGAACGGACTGCAGGAACGCTACGGGATTACGGAACGGTGGCAGGATGAGGCACTTCGGAGTGAGCTGGAGCAGCGTCTGAATTATGAGCTCGGCGTCATCGAGAATATGGGCTTCAGCGACTATTTTCTGATCGTATGGGACTTTATTGCTTACGCCCACAGACAGGGCATCGCGGTTGGGCCCGGCAGGGGCTCGTCGGCGGGAAGCTTGGTCGCCTACACCCTTCAGATTACAAATGTTGATCCGATGAAATATAAATTGTTGTTTGAACGCTTCCTGAACCCGGAGCGGATTACGATGCCCGATATTGATATCGACTTCAGTGACGAGCGCCGGGATGAGGTTATCGATTATGTGGTGGATAAGTATGGGAAGGAGCATGTCGCCCAGATCATCACGTTCGGTACGATGGCGGCAAGGGCGGCTGTACGCGATGTCGGCCGTGCGCTGAATGTGCCGTTCGGGGATGTGGACAAAGCGGCCAAGCTGATTCCTAACCATCTTGGCATCAGTATTGCCAAAGCGATGGAGCAAAGCCCGCAGCTGAAGGAGCAGTACGAAACAAGACCGAAGGTGCGCGAGCTGATCGACATGGCGATGAAAGTGGAAGGTATGCCGCGGCATGCTTCGACGCATGCCGCGGGTATCGTTATTTCACGCGATCTGCTGACGGATGCGGTGCCGCTGCAGGAAGGCAGCGAGAAGACAGCGCTGACGCAGTATTCCATGGAGAATTTGGAGAGCGTGGGCCTTCTTAAGATGGATTTTCTGGGTCTGCGGACGCTGTCCATCATCGAGCGGACGCTGAAATGGATTCAAGAATTGACCGGCGGGGCGCTTGATTTCGAACAGATACCGGATAACGATGGCAACACGTACGAAATGCTGGGGCGCGGCGAAACCACGGGCGTATTTCAGCTTGAGTCCGCAGGTGTAAGGCGGGTGCTGAAAGATCTGAAGCCTTCGGCGTTTGAGGATATCGTATCCGTGGTCGCCTTGTATCGACCAGGTCCGATGGAATTTATACCGAGGTTTATCCAGGTTAAGCACGGCCAGATAGATCCTGAGTACCCTCATGAGGATCTAATTCCAATACTTGGCGATACTTATGGGATCATTGTCTATCAAGAGCAGATCATGCAGATTGCCTCGACGATGGCGGGCTTCTCTCTCGGGGAGGCGGATCTGCTTCGCCGAGCGGTATCGAAGAAAAAGCGCGAGGTGCTGGACCGGGAGCGCAGCCACTTCGTTTCGGGCAGCCTCAAGCTTGGCTATAGCGAGGATGAAGCTAACCGCGTGTACGATATGATTGTGCGGTTTGCGAACTATGGATTTCCACGTGCGCATGCTGCCGCCTACGGCGTACTCGCCTTCCAGACGGCTTATCTGAAGGCACATTATCCGGTTCCATTCATGGCTTCCATGCTGACCGCCGTTATGGGGAGTCACCGGAAGGTTGCAGAATACGTGCTGGAGGCTCGCCGCATCGATATTGAAGTGATGCCGCCCGATGTCAATGAAAGCGGGACATATTTTACGCCGGTTGTAAGCCAGTCTGAATCCGGCAGCCTGGATGAAGGGAGTCATCATTTCACCGAAGGCGGCATTCGCTTTGGGCTTGCAGCCATCAAGAACGTGGGCACCCAGGCGGTTGAGAATATCGTGGAGATACGCCGCGAGAAGCCATTTGAAAGTCTGCTCGATTTTTGCCGCCGCGTAGACCTCCGCGTATGCAACAAGCGCGTGATCGAGTCACTCATCCAGGCCGGGGCCTTCGATTCCTTGCCGGGTCACCGCTCCCAACTGGTGGCCATGCTGGATGAGACGGTGGAAGCAGCTGTGAAGTGGCGTAAAGAGCGGGACGACCTGCAAATTCAGCTGTTTGACTTTGTTGAAGCAACCAATTGGGACATTGAATATCCTGACATCCCGCCTTATACGGCAGGTCAGCAGCTCGAATTCGAGCGTGAGCTTCTGGGTATGTATCTGTCCGGCCACCCGCTGGATGGATATGAAGATACACTGACGGAGTCGGGGGCCGACCGGCTAATGGACCTTCATGAAGCGGCAGACGAATCGATGGCTGCCGTGGCCGGTATGGTGGTTACGCTGAAGACGATTACGACCAAACAGGGCAAAGCGATGGCCTTCATGGAATGCGAGGACCAAATCGAGCGCTGCGAGGTTGTGCTCTTTCCTGAAGTATGGAAACGAAGCGCGCATCTGATTGAAAAAGGCGCCCTGCTTGCCATACGGGCCAAGGTACAGCTGCAGGATGAAGGCTTCAAGCTGCTGGCCGAAGAAGTGGCGCCGCTTGAAGCGCAGACGCTGCGTCAACTGGTCCAGCGGAGCAAGGTCCGTGGAGCAGCAGGCGGCGGCAGGGGCAAAGCCGGGGGACCAGGATCAGGCAGCGGCGGGGCTGGAAGATCGGGTCCGGGTCCGTCAGGAGCACAGCCGGTTTCCACTGCAGTGCCATCGGCAGAGCCGGCCGCGGCACCGGTGAGCACCATGAATGGCGGTGAGACGACCCCGTTTGGAAACGAAGCCGTAAACAACCGCCATGCGTCCGAGAAGGATTCTCGTACAGACACAGCGAATCCTAAGGCTGAGCAGCGCGTGTTTGTGAAAATAACAGCCGATGCCGAGCAATCAGAATTGCTGGTGAAGCTGAAAGAGCTGCTGCAGCGGCACCCGGGACCTGTCGCAACGGTGTTATTTTACGAGCGGAGCCAAAAGGTCCTTGCACTTAGCGATGCCTACCGGATTAAGCCCTCGAAGGAGCTTTTTGCTGAAATGGAGGGCATGCTGGGACAAGACACCGTCAAGGTAAAATGATATCAAAATTTAAGAACGTTTCTAATCCCTCCCGCATACAATTAGGACACTACAGGAAACATTGGCCGAGTATCGCCAGCCCAACAGGCTCTCCACGACATTTAATCCAGTGGGGAATTCGGCCAGAGACGCGGGGGGGATTTGTGATGTCAATTGATTTGGCAGAGAGCATGCTCAGCCGCAGGGGAGTCAGCGTAAGCTCCATCGCGGATATTGTGTTTCAGCTTCAGAAGCGATATCATCCGAAATTAACGATCGACCAGTGTGAGGAAAGCGTTCGAGCAGTACTTGGCAAGCGGGAAGTGCAGTATACGCTGTTTACGGGCATTGCGCTTGACGAGCTGGCAGAGAAGAAGCTGCTGCCGGAGCCCTTGCAGTCGATTATGGAACAAGATGAACCGCTCTACGGTGTGGATGAGACCATGGCGCTTGGTGTCACAAGCATTTATGGCATGATCGGATTGACCAGTTTCGGTTATTTGGACAAGGAAAAAATGGGTGTGATTGAGACGTTGAATGATAAATCCGACGGGATCCATGTGTTTTTGGACGATCTCGTTGCAGGTATTGCCGCTGCCGCTTCTTCGCGGATCGCGCATCGAAATCCCGATGCGGCCCTCTACTCTGCGGGTTCTGACTGATTATCGCGAGTGCTGTCGAATGATGCATAAGGGTACAAATTTGGCTTTCAGCCCCCTGCTCTCTTTGTTGAGGTAAAAACTGAAGTATGTTATCATTATCCATTATATCGGCTCAGGATATGCCTGTGGGACGAGATTAGGGGGATCTGAAAGGCATGTGGACGGTAATCTATATTGCGCCAACTGCAAAGGTGGCGGAAATGATCAAGACCAGGCTAACGGAAGAAGGTTTTTTGGTTCAAAGCCGTCCTGTGAATCTTTCCAAACAGCAGTTTGAGATTTTGGTACCCTCCGGAGAGCTTGAGGAAGTACAGGAAGTGTTGAATTCGATATTGCACCCCTAGTTTCACCTGGGTTACATAGCGAAGCAAGTGTACGGATCGGCGAAGTGCTATTTGCGGCGGCCATTCAAATTTACGGCTGGAGAGGTGTAGTTGTGTTTAAAGACTTGTTTCAGAAAAAAAGGAAATACGCAACGATCCCATCGGAACGACTTGGGACAGCGGGGCAGCCTCAGGAAGGCGAACGCCCGAAACGGGAAATTCCAGAAGGTCTGATGAATAAGTGTGCCAAATGCGGCACCATTCAATACAGCAAAGAGCTTGAGAAGAATCTGAAGGTCTGTCAGGAATGCGGACATCACATGCGTCTGAATGCGATAGAACGGATTAGCATGACATTGGATGAGACAGGCTTCGAAGAATTTGATGCCGATATGATCTCGGTGGATCCGCTGCAGTTTCCTGGATATGCAGCCAAGCTGGAGCAGCAGAAGATGAAGTCCGGACTTCATGATGCGGTTATTACCGGTCACGGCTCCATCCTGGGCCAGCCCGTTGTTGTGGCTGTGATGAGCTTTGATTTCTTCACGGGAAGCATGGGCTCCGTCGTAGGGGAGAAAATTACGCGCGCCATTGAGTTTGCAACGGACAAGCGTTTGCCGCTTATTATTTTCTCTACCTCCGGCGGTGCCCGGATGCAAGAAAGTATTCTAAGTTTGATGCAGATGGCCAAAACAAGCGCAGCCCTATCCAGATTCAATGAACTGGGCGGGCTGTACATTTCAGTAATTACGGATCCGACGACCGGCGGCGTATCCGCCAGCTTCGCAACCCTCGGCGATATTAACATTGCCGAACCGGGTGCCGTATTCGGTTTTGCGGGCCGTATCGTTATTGAACAGACCATTCGCCAGAAGCTGCCGGACGACTTCCAGACAGCGGAATTTAATCTGGCACATGGTCAGCTTGACATGGTTATTCATCGGAAAGATATGCGCTCCATGCTTGGCAAGCTGCTGGAGATGCATTCCGTGAAAGGGGGATTCTAATGTCAGGCGAATTGCCTTTTGAAATGCCTCTTGCAGAAATGCGCAAGAAGATTGAAGAACTGAAACAATTCGGACAGGAAAAAGGGATCGATTTCACGGATGAAATCGCCCGCCTCGAAGAACGATATAGCCGATTGGAGGAAGAAATTTACACTTCGATTTCACCTTCCCAAAAAATGCATCTGGCCCGTCACCAGCAACGTCCGACATCGCTTGATCTGATTCAATTGGTCTTCACCGATTTTATCGAGCTGCATGGGGATCGACTCTATGGGGACGATCTCGCAATCGTCGGCGGATTGGCCAAACTTGACGGCATTCCCGTTACGGTGGTTGGTCAGCAGCGCGGCAAAGATACGAAGGACAATATCGCCCGTTTCTTCGGAAGTCCGCATCCGGAAGGCTTCCGCAAAGCCCTGCGACTTATGCAGCAGGCAAACAAATTCAAGCGTCCGATCATCACCTTCATTGATACAAAAGGCGCATATCCGGGTAATACAGCTGAAGAAAGAGGTCAGTCCGAGGCGATTGCCCGTAATTTACGGGAAATGTCGTCTCTTGGAGTGCCTGTTGTTTGTGTGGTCATCGGCGAAGGTGGAAGCGGCGGTGCTCTTGCGATGGCCGTAGGCAACCGTGTGCTGATGCTTGAGCACGCGATTTATTCCGCGATATCCCCTAATGGTGCCGCATCCATTCTGTGGAAGGATGCGTCCAAGGCAGATCAGGCTGCGGAAGCGATGAAGATTACCGCGAAGGATCTGCTCGAAATGGAAGTCATTGAGGAGATCATTCCGGAGCCTAAGGGCGGTGCCCACCGGAACTATGAGGAGACGGCTGCCGCGATCCAAAGCGCCCTCATCAGCCAGCTGAAGGAGCTGTCGGTGATGGACGCCTGTGAGCTTAAGGAAGACCGTTACCGCAAATTCCGCAAGATCGGCGAATTTGATTTTGCGAAGGCCGAAAAGACGGAACAGGAAGACATTATACTGTAAAAGTCTGATGAGTATGTGACGATATGACAAAGTTCCTATACAAATGAGATTTTTTGTAGTAGATTTAGTTGTTGGAAAAAGAGATATAGAGAACCCTTTAATAAACGGAGGAAACCCAAAATGCGCAAAACAAAAATTGTATGTACCATCGGTCCTTCCAGTGAATCGTTGGAAAACACCAAGAAGCTCATTATGGCTGGCATGAACGTGGCTCGTCTGAACTTCTCTCACGGCGACTTCGAGGAGCATGGCAACCGGATTAAAAATATCCGCCAAGCTTGCGAAGAGTTGAACAAAACGGTAGCGATCCTGCTTGATACCAAAGGACCGGAAATCCGTACAGGTAAACTTGAAGTGGAACCGATTGAGCTTGTACAAGATGAATATATCACCCTTACTACCGAGGAAATCCTTGGTGATAAGAATCGTTTGTCCATTACTTACAAAGAGTTGCCGCAAGACGTTCAAGTCGGATCGACGATTTTGATCGATGATGGTCTGATCGGTCTGACCGTAGTGGAGATTGAAGGCACGGAAATCAGATGCCGCATCGTTAATGGCGGAACCATCAAGAGCAAAAAAGGTGTTAACGTACCGGGAGTTGCAATTTCCCTCCCAGGAATTACGGAAAAAGACGCCAACGATATCATTTTCGGGATCGAACAGGGCATCGATTTTATTGCTGCTTCCTTCGTTCGTAAAGCAAGTGACGTGCTTGAAATCCGCGAATTGCTGAAAAGACACAACGGAGAGCACATCCAAATTATCTCCAAAATCGAGAATCAACAAGGCGTTGATAACCTTGACGAAATCCTTGAAGTATCCGACGGTTTGATGGTTGCCCGCGGTGATCTGGGCGTTGAGATTCCTGCAGAGGAAGTTCCATTGGTTCAAAAACGCATGATCGAAAAATGTAACCTGGCTGGCAAACCTGTTATCACGGCTACCCAAATGCTGGATTCCATGCAGCGCAACCCTCGTCCTACCCGTGCGGAAGCAAGTGACGTGGCGAATGCGATTTTTGATGGTACAGATGCCATCATGCTGTCCGGCGAAACGGCTGCAGGTAAATACCCGGTGGAGTCCGTGTTGACTATGTCCCGTATTGCGGAAAAAGCGGAGTCTGCACTGAATTATCGTGAAATGTTCTTGAAACAGCGCATCGCGCAGGATACCAGCGTTACAGAAGCGATCAGCCAATCGGTAGCGATCTCCGCACTCGATTTGAATGCAAAAGCGATCATTTCGTCCACGGAGTCCGGTCAAACGGCTCGCATGGTATCCAAATACCGTCCAGAGGCTCCTATCGTCGCTGTAACGACTCAAGACAGAACGATGAGACGTTTGGCACTGACTTGGGGCGTGACGCCGGTTAAAGGCGAACAGGCTTCTTCTACAGACGAGATGTTTGATTATGCTCTGCAAGGCGGCGTGAAGTCCGGACTTGTTAAAGAAGGCGATCTTGTTGTCATTACAGCAGGTGTGCCGCTTGGCCGTTCCGGTTCTACCAACCTGCTGAAAGTGGATCAAATCCCTGCGCAGAAGTAATTTCGATTAACAGGAATCGCGAGATTCTGAATATAGCTGCATACAAGCAATGGACGATGAACTCTATCGACCATTGCTTTTTGCATAGATAAGGGGTGATGACATTGCCTAGCAAAGACGAATGGAGACCCAGCCGCTGGTACTGGACATCCTTTCGGGTGCGTTATCAGGAAAGTGATCAGATGGGCGTGGTATATCATGCTAACTACTTAAACTGGTTTGAGATGGGTCGAACCGAAATGATTCGTGAATTGGGATTTTCTTATCGCGGAATGGAAGAGGAAGGCGTATTGCTCCCGGTGGTTGACCTTGACATCAAGTACCGCCAGCCAGCCCGATATGATGATTTGGTTACGGTATTCACTCGAATGACTGCTTTCTCTCCGCTTCGAATACACTATGAGTATGAGGTTCGTCTACTGAGTGGGCAGGAGCTGGATGATTTGGATGCCAGTATGATGTTCCCGGAATCCGGACTTCCCGGTGCATTGTTAACCGCAGGGGCAACCCGTCATGTATGGCTGAACCGTGAGTGGAAGCCGGCTCGACTGGATAAATGCGCTCCAAAGCTGTATGATGCATTGAAGGACACCCTCTTGGGGAGGAAGGAGTAGCTTCATGTTCAAATGGTTGTTGGCAGCATTTATCTTCGTGCCTGTCATTGAAATATTTGGTTTCCAATTCGTTGCGGATCGCGTGGGCGGTATGAATACATTTCTTCTGACATTGCTGACCTCTGCCGTCGGCGTTGCTATGATGAGGTTTGAAGGCCGCAAAGCGATGGAAGATGCCAAACAGAGAATGAATTCAGGTATGGTTCCCGGTGTTTCCATGGCGGATGGCTTATGTATATTTGCAGGTGGAGTACTTCTTATTCTGCCGGGCTTTGTCACTGACATTATCGGATTTACGCTGGTATTTCCACTGACCCGTCCGTTGTACCGAATTTTGCTGCTGAAGTGGATGAAGAAAAATATGAAGAACGGCAAGATTACGATTTTTCGCAGATAAATCCAAAAAAGGCTTCCCCCATATATGACCGGCCCATCAGGGGCCGGTCTATTTATATGGGGCACTGCACTTTCATGGAGCTCAGCGGCCTGTAAATTACATCTCTCCTCCATGGAGAAGTTAGGGTCAGTTACCTCACCCTGCCCCCGATAATGTAATTCCTGAGATCCTTGAATACATGGGCCCGCCGGAAAGCATCCACAATGACAAGTGAAACCGGACCAATGATCAGACCCAGAATGCCGAACAGCTTCAGTCCGACAAACATGCCGAACAAGGCGGCCAGCGGGTCTAATCCCACGCTGCTGGCAAGCACCTTGGGCTCCATGATCTGCCTGACGATCAGGATGATGCTGTACAGCACTGTCAGTCCGATGCCGAGCGTCAGGTCATCGGACATGAAGGCATACAGCGACCAGGGGATCAGGACGATTCCGACGCCAAGATAAGGGAGAAGATCCACCAATCCTATCAGAAGTCCGATGGCAAAGGCGGAATTGACGCCGAGTGCATACAGCGTGATCATGACGATAAAGGCCGTAATGGATATTAGGATCAGCTGGGCTTTGGCGAATCCGAACAACGCTTTTTTGAGGTCCGAGAAGATATAGGTCATGGGTTTATGGATGACGCCCGGAATCATGCGGAACAGCGCCCGATTATGACGCTCCCAGCTATTGCTGAGAAAGAAGGTGGAGAGCAGGACAACGATGAAAATCGTGCCTAAATTCGGCAGGTAATAAATAATTTGCAGAATTCCGTTAAAAATACCAGTAACCAGGTCGGTCACGGCCGTACCGATGGTTTGTGTAGTGCGGGTCACGTTTTGATTGATGGTTTCATGGTAGTTGGGGTTGTTCTGATAGAAGCGGCCGATCTCATTGACAATATTCTGGAAGCTGTCATTTTGCGTCCAAGAGGTAAGCCAGTCCATCCAGGCGTCGATATGCAGGTTGAAGGACTGGGAGAGGGTGATCAGCTCCTTGACCAGCCTCGTAACAGCTGCAGTCAGAATCAGCAGAGCCGCACCGAAATACAGCAGCAGGGACAATGAGACAGCCACCCAGCGCGGCAGCTTCATGCTCTGCTGGAGCAGGTTGACGCACGGATTCATGGCATAGGCGATGACCCAGGCCAGCAGGAAGGGGTAGAGCAGCGGCAGCAGTACATATATCAAATAGGCAGTCACGAAGATGGAAGACATCACCCACACTCCACGGCCGATGCGTTTGAGCATCAATCGTTCCATTGAATCACACTCCTTTTGCGGCTGACTTCAGGGACGAGCAGAATGGGCTCATTCTATACCTATGCGAGGAGTTTCAATATAAGGATAAAGAGTTCGAAAACGTCCATCTTCATGATTCGACAATGAGAAATATCATAGGTATAATGGAATTGTAAGTGATTTCAAAAAAATGTTTATGGTGTCGATAAAACATTTTGATGCGGCGAATGTCGTCGCTTATGTTCACATATCAGACAAAATCCAGTATGATATGAGAAGGTTTTGTGACTAGGACCATAGCAATTTTTTTGCGTGTTTTTCTTTTTCATCCGACTTCATGAAAATGTTTTCATGAAAGTCAAAACCGTTCAGTTTATCCCGATCACAAAGGAGAGATGATGCATGACAGCTACCAAGGGTTTGGAAGGCATTGTAGCTACCACCTCCGCGATTAGTTCGATCGTCGATGGCGTTCTGACCTACCGTGGATATGATATTGACGATCTCGCAGAACATGCAAGTTTTGAAGAGGTAGCCTATCTGCTCTGGTTTGGAAAGCTTCCAAACGCAGAGGAGCTCAAGGCGCTCCAGCAGGATTTGAGCGACTACGCTGCAATTCCGGATGAGCTTATTGAGCAGATCAGATTGTATCCGAAGGACGGCAATACGATGGCTGCGCTTCGTTCCGCTGTATCCGCGCTTGCGCTGTACGACGCAGAAGGCGATGATATGAGCCGTGAAGCGAATGAGAAGAAAGCGGTTAAACTGCAAGCTCAGCTTCCGACTATTATTGCTGCTATCGCTCGTGTGCGTCAGGGCAAGGATCCGGTAGCTCCCAAAGCCGGCGTCTCCATTTCGGAGAACTTCCTGTATATGCTGAGAGGCGAGGATCCTGATCAGACTTCCATCAAGGCGCTGGATCAGGCGCTCGTCCTTCACGCGGATCACGAGCTTAATGCATCCACGTTTGCAGCCCGCGTAACCGTAGCAACACTGTCTGACATATATTCCGGTGTTACTTCTGCCATCGGCGCACTCAAAGGTCCTCTGCACGGCGGTGCGAACGAAGCCGTTATGAAGATGCTGAACGAAGTCGGTTCGCTTGATCGGGCACAGGCTTACATTCAGGAGAAGCTGGACAACCGTGAGAAAATTATGGGTTTTGGACATCGTGTTTACAAAAACGGCGATCCCCGCGCGAAGCATCTGCAAAAAATGTCTCGTGAGCTTGGTGAAATGAAAGGGGATACCACGCTGTATGACATGTCGGTTCTGATCGACGAGACGGTTACAAACCAAAAGGGTCTGAAGCCGAACGTTGATTTCTATTCCGCATCGGTTTATACTCAGCTCGGCATCGAGCAGGAGTTGTTCACACCGATTTTTGCCATCAGCCGCGTATCCGGATGGACTGCGCATATCCTTGAGCAGTATGAAGGCAACCGTATTATCCGCCCGCGTGCAGAGTATACAGGTTTGACCGATCAAAAATATGTGCCGATAGAACTTCGCTAAGTGACTGGCAATCATGTACAATAGGCTAGAGAACCGCTTAAACGTGAGCGAATCGCGGCTGGCGGGTTTCTCTGTGCCTATTCACATGGATTTTTCTGAATGGCTAGAAATAAGAACCATATTCGAAGGAGGAACTCATACTTATGAAATTGGAAAAATTCGCACTACCGACTGAAGGCGACAAAATCACGATTGATAACGGCAGCTTGCAGGTACCTAACAACCCGGTCATCCCTTTTATTGAAGGTGACGGGACGGGCCGTGACATCTGGAAAGCTTCCAAGCGCGTGCTTGATGCAGCTGTAGAGAAAGCATATAGCGGTTCCAAGAAAATTGCCTGGTATGAAGTGTTTGCCGGTGAGAAGGCTTACAATACATACGGTGAATGGCTCCCGAATGATACGCTTGAAGCGATTCGCGAGTACATCGTTGCAATTAAAGGACCTCTTACGACGCCAATCGGTGGCGGTATCCGTTCCCTGAACGTTGCTCTTCGCCAAGAGCTGGATCTGTACACTTGCTTGCGTCCTGTTCGTTACTTTACAGGCGTGCCATCCCCGGTAAAACGTCCAGAGCTGGTTGACATGGTTATTTTCCGTGAGAATACAGAGGATATCTATGCAGGTATTGAATATAAAGAAGGTTCCGAAGAAGTGAAGAAAGTGATCAAGTTCCTTCAAGACGAGATGGGAGCGAACAAAATCCGTTTCCCGGAAACGTCCGGTATCGGCATCAAGCCTGTATCCGCTGAAGGTTCCAAGCGTCTTGTTCGTGCAGCTGTGGAATATGCAGTTAAGCATGGACGTAAGTCCGTTACGCTGGTTCACAAAGGCAACATCATGAAATTTACGGAAGGTGCCTTCAAAAACTGGGGTTATGAAGTGGCTGAAGCTGAATTTGGCGATAAAGTATTCACTTGGGCTCAATACGACATCATCAAGGATCAAGAAGGCGTCGATGCGGCTAACGCTGCTCAGAAGGCAGCTGAAGATGCTGGCAAAATCATCGTAAAAGATGCGATTGCTGATATCGCGTTGCAGCAGGTTCTGACACGTCCAACCGACTTTGATGTGATCGCAACGCTGAACCTGAACGGTGACTATCTCTCCGACGCACTGGCTGCACAAGTTGGCGGTATCGGTATCGCTCCAGGTGCTAACATTAACTATGTAACAGGACATGCGATTTTCGAAGCGACTCATGGTACTGCTCCGAAATATGCTGACAAAGACGTGGTGAACCCTGGCTCCGTTATCCTGTCCGGCGTTATGCTGCTTGAACATTTGGGATGGCAGGAAGCGGCTGACCTGATCTACAAAGGTATGGAAACATCCATCAACAACAAAACCGTGACTTATGACTTCGCTCGCCTCATGGAAGGCGCTACAGAAGTAAAATGCTCCGAGTTCGCAGACGAAATCATTAAAAACCTGTAAGGAGGAGAGACATCGTGGCAATTACTCGTAAAAAGATTACGGTAGTAGGTGCTGGCTTTACTGGTGCGACGACCGCGCTGATGCTTGCTCAAAAGGAACTGGGTGATGTGGTTCTGCTCGATATTCCACAGCTCGAGAACCCAACCAAAGGTAAAGCTCTGGACATGCTGGAAGCAAGCCCGGTTCAAGGATTTGACAGCAACATTGTCGGTACATCCAACTATGAGGATGCAGCAAATTCCGATATCGTTATCATTACAGCTGGTGTAGCTCGTAAGCCGGGCATGAGCCGCGACGATCTCGTTAACACGAATGCAGGAATTGTGAAATCGGTATGTGAGAACGTGAAGACTCACGCTCCGAACTCGACGGTCATCATCTTGAGTAATCCGGTGGATGCCATGACGTATGTGGCATATAACACACTTGGATTTCCCAAGAACCGCGTTATCGGTCAGTCCGGCGTATTGGATACAGCCCGCTACTGCACATTCATCGCACAGGAGCTGAACGTATCCGTTGAGGATGTGCGCGGATTTGTTCTTGGCGGTCATGGCGATGACATGGTCCCTCTCGTTCGCTATTCCAGTGTCGGCGGTATTCCGATCGACACATTGATTCCCGCCGAGCGGATTGAAGCGATTGTACAGCGCACTCGCGTTGGCGGCGGCGAGATCGTTAACCTGCTGGGTAACGGCAGTGCGTACTATGCCCCGGCGGCATCTCTTGTGCAGATGACGGAAGCGATTCTGAAGGACAAGAAGCGGATTATTCCGGTTATTGCTCTCTTGGAAGGCGAGTACGGCTATGACAACCTGTTCATGGGTGTGCCTGCCATCCTCGGGGGAGACGGCATCGAGAAGATATTTGAGCTCGAGCTGACTGCTGAAGAGAAAGCTGCACTGGATAAATCCGCGGAATCTGTACGCAATGTGACGGCGGTTGTGACTCTGTAACTGAATCACGCTTCACAGAATCGTCTAAAAATGCAGTCCCGTCCCGTTTCCAGGGGCGGGATTGCTTTTCTTTGGATGATCTGTCCAGTATAATAAGGACGATGACGTGTATGTAACAATAATCACACTAATGACTTTGGAGGAATTATTTATGTGGAACGTGACATTTTTTCTGCATATGGTCGGTACGGCGGCGCTAGGATTTTACTTGATCCTGCCGTTTGTTGTTGGCGGTATTCAGAAGCTGTCTCTCGGTGCTCAAGAAGGAGCCATTAATACGATTCGGGTAACGAATCGATTTGCTCAGTATGGTTTGGTCATTCAGCTGTTGACTGGCGGATACTTGATGTCTCAAGGGGACTATTCACCTGCCTGGATGATTATTGTAACGATCCTGCTTCTGGCTATGTTTGCGGTAGGGGGCATTATGAGCAAACCGCTGAAGAATGCGCTTGCAGGAATCCGCGAGAAGCGTGAAGTGAAGGAAGAAACAAGCAAGCTGGGTACGCTTAGCGCTCTTCTGGCCTTGCTGCTTTTGGTTATGATTTTCTTCATGGTGTTCAACCATATCATCTAAGAACAGCTACATACGAGAAGAAAACCGCCCGGTGAATCGGGCGGTTTTTTTGTTGAAAGAAAACACTGTACAACGTTTGATCCTGATCAATATGGGTAAAAAACAATAGCGAGAGGCTTTTTAGGAGTATAAAGAGCCGTGTCGTACACATCCTAAGAATGGTTGTTTGAGATACTGACCTGAAAGGAGAAATGTTCATATGCCACAAGATCAACCAAAGCAAACATTGCCGCCCCAGCATCAGGATCACAGGCCAGGAACGGAATCGGAGATGCACCCGAAACCGGAATTCGAGAGTAATGAATACAAAGCTGCCGGTAAATTGCAAGGCAAGGTAGCCTTGATCACCGGTGGTGACAGCGGCATTGGCCGTGCGGTAGCCGTGCATTATGCCAAGGAAGGTGCGGACGTATCCATTGTGTACCTGAGCGAGCACAAGGATGCCGAAGAAACGAAGCGTCAGGTGGAGCAGGAAGGACGTAAATGCTTGCTGATCTCCGGTGATGTTGGCGATGATGCTTTTTGCCGCGATGCCGTGACCGAAACGGTAGAGAAGCTTGGGAAACTCGATATTCTCGTAAATAATGCAGCGGAACAGCATCCTCAGAAGAAAATTGAGGACATTTCGAAAGAACAATTAGAGCGGACCTTCCGAACAAACATATTCGGGATGTTCTATCTGACACAGGCGGCCATGCCGCATCTGTCCAAGGGAAGCTCGATTATTAATACGACCTCCATCACGGCTTACCGGGGAAGCCCGCAGCTGCTGGATTATGCATCCACCAAGGGAGCCATTGTAGCCTTTACGCGCTCGTTGTCGATGAACATCGTTGAGCAAGGGATTCGGGTAAACGCTGTAGCCCCAGGACCGATCTGGACGCCGCTGATCCCTTCAACTTTCCCAGAGGACCAGGTGAGTGAATTCGGCGCAACCCAGCCGATGAAGCGCCCGGGTCAACCGGAAGAACTGGCTCCGGCTTATGTATATCTGGCATCAACAGACTCCTCCTATGTGAGCGGTCAAGTGATTCACGTCAATGGCGGTGAAGTGATTAACGGATAAGTCACTTGTATCTGTTACGAGAGACTTCGAGCATACATTTATAGAATAAAACAGCGAACATCCAGGACTTCAGCCTGGATGTTCGCTGTTTTCATGTGATTGATGATTCGGATAATCAGACGCTTCTGAAACCGCTCGGAAGAACGCCGGTATCCCGGATCTCTCTGATTTCGTCCAGGGTCAAGAAGCGGTTCGAGCTGATAATGGATTCCGGTTCCTCCCCGCCAATGATATCACCAAGATCCGCGATATTGGTGCTGCCGCGGAACACTCTGAATACGCCTTTGAAATTACGTCTTGAGAACAGAACCAGGGTGGCTCTGGATCTTGTCGAGAAGAATCGCAGGCTTTCAATGTCACCAAAGGTTCCTTCGAGATTGCGGATTCCTAAGTTTCCACGTCCGACAAACCGGCGTCCTGCGTAGAACTCTTCTCTATAAAGCGCGAGTCTGGGATAAACTACCTGGGAGATTGAGACTTTCTTCATCGTAATCTCCTCCTTTCCTTAACCAATATATGCGAGATTCATAGATTGGTATGGTTGATACAACGGGAGAGATCGACACATTTTTATCGGAGCATGGATGATATGGAATCTGGCACTCCGGATAGCGATCTGGTACTTGCTGGCTAAAGGGCCTGCTTACGTAGTCACAATGAATTCGCATGATCTTATTTCGAATTTTCGTTGCGGATCAGAACACTCCGGTTTATGATGAAAGTCAAATACGTCAATTCAGTCATAGGAGGAAACAGGTGAGAAGTTTTGGATTGGCTTTTGCAGCTTGGTTTGAAAAGTACACCTTTCTGCTGATTCCCGGCTCGCTGGTGCTTGGCTGGCTGCTCTCGGATTATTTGCTGGATTTTGTACACTGGATCCCCTATCTGTTTGGTTATATTACATTGATCATGGCTCTTGGCTGCGGCATCCGACATTTGCAAGGTGTTCTAAAAAAGCCCTTTGCCGTCATACTGACACTGCTGCTCGCCCATGCGGCGGCTCCGGTGCTTGCTTACGGACTGGGTTCTGCCGTATTCGGAGCACAGTCCGACTATACGATAGGTCTGCTGTTATTCGCCATCATTCCACTGGGGATATCCTCGGTGATGTGGGTGGGAAGCTCCGGCGGGAGCGTTCCGTTCATATTAGCTGTTGTAGTGCTGGATACTATACTGAGTCCGCTGGTTGTGCCAGCATTGATGGACATGTTTATCGGGGATGCTCTGGTTACATGGAACTCTTCTGAACTGATTCTGGATTTGTTGACCATGGTGGTACTGCCGACACTGATCGGAGTGATGCTGTACGAAGTATCCAAAGGGCGGATGAAGGACTGGTCGGCTCCGGTGACACAGCCGATATCCAAGCTGTTTTTCATGCTGGTGGTTATGCTCAATGCGGCAGCTATCGCTCCCCATGCAGCTGGCATGAAGGATGAGATGCTGGTGGTTATACCGGTTGTCCTTACGCTGATTGTGATATGTTATCTGCTTGGGTATTTTGGCTCGTATGCGATGCTTGGACCGACCCAGGAAATGCAAATCACATTTACATATGCTTCAGGAATGCGTAATATATCTCTCGGGATGGTGCTTGCGACATCTTATTTCTCACCGCAGGCTTCGATCCCGGTTGTACTGGGCATTATGTTTCAACAGCCGGCCGCAACGGTTATTCATGCGCTGTTTCATAGAAGGCGGACGCGGGCGGTAGTATATCCAAAATGATTATGCAGCAGAAAGAGGAGAGACCATGAGGCAGTATCGCAACCGCTTGACCCTGATTATGCTTACTTTAATTGGACTATCCATGCTTGCAGCGGGCCTGGCTATGGTGACCGTGTTCAAACAGTCGCATATTCAGCTGCTCGAGGACAATATGGTTCGGGAAATCAGGCTTCTGCAGACCATGATGGAGTTTCCGGCTACGGACGATCCGGATGCCTTATCGTATTATACCGAACGATCGAAACAACTGGAGGAGCTGTCCGACGCTCGAGTCACTTTTATATTGAAGGATGGGACGGTTATCGGGGATTCGGAGAGCGATCCGCTAACCATGGATAATCATGCCTATCGTGAGGAAATGCTTCAAGCGGTGAAGGAAGGCCGCGGCAGCACCATCCGCCGGAGCAATACCCTTCAGCAGGACATGCTGTACGTTGCACTTCCTGTTCAGGCAGGGGAGAACTTTGACGGGTTCGTCCGATTGTCTGTCAGCCTGAAGGAAGTTGATCAGGGAGTCAGACAAGGCTGGACGGTTATGGGGATCGGCCTGCTGGTGTTGTTTCTGATTGCTGCCTTGGTGAGTTACCGTGTTGCCAAGGGTTTAACCTCACCACTGGAAAAAATAACGCGCGTAGCCAGACGGATATCGCGCCTTGAGTATGATGCGAGGGTGAAGATTCACCGTCAGGATGAGATTGGCCAATTGGCACAAGCCATTAACGCCATGGCTGACAGCCTGCAAACCCAGCTGCGCACCATAAGGGATAATGAGGATTTGCTGCAAAGCGTTCTGAACAATATGACGGGCGGCATCGTTATGGTGAACAGGGCAGGTCAGATCATTCTCGTCAACCGGGCTGCCGAGAAAATGCTGGGTATTGATGCCGAAGTGATTACCGGCAAATCATACCGTGAGCTCAAGCAGCATTATGAGTTGACGAAATTGATGGAGGAAGGACTTGAGAGTAAGGAAGATTTTCATGAGGAGCGCAATCTTTATTATCCGGTCGAAGCCATTATCCGGTTGGATGGGGTGACGATGAGGCAGGAGGAGGAAGAGGACTCCTATCGCGGAATGCTGTTCCTGCTGCAGGATGTAAGTGATATCCGCAGGCTTGAACGCATGCGGAGCGAATTCGTAGCCAACGTGTCCCATGAGCTGAAGACCCCGCTTGCCGCGGTCAAAGGGTTTGCTGAAACACTGCTCGGGGGTGGAGTTACAGATGAGAAGACCTCGCGATCCTTCCTCCAGATTATATACGACGAGTCCGAACGGCTGAACCGGCTGATCGGCGACATCCTGGAGCTGTCCAAAATCGAATCCAAGCGAATCCAGATGGATTACTCGCCGATTCACCTGTCGGTGTTCTTTGATACGATATCGGAAATGATGCGTACAGTGGCTGAGAAGAAGCGGATCACCCTGGAGCTGGACATTCCGGAAGAGTTGTTTATGGAGGGGGATGAGGATAAACTTCGTCAGATTTTCATGAATCTGCTCTCCAATGCAATTAATTATACGCAGGAAGGCGGACGAGTAAAATTAACCGCGCGTGAACAGCATAATAACGGCAGTGCCGATGATATGGTGGAGTTCGTGGTGACGGATTCCGGGATCGGGATTCCCAAAAAAGATCTTCCTCGCATATTTGAACGATTCTACCGGGTGGATAAAGCACGCTCACGCGGATCAGGCGGAACCGGGCTTGGACTATCCATTGTTAAGCATCTTGTGGATCTTCATCACGGCACCATCAAGGTGGAGAGCGAGCTCGGCACCGGAAGTTCCTTCATCATTGATCTTCCGGTATTGCAGGAAACGGACGAAACAGGAAGTTAACACTCCGTTAACATTCTGTTGATATACTTGCATAAGCAGTCCAATTATCTAGATAAGGGCGGGGGTAACATTGAGTCAACGCATGCTTGTTATCGAAGATGAGCCGACACTTTCTCGGCTGTTGTCTTACAATCTCACGCAGGAAGGATTTCAAGTCGAGGTAGAGGAGCACGGCACTGCAGGCTATGAGAAAGCAGCCAATCATGAGTATGATCTGATCCTGCTGGATGTCATGCTGCCTGGAATGAATGGCTTTCAGATTTTAGAGAAGCTGCGCGGCAGCGGAATCACTACGCCGATCATTATTCTGACTGCGAAGAACGCCGAAGAGGAAGTTGTTCAAGGTCTGAAGATGGGAGCGGATGACTATATCACGAAGCCATTTGGGGTATCCGAGCTGCTGGCGCGTGTGTCCGCGGTCATGCGCAGGGTTTCGGGCCATGTGGAAGAGGTAAAGACGCCTGACCAGCAGGGTAATGTCATTTCACTGGGACAGCTGGAAATCTACCCTGAGAAATATGAGGTGCGGCTGGGCGGTCAGAGCATCAATCTCCGACCGAAAGAATTTGAAGTACTGCTCTATCTGGCCAAAAAACCGGGCGTTGTGTTAACAAGAGATGATCTCATGAACGTGGTCTGGGGTTTTGATTATATCGGCGGACAGCGAACCGTGGACGTTCACGTAAGTTCACTTCGCAAGAAGCTTGAGCTTGATCCTGAATCCGTGCACATAGACTCCATACGCGGAGTTGGCTATAAACTGGTTGTTAATCCGAAAAAAGGCTCCCATCATTCGATTTGAAATGATGAGGAGTCTTTTTTAGGTTTTTTGTTTACATTGCCTTAATATTTTGAGTAAATTCTCCTAATACTAGTCCAGTAAGATGCGTCTAAAGGACCAGATTAAAAGGGGTGAGGGCGCATGACACTGCTTCAAACCAAACCGGCACAATCAGCAGTAGTAGAAGTACAAGCGGAAGCGGCATTCGAGAGCCGATTAACAACGGAGCCTGAAGCAGGTGCATCATATCGGCAGTACATAAGAAAGGTCCCTATTATCCGGGAGAGTGAATCTTGCCTGGACGTGCTGAATATGTTCGCGAAAGATCCGTCCATCCCTTGTGTTATTTACTGCAATGAGGAGGACAGGCCGTCAGGTCTGATCATGCGAGATGTTTTTTACCAGCGCATGATGGGCAGGTTCTCCGTAGATTTGTATTATACGAGGCCAGCCTTTCGGTTTGCTGACCATCACCCGATGAAGATCGACATGTCGGAGAGGGTAGGATCCCTGCTTCAAATGGCTTTGGAGCGTCCGGATTCAAAATTCTACGACTGTGTCCTGTTAACGGATGGGGATCGGCTTGCAGGGGTGCTGACTGTCCGGGACCTCATGCGTCTGTCCAGCGGTCTTCAAGCCGAGGCCGAAGAGAAGCGGGAATTGATTTTGCAGGAAAGTTACCGCCATACGCATAATATACAATCCTCGTTAACCGAGGTCAGAGAGGCAGCAGCGAAAACAAGTTCCGAATGCAAACAGATGAGGGAATGGTCCCATACCGGGAAAGAGAAGCTGGAACTTGTCAGAACCTCATACCTTGGGCTTGTCGATGATATGACCAAGCGTGAAGGACAAGCTTCTGAGCTCGTCCAGAATGCAAGCCGCATATCCTCTATCACAGGAATGATTACGGAGCTTGCGAATCAAAGCAGCCTGCTCGCCATGAATGCCTCGATCGAAGCTGCACATGCAGGGGAGCACGGACGGGGATTTCAAGTGGTTGCGGTAGAGGTGCAGTCGCTTGCCAAGCAGACACGAAAGCTCTCAGGCGATATATCCGAGCTGCTGCAGCACATCGAGCGGCTCGCAGCGGATACAGCCGAAGGTGCCGTATCTTCGCTGAGAGAAATCCAATCATGCGAGAGTCATGTGAGTGAAGGCAGTCAGATGTTCCATGAAATGGAGACGACCGTTCATGAGATAGAGATATCCGGCAATCGGGTTTATCAACTGGCAGAGGAAACGGTCCAGCGCGTGGAGCGGGTCAAATTAGAGCTTGCAGGAATGAGCAACAGCGATGTTTCAACAACGTAAGTGTCGAAATCTATGTCTATGATTCTAGTTTTTTTTGAGATTTTACACAGAGTTTACATTTCTCAGAAACTGTTATTACATTACAGGATTATTATCAATATTGTGAGTAGGAAAGTAGAGACAACAACCATTTTGAAGGAGTGGATTCGTTTGTTTAGAAAATGGGGTCGTAAACCAGCAGGTATTCTGGTATTGGTGTTAATGCTGAGCACGCTTCTGGCAGCATGTGGCGGAGGTACTTCCGGCAGTGCTACAGGGGAAAATACAGACAATGGTTCAGCACAGCAAAACGAAGAGAACACAACAGCTTTGACAGGTACAATTGAAATTGACGGCTCAAGCACACTGCATCCTTTGACCGAAGCGATTGCTGAAGAGTTCGGTGCAGCAAACCCGGATGTTCGTATTCCGATTGGAACAGGCGGAACAGGTGCTGGCTTTAAACGCTTTAACAGCAGTGAAATCGCAGTGGCCAATGCTTCCCGTCCAATTAAAGATACCGAAGCAGAAGAAGCAAAAGCCAACGGCATTGAGTATCACGAAGTTCTGGTAGCCTATGACGGATTGTCCGTTGTTGTTAACCCTAGCAATGAATTTGTAGATAAACTCACCGTGGATGAGCTCAAAAAAATCTATGAACCAAACAGCACCGTGAAAACATGGGCTGACGTTCGCGAGGGATGGCCCGCAGAAGAAATTAAAATCTACTCGCCAGGTACGGATCACGGAACATTCGATTACTTCACCGAAGCGATTAATGGTGAAGCACAGTCAAGCAGAAATGATAAGCAAATTACGTTCAGTGCCGATACAAACGCAGTTGTTCAAGGCGTTGCCGGTGACAAGAACTCCATTGGATACTTTGGATTCTCCTTCTATGAAGAGAACCAAGACAAGTTGAAACTGGTTCCGATTGATAACGGAACAGCTACCGTAGCTCCAAGCATCGAAACGATCAAGGATAACAGTTACGCTCCATTGTCCCGTCCGCTGCTGCTCTATGTGAATGACAAAGAGCTTGAGCGTCCAGAAGTGAATGCGTTCATGAACTTCTACCTTGAAAATGCCGCTAGTCTTGCTGGCGAAGTTGGATTCGTACCACTTCAAGATGACCAGTATCAAGAAGAAATAGACAAGTTGGCAAAATAATTAAAGACTAGATGCCCGGAGGGTTCCCTCCGGGCGACCCATAGAAAGGGAAGAGGAGAATGAACAAAACTTCACCCGTGGCGGGAAGCACTAAAAGCATGACATTCCGTCGAAGCAAAACACGCATCTCAGATAAAATCATTCCAGTTCTGCTCGGCTTGTGTGCCATGCTTTCGGTGCTTACCACCATCGGTATTGTATATACGCTTCTACAGGAATCCGTGATCTTCTTTAAGGAAGTGCCGGTATGGTCCTTCTTGACAGGAACGACATGGAGTCCAATTCTCCCTCCAAAAGAATTCGGCGTGCTGCCCTTGCTGGGCGGCACATTGCTGATTACAGGCATTGCGGTCTTATTCGCAGTGCCTATCGGCTTGGCATGCGCTATTTATCTCAATGAATACGCTCCTGCCCGGGTTCGGGGGGTTGTAAAGCCAGTACTTGAAGTATTGGCCGGTGTACCGACGATTGTATATGGATACTTTGCGCTCGAAACGGTAACGCCATTCCTTCAGAAGATTTTTCCCAACATGGGTATATTCAACGCCCTTAGTGCCGGTATTGTGGTCGGGATCATGATCCTGCCGATGATATCGTCACTAAGTGAGGATGCCATGCGAGCTGTACCGAAGAGTTTGCGTCATGGCGCTTATGCGCTGGGAGCTACCCGGTTTGAGGTTGCGCTGAAAATTGTGCTGCCTGCCGCTCTATCGGGCGTAGTGTCATCCTTTGTATTGGCGTTCTCGCGCGCGATTGGCGAGACAATGATCGTAACGGTGGCTGCCGGTGCAACTCCGCAGTTGACACTGAATCCGCTGGAAAGCATTCAGACGATGACTTCTTATATTGTTCAAGTAAGTATGGGTGACGTTCCGCGCGGAACGATCGAATACGGTACGATTTTTGCAGTAGGTCTGACTTTGTTTGTCATCACCTTCTTGCTTAATATACTGGCGCAGTGGGTCGCTCGCCGTTTCAGGGAGGAATACTAGATGGAACAATTAAATCTGGGGGATAGCAAAGGTATCAACCGGAGACGTCGAAGTGACCAGACGCTGCATATTATTTTTCTGGCTTGTACCAGCATTGGTATTCTGGCCTTGATGGCTTTGATTGTTACGATTGTGATGGATGGCGTTCACAGGCTCTCACCGGAGCTGTTCACCAACTTTCCGTCACGAATTGCGGATAAAGCTGGCTTGAAATCGCCGATTGTCGGCACGATTTACCTGCTGCTGCTCATGGCGCCGCTGTCCTTTATACTGGGTGTGGGTGCGGCAATCTTTCTTGAAGAGTATGCGGGACGCAGCCGCTGGGTTCGGCTGATTCAGTTGAATATCAGTACGCTTGCAGGGGTTCCTTCTATTATATACGGTATCCTGGGTCTTGCGATTTTTGTGCGTGGGATGAACCTTGGCCGCAGTCTGCTCTCAGGGGTATTAACGATGACCTTGCTCGTGCTTCCGATTATTATCGTTGCGGCTCAGGAGGCGCTTCGTGCCGTACCTAAGAATCGGCGGGACGCTTCGTATGCCCTTGGGGCAACGAAATGGCAAACGGTATCCAGCGCCGTGCTGCCTTCAGCGATTCCAGGAATTATGACCGGGGTTATCCTGGCCTTGTCTCGCGCGATCGGCGAAACCGCGCCGCTGATTATGATTGGTGCTTTAACGTACGTGGCCTTCTTGCCGGAGAATCTGCTTGATTCGTTTACTGTCATGCCGATCCAGATCTTTAACTGGGTATCAAGACCAAGTGAGGCTTTCCACGAGCTGGCAGCTTCGGGTATCATTCTGCTCCTCATCATGCTGTTCATTATGAACATTGCAGCCGTGTGGATCCGGAATAAGTATTCGAAGAACATCTAAGAGAGGCTATAAGCAGATCTAATCGTGAAAAAGGAGACATGAATAAGATATGGAATCCATCATACAAATTGAGAAACTAAACCTTTATTATGACACGTACCACGCCCTGAAAAATGTAGATCTGGACATTCCGGAGAAAACCGTGACGGCATTCATCGGACCGTCCGGCTGTGGTAAATCCACTCTGCTGCGTACGTTGAACCGGATGAACGATATGATTCCTTCCACCCGGATTGAAGGCAGCGTGCAAATTGGCGGGACGGAAATTTACAGCGAAGAGGTGCACGTTGAAGCATTGCGCAAACAGGTAGGCATGGTATTTCAGCAGCCGAATCCGTTTCCTAAATCAATCTATGACAACATCGCGTACGGGCCGCGTCTGCATGGCATCCGCAACAAAGCCCAGCTAGATCAAATCGTGGAACAGAGCCTGAAACAGGCCGTTCTGTGGGATGAGGTCAAAGATTATCTCAAGCGCTCGGCTTTGAGCCTCTCTGGCGGCCAGCAGCAGCGTCTGTGCATTGCCCGGGCGCTTGCCGTGCAACCGGATATTCTGCTGATGGACGAAGCAACATCGGCGCTTGACCCGATCTCAACGCTGAAGATTGAAGAGCTGGTACAAGAGCTGAAGAGCAACTACACCATTGTCATGGTAACGCACAACATGCACCAGGCTGCCCGTGTATCCGGGCAGACGGTATTTTTCCTGAATGGTGAAGTGGTAGAATCCGCAAACACCGATACACTGTTTTCTACACCATCCGATGCGCGTACCGAGGACTATATTTCGGGCCGCTTCGGGTAATGATTCAATAACGAAATGATCTTTCTTAAAAGCAGATAGGAGGAGCGTCACACATGATCCGGAGAATTGAGTTTGATCAGCAGCTTAATGAGCTGAAGACCCTGCTGCAGGATATGGGCAAACATATGGAGGAAGCTCTGGCCAGCAGTGTACAGTCTCTCCAGACCTTGGATACGGAGAAAGCACAGGCCGTTATCAAGAACGATGCGCAGTTAAACACCATGGAAGAGCAGATCATGGAGATTGGCTCCCGCTTAATTGTAACCCAGCAGCCTGTGGCGAAGGATTTGCGCCGGATTTTGGTGGCCTTCCGCATTGCAAGCGATTTGGAGCGTATGGGCGATTTGGCTCGAGACGTTGCCAAGGTTACGATCCGCCTTCAAGGACAGAAGCTGATTAAGCCGCTCGTGGATCTTCCACGGATGTCGGATTTGGTGCGGGCGATGGTTTCAGAATCGATCGAATCCTATCTAACCGAAAACACAGATCTGGCTTATAAAATGGCTCAGGACGATGATCAGGTTGATCATCTATACAGCGTCATTCTGCAGGACCTCTATGCGCATCTGACTTCTGATCCGGATTCGGCCAATCAAGCCATGCTGCTGATCATGGTGGGGCGCTACATCGAACGGATTGCCGACCATGCAACCAATATTGGCGAGAGTACCGTATATCTCGTTACAGGGCATCGTCCTGACCTCAATCAATAAGCGCGATTACAGGGAAACGCTGGCGAAAGCCGGCGTTTTTTTGCGTGAAATCTTGAATTCACCGTTAATCGAACGGATTGTTCGGAATTAGCGGTAACCTATGTTATCATGTGGGAAGGAAGTAATATTGGTGCGAGGTGTTCTATGGACAAGCTGATTCTAATTGATGGAAATAATATCATTTACCGTGCATTCTTTGCGATGCCGCCGCTTACGAATGCAAGCGGGCAGCAGACGAATGCGGTTTACGGTTTTACCACCATGCTGCTTCGGGTGATTGAAGAGCATAAACCAACACATATGATGGTAGCTTTTGATGCTGGCAAGGAAACGTTCCGGCATGCGGATTATCAGGATTACAAGGGTGGACGTCAGAAGACGCCGCCTGAGCTGTCGGGACAATTCCCGCTGCTTAAAGAGCTGCTTAAGGGCTTGGGTGTCCCCCAATTTGAAATCGGCGGTTATGAGGCGGATGACATCATCGGCACCATTACACGTCAGGCTGATGAAGCTGGCCGTAAAGTGATGGTTGTATCGGGAGATAAGGACATGCTTCAACTGGCTTCCGAGCATACAACGATTGCCATGGTCCGCAAGGGTGTTACAGATATCGAGTATTATGGACCGGAACAGATCAAGGAGCGTTACGATCTGACCCCTGAACAGATTATCGATTTAAAAGGGCTTATGGGCGATGCTTCCGATAACATACCAGGGGTTCCAGGCGTGGGCGAGAAAACAGCGCTGAAGCTGCTGCATGAATTCGGCTCGGTAGAGGCTGTGATCTCGCGGACCGATGAGCTCAAGGGCAAGATGAAGGAGAAAATTGAAGAGCATGCGGATTCCGCCATTCTCAGTAAGAAGCTGGCTACGATCTTCCGCGAGGTTCCGCTGGAGCAGTCGCTCGATGATATGGCGTTTGCAGGCTTGAATGAGGAAACGGCCGGACCTGCGCTGGCGAAGCTGGAGTTCAAATCCCTGATTGAAAGGCTGAACCTGAGCACGAGCGGGATCAGCGGTGATGCAGCGGAGGCGAAGCCGGAAGCGAAGATTGATGTGGCAATTGTAGGCACGAAGGAGCTAGCCGGCGTTGCTGACATTCTTGAACACGTGACTATGCTGCATGTCGAGACGCACGGAGACAATCCCCATCATGCAGAGGTGATCGGGATTGCGCTGGCAACAGCGGAACGGCAGTACTATATTCCGTTTGACGTTCTGAAGTCGGAGGAGGCGGAGCCTGTCCGTGCTTGGCTTGCTGATAGTGAAATCCAAAAACGCGGTTATGATTTGCATCGGATTGATCTGGCGCTCCACTGGCAGGGCATTGCTTTTGCAGGGGCGGCATTTGATGTCCATCTGGCGGCCTACCTGCTGGATCCGACGGAATCAAATCAGAGCCTCAGCGGGCTGGCTTCCAAATACGGACTCGCGTATCTTCAAGCCGATGAGGATGTGTTTGGTAAAGGGGCAAAATACAAGGTTCCCGAGCTGGAGAAGCTTAGCGAATATATGGCTAGAAAATGTTTGGCCGTCACGGAGCTTGTCCCGGTACAGGAGAAGGAGCTGGCAGCAAATGAAATGCTTCCTCTCTTCCATGATCTGGAGATGCCGCTTTCCCGCATTCTTGCCGATATGGAGAAGCAGGGGATTGCCGTGAATGCGGAAGCTCTGAAGGAGTTGGGGCGTGAGTTCGAGGGGCAGATCGACAAACTCGTTAAAGAGATTTACGAGATTGCCGGAACAGAATTCAACCTGAATTCGCCTAAACAGCTGGGAGAAATACTGTTTGTCAAATTGGAGCTGCCGGTCATCAAGAAGACCAAAACCGGTTATTCCACCGATGCTGAAGTGCTGGAGAAGCTGGCGCCTTATCATGATATCGTTCGCCTGATCCTGCAGTATCGTACCCTGGCTAAACTGCAATCTACTTATGTGGAAGGCCTTCTGAAGGAAATCTCGGCACAGACCGGGAAAGTACACACATATTACCGTCAGACAATAGCTGCGACGGGCCGTCTGAGCAGCCAATATCCAAATTTGCAGAACATTCCGATCCGTCTGGAGGAAGGGCGCAAGCTGCGTAAAGTTTTTGTGCCGTCGGAGCCCGGCTGGAGCATTCTGGCTGCCGACTATTCCCAGATCGAGCTTCGTGTGCTTGCGCATATTTCGGATGATGAGCGGCTGAAGGAAGCCTTTGTTCAAGATATGGACATTCACACCAAGACTGCGATGGATGTGTTTGGAGTCGGCGTGGATGAGGTGGATTCAAATATGCGCCGATCCGCCAAGGCGGTTAACTTCGGGATTGTCTATGGCATTAGCGACTACGGCTTGTCCCAGAACCTGAACATTACCCGGAAGGAAGCTGCGGCGTTTATCGACCAGTATTTCGAGGTGTTTCAGGGCGTACGCCGCTATATGGACGTGATCGTCAAGCAGGCGAAGCAGGACGGTTATGTGAAGACGCTGCTGGAACGCCGACGTTATTTGCCGGAGATCAACGCCAGCAACTTCAACCTGCGCTCTTTCGCGGAGCGTACGGCGATGAATACGCCGATACAGGGAACCGCGGCGGACATTATCAAGCTTGCCATGGTCCATATGGACAAAGCGCTGCATGAACGCCAATTGAAGAGCCGCATGCTGCTTCAGGTACACGATGAATTGGTGTTTGAGGTGCCGGAGGATGAGCTGGAGGTCATGAAGGAATTGGTTCCGGAAGTCATGAGTCATGCATTGAAGCTGTCGGTACCGCTGAAATCGGAAGTCAGCTACGGAGAGAACTGGTACGAAGCGAAGTAGATGTGCTGCAGGCTCTGCCTCGCAGGCAGCTTGCTTACAGATGATGGGGACGTTTCTAAGGGATCATGGCGTGAAGAGGGGGCTGATTATGCACCATACCTTTCCACAAAACCATGGTCCCGCTGTGTCCCAACTTCCGGTATAATGGTACATGAGGTGAAGTCATTATGCCGGAATTGCCGGAAGTAGAAACCGTTAAACGAACACTTAACCAATTGATTAAAGGTAAGCACATAGATCAAGTTTCCGTACATTTGCCGCGGATTATTCAACGTCCCGACGATGCCGAGGCGTTTGCGTTTATGCTGAAGGATCACACCGTGCAAGGGGTGGAGCGCCGAGGCAAATTTTTGCGGATACTGCTGGACGGGCTGGTCCTCGTTTCCCATCTTCGGATGGAAGGCCGATATGGATTATATAGGGCCGAGGAACCTGTAGAGAAGCATACCCATGTCATATTCCATTTCTCGGATGGCACAGAGCTGCGTTATAAGGACGTGCGCCAATTCGGTACGATGCATCTGTTTGCGCCCGGGGAAGAATTCAAGCATGCTCCCCTTGCCAAATTAGGCTACGAGCCGCTTGATGACACATTTACGTTAGGAACCTTCAAGCAGGTCATTGGCAGCAAAAAAACAAAGATCAAGGCTGTGCTGCTGAACCAGGCATATGTGGTCGGAATCGGCAATATATATGTCGATGAGGCTTTGTTCCGGGCCAAGATTCATCCGGAGCGCAGCGCGAACAGCTTGAAGGATGCGGAGCTGAAGCGATTGTACCATGCCATTGTGGATACATTGTCCGAGGCCGTAAACGCTGGGGGCTCCTCTATTAAATCCTACGTCAATGGACAGGGCGAGATGGGCATGTTCCAGCACAGCCATCAGATTTATGGGCGTAAGGACAAGCCGTGCCATGCTTGCGGTGGTCCGGTTCATAAGATGGTTGTTGGTGGACGCGGGACCCATTATTGCCCGAAATGTCAACCGGTCCAGAAGCAATAAAATATAGGCGTGCACCCATTCCCCTTCTCACACATATAATGTGGAACATATGTGGAGCGCATGGAGCTGCTCTCTTTATGAATAAGCAGCTGTCTATGGCGCTTTCGGAGGAGGGAAAAGGGTGCTCAATCATATTTTCTCGTCTGCGCTGCTGGCCATGGCATTAAGTCTGGACGGTTTTGGAGCGGGTGTTACATACGGTCTGCGCAAAACAAGGATACCGCTATTGTCTGTATTAATCATCTCGCTATGCTCCGGACTGGTGCTAGGCGTCTCCATGCAGGCGGGTGCTCTGTTACAGCGGTTCTTATCCCCATCTGTGGCATCCGTTATCGGAGCTGCCATTTTGATTCTGCTGGGTTTGTGGTCCCTCTATCAGCAAGTCCGCAGAAGAAGCGAGTCTGAAGCGCAGCCGGTTTCTGCTTCGGGGATTTCCGAATCCCTTACGGAAGCACAGGCTGCTTTAAATCAAAGGAAGTCCATCCACGGTGGGGCTGGCACAGCTGAACCAGAGGAGCTTCAGAAAGCTGTATTCTCTCTTGAGATTCCGAAGATCGGCGTTGTCATTCAAATTCTGCGCAGTCCGACAAAGGCGGATCTGGATGACTCCGGCAGCATCTCTCCCTGGGAGGCGATGTGGCTCGGGATCGCGTTATCGCTTGATGCGTTCGGAGCTGGACTTGGCGCAGCGATGCTGGGTTTTTCGCCGCTGGGTACGGCGGCTGTGGTTGCATTGTTTAGCGGGATATTCCTCGTTATGGGCATGAGGATCGGTTTACGTTTTGCTTCCAAGGGCGGAATGCGATTTATCTCTTATTTGCCCGCTTTTTTGTTAATCGTCATGGGTATAATGAAGCTGTTATGAGGTGAAGTCATGAATATCGGTTTAACCGGAGGAATTGCAACAGGCAAAAGCACCGTGTCCTCTATGTTGGCCATGAAGGGAGCGCTTCTCGTCGATGCGGATATCATCGCCCGGGAAGTGATGCTCCCGGGTCATCCGGTGCTGGATGAAGTGACCGAACATTTTGGACAAGATATCCTGTTTGAGGACAGTACCTTGAATCGAAAAAAACTCGGAGAAATCATATTTCATAATCCCGAGCAGAGAACGGCGCTGAATGCTATCACACATCCTGCGATCCGGCAGGAAATCCGGGAACGGACGGAAGCGTACGAACGCCAGCATCCGGATCGGCTCGTGGTGGCCGATATTCCGCTGCTGCTGGAGGCGAGGGAGCAATATCCTTTTCTTGAGCAGATAGCGGTTGTCTATGTACCGCGAGAGCTGCAGCTTGAGCGTTTGATGAATCGTGATGCTCTTACCAGAGAAGCGGCAGAGGCACGTTTAAGCAGCCAGATGGATATCGAACAGAAGAAGTCGCTGGCGGATATTCTTATCGACAACAGCGGCTCACTAGTCGAGACACAGCTGCAGGTGGACAACCTGTGGCGCAGGATGGTTCAAATATGAAGTGGCTCCTTAAAAAAAGAGTGCTGCTTCTGCTGTTTGTTTCTTTTGTAGCGCTTCTGTTCCTGAGCTCCAACTGGATGACGCTCCTGTACCCGATCCATTATAAAGATGAGATCCGGAAGCATGCAGATTACTATGAGGTTGATCCATTCCTGGTGGCGTCCATCATTCGGGTGGAAACCAATTTTAAGCCGGGCAAGGAGTCCAAGAAGGGCGCGCTTGGCATTATGCAGCTGATGCCGGATACGGCAAATTGGGCGATGGAAATGGCCAAGCTGCCCTCGGTGAACCTCCTGAGCGTAAAGAATGAAGTGGACGCGAATATCCAGCTGGGCACCTGGTATATCCAGAGCCTGCACAAAGAGATGGACGGCAATCCGATTGCCGCCATTGCAGCCTATAATGCCGGCCCCGGGAACGTCAAGAACTGGATCAACAATGGTATGTGGGATGGAACCTATGAGAATGTGAAGAGTATTCCCATTGGGGAAACCAGGCATTATGTACAGCGAGTAATTTATTATTATAATCAATATACGGACGTATATAAGGGCGGTTTTTAATGAAAAAAGAGCGCTGGACAGGCTCTTACATCGAGCCGCCAACACTCCTTTTTTAAGGAAGAATCAATTATTGACCGGAGTATTGACCAGCCAATTGTTGCTCGGCCAGGGTTACAAGACGTTTTGTGATGTATCCCCCGATCGAACCGTTCTCGTAGGAAGTCATGTTACCTTGGTATCCGTCTTGTGGGATGGAGATACCAAGCTCTTGAGCTACCTCGTACTTCAATTGCTCAAGAGCAGCGTTTGCGCGAGGAACAACCAGGTTGTTGGAGTTGTTGTTGCTTTGTGCCATGTTAAGTTCACCTCCTTGAGTTGGTAAAAGTATTATGTCTCGGGTTTCGCATTTTCATAACATAAAAGACAAAAGTTTTGCTGGTAAATTTTTCTGAATGTAGTTACAGGTTAAATATGCGAAGAACAAAGGAAGTGAAGATGACTTTATGAAATGTCCATATTGCAGTTATGCCGGAACGAAAGTGCTGGATTCCAGGCCGGCCAACGAAAATAAATCCATCCGCCGCCGCAGGGAATGCGAGCAGTGCAGCAAAAGATTCACAACCTTTGAAATGGTGGAGGAAACGCCCCTGATTGTCGTTAAAAAGGATGGTAGCCGTGAAGAGTTTAGCCGGGAGAAGGTGCTTCGTGGCCTGATTCGGGCTTGCGAGAAGCGTCCGGTATCCGTCGACCAGCTGGATATGATTGTGTCGGATGTGGAGAAAGCACTGCGCAATACCGCAGCAGCCGAGGTGGAGAGCCGCCAGATCGGCGAGCTGCTGATGGAACGGTTATATCCCGTGGATGAGGTAGCTTATGTCCGATTTGCGTCCGTGTATCGGCAGTTCAAGGATATCAATATGTTTATGAAGGAATTGAAAAGCCTGCTGTCCAAGGATACGGACGTACAGGAGCTGTAAGAGCGTCGTGGTTTTTTAGGGAGACGGGTACTATACCGATGTTAGGATGGCTCCGCAGCCTCATCATGATAAGTGACATTATATAGAGAGTAAAAGAAGTACAGCTTGTCTTCATAAAATGCCAAAAAAATGTTGACAGGCCTGCTGATATTTTATATGATATAGAAGTCGCTTACGGGGCCTTAGCTCAGCTGGGAGAGCGCATCGCTGGCAGCGATGAGGTCAGGGGTTCGATCCCCCTAGGCTCCATAACTAAAAAGAACCCGCTAAACACAGGGATTTTCGAGTGTTTGGCGGGTTCTTGCTATGCTTAGATATGATTTGAGCGCGTGGTCACACGTTTGGTCACACTAAGGATTTTTTTAATGCTATTTCATCTTTTGCGAGGCAAATAGGACTCCGCTCAGACCTTTATTTTATTTTTCTCGATCACAAACAATGGCCCTGTCCTCTTTTGGAGGCAGGGTGATTTACTTTTACTCCGTTCTAAATGCTCCGATGAAAGGCGGTCAGTAAGTTGAGGATGAATTATTGAATCGTGTTTAACGATTCAGAATCAAATTCTAACGAGCTACCCGTGTCGGCAGCGATTAAAACCTCCTTTTCTTTGCTCTCAAGTTGCGACCCGAAAATCATGTTGCCATACTGATGTGTGGTTTCCTTATGAATAGATGGTGAAATATGGAAATTAATGTCGAAGGTCACTCGAATGTCTGAATGCCCAGGGATTTCCTTTACAATCTTTGGGTTTGTATTACTACTAAGCATTAATGTGACCACGGTATGACGAAGATCATGAAACCAAATTTTAGGGACTTTCGCTTTCTTCGTCAAATCATAGAACGTGTGTACGAAGTTAGGCACTCCTGTAAATCCACGCAACTTGCTTCGAAATCATAGACTCTATAGTACGAGACAGCGGAGCCGCAGCAAAATGCGCGGCTTATTTTAATCTCCTTCTGATAATTCCTTGTAGCGTTCCATTGTTATTTTTGCCTGCGACAGTACGTAATCCCTGACAGCTATCTTCGGAATTCGATAGCCCTTCATCTTTATCGCCTTGATTTCGCCACTATTTAGCAATTCATAGGCTTTGTTCCTCCCAATGTTCGATGCTGGCAATGGTCAACTTCATCGCGCAAGGGATGGCAATCGGGATCTATGGCAAGATGACGGACCTCAGCGATCGGCGATTCCAGCATGGAATCCGCTCTTTGGATCACCGCACCGCGGGGGCTTGATCTTCAGCAATATCTGGCTCGTGCTGGCGGTCTTACAAGTTGCCAGCTTAGGCCTCTTCTATTTCGTATTCGGCAGACGCCGCCGCGCTGAATCGTCCGAGACATGGTTAATCACGGCTTAAGCCTGCGTCAAGCGCACACTTCTACGACATGAGGTATTCTGTAAAATTCTTGGCCTTTCGCGCTTCGGCGCGATTAATGAAAGTGCGGTCAATTTAAACACTAAATATTCCTTGACAGGTATATTCCTTAATAGGTATATTCAAAATGAACAGAAAATAATATGAAAAAGGAGTGATTTGGTCTGAAGAAGTCGGCATTCTTGATTGTTGCCGTCGTCCTGTTGTTGGGAGCATTGGTCAGAAGTCCCGTGTTTGCTTTCGTATAGCGAATCCTTTGTAATCGCGCGTATGAATGGATTGGAATTTCACGCAACGTTAATCCAAATGCTGATTTATCCAGACTTCATCCAATCGTATTCCGATGAAGAAGGCAACACGATCCGGGCTCCGTTCAGCGGAACGTGGCCGCTCGAAGTGATCAATCACTTGATGTTAACCGAAAGCGAAGGAAAGACGACGCTTACGCTAAGAGGCGGTCCGTTTAACGCCACTGAGGAAGAACGCACCACCTTTGAGAGCATGCGCCCGCATGTACAGCAAGGATTCGTCGGGACATTTGATCAACTCGATGCGTCCTTGGAACAAAACTTGAACCGTTAACTACTGTGTTGGCGATATTGGAAAAAATGGGATAAAATCTGAGCAGAACCCTATTTCTTACCCAAATGAGGAGGAAAAACACGATGAGTCAACAGGCAAATAAAGCAACAACGCGAGTAGAAGGACAAGCATTAATCATTGAGCGTATTTTCGAAGCACCGCGCGAGTTGGTGTGGGATGCTTGGACAAAGCCGGAGCATGTGTCCCGCTGGTGGGGTCACGGCGGAGTACCCCTCCATGCCTGCGAGATCGATTTGCGAGTGGGTGGCACCTACCGATATGTTCAGTTGGGTCCGGATGGGACCGAGTTTCCTATCATCGGTACGTATCGCGAAATTGTGAAGCCCGAGCGACTGAACTATACGATGATTTTTGACGTGGCTCCGTATAACGAGCACGAATCCGTCATTTTCGACTCGTTTGAACAGCTTGAAGGCGGTAAATCAAAATTGACGATGCGCACGGAATACGTCTCTGCTGAAGCCCTTCAAGGCTCACTGGCTTCCGGTGCGGAGCAAGGCGCGATTGCGTCCATGGAACGTTACGCCGAATATTTGGCCAAGTTGCAACAGGAAGTCTAATATCCATCGATAAGAGAGGACGTGTTGAAAATGAACCCAGAAGTATCCACATTTATTGAAAATCTGTCCTCGCCATGGCAAGTTCAATTGTGCGGTCAGCTTCGGCATATGGTCCACGAGACGATTCCCGGAGCGGAAGAGAAGATTCAATACAAGAAACCGCATTTTCTGAAGAACGGGCAGTTTGCTGCCGTCATCTCACCTTCGAAAGATGCAATTGCATTTATGATCATGAATACAGTCGGCATGGCGTTTCCGAAAGGCTTCGAGGGTCCGGCCGAACGGAAGTGGATCAAGCTGCGCGAAGGAGATAAGCCGGATCTGGCCCAATTGTCCGGCTATCTGAAGCAAGCATCCGAGTCGTTGTAATTGGGAAAGTAGCAGTTTTTAGAGGATATAAGCAAAGAGAGAGAGTGGAGATAAGGTTCCTCACTCTCTTTATTTTTATCGAAAGAGAGGTTAAATCGGTGCAAGTTTCCGATGTGAGTTCCGAAGTCTCGCATCACGCAGTAAACGGCCCATCAAAAGGGCACGATAGTTGAAAATTGAAAATGGGAGAACCCTCATATTCTGATGGCTCTCCTTATTAACTTGCTGGGCTCTATTTCGATAACATCATGGCTCTCACTAATTAACCAAGTGGCTCTGCCGCACCGAAATATTCACAAGGACAGCGATGGTCGCCGTCCTTGTTGTGTTTTTTTATTGCAAACCAAACAAATGAATAATGCTTAAATAATGTAACCCTTCTTCACCAGTATGCCTTCCTACAGATGGAATTTTCCTTATGCATCTATCTTTAATTAGTAGTTCTATACAAGAAATTTTATATATGGTCAATATCGGAATAGATACTATGTATATTAACTGTCCAATTTCACAATCGGAATTCAGCAGATTGAAAGTGCAACTCGAGGAAGCTTTAGGCGAAAAGTTTCATCCAGAAAGAAAGCAAAAACAAGATAGCAAGAAACAGACAGAGGACAAGTATCTTAAAAATACATTTATTACCTATGCCTATGCCAAGCTAGGTTTTCAGAAAATAAGATTACGGAAAATACACCGGGACGCGTGTTGGAAATTTCTCCCGTCTCGACAGCATGGGATCAAAGAGACGCTACATTTTACGTGAAATAAGTCAGGTGTGAGGGGATTGCCCATCTGTAGCGCAGCTTGAGTTTATCTGCAGCATCACATAGAAAAATGAAGGCAGCTGATCTGAATGATCAACTGCCTTTTTTTCAGTAATATCTCGCTGCGCATGGGCAGCATGGGGATGAAGCGAGGCCCATGCAACGAGCTTTATGTACTGATCGTAGGTTCAACCACGGTTATGGTATTAAGAATGGAATCGAGATTAACCAAGGCGCCAATCGGCAGAGCTGCTTTATACAAACCATGACCCGTGGCAAGATTTGTGATCAACGGCTTGCCGAGCGGCACAATGAACTCGTTGATGACATCCTCGTAGGATTTGCCGTAAGCAGCCTGGCAGCCTGTACATTCCCCCGTGATAATGCCGATGCAGTCACGAAATTTCCCCGCGAGTTTCAAATCGTTCAAGTACCTGTAGACGGTATTGGTCGGTTCATGCGTTTCTTCAAGAACGATTATTTTGCCCCGCGTATCGATTTCGAAAGGCGTTCCAAGCGTATCTACAAACGAGGTTAGATTACCGCCCACAAGCGGCCCTGTAACGTTGCCCGGAACTCGGCTGATCAGAGGCATTTCGGGGGGATTCAGGATGGGCCGTGTTAATGAATACAGGGACGTCGCGGCAAAAAACTGGTCGTAATTGTAGGAGGGCGTCTCGGGTTTGAAGTCGATAAGCAAGAGGCTGTGAAACGTAATTAAATCCACGAATTGATGCAATGCGTTTAATAGTACCGTTATATCACTGTAGCCCGTCAAGATTTTCGGATGGTTCCGGATCACATGATAATCAAGGTATGGAAGGATTCCGGCTACTCCGGTGCCGCCTCTTGTGGGCAGTATCATTTTCACCTGATCGTCTTGAAACATCATCATTAAATCGGATGCCCGCTGTTCGTCTCTTCCGGCCAGAAACCCGTTTTGGGCATATACATATTGGCCCAATACGACATTGAACTCCATGGCTCGTAAATATTCGATCCGTGCATTGATGATGTTGGCATCGAGCGGGCTGCCCAAGGTAACGATTCCAACGGTATCGCCTCTCTGCAATATGGGCGGACGTATCGGCATATTCCTGCCTCCTTCCTTGAGTCCCAGGGGCCATCGTATTCCCGTATTGCTTAATTATATTGGGTACGTTGGTTTCACAGTACTCAATGAAGGGGAAATGTCGATTCATCGTCAGTCGGATCTAATCACTGCCCCGACATAAGCTTTCATGTTTTCTTTCATCGTTGTTAACGGGCGTCCCAATAAATTCTCCAGATCGCCAGAAGTTGAAGCCGTATCGATTTTTCTTAAAAAGCTGAATATCCAATGCTGTAACTCGTTGGTGGGACATAGGGATATCGCTCTGCCCGTTAGTTCTGAAAGAGTGGAGGCTACATCGCTGAAGGTCCAAACGTCAGGCGCCACAAGCTCATACGTTTTATTAAGATGGCCCTCACCGGATAATGCTGCCGCGATGGCGGCTCCCAGATCGGAGCGCGTAACCGCATTGAATTTCCACGACCCCGGATGGATACGAAGATTTCCTGTCAGAATGGACGCATTCACATCGAGTGCTTCGATAAAGTCCATATATAGGCCATTGCGAAGAAAAGTATACGGAATTCCGGTTGTGCGAATGGCATGTTCCGTTGCCAAATGCAAATGGGTCAGTGAAATGTCGCTATGTTCGGGAAAGGCAAAGCTGGTATAGAATATATGGCCAACGTTCGCTTTTTTTGCAGCTTCTATCACATGGGCATGCTGCCGCATACGAACGGTATCATCGGGATGGGGACTAGAGATGAACAACAGCCGCGAAGCACCCACGAAGGCCTTCTCCAGGGAGGCGGGCTCGTCGTAGTTGCAGAAACGAACAGTTATTCCTTGGTCCTCCCATGATTTTCCGGATTCCATACGCCGAACGCAAGCAACGATTTGATCAGGTGAAACATGGTGAAGAAGCTCTTGGATTATGAGGCTGCCGAGCCGGCCATTGGCTCCTGTAATTACGATTGACATTGCCATCATCCTTTTTGATTTTAGTTAAGTGCTTAACCAAATGGGCGTGAAAAGCCGTCACGCCTCCTTTAATTTACGCAGAAGGGCCAGTAGCTGCTTTAATTCTTCGTCATTCAGCACGTTCATCTTAGCTGAAACTTGCTGCCTGTTCGCAGGCAGGTTGTGGATTAATAAATGCTGACCTTCATTTGTAATGCTGATAACCGATTTTCGACCGTCCCGGGGATGGTTATCCCGCCGAATCAAGCCTTCATTTTCCAAGGGGGTGAGCAGCAGGCTGATATTGGGTTTGGTTACTCCGATTTGTTGTGCCAGCTTGGAGGGAAGCATGGTTCCTCCCTCTTTCATAAGTTCAACTAATATACGTATTCTGGCTCCGTTCAGCCCTTGTGCCTTCCAGTAGCTTTCGGATACGTCGACCAGCTTTGCCGTTGTTTCCACCAACGTGAAGAAAGCAAGGGTCGGCAGCGGCAAATCCAGCACGTATTGTTGCAGGTCGTCATTCAACGAGATCACACCCCCTATTTAGTTAAGTGCTTAACTATAAATAATATAATTCTAAATGGGTCAACTGTCAATTACCTGCTTCCTATACGCTCCGGGAGTCATTCCCGTCAACGTTTTGAAATTTCGATGAAAGTGAGTCAGGGTGTCGTATCCGCAGATTTCAGCGATTTGTCCGATAGATTTCTCATGCTGTAGCAGGAGCTCTTTTGCACGGGCGATTCGTTTGGCATTGATGTAACCCGTAACATGCAAACCGGTATATTTCTTGAACATACGGGAAAAATGGGCCGGGTCTACCGATGCATGGGCCGACAGAGTGGCTAGTCCTATGGGTTGATCCAGATGTTCATGAATCCATTGGATGGAATTCCTTAACCAGGAGGGGCCGATCTGTGAGTGGGCCGGCTGTTCTGCGGACAAGGTACTGATGTAGCGATTGATATGCAGCAGTAAGGAGCGCAGCAAGAGCACAAGCGCCTCGCGGAAACCCAACTGAGCAAGTCGGGTCTCTTCCGAGATCCTTTTTAGCATACCCTCGATATATTGTTGATTCGACTTGGGTAATTCATGACGATAAGATCCTGATTTTTGAGCAACGTCGAAGCAAGAAAGGATTGCATATTGCAG
This sequence comes from Paenibacillus glucanolyticus, assembly GCF_037333485.1. Classification (NCBI taxonomy): domain Bacteria; kingdom Bacillati; phylum Bacillota; class Bacilli; order Caryophanales; family Paenibacillaceae; genus Paenibacillus; species Paenibacillus glucanolyticus. The sequence continues at coordinate 1,780,668 of NZ_CP147845.1, forward strand.
ATCGCTTCCATTCGCACCTAAGACGAGCGAAGGCGCAAAGAATAAAGCACTCGAAATAATCGGATCATCCGGGTCAGGGAAAGAGCTGTGAATCGTGTTTCCGGGGATGATGAAAAGGTCGCCTGCTTTTTTCTCCATCAGCTTGTTTTCAATAAAAAAAGTGCCCTTTCCCTGGTACACATATACCAATTCGTAAAGATCATGCAAATGATGAGGCAGCTCCACTTCGGGGCTTTTTGTAGTCCGATAAACCAATTCCATCGGAAACAGGGGGTCCCCTTTAAATGGTTTGCGCAGGGGAGTCATGATCATCGCTCCTTATCTTCTAATAGAAACACAATATCAAAATAAGTTATAAAATTGCAATTCCACGCTATATTTGTACACAGACTTTGATCATACAATGAAAATAGCAAACATTACATCAAAAAGGCAGGGATGTTCATGAGAGTGGATGCCCATCAGCATTATTGGCTGATAGAACGAGGAGATTATGGATGGATCAAGCCGGATATTCCAGAGGTTTATCGAAACTTCCTGCCTTCTGATCTGAGGCCGAATTTGGATTTGCACCGGTTTGACGGCAGCATAACCGTCCAGGCAGCACCGACCATGGAAGAGACAGACTATCTATTGTCGCTCGCGGATCACGATTCTTCCATTCTCGGAGTGGTAGGATGGATCGATCTCTTCGATCCCGAGCACCGGCAGCATTACGAGCGATTTCGGAAACATCCGAAATTTATCGGCTTTCGTATTATGATCCAGGATATGCCTGATGCCCAGGTGATCCTGGAGCCGTCATACATCGAAGCATTAAGTGGATATGCCAAGGAGGAGGTTCCAATTGATTTTCTTGTTCTGAGTCACCAGTTGGAACCGCTGCTGAAGCTAATCCAACATGTTCCCAGCATCCGCGGAGTTGTCGATCATCTGGGCAAACCGCCGATCCGGAGCGGACGGATCGAGCCTTGGGAGAGCCTCCTGAAGCAAATTGCCGGTTTTCCGAGTATCTACTGCAAGCTCTCCGGCATGGTAACCGAGGCGGAGCATCGCCGATGGAGTCAGGAGGATTTTAATAAGTATGTACATAAAGTGACAGCGATGTTCGGTCCTGAGCGGGTCATGTTCGGCAGCGATTGGCCCGTATGCCTGCTTTCAGCTGAATATGGCCAAGTGGTTGACGTATTGGCCGAAGCTCTGCCGAAATCATGGGGAGAGGCGGAATATGCCCGATTGTTCGGCCTGAATGCCAAGGCGTTTTACAAGCTTAAGGATGTTCGTGGTGACGGTCTGGAAGAATAGCTGGGATGCTGCTGGGCAGCTCATGAATCGATATATCTATGAATAGGGAGGGTGTTTTCATCATGAAATATCGTAAGTTAGGTCGTACCGGGCTCGATGTTTCCGTATTAAGCTTCGGAGCTTCTTCGCTAGGCTCCATCTTTCGGGAAACGGACGACCGCGAGGGAATCCGAACCGTGCACGCAGCCGTTGATGCGGGCATCAATTTGATCGATGTATCCCCCTATTACGGCTTGACGAAGGCGGAAAGCGTGCTGGGCGAAGCAATCCAACAATTACCCCGGGACATGTTTATCCTGTCCACGAAAGCAGGCCGGTATGGCGAGCATGATTTTGATTTCACGTCCAAGCGAATTATCGACAGTGCCGATGAGAGCTTGAAACGACTTAAAACCGATTACGTGGATATTCTTTTTCTGCATGATATAGAGTTCGTTTCCGCATCCGTTATTCTCGAGGAGGCTCTTCCTGCACTCCAGCATTTAAAAGAGAAGGGGACAATCCGGTTTGGCGGGATTTGCGGTCTGCCGCTGCAGCTGTTCGAGAAACTGCTGCCCCAAGTGCAAGTGGACGTCATCATTTCTTATTGCCATTATTCTTTGAACGATCAGACACTTACCGGTTTGCTGCCGCTGCTTAACGACAAGGAAGTTGGCCTTATTAATGCATCTCCCTTATCCATGGGATTGCTTGGTCCCAGAGGAGCGCCGTCCTGGCACCCGGCTTCAACGGAGATCAAGGAAGCCTGCAGACGTGCGTCCGAATATTGCGCCAAAGCCGGAGTGGATATTGCGAAACTAGCTGTGCAGTTCTCAACCTCGAATGAACAGATACCGACAACGCTGGTCAGTACGGCTAACCCTGACAATATAAAGCGTAATGCTGCTTGGAGTGAAGAGTCGCTGGATCCTGTCGTCTTAGCCGAAGTGTTGAACATATTGGAGCCCGTACAAGGGCGGACTTGGACAAGCGGCCGTCCGGAATACAATGAAGGCATCCGCTGATCAAGAGAAGGAGGCAGTTAGAAGTGAAGGGAATTGTGTGTAATCGGATTGGGGAATTTCAATACCGGGAGGACTTGCCTGAGCCACAATTACTCGACGGAGAAGCCATCATCCGCATCAAGCGAATCGGAATTTGCGGTACGGATCTACATGCCTTCCGCGGTAATCAGCCTTTTTTTACGTACCCGCGAATTCTCGGTCATGAGTTATCCGGTGTGATTGAAAAGGTCGGAGTTAACGATGAGGGATTGAAGGTCGGGGACACCGTCTGTGTCATTCCTTATATACACTGCGGAGAATGCTGGTCTTGCCTGAGAGGCAAAACCAACTGTTGTCGATCCATGAAAGTGATTGGCGTGCATCTCGACGGCGGCATGCGCGAGCGCATCTCCGTTCCGATTTCCCATTTGATGCGGACCGAAGGGCTGTCTTTGGATCAGGCGGCCTTGATAGAGCCGTTAGCCATTGGAACTCATGGCGTTAAGCGGGCGAATGTAACCAGCAAGGATACGGTTTTGGTGATCGGAGCCGGTCCTATTGGACTTGGGATCATGGTTTGTGCCAAAGCGATGGGAGCAACCCTTATCGCCATGGATACAAACGTCGATCGACTGGCCTTTTGCAAAGACTGGGCGAAGGTAGATCATACGATTCAGGTTGGAGAGGAACTATCCGATCTTTCGGCGCTAACAGGAGGAGAATTTCCCTCCATCGTTTTGGACGCAACAGGAAACCAGGAATCCATGACCAACGCTTTTCATATGGTTGCCCACGGGGGGACCTTGGTGTATGTCGGCTTGATTCAAGGAGAAATCTCATTTCGGGATTCTGAATTTCATAAACGGGAATTGACGCTGATGGGCAGCCGTAACGCAACCAAGGATGATTTCAATGAGGTGATGAAGCAGATCTCGGACGGCGGGCTGGATGTAGAACCGTACATAACTCATCGGTGCAGATTTGAAGAATTGATCCGTGAATTTCAGGGCTGGATGCATCCTTCCGCCAAGGTGATCAAAGCGATGGTGGAGCTTTGAACCATCCTTACTCAACGTATTAGCCTGGTTCAGAAGAAGTATATGAGCTTAATTCATTCCACACCGGTTCTTCCATTTACGGATGAGAAAATGTTATATTTTTCGATCATTTTACAGGTCATGACGATGGTTATGCAGAATGAGTTAAAGAAGGAGTCATGTTCATTCCCTCGGTAGGAGAAAAAAAGGAGGTGAAGCAGATGGATGTGAACAAGGACCCAAAGGAATCTGCTTCTGCAGCTGATGAAGATCAGCATCAAGAAAAAGAACGGCGTCCTGTGTCGACCAGCAGCGGGCTTCTGGAATCGGCGGTCGACAAGTTTGCAAGAGAAGGCGGCTTTGACGATTTGCCGTTGAAGGGAAAGCCAATCAAGATCGAAGACGGGGATGTATTAACCGGTATCATGAAAAACGCGAATTACCAGCCGGCATGGATTGAGCTGAGAAAAGAAATCGCCGCCGACATCAAGCGGCTCCTGGGTCGTCCGGAGCCAAATGCAATCCCGGAGGCTGAGCTGGAGGCCATCAACCAAAAAATTATGAAGTACAACCGGATGGTTCCGAATCCGCAGCTGCAAAAAGGACTCCTGTCCGGAATGAATTTGCAGGCAGCCTACGACAAATGGGAGTAAAATTGCAAATAGAGACCTTGAAGCAATCAGCTTCAAGGTCTCTTCTGAATATAGACAATAGGGTTCATTCACCCCGATTCAATTCCGCCTACCTGCCGCTTACTCTCTTTGGCTCCGCCAAGCGTCCAACTGCTTCTGCACCTCTTGTCGTACTTCGTCCATGCCTGCTTGCTTCAGCTCCTCGTTAAACTTGGGGAGGATGGTATCGACATCGACGGAGCCTGTCATGAGGCTTGGATAATATTTTTGCCAGACCATCTCGATGTTAGCGGTTTGGGCGGTCAGGCTGGATAGATCCGGCGTGAATCCAAGAACAGTGGAGTTGACGACGCCGTCGTTGTATTTACGGAATTGGTCCCATTTGTCGAGGGGTTCCGGGTTATCGCCGCCCATGGTTTTCAGAATAAACCAATTCCCCTGCGTGTACTGCACTCCTGAATAGCTGCTTGCCGGCGTATCCGGGACGGCGTCGTCATTGCTGTTCTTATCCGTAATCAGAACTACTTGGCCCTGTTCATCCAGCGTGTAGTGCACGCCTTCGATCCCGTAATTGAACAAGTTGCGTATTTCCGGGTCCGTATTCAGCAAATTCAGGAATTTTATGCACTCCACGGGATGTTTGGTGTTGGCATTAACGGCCATGATGCCTCCACGGACGGCTTCCGTAGTCACGGTGTTAGGGGTTACGGGATGGGCTACAAGTTTGTAGCCGCGATCCTTGCTCCAAGTTGTCTCCGAGAGCGGTCCGCCGCCCGAGGACTTCCAGAACACCTTGGCCCCTCGCTTAAGCGCTCCAGGCTCTCGCAGCGCGGCATCCTTGTTAATGAAGCCCTCCTTGTAATAACGCCGCAACGTATCCAGCACCTGCCGCGCTTCCTTGGTTTCGAAGATATTCACCACCTGGGCGGCAGGGTTCAGCGATTGCACCATCAAGGGTAATTTATGGTTCAGAATATATTCGTATCCATGGAGCGCGAAGAAATTCTGTGAATCCCGGTCCAATTCCATAGGGATGTATGCCGGCTCTTCCTGGCGAATCATTCGTAGCAAGGGTTCAAGGGATTCCAGCGTATTGTATTGGGTAATGTCGATATTGTGTTTGTTCACGATGGAAGCGGGGTACATCCAATGATCACGCACGGCTAATTCCTTATTGGTGGGCACGCCGTAAATGCTGCCATCGTTCATACGCACCCCTTGCCAAAAGGTTGGGTCGATGGCATCGTACATGTCCTTACCAATGCCGGTAAGGTAATCATCAAGCTTCAGCCAGGCGCCGCGCATCGCAGTTGTTGCATAATCGGGGGCAAAAGCGATATCAAACGGACTCCCGGCGGATATCAGCGTGTTCAGCCGATCCTCGTATTCTAGCCAGCTTACCTTGACATAGGTGATCGTTACGCCGATTTTGCGAGCCATGATTTCATTGATTTTGTCGTTTACGAGCTGGAGATCCTTGTCCGGCTCTCCGATCGTATAATAGATCAGGTTAACCGTGTCGCCATCGTAGGCCTCGTCGTTATGTCCGGGCTGCGGGAAACAGCCGGTTGTATACGATGTGAGCAGCATTATTAGAACAATATGCATGAACCATCTTCGGGGTCTGGCATGCTTCAACATCGATCTCCTCCTTTCTCGCAGCGTGTTGTTATCCTTTTCCCCGCAGTTCAGAAGGAGATTTACCGAAAAAGTTGTGAAATTGCGTATAGAAATAATTGAGATTGTTGTAGCCCACCGAAAGCGCGATGCAGGAAATTTTCTCATCGGTTCCTTGAATTCGTTCTTGAGCAAGAATCATTCGGTAAGCCATAAGATATTCTGAGAACTTCATAGCGGTTTCTTTGAGAAACAATTGTCCAAGGTAGGTGCTGTTCATCTGAAAACGCTCCGCCACGGATTTTAAGGTGATGTTCTGAGCATACTCTGTCTTGATCATCAGCAGAATGCGGTTGACCAGCTTCGATAAGCTGTCATAACTTACACCTAAAACCGGATCCCTGTTCAAACTCTCGCTATTTATATCACCAATCGAACCATTCAGATCCTCCACTATAATCTTCTCGATCACTTGCTGCAGTTTGGTGCGTTCCACAGGTTTGAGCAGATAGTCTTTGACACCGCAGCGAATGGCTTCCAGAGCATACTTGAATTCGCTATAACCGCTCATGATAATAAATTTAGTAGGGAGCTGAAATTCGTTGAGTCTGCGAATCGCCTCATATCCAAGCTCCTTGCCGATGCAGACATCAAATATGGCGATGTCCGGCATCAGGTCCACTGCTTTGGACATGGCTTCGTTGATGGATTCGCAGGTTTCGATCCGGCCGAAGCCGTATTGCTTCCAATCCAGAATTCGCTTCATCCCCTCCAAAATCTGAGGTTCGTCATCCACAATCATCAGTTTGTACATGTGCAATCACCTCTTTTGAAATCCGCACGGAAATCTTGACTCCGGCTTCCTCATTATTCTCAATCTCTATCGAAAAGCCGTTCCCATAGAAGAAGTGAAGGCGTGTGTATACGTTGCGCAGCCCGATGCTGCCGGAAGACGGATCATCGTGGTTAGACAGCGTGCTTCGGACGTTTTCCAAGCGCTCTGGCGAAATCCCGCTCCCGTTGTCCACAAATTCCAGCACGTAACATGCTTCGGACTCAAAACCATTAACTACATACAGATTAAACTCATGATGGGTGTTGAAGCCGTGAATGAAAAAATTCTCAGCCAAAGGCTGCATCCAGAATTTCACGGTAGGGAGCAAGAGCAGCGGCGGTTCCACATTGATTTGGTAATAAAAACGTCCCGGGTATTTAAACTCCATAATCTCCAAGTACTTCTGCAGCAATTCCAGCTCGCTTGCAATCGAAATGACAGTTTCCTTCTTCACCATCTCCCGATAGAGCGTCCCTAACGTAGCAATGGCGTCCGCGGTGTCCCTGTCCTGGTTGACAAGGGCCGTGGAGCGGATAACCTCTAACGTATTGTATAAAAAATGAGGGTTGATCTGATGTTGAAGCGCTTTCATTTCAGTTTCCTGCTGTTTGATTTTCAGCAGATATTCATTGCGGATATGCTTATTCAGCTGCTGAATCATATCGTCCAATTCCCGGGCGATCATGCCGTATTCATTGCGACGGTAGCGGGCAGGCCCGCTTGGCGTAAAATTGGCCATCTTCACACGTCCTATCGATTGAATGATGCGGCGGAGGAAGAGGGCATCATCCCGCATATTGTATGCAATGAGAAGAAGTACGCTAATCATGGCTGCCAATACAATCAGAAAAACGGTGACCAGCATGCCGGCATGCTGACGAATCAGCATGGATAAATCGATGAGGGTGATGAATTTGAAATTAAATTTGGTGGATGGGAAGGAGGCAAATAGGATATGCTTCATGAACCCTTTCGAAATAAAACCATGACTGCGTCCATCCGCCTCAGCCAGACGGGATAGCTCCTCCAGGTCCTGGTCCTGTCCATTGCCGATGAGATAGGTATCGCCAGAAGCACTAACGGCAGCAGCATTGCCGAATCGAAAATTTCGTATGGATTTAAAAACCTGATCACTGCTGATCAGGAAGCGCATTTCCCCGAACTCCGGAGCGCCGAGCGCCGGATCCGACAATTTCTTGCGATATACGAAGCCCTTCATAATGGTATCGCGAAAGGCCTCATCTGCATTCGGCAGCCCGAAGCTGAAGCTTGCCGTTCCGTTTTCGTTAAAACGTACGACATTGCCATACCGGGCGGTGTGCAGACTAATCTGCGTAATTTCGCCTTGCGCCCAGCTGTACAGGTAGGTCTTAACGTCCTCCGGAAAGGAAACCAGCGGCTGTGAGAATTGGCTGTTGACCAGCCTGTTGGTTAAGTAGCCTTCCGCACTGCTGCTTAAAAAGCTGCGAGCGTCGTTCATCAGACCGGGATTGGAGTATATCCGCTGCATGTAGGCTTCGATTCGGTCGGCATCATACTGCAGCTCGTTCTCAACGCGCGCGAAGGCATTGGCCGCCTCGATGCGGGCATTGCCAATCCATTGATTCAGCAGCATGGCACTGGTCAGCGTGCCGAGGGTGAGTCCGATGGCCACGACGAAGATACAATAGGCAATAAACTTGTGACGATAAATTTTGATTTGTAAAAAAGAGCCCATACGACACCTCGATTGCAGCAGATCGGCCGAAATAATCGTTGCTATATCTCAATGTAACACGATTAACACCAAGCTTCATAGGTGTAAGGAAAAAGCATCCCTTAACAGCGACTCATTAAGGGATGCGCATGAATTCTAAGCATTACTTGAAGTATTGGTTGATTTGCTCCTGAGCAGCTTGCATAATCGTGTCCATGCCGGCCGACTTTAATTCCGCCGTGATTTTGGGCACCATTTTCTCCGGATCGGATGCACCTGTAATGAGTTCATATTTGTATTTATCCCATACGGCCTGGCAATTCGCCACTTCGGTTTGAAGATCGGTAATGTCAAGCGCGAAGCCCAGAATCGTTGAAGAGGTCGCTGCATCGTTCAGCTTTTTGACCTGTTCCCATTGATCTTCAGGAGCGCCTTTTGTAACCGCTAAATTAAAGAACGTCCCTTGCGTATAGGCAGCCAGCGGCCAAGTATCGGAGGTGCGCTCAATCACCTTCTCGCCATCAACGTTGTTGTAGTCCACGCCTAACTCGCCGAAGGCCAGCATATTGCGGAGCTTGGGATCCGTATTCACTAACTCGAGGTACTTCAGGGCTTCCTGTTTATATTTTGAATTCGCCGAAATTGCGTTTAGCGAGCCTTGGATCGTACTGGTTGTATAAATAGGTCCGTAATGCTGAACCATATCGTACTTCTCCACGGCGTCATTGATTTGCCAGCTGACCTCTGCCCCAGGGAAGGCCTGGGCTGCAAAGAATGCTCTTCCTTTGTCGTTCTCTGTTTTTGTCGGCGCATCCGGGTTGATGATGCCGTCCTGGTACCACCCATGCAAGAGCTTCAGGTTTGCCATGATATCAGGCTGCTCAAGAACAGAGACAACCGTACGCGAAGCATCGTCAGCCTTTACGCCGATGGGCGGGAAGCCTAAGGTCAAATCGTCATACTCGTTGAAGAAGCCGTTCAAGCCTTCGCCTTGCGTCATCGGGAGCGGATAGAAGCTTTTGCCTTCGCCAGCCTTCATGTCATGGAGAGGCTTATCCAGATCCTGCAATGTTTTCATCTGATTGATATCGATATTGTACTTTTGTACATGCTTATCATCGAATACCCAGTACTGCGTCAGTGACGAATCCTTGTAAGTCGGAACAGAATAATACTTACCGCCGATTTTTGTGCCTTCCCATACCTTCTCGGGAATCAATTTGTACAAGTCGGGCGTTTCACTCTGCACCAGATCCGTGATATCGGCAAATGCGCCCATAGCTACTTGTTTGCTGTATTTACCACTGTTCGTGAACATGATGTCAAATGGCTCGCCGGTATTCACAATGGTATTCATTTTGGTGTCCCATTCCCCCCAGCTGGCAACCTTGATGTCAATCTTCACGCCAATCTTCTCGGCTGTGTATGCATTCATGGCATCAATCGCTTTGCTGAAATTGTTAGGCACTTGACCGCCAATGGTCCACCAAGTCAGCGTTGGGACATCCTTGCTTGCAGCTGCGGATTCTTTAGATGTGTCCGGCGTCGTCGAAGATCCATCAGACGTGGATGCAGGCTTCGAGCCGCCACAGGCCGCCAAAGCAGCCAGCATAAGTGTCATCACGCACAGTGCAGATAAGAACCTTAAAGATTTCTTCATTCCATTTCCCCCTTCTTGAAGTTAACTCACCGTAAAAGTTGTATAAGAGTGATCTATCATAAACCAAGTATGGCTTGGCTTATTTCGCTGTTATCCTTTGACTGCACCGACCGTAAGCCCGGATATAAAGTACTTTTGGAAAAAAGGGTAGGCGAATGCGACAGGCAGAACGATGAGAATGGCTACAGCCATGCGGGCAGATTCCTTCGGCATCGTTGCGACAAGCAGCGCGTAGCTGACGCCCATGCTTGCGGCATTCTTGGCAAGTGCATCCACATTGCTCATTAAGCTGTTAAGCAGTGCTTGCAGAGAATAGAGGTTCTGGTTGTCGATATACAGCATCGATTGGAACCAGTCGTTCCAGTAACTAAAGCAGAGAAACAGTCCGATCGTTGCGATGACCGGTAGCGAGATCGGCATGATGATGGAGAAGAAGATTCGCAGCTGGCTCGCGCCATCAATTTCGGCAGATTCGATCAGCCCATCCGGAATCGTGCTTTTGAAGAAGGTTTTACATATGATGACGTTGAACGATGAAACAGCCAGCGGTAGAATTAGGGCCCAGACGCTATCCTTGAGACCTAACAGATTGGTGTTAATGAAATAACTGGATACCAAGCCGCCATTGAAGACCATGGGGATGAACACGACCCAAGTCAGAAAACCTCTCAGCTTGTAGGTCGGGCGAGAGAGTACATATCCCATCGAAGTGGTCAGCAGTACACCGAGCACGGTACCAGCTACGGTAACAAGTGCGGATACGCCGAGCGCGCGCAGAATCATCGTACCCTGCTTGACGATATAGACGTAGGCGTCAGCTGACAAAGCAACCGGCAGCAGATGATATCCCGTCTCGCGGATGGAGTCTTCACTTGAGAATGAAATCGATAGAACAACAACAACAGGGATGACGCAGAGCAGCGCCAGGATTATAAAAATCAGATTAAACAGAAGGTTCACGGCTTTGTTTGTACGGTTAAACTTCTCCAGGCCCGTCTCATAAGCGGTTTTCGTTGTCATCGTTTTGCCTCCTACATCATCGCGCTATCCGGATCAATTCGGCGAACAATCCAGTTAGCGATCAGAATGGTAGCACACCCCAGAACAGACTGCACAAATGCGGCAGCAGAGGCCATCCCTACGGTGGCGGTTTTTAATTGTTTATACACCATTACGTCGATGGTGGTAGACACGTTGAAGAGAGAGTTGGAATCTCGCGTAACCTGATAGAACAAACCGAAATCGGTGTAAAAAATCCGTCCGACGGCCAAAATGAACATCATGACAATCACCAGCTTGAGCATGGGCAATGTAATAAATCTTGTCTGCTGCCAGATGGAGGCGCCATCAATGACAGCTGCTTCATAATAAGTGCTGTCAATGCTCGTGATGGTTGCCAGATAGATGACCATGCCATAACCTAAGCCTTTCCAGATATTCAGGAGAATCAGAAAGTACGGCCAATAACTTGGCTCCATATACCAGTTAATCGGATCGCTGCCCATATTGACGAGCACTTGATTGACAATTCCTTTATCAAAGCTCAGGAAGGCCCAGCCTACGGCGGATACGACAACCCAGGATAGGAAATAGGGCAGGAACATCATCGTCTGATAGACTTTGCTTGCCTTTCGACTGTGGAGCAGACCGATCATAATGGCGAATAGAACGGGCAGTACAATCCCAGTAATGATAAAAATCATATTGTAGCCAATGGTGTTACGGATAATGATCCAGGCGTCATTCGACTTGAACAGGAACTCAAAGTTTTTGATGCCTATCCATGGACTGTTGAACACATTACTCAAGAAGCCGCCGCTAATCCTGAAATTTTTGAAGGCGATAATGATCCCGAACATCGGCAAGAAACTAAACAGGATGTACCAGATCGTCGTTGGCAATGCCAACAGGGTCAGTTCCGTATCCTGCTTGTGCCAGCGCGTTCGAAAGCGCTTTCGTTTATCTTTTGGTTCGGCTGTAGAGCTCATGTCCGTCACTCCTTACGGGGATATCTCGCTTGTAGTGGCCTTGTTGAATTCATTGTATAAGAGAAAGTTTCGATGCTTCCAGACAACAAACTTGATACTATAGTCAACAAACGTTAGATTTGAAAGAATTGAATTGTGAAACACAACCTAAAATTGCTATTTGTGGAATAAAAATAGCGGATAAGTTAGCAGGAACGGGAGGAGGAACGTGGTTGAAACCAGAGCGTAATCGAGACGGGTATCCTATGGTACAAATACCGGCAGGTGAAATTCAACTAAGGGACGATCGTATCAAGACAACATGGACAGCTCAGGTAAATTCTTTTTTGCTAGCACCGGTTCCAGTTACGGCTGCGTTGTATTGCTCGATTATGCAACAGACAGGTGAACTCGGTGACAAGCCTCAAGCGCCGATTGCGAATGTTTCATGGCATGATGCGATTCTCTTTTGTAATACAATATCGCAGAAGTCAGGTTTAAAGGCATGTTACTCGGTAAGCGATGATAGAGAGCAGGTTATCTGTGACCGGGAGACGGATGGCTATCGTTTACCTACAGAAGCGGAATGGCAGTATGCCTGTAAAGCAGGGACGGGTGGTTATCGGTACGGTGAGCTGGATCAAATTGCATGGTATGGTGAAAACTCGGAGGGTATGGCGCATGAAGTAGGCAAAAAGCTGCCGAATGCGTGGGGGCTCTACGATATGCTGGGAAATGTTTGGGAGTGGTGTTGGGATTTATACGACCCGGAAGTGTACGGTCCCTACAGAGTTTTTCGTGGTGGAAGCTGGGCTGAAGAAGCCAGGGGATGTGGAGCAACGTGCCGCCGCCGAAGTCATCCAATATTTCGAATTGAGGATCTCGGCTTTCGTCTTGCAAGGTCGATTCCCTCAAAGGGAATCACCTCCTGAATTACAAATGCATGAGCTGCTGTAAATCGATAGATTTTTTCACGGGAACCCAAACGCCCATTTATTACAGGTAATCTGTAATAAATGGGCGTTTGTTACGAATAGAGGTTTAGTCGGATAAACGTCTGGGACTGTTGACTCATCCGATGAATTTTTATTGATAACACTAATAAAACAAGACTTATTCATGTTTTTCTATTCCAACACTTACAATTCCAAAAACATAAAGATTAAAAAATACATCAAATTAATTACATTAATTGTGTTTGAAAGCGTTGACAAAACAATGATATATGCTTATACTTCGATTAAATATACAGGATGTTTGTATTAAATGAGGGGAATTTGAGTTTTGTTCTAGTTATTTTTTAGCTGAAAGGGGACTTGTTTTCGGGATGGTAATGAGAGCAGAAGCATGGCTTCCAGCGAGGAGGTGCTGGTCCGCATTTCTATGATCTTGTTGGAGTGAATAACATTCGCTTTCCGAGAAGCAACCAATGCTCCGAGATTTAAGAATGAAGTCAAGCTTTAATCAGGCGCCCTTGAATAACTACAGCTAATAGAACATCTCGACACCATACGGGAACGCTTGCAACTATTCATATCATGGGAGGTTAAGCATGAACAGAACGATGAAGCGCCTTTTCACACTGTTATTCATATCCATATTGATCATTTCGACGGTAACCGCTTGCAGCGGTAAAGGAAACAATGAGCCCGATAATCCCGTAGCCAAAGAAGAAGGCGTTTCCAAAGAGAAGAATCAAGTGATTTTCGAAGACATCAGTGAAGACATTCGCGGGAATACAGCACCGACGCAGGAGCAGATTGACGAGGTGAACAGCACGTTAAACGATACATACCTCGGTGATGTTTACGAGGAAGTGATTCCGAGTGATTATTCTGCATATCCGGTCCAAGGTGACGTGGTACTGGATGTGTGGATGCCCGCGAACTCCAATATCCCGGATATGAATAATCACTTGGTTCAGAAGCAGGTGGAGAAGCTGACCGGAATCAAAGTGAACTTCATTACGCCTCCTGTCGGGCAGGAGGCGGACGCCTTTACCTTGATGATCTCCTCCGGCGAGCTGCCGGATATCATTATCGATCCGGGGCGTTACCCGGGAGGTTTTGAAGCCGGGGTGAACGATGGTGCCTATTTGGACCTCACCGATAAGATGGAAGAGTTTGCCCCCAACTACACGGCATGGCGAAATTCCGATGAAATGAGAAGAAAAACGACCGTAACGGACGATGGCCGATTGCTTGGCTTCTACGGCATCGCGCCGTATTCCGAATGGATCTGGTTCGGAACCTTAATCAAGCAGGAAGCACTGGATAAGACAGGGCTGGAAGTTCCGACAACGATTGATGAATGGTACACGTTCCTCAAGAAATGCCAGGAAGTTGGATATAAGAATCCGCTGAATTACGGATCCACTTACGGCCAAATCTTTACTGGCATCATTAACGGAGCGTATGGCGTATGGGATTGGACCTTCATCGATGAGAACGGCAAGGTTGCATGGGGACCGGCACAGCCGAAAGCGAAGGAATACCTGACCACGATGCAGCAATGGAACAAGGAAGGCTTACTGAATCGGGACTGGGCGACCGCTGACTTTAATCAACGGATGGCAAGCGCCATTTCCGATGATACGGCTGTCATGATGGACTCGCCGGATACGATGTGGAGTTATTGGAAGGTGCAGAACGATATCGATTTTGTCGGGGCGCTGAATCCTGTGCTGAACAAAGGGGATAAATCCGCATCCACCTATAAGAATTTCAAGAGAGCCGGTACCAATGCGGCCATCACCACGCAGAGCAAGAACGTAGAGGCCGCTATGGCATGGCTGGATTTCAACTTCACGAAAAAAGGCTGGGAGCTCATTAACTTCGGCGAGTACGGCACGGTGCATTTGGTGGATGAGCAGGGGATGCCGTATTACCCGGAGAACAGCTATATCTACAATGATCCGGATGGTCAGCCGGTTGATGTGACGCTCTGGAAATACCGCATGCACAACTGGCCGAATATTCGTGACGAGCACCATGCGAATCCGTTGATTGCGGCAAAAGGCAGCTATTCGGGCGATATCCGGAAGACCTGGACGGAGAACATGGATACGAGCATGGCGATGCCGCCGATTACGTTCACGAAAGAGGAAGCCTCACGGGAGGCAGAACTCGGGAACCAATTGTCTACGCTGCGCGGTGAATATTTTGCCAAGATCATGATGGGTGAACTGCCGGTGGATACGTACGATAAATTTTTGAAGGAAGCGCAAAGCATGGGGCTGGAGGAATTCTTAAGTCTCCATCAAGCAGCCTTGGATCGGTACAACCAACGCTAGTGTCACTTTCGAAGAACAGGTGGTTGAATCATGGAGATATTAAGGAAACCAAGGGAAATGGACCCGGTAGGTTTGAACCCGAAACCGAAGAACACGAAGCGACTGATTCAAAAGGATCTAAAGAAAAACTGGTTTGTCTATCTGATGGCCCTTCCGGTCGTAGCCTGGTTCCTGATCTTCTGCTACGGCCCGATGTGGGGCGTGATGATCGCCTTCAAGGATTTCAAGCCCTTGCTTGGATTTGCCGATAGCGATTGGGTCGGTTTCAAGCATTTCATCGACTTTTTCACAGGGCCTTATTTCTGGAGAGTGGTCAAGAATACGCTGCTTCTGAACGTGTGGGGCATCGCATTCGGATTCACCGCTCCAATCATACTTGCCTTGCTATTGAATGAGGTTCGTTCGTCCAAGTTCAAGCGGACCGTGCAGACCATTACGTACATGCCGCATTTTATCTCATTGGTTGTGGTGTGCGGCATCATACACATATTCACGGCGAACGAAGGGGTCGTAACCCAGCTGCTGTCGTTCATCACAGGCAAAGATTACTCGTCGCTTCTGGGATACTCCAATTTGTTCCGGCCGATCTACACCTTCTCGGGAATATGGCAGAGTATCGGATGGGACAGCATTATCTATCTGGCCGCGATGAGCGGCATTGACCCTTCGTTATATGAAGCAGCCGATATCGACGGCGTGGGTCGGGTGAAAAAAATGTGGTATATCACGCTGCCGCAAATCAGTCCGGTCATCATCATCCTGTTTATTTTTGCGATTGGCGGCTTGATGTCGTCTGGTTACGAGAAAATCATCCTGCTGTATAATCCGCTCATCTACGATACGGCGGATGTCATCGCATCGTATGTTTACCGAAGGGGCTTAAGGGAAGCGAGCCTCAGCTACTCCACGGCTGTGGGACTTGTCAGCTCCATCGTCAATTTCGGGCTGTTATGGATGACAAATACGATAGCGAAGCGTAGATCCGAATCCAGCCTATGGTAAGAAAGAGGGACGGTTATGAAAGATATCATGCAACCCAAAGCGAAACGAAGCAGAAAGCACAAGTCCATCGGGGACCGCGTGTTCGATTGGACCAACTATACGGTACTTACCGCATTGACCTTGGTGTGCTTTTATCCGATTCTGCATATCCTGTTCGCCTCCGTCAGTGATCCGGGCGCTTTAATGGCACATAAAGGGGTGCTGTTGAAGCCCTTGGGATTCACACTGGATGGCTACAAGCTGGTGTTCAAAGATAACAGTCTCTTGAACGGGTACAAGAACACGATCCTTTACGTGGGACTCGGTACGCTGGTCAATATGGTCATGACGATATTAGGTGCATACGTATTATCCAGGCGGGACTTGTATTTCAAGAATTTCATCATGATTGTCATTACCATTACGATGTTTTTCGGCGGGGGGCTGATTCCATGGTTCCTGTTGATGAAGGATATCGGCCTGTACAACAATCTGTGGGCCATGATCCTGCCAACGGCGTTAAGCACATGGAATATCATCATCCTGCGGACCGGTTTCCAGTCCATCCCGAAGGAACTGGAGGAAGCGGCAGTAATCGATGGCGCCAGCCAGTTCAGCATCCTGGTAACCGTGATTCTCCCGCTATCGAAAGCGACGCTGGCTGTCATATTCCTGTACTATCTGGTTGGCAATTGGAACTCCTGGTTTAATGCCATGGTGCTGCTGAAGGATCGGGAGCTGTTCCCGCTGCAGCTGCTCATGAAGGAAATTCTTGTTGCCAATGACGCTACGGCGACAACGATCGGCAGCGCCGGCGGTGTTGTCATCAATAGCGCTCAGAGCTCCACTGCGTTCCGGGAACTCGTGAAGTATTGCGCAATCGTGGTTTCCACGGTTCCGATCTTGCTGGTGTACCCGTTCCTGCAGAAGTATTTTGTGAAGGGCGTTTATGTAGGCTCGATCAAAGGATAGACGGTGAACTTGTACTTGGATGAATTAGATAGAGATGAATCGAACAGGAGTGAGTCACATCTTGACGACAGCAGTTAGCGAGACACAAACAGGTTTGCGCAGCGAATATCCAAGACCCCAGTTTCAACGCAAGGAATGGCTGAGCCTTAATGGAGAATGGGATTTCGGATTTGATGATCTTGGCATCGGTGAGGATGAGCAATGGTTTCTGGGGAATGCCAAACAATCTTTTACACGAAAAATAACGGTCCCGTTTACGTTTCAAAGCAAGCTGAGCGGCATCGACGATCCGGCTTTTCACGATGTCGTGTGGTACCGTAGAACGTTCGAGATTCCGCCGGATTGGCATGGTAAACGGATCGTGCTTCATTTTGGCGCCGTGGATTATGCGGCCAAAGTATGGGTGAACGGGCATATGGTGGCGGTGCATGAGGGCGGTCATACGCCGTTCCAGGCAGACATTACGGCTGCGCTGGCGGCAGGAAGCAACACCGTCATCGTTCGAGCCGAGGATTTCAGCCGGGATGTCACCTTGCCGCGCGGCAAGCAGTATTGGCTTGAGCATTCCGCAAGCATATTCTACACCCGCACGACCGGCATCTGGCAAAGTGTATGGATCGAGCCGGTATCCCCTGTACATCTGAGCAAGACGATGATGACACCTGATATTGATCGAAATGAAATCCGCATCCGGACGTTTATAGAGGGAGTTAAGTCTGTGGAGGAGATCAAGCTGCAGATTACCGTAAGGTTTCAGGGAGAGCTTGTCGCGGAGGATCAATATGCGATTCAAAATGCGGAGCAGCTTCGGACCATCGGTCTGAGCGATTTCACAGATCATGGATTGGGGCGGCTGTGGAGCCCGGAGCATCCGAACCTGTATGATATCGAGTTTCGCCTCCTTCAAGCCGAAGCCGTGGTGGATCAGGTATCGAGTTATTTTGGCATGCGCAAGGTATCCATCGAGGATGGCAAACTGTGCCTGAATAATCGCCCTTACTTTCAGAGGCTGGTGCTGGACCAGGGATATTTTCCAGAGGGCATCCTGACGGCGCCGTCGGATGAGGCGTTAAAACGCGATGTGGAACTGGCGAAGGAAATGGGCTTTAACGGCGTGCGAAAACATCAGAAGAGTGAGGACCCCCGCTTCCTGTACTGGTGTGATCGACTCGGCCTGCTGTTATGGAGTGAGGCAGCTAACGCGTATGAATACTCCGAAGCGTATGTCCGCCGGTTCACGGCGGAGTGGCAGGAGATTATGGAGCGGGATTACAATCATCCGTGCATCATCACGTGGGTTCCGCTGAACGAGAGCTGGGGCATTCCGAATGTCCAGATGGATCGGCGCCAGCAGCAGCACGGACTGGCGATGTACCATTTGACTAAATCGCTGGATGATAGCAGACCCGTCGTTTATAACGACGGATGGGAGCATATGACCACCGATCTGGTCACGATCCATGACTATGAGAGCCGTCAGGAGGTGCTGGAGGAGCGGTATGCAACAGCCGCGTCTGCGGTGCAGGCAATGCCGGCTAACCGGAGGATCTTTGTCGGCGGAGCCAGCTATCAAGGACAGCCGATATTCGTATCGGAGTTCGGCGGCATTGCCTTCAAGAAGAGTGAGTGGGATGGCTGGGGTTATTCCGGCGCAGAGAATGAAGAGGATTTCTTGGCCCGGCTGAAGGCGGTGGTTGATCCAATGTTCTCGTCACCTGTGGTTCAGGGATATTGCTACACACAGCTAACGGATGTTGAGCAGGAGATCAATGGACTGCTGACGTATGACCGCAAGCCGAAAGCACCGCTTGAGACCATCCGTAAGATTATGATGGGAACCTAATCGGGGGAGATGAAGAAGAAATGGACCGAACGAATGCCTATGAGGGTGTATACCATGACGAGAGCGCGGTTTATTTAAGGGCAGGAGCTTATGAAGCAGTCATGCTTCCGGGAATCGGGGGGAATCTGATTTCGTTCCGGGACCTGGAGAAGGGGTGCCGGTTTCTGCATGAACCGGCACCGGAGGAAATGGCGGCATTCAGGGAAAGACCGATGATTCACGGCATACCGGTGCTGTTTCCCCCGAACCGCTATGAGCAAGGCAATTTCCGGTGGAACGGCAAGATCCATCACCTTCCCGTCAACGAGGAGGCAACCGGTCATCATCTTCATGGCTTCTTGTACAATATTCCATGGGAGCTTGATGACTACGGGCACTCCAAGCAGGAGGCTTATGTGACGGTATCTGTCCATGTGGATGAACGGCATCCGGTATACGAAGCCTTTCCGTTCCCGTTTCATATTCAGCTGCGGTACAGCTTAAGCGATCAAGGGTTATCCCAGCGCGTCACGATAACCAATACGGGGACAGCATCCATGCCGTGCCTGCTTGCATTTCATACGTCCATTAATGCGCCTTTCGTGGAGGGAGGCGATGCCCGGGATTACCGGATGAAGCTGACCCTTGGTAAGCGGTGGGAGCTCGGTGAATCCATGCTGCCCACCGGCGCCCATCAGCCATTGTCCGCGAGTGAGGAAGCGATGCAAGGCGACGGCGTCTATCCGTTCTTCGAGCGTATGGACAATCACTATACCGCCGCCGCCCAGAATGGAAGGAACCGAATGGAGCTTACTGATGAGGTTGCCCAATTGACGTTGGTGTACGACGTGGGTACCTCTTACAAGCAGTGGATGATCTGGAATAATGAAGCGACGGAGGGTTTCTTCTGCCCTGAACCGCAGATTAATCTGGTCAATGCGCCCAATATGGACATGCCAGGGGAGGAAGTCGGGTGTTTCAGTCTGGATCCACATGAGATATGGGAGGAGACCAGCAGGCTGTACGTTAGGAAAAGCTGAGGCATTGCCCACCTTCAGCCCCATGGCAATAGATACTATACAGACAAATTTAACGTTAAAAGGAGTTCAACCATGACCCACACTACAGTTCCGCGTCCCGAATACCCGAGACCCCAATGGGTAAGACCCGATTGGATCAACCTGAACGGTCCATGGCAATTCGAAATCGATCATGGCCGGAGTGGAAAAGAACGCGGTTACCAAGAAATCGGACACGAGCTCTCCGGAACGATCACGGTCCCTTTTTGCCCGGAGAGCAAGCTGTCTGGCGTTGAATATAAGGATTTTATGGCTGGCGTCTGGTATAAACGGGAGTTTACCGTGCCTGAGAGCTGGAAGGGCAGAACACTGCTTCATTTCGGGGCGGTCGATTATGAAACGGAAGTATGGGTGAACGGTGTATCCATAGGTACCCATCGCGGAGGATATACCCCGTTCAGCTTTGATATCAGCCCTCAGATGACACCGGGCGCGAATGTGATTACCGTATATGCGGAGGACGATGTCCGTTCCGGACGTCAGCCGCGAGGCAAGCAGAGCGAGCGCTACGACTCCCATGGCTGTGATTACACGCGCACCACAGGCATCTGGCAGACGGTATGGCTGGAGCATGTGCCGGAAGCCTATTTGTCTGACATGAAAGTGGTGGCAGACCCTGATAATGCTTGCGTACACCTTGAAGTGACGGTGGTCGGAAAGGCATTGGGGGGCAAACTCACTGCTGCCGCTCTCTATGACGGTAAGGCTGTAGGGGATGCCAGCGCTTTGGTATCCGGACCGTCCGTCAAGCTCACCCTTCCGTTGGAGGAAGTTCACTTATGGGAGGTTGGTCAGGGCAGATTGTACGATCTGGAGTTATCCCTGCAGGAGCAAGGTAAAACAGGTGATACGGTGCAAACTTATTTCGGACTCAGAAGCGTTAGGCTGGACGGCATGGCGTTTCGGATCAACGGCAGATCCATATTTCAGCGTCTGGTGCTGGATCAGGGCTTTTACCCGGACGGCATCTATACGGCTCCAAGCGACGAGGCTCTTCGCAACGACATCGAAATATCGATGGGCCTTGGCTTTAACGGCGCGAGGCTGCATGAGAAGATATTCGAACCGCGCTTCTTGTATTGGGCCGACCGGTTAGGTTATCTGGTATGGGGAGAGCATGCAAATTGGGGACTGGACATCACAACAACCGAGGGGCTGTCCCATTTCCTGC
This sequence comes from Paenibacillus glucanolyticus, assembly GCF_037333485.1. Lineage (NCBI taxonomy): Bacteria > Bacillati > Bacillota > Bacilli > Caryophanales > Paenibacillaceae > Paenibacillus > Paenibacillus glucanolyticus. Next base: position 1,801,717 of record NZ_CP147845.1, read on the forward strand.
CGGAATGGCTCGAAGGGATGGAGCGTGATTTCAATCATCCTGCCCTTATCGGCTGGTGTCCTTTTAACGAAACTTGGGATCGGGACGGTGCCAAACAAAATAACGAAGTGCTGCGCATTGTATACGAGGTATCCAAAAAAATCGATCCGACGCGTCCGGTCATTGATACGAGTGGCAACTTCCATGTCGTGACGGATATATTCGACATTCATGATTATGATCAGAACCCGCAGACATTTAAGGAGAGATATGAGCCGATGAAGGATGGCGGTGAGGTGTACAACAGCTTTCCGAACCGGCAGCAGTATGAGGGGCAGCCTTATTTCATCAGTGAATATGGCGGCATCTGGTGGAATCCGGAGCAGCAAGATGAGAAGTCCTGGGGATACGGGAATCGTCCGACATCTGAAGAAGATTTTCTTACGCGTTATGCGGGTTTGACTAATGTCTTGCTCGATCATCCGCGGATGTTCGGATTTTGTTACACCCAGCTATACGATGTCGAGCAGGAAGTGAACGGGCTGTATACCTACGACAGGAAGCCGAAATTCGATCCTGATCTGATACGAAGCATAAATTTGCGTAAGGCCGCCATTGAAGATTGAAGCCGCTGTCCCATGACTGCTCTGTACAGGCCGGAATCTTGGATGCCCAAGTGCATGTTGTTACATTATCCAAAAAGGACGTGACCGGTAATGAAGGTAGACATTCGGAATAAATGGCTGCTCGCAGTGTGCGCACTTCTTATTTTTCCTATGGGGCAGGTGACCCATGCCGTCTCAAGCCAAAACAACTTCTACAACGTTGTCATGCAGGATGGAGCGGATCCTTGGGTTTATAAACATACCGACGGTTACTACTATTTTACGAAAACGACCGGCGGTGACGTTACGATCTGGAAGTCAGCCCAGCTGACGGCGATGGATGCAGCTCCCACTACGGTTGTAAACACAGGCTGCTGCGGGATATGGGCTCCCGAGCTGCATTACATCAACGGCGCTTGGTACATCTACTACGCGAAGGACGACGGGGACAATGTCAATCACCGTATGTATGTGATGGAGAATACATCGGCAGATCCGACACAGGGAACCTGGCAGTATAAAGGTCAGATTACGGACCACACCAACAAGTGGGCCATTGACGGCACGGTGCTGCAAGCAGGCGGTCAGCTGTACTTTATCTGGTCCGGCTGGGAAGGGGACACCAATGTGCGGCAGAATCTGTATATCGCACGCATGAGTAATCCGTGGACCATCAGCTCGGATCGGGTGGAGATTGCAAGGCCTACTTATCAGTGGGAGACGAATCACTCCCCGCACGTAAACGAAGGTCCCCAGGTGATTATCCAAAATGGCGTCATTAGCCTGGTGTACTCGGCCAGCGGGAGCTGGACCAATGACTATTGTCTAGGATTGATCACAGCCAGCACGACCAGCGATTTGTTGAACCCGGCATCCTGGAACAAACGCAGCCAACCGATATTCAAGTCGGGTAACGGGCTGTACGGACCGGGCCACCATTCATTCACGAAGTCGCCGGATGGCACGGAGGATTGGATGCTCTACCACGTCGCTAAATATCATAATGCCGGGTGGAATCGTGAGGTTCGAATGCAGAAATTCACATGGCATGCGGACAATACCCCGAATCTTGGTGTTCCGGCGAATCCGAATGCGCCGATAACCTTGCCTTCAGGCGAAGCCGCTCACACCCGTTACGAAGGGGAAGTGGGAGCGTTCGGCGGTGTCGCCTATGCATCCGGAAGCCCCAACGGCTCGGGAGGACTTAAGGCGGGACATATCGACACGCCGGAGAGTTATGTGGAATTTTCCGTTCATGCCGCATCGGCTGGCGAATATATTCTGCTCGCCCGGACAGCAAACGGCACAGCCGGGGGGAACTGGTCCAATCTTCTGTTAAGCGTAAATTCAGGCGTGCCGAGCAGGTTTCACATCACGAATAAAGGCTGGGAGAACTGGGGATTGTCCACGGCGCGAGTTCAGCTTAAGGCCGGCGTGAACCAGATCCGTTTTTCTAAAGGCGAAGGCTACGGAGAAATCGATTTTTTTGACATCAAGCCAGCGAATTAGCACACTGTGCATGACAGATGGAACCGAAAAAATAGTGGTGTTCGCTTGACCATGGATGGCTTCCGGTTCTCCCGGAGGCCTTTTCTGGCTAAGCAAGGAGGCGTTCTCCCCTACTCCTTCGAAGAGCTAACGAACGGCAAAATGATGATAGATCAACGATGTAAGCCTTTGCAAGTTTGATTGTTTTTCGTCACGTTAAGAAGTAAGATAATTGTAATGAATATGTTTAGTTTAAAGGAGAGCAGATTTGTGCTGGAACTTGGCTTTAACGACCCGGAAAGACTCGTCACGGTATCCCATGCCTTGTCAACGCGTTCACGGGTTGATATTCTAAGGCTCCTGAATTCCAAAAATTTAAATATTATCGAGATTGCCGAGAAGCTTAAACTTCCGGTCTCTACAGTAGCCAGCAACATCAAAGTGCTGGAAGCCGCTGAGTTAATCAATACTGAACTGCTGCCGGCTTCCCGCGGGGCCATGAAGGTCTGCAGCCGGAATTACGACGATATTCACATTGCCCTGAACTTGAAGAATTCGGTGCCCAAGGGAGTAACGCATGTTTATGAAGTCGAGATGCCGATCGGTCATTACAGCGATTGCGAGGTATCTCCCACCTGCGGAATGGCTAATGCGGACGGTTATATCATTAAGGAAGACGAGCCTGCGAGCTTTTACCACCCCAAGCATGTGAACGCCCAGATCATCTGGCTGCGCAAGGGGTATCTGGAGTATTTACTGCCGATGGATATTCCGGCCGGAGCTCGCATTGAATCGCTTGGACTGTCCATGGAAATGTGTTCCGAAGCGCCGAATTATGATCATAATTGGCCGTCCAATATTTCGGTATGGGTAAACGGCGTGGAGATTGGAATGTGGACAAGTCCAGGTGATTTCGGGGACCGCCGCGGCAAACTGAATCCGAATTGGTGGTATGATTGGGCTACGCAATACGGCTTTCTCAAAACATGGCGAGTGGACCACGAAAAGACGACCCTTGATATGGATAAAGTGTCCGATGTTACATTAGATCATCTTAGGATTAACGAGAGCCCCAAAATGCGCCTGCGTATCGGCATCAAACCCGATGCCGTAAATCAAGGCGGACTGAATTTGTTCGGCCGTCAGTTTGGCGATCATGAACAAAATATTATGATGCAGATTAAATATACGATGGATCAGGATGAGGAAGATCCGGTTGTCTCCTAGAGCAGTTCGCTCGCTTGACGAAGACCTCACCTCATCAAAATAACAAAAGAACCGTTTCTTTCGTAAATGGGCAGGACGTGCCTCCATTTAACCAAGAAACGGTTTTTTGCTTATGTCTGACGTTTGCCTTTGCACAGCACAGCATAGCGGCGGAGAGGAACGGTTCGTGTGCGGCGCGTAAAAGAGCCCATTTTATTTTACGGTTTACATTCCGTTTAAATACGGGTGTTACGATCCCCATATCATCAATAATGGATTGGAGGAAATAGAAGTGGAGCATGTATACAGAAAGAGAATGGAACCGAACAATGGAGACCTCGCTGTTGAAGCACATGGACTTGTCAAAACCTTTGGCAGCAATCGTGCAGTAGACGGTGTGAATTTGCAGGTGCGCGCAGGCACGATTTACGGCGTGCTTGGACCGAATGGTGCAGGCAAGACAACCACCATTCGGATGCTGGCGACCCTGCTGCGGCCGGATGCAGGTTCCGCCCGAATCTTCGGGCACGATGTGCTTGCGGAATCCCAGATCGTTCGTCAATTAATCGGGGTGACCGGCCAATACGCATCGGTTGACGAGTCGCTCAGCGCCACCGAGAATCTGATCATCTTCTCACGCTTGCTGGGACTGGGCCGTACAGAGGCACGGCGCAAGTCCGAAGAATTGCTGGAGGAATTCGGATTGACGGAGGCGGCGAAGCGGCCGCTCAAAAATTTCTCCGGCGGCATGCGCCGCAGGCTGGACCTGGCGGCAAGCCTCATTGCCCAGCCGCCGCTCATTTTTCTGGATGAACCGACAACGGGGCTGGACCCGCGCACGCGTTCACAGATGTGGGATACGATCCGCAGGCTGGTGAATACCGGATCAACTGTACTGCTCACGACGCAGTATCTGGAGGAGGCTGATCAGCTGGCTGACCGAATCGCCGTCATCGATTACGGCCGGGTGGTGGCCGAAGGTACGGGAGATGAGCTGAAAATGTCAGTGGGGACTTCGTCGCTGCATCTGACGGTCCAAAACCCGCTGGACATTGACAGGGCTCGTCATACCGTGGAACGGGTGCTGAAAGTCCATGTCAATGTGTCACCGGAAGCTGGAAAGATTACGGCGCCGATGGAGAGTGCGGACCTTGTTGCAGACCTGTTGATCGAGCTTCGCTCGGCGGGAATTGGCTTGTCCGAGATGAGTGTGCAGAAGCCGACCCTGGATGAGGTATTCCTGACGATTACCGGTCATGGCGTGCAAGAGGAGACGTCTCAAGCGTCCCGTGAATCCAATAAAACAGAGGTGACAACCGTATGAGCAGCACAATGATTAAGCCAGCTAAGGAGCGGCAGCTGAAAAACCACACAAGTCTCGGTCAGACGCTGCGAAACTCATTGACGATGGCCTACCGGGGGCTGCTGAAGATTCGGCGCACGCCCGAGCAATTGTTCGACGTAACGCTCCAGCCTATTATTTTCACCTTGATGTTTACCTATATTTTTGGCGGTGCGATCTCTGGCGACGTATTGAGTTATTTGCCTGTCATCATTCCGGGGATCCTCGTTCAGACCGTGATTACGACCTCCGTTGTGACCGGGGTTCAACTGCGCGAGGATATGGATAAAGGGGTGTTCGACCGATTCAAGTCGCTGCCTATTGCGCGGATTGCTCCGCTTGCCGGAGCCCTGCTGGCAGATACCGTCAGGTACACCATAGCAACGGTGCTTACCTTTAGCATGGGATATGTTATGGGGTACCGTCCCGAAGGGGGCCTTGGCTACGTTGCTCTCGCGGCGCTGCTGGTAATTTTGTGTTCATGGGCAATCAGTTGGATATTTGCTTTCTTCGGTGTCATTGCGCGTACGGCCTCAAGCGTACAGGGCATATCCATGATTGTGCTGTTCCCGCTCACGTTTCTCTCCAATGCGTTCGTTCCGGTAGATACCATGCCGGGCTGGCTGCAGTGGTTTGTGAACATCAATCCGATCTCGCATCTGGTTACGGCTGTGCGGGATCTGACCAACTCCGGGATTGTCGGATGGGATCTCGCGATTTCGCTGATCGGCGCTGCCGTCATTGTAGCTATCTTTGCTCCGATTACGGTACGTGCATATATGCGCCGCACGTAAGAGCAGCAGTTGAACAACCGGACCTTCATTTAGGTTTGCCGCCTGTATAAGACTACCTATGCGAACGTTGGTTGACATCGATTTATTATTTCACTATACTGTCTGTAATCTTATAAACGACATGCGTTGAAAGAGCCCAGTAGCAGCTTGGTCCCTGTTCTAGAAAGCCGGGGGTTGATGGAACCCGGTACACACCAAGCTGGCGAATTACACTCTGGAGTATCTCGGGTAATGCCGAGCGGAAATGGCGAACGATATCTCGCCTGATGAGCGGCATGAACGGCGCGCAGCAGCAGCAGCTGGCGGTCCAATTGTGCAATCTGGGTGGTAACACGGTTATTAATCGTCCCTATGTCTATAACAGACAAGGGGCGATTTTTTGTTTTTTTCAACGAGGATGGACGTTTCGTAATAAGGATATTAATGAATTGAAGGGGTGTTAATGCTGTGAATATTATCGATGAACTTGAATGGCGCGATGCCATCAACCAACAGACGGATGCCGAAGGCCTCCGGGAGCTTACGAATGAGAAATCAATCTCGCTATACTGCGGCGTAGACCCAACGGGCGACAGCATGCATATCGGCCATCTGATTCCCTTTATTATGCTGAAGCGTTTCCAGCTTGCCGGTCATCGCCCGGTCATTCTGATCGGTGGCGCAACCGGCACTATCGGGGATCCAAGCGGACGTCAAACCGAGCGCTCGCTGCAAACGCTGGAGCAGGTTCAGGCCAACGTGGATGCACTGACCGGGCAAATGAAAAAGCTCTTTGTGACGGAAGGCGATAATCAAATTCGCATGGTCAACAACTACGACTGGACGCATAAGATTAGCATTATCGAATTTTTACGAGATTTCGGCAAAAACTTCAGCATCAACTCCATGCTGGCGAAGGACGTTGTGGCGAGCCGCCTCGACAGCGGCATTTCCTTCACGGAATTCACTTATCAGATTCTGCAGTCCGTGGACTACCTGCATCTGTTCCAGCATGAAGACGTGCAGCTGCAAATCGGCGGCTCGGACCAATGGGGCAACATTACAAGCGGTCTTGATCTGATCCGGAAAAAAGAAGGCTCCGAGGCGAAAGCATTCGGTCTCACGATTCCGCTGATGCTGAAAGCCGACGGCACGAAATTCGGCAAAACCGCCGGTGGCGCGATATGGCTGGATCCGAACAAAACCACGCCATTTGAGTTCTACCAATTCTGGGCGAACACCGATGACCGTGACGTCGTGAAATATTTGAAGTACTTTACGTTCTTGAGTAAAGAGCAAATCGACGAGTTGGCCGAGAAGGTTCAGAGCGAGCCGCATAAACGCGAAGCACAAAAAATGCTGGCAGAGGAAATGACGAAATTCGTGCACGGCGAGGAAATGCTGGAGCAAGCCAAGCGCATTACCGCAGCCCTGTTTACGGGTGATATCCAATCGCTTACGGCCGAAGAGATCGAGCAGGGCTTCAAGGAGATGCCAACATTTGAAGCGACGCAGGAGCCGAAGAATATCGTTGACTGGCTCGTGGATCTGGGCATCGAGCCTTCCAAGCGGCAAGCCCGCGAGGACATCACGAAAGGCGCAATCTCCATGAACGGCGAGCGCGTCAGCGACCTGGAACATGAGGTTACGGCTGATCAAGCGATCGGCGGGCGTTTCATCATCATCCGCAAAGGAAAGAAAAACTACAGCTTGGTGAAAATGTCCTAAACTTGAAAAAACCGCTCAACACAGATCATTGTGTTCAGCGGTTTTTTTACGATGGAAGTTGTTGTGTCTTCATAGGATAATAGCTGTAACAACGAAGGAGGGAATCATGAATATGCAGCTATACACGGAGTTATGCCAACGGTTCGGAATCCGCTACCCGGTCTTTCTGGCTGGAATGGCCGGAGGGCCGTCAACGGCTGATCTGGTTGCCGCCGTATCGGATGCAGGCGGGCTTGGAACGCTGGGCGCAGCCTATATGGAGCCGGCCGCCATTCGTCAAAGCATTCAGGATATCCGCAAGCTGACGGATAAGCCCTTTGCCGTGAATCTCTTTGCTTCTACTGCCACTCAGGCTTCGGATAACTTGGATCGAATCGGAGAAGTCCAGCATGAGCTGAACCGGATGCGGGAAACGCTGGGCATTCCTCAAGCGGGTGCGGATCAAGTGGCAGCTGCCGATTGGTTTGAGAAGCAATTCACGGTTCTGCTTGAAGAGAAGGTGCCTGTCATCAGCACTGCATTCGGCATTCTGCCTGAACCTCTCATGCGGCAGGCAAAAGCGGCAAACCTGCTGGTGGTTACGATGGTAACGACGGTAAACGAAGCGTTGATGGCGGAGCAAGCGGGCTGTGATGCCATTGTTGCCCAAGGCAGCGATGCAGGTGGACATCGAGGAACGTTTGATCTGACAGAGCACCCGATGGGTGCGAATATCGGGACATTTTCCCTGGTACCGCAAATTGTGGATCAGGTGAAGATACCGGTTATTGCTGCGGGAGGCGTTATGGATGGACGCGGGCTTGTTGCCTCGCTTGTTCTTGGAGCGCAAGGCGTCCAGATGGGGACGCGATTTTTGACGGCACTGGAATCGGGGGCGCATGAGGTTTACAAGCAGGCTCTGCTGGAGAGCACGGAAGAGAGCACAGTCATTACCCAAGCGTTCTCGGGACGGCCAGCCAGAGGAATACGCAATGCCTTTATCAGGCGTTGGGATGCCACTGCTTTAGAGCCGCTTCCGTTTCCCGTGCAGAATACGGTGACCCGCGATATTAGAAACGCCGCCAACCGCCAAAATAATCCGGACTATATGTCATTATGGGCAGGGCAAGGGACAAGAAGGCTGACCTCCGGACAGAGGGCCAAGGCTATCGTATACGAGACCATTCAGGAAGCGCTCTCCCTATGCGGGTCAAGCGAAATCACCGATCCGCATGAATGAGGATGACCGCTGCCGGGTTGTTAAGTTAGTCTAACGACAGGCCACCTGAGGACGAATCCCCGGGGGGCCTGCCAATTCTTTTTAGAATCCGTAAGTATCTCCGCCTTCACCGTTCCACGTCATCTCAACAAAGGAGGATGGACTGGCAGCAGATGCGGTTTTGGAGCCGGAAGCATATAGACCTCCAGCCACGCCGGACATGGTGTAGTCGGAATATAATGTGTAGGTGGTATGGTTCGTATAAATCATCGCACCCGCGATGTTGGAAGCAGTGACGTTCTTCAGCTCCAGCTTGTTTCCACGCCATGGAATCGCGTTGTGAATTTTCATATCATGCCTCCTGCAAGAATGATTCGTCCATCGTCAACGGCAGGACCATCCAATCTCTTTCATCATCACCCTTTACGAGTTTTTGGTTTTTTAGGTATAATCCTATCCAATATTTTTTCAGATATCAAGGACAAGAGATACATAATATGTAAAAAGGTTATAAAAATGCCAAGTGGGATGATGAAGGGCGTATGAAGAGGAGCGTTGTCATCAAGGCGGAGCATGATAACGGCGGAGGTCGTTAGGTTTAATTACCGTAGGCAGCTTATTAGATTAGAGACAAAGAGGCTAATTCTAGCGATCTGCGTTCACATGGATAAAACGAAGTCGTGTTTAAGGAATAAGAACGAAGAGCTGCTCCAGCAGAGGGTCGGCTTTTCTCTCGGCTGGCAGGGAATGAGTAGGCACATCAACAGCAGATGCAGCATGGGAGATATTTCTGAACCTGTGTTTTTTGTGATTTATAATGGAAGTGAAATGAATGAATCCTGAAGGGGAGGAGTACTGAATACGATGTCTAAGGCTGATAATATGCTGGCGATTCTATGGCTCTTAAAGGCACGAAGAAGAATGACGGCCAAACAGCTGGCGGAGGAACTTGACGTACATATTCGAACGATATACCGGAATATCGATGCCCTCTGTATTTCCGGCGTGCCGATCGTTTCCGAAATCGGACGCGATGGGGGTTACTTCATCCCTGATCCTATCAAGCTTGCGCCCCTGTTTTTTGATGCCGATGAACAGAAGGCACTTCTTCACGCCTCTGCATTCGCACGGGAAGCGGGTTATCCTTCCGAAGCTCCACTCAGTCGAGCTCTTTCCAAAATCAAGCGGCATACGAATCCGGAGCAGCTGGAGCGTCTAACGCGCCGTGAAAATAGTATCGAGGTCATCCAACCGCCTACAGCTCCCGTGCTTATGTCCATGCTTGCCGCGATTGAAGCTGGCATCGACCATCAATGCCGTCTCCAGATCAACTATAAGACAGGGTATGATGGTACCATACATACACGTATCCTGGATCCATATGGGCTTGTCCATTGGAAGAGCAAATGGTATACGGTGGGCTATTGCCACCTGCGGGGTGAAATACGCAGCTTTCGCGTCGATCGTATGAGCGATATCCGTTGTACCGTTGACTCCTTTGTCCGTCCGGAGCCGTTCTCCGCCCGTGAGTTTTTGTTGGAGGGATTGCTGGCAGAGCAGGGTTCTGATAACAACCCGCATGGGGTCTCCGTGCACATACAAGGTGTCCCCCAAGCTATTGACGATTTATGTCAGCATTGGCTGCTCGGTCATGCACTGCAGGAGCGGACAGCAGATCATGCGGTATTCAGGCTGGACGAGCTTACGCTATACACCCAGGTAGCCTATTATCTCCTATCATTTGGGGGGAGGATTCGAATCATGGAGCCCGAAGAATTGAAACTAGGCATGATCGACATTACGGAATCCTTGTTGAAATATTATCAATCCCAATGATAAAAGACTGACCTTCTATGTCATTGTTTGCGTTATATAATGAATTCCATAAGGCAGCGTTAGGAGGAGATTAGGGTGGCAGGGGCTATTTTTAGACAAGATGTGTTACAGGCAACGGGACGCTCGTGGGAAGACTGGGTCGCCAAACTTGGGCAGGAAGTGGACCAGCTATGGTCTCATGAACAGATCCGAAATCATATCTGCGCGTTGGATCAGGTGTCAGAGGAGTGGGGTGAATGGATCACCGTCATGTACGAACAGCTCATGGGCCGGATTCCTGTTGGATTTTCCAAAGACGCAGGCGTGCAGATCGGCGTTAGAAAAACGATGGCCATGACGAAGGAGCAAGCTTGGGACTTCCTCACATCGCCGGAAGGTCTGGCGCTATGGATAGGGGATGTACCTTCGATAGAGTTTCGGGTAGGGCATGAATATGAGTCGAAGGAAGGCGTGTCCGGCAAGATTACGGTGGTCATCCCCTATCATAAACTGCGTTTGACATGGAAGTGCAAGGCGTGGGATAACCCGTCCCGGCTGCAAATCTACGTACTATCTACGAATAGCGGTAAAACCACCATCGCGATTCATCAGGAAATGCTGGAAGACGTCTATATGCGAGAGGTGATGAGGCGTTACTGGGACGAGGTACTGACAACGATTCAACAACATAGGGAGGTGGCAGGATGAATCGATTCAGTCATATGGACCTGCGAGTGAATTCGTGGGAACAAGTTAGTCTGTTTTATGACAAGCTGCTGCATGAACTGGGTTTCACCATCACCTATCATTCCGAGCAATGGAACGTATTTGCGGCACAAGGGGAGCTTCCAAGTGTTCCTTATTTTGCGATAACGGAGGATCCCGAACATCAACCGAATGACAATCTGATCGGGTTCTGGGGAAAAGATCCGGCTGAAGTTGATCATATCGCAGAAGTTGTGAAGCAGCATGGGGGAACCATTAACAGCGGGCCAGGGTTCTTCCCGATCAGTCCGACCTATTATGCCGTTTATTTTGAAGATCCCTGCGGCAACAAGTATGAAATGGTTCATAGGTTGAATTAATTTGGCTGCGGGCAAGGGCAAGGGCATGAACACAAGCGCGATGATGACGGTGGTAATGGGTTAACGCTAATGCTAACGGGCAAAGACCACAGTTAACAGTAAGCTGCCAACGGCAAAGAGTAAGCAGTAGCAGTGAGCAGTCAGAAGTAAACAGTAGACAGTAAGCAGTAGCAGTGAGCAGTAACAGTAGCAGTAGCAGTAGCAGTAGCAGTAAGCAGTATGTGTAGTAGCAGTAAGCAAGTAACAGTAAGCGTGAATAGCCAATAGTAACTGTAGCAGTAACTCTAGAGTCAAAAGTAAGCATTAACAGCAAACAGTAACAACAAGCAAAAACCGTAAACAAGCCAATAGCATGAAGTAAAAGTCAACAGTACAGTAACGGTAACAGTGACAGTAACAGTAACAGTAAACAGTAGAGCTACTAAACAATAAGTAAAGGCGGAGACAAGGATGCGATAAGGCGAGCGTTGAATTCGACCGGCATGGTCAAGGTGCTGGAGCAATGAACGCGACGAAGACAGCGGTGAACGACTAACAATCACGCCCAACCGCTAACGCACAGACCAAAGACTACAGAACACAGAAACCTTTGCTAACTGTCACTCGTCAACCCCAACCGCCAAATGGCAAATGCGAGAGCTGCCCAGTTAAATGTGAGGACAGAGGTTCCGCTATTTCGTCCCATGTAGTTGTATATGGTCAGTTTGAGGACACCAGATCCGTTATTACTTAAAAAATGGCGATATTTAGTGATGTTTTAAGCAAATAACGGATCCTGAGTCCGGAAATTCTCAAAAACAGGTCAGTTTTCTCATAATAACGGATTCTGTGTCCAGTTTAGTATAGGCTCATCCAGAGTCGTGAGGCAACGCAGGTGCAATGCGAAACGAGAAGCCGCACAAGAGGCATGAAAGAAGCGCTGCTGACGAGGAGCGAAGTCCTCGACATGTCAGAAGTGCTTGAAGCAGCAAGCGCCCTCAATGCCCTCAATGAAGGAAATGCCGCAATGCCCAAAATGCCAGAAATCCTTAAAGCCCCCGAAAAAATGCCCGAAGTACCCGGAATGCTCGAAACGCTCAAAATCCTCGAAACGCTCGAAATTCTCGGATTGTCCGAACCCTCGAGATCCCCCAGATACCAGAGGTTCATGGTGGTTTCGATTACTAGGATTACTGGGAGCAACACACACCCTGCCTGGCAACCAACCAACAGGTGGCGCTACTGGATGTGGCTGCCCGCAAAGTACTGCTGCATAACCCCTTAATCATAAACGGAGTTTATAGGTGCGAGCTCGTCGTTCCCCGCTTGCAACGTCTAGTATTTGGAGCTCGACCAGCCTATGCAACAGGCGCCTTGTGTGTCTGTCGCTGACCCTAAGGTGATCAGCGAGTTCCAACGGGGTGATCGGACGCAGAAGCCTTCGCGTAAACCGGACAGCTTCCGCCTCAAGCCAAGTCAAGGTCGCAGGGACATCCGATGCAATAAATCGACCGACAAAAGACAATACGAGCTGCTGGCATTGTTTTGGCTCGTCGACGATGGAGGGGTAGGCGATCGGAAGAAAGGTCCAGCCATCCAAGGCCAATAAGCAGTGACGTCGGCATAAATCCTTGAACCTTCTGACGTCAAGATCGCGGGCATGCGGTCCATATCCTTGGATTTCGATTCCTCCTCTTGCCCCGCCAGGCATATAAGCCAAGTCCAAATAACGATAACCATTACTGAAATCACGTACTTCCCACTCTGGATACAAATCATTGAAATTACCGATCGCCGGAAACCATATCGAGCGCAGGAATTCGATTGTTCCATGACCTAATCCTTTATGAAGGATTTCGAGTCTGCGCGGATTTTTTTCATTTAGGGTATTTGTTTGCATCCAAGACTCATATTGCTTATCAAAACGTGACATGAATCGGTCTACCCCCTTTGGGTTGTTTAATAAAAACAAACATTAAAAAGCCGCCCCATACCCATGCAGCCCGATCACTTCATTCGGGTTACATCGTATGGAAGCGGCGTGTTCTTCACGTCCTCAGTAGGTATAGTATAACTCGCGGTTTTTGGGTTTAGCAACGGGTTCAGATTAAGATTCTCAGATCATGAACTTCTCTGCAAAGGTTCTAATCTTGTCCACGAAAATCCCCTTTAACGGATCCTCATTCTCTTTAGGCGCCGCATAAGCCTTATATCCGCCAAACGACTCCATACAAACGGCTGCTTTCTTGAGATCATTCGGAATATTCTCGTCCAGGATTTCCTCGGTTTTCCTAGGCTTCTCGTTACAAATAAAGTAGCCTATCTTCTTGTTTAGCAGCTCGCTATGATTCTTCTTAATAAAGTCGCGAAGCGGCTTATATATCTTTCCGTCTCTGACGCCCGCCCCCACAATAATGCTGTCGAATTCATCGATTGTCGGCTTCTCCGAGCCAATATCACAAATTCTACAATAGGGAAGCTGCTCCGATAAAAGCCTGGCACACTGCTCGGATGCTCCTGATTTGGTTGCGTACACAACGAGTATTGACAAGGTTCATCACTCACTTTGATTTGGAAGATTTATATAACTGGTGATTGGCATATCAAAAAAAGAGATGTTAGAAATAAAGTGCCTTATTCATCTAATATCTTGACTATCAAGATAAATTCATTGTAAATGTGAGGATAACGTTTGTCAACAAAACGGGATGTTAACAGATTCAAGATATGGATTATCAGCGGCAAAAAATAAAGCCGCAATCATAACGGAGCAATAACCCTACAAGAAATGAAGAAAGCCGATCCTATATCAGGGTCGGCTTTTTTGTGGATACATTTATATGTAGTTAAGGGTGTATAACTATTTATACAGTGCGATGGAAGAGTGTCCAATTAATTAGAATTCAGTGCATCATCAAAGATTCAGCCGTTTCAGCTTGTTATACAATGTAGCTCTTGAAATGCCAAGTTGTTTAGCCATGCTCAGCTTGTTACCGTTAACGGCTGCTAATGCCTGGGATAACAATTTCCGTTCGTAATCGTCGAGCGCGGCTTGAAACGCCTCTCCGGTGATGGGGGGAGTGTTCATATTGTTGGAATCATCGGCTGGGACGGGCAGCTGTTTGTCGCCAGAGTAAATGTTGTCAGGCAAATATTCGCGCCGGATCTCACCATCGGTGGAGAATATCACCAGTCGCTCTATGGTGTTGCGCAATTCTCTGATATTGCCCGGCCAGTCGTACCGCAGCAGATCTTCTAACACATCGGGAGCAATAGACTGGATGTGCCGGCCGTAAATAAGCGAGAATTCATGTAAAAAGGATTGCGTCAATTCGTAAATATCTTCTTTGCGTTCACGCAAGGAAGGAATCTCGATAGACACTACGTTCAGTCGATAGTACAGGTCCTCACGAAAGCTGCCTTCGGCAATCATCTGTTCCAGATTACGGTTGGTTGCTGCGATGATACGGCAGTCGGTCCGCTTCAGCTGTGTGCCGCCAACAGGAAAATAACTGCGCTCTTGCAGCACACGAAGCAGCTTGACCTGCATTTCCAGCGGCATTTCCCCGATTTCATCGAGGAACAATGTACCGCCGCTCGCGAGTTCTATTTTTCCTTTTTTGCCTTTGGGATCCGCTCCCGAGAACGCTCCCCGCTCATAGCCAAACAACTCACTCTCGAACAAGGCAGCCGGAATGGCTCCGCAGTTGATGGCGATATACGGAGCGCTGCTCCCTTCACGGGAATCGTGGATGGCTTTGGCGAAGAGCTCTTTCCCGGTGCCGCTTTTTCCTTGAATGAGAACCGTCGCTTTGGTTGTACTGATCTTACGGATGGTATCGATGCTATTCTTGATGGTTCGGCTAGTTCCTTTGATATGCTGGAAAGGGTCGCTGGAAGGGCTGAGCATGGCGACTTCCTTCTGTAAATGATGGACTTTGGTTGTCATCTGGATCAGTTCCTGATGGAGTCTCATTTGTGTAGTCAGATCGGATTCTGCCGCTACAGCGCCAATGATCTGATCATCTAAGGTGATGGGGTTGGAATTAATGAGGACAAACATATCCTGGCGAGGCCGATGCTGCATTTTATGCGCCGATTCGCCGGTTTTGAGCGTTCGGAGCGACTGCAAACGGTCCGCTTGGAAAAAATCCGAAGCAGGCTTCCCGATAATCTCGTCCCTGCGAATGGAGAAGATGTGCTCCGCGCCGGATGTCCAGACAGCCACATGGCCTTCCTCGTTGATGAGTGTAATTGCGACATCGGGATTAAGCGTTTCCAAAGTGGTGGAGAAATAGGCCTCCAGATGGCGAAACGCTTGCAGCGCAGCTTCGATCACATCGCTTGATGAGATGTAGCCAACGGGTGTGCCGTCACGTTCCACAATCGCCAGAGGGGCCGCTCGGAATGCTTGCGCAATACTTTGTATAGACTCATCTATATTTACAGCAGCAACATCCATTACACAGGGCTGATCAAGAATTTCGGCATCGGCTTCGAATTGTAGCAAACCATAACGGCCCTGACCGTCTTCCAAGAAGACAGGAACTCCGGCCGCCTCGTGTTGACCGTTCTCAAGCTCTGACAGGCTGGACAGATGAATCATGCTGTAATCCGTACGGATAAGGCATTCCAGACTAGGCAAAACATGTTTCATTCCGGTGCCCCCTATATATGAATACATTTTATCTTGTTTGTATTAATAGGGCCATTATACCCAGCCTGATTTTCAGTGTAAATATTATTTGAACATATTGCTGAGAACCATCCACAGATTGGCCGGTTTCTCGGCCAGTCGCCGGGTGTAGTAGGGGTACCACATCGTGCCATAAGGCATATAACAGCGGATGCGGTAGCCCTCTTTGGCTAATTCCGCCTGATCCGTCATCCGCAAGCCGTAGAGCATTTGGAACTCAAACGCATCGGCGGTGATGCCATTTTCCTTGGCGTAGGCTTTGACCCAATTTATGATTCTATCATCATGTGAGGCAATCGCTGTATATACGCCTCTGTCCAAATGCATCTGGATGATCCGTTTGTAATTGTCAATGACCTCATTCATTTGCTGATAGGCAATCGATGCCGGTTCATTATAGGCTCCCTTTACAAGCCGAAGATTGACTTTAGCATCAATCAATTGATTAACATCTTCCACTGTGCGATGCAGATATGCCTGGATGACGGTGCCGACATTGTTCAGACCCTCTGCATGCAGCCGGAGCACAATATCAATCGTGGCTTGGGTAAAAGGAGAATCTTCCATATCAATTCGGATGAAATTATTGTGTTGTTTAGCTTGGCGTACGATCGAGCGGATGTTATCGTAACAGACTTGCGGGTCGAGGGCCAATCCCATCTGCGTCGGCTTCAGCGATACATTGGAGCTGACTTTCCTCTCAGCGATGCCCTCCACAAGCCTGATATATTCTTCCCGGTATGCTGCAGCTTCGTTTAGGTGCGATATACCTTCTCCCAAATGATCCAGCGTCACCATGATTCCCTTGCCATTCAGGTGCTCAATTTCGTCCAGTGCCTCAGCGAGTGTGTCGCCTGCAATAAATTTACCTGCCAATTTCCGCCCGTATTTAATGGCAAGTTTCTCGACCAAACGGTTGCCGGATACCGACAACAGTGTTTTGCGATAAAGTTCAATGCGATCCAAAGGTTACTCCTCCTTACAAGAGCTTGATTAGTGTAATAAAAATACGGAATCGACATATTCTTAAGCAAAAAATGTGCCAAATATCATGGAGTTTGAACTTGGCACGATAATTGCTTGTAATCTTTGAATGAGAAAGCGATATCTAAAACAAATGGTGAGAGGATGGTTGTTCGATATGAGAACCGAGTTTAAGAATGAGGCATTTGTGAATTTTAAGGAAGAAAGAAACCACGAATTATATGAGCAGGCACTAAAAAAAGCAGAGGCTGAACTAGGCAAAGAGTACCCGCTCATCATTGGCGGCGAGAGAATTACAACGGACCGTACAGCCCTTTCCATAAATCCGGCCAATCATTCGCAGGTGATTGGCATTGTCTCGCAAGCGGATGCCCAGCTTGCAGAGAAAGCGATCCAAGTCGCGGCAGCGACATTCGAGACATGGAAGCGCACCGATCCGAATGAACGCGCAAGGTATCTGTACCGGGCAGCAGCCATTCTGCGCCGGCGCAAGCATGAATTCTCGGCCATCATGACCTTCGAGGCCGGAAAGACCAGAGTAGAGGCTGATGTGGAAACGGCGGAAGCCATTGATTTCCTGGAATTTTATGCACGGGAGATGCAGCGGCTCAGTCTGCCTCAGCCGTTAACGGCAAGTGCCGAGGAAGAGAATGAGCTGTATTATATCCCGCTTGGAGTTGGTGTCGTTATTCCGCCTTGGAATTTTCCGCTGGCCATAATGGCAGGTATGACTACAGCAGCTCTTGTTACCGGCAATACCGTTGTCCTAAAGCCGGCAAGCACTACGCCGGTGATTGCAGCGAAATTTATGGCCTTGCTGGAAGAGGTGGGTCTTCCACCCGGTGTTGTCAATTACCTCCCGGGTCCCGGCGGTGAAGTAGGGGACTACCTGGTCGACCATCCGCTTACAAGATTCATCAGCTTTACTGGTTCCCGGGATGTCGGTCTCCGAATTAATGAACGAGCTGCCAAGGCTAATCCGGGACAAAAGTGGATCAAGCGGGTCGTGGCCGAGATGGGCGGCAAAGATGCCATCGTTGTGGATTCCGAAGCTGATCTGGATCTGGCAGCGGATATGATAACAATGTCCGCATTCGGGTTCTCCGGGCAAAAGTGCTCTGCTTGTTCACGCTCCATCATCCATGAAGACGTATACGACACGGTACTGGAACGGGTAGTGGAGCGTGCGAGTCAGTTGAAGATGACAAACCCGGCACATGCAGATGCCAATCTGGGGCCGGTTATAGATGAGAAAGCATATAATAAAATCCTGGAATATATTGAAATTGGCAAGCAGGAAGGGCGTTTGGTGCTCGGCGGCAGTACGGGTGACTCGAACGGCTATTTTATCGAGCCTACCATCTTCGCAGATGTGGCTGCGGATGCCCGAATTTCACAGGAAGAGATCTTTGGACCAGTCGTAGCGTTCACAAAAGCGGCGTCGTTTGACGAAGCCATACAAATTGCAAACGGAACCGATTATGGTTTAACAGGGGCTGTCATCTCGCGCAATGGCGCTAACCTGGAGAAAGCCAGACGTGAGTACCACGTCGGGAATTTATATTTCAACCGCAAGTGCACAGGGGCTTTGGTTGGAACTCATCCGTTCGGCGGATTCAATATGTCGGGTACGGATTCCAAGGCAGGGGGCCGGGATTATCTGCTGCTGTTTACTCAAGGCAAGCTGGTTTCCGACCGGTTTTAATGAGACTTTCTGTAACATTCAACTTTCAATATTCAATGTTCATTGCAAACCAAATTAAGTATAGTAGAGGAAAAAGATCGTAGGATGCAGTTTGAGCTGACCCTGGAGGAAGGGGGAGATGAGTTGTTAAACTATTCATTGGTGCAGGATCAACGTACGACTCTGACTGTAACACCTGAATTGAAGCAGTCGATTCATATTTTGTCATTGTCAGGTTATGAGCTTTTGCAATATTTGCAGGAACAGGCGATGGAGAACCCGGTCCTTGAGATTGAAGCTGGACGTGATGGGTATCTATATCGCAAGAAACGCGGAGCAAGCAGCGGCAGCATTGCGTATGATCAAGATCCGTTGTGGAATGTGAAGTCGGCGCAAGAATCCATGGAGACAAGGCTGCAGAATCAGCTCCGTCTCCTCTCCCTTCCAACCGATGTGTACCGGGTTGCTGCCTTTTTGGCGGGGAATCTTAATGATGACGGGTATCTGGATGCGGAGTTGTCAGACCTCGGAGGAGTGTTGAAGGTTTCTGATGATCTTCTGGAGGCAGCGCTTCATCAGCTGCAATCTCTGGAGCCAGCAGGAATAGGCTCCAGGAGTTTGCAGGAATGCCTGCTGCTGCAAATCGCGCGGGACCCGGAACCTGTTCCGTATGCGGAAGAAATCGTGGATGGGTATTTACCGCAGCTGGCCGATGGAAGTTTCGATCAGATCGGCTTTTCTTTACGAATCAGCAAGGAGCAGGTGAGCAGGGCATCACAGTATATCCGCAGCCTGAATCCGCGTCCGGGGTTATCGATGAGCATTCCAGAACGACATTATATTGTTCCTGATGCTGTAGTCCGCTGTGTAGGGGATGGTTGGACGGTTGCAATGCATCCGTATGCCCACCCCAGGCTTTCCGTGAATAAGGAATGCCGGGAGTGGATCAAAATCAGGCAAACGGCCGAAGCGGACTCCTATTTAAACCATTGTTTTAATTCGGCGCGTTGGATTGAACGCTGTATCGAGATGCGGAAGCTGACCCTGATGAGGGTAGTAACGGCGATGATGGAGGAACAACAGGAATTTCTGGCGAGAGGTGTGAGAGGTCTTCGGCCGATGAATTTGCTTACCATCTCCAGCATGTTGGATATGCATGAATCCACAGTCAGCCGGGCAATTCACGACAAGTTCGTGCTTACTCCGCAAGGAGTGTTTCCTTTGAAATTTTTTTTCGCACCAAGCATAGCCACAGCGGACGGAAGCGGGGCATCCTCGCGCAGTGTAAAGCTGAGGATCAGGGAACTTGTCGATGCCGAGAACAAGAGCAAGCCGCACTCCGATCAGACCATCGTTGAGCTATTATTTGCAGAAGGAATACAGTTATCGCGCAGAACGGTGACCAAGTACCGTGAAGAATTGAAAATCTTATCCTCAACCTATCGGAGGCGGAGATGATAAAGGGTGTTTAGCATGTTGGCCCCGAGCCTTTGGAACAGAACTGAAGGGGCTCCCGAAAGGGATGCTGGGCAATGGAGCACGATTTTCTTCCGTGGTTCTAGTCTCTGTGGAACACTGCGCTATGATTCATCTTTAAAAAAAGCGGCGCAGGGAGTATTCCTGCGCCGCTATTTCATTTCAATTGCCCTGTAGTTACCCCTATCAGGGAATATTTAGCGGAAGACTGGGCTGGAAGAATTCGAGCTTCCCCTGGCACCCAGCGTGAAGGATTGGATTCCGTTGATAAGCAAGCTCAAGGACTCCATCACATTGTAGATGATAATGGGCGGGATAGCGTTTCGATCCGGCATGCCGATTTCAGCTGCGAGGCTGATGCTGTGATCGAGTCCCATGACCTGAAAGGCAGATTGGCTTAGGGATATGGCCTTTTCGTGTACGATGCCGTTGGCCGGATGGATATCGATCTGCTCCAACGAAGCACCGAGGCGAATGTCGCTGCATAACTTGGACAGGTTAACAGCCAGGCCTTTTAGTGCGGAAGAGAGCTCAACAACAACATGATAAGATGGTTCCCCGCTCTTGGAAGGAAACAGCTCGATTTGGGTTAGCTCTTGTAAATGGGAGGTAGCTCTCTCGTTAAATCCGGAATGATGATCAGGCTGTCTGCCCATGGCTGCCGAATTCAAGCAGATGATATTCATCTGCGAGACGGCTTTGTCCAGTCGTGTCATATCGCTTTGAATGCACTCGCCATAATCCTCGAATTGGCGGCTGAACCATAGCGGAGCACCGGAATGATACATAGAAATTTCTGGCGTGTGGAGCTGGTCGAGGGGTTCCTTTTTGTACAATAATTCGGTTATCAAATCCTGCAAGGACTTGATTAAATCCTGTGTGAGCCGATAAGCTGCGATCTGAAGAGAAGCCGACATGACCCCGTTTGACGTCTGACCTAAATTCGCGTGCAGCTCAGGATTGACAACACTATAGTTTCCTTTATCTTCAAGCAGGAATTCCAGGGCGCGGTTGGCCAGTACTTCATTCATATTGGTGTTCAGAATATCCCCGGATGCGCTTTGCGAATAATCGGCGATGAAGTGCTTCGAATGTTTACCCCTCAATATCTCCTCTGCTGCCTGTACAATGAGGTTGCCGATTCGTTGAGGCAGCGCACCGATTTCCAGATTTGCTTTTGCAGCCGCGATTTTAACATTAGCCATGGCTGCGATAAACGCTCGGTGAACGGGCGTTCCGGCAGTCGGATAAACTTCGGCGGCTCGCAGTGTTTGAATCCCATAGTAAGCATAGGCAGGTACCTCTACAGCCCCTAATTCGTCTCGTTCGATTCTTATCATCATGATCATGATCCCTCCGCAAGTTTGGTGATAACCTTGACTTGAACTTATGAAGATTAAACAAGCAATTTCTGTACCAACAATCACGGATGTAATTAAAAAAATTAACTTAAGTCCGGTTAGGTGATGGAATCGTATAACAAAAGCGGATTGCTCGGATCTTGTGTGTGCTCATTGAGGACAAACGGTGTACTATGGGGCGATTTGGCGGCACCAGGCAGTAACCGCCTCTCTGTGAATACAGAGGGTGGTTTTTGTAATTATTTTAATATGACGTCATAAATAATAATTTTACAACAAATATGCTATTATATATTGCGCGTTATTTATTTATATTGTACATTAATTGCGTAAGAAGGATATATAAAGCGTATAATTGGAGGGATGAAATGAATCCGGGAATCGGTATAAGCGGAATGGGGAGAATCGGCCGGTTATTGATCAGGAGGCTGATGGCTGAGCATTCAACTCAACTGAAGGCGATTAACAGCATGCATCCCATTGAGACCATCGCCCATTTGTTGAAATACGATTCGATTCATGGGACGTGGGATGCTGCGATATGGGGAAAGGACGATGCCCTTATCATTAATGGGCATTCCATACAGGTGATATATGAGCCTGATCCATCGCGCATACCATGGCAAGCCCTTGGCGTGGAGATCGTCATTGATGCAACTGGAAAGTTCAACAACCGTGAGAGTGCAGAGCAGCATAAGGCGGGAGGCGCATTAACGGTGATCATCTCCGCACCGGGAGACCGAATGGATCTGACGGTTGTCATGGGGGTCAACGACCATCAGTATCATCCCCGGAAGCACACTCTGCTGTCGGCGGCATCCTGTACAACGAACTGCTTGTCTCCCGTATTGTTTATTTTGGATCAGGCGTACGGTGTGGAGCGGGGATGGATGACCACCATTCATTCCTTCACCTCGGACCAGAGGCATCTCGATAATCCCCACAAGGATTTGCGAAGGGCCAGGGGCTGTACGCAATCCATTGTTCCGACTTCGACAGGTGTTGGCAAATCGCTGATCGATGTGCTTCCCCATCTGTCCGGCTGCGTTGAGGGAACCTCCATCCGAGTTCCAACGCAGGACGTATCCCTGATTGATCTGACCCTGCGGGTCTCAAAAGAAATGACAACGGAGGATGTACAGGGCGTGCTGCGCGAAGCGGCAAGAGGTGCTTTTTCGGCATATGTGGATTATACGGAGGAACCGCTTGTATCTGCCGATTTTATAGGAAACGACAAGTCAGCGGTCATAGATGGCTTAACGGTAAGCGCATCTGATGGATTTATTAAATTAATGGCTTGGTATGACAATGAGTGGGGATATGCAAGCAGAGTTATAGACTTAACCCATCTGGTACAAGAGAGGATGAGTGAAGCATGAACGATTCCGTTAAACAAATGAATATGGGTGTCATCTTATGCAGACATTGCAACGCTCAAGTCGATACAGTGGATACGGATCGGATTGCCACCTTCTATGGTGTATGCGATCAGCCGGAGTGCCGGGAGCTGCACAGCCGTTTGGATGTACCGGGAGTTGTCATGGACGAAGAATAACGATATGAAGAGGCTGAAATGGGAGGAATTACGGTGAACGCAAATCGTAAAATGAACACACGGATGGCCAGCCTGCATGTGGAGACATCTCGAAGAAACCTGCCGGTTGTCAAACTTGTGGAGGCAGCTCTTTCTCAAGGAGAGGGGAAGCTTAGCTCCGCAGGCGCTCTGCAAGTTTTGACTGGAAAGTATACTGGACGTTCACCGAAGGATAAATTTATTGTTAGAGAAAGCGAAACGGAAGACCATATTGCTTGGGGCGGAGTCAACCAGGCACTGACTCCGGAACAATTCGATTCGCTATATGAGAAGATGATGAATTACATGGAGTATCGCAGGTTATTCGTTTTTGACGGATATGCCGGGGCAGACCCCGATTATCGATTGCCAATTCGAATCGTTAACGAGCACGCATGGCAGAGCCTGTTTGTCCGCCAATTATTCATACGGCCCTCGGCGGCAGAATTACAGTCCCACGAACCCGAATTTACTGTTTTGGCGATGCCTGGTTTGAAAGCGGATCCCTTTGTGGATGGTACGAATTCCGAGACCTTCATTGCGATATCCTTCGCAAGAAGGACGGTGCTCATCGGGGGAACCCACTATGCAGGTGAGATGAAGAAATCCATCTTCAGTGTGCTGAACTATCTGCTGCCATTCCGCGGCGTCATGCCGATGCACTGCTCGGCCAATATCGGGGAGGCGGGAGACACGGCTTTGTTCTTCGGGTTATCGGGGACAGGCAAAACGACGTTGTCTGCTGATCCGAACCGCAGATTGATCGGAGATGACGAGCATGGCTGGTCCGACAAAGGCGTATTTAATTTTGAAGGCGGATGTTATGCCAAATGCATTGGGCTGACGCAGACGAATGAGCCCCAGATCTGGAATGCGATTCGATTCGGCTCTGTTCTGGAGAACGTGGCCATTGATGCTGTATCAGGCGAAGCCGATTACAACGATAAGGCATTGACGGAGAATACGCGGGCGGCGTATCCGATTGATTATATCCAAGGGGCGGTGATACCGGGAGTGGCCGGTCATCCCAAGGTCATTATCTTTTTAACCGCAGATGCCTCCGGTGTGCTTCCTCCCGTATCGAAGCTTACGAAGGAGCAGGCCATGTATCATTTCCTGTCGGGATACACCTCCAAGCTGGCAGGTACGGAGCGCGGCGTCACGGAGCCTGAAGCCACGTTCTCGGCATGCTTTGGCGCCCCGTTCCTCCCCCTTCAGCCGAATGTGTATGCAGAAATGCTCGGGAACAACATCACGAAGCACGATACCCGCGTCTATCTCGTCAACACAGGGTGGAGCGGCGGTCCGTACGGGATCGGCCAACGGATGAACCTGTCATACACAAGAGCTATGATTACAGCTATTATAAATGGAAGTATCGAGAACACCTCGTTCATTCCCCAGCCAGTGTTTGGCGTATGGATTCCAGCCGCTATTTCCGGAGTTCCGGATGAGCTGCTAGACCCGAGGAACGTATGGACAGATAAGGACGCGTATGACCGTGGAGCGAGAGAGCTTGGGAGGTTATTTGCTCAAAATTTCGAGAAATTTCGTGACATACCAGACGCCATCAAGCTAGCCGGACCGCGGCTATAGCGGTAGCTCGGCAAGTTAAACCCGGAAAACGTCACCACATGAAGTGGTGCGTTTTTTGGTTATGTGGAACATGCTGCAGACCGCCCATTTCGATCTGAGCGACAAGTCCATGTATAATGAAATGAGGTAGGTACAAGAGCAGCCGAATTCATTATTTTATCAAGGAGACCTAAGAATGAAGAATTATATTATATTTGGCGCAAGCAAAGGGCTGGGAGACGCCTTTGTCAAAGGCCTTCCCCAAGCGGGAGATCGGGTTTGGGTGGTATCCCGAAGCAGACCGGGCAGTTTGGATATGGAGGATGGGGTCCAGCGAAAATGGGTCCAAGCCGATCTCTCACAGCCGAAGGCCGTTCAAGAAGTGGCAAATTCCTTACAGCATGAGAAACTGGATGTGTTGATATATAACGTTGGGATATGGGAAAAAGAGGGTTTCGAGGATCACTATAATTTTGATGAGGATGACCCTGCGGAGATTGCTAACATCATACATGTGAACATCACCTCTACGATAACCTGCATGCAAGCGCTGCTGCCGAATCTGCGTAAATCCGAAGCAGGCAAAATCATTATGATTGGCTCCACTGCCGGCTTGGATCATACGAACAATGCCCAAGTCTCTTTTGTGGCATCCAAATTCAGTTTGCGCGGCATTACCCATGCTCTGCGGGAGCATGTCCGTAAAGACGGCATAGCGGTTACTTGCATTAATCCGGGCGAGCTTGCAGCCGAGATCCCCTATGAAGATGGGGCGGAGAAGGCCATATCCGAATACGGGGGCACCCGAATCCCGGTTCAAGATATCGTCTCGCTTGTCCGGTGCGTAGTCGGTTTATCGAAGGCGGCATGTGTCAAAGAAATTAATGTGCCGGCGATAACGGATTTAAACGCATAGAATGATTGTAAGGGATTTTACAGAATAATTTTACATGCTACATATTTGAAGCACGCCGAATAGGCGTGTTTTTTCATGTGAAAAGCGATACCGCGAGCGGTCTATTCGATTGTTGAGGGAACCGTCTTCATCGAAAGAATTGGTATTGGTATAGTCCGTTCCATGGAAAGTGGCACTTAATAGGTCTATCCCCATCATGCTAAGATGGAAACTACCCCTACACTGAAGTTCGGTCTGACAACGTTGGGTTCATTCCTATTTGTATTCGATTGGAGGTCGTTAAGTTGAACATATTTGTTGCCGGCTCCACAGGAGTCATTGGGCAATTACTGCTTCCCAAGCTCGTTCAGGCAGGTCACGAGGTTGTAGGAATGACACACAACCCTCAGCGTAAGGAGTTCATTGAATCCTGGGGAGCCAGGGGCGTTGTCGCAGATGCCTTTGATCGGGAAGGGATGATAGCTGTAATCGAGGACATACGCCCGGATGTGGTCATTCATCAGCTCACTTCATTAAGCGAATGGAACCTCGAGGATAATGCGAGGATTCGCATGGAGGGAACACGCCATTTGGTGGAAGCTGCTCAGGCTGCAGGTGTTAAGCGAATGATTGCTCAAAGCATTTCGTGGGCCTATGAGCCCGGGGATTACCCCGCCACCGAAGAGGTATCCCTGGACATTCATGCACCTGCGCCGCGCAAGTCTACGATCGACGGCATCGTTTCGTTGGAACATGCTGTCGCACAACTGCCAAATCACGTCATTCTACGGTATGGCATGCTGTATGGCCCTAACACATGGTACGATGCCAAGGGGAGTGTGGCGGAAAAGGTAGTGCATCGAGCGCTCCCGTCAACGGACGGGGTTACGTCATTTCTTCATGTTGAGGATGCGGCGAATGCTGCCCTGCTGGCACTGGATTGGCCGATAGGTCCGGTAAACATTGTTGATGACGAGCCTGCGGCTGGAAGGTTGTGGCTGCCGGTGTATGCGGATGCGCTGCAAGCACCTACTCCTGAATATCAAGCGGGGAGCCGTCGTGGCGAACGTGGTGCTTCGAATGCCAAAGCTCGGAAGGAGTACGGCTGGGAGCCGCTCTATCCAACGTGGCGATCAGGTTTTGCGCATGCGCTGGAGTGAGGGCTTAGCGCCTCTCGTGCTGGCGTTACGCATATCGACATAGCCAAGGTAACATGGGGTGTTCTGAGAAGAAGTGAGGTACCATGGAATGCTCAGAACGAGATCAACAAGGCACCGTGGGGTGTTCTGAACGAGACCAAACCAGATCTAACGGACATCACAGCCGTTATTCCTGCTGAAAAGGCCGCAATTCTAATGTAACGGACAGCAGAAGCGCTATATTGACTATTGAGGGCATTGGAGCTGTCCTTTTCCTTGAATAACGACGCCTGAGTCCGTTACCCATTGCAAATTGCAAATTTGCCTCGAATAACGCTTACTCGGTCCGTTATCCATCTCGAAATGCAATGTTCCCCTAATAAAATCTACTGACTCCGTAAGTAACGCCTACTCGGTCCGTAAGCGATACCTACGATATCTCTAGCTTCCGACGGGTACCTACATGATCTCCAAATCCACGAGTTTACGAGGGTTTGACTGGCATGTCTTTCCGTATATTGCAGAAGCTCCGTCAACACTGCAGAAGCTCCGCTGAGTCTAAAAGAGAGTTCTAAACCAAACCAGATCTAACGGACATCACAGCCGTTATTCCTGCTGAAAAGGCCGCAATTCTAATGTAACGGACAGCAGAAGCGCTATATTGACTATTGTGGGCATTGGAGCTGTCCTTTTCCTTGAATAACGACGCCTGAGTCCGTTACCCATTGTAAATTGCAAATTTACCTCGAATAACGCCTACTCGGTCCGTTATCCATCTCGAAATGCAATGTTCCCCTAATAAAGTCTACTGACTCCGTAAGTAACGCCTACTCGGTCCGTAAACGATACCTACGGTACCTCATATTACCGCTAGACACGTACATGATCTCCAAATCCACGAGTTTATGCAGAATTCGACGGGCATGCCTGTCTGTAATGCGCAGATGATCCGCCAACTCTAAAGGCGTGAATGGTCTCAGCAGCCGCCTGGCAAAACGTACCGTCTCGGCTTCAAAAGAAGTTAATGCATGCGGAGTATCAAGAGAAGTGAATTTGCCGATGAAGGATAGAACAAGCTGCTGGCATCGTCGAGGCTCATCTTGAATCGATAGGTAAGGGATGGGGAGGAATATCCAATCATCCAGCGCTAATAAGCAATGCCGCCAGCATAAATCCTTGAATCGTCTTACATCAAGATCTCTGGCGTGAGGGCCGTAGCCTTGAATCTCAATTCCTCCTTTGACACCGCCAGGCGTATAAGCCAAATCCACGTAACGAAATCCATTGTTGAAATCGCGTACTTCCCACTCGGGATACAGGTGGTCAAAATGCTGTATCGTTGGGAACCAAATGGTGCGTAAAAATTCGACGGTGCCGTGACCTAGTCCCTTCTCAAGCAATTCGCGCCGCCTGGGGTTTTCCTCCTGCTCAATATTGAGCTGCATCCACTCTTCATATTTTTGAACAAATCTTGACACGCGGATTCTCTCCTCTGTTAAAAGGTAAATGCAAAAAGCCGCCCCGATACAACGTATCGAAGCGGCGTGTACTTCACGACCGAATTTATCTACTAGACAAGTGTATCTTGAAAGTTAGATATCAGCAAGCATGTTTTTGCGATCTTATAGGGACTTGGTTTACGTTAGTGCATGATGCCTTTCCTTTACTGTGGACGATGAACGGGCGAGAGGTTAATTTTTATGAGAAATCTACTATTCCGAAGACAAACTGTACGTATCATACACAAGAGCATCAAAAACACTTGGCGTCACAATGAAGCCAAACGCAAATCTCAGGATAAATTGCATGTGCCTTAAGTGCGGATTACCAAAGGAGGTTCAGTTTAAGTTATCCATAAAGAGTGATGAAGCAGACGGCAGAGTTGATGGAATTGGTGTTCCATTGCGAGTTGAGTTTCAGTAACGTTGCTCTAAGCAAGAAGAGTTTTAGCTGCGGATACCAACCGAGTTGAGTTTCAGCTACGGAGCTCAAGCAAGGAAAGTTTCAGTATCGGTCTTCCGAGCGAGAAAGGTTTTAGCTAGGGTGCTCTAAGCAAGAAGAGTTTCAACTATGGTGCTCTAAGTGAGGTGAGTTTCAACTACAGTGCTCCAAGCGAAGGCTAGTTTCAGCTACCGGTGTTGTTGCAGCCGTCCAATCATAGTAAACTGATCTAAAAACAATAGTAGGTGCAGCGATGAATATTGAAATTCGGACAGGACGCAGTGAGGATATTCAAGAAATCATGGGTTTGATTGCCCGCTGCGTTCAGGTGATGCAGGCTGGAGGCAGCGATCAATGGGATGAGTTCTATCCGAACCGGGATGTGATCGGGGAGGATTTGCGGAACGGAACGCTCTTTGTAGCTGAGGGAGAAGGCCGTATCTTAGGGATTGTTGTCCTTGATGAATCACAGGACGAGCAGTATCAGACGATTAACTGGAAGCAGGCAGAGGGTCCGCATTTAATGATGCACCGCCTTGCCGTCGATCCGAAAGCGCAGGGGAAGGGCATTGCACGCAAGCTTGTTGCCTTCTCCGAAGAATACGGCATACGCGGAGGTTATAGCAGCCTCCGGCTGGATACTTACTCCAAGAATGCGTCAGCGCTCAAGTTGTATCAAGGTTTGGGTTATGATCTGCGAGGTGAAGTGAACTTCCCTGGCAGGGTTGCAAGTTTCCCTGTATTTGAGAAGGTTTTCCAATAAGGAAGCAACTTAAGAAGTCTGCTGAGACCCGTACTGATGCGGGTTGACAGCAGACTTTTTCAGATTATAAGAAGGTCATACCGCAGCTGTCGTGTCGGTGTCGGTGTCGGTTCGCTATCACCCGGTATGGCTCTTGCGTGGTAACACTGGACCATCAATTAACGCGAAAGGCTTTGGCTGTATTTATCTACGAGCAGATAGCGGAGGAACATTTCATCCATAAAACCCGGGCGATCAGCAGTTAGCATGCTGCCGATCGCCACAGAAGATGTGAAGATCAAGCCTTCAGTTATAAACACTGTGCCGCATGAGGATGCAGCTCGTATTTCACTACATGTTTGCCTTGCGATCCGGTGACGGGCAAAAGCAACCCCTTATCGCAGAGGAAATGAAGAAAGCGTTAGAGCCGTTCGATGGTTTAAGCGCAGATGTGTCTTGACATCAATCGGGCGAAGCGGACGGGCAAGCATGCACCCAAAACGGATAATTTCACGCTCCGTAACCCGTGGGCACACCCACAGAGGAAGTAGCGGCATGATAACGGCTGATCACTATCCTGAGGAGCATTATGCAGATCTCGGGACGGTTAGCCATATCATCGTAAGCAAAAGAAATAACCTGATAACCCATAGCTGATAAAAACGTTTCCCGATTTAACTCGTTGCAAAAGGTTTGCCTGTCCATGCCGCTTGCATAAGTATCCAGCCCTTTAATCTCTATGATGAGTTTCAAGTGTGACGTGATGAAGGCGAAGTCGCAGAAATAAGATACTCCCCGCCAGTCCAGCACCTCGAACTGCGGATGCAAATCGCGGAAATGGCCGTGCAGCCTATCAAAATAAAAAAGAACGCCCCGACATACTCCAGGAAAAGGAGTGAATCAGGACGTTCTTCGTCTCTAACAGCCCATTATAATCAAAATGAAGCCAATTAACCATATACTCTTATAAGTTATGACCATAACCCGATTGGACGCGCCCCAGAATTATTGGCCTTGCTCAATGACTGCTTTGGCAGTTCTTTTGCTGCTCAAACGAAATGCGATCCGGCGCAGCAGCTTGATGAAATAACCGACCAGAAAAGCCGAAATGACCGTACCCTCGCGTACGCCTTCAATCGAACCGAACGCAAACAGTGATATGACAATCCCGATGGATACCAGTGTCCAGTCGAATATGATTTTGATATTGCCGAATTCGGCTCCAAGCTTCTCGGAAATGACCTTCACGATGCCTTCACCCGGGTTCAGAATGGCATTGGCGATAATTTGAAGATAGATGCCCACCGCCAGGATGATGCAGCCAGTCAGCAAAGCCAGCATGTTCATGAAATACATCGTAAAGTTAATCGAACTTACCATATACGCTCCCAAATCAAGAAAAAGGCCGAACAGCACCCCGACAAACACTTGAAGATATTGAATCTTGGGAAACTGCTTGCCGAGCAGGAGGGCCTGAAGCACCACAAATAGCACACAGATTCCTATAGTCATCACTCCCATGGAGATGGGGAACTTTAAACTAAGCACATAGGGAACACTAGCGATAGGGGATGTACCGATATTGGCTTTGGTTACGAGAGCAGTGCCGACCCCCATCAATAAAAGACCTGCAATCAGGATCATGTATCGTTGGACAAGCTGTTTTGCCATTCACGCATTCCTTCTTTCTTATGATATTTCTAGCTCCGCTACCTCAAAATCTCGAACAAATAATACCGACTATAATGGTATCACTAAACAGCGGCAGAAATGCATGGATAAACATGAAAAAGCTGAGCTCCATATGCCATGGAACCCAGCTGGTCTGATTACTTTATTTACTGTAAGGGTCAATCGTCTGAATAGTGCCATCCGCATTGTATTTCAACTCGGTGAATTTCACGCTGCGTTTGTTATCCGCTCCTCCAGAGAGGGAGCTGTCATGATAGAAGAGATACCACTTATCCTGGAACTGCACGATGGAGTGGTGGGTTGTCCAGCCGATAACCGGCGTGAGAATCGTCCCCTTGAATTCAAATGGACCTGTCGGGCTCTGGCTGGTGCCATACACGATTTGGTGTGTCGAACCGGTGGAGTAAGAGAGGTAGTAGGTGCCGTTGTATTTATGAACCCACGGACCTTCAAAATATCTTCTCTCTTCATCTCCGGCAGTTATCGGACTGCCATTCTCATCAATGATGGATATTTCTTGCGGTGTATCCTTGAACGTGAGCATGTCGTCACTCAGTTCGGCAACCCGCGGTCCGATGGCAGGTGCATCTGCGGCAGGTCCCTCCCCATCCGGAATGTGGGAGCCGGTCTGCCATTGCTCCAGCTGTCCACCCCAGAGGCCGCCAAAATAAATGTACGCCCGGTTATCGTCATCCACGAATACGGCAGGGTCAATGCTGTAGCTGCCCGGGATGTAGTCGGGCTCCGGCGTGAAAGGTCCGGAAGGGGACGAACTGGTAGCTACGCCAAGACGGAATATGTCGTTATGATCTCGGGCAGGGAAGTACAAGTAATAGGTGTCGTTTTTATAAGCAGCATCCGGTGCCCACATCTGTTTCTTGGCCCACGGAACATCCTTTACATGCAGGGCTTGACCATGGTCAACGCACGGAGCGTTCACATCTTCCATCGATAAAACGTGGTAGTCTTCCATATCGTACTGATCGCCATTATCATTGGACGTGTTCTCATGATCAAGGTCATGGGATGGATAAATATAAATCTTTCCCTCAAATACATGGGCAGAAGGGTCTGCGGTGTAAATGTGGGTTACGATGGGTTCATTAGGTTGTGCCGGTTTGCTCATGATATATCCTCCTTGGTTTATTGCGTTTGTAAGCGTTATATTTTTTATTCTATCAAACGTCCATCTCGCATTAAACCTAATAAAATTAGGTATTATACCTAAAAATTTTAGATCTTTGCTCCTTTTAGTCTTTTGTTGTGTTTTTTTAACATGAAATAACGCTGAAATGATGGGAGAGGGAGTAAACGGATACGGCGATCATTCACCTCAAAACTTAACCAAGCCCTCGATACCGTCAGGGTGGTGGGTTATAATCTAAGCATAAGAGGGGGCGCAGCGGATGAAAAAATACATGTCCATTCTGGTTGATATGGAATCGAAGATTCAGGAAGGACAATACCGTCCCGGTCAGAAGCTGCCCTCCGTCCGAAGCGCTGCACAACAATACGGATGCAGCATCAGCACGGTCATTCGCGCCTATGCTGAGCTGGAGGAGCGGCATGCCATATATTCGGTTTCGCAAAGCGGCTATTATGTAGTTCAGAAGGAGAGCGATCCCGATAACAGGGACGAAAGCCTGATTGATTTTGCCTCGGCTTCTCCCGACGTGAACGTGTTCCCTTATCTGGACTTTCAGCACTGTTTGAACAAGGCCATCGATACCTACAAATACCATCTCTTCACGTATGGTGACGGGAAAGGAATGGATAAACTCCGCCATACGCTGGTTTCCCATTTTGCAGACAGCCAGGTGTTTACCCGCCCAGAGCGGATTATGGTGACGTCCGGTGCCCAGCAGGCGATGGAAATACTGGCGAAGATGCCGTTTCCTAACGGAAAATCGGTGATTCTGGTGGAGCAGCCCAGCTACAATAACTTTTTGCATTTTCTGGAGTCGGAGAATGTTCCGGTTGTGGGCATTCCTCGTTCTATAGCGGGGATCGATATCGGGTTGTTGGAGGAGAAGTTTAAGACCGGACATATTAAGTTTTTTTATACGATGCCAAGATACCACAATCCGCTTGGAACCTCGCTTCGAGTCGAGGAGCGGAAAGCGATCGCCGCATTGGCGAGCCAATATGATGTATTTGTGGTGGAAGATGATTACATGGCCGATCTGGGGGATGAGCGAGGATTCGATCCGGTTTATGCGTATAACCAAACTTCACACATCATCTATTTGAAAAGCTTTTCGAAGATTATCTTTCCAGGTTTGCGTCTCGGGGCAGTTGTTCTGCCGGAAAGCCTGCTGGAGGAATTTTACGCCTATAAAAAATACGGGGATGCTTCACTGCTGTCCCAAGCTGCGCTCGAAATTTATATCAGCAACGGCATGTATGAACGGCATAAACAGAAAATCTACAGGCAGTATGAGACCCGAATGGTGGCTTTGGATTCCGCTGTGCAGTTATATGGAGGAACTGGACTTATTGAAGTCGTACCCGGCAACGGTGGAATATATAAAATATTCAAGCTGCCGCATAACGTAAATTTGGAGCGTTTGATCAAGCGGCTGGAGGAGCGGAGCATCTTAGTGGTATCAGGCAAGCCGTTCTACCTGTCCCAGTATCTGGAGCGCGACAAATTCATACGCATCAGTATTTCCAGAGTGAGCCAGGCGCAGATTGAGGCAGGGGTTCAGACGATTGTGGAGGAAGTGAAGCGGGAACTGGGGAACCGGTGGTGATGATCGGAAGGATGGTGTAGTGCAGGCTGATCGGCCGATAGGGTTCCGCTGAAGAAAAAGACGTGCTGTCTGCAAGCCCCTCAAGGGGACATGCAGACGATTCACGTCAGAAAGAATCGGACCAGACCCAGCACAGCAAAAGCGAATAATACCACCCCGGAACCTATCCCTGTGATTGCGCTGTTTGCTACCCGCAGTTTAGGGGACACAAACAGGGAAATAATCGAAACGGCCACCAGTAGAGCTGCCAGAACGTAAAGACTTGGATCGTCAAATACACGGGAAAGCCCGATGAAATGAATGCCGACGATGAAGGCGATCCATGGCGCTACATAATCTTTGCGTTTTTTTCGGATGAGGAGAAAAGCTCCAAGCCCTGCCAGGAAAAATTCAACATAAACGGAGATGAGGTAATTCTTGAAGTTCGTTTGATCCGTTAGCGCAGAAGGTGCACCCCAGTTTGTTATACTTAAATAAACCCCCAGCAAACACACCAGGAGCGCAGCACCCGATGCGATGCCCAGGTATTTGCGCCAGCTTGCCCGCGGATTTTCCTGTGCCCAACCAAACCAGCTCATGCTGAACATACCGAAGATCGATGCGTACATGGCGTAATCCCGTATGTATTCCATTCAACCCCTCCATGATTAAGGAAAAATTTACATGACATTCGCGTTAATACTATATCATGGAACGGAGGGTTCCGTGATAGGTTCCGGGTAAAAAAATTCAAACGTCATTATCATCCTGAAGGGTGAGATTGGCCTCAACTGCTCGTTGCATGATTATGAAGAAGAAAATAGATGGAATTCGCTGCCCTGGTTCATCAAGGCGGCTTATTGATGTTCTCGAGCAAACATGCTTCTTCACAGATTTAGCTTGGTAGGATACACGTTCCAATCCGCCTAATCATAGTATGGGGAAAATACAATCACGTTACAAAATATGGTGAATGCCATCTATTTAACGGACTGCTGACAGCATCCTTGTCAGGCTTGGATACAGATTGAGCAGTTTGCTGTTGAGGGGGAGATTATCCCCTTATTGGAATGGATACGTAATCGAATCGAGGGAACCGTGTTGGCATTTCATGCTGCAGTCTCTGGGAACATCAGTCGATTGCATCCATTGGCCGCGATTGACATCCCTCCACGGGCAGAGCCCCAAAAGACTTCCGGTTCATTAACCGGAAGTCTTTTTTTGAAAGGATATGTATCCGTCCCAGATAGCGCGTGCTCGGCTAAATGTAAGAAAGAAACAAGGTGGCGATGCCGAAGTAAATGACAAGCGAGAGAATATCGTTGATGGTTGTAATTAACGGCCCGGAAGCCACAGCCGGATCAATCTTGAATTTAAATAGAATGAGAGGAATGATGGTACCCGCCATGGTTCCGACGATGAGGGTTGCAACCAGCGAGCTTCCAACCACAAACCCCAGGTAGAGATTGCCCTGCCAGAAATAGGCGATTAAGGAGATCAGAAAGCCGCATGTCACACCGATCATCAAACCGACCTTCAGCTCTCTTGCTAACAACCGGTATACCAGCGATTTGCTCATTTCCTTTGTTGTCAGACCACGAACAATGACCGCAAGGGACTGTGTACCGGTATTTCCGGTCATACCTGCAATCATGGGCATGAAGAAGGCGAGGGCCACAACCTGTGCTAG
This sequence comes from Paenibacillus glucanolyticus, assembly GCF_037333485.1. Classification (NCBI taxonomy): domain Bacteria; kingdom Bacillati; phylum Bacillota; class Bacilli; order Caryophanales; family Paenibacillaceae; genus Paenibacillus; species Paenibacillus glucanolyticus. The sequence goes on from NZ_CP147845.1 coordinate 1,837,095, forward strand.
CGTTTCTTCAAATCGGGAAATGATTGTTCCCGAGATCAGACCGATGAATAAGAGCAGAATCAGCCAAGGCAATCTTCGGTAGGCCGCTACCGTGGCCTTGGTGTTAAAATCAATGGATTTTCCGCCAGTGGCGTTCATTTTCCGGATGTCCTCATCTGCTTCACTGATGACCACATCGAGAATATCGTCAACGGTAATGATCCCCACCAACCGGTTGTCCTGTTCAACGACCGGAATCGCGACCAAATCATACTTTTGGATAAGCAGCGCGACCTCCTCCTGATCCGCATCCACAGGCACGGACAGAACTCGGCTATGCATGATATCCACGATATATTCATCCGGCTCGGCCAAGATGAGCCCGCGGTAGGAAACCACGCCCATGAGTTTCTTGTCATGATCGATAACGTACAGATAGTTGATCGTTTCCGAAATAGAAACATAGGTTTTCAGCTTCTGCACCACCTCCGACACGGTGTAATGCTGAGGAATCCAGACATAGCGGTTGGTCATGATCCGGCCGGCCGTTTCCGGCGGATATTTCATGATGTTCCGTACAAATTGGGATTCTTCGTCCCGCATTCCTCTAATGAGCTCGTCTTTCTGTTCGGGAGACAGCTCGTCCAGCAGAATGGCCAAGTCGTCATTATCCATCAAGTCCAGGATGATGGCGGTTTTTTCTTTACCCAGCCTGGTCAACACTTCAATTTGATTGGGATGCTCCATTTCCTGGATCATATCGGCAATCTGGTCTTCATTCAGAAATTTCAGAAGCTGAGCCTGCTCCGTACTACTTAGATGGCTATGTACTCTTGCCAGATCATAAGGCAGAAATTCATGGATGATGTGCTGAAAGTCTGTCGAATTCTTCGCTTGCAGACTCTCCTTAATGTCCGGCATTAATTGCTCGAGTGTTCGAGAATTCACGCTGAAATCCCCCTTTCTTATTCCATAACAGGATAACGGAATGCATTATTATAGGGTTCACCATAACAACTTATTATTAAACAGTCTACATATGGGGGATGTGTGAAAATAAAATTTTTGAATGGAACAAGAGAAAGCCCTAATGTGCGAGCTGCCATCCGTATATAATCAAGCTGTCAAATTCATTTCGATTGTTGCAAACGGTTGCAATATCACATAAGATATAGGCGCACAAATCTGCGGGAAGAGGTGAGCGTATGAAATACAGACGATTAGGCAAAACCGATCTGAAGGTATCTGTAGTCGGTGTGGGAACATGGCAGTTTGGCGGTGATTGGGGGAAGGATTTCGACCAAAGGGAAGTTGACGAAATCTTGACCCGCGCGAAGGAACTGGGCATTAATTTGTTAGATACAGCCGAGTGTTACGGGCCTCATCATATGTCTGAGAATTTCATCGGGGATTTCTTGTCGCGTGACCGCCGCGAGGATTGGGTTATTGCCTCCAAGTTTGGTCATCAGTGGCATGAGCAATGGGAGAATGCCTGGGACGCGAAGCAGATTCGAATCCAGCTGGAGGAATCTCTTAAAGCGCTGCGTACGGATTATATCGACCTATATCAATTCCATTCCGGCTCGGATGAAGTGTTCAATAATGATGAGATGTGGACGATGCTGGACAAGCAGGTTCAGGCGGGAACGATCCGCAATCTCGGGATATCGATCGGAAGCAACAGGAATATCTATCAAACCGACAAGGCTGCGGAGCTGAATGCCAAGGCGATTCAGGTTGTGTATAACCGTCTGGATCAGGCACCGGAGGAAGAGGTTCTCCCTTCATGCCTGAAGCAGGATCTTGGTGTATTGGCACGGGTTCCACTGGCAAGCGGGTACTTGAGCGGGAAATACAAGCCGGGGACGGTGTTCAGCGATAAAGTGCGCAGGAACCGTGACCAGGACGAGATTAATGCCAAGCTGAAGCTTGTGGAAGAGATCAGACAGAAGGAAGTGCCCGAAGGCGTGAATATGGCGGAATGGGCGCTGGCCTGGTGTCTGAAGCATCCGGCGGTCAGCTGTGTCATTCCGGGCTGCAAAAGCGTGGATCAGGTAGAGATGAACGCAAAGGCCGTGGAGCAGGATCTGGTGAACGAAGAACACCCGGGTGCTTGGAAATAATCAAGCAGCGGTCGTAACTGACGCAGGCTGTTACGGGATGAGCGGGTTAGATAGTAGAATGTTTAAGCATCTCAAGGTCTTTCGTAGATCCTTGAGATGCTTTTTTCATGGTGGCTATCCAAGTGAATCTCTTAAATCTTCTGAACGATTAACAGTGACTCATTGCCATAATAGATCGTAATGGAATAGTATAAAGTAGTAATCATCGAGAGCTATAGTATGGGGAGCCTTGGACATGAAGATACGAGATCATAATCGAATGACCTGGACTAGATGGTTTATGAACAAGCCATCGTTTTACCGAAAAATGGTGTGGATCGCTTTATTATCGTCGATTGTTCCGATTATGATCTTGGGCATATCCAGCTACGCCATGACAACCAAAATGGTCAAGCAGGATGCAAGTCAGGACGTCTCGCAGATTTTGAATTATGCCTCACAGACGATTGATACAGGGATGGATCGAATACAGAATAATTTGATTCAGATGTTAATGGGGTCATTTTTCACCTCCGATTTTGCAGAGCAGAAACGTAACAATTATGCCGGGTTTTATTCCAATGTGTATCAGAATCTGGCAGCCTTTAAGAATGGAAATCCTCAGATCGAGGATATTTCCTTATATACGTTGGATGAGAATTACTTCATATCGGCTACATATGGCGGGCACAAGGCTGAATCTGAAGACGAAATCAGAGCAGCCCATCAATTGCTGAACGACAAACAGCAGCTTTATTGGAAGGCAGGCTATTCTCTCAATGGCAGAGAGGACGACAATGGCATTTCTATCATAAGCGCACTCCCCCTGCATGCCCAGGACCCGATAGGCTTTATTGGGATCACGATGGACAATCGAATGTTCGAATCGTTAGCCAGGCCCTTCATCAAATATGAGAATGAACGAATGTATGTCCTTGACGATACAGGCCAATTGGTATTCCATCTCAATGGCACCTCGGTTCCTCCGGAATTGTATGAAATGATAACGGTTACAAATAAAATTGGACATGAATTTGTATACCATTGGGATGGCAAGGAATACCTTGTTACCTCCAAGCTTTCGCCTATGTACAATCTGCTGTACATCGACATGATTCCAACAAAAGAGTTATACAGCAGCTCGCAGTGGATAGCGGGCATGACCTTGCTTATGGTTGTGATTGTTCTTGTCACCGGCTTCACATTGGCATGGGTTGGCGCGAAAAGAGCCTATCGGCCGATCAAAAAGCTGATGTTCCAAGTCAGCGGCAGTCAGACGGGCGATATGGGAATGGATGAGATCAGTTATGTCAATAAGCGCTGGACGGAGATGAACAGCAAGGCGCTTGAACTGGAAGGACAATTGAATGAACAGCTGCCGCTGATCCGTGAGATTTTTGCCCTCCGGCTGATGGAGGGACAGTTCACGCATGATCGCCAGGAGCATCTGGCGGCTCTTCTTGGCAGGTACAGAATACCGGAACAGCAATCAGCGGTCGTTTTTATCATTGCTTATGATCAATTTGTGGAAGAGGCCAAGTTTCAAGAGTCCGATAAGGACCTGATCCTGTTTATTATGAAAAATATTGCGTCGGAGCTCTTGGAGCAGAGCGGTCTCCAGGGAATTGTGATCAATGCCTTGAATGATCAAGTGATCGTGTGGCTCTGGACGGAGCAAGAAGAGGCCAGGGCATGGGAGCTTACGCTTAAGCCGGTTGTGGAGCAGGTCCGTCAGCAGATTGCCCATTATCTATGTTCGCCGGTGACAATTGGTTTAAGCAGAACGACAGACCAGGTGGAGTTGTTACCCGACTTGTACCGGGAAGCGCAGCTTGCCATTCATTCGCGCATGATTAACGGCGGCAACCAGATCGTTGAGAGCAAAGGCCTCATCAACTCCATGAATTATCGATACCCGACGGAGCTGGAAACTCATTTCACCGCGTCGCTTCAAGTAGGCAACTTCGCGGAGGCTGAGCGTATGCTGCATGCATTCTCTGATAAAGTGCAGACGGCCGTACATAATCCCGAGCTTATTCTGATGTCCTATGATCAGCTGTTATCTACGACACTTCGAACCGCGTATCTGATGGATATCGACTATGACCATTTATTTGGTCGTTCTACCTTCGAGTTATATACGGAAATGAGAGAGTGTGCGACGATTCAGGACTTGAATGAGTGGTTTAAGCGCGAATTGTTAGAACCGATTTTGCTGTCGCTCAGCAACAAAAAGAATCAAGAATACGAGCACCTTATTCATAAAGTTACGCTGTATATTGCTGAGCATTATCATCTGGATATTTCGCTGGATCAATGTGCGCAAATTTGTGGTATAAGCCCTCCTTACCTGAGCAAACTCTTCAAGAAAGTGAAGGATATTTCTTTTATCGAATATTTGACCCAGGTTCGCGTAACCAGAGCGATTGACTTGTTGGTTACAACGGATTTGCTGGTGAATGAAATTGCCGAGCAGGTAGGATACAACCCCAAGAATTTTATAAGGGTGTTCAAAAAACAGACCGGATTGCCGCCAGGGCAGTACCGTGAAACGCATAGAACGTAATCTTCCTTATTCGACTGACTTGCAATCGACGAGAAGTTAAGGACACTTCTCGTTTTTGCAAGTTTTTTTGTGCCGCGAAGAGGGTCTCATTTTTTAGTCCCGGGCCCGGTCAGGCTGTTGATTTATGAGTCATACCCAACGGGAGAATCCAGTCGTACCAAGGGATTCGCAATTTTTGCAGCGTCAGGCTCATCGGATGAAGAATTGGTCATTGCCCAGTGAATCGCCTGCTTGTAAGATGCAGACATGAAACACTTTGGTAAGCAAGTGGAACTTCATGATCATGCAGGAGGTGGTGGTTACCTTGTCGCAATCCAATACGGAGCACGCGATTTTGGCATCTGGTAGTGAAAGGGAACGAGGCGGGAAAAAAAGATCCAGGCTGGAACGAATGAAGGTGATAATCGCCCGGGAGAAATATTTATATGTGCTTGCGCTTCCGGGACTGTTGTTTTTCCTCATATTTAAGTACTTCCCCATCTGGGGTCTTGCTTTAGCCTTTCAGAATTACTCTCCGTATTTAGGCTTCTGGGGGAGTGAATGGGTTGGTCTTAAGTATTTTTATGATTTTTTTACGAACCCGGATTTTCTGCTTCTATTCCGAAATACGATGGCAATCAGTCTGCTCAACATTATGTTTTTCTTCCCGGTACCGATTGTTCTGTCACTGCTTATTAACGAAGTACGGAGCATGAAGTTCAAGAAGACGATTCAGACGATTATCTATTTGCCCCACTTTTTATCATGGGTCATCATCGCAGGCATTTGTTTCATTATTCTCGGTCAGAGCGACGGCATTATCAATAAAATTATCGTTGAGCTCGGCGGACAACCGATTGGCTTCTTAACGGAGCCTAATTATTTCTGGGGGCTTCTCACGGCACAGAGCATCTGGAAGGAAGCGGGTTGGGGAACGATCATATTTCTGGCGGCACTTGCCGGCATCAATCAAGACTTGTACGAAGCGGCACAGATTGATGGCGCAAACCGCTGGAAGCAGATGTTGAACGTGACACTGCCGGGCATTAAAAGCACAATCATCGTACTGCTCATACTGAGACTCGGACAGGTAATGGAAGTCGGATTCGAGCAAGTCTACCTGATGATGAGTTCTCCGGTTTCGCATGTAGCCGATGTATTCGACACGTATGTCTATCGGACAGGCATTCAGAACGGCCGATTCAGTTACGCGACGGTTGTCGGGATCTTTAAATCGGTTGTCGGTCTGCTCCTGGTTGTTATGGCCAATCGCTTGGCCAAAAAATTCGGTGAGGAGGGTCTTTACTGATGAAGCACTCCTTCGGTTATAAATTCACGAATGGAATGATTTATGCGGTGCTGTCCCTGATCGGACTGGTAACCCTGCTGCCGTTCCTGTACGTAATCATCATCTCGTTTACAGATCCAAGTGAATATCTGACCAAGTCTCTCATCCTGATTCCGGAAAAATGGAGCTTCAGCTCCTACCGATACATCCTGTCTACCGAGATGTTCATCCGTTCCTTGGGAGTCAGCGCTTTTCTCGCCATAGTCGGTTCCATTATCAGCATCATGATCACAAGCGCTCTGTCATATTCGCTTTCCCGGAGGCAATTCTTCGGCAAGAAATTCTTCTTGCTTGCCATTCTGATGACGATGCTGTTCAATCCCGGCATGATTCCAAACTTCTTGCTGGTGGAGAGCATGGGATTGATGGATACGATATGGTCGTTGATTCTTCCGGCTGTTACGAGTGCCTGGTATGTGTTCTTAATGAGAAATTTTTATCAGGAATTACCGGAGGAACTGGAGGAAGCAGCCAAAATTGACGGCTCCAACGATATCGGCGTGTTCTTCAAAATCATGCTCCCCATCTCGCTGCCTGCCATAGCCGCTTTCGGATTATTTTTTGCCGTAGGGTTCTGGAACACCTACTTTAACGGAGTGTTGTACATTAATTCGGAAGAACTGCGGCCGATGCAGGTCGTTCTTCAGATGATGCTGATACAGGCATCGACTAATGTGGCAGATCCATCCGTTGCCGCCATGCTGCAAAGCGAGCAGATGCTGCCTCCAGAGACCATCAAGATGGCAGCTGTGGTTGTCGCATCCCTGCCTATCATTCTGGTCTATCCTTTCTTGCAGAAGTACTTTGTCAAAGGTATGCTGGTGGGTTCCATTAAAGGTTAATAGCGCGGACATCACCATTACATATTGATTCTTAATGATGATACAAAGGGAGGGTCTTACACATGAAAAAAAGTAATTGGGTCACCATGCTATTCGCTCTGACACTCGCCGTATCCTTAGTGGGATGCGCCAAAGGGGAGAGCAAATCTGCCGAAGGCGAAGCTGCTGACGGTGAGCAAAAACCGGTTGAGATCAGTATTGGTACGATGACGTACGGGGAATCTCCGAGCAGTGATCTGGACAGCATCACACAGTTGAACGAGGAATTGAACGTCAAGCTGGATATCGATTTCTATCCAATCAACAGCTACAAAGAGAAAGTCAATGCGCTGCTGGCCTCCAAGAGTTTGCCTGATGTTATTTTGATAGAGGACATTCAGGATCCCGCATTCTCAACGGCTACCGAACAAGGAGCATTCTGGGATTTGACGCCTTACATCAAGGATTATCCAAATCTTGCAGCCTACCCGGAGAACGCGTATGAAAATACGAAGTTTCTGGGCAAGACATTCGGCATCCCGCGCGTTCGTCCACTGGACGGCCATGAATCCCTAATGATCCGCCAGGATTGGCTGGACCAGGTTGGCCTTAAAGCTCCTGCCACGATGGACGAGCTCTATCAAGTTTTAGAAGCTTTCACCAAGAACGACCCGGATCAGAACGGCAAGAACGATACCTATGGTATGGCACAGGCCAGCGTAAGCGGTTATTTGATGTCGATGTTTGGCGCGGGTACAACGTGGAAAGAGCAGGCGGATGGGACACTCCTTCCTTATTGGATGACAGATGAAGCCAAGACAGCGCTGGAATTCTGGAGCAAGGCCTATGCCGATGGCCTGATTACACCGGATTTGCCGGTCATGAAGTCAAGCCAGGTGAAGGAAATGATCATCCAAGGCAAAGCCGGGGTGGCTATTGCCAACGTTAATGAAGCCTTTATGTTTGGGCAAGAGCTGAAGAAAATCCATCCGGAAGCAGAGCTGAAAGCCTTTGAGATCCCTGCTGCTCCGGACTGCAAGAAATACCATGAGCAAGCTTACGGGTCCTACGGCGTATTTCTTGTGAATAAATTAACGGTAGACGAGGCGAAGCTGAAGAAAATTCTAGAGGTCTATAACGCCACAGCGGACGAGGAAGGCTACAATCTGATCACGTATGGCTTGAAGGATGTAGATTATACCGTTTCGGAAGATGGTTCCATCGTTCAGACCGATGAGGGCAAAAAGAAAGCGTATGGTACCGCTACGACAGCACAATGGATTTCCGGTTATTTTAACAAGTATCAGCGTGCAGAAGCGCCCGACATGCCGGCGGAAGTGAAGGAATATAACTACAAACTAATCGACGCCATTACAAACTCCTCGGTGGTTAACCCGGCTGCCGGTTTGCCAGTGACGGAAGCCTGGATGGAAAGAGGCGGCGACTGGCAGAAGAAGTTCGTTGACATGTATACCAATGTGCTTATCGGCAAATCGAGTTTGGCGGATTGGGATGCCTTTATTGCCGGACTGCAGGCCGATGCCAACTTCCAGCAGCATTTGAAGGATACGGCGGACAGTTACCAATCGAAGTAAACAAGGGATGGATGGTTCCCGGCACATTCGAAAATTTCGCTCGAGTTTGCCGGGTTCATTGTCTACACCCATCATAAGGGGGAGGAAAACGTGGATTCATTGTTAAAGGTGGAATCATTCGAAACCCGGTGTGTCAGTTCCTTGGTTAAGGTGTTTGCGGATGAAGAGCTTAACGCACCCGTACATCCTTGCGGTTCCGCACTGCGCGGCGAAACCTACTCTTATCAGATTGCATACCGTTCGAAAGTTCATATGAGATCTCTGCAGGTGGAAGTGGAGTCCGAACTGCGATCCAACCTATTTGTACGTAAGGTGGATCTGGTGCCCGCTAACTTTATTCATTATCATGATGCGGACGACCATGTTCTGAGGACGACACCGGGACTGTATCCTGATGCCCTTCTTCCGCTCGATGAGTTCGGCCTGACCGGGTATCCCGATCAATGGCGGTCCCTGTGGATTACAGTGGAGATACCGCGGGATGCGGAAGCGGGAATGTTCGATATCCAGTTCAGGATTATGGATGAGAAGGGTCAACAGCTGAGTCAGGAGTCATTTATGCTGGAGGTCATCGCTGAGACACTGCCTGACCAAACGCTTATTCACACCGAGTGGTTTCACGTGGATTGCTTGGCTACCCATTATCAGACAGAGGTATTTAGTGAGCGGCACTGGCGGCTGATCGGTGAATATGTAAACACTGCGGTTAAACATGGAATGAATATGATTCTGACGCCTTTGTTTACACCGCCGCTGGATACGGAAATCGGGGGAGATCGTCCGACGGTTCAACTTGTGAAGGTGGAGCGGACAGGTGGCAGCTATCATTTTTCCTTTGATCTGTTACAGCGCTGGGTAGAACTGTGTAATGCCAGCGGCGTGAAATATTTTGAATTCTCTCATCTGTTCACACAGTGGGGGGCAAAGTCTGCACCGAAAGTAATGGCTACCGTAGATGGACAATACAAGCCATTATTCGGCTGGGAGACTGCCTCCAATGATTCGGAGTATACGGTTTTCCTCACAGCGTTTCTAAACAAGCTTGTTCAATTTGTGAGGTGGAACGGGCTGGAGAAGCGTGTTTACTTTCACCTGTCCGACGAACCCAAGCTTGACGACCTGGAAACGTATCGTGCGGCGAGTGAGCTTGTGCGACCTATACTGAAAGACTTTCCGATCATCGATGCTTTATCGGATTATGAATTTTATAAGAGCGGGCTGATTGAACATCCGATTCCTGCCAGCAATGATATTCAGCCGTTTCTCGATCACGGTTTGGAAGGGTTGTGGACGTATTACTGCTGCGCCCAGTACAAACAAGTGTCCAACCGCTTTTTTCATATGCCGTCATCCCGCAATCGCGTGTTGGGGATTCAGCTCTATACATTGAAATTAAGGGGCTTCCTGCACTGGGGCTATAACTTTTGGTACGCACAGTTCTCCAAATACGCGATCAATCCATATCAGGTTACGGATGCCGGAGGGGGCTTTCCAGCAGGTGATGCCTTCCTGGTTTACCCTGGCGAAGAAGGACCGGTTGAATCGATCAGGCTGGAAGTATTGACAGAGGCGCTGCAAGATTTGCGTGCACTTGAGCTGCTGGAGCAGAAGGTGGGGCGTGAACAAGTAATGGCAATGCTGCAGGACGGGCTGGAGGAAGAAATATCGTTAACGGTCTATCCGCGTGAAGAAGAGTGGTACATTCGAAAGAGGGAACAAGTGAACCGTCTGATTAGAAGCAGCGCGGATCAGCGTGAGAATGCTTAGGGTGAAGCTGCGTCTGTATGGCCCACAGCCATCCAAGGATGCTTCGACCCTACACCGTGCGAACTGGGAGCAGTACACATAGGGAGCAGTGAGTGCGCGATATACACCATTTTGCGTCAGGGCGAAACGAAGAAATCCCGCGCTTGCGCTTGTGGATCAGCGGAATGAGGTAGAACGACTAAGGCTTCAGGCGGAAGGAGCACTTATATATGGATCTCGGATCAAGGCGGTTATCGATGGCAGTTGTTTTCTGTATGATATTTCAGGTTATCTGTGCAGGATTGCTCGGATCGAATCATCAAGTCCATGCCAGCGCTGTGGAGGGGAATCAAAGCCCTAATCTGATTCCGAATGGCGGGTTCGAGGAGGGTACACTGCTTCAACACCAGGACTGGGTCGGAGGCAAACCCGATGGTTGGAGCGCGTGGCTTCCAACGAGAAACGGACAGCAGGTTTCAGTGGTGAACAACCAGAGTCATCTTGGCAGCCGTTCAGTAGAAATTAAACATCAGGCTGCAGCCCGGACGGCCGTTGCCCCTCAGCCCATTACACCTGTATTGCCTGGCTTGGCTTATACCGTACAGGCTTGGTTGAAGACGCAGGATGTAAAACCTGCCGATGCCGGCAAGGGAGTATATATCCGTACTCAATTCTGTGCTGAGAACGGGAGCAAGCTCATGGACGGTCCTGCGATTCCTTTCGTGAAAGCGACCACCGAGTGGACGCTGCATGAAATGAAGATCGAGGTTCCAAAGGACCCCCGGATAACAAGATTGAAGGTAGAGATATTGCTTGAAACGGGCACGGGAACCGTCTGGATTGACGATGTTTCCCTGACTGAGACCGGTCCGGATATACCCGCACAGGCGTTTGATACGATCCGCCAGCGCTGGGCTTCGAAGCTGGTCGGCGGCGAAGGTGTTCAGATGAACGATCCGGATGCGGCTGCTAACGTGTCTGCGCTTGTTGAGCGGATGACAAACGGGGATAAGACGGGAAGATGGGATACGCTCAATAAAGGAGATCATCCTGATTCTTTATGGGACGGGGTGATCAGCAAGACGCAGAATGATTCATGGCGTATCTCCTGGGCCTACGGGATTATCCGCGACCTTGCCTTGGCTTATTCCATCGAGGGCTCGCCTCTCTATGGGAATGAAGCGTTGAAGAACGATATTGTACGGGCCATGAAATGGATGTACGAATATCAATACAATCCAGGCAAGAAGATCACGGGAAACTGGTGGGATTGGGAGATCGGAACTCCCCAGGAAGTTATGAATATTTTTGTGCTCATGCATGATGTGATGCCTCAGGAGCTTCTTAACCAATACCTCGCTGCCATCGATAAGTTTGTTCCCGATCCGAAGAAGCGTGTAGCGAACCCGGCAGCGGTCGAAACAGGGGCAAACCTGCTGGATAAGGCGCTTGTTGTTACTTTGCGAGGCATCGTGGGCAAGCAAGCGTCCAAAATCGAACAGGGCAGAGACTCCATTACGAATGAATTCCTATACGTCAAGCAAGGAGACGGCGTGTATGAAGACGGCTCCCTGGTCCAGCACAAAAATATTGCCTACACAGGAAGTTACGGCAGCGTATTGCTTGGCCGCATGGCCGATCTCTTCTTATTGTTCGCTGATTCGCCATGGGCCATCACAGATCCGAATGCCCACCATGTCTATGACTGGGTAGGTCGTTCCTTTGAACCGCTTATATATAAAGGCGCAATGATGGATTCGGTAAAAGGGCGCAGCATATCGCGTGCTGCGGATTCGGACCATCTTGCAGGACGCTCGGTTTCGATGACGATTCTGCGTCTGGCCCAGTCGGCTCCGCCTGCTCAAGCAGTAGAAATGAAGAGCATGGTCAAGGAGTGGGTGCTGAAGGACACGACATTTGACAACTATTATGCGGGTTTGCCGTTGTATGAGCTGAACCTGCTGAAACAGCTGATGCAGGATGACAGCGTCATGCCGCGCGGCGAACTTGTTCATACGCAGGTGTTTGCCGGTATGGACCGGGCCGTTCAGCTCCGGGAGCATTTCGGCTTGGGCATCAGCATGTTCTCTGACCGGATTTCCGCATTCGAGTACGGCAACGGCGAGAATGCGAAGGGCTGGTATACCGGGATGGGAATGACAAGTCTCTACAATCAGGATCTGAAGCAATTCAGCGATCAGTACTGGCCAACCGTTGACAGTTACAGGCTGCCGGGAACAACAACGGATCGTTCGTCCAAGGCTCCGGCAGAGTGGGGCTATTACATGAACAGCAGAGATTGGGTCGGCGGATCGGTAATGGATGGCGATTACGGTGCTGTCGGCATGGAGTTTGCTCTGGATCAAAGCACAGGCAGCTCTTTATCCGGTAAAAAATCCTGGTTCCTGTTTGATGATGAGATGGTTGCTTTAGGCTCGGATATCAAGAATCTATCCGGCAATCCGACCGAGACCATCGTTGAGAACCGGCAGCTGACGCAGGCAGGTGACAACAAACTCATCGTAAACGGTCGCGAGCTGCCGACAAGTCTCGGCTGGGAGGAAAAGGTTAGTAATGTCAGTTGGGCTCATCTGGAAGGCAATGTCACCGGGGCGGATATCGGATACGTATTTCCTTCCGGAGAAGAGGTGGCTGGTAAACGCGAAGTCCGTGCGGGCTCATGGAGTGAGATCAATAAGAGCGGTCCTGCTGATCCGATCAGCCGCAATTATTTGAGTCTGGCTATTGAGCACGGAACCGCTGTGAGTTCCGGGAGTTATGAATATGTATTGCTGCCGGGCAAAACGTCCGAACAGACTGCTGCGTATGCAGCGAGCCCGGATATTCAGGTGCTGGCTGCAACGGGACGTGTTCATGCCGTCAAGGAAAGCAAACACGGCGTAACTGGCATTAATTTCTGGGATGCAGGCTCTTTCCAGCAGGTGACGACCGATCACCCCATCTCTTACATCATGAAGGAGAACGGCGATATGCTGACGATTGCAGTGGCTGAGCCGACGCAGAAGCAAACGAGGGTGGTCGTTGATGTGGATAAGAGCGGACTGCAGTGCTGGCTCAAGATCCAACCGTGACTGTGCTTCAGATGTCACCCTCTATCCGGCTCGCTATGGATACACAGGGATCTGCGGGCAAGAGTCATACAATTACGCTGAGGCTTGATCCGACTTAAATGAATGTAAGCAGGATCTAGTTCATGGGGAGGGGGCAGGACCATGTGGAAAGCCGCAATTGAGGATGCTTTGGTTAAAATCAAAGACAATACGAAGAGATTCGGAGATCATTTTCCGCACGTCAGCTTCAATGGCAAATACGATCTGAATCCGAATGAGGATTGGACCAACGGATTCTGGAGTGGAATGTTATGGCTTGGCTATGAGTATTCCGGCGATGAAGCTTACCGTGAGACGGCTCGCCGCACCGTCCAAAGCTTTAAGCGGCGAATGGAGTCCCATCGCGTTCTGGATCACCATGATATCGGTTTCCTGTATACCTTATCCTCACAGGCACAGTGGATGGTGGAACGCGATGAAGAAGCCAGGGAATTGACACTGCAAGCGGCGGATGTACTCATGCGCCGCTGGCGTCCTAACGGACAGTATCTTCAGGCATGGGGATTGCCTGAAGATCCTCAGCACGGCGGACGAATGATCATCGATTGCCTTATGAATCTGCCGCTGTTGTTCTGGGCTTCCCAACAAACAGGGGATGAACGCTACCGCGAGGCTGCCATCAAGCAGGCGAATCAGAGCCGTCGTTATCTGGTGCGCGGAGACGATAGCTCGTATCATACATTTGTGTTTGATGTAGAGACGGGAGAAGCGATGGGTGGAGCGACACATCAGGGCTATACGAACGGATCGACCTGGTCCCGCGGTCAAGCGTGGGGCGTGTACGGGTTCGCACTGGCATACCGCTATACGGGGAACCCGCTCTACCTGGATACGGCAAAGCGCATGGCGACTTATTTCATTCGGCACCTTCCAGAGGATCATGTGGCGTACTGGGATTTTGACGTTCCCATGGAGAAGGATACGTACCGTGACAGCTCGGCTTCTGCCATCTTTGCGGCGGGAATGGTTGAACTGATCAGTCATCTGGATGCTGGAGACCAGGACCGTGCGGAATTCGAGGAGAAGCTGAGGCTGACGCTGGAATCACTTGTGTGCCATTATTCAACGATTGGCGAACAAGACGCCGAAGGATTACTGAAGCATGGAGCCTATTATGTGAGAGGAAATACAGCGCCGGACGATTTCATGATATGGGGCGACTATTTCTATCTGGAGGTCTTGATGCGCATGGATCGAGGCATCAAGGGATACTGGTACGAATAGGTGGATGTAACGAAATGATGAGGTAAACATGACAACATTAGCATTGTTATTAGTAATAGCGTCGGGCTTCACGCATTCCATATGGAACTTGTTTGCGAAGCGAAGCATCAATAAAGACGTGTTTCTGTGGTTAATCAACATCCCTTGTTTCATTCTGCTGACCCCCGTCGTTGTGGATTGGTTTATGAACCATACCATCCCTTTACGGGGCTATATTCTCATCTTACTATCGATTTTACTTCAGAGCGGATATTTCCTGCTGTTGTCCAAAGCGTACCAGCACGGAGAAATTTCACAGGTGTATCCGATTATGCGCGGTACCGGAGCGCTCCTGGTTCCTCTTCTCAGTGTCATGATCTACAATGAAGAGCTCTCCGTTTACGGCTGGGCAGGACTTGGACTTATCATTTTCGGTTTGATCCGGATCGGCGGGTTTAAGCTGAATCGAGCGCTGCTGAAGGACAGCCAGTACGTAAAGGGGCTTATGTTCGCCTTTGGAGTCGGCTTGTGCATTACAGGCTACACCCTTACAGACAAACTCATTCTGGAATATATTTCGCCGCTTGCTCTGCTGGGATTATGTAACATCGGTTACATGCTGGTGCTGACAGCCCCGGCACTCCGTTCGAAGAAGATCAGGGAAGAATGGAGAAGCAATGCCGTGGCACTGGTGGTGGGATCCATCTTGTCACCTGGGTCTTACCTGTTGTTCTTATATGCTATGAATCTGGGGCCGCTGTCCCATCTTTCACCCATTCGCGAAATCGGAACCGTGTTCGGGACATTGCTGGGCATTCTGATTCTGAAGGAACAGCAAGGCAGATTACGGATCGTCATGTCGATTGCGATAACAGCAGGCATTATTATGATTGGAACGCTTGGATAGCACGAAAGTGATCGTCCTTCCTAATAACGTGAGTGACATGCAGCGAAGGATGATGCATCCTGTCGTAACTCGGTTAACGAAGAGACTTGAGGTTACGAGGATCAGATCTTTATGTTATAGATATTTTGGGGCCGGAAGGTGAATGAGAAATGAGCAGGGGACGCTTATCTGTTACGATGGAGAGTTTAACGGAGTTTTTTTCGATTGAAGTAGAAGAGGGCCAGCAGTGGCTTGCATTGCGTTTGCATTTTGAAGTGGAGCAGTCTTGGGCAAGGGCATACTTGTGGGATGCCGAGCATTCATTACGCTTCTGTTTTCTCGATGGCGGGAACGAACGTCTGATTATAGTACATGAACAGCCCGAATCTACCAGTCCGATCGCCATACCAGGATCGATTATGCCGGGAACATGGAGACTGGAGCTCAGCGCGAACCCAGGTAAACAGGTGGAGGCAGAGTGGGACACAGGCAGCGGTCCTCTGCCAGAGCCATATCAGTCGGAACAACTGCAAGGGGACCGGGAATATTGGAGTTCGGGAGGAGAACATGCCGGCTTTGTGCTGGATCGTTACGACTGGAAGAAGGTATGGCAGGAAGGGAGCCGTTGGTACAAGGGGGATTTCCATACGCATACGGTGCTGTCCGACGGTAAGATGACCCAGAGAATGAACCGGGAACAAGCAGTCAAGCAAGGGTTGGATTTCTTCACGGCCACGGATCATAACGTGCTCTCGACTTCCTGGCCGATTGGAGATGTGCTGGTTATTCCAGGCGTGGAAATCACGGCGGGAGATGGTCACTGGAACGCGCTTGGTCTGCGGCAGTGGATGGATTGGCGTTCTTCCGCAGGGGACGGTGGGTTGACTACACAGCAGGGTATGGACCGGCTGATGAAGGAAGCAGCGGAACAGGGAGCTGTATGCTCCATCAATCATCCCATGCTGGCTCCATGGGCGTGGCAATACGGGGAAACCTCATTAAGCGCTGTTCACTCGATTGAAATATGGAACGATCCAACCTATTCGCCGAATCCGGTTGCAGCGGAGAAAGCGTTGGAATTGTGGAGCGTTTGCTGGAATGCAGGGCATAAGCTGACGGGGATTGGCGGGTCTGACTCTCATATGCTTCCTACGGAACGTTATGAGGACTGCGATATGCCTTCCTTGATCGGTGACCCGGCAACCTATGTCTGGTGTGAGCACCTATCGGCGGAGTCTGTTCTGGAGGGGGTGCGCCGTGGTCACGTATACGTATCACGGGGGCCCGTCCTTGAGGCTGCGATTCGGGCAGGCCGTGATGAATATCGGTTTGGCAGTGACATGTCCGCTGCCTTTGCAGGCAAGGATGCAGCAGAGGATAACCGTATGATTTACTGTACGCTGCGTATAACAAGCGAGGCGAATGTTCAAGTCGCGCTGGTTCATAACGGCAGGATTGATTCTTCCCAAGCAGCTGTGTCAGCTCAAGAGGAAGGTCAGCCTATTATACTGGAATGGGCGATCCCATGGGAATCGGAAGGTTACCATTGGTACCGGTTCGATATCCGTGATGAAGCGGGGCAGCTTCTTGCGTTCACGAACCCGGTCTATCACGGCTCTAAACAGCCACAGCCCATGACCTGGAGTGAACTTATAACACGCGCCGACCTGTCCGAAATCTGAAACCCTTAACAGGGTGATTATAGGTCTAACAATAGTATAACTAGAGGGTGTCCCAAAAGATCTTAAATCTTGCGAGATGCCCTCTTTGCACGAATTTGTTCTGAATCGAGTTATACAAAGTGAATTAGAGCTTACTTATGGGACAGCCCCTGTGAAAAAATGTATATATTTCATCAGTTCTGCTATTCCTTTCAATTGCAATAATAGTTGATTGTTCAGATTTTCCAAAGCCAACTGAAAGGAACGTTTGATGTTACCATAGTTTTGTGTGTCTAAATCATTTAATAACTTCTTCATATTTTCTATATAATAAACGGTTTTTCTCAAACTGCTTATGACCAGTATTTTACGCAGTTCAGGGATGGAGAACATTCTGTAACCGTTTTCTTTGTTTCTCTCTGAATGGACTAACCCTTCATATTCCCAATGACGGATAGCTGATGTATTTACTCCCGATATTTTTGCAGCCTCTCCAATACTCATCCATTCATTTAATTTCACATTTTTATATTTAGTAAAATCAGTGTTTTGAATCATGCCCAGTATTTCTTCCACTCGCTGTTTCTCCACTTGTATATGGAATTGCTGTTCATTCACTAACCAAAGGGCTTCTTCAAACCTTCCGTGTTTAATCATTCTCATGACTTCGTAAACCATGGGGATGTCATATCCTTTTAACAAGGCTCTAATGGCAGTAAAAGCTTGGAAGTGCATCGATTTATAGTAACGGTGATTACTTTTTGTTCTCGGTACAACAGGAATGAGGTCTTGTTCTTCGTATCTTCTCAGAGTTGTTGTACTAACATTTAAGATATTTGCAATTTGTTTAGGGGTATATGATTCCATTTATTAACTCCCTTTTTAAAGTAGAACCTTCAAGTGCTACAATAACATATTTTTCATAAAGTCCTAATACAGGAAGGGGAAAAACTGAAAAACTGAAAGATTGCATGAATGTTATATGATATTCGTATAACAATTAAGGAGTGATCGAAATGGAGAAGATCATAAAGCTGATAGATGAATCCGAATTGAAGGTTGGTTTAGTTGGAAATCCCAACTCTGCAACAATCATGCTCCCGGTTGCCAAAGAATCCGTTTATGGACAAGAAGCCGAAAACTTAAAGTTGTGGGGAGTAGACCCTGAATTAGGAAAACATTTTATCGAGGGACTCGCAGACAAGTTTCAGATTTTATATTTTGACTATGAAGGACATCGTATGCAGCATCCGGTTCCAGAGAATCTCACACCTGAAAATATAGTAAAAGATCTGTTGACTATTGTTGATGAAATGAACGTTAAGAGGTTTAGTTATTATGGTTATTCTTGGTTAGCTTTAGTTGGATTACAATTAGCCATTCGGACGGATAGACTAGAAAGCTTAATCATGGGTGGTTTTCCGGCAATAGACGGTCCCTATAAAGAGATGATGGTGGTGACAAATAAAACATACGAACAAGCTTTGAATAATCAAAATTCTCCTGTTATTGATGAACAAGACCAGAGTAGTCCAGAAAAGATTGATTGGGATCACATCCAGGTAAAGATCAACCCTGATCAAACGAAACAGTTTGTTACAATGTACGAAAATTTGATGGAATTTGATGATCGAGAAATTCAACATAAATTGGTTATTCCGAGATTGGCGTTTGCTGGGGAAAAAGACACCATTGTCTATGGAGAAAACTTTGGCAGTGTTACAGTTGATATTATCGGTATCCTTCAAAAAAATAAACAAGAGTTAGAACACCTTGGATGGGATGTAGAAATCTTAAAAGGAAATGATATGGATCACACCAAAGCTATGCAGCCTAACACGGTTCTTCCATTGGTAATGCCCTGGTTGATAAGAAAGTTGAATATAACTCGTTAAACTTAGCGATTCGATACCCTAATTCCGATAGAGTGCACCGTAAGAGGATAGACAACTAGAAAGCGAAGAATCCCGTGTGATGGACGCCTTGCACGGGACTTTGTTATAGTTAACCTAATGGGATTTTTTCGGGGAGGGAACAGATGAAGCCTATTAATAAACTTAGCATACAAGACGATTTCGTCGGCTTTTACTTGTTAAAAGAGTTGAATATGAGACAGACCAGCGGCACGCCCCCAAAAGATTATTTTGATATTGTGCTCTCGGATGCCAGTGGTCAAATATCCGCCAAGTACTGGGATGTGACCATTCAGGATAAAGAAACGTTCTTGCCCATGCAATTAGTTAAGATTCAGGGAACCGTTCTGAGCTACCGGGATCAGCCTCAAGTCAAGATCAGCCGAATCCGGAAGGCATCCGAGGAGGATGGTGTTTCGTTGACTGACTTTGTGAGGGCTGCACCGATACGCCCCGTTGATCTGTTACATACGATTAAACTGACGATGAATGAGATTACGGAGCCGCAGATAAGAACAATCGTGCAGTATTGCGTGGCGAAGGTGGAGGAGAAGCTGATGCATTATCCTGCTGCGAAAACCTATCATCATGCCTACTTTGCCGGACTTGCCTATCATATAGTGCGCATGCTGGAGATAGGCGATTTCATCTGCAAGCAGCGGCCATTTCTGAAGCCTGACTTCATCAAGGCGGGCATTATTCTTCATGATATCGCAAAGCCGGAAGAGATGATTGCACAGATGGGCATCGTAACGGATTACAGCAACCAGGGCAAGCTGATCGGACATATCGCCCTCGCCTCCAACTGGATTGTGGAGGCTGCGCTTCAGAACGAGATCCCGCTTGAATCCGAAGTGGTCCTGGGCTTGCAGCATCTGGTGCTGTCTCATCATAATCTGGGAGAGTGGGGGAGTCCGGTTCAGCCGCAAACGGCAGAAGCCGTTGCGCTGCATCACATCGACCTGCTGGACGCCAAGCTGCAGATGGTAGAGGATGCCCTGGATACAACGATTGAGACGGAGCCGTGGACACCGATGATCCGTGGACTCGACAATAAGGCGATTTACCGTTTGAAGGCATGATGATGGCTGGAGAACACTAGTAATCTGAGCCATCAGATTGGTCGTAAATGCACTCAACAACTAATGTGAACGCAATTCAGTCAAGTAACATATGGTATATGGTCATTTGACTAATTGAGAACATGTTGCGGAGGGAACAAATTGATGCATTACAACGACCGTCTAGTGATGCCACACCCCATTCTTCTAGAGGCCAGGCAAGTGGCTCCTAATCAGATTGTAATGATGTATGATAAGCGGACTGATTTAGCATCAGCGACTACTATTTCCAATTACTGGATTAGAAGTAATATGGAGAGTCCAACGGGTATAGCAAGCGTAGGAATGGGCGATGCACTTACAACGGCAAATTCAATACGCCCTGAAATGGGAATGATAACACCTGCTGACCATACAGGTATGAGGTTTGTTATGACATTTAGAGGGAATGCAGTGCCAGGTATCCTATACGTAGTGCTTCCTTGTTTTGTTAATTTGGAGGGAATGGCAGGTTATATGGGGGCTAACTGGGGACCCTCTAGCAGAAATGCATTTATCGGAATGTAGGTTCTCGTGCTTGGACAATAACCAACTATTCGCTTCAATCGGATCCCTTGCGGCTTGATTAGGATACGGCTTGCAAATCCTGTGTATCAAGGGCAGAAGGTGAATGTTCGTTCCTGACAGGAGGGACCGGCCATTTAAATCTTTGCTGCATCAAAGCAACTGAGCGTTAAATAAAACTCTTGCATATCCGTACTGACTGTAATACAATGCATCTAAATTAACTAACACGATATGTTAAAACAAGCGATGATGGAAAGAGTAAGCGAAATAACGTTCCTGACAGGAAAGGGCTGCCACCGACTGAGAGCGCCCGGGCGAAGGTTTTTGGCTGAAGTTCATTCCGGAGCTGGTATTCTGATCGTTTGCAATGCAGTGTGTGCAGGCTGTAGGATTACCCGTAACCCTTGCGTTAAGAGGTTCAAGTGAGATGTGTTTGTCTTTTTTTTCAGCATATCTAATAAGGGTGGTACCACGACTCCTCGTCCCTTTCCGGGCGGGGGGTCTTTTTGTTTTTTATATATCAGATAAATGAGAGGGAGAGATTCTGTATGAGTCAAGGACGTTTGGAACAATTAAGATCGGAGCTCGATTCCGTAAACCTACAACTGCTGGAGCTGCTGTCTGAACGGGCGCGGATTGCCCAGGAGATCGGTCAGGAGAAAGAGAAGCAGGGAGTGCCCGATTTTGATCCGGTACGCGAGAAAAAAATGTTGGATACTCTGGTTGAGTTTAACCAAGGTCCTTTTGATAATGAGACGGTGCGTCATTTGTTCAAACAGATATTCCAGGCATCATTAAAGCTGCAGCAGGTCGATCACAAGAAACATCTGCTGGTCAGCCGGAAGAAGAAACAGGAAGATACACTCATTCAGCTGGGGAACACGATCATCGGCAGCGGCACGCCAGTGATGATTGCAGGGCCATGCTCGGTCGAGAGTTATGAGCAGGTGCGCCAGGTAGCGGCTGCCCTGAAGGAGGCGGGCATTACCGTGATGCGCGGGGGCGCGTTCAAGCCGAGAACATCGCCTTACGATTTTCAGGGATTGGGTGTAGAAGGCTTGAAAATTCTGAAGGAAGTGGCCTCCGAGTTCGGGTTGAAAACGATCAGTGAAATCGTGGATCCTACTCACATCGAGCTTGCGTGCGAATATATTGATGTCATTCAGATCGGCGCCCGGAACATGCAGAACTTTGAACTGTTAAAAGCAGCCGGAGACGTCCAAACCCCGGTTCTGCTAAAACGCGGTCTTGCAGCTACGATCGACGAGTTCGTGCATGCTGCGGAATACATCGTATCCCGCGGCAATACGCAGGTGATGCTGATTGAACGCGGCATCCGGACGTATGAGAAGGCGACCAGAAACACGCTGGACATTTCGGCAGTGCCGATCCTGAAACAAGAGACGCATCTTCCGGTGCTGGTGGATGTGACACATTCCACGGGCCGTAAGGACATCCTGGCTCCATGTGCCAGAGCCGCGCTAGCAGCAGGTGCAGACGGAGTCATGGTTGAGGTTCATCCCGATCCGGCTACGGCATTGTCCGATGCGGCGCAGCAGCTGAATATTCCGGAGTTCCATGATTTCCTGGCTAATGTGAAGAAGTCGGGACTGTTGTAATTAAAGCGCACGCTTGCAGGTCCATGGAAGAAGATTAAGGGTTGAAAGAAACGAAATGAACCTCGTCACTTCTTACAGGGCGAGGTTCATTTCTGTTTCGATGGCGTGTGATTACATTTCAGACATAGGGTGCGGGGACTGCTCAGGGGGAGAATAGCGTGATACGGAAGAATAAATGGGGAATATTGGATGACAGGAGGCGATGATCGTGATTGATTTTGAATGGTATAGAAGCTTTTGCAGCATATACAAGTTTAATATCCAACAAACTGTACTTGGCATATCAAACCAAACATAAACATCTGCCCCAGCTTCATGCAACGATGTCTCGAATAAGGGATCATATATAAATATTTTTATGTATAATGCGTTATTTCATAATTTGTTTTATATATTGGACTGCCATTAGAATGAGGATAACTTGTTAAAGCTTATTCGTAGGAGGCGTTCATATATGAAGGTATTTGTTACAGGTGCTACAGGATATATCGGCGGATCGGTCGCGAAGGTACTGATCGACGCAGGACATACGGTTTACGGTTTGGTACGCAATCCGGATAAAATAGACGCACTAAAGGAACTGGGCATCGATTCGGTCCTGGGTACCTTGGATGATACGGAAGTTCTCGCCCGTTATGCTGAGCAGAGCGATGCGGTCATTCATACGGCGGATTCGGACCATCGTCTCGCTGTGGAGACCTTTATATTGGCTTTGCGCGGCAGCGGTAAACCCTTTTTGCATACGTCCGGGTCCAGTGTGATCGGCGATGATGCCAGGGGAGATGCTGTCACTGAGCAAATTTATGATGAAGAGACACCTTTCACGCCGATGGATACCCGGGAAGATCGCGTAGCAATCAACAACCAGGTGCGCAGAGCCGGAAGAGACGAAGCGGTCCGAAGTGTCGTAATCGTTCCTTCCATGATATATGGAGAGGCGCTTGGATTGCCGACAGACAGTGACCAGCTGCCTCAAATCATTCGGAAATCCCGTGAGGTAGGGGCAGGCGTTCATGTCGGAAAAGGCGTCAACCGCTGGTCCAACGTCCATATTCGGGATTTGGCGCAGCTATATCTGCTGGCGCTTACGAAAGCTCCGTCTGCGTCTTATTTCTTCGCTGAAAACGGAGAGGAATCCTACGGGGATATCGCCATAGCTGTCAGTAAAGCGCTCGGGTTCGGCGGAAAAACAGTCTCTTGGTCCGCTGAGGATGCGATCGCTGAGCTAGGGGATTGGGCGCGGTTCGCTATCGCTTCCAACAGTCGTGTGCGTGCGGTTCACGCACGGAATTTACTCGGCTGGAAGCCCGCAGAGGAATCATTGCTGGACTGGATAGAGATTCATTTAAAATAAGCTTTTTTAACCCAAACGGCAGAAATGCCGTTTTTTTTGCGTTTTGGCTCAGGTGATGTAACGCTAGCTTAGGAAAACACATGCGATCAGAAGAAGAAAGTACATGTTAATGGACGGGATATAGAGAGTTATAAAAACGCTTTAAAAATTCGGTGGATCCGACCCTGGGGTTAGGGCACTCGATTGTTATGAAGGAGATGGGCAAGCAGCATAAATCCGAGGGATTCATTTAGAAGAGCATCATGGCAAGTATTCTGCGAGAAATAGGGAAGGAAGCGATGTCGATGAGAAAAAATGGGGTTTGGTAATGAGGAGTGCGCTGATCGCCGTTGCGGCGGTCGGCTGTAATGGGACAAAGGCGGAGATGGCGTGGAATCAGGCGTTGCGGCTGATGGCAAGCTGTAGGGCCGGAACATGTTGGGGCCATCCTGCTGTACTCAATACGATATGGCATCAAGTCGTTCCGAAATAACATTTGACATATCGATGATTCTCGATATAATGATACGTATGAAACCAATAGAAGTTTTTAAAGCGTTGTCGAATGAATCGAGGCTCGAGATATTGCAGTGGCTCAAGGAACCGGAACAATATTTTACGCCCCACGAAGGGATTGATATGAGAGAAATCGGGGTATGTGTAAGCCAGGTGACTGAGAAGCTGAATATGACGCAGTCCACCGCATCGCAATATTTATCCATTCTGCATCGGGCGGGCCTGATCAAGACGGAGCGGTTAGGGAAATTTACGTATTATAAGCGGGACGAAGAAGTCATTCGTGAAATCGGTGAGTATTTGAAGCAGGAAATATAGCACAAGAACTGAATGCTTCCTTAAGAAATAAGGAATATTCAGTCTTGTTTTGCATTACATATCTACATATTACGATATGTATTTTTATTAGTTAAAACATCGATAATTTGCGATATATAAATATATTAAAGAGGTGGAATCATGACTGGTGTTTGGAAAGTTTATTTTTTGGCTATCGTCAGCTTTTTAGTAGGAACGTCGGAATATATTATATCTGGAATTTTGGATAAAATCGCGGATTCATTAGGGATTACGATTACCGCCGCAGGCCAGCTGATCACGATATTTTCAATGGTTTACGCCATTCTGACCCCTATTCTTATGGCACTGACAGCCAAGGTGGAGAGAAGAAAGCTGTTGGTTTATTCATTAGGCATCTTTGTGATTGCCAATGTGTTGTCCTATGCACTTCCGGGGTATATTCCGTTTGTTTTTGCGCGCGTTCTTATGGCGATGGGTGCAGGCATGGTCGTTGTCACCGCGCTCGGAATTGCTGCCCAAATCGCGGCTCCTGGCAAACAGGCTAGTGCGATCGCGACGGTAATTATGGGGTTCACAGCTTCTCTCATCATCGGCGTCCCTCTGGGACGTGTGGTCGCTGCCGCTTTTGGTTGGAAGTCGGTGTTCGGGTTTATTGCCATCCTGGGTGTGATCTCGATGTTTGTTCTATACAAGGCAATCCCAATAACCAAAGGAGATGCACCGGTCCCGTTACTCAAGCAGTTCGCGCTGCTCAAGAAGCCTAAAGTGGCCCTCGGGTTGGCGATCACGTTCTTTTGGCTGGGGGGATATTCCGTTGCCTATACGTACTTGTCTCCCTATCTGCTTATGGTCAGCGGTTTGAATGAAAGCTGGATTAGTGCAGCGCTATTCGCTTTTGGCTTAGCCAGCCTCATGGGTTCCCAATTTGGGGGATTCAGCACGGACCGGTGGGGAGTTTCTTCCACATTAACCGGAGGTATGATGCTGCATATTCTTGCCTTAATCGCTCTTACTTTTACCCATGCAGCTTCATCAGTCATTCCCGTGTTAGTCATCCTTGTTGTCTGGTCGTTAGCCGCTTGGTCCAGCGGTCCGGCGCAGCAGTTTAACCTGGTCCAGCTGGAGCCGAACTCCTCCGGTGTCATGCTTGGGTTGAACCAATCGATGATGCAGCTGTCCATGGCTGCCGGTGCAGGAATCGGGGGAGTTGCCGTAGAGCAGATCTCCTTATCGTCCATCACCTGGATCGGGGCAGTTGGTGTTGCTGTTGCCATGGCAGCGTCATTTGTATTGTTCCGGTTAGGCAAGGAGAAAAGCCCTGATCATGCTGCGCTTGAGACTTAAATGATATCCCTGTCAGCTTCCCTTCCAGATTACCGATCCTGACATATACAGCAGCGGCATTGACGCTGCTCCGGAATACAGGAATACAGGAATCCGGGAGACGCCGACGCCAACGCCAACATTCCTCCTCTTGCCAGTTCAATGATGGAGTGGGGGTCACCATTCCAGAGATGGTCGACAGCCATCCAAGCATGCCCCGGACCACGCACCATGAGTCTAGCTTGTCATCAGTGGAACAGTGTCAATTTGACGCCCCCAACCGGCAAAGTTTATGCTATGATCATGGATGGAGAAAAATTTGGTTCCAAATTTTGTGGAGGAGGAAGTGCGATTGGCTAAGCTTAAAGATATCGCCGAGCGGGTCGGGGTATCCATATCTACGGTATCGCGGGCAATCAGCAATGATGCCAGCCGTCCGGTCAGCGAAGAAACCAAGCAGAAAATCCGGGAAGCGGCACTTGAACTTGGTTACAAACTACATGAACCGTCCAGACACGCTAATGAGAACAACGGCACAGCGGCCAAGCGGATTGCATGTATCGTTCCCCAGCACCTGATGGATGATCACCCTTATTTCTCAACGGTATTAGCCGGTTTTCATAAAAAAATGGAGGAGCTCGGGCAGCCTCCAGCTATCGTTCGCACATGCGAGGAAGTGGGCGATGCGGAAAAAATACGGCTGATGCTGAGGGAGACAGGAGCCGAGGGGATTGTTGCCATCAGCTGGTACGACGAAGAACTGTTTGAACTGATACAGCAGAATGGTGTTGCGATCATGGGCGTAAGCCTGAACGATGAAAGGCTGACCGTGCCTGTTGTTGACTGTGACCGCATTCTATCGGCAAGGGCCGCAGTACGTCACTTGATTGATCAAGGACATACGCGGATTGCTTATATCGGAGGGCCCGCCTATTCCAAACAGATGGAGAGCGAAGAACGGTTTGTTGGATATAAATTTGCCATGCTTGAAGCGAACCTGCAGCTGCAGGGGGAGTGGCTGATGAATACAGGATGGAATGTGGATCGAAGCTTCAGCAAGATGTCCGAGCTTCTGGAACGGCTTCCGAAGGCGGAATGGCCCACTGCTGTTTTTTGTGCCAGTGACATGCTGGCTATACCTGCGATGCGTGCCGTTGTTGAGAATCATGGCAGCATACCGGAGGATATTGCGATTGTGGGGATGGACAATATCGATGTAGCCCAGTACACTACACCGCCGTTAACCTCCGTTTCCGTGCCCAAATACGAAATCGGCAGAGTAGCTGCCAAATCCATCGTGGATTATTTAGACGGACATTTTCCGATGGCGACCAAAATATTGCTGCCGGGTTCTCTAGTCGTTCGAGAATCCTCTCACTTCACCAGAAATTAATTTTCACATTAAAAGTTAGATTCATTAACGTTATAGGATAGTTATATACTCATTAAGCAGCGGCCAATAGGAAAATTGGCTGCTGCTTTTTTACTTTTTCTCACCAAAACGAGAAAAAGTTTGCGCCAAAACAATCCAAAAAATGTTTGACAATACAAAATCTCTATATTATTATGAGTGAAATTGCTGAGATATTTGGAGTGTTTCCTCTATTTGGAATCGAAGTGGAATAATCTTCGTATCGCTATACTGGATTTTTGATTGCGTTTTCATTCCTTTTTATATAAGGATATATAAAAATTGATCCAATTTCCTTCCGTTGATATTACATGTTCTTTATTGCAAGGGAACATGTCTCCTATATGCCAATTTGTCTCCAAATAAAATCCAAAACAAAGAGCTTAATAATCCAAAATTTATACAGTTTATATGTTGCAACATCCGTTTATTCGGATTTTATTTATAGATCTATCCCACGTTAATATATATGACATATATTCGCCCGAATAACCGCATCCATCCATCGGTGGCCACAGGCGGTAGCTTCGCAGCATGGCTGATTACAGAAAGATAAGGGGGAATCCATCAACGATTATTACGCTACAAGAAATTGACTAATACATACCCGAGGTGACGCTAAATTGGCTAAAACAACCGTACAGCCCGCAGTACAAGCGGTAACCGAAACGAAACGCAGCCCCTTCAAGTGGAATCGCATCTTGCGGAATTGGCAGCTTTATATTCTGATTTCTCCGGTCATCGCCTATTACATCCTGTTCCAGTACGTTCCGATGTACGGTATCCAAATCGCCTTCAAGGATTTCATAGCAACGCAAGGGATTTGGGGCAGTCCATGGGTTGGATTCGAGCACTTTGACCGGTTCTTCAACAGCTATTATTTCTGGCGACTGATCAAAAACACGCTAGGCATCGGTTTATACAGCCTTGCCCTCGGTTTCCCGATCCCTATCATTCTGGCTTTGCTCATGAACGAGGTCCGGGCTGAACGATTCAAGAAATTCGTGCAGACAATTACGTACGCTCCCCATTTTCTGTCTACCGTGGTCGTAGTCGGAATGATGATGATTTTTCTGTCGCCCCGTTACGGTATCATCAATCATTTCATTGAAATGTTTGGCGGCCAGCCGATCAATTTCATGACAGAACCTTCCTGGTTCAAGTCGCTATACGTTCTGTCGGATGTATGGCAGACCATGGGCTGGAGCTCCATCATTTATTTGGCCGCCCTCGCCGGCATTGACAACCAGCTGCATGAAGCTGCGCGGGTTGATGGCGCCACGCGGCTGCAGCGCATATGGCATATTAACATCCCCGGCATCATGCCGACGATTATTATTCTTCTCATTCTGAACATGGGCAGCATCATGGGCATCGGTTTCGAGAAGGTGCTCCTGATGCAAAACAATCTGAATATGGAGAGCTCCGACATTATTGCCACCTATGTTTACCGAATGGGGATCCAGAATGCCGAGTACAGCTTCTCTGCAGCTATCGGTTTGTTCAACTCCATCATCAACTTTGTCTTGCTGGTTGTTGTGAACTTTATTTCGAGGCGTGTGAGCGAAACAAGTCTTTGGTAAAGAGGGGAGCTTAATGAACCATGCAAATTGAATCCAGAGGGGACCGAATTTTCAATATCATCAACTATACGATTCTGACCTTGGTCACCATCATCGTCATGTACCCGCTGGTGTTTGTGCTCAGCGCATCGTTCAGCGATCCACAGACGGTGCTCCGGGGCGAGATGCTGCTGTGGCCAAAGGGAGTCAACCTGAACTCTTACGTAAAAATATTTCAGAACAAGGATATTATCAGCGGTTTTACCAACACGCTGGTATACACGTCGCTCGGGACGCTCATTAACCTTACGATGACCATACTTGCGGCCTATCCGCTGTCCCGGAAGGATTTTGTAGGCCGGAATGCCATTATGGCCTTGCTTGTCTTTACCATGTTTTTCAGCGGTGGTCTGATTCCGACGTACTTGCTGATCAAGAACCTCGGCATGCTTAATACGCTGTGGGTCATGATTATCCCGAATGCGGTGTCCATCTGGAACATTATCATTATGCGGACCTTCTTCCAGCAGTCCATACCGGGCGAGCTGCAGGAGGCCGCGACCATCGATGGATGCTCGAACATCAAAATTCTGACCCGGATCATTCTGCCGCTGTCCATGCCGATTATCGCAGTAACCATTCTGTTCTATGCGGTCGGTCACTGGAATGCTTTTTTCAATGCGCTGCTGTATCTGTCGGACAAGGATAAATTTCCGCTGCAGCTCATTCTGCGCGAAATTTTGATTCAGGGGCAAACGAATGACATGGTCAAAATGTCAACCGAATCCGCGATCAAGCAGCAAAGAGAGGTGGAAGGGATCAAATACGCGGTGCTGGTCGTGGCCAATATTCCGGTGCTGGCGCTTTATCCGTTCCTGCAGCGGTATTTTGTCAAAGGCGTTATGATTGGGGCCATCAAAGGATAATTCCTTGAATGGATAATGAGGAAGGAACATGAAAAGGGGAGGATCAGGGATGAAGCTGAAGCAATGGGGAAGTCTTCTGTTAACTTGCATGTTGTCGGTATCGCTGGTGGTGGGCTGCAGCTCGAAGGGTTCGGGGGGAGCGTCAGAATCGGATTCGGCGGAAGGTGGAGCGAAGGTTAATGAGACGGGATTTCCAATTGTCAATGACAAGATCACGGTGACCGGTTTTGCCGGAAAGTTCTTTGCCAACGCCGACTGGAACAGCATCAAGCTCTGGCAGGAATATGAGAAAACGACGAATATCCAGGTAAAGTGGGACACGGTGCAAAAGGATAATTTGGCAGAGAAGCGCAACCTGCTGCTTGCCGGTGGTGATTACCCGGAAATGTTCTACGCCTCTGCCTTCCCGAGGGCTGACTTGCTGAAATACGGCAAGCAGGGTGCTTTTATCCCGCTGAATGATCTGATCGATCAATATGCCCCGAACTTCAAGGCGCTGATGGAGAAGTATCCGGTTATCGAGAAGGGAATCACGATGCCGGACGGCCATATTTATGGGCTGCCGACGCTGTATGATCCGGAATTCCGTTCCGTGCTGTACGGAACGCCATGGGTGAATTCGGAGTGGCTGACCAAGCTTGGGCTGGACGAACCGCAAACGCTGGATGATTTTTACGATATGTTAAAAGCATTCAAAGAGAAGGACCCGAACGGAAACGGCCAGAAGGATGAATATGCCTGGGGTGGAGTCAAGACCACTGGTATTGTGAATTATTTGCGCGGGTCGTTCGGTCTCAATTATAACGGAACCTCCAATATTAACGTGGATACCGATCCGGAGAGCGGTAAGGTTCGGTTCATCCCGTCTGATCCGCGTTACAAAGAACTGCTTCAGTATGTGAACAAGCTGTATAAGGATGGCCTGCTGGAGCAGGATATCATGTCCGTTCAAAGCACGGAGGTGGATGCAAAGGGAACGGAGGGGCTGCTGGGCGTAGTCGATAACGTGGATCCGGTCGCCATTTACAACCAGAAGGGCTATGTGGGGCTTCCGGTACTGAAGGGTCCGCACGGCGATCAGATGTTCAGTGCTACAGGCTCACCGCTGGGCAATATCGGAATGTTTGTCCTGACAGACAAAGCGAAGAGTCCGGAGGCGCTGGTCCGTTGGATGGATTATTTCTACAGCGATGAAGGGATCCGCATGTTCTTCATGGGCTGGAAAGACGAGACGTACACGGAGGATGCAGACGGCAATGTGGAATACGTGGACGATATTAAGAATAACCCGGACGGACTTAATCTGGACCAGGCGGTAGGGCAGTATCTGATTTGGCCTGGGGGATACTATCCAGGTTTTGTGGCGCAGAAGTATTTTAAAGGAGCGGAGGGCTTGCCGACATCTGTAGAGAACGCCAAAAAAGCGGAGCCCTATGTCATACCTCAAGACAAGGTTTGGCCGCCGTTTAACTTTACAGCCGATGAACAGTCCGAGCTTACCAGCATTCAGACCGACATTAATACGTACGTGGATGAGATGAGGGATAAATTCATTGCCGGCAATGAGTCTTTTGATAACTGGGACCAATATGTAGCTACCCTGCAAAAAATGGGATTGGACCGCTATCTGGCCATCTACCAGTCCGCGGCGGATCGATACACCGAGTGAACGAGTACCTAACATAAAAGGAGCGACACGATATGACACAAATCAAAGCCATATTGATCGGGGCAGGCGCGCGCGGCGCCGGGGGCTATGCACCCTATGCCCTCGATTACCCGCATGAGCTGACCTTCGTGGCAGTAGCCGAAGCTGATCCGGCACGGAGAACCCGTTTTGCCGAGAACTACGGAATTCCGCCTGAACGTTGTTACGAATCATGGGAGCCGCTGCTCGCCGAGCCGCAGCTTGCCGAAATTGCCGTCATCTGCACTCAGGACCGTATGCATTTTGGCCCGACGATGCAGGCGCTGGATAAACAGTACCATGTACTGTTGGAGAAGCCGATGTCTCCGGAACCGAAGGAATGTCTTATGATGGAGCAGGCGGCTGTTCGGAACAACAGGCTGCTGACCATATGCCATGTTCTGAGGTATACCCCTTTTTGGAGTGCCATCAAGCGCGTAATTCAGGAGGGAACGATCGGTGAGGTCGCTTCGATCCAACTGAATGAGAACGTAGGATATTGGCATATTGCGCACAGCTTTGTACGGGGAAACTGGAATAACTCCGATAAGGCCAGCCCGATGATTCTGGCTAAGTCCTGCCATGACATGGACGTGCTGTCCTGGTTGATGGACCGGCCGTGCACGCAGGTCACTTCTTTTGGCTCATTAATGCATTTTCGCGAGGAGCAGGCACCGGAAGGATCGGCTGACCGCTGCTTGGACTGCCAGGTGGAAGCCACCTGCCCATACTCGGCTCCGAGGTTTTATCTGAGCCAGGAGTATAAGGGCTGGGCCGGGCATTTTACCCAGGAGCTGACCAAGCCGAACATTATTCAGGGGCTTCGCGAAACGGACTATGGCCGCTGCGTGTACAGGAGCGACAACAATGTGGTCGACCATCAGGTCGTCAATATGGAATTTGAGGGCGGTGCCACCGCAATGTTCAGCATGTGCGGGTTTACGTATGAACAGGAGCGCAGAATCCAGATCATGGGGACACGAGGCGAGCTTCGGGGAGAGGAAGACAAAATTACGGTCTTTGATTTTCTGACAGGCCAGAAAACGGAGATAACGATCCCTTCGCAGTCCAGCGGCCATGGCGGTGGCGACAGCGGAATTGTGGCCAGTTTCCTGAACGAGGTCCGCAGCTATAACGGGCAGGAGAGTCTAACGTCGGCCAGTGCCTCCGTGAGGAGCCATCTCATTGCGTTCGCAGCCGAGAAATCGAGGCTGAATCAAGGCGAGTCCATTAATCTGAATGACTATGCACAGGAATTGATGGCAGAAGGAAATGCGGTGAAATAAGTTCATGTCCGTCATAGGGTCAACCGTCATCCAAGCATGCCTCCGACTCTGCACGGTACGTTGCGCAATAATTGAAATTATATTAAAAATACATCATATGAAAAATTCATAATAGATGAAATATAAAAGAAGAAGCCTTGATCTGACGATCTATGGCTTCTTCTTTTATTTGACCTGATCAATGGACAGGCTTACTTTATAATTCCCGATCGCGCCATGCAAGTCCCAAAAAGGGACTTGCATGCAGCAATAAAATATATTCAATGCCATTGAATCCTGACATACTAGATGTCAGGATTCATAATTTATCATTCAATCCAGAAGTCCAAAAAGTGTGCAAGCGCGAGGAGTGTTATCGATGAAACTTGACCGGTTGCTTGGCATTACGATGGAATTATTGACAAAAAAAAAGAGTGACGGCAACCGCGCTTGCTGCCCGGTATGAGGTCTCGGTTCGTACGATCTACCGCGATGTGGACCTCATTAACCAAGCCGGCATTCCGGTTGCTTCCTTTACGGGTGCGGATGGCGGGTTTGAATTAATGAGCGGTTTCTATCTGACGAGACAGCACTTCTCCGTTGATGACTTTTTGGCTATCTATAATCTCTTAAAGGGCATAGAAGGAACTGCTAAGGGAAAGTACACCACCATCATGAACAAACTCGGAACCCTGCAGCCTGCCTTGTTGAACGGAGGATGTCATGAACAAATCATATTTGACATGAGCACATCGGAGCGTGAGAGAACGTGGGTTCAATCGATACTGCATGCCATGGACCGATCCAACCTTATTAAATTTACTTACACCAGCGCATCCGGCAGCTGCTCCGAACGGCAGGTAGAGCCGCTCCATCTTTACTGGGAGCAGGGCGTGTGGTATTTGGAGGCTTACTGCTTGTTCAAACAAGCGAAGCGAATCTTCAGAGTATCGCGTATATCCGCTCTTGAAGCATCCAGCGAGACCTTCCTTCCACGTGAGAACCTGGAGGAAGGCCGGGAAGAGAAGAAGGCACCGGGGATTCAAGCGCATCTCCGCTTCGATTCATCCATTGGACCTCGTGTGACCGAGCAATTCCCGGAAGCTTTCATCTCCGTTGAGGGATATGTTGACGTCCACACTATCTTTTATACCACAGCTTATGCCATCTCGGTCATCCTTCAGTTATGGCTCGAAGGTGGAGATCCTATCGCCGCCCGAACTGAAGGATGACCTTCTGCAAGAGTTAGAGAACATACGAAATCGCTACGAAATCAAATCATGAACAGTAACCTATTTCCAAGGAGGATATTCAAAATGACTATTTTAGTGACAGGCGCTACGGGGACCGTGGGAAGGCACATTGTGAAACAACTTGTACAGCAGGGGAAGGAAGTTAGAGCGATATCGCGCAATCCACAACAAGCGAAATTACCGGCTGGCGTTCAGGTGCTTGCCGGAGATCTGAACGAGCCGGACAGCCTGGTGCCTGCCCTGCAAGGAGTCACTGCACTTCATGTGATCACATCGAGCGATGAGGCTTATGGAACCCTTCAGACCGATCCGCGGATCATTGAACTGGCAGAGCAGGCAGGCGTTAAACGGGTGACGGTACTGGTGGGTTTTGAAGAAGGGCCTGTTGAAGCAGCGCTTAGAGCGAGTGGAATGGAATGGACTTTGCTGAAGCCAGGCGAATTTATGGCGAATATCCTGGTGGATTGGAGGGAGTCGATTCGAACGGAGGAGGTTGTCCGGGAGCCGTTCGGTCATGCCTTGAGCGCTAGAATACATGAGGCCGACATCGCACGTGTTGCCGTAACGGCACTGGTTGAAGAAGGACACCATGGGCAGGAGTATTTTCTGACAGGGCCGGAAGCCCTCTCCCGTAGGGAAGCGGTTCGGATCATAAGCGAAGTGACCGGCAAAAATATTCGCTTTGAAGAGCTGACGGAGGAACAAGCGAGAGATCAATGGAGAGTGTAGGGCTACGATGAGGAATCGATAGAGTTTTTTGTGCAAATGGGGAAAAATCCGCCAGAGATCGGTTATACGGTATTGCCAACGGTGGAGCAGGTCACGGGGCGGCCGGCAGCCACGCTTGCAGATTGGGTCTCTGATCATAAGGAGGAGCTGTGAAACTTGCCATATGCCATTGAAGCCAGGAAGCTTCGCAAATCATATAACGGTATCGAGGTCGTTCAAGGCATTGATCTGCGATTGAAGCAAGGAGAGCTGCTGGCCTTGCTGGGCCCGAACGGTGCCGGAAAAACAACCACCATCCATATGCTATCAACGCTCCTGAAGCCGGATGCCGGTTCTGCGCAAGTTGCCGGATTTGATATCGTAAAAGATGCTCGAAACGTCCGGAAGAAGATTAGCCTGACAGGCCAGTTTGCAGCACTGGACGAAGGGTTGTCCGGACTTCAAAATCTAATGCTGATTTCAAGACTTTACGGGTATTCTGCGAAAACCGCCCGTTCCATAAGCGAGGAACTGATGGAATCCTTCGGGCTTGGTGAGGCGAAGGACCGCACAGTGCAGCAATATTCTGGAGGCATGCGGAGACGACTCGACATTGCGGCAAGTATCGTGACCAAGCCGGATGTTATTTTTCTGGATGAGCCGACGACGGGCCTTGACCCACAAAGTCGGATGCAGGTGTGGGACATTGTGAAGACGCTCTTGCAGCAGGGAACCACCGTGCTGTTGACAACACAATACCTGGAGGAGGCGGACCGAATGGCGGACCGGATCGCTGTCATTGATAAAGGCAGGATTATTGCGGAAGGGACTCCACAGCAGTTGAAGGCGTCCATCGGTGGCCGGACGTTGTCGATCACATTAACGGAGCAGGGAGATTGGCATAAGATCAGAGCTTTGCTGAACGATGAGCATGGGCTAAGGGTATGGCAGGGCGATCACCTGCGGTTATACAAGATTCCGGTGTTGGAAGCGAGCCTGGCCAATCAGGCCATTCATACATTGATGGAGAACGGGATTGCGATTGAAGATTTTTCCCTGAGCGAACCGAGTCTGGATGAGGTATTCCTGGCCTTGACCAGGAAAGGGGGGACTCCATGAGTTTAAGCCATCACACAAGTAATCCGGTCGGCAGCATGCTTCCTCCGCCCCACCCAGTCTCCGGCCCTCCCCATGCATTCACGGCTATCCGTATCTTCATGTGGAGAACTTGGCAGCATACGAAGAATAACGGATTTAGTCTTGTGATGGATGCGATTCTGTCACCGATTCTGCTGCTGCTCATATTTAATTATTTGTTTGGCGGAGCCATTGCCGGATCGACCGGGGTCTATATTCAATTCCTCTTGCCTGGCATCCTGATCTTAACGGTCGTTCCCATGACGGTTTACAGCGGAACTACGATCTGTTCGGATATTACCAAAGGGGTATACAACCGTTTTCGAACACTGCCCTTTTGGCAGCCAGCATCCGTCATCGGTTCGATCCTTACGGACGGTCTGCGTTATGCGGTGGGCGTTATCGTTGCCCTTGGAACGGGGCTTGCGCTGGGCTTCCGTCCGGAAGGCAGCTTGATCCAAGTGATGTGCGCTGTTGTCTTCATCCTGTTGTTTGCATTTAGCGTCAGCTGGATTTTTGCGATGATTGGCGTTATAGCTAAACGTCCAGAGACGGTTTCAGGGTCCAGCATGATTGCGATATACCCGCTATTGTTCGCCAGCAACATTCTGGTGGATACGGCGACGATGCCGGGATGGATCGGGATTCTCATTGAATTGAATCCGATCAGCATAGCAGCAGCCACCGTCAGGGGGCTGATGAGCGGCATAGCAAGCATGACGGAGATTATGGCCGGTATCGGTGTTAGTGTGCTGTTTATCGCTATTTTTGCCCCGACCACGTTGTATTTATATCAGACGAAAAACCAGCGTTAAGGACGCAAAAAAACCAGGTATGCATGTAATTGCAGCCTGGTTTTTGTCTATGTGAGGTTCCATCTCATTCTATTGCTTGCACCAGGGCGATGCATAGGCTTTCGTTGACCTATTCGGGTCGGGTGAAGTTGAAGTTAGCCCTTGGTTGAAATCCACATGATGCATCTAACAACTACTTAACTAATACGGTACGTTTGAGATTGAACTCTTAATGTTCCCGAATGGGATGTGATATGTGTTCTGTTTCATGAACTGGCATATGAAGGGTTTTATATATGTGGATGTGCGAATGAGGAAGGAGGACTGATTTTTTTCTAGAAACTATTAATATGGGAATTTCACAGCAACGTACGGAAGGGGGAACGAATGAGGCTTATAAAAAACCAACTATCGGACAGGAAGTGATATGGGACATTGGACTCTCATCGAATACTTGGAGACTTTTTCAGGAAGACGTGGCTTTTCTACGTATTGTCGATTTGCTGCCATTTGGTTGCTAATATCATTCATGTAAATTTCCCTAGAGTGCTGGGCAATTTCACGGATGAATTGAAGGATGGTTTATTGTCAGGTGACGGCATTGTGCAGTATAGCTGGACGCTGCTTGGCATTGGTGTTGGTTTTGCTGTTATTGGAGGTATAGGACAATATTTGGTCATGTATACGGGGCGTTACTTCGAATTTATGAACAGGCGCCGGCTGTTTGTCCACTTTACGGGACTCAGCGAACAATTCTATTCCAAGAACGGCGTTGGTAAGCTGCTTAGTTATTTTATGAATGACGTGACTACGGTGAGGGAAGCAATCTCCATGGGGGTTAACCAGACGGCGAATGCCTCCATCCTGCTGGTGTCCACGATTGCAATGCTGCTGATTACGAATGTCCCGCTATATCTGGTGGCCGCAAGCATGGTTCCTCTGCTACTGATACCGGTAATCGTGGTTTGGCTTGGGCCGATGATTCGAAGAAGATCGCTTCAGGTACAGGAAGCGCTTGGCGTGATGACGGAATCGGCTGAGGAGCAGTTCGGCGGGATGCGTGTCACCAAGAAATTCGCGGTAGAAGATACGATGAAGCAGCGGTTTGGGACCACAGTG
Source organism: Paenibacillus glucanolyticus (assembly GCF_037333485.1). Taxonomy (NCBI): domain Bacteria; kingdom Bacillati; phylum Bacillota; class Bacilli; order Caryophanales; family Paenibacillaceae; genus Paenibacillus; species Paenibacillus glucanolyticus. Next base: position 1,874,606 of record NZ_CP147845.1, read on the forward strand.
GACAACATCCGCAATAAACAGCTGAGGCTGGTGCGCGTATCCTCCCTGTTTCAATCGATCATTCCGTTTCTCGGCGCCTCCTCACTCATTATTGCGCTCTCATTCGGCGGGTACTTGACGATTACGGGACGGATTACGGTCGGTAACTTTGTTGCATTGACGCTGTACATCCGCATGCTCATGAACCCGCTGCAGCAGATCGGCAATGTTATTAATGTTGTACAGCGAGCGAGGGCTTCGCTTGACCGGCTGAATGATCTGCTTGGCAAGCAGGCCGACATTAAGGAACTGCCAGGTGCCAAGGAGCTGGATTTGGAACATGCCGGAATCGAAGTGCGGGACTTATCCTTTTCTTACGATAGAGTAAACGGTCATGAAGATGGAGCGAGACAAGTGCTGCGGGGCATTCGATTGGAGGTTCCGCCCGGTGCGACATTAGGCATCATTGGGCGAACCGGCAGCGGGAAGACCACGCTGATGAAGCTGCTGCTGCGTACCTATGACCCGCCTCCTGGCACAGTGCAGATTGGGGGCGAGGATATTCGAAAGCTTACATTAAAGAGCCTGCGCGAAGGAATCGCCTATGTGCCACAGGATGGCTTCCTGTTCAGCTCGACCATTCGGGAGAACATTGCTTTCTATAAACGGGATACCGAGCCGACCGTTGTTGAGGAAGCAGCACACAAAGCCCGGGTATATGACAATATTGCTGAATTTCCTGACAAGTTCGAGACCCGTCTCGGTGAGCGGGGCATTACGCTTTCCGGGGGACAGCGGCAGCGGACAAGTCTTGCACGGGGGATTATCAAGAATGCGCCCATACTCATTCTGGACGATAGTGTGAGCGCCGTGGATGCGGTGACCGAGACAGAGATCATGGAGACGATTCGTGATATCCGCGAAGGCAAGACCACAATTATTATCGCCCACCGAATCAGTGCACTGAAGTTTGCCGATGAGATCATCGTCCTGGATCAAGGAGAGATTGTTCAGCGCGGTACACATGAAACCTTGCTGTCTGAGGACGGATTGTACCGGACGCTGCACGATATTCAGGAGGAGGGGATGAGACATCATGGCACAGGCCATTAACAATTGGCAGATGGATCAGAAGGCTGATCTGAATGCACCTCAGGCCAAGCCCAAGTATATATCCACATTCCGTGCTTTATCGGGTTATATGAAGGAACACCGGCTAACCTTTGCGGGATTTATCGGCTGCACCTTGATTGCCATATCGGCCGAGCTGCTGCAGCCGTATCTGATGAAAATCGCGATCGATGATAATCTGATGGTCGGAAAAAACGATTATCATGGCCTGATGATCATATGCGGCATTTATTTTTCGTTGTCGCTGCTAAGCATGTTGTTCACCTATCTGCAAAATAATTTGCTGCAAAAGGCAGGGCAGAGTATAGTGGCAAGCATTCGCAAACGGCTGTTTGCGCATATATCCAAGCTGTCGATGTCTTATTTTGATAAGGTGCCTAGCGGAAGTCTGATCACGCATGTATCCAGTGATACGGAAGCGATCAACCAGTTTTTTAACCAGGTGCTGCTCAGCCTGTTTCGGGACGGGTTTACCCTGGTCTTCATTCTGGTGATGATGTTCCAGCTGGATGTTACATTGACCCTGTACTGTCTGATCCTGCTGCCGATCATTGCGGGGATCGCGATAGCATTCCGGCGGTACATGCGCCATACCTATCAGATGGCCAGAACCCGTTTGTCCCGGCTGGTGGCTTTTGTAGCGGAGAACCTGTCGGGCATGAATCTGATTCAAGTGTTTCATCAGCAGAAGGAGCAGGAGAAGCAGTTCGAGGAGCGGAACAACTCGTATTTCAAGGCTAACATCCGGGAAATCCGGACAAATGTGCTGTTCAACCGATCCTATGAGATTTTGAACAATTTGGCAATCGCATTTGTGACATGGCTGGGCGGACAAGCTGTGCTTGGGACAACGATTGAGTTCGGCGTACTCTATGCATTTATTACGTATATCCGTTTATTCTTTCAGCCGATTAATACGATTACCCAGCAGTGGAATACGCTGCAGTCGGCGACGGTGGCGATCAACCGGGTATGGGGCCTCCTGGCGATTCAACCGGAAGTTACGGATAAACCCAAGCCGGCGAAGATTGACAAGGCCGAGATTCAGGGACGCATCGATTTTAACCGAATTACGTTCGGATACGAAGGCGGGGCTCCAGTCATCCAGGATCTCGATCTTCATGTCAAGCCGGGAGAAATGATCGGAATCGTCGGGACCACCGGAGCGGGCAAAAGCTCGCTGATTAGCCTGCTGTGCCGTTTCTATGATGTAAATGAAGGAAGTATTCTGATTGATGGACTTGACATAAGAGAGCTCGCTCAATCGGATTTGCACCGGATTGTAGGCCTTGTACAGCAGGAGCCTTATCTCTATTCCGGTACGGTGCTGGACAATGTACGGCTGTTCGATGAGACCATTTCAAGGGAAAGCGTGATCGAGGCCTGCCGCTTTATCGGTGCGGACTCAATTATCATGCGGATGAAGGAAGGCTATGACACCCGGTTGTCTGAGCGTGGCAGCGGACTGTCCGCGGGAGAGCGCCAACTGATCTCCTTCGCCAGAATCATCGTGTTCCAGGCAAAGATTCTCATCCTGGACGAAGCCACGGCTAATTTGGATTCGCACACGGAGCAGCTGATTCAGAACGCGCTGTATCTCGTTGCCGAGGGGCGGACGACCCTTGTGATTGCTCACCGCCTATCCACCATCATGGGGGCGGACCGGATTCTGGTCATGAGCAGGGGCCGGATTGTGGAGCAGGGCACCCATCAGGAGCTGCTCGATGCCCATGGATATTACGAAGAATTATATCTTCATTCCCAGGGCCAGAAGCAGGAGCGGGAGGACGTTGCCGGAACATGGCATCGAACGAGGTAACCGTGATGGAACGAAAATAAGCTGTTTATCGAAGAGGCTGTCCCAAAAGGAGTTAAATACGAGCAAGGGATAATCAATTCACCAACAGCAAAACAGAGGTGAAAACAAGTCTGGAGAATGTCTTTCATGCACTCGGAACGAACGATTTCTTTTTGTGTTTTTTTATATGAAGACGCACGAAAGCAGCGGAGAGAACGAAGCCATTTCCGGAAAAGCGGTAGCGATCGCCTTTGTCCCCGATATATCTTCCTTTAAGATGAATTCAGGATAATTGGGGGCAACAGCGATTGGAGGAATGCTTCGTTCCGCAGCGTCCTTATAACAGACAAAGGGGCTGCCCTCAGGTCAAGTGACTTTTGGGCAGCCTCTTTTTTGCTGAAACTTACATATGTCTCGCTTTGGCGGCAGTCAGCAAATCGATAAAGTTCAGGGCCATTCTGGAAATGTGATAATCCTTCAGCCAGATTAGGGCGGTAGAAGCGGTAGCCGGGGTACCTGTGATTCTAAAGGCGTGAATGTGATCTGGCAAGTGCCGTTTAACCAGCGTCTCCGGTACGATCGCAACTCCAAAATCGGAGGCCACTAAACGCAGCAACAGGGAAATATCCGAGCATTCGGCGACAACGTTGGGCTGCAGGTTCTGCTCGGAGAAAGCCATCTGAATCGTATAATACACGCCTAATCCTTCGGTGCTGGGCAGAATAAGGGGATACTGCACGATTTGGGAGAGGGGCATTTCCTGTTCCAGGGATGTCTGCTGATCGGAGGCGAGTAAATAAAAGGGCTCCGTATGCAAATGAAGCACCGAGAAATCATCCAGTTCCAGCGGGAGGCGGACGATGGCTAATTCAAGTGCCCTGTTTCGAACAAGCTCACAGAGTTGATACGACTCATTTTGCTGGATTTTATACGAGACTTGGGGAAACTTTGCTCTGAATTCATGGAGCCAAGCAGGCAATTCTACCGAAGACAGGGTATTAATGCCAAGACGGAGCGTTCCCTTATCTCCGTTACCGACCTCTTGAACCTCGGCTTTGGCCTCCTCCATGAGCTGGGTCATCTGCAGAGCATACTTGTACAGAGCTTTACCGGATTCCGTGATTTCAAGCCGCTTTCCCCGGCGGTATACCAAGATTGATCCGAGTTCTTCCTCCATCGCTTTCAGCTGCTGACTGAGAGGAGGCTGTGAGATATGCAGTCGATTGGCGGCGTGCGAGATGGTTCCTTCTTCCACAATGGCGATAAAATACCGGAGCTGTCGTATATCCATATAAACAAGCAAACCTCCTTGTATATGAAAAACCTTTGGAAAATCAATTTTTTATGTATTTTTCATATGTTTCAGTCTCATGTTAGCATACGAATATACACGATAGAAAGAGGGGCGGTTCAAGTGTTTCGTTTAACTTCGATTTTACTGATACTTTTCCTGTCGGCCTGTCAACCCCATTCCGATAAAAAAGAGGTGCAGAATATGGATCGTCAACTCATCGAATACGCTGAGCAAGGGAATACGGAGCAAGTGAAACGACTGCTTCAATCTGGAGCAAATATCAATGCGACGAACGAGGAAGGAAGAACGGCGGTCCTGGCAGCAACCTACCATAATCAAGTGGAGACGGTAGAAATCCTGATTCAGGCAGGCGCAGATATTAACATTCGCGATCATAATCGTAATAATGTATTCCTGTATGCCGGTGCGGAAGGGCTGCGCGATATTCTGAAGTTAGCAATCGATGCAGGCGCAGACGTGACAATAACCAATCGTTATGGCGGTACGGCTCTCATCCCTGCCGCGGATCGCGGGCATGTGGAGATTGTGCGGGAGCTGCTGACCCGGACGGATGTCGATATCGATCATATCAATAATCTGAACTGGACCGCGCTGCTTGAAGCGATCATTCTCGGTGACGGCGGTGAGAACCATCAGCAAATCGTGCAGCTGTTATTGGATCATGGTGCGGACGTTCATCTTGCCGACGGAGAAGGTGTAACTCCGCTGCAGCATGCGCAGGAGCGTGGATATCTGGAAATCGAACGTATTTTGTTGAATGCCATTAATGGGTAGCATGATCATATAAACAACGAAAGACAGTTACAAAGCAAATGCGGGAAGGGATGATCATGATGAATGAACAGAGTACCTCATATTGGCTGCTCCATGTCCGACTGGAAACGGGTTACCGCTACAAGGATGGGATCGTGACCGGAACGGAGACGGGATTATTTCATATGAAAATAGAGAATGGGGCATTCTCCGAGATTCGTCCTGCGGATGCTGTGCCTGAAACGGCATTGCCTGTGCGGGATGTAAAGGGTGGGCTAATGCTCCCGTCATTTCGAGATATGCATATCCATCTGGACAAAACTTATTATGGAGGCCCCTGGAAGGCACCGACCCGTCCCGCAAACGGCGTCTTTAGCCGGATTGAGGAGGAGCAGAGGCTGCTCCCCGAACTTCTTCCTACGGCCAAGGAAAGGGCGGAGGGGCTGCTGGATCTGTTAATAGGCTACGGATCGACACATATTCGTTCCCATTGCAACGTCGATCCCGTGGTTGGATTGCGAAATCTGGAGGCAACGCTGCAGGCTGTGGATGGCTACCGGGAGAAAGCCTTTGTGGAGATTGTAGCGTTCCCTCAGCATGGCCTGCTCCGCAGCCAGTCCGTATCACTGGTCAGGGAAGCGCTCCGGAATGGGGCAGCCCTCGTAGGCGGACTGGATCCCGCAACGGTGGACGATGATATGGAAAAATCATTGAATGCCATGATGGAACTGGCGGTTGAGGCGAATGCCGGCATTGATATGCATTTGCATGAGCCGTCCCATATCGGGCTGAATACCTTTAAAGTATTGGCCGATCTTGTGGAAGATGCAGGCTGGAACGGGAGGGTCACGCTCAGTCATGCCCTTGCATTGGCAGATGTCTCATCAAGCGAAGTGGATGAAGTGGCGGCTCGGCTGGCGAACCTGGGGATTTCCATCACCTCTTCAGTACCACTCGGCCGAACCATTCCGATTCCTCAGCTGCACCGCCAAGGTGTAGGCGTTTCGCTTGGACAAGACAGTATTATGGATCACTGGTCCCCATTCGGCAAGGGAGACAATCTGGATAAGGCGGGCACGCTGGCCGAACGGTTCCATCTGATGGATGAGCGTTCGCTCGGACAGACACTTGGCTTCATTACGGGAGGGGTTACTCCGTTAGACCGGGACGGGCAGTATGCATGGCCGAAAGTCGGGGATGCTGCCCATGCGGTCATTGTAGAAGCCAGCTGCTCTGCAGAGGCGGTTGCCAGAAGATCGCAACGGCGGGCCGTATTGTATAAGGGAATACCGGTTCACGGAACATTATAAAAAGACAGCCGCTGCACCCCGGAAATCAGAGGGGATGCAGCGGCTGTTTTTAGAGCTTCTTATAAGACGAGAGGATTTTCCCTGACGCTTCGGTAAGGTCCGTTTCTTTATGAATGATCGCTTTTGACAACAAACCGGTCTCCAGCCCTGTTCGGGTTAGAAGGTATGGAGGTAATCTTCAAATCTTGAATCATAATGCCTCCATCCACTGAAATAAGTCGAGGACTTCTGCCGTTGGCCCGGCAGCAGGAGAAGATAACAGGAGATAGTCGTGCCATCTGGGCGAGTTCTCCATTCACTTGCGGAGCCTCAACGATCCATTCGGCAGAAGTCTGCGGACCGGTGTAGCGCTGCGACGTTCGAAAGGTCCAGTTGCGGGTTGAGTTGCGAAGGCAGATCAGCCAGATTGATCCGCTGCGCTTGATGATGGTGGCATGCATGCGGTCCCCCGGCTGGACAGGCAATGGAATGAGCGTAACCGAGGCCGGTAGAATCTCCCACCAAGCATAATAATAAGCCTTGCCGTCTATGAAATCATGACCGGTTCCGGTCTGAATCAGACTGTTGTTGCCATACCCGTCGATGCCGATCCATGCGGAGGAATAAGAAGCCCCCTGGCTTGGACGAAGAAACGGCACATTCCATTTGGCGGATACCCGCTTGAAGGTCCCCTTTTTTCCTGTAATGCTGTACCCGCTCCAATTACTTGACACCCATCCGATGTTACGATGCGGTTTGGCTGAAGTTTCAAGCTTGCATGTATGATTCCACTTATCAATCTTGAGAATCCCCATATCTCCACCGCCTTTACTAGATTGATAGTATATCTAATGAAGATTCGGTAGTGAAGGTATGGGTTTTCCGTTAGAAAGTTTGGACACACCTAGATCAGAGGAAACCACCCATGCCGAGGACAAAGGACAGCAGGCAAAAGTATCTCAGAGCAAACATTTGAATATTAATGCAAACAAATAAACCATGCGAGGGAAATCGGCGCATGGCTTATTGTATGTATTATTAATATTGAAACTAATTGCCGGGCAGTAGGATGCCATGCCAGCTGCTTACATCGCATTGGCCATATTTATTATCCCCCACGGCCACCACCGTGCCATCCGATTTAAGGCCAAGAGTATGCGCGCAGCCCGCTGCTACCGCCACTATATCACGCCAGCCGCTTACATCGCATTGGCCATGCTCATTCTTGCCTGCAGCCGCACACCTTCCGTCCGATTGAAGGCCAACGGTATGATAACTACCGGCCGCTATTGCCACCATACCGCGCCAGCCGCTTACATCGCATGCGTCAAACTTATTCAAGCCCACAGCGACCACCGTGCCGTCCGATTGAAGGCCAACGGTATGAAGGTAACCCGCTGCTATAGCCACGATGTTGCGCCAGTCGCTTACATTGCATTGGCTATATCGATTATTACCCGCAGCCACCACGGTGCCGTTCGATGTAAGCCCGATGGTATGCCAGTCACCTGCCGCAACCGCCACGATGTTGTGCCAGTCGCCTACATTGCATTGTCCTTCATTATTTCGACCTGCAGCGACCACCGTGCCGTCTGATGTAAGCCCGACGGTCCGACGCCAACCCGCTGCAACCGCCACTATATTTCGCCAGTCGTTTACATTGCATTGGTCATGTTTATTCCAACCCACAGCCGTCACTGTACCGTCAGATGTAAGACCAATGGTATGGGCATTACCCGTGTTGGTCGCCATATGAACATTACCAGCCGCAACCGCCACCATATCGCGCCAGCCACTTACATCACATTGGCCATATTTATTATCACCCACAGCAGTCACTGTGCCGTCTGATTGAAGACCAACGGTATGACGAGGGCCCGCCGCTATGGCATGATGTTTGGGAGATGCCCATTCCTTACAGAACCCGAGATTAGCCTGTTCCATTATGTTCTCCCTCCTTGTTTTTTTCTTTCCACTTGGATCATACAACATTAGCTTAAGCTGCGTAACGCCAAAACAAACATGACCAGCGCCCCGAGGGAAGTCACGGTTCTTACATGGTTCCACGGCGTCCAGCTTCGGAGATAGGTGTTCCACACCTCTGTACCGGTGCTGCTTCCGGGGTCAACGGCAGCTAACGCATCATTTAGCGGGACGTTGAATGCTATCGTTACGATAAATCCCGCCAAATACAGCAGGCTGGCCCCAAGCAGGTGCAACGAGCCGGGTTCCCCCCAGTGTATGATTGACACGATGGCAAGCGCAATGCTGGTGAGCGCCGTTCCCATAAATAATGTGCTGAATGTGGGATTTAGAATGGATACATTGATGGATTGCATCGCGTTGATCCCCTGTTCATTGGGAATTCGGGACAACGCGGTCATCATGAAGGAAGAGAACGCGAAGAACAGCCCGGCGATCAGCCCTGAGCCTACTACTGAGAATAAAGTCAGCAGGAAAATAAAACGGTCACTCATAGAATGGAAACCTCCAGTTTTATAAGGGGATTTTTTCGGCATCAATTCGATGACGAAGAATACGGTGAATTTATGATATATATTATATTGTTTGTACATACAAATATAATGGGATTTCCATCCAAAGTAAAGACCCAAATGCGAAATGGCTTATCATAAAGGTCATTAAATTAATATTTTCTATATATGGTAAATATAAGAATATTTATTCGTGAATGCTCATATGATGGATAAGGAAAAAAAACGCATAAAGAACGGTAAAGGCCGCTTGCACCAAGCGGTCTCTTTGTCATGAAAAAAAGTTCAGAATATCCTCACTATTTTGAAAATAGAGATGAATATACGCTTTCGTAAGCGTATACAAAATTTGGATAGTAAATCGATTTTTGCTGCAGCCAAAAGGAGGGATACGTATGAAGTCAGGCAAGAGGGGATTTTGGCTAGTCACGACAGCGGTATTGAGTGTTTCTTTGTTATTCGGTTGCACCGGTGGCAAGGGAACGCCGAGTGAAGCCGGCAATCCGGAGCCAGGAAAGGGTGGAGAGACAGCCAAGAAAACCATTACCGTTACGTTTCGGGATGACGGGATCGGCGAGAACGGAGCGTTCTATAAATGGCTCAAGGAAGTATCGGCAAGTTACCCTGACAAGAGCGTAGAGATCAAGCCGACACCGATTCAGGCATCGGAAGGCGATTATTTTGCCAAGGTAGCGTTGGCACTGAAGTCTAAAGATACGGCGCCGGATATCGTGACAGAGGATACCTTTATCTTGAACTCCGATGCGAGCGCGGGCTATCTGGAACCGCTTGACGAGAAATTGGCGGCATGGGAGGACTGGGGCAACGGTTCTTTTATTGAAGCGATGAAGAAGGGAGTTACCGCCAGCGATGGCAAGGTATACGGAGTGCCGTACAATACGGATTCCAGGGGACTCTGGTATAACAAGGACATTTTTAAACAAGCGGGTCTTCCCGAGGACTGGCAGCCGAAGACTTGGGAGGACGTCTTAAGTGCCGCGCGAACCATCAAGGAGAAAACGCCTGATGTGGTGCCAATTTGGATGAATATGGGCAAGGCAACAGGCGAAGCCACTTCCATGCAAACCTATGAAATGCTCCTCTACGGTACAGGTGAAAGACTGTATGACGATGCTGGCAGCAAATGGATTACCAAAAGCCAGGGCATTCTCGATGCGCTGACCTTTGTGGAGACGGTCAATAAAGAGAAGCTTGGACCGCCACTGTCCAAAGTATTGAATGGTCAGGCAGGCAATACAGCTTCCCGTGAATACTTGCCGCAAGGCAAGCTGGCGATTTCCCTTGACGGCTCATGGATCACAGGCAACTATATGGAATCCGGCGCAGCCCCATGGCCTGAATACAAGGATGTGTTAGGCTTCGCGCCAATGCCGACCAGCCAAGGGCAGGACCCTGGCTCGATCACGCTGGCCGGAGGATGGGCATTATCGATTCCAAGCCATTCGAAGAATATAGACGAGGCTTGGGCCTTCATCCAATATGCACTGAATAAGGAAAACACCCAGAAGCTCGTGATGGCGTCCGGTAATATCACGGTACGTGCCGATGTAGCCAAGGATCCGGAATATACAAAAATGCCATTTAACGAAATTGCGACGGAGTACCTCAAGAACGCAGAGTTCAGACCAGCACAAGAGAAATATCCGGAAGTGTCAACACAGATTCAGACGATGGTGGAGTCGGTGGCAACGGGAACCTCGCCTGCGGACGCAATGAATAAATATGCGCAGGATGTCACCCGCATTGTCGGGGCGGATCATGTGGTGGAGAAATAGTTCGATATAGCCACGCAATGCTTGCTCAAGTCCTCCCTTATTACACGGAGGCTTGGGCAAGCGGTTTTTCAGATGATCAGCATGGAAGGAGAACTATACATGAGCAGTCTGTCCGTGGATGTTTACCCTAAACGAAAAAAATCGTATACCTGGCTCTTCTTTTTGCTTCCTTCAATCGCGATTATGCTCGTGTTTTTTGTATATCCGATCCTGCTAACGTTCTTCTATTCCTTCACGAATTTGGCGTTAACAGGCGAAGCGGCGAGGGAGCTTAAATTTATCGGCTTCGATAACTATGCCCGGATGTTCCAAGATCCTACGGTCAGGATCAGTATCTGGAATACGCTTATTTTCCTTATCGGATCGGCGGTCATCGGGCAGCAGGTGCTGGGATTTCTCATCGCACTCCTGATGAAGCAGAGGAATAAAACCTTTCGGCGGGTGATCGGAACGATTGTGCTGGCCGGCTGGGTAACGCCTGAAATTGTATGTGCCCTGTGCTTGTACAGCTTCTTCGGAGATGAAGGCACGCTGAATGCAATCATTACCTTTTTCGGATTTTCGGAGGTGACCTGGTTATTTACGGTTCCGATGCTAACCATCATTCTTGCGAACATTTGGCATGGCACCGCCTTCTCCATGCTGGTGTTCCAAGCTGCATTGGATGATGTGCCCAACGAGATCGAGGAGGCGGCGGTGGTGGACGGTGCGTCCAAGTGGAAGATCTTCACGCGCATTATTGTCCCTTATATTAAAGGAACCATTACAACCAATATGATGCTGGTTACATTACAGACGCTGGGCGTATTTGGGCTCATCTACGCGATGACCGGCGGCGGTCCGGGGAATTCGACCACAACGCTGCCCATCTTCATGTACAATCAGGCGTTTGTGAACTATCAGTTAGGTTATGGAACCGCGATATCCTTGCTGCTGCTGCTGATCGGAATTGTGTTAAGTCTGCTGTATATCAGGTCGATGAAAGAGTAACCAGAGGTGAGATCATATGAATGCCAAACAACGTAAATTAGTCTATCGAATCCTGCCCTATGCCATTCTTGCGGGGATCGGAATCTGTTTTGTGCTGCCGCTGCTCTGGGTGCTTGTGGCCTCAGTCGACCCCAACGCGATGCAATCCTTGAAGGTACCCAGCAAAATTACCGGTGCCAACTATGTAGAAGTCATTACTAGCAGCGAGAATCAGCGTGCTTATCTCATTGGCCTGGTGATGTCGCTTGGCCAAGCCATCCTTGTTGTCCTGTTGGCCCTGCTCGCAGCCTATCCGTTGTCCCGATATCAGATGAAATACAAGAAACCCTTCATGCTGACCATTCTGTTCATGACATCCCTGCCGATTACGGCCGTTATGGTGCCTGTATACCAATTGTTCCTTGGATTGAAGCTGTATGACAATATCTTTGGCGTTATTCTGTTCTATGTAGCGTCATCGATACCATACGGGATATGGATGATGAAGAATTTCATGGATTCCGTGCCGAATGATCTGGAGGAAGCCGCCTGGGTGGACGGAGCTTCCGTGTTTACGGGAATGCGTAAGGTGGTTGCACCGCTGATGGTGCCGGGGATTTGCACCGTGGCGATCTTTACCTTCTCCGGCAGCTGGGGCAATTTCTTTGTTCCGTATATCCTGCTGCAATCGCCTGAAAAATTCCCTGCCTCCCTGAAGCTGTATCAGTTCTTCGGGCAGTACGGCATGGTGGATTACGGCAGCTTGGCCGCTTTCTCGGTGCTGTATGCTATTCCGGCGATCATCATGTACATTCTCTCCCAGCAGTTTATGTCCAAGGGCTTCGGGCTGCAGGGCGGAACGAAGGGGTAGGTTGCAGGGCAGGCAGACACTCCTGCTCAACATTCGAAAACGGCAGAAATGCCGTTTTTTTGTGTTTTTTTGTTCTGTGTTCTGTGTTTTGTGTTTTGTGTTTTTTGTTCTGTATTCCGTGCTCTGTGTTTCGGAGAACCTGTCATCATGGGCGCGTTTGTCGACTGATCTTGGAGCCCCATGGTATGGGGAGCAAGGAGGGAAGTCTGTTTTTATTGGGAGTATTTGTTATACTTTAGGCAGAATATCACGGATGAAGAGGATTCCGTCGTTTCGATGGGGTACTCAACACTGAGAAATTGGGGGGGAGAACATGAGAGTCAAACGAATCGTCGCTAATATTGGCACAAAGGAGATCGCAGCCGCAAAGACGTTTTATCAAGATGTGTTAGGTCTGGATGTATTAATGGATCATGGCTGGATTGCAACCTATGGCTCGCAGGATATGATGACCATTCAGCTCAGCTTTGCTTCGGAAGGAGGCGGCGGCACGTCTGTGCCGGATCTGTCAATCGAAGTGGATGATATAGAGACTGTGCTGAAGGACATGAAGGGAGCAGGCTTTCGCATTGAGTATGGTCCTGTTGACGAGCCATGGGGAGTCCGGCGATTTTTCGTCCGGGATCCGTACGGCAAGTTAGTCAATATACTGGCTCATCTATCGCATGATTGAGGATCATTTGTGGCCAGATTCAATCAGGCCCGTGGGCTGCTGAAATAGGGTTTGCGCTACTGACTCGCGGCTGGATGCGGGAGGATGTGGGTATGTAGAACATGAAAAAAGAGCCAGACGTGATGTCGAAACATCACGTCTGGCTTTTCTGGCAAAATATACGGTTCGGATGATGCAATCGTATCGTTACGAACGATCCGGTTCGTCAATCAGCTCCAGTTCAATCACGGTATTGCGTTTGTCCGGAAGCGGATAAGTAAAGTGCTCCGGCCGGGCGAAATTCACAAACGCATCCTCGGTGAATTCCGCTGCGCTCCAGGGGCGGCTGAGGAACAATTCGTATCCGTCTGCCAGCAGGCGGGCTTTCTTCACTTTGTCGGCCATGCCGATGAGATTGATCGGTCCAATGGACTCCTCGAAGACATGGGCGTACAGTTTGTTGCCTTTTTGCGTGTAGCGTCCCCATTCCGGCTTAGGATAATCGGCAGCAGCGCAGCCGTAGATGCTGTCGCTGTTCTTGCTCATCCAGTCACCGATTTCCTCCAGCACGTCGAGGCTTTCCTTGGGAATGACACCTTTGGCGTCAGGTCCAACGTTCAGCAGCATGTTGCCATTCTTGCTTACGCATTCCACCAGCTTGCGGATTATGGTCGTTGAGGACTTGTAATTGCGGTCAGCTGCTGCATAACCCCAGTTATTGTTCAGCGTAATGCAGGCTTCCCATGGAATCGGGGCGCCTGTCTCATCTACGACACCATGCGGTGGAATGATCTGTTCGGGCGAAGCAAAATCACCGCTGTAAATGGAAGGATCGCTGGTATAGATGCTGCCGCCGCTCTCGCCGCTGCCCTCCAGCCGATTATCGATGAGAATGTGCGGTTGCAGCTCGCGAATCATTTTCATGAGCTCGGTAGCGCGCCATACCTCGCCGCGCATCGTATCATACGAGAAGTCAAACCACATTATATCGAGCTTGCCATAGCCTGTCAGCAGCTCGTGTACCTGGCCATGCATGTAATCCAGGTAACGGTCGAAGTTTTTCGGATCGCGCTTGAAGGATTCGTTGCCCCGCATCGGATGAATGCGGTCTCCATAAGCAGGATAGTCTTCATGATGCCAGTCGATGAGGGAGAAGTAGAGGCCGACTTTCAGACCTTCCTCGCGGAAAGCTTCCAGAAACTCCTGCACGAGGTCCCGGCCGGCTTTGGTATTCGTTGATTTATAGTTAGTCAGCTTGCTGTCGAACAAACAGAATCCATCATGATGCTTGGCCGTAAGCACCGCGTATTTCATGCCAGCTTTCTTGGCGGCCTTGGCCCATTCCCGGGGGTTATAGTCTACGGGGTCAAATTCATCAAAATACGTCTGATAGTCTTCGATACTCATCTGTTCCGAACTTCGAAGCCATTCGCCTCTTGCCGGAATCGAGTAGAGACCCCAGTGGATAAACATGCCGAAACGGTCGTTCTGGAACCATTGCACACGCTGGTTTCGATCTTGAATGACTTGATTGCTGGGAGTGGTAGTCGTTGTCATGGAATCAAACCTCCGATTCTTGGAATTGTCGAGTTTGATTTTAACAAGAATGTGTTAGTATGAATAGATAATTACTTAACTCTGACGGGTATTATAATAACTTTAGAGGACAATCGAAGATGAAGAATGAACGAAATGAACATGAAGCTATCCAGCAAATGCTCCTGAATATGAAGGTCCAGATCTGGGAGGCAGAGAGAACGCAGTGCTGGCCGGAGTGGAAGGAATTCGACTATACCGTGTCCTACAACAAGCTCTATTTTATTCTGGATGGTGAAGGATGGGTAAAGATCGGCGATGAGGAACTGTATCCTGTCCCGGGTCAATTGATTCTGATGCCGGCAAGGACCAAGCAGTCCTATTCTGTTATCAGCGGCCGTCCCTATCTGAAATATTGGTCGCACTTCTCGGCGACTGTGGGCGATTCGGATGTATTTTCTTGGCTGAACGTTCCCTACAGCTATGACTTAACGGACAATGCGGAGATGCCCCTGTTATTCCAGCAGCTGGTCGATGCGCATCGCACCCGTTCCATCGCCGCTCGCTTGAAGGAGAAGTCGGTGATGCTGGATATTCTCTCCAGGGTGTTCGATCAACAGCAGCCTCAGATTCATGCGGACAAAATGGAGGATATGAGCAGGCTTCACACCGTGCAGCAGTTTATCAAAAACCACCTGCACGAAGAGATCACGCTGGAGCAGATGGCGGGGACATTGCATTTGCATCCGAATTATTTTATTAAGTACTTCAAACGGCATTTCGGAATCACGCCGCAGAAATACTTGAGCCTCAAGCGAATGGAGCAGGCTAAACTTATGCTTAGAACAACGCCTCTGAGCATAAAGGAGATTGCGGACGCAACCGGCTTTGAGTCAGCCAATTATTTCTCGAAAACATTCCGCAAAGAAGTAGGTTACAGTCCTTCGGAATATCGTAACAATATATAACGGAAGAGGCTGTCCCCCAAGTTTCAATCGGGGACAGCCTCTTTGCTTGTATAAACCTAGAATCCTTTACCTCCAAGCGGCTTCAGCTTAAGCGGTTCAGCGCCGGCAATCAGCAGGCGTCCGCGCTTCAGCAGCTCGGAAGTGTCGGCTCCCTCCAGTGATGCTGCATGTGCGTCTTGGCTGCTCCACAATTCCGTGACCCATACAGCATTCGGATCGCTGTCCGAGACATTGACGATATAAAGCTCACAATCTTTGTTATCACGAAGTAACGCTGCTGCTTCGAGCAGGATCTTCGCAAGTTCATCACGCTTGCCCGGATGGGCAATCAGCTTGCCGTACATCGCAAATTTTTCCATCGTTATCACCCTTCATTATTGGTCATCGCCGTTATCATTTGTTCATAATGGTGCGCCATGTCCGTTGTTATCTCTGACAGTTTCAAGACGAGAGAGGCAGGCTCAAGGATGTGTAAAGATTTGCCGTAGGGGAGAAGGAAATAGGGAACGTAGGCTGTCAGTGAGGACGAGCCTAATTGGAAATGGGCTTCTCCAGGCAGACGTTTGACAAGGGCATGTCCGAATAACCAGTGTTGACTTAATTCATTCAGAACATGCTCATGCCCCTGAATGACGACCGTAACGAGAGGTTCATGGTTGCCGGGATCGGGCAGCAGAGCGCCAAGCAATGCATCCCTGGCCGAAAAATCAGCGGGCCGCTCGAAATGTTGGTCCGTCATCTCCAGTCCGATGATTCGATCCACACGGAAATTGCGTATTTCTTGACGCAAGCGGCAGTATCCGGCGGCATACCATTGCCCTTTCCAATGGATGATGCTGTAAGGGTCAAAGTCACGGGAGACGGTGCCGCCCTCACGGCCGTTTGAATAGATCATCTTCAAGGTTTGACCGTGTGCGGAGGAAGTCTCCAGCATTTGAAGCAGCGATCGCTGCTCTTCATGTACGGGGGGCTGCAATACCGAGAGGCCGCTGCTGTGCCGCTCCATTTGATGAAGCTGCTTCTCATTCGTATAACGCTTCAACTTGTCGATGGCCCGCTGCAGCACATCGGTGAATGGATAGCCGGTTTCTTTGGCAAAAATCGAAGCGTGAACCAATGCCTTCTGTTCTTCGGCATCAAACAGCAGCGGGGATTCCGCAAAATGACCCAGAATCCGGAATCCGCCGTTCGGTCCTGAATCGGCGATGATCGGCGCACCGCTGGCGCATAAGGAATCGATACAACGGTATACCGTTCGAACATGGATTTCCAGCTCATCAGCGATTTGATGTGCGGTCACCTTTCTACCTGAGCGAAGCATCCACAGGATTGACAGCATATTGTCTGCTTTGGACATCAGGGGGCGCCCCTTTCAGTTGAAGATGGTCTGGAGTATGCGTTCGAGTAGATTGTATCCTTTTTACACTAAAGGGTCCATGCCTCTATCGATCCAGGAATCGTAGGTCGGACCGTAAAGTTCGGGAATGCGCAGGCCGGCTTGTCTCATCAGCACCGTCATTTGTCCACGGTGATGGGTTTGATGCATGAGGGTGAAGTGCAGGAATCCCGCGTTAGTCCAAAGCTCTCCATCGAATTCTCGTGTTTCTTGAAGATCTTCCTCACTCCACTGCGACTTAACGGCATCCAGAAGGGCATGTCGGATGCGGCGATAACTAGCCTGAATCTCGGCAGCGGAATCCGGGATTTCTTGCTCGCGAGACGGGCCTTCAAATTGTAGTCCGAGCATGTTCATAAACTGAATCGACATCACCAAATGCCAAGCCAGCTGACCAAGGGTGCGGTGCTGATCCGTAATCGCCGTTTTTAGGGAGTCGTCGGTCAAAGCGTCCATGACTTGTTCCGTTATGCGGGCTTCTTTTAACCATTCTGCATTAAAATCCTCGATACTCATGTTCATGTGTAACCCTCGCTTTGCATTAGATTGATTGTGCTGCTGCAAGTCGAGTATATCTAATAATTCCTGACAGTTATGGTCAGTGATGAAGCGTTCAATAGAATATAATTCCGGAGTGATTGTGATGACACTTTATATTGCCAGCAATCAGATTTTCTCCATTCACTGGGCGACTCCATTCGGAGAGCAGGAGGTCGAGATTATGCTAAAATCGCGCTCAAGAAGTATTGGATTGGTATGATGGATTTCGGACATATGTGCCAAAGCTTGGTATAAACCTATTTCAGGTTCATGAAATTGTCGAGAGAATTCAGTAATTCAGCAATCCGGAAGAATTTTGCTGCAGTCTGTCTGATACACTGTCTCTAAACAACGAAATGGAGGTTGGTATCATGTCATTAGCGGATATTCGGTTTCTCGGCGGTAATAATATCGCACTCAAAATTCCAAAATTCAAGTATGACGAAACCGTGCATTTTTACAAGGAAATATTGAAGCTGCCGTATTTGGGTTATAAGGATAATGCTCATGCCTTTCAGCACGGCCCTAACACCTTGTGGCTGGATTGCATGATCAATTATGCCCAGCAGGATGTGTGGCTGGAGGTGGGTGCCAACGATTTGGATGAGGCAGCTGAGTATCTGCAGGAGCATGGGGTGAGCCGCAGAGACGAGGTGGAGGTCCATGAGAATTCGAAAGGCTACTGGATATCCGACCCTTGCGGGACAATTATTCGTGTGAATGCGAGAAAAGCAAGTGAATAAGATAGCCGATAGGCGTTATTATTTCAACATATGAAAAATTCACAATAGATAGGTAAGAGGTATCTATTTCTTGCATGCTAGTATTGGTATCTCTGTAAGGATGGTAGGCGTTATTCCGTTTGTATCCAGCGGAAGCCGAGCTTGCTTACATAGAGCGATTTGAATATGGAGACAGCTCAAAAACGAAAAACCAAGCAGAGTTTCACAGCCTATGGCCGTGAGGGACTGCTTGGTTTTGGTTCACTGGAACTCATCGGAAATGATGGAGCTTAGGGCTTTAAAACCACCTTGGTGCATTCATCTTCGTGCTCATAGAATATCCGGTAGGCTTCACTTGCTTGTTCCAGTGGAATCCGGTGAGATACAATTTCGGTTGGATCGAATTCACCGGCCGTGATTTTCTTGAACAGCTCCGGCATGTAATGGATCACGGGGGCCTGTCCCATGGTCAGGGTAATGTTTCTCTCAAAGATATGCCCCAGCGGGAACATGTTATATAAAGAGCCATATACGCCCGTTATCTGAACGGTACCGAATTTACGGACAGCCTCGATCGCGATATCGATTGCACTCAACGTACCGCCCTGGATCTTCAGCTTCTGACCGATGGCTTCCAAAGGGGATTTCTTGCCGTCCATACCCACGCAATCTATGACGATATCCGATCCACCCTTGGTAATTTCGCGGATGTATGCGCCCATATCATCATAATCTTCAAAATTGTAGATCTCCACGTTGTTCATCTGCTTTGCCTTTTGTAATCGGTAAGGGAGACGGTCAACGGCGATGACCCGTTTAGCCCCTTTCATCCACGCGAATTTCTGCGCCATCAGACCGATGGGCCCGCATCCAAGCACCGTTACGATATCGCCCGGCTTCACACCGGCATTCTCCACACTCCAATATGCTGTGGGCAGGACGTCGGACAAGAAGAGAAGGGCCTCATCCTCCAGCTCGCACGACTCCGGAATGACCAGCGGCATAAAGTTTCCGTACGGAACTCTCAAAAATTCTGCTTGGCCGCCCGGGTAGTTTCCGTAGCGTTCGGTGAAACCCAAATAACCGCCTGTATGGATATCGTGGTTTCCGTTGGAGTTGTCGCATTGGCTCTCCATATCGTGGTTGCAATAGTAGCAATGGCCGCATGACACATTGAACGGGAGCACGACGCGATCGCCCTTTTTCACGCGCGTCACGTTTGCCCCGACTTCTTCCACAATCCCCATCGGCTCATGACCGATGACATAATCCTTTGCCGCAGGCAGAGCTCCTTGGTAGATATGAAGATCGGAACCGCAAATGGCCGTCGATGTAATGCGGACGATCATATCGTCCTGGGTCTGAATGGTAGGATCCTCAACTTGTTTGACCTGAATGTCTTTTGCACCTTGATATGTGACTGCTCTCATACGTACCCTCCTTATGCGATGAATCTCCCCTTTTTTCTTACCCATTTTTACATATTTGCGAACATAGATATGGATATTCATGCAAGCATGGATTGTACAGATTGCAAAATCACGTTCACTCTGAACAGTATGAAAAACATAAAAAAGCAAGCAACCCTCGAATGCCTAGCGGCTAAGCAATATGAATGGGGTAACGCACTCTACTACACCTAGTGGATAGCATGACCAAGTTCCTTAATGATCATGCAGTCCTGTGCAGGAGGTTAATCCTAAATATGAGATCCTCACGGCATCGTTCGTTCTCATTGATTTTAATGAGTCGATCCCTAATCCTAACGAGGTTGTTTCTATCGTGTGTTTGGTTATGAACAGGGGTTGCGGACGGCTGCTTAGTCTTTGTTACTCGGCGCGTGGCCGATAATTAATCGCGTGTGCTTGCCAAACAATTTTTGACAGTACTCGCGTGAGCTGGGTGTAGTCTGTTTGCTGAACATTTCTTGGTGGTGCTCGCGTGAGCTGGGAATGGCTTGTTTGCTGAGCATATTCTGTTGGTGCTCGCGTGAGCTGGGTATGGTCTGTTTGCTGGACATTTCCTGCAGTAACGGACCTGAGAGCCGCTATTTTAGATAAAATAGCCTGATTTTGAGACTAACGGACCGAGAGGCCGTTAATTGTCTAAAAAACGGGCGAAGATACCTCTAAATCTGGAAATAGCGTTCCTCAGGTCCATTAGAATTGTGAATTGGACCTTTCTAAGCCAATAAGGTCCTGTCGGTCCGTTAACCAAGCGCGTGACCTCGGCATGGTCTGTTTGCTGAAGATTTCCTGGGAGTAACGGACCTGAGAGCCGCTATTTTAGATAAAATAGCCTGATTTTGAGACTAACGGACCGAGAGGCCGTTAATTGTCTAAAAAACGGGCGAAGATACCTCTAAATCTGGAAATAGCGTTCCTCAGGTCCATTAGAATTGTGAAGTGGACCTTTCTAAGCCAATAAGGTCCTGTCGGTCCGTTAACCAAGCGCGTGACCTCGGCATGGTCTGTTTGCTGAAGATTTCCTGGGAGTAACGGACCTGAGAGCCGCTATTTTAGATAAAATAGCCTGATTTTGAAACTAAGGGACAGGAAGGCCGTTATTTGTCTGAAAAACGGGCGAAGTTACCTCTAAATCTGCGAATAGCGGTCCAAATGTCCCTTAGATTTTTGAAGTGGACCTTTTTAAGCTAATAAGGTCCTGTCGGTCCGTTAACCAAGGGAGTGACCTTGGCATGGCCTGCTTTCCCAGTAATTCTTTGGCAGTCCTCATGTGAACTCGGTATAGTCTGTTGGCTGGACATTTTTGGAAGTGCTCGCATGAGTTCGATATGGTCTGTTTGCTGGTCATTTCCTGGCAGTAACGGACTTTAGAGCCGCTATTATAGATAAAACAGCCTGATTTTGAGACTAACGGACCGAGAGGCCGTTAATTGTCTAAAAAACGGGCGAAGTTACCTCTAAATCTGGGAATAGCGATCCTCAGGTCCATTAGAATTGTGAATTGGACCTTTCTAAGCCAATAAAGTCCTGTCGGTCCGTTAACCTAGCGTGTGACTCCGCATGGCCTGCTTTCGCAGTAATTCTTGGCAATCCTCATGTGACCTCGGTATAGTCTGCTGAACATTTCCTGGTGTGCTCATGTGACCTCGGTATAGTCTGCTGAACATTTTCTGGTATGCTCATGTGACCTCGGTATAGTCTGTTTTTTTGGAAGTGCTTGCATGAGTTCGATATGGTCTGTTTGCTGGTCATTTCCTGGCAGTAACGGACTTGAGAGCCGCTATTTTAGTTAAAATAGCCTGATTTTGAGACTAACGGACCGAGAGGCCGTTATATGTCTAAAAAACGGGTGAAGTTACCTCTAAATCTGGGAATAGCGGTCTTCAGGTCCATTAGAGTTGTGAAGTGGACCTTTCTAAGCCAATAAGGTCCTGTCGGTCCGTTAACCAAGCGCGTGATCTCGGCATGGCCTGCTTTCCCAGTAATTCTTGGCAATCCTCATGTGAACTCGGTATAGTCTGTTTTCTGGACATTTTTGGAAGTGATCGCATGATTTCGATATGGTCTGTTTGCTGGTCATTTCCTGGAAGTAACGGACCTGAGAGCCGCTATTTTAGTTAAAATAGCCTGATTTTGAGACTAACGGACCGAGAGGCCGTTATATGTCTAAAAAACGGGTGAAGTTACCTCTAAATCTGGGAATAGCGTTCCTCAGGTCCATTAGAATTGTGAATTGGACCTTTCTAAGCCAATAAGGTCCTGTCGGTCCGTTAACCAAATAGAGGAGGAGGGGAGGTAGAGAGTAGAGGTAGAGAGTAGAGGTAGAGGTAGAGAGTAGAGGTAGAGAGTAGAGGTAGAGAGTAGAGGTAGAGAGTAGAGTGTAGAGAGTAGAGTGTAGAGAGTAGAGGTAGAGAGTAGAGGTAGAGAGTAGAGGTAGAGAGTAGAGGTAGAGAGTAGAGTGTAGAGAGTAGAGGTAGAGTGTAGAGTGTAGAGAGTAGAGAGTAGAGAGTAGAGAGCAGAGTGTAGAGGTAGAGAGTAGAGAGTAGTGAGCAGGGAGTAGGGAAGCGGAGGCAACGAACGGATGGTTCAACACAAAAAGAGGCTAATAGGCCCACGGCGCACAGCCCATCCCCAAACGTTAGCGAGTGCACCCCCCCACAGCCCAGCCCTCCAACGATAGCGTGTGCAGATCGCAGCACTGCGCCCTACTGCCCCACCGCCCACGCTGCGAGTGCAGAATCACAGCACTCGCAGCGTTTTCCATGCAAAAACAAAGCAAGAGGGCTGAAGTGTACACCTCAGCCCTCTTGCCTGTGCAAACGATGGAGTCTCCCGAAGGGAGACAAAATCTTAGTTGGCTCTTTCAGTCATGAACCCCCGACGGGCGGTAACTGTACTGCAGAAGCCTTCTTATACCAGCTTTAAATACTCCACTGCTGTCAGCAGCCCTTTATCGAAATTCTCCAGATTAAAATGCTCATTCGGAGCATGCAGATTCTCATCCGGCAAGCCGTAGCCCATCATGACCGCAGGGGCGTTCAATGTGCTGGACAGCTTCTCCACGATTGGAATGGAGCCGCCGTCCTTCGTGAACAGGGCACGTGTGCCGTACACATTCTCGAAGGCATCCGCCGCTTTTTGCAGCATCGGATGGGATGGATCGATGTTGAAGGCAAACGCTTTTTCCTTCGGTTTGAACGTAAGCTTCGAACCGACCGGAGTTTGAGCATGCAAGTGTGCTTCAATTGCGTCAAGAACTGCTTGCGGATCCTGGTTCGCCACCAGGCGGCACGTGATTTTGGCGTGGGCTTCCTTCGGAATGACGGTCTTGCTGCCCTCGCCCTGGAATCCGCCGTACACCCCGTTCAGCTCTAACGTAGGACGTGCACCTACCCGTTCCACGAAGGAGAAGCCTTCTTCACCATACAGGGAATCGAGGCCGAGATCCCGCTTCAGCTTCTCCTCGTCAAATTCCTGCTTGGCAAATTCCTCGCGCATTTCCGGGGACAGCTCAAGTACGCCGTCATAGAAGCCTTTGACAGCGACACGGCCTTGCTCATCATGGAGCGAGGAAAGCAGGGAGACGAGGGCATGCAGCGCGTTAGGCACCCCGCCGCCATATGTACCGGAATGCAGGTCGGTATTGGCTGTTTCGAGTGACAGCTCCAGGGAGCATAATCCGCGGAGGCCCGTAGAAATAGCCGGTTTACCAGGTGCGAGCAGGGACGTATCCGAGATCACAATGGCATCCGCCGCAAGCTTGTCCTTATTGTTGTCGAGATAGAGCGGCAGGTTTGGACTGGATACCTCTTCCTCGCCTTCGATACAAAACTTGATGTTGACCGGAAGCTCCTTCTCCTGTTTCAAAATAGCTTCGACAGCTTTGACATGCAGGAAGAGCTGTCCTTTGTCGTCCGTAGCGCCGCGCGCGTACAGCTTGCCGTTGCGAATATCCGGCTCAAACGGCGGAGTTTCCCACAGATGCAGCGGGTCTACCGGCTGCACATCGTAATGGCCGTATACGAGTAGGGTCGGCTTGCCTGCCGCATGCAGATGGTCCGCCGTAATAATAGGGTGTCCTGCCGTCTGATGAACCTCGACATGCTCAAGCCCAGCCTCTCTAAGCTTGCCAGCAAGCCATTCTGCTGCCTTGGCAACGTCGCCTTTGTGCTCGGACAGGGCGGAAATGCTCGGAATGGACAACCATTCCTTCAATTCGTTCAGATGGGTTTCGCGGTGTTCAGCGAAATACGCTTTATAATCAACACTCATCATTTAGGATCCTCCTTGGATTAACATTGGCATACCAGAATGCCGCACCTTACTATTCTACCCCTTTTTAGAAGAATACGAAATATAGCGGAATGAAACTTAAAACTGATCGCGAACATGATTCGTCTGTTGAGATGAAAAATTGTCCATGAGATTTCTCCAGAACATTCGCAGTGCCGGACTAATCAGTTTATTGCGGTGCCGAACGGCATAGATCTGGCGTTCAGGCAGCCAGGACGGGATGGGCCGCGAACGAAGTTTGCCCTCTGCCAGGTCCTCCTGGATGGCGGCTTCTGCAATCATGCCATACCCGAGACGGTGCCGCACCGCTGATTTCAGTGCCTCGGTACCCGAGATCTCCATCGAAACCTGAAGCTGCAACCGATGTTTGTCCGCCCAGCGGTCAATAAGCTGCCGGCTAATGGAGCCCGGTTCATGGGATACGAAGGGATGTCCGGCCAGATCCTCCGGAAACAAATCTTCTGAACTCCCGAAGGGATGGTCCGGCGCGAATATAAGCACGAGATCATCATGAATCAGCGGCTGGGCGATGAATTCAGGGTCCTCCACTTGCGTGTTCGAGATGATGCCGACATCGAGCTCATATTTTTTGATTTTTTCGAGGATATAGGCTGCCGGACGGACATCCAGCATGATGGACAGCCCTGGATAATTGAGCTTCAGCTGCTGCAAGAGCGGCGGCAACAGATAGGTGGCTGGCGTATGGGTGCTGCCAATGGCGAGAACCCCCGCGGCCGTTCCCCGGTATATGTCCATTGTCGATTCAGCTTGCTCGGACAGGGAATGGATCTGTGATGCGTAATGATAGAAGGCGTGGCCGGCTTCCGTAAGCTTGATGACATGATAGGACTTGGTATGAAACAGAGCGATGCCAAGCTCTTCCTGCAGCTTGTTCAGATGGAAGGTGACGGTTGGCTGGGTGATGCCAAGCTCTTGAGCTACAAGGTACAGCTTCTTCAGCTCCACGGTGAGCACAAACACTTTTAATTGCTGTAAGTTCATGGATTACATCCTTTCTTCCAGTTTCATCATCGATACTATTAATCTTATCCTTTATTTGATAGATATTATTTAACTCTTTGTTAACGCAGCGATAATTTTTAATTGAATCTGGGGCGTTATGCTGAAATGGAATCAAGAAGGCCAATTCGAAACAGGAGGGTGACATGAATAAAAAGACAGGTTTCAAATATGGGATGTTGTTTGCATTAACCGCACTCATGTGGCTATTGTCGGCATGCGCGCAATCCGATGGACAGCAAACGGTCCGATCGGGAGAAACCACCGTACCCATCGCCAGCGGAAGTGGGGCTTCGGGGCAATCGGAGGTGTCCTCAGGTAACGACAAGGTTGAAGACACCGGGGAAACGATCTATTTATACGGAAATGATTTTGTGGATTTCATTGCTCCGAAGTTTATGGAAGAGACAGGCTTCAAGATTGAAGCCGTGCATTATGGCGGGGGAGAAGCATTGGCCAAAATAGAGGCCGAGCAGGGGAACCCGCAGTGGGACGTGCTGATGATGGACGGTCACGGATCGGTGCGAAATTTAGTTGACCGCGATTTTCTGATGACAGGCTGGCAGCCCCAGAATCTGGGGAATCTGTCCGAGAACGGGAAGGCTTATGTGCCGGAGGATTTCGCCTATTTCCCGGTCGGCATTCATGCAGCTGGCGTGATTGCTTATAACACGGATCGGGTATCGCCAGAGAAGGCTCCGACCACATGGGAACAATTTTTTGACTATGACGGTCCAGTCGGTCATGCAGATCCTACTGTAGCAGCGCCTGCCTATCCACTCGTATCTGCGTTTTTTGAACAGTGGGGCGTAGCGGAGGCGGAGCAGAAATATGCGCAGCGTTTTGAGAAGGGACTCCATGTTTATCCCAAGAACGGCCCGGTAGGCAAAGCCTTGTTAAGCGGAGAGATCGAGGTTGCGGCACTTCAAGAGCACAATGCTTATGAACTGAAACTTGCAGGTGAGCCCATTGAGGTGATTTGGCCGGAGGGGGGGGCACCCGGGAGCCTTCGTGTGGTAGCGATCAGCAAACAGGCCAAGAATCCGGCTGCGGCCAAGGCGTTTGTTGAATATATGCTGAAACCCGAGACACAGCAGATGTTAACGTCGCTGGATTCAACGGACAGCTTCTTCACGCCGCTGGTTGAAGGTGTGCCGGCACGAAGTGAACGTGAACCAAACGGTGCCTTTATGCTGCCTTCTGCAAAGTGGGCCTCCGAGCATGAAGTTGAGATCAAAACCTGGTTTGCGGATCAGAACGTAAGGTAGGCAGATTACATGAATACTTCGGAAGCTCGCTATGGAGGCGGGGTAACCCTCCTCCTGTTTGTTTTTATTTTTTTGCCGCTGCTCGCCGTTCTGATCAACGTGATATTTCCCGGACTCTTTTTCGGGCAGATTCAGTCCAGCAGCCTGGGTTTGATCGGAGAAATATTTCATCGTCCGCTGTGGAAACAATCCCTCCTGAATTCAGTCACATTAGCGCTGGGAACGGCCACGTTTGGTACGATCATCGGAGGCGTTCTGGCTACTATACGGGCAAGATGGAATTTTGCCGCAGCGAGGTTGCTGGATATGACAGCTTGGGTGCTGCTGATCGCTCCCTCCTTCATGATTGCACAGGGCTGGGTATTGTTTGCGAGTGCGGATGGACTGGTTCATCAGTGGCTGGGTCTGACGTGGGTTACCTCGTTCATTTTTCAACCGGCCGGACTAGTGTTTGTCATGTCGCTTAGTAAGTTTCCGCTGGCTTATCTGGCTATCATGGCCGCATCGGAATGGAATATCCGGCAGTTTGGTTACGCGGCCAGACTGAACGGCGCCAAGCCGTTCACCGTGTGGAGAACCGTCGAGCTGCCATTGGCGCTGCCTTCATATGCAGCGGGCTGGACCTTGGTTTTTATGGATTCAATCGGCGATTTCGGGCTGCCTGCCGCATTGGCAACGGTGTATAAATTCCCCACGCTGACCTACTCCATTTACTCGGCTATTTACCAGTCGCCTGTACGTTTTGATATGGCGGGAGTGCTGGCCTTTTACCTGGTCTTGATCCTGGCACTGGCGATGACTCTGCTTATGGTGACCCTTCGCAAATCCAGATTTGACTTTCTGAATGCGAGAGCCGTCAAGCTGGAGAAGGTGAAGCCGCGTTTTGCGTGGATTTACAATCTGTCGATTACGGTTTTTCTTGTTGTGAGCCTCGGGATTCCGATTGGGACGAGTGCTGCGGTATCTCTGCTGAAACAGGCAGGCGGCGGCCTGAATGCGGGTAATTTTACGCTCGATCATTATCGTGAATTATTTGCAGGGCAGGCTGGGGACCACCGGCTGCTGGGTTATCTGGAAGGAATGTATCATTCACTTGCCATTGCTGCCGCTGCCGCATTGTTTAGCATGCTGATCGGGTTTGTTGTTGCCTATATGCTGACCTTCACGGAGTCGAGGCTAAAACCGCTGCTTCAGCTGTTCTCTATCGTTTCATTGGCAGTGCCCGGTGTTGTTCTGGGAATTGGCTATATCTTTATATGGAATCAAAAATGGCTGGAACCGCTCGGTTTGCACTTGTACGGAAAGCCTTCGCTGCTCGTGATTGCGGGCATAGCCGGTGCCATCCCCTACGCGGTCAGGGTCCAGCTTGGAGCGTTCGGCAATTTGTCCAGCACAATGCTGAAGGCAGCCGCTATCCAAGGGGCAAGTGTATTCGAGCGGATGCGGGATATCGTACTGCCCATGGTGCGTCAGTCGTTGCTTATTGCAATTCTGGCTTCGTTTGGAACCAGCGTGTTTGATTTGGCCCTGGCCTCGATGCTGAAACCGGCTAATTATTCGTTGATGCCGCTGGTTATCGATAGAGCTTTTGAATTCTCGCGCTATGGCTATGCTACGGCTGCTACCGTGGTAAGCTGCGGTACCGTGGTGCTGATCATCGTATTGCTTCAAGCAGTGGGGCGTCTTGTATTTCGATGGCTGGATGGCAAGAAATCGCGGTAGATGGAATTGATTGTCGATAGAGTGTGATCAGACTTGGAAGGGATGGAGAGCGGAATGATCTTAAGGGTAAAAGGCGTATCGAAATCATTCGGCTCACAGCAAGTATTGGAGCCGATCACGTTTGAAGTGGGGGAAGGAGAACGCATCTGCATTCTCGGTCCATCGGGCTGCGGGAAATCGACGCTGCTGCAGATGGTTGCCGGACTTCAGCGCATAGATTCAGGCGAGGTGGAGATGGCGGGTGTCACCGTGGAACGGGGAAGGCACTATGTTCCCCCGGAGAATCGGCCTATCAATATGGTGTTTCAGGATTATGCCCTATGGCCGCATATGACGGTGAAACAGAATATGGAGTACGGGATGAAGCGCCGGAAGCTGGACACTAAAGACAGGGCGGATAAATTGGAACGACTCCAGTCGCTTCTGAAGCTGGAGGGCTTATTGGACCGCCTTCCCGCCCAGCTGTCGGGTGGACAGCAGCAGCGCGTCGGCATCGCAAGGGCCCTGGCAACAGAGCCCAAGCTGCTGTTGATGGACGAACCGTTGTCTAATCTGGACGTTAAGCTTAGAACGGACATGCGCGGTGAACTGGCGAGACTGCTGGGGGAGTTATCCATCGCTTCCTTGTATGTGACGCATGATCGTATGGAGGCATTCACGGTGGCGGATCGGATTCTGATTTTGCGGGATGGACGAATTGATCAATTCGGGGAGCCGAGGGTGTTGTTTGAGAGACCGGCAAGCCCTTGGGTTGCGCAGCTCATGGGATATCACAACCGGCTGGAAGCCGAGCTGGCCCGGAATGGGCAGCCTGAAGCCATACTTGCCGGGCGTCCCATTGCCGGACTTCGCTCAGGCGGGGATATGGGAGACGGCAGAGCCGTGATAATGATCCATCCCGAATCCATCCGGATATGCAGCGAAGAAACTTCGGCAGCAGGAAGCCTGCTGAAGGTGACGGTGGTACAGACGGTGTACGAAGGGACAAGATGGAGAGTCATTGTGGAAACGGCAGATCGGCAGCCCATTCATTTATTCCATGATTGCACGGTGGATGCCGGAAGCGAATTGTGGATACGACTGTCTCCGGATCAAACCATGATGTATGCAGACAGCAGCATGCTAGCCCCATGAGCCAGGTGTACGCAGTTTCGGATGTTCATGGTTACGGTCATCTGCTGCAAGCTCTTCTGCTGCATGTGCATTATGATCCGAAGGTGGACCGCTTGTTCCTGCTTGGGGATTATGTAAACAAGGGACCGGATTCAGCAGGGACACTGGATTATGTGAAGGAGCTGTGTGATTCCGGTGCCGTTGCGCTTCAGGGAAACAACGAACGCAAATGGCTGCATCAACGGCCGGAACAAGCTGGGCTTGCGGCTTCCCGTTTCATGAAGTATCAGCAGTTCATTGGAACCATGCCGTTATGGACCGAGTATAAACAATATGTGTTTGTGCATGCAGGGATTCGGCCGGGCATTCCGCTTCATGCACAGAGCCCGGTAGAATTAACGGAGATTCGTGAGCCGTTTCTTCTGTCCCCCCGATGCATGGACAAAGTTATTGTGTTTGGTCATACTTCTACGTTTCGTTTGGGTGTACCGCCAGAGGAGCTCTGGCATGGAGACGGTAAGCTGGGAATCGATACAGGTGCAGGCCACGGATACTATTTAAGCCTGGTGAATCTGACCTCTGGCTTACAGTGGTCCATATCGGTTAAACAACCTGGGAGCATTACGTGCCGGAAGATGAAAATAACGGGAGCATTCGGCCTTCCTGAATATATTACTCCATTTCAAGAAGAAAAACGCAGCATCACGGACGAATAGTGATGCTGCGTTTGGCAATGGAGGACCTAGATCACTGCAGCATGGATCAGAATTGATCCCAGCCGTTTCCGATCAGTTGACGCTGCAAGAAGGGCAGCTGCTGCTGCTGTTGGATGAATTGCTGCCGCTCCTGTTCTCGTAATTGCTGCTGCGAGCGAAGCTGCTCTTGCTCTTGAGCCTGCGTTCGCTGTGGATCAGCAGCATACGCTCCATGCTGCGGTTGTTCCTGTGCCTGAAATTGCTGCTGGAACAACTGCTGCTGTTGCTGCTGTTGATATTGCTGCTGTTGCTGCAGCAGCTCATAGTCACGGTTCACAGGGCTTCCTTGATGGTAGTAGTGCTGGTTGTGATGTGACGGCTGCTGCTGCATCGTCTGGCCCTGCACCTGCCCTTGGTGCATGCAGTTCTTAGGCGGCCCGATTACAACCGTATCGGTAATAGGAGCGAAGGCCTCTTTCACTTTGGCTTCATCCAGGCAATACGTATGGGCGAAGACATTGGCCGGGGTTAATCTGAAGAGGTCGGAGCCAGGAATGAATTCAGGCACAGGCGTATCAAAGATGGCTATCAGATGGGTATTGTCAGCCGTCGCCATTTCATAATGCCACCAGCCTTGAGGCACAAGCGCGACCTGACCCGGCATGACCGGGAAGTTCAGCAGCTCCTTGGTGAACGGATTAATGATGGAGACGATGGCCGCTCCGGAAATGACATACACCAACTCGGATGCATTCTGATGAGTATGCGGTTCGACCACATTTCCGGTGCTGAGATGAATATCCAGCAGAGAAGCGTTGCCGAGCGTGTTCAATTCTTTTACCGAGAGTGAATTAATATAGTTTTGATTGTCTTTTTTGAAAATTTGGTTATTGTTCAGATCATAAGTATAACGAACAGATGGAGAGGTGAAATCCATGTAAGAGACTGCCACGGTGATTCCTGCCCTTCATAATGTAGTAGGCGTTGACCCATAGGATACGTTATTCGGATGGGCAAACATCCGTGAGCCCATTTTCGACAAGGCGGCAGCAAGCCACCCGTTAGCCGGGTGGCTTGCAATAATGTAATAGGAAGGGGGAAGCACCTTACCTGTCAGGTCGATTGTGGCAGCAGCGCTCTTTTACCGGCAGCGAAACTGATAAGTCCGGCTGCGAGACCAAGAGCGAGCACAACTCCTCCGAGCCATGGATGGTATTGAAGCGTGGATGTCGTGTTTAACATGAAGCCCCCTGCACCCGCTCCTGCAGCTAACCCGAAGTGAACAACGGAGGTGTTCAGGCTGAGAATCAGATTGGAAGAGCCCGGTGCCCGCTGGATAAAATAACTCTGGACAGCGGGACCTGCCGCAAACATGGACAGTACCATGATGCTTATCAGCATGAGTCCAATGAGCGACTTGCCCGAGAGCAGCGGGAGAAGAGCAAATACCCCAATATGAATGAGTGTACTGAGGGTGATCACTCTGGGTGGCCCAAACCGGTCGATAGCATACCCACCCAGCTTGGAGCCAATAGCCCCAAAGAGACCGAATACCAGCATCATGAGACTGATGCTTGAAGGCTTGATATGAAAAATATCCTGGATAAACGGGGTAATGTACGTGAACAGCACCGAATTGCCGGATTCCCGGAAGAAGGTGAGAAACAGGGCGCTCAGGATCACTACACTTCCCAGCACTTTGAACTGCTGATGAAAGGGAACGGCCGCGTCCCCTTCGACATCCGGCAGGAGCTTGGCAAGGACAAAGGCAACCAACAGAGTGAGCAGAGCCAGCAGCAGGAAGATGGATTGCCAGTTCAGCATATTGGTTATCGTGATGCCAATCGGAACTCCAAGCACCATGGCGCTGCTGAACCCGAGAACGATGGTACCGATCGCACGGCCCAATTTATCCGGGGGTACCAATTTGGCGGCGGTTCCCATTGCAGCAACGAGATACACCCCTGAGCTTATCCCCAGGATGATGCGGGAACCCATAAGCAGCCATACATGGCTGCTGGCATAGGATGCGAGACTGCCGACAATGAACAACAGAAGCGAGCCGAGCAGCACCTTTTTACGGTTGATTCGCGATGTGAGCGAAACCAGAAACGGTGTCCCGATGGCGAAGGCAAGTGAATACGCGGTGATTAACTGACCGGCAAGCGCCAGTGAAATATGGAGATCGTCTGCGATTGCATACAGGATACCCGAAACGATCAGTTCAGAGGTGGCGGTAAGAAAGACACCAAGCGCTAATAAATATATCGTGAATGGTTTCATGTAAATTCATCCCTTCGTTATGGCATCCGGTCTTGCGAATCATGGCTAGCACATGCTGCAGCCGGTTTAGGAAATGCTCGAGATCTCGTTGTGTTTGTATTATAAGCAGAGCACATTTATTATGTAAGAAGGCAAAGCAATTGGACATTATCCAAACATTTTGATTAACTTACTATTCGTAAGCGGTGGGGTGAGGCTGTGGAACCCGTTAGGGAAGAGTTTCAGGAAAAGCCAGCGTTCAATCATATCTGTTCGGTGCTGCAAATTCTTGGTGCCAAATGGGCGTTTCTTGTCATCGCGCAGTTATCCCAAGGACCGAAACGCTTTAACCAGCTTCATCGGGATGCAGCTATCATCAAGACACAATCCTTAACGGATGTGCTTCGACATTTGGAAGGCAGCGGTATCGTAAGGCGCGAGGTTTTCCCTACGGTGCCCGTGTCCGTGGAGTATTCCTTGACGGAGAAGGGGATGGATTTTCTGGACTCTTTGAAGGAAATGGAGAAGTGGGCGGAAAAATGGGGTGTGGAGCAATCCTCATAAGGTTGATAAGTGAAACGATACGGAGTTTAAAAACTCATTTCTTGTTGTTGATGACAGGAAATGAGTTTTCTTTTTTTTGAGAATTTCGTATTCTTATAGATAACATTTTCAGATCTGGAATGAAGTGATGGGGAGGGGGCTGCCGCTTGCGAATCCATAAGATAAACCTGCTGACCAAGCTGTTGATTTCCTATTTGCTTGTCCTGATGTTTCCCGTGATCGTCATCCTGTGTTATTACTATCCCTATTCGGCAGACGTAGTGAAAGAGAAGGAGATGGACTGGAATGCGCATATTACGGAACAGTTCATGACATCAATGGATACCTTTACCCGGTATGTGTACAATCTGCCGTTTGAGCTGGTACAGAATCGGGAGTTCAAGATGTACAAAGCGGAGGAAAGCGACTACCAGCGGGTCATCATCGCCAATGAGATGAAAAAATACAATGCAACCGATGCGTTTATTTACAACACCTTGCTGTATGTGAAGAACATCGGTTATTTGTTTTCCAAAACTGGAAGCGCATACAGTACGGAGGATCTCTCCATTCCTGGGGTCGGCTATTATTATGAAAACTGGGAGCACCAAGATATGATACAGACCCTGAATGATCTCAAAGCCCCTGTCGTCCGGCCGGTAGAGAATGTGGTTGTGCCTGGCAACAATCGTGTCAGAATGCTGACCTTTGTGCAGCCGCTTCCGGTAGGAGGCACCCATTCGCCCGGAGCCGTTATGATTATGGTAAAGGAAGATACGATTGTCCGCATGATGAAGTCTGTTTCAGAGATTTATAGCGGCGATTTCTTTGTATTTGACGGCCAGGGAAGGAGATTGGTCTCTTCCAATGAGACGTCCTACCAGTCTTCCGATGATTTTCGGTCGCTTGTGCAGGGCATAGGGGAGGAACGTTCTCCCACCTCCGGCATCTACGCGATCAGTGGATCGGACTATCTGGTATCCCACTCGGTTTCAGACAAGAACGGCTGGAAATATGTCAGTCTGCTGCCTGTATCCCAATCTCTGAAGGGCATTCGAACGATACAGCTGAACACGGTTGTTCTTGTCGGACTGATTCTGCTGCTCGAAGTGTTCATCATCTATGTATCCATCCGTAAAAATTATCAGCCGATTCGGCGTCTGGTTGACCTCGCTGTTCATGTCTTCGAGCCGCAGGAGCGAAGGCCGATGAATGAAATTGATACGATCAAGTACACGCTGGAGGAGCTTTCACAAGCGAATAGCAAGCTGGACGAGCATGTGAAGGGATCCTTGCCGATCATGCGGGACAACCTGCTGTTCGAGCTGGTGAGCGGGCAATATGCAGACTGGGAGGAATGGGAACAGGAAGCCGGAAGGATAGGCATTAGGTTTAAATATGAACACTTTACGGTTGCCGTGGTATGCTGTGAATCGGATGCCGGAGCAACCGAGAAGATCTTGGCGTGCTGCCGCAAATACGAAGAGCTGCTGCCGGACGGGGTGCAGACCTTCTTCTTCAAGAGCATCTATCAGCATGAGCTGATTCTGGCAAGCTCCCATGAGAGTGATTTCCCCCTCGAATCCTGTCTTGAAAGCATGCAAGAGTCATTGTTGAAGCACAATGGACTGCGAACGGTGATTGGCATCGGCAAACCTGTACGAGCACGATCACCGGTGGATATTCATGTGTCGTACCTGCAGGCGCTTCGGACGGCGGAGTTTCTGCGGATACGCAAAACCGGTTCGGTGCTGATATTTGATGACATGGAAATTCCCCAATCTGGCGCCGTATCCTATTTTGCCGAATTTCTGCAGTCGCTTGAGCTCTCGATTCTGAAGAATGATGCCGCGATGCTGGCTTCCTTGTCGGAGCGTATGATCGGGTATTTAAGCAATGACAGTTTACCGCCGCATATGATCCGAAGTGTATACCTGAACACGGTTACCGTTATCTTCAACGGGCTCCAGCGGTTCCGTCATGATGATCAGAGCCTCTTGCGGCTGACCGATGCCGCGTTCAAACATCGCTATACGCTGGAGCAGATGATCGGAATCATCCGGGAAAGCTGTACCAAGCTGTGCGATATGATCAGCGAGACGCTGCCGCTTGCCCGTCCGGCTACCCAAGAGGCGATTCTATCCATCATTGCGGAAAAAGGAATGGATCCGAACTGCTCGCTGCAGATGATGGCCGATTATTTTGATATGTCGGTCTCCAACTTCAGCCATCATTTCAAGAAAACGATGGGGCAAAATTTTAAAGAGTACATTGATCAGCTTCGGATTCAAAAATCCATTCAGCTTCTGCGGGACAGCGAAGAGACTCTTGAAGCTATATCTCAACAGGTGGGGTACACCAGCACCTCGAGTTTTATCCGCTCCTTCAAGAAGATGGTGGGTACAACGCCCGGACAATATCGGAATACACATAAAGCCTGAACGAAAGACCGTTGATGCCGAGATCCACGGCAGCCTCCAAGCGGTCTTTTTGTAAACTTATGCCCTTATATTCCGCCTCGCACGATTTCTTTTCGAAGATGAAAGAGCTTCAATTTTTGAATATATGCAATATTTGAATCCTTCTGGCCGACAGGCAACGGGTGCGGTTGTTGATCCGATAAATATAAGCGCTTTCAAAAAATGAAGATCCTTAAAAAACTGTGCGTTTACGCAGCTCGTCACCTCCAATTAGAGTGAAATGTGTCCGCAGGCAAGGCGAAATTCAAGGCTGCAATCCCTATGGATCAGACCCACAAACCAAACCAGGAGGTAATGAAATGAAGAAAAAGGTAAACGTTTTCATCTCTTTTATCGTCATCACTGCACTGCTGTTAACGGGATGCAGCGGAGCCGGAGACGACCATAACGAATCGGCGGAATCGCCCGGAGACGCATCAGGCAAGAAAGTGAAGTTGACAGCTCTTATTACCAAGCATCCCCTTACGAAACCTCTTGCTGAAATGGAATGGCTGCAGAAGGTTGAGGAAGCGGCAGGCGTGGAGATCGAATGGCAGGAAATCACGGCCGACTGGGGACAGAAAAAAGGAACGATGCTTGCCAGCGGCGATACCCCCGATCTGTTCATCGGGCCGAACGTCATTACAGATGCCGATTTCGCCCAGTTCCAGGGACTGTTCCAGGATCTGTCCAGTATGCTGGATCAGGCACCCAACGTACAGACTATGTTTAATGAAAAACCGGATACCAAAGTGATTGCAACGCAGTCTGACGGCAAAATATACGGTCTCCCGAAATATCAGCGGTTCTGGCCGGCCTCGGCCAGCAGGCAATTCATTAACCAGCAGTGGCTGGATAACCTCGGACTTGGCATGCCGACAACGTGGGATGAATTGTATGAAGTGCTCGTGGCATTCAAAGAGAAGGATGCCAACGGCAATGGCAACCCGAATGACGAGATCCCGATGGATTGGCCGGGAGGCATCGGCGGATACTTTAATCCTGCTGTTCTTCTCGGAAGCATGGGCATCACGCTGACGGACGGCAGCGGGCAGGGCTATTTTGTGGAAGATGGGCAAGTGAAGAATTTTCTGACCGATGATCGGTACAAAACGATGGTTTTGTTCCTGAACAAGCTGTACAAGGCGGGGCTGATTAATCCGGAAGTGTTCACCCATGATTATACAAAATATCAATCTATCGCCCGCGGTGAAGGAGACACGGCCAAGGTCGGCTTCACCTGGGGATGGGTTGCCTCCGACCGTTTCGGTGAGCAGCTGGCACCGCAGTATGCTTCCATGCCGCAGCTCAAAGCATCCGCGGATTACAACGGGAAGCTGTCATGGAGCTATGACTATTACTCCCTGAATTATGGGCCGAACCATATCGTCATGTCCGCCAAGACCAAGAACAAGGAAGCGGCCATGAGATTCATCAATGAGTTATATGCGCCTGAGGTGGGAATGCAGGTGCTGTTTGGCTCCATCGGTCCGAATATTAAAGATAACGGTGACGGTACATATGCCGTTCTGCCTCCAGCTGATGCCAAGATGGACCCGGGTACATGGAAGTGGACCTCGACGATGGCGGATAACGGCGCTTTCTATATACCGGATTCCTTAAAGCTGACACTCGGGACCGATATGCAGGAGGTGCTGGGACAATCGGAGCCACTGGAGCCTGCATTAGAGGTTGACCCTGACAAGGATGTATTCCCCGGCATGTTCATCAAATATTCCACCATCGACAACAACACCATGAGCCTGAACAACACCAACGTGATGAACCTGGCGGAATCCAGCTTTGCGAAATGGGTAACCAAGGGCGGCGTGGAAGCGGAGTGGGATTCGTATATCAAGGAGAGCCAGAAGGCTGGCCTGAAGCAGAATCTTGAGATTATGCAGAAATATTATGATGATTACATGAATCAAAACTAGGAGGGAGGATATGGAATCCCGAAAAAGACGGAACACCTTCAGACGTGATTATCAGCTGTGGATCATGATTTTTCCGGCTATCATCGTCATCCTGCTGTTCAATTATATTCCCATGTACGGAATCCAGCTTGCATTCCGAGATTATGACTTCAGCCAAGGCTTGACCGGAGGCGAGTGGAGGGGGTTTGCCTATTTTCAGCAATTCATCGACAGCTACTTGTTCACGGATCTGATGCGAAATACGTTTCTAATCAGTCTGGCAACGATCGTGCTTGGTTTTCCGGCACCGATCCTGCTGGCCTTGATCCTTAATCAGATTCGCAGAAAAAGAATGAAACAGCTGATGCAGACAACAGTCTATTTGCCCCATTTCATATCCATCATCGTGCTGGTCGGCATGCTGAATGTGCTGTTATCCTCTGAGACCGGGGTTGTCGGCCATTTCATGAAGGCGCTGGGACTCGGTCATATTAATCTGCTGGCCTCCACCTCGACCTTTATCCCGGTGTATGTGCTCTCCGACATATGGCAGCACTGCGGATGGAACAGCATTATCTATCTCGCAGCCCTGTCCACCGTGGACCCCCAGCTGTATGATGCCGCCAAAATCGATGGAGCCAGCCGGTGGCAGACGATCCGGTATGTCGACATACCTGCGCTCATACCAACCATCATCATCCTGTTTATTCTCAGCATGGGGAATATCCTCGGCACCGGCTTCGAGAAAATATTCCTGATGCAGAATCCGCTGAACCTTCCTGTCTCTGAGGTCATTGCAACATACGTTTATAAAATTGGAATCATATCGAATCAATTCAGTTTGGCCTCGGCCATCGGCTTGTTTAATACACTCATCAATTTTGTATTCCTGTATGCGATGAACACCATCTCGAAGAGAATGTCCGAAACGAGCCTATTCTAATGCTTGGGAAAGGAGAAACGGTTGTGGAACATGAATATACCAGAAAGCGCGTCAATGGCAAGGAATTGATGTTCAGAATAACATTGGCATTTCTGTGTGCCTTTATTTTTCTTCTGGTCGCGTAC
The DNA here is from genome assembly GCF_037333485.1 of Paenibacillus glucanolyticus. Taxonomy (NCBI): domain Bacteria; kingdom Bacillati; phylum Bacillota; class Bacilli; order Caryophanales; family Paenibacillaceae; genus Paenibacillus; species Paenibacillus glucanolyticus. Next base: position 1,912,641 of record NZ_CP147845.1, read on the forward strand.
CCGCTCTATTTTATCGTGATTGCTTCCTTCAGCGATTCCACGCTGGTGTCGACGGGGAAGGTCATGTTTATCCCCAAAAACATAAGTTTTTTCGGTTATCAGGAAATCTTCAAGGATATGCGGATCTGGACCGGCTATCGAAATACGTTGTTTTATACGGTCTTCGGCACCCTGATTAATATGCTGTTTACGCTTCCGGCAGCGTATGTGCTGTCCAGAAAAGAGTTTCGTGCAAGGCGGATTATCATGTTGATTTTTGTCATTACGATGTTTTTCAACGGAGGGCTGATCCCCACATACCTGCTGATGAAGGGGCTTGGTCTGACCAATACGATATGGGTGTTTATTCTCCCGTTTTCCGTGAATGTGTTCTATTTGATCATTGCCCGGACGTTTTTTGAGAACTCGCTGCCGCAGGAGCTGCACGAAGCGGCCGTCATGGACGGCTGCTCGCACTTCACCTTTTTTTTCAAAGTGGCGTTGCCGCTGTCCAAAGCCTTGGTATCCGTCATCGGGCTCTATTATTTGGTTGGGCACTGGAATGATTTCTTCACGGCCCTGATCTACATTCGGGATACGAAACTGCAGCCGCTGCAAATTGTTCTGCGGGACATTCTGCTATCGAATCAAGTATTCTCGAGCGGTGCGGGAACAGGGGGAGATGCAGGAGGATACGCTCAAAGATATGCTGACCAGATTAAGTATGGCGTCATTATTGTATCCACGCTTCCGATCCTGCTTATATATCCGTTTATGCAAAAATACTTCGAGAAAGGCGTTATGATCGGCTCTATCAAAGGGTAACTGGTTACGAATACTTGCAGCTGCTGATAAGGACAGAGATCCCCTTCGGGGGATCTTTGTCGTTCATGAGAATCACGGAAATTGCGAACAAGGGACGTACAGGTAACGATTAGCACCCTCGATATAACAAATGTCACCTTCAAAACAGCAGAAACATTTGTTACAATCTATCCAAATTGATGACGCGATAAGGAGTGGGAAGTTTGACCCGCAAAACGATGACGATGGTGCTGATGTTTTTACTCTTTTTTGTAAGCGCTTGCCACAATCAAAAGCAGGACCGTTATGATGTCATCTATCGAATGGAACCGGTAAAAGCGAGCTCATCTTCTTCCATTGAGGATAAAGAGCCCCGTCCCTTTACGATCGGCATCGTTCCCAAGGTGACGGGCATTCCTTACTTTAACGTGGTGGAAGACGGTGCTGTGGAAGCGGCCAAGGATTTGAACGTGAACGTAATCTACGATGGTCCGCTGATTGCCGATGCCGAGCAGCAGATCAAAGTTATCGAAGACATGATCAAGCGAAAGGTCGATCTGCTTGCGATATCGGCTAATGATCCTAAGCGGCTTTGCCCGTGCTGACCCAGGCCAAGGAACAGGGAATCCGGGTTATCACCTGGGATGCCGATACCCTGCCTGAGGCCAGGGAGCTGTTCGTGAATATGGTGGATCCCGAGACACTCGGCCGCCATCTGCTGGATACGCTCGCCTGGACGATGGGAGAAGAAGGGGAATATGCCATCATGACCGGCGCTCTTTCCGCTTCAAACCTGAACGAATGGATCAAATGGATTCGTTATCAGCAGACGCATTATTATCCTGGCATGGAGCTGGTGGAGATTGCGGCAACGGATGATAATCCGCAACAAGCATACGAGGTCGCCCGGGAGCTGCTTAACAAGCATCCTGATCTGAAGGGGATCATCGGCAATTCCTCGGTAGGACCGCCGGCGGCCGCACAGGTGGTCAGCGAGACGGGCAAGAAGGGCGATATCAAGGTGGTTGGCCTGTCGACACCCAATCTGATGAAATCCTATCTTCAGGACGGCTCCGCCCAGATGGCGACACTATGGAGTCCGAAGAAACTGGGGTATCTGACGGTAGTAATTGCCAAGAATTTGCTGGAAGGCAATCTCCCTGTCCATGGCCAGGAAATCGAGAATGTAGGCAGCATCCGGTTCAACGGGGATGTAGTCATTATGGGCGAGCCGCTTGATTTCACAAGAGAGAACGTGAGCCAATATGACTTCTGAGAGACGGCGGCGGTTAAGGTTTAACCATTACAGGCTGAGCACGAAGCTGATTCTGACCTATATCGTGTTAACCGTGATTCCGATGGCTGTGCTCGGAATCTTCTCCTTTATCCAATATAAGGAATCCATCGAGGAACAGATCGGGGAATACATGCCGCGATTTCTGAGACAGGCGAACGCCAATATCGACAATCATATTGCGGATGTGATGGCGATGCCCAAGCTGCTGCTGAATTCGGAGAATACACTGGCGATCCTGCGCAAGGATTCCTACCAGAGCCAGGCGGATCAGAACAAAGACCAGTATGCGGTGAATAATTATTTGACGCGGACGTACCTGAACGGGAGCAATAGCGACATTCTAGGCGTATTTGTATTATCCAGGAACCGGCTGTTCCACACCTCAAGGATCCCGTTTACCGGTCTGGATTGGGAGAGCATGCTTACGCCGTATGGTCAGGACATGGATTTGAGAGGGAAGGAAAAAATCATTCTTCCCAGCGAGATCAAACTCCGGTTTGACGGGGATATCCCTTATGTCATGATCATGAAGCAGATTCAGGACACGGACAACCGCAAGGACCTGGGTACCATGTTTATAGCGGTGCAGCTCACATTCATCGATCGGATCCTGCTGGACTTCGAGCAGAATGAGGATGCCGAGATTGCCATGGTCAGTCTCAAAGGCGAGGTCATCTACCACACCCGTCATGAGCTTATCGGATCGATGGATATGGCGGTTCATGAGTATCCGATCTGGAACGGGAGCTTCAGGGAAAGCCGGAGCGAGAAGCTGATCAGTGTAACGGAATCGCAGACATTTGACGGAATTCTGGTTCACAGCATTCCCCTTGAGGATCTGACAGCCCGAACGGATTGGACAAGAACACTCAGCATTATGATTTTTAGCGGATTTGTGATCGTGACGACCTGTTTGACGGTTGTGTTTGTGCTGCGTGTGATGAGCCCGATCAAGAAGCTGATTCATCTGATGAAGGAGGTCGAGCGCGGGAAATTCCAGGTTGGCTTGAACATGCAGCGACAGGATGAGGTAGGCATTCTGGTCCGCAGCTTTAATTCGATGATTGCGACCATTCGGGAGCTGATTGAGAAGAACTATGATATCAAAATCCGGCAGAAAGAGGCAGAGCTGTATGCGCTGCAATCGCAGATTGATCCCCACTTTATGTACAACACGCTGGAGACGATCAGCATGGCCGCAGAGGAGGGAGAGAAGGAAGCCGTTGTGGGCATGGTGACACAGCTTGGACGAATGCTGCGGTTCTCGGTAGGCAACAAATCGAGGTTTGTCCCTGTTCGGGAGGAGCTGCAGCATGTCATGGACTATTTGACGATCCAGAAGTTTCGTTTTGAACAGCGGCTGTCGTTTGATATCCGGGAGCCTCACGATTTGGAGTTGTATTATACGCCGAAATTCATCGTGCAGCCGATTGTGGAGAATGCCGTCAAGTATGGACTCGAGTCCCGTGACAAGCTGATTGTCGAAATCCTTGTAAGCAGGGAGCTTGGTCTGCGAAGCGGTATGGAGGATATCGTGATCAAGGTCAGGGATAACGGGCCCGGGATTCCCTCCAGGCGGCTGTTGGAGGTGGAAGAGTCGCTCAGGCAGCAGACCCTTACAGGCAAAGATTCAGAGTTCGGACTGGGGAACGTCAACACCCGGATTGTGATGATGCATGGGCCTCATTATGGCATGCAGCTGCACAGCGTTGAAGGGAAGGGGACCGAGGTCACCCTTCGAATTCCAATGATCCGTTTAGAGGATGTATCTGATCTTGAACAAGATTGAGCAGGGAGGGACAAGGGGATGGAAGCCATACGCACGATCATCGTAGATGATGAGGCACGGATCCGCAGAGGCATTGGACGGTTATTGTCTACTTGCGAAGGAAATTGGGAAGTCGTTGCTGTGCTCTCAAGCGGCTTGGAGGCGCTGGAGTATATGGATCAAAGCCATGGCGACATCGATCTGTTGATTACAGATATCAGAATGCCGGATATGGACGGGCTGACTCTCGTGAAGGAGGCGAAGCGCCGATACACCTTCTACCCGGTTATGATCAGCGGGTACAACGATTTTGAATATATGCAGACCGCCATCCGTGAAGGAGCGGTGGATTATATTATGAAGCCGGTTGACCGGGAGCAGTTCCGGCGACGGATGAAGGAGATCAGTGCGATCATTCTCCAGAACAAGCGAAACCGCCTGCATCTCCATAAGATGGAGCGGGAATTGAAATTAACGCGGCAAACGCAAATGCTGAGTTACGTCACTTCCGCGGGACTGGATATGGGAAGGCTCGGTTACTGGGTGGAGGATTTTCCGAAGGGCTTGTATGTGCTGTTATATATAAGTCTTGATCCGGTACCGGTCAAGTCCAGAAGTTATACCTCCAAGGATTGGGAGGCCTTTGATTATGCGATGGAAAATATCATCATCGAGGTAGCGGACCGTATGCAGGAGCAATACGAGGGGCGGATGGAAAAATGGTGCTGGAAGGGCGGCGATTCCGACTACTGGGTGATGCTTCACAGTAATGGAAACCCGGAAGCCACTGAAATCGAGCAATCGGCCAGTGATTTATCTGCAAGCATTCGTACAGCCATCGCGCTGCATACGCCATTTAGTGTGTCGGTGTCCTACGGCAATCGAATGGAGGATCTGTATATGCTTCCAGAGGCGCGGCAGCGATCCCTGTCGCTGATGAATTACCGCTTGCTCTACGGCAGTAACCGGACCTTTCACGATGATATGGCCGATTGGGCGGTGGAGCGGATGGATAGTGAGCTTGCCCATTTCGCCCACCGGCTGCGGGCGGTGGCGGAGCAAGCCAATACGGAGGAAGCCGCTGCCTTGTCGCAGCAATTCTTCCGGCGGCTCAGTCAGATCAGCTCCCCGATGACGATTCAATATGCGGTACAGAACGCCTATATTCAAATCCATTCCGTAGGCATTGAATATGTCAGCGGTGATACCGTACCGGTATCGCTCGAGAAGGGGATTCAGTCGTTATCCCGGGCGGCACATTTACATGTGTTGAAAAAGGAGCTGGACACGCTGATTCTTGATGTCATATCCCTGGTGCGCGACTCCCGCCAGAGCGGCAGCCTTAAGCCGGTGGAGCAGGCGAAAGCCTGGATCATTGCCCATTTGGGGAGCGATCTTAGCATAAAATCCATTGCCGATCGAGTGTACATGAATCCTTCCTATTTCAGCAGAACCTTCAAGATGCAAACCGGTGTCACGGTGCTGGATTACATTACAAATCTGCGTATGGAGAGGGCCAAAGAGCTGCTGACTGACGCTAAACATAAGGTTTCGGATGTATGCAGTTTAGTCGGATATCAGGATGTGAAGTACTTCAGCCGGCAGTTTAAGCAGCGGTACGGGGAGACGCCTTCGAAGTACAGGGAGCGGCTGGAAGGAGCAGATTAAGAATGAATATCGTGCAGAAGCGAGACGGCCCCTGTCATTTGTGATGGAGGCTGTTGTAGTACCGACATGTGTGGTGCGCTTGTCGATTAAAATATTCATGAAGTGGATACCGGCATAATAGCAATTGATAAGAAATGACGACATGTTGTAATTGGTAGACTAAGGTTAGTCTAATCTCATTCTCATCCATTAAAGGAAAATACTTTATTCACTTAGGAAGGGGAATCATTATGAACAGGATCAAAGGAGAATTACCGAAAATCGTGACACGAGACGAGTGGCTAGCGGCCCGCAAAGAGCTGCTGACCAAGGAGAAGGAAGCTACCCGCGCGCGGGATGCACTGAACGCCGAACGCCGCCGACTGCCGATGGTCGAGATTGACAAGGAATACGTTTTTGAGGGGCCGGACGGCAAGGCAAGTTTGCGCGACCTGTTTGACGGCCGAAGTCAGCTTATTGTCGGCCATTTCATGTTCGCTCCTGACTGGGAGCAGGGATGCTCGAGCTGCTCGGCCGGAGCTGATGAAATGTCAAGCGGCCACCTCCGGCATCTGCACGCCCGTGATACGTCTTTTGTGTATGTCTCCCTTGCCCCGCTAGCGAAGATTGAACGGTACAAAGAACGCAAGGGATGGACGTTCCCTTGGTATTCCTCGTACGGCAGCGATTTCAACTACGATTTCCATGTCACGCTGGACGAATCCGTCACTCCGCTCGTGTACAATTACCGCAGCAAGATCGAACACGCTCAGGTCGGCGAATCCATATTTGAGGGTAAGCAGCCGATGGAAATGCCCGGTCGCAGCTGCTTCCTGCGGGACGGTGACAGAATCTTTCACACCTACTCGGTCTACGCCCGCGGACTCGAGCAAGCTGGCGGCTCGTACTATTTTCTCGATGAGACGGCGCTGGGTCGGCAAGAGTTTTGGGAGGAGCCCAAGGGCCGTACGGTCGCCCCAAGGGGCGCAGTCCCTAACTTCTTGGATTGACTTGCGGCGTGGTTATTCCCAATTAGCAAGCCTCGGTGCTGAAAACCGGCCTTTTTGAACACGCACTGATTATTCAATGCTCCAGTTATGTTCGATCCAAAAAAGCTCCCCGTCAATGATGAATTGATGAGGGGCTTTTTTTTATGGGGAGTGAATGCAAATAACGCAAAAGAGAATGAAGAAAACGCAAATGTAGTCAGAAATGACCCCCTTCATAACCGGATTGTCTACTACAAGGAAAGCGCTTTAATTAGTAACCTAGGATCAGTACAGTAAACTGCGAAACAGCCAACAAAACAGGATTCGGAGGGGTGAGCGATGGCTGGGTACATTTTGGAATTGAAAGGAATCACCAAAATTTTTCCCGGCATCAAGGCGCTGGATAACGTTTATTTCAAGCTCAAGCCAGGCGAGATTCACGCATTGATGGGAGAGAACGGCGCGGGTAAATCCACCTTCATTAAAGTCATTACCGGCGTATATCAGCCTGACGAAGGCGAGGTTTTGTTGAATGGAGAGCATGTAGAGTTTAAGACACCCAATGCTGCCAAGGATCAGGGCATCGCTGCCATATATCAACACGTTACCTGTTATCCGGATCTGTCGGTGACGGAGAATATCTTTATGGGGCATGAAAAAGTAAAGCGGGGAACGAAGCGGATTCTCTGGCAAGAGATGCATGAGGAGGCGCAGCGGCTGCTATCCGAGCTCGGGGCAACCTTCAGTGCCAAGACGCTGATGGGGGCGCTCAGCATTGCAGAACAGCAGATCGTAGAGATTGCCAAGGCGCTGTCCTCCAATGCCAAGATCATCATCATGGATGAGCCGACCGCAGCGCTGACCAACCGCGAAAGCGAGGAGTTGTACCGGATAACCGAACAACTGCGGGATAAGGGAGCTGCCATCATCTTCATTTCCCACCGGTTTGAGGACATGTACCGGCTTGCCAGCAAAGTTACCGTGTTCCGCGACTCCAAATATATCGGAACCTGGAATGTGAATGAGATCTCCAATTCGGATCTGATTGTAGCAATGGTTGGACGGGAGATTACCCAGCTATTCCCCAAAAAAGAAGCAGCCCTAGGGGAAGAATTGCTGCGGGTAGAAGGGCTGTCGAAGACGGGGTATTTTGCGGACATCAGCTTTATGCTCCATCGGGGCGAAATATTAGGCTTGACCGGTCTCGTAGGAGCGGGAAGGACGGAGGTATGCCAGGCGTTGTTTGGAATCGAACCCTATGATGAGGGCAGCGTTTTCTTCAAAGGGCAGCCTGTTCGAATTCGGAGTCCGCTTGATGCGATGCGCAAGGGAATCGGATACCTGCCGGAGGATCGGCAGAAGCAAGGGCTGGTGCTGGACTGGAGCATTGCCCGCAATATTACCTTGTCCTCGCTGGAGCATGTGAGCAAGCGGGGGACGATCGATACGGCCGCGGAAGCGGATATAGCCAAGCGAATTGCCGAGAAGGTCGGTGTGAAAGCCAAGAGTATATTCGATCTGGCAAGCTCGCTCTCCGGCGGCAATCAGCAGAAGGTGGTATTCGCCAAGCTGCTCACCAGTGAGCTGGACGTCATCATTCTGGATGAACCGACCAAGGGGGTCGATGTCGGCGCCAAATCATCTATCTATGAGATGATCAGCGATCTGGCTGCGCAAGGTTACGGCATTATCATGGTTTCTTCTGAAATGCCGGAGATTATTGGCATGTGCGACAGAGTTGCTGTCATGCGCGAGGGACGAATCACGGCATTTCTGGATCGTCCTTCAATTTCGCAAGAGGCGATTTTACAACATGCGATGGCGGATGAAGCTCCCCTGAATAAACGAGCATAGAAGGTGGGAGAGAACCTATGGAAGACAAGGGCACAGGTGCAACAATCGCAGCTTCACAGCCCGCTACGGGAGGGACAGTCAAGACACGATCTTTTGCATCGAATATTTCGAAGTTCAGGGAAGTGGGGTTGCTCGGTTTCATCGTGCTGTTATCGATTGCGGTGCAGATCAGGAACCCGAGCTTTCTGACCCTTGAGAACATCAGCGATATGGCAACCAATACGGCTATATTAAGCATTTTGGCAGTAGGGATGATGCTGGTTATTGTCACTCGGGGCATTGATCTGTCCATTGGTGCCATTTTAGCGCTGTCCGGTATGACTGCAGCACTCACAGTCGGGGCATTCCCGGACCTGCACCCGGCACTGGTCATTATGCTGGGAACGGCGGTAGGTTGGATCAGCGGGTTGGTCGTAGGTTTCCTGGTGGCGAAGGTGGGCATTCTGCCGATTATTGCGACACTCGGGATGATGAATGTGTTCCGAGGGTTGACATATATGATCAGCGGGGGAAAATGGGTCAGCGCCCATCAAATGCCGAGCAGCTTCAAAGGTATTGCCACCGGCAGCTTCCTCGGCGTGAACAACCTGATTCTCATTGCCATTGTTATTTATCTGGTTGCGTATTATTTCATTCAGCATACTCGTACAGGTCGACAAATTTATGCGGTGGGCAGTAACCCCGATTCCGCCCGGATCAGCGGGATCAAGTCGGACCGCATTATCTGGCTGGTCTATGCCATTATGGGCTCCTTGGCCGGTCTGGCAGGGGTGCTGTGGGTATCCAAATTCGCGTCCGCCCAAGGGGACACGGCATCCGGGTACGAACTAAGCGTGATCGCAGCCTGCGTGCTTGGCGGTGTCAGCATCGCTGGCGGCTCGGGCAAAATATCCGGCATTCTCTTAGGCTCCATCCTGTTTGGCATCTTGAATAATGCTCTGCCGCTAATCAACGTATCGCCATTCTGGCAGATGGGCATTCAGGGAGGCGTCATTCTGATTGCCATTTTGGTGAATGCGTTTGTGAAGCGCGGGGTAGACCGAAGTCATTTGATGAGGAGGAGAATTTAAGACGATGGAAACAAGAGTGCTCATCCATAAACAGGATTTTTCCTGGAAACGCTTCTTTCTCCAATGGGAATGGATGCTGGTTCTTCTGTTTATCGCAATCCATGTCATGAACATGAATTTGTCCGAGTATTACTGGGATTCGGCAAATCTGCGTGATGCCACCATGGGGTTTTTGGATAAAGCGTTCATTGTACTCCCGATGGTGTTCATCATGATTCTGGGGGATATCGATATTTCGGTAGCTTCGATCATCGCTCTGTCATCGACGGTGATGGCTGATCTGTATAACCATGGTGTGCCCATGAGTTTTGCCATGCTGGTCTGTCTTGGTGTCGGTATCCTCTGCGGCTTCATTAACGGTCTGCTGATCGTGAAGTTTAAAGAGCTGTCAGCGGTCATTGTGACCTTGTCCACCATGATCATTTATCGGGGTATTGCTTACATTATGCTGGAGGATCAGGCTGCAGGCTCGTTCCCGGAATGGTTCAGCTTCCTCGGCTGGGGTTACGTGGGCCCGATTCCCTTCATTCTGATTGTATTTGCTATCTTTGCCGCAGGGTTCGGCTGGCTGCTCCACAAAACGAAGTTCGGGCGCAGCGTGTATGCGATGGGCAGCAATTCGACGGCAAGCCGTTTCTCCGGTATTCAGGTGAATAAGATCAAGATGATGGTGTTTACCTTGACCGGGCTCATGTCGGCAATTGCGGCCTTGTTCCTTGCCTCCAGAATGGGCAGCACCAGACCGAATGTAGCGACAGGCTACGAGTTGGACGTCATTGCCATGGTAGTACTTGGCGGTATCAGTACAGCAGGCGGGAAGGGGCGCATGATCGGTGCGATTTTGGCGATATTCCTGATTGGCTTCCTTCGCTACGGACTCGGACTTGTTAACGTACAGGCCCAGGTGCTGCTCGTTATTATCGGACTGCTGCTTATCGTTGCCGTAGCTGTTCCCAAGCTGAAATTTGGCAAAGGGTTATCACGTAAGGGCTAGTACGGATTTACATGTTGGTAGCTGCTGGCGTGTCAAGCGTCGGTGATACGCATAGAACATGATATATAAAAGGGAGGAACGACGGATGAAGAAGTGGGTATCCACCATACTGACAGCGGTTATGGTCATGAGCTTGCTGGCGGCATGCAGCACGAAAGCGCCTGGAGAGAGCAGTGCTTCTGCGGGAGATGGCAACAAGGACGGTAAGAAGAAACACGCCATTATTTTCAAAAACACAGGAAATCCATACGGTGAGAAAATGATGGAGGGTTTCAAGAATGCGGTGGAGGAGCAAGGGAATGAAGCTATTCTGAAGGCTCCGGATCAACCGACAGCTGAAGCGCAGATTCAGATGATCGAAGAGCTGATCTCACAAAAAGTCGACAGCATCTCCGTGGCTGCCAACGACGAGGATGCCTTGCAGCCAGCGCTGAAAAAAGCGATGAACGCGGGAATTCAAGTGCTGTCTCTGGATTCGGCACTGAATCCGGCCAGCCGCAAGGTCCATGTCAACCAAGCCGACCCTGAGCGTATCGGTCGTACCTTGATTCAAGGGGTAGCCGAAATGATTGGCAATGAGGGACAGATTGCCATTCTGAGTGCGACATCCCAAGCATCAAACCAGAACATCTGGATCGAATGGATGAAGAAGGAACTGGAAGATCCGAAATACAGCAGCATCGAGCTTGTCAAAGTGGCTTACGGGGATGACCTGCGTGATAAGAGTGTGTCCGAGACGGAGGCTCTGTTGAAATCGTATCCGGATCTCAAGGGGATCATCGCTCCCACCACCGTCGGTATCGCTGCGGCAGGCAAAGTGCTGACTGATAAAGGCCTGAAAGGCAAGGTGCAGCTGACCGGTCTGGGGCTTCCAAGCGAGATGGCCGAGTACATTCAGAGTGGTGTCAGCCAGTGGATGTATTTATGGAACCCGATTGATGTTGGTTATATGACGGGTTACACGGCGGATGCTTTGGTCAAAGGCGATATTACCGGGGCCGTAGGCAACAAGTTTACGGCCGGCGAATTGGGTGAGAAGGAGATTGTCGCCGACGGTGAGGGTACGCAGATCATGCTGGGCGACCCGTTCAAATTCGACGCCTCGAATATTGCCGAGTGGAAAGACGTGTACTAATAGAACGCCGCGTAAAGCTGATAAGTTAAGGCGCTCTGTGCATTGGCGCAGCTTGAGCATGTAAAGTAGAGAGCAAGTAAAGTAGTGAACAAGTAAAGTAGTAAACAAGTAAAGTAGTGAACAAGTAAAGTAATAAGTAAGTGAAGTAGTGAGCAAGAAAAGTGATGAGCGAGTAAAGTAGTGAGCAAGTAAAATGATGAGCAAGTAAGTAATGAGCGAGGAAGCCGATCCAGCCGGATCGGCTTTTTAAAGTTGAACAGATCGTCAGGCTGTATGAAGCGCCGATTGATCGGATTTCAGAATGTATTCACCGGCGAGGACATGGAGTGATTTCTAACGGACACAGCAGGCGTATTATCGAAAAGCTCCTATCACAATTGTAACGGACAGTAGGAGTTGTTAGAACCTCTCATTCGAAAGCAACGGACACAGTAGGCGTTATAGTCGTGAGAACCTCTTTTGCAAATATAACGGACACAAGAGGCGTTATTTTCGTGAATAAGCCTCTTTTCCAAATGTAACGGACACAGCAGGCGTTATGAAGTCGTTTCATCGCTTGTTTGCCCCTTTTTTGTGTAAATAACGCTCTTCAGGTCCGTTATCTTTTTCAAATGGAGCATTTCTTTCGAATAGCGCCTTATCAGTCCGCTAGGGATTCAGATATGAATCATTATATTTGTTTCGACATCCATAGAATATTTTGGTTCTCGATCTCATTAATATGATAATGTCGCTGATCGGTTACGATGGCGAACGAATTCATAAAGGGGATGATGAGATTTATGAAGAAGGCACGCTCACGTTCGCGCAGGCTGAAGAAAACGACCATGGCTGGCATGGCACTGCTGCTGTTGCTGGGCACGTTTGTTACATGGGGCACCGCGAGCGCCGAACCGCAAACCTCGCCCGGTGAGGCGTTAGCCGGTGAAGTTGCGGTGCTTGCCGAGTGTGCGGCCGTACCATGGAGTACAGGAAGCGCCTATAGCAGCGGGGCCGAGGTATCACATGCAGGCAAGCTATGGAGGGCCAAGTGGTGGACGACAGGCGAGGAGCCAGGTACAACCGGACAATGGGGAGTATGGGAAGACAAGGGGCCATGCGGACCGGGTGAAGGGGATGGCGGAGGAAGCGCTCCGCCGGAGGTGCCTTCTGATGCGATTGCATGTTCCACAACATCCTGTCTACAGAGTGCATTGAAGAATGTGGTTCCTGGTAAACGCATCGTTCTGGCGCCGGGTACATACTCAGGGAGCTTCTCGTCCACGGTTAAAGGGACTGCACAGCAACCGGTTGTCATTGAGAGCCAGGATCCGGCGAATCCGGCCATTATTTCTGGTTACTCTACGGGCTCGGGGTATAGCCTACGGGTTCAAGGCGACTATTGGATCATCCGAAACTTGAAGTTTACCAATGCACAGAAGGGCATTCTGCTGGATAATTCCAATTACAGCCGCATAACGAGTGTGGAGGTTTACAATATCGGTTATGAAGCTGTGCATTTTCGGGACGGCACCTCGTACAGCACGATTGAGAATTCCCGTATTCATAATACCGGCAAGACAGGCGCGGGCTTCGGAGAAGGCGTATACGTAGGTTCCGCGGAGGGAGCGAGCTACAACCAGAACACCCACTACAATACGATTCGTAATGTCACTTTCGGTCCAAATATTACGGCAGAGCACATCGATATCAAGGAGAGATCCATCGGGACATTGGTGGAGAATTGCACCTTCCATGGCGAGGGAATTAGCGGCGCCAATTATGCCGACAGCTTCATCGATGTGAAGGGGAATAACGCGATTATTCGGAATAATGCGGCTTATCAGAATGGCAACAGTGTCATTGTAGATGCGTTTCAGCTGCATGAGATCGTTCCAGGATGGGGGATCAATAATACCTTTACGGGCAATACCGTTTACTTGAGCGATCCAGCTGTGTACGTAATCGGTGCGTATAATAATACCTCTGCTACGGCCTCTCAGAATACGAGAAGTCCGGCAGGGAACATGTACAAAGGGAACGTAACAGTCCAATAGCCGTGGAGGAAGCACCCGAGTAACGACAAAAACAATGGTCTGTATCTGTGTAGCGGCATACGCAGAGTTTAGTAGCCGTGGAGGAAGCACCCGAGGTAACGACAAAAACAATGGTCTGTATCTGTGTAGCGGCATACGCAGAGTTTAGTAGCCGTTGGAGGAAGCACCCGAGTAACGACAAAAACAATGGTCTGTATCTGTGAAACGGCATACGCAGAGTCTAGTAAACTGGGGAGGAAGCACCCGAGGTAACGACAACAATGACAGACCCGTATGCCATGAATCGGCATGCGGGTCTATCGTTGCCGTAACATACTGGTTACCATCGCAGATGAATTTCGTGGGTAATTTAGCAGGCTGAGAGGCAACCAGACCATTCTCGCGCATCAGGCGTCAGGACTGATCCCGAATCATATACACGAAGTTCATGGCTGCGGCGGATAAAGGCTCTTGTTTGCGGGTGCAGACCGCGATGATATTTTGCAGCTGGATTCCTTCGACATACACCCGGCTAAGCTCTCCGCGCTCCACGTATTCGCGCACAACAAGCGAAGATACGAAGTTGGCACCGTATCCGGCAATGACGGCGGTGATCGCTTCATGCAGACCATTGAATTGCAGCGCGATGCGCGGCGAAGGGGCGCTATGGGTACGGCATAGGGCCAGTAACCGTTCACGGGTTGAGCTTCCCTCCTCCCGCATTACAAAAGGCTCCCTCATCATCTCATCAAGCGAGATATGCAGATTGGCAAAACGGTGATCCGGTGATACCACGAACCACAGCTCATCCCGAAACAATTCTTCGGTCTGAATCTCATCTGGAGATTCTTCAGGCAGCCCTCCATAGATGGCAATGTCGACTTCCATATTCAGCAGCTGCTGAAGCGCATCGCTGGAGTTGGTCGTTGTGATACTCATCTCCACGCCTTCATACTGCTGTTTATATCTCGCTAACCAGGCCGGCAGCAGGAAGTGGGAAGGGAGATAAGTGGCGGCCAACCGGATATGTCCTCTCGAACCGCTTCGAAAATCCTGACAGAACTGCTCGATCTGCAACTCAACGGAGAAGAGTCTTTTGGCAAGCGGGACAAGCTCCTTTCCGGCTTCCGTCAGAGCGATGCCTCTACCTTGCGGTTGAAGCAGGGTAAGGGAAAGTTCTCTCTCAAATTTCTTGACTTGGGCGGTAATGGCGGGCTGGCTTATATTTAACAGTTCGGCAGCGCGGGTAACACTGCCTGTCGTTGCTATGACATGGAATAATCTTAGCGCGTGTAAGTTCATGTGAAGTGCTCTCCCTCCATTTATATATTTAAGTTATATAAACTAATAAAAGATATATTATATCTATAATAATAAATCACATACAATGAATTTGTAAGAACCATGATTAATGAACAAGAGGAGGAAATCAAAATGATAACGAATGATGTCACGACGTGGGGAAAAGTGGACGATTACGTTACGGAGCGCTTGATCCCTTACGATGAGGTGCTGGAGCAGGTGCTGCTTGCAAACCAGGAGGCTGGCTTGCCCGAAATCGACGTATCCCCGGCTCAGGGAAAGCTGTTGAATGTCATCGCCCGTATCAAGGGAGCAAAGCGCATTCTGGAGATCGGAACGCTTGGCGGATACAGTACGATCTGGATGGCAAGAGCGATCGGACCGGAGGGAAAACTGATTTCACTGGAGCTCGATCCGTTTCATGCTCAGGTTGCCAAATCCAATGTGGCATTGGCAGGGCTTGAGGATAGAGTCGAAATCCGGGTAGGTGATGCGTTGGTGCAGTTGGAGCAGTTGGCCAAGGAGAAGGCAGAGCCGTTCGATCTGGTCTTCATTGACGCCGATAAACCGAGCAATCCGAATTATATGAAATGGGCGTTACAGTTCTCGCGTCCGGGTACCGTTGTCATAAGCGATAATGTCATTCGGGATGGAGAAGTGATCGACCATCACAGCACGGATCCTCGGGTGCAGGGCATCCGCAAGTTCATGGATATGCTCTCCGGCGAGCCGGCCATCTCCGGGACCGCGATTCAAACCGTGGGAAGCAAAGGGTATGACGGATTCTACATTGGTATTGTACAGTAGGCAGCAATATGAGATCGCACTAAGCCCTTAAACGGAATGAGACATACGCTGAAAAGGCAAACCAGGAGAAGCCATGTATCGGAACGCAGGAAAAAAAGAGCTGCACCCAAGGTAAGTTATACCCTGGTGCAGCTCTTTGTTGTGTTTAACCAGCATGCACGGTCCGTGTGAAGCACCGGATAAGCCTGGAGAAAGAGAACCTGCCGCTCACATGCAAGGCGCTTCTTTTTCATAAAAGAAGGCAGATCAGCATGCATGTTCGTGCGCTTGAATTACATCTTCAGATCATGTCCTTTACCAGAGGATTCGCTCCGCTCTTTGGGAGTGAAGGGCCACCAGTTGGCCCGGCCGAAGATGCGTACCATGACCGGTACGAAGAATGGCAGGAATACCAGTGCATAGAGCACAAGGCCAACCAGAACCACCGTTGCGATCTGCATCATCGACAGTACGCCGGATGGATACATTGCTGCAAATGTACCGCCAAGGATGACCATGGCAGACAGGATCACCGTACCCATATTGCGCATGGCATGAAGAATGGCGTCCTGAACATCCCAGCTCTTATTCTCGTTGAAGCGTGCCATCAGGAAGATGCTGTAGTCCACCCCGAGCGCGATCAGCATGACAAAGCTGAAGAACGGCGTGGCCCAGGTGATGCCGGAATATCCGAAGCCGTGGACAAAGATCATCTCCGTAACACCGACTGCGGTAAAGTACGTAATGACCAATGAAACAATCAGATAGATCGGCATCACGATGGAGCGCAGCAGCACGACCAGAATGATGAAGATCCCGCTCAGCATGAGAATCACGGTCCGCGTGTAGTCTTCATTCGAAATATTCTGCAGGTCGTTGTTGGTGCTGGTGATGCCGCTGATGGCAACTTCGGCGTTCTCCAGCTTCGTATCCTTCACGGCACGATCGACTGCGGTTTGGATCTGCTCGACGCTGCCTAGCGCTTCTTCGCTGTATGGATTGGTAGCCAAGACAACATCCAGCGTCATCACTTTGCGGTTATCGGTCAAGTAGGTATCAAATACGGTCTGAAATTCTTCATTCTCAAGCGCTTCCTGCGGAATGAAGAATCCGCTGAGCTCTTCATCCTGAACATCCTGAATCTGCTGCAGATAATCCTGGGCGGAATGCAGTCCGTCCGAGATTTGTTTCAGCCCGTCGGCACTGGAATTCAGGCCTTCGGTCAGCTCTCCGATCTGCCCGGTCAGATCGCCAAATCCGTCGGCAAGCTGCTTCTGACCGCCCTGAAGCTGATCCAGCCCACCTGTAATGGAAGGGATTTGACCTATGATCTGGCCTTGCCCGCTAGCTGCCTGGGAGAGGCCGGATTGAAGCTCACCGATACCGGACACCAGCTGCTGGAGTCCGTCGGCAAGCGCCTTTTGCCCGGAGGCCGCTTTAGCGTATCCGGTGTTCGCTTCCGATAAGCCGGCGGATGCGCCCTTGAGCTGCTGGGAGATCTGTCCAAGACCCGCAGCCAACTCGGCAGTACCTGCTGCTGTTTGTGTTACGGTTCCCTTAATGGTTTGGTAGTCGGTATCTTGAATTAGCTCCGGATAGTTGCTCTCAAGGCCTGTGAAGGAACCGTCAAGTCCGCCCAGTGCAGCAGCTACGCCACCCAGCTGCTCCTGAAGTCCGGCAACGCCGCCGTCAAGAGCTGTTAATCCGGTATCAAGCTGTTTATAGCCCTGGAGCAGCTGGGCATTTGCGGCAGCTAACTCTTTAGCGCTCTGCGCAGCTTGCGCAAGTCCGGATTTAAGTTCGCCGGCGCCCGCACTTCCGCTCTGAATACCTTTTTGAATGGCGCTGAGACCTTGACCAAGTTCGGTAATGCCGTCCTTAAGATCGGCGGTTCCCTTGGTCAGTTCTTTGGCCCCCGCTGCGGCTTCATTCAGTTTAGGCGTATTTTCGCTGAGCTGTTTGCCCGCTTCGGATAATCCATTCTGAATTTGAGTCAGTCCGTCTTTGGACTCTTCCAACCCTTCATTTAACGTTTTGACCTGCGTTGGGATGAGGAAATCATTAATTTGCTCGCCGGTTGGACGGGAGAGACTGCGGACGCTGGATACCCCATCAACCTTTTCCACCTCACGGCTGATTTTCTCCGCGAGTCCCATATATTCCGCCGTATCCATTCGATCATCATTCTTGATTACGATCGTGGAGGGCAGCGATTGCCCTGGACCGAAGCTGTCCGAGATAATGTTAAAGCCCTTGACCGAAGCGTAACTTGGACCGATCTCCTCCAGACTGTTAAACGACAGCTTGCCGCTGTACGTAACAAGGAAAGGGGCTACGATGACAGCCACGACCAGCAGTGCAGCCCAAGGACGCTTGAGAGAGAAGGAGCCTGCTGCTCCCCATAGTTTGTTCTCGCTGTGCTCAAGCTTGCCGCGTGACGGCCAGAACAGTTTCTTGCCAAGCACCGCCATGAAGAACGGTACGACCGTAACCAATGCTAGAAGCATAACCGCGATGCCGATCGCAACCGCAACCGCTGATTTGTAGAGAATGAATTTCGATAAACCGATGGCGGCAAAACCGACAAATACGGCAAGCCCGGAATAAAGCACGGTCCCTCCGGCTTTCCGATAGGTCTCGATGATAGCCGATTGCGTATCTTCTGATGCCGTCAGTTCTTCCTTGAACCGACTGATCAGCAGGATGCAGTAGTCGGTTCCGATCCCGAACATGACGGCGACCATGAAGATCTGGGTGAAGCTCGATATCGGGAAGTTAAACTGGTCCACGAGAAAAGATACAACCGATTGTGACACAATGTAACTGAGTCCTACGGTCAACAGTGGAACGAATGGCGCTACAAAGGAACGGAATACCACGAATAGAATGAGGAGAATAAAGACAACCGTAATATATTCCGTTTTCTTCAGGCCTTCTTCGGAGCTGACGATGGTATCTTCATTAATGAGGCCTTCACTTGTCAGGTAATGATCGGCTTGAACGCCCTCCAGCACCTCATTGACCTTATCGGGAAGTGCCTTTACAGCCTCTTGGCCCCCGCTGACCTGCAGTGCGACCATGATGGTCTTGCCGTCCTTTGCAATCAGGGTGTCTTCCAGCTCCGTCTGCGTGAACGGTTCATTGATGGAATCGATGTGGAGGCTTTCTTTATTGTCGTTTAAGGCTTGAACGCCTTGCCGGATACTATCCTTGTCCGCGGTGCTTAGCCCGTCGGGCTTGTTGAAGACAAGTGCAACCTGATGCAGGGTTTCTCCGCCTTCTCCGCCTGATGCTTCCTTGAGAATTTCTGTGGCCCGCGACGAGCTGTATCCGTCAGGTACGGATAGCTGACCCTTCTCCCGAACCAGGTCTGACATGGAAGGCGCGAGCATAAACAGCACAACAGCTGCTGCCAGCCATAGAACGATGATTGCCCATCTTGCTTTCAGTATGGCTTTCAATTTTTTCTCCCTCCTGATTCAAACATCAACTGCCCCAGCTTCTCGAACATCGAGATGAACATTTCAATATCTTTTTCTTCAAAATGCTGCAAGTAAGGGGAGATGATCTCCCGCACCTGCTCCTGGGCTGACTCAAAAATGGAATTGCCGTATTCCGTTAACGACAAATACACCAGCCTTCGGTCCGCTTCGTCCCGGGTTCGGTCAATAATGCCTGCATCCACCAGACGATTGACGATGGCGGTGATCGAGCTCTTACCAACGGCAAGCGTCTCAGCCAAATGGGATGAAGTACAGTGATCGATGCTGTTGATCAAACGCACAACCTGAAACTGGTCATGGGTCAGATCCTCTCCGAGATGCTCCCGAATCTGGGCGTTGATCCGGCGGGTTACCAGCAGGTAGACGTCCACATACCGGTCGATCCATTGCTTTGCCTTATCGTTCAAGAATAGTTCTCCTTTCGAATAGTTCACGTATGAAATAGTTTCATTAATGAACTATATGGCAGAAGGAAAGAAAAGTCAAATGTCAGAATGGGAGCAAACAGACCGCCATGAAGGAGTCTCCTTGGCAGGTCTGTATTATGTAACTGTTGAAGAACCGACCCCGTTCAAACAGGAGTTAGAACTTTACCTTGGGTAATACGAGAATCCCGGATATTTTACAACAGGCCATTTTTCTTTACGTAAAGCATCGGTTACATCGGGTCCGACTCTCAGGTTATCCTGGACCAGGTCCCGAGGAGTCAATGCCATCCATTGATTCAAGGATACATCCTCGAACCGGTCGCTTCTGAACATTTCCAGAAACCATAGCGATTCCGTCCCCGTGTTCTGGATGTAGTGGCCAAAAGCAAATGGAACATATCCCACATCACCGGCTCTGTAATCAAAGGTCCGTGCCGTGCCGTGGCCCGCGAATACGGTCATGCGTCCCTGTCCGGACAGGTAATACTGCCATTCATCCTGATTCGGGTGCCAATGGAGCTCCCGCATGGCGCCTGGTTTAATCTCGACGAGGGCGGCAGCAATGGTTTTGGAGATCGGGAAATTACTGGAGTCCACGATTCTTACACTTCCGCCAGGGGTTACGATCGGTTCTTGCGCCAGCAGGCGGTGCTTGAAGCTGAGCGGCACGTTCCCGTAAGGCGACTGGACCTCCTGGCTTTCAAGCGAGCCCGGAACCTGATCCTGAAAAATGTAGACCTGTTTGTCCGGGATATGGTCAAATGCGTTCTCCGGTACGCCGAAGTTGGCAGACAACACATCCTTGGGGGTATGGGCAAACCAATCGGAAATCGACAAGGTATTGAGATCCGAGAAGTGGCCGTTGTCAAACACAAGCAGGAATTCACAGCCCTCCTCCAGTCCCTGGATGGAGTGGGGGAGACCGGCGGGAAAATACCACAGATCGCCTGGACCCACGTCTGCGATGAAATTTCTTCCGTTTTGATCCACGGACGTAATTCTGGCGCTGCCCCAGATCATGTAGGCCCATTCCGCCTGCTGATGCCAATGCAGCTCCCGCACGCCGCCGGGCGTAAGGCTCATATTGACGCCCGCAAGTGTGGTGGCAATCGGCAGGTCCCGCACCGTAATTTCCCGCGACCAGCCACCATGATTGAGCTGCATATGCGTGTCGGAGAAGGACATTTTCAGATTGGGCATTAAGCCCGCATCCGTAGCTGGAGGCACAAGCAAGTCGGGATTCTCGATATCCCTCATCACGTCCCGCGGGCCATAGTCAGGCCCGCCGGCTCCGTCACTGCGTATTGGCTGAGGCACATAATGCTGATTCTTTTGGTTATGGCTCTGATTCCCCATGAATTTTGTTTCTCCCTCCACGTGTTCATTTATCTACGAACATCCGATTAAAACTGCTATCTTTTATGATTATGAGGGGGTGCTTGACTAATATGAGGGTTAAATGCGGCACACGATGAACCCCTATGCCATGATGTTTATCACTTGCAAACGAAAAGATTGTTGACTTTTGAAAGCGCTGCACATACAATAGGTCTCAAATAGATCTATGATAGATCTATCATAGATTCAGGAGGGACAAGCATGAACAACAATGAGCTGCTGCTTGCTTTCTATGGCGATGACTTCACCGGTTCGACGGATGCGATGGAGGCACTGGCCCGAAGCGGTTTCCGCACGGTATTGTTTCTGGAAGCACCTTCGCTTGAGCGGCTGAGGAAGTTTGAAGGCATTCGCTGTGTAGGTGTAGCAGGTACAAGCAGAGCCAAATCTCCAGAGGATATGGAGGCCGAGCTTCGGCCTGTATTCGAGAAGCTGTCCATGAGCGGCGCACCGCTCGTCCACTATAAGACATGTTCAACCTTCGATTCTTCTCCAGAGGTTGGCAGCATAGGCCATGCGATTAGGGTGGCAAGAGACTATTTTCCTGACCAGGTTACGGTTCCGCTGCTGGTCGGCGCGCCCCGTCTCGGACGTTATACGCTGTTTGGCCAGCATTTTGCGAAAATGCATGATACGGTGTACCGTTTGGATCGGCACCCCGTGATGTCGCAGCATCCTTCCACTCCGATGCATGAGGCGGATTTGCGTTTTCACCTTGCCGAGCAGACCTCGGAAGTGATCGCTTTGATGGATATCGTAGAGCTTGACGGAGACCAGGATACGGTTCATCACCGATATCATGATAAACTGGTAGAGAAACCGGGAATTCTGTTATTTGATGCTCTGGATGAAGACAGGCTCAAGCGATGTGGGGAGCTCATTCAGGATAAGCCGGAAGGGGCGGGAACGTTCGTTGTCGGTTCCTCTGGCGTTGAATATGCTCTTGCTGCTCATTGGGATGAGCTTGGACTTAGCTCGCACTCATCGGAGAACAACGGACCTGATGCCCGTATTCAGCCAACCGATACAATTCTGGTTATGTCAGGGAGTGCATCGCCCGTCACTCAGCTTCAGATTGAGCGGGCGATAGCCAAAGGTTTTCATGGAATACGCATAACGCCGGACATGATGCAGAATACGGATGAAACGACCCTGTCGGAATGGATCCATCAAGCAGCGGACAAGCTCGCTGAAGGACAGAGCGTGGTGCTGTACACTGCACTTGGTCCTGAGGATGAAGCCATCGGAGAGACACGCAGCAGGTTGAATTCGCTTGGGCTGTCCGGAGCGGAAACCGGTGAGTTTATCGGGAGACGGCTTGGTAAGCTGACCAAACGGATTATGGATCAGAACCCGGGCCTTCGCCGTGTTGTCATTGCTGGAGGAGATACCTCCGGTTTTGTCACCAGTGAAATGGGTGTATACGGGCTGGAGATGATATGGGATGTTTCACCGGGCGCTCCACTGTGCAGGGTATATTCAGACGATGCCAGACTTGCCGGTCTGGAACTGGCGCTTAAGGGTGGGCAGCTGGGATCACCGGATTATTTTATTAACGTGCGGGATGCCGGTTCGCTTGAACCGGATGAATAGCCCAAGATAGGAGAATACACGAATGACGATGGATAAAAGCAAAGGGGCAGCATCTTCTCTTCTGTTAAAGGATGTGGCCTACAATGAAATCAAGGAAAGCATTCTGAATGAGAAATTTGAGCCGGGCCGATTTTTGTCCGAGAGGGAATTGATTGAGCTGCTAGGGATGAGCAAGACGCCGATTAAAGCGGCACTGACACGGCTGGAGACCGAGGGGTTTGTCACCGTTTCCTCGAAGCAGGGCATCATCATTAATGATCTGTCCGTGAACCGGATTGTGGATATATATGATTTGCGGATTGCGCTTGAGACGTTCAACTGCCAGCAGATCGAAACCAGACTCACGCCTGAACAGGAGAAGGAGCTGGAAGGCAATCTGGAAGAAACGGCAGAAATCGTCAGCCGACTTGATGTGAAGAATTTTGCCCAGGCCGACCATGACTTCCACCTGATTATCTGCGAATGCACGGGCAATCAGGAGATTCACCGGGTGCTGCTGAACTACCATGATCATCTGCAGCGGATCACGCGCCGACATTTGCGGAAGGATCCGCATCGGATGGAGAAGTTCCTGGAGGATCATTGGAAGATTTACGAAGCGCTGAAGACCGGCAAGGAGAGCAGTGCGGACGTGATGCGCCGTCATTTGCAGGAATCAAAGCAAGCGCTTTTTATATAACAGAGAGATACGAAATCATTCCGTGAAGCTTGAATTACAACAAGGGGGAGAGACAATGAAGGCTGTATATGTGGAGGATGCATACAAAGTTGTCGTTAAAGACGTGGATATACCGGAGATCGGGACGGGGGAAGTATTGATACAGGTAAAAGCCGCCGGTATTTGCGGTTCGGATATTCATACTTATAAGGGATTGCATCTGTTTCGGAAGCCGCCGGTCATTATCGGACATGAATTGTCCGGTGAAGTCGTGAAGGTCGGCAAGGACGTCACCTCCTTCAAGCCGGGGGACCGGGTAACCGTTGAGCCGCAGGTGGGCTGCGGCAAATGCGATTACTGCCTTACCGGCAGAACGAATTATTGCGCGGAGCGGGGAGCGCCTGGCCTGAAGGGCTGGTATGGCTCGATGGCTGAATATTTTGCCGCCCCGGAGACGTGTGTGTTCAAACTGCCGGATCATCTGGACCATGAGCTGGGTGTGCTCGTTGAACCGTTTGCGGTAGGGGTTCATGCGGTAAGGAAAGCCGGAATTGAAATTGGAGACAAAGTTGCCATTCTTGGAGCCGGTCCGATCGGGCTGCTCGCCATGACGGCAGCCAAGGCGGCAGGGGCTACAACGCTGATGGTTACCGATGTGATGGATTACGCGCTTGAATCCGCTAAGGAGATGGGAGCGACTCACACCTTAAATATTCACGGCAAGGATCATTGGACAGAGGATGCCAAGGCAGACATTGCAGGCGAATTTGATAAGGTGCTGATTGCGGCCGGCGTTCCGGGAATCGTGGATGATGCCCTTTCCTTGCTTCGCAAAGGCGGCCGCTGTGTAACGATTGCGATGTTCCATGGCACGCAAACCTTCGATATCGTAAATTTGCAGCAAACAGAGAAAGAAATTGTGGGCTGCATGACCTATACGCGTGAAGATACCATTTCGGCCATTGATTTGTTGTCCAGCGGGGCGGTGAATGTCAAATCAGTCATTTCCCATCGTCTGCCTTATGAAGAGGCGGCGGAAGGCTTCCGTCTAGTGGACAAGAAAGAAGATTCATCTCTGAAAGTCATTGTCACCTTTGAATAATCAGCATATTCCCCGCGGCTTCTGCTTCTAGGGACGGAAGCCGCAGGAACTTCATATCAGATTGGGGGAACGGCAAATGTGGAAAAGAATCACAGTTGTCATGGTGGTTGCACTGCTCATTGTAAGCGCTTTATTTATAACCAAGCCCAATACGAGCGATGGTCCGATCAAGCTGAGACTCGGCCATATTACGGGCGAATCCGATCCATGGCATCTCGGTGCGCTTAAATTTGCGGAACTGGTCAAGGAGAAAACGAACGGAGAGATTGAGGTCGAAGTTTATGCCAGCTCCATGCTTGGGAATGACCGAGACCTGATCGAAGGCATGCAGATAGGGTCGGTGGATTTTGCACTGCCGGCCGGCGTATTATCCAATTTCTATAGTCCTTATGCAATTCTGGAGCTGCCATATTTGTTCCGCGACAAGCAGCATCTGGAGAATGTGCTCTATGGCGATGTCGGAGACGAACTGAAGCAGAGCTTGCTTGATAATGCCGAGGTCCGTGGCTTGGAGTTCTGGATGAGAACCCCGCGCGAGTTGACCGCGAACAAGAAAATTGAAACGCCAAGCGATCTGCGCGGTTTGAAAATCCGCGTGCCCGAGATTCCGGCTTCCATTGCAGCTTGGGAAGCGATGGGCGCTACGCCGACGCCAATGGCCTTCGGAGAAGTGTACTCCTCGCTTCAAACCGGAGTCATCGATGCACAGGAGAATCCGGTTGCTTTTACGGCAAGCTCCAAAATTCAGGAAGTCCAGAAATATATGATGATGACGGATCATGTATACGGCTACGTGATGCTTGCTATGAGTGAAGTGACGTACCAACGCTTGAATGAGTTCCAGCGGCAAGCGGTTGAAGAGGCTGCCAAGGAAGCCACCGAATATGAGAATCAGTTGGTGTTTGAACAGGAAGAGCAGATCATCAATCAACTGAAGGAGTTTGGAACCGAGTTCGTTGAGGTTGAAAAAGGTCCATTCGAGGCCGCTGCCAAATCCGTGCATGAACGCTTTGCCAACATGTACGGAAGAGAGCTTTACGACAAAATTATTAATACGCCATAACCATTTTTTCTCAATAGGGGGGATAAGCCATGCGGCAGACATTAAAAGCGATCGACGCGCTCAACAAACTCGTGGGCATCGCAGTGGCCATGATCCTGGGTGTAATGTCCATCCTGATTATCATGCAGATTATTTACCGGATTATCGGTTATCCACTTCACTGGTCCGAGGAACTTGCGAGATATTTGATGGTTTACCTCGTATTCCTGGGTTCCTCGCTTGCACTGCGGCATCACCGTTTGGTTGCGATCGAGCTGCTGCCGGAGCTGGTGAGTGAAGTAAACAAGAAGGTTATCCGCATTACCGTGATGGTGATATGCATTGTGTTCTTTGTTCTTTTGCTGGTCCAGGGCATTGATATTCTGAATCGGGTATCCGTGCAGTCGTCGGCAGCCATGGGACTCAGCATGTCGATCCCTTATGCGGCGATTCCTGTCGGGGCGATGCTGCTCATTATCAATGCGGTAGCGGTCATTCTGGAAACGATTGTTTCCGAGAAACTACCGCCAGCGAAGGAGGAAGGATTATAATGCCTATCATACTATTCGGATGTCTGATCCTTTTCTTCGCTATCAGCGTACCGATAGCCGTCTCAATGGGAATGGCTTCGGCGGTGGCGATCTGGTGGGAAGGCGGCACGCCGCTGCTTGTTCTGGTTCAGCGTTCATTCACGTCAACGGATTCATTCCCCTTAATGGCGATTCCATTCTTCGTATTTGCAGGGACATTAATGGAATTTGGCGGAATTTCAAGAAGGCTCGTGAATCTGGCCAATGCACTGACAGGTCATTTACCCGGCGGACTTGGACTTGTAACGATTGTAACGTCGATGTTCTTTGCTGCGATATCAGGCTCTTCCGCTGCTGCAACGGCAGCACTTGGCAGCATTCTGATTCCTGCGATGATCTCCCGAGGATATCATAAGAACTTCACGGGGGCCCTTCAGGCAACATCGGGTGAGCTGGGGGTTATCATTCCGCCAAGTATTCCATTGATTCTATATGGGGTAGCGGCGGAAACTTCAATCGGTGATCTGTTTATGGCGGGACTTATTCCGGGACTGATGATTGGATTGTCGCTGATGATAGCCGTTTACATGATTGCTAAGCGCAAAGGCTACGCACGGGAAAAAAGAAAGACGCGCGCAGAGGTATGGCAGGCTTTCAAGGAGTCGTTCTGGGCAGTTCTTATGCCAATCATTATCCTTGGCGGAATCTATGGCGGTATCTTCACGCCAACGGAGGCCGCAGGCGTTGCTGTAGCCTATGCCTTCATCGTTGGCGTATTCGTTTACAAAGAGATTAAATTCTCCAAGCTGATTAACATTCTGACGCAATCTACGATTACGACCTCTGTCATTATGTTCATCATTGCAAGCGCCGGATTGTTCAGCTGGATTATGACGCGCGAAGGAATTCCACAGGCAGTTGCTGGCTTCTTCGTGAACATATCCGATAATCCAATCGTATTCCTGCTGTTGGTTAACGTATTCCTGCTCATCGTAGGAATGTTCATGGAGTCCAATGCATCGATTATTATTTTAGCGCCGCTGCTGGCTCCAGTAGCTGCCGAGTTCGGTATTGATCCAACCCATTTTGGGATTATCATGATCGTCAACCTGGCGATTGGGATGTGTACGCCGCCGCTTGGCATCAACCTGTTTATATCCGCGCAGATTGCAAAAATCCGGCTGGATCAGATCAGCAAAGGCATGGTGCCGTTCTATATTGTGCTGATTATAGACTTACTGTTGATTACGTTTCTTCCGCAATTGTCGATGTTCCTACCAAACTTGTTGGGCGGTAAATAAGGGACTCACGAAGTCAACGTGTAGAAGTCAACGTGTAGAAGTCAACGTGTACTAGTAAGGGAATCTCAAGTGAAAAATATAAACTGATTCAGGAGGTCGATCTCATGGCTAACGTGGAGACGATTAGAAAAGAACTGCAGCATACCGGTAAATATATGATGCAATACGATCTGGCTTGGGGAAATGCAGGCAACATCTCTGCCAGGAGCGAAGGTGATCGTTACGTGGTCACGGCCAGCGGTACCTTCCTCGGAGAACTGGAGGAGGCGGACTTGATCGAATGCGATCTGTCCGGGAATGTGTATGGAGCTGAGGGACGTAAACCGTCCAAAGAAACCCCCATGCATCGAGCGATTTACGAAAGCCGTCCGGAGATCGGAGCCGTGCTTCATGCATCCCCGTTCTATACGACGCTTATTGCGTGTTCAGATCTGGAAATTCCTTCGAACATGTTCGTTGAGACGATGTATTACCTGGAGCGAATAGAACGAGTGCCGTATTGCCATCCAGGAAGTGATGCGCTGGGTGAAGGCGTCCGGAAAAAGGCCAAGCTTGCCAATGTGCTGCTGCTTGAGAACCATGGCGTGGTTGTTTATGATACCACCATCCGCGAAGCCCGGATGGCACTGCAGACGCTGGAGGTTGCCAGCCGTATGTTGATTACTTCGATGAGCGCGAAGGTGGGCATCCAGGGACTTGGCCCGGAGACGGAGCTGGAATTCCTGGAGAAAGCCGGATACAAGCCTAGACGTAACTGGAGATAAACACAGAGCTTTGGATACATGATGAATAAGTAATGTAATGCTGCCGGATGATGAGATCCGGCGGCATTTTTTTTAAAAAAACACCAGTAGGCATCAACTTCGAACGTTTAACAATCTCTGCGAATGGGCGCAATCTGCTTCCGGAAGCGTTAGACCAAACCATACCAAACAAAGTACGACGGGTAAGGAAATCATAGTTCCAATTGGGAGTGCAGCAGGTTCAACGAAATCTTCGTTCAGGAAGCGATAAAGGTATAAATGCCATATGGGATTTCCAGAAGCGCTGCCGTAATGACACCGGGCGTATACGCTTTAAGCGCGATAGAAGCTCCTACCTGCTTCACTCCGTCCAGCAGGAATACTGCAACAAAGCCGGTAAACAGGGCATTTAGGCCGCTGTCGGGTTCAAAGTGCAAGGCAGTCACGAAGGTAATACTGGTGAGTCAGAGCCGATCAGAAGTACAGCCCATGTAAATTGCAGGGTGATGTTCTTGTCCCACCGAAAATTACAATACATGGGATTATATGCATATGTGAATATTCGTTGACAATATTTGAGAGCCGATTGTAATATAGGAGCAGCTACATATGTGATGGAGAACAGGAGAATCACATCATTGCTTGTCTGTTTAGGCATGCAGTTTTGTGACTTTTTTTGTTCTCTTTTTTTGCGGAATTTTGCTTTCCATTTCGGTTTGAGGGGAATATCCCAAAGAAAGGGGAATGGCAATTGCCTAATTATGAAAGCGTTTTAAATGACAGAAAATCTAAGGAGGTAAGAAAAAGAGTTTGGAAAGAGCATGCTTTAGCCTATGGATTTTTGGCACCCTCCGTCATCGTATTTATGATGTTTCTGTTCTATCCGATGTTGAAATCAGTTTATCTTAGCATGACCATTACCGATCCCCGAGGTCAAGTGGTCGAATTTGTGTGGCTGGAGAACTTTATCCGGCTCTTATCGACAGGACAATTTTATAAAAATTTGGGTGTCACCTTGATGTTTATACTGTTCACGGTCCCTACCTCCTTAATCTGGTCGCTATTCCTGGCTGCCATTACCCACAACAAGCTGCGCGGCATGAAGGTGTTTCAGTTTATCTTCTCCTTGCCCATCGTGATTTCGGTCGGAACCGGCTCGATTATTTGGTTTCTGTTGTTTCATCCTA
Source organism: Paenibacillus glucanolyticus (assembly GCF_037333485.1). Taxonomy (NCBI): domain Bacteria; kingdom Bacillati; phylum Bacillota; class Bacilli; order Caryophanales; family Paenibacillaceae; genus Paenibacillus; species Paenibacillus glucanolyticus. The sequence continues at coordinate 1,941,766 of NZ_CP147845.1, forward strand.
CGGCAGGGATGCTGAATTATTTTCTAAGTCTCGTTCATGTCGGGCCGATTCCCTGGTTAACCGATCCTTCGTGGGCGCTTATCTCCATTTCCATCATGACCATCTGGATGAACATGGGATTCCTGTATATTCTGCTGTCAAGCGGATTACAAGGGGTGCCGGAAGAGATTTACGAAAGCGCTAGAATGGACGGCTCCGGGCCGATTCGGACATTTCTGCAAATCGTGCTGCCACTGCTGTCACCGACCATCTTCTTCGCCTTGATCGTTTCGGTTATCAGTGCATTTCAGGCGTTTGGGCAAATTCACATTTTGACGAAGGGCGGTCCGATCAATTCCACCAATGTGATGGTTTACTCCATCTATCAGGATGCGTTCGTTAATTTCCGATTTGGCATTGGCAGCGCGCAGGCTTTGATTCTGTTTGCGATTATTCTGCTCTTGACTCTGCTGCAGTTCAAAGTACTGGAGAAGAAGGTGCATTATCAATGATCCTGCGAAGAGCTGCGTCCGCATTCACGTATCTGCTGCTTTTGCTCTTGTCTTTGGTCGTGTTGTATCCGCTTATCTTTACCGTGTTCTCTTCCTTTATGACGGAGAAGGAGGTAGCTAATTTTCCGCCGCCGTTGTTCCCGTCGAGCTTCTACCTGGGCAATTTCGCGGAAGCCATTTCAGGGTTTCCCATCGTCCGCTTTATTCTGAACAGCTTTATTGTTTCTACCGCTATCATGCTCTGTCAAGTTATTACTTCGAGTCTGGCGGCTTACGCATTCGCATTTTTGAATTTTAAGGGGAAGGCCGTGCTGTTCGGACTCTTCCTGTCCACGATGATGATTCCATGGGAAGTGACGATTATTCCTAACTATCTGACAATTAAGGATTGGGGATGGATGGACAGCTACCAAGGGTTGATCGTACCTTTCATGGCGGGTGCTTTTGGGGTGTTTCTGCTCCGTCAGTTCTTCCTGCAGCTTCCGCGCGAGCTGTTTGACGCGGCCAAGATCGACGGATGCGGTCATATTCGTTGTTATTTCTCCATGGTGCTCCCGTTGTCCCGGTCGTCCATTGCCACGCTGGCAGTGTATACATTCCTTACCCATTGGAATCACTTCCTGTGGCCGCTGCTCATTACGAACAAGGCGTCGATGCGCACGGTGCAGATCGGGGTCGCCATGCTCCAGCATGCCGAAGTGATGTCATGGAATCTGATTTTGGCGGGCGTGACGATTGTGCTGATCCCGTCGTTTGTGCTGCTCGCTTTTGGAGTAAAACAACTGGTTCGCGGAATTACGGCAGGTGCGTTGAAGGGCTAATGAAGTGGTGCGCTTGCACTTATGCAGGCTTATCATAGGTTGTTATTTTGAATAGAAAAGGGAGGGCATTGGTGTGAGGAAGAGAAGAATCAGGATGATTGGTGTGGTGCTGGCTGCGGTCATGGTGCTGCTGAGTGCATGCAACGTTAATATGGGGGAGGAGCCGGCGAAGGGGACGGATACTGGCAGCAAGACAGAAGCTGGCGTGCAAAAGGTTGTGTTCTGGCATGCGATGGGTGGAGCGACAACCAAGGTGGTTGACCAGCTTGTCGCCAACTTTAACGAGTCCCAGGATAAGGTACAGGTTGAAGCGGTGTATCAGGGGACTTATGATGATTTGTTAAGCAAATTAAAGGCGTCGATGGGTACAAACGAGGGGCCGTCCGTTGTGCAGATGTACGAGATTGGCAGCCGTTTTATGATTGATTCCAAACTGATTACCCCCATGCAGGACTTCATTGATGCGGACCAATGGGATGCGGCTCAACTTGAACCGAATATCAGCGGCTATTATACATTCGAGAACAAACTGTACTCGATGCCGTTCAACTCATCCAATCCTATATTGTATTATAACAAGGACTTGTTCAAGGATGCCGGACTAGACCCGGAGAATCCTCCGAAGACGTTTGAAGAGTTGACGATTGCGGCCGAAACGATATCGAAAAAGGGGAAAGCCGTGGGCGCTAATTTCGCGATTTACGGCTGGTTCATGGAGCAGCTATTCGCGAGCCAAGGTGCTGAATACGTGAATCATGGGAATGGCCGTGATGATCTGGCAACGGAATCACTAGTAAACACGGAACCTGGAGTAAAGGTGTTAACCTGGTGGAAGAATTTGATTGATTCGAAGGCTGCCAACAATCTGGGACGCAAGACCGACGATTCCAAAAAGGCTTTCTCGGCGGGCCAAGTTGCCATGATTCTGGATTCGACTGCGGCATTGAAAGGACTGGTTGACAGTGCGGAGGGGAAATTCGAGGTGGGAACGGGGTTCCTTCCCAAGCCGGCAGGCTCGGCTGAAGGAGGAGTAATCGTTGGCGGAGCAAGCTTGTGGATGATGAACAGTCGTCCTGACACAGAGCAAGAGGCCGCATGGGAATTCATTAAATTTCTGACTTCTCCATCTCAGCAAGCGTACTGGCATATCAATACCGGGTATTTTCCGATCACAATGAAGGCGTATGAGGAGGACAGCGTGAAGGAAAATCTGGAGAAATTCCCGCAGTTCCAAACCGCGATTGATCAGCTGCATCAGACGAAGCTGGTCAAGGCGACACAAGGTGCGGTGATGGGGGTTTTTCCGGAAGCGAGGCAGATCGTGGAAGGCGCAATCGAAGAAGTGCTTAACAACAAAAAGTCTCCGCAGCAGGCACTAGATGATGCCGCCAAAGAAATCACGGCTAAAATTCAGGACTATAATCGAACCGTGAAGTAGCACTTTCAATCATTTGCCCCCGACTAAAGTCCAGGAAGCAACCAGTCCAGGGAAGCGTGTTAAATCCTGCCATCCAGTTATAATGGATTTATACATAAACAGGAATGGACTGGGAGGATCATAACATGAAAAAGCAAAGAACGATGGCGGTTAAAATCGCATCGCTAATGGTTTTTGCCGTGCTGGTCGGGTGTGATGCAGCCAACAACGCAGATGAAGCCGTCATTCAGGAGCTTGATAAATTAGCACAGGTTGGGAATATTGCAGGAGATTCCGCGGTGGCAATCAGCGATCATGTCAAGCGGGAGGGGAAAGAGTTCGAATTGACGGCGGCCCAGGAAATCGGCACAGCCGAGGGATTAGTTGTTGACCATGCCGTGGGCAATATCGAGCTCATCGCAGCATCCGGCAGCGAGATCAAAGTAAAAACAACCGTGTGGTTTAACGAAGCTTTCTTTAAGAACGATAACATCCGTACCCAGGTTACAGAGCAGGCGGCCAGCTCCTTTACACTCAAGGACGGCATGCTGCAATTAAGAACCCATCCTAAAGAGGACTCAAGCACGAGTCTGTGGGATTGGTCGCAGAAGCAGTTTGGCGACTCCGGGTTCATGATTGATTATGTGATCGAAGTGCCGGAAGCCCTTCAAGAGGTTCGCATGAATAATGATGTCGGAAAGGTCCTTGTGAACGATTTGAAGGGGGCTTTTGATCTTCGATTAGGGACCGGGGAGATTCAGCTCAACAAAACGGAAATTACGGGGAATTCCAAAATCGTAACCGAAGCCGGCAGCGTCAAGATGTTGCTTGAGGAGATCGATAAGGACAGCACCCTGGCGGTTAACACGTCGGCAGGGAGCATCACGACCACGTTTGCGCCGCAGATGAAGTATACGCTGGATACCCAAACCGAGCTTGGGCAGATTACAGGCGCAAGCCGGGGGCAGAGCGACGTGAACGGTGGCGGAGCTGCGATATCCCTATCGACCTCGGTGGGCTCCATTAAGGTTAATCCATAGAAATCGTGTGCATACGGTCACAGGAATCATAAGGTCATAGAATGCAAGAAACAAACCAGCACGGATGTGTTCCATCCGTGCTGGTTTGTTGTATGTGTACACCACAATATGAAAGGGAACTGGAATTACATTAATTTCAATACTCGGCATAACTGGTATAGGTAGTGTACGCCGCGCATTTGGTTGTGGTTGCGGTAATTCAGATACACCAGCGTGTCCTTCAGTACCCGCCTGGCGTTATGGACATGATGGTGCTCGAGTTCTTGCAATACATCCTTGATGACCTCCAGCGGGTAATTGGCCGAGCGGAGAATACGAATGATCATAATCTGCCGGATCTGAGCATCATCGAATTTCCGGTAACCGTTGTCCTGATCTCGAGGCAGGTTAAGAATGCCTTCCTTCTCCCAGTGGCGGATGGCCGAGGTGGGAACGCCGGTTTCAGCGGCAACATCACCGATCGTCAGCTCTTTTTTCCGGCCACGGGCATCTACAATATCAAGCTGCTCGGTATCCAGAATGCGGATCGTCCGCTCTGCAAGGATTTTATCCTGTTGAAGGCGGGCTTGTACCTCGCTTACGATCCAAAGCGCTTCATCCACTTCTTGTTCCTGCAGTTTGACCATCACTTTCTTAGTAACATCTACACCGAAACCGGGAAACATGGCCCTTATGCATTCAAAATAAGCGGCATGCTCCTCGGTATATACCCGGTATCCGTTCGGGGCACGTTCAGCAGGAGGGACGATTCCCCATTTCTCATAGTGCTTGAGTGCACTTGTGGTAATCCCCAGCTTTTTTGCTATATCAATCGGTCTGATGCCCATAATGGTCCCCCTTGCCTTACGCGGATCTGCCATAATCCTTTTTTCTGGGGGATTGTATCATGAAGTAAGGGTCAAAGAAAAGAAGCCTGATGGGAAAATAACGAAACGAACTATTTATAGCCCATTATCTAGTCCGTGCGATGGTACACGGATAAACCGCCAACAAACATTATACATAAACCTTAAAGTGATGTGACGGATTCCGCCTTTGAAAACGGTGATGGATCAACCTTTTTAATTGTGGAATTTTAGACTTGCATCAATGTTGTAAGATGGGTTTGTAAATCGAAGGAGGTTGGAATTATGAATGGAACGATTAAGATTCGCGGTGCGCGGGAGAACAATCTGAAGAATGTCTCGCTTGAAATCCCGAAGTACAAACTGGTTGTCATGACGGGCCCCTCAGGATCGGGTAAGTCCACACTCGCAATGGACACTCTTCAGCGTGAATGCCAGCGGCAGTATATGGAATCCATGGGCATGGTGTCGGACTCGGTCAGCAAGCCGAAGGTGGATTCGATTGAAGGTCTCTCCCCGTCGATCAGCGTGGGTCAGCACATTACGAACCGGAACCCGAGGTCGACCATCGGAACGGTGACGGATATCTACACGCTGCTGCGGATTTTATTTGCCAAGCTTGGTGAGCGTACCTGTCCTTCCTGCGGGGACACGGTCACGCCGAATGTGGAGGGGGAAACGTATCACGGTCCGTCGGACGCGGAAGAGATCAGCGACTCCCACGAGACGGTTCATTGTAGGCGATGCGGTCACAGTCTTGATAAGTTAACGATGTCGCATTTTTCCTTTAACAAGCCGGAAGGCGCCTGCGAAACCTGCAGCGGACTCGGCCAAACGGTCAGCCTGAATATGGATGCCGTGTTCAATCAGGAACTGAGTATAAGAGACGGTGCGGTCAAGCCATGGTTCAACGCTTTAGTTGAGTATCACACGAGTACGATGAAAGTAGCCGCTCAACATTATGACTTCACGTTCGATGATCATTTGCCGCTGCGGGACTATAACGAAGTTCAGCGTGATCTTCTGTATTACGGCGTTGAGAGTGAGCAGTTCATTCGGCATTTTCCGGAAGTGAAGCCGCCGAAGTCCGTAGGGCAAGGCAAATACGAAGGTGTTGTAACCGGAATATGGAGAAGGTACCGGGAGAAGGGGAGCGAATCCGGTGAGGCGGTTCTGTTTCAGGAGCAGCAATGTCCGGATTGTCATGGAACGAAACTGAAAGAAGGCAGCCGCCGGGTCCTTGTTGCCGGGGCGGCTATCCATGAGGTCAATGCCTGGTCGATTGGGGATGCACTCGCTTGGATGGAAGCATTACTCGGAAAGCTATCCTCGGATCAGTTAATGATCGTGGAACCACTCATCTATGATTCCGTAGTGAGACTGAAACGCATTATGGATGTCGGCCTTGGCTATATGTCCATGGATAGACAAGTAGTGACGATGTCAGGCGGAGAAGCCCAGAGGCTTAGACTGGCATCGATTCTGGGATCGGGGCTTACGGGGGTCCTGTATATTTTGGACGAACCGACGACCGGGCTTCATCCCAAAGATACTCGTGGACTCATTCAGGTTCTGAAACAACTGAGGGATCTGGGCAACACGGTGCTTGTGATCGAACATGACGAAGAAGTCATGCGTGCCGCAGATCATATCATCGACATCGGACCGGGTGCGGGAACGATGGGCGGTACGGTGGTGGGTCAGGGAACACTGGAGGAATTAATCCACAGCTCCGACTCCGTTACCGGATCGTATTTCCGCGAGAATGGAATGCTTGCGGCACCGAGCCGGCGCAGGACAGGGAACGGCAGCCTGCTTACGATCGAGGAGGCGCATTTAAGGAATTTGAAGAACATAACCGCATCGTTCCCGCTCGGCTGTCTCATATCGGTGACAGGCGTGTCGGGATCAGGCAAATCCACGCTCTTGTTTGACCTTCTGGCGGAATCCGGAAGCGATCAATCAACTCCAACCGGCTGCAAAGCGATTACGGGCTGGGATTCCGTGGGACAACTCATTACGGTTGACCAATCTCCGGTATCCCGCATGCAGCGCTCCAACATTGCCACTTACACGGATGTGTATACCCATATTAGAAACTGGTATGCCGCTATGCCGGAAGCCAAACAAAGCCAGCTGACAGCGAAGCATTTTTCATTCAATACACCAGGTGGCCGATGTGAGACCTGCCAAGGTCTTGGCGTGGTCTCGGTGCATATGCATTTTCTGCCGGAGCTGGAAGTGCGCTGCCCGGATTGCAGAGGGAGGCGCTTCAAGGAAGAGGTTCTGCGCGTGACTTACAACGGTTATACGATCTCCGATATTCTGGATATGACAATTGAAGAGAGCCTGACGCTGCTGGAGGAGCGGCCGAAAATCATGGAGTTGACCAAGCTGCTCTGCGATGTCGGACTTGGTTATTTGAAGTGGGGTCAATCGGTTCGAACGTTGTCCGGCGGCGAGGGTCAGCGGATTAAGCTGGCGAAGGAACTGAGCAAGAAGACGAGGAACCACACGCTATATTTGCTGGATGAACCTTCAACCGGCTTGCACCCAGGAGATGTGTTGCAATTGCTGCTTCTGTTGAACCGCTTGGTGGATGCGGGGAACACCGTCATTCTGGTTGAACACAATCTGGACCTGATCTGGAACTCCGACTGGATTCTTGATATTGGTCCTGGCGGGGGAGCCTCCGGCGGATCGGTGGTTGCAGCGGGAACGCCTGAGGAAGTGGCGGCAGTGGAAGCATCGTTTACCGGCCGTTTCATCCAAGAAATCTATATGTGATCATAGCGAAAGAGATAGGAGGGATTCGATATGGAGCAAACCGTAGAAGAAGAGAAAGGCAAGGTAACGAAGACCACGATTCGCTATTTTATCCAACTGCTGCGTTCCGCGGGTATTCCGAAGCTGGTGCTCTTTCTTGCCATTCTGCTAAGTATGGTCGGGGCGGTGACCGGACTGGTCGTCCCGCTCATCACCGGCCAATTGATCGATAATTTTGCAGCGGATTCGTTTAATGTCCGCACGGTCGGATTTCTGGCGATTCTGTTCCTGCTGGAAGCAGTAGCAAGCGGACTCTCGTATTATATGCTTGCCTTTGTCGGAAACCAGACGGTGAACAAGATTCGCAAACGGCTCTGGAGCAAAGTGCTGGCGTTGCCGGTTCCGTTCTTTGACAAGCATCGCTCGGCGGATACGATGAGCCGGGTGGCCAACGATACGAATGAAGTGAAGACGCTGATCACGGATCATCTGATCGCTTTTTGTTCGAATCTGTTGACCGTGATCGGTGCCGTTGCGATCCTGTTTTATCTGGATTGGCGGATGACCCTCATTATCCTCATCGCAGTCCCGGTAGGGTTCGGAATCTTAATGCCCATCGGCGGTAAAATGTACAAAATCTCCATCAGCATGTATGGACAGCTTGCCCAGTTGTCGGCCATGCTGACCCAGGTGATCGGCGAGATCCGACTGGTGAAGGCATCCAATGCCGAGCGGAAGGAGGAGAAAAGCGGCTACGACGACATGGACAGCCTGTATCGCTTCGGTATGAAGGAAGCCAAAATCAACTCGGTCCTGATTCCGTTGATGTCCATGGTCATGGTCGTGCTGCTGGTCGTTATTATCGGGTACGGCGGTGTTCGCGTCTCTTCCGGTGCGCTCAGCGCAGGTGAACTGGTGTCGTTTATCCTGCTGCTGTTCCAGATCATGTTTCCGTTCAGCCAATTCGCTACGTTCTATTCCCAGCTGCAGAAGGTAATGGCAGCTACCGAGAGATTGCGGCTTATTCTCGAATTCAAGCCGGAAACCGATGATCGAGCCATACGTCTTGCACCGCAAGGGCATCGGAACATTGAATTTAAAAAGGTTGGGTTTGCCTATCATGAAGGGGAGACGATCCTGTCCGACGTATCGTTCGCGATACCTGCCAAGAAGGTAACCGCCCTGGTTGGGCCGAGCGGCAGCGGAAAAACGACGGTTTTTTCCCTGATTGAACGTTTTTATACGCCTTCCGGCGGGGAGATTTGGTTTGGTTCGGACGAGATTCGCGATTATACGCTGGACTCCTGGCGGCGAAAACTCGGGTATGTCTCCCAGGACAGCCCGCTGATGACCGGAACGATTCGGGACAATATCGTTTATGGAAGGGAGGAGCCAGTCTCCGAGGAAGAAATAGCTGAGGCGGCAAGACTGGCTTATGCCGAGGGATTTATCGAAGCTTTGCCAAGAGGGTATGACACGGAGGTTGGCGAGAGAGGCATCCAGTTGTCGGGAGGCCAGCGTCAACGGATTGCAATTGCCAGGGCGCTCTTGCGGAAGCCGGATATTCTGCTTCTGGACGAGGCAACGGCAAGTCTGGACAGTGATTCCGAGCATGAAGTGCAGAAGGCCTTGAATAATCTGATGGTGGAGCGCACGACCGTGGTCATCGCCCACCGGTTATCTACCGTTGTTGAGGCCGATCAGATTATCGTCCTTGAGAAGGGTCATATTACGGGGAGCGGTACGCACGAGGAATTAATCGAGAGCCACCCATCCTATGTGGAATGGGCGAAGAAGCAGTTCCAGACCGGTGAATAGAGGTAGTAATAGAAATCGGGGAACAACCGGATTGGGGAGAATGATCCGTATACCGTATTCAACATATTCACCGATATAAGAAGGGCTTTCGGACAGCCCGAACGAATAGAAATAATAGGTAACATAGCTTGAGCTTAGATGAGAACAGAGGAGATGAGTTGAGCGTGGCACAGATTAAGATTTATGGCGTCAGGGAGCGCCTGAACCCTGTGAAGGAAGAATTATCGGAAGTGATCCATTCGTGTGTGGTTGAAGCGTTTGGACTTCCCGTTGATAAAAAATTCCATCGCTTTTTCCCCATGAACCGGGAGGATTTCTACTTTCCTGAGGGGAGAACGGATCGTTACACCGTGATCGAGATTAGCATATTTGAAGGCCGGACCGTGGAAGCCAAGAAACAGTTGATTCGACTGTTGTTCGAACGAATTCAACACCAGCTGCACATCTCTCCCCAGGATGTGGAGATTACGATATTCGAAACGCCGCAGCACAATTGGGGAATCCGTGGCCTTCCCGGCGATGAACTGACATTAGGGTATCAGGTGAATATTTAACAGTGCAGCTATTTCTGATACGCAAGAATGGAAGACGTGTGAGTGTTTTTAAGACACGGAATAGCATGGAATACATGGATTAAACGGAATAAATGGAAGATAGGTAAGACACGTAAGACAAGTAAGGCATGGAAGACACGGAAGACACATAAGGCATAGAAAACACGGAAGACACGGAAGACACTTAAAGGTCAGTCAATACGGCTGTCCTTTTTTTGTGTACAGTTCTATGTTAATTGGGAGACAGGAGCAGCTTGAAATTTGAGTAATCTGATCTTGGCTTGTCCCTAATGGGCTTGTATAAGGTGAGCGATTCAGGTAATGAATCAGATTCCTTCATGCTGTAGACTGTATAATAGAGATATAGAAACATGAACGACCAGCTTCATAGAGAAGCATGAAGTTTTGATGAGGGGGATCACATTGACCTTACAACAATTAAAATATGCCATCGAGGTAGCCAACCGTGGTTCCATGAATGAGGCGGCCAAACGATTATTTATTTCCCAGCCCAGCCTGTCCAATGCGATAAAGGATCTGGAAGAGGAACTGCGCATCACGATCTTCGAGCGAACCAATAAAGGCATCTCACTGTCCAAAGAGGGAGCCGAGTTTCTGAGTTATGCACGGCAAGTAGTAGAACAGGCGGAGCTTCTGGAAGGGCGTTACCTGAACGCCAAGCCGTCCCCGCAGCATTTTTCCGTATCGACCCAGCACTATGCATTCGCGGTGAACGCCTTTGTAAACCTCGTTCAGGAATACGGTCAGGATGAATACGAATTGGCTCTGCGGGAGACGAAGACCTACGAAATCATTCAGGACGTCAAAACGCTGCGCAGTGAAATCGGCATTCTCTATCTCAATGAATTCAACGCGAAGGTAATCAATAAGCTTCTGAAGGATGCGGGCTTGCAGTTCACCAGCTTGTTTACCGCGAAGCCGCATATTTTTATCAGCATCAACAATCCGCTCGCCAAGCAGTCCATCGTCACGATTGATGAGCTGCAGAATTATCCGTATTTGTCCTTCGAGCAGGGGGAGTATAATTCGTTTCATTTCTCCGAGGAGATCCTCAGCACACTGTCGCACAAAAAGAGCATCCGGGTCAATGACCGCGCGACGCTGTTCAATCTGCTGATCGGGCTGAACGGTTATACCATCTCCACCGGGGTGCTAAGTGCAGACCTGAACGGGAATGAGATTATTCCGGTTCCGCTCGATTGTGATGAGACGATCAAGGTGGGCTGGATCAGCCATAGAAATGCATCGCTGTCCAAGCTGGCAACAGCTTATGTGGAGGCGCTCCATCAAGCGATAACAACTTGATTTTGCACGATATAGCTTCTTACTATAACTGGCTATAGTTTATTGGATTTACTATAGAGCAGCATCCATATGGTATACCTATCTTAACAGAGAGATTATTTTCGGGTGAGGTAGAGAAACCATAGAGGCAGAAAAAACTGAGTTTTAATTAAAGAAATAGCAGACCAGATCTGAAAATCGTAATGATTTATTGCCCCTTCAAGTTAATCATAGGCAGATGTTTTCCTATGAATGCTGAAGGGATTTTTTTTACCGAAAAATCTAATATAGCATATTTATGTGCGGGATATTGCATAGGTGTGACTTTTTGCATACAATGGAATGGTAAATGTTATGTACGTTTCAGAACTTCGGATCCACGGGAGGAATTTATATGGCCAGCAACTCGTTAAGCGCTTTCTTACAGGATAATCTAACAGAACTCAAGCAGCAAGGACTTTATAATACCATCCAGCCTCTTGAAAGTCCGAATGGTCCGATTATTACTATTCAGGGCCGTGAATTTGTGAATTTATCTTCCAATAACTATCTTGGTCTAGCAAATGATGAGCGACTGAAGGAAGCTGCAATTCAGGCAACAACCGATTTCGGAACTGGAAGCGGGGCAGTTCGCTCCATCAACGGAACACTTGCGCTTCATATTGAACTTGAAGAGAAGCTTGCTCAATTCAAAGGAACGGAAGCGGTGCTTACGTATCAATCCGGTTTCAATTGTAATATGGCGGCGATCTCAGCGGTGATGGGAGCAGGAGATGCTATCCTGTCGGATGAATTGAACCATGCCTCCATCATTGACGGCTGTCGCTTGACCAAGGCGAAGGTGATTCGTTTTAACCACTCGGATATGGACGATTTGCGTTCAAAAGCAAAAGAAGCGAGAGAGTCCGGGTTATACAGCAAAATTATGGTTATTACGGATGGTGTATTCTCGATGGATGGCGACATTGCAAAGCTTCCTGAAATCGTGGAAATCGCCGAAAGCTATGATCTGATCACTTATGTGGATGATGCGCACGGCTCGGGTGTTCTTGGCGGCGGTGCCGGTACAGTGAAGCATTTTGGGTTGTCGGATAGAGTGGATTTTCAGATTGGAACCTTGTCCAAGGCAGTTGGTGTTGTCGGAGGGTATGTTGCAGGATCCCGTGATTTGGTGGATTGGCTCAAGGTCCGCAGTCGGCCGTTCCTGTTTTCAACAGCGCTGCCCCCAGGCAGCATAGCGGCCTGCATTACGGCCATCGACATCCTGCAGAACAGCAAAGAGCTTCAAATGAAGCTTTGGGAGAATACCCGGTATCTGCAAGAAGGACTCAAGGATCTTGGCTACTCTGTCGGACGGACGGAAACCCCAATTACACCGTGCATCATTGGAGATGAAGCAACGACACAGAAATTCAGCACAAGATTGTACGAAGAAGGCGTGTATGCCAAAGCGATTGTATTCCCGACGGTGCCAAAGGGCACGGGAAGAGTTCGCAACATGCCGACCGCTATCCATACACAGGAGATGCTGGATCGTGCACTTTCGGCATATGAAACCATCGGACGCGAACTGGGTCTGATCTAACTTAAGGGGGCACGAACAATGAAACGAATTATGGTAACGGGTGCACTCGGTCAGATTGGTTCAGACCTGGTAGCAACATTGCGGCAGATTTACGGCGAAGAGGCGGTTCTTGCAACAGACATACGACAGATCCAGCATGAAACGTTACAGTCAGGACCTTTCCGAATACTGGATGTGACCGATCATCATGCATTTCACGAGGCGGCTCAAGCGCATCGGGCTGATACGATCATTCATCTCGCAGCCCTGTTGTCGGCTAAAGCCGAATCCAATCCGGCGCTTGCCTGGAACTTGAACATGGGCGGACTGTTAAGTGCCCTGGAGACGGCTCGCGCATTATCTTGCCAATTCTTTACGCCTAGCTCTATCGCGGCATTCGGGGCAGATACCCCAAAAAGCGCAACACCGCAAGACACCCTGCAGCGTCCGCACACGATGTATGGAGTCAGCAAGGTGTCAGGTGAACTACTGTGTGACTACTATTATCACAAATATGGAGTGGACACCCGGGGGTTGCGTTTTCCGGGACTGATCTCCCACTCAGCGCCTCCGGGAGGAGGTACCACGGATTATGCGGTTGAGATGTTTGGTGCCGCCATCCATAAAGGCAGCTATATCTCCTACATTAATCAAGGGACGTACCTTGATATGATGTATATGCCGGATGCGATTCGGGCTGTCATTGCATTAATGGAGGCCGATCCGGCAAAATTAAAGCACCGCAATGCCTTCAACGTAACGGCGATGAGTGTCGATCCTGAAGGTATTGCGGCCAGTATCCGCCGTCATATACCGAATTTTAGCCTTGGCTATGAGGTGGATCCTGTCCGCCAAGCGATTGCAAACGAGTGGCCGGATTCAATCGATGCAACTGCAGCACGCGAAGAATGGGGTTTTGATGTACAATATGATTTGAACCATATGACCGATGATATGGTGTCAAAGCTTATGGAGAAGTCGCAGGCTGATCAGAGCAAGATCAGTTAACGGCTTAGCATCAGAAGGAGGATATTGTTACACTTGGAACCCATTCATAAAAAGGTAGGGAGAAATCTGCAAGCCATTCGTAAATCCCGAGGCCTCAGCCTCGATAACGTAGCCGAGTTGACCGGCGTAAGCAAAGCCATGCTGGGACAGATCGAGCGCGGTGATTCCAACCCAACGATCTCCGTGCTGTGGCGTATCGTTAGCGGTCTTGGCATTTCATTCACCACACTCATTGAAGAGACGGAAACCGAGGTGACCGTGGTATCTCCGGATGACCTGGAGCCTTTTCACGAGGCAGAGGGCGCGTACCGGGTGTACCCGCTGTTCTCTTACAACCTGCGCACTAAATTCGAGTCGTATATGGTTATGATGGATCCGGGCTGCGACCATGGATCTGAAGCACATAATGAAGGCGTGGAGGAGTATATTTTTGTCCACCAGGGAGAGTTGGAACTCTGGCGCGAAGACGAGAGCTATACCGTTCCTGCCGGAAGTTCCGTTCACTTCTCTGCCAACCGGCCGCATCGTTACGTCAATCCAGGCAAAGAGACAACGAAGTTCTACACCATTATTTTCTACGCGGACGCCGCAGCCCGGGGGTGATCACCACGTGCTGCTTGGGGTAGCCGTTCCTTCGGGGGCGGTGAATGACCAAGCGGACCCGAAGGGTGCTGTTCAACCTTTTGGTGGCTCAACTGGTAGGCGAGTATCCGGGCATGTTGCTGGGTCAGGATAGTGGACGAGTGTCCGGGTAGCGGGATGGGTCAGAAGGTAGGCAATTGTCCGAGCAGTGCGCGGGGTCAGAAGGTAATTGAGTGTTGAAGTAGCGTGCTGGGATCAGAAGATAGACGAGTGTTGAAGTAGCGTGCTGGGTTAGAAGATAGACTAGCGTTCAAGCAGTGTGTTGGGTTAGAAGGCAATCGAGTGTCCTAGCAGTGCGTGGGGTCAGAAGGTAATTGAGTGACTCCGGCAGTTTAACGGACCCAGGACACCCTATTTCCTGGAAAAAGGGGTTTCGGCGGATCTAATGGACATGAGAGCCGTTATTCTCTATAACAGACGACTTTTTGGCCGTTTTCAAGCTGAATAGCGGCTGTGGAGTCCGTTAGATAGTCGGATGGGCATAAATCGGGTGAATAACGTACCTGAGGTCCGTTAAGCCTCGGTGGTATGTTCATCCACCGTCGTCAAGGTGACTACCGTGGCAGCAACGGTTGCCAACAGTGGCTGGAACCGCCGAATCTTGAGAATTTTCGAGAATTATAAAGGCACCTGTTTGTGCCATACCAAAAATGTACTGAGGTAAGTACAGGAATATGTCCTGAACTTGCCTTTTTGTTTGTTCTTAAGCATTCCCATTCAACGTGTTTCCCGCCTTCACCAAGCGAGTGGTCCAAGCAGCGTGCGGGTTCAGAAGGTAATCGAGTGTTGAAGTAGCGTGCGGGGTTAGAAGGTAATCGAGTGTTGAAGTAGCGTGCTGGGTTCAGAAGATAGACGAGCGTTCAAGCAGTGTGCTGGATCAGATAAGGTAATCGAGTGTCCGAGCAGTGCGCGGGGGCAGCAGGTAATCGGATGACTCCAGCAGTTTAGCGGACTGAGAATACCCTATTTCCTGAAAAAAGGGGTTTTGGCGAATCTAATGGACACGAGAGCCGTTATTCTCTATAACAGACGTCATTTTGGCCGTTTTCAAGCTGAATTGCGACTGTCGAGTCCGTTAGAAAGTCGGATGGACATAAATCGGGTGAATAACGTACCTGAGGTCCGTTAAGCCTCGGTGGTATGTGCATCCACCGTCGTCAAGGTGACTACCGTGGGCAGCAACGGTTGCCAACAGTGGCTGGAACCGCCGAATCTTGAGAATTTTCGAGAATTATAAAGGCACCTGTTTGTGCCATATCAAAAATGTACCGAGGTAAGTACAGGAATATGTCCTGAACTTGCCTTTTTGTTTGTTTTAAGCATTCCCATTCAACGCGTTTCCCGCTTCACCAAGGGAGTGGTCTAAGCAGCGTGCGGGTTCAGAAGGTAATCGAGTGTTGAAGTAGCGTGCTGGGTTAGAAGGTAATCGAGCGTTCAAGCAGTGTGTTGGGTTAGAAGGCAAGCGAGTGGTCCAAGCAGCGTGCGGGTTCAGAAGGTAATTAAGTGACGGAGCAGCGTGCTGGGATCAGAAGGTAATCAAGTGTCGGAGCAGTGTGCTGGATCAGATAAGGTAATTGAGTGTCCGAGCAGTGCGCGGGGGCAGCAGGTAATCGGATGACTCCAGCAGTTTAGCGGACTGAGGACACCCTATTTCCTGGAAAAAGGGGTTTCGGCGAATCTATCGGACATGAGAGCCGTTATTCTCTATAACAGACGACTTTTTGGTCGCTTTCAAGCTGAATAGCGGCTGTGGAGTCCGTTAGAAAGTGTGATGGGCATAAATCGGGTGAATAACGTACCTGAGGTCCGTTAAGCCCCGGTGGTATGAACATCGACACGTCTGCTGGCACATTAAGCAAATAGCCCCTCTCACTTTACTTTGACAAAATAAATTAACTTATGTTAATTTATTTACATAGGTTAATCTAAAAGGTGGTGCGAGCATTGACAACACATTCAGATATCCCATTAAGAGAATTAAAAAAAGCCAAAAACAAAATCACGCTGTATGAAGCGGGATTGTCCCTGATGCAGGGTCGGATGTTCAGCCAAGTCATGCTGGAGGACATCTGCCGGAGGGCAGAGCTATCAAAGGTTACCTTTTTCAAGTTCTACCAGCGCAAAGAGGATATCCTGGTTTATTTCATG
This sequence comes from Paenibacillus glucanolyticus, assembly GCF_037333485.1. Taxonomy (NCBI): domain Bacteria; kingdom Bacillati; phylum Bacillota; class Bacilli; order Caryophanales; family Paenibacillaceae; genus Paenibacillus; species Paenibacillus glucanolyticus. The sequence goes on from NZ_CP147845.1 coordinate 1,958,185, forward strand.
CGGATATGGCTGACCGAGCGGATCATTGAGATTGAGACGGAAGGTAAAAAGGGATTTCAGGCATTTCGCCATCTGTTGTCCCAGGTGGCGAAGGAACATCAGGTGAGGCCGGGGATGATGCCGAGCCTGATCTCCTTTCTGGCCGAGCAGAACATGCAGCCCAGCATGCCTGAGCTTAGCCCGGCGGAGGTGACGCTGCTCTTTCCCGGCCAAGAGGAAGCCGGTAGCTTATCGCCCAATATGTACGAATTGTTCCAGCAATTCATGAAGGAAGAAGCCCAGGCCGGTAACCTCAATAAAGCCTTGACCTTGGAGCAGGCCGTGCAGATAGGTTTCACGGTTTTTTACGGCGCATTTCTAACGGCACAGCTGTACAATTCAACAGACATAGAACGTTTTTACGAGACCCATCTGGGCCTGCTGGAAACGAAAAAAGAGGAGTGATACACACGTATGAGCAAGGTAATCCCAGGGCGTTATACCGCACACATAGATGGACCCTTCGTTGTATTTGTGATCGGGATGCGGATTAATAAATGGTGGTCGGTGCATAAATGGCTGCCTGTGGTGAACGCCATGTCCCCCATGATTCAGGAGCTGTACCGGAACAAAGAGGAGCTTGGATTTTTGGATGGCACTTTTCATTTGTCGTGGCGGGGAGTTACCCTCATTCAATATTGGAGAAGTTTCGAACACCTGGAGCATTATGCCCGTCATGGAGCCAAACATCTGACCGCCTGGAGGGACTTCAACCGCAAGGTTGGAACGGGTGGGGACGTTGGTATTTTTCACGAATCCTATCTCATCGATCAAGGTCAATACGAATGTGTATATAACAATATGCCGAGGTTCGGTCTGGCGAAAGCCGGAGCCCATGTTCCAGCAACGGGACGCAGGGAAACGGCAAGCCGGCGGCTGGGCCGCGAGGGGGAACCCGCTGTGCCCACTCCTCCCAATCCTCCCAATCCGTAGTCTCCGAATATCGGCGGTGGGCGGATCCTCTGAATTACCACACAGCTAAGGGTAAGGATAAATACCATAGGATTAAGATCCAGTCCATGCTAATTTAGACGTGTTTTTCATGACTTGTCCAAAAAAGTGTTGGTAAACCCCGGGCGTTCTTCTATGATGAAATTACTTCCAATCGATGAATCGGATTAGGAATTCTATCACTCAGGGGGATGCCTATGGGAAGAAAAGCGTGGTTTTACCGACAGCTTTTATCGTATATGCCGGTCTTCTTTATCGTGATTTCCTTTGTGTTTTTTGTATTTTTCCAAATGCTCGGCGAACAGTCGCGGCAAGGCGCGATTCAGGCCAATGAGATGATGATTCAGCAGGCGATGCGCTCGGTGGATAATTCGCTGAAAGCGATTGACCAGATGCTGGTGCAGGAACTGTTATTCAACCCGGATATGTCCGAGTTTTTCAATCATGAGGATCAGGATAATGTTTATTTAAACATGCAGGCGCTGAAGGCGATGAAGCAGTTCAAGGTCTCCAACCCGCTCGTGGATTCTATGGTGCTTGTTCGGGCACAGGACGAGTTTGTCTTAAGTACTTCATCTACCTTCAAATTACAGGATTATGCTGATTATAGCTTTCTCAGGCCCTATTTAAGTCAGGCCAACAGCGAAGCCAAGTGGAGTGGCGTCAGGGATTTTCATGAATTCAGCTTTCATAACGCATCGAAGGTGCTGACCCTTGTACGTGAAGCGCCCTTCGTTACGCATGGCAAAGGCATCATAACGATTAATATCAAGGCAGATGCCATACATCAAATGATACGCAGCATGGTTAATCCCGAGGTGAGTTTTATTCATGTGTTGGATGCGGCAGGTCATGCCATGAATGCAAGCACCTCCGCCTCGGAGGATGGGGAAATGGTCTCCCGTGCGGTGTCTCCGTATACCAATTGGGTTTATGAGGGCGGATTAACCCGGGGCAAGATGGCGGATTTCGTCAGCCAACTATACAATGTATGGTTTATGGTCGGCCTACTCATGTGCGCAGCCGGTATCGTCTGGATTATATGGGTGACCCGTAGAAATTATAAACCCATTGAGGCCATCGTGTCCCGGATTCAGAAATATTCGCAGTCCAAGGCAAGCTCCTTGCTCCATGGCAGTAAACAGGATGAATTTGCTTTTATCGAATCTGCGCTGGAGAGCATTCTGGAGCAGTCGAACAGCTTCCAACAGCAGCATCGGGAGGATTTGCATCTGCGAAAAGCGTATTTGTTTCAGCAGTTGATGGAAGGGCAGTACCTGTCCAGCCTGGAGCAATGGAACGTGCAGCACGATGTCATGGGATTGCCTGACTTGTCCAAACCGCTAACGGTTCAAGTGATTGAGATCGACAAATACACACTGTTCTGCGATCAATACCTGCAGCAGGACCAATATTTGATGAAGTTTGCCCTGAAAAGCGCAGTCCAGGAAATTGCTGCAGGACAGGGAGCGGTCATATGGACAGAATGGATATCTGCCTCCAAGCTGGGCGTCATAACGGAGGCACGGGAGCAGAACGCTGAACAGCAGGTGGTTGCGCTGTTTGAGCATGCCCGCCTGTGGACGGAAGAGTATCTTAAACTGACCATTACAATTGGCATTGGGGAGATAGCGGAGCGGTACACGGACATCACGGAGTCCTACGAGCAGGCACTTACCGCATTGAAATACAAAATGATCCTCGGCGAGAACCGAATCATTCATTATACACAAGTAACCGGCGAGGAGCGGGGCCATGCCTTTGATTTTCTGAACCTGATCCGGTCCATGGCTCAATCTTTCCGGCTTGTTAACGGGGACTGGCAGGCGAAATACGATACCCTCATCCATAACATTGAACAGAATATGCTGGACCGGGACGGCGTGGTGAGTTTGGCCGATTACATGATGTATTCGCTGGGCCGGGAAATGTCGTGCATGGCCAAAGAGTTTCAGGATTTGTGGATACAGGAGGGACAGCCGGCCTTAAGGAGGGCTCTTCAATCTTCCGAGACGCTGGAGCAGCTGGAGCATAGCTATGGGGAAGCTTTATCCAGCCTGTTCAAGAGGATGTCAGCCCTGATGCAAGGGCGCAATCATGCGGATGCGATTTTGAAAATACGCTTGTTTATGGAGCAGAACTCGAGCAACCCGGACCTATCACTCCATTATTTGAGCGAACGCTTCGATATAAACTGGAAGACGCTGAGCAAGCTGTTTCGCGAGGAGACTGGACAGAAATTTGTGGATTATTTAATCGAGCTGCGGATGAATCATGCCCGGAAACTGCTTCAAGAGACATTGCTTCCCGTGCAGGATATAGCCACCGAAGTCGGATATTCGAATGCCATCTCGTTTGGGCGGATGTTCAAAAAAATGACGGGAATGTCGCCGGGTGACTACCGGGAGCAAGCGGCTTCAGACACTCGGACTACGGGTGCCGACCGTTCGATCTAACCCTTCTAATACATGACCTTGCCATATAGAAAGTCCTGCGGATTTTGCGTCCTGCCGGGCTTTTTTGCTATAACGCGAGATTGGTTTAGTGGAGAAAAAGGTTTATCGCTCGACGTTACATGTATGGATTGTGCTGCGTCTCTTTTAGCGGAAATACGTTGATCCGGAGAATCTTGTTTATTGAACGGGGCGAGGCGTTCCCCCTAAACTTGAGGTCATCACGAAGCGAAGGAGGGTGACCTGATGGCTCGTATGAGCAAAGTCATGACATTACCTGCAGGTGCATCTGCACCACCGAACAAGCCCGTAAACCGAACGAAGAAGAAGCTGATGAGGCACTGGCAGTTTTACCTGCTGATATTCTTCCCGCTGCTCTATATCATCCTCTTCAAATACGTTCCGATGTTCGGCGTCTTGATTGCGTTTAAGGAATACAACGTGGTGCAAGGCATATTCGGCAGCCCCTGGATCGGTTTCGATTATTTCAGTCAGCTGTTTGAGGCACCGTTCTTCTGGCAGTATGTCCGCAACACGCTGGAAATCTCCCTGTACGGTCTCCTAGTCGGTTTCCCTGCCCCCATTCTGTTGGCGCTGGCGCTGAATGAGATCAGGAACGGCCGATTCAAGAAAACCGTCCAGATGGTTACCTACGCCCCATACTTCATATCAACAGTTGTGATCGTCTCTATTCTGATTGTGAACCTCTCGCCAAATACCGGGCTGATGAGCAATCTATACCGGGCGTTGGGGCTTGAGACTGTGGATTTCCTGGGCATTCCAGGGCTGTTCAAATCGATTTATGTCTGGTCTGATGTATGGCAGTTCACCGGATATGGCGCCATCATCTATATTGCGGCCTTGGCTGGAGTTAACCCCGATTTGTATGAGGCAGCAAGGGTGGATGGTGCAACCCGCCTCCAAAAAATCATCCATATCGATATTCCCAGCTTGGTTCCCGTCATCGTCATCCTGTTGATTCTGAATCTTGGCAATCTGATGAGCCTCGGCTTTGAGAAGATTTATCTCATGCAAAATCCGCTCAATCAGAATACGTCCGAGGTCATCTCCACTTATGTATACAAGGTCGGATTGCTTGGAGCAAACTTCAGTTTCTCGGCCGCAATCGGCTTGTTCAACTCGTTGATCAATTTTATTTTGCTGGTTATTGTCAATTACGTATCCCGAAGAGTCTCATCCACAAGTCTATGGTAGGAGGAATCGCATGAGCAGAACCACAGTACGGGAGTCCGCTGCAGACCGGATATTTCTTGGCATCGTATATTTGTTCTTATCCATCATTCTGATCGTTATTCTGTTTCCGCTGCTGCATATTGTAAGCGCATCCTTCAGTTCTCCTTCGGCAGTATCCTCTGGCAAGGTGTGGCTGTGGCCCGTGGATATTACGCTAATGGGGTATAAAGCTGTATTTCAGAATTCCAACATTCTGATCGGGTTTGGCAACTCCTTGTTCTATGCTGTCGTCGGCACAGTGGTTAATGTTGCGTTCACGGTGATGCTTGCTTATCCGCTGGCCCGAAAGACGTTTTACATTCGAAATATGGTGATGATGCTGCTGGTGTTCACGATGTTTTTCGACGGGGGATTGATTCCTAACTATTTGCTCGTGAAGTCGCTGGGCATGCTCGATACGCGCTGGGCCATGATTATACCGGGCGCGCTCGCCGTATTTCAGGTCATCATTGCCAGAACCTTTTTTCAGACCACCATTCCGGAGGAACTGGCCGAGGCTGCGGAGATGGATGGGAGCAGCGACATTACCTTTTTTATTAAAATCGTCCTGCCGCTTTCCAAGCCGATCCTGGCTGTGCTCGCACTTATGTATGCGGTCGGTCATTGGAATTCTTATTTCAACGCCTTGATTTATCTCAAGGACAGCAGCCTGTTTCCGCTTCAGATATTCCTGAGGGACATTTTGATTCTGAATTCCGTCAGCTCGGAGATGGTGACCAATGTGAATGAGCTTCTGGCCCGTGAGGGACTGAAGGACTTGCTGAAATATTCGCTGATTGTGGTTGCAAGCGCGCCGGTGTTGATCATCTATCCGTTTGTACAGAAGTATTTTGTCAAGGGTGTCATGATCGGCTCCCTGAAAGGATGAACCTTAGTTAACCGGATGTTATGGAGGGGGTGAGGCCGACATTGCAGAATAGGGTATTTCTGATGTTCAGACAAACTGGGGGTCGTTGCTAAAGCGGTTTCATACAAGATCAATGGGCGGGTATTCCATATTAAGGAGGAATTGATTTGAGAAGATTCACTGGATTATGTTTAAGTCTGATTCTGGCCGTTGTACTGGTACTATCAGCTTGCGGTAAGGCGAGTGAAACAGGAACTGAAGGTTCGGCAAGTTCCCCGGGGTCAGGCGCACCCGTTGAATTATCGGTGTTTGCTCCTCAGACAGCGGGGATTGAAAGTCTGGATGTCAATCCGTTCTCTAAGCATATTGAAGATAAGCTGGGCATTACATTTAAATGGAATACAACGCCCGACGCGGTATTCAACGATAAGAAACTGTTGATGCTGGCAAGCGGGGATTATCCGGCCCTCATCATGAATGCCGGCATATCCAAGGCGGATCAGATCAAATATGGCATGCAGGGGGCTTTCATTCCGTTAAATGACTTAATTGACCAGCACGCACCCAACATCAAAAAAGCGCTGGAGGAAGTTTCCTATTTAAAGCCGGCCATAACTGCGCCGGACGGGAATATTTATGCACTTCCGAAGGTGAATGAGTGCCTGCACTGCACATATGGTCAGCGGATGTGGGTCAATACGACCTGGCTCGATAAGTTGGGGCTGGAGATGCCCACAACAACCGATGAGTTCTATGAAGTGCTGAAAGCCTTCAAGGAGCAGGATCCGAATGGCAATGGCAAAGCGGATGAAATTCCGATGACAACCTCCCTTGATGTGTGGGGTGGAGGTGTAGATGCTTTTTTGATGAATGCCTTCATCTACAATAACGGCACAACCTATTTAAGTGTCAAGGATGGCAGGGTGATCTTGTCCGCGGCTGAGCCCGAATGGAAGGAAGGGATGAAGTATCTCCGCAAGCTGTACAGCGAAGGACTGATCGACAAGGGAGCCTTTACGCAAAATGGGGATGCCGTGAAGCAGCTCGGGAACAAAACGGACAATGTAGTCGGTACCGTTGGGTACGCACTGATCAGCAGTGTGCTGGAACCGACGGAAGCGAAGCCGCGTCATAAGGAATACGATGTCGTGCCTCCGCTGAGAGGTCCGGGCGGGGTACAGCTTGCAGGGTACAGCGTAGGTGCTGGAGACGGATCGTTTGTCATTACAAACAAAGCGACAGAGGAGCAGCGGGTGGCAGCGATTAAGCTGGCGGATTACCTGTTCTCCGAGGAAGGCACTGTGATGACCTCGTGGGGTTTTGAAGGAGACGGCTGGCGGAAGGCGGAGTCCGGGGCTCTGGATTACAATGGCAAGCCAGCCGTATACGAAGCGCTGAAACGGGATGTGCCCGATGGATCGCTTGACGTGACCTGGTGGCAGCTCGGCACGATGCTGATGGTGAACTCGCTTCGGGAATCCTTTGTGGCACCGGCGGATCCGCTCGGCAACGGAGCCTATGAATATCGCCTATGGCTTGCCGCGAAGAAATACGAGCCATTTGCGAAGCCGGATGCGGTCTACCCAACGGACGTATTTATCGACCCCGCCGATGCAACCTTTATCGCTCAGATTCAGAAGACTATTCAAGATTACGTGAAATCGAACCTGGCCCAATTCGTGACCGGCAGTAAGGATATTGAGAAGGATTGGGATGCATATGTTAGCGGGTTTAAAGGACTGCAGCTGGATAAGTATCTGGAAATTCACCAGAAGGCATTAGACAACCAAGGATAGATAGGAATGGGAGGTTTATCGCGTGCACAATTTCATTGAATACGCTGCCAACATTAAGCCCTCGGAGCGCCAACTGGCCGTACAGGAGATGGAGTTTTATGCTTTCTTTCATTTTACAATCAATACGTTCACGGATATGGAATGGGGCACCGGAAAAGAGGATCCCGCATGGTTTAATCCCGAGCAGCTGGATGCTGACCAGTGGGTTGAAGCCTGTATCAGTGCCGGCATGCGCGGCTTGATCCTCACATGCAAGCATCATGACGGGTTCTGTCTCTGGCCAAGCCGCTATACGGAGCATACCGTGAGGAACAGCCCTTGGCGAAGCGGGCTCGGCGATGTGGTGAAGGAGGTTGCCGATGCTTGCAGAAGAGGCGGAATCAAATTCGGGATTTACCTGTCCCCTTGGGATCGGCATGAACCGTCATATGGAGATTCAGCGCGATACAATCAATTCTTCCTGAATCAATTACGAGAGCTGCTGACCGGCTATGGCGATCTATTCTGCGTCTGGTTTGACGGTGCCTGCGGTGAAGGACCGAACGGCAAGCGTCAGGAATACGACTGGGAGGCGTATTACTCGCTGATTCGCGAGCTGCAGCCGAACGCCGCCATCTCGGTATGCGGGCCGGATATCCGCTGGTGCGGGAATGAGGCGGGACACTGCAGAGAATCCGAATGGAGCGTAGTTCCTTCGTCATTGCGCCAGAATGAAGCCATCCAGGAAAAATCGCAGCAAGCCGACGATCGGGAGTTTGCGCGCCGTTATGAGTCGGATGAAGAGGATCTGGGCAGCCGTGATGTCATTCAGGGCGAGCAGGAGCTGGTGTGGTATCCGGCTGAAGTCAACACGTCCATCCGTCCGGGGTGGTTCTACCATGCTTCCGAGGACGGTAAGGTTAGATCTCTGAAGGAACTGCTCCATATCTATTACGGATCGGTTGGCGGCAACGCGACTTTTCTGCTCAATATTCCGCCGGATACCCGGGGACTGGTTCATGAGCATGACATGCAGCGGCTGCGGGAGCTTGGAGATGCCATTCGCAATACGTTCAGGACCAATCTCGCAGCGGATGCGCATATAACGGCATCGGAAAGCAAGCAGGGATGGGACGCGCGTCATATGCTGGATGGCAGCAGAGATACGTATTGGAGTCCGGAGGACGGTACCGAGTATGCCGTGATTGAGCTGGACTTCGGACGTGAGATCGATTTCGATCATATTGTACTGGCTGAATACCGGTATGGACAACGAATCGAGAGGTTTGAGCTTGAATATATCGCAAATGGAACCTGGCATCCGATTCAATCCGGCACCGTTGTTGGTCACAAGCGCATCTGTCGATTTTCTGCCGTGCGTTCTCAGTATATTCGGCTGACCATTATGGAATCGAGATGGTGCCCGCGCCTGTCCAGCTTTGAAGTGTACAGGGGCGCTGGGGATTGATAGGCTGATTACGAAACCGAATCATATTTTTCCAAAAAAAGATTCGTTCACCTTCCGCTCCCTCCAGATTAGTGTAAGATGTATGTGAGACCAGACCTTACTCCACAGTAGAGAGGATGTATCGCGCATGAGCCAATCCGTAACGTTCCAGACCCGGCTTCTGAGCTCCTTGTCCAAAGTGTTTGCCGATGAAGAACTGTTGCAAGGTTCGTATAACAACGGGTCCGCATTTTGTAATGAGACGTTTTCGTTTCAGGTCGCTTACCGTTCCAATCGCTTGTTGAAAAACATCCGTGTCATGCTTCAGTCGGAGATAAGCCCGCACATTATCGTCCGTTCCGTTGGTCTGGTTCCATCAGAGCTGCCAGCGTACCATGATCATGACGAATTTGTCTTAAGATCCACGTCGGGCCTGTATCCGGACCCGCTGCTGCCCTTGACCGCAGAATCTGTTGTGACAGGATACCCGAACCAGTGGAGAAGTCTATGGATTACGGTGCAGCCTGAGGATGAGGTAAAGGGCGGTACATATGAAATAGGAATCCGCTTTGAAGCCGATTCGGGGGAGTCGCTTGGTGAAGAGGTCTTCACACTGGAAGTCATTCCGGCATCATTACCTGCCCAAACGCTGATTCATACAGAATGGTTTCATGCCGATTGTCTGGCTGCCTATTACGGTGTCGAGATTTTTAGTGAGCGTCACTGGGTCTTGATGGGACAATTTATGGGGACAGCTGCCCGGCATGGGATCAATATGATCCTTACGCCTTTGTTTACGCCTCCGCTGGATACAGAAGTGGGCGGGGAGCGCCCCACGGTACAACTGGTTGATGTGGCTGTTAGCGAAGATGGAACGTATGCGTTTGCATTCGATAAACTCGACCGCTGGGCGGACTTATGCGATGCTCATGGGATTCAATACCTGGAGTTCTCGCATCTCTTCACGCAATGGGGAGCCCGGCATGCGCCGAAGATTATGGGCAACGTGAACGGCAAGAGCGAGAAGCTGTTCGGGTGGGATACGGATGCGATGGGATCTTCGTACCATGCCTTCATCAGACAATTCATTCCGGCGCTGACCGGCTGGATCGAAAGCAGGGGACTGAAACAGCGCTGCTATTTCCATGTATCCGACGAGCCGTCTGTCTCCCATCTGGAGGCATATGGTCATGCGAGCCGATTGATGAATGAACTGCTGCCGGATTATCCAATTATTGATGCCTTATCCGATATTTCGTTCTATGAGCAAGGACTGGTGAAGCGACCGATTCCAGGCAGCAACCACATCGAGCCTTTTCTGGACCAACAAGTAACGCCATTGTGGACCTATTATTGCTGTTCCCAGTACAAAGAGGTATCGAACCGCTTCTTCAATCTGCCGTCGGCAAGAAACCGGATTCTCGGCATTCAGCTGTATAAGTACAACATCGAGGGGTTCCTGCACTGGGGATACAACTTTTGGAACTCGCAATACTCGCGCCGCGCCATTGATCCATTCCAGGTGACGGATGCGGACGGCGGTTTTCCTTCCGGGGATGCTTTTGTGGTATACCCTGGCGAAGAAGGGCCTATCGAATCCATTCGGCTGAAGGTATTTCAGGAGGCACTGCAGGATTTGAGAGCGCTTCAGCTGCTCGAGACGCTGATCGGTCGAGAAGCCGTCATGCAGTCGCTGGAGGAAGGGCTGGAGGAGCCGATCACCTTTAAGTGCTACCCCAGGGATATGGAATGGCTGCTGTCGAAGCGGCAGTGGATGAATGAGGAGATCAAGGCGAATATGGTTGTGAAGTAAACGGGAGGGCAAGTGCAGCTCCATCCAAACCCGTGTGAATATATTGAAAATGCCCCACATTCACCGTTTAACGGTGAATGTGGGGCATTCGTTTTTTGTACATAACCTCTGCTTAAAGAATTCGATTGTTTTTTTCCACGAGTCCACACTGGCTTCCGCAAGTTGCTGCTTGGTTCCCGGATCGGGGGAAATCGCACGCAAGTAAGGTATGCCGATGTAATGGCCTGCCCCATCATAGATTAGATGCTTGGATATCGCTGCTGGATCGTTTTGTGTTTTTCTCCGTAATCCTTGCTCCGATAGAGCAGCAGAATCCCAGCTTTCATCGGCTGATCCCGATATCATTAAGACTTCGCCGTTTATTTTTTCTAAAGGGATGGTTGCCCTCTCCAGCCATTCGATGTTAGCGGACAACCCGTCGTGCCATTTACGGAAAGGATTTCCCTTTTGGCTAATCCACATTTCTTTGCATTCATTCGCCAATTGGACTGGATTATCTGGCTGCAGATAGGGGAGCGGCTGGCCTTGGTAGGTCCATGCAGGTGGAAGCGTTGGATCATTACTCCATGGGACAATTCCGCTGAACGATACGGCTGATCCGTTCAAGGAGACAACGGCTGTGATTTCAGGAAACAAGGCGGCTGACCACAGAGCAAGTTCACTGCCCCTTGACGTACCGTGAATTCCGAATCCTCCTGCCCGAACTTCAGATCGCTTCTGCAGCCATTTTATGGCCGATTCAACGTATTCAAGTGGTATATCCCTTAGCTGCTTTTGGAGATTCTCCACGCCGAAATAGGCAAGCGCGAATACCGAGAATCCGTGCGAGGCCAGAAGGGCAGCAGTTTTCTCGTTCATTCCTCCCTCGGATCCGCCCACAACGATAATGCCGGGTCTGGGTTTCAAATCCTTGTTATAAAAAAAGTTCCCAATCAGACCTGCTTCCCGCACGGTTTGCTTCACAGTATCATTGCTTGTCCAATGGCGGGTTACAGCTTGATGTGCCACAATCTCATCATGAGTTTCCAACAGCATTAGCGAGGTTTGTGGCGACAGTTCATCACGAGTGTCGGGTTGATTATATTTTTCGTCCAGAACATGCGTCAGTGCATTCTTTACGGTAGGCTCCATGGACCAAAACAAGGCCATTCCATCCACGCCGCAGTATGTGCCATGGATGGGTGCTTGATGGTCCAGCTCTACTTTACCTTCAGGGTCTGCAACAAAACTCGCCTGTGAGGCTAAATATCGTTCCTCATTTATTTTTTTGATCAGATGGAATGTTACGGTTTCTTGCGGCTGCATCCCAACGGCAGATATCTTTATAGAAGCATCTACCATGGAATGAGGATCACTGATTATAATTTTAGATCGGTTCACAAGCAACAATCGCCTCCTTATTCGAGTGAAGATGATATAGTTCTGCTTATCAACGTAAAAGTCCTTTTTTAACCCATAGAGGTGGTTGAGGGATTCATGGGCGATTAAGGCCAACCACGCCTTCGGCGAAAGAGGTCTGCTGTGGTTCTAGTGGTGCAGCTGAATTTATGCCATCATAGAGGCAAGGGGGTAATACGATGTATTTGGATTTCAAGTTTGCGGATGACCGTCCGGCGTATATTCAAGTCAAGGATTACATGAAGCGCTTGATGACAACCGGTGCGCTGCAAGCGGATCAGAAGCTTCCCTCCACGCGAGAGCTGAGTGTTTTACTTCGGGTTAGCCGTAATACGGTGCTCAGCGCTTACTCGGATTTGGAGGACGAAGGTTATATCTACGCGGTCAAAGGGCAGGGACATTTCGTTGTCCCGTCGGTAAGTGGGGTATCTGTACAGCGAGAAGGCAAGCGGCTGGATTGGGCTCCGCATCTGAATGATTACGCCCGGCTCGCGGAAGAGAATGATCTGATGAAGCATGGCATCCGCGCCGAGAAGGGCGCCATATCTTTTACAAGCATCGCTCCCGATGAGAAGCTGTTTGATCTGCAAAATGTAAAGCGTGCATTTCTGGACCGGATGTCGCTTGAAGGGGAGGTTCTCCTTAACTACGGTTATGCCAAGGGTTATAAACCGCTCATCGATTATCTTCTCCGTTATATGGAGAACAAGGGCGTGAATATCCAGGGCAAGGATCTGCTTATCACAAGCGGTTTTACAGAAGCGCTGAGCCTGGTCTTATCGACCTTGAACCAGGGGCATGGACGCATTCTGTGTGAGAATCCAACCCACCATACAGCCATAAAAAATTTTAAAATGCACGGGTACGACATCACCGGCGTCGAGATGGAGCCGGACGGCATCAGCCTGACAGGGCTTGCACGCGAGCTGTCGAAGCGCCCTTACGATCTGGCGTACCTTGTGCCTTCCTATCATAATCCTACAGGAATTGTTATGTCTCACCAGAAGAGGCTTGAAGCTCTGCGATTGCTGAATGAGTATCAGATTCCCGTTATTGAAGATGGTTTCAATGAGGAGCTGCGTTATTCGGGCTCGCATATTGCCCCTCTCGTTGCATGTGCAGGCGGGGAGAACAACAGCGTGATCTATTTGGGCAGTTTCTCGAAAATTTTGTTCCCTGGCCTGCGCGTCGGTTGGGTGCTTGCCGACAAGACGCTGATTCATTATCTCGAAAGCGTGAAGCGTGCCCGCAGCATCCATACGTCGACGCTGGATCAATCCCTGCTCTATCAATATCTGTACAACGGCAACTTCGAGAAATATTTAAAAAGGGCCAAGGCGGAGTATAAGCGAAAATATGAGCTTGCGATCCGCTGCTGTGAGGAATGGATTCCGATGGAGCGCTTGTCAGGAGACGGTGGACTTCATCTGTTTGTTGAATTTGGTCCGGATTTCCGGACGCGGGAGCTGCTTGCTGCCTGCTCCGCCCAGGGCGTCGTATTCACGCCGGGTGATATTTTCCATACCGATGGCGGAGGTCATCACACGATGCGCCTCGGCTTCTCCCGCGTCTCGGACGAGAACATCGAGAAGGGGATCCGCATTATCGGTGAAACGGCGAGGAAGCTGCTCAACTAGCAGGGCAAAAAAGAGATCGGAAGAATAACAGTTTAGGAGGACAGCATCATGAAGGTTGGTGTCATCATGGGAGGCGTATCATCAGAAAGGGAGGTTTCGCTGGCTACCGGCAGGGAGATGCTCTCCCATCTGGATAAAAACCGCTACGAGGTTTGCCCGATCGAGATTGATGACAAACGCGAGCTGATCAGCAAAACCGAAGGCATCGACATCGCCCTGCTCGCGCTGCACGGCAAATACGGGGAGGACGGCACGGTGCAAGGCACGCTGGACTCTCTCGGGATACCGTACACCGGCAGCGATGTCCTGTCCAGCAGTGTCTGCATGGATAAAGATCTGAGCAAGAAGCTGCTGCGCTGCGAAGGTTTGTTTACCGCAGACTGGGTCGTGGTGGGCAGTATGCAGGAGCTGGCCGCCGCGGATGTGGAAGGGCTGGGCTTCCCCGTTGTTGTGAAGCCGAATGCAGGCGGGTCCAGCATTGGCACCCGGATTGTCCGTATCCAAGATGAGCTGGCATCCGCTGTCGAGGAGGCGCTCCAATGGGATCGCGCCGTGATGATTGAACAATTCATCGATGGAGAGGAGATCACTTGCCCGATCCTGAACGGGGAAATGCTTCCGATTGTGTCGATTAAACCGAACTCCGAATTTTTTGACTACACGTCCAAATATGTGGAAGGCGAAGCGGATGAGCAGGTGATCGAGCTGCCCCCCGAACTTCGGAAGGCAGTGAATGCGGCGGCGATTCAATGTTACAAGGCACTGAAGTGCAGTGTGTATGCCAGAATCGATATCATCCTGAAGGATAATATTCCTTATATTTTGGAGGTTAACACCCTCCCGGGTTTAACGCGGACCAGTCTGCTGCCAAGAAGCGCGGAAGCAGCGGGATATTCGTTCAGCAGTTTGCTCGATGCCATTATTGAATTCTCATTAACGGAACGAAAAAGCGAAAAACAAGGAGTAGAAGGATATGAATACAACGAGCAGCTTTATATCGCCGACTGTGCAAGATATGCCCCCATCCGGAATTCGACAGTTTTTTAATGCGGCCGAAGCGGACGATGATGTCATTTCTCTGGGCGTAGGTGAGCCGGATTTTGTGACACCTCAGTGTGCGATAGAAGCCTGCAAGCGCGCTTTGGAGCATGGGCGTACGATGTATACGCCAAACGAGGGTCTTCTGGAGTTAAGAGAAGCAATCGCGGAATACCTGCACAAGGGCTTTCAGCTGGAATATGAACCGTCACGAGAGGTTCTGGTCACCGTTGGCGGCAGTGAAGCGATTGATCTTGCCCTGCGGGCGCTCATCTCGCCGGGAGACGAAATCATCATTCCGGTACCCGGGTACATTGCCTATGCTCCGCTTGTTCAGCTGAATGGGGGGAATGTGGTAGAACTGGAGCTATCGGCAGAGGAGGGCTTCAAATTAACCGCGGATGAACTTCAGAAGGTAATTACACCCCGGACCAAAGCGATCGTTGTTAATTTTCCGACCAATCCGACAGGTGCCGTCATGACTTATGAGGATTGGCTCCCGATTGCCCGCCTGGCCGTTTCGCACAATTTGGTGGTCATCTCCGACGAGATGTACGCGGATCTTACCTATGGCCGCACACATACCAGCATCGCTTCACTGCCTGGAATGCGGGAACGCACCATTGTCATCAGCGGCTTCTCCAAAGCGTTTGCGATGACGGGCTGGCGTGTCGGCTACCTCTGCGGAGATCGGGACTTGGTGAGCGCCATGGTCAAGATTCATCAGTACACTGCACTATGCGCACCCATCATGGGACAGATTGCCGCTATCGAATGTCTGCGGAACGGACTCGGGGATCGGGATGCCATGAAGCTGGCTTATGATGAACGCAGAAGGATGTTTGTGCAGGGTCTGAGCGATATCGGCCTGACCTGCCGCGATCCGCAAGGTGCTTTCTATGCCTTTCCCAGCATTGCAGAAACCGGCCTTGGATCGCAGCAGTTCGCAGAGCGGCTGCTTCGGGAAGCGAAAGTCGCTGTTGTACCGGGTCATGTGTTCGGCGCTGGCGGCGAAGGTTTTATCCGCTGCTCGTACGCCGCTTCCTCCGCTCGGCTGACAGAAGCGCTTGATCGAATAGATCTTTGGCTTAGGGCACACTCATCCCGTGCAGCCCAGGACCTGCACATCCTACAGAATTCTTGAGAGTTTACGGTAATCCGTAGCGGTGATCCCCTCTAACCTGCGGAAAATCCGGCTGAAATAATGAATATCCGGGTATCCGACGCCTTCGCCAACCGCCTCGATCGAAATATCGGATTCCCGGAGGAGCCGCCTTGCTTCCCGGTGACGAACGGATTGCACAAATTCACTGGGTGGCATTCCGGCAAATCGTTTGAATAATTTCGCGGTATGATCGGCACTTAACATTAAATGCTCGGCTATTATTTTATTGCTCCAGTCTTTGGCTGGAGTTTCTTCGATTTGGCTCATCAGATCAATCAGTTTGGCATCATGCGGTGACGTTTCCGTCAGGGCCTGGAAAGGATGCGTCCGACACAATTGAACCAGCACGTCCAGCATCAGTCCTTTGCAGGCGAGTTCATATCCGGCAGGACGGTAGGTGAACTCTTCAACGATGCGTTCCATCATCTGAACACAAGGCAATGGAGGCGTGTAGATGGTCCGTGAGGACAGCGGAAGGAAAGCGGATGAAACCGCTTCTTGAGCAAATTTATCCGGAGCCAGCACGGATTCGTTCACAATCATGTCCGCTTCGGTCTGAATGTCCAGTTCATCAAAGAAATCAAAATGAATTCCCAAAAATCGCGCATCAGGCTCAGATATCACCTCATTCTGATGGTAAACACCGGAGGGCAGGAAAATGAGCTGCCCGGCTTCGATGACATACCGATTCCCGTTCATCGTTGTGGCGGCTGCGCCATGGCATACGTAGAGCAGCTCGAAATCGTACAATCTTCGCCTCGGGAGAGCCCCCGTCGCCATGCGTTGGAATTGAGCATAATGAATGCTGGGCGACCATTCCCGGAAGGACGCTTCACGCTTTATCGGGTAATCCGAGTTTGTATCGTTCATAGATAAATCACTCCAGAAAGGGATGAAATAAAATTTTTGAAGAGAACGGAATTGTCCAAATAATCACTTTTCTATCTAAATCATTTGATGGAATATTTATTTATTATATAAGTATTATTACATCCTGATGGTTTATTTACAACTTGACGGAAAAAGTCAAATGTTGCGTTACATGAATCTTTCAATTTATTTTTAAAGACTTCCATGTGAAAGCGGAAGCTGCATCAATCAACCTATTGATTTGAGGAGGGATTCGTCATGAAGAAAGGGATTAACATTTGGTCATTCCAAGGGGATGCGGCCATCTCCGACTGCATCCGATTGGCAAAAGAAGCTGGGTTTGACGGAATCGAATTGTCATTAAACCAAACGGGCGAGCTTGGGCTCCAAGCCGGTGATAAGGAAGTGCAGAACATCGCTGCACAGCTGAAAGACGCGGACCTGGAAATTGCAGGACTGGCAACAGGCCTTTATTGGGATTATCCAATGACAAGCGAAGACCCGGCTGTCCGTGAAAAAGCGATGGATGTTTGCAAGAAGCAGCTGGAACTGGCTGCCGCATTCGGTGTGGACGCCATTTTGGTTATCCCCGGCGCGGTCGGCGTCGATTTCATCCCTGGCTCCTCCGTGATTGATTACGAATATGCATACGATCGCGCTCAAGAATCCATTCGTAAGCTGGTGCCGTTTGCAGAGAGTGCCGGTGTTGCCATCGCGCTTGAGAATGTGTGGAACAAATTTCTGCTGTCGCCGCTGGAATTGCGGAATTTCATTGACGAGATCGGTTCCGATTATGTCGGCTCCTATTTTGACGTAGGGAATGTTGTTCATATCGGTTATCCCGAGCAGTGGATTCGGATTCTGGGTCAGCGGATCAAAAAAGTCCATTTCAAGGACTACCGCAGGCAAGCTGGCGGGCTGCACGGCTTTGTTGATTTGCTGGCAGGAGACGTTGATTACCCGGCCGTGGTGGAAGCGCTGCGTTTAATCGGCTATGACAACTATGTTACGGCAGAGATGATCCCGGCCTATACCCACTATTCGGAGCAGATCATTTTTAATACATCCAATGCAATGGATGCAATTCTCGGACGTACACCGTCATTGCGCCAGCCTGACGCGCGCCAGCGTCAAGGCCAATCATAATAAGGGATACGGAGGGAATATAGGATGCTGAAAATCGGAATATTGGGTTTTGGTTTCATGGGACGCATGCATTTCGACAATTATGTCCGTCTCATGGAAGAAGGTGCCGACATTAAGCTGGTTGCCATCTGCGATCTGCGTATCGATGAGCTGAAAGACAGCAAAGCCAATGGCAATATGGCCACTGAGCGTGATGTATATGATCTGGAGCCCTATCATCTCTACGATCATGTAGACAGCATGCTGGAGAATGAAGAGCTTGATATCGTGGACGTATGTCTGCCGACTTATTTACATGCGGATATGACCTGCATGCTGCTGGAGAAGGGGATTCACGTCATGTGTGAGAAGCCGATGGCAGGCAGTGCAGAAGAAGCCTGGCGCATGGTGAAAACAGCAGAGCGTACAGGCAAAACGTTGATGATCGGACAATGCCTGCGTTTCTGGCCCGCTTATGAATATTTAAAAGCCTGCGTGGAGGACGGACGATACGGAAGCATCGTAGCAGGGGAGTTCTTCCGCGGCTCCGAACCGCCGAAGGGCTGGTTTCTGGAAGGGGACAAAAGCGGAGGCTGCATCACCGACATGCATGTCCATGACGTGGATATGATCCACTGGCTGATGGGCAAGCCGGAACGGGTATCCACATTCGCCAAAACCATCATTGAAGGCAGCCTGTACGATATCGTGTCCACTCATTACAGCTATCCGGATGGTAAGGTGATTAACGCCCATGCGGACTGGACACTGAGCGGTGAACACGGATTCCATATGGGATACCGGGTGAATCTGGAGCAGGCTACGCTTGTGTTCCAGAATAATGAATTGAAGGTTTATCCTGAAGATGCTCCGGGCTTTACGGCTGAGCTGTCCGGTGATTCCGGTTACTATCGCGAACTCCAGTATTTCCTTGAGCATGTTGCACAAGGGACACCCGTAACGGTATGCACACCGGAAAGCGCTGCCGGATCACTGGAAATTATCGAGGCCGAGATCCGTTCCGCGAATGCGAACGGCTCCTTGGAGACATTGCCTGGGAAGCAGACCGTATCTTAACTAAGTTCATCAACATGGCATGAATAAAAAAAGCAGGCAGATCGGGAAATATCCTTGATCTGCCTGCTTTTCATATGGAGCCCGCTGCGTGAGGCTCTTATTAGGCCCAGACCCGTTGCAGCGAGACTCTGTATGGTAATGAATCGGTTAGGCTCTGAACGTCTTCAGAAAATCTACGGCGAGTTTGATGTCAGCCTCCGGATTTGCTTTCACTTCGCGTTCGATCGTCAGATATCCGGTGTAGCCAATGTCTTTGAGGGCTTGCAGATATGCCGACCAGTTCACGCCGCCTTCACCGAGCGGAACCTCACGGAACTTCTCGCCGGATTCTGCCATATCGGCGATTAAGTCATGGTCCAGCGGCGGCGCCTCGTATCCGAAATCGCCGTATACATCGCGAGGATCGATATAGTCGGCAAGCTTGATTCCGTCCTTCGCATGCGTATGGACGATATAATCCTTCAGGTTGTACACGCCCTGTACCGGATCATCCCCTGTAACCATGACCATATTTGCCGGGTCGAAGTTAACCGATACGCCGTTGGAACCCAAACCGTCGAGGAATGCCTTCAAGTGGGCGGAAGGCTCGGGGCCCGTCTCGATGGCAAAGAATGCGTTCATGGAATTTGCGAAGGTGCTGAGCTCCACGCAGGCATTGTGCATCGTTTCGTATACGCGGCCGTTGTGGTCCTGCGGAACGATACCGATATGGGTTGTGATAATATTCGTTCCAAGCTCCAAACCAAGCTCCATGATCCGTTTGGATTTTTCGATCTTGGCCGCATTTTCAGCAGGGTCCTGGAAGCCGTGTCCGCCAAGGTCACCCACGAGTGCGGAGATTTCAAGTCCGAGTGATTCGATATAATCCTTCAATTCTTTGCGAGCGGAAGCAGACAGGTTGGCTGGGTCCATTTCGCCATGAACGGCATAAATCTGAACACCATCGGCACCAACATCCCGAGCCTTGATAAGACCTTCTCTTACGCCAACACGAAAGCTGTCCACAATAACGCCAATTTTGTTAGGCATGATAGGCTTCGACATCGTTATATCCTCCTTATATCATCTATCGTCCGTCTGAATTAAACTTCATTCCATGCTTTGCGGACATATTCCAATCCAAATTTGGCTCCCGTACGGCAATCTTCCAATCCTTCGAATTCGATCGAGATGTAGCCGTCATAACCGGATTCTTTCACGATGCGAACGACTTCCGGCATATCGATATCGCCTTGGCCGACAATCGCGCCCCGGAGCCAATTGCCGCTCGAGGTGTTGAACCAGCCGGATCCAGGCACACGCTTGGCCGGGCGATAATAGAAGTCCTTGAAGTGAACCATCGAGGCCAAGCCGATATTGTTGGCTACAGCCACGGTGGATACCTCATCCGCACAGAGGAAATTCCCGATATCCAGGGTTGTTTTAAAGTTTGGATGATTTACGGTTTGGACAAGTGTTTTTACACGGTCGCTCTGCTGTATGAAATATCCGTGGTTCTCCACGCTGGTGGTGATGCCGCGTTCTGCCGCGTAATCGGCAATGATACGGCAAGCATTGGCCAGACGCGGGAGTTCCTCCAGAAAATGAGTAATGGACAAGTCCTTGGAAGAAGCAACGTCATGGCGCATCAGCTTAACGCCAAGGGCCGCCGCTATGTCCACTTCGCCTTTAACTCTTTCAATTTCCGCTTCATAGGCAGCGTCATCCAATTCCGCAAAATTGGCGCCGATGGCATAATTGGAAATCTCAAGTCCCTTGGATGCAGCATGGGATTTGATCGTATCGATCAGCTCCGGCGTTTCCTTCAGGTTAAAGCCGAGCGGAACGATCTCGATATGCTCTCCGCCGATCTCTGCAACGTAGTCGATGACATCGGTAATGGTCATCTCGCCTTTGTTCATGGCCTGATACAGGCTGTATGAGCTCACTCCAAGTTTCATAGCAGAACTTCAGCTCCTTTCTCAGCGGATTCATAGATACCGCACAGAATCTTCATGATCTCAACGCCGTCTTCAACCGGGCTGAGCGGTGTCGTGCCGTTCTCGATACAGGAAATGAAGTGATTGACTTCGCTTTGGAAAGCGGCATCGAAGTCGAATCCTTTGTTGTCTGTTTGCGGCTGGATATTGATGATGGTATCGTGTTTCTCGGTTACGATGGAAACCTCAGGATCAATCTCGAATCCGCCCTTGTCTCCATACAACTTAACGGATTGCAGGTTTTCCTTGGAGTGCAGGGTGAAGCTCACGTCCACCAGCAAAGAGGCACCGTTTTCAAAACGGATCATCGCATTTGCCATATCTTCAACCGTATTCTTCTCCGCGTCGTAATCAGCTGCCTTGTAGAAGGACAGGTTGCGAACATTGGAGCGGTTGCCCAGTTTCCGGTATGTATTTGCGCTGACGGCAACTGGCTTTGGACGTCCCATCATATACCAGCACAGGTCAATGACATGCACGCCGATATCGATAAGGGGGCCGCCGCCGGAACGTTCGATGTCGGAGAACCAGCCGCCCGGATTACCGAGACGACGGATGGAGGACGCCTTCGCGAAGTAAATATCCCCGAATTCCCCCTTGTCTGCAAACTCACGCAGCATCTGGGCGTTAGGGTCGTAACGTCTTACGAATCCGACCTGAAGCAGCTTGCCCGAGGATTTCACGGCTTCCTGTACTTGAAGCGCTTCCTCAACCGTACGGCAGAGAGGTTTCTCAACCAGAACGTGTTTGCCGGCATTCAGTGCCGCGATGCTGATTTCGGCATGGGTATTGTTCCAGGTACAGATGCTGACCGCATCGATATCGGGATCAGCCAGAAGTTCGTTATAGTCTGTATAGACTTTGGTAGCGCCGTATTTTTCAGCTGCACGCTGTGCTCTTTCTTCATTTAAATCACACACGGCGAGCAAATTCGCGTTCGCATGTTTTTGATAGGATTGCAAATGCATAGCAGAGATCGATCCAGTGCCAATGACGCCAACATTAATAGATTTCATGATTTCACTCCTCTGAATTTACTGCATTACACTTTCGTATTATAATCCTTTTAGAGGAAGACACCATGATAAACCGTGCTGTTTGTTTGTACAATTGTGCTGTCTTACGGGAAGGAGATCAGAGCATTGGACAAAACACTGCGAGAACCGATGACGATGCCGGATCCTCAGTTTCCAATCAAGGTTCATCGTTGCGAGTTTGATGGCCGGGGACAGGTTTTATTTAACCATCATTGGCATGAGCATCTTGAAATTCTGTATTTTGTTTCGGGGGAAGCGACGCTGGAATGCGGATCGTCCACCTTCACCGCCAAGGAAGGCGATATGATCGTCATTAACCGGAATGAACTGCATTACGGGCTCAGCCAGTCGGAACATTTGTTTTATTATGCGTTAATCGCTGATTTCTCGCTGCTGCAGAGCCATTCCCTGGATGCGCCCGAGATGAAATTCATCACACCGATCACCCAGAACCGTCTGATCTTCGAGAACCGAATCAACGGGGATGATGCGCTGGCACCCATGCTATCCATTATCAAGGAGCTGGAACGGCAGGAATTCGGCTATGAGCTGGCCATCAAATCGGAGCTGTACCGGCTGCTTACGCTGCTGCTGCGAGGTTATGTCGCCACGGTTCTCACACAGGACGAATACGTGGAGCGAATGAAAAATGTGGAGCGGTTTGCGCCGATATTCAAATACATTGAAGAGCATTACCGGGACGATCTGTCCGTGGAGCTGTTATCCGGCATGGCCGGTCTCAGCCGATTTCATTTCAGCCGATTGTTCAAGGAGATCAGCGGCCGGACCGTGACGGAGTACGTGAATGAAACCAGGCTTAACCGGGCGGATTACCTGCTCCGCGAAAGTCCGCTTACGGTATCGGAAATTGCGGCTGCTACCGGATTCAACGATATTTATTATTTCAGCCGGACCTTCAAGAAATATAAGCGAATGGCTCCATCGGCTTTACGAAAAAAATGACATTAGACCTGCAAAGTTCTAATAACAGGTTCTATGTAGACATAAGCATAAAAGCAACATATAATGAATAATCATATTTATTGCATAAACGGGCAGAGATCATGGAGAACCCTTTTGCTTCAATGCGTACTGTATTTCAGTATGCATTCAGCAGATGCGGTTCTTTTTTAGATTTATACGTTTTTCTTAATAGATTCAGGGAGGGGAATGTCAGGTGGGCACAAGCTTATCCGCTAGGATGCGGACCCAATATTTGCAGGACATGTCGGCTAGCAAGCTGGATGTGCTGGTGATTGGCGGCGGTATCACGGGTGCGGGAATTGCTTGGGACGCCAGCTGCAGGGGGATGGCCGTCGGCTTGGTCGAGATGGGCGATTTGGCTTCGGGAACAAGCAGCAGATCGACGAAGCTGATCCATGCCGGTCTCCGGTATTTGCGGCAGGGAGAGCTTGGCTTGGTACGTGAAGCAGGCTACGAGCGGGCGCTGCTTCACCGGAGCGCTCCGCATCTTGTGGAGCCGATTCCGATGCTAATGCCTATTTATAAGAAAGGCACCTACGGTTATTTGGCCAGAGCCATCGGATTGTATCTGCATGACTGGCTGGCGGGGGTCAAGGGCAGTGAGCGGGTGACCATGTTCCGACGCGAGGGAACCCTAGCGCTGGAGCCGCTCCTTCGTAAGGAGGGGTTACGAGGCTGCGGTTATTATTACGAATATCGCACCGATGATGCACGGCTAACGGTTGAAGTGATGAAGTCTGCACGGGCCAGGGGAGCGCTGATCGCGAATTACGCTAAAGTATGCGCATTTATTTATCGCGGGGGAAGAGTGGTAGGTGCTCACGTGGAGGATCAATGGAGCGGGGAAACCTATGAGGTATTCGCAAAAAAAATCGTGAATGCAGCCGGTCTATGGGCAGATCAGGTCAGGCAGAAGGACAATTCGCTGAAAGGCAGGTCATTATTATTCACCAAGGGCGTTCACCTGGTGGTGGATCATGCGAAGCTCCCGATACGACAAGCTGCTTATTTTGATGTGCCCGGTGGCCGAATGATATTCGTTATTCCCAGGGAGGGCAAGACCTACATCGGAACAACCGATACCGTATACGAAGGTGCAACGGAGACGCCGGGCGTTACCGCTGAAGATCGGCGGTATCTCCTTGATGCGGTTCGTCATGCTTTCCCGGATGTCCATTTGAAGATAAGCGATATCGAAGCGGGCTGGTCTGGACTTCGTCCTCTCGTGCGCGAGGAAGGGAAGGGGCCCTCGGAGATATCCGGAAAGGACGAAATGGTTGTATCCGATTCTGGATTGATTACCATTGCAGGCGGAAAGCTGACCGGATTTCGGAAAATGGCCGAGAAGGTTGTGAACCTGGCTGCCAGACAGCTTCAAGAGGCAGATGGCACCATCTATCCTCCTTGTACAACAGACCGGGTACCGATAAGCGGCGGAGAGCTGAATGGTCTTACTTATGAGGAATTGCGAGAAATGCTGGTTAAGCAGGGGAAATCGCTTGGCATCCCGTCGGAGCTCATGCTGGGCTTGATGACCCGATACGGCTCTAATACAAAAGAGCTGCTTCATCGGATTCATGCTGCTTCGCAGGCGTCGGAATCGATGGAAATTAGAGTGCTGCGAGCAGAAATCCAGTACTCCATAGAACATGAGATGACAATAACCGCTGTTGATTTTCTGCTAAGAAGAACGGGCTGGGTGCTGTTTGACCGGCCAAGGGCCGAGAGGTTAATCGCTCCTGTAATCGAGATAATGAAGGATTATTTAGAATGGAGTCAAGAGGAAGTTGACAGACAACTGGAGCTGCTGCAGGATCAATTGCAGTTGGCATGGGGGGCTCCTGCAGGCGACAGGACGGAGCTGTTTCCGTATCCTTTGGGTAGGGAACATGTAGAAATGGTGGACACCCAAGAGAAAGAGGAGGATTCTCCCACCATCTCAGCCATGATTCGATAATTCTGAATTATTATCATCTTGTCAAATGTAAAAGCTGGATGTAGTATAACCATATGAAGTTATAGAGCTGGGCAGAGATGATGAGAAGCCCTTTGCATAACGAACCTTTCATTTGTCATGGATGAAAGCGTTTTTAATGCGAAGTGTTTCTCTTTTTTTTGTATCCGTATGATCGCTTGTCCAAGGACTAAAGGGAATGGTGCTGTCATATGTATACATACGGATGGGGGCTGTGATTGCATAACAGAACTGATCTAACCAGAACATGTCCCATTTACGTCCCATTTACGTTTGCAGGCGGAAGTTACAGATTGAACATGCAGAGGAGAACGACAATGGATCATTTTTCAGGTTATATTTTTGATTTGGATGGTACGATCTATCTGGGGGCCGAGGCGATTGATGGGGCTGTTGAGACCATTCACTATTTGCAGGGGCTGGATAAGAAGCTGTTGTTTTTAACTAACAAAACGATTGATTCCAGAGAAAATTATCTGAAGAAATTAGCGAAGCTTGGCATTGAGGTAGAACTGAAGCATATATTGAACCCTGCACTCGTTACGATCCATTATCTTCAGAAGCATCATCCGGGTGCACAGGTCTACGTGATCGGTGAGGACATATTGAAGAATGAACTGCTGGATAACGGAATTTCATTCGCATCTACGCCGGAGGAAACCGATGTTGTGGTCGTTTCGTGGGATCGGGAGTTTCACTATCGGCATCTGGATTTCGCATATCAGGCAATTAAACACGGCGCCGATGTTATTGCAACCCATCCGGATCGAACATGTCCCATGCCCGGCGGGGATATTCCCGATTGTGGCGGCATGATTGGTGCCATCGAAGGTACAGCGGGCATCCGAATTACGACTGTCATGGGCAAGCCCTCCGTCTTGACGGCATTGACGGCACTTGATATTTTGGGAGTGAAAGCGGAAGCATGCCTGATGTCAGGGGATCGGCTTGAGACGGATATTCGGATGGGAAACGAGGCGGGAATGAGTACGGCATTGGTGCTGACTGGCGTGTCGGGCAGGGATGACCTGATCGGCAGCAGCGTTACGCCTACCTACGTCCTGAATTCGGTCCACGATATTTATCTCGCAGGTCATGCCTTGGAGCAGGCAGATGAAGCAAAGTCATGATGGATATAAAAATATGCCGGGGCAACGGGAGAATTGGAGATGCTGCTGCGGCAACGAGGTGAAGACATGAGAACCAGTGTAGAAGGTGCACAACGAATTTCGTATTGTTTGAAGCGAAGGCCCATTATCACATCATTAATGCATGCCGAAGAACTGCCCGCCGTGCTGGCAACCGAATCGAATATCGTTTTTATTCTCAAGACCGATATCTTTATGATTGAATCGATTGTCGAGCAGATTTCTGAGGCTGGCAAGCTCTCATTTGTTCATTTTGATCTCATTGAAGGAATCGGCAAAGACAAGACGGGAGTCAGGTATTTAGCCGAGAAGGCAGGTATTGACGGAATCGTTACAACAAAAAACACAGCGATCGTGGAAGCAAAAAAATTGGGCTTGTTGACAGTTCAGCGTCTATTTGTATTTGACTCCGTCTCACTGGATAACGGAATCAAGATGATTAAGGCCTCCAATCCGGACGCAATCGAAGTTCTGCCGGGCATGGTATGTCAGCGTATTATGGACCGTATTCGTGCCGAGGTGGACGTGCCTGTCATCGCGGGAGGACTCATGATCGATTTGGAGGATTTTGATACAGCTCTGAAGAGCGGTGTAATCGGCATATCCACCTCCAGCAAAGAGTTATGGCGCTGGCAGGATGAACATATGGCATAACGAAGAGCCGCCTTAAATGACAAGGATGGGTGGAGATTAGGAATGGATGTGTTTCAACTGGATACAGGGACCATGCTGATGCGGCTGTTATTTGCAGCGCTGCTTGGCGGTTTAATCGGTTGGGAGCGCGAACGCAGAAACAAGCAGGCCGGTCTAAAAACGCATCTCTTGGTAGCCGTCGGATCAACGCTGATTATGCTGACTTCCATTTACGGGTTTGATTCAGCCCTGATCAATCATCCCAATGCGAGGTTTGATCCTGCCCGGCTGGCCGCACAAGTTGTAAGCGGTATCGGTTTTCTTGGAGCCGGGGCTATCCTGCGGCGTTCGAATCATATCATTTCAGGTCTCACCACGGCGGCAACCTTATGGGTAGCGGCGGCTATTGGTTTAAGTGTTGGTTCCGGGTTTTATTGGCCAGCGATCATAACAACGGCGATTGTTCTGGTCAGCACGCTGGTGCTGAATAAACTGGAATCGAGGTTTCTCTTTATTAAGAAATCCGGCAGCCTAAAAATCATGATTGAGACCGGGGACCGTCCGGTTCATGTCAGCACCATTACCGATTTGCTGCAAAGGGCGAACATGACCGTTGAGGGCATGATCGTCAACAACGATACATTGGAAGATGATTCAACCAAGGTGACGATGGAATTTCGGGTCTATTCGTTTAACAGCAAGGGAATTAACGGATTGTTCGAGCAGCTGTGGCAGGTTGAGGGAATTAAGCAGGTACGCATGAATTGGCGGGATTAAAGAGGGGCCGGTACCAGTTAGGTCCTTAATAGGATAAAGCAATGAATGATAACAGGGCTGAGCCCGGGTGCAAGATGGACCCGGGCTCAGCTTGTTTTGTGTTCTATTTAAAAACCGATGTGTTAAGGGCTGCGCTGCTTGCGGATTGCATGTGAGGACTATCGAAGGCTGCAATGCTGCGTGCAATGAGAAATTGGGCGGCGTAATAGGTTGTCATGATCCACACGCCGGAGTAGCGAATATCTGAAACAAACATGTTCCAGGACAGGATCGAATCCGAGATGACAAACAGCAGGCTCCCGAGCATCGCCCACCGGTTCCCGGTCATAATGGCCGACCAGAGCATAAGTGAAATGACCGTGATATAAGCGATAACCGGAATAATCAAGCCGTGATCTCCATTGGCCTTAATCGAAGACACCAATTCGCTGCCCATGAATAACGAGTAGATTGCGATTGGAACGATGCTGAGGAAACGGAGGAGCGAGTAGCGCCATTGTGTGAGGAAGCCGGCCGCATAGAACAGATGTCCAATCAGAAAGGCGGTGAGACCGACCACGAACCAGATCAGTGTTCCATCACCAATCATACAGAAGAACAGCCCTATCACCAGAAGATAATGAACCTTTGATTTATATGGCGGGAATTGCCAATAAGCAAAGAGTATGATGAGCCACATCGGAATCAGCTTGAACAGCAGTTTGACCGCTAATGGCTCAGATGGAATCAAGAAAATGTAAATGACGCTCATGATCAGGATGACCAATGGCAACCCGTAACGCTTCAAAATAGTATCCTCCCTGTGAATATAGTCTTCATGCATAGACAATTCTTCGCTCCGTATCTGAATTCCTCTTTGCTCTCCGCATGAAATAGGAATGTAAAGCAAATAATGGAGATAACTTGAGTTTTGAAGGATGAGGATACCAACATGATAGGCTACCGATCTCGTAACCGCCGTAAAGCTCCAAAGAAGGATTCAGAGGAACTGGAGCTATCCTCGAAGACGAGGCCATCCGTAATTTCGGGCAATATGGAAGAACAACTGGCTCGTATACGAACTGAATCCGGAGACAGCCCGGATATCGTTATCCGCCGTTTGAAACTGGGCGGTCAGCCTGAGGATAATTGCGCCATCGTTTATCTGAACGGGCTTAGTGATCCCCAAATGGTCAACCATTTTGTGATGGAATCCCTGCTGCATGTAAATCCTGACCTATTGAATAAAGAAGACCCTGAAGCCATGCTGAAGCGGATCATGGAGGATGGGCTCGCGATGGGTGAATCCAGGACCATGACCGAGTGGAATGATATTATGCTTGCCATACTGTCTGGCGATACCGCCATCCTGATCGAAGGGTCGGAAAAAGCCATCGTAGCTGGTACGCAGGGTGGCGAGTGGCGGTCTGTGACGGAGCCGACTTCACAGCTTGTTGTCCGGGGCCCGAAAGACAGCTTTGTAGAGTCCATTGCCACGAATATATCCTTGATCCGGCGGCGGATGAAATCTCCTGATCTGTGGCTGGAGACGATGAAGATCGGGTCGGTAACCCATACGCATGTGGCGATTATGTACGTTAAGGGGAAGGCAGATCCTGAGATTGTGAAAGAAATCAAAGAACGGATACACGGAATCAAAATTGAAGGGATTCTGGAGTCCGCATACATTGAAGAATTTATTCAGGACAAAACGGTGACGCCGTTTCCGACGATCTATAATACGGAGCGTCCCGATGACGCAGCTGGCAAATTGCTGGAGGGACGCATTATCGTTTTGGTTGACGGAACGCCATTTGTCCTGGTGCTCCCAACGGTATTCGTTCATTTCTTTCAGTCGCCGGAAGACTATGCACAGCGATTTGATATTGCCATTGTGATGCGGATTGTCCGTTATCTTTGCTTCATTATTTTGATCTTGGGCCCGTCGGTGTACATTGCACTCACTACGTTTCACTATGAGATGGTACCAACCTTATTGCTGATTAGTTTGGTGGCTCAGCGGGAAGGTGTGCCTTTCCCTGCTTTTGTTGAAGCAATGCTCATGGAGATTGTTTTTGAAATACTGCGGGAAGCCGGCGTGAGGATGCCGAGAGCCATCGGGCAAACCGTTTCGGTTGTGGGTGCTTTGATCCTGGGACAGGCAGTGGTAGAGGCTGGACTGATTACGCCTGCGATGGTCATCGTTGTCGCCCTGACCGGTATCGCAAGCTTTGCGATACCGGCGTACAACTTGTCCATTGCAGGCCGATTGATCCGGTTTGGATTTATGGTGCTCTCAGGCATGTTTGGCTTTTATGGGCTCACCTTGGGATTAATCGTGCTTGTTGCGCATATGAACAGTCTCCGTTCCTTCGGTGAACCTTACCTGGCGCCCATAAGCCCGTTTCGGTACAAGAGCCAGAAGGATGCCGTCCTGCGGATGCCCTTTAAAACGCTTCAGTCTGCTACTCTCACCGCTTCGGCTTCCGGATCTGGCAAGCAGGGAAACCGTTCATCGACACAGCAAGGCATCGGGGCCGGTTCGGGCACTGCAGAACAGAACAACGGCAGCGAGAGAGGGGGCGGGGGCAGCAATCAGCATGCCGTCGCTCCCAGTGCCGAGGGGAATCGTAACTCAGGTTAGGAGCGATCATGAGATATGTTGAAACACAGATGGTTTGCCTTCCTTGTGCTTGGCTGCTGCCTTGCCATGATGACCGGCTGCTGGGATGCGGTGGAGTTAAACCGGCGGGCGATCGTATCCGGGATCGGTATCGATTGGATGGAGAGCAAGAGTCAGTACTTGATCTCTTTTCAAACAGTGGTTGCCGATGAGATCTCCGGAAAAGCAGGAAGAGGGGCCACACCGACATCAGTCTACCAAGCATCCGGTAAAACCGTTATTGAAGCGATGCGCAATACATCCCGCAAAGTACCGCGAATTATATCGCTGGCGCATACGGGCTTAATTGTCATATCCGATGATGTCGCGAGGAACGGCATCGTCGATTTATTTGATTATCTGGATCGGGATTCCGATATCAGGTTGACAGCTGAAATTCTGGTTGCCGGGAAGGGGCAGCGGGCCGAGGAGGTTGTCGCTGTATTGAC
Organism: Paenibacillus glucanolyticus; assembly: GCF_037333485.1. Lineage (NCBI taxonomy): Bacteria > Bacillati > Bacillota > Bacilli > Caryophanales > Paenibacillaceae > Paenibacillus > Paenibacillus glucanolyticus. Next base: position 1,988,697 of record NZ_CP147845.1, read on the forward strand.
TCCTATCGGGAAGATTACAGCCTTCGCTTTGGCACAGAAGATCGATTTGACCTCCAGACAGTTAAGCGAGAACTTTCGGGTTGAAGTGGATGATGTTATCCGGGGGATGCTTACGCCTGGAGGTGGACCGATTATTAATGGTGTTATTATCGAAGGGAGCAAAGAGGGGGCAGCTAAGAAATCGAATTTGGAGAGTGCGAAGAGCGACGGGTTAGCCGTCATCTCCAATCTGGCTGTTTTCAAAGGCGGAAAACTCAAGGGCTGGATGACGAAGGAAGAGAGCCGCGGGACCGTGTGGATCAGGGATAAAATGCAAAAAACGCCATTGCATATCAAACTTGAAAATGGACAAGGTGAAGTCGCTTTCGATGTCATGCGCTCCAAGACCCGAATTGAAGCCGAACTTCAGGATCCGCTGCAGCCAATCATTCGAATTTTTGTTGAGCCGAACCTCTCGATCCGGGAAGTGAACAGCAGTATTGATCTGAGGGACCCTCATACGATGAAGATTCTTGAAGAGGCTGTCAACAAAGAGGTTGTGCGAATTTTGAAAAAAGCAGTAGAAAAAAGCAAGAAATTGGATAGTGACATTTTGGGATTCAGTCATGTAATCGAACGGACCAAACCGGCGGTCTGGCGGGAATTGAAAGACCGCTGGGATGTGATTTATCCGCGAATTCAGGTTGAATACCAAGTAAACTCGGTCGTGCGAAATTCACAGATGAGAGATCGTTCCTTTAAACACGACATCCACATCGAGTAACGAAAAGGAGGAGCCGTATGGAGAAGGTGAGAATTAGTCCGCTCCAATTCTTCTCACTGTTGGTCCTGTTTCAATTTGGAACCACGCTTGTCGTGAATCTTGGATTGCAAGCCGGTAAGGATTCATGGATCGCGATGCTGATCGGCATGATCATGGGTCTGCTGCTTTTCTCAATGAACGCTTTTCTCTACTCCCTGTTTCCCGATAAACTTCCGACTGTATATTACCGAATATTGCTTGGGAAATATTTAGGTGGATTTGTCGGATTGTCGTACGGTGTGTTCTACTTGCATACGGCTTCCAGAGATGTTGTTGACGGAGGACTTCTGGTGATGGCATCGGCAGCGCTGAAGGAAACTCCCCTGCTTATCGTAAATCTTATCATGGTGATGACGGTTGCGTATGTGCTGGGCAAAGGGATTGAGGTGCTCGCCCGTACTGCGCTGATCTTCTTAGCCGTCGTATTGATTATCGGAGGGTTTAGCTTGTTGGTCATCCTGTTTGCCGGGATTGTGGACCTGCAGCGTTTGCTGCCTGTGATGGGAGAAGGCACGGGGCCGATCTTGGAATCCGTAGTGGAGAAAAACATTCACTTTCCATTCGCGGAGCTTATTGTTGCTACAGTCTTAATGCCTGCCTTGAATCAGAAGAAAACAGGGATTAAGGCCGGTTATTTGGCGATATTATTTTGCGGCGTCATGCTGGCGCAGACCTCAGCCATTACCATTTCAGTGCTGGGAACGAATATTACCGAGCGTTCGGTATTTCCGCTGCTTACCATGGTCGGCAAGGCCAATATTTCCGAGTTTATCGAGCGAACAGAAATACTCGTGGTGATGGTATTAATCATTGGCGTGTTTTTCAAAATAAGTTTGTATTATTATGCGGCGCTGATGTGCACATCGGAGCTGTTTAAGATTCCGTACAAAAAACTAATCTATCCCTATGCTGTAATCATACTGGGGAATTCGATGGTTCTGTCGCGCTCCTATAGCGAACATCTTATGAAAGGGAGCAAGTATCTGTATACCGTGCTCCCTGTATTCACGATTGTCATTCCTGCTGTCTTGGTTGATCCGCATCCTGGTACGGAGGATGAAATCCAAATCCAGATCCAAATCCGAACCTAATTCCAATTCAAGTCCCGCTTCGTGAGCCACATCCTATTATAAGAGGATTAGGATTGGCTTGCATGTCGGGACTTTTTCTTTTTGAAGAATTGATATACATCCGGAACGAACAATAAGATCAGCAGCAGGATAACAGTCCATTTTTCTACAATGGAGAACAGCGTGAATTTCCAATTGATGATAAAGTTAGTCCATGGGAAACCGAACAGGATGTCGGTGATTGCGGTGAAGGCAAGACAGAGTGAGCCCATCAGGAAGGTGATTCCATATTTCTTCATATACATCGTTATGTCCTCGCGCTTCGTAAAGTATATATTACAGGTTCCAGAGCTTGGTTGTTTTAGTATGAGGGGTTTCTCGAATAAACATACCCTGTGGAGGATGAGTAAACGAGGGTATTCTCCAGAATCATTCTTGACCAATGGACGATCTGGCGTCGGGTTGAAATGTTGAAATTATGCGGAATATCCGGTTTCGACATTTTCTTAAAAAATAATGCTTGCTTTTTAACTTCTGGCGTAATATACTCTTAATTACGGTGATCAACACAACACCGGCTTACATAATACGCGGTCGTGGCGGAATTGGCAGACGCGCACGGTTCAGGTCCGTGTGGGCTAACCCCCGTGGAGGTTCGAGTCCTCTCGACCGCATCCAAGAACTTAAGCTGTTTTTCAAGTGAATTTCTACTTGAAGAGCAGCTTTTTTCGTTCCTATTCAGAGAGAAATCGCGTTATACTAAAGATGAGAGTGTGTTCTTCATTTGGGTGAAATTGATGGAGTTGGATATATAGTATAGAGGACCCGTTAACCGTTGTAGCCGATTAATACTTTGAATGTAAGGGGTGTGATCATATGATAAAACCTCGAATTGGGTTTGGCTTTATTTTACTGCTGCTTATCGTTGTGGGCCTGGTTGCAGGCTGCCAGCCATCGGATGGAGGGGATGGGGCCCAAGCTCCGGTGCCGGAGCAATCCCCGAATGCTCCGAACAGAGCTAACCCTGAGGGAGAATCTCCTGCCAATTCGAATCATGCTGCGGGTGAAGCTGATGACGCCGGAGATCATAGTGCCGATGCAGAACAGAATCATACGAATGACCAGAAAGCTTCGGCCTTACAGCCCGATGTGGATTTAGCGGATGTGACGGCAGTCAGGCTGGTTAATCATAAAACGGGATGGATAGGCGGAGAAGGCTGGATTGCATATAGTGATAACGGTGGTACGGAATGGGAGGTTCAAGCTCAGCTGAAGGGAACCGTGCGTCAAATCTTTGCACTGAACGGCAAGCAGGCTTGGGCCGTTATGGAGAATAACGATCTCTACCGCACAACCAATGGCGGGCAGACATGGGACCGGATTGGAAGCACGCCGAATGGGGATTTTCTCCATTTTATATCACCAGAAAGTGGATTCAGTGGTCAGGCCATAACAGAGGATGGAGGCAAGACCTGGAGCGAAAAGGATATACCGGATACAACCTTGGGCGAGGATTATTTTCATGAGTATTCAACGGGCTATGCAGGGGAGCCGATGGATGATAAATCGCTTTGAATTGTGAAAAACCGCCGATGAGGGTTTTCTCAAAATGAGAAAAAGCAGATGGGGAAGCGAATGGTTTCCTTGTCTGCTTTTTTGCTGCACTGCATCTTGGGCAGGGGGTTGTAGAATGTGGAGCTTGGCAATTGATTTTTACGTTTACGGAAACTCTTTGAATACAATGCGGGAGCCAGCCCACCGCCCGGCTGTAATTCCGAATAAACCGAAGAAGGCAACCAGAACTATCAGATCGTAAGAGTGCCAGCCTATCAGAAATCCGATGCCGCTGCCCATCGTAGTTCCGGCCAATAATCCCAATGCCCCGCCAATTTCCTTATGGCGCAACTTCATGCGTGAGTCACCTCCATTCTGGATGCCGCGATTCTCGATGTTACTTGTATTCCCTGATCTCTTCCAAATATGCCATAACAAAAAATAAGCCCAGCCAAGCCGGATCAAATCCGGCCTGCTGGGCGTTTGGTTCGTCATCTTAAGTATGGTTATTAAAAATCATGATAACTTCATTTAGGAGAATCTTGCTTCAATGCGCAATCTGCGAACAGAACAGATTTAGGGATACGGAAGAACTGTTCCGCTTTTTCCTGAAATGCCGCGGATGGTACGGTGCCTTGATGCAGCCATTTGCGAAACGTGCCGGGATGGACGCCGATCCAGCGGCTGACATCGCTTACCGACAAATCATGAACCATGCACAGGCCTGTCAGAATTCGATTGCTGACCGGAGAACGTGTCAGGGTGCGTTTCATGAAGCGGGAAGGTGCAGGCTGACAGATCAATGGTGATTTCTCCAGCAGTTCTTCTCTGAAGAGGATATGACGGGGATAACCCAAGTAGCTGCAGGCTTTCTCCAGGTTGTTTTTTCCGGGAACGCGTCCCTCATACACCCAGGCACTGACACTACGGGAGGATACTCCCAGTTCTTCGGCCAATTGTGACAGCTTGATGTCGTTGGCCATAAGTATGGCTAGCAGGACGCGGTTACGAATTTGGCAGCGGGTCGGCCGGCGAAAGCGCTTGACTCGCACACCTTTCCCCAAATATTTACGATTGATCAGGGACCACGCCTCTATGGAGTGTTTTTCTTGCTGCAGTTGTGTAGGCATAATTCCTCCGATTTTTTTAACACAATACTACAATATTCGACACTCACTTTTCAATAGCCAATCGTTAAACATTTGTTTCCATTTCGTTGTTACGTGATTTGTAAGGGCAGTGTAATAGTCTGAAAGTCCTGGTTTAACAATTTGTTTACAGATGTTATTGTTCGTCTTTTAGTCATTATATTATTTTATATCAGAATTTATTATTTGTTTATGCTTAAAACACGAACGATAAATATGATTATGTTTGACATATTCGTAATTAGAGTTTATATTAACTGTGGTTGTTGAAGTTGAATGATGCTTATTCGTATATCCCTGATAATAAGGTTCAGGGGTTTCTACAAGGGACCTTAAATTCCTGACTACGAGTAGGATGCGCAAGCATACCTATTCGTAGCAGGATTTTTTTGTGCCTGGAGTCGGTGTGCAAGAGTACAGTCAAACACACAGGGGGATATGATGAGCAAATATGATGTTATCGTGGTTGGCGCCGGACCGGCGGGAATATTCGCGTGTTATGAACTGACATTGAAATCACCGGGCAGCAAGGTGCTGCTGGTGGACAAGGGGCATGATATTTACCGGAGAAGCTGCCCGATTCTGGAGGAGAAAATCAAGCTCTGTCCGCCAGCCATAGGGCGCAAAGAATTTGCCGGATGTCTGCCGGCTTGCTCGATTACGGCTGGTTTTGGCGGGGCTGGGGCATACAGTGACGGCAAATTCAACATAACGACAGAGTTTGGCGGCTGGATGACTGATTATTTGCCTGGCTCCAAGGTAATGGAACTTATTCAATACGTGGATGCCATTAATCTGGAGCATGGAGCGACACCGGCGATTACGGATCCAACCACGAATGCGATTCGGGATATTGAGCAGCGAGGATATGCGGCCGGACTTAAGCTGCTTCGCGCTCAGGTAAGACATCTTGGAACCGAACAAAATTTGGAGATTCTGAAATCGATCTACGAATATTTGAAGACCAGGGTCGATATGGCCTTCCGGGCAGAGGTAGAGGATCTGGTTACCGTCAAAGAAGACGGAACGTACCGCGTTACCGGCATTGCAATGAAGGGCGGAGAGGTTCATGAGGCGAATTTGGTTATGGTTGCCCCGGGACGAGACGGCTCTGCCTGGTTGACCAGCATATTAAAAAAACGCAGATTGAAAATGCATAACAACCAAGTGGATGTGGGCGTGCGTGTTGAAACCTCCGACGTAGTCATGAGAGAAATTAACGAGCACTTGTATGAAGGCAAATTCATCTTTAATACCTCGGTTGGAACCCGCGTGAGAACGTTCTGCAGCAACCCTTCGGGTCATGTTGTCGTTGAGAACCACAGCGGTGTGATGGCAGCCAACGGCCATTCCTATAAAGATCCGGCATTGGGCTCGGCCAATACGAACTTTGCGCTGCTGGTGTCCCATAAGTTCACGGAGCCGTTTGACAAGCCTAACGAATACGCGCGGGAAATCTGCAAGCGGGCTAACGATTTATCCAGCGGCGGTGTTATTGTACAGAAATACGGAGACGTGCTGCGCGGCCGAAGATCAACCGAAGGCAGAATCCGCGAAGGTTTTCTGGAGCCGACTCTTCAGGAAGCAGTCCCCGGAGATCTGGGCTTGGTTCTGCCCTACAACACGATGAAGAGCCTGATTGAGATGGTTGAAGCGCTGGATAAAGTCACACCGGGCATTGCATCCGAGCACACACTGTTCTACGGGGTAGAGGCGAAGTTCTACTCTGCTCGGCCGAAGCTGACGGAGTCCTTCGAGACGGAGATCAAGGGTCTATTCTGTGGTGGCGATGGAGCCGGAATTACGAGGGGACTTGCTCAAGCCGGGGCGGCGGGCATATGGATTGCCCAGAACATGCTAAACCGTTTAAGTTCATGATATCAATGACAATTATCAAGAACAGGATGTTCTATCAGGAGCGCGTTCCGGCAGCAGCCGAACGATGCTCCTGTTTTGTTTTCTCGGGCTCCGTATCGGGACGGTTTACCGGCCTGCATGTAAGTGAGAGCGATTTCTTTTTTTGGACGAACGGGTTATGATAGATACGGGAGAATTACATAAACGCGAGAGATGGAGGAACGGGCGATGATTAAACATATTGTGTTTTTTAAATTGAAGGAGCCGACGGCTGAGAATATTGAGAAAACAGTTCAGGTGCTGCGCGACATGGATGGGAAGATCCCGATGCTCAGATCCATAGAAGCGGGGGCTGATCTTATTCGCTCCGAGCGCTCTTATGATTTGGCTTTGATAGTTGAAGTGGATAACCTTGAAGATCTGCAGGCTTATGCCGTTCATCCTGTTCATCAGGAAGTCATCCGTTACATTAATACGGTGAAAGATCATACGCTTAGCGTCGATTTTGAAGTGTAGGCGGTTTACAATAGACATACAACAACAGGCTGGAGGAGATTTGCCGTGTATTATGTGAATCAAGAGCAAATTGAACGGCGGCTGAAAGCGATCCCTGAAATAGCTGAAGGATTGCGAACTGCAGCGCAATCATGGGATGGGGGCCTGGTGCTTGGCTTGGTACAGGAGCGCGGGCTTCATCTGGCGATTGAGGTCGTTACGGATGTCGGAAGTTATCTGATTGATGGGTTTATTATGCGGGATGCCAGCAGCTATGAGGATATTATGGACATCAACCATGAGGAAAAGGTGTTCCCTCAAGAGGTTCATACCGTGCTGCTGGAGCTGGTCAGACTGCGTAAACCGCTCGTTCAGGACTACTATGAATGGGACAGGCATACACTTCATCCTTTAACTGCCGCTCTGCCTGATGTGCTGGAGCAGTTTGCTGAGAACGTACGCCATTATCTGCAAAATGAAATGTATTAACTGTTTGCTGTATCTCTTTAGAAGCAGTTCCCATGTTAGTTAATATAGGCTCGACTCTATAACTATTCGCAGCAGACCGCCAAGAATCCCTTGAGCGGTCTGTTTCTATGTGGGGATCCATCCATAAACACACGTTGTCCGAAGCCCTGCCGATTCCGGTTTTGTTCCTTGCCGGAAATAAAAAAACTTGTGATGTTGTGTCAATACAAGCCCATCCTGCTTATAATGCATCAAGCGACTAGGCATTCGCCCGGTCGGACGAAAGGAGGAGTTCCCTATGACAGAGTGGAGTGCGCTGGTGGCTGGCGTCGGCATCGTTCTGATTGCGGTAGCAGCGATCATCGTGATGCTGTCGATGAAGAAACTGCTGAACCGGACCGAGGCCATGCTGAGCAAGCTTGAGGAAGACAGTACTCAATTAGCAAAGGAGGCCTCGCAGGTGCTCCGGCAAACGTCTGTCTCTTTAGAGATGATTCAGCGTCAGCTGGCAGCTGGCGAGGCTTTTGCCGCTTCCATGACTGATGCTGCATCGGCGGTAGCCAAGACGGCAGATGCCGTTCACGCCGTAGGGAAAAAAGCCTCTATCACCGCCATCGAGCATTTGGAACGTGCACGCCTCGATAATGAACGTCAAATCGGGGAGATGTTCCGATGGGTGGATGCCGGGATGACACTCTGGCATTCATGGAGCAGGTACACCTCCAAGTCCGGCGAAGGGCAGGCCAAATAGAAGGAGAGATGGGATATGAAAGAGAAGGGCAAAGGACTCCTCTGGGGAGTATTAATCGGCAGTGTTGCAGGTTCCGTTACAGCGCTTCTTCTGGCTCCGAAATCCGGCAAAGAGCTTCGAGGGGATATTGCTGACGGCGCCCGGGGTATCGGCAGCAAGGTTCAGGAGGTAGCGGAGAAAGTAGGAGAGCAAGGCGTTAATCTGATTGGGATCATGACCGATCGGGCAGAGAACGTAATCTCCGACATTCAGTCATGGCGTAACCGGCAAGAGAGCTGGCTGGCTGAAGAAGAAGTTGCGCAGGTCTCTTCATTTGATGACGAGGATTTTGAAGAAGAGCCGTTTGCGTCCTATACTTCGGATGTGAAGGTCAACGATTAACAAGAGTTTAGCATTCGGTATCTAGCCATCATTCATGAGGATAAGCAATATGCCAAAATACATGAAAGCCGGTGTCTCATTTGAGACCCCGGCTTTGCTGTGAATTGGAGATGAGAGATGATATTAATGCCCCTTGTTCCTGTAATGAAAATACGGCGAACGGATTTCGTTATTATAGGATTTATGAAAAATATGCGTTGTCGCTGGTGAGACTGGAGGGATCAACCAGCTCCAATCCCCGGTAAGCTCACGCTTCGCCTGCTCTTCCCGTCGTTCAAACAAGCCGAACTGGGTTGCCGCCGTATGGTGATCTACGATGCTGACGCCTGCTTTTTTGAAGGAATAGAGCACGGCATAATTCAGTTCAACCAGTGCGCGATCCCGCCACAAGGTGGATTCGCTGGACGTATCCTGCCCCATAAGCTCGGCAATAAGCGGAAGTTTGTTGTAACGTTCCTTATCTGCCAAGTTGCGGGCTCCAATCTCGGTTCCCATATACCAGCCATTAAACGGGGCGGCCGTATACATAATTCCGCCGATCTCCAGCAGCATATCCGATATGATGGGCACCCCGTACCATTTTAACCCCTGGTCGATAAGGTCCGGCAGTTCCGGATGCTCCAAGGAAACCTCCAGTACAGAGGAGTGTGGAATCGACAGCCATTCCGGCGGTTCGTTGCCTTGCTGAACAACGAGCGGCAGGACATCATGATGGGTCAAATCACCTTGCCACCCAAGCTCCATGCATTCCTTCGTGAAGGATATGGAAGCCGGGTCACCTACTGTACCGTCAGGCGTTTCGTAGCCCGCATATCGTATTAATTGATGGTTTTTGATCGTGAGCGGGGGTTCACCTGGACGGGATGGTCGGAAAATCGTAATGGTCGGTACGATCTTTCCGCCATTGGTGGCATTCTCGATATGCCGGATAAGCTCCGAAAAGATGTCAGAAGTCTTGCTCAAGTGTCTGGCATCGGTTACTTTGAGCCGATCCCAGAATAATCTGCCGATGCAGCGGTTGCTGTTTCGCCAGGCCATTTTGGCTCCGTGCGTCAGCTCCTCTGACGTATGCTCATATGTACCTGTGAGCTCGATCTGTGAGCGGATGTCCATGAGCCGGGATTCCGCTTCTTCCTGAGTCCGGTTTAGTTCTGCATAACAGAGCCCGATAAATTGTTCCGCCGACTTCATAAGTTCGGATGGATGTATGTTGTCATTCACGTGATATTCTCCTTTACTATGCGCACTCATTATAGTATAAACTACCCACGTTTGACGAATAGCACAAGAGTCCTACAATTGCATGAACAAAGTAAGAGGAGGGCTCTACAGCGGCGTCCTCATTGAAGACAAAGGTAAATTGGGGTAAGATTTAAGGTACATTTCGATCCGAAATGACATATGGTATCACTGTAAACCATGAATTTGATAAGAAGGAAGCGGTGGGTTCGTGCAGCAAGCAATCGCAATACTAGACTCGGGTGTGGGCGGGCTGACTGTCGCTAAAGAAGTGATGAGACAGCTCCCGAGAGAGAAGATTATTTATTTCGGAGATACAGCCCGCGCACCCTACGGACCCCGTACGCCGGAAGAAGTCCGATTATTTACGGAGCAAATTGTAGATTATTTAATTCAATATGATCCCAAAATGATTGTTATCGCCTGTAATACAGCAACGGCGGCGGCGCTCGATTATATTTCGTCTAAAGTGTCTGTTCCGGTAATCGGTGTTATTCACCCCGGTGCCAGAGCCGCAATCAGTGCAACCAAGACCGGTAATGTCGGCGTGATCGGCACAACGGGTACCATTGGCAGTGGAGCGTATACAGCGGCTCTGAAACAGCTGTCACCTTATGTCGAGGTGCAGAGCCAAGCCTGCCCTAAGCTGGTGCCGCTCGTCGAACATGGATTATTTCGCTCTAAGGAATCCTTGCAGGTTGTGCAAGAATCCCTGAGAGGCATCAAGGACACGTCCATAGATTGCCTTATCCTGGGCTGCACACATTATCCGTTTCTCAGGAATACCATTCAGACCGTCATGGGTCCGGCTGTCAAGCTGATCAGCTCCGCCGATGAGACAGCACGTGAAGTCAGTACCATTCTGTACGATAAAGGCCAACTCGCAAGCAGTGAGGAAAGCCCGGTGCATCAATTCTTCTGTACAGGAGATCCGGTGATTTTCCAGAGCATCGCTACGGAATGGCTCGGGGATCATATCAAGCGGACGCCGGTTGTTTGGCAAATTACGAAGCTATAATCTATGGTTCATTTCCTTGGGCTTATCAGGAACGATGAAGGTCATCAACATAAGCAGGCCGGACAAGGGATATCACCTTAGCGGTCTGCTTATTCAATTTCACAGCATACATGTTGGACAACCAGCTGCTCATATACATGGAATGGACGCTAATCGAAGCGGCCTTGCCGCGGAAAGGAATCCATTATGCAGCAATATGTCGTACAGAAAGGCGATACGCTTAGACGCGTGGCGGCCAGATACAGTCTGGCGTTTGAACAGCTGATTACGGCGAATCCATGGGCGGCGCAGCAGCCGTACCTCCAGCAGGGACAAATGTTATATCTTCCTACTTCATTGCGGCGACGGTATGTTATTCAGGAACATGATACCTTTGATAGTATTGCCGGGACCTTTCGTTTTCGGAAGGAAGCTCTGGAAGAACTGAACCCCGGGTTATCGGCGAACCATCTGCCACAGGGAAAAACGATTGTCCTTCCGGCAACAACGCATAAACATTGGATACGATTATCCGGCGAATATGGACCGCGGGATTTGGAGCGGGATATACAAGTGATGCAGCTGCATTATCCTGCAATCGAGTGGAGTATCATCGGCAGGAGTGTTATGGGCAAACCGATTTATGCAGCTAAAATCGGTAGGGGCCCTAAAAACCTTCACATCAATGCCGCTTTGCATGCCAATGAATGGATGACGAGCCCCTGCCTGATGCGGTTTCTGGAGGAATACGCCCAAGCCTTGACGGAAGGTTCATCGGTCTATTCTTATGAGCCGGATGAGTGGTACCGAAACTATACATTATGGATTGTGCCGATGGCGAATCCGGACGGCGTAGAGCTTGTACAAGAAGGGGTTACGCCTTCTCATCCATATTACGAGCGTCTTATTGAATGGAATAGCGGGCGTGAGGATTTTCGCCGCTGGAAAGCCAATATTAACGGTGTAGATCTGGGAGACCAATTCCCTGCCCACTGGGATGAGGAAGTGGCGCGTAGGGGGAAGGTCAGGCCTTCGCCGCAGGATTATGCGGGAAGCGCACCGTTATGCGAGGCGGAAGCCATCGTGTTGTATCAGCATACCCTGGACATCTCACCGGATCGTGCGATCTCGCTTCATAGTCAGGGGAAAGAGATCTATTGGAATTATCGGGATTACGAGCCGCCGGAAAGCGAGGGTATGGCCAGAACATTGGGTCAGGCAAGCGGTTATCGTTCGGTTAAGCTGCAGGGCAGTGATGCGGGTTACAAAGATTGGTTTATTCAGCATTTTCGGAAGCCGGGTTTCACCGTGGAGATTGGTTATGGCATTAATCCGCTGCCGCTCGAAGATTTCGAAGATCTGTGTGTAGAGGTGGGATCCGTCCTGGCTGCGTTCATGTCTTTGAGATAGGCTGTTTTGAAACGAAAAAGGCACTGCAACGTATAGCATATACAGAGAAAGACGGCCGCTGCTATAATGGATCATGGCAGTGGTCTCTTTTCGCCTATACCGAATGTAAGGGTCTCGAATACCGTGATGCTAAGGTTTTCTTAGAGATTCGTGAATTGGGTAATGATATATAGACATGCAGTTGAAATGGAGGGAAACACCATGAAGTGGAGAAGATTATGGTCGCTTCGGCGCTGGTCGCACGTATTCCAGCGGATATTCGGTTACTTGACCTCTTCCCAGGTTGCGCTAGGGGACAAGCTGTTATTCCTGATTCCGGTTGCGCTGTACTGGGTGCTGCCGGACTTGATGCCTCTGCTGCCGATTGATGATATCGGATTTACGATGCTGCTGATGAACTGGTTTGTATCCCGTGTCGAGCGCAAATACCCGAGTCTGCCCAGCTAGATAACAAGGTACCTGCAAGCGTGCCCGATAGGCGGAATTCAGGCTCCGGAATAGACAGGGCCCTTGCGAAAAAGTCGGCTGGGGTCTACAATAACATATTGAATGAACCATCCGTGAGGAGATGAATATACGTGAAATGTAAAATTACCCGCAATGCGGCCAAGGTTATAAAGCGAGAGCTGGACAAGGAAGAGAACACGGGCAAGAAACTTCGCGTCGTGGTTACCCACGCGCATGGAGATCATGCCCATTACGGGCTCGACATGGATACACCTAAGGAAACGGATGTCGTTGTCTCCACAGATAAAGAGATCGACGTCATCTTGGAGGCTGGACAACCCTTCCTGGACGGTGTCAAAATCGACTATCTTTATTTCCCTGAGGAAGGTTTTGTGATTACAAATCCGACCCAAGGCAATCACGGCGACCACTAGGTCACTTCAGAATGAAGAAGGTAATATTCCATGGCTAACGATATCCGCGTTTGCGAGAAATGCAGACACACAAGGTTGAAAACAATGATCCCGAAGATTCAGAAATTGGTCCCGGATGCCGATATTAAGATCGGCTGTAAATCCTATTGCGGTCCATGCGGCAAACGCGCGTTTATTTATATTAACGGCCGCTATGTCAGCGCACCAACAGAGGATGAGGTGCTGGCGAAGGCGTTAGCGTTTGTCAAATAATGATCCATATGCATTCAAGTTGAAGTATTCACGGAAATTCCCATCCTGCGGGTATAGTTCCTGACTCAGCCATCCATGCTAAGAGGGCAACAGGAACCAACAACTATTGAAGGGAGTTTCCGTCATGAACAGTCACGATTCCAGTCTTCATTCCAACAGTCCCAGCAACAGTGCGCTTGATTCCGTGGAGAAGCTGCACCGTGCCGTATCTTCGGCATTGTCGCATCCGACGGACCAGTTAATTCAGCAAGCGGAGAATTCGTTGTCCCACACAGAACGCGCGGTCGATCAGGTGATCGAACAAGGGAATCCGAACGCCGTTGAATTGGCGGAAGAGTTGTTAGGTGAGGAGCAGGAGCGTCTGTCCAAGCTTCGTTCAGCTAAAAAGTAGTTATAAATCCTGTGCAGCCCGTTTAAGAGCCTGTAAGCTCTTGAACGGGTTTTTTAAATTTTTATGAATCAAATATATATCTTAGAAATATATACTTGATTCCGATATATATTTCTGTTAAATTCATGTCATGGATAGAACAAGTCTAATTAAAGGACATTTGGAGATGTGTGTGTTGGCCATTCTGAGCAATGGCAAGAGTTACGGTTACGAGATTATGAAGGAGCTTGAGAAACATCAACTGAAATTGAAGGGAGTAGGCAGCATTTATCCGATCTTGTCGAAGCTGAAAGACCAGAGGTGGGTCACGGATACAAGAGAATTTAGTGATAGTGGTAAGGCCAGAGTGTATTATGAAATAACGCCAAATGGAAGGGTATTTCTGGACAACAAGATTCAGGAATGGCAGGAGCTGCAACAGGATATTCGGTCACTGTTATCAGCGAATGTGCAGCTATATGCAAACGGCGAGGAACGGGAGAGCGGGAGATCATGACACTATCCTATGAAGAAGAACAATTTATAACCATAGTCCGTCAAGAATTGAAAAACTACGATATTACGCCTCATCAGATGGAAGAAATGGTAGCCCAAATTCAGGAACACTTGGAGGCATGCAGGGAGCACGGAGAGATGGGACTTCAAGATTTGGACTCTCCCATTATTTATGTCAGAGACTATGCAGAGGTACAAGGCTTTTCAAGAGTAAGTGACCCCAGTCAATCCACCCCTGCTCCGAAAGACTCCGGAGAGCGAACCAGCACAGGAAGGTTGTGGGGATTTCTGAAGTATCCGCTTATTTTTGCTGCGGTATACGTCATTTGCCAGTTGGCATTTTCCTTCTCATTAACAACGGCATGGGTAAATGGGTATGAGATTACGGGCTTCCATTTACTATATCGGATATCTGATCAGACGTGGTGGAATATGCTTCTGATATTATTCAGCCTTTTGATATCTTCTGTTATTACGCTGGTGGCCTATGTTTATGACAAAAGAAAACATCGACGTCCTTTCCCGGAAACGGAAGCTGGGAGCGTAACATGAGAAAGAAGTGGATGTTTACGATCTTGTCCGTACTGGTATTCCTGTTTCCAACATTCGATCATGCAGTTGAAGCGGAAGATGCACGATTTGGAAAGATTGATCTGTATATGAAAGAGATGATGGAGGAATACAAGATTCCTGGTCTTTCTGTTGCAGTCGTGCAGGATGAGGATATTGTGTTTACGAACAGCTATGGTGTAACTGGGGAGGGCAACGCTGTCAGTTCCAAGACCCCGTTCTTACTCGGATCAATTTCTAAATCCATGACGGCTTTGGGGATTGTTCAACTTTTGGAGTCCGGTCAGGTGGATCTGGATGGGTCTGTTGGAGATTATCTTCCGTGGTTTACGGAGGAAACTTCTCCCGAGGTATCATCGATAACGATAAGACAATTGCTGGCACAAACGAGCGGCTACAGTACATTTACGGGCTTGGAGTATTCCGATGTGGCTGCCAAGGAGGCTTCTACCTTGAAAGAGAATGTTCGTAATCTCTCCAGGGAGAAGCTTAGCAAGGCGCCTGGGGAAGAGCATCAATACAGTAATGCCAATTATATGATTCTGGGTGCTATTCTGGAGGAAGTGTCCGGGCAATCCTATGCTGATTACATGGAGAAGCATGTGTTTGGACCGCTGGGTATGAGCATGGCTGCGGCGGATGAGAAGCGGGCTGCCCAGACCGGATTTGAGAAGGGGTTTCAATCCTGGTTTGGTTATCCTAGAGTAAGCAGTATACCGTATGATAACAGCGGTGCTTCATATGGTTACATCACAGCCAGCATTGACGATATGGCGCGTTATCTCCAGTTTCTGCTTCAGGAGAACGAAGGCTTGATCCGCCGTGAATACAAGGAGCTGTTCCTGTCACCACTGGTCCAGTATAGGACTGATCGTGCCTATGGATTAGGCTGGAGAATAAGTGAGACAGACCAAGGGGAGGCCATGTTATGGCATTCAGGATCAACACCTGAGGCTCGCGCGGAGATCTTTTTTATCCCGGATCGGGGTATGGGTGCCGTCATTCTGAGCAACAAGGACCATATTCTTGAGGAAGCCAGACTAATACAGGTATCAAAAGATCTGAGGAGCATAATTGATGGGCAAGACCCGAAGCCGCTTTCCGTGGGGACCCATCCATTGATTTGGCTGTTAGCAGGAATATGGATCATCTTGATGATCATCGTTGTATGGATGCTTATCATAACGAATAAACGTAGCTTTAAGCTACACCTTGCTCTTCCGTTTAGCTTGATTCTCTTTGTTATTTCAGGTGGTATCATTCCACTGTTTACGAGTTTGTCAAGTTCGCCGTGGAACTCCATCCGTCTTTTTGCACCCGACATTGCCTACTTGACGCTGGGGATCGTTGCCTGCGTTGCAATCATGGGACTCTTGCTCTTGTACGGAGCGCTTGTCAGCTGGAGAAGACGTCAGAAGTCAATATCCCATCGGGCTTGAATTGTGAGCTGTATGGAGCAGCTAGAATAAATGACTTTATGCGCGTGATCAGTTGCTGCAGCATAATAAAAATACCGGCAAAAGTAATACAATTCAAATAAACCATAGCGGTGCTCAGGATGTTACTCACGCCGTTATGGTTTATTTTTTATTGTGGACGCTTGATAAAAGATATGGGCGAGCGAAATCGTTCTGGCTTCCGGGCTTTCTTGCGATCAACCAGCAGGAACGATTCGTACATGGAGCGGCTTCAAACGCAAAAAGGGCTTCCCGCAAGATCTAAGATCTTTTGAGAAACCCTCGTTTTTGCAAAGAGAACAAAGGTAAGGATGCCTGGTCTGGCTGCCTTGTTACTTCGTTTCTGCTCCGCCCTGTGTTTTGAATTGCTTCAGCAAATCATACGTTATGACTTGATCCGATATCTTAAGCTGCTTTTGCGTCTCATCATATCCATCACGACATGCCTGGATGTCGGTTGGCTGACGCGTCACCAGATCATAACAGGTTCCACCTTCAAGCCCGGCCGTTTCGGAAGGCAGGTAGAACACCTTTTCATCGGAAAAAGCGCCGCTGCGAAGCGGAATCAGACGCGGCTCCTCATCAAACAAATGACTTCCGATCCAGTAATACGGCTCGCTAGACACACCCAGCAGATGCAGGATGCTCGGCGTCACGTTCATCATGCCGGCGGCATCTGAATATACTCCCGCATTTTCGCCGTCCGGCAAGCGGATCAGCAGGGGAACCTGGTTCATGATTTGTTCCATGTCGAGAGCGTTCAGCTCCCGTCCGAGGAACTTCTCGTAGTCCGCTTTGTCCTTGATCGAATTGTCGTGGTCGCCGTAGATGATCAGCATGGTGTTATCCCATAATCCTTGCTCTTTCATCTGGTCCACGAACTGGCCGAAAGCTTCGTCAACATAATGGATCGACTGTAAATAATCCCCGAACATCGTGCCTTCAAAAGCACCTGTATCCAGCTTGCGGGCATCCTTCGGCACATAATACGGATGATGGCTCGTTAACGTGATCAGGAAGGAGTAGAAGGGCTGCTTGATGCTGTCCATCTCATTCAGCGATTGCTCCAAAAACGCTTTGTCACTGAGTGACCATCCCAGCACATCGGTCATATCAAAATCTTTTTTGCTGTAAAACCGATCATACTTCATTTCCCGATACATCGTCGTCCGGTTCCAGAAGCTGCTGTCATAGGCGTGGAAAACATTTGCGGCATAGCTCTGTTCCTTCAGAATCTCCGGAAGGGTATCGTATTCACGATCGGCATACCGCGTAAACACGGAACCCGTGGGCAGCGGCAGCAGGGAACTGTGTGTGACAAAGTCCGCATCGGACGTTCTTCCCTGCCCGGTTTGATGATAAAAATTGCTGAAATACATGCTCTCTTTCATCAATCGGTTGAAGTTCGGCGTGATTTCCTGACCCTCGATGGACTGGCCAACGACAAAATTCATGAAGGCTTCCGTCTGAATCGTAATAACATTACTGTTTTTATACTTGCCAAACCAAGCGTCAGAACCGGATGGCTTCATACGTTTGGCATCAAACCAGGCCTTGACCTGATTGACCTCCTCCTCAGCCAGCTTGGGCTGGCCAATCAGGTGATCCCGGCCATATCGGTAAATATCATATCCGTGGAAGCCGATCAGCCCTGTCACGTTATAAAGCGTGATATTCCACCAATTGCCCTCAAACAAGCCTACCGCCCATGTATCCGAAGCTCTTTTGATAGGAACAAAAGTCATGACAAGACCAAGGATGAGAACGAACGTACCTGTTACCAAACGGCGATTGATCCGCTTGTGACGCTGCTGGCGTTGTTCACCAGGGAACAGGTAACCATTCGTGATCGATCTCCGTTTGCGGAATACCATGACTGCCGTAAACGGAACGATGATCAGCCAATCCAGGAAAAAGAACAGGTCATACCCGTGAATAAGAGAACGGATGCTGTCTCCGAGGGAGCCGACTTGCCCGGCCTGCAGGAGCACCGGTACCGTGATGAAATCATCGAAGTAACGGTAGTAGATCAAATCGGCGTACAGGATGCCTGTCCACAGCAGATTCAGTAAAGTTAGCGATACAAGCCTGCCTCTTGGCGGAAGCCAAAAGGTCCAGAAGGAGATCAGCAGAAGCGAGCCCACGGCTATGATATAGTCTGCTTGATCGAGCTTCATATTGGAAATATGGAGATGATGATCCAGCAGGATGAGCTTGTACATCATAAGGACAAGGAATAATAAATATCCGGTATATCGGTAATGGAGCCCTTTGGAGGCCCGTCTTCGGATATCAATCCATGAATGGGATGAGAGCAATGGCATATCCTCCTTCACCAGCATTATTCTTTAGATTATAGTTTGGGCCGGCATGAATTCAAACGGAGCCCTCGCAAAAAAAGCCGCCCGTGGGCGGCGATGGCAGTAGGATCATTATATTATTCTGCCGGTTTATTACGCGGCGGCAGGGGACCCAGATATTGATAGTACTGGCATTCAATCCGGCCATTGAACAGCTTGCGGCGCTTGTCTGCCTTGCGGCCGAAGTAATGCTCGAACTGTTTGGTCGGGCTCAGTGCGAAGAAGGACCAGGTCGGAAGCGAGTGCGTCACAGATCCGAGCTGGCGGATCAGACGTTCAACCTCCTCTTTCTCGCTCAATCGTTCCCCATAGGGCGGATTGGTTATGATACATCCGAATTCACCTTCAGGAATGGCCTTGGCTGCAGGAAGAACGTTGAACTCGATTTCTCTGGCGAGACCGGCACTCTTGGCAGACGCCCTGGCGACTTCGATGGCTTTCGGATCGATATCGCTCCCAGCAATCTGCAGCGGAATATCGTCCTTCACAGCGTCAAATGCTTCCTCGCGCGCATCTTCCCAGAGGTCGTTCCCGATGATATCCCAATGCTCGGACGGGAACGAGCGGCGCATGCCGGGAGCGATGTTCCAGGCCAGCATAGCGGCTTCAATCAGAATGGTGCCTGAACCGCAGCACGGGTCATACAGCGGGCGATGCGGTCCCCAGCGGCTCAGCTGCAGCAGAGCGGAAGCCATAGTTTCCTTCAGTGGAGCTTCCGTTACCAGCTTGCGGTAACCGCGTTTATGAAGGGCAGGTCCCGTCGTATCGAGCGTCAGTATGGCGCGATCCTTCAGCAAGGACACTTCAACTACATAACGGGGACCGTCCTCGGGGAACCATTCCGTACGATGCGAGAGCTTCAGCTTCTCCACGATCGCTTTTTTCACGATACCTTGGCAAGCAGGAACGCTGCTAAGCTGCGATTTATGGGATCGGCCTTCCACAGGGAACTCGCCATCCGCCGGAATCCATTCTTCCCATGGAAGGGCCTTCGTTCCTTCAAACAGCTCATCGAAGGTGAAAGCCTTGAACTCACCCATTTTGACGAGGATACGATCTGACGTACGGAGCCACAGATTACAGCGGCAAATATCAATCAGGTCACCCGTAAAGGTAACTCTACCATTCTCTACTTCCATGTCCGTGTACCCGAGCTCTTTCAGCTCGCGGGCAACAACGGCTTCAAGCCCCATCGGGGCTGTCGCGATCAATTGTAATCGAGGCATTAACGATGTCAACTCCATTTAACATGTGTACGGCGATAGTCGCCGCCGGTTCAATCTATATAGTATAGGCGATTGCATTGACTAAGACAATTATCATATGATAGATCTCGTTAGGTTTAACGGGAAATAAGGTATGCTACTAAGAAAAAGGAGGCAGCTTCATTGCTTACGACCCCTGATGATTATGTTAACCAATTATATCCTGAAGATGAAGAGCTTCAGCTTGTGATAGAGGCCATTCGCGAACATGGCATGCCCGAGGTTTCGGTGGCACCGGCTTACGGCCGGCTGCTGACCCTGCTCGTACAGACAGCCGGCGCACGGAATATTCTTGAGATCGGTGCGCTTGGCGGATACAGCGGAATCTGTCTGTGCCGCGGGCTTCCTGCTGACGGTAAACTCACTTCACTGGAATTGAAGGAGGAGTACGCGGCGCTTGCGGGCATTCATCTGGAGAAGGCCGGCTTCAAGGATCGGGTGGAATACCGGATCGGTCCGGCTGCGGATAGCCTGGCAGCTCTGAAGCGGGAAGGGCGGACATTTGATTTTTTCTTTATTGATGCGGATAAGGAGAATTATCCTCTATACTTGGAATATGCGTTGGAGCTTGCAAATCCGGGTGCCCTGATCGCCGGGGATAACTGCTTTTTGCGGGGAAGAACGTTGAATTCGGAGAAAAACGGACCTTCGGTTCAGGCGGTACGCCGTTTTAATGAAATCATTGCCACCGACGAGAGGCTGGTTAGCACGCTGCTGCCTGCCTATGACGGGTTGATCCTTGCACGCGTTAAATGATTAAACACACCATGATGTTGTGTACTGAACGATAAGATGACCATGGGAAGGAGTGCAGCCATTGGACTGTCGACTGGAAGTCAGATTTGGGCCAGTGTATGAATTCTTTAACAGTATCCACACCTTTATGTGTCCGTATGCCGTGGATATATGCAAACAGCAGATCCTGATTTCAGGGAGGTTTCCACAGGTCATTTTGCTGCTTGCCATCTGATCTGATTCATAACAAAGGGGCTGTCCTCGGGTCGATTGTGACCACGGACAGCCCCTTGCAATTTGGAGCGATATTGGAGCGGTGCCATCAGGAATTGTATATCTAACGGTACTTGGGCGAGGGTTTGTCTGAGAACAGCTTCCGCCTCACCCAGATCATGTTGATGATCAGCAGGCAGCCTGAAGTAATAAACAGCCCCTCAATTCCGATGAATCCGGACAAGAACCCGCCGATCACTGCTCCGAGCATGTTGCCAAGCGCAAGTGAGCTTGTGTTGAAGCCGAAGGAGCGGCTTTCCATGCCGTCCGGGGTATAGGAGCGAATCAGCGCGTTGACACTCGGCAATAATCCGCCCATAAAGACCCCCATCATAAACCGTACGATGATGAGCTGCCATACGGACTGCACAAAAGCCTGCGGGATCAGCGTAAGTCCCGTTCCGATCAAGGCATACGTCAAGATCCGGTGTGCCCCGACCTTGTCGCTGAGCTTGCCGAGAATCGGCGAGGCGATCATGTTCGAGAGCCCTGTCACCGCTACAACGAACCCGGCCCATATGGCGATATCAACCGCCGACCCATGCAGCTTCTGAACATACAGCGGAAGCAGCGCCATCGGACTGATCATGGCGAATTGAAGCAGGAACGTTACCGCGAACAAGGACGGCAGCTGCGGAATGTGGCTCAGCTCCTTCAGTCCGGCGATAACCGAAGTCTGAGGTGCCCGGGCCGCCTGCTCACGGTTGAAATTCTCTTTGACGAGGAACAAAGCGAGCAGCGAAGCTGCAAATATCAGTCCGCCCGTAATATAGAAGATTGGCCGGAACCCGACCCAACTGGCCATGAGTCCGCCAATTAATGGACCGAGTATCGTGCCGGCAACTTGTCCGGACTGCATGATGCCCATGGCAAATCCCATCCGGTTCTTTGGCGTGGTCCCCGATACGAGGGAGATAGCCGCCGGGTTAAATCCCGATATGGTACCGTTCAGAAGACGGAGAACGAGCAAATGCCACGGATGGGTGGCAAAGCCCATACACGCAATGACAAGCGCCATGCCGAATCCGGAACGCAGCAGCATCAGTTTACGACCGTACTTGTCCGCGACTTTTCCCCAGATCGGCTGAAAAATGAATGAGGTCAGGAAGTTGGCTGCGAATATCAATCCTGCCCATAGTCCTATTTCCCGGTCCCCTACAACATTCAGGTCCTGCGCCAAATACAATGTCAGGAACGGGGTGATCATCGTCATCCCGGAGTTGACCAAAAACTGTCCGAACCAAAGCACAATGAGATTGATTTTCCAATTGGTCAATGTGCCCGTCACTTCCTTTCTAAGCTGTCGAGCCCGGAATGAACCGGACGAATGGAGTCTTACCCTAAAATTGCCGTTCTTCCAGTATAACATATTTGAAAAATGCCAAAAGCTAACAATGTCATAAGATTGTCATGCGATTTTCATAGGATGTCCATGTAAGACGGTTGTTACTTACTTTTAAAAAGGGCATAATGTTCTATAGGAAACTTTATACACTGATGGGGGCCGTAATCATGACCTATAACGATCAATTTATCCGCGCTTGCCGTAAGCAGGAAGTAAGCCATGTTCCTGTGTGGTACATGCGACAAGCGGGACGCTATGACCCGGAGTATCGAAAGATCAAAGAAAAGTACTCCCTTCTGGAAATATGCAGTCAACCGGAGCTGGCGGCTGAAGTAACCTTGATGCCGGTACGGAAGCTCGGTGTGGACGCAGCTATTTTATATTCCGATATTATGAATCCCGTTGCATCGATCGGGGTAGACTTCGATATTGTGAAAAATATCGGGCCTGTGATCGACAATCCGATCCGATCTGCAGCGGACGTAGAGAAGCTTCGCCCTATTGATGTGGAAGGCGATCTTGGACATGTGCTGGAAACAATCCGCATCTTGGACAAGGAGCTTGAAGTGCCGCTGATTACATTTGCCGGTGCTCCGTTTACAATTGCCAGCTATCTGATCGAAGGAAGACCATCCAAGAACTATCTGCGTACGAAAGAGCTCATGTACAGCGAGCCGAAGGTATGGTTCTCCCTGATGGATAAACTCGGAGACATGGTGATTGCTTATTTGCGCGCCCACGTAGCGAACGGAGGGAAAGCGTTTCAATTGTTCGACAGCTGGGTGGGGGCCTTGTCCCCGCAGGATTTCCAAACCTTCGTGCTTCCTACCATCAAGCGTATTTTTGCAGAACTTCAGGATCTGCACGTTCCGAAAATTTATTTTCCTGGCGTAAGCTCAGGAGAGCTGCTGCCTACGCTAACGGATCTCAGCGTTGATGTGATCGGCCTGGATTGGAGAGTGTCCATTGCGGAAGGACGCCGCCGTTTAGAGCATAAATATGCTGTTCAGGGTAACCTGGACCCGACCGTGCTGACCGGACCGATGCCGGTCATTCAGCAGTATGCGAAGGAGATCATCGATCAAGGGATTCAGGAGCCGGGCTTTGTGTTTAATCTAGGGCACGGTTTATTTCCGGAGGCTTCCCTGGAGAAGCTGCGTGAGCTGACATCCTACATCCATGAGTATTCGGCACAGGCACTACAGGCAGGTGTACAACGTTCTTAAAAGATGAATATTTTATTAGTCAGAGGTGAGATGGTATGAAGAACAAGATTGGTGTATTGGTTATGTCCTACGGCACACCTGAGAACATGGAAGGAATCGAGAGTTATTATACCCATATCCGTCGCGGAAACAAGCCGACGGAGGAGCAGCTTAAGGAGCTGACCGACCGCTATGAGGCGATTGTGGGAGGTGTGTTTCCGCTCCGTGAGAACACAGATCGTCAGGTTCGGACGCTGCAGGATACGTTAAATGTAGATCCGCGCAGTGCCGACCTTGAATTTGTATGCTATCAGGGATTGAAGCACGCTGCCCCGTACATTGAAGACGGTGTTGAGCAAATGGTGCAGGACGGCATTAAGGAAGCTGTCGGCATCGTGCTTGCTCCCCATTATTCCACGATGAGTGTGGGTTCCTATGTGAAGCGTGCTCAAGCCAAAGCGGATGAGCTGGGACTTCAGATTTCGTTCGTGGAGAGTTATCACATGCACCCGAAACTGATCGAGGCTTTTGCAGACCGCGTGTCTGCCAAGCTGAATCAGTTCGAAGAGGCAGGCGCTGATCGGGACAGCGTGAGAGTGCTGTTTAGCGCGCACAGTCTTCCTGAGCGTATCTTGTCCGTAGGAGATCCTTATCAGGAGCAGCTGCTTGAGACTTCTAAAGCCGTAGCCGAAAGAGCTGGCGTGAAGAAATGGCAGTTTACTTGGCAAAGTGCGGGCCGGACAGCCGAGCCTTGGCTTGGCCCGGATATTCTGGACACACTGCAAACTCTGAATAAAGAGGAGCAGGTTGAGGATGTGCTGGTTGCACCGGTCGGATTCGTATCAGACCATCTTGAGGTATTGTATGATCTGGATATCGAAGCCAAAAGCATTGCCAAGGAAATGGATATGCGGCTTGAGCGTATCGATTCGCTGAACAGCGATCCGCTCTATATGGAAGCGCTCAGTGATTCCGTGATCACGCTGATTGGACTGTAAAGCCGTTATTCGCAAAATTTGAATTTAAACATGGATATAGAACTCCCCGGTGTCGGGGGGTTCTATTCTTTGCCGGGAAGCTGGTATAATGGGGGGAGCGACTTATTGCGCTATTGCGCGATCTCATAAGTGAATAAAGGAGTGACCTATGCAACTGTCACGATCAGAGAAGAGCAAGGCCGAGAAGAAGGCCCGTAAGCAGCGAACCGGACAGGTTTGGATCATACTCAACCTATGTCTGATTTTGATGATTGCTGCTTTGCTTGTCTATCATTTTAAATTTAGAGAAGATCCTGTTCAGCAAACGGCACATCTGCCTGGTATGCCGGAATTTGGCGTGGAAGGGAACGATCCGGATCAGCCGGGTTCCGGGCAGCAGTCCGGCGGCGAGGGAACGGATTCGGCCCACCCGAATACGGATGAGCCCGATGAACAATGGGATCCCGATACATCCGAACCTGCAGACAGTGGAGCCGATGAACCAGCTGGCACCAATGACAACCAACGGGTGATCATGCATTTTGCCGGGGATACCTTATTCTCTGGCAAAGTGGAGGATGCGCTGAAGAGACATGGGTATGACTATCCATACAAGCACTTGGGCACCGCATTCCTGGAGGATGATTTGACCGTTCTCAATCTGGAGACCCCGGTCACGACCGGGGGAGTTGGCGCGGCCAATAAGAAATTTGTATTCAAGTCCTCGCCTGAGGTTTTGCCTTCCCTTCGAGAAGCAGGGATAGAAGCTGTTAATCTGGCTAACAATCACATTCTGGACCAAGGTCAGGAAGGACTTCTGGATACCTTGAAACATCTGAAGGACCATGATATCCGCTATGTTGGAGCAGGCCGTAATGAAGAAGAAGCCTTTGCGGCACAGTATTTCGAGCTGCAGGGCATGACGGTTGCACTGCTTGGATTCAGCCGTGTCCTCCCGGAGACGTCCTGGTATGCCCTGGAGAACAGGCCGGGCGTAGCGGGGGCCTATGATCACGTTCTGCCGAAGGCGGTTGAAGCGATTCAGGACGCGCGTTCCAAAGCCGATCTGGTCGTTGTGATCGCCCATTGGGGAGAAGAGCTTCACAAGACGCCAAATTCATACCAGATCAATCTGTCGCGTGCGTTCATTGACGGTGGAGCGGATCTGATTATCGGAGGGCATCCGCATGTGCTGCAGGGCTTGGAGCAATATAAAGGCAAATGGATCGCGTACAGCACCGGCAATTTTATATTTACCAAATCGGGGAATGCCGATACGTGGAGCACTGCCGTATTCCAAGCCTCGTGCAGCCGTCAAGGAGACTGTGACCTGAAGCTGACGCCATACCGAACGGAGATCGGACAGGTCATTCCGCTGGAAGGCGAAGAAGCTCAAGCTTTGCTCCAGGAGGTACAGAAGCGATCCATCGGCGGTGTCAAAATAGCACCGGATGGTGAAGTTATAACAGGTAAAACAGTGGAATAATGTTAATTCGTTAACAGTTACACCAAGGAGGTCCCACCATGAACAATTTATGTGTGGCTCACCGGGGATTTTCCGGTATCGCACCTGAAAATACGCGCGCAGCCATTCAGATGGCGATGGATGAGCCTTTTGTGCACTGGATGGAAATCGATGTGCAGCTGACTCAGGATGGAGTCCCTGTAGTCATACATGATTTCAGCGTAGATCGTACGACAACAGGCCGGGGCAAGGTGAAGGATCTAACTTGGCAGGAAATCCGGAGAATGGACGCTGGAGAATGGAAGGGACGTCAATTCAGGGGGGAGCAGGTTCCTTCACTGGATGAAGTCTTGCAGCTTGTCAAAGGACGATTGAAACTTAATATCGAGCTCAAGACGAGCGGAGATATGTATCCCGGTCTGGAAGAGGCTGTGCTGGAGCGGGTCCATGCTCACCGGATGCTCCCGGATGTGGTGCTCACCTCCTTCGAGCCGAAAGCCTTGATTAAAGCGAAGGAACTGGATCCCGAAGTGAATACAGGACTTATTATCGATGCTCATCCCCGTAATTTGTTATCACGCTTGAAGCAAATGAAATGCTCTTTTTTATCGATCGGTTATTCTCATCTGGATGCAGCCTTTGCGTCGGATTTGGTGAAGAATGGCATCACTCCCATGGCGTGGACGGTGGATGATGCGAAGAGTATGAGATCACTGGCAAGAATGAATCCGGCCATCATGATCTGCACGAACCGGCCCGATACTTGGGGTCAGATTTTTATTCATAAAATTGCACCGAAAGTTCCATTCTGGCGAAGAAAATGGAGGTTTTAATGTATGTGTGCCCTAGTCAATAACGTATATTGCGTTGGTCGTAATTATCAATTGCATGCCGCCGAGCTCGGCAATGCCGTGCCGGAAGAACCGATGATCTTTCTCAAGCCTTCCCATGCGGTCGTCCCGCTGGACGGAAGCGTGCTGCAGCTGCCCCTGGATCGCGGCAGTCTTCACTTTGAAGGGGAGCTTGTCATTCAGCTCGCGGAGGATTATTCTCCAGGGATGACGGTTGATGAGCTTGTAAAAACAATGGCCCTTGGCATTGATTTCACACTGCGTGACGTTCAGACGGTGATTAAGGAGAAGGGGCATCCATGGACCGCGGCGAAAGCCTTCAAATCTTCTGCGCCCCTTACCCCATCCATAACATTCCCGGGAACCGCAAAGCTGGCGGCTACGGATTTCACCGTATTGAAGAATGGCGATGAGGTGCAGCGGGGGAACGTGAAGGATATGATCTTCTCCCTTCAGCGCATTATTGATTATATTGGCGAATTTTATGGTCTTGGTAAAGGGGATTTAATCTTCACGGGAACGCCGGCAGGTGTCGGTCCAACTGAATCGGGGGATGTATTCGAGTTATTCTGGGGAGACATCCGTCTGGGCCGCTGCGAAATCGGGTAATCTGGCAAGCTATCATGGGAGGGATTGCAGATGGATTGGCTGATTGGAGCCGCAGGCGCCATCATTGTTGCGGGAGCGGCCTACCGGAAACGATCGCTATCGGAATCCGGAGCCGCCGCCGCTATTCTGATGGGCACCATATATTATGGAGCAGGGAACGTGTTTTGGTTCGGGACCCTGCTTCTTTTTTTCATTACTTCTACGCTGCTCTCCCGATATGGAAAGAAACGCAAGGCTGATCTGGAGAAATCTTATGCCAAGACCGGCCGGAGGGATGCAGGACAAGTATTCGCCAACGGCGGTATCGGCATGGTGCTGTGTCTGTTAAACGCATGGGCTCCGTCCGAGTTGTGGGTGCTGCTGTTTATAGGGGTCATGGCTACGGTGACGGCAGATACCTGGGCGACGGAGTTAGGAAGCCTCAGCCGGCGGCCGCCGCGTTCTGTCCTTAACGGAAAGGTGCTGACTGCCGGAGAATCGGGAGGCGTATCCTGGGCGGGCTCCATAGCGGCAGCGGCAGGGAGTGTACTGATCGGAGCCGGGGGATGGCTGCTGGCTGAATGGAGCGGTATGAACTCGGAGTTACTCTCATATGTTCTGGCGGCCCTTGCCGGGGGATTGGTCGGTGCATTTGCTGACTCATATCTCGGGGCGGCTGTACAGGTGATGTATCGCTGCCCGGCGTGCGGTAAAACTGTCGAGGTGGCGCAGCACTGCGGACAGGAGACCGAACGTATGCGAGGGTATTCGTGGATGTCCAATGATGCCGTCAATCTGCTCAGCTCACTTCTTGGCGGGGCAGCAGCATATGGGACTGCAGTGCTGGTTGCGTTATAATGCAGTTCATTCATCGATTAACGATTAACGAAATCTATAGATGTAAGTAGGGATCAGACCAATGAATATCTTGACCGTAGAACAGGTAAACAAAAGTTATGGAGATAAAATACTGTTTCAAGATGCATCCTTCGGCATGGAGGATCAGGACAAGATTGGCATCATCGGCGTAAACGGTACAGGAAAATCTACGTTTCTGCGCGTTGTCGCAGGACTTGAGCCGCCTGACTCCGGTAAAATATCGATGGGCAATCGCATCCGGGTGCGCTATCTTGCTCAGAATCCCGAGTTTGATCCGGATAAAACCGTTCTGCAGCAGGTGTTTGAAGGGGATCTCCCCGAGATGAAGGCCGTCCGGGAATATACCGAAACAATGGAGCTGCTGGAGCTCCATCCGGGCCATGAAGAGCTGCAGCAGAAATTGCTGAAGCTCAATCAGACGCTGGATTCGCTGCAGGCATGGCAGCTGGAGAGTGATGCAAAGACCATTCTGTCCAAGCTCGGAATACGCCATTATGAGGCGAGAATGGGGACACTCTCGGGTGGACAGCGCAAGCGGGTGGCTTTAGCCGCTGCCTTGATCCAACCGTCGGATTTACTCATATTGGACGAGCCGACCAACCATATCGACAACGAATCTGTAGCCTGGCTTGAGCAGTATTTGCAGAAGCGCCGCGGCGCCCTGCTTATGATTACGCATGATCGGTATTTTCTGGACCGGGTGGCCAATGTCATGCTGGAGTTGGATCATGGGCGGCTGTTCCGATATGAGGCGAATTACAGCCGTTTCCTGGAGCTGAAGGCAGAGCGCGAGGAGCGGGAAGCCGCATCCGAACAAAAGCGCCAGAATCTGCTGCGGAACGAGCTTGCCTGGATTCGCAGAGGAGCAAAGGCCCGTACGACCAAGCAGAAGGCGAGAATCGACCGTTTCGAGAAACTGAAGGATCAGGAGATCATACAGGGCTCCGGTGATCTGGACGTCTCGGTTGCTTCCACCCGTCTCGGCCGCAAAATTCTAGAGATTGAAGGTCTTCGTAAGACGGTCGGCGACAACATATTGATTGAGGATCTATCTTACATCGCCGTGCCCGAGGATCGGATCGGTATCGTGGGTCCGAACGGGAGCGGTAAATCCACGCTGCTGAATCTCATTGCCGGAAGGCTTCAACCGGATGCCGGCGAAGTCGTGCTTGGGCCAACAGTTAAACTGGGTTATTTCACCCAAGAGCATCAGGAGATGGATGGCAGTCAGCGCGTGATCGAGTATATCAAGGATGAGGCAGAGGTTGTTCGTACGGCGGACGGCTCTGCCATTACCGCGGCCCAGATGCTGGAACGCTTCCTGTTCCCGCCTGCGCTGCAGTGGACGCCGATAGCGAAATTGTCCGGAGGCGAGAAGCGCCGGTTGTACCTGCTGCGAGTGCTGATGAGTGCACCGAACGTGCTGCTGCTGGATGAACCGACAAATGATCTGGACATACCGACATTGTCCGTTCTGGAGCAGTATCTGGATGAGTTTCCGGGTGTTGTCATCGTGGTATCCCATGACCGGTTTTTCCTGGATCGAACCATGGATAAAGTCATGGCGTTTGAGGGCATGGGGCAGATTCGTGTCCATGTTGGCTCTTACAGCGAGTACGCAGAGTGGATGCAGCGTCATGGCAGCGAGGCTGCCGGAAGCAAGACGGATGCAGCCGGTAGCAGTGGCGCTAAATCAGCTTCGGGAAGCAACACGGTGCCGGGCGGCAGTTCAGGTAAAGATACACCGCGCGAACGTCTGAAATTCAGTTATAAAGAGCAGCGGGAATTTGAGCAGATTGATGGTCTGATCGAAGCTGCCGAGAACAAGCTTGTATCCGTTCAATCGGAGATGGAAACCGCCGGTAGCGACGCAGCCAGGCTTCAGGAGCTGATGCGGGCTCAGGAGGAAACGGAGCGTGAACTGGAGCATCTGATGGAGCGCTGGACCTATCTAAACGAGCTTGCCGAGAAGATTGAGCAGAGCAAGAAATCCTGATGCGTCAGGCAGGTTCAAAGAGAAAATAAGGGGCGTCCCCAGGCCTTGTGCCTTGGGGACGCCCCTTACCTATAGAACGGTTTATTTCACGTAGGCTGCCAGCAGTTTGACGGTGTTAAGAACCGCCTGTTTGTGCGTTCTTTCCATCGCGTGGGATGCATGGACGCCGGGACCGATCAACGCAGCTTTGATGTTGCTGCCTGCGGAGAGCGCCGCCGAAGCATCGGAGCCGTAATGAGGATAAATATCAACGGCATATGCAATGCCTTCGCTCTCGGCCAGTTCAATCAAACGACTGGTCATGTCGTAGTCATAAGGGCCGGACGAGTCCTTGGCACAGATGGACACGTCGGTTTCCTTGCAGCTCAAATCATCGCCGATACAGCCCATATCCACCGCAATCATTTCATTGATGTCGGCAGGAATGTAGGCTGCGCCGTGTCCAACCTCTTCGTAGTTGGAGATAAGGAGTTTTACA
Source organism: Paenibacillus glucanolyticus (assembly GCF_037333485.1). Classification (NCBI taxonomy): domain Bacteria; kingdom Bacillati; phylum Bacillota; class Bacilli; order Caryophanales; family Paenibacillaceae; genus Paenibacillus; species Paenibacillus glucanolyticus. The sequence continues at coordinate 2,019,332 of NZ_CP147845.1, forward strand.
TTATATTTGGGCTTCCAGTTATCGCGCTTCATGCTTTCGAGCAAGCCGAAGAGTGCAGCGACGCTGGCTTTGTCATCCAGATGACGTGATTTGATGTAACCGCTGGGAGTAATGACCGCACGGGCATCAAAGGAGACGAAGTCTCCAACGCCGATGCCGAGTTTTTTTACATCATCGGCTGATTCAACTAATTCGTCGATCCGAACCTCCATATTGGCTTCCTGGCGCTTTAAATCACGGGCGTCACTGTATACGTGAACCGAAGGATGGGTGGAGAGGATGGTTCCGGTATATGTCTTGCCGCTGCGTGTATGGATGATGCAGTATTCATTCTCAATGCTGTTCATCATGTATCCGCCAACGGAGGTAAGCCGGAGCGTACCTTCCGATTTCACGGCACGAACCATCGCACCAAGGGTGTCGACGTGAGCGCTCAGCCCGATCGTACGGCTGCTGTCTTGTCCAGCGATGGACAGGATGGCGCCGCCTTTTTCGTTCCATGTAAGAGGAACATCAAGGGAAGCGGCTTCCTGTTCAATCCGCTTCATAATGGTGTGGGTATAGCCGGTAGGACTCGGTGTATCGAGCAATGCCTTAAGCAGGTCCAATACGTATGTTTCATTCGGTTGTATAGCAGACATTAGATGTCAGGCCTCCTTGTTTCTTTCATTCATATTGATTCATCATCCGGGGACATCAGGGTTCAGCAGGAGTGTCCTTCGGATCTTTTTTCATTTCCTCGTCCGCAGCTTGCATTTCAGGAGTGTATCCCGTTACTTCACGGATATGTATAAGTTGTTCCGCTAACGAACGGATTTCCTTCTGCATTTGATATTGACGGTAAATGCCGAATGTACCGACAATCAGTCCCCCGATCAGAGAGCATCCGATAATGAGTAGAATCAGCGGTACGTTGACTGTACCGAACAACAGGTTTACTGCAACGGGATTGACATTGATCACGGCAAATACGGCTGTAATAAGGGCAAACAATAAAGCTGCGATTAGTGACCATTGAATTTTCATAGGGAACACCTCCTTCCTCAAACAGTATAAAATCCCTTGCCTGTAAAGGGCAAGGGATTTTATTCCACTGGTCAATTGAGAATGATGCATCTCGCTCAAGCGTTGATTATTTTGTCAACTGCTCCATTTGGCTGATGATGTCTTCGAACACACTCATGGCCTCGCGGATAGGCTCCGGAGACGACATATCCACGCCAGCCTTCTTGAGGATGTTAATGGAGTAGTCGCTGCCGCCGCTCTTCAGGAATCCGAGATAGCGGTCCACCGCAGGCTGGCCTTCCTCCAGAATCTGCTTCGAGAAGCTGGTTGCAGCCGAGAAGCCGGTTGCGTATTTGTACACATAGAAGCTGTTGTAGAAATGAGGAATCCGTGCCCATTCCATTCCGATTTCTTTATCCACTTGCATCCCTTTGCCGTGATATTTCACGTTCAATTCATAGTAGATGTCGGAAAGATCCTGAGGTGTCAGGGATTCGCCGCTCTCAGCGCGCTCATGAACGATTTTCTCGAACTCGGCAAACATCGTTTGACGGAAGACCGTTGTACGGAACTGATCGGCATAGTAAGTAAGCAGGTACATTTTTTGTTTGGGATCCTTGGCGTTTTTCAGCAGGTAATCCATCAGCAGGGCTTCGTTGGTGGTTGATGCCACTTCAGCTAGGAAAATGGTGTACTGCGCATCCCGATATTTCAGGGCGTTGTCTGAATAGTAGGAGTGAAGGGCATGCCCCATCTCATGAGCCAGGGTAAACATGCTGTTCAGGTTGTCTTTATGGTTCAATAATACGTAAGGATGGGTACCGTATGCACCCCAGCTGTATGCGCCGGTTCGTTTGTTCTCGTTCTCGTATACATCGATCCAGCCGTTGTCATAACCTGCTTGCAGGCTGCTCAGGTAATCCTCGCCAAGCGGCGCAAGGCCTTCCTTGGTCATTTGTTTTGCTTCTTCGTAAGTGATGTCCCATTTGTACTCTTCCACGAGGGGAGCGAACAAATCGTACATTTGAAGCTCATCCACGCCCATCAGCTTCTTACGGAGCTCCATGTAGCGGTGCAGGAGCGGCAGACTCTCATGAATGGTGTCGATCAGGTTTGTGTAAACTTCCTTCTGGATGTTATCGCCATACAGGGCCATTTCCAGTACAGAAGGGTATTTGCGGACACGGGAATAGAAAATATTTTTGTTTACGTTGGCATTCAGCGTAGCAGCAAGGGTGTTTTTCTGCCTGCCATAGGTGTCGTAAACCGCTTTGAAAGCACGCTCGCGCACTTCGCGATTCGGGCTTTCCAGGAATTGAATATAGTTGCCGTGTGTGAGTTCAACTTCCTTGCCTTCTTCGTTCTTGATTTTCGGGAATTTCATGTCCGCATTGTTGAGCATGCCAAAAATCGTTTGCGGTGCAGAGGAGAGGTTGCCGACTTGAGCCAGCAGCGCTTCTTCCGTCTTGGAGAGAACATGTGCTTTCTCCCGTTTCATCTCCGTCAGCGTGAACTTGAATTCCTTGAGGGCAGGGTCCTCGATCAATTTGTCCAGCTCCGCTTCAGACAGGGACAGTATTTCAGGCGTGATGAAGGAGAGTGCTTCTCCAGCTTCGACATTCAGTTTTTTGGCTTTGGCGGATAGCGATTGATATGTAGGGTTTGCTGTATCTTCATCATGATGCATGTGAGCATACACGTATAGACGCTCGGCATGATAAGAAATTTCGTCTTCGAGCTCGAAGCATTCTTTGATGGATGCCGCGTTGTTTAATTTGCCTTGATACTCGTCTGTGCGTTTAAGAAGATTCTTCAATTCCGCAAAGCTTGCATCCCATGCTTTCTGGTCGGCGAACATATCCTCGAGTTTCCATTGATGCTCTTTAGGGACATCCGCGCGTTTCAACAATTGTTCCATAGAGATCCTCCTTGAATGATGTGTATTATTTGGAGTCCGGGTTCCTTCAGATAAGGCTTGGGAGCGGGCAGTAGAAACAGCGATCAGGCTGATAGCAAGTGTAATGCACATCACCTTGGCGCCTCTCATGGCATAACCTCCTCGGATTAAGCTATCCGAGCGATAGTATGCCGCGTACCCGCTACTTTCATCCTAATAAAATTTACGAGGAACCCAGATTAAAGAAACTGTATACAATAAGGTAAAAGGCAAACAGGATGAAGGCGACCGCAGTCACGGCCATCCCTCTTCTCAGTTTTGTTGGAATCCGATCCCGGTTCATGATCATAATGGCACCCAAACTGAAGGCAAGAATAATGAAGATGACAATATTCGTATAATCCATGTTACACCTGCTTAAAGGCAGCCATCATTTGTCGCCATTCATCTTCCCGGCCTTCAAAATCATCCTTGGGGAAGCGGTTTTGAGCCCAGTGCATCAAAGCTGGCCGGCTCATAAACGTATGTGTCTCCTCACCCCATTGGTCAGAAATTTCTCGGAGAACGATGTATCGGCCCTGTACTTCAACCGTCATCATGTTCCATTTGTCTTTTTTGTATATTTCATGTTTTTTGATCATATTCAGTCTCCGTTTGCTACTTAGGCTTTTGGGTAAATGATAACGCACTCGCGGTCTTAAAAGCAAATAATCTTTACATTAAAATAGCGGCCCAAAAAAGCATTGCAGGGTGATTTGACGGATTGCATTGTCATAAAACATGGGATATAATATGGATATTCGCCATAGATGGCGGTATTTTTAGGAGGTTGTTCATTTGAAAGGTACAGTTAAATGGTTCAATGCAGAAAAAGGTTACGGCTTCATTTCCGTTGAAGGTGGCGAGGATGTATTCGTACACTTCTCCGCAATTCAAGAAGAAGGCTTCAAGAGTTTGGAAGAAGGTCAAGCGGTTGAATTCGACATTACTGAAGGTAACCGTGGTCCTCAAGCAGCCAACGTAACAAAACTGTAAGCTAACTCCTGATACGGAGATCTTATAGAATTACCAAGGCATGAAGCGCAGTTCTCCCCCGAGAACTGTGCTTTTTTGTATTGTAATGGGACAAGCCCATACTTGTGAAAAAAAGGGGAAGCCCGGATTGCCAATCGCCATGGGGTCCGGACTTGCCCTTTTTGAGGTTAAGGCGCAAATGAATCTGCGCTGCATTATGCGCTTATTCCACTGATATTCATATCCTCCGGTTTGGCAAAAAGGTGCCGGTAGAGAAACCCGACAAAGGCCACGAAGGCTAGAAAGGCGGCAAGCAGGTAAAAGGCCGTTCTTCCCGCAGCTTCAAACAGCAATCCGCCGAAGGCTCCGCTGAGAAGTCCCGAGGCGCTCGACCAGAAGATGATGAAGAGCGCCATGCCTGTCGCCCGGTACTGCCAGGGAATGATCCTTGTAATATAACGGACGGCGGTTACATAGAACACGCCAAAGGTAATGCTGTGAAGCGACTGAACTGCAAGTACGGACAGCGGGTCGGATGCCAGCGACATGAGCAGAAATCGGAGTGCAAACATCAAGCTTGCAAAGCCAAGGAGCGGCAGCTCCTTCATCTTGTCACCATATTTGCTGAGCAGAAAGAAAATGGGGATTTCACTTGCAGCCGAAATCATTAAGGACCAGCCGATGAGACCCTCGCCGGCACCCAATCCGGATAAGGTGAGGGTAAGAAATGCTTCATTCATGCGGTGTGCGATGGCAAGGCAGAACGAGCAGCCGAAGAACCACAATATCTCTTTGGAGCGCAGAATTTTGAGGAGGGCGGACAGCTCCACCGGCTCGGATTTGGTTGCAACTCCGTCGCGGAGAAGAAAGGAACAGAGCAGCGTAAACACACCGATCCCGATGCCGATAGCCAGTGTCGCTGAAGCGCCGGCAGCTCCGACAGCATAGCCAATCGCCAGCGCGAAGAAGGCATACCCGAGAGAGCCGAATACCCTGATGACCGTAAAGCTGCGGCCGTATCGCTGAGCCGTTTGGATGGCCATGGTATCCGCCAAGGGATAAACCGGATAGTAGAAAAAATAAAACAGGCTGATCGTGATCAGCACAACGCCAAAACTGGAAACCTGCCACAAGACGAGCATCGTCACAAGCTGTCCGATAATCAGAATGTTCATGATGCGCTTGATGGTCCGGTACTTGTCGCTTGTGTAGCTCCATATCATATTGGAGAACATGGATATAAGCGGACCGACCGCATACAAATAACCGATTTGCGCGCTGCTGAAGCCGATCTCTTTGTAATATAACGGAAAATAAGATATGACAAGGGCTGTTGTACCAAATATCGTAAACATAAAGGCGCGCAGCCAGTTCTGATCCGGTCTGGACGAAGCGGGAAGTTGCATGATGGGATCTCCGATCTCTAATGAACCCGCTTGTACAGCGGCATTCACGAGGTAAGTGGTCTGTTATTTAGCTCCGATTAGTATATAACATACCACGAAATGGAGATAGTTGGACTAAAGCTGACAATAAACGACATACAGGCGTCAATGATATGTGTTATTTGTGCAAAATGAACGATCATATTATAATAGGTTTGATTTGGATAGGTATAAAAAGACAACCATGTGGAGGCAGAGTTCATTGAATAATCAAGAGCTAAGCCGTAAAGTTCCGCGCAGTCCGGTTGGGCTGATGAGCCGGGTGTACAAATTTATACTTCCGGAAGTGCGGATCGAGTTGGAGAAGTGGCGCCGGGAGGCTGAGCAAATTCCGGATGAGGAGCTACGAAAGCAGGCACTGGCCAGTTTAGATACCAAAAAATTTCACTGCCAGGGCGGTGCAGTTTATGCCGCAGCCAATCTGCCGGAGAGGCATATTCTCATTCCATTGATTGTAGCTTACCAAACAATTAGCGATTATCTCGATAATTTATGTGACCGCAGTACTTCGCTGGACCCAGCGGACTTCAGACAGCTCCATCAGTCGATGCTGGATGCCGTTACACCTGATACGGAACCTGTTGATTATTACGCTCTTCGGACCGAGAGGGAGGACGGAGGGTATCTTCTTCGTCTTGTGCAGAAATGCCGGAATTGCATCGGCGAATTATCAGGATATGAAGCGGCAAAGCCCTACATAAGGGATTTGGCTGGGCTGTACACCGATCTTCAGGTGTATAAGCACATCCATCCGGATAAGAGAGAAACGGCATTATTGGAGTGGTGGTCCCGGCATGCCCACCGTTCACCGCATCTGCGGTGGAATGAGTTCGCGGCTGCAACGGGATCGACCTTGGGCGTGTTCATGCTATTCTTGGCTGCAACTGATCCGTTTTTGGATGACGAGGATGCTTCGTCCATTCATGCGTCTTATTTTCCGAATGTATGCAGTCTCCACATTATGCTGGATTATCTTATTGATCAAGACGAAGACAGGCTGGGTGGCGATCTGAATTTTTGTAATTATTACGAAGATGCCGATACGATGCTGAACCGTATAGCTGCCATTGTGGAGTGGGCCCGGAAGGATGTCAGAACAATTCCCTCGACCCCTTTTCATCGTATGATCATTGAGGGGTTACTGGCGTTATATTTATCCGATCCAAAAGTCAGCGAGCAGCACTTGGTTCGCAACGTATCCAAACGTTTGATGAAGAAGAGTCCGATGACCCGGATCTTTTTCTACGTCAACAGCCGATGGATTCGCAAGCATAAGCATGAGTGACATTGAAGGAGGAATAAGAAACATGGCAGAGGTTAAAAAGATTGCAGTTCTTACAAGTGGTGGCGATTCCCAAGGGATGAACGCGGCGCTGCGAGCGGTTGTACGCAGCGGTCTGTATTATGGTCTGGAGGTATACGGGATTCAGCGCGGATACCAGGGGCTGCTGGAAAACGACATTACACAAATGGACCTGCGCAGTGTCGGAGACATTATTCAGCGTGGCGGTACCATCCTGCGCTCAGCGCGCTGTGAAGAGTTTAAGACACCCGAAGGGCAGCAGAAGGGTGCCGACATTCTGAATCAGCACGGCATTGACGGTCTGGTCGTTATCGGAGGAGACGGTTCTTACCATGGGGCGAACAAGCTCAGCAAGCTTGGAATCAAAACGATGGGTCTTCCAGGAACGATTGATAACGACATTTCCTTCACCGATTACACCATCGGCTTTGATACGGCTGTAAGCGTCGTTGTGGACGCTGTAAATAAATTGCGCGACACCATGTCCTCTCATGCCCGTTCGTCTGTTGTAGAGGTTATGGGGCGCCACTGCGGCGACATTGCTCTTCATGCCGGCCTTGCTTCGGGTGCAGAGACGATTCTGGTGCCGGAAGTGGAGTACAACCTGGATGAAGTGGCTGCCCGTTTGCGTGAGAATTTTGCAAAAGGCAAACGCCACAGTATTATCATCGTAGCTGAGGGCGTTGGACGCGGCGAGGATATCGTATGCGACCTTAAAGAGTGCCATGCATCAATCGATGCGCGTGTAACGGTGCTCGGTCATATCCAGCGCGGGGGAGCTCCAACACCGTTTGACCGCAACCTCGCAAGCCGCCTTGGCGATTTTGCGGTTCGCAGTCTGATTAATGGGGAGTCCGATAAAGGATGCGGCATCATCAAGGGTGAACTGGTTCTCACGGATATTGACAAGGTCGTTAACACAAAGAAGGAATTTGACCGCGACTTGTACGATTTGGCACTGCGTTTGTCTCAATAAGCAGGGTCCGGCGTATAACGGAGCAACCCCTAAAAAAACCGTCTCCAATGGCAGAATGATTTCTGCATGGAGACGGTTTTTTTATGATGGTGCGGATACGGTCGAAGAGGCTGCCTGGCGTGCAAACTTTCCCTGCACCTTGACCAGGCGGAGGAGCATCAGGACTGCACCGACGGCAAGTCCCGTTATTAAACCGATCCAATAACCGAAGGCCTGCCAATCGGTGTAATTGGCGAGCACATATCCGACAGGCAAGCCGATTACCCAAAATGACAGGAAAGCGAGCATGAAGGCCACGTTGACGTCTTTGTAACCCCGCAGCGCGCCTTGGGTCGGTGTGGCGATGGCATCCGAGATCTGGAAGAAAATCGCGAACAGCAGAAAGTGCTGGATCAACGCTACAACGGCAGGTTCATTAGAGTACAGTCCGGCAACCTGGTGACCGGCCACAAACAGAATGACAGCCGTTATCAGCGAGAGGACAACGGCTGTACTTATCCCGAGCTTCGCGTACTTCCAGGCGTCCTTCATTCGTCCCGAGCCGGCTTCATAACCAACAAGAATGGTCAGGCTCATACATATGCTTAACGGCAGCATATACAGTGTCGTAGCAAAATTCAGGGCTGCTTGATGGGCGGCAATGGTCGCCGTATCAAAGTTGCTCATAAGCAGTGTTACGGCTGCAAACACGGCGGTCTCGAGAAAGATGGAGAAGCCGATGGGGACGCCAATCTTCAGCAAACCTTTCCAGGCGCTCAAGGAAACTCCCCGCAGCTGCCTGAAGACAGCAAACGAAGAGAACGGGTGTTGTCTGTGAATCGTAATGATCGCGATCACCAAGACCGTCCAATACGTAATAGCAGAAGCAAGACCAGCACCTACACCTCCCATTCTTGGGAAGCCCCACAAGCCATAAATGAGCAGGGCATTCAAGCTCACATTCACGGGAAGGGAGATCAGCGTGATCACCATGGAAATCCTGGTTTGCCCCAGCGCATCGATAAAGCTGCGGAGCACCGTATAAGCGAACAGCGGGATGATGCCTAACGATATGGCGGCGAGGAACTGCGAGGCGATACGCCGCACCTCAGGCTCCAGGCTCATCGCACCGAGTATGCCGGGTACTGCGGCATACCCGATAGCGAGTACGACAATGGCGAGTAAAATGGACAGCCAGAGTGCCTGATTGACCTGGTAAGCGACCTTGTTTTCCTGGCGTCCGCCAACGAGCTGCGAAACGATGGGGGTAATCCCCATTAAGATACCGCTAAGGCCGGTCTGAACTGGAATCCAGATGCTTGTAGCTATCGCTACGCCTGCCAAATCGACTGAACTGAACTTTCCTGACATATTGGTGTCAAAAAAAGTAATGGCAGATAAAGAAAGTTGTGTAACCAGGATGGGAATCAGAATGATCGCGAATTGCTTCAGTTTTTCCCAGGTTGTTGTTGTCGGCTGCATGTGTGATTTTGCCCTTCTTTTTTCAAGGTGATTTTATGATATTGCTCTCATAATTCTAGGTGGATCCTATGATGTGTACAATAACCTGTTCATTGAGCGGTGAGAAAGAACTCAACCAGCGGTTGAACGGGAAGTATCAACAAGAGTTCTCAGGGAACTTGTCAGGTCCCAACCACCATCATAGCACCTGCTGTCAAGGGGAATGCGGCCTTCAAAGATACGATAATGATCAAAGGGCCAGCCGTTGGATGGCTGACCCTTTGTTCTGATGATCGATGAATTTATTTATGTGTAACACCTTCGGTGTACCGGTTGGAAGCATTCCAGAGCAAATATTCATCGACATTCGTATCCTTGAGGGCACGAATCTGCTCCTCAATTTCTTTTTTACCGTACTTGGCATAATTTCCGCTTCCGAGCCAGCTGGCGGTAAAGTCCTGAATCCAAGGTCTGATGATCGGTTTCTTCTCTCCCAACTCGTCAAGCTTTTTGTGGGTATCCTCCATGGAGCCTTTAATGGTCTGGTAAGGAGCTTTATCCGGAACGGGGGAGCCGAACCAGCCTGCCGTGTAATGGCTCGGGTACACCATCGGACTGATGATATCCACGTTTTTGGAAATCTTGACAAAGTCCTGGCCAATGCCTTCTGCGGCCGGGACCGAAGCTGCATATCCGAAAATATCTACGGATACGCGGATGCCAAGCGGTGCCAGTTGTTCACGGGTATACTGCACGAAGTCGGATACCACGTCCACGCGGGATTGATCCGTCTTGGTATATTTGAGGGAATCGGCGCGTTTCTCGAAGCCCTCTGGAAAACGAACATAATCAAACTGGATTTCCTTGAATCCGAGTTTTGCTGCTTCTTTGGCAATTTCGATGTTATAATCCCAGACCTCTTTGCTGTACGGGTTGACGAAGCTGTCGCCGCCGCCATTGGTCCATACGCTGCCATCTCCTTTACGGAAGGAGAGCTCCGGGTTTTTCTTGGCGAGAATGGTATCCTTGAACACAACGACCCGGGCAATAGGATAAATATCGTGTTTCTCCAGACGCTTCATCAATTGGTTGATGTCTTTGATAAAAGGCTGGGATTTACCGAGCTCCTTCAGTTTCGGATTATCGGTCTTGTACGTTATGTATCCCTCATCATCCTTGATGTCGATGACCATGGCATTGAGTTCGGTCTTGTCCATCAGATCGACAAGCTGATTCATTCTGGAGCCGCCTGCGCTATAAGCTGTTACATAAATGCCTTTGACTTTAGGTGCATCAGCCTGCGGGTCGATCTCGGTGGTGTTTGGCTTGAGGCCGCTCTGGCCTTGAGTTTGATTGTTTTGATGCATGCCTTGAATCATGGCGGTATTTAATGATGCCTGAAGTTTGGCGGTAAGCGTGCTGTCCTGTGGACTGGAACCGCCGAAGCCCGCTGACGCCAAGATGAATAAAGCCAAGATGATATTCATAATTACTCTCTCCCTTGTGTACATTCACATCATGATTATAAAGGAACGTATGCCTTCAAAAAGAACAGGTTTGTTACAATCGACAATAAACTTAGAAGCGGCGGTAAGCATACCTTGTCTACATTAAACGGTTGAAGGGCGTTTTAAACGATAAAAGGGACTTTTGCTGTAGAAGACCGTGAACAACATGTGAACATGGGGGAGTAACCGTTATAGTAACGACGCGAGAGTTGCGGATAAAAAATGCCGTTATTCACCGGTCGATATATCCCCGGAGAAGAACGGCATTCGTCGTGCAATTTTCACGTATTGCTTAAAATTAATGCAGCGGAGTTTGGTTCTGATGCTCGCAAATGCTGAACTGAATGATTTCAAGAGCGTCCTCCTGCTCCAGAATACTCAGCCCGTCCCGCAAAACGATCATGGAGTTCAGTTCGTTCTGTCTAAAGAACGGTATCATTTCCGGGAACCACTTCATGACGATTTGTGACAATTTTACCGTTTCCATTTCCATAAAAATCACCCTTTCCTTCCAAGTTGGTTAGGTAGGACGTCTTCAGTAAAACGGAAAAACAATTAAAATTGGGCCAGGAGAGATGCCCGGGAAACAGATCTCATGAATTATTGTAGGAACCGCGCACAAATATTATACCACAAATTTGCCGTACCCTCACACGCGGCAAATATTTAGTTTTTGCGGAATTGTCCCATTACGGCTGTGGTTTCCACGATATTAACAAAAGCATGCGGGTCCGTTTCTGTAATAATTTGCTTCAGCTCGGCGAGCTCATATCGTGTGGTGACGGTCATAAGCATATCCTTCTCTTTATGACTGAAGGCTCCCTGGGTTTTGATCTTGGTAATACCGCGGGGGCGTTTGAGCAGCTTCTCAAGCAGGGCTTCCGTCTGGTTTGTCACAATGAACACGGTAACCTTGATATGGCTGACATGGAGCATATCCACCATTTTTCCGGCAACATAGATGGATGCCATGGAGGCGAGTGCCAGATTCCAGTCGTTTTCGAGATAAGCAACTGCCATGATGACGATAGCGTTCAAAGTGACAAGCACGCTGCCAACAGGAAAGTCCCGATATTTGGTCACAAGGGAGCCGATGATATCAAAGCCACCTGTCGATCCGCCAACCCGAAAGGAAAGGCCGGTACCGAAGCCGACAAGCACTCCACCGAATACGGAGGACAGCAGCATTTCGGTGGCAACCACCTTAACCGGGATGATCTCGAGGAACAGGGTTGTGACAACAACTGACAGTATACTGAGCCCGACGAATCGTTTTCCCAGCTTGAACCAACCCGTAAGGAGAATGGGAATATTGAGCACAAAATACATGATACTGATATTAAGCGGCGTAAAATAGCCGATAATTAAGGCGAGACCGGAAACACCCCCGCTTAGTAAATGATGGGGAATCAGGAACAGGTTGAATCCGCTCGCAATAATAATGCCGCCGAATACAATCGAGAAATAGGTCCATAGACGCTTCAACATAGGAATCACCTCCCGGTTATTATGACTTCTTTAAGCTTGCTGGTATTCCAGAATTGTTTTGTGATATAATGTATTGGATATTCTTGAGTAGTCCGTTACATTGATAACTTTGCAAGCTTATCAGGATGATTATACATTAACCAGTCCATACACTGGTGATAAGAGAAATATACCGGTTCACCTCGTGCAGAAAATCCTGCTGGCCGGGAAAGCCTATAAACGTTACCACTACTTAAGAATACAGATAAGAAAGTGGATGTCCACAGATAGAAGGAGTATGAACCTATTGAAAAATTTCGCAGATTTTGGCTTGGAGCCGCGCGTGCTGCAAGCAATTACTGAGCTTGGCTTTGAGGAAGCCACACCGATTCAATCCCAATCGATTCCGATTGCTCTTACCGGAAGAGATATGATTGGACAAGCACAAACTGGTACAGGTAAGACAGCAGCATTCGGCCTACCTCTTATCCACAAAATCGCTAAGGAAGAAGAGCGTATCGTCTCTCTCATCATGACGCCTACCCGTGAGCTTGCCATTCAGGTTGCAGAAGAAATTGGCAAGTTGTCCCGCTTCAAAGGAATTCGTTCCTTGGCTATTTACGGCGGACAAGATATCGGGCGCCAGATCCGCGCTTTGAAAAAGAAGCCTCAAATTATTATCGGTACACCAGGTCGATTACTTGACCACATCAACAGAAAAACAATCCGACTTGACGATGTACAAACCGTTGTACTGGATGAAGCGGATGAAATGCTGGACATGGGCTTCATGGAAGACATTCAGTCGATCCTTAAGCTTGTTCCTGAAGAACGTCAAACCTTGCTGTTCTCCGCAACTATGCCGGCTAACATTCAGAAGCTCGCTTCCCAGTTCCTGAAAGATCCTGAGCATGTATCCGTTATTCCTAAGCACGTAAGTGCACCTCTGATTGATCAAGCATATATCGAAGTTCCTGAGCGTCAAAAATTCGAAGCGTTGAGCCGACTTCTGGATATGGAGTCTCCTGAGCTTGCGATTGTATTCGGACGTACCAAGCGCCGCGTAGACGAGCTGGCAGAAGCTCTGCAAAAACGCGGATATTCCGCAGACGGCCTTCATGGCGACCTGTCCCAGCATCAACGTGATACCGTTATGCGTAAATTCCGCGATGGAAGCATCGATGTCCTGGTGGCAACAGATGTGGCAGCACGTGGTCTCGACGTATCGGGCGTTACCCACGTTGTGAACTTTGATTTGCCTCAAGATCCGGAGAGCTATGTACACCGTATCGGTCGTACAGGCCGTGCGGGTAAAGAAGGTACGGCATGGTCTTTCGTAACTCCTCGTGAGATGGATCACCTCTATTTCATCGAGCGCGTTACACGTCATCGTATCCCTCGTAAGCCTTTGCCAACGATTGCTGAAGCGATTGAAGGCAAACAGCGCATCATCGCGGAGCGTGTGCTTGAGATCATCGAGCAAGGCGAATTGACGGAATACAAAGGTCTGGCTATTCAATTGCTGGAGCAGTATGACTCCGTACAATTGCTGGCAGCAGCGATGAAAATCCTGACTGGCGACAAGAAGGAAGCATCAGATATTCATCTGACACCAGAAGATCCGATTCGTGCGAAGCGCCGGAAGCCGGATATCCGCAGTGGCCGCAAACCAAGCGGTGGCTATGGTGGCCGCAACAACAGCGGTGGCGGCGGATATCGCCGTGAAGGTGGCAGCGGCAGTAGCGGCAGCGGCAGCAGCGGTAACCGTGGCGGCTACTCCAAAGGCGGATATAACCGTGATGGCGGCAGCAGCTATGGCGGCAATCGCGACGGTGGTGGTTACAACCGTGACCGCAACAACAGCGGTGACCGTAAGCCGCGCTCTTACAGCGGAGGCGGCGAGCGTCGTCCTAACCGGAGCGGAGACGAATAATGGGTTCTGACGGTTAATTCTTTTGACCGAAATAACTGAATTCAAGACGAAGCAGCTCCCCGTCTAAGGTGGAGCTGTGCTTCGTCTTTTTTTCATGGTTAAAGAAGGTACACCACCAAGGGTGTACCTTCTTTTTAACCGCGCAGTTTTACGCATAACAGCGGATCTGATTCATTACATCATTCGGGAGACATTAGATATAGAATGTGCTCAGAATAATTACAAGCAGAATGAACAGAACCAGGACAATACCAACATTATTTCCGTAGCCATAACCGCCTACACCTTCACAAGACATACATAATCCCTCCTCTTAATTTTAAAAATTGAATCTTGTTAAATGGATTACGTGATATCCTATGGAGAAACAGCGGCATTGGATTGGATATACACCTAACGCTCTTCAAATTAGGCTCTGGCAATGCATGTGCAAAATAAGGTATATTAATAGATACATGCATGATTTGAGTGAGGAGGAAACGGATTTGGAAATGAAAGGAGCCATGGGTGGCTTATATAAGCTCACCGAGTGGATTACCCGTATTGCTTTTTCTAACATCTTGTGGGTTATTTGTACATCGCCTTTCCTGTTTATCGTACTAACCAAATTCCTGATGGCCGTTCAGACACCGGATGCGCATAATGAGCAGCTGTTGTCGAACTGGATGCTGGGAATCTTGTCACCGTTTGTGTTGTTCCCGGCTACAGCAGCTTTATTCAACGTTGTACGCAAATGGGTTATGGGTAATTCGGATGTATCCGTATTCAAAACATTCTTCAGGGGTTATAAGGAAAACTACAAACAGAGCATGATCGGCGGCATATTTTATACGCTGCTATTCGTGATTATGTATGTGGATTACACGGTTTATATGACGCAGCTCGATGGCTTCCAGCTTGTCGGCATTGTCATGCTGGTGCTGCTTATTGTGTTGTTTGTCTCCTTGTTCAATTTCTTTTCCATGACGGTTCATTATGAGATGAAGACCCTGCAATTGCTGAAAAACGCAGTGCTGTTGACCTTGATTCGTCCGTTTCGTGTATTTTCGACGTTGATCGGAAGCGCTGTCTTGGTGTATATCGGTACACAGATGCCGGTGCTCTTCGTGTTCTTCCTGTTCTGCCTGATGGCATTGTTTGCATTCTTCAACTTCTATGCGACCTTTACGAAGATGCAGGAACAGCAGGAGAAGATGAAGAAGGCCGAGGAGGAGTCGGAAACGGAACAGGCGCTTCTGGAAAGCATGGATTCCGTCAAAAAGGAAGAGAACGGGTCGAAGCCTTAAATAACGAGAGGTTTACTTTTCCGGCAAAACCTCCTATAATAAGACTACATCCTGCGATGTTCGTTTCGGTTTTCCGTTGTTTTGAACCAATGACGATGTCTAGGGAGATCAATACGTAATCGTGGCTGGAATGCCCTGTCTATATGACAAGGGGAATTCATAAGCGATTCTGCGGTCACCCACCTGCTAATGCAGGTTCGAAGACAATGTTTACCGGACGGCATAGGCGGGTTTCGTTAAACCAATGAATAGGCATCTCTTCTATTTCGAATTCGAAGTGAAAGAGGTGCCTTTTTGCTGTATATAAAGGTTTGCTGAAAGCATAAACAATGTTAAACTAGAGTATGGAAAGGAACGGTCATTTATAAAGGAGGAACGGTCTTTGTCATTAAAACGAGTTCTAATTGGTATCGTGCGCAGCTATGACGGCACAAGCGACCGTGCTAAAGATCCCAAGCTGAAGACGCGTTATTACAATCTTTCAAAAGAAAAGTGTTTTGAAGAGGTTTCCTCGACACTGAAAAAAATTCCGGGCTACAAAGTTCTGCATGAGGTTAAGTCCGTTGGAGAAATCACACTCGAGAAAAGAACCTCATTCGGACGTACACTGGACATTACCGTATCCGTGCTCGGCATCAGTCCGGTTCGCAGTGCAGTTGATATGTATTCGGCGTCTCGCGGTTCCCTAGGGGATCTGGGGGCGAATTACCGGGTCATCCTGAACCTGTACGCCGTACTTGACAAAAAACTGAGCAAGTATAAAGTGGATGCTTAGTAGAATAAGAAAAAAGCGGGAGAGCTGCTCTCCCGCTTTTTAAAAGTGTACAGTGTATGTAGCCTTTGGCGGTGTTATCTAAGAGATTTAACCGCTTCTACGGCAGCCTCGTAATTCGGGTGCTCTGTCATTTCGCCAAGGTATTCTACATAGGCGATTTTATCGTTGGCATCCACTACGAAGATCGAACGCATGTCGAGTTGGAATTCCTTGATGAGCACGCCATATGCTTCGCCAAAAGAGCGAGATTTATAATCGGACAGCGTGACGACACGGTCAACACCTGCTGCTCCGCACCAACGGGCTTGGGCAAACGGAAGGTCGGCACTGACGGTGAGAACAACAACGTCATCGCCCAGTCCAGCGGCTTCTTCATTGAAACGGCGTGTCTGCGCGTCGCATACCCCGGTGTCGAGGGAAGGGACTACACTGATCAGCTTGATTTTACCTGCAAAATCTTTAAGAGATGCGTCTTCCAGCAGGTTTTTGCTCACTGTAAAATCTGGAGCGTTGTCACCAGCCTTGAGCTGTGGACCGATGAGTGTAATAGGATTGCCTTTAAAAGTGGCAGCTCCTGAACGTTCTTGAGCCATGAAAAATCTCCTCCTTGGATATCAAAGTTTGGTGATCAGGTTCATGGTACATTATAATCTTTTTAAAAAGGGAATGTCCACTAAGGGCGCCCTTGGCCTGGTTAGGATGAGGAGGATGCTATGATTTTCGTACGTTATGAAAACTGGAAGAGTTATTTGCGTTATTATCCTGTGACATCGCTGCTGCTTGTGATCAACCTTGTAATGTTTGTGATTACAGCGTTTGACGGGGGATCCAGAAATCCGGTTACGCTGCTGAAATACGGCGCTTTGTCGGATTTGCCGGAATTCGTAGATCAGGCATGGAGATATGTCACGGCGATGTTCTTGCATAACGGCTTTGATCATCTATTGTTCAACAGCTTTGCACTGCTGGTATTTGTTCCTCCGCTGGAGAGAATCATGGGAAGCTGGAAGTTTGCTATTCTGTATCTGCTCAGCGGTGTTCTCGGTAATGTAATCGGATTGGCTTATTATGAGCGCATGGAACACTACACATTCCTTGTAGGCGCATCAGGAGCCATCTACGGAGCTTATGGCGCTTATCTGTACATCGCCCTGTTCCAGCGGCATGTCATTGATGAGTCGTCCCGCAAGACGCTGTATACCCTGCTTATTCTGGGGATTCTGTTCTCGTTCACCCCTGGGGTCAGTCTTGTAGCCCATGTCGGCGGATTGGTAGGCGGATTTTTCCTCTACGGCCTCATGATTCGATTATTTAAACGTCGGACATAATCGGACCTTAGAGGGTCTGTTATAATAGAATTGGATGATTTGGATAAAGTCTTCAAGTCTTCTAGGGAATAAGAATGGAGCGATAAAAGGCGTGGAATTACGACAGTTGCAATACTTTGTAAAGGTTGCGCAAAAGGAACACGTTACCCAAGCGGCAGAAGAGCTTCATGTGGCTCAGTCAGCCGTCAGCCGTCAAATTCATCAGCTGGAAGAAGAGCTTGGTGTTAATTTGTTCATGCAAAAAGGCCGGAATCTGCAGTTAACTCCGGTAGGTCAGCTTTTTTGCAAACGGGTGGAGAGCATCATGAAGGATTTGGACCGCGCGGTCGTCGAGATACATGAATTTCTGGATCCGGAGCAGGGAGAGATTCGCATCGGTTTCCCTCACAGCCTGGGCATTCATCTGATTCCGTCCATTGTGGCTGAGTTCCGCAAGAAATACCCGAACGTGAAGTTCCGCTTCAAACAGGGGATGTTCCCGACATTGATCCGGGACGTGGTCGGGGCCGAGGTGGATTTGGCCTTTGTATCCCCTTTTCCGGATCGACATGATCAAGTGGATGGGGATATCGTGCTGACAGAGGAGCTGTTTGCGATCCTGCCGCCGAATCATCCGCTTGCCGGAGAGCAGTCCATTAAGCTGGAACAATTGAAAGAGGAGCGCTTTGTGCTGTTCAGCAAAGGATATTCCCTGCGTCCGATTGTGTGGCACGCATGCCTGGAAGCTGGATTTACGCCGAAGATTGCCTTTGAAGGCGAGGAGACGGATACGATTCGCGGACTGGTTGCTGCCGGCATGGGGGTCAGTCTGCTTCCTGAAATGGCGCTCTTCCAGACGAACCCGCTCCAACCGGCTCGCGTTCGGATTTCCGAGCCGAAGGTAACGCGTTCGATCGGTCTGATTCACCGTGCCGATGAGAAGCTCCCGCCGGTTGCTCAGGCTTTCCGCGCGTTCTTGCTTCAATACTTTGGTATTGACCCGTCACCAAAAAAGGAAGGGAAAGCGGACACCGCTTCAGCTCCCTAGGTTGGCTTCATTAAATTACGAGAAAAACATCATCAAATATAAAAAGAGGGCTTTCCTCTCCACCGATCAATGGTGAGAGGAAAGCCCTCTTTGTTTGTTCTTATACCGATGTTATGTTAATCGCGGTTGCTTGTAAAGATCATAATATAACGAATCAGCTCCAGCAAGGAGATCAATGCAGCAGCGACATAAGTCAATGCAGCAGCGTTCAATACCTTAGCAACTCCACGTTCTTCGTCATTGGCAATGTAACCTTCCTGTACCATGAGCTGGCGAGCACGGTTGCTCGCGTTAAACTCGACCGGCAGGGTGACAAGCTGGAAGGCAACGGCACAAGAGAAGAAGATGATGCCGAGACCGACAAGGTTCATGGCCTGGAACAGGAAACCGGCAATCAAGAGAAACGGCGCGATACCGGATGCAATGTTAACGACTGGGAACATCTTGTGACGGGCAACGAGCATCGGATAATGCTCGGCATGCTGGATGGCATGGCCGACCTCATGACAAGCAACAGAGACAGCTGAGATGGAACGCTCGTAATATACAGGCTCTGACAGACGGACAACGCGCTTGGTCGGATCGTAGTGGTCAGACAGCGCGCCTGGCACCGGTTCAATGGGAACATCGTGAAGACCGTTGGCATCCAGCATACGCCGGGCTGCATCGTAGCCGGTCATGCCTGTGCTGTTCTCAACCTTGGCCCACTTATTAAATGTGCCTTTAACACGGAATTGAGCCCATAGTGAGAAAATAAACGCGATTATAATGAGAATAAACATCCAGTCAGAATACATTTATCATACCCCCATACTAAGTTGTAATTTGGCGCGGCATTGTTACATCGAAGTGAACTGATTCAGCAAAATTTGAAGTGACTCGATACAAGCAGCTCCTTTGGGAAGAATATTAGCAAGTACCTCCTTGGCTTGACTGGGCTTTAGTTCGCTCAGGAGTGGATTGAGTTCCTTAACATCCCGTTCCAGCTGTTTCATCTGTATTTCGAGCTTGGTCAGCTTTTCCGTCATTTCGGAATCATCGGCAACTGACTTCCACCGATCCAGTCTTTCCTTAATCTCATCGAGAGTATATTTCTCTTGCTTTAACTGATTAATACGTTCGAGAGTGCTTAAGGTTTCAGAACTGTACAACCGGTAGTTTTTTAACGTCCGTTTTTCAGGGGAGATCAAACCCAGCTTAGTATAGTAGTCAATGGTTCTTTCGCTGATTCCGGCAGCCTTGGCCAGTTCGCCTATCCGGAAAAGGTTTCCGCTCATGATCCCCATAATCATCACCTCACAAGCCTTCATTGAATTGGACATTAATGAATGCATTTATATTTTCATTTTAATAGAAATATGATACATGATCAGGAACCATACAGTCAAACGTCATAGTTGTGACGAAAAAACCTTGCAGTTAAGCCTTTTTTTAACTACATATGATGTAAGGTCATTTGCACTGTATGCGCTTAATGTTATATTACATTACATAAAAGACGTATTTTGGACTTTTTTTTGAAAAAAACCGTTGCGAATTTTCAAGCATCCCCCTATAATGACAATATGAATTCAAGGATATGTTATATTAGTTAACACAAAGGGGAGTGTAAAACATGAAAAAAAGATGGCTAGGTTTAATGGCGGGAGTAATCGCACTACTCGCATTCCCGGCGAGCGCGTTCGCCGCTGATGGGGGAGCCACAAACGTTGAATTAACGGCTGGTTTGAATTCCGTGTTCGTATTCTTGGCAGCTTTGCTCGTATTCTTCATGCAAGCAGGATTCGCTCTGCTGGAGGCCGGATCGGTTCGTATGAAAAATGCGGGGCACGTTGCAGGTAAAACATTCCTGACTTTCGGTATTTCGATCGTAGCATTCTGGGCGCTAGGATTTGGTCTAGCATTCGGTAACGGGAACAGTTTTTTCGGATTTGAAGGTTTCTTCTTAAGTGGTGACAATGCATCGGGTTCATTCGATTCATTATCGGCTTATGATGTGCCTACCACGATAATGTTCTTGTTCCACTTATCCTTTGCGGCCGTATCCCTGGCTATCGCTTGCGGCGGTATGGCTGAACGTGCAAAACTGAGCGTTTATATCGTGTTCGGCTTACTGTTCACCATCGTGATTTACCCGATTGTTGCTCACTGGGTATGGGGCGGTGGATGGCTTGGGGCTCTGGGCATGCAGGACTTTGCCGGATCGACCGTTGTTCACTTGACTGGTGCTACGGCAGCTTTGGTGGCTACCATTCTTCTGAAACCTCGTCTGGGCAAATATAATAAAGACGGGAAGCCTAACAGCATCCCGGGCCACAACCAGGTCCTATCTGTCCTCGGCGTATTCATCATCTGGATCGGCTGGTTCGGATTTAACCCAGGCAGCACCATCTCCGCACTTACGGACGGATTCTTCGGTTTCGTGGCATTGAATACAAACATCGCCGCTGCGGCAGGTGCACTTGCAGCGCTGCTGATCTCGTGGGCGGTTCTTGGCAAAGCAGACATTCCTAGCATGCTGAACGGTATCCTTGCTGCATTTGTTGCGATTACAGGCGCTTGCGCATTCGTAGAGCCGTGGGCGGCCGTTGTTATCGGTGCGGTTGCGGGTACGATTACTTTCTTTACCGCTCAGTGGTTTGATCGCAAAGGCATTGATGATCCGGTATATGCATTTTCCGTACATGGTATTGCGGGTATGTGGGGCGCAGTGTCCACCGGCTTGTTCGCAGCACCAAGACTTGTTGAAATTACGGGTGTAGGTAAGGCAGGGCTGTTCTACGGCGGCGGCTTCGGACAGCTTGGGGTTCAGCTTCTGGGTCTGATCGGTACGTTTGCATTCGTTCTTGTGATCTCATTCATTATTCTGTACATCATGAAAGTTACGATGGGTATCCGTGTAACGGAAGAAGAAGAATTGATGGGTCTAGATATTAGTGAGCATGGTACTTATGGATATCCGGAGCAAATGAAACTCCTGGTGGAATCGGAAGGCAAATCTCCCGAGTTTCGTTCCGGAAGCAAAACAACTCCTGGAAGCGATGCGTCATTATAAGTCCTAACCATGAATTGCTTATGAAGCATGTAATAAGGAGGCCGCGGCATGAAACCTCTGAAATCCGTAAATCTGTTTCCGGTATTCTCGGAAATTCAGAAAGCAGTATCAGCCCAGCAATTACGAGATGAACGGATCGCTTGTCAGAATCATCTCCTTGAGAAGCGTAGTGACATGGAGCTTAGAGAATGGATCGCTTCTGTGAATCGGATGCACGATCTGATTGGGCAGCGTGCCGCGGCTATCTGTGAGCAGGACATGTGGGAGGCTGGCTACGGCCGGCCTCCTGCACGTTATGCGTTTGTTGCTTTTGGCAGCAGCGGAAGGCAGGAAGCTACGTTGTGGAGCGATCAGGATAACGGTCTGATCCTTGGCGATGAGCTGGGTGAGGAAGACCTTCCATTTTTTTGGGAATTTGGACTTCGTCTATCGGATCTGTTGGAGTATACAGGCTACCCTAAATGTTCGGGAAAGGTGATGTGTTCCGAACCGTTGTGGAGTAAACGCCTAGAGGATTGGAAGAATCAGATTAGTGATTGGTGCAGCGACCAGCAGTGGGAGCCGATTCGCAATTTCATCATCGCTGCGGACCTGCGCCACATCTCGGGTGCTGGCGAGCTTACGGAAGCCTGGACGGAGCATTTCCGCAGTTCCGTTGAACAGCATCCGGACATCGGCAATGCCGTGCTTCGGAACACTGTCAAGCACAAAGCAACGCTTAATGTGATGGGAAGGATTGTCACGGAACGGTTTGGTGAGCATGCCGGAGATTTTGATGTGAAGTATGGCGTGTATATCCCTCTTGTAAACAGCATTCGAACGATGGCATTACAGCGAGGCATCATCGAAACCTCCACGCTGAAGCGAATGGAGAGGGTCATGCTGCTGGAAGGAGGCAACCTGCTTCTGGAGAGTGTCCAGCGTGCCTTCCTGACGGCGCTTCGTTTAAGAAACGACACACCGTATCGGATCGAGAATGGACTGATCACAAGCAGCGGTTATATCCCGCAGGAGCAGCTTAAGAGCAAAACCATGCAGTATGAGCTTCGCGATACACTTGGTGTTGTCAGGCGGATACACCGGTCATTGCAGCGCGAGCACCGTTTTGCGGAAAGGAGGAACCCATGACGGAACCGGTACAATCAAACGGCGGCTTCTGGAGATCGCTGCGCTCAGGTAACATTAATTCCGCAATCGCCTCCATGCGCGGGGCACAGACAGCGCAGCAGCTCGCCTTCATCCGGTCCCAGATGAAGGATAACCGGAGACCGGAGGTCCTTGGAACTCCACTGGACGAGCTTGAGGTTGTTGTATTCGATCTGGAGACAACAGGGTTCAATCACCAGCATGGCGACGAGA
This sequence comes from Paenibacillus glucanolyticus, assembly GCF_037333485.1. Classification (NCBI taxonomy): domain Bacteria; kingdom Bacillati; phylum Bacillota; class Bacilli; order Caryophanales; family Paenibacillaceae; genus Paenibacillus; species Paenibacillus glucanolyticus. Next base: position 2,042,150 of record NZ_CP147845.1, read on the forward strand.
TTTTATCATTTGGTGCAGTCCGGGTCATCGGGGAACAGGTTATCGAGCAGGAGTCCTTTCATATGATCGTGAACAGTGGTTCCCCTGTCCCTCCATTTATAACCGAGCTGACAGGCATCACGCAGCATATGGTTGATGCAGCCCCGCCTTTAATGGAGGGGCTGCATGATTTCATGGCTTTTGTAGGGGGCAGGGTTCTGGTCGCCCATGCAGCTGCGCATGATCGGGGATTTCTGAATGCAGCTCTGTGGAAAACTTCAAAGGTTCGCTTGACCCACAGGCTGCTCGATACGATGATGCTGGCGCAGAGGCTATATCCGGAACAGACGGATTACAGCCTGGATGAACTGCTGCGAAACTGCAGCATTCCGGTGGAGGGCAGACATCACGCACTCTCGGACGCGCGCATGACCGCCAGGCTGTGGGCGGACTATATAAAAGAGATTCAGGCGCGCGGGGATGCAACTACACTGGGAGATATGTACGTTTATTTAAGCGAGGCATAACAGCGGGGAGCCCGTTATCCTTCATGGATATCAAAAGGAATCGGGGCAAGGGCGTACGACTCCGCATTGTGCTGTGCCAATGTGTTTACTTTACAAGGGGCAGGGGATTCCATGTGTGTTTTTCCTCTGGTGATCTTGTAAGTATGAAGCTGCAGGGAATGGTTGCCAGAGGCAACTGAAACTGTCGGTCTTGCGATGGCATACACCTGAAGCAATCCACCGAAGGATGGAAGCTGAAGCATATCCTCTCGGGATGGCTCGGGCGAAGTGTGCGGGTGGCTGTGAAACAAGCCGACGAGTCCTTTTTCGGTTAAAGCCAGACGGGTCCAATGAACCGGATCCAGATGAAATGAATGCAGCGGAGACTCCGCTGTATTTTTCACGGGAATAAATTGTGTAACGGTCAACGTCCGGCTTGCCGCCCGTGAATGCCCGATAAGGACCCCACAAGCTTCCTGCGGCAGGCAACCGTACATATGCTCCGTTATATGTTCAATAACCTCTGCGTGCAGCAGGAGCTGCTCCAGGGGCGCGTCGCATGGTGTCATCTTTTTTCCTCCAGACAAAATTCAGGTCGTGGTGTGTTTGAAAGATTAGGGTTTCAGGGTACAATAGGGACTATAACTAAGATAAGCAAAGGAACCTATGCCTATGAAACGTAACCTGATCATTATCGCTCTGCTCATCGTCGCAGCAGGTGCGGTTATCTATAATCAAGCCGGTGATCAAATTCAAGCCGTATTCATGCAGGAAAAACCGCTCCCGACAGAGACCGGGGCCCGGGCAGGGCTTCTGGCTCCTGCATTTACCCTGAAGGGGATGGACGACAAGTCTTATGCCGGCGGCGGAGCGCGCGATAAAGCCATGATCATCAACTTCTGGGCATCCTGGTGCGAACCTTGCAAGCAGGAAGCTCCAGAGCTTGACAAGCTGGCAGAGAAATATGCAGATGAGCTTGAAATCTATGGCGTGAACGTGTCCAAGTACGACAATGAGAAGAAAGCTCGTCAATTCGTCAAGGATTTTAAACTTCGATATCCGATCCTGCTTGATCCGAAAGGAGAGGTGTTCGAGAATTTGTATAAAGGGCAAGTGTTCCCGACCAATGTCCTTATCGATCGAAATGGCGTGATCCAAGAAATTATTCTTGGCGCTCCTGCTCCCGAGGATCTTCACAAGAAGGTTGCCAAGCTGGTGAAGTAATCGTCAGATGGAGGTAAGACATCAAAAAGCGCGTTCCCTATGTTCATAGCGGATACGCGCTTTTATTTATATTTCAGAAATCAATGATTAATCAAGCCTTGCCTTACGGCGGATTCATGTGTCTGCTCCGGTGAAATCTGGCCTAGCAGCGCATAGCGCATACTATCCACAAGCGCTTCCCAGCTCGCCTCAATGACGTTGCTGGATACGCCAACCGTGTTCCAGGCATTCTCGAAGTTCTTGGATTCGATCAGAACCCTTACTTTAGCAGCGGTTGCGTCCTTGTCATCCAGCACACGGACCTTATAATCAGCTAGATGCATTTCCTTGAGTGTCGGGAAGTATTGGACCAGTGCTTTACGCAGTGCATTATCGAGCGCGTTGACAGGACCGTTGCCTTCCGCTGCGGTATAGATGCTCTCGCCGGCCACGTTGACTTTGACGAAGGCTTCGGAAACGACCGGCTGCCCGGCTGACTTCTCCACCAGCATTTTGAAGGATTCAAACGTGAACAGCTCCTGAAGCTCTCCGTTTGCTTCCCGAAGAAGCAGCTCCAGCGAAGCATCCGCGCCTTCGAATTGATACCCTTCGTGCTCAAGCTCCTTGATCTTGCCAATAATATGCTTGGATTGCTCGCTGGCCGGATCAAAGGCCAGACCCATGTCCTGCGCTTTGGATACGATATTGCTCTGTCCTGCCAGCTCAGACACCAGCACACGCTGCTTGTTTCCGACTTTCTCCGGCTCGATATGCTCGTACGTTCTGGAATCGCGCAGAATCGCAGAGACATGGATGCCTCCCTTATGGGCAAAGGCAGCGTTGCCAACATACGGCTGATTAACCGGCATATTCACGTTGGCGATTTCGCTGATATAACGTGCGGTATTTGTCAGGGTGCGGAGTTTATCGTCCCCGATGCAATCATAACCCAGCTTCAGCTGGAGATTCGGAATGATGGAGCACAGATTTGCATTGCCGCATCGCTCTCCGTATCCATTCATGGTGCCTTGGACATGCTGGACACCAGCCTGTACAGCGCTCAGGGTATTGGCAACGGCAAGCTCGCAATCATTGTGTGTATGAATGCCGAGTGGAGCGCCAGGGAGCTGCCCGGTTAAAGAAGTGACGATGTCCGAGATTTCATGCGGCAGACTCCCTCCGTTTGTGTCGCACATAACGAGCCAGTCAGCACCTGCATCCCGTGCCTTGGACAAGACGGCAACGGCATATTCCGGATTGTTCTTAAAGCCGTCAAAAAAGTGCTCGGCATCAAAAATCACTTCCAGGCCTCTCTGTTTAAGGAAGGCGATGGAGTCATAGATCATGGCCAGATTCTCTTCAAGTGTCGTCTGAAGTGCGGTGTGAACGTGGAAATCCCAAGACTTCCCGACCAGGGTAGCCGCTGAGACTCCGGATTCCAGTATTCGAAGCAGATTGGCATCCTGATCAGCAATGGAACCTTTGCGGCGGGTGCTGCCAAAAGCGGTTACTTTTGAAGTCAGGCCGAGATCCTGGACTCTTTTGAAAAATTCGATGTCCTTGCTGTTGCTTCCCGGGATACCGCCTTCAATATAATGAACACCAAGTGCATCGAGTTTCTTGGCGATTTTGACCTTGTCGTCCGCTGACAAGCTGATTCCTTCGCCTTGGGTTCCGTCGCGAAGTGTCGTATCAAAGATGGAAATGGACTTAGACATGATGTCCTCCTTTGGGTGTCCGGGATTGGACCGCATTGTTTATAATTTTGTATTATAGCATTTCTTTGCGGGAAAGTAACAGAGTAAAAAACTTTTCACAAAGCGTCTCCATTGTTGACCATCGTCAGGCGTGAGCGTTATGCTGAAGGCATTGGTACCGTATTCTTTGATTCCTGATGAAATATAACATAGACACTCCGATGTCTAAACCAAATATAATGGAATGGAGTTCTTGCCATGATTCAATATTCTGATGATCAGGTGACGGTTTTTCAAAGTGCGTTATTTCAGACCACTTCAACGGTCATCCAGCTTGATGAGAGCATCATTATCATCGATCCGAACTGGCTGCCGCACGAAATCGATGAAATCCGTGAACATGTTAACGGGGTTCGGGGAGGCAGGGATTGTTATCTCATCTTCACGCATGGAGACTATGACCATATAATTGGATATAAAGCTTTTCCGGATGCCAAGACGATTGGAAGTGCCGGACTCCGAGATCACCCGGACAAAGAGCGTAAACTGAAATTAATTCGTGATTTTGATGCTTCCTATTATATTACTCGCAACTATCCCATAGAATTCCCTGTGCTTGATGTCGTTATCGAGGAAGATGGACAGCAGCTCGCACTAGGTTCCACGACACTTACGTTCTATAAAGCGCCGGGACATACGGCTGACGGTCTGTTCACCGTGATTGACTCCGTGGGCGTATGCGTATTTGCATCCGGTGACTATTTATCCGATTTTGAGCTCCCGTTTATCTACCACAGTGCATGGGACTATGAGGAGACGATTCGCCAAGCTGCAAGGATACTGAAAGAGCATCCGGTAACTCTGCTCATCCCGGGGCATGGCCAGCATACGACAAGCCAATCGGAGATGGATCGAAGAGTGGAGATCGCCCGGAGCTATCTGGAGCGGCTGCGTCAGGCTGTGGTTGATGGCGATGATATGGCCCTTGATCAGCTGCAGGAGGAGCACGGATTTGTCTCCGAATTTACGGCGGAGTGTCACAAGGAAAATGTGAGAATTATTCAAAATGAGTTTCAAGCTGAGGGCAGTCATCAGAGTTAAGTAGAACCGAACCGAAAGAAAGAAGGAATCCGTCCGTGGGACATATCGACCATTATTATCCGGCCAGCGGCCGCGTTATTCTTCATGTGGATATGAATGCTTTTTACTGTTCCGTGCATGAGGCGGAGGAGCCGGAGATCTATCGGGGCAAGCCTACGGCTGTTGCAGGCAGCATCGAGCTGCGAAAAGGCGTCATTGTGACATGCTCCTACGCCGCACGGTCACTCGGCATACGCACCGGAATGAATGTGAGACAGGCCCTGCGGATCCACCCTGACTTGATGATTATCCAGCCTGATTTTCATCTCTACCGCAAGTATTCCAATGCGTTTATGAATATAGCTTATGCGTATACCCCGTTATTGGAAGCGACTTCGATTGATGAATGTTATCTGGATATTACGGGCTCGAAGCAGTTCGGCACGCCGCTGGATATCGCCCGGGAAATCCAGGAACGCATTCGCGAGGAGCTGTCACTGCCATGCTCCGTCGGCATTGCTCCCAACAAACTGCTTGCCAAGATGGCCTCGGATATGAAAAAGCCTAACGGGCTGTCCGTCCTGCGGATTCGGGATGTGCCGCAGGTGCTGTGGAACAAGCCATGTGCGGAATTGTTCGGCATCGGCAGCAAGACCGCTGAGAAGCTGCGGAAGCTGAATATTCAGACCATCGGCCAGCTCGCCGCTGCTGAAGAAAGCCTGCTAACCGCCACGTTCGGTGTCATGGGATCGTGGATGAAACGCGCGGCCAGCGGCATAGACCATGCGCCGGTGGTCGCAGAACGGGAGCAGAGCAAATCGATCGGGCATACGACCACGCTCCCGCAGGACGTTACCTCGGCAGATGAGGCGAGAAGGGTGCTGCTCAATCTGAGCGATCAGGTGGCACGCCGGCTTCGCAGGCAGGGGCTGATGACCAGCGGTATACAGATCACGCTCCGTACACCGGATATGAAGACCATTACCAGATCCAGACATCTCGCTATCCCGACGGAAACGACGGAGGATATCTACCGCGAGGCGTGTAAGCTGTATGATCGGCACTGGAAGCAGGACAAGCCGCTCCGTCTTCTCGGCGTAACGCTGCAGCAGCTGATCGCCAAGGAGGAATCTGCGATTCAGCTGGACTTGTTCGATTATGAGAAACAGCCGAAGAAGGAGTCGCTGACCCGGGTCATGGACGAACTGCGCAATAAATTCGGCGAGAGTGCGGTGCTTACCGCGGGAATGCTTGGCGATGATCCATCGTCACTCATCCGCAATCATAAACGGCGAGGGACTTCCTTGCAGATGGATTTTGTAAGGGATCTTGAGCAGGGTAACAAAAAGACCGAGCGACCCTCCTCCGAGGAGGCAGATCGCAAATCATTTGACAACTAGTTAAAGTTGTTGATTTCCTTAGGTGCAGAGCCGATTTTTGTCGGAAAATCTTAGGAAATATATTTGTATTCCTAAAAAAATTGTATTAATATATGTAGATGGTGACGGGTGACCCGTCATATTATACTATGTCTTATAGAGATGTTTATAGATATACAGGAGGAAGAGAGACTATGGCGAAGTTTACTTGGGTAGATAAAGATACCTGCATCGCTTGCGGCGCATGCGGCGCAACGGCACCCGATATTTATGATTACGACGACGAAGGCCTGGCAGAAGTTATTTTCAACGGAGACAACAACCGCGGGGTAACCGAAATTCCGGAAGATATGCATGACGATATGCTGGATGCTTGCGACGGCTGCCCGACGGATTCAATTCGGATTGCAGACGAGCCGTTTGAAGCAGAATAAGAACACCGCTCGATCCCTGATATTCCATCTTAATTGAACTTATACCGACGTCCTCTGCTCCTCAACGGCAGGGGGCGTTTTTTCGTATATAGGCATTCATACATATTTGGTGTCATTATACCGATATACAGGATAATAGAGGTAAAAATGTCATATAGGAGGCTCTCGAATGAACAATTCGCTGTACCTCAAAAGGTATGTGGAGACGCATCCTGATAATAAAATGGCCTGGTATTTGCTGGGCAAGGAATATGAGCAAGCCGGTGAACAGGGGAAGGCCAACTATTGCTACAATAAGGCGGAGGGAGTCTACGAAGCCTTTGAGCTCAGTCAGGTTCCGTCTGATATATGGAAAAATTATGAGCAGCGTTTATTGGAGATGGAAAGGGATAAGGACCTCAAACGGAAACGCATCCGGCGTTTGCTTGCAGCGCTGGTGTTATTGCTATTGGTATTCATTCCGCCAGCCCAGGCGCCAGGCTATTCTTCAGCGGAAGTTGCAGAAGGCAGATTCCCGCCGGATGAGCCGGTTTCAGCTTCTTCCGCCAATAAAGGGAAGAATCATTCCCGTAACGAACCCCTATACATAGCCGTTGCATCCGGTCAGGCGAATAATTCCTCCAGCATGCTGCCCTCACTCCTCCAGCAGCCTCGGCAGCTGCCTGCCTGGTCTGTTGCGCTTGGAATGAAGCGCTCGGGCAAATGGCTGCTATGGAGCAAGGATATGGAGCGATTATACGGATTGCACCGCAATGATCAAGGGGCTATCGCCATTCAGCCTTATGAAGGAGCAGCAGGAGAATGTAATTGTGAACCCGCGAGCAGCTCGGCGCTTAAGCGGGGGGCGGAACGATGGGCGAACTTGCAGGTCGAAACGGCGGTTCTGCAGGAGGCGGCCAACAGGTATAAGGCCAGGCATGACCAGCTGCCGAAGAGCTTGAATGATCTGACACAACCGTATCCTGACAATTGGCTGTCGGGACGCTCCAAGGCGATGGAGGACATGTTCGGGGCTCTGATGAAGCAGCAGTCGCAGGGAGCAGGCGGACAAGGGAATCAACAAGGGCACATGACAGAAGAGCCGGGGTACTGGGGAACTTCACCGAAAGGCGATCCTTTTTTTGAGCAGCCGCTTCAGGTTATCATTGATCGCAAGCATCATCGTCTTGCCGTTGTAAGCGGCTCTGTCCTGCTGCGTAATTATGCTGTCGGGCTAGGCGGAGCGAAGACGCCGCTGGGCGATTTTCATATCAGTGATAAGGTTGTGAATCCGAACGGGACCACGAAGGGTCCCTATGGCACGCGGGGAATGCAGCTTTCCGATACGTTATACGCTATACACGGCACTGAAGATGTGGACAGCATTGGAGCGAATGAATCCGAGGGGTGTATTCGAATGCTCAAGCAAGATGTGGAAGAGCTGTTTGACATGATTCCGATGGGGACAGCCGTGAAAATCCAGGAAGGGGTCCTTCCTGAAGAACTGTGGACGCCGAAAGAGCGCTTTAAGCTCAAGCATTCCCAGGGTCAGACTAACCCCGGCAAGGTGTACCACTGGCTGGATTAAGGCTGGGCAATAACAATCAGAACGATAATCAGGATAATAAGAAGAGCGATGCCGGAGCCGATCCATACGAGGGCCTTCTTATTAACCTCTTCTTTTTTCTGCTGCAAAGTTGGAGGTTTACGTTTGGCTGACATGGTCTTTCCCCTCTTTCTCTTATAATCGCGAAAATATTTATACAACCTTCTATTATTGTATAAGGTTTGTCCTAAAATTACCATATCACTTCCTCATTAGTCGATAGCCTGGTTTATGCTGAAGAACTTTCTTTTTGAGACAGAAACGGATAAACTGAAGGATAGAGAAATAACTGGATGAGAGGAAGAGTGGATGTGCTGTACCGCAACATAGGCAAACCTATATTTTTTAAACTGGATCCCGAAAAGGCTCACCACCTTGTCGTTGGCGGGCTTGGACGTGCCTCCGGCGTGGTCGGCGCAGACGCTGTCATGCGGGGGATGTACGGTGTTAGCGAAACACCGGATTTGGCTGTGGACCTGTTCGGGCTTCATTTCCCGACACCGGTCGGACTTGCCGCCGGGTTGGATAAAAATGCACAGGCCGTCAAAGGATTCTCCTCCATCGGCTTCGGATTTATGGAAGTAGGCACGGTGACCCCGAAGGGACAACCGGGCAATGAACAGCCGCGATTGTTCCGGCTTCCTCCGGATGAGGCGCTCATCAATCGGATGGGCTTCAACAACGAAGGTGCAGAGGCGATGGCAAAGAGGCTGTCAGCACTCAAGGAACGCCGTATTCCGGTTGCCGTGAATATCGGGAAGAACAAAGCGACTCCGAACGAGAAAGCCAACGGTGATTACGAAGCTTGCATCCAAGCTTTATTTCCGTATGGTGACTTTTTTGTTGTCAATATCAGCTCACCCAATACGCCGGACTTGCGCAGCCTTCAGCATGGAAGCGAATTGGCATCTTTGCTGGAAGCCGTTAAGAACGAAATGTCACGGCAAGCCCAAATCCATGGAGGCGATAAGGCCGTTCTGGTGAAGATTGCGCCGGATGTAAGTGATGCCGAACTGGAGTTCATGGTGGATACGATTAGCACAAGCGGCGTTTCGGGTATTATCGCAACAAATACAACGCTTTCCCGGGAGGGTCTGACTCACGGTCATGCCAAGGAAACCGGCGGCCTTAGCGGGAAGCCGCTGCGTGAGCGCTCTACAGAGATTGTATCCCGCATTTATAAGCAGACGGGCGGTTCGCTTCCGATTATCGGGTCTGGCGGGATTTTTACGGCGAGAGATGCATATGACAAAATACGCGCAGGCGCAAGCCTGGTGGAGATTTATACAGCACTTATCTATGAAGGGCCTGAGGTGAACCGCAAGCTGCATTCCGGTCTTCGGGATCTGCTTGCACGGGATGGATTCAACCATATTTCCGAAGCCGTCGGGGCTAATCATCGGTAAAGGGGTTAAAGACAGGAGGCAAGGCGATGGACGTTAGAGACTGGGGGACATTTTTGCTTCCGTATGAGCAGACCGTTGAGGAATTGAAGGTCAAATTCAAGACGATGCGCTCCGAGCTGAAGAAGCGGGAGGAATACGCACCTATCGAATTCGTAACGGGTCGGGTCAAACGGATCTCGAGCATACTGGACAAGGCGAAGCGCCTCAATGTGCCGATGGACGAGTTGGAAACCGGGATTGAGGATATCGCAGGCATTCGAATCATGTGTCAGTTCGTGGAGGATATCCGGCGGGTTGCCGAATACATCCGGGCACGGAAGGACTTGACCGTATTATTTGAGAAAGATTATATTACCAACTTCAAAGAAAGCGGCTATCGTAGCTTTCATATGATTATCGAGTACCCGGTGCAAACTGCCCTGGGACAAAAGAAAGTTCTTGCCGAAATCCAGGTCCGCACATTGGCCATGAACTTCTGGGCGACGATTGAGCATTCGCTCAGCTACAAGTACCGGGAAAGCCTTCCGGATGATATCCGGGCACGGCTGAAGAAGGCCGGAGAAGCAGCCAACACGCTGGATACGGAGATGTCGAGCATCCGCGAGGATATTTTGGAGGCACAGCGCAAGTTCGAGGATGACTCGAATATTACGACGCAGGTGCTGAATGCGATTCACAAGCTGTATTTCTTTCATCTGGTTAATGAGGCGATTGCATTTCAGAGCCGGTTTAACGTGATTTGGCAAAATCACGACATGGATGCGATGAAGGTACTGCTCGACGAGGTCAAAGAGCTGCTCTCCGAAGCGAAGAAGAAAGTAAACGAACATGAGTTATGAACCGTTATACGTAGCTTACCTGGTATATTTCAACCGCGATCAGGATTATTTCGAATGTCATGAGGTGCTTGAGGAGCTGTGGCTTGAGCAGGACCGCGATCCAAGATATAAGGGACTGCTGCAAGTGGCTGTGGGGCTCTTTCATTTTCGGAACAACAATGTAAGAGGAGCGTACAAGATGTTCACCAGCGCCGTATCCTGGCTTGAGGTGTATCCTGAGGATGAACTGGGAATCTCCCTTGGGAAGCTGGTGAGTGAGGTGCGCCGTTATGCCAAGCAGCTGTCATCCTATGACGCTCATCCTTTTCCCTATAGGGATCTGACCATAGAAATTGGGGATACTGAGCTTAGGCAGGCGGTTGAGATGGCTTCGGAGAATATAAAACCCAACATTCCGCAGCGGCGAAAGCCGGAACGGTCACATTCCCATTGAATGGGAAGTGCCAAGGGGAAACAAGGTGAAAAAAAGAGCTGCCCGTCTGTAGAGTGATCTACTCCGGGCAGCTCTTTTATGCGGAAATGCAGCGATCAGGATTCGGTGCCTTTGTATTTGTTATCGATGAACTCTTTGATCTCCTCGACGGATTTTCCTTCATCATGAAGCCGCTTGGCATCCTGCAGCTCGGTCAGACAGATGCCGCATTGGGCGCCATGGTCCGTCCATTTGACTTCGCCGTCCTTGCTCTCGGCGATGAAGCAGCGGTGGAGGGAATCGTGATAGCCGGTTTCCTCATCCATACAGCCGCAATAACATTTGATATCCTTGATGATGTCCTCTAATTCGGCGACCGTGGCATAGGTTGCTTGCGTATTGTCGGTATAACTCGACAGGAATTCCGGCATGACCGTCAGGCTCGCAGTTGTCTCGTATCGTTCAGAATCGGCGCCGTGCTGATGCCCCACAGCGGATTCTTTGCCGCCGCAAGCGGTAAGCAGCATGCCTGAAATGACGAAGGTAAAGAGTATAGCGCGAGTGCGGTTCATGGCGTCACGCTCCCCTTGTATTTATCAAGGAATTGCTTGAAGTCATCCACCGAGTAGCCTTCACTGGAGCCTTCCGGCTTCAATCCGCCAATCATGCGTTCTTTCTCCACACCGTTCTCATAGTAGACAAGCGTTGGGGTGAACTCAATGTTGTATTCCCTCCAGCCTTCCTGGTACTCACGGAGGTTATACTGGTGCATCGTAATGCCGGCATCATCTGCTAAAGGCATCAATTCCGGGGTTGTCGCCCGGCAGTGCGGACAGTCGGAAGCAAAGAAGTATACGAAAAAGTTCTCTTTGTTGTCTACCTTGCTCTTCAGCTGATCCGGCAAAATAATTTGCTGGTAGTTCGGATCATTAAGGAGTTCCTGCGTGGCTGGGTTCAGGCTGGAGACCTTCTTACCGCCATACAATTCGCTTGCTTCTCCTTGACCGTTCAGGAAAAAGAGTGCAGCGACCAATACAATGAAGACTCCGCCAAAGGCGTATAACGCGGTGTATTTATTCTTTTTTTTGCGGTTCATGGATCCACCCCCTAATGATTAATAATAACAAGGACTTGTCCTTTTTAATGTAGTTTATTATACAATATTAAAAGTCGGAGCGGAACATGCGAAAGTCCGCTTCGGTAATGCGAAAATATCATTTAAACCGATACGATACAGAACAGGTAGGTACTTAGTATGGCATTACGTCTGCCTTCGCCGTTTCTGGCGAAGATGAAATCGCTGCTTGGCGAAAACTATGACAATTTTATGAAGTCGTATGAACAGCTTCCGTATGCAGGCATTCGGGTCAATACGCTGAAGATCAGCAGAGAGGAATTCCTGAAGGTATCGCCCTTTGAGCTGGAGCCCATTCCCTGGTGTTCTACCGGTTTTTATATTCGGGATGGGGAACGCCCGGGACGGCACCCTTACTATCATGCAGGGCTTTATTATATACAGGAGCCCAGCGCCATGGCGCCGGTTGAATTGCTGGGCGTTGCCCCTGGGGATATCGTGCTGGATCTGTGCGCAGCCCCTGGCGGCAAATCCACGCAAATTGCGGCCAAGCTGAAAGGGGAGGGAGTACTGGTCAGCAATGATCTTCATCCCGACCGGACGAAGGCGCTGGCCAAAAACCTGGAAATGTACGGCGTCCGGAACGCCGTCGTTCTTAATGAGGACCCGGAGCGGATTGCCGGGGCTTTCCCCCGATTTTTCACGAAAATATTAATTGATGCTCCCTGCTCCGGCGAAGGAATGTTCCGTAAAGACGAATCCATGCTGAAGTATTGGGAAGAATCGTCTCCCCTTAAATTTGCAGAGATGCAGCGGGAAATCTTGACGTCGGCTGCAAAAATGCTTACGCCTGGAGGTCGGCTCGTGTATTCCACCTGCACCTTCTCACCGGAGGAGAATGAGGGGATGATTGCGGAGTTTCTGAACAACCATCAGGATTTTCGCTTAGTCCCAGTGGAGCATTCGGACTATTTCTCCCCGGGTGAAACCAAGTGGCTGACAGGACAAGGGCACGTGGGGGACGACGTACTGATACAGCTGACCGGAACGGCCAGGTTGTGGCCGCATAAGGTGAAGGGTGAAGGGCATTTTATGGCTGTGCTTCAGCGGGAGCGCGAGCTGACTTCAGGGGATGACGAATCGAAACGGGCTGCCTTGATGCTGCAGGACCATTCGAACGACGGGACGCTTGCCGTCTCCTCCCGAACTGATAAACCGCGCGAGCGCAAAGGGAAACTGTCACTCCGGGAAGAAAAGATGGGGCAATCCGGGAAAAACAGCAAAAGCGGTAAAAGTGCTGCTCGTCAGCAGACATCACGCCGGGGCAGTGGGGATCGTCAGGCGGATTACATCTCAATCGATCCGTTTTATGACTTTATCCGCGAGCAGCTGCATGGAAGTCTGTCAGGATACCCTGTGTTGTATGGAAACCACGTGTATATATCTTCGCTGCCGGAAGATCGGCTGAAGCAACTGAAGGTGATCCGTCCTGGATGGTATATGGGACAACTGAAGAATGAACGGTTCGTGCCCGGTCATCCCCTGGCGACGGCGCTTCATCCGGAGGAGGCTGCAAGATATGTGAGTCTGTCCTCCGAGGACGGGGAAGCGGTACGTTATTTGAAAGGCGAAACCCTGTCGATCTCTGAGGAGCGCGTGGTATGCCGTCAGGGTGCTGAAGCTAAGGGTTATGTGTTAGTCTGTATAGACGGGTACTCAGCGGGATGGGGCAAATGGCAGGCAGGCATGCTGAAGAATGAGTATCCGGCAGGTTGGAGGTGGACATCGGTATGAGTACAAAGGGAAGAACAACGCAAAGATTGGACAAGGTGCTCTCTAATCTGGGTTTCGGCTCACGTGCCGAGCTGAAGAAAATGGCCAAACAAGGAAGCATTGTTGTTAATGGCACGGTGATGAAAGATCCCGGCAAACATGTTGATCCTTATACGGACATCATTGAGTTTGAGGGTGAGACCATTCAATACCGGGAATACGTGTATATAATGCTGCACAAACCTCCGGGTGTCGTTTCGGCAACAGAAGACCTTCGGGATCGAACGGTGCTGGATCTTCTGGACAAGGATTATCTTGTCTTCGAGCCGTTCCCGGTGGGCAGACTGGATAAGGATACGGAAGGACTGCTGCTGCTGACAAACGACGGTAAATTGGCCCATGAACTACTGTCACCGCGAAAGCATATCCCCAAAACCTATGAAGCGATTGTAGAAGGCCGCGTCGGGGAAGAAGATGCCCGGCTGTTTGCTGCGGGGGTCACCCTGGATGACGGGTATGCTACCATGCCAGCGGAGCTGGTGATCCATTCCTATGAGGAACGGGATGACGGAGTCATTCTGTCGCGCATCTCGCTGACGATTCATGAGGGAAAATTTCATCAGGTAAAGCGGATGTTCGAGGCGGTCGGCAAAAAGGTCGTGTATCTCAAAAGAGTCAGCATGGGTGAGCTTCGACTGGATAAAAGTCTCGAGATCGGGACATATCGGGAGCTGACCGAAGAAGAGCTGGCTTTGATTGGAAGAACAGCGTCATTATAGAGAAATAGATATTTAAAAGGATGGATGGAGAATGGCATACAAGTTGGTGGCACTGGATGTTGACGGAACGCTGCTGAACGATGATCATGAAATTACGGAAAAAACCAGAAACACCGTCATGGAAGCTGCAAAACAAGGGGTAGAAATTGTACTGTGCACAGGAAGAGGTCCGCTGAATTCGATTCCTTTTATGAAAAGTATGGGTCTTGGCGGTTATGTTATCAGTCATAACGGCGCGGCAACGGTCGAAGTGGAGACCCAGAAGATTGTGCATCAGTTCGGCATGGATCCCCTTCAGCTCGAGCCCTTCATGAAATACTGCCGTGAGCATGGCGTGCATTTTGACGTGAATACTGCATTTGAGATGTATGTGGACCAAGTGGAGGAGCTTGCTGGCCCTGTTCGGTTTATGTATGAAAACTACTTGATGCTGCCAAGCAACCTCCCGGCATGGGAGGAGCTGTCGGGCCCGGTGGTGAAACTTACGGCTTTCGGCGAGTCGGCCGATATGGACCGGGTTTACGGGGATTGGAGCAAGTGGAACCTCCCACTCAACATGCTGCGAAGCGGGGAGTTCTTTATCGATCTCATGCATCGTGATGCATCCAAAGGAAATGCGCTGAAGCAGCTGGCAGCCAATAGAGGTTATCAACAGGAAGAGGTGCTTGCCATCGGCAATTACTTTAATGATATCACGATGCTGACTTTTGCCGGGATGGGTATTGCGATGGATAATTCTCCTGTGGAAGTAAAGGCTGCTGCCAATGCGGTGACGACTTCAAATAACGAGGATGGCGTACACGAAGCGCTGGTAAAATACTGCTTGTCATAAATCGAATAGGCTAAACAATGAACCCCGCCACAGACACTTGAATCAAGTGCCTGTGGCGGGGTTTTTGTGTGGAATGGGTCTCTTCACAGAGTCCATTCGGAACCGAATGTCATGCATATCCTTCCAAATTTGGATTGACACCCTAATGTTGGCATGCTATTTTTATAAATGAAAATGATAATCATTATCAATTATTTCGAGATGGAGAATACATCTGTTCATCGATTTGATCCAAGGGAGGCTGCTCATGCGTACAGAAGAAGAGCTGAAAATAGAAGATTACATGTTGGATTCGGACCGGAATGGAAAAACCAGCCTGGTTGAGATTAAGGAATATATAGATCGTCATTATAACGAAGCGTTATCCATTTCCCAATTGGCGCAGATGGCTAATATTTGTCCTAAATATTTTGTGGATCTGTTCAAGAAGACCTTTGGTCAGACGACCATTGATTACTTGACCGATGTGCGTATTAATCACGCGAAGCGCCATTTGGTTGAATCCGACGATCGGCTAAGAGATATTGCGCTGAAGGTCGGTTATAAGGATGAATTCTACTTCAGTCGTAAATTCAAGAAGAAGGTGGGCATGTCCCCGACGGAGTATGTCAGAAGTTCAAGACAGCTGATTGCGGCCTGCTCTTCATCCATCATTGGGCAGCTGGTGGCACTGAATATCATACCCGCGGCCGCGCCTCTTGACGCCAAGTGGACCCCGTACTACTACAATGCCTACAACTCGGAGATCAAGTCCCGGCTGAAACTTACGTCCCCCTACCCGGATAGCCGATTCGAAGAGAATATCGAGCAGTTATTTCGCGCAAAGCCTGATGTCATTATCGGTATGGATCATCTTGGTCCAGACAATATCAGCAAGCTGAAGCATATTGCTCCTACCTTGATCGTTTCATCCCGTGCAGGATGGAGGGATCAGCTTAGGACAATCGCCGCTTTTTTGAGCAAAGAAGAACAGGGGGCATTATGGATCGAGCAGTATGAACAGAGAGTCCGGTATGCACGCTCGCAAATGCGGCAAGTGGTTGGAAAAGAGAAAGTCATCGCGCTGCGGATATACGGCTCGAATCTCTATATATATGGTAACCGGGGGCTTGGGGAAGTGCTGTATCAGGATTTGCAGCTGATTGCTCCCTGCGCTTTGGATGCCAACCATAATCAGCCGATTTCGCTGGATGATCTGCTGGAGTGCAATCCTGACCGGATCCTGATTGCGGTATGCCCTGAAGCCGCCTCTCGCCGCAGTTGGCTTGCGCTTCAGTATTCTGCCAAATGGCACAAACTCAGAGCCGTCGCTCAAGGTGGTGTATATATGATCTCGTCCGATCCCTGGTTTGAATATTCTGCGCTTGCGGTTACGAGAATGCTGGACGAGGCTCTGCTGCTGTTTACAGGAGATAGTCCAAATGGAGTTCTGGATAAAAGCCATGGTGAATCTTTTGCCACATAATATATACTCGACTTAATTGAGAATCATTATCACAGGAGGAGATTGATTGTGGCAAAACGTGTGAACCGTGTAGAGGGTAGTTGGAGAATCAAAATATCAGCACTTGTGTGCTGTGTACTCGTCATAGGCTTGCTGTCAGGCTGTGGGGGCGATTCCGGGACAGCGGATGGTGATCAGCAGGCAACAAAGAATGCAGCGACTGAAGTCTCTAATGCAGGAGAAGGCGGCGACAAATCGACAGAGGAAACGCAGACGCCTGATGAGGTGGCAGCTGCAGGGGAGGAACGGACGGTTACGGATGAACTTGGGCATGAAGTTAAAATTCCGGCCGACGTGAGTAAAGTATTCGCACCTAATATGGAGGATTCATTGTTGAAGCTGGGTGTGAAGCCTGTTGCACAGTGGGCTAACGGCAAGATCGGACATGCCTATTTGCTGGAGGAGCTGAATGGCATCCCTCTGATTGATTTTTCAGGAGGCTTGCCTTCACCGGAAGCGTTAATGTCCTATGAGCCGGATCTTATCGTACTGCATACAGAAACTTACGCAGCGGATGGAACTTATGAGAAATATGCCAAAATCGCGCCGACGTATGTGTTTAAGAATGCCTCCGGCAATGTTGAGAAGTCTCTGGCAACGCTGGGGGATCTGCTGGGGAAAGCTCCAGAGGCTGACGAAGCCCTGGCCAACTATAGGCAAAAAGCAAGCGAAGCGAAAGATAAGCTCAGTCAGGTGATTGGGGACAAGAAGGTTGCCATTATTCGTTTTGCACCTAGAGGTGTTAGTCTGATGGGCGGAAATTATCTGTGCGGGTTCGTTATCCATCAGGATCTGGGGCTTGGCAAGTCCAAGCTTGTCGAGAACGAAAATGCGGCTAACATCTCATTAGAGATCCTTCCTCAGCTGGATGCGGACTATGTTTTTGTAATTAACGCTTATGATCAAGGAACCGAGCGCATGAAGGAAATGACGGAAAGCCAGATCTGGAAGAGCATGCCTGCTGTCAAGAATGGGCAGGTGTATGAAGCAAATAACGCTTACTGGCTTGGAAGTGGCCTCATTGCATACGAGAAAATCGTAGACGATGTCGTTCGCTCCATTACGGGTCAATAGGGAGGGCATCATGAGCAATCCTATACTCCATCTGGATATGATGCGTCGCAGTGTCGAGCTGCCAAATGCAGAGCATTGGGTAAAACAGTCGAGTGCAGGGCATCGCCGCTATCGGATCATGGCCGCACAGCCGATGGGGCAGGCTCCTCCGGCAGGGTATCCAGTTATTTATTTGTTAGACGGTAACAGCGTGTTCCATACGATGGTCGAAACCCTGCGTCTACAGTGTCATCGGCCGGATAAAACGGGGATTCTGCCTGCTGTCATCGTCGGTATCGGTTATGACACGGAGGGGCAGTACGCTCCGGACCGGTTCTATGATTACACGCCTTTTCCCAATACGAAATTCAGGAACAAGTTTGATAGCAACTCGGTACCGGAACAGGGGGGAGCGGCTGAATTCCTGCAATTTATGGAGGAGGACGTGAAGCCGCAGATCGAAAGCGAGTTTAACATTGACCGTAATCGCCAGGCGATATTCGGCCATTCACTTGGCGGATTGTTCACGCTGTATGCCATGTTCAGCAAACCGCAGGCATTCAGATATTACATTGCAGGGAGTCCTTCCATTCATTGGAATCAGGAGTATCTGCGTGAGATGGAACAGTGCTTTACCGAGCGTGTGAAGGAAGATCCGCTCCAGGTGCGGCTGATGCTTGGCGCGGGGGAACTGGAGAGGTCTCATGTGACTGGCAATTGCATAAGCGCTTGTCAGCTCGCAGAACGCTTGGCTCTTCTGTCAGGATACGGCATCCATGCTGAATTTAAGGAGTTTGAGAGCGAAGGGCATCTCTCCGTGCTGCCGGTCCTCATAAGCAGAGCCTTGAGGTTTGCGCTCAATCCGGATGACTAAGGAGTTGAATGATATGGAGTATGCAGGTATCCGAGGAAAAGTGGCACTCGTGACCGGGGCTGCCCAAGGTATTGGGGAAGCGGTGGCAAGAGCTCTCGCTCAGCAAGGAGCCATTGTGGCGGCTTGCGATCAGAAGGAGGCTGAGCTGATCAGCCTCGCCGCTGATT
This sequence comes from Paenibacillus glucanolyticus, assembly GCF_037333485.1. NCBI lineage: Bacteria > Bacillati > Bacillota > Bacilli > Caryophanales > Paenibacillaceae > Paenibacillus > Paenibacillus glucanolyticus. The sequence continues at coordinate 2,060,727 of NZ_CP147845.1, forward strand.
TAAGCCAATCGGATGCGCTAGCAGCCGCTTATCAAGTCGATGTCGGTCACAGCGCCGATGTCGAAGCCGCTGTTGAGCGAATCGAGAGCGAGCTTGGTCCGATTGATATTCTCGTTAATGTCGCGGGTGTGCTGCGAATCGGCGGGATTGATTCACTGGATGACGAGGATTGGCAGACGCATTTTAACGTCAATACAAACGGCGTGTTCTACACGTCGCGTTCCGTTGTGCGGCGTATGGCGAGACGCAATAGAGGGGCTATCATAACGGTCGGATCGAATGCGTCCAAAGTTCCGCGTGCACAGATGTCTGCCTATGCTTCCTCCAAGGCAGCATCGACCATGTTCACGAAATGTCTGGCACTCGAATATGCCCGTCATCACATCCGATGCAATGTCGTTTCTCCCGGCTCTGCCGATACAGAGATGCAGCGTTTGTTATGGAGGGGCGGTCAAGGGGCAGAGTCTGTCATTGAGGGTTCGCTTGAATCCTTTCGTGTCGGCATACCGCTGGGCAAAATCGCACTTCCTTCCGATATTGCGGATGCTATTCTGTTTCTGGTATCCGATCAGGCAGGACATATTACGATGCAGGATTTGTGCGTAGATGGCGGTGCGATTTTGGGCTGCTGAGGATTCTCGGAATGTACGAGATTCCAAATAAAAAAATATGGGTAGGCTCATAAGCAGAGAGGAGACTGTAATGTTACGCTATGATGCTCCAACAGCAGCCGAGGCTGCGAAACTTATGGAACTATATCGGTCGGGTTCGTCTTTCTTCTTCTCATCGCCGCGCAAGACGTTATTAACGCATGGAGAGTATTCGAGGCTGTCGATCCCCTCGGGAAACGACAACAGGTCGCTGCCGGAACGTGTAGCGGAGCTGCTGGGAGCAGCGAAGCAAGCGGGACGAACGGAAGCCGTGGTTGTAGGTGCCATCCCTTTTAACACATTGCAACCGGCAAACCTGTTTATCCCCCTTACAGCACAGTGGTATGACTCACTTCAATTCACAACGGGAGAAGCGCCCGAAAGACCGCAAATTTCCGGTTATGAAGTACAGCCTGTTCCGGGACCCACGCAATTCAAGCAAGGCGTGGACCGTGTGCTGGAGCTGATCCGGCAAGATGTACTCCAGAAAGCCGTGCTTTCCCGAACATTATACATCCATCTTCCCCAGGCCTTGCAAATTCCTCAAATCTTGTATCACTTAGCATATTATCACGCTCATGGTTATACCTTTGCGGTTCCATTGCTGCCGGAATTATCGCTCTCCACCAGTCCTGATGCCATTGCATCGACACGAACGCTATTCGGTGCAAGTCCCGAGCTGCTCGTTACGAAGAAGGGGCTCCGGATTCAAGCTAATCCATTGGCCGGCTCTGCAGCGCGCAGTGAGGATCCGGTTGAAGATGAGCGGCGGGCGGCGGCGCTGCTGTCCTCCGCGAAGGACAGATACGAACATGCGGTTGTCATTGATGCGGTGGCAGCTGCTTTACAGCCTTATTGCAGCAAGCTGGACGTTCCCCCAGGCCCTTCGCTTATACAGACGAAGGCCATGTGGCATCTGTCTACTGAAATCAACGGCGTGCTGAAGGATGATGCGGTGACGTCACTGGATCTTGCCCTGGCAATGCATCCGACACCAGCGATATGCGGTACGCCCAGCGATGCGGCCCGGAATGTCATTCAAGAGATCGAGCCGTTTGATCGCGGCTTCTATTCGGGAGCCGTGGGCTGGTTGGATGCAAACGGGGACGGAGAGTGGGCTGTCACGATTCGCTGTGCGGAAACGGAAGGGCAATTCATGCGGGTATTTGCGGGGGCCGGCATTGTGACAGGCTCAGATGCAGATGCAGAGCTGGCCGAGACGTCAGCTAAATTCCGCACGATCCTGGCTGCTATGGGCTTGAACGAACAACAACCGATGACTCTGAAGGAGGAATAAGCCATGTTGGCAGGATGGAGGGCTTGGCCTGAGGAATTTGCGAACCGTTATCGCGCGGAAGGATGCTGGCAGGGAGAAACCTTCGGACAGCTGCTGCGGAAGCGGGCCGCAGCAGACGGGGAACGGATCGCAGTCGTGAGCGGTGATCAGCGGATCAGTTATGCGGAGCTGGACCATCGAGTGGACCGTTTGGCTGCCGGTTTTCTTAAACTCGGAATTAAGGCCGAGGATCGAATTATCGTTCAGCTCCCGAATATAGCGCAATTTTTCGATACGATATTCGCGCTGTTCCGGATCGGGGCGCTGCCCGTCTTTGCTTTGCCTGTTCATCGCAGGAGCGAAATCGTCTATTTATGCGGGTTCAGCGAGGCGGCTGCCTATATCATTACAGACAAGGACTCGGGATTTGATTACCGGGAATTAGCGTCTCAAGTCCAAGCATCGGTCCCATCGCTTCGTCATGTCATCGTGGCAGGCGACCCGGGTTCGGGGGCATTTACCTCCCTGGACGATTTGTATATAGATGCCGTGAACGAAGTGTACGACCGGTTAGACGCGCAGGGTCCTGATTCTGGCGACGTTGCATTCTTGCAGCTGTCGGGAGGAACGACCGGGCTTCCAAAGCTCATTCCGCGCACGCATGACGATTATATATACAGCCTGCGCGTTAGTGCGGAAGTATGTGCTCTCCATAAGGAGAGCGTCTACTTGGCCGTACTTCCGGCCGCCCATAATTTTCCGCTCAGCTCGCCGGGCGTGCTGGGGACATTGTATGCGGGAGGTTGCGTGGTGCTTGCCCGTTCAGCCAGTCCCGATGTCGCATTTCCTCTAATAAGATCAGAGGCAGTGACGATTACGGCTGTCGTTCCGCCACTGGCCTTGATCTGGCTTGAGGCGGCTCAATCCCGTCATTATGATCTGTCTCATCTGCAGGTGCTGCAGGTTGGCGGGGCCAAATTCAGTGCCGAGGCAGCCAAGCGGGTGAAAAGGGTCCTGGGCTGCACGTTACAGCAAGTATACGGAATGGCGGAAGGCTTGGTGAATTATACCAGGCTGGATGATCCTGAAGAAATCACGGTGAATACACAGGGGCGACCGATGTCGCCGTTCGATGAAGTGCGGTTGGTCGATGAGGATGATGTTGAGGTACCTCCAGGTGAGGTAGGGGAGCTGCTGACACGAGGACCCTATACCATTCGCGGTTATTATAAAGCGGATAAACATAATGAGAGGGCATTTACGTCAGACGGCTTTTATCGCACGGGCGATCTTGCAAGCATGACGCCTTCCGGTTACTTGGTGATTGAAGGCCGTTCGAAGGATCAAATTAACCGTGGAGGCGATAAAGTAGCGGCAGAGGAGGTTGAGAATCATCTGCTTGCCCATCCGAACGTGCACGACGCAGCTGTGGTAGCCATGCCGGACGAGTTTCTTGGCGAGCGGACCTGTGCTTTTGTGATCGTGCATGATCCTGCCATCAGCGGCAATGAGCTGAAGGCTTTTCTTAGAAAAAGAGGGCTGGCTGCATATAAAATCCCCGATCGGGTGGAGTTTATGGAATCCTTCCCCCACACCGGGGTAGGCAAAGTGAGCAAAAAGAGTCTGCGTGAACTTGCGGCACAACAGCAGGATGAACGGGTGAATGTTTCAAAATAAACGAGAAAAGAGGAGATAGGATGGCACTTCCTAAGATATTACCTTATCCAATGCCTGTGGAGACAGATTTACCCAAGAACAAGGTGACGTGGACGGTGGACCCGAGTCGTGCCGTGCTGCTCATCCACGATATGCAGCAATATTTCGTTGATGCATTTACACCTGATCAATCTCCTGTTGTGGAGTTGATCGCCAATATTCAGAAGCTGCGTCTTTACTGTACAGAGCTGGAGATTCCGGTTATCTATTCCGCACAGCCTGGCGGCCAGGCACCCGAGCAGCGCGGCCTGCTGCAGGATTTCTGGGGGTCCGGCATCGATGACGGACCCTATCAGAAAAAGTTCGTTGATGCGGTTGCGCCTGCTGAACAAGATATGCTCCTAACCAAATGGAGATACAGCGCATTCCAAAAAACGAATTTGCTGGAGATTTTGCGCGAGCAAGGGAGAGACCAGTTGATGATATGCGGCATCTATGCGCATATTGGCTGCTTGTTGACTGCCAGCGAGGCCTTCATGAAGGATATTCAGCCCTTCTTCATTGCGGATGCGCTTGCGGATTTCTCGGAAGAGAAGCATCATCTGGCGCTTACCTACGCTGCAGAACGATGCGCTGTAACACTGACGACGGAACACCTTGTCACCTCGCTGACCCAAGCATACAGGCCCGAGCCTGAGGGGGTTGGATCGTTCGGCGGAGGAATGGATGAAAGGGCTGCTGTGGAAGAACAACCCCCGCTGACACTGCAAAGACTTCGAGATGAAGTAGCAGCCCTATTACAGGAGCAGTCGGCTAATCTGGGCGAAACCGACAATCTGATCGAATACTGGGGACTGGATTCCATTCGAATTATGAGTTTGACCGAGCGTTTGCGTCGCGACGGCATCGATATCAGCTTTGTGGAATTAGCTGAACATCCCACACTGGCCGATTGGCGGAAGCTGCTCTCAATCAAGATGAGTGTGTCGCCGCCTAATTATGATTACTATACGGTATAGAGGGAGGGGATTTATATGCTTGAGGAGAAGAGGGGGCGCTGTTCTCTGTCCGGAGCTCAGCTGGGTATTTGGTTTGCGCAGCAGCTTGATCCAGACAACCCGATATTCAACACAGCGGAATGCATTGAGATACGCGGACCTGTAGATCAGACTCTATTCGAAACGGCTGTACGACAAGCGGTGGGGGAGGCGGAAGCCTTACACGTTCGCTTCGGTGAAGATGCGGACGGTCCTTGGCAGTATATCGTTCCTTCCCCGGAGTGGCAGCTTCAGGTTATCGATGTCAGCGGGCAGGATGACCCGGTTCATGCTGCCCAATGTTGGATGGAGCACGATCTTGCCCAGGTTGTAGATCTGAGCCGAGGGCCGTTGTTCACGGAGGCACTGCTCAAGCTGGCATCCGATCGCTACTATTGGTATCAGCGCATTCATCATATCGTGATCGACGGTTTCGGCGTATCGCTGCTGTTAAAAAAAGTTGCCCAGGTTTATACGGCATTAGCAGGCGGTGGTTATTCTGAACCAGCTGCTTTTGGCCCATTTCGTACGATCCTGGAAGAAGATACGGCTTATCGCATGTCCCAACAGGTCGAGGCGGATCGTCAGTTCTGGCTGAAGCGCTTTGCTGATGAACCGGAGGTTGTCAGTTTAGGCGGCCACGCCCAGCGGTCTGCACGGAGCTTCCTGCGCCGATCTGCGCAGCTTCCCGAATCTGCGCTGCATCGCTGGCAGTCAACCGCCCAAGCAACAGGGACAAGCTGGCCGGACGTCGTTGCAGCTGCAGCGGCTCTGTACGTACATCGTATAACAGGGGCAAATGAGGTTGTGCTTGGCTTGCCGGTCATGTGTCGACTAGGCTCAGCCTCGATCCGTGTTCCAGGCATGATGATGAATTTGCTGCCGCTTCGCGTGTTTGTACGGCCCGATATGAGTCTGATGGAGCTGCTGCAGCAGGTCGCAGCAGAGATTCGCGACATCAAGCGTCATCAACGCTACAGGCATCAGGACATTCGACGTGATCTTAAGCTGCTGGCGGATAACCGCAGGCTGTTCGGGCCGATGGTGAATGTGATGCCCTTTGTAGAGGAATTAAATTTTGGAGGATACGGCGGCAGCGTCCGCAATCTTGGCTCCGGTCCCGTGGATGATCTGTCATTGAACGTGTATGGTAGCATGGATGGGAACGGGCTGAGGATGGATATGGATGCCAATCCGTCCATTTACAGCGAAGAGGAGTTAGAGTCCCATTTACACCGCTATTTGTATCTGCTTGATAGTCTTGCAGACGCTGAACCGGCTGATCCTGTCGGAGGCTTGTCGATTATCCTGCCAGAAGAACGGGACAGAGTGCTCCTGGAGTGGAATACAGCGCGTCCATTACCGAGGCTAAGTGTACCGGAATTGTTCGAAATGCAGGCCGCACGCACTCCGAAGGCGGAGGCGGTCGTATGTGAAGCGTTAACGCTTCGTTACGAGGAGCTGAACAGGGACGCTAATCGCCTGGCTCATATGCTTATTGCTCGCGGTGTAGGTCCTGACCGAATCGTTGCCCTATCGCTGCCGCGTTCTCTGGATATGGTTGTTGCGATTCTGGCTGTGCATAAGGCCGGAGCGGCCTATTTGCCGATAGATCCGGATTATCCGTCCGAACGGATCGCTTACATGCTTGAAGATGCGAAGCCGATGTGTCTGATTACGGCACAGGAGCTGGCTGAGGATTTTGGCAAAATGATAAGAACAGAAGCTATTGTAGAGCTGGATGCACCGGCCACCCTCCATGATCTGGAGCGGCAGGCCGTTCATAATCCCGGAGATGACGACCGCATTAGCTCGCTGTTGCCGCTTCACCCTTCCTACGTCATCTACACCTCCGGTTCGACAGGGCGCCCGAAAGGGGTGATGCTCACTTTTGAAGGACTTGCCAATCTACTTCTGGATATGCAGGAGCGCATTGAGATCGGTGAACAGGATCGCCTCCTGTCGGTTACTACCATTTCCTTCGATATCTCGGTGATGGAGGTGCTCCTGCCGCTGACATGCGGCTCGACACTCGACATTGTCATGAGGGATACCATTCTCGACGCACCGGCTCTTATTCGCAGAATCCATGAGACGGGCGCTACCATTATGCAGGCTACTCCGACGTTATGGCAGTCGATTGTTGCTTGCCGTCCCGGGAAGTTTAAGGGGCTGAAAGTCATTACAGGCGGCGAAGCTCTGCCGGTTGGACTTAAGCTTGCGCTTCAGGAACTGAACTGCGAAGTGAATAATCAGTATGGCCCGACCGAAACGACGATTTATTCAACGGCTGCCAAGCTTGACCATGAACGCGAGAAGCCATCCATAGGGGGGGCGATCTGGAACACGAGGTTATATGTGCTCGATACGTCACTCTCTCCGGCACCTCCTGGCGTAGCTGGCGAGCTGTATATTGCAGGTTCCGGACTGGGCCGGGGCTACCTGGGCCGACCCGACCTGACCGCAGAACGGTTTGTGGCCGATCCCTTCGGTCCACCCGGATCCCGAATGTATAGAACAGGCGACCTCGCCAGATGGCTGCCGAACGGCTGGATTGATTATTTGGGGCGTGCCGATCATCAGATCAAGCTGCGCGGATTCCGTATCGAGACCGGAGAGATTGAGTCTGTGCTTGTCACTCATCCGGATGTGGAGCAGGCTGCCGTCATCGTTCGCGAGGATCGTGCAGGTGATCGCCGGCTTGTCGCTTACATCGTACCGGCATTATCAGCTTCATCTGGTTTGATAGATACGGCAGAACTGCGGCGCTACGCCTCCCTGAAACTGGCCGAATATATGGTGCCGTCTGTCATCGTAAGACTTGAGACCATGCCGTTAACTCCGAATAAGAAGGTGGATCGTAAAGCGCTGCCTGTGCCCGATCATCATGCGGCGATTGGCCGTATGCCGCGAACTCCGCAAGAGGAAATGCTCTGCAGAATTTTTGCTGAGGTGCTTGGCTTGCCCCGGGTAACGATAGATGATGATTTCTTCGCGCTTGGCGGTCACTCCTTGCTTGCCGGTAGGGTGATGGTTCGTGTCCGCGAGGCTTTCGGCGTAGAGCTGAGCATCGGAAGTTTGTTTGAAGCTTCAACAGCAGCGAGTCTGGTGAAGCGGTTTGACCATGCACAAGAGGCAAGACATGCGGTTCGCCCGGCTGAGCGGTCAGAGCGTCTCCCGCTGTCGTTTGCCCAGCAGCGATTATGGTTCCTGTATCGACTGGAGGGGCCAAGCCCAACCTATAATATTCCGCTTGTGGCTCGCCTGTCGGGTACGCTGGATCTGGATGCATTGAAGTCGGCACTGGGGGATGTAGCCGCTCGGCATGAATCGCTGCGTACGATATACCCGGATGATCTGGGTGCTTCATATCAGTTTATCTTAGCCTTTGAGGAGGCAAGGCCTGAGCTGATTGTATCCGAAATAAGCGAAGCAGACCTGCCTGAGCGGTTAGCTGAGGCTGTCCGATACCGTTTCGAGTTAGCAAGCGAGATTTCCTTGCGCGTAGAGTTATTCAAGCTGGGTGATGATGAATATGTGCTTCTGCTGCTGCTGCATCATATTGCAGGAGATGGCTGGTCGTTAACCCCGTTAACACGGGATCTGTCCCACGCCTATGCGGCACGGTGCCAGAGGAGTACCCCTGGGTTGCCTCCGCTTCCAGTTCAATATGCAGACTATGCGATCTGGCAGGAAGAGCTGCTTGGCAGCTCGGGAGACGAGAGCAGTCTGATCAATCGCCAGCTGGATTATTGGAGAGGTGCACTTCGCGGCTTGCCGGAGCAATTGGATCTGCCAACCGATTATCCAAGACCGGCAGTGGCCAGTTATCAAGGAGGAAGCGTGTCGTTTCCGATTACGCGCGAGCTGCATCAACAGTTAAATGCGCTGGGGCAGAACAACAGGGCTACTTTATTTATGATATTTCAGTCTGCCATGGCGGCACTGTTCACCAACCTCGGCGCGGGAACGGACATCCCGATTGGCAGTCCCGTCTCGGGCCGGAACGACGACAATTTGGACAACCTGATCGGCTTCTTCATTAATACGCTTGTGTTTCGTGTCGATACCTCAGATGATCCGTCATTCACTGAACTGCTGCAACGCGTACGGGAGATGAGCCTGGCTGCGTTCGAGCATCAGGACGTGCCGTTCGAACGCCTAGTAGAGGCACTGAACCCACCGCGTTCCCGGGCGCGGCACCCGCTCTTCCAGGTGATGCTGGTTCTGCAGAATACACCAGAAGCCTCGCTTGATCTGCCTGGAATTACGTCCAGCTTGCAGCTGCAAAGCGTGGGTACGGCGAAGTTTGACTTAACGTTCGAGTTGACCGAGCGCCGGGATGCAAACGGCGAGCCTGACGGATTGGACGGATGGATCGAATTCAGCACAGACTTGTTCAAACATAGTTCTGTGGAAGCGATGGCGGAACGGTTTGTGCGTGTGTTGGAGAGTGCTGTCATTGAACCAAGTAAATCAATCAGCAAACTTGATATTTTGACTGGACAAGAACGTGAGGAAATGAGACAGCAGTGGAGCACTCCGCTGCCTGTCTCGAAGCAGGCTACCATACCCCAGCAGTTTGAAGCACAGGTAGGCCGCTCGCCTCTTTCGACAGCCATCGTCTGTGATGGCGAATCGCTGAGTTATGAGGAGCTGAACGAGCGTGCGAACCAGCTTGCTCATATGTTAATCGCGTCAGGTGTCGGTACGGAACAGATTGTGGCTCTGGCACTCCCGCGTTCTATCGAAATGGTGATTGGTATTCTGGCTGCACTCAAGGCGGGAGCCGCATATCTGCCGCTGGATCCGGAATATCCGGCGGATCGACTGGCTTATATGATGGAGCATGCTTCTCCAGTATGTCTCCTGGCAAGTGTTCAGGTGATGGATCAGCTCCCGAATTCAGCAAGTGTGCAGCGTATCGTAATCGATGAGCCTGAGCAGGCTCTGCGACTGCAGCGCTATTCCAAGCAGAATCCAAGCGATCTTGAGCGACACCGGCCGCTTATGCCGCAAAGTGCGGCCTACATCATCTATACATCCGGATCTACGGGCAAGCCCAAGGGTGTGCTTGTACCGCATCAGAATGTCATCCGGTTATTTACGTCTACTGAGCATTGGTTTCATTTTGATGAGACGGATGTGTGGACTTTGTTCCACTCCTATGCCTTTGATTTCTCGGTATGGGAAATATGGGGACCGTTGTTGTACGGCGGGCGACTTGTAGTTGTTCCCCATACGATCAGCAGGTCGCCGGATGAAATGCTAAGCTTGCTGTCCCAAGAAGGCGTAACGGTGCTGAACCAGACTCCATCGGCGTTCTATCAATTGATACAGGCGGATCGGGAGCAACCGGAGACGGGAAGGAATTTGGCGCTAAGGTACGTTGTATTCGGCGGCGAGGCTTTGGAGCTTGGGCGGCTGGACGACTGGTACCAGCTTCATGCTGATGATGCCCCGCGCCTTGTTAATATGTACGGCATAACGGAGACGACCGTTCATGTCAGCTATTTGGAGCTGAACCGATATAGCGCGATGCCGGGAGCTAGCAGCCTCATCGGAGAATCCATCCCGGATCTTCGGGTATATGTGCTGGATTCCAAACTCCAGCCCGTTCCGTATGGCGTAACCGGCGAGATGTACGTCGCGGGGGCGGGGCTGGCACGTGGTTATTGGGGGCGTCCCGACTTGACAGCCGATCGGTTTGTTGCAGATCCTTATGGTCCCCCAGGTACGAGAATGTATCGGACCGGAGATTTGGCGAAGCGATTTGCCGATGGCACACTGGATTACTTGGGACGTTCTGATCATCAGGTCAAAATACGCGGCTTCCGCATTGAGTTAGGGGAAATTGAATCGGTTCTGATACGCCATGCTGACGTCGCCCAGGTTGCCGTTATCGTGCGTGAAGATCAGCCCGGAGATAAACGGCTTGTCGCCTATGTCGTCAGCCATTCCAATGAGACGTCCTCGGGTGCAGAGCTGCGCCGTTATGCCGCTTCCCTGCTACCTGACTATATGGTTCCGTGGGCGATCCTATTTATGGACAAGCTGCCGCTTACGCCCAACGGCAAGCTGGATCGCAAGGGGCTGCCAGCCCCGGATATAACGTCTGATGCAGACGGTCGTAATCCGAGAACTCCGCAGGAAGAAGTGTTATGCGAGTTGTTTGCCGAAATATTGGGTGCCAAGAGGGTTGGCATTGACGACAGCTTCTTTGAGCTCGGCGGCCATTCCTTGCTGGCCGTTCGATTGATCAGCCGCGTTCGTGAAGCGCTGGGGAAAGAATTAAGCATTGCAGCTTTGTTCGAAGCGCCCACGGTTGCGGGTCTTGTTGACAAGCTCGAGATGGGTGGCGGGAACAGCGCGCTGCAGGTCGTTCTTCCGCTTCGGACACACGGTAATCAAATCCCGCTGTTCTGTGTGCATCCGGCCGGGGGATTGAGCTGGTGTTACGCCGGCTTGATGAAGCATCTTGGCATGAACTATCCGATTTACGGCTTGCAGGCAAGGGGGATCGCCCAAGCGGAGGAGCTGCCGCAATCTTTGGAAGAGATGACGGCAGATTATATCCGCCACATACGTTCCATTCAACCAACGGGACCTTACCGGCTGCTTGGCTGGTCCTTAGGCGGTAACGTCGCTCAGTCCATTGCGGTACAGCTGCAGGAAGCGGGCGAAGACATCGAGTTACTCGCCATACTGGACGCTTATCCCAGTCATTATTTGCCGATCAAGGATGATCCCGATGAAGACGAGGCTTTGACCGCGCTGCTCGCTCTTGGCGGTTTTGACAGGGAAAGTATTGAGGAGGGGCTCGGCGACACGCCATTAACCATTGCGACGGCGCTTGAATTATTGCGTAACGAGAGCAGTGCACTGGCATCCCTTGAAGAAGAAACGATGATGAATCTGAAAACGACCTATGAGAATTCGGTTCAATTGTTGAAGGCCTACGTTCCGAAGCGATTCGAGGGGGATATGTTATTCTTCCATTCCACCATCATTCCCGATTGGTTCGATCCCATTGATCCGGAGATGTGGAACCCTTATGTGGGCGGAGTGATCGAGCGGCATGATATCGAATGCCGGCATAAGGATTTATGCCAGCCGGGTCCGCTTGATTATATCGGCAAGTGTATTCTAGGCAAGCTGGAGGCAGCTGCACATCAAAAGCAGACAACTGATGACGGGAGGGAGCTAATTTATGACAAATCCTTTTGAACAAGCCGATGGCAAATATGTCGTATTGATGAATCATGAGGGACAATATTCGCTTTGGCCGGCTTTTGCTGCTATTCCGGATGGCTGGACTCAAGCGCTGGGGCTTAGCACACGAGAAGAGTGCATGACCTACATCAACGAAAACTGGGTCGATTTACGGCCGCGGAGTTTATATGCGAATGCCGGATCGGCACCGGAAAACAGGCCATGAGCCGTTGGATGAATCCGAAAAAGGTATTATGCATCGTCTATGTGGCAGCGATGTTTGTTGTTGCTATGGACGCTACCGTACTGAACGTTGCACTTCAGACGATCAGTCAGGAGCTTGATGTACCGCCAGCGGCTTCGGGTATTCTGAACGTCGGTTACTTGGTCAGCCTCGCCATCGTTCTGCCGATGGCGGGCTGGCTTGGCGACAAGTGGGGGACGAAGCGGACGTTTCTGCTGGCGCTGGCCATATTTACCGGAGCGTCCGCATTATGCAGTTTTGCCGACAGCTTAACGTCCCTGACGTTATTCAGGGTAATTCAAGGCATCGGCGGAGGTTTACTGACACCGGTCGGCATGGCGATGCTGTTCCGTACATTTCCTCCGCAGGAGCGTGCAAAAGTCTCCCGTTCACTCATTCTGCCGATTGCAATAGCACCAGCTATCGGACCGATTGTGAGCGGTTTGATGGTTGAGCATTTTACTTGGCGGTGGATCTTCTATGTGAACTTGCCAATTGGAATTCCAGCGCTATTGTTCGGGCTGTTCTGGTTGAAGGAACATAAAGAACCGAATGCGGGCAGATTGGACGTACCCGGTTTTCTTCTGTCCGCGCCGGGTCTTGCGCTGCTTATGTACGCGCTCAGCCAGGGACCGCTTCATGGATGGAATGCCCCGCGGGTATGGATCGCAGGACTGGCAGGCATGATATTGCTTGCTGCATTGGTCAAGGTAGAACTGAGCGTCAAGCAGCCGCTGCTGGATCTGCGACTGCTTGGCAACCGCTTGTTCCGAACGACGGGCTTCATTGCGATGTGCGCTTCCGCAGGGCTGCTGGGCATGCTGTATGTATTCCCTTTAATGTATCAGAACGCATTGCATGTCTCAGCGCTGGAAACGGGGCTGACCACGTTCCCTGAAGCCATCGGTCTCATGATTGCCTCACAGCTCGTGCCCTGGACGTATCCCAGGCTTGGTCCGAGACGCGTCATTATCATGGGACTCTTGGCAACGTCGCTTATCCTCATCCTGCTCAGCATGGTGGACGCAAACACAAATCCGTGGTTTATCCGCTGCTTGCTGTTTGGCGTGGGCATTTTCCTGGGCCAAACCGTCGGATCTGTACAGATTGCTGCCTTCGCTACCATTCCGCCAACCTCAATGGGGCGGGCTTCGACTTGGTTCACCGTGCAGAACAGGCTGGGCCCTGCAATCGGCTTGGCTGTGCTGTCTGGCATCCTGGCGGCTGTCGGTACGGGAAGTGTGAACGCAGCAGGGGACATGGAGCCGAATCTGATGGCTTACCGGGCGGCATTGCTTGGAGCAGCAGGATTCCTGCTCATCGGTGTCGGTTTTGCGTGCTGGATTCGGGATTCGGATGCCGCGGCTACGATTCGCAAGCCCGTTGCTTCGAAGCCGGTGAAAGAACAGGCATCTCCGGTTGAAAGTTAAAACAAGATAAAAGTATTTTAGGGTTAGTGATGTTAAGCTCGAGCAGATCGTGTGCAAATGTTAATGATGAGAGCGGCCTTGGTAAGTTGGACAAGGTGGCTTTTTATCATTTATTGTACATCGTATGGACTTCTCCTCATCCGCACGATGCGTGGTTTTGGGGCATGCTTGGATGGCTGTCGACCATTGTTACTCTTTCGATTCAAGAGATAAGATCAGCAAGCTATATGCATAAAATCTTTAATTAAAGATTCTCTGACTTGACTTATAATCAGTTAACTGATAAATTGATAATAAGATAAAGCAACAGCAGCATGGAGGAGGGATGGGATGATATGGCGATGAACTTGATGACTCGGGGAAATCGGTTACGATTTTTTCTATCCGCCCAGAACGCAGCTAAAGCTTGCAGAAGCGGTAATCCATGCCCAAGGTAGGCATGAGCTGGATTAGAAATTGCATATCCCTTAACCTCATGAAAGCTCGGATACTGACTAAAGAATAAACCGTATACAAACAGTGGAATACGAAAATCATATGTTATCAATGTGAAAATTAAATCGTCCTAATATGCGCCATGACGCCGTGGCGGGGCGTTATAGATCGGTATTGTAATGAATATATATTTTTTTACAAGATCACTTAATTAGTTAATTGAAAGAGGTGGGAATTGTTATGCATCACATTCCAGGGCATCATCATATATCCATGCTCACGAAGAACGCTCCGTTAAATCATGAGTTTTATCATAAGAAATTGGGTTTGCGCAGAGTAAAGAAGACTGTCAATCAGGACAATCCTTCCATGTACCATTTGTTTTATGGGGATTTAACGGGAAGTGCCGGGACCGAGCTATCTTTCTTCGAAATGCCTGCTGCAGGCAGAACGGTCCGCGGCACCAATGCGATTACGCAAATCGGGCTGCTTGTTCCCTCCTCAGATAGTCTGAAGTATTGGAAACAGCGGTTTGAACAATATGAAGTTACCCATGGTGACATGACCGAGTACGCAGGCAGAGAAGCACTTCCATTCGAGGATCCGGAAGGACTTCGCCTCATTCTTATTAACCATGACGGTGCCGAGGTACCGGCTGGTTGGGCGGCCTGGAAAGATTCCACGGTTGAACAGGAGCACCGCATTCTGGGAATGGGTCCGGTTGAGATGACCGTACGCAATCTCGGAAAAATGGCGGCAACACTCACGGAAGTTCTTGGATATACCGAAGTTTCACGTTCGGAACATGAAGCGATATACCAGTCCGTTGAAGGGCAGGCGCTTGGTGAGATTGTAGTTAAGCAGCAGGATGGGCCAAGCGAAAGACCAGGACGGGGCAGCGTACACCATCTGGCGATCCGTGTAAACAACGAGGAGGAGCTCGCTTATTGGAATGAGGCTGTCATAGAACGGGGGTTCCAGTCGACGGGAATCATCGACCGCTTTTATTTCAAGAGTCTGTATTTTCGCGAAGCGAACGGCATCTTATTTGAAATCGCGACGGACGGACCGGGCTTCACAGCAGATTCCAGCGTAGAAGAGCTGGGCAAGCGGCTGGACCTGCCGCCATTCTTAGAGGGCAAACGTGCTGAAATTGAAGCAAAACTGACACCATTAGATTCATAAAGGAGGCACCACATCATGAAAGAATATCGTATTGATCCGGATAAAGGACTCGAAATCGGCATTTATTCCATCGGTGAGCATATGATCAATCCGCTGACCGGAACCCGCATTAGCGCTGAACAACGTATACATGAACTCATCGAGGCAGCGAAGCTGGCGGATGAAGCTGGATTGGACGTAGTTGCGGTAGGGGAAAGCCATCAGACTTATTTCACCACGCAAGCACATACGGTCATACTGGGCGCGATTGCCCAGGCAACAAAGAATATAAAAATCGCAAGCTCGGCCACGGTGCTGAGCACATCGGATCCGGTGCGTGTGTACGAGGATTTTGCTACGCTTGACCTGATCTCGAAGGGTCGTGCCGAAATTGTAGCCGGCCGCGGTTCACGCGTCGGGGCTTACAGCCTGCTAGGTTATGACGTGCGTGATTACGAGGAATTGTTTGAGGAAAAGATGGAGCTTCTGCTCAAAATCAATGCGGAAGAAACCGTAACCTGGGAGGGGCAGTTCCGTGCGCCGCTGAACCATGCGGCTATACTTCCGCAGCCTCAATCCGGAAGATTGCCGATCTGGCGCGCCGTCGGAGGACCGCCCGCGAGTGCAATCAAAGCAGGTTATGCCGGGGTTCCGATGATGCTGACCACGCTGGGCGGCCCGGCCAGGAACTTTAAGCTTGCGGTTGATGCGTACCGTGAAGCGCTGCAGCGCAGCGGATATGACCCTGCTCTGCTTCCGATAGCAACCACCGGCTTGTTATATACGGCAGAGAACTCGCAGGATGCGCTTCGTGAATACTATCCGCATATTAATTCCGGCATGATGGCGCTCAAAGGCGGCGGTTATCCGAAGCAGCAATTCGCCCAGTCAACGGATCACCGCGATGCGCTGATGATCGGGAGTCCGCAGCAGATCATTGAGAAAATGCTCTATCAACATGAGCTGTACGGACAACAGCGCTTCTTGGCGCAGATCGACTTTGGCGGACTGCCATTTGATAAAATCGCCAAAAACATTGAGCTTATTGCTACGGTCATAGCACCGGCGATCCGAAAGCATACGGCTAAAACAAAGGAGAATATCGGATGAAAATCGTAGGAATCGCCGGCTCGAACGTCGGCACCAAAACCAAAACGGCGATGGACTATACTTTGAATGCAGCCCGCGCTCAATATCCGAATGCCGAGATTACTTTGCTGGATTTGGAGGAATACACCATCGTGTTTGGGGATGGAAGGGATTATCGCGAGTATGATGGAGATACGAAATATGTGGCCGAAACGATTATGGAGGCAGACGCAATCATCATCGGAACGCCTACTTTCCAAGCTTCGATTCCGGCAACGCTTAAAAATATCTTTGACTTATTGCCAGTGAACGCATTTCGCGGCAAGGTGGTCAGCATGCTGGCGACAGCAGGATCAGCCCGGCATTTTCTGATGATAGAACAGCAGTTAAAGCCAATTCTGTCTTATATGAAGGCACATATCGTACCAACCTACGTGTTTATCGAGGAAAAGGATTTTCACCGCAATGAGATCGTAAATGACGATATTCTCTTTCGGATTGATCGGCTGGTGGAAGATACGGTAATGCATCTGAACGTGCTGACAGCCATTCAGGAAGCCAAAGATGCAGCCTATGATTTTTGATAAGATGAAGACACACAATAGATAAGGTAAGATGAACAAGGGGTTATCCTCTGCGTAATTGCAGAAAGGATAACCCCTTTGTTGGTGTTCCGTTGGACTTAAGATATCGGGAGATAATCATTCAGGCTCAGCGAACCGTGTCATTCTTGCAGTTCGTTGAATCAGAATATCACTTCGGATTCCGCAGGCCTTTAGGCAGATGATTCTTAAGCTGACCGCCGCTGGATTTGCCCCAGCCGATGGGGAGTCCATCTGTAGTCACTAAAGTCCACCCCCGGTATTCGGAAGGAATCGAAAGCACCTCTCCCCGCAGATAGGCGGCTACATCCGCCGAATCTGAGGCCAGATCCCAGCTTCTCGCAGCTTGGTCGCGTTTCAAGGACATAGCAAGGGCATGTGCGGGCTCGATCCGGTTCTTCTTCAGATGCGCCAGGTGAAGTCCTGCACGGGGCATCTTCAGTCCCTTAAGCTGCTGGTCATTCCAATCCCAGCCTTCGCTGACCGGGAGCCAGTACAGCTCCTCGCCAAACAAGATCGGTCTGCCGCCGCTAAGCTCAAAGCCGGGGATGTCCTGCTTCGCCCAGTCCAGAAACGCGTCCAACGCGGACTGCGCAGGGGGTTGATTGCCGCTCTGTCTTGATTTAGCCGGAAGTTTGCTGTTTGTTGACAACGACTCCATGTTCTGACTTACAACTCCGGCAGCCGATTTGGTCAAGACGGCAACAAAATGCCCCTCGCCGCGTTCCAGATGCGGCCATAAACGCTTCATTTCTCTCAGTTCCATGTCGGGATACTGCTTGAGAATACGCCCGACCATTTCCTCGTTCTCGGCCTTATTGAATGTACAGGTGGAATAAGCCAGCGTTCCTCCGGGTTTGAGCATGTGGTAGGCCTCCTGGACAATGTCCCACTGCCGGGAAGCACACAGTTCCACATGATCGTGGGACCATTCGGCAATGGCTGCGGCGTCCTTTCGAAACATGCCTTCACCGGAGCATGGAGCATCAAGCATGATCCGGTCAAAGCAGGCAACGAAACGGCGGGATAGCTGGTCCGGGGCCGCACTCGTAACAACAGTATTCTTAATGCCCATACGCTCCACGTTCTCGGCCAGGATCCGTGCCCGTTCGGGGTGGATTTCGTTAGAAACGAGCAGCCCTTGCCCCATCATCTTGGACGCAATATGGCTTGTCTTACCGCCGGGAGCCGCTGCAAGATCCAGGATGGTCTCCCCGGGCTGAGGATCCAGCAGTTCTACTGCGGACATTGCAGAGGGCTCCTGAATATAATATAGTCCGGCGGCATGGTAGGGGTGCTTGCCTGGACGCTCGTTATCATCATAATAATATCCGCTGTCACACCAAGGCACCGCTGTCAGGTGGAATTGGCGAATCAGGTTCTTTAGGTTGTCTGCGTCATGAACCGCTTTCAGCCGGTTTAGGCGCAGTCCATGGGTGCG
Source organism: Paenibacillus glucanolyticus (assembly GCF_037333485.1). NCBI lineage: Bacteria > Bacillati > Bacillota > Bacilli > Caryophanales > Paenibacillaceae > Paenibacillus > Paenibacillus glucanolyticus. The sequence goes on from NZ_CP147845.1 coordinate 2,078,963, forward strand.
GGGCGAATCGTAGCTGTCCCAGAAGTCATATGAAGCATCTCCGAGTATTTCATTCATACTGGTAACATAGCCTACAGGCAATAGTTCCTTTCTCATTCGTTAAATAGCTCCTTCTATAGAATAAATAGCATCTTGAAGTGTAAAGGCAAAAAAACTCCTGTTCAGAGTTGATCGTTCTCTGGCTTTAAGGAATCGGTCATTAGTTTATCACGTTGTTGCGGTACTAGTAAAGAAATGTCAAGCTAAAAAAGGGCTGCCCTCTATACGAAGAGGGCAGCCCTGCCGCCTGTGTTATCCGGCAGATTCCTTCGGTTCTGCTGACGCGGTTTTCATGGACCGGTAATCGGACACCTTGTTCTTGCCGTTTGTCTTCGAATGATACATCGCTTTGTCTGCCTGTTTCATAAGCTCGTCACCACGAACGCCTTTGCGCAGCACGCTGTACCCGATACTGAGGGTTACGATGGTTTCGCTTGCCACCCTGGCCCGAATATTCTCGGCAACCTGAGCGGGCTTGACCTTGCGGTCAACCACCAAGGCGACCAGTTCCTCGCCGCCATACCGGCCTGTAATCCCGATTCCTTCAAGCTCTTCCTCCATAATGGCGGCGACTTGCTTCAGCACTTCATCGGCTCTGGCATGGCCCTGCGTATCGTTGAGTTTCTTGAAATTATCGATGTCACAGAAAATGGCGGATATTTTCAGTTCCTGCGACGTGTAATGATCAAGATACTTCATAAAATGCCTTCGATTGTATAGCCCTGTCAATCCGTCTGTGATGGCAGAGCGGTATATGGATTGCATCAGCTCGACGATGCGTCTGAATAAAATGAAAAATACAATGCTGTAGAACAGCACCGGCAGCGCGAGCGCAAACCCTTGAAGTACAGAAGCCAGGGTGCCTGAATAGGTATGTATGGATTGCAAAATACCCCAAACGGTGTACACGGCAAGCCCCATCGCATATTTAACCGGTTGTCCGATACGAGGGGTTACCTTGACAAAAGCCAGGTAGAGGGCAACGAATTGAAAACAATCAAAATATATGCTCTGCCATATCGGATCTAGGGTGAAAGGAAGGAAAGAAGGAAGAATGAGCGGAAGCACAAGCAGTGCGGCTGACAGCAATGGAAGCCAGTAATGCATGGTCTTGATTTTACGGTACAGCATGACAACCGAGACGTTCAGCAGGACAAACGAAAAAAGCTGGATAAAACGTAAAATGTCCGATTCCGGTGAAAAAACAGGCATTCCCGTCAATGCTGAATGGATGTTCAGACCCTCGTATGTCATAATAAAGAGGAAAGCTGCCGCCATATAAAGGTAAGCATTCTTGCGCTGCTTGCTGTACATAAACAGACACATGATCAGCATCATGAGGGCGATATACGCTCCGCATACAGCAAATATGGTGGGTAGTGGAGAAGTGGACCAGTAGCTCAATTCATAGGACAAATCGATTCACTCCTGAAAAGGGATAGGTTTCCTTTGCATGAAACATATGTTCTAATATATCATATCGAAAAAGAATCTGAAAAGAGATTTAGAGAAAGGGGGATCCCCATGAAACTTCTTCAGGCATTATTTTTTCCTCCAGAACAACCAGGTGGCGTCTCGTCCATGATTCCTTATTTGCAGGAGCGTTTTCATTCTTCCCGTTGGGAGATGGAGATGTTCTGGCTGCCCAAGCGGATCCGCAACAAAGGCCATGAGGATCCAATATTCCATACCTTTGATTGGAGAGAATACGAAGAAAGTCCGATAGTTGCAAAATACCTTCAAACGTACCGGGACTATCTGTGGTGGACGCGTCTGCGCATTCAAAAGCCTTATGATCTCATTCATAGTCATCATCCCATTGCAGGCATGGCCATGAAAGCCGTATTCCCCGAGGTTCCGCTGATTCAAACCGTGCATTCCAGTTACGAGCGTGAGCTCATTCTGAACGGAAGGATCAAGGAGGGGGGGCTTGAGCACCGATTCCTGGTTTCTTTGTACAGGGAGCTCGAATATATCAGTGACCGCCTGCTGACGGTATCAAATTCCTTCAAGGCTTACATGTCGCCCTATGTGAACACCCCTGAATCGATCGGGGTTATCCATAACGGATTTGACGATAAGCGATTTAAGCCGGTTCCTCATGAAAATGCGGTGCCACAGCTTATTACGGTATGCCGTCTGGTGCCTGCCAAAGGATTGGATACTCTGCTTCAAGCCTGCGCGGAGCTGAAACGGAAGGGATACGATTACGTCCTTCATATTATCGGCGACGGACCTTCCCGTCAGGAGCTTGAGGAGATGGCGAAGGAGCTCGACATTTATCAGGAGACGATTTTTTATGGATATACGCTGCATCCTGAGGAATTTATGCCGTTCTTTGACATCTTTGTCCTGCCTTCAAGAGCGGAAGCGTTCGGCTCGGTGTTTGCAGAGGCTGCGTTAAGCTCGCTGGCCCTGGTCGGCACTGACGTTGGCGGTATTGCCGAGCAGATTGAGGACGGGGTGAACGGCTTGCTTGTACCGGCGGAAGACCCGATGGCATTGAGTGTTGCACTCGAGAAGGTCATCAGTGATCCGTTGTATCGTTATGAGCTTGCCCGAACCGCTTCGGATAAGGCGAAGAACCAGTACTCCCTGGCCAGGTCGGTGAATGAACTGAAGAAAATGTATTTGAAATTTCAACCCCAGATAGAGAGTTAGGGATCGGCTATGGCATCTTTTCGATTTATTCATACCGCAGATTTACACCTGGACAGTCCGTTTATCGGCATAAGCGGACTTGATGACAGCTTGCGGTCTTTCGTTCAAGATTCGACTTTTCGCGCGCTGGATCAGCTCGTTCGGCTCGCCATGGATCAGCAGGTTGATTTTATCGTGATCAGCGGGGATATCTATGACAGCTCCAACATCTCGCTTCGGGCACAGCTCCGATTCATGGAGGCCCTTGAGCGTTTGGGTAAGGAAGGGATTGCGGTATATGCGATTCATGGCAACCATGATCCGCTGGACAGTACCAAGCTCTCGATGACGCTGCCCTCCCATGTCCATGTGTTTGGGGGCGAGCCTGCCAGCGTAACGGCGGTTCGTCGTTCAGACCGTGAAGAGGTGGCGGTCATTACCGGGATGTCGTATCCAACCTCGAAGGTAACGGATAATATTGCGATACGATATCCAGCCCCAACCAGCGGGTTGTATCAGATTGGACTGCTGCATGCCAATGTGGATGGAGACCCGCAGCACGAAACCTATGGGCCCTGCTCAAAAAAGGATTTGATCCACGCCGGATTTCATTACTGGGCGCTCGGACATATTCATTCCCGTCGTACCTTGCAGGAATCTCCTTACATTGTCTATCCCGGCAATATCCAGGGACGCCACGTTCGGGAGACCGGCCCCAAGGGTTGTTATGTCGTCGATGTTGATGAAGATTTCAACACGAAGCTCTGTTTCCACGAGCTGGATTCCATGCGCTGGAACGTTGTAGAAGCTCCTATCGATTCTACCCAGGACGTCGATGCGTGGAGGCTGTCGCTGGAGCGGATTCTTACGCACACGGCCCGGGAGAACCCGGAGCAGCTGAGCATGATCCGGGTTCGGATCACGGGTCGAAGCCCGGTTCATCGCCAGCTTGAAGGCGGATATGTGCTGGATGAGCTGCTGGCCGATCTGCGTAGAAGAGAGGCTGCGAAGGGACGGATGTCCGGTTATCGCGGCTGCGTCTGGATTGAGAGCTTCACGCTTCAATCGGGGGACGCAATCGATACAGAGCGGCTGCTGCAGGAGGACAGCTTTGCGGGGGATTTGCTTCGGCTCGCCAGGCAGGAACAGGGAAGGCTTCATGAGCCGGATGGAGTTGCTGCCAGGAGTGTGGAGCCTTTGCTCGAGCACGCCGAAATCCGGTCTCTGCTCGATGACACAAGCCCGGAAGAGATGCTGGATTGGCTTCGCAGGGCAGAGGAACTGACGCTGGGGTTACTGCTGCGTGACCGTTCGCAGGGGGAAGGTGCCGGAGCATGAGACTTGAGCGGATGAACATCCAGGGCTTTGGAGCAGTGCGTGACAAAAGCCTGACGATTGAAGCACCGGTAACCGTGCTTTACGGACCGAATGAAGCGGGAAAAAGTACCGTGCTGTATTTTATCAGAGCCATGCTCTACGGTTTTCCCGGCAAAGGCTCACCGGCGGAGCGCGGCGCGCCTGCTGATGAAGGAATTCATGGGGGTGAGCTGCGCTTTTTGGATGAAGAGGGTGTGCCATGGGTCATCAAGCGCTACAGCCGGTCCAGGGAGACCGGCTCGGCGGGCTCGGCGGCTGGCAAGGGTGACCGTTTACATATTCATAAACAAATAGCAAACGGTATGGTCATGGAGCTTGGACAGCAGGAGCTGGAGCAGTATGCTCTAGGCGGCGTATCCAGGGATATGTTTCGTCAGCTGTTTGCCATATCGTTAAGCGAGCTGCAGGAAATCCGCAGCCTTCAATCCGCGGAGATGAGCAGCTATCTGTTTCATGCCGGAATTGGCGGCGGCGTCAATATACTGGATGCTGAGCGCAAGCTGTCTACGGAGATGGACAAGCTGTATAAACCTCGCGGGAAAGTGCAGCAGACGGCCAAGCTCCTGCAGTCCATAGAGCAATTGAGGGCACAGGTTAGGGAGAGCCAGGCCTATGTTCCCCGCTATAACGAGGTTGCTGCTTCCATCCAGGAGGCTGAGGAACGGCTGGATTTGCTGGAGCAGGAGCGCGCCAGGAATGCTGGAGATTTGGCATTGCTTCGAAAAGCGGTGGAGATCCGTTCTGTTTGGCTGGAATGGCGTGAGGCCAGGCTGGAATTAAAGGATCTGATGGACAGTGATGCCTTTCCTGCTGATGGAATAACCCGATACGAAAAAATGCAGGAGGAAGAGCGTCTTCTTCTTGCTCAGTCCCTTCGTGCCGAACGGGTGATAGAGGAAATAGAGGATAAGCTGAAGGCATTTGCCTCGAACGCTTTTATGGAACAGTATGGCGAAGCGATTGAGGATCTGTGGTCGAGGCGTAATATTTATGAAGCAGCGAATCGGGAACTCGCAGAGCTCACAGCCGAATATAAGTCGCAAGAGATCAGGCTGGAGCAGCTGCTTCGGGATATAGATCCGGCATGGACTCAGCAGGAGCTGCTGGCCTTATCGATATCCGCCGCTGAGCGTGACGAGGTGCGGAGAATCAGCGCCGCTTTCAGTGGATATGACCGCCGGATGGAGGCGTTGTTCATTGAACAGCGAGGCGCCGAGCGTTCGGCGGCAGCAGCTGAATCGGCGCTCCGGGAAACCCGGCGGCAGCTGCGTGAGGAGGTGGAGCGGGGGGAAGAGACGTTTGCCATAATAAAGCCGGCAGCGCCGAAGGAAACCGCTGCGCTATGGAATCAGCTTCAGCTGGAGATCGAGCGTTGGCGTGAAGCAAGATTGAGCCGGACTCAGCCTGAAGCGGCTTCCTCTAGCAGGCCGGTGAACAGCCGATTACCGCGAATGCATTCGGTGCTGCTTGCGGGTATGGCGGTCATGACACTGCTGCTGGCAGCGGTTTTGTTCTGGACGGCGACCCCGGAAGCCGCAGTAATCTCCAGCATTATGATGCTGCTCGGTATGGGGTATGTATACTGGAGCGGTCGCCGCGGGCTGGCCGTTGATGGAGTACCGCCTCAGGAAATATCCGCTCATGACAGGTACGGAACAGAAGAGATCAACCATCTATATTCCATGCTGATCGCTGCCCCCTATGCCGCTGCGAGCTCGAATCTGGGCAGCCGAAGGGACAAAACCGCAGCGATGGCACATGATCCCTTAACGGTAGAGGCACAGATGCGCGAGCTTCGGTCTGTGATGGAGGGATGGCAGGCCTGGCGGCAGCGGCTGGATCGATTAAGCTCGGACTGTGCGGCGGCCGAGGAGAAAGCCGCACTTCAAGCTGCTGAACTCAAAACGGTTCTTCAAACGATTCAGCAGGAGGAGCAGCGATACTTCGAGTTGGAGCGGAAGTGGGAGTCTTGGCTGATGTCCAGGGCTCTTCCACAGAAGCTTTCTCCGGATGTGATGCTGGATGTGTTCGTTCAAGTGGAGCAAGGGCAGGAGCTGATCCGCCAGAAGAGATCGCTTGGACTGAAAATGGATGTCCTGTTAAGAGAGACGGAGGATTACGTGTTCCGATGCCATGAGATATTTGCGGTTGATTCGGAAGGTGACCTTAACGATAGCAAGAGCCTGACAGTGGCTGAGCTTGGGAATCTCCATTCCAGATGGAAGCAATACCAAGAGGATACGCGGCAGCGTAAGGTGCTGGCAGAACGGATTGCCGAGCTGCGCAAGGAAGTTGCAGCGATCAATGAAGAGACAGATGAACTGCAGCAGCGCAAAGCGGGCCTGCTTGCGCAATCCCAGTCGCCTGATGAAGAATCGTTTCTCCGAATGGGGGCGGCTTCCAAGCGGCGGGAAGAGCTGATTCGCATCATCCGTCATCATGAAATTACGATGTTCAGCGGCTGGAACGATGCAGGCCGCGGGCAGCTGGAACACCTGCTGGAGCTGACGGATGCTGCGGAGCTGGAAGCTCTGTGCAACCAGAAGGAAGAGTCTGCTTCAACTGAGGCCCGTCTTCGGGATGAGCTTCAGGAGCGGCGCGGGCGGCTGCTTCAGGAGCGGGAGTCACTGGAATCCTTGGGCAATCAGGATTCGGCCCTGCAGCAGCTCGAGGAATTGCGATCCGCACTAAGGGAGTTAGTCTCCCAGTATGCGGTTCGTTCGATGGCCTCCGAATTCATAAAGCGCACACGTCGTTTATATGAAGAGGAGAAACAGCCTCAGGTGTTACAGCTGGCTTCCCGCTATTTCTCGATCCTTACCGGCGGCCTGTACAGCCGGATTGTGATGCGGATGGGAGACCAGAGTCTGCTGGCAGAACGTCCGGAAGGCGAGCTGATTGAAAGCAGCAGATTAAGCCGAGGCACGGCGGAGCAGTTGTATCTGGCCATGCGTCTTGGGCTGATCCAGTCGATGCCTCATGCAAAAGGCCTGCCGCTGCTGCTGGACGATTTGTTTGTCAATTTCGACGGTGAACGGCTGGGGCATGCACTGCGGCTGATTTCGGAGTTATCGCGTACCCGGCAGGTTGTGATGATGACCTGTCACCGGCATGTGGCTGAACAAACGCAGGCACAGATACCCGGTGCGCAGCTGATTTCATTGCAGTCATAAAGAATGGGGTTGTCCCAAGGCACTTGATGACGTGCTTTTGGGACAGCCCCATTTATTTTTATTTATTTGCTCCTTATTTGTCCCTCACCTGAGGTGTTCCGAACAGAGTCAGACGGAGCACCCACAGCAGGCACAGTCCTCCGAACGTGGGGTAGAGCAAGGAGAGCAGGGAGCTGAAACCGAACTGGCTGAAGAAATAACAGAACACCATGATACCCAGGGTAATCACTCTTGGCGAGAGGGAGGTGCGCTGCTGCACCTGCAGCGTGATCCCGTAGATGTTGGCAACAAACGTGCTGAATATTTCAAGGAAGATCAGAATGAGATAGATGATCTGAACAAGCCAGCCCAGCTGATTGGCGATGCTGCCCATCGGAATTTCATATTGGGAAATGCCGGGCATATGGGCGGACATCGCAAAATGGGCTGCCATCAGCATAAATCCTACGCCTGTACCTCCGATGATGCCGCCCCATTTTACGGTGCGAGCGCTCTCCGTTTGACTGCCCAGCGGGACCAGCACCGGCATCGCCATCACCAGGTTAAAGGCCGTGTAGAGCAGCGGCGCAAGCCAAACCGAAGGGAGACTGTGGTCGGTCGTCAATGTTAAGAACCGGGTGGCTCCCGGTGTGTGAATCGTTTGAGAGACAATAGCAACCGATAGGGTCAGCATCATGGGAACGACGAGACTGTTCATCGTCATGATGGACTGAATGCCTTTTCTAAGAATAAAATAAGTTCCGATCATCGTTACAAACAATCCGGTCTGATAATTTAAATTCAGATGCTCCACAAAAACGGATCCGGCACCGGCAAGCATAATGCTGTTCACACCAAGCAGGATGATAAACATAAAGAGGCTGATCCAGCTCCCGGCTTTCTCCCCAAACAGAAACTTGTTCAGGTCTTCGAAGGATTGGGCGCCGATCCGTTTGGATATCGTCATGATTTTGGTGCCGAGCCAGATAAATAATCCGGTAGTCAGCAGAATGGTAAGTGTTGCCCAGTGCCCATACTGGGTAAAAAATTGAAGGATTTCCCGACCGGTAGCAAAGCCAGCGCCCACAATCGTTCCAATATATGTAAAGGCGATCTGTAAAACACGCATATAATTACGCAAGCGCCGCGGCCCCCTTGAAAGTTATTAATTCTGCATAGTACAAGGTATGCCTCACACAGCTGGGACATGACTCCAACCTGTCCGAGCGTACGCTTAATAAGGGGGTTATGTCATTGGTTGGTCTGGTTATGGAGCTCGATGTTAGGATTTATGACGGAAACCGTACACTTAAATGACGGAGTGATCGTTTGTACTTGCCGTACAGGGAGGAATATGTTACTTTTACGACAAAGGAATCGTGGGAGGTCTTTTTGATGGAATGGTTGAAAGAGCGGATCATTAAAGAAGGTGTCGTGTTGTCGGAGCAGGTGCTGAAACTGGATGCGCTGCTGACACATCAGGTTGACCCGGCTTTAATTATGGAGATGGGCCGAGAGTTTGCGGCAAGATTTAAAGAAAGCGGTGTGACCAAGGTGGTTACGCTGGAATCCTCCGGCATTTCAGTGGCATTTGCTGCGGCTTTTGAACTGGGAGTTCCTATGGTATTCGCCCGACGCAAGAAAACACTGCTGGCTGACCCCGATGCCTTGTGTGAGCGCGTCCCGTCTTTCACCAAAGGAATTGTTACGGATATTATGGTGTCACGCCAGTTTATAGGGGAACATGATAAGGTGCTCTTCATTGATGACATTATTGCCAACGGGGATGCAGCAAGAGGTCTGATCAAAATCATTGACCGGGCAGGCGCTGAATTAATCGGGCTTGGTGTTGTGATCGAAAAGAGTTTCCAGGCTGGGGCAAGAACCCTGCGTGAGCAAAATGTTCATGTGGAGTCGCTAGTTACGATTTCCTCACTTGAAGATGGTAAAATTTCGTTCAGCTAAATCGTTAGAATCGGCATAGGCGACTCAACGTGCAAGCGAAGAGGGCTAGGCCTTAGGTCATGAACGTTTGTACCTGTGCCATGAGATATGAAATATGGAAATTCGTAGTTGATTTTAGATGGATTTCCGCCTAAAATCGCAACAAATTCTTTTCGCCTCCGTGATTTTCGCTTATAATAAAGAGGTAGGCAAGAGAGAGGAGGCAGCACCATGGGGAAACAACCTGTAACCGAGCCGTTTTTGATTGATAAGCTGAATGAAGCAAAGGTACATTTTGAACGTGCTTTGGATTGTAAACATACGGAGTTTGATGATCTATATCCCTATATGATTGAACATCCTCAGTTTTTCTGGTACAAACGCTATGTTGCCTGGTCAGAACTGCTGACGATTGCCGGATTGTGTGAGGAGGTTTCCTTCGAGTGGAAGGAACAGTTCACACCTCAGCAAGTGGAATATATCGAGAAGCGTGTGATGTCTTCAACCGTTCTGGACTTCTGGTACGAGAAGAATGACAGCATAGAGCCGGCACAGCGTTAATGGGTATATAGAACATCCCTTAATCAGGATGTTTATCGATAGCGTATGGCATCGCATTCAAAAGACCTAAATGATATTCATTTAGGTCTTTTTTTGCAGAGTAAGATGATGAAGGAGGCATGGCGATGATTAGTGATGAAAGACTTGATGAATTAAGGGTTTCCGGTGAGCTGGTTCGGGTTGTGCGGGACGGCTTGGAGAGCAATGATATTATCGGCTTTGTTGTCGCCTGGGACCCGGAGCAGGTTATCATCCGCCGCCGAAACCGGCGTGTAGTCAAGCTGGATCGCAGGTACAGCTATCAGTTGAAAAAAGAGCCGAGAGTAAGCCCAATTGAAGAGTAGGCATAGATTTGGAACTCGTCGGACAACTTAACCTCTAGAATATTTTATTTAGAAGAGGTGTTCAGATGATGGAAATGTCCAACGATAAGATCTCGGCATATAAAAATGAAATCCTGAATTTAAAGCAGAGCATGCCCGAGATGGCAGAGGCGTATCATCAGTTTACCGGCGTCTGTTTTTCGGATGGCGAGCTGGATGAGAGAACGAAACAGCTGATTGCGCTCGGGATTGGGCTGTTCGCCAATAATGAGCTGTGTACCTTCTATCATATGGAAGAGGCCCGTGCCAAGGGAGCCTCGGATGCTCAAATTATGGAGGCCGTAGCAGTAGCGTCTGCCGCTAGTGCTGGACATGCTCTCTCGCAGGGATTGACCCGTGTGCAGCATAACCTTCACTAAGGCACGATCAAATTAAACCGTCTTATCCGGCGTATTGTGCAGCCGGATAAGACGGTTATTCTCTGTTGAACGGCCGCAATTAGCGGGCGAATGCAGCGGCAGGAGCAACCGGATGCTCAGTCGTCTCGGTCTCAGGCGGAACCAGCCCGAGATAGGCGCGCATGCGGTCCATCATCTCCTCGCGGAAGGATGGCCATAGAATATTCATCGATCCGATGTAACCCCGGCATGCATACCGTGCCTGAATTCCGTCCTGGCTCTGTACGATGTCATAAACCTTGATCGTTCGCTTGGCGAACTCCTGCTTCACTTCACGAAGAAGGACAGCTGCCCGTTTGGCACCGTTACCTACCATTTCCACATACAATTGAGGGGTCTTGAAGACACCGCTCTCCTGGATGATCCGGCAATCCCGCTCAAACACTTTATGGATGAACCTCAGAAGCAGATAACTCTTGATCAACGCTCGCTCTTCCGTCGTAACAGCCGGTATGGCCATCAACTTCACCGCCTTTATATAGTAAATGGTTATTTAATGAGAACTTATGTTCTTATTTTAACCGAAAATCAGGTTTTTAATCAAGCTGAAAAAAAGTGTTGACTCCATTCATTCAGCGTGATATTATATATCTTGTCGCCGCTGATTAGAGATTGACTCGAGGCAGACAGGCAATATGCGGTCGTGGCGGAATTGGCAGACGCGCACGGTTCAGGTCCGTGTGGGCTAACCCCCGTGGAGGTTCGAGTCCTCTCGACCGCATCCTAAAGAAAAAAACTCGTAAACTGCTTTGCAGTTTACGAGTTTTTTTGCGTGGAGATTCTATGGGACAGGGTTAATGACTTATACCAAAGAGATGGAATGCACGTATTATATTAGATAGTGATATAGATATAGGTAGTTGAGAGTAGGTGATTGCCTTGTCAGCCAAGGATTTGAGTCTCCAAGAGCAGCTTGCGGCTTATGCTTGGCTGCAAGCGTTGGGAACGAATATTGCTGCTCTGGGTCAAACCAAAAAGTTGTCCAAACGAAAGAAATTGCAGGCTGAAGGCCGAAGACTCTCTGTTCTTGGAAATGCGATGCAGTCGATAGCCAATGCGGCTCAGGCAGAGATTAGCACAAAAATGAGGGGCACAGCCATGAATAAGAAAGCTAACGATCTTACGGCTGCCGGCAATCTTCTGCAATCCGTCGGAAATGCGCTGCAGGTTATTGCGGGAGAGGAGCATCCTTGAATGACAACACTTTTAACACTTCTGAAGGAAAACTGAACATACTCAAAAAAAGAAACAAGGCGTTTACCTGTGACGGGAGGTGTCTTGTTTTTATTTTCTTGAACGGAGAGGTTTCTTGTGCCTGGTGTCCTAATGAATGTTAACATTCAGCTGCAGTGTTACATATTTGAATAACTTTTCTCAAATAATACGGTTAGGTCTGGTAAGTATGATGGTGAAAGGAAAGGGGCGTGAACAATGCGGAAGGTATTTAGAAATTCGGTTGTCTTCTTGCTGTGTATGATATGTGGGATCGCAAACGGAACACAGGGGGGCGGATATTTTGCAGGGACGGCCAACGCCGCTGAGCCTCCTGTTCAAGTAACCAGGCAGTTACGTGAGGAGCCTCTGAACAACCAGTCTGGCAAAGGGCAGAAAATAAGTAAATTATCGGTCATCATTGATGACTTTGGCAATGGTCAGAAGGGCACTCAGGAGATGCTGAGTCTGCCTGTCAAGATTACGGTTGCCGTGATGCCTTTTTTGCCAACAAGCAAAAAGGATGCAGAGTCCGCGCATAAGATGGGACATGATGTTATTATCCATATGCCCATGGAGCCTAAACAGGGACGAGCTTCCTGGCTTGGACCTGGCGCCATTCTGAGCTCGCTTACCGATGAGGAGATTCGTAAACGAATGGAAGAGGCGATCGATTCCGTACCGTATGCGATTGGGATTAACAATCATATGGGCTCCAAGGTTACAGGTGATGAACGGATCATGTCGATTGTGCTTGATGTGTGCAAGGAAAGAGGATTGTTCTTTATCGATAGTAAAACCAATTACCGCAGCGTGGTCGGCAAGCTGGCGGCAGAGAAGGGGATGCCAGCGATTGCCAATGATATTTTCCTGGACGATGTTCATACGGTACAGCATGTAAGCAAGCAGCTCGTGACGGCGGCACAGCATGCGGAAGAAAGAACATCCTGCATTGCCATTGGGCATGTTGGCGTATTCGGCACCCGAACGGCAGAAGCACTGAAAGTTTCCATTCCGGAGCTGCAAAAAAAGGTTGAGTTTGTTGGTATTAGCGATTTGGTTAGAGAGCGTTCAAGCTGGAGGCCTAATCCGCTGCCGACGTATTAATGCGTCCCGTTTAATTGCTGGATTAGTCAAAATCGGTACGAAGATGAGGGAGGTTCGGGCTTAGATGCCCGAGCCTCCCTCATTGTTATAAACATACAGCCTTCCAACAAGACACAGGCTATTACCGACTTGATTGAAGCATGAAGGCCTGTTTAATTTGGTGAAACTGCAATTAACGGATGCGGGAATCGTTGAGCTTGAATTGTCCCACCAGCTGCTGCATGGAATTTGCAATGACTTCTACATTGCCGGAGGTGTGTCTTACGCTTTCGATTTCCCGGGAAAGCTCCTGAACCCTGCTCTCCACGTCCTTGGAGATCTTGCGGTTCTCCTTGCTGACCGAAGCAATCTTCTCCATCAGCTGAACCACTTCATCAACAGCCTGATGCTTCCGAAGATCATCCTCGGCCGCCGCCGTTAACAGCTCGGAGGCTGCGGAAACCAGGAGATTGCCTTCCTGCACCACCTTGGTCCCTTCCTCCATGGATTGAAACGCAAACTCGGCATCTTTGTAGATATGACTGATAATGCCATGGACTTCCTCTGTGGACTGTCTCGTCAGGTCGGACAGCTTACGGATCTCGGATGCAACAACGGCAAAGCCTTGGCCATGCTCTCCGACTCTTGCGGCTTCAATCGATGCATTCAGGGCGAGAAGATGTGTTTGTGATGAGATTTGCTCGATGACATGCAGCACACCTTTTATCTCCCGAACGGTTTGCATGAAGATGCGGATGGTATGGTTTGTTTCCTCGACTTTGGAAGAGATGTGTGACATCTTGTCCCCGATGCGGACCACCTCGTTCTTGGCCACATCGATCTGTTCATTGGCCTGCTGTTCAAGCTGGCGCAGCGTCTCCCGCATGTGCTCCGCGCGCTCCTTGACGGCATCAATATCCAGAAGCTGGCTGCGCATGCTGCGGATCATCTCGCTGATGTTGCTGCTGACCCGCTGTGCGGACGTCACAGTAACTGCGGTTGTGTCATTCATGATCTGTTGACTGGAGGAAACATCGCCTGCGGTCAATTTCACCTGCATCATGATACTCTCCAGCGAATCGATCATATTGTTGATCCATTTGGCTAACTCGCGGGTTTCGTCATGATCGAAGTGACGGGTATCCAGCCGCTGGGTAAGGTCGCCTGTGCCTTCGGCATTAATGCGGATGAATCGGCTTAGACGGCGAAGGCGATCCGCCACCCGTTCAATTTCCTTGCGCCCCACCAGAGCAGAAGTGAGGAGACCGGTAATCAGACATGCGGCCAAGCCAATAATGGCGGCAGCTAGCGGAGATAAATGGGAGGCGGCAGCATATACAATCGCAGCAGTCAGTACGCTGGAGAGAAGCGTGGACGCGCTGTGCAGCCTGGAATGTCTCCATCTTATGCTGCGAATCCGGTAGACCTCCTCCAAATCGCCTTCACACATCATCCCCCAGTCATCCGGACAATGGGGCAAGCGAAAAGTCACGCCCTTGCCAATCACCGGTATATGGCGGTAATCGGAGTAACCGGGAAAGGCAACAAACAGATTGTCGCCGTTGCGGATGGTGCTGGCCACCCCTGGATGGAGTTGACCTGTTGCCGGATCGGTGAACATAAGCTCAAGTTCAGTATGCTCTTTGACTGATACCGTACCCCAGTCGGTGGTAACGCCATCCTTCAAATTCTCGCCGTGGGTAAAGGTGCGATCTTCAAATCGGCTTCTTGAAAGGGCCGTCCCCGGAGCGATGTGAAGATTCAACTCAGGCTTCGCCATAAAAATATAGTTGTCACCGGAGTCAGGGTATATGTGTCCGGATTCCCGCTGAATTAAATCCCCAATGACGTCATTAGGCACTCGCCCGCACAGAATACCTGCAAAAGCTCCGTCTGTATGGAGCGCATTCATGAATAAAAGTGTCATTTTGTCGTGAAAAGTGGAGGTTCGAGGACCGATGGTTAATGTGATGGGGTCGCCGTAAGGTCCGAAGAGTAATTTGCCGGTTCCAAGACCGGTGAGATGATGGATAGCACGGCCCAACTGACTCCCGTCATCATAGGTTGTACCAATATGTGAAGCGTATGTAGAATACGTGACCTCACCGGAGGGGTTCAACACAAACAATTCAGTGAAGTCGGAAGCGCGCGAGTAAAGGGCAGAGAACAGCTGCTCTTGATTCATTCGAGAGTCTGAAGACAAGGAATGCGCGCTGCAATCTCCTGAAGCATGAAGCTTGTCCAGCTGCTCCTTGAGGCGGTCCAGATGCCCCCAATATTCATGACTCCACGAGAACAGCAGCTCTTTGCGTGTCTCGGCAATGCCTTCAAATATCTCTTCAACATCTTCCTTCAACTTACGATTCAGACGCCATGAAATCCAAAGCGGAAGTCCCTGGCGATAGCCAAGCCAGTCAAACATAGCGATCTCCCCCAATCCCTATTTGAGTAATGTATCTTTATACATGTTAGTTATACTACCACAGTTTCTTGAAATTTCTATAAGGAATTTTGAAAAAAATGATACTTTTTTCATATTGATGTTAGATTTATTAACGTATGATCGGGTTTTAGGTCCTAGACCGTTAGAAGCTCCCCTGTCTAAACAAAAACAGCTCTGAACTACAGAGCTGTTAAATAACTTATGATCCCGTCGGCAATGGCCTCGGCAATCTTCATTTGGCCGTTGCGGCTGGTCAACAACGTCCGATCCTCCACATTGCTCAGAAAACCGGTCTCTACAATAACCGCAGGCACCTTGGTTTGATTCAGCAGATAATAGGGCTTGCCCAGCATGATGTGATTGCTGTTGTTATACACCAGATTCAACTGTTCCTGGATAGTATCGGCAAGCAAAGTGCTCCGGCCTTCGGATTGATGGAGCACGATCCCGCCTCGTTTGGAGGAATTCTTCCCCCAATTCACATGAACGCTGACCACGAGCTTGGTCGGAATTTCGCTGCTGAGCTGCTTGCGCTGCGACAGATCGCGGCGGTGTCTGGAGGAGGTTCGATGCCAGCGGTTGTCATCGCTAAGTGCATAATCGGCATCGCGATTCAGCACGGCATGATAGCCTTCTTGGCGAAGCAGCATGAACAGTCGGCGTGAGATGGCCAGATTGATATCTTTTTCTAGAATGTCGCCATATGACGTACCGCCATCGATTCCGCCGTGACCTACATCAATCAGAACGACATCATAAGGAAAAGGGTGCAGATGCCGAAGCTGGGTGCGGTCGGTTTCTTTACCGGAGGATTGGGTGGATTCCGGCGTTTCTGACAGAAGCTGGGTTGACTGTATTGAACTTTGATAAACGGATTGAGCGGGGGGCGCCATGGCTTGTTCTTTTGCTTGGCAAGCCTCCGCGACAGAACTCGGAATTGCCAGTGCAAGGAGGAGCATGCATACCCCTGCTGCCTTAACCATGATGGATTCCTTCTTTCACGTAAAAAATTTCGGCTTGATTAGAATGTGCATTTTGCGGAAAATTCATGCCGATCATATTCCAGAGTCTAGAATCCATTGAAACGGAGCAAACTGATAATGGGATGTGGATAAACCATAAGGAGTGAATTCATATGGCTAGCGGCGATGAATTAATTAAGTACATTACGGAGCGCGTAGTTCATTATATAGATACACCTAAGGATATCCGGCGCAAGGCAAGGGTCAAGGAATCCTGGACCACCCGTTGGTTCGGTATGATTCCGTTCTCTATGTCGTTATGGAAAGAAGACGTAACCTCCAAACGTAAAAAAAGGCAAAAGTAGCTGCAGCTTCATGTTCACAAAATTCCGAATTTACATCTTATACAAGGACGCTGCCCTTCAGAGGGCAGCGTCCTGTTTAGTCTGTATGTTTATAACGATGAGGGCAGATGGTTGAAGTACATTTCAGAAGGAGTGCTTAGATTGAAACCCTCTATTCCGGCTGTGCATAGAATTGGCCTTGCCCGATCAGATGAGATGCTGGCAAAAAGCGAAGGGTGTCGCTATCCCGCAGCGGAACCGATACATAAATCGCAGCCGGATTCTGCTGATTCCCAGAAGACCAGCGATGCCAGCCGGTTAAGCTGAAAGGGGATCCGAAGGCGGCATTGCTTTTTTTGGATTTGAATATCAGAGCAGAGTGCTCCTGTAGTAGATTCCGGAGATCGGCACTACTGCCAGCGTTTAGATGGGCTGACGTCAGCCAGAGCAGATTATCGTAAGGATCCTCGGAGGCTGCGGCTGATAGATTGGGTGTCTCGGCAAGCCAAGCATTCGAAGATGTCGAAGTGACGATCCCTTTTGTCGCTGCTGACAGAGGTGTTGGTAATGCCTTGATTCTGCTCGACTGAGGTTCATCCGGTAATGCCTCACTGTTCAGCGCGCTAAAATAAACAGGCTTCTTGCCCGGAAGCTGAACCTGCCACACAGGTGATACATCATACAGTTTGCGGACGACACTTCCTTGGGGTAATACCCCCCCGCCTGTCTTCAGAAGACCTTCTGCTGCGAGGCGCTCATTCAGCGGCGCCTGGCTGAAGGGAAGGGTGGAGCCGATCCCGTACTCGCTTAGGATGTAACTACCATCGTCTGCTGCACTAATAATCATATATCCTTGCGGAATACCCTCGCTCGAAATCGTGATCAGCCAGCCGTGTGTGCCCGGACCGAGAGGGGTGAATTCCATCTCTGCTTCGTCCCAAGCGGTAAACGGTGCATGTACCGATAAATGATCCACGGTCTCCTCGGCAAAATCAACCAAACTGCCCGGTATCTGAGCCAGAATGGGGCTGCTTGACGTTGGCGTACCATGGATACCTCCATTACTGGCTGCAGCCGTGCTGGTCAGTGGATTTACCGCACCCAACCACAGAATGGCCGTTATCATGACAGAGGCTGACAACAATTTATAACGGAGAGACCGGTAGTTGCAGGGTGAATCCGATTTGCTGAAGATTCTTACGTTCCAAAGCTTCAAATCATCAACCGCCTTTCCTTGGCTCTACGCGCCGTGGATGTGATAACAATGATCATATCGGACAAGCTCTGCAAAGGCTGTTGCAAGCTGTCGCGGCAGGGGAAGGGGGACAGGTTCTTTTTTTGCCTGCTTTTGTAGAGGGGCGTCATGAAGAGGCATCCACGGGCGAACAGAGGTGAAACAAGCCGCAGGTTATGACGGACAAGCTCACTTTTGGCTCGTACTGCCACTGCATTTCGGACCTTCTGTTCCGGTATTGCTCCTCAATGAGTACCTTTTTTTCTTCGTCCTGCTCCTTGAGCAAGTCCTCGTAATAGCCATCGATCACCAGAAACTCATCCTTCAGACGTTCTCTTGCCTTCTCAGCCCAGTCGTAATCCAGCTTGCTCAATTTGTCGATCAGATGGTTCTCCAGCGTGGATACGGCCTGCTGAAGGGTAAGCACGGCAGGGCGTACATGAACGCTCTCCGGTAATCGGGGCGTAAGGTCGCGGCCCTTCAGGATAGCCGGGAAATCTTGAGCAATCGTTCGGCTGGATAGTGAGATTCCTAGAAAGAACAACTCCTCACGCTTCAGATCGCAGCTGAACTCTACCTTAAAGCAGACGCTAAGCCACTGCTCATAAGGGGTCGAGCGCCCTCGGGGGCGAGGCTCGGTACCGCGCTGCTGGAACAGATAAACGCATTTTCCTTCCTCGCGGGCTGCATTCCAGATTTGGGCGAGCCGGCTGCTGCCATAACCGATATTTTCCCGTTGAATCCGGCCAGGTCCAAGGACAGGGAGTACCGGCGCATTTCCGTAATAGCGGGCCAGCAGCGGATCCTGCGCTGGTGCCGCGAGCTGAGCTTTGACTTCCGCCTCTTTTGTCTTCGCGAGCCGTTCATCGTATTTATCCGGATCAAAGACGAAGTTGAACGACAACGTTTCGGCTGGAGCGCCGGTACGTTCCACAAAGCCCCAGTAGTACGGGCGGTTGGTGAGCATTTTATCGGCCTGCGGGGACAGTTTCACCGTGACATGCTCAGGTGATTTTTCAATGACGGTGCATTCGGTGGCTTCCAAATAGGCCATGAAGTGCTGCTGCACCTGCTGCGGCGTCATGGTCATATTAGGCCTCTTCCTCTCTAAGGGTTTCTTCTTCGCTGCTTTCGAGCTCGATATCCTGTTTGATATGGTGTATCGTTTCGCCCAGTGTGCTGATGCGCTGCCGGATTTCATCGTCGTTGCCGGATTCCAGCATGATTTTGTACAGGCTCTTCTCAATGGATTCCTTCTTCTCAAACCGCTCCAGAATGACATCCAGTCCGCCGATGACCATCTCGAACATGTTGATCTTCTCATGCAGCAGGTTCAGGATATGTTCTTCAATCGTTCCGGAGGTGGATAAATTGAAGATTTGCACATCGTTGGTTTGACCGAGACGGTGCACGCGTCCGATCCGCTGCTCCACCCGCATGGGATTCCACGGCAGGTCAAAGTTGACCATATGGTGGCAGAATTGCAGATTAATGCCTTCTCCGCCCGCTTCCGTAGCAATCATAACCTGTGCTTTACCGCGAAAGAGATCCATCATCCAGTCCTTCTTGCCTCGGTTCATCCCACCGCGGTAAGGTACGGAAACGAGACCGTGATCACGAAAATAATTAAGCAGATATTCCTGCGTTGCCCGGTATTCCGTGAATACAATAACCTTCTCATTCATTTGTTGAATGAGCTCAATGGTTTTCTCGGCCTTGGTGTTCGCTTTTATGGCCTTGATCAGATAGACCAGCTCCCAGATTTTATCGCGGAGGGGGGAGTCCTCCGGGAGCTTCTTGGACAAATTAACAAGCGTAACGAACACCGCATCCCGGCTGCTGCACACCTCCCGCTGCAGCGTAACGAGGGACAGCATACTGCTTAAATTTCCCCCGGCTGCCTGATACTGATCTTTGACGAAGGATGTGACCCCGTCGTATAATGACTGTTCTTCTGGCGAAAGGCTGAGCCCTACATTGCGGACGGACCGCTTCGTGAATTTCACTTCGCCTTCGCCGCGGCGGTTGCGGATCATGACCTTGGACAGCTCGTCCTTGAGCTGGTCCTGATTCTTGGGTCTCCGTTTATCGACAACGAAATTCGCGGCAAACTGTCCTTGGCCGCCAAGCTGGCCCGGTTTCAGCAGCGTGATGAGATTGAAGAGCTCACTCAAGTCATTCTGCACGGGCGTGGCCGTCAGCAGCAGGCAGTATTTTTTGCGCAGCTTTTGAATGAATTGATAATTGGACGTTTTCTTGTTCTTGAGTTTATGCGCTTCATCGATGATGAGCATATCGTATTCTTCGTTTAGCAGAATTTCCTGATGAGGATCGCGTTTGGCCGTATCCATGGAGGCGACAACGATATCGTTGCCCCAGGAGTAGGCTTTTTTCTGTGCGACCGCAGGTATGCCGAACTTGGAGTTCAGCTCACGGACCCATTGCAGCACAAGGGAAGCGGGAACCAGTATCAGAACTTTGGATACGAGTCCGCGCACGAGGTATTCTTTTAAAATAAGACCGGCTTCAATTGTCTTCCCAAGTCCCACCTCATCGGCCAGAATCGCTCTGCCCGACATCTCGAACAAAACGCGTCTTGCAGTATCCGTCTGGTGGGGAAGCGGGGATAAGGTGCCAAGATGCTTGAGGCATTGCAGCTCTTCGAAGCTTGTAACGAGGCGGGATTTCTCGCCTTCTACGGCAAGCTGGGCCAGTCGATAGTCACCCCAAGGTCCGCCTTTGTCTAGGCGTCCGGCGAGATCGTCAAACCAGGAACGGTCGATCTGCAAGGGAACGGGAATGCGCGGGTCGATGATCATGCCTGAATCGGCAGATGGCTGATGGTTCATGTCGATCTCCTCCTGTTGTGAAATATTCCGGGCCAGCGGTGTATATGTAGTATGGACGAAAAAAGAAGTCTTCATAACCTTGCTTGGATTTGGGAGAAGCGAAAATCCCCTGAGGGTGCGCGGCTGCTGGAATTGGATATTTTCATCCTTTTTTTCATAGGGAAGAGTGAAAAAGAGAGCGAGAGGAAGAAAGCAGAAGCTTGCGAGCGGGAGCTTGGAACAGTCGGCTTAATTTTCACATTATCGGCATAGTTAACCTATATATAGTGTAGTATAATGAATAAATAGCACTATATATAGTGTATATAGTGGTTTCGGATGTTTGACCGGCTACATAACAGGTTATGTTGTTGGTGAGCGCATATACTTGGGAATCTTTTTGATTTTATAACTTATATAGGAGGTAGTTGCTCTTGACTACGATGCAGAATCAGCGGCTGGAAGGTTTAAGCGAGAAGATCTTTTTGGACCGGTATGCCTGGAAGGATGCGGACACCAACAACGCGAAGGTCGGCGATGTGGTGCTTGTTCTGACGAAGGATGATCCTAAATTTCCGACTAAGGAAGTTGGCGAAATCGTGAAGCGCGAAGGCCGCAAGGTCACGGTGAAGACACGGAAGGGCGAGCTTGTGGAATCGGATGTGGAGAAGCTGACGTTAACCATCGAGAAAACGCCGGAAGAAATGTGGGATCGACTCGCAGCTGCTATGTCATCGGTGGAAGCAACGCCGGAACTGCAGGAGGAGTGGCGCGGGAAATTCCGCGAGATTCTGGATGATTGGAAGCTGGTGCCGGGCGGTCGGATTGCGGCTGGTGCGGGTGCAAGCGATGAATTGACGCTGTTCAACTGTTACGTGATTCCTTCGCCGAAGGACAGTCGGGGCGGGATTATGGAAACTCTGTCCGAAATGACCGAGATTATGGCGCGCGGCGGCGGTGTCGGCATCAACTTGTCCTCCCTGCGTCCTCGGCGGGCGATTGTGAGAGGTGTGAACGGTTCCTCCAGCGGTGCGGTATCGTGGGGCGGATTGTTCAGTTATACGACAGGCCTGATCGAGCAGGGCGGAAGCCGCCGGGGCGCTCTCATGCTAATGATTAACGATTGGCACCCGGACGTGGAGGATTTCATTACGGTGAAGCAGACGATGGGACAAGTTACAAATGCAAACCTGTCAGTATGCGTCAGCAATGATTTCATGAAAGCCGTGAAGGAGGATCTGGACTGGGAGCTCGTGTTCCCGGATACCACCGATCCCGATTATGATGAGTTGTGGGACGGCGACCTGGAGAAATGGAAGAAAGCCGGACATAGCGTTATTCCATATAAAACGGTAAGGGCACGCGAGGTATGGCATACGATTATCGAATCTGCATGGAAATCTGCGGAGCCGGGTGTTGTCTTCATGGAATACTACAACCAGATGTCCAACAGCTGGTATTTCAACCCGATTATCTGCACGAACCCTTGCGGTGAGCAGGGACTTCCTGGCTGGGGCGTATGCAACCTGTCGGCGATGAACCTGTCGAAGTTCTATGATGAGGCGAATCATGACGTCGCTTGGGAAGAGCTGGCTACCACGACGCGTTACTCCGTGCGCTTCCTGGATAATGTCATTGACCGGACGCCGTACCATTTTGAAGAGAATGAATTGAACCAGAAAAAAGAGCGCCGCGTGGGCCTTGGAACGATGGGTCTGGCCGAGCTGATGATCAAGCTGAACATCCGTTACGGCAGCCCGGAATCACTGGAATTCCTGGATAAGCTGTACGGCTTCATCGCACGCGAGGCGTATCTGGCTTCCGCCGATATTGCCGAAGAGAAGGGTTCGTTCCAAGCATTCGATGCCGAGCTGTACCTGCAAAGCGGCTTCATGAAAAATATGGCGGAAGTGTATCCAGAAGTGGCGGATGCGGTGCGTGAAAAGGGCGCGCGCAACGTGACCGTGATTACCCAAGCGCCGACGGGCAGCACGGGTACGATGGTTGGAACGTCGACGGGCATCGAGCCGTACTTTGCCTTCAAATACTTCCGTCAAAGCCGTCTTGGCTTCGACGAGCAGTTCGTGCCGATTGCCCAGGACTGGCTGGACAGTCATCCGGGCGAGGAGCTGCCGGATTATTACGTCACGGCGATGACACTCTCCGCCGAGGACCATATCCGCGTGCAGGCGGCGATTCAGCGCTGGGTGGACAGCTCGATCTCGAAGA
Organism: Paenibacillus glucanolyticus; assembly: GCF_037333485.1. NCBI lineage: Bacteria > Bacillati > Bacillota > Bacilli > Caryophanales > Paenibacillaceae > Paenibacillus > Paenibacillus glucanolyticus. The sequence goes on from NZ_CP147845.1 coordinate 2,101,795, forward strand.
CGGCGAACTGTCCGGCTGACTTCACGGTTGAAGATACGAAGCGCCTGTATGAGCTGGCATTCGATCTGGGATGCAAAGGCGTAACGATCTACCGTGACGGCAGCCGCGATGTGCAGGTGCTGCAGACGGAGAAAAAAGAAGAGAAAGCAGCCGAAGCAGTGACCGCCCCTTCGGCGGAAACGGCCTTGGAGCAAAGCGCGGCAGGGCAAGCGGCAGAGGATGCGGCGAGCGTGGAGCCAGCGGGTGCAAGCGTGGCAGTGACAGCATCCGCAAGCAAGAGCGGGCTGGATAAACAATACAAGAAGCGCCCGCAGGTGCTGCGCGGAGCTACCTATAAGATGAATACGCCTTTTGGCATGGCGTACATTACGATCAATGATCTGGACGGCATTCCCAGCGAAATCTTCCTGAATGTCGGCAAGGCCGGCTCGGATGTATTCGCGATGGCGGAAGCCTTGGGCCGGGTCTGCTCCTTGTTCCTCCGGTATGGGGACCACGGCAATAAGGTGGAGCTGCTGATCAAGCACCTTAAGGGCATCGGCGGCACCGGCGCGATCGGCTTCGGTGCGAACCGCGTGGAATCCATTGCCGACGCCGTGGCGAAGGCGCTGGAAACGCACGTGGCGAACAACGCGGAGGCGGATCATGACCATGATCCGGCACCGGTCGCAGCCACGATGGCGCCTGCTGATGCAGACGAGTCCGGTGCACCGGCAGCCGCAGGGTATGGCGGCCACGGCTCGCACGCAGGCGGCGGCTCCATGTCGCTGGATCTGTGCCCATCCTGCGGCGGGGCATCCCTGATTAACATTGAGGGATGCAAGACGTGCGGTAACTGCGGGTACAGTAAGTGTTCTTGAGGGATTGCCAAGACTTAAAATCATTTTGAAGACTACGGTAGAATAGAATCTGCACCCGAATCGAATATTTAAAAGCTGGAAGCACCAGTTCCTCTGCCATGCAGATGGAATTGGTGTTTTTTTTGCAATAGATTAACCGTACCATTAACACCCAACATTTATTATTCGGAAAATTTAATATATATGCATAAAATCTTTATTTTGATATAATAGTTAAAATATTACTTATAATATGACCATTACATAATTTCTCTTACTGACATTCTAAATCAAGAAGGAAAGAAGGGGGGTGAAATGAGTGAAAAAAGTAGTATTGATCTTGCTAATAGCATGTTTCTCTTTCTCTACTAGCGCATTTGCTGCGTATACTGCAACATCGCATGATTTGACAGTTTACCAACCAGCTCAACATAAATTAAGTGTTGGCCTATGGAGCTCTACGAATGAAACCGTTGAGCTAACGCTTTATTCCAAAGGACCAGCCGGTCAACTTAGCACCGTCTTCACGACAACCGTGAATATCGGACCAACTTCACCAAGTCCTGTCGAGTATTCAGTAGGTTATCTTAGTCCCGGAACTTATGTACTCAAAGGACAGTTCCAAGGGTCTTATGGTAGTCTGGGACCTGTTAGTTTAAACCAAGTCTATTAATAATAAATTCATAGAGATCCAAACGGCCAAGCCCCATCGATTGGCCGTTTTATTTTTTAAATTGAAAAAGGATCGGTTCCTAAACGGAGTTTGAGCGAGCCCAACAAAAGGTCACGCTTCGGGTGGCATTCGTCGCCCCCCGGTCCACCAGAGTTTTTTTAAGGAAGTGGAATCAGCCGGACATACCTGCGTGGCTAAGTCCTGTCTGACCTGGTCGCAACGCGACCTTAAGACTCTCGGCGCCGTGAATCGGGAATATTACAAGGTCTGTAATGAATGGGGATTGACTTAAAGGAATGGGGAGTTTCGATGAAGCATGCTTTAGTTATAGGCGGTTCAGGGATTCTTGCCAACACTTCACTTTGGTTAGCGGATGAGGGCTTTACGGTGTCTGTTATTGGTAGGGATAATCATAAGTTGAGTAAATTAACCGGTATGAGTAAGAACATAATACCTATCTCGGTTGATTACTATAATGAAAGACTTTTTAGTTCCGAAATTCATAATTCAATTACTACAAATGGTCCGTATGATTTAGTCGTTCGCTGGATTCATAATAACGATAAGCAGATTATTGATACTATCAGCAGTGAAATTAGAAAGGTTACTAACGAAGGATGGAATCTATTTCATATTCTGGGTAGTAACTCGAACCTTGAAGATATACGGAGTAAAATGGATTACATCGAGAATTGTGATTACCACCAGATTCAACTTGGTTTTATTATGGAGAACGATAAATCGAGATGGTTAACACATGATGAGATATCAAATGGCGTAATAAACGGTATTAAATCAAATTCAAAAAAATATCTTGTGGGAACCTTAACGCCATGGAGTAAAAAACCGTAAATATTACTCTGAGAACATCATCCAATGATGAGGATAATAACATTATAGGAAACCAGTTAAACGAAATAAAACACGGAGATAAGCATGAATAAATCATTTCTTCCGATTCTTATGAAATGTTTCTGTTAGCAAGTTTGTTCCATCATCCCATGAAAAGTGATGATGTCATCTATTTAGAAACCGGTGGTGGGACGTTCGTGAACACACGAGCGTTAAATGAAAGATGTTCAAATTCCTTTTTTAGGAGCTGTTCGATGAAGAAGAAAAGTACTTATATCATCATTCTATTAACGTTATCCTTCGCTATACTTCTAATTAAATTTATCGAATCTCAAAGTCAGAAGAGAGTGCTTGAAAACTCAATAGATACTGCGTATAAAGTTCAACTCAGTAATGTGCTTGGAAGTTTCAGTTTGCAAGTAAATGATTATACTTACAGATCAATGATTTCGAGTGTATATAGTGTGGCAGTGATGTCAAAACTAACTTCTTTCGAAGAGGTAAATGATGATTTAGATATTAGTTTATATAACCTCTATATTTCATTAAGAGAGGAGAAATCAAAAGACAAAGTTTTAGCACGAGTTGAAGAATTACATGAGATATTTTCTAAGATGCTACAAGATCCTGCAAGTAAAGAAGCAACCAATAAATTGATTCAAATTTCAAATGAAACATTTTTTAGTGTTGAAGAATAATTTTATTAAGTCATATTGGAGATTTACAAATTGCATTGATAAAGTACTAACATGATCGTAATCTAAAGATGACCGACGGCATCACATAACATTATATTCACGCATCGGGGTTTATCCGCTCCTTGGTCCACGAGAAGCCATCAGCAGGGATGCACTTACAGCGGACACATCCGCACCGACTAATCACCTCACGGCCGGCTGTTGGCGCAGCCTTAAGTCGGTTGGCCCTCGTGAATATACGAACGTTATGCGAGATTACCGAAAACAAAATTGGAAGGAACGTTCATTCTTGCTCTTTTAACAACAACAAGAGAAAGTAAAAACCCACCCCAAGTCTGACGCCAAAAGTGGGTTTCCATTTTAGAAAAAATGTACCATAGCAAATTAGAATGGAGAGCCATCGTGACCTAAAAAACTTGTTGGTGCTCCAATGCTATTATTGAAAATTCATGGTAGTAAGGAGAGGGTCTGATTGACAACAGAAATCTTTTTTTCTGCGAATATGATCGGTGTATTAACCAATAAACAATTACAGAGAATGTTAAATCGCTTTAACTTAGGTAACCTGATATCATATCAAGAAACTTCTAAAGGTGTAGGTAAGCAGACCCTGTTTGTCAGTACTACTTCAGGAGATTATGTATTAAAAGGAAACCCGTTATATGAAGGACAATTTAAAGAAGAAAAATTCTATGTAGACAACTTGAATAAACTCACAAATTTGCCTGTTCCATATCCCTATATAGTAGATGAACAAGAAGATATATTTGGATGGACCTATGCTATAATGCCACGGCTTCCAGGAATGCATTTTACAGATCAAAATAAAAAAGAAAAATTGAACAAAGAAGAGAAAAAGAGGATTGTTGAACTGCTAGTCAACTGCTTGTGTGAGATGCATCAGTGGAAGGTAGAGCAATATGGAGAATTTGATTCAAAAAATCAACGAATCCGTCCGTTTGAAAGTACATATAAAACTTGGCTTTACAATCGAATCAGGTATTGGTTAAAAGATGCCGAGAAGTACTCTGTGATTACATCTAAAGATATTGAATGGGTTGAAGATTTATTGTTATCTTGTGAGGAAGCGTTTGACGTTTTAAATTCACCAACCTTTGTAATGGGTGATTTCAAAGCAGATAATGTGCTGGTTCAACGCTTAACTGAAGACTGGAAATTAAGTGGCATATTTGATTTTACAACTGGTTATTTTGGTGATGGAATAGCTGACTTGCCGCGGATCGTTTCCATGTATATTGAAGATGGGGAAGAGGAACTAGCCAAGCATTTTATCACAGCATATTTTCATCGTATAGAAAGCAAGGAAGCGTTTAAAGAAAGATTTAAAGTGCATATGCTTCATCAAAGAGTGTTGGATTGGGGATGTGCTAAAGCAATCGATAACGTAACTTGGGATCACAATTTATCCTTTTCAGAGTGGGCACAAAGATACACAGATTTTGTAACCTCTATATGATACAACAATTTCTGAAAGATACAGGCTTGAAATTTGATATTCCATGATATCATAAGTGCAAATGAGCCAGATCTCCTTAAAGGAGATTCTGGCTCATATTTTATTATTAGGAGATGAGAGTCAAATGAAAACTATGGTTATTGCAGTAAGCGGTTACTCGGGAGCAGGCAAAAGCACCGTAGTGTGCTTTGATGGTATAATCAGGAAAAAGGGTAGTTCAGGTAACCAAATTTGTATAAGAGGGGGGTCATCAGCATGAACATTCATAGTGTTTATGAAACAAACAGCTCTTATTGGAATACCAAAGGAAATGACCACTTAAGAGCAATTGTGCTTCCTTTTTATGGAGCATTCATCACGGAAGAAAAATGCCAACTTTTTGGCGATGTCTCAGGGAAAAAGATGTTAGAAATAGGCTGTGGAAATGGACAATCCTTGCAATATCAAGGGGAGCGTCATGCATCTGAACTATGGGGGATCGACATATCAGAAAAACAAATTGAAAAGGCAAAACAGCACTTGACGGCGTGCGGGCTTTCAGCAAAATGGATCTGTTCTCCGATGGAAGAAGAATGTAGCATCCCTGTGGATTATTTTGACTATGTTTATTCGATTTACGCCATAGGATGGACAACCGACCTTGAAGGTACTTTTCGCCGGATCGCTTCTTATTTAAAAAAAGACGGCATATTTATTTTCAGTTGGTCTCATCCGATACACAAATGTGTTGTTGAAGAAAACAATACATTTTCGTTTAACAAAAGTTATTTCGATGAATCTTGGTATTCGGTATCTCCTGATTTTTGTCAAGGCGTGCTAACTTTATCAGATCGCAAACTATCAACCTATATAAATGCGTTGGCAAAATCAGGGTTTGTTATTGAACAAATGGTTGAAGAAACCGAGAATGAAATCACACAACTACACGATGAAAATAACGATTTTGTCAAAAGAGCCAAGATGTTTCCTGTAACCTTCGTTATTAAAGCGAGAAAACTTTAAAACTTCGCCCGTCGTGTGAATAGGGGAAAGGAGAATACAGATGAGCCCTCCGAAACATATTGTTTCTGCAGCAGCAATTGTAATAAATGATAACAATGAGATATTACTTATTAAGGGACCAAGAAGAGGTTGGGAGATGCCTGGGGGTCAAGTTGAAGAGGGAGAATCATTGAGTAAAGCCGCAATCCGAGAAACCAAAGAAGAGTCAGGAATTGATATTGAGATCATCAGATTTTGTGGGATATTTCAGAACGTTGGAAATTCAATTTGCAATACCCTATTTCTCGCAAAACCAATAGGCGGAGAATTGACACCATCATCTGAAAGCTTGGAAACGGGATTTTTTCCGATTGAAGAAGCGTTAGCGATGATTACATGGAAAGATTTCAAGAAGAGAATTGAGTATTGTCTAAGAGCAGAGGTACAGCCTTTTTGCATCGAGTTTAACGACAAGATGAATATTTGAAAGGATCACAGGAAGTGTCACTAAATATAGAGTCCCGACTGACTTGTTACAAGTTCAGCAGCCCCTTGCGCAGTTTAAATCAGGGGGCTTTTCTAAACCTATGGAAATCAACGAACAGCTGTGTAACATAAAGGAGTTAGTTATGAAAATTAAAATCAGTGCCTTAAGCACATATATGATCACTCTAAATTTTATAATATTTCTTAATCTTTTGAATATGACTTACAACTTTGTTCGTAATATTACGAGCGATTTTAAACTTATACAATACGAGGGTTTTGTTATTAATGATGTTGAATTTAATAATTTATCTTTTAGGATACATACAGATTCCGAGGTGTTCAGTCATTTTTGTCACCCAATGCTACTAATCCTTTTTGGAATAACATTAAATATTGCTTATTACATAATCAAAGTAATAGTCGAAGGCAAAAAAGCAAATTCTGATAAACCATTCAGCGTAATCAAATAGTGTATCGAAATCCAAATCACCTGAAGCGGAAAGGATGGAAGGCAATGAAATTTGAGATTTTAACGATACCCTCGTTCTGGAAAACGGACATGAAACAAAAGTATTATCAGCTATATGAGGAAAACAATAAACTCGTTGTTCTGTTTCCCGGAAAAAACTATCCTTGTGATAAGCCATGTCTGCATTTTGCTGGAACTTCCTCAATCCAAAGTGGTTTCGATTTATTGGTACTTGAATATGGATATCAAGCAGCGAGAACGGATTTGGATATGAATGAGCTGCAAAGAGTCATAGAAGATAGCTATGAATCGGTTCAACGAATCATTAGCAAGTATAATCAAGTTGTTTTTATCAGTAAGAGCATTGGAACAATAGTTGCTGGGGAAGTGCATGAACAACTTGAAATCCCAGTAAAACATCTGTTCTTGACACCAATTAAAGACACCATTCACTATGTTAACAAGTTTAATGGCCTTGTGGTCTATGGAACAAAGGATGAAGTGTTCAATCATGAGCTTGCCAACCAAATTAACATAGACAAAGCCAGAGAGGTAATTGAAATTCCGAATGCAAATCATTCTTTAGAGGCCCCTAGTGTTGAGGAAAGTATTGAGATTCTAGGTAAACTTGTAAAGATATATATGAATTTTCTAAATAAGTAATCCCATTAGTAAGGCAATATCAATAAGGAGCTGATATAAATTGCCAGAACGTCTTAAATATCATTTCGAGCCGAAAACCGGTTGGATCAACGACCCCAATGGTCTAGTCTTCTTTAAAGGGCGATACCACGCTTTCTTTCAGCATTATCCATTTGTTCCCCGTTGGGGTCAGATGCACTGGGGGCACGCTGTTAGCGATGACCTGGTTCATTGGGAAGAATTATCGATAGCTCTCTACCCTGACCAGGAATACGAAGACAGTGAGCAGGGTGGGTGCTTCTCCGGCTGTGCTGTCGTCAAGGACGACATCCTTTATCTCATCTATACCTCGGTATCAGATGTGCACGGTCAGACACAATCGGTTGCAATTAGCCATGACGGAATACACTTTGAGAAGTACAGTGGTAATCCTGTTATCAGGGAGTTTCCTCCAGAGGCGAGTGCTGATTTCCGTGATCCCAAGGTCACCTTCATGGACGGAGTTTACTATATGGTAATCGCGTCAGGCAAGGAGGACATTGGTAAAATACTTCTTTATCAATCACAAAATCTGCTGGATTGGGACTATGTAGGAGTCTTGTTTGAAGGCTCTGAATATGGAGGCGTCTTGGAATGCCCTGACTTCTTCCCTTTTGAAGGAAAGTATCTGCTGATGTTCTCACAAATAAACCGTGACACCCGTGCGACGATGTTTGCTTATGGTAATTTTGACGGAAAGCAGTTGACTGATTTTTCATTGCATGCGCCTCATATTGGGCCGCACTATTATGCACCACAGACTTTTCTGGATCCTAAAGGCCGCAGGATCATTATCGGCTGGTTATTCAACAAGGATGAGAAACTAAACGGGGGAGCCGATTATGCTGGGGCATTGACGATTCCATGCGAGCTAAGCATGAAGGACGGTAAATTGCTCGCCTACCCTGTAGCCGAAGCACAAGAGTTGCTAAACAATTCTGATGAACTGGTTGTTATCGAGAACGATAAAGTTTGGATCAAAGCAAACAATACTACCTTCCCTGTAGAATACGGCGGTGCAATAAACTCTATCAAGGTGCTGCGTGACACAAAAACCATTGAGGTGTTTGTTAACAAAGGAGAGGCCGTGTTTACCTACTGGTATGCAAAATAAATAAGCCGAGGAAAATGTGTGATAAGCACTTTATCTAACAATCTATATAAACTGAGGGCTTACCTTTTATGTTAGCTTGAACAAAATCCCCAAGTATTGACATGGAAATTTATCGTATGTTAGCATTGCTGTATCTGGTACGAACGGAGGGGTTACGTGTGGCAAACTAAATTCTCGATATTCTTCGCACAATGAATTGGATAGTGGTTTAAGGCTATTTTGTGTGCAAAGTAATCGAAGAATGGTTTGCCTTCACGGTAACCTAATTTAGTTATATGCGATTAGAGACGGGGGATTTTACTCTCCTATCGCGTTGACTGGACTTGAAGAAAATGTAATGAACCCTTTAAGGATCTATCTGGTGACTTGACTGCGAGTCTATCATAGGGTGATTATCTTATTTGTTCATTTTCAAATTCTTTTTCGATTACAGTATGCATAGGCCGATATAGCCTGTGTTTTTTTATTTCGTATAACATATTGGAGGTAGGAATTCACATGAACGAACGATTCATAAATGCAGATGGAATTAATATATGTATAGACAGTTTTGGAGATCCCGTTAACCCGGCCATTTTGCTGATTATGGGTGCCCAATCCTCCATGATTTGGTGGGAAGAAGAATTCTGCCAGCGTCTAGCTGATACAGGGCGTTTTATCATTCGTTATGATAACCGCGATGTTGGACGCACAACAACTTACGAACCTGGTCAACCCGATTATACATTCGAAGACATGGCAGATGATGCTATTCGTGTGTTGGATGCTTATAAAATGGAGCAAGCGCATATCTTAGGCATGTCGATGGGCGGCATGTTGACTCAAATGATAGCTCTGCGTCATCCGGAGAGAGTTCTAACGATTACCCTCCTATCCACGTCCAATTTTGCTCCACATCTTCCCCCGATGGAGGAAAAGATAATGGACTTTTTCTCGAAAATGGGGGTTATCGATTGGTCCAACGAACATTCGGTAACGGAATTTGCTGTGGAGAGATCGAGAATTCTAGCAGGTTCAAAGCATCTTTTCGATGAGAATAAAGTTGGCATTTTGGCTAAACGAGAATTTGCAAGAAGTAATAATATCGCGAGCATGAGTAATCATGGCTTAATAGCAGGTGGCGAATCGTACTTGGCTAGGACGAGTGCAATAAATGTACCCACTCTGGTTATACACGGTACGGAAGATCCCATAATTCCTTATGAACATGGTGAAAATCTTGCTAACGAGATTCCGGGTGCGGTTTTACTAACATTGGTGGGGACAGGACATGAGCTTCATTATGATGACTGGGGTTTAGTCATCGATTCGATCTCAAAGCACACTTCAATTTCTGAATAGTTCAACTGACGGGTACGATAGCAACCATTGAGCGGAAGGGAGCCTATATATGAAAGAATTACTTGAAGAGCCAAAAGGGACAACATACAAAGACCTGTTAGAGGTAGCGTTTAGCACATGTGACGAGTTTCTGTTAGTTAAAAGGGACCAACTTGATTTAAACAAAAACGCTAAACAATGGATTGAAGAGATAAAGCCGCACATAAAAGAAATAAGAAGGCAGGATGCATGGCCAGGGACAACTTTACTTGGACACTATGCGGATGTTTATTATTTTAATTGCAATCAAGAATTGAAAGAAGTGCTGATAAGGAAAACTGAACGCTTATATCAATGGCTCCAGCCAGAATTGCTTGAAGACATATGCTTTTTTAAGAACGGGAAAGAATGGTTGGCTACTGTAGCACATGAACAAATAGGTGTTATTATGACTGAAGATGAAAATGAAATTGAGAAAATTAGAGGAATAAAAGGAATTAAAATGTCATGAAAAATTAAAATGATTCAGTATTTTATAACAAGTCTTATACGCATATAAAACAAAGGTGATATATAACAATAGTCAACAAGAGGAAGTAAGAAACCCACCCAAAGGTCGAGGCCAGAGGTGGGTTTTTTCACAGAAGAAAGTACTTATGTAAATTGTGAAGCATAGTTTTTTTCTAAACGCGAATGTCAATACCCATATTACGTTGTTCTTGCAGGTTATTATTCTTGTTCTTGTCAGTATCCTGATTCTGCCCTAGCCTATCGGCAGTGTGTACAGGTTGATTAGATACCGGTAGATCCTCCTGGTTATCAACCTCTCCGGTGACGATTTTCTTATCATCGTTCTGAATATCCTCTCTAGTGTCTTCGATCTTTTCACTGATTTTACGATCCAATTCAGTAATTTTCCTCTCGATGTTTAATGCGTCTTCGGTTTTGGATTTATTAACTGTCAATTCCAAGTTCATTCTCATTTCCGATTTGCCTGGGTCGCCGGGTTCATTCTCACCTCCAAGAAGCTCTCTTCCCTTTCTTACTTCCTGCCTAAGGGTGTCAGATTCCACTTTCAGTGATCTACGCACACTTGCCATTTTGGTCAATTGGTCATGTAAATTGCTGGCTTGTAAAAACTTTTCCATCGGTATGCCGGATAGATCTTGTTTACCTGTATCCGTTTCGGTTTTTTTAATTGAATCTTCCTTTTGAGAAGAAGCACTGTTTTTATTTTTAGTATCCTCAGTCTTCTCCATTCTTTTCTGCATAATTTGAGATTCAAGTAATTGCATGTCCACGGTTAACAGTTTAATTCTTTCATCTTTTTGTTTAGAGTCCAGTTTTTCGTCGGATCTAACACTAGCGATTTTTTCATTAATCATTCCTTTTTGATTGATTAGCTGCTCAATCTCCCGGTCAATGGGTGACATGATATTTGCTCTGGATTTTACAGGCGGTGTAGATTGTGATCTGCTTGAAATACTTGAGATTTGAGCCATGTAAACACTTCCTCTATAATGTAATGGTAAATATTTCTTTACAACTATTATCGGCTGTTCATCATATAAATATTATGAAAAATATGGATAACCGTACACGTTTTCATTCTTGCTTTTATTCTGGCGGATGGGTTTGGTACTTTAATGGGATTTCGGTAATCTAAGAGGGGAGCAATTGAAGATGACAATTTTTCTAAAGAAGTTTTCATTTTTTCAGAAAATGATGATAAAAACATGAAAACTAAAATTTTAATAGCAATTGTAATAGCTCTAGGAATATTCTTAATTTGGTACCTCACACCTAGACAATATACAGCTACTTTAGATGGCGTTTATTATCAATTAGACAAAGAAGAGGTGATCGAGAATGTGAAATTGCATTTCGAGGGGAAGCTGCAAAACGTATGAATGGTAAAAAAAACTTTAACGGTGTAATTAACTTTGAGGGAATGAAAATTCCTCATCTCCCGCAATATCGAACTGAACTGATATTACAGTATCAGGGTGATAATTTTAGCACCATATTTTCCGGATTTCGTGTCATAGATGAGAAAGGTAGAGTAGTGCCTGATATTTATACTTATGGCGGGATATATATAAATGATGACTTCACTCAATTTACGATAACTGTTTTTATAGATGGAGATTCTCAAACCTGGTCTTCATCTGACGGACTTATGATAACGGCACCTGCAAAAGACAGAGTAGAAGCATCGAATTTATCTAGAAAATTAATGAGCAGGTTGGGAATTACTTTAAACAATTGAGCTGACGAAGAACGCTAACTCATTTCAAAGATGGTATAAACATCAGATAACAATGTGTAAATACTATGTTGCAAGGCTATAGAAATGAAATGTTTTTTCGAAAATACATTAGACTTGTAGCAGCGCTTTCGCTCCCTTCCTTAGGAAGGGAGGTTCTCAGACATAAAAACGTAAACTGCAATGGGTCATTAAGGGTGAATTGAAATGATACGACTATACATAAGATTAATACGTCCTCCATTTTTTAGTGTTATAGGGATAATAATATTTATACTAGCCGTAATAATGAAATTATGTTTTATTTATGCGACCGATATAGGTGTGAAAATATTAACCTCCACATTATTTGCGGTTTTATTATGGTGCAGTACTTTTTGGGGGATTTTTGGATTCTATGAATTTTTTATTTTGATGAAGGCATGTATACATTTGAGATTGAGATATACCAATGGGGAAATCGATGGAACAATTTATCATGACAAATTAAGGGCCTCAACATCAAATTACATAATCAATACGATTTATATGATAATTGTAGTTCTTTCATCTGTTTACGTTGTATTTAATTGGGAAGAGATCAATATCTAAAGAAAGCACAAATGGAATTAAAATTACATTTATGCTGGATTAGATAAGTATCAGGAGGCTTGGCGCTTGGGGACCGTTTTATAGTAAGCTTATACTTAGTGATTTTTAAACTTGGGAACTGTGAGGAAATGAAGATGACGAAGAAGCTGTATTACGAGTCCGCTTATGTTAGGGAGTGGGAAACAAGAATCACGCAGAAGTTGGAACGGGAGGACGGCATCTATCTGGTATTGGAGGAGACCGCCTTTTATCCCCATGGCGGGGGGCAGCCCTGCGACCTGGGGTGGATCGATAAAATTCCGGTTCTTGATGTCGTTCTAGAAGAGGGAGCGATTCTGCATAAAGTCGAGTTTTTTCCGGAAAAGGAAGAGGTTGGCTGCCATTTGGACTGGGACCGAAGGTTCGACCATATGCAGCATCACAGCGGCCAGCATCTGCTGTCAGCCATGTGCCTGGAGGCATTCCAAGCCGAGACGCTCAGCTTCCATCTGGGTCAGGATTACGCGACTATTGATGTCGCGCGATCGGGTCTGTCTCAGGCTGAGCTGATGATGCTGGAGCTGGAGATCAATGATCAGATTTACCTGAATCGAAAGGTATCGAATTATTTTGTGAGCCGGGAGCAGGCTGCTGTTCTGCCACTGGTGAAGCAGCCGAAGGTAACCGATGATATCCGGATCGTTGAAATCGAAGGTATCGAATATAACGCTTGCGGCGGCACACATGTCTCCGCAACGGGTGAGATCGGAATGATCAAGCTGCTTAGAGCGGAGAAGCAGAAGGGGCACGTGCGTATTTATTTTAAGTGTGGATATCGAGCGTTAAAGGAATTTAATATTGGAATGGAGATTCTCGGCAGCTTGTCGGCCAGGTTCAATACCGCCAAGGAAGAGATTCCGGACCGGATAGCGAAGTGGGATCTGGAACAGAAGCAGCTCCAGGCTGAATTGAGTGCAGTGAAGGCTGAGAATGATGTTTATTTGGCTGAAAAGCTATTGGCTGATCGTCAGGGCAGGCTGATCCAGCACGTTTTTGCGGACAAGCCGCTGAAGGATATGCAGAACCTGACGGCCAAGCTCACCGAACAAGCTGACGTTATCGCACTCTTCGTGTCCAAAACAGACCATAAGGTAGTTCTCGCCCAAGGAGAGAGGGGACCTGCTTGCGGAGCTTTTTTCAAGTTGCATCTGGCCGATTATGGCGGTAAAGGCGGAGGCAGCGATAAGATGGCACAGGCCGGTTTTGCCACTGCGGAGGATGCCATGTCGTTCTATCATTTTACGTCGGAGTCATTAATGGCGCTTGAAGAGGAGTAAGCGGCTTTGGTTGAAAGCTTCATCTGAGGGCATGCTCGAAACCAGGGTTGGCTGTGTTCACGGTTTATTAATTAATATAGTGCAGAGTTATCGCGGATGACCTGCAGCGATGTCATGGAGATGACCTGCTGCGGGTCTTTTTTTCGATATATGATACGGAGATATTCCGGTTAATCGTAATATACACGGGTATTTACGAACTGCAAGAACAGGGATATTATGGAAGTGTCTAAAGAAGAGGATAGGGATGCCAAGTATTTTTAAAGGAAGGATGTGTTAGGATGCTTCACGATTTACAGGGCGAAGAGAATATGTCAACGATTGTGGGGATGTTATATGGCGCGGTAAAAGAGAATAGTCAACGACTAAAGTCCATATCGGAAGGCATGCTGCAAGAAGAAGTAGATTACAAGGGGCCAAGCAACCATTATAATAGCACCGCTCAGTTAATCCAACATCTCCTGTACGTTGATCTGAATTGGGTTTATAGAATAAAGGGACAGCCGCTTCCACAGTCATTAAAGGACAAATATGGGCCCATGATCGATGATATTAACAGGCTTCCGATGGTCAAAGGAATACCTCTGGAGACACTTATGTCTAATTACGAAGATGTACTAAATAGGTTGAAGGAAACATGCACGCAATTAACGGATGCTGATCTGGATAACATCGTCACATTTGGTCATGAAAATGAAAAGCAAGCAACCATCCGCTGGGGATTATGGCATATCGCAGATCATAACCGCTATCATCAAGCCCATATCAACCAGCTTAGAAAGTGGTACAGTGAAAAGTGAAATCGATTTTTCATACACTAATGGACAGGTATTGAACAACCCTGTTAGGGATAATTAACCCCGAGGAAAGGACATATCCCCATGATGACACAAACAGAAATGCTACATATCGTGCAAACACAGCTCGCTATCGATTTGAACTGTACCGTTGACGAACTGAACGGAGAAAAAGACAGCGTTATTTTTGTTGACGCCAAAGAAAATCCCGGACGCAGGCCGTATCCGAGGAAAGAGCGTTATTTTGAAATTTTGTCCATGGGTAAGTCCATTGTGGTATCGGCTACGCCGGAACGACTGGAGATTGCCAAAGCGCATATGCATGGCAAAGATAGAGACGCTATTTTTTCCTCACCGTTCATTAGAGGTCTCTACCTACACTTTCTCCCTGGTTTGGAGAGAATCAAGCCGGTGTCGCCACCAGCCGGTTTTTCATATGAAGTGGCCGAGAAGAATGAGATTGCGAATTTCATGGGGATTAAGGGACTGGAAAATGCTATTATATCTGATGCGAATCTGCCCATACAGACGGTGTTGGTTGTAGTTGCCAAGCAAAATGGGAAGGTCGTTGGTTTGGCAGGGGCGTGTAATGCATGTGCCAAGATGTGGCAGATTGGAATCGAGGTGCTTCCAGAGTACCGCCATTTGGGATTGGCCTCTTATCTTGTAAGCAGCTTAACTTTTGAAATATTAAATCGGGGCTGCGTACCAACATATGATGTCATCTCAAGCCATATTGCCTCACAACGAGTGGCTTACCGGGTAGGATATTATCCGGCATTCGTGACGGATTGGCGAGTTGACTTCAAGGATTTTGAAACTGGGGCAAACAGATAACGAAGAATTCGATACATAGTAAATGAAGTTAGCTGTCAATCTGAAGATAAAAAGAATACTTGGTTCGGGTATGCATTAGTTAGCCCCATTGAATCAATGAGGCTTCGGTCTATGCGGAGGTTGCGTTTAATGAAAAAGGTACGCCTTCTTGTGTTTAGTGTAGCTGTATTATTAATTGGAATTGGACTAGTTTGGTATTATGTTTATCCCATTAAGATTCAAGAGGTTATGAGACATACAAACAAGATTGAAAAGATGGATTTTGTATCGATTTCAGAGGGTGAATCCAATCATTATTCTATAGCATTTCATGAGCAAGACAATACGAATGAGTTGATCGACATCCTAGATGCTGTAACGTATAGCCGAGAATTGAACCATTATAAAGGAAGTACGGACAGGGTAATTATGATGATTATCTTTTATCGGAACAGGGATGGAGAAATAAGTAACTATTCCTTCGATATCAATGAATCCGGAATCATTATTAGTCATCATAAACAATATCAGATGAATGGGGATACACGAAGGGTTTTTGACCGTCTTTCTGGATGGATCGAGAATAAAGGTACATACATTCGAGTGCAATAGAGGCTCGTTCCATCAACCAACAACCCGGAGGGATATTCCCTGCCGGGATTTTGGGATTTTATACGCCCCCGGCCCTACTCCCTCACATACTCCACCGAGTAAATATGCGTCCTTGTTAAATCAATGACCTCTTTAATAAAATCCTCCCGGGATTCCCTGAAACCGTTTCGGATCCAGCTCAGAACCAGTCCGTGGAAGCCGTAGGCCGTATACTGTTTAAAATAATCCATGTTAACCGGGATGTTGTTAATCGTTTCGAATATGAATCGTTCCTTGTAGATTTTTAGAATCGTTTGAGGAAATTCGGTGTGCAGACCCGGTAAGGTATCCTCGTAGGTAATCAGTTCAAAAAAATCACGATTCTCGTAAATGTAGGCAACGATATTGAAGGAGGGTGTACCCAGATTTGCCGTATATACTTTGTGTCCAGGTATATAAAGTTTGCCCACCGATTCTTCCAGACCCCGGAGCATGGAAGCCCGTAAATCCTCGGCCAATTCGATTTTATCCTGGTAATGCACATAAAAGGTGCTGCGATTATATGCGGCCTTATCCACGATGTCCTTCACCGTTACGGCATGATATCCCTTTTCTTTTACAAGTTTGATAAAGGCCGATTTTAGATGTTCCTTTGTACGATTTTTTCGCTCCGATGTTCCGGTTTGTTCATGATTCACGAGATGCGTGCCCCCTAAAAAAAGACAGTTTTGTTGTAAGTGTTGACTAGATAGACACTTCATAACATCTTACTGATTGTTAAATGTGAACAGAATAGTACAATTAAATTGTAGACAAAATAGTACTAAATTTAAAATCTTAAATTGATTCCATTTGAAGTGAGTTAGTACTATTTTAATAAATTTTACGGAGGTATCCAAGATGGGCAAATTACAAAACAAGGTTGCTGTAATTACTGGTGGTGCATCCGGCATCGGTGCAGCGACTGCACGCCTCTTCGCTGAAGAAGGTGCCAAAGTGGTGCTGGTTGATCTGAATGAGGAAAAAGGCAAGGCGTTTGAAGCTGAATTGAAAGCGCTGCATTATGAGGCGCTGTTCGTGAAAGCGAATATTACGAGTGAAGAAGAAGTAGCGAACATCTTCAAACAAGGTATTGAAGCCTTCGGCAAAGTGGACGTTGTATTTAACAATGCAGGCATCGGGCGCGTTCATTCTTCGCATGATCTGGCGTACTCCGAGTGGCGCAACACCGTAAACGTGGACTTGGACGGCGTATTCTTGGTTGCACGCGAAGCAATCCGCGAAATGTTAAAAGCAGGAGGAGGCACAATCGTTAATACGGCATCGATGTACGGTTGGGTCGGCTCTCCAGGTTCCGCGGCTTATAATGCCGCTAAAGGCGGTGTCATCAATTTGACACGGTCCCTGGCGCTGGAGTATGCCGAGCATAATATCCGAATCAACGCGCTATGCCCCGGGTTCATCGATACACCGATCATTCCGGAGGAGAGCAAACAAGCCTTGGCTGCGGTCACGCCGATGAAGCGTCTGGGACAAGCCGAGGAAATGGCGAAGGCCGTTCTCTTTATGGCTTCGGATGACTCTTCTTTCATGACGGGAAATACCCTGACGGTTGACGGTGGATATACAGCCAAATAAGGATAGGGACCAAGACATCTAGAGAAGTATAAATCAATCCGGGAGGTCTATACAAATGAGCAAATTTGATGGAAAAGTGATTGTCATTACGGGTGCAGCAGGTGGGATCGGTGCGGCAGCAGCGAAGAAGCTGGCGGAGCAGGGTGCCAGCCTTGCGCTTGTTGACTTGAACCTGGAAGCCGTTCAACGAGTCATCTCCGATCTGGGTATTGACGATTCCAGAGCGATTGCGTTGCAAGCCAATGTGGCCAAAGAGGAAGAAGTCAAAGCTTATGTGGATGCCACGATTGAAAAGTTCGGAAAAATTGACGGCTTTTTCAATAATGCGGGGATCGAAGGCATCACTGCCAATGTAGAGGATTATCCGACCGAAACGTTTGAAATGGTCTTTAATGTCAATGTTAAGGGTGCCTTCCTTGGGCTGAAATACATCGTTCCCGTCATGAAAAAACAAGGGTACGGCAGTATTGTGAACACCTCATCCGGTGCAGGTCTGATCGGTTCGCCCGGATTTGTCGGTTATAATAGCTCCAAGCATGCCGTAATGGGCATGACGAAAGTGGTTGCCTTAGAAGCTGCTCCGTTCGGTGTGAGAGTAAATGCGGTTGCGCCTGGGGTGATCAATACCCGCATGATGCGCCAAATCGAGAAAAATACAGTTCCTGAGGATGCGGAAGGAGCAAAAGAAGCATTCGGTGCCGCTGTACCGCTGGGAAGATACGGAGAAGCGGAAGAGGTAGCGAGCGTAGCTGTCTTCTTGTTATCCGACGATGCCTCCTATGTAACGCAATCCATCTATACGGTGGATGGCGGTCAAATCAATCAGTAAAACAGATTGGATTCAGAAGGTCTTGGTCAGGTGTTGTATACCTGACTGAGGCTTTTTTGTTTAGCCTGCGTGTGGCTCAGGGGGGGCTGTGAGGTTGGCATTCACCTGAATAGTCAGGTACAGCTCTAAGCTGATTATAAGTGTGAAATTATGTAATTCCATCCAGACAGATGAATTGCAGCTTGTGGGATTTTTTGCTATACTTTTTTGGATAAAATATGATTGGGGGTTATATAGATGGCAAAATTGAATTGCTCATTAGCTAGGGAGTCCTCACGCAAAGCCTAATCTGGGGCGATACTTTGTGTGAGGTGCGATAGGATGAATTCGGTCGCCCAAACGAACTTTATCGTTTCTAATAACGGGCTTTGCACCTTATGGATTTTTCATAAAAAATAAGGGGCTGAAGACCTATGAGTACAGCATTTATTAGAAACTATCAATTCAACATCATTAAAAAACAAGCGGAATTCCTTCTGAAAACATTGCGAACCGTGGCGGATCGGAAGGTTATAGAGACCGTAAGATATCGTTCTGCCGTAAACGTGATAGAGGCGTTCCCTTACCTTGAAGGGGATCAGCAGCAGATGCTGGAACAAATTTCGGCTCTCGAGACGGCATATGATTTCCAGAGATATCTTGAGTCATTAGAACCGTATCTGGATCCATTTCCGCCGATTACGGTGAAGCAGATTGAGAAGCTATTCCCTAAAAATAAAAAATTGAAAGTGCCTGATCTTCAATCCATTGATTTTCGATATGTGACGTATCTAAGCTGGGTTGATATTGCCACGAATAGACTATTCATTGTGTATCCGTTCGAAGGACGGTTTATCGGTATTGAGGGAAGAATCACGCCGACAAACAAGAAAGGGTACTGCCTGTTCTGCAATCGTCATCAGGAGCTTGCTTTCTTCTCGGTCAAGACCAAGCCTGCGAACGCATCACCAGATAATTACGCTGCGATTGGTCATTACGTATGTATGGATAACCATGGATGTAATCAGGTGATTACGGATACAGGATCACTGGAGAAGTTCATTCTCTCCGTACGTAAATAACGCTATAACCCCAAATACGGCTGCCCTGAAAGGCAGCCTGTTTTATTTTATAAACAAAGGATGATTTCGGTAGCTGAGCGTGGCAGCGTATAACTACGCATAACAACATGCTTTGGCATGCTGCGAGGGATGAAGTCATAAAAATTCTTCATATAAATGAGTTCACCATCAGTTCACTTCATGTAACAATATCTTGACAACTCAAAGCAGCATGTTATCATATTACCGACAGGCAGTCGGTCTATGCAAAAGGAGGTGTAGCCATGAGGGTCGTAAAAAAATCGGAGGATCGCAAGAACGAAATCCTTGACGCGGTGGATGAGCTTTTTGGACATAAGGGCTTTGACGGAACAAGTACCAACGATATTCTTGAAAAGGTCGGCATTGCCCGCGGAACCTTGTATCATCACTTCAAGTCGAAGGAGGATATTATGGATGCATTGATCGATCGGTATGCGGTCCGATTGATAGATGGGGCACAGGAAGTTGCCGCAGACAAGAGCATACCAATCGTCGAGCGCATCATCCGCGTTGTAATGGCACTGAACCTAAGCGGGGGAAGCAGCGAGCAAATTATGGAGCATATTCATAAACCCCAGAACGCACTGATGCATCAAAAAATACAAAAGGTGATCATCAACGGCGTTCCCCCGATCCTGACAGAGATCATCCGCGAAGGCATCCAGCAGGGCCTGTTCAGCACACCCTTCCCGTACGAATGCATGGAGATGGTTGTGATTTATGCGAGTACCGTTTTTGATGATGATCTGGTCGTTATGACAGAGAAGGAGCGCAGCTCGCGAATTGTGGCCTTTGTTTGCAACGTGGAGAGGCTGCTCGGAGCAGAAAGCGGAAGCCTTATGGACGTTATGGGGATGTTTGGAGAGGGAGATGAAAACAGCCGTGATTAAACCAGGGAAGTCTTTCAAGAAATTTCTCCTCTTATGGTCGGGACAGCTGGTTTCAACAATAGGAAACGGTCTGACTTCGTTCGGGCTTGGGATCTATGTTTTTCAGCAGACGGGAAAGGCATCGGCTATGGCGCTGGTAACCTTGCTTGCGTTTATGCCGTCGCTCTTTTTGAGCGCTTTTGCCGGAGTGCTCGCGGACCGGTATGACCGCAGGCTTTTAATGATATTAGGGGATAGCCTTTCCGCGATAGGGCTTGTATTCATCCTCGTTTGCTTGCTTCGCGGAGAAGCGCAGCTATGGCAGATATGCGTCGGGGTTGCCATGAGCTCCGTGTTTTCATCACTGCTTGATCCTGCATATAAAGCTACGGTTACGGATTTGCTTACCAAGGAGCAGTACACACAGGCAAGCGGTCTTGTCCAGCTGGCGGGCTCGGCCAAATTTCTGATTTCTCCGATCCTTGCGGGTTTTTTGCTCACGATTGCAGACATAAAGCTGCTGCTTGTTATCGACATTTGCACTTTTTTTGTTACCGTGGGTACTACGCTCGCTGTCCGCAGCGGCATTGCTTCCAAGACCGGTCATCAGGTTACATCGTTTATTCGCGAATTTATAGACGGGTGGAATGCGGTTTCCAGAAACAAGGGTGTGTTTGTTCTGGTGATCATGACATCGGTGCTGACATTTTACCTTGGGGTGATGGAGACGCTAACGATACCGATGCTGCTTACCTTTACGAACAGCTCGATGATCGGAACGATTGAAACTATTGTGGCTTCAGGAATGCTCGTGTCCAGTATGATGTTAGGATTTCTTCCGATAAAAAAAGATTATGTGAAAATCCTTTCGATTTCGCTGTTTTGCGTAGGCGCGTGTATGGCAGCTTTTGGAGCTCGTGAAAATATCGTCTGGATATGTATTTCGGGATTCCTGTTTTTTGCCATGCTTCCGTTTGCCAACATGAGTCTGGATTTTTTGGTTCGCACCAACATGGATAATGCGGTTCAAGGCAGAGCGTGGGCGTTTATCGGAATCCTGTCCCAGCTTGGATTTGTTGCCGCTTATACGCTATCGGGTGTTATGGCAGATTATGTGTTCACTCCATTATTGGTTGAAGGCGGAGCGCTTGCTGGGAGTGTGGGGAAAGTCATCGGCATCGGCCTTGGCAGAGGAATGGGATTTCTCATCATCATCGCCGGGGTGCTGTTATGCGTAACTTCGGCCGTTCTGTATAAGCTGCGATCGGTCAGAATGCTAGAAGACAGAGGTGGCTTATGTATTCCAGAATAATTCGCAATGATATATCCAAAAGCAAATTAATCACGTTGACAACCATGATATTTGTTGCAGCAGCAGCGATGCTCGTTTCGCTGGCCGTGATACTCGTTGTCAATCTTTCCGGTGCGATAGATACACTTATGAAACGGGCGGAAACGCCGCATTTTATGCAGATGCATTCGGGTGAGATCAATACGGATCGACTCACAGCTTTTGCGGAGCAGCATGGGAATGTTGATGAATTTCAGGTGCTTGAATTTGTCAACATGGACGGCGCACGCATCATATTAGGCGACAACTCGCTTACCCATAATGTTCAGGATAACGGGTTCAGCATGCAGAGCGACAAGTTCGATTATCTTCTAGATCTTGACGGAAACGTCATCCATGTATCCGACGGCGAGTTATATGTTCCCATCCATTATATGAGGGACAACACCACGAAGGTCGGTGACAAGGCACGAATAAGTGGAAAGGAATTTACCGTTGCGGGATTTCTCCGCGATTCGCAGATGAATTCCACACTCTCCTCCTCCAAGAGATTTCTTGTAAGCAGCCATGATTACGCGGTAATTCAAAACCTCGGGACCACAGAGTATCTGATTGAGTTCAGATTAAAGGATCTATCGGCGCTTGGCGCATTCGAAACCGATTATGCCTCCGCAGGTCTTGAAGCGAACGGACCCGTGATTACATATCCCCTGTTCAAAACAATCAACGCCATTTCCGACGGGATGATGATTGGGGTGATCCTTCTGGTGAGCGTGCTGGTCGTTGCTATCGCTTTGATGTGCATACGCTTTACGCTGCTTGCCAAAATCGAAGACGATTACCGCCAAATTGGCGTTATGAAGGCAATGGGGATGCGTATCTCCGACATGAAGAGGATGTACCTTGCCAAATACGCTGTGATTGCGGCTGCGGGCAGTATTCTCGGGTTCGCACTTTCATTGGTGTTCAAAGGCATGCTTCTTGAGAATATCCGGCTTTACATGGGGGAAAGCGAACATTCTTCTTCAGCATTGTTGTACGGAATCATCGGCATACTGCTGGTATTCCTTGCAATGATGGCTTATATAAATGGAGTGCTGAGGCGCTTTCGAAAAATATCAGCCGCGGAAGCCATACGTTTTGGCAATTCACAGGGGCATACCGCCGCAGGTGCTAAGCATCTGAGATTAAGCAGGAACAGGCTGCTTAACACGAATGTTGTTCTCGGTATCCAGGACGTTCTCGCAAGGAAAAGACTTTACGCCACCATGTTAACGGTGCTGGTCATTTCGGCATTTATCATGATTGTTCCTCATAACCTGTACAGCACGATTTCATCGAAAGGCTTCATTCAATATATGGGTATCGGAAACTACGATATGCGTATGGACATTCAGCAGACTGACAATATATCCGAAAAAGCCGCAGAAGTACTAGAAAAGATGACAAGCGACAGTGCCATTTCACAGTATGCCGTGCTTGCAACAAAATCGTTCAAAGTGAAGACATTTGAAGGCACGGAAGAAAATATAAAAATTGAGCTCGGCGACCATTCGATATTCCCCATTGCGTATTCCCAAGGCAAAGCACCCGCCGCAGAAGATGAAATTGCGCTTTCTTCTCTGAACGCCGATGAACTGGGCATAGGGGTCGGAGAAACCATGACTGTAGTTGTTGAGGGGAAGGAGAAAATTCTCACGGTTAGCGGCATCTATTCCGACATCACCAATGGAGGCAAAACCGCAAAGGCTGTTTTCCCTGACCAATCGGCGGATACGATGTGGTACGTGATCTGTGCGGAGCTTTCCGATCCATCTCTCATCAATAGCATGGTTTCGGAATATGCGAGCAAATTTAATTATGCAAAGGTTTCGGACATTGACAAATATATTGCACAGACATTCGGCTCGACGATAAGCGCCGTCCATAAGGCCTCCTATGCCGCCATTCTTGTCGCGATAATGATAACGGTACTGGTTACTCTGTTGTTTATGAAAATGCTTGTTGCAAAGGACAGATACTCCATCGGCGTTATGAAGGTGTTAGGCTTTACAAGCGCAGATATTAGGGCGCAGTATGTCACGCGTTCGGTATTCGTTCTGCTACTCGGAATGGTGCTTGGTATACTTCTGGCGAACACCCTCGGAGAGATGCTGGCGGGTGTGGTTATCTCCATGTTTGGAGCGTCGACGTTTCATTTTGCGGTCAATCCGCTTTCGGCGTATCTGCTTAGCCCGCTGATGATGATCGGCTCGGTACTTATTGCAACCATAATCGGCACATCGGGCATGGGTCACATTAAAATTTCTGAAAACATAAAGGGGTAGGCATATGAAAAAGGTGATGATCGGTGAACATATCGTAAAATCTTTTGGCGAGGGTGATGAGAAGCACCATGTTCTGGACGGAGTGTCCGCCTATATCAATGAGGGCGAATTCGTTGCGGTTATGGGACCTTCTGGCTCGGGAAAATCAACGCTGTTGTTTGCGCTGAGCGGAACGGATGTCGTTGATGACGGTAAGGTTGTGTTTGACGGCAGGGATTTAACGACGGCTTCGGAGAATGAGCTGGCTGATATACGCAGAACCCAAATGGGGTTTGTGTTTCAACAGCCGACGATGCTGAACAACCTGAATATCCTCGACAACATCATTCTCCCGTCTCTGCGGGACAACCGAAAAAACGTTGCAAACATAACGGCAAAAGCAAGAACGCTAATGAAAAGGGTAGGTATCGCGGAGCTTGAAAAGCGCGACATTACCCAGGTATCGGGAGGCCAGCTCCAGCGTGCCGGAATATGCCGCGCGCTGATGAACAATCCGAGAATCATCTTCGGCGATGAGCCTACGGGCGCGCTCAACTCAACGTCCGCGCAGGAAATGATGGACTTGTTTTCCGAGATCAACGCGGAAGGTACGGCGGTTATGCTTGTCACTCATGACGCCAACGTGGCTGCCCGAACGGAGCGAATTATGTTTATGCGCGACGGCAGCATTGTCAGTGAGCTCCAACTTCCCAAGTATGACGGAACGGATATGGAGGGCAGGATTGAACACGTTACAGTGAAAATGCGTGAAATCGGAATATGACACGATCTCATCGATAGGGTCAATATGAACTTTTGAATGCATTCAAGGCGCAGCCCTAGCGTCCTTTGTTCAACGGATGTATAATCATGGAAAATGCTCGAAAAGGGAGTGTTTTCCATGGAGCTTCAAGAAATCAATCGAGAATTAAAAGAGACAAGGAACGAGTTACTTGGCATCCTTAAGGGCTTGGATGGAGATCAACTAAACAGACGGCACGACTCCAACAGCTGGAGCATCAGTCAGATATGTCAACACTTATGTAAAACAGAAGAATTATATGTTGCAGCAATAAAAAGAGGACTAAAGAGCACGGATGATTCAATCTTAGAGAATAAACCTTTGGAATTTCTGCTGGACAGAAGTAAAAAGCTAGTGGCTCCCGACATTGCCAGACCAACGGATGAGATTATGGAACACAAGGAAATGGTGGAGAAGCTCCATCAGTCAAGAGCAAAGTTAACGGAACTTCTAAATTCATTAGAAGATCCGTCCATCCTAAGCAGAAGACATTTTGTCCATCCCGTCTTTAAAGAGATGTTATTGATTGAATGGGTTAGGTCGCTGTACCTGCATGAACAAAGGCATCTTCAACAAATAAATGAAATTATCGAAGGATTTAAGTGATGCTTTGAAAATTCCCACAAGGATTGGAACATCTATTGAATTCATACATGACAGCCCTTGTTCAAGTTTGGTTTTTTTATTTAATTGATCCTGCTAATTCTATGATTTCTTGTTCGCTCATAACATCATCTTCTGTATAATCAGTCACCGTGACTACTATTTTCCAATCTCCTTTTTCAAAATAAAGGTGTGGAACATGCATGAACTCTGGACTAGTAATCAATGTAGCCGTGACGTCTTGAATTGAAATTTCCTTCACTAGCGCTGTACCAGTAGTTTGTGCGTAAAACTCAGGCTGTCTATTGTTTTTATAATTAGCTATGACTTCATAGTAGCGGTCATTCGTACGTATGGTATAGTCATACCCAAGAGGTGAATCATCCTCTTTTCTAGTTCTAATTTCTCTTTGCCCAGACATCCCATCTAATGGATCAGGCCATGGAATAGAGATTCCAAGCGACTTCTCTGCCTCCTCCTTGTTTAAAACTAGAGATCGGGCATCACCTGCAGTATTCGCCCATGAATAACCGATTTCAGCATTTTTTACGTTTTTAATCCATTTAACCTCTATAAACTGCTCAATGAACGCCCGAACTGGGGATTGAGATAGGGTAAGAAAGCATAGTGAGCCAAGAATAGATAAAACAATGATTCGTTTTCGATAAATACGACGATTTGGATGACCGCCTGATTTTCTGTTTGAATATTTTTCCCATATATTCTCGAATACAACAGATGCGTGTTTAGAGTCAATATGGGTATGTAATGCATCCTTAATATCCGACCGGTTAATTTGTTTCATGGTAAGCTCTCCTTTTGCGAAATTCAAAAGCTTCATTTTCCAGCATCTGTTTACGAAGCGTAGTTAAAGCTGCATTGAGTCTTGATTTGCAAGTACCTAATGGTATACCTAAGGCTTCAGAAACTTCACTCAGCTTCAACTCAGCATAATAATGAAGTACGATGATTTCTTTGCTTTTCAATGATAGCTGGTTAATTTCTTTCCAAAGTTGCAGAGATTCTTCATTTTGTATGATCTTGTTTTCAATTAAATCCTCATCAGCCGTTTCTGGTGTGAACCCGATGAATTTCAACCATTTTTGCTTGCGAAGCATGTTACGCATCGTATTTATCGTTATTTTATAAATCCAAGGCTGTATCGACTTAGTGGAATCGTATGTATTAAATTTTCTGAACACTCGGATAAAAGTCTCTTGCGTAATGTCATCAGCAAGTGCTTCCGATCTTGTTATCAGCAATGCGGTTTGATAAACATACATAGAATATTCGGTAAATAACTGTTTGGCTTCATCCTCCGTTATTTCAGGTAACATCAAATCACCCCCTTTTTGTTTGTTTTTCACCTTATATACACACTCAGACAAGATTTGGTTCGGTAGATTTTGAGTTTTATTGAATCCTATCAACATGTACTCTTGAGTTTATAGGGATCGGTCGCATATTTCGATGGTCAATTTCGTTAACGTTGAGGAGATGTATCAACCATTGTTCATCAAAAAAAGGCTAACCGCACGCGGTTAAGCCTTTTTGGTTTGCATACAGCTCGATTCCCGGCTATGTGCCATGAAACCTTGAATACGAAGTAGTTGTTAAATCGCAGCTCTTACTCCTTCACAGAGCCAATCAGCAGGCCTTTAATAAAATACCGCTGCAGGAACGGATAGAACAGCACCACCGGGCCAATCGTCAGAATGGCGGTGGCCATCTTCACCGATTCCTGAGGGAGCGTCTGGCTGCCGAGGATGGCTCCGCTGCTCTGCATCTGCTGGATCATGCTGATTTCGGAGTTCAGCTTAAACAGCAGGTATTGCAGGGGATACAGCTTCTCGTTGTCCACCAGCATGATGGCGTTAAACCAGTTGTTCCAGTAGGCGATGCCGTAGAACAGCGTGATGGTGGCAAGGACGGGCATGCACAGCGGGAAGAAGATCCGAAACGCGATATAGAAATCGCTGGCTCCATCGATTTTGGCTGCCTCCGTGAGGGACGGCGGAATCTGGGACATGTAGTTGCGCACGAGGAACAGATTGAACGGGTTGAATACCAAGGACGGAATGATCAGGGCCCAGATCGTGTTGTTCATACCGAGATTGAGGTTGATCAGATACCAGGGCACCAAACCCGTATTAAACACCATTGTAATGAAAAAGAACAGTCCAAGTCCGTTGCGGTAACGGATATGCTTGGCGGCCAGCGTATATCCGGCCATGGACGTAATCGTGACGGCAAGGATTGTGCCAATCACCGTCACGAAGATCGAGATCATGTAACTCTGGTACAGCGGCGTGCTGCCGAACAGGAGCAGCTTGTACGCATCCAGTGACAGCTCACTCGGAAACAGCTGGTACCCGAATTGTTTAATGCTGGCTTCATCCGTGAAGGAGACCATAAGCACGAGCAGCATGGGCAGGATGCAGAGGATGGAGATGATACCGATCAGGGCGGCGTTTACGGCGTCGAAAAATTTAGGTCTGGACGTCATCTAAGTTTTGCTCCTTTCCGAATGGTTCCGGCACATCTAGAACAAAGCATGATCCGGATTTACCTTCTTCACGATTTTGTTGCTGCCCCATACGAGAATAAAGCCGACCACGGATTGATACAGTCCGACGGCCATCGCTTGAGCCGGATTTCCGATGGTGCGGAGAGAACGGAACACATACGTGTCAATGACGTCGACGGTGGGATACAGCAGCCCGTTGTCCTTCACGATGGCATAGATCATGTCGAAGCTGCCGTACATGATTTTGCCCAAGGCCAGCAGGGTCAGGATGGTTATGGTCGGCAGCATGAGCGGTATGGTGATATGACGGATAAGCTGCCAGCGGCTCGCCCCGTCGATCCGGCCAGCCTCGTAATAACTGTCGTCAATTCCCGTAATGGCTGCCAGATAGATGACGAGGTTCATTCCGATGTCCTTCCACACCGCCGCGGTCGTAAGAATCCACGTCCAGTATTGCGGAGAGGCGTACCAGTTGACGGGATCGACATGGAAGAACGCCAAGATGCGGTTCAGGATGCCGTAGTCGGTAGACAGCAAGCTGTAGACAATGTAGCTGACGATGACCCAGGACAAAAAATGCGGAAACAATATCGTGGATTGGGTCACCCTTGAGAACCAGCGGCTGCGGAGCTCATTGAACAGAATGGCCAGTGCCATGGCTGCGAGCGTGCCAACCATGATGAATAAAAAATTGAGCTTCAGGGTGTTGAACGTAACCTCAAGCGCCCTGGGAGACGAGAAGAAAAACTTGAAATTGTCAAAGCCGACCCAGGCGGAATTAAAGAGACCTGTCTTGAAGTTGAATTTTTGGAACGCAATGAGCATGTACGGAAGCGTGAAATAACCGAAGACCAGTGTATAGATGGCAGCCGGTACGACGAGCAGGTAGGCGGATCCATTCGAGCGGATTTCGCGCAGGAAGCCGGAGCGGTTTTTTTTCACAGGTAGCACGTCCTTTCGTTTGTGATGGGGGCTGCAAGCTTCAGCGTTTCTGATTCGAGTGTAAAGAGAGTTGCCGTGTGCAGTAAACTATGAAAATGGAGTTTGGGCGGATTGAAGGGAGATAAGGCTGCTTTAAAAAACGGCAAAAACTTCAAATTTGAGTGTTCAGCACAGCGTCGTCCGGATTGAATAATCCCGAAAACCCCTTATACTGTAAGGGTTCTGGCTAATGATGCTCCTAAAGAATAGCCTGGGGATCAAAATAAAGAATGCGTTTTCATATTGATGAATGTCCTAAGCAAATGTAAGATGAGAGTAAACCAATAATCCGGTCCACGTATTCGAATTGCTAGAAAACATGATTAAATTAACATATAGACTACATATAATGTTAGTAATGTTCATGGATGATGGGAAATTTTGTAACTCCGAGAATTTCATTTTAACTTATAACAACCAGATGGCAAGGAGGGAGAAAATGATCCGGCAGCGATTATTCCGTTATGCAGTCTACCGAAATATGTTTCTCAGCTTTATTTTGCTTACGGCAGCCATGATTGCCCTCGTAACCGTTGTCCTGTTCATGATGTTCTCCTGGAGCACCGCGAAGGAGGTAGGAAAAATATCCGAGTCGATGCTGAAGCAGAACAGCGCCGTATCGAGCGTAATCCGTGATCAGGTTTATAACGTAGGCAATCTTCTGCTCAGCGACAAGGAGATCGTGGGCGTCCTGTTGGACAAAGAGACCGATCCGGTGAAGCAGTATGGGGTGTTTGGCACCCTTAACCGAATTCAGTCCACGTATCCGTTCATCCATTCAATCGGAATTTATAATGGCTCGAATAACACATATCTGAATACAAAAGGGATTACCAAGGATCAGGAGAAGGCATTGCTGGAGGAGATCAACCGCAAGAACACATCCTATTTCCACCTGTTCCCGCGCAGGATCTCTTCCGCTACTTCGGCGAACCGGAGCGAAGATGTCCTTACCTTCGTCCTCCTGCCGAGCTATTATTCGCCGCTAAGCTCCAAAGGCGCAATCGTGATCAACATGAGTACCGACACTATTCAGGATCTTATCGGGGGTTATCGCAACGAAGCGGTGGATTCACTGCACGTCATCGATGACAAGGGGACCATCATTACCCATTCGGATCGATCCCGGTTCATGGAGGATATTTCGCAGGAATCCTACGTCCAGTCGATTCTGGCATCGGACAAGGAGAGCGGTTATTTCACCCGCTCCATTGACGGACGCAAGAGTCTCGTCACTTACGTCAAGTCCAAGGATATGAACTGGACGTTTATCAGCGTAAGCCAGTATCAAAATCTGCTGTTCAACATGCAGGCCCTGCGGACGTCAGCGCTGGTTCTTGCTCTGGCATGCTTCGCCGTCAGCATGTTCCTCTCGATTTGGCTTACGCATCATGCTTACAACCCGATCCGCCACCTGCTGGAGAAGATGAGCGCCATTCCGAAAGTGAAGGATCGGCGGCAGATCAACGAATTCGCCATATTGGACATGACTTACGCCGAGATGACCGAGAAAATGCGATCGATGGAGTCCGAGGCTTCGGTCGCGCGTCAGGCCCATGTGCTGCAGCTGCTAAAGGGCGGCGACGAGACGGCATTCCGCCGTCTGGCCGGAGAAGGCAAGGGGCCTTACTTTCTGGCAGTAGCTCTTCTACTCGATAGCGAGGACGGATCGCCCGGCGGTGAGGACGAGGAGCTGCAATCGTATGCATGCGCAGCTGTAGCCCGGGCAGCCCAGCACATGCTGGAGCTGGAGGGAGCCAGCGTGGCGGCCGTGGGGGATGGGACGGTAGCGATCCTTCTCCCTATGAAGCAGAGCCGTCCCCCGCTTCATGTATTAGGCATGTTGGAGGAGCTCCAGGGTGAGATTCTCCGCACGCTCCGCGTGTCCGTTACCGTCGGTATCGGAACCGCTGCGCAGACGTACGAGGAGCTGCGTGAATCGTTCGATTGTGCGCAGTCCTGCTTCCGGCAGCGCTTCTTCGAAGGCAAGGGCAGGCTGTTCCAGGCCGATCCGGTCATTATCGCCGTGACCGAGCCTTCCGAAGCGCAGTATCCGGACAAGCGTGAGAAACGTATCATCGATGCCATCAAACTGCAGCAGAGCGATAAACTGGAGAAGGAAATCGATCAGTGGATCAAGGAGATTCGCGATTACAACTACCATGAAGTTATGTTTTTCATCAATCAATTCATTGGGGGCCTGTACAAGCAGCTCAATGTACACACGGTGAAAAATAGGGAAAGCGCAGACCTCTTCCTCGGTTTCACGCGTCGGATTACGCGTTTCCAGACGCTTCAGGAAACCGCGGATGCCTTGAAGGAACTCGCTCTGCAGCTCTGCAGCCTCTCCGAGGAATCGGGTGCGGTTCGGCATGCGGAGGTGGTGGATTTTATCCAGATGTACGTACGCAAGCATTACGCGAGGCCGGATATGTCGCTCGAGCAGGTTGCGGGCGAGGTGAAGCTGTCCCGGAGCTATGTCGGCAAGCTGTTTAAGGCGCATTGCGAGCTGTCGTTTAACGATTACCTGAATGCCGTCCGACTGGAGAAGGCGAGGGAGCTGCTCGCCAGCACCGAGGATTCGGTTCAATCGATCAGCGAACAGGTAGGCATTCTGAATACAACCTATTTCTATACGCTGTTTAAGAAGCACTATCAGATCTCGCCGGCACAGTTCCGAAGCCAGCATGCAATCGAGACGAAAAAGGCGCAGTGAGGGGCAGCTAAGATGCGGGTTCAACAATTCGGATTTTGTTCGACGCCGAGATTACTTCCTGATCTGATTCGTGATCAAAGAAGGCTTCCTGACAGCCGTTTAAAGCGTTTTAAAATGGCGAAAACCATGATTTTGAAGTATACGCCATCCCTGATGTCTCCTTAAGATAGGAATCGTACAGCATGATAGGAATTACAGCATGACAAAACCAAATGAAGTCAGGGGGAGACACGCATGAAAAAAAAGAAAGCGCTAGCACTATGGTTGGCCGCAATATTTATGGTTTCTGTGATCGCGGGCTGTTCCGGTGGAGGCGATTCCGGCGGCGAGAGCGGATCGGCGAGCGGAGAGAACGGCGGCGGGGATAAGCTCCCGGTCCGGTATTTGCTTCCGGGCTCCGCGCCGCAGGGCTTGGAAGCAGCGGTCCAAGCGATTAACGAGAAGCTTGAGGCCGATGGCCTGAACCTCACGTATGAACCGACATACATCGCGTGGGACGTATGGGATCAGAAGACCAATCTTATGATGTCGACGGGCGAGGAATTTGAGCTGATCGCGATCATGCATGATACAAAAGGACCGACGGTTCTTGCCGGCAGCGGCGGGATCATTCCGATCGACGATCTGCTGGATCAATACGGCAGCGAGCTGAAAGCTTCCATGCCGGACTGGATCTGGGAATCGTCCAAAATAAACGGCAAGATTACTTACGTGCCGAACTTCTGGGCGGATACCGCTTATAATGACGGCATGTTCACGATTCGGACCGATCTGCTCGAAGCGAATGGTTTGCAGGCTCCAACATCCCCGGAGGAGCTGCTGGATGCGGCGGAGACGCTGCAGAAGAACTGGCCGCAGGACAACAAGAACGTGTATATCAAAATGCTGGAGGAGCCTGCCTACTTCCTGCATACAACGTACGACACGTATCCTTTTACGGTGGCGGACAACATGATCTACATCGATCAGCAGGGGAATGTGAAGTCCTGGTTTGAGACCGAGGAATTCAAAAAAGACGTGCAGTTCATGAATGAGGCGTACCAGCGTGGACTGATCATGAGCGATCTGCTCACGACACCATCGGAGGTTATTAACCAGGAGGAGCTGGTCGGACGTTATCTGTATCGTCCGGGAGACGTTGGCGTGAGCGACACGATCCGTCAGTCGTTTCCGGAAGCCAAGCTGGATATTTATTATTTGGCTGAACAGCCGAAATTCAGATCCTACGCGATCCGCAATTCCAACGGAATCTCGGCTACGTCTCCGCACCCGGAGGCCGGTGTTCAATTCTTGAATTGGGTGTACAGCAGCCAGGAGAACATGGACCTTGTCCAAAGTGGTGTGAAGGATGTGCATTGGAAGGATACCGGAAAGAATACGAAGGATTATCTTGCGAAGAACGAGAACGGTTCCCCAGCTTATGAGCTTCCGTACTGGCTACTCGGTCATGTGGAGATGAATCGTTATCCAACAAATACGGATCCTGCACGACTGGAGCGGCGGACATCGATTTCCGACGATGCCGTAAATAGCATCACGATCGGTTTCACCTTCGACCCGACAAACGTCGCTTCCCAGTACGCGAATTGTATTGCCGAGTTGAAGACCAGCGTCTATCCTGTGATGCACGGGGTCGTGAAATACGAGGATGCCTACGATAAAATGCTGGCTGCGATGAAGTCAGCCGGTCTCAATGAGGTCGTGGCGGAATATAAACGGCAATTCGATGAGTGGAGAGCCGGTCAATCGTAAATACAGTCGCAATAGGCGCAGTGTAACATCATATAACCGGGCAATCCCTGCCCCGGCCTTAGTGCCGGAGAGGGATTGCTTTTTTTGTGCATAAACTAATCATAAAGCAGGCTGCGAGGGGAGGCTTGGCGGGAGCAGGTGTTCAGACGTTACCCGCAGCCCCGCCCCATAGCTTCAATTTCCCGATATTGGCCAATTTCAAAGTTTTCTCTCAAAAGTAAAGTGTTCAAGACAGGAATTCCCGAGCTAGAGTAAAGGTCAGACGAAGCCTGGAGGCTTCTCGCAGGACAAATAGACGACAATTACGATCGGGGCTGTCCGCATAACAAGAGCTGGGGCAGCATAAGGAGGACGTTGTTCATGACCAAGCAAGCACAAGCCATCCGGAAGGGTTGGCAATGGTTTACGGAAAGCCGGTACGGCATGTTTATTCATTTCGGACCTTATGCCCAATATGGGCGAGGCGAGCAGGTTCTGTTCCGGGAGCATTTGGACCAGGCCGAATACGCAAGGAAAGCCTGCGAGTGGAATCCGGAATTTTTTGACGCCGAGCTGTGGGCGTACACGGCACGCAAGGCGGGTATGAAATATGCCTGCTTGACGACTCGTCACCATGACGGATACTGCTTGTGGGACACGGAGACGACGGATTATTCGAGCGCGAAGCAGGCGCCGGGCAGGGATCTGGTCCGCGAATTCACCGATGCATTCCGTGCCCAGGGACTTCGGGTCGGCTTGTATTATTCCTGGATCGATTGGCGCATCCCGGCTTACTTCGACGGACCGGAGAAGGATCCGGAGGGCTGGGAAACGATGAAGCGGTATTTGCATGCCCAGGTAGAGGAGCTGGTCACGAAATACGGGCGCATCGATCATTTCTTTTTTGACGGGGTCTGGCCGCGAACGGCGGAGGACCTTGAGAGCATCAAGCTGGTCGAGCGGATGAAGTCGATTCAGCCGGATATTCTGGTCAACAACCGCCTCGGTCTGTCCGAGGAGGAGAAGCTGCATGCGGACGGTGGCGGCGGATCGGGTGATTCGGAGGTGCTGGGCGACTTCGGCTCCCCGGAGCATGTCATCGTCCCGGATCAGAAGCGGCTGTGGGAATCCAACCAGGTGACAACGTGGCGACTGTGGGGTTACACGAACGGCGAACGATGGCGTCCTGCCGATGTCCTGCTCGACATGCTGTGCGAATGCGCGGAGAAAGGCGGAGCTGCTGGAGGGAATTTGCTGCTTAATGTTGGGCCGCAGCCTGACGGACAGCTTCCTCCGGCATTCGTTGAGCGTGCGCTGAAGATCGGCGAATGGCTGGACGTTCACGGGGAGGCCATCTACGGCTCCGACGGCGGGAACCTTACAGAGTTCATTTCCTACGGGCGGCAGACGCTGAAAGGCAACCAGCTGTTTCTCATTATTCGTTTCTGGGACGGCCGTCCGATGCTGAGGCTGGCGGATTTGGTGACACCGGTATCCCGGGTTACGCTGCTGACGACGGGACAGGAGTTGTCGTTCCGGCAGGAGGACGATGTGCTGTATATCGAAGGGCTGCCGCGGGAACGTCCGACCGAGTTGTTCCCGGTTATCCGTATCGAATGCGAGAGCCGGCCGCAGACCAATCAATGGGGCTTGGAGCGCCTCTGGACCGGCGATCCTTCCCGAATCGCCGACTGGGCCAGGACGCGAGGGACATCCGTTTATGTCGATGATCAGCCTAGAGCGAGAAAGGAGTAGTCCATGAGAACGCTGGTATTTTACGATGAACATTTTCCTTATGAAGGCGAGCGCCCGTCCGAGAAGGCGCTGGAACAATTGCGAGGATGGGGGGAGGTTGCTGATGCTGCGGCTGTAGGAGAGCGGCTGGCGGAAGGCGGCTGGGACGTACTCCTGCATCTGCATGGACCGTACTTTCCGAAAGCGGCATGGACGACCATCGAGGCATATCTGAAGACCGGTGGAGGTTTAGTGCATGCGGGTGGTGTGCCTTTCCGCAGACCTGTTCGAGAGCTGGACGGAGCCTGGCATATCGAACGCGAACAGTTGGCTTATCATCAGCGAATGGATATCCACGATGTGCTGAAGGTCGATGTGTCGCGCGTCCAGGGGCTGAAGACCTCCGCCGAGTATCCAATCCTGCAGGGGCGCGGGGATCTGTTCGGCATCGAGCCGACCTGGGGCTTGACGCTGCATCCGACCAAAGCAAGTGATATTCCGTCCGAGATGGGGGCAGGCGGTCCGATGGACGCCGTTATCTCACCGCTGCTGACAGGTGTGGATCGAGATCAGCGCGAGCGGTCTGCTCCGATTGTCATGTTAGAGCAGCATAAAGGTGATTTCGCAGGCGGGCGCTGGATTCTGATCAACCAGCAGCTGCGGGCTTCGTTCTGGGAGACGGAAGGGCTTGACGTTCTGAAAGATTTGGCCGAATACGCTGGAATGGGCGTTACGGAGCTGTGGCTGAAGCCGAATTATGCTTCCTACGAGCCGGGCGAGGAGATGCGATTGACGGTTCAGCTTCAGGCTCTGTCCAGAACGTCCGTCCCGGCATCACGCTGGCATTTTGCGGTTTGCGTCATGAAGAAAGACAACGGAGAGATTGTCTGGACCGGGCACGCGAGGTCGGAAGCCGGTATGGAGCAGCGGGATCTGCAGCAGCTTCACTTGTCTGTGCCGGTAAGGCTGGAAGCGGGCCTGTACCGGATCGTGTGCGAAGCCGAGTCCGAGTCCGGGGAGCGTCGCTGCCTGACCCAAGCGGTCTGGGGTGTTGACCGTCCTCTGCTGCAAGCTGGGGAAAGGCTGGAATGCGGGCGCGATTACTTCCGCCGCGGAGGCCGATCTGTTCCGATCGTTGGGATGACATATATGACCTCCGACGTCGCGCGGAAATTTCTCCATCTGCCAAACGTTCAGCGGTGGGATGCGGATATGGCGGAGATGAAGAGGGCAGGGATCAATCTGATCCGGACAGGCATTTGGACAGGATACCGAATGATCATGTTTGCCGACGGCCATGCGACTGAGGACGTGATGCGGGCGATCGATGCCTTTATTCTGACCGCCAAGCGACATGAGCTGGAAGTGACATTTACCTTCTTCTCCTTCGCTCCAGAGGCTTGGGAAGGCGTGAATCCGTATCTGGATCCGCGATCGGTGGAAGCACAGAAACGCTTCATTGCTTCTATCGTAGGGCGTCACAGGGGAACGACCAACGTGCATTGGGACTTGATCAATGAGCCTTCGCTGTTCGATCCGAAGCGGATCTTCGAGGGGCCGGTATCGATAGGGGACCGATTCGAACGACAAGCCTGGTCCGAGTGGCTGCGGCAGCGCCATGGGAATGATCTCTCGCTGCTTCAGGAGCGCTGGAACATGACGCCGGGTGAACTACCGTCATTCGACTCCGCACCGACGCCGAGTCCTGACGATAAGCTGTTCAACAGCGTGCTGCAGCCGAAGAAGTGGGGGCCGTGGCTTGACTTCACGCTGTTTACCATGGATATGCACAACCGGTGGGCATCTGAGCTCATCGGCACTATTCGCCGCTCCGATCCCCGTCAGCTGGTGACGGTCGGGCAGGATGAAGGCATCTGCTCCCAGCGCCCGTCGCCGTCGTTCTACGGCCCTGTCGTTGATTACACTACGGTCCACTCCTGGTGGCAGAACGATCACCTGGCGTGGGACGGCATCTTTACCAAGACGCCGGACAAGCCAAATCTGGTCCAGGAGACCGGCATCATGCACGTGCAGCGTCCGGACGGCATCGCCAAGCGGACGGAGGAGGAGCTGCGCAGCATCCTGGAACGCAAGTATGCCTATGCGTTTTCGACCGGAGGCGCGGGGGCCGTGCAGTGGATATGGAATATTAATTACTTCATGGATAACGCCAATGAATCCAATATCGGGGCGCTTCGGGCGGATGGAACGCAGAAGCCCGAGGCCGATGTGTCCTATGACTTCGGCAGCTTCATGAAGGAAGCATCCGTCCTGTTTGACGATGAGCGGCAGCTTGAAGATCTCGTCGTCGTTTACCCGTACTCGAATGATTTTTCCAGCAGGAAGCTGGCATACGAAGCGACAACGAGGGCCATGCGCACGCTAACGTTCGGGATGAATGTCCATCCACGCGGTATCGGCGAATACCAGTTGGAGGACCTGAAGCGCTATCCGGCCAAGCTCATCATCGTGCCAAGCGCGCACAACTTCGACGATGAAGCGTTTGCCATGCTCCTTGAGCTGGCAAGGGAGGGCAGTACCGTCTTGTGGACCGGACCGCTGCGCACCGATGCTTATTGGGGGGAGGCACTGCACCGCCTGCAGGCAGAGATCGGCGAGACCGTCCAGGCCAACGTGCTTCGGGAAGAAATGCTGGAGCTGGCGGGCGAGCGGTTTGCCGTTTCATATGGTGAGCGGAAGATCAATGCGCTGGCAGTGGATCGTCCGCTGAGTCGGTTGGATGGAGCGCTGGAGCCCTTCACGGTAACCTTGGGCAAGGGACGATTTATCTGGTGTGCGCTCCCGGTTGAAATGAATGAGCGCTGGGAACCGATCCAGGCTCTGTATGCGGAAGCCCTTCGCTCCGCGGCCATTTTGCCCGAGCTGGAATGGCTGAAGGGGGGCGAACTCCCGGGGATATATGGCCGCAAGCTGGCATTCGGACAAGGAAGCCTCTATGTCTTTGTATCCGAGCACGCGGCAAGCGCAGAAATCGAAGTAAGAGACCCGGTTTCCGGGACGGGTTACGCCTTTGTGTTGGAACGGGAGCGAACGGTCATGTTCATGACCGATGCGGAGGGACAGGTGCGAACGGTATACCGGCCGGAGGAGGTTCATATTTGGCAGAGCCCATCGTCCAGACCTTGAGTCGTACGCCCTTCCTAAACAGGCAGGAAGAGGGCTCGATGGAATTCGACTTAGGTACTGCGCGGTGATGCAGCTTTACTGAAGGACACGTTGAGGGAGGTTTTCTCGGCTGATGAATCAGATCGAGAAGCCTCTTTTTTCGTATCGGGGAACATATCATAGGGCAACCCCCACTGTGGTTTTGCGGGTGACGGTGGAAGGGAAATCGGTCAGCTGAAGTGCTGAACGATCACAAAAAGGATTACCGGAACCCATGGAGAATACGCTTATACGGGCGGTTCCATGCTCATATCGAAGGGAAATTCGGGTTTATTAGACGGAATCGAGTGTTGTTATCTGCATCGTAAATTGCTGAGCGGTCGATATCAAGAATAAGCGAGGAGTGATATGAATGAACGAACAATTCCTTCAATTATACGACTATAACGTTTGGGCGAATGATAGAGTATTGGAACATCTTCAATCATTGCCGGACGACGTGTTCTTTCAAGAAGTGAATGTAGGCTTCAAATCCATTGCGGAAGTTGTCGGCCATCTTGCAGCCGCGGATGAAGTTTGGTTTGCCCGGATCAAGGAAGAAGTTTCTCCTGCCCTAGTCTCGAAATCATTTGCTAGCATTGAGGCAGCTCGTCATTATATGAGCCAGACCCAGACACAGAACCGCGAATACTTGGCATCGGTTCACGATATGGGAAAGCACGTGACGTATAACAAGCATCAGAATTCGATTTCGGAGATTGTTCAACAGGTCGTAAACCATGGAACCTACCATAGAGGCAATATCACCACGATTCTTCGGCATTTGGGACATAAGGGGATATTAACGGATTACATTGCCTTTTTATGGGCGAGGGCGTAATTCCATTATTGCAGTCTAAATAAAGGGACTCCCTGTTACATGACAGACTTTTATGTGGCTGGCGTTCAAGCAGGACCTGAATGTTATGTTAATATAGTTGAAGTATGATGGAATTGAAAGGATGGTTAACATGATTCAATCGATTGTCCATATCGCATTGGTCGTGAAGGATTATGATGAGGCCATAGCCTTTTACACCGGGAAGCTGAACTTTACCTTGGTTGAAGATACCTATCAGCCTGAACAAGACAAACGCTGGGTGGTCGTAGCTCCTCCTGGGTCAGTTGGCACTACGATATTGCTTGCCAAAGCGTCCAAGCCTGAACAAGAGCCTTTTATCGGAAATCAGTCTGGAGGCAGAGTATTCCTGTTCTTGAATACGGATGATTTTTGGAGAGATTATCATGAAATGGTATCGAGAGGTATCGAGTTTGTGAGAGAACCCAAAGAGCAGGATTACGGCATGGTGGCTGTGTTCAAGGATTTATACGGGAATCTGTGGGATTTGCTGGAGCTGAAAGAGAATCATCCATTGATGAAACGGATGAAGTAAGCCAAAATACATAGATTGTATGTCTAAGAAACGTACAGGAGGGGACTCACAGCATGTCCAACATTCTGAATGTGATTGTCATTGCAGCTCACCCGGATGAGCCTGAAATTTACGCGGGGGCCATTTCGGCTTTATATGCAGAAATGGGCCACAGGGTGAAGTTTGTTACGTTAACGGATGGATGCTGCGGTCATCATGAGATGTGCGGAGAAGAACTAATCGCTCGCCGCAAACAAGAAGCGGATGAAGCGGCGAAGCATCTTGGCGTCCTGGAATATGTCGTACTGCCCATTCCGGATGGGGAGTTGATGCCGACACCGGAAGTACGCAAGGAAGTGATTCGTCAAATTCGGGGCTGGGAGGCGGATATCGTAAGGTGCCCAATGCGGTACCGGAAGTGCCGTCCTTGAAGAAATCCCCGATATTCTTGCTGATGCCGGACTATGCGGCAAGGGCAGCCTATTCACCGGATATCGTCATTGATGCGGGAAGCGTGATCGAGAAGAAATTGCGGGCCTGTGACGCGCATGCTTCCCAATTCTATGAATTTGCGCCATGGCAAGGCGATTTCTTGCATGAAGTACCAGATAATTGGGAAGAGAAGCGGACGTTCATTCTGAAGTATTGGGATCGTTTCCTGCGTGTGTCCGATGAAGTGCTGCCAACGCTTTCGAAGCTGTATGGTCAAGATTACGCAGCAAGCGTTCGATATGCAGAGCCGTTCGAAATTGCGAATTATGGCAGAAGACCGAATGAAGATGAAATGAAGACCTTGTTTCCTATGTTAACAACGAGTGCACGCATGTGATCTAATTCAAGATAGGCAGGAATACAAAGAGCGGATTCCTCTCAAAGGAAATCCGCTTTCTTTTATGATCGAGCAATCCAACATATGCATTTGGCCATCTCTACTAGACTTTTTCTATAGGTGTTTCTACAGCAGGACAAAACCCGGGGTTCGTCGAACATAAGAGCTCGGCAAATTGCGGTTGGAGTTTGGTTAGTTCAGCAAAATAACTTCCAATTACATGATTGGCGCTAACCGAACCATTCTGGAAGTTGAGCGGGTTGTGGGTGTGGACATGACTGTAATAATATTTTTTTTCCCGTTTTGGCACCTTGTAGATATGCGGGGGTGCATGTGTCACAACGTCGAACAGGTTGGCGATGCGGAAGCTGCTCCGAACGTACTTCGTATAGGCCATAGCAAAATCGGGATCGCCTACACGGGGTGACCCATATGTAAACACATGGGGGGTAGTGTGGTCCGTGTTGGCGGCAATATCTACAGCACACAGCGTCGCAAGTGCTCCGCCAAGACTGTGGCCTGTGATATACAAGGTCTTGTCATGAGGCAGCCTGTTAAGCGCGGACATAATCTGGCCTCGGGTGGAGGCGTAGATGTTGGTGAAGCCGCGATGCGTGAGAGAGGGCTCTTTAATATATTTGAAGTTTTTTTGGGAAGCGATGGCATCTGAGATCCAATCTGTTGTGGAGAGAGTCCCCCGAAAGGCAATAATAATCTCATCCGGAGATTCAAGGATAAACCCGAAGCGTTCCGCCACGCCGATTAAGGAGTTCGCTTCAATGGTGTCGTGGAGCGAGTAACGCAGCGGCAGGACAAATGAGCCATCCGTATTGGTGAATTGTGTATAGGTCTGTCCACAGATGGCTGCCAGGAAAATGGCCCACTGTTCTTGTTCCATGCTTGTACCCATGCATATCCCGCCCTTCTGTTCTCCTACACTATATTAGGGAGCGGAGGGAATGGTGCCTAGATGCTCCAAAATGGCGAGTTACACCTCGATCCAAAGGGAATTTGCCGGATTTATTACTCAGAAGGTTTTGGAACAGGCAACTTATATGGTACGATTCAAGAGACATTCATAGGACGACCGATGTATAAGCATATGTGCGCCTTCAGATTGTACTTAATGATCACTAGAGAGAGCAGGGTTATATAGAATGACAGACAATACTCAACAACGCTTCCGTTTCAGCGAAGCGCCCATCTGGGATTTACAACGGACTTATTATGAAGAGCTGGGGATGAAAGCCTGGAATAATGACCAGGTCCCGCAGTATATTACGAGCAACCCCATGATTGCAACGGCTTACGCCGAAGTTATATTCGGATTCCTTCGGGACCGGGCCAATCAAGGGGATATGACCGAGCCCGTTACCATTTTGGAGCTAGGGGCCGGAGCGGGGCGGCTCGGATACCATATCCTGCATAAGCTGTGCGAGCTGAGAGATTATGCAGGAATTGCACTGCCCCCTTTTCGCTATGTCATGACCGATCTGCCGCAGAAAAATGTCTCCGCTTGGAACCAACATCCTGCGATGCAGACTTATATCGAGCAGGGACTGCTGGATTTCGCAAGGTTTGATGCCGTGCATGACAAGGAATTGAATTTGGTGGTATCGAAGACAACGATCCGACCCGGGGACCTGAAGCAGCCGCTGCTGATTATTGCTAACTATTTCTTTGACGGCATTCCGCAAGAGCTGATTTACGTGGGGGAAGGGAAGATTTTTGAGAGCGATGTTGTCATCGACTTTCCGGAGCAGTATGAGAAGCTTAAGCCGTCTGAAGCGCTGGAGCGAATGAAGCTGGCTTTCGAGCACCGGCGGGCACCCAAATATGAAGAGGAAACCTATCCGTATCGCGATGTGATTGCCCATTACCAGCAAGAGCTGGAGGATTCCCATATCCTGTTTCCGGAGGTGGGGTTGAACTGCCTGGAGCGACTGAATCAGTTGTCAACGTCAGGGTTTCTGCTCCTTACGGCAGATAAGGGAGATCATCGCCTCGAGAACTGGAAATTTGCAGAACCGCCGCAATTGATTTACCATGGCAGCTTCTCGTTAACAACGAACTATCATGCCTTGCAGCATGTGTTCGAGCAAAGAGGCGCGGAGGCGATATTCCCCACCCAGCATTATAAAAATATTAACATCGGCTGCATACTCATGCTGGAAGAGCCAACGACATATGCTAATACTCGGCTGGCTTACCGCCAGTTTATCGAACGCTTCGGACCTGATGAGTTCTTCCTCTTGAAGGAATGGATCGATCGGAATATTGAAAGCATGGGGATTCAGCAGATTTTGTCCTTTTGGCGTTTGGGTGGTTATGACGCAGAGTTCTTCATCCAGAGCGCCAAGCGCATCTCGAATCTGCTGCCGGAAGCCAATGATGAAGAAATGCTGGATATCCGTAAGGGCATATACATCATGTGGTCATCGTACTACGTGATGGAGCAGCGTTATGACCTGGCTCTGGATGCGGGGCTGGTGCTCTTTGAGATGGATATGTACGAGGATGCGATGTTCTTCCTGAAAGAATCCGTTGAAACGGATGAAGATGAACCTGTGCCCACGGTTTTATATTGTCTCGCAATCTGCTGTTACGAGCTTGAACTCGACGAAGAGGCACTGGAATACACGCGCCAGGCGCTCGTTCTGGAGCCGGATCATGAAGAGGCATTAGCTTTGTTGAAATGCTTTGAGTAAATTCAGGAAAAGAATAGAAATAGCACACTCGACCCGGCCCAGAGAATTTCGCAGCCGGGTTGTGCTGCGTAAACCAGTCTGCGCTGGGAGATCAATTAGTACAGATAGCATCTACGAAGATAGAAGTAGTGGAGTATAATGAATAAGGCATGGATAACAAAATGATGCTGACAGAAATAATATTCACAGAAATAATACAATGATAGGTGAAAACAATGAGAATAGCTTTTTTTGATTCAGGGTTAGGCGGATTAACCGTGTTGTCAGCGGCGATGAGGGAGCTGCCGCAGGAGGACTTTTTATTTTTTGCCGATACCCTGCACGTTCCTTACGGTACCAAAGCCAAGGAGGACGTCAAATCCTACATACATGATGCCATGAAAACCATTATGCAGGAAGAAGTCAAGGCCATTGTGATTGCGTGCAACACGGCTACAAGCATGGCGATATCCGAGCTTAGGAGGACTTATCCTATTCCGATTATTGGTATGGAGCCTGCCGTAAAACCAGCTGTAGAAATCAATCGGTCCAGCGGCAAGCGAATCCTGGTGTTTGCCACCCCATTAACACTAAGGGAATCGAAGTATCGGGATCTGGTCAGACGAGTTGATAGCATGCATATCGTGGATTCCTTGCCTCTGCCAGAGCTGGTGGAATACTGCGAAGCTTTGAATTTTGACCAAAAAATCATGAATGCTTACTTTACCGAGAAGCTTGACGGCTTCGATCTGAATGAGTATGGGACCGTAGTGCTGGGCTGCACCCACTACCCTTTTTACAAGAAGATCTTATCGGATCTGTTGCCTGAACACATCCAAATTATAGACGGCAGTACAGGAACCGTGAACAGGCTGATCCAAGTCTTGCGTGCGAATGATCTGCTCAGCTCCAGCGGTACGCAGGATGTCAGGCTATTAAATTCGAGCCAATCGATGGAGTACGCAGAGAAGATGGAGAAAGCACTGAGCATATACAGGGAAATAGAGAATAGGCAACAGGGATATCCAGAGAGGAATTGAACCCGCTCGGAGCGTCCTCAGTGGCTATTGATCAAAACAACGAATAAAATATGACTGACTACCCATGACCCGACCTAGGATAAGCTTTATTCTTAAGGCCGGGTTGTGTCGTATGGAGGGAGTTATGCAGGTATTCGCTATTGATCATATGAAGGAGGTTTCATCCAAAGCGATATGAGTCCTATTCTCCATCGCGAGGAGCTTGGGAGCAATCTGTCTCCGTAAACAAGTACATCGACCATGGGAAAAATATTGTCTGACAACAGGCAGGATTAGTTCACTCTAGCATGGAAAGGATGCAGTTACACATGATCGAATTCATCGTTAT
Source organism: Paenibacillus glucanolyticus (assembly GCF_037333485.1). NCBI lineage: Bacteria > Bacillati > Bacillota > Bacilli > Caryophanales > Paenibacillaceae > Paenibacillus > Paenibacillus glucanolyticus. Next base: position 2,146,296 of record NZ_CP147845.1, read on the forward strand.
TATCCTGATTGTGGGTTTGGCCGGGATAATTAGCAATCAATATTCTGCACTGAGAAGAATGGATCGTATGCAGCGTTCACTGGATGAGCTAAACGTCCGATTGCAAGAGATGAAGGATAATGAGCACAGACGATGACCCGAACAACCGGATATTCGTTTTCTTGAGGCGGCAGATGAAGACGAACAGAAGCAGAGCGAGAGAAGAACAGAAGTTTAAGATGCATTTGCAGCATATTAGAACGGGAGACAGCAATCTATGATAAAATATAATATTTGTTTTGTTCGACGTGGTCATGAGATTTTACTATTAAATCGGGATTACGCGCCATGGATGGGGTGCTGGAATGGAGTAGGGGGCAAGCTGGAGGGCAATGAAACGCCCAGGGAATCGATGATTCGTGAGCTGTATGAGGAGACTCAGATTCAGGAATGCAGCTTAACATTCAAAGGTCTTATCACTTGGACAGCAGATGGCAAAAATCCGGGTGGGATGTACCTTTATGTCGCGGACATACCTGAGGATTACAGCTATGTTACTCCGATTAAAACAGACGAGGGGATATTGGATTGGAAGTCCACGGAATGGATTTTGTCCAAAGGGAATGTTGGAATCGCTGCCAATATTCCGGCATCACTCGAAACGATCTTGCATGATCCGAATTGTTACGAACATCATTGCATATATAAAGATGGTAAATTATGGAAATATGTACCGACTGTGATTAGTGAATTGGTTGAAACGAATGAGAAACAGCGAGCCTCGTTATTTGAGAAGTACCTACATACATCACACGATCCGATTTATCGGTAAGAGGACCATCTAGCTGAAGCTGAACAAATCATGGGCTCGAATAATTAGTTGGTGATGTGACAAGGCCGATTAAATTGAATCTGGATCGAAAATAAATTCATGGAGATATAAACATGAGGTATACATTACTGAAAAACAGTTTCGTTCCCGTATCATTTGGATTGCTGCTTGCGGCGATCTGGGTGCCGATTGGTATCATAACGTACATGAACACGTTGGCTGCAAGCATGACTCTAAAATACATCGTACATTTTTTACTTGGATTGCCTCTGATTGTGGTCATATTTGGGCTTATTCTACTTAGAAAAAAATCCGCATATCACATATTTTCGATTTCATATTTGATCTTAACCTTCTTGATTACGGTGCTTATTCCCATAATTGCAGAGTCTCAAGTTTGAATGAGGGAGGGAATGCAGTTGGACACATTGCTTTTCAAGTCTTATATTCAGGAGATTTTTGGATCGTTACTGGATGATTTTGAAGAAGATGACGAGTATGGCTTTCATCAATTTTCATCGGGTTCCTATAAAAGAATCGGCTATGCAACAAACATAACGCCAGAGATCGTCCAACAAGCCGCTGTACATAAGGTTGATCTGATCATCACGCATCATGATGCGTGGAGTTTTATGTATGGAATGAAAGAACGCTGCCTGGAGTTACTGAGGGAACATGGCATCGCCCATTTTTATGTTCACCTCCCTCTGGACTATGCTGAGTTTGGAACCTGCAATTCGTTACTGCTTGAGCTTGGGGTAGAGCGTATTGTTCAACCATCCCGTCATGTGGAGGGTGACAGTTCGGTAGGCATTGGGCAGCTCAAGTCCCCGACCACGATGGAAAAGCTCGTAGAAACCATGTCCTCTGTGCTAGGTGAGAACGTGTTCTATCAGAAGAACAGCGAAAAAGCGATTCAGAGAATCGGCATGGTAACGGGGGCAGGCAACGGCACCAATCAATTGAGAGAGGCTTTGAGCCATAACTGTGACGTTTACATTACCGGTGAAAAAACGCTCTATACCGTTCAATACGCCAGGTTTATCGGATTGAATATCATCGTGGGCAGTCATACCTTCACCGAAATTTTCGGTGTGCGTTCATTGGCGCAGAAACTTCAGGAAAGGTTCCGGGACATTGAAGTTATACAGCTTACCGAGGAGCATATTGAGGTTGTACATACTTAAAATGATGTCTATTAAACACGTTCCATCCAGTGGCTGAATGGAAAATAGGAGATGATGATCGTTGAACAAAGTAATCGATTATTATAATACGTTTGATGAATGGGGACGGTTGGATAGGGAGCCTGTTGAATTTATCGTTAATCTGCACCATATTTTGGCTATGTTACCTAAGAAAGGCCATGTGCTGGATAATGGAGCTGGTCCTGGGAAATATTCGATGGAGCTGGCGAAGAATGGTTTCGATGTTACCTTAACGGATCTTACGCCAAGACTGGTAGACATTTCGGTTGCAAAGGCAAAGGAATTGAATTTAGAAAAACAGTTTAAAGGCTTTCACAGTGCAGATGCCAAGGATTTGAGTATATTTCATGACGAATTATTCGATGCCTCGTTAATGATGGGACCGTTGTATCATTTGCAGTCGAGGGAAGATAGGGATACGGCAGTACAGGAATTGTACAGGGTTACTCGATCCGGCGGTTACGTATTCGTGGCTTTCATGACGAGAATCCGGCATTTAATGACTTCGTTAATGTACCCTGAACATTGGAAGCCTCATGATCATGTAAGCAGCATTAAGGAGTTTATGAAGACGGGAGTCTTTAATCATAGCGATGAAGGAAGGTTTACCGGAGCGTATTATTACAATATCGAGGATATCAAGCCGTTCATGGAATCGCATGGATTCGAAAGCATCAAGTTGATTGCGTCATCAAGCATAGCGGGGGCGCTCAAGCCGGAGCAGTTTGATTATTGGCGTTCTCGTGGGGAAGACGAATTCCATGAGGTTATGAAGATGATATACCAAGAAGCTGAGAATCCAAGCATCCTGGGGGTTTCATCTCATTTGTTGTATATTGGGCGGAAAAGAACAGAGCATCCGAGCATATAGAGGTTCTTGAATGAGAGAACTTTAGGAGGAATATGAAGATACGGATCCGAAGACTTTTTTTAAGTTACTAGGAGATATTAGAGATCATGTCTGTTGATCGGGTGAGGAAATAAGTGGATTTCAATGTACCGGTTTCGTGGGATACCTACATGATCATACATTGAGAAGGGGAGAACCATGAAAACATGACAAACCTAATCGTACACGAAGTGGCTGACCTGAATGCAGCAGACCTTACCGAGATTTTGAGGGAAAGTACGGAGGAAGGACATAGACACATCAATCGTTTACTCCGAGAATACATAACAGGAACGAACAGGTTTGATCAAGAGTCTGAGGCGTTGTTCGCATGTCGAATGGATCATAGATTGATCGGGATATGCGGATTGAACAGAGATCCTTATGCTGAGGCGAACATTGGCAGGGTTCGAAGGCTCTATGTGTTGAAGGAATTCCGTGGACATGGCGTAGGGCGAAGACTGGTTGAAGCTGTCATTCATATGGCAAGCAGCCATTATAGTAAACTTGTATTAAAAACAGATAATCCCCAAGCGAGTGAATTCTATAAGCGTTTAGGTTTTCGAGAGATTAGCAATAATGGCTTGGTCACACATGAACTCCAGTTTTGATCTAGTCTGTGAGATAAGCCACCTAACATTAGAAAGATGGAATTGTTGGTATCCCAACAGAAGCGTAACGGTTGGTGATTCTTTAGGAACAAAAAAGAAGGTACTGACATCTTAAGTCGCCATAATGGCGACTTTTTCATCATCTGGGATGAAGACAGGGGATTTGCCAATATTCGCGGCGAAGAAGTAGAAGAATATATTCTGAAGCAATCATTTTAGGATCATGGAGGTTCACATGAGCGGAAGTCAGTTCATCATCACAGGGACATCGAAAGGAATAGGCGAGCAACTGGCCTGTATGCTTGTCGAGAACGGGAATGTCGTGTATGGCATAGCGAGGGGAACATCGGATCGGCTAAGCAGCTCTGCCAATTATAGACACATTGCATACGATCTGAATGATACTTTGGGTCTTGAGAATGTAATGGACAGGCTATTTGAGTTGATTGACCCAGCCCATGCGGATATGATATGTCTCATTAATAATGCGTCGATGCTCGAACCGTTGAAGAGCATTGACTTGTGCGAACCGAAGGATATTCAGATGAACCTGCAGATCAGTCTGATCGCGCCAATGATCTTAACTTCCTCGTTTATCAAGAAAACGGAGGGGCTTTCCATTAGGAAGAAAATCATCAATATCTCGTCAGGATCAGGTGTTTATCCAGCACCCACCATGAGTGTGTATTGTACGGCGAAAGCCGGTATGAATATGTTTACGCAGAGTGTTGGAGCCGAGCAACGGAACCGACAGCACCCGGTAGAGATAATTGCGGTTAATCCCGGAATGGTGGAAACCGATATGCAGAGATTGGCCAGAAGCAAAAATGAGTCCGAATTTGACATGGCCCATGTTTTCGCGCAAGCGCACGAGTCTGGACAGCTGTTGTCTACGGAGGAAATCGGGTTGCATCTGCTGCATATCATCGACAAAGAGTTTGAACCTGGCCAGATTGTGAATTATAACGAGGTTTAAGGCGAAGGTGAAACAGTATATATAGGGTTTCTCGAATAGAGAAACTAGTCATTCATAGGAGGGATATACTCGTGCTCTATCATTTTAGCCAGGATTCGGATATTCAGAGATTTGAGCCCATGTGTGGAGGCTGGTGAGAAGACGAGTGAATCGGATATAGAGATGTTCTTCGGGATGTCAGGAACCCGCAGGATGTTTGCGATCGAAGCGGGGTGGTACGAAAGGGTTAGAAGAGGATACATTTGCCGTTATAGCTTTGATCCCGCTGATTTTGAATTATTTGATGCCAATGCAGGATATTATGTTGCCACGAACACAGTTGTCCCCATACATGTTGAACGGATGGATGATCTGGTGGCTTCAATATTGCAGGAAGGGATTGAGTTACGGGTTACCCCATCTCTCCAATTGCTGAAAGAGCGCATACTGTCTTCAACTGTGAATTTTTCGATGATTCGGATGAGGAATGCTGTTTAAGATTTTACAGTGGAAGAATGGAAGATGGTATATGTATGCCGCTGGATGGATGATTTGCTCTGACCAAGATGAATGATGATTAAACTGCCTAATTTGCTGCAATTGTACAGACATTTGCATGAACAAGATCCCGAATTGGAGCATAATGAACATTTGGCTGGATTATGGGATGAAATGATGCAGGATGATTATATTAACATTCTTGTGGTTGAGCTGGACGGGGAGCTGGTAGCAACGCGTGTACTGAATATATTGAAGAATTTAACTCGTAATGCAAGGCCGTATGCCTTGATTGAGAATGTGGTCACACATAAGGATTATAGAAGGCGAGGGCTTGGACGGAAGCTTCTGAATAAAGCCATTGAGATCTCACAGCAAAGAAATTGCTACAAAATGATGCTGCTGACAGGGCAGCCAGGGGAAGAAGTTCATCAGTTCTATCAAAGCCTAGGCTTTAGAAAAGATGTGAAGACAGGATATAATTTAAAACACGATTGAAGTAGATGATATATCAATTATCGGAGGAATAGGAGCATGGAAGAGGTCGTTGTCGCAGCGTACGATCCGGTATGGAGTCAAGCGTATGAACGGGAAAAATTAAAAATCATGTCTGCTCTGGAAGGACTCGATGTTCACATCGAACATATTGGGAGCACGTCCATCGAGGGCTTGGGATCAAAGCCGACCATCGATATGATGGCCGGTGTTTTTGAATTATCGCAGGTAAACGATCACTATATAAAGCGTCTGGCCGAGAGCGGATATGAATATGTTTTCAAACCGGAGTTCCCGGAGCGCTTGTTCTTTCGAAGAGGTCCATGGAGAGCGGGTACACATCATTTACATATCTACAAGTATCAAGGCTCGCAGTGGCACGATCAGATTCTGTTCAGGGAGTACCTGAAGAAACATTCGAAGACAAGGGATCAATACTATATGCTGAAAAAAAATCTCGAAATGCAATTCCGGCACGATCGGGTGGCCTACACCAACGGTAAGGCAGATTTCATCCGTGGCGTGATCGAACAGGCTCGAAGGGATATGGAGCTGTTTTAGCTTGTAGAAGATGAGGGGCATGTGAGTTTAAAAAGGGAGTGAGAGAGTTGGCCGAATATGAGTGGGATTCGAGGATTGAATACCTCAGAAATACGAGAGGGTTATATTACAATGATGACTACCTCGAGTTTCTTGTTACGACGGTGTGGAAGATAAACCGCGCCGTGAATATCGTTGATTACGGATGTGGTTATGGATATCTTGGACTTAAACTGCTGCCACTGTTACCTGCAGGCTCAACTTACACGGGCATCGATAAAGGTAATGATTTGCTGGAGGAAGCCAGAGATGTTTTTGGGAAGCTTCCTTATTCGACTGCATTCATTCAAGGAGATATTGAGCACATCGTAGCAGAGCGTGAATATGACATCGCACTCTGTCATGCTTTTCTGCTGCATATGAATCGTCCACAGACCATCCTTCAAAAGATGATCGACAGCGTACAAGACGGTGGCCTTGTTGTTTGTTTTGAACCACATTGGATCGCCAATGCAGCTAATTATGGCTTCGATGAATTACAGCATTCGGAGGTTGTACGTCTAGGGATATTGCAGAAGCTGTACGAAGCGGGTGCAAACGACAGTGGTAAAGACGGAAACATCGGCATCAAACTCCCGATACTTCTGAGCCAGCTCGGGCTGCGAAACGTCGAGTGCAGAGTGAGCGATAAAGTGAATTTTTTACATCGAAACATGGACGTTTCCGCCAAAGAACAGCTATTCCAATCGCTAAGAGAAGAGGGGATCGGACAAGAACCGGATGATCCCGCAACCATTGTGAAGCAGTTGATGCGGAGAGGTTTAACCGAGGAGGAAGCACAGGCGCAATACGCGGCAGAGCTCAGATTATTTCAGGAGTTTGATGAGAATTCGTATTTAACTTATGCACCGAATATGAAGATTTCTTTTGGCATGGTTAGAACAAATTCAACTTCTTAAGGAGTCCTATGCGTATTGGAGTAGCACGACATTTTAGAGTCAACCATAACCCGCAGCAAACTTGGATGACATCAAGCCAGTTCTAGGACAAAATGATTCCAAAAATAATTCATGGTTACAATTGTAATGAAACGGCTGCCCGCTTGTTGAAATATGATGCCGGATACGTTACCATCATTGAACTAACAATTGTCGTAATCGGCTAGGTAAAGGAGTCGTGAATGCGATGACCAAGGTACTTGTAGTAGATGATGAAGTCAGTATATCAAGCGCTGTGGCTTATGCGCTGCGAAGAGAAGGATACACGGTTGAGACGGCAGGGGATGGGCAAGAAGCGCTTGAACGAGTGGAATCGTTCCATCCCGACGTGATGGTGCTGGATGTGATGATGCCAAGGCTTAGCGGATATGATGTTTGCCGAAAGCTTGAGAACCGGCAGCGTCCGGCCATCCTGTTATTGACCGTAAAGGACGATATCGTTGATAAAGTGCTGGGATTGGAGCTCGGCGCGGACGATTATATGACCAAACCCTTTGATATGCGGGAGATCATTGCCCGAGTGAAGGCGTTGTCACGAAGAAGCCGAACAGTTGAGAGTATTCAGCAGCCAGCCTCGCCACAGAATGAAATCCGAATTTCGGGGCTTGTCATTAACCTGTTAAACCGTACCGTGCATGCCGAAGGCAAGTTGCTGGAGCTGACTCCGAAGGAGTTTGATCTTATAGCTCTCCTGGCACGAAACCCGGAGCGGGTATACTCCAGGGAGGCTTTGCTGGAGCAGGTATGGGATATGGACTTTGCAGGCGGGACACGTACGGTAGATATCCACGTTCAGAGACTGCGTAAGAAACTCGGAGATCTGCATGACGTGATTCAGACCGTGTATGGCATCGGATACAAAAGCACGGAGAGTCCAGCATGAGTCTAAGAAAGGTGCGTTTCGGCTTGAAGTGGAAGGTCGCACTGCTTCTTGCCTTGCTGCTGATCTCAGTGCTCGTTGTTCTGAGCACATTGGTTCTTGCGGGCATACGAGAGGACCAGCGCGTCCGCCTGGAGCAATCCTTCGCTCATGAAGCAGAAGCGGCCAATCTTCGGGTTCATCAGGAGTTTCTGACGAATACGAATAATGAAATGCAGCCGGATGCCTTTATGGAAAGCGTGGGTCAACGGCTTGCAGTGGATCTTGGATCGCAGAGCGGCATGGCTGTCACCTTGTATAAGCTGGATGGTACATTCACGGGGACCTCGCTTCCATTTCAGCCCAAAATGGATGTGAAGGATGCGCTTGCCCACACGGAAGAAGGACGTTCGGCTTATATTACCGAGGGTGATCAACTGCTCTACCTTGCTCCGCTTCGCAATATGGACGAGCAGATCGGAACCATTCAATTCCATGCTTCGCTTGCGGAGCAGCATGCTTTCTATGAGCGAATCCGCAAGCTGTTTCTCGTAACCGGCATGTCAGTACTGGCTGCCGGCTTCCTGATCGGTTATCTGTATGTCTGGCGCCAGGTTCATGTCATCAGCAGATTGAATTTGGCTGCACAGCAAATCGGCGAGGGAGCCTATCTTAGCGAGCCGACGGTCAAGCGGCAGGATGAGCTTGGTGAGCTGGGGCAAGGTATTTTTGAGATGAGCGGGAGAATATCCTCCTCTGTGAGCCAGCTCACAGAGGAGAAGTTGAAGCTGCTTGATGCGATTGAACGGCTGCAAGAGCTGGAACAACAGCAGAAGCAGTTTATCGGGAATATCAGCCATGAATTGAAGACGCCGCTCACTTCGATCCTTGCTTATGCAGATTTGCTTGATTTATATCGTGACGATCCTGAGCTTCTGGAAGAAGCGAGAACTCGGATTCGCAAGGAGGCCCAGCGTTTATACGGCCTGGTGGAGAAGGCGCTTCAGCTATCGTCCATGGATATTTATGAATTCGAAACCCATGCGGAATCCATAGAGCTGAAGCCGATCCTGGAGGAGGCGACAGCTCGTCTTCAGGCTAAGGCAGAGCAGAATAACATTACGATTCAATCCAATCTAACGGATGGCAAGGTATGGGCGGATGCGGATAATCTGATGCATATGATGTTGAACCTGCTGGATAACGGAATTAAATATAACAAGCCCGGTGGAACCGTTACGTTGACAAACGAGGTGCAGGATCAACAAGGCGTTGATCGTATGGTGATTCGTGTCAGCGATACAGGAATCGGAATTCCGGATCATGCCAGAGAACGGCTCTTCGATCCGTTTTATACAGTGAGCAGTGACCGATCCAGAGTTTATGGGGGGACTGGCCTGGGGTTATCGCTGGTACGCAGCCTGGCCGAGAAACAGCACGGCTCTGTACATTTAACGGAGACGGGATCGGGCGGCTCTACCTTTATAATTACCTTGCCGATGGATCGGCCGCGTCCAGAGGAGATTAGATCAGCAGAAGAAAGTCCAGACTTGGAATAAGGGTCTGGGCCTTTTTTTGTATAGCAGCACATATGTTTACAAGTTCGTTACAAGCCCGATATGTTATCGATATATTCGCACTCTATACTGAGATCAACAGGGAAACATGAGGCATGCTAAGACATGGTGCTGCTGCCGAAGCTCCCTTTAGGGACCATTTGTAGGAGGAACCTGTTATGAAAAATGTAGTAGGAAAGCATTGTGCCCGATTATTGCCGGTTGTTGTTCTCGCCGCTGCGCTGTCTGCCTGCCAGTCCCAGGATCGGTTAACGATTGTGGAACCGGGCGGCAGCCCTAATATTCAACCACCTGTCTCAAACGCTGGCAGCAATGCTTCGGAGGAGCGCAAGCTCACGGTAGTGGAAGGATCAAGAGGGGGGACGAGTCGGGAATTGGTTGTGAATCAGACCCATCGAATCCCATCATCGAACATTGAGGCGTGGTTGTCCGAGAATGAAGTACGGGTTACCACCACCAAAATGGTGAAGGAAGCAACCGAAACGGAAGAACCGAAGTATGCTTATACCACGGAAGCCGTGAATGTAAGCACAGGCGAGCGCCGCGAGATCAAGAATCATGAAGAACAGCATCCAGGTGAACATTACGTCAAGGAAGATGCATCACCGGACGGTAAATACAGTTTCATTCAGAAGTGGAGGGATAAGTACACGGCGGACAATTATATGAAGGATTTGAGCACAGGCAAAAGTGTACTGGTGAAGGGTAACAATTATATGGAGGTGGGGGGTTGGCTCAATTCCGATACCTATGTCCTTGCAGCAGGCTCCATGAGCGGCAAAGGGGAGATTCGTCTTATTTCCACGGACGGTTCATATGAGACCATTTCAATCGAAGATGAGGATGTTGAATCGTATAACCAATTTGGGGCTAGTAAAGGCCGGATATATTATACGGATGTGAACCAAGTGCTTAAGGTTGTTGAACCGGGACAGTCGAAGCCTGTGAGACTCATTGAAAACGTATGGAGCTTTGAGATATCGCCGGACAGCGAATACATCGCCGTCTCTACCGCCACGAAAACGGACGGAGAACAAGGCAGCGAGCTGTTAATTTATGACGCGGCTGGTCGTCTGCAAGGCACGCTTATCGGAAAAGGCGATATGATCTCTTATTTATCCTGGTCGCCGGACTCCTCCAAATTAGCCTTCGACGTCTATTCTGAGAATGAGAGCGGAATGAACGGTGTGTATGTTTTTAATACGGCTTCCGGGAAGGTAAGCTGGATGGCGCCCTATTATTCCTCGGTTCATCCTGCCGCCCATCCTCAATATCCTCTGAATTGGAGTCCGACAGGAAAAAGACTGGGAATTACGATTGAGGATAAGGAAGCTTTAATTGCGACTCACGTCATCGATTTTAAATAAAAATATCGCATATAACCATTTTATGGATGAACGATCAACCATTTACTCATCGGCTTGAAATGTCGGTGAGACTACGAGAGGAATGAAGAGAATGAAACAGCTGAGAAAATCAATGGTGGCAGTTGCCGTATTAGGTATGACATTAACGGGAGCAGTCGGCGTATATGCAGGAGCGAACCTGGAGAAAATCTCGGCTTACCTGAATCATAGCATTGGCATCAAAGTCGAAGGTACAGCCTATAACACAGGTGGGAAGCTGACCCCTATCACCTATAAAAACACTACGTATCTCCCTGTTCGCGCGATTGCGGACGTGCTGAATGTTCCTGTTCAGTACGATGCGAAGAATAACCAGGTGCTGATCGGAAGCCATTCTGGAAACGGACAGACGTCCGAGCTCACCACAGTGAAATACAGCGACGCCCAGTTAAAAGAAATCAAAAGCGCATTCGCTAAATTCGATGGTTTCACAACACCCTATGCTCCTAATCAGATGATCCAAGGGGATGTGTACCAAAAGACAGGGACATCGGAAGATGGAGTCAATATGGTATTTAAACATATGACGGTCTATATCTCCCCAAGAGACTACTCTCACGGGTATGACAGCACACCCGTAACACTGTCCAACGGAACCAAAGCTAAATGGTATACGCCGGATGATACGGCTATGCTGGGATTCCAATTCCATGATCGCTACGTAACGATCAGCTCACCGGATCATTCCTTAAGCAAAGCACAGCTGGAAAAGGTGGCTGTAAGTGTCGCTCAAGTGAAGTAATATATAGAGACTATAGAAGAGATATGAATGAGAGATTGAAAAAGGTTGAACAGCGGTTCATACAAAGAAGCAAGCAGGATCCTGTACAGGATCCTGCTTGCTTTTTCATTGTACTAGAATAAGTCCTCAGAGATATTTCCTGGGCAATCTATTCTGGTAAACGATGGGATTTCATGGAGCGAATAGTTCAAATAGAGTTTTCAAACACGTTGCAATAACAGGTATCCGCTAATGTTGGATGTTCTTTTGCGGAATACGATTTTGAATCCTACATCATTATCCAGCAAGCAGGCCAAGGCTGTGCTTAATAATGCATTCGGTGTCAAATCTGCTCTGCAAGGTGAAGAGCTGCCGATTACGCGCGCAGCAAGAATTCTGCGAGGAGAGCCAACAACGAGAGGGTTTCTTGACCAGTTGATTAATACAAGATCCGGCTGGGGAACAGCATTGACAGAAGCCATATGAATCACCTCTTCACTATAGTAGAATCACTATAGTAAATGATAAAGTGTTCCGATATGTGCTAAATAAAAGGCGGAGCGGTTTATATAACCTGCCGTTTGGGACGGGAAGACTTTATCTAAATCCGTTTAATCCCACATAAACTTGGGATCTGTATGGTATTATTTGGATGGGTGTGTTATGGAAGGAATTTGTGGGTGAGTGAAAGGAGTATGACATGATTAGACTGCAACCTGTTAACCAGGAGAATTGGACGGAATGCATTAAACTGAAAGCGAAACCGGAGCAGGAAAGCTTTATTGCTTCCAATCTGTATTCGATTGCCCAGTTCCAATTCCTTGAGAATTTTGAGGCGATGGCTATTTACAATGATCAGACGATGGTCGGTTTTGCAATGTACGGCTTGGATTCGGATGACGGAAACTACTGGATTTATCGATACATGATAGATGGGCATCATCAAGGGAAGGGGTACGGCAAAGAGGCTTTGCGGTTCATAATTGAAGAAATCCGCAACAAACCTGATCGGACGAATGTCCTCATGCTGAGTTTTGACCCGAAGAACCAACAGGCAAGACAGCTGTACGTGAAAGCAGGTTTTGAGGAGATCGGGGTTATGCCGTGGTCTGCAGGAGAATCTGTAGCCAAACTTAATTTATAATTCGAGAGGTAACCTGAGGGAGACTGATGTACCAGGATGCAAACAACGAATCGCTGCAGCTGTTTTCTAATAGGAAAGGGAGTGTTAGCTGTATACAACAGCTGCACTCCCTTTGTATTGAGCTAATGATAGATTGGGCTCTTATTCCAATAATTTGGTGAAGTCCTGTAAGGTATCGGCATAATAATACTGAACTTCAATGCTATTATTATCGTTGGTGGCTTTTTGACCCTTGCTCCGAATGATTGGAAAGAATTCTGCATAGTGTGCGCCATTCAGGGATATTCGAACAGGCTGTTTAGGATTGCTCAATTGTTCGTAAGTGTAATAGGAAGGCTCCCCGTTTATGTTGATCTGCAAGTCGAGTTTCTCTGAAGCGTTCATGGCGAGATAGAACTCCGAGGCGCCATCGGGATTCATCAGAGCAAAATCAGAAACCGGACTTACTCCGTGTCCCGATCGCGATCCTGCATACATGTAGACTTTTGTTCCGTTCGGAATGAGATCGTCCTGCGACGGTGCCTTAATATAGCTGGCGCCTTCATAGTAGTTGTATATGCGATGCAGAATGACCGAGGTTTCGGCTAAGGTCACCTTTTGATCTGGACGAAAATATCCTTTTGCGTCGGGCTTCATGATGCCAGCCTCGACAAAACCGAGCAGGGCATAGGCTTTGACGTAATCAAGGTCCGAAGCTAGCGAAGGCCCCCATTTTTTGTCTTGCAGCAACCCAATTTCAGGCGCTAACGGCTGATAAGCATACTTCCATTTTTCATATTGGTTGTAGGAATTGAAATATCTCTTGGGGATATCCTTAAACGAACGAAGTCTGGCAATATCTTCACCCTCCGGTAGTACCAGTGCGTAACCGATATCTTTAAAGAGCGCATTCAGCGTAATCAACAGGTCCCAGCGTGTTAACACTTTCTCCGGCTGGTAAGTGAATGTTTCATTGTGATAATTTATTTTGTCGGCTGCTTCAATTAGCCCGCTAGAGATGCTGCCGTAAACATCCTTGAAAATGGGATAGGACGAGTGTCCATTGGGCACGCCCGGAATGTTGACTTTCTTGTCGCTGGGAACCCGGAACTCGGGAAACAGCCGATGAACCATAAGTGTAAGATCGGTCTTGGTCACCATCTTGCCTAATGTTTGGGTTCGATACTCCATATTCTCAAATACCCCTTGAGACCTAAGAAAATCAACGGATTTCTCGGCCCAGGCATATTTGGATGTGCTGGGTTCCGCTGCACTTGCCATAGACGTCATGCATAGTGATAGAATAAGAGTTAAAGCGAATAATCGGCGCCACCTTTTTAACAACATGATTGCCTCCTGTATGTCTCTATGTATTGGTTTTATATTCCACTATTGTAGACGACAAATTATGACAATATCAATTGTTTTTTATTACGAAAGACCTATTTAGGGGTTTTTAATAGAAGAGTGGCCGTTGACTTTATCATTCAAAATGGTAATATTTTAACTCATTAGATCAAGTGAGTATTTCTGCTTATTCATATAACAACAGGATTCTGCTATCTTTAAATAGGATTGCATCTGATGACGGAGGAGGGAACGCATGGGAATAGATTGGTACGACATGATCGCACGCCGGAACGGTGGATACCAAGGAAGAGCGAAATACACGGTGGTCGGAAGGTCGGCTGAGGACGTGTACGAGGAGCGATTGGTAGAGATGCTGCCAACATTTCGTTCGGTGCTGGATGCAGGCTGCGGACATGGTGAATTCACGCTCAAAATGTCCAGACATGCAGAGCAAATCACAGGTTTTGACAACTCCGCTGAGATGATTCGAATATCCCAATCCCTACTGGAATCCAGCGGAATCGGTAATGTTGAATTTGTGTATGCCACCACGAAGGCGGAGCTGCCTTTTCATGATGGCCAGTTTGATTTCATCTATGATCGGCGGGGTCCAACCTCCATCCTGGAGCATCCGCGAATTCTGTGTTCTGGCGGAACCATCTTCGGCATACATACTGATGTGACTGACGTGAGAAGACGATTGTCCGAGAATGGCTACGTTGATGTAACGATCGAAGAATTTAATGAAGCGGTAACTTACTTCCCGAGTGGGGTTGAATTTGCATTAAATTTGTCGGATACGCCTGGTAATCCCGATTTCACCTTGCCGGAACGAAAGGGTGAGCTTGAAGCCAAGATACGGGAGAATCAGATCGATGGGCGGCTGGGGGTCCGTGAGCTCAAATATATATGGAAGGCAACGAAGGCATGAAACAAAGATCTTTTATCATACCTGATAAGGAGTGATTGGATATGGATCATGATTTCAACCGACAATGGCTGATTACGAAGTTCGACAACATCCGCAGCCGTACGCTCAAAGTGCTGGTGCAGTTGAACGATGAGCAAGTCAATTGGAGGCCAAGACCTTCAAGTTTAAGCATATCTACGCTGATCAGGCATATCGATGGCAATATGAAGGAGCGAGTAACGAAGGGGATTCTGCATCAAGACGTTATGCGGAACCGGGAGGAAGAATTGACCCAGACGTTTGTAAGCCGGGATGATTTGATCCAAATCGTGAAGAACCGGTTCCAGTTCCTTATAGACACAGTCAGCTCCATGTCGAATGACGATTTTGAACAGGTTCAATCGGTAAGGGGGACGGAGAGAACGAATCTGGATATTCTGCATCAATGTGCGACGCATTATTCGGAGCATATGGGTCAAATTTTTTATATCGCCAAACAGTGTTTAGAGGTCCAATATAAATCCACATCGATTTAACATGAAAGTCCCCCTTAGCTGGTGTGTATGTCCAGCTGTTTAGGGGGACTTTTTGAATTGAGAAATATTCAATTAAGAAAAAATGAGATCAATCCAGCGGAGGGGTTACGCTGGCCTTCAGCTCATTCCCGCTGGTGGTCCAGTTCACATGGGCTCCAAATAGAACGGGAATACTCCGGATCGGAATCAGGGTGACGCCGTCCTTCATCATTGCGGCATCGCTGTTGTAGACCGCCTTGCCATCCATTTCAAAGATAGCCTGCCCGATCGGGATCGTCACAGTCTTGCCGTCGGCTGAAGCAAGGGCGGCATATTTCTTAGGGTCCCACTTCACTTCATATCCCAAACCCTCAGCCACCGAGCGAAGGGGAACGTAGAACTCGTCATTAATGATGGAGGAAGGCAGGGTGGAGCCATGGATGGCGATGGAGAGCTTGAGATTGTTGATGAAATGCCTCTTATGGATGAGGGCATGTATTCCCTTCGTTTTGTCCACAACCTGGGAGACTTCGTAGTCCGTGGCGGCACTCATGTAAGCATAGGCGGTTGCGCGATCCATTCCAAGCTTCTCATTCAGGAAACCAAGCGCTTCACGTACCGCTTCCTTCATGGCCTCATCCAGATCTGCGTCAAGACCGACGGGAATCCAGTAATCCTCGGTTTCGGCAAAAGGCTGCTTGAGCTCGGCTCGCGGAAGGGAGGGATCTCCCGGCTTTAGCACAGTTAATCGGAAGGTACCGCGAAGGGAGGCCTCCATCGCAGTCAATGCGACTTCGCCGTCTCCTTGTGCAAAGTGAGGGTCTCCGGTATAGAAGAGTCCGCCTTTAACCTGGATCGGCAGATACAGGGTCGAGCCGACACCGAGCTCGTTGATATCGATATTCCCTCCCGTTTCGATCGGCGGGACACTGCTTACTTTTTCGCTGGTATCTGGCGCCACGCCCATAAGGCCCATGAAAGGTTTAAGGGGAAAGCGAACCTGGCCGCCCTTTTCAATGGGAAGCACGCCATAGAGCTTGCCGTTGATTTCTTCTACCGGTGTAAATTTGGATATATTTTGATATAACTCGGGATTCGCCGCGTTTGCTCCTTCCTTGCGCCCCTCATTCTCTGGATATTCACCGGGAAGTGCGCCCTTGTAATGCCGATTGGAAATGACGCCATAGGGAACTCGGGGAGTAAGAGACAGCACTTCAACCTTCAATACGTCACCAGGCTCAGCCCCTTGAATGTCGATGGGCCCCGTTACCACATGCGGACCATCTGCGTCAAAATCATGCGGAAGATCAGATGCGGCAATCGCTTTAGCATCATTAAGCACCTGATCCGGCTGGATACCGAACGAAGCAAAATACTTCTCCGGATCCCGTCCTTGGTCTTCGAGAATTCCCTCATGGGATAATGTATCAAAAGTGATGGTGCTGCCGGAGGAGACAGTCAGGATGGATTTGCTGTCCCGATTCGGCAGAAACCCCCAGCTGATGTTCTCCAGGGAACTGGGAACGTAATAATCCGCTTTGATCTGATCTTTGCTAACGGATTGCAGGATAGGAAACGACGTATTCCCTGCGGCATGTGCGGGTACAGCTGTCAACAAAGAGAGGCTGCATAAAGCAACAGTTAGTGATCTACGCGTTGTTGTTCTCATTAATGGCATATTATCTCCCCTAACTCGTATGTATAATATCAATCTAGCAGCATTATACATCGGAATTATGAGAATTAACAATATTTATGTAATATATTATAACATAAATAGGATGAATTAATTACATAGAACTAAATGGTATAAGTTGAATTACCTAAAAAACCTTCCATACCCCTTGTAATACGGAAGGTTCATGGAAGGTTTGAGTGATCTTCATAATCATTTTAAGGCTGACCAGGCGAAGGGGCTTGGTGAGTCTCCTTTTTCTGCATGATGCTGGTAAGCGGCAGAGGCTCCAGGTAGGTGATCGATTCGTTGACGCCGGCATCCAGCTGCCCGTTATTGAATTGCACTCCGACGAGATGCGTACCCGAAGGGGATGAAATACCTAACGAGCGTCCACTGGTGGAGGTGCCGTTCAATCCCTGATTGTTGCCCGGCGTGAAGACGGCAAGCAGCTGAGAAGGCGAGAGGTCGTTCTCATTCGCGTTATAGTCGGCAAGGAACTGCTCCCTGCTCAGGTCATAACAGCAAGGCTGCTTCTTGATCCAGATGACCTTGGTTTCGTTGGGACGAATGATGGTGTCCGTGCTGTATCGGTCCTTTGCAATCGTCCAGCGGTTGGACTTCGATTTGTCGAATGGAAGAGCAGGGTCGTAATAATAGTAGATTTGGTACCCTTCCAGATCGATCTCCCGGTCATGGGGATTGTAAATCTCCACATAATTATAATTGCCTTGATCGCTGGAGTTAGCCACGACTTCCGTGATGTGCAGGGCGGTGGTCAAAGGGAGCTTGGGTACTGTTTCCTCCGTGGTTTTGTTGGTCTTCTGCAGCGTGCCCGTGATCATGATCGGATAATGGTCGCTTGGGTATTGCCCCTCCTCATTGTAATTAATAATCTCGCTGTGCAGGACATTCCATCCCGTGCTATGCAGAATCCAGTCAATCCGGTTACCGCTGCCGCCACCCGTAGGGTCCTTGTAATTATGGAAGGTCCCCAGGTCATCGTTAGTATGCTTCTTGGCGGTGATGTGTCCATCCGACAGCCCATTGCTTGTAAAAATAGAATACGTATCGCTTCCCGGAACGGTATTGAAATCGCCCGTCATAACCACGGGGATATCTGGTGCAAAGCCCTTCATTTTATCGATAATGAGCGCTGCGCTCTTCTGCCGGGAAACCTCGGATTGATGATCCAGATGCGTGTTTACCATATAAAAGGTTTTGCCGTTCCTCAGGTCCTGGAAGCGGACCCAGGTTACCATGCGCGGGATCTGATTTCCCCAGCTTGCAGAGCTGATGATCTGCGGGGTGTCCGACAGCCAAAAGTGCGACTGCTCCAAAGGCTTAAGCCGATCCATTTTATAAAAAACAGCCATATATTCTCCTAACTCCCCGCCTTCGCGGCCAACTCCGATTCGGCCATATCCCGGGAGGTCGTTCTCCAAATCAACGATTTGGCGGTGAAGGCCTTCCTGAGTTCCGATGACATCCGGTTGATTCTCTAATATCAAGTTCCTCATCACCGGTCGCCGGTTCTCCCATGGCTGATCATCATTCGCAGCATAGCGCAGGTTAAAACTCATGATCCGCAGTGGACCTGATGAAGTTTCAGCTGTGCCTGCCGGCGCACTGGCAGCGGAGAGAGACGTTGTTGTCAGAAATGTAAGCATCATGAACAGGCTGGTGATTTTGGGGATTCTCATAAGGGTTCCTCCTTTGTCATGTGCGAGACTCGTAAATCTTCTAAAAATTAGATGTATCCTGCTGTCCTCCTTTCCTGATTTGCCCATATCATAACCTATTTCTGGCAGGCAGCGTATTTACAATATTTTAGGTTTTTGCTTTGGTTTTGGATGTTCGTGGAGGAAATGGGTGAGCGTATACGGAATATATGGATGAATCGAGGTGATAAATTTTGAAGCCATTGAATTACAGCGCATTGATCAGTTCTTTGATTATCGGAATATCCATCGTTGCCGCCAGTTTCATCCTTCAGGGTGCTGAGGATTCAAAGTATGTGCCTGCCGTTACAGAAGGAGCTGATTCTGTGCAAACCGATCCTCCGTTAATGACTCTTGAACAAACAGCGGAGTTCTTGAACCTTACCGAGTATCAGGTGAAGAGCATCATTTCATCCGACAATGCGCTAAGAGAGCAGGGAGCATCAGAAGGTATGCCTTTTCCTTATATAGTAGTACAAAACGAAATGTACGTTAGCAAGCTGGGACTTATCTCATGGCTTGATGAGGCAACGCGGAACAGACGAAGATTTGAATAGAATCTTGCAAGTGCCTGAGGTCAATAAACTAAAGTTAAGCCGAGAGTAATAATCGACTCAACCGGAGGTTGAATATCAGGAACCGGCGTTCTACTGCTGCGTTATACTTTTTGGTTAAAGATTGGTTTATATTAGATGCATCTCATGGAGAACGAGGTGATCTTGGATTCATGAATCAGGCAAACAACGTGATGGGCAACAATATCGTCAGGCTGCGAAAACAGCTTGGTATGACACAGGAGCAATTGGCTAATGGGCTGGGTGTCAGTTATCAAGCGGTAAGTAAATGGGAGAATGGGCAAACTTGCCCGGACATTATCCATATACCACTGCTGGCAGATGTATTTGGAACCACGATTGACGAGATATTTGGCAGATCCTTACATCCTATCGATTTACGAAGCGGCCTTGTTCTGGAATATTTGTTCGACGGTGATGTGCAGGATACCAGCGGGGAGGGGCGTCATGGACGGCTGGAGGGCGGGGAGTATGGTCCCGACCGCTTCGGCAGGAAGGGTGGAGCTTTAACGCTGAACGGCAGAAGTGACTATGTTCAAATGGATAAACCGCCGATGCTATCGAAGAATGCTTTCTCTATATCAGTATGGTGTTATTATGACGCACATCAGGTGCTGCGGGGGTGGCATAGCGCGATTGTCTCTCAGGACGGTCACCATCAGAACCGGGCGTTACAGCTCAGCACGAAGGATGAATACATTACGTTCCATGGTTTCCTGCGGGAGCCGGACCTGATGATGAATGCCAGGATTGTGAAGGAACACTGGTATCATGTGGTCCTGATCTATGAGGACTCCCGTTACCGAATGTATGTGAATGGCCAACACACAGCCGAACGATCAGGCAGCTTCACACCTTATCCTGACGAACCCATGTATGTGGGCAGAAAATCTACCGATGAACCTTACTTCTTTTTTCAGGGGCGCTTGGACGATCTGCGGATCTATAATCGTGCCATCGGGGAGCGTGAGGTTGAAGCACTCTATGTTGAGAATGGTTATAAACCTGTTCCTTTACATCATAATGAAACGTCGACCGACCCAATTCCTGTGCTGGATCGTCTGGATGACATCCGTATGATCTTCACGAAGGATACCATCGGGCTGGCGGCGGATTGGTACACTCGGTATTTAGGCTTCAAGATATTAATGCAGGATGAGGGCTTCTATATGTTGACGCTCTACAACAGTCCCAATCTGTTATTAGAGAGCGTGGACGAAACAAGAGAATTGGAATTAACGACGGCGGCTTCATTTATATTCAGAACCAATCGGGATATCGAAGAGCTGCATTCCTATCTGTCCACGGCCGGAGCAAGAATGGAACAGATTCGGGACGAGGGTTTTGCGTGGTTTTTGGATTTTAGGGACCCCTTTGGACGCGAATGGATGATTATGAGGGAGAAGAGTGGATAACGTCAGGGTGGGGCTTTATTTTAGAACATGTGTAAAGGTAGGGGACTATGACGAAGAAGGGTATCGTACTTGTGGTAAGCATTACTCTTTTTCAAGAAGATCAGGTGTTGATCATCCAGGAGAACAAACCCGTGGTACAGGATAAATGGAGCTTTCCGGGAGGGCGGATCGAGCCAGGGGAAGATATTGTTGAGGCAGCTATAAGAGAAGCGAAGGAAGAGACAGGTTATGATGTCAAATTGACAAGTACGACAGGCGTGTATCATTTTCTCAGCAGTTTGAATCATTATGTGGTTATGTTTCATTTTACAGGAGAAGTGGCGGGGGGCACTCGCTTGCCCTGTTTAACACGCCTTTGATTCTAACTTCCGGGTAAGTGCATATTCATATGTCTTAACTTGTTGCGTTGGTCAATGTTGTTCAGAAAACGTTGGGAGGATGTATAAAAGTGGATGCCATCCGTTATCCGATTGGTTCGTTTACACCTCACGAAGAACCCACTAAGGAAGAAAGGCAGCAGTTCATTGGGCAGATTCCTGCTATCGTACCGACCCTTCGGCAAATTATTATGAACCTGACTCCGTCCGAACTGGATGCCTCTTATCGGGAGGGCGGGTGGAGCATTCGGCAGATTATTCACCATTTGGCGGATAATGATATGAACGCTTATTTGCGTTTTAAACGCGCACTGACCGAGGATGAACCCATGGCGAGTTCATACCGGGAGGATTTATGGGCGGAGCTGAGTGATTACAGCGAGGTTCCCATTGAGAACTCGCTTACGCTGCTGGAAACACTTCATTTCCGTTTTTTAATTTTGCTCAAGGAATTAAAGCCTGAGGATTTCCAAAGAACCATGAGAACCCAAGTGCTTGGTAGCATTACCCTTGATATCGCGCTGCAGCGATTCGTATGGCATAACCGCCATCACATCGCCCAGATTACATCTATATCGAAGCGTGAAATGCGTAGTTTGTTAGAGGAGCGACGGCCATGAGCTGGAGGTCGGAGTATGCATATGGTGGAATTGTGTTTGATCTGGATAATAAAGTCCGTAAGAATTCGGGTTAATACATAGCTTGGAGGTGCACAACGTATCGCAGATCATAGAAATTACGTCTGGAATTCGCATGCCGCCGTTCTAGGGTTGGTCGTAGGAATATATGTTGTGATTTACGCCGCAGTTGTTATCCGGTTAATCTATCATTATCATATTGCGTTATCTTTTGTATCGGTATCGTGGGTGTCCTTACCCGTACTGCTGCTGTTGTTCATTCTGTATCGGATATCCAGAACAACATGGAGCATGTTACTGAAGCAGCATTATGCGTCTACCATCATAATCGGTGTACTGCTCCTATTTTTCTCAATCTACGCCTTAAGTTACAACCTGTCGTTGCAGCGTTTTGATTACAATCGATGGGTGGGTTATCCTGAGCAGCGTGCGCTGATGGTGAACGATTTTCTACAGGAGCATAACCTCGTGGGCTTAACCCCGGCGGAAGTGATGGATCTCCTCGGTGCCAGCGATAGTGCCAATCGGGCTGTCGATGATGATGATACAGTGGTGTATGATCTTGGCGCATTGCGTAGGATGGATTACAAGAGTGAGAAGCTCTTCATCTATTTGAATGAACGTGGTTATGTAAAGAGTTACGAGATCGTAACGAGGTAGGGGAAAGCGGGGTGTCTATGACAATAAAAGCGATAGTCTTCGATCTGGATGAAACGTTGACGGACCGAAGGGCTGCCATTGACTTGTTCATTCAGCGATTGATTACTCCATACTTTCCTGATTCTGATGAAGTGACCAAGCTTATGATAACCGAGCGCTTTAAGGAAGCGGATCAAAACGGTTACCGGGATAAACGGGAAGTCCACCAGATGCTGGTGCAGCATCTGCCATGGATGAAGCCGCCAACGGTAGATGAATACCTAACCTTTTTCAGAAATGAGATCCCCCAGTGTATTAAAGCAATGGATCAGCTGATTTCGGTCTTGGATTTTCTCAGATCCCAAGGCGTACGTCTCGGAATGATCACCAACGGTACCGTTAAAGTCCAGGAGGAGAAGATTCGCCATTTAGGCATTCGATCTTACTTCCATACGATTGTGATATCGGAAGAGGTGGGCATGAAGAAACCGGATCCCGAGATTTACAGAATCGCGCTTCAGCGTCTTCATACTCTGCCCTCAGAGACTTGGTATGTCGGAGATCATCCACGCAATGATATTGTCGGAGCATCACGGAGCGGCTTGCAAGCCATATGGTGTTCAAGAGATAGGGAACCATGGGATGACACTCTTGAAGCCAAGCCATATAAGACGATACATAAGCTGGAGGAATTGATCAGCATCTACACCCATCACCATGAACAACAAGAATAGCGATAAATCGTTAGTTAAGTTCAATTTCATGGAGGTGGACAGGGATTGCGACCGCGTTATAAAACCGAGAATGGACAACGGCTCATCTATGAATCCTATGATCGATTATTGGCAGGCTTGTCGGTTCCCCTAGAACAACAGAACATTCCTACGACATACGGCATCACTCACATTATAACGGCAGGCTCATCGGAGAATCCTCCCCTGCTGCTCTTGCATGGGACGGGAGATAACGCAGCCATGATGTGGGTCTATAACATGGAAGAGCTGTCCCAAGCCTTCTATGTCATTGCAATTGACAACATCGGCGGTTCAGGGAAAAGCGAACCGAATGACAATTACAGTCAGCCATTTGATCAGGCGAAATGGTTGGACGAAATCCTTGAGGCATTGCGGATCAACTCCGTATATATTGCAGGAGTATCCTATGGAGCTTATCTCGCTTATCATTATGCCCTTATGCGACCGGATCGTGTTGAAAAAATCGTATGCATGGCCGGCAGCATTGCCGGGAGCCAGCTAGAGGTTATGAGCAAAATGATGAAAGCTTTTCTACCGGAGGCCTTATTTCCTTCAGAACGAAATGCGCGGAAATTGCTGCGAAAGCTGTG
This sequence comes from Paenibacillus glucanolyticus, assembly GCF_037333485.1. Lineage (NCBI taxonomy): Bacteria > Bacillati > Bacillota > Bacilli > Caryophanales > Paenibacillaceae > Paenibacillus > Paenibacillus glucanolyticus. The sequence continues at coordinate 2,170,147 of NZ_CP147845.1, forward strand.
CGGACCGCAGATCGCTCCATTCGAGGAACATCCCGAGCTTATGCAGCACTGGATCTATCTGCTCAAGTTCTTCAACAATGCATCCATGAGGCATCATAAGATTACGATTTTTCCTGCGGAAGACTTTCGTGTGATCCGGCATAAGGCCCTATTTCTCATTGGCGACCAAGACATGCTGAGCAACTATCCCAAGGCCATCCACCGATTGATTGATTATGGCATGATTTATCGGATCGTGAAGGATGCGGGACATGCCATCAATCATGAGCAGCCGGAGATTATTCATCGAGCAATCCAACAATTCTGTCTGGGTAACAACGATACACAAAACACCATGTAGGAGAGAGAAGAGGGACAATAATTTAACAGGACTAGCACTATTCTGACAGGAGTTGAGCACGCTATGGCGATTGATGATATATACAACAAACAGGCCGAAGCTTATGAGACCATGGTTAGCAGACAGCCTGATGTATCTGGTGTGATCCATGGAATCAGATCATATGAGGGATTGGACGTGCTGGATCTGGGAGCAGGCTCAGGACGATTGTCCATACCGCTTGCTTCTGACGTCAGCTCCTTGATTTGCACTGACATCTCACAGCCGATGCTGGATATTTTGGATGACAAGTTAGCTCACCTTCACCATACGCGCAATTGGACTACGGTGGTTGCCGATCATCGCAGCTTGCCGCTTGTTTCATCGAGCGTGGACCTGGTGGTGTCGGGCTGGACCATTAGTTATCTGGCTCATTCAAACCAAGAGAACTGCCGTCAGAATCTGGAGCAGGTGATGGCTGAGCTGCAGCGTGTCTTGAGGCCGGGCGGGACGATAATCATTCTGGAGACGATGGGAACCGGCACAGATACGCCGAACCCTCCTGACTTCCTAGTGGATTATTATGCACAATTAGAGCGTACATATGGATTTAACCATCGGTGGATCCGAATGGACTATGTGTTTGATACGGTGGAAGAGGCGCAGCAGTGCACAGGGTTCTTTTTCGGAGAGGAGTTATCAGATAAAATCCAGGCAAACCAATGGTCAACCGTGCCGGAGTGTGCGGGGGTATGGTGGAAGCATGTTTAAGGTTTGGAGACATGAGTTTGCATTCTTTAACTTCATCGCGAGAATTGGAAGCAGCCCCCGAGGGGGGGCTTGTTCCTTATTTAAGAAGGATGTGGATCACTCACATGATATCGTCCTTTGGGTACTACCAGAGGCGATCCCGAGACGGGGTCCGAGATCACTGTGCAATTAAGCCCGAAAATGTCTTTGACCAGCGTGCTAGTAATAACCTCGGTTGGCGTACCTTCAGCGACAAGCTTTCCTGTATCCAGCGCAAAAATATGGTCTGCATAACGCGCGGACAAGTTGATATCATGAAGCACCATGACAATTGTTGTTCCGTGTTTTCGGTTTAGATCGGTGAGCAGGTCCAGAATCTCGACTTGATACGTGATATCCAAAAAGGTTGTCGGTTCATCGAGAAACAAGATATCGGTTTGCTGCGCCAGAGCCATGGCAATCCAGACGCGCTGTCGTTGACCGCCAGAAAGCTCGTCAATATTATGGTTGGCAAACTCGGTTATATTCATAATGGTCATCGCTTCGGCAACAGCCTCGTGATCCTTCTTGGTCCATCCGCTCAGCAGCGATTGGTGCGGAAACCTTCCTCGTCCAACCAAATCCGCTACAGAGATCCCTTCCGGAACAATGGGGGACTGCGGCAGCAATCCTACCACTCGCGCCAATTGTTTGGCCGGGATTTTGCTGATGGGCTTGCCGTCCAGAGTAACGCTCCCCGATATGGGCTTGATAAGCCTGGCCAATGTTTTAAGCAGCGTAGACTTCCCGCAGCCATTGGATCCAATAATAACGCTTATTTTGTTGCTCGGGATAAGCAGGTCTACACCGTGAATAACTGCTTTATTATCATAGCCCGCTACGATTTGCTCACCTTGAAAAATAGGTGTCGGTTTCATTATAATTCCCCCTTTCGATTCATTCGGATTAACAGGAAGATCAGATAAGGCGCTCCGAGTAATCCGGTAATGATGCCTACGGGGAATCTGTACTCAAAAGCAAACTGTCCGATTAGATCTGCCGCCAGGACTAGATTAACGCCAACAAGGCCTGCCGGAAGGGCGTTCGAGGAGCCGGCGCCAACGAGTCTTTTGGCGATTGGTCCCGCCAGAAAGGAGACAAAGGCGATCGGACCGGTCGTAGCGGTAGCAATGGCAACCATGCAGACGGAACTCACAATAAGCGCAATTCGGGTCTTGTCCGTGTCCACGCCGAGAGAGGAAGCCGTTTGTTCTCCAAGCTCCAATATGATTAGATGTTTGCTCAGCATTATGACGATTGGCGAACAGATGATCACCGTAATAACCAGAGGCGGCAGCTCTTGCAATTGGGAGCCGTTGAGGCTGCCCGTGAGCCATCGGAGCGCTGAGGGAACATCTTTCTCGGAACTAACCAATAGAAGGTAAGAGATGACAGCGTCAAGCATAGCCTGAATGCCGATTCCGATCAGGATTAACCGTCCGATGGAGAATACCTTGCCTCTGGAGAGTACATAAATGAATAATACTGTGGCCAGGCCCGCAATGACCGCAGCCAGGGAAACGACAGCTCCGTTTGCATGAAGGATTACGATGCAAAAAACAGCTGCAGCGCTTGAGCCTGACGTAATCCCGATGACATTGGGGTTCGCCAGGGGATTTCGCAGCATGGTCTGGAACGTGAACCCGGCAACGCCGAAGGCAAACCCGGCAAAAAGACCCGCCAGCATTCTCGGTAGACGTATGGTACTTACGGCAAAAGAAACACCTTTGATTTGTTCTCCCGAAAGCGCTCGGATTACATCTTGAATCGGATAGATGGTGTTCCCGAGTAATAACATGGCACAGCACAGCAAACATGCAAGCACAGCAAGGAGACTGGTAACAAGGATCCAGCGGCGGCGTCTTTGACGTCGGCCCGCCATAATAAATTCCATAGAATGATTTGTCATAATGAACGCACTTTCGATCGCATCGCTAGTATGATTAAGATGGGAGCTCCTATAAACGCTGTAACTACACCCACTTCAAGTTCTCCCGGGTTGCCCATGAGCCGGCCGCCGACGTCGGATACCGTTAGAATGATGGCTCCGGCGATGGCTGACATCGGTATAACAAAACGTAAATCAGGTCCAAGAATAAGGCGTACGACGTGAGTGGATAACAAGCCGATAAAACCGATAGGTCCAGCCAGAGCGGTAGCGGCTCCGCACAACAGAACGCCAGCAAGCGCTGCAATAAAACGCAGGGTTCCTGTTCGTACGCCGAGTCCTGTCGCAACATCGTCTCCCAGTGCCAGCGCGTTTAATGCCGGGGCGGTCATAAATGCGATAATTACACCCACAATCAGAAACGGGATGAAGGTGCCAATCGCACTCCAGGTTGCCGAGCCAACGCTTCCCACTTGCCAGAACCTGAACTGGTCCATGACGTAAGAGCGTGGAATCATGATGGCTGTAACCAGGGAAGATAGAGCAGCGCTTACGGCGGCACCGGCCAGCACAAGCTTAATGGGCGTGGCTCCGCCACGCCCCATCGAGCCGATTCCGAATACAAACACTGCAGTAATCGCAGCCCCGGCTAAAGCCAGCCATATATATTGACTCGCGCTGGTGATGTTCAAGAACGCGATGCCGCACACCACAAACAGGGATGCACCTGTATTTACGCCCAATATACTGGGGTCGGCAAGTGGGTTGCGGGTGACGGCCTGCATAAGGGCTCCGGAAACGCCCAGAGCCGCCCCGCAAAACAAACTGAAAACGGTTCGGGAAACCCGTTTGCGGACAATGTTTGCCCCGAAGGAATCCACGTCCGGGCGAAATAAGCCGTCAATCAGCTCATCAAATCTCACGGGCCGAGAGCCAAACGCCAGTGAGGCTACCACGCTTGCACCCAGCAGGATAACACACATGACCAGAACCCATGTAAAATGCTTCGGGGTATTTGAGCGCAGCGTATTGTTGTTCGGAATCGATGAACTATTCATTTATCTGGTCAATAGCTCCGCCGATTAATTTCAGGTAATCATCGATGGTATAAGAGATCGACAGCGGATTTGGCGTTCCAGCCGCTACCAATGGTGTGTCGCTCTCAATAAACGCAACAGAACCTCTCTTGATTGCAGGGATTTTACCAAGCAGCGGATCGGCCTGAATGGCTTTCAACAGCTCGTCATTGCCATATCCAACGATTAGATCTGCATCTTTAAGGGCCTCAGCATTCTCTCCGCTTAAATTCAAGGAGTAGCTGTTCGGGTCCGTAATCTGTTTCGTGATGCTCTCAGGATAAACCATCCCGAGCTCATGCAGGAAAGATACGCGAGAATCCACGGGTGTGTATATATGTAGTTTAGACATATCTTCAGCGGAGAAGTTAACCCATACGACTTTTTTGTCTTTAATCTGAGGATAGGCGCTTAGTTTTTCTTTAATCATGTCCTCGGTGTCCTTAATGAGCTGTTCGCCTTCGGCTTCCATACCCATACCCATTGCGTTATAAGTGACTTGCTCACGCCATGTGGTTGCCCAAGGAGCGGTTGGATAAGCTACAACCGGAGCGATTTTGCTAAGAAGATCGTATTCTTCCTGGGTTATGCCGGAGTAAGCGGCAAGAATAACATCGGGGTTGGAGTCCGAAATAGCTTCAAAATCAAGACCGTCCGTATCCTGGAATACATTCGGGTCCTTGACGCCGAGCTCTTCGAGCTTCTTCGCAGTCCAAGGCAGAAGTCCGCTGTCATCCTGAACGCCGAAGTTCGCTGCCGAGAAACCTACAGGAACAACGCCAAGAGCGAGAACAACGTCGTGATTGGCCCATTGAACGGTAGTGATGCGTTCAGGCTTGCTCTCAATCACCGTTTCTCCAAGAGCATGTTTGATGGTGAGTGGATATTGAGTCTCTGTATCTGAGGAAGCGGGTGTTTCCGTACTTGGTGTTTCGGTGCTTGCTGAATTCGTCGCGGCCGAATCAGTTGCAGGTGTTGAGCTGGATTCCGGGCTGGAACAGCCCACTAATGCTACTGTAAGCACGAGCAGAAGTATTAGTGTTTGTAGTAAAAATTTACGGTTTGCCATCATTGAAATAACCCTTCCTTATTATGATCTGAGTTTGTAAATCGTCTATCTTGGAAAAGATGTATTCGCTTTCTGCTCCGGAGATCAAAATCGTAACTTTCGGGCCCTTGACAGTCATGATAATGATTATCATTTTCATCTTAATATATAGTCTCTTTTAGAGGTTGTCAATGAAAAAATTTGTCGTTTTATCACAAATCATAGGGGTTGTGATGGGATAAAAGATGGTTATGACGTTAGTGTTTTCACCATGATATCCTGTACATATGAAGTGAATATCATTTAGCGCATCTGCGCACGTTCCTTAGATGGAGTGTGCGTTTTTTTACGTTTGGAGGAGGAACTTCAATGATGGGTAACCAAACCACAGGTCGGCTGGGTTGGGTGGACTTAAAGACCCCCAGTGACACGACCAGAACGTTTTACGGATTCGTTAGCGGAAAGGGCCATATTGCATTTCAACAACGGCATCGTTCAAGAAACGTTACATCCCGATATGGATCGGAAGATCGTTGTATAGTAAGCGCTTTACCCACGCTTCTATAATGGTAGCAAGCTGCGAAAGGCGTGTTCACCAAACGGCTTCAATGCAGCACAGATGCAAGTGTAAAAAGGAGGCAATCTACAAGTGATAACGAATCGCGATATGGCCGTGAAGGTGGGGGTGAATGCCGATACTCACGTTCGGGTAACAAACGGCTTGATGGCCCTTGAAGTGGATCTGGTAAAAGGCGAGTACGCTTATGCAGGCAGCAAGGGATTTACACTGCAAGCCGTGCGCAGCGGCTTCCGGTGGCACGGCCGGGAATACCATACGGGGAATTATGACCGCCACGTTATGGCAGGTCAGCCCGAGAAGATTGAGGATGGATTCGGAACAGGCGTGCATGCCGTAATTCAGCATGAATCCGACCTGCTTCCTGGACTGGAGCAGCATTTTTACGTTTACGAGGGAGCTTCGTTCTTCATTTCCCGGGTCGTCGTCGTGGGGCAGGAGGAAATCAAGGTCAACCGCATCGCGGTTGTGAGCACCCAAGCGGTATCGAGCGGGAATGAGACGGTTCCGGATGAAGCGCTGCATGTGCTTCGCGTTCCTTATGATAATGACAAATGGGGGCGTTATCTGACAGAGACGGCTCCGCTGGAAACCGAGAGTTATGAAGTGACGGCCTTGTTCCAGCCGGATAGCCGGAGCGGGCTGATTCTCGGCTCGATCAGTCATGATGTGTGGAAGACCGGGATTCGCGTGAAGGGAGAGACGCCGAAAAGACTGAATGAACTTGAAGTGTACGCAGGCGCAGCGGACATCATGACCCGCGATTCGCAGCCCCATGGTCATGTGAGAGGTACGCGCATCGAATCTCCGCTGGTTTTTGTAGGGGATTATGACGATTACCGGTTAGGGCTCGAAGCGTATGGGGAAGCAAACACGAAGGTTGCGCCAGCGCTGACATGGGAAGGCGGCGTCCCGATGGGTTGGAACAGCTGGTCGGCGGCGATGAGCACGCTGGATTACGAGCTGTATACGGCGACCAGCGATTTTCTGAAACGGGAGGTCCAGCCGCAGGGTTTTCACAATGAGAACACGCTGTACATTAATTTCGATGCCTTCTGGGATCGGCTTACACCAGCCGAGATGGAGGACGCCTTGCGAAGGGTCCGCGAGAATGGGCACTTGCCCGGTACATACTGGACGCCGTTTGCGTTCTGGGGAAGTCCGGCTCAGTTTAGCCAAACCGTGGAAGGGACGGACGGCAAGTATACGTATGCGGATATTTTGCTGCGTGACCATCATGGGGAAATCTTGCCGGATATTGCAGGCGGACTTGCGATTGATCCTACGCATCCCGGGAATCTGGCCCGAATTGATTGGTACATGGATAAATTCGTAGCCGAGGGCTTTGAGTACATCAAGCTGGACTTCATGGCGCACGGGGCTCTGGAAGGCAAGCATTATAACCCGGATATTACGACGGGGATCGCTGCATACAATTACGGTCTATCATATCTGACGGATAAGCTCTCTCCTAAGCGTATCGGCAGACCGTTCTTCATCAACCTGTCGATCGCGCCGCTGTTCCCTTATTCCTATGCGCACAGCCGCAGAATCTCCTGCGATGTGTTCGGGACGATCCAGGACTCGGAATATTTGCTGAACTCGCTGACGCACGGGTGGTGGATGAACGATACGCTGTACCGTTTTAACGATCCGGATCATGCCGTGATCTATAAAAGCTTCAATCAGGACTCGACGACCCGTCACGAAGGGCGAAGCCGCCTGACCGCGTCCGTGATCTCGGGCACGGTGCTGCTGCTGGGCGATGATTTCCGTCATGAGGAAGCCGCATGGCGCGCCAAGAACTGGCTGGGGAATGAGGGGATCATCGAGATTGCCAGACTGGGCAGAACCTTTGTCCCTGTCGAGGGGAATCTGGGCAAACATGCTGCGGATACGTTTGTGTTGACACATCCAAGCGAAGCGGGAACGGCTTATATTGCGGTATTCAACTTCGATGGGGCCCAGTCCGCACAGAAGACCGTATCCTTGGCGCGCTGTGGGCTGGATGCTCACGCTTCTTACAAGGTGCTGGACGTGTGGGAAGATACGGTCGCTGAGGCCAATGAAACACTCGTGGTTGAGCTGGCGCCAGCCGAGTCGAAAATCCTGAAGCTAAGTCCAAATTAAGAAGATGAGGAGGAGAGGTTCAGTGAATATCCCAATACACAGGTTCTTCCGAAGGTCATTCATGCTGTTCTTATCGATTCTGCTTGCAGGTGCTGCGCTTGGAGGCTCACTGGCTGCGGCGGAGCAGCAGGAGACGGCGAGTACGACGGCGGGAAGCGTCCTATCTTACGAGGCGGAGTCCACTCCGAACACGTTGACCGGGAATGCGGGCGTTGTCGATTGCGGCTTTTGTTCAGGCGGGCAAAAGGTCGGCAATCTGTATGGCGGCTCCTCGCTGAAATTTAATCAAATTCAGGTCGATAAAGCCGGTGTCTACGATATGAATATGTTCTACATCTCCGGGGATTCCCGCGCGGCTTCGATCTCGGTGAACGGGGCGGAGAAGGAGAACTTCAGTTTTCCGAAAACAGCGGATTGGGACACGATGGGCACCTATAAGATTCAAATTGTCTTGCATCAGGGCAGCAACACGATTCTGTTCGATGACGCAGGCGGTTACTCTCCGGATCTCGACAAGATTGAGCTGAGCTATCATTCTGCGGGCGATGACGGATCAGGCAGCGATGAGAACATTGGCGATCTGGGCCGGCAAAAACAAGTCACTCCCTACGGCGGCTCCATCACCCTAACCGAGTATGCCAAGGGCTTCAAGGTATCCAATCCGACGTATGAGCTGATGTACAACACCTCAACCGGGTTGTCGCAGTTCAATTGGAACGGCCAAGCGGTCGCCAAGGGGTTATACAGCGAGATTGAACTCGACCAGATGGTGGCGAGCACCGATTACAAACATCACAAGTTTAACAAAAATCAAATTATCCCGTTTCAGGATGCAACCGGCGAGGGCATCAAGGTAACAGTCGTGAATGAGCACGGCGGATTGCCATCGCTTAGTCAAATCTATTACATCTATAATGACGGACCGTATTTACTTACGGAAACGGCAGCCTCACACAAAACGGAGCTATCTACGGCGAATATAGCACCCATTGCGATGGAAGCGAGGGGCGGCATCGATATCGGCAGCTATGACGATAACCGGGTTCTCGTCGTCCCGTTCGATAATGATGCGTGGTCCAGATATCAGGCGAAGACGATGAATACGGGTCTCAACAACGATCTGTACATCAGCTCGGAGCTTACAGCCATCTATGACAATACGAGCCGGAACGGCCTGGTCATCGGTTCGGTAACGCATGACACGTGGAAGACCGGCATCTATTGGAGCGGCTCGAATGATAAATTGAATACATTGCGTGTATATGGCGGATTTACGTCATCCACCTCCACGTGGGACACGATCCCGCATGGAAAAGTAACGGGCAAGCAGGTTGCTTCGCCTAAGATCATGGTCGGCTTTTTCGAGGATTATCGGACCGGTCTTGAGGCGTTTGGTCATGTGAATGCAGCCATCGAGCCTCCGTTAGCCTTTGGCGAGGATATTCCTCAAGGCGTTCCGGTCGGCTGGAACAGTTGGGGAGCGTATGACAGTGGTCTGAGTTACGACAAGACGGTTTCCGTCTCGAATTATTTCAGGGATCATATTCAGGATGAGTCTTTTAACAATGAAGGTCATATCTATATCAATCTCGATTCCTACTGGGATAATATGACCGATCAGCAGCTGAGCGATCTGGTTCAGGTGATTCACGGCAATGGACAGAAGGCGGGCATCTATTATTCGCCGTTTGTGTATTGGGGCAACAACATGGAGCAGGAAGTGGAAGGGACGAATGGTCAGTACAAGTACGGTGACATTGTGCTTCGTGATCCGGAAGGCAATGTGCTGCCAACGCTGGACGGTGCATACGCCGTCGATCCGACGCATCCCGGCGTGAAGCAGCGGATCGATTATTATATGAACAATTTTAAGCGCAAGGGCTTCGAATATATCAAAATCGATTTTCTAAGCCACGGGGCAATGGAAGGCAAGCATTATGATCCGAAGGTTCAAACCGGCATACAGGCCTATAACCAAGGGATGGCTTATCTGAATGAGGTGCTGGATGGCTCGATGTTCATCAGCGCTTCCATCGCGCCGCTGTTCCCTAGCCAATATGCGCACAGCCGCCGCATCTCCTGCGATATCGATGGCAGCCTTGGCAGCACGGAATACCAATTGAACAATCTGACGTACGGCTGGTGGCAGAACGGAACGATCTATCATTATACCGATCCGGACTACATGCACTTGACCAAGGGCGGATCGATAGAAGGAGCGCGTTCGCGCGTGAATGCGGCTGCCATCTCCGGCACGGTTTTCCTGAATTCGGATGATGTAACCGATACAACGGCCCGGCAGTACATGGAGACGCTGCTGACGAATCCGGAATTGAATAAGCTTGCGATGAAGGGCAAGGCGTTCCGGCCGGTAGAAGGCAATACGGGCACGCAGGCCGCGAACGTATTCGTGCTGGACGATCAGGGAACCCACTATGTAGCCGTGTTTAACTATACGCAAGTCTCGGCACAGCGCACCGTGGATCTCGTCCGGGCAGGTATTACGTCCGGAGGGTCGGCGTCCTATACGGTGACGGACCTGTGGAGCGGTGAATCCCGGACGGTAACGGGCACTTCGCTGGATGTGGCGCTGCAAGCGGCTGAATCCAAGCTTTATAAAATCGTCCCTAATCCATAACAAGTCGTCATCGATTCATTATGTACATCTACAAGTTCATCGCGGTTCTCGGCTCCATCCGGGGATCGCGATTTCTTGCTTTTGCTGTAAGGATAGTGCTTGTCTCCATACTGGAAAATCAAATGAAGAGGAGAAAACAACATGACAGATATGAAACTATGGTACACGAAACCGGCTCAGAGCTGGACGCAAGGACTGCCGATCGGCAACGGCCGAATGGGGAATGTGGTTCTGTCGTCCCCGCATCGGGAAGTCTGGAATATTACCGAAACCACCTACTGGTCCGGGCAGCCCGAGCCGGTCCAGGGCCGAAGCAACAGCCAAGCGGATTTGGAGCGGATGCGGCAGCATTTTTTCCAGGGTGATTATCGCGGAGGTGATCGACTGGCTAAGGAGTATCTGCAGCCGGAGAAGCTTAATTTTGGCACGAATCTGGGACTATGCCAGGTTATTCTGGATTTTGAGCAGAACACGAAGCCAGAGCCAGCCTTGGATTCTAGTGGAGAGGCGGAACCGCTGTTCCACCGGGAGCTGGATCTGGATGAGGCGGTTGTGCGTTCGGCTTGCGAGGTGGAAGGGATGGAGATGGCGCGGGAGGTATTTGCTACCCATGCGGATCAGGTGATGGTATCCCGGATACGGAGCCATGGTTCGTTAGGCGTGACATGCAGCATCTCGATTCAGGGGGACAACGGTCCTTTTCAAACCACGGTTACAGGGAAGGACACAATCGAATTCCAGGGGAAGGCATGGGAAAACATTCACAGCAACGGCGAGTGCGGCGTGTCCTGCCAAGGCTTGCTGCGCGTAGTGGCAGAGGGGGGGCAGTTGAGCGGCTCTGCTGGTACCCTTACGGTCGCGGGCGCGGCTGAGGTGTCGATTTATTTTGCGGTGAATACGGATTACCGTCAGGAGGGTGAGAACTGGCGAGCGAAAAGCGCGTTGCAGCTGGATCAGGCCATGCAGAAGGGATATGAGGCGCTGCGGACAGATCATCTTGCGGATTATCAGCCGCTGTATACACGCGTAAGTATGGATCTTGGAAGTTCGGTGCACTCCGGTCTGCCAACGGATGAGCGGATCGCCAGGTTCAAGGGGGGGCAGTTGGATGACCCGGCGTTGTTTGCACTTTTTTTTCAATATGGGCGGTTTTTGACAATCAGCGGTTCCCGCGAAGATTCTGTCCTGCCGATGCATCTGCAGGGGATATGGAATGACGGTGAGGCCAACAAGATGGCCTGGAGCTGCGATTATCACCTGGACATGAACACCCAGATGAATTATTTTCCGACAGAGACCGTGAACCTAAGTGAGAGCCATCGGCCGCTCATGCAGTATATTCGGGAATTATCCGAGGCTGGTCGCTCGGCAGCCCGACATTATTACGATGCTGATGGCTGGGTGGCGCATGTATTCTCCAACGCGTGGGGATTCGCGTCACCGGGGTGGGAAACTTCCTGGGGCTTGAACGTGACGGGCGGGCTGTGGATCGCCACGCATATGATGGAGCACTACGCGTACAGCCGCGACGAGACGTTCTTGGAGGAGCTGGCTTATCCGGTCCTGAAGGAAGCGGCGGCTTTTTTTATGGAATACATGACCGTAGATCCGAAGTATGGCTGGCTGGTGACCGGACCGTCGAACTCGCCGGAGAACAGCTTTTATACGGACAATCGGGAAGAAGGGAACCAGCAGTTATCCATGGGTCCGACCATGGATCAAGGTATTGGTCCGGGATTTGCTGGAGTTCTGCATGAAAGCCGCACAGACACTGGGCAGGGATGAGGAGCTTCAGCAGAAGTGGCAGACGGCGCTGGATCAACTGCCTCCGCTGAGGATCGGCAAGCAGGGGCAGCTGCAGGAATGGCTGGAGGACTACGAGGAAGCGCAGCCGGAGCACCGCCATCTGGCGCATCTATTTGCCTTGTATCCAGGTAGCCAGATCACGCCGCACCATACCCCGGAACTAGCTGCGGCCGCCCGAGTGACCTTGGAGAACCGGAACAGCCCGGGCCGACCTGGAGGATATCGAGTTTACCGCCGCCCTATTCGGTCTCTTCTACGCCCGACTGCACGATGGTAACCAGGCCGTCCAGCACATCGCCCACCTGATCGGGGAGCTAAGCTTCGACAACCTGCTCACCTACTCCAAATCCGGCGTAGCCGGAGCCGAGGCCAACATCTTTGTCATCGACGGCAATTTCGGCGGCACCGCCGCCATTGCGGAAATGCTGCTGCAGAGCCACGAAGGCGAAATTCATCTCTTGCCAGCACTCCCGGCCATGTGGCCGACGGGAAGTGTAAAAGGGCTGAAGGCGAAAGGGAACATTGAGGTGGATATGAGCTGGGAAGATGGGAAGTTGGTTGAGGCGAGGGTGAAGGGAAATGAGAGTGGGAGTGTGAAGGTGTTTTACGGGGGGAGGGAGATGGGGGTAGGTCTTGAGGCAGGGGGGACTATATTGCAGCCATAAAACTGGAAATAAAGTGTTTAGGTAGAATGAGGTGGTCGGTCAGTTTTAGGGAGTTGTAAAGCGCTGCGATGAAAGAGAAGACAAGGCGAAACTTTACACCCATTTAGATGTAATTCAAGTTTGTTGAATACGGTAGTTTAATTACACAAAAATGAGTGCTTTTTGAGGTAGTGAACTCGCTATGTTTCAAAATGTTATTCGGTTACTTAGGTTATGTTTGAATATTTACACACTGAACTGAAACAAGCTGATTTCCCTTGTATGAAGGGATATCAGTTTGTTTTTATTAATTTTGATAGCTTTCCATCTCATTTTCAACTAGCCCTACCAACTCAGCAGCCTTCATATCCAGCGCCGCAGCAATGGCAAGCAATGAATTTAAAGTTGGTTGGTGAATTCCTCGTTCCAGCATGGATATGTATGTTCGATCAAGATTACTGCGGAACGCCAGTTCTTCTTGGCTTACCTTCTGCTCCTTGCGAATGTTCTTTAATACTTGTCCAAAAATTGCTTCTAAGTTCAAGGCAATACCTCTTTTTGTAATCATTATCATTGTGTTTGCAATTATAATTCCACGGAGTATACTCTACAAAAAGATGTAAATATCTATTTTTTTATGATATGATCTGACTGGAAGTAGCAACATATACCAATCGAAGAGGAGAACGAATGAAATGAAGAATTGTCCGAATTGTGGAGAATAAAAGGAACAGCTGGATTCCTTGACAACTGCAAGAATTGATTTAAGGTATATTGTCTCCGTTATTTGCAGATGCCATTCAGCGAAAAGGTTAATATGAGAGTTGCATTTTTATAACCAGAAGTGAAGAGGAACGGGGCAAACGATGTGCGTCGTTGGATTTGGCTCTAGTGAACGGGCAAAGATCAAATTTAACGACATCTACTGAGTTTGAGTCCAGAACAAATCATTCGGATAGAGATAACCATAGAACAGTTTATGCCGGAGCAGACTCTAACCTGGATAAGGGAGAACCCTTGGGCAATCGGTAGGGATTGGGGATAACTGTCGTAATGCATTCAGTATAATTTCATTTTAATCAACTTGTTTCATGAGCTTGTAGTGTAGAAGACTTATAAATGAAGATACATAGCAAAATAGTTAACTATTTTAGCGGAAGAAATAGTGTATGAGGGTCAAGCATGTTGATAAGAACGACTCAAGAAAAATACCGTTTTATGGGAGGTGTAGCGATGGCAAATAAGTTTAGGTTTTCAGGCATAAACAGCCTTGGAAGTAATCAGGTTAGACTGGAAGGTGAACAATCGATGCCAGAACATCCTCAAAGTGAAAATGAGCAGATAAGTATTGAGTATCAGGCAGAAGAAGTTCAAGTTCACAAGGAGACAGGGCGAGAACAAACTCAACAAGAAAAGCAAGTCTCGGTTATGGAAGAATCAACTCCAACTGAGGCAGCTAATGAGAATTCAAATGAAAAGCCGATTATCCAAGAAAAGCAGGAAATCGTTCCTGAACAAGGGGATAGTAAACATCAGCAAGAAGATTCGTCACAGCAGGATGCAAATGCACAAGAGTTGAAGCAAGAACTAAATGATGGGAATGAAGAGAGGCTACTTGCCATTGAAGATATTGTAAAGCCGGGAAAATTCGGAGTAACGAACAACCAAATGATTCCGGCTATTAAGCAAGTGATTGCAGAAGGCTCAGTCGAAAAGCTGAGAATGCTTCGTTCCATTTACCTGTATTCCTTCGAGAATTCACTAAGGTATCTGAAGAAGTCGGAGAGGGAATTCATTCAAAAAAGCTTGAAATAGAACAAGCCGGAGCATGGATTGGTCATGCGTCCCGGCTTGTTTTTAATTCGTTAAGTTTTTTGTTTGTCTTGCGTAGAATGATGCACTTTGGGCAGAGGTATGTCTATCTCGGCGACATGCTCATGAAATCGCCGCGACGCTTTGTCGGATGGCTGATTCCTTTCCTTGATTGCATATTCATATTTTTTCATTGGTATACGCCTCCAAAATCATACAGTTGACATATTCGATGATGTGTCATCAAAATTCTTAACATTCTATTTGGAAGGCGGCAAAATATTAACACGTTTGGAGTAGAGCAACTTATGGACAGTAAAAAAATTAAACATGTTATTTAGGGGAATTACGGGATAATGGTGAATTTGAAGACGTTCTCTCGAACATAGGGATACTCTTCTGACCTTGGTCGAAAATCGAAACTCGTTCCAAACGTGGACAGGTGGAATTGGTTCCCGAAGAAGAGCGGATTAAAGTCATGGGAACTCATGAAAAGTTGAAACGCCGGAAGAACATGAAGCGATTATGGAGCGGCTGCTTAAGAATCGCATGTTGAACCCAAATTCAAGGCGTAGCATTTTCTTTTGTCAGGTTTGCTGTATTGTGAGAAATGCGGTTCTCGGATGAGTTTCGGGTAGGGAGAACAAGAAACAGGGGCAGCAATGAAGCGCATTATACTATGACCAGTACAAAGACGGCAGCAAATGTGAGCAGCGTGGTAAGTTAATAGATGCTGATTTTTTCAAAGCTCTGTATGATCGGAATATCCATGTTGATCCAAACATTTTGGAGGAGATTGAGTTCAATGGGAGCCGTTACAATGATACGCAAACGATCATCGAGGTTAAAGAGCAGGAGTTGAAGAGGCAGAAGCGAGCATTTGACAAACTGCATGAGTCTTCTGAAGAGGATATGATCACGAAGCAGGTATTTATATAGAGCGTAAAGCAGTTCGCTCAAGGCAGATTCAAAAGCTAGGGGAAGAGCTGAAGGATTTTGCGGAAAGTGGTAGTAGATGAGGGGAATTATCCGACTATGGAACAGATATAAGAGCGGATAGGTGAGTTTGGGAAGTTATGGAGCGCTTCGGTGACAAGTGAAGAGAAGAATCGGGCGTTGAAGAAGCTAGTGGAGCGGATATATATAATCGGGAAGGGAATCGGATGAAGTTGACGTTTTGTTATAAGTAGAAGCTAATACGGTTGTTGTCCTTTCCACCGAGTGAACACATGCAGAGTGATGAATGTTGTTGGTGAGTGAGTGAGGGAGTGGTACTTGAGCTACATTTACCTAATTACTCATATTAATCAGGCATCTATTGTTTCTATTTCTAAAAACAATTAGGTGCCTTTTATTATTTAGAATGGGGTTTATTTAACATTGTCATGTTCCAAAAGCAGGAAATATGTCGTTTGAACTCGAATTAAAAATTTGGTATCTATGATTAAAGTATAACAGCAGTTGACCTTTTCTAAGAGGGGGTATTAGTTTGTATCAAAACGTTAGCATCAATTGGGATGTTTTTAATTATAAATTTTCAGGAAATACCCGAAACGCATTTGAACAATTGGCATATATTTTGTTTTGTCATGAATTTGGTAGACCATTCGGTATTTTTAGATATTTTAATCAAACTGGTATTGAAACAGAAGTGATTCAAGTGGATGAAGATATTATTGGGTTTCAAGCAAAATACTATGATGCCAATATTACTTTGTCCAATAGAAAAGCTGACCTTATAGCTGCGATAGATAAATCAAGACAGAGTTATCCTAATATTACGCGAATGCTTTTCTATGTAAACAAGGAACTAGCTTTAAGTAAAAAGAAAGGACAGCACAAACCTCAGTATCAAATTGAAATCGAAAATCATGGAAAGCAATTTGGTATCAACATTGAGTGGCGAGTTAAAAGCAACTTCGAAGTAAGTCTTTTCAGTCCTGAAATGACCCATGTAAGGGATTTTTTCTTTAATCCAAATGAAGGTATTAAAGGATACTTAGATCATATACAAAGGCATACTAAAACTATTGTAGGTAATATAAATTCCACAATTCAAAATAATGGTGTGTTGACTAAAATTGAACACGATGATTTTGACTTAGACTCATTTATTGGAGATGAAAACAGTAAGTACCTAATAATTTTTGGAAATGGTGGATCTGGAAAATCTGGATTAATTAAAGACAGTTATACTAATGTTCCAAATGAAATCCCGTTTTTTGTATTTAAAGCTACAGATTTTGAAGCTGTAAATATTTCAGAATTCTCCAGGAAATTTGGAGACTATACTTTTGAAGACTTTCTCAGCATGTTTAACGATGACGACAAAAAAATATTTGTTATTGACTCAGTAGAGAAAGTTTTTACAATGAACAACAAGGATGTTTTAAAAGATATTATACGGTTGCTTGTGAACCACGGGTGGAAAATCATTTTTACTATTAGAACGGTCTATAAAGATAATTTCATAAATTACGTTTTACGTTTATCAGAGTATCAAGAATATGAAGTAAAAGACATTACAATCAGCCAATTGGAACATATCTTTACTCGACATACTATTTCGTTGCCCTTTGATATTAAAATAAAAATACTGTTGTGTAATCTATTCTATTTGCAGGTATATATGAATACCACGCATTCTCAAGGTGAGCTTAATGAAACAATTGAAGATTTTAAAGAACGGATATGGAATGAAAAAATCAAAAATATTGTGAATGCAAAAAACAATATTCATTTAAGACGTGAAACTGCCATTTGTAAAATGGTTTTTGTTAATGCGAACAATGGAACGTCATATTATATTCTTTCGAAAGACGAAGACCATGAAGCGATTAGTGCACTTGAAAATGATGAGATCATTGCCTTTGATAGTATCTTTGACGGATACTATTTAACTCATGATGTTTATGAGGAATGGGTATTAAAACGCGTAATTCAGAGTGCTTTCACCAAAAATCACAGATTAATAGATTTCTTTTGTAGTATTGGAAACAGCTTGATAATGCGAAAAATGTTTCGGTTATGGATACATGACCAGATCGATATGGATGCTGTTAGGCTATCTACTTTTTTAAACGAGGCATTAGAAAACGATAATTTGGATTCAATCTGGAAGGATGAGATATTGATCTCATTAATGAACGATGAAAGACAATTAAATACTTTGTATTTGGTGGAAAGCATGTTCAATAACGATCAATTTTCTTTGTTATTGCGCGCAGTTTTCTTACTAAATACAGCATGTAAAGTTATAGATGTACAGGTTTTAAATACGTTACTCACTCAAGAGGAGCAAAAAACTTTTAATGTTTATAGATATACAAAACCATCTGGAACAGGCTGGGCTTTTATATTTAAATTTATTAATGATAACTTTGATCGCATTTCATGGGATGCGAAAAACATTATGACTGTAACAGATTCTTTATCAACATGGGTAAATAACCATAAAACTGGTATTGAAACAAAACATGCTGGTCTTATTGCATTGAATTTTTACGATATCATTAAGTCATCTAACCACCTGGGCTATACCCTTCGAGATAGAAAATTGAAGTCTATTATAAGTGTTATACTTGGAAGTGCACTGGAAACCCACGTAGAGTTAACACATATTCTTCAAGAGGTCATAGACAACGAAGAAAATGATCATAGATCGAAATATTATGACTTGAGTACACAATTGTTGGAAGGTGTTGTGGATAGTTACGCGTTATGCGAAGCGAATCCAGATATAGTTATAGGACTGGCGAATTGTTTTTGGAAAAGAAACGATAAGGAATCTGAATTTCCAAGGTATTATCGCCGTGATAGTATAGAAGATGCTTTTGATGTGAATTCCGATACACAACATGATTTTTATCCTACAAGTGCTCACCACACTCCGATATTTCAGTTACTAAGGGTGTCACCTCAAAAAGCAATCGAATTTATAATAGATTTTTTTAATCATGTTACAAAAAGTTATTCCAATTCGTTTCTTGAAAAAGAGTACAACGAATGCAGCACCATATATATCAATTTGCCCAATGGGAAAGTTATTGAGCAGACTGCAAGTAGCAGGCTTTGGCTTATGCACCGAGGTACATCAACGGCCCCTAATTTACTTGAGTCTATGCTTATGGCGTTAGAGAGATGGCTTCTATTTTTCGTGAAACAAGCAGACAGAAATCAAGCTGAAGGTGCATGTTACGAATTATTGTCAAAATCACATTCTGCCGCGATTACGTCTGTCGTAGTCAGTGCAGTAATATCATATCCCGAAAAATTATTTGAGATTGCCTGTATACTGCTGAAAACTAAAGAAGTATTTGATTTCGATGTTGAAAGATCCGTACAAGAAAATCATGCAAATCTTTTTCGAGGACTGCCATCTAATAAACTATATGATGACGAAAGGATAGCTTCAAACAATCTAGACTTTAGAAAGAAAAAATTCGAAGATATCATTTTGGAGTACCAGTTTCAGAGGCACGATCTTGCTGAATTAGAGTTCTCTGAAAGAGTAAAGACCCTTTATCAAACTATCGATATTGCTTTTTCTGATATACCTGATGAAGATACTTTATCTCGATTTGTTTTGCATCGGATCGATTTAAGAAAAATGAACTTTGATACAGATGCAGCTATCGAGAAGAATGGGACGACGTACATTCCTCTGGTTTCTGATTTGCCAGATGATCTTAAGGAGATTAGCAGGATAACAAAAGAGCAAACGGATACTTTATATAAGCATACACCAATGGCAATTTGGGCAAAAGCAAGGTTTGAGAATGATGTTCAAAGTTACAATAAATATAGTAACTTTGAAGAGAATCCCTTGATAGCGCTTGAAGAAATGAAAGAGATTTTATCTGAAAAAAATACATCAGATTACAATTATCTGACTAGAAGCGCTCCCGTATATGTGTCTGCTGTATTAGTAAGAGACTTTCCTTATGTTCTTACAGAAGATCAACGGAAAGATTGTGAACAATTTTTAACTTTGTACTCAAAATTTACGATACAGCAACAACGGAATTATCAAATTGGTGATGGATCTGAAGCCGCCATTGCATCACTTCCCATAATAATTAACGGTTATAAACAATCCGTTCAAGGGACATTGGATGAACCAGCAGTTATTTTGCTCGCTCTTCTTATGGATGTGGGTGATTTAAACAAAGCGGCAGTAAAAAGCTTTTCTTCTAAAGCCTGGGAAATATGTCGGTCTCATGCTGAGCAATTGTTTGTGGCATATATTAGACTAAAACCTGAGTATGATTTAAATGTATTAGTATATAACGGTATTTCACCAATCAAGTTTTTAAAAAAGAAGAGGAAAGTTATCAAAAAACTTATGAACTCTACACCTAATATTAATGATCTAGATTTCTCTAAATTGGGTGAAAATGCACTTCTAACCGCGAGCATGCTGTTATCTCCTTCAATTGAATCAACACATGCTATTTTAAAACAGGTGGGGCCAATAACATGGCAATATCTTTTTCAAGAGGATCATTTAAGGGATCGTAATGTTCATCGATCTTACAAACTGGAAAGTGCCTATATAGACTGGTTGGCAAAGTATATCTTTAATTTACCAAATGCTCATTTACGTCAGAGTTTAATCAGAGATTTTATCCCATATATAACATCTTCTGATTATATGGAACAACTTCTTTGTGAAATAACGGTTCTACAAGACAACGTTAAACAGGACGAAGTTTTTTGGGATATATGGGATAAACTGTATGTACCGATAGTGAACCTATGCGAAAAACAAATGGAGAATGATAAAAATATTAATCGAGAACGTTATTATGGACGAGGTTTAGATGAAATTGTTACTACGTATGCTCTTGCATTTCCTTGGTGGAATAAGGATATGAGATCTTGGCATACATTAAAACCAAACAATACTATTTTTTTCAAGCGTTTGGCAACAGATATAGGATATAATCCAGTTATCTTATATGCTGTTTCGAGAGTTCTCAATACCATTGGCTATAATTATATTGAGGAAGGCCTGAATTGGCTGTTTATAATCATAAAAAATAATCCTCATCTAAAGCAGATAGTTCTACAAGTAAACACCGAATATTATATTGAAGAGTTTATGCGTAGATATACCATGCAATTTGAAGCTGATATTAAAAAATACCCTGAAATACGGGAGAAAGTCATATGTATCCTTAGTTTTCTAGTCGATAGAGGATCAACAAGTGGTTTTATGTTGAGGGAGAGTATTGCGTAAAAGTATCTACTTGTTTACTGTTTGAAGTTATCGTGAAGGGTTTCAAAGATAATCGTGAAGATTGAAAAGGTGTTAAGTTGGTTTCAGAAAAGCAAAAGTGAAATGCTGAAAATTCTTTGAGTGATCTTGAAACAAAAAATGCAATTTGATATTAATGATATATGACCATATTAAGATCTCTGGAATTTTTTCCGGAGGTCTGTTTGACTTTATGGAGAAATTTAGTTCTTTTTGGAAGGGGGAGAGAACTATGTCGAATATCTGATAAAAGAGTCTCATAGTATGATATTTTCTAGTATACAAATTATGACGGAAGTATTATTAATTGTATAGGTGGCCGCGGTGATACATTCTAATCTGATACTAGTAGGGTCCAATCATGGACTATAAGCAAAATCTCGAGTTCCGTGGCTCAATACAATTCTAAACTCCTACATTAGCTTTCTGAATTAAATATCTGTTTGTACTTCTCGATGAACTTAGGTTTATTTGAAAATCCGATACAAATCAGGACACCAGAGTATATGTATGCTTGAATAACCCAGCCGACCTTTGGATAAATGTTTAAAAACCAATCGTGTACAGTTACTTCATAAGTTTTAATTTTAGCTCCCATTCGTTTCTTATACTCAATTATCCCTTTGCTTGGAACATACCGAATATTGAGATGGGAATCTGCATTACGGATATCTCGATTGAGAACATCTGTAATAGCTTTGTATTTATTGCTTGAAGCTTCGTTGAATAGTTTAACCTTTTCGTATAGTGGACTTTTCATGACTCTGATAGTATCAACTTGCTCTCCATTTATTATATGTACTAGCTGAATACATGGAACAAGTATCTGTCCAATATATTCTACAGATTTCGAATAAGCAGTGAGAAAGGATGCCATTGCATGCTTTTGCTCGCTCAGTTTCCGTTCGCTTTTCCCTTCTAGTTCAGTGATAATCCGTTTAGCTTCGTGATGATAGCGAACTGTTTCGGTGTAACCTGAAATCCCTTCCGATTCAGGATTGTCTTTCGTGCCTCTCCAGTAAGCTGCCAACACTTCAATAGTTTCCTCGGGATTTATTTCAAAGGCTTCAATGTATAGCTTGATGAACAACATCATGATTCGCTTTACAATTGGTTTTCCATACTGATTCGTTTCCGAAAGCCATTCATCAAGGATCGTCACAAAATAGTCTGTTTGGCTAACTAGTTCGCGTTGTTCCACAAGTTTGCGAGTGACTTCCCCAAATATACCTTCAAGAGAAAGTTCGTCCAGTTCATTTGCTGCTTCTATAAAGTTTGGGTATTGGTTCATGTTTATCGACCTCTTCCAAATAATGTTCTATTAATAGAATACTGCAAGTTGTTAGGCCGTGTTTAACGAGCTTGAGCCGCAACCTTACGCCCAGTGATCTTTTTTTCTAATATGAACATCTCCAATTGCGATGATACCATGTTATATTGCAGTCAGCACTAATTAATTCTATAACAAACAGTCGGTGGTTAAACTACTTGTATTATATATAGTTAATGATTTTTGTGCCTATTGCGAAATCAAGAATGACATAATGTACTGTCTATAATTTTTCCTCTAAATACTCCGAAATTATAGTCATATCATGGGTTCGGACTTTTTGATCTTTTGTATGAGTATAGTTTATAAAATGTAAAAATAATATTCCAAAATTACTTCATAAAAATCTTACAAAGCCCCGGATTAAATGGTAATGAAGATAATGTAAGAGTCCTTCTTCAGAATGGTATAAAAATTTGCTCCTTCCTTATCTATGAGCCCTTCCATTTATCGGATCAAAAAGAGTGACAAATGGAACTTGAATTGCTTGGTAATCTGCTAAATAAAGCGTTTAGAGCACTAAGTGAATTCAGTAATGACCAGAATTAATCAAAAATGAATTTCAAGACCTAGACGATGATTACACAATAATAGGCTGTATTACTTAGAAAAGGACTTTTTCTTTATTCATTTGCAGGAAGAAGGTCACGAGTTGTCGAAAAGTAGCAGATAAAGAGGTTGATTGGTTTTAGATAACAATGGGAGTCGGTTGTAAGTTTTGTACGACTATTCATCTGAGTGGGGGAGGAAAATGGCAGTCAGTGTTCAAAATATAGAAGAATCATTGTCAGTATCTTATGTCAGTGCTGTTGTCGCAAAGGCAGGAGCTTCATTTGATATAGTTTCACGTGATTACGGAGTTGATGTATGTGTGAGGCGTATTGATAAGTTTAATGGCATGTTAATGGATATGGGAGTCTCGTTTGACTTCCAGTTAAAGTCCACCACTAATTGGGAGGTGGACGGTTCGTTTATCGTGTATGATATCGAGGCTGATGCATACAACAAGTTAATTTACAGGCATAACGCCAGTGCAACTCCATGTTTATTAGTTTTATTGTGTCTCCCAAAGGATTCTAACGAGTGGATATGCTTATCTGAAGATGAGTTAAAGCTAAGGAAGTGTGGATACTTCTTCTATGTACGAGGAGAAATGACTCCAAACAAGAGAAGTACCAGGATTAGAATACCAAGGGATAACGTTCTTACGCCTGAGGCCATCAAAAAATTGATCAATGAAGTAGGATCGGGTGTTCTAAGATGAAAATTCAGATACCTACTAAATTACCTTTGTTAGATTTAATTCGATATCTAAAAGATATTGGATGGTCGATTGCGGAACATCCAAATGACAAGTTAATTGTATTTCGAGGGCCTCTTAATGATTTTGGCAAACCTTTAGAAATCGCTATCCCTAAGAATGATGAGTATCAGGACTACAATAGCAGGGTTCAAGACGCCCTTAGAATTATTGGGATATTGAATGGTAAAGGCATTCAGGAAATAGTGAATGAAATACTGCTGACAAGCCATGATGTTTTTAAGGTAAGAATTCTCGATACTGGTGATTATACCAATAGCATACCTTTACCATATGCAACTAATTCTTTGAGAAATATAAAGGATCTTTTTGTATACGGAGCGTGTTCTGAGCAAGTGAGCCTTCCTTATTTTGATAAGCCGTTGCAGGTAGGAATAAATCATGCACATCTTTGCCGTTTCGGTCATACATTTGAAGGAAGTTTTGGTTTAGCCATCCGTTCTCCTATCATAAATGACTATATACAAATAGAGATGTTTGAAGAACGAGCTGCACTTCCATTCGAACGCAAGGTCATGGAACGAATTATTCGAGGAATAGAACTATTGAATCAATCTGTAAAAGCAGACAACGGGGACATATTGGTCAACAGCTACGATGTTGCTTTCAATTCAAGAATGTGTGAATCACTTTTAGAACTATCTGCTAATAAATTAATAAGGATAGGATTGGATATAGAGTGGAGTCCCAAATTCGAAGTTTCTGACGACATAAAAGGTAAGAATGGCTGGATATTGTCAGAAGCATCATACAAAGTGTTGGAATATGCTGCCGAGGAATTAAATAAAATTGAACCTTATAATGAGACAGTTGTGGGTAATATTGTTACACTGCACTCAAATAAAAATCCAATGAGTGATGAGGATTTCTTACGACAGGCAACAATTAAACATGAAATTGATGGTAAGAAGGTTCTTATTAAACTTGATTTAGATAAAAAAAACTATGCTATTGCATACGAAGCACATGGCAAGGGAGTTCCTATCAAAGCATCAGGAATTCTCTTTAAAAAAGGAAACACTTGGAGAATGATTGATGTAACGGGTGTTTCAATACTTAAAAATGAATAGAGAAGTAGGCAGTAAAGATGATTATTGAGTGTCCATATGTTCCCATGAATGTTGATACCAAGAATGTGGGGAACATACATGAAGCGGAAAAACAGATATTCCTTATTTACTAAGGGTTTATGCTGGCGAGAAAACAAAAAGACTGGACGATTGAAGAGGTAGTAGACAGGATCTTTTCGATTAACGAAGACAATGAGAACTTTTGGTCTACATCTCATGGGTGGGCACGGTATCTGGCGGACCTCTTGAACATTTCAAGATTAGATTAGCAGTCATCATTATCGCATACTTTGATGTTATGGATAGACATTTCTTAGTCCAACGATGAGAAGAAGAAAGCCCTTACCCCTCTCGGGTAAGGGCTCTCTTCACTTCCCCTCAATTTAACTCTTGATAGCCCCCATCATAATCCCCTTCACAAAATACCTTTGCACAAAAGGATACACCATAATGATCGGCAGCGTGGCGACCATGGTCACCGCCATGCGGATGCTTTCGCTGGACACCGGGATCCGCTTGGAGCCCTGGGCCAACTGCTGGGCGTCGGATATCATGCCGGCGGTTTGGAACTGGTTGAGGATTTTGACCAGCACAGCTTGCAGGGTCTTGAGCTCCGGCTTGTAGGTATAGACATAGGAGTCATACCAGGAGTTCCAGTGGCCGATGGCCAGGAACAGGCCGATTGTGGCGAGCACCGGCACGCACAGCGGTAGGATGATGCGGAAGAACGTCTGCAGGTCGTTGGCACCGTCGATTTTGGAGGATTCCTCGATCTCGCCGGGGATCTGCTCCATGAAGGTACGCACGAGAATCATCAGGAAGACGCCGATCAGGCCGGGGAAGATGTAGACCCAGAAGGAGTCGATCAGTCCCAGGGATTTGATAATCATATAGGTTGGAATGAGGCCGCCGCCAAAATACATCGTGAACACAAAGAAGAAGGAGAAGTATTTCCAGCCGAGCAGGCTGCGCTTGCTGAGCGGATAGGCGAGCAGCGTGATGAAGAAGATGGAGGCCGCCGTTCCGACAACGGTCCGGAGTACGGTCACCTGAATGGCGTTCCATATCTCCGGATTCCGGAAGATGGTCACGTAACTCTCGATGGTAGGCACTCTTGGCCAGAAGTACAGATTGCCCCGCATCGTATCGGTGGCATCGTTCAGGGAGATGACCAGGATGTTCCAGAAGGGATAGAAGGTCACGAGAAAGATGCCGGCCAGGAATACATATAAAGAGGCATCAAAGATGCGTTCGGGCATGGTTTTTTTGCTGATCATGGGTGAACCTCCTTATGTTTAGAATAGGGACTGGCCGTTAAGCTTCTTCGCCGTATAGTTGACGATGACCACAATGATGAAGGCCACAACAGAGCTGAACATGCCGACGGCTGCTGCATAGGAGAACATACCGTTCTGGATACCGTAACGGAACGAATAGGTGGACAGCACGTCGGAGTAATCCCGCGTCAAGTCGTTGCCCAGCAGGAAATGCTGGTCGAAGCCCGCATTCAGAATGCCGCCGAGTGCCAGGATTAGCAGAATGACTATTGTTGGTTTCAAGTGAGGCAGGGTAATGAACCGGATCTGCTTGAATCGGTTGGCGCCATCCACCTTGGCAGCCTCGTACAGCTCCGGGTTGATGGACGATATCGCTGCCAGATACATAATCGAGCTGTAGCCCATATCCTTCCACGTATTGCCGAGCGCGACGATCCACCAGAAGTATTTTCCGTTCTGCAGGAATAAAACGCTTTCATTGGTGATATGGAAGAACTTCAATATGCCGTTTATTGCACCATCTGAAGACAGCAGGGTGACGATGATATTTGCCGCAATTACCCAGGAAATGAAATACGGAAGATAAGAGGCGGTTTGCACCGTCTTTTTGAATTTCACGTTCTTGATTTCGTTAATCGCGATGGCGATCAGAATCGGCATCGGGAAGGAGAACAGAAGCGTGATCAGCGTGGAAGCCAGCGTATTGCGCATAACGATCCAGAAGTCGCCGTTGTTGAAGAAGTAGCGGAACCATTCGAAGCCGACGAACTCGCTTGTGAACAGGGTCGACCAGAAGCCGCCCAGGGTAGGCTGGTAATTGACAAACGACATGTATAAACCAACCATGGGCGTGTAGGCAAATACAATGGCCCAGATCAGACCTGGCAGCATCATCAGGAATAAATATTTCTGCTGCTTCAGAATGGCCCATCGTCTTTTTCCGGGAGGATTTATGTTGATGTCACTCCGCGTCTGTAGTGTTGTAGCAGGTTTCATATGGGGCACCTCGCATCTCAAGTTATCTAAAATTATAAGACTCCCAAAAAAAGAGTGTCGATATGACAATGTAACGAATGATGCTTGAAAATAACTTACATTGTTTGTTCCCATAGTTAAAATGGCGAAATCGCTATAATATTAAGGGATAAGCTGACACAGGGGGTATGAACATGTATAGCATTTTTCTCGTAGATGACGAAGAGCTGGAGCTAGAGATGATCCGAGATTATATTCGTTGGGAAGAGATGGGGATATATGTAGCCGGAACAGCCCTGAATGGCAGGGATGCTGCTGAGAAGATTGAAGTGATCCAGCCTGATATCGTGCTGACGGACGTCCAGATGCCTGTGATGAACGGACTTGATTTGGCTAAGCAGGTGAATGAGCAGTTTGACTGGATTCAGTTCGTATTCCTGACCGGACATGATGAATTCAATTATGTGAAGTCAGCTTTGAATGTGGGAGCGGTCGGCTATTTATTGAAGCCGCTGGACTTAAGTGAAATTGTAAGCGTTATCGATAAAGTGAAACAGCGCTGCGAGGAAGTACGGATGAAGAACCGTTCGATTCGCGTGACCAAATCCAATATTGTTAGAGAAATGATTTTTGAGAAGAACGAGGAACGCTTATTGAACCTGGCTGGCAGCTACCATAAGCTGTCCCGTGATTCGGAGCCGAAGACGCATACCCTTGCTCTGCTGAGTATCGATAGTCAAAGCGTCACACCATCGGGACTGTCTATGGAGGATGGCCTGGCACGACTTCAGACTTATATGGAGGAATGGCTCGCGGACAAAAAGCTGCAGGCTGACTTTGTTGTCTGCCGGGAAGGGGAGCTTGGCATCCTGATGGATGCTGCTTACCATTTGAGCTGGTTTACTTGGGAAGATGTGCTGAAGGAGATGCAGGGTACGCTCGGCTTTACGATGACGGCGGCTGTAAATGAAGAACCCGAGGAGCTGTCCCGCGTCCAGGATTTATACCGGGAGACGCGTTTCATGCTGGAGGAGATGTTCTACGTCGGGAACGGGAGAGTCATCTATGCCAAGGATGTGCAGCGGCAGCTGGGGAGCCGCCAAATTCCTCCTTTTCAAGAGGCCGCTTATTTCGAGGATATTCATCAGCTGGCATTGGAAGAGGCCGCGCAGAAGCTGCGGGAGTTCTTCAGTCGGCTGGTTAAACTTCGGATTACGAAATCGGAGGTGTGCGACTTTGCGATTGGCGTGGTGGAGCGCCTGCTGGAGCAGATCCATGAACCGATGACAGAGAGCCACAGGCGGGCAGAGCTCTACCAATCCATCTATCAATGTCGGACGATTATGGAAATCGAAGCGATTGTCTTGGAGTTTGCCAGGCATGCAATCGATACGCTGGAACACCGGTTCATGGACAAAAATGCGAGACTGGTGCATCAGGTGAGAACGACCATCGATCAGACCTTTCATCAGGCCATTACCATCAACAGTTTGTCCGATCAGGTATATCTGTCTCCCAACTACTTGCGTTCCATCTTCAAAGAGAAAACCGGGATGACGATCCATGATTATTTAACGAGAATTCGCTTGAGCAAAGCCAAGGAGCTGCTGGCTGACGATTCCCTGAAAGTCCAGGATGTCGCTCAAAGGGTCGGTTACGAGAGCACGTCCTACTTCATTTCCTTATTCCTCAAGAGCCAAGGAGTCACGCCTAATGAATACCGAAAAAGCATATAGCCCACTCGGAAGGCTGGGCCGTATCGCGAGGTCCTTCCCACTCGGCCAGAAGCGCGCGTATTCCAATTGGCGGCTTCGGCACAAGTTCTTTTTTATCTTCCTGATCGTGATCATCCTGCCGTTCTCGCTATTGATCTATTACTCGTATTCCTCGACCCGCAGCACCATTACGGAGCATACCTATACCGCGCTGAACGGATCGCTGGCACAGATAAACACGAATGTGGAGAAGCGGCTGGAGTATTACAATCAACTGTCGAACATTCTCTACATGGATGCCCAGCTCCGTAATTACCTGTCTACCGATTATGAGCAGGCTTATTATTATCTGGATGCATTCCAATATATCAACCGCACGCTGCCGTCCCTGATGACGCTGAATGCCAACATTCTGGGCATTACGATTTATACGGGCAACCATACCCTCTATTCCGACGGTCAATATGTCAAATATACGGAGGAGCTAGCCCCATCGTTAGAAGAACAGGTGCTGGAGGCCGCGGGAAACACGGTGTATTTCCATTCCGAGGACTTCCGGGCCGAAGAGGCGTCAATCACCATTGCGCGTTCATTGAGTTATTTCAGCCTGCAGCATCCGTACGGCATTCTGACCATCGACATTAACGATAATGAATTTTACTCCCTGATCAAGATGGAGAACTATAACAAGAGCGTCTATATCATTGACCAAAATGGCAGCGTGATCAGCACGGGAGATCAGGAGCTGAAGTCGAACCAGTTGTTTGACGTATTTCCCATTCAGGAGAAACTGACGGAGGACGACGGTTATTTCGATATTCGAATACACGGGCAGGAACGCTTTTTTACATATAAAAAGCTGAGTAACGGCTGGGCCACGGTCATTACCGTGCCATATGACGAGCTGCTCGCCAATACAAACAAGGCGACCAGGAATATCATCTGGTATTCTGCCGTAGCGATTGGCATCGCGGTCCTGCTGCTCTATTTTACGACCAAGTTCATGACCAAGCGCATCGAGGTGCTGCTGCAGCAGATTCGGAAGGTGGAGCGCGGGGATTTCCGGCTGTCGATCAAACCAATGGGGCATGACGAGATCGGCCAGGTGTCCTTTGCATTCAATAAGATGGCCTCTACCATTCAGACCTTGATCCATGACGGGTACGTGAAGGAGATAGCAAGGAAAGAGTCGGAACTGAACACCCTGCAGGCGCAGATCAATCCCCATTTTCTGTACAACACCCTGTCCTCGATATCTTCCCTGGCGTTGAAGGAAGGGGCGATGCAGGTGTATCAGATGGTTAATTACTTGGCCAAGTATTACAGGGTATCGCTGAATAAGGGGAAGCGCATCATTCTGCTGGAACAGGAAATCAATCTGGTGAAGAACTATGTGGCGATTCAGAAAATACGGTTTCGGGACAAGCTGCATATGCATTATGACCTGGATAAGCAGCTGTTCGGGACCACGACCATCAAGCTCATTCTGCAGCCGTTCATTGAGAACTGCATCAATCATGCCATATGGGATGAGTCGGGGATCAACATCATTGTGAAGGTGAGGCGTGAGGGTGACGGCATTGTACTTCAGGTTATTGATGATGGCATCGGGATGACGCCGGAGCAGCTGGATCAAGCCCTGAATAAATCCGGCAATCTGTCCGGGTATGGCGTGAAAAATGTGGATGACCGGATCAAGCTCACCTATGGGGAGGAATATGGCGTCAGCATCTTCAGCCGACTCGGCATCGGAACGGCGGTCACCATTCGGATACCTGTAATCTCCGATAGGCATCCCGAATATCAACTGGACAGGCAGCAGGCCTTGTTGGAATGACAGACGTTTTGCATTATGAATTGTAAGATTGCGTTATAGAACAATGAACTCCCTGTTTTTACAATGATAGATATATTCGATCACATGAATATGACGACCTTAGAAAGGGGTTCAGGGTATGAAGAAACTAAAATTGATTCTGGCAGCAGCCCTTGTTATGACAACGCTTTCGGCATGCGGCGGCAACCAGAAGGCGGCATCGGGCGGAGACAGCGGTACGGAAGGGGACAGCAGCGCACCCATTACGTTAACCTGGTTTGACCAAAACACGGGGGATGCCTTCACCAATCCGGTTGCGCAAGTGATTACGGAAAAGACGGGGGTCACGGTTGAAATCCAGCAGCCTACGGGCAATCCGGTAGAGAAGCTGAACCTGATGCTGGCCAGCGGCGATCTTCCCGATGTTATTTTGATGAGTCGTGGAAGCGATATCATGAACAAATATATTACCTCCGGTGCGGTCATTCCGCTGAATGATCTGATCGAAGAACATGGACCTAATATTCAGAAAATGTACGGCGATACGCTGACCAAAACGAGAAGCGAGGACGGCAACAATTATTATTTCTCCAATTGGTACGGCCTGGAGCAGTACCCGGTGTTCGGATTCATGATGCGCAAGGACATCATGAAGGAGCTCGGCGTCGGCGATAAGATGGACAATGGGGAGCCGTTCACGGCGGAAGAATTCGAGGCATTGCTGGTAAAATTCAAAGAGAAATATCCGACCATCGACGGCAAAGAGAGCATTCCGATGTCACTTAATGGCGAGAATATCGGGAGCGTCAGCGGCAGCTTCAAAGGGATGTACGGCATCATGCCGTATTACGAAACGAACGGTGAGCTGAAGAAGGACATTCGCGATCCCCGCTACCTTGAAATGGTTAAATTCCTGAATTCCCTGTATCACAAGGGGCTGCTCGATAAGGAATGGGCCACGATGAAGACCAAGCAGTACGAGCAGAAGCTGGGCAACGGCAACGTATTTGCCACGGCGGAAGCGCTGTGGAATGTGGGCAATGCGAATGCGCTGCTCAAAACCGAAGCCGCCGATAAGGCCACCGAGGACGAGCGCCAATTCTATCAATATAAAGTGCTGGCCCCGGGCGTGAAGCCCGAAGAGACAACCTACGGACCGAAGAGCTCTCTGGGCTGGGACGGGGTCACGATCAGCCGCTCCAACAAGGATCCGGTCAGAACGATGAAGCTGCTGGATTTCCTCGCCAGCGAGGAAGGCCAGTACCTGCTGATGTGGGGGGTTGAGGGCGAGCATTGGGATATGAAGGACGGCAAGCATGTGCCAAGACAGGAAGTGCTGGATGCTTTCAAGAAGAACTGGGACGAGGCCTCTCGTACAACAGGCATCCGCAAGTGGACCTGGATGATCAAGAACGGTCCCGGCGAGGACGGTACCCCGTATGACCTGATGGGCCGTTACCAAACCGATCCGGTCACGGATCTGGCGATTAAGAATCTGGCGGACACGTCCTTTGATACGGCACCTTATGACAATTTGGGACCTGCAGGCGGAACGCCGGAGGCCATCATGGAGACGAAGGTGAATGATACGATCAATAAATATTTTCTGAAGATGGCCCTGTCGCCTTCCGAGGATCAAGTGGTGGAGTCTTATAACCAGATGATGGCAGAGGTTGAGGCAGCTGGACTTGCCAAGCTGGAAAAGATCTATACGGACAACTACAACCAACGTCAACAATTATGGGATAAATAATCGTGCTGAGGGGAGTCAGAAGATGCTTCGTCTTTTGGCTCCCCTTTGCTCTATGATCCAACATCAATGCGCAGCGGAAGGATGATATTCAGTGACCATTCAATATCAAGAGCAGCATCGGGTCTTTGCCATTCAGACCCATCACAGCACTTATCTATTCGGGATTAACGACCAAGGCAGCTTGCAGCATCTGTATTGGGGACAGCCTGTCGGGGTGGAAGATGCGGCACGGCTGCTTCAGCCGAGATCACATAGCTCGTTCGACGCGGAAGTGCATTCGGAGGTAGAGGAATACAGCTTCTGGGGCGGAGTCAAATACAGCGAGCCCAGCCTGAAGGTCCGCATGTCTGACGGCGTGCGCGACCTGTCGGTTCGTTATGCCGGGCATGAAACGGTGGAGCGGGATGGCAGGCAAGCCCTGGTCATCACGACGAAGGACGACGTGTATCCGTTTGAGGTCCAGCTGGAATACCGGGTAATCCCTGAACATGACCTCATCGAGCGGACAGCCCGGATCATGAACCGCGGCGAGACGGATATCGTTCTGGAAAACGTGCAGTCTGCCGCTTGGGTTATGCCGTATCTGGCGGATTACCGACTCACGCATGTGACGGGAAAATGGTCCGGGGAGTTCCAGCTTCGGAACACCTTCCTCAGTGAAGGGAAGAAGGTGCTGGAATCTCGCAGAGGCTTTACGGATAGCCATGCCAACCCGTGGTTTGCGATGGATAACGGACAGGCGACGGAATCGGAGGGGCAGGTCTGGTTCGGCGCGCTGGCCTGGAGCGGGAACTGGAGAATCACGGCGGAGCGGACGGTGTTCGATCATGTTCGTGTGACCGGAGGCATTCATGATTTTGACAGCGAGTGGGTACTCGGAGCAGGTGAAACCTTTGATACCCCTTGCTTCGTTGGGGGGTACAGCAGCGGTGGCTTCGGCGGGATGAGCCGACAGCTGCACCGGTACCAGTATTCGGACGTGCTGCCGAGTGGTGAAACCAGGCCTGTGCTGTATAACTCCTGGGAAGCGACGTATTTCGATGTGAACGCCACCGATCAGATGGCCCTCGCCGAGCGAGCGGCACACATGGGCGTTGAGCTGTTTGTTGTGGATGACGGCTGGTTCGGGCAGAGGAATCACGACCGAGCGGGGCTGGGCGATTGGTACGTGAACCGGGAGAAATTCCCGAACGGCCTGAGCGAGCTGATCGACAAGGTACATGAGCTCGGAATGGAATTCGGGATCTGGGTGGAGCCCGAGGCCGTCAATCCGGACAGCGATCTGTACCGTGAGCACCCGGATTGGGTGTACCATTTCGCAACACGGGAGCGGTCCGAGCTTCGCAATCAGCTGCTGCTGAACATGTCCAAGCCGGAGGTTAAGGCGTACATTCTGCAGTTTATGACCGACCTGCTGGAGAAGCATGACATCAAGTTCATTAAATGGGATATGAACCGGACGGTGACGGAGCCCGGAATGAAGGATCATCCGCTGCACCGCCAGAAGGAGATTTGGATTCGCCACGTACAGAGTCTGTACGAGATCTGGGCGGAGCTGCGGCGCAAATTCCCGCATGTGGCGTTTGAGACCTGTGCCGGAGGCGGAGCGCGCATTGATCTTGGCATCTTCCGTTATGCGGACCAGGCTTGGCCGAGCGATAACACCGATGCTTTTGACCGTCTCAGCATTCAAGAAGGCTTCTCGTATTCGTATGCGCCGCGGATGATGACCTGCTGGGTAACCGAGTCGCCGACCGGCATGAACAAGAGAGAAGTATCTCTTAAGTACCGCTTTCACAGCGCCATGATGGGGACACTCGGTATCGGCGCAAACCTCAATGAATGGAGCGATGAGCTGATGGAGCAGTCGGCCGCGTATGTCTCGCAGTATAAATCGATTCGTCATTTGGTCCAATTCGGCAGCCAGTATCGGTTGTCCTCGCTACAGCATAAAGGCGTAACGGCCGTACAATATGGCAGCGAAGACGGAAGCGACAATGTGCTGTTTGCGTTCCTGCACAGCCAGAAGCTGGGCGAACCGCTGCCAAGATTGCGGCTTACAGGGCTGCAAGCCGATCAGCCGTATGCTATTGAGGGAGTGGAGGGCGAGTGGAGCGGCAGGGCTCTGATGAACATCGGAATTGAGCTGCCCTTGCGCGGGGATTTTGACAGCTTGGTTTATCGGATACAGATTCAAGAATAGATGCTGTCTACCGGAACGGAAACGTCGTGTTGTCTTATAGACGATACGGCGTTTTTTTTGCCGTTGACTTCTACGCTTACGTCAATATTATCGTTGCTAGCCCTCTATTGTAAATTCCATATCCTCCACTACATCGGATTGGCCGTCAAGCATGACAACGGTCCAAACATTCTTCGCCTCGGAATAATGTATCGATTTAACAAACGGCAATCCGATCGTGTTAAAGTGGTCCAATGTCCTGATAATGACTTCTTGCTGAGTGAGTCGGGATGTTTCAGGCTGTTCGGTTTTGATGATATCTATGTTCTTAGCTGAAGCTTGGGCAGGATAGGAGGTTTCGATGCCGCCATCGAGTTCAATGGAAACTTTTTGACCTAACGCTATATTTTTCTTGGTTCTTATCCAAATCGCGTCAATAAATTCGGATTGTTCATCGTAATGGGTTACCAAGATCCTGTTCTCTTCTTGTTGAACGACATACCCGATATACTCAGGCTCAGGTTGATCCGCGCTATCACTGTTATTACTGCAACCACAGATAAGGATAGCCAATATCATGAAGACAAGCAGAGATTTGTTCATCGCTTTTTCCTCCTGAAAATAGTAAGGGCTAGTAGACGTGGTAAAGATCGAATCGGGCGGCGACGAGACTACCCCTTCCGGGTATCCCGATAATCGGAAGGGGACTTTCCCATGATTTTTTTGAACAGCCGCGAGAAGTAGTACGGGTCCTGGAACCCGAGCCGGTGGCTGATCTCCTTGATGCTCTGGCCGGTCAGGTCCAGATGCTGGCAAGCGAGCTGGATCTTGAGGCGCAGGTAGTAATCGATCGGGGAATAACCCGTCGCTTCCTTGAATCGGAAGGTGAAGTGAGGGACGGACAGATTGGCATAAGCCGCAAGCTCCTTCAGGCTCACATTGCGCTCCAGATGCTCTGTCATGAAGCGCAGCGTCTCGTCCAGATCGTGCTTGTGCGGCGGTTGAAGGCCATGCTGGGGCTGAAGCCGGGCAAGCCGGATGATAGCCGCCAGGTGGCCCGCCAATTGCGAGACATGGATAATATGGTTCAGCGTATATCCCTTTTGCAGCAGATCATAACTCTCCTGGAACAGCTCCACCATTCGCCGCGATTGATCGACCGGAATGACCGCCGGTTCCGCGGCGTCGCTGAAGCCTTCGTAATAATCGCCCGCAGATTGCCCTTTCATATGCCACCAGTAAATACTCCAGGGCTGCTGCTCCGACGAAGCATACGCATGCGGAGTACCCGGCGGAATGACAACCACCTGGCCCTTGAGAAGCCGGAACGCTTTATGGCCGTTCATCCGGCACCAGCCTTCTCCATCCACGCAATACATAACGATGTAAGCCGCGCTGCCTTCCGGACGCTCCCGATAGTGATGAAGCGCACGCGGGAAATATCCAATGTCCGTCACATGCAGAGGCTGAACAAGCGGATGCCGGGCAGCTTCTTGCATAATATGATCCGGCAGGACGATAATTTTCTGGGATTGAAATCCGTCTGATTTTCGTAAATTATCCATAGTTATACTATGATTCGGGGGCTGGTGTTTGTCAACCGTGTGGAATATGAAAAATCAGAATATAATCCATCATGAACATGAGATCGTCAATGGCTCTTGTGAACTCGGACTACTAAGATAGAAACAGAAGCAGCCGAGTTTACGAAATCGAAAGGGATGATGATCATGACACAGCCATCGCAAGTAAGGGTATGGGAGCAGACGGTGGAAATCCCCACGTATGAGGTGGGCAAGCCGGACCGCAACCCCATGTTTCTGGAGAAACGGGTATATCAGGGGAGCTCGGGGAGAGTATATCCGCTACCTGTCATTGATAAAATTCACAATGAGAAGGTGTCCAAGCCTTACCGAATTATTTTCCTGGAAAATGATTATGTCCAGATTCAAATCATGCCCGAGATTGGCGGGCGGATTTACCGGGCTATCGACAAAACCAACAACTATGATTTTGTGTACTACAATCAAGTGATCAAACCGGCTTTAGTTGGACTTGCCGGCCCCTGGATTTCCGGGGGGATCGAATTCAACTGGCCTCAGCATCACCGTCCGAACACCTATGGGGAAGTGAATTGGAGGCTGGAAGGGAATCCAGACGGCAGCCAAACGGTATGGGTCGGCGAGATCGATCGAATGTACGGAACGAAGGTGTCCACCGGGTTCACGCTCTATCCGGGGAAGGCTTATCTGGAAATTCATGCGCAGATGTATAATCGCACCTCGGAGCCGCAGACCTTTCTCTGGTGGGCGAATCCGGCCGTGGCCGTCAACGATCACACCCAGTCCGTATTCCCGCCGGATGTTCATGCGGTGTTCGACCATGGGAAACGGGATGTGTCGAAGTTCCCGATTGCGACGGGCACCTACTATAAGCAGGACTATTCCGCAGGCGTGGACATTTCCAAGTACCGCAACATCCCGGTACCTACTTCCTATATGGCCTATCATTCGGATTACAATTTCGTGGGCGGGTATGATCATAGCTTGGATGCGGGAATTCTGCATGTCGCCAATAAACATATCTCCCCCGGCAAAAAACAGTGGACGTGGGGTCACGGCGAGTTCGGCCAAGCCTGGGACCGCAATCTGACCGACGAAGACGGTCCGTACATCGAGCTTATGACCGGCGTGTACACCGACAACCAGCCGGATTTCACCTGGCTCGCGCCTTACGAGGAGAAGAGCTTCAAGCAGTACTTCATGTCGTATAAAAACATCGGCATGGTGAAGAATGCTTCTATCGATGCGGCTGTTAACCTGGAAGTCCAGGGCAAGCAGGCGGTTGTACATGCTTATGCCACCTCGGTCAGGGAAGAGGCTCGCATTCTATTGACGGGAGGGGGACAGACGTATTTGGACCGTAAGGTCAAGCTGTCCCCTGCCGATACCTTCAAGAGCGTGATCGAGCTGGATCACGATGTGAATGAAGAGAATTTGAGGCTTGCGGTTATTGCTGCGGACGGCAGCGAATTGGTGTCCTACCGACCGAAGCCGCGCGGATTGGAGCGAACTCCGGACCCGGCCCAAGCGATTAGTGCGCCGGAGGAATTGAAGAATACCGAGGCCCTTTACTTGGCAGGGCAGCATCTGGAACAGTACCGGCACGCCACTTATGAACCGGAAGCCTACTATACAGAAGGACTTCGGCGCGATGCGGGGGATGTGAGGCTGAACAACGCCTACGGATTGCTGCTGCTGCGCAGGGGCTGCCTGGAGCAGGGTGAAGCCTATTTCAAAAAAGCCATCGAGACCCTGACTCGCCATAACGCACGTCCGTATGACAGCGAGCCGTTCTACCATTTGGGTAAAGCCCTGAAATGGCAGGGGCGTCTTGATGAAGCATACGCTTATTTCTACAAGTCTGTCTGGTCGGGAGCCTGGCAGGGTGCGGGTTATCTGGCATTGGCGCAGATTGCCTGCGAGAAGCAGGAGTATGAGGAGGCGTTCGAGCTGATCGAACGATCCCTGGCTGCCCAGTACCGGAATTACACGGCGCGCCATCTCAAGAGCATCATCCTAAGAAGGCTGGGACGCTTGAGCGAAGCGGAATTGTGGCTTCAGGAAACCATCAAGCTGGATCCGATGGATGCGGGTGCGAGAAATGAGCTGGTGAATGTATATCGAGAACAGAAGCAAGAGGATACCAGTCAGCGTACTTTGGAGTCGCTCTTCCAGCTTATGCGTGACGATCCGCACCACTATATCGCCCTTGCCCAGGATTATGCGGATGCGGGGCAGTACGGCGATGCCTTGGACATCCTGCAGTTTATCGAACGTCGTACTAATCCTGCGGTATATCCGATGGTTCATTATTATCAGGGCAGCTACCACATGAAAATGAACCAAGAGGAAGAGGCATCCGCCTCTTATCGAATGGCCTCGAAGGCCGATCCGTCCTACTGCTTCCCGAATTCCCTATATGACTATGTAACATTGAAGCAAGCGCTCAAGGTTCATCCCCATGATGCCAAGGCGTTGTATTACCTAGGGAATCTGCTGTATGACAAGAAGCGCTACGAGGAAGCCGTAAGCAGTTGGGAAGCGTCAGTCGATCTGGATGACAGCTTCCCAACACCGCAGCGGAATCTGTCGCTGGCTTACTATAACAAAAGGCAGGACCACGCCCAGGCGCTGGCATCCTTGCAAACCGCGTTCTCGCTGAACCCGGCGGATGCCAGAGTCTTCTACGAGCTGGACCAGCTGTATAAGAAGTTAGGGCATGCCCCGGCTGATCGCTTGAAGGCGATGGAGGAGCACATGGAGCTGGTAGAGCTGCGCGACGATTTATATCTGGAGTACATTACGCTGCACAACACGTTGAATCGTTACGAGGAGGCATTGGCATTGATTCTGAAACGTCACTTCCATCCATGGGAGGGCGGTGAGGGTAAGGTGCCGACGCAGTACGTACTGGCTCGGGTAGAGCTCGCGAAGGGTCTGTTGATGGAGCATCGATATGAGGAAGCCGTGACGCATTTGCTTGCAGCCAAGCAGTATCCGCTCAACATCAATGAAGGCAAACTCACGGGCGCGCAAGAGAATAACATCGACTATTATTTAGGCTGTGCGTACGAAGGTATTGGCCGACCGGAAGAGGCGAAGATATACTTCCAGCGAGCATCCGAAGGGCTGGATGAACCGACAAGTGCGATGTATTATAACGATCAGCCGCCGCACATGATTTTTTATCAAGGGGCTGCGCTAAGACAGCTGGGCAGAGAGCTTGAGGCGCGGAGTCGCTTCAACAAGCTGATTGATTACGGGGAGAAGCATATATTCGAGCCGCAGAGCATCGATTATTTTGCGGTATCGCTGCCGGATTTCCTCGTGTTTGACGAGGATCTGAACAGAAGAAACGAGATTCACTGCCATTATATGATGGGCCTTGGCTATCTCGGCCTAAATAAACGGCAGGATGCTGAGAAGCACTTGGGGCAGGCGCTCAAGCTGGAGCCTCATCATCAAGGAGCGGCGCAACACTTGGCGCTGTGCTCGGCTTCCATCTAATTGTGTTCGGACGCCCTCCAGGTGTGCCCGTGCTACTCGCCATGTGTGCGAAGGGACAATACGCAAAGATGTACAAAATCAAGGACCGTATGGTATACGGTCCTTGAGCATTTGTGTTGTGTTTTTCAAAGGTTATATGGAAGGAACGAAGGAGGATGACCATGTTGATCTGGAGCCAAGGGAAGCTGGATGGATATGAGGTATGGACGGGAAGCACTGGGGTTATGGAACTGGTTATGGTGCCTGAACTGGGAAGCAGGGTAATCTCGCTCCGCAATTGCAGAACCGGACGGGAGTGGTTGACGCAGCCAGCCGGAAAGCTGGAAGCGAACGAATATGCAAGCTCCTTCGGAGATCGGGACGGCAGCGGCTGGGATGAGATGTTTCCGACGATCAATACATGCCGGTACCCTGCATTCCCATGGAAGGGAACTGAGCTCCCGGATCACGGCGAGGTCTGGTCCATCCCGTGGGCGGTTCACTGCGAGCAAGAGCAGCTTCATTGCAGCGTACAGGGGATCCGAATGCCTTACCAACTGCGCAAAAGATATTCCTTCGCCCGCGAGGACTGCCTGCGGATCGATTATGAAGTCTGCAATCCGAGCCAATTTCCGTTCTCTTTCTTATGGGCGGCCCATCCGCTATTTCAGATTGAAGAGGGGATGGAGATGATGGTTCCCGAAGAGCTGACCGAGATGATTGTATCGTATTCCGCCCAAGGCCGATTGGGCATAACCGGCGATGTCCTGAAATGGCCGCAGCCACTGGAGGAGAGAGTGGATATCCGCTTGGATCGAACCTGCAGCCGGCATGAGCAATCAGCAGAGAAATATTATTTTGCGGGAGAGCTGCCCGAGGGCAAGGTTTCACTCTATGATCCCCGGACTGAAGAAGGCATCCGCTTGATGTTCCCTCCAGAGAAGGTGCCGTACTTATCGGTGTGGGCGAACTATGGCGGTTACCAAGGGCAGTATCATCTGGCGATTGAGCCTGCTACGGGGCTGCTTGACGACCTTTCGTATGCGATGGGTCATCAGGCGGCAGCGGAGGTACCGGCGGGCGGCACGTATACGTGGTATCTTGAGATTTGCTGGATATGATGGCTGAAGAAATAGGATATCTTGCTCTTGGGTGAGGATGCTTTCACGATTTCATTCGTAAGCTAATTCACGGATTCGTTGATTGGGGTTATCGGTATATAAGCCGCCATGATAACAGATCACGTTATGAATATCATAGTGAGTGAGCTTCTGTAAGGAAAGCTTGGCTAACGCCAAGTCAGAACTGGCTGCCGGGTCCGGTCCCAGCAGCTGACCGTCTCTAACGTTCATTGCGTCTGCGGCAATCAAGGTTTTGCTCGGTCGGTGATACAAGCTGGTATGACCTGGGGTGTGACCCGGAGTGTGAATAACTATGATGCCGCCACCTAGCGGAAGTTCCTCGCCATCGCGCAGGATACTGTTCACTTCCGCTTTGGGAGGGTTCTCAAGAGTATGCCTAAAAGCGTTCTTCCACTCCGGCGGAACGGCGGCAGGAAGCGAAGCTAGCGCTTGTGTTATGGACTCAGGAGATAATTTGACAAGTCTCTTGTCCCCTTCGATGTAAGGCTTCTCTATTTCGCTGGCGAACACTTCAGGTGTGCGATTGCTGTTACGGATTACATCCGGCAAACTGCCGATATGATCCAGATCCTGGTGTGATATAATGATTTTGGTTATATCCTGAACGGATACTCCGCAGCTCGATAGCTGCTCCTGAATAAGCGCGAACTGTCCGGGATAGCCGGTATCGATGAGAACCAGATTCTGATGATCCCATATCAATGTCGGATGGATCGTTTCGATTCTTCCCATCATCGCGGCGGAAATTTCCAGCATTTTGATGCCTTGATTGATTAGCATATCTACATACCTCCACTATTAAGGGATATCACCTATCCCTATTTCATCTTCCAGAGAAGTTTAAGCAGAAGTAGAATAT
This sequence comes from Paenibacillus glucanolyticus, assembly GCF_037333485.1. NCBI lineage: Bacteria > Bacillati > Bacillota > Bacilli > Caryophanales > Paenibacillaceae > Paenibacillus > Paenibacillus glucanolyticus. Next base: position 2,211,621 of record NZ_CP147845.1, read on the forward strand.
CAAATCAATATAATTGTGTAAATAGTAAATATTTTATCATAACATATATAAATTAATTTGTCAATATTTATTTCGTGATTGCTTTCAGAATGGGGAGTTTGTTGGATGCTTGTTTCCATATTTAAATTACTAGTAATAACTTCGCCTATTTTAATATCGGGGATAATAGAATACGCGATGTCCAAAGAAAGTGAGAAACGAATGTTAAGTTTTATCATAAAGGCGTACGTGGATGGCTTGAAAATACTTGGTAAACCGCTAGTGTACGTTTTACAAAAAACAGAACTGCTGCTCAATCGGAAGGAAATGATCCGTTTTTCTCTTGTTGTGCTTGCAATCTTATTCTTTATCGGCGTGTTCAGAGTTGTAGAGGGGTTAAACTCAGGAATTGACCTTACCATATTAGCTGAAGGTCTGACGATTTGTTCGGCCGCGATCAGCTTTATGCTCGTTTTGGATAGCGCTAAACGAAATAAGGAAACGAAGAAACAAAATGAAGACTTGATGCTTCGAAATACGGAGCTTCTAGAGGAAATCCAACAAATGCTAAAGGATCGTAACCATGCTGGGTAGCGCAATAAGGCTGTATCAGTCATTTATCACCCCCATTGCGTCACTTAACCTAACATCATTTAACTATTGAGGAATATGTAATTGCTGGTATAATCCTTGAAAAGAGAAACGCGGCGACCAAGCGAATAAAAAGGGGGAGGAACAGCAATGAACACGACGATTGAACTGAATAATGTAACCTGGAGACGGGAACAGAAGACCGTTCTTACAGGCGTGGATTGGACGGTACAGCAAGGAGAGCATTGGGCGGTTCTTGGGCTGAATGGCTCCGGCAAGACAACGATTTTGAATATGATTAACGGGTACATCTGGCCGACTAGCGGGACTGTTTCGGTGCTCGGGAATCTTTTTGGCAGAGTGGATTTAAGAGAATTGCGTAAATCGATAGGCTGGGTTAGCTCCTCTCTGCAAGAAAGAATCCGGCCCAGCGAGTCTACGCTCGATGTCGTGATTAGCGGTAAACATGCATCGATCGGTTTATACCAGAAGGTTGATGAAGCGGACCGGGAACAAGCGGAGCAGCTGATGAAGGATTTTAATTGCATCCATTTGCTGGGCCGTACCTATGAAACCTGTTCGCAAGGGGAGAAGCAGAAGCTGCTGATCGCCCGTGCGCTTATGGCATCCCCAAGACTGCTGATTCTGGACGAGGCCTGCAACGGACTTGATTTTCTGTCGAGGGAAGCGCTGCTGTCGAGCATCACTGCACTGGCATCAAAACCCGATGCACCGACTTTGCTGTTCGTTACGCATCATATTGAAGAGATTCTGCCGATTTTCTCGCACTCCTTGCTCATTCGCCGGGGCAGTGTATTTGGCAAGGGGCCTTCCAAGGATATGCTGACAAGCGACAATCTGACTTCGTTCTTCGAGACACCGGTAGAGGTGAGCTGGCAGAATGATCGTGCCTGGATGTCCATTCCGGATTTAAAATAAAGAGGTGTTGAGCACGCTGCGATATTCATGACCAGGGGGAGTGGATGGGGTGCCAAGTCAAATCATATCGGATCCAAGGCTGTTCAATCATCGGATAACAGGCACGAAGTATGAGAGTCCGGAGGCAGCAGTCAGAGGACTCGGGGCTGTGCAGGCACAGGATTATCATCAGGCAGTGTGGGGGATCGGGCTGCGTACGCAATCTACGAGGCTGTATGATGTGGAGCAGGCGGTGCTGGATCGCAAGATTGTGCTGACCTGGCCGATGCGCGGGACGATATTCTTCGTACCGGCTGAGGATGCTAAATGGATGGTGAAGCTGACAGAATCGCGCCTGTATTCCAACGACCAGAAAAAACAAACGGAGCTTGATCTGGATGCAGCCACCATGAATCAATGTAAAAATGTCCTGTATGAAGCCATGAAGGACTGCACGCCCGTCTCCCGTCCCAGATTGATGGAGCTGCTGGAGGAAGCGGGAATCAGCACAAAGAATGGTCGCGGCTATTATATTCTTGGGTATTTGGGTCGGAGTGGCATGATCTGCTTCGGCCCGCTTGAAGGCAAACAGCAAACCTTCGTGCTGCTGGACGAATGGGTACGCAATTCCAGAGAGCTTACATACGAAGAAGCATTGACGGAGCTTGCGCTTCGATATTTTACTGGTCATGGGCCTGCAACGATTCAGGATTTTGCATGGTGGAGCGGTCTGACGCTGACAGAAGCTAGACGGGGCCTGGATATGATTAAACCCGAGCTTCGATCTGTCCATGTGTATGGTACGGAATACTGGGTTTCAGCCTCTGGTCCGCCGGTGTCTGGGGATACCCATTCGGTTGTTCTGCTTCCGGGATTCGATGAATATTACTTGGGTTACAAAGACCGCAGCGCAATCATAGAGACCGAGCACGATCCCAAGATCGCCCCCCATCGCAACGGGGTTTTTCAACCGTTGATGGTCATAGGCGGGGAAATCGTCGGCGTGTGGAAGCGGGAGATCAAACGCAGCGGCATCGAAATCACATTAAACCCGTTCGCATCAATAGGCGATCTGGAAGGGAAGTTCATGGAAGCCGCCAAGGATTATAGCGATTTTATGGGACTGCCGCTTACAAGAACAGAACTGAATCAATCTCTCTAAGCTTGTTGGCTGAGAGGAGTTTTTAAGGAGGAAGAGAAACATGGAATCGATATTGAAGCTGGACGAATTAATTGCTGACATGACGGAGATTGTAACGGCCACGAGCGAGATGGAATTTAATTTGAAACTCTCGCCTGATAAATGGTCCAAAAAGGAGATCCTGGGCCATTTATGCGACTCGGCAGTTCATAACCATGTTCGGTTCGTGAAAATTTTGCTGTCCGAGTATCCCATTGCCATTCAGGGGTACGCGCAGAACGACTGGGTTCAGGTGCACGATTACCAGAATCAGTATGATCCATCGGAAGTTTTGTCGCTGTGGCAGCACCTTAACCGGATGATTCTGCGAGTGATGCGAGCAGCCGAGACCTCCGATTTTCAAAAAAAGTGCGTGCTCCCGGACAAAACGGAGGTTACGCTGGAGTGGTTGTTTAACGATTATGTGGATCATCTGATTCATCATCTGGAACAAATCGAGGCATAACCGCAGCCGCGGGGTTAACGTGCACATGATAAATGGAAGGTATCTTGTAAGTTCAGGCGCTGAATTTGCAGCCTTAGGATCTGTTGTTGTTAAGGTTTTGGATTTAGGCATGGAGCGATTGCCCGTTGTTCAATTGCACAAAGCATTTATAGCTCGACCTAAGAAGGCTGTCAACGTCTGTAATCGGACGAGGGCAGTCTGTTTCTATTGGATGCAAGCCTGGATTAAAAGACGAATTAAAGTTGCGTCCGTTAGACAACAGGGGTGATATGATGGAGTGAATGCCTAGGCATATGCTCCAGCGCTGCTGGATCTCGTCCCGTAACACGGGCAATGGCAAGGCTTGCGCATCATATTCAACCTGAAGGTGAGGGAGATAAACTCATGACAGTAAAGATCGGTATGATTGGTTTGGACACATCGCATGTCTCCATTTTCTCGAAAATGCTGTTTGACACAGACCATCCATATTACGTTCCCGGCGCACGGATAACGGCAGCTTTTCCCGGTGGGTCGCCGGACTTTGAGCTTAGCATGAGCCGGGTGGAGGGATATACGAAGGAACTCGCTGCATGGGGAACCGAGATATTGGATCGTCCGGAAGACGTGGCAAAACAAGTCGACGCCGTGATGCTGGTAGCGGTTGACGGAAGGACGCATTTATCCTTGTTTCGTGCGATTGCTCCGTATTGCCGACGGGTGTTTATTGACAAACCGTTTGCGGTGACAAGTAAGGATGCCAAGGAAATGATCGAACTGGCCGAGCGGTTTCAGGTGACGGTGATGAGCAGCTCGTCCCTTCGGTATGCCCAAGGGCTTCAGGATGAACTGGCCCGTTGCGGGGAAGGGGATATCATCGGGGTAGATTGCGCGGGACCGCTTCCCCTTCAGCCCACACAGCCGGGATTGTTCTGGTATGGCATTCACGCGGCTGAGATGCTGTACAGAGTTCTCGGTACAGGGTGTGAAAGTGTACATACTGCTGCAACGGAGTTCCATGACGTATTAACAGCAGTTTGGAAAGATGGGAGAATCGGGACGATTCGTGGCAATCGTGCAGGCAATGATCGCTTCGGGATCACCATTCATCGTACAGAGGGCAGCAGTTTTGTGGACATCATGGAGCATCCCAAACCGTATTACGCGAGTCTGTTGGACCAGATCATGCAGATGTTCACGACAGGTGTATCGGACGTTCCCTTATCTGAAACTCTGGAGATCATTCGTTTTCTGGAGGCGGCGAATGTCTCCCGCGAAACCGGAGAAACGGTGAGGCTGGATGGTTATAACATGGCGTAACATAGGCATGACATATGTCGATGTCCGTTCGTGTACTTTCCAGTAGAACCTATTCCTATTCGGTACCGCTAAATGTATGATGGACAGACCAAGGGCGTTTGCCCCAAGTTTTTAGCAGAGAGAGGTGGATACGTGACATATCATATCCGGGTGAGACCGACGGCCCTGGTCTTTCAGGACGAGCAGATTCTATTGGTTGAATATGATGACGAGAACGGAGTCCATTATAATTTGCCCGGGGGAGGAGCTGAGCCGGGAGAGTCGATTGTGGAAGGCGCCTTGAGAGAATTGTACGAGGAAACCATGTTGGAAGCTGAGGCAGGACCTGTCGCGTTTGTGTATGAAAATGCCCCGCATAAGCAAGTACGCCATAACATATCGGATATTCATACGTTGTATATCGTTTTTGAATGTTATCCGCTAGAGGGGGCGTTCCCTAAACTTCCACCTACGCCGGATCCGAATCAATCCGATGTGAAATGGATACCGCTTAGCCAGCTTGACGGCATTATTTTATATCCTAATATCAGGAATCACATCAAGCAGTACGCTCAGGAGCGTAGAAATATCGAGATCATTGAGGATTATATGTTGGATAAATATGTATGAGCCAGACGAACCGGGAGAACGTAAATGAAATCACCTTATAAAATGATCGCCTTGATCCTTCTAATCGGATACACCATTTTGCTGGGTTATTGGATGCTCTGGGGCTTCGGCCGGACCGTACGTCATGAATACAGCTATAATCTGGTTCCGTTCTCGACGATGGTCACCTATTTTCCTGTTCGCTCGACGAGCTCGATCATTAATATTATGGGGAATATCGCTGTGTTTGTGCCTTTTGGCGTGCTGCTCCCGCTCCTGTTTCGGCTTCGTTATCTGAAGATGCTGGGTGTCTTTGTAATCGGGTTGTTCCTGCTCGAAATGGCACAGCTGATCACACGGAGAGGGAGCTTCGATGTCGATGATTTTATCTTGAATTCGCTAGGGGCTACGATTGGTTACGGGCTGCTGCGTATCAGTATGAAATGGAGAGCCAGGTAGTGGCATATTTTAGATAGAAAACCCGATCGTTTATGATAAGGAGCAGAACGGCTTCACTACGGTGATTGTTCGATGAGAAGCTGGAGTTTACAATGATATCAGGGATTGGGAAAATATGTGCGGGAAGGTAAGGCATCCGTGAGAGATTCTGTGTTCAGCAAGCTGACTGAGGCATAAAGTGTACATAGGACTTAAAGGATGGTGTAGAGAGCTTTTTTATTAAGCATGGAGAGCAGGCCAGTGATCATAAGGAAGGACTGAACACCTATGAATCATAAAACGATGGGCATGATATTTATCTGCATATCGGCCTTTCTGTATGGAACCCGGTATATCGCAGCTGCCATATTCGGATCGAATGTCTCGTCATGGAACAAAGAGGTGTATGAGGCGATGTTAAGTTATGTAGGAAGAGGACCGTTGATATTGAGTATAATTAGCCTGACCATCGGTATTTTGTGTTTCATGGGGCCTATGATTCGTCGATGGCACGAGCAGGATCTCAGAAAAATCAAGAGCAACTGGAGAGAATTTGATCAGCCTAATGATAAACGAAGGGTGCAAAAAATAAAGCGTTGAGTTGTTTGAGGTTCTTCAACGTTGAGGGGGGAATGGGATGAACGACAACCAAGTGGCTGGCTTTTGGATCCGACTTGGCGCAAATATTCTGGATGGATTGATTATTGGACTTCCTTTATCCATCATTGCAGGCATAATCACAGGGGATTATGAGAATGAGCCGATCAGTAATTTGATTTATGCTCTATACGGCCTTCTAGTGCCGGTGTATTGGAATGGTTATACCATTGGGAAGCGCATATGCCGCATTCGCATTCGAAAGTTCGATTTTCTTGAGCCGCCGGGCATTGGAACGATGCTGCTCCGAAACCTCGTAGCAGGAATCGTGTATGCGTTAACGCTTGGCATCGGAATCATTGTGAGCATTTTCATGGTGGCATTGCGTGAGGATAAGCGTTCCCTTCATGATTTTATTGCGGGTACGGAAGTTGTACACGACTAGGGAAACAGGGAGATTATGAACCATGCGAGTAGGGATTAACAGCAGGTTGATGTTTGCGCTGCTTGTAGCCATGACGTTGTCTTCGGGATGTTATGATCAGAGGTCGGGCGAGTCATTTTATACAGAAAGCGTGAGCGAAGAAGAACGTCCGGGACAAGAAGCAGATTATCGGGAAGTTCCGTACTCTCAGCTCTTATACTCCAAAACCGCCCCAGACTTTACGTGGGAGTATCGCACAGAAGAGCACCTTGATCCGGAAATTGAGAAGCTTTACGAGGATGGAATTCATCTGGCTCCCGGAGGATGGGTACTCAAGGAAACGGATGAGGAATTCTATATGTTGATTAGCGGGGGATTCCTTCCGACGTCCAAAGGGTTTCGGATTACGTCGATTCAGATGGCTGGCGAACAGAAAGGGAACGATAAGAATCACCTTTATATCACTTTGGAACCTCATCAGGGCGATGGCACGAAGGATTACCCCGGCGAAGCCAGCATTACGTCTCTGATCAGCATCCCCAAATCAGGACTGCCCGCAGGGGCTGCGATTGATGGAGTTTCCATGAATGGGGTTGAGTAGATATCGAAATGATGATCAAAGGCATTGTGTTTGATATGGATAATACGCTGCTGCATTCAAACATTGATTTTGGAGCCATGAAACGTGAGATCTATACATTTTTATGCGACCACCGATTGTTGCCCGCAGGTCTTAGCTTGGACCTCCACACAACCTCTACCGTCATTGCAGAAGCCATGAACACGGGTTTGCTGTCGGAAGAGCTGAGTAGCGAGATGTGGGATATTGCGAAAAAACATGAAATCCAAGGGATGATCGGAGCCCATCTTGAGGAAGGGTCCATGGAACTCATCCAGCATCTGCACGGGCAGCTGCATCTGGCCATTGTGACCAATAACGCTTTAGAAGCGGCGATGGCGGCACTGAACGAGAACGGGATCGCTCATTATTTCGATCTTATTATCGGCAGAGAAGCCATGGGCTCATTGAAGCCTGCACCGGACGGTTATCTGCAGGTACTAAAGCATTTTTCGCATACGTCGCCTAAGGAATGGCTGTCTGTGGGAGATGCATGGGTTGACGGCAAGGCCTCCGAGAGTGCTGGAATGCCGTTCATTGCTTATCGTGGAGACGGAGCGAAAATGAACAGCATGGATGTTGCTCCGTTTGCGCAAATTCAGGATATACGGGAAGTTCTCGGTTTTCTTCAGCCGCTAGGAAAGGATTGAGGTCATTCGCAGGGCAGGCATTCTGTCAGGTATGTTGACCGAGGTTACGTGATGAGAAGATATGTATCCCACTTGTCTCTTGTTTTATTTGTCTGCATTACGCTGTTCACGTTGTACAGCTTCCTGTTTCCGTTTGTGGCGGGCAGTCCGTTTCAGGGACTATGGTTCGCTGCGATTCTTCTGTTGTCGCCCGTAGGTATCCTGCTGGCGCTTGTAAGCAAATATCGCGGCAGTCTCTCGCGAATCGGTATCACAGCCATTGCTGGACATTCGATGTTATTGTTATTTCTGGTTCTTTATATGACACTGGGTTATCTGATTCTTGGGGTCTAAATCATATTAATATGAAGCAATTTATCTGTACCCAACAGTACGGGAAGGAGGCAGGGCTTCTACATGAAGAACAAAGTTTATATTACCGATCTGGACGGAACGCTGCTGCGATCGGATCAGAGACTCTCGTCCTACACAACGGAGGTTATCTCCAGTGCGCTGGAGCAGGATATGGTCGTTACGTTTGCGACAGCTCGCGGATATATTAGCGCTTTAAGCGTTGTCTCGGACATCACTTGGAGATACCCCTCGATTCTGTATAACGGTGCATTGATATACGACGGCTTGACCCGTTCCGTTATAGATGGATACTGGCTGGAGCGGGATATCTCGAATGAGATTATCGACGTTGGGAGGAAGTATGGCATTACTCCTTACTATTTTTCATTGGATGTGGACCATCAGGAGCGTGTTCTGCATGAGTCGCTGCAAAGAGAGGGAGAGAAGGCCTTTTTCCATAGTCGTCCCCATGATCCGAGGTTCATGGAAGTGAAGTTCTTGATTTGCCCCTCGGATTACCGCACATTAGCTCTTACATACATCGGATTACATGAGGAATTGGAGCCGATCAGGCACGAGGTCACGGAATTATTCGGGGATGTGATTCACGCGCATATGATGCCCGATTACTATATCCCGAACCATTATTTTCTGGAATTCAGCCATGCCAAAGCGAACAAAAGAGACGGGCTTCAGTTATGGTCCTCCCATATGGGCATCGATCTGGAGAACACGGTGGTGTTCGGCGACCACATCAATGATGTAGGGCTGTTCGAAGCCGGAGGCACCCGGATTGCGGTGCGGAATGCGCATGAGAGCATTCAGCGGCTGGCCGACCATATCATCGACTCGAATGAGCTTGATGGCGTGGCGCGTTATATCCAGCAGCAGATGGAGATGTCGATTACAGAGACCATTCTCTAAAGAACACATGCAACCATCGGATAATGGGTCAGATACAGATGGCCGAAGTATTCAGAACAGGGTTAGAATATGAACTTTCTGGGGGCGAATAATGAGAATGAATCTAGCAGAAGAAATCTATTGATCTGGAGGTGGGCTTATGAAAAAGATTGAAGATGTTTTTGATCCATTCCCTATTCTGGAGACGGCAAGAACCTTGTTAAGACCCATCACCCAAAGGGACCTGATGGATATTTACAGATACTGCTCCGTGCCTGAGGTATCCAGACATACCTTATGGAATACGCATCAATCGACAGATGACACTCAGCGGTTCTTGGAGTTTGTGCAGCAGCGATATACCTTGCAGAAGGTCGGGCCGTGGGGGATTGAACACAAGGGGACCGGCGTTATCATCGGAACCTGCAGTTTCATTGAATGGGATAATGATCATCGCAAGGCGGAGCTCGGGTATGTATTGTCCAATCAATTCTGGAACCAGGGCATCATGACGGAAGTGATCGAGCGGGTCATTACATTCGGGTTTGACCAATTGCAGCTGGTTCGTATTGAGGCCAAATGCCACCCGGATAATACAGGTTCCTATAGGGTGATGGAGAAGACCGGGATGAAGCTGGAAGGGAGGCTCCGCCATTATCTCAAGGTGAAGGGGCGCTATGAGGATATTCTGGTTTACTCCATTATTCGGTTATAAATGCTCCTTTATTTCAAAATTGACCTTGACCAGCTCGGCAAAAGCGGAAAAAGCCTTGTTCCTGAACCGGTCGTTCCGCCGAATCAGGCTTGTTGTGCTATGACGATAGGCCTCTGGTATGGAATAGCTGCCCATATCCGCACATTCTCCGCTCAGTACGGAGCTTGGCAGCAATGTAGCGGCAAGACCTGAACGCACGATACCGAGCTGAGTTTCGAGCGACGACACTTCGATCATCCTGGTAAGCGGAATGCCTTCACTTAACAGCCATTTTTCAAGGGTGCTTCGAAACGGACATCCCGACGGGGCGACGGCCCATTTTGTTGTGGCAAGATCGGGAAATGGCTGCTCCTTCGATTTCGTTAACAGCTTGACCTCGTCCTGATCCACATATTCGGCAACGACTTTCGGCGGCAGACTTCCTGTTACAAAGGCCCCGTCCAGCTGGTAGTTCAGCACTTGAGAGATTAGCTCGGCTGAGCTTCCCGTCAATAACGAAAGCGAGACGTCCGGGTACATATTTTGATAGTCCGACAAGGATTGTATGAAGTACCCGCAATGAACCGTATCCACAACGCCAATGGTTAAGCAGCCGCTGGGATACGGTGTTTCCTGTACCGATCGAATGGCTTCCTCCGACAAATTGAGAATGGAGCACGCATAATCCCTGAGCGTGGCCCCCTTCTCGGTCAACGTCACGCCGTTGGAGTGCCGGTTGAACAAGGGGACACCCAGTTCATTCTCAAGCTTTTTGATCCGGGCCGTCACATTGGACTGCACATATCCGAGCTGCTCAGCAGCACGGGTGATGTTCCCCTCCTCGGCAATCCTTAGAAAAACCTTCAAATCCGTAAGCTCCATACAGCTGCCGCCTCTCCATCCTTCGGACATCACTAATAATGATGACAACATTATTAATTATCATTATACGGTATGTCGATTTTAGATTACAATCACAACTGCGAATCAATAAGGTTCACGATTATAAGAGCAGAAAGGAAGTGGTTGCAGGATGAAGAAGGAATGGTGGCTTTTATTGTTGGCGGGGGCGCTGGAAGTGGTATGGGTATCCGGCTTGAAGCATTCCGATGTCTGGTGGCAGTGGCTCATTACCATTGTCTCGATTTTATTCAGCTTTAAAGTTTTTTTGGATTCTGCGGCGAAGCTGCCCATTGGCACGGTGTACGTTATATTCACGGGTCTTGGGACGGCCGGAACGGTGCTGGTGGAGATTCTGGTTTTTGGAGAGCAGGCAAACCCGGTCAAACTTCTGCTGATTGGCATGTTGGCTGCGGGTGTGCTCGGGCTTAAACTCGTTACGAAGGAAACGGATAGTCAGGCGAAGGAGAGTGGTTTGTGATGGAATGGATCGCTCTGATCGCCGCCGGGTTGTGCGAAGTGCTGGGTGTCATTGCATTGAGACGTGTGGCCTTGTTTCGCAGCTTCGGCTCCTATTTGTTTCTGACCTGTTCGCTTGGATCGAGTTTCTTGCTGCTGACGTATGCGATGAATTTTATTTCCATGGGAACCGCCTACGCCATCTGGACAGGAATGGGAACGGCAGGAAGCACACTGCTGGGGATGTTCGCGTTTGGAGAACCGAAGGAATGGCGGCGCGTATTCTTCATTAGTTTAATTCTGGCTTCAGTCATCGGTCTTAAGATGATAACGTGACGTCGCAATCGAACAGAAATTCAAAAGCTTGTGAAGGATATTGAGATTCGCATATAGAATTTACATAGAGTTTGGTGTTATGAAATCATTCCATCTGACGCCACGATGCATTTTTTATCATTGAAAGGACAGGTGTATCCTATGAAATTCAGCGAATATCGCTATGAACGTCCCGATGTAAAAGCTTTTGAGCAAAAGTTTAAAGAACAACTCAACGCCTTTACTTCAGCAAGCACGTATGAAGAGCAGGATCAGGCGATGACCCGCATCAATAAACTCCGCAGTGAGATGGATACACTCGGTCAGCTTGTGAGTATTCGTCACTCGATTGATACAAACGATGAGTTCTATAAGGCTGAACAGGATTTCTTTGACGAGAACGGACCGGTGATTCAGGAATACATAACGGATTATTACCGCGCCCTCGTGGATTCGAAATTCAGAACCGAGCTTGAGGATAAATGGGGCCGGCAGCTGTTCCAGCTTGCAGAGCTATCACTCAAAACCTTCAGTCCCGAGATTATTGAGGATTTGCAGCAGGAGAATAAACTGACCACCGAATACTCGAAGCTGATCGCTTCTGCCAAAATCCAATTTGAAGGCGAGGAGCGTACGCTACCGCAATTGACGCCTTTCCAGCAATCCAAGGACCGCGATATGCGCAAACGCGCCATGGAGGCTTCCAGCGGCTTTATGGCCGAGAATGAAGCAACTTTCGACCGCATTTATGATGATCTGGTAAAAGTGAGAACCAAGATGGCCAAGAAGCTGGGTTTCAACAATTATGTTGAGCTTGGTTATGCGCGCATGGCACGCACGGATTACAACGCAGAGATGGTTGCTAATTTCCGCAGCCAGGTGCTGGAGCATATCGTTCCGGTTGCATCCAAGCTGAAGGAACGTCAGCAGAATCGTATCGATGTGGACCAGTTGCTGTATTATGATGAGAACTTTGCATTCAAATCGGGGAACGCAACACCGAAGGGTGATCCAGACTGGATCGTGAGCAACGGAGCGAAGATGTATGAGGAGTTGTCACCGGAAACCCATGAGTTCTTCACCTTCATGCAGGAGAACGGCCTGATGGATCTGGTAGCCAAAAAAGGCAAGCAGGGCGGCGGTTACTGTACCTATATCAGCGAGTACGGCGCACCTTTTATTTTCTCCAACTTCAACGGTACGTCCGGTGATATTGATGTGTTGACACACGAAGCTGGCCATGCCTTCCAAGTATACGAGAGCAGAGGTTTCGAGGTTCCGGAGTATGGATTCCCAACGTATGAAGCATGCGAAATTCATTCCATGAGCATGGAGTTCTTCACATGGCCTTGGATGGACCGTTTCTTCGAAGATGAAGCGGACAAATACCGTTTCGACCATCTCGCAAGTGGGCTGATCTTCATTCCTTACGGAGTAACGGTTGATGAATTCCAGCATTTCGTTTATGAGAATCCGGATGCAACGCCGGCTGAGCGGAAACAGGCATGGCGTGAGATTGAGCGGAAGTATTTGCCGCACCGGAACTACGATGACAACACGTACCTGGAGCAAGGCGGTTTCTGGCATAAACAGGGTCATATTTTTAGTTCGCCGTTTTATTATATCGATTACACGCTGGCTCAAATCTGCGCTTTCCAATTCTGGAAGAAGATGCACGAAGATCGATCGGCCGCATGGGCAGATTATCTGCACCTCTGCCGTCAAGGCGGAAGCAAGTCCTTCGTCGAATTGGTGAAGGTAGCCGGCTTGATCTCGCCGTTCGAGGATGGCTGCGTCACTTCCGTCATTGGCAGCATTAATGCGTGGCTTGACAGCGTAGACGATGCAGCTCTTTAAATCGTAAATAAGCAGTGACAACGCATGCAGGGGGACACTATTGAGTTACAGCTCAGGTGCTCTTCCTGCATGTTTTTAAATGGAATGAAATTTTGCGTCTGAACCGTTTCGCATTATCCATGCCTATGGAGCAGGAGGAAATAAACCATGATTACCTATAAACCCCTTAGCGAGCTTCCGATTCGGGATGCCTCGGAGCTATGGAACCAATCGTTTGAAGGATACATCGTGAATGCCTCGATGCCGCTGGAGCGTTTCATTGCTCGAATCGGAAATGATGGCTTAAGTTTGGAGGAATCTCTTGCTTGTTATGTGGATGGGGCTGCGGCAGGCATCGTCATGAACAGCTTCCGGGAGTATGATGGCGTTAAGCTTGCACGTAACAGCGGTACCGCCATCGCTCCGGATTTTCGGGGCAAAGGGCTCGGCAAATCCATGATGGAGAAAAACTCGGAGCTTTACGAGAAGCAAGGCGTACATCGTGCCTATCTAGAGGCTATCAGCACGAATACAGCAGCGATCCGACTCTATCAAAGTGTCGGATATGTAATCATTGACCGGCTGCTTATCATGTCGAATGAGCAGTCGCTTGAGGAGCTTAATGTTCAGAATGCAGCTTCAACATATACTTTGGTCAGAGGCCAGGCCGCTGAGGTCGCCTCCGCCGCCTTCTATCTGCCCGGCGAAGTCTGGCAGACAGACGCCTCCAATATTAGGGATGGTGAGTGTGTTTTTGTATATAAGGAAGAAAAGCTCGCGGGTTACGGATTGTTTAAGCGAGTGTTTGACGCTGCCGGAAGTTTGACTGCAATCACACTATTTCGCTGTGAGGCAGCTCCCGGACATCCTGACGCAAAAGGGGTCCTTAAGAGGGCAGTGCTTGAGATCATGCAGCCTGGACATGCCTGCAAGCGATCTGCGTTCAATATCCGGGCCTCCCATAAGGAACTGGTGGAAGTTCTGACGGAGCTTGGATTTAACGCTGGAATGGAGCAAGTGCTCATGGTTCGCGAGTATAACGTGGAGTAAAGCAAGCATGAATTTTGGCATAGAGCGAAAGGGAACAGCGCATGAGAATAAATACGGATTTAAGCTCCTATCGGGCGTTATCGAATGATATCCATTGGGGTGTTGTGAAGGCCAGGTTTGATTTAGACGAAGATATTGATGAGTCGAAGGTGAGCAATGTCACGATTCTTCCGTTTACCGGAAATCGCTGCGTTGTCTTTCTAGTGGCGGATGGAAGCTGGGAGCTTCCAGGAGGTACGCTGGAGCCCGGGGAGCGATATTTGGACGCGCTGCGACGGGAGGTGAGGGAGGAGCTTGGTGCAGAACTGGAGTCGTACCGAGTCTTCGGCCAGTTTCGTTGTGAATCCAGTTGCAAGACTCCGTACCGTCCGCATATCCCTCACCCGCGCTTTGTCAGATTGGTTGGCTACGGGGATGTATGCATCATCGGGGAGCCGCTGAATCCTGAAGACGGCGAGCAGGTGATCGCTGTGGAGGCGGTCGAATTGGATGTGGCGGTTCAAAGATTTGAAGAAACGGGCAGGCAGGATATTGCGGACCTGTATAAGCTGGCTTATGCCATAAGACAACAAGACCTCTCGGGTAGATAAACCTATAATATCTTGAGCATGGGAATGGGAGGAACGAAGTAAGGCCATGTGTCGGATAACAATCAGGCATACCAGGATTATTGCAGAGTGAAGCCATGAATGAAGACGGGGTTTATGAGATTGATCCTAAAGGCCATGTTCTGGACAATAAAGAGGTGTAGACAATGGAGCACTTATTTCAAGAGCTGCTGCAGCATTATTTTAATGAGCCTGTGCATTCTATGGGCAATGTGCCATTTGGCATGACGAATGACTCCAGAATTGTTGTACTGAACCAAAGCAAATATGTTGCAAGAATATATAATCGTCATACTAAAAATGAAGAAAGATTACAGTTTGAGGTGGAATTAACAGCTTATTTGGAACATTGCTCTTTATCGTTTGGTGTTCCTGGGTTCCTCTCGAGCAAGGATGGCTCGAAGTATGTTATTCTGTCGGATGGTTCTTTAGGCTCCATAACCCGGTTTATTGAGGGTGAGGTTCCAGATTTATTAAGAAATTCGGATGTGCTTAGTTATGGACAGACGGTTGGAGAAATTTCGTATGCCCTTCAGCAATTCTCATCGGTACCCGTTGATTCGGTTCGTCCTACTATCGCATTTCATGACCCTTACAGCCTTCATCCGCTGTCGTATCAGAAGAGCATCCATGAATTTCTGTCCAGTCCTCCCTTTGCAATTGATGCCGATCAGATTGCTATTATCCAGGCGTATTACCAGAATATTTACAGGCACGCGCCTGAACTCAATCTTCTGCCTAAACAAATTGTCCACCATGATATTCTCATCTTTAATCTCTTGATCGAGCCTCAATTCAGGAAGATCAGCGGGGTATTGGATTTTGATTTTGCCGCTAACGATATTCGTATTTGGGAACTAACGATCTGTTTAAATCATCTCTTTCAATTTGAAGACCAAACTTTTGAGAAGATAGAGCTGTTTTTGGATGAATATCGAAAATATATGACATTAACCCCTGCGGAGATTCAGTGGATTCCGTATGTTATGCAGATATATTACGTATCACTATTAAGCATCTATATTGGACAACATTATGCCGGCCGGAGCATCGCCCCTTATTTTCGGTTGATGTTGAAGCAGCTTTTGAAGAGAAGAGAGTGGCTGGAATATAACCAGCATGCCTTTTCCGATTTGTTGCACTCGAAATTCTAATGTCCCAATCAACTTCTAGGATGTGAATGCTGTGAGATTACCTTATAAAATAGGATATGCCGTCACGATGGTATGGCTGGTTTGGATTGTGTACGGTTATATGAATTACGATAGTATAACTAACCGCGATCTGCTTCCCATAGTATTATGGAGTGCTGTGTTAGGCATCATCATCCTACCGATTTATTTTATCTCGGTGCTGCTGTACTATGTTTACAAGCGAGCACAGAAAAAGGAATAGAGAGGGGTGTTATGATGAGAGAACGATATGTATATCTGCTCGGAGGGAACTCCTTCCAAGCAGAGGCGAACAGACAGTTCATAGAGCAAGCGGGAGGTTCCGACGCCACGATTGCCTTATGCATCATGAACAGACCGGGCTGGGAGGAATATGTTCCACTGTTTCAACAGATGTGGAGGGAGTCGGGTGCTCACGATGTACAGGTGATCGTTCCTGATGCGGAAGGGCATTTGGATATGGAGCACGCGGAGCAGGTCCTTTCTCGCGCCACGGGAATTTTTATCGCTGGGGGAAATACGGAGAAATACCATCACTACTATGCGACAGGTGCCTTCAAAGACCTGTTGATCGACCGTTATAAAAACGGGGTTCCGATTGCAGGGAATTCGGCAGGCGCCTTAATTCTTCCCGAGATTTGCCTCATTTCCCCACTTGATAATGAGCAGAGCGTAATGCTGTTTAAACAGGGCGTAGGCCTGCTCTCCGATGTATTGATCAGCGTTCATTATACGGAGTGGGGCGATCAGACTAATCTGCTAGAGGGTATGAAGGCGAAAAAAGTACAGCGTGGTCTCGGCATTGATGAGCAAGCATGCGCTGTGTTCATTAACGAGCGGCTGGCATCCTCATTGGGCGAATCCGTCCATATGGTAACCATCCAGGATGTTGAGCAGGATGAATATATAGCGAAGGAAACATCGTGAATGATGATGTGTTAAGATATACGAAAATATGGACAGGGGGACTGGATGGAGTGATCTATCATATTATTTCGATGGAAGCATGGACGGAAGCACAGCAGCAAGGAGTATACGAGCCGCACAGTTTACATACAGATCAATTTATTCATTGCTCAACAGAGGAGCAAGTCAGCGGAGTAGCCAACACGCTCTATAAGGGAACAGCGGGTCTATTCGTTCTGGGCATTCAAGAAGATGATGTGGATGCTGAGATTGTATACGAGGACTTGTATGGACTGCATCAGTTGTTCCCGCATATCTATGGAAGGCTGAACCTGAACGCAGTTCATAAGGTATATCGTTTGGAAGCTGACGAGAATGGGGTATTTGCGTTTCAAGCTTCTGCTGATTTCGAATATCAGGGATAAGGCAACTAGAAACCAGCTAACCCATTATGACCAAGGAGGAATTCTATGATACTTGAAGTGGCGATACTGCAGGTGAGAACAGGGCTAACGGATGATTTTGAACGTAATTTCGAGTTGGCGTCAGGGATCATCTCTAAGATGAAGGGTTATCTCCATCATGACTTGAAACGGTGTCTGGAAGATGATCATAAGTATATTCTATTGGTAAAATGGGAGACGCTGGAGGACCATACGACAGGTTTCAGAGGATCGGCTGAATATCAGGAATGGAAAAATCTCCTGCATCACTTCTACGATCCGTTCCCTGTTGTTGAACATTATGTGGATCTTTAAAATCCTTATATAGTACATACCTGCTACATGATGAAGCGATCATTCATAAATTCCTTCACTTGTTTAGCTGTATTCGGTGCTTCTTGGAATATTCTCGGGACAAGTGATGCAGCGGCAGCGCTCTGTGTTTATATAGAGGGATAGTGAATGAGTTGGAGGAGATATTGATAGTGAATTTTCAGGATATTGTACCTTTTATGGATCAGGTTCGGCAGAAATTAATGATGGTGCTGGGGTCTTTCGGAGCGGATGAGAAGGAGCTACGTGAAGTTCCGGACGGTTGGAGCGTAACCGAGGTGGTGGAGCATTTGGGCAAGCTTGAAGGAATGATTCAGTATCAGCTTCGGCAGATGCTGGAGAAGGAGCCTGCCCTGCCCTCGGAGCCATGGGATGAGAAGCTGACGGATGTAAGCGAAGTGCTGCAAAACAGCGGCATCATCGGCAAAAAGATAGAAGCGCCTAAAGCAGCCGTGCCTAGCGGTACATTGTCCTATGAAGAAGCGATGGATAAGCTGAATCAGGTCCGGGACACAACGAAGGAGATCATTGCGAGACTGGCCGAGCGGAATACCAATGACCTGCGTTACCCGCATCCCTTCGGTTTCGAGATGAACGCGAATCAGTGGGCCCATTTTATCGCAATCCATGAAACTCTTCACATCAGACAACTGGGACGGATTCGGGAAGCGAACAAGTAACCCATCGAGGCAGGTGTTTGAGATGAATTTGGAAGAGCTTATGGCGAAGCTTTATGGCCGCCGACCGTTAAGAATGAAACTCATGTCATTCGGTCACACCAACCAGGTGTACAGCGTGACTTTTCCACACGAACAAATTATGCTTAGAACCAATCACAAGCCCGGAATTCTGGAGTTTACAGCGAAGAATATGGAGATTCTCTCCTCTTTGGGCTTACCGGTACCGAAAGTCATTCATCATGATGTCTCTCTTGAGAAGGTGCCGTACGCCTATATGATACTGGAACGCTTTCCCGGTCAGGATCTGCGCTATGAGCTGGAGGGAATGACACATGAACAATTGGCCGTTCTCGCAGGCCAAATCATTTCATATGAGCGCAAGGTAGCCGAGCTTCCCAAGGGCAAGGGATTTGGATGGGTTCCCATCGGTGAGCAGGGTCCATTTTCATCATGGGCACAGATCATTGAGCGCAATCTTGAGAGTCATTTGGGGAATATAACCGATGATGTGTCATCAGAGGCCGTTAACCAACTCCAGGTAATAAAACAGCATTACGAGCCTTATCTCAACCAGGTGGAGCCGGTCTGTTTTCTGGATGATCTCACGATTAAGAACGTGATCGTACATGAGGGCAAACTGCAGGGCATCGTGGATTTCGATTGGGTATGTTACGGAGATCCGCTGTACATGATTGCTCTCACGCAAACAGCGGTTGTCTCTGACATTGGAGATCAGGGTATGCCTTATGTGGAGGAGCTGTGCAGGCAGTGGGGAGCGGATCAGGAGTTGCGGGAGCTGATTGATTTCTATTCCGTCATACATGCCCTGCAATTTATCGGTTTCCATAAGAGGGAGAAGAATGATGTCTGTATGCAGCGAGTGTTGTCATTCATAATTGATAAAATAAACAGCCATACGAACAGAACCGCATGAGCGTGAAGAAGCCCATGCGGTTCTTGTATTCCCATCAGGAAGATGGCGTAAATCCAACTCGTGGTTTGTCTCTTTCCTTCGTATTCACCGATACGTAGCGGATGGCAGTTAACGGTACATACAGCATGTCATATTCATCCTTGTATCGGATGAACTGTTCTCCCACCTCTTCAAGCGTGCCGCTCCGCACATAACTTCCATCCGTAAAATAAAGGGTCACTTGTTGATTCAGCAAACTTTTCAGCATACCTGATTTCACTCCTTGTGAATAGAATATATAACGGGTGCTTCGCAGAACCTGTTCATGCCTTTCGTTCCATCGTCACAGGTTGGTGACGATATCATCGATGATCCCGTAATCCTTCGCTTCTTGTGCGGACATAAAGTAATCCCGCTCCATATCCATTTCGACACGCTCCACGGACTGACCTGTTCGCTCCGATATAATATGTGCCAGCTTCTCGCGGGTTTTTATGATGCGTTTGGCTGTAATGGCAATATCGGTTGCCTGCCCTTGCACTCCACCATGCGGCTGATGGATCATAATCTCGCTGTTAGGCAGTGCGAGTCGCTTGCCTGTGGCTCCAGCCAGCAGAAGGATTGCACCGTAAGAAGCGGCAAATCCCGTACAGATGGTGCTCACTTGAGGTTTAATAATCTGCATGGTATCGTAGATGCCAAAGCCCGCGGACACGGAGCCGCCTGGACTGTTGATATACATATGGATATCCTTCTCCGGATCTTCAGCTGCCAGGAACAGCAATTGTGCAATAATGCTGTTAGCGATTGCATCATCAATGGCTGCACCGACAAACACAATCCGATCCTTCAGCAATCTGGAATAAATATCGTAGGATCGTTCGCCCCGATTGGTCTGCTCAACAACATAAGGAACAATATTCATGGTTTCCATCCTCCATATTCGTTAGGTTTTCTTGATTCAGCAAGTAAACGAAGAGGCAGCTGCAAAAGATACGGAGGAAGCAAGAAATAAATGATGGATATGAGAGTAACGAAAGGCAGACCTCATTCGTTTACATATAAGATATCTTACCGAGAGAAGGAAGGGAGTTGGCTTCTGATGACGATCTATCGACCGAGTGTCACCTCGCCGGGGGATCAGGACTTGGCGGAGCTGAACGCGATGCTGCACAGGTACTGTCTGTCCCTCACAAACTCCTCATGGGATACGGATGATCTGGTGCAGGACACATGGATCAAAGCACTCGAGCATTTGAAGCAGCGGAACCATGTCAATCCTGAGGCCCTGCTGCTCCGGATTGCCAAGAATACATGGATTGACCGGATACGCCGGGATCTGACCTACAGACGAATTCTTGATGAGAAGCTGGAGCATATCTTACCGAGAGAAGAACCATCGAATGAGGACAGCAAACTGAACATCGAGTTCGCTTTTCAATGGCTGATGGAGCATTTGTCCCCACTGCAGCGAACGGTGGTGGTGCTTCGTGATGTGTATGAATATTCCGTTTCGGAAACGGCAAACATGCTGCAAACGACAGATGGGGCAGTGAAAGCGGCTCTTCATCGTGCACATAAAGTGCTGCAATCCTTGGACATAGAAGAAGAGGAACACGGATTAACCATGCCGGAAGAGGAAGAGACCAGCTTGAATCTACAGGCATTGGCCGAGGCATATCAATCAGGTGATATTGAAGCTGTCGTAAGACTGATCCAGTGGAATAACAGTGAAGTTTCGGCCATTGGCAGCATGGAGCCGTTGCAGGTTCAGGGGGGCCAATCATCGAGCGCAGGTTATATGCTGTATAGCGGATATCAGCCAGAGATGAGAATGGCCGCGTAAAGCGGAAGTTTTTTCTTGCGAGATCAGGAGGTAAGCTTCTAAAGTTTATACTTTCTTATCTCTTCAAAAAGACCAAAGCAGAAGATGCTATGGTCTTTTTCTATATTGTGAAATTTCTGGAAACCTTTTCTTTGGAAAAGAGAGCGAGAATCCAACACGCAGCGGTTGGTTGATACACGAAGTCGAAGGCTTTTGTAACATAATAGAACAAGGTTTTTTAGATCAAAACTATTGACAGCGCTTTCAGTTTATTCTTATAATTAAACAAAACCACATTAAGGAATGATGTTCCGTATTAAGGAACGAGATAAAAAGGGGGCCATGAATTGATTCAGTCAGTAACTAGGGCGCTGGATATACTGGAGTTTCTGAAATTGAATCCCGGAGGTTTAGGTGTTACAGAAATCGCCCAAAAGCTGGACGTAGCAAAGAGTACGGCACATCGGTTGTTAGCTTCGCTTGAAGAGCAGGATTATGTTCAGAAGACGGGAAAGGATAGCATCTACAGCCTAGGATTGAAGTTTATTGAAATGGCTGAGGTCGTTACCGAGAATCTAAAGATTGTGGATATCGCCAGACCATTGATCGAAAAATTAAGTAGAGATACGGGCGAAATTGTCCACCTTGTCATGCTTGACGGGAATGAAGTGTTATACATCGATAAGGTTGAAAACGCTTCAACTATCCGGATTTACTCACAAATCGGTCGCAGAGGCCCATTGTATTGCACAGGGGTTGGTAAAGCGATTTTGGCTTATTTACCGGAGGATGAGGTGGATCAGCTTCTAGCAGGAATTACGATGCAGCCATTTACCGAGTATACCTTGACCACACCGGAAGAGCTAAAGCAAGAGTTCCAAACCATTCGGGCCAACGCATTTGCGTACGATAATGAAGAGCATGAGAGAGGGATACGCTGTGTTGCGGCACCTATCTTCGACCATACGCAAAAATCCCGTTATGCCATCAGTATTACGGGTCCCATCACCAGAATGTCGGATGATATTCTACGTGAATACATTCCGTGGACTAAAGAAACAGCCCAGGCGATTTCGAGAAAAATGGGTTTCAATCCAACTAAATCATAAAAACAATAAAAGGGGAGTTCTTATGAAAAAGTACAAATTTAGTTTGATTTTACTGGCGATGTTCGTTGTTTTAACCGCATGCGGCGGGAATGATTCAGCACAATCCGGCTCGAGTGAAACCGGCAAGGACAGCAACTTTCCGAGTAAACCTGTAGAACTCATTGTACCTTATGCCGCAGGAGGAGGAACGGATACCGTGGCTCGTTCCTTTGCAGATATGGCTAAGAATGACCTGGGTCAGTCCATTGCCGTTGTGAATATGGAAGGTGGCGGTGGAGCGGTTGGTATGCAGAACGGTGCCAAGGCAAAAGCAGATGGCTATAAGGTATCCATGGTAACCGTTGAATTGCTTACATTACCGCACTCCGGTTTGGCTCAATTTTCTCATACGGATTTCAAACCGATTGCGCTATTAAATGAAGATTCAGGCGCTATCACAGTAAAAGCAGATGCACCATGGAATACGTTAGAAGAATTTATCGCAGCTACAAAAGAAAAAAAATTAAAGGTCGGGAACTCGGGAACGGGTGCGATCTGGCATTTGGCCGCCGCTGCTTTTGAGAAAGAAACGGGTGCCCAATTTAATCACATCCCATTTGAAGGAGCTGCTCCTGCAGTAACGGCCCTGCTGGGAGGACATGTGGATGCAGTTTCTGTAAGCCCTGCAGAAGTTGTTACACAAGTACAAGCAGGTGAGCTTAAAGTATTGGGTGTGATGGCTGAAGAACGTGTCGAGTCTCTCCCAGATGTACCTACACTAAAAGAAAGCGGAATTGATCTTTCGATCGGCACATGGCGTGGACTGGCTGTTCCTAAGGATACGCCGGACGATGTTGTGAAAATTCTTGAGGAGTCATTCGGCAAGACAGCTCAAAGCGACGAATTTAAAGAGCAGATCAAAAAGATGAACCTGGGTTACCGTTACGAGAATGGAGAAGGATTCACGAAACTGCTGGAAGAACAAGATCAGTTATTTGCAAATTTGATTCCGTCTTTGAAATTGAATTAACCTTCAACAAATGAATTGGATAGAAGAGGCTAGTGATGACTAGCCCCTTCTATCACAAGAGGAGGTGCAGCCATGACCATGGCCAACCGAGTGATTGGATTTGGGCTATTGATCTTGTCTGTGTATGCATGGTTAACAGCAAATGCGTTTCCATCATCCAACGGTCTGGGACCTGGACCCGACTATTTTCCCAAAATAGCTGCCAGCGCATTAGGTGTATTATCGATTCTGCTCATAGGCCGGAAAGAGAAACAAGATGGAGCGGTTTATGCTGTTTCAGGGAAGCCAGCGGTTTTATTGTTTGTAACCGGAATCATCGTCATGATGGTTTATGTCCTGTTCGTGCAGTGGTTGGGGTTCACGGTTTCATCAGCTTTAGTCACATTGGCTTGGATGATATTGATGGGCATCCGGAAGTGGACAACATTGATTGTGGCGTCCGTTCTGATCAGCGCCGGAATTAGCTACGTGTTTGAATTCTTGCTGAGCGTTCCGATTCCGCACGGTATTTTGTATTAAAGGAGGGCTTGGTGTATGGATTTACTGCTTCAAGGATTGGGGAATGTCTTTCAGCCGGAAGTGATTCTTCTATTAATTGGTGGAGTTATTATCGGAATCATCATCGGCGCCCTTCCAGGACTTACGGCCACAATGGGGGTTGCGTTGTTTCTTCCGGTCACATTTGGGATGGATGCTGTAACCGGGGTTCTACTGTTGATCGGAGTATACTTCGGCTCCATTTATGGGGGCTCCATTGCAGCTATTCTATTGAATACACCTGGCACGCCGGCGTCAGCCGCGACCGCGCTTGATGGACATGCCATGACGAAACAAGGTAAAGCAGGTAAGGCTCTGGGGTATGCAGCCATTGCTTCAGGTGTGGGTGGGTTAATTAGTGTTCTCATGCTGATTCTGATAGCTCCTCAACTTGCCGGCGTAGCATTAAATTTCAGTGCTCCTGAAATGTTTGGGCTTGCCTTGTTTGGACTCAGCATTATTTCCAGTGTATCGGGAGGTTCTGTTCTAAAAGGGTTGATCGCAGGGGTGTTTGGTATCCTGATTTCTACGATTGGGATGGATCCGATGACGAGTTATCCTCGTTTCACGTACGACCAGCTTTCTCTGTTAAACGGATTCTCCTTTATTCCCGTTATGATTGGACTTTTTGCCGTTTCCGAAGCTTTGGTCATTATGGAAGGTGAGATTGGCGGGGGAGACAAGATCAAGAAGATTATTGCCAATTATGTCCTTCCTAAATGGAATGAATTGAAAAGGCTTTGGTTCTCGATGATTCGATCCGGGTTTATTGGAACAATAATCGGGATTATACCTGGCGCAGGGGCCGATATCGCCGCATTTGTTTCTTATAATGAAGGAAAGCGTTTTTTGAAAAAAGAAGAGAAAGAGACTTATGGTAAGGGGAATCCTAAAGGGATTGTCTCAGCTGAGGCCGCTAACAATGGTGTTACGGGTGGTGCCATGATTCCTTTATTGACACTGGGAATTCCGGGGGATGCGGTTGCGGCAATTCTGCTTGGAGCACTTGTAGTTCAAGGTATCCAGCCAGGGCCACAGTTATTTGCCACCAGTGGTGAGCTAGTGTATACGTTGTTTGCCGGAATGATTATTGCGAATATTCTTATGGTGATATTTGGGATTAGCGGTATCCGGTTATTTGTCAAAATTCTATTGGTTCCGAAGAAAATGCTTGCACCTTTAATTTTGATTCTTTCCACAATCGGCGCTTATGCGATCAGTAACAATATTTTTGACGTGTTTACGATGCTTGTTGCCGGTATTATCGGATATTTTATGAAAAAGTACGGCTTTCCTGCATCGCCAATCGTGTTGGCCTTGATTCTGGGGCCTATGGCGGAAAGCGAATTCAGACGTTCGCTTGTTATGTCAGAAGGCAGTTACAGTATCTTTCTTGAAAGACCCATTGCACTCGGATTTATTATTATTGCCGTCTTGTCGCTCATTCTGCCTCTCGTATGGGGCAAGCTGAAGAAAAATAAAAAGGTGAACGCAGCATAAGAAAACCTTTAACGAGGCCATTCAAGGATGAGCGACCGCGATTCAATGGTAGGTTTTCTTGCGATTATAGAATTGTTCAGTGTAGCAAGAAAGCTTATAAATTCTATAATCTTAAAAAAAAATGATCACCTGGAGTGGAGGTCTATATTGTGTATCCTGAACTTGTAACTATTGGTGAAACCATGGTCGTATTTGAGGCAGCCGTCGATGGCCCTTTAAGATATGCTTCCCAGTTTAACAAGCGCCATGGAGGGGCTGAGTCCAACGTAGCGATTGGAGTAGCCAGATTAGGGAGATCTGCCGGATGGATAAGCCAGGTAGGGGATGACGAGCTTGGAAAATATCTGGTATCTTCGATACGCGGTGAAGGTGTGGATACCTCATGCGTTCGATATGATCGTCACTATCCAACCGGACTTTACATCAAAGAAAAGATTCGTGAAGGCTCCACGCAGGTCTACTATTATCGCAGCGGATCTGCTGCCAGCCGCATGAAGAAAGAGGATATCGATTGGAATTACGTAAGGCAGGCAAAAATGATCCACCTGACGGGGATCACTCCATTTCTGAGCGAAAGCTGTCTGGATATCGTTTTTGAAGCGATTCGTATGGCTAAAGAGAACGGAATCCAACTCTCATTCGATCCGAATCTTCGCTTTAAATTAATGAAGCATGTACCGAATGCGAAGGAAATCGTGCTGGATATTGCCAGACAGGCTGATATTTTCATGCCGGGTGTAGATGAAGCGGAGTTTTTAATTGGAACAAGTGATTATAAGCAAATCGCCGACTATTTTTTACAAGCAGGAGTGTCCAAGATGGTCATCAAGAATGGAAGCTCCGGCACTTATTACGAATCAGTGGATGAGGGAGCGGGATTCTGCCCGAGCCACAAGGTAGAACGGGTGACGGACCCGGTCGGTGCAGGTGACGGTTTTGCTGCGGGCTTGTTGGTCGGCCTGCTTGAGCAGAAGCCTCTTAAGGAAGCGGTTGAGCTTGGGGCCATTATTGGCGCCATGGTAGTAACGGTAAAAGGTGATGTGGAAGGGCTTCCGGACCGTGCCTCTATTGAAAGCTTCAGCATGAATCAGCGTGATATTTTGAGATAGGGAGTGACAGGATGGGACAGGATCAACTCAAGAAGCTTTTACATTCCGGCATAATTGCGGTTGTACGGCGTGTGGACGAGGATAAAGTAATGCATGTTATTTCCTCGCTTGTAGAAGGCGGGGTTACCGGAATTGAAATGACGATGGACTCTCCAAATGTTTTGCAAGTTATACGAGATGCCAAGAAGAAATATGGGGATCAGGCTGTAATAGGAGCCGGAACCGTATTGGACGCAGAAGCAGCGGGATCGGCGATTCAGGCCGGAGCCGAATTCATTTTTGCTCCAACCTTAAACGAAGGGACCATCAAGGCAGCCAAGCGCTACGGTAAAATTGCGATTCCGGGCGTCTTTACTCCAACGGAGATGCTGCAAGCACAGGAATGGGGTGCAGATGTTGTCAAATTATTCCCAGCATCCGTACTAGGTCCTAAATTTATTAAAGATGTTAGCGGACCGTTAGGCCATATTAAAATGATGCCGACAGGCGGGGTCGATCTGGATAACATTGAGGATTACATCCGGGCCGGCGCCGTTGCAGCCGGTATCGGCGGATCACTGATGAAACCGGCACTCATCGAAAATGAGTCTTGGGATGAATTAACTGCGCTTGCACGGCAATTCACATCCAGTGTGACAAGAGCGAGAATGCAAATGATTAGGTAGTGGCTATCATGAAATCATATGAACGAGCAGATGTGCGAAGCTGCTCGTTTTTTTGGTGCTTGATTTCCCATTTCGTGTGGATTTCTGCTGGAAGATATAAATGAAGAATTTCAATGAACAGCTTCCGGTTGTATACTATAACCACGTAGAACCGTACGAATGAGGAATGAGGGATGAGGTTGCAGACCGAAGTGAAGTTGTACACCATGTGCATGATACAAGACGGAAGCAGAATCCTGCTGATGAATAGACCGGATGCCAAGGGATTTCCCGGTTATATTGCGCCCGGCGGCAAAGTGGATTTTCCGGAAAGCATTGTGAACGGAGCGATTCGGGAGGTTCGGGAAGAAACCGGTTTGATTGTGAAGGACATCATCTATAAGGGCCTCGAGGAATCGTGTGAACCCAATACAGGTCTGCGGTACATGGTGTTTAATTATTTAGCCACTTCCTTTGAAGGGGAATTGCTGGAGAATCCTCCCGAAGGGGAGCTGGTATGGGTGGACCTGGAAGAGGCATTGAAATTGCCCATGCAGAATTGGTTTAAGCGTCGGTTTCCCTTGTTTTTTGAAAAAGGCACATTTGAATTAAGCGAGATATGGGATGAGAAGACGGGGATTGTTCTGGAAGAGACGGTTAAGCAGTATCCGGCCAGATTGCCTCAATTGGCAGGTTTCGCAGATTAGCGAAGGACAAACAAAGCCGGCCTTAGGCCGTATCATGCTTACTGGTTTAATCGGCATATTGAGACTGAGTACGAGAAGATACGTCAACCGCTTCATCTACTGGATGGATATTATAGAATCTTCTATCTGAAATGGGGTCGCATAACCATGAACCTGCAAGTCATTAACCATCTGTGCTTTTCTGTTTCGGAATTGGAACGGTCCATCGCTTTTTACAGGGACGTGTTTGAGGCCAAACTTCTGGTTAAGGGAAGGAAGCTTGCCTATTTCGATTTGAACGGATTGTGGATTGCTTTAAATGAAGAAGATGTCGACAGAAGCACCGCGAATAGAACGTATACCCATATTGCTTTTTCGATGGAAGAACATGATTATGAACCGACACTTCTCCGGCTTGAGGCGCTCCAGGTGGAGATTCTGCCGGGTAGGTCAAGGGATGAGAAGGACAAGAAGTCGATTTATTTTCTGGATCCGGATGGTCATATGTTTGAGTTCCATACAGGCGGTTTGCAAGACAGACTGGATTATTACAGGGCGGATAAGGATCACATGACCTTTTACGAAACCGAATAAACGCGAAGGAAGAATCCAATTGCGGATGAAGGAGATGAGCCGGTGAATCTTGCGAACAAAATAACGATAGCCAGGATATTGTTGATTCCGTTATTTATTCTTTTTTTTACGGAGTACCCACTATGGTTGACAGAGAACCATCGTTTTTTCGGATTTATACAAGAGGATGGACGTTACATAGCATTAGCTGTATTTATTCTTGCTTCGGCTACAGACAAGCTGGATGGTTACATCGCCAGGAAATACAATCAAATCACGAATTTGGGGAAGCTGCTGGACCCGCTCGCAGATAAGCTGCTCATATCGGTTGCCTTAATCATGATGGTTCAATCCGGTATGGTTGCGACGTGGATAGCCGTTGTCATCATCGCGCGGGAATTTGTTATTACGGGGCTCAGGATGGTAGCTTCGGAGCAGGGCATTGCCTTATCGGCTGACAAGCTTGGTAAATTAAAAATGGTGCTTCAGGTTGTTGCCATCGCAGCTGTATTGCTCGATAACTATCCGTTCCAATTCGTAACCCTGATCCAGGTTGATGAATGGTTAATGCTTGCTGCTGCTGGCTTGACGATCTATTCCGGCATCCATTATTTGCTGAACAATTACAGACTCATCAAATTGAACTGAATCTTAGACACTGGTATATATCCTACTTTGTGCCCAATTTATTTCTGGAAGGTAACGATTTAAACCGGGACTGTCGATATAACAGATAGATTGGTAAAAATACCTGCGAGACAGAAGGTACAAAGGAGAGAAATAAATGAGCTTAAACAGAAAGACAACGAAGATCTTTCTAGTCGTTGTGATGATGTTGGCGATGGTTTTTCCAACCAGCGTATTCGCCGCCTCCGGGGACGTAACGTCGATTGAATTTGATACGAACGAGAGCAAGATTTACTTAACCGTTAATGAAACAACGGAGCAACTTCGAGTATTGGCCAACATTGAAGGTTCAACTACGAAGAAGGATGTAACCAATGAATCGACATGGACTTCGTCCAACACAAGGATCGTAAAGGTTGATGGTGGACTCATTCTTCCACTGGAGAAAGGTACGGCAAGAATTACGGCAAAATATAAAGGCGCTATCAAGACGATTGATGTTGACGTCAAATTTGCCATTGATGATCTGAAGCTGGATCAGCCGGACAAAGTAGAGCATAAGCTTGGAACGGAAGGTTTAACCGTTAAAGCGTTGGCTGACGGAACGAACGATGTAACCACGGAAGCAAAGTGGACGACATCCGATGATAGTGTAGTAAAAGTAAGCAAAGGCGAGCTGACGCTTGTAGGTCTGGGCAGCGTAACCATTACTGCGGAATACAAAGGGCTTAAAGCTTCGTATTCGATCAAGGTTGTTGCACCTTACCAAAAGCTTGCTATCGTACCAGGTGAGGATCAGGAGCTGTTAGTTGGCGATGCACCTGTAGAGCTTAAAGTTTTAGCTAAACAATCGGAGACCGATGCCGGTACGGATGTAACGGACAAGGTAGAACTGAAATCCTCCAACACTTCTGTAGCTACAATAGAAGATGGCAAGCTTAAACCCGTAGCGTTGGGTAAATCTACAATCAGTGTAGGCTACCTGGGCTCAACAGCTAAATTGGATGTGTATGTGCGCAATCCATACGAGGCTTTGATCCTAGATCAAACGGATTTTGTGAAGAATCCGGTCCTGTTTATGAATGATTCCATTACGGTTAAGGCAAAGGTTAGAAACGCTGCCTCGCAATCCGTTGATGTCACGGGTGAATGGACATCTTCGAATCCGCTTGCCGTATCCGTTAACGGAGGCGTAATTACAGCCAGATCTTCAGGAACCTCCACCATTAAGGTAAGTCATCTTGGAATCAGTAAAGAATTTACGGTGAAAGTGTATCCAACGGTTACGAAGTTTGAAGTAGCCGATTCGAAGGTAGAAGTGCTGAAAGACGAATCCAAATCCTTCCCTAAGGTGACAGGAACGCTTCTGGACGATGAGGAACAGGATTTCAGCAGCGCAGTAACCTGGACCTCCAGTGATGAGAAGGTCGTAACCACCGAAGATGGCAAAATCAAAGCCATCGAAGCCGGTACAGCAACAATCACCGGTAAGATTGGGTCCAGAGAAGTAGCATCAGTGCCTGTTACCGTTAATGAGAAAGTGCTGGTTCTGCTGTCTGATGTAGAAGAATATCAACTGGTTATGGGTAGAAGCAATACACTTCCGAAGGTCAATGCTGTGCTTGAGGATGGCGAAGAGAAGGATGTGACGTCCTTGGTTGAATGGTCACTGACTGGCTCCGCAGCTGTCATCAAGGATGGTACGCTTAAGGGACTTACCAAAGGTTCGACAACGCTGAAGGGAACGTATCTGAATAAAGAGGTAAAAATTCCCGTCATCGTTGAACAGGAAGTTGTAAAAATCGTGGTGGAGCCTGAGAATATCGAGCTTAATATCAAGAAATCCAAATCGATTAAAGTCACAGGTTACTACAGCAATGGTAAGGCGGTTTCCCTATCATCCAAGATGAATTGGAGTACTTCGGACACCGCTCTTGTGACGGTATCGAAAACTTCCGTTAAAGCCGTTGCCGAAGGCACAGCTACAATTACGGGCTCCTACCAGGGCAAAGAAGTTAAGGTGAAAGTCAACGTTGTGCCGAAGTTGACCAAATTGACCGCAAGTGACAAGAGGCTGGATCTGAAGCCGGGAGATGTCAAAACCGTTACGGTGACAGCAGAATTTGATACTGGAGCCAAGACAAGTGTGGGTGACAGCGCGGTTTGGACGACCAGTAAATCTAGCGTTGCCAAAGTGACAAACGGACGGATTGAAGCGGTCTCCAAAGGAACTGCGCGGATTAAAGGGCAGTACAATTCCAAATCCGTAACCATTACCGTGTCTGTTAAATAGAGAGATTGATAGCAGCAGCCCGGCTCTACCCAGAGCCGGGCTGCTGTTTGTCCAAAAGAGAATCAATTGTTTTTTGAGTTGATTGGAATCAGAAGCTTCATACAGTAAAGCGTTATTTGTTTACAAACCAGGCGAGCAGATGTCCGTTGTATACTTCGAATGATTTCACTTGAAACGCTGTGTTCTCTGCTAGGGCATACATTTCATCGATCGTATAATATTTAATCTCCGCATCTATGAATCCGTCACCAGGCTGATAGTACGGCATATCCAGAAGATCCGGATCGTACTGATTGGGAGCAAAGTGACGTTTCCACGGCGTAGAGATGAGCAGGCTTCCGCCGGGAGTGAGTCTGTCCTTTATTTTACGCAGGACTGGAAGGGGATTGTAATTCATATGTTCAAGAATCTCGGTGAACAGAATAACATCGAATTGTTCTTTTCCCGGGATCTCCTCAGCTTCAATATTGCATAGATTCCATCGTACACCATAATCCTGTTCCAACTCTTCGGACCAGTAATCCGGAATCATATCCAGACCGTATGCCTTGGCTCCCGACAGGACGCTGTACATCAAGAGTGTACCGTAAGCTGCGCCAATGTCCAGTACCTTGGTACCTCGTGCCACTAACAATGAATCAAGTATCGCAAGCAGAGGGAACCAGTAGGTGGATTCTTCTTCCTTGTAGGCGGATAGATAGTGGCTTTTCTCCCGTTTGGCATGATAGGAGGAGATAATGGTCTGAGCACGGGAAAGTTTATCCTCTGGCGATAATTGGGTTTCAGGCGAAGGGTGTAATGAAGACATGGCTTTACCTGGCACGGTTCCCACCACTCCAACGCTTACGAGGAGGTACCCCGGCACATTGCACTTTTCTTCCTTCGTCAAGCCATGATACCACTTCGTGAGCCAATGCTTAACGGTTTGAGAATCCTGGATGAAATCAAGAAAATCCAGACTGTTTAAAAAGCCGATGCTGCTCTCTTCAATCAGCGCTATTCCGCTCCGCTCAAATGAATCCTTCAGTGAGAAGATAGGATACTCTGTTCCATACATCCAGGTGCCGAGCTGCTCTGCGGCTTCTTTACCGGCGCGGTAGGGCAAGCATTCTGCAAATGGAGTAATGACAAGAACGGTCCCTCCCGGCTTGGTGACCCGTATCATCTCCCGTAGAATCGTTACTTGCTCATCTTCATCAAAATGTTCAAGCACGCCAGCGTTCCAGGTCAGATCAAATTGGTGGTCGGGAAGCTGCATTTCTCTAATATCGGAGAGGATGAAGGTGCCCGGTACTTTGGCTCTATAGAAGGCGCTGCGGCTGTTATAAAGTGCATTCTTCGAATAATCGACCAGGGTAACCTCTGCTTCCTCAGCGGCCAGACGAAGCGAGATTTTCCCAGAGCCGGAGCCAGCCTCTACCATGCGTTTTCCTTGAATGCCCCCGGAAATGTCGATAATCTTGTCGTATATCGTTTGGCTTAATGAATCCCAGTGGTATGACACTTCACGAGACCATAACTGATCCCAAACCAGCTTCTGCGGCTCATCCCTTAACATGTTATTCAATCCCCCCTTTTACGGCTAGGTGTATATTTATGAAACAGTTGGAGGAAGCCTTGCGAGTCCCTGTGGATTTCAGCCAATTCCCGTAACCCATATGCTCCATACTGATGAAACAAGCCTTCTTCGTTGATGGAGAAATCAATATGTTTGTCCTGAAGTGACATGCGCTGTGCCATCGTTGCATGGTATACCCACGATTCCAAGCAGCATTTGGGCCTCCACTCCGAACGAATGCCCATATAATAGCGCATCCCCAGAAGCAGACTGTCATCCTCGTATCCCTGCTTTCCGGGTAGAAAACGGGTATCATAACCGCCGATTCGGCGCAGGATCTCCGCATTATGAACGACCGGATGCACGAATCCATATGCCGTCCCTTCTCTTGAGAGCTGCTGGAGCGCAGTCATCAGGTGTTCCGGTGTCTCTGGTAGTTGAATGAACTCCTTCAGCGGCTGCAGTTCTCCGCTTGATGTCACGATACCGGGAGAAACCATGGGCTCTCCCGTATATGCCAGGTAACGGAGAAGCGGTTCGTACCAGCCGGTAGGGAGAATCATATCAACATGAATCTCGGAGATGTACTCCGTTTCAGGAAAGTGCTCCCATATGAACTCAAAACATGCTTGTCTAGCGGCTGCGATCCCTATATTGACTCCCTCTCCCTGAATGACGCACGATATGCCTTGAGTTAGCAGCCAGTCCTGAAGCTCTTCGTTTGTAAGACACCCTTGGTTGAACAGTACCGTATTATGGTCTTTGGAGTTTTGCAGACTGCTTAATGCCAAGCCAGCCATATGCAAATCTTCCTCCCGTGAATCTTCCCGAATGAATAATGGCAGTGTATGAATTATTCTCATTACCTTCGCTTCCTCACATTAGTTAGTTTTATTCCTCCCATTCAACCAGAGAAGGTGAATCATCCAGAATGGATTCGTACTGTTCCCTCCAGCCGAATTGCGCTTCAGGATCAAGCTGTGAGTAGCGCTTATATTTCTCTAGCCTGTGTTCCGGTTTGGCCCATCCATAATGCTTCAGTCGGATAGATGACAGGTGATGCGGGAGATCGAATACATTGACCGGGAACCTGCCACAATGCTGTGCGGATTCCTTCCAGAAGTAGATCATATCAGGCTGGTAACGAAGGAGAAAAGGACGATAATACTTATGCGAGCTCCAGTATTCATCATCCCTGTAATGGGTCTCGCTCCAGAAGTCATATAGCCTGAAGCAATATAAGTCGACTTCCTTCTGTTGAAGCATGGAGGGAAGCTCATCGGCAAAGGAAGATTCAAACCACTCGTCTGCATCCAGATTCAGAATCCACTCGGGGTGGATATTCAGGGTTTCACGCCATTGCTGCTTTCGAAGTTCGATTTCATTATGAAACAGGGATTCCGTATTGCTGATCAGCCGTATCGGAACCCCTTTCAGTGCCTTCAAACATAAATCGATGGTATGGTCAGTACTGCCATCATCGATGATAACAGCTTGATCGATATAACTGCGATGTCTTTCGAGTGCTTGGCGTAAATAGCGATTGGCTTCATTTTTAAGCACCATCGTCAGGGTGAGGGACGGGCGTGCTGAGCGGTTTACTTGGGTAACCCGACCTAGACTCTCTTCATCATGTTTTTCTAATTGGCTTAGTGTAACCTCGGGGATGGAGGAATTGGCATCCGTTGCTTGCAGAAACAGCTGGGCATTATGAAGGTCACTGTCGCGGTATATATGATAGGCCGGGTAATGAGTGTCCACATACAGGGTAAAGCCAAGTGCGGCTGCACGAATGCTGAAATGCCGGTCTTCCCCCCAGAAGGATAAGTTGTAGATCGGCTTGAAGTTCGCACCGCGGATAAGAGCCCGACGGCTGATTAAGGTGCAGGCTCCGAGCCCGCCGACTTCATATATCCCCGGTTCAATCAATTGGCTGACAAATCGCTGATAACGCTCTTCTTTTTGAGCTTCATCCAGGATTTCACCTCTGGCCTGTTCCCACTGCGTATATTCATCTTTAAGCCACACTTGGGGATGAGGCCTTGATTCGGGCTGCCAGCGTGTCCAGAAGATTTCCGAGATGATATCTTTATCGGCCGCAATGAGATGGTTTAATGTGTGAGGGTCCAGCAGCAGATCCGAATCAACGAGGAATAAATAGTCGTATTGTAAATCGATAGCGTATTGAATGATCTTGTTCTTATAGTCGGCTACTTTCCATATCAACTGCTCATTCCAATAATGAGTTGTCTCGTTGCGGATATAGTCGTCCTGTCTATGAATGTTGTGGATTATGACATGGTTAGCTTTTCGGATAAATTCGCTCAATAGGACGCTGGATTGCTCCTCCTGATTGTCATCGATAAAAAAGTAGGTTATCTCCATAGGGTCCTGCTCCAATCGAAGCAGCGAAGTTAGAAATCGGTCCAGTATTTCCGGTTTCTGCCGTATGGGACTGCCAATCAGAACACGAATGCGCTCCTTGGTCATCAGACACCCTGCCTTTCACCTTCATCCTGAAGTTCTTTTAACTTGGTGCGGAAGTATGCCTGGTTTGCCAGCATCGTTTCATCGCCGGGACGATAAGTAAGTGCGGTTTCATTATGCTGATTGGCCAGCACATGTTCCCCGATCCGGTCATAACAAACCGCCAATTGCAGATGAGGCAGCCACGTGGAGAAGGAAGGATTGTGAAACCCCATATAATCCGCGGGCAATTTAAGCTCAGTCGCTAGTTTATACCAGTAGATTGCTGTATTGTAGTTGTTTAATTCCAAGAAACGATAACCAATCCGGCAGCAGAATTCTGCCCGGGGTGCCGCAAACTGAAGGGATCTGATAGAGGATTCAAATGCGGCTTGCTCATTTCCTAACTCGTGATAGCAATCGGCCAGCCTGCTGCACGCCGTAAGAATATCTTCTATCCATCCTTTTCCGGTATGTAAAAACTGTTCATAGTAATTAATGGATTTCTCGAACTGGCGGTGATCCTTTAATTCATTGGCATAATAAAATAAATCCCGTGGCGGGAACGATTCACCGGCAGCTTCACGTTTCTCGTAAATTTTTAAATTCCGGCCGCTATCGGGATCATGATTCAGGCTTAAGTGTGTAACCGCAACGTCGCTGTTTATAACATTTCCATAGACTTCCAGATATTCATGGACAGGCCCGATCCACCGGAAGGACTTGCTTCGTTTGACCAAGCGGTTGCGACGCAGGCTGAAAGTGACATTACCATATTCATCGGAGCTTAAATGATAGAGCATGGTGACAGAGTCGGTGTCGGGGGAAAGTGTTTCCTTGAGAGCTCTTAGTTTATGCTGGTCTTGTTCCAGCAGTACATCGTCTGCATCCAGCCACAGGATATAGTCTTTGGAAGCTTTGCTAAATGCATAATTTCGTGCCGCGGAGAAATCATCGATCCATTCAAAATCATAGACAGACTCAGTGTAAGATTGAACGATGGCCTTTGTACGATCCGTAGAGCCAGTATCTACGATGATTATCTCATCCACAATGTCGGCAACACAGGACAGACAACGGTTAATGACAAGCTCTTCGTTTTTTACGATCATGCATAAACTGATTGAGATCAATGAGATTACCTCCACATAGAATGGATTCAAACCAAATATGATAGATATATATTCAAGTCAGCTTATGAAATGAACCGTGTTTTATTTACATAATTCAAGTTGACTATACAGAAATGATGAATATCGATCCTTGAAGCTCAATATTCTAAGTGATATATGGGAATGAATGATATCCTAGCATCCATTTCACTTCAGGCGCAGCAATCATTCCACAAGGAGGGCTTGGCATGAGTATGCCGAAGATTCCCGAAGAGAATTTTCGACCAACCAAAGATGAAGTAGTTATTGATCTGTTAAAGTCTATTGCGATGGAGGAAAATGCAATTGCACACTTGCTTCATGCAGAAGCAGAGAAAATTCAGGCTTTTGCAGGGCATCATCACAGCATCTCAGGCGAACCTAGCCATGCGGACATCATCAAATTGAGCAGTCAGGTATCTAAGCTGCTGGATGTAATTGTGATGAAGGAATGGCTGTTGCTGCGCAAATTGGAGAATGTCATGGAACTGCATGACTCGGGACATGACTGCGATTATTGTGATGGTGAGGAGTAGTAGCCAGATGAAGCATACCTTGGAGAATGAGATAAGTCGCACATTTGCGGAGACAATGATACCGTCGCTGTTGGAACTGAATCAGTCATTTCAACAATACATGGACTCACTGAATGACCTTCAATTTTTGATGTTAAAAAGGGGCTTAGCCAGCTCGGATTCAGCTACTGGTATTCATTTTGTTTCTCAATTCCTATATATCTATCACCAAAAAATTAATATAAGTTTGTCTTGGATGAATAAAAAAGATCGGGTCACATGGATTCCAATCACAATACATATGGTGCGGCTCACCGAACAATTAAGAGACAAGATGGGGCACCTGGTTTTGCAATCCAGACTGTCATCGAGATCGACGGTTTTTTATGCTGAAGAAATTAAGCGGACTACTTCGCCTTCGCCTCCTCTTTTGGCGAAAACCATGTACTCACCCGATAAATCCAAGACGAAGCCATAAAGATGAAAGAGGTGAGAAGATGATTCAAGCACATTCTTCTTCCAATATGTCCTTTGATATGACGGAATTAAGTCAAAGTATAACGCTGCTGCTCTCTTCAATCGCTGTAGAGGAAATGGCGCTCGCTCATATCGTAAACGGAGAAGCCGAGAAGATTCAGTATGTGCTTGGTACTTTACAGCCATCGCTGTTCCAGCCGGAAGATGTTTCAGTTGATAATTTGCTTGCTATTAATGATTCTGTTCAAAGAATTATGGAGGATGTGCTGCTGAGGGAAGTTATGCTGCAGATGAAGTTTAGTCATATCATGATGGCGCTGGAGGTAAACAGTATGCGTACGCATCGTACCTAATACTCATGCATGCATACGAGTGACGGGAGGTACGGAATGCCCAATGATAATCTATCTAAAGTCACTCCAGATCTATTGCTGAAAAGAGATCAAGCGATAAATCTTTTACTCACCTCCATTGCGATGGAGGAATTGGGACTAAGTCATATCATTAATGCGGAAGGGGAAAAGCTGCAGTATGTACTGGGTACAATCCCTGGATTAACGGGTCCTCCTGCTACGGTTAATGATCTATTAAATGTGAATGAAAGCGTAAGACAGACGATACAGGTGTTAACAAAAAAGCAGTGGCTCCTGCTCAATAAGTTAGACAGTGTACTATTCTCCTTGGTCGCTCCTACAGGTTCCCATGGTGGGGCGACCGGTACAACAGGCGCAACTGGAGCAACTGGGGCAACAGGTGCTGCGGGACCAACCGGCGCTACAGGTCCGACAGGGCAGTCTGGGGGAACGGGCTCTACCGGAGCCATGGGTGCGACAGGCCCGACGGGTTCTACAGGACCAACCGGTGCAACCGGGTTCACGGGTGATCCGGGGGTAACGGGTCCGGCAGGAGCAACGGGAATCACGGGTGCGACTGGACCTGCCGGAGCTACCGGAGTAACAGGAGTGACGGGACCAACGGGAGCCCAAGGTGGAGTAACGGGAGTGACGGGAGCAACGGGTGTCACTGGAGTGACAGGGGGAACCGGGGCAACTGGTGTAACGGGAGTGACGGGAGTAAGAGGCCCGACAGGAGCAACTGGAGCAACAGGTGCAGCAGGTTTGATGGGACTTACAGGAGCGACGGGGGCTACAGGCGTAACGGGAGTAACAGGTGCAGCTGGAGTGACGGGAGTAACAGGAGTAACGGGAGTAACAGGTGCAACTGGAGTGACAGGTTGGACTGGAGTAACAGGTGCGACAGGAGCAACGGGAGCTACTGGTGTAACGGGAGTGACAGGATCAACCGGAGTAACCGGAGCAACTGGTGTAACGGGAGTTACTGGAGTGACAGGAGCGACAGGAGTTACTGGACCAACCGGAGTAATGGGTCCAACCGGTGCTACTGGAGTAACCGGCGCTACTGGAGTAACAGGCCCAACGGGGGTAACGGGAGCAACCGGTGTCACGGGAGAAACAGGTCCGACAGGGTTGACAGGAGCAACAGGAGCCGCGGGGTTAACAGGAGCTACTGGAGTTACTGGATTAACGGGAGTTACTGGACCAACCGGAGCAACAGGTACAACAGGGATAACTGGAGCAACGGGGGTCACAGGAGCAACCGGGGCCACTGGAGTAACAGGCCCAACGGGGGTAACGGGAGCAACGGGTGTTACAGGAGTGACAGGATCAACCGGAGTGACGGGCTCAACGGGGGTAACGGGAGCAACAGGGTCCACGGGAGTTACTGGACCAACCGGAGCAACAGGTCCAACAGGGATAACTGGAGCAACTGGGGTCACAGGAGTAACAGGCCCAGCGGGTGTTACAGGAGCAACGGGTGTTACAGGAGTGACAGGATCAACCGGAATGACGGGCTCAACAGGGGTAACGGGAGCAACAGGTCCAACAGGGATAACTGGAGCAACGGGGGTCACAGGAGCAACCGGGGCCACTGGAGTAACGGGCCCAGCGGGGGGAACGGGAGCAACGGGTGTTACAGGAGTGACAGGATCAACCGGAATGACGGGCTCAACGGGGGTAACGGGAGCAACCGGGTCCACAGGAGTTACTGGACCAACCGGAGCAACAGGTCCAACAGGGATAACTGGAGCAACTGGGGTCACAGGAGCAACCGGGGCCACTGGAGTAACGGGCCCAACCGGTGTTACTGGTGTAACCGGGTCCACTGGAGTAACAGGCCCAACGGGGGGAACGGGAGCAACGGGTGTTACAGGAGCAACCGGGTCCACAGGAGTTACTGGACCAACCGGAGCAACAGGTCCAACAGGGATAACTGGGGCAACTGGGGTCACAGGAGCAACCGGGTCCACTGGAGTAACGGGCCCAACCGGTGTTACTGGTGTAACCGGGTCCACTGGAGTAACAGGCCCAACGGGGGGAACGGGAGCAACGGGTGTTACAGGAGCAACCGGGTCCACTGGAGTAACGGGCCCAACCGGAGCAACAGGTCCAACAGGGATAACTGGAGCAACTGGGATCACAGGAGCATCCGGGTCCACTGGAGTAACGGGCCCAACCGGTGTTACTGGTGTAACCGGGGCCACTGGAGTAACAGGCCCAACGGGGGGAACGGGAGCAACGGGTGTTACAGGAGCAACCGGGTCCACAGGAGTTACTGGACCAACCGGAGCAACAGGTCCAACAGGGATAACTGGGGCAACTGGGGTCACAGGAGCATCCGGGTCCACTGGAGTAACGGGCCCAACCGGTGTTACTGGTGTAACCGGGGCCACTGGAGTAACAGGCCCAACAGGGCTAACGGGAGCAACCGGGTCCACAGGAGTTACTGGACCAACCGGAGCAACAGGTCCAACAGGGATAACTGGGGCAACTGGGGTCACAGGAGCATCCGGGTCCACTGGAGTAACGGGCCCAACAGGGCTAACGGGAGCAACCGGGGTCACAGGAGTTACTGGAGCAACAGGCCCTAACTTTGCAACGACAGGGTTCTCTGCTTTTCAAACAGCTTTAAGTGTAAGTACATCTGCTCAGTTAGTTAACTGGACTGTAACAGCACCTTATTACACGGATCCAAATTTCAACCCAACGACCGGGAATTTTACGATTCCGGCGACAGGAAGATATGCGATTAAGGCTACAATCAACTATTCTACTTCAGCTGCCGTGTCGATTTCTCTTGGGGCTGGAATTAATCCGGCATTTACCGTTCGAAGAACCTCACCGACAACAACGGATTTAATTAGCGGATTATTCCCGCTGTTAAATGTTAACGTGGCCTTGGTTTTGACCTTGAGAGCAGTGTTAGGCAACGGTGCAGTGACGTTGGCAGGCGACGTTCAACTGAATGCAGGTGATGTGGTGGGCTTGTTTTACGATGCCAACGGCCTTACCATTTCGCTCAATCTCGGAGGAGCGACCTCATCAGGGATTGTATGGTCAATATTCAGGCTGTCTTAACATGAAATCCGTAAACGCCGATCATCTTTTGAGTGGCAGTATATCCGCTGGTAACGGCTGATATACTGCTTCTTTTTTACTCAAAAGGACTATGCAAGCCTTGCTTGAATAATCCGATTTATTTTGAATGGACGATGAGGTATACTGGATTTGGGATTTTTCATAATCCTTGACATAGTATGTGAGCGAACATGAAGGAGCGAGTTTAACTTGCAGGAGAAAGCCGGATATAAATCGATTGCGCTTGATATTGCCCAGCGTATTGTCAGTGGGGAATTTCCCGTCGCCAGTAAAATTTCTGGACGTTCTTTATTAGCCGGTCAATACCAGGTATCACCAGAAACAATTCGCAAGGCGATTGGCTTGCTGAAGGAAGAGAATATTGTTTCTGTATCCCAGGGTAAGGAAATTATTATTGTCTCGGATCGTAATGCATTAGAGTATACGACCCGGAACAATTATTTGAAATCGGCGTATTCCTTAAAACAGGATTTACAACAGCTTCTTCAGGAGAAGAAAGAGATGGACCGTAAATTTGCCGAGCTGTTCACTCAGATCATTGAGGCATCGGATCGGCTTCAAAATTTAAAGCCCTACCATCCCGTTGAGATCAAAATCAGCGATTTATCGCATGTTATCGGTCGTACGATTGGAAATCTGCTGTTTTGGCAAAATACAGGCGCCACCATCATTGCCCTTCGCAGAGGGACGGAAGTGACCATATCTCCGGGTCCCCATGTTATCTTAAGAGAAGGGGATATCATTGTTGCCGTCGGAGATGAACGCATGTATGAACGAACGGAGCAGTTTATCAACCGTCCGCTGGATGAGGAAATTCAAGCAACGGATCCATCATAATTTCATATCATGAACGGCAAATAAAAGCTGCACAGAACCCTGATTCTGGCGGCTTTTTTGCTATGAGAAATGGATCCTACCATATTTAAACAAACAATCTATTAGTTCATGATAAGTTGTCAGTAGGTCTAAGGTCTGGTATAGTATTAGTTGTACTTACAAATGAATGCTAAATGAGTTGGTTTGTTTGGAGAGCTTGGTCAGTGGGTAAAAGAATTAGCGAGTAAGCTAATTTTTGTTGCATCACAAAAAAAAGGGGGGTATATATGCTGAAATTTGAACATGTCGGCAAGAAATACGCCAATGGTTTTGAAGCAGTGAAAGATATTAATTTTGAAGTGGAATCAGGAGAAATCCTGGTGCTGATCGGACCGAGCGGATGCGGGAAGACCACCACGATGAAGATGATTAACCGCCTAATACCGAACACATCCGGAAAGATTTACATCCACGGTAAAGATATCTCGAAGGAAAACCCCGATACCCTGCGAAAGAACATCGGTTATGTTATCCAGCAGATCGGTTTGTTCCCGCATTATACGATTGAGGAGAATGTCGGACTTATTCCTCAGCTTAAAGGATGGGACGCAGG
This sequence comes from Paenibacillus glucanolyticus, assembly GCF_037333485.1. Taxonomy (NCBI): domain Bacteria; kingdom Bacillati; phylum Bacillota; class Bacilli; order Caryophanales; family Paenibacillaceae; genus Paenibacillus; species Paenibacillus glucanolyticus. The sequence goes on from NZ_CP147845.1 coordinate 2,253,881, forward strand.
CAAGAAGAAAGAGCGCGTTCTCGAGATGCTCCGTCTGGTGGGATTAGACCCTGATGTGTTTGCCAAAAGATATCCGAAGCAGCTATCAGGTGGGCAGCAGCAAAGAGTAGGCGTGGCGAGAGCTCTTGCAGGCGATCCCGAAGTTGTCCTGATGGATGAGCCCTTTGGAGCGCTCGATCCCATTACCAGAGAGCAATTGCAGGATGAGTTATTGAAATTGCAAAAAGAAGTAAAGAAAACCATCGTATTTGTAACGCATGATATGGAAGAGGCACTGAAGCTCGGCGATAAAATCGCCATTCTCAAAGACGGAGAATTGGTGCAATTCGATTCACCTGAACAAATTCTTAGCCAGCCGGCGAATGAATTCGTGGAAGGCTTTATCGGTAAAAATCGAATTTATCAAAACCCCGAATACATTCCGGTCACCGATGTGATGCGGGATAATCCTTCTACATCATATCCGGACAGGACTCCGGGCAAAGCACTTGCCTTTATGCGACAGCGGAAAACGGATACCCTGCTCGTTGGCGATGAATCAAACCACTTACTTGGGATTGTATCTGCCTATGATCTCGCCGCCAAAATGGAGGGAATCCGTACGATCGAGGAAATCATGACATGGCCTACGATTGTACTTCAGGATACGGCTACAGCAAGGGACGCATTGTCCTTGATTACACAAGCGCCACATGGCGTCATTCCCGTAACTACAGCAGACGGCACCATTGCCGGAATCGTTACGAGAAGCAGTCTCTTGACCGCTTTTGCCGCTAAATGGGTGGGAGAAGAGGAGGAGACATTATGAGAGATCGATCTTTATGGGAACAAATGAAACAGCAGCTGGAGAGCCGTGGGGATGACTTGATTCAGTCATTGGGTGTTCATATCCAGCTCGTCCTGATATCCATGCTTCTGGCAGTCATTATAGGTATTGCTTTCGGAATATTAATATCACGGATTAAGGCATTAAAGGGAATTACGCTGGGTACTGCAGGCATCTTGCAAACCATTCCGAGTCTGGCGATGCTTGGGTTTATGATTCCGTTGTTTGGCATCGGGATGAAAACGGCCATTGCGGCATTGTTTTTATATTCTCTGCTGCCAATCATCCGCAACACCTATGCAGGCATTACGGAGGTTGATAAATCGGTGGTTGAGGCAGCAAGAGGGATGGGCATGAAGAGTGGACAGATTTTGTTCAAAGTGCAATTGCCTCTGGCGATGAGTGTCATCATGGCGGGCATTCGAACAGCTGCGGTTATCAATGTAGGTACAGCGACACTTGCTGCCTTTATTGGAGCGGGTGGATTAGGTGAATTCATCTTCCTTGGGATTCAGCGCAACATTGAAGCGTTAACCTTAATGGGCGCGATCCCGGCAGCTCTTCTGGCACTTGTCATCGATTATTTGCTGGGATTGCTTGAAAAGGCAACGACCCCAAAAGGACTAAAGGTGTAATTGTAATAGGATAGACCCAACAGGATGTTCTCATAAAAATAATAAGGTAGCACAGGAGGTACGAATGAAGATAAAAAAGATTATGGTTGTATTGGGAATGCTGGCATCGATTGGTATGGTTCTAGCTGCTTGCGGTGGAAATTCGGATGGGGATCAAGCCGCCGAGGGCAATAAACAAATAACCGTCAGCTCCAAGAACTTCACGGAAAACGTTATTCTGGCGCATATGATGGCTGAGCTGATCGAAGCCAAAACGGATATTAAAGTGACAAGAACCGTGAATCTTGGCGGCTCCAACGTAGTATGGAACGCGCTGAAGAATAACGAGGTTCAGCTGTTCCCCGATTATACGGGCACCATTGTAGCCAATTATTATCAAGAAGAGACAGGGACATCGGAAGAATCTCTCAGCAAGACAAGAGAGCTGCTTAAGGCGGATAATCTTGCCTTCCTGGAGCCATTCGGTATGAACAATACGTATACTTTGGCTGTTACCAAGGAAACGGCAGATCAATACAATCTTAAAACCTTCAGTGATCTTGCCAAGGTTTCGGATGAAATGACACTCGGCGTAGAGTTCGAATTTCTGGATCGGGATGACGGCTATCCGGGAATCCAGAAGCTGTATGACATGAATTTCAAAGATTCCAAGGGGATGGACCACGGAATCATGTACCAGGCCATTGAGAAAGGTGAGACGGATGTAACGAACGCGTATGCCACGGATGCACAGATTATCGTGCATAACCTGGTGATTTTGGAGGATGACAAACAATTTTTCCCTCCATATGATGGCGGTCCCGTCATTCGTCAGGATACGCTTGACCAATATCCGGAGCTTGAGAACGTGCTGAACCTGCTCAAGGGACAGATTACGGATGCTGAAATGCAGGAGTTGAACGCTCAGGTGGATATGGAAGGATTGAAGGAAGATGATGTAGCTCGAGACTTCCTGGTGAAAAAAGGCTTGATCGAAGGATAATGCAGCACAGCAAAACCGGTCTTTTTAGACCGGTTTTTTTGTGTGCATTTAGTTTTCTCGCATACAAAGGAGATGGGGGGCCCTCAGGGCAGGGCAGAGGTCAAATTTGTTCTGGATTTTAAGCAATGTCTAATGGTAAAATCCTCTTAAATTTCCAACACATTTCATAGATGATAGAGGAAGGAGGATTAGTAGATGAAAATGGTGCCCGTTCTTCATTATGATGCATTCTCCGTTCAGCCCAATAAGGGGAACCCTGCCGGCGTTGTCTTGCATGCAGATACGCTGACCGAGGAAGAAATGTTAGCCATCGCCCGCAAGGTCGGCTTCAATGAAACCACGTTTATTTTAAAGTCTGAGAAGGCAGATATCCGCTTGAGGTATTACACTCCGGGTCACGAAATGAACTTGTGCGGTCACGCAACCATGGCATCTATGTATGCATTGCGAACCAAGGGGCTGCTGCCAGAGAAAGAAACCGTGTGGATTGAAACCAACGTGGGTGTGCTGCCGATAGAATTCCTTCATGAACAAGATCGGTTAACGATGAAGATGAAGCAGGATCATCCTCAATTCATTCCCTTTGAAGGTGATGTTGATCAACTGGCCGCCTCTATCAATCTAAAACGCGAGGATTTGGATCTATCGATGCCCATCGTATACGGAAGCACGGGAATATGGACATTACTGGTGCCGGTGAAAGGGTTAAGCGGATTTGATCGGATGGTCCCGAACAATGCGTTATTTCCGGACATTTTAACCGAAAATCCAAAGGCCTCGCTGCATCCGTTCTGTATGGAGACGATGGACGATTCTTCCTTCATGCATGCGAGACATTTCTCTTCACCCTATTCAGGCACAGTCGAGGACCCGGTGACAGGGACCGCATCCGGCGTAATGGGAGCATATTATTTAACTTATCTGAACACCGAGCTGCCCTCCGCGCAATTTATCGTTGAACAAGGCCAAGAGATGGGTAAAGACGGCAGAGTCCATGTTCAAGTGAATCGTAATCAAGACAAGATGGACGTATATATATCCGGTACGGCGGTTTTTGTACGGGAGTTCGATGTTCATATTGATGGATGACTTAGAGCGAGGGACGTAAGAAGGAGCGTATGTTATGAAAACATTTAAACCTGAGATGACTTTGGATTTAGCGATTGAGCATCTGAATCATATTGAAGGCGAGACCGTGAGGAAGGTCACACCTATAGAGATGGGTGAGCTTAGCAAGGTGTTCAGTTATCGGAAGGGCGATGCTGACTATGTTATTCATTTCAAAAGCAATAGGGAAAGTCTTGATAAACAGCTCTATATTTACAATAAGTACGGCGCACCATCCTTGCCCATTCCCCGCATTCACAAGATAGGGGAGTTTGGGGATATTCACTACTCCATCTCAGACAAGGTATCGGGCACACCGATTAGTGCCCTGGAGCCGGAGCAAATCCGAAATCTTATTCCGAGTTTAGTTCATCATTTTATACTTATAAACCAGGTAAGTGTTGGGGACTCCGGTGAAGGATTTGGCTGGATTACCCCGGAAGGAAAGGCGTCCCATCGTTCGTGGCCTGATTGCCTGGAATCTTTTTTTGATCAGGAGCAAGAGGGGTTCCATCATGGATGGAAGAGCTTATATGAGAGCAGTTTTCTGGAACAAGATTTTTTTGAAGATGTGTATGAAACGATGCTCGGGCTTGCTCAATACTCACCTCAAGAACGCTATCTGGTACATGGTGATTTTCATCTGGGCAATATGCTCGGCGAGGATCCGTTTGTGACAGGGATTGTGGATTGGGAGATGGCGATGTACGGAGACTTTATGCTGGATGTCGCTGTTCTTCACATATGGCATCCGATGCTGGAATTTCCACAAAGGCTGCTGCAAGCTATGACGGAGCGCGGTGTCGAGATTCCTTATTTTGAAGAGAGGCTGCTGTGCCATCAGCTCTTTAAAACGCTGGATGCACTCCGTTTTTATGCGAAGAAGGATGACGCCAACAGCTATCAATTCATAAAAAATCGTATCATGTCTTTGATAGATTCATAGACCCAATGATGCTAGTTGGGATAATGCGGTCTCGGTAGGAGCTGATCATTTCGTGAAAAAAATGATGGTTGTAGGTGCATCAGGTGTTCTTGGTACATGGATTTGTCTGGAAGTCCTTCGGATATTTACTCATAACGTAAGCTTGGTCGTAAGTGATTATAAAGCAGACAGAGGTAAAAACACGGCAGTTTCTTTAGGTGAACAAGTTCAATTTCGTTTATTAGATATTACTCATAAAGAGAGTATCGAACAGGCCGTTTGTGATATTGATCTTGTAATTGTGTCAGCCAAACAGCAGCAGCCGCTAATTCAACATGCCTGTATTAAACACCAAGTTCGATGTATCGATGTGACGGTGTTTTATGACTTTGTGTGTGAGACGAGGTCCTTGCACTACGATGCGGTAAATAATGAGATTGGATCGATAGTAATGTCAGGTTTTTTCCCGGGATTATCTGGATTAATCGTTAAGAAGGCAGTATCTCCGTTTAGCGAGATTACAGAAGTCAACGTGGGATTGTTGCAAAGCACGAATGCCAAAGCCGGAGTTTCAGGCATTATAGATATGCTGCGAATGATAAGCCAAGATGTTAGGCGTCACGATGGACAACAATCAGCTACCATATCGGGTTTTAAGATAAAAAGAAATATGATGTTCTCCAGTTCATTACGTAATCGAAAAGTCCGGTTAATCGAGCATGCTGAAAGAGCTTTTTTAAGAGAAATACTGCAAGTTGAACAGATTCATTATTGGACCGCGTGGAACAACAATATGTTCAATATCTTTGTAGGTTTACTTAAACGGTCTGGTATTCTTGCTAGAATTCTTAAATTTGATGCGAATGTCCTTGTTAAGTATGTGAAGCACAATCCTGTGCAACCTGAGGAGGCTTCTCTCTCTATTGAAGTAAAGGGAGTAATCGGGAACCAGCAGTGTGTCAAAACGTTTGTATTGTCTACTTTTTCTGATTATCATACAACAGCGATGTTCACTGCCGCATTAGCGAAAATAGCGATAAACAAAGAGATATCCGGTGTTGTGTTCCCATTTGAAATAACAGATATCGATGAAATTTTATCCATAATGGATTGCCCTCGAATTACGCTAACAGAAGCCGGGATTTCGTGTGGTACAGGCATTATAAAAAAAGAATGAGCCATAGGGGAAGTCCAAGGTCATTCCCACCTTGGACTTACTGCTTATCTCAGAACACAGCGGATGACATATTTCATTGTCAATCCGTTATCCAAAACCTTCACAGCCATGAAGGTTTTTTGGTCTTGTTTAAAAACGGATATCAACAAGAATGCCAATCACCAACAACAAGAAGGTTAAATGTGTGAAATGGAATAGTTAACTGACGAGTCCAGAATGGAGGGCAAAGAATATACTGGACTAGGTTGAATTGAAGGGGCGGGAACGTCATGAACCATATCGACAGGGTAAGGAGAAGCGTACCGGAGGGCACGTTGATTCGGGGAATACATCCTGCTATTTATTTGTATGAGCGAGGCAAGAAACGTCCTGTAACTGATACGGAGACATTCCATTCCTATCGATTAAATGCAGAGGGCATTGTGGTATTGGAGGAGTCGGTGCTGGAAGATATGGAGACCGGCACGCCGGTGAACATCTATGGGGATTTTAGAACGAATAGCCCTGCAACTCTTCTGGTGAAAAGCAGCGGTTCGGAAATTTACCTATGGACCGATGGTCTGCTTCATCCGATTGCATCGGGCGAAATTTACGACAGACTGCGATTTCATTATTCAAGCGTAGTGACTTTGCCGGATGAACTGATCGCTTTCCTTCCAGAAGGGGATCCGATTCATGATGCAACGCTGCTCACGCATTCCCTGGTGAACGGAAGAGTATACAGTGCTCCTAACGGATTGATTTATTATGGAGAGCGAAACAAGCTGCGAAAAATCGAGGGTCCCTCCGTATTCTCTTTCTATCGATGGAGAGTGGAGGAGATTGTTCATTTAACGAGGGAGGAGTTTAACCACTGCCGGTTAGGGGAACCGATTCTGTAGATAGGTTTGCACTCCCATGGAGCTGTTGATGACGATAGGGGCGTTCGGGAAGGGTGAGAAACTTGAAGGTACTGCTCGTTACGATATTCATGATTCCTCATGTCGGGGGACTGTGGAAGTACATGCTGCAGGTAAAGCAGGGACTTGAAGCTCTCGGGCACCAGGTCGACATGATGGGTGACGGAATTGATTGTTTTTATATATATGGAGAGGACAACCGGAAGGTACTCAAGAGCCATTTTAAACCGATGCTGGAATATAAGCTTCCGACAACCTCCCCTATATTCACAGATCATTGGGTCAGGTATGCCGAGTCCGAGCGATTATCTCTTGAGCTGTCGCTTACGTATTTGGGCTTGGAGCAATATGATGTCATTCATGCCCAGGATGTGCTGGCCGCAGCGGCCGCAAGTCGCGTGAAACCTGCTCGGATACCCCTGGTTACCAGCATCCATGCCTCCGTGGCTTTCACGATACGAGATATGCTTCAGACGGATCAGGGCATTAAACCTTCCAGCGCTCCCCTCGTATGGAATTATTACAGGTCGATTGAGAATATAGGCGGTTCTTTCAGTGATCATGTCATGTTAGCTTCGAAGTGGCTGCAGGAAGTGATGGTGTCTCATTTTGCACTGCCGGAGTCAAAGATATCACTGATCCCCTATGCAATGGACATATCGAGCTTTGACAATCGAATGAAGATGGAGCATGATCTGTCCCGGCCAGAGAGTAAGAAAGTAATAATTAGCACCTCCAGACTAAGCTCTGAAAAAGGCATTCATGTGCTGCTGGAAGCCCTCGGCAAGCTGTTTAACATCCGTCAGGACTGGGTGTGCTGGCTGGTTGGGGACGGGGATCAGCGTTCCATGTACGAAGAACGTGTGGATCAGCTGGGTATAGGGGAAGCTGTGCATTTTTGGGGCTCGCGCGATGATGTTCCAGTATTGCTTGGCATAGCGGATATTTTTGTTATGCCGAGTTTGATGGAGACCTTGTCCTATTCCGTGATGGAAGCACAGCTTGCAGGATTACCGGTAGTCTCATCGGACGCAGGCGGTTTGAAGGAAGCGGTTCAGCATGAGGTGAACGGTCTTCTTTTTCCGGCGGGGGATGAGGATAGGCTGATGGCGCACTTGGATCGATTGCTCGAAGATGAAGCATACCGGCAATGGCTGGGGGAACAAGCACGGCAATGGGCTTTGGTCCATCGAGGTTTGGATACTATGGTAACGCGTGTGCTTGAAGTCTACCGGAAAGAGATAAGCAAGAAATGATGTTGCAAAGAAGGGGGAGTGGACCATGAATTCGACAGAGGTACCTGGAGATCAATATCGGGACCTGTTTTTATCCCAGCATACCCACCCTTTTATAATGGTCAATCAAGAAGTATGGGAGCTGACGATAAGCCGGCTTCCCAAGGATTATTTCATACCCGATTATCGGATTATTAATATGATGATGAACATGGTGTAGGAGAATAGAACGGAGGTGGGTGGAATGGGAACATCGAACTGGCAGAATTTATCTTATTGTGTAGATCTGATTCGGTATGTATCTCCTAAGTCCGTGCTGGACGTTGGCGTTGGGTTCGGCCGTTGGGGGATGATTTGCCGTGAGTATTTGGATGTATGGGAAGGGCGGGTATTTCGCGCGTATTGGAACACACGAATCGAAGGGATAGAGATCTATCCGGTGAACGTCGATTCTTATCATTCGTGTTTCTATAACAAGATTCATGTTGCGGATGCATTTGACCATCTTCATGCGGTAGTGGAGCCGGGGCAGTTCGATTTGATTATTCTGGGTGACGTTCTGGAGCACTTTACAAAAGAGCGTGGTCTTGCAGTGCTGCAGACCTGTATTCAGAAATCCCGATTTGTTCTCTTGAATATCCCCATTGGAACGAACTGGCCGCAGGGCGCGGCATATGGCAATGAATTTGAAGCTCATCTAAGCACATGGACAACGGAGGAACTGGATCAGTTCCCGGTGGCCGACAAGCGGCATTTTAAAGATTACATCGATCGTGATTTCTCCACGTATTTGTATTCCATGAAAGGCATGTAGGAAGCTACGCCGATCTTGAATCCCTTTCTGTTGAAACATCTTCTGTGAAGAAGATGTTTTTGCGTTTAACCCGTACTTGATTCATGGTATAGTGTAATGGATTTTCGATATATGGAAAGAGGTAGTTCAGATATAACTTAGAAAAGAGAGCTGATTCTATTCTATGAAAAAGATCGTTCTGGCCGGTGGAACAGGTTTTATAGGAAGTTATTTTGAGAAAAAATTCACGAGTGAACAAGCACAAGTATATATGATATCCCGCCAGGAAGGGCATATTTCGTGGGACGATCATGAAGGCATGGTTGCAGCGCTGGAGGGAGCCGATATGCTCATTAATCTGGCGGGCAAATCCGTAAACTGTCGATATCATGAACGGAATAAAGAGCTGATCCTGAAATCAAGAATCGATACAACGAAACGATTGGGAAGGGCCATTCAAGCCTGTGAGAATCCTCCCCTCACGTGGTTTAATTCCAGTACCGCTACTATCTACAGACATGCCGAGGATAGGCCGATGACGGAGGAATCGGGAGAGATTGGCTCCGGTTTTTCCGTTAAGGTAGCGGAAGAATGGGAACGGGCATTTTTCTCATTCCCGCTTGACCGCACAAGGCAAATTGCGCTGCGTATTGCCATTGTGTTAGGTCCTGACGGCGGCGTTATGACACCCTATATGAATCTGGTAAAGTACGGGCTGGGTGGAGAGCAGGGTACAGGCAACCAGAGGTTCAGCTGGATTCATGTCGAGGATTTGTACCGGATTGTTCTGTTCCTGCAGGAGAATAAAGAGCTGAGTGGTATCTTCAATTGTGCATCCCCGCATCCGGTACCAAATAGGGAGCTGATGAAGCTGCTTCGGCAGGCGTTAAACCGAAGGTTCGGACTGCCGTCACCCAAGTGGCTGCTCGAGCTCGGGGCCCGAATGATCCAAACCGAAACGGAGCTTATACTTAAGAGCCGCTGGGTTATTCCCGACAGACTGATGAAGTCGGGGTTTGATTTTAAGTACGATACACTGCATAAGGCATTGACGGAGATCGTGAAGAAGTAAAGAGAGGAGCACTTCTTCTGAAGGCTCTCTTCCAGCCGGATTGTTCCATCCAGAATCCATTTTCAATTCTTGGAGAATGAAGACCGATCCATACATGAGCTTCAGGAATGGGCGAAAGAGACTGATATACCCTTTCTCAAGAGGAATTTTTGGATATGGTTATAAAGTAGAACGTGAATAAGAGAATCGCAATTGGGCGTGGACCTAGGAGAAACCGAAGAAGAACTTGCCATAGCGCAGGTTCTTTTTTTGATGCCTAAAGCTCAGCGAATAAATCAATGGAAGTGTATTATTAGCCACTCGCCACAAAGTGGTATACTGTTTTTTAGCAGTATTGAGAGAAAGGATAGTGGTTATGGGTTACCAGCTGACCGAACGGGTGATCAAGCTATTGTGCGGAAAAACCTCCTACGATCGCGGTGGGGTCTTATATAGAGATGGGCAGGTAACGATGCGGATTCAAGATCCCGACAGCCGGAAGTACGAGGCGGAAGTGAGGGACAGGGAGTCCGGCATCGTCTATGCAGAGATTGACTCGAATGGAGATGTACTCGCCGAATGCAGCTGCACCGACTATGGATTATCCCGTAAGCGATGCAGACATATTGCAGCGGTGCTCCTGAACATCCGGGATATTGAACAGACGGCAGAAGCGCCAAAACGTCCTTATCCGTCGTTATTGCATACTTCTGCTCGCAAGCATAGCGAGGATGGAGGTATGACCCCCAGGTTCTCTACGGAGCTGCGCAGAGGTTCCGGCGGTAGCGAGGATGATGCGGTGTTGAGCAGCCAGCTGCTCGGTCTGTTCTCTTATTCCGGGAGCCAAAGGTCCACGGCAGCCTCCCGTTTTGATACGCGTGAGGTATTGGAACTGGAATGCATTTTTAAATTATTCCCTTACGGAAATCAACAACATCTGTTTGGCATTGAGCTGCGAATAGGTCAGAAACGCTTATATATCGTCCATCGGATCAGAGAGTTCCTGATGTGCCTGAAGCACGGACAATCCTGTGTGTTCACGAAGAATTTCGTCTATGATCCGGAGCGGCACAGCTTTAAGAAAGAGGACGACGATATCCTTCAAGCGCTGATCCGCATTTACGATCATGAACGGATGCTGCAGCAGACGCTGGCCATGCCTAACCATGGCAGAAACGGGGGCAGCGACCGGATGCTGATCATACCTCCGACGTTTTGGCCCGAAGTCAGGGCAATGCTGGATCGTTCCGTTGATTCCCTCTTGTCCCTGGATGGGGTCCTCACGGATAAGCTGGAGTTTAGTCAAGATCCAATCCCCCTCCAATTCGAATTTGATGAAGACGGGGATGATCACTATCTTATGAAGATAGAGGGATTGGATCGCATGACCGTTCTCGAGGAATACGGGCTAGTCATTGCGGACGGGAAGCTGATTGACATAGAGCTGGATGCTTGCCGGAGGCTGGCCGAGATGAAGTTGCTACTGGAAACATCGTTTAAACCGCAGATCCGGATTCAGCCGGAGATGATGGAGTCCATTATGGAGCGGGTGGTTCCGGGACTAATGAAGCTTGGCAGCGTTCATGTGGCACAGACCGTATCAGACCGGATCGTGAAAACACCCTTAAAAGCGAAGCTGTATCTGGATCGGGTTCGTGGACGGCTGTTAGCGGGACTGGATTTTCAATACGGCGACATCACCATCAATCCGCTGGGAGGACACCGCGCAGCACGGGACAGCAGCTCGATCCTGGTTCGCGATGGTGAGGCGGAGCAGCGGATTCTTACGCTTATGGAGGACGCCTCCTTCGCCAAGACCGATGACGGCTTTTTTATGACCGATGAAGCTACCGAATATGAGTTTCTGTATCATACAGTCCCGCAGCTGGAGAAACTGCTGGTGGTTTATGCAACAACGGCCGTGAAGGAACGTGTTCTTACAGAACCTATGGGTGCCAAAGTTCGAGTGGATATTGATGAACGGACGGACTGGCTTGAATTGAAGTTCGATATGGAGGGAATTCGGGAAGCCGAAATCCGGGAAATCGTCAAATCGCTCGAGGAGAAGCGTAAATATCACCGATTGCCTAACGGAGCACTTCTACCGCTTGAAAGTGATGAATTCCAGGCGGTGGTTGCGTTGATGAATCGGATTGGCCCTTGGCTATCGACGGATGGTACAGCGTTTAAATTACCGGCGGTCCAAGGGTTGCAGCTGATGGATTGGGAGGATTCCGGGTCAACGGTTCAGCTTGGCCGATCCTTGCGCCGAATGCTTCAGAATATGAAGAATCCGGATCATCTGGATTTTGCGGTTCCACCCAGTCTTGAACCCATCCTTCGGGATTATCAAAAATTAGGCTTTCAGTGGATGAAGACCTTGGCCCACTATCGATTCGGCGGCATTTTGGCAGATGATATGGGGTTGGGAAAAACCATTCAGAGCATCGCTTTCATTCTGTCGGTGCTTCCTGAGATCAGAGAACATAAAGAACCTGCGCTCATCGTTGCGCCGGCTTCACTGCTCTACAACTGGCATAACGAACTCAAGAAGTTCGCGCCGGAGATCAAGGCTGTCATTGCTGACGGGGTGCAGACCGAGCGGAGGCAGCTTATCAAAAGCGCGGGCAGCGCGGATGTTATCATTACCTCTTACCCGCTGCTTCGCAGAGATGTGGAACGATATGCAAAGCTGTCGTTTGCAGCGTTAATATTAGATGAAGCCCAAGCCTTCAAAAATTATGCAACCCAAACGGCTCAGGTCGTAAAAACACTTCATGCGCGCTATCGGTTTGCACTCACAGGCACGCCTGTAGAGAACCGTCTGGAGGAATTGTGGTCCATTTATGATGCCGTCTTCCCGGCTCTCTTCGGTGACCGAAAGGCCTTCCATGAATTGTCGAAAGAAACCGTGGCAAGGCGGGTGCGTCCCTTCCTGCTGCGCAGGTTGAAGTCGGATGTGCTGAAGGAACTGCCGGAGAAAATCGAATCGATTCAGGCATCGGGTCTGCTCATGGAGCAGAAGAAGCTGTATACCGCCTATCTTGCAAAATTAAGACAAGAGACGCTCAAGCATCTGGCGCAGGACGGCTTCCAGAAGAGTCGGATTCGCATCTTGGCAGGCATTACCCGCCTGAGGCAGATCTGCTGTCATCCGGCCCTTTTTGTTGAAGGCTACGAGGGAAGTTCGGCCAAGTTTGAGCAGCTCTTGGAGACCATCGAGGAATGTCGTCTTGCAGGACGGCGGATGCTGGTATTCTCCCAATTTACGGGGATGCTGAAACTGATTGCCGGAGAGCTTGGGTATCGGGGGATTCCGAGTTTTTATCTGGATGGGCAGACCCCGTCTGCCGAACGGGTGGAGCTCTGCGAGCGCTTTAACGAGGGGGAACGCGAGGTATTCCTGATATCGCTGAAGGCCGGTGGAACGGGCCTGAACCTGACGGGGGCCGATACGGTTATCCTGTACGATTTGTGGTGGAATCCGGCCGTTGAGCAGCAGGCCACAGACCGGGCGCATCGCATCGGTCAGAAGAAGGTTGTGCAGGTGATTCGCCTAGTGGCTCAGGATACGATCGAGGATAAAATGTATGCACTGCAGCAGAAGAAGAAAAACCTGATTGAGGAGCTGGTTCAGCCAGGGGAAGAGTCGCTGCCTAGCTGGACCGAGGCGGAAATTCGGGAGCTGCTGACACTTCAGGGCTAACGGATCTGATCAGGTTGCGGAAGTTTTTAAGAGATGGCAGGAGATGTGATGATGAAAAAAACAATCTTTTTCATACTGGCCGCTGTAGTGGTTGTCATCAGTTACATGCCGCTGTTCTTCGGCGGTTATGTCTACAATGAAGAGCAGGCCATGCGCCGCTTCCATCCCGCCTATACGGGGGATAAGCTCTACGAGAAGATCGGGGATCAGCACAAACTGATCGTCTGGCATGATGGTCATGTGAAGATCGTAACAGCCGTAGAGAGTAAATGGGGACTGCTGCACAGGGTCAAGAATGCCGTCGTTCTGGAACACAGGACGGAAGAGGGACCCTTCACACGCATTTGGTCCGCCAGCCGGAATGGTGACGGGATGTACGACACGCTGCTGGCGGTTGAAACGCTTGAGCCCAACAGTAAGAAAATTCTGGTCACCAATGAGCCATGGGAAGATAAGCTGATCGATAATCTGGATCAAATTAAAGCTTCGTCCGGGATATATATCGAAATGGATGTGGAACAAGGGTATGCCGTGGAATATGAATCATTACCCTACGGACAGACCGGGGGTTTCATATTCCGCAGTATAGACGCGGAAGGAAATATTATCTCCGTTCACCCTTGAGTATAGTCGATCAGCTGCAAACGCTGATATAATAGAAGAATGTAGTATTTATAACATATACTCCAGTCATAGAATAGGACGGTTATCGGTATGCTATCTTTTGTATTAACATTAAAGCGTCTCTTAAGCGGATTGTTTCGAGCGTTTAAGCAGCGGTATTTTCTGGCGCTGTTCGTCCTGATTGTCATCATGCTGATATCCGGTACGATGTTTTACACTAAACAAGAGGGGTTATCGGTGCTGGACGCTCTTTATTTCTGCGTTGTGACATTGAGCACGATAGGCCATCCGGAATTCGTACCGCAGACACCGCTTGGAAAAACCTTCACGATGGTTTACATTGTTGTCGGAACAGGCCTGTTCCTCGGAATGGTTGGACAATTGGCGTATGCCCTAATCCGAACCAATCAAAAAGAAGAGAAGAAATCGACGCCGTCATAGGGATCAAACGAAAAGCAGCCCAGGATTCAACCGGGGCTGTTTTTTTAATGGGCCATTGAAAATTGAAGGGTTCAACTGAGTCCGTAGGAACACCAACATGTTTATACCCACATATGGCAGTTCTACTCCACTGTCACGGCAAAATAAAAATTGGCGCGTCCCTGGTTCAGAGGCCATGTACACTGAATTTCGTACAGGTAGGAACCGGGGGTGGTCGGTAGGGTGTACCCGTCGTTGCCGGGCTCCGTCAGGTTTTGAAGGGTGAAACCGTTAATGCCTTCGGGCGGTGTCGTCTTGATGACCGCTCCGCCTGTGGCTATAACCGGCGTCATATCTTCAAGCCTGGGCATGGCTGAATCCGTCGTGGAGCAATGATCTTCGTTGCACCATGAATATCCACTTCGAAGCAGCTTGATTTCCGAATATGACAATGAGCAGGAGCACGTAGAGTATCGCGCGTTTGCTTTTCGTTATGATGGAAATCCCCCTTATCTATCACGTTCTTCCTATATGGGCTAGTAAATATGTTATAATTTTGAAATCAAACACTTCCATTATAAACCAATCATAAGCAGCAGGCGTTATATAATATGAGATTCTTATAAAGAGGATGGGACACATGACATTGAAATGGTTAGAGTGGGCAAAAGAGATGCAGGCGATCAGTCAAGCCGGATTGGAATATACGAAGGACGTCTATGACAAAGAGCGGTTTGAGCAGCTGAGAGAACTTAGCATCACGATCATGCAGGAGTATACGGGCGAAGGCAACGAGATGATTCGAACGCTGTTTGCTAGTGAAACCGGGTATCAGACGCCGAAGGTCGATGTCCGAGGAGTTATTTTTCAAGACGGGAAGCTGCTGCTGGTGAAGGAGAAGGCAGACGGCGCTTGGGCGCTGCCGGGAGGCTGGGCGGATGTTGGTCTGTCTCCGTCCGAAGTTGTTGTGAAAGAAGTGAAGGAAGAAGCGGGGTATGAAGTACGTGCAGTCAGGCTGCTTGCCGTGTTGGACAAGAAATTTCATAACCATCCGCCTTCTGCCTTCCATGTGTACAAAATGTTCATTCAGTGCGACATTACGGGTGGATCGGCAGGAGTGGGAACCGAGACCTCTGCGGTCGGTTTTTTCCATAAGGACGAGCTGCCGCCGCTGTCCGAAGAACGGAATACCAAGGAGCAGCTGCAGCGAATCTTCGAATTCGAGAACAACCCGCATCTGCCGATATGGCTGGATTAATACATATAACAAAGGAGCGTAGACAATGTGATGGGCTTTAGACCTTACAAAAACGTACCGGATGAAGAGGAAACGAAGAGCAGATTCCATGGACGGATCAACATTTTCTTTTTCAGTGCCTTTTTAATCTTTTGTATCATTATCGTGCGCTTGGCCATCTTGCAGTTCGTTGAAGGCCCGGAGCTGGCTAGCCAGGAATCCGGGGGAGAGCAGAAGCACTTTCCGCTGCAGCCGATCCGGGGCAGCATCATCGACGCCTCTGGCGAGAAACTTGCCTACTCTACAGCTTCGAATTCCCTGTATATCACACTCATGAAGGATTACAGCGAGAAGACGGACAAAGGGAAAGCCAATCAGCCGGAAGCAGTGGAGATGGCTAAGCGGATCGTTCAGGCCTTTAACAAGTATGGGGATCCGAGCATCGAACAGATGACTGTAAAGAATGTGATGGATGAATTGGACCTGGAATATATCAAGCAGCATGGTTATCAACCCAGACTTATCAAGTCGAATTTGACCAAGGAAGAAATCGCTTATTTCATGGAGAACCGTGCGAAATTCCCCGGCATCCAGATTGTGGAGGAGAATGTAAGGCACTACGATCCGGATACGGTGGCGGTTCAGACGATCGGATATCTAAAGAAGTTCAAAGGTTCTAAAGACCTTAAGGATTATCAGGCTATTGATCAGAGCAACAAGGATCAGGATAATCCGGGATTAATTTATACGGAAGAAGAGTGGATCGGTTATGACGGATTAGAGCGGATGTACCAGGAGGAGCTGCGCGGCAAGAGCGGGTATCTCAGTATTCCGATTAATCCGCAGAATATGGTGGATGGCGTACCGACGATGGTTGCCCCCGAAAAAGGCCTGAATATCCACACCACGATCCATAAGGACATTCAGGTCGCGACTGAGCAGGCCATTATGGATCGGCTTCAATATCTTCATACCAACCCTGTGTCGGGCAAACTTCATAAGGATGCTGTCACCGGCTATGCCGTCGCCATGGAAATTGATACTGGCCATGTGGTCGCGATGGCCAGCATGCCGGATTACGACTCGAATGTGTGGGGAAGCGGAGGCAAAATTACGCAGGATGTCGTGGACTCGTCGGGTAATGGCACGATCACGATATACGGATCAGGCAGATCGGGACACGGGTTCGAATCCATGATCTTTCTCGGTTCCGTTATCAAGCCGTTGACGGTACTGATCGGGTTGAATGAAGGATTATTTGGCCCTAATGATACGTATCCTGATCAAGGGTACGCTTCGATAGGTCGGGAAGGAAGCGAAACGAAAATTCGTAACTCCAGCGGCCATAGAATCGGACCCATTAAACCTCAGCAAGCGATTCAGCAATCATCGAATGCCTTCATGATCGATTGGGTTGGCAAAAGGTTAGTCAACAAGTATGGCGGCGAGAAGGGCGTTACGGTCTGGGATAAGTATATGGAGCAGTTTGGTCTTGGAGTAGTAACGGGGAGTGGTTTGCCTAAGGAGCATAAAGGACTGAAAAATTATACGGATACAAAAGCAGCGGGAAGTAATCTGGCGGCGTTAGCCTACGCTTCCTTCGGTCAGCAGGGGAAATACACCCCTCTACAGCTTGCTCAATACACGGTTATGCTGGCGAATGAAGGCAAGCGAATCAAGCCGCAGCTGGTCAGCAAAATAACGGATCAGAATGGAAAAGTGGTCAAGGAATTCGGGCGCGAGGTCCTTAATGAAGTTCATTTTCCCAAGCAATACTGGCAAATCATTAAACAGGGGATGAATACACAAGGTATCGCGGGTTTCGAAGATTTTAAATATGATTTTGCCCGCAAAACAGGTACATCCGAGCAATCATATAAAGGTGTTAACCTTGATAACGGCGTCTTCATCGCCTTTGCTCCGCGCGATAACCCGAAGCTAGCGGTGGCCGTCGTTGTGCCGGAAGGCGGCTTCGGCTCGCAAAGCGCCGCGCCGATTGCGAGGAAGATATTCGACGCTTATGACGAAGTCTATGGCCTTGATGGAACGCCGCATCCGAAGAAGGCTGACGAGCAGGCAGAGGATGGCAGCCCGGACGAGTCAGGGGATAACTGATTCAGGTTTTTTCTCCATAATCAATTGCTTGTGCATAATGCATATAGTTAAAGGCAGGTTGAAGAGTGAGCCTTATCCTCTCCAACCTGCCTTTGTTGTGCTCCCGATGATCAATAAGGATTCTTCCTGATCTTCAGCACTTCCGCCAGGAAGGTCAAGGCCAATCCCTGACCCCAGCCTTGAATGCGTTTATCCGGCACGCCTTTGTATCCCGCGGTGTCCTTCATAACGGCTGTTCCCGCGGACACGCCGCTGACGGTGCCGTCCTCTGTAATTTTAGACAAGATCCCGTCAATCGATTTCTGCGTGTATTTATTATAGATGCGTCCTTTGGTCAGAAGGGCGGCGGCGATGCCGGCCGAGCCGGACGTTTCCAGCGGGGATTGCGGATCGGTCGTAATCGTATGCCACAGGCCGGATTCATGCTGCAACCGGACCAGGGCGCTGAGCTGGTCGCGCAGCGAGCCTTCGATGATCATGAAGGATGGATGCGTGACCGGCACAAGCTCCAGGGCACGTGCCATCGTGATGGCGGCCCAAGCATTGCCCCGGCACCAGAAGACGCCGGACATATGATTGCCGGCGATATTGTCCCAACCATGATAATACAGATTTGTGACGGGATCCTGCAGAAAATCCTCATGGCCGTGATACTGCCTCAAGCCATCCTCGAAGTAATCCTCACGGTCCAGCATTACGCCGATCCGAAGCAGGAAGTAGCCTGCCATAAACATCGTATCGACCCACGCCTGCTCCGGAAAGTTATACGTTTCGGAGTTCACCGTATGCTGAAAGATGCCGTTGCCGAAACGCTGTGCATCCTGCGTAAGAAATTCGGCCATTTCCTTGGCCGTTTCTATATAACGCTCATCCCCATAAACTTCGTACAGGGAAAGCAGCGAGTGGCCGATGGAGACGCCGTTCACCGACAGCTTGGGCAGGCCCGCCTCCATATTTTCGTCCACCCAAGCTTTTAATTGCTCCATATAGTTCTTCTTTCCGGTTGCAGCGTAGGCTTCACATACTCCATAAAAAGCGACTCCGCCCGGCCAATCCCAGCTAAAATCCATGCGGAAGGTTCGGTCAACCACCTGGTCGATCACTTGTTCAATACGTTGTTCATCAAACACGAGTGTTGGCATAACAGTTACTCCTTTCATAATGGGCCTCCTGATCAGAAGGGAAGGTTATCGTGTCATGGGAACCAAAATAAGCTGATTATCCTTTCAGTCCGGTCGTGCTGATCCCTTCCACAATGTATTTCTGGAAGATGAAGAAAACGATGACGACCGGCAGCAGCGATAGCGTAGCCATAGCGAACATCCCGCCCCAGTTGTTAAGCGACTCTCCATCGAGGAACAGCTTCAAGGCAAGAGACACCGGATATTTCTCCGGGTTGTTCAAGTAGATGAGCGGATTGATGAAATCATCCCATCTCCAGTAGAAGGAGAAGATCGAGCAAGTAATCAGAGCAGGCACGATCAGAGGCACGACCACCCTGAAGAATATCCCGTATTTGCTGCAGCCATCTATTTTAGCCGCTTCATCCAGCTCCTTCGGAATGGTGCGGATGAACTGCATGATGAGGAAGATGAAGAACGGAATGCCGAAGAATTGGGGGACAATCAACGGCTTGAAGGATGATAGCCAGCCGAACTTGGCAAACATCACGTACTGCGGGACGATCACCACATCATGCGGCAGCATCATCGTAATCATCATGCAGGCAAACCAGAACTGCTGTCCGAAGAACCGGGTTCGAGCCAAACCGAAGGCAACAAGGGCGGAGGAAGCCACGGCCCCGATCGTGGAGATGATGACAATGATGAACGAGTTTGTAAAGAAGGTAGCAAACGTGGTCCCTGCAAAGCCCTTCCAGCCTGTGGCATAGTTCGAGAATTCAAGCCGGCTTGGAATCAGGCTGTAGGCGGTCGTAAATATTTCATGATTGGGCTTAAGCGAGCTTGCCACCAGCCACAGAATCGGATAGGTCATGCCGAGGGCGAACAATCCGACCAGGGTGTGGTAGAGGATGCGTCTGGATTTGGTCATAACCGTCAATCTCCTTTCGACTCGTAGTGAACCCAGCGGGTAGATGATCTGAAGATGAGCAAGGTCAGGACACCGACGATAAGAAGCATGATCCAGGCAAGCGCTGATGCGTAACCCATTTCAAAATGCGAGAACGCCTTGCGGTATAAGTAAAGTGAATAGAGCAGCGTCTGATCCAGAGGTCCGCCTTCTCCGCGCGATATGATATAGGCGGGGGTGAATGTGAGGAACGCCGATATGGTCTGAAGTGTCAGGTTAAATAAAATGATGGGGCTTAACATGGGCAGCGTAATCTTGAAAAAGCGATGGACCGCGTTGGCGCCGTCCACGCTGGCAGCTTCATAGTAATCCCTCGGAATGTTTTTGAGCCCGGCCAGAAATATAATCATCGAAGAACCGAACTGCCAGATCGATAAAGCGATCAGTGTCCAGAGTGCCGTACTGGGATTCCCAATCCAAGACGTGGTGGAATGAATCCCGAACAAGGACAGGGCAGAGTTCACGAGCCCCTTGTCACCGAAGATTTGCTGCCACATGATGGCTACAGCCACACTGCCGCCGATGAGCGATGGCAGGTAGAAGGCAGAACGGTATAGTCCTACCGCCTTGGTAGCGGTATTCAGAATCATGGCAACGAAGAGGGCGAAGATGAGGCGAAGGGGGACACTTGCAAATACATAGGTGAAGGTGACCTGAAACGACTTGCCGATTTTGTCATCCTCCAGAAACAATCGTTCATAATTGGCCAGACCGAGCCACCTGGGCGCTTCCATCAGGTTGTAATTCGTAAACGAATAATACAGGGATGACAGGATGGGATATAACGTAAAGATGAGAAAGCCAAGAACGAACGGAGCAGAGAATACATAACCCGTAATATGTTCGTTCTCACGGAGTCTCTTCATGATCTTCAACCCCTACAATTCAGATTTGATAACGCCCCGTGTTGGGGTCATTGATGTAAAAAAGGCATCTCTTGCGCACACAGGTAAGACGTGCGGGAGATGCCTTGTCTAACCATGCTCTGGTTACTGCTGAGATCTGGCCAAAATGGCGTTGGCTTCCTTGCGGAACTCAGCCGCGGCATCTTCGATCGAGATTTTCTTGAACAGGATGCGTTCGCTGAGATCGCGCAGGAGCTTCTCAATCTCAACTGCTCCGATTGGATTCGGAGGATCTCCTTGCGTGCTGTTGGCTTCCGCCCAAGTGACATAGTCAAAGATCTTGGCTTCGTTCTCTGACAGCAGCGGTTTGAGCGCTTCCTTCACCTTGGCGGATACCGGCACCCCGCGTTCGCCCTTGATCAGCTTGTTGGCTTCGATATCATTGATGAAGAAACTGATGAATTTGGCGGCTTCTTCTTTATGCTTCGAGGTTTCGGTGACCGAGAAATACATGGAAGGTTTCAGGAAGAGACCGTCTTTCGTTCCGGGACCCGGCATGGGATTCAGCTCCAACGGACGATCAGTCACCAGATTGGCCACGGCGAGGAACTGGTTGGACCAGCCGGTACCCGATATGGAGTTGCCAAGAACGATTTCATCTTCTTCGGCTACGCCTTTCTTCTGGGCTTCCTTATCCAGAGACAGGATATATCCGTTGTCGTACCATTTCTGGTAGCGGGTGAAATAATCGATGAACGCCTGGTCATCGCCGTATCCGATCGTCTTGCCGTCGGCACTGTACATTTTCTGGCCGATGGTTCTTAGATAATAGGGGAAGAAGACGTCATGCCGGTAAGCAAAGCCCCCGATTTGCAGTCCTTTTTCCTTGGCTTGGGCCCCCATTTTGTCCATGTCGTCCCAAGTCCATTCCTTGGATGGAATGTCAATGCCATTCTTCTTCATTGTCTCGACGTCGAACGTTGTTTGGAGTGCATTCACGCCGAGATTCAAGGCAACCAGCTTGCCGTTGACCTCGCCTCCGCTCAGCGCATTCTCGCTGACGTCGGCCACATCCAGCTCGCCGCTCTCGGTGAACGGCTTCAGATCAGCCAGCTGATTCCGGCCTGCGTATTGATTCAGATAGGAGATGTCCATCTGAATAATGTCCGGGAGTCCGCCGGCCACCGCTTGGGGAGCGAGCTTCTTCCAGTAATCATCGAACGGGGCGTACTCAGGCTCAATTGTGACGTGTGGATTCTGAGCTTCATACATCTCAATGACCTTCAGGGTGTAATCATGCCGGGATTGTCCGCCCCACCATGCAATGCGGAGTTTGACCGGATCCTTGCTATCGCTCGCAGCAGCTGGCGGTGTCTCGGTTCCGGTCCCATTGCTTGCCGGCGTCTCTGCAGCACCGCCGCCCGAACAGCCGATCAAACTTCCAATCAGGGAAAACATCAGAACTGCGGTTAATACTTTTTTCATTCCATTTCCTCCCCTTTGTTAATAAACCATATCGACCCTAAATGTTAGTGCTTACATTCCCAATTATCTTGTGTTAGAGGGGAAAGAGTAAGGAAAAAAACCGTGCAGTTTGTTTAAAAAGCAGAGATGTACGTACAAGTTAACCTCTATTTTTTCATAAATTCGGAGGGTGTACAGCCGATCTGCTTCTTGAATACCTGACTGAAATATTGAGGATTGTCACCGAAACCAAGCAGCTCCGCCATCTCGAATATTTTGATATCCGGGTCGCTCTGCATCATTTCGGTTGCACGCTTCATCCGTAATTTCATCAAGTAGTTGGAGAATTTCTCGCCTGTCTCCTTCTTGAAGAGTTTGCCGAGATAGTCTGCGTTCATATACAGCATGTCATTGGCTACCAGATTGAGCGTAAGCTCCGAGTTCCCAAGCTGCTGTTCGATGATCTCAACGACCTTGCGAACGATGGCATTGTATTTGACTTTGTTCTGCTCGAAGTTTCGCTGCGTAATTTCCCTTACCGTGTCTTCGAGAAATGCTTGAATGGCTTGCAAGGTGCTCATTTCGGCGATTTCCGGAATCCGCGCATATCGCTGCTGCATCTGTTCAGGGTCGGTTAGACGGATGAGGGACACATATTGCTGGATCACGTAGGATTTGGTCAGTTCAATGCTGAGCTGCGCCCGCTTCAGCTCTTGAACGAATTCTGCCAGGGCAAGCTCCGCTTCTTTGCGGTGACCGGATCGGACAGGCATGCACAGTCGTTCCTCATCGAGAACAAAACCTCCCTCCAGGCTGCCACTATGAAGGGTATCCTCTGTGGTGATCATCCCGCTTTCATCCAAGTAGAAGCGGTAGTTGAGGCACTGCAATGTATCCCGGTAGAGCTTCCGCGCCAGAGTAACAGGCCCGGGATCGCTAATGGCGATCGTTACATCCATCTTGTAATACTGTTTAAAGGTACAGCGGATATCCTGAAGCTGTTGATGGAGCTGTTCATCGTCTCGATTCTCGATAAGCACCAGAACCTGCTGCCCAATGGTAGTGCTCAGCAGGGTGGAGTCTAGGAGGTCTTCGGCAATATTCTTTACGGCGAATTGATGCTCAAATTCCACGTTGCCCTCCAGCTGGAACAACAGCAGGCGCACGGGTTGATCGAAGCTGTATTGAAACAAGCTGCGGTATTCCTCCAGGTCATGACGTCCATAGGTTTTGTTGGTGACAAACTCCTTGAGAACCTGCTCTTTGACGTGAGGC
This sequence comes from Paenibacillus glucanolyticus, assembly GCF_037333485.1. Classification (NCBI taxonomy): domain Bacteria; kingdom Bacillati; phylum Bacillota; class Bacilli; order Caryophanales; family Paenibacillaceae; genus Paenibacillus; species Paenibacillus glucanolyticus. The sequence continues at coordinate 2,277,288 of NZ_CP147845.1, forward strand.
AGCACCTTGCGGAGGCGGCCCTTCATCTCTTGAATGAATGACTCCTTATGCTGCAATGCCGTCAGTTCGCCAATGACCTCCTTCAGGGCTTCGCCGATTTTGATCTCGTCGGTAGGCTTCAGCAGGTAATGCTTCACGCCGTACTGCATGGCACGGTTGGCATACTCAAATTCGCCGAAGCCAGACAGCAGCACGAATTTGATATGGGGATGGGAGGCGTAGGTTTTGGCTACGAGCTCCAGCCCATCCAGTCCGGGCATGCGAATATCGCAAACAACGATATCCGGTGCCTCTCTCATGATTTTTTCATATGCCTGGATCCCGTTCTGGGCAGTGCCTGCAAGTATGGTCTGATATGCTGGCCAGTCTACCATCTGGGATATGCCGTCCAGAATAATTCGTTCATCGTCCACAAGCAGAACCTTATACATCGAACAATCCCTCCGTTATTTAGGTAACGACAGAATCACCCGGGTTCCAAGCCCCGGCCCGCTGTCAATGGTTAAGCCATAATGTTCGCCAAAAGCAAGCTTGATTCGTTCATCGATGTTTAACAGTCCGATTCCGTTACCACTGGTTGTCAAATTGCCGCTTCGCAGTTGCATAAGCGTATCCGGCCCCATGCCAGGGCCATCATCCTCCAACACAACACAGAAAGCGGAGGGGGTCTCCTTGCAGAACAAGATGATTCGGCAAGGCTCAATTGAAGGCTCCAGTGCATAATGGATGGCATTCTCAAGCAGGGGCTGAAGGGTCAGCTTGGGAATGGGGCGCTGCCAGTCCTGCTCCTGTACATCCATTGTAAATTGGAGGCGGTCTTCAAACCGGAACCTCTGAATGAGGATGTAATTCCGGACAATCTCCAGCTCCTCGCCCAGCGTCAGAATCGGTTCTTTCAGGCTGACCGAGTTGCGGAGAAGGAAAGCCAGGGCCTGCACCATATCGGAGATTTGAGACTGCTTGTTCATCTTCGCCAGCCAGTTCACGGATTCCAGGGTGTTATACAGAAAGTGGGGATTGATCTGGGCTTGCAGTGCTTTGAACTCGGTTTCTTTAATTAACAGCCGGTTCGAATAGTTCTCGGTAATGAGGGCATTGATTCTCTCGATCATGAGTCGGAATGTCCGGTGCAGCAGGCCCAGCTCATTCATGGCTACAGGCGTCGCATCCTGGGGCAGAACATTGGCTTCTGCAAAGTTTCCTTTTTCCGCGAGTTTCATCCGGGTAATAAGACTTTCGATGGGACGTGTCAGCCCTCGGCTGAACCGTATACCGAGCAGGATCGCAACAGCGAATATCATCGTGAACACGATAATGACGAGCTCTTTAATGAATATGATTTGCTTGAAGGCTTGGTTGAATGGCGTGACGTTCATATAAGTCCAGCCCGTATTGGCGGAGCGGTTATGTGCGATGAAATAGGTATGGCCGTCCATTTCACGCGTGAGGTATCCGTTTCCCGATGACAGGGAGGATTGAATAGCTGCCGGATCAAAGTGCGGTGTTTGCGGATAGATTAGATCCGTACCCGCAGTCATGATCAGATCCCCTTCCCCGCCAGCGGACTTGCGAACGATTTTATCCATATTGATTCGGATAATGATGGTCCCCAAGTAATGCAGGTCGAACAGCGTACCGGTATAGGAACGTATTTCCCGGGAAAGTAACAGGGCCGAGTCCTGTTCGTCAGGGTAGATCCAGCGTTCCTCGCCATCGGCATCCCCGGCAAGCTGAAGGATATGTTCTTTCTTAGCCGGATCAATTGGAACGATGCTGCCGACATCATGCTGTTTATCGTAGGAGTCAATCAAGTGGATGGAATAAAGCATGGGCTCGGAGCCGACATAATTCAGAAGGCGGTCCACAAGATGCTGCCTCAGTATGAGCCGGTCATAATCAGAGTCGCTCCCCGAGATGGAGCGCAACAGGTTTTGGATCTGGGTATCGGTTATGATGTTGAAGGAGAGCTGTTCGATCCGCTCGAGCTCTGACTCAATGGCAGATGAGGACAGGTGCAGAACCTGGGATGATTTGAGGTACAGCTGCTCGTCGTAGATGGAGAACGCATACTGCTGGACGATGACGGCGAAGGTAAATGCCATCGCAACGATCAGGCTGATAAGAAGTGAGAGTTTGTTTTTGATTTTCATATTTTTATAGATGGCACTCCATTTTTGCACGGCAACGTCTCCTTGTGCTTGACCTTGAAATGTTGTGTACACATTATGTACCGGGTTGTAAACGCTGTCAATATTGTTATTGGGCAGTAAACCAGTGCAAGGTTTCAAGATACAGTCGGTTATTTAAACAAGATGGACGGTTATTTGGATTTATTTCGGGAGGCGTGCGGTACATAATGGTTCAGAGGGTAACAGCAGCCTTGGGGAGGTGTAAAGTACTATGTACAAGTTTGATTTTGGAACAGAAACACCGTGTCATGATCATATCAAAATAACGGCAGAGACCTTATATAGTCCAGAGCTTGGCTACGGCTTCCATTCCCTGTCTCCGTTATCCGCTGTGAACCGATTGGGGGAGCAGACGTTATCGGGAGATTTTGTAATCCCGCTGAATGCGACATTTCAAATCGATGTGCCGGATGGTCTGTACACCTTGCACCTGCTGATCGGTGATGCCTGGTTTGATACCGAAACCTCCATCCGGGGAACGGAAGGGCAGATGCTGCTGGATGGTTTGCGGACACAGGGAGGTCACTTTGAACGATACAGCGTTACGGTGCCGGCTGTCCAAGGCGCAATCATGCTGTCCTTTTCCGGCCGCGCTCCCCGGATTAATGCCATGGAGGTAGCAGCTTCCCCGCATGCCTGCCATTTGTTTCTGGCGGGAGATTCGACGGTGACCAACCAGCCAGCGGGCGGATTTCCCTACACCGGTTGGGGGCAAATGCTGCCTTCCCATATCAAGGCCGATGCTGCTGTTAGCAATTACGCGCGTTCGGGCCGAAGTTCCAAGAGCTTTATAGCTGAGGGGCTTCTGGATCCGATTCGGGAAAAGCTGAAGCCGCATGATTATATGCTGATTCAGTTTGGTCATAACGATCAGAAGCGGGACGAGGAGAGATATACGGAACCCTTTACCACATACAAGGAGTTTCTGAAAATATACATTGACGTTTGCCGGGAGAAGCAGGCCACTCCGATCCTGCTAACACCTGTCCATCGGCGTTATTTTGATTGCAATGGCAGGCTGAAGGACACGCACGGAGATTATATTACAGCTGTTCGGGAATTGGCGGTGGAGGAGCAGGTTCCCTTGGTGGATCTTGCTGCGCTGAGTTTGGATTATTTTAACCGACTCGGGCCGGATGGGACAAAATCGGTGTTTATGTGGGGAGCACCCGGTGAATTTCTGTTGTTCCCGCAAGGGGTGATGGATAATACCCATTTTCAGCAGCGCGGTGCAGTCAATGTGGCGGAGCTGGTGATTGGCGCTTTGAAAGGGCTTGGTCTTCAGCCGTTGTCTCTCTATTTGCGATAGCCTTTATTTTGCGGGGGATGATTCGTCATACAAGGAACTTTGGTTGTGAACAGCGAATTGGTTCTAATACCTTATACACGAGGAGAGATTACGGCATGTCAAAAGGCGAGAAACAATGGATCATCCCGGACGCTTACATTCCTCCTGTGAGCAGTGGAGAGCTTACCAGTCATGAGTCGGTCTGTGTCTTGAACTTAAGCGATCAGGATGTGGTGATTACGGTTCACGCTTACTTCGAGGATCGTGACCCCCTGCTCGGAATGGAAACAATCGTTCCAGCCCAAAGAACCAAGCACATACGGACCAGTTCGCTTGCAGCGGAGGATGGAGAAGGCATACCTTCGGGTGTTCCCTATGCGATGGAAGTAACCAGCAGTGCGCCTGTGTTTGTTCAGTACAGCCGTCTGGATTCGACTCAGGCAGAGAATGCCTTGATGAGTGTCATGGCGTATCCGATATCAACAATTTAATGTGAAAAAGGATATACTGCGAAGGATTTACAGCGATAAAACGAAAGAAGGACCGAGTACACACGGTCCTTCTCTTTACGTTGATATGAATTCAGTTTAAATAATGGCGTCTTTCGTCATTTCGTAGAGCGTAATGGAATCCTGGCGTATTTCCAGTGAAATCACCGTATCCTCTTTTTTGAAAAAGTAGACATGACCCAGCCGGTTATCCTTCAGTTCCGTCCATCCTGAATCCTGTATCTCTTGGATGTATCGCTCTGGCGTGGACAAGCCCTGCTCCCCGCCGATGCCCTTTACTTCATATTTAACGCCGTTGTCAATGTTGGGATTTTCGGATGAGGATATGGTCTCCAATAGTGCCGAACTTTCCGGGATGGGGAAATCGCCATGAATGGAAGAGGTTGTGTACCCGTCGACAGGCTCCTCATATTTAGGGGTACATCCGATGGCCAGCAGGAATAAGGGTAACAACATGAAGGTGATAAGATATTTTCTCATGGGCATCGCTCCTTTCTATAATGAACGCAACAAGTCTGGAAAAAGTTGTGGGTGCATCCACTTTTCTAATTGAATGCTTCATTACCGAATGAACCAACGGCGTTATGCAGGGACAAGCGGGGACGGCATTATCTATGCCCGGGATTTTAGCGAATACAGGACGATAATGGGGGAGAGCATGGCAAACGACTTGCATCAGATGACAATTGAAGGGTGAGTATTCCGGTCACTAGCCTCTAGATACGAACGAGGGGAAAAATGTTAAAATAAACATCAGGCGGTTAGCTTGACGTTTATTTGTATGCTGCCCTGATGTTGCGAAATGAGAATGAATTAATACATATAACAACCACGGTAAGGTGATTTTGGATGATTGATGATGAGTCCCATATAACCGCTTACCGCCATACTTGGAAGAGAAGAACGTTTTTTCCGGCCATGATTTCCTGGGTGGGACGGGAGCATATTTGATGCAGGTCAGAATCTAGTAATCCAGTAATCTTTAGCAATCTAGTTATCCAGCAATTTAGTTATCCAACAAAGATCATAGGACAGCTTTCCCCATCAGTCGAAGAGCTGGCGTAGCACGACCCTACTTCATACGAGAATACGAGAGAACACGAGGTGATAATCATGAAGCCATTGTCAGTAGGAATTATCGGGACGGGGTTTGGTGGCCATGTTCATGCCCCCATCTTCTCGTTGCATCCGGGATTCGAGGTCAAATCGATTGCGAGTGTCTATCGGCAGCAGAAGGCTGAAGAGCATACGTGGAAGGGAATTCAGCATTACAGAAATTGGCGCGACATGCTGGAGAAAGAACAGCTGGATCTCGTATCCATTGCATCCTCTCCCAGCCAGCATTATGAAATGACGATGCTTGCGCTGCAATCCGGTCATCATGTCCTGACAGAGAAACCTCTCGGCATGAATGCGGAGCAAACATTGCACATGCTGACGGAGTCAGAACGGGTCAAGCGTAAAGCCTTCGTTAATTTTCAATGGAGATGGACACCAATCCGACAACGCATCAAGCGTATGATGCAAGGCAAAGAGCTTGGAGATATCCAGCATATTCAATATACAGGGAGCTTCTCTGGACATGCCGTGCTTGCGAATTCCTATCGTGGCTGGGAAGCGCGGCGTGAGGAGGGAGGGGGATTCTTGTTTGCAATCGGGTCCCATATGGTCGATTCCCTTCTATGGTGGATGGACGAGGAGATTACGGACGTGTACGGCGATTTGAGAACACAGATACCGACATATAGCGGAGACGACGGGCTTGAAGTCAGGGAAACGGACGATGCGTTTACCTTCATTGGGCGCTTCAGAAGCGGGGCCTCACTTGTTGCGAATGTGTTTTTTCCCGGAATCCGCGGAGCGGGCTGGAAGCTGGAGATCCACGGGACCAAGGGGACGCTGATGATGCGTAATGATGATACTCTTGAATGCAGCTTCGGCGGTTCATTTGAGAGAATCGATCTTGAGCCGGTTCATGCCCCGGCTAGCCTGGAAGCTCCGGCGGTGCATTACTATAATGGTTTTTATCAGATGGTCGATGGCATCTATAGCACCCTGGCTGGAAATCAAACCTTCCCGGATATTCCGACTTTCCTGGATGGCCACAAGGCACAAGCCGTTCTAGATGCGATACGTCTCTCGTCAGAGACGAACACCCGAATAAACGTTGATTATACCTAAGATAAGAGATTCGGCATGGATTAAACGGTAAACAGGAGGGAGGCGTGGATATGAGCCAACGACGTCTTCAAGTGGGAATGTGAAGTCAATGGACGGAAGAGAACTGGGAGGGCACGTACTATTCCGATGATGACAGGGATACATATATTAATAGTTGATTTCGGTGTTTTTTGATCGAATGGAGTGAAGAGTAACGCTATGATGAACCGGTGGGATCATTCGCTTATTAGGGGGAGGAGGAATCCTCGATGATTCAGAGTTTGATCGTTGTATTTCTGCTTACGATGGTTATTCATACGGCTGAGACCTTGTCTTACTCCGTCAGGTATGCGGGCGTGAAGCTGAACAAGATTGCTGTGGCGCTGTCGCTGACAGGGATTATCGTGCTGGTGTCCAGAACGTCCAACCTGATCCAGGCCCCGCTTACAGCCAAGTTTGTTGATTATGCACGAGACCATCCCACATTTGACGTGCTCTCTTATTTCAGGGCGATTCTGTTAGCCGCTTCAATCGGAACGATCATGGCCATTGCGCTGTTTCCGACCTTCGTGAACTTGTTCAGCAGAATTATCAGTAAGCTGGAGGTTGCCGGATCGATTCCGAAACTGGTCTCCAGCGTAACCATCGGACAGCTCAAGAATACAAGGCATTACGTCCGGAAGCCGAATCTGAAGTGGAGCCAGTTCCGGTACTTAGGGATACCTAAGCGATTTATATTCATGAATGTCGTGGTGACGGCTATTTATACCGTGGGCGTCCTGTCATCTTTGTATGCTGCCCATCTTGTTCCGCAGTACAGCACAACGGCGTCTCAAGCCTCCGGTTTGATCAACGGGATTGCCACTATTATTTTGACAATATTCATAGATCCGCAGCTTGGCTTGATCACAGACAAGGCTACGCGGAATGAAGAAGCCAGAGATCAGCTGGGCAAAGTGTATACGATGCTGATGGTTTCAAGATTTTTCGGAACGATGCTGGCCCAGCTTCTCATTATTCCCGCCGCTTATGTGTTAAGCGTGATTGTAATGTGGATCTAAGAATAAATTGCCCGAGAGTAAGAAGGAGACACGATAAAACATGATCACCCGTAAACGAATTATGCTGGAATCCGTACTGTTTGCAGCAGCGATATATGGCGGTTATTTATTGTTCATGGTACTGCAGGGGATGATTCAAACCCAAAGATATGTACCGAATCTGGATGAAATCCGAGGGTACGAGCAGGCTGAATACCTCCAGACGGAGGTGGCTTTTGGCATGATCGAGCGGAACAGCGAATGGCTCGCAGTTACAGCCGTCGGAGGATTTATCCTATTGTGCGGGTTGTATGGAAGCATAAGATATATATGGGCAAAATGGCGTTCATGATGCCGACCTCATAAACAAAAGCCTACAGATTCAGATCAGCCCTGTTCATGGACAAACGTTCATGATCAGGGCTGTTTGGGTAGGGAAATGGAATCTAGCTTTTACCCATAGCTTGCTCATGGAATGAAGAGTAATATCCAAACCGTCATTAAAAAATGTGAATTTAAAAGAGTTAATTGGATGACCCAATTACCCGGAATATTGCGATAAAAGGGAAAAACTACCTGAATAAAGTGTTTGAAAGCGCTATTTTGATTCTTGACAGCCTTTTCAGTTGCGTTTATGCTAAACATGCGGTTAATTGGATGACCCAATTATCGTTTGCGCAAGAAGTGATAGAAAGGGTAGTCATATGACCATTAAGAAGATTAAATATCATCGGGTGTACGAGGATGTTATTGAGCAGATCAAGAATCTGATTCTGGAAGGAAATCTGACTCCGGGCGATGTTCTTCCGACGGAGCGGGAGCTGGCCCAATCTTTTGGCATCAGCCGCGGAACTTTGCGGGAAGCATTTCGTATTCTGGAGCGCGAAGGACTCATTGAAGCAAGACCTGGTGGCGGGCGCTTTCTGAGCAAGGCACTGGATGTAGCCGAGGATCGCAGCCGCATTCTGGACAATATCGAACGCGCTACCATTATTGAGTTATTAGAGGCGCGGGAATTGTTTGAGACAGGGATTGTGGAGCTGGCGGCTAAGCGTGCAACCGATGAGGATATTGCCGAGATCGAGGCTGCCTTCGAGAAGTGGGGACAGATCGATCAGGAGGCGGAGGATCGCTCGAAGCCTGACCAGGCCTTTCACTTGTCGATTGCCAAAGCAACGCATAACGTGGTTCTCGTCAATATGATTGAACTGCATATGGATTTGCTCCAGCGGACTCTGAGCAAGACGGCCCAAATTCCAGGGCGCAAGAGCGAGGTTTATGAGGAACATTTACTTATTATGCAAGCTATTAAGGAACGTGATCCGGTGAAAGCGAAGCTGGCTTTGCTGAACCATTTGAGCAGAGTCAAAGAAAACATACAGAAAAACTACATTCATGTATAAGAGGGGAGAAACTCGCCCCTTTTTAACACAAATTGGATAATCCAATTATCCAATGGGCATGAGTGAATATTTTGGTAAAGAGGGACTGCAGATGAATACAGACATTCGAATTCTATCACCCTGCGGCATGCTGGGGTACGGATTTCCTGAACAATCCTTCATGAACGGGATGGAGTTTGAGCTGCACGGCATCGTTGTTGATGCGGGATCTACGGATGGGGGACCGCATAAGCTGGGCGCCGGTGTATCGATCGTCAGCAAGCGTGCGGTGAAGAAAGACCTGGACATTATGATCACGAATGGATTGTCCCGGAAGATTCCCATCATCATCGGCTCGGCAGGCGGCTCGGGAGCTCAGACCCATGTGAACTGGACGCTCGATATCATTGATGAAATCTTGGATGAACGGGGCCTGCAGGCCAAGGTCTCTGTCATATGGGCAGATTTTACTCAGCAGGAGATCCATCAGGCGAAGGAGGAAGGACGCATTAAGGCACTGAGTCCGAATATTCCGCCTCTGACGAGCGAGTTAATTGATTCGACGAACAGCATCGTTGCACAGATGGGACACGAACCTATTGTGGAAGCGCTTAAACAAGGTGTGGATATCATCGTTTGCGGCCGTGCTTATGATCCTTCTCCGTTTGCCGCGATTGGGATTTATCATGGCAAGGACCCGGGGCTTTCCTATCACCTGGGCAAAATATTGGAATGCGGCGCTTTATGCGCGGAACCGGGAACAACGAAGGATAGCATTCTCGGCACGATAAGCGACGATTCGTTCACCGTTCAATCACTTAATCCTGACCGGAACTGCAGCCCGACGAGTGTTGCAGCACATACCTTTTATGAGAAGGAGCATCCCTACATTCTGCACGGGCCCGGATTTACGCTCGACCTGGAGCATTGCCGATTCGAGGAAGTGGAGAAGGGCGTCGTTCGCGTAACGGGCAGCCGCTTCCTTCCGGCTGAGAAATACTTTATTAAGCTGGAAGGAGCAAGACGAGTAGCTTACCGGACGTTCGTTGTTGCGGGGATCCGAGACCCGATTCTCATCGGAAAGCTCGAAGAGGTTGAGGACTATGTCCGCAATCAGGCCAGGGAATATTACCGGGAAATTCCGGAATCGGATTACCAGATTCAATTCTATAATTACGGCAAGAACGGCGTTCTCGGAAGCAAGGAGCCCGAGTCGTTCACCGGACACGAGATTGGCGTCATGTTTGAAGTGGTGGCCAAGACGCAGGAGCTGGCGAACAGCATCTGTGCAACGGTTCGCTCTACGTTCCTCCATTACGGATACGATGGCCGCAAATCAACGGCGGGGAACCTGGCATTTCCATTCGCGCCAAGCGATATCGAGTTCGGTCCTGTCTATGAATTCTCCGTGTACCACCTGATGGAAATGAAAAATAATGCTTTTCGGATAGAGCATCGATAAGGAGGATCAAACTGTGACTCAACTCGGCGATTTGGCGAAGGTGCTGCGAAGTAAAAACTCTGGCCCCTTCGAAATTACATTAGACGTGTTGTTTGATTCCAAGGAGCAATATGACCAAGTAAAACAGTCCGGCCGCATTACGAAACGGACGATATGTGAGTTGTATCAGATTCGGGAGGAGCAGATTCATCACCTGGTATTTTTCGATCAGGCGCTGGGCTTCAAAATTACGATGTCGCGGGATATATCGTCTGGCAGCGTTGGCGACCGCGATGTGTATGGAGCCCAGCAGCATGCACCTCTCATGAAGCTATCCATCGATTATCTGGAGGAGGGATAAGCCATGAAGGTGTTAAGACGCTTAAGGCAGGATTGGGTGCTGTACGCGATGCTGTCGTTACCTCTTCTCTACTTTTTTATCTTCCACATCATTCCGTTATACGGCATGAAACTCGCCTTTCAGGACTATCGGATTCTGGGAGATCATGTATGGGTAGGATGGAAGCATTTCAAGACACTCTTCAGTTCGCCTGCCTTCACAAGCGTACTGCAGAATACCATTATCATCAGTTTGATGAAGATCATTTTTGTCTTTCCGATTCCGATCATGCTATCACTTCTTATTAATGAAGTACGAAGCTCCAAATACCGCAAATATGTACAATCCGTTGTCTATCTGCCCCATTTTCTGTCCTGGGTCGTGATTGCCGGGATCTGGATCAGCCTCCTGAATCCTGCAGACGGCGGAGTCAATCTGATTGCGAACTTCTTTCAACTGCCATCCATCGATTACATGACAAGTAAGGAGCATATCCGCTGGGTGCTGGTATTCTCCGAAATCTGGCGAAGCGCCGGCTGGGATTCCATCATCTATCTGGCAGCTATTATGAAGATCAGCCCAGGATTGTATGAAGCAGCCAAGATCGACGGAGCAACACGGCTGCAGCAGATGAGGTTCATCACGCTTCCTCATTTATACAGCATAGTTGTAACCGTCTTCATTCTGAATCTGGGCTTCTTCATGAATGCTGGTTTCGATCAAGTATTTAACTTTATGAACGATTCCGTCATTAGTGTCGTGGACATTCTGGACACTTATGTATACCGAATCGGTATTGGGAACGGACAGTTTGCTTATGCAACCGCAGCCAGTCTGTTCAAAGGCGTCATCGGTATCGTCCTTATCCTGGGTACGCATTTCATATCGAAGCGCTTCTCGGGTAAGGGCGTCTGGTAAAGGAGGGATTTACGATGAGACGGCTGGAGATTTCTAAAATTGTCATTTATCTGATGTTGTTTGCGTTCACGCTCATGGTATTGGTTCCTCTCCTGCATCTGCTGGCGCTGTCTTTAACAGACCCTGGCAAAGCCCATCTGATGGGTGGACTGGATATCATCCCCAAGGGATTCTCTACAATAAACTACCAACTGCTATTGTCCAATCCTTTGATCACGGGCAGTATTCTGAACTCGGTCTGGATCACCGTTGCAGGTACGTTTCTCAATCTGCTGCTGACCTCCATGGCAGCTTATGTGCTGGCTAGAACCGAATTCATCGGCAAAAAATTCGTGTTGTTCTTCCTTATCGTCATTATGGTATTCGAGCCGGGCATGATTCCGGAATACCTGCTGGTGAAGGATCTTGGACTGATGAATACGCTAACTTCACTGATCCTGTACAAAGCGATCAACGTTTACTATCTCTTTATACTCATGCGGTTCATTCAGGACATTCCGGAGGAAATTCTGGAGGCCTCCCGCATTGACGGTGCAGGTCACTTCCGGTTGTACAGCCGGATTATCCTGCCGCTGTCCAAGCCGGGGCTGGCGACACTGGGCTTGTTCTACGGCGTGTATCACTGGAATGAATATTTCAGAGCCACACTCTACATTTCAGACCCGAGTAAATGGCCGCTGCAGGTCGTGCTCAGACAGTTTGTTGTACGCAAGGACAATACGTCGCTGATCGGCAACCAGAACATGTTTGACAGCTCGATCAATTTTGATTTTGCTTCCCTGCAGGCGGGTACGATCATGATTGCGATTGTACCGCTGTTGTTCCTATATCCGTTCATTTTGAAATACTACGCAAAAGGCGAGCTGGAGGGAGGGGTCAAGGATTAAGCGGGGAAGGGCAGCTTATTGAAGGCATTGATGTTCAAATTCAAAAAAGGGGAGAAAGATGAACATGAAAAAATTAAGCCTGTTATTAATCGTTGCCATGCTGGCCATGGTCATGTCTGCATGCACCTCAAACTCGAACTCGCCGGGAGCGGGTCAAACAGAGCCTGGGACCACCCAGCCTGATGGAAGCGGCGATCCGGTTACGCTGAAGATTGTGTACAAGGATGAAGGAACGGCTAACCCCGTTTCCGTTAAATTTTTCGAAACCTTGGAGAAATCCCTCGCTGAAGATGAAGGCTTGAACGTGAAGTTTGAGCTTGTAGACCTCGCGCAGGGCAGTTATGCGGAGAACCTGAACCTCCTGCTCTTGGGCGGAACCATTCCGGATATCATCTACTTCCAGGGCGGAGACCAGCAGATTGCCGATCAAGGTCTGCTGGAGGATCTGACGCCGTATATTGAGAAATCTACCTACATTAAAGAGATCATGGAACCGCACAACCAAACACGGATGGCAAGTTATCCGTATCTGCTGTGGATTAAACCTCTTGCACCTAAGGCACCGGTTGTTCGTGCCGATTGGTTTAATGCCATGGAGAGCTCCAAGGCCTTGATGGAGAATCCGACAGTGGACAATTATTACGCCTTCTTCAAGGAACTGGTGGAGAAGAAGCCGGGTGAAGGCAAGCCGAGTTACGCGCTGACGGCAGCAGGCGATATCGCCGAGATCAACTTCATTTTCAACACGGCATTCGGTCTGGATACCACTTGGCTTAAAAAGGACGATGGAACTTATGAATACTCCAAAGTCTCTCAAAACGAGAAAGAAAAACTGACTTTCTATAACAAGCTTTATAAGGAAGGACTGCTTGATCCGCAATTCATTACGAAGCAGTGGGATACGAAGGAAGATGCCTTTTATAAAGGGGAAGCCGCGGTGATTACGGGGACAGCCGGCAAAATCATCGATTTGTATGATGGAAGAATGCAGGAACTGGGTGGAGATGACGCCAGCCTGATCGTGCTGCCGCCTGCAAAAGGCGAAGCGCAAGGATTCGGCGCCACCGACGTCACGAAGGAAGCAAGAGGACTTGCGATCTCTTCGCAGTCCCCGCATAAAGATGTTGCATTCAAAGTCTTTGATTACCTGGCAAGTCCCAAGGGCCAAATGCTGGACCGGCTCGGATTCGAAGATGAGCACTACAAGGTGGTAGACGGCGAGATTGAGCTGAACGAGAAATATTACAGTGAATGGTATGCACGTTTCTGGGAGCCAACCGAGATCCAATCGGAAACTCCTTTGAAAACGCCGCTCTTGGGCGAGCCGGGCACCGAATCGCTGAGAATGGCTTCGGATTACTACACGGAAGACAACAACTTCATTATTCCTGAGCAGTTCATTGCGAACTGGGATGCCATGAACAATCTGTACAAGGAATATTCAACCGACTTTATTACAGGCAAGAAGGACTTGTCCCAATTCGATCAATTTGTTGAGGCCTGGAACGCTGCTGGCGGAGCAGAGATTACGAAATACGCTAACGAAAACATCAAGTAAGGAGCTTATAACTATGACTTCGTTTCGTGACCGAGTAAGAGGCGTGGTGATATCCACCGCGCTTGGAGACGCAATGGGAGCTCCCATTGAGAAATTGACGTACGAAGAAATCAAGTCGAAATACGGACGCGTGGAATCCTTGATGACAAGATGGCATAAGATGGATCTTCCTGCCGAGGTCCGGCTTGGCCGGGTAAGAGGGGACGGGATTGTCACGGATGATACCCTGATGACGATTGCGCTCATGAATGTGTATCTTACCGAGGGCCGACATCTGGATGCCTATGATATGAGCAATGAATTCGTGAAGGAGATTGCGTTCCGCAAGACGTTTGTCCCTGAACTGAATGAGGAAACGCTCATTATAGACCGATTGTTTTATCCGGAAAAATACATCTTCATGCGTCATGTGCTGGCGAATTGCGACCCGAGAGAGGGCGGCATCGGGAATATGGTGAACTGCGGGGCGGCGATGTACATCGCCCCGATCGGAATTGTCAATGCGGGCCATCCGAAGGCGGCCTATGATGAAGCCATCCTCTTTGCGATGGGTCATCAGAGCAGCTATGGCCTGGAAGCGGCTGGCGTCCTCGCGGCATGCGTCGCGAAGGCTTTTGAGCCTGGGGTGAGCGTGGATGATATTATCGGCACGGCCATCAGCCTGGCGAAGGACGGTACGAAAGCTGCCATACAGGAGCTGACCCAGGCTGCCCGAGAACTGCGGCCGGAGCGGGACAATATGGACAAGGTGATCGAGGTGCTGCAGGCGATCATGCTCAAATATTCCCCGATGGGCGATGACGTTAGCCGTCATATCGACAAGGTTGGCGTTCCGAGCAATCATTATACGCCAAGCCGCCTGTGGTCGATCGAAGAGCTGCCCATGGCGCTTGCGTTCATGGTTCTGAATGAGGGGGAGTACTATCGTACGATCCTGGACGGCGTTAACTCCGGGCGTGACACGGACTCGATCGGCGTCATGGCCGGGGTGATCCTTGGGGCGATGCATGGCAGCGAGGTCATCCGCAAGGAAGATATCGAGCAGCTGAACAAGGTGAACCGTCTTGATCTGTGCGCCGTTGCTGACGAATTCAGCATGGTTGCCGCCAAAATCATTGAGGATGATCTTCGAATCCATGAAATGAGGAAGAACGTTGTTCAACACAAGCTGTAGCAATAAGAAATCATGCGAGGCTGACATTTTTTTGAATTAACCATTTGTTTTGGAGAAATGCAGTGTTCATCTTCCGCTCCCGGATCTCTGCGATAAAAATTTGGACTCAAGGAAACTCGGGGGCAGTAGAGAACGAAAGAATGATCCGAATTTGCGGTGGAACACACAAAAAATTCATGTTTCAACTTTGATTGCGCAGAGGCTAGGAGGGAGAGTTAATGATACCTAAACAGTATGTAGAGACGGTATATGCAGGATTTATCGGGATGAACATCGGCATAAGGCTCGGTGCCCCCATCGAACCGGTTGCTTGGACATATGAGCGCATCCGGGATGTTTACGGTGATATTCGGGATTACGTGAAGCCGTACAAAACCTTTGCAGCAGACGATGATGCGAATGGTCCGGTGTTTTTCATTCGTGCGCTGTATGACGATGCGACGGACCGCGAGCTTGAACCGGAGGATGTGGGAAAAGCTTGGCTCAATTATGCAAGGGAAGGCATCGGCATGTTCTGGTGGGGCGGCGAGGATATCAGCACCGAGCACCGGGCTTATGTAAATCTGCGCAAAGGCATTTCGGCCCCGCGCTCGGGCTCCATCGAGGTGAACGGGACGGAGATGGCTGAGCAGATCGGCGGCCAGATCTTCATTGATTCATGGGGGCTTCTGTTCCCGGGTCGGGCGGAGAAAGCGGCAGATTATGCGGAAAAAGCAGCCAGCGTCTCGCATGATGGCAACGGGCTGTATGGCGCACGTTTCATGGCAGCATGCATTGCCAAAGCATTTGATGCTTCATCGATGGATGAGATCATCGCTGAGGGACTCCGTATGATCCCGGATGACTCAACCTATGCACGTGTGGTGCATGCGGTTATGGATTTTCATCGGGAGCATCCATCCGATTTTCGGGCTTGCCGTCAATACTTGGAGGATCACTGGGGATACGATAAATATACGGGTGTATGCCATATTATCCCCAATGCAGGCGTATGCGTGCTTGCTCTGCTGTATGGCGAGGGGGATTTTGCGCGCACGGTAGAAATCGCGTCCATGTGCGGCTGGGACACCGATTGCAATGCAGGGAATGTGGGAAGCATTCTGGGTGTGTACGGCGGCTTAGCCGGAATTCCGGATCATTATCGCAAACCCATCAATGACTTCATTGTCGCTTCCAGCGTTTCCGGGTACTTGAACCTGGTGGATTTCCCCACTTTCGCCAAAGAGCTCGCATTGCTGGGTTATCGCCTGAATGGGGAGAAGGCACCGCAGGAATTAGTGCAGCGCGTGAAGCAAGGTGAAGTGTACTTCGATTTTGATCTGCCTGGATCAACCCATGGCTTTCGGACAAGCAACCCGTTCAAAACGCCGGTTGTGCGCCATTCCAATCAACGCGGATGCGATGGAAGAGGGTCGCTTGAAGTTGTTTTCGACAGACTGGTTGAAGGCGACAGCAGTAAAATCTACTATAAACCGTTCTACCGCCGGGCTGAATTTAATGATGAGAAGTATAAGCCTACCTTTGCGCCGCTTGCCTATAGCGGTCAGACCGTATCTGCCCGAATCTACGTGGACCAGTGGGAAGGCGCGCCAGTGACCTTGACCCCTTATGTTCGGAACACCTATACACAGGAGGACCAGATTCTGCAGGCGGTTACCCCGGTGGGCGGAGAGTGGAATGATATTCAATTCGTTATCCCGGATACCGAAGGCGCTATGATCGATGAGATCGGATGGATACTGAAGAGCCCTTCGCCGCTCTTGAATCGTGCCATCGGAAGTCTGTTCATCGGACAGTTCCGTGTTACCGGCTCGGCGGAATACAAAATTGATTTTGCTAAACAGGCCAAAGAATTCGCTTCCATCACACCATTCTCTCACCATAGAGGCAAGTGGGAGCTGCGTGATGGAGCGCTGCATTGTATAGCAGAAGGAGACACTTCATCCTATTCCGGAAATTATTATGCCGGTGATACCGTGGTTGAAGCGACAATAAAACCGATTTCCGGCACCAGCCATTGCCTGATTACAAGAGCGCAAGGCGTGATGCGGCATTATTTGGCCGGTTTTGACGGTCCGAATTCTGTCTCGTTTATTAAACAGGACTTCGGGACCAAGCGCTTGATTACGGCCAGATATGATTGGGAGCTGGGCGAGGAATATCGTTTAAAACTGGTGTCTGAGAAGGATCGCTTCATCTTGTATATTAATGGAGATAATGTACTGGAATGCAAGGAAACGGCCTATGCTCATGGTATGTTTGGCTTTGGCTGTCTGGAGGATGGCGAGAACGAGATTAAGGATGTTCACGTCCGTACATCAGGGCAGAAGTCGGTTTAGAAGAGAGGAGCGGGGTATCTTTGCGTAAGCTGGTTGTCATTGGAAGCATTAATATGGATGTTGTAAGTAATGTGAATCAGTTCCCTCAGCCGGGGGAGACCATTCATAGCAGCGGAACGTCGTTTTTTCCTGGAGGCAAAGGTGCGAATCAAGCGGTGGCGGCTGCGTCGGCAGGCGCAGATTGTGCCATGTTGGGTGCGGTTGGTCTTGATCCTTTTGGTGATACCCTGATTGCTTCGCTGGAGGATCGCCAGGTCCGGGTTAAGTCCGTGCTCTCCAAGGAAGGCACCTCAGGCATTGCGATGATTACCGTCAACAAAGAGGGTGAGAATTACATCGTCCTGTCCGAGGGAGCCAATGGGCGTCTGACCGAAGAGGATGTTGCGTCTGAGGTGAATTGGGATGGAGTATACGCGGTGCTGCTGCAGAATGAAATTCCGTGGCAGACGACGCGGTACGTCATTCACTCGGCCAGTAAGGCCGGTGTCCGCGTCTGGCTGAATCCGGCACCTGCGAGAAGTATCCCCGAAGAGGTATTTCCGCTGCTGGATACGCTGATCGTGAACGAGACGGAAGCAGGAGTGGTTAGCAGCTTGAGAGTAGATGACGCGGCTTCTGCCGAGATGGCAGCCGATTGGATCATAGCCAAGGGTACCTCAAGCGTCATCATTACGCTTGGCGAACAAGGCTGCTTCTATGGAAACGCACGCGGGGAGCGCGTTGCCGTTCCGGCTTACCGCGTGAAGCCCGTCGATACCACGGCAGCAGGAGATACCTTCATCGGCGCTTATGCTGCTGCTTGCACTGATGGTATGGAGACAGAGGAGGCACTAAAGTTTGCAACCGCGGCGGCAGCCCTGACGGTGACCCGTCCTGGGGCGCAATCTTCCATTCCGACCAAGGACGAGATACTGGCTTTTATGGATAAGTAATGTTCATGCTGTGTAAGAGAGAGGGCGGTTGGATGCCTTCTCTCTTTTGTTTTTTCACCTCTTTGGTGCCTGAAGCACGAGAAGGTGTCAAATGTCGGCGGCGCCTGATCACTATAGTAAAAGATATGGTGACGATCGCTCGGTGTATCGCCATACGTATAAAATAACGGTTAACGCATGGCTGTTGTCAAGGCATCTGTGTTGCAGGGAAGCTAATGAAACTGCCCGACATGTTCTGCTGAACCCTTTCATATATGTAAGAGTGACGATAATGAATCTATGAAATGGGGTATCTGACTCATGGCAAAACAAAAAAGAGGCAAATCACTTTGGCACTTACCTACTCGCGCTCGCGGTACATGTCCCGTATGTAAAAGCACTCGGATTAAACTGTTGTATCCTCGTACCAAATCGGACGGCACTGCGCTGAAAGTATGCAAGCGCTGTGATGGCGCATCCCAGGAGCGAGTGGATGCAGCAGTGTAGCACTAAGAGCTGCAAGTCCCTTTTAGGGGACTTGGAAGCTCGAGCCCGGCTCCGCTGATAGCTGCAAGTCCCTTTTAAGGGACTTGGAAGTTCGAGTCCAGCTCAACCCGGAGGCTTATTCACGTGTAACGGGCAAGCCTCCCCTCTCGTTGAATAACCCTGCTTTCCTTGCGGCTCAGGGATTATTTGGAATATAATAGTTTTACAATATGAGAGCATAGACCGTTTCCACGTGAGGCGGTCTATGCCTTTTTACACGGATTGAAGCGTGCTCTGTTTTTCGCATTCGGCCAAGATCGTGGGATATGTGGGAGATAGATGAACATGTGAACGTGAGCGTGAACAAGTAACACCATATTAAACCAATGGCGGTGAATTGAATGTTGGAGTTGCGGTTGAAGGAGTACATAAGGGAGCATAAGCAGCTGATGGATGATTTGGCTATCGTTCGAGATCTGGAGCTGTCGCAATGCTACATTGCGGCAGGCTATATTCGAAATTACGTTTGGGATATCCTGCATGGTTTTGAGAGAACCGACCGTCATACGGATATCGATGTTGTATATTTCGATCCCGATGATGTGTCGGAAGCACGGGATATCGATTTGGAACAGAAGTTAAGAGCAGCGACAAAGAATCCGAAATGGTCAGTCAAGAATCAGGCCAGAATGCATGTCAAGAATGGAGATGAGCCGTACAGCTCAACCCATGCAGCGTTAACCCAATGGCCAGAGACGGCTACAGCGATTGGCGCAAGACTGAACCGCGAAGGGGAGCTTGAGCTCTGCTGCCCTTACGGATTGGAGGATTTATTCGCTTTAAAGGTTCGAAGATGCCCGAATTTTCATAAGCGAAGCTATTATTTGGAGCGTGTTCGGAAGAAACAATGGAAGAATCAGTGGGCACGGTTAACAATACTCGAAGTTTAGAGGGGGAGAAGTTCTATGGAGATCCGTCCCTATCCACCGGTGATCTGGAGTCAAAAACCCCTTAATGAGAGCAATATAGGATATCCGGTATTGAAGGAGCGAATTTAGTGTCCGGATCGGATGAGAACACGGAAGCGGCACCCCTTTATCATACCTTTGTAGCCAGCCGACCAAGCGAAGCGGGTAGCGGAGATGATCCGCTGCCGGGAATTTTTAAGTTATGAGAATAACGGAGTTGCCACGCACTTCAGTGCACTGTTTACATAGAAAGAGCGGCAAGGGCAAGGAATTGGGAGAACGCTTGTGGAATTTGTAAAGAGGTGGGCTCTGGAGAGGGGCGACAATGTGCTGCTGACCAGCGGGAACAAACCCGAGCGCAAGCGTGCCCATACGTTTTATGAGAAAATGGGGTTTCTCCATCGGGATTCCGGTTTGTGAAAACATTATAACAACATGATTGGGGGGTCTGTAGCATGGAAACATTCAATCGCGCGCGTGAGAAGGAAATATTGTATCACGAGAAGTTTTATGAAGCGGCCGCCTTGTTTGAGCCGGGCAGCTGGTTAGCACGCCCCGTCCAGACGGTTATGGATCATCTGGAGTTGTTGCCTTTTCAAAATATGCGAGTGCTGGATCTGGGCAGTGGTGTCGGTCGTAACAGCATTCCGATTGCACAGCGAATCCAACCTGCAGGCGGTAAGGTTCTATGCGTGGATTTGCTGCCCTCGGCAGTGGACAAGCTCCGGCAGTATGCTGCCTCCTATGGCGTAAGTTCCAGCATTGAGGCACTGGCAGCGGATGTGCAGCATTATGACATCGCGAAGGATACCTATCATTACATCATTGCCTGCTCTTGTCTTGAGCATATGAGCTCGGAGGCCGCCTTTGTATCCAAGATCAAACAAATGCAAGCAGGAACCATGGATCGGGGAATTCATTGCATATTAATGAGTACGGAAGTGAAGGAAATCGATCTGGAGACCGGTGTGGAGGAAGAGGGGTTAATCGAGTTGAATTTATCCGCTGACCAAGCCTTCTCTATCTTTTACGAGCTGTATCCAGAATGGGAGATTTTAATGAAGCGCCAAATACAGCAGGACATTCAAGAGGTGAAGGACGGAAGGGACGTCCTCTTTCGAAGCCAGTGGATTACGTTCATTGCCAGAAAAGGAGTGTCGTGACCATGGAGAAATATACGCATCTCGGCGTTTATGGTGTTCTGATCCAGGATGATCATATTCTGCTGATCCAAAAAGCAAGAGGGCCTCACAAAGGGAAGTGGGATTTACCTGGAGGTTCCATTGAATTTGGAGAGGAGCCGGAGTTTACGCTGAAGCGTGAATTTATGGAGGAAACCGGACTGTCTCCGATAAAAGGCAGTATTCGCACAGCCATATCCTATACCATTGTGTATCAGTATGCCGAGAACCAGATGGAAGAGCTGCATCACATCGGCATTATATATGATGTGGAGCTGCCTGATGATCAAGCTGTTATTAAGGCAGAAGGGGATGGACAGGATTCCTTAGGAGCCAGATGGGTTCCGCTTGAGTCGCTGAGTCTGTTACCGTTAACGCCATTTGTTGAGATGATGATGGAGTCGGTATTGATTGAAGAAGCCGAGGGGGAAGCATGACAACCTTATATTTTGTGAGACACGCAGAATCCCCGTATAGCGAAGGGAAGGAGCGGTCCCGCGGATTGTCCGTACAGGGTGCAAGCGATGCCGAGCGAGTTAAGGGTTTGCTGCTGGGAAAGGGTATTGGGGTTATCGTATCCAGCCCTTATCAGAGAGCGAAGGATACGGTACAGCCATTGGCGGATGCCCTGGGTTTACCGATTACGGTGCTGGAGGATCTGAGAGAACGGAAGATCGGGGATTTCCAAGGGAACTCATTTACGGATGCCAAAAGGAAACTGTTTAACGAACCCGATACCTGCTTCCCGGAGGGAGAATCCAGTAAAGATGCGCAAAGGCGTGCAGTCCAGGCAATGGAGGGAATTCTGGATACGTACAAAGGCAAGAATGTCGTGATGGGTACTCATGGGGACATTATGACATTAATGCTGCACCATTACGATCAGCGGTTCGATTATGAATTCTGGCAGGGAACGAGTATGCCGGACATATACCGAGCCGAATTTGAAGAGGGAAAACTCGTGAACATATCGCGGCTATGGCGTGAAGGCTAACAAGAAGCTCAAGTTGGTCCATAGTATATTGAATGTACAAAGAAACCGTTTCTTTCGTAAATGGTGGGTCGGACTTCCATTTTACCATAAGATGAATTCAGGATATTGGAGGGCAACAGCCGATTGGAGGGATGCTTCGTTCCGCAGCGGCAGCGTACTCATAACAGACAAAGGGGCCTCCCTCAGGTCAAGTGACTTTTGGGATACCCCTTCTGCTTTTATAAAAATAACAGCTTAACTAAATTCCTTATGTAGAATAGACGAATAAAAAATAGACGTTATACTTTTTAGAATTTGAAAATATTGATGGTCTTCTGCAGTTGGAAGACGGCATTATTCATCGCTTCGGCTTCCTCAGCCATCTTCTGGATAGACGAAATCCCTTCGTTCATGGAAGCAGATACCTGCTCCGTTCCTGCAGCGGATTGCTGCGTAATCGCAGATATGTTCTGAATGGCGGAAGAGATGTTCTGCGCACTCTCCAGCATGGACTCGCTCTCCTTGGAGAAAGCTGCGATCTGCTCCGAAATATACTGCACGCTGTTTACAATCTGCATGAACACCAGCTCCGCCTCACGGATCATCTCGGTTTGCTGCCGTACGACTTCTTCATTGATCTTAATATTCTGTGCTGCATGTTTGACATCCGATTCAATGCTCCGTACCAGATTAAATACCTCGCGGGTGGAGGAAGTGGATTCCTCTGCCAATTTACGGACCTCTTGGGCAACAACGGCAAAGCCTGCACCATGCTCGCCGGCTCTGGCCGCTTCAATGGAGGCGTTCAAGGACAGCAAGTTGGTCTGATCGGCAAGCTCGGATATGGTTTCGGTGATTTTGGTAATCCCTCTGGCGCTCTTGGCCAGTGCATCGATGGATTCCGAGACTTTTCCGGTGGCGTCGATATTTCGCTGCATCCCCGCGGATTGTTTGGCTACGGAATCTCTTCCTTGCTCAACGAGTCCCAGCGTCTCGATAGAACGGGCGTTCATTTCATGGGTGGAGTGCGTATAATTGCTGACCTTCTCTTCGATTTCGCGGATGGAATGCGTCATCTCCGATACGTCCTCCGAGATTTCGTTCGCACCGACGGCCAGCTCGTTGGAGGAGAGGGATACTTGATTCATCACTTGAATAAGCTCCTGATTTTTATTCGAAATGCTTCGGCTTGATGTCATTACCTTGCGGGTAATGTCCGAGGTTTCCTGTAAAATTTTGCGAAGCTTGTCCACCATGCTGTTGAAGGTTCGGCTTAGATCGTTCATGCCTCCAACCTCTTCTACCTGGAAGGTAAAGTCGCCTTTGGCGATTTTGGCAGAAACGCTGGAAATTTCGGCGAATGAATTCGTAAGCGTTTTCTCAATAACGCGAGAAAGAGGAAGGGTAAGTCCAATTAAAGCCAAGACAAGTACCACGCCAATGATTGCTTTGCCCATTAGAATAAACGCAAGCAGCATTGGAACCGCAAATAAAGCGGCAATAAGATAACAGGCTGCAGTAATTTTTTGTGAGATTGGGAGTCTGTTGAACCATGCCATAAGAATGAGTCCTCCTCGACAACATAGGATATATTTACCATGATTATAGCATCGCCGGGCTGAACTAGATATAACGAATTGACAAAAAGTGTTGAAATGGGTCGAAAGAACTGATGTTTTGGAAGGGGAGGGGAAGCGCAGCTAACTAGCCAACAGACAAATCCCCTCTCGTTGCATAGATACGCAGCAATATTATTTTACGGCACGGAATAAGGCGGAAGCGAGATAATCGGTGTTATCCAGGATCATCCGGTCATGCTTGAATAACGTTTCCCATAACGTTACATCAAACAGAAGTCCTTTATCGCGCTGCTCAAATGTATCCAGATGACGTGTTTGCTCTTCCTTCAATTGTTCGTTGAAGTGGTTATACTCCAGAATTTCCTCCTGCTTAAAACCGCAAGCCAGCAAGGATTGTGCCCATTCTTCCCGCAGCATCAGATTCGGAATCCCGAAGAATTCCAGCAGCTCCTTGAGCTTTGGCTCAGGCATTGGCTTATTCAGCAGCAATTCTCTGTCCAGCAGAACGCCTCCTTGATCCAGAACGCGATAATATTCAGGGAGTGATCTCGACGTATCCGTGAATACGGTGACTGATTCGGCCATAATCAGATCAAACTGGTTGTCTTCAAAAGGCAGCTCGCACACATCAGCCTGCAAAAATTGCACGTCCATTTTCATGGCTTCGGCTCTGGTGCGTGCTTTTTTAATCATATTCTCATTGAGATCTATGGCCGTGACTTGATAGCCCATCTCCGAAAGATGGCATGCTGTCCTGCCTGTTCCGCAGCCAACCTCCAGAATACGACTGTTTGGCTCAATCGGATAATTCTTCAGCATTCTTAAGGTAGCCTCGAATCCGCCCGGATGCGCACTGCCCATACCTAATCTGGATAGCATGTGAATGTAGTTCATTTTATCTTCCCTTCTTCCTTGTAGTCATCATGAGGGTAATCGTTTATTTACCATATGATTAAGGTACGTTTGGGGTTTTTGCTGAATTAAATATTTTGAGCCCTTTTTTTCGGGAGCTATGAGAACTACTGGGGGAAATAGCCATGAAGAAGGAACCGATGGAGGCAGCAGAGCGTGTTATTCACCGTCATTATCCCGACTGTTTGCTAGCTGTGCTTGGCGGTAGCGCAAGCAGAGGAGAACATAACGAGCAATCTGATTTGGACATCGTCATCCTTGAGCGGGACGGAGATGAGATGCGGAGAAAGACCCTGGAAGCGGATGGATGGATTGTGGAATTGTTTATATTGTCTTTGTCATCCTATCGTGAATACTTCGACGAGGGCGTGATGGCAGCCAATCCGACATTGCAGCGGATCACAGCGGAGGGTAAGGTGCTGCGCTCGTTGCCGGAAGGAGAAGCAGTCCGCGTAGAGGCCCAGCATGATTTGAATTACGGACCGATGCCATGGATGCAAACCGATATTGATGAATACCGTTACATGATTACGGAATATGTGCAGGATTTGAAGAATCCTAAGCGGGATGGCGAGAAATGGTTTACGGTGCAAAAGATCATGACGGTACTTTGCGAATTTGTACTTAGAGTGAATGGGGAATGGACAGGGGAAGGCAAGATGCTGTTTCGGCTGTTCCACCGTTTCAGCACGACCTTGGGAGATCAATTGGAGGTTTCGCTTTCAGCGATGTATCGACAGGATGATCCCTCCCTCCTTCTGGCATTCACAGAGCAAATGCTGAACCCGTTCGGGGGCATGCTTCTTGTGGGTTATGAGGAATAGATTTTGACGGGTGAGCAATAAGAGAGGTACATTAGCCGTGACGTTCGCCTTCCACGACCAATACAATAATCATGTGATTCGGTCACGTCATTCTTTAAATCCAGGAGGGATCTTCATGAGCGGAGTATATGGTGGTGGATGGGGTAATTCAGTAGGTATTATTTTGGTTCTCTTCATCCTGCTCGTAATTATCTCGAGTGCTTGGGTTTAATTCGTCAAGCTCTTGGAGCAAATCGCAAAAGCCCGGCATGCGCCGGGCTTTTGCCTGTTATATAGAAGTGATCACGGTCTTGGCTTGGCTGATGGACTGTGTGCAGACACGACTGCGGTCATGACAAGGTGACTGCTGTCCGATTGGATCGCATGCAAAAACGCATCTTCGAGGGATTCAAACACCTTGGAGATGGAGCCGTCCAACCGGCTGGCATAGTGAACGCTTCCGGCGAACGTTCCTTTTTCCTTAGCCCGATGCACCTCTTTATAGATAACATCCATGTAATGGTCTGTACCCAGTGGATAAAGGGCAAATTGGCAGGCTGTATCTATATCGGCATTCTTCCCAATCTCGCGATTCAAACGCTCCGAATCCTCTGACATATATACATCGGCTTCCGTATCACCAGGGCAGCCAATAGAATAAGTTCCGTTAAAGATGGTGTGCACACCGCTTGCTGCCGCATAAGCAAAAATCGCCCTCGTTACATCAAATACATGCTCCGCCCGTCCACGAATACAGGTGCTCACATCATCCGTCTGAATCCATACTTTCCCCGTGTTGACGGATTTCAGCGCGTCCATAATGACTTCCACAAATCGGTCAGTCATCGGAAACACCGAGAATCGGCATCCGACGATGCGACTGGTTCCACATGTTAGCTCACTCATTGTTGTTATCCTCCCCTATGATATAAATCCACGCAAAAAAACCGCACCCCGTGAAGAAAGTGCAGTTATGCCTACGTGAAAAAGTATAAACATAAATGCTACACTTCCCCACGCTAGTATGACCTAGATCGGGTGATAAGGGTTAACGGCAGCACGCCGTCTCTCAGCACATGGCACCCCTAGTACAGCCAACATGATATGCAGTTGGTCCCGGAACTATTGCCAGTTCAGGAAGACAAAGGTTTCTTGCTTGTGTTATTGTATCGTTTTGCCGGAAGATTTTCAATCATTCGATTTTTTTTTCGACATTGATCCAAATTGATGCAACCGATGAAAGACCAGACGCATCATAGTTATAGAGAGGGGGAGATGGCCTGGATGTCATACAGCGCTTAAAACAAAAAGAAGAGGCGGCTCTCCGGGAATTGATGGAACAGTATGGAGATTATCTGCTTCGCACGGCGGTATTGCTGCTGCGTGACCGTCAAGCGGCTGAAGAGGCCGTTCAAGATACCTTTATCCAGGCGTTCGAGAATATCGCTCAGCTTCGTGACGGCGACAAACTTCGTAGCTGGTTGACCCGAATTGCAGTGAATCGATGCCGGATGCGGCAGCGAAAATGGGATTGGCGTCATATTTTTCCCATGCCGAGGATGGACCAGCATGTAAACGAAAGTGTACCTGCCGTGGATGAAATGCTGGGCGTCCATTGGCGTGAGGCTGAAATGATCAAATCAGTGCAGCAGCTGCCCTATACATACCGAGAAGTGATTACGCTCTATTATTATAATGAGTTGGGTGTTCAAGAAATTGCAGCGCAATTGCAGCTGAATATAAACACGGTTAAGGCACGTTTAATGAGAGGGCGGCATAAACTCCGGCAGATTGTTGTCGAGAAGGGGGAGAGCGATGCGTAGCGAAGAACAGGAAATGGCCGAACAACTAAAGCAGGAGCTGGAGGAAATTCGATTCCTGGGCGCAGAGAAGGTGATTTCTCGCACATTTCCAAAATCCAGCCGCGAACGTTTGTCTTCCTTGTGGAATAAGGAAGTAGAAATTTCTGCTGCCGCAATTGGTTATTTTGGCGCAGTAGCGGCCGTTCTGCTGCTCGGAGGTTTGTTATGGAGGGAAGCAATTGTGAAACCTGCTGTTTCCGTGCCCTTGCAGGTGAGCAATGAACTGCTTGAAGCCGGGGGGAATTATTACTGGAAGGATCAGTACGAGAGGATGGTGGCCAGGCTTGAAAATTCGGGTCAAGATTAAACACCTGGTGTTGGGGGTTTCGGGTTTAATCCTCTTCGTTATGATGGTATCTATGCTCACACCTCGAATAGGGCTGCTGATTGCGGAGAAGCAGATAGAACAAGGCCAAGCTGAGGGGATAGCCAAAGTCATTGACCTTATTCATGAAGAAAGCAGCAGCAACCGGAAATGGGAGATGATCGAGAAGTATGTGATTGTGCCTAGAGCAACAGAGCTATCTCATCGGTTTGATGTGTTTATTAGTCCGGGGTTCACCAGCACAGGAGGAAGCACCGATCAGCAGATTCGTTTTACTGAGGATGAACGTTTGCCGCTGCTGAATCAATATGTGCTGGGAGCGCCAGCCGGAGAATATATGAAATATGCCGCAATAGACCTTGCGGAGCATTATTCGATGAATGGTGATGTGGAGGGAGCAGCGGATATATTGGAAACCGCTATCCAAAAGTTCGGGGATCTGAGCAGCGGATATTCTCCGGAGCCTGTTCCTTATTCCTACCAGCATGAATTGGTGCTGGAGCTTGCGAGCCTCTATGACAGGCTGGACGAGCCTGATCAGGCGGCGCTGCAATATGAGCGATTAGGGAAAGTCCTTTCTGGAGATTGGAGGGACATCCATAGTAAGGCCCTTTTATATCACTCGGAAATGCTCCTGCGTCGGGGGAGCCCCCAAGCCGCTATGGACGTGTTGAATCGGATATCAGAAGGGTCCGGCGGGAACTTTGCAAATTCGGATATCTCAAAACGGGCGAATCAGCTGAAAGGACGGCTGAAGAGGATTTTAGACGGAGAGACCTTGTCAACGGTAAGCGGAACCTTGCGAAATCGTGAGGGGGATCCGATTCCATTCGCAGGTGTATTTTTACGTAAAAACAACGATCTGAATCACAGTCTGCTGTTAAGCGAACCGCACCAAATGCTGACAGACGCGAACGGTCGCTATCATTTCGAGGGTGTAGAGCCCGGCAGGTATCAACTCGGCATTGGTTTGAATTATGAACAAATCAATGGCAGAACGTGGCCTGTAGAATCGGGGGATTGGGTGGAGGTCGCCCCGGAATCGACACGACGGATTGATGTCACGCTGCAGCCATTGATTCAATTGACAACTCCAGTAAACCATGATGAGATACGCGGCGACATGATCTATTTTGAATGGGAGGCTATACCCGAAGCCGCCTACTATAAACTGAGTGTTGGTATCGAATTTGGCAGCGGATCGATGATGACGGCGATGGATAACTATATTGAAGGGAATTCGCTGCGGGTTGCTGTTCAGGATCTGTATGATCTCAGAATCGGACTTTCCTACGAGGATCCGTATGATTGGACGACCGTTGCACCTGAGAGTGTGCTTGGTTACTCCAACCCAGAGGCTCTCTATTTCTGGTCGGTGGATGCTTACAAGGATGACGGCACGAAGTTAACAAGCAGCAGCGGGTACCGGCTCAATGAGAGCACCATGGGTTATTTACCGTATTTCTTGTTAAAGGGTCGTGAATTGACGCCGGAGGACCAGCTGGTACTCGAACGTAAATATGATGAATCGCTCGCGGCCTATAACGATAATGTGAGCTCGCATCCAGAAGATATTCACAGCTTAAGGATGAAACTCCGATTGCAACAGATCAAGGATCAGTTGTCCAAGGATGTAGATAACAGAAGTTCAGAGGAAACCTTATCCACCCTGCAGGAGATGATCGAACGGCATCCGGCACCAAGCTACCTGATGGATTTGACGAATTACTTCTATAATAATGAAGATTGGGACAGTTACAATCCGGCATTCGATCGGTACTCCTCTGTACGGAGCGAAAGCGAGGATCATTCCTATACCGATTCTCTCCACGCAACAGCGCTTATGAAGCAGGGCAGGCTGGAGGAGGCGGAGAGATGGTTTGGGCAGGTGATCCGACAGGATAAATCCCACCGTTTTATCGGCAATTACCTCGCCGTTCATATGCTGCACAGCGGTTCGCTGGAAAGCACGCTGCAATTGGCCCGGAAATATCCGGAGCGCATGATGTCAAGCGATACGGATTGGGCTGTTCTGGTGGAGCGAATGCTGATCGAATCTGAGGGAAACTCAGGCTATACCGAGATACTGAAAGAGAAATTGCAATGGGGCATGAGCGGAGAGCGGGATGCCATTCAGTTGTGGACGCCGGGAGAGGACTTCCAAGAGATCAAGCCATTCCTTCAGGCCTTATTACATGTTAATTAAGTAGAGTCGCAGTTTCACTGCTGGATAAAGTGTCTGTATGAAAAAAGGCCGCCTATCCAAGTTATCAAAAACTTGGGTGGACGGCCTTTTCCGCTAAGGACTTAGCTGTATACTTTCACGCGATCTTCAATCGGCGCAAATTCTTTTTCGCCTGGTTCAGCAACCGGTTTACCGAAAGGCATTTGAGCGATCAGTTTCCAGCTCTCTGGAATGTTCCATTCGGATTTCACCTTTTCGTCGATCAATGGGTTATAGTGCTGCAGTGATGCACCCAGGCCCTCTGCCTCCAGGGAAGTCCATACCACGAATTGCAGCATGCCGTTGGATTGGTTGGACCATACCGGGAAGTTGTCTGCATACAGCGCAAAGTTTTGCTGCAGGCCTGTAACGACGTCATTGTCCTCGAAGAACAGTACTGTACCGTATCCAGCGCGGAATGCGCCCATTTTTTCAGCCGTGGATTTGAATGCTTCTTCGTTACCGACAACTTCTTTCAAGATGCCCTCGGTCAGGTTCCACAGCTTGTCATGCTGTTCGCCGAGCAGTACAACGACACGTGCGCTTTGGGAGTTGAAGGAAGACGGAGTGTACTTAACAGCTTCGTTCACAATTTCCTGGATACGCTCGTCCGAAATGACAGGGTCCTTGCTGATAGCATAGTGGGAGCGACGATTTTTGAGTGCAGTTGAAAAATCTTTAGACATAAGAAAAAACCTCCTGATGTAATGGTGTTGCATAAGCCTGATAAGAAGATGTCCTTTAATTCAGGTAAATATGCATTTTAGTGAAGCATTTTGCTCATAATCATTATTCCATATCAACTAACAATTTGTTAGAAATGATATTTATGTTAGCATGTTAATATAATGAGTTGCAAATGTCAACAATTCAGAACGAAACTCAGAACTAAAAGTTTATCTTTAATACCCGCTTACTGAGAATTAAAACACTTTTCTAAGGTCAGTCCTCTGATTGCTTTACACGATATGTCGAAACTTCATATCATGAACAAATCGTGAACAAATGATACGCAGATGAGAAAAATTAAATGATTTTGATTCTCAATTAGGGTTGTCGAGTGAGAATGAGAGTGATATAATGCATATCAGAACGCAATTGATAATCAATCTCAGTGAGAAGCTGATGAGATTGCGGACTGTCGGATATTCAGAGACATACGCATAGAAGGAAGAGCCATGAAGATTAGATACTTATTTGCAGCCGTTGTGGTACTCTCCATAATCTCATTATTTATTGGAGTTAAGGACATTTCACCACTGGAACTGTTCTCCATGTCAGAACAACAACAACATATTATGCTTGTCAGCCGGATCCCGAGGCTTGTCAGTCTTATACTGGCAGGGGTCAGCATGAGTATCTGCGGATTGATCATGCAGCAGTTAAGTCGCAACAAATTCGTGTCACCAACAACAGCGGGTACGATGGATTCCGCGAGACTTGGAATTTTGGTTGCCATGCTGGTCTTCACAACAAGCGGTCCACTAATCAAGATGCTTGTGGCATTTGTATTCGCACTAGCGGGAACCTTCATCTTTATGAAGATCCTGGACCGGATCAAGTTCAAGGACGCCATCTTTATTCCCCTCGTTGGACTGATGTTCGGTAATATTGTTAGTTCGATAGCAACCTTCTTTGCTTACAAATATGATCTTATTCAGAATATGTCCGCATGGCTCCAGGGTGATTTCTCCATGATCATCAAGGGACAATATGAAATGCTATATATTAGTATCCCGCTTGTCATTCTGGCCTACCTGTTCGCTAACAAGTTTACGGTAGCCGGGATGGGAGAGGAGTTTGCAACGAACCTTGGTCTCAAGTACCGGAGAGTTGTGAACCTGGGATTGGTCATTGTAGCGCTGGTCACCGCATCCGTCGTTCTAACCGTCGGCGTGATTCCTTTTCTCGGTCTGATCATACCTAATATCGTTAGCCTGTATCTGGGAGACCACTTGAAAAAAAGCCTTTCGCATACCGCGCTGCTGGGGGCCGGATTCGTATTGTTCTGTGACATCCTTGGCAGGATCATCATTTATCCCTATGAGATTCCAATCAGCCTGACCGTGGGCGTCCTTGGAAGCGGTATATTCATTTTCTTATTGATGAGGAGAAAGGCTTATGACTTATAAAGCCAAAATCGGCCTGTTGGCCGCGGCGGCAATCATCCTGGTGGCAGTCTTTCTGTTCATTGATCTTGGCAGCAATTGGGACTACGGGCTTCCGAGAAGGATCAAAAAGGTGCTTGCTATTATTCTGACCGGCGGAGCCATTGCTCTGTCTACCACGGTGTTTCAAACGGTCACGAATAACCGGATACTAACGCCGAGTGTTATGGGATTGGATTCCTTATATATTCTTATCCAGACAACGGTAATCTTCGTCTTTGGATCGTTTACGCTGTACAAACTGGGCAGCAATGTGAACTTCCTGATTAATGTCGGAGCCATGATATTGTTTGCTGGAGTTTTATACAAAATACTGTTCAAAAGGGAAGGGAATAATATTTACTTCCTGCTGCTCATCGGTATGATATTCGGTACGCTGTTCTCCAGCATGTCCTCCTTCATGGAGGTGCTGATTGATCCGAATGAGTTCCAGTATGTGGCGGACAAAATGTTTGCCAGCTTCAACAACGTAAAGACGGAGCTGCTCATTCTTGCCATGATTGTGGTTGCTTTGTCACTTCTCTATTTTGCTCGATTCGCCAAGTATCTAAACGTGCTTTCACTTGGACGTGAGCAGGCGATCAACCTCGGTGTGAATTATGATTACGTGGTGAAGCGGCTCCTGATTATTGTCGCTGTTCTGATCTCTGTAGCAACTGCGCTGGTCGGGCCGATTACATTCCTGGGACTTCTTGTTGTCAATGTTGCCTATGAGGTTATGAAGACATATCGGCATTCATACTTAATCACAGCTTCTATACTTATTAGCATCATCGCGTTAGTGGGCGGTCAACTGGTTGTCGAACGGGTGTTTACGTTCTCCACAACGCTCAGTGTTATCATCAACTTCATCGGCGGTGTCTACTTCATATACCTGCTACTAAAGGAGAGTAAAGCATGATCCAGGTTACGAACGTATCGAAAGTCTATAGCGGCAAAAAAGTCGTTGATAACGTGTCGGTTACGATCCCGAAGGGGCAAATCACTTCCTTTATCGGCCCTAACGGTGCCGGTAAAAGTACTTTGCTGTCCATGATAAGCAGATTAACGGGCAAGGACAGCGGTCAAATTACGGTGGATGGCAAAGAGGTCAGCCAGTGGAAGAGCAGCGACCTTGCGAAGAAGGTTTCGATTCTGAAGCAATCTAACCATATCAGTCTTCGTTTGACCGTGCGGGAACTCGTATCTTTTGGCCGATTCCCTTACTCTCAAGGCAGGTTGAATGCGGAAGATGAGAAGTTCGTGGATGAAGCGATCTCGTATATGGAGCTCGGAGATATGCAGCATAAATTTCTTCATCAGCTCAGCGGCGGTCAAACCCAGCGTGCTTACATCGCTATGGTTATCGCCCAGAATACAGAGTATATTTTGCTGGATGAGCCACTGAACAACCTGGATATGAAACACTCCGTGCAGATCATGAAGATTCTTCGAAAGCTTGTCGCCGACATGAATAAAACGATTGTTATCGTGATTCACGACATCAACTTCGCTTCCTTCTACTCGGATTACATCGTTGCCTTGAAGGATGGCGCTATTGAGAGCGAAGGGAAGACCGAGAGCATCATTCAGAGCAATGTTCTGCGCGGAATCTACGACATGGACATTGAGATTGAAGAGATTAACGACAATAGAGTATGTGTG
Source organism: Paenibacillus glucanolyticus (assembly GCF_037333485.1). Lineage (NCBI taxonomy): Bacteria > Bacillati > Bacillota > Bacilli > Caryophanales > Paenibacillaceae > Paenibacillus > Paenibacillus glucanolyticus. Next base: position 2,310,550 of record NZ_CP147845.1, read on the forward strand.
TACTACGCCTAATCTATAACAACGTTTGTAAGGGATAAGGAACGGTTCAACTGCCATCGGCAGGTTCCTTATCTCTGCTAAAATAGCTGAGGCTGCCTTGCGAAGGGACGGCATGATTCAATCTGTCCTTATTTAATTACTAATTCAACCATACATTCAAATATATGTTGAAGATCAATATGAAGCAGGAAAATACAAATATAAAAGATGGGGTGTACGTAATGAAAAAATGGTTAACTTTATTCATGGTAGTAATGTTCACGATTGTACTCGCAGCTTGTGGTCAAGACGATAAAACAACAGGTGCCGGTGGCGGAGACGCTGCAGGGGATACGCCTCCAGCCGAAGCGGAAACAATTAAGATCACCCACCAGCTTGGTGAAACCGATGTACCGAAGAACCCTTCACGTCTGGTTGTATTCGATTTTGGTATTCTGGATTCCGTAGATAAATTGGGCGTTGAAGTATTAGGCGTTCCGCAAGCGAATATTCCTGCTTACTTGTCCAAATTTGAAGATAAGAAGTACGAGAATGTAGGGAGCCTGAAAGAGCCGGACTTTGAGAAAATCAACAGCATTGATCCCGATCTGATCATCATTTCCGGCAGACAGCAAGATGCCTATGAGGAACTGAGCAAAATTGCTCCAACGATCTTCTTGGGCGTGGATACAAGCAAATACATGGAATCCTTCAAATCCAACATGAACACGCTTGGTCAAATCTTTGGTAAAGAAGCAGAAGTTGAGAAAGAAATGGCTGCCATCGATGAGAACATCAAAGCGCTGAATGAAAAAGCAACGGCAACAGGCAAGAAGGCATTGATCATTCTTGCTAACGAAGGCAAAATCAGTGCATACGGTCCAGGTTCCCGTTTTGGTATTCTGCATGATGTGTTTGGTTTCGGAGCAATAGATCCTAACATCGAAGTCAGCACACATGGTAAAGATATTTCGAACGAGTACATTGTAGAGATGAACCCTGACTATCTGTTTGTGGTTGACCGCGGTGCAGCTGTTGCCACTGGCGAAGGGGAATCAGGCGCTAAAGCGGTAGTTGAGAATGAGCTTGTAAAAACAACCAATGCCGCTAAAGACGGAAACATCGTTTACTTGAACCCGGATTTCTGGTATCTTTCCGGCGGCGGGTTGACTTCCGTATCTGAAATGATTACTGAAGTTGACGCAGCTATTAAATAATCCAAGACCCTTTCCGAAGGGAACGGTAATGAACATAGAAGACACCGGAGCAGCTTTTATCAGGCGCTCCGGTGTTTTATTTTTTTGCATTAGGGTAAGTGGTTAACGGATAATAAGATAAGGCAGATGTTGACGTAATGAGATGATGATCATCAGGCTCGCTCAACCTGGAATAGTCGATTAGGAGGAGGTCTTTATATGTATCGGAATCAAATCTATATAGATGGACAATGGGTCCAGACCGAGGAGCAAATGGACGTATACAATCCGGCGGACGGGAAGGTTATAGGCACCGTGCCTAAAGGCGGCAAGAGAGAAGCCCAGCAAGCGGTGGATGCTGCAGCGGCAGCTTTTTCGGATTGGTCCGGCAGAACCGCTAATGATCGCGGGGAACTGCTTCGCCGGTGGCATCAGTTAATTACAGATCATACGGATGAATTGGCCCGAATCATGACCACGGAGCAGGGGAAACCGCTGAAGGAAGCAGCAGGCGAGATTCGATATGCCAACAGCTTTGTTGAATGGTATGCGGAAGAAGGTAAACGAATATATGGCGAGACCATACCCGGTTCTTCCAGTCGTCAACGTATCATCGTGACCAAGCAACCAGTGGGTGTTGTAGCTGCCATTACGCCTTGGAACTTCCCGGCTTCGATGATTACACGCAAGGTAGCCCCTGCGCTGGCAGCTGGCTGCACCGTAGTTATCAAGCCGTCCGGTGAGACGCCATTCACGGCGATCAAGCTGGTGGAGCTAGCAGATGAGGCGGGCATTCCTGCCGGGGTAATCAACATCGTAACCGGACCTTCAAGTGATATCGCTGACGTGTGGCAGAAGGACAGTCGGGTGAGAAAACTGTCATTCACGGGTTCAACCGAAGTGGGGAAACAACTGATGGCTGGCGCAGCGACCAATGTGAAGAAAATATCGCTGGAGCTTGGTGGTCATGCTCCATTTATCGTGACAGATCAGGCAGACCTGGATCAAGCGGCAGCGGGATTAATCTCTTCCAAGTTCCGCAATGGGGGACAGACCTGTGTATGTGCCAACCGGATTTATGTTCAAGAATCAGTTGCGGAGAAGTTCGCAGCGAAGTTTACGGAGCTTGTCAAACAATTGAGGGTGGGGAATGGACTGGAGAACGGAATCGATATCGGACCCTTGATTAACGAGGAGGCTGTGGATAAAGTCGTTCGACAGATCAAGGATGCGGAAGAGAAGGGCGGCGTTATATTGGCTGGCGGTCAAGCTCACCCTGATCTGGGAGGCAACTATGTCGAGCCAACCGTGATCATGAATGCCACGGATGACATGGAGTGCATGAATGAGGAGACCTTCGGTCCTCTTGCACCCATTACCACCTTCAAAACCATAGACGAAGCGGTCAAGCGAGCCAATAACAGTCCTTACGGATTGGCTGCCTATGTGTTTACGCAGAATTTGGGCGAAGCGGTCAAAATCGCGGAATCTCTCGATTATGGCATCGTAGGAGTGAATGACCCTGTACCTTCCACCGCTCAAGCTCCGTTTGGCGGATTTAAAGAGAGCGGACTGGGCCGGGAAGGCGGCCATTACGGAATGGAGGAATTCCTGGAGGTAAAGTACATTTCACTTGGTTTGTAAGAGCGGAATGAGTATTGCGATATTCAATGAACATGGACAAGCTGAGCTGTCCAAACGAATTTAAGCCGTACTGCATCGGGGCAACAAAAATTCAGGGGCGTTCTCCAGGTTCAGACCTGGAGAACGCCCCCTTTTGAGCTATTGCTGAATCAATACCGGCTTACCGGTTTCCGCGGATTCATTCGCGGCCAGCGTCACCTCAAGTGTCTTGAACCCGTCTTCGTAGGAGGCAAGCACAAGGCTTGGATCCTGGTTTCGAATGGCGTCGATCAAGGCCGTAGTAAGATCCTTGTAGAAGTCGGTTTTGCTGCGGTATACCACTTCTTTCTCCTTATCTGCGATGGAAAGCGTGGTTCCATCCAGAACGACGCGGAAATCGCGTCCCATGATCTCAATTCCGCTCCGATGATCGAATTGGATAAATCCCGTCTGCATATGGCCGACCGCTCCAGAGTCCAGCACGAATTGAATCGCGCCTACATCGGGAATGTCCAGATCCGGAATATCCTGCATAAGCAAGAGACTCATATCGGCATACAAACGGGTGATGTCGCCGCAGAGGTAGCGTACCAGGTCCATGGTATGAGTAGACTGCTCAACCAGTTGTCCGCCGGACAATTCTTTTTTGCGCCACCAAGGAGTAGGTACAGGTGTCGTTATGTAGTGGGCACGGACCATGCCGATTTTTTTGTCTTTAAGAAAATCCTTGGCGATTGCAACGGTGTCCAGGTACCGCAGACAGTATCCGGAAGCTGCTATGATTCCGCTTTCATTGATGACTTTGACTTTGTGACGGACGGACTCCACGTCCAGACCCAGCGGCTTCTCGACCATCAAGTGAATGCCTTTGGCTGCTGCCTGTTCTTCAATATCTCCATGGCAGAATGGCGGGATGCATACGTACAGAACATCCAGCGGTTCCTGTTCCAGCATCGTGCTGCCGTCCGTATAATAAGCGGAGCCATACAATTCGGCCTGCTGTTTGGCTAATGCTTCATTCGTATCGCATATTGCAGCCAGTTGAACATGTTCATTCTGGTGAAGGTTTTTAATATGGACAGCGCCCATACCTCCGGCTCCAATTACACCTGCTTTAATCATAGGTTGCTCACTCCTGATCGTATAATGATGATGGATAAATATTCCTCAATTCTAGGACTCACACGTGATTATAGCCCCGCTATCCATATTATTCAAGCTTTCCTTTGTATGCCGGTACAGAGGATTCACCTGGAAAAAAGTACAGCAAACCTTCCTGAATACATACTAGGTGCTTGCTGCTAATAACCCTCATACCCGGCATAGGTGCATCGGCAGCGCCATAGGGACGATGTTTCCCATAGCGCCAACACCAACTCTGACATCGGTATCATCCGGCAGACTCCTTTATCGTGTATATTGCTGCGGCATGTGTTATCCTTTAATCCCGTTCATGGCAATGCCCTCAATGAAGTAGCGCTGAAGGAATATAAACAGGATGATGATCGGAAGGGTTGCCATAAGCGCACCGGCCATCAGGAGAGGATAGTCGGTGGAATGCTGTCCCTGAAAGCTGGAGATTCCAATGGATAGCACCCGCATGTCCTCTGAGCTTGTCATAATGAGCGGCCACAGTAAATCGTTCCACGAGGCGAGTATGGTGAAGATGGCCAGGGAGACAAGCGCAGCTTTGGATAACGGTAAGTAAATATTCCAGTAGATCCGGAAATAACTGCAGCCATCGATTTTGGCTGCCTCCTCCAGATCCTTCGGCAATGTCATGAAGAATTGTCTTAACAAGAACGTACCGAAGGCACTGAAAATACCCGGTACAATGAGCACATAGAACGTATCCAGCCAATTGAACTCACGCATAATGACAAAGCTCGGGATCATCACAACCTGTGACGGTACCATCAATACCGCAAGGAGCGCGAGGAAGATAGCATTCTTGAAAGGAAATCTCAAACTTGCAAAAGAATAGGCTGCAAGTGAGCACAGGACAAGCTGGCCCACTGTGCGTCCGAGTGTGACGATAACGGTATTCAAGTAATACGTGCCAAAATCAATGGTTTGAATGACACGGAGGTAGTTGTCCAAGTGCCATTCGACAGGGAGCCATTTGGGCGGAATCGACATGGAATCGGCAAAGGACTTGAAGGATGTGGATATCATCCACAGAAACGGCATAATCATGAGCAGCGCCCCGGCAGCTAACAGAACGTGGACTGCCAGACGGCTTGCTTTTCCCGATCGGGTTGAAGTATTCACGTCTTCATTCCTCCTGTTATTGGTAGTGAACCCAGCGCTTTTGAATATACATTTGAACCATGGTGATGACTAGAATCACAACGAATAGAATGAAGGCCTGCGCTGAAGCGTAACCCATATTGAAATATTTGAACCCGTCTTCCCAAATGCTGTAAACGACGGTCCGGGTGGATTCCAGCATCGTAGTCTGCTGATCCATCATAATGAAAATCAGGTCAAACACCTGGAATGAATTGATAAAGGACATGACCAATACAAAGAACAGGCTGGGCGTCAGCAGCGGCAGCGTGATCCGAAAGAACTTGTACATCGTTCCGGCACCGTCCAGCGAAGCGGCTTCATAATAGCTGCTGGAGATGCCCTGGAGACCGGAGAGCAGAATGACGGCGTTATACCCGATACTGCTCCAGACGCTGACAAGCACGATGGAAAACAAAGCGAATTTTTCATCAAACAGCCAATTCGGCTGAGGTAGATTCAACACTCCCAGCACATGGTTGATCAACCCGAATTCGGAGTTGTACAGCCATTTCCAGACCATGCCGACCGCAATCGGCATCGTGATTACCGGGATGAAATACAGTGTGCGGTAGAAGACCATGCCTCTGATCTTCTGATTCAGCAGTACGGCCAGAACCGTTGCGATTGCAACGGACAACGGAACGGTGCCGACGGTATACATCATCGTGTTCAGCATGGAGCCGGTGAATTTGTCGTCCTTCATCAGATTCGTGAAATTATCCATTCCGACGAACTGGGGAGAGGTTAACCCGTCCCACGATGTAAACGACAGGAACAGGGATGCGGCGGAAGGGGCCATGTAGAACAAACCAAGCCCCAGCACGACCGGCAGGATGAAGATATATCCCCACAGGGCTTCGTGCCGGGCAAGTTTCCCGACCTTTCGCTTGGGCATCTCAGGAGGTTTCGTGGTCACAGTTATAGGAGAGCTCACAGGTTGCACCGTCCTTTCTTGGTATTCCTACTTGGGAGCGGATGGTTGTCATTTGGTTTCAGTTGCAAGGATTGCATCCATTTGTTCACCGGCGTTTTTGAGCGCTTCTTCAAAGGTTTTTTTGCCAAGAAAGGCTGCCTGGATTTCCTTCACTTCCGCATCCTGCCATTCCGCTGTTTTCTGGGACACCGGATAAGGCACGGCAAATTCCAGACTGTCCACAAATACCTGCAGATCGAGAGAAGGAATGGATTTCAGCCAGCCACCTTCCGTGCCTTTGTAGGCAGGCATCGAGAAGCCGGAATCGGCCAGCAGTTCCTGTCCTTCCTTGCCCGATAGTATCTGCAGCAATTCCCAGGATTCCTGCTCTACTTTTGTCTTGCCGTTGATTGCCCAGCTCAGTCCGTGAACGATGGAAGCTTTCTGTTTACCGGCAGGAAGAACAGCAACGCCGAGTTTATCGCCGAGAAGCTTGTGCAGCTCAGGCGAGTTGACCGAAATCCCCGGAAACATGGCGGCCTTGCCGGAGCCGAACAATTGGCGGGACTTCGTTTCAAGCTGCTGCTGCGCATTCGGCGAGTAGCCTTTGTCAATCAAGCCTTGTTCCCACTTAAAGGCCGACAGAGCTTCAGGCGTATTAAAGCCGGATGACTTCTTATCGTCCGAGATTACAAATCCTCCTGCTTGGGCAATAAAGTTGTAGTAACCGATTTGATTGTCGATCGGCGCTATGTAACCGTAAATACCGTTTGTTTTATCGGTCAGCTTGGCCGCATTCTCCTCTACGGTTTCCCAGGTCCAGGTATCGTCGGGAAAGGACAAGCCCGCGTTGTCAAACAACTCTTTGTTGTAATAGAGTCCGATGGAATCCTGGAAGTAAGGAAGACCGTGAAGCTTGCCTTGATAGGTATACATATCGACGAGTGCTTCGGTATAAACCGAGGTGTCCAGTCCGCTTTGCTCAATGAGGGGAGAGAGGTCTTTGATCAGACCGGAGGAGGCGTAGGAGTGAAAGTTGGGTCCGTTCATCCAGTAAACATCAGGACCACTATTGCCGGCGAGGCTTGTTCTCAGCTTGGTCCAATAATCCGCCCATGGCGTATACGTTACTTTCACTTGAACATTCGGATGCTTCTCATTGAAAATTTTGATGGACTTGTCCAGCGTGTCCCGTACGTTTTCGTCCCAGAGGGCGACGTTGATTACCTTTTTCCCATTGTCTCCACCGGAGGCATTGCCACCACAAGCGGACAGTAAGGCAGTAAACACGAATAGCATCACAATCAGGACAGACATTCCTTTTTTCATTACATAACCCTCCTTAAAATGTTGGCATGGTTTTGATCAAGCATGATGGGGTCATAAAGCTTGTTCGACGTGAAAACCAGTCTCCTTGGATGGGAGCGCCCCCTTTGTATAGCTGGAGTAAAAAGCATTAGTTATTCCAATAACCGAAAAAAGTTAACATCAACATGCTATCTTTTGTGACAGAATAACTAGGCTTCTATTGCGAAAGATTATATAATCCCCTCGATTATTTTTCAAGATAGCGATTTCAATTACTTTTAAATTATTTTTTTCACATAATGTGAGGTTGGGATGTATTCTTACATATACATTATTTTGATTGGTGGAATAAGTTAATTTCGGTTATTGAAAATGTTATAGTGTAGCTAACCTCATTTTTCCGATACAGAAAGTTGCACTAATTGATGAACCTATAGAAAGGTTGAGCTTGCTTGAACAATATGAAAAAAGGGGATCACAAGCTGATCCAGGCGTTAAACCGATCCAAGGTGCTGAACAAGATTCGTACGGATGGTCCCATATCCAGAATTGAGCTGGCCAAAAAAAATAAGCTGAGCCCCTCCACAGTCGCTTCCGCCGTTCAGGAGCTGATTAAGGAGGGCTACGTCTCTGAGATCGGTACGGGTTCCTCCAGCGGAGGGAGAAAACCCATTCTGCTCCAATTCAATCCGGATAATCATTATTTATTTGCTGTAGCCATAACGAACTCATTCCTAAATCTGGCCCAGATGAACCTGGAGGCAAGGGTGCTGAGAAAGGAAACCTATCCGATCGAAGGACTTCAGGGTAATGCGGTTATCGAGCGGCTGCTCGAGCTCATGGATGATTTCACTGCAGGAGCGGAGGACTTGGAACGTTGTGTCGGCATTTCCCTCACCGTTCCAGGTATCGTGAGTGATAGTCAGGGAGTGCTGCACTATAACACCAAGCTGCGGATGACCGATGTTCCGCTAAGGCAGATCCTCGAAGACCGCTATGGAATGCGGACCTGGGTTGAAAACGATATGAATTCCGTTGTGCTCGCAGAGCGGCGATTTGGTGATTATGCATTCGGGAATTTGATCTATATTTCCATCGGTGACGGACTCGGCTCCGGTATATTAATAAACGATAGCCTCCTGAGAGGCAAGCATGGGGGTGCCGGCGAGTTTGGACACACCAGCGTGAATCGCAGCGGAATCCGGTGTGAATGCGGCAATGTAGGCTGCTTGGACAGTTATATCAGCTGGATCGCCGTGTATTCACGAATCATTACAGCAATAGCCACAGGACGACCGACTCTAATTCAGGAGCTGAGCGGAGGGGATTACAGCAAAATCGTTCCGTCCGTGTACAAGGAAGCCCTGTGCAGAGGGGACAAGCTGGCAATGGATCTGAATGAAGAAGTAGCGGAACACCTCGGCGCAGCCATTGTTAATCTGGTCAATATGTTTAATCCCGAAGCACTCGTTCTGGGCGGGGAGATGGCGCATGGGAATCCGGAGCTTTTGGCAATGGTTCGAAAATATATGGACCGGCATGCGATGCCGATCCTGAAGGATGATATGGTGTTTGGATTGGCATCCCTTGGCGAAGATGATAAGTTAATCGGTGCGGCTTCTGTCCTTCTGCAGGACTTATTTGGTTTCACCCTGACGGAATAATGAATTTGACAACGTTTCCACCTGCACGTTATCTTTGGTTAAATGCACTTAACGGAAGGGGAGAAGATGATTGGAGCAGTACATTCTGTCGCTTGACCAGGGAACGACAAGCTCTCGGGCAATCTTGTTTAACAGGGAAGGAGAAATTGTACACTCAGCGCAAAAGGAGTTCCCTCAGTATTTTCCTCAACCGGGGTGGGTGGAGCAGAATGCCAATGAAATATGGGGCTCCATCCTTGCGGTTATTGCGACCTGTTTATCCGAATCGGGTGTGAAGGCGGATCAGATAGCGGGCATCGGGATCACGAATCAGCGGGAGACCGCAGTACTGTGGGACCGCAACACGGGTGAACCGATATATCATGCGATTGTATGGCAGTCCAGGCAGACAGCCGGCCTATGCGAGGAGCTGATCGCTGCAGGGCATGACGGAAAGGTAAGGGAGAAGACCGGGCTTTTGATCGATCCGTATTTCTCTGGTACCAAAATCAAATGGATTCTCGACCATGTGGAGGGTGCGCGGGAACGCGCCCGGGGTGGAGAGATTATATTCGGCACCATTGATACCTGGCTGATCTGGAAGCTGTCCGGAGGCCAAGCGCATGTGACCGACTATTCCAATGCTTCACGCACGATGCTCTATAACATCCATGACCTGAAATGGGATGATGAGCTGCTGCAGCTGCTGGATATTCCGAAGGTCATGCTGCCTGAGGTAAGGCCTTCTTCCGAGATATACGCCAATACGGTGACCTATCACTTCTTCGGGCGTGAAGTGCCGATTGCCGGGGCTGCGGGAGATCAACAGGCAGCGCTGTTTGGTCAGACCTGCTTCTCCGAGGGCATGGTGAAGACAACGTACGGAACAGGCAGCTTCATGCTGATGAACACTGGCGACAAGCCGGTCAAATCCGAACATGGGCTGATTACGACGATTGCCTGGGGACTCGATGGCAAGGTGCAGTATGCGCTGGAGGGCAGCGTATTTGTGGCCGGATCAGCTATACAGTGGCTGCGCGACGGTCTGCGGATGTTCCGTGAGGCGAAGGACAGCGAGCCTTATGCGCGCAGGGTTGATTCAACGGAAGGCGTGTACGTTGTGCCCGCTTTTGTCGGACTTGGCAGTCCGTACTGGAACAGCGACGTACGGGGCGCTGTTTTTGGTCTGACCAGAGGTACGTCGAAGGAGCATTTCATCCGTGCAACCCTGGAGTCGCTTGCCTACCAGACCCGGGATGTACTGTCCGTCATGGAGGAGGATTCAGGGTATAACATCACATCCCTGCGAGTGGATGGAGGCGCGGTGGCCAACACCTTTCTTATGGAATTCCAGAGCGATATTCTGAACGTTCCCGTGGAACGCCCGGACATCACGGAGACGACGGCTCTTGGAGCCGCGTTCTTGGCGGGTCTTGCTGTTGGCTTCTGGAAGGACCAGGATGAGATATGCAGCAAATGGAGCATGGGGCGGAGCTTTACGCCAACCATGCAGGAAGAAGTAAGGGAACAATTATATGCGGGGTGGAAAAAAGCCGTTTATGCGGCAATGGCTTTTCATTAGCATTTTATATGTTATAATAATTCATAAGTGAATATTTGTCTGGAGACTTGGAGAGACCACTAGGCGCGGAAGACCTCATGGAACGAGGTTTGTTACTGCGTGTTTCGTGGTCTCTTTTTTGTTGCTGTTTCTATAAGAGGTAACAATAGATAAAAAAAAGGGTAAAACATACTGGGAGGGATTTGTTTGATGTTGCCACAGTCGTTTTCAAGCTTGGATCGCAAGCGTCGTTTTGAAGGAATTGCAGAGAGCACTTATGAGCTGATCGTGATTGGCGGCGGGATCACCGGTGCGGGGATTGCACTCGATGCGGTCACGCGCGGCATGTCGGTCCTGCTGGTGGAGATGCAGGATTTTGCAGCAGGAACCAGCAGCCGCTCGACCAAGCTGGTGCATGGCGGACTGCGGTATTTGAAGCAGTTTGAAGTGGGGATGGTGGCTGAAGTCGGCAAGGAACGGGCGGTAGTCTACGAGAACGGACCGCATGTTACTACGCCGGAGTGGATGCTGCTGCCCATACATCAAGGAGGAACCTTCGGGAAGTTCAGCACTTCTGTCGGCTTGATGGTATACGATTTCCTGGCTGGCGTGAAGCGGGGAGAACGGCGCTCCATGCTGTCTGTCTCCGAGACGCTGAAGCGGGAGCCGCTTCTGAAGCAGGAAGGCCTGAAGGGCGGCGGTTACTATGTAGAGTACCGGACGGATGATGCCAGACTCACGCTTGAGGTCATGAAAGAGGCAGCGGCCAGAGGGGCTGTGCTGTTCAATTACGCGAAGGCCGAGTCTTTGAACTATGATACGAATGGACGGATTACCGGCATCACGGTGAGAGATATGCTGGACGGCGAGGTCAGGACCGTAACCGGAACCAAAATCGTGAACGCCGCTGGTCCTTGGGTGGATCAGGTGCGAGAGATGGATAAGTCCAAGAAGGGAAAAATGCTTCAGTTGACCAAAGGGGTCCATCTGGTCATTGACCAGTCCAAATTCCCGCTCCGTCAAGCGGTGTACTTCGATACACCTGACGGCAGAATGGTGTTTGCTATTCCTCGTGACGGAAAGACCTACGTGGGAACAACCGATACGGTGTACAAGGCCAATCCCGTGCGTCCCCTGATTACGGTGGAAGACCGGGATTATATATTGAAAGCTATTCACTATATGTTTCCCGATGTGAAGCTGTCCGCGGCTGACGTTGAATCTGGGTGGGCCGGAGTCCGGCCGCTGATCTTGGAGGAGGGCAAGAGCCCGTCCGAAATTTCACGCAAGGATGAGATATGGGAATCCCCGTCCGGCCTGATCACCATTGCGGGTGGCAAACTGACCGGTTACCGCAAAATGGCGGATACGGTTGTGGATCTGGTTGCCATACGAATTCAGGAGCAGGGCGGCCAAACGTTTGGTCCCGGGATAACGAAGAATCTGCCGATATCCGGCGGGCATATAGGCGGCTCCCGTCAATTTCCTGAATTTGTTCGCAAGCAGGCGGATATCGGAGCGGCACAAGGAATCGACCGTAAGCTCGCCGAGCAATGGGCGCAGATGTACGGCTCCAACGTAACGGAGTTGTTTCGCTTGGCCAGCGCAGGATCCGATCAAGCGGAAGCATCCGCGCTTCCCGTATCGGTTCTGGTACCGCTGATGTATGCGATCCAGTATGAGTTGGCGTCGAAGCCGACGGACTTTTTCATCCGCCGTACGGGTTCCCTGTTATTTAACATCCAGTGGACAAGAAAATGGAAGGAGCCCGTAATGGATTATATGGCTTCCGTTCTGGCATGGAGCGAGCAGCAGAGAACGGAATACGCAAGGGAACTGGATGAGGAACTGGCATCTGCCACACAGCCAATAGCACAGGAGCAATCGGAGGCAGTGTCCCTCTCACAAGACTCCACACAAGAAAAACTATCTTCTTAAACGATGTGCCTAACCAAGATGCAAGGAAGAGGGTTTGGTTAGAGCCATAACGGCTTATTCAAGCTCGACAATCTAGTCGTAAGGGCAACGGTATGATAATCTATATACGTTCACATTGAGAGGAGAGATGACCCGATGAACCACAAAGCGTATGAAGAATTATATCACGGAGAGAGCGCGGTTTGGCTCCAGCATGGCCCTTACGAAGCGGCGATATTGCCTGGGATCGGAGGCAATCTCATCGCTTTCAGGGATAACGAAAGCGGTTACCGTTTCCTTCGCGAACCTGAAGCACACGAGATGGAAGCATTCAAGTCCAATCCAGGCGTTCACGGCATTCCTGTCCTGTTTCCGCCGAATCGATATGAAGACGGGAGGTTTCCATGGAATGGACAGACCTATCAATTCCCGGTGAATGAGGTTGAGACAGCTAATCACCTCCATGGCTTTTTACATACGATACCGTGGACGGTCGAGGATTATGGCAGCAGTGAGGCTGAAAGTTATGTGGTCGTTTCCGTAACGATCGATGAGGATCACCCGGTGTACGCCATGCTTCCGCACACGTTCACGTTTCGGCTCCGCTATACGCTGAATCGGGATGGATTAGCCCAGCATGTGTTGATACGCAACCGGGGAACGAGCAGCATGCCTTGCCTGCTTGCCTTCCATACGGCGATCAATGCTCCGTTTGCACCTGAGAGCACAGCGGATGATTGCGTTGCAAGAATAACGATCGGAGAGCGGTGGGAAATGAGTGACCGCATGCTGCCGACCGGGGAATTCCAGTCCCTGACGGCGGAAGAAGAACGGCTGCGGACAAGCGGGGTCAACCCCTATTTTGCCCCCATGGACAACCATTACACGGCTGTACCGCAGAACGGCAGAAACCGTATGGAATTGACGGATACCAGGCTGGGAAAAACCTTGGTCTATGATGTCGGCAACTCATATAAGCAGTGGATGGTATGGAATAACAAGGCATCCCGGAAGTTTTTCTGTCCCGAGCCTCAGATCAATCTGGTGAATGCTCCAAACGTGAATTTGCCGGCGGATGATATCGGTTTGTTCGGTTTGGCACCGGGTGATATTTGGGAAGCCACCTCTCGGCTGTATCTTAAAGGCTGATCCTTAATTCCTCCCCCATAAAAAAGCGTATGGATCGCAACACCTGTTACTCAGGGCGTTTACAGTCCATACGTTTTTGCTATAAGACATATGATTTCATGCTTCAGCTCCCTGCAGAAGAGCCGGGAATCTCTTCACGCCCATGCCTGCGACTGCGTTTGATGTGGTCCGGAATGACAAAAAAGACAACATACATAAGGATAAATAATACAAGTGCAATGAATTCCTCAACCATAATGTATAGGGGATGTGGACCCAGCAGATCCAGCAGCGACGCGGTTTCCGGCTTGCGCATCAGGAACATGTAATTGGAACCAACAGCCCAATTAACAAGACCGACAAGCACGGCGGACACGTTAAGAAATACCATCGTCCAGCCAATGGATTTCCAGGTTGGCCGGTATCCTCTTACCCATGTCATGTACAGCGCTGTTAATATAATGGCGGTATGGACGGTAAAGAAATGAAAGAAGCGGAAGTGAGGGAAAGGATAATCCAGATTGGGTGTCAGTATGGCCTGAAGTGCCCCTCCGATGCCTGCAAAATAAACTAACGGATATAAGCGGCGTTCATCTGTAAGCAGGATGGCTATGGAGAGAAACAGGGTCAGACTGCACAATTCCAGCGGCAATGACGTGGCAGGATCCCATATGCCGGTTAACACATACCAGAGATGAAGGGACGCCTCCGGCAACGAGAGTGCGGCAAGCAGGCTCCATTTCACGGTCTTTTGAAGGGCAGTCGTTGAGACGATTACAGACCTGAACAGATACAGGAGCGCGGCAAGGGCGATCAGGATAACGATGGCTATCCAATGCTCGGTGGAGAAGGCGGCAAATGCCTTCGGATAACTCGGATCAAATAAGGATTCGATGTTGTATCATCCTCTCTGTAGTTCGCAAGCCCATTATGATCGATATTACCATGAAGTGGATGTAGAATGAATATCATTTTTATGCCGGAATACATTGAATTTATGTAGGATCGAGAACCCGAGAAGCATACCGTCATCATCGCTTATTAAGGAAGTGGGTGCATTATTGTGAATAGATTGTATGGGCTCAAACGGTATTTGAGTATAGGATTAAGCTTGGTTTTGATCTTCACCCTCATCGGTTTTGCTTACCCTGGTGAGGCGGAGGCTGCTTCCTCCAAGTACAAAAAGTTTTTTGATATTAGCAGAAAGGGAGCCGTGGTTCCCGGCTTATCCGGAAACAAAGAATGGATACCGCAGGGACTCGCCCTTGTGCCGAGCAAGAAGTGGATTATTATGTCTCATTATTGGGGCAATACAAAGAGCAAGCAGGCCAGCAGCATCTCGATCACCAGCAGCAAAACCAACAAGCGAATCAAAACGCTCTATTTATATGAGAGCGGAAGCAAAAAGCATACCGGTCATGTTGGCGGACTCGCCGTCAGCAAAAATCATCTGTGGGTGGCGTCTGGCAAAAATGTGTACAAAATTCCGCTAAGCACCATCGAGGGCAAAAAAGATTACAGCCATGTTGTCATGACCCGATATGCGCTCGGTCATAAGGCATCTTATGCCACTTATTCCGACGGGATTCTCTGGGTAGGTGAATATATGGATGGAGAGGATAAGGGCAGCAAGCAGTGTGCCCCCGGACCGAAGGGCAAGCTTCGAGGTTATAAATTGACTTCCGGCGATGACCTGTCGTCGAACCGTAAGGCGGATTATACATGGAGCACGCCTGATCGTATCCAGGGTGCGGTTGTGACGAAATCCCGCGTATTATACAGTCAGTCCTGCGGCCGCAACAATGCAAGCAAGCTGCTTATTTATACACGTGGGGCATCCGGCAAGGCCGCAGCTACCCCTTTGACCATGCCGCCCATGTCCGAGAATATTGCGATACGTGGCAATGATCTGTATGTTCTGTTTGAATCCGGTGCCCGGAAGTACAGAAACGGCGCATTGCCGCTGAAGAACCTTTACATTGTGAATGCCAAGAAACTGAAGATTTAATACTGAACAAGCAAAAGATCCCGACTCCGCTCAACGGATAAGGGATCTTTTGCTTGTGATTCGAAAAAACAGAACCATATACATGTTGCGGCACTGCTCAAACAGGCTGTTTGGCTTCCGTGATCAGGCGCTTCAGCGACTCCTGCTTCCATCTCGGAACACGCAGATGCTTGGCAGAGGGCGCCTTTTCTCCAAAGTAAACGATGCCTTGCTCTACCGTAGTGACTTTGTCTACATTCACATAGCAGTTGCCGCCGACATGATAGAACTGTTTACCGGAGAGCAGGGATGCGATTTTGTCGGCAGTCATTCTCTTTTTAATATTATAGTTCCTGCCGTGAAAGCTGACCAAACCGTGCGATCCGGTTTTAAAGAACAGAATGTCTGTCTCCACCACGAAGTCCTCATACATGTTGCGGGATTCCGATACGTGCTTCATCATTCTGCTTCCCCCTTTGTCAAGATCAACAATTGATAACGCTTACATTCTAACATGTTTTCCGCAGGGTTTAAAGAACTTTTTATTTTGGCATGATAAAAGCCCCACACCACGAGGGTGCAGGGCTTGGTCAATCTTTAAGGTGCAGCAGGTGCTTCCGGTGTCTCTGTAGCAGGATCTGCCGGCGCTACTTCCTCCAGCGTGTTGGTGATGGTTGCTTTGTCTTTTAACTCTTGAATATAAGCGGAAGATTCCTGGTAAACTTTTTGATTCTCAAGCTGTTTACGGATTTCATCCTTCTTGTCTTCCAGAGTAGGATTCGTAGCTTCCTTGCGATCGGTAAGCTTGATGATATGATAACCGAAGGAGCTCTTCACCGGGTCGCTGATTTCATCCTTCTTCAATTTGAAGGCTGCTTCTTCAAAAGCAGGATCCATCTCGCCGCGTCCGAAGAAGTCCAGGTCACCGCCTGTGTCCTTGGTAGCGTCTTGATTTTTCTCTTTGGCAATTGCCGCGAAATCAGCGCCATCCTTAAGCTGCTTCACAATCTCATCGGCTTCTTCCTTGGTTTCAACCAGGATGTGAGAAGCGCGAACCTGTTCAGGTGTAGCAAAGGATTCTTTGTTCTGATCATAAATGGTTTTGATCTCTTCGTCCGTTACTTTGATTTTGTCGCCCATCAGTTTTTTGAGTTCGACTTGGGTTTTGGTCTGCCCTTTCAGATCCTCAAGTGTCATTCCCGATTGCTGCAGGGCCATATTGAATTGATCTTCGGATGGGAAGGATGCCTTGAGAGCGTCAACTTCTTCATTCACTTCCGCGTCCGTCACGGTAATGGACTGCTTGGCCAGTTCCTGCTTAATCAGCTCTTCCGTGATCATGGAATTTACGGTTTGTTTCCCGCCCGCTTCAACAAGCTCATTGTACAGGGTATCCTTCGTAATCTTGACGTCATTGACTTTGGCCACTGCTTCGTTACCGGATCCCTTGGCAAATGGAGGTACAATCAGGACGACGATCAACGCTGCCGCGAGTACCAGTGAAGCGATCATCCAGCCTTTGCTTCCATTACCGCCATCACCAGCCGGAGGCTGCTCATCGTGCAGGGGCTGCTCGGGCTGATCCTCTGAATGCATGACAGCAACCGGAGACAGGGGCTGATCGCTCTCTTCCTTATAAGGTTCACTGGATTCAGGATAGGTTGAATCCGAATCTATTCTTTCCTCTTCATTAGACAAGTCGCCCGGTTCTTGGGGGATATTCTCTTTCTCTTGGGCTTGTCCCTGTTCATCCTCGGGTTGCCCCGGGTGGTTTGGCTGCAAATCGTTATCTTTCATTTAATGATTGACTCCCTTCGACTGCATATAATAATGAGTTGGTTCATTCTTTAATCACTTTACCAGATAAGCTTTTGGTTTACCTTAAGAAAAAATAAAAATTGAAAATATAATTGAAAAGCCCTTGATTTGATGATAACTGATTATAACTCTTTGAAAAAAAATGCACCCATGTGCTGGTTACAGTATAAGCATTCCCGCTATGCCGCATGCAATACCAAGCAAGACTACAGACGAAACTACAAACCATATGACCTTTCTCGGGAACGAACGTCTTACCATGAGAAGGGAGGGAAGGCTGATGGCCGGCAAAGTAAGGAGCAGCGCTGCTGCGGGGCCGGCTCCAAGACCTGCTGCCATGAAGGCTTGAATGATCGGGATTTCGGCGGCAGTCGGAATGACAAAGAGCATCCCCATGACGGCAAAGAAAATGACAGCCAGCAGGCTGTTCCCGGCTGCTGTTCCCAGGTGAGGGAACATCCAGACTTGCAGCGCGCCAAGCAGCAGGACTGCGATAAAATAAGCCGGAACCACGCGAATGAGCATATTGCCGATGCTGGCGAGCCAGCGTTTCCACAGTGGGCGATCGTCTTGCTGATCGGTGCTCGGCGGTGTGTCGATCTCCACCGGCTCCGATTCTTTGGCAAAGCGGTTTGCCAAGTAGCTGACGCCAAAGGTTAGAAGGATGCCAAAGACCAGTCGCAGCAAGGTGAATTTCCAGGATAGAACAAACGTCATAAAGACGAGTGTTGCCGGATTAATGGTTGGATTACCGATCCAGAACGCAAGTGCAGACCCTACAGATACCTTTTTCTTGCGTAGACCGATGGCGATAGGTGCGGCACAGCAGGAGCACATCATGCCTGGAATGGATGCAATCCCTCCTATCGCCGTACTGCCAAAGGTCGATTTGCCGAGAACGCGAAGGAGCCACTGGGAGGGCAGCAGGGACTGGACTAATGTGCCAAGCAGAATACCCAGCACGGCTGCTTTCCAGACGGCTTTGAAATAAGTGATGGCATAATCCCAAGCTGCTTGCCATGAAGGTGTGGCACTGCTATCCATGCCTAGTATGGAAGAGCCGATGCTGTGCTCGACAATCGCCTTGAGTGCTTTATCGTAATAAGGCCACCACTTCACATAGGTCAGACCGGTTGCTGCAATTATAATGAAGATTGTGATGAACCAGATGGTTTTTCTGCGATTCGAATGATCAAAGGCCATTCTGCTGTCGCTTGAGTGATTCATAATTCGTACTCCCCCGATATATCGTGAAATTATTTACATATCCAATCTAATAGTATATCACAATGTGGACTTGTCGTAGAGAGATTTTCCCGGGAATTGCAAGAAATAGGAAGATCATTAGACTTGCGGCAGCTGATTTCATATAATATAAGTATTGTGTGCATAAATGAAGTGATTGGCAAAGATTAATATTAGATGATCCCCGGAGTAGATGAGACGTATTTCGAGCATCCGCGCCGGGGTTGTTGCACGTGCTCTTGCAATATATCAAAACTTAGATGATGAAGGGACGATCTGTGATGACTCAATCGGAGAAAATAAAATTAACTTCCTATTCCTCTAAAGGAGGATGCGGCTGCAAAATTGGTCCTGCGGATCTGGCTCAGGTCATTCGCAAGCTCCCCCAAGCGGAACCCAATCCGAATCTGCTGGTTGGTCTGGATACGAGCGATGATGCAGGTGTATACCGTCTTACCGATGATTTGGCTATGGTCCAGACGGTTGATTTCTTTACACCGATCGTGGATGACCCTTATGATTTCGGTCAAGTGGCAGCGGCCAATGCAATCAGCGATATCTATGCGATGGGAGGCAAGCCGCTAACGGCACTGAATATTGTGGCATTTCCGATCTCAACCCTCGATAAGCAGGTGTTGACCGATATTTTGAGAGGTGCTGGGGATAAACTGAAAGAAGCGGGTGTAACACTGGTTGGTGGACACTCCATTGATGATAAAGAGCCGAAATTCGGTCTTGCCGTAACAGGTACCGTACATCCTGACAAAGTGAGAACGAATGCAGGAGCCAAGCCGGGCGATGTGCTGATTCTTACAAAGCCCATAGGTGTCGGTATCCTTACGAGCTCCATTAAGAAAAACCTGTTAAGTGATGAGGAGATCCGCCGGGTTACCGCCGTAATGGCAGCACTCAACAAGACCGCTGCCGAAATGATGGAATCGTATAACGTTCACGCGTGCACCGATGTGACCGGATTCGGGCTGCTTGGCCATACACTCGAAATGGCAAAAGGAAGCGGGACGGGGATACGCATTTCCAAGTCCTCTGTACCTGTCCTGGAGCGAGTTAGAGAAATGGCCGAGGGTGGCGTCATTCCGGGTGGGACAAAAAACAACTATGATCACGTGAAGGACGATGTTGATTTTCCGGACGACATGGATCAGATCGACAAGTGGATACTGTGTGATGCGGTAACTTCGGGTGGACTTCTTATCGCCGTTGACGGCTCGCAGGCGGATCAGCTTCTAATGGAGCTTCGGCAAGCCGGGCTGGAAGCGGGAAGTGTCGGCAAGGTCGTAAACGATCATCCGTCCCGCATTGTCGTTGAGTTGTAAGTGAGCCTTTTTTTTGGATCAATAAAGGAGCGAGCAGACCATGTTTCAAGACATCAGCGTTAACGAGTTATTGGAGCTTCAGAATAAAAAGAAGATGACATTAATCGATGTCCGTTCCCCGTCGGAATACAGGGATTCAACGATCCCGGGAAGCCTGAACATTCCGGTCTTTAATGATGAGGAACGGGCGGAGATTGGCACCATCTATAAGCAGGTAGGCGTAGATGCGGCTAAAGAGCGCGGACTTGCCATTATGTCGGCCAAGCTTCCCGCCTTCGTTAAGCAATTCAAGGAAATTGACGGTGATAAAGCAGTTTATTGCTGGCGTGGGGGGATGCGCAGCCGGACAGCGGCAACCGTGCTCTCCCTGATGGATATCCATGTCAGCCGGATTACTGGCGGGATTAAGGCTTATCGAAAGTATGTGCTGGATACGCTTGAACATAAGACATTAGAGGCCGAAGCGTTTGTTCTGCATGGTTTGACGGGAACGGGCAAGACGGCCGTGCTCAGGCAGCTTCAGCAGGAGGGGTATCCTGTCGTTGACCTGGAAGGGCTGGCAGGTCATCGCGGCTCGATATTTGGCCATATCGGTTTACAGGCCAGCAATCAAAAGACCTTTGATTCGGAATTGGTTGAACGACTGAAGCAAGTGGAGTCGGCCCCTTACGTGTTATTCGAAGCCGAGAGCAAGCGGATTGGCAAAATCGTTGTACCCGACTTCCTTATGGAGAAGAAGGAGTCCGGCGTAGCTATCGTACTTGAACTGCCGATGGAAGAGCGTGTTCGCCAGATCATGGAGGACTACAATCCCGCTGCATACAAAGAACAGTATTTGGCGGCTTTCCAATTGATTAAAAACAGGATCCATACTCCTGTTGCTGCTGAGATCGGGAGGTCGCTGGAGGAGGGACGGTTTCCACAGGGAATCCGGATGCTGCTTGAGCATTATTATGATCCCAAGTATAACCATACCTCCAGTCAATATGAAGATGCCTCGCCTATCGTTGTCTCAGTGGATAAAGTAGAGGAAGCTGTGAAAGCCGTAAAAGAAATATTGCGGAATCAGATGCAGCAGAAGACCGGCACGTAATCATTCGTATAATCCGAGAGGATAAGGAGGATCCATTGTGGTTCTGTATTTAATCGTGATTACTTTGGCTTTGATCGGCGGCATTGCGACGCTGCTTGTTGGTTTTTCCCAGGAAAACCGCAAGTCGAATCCAGCGTATGAAAGTAAAACCAAAGCTAATATTACCAAGCTGATCGTCATCTATGTGTTGGCCTTGATCGCATTTATTGTGATTTGGTCACTATTCGATTAGAAAAAACAGATCGCCCCTGACCAAGAGCTGGATACCTGACGTATCGCTTTTGGCAGGGGCGATTTCTTTGAGATGAAAGGCTTTCTTTAAATAGACGAAAGGGCTTCGGATATGGGCGAATCGCCTGCGATCAGATCGAAGGAACGCCGGAAGGTGTTCTCTTCATCCAGGGATAACAGAATCGTGCTTGCTACATCCTCCCGCGGAATGGAGCCGCTATGGATGTCCTCGGCAGCGGTGATACGGCCTGTACCGGGTTCATTCAGAAGTCCTCCTGGACGAATAATCGTATAGGAGAGCCTGCTGCTGCGCAGGATCTGATCCGCATAATGCTTGGCTGCATAATAGGGCTTGATTTTTTCATTCCAGGACTCCCGGTTGTGGGCCTGTATGGCGCTAACCAGAATGAAGCGTGAGACATGTGCCTGCTCGGCAGCCTCGATCATTTTTGCAGCCCCATCCAGATCAATTAAGAGAGTTTTATCATAACCGGTTGCACCGCCTGAACCGGCGGCAAATACAATGGCTTGGCAATACTGTGCGGCCTGTGCAAGCTCATCAACCGCTCCTTCCAGATCAGCAAGGACGGTTTCGATTCCGGCATTTTCGAAATATCGTGCCTGCTCCTCTTTTCGAACCATCGCTTTTACGGTGTACGCTTCATGATCTTGAAGCAGGTGTGTAAGGTGTTTTCCGATTTGACCATTCGCACCGACTACTAGAACCTTCATAGGACAAACTCCTTTATCGTTAAAATTTCTCATATTAGAGTAATAATACCAAATTTAGCATAACCTAAGGGGAATTTCTTGGGAATCAGCGCTGGACTTTTCTTTATCTCTGGAAAATGATATTATCTTGTTTTCACCCAAGTCATATAGATTTGAAACAACGCAAAGGAGAAAAGAGAGTTTGAGCGGACAGATGAATTGGGCTTCAGGAAGACAACGCTGGATTTTCTTTATATCACTCATCAGCTTCGTAGGATTTATCATAATGGCCGCATTGGTTAAGTTTCAGCTCTTGGCTCCACTCGATCTGGCCATCATAACCTCAATACAGAACCTGGAGCATCCATTCATTACGGATATCGCAATAGGCCTCTCATTTATAGGCTCGATCGGTCCGGTTACTGTATTGTGTCTTATCGTAATCGCCGTGCTATATTGGGTATTGAGGCGTCGCACGGAGATTCTTCTACTTATTGTAGTCGTATTCGGTTCATCTATTCTTAATCTATTATTAAAATTGATTTTTCAACGGGTGAGGCCGGATATCCACCGCCTAGTTGAAATTACGGGATACAGCTTTCCCAGCGGGCATTCGATGGGTGCTTTTTCCTTCTACAGCGTGCTGGCATATTTGTTATGGAGACATATAGACAGCAGGACAGGAAGAGGAGTATTAATCGCTTTTGCAATCATCATGATTCTAAGCATTGGGCTTAGCCGGATATATCTGGGTGTTCACTATCCAAGCGACATCCTCGGGGGCTATTTGGCTTCCTGCGCATGGGTTAGTTTTATGGTCCGATATTATGAGAGAAGAATGGGGAAGCGGGGCTTCCCGGATGCGTGAACGTCATGTCGGCCTGCATCACTTTGGAAAAGTAAGGGTAATTCATGGAATAGCGGTTTAAGCGGAGGAGTATGTATCATGGTGTGTAAGCATAGATTTGAATTTGGGTTATGTAAGGAGGGCTGTCTATGGCATTTGGAGCAAGAATGTTCAAAACCGGCCTAGCCGTAACGCTGGCTCTTTATTTGGCTATGCTGTTTGATTTTCAATCCCCTGTTGTAGCCGCCATAGCCGCGATTTTTGCGATGCAGCCGTCTATCTATCGGTCGTGGAGATATTTTCTGGACCAGCTGCAGACGAGTACGCTTGGGGCGATACTGGCGATGCTCGGAGGATATTTTTTATCCAATCAACCGATTTCGGTCGGTCTGGTATGTATTTTAGTGATCATGATCTGCATGAAATTAAAAATGGGAGAGACGATCGGTCTCACCCTGGTTACGGTTATATCCGTAATGGAAGCTTCCGGTCAATGGGACTTTGCACTCAACCGGTTTATTCTCACGATCATCGGCATCGTATCTGCTTTCCTTATTAATATTCTCGTATTTCCTCCAAAGCCGAAGGAGCAGTACATTAAACGGATTCATATTGTCTTCGGCAAAATGTCGCTGCTGCTGCGGACGGCCATTTCCCACGAGATGAAGGATTCGGTCTACCGTGCGGAGAAGAAGGAACTTGAAACAGCAATCAAATCGTTGTCGGACAAATACAATTTGTTTGAGGAGGAGCAGAAAAAGCTGAAGCGGGCCAAGTATAGTCAAGCTAGACAGCTTGTTGTGTATAAGCAGCTGCTCCAATCCCTTCGTAAAGGATATGAAGTGCTGGACGCCGTGGAGAATCATTACTTCCAGGCGGAACGGTCGGAACTGATCGACGAGCAATTTGATAGCAATCTGGAGCGGCTGATGAAGTACCATGAGCATATTCTATGGAAGTTCGAAGGAAAGCTGAAGCCGAATGAGGACGAGGCGGAGACCATGGCCGAGAACAATGAAGCGTTTATGGAGCAAGTGATGTGCGGACCGGGCGCAGATCCTGGTGGGCTTCGGCTGTCGGTTGTGGCTGCCTCCATGTATGATTACGGTTATCAGCTTGACCGGTTGAATCGGGTGGCGGATCAAATCAGCCGTGTCGTGGAGGATAAGGAGCAGGAAGAAGCCTTGTTCTCCTGGTTGAGAAAATAAGCATATCAAACGATATGAAGGGGCCGATCAAGACTCGCTTTTGATCAGTCGTTATGACCAACATGCGGATGGCAGGAGCTTTCTTGGCAAGCCCAATCGGACATGGTATGGTAGATGAACCACACGATATGAATGCCAAAAAACCGGCCATTCCGGCCGGTTACTAAATTCAAATGTTGTATTAACTGTAGCATGCTGTTATAATTAGCAATGGTTTGTCATTAAAAACAACTAATGTGGTTAGAATACCACAACTGTATTATATCACAGACATTTTGCGCTGTCAACCAGTATATTAGGGGGATGAACAATGGCTATCAGCGAACAGGATTGGCAAGAAGAACAGACACGGGTAACGGAAGTATCAACGAAAATCAGCAATAAAATATCTCAGTTGGAAGCGAGTGTCGGAGATATCCGTGACGTCGTTATCGATATGCGGAAGGACTTCTGGGACGAAGTTACGGTTAACTTCAGCAACCCGGATGATTTAGGTGAAACATCGACCAATCTGAGACAGCAGTCACAGGTACTGGCAGAACGTGAGCATGCTCATCTGCAGTCAAGCAAGCTGCTTAAAAAGTACAGAAAACTCGTGGAATCTCCTTACTTTGGTCGCATTGATTTTAAAGAGGAAGGAACCTCGGAGACGGAGACTATTTATCTGGGAACCGGTTCTTTTCTGGATGAAAATATGGAGACGTTCCTCGTCTATGACTGGCGCGCACCGATATCCAGCCTGTATTATGACGGAGCCCCGGGTCCCGCCCAGTATGAGACGCCCTCCGGCCAGGTAAAAGGTGAAATGCTGCTGAAGCGCCAGTTTGTAATCCATAGCGGCCAGATCAAGGTATTGTTTGATACTGGCGTGACGATTGGTGATGAACTGCTCCAGCAGGTACTCAGCCACAGCGCGGATGACCGGATGAAGAGCATTGTAGCTACCATTCAGAAGGAGCAGAATGCGGTCATACGAAACGACAAAACACGCATGCTGATCGTTCAGGGAGCTGCTGGCAGCGGAAAAACCTCAGCCGCACTGCAGCGGGTGGCTTATCTACTGTACAAATACCGGGAGACACTCCGGGCCGATCAGATGATTCTGTTCTCCCCGAACCCGCTGTTTAACAGTTATGTGTCCACCGTGCTTCCCGAGCTTGGCGAGGACAACATGCAGCAAACGACCTTCCAGTCCTATTTGGAGCACCGTTTGGGCAAGGAATTTGATCTCGAAGATGTATTCACACAGACGGAAACTTTGCTGAATGCAGATGATTCGCTCCGCTACCGCGCGCGTCTGGAGAGCATATCCTATAAATCCTCCGGCGCTTATCTGGATACCATCCGACGATATAAAGAGCTGCTTGAGAAGAATGGCATGCTGTTTAAACCGGTTGTATTCCAAGGCAAGGTCATCGTCAGCTCGGATGAAATGACCGCCCAGTTCTATGGTTATGATTCAGCGGTTAAACTTGCCGGCCGGATTGATCTTATGAAGGAATGGATGCTGAAACGTCTGTCGGAGTTTGCCCAAAGTGAAAAAGACGCTCCATGGGTCGAGGAGCAAATCGAGCTGCTGGATTCGGATGATTACCAGCGCGCCTTCCAAACGATGAAGCGGAAGCAGAAACGGAAGGAAGAGACGTTTGACGATTTTGATAAGGAAAAGGACGTCCTTGCAAAAATGGTGATCAGCCAACGTCTCAAACCGGTCAGACGCTGGATCAAGCGATTCCGCTACGTGGATGTCAAGGGGATGTACCGTAAACTGTTCACAGACGAATCCTTGTTCCGCCGGGCTGCGGGCGATCCTGAGAATCTTCCGGCACATTGGGAGGATATCTGTAAGCTCACCACAGCCTCCCTGGACGATAAATCGTTGATGTACGAAGATGCTACCCCGTTCCTGTACCTGAAGGAGCTGCTCCAGGGTTTCCGTACGAACACCGCCATTCGTCATGTGATTGTCGATGAGGTTCAGGACTATTCGGGTTTCCAGCTGGAATTCCTGAAGCGATTGTTCCCTCGGGCCAAAATGACGGTACTCGGTGATCTTAATCAAGCGATTTATGCGCATGGCGAGGCTCTGGGAAGCTTGGAGAACTTGGTCAGTTTGTATGGTAAAGAGGATACGGAAGTTATAACTCTGACGCAAAGTTACCGCTCCACGTATGAAATCGTTGATTTCACTCGGCAAATGATTCCAGGAGGAGAGCGGATCGTTCCCTTTAACCGTCCGGGTGAAGCGCCGCGGGTGATTCAGGTTCAGGATGAAGAAGCGCTGAACGGAACGATTATTTCCGATATACGTGAGCTTCATGAGCAGGGATTCCAGTACGTTGCGGTCATCTGTCGAACGGAAGAAGAGAGCCGGCGTGTGCACAAGCAGCTGTCAGCTGATATTCATACGAGATTGATCACCAAGACGACCCCGGCATTCGAGAAAGGAACCCTTGTTGTTCCCGCCTATTTGGCAAAGGGTGTCGAATTCGATGCGGTTATCATTTACAACGGTTCCGAGGACGTGTATCACCGGGAAAGCGACCGGAAGCTGTTCTATACCGCCTGTACACGTGCGATGCATAAACTGCATGTTTATCATATCGGGGAAAAAAGCCATTTTATCCCGGAAACTTGAAATAGGAAGATCTGTCTGAGCTCTGGGTTCAGGCAGATCTTTTTTTTGAGGAGTGATTCATGAAAAAACTTGTTCTGTTTCATGCAAGGAAAAAATCGGAAATTATTTTGTGGATGAATCAGGGTAATTTCTTATGTCTTATGGAGGGTGTTATCCAATTTAAAGCATTATTTGACCGTTGATTAATAAATTTTTTGAAATATTTTTGGATTAAGCGGTTTCACGGCCTCCATAACTATTCATTTTAGACACAATTTTGACGAAAATAGAATGGGGGTATATTACTTATCAAAGGTCGGGTGCTTGCGGATGAAGATAAAAACAAAATTAATTCTATCGTCTACGATTCTTGCGACGGTGACGGCGGTTATCGTAATCATTGCATTTATCACTTCGAACATGACGGAGAAGAGGTTCAGCAAGATTATTGAAGAGGATCAAAAGGTCATTTACAACCTGACCCAACTTGAAACTTTATTGACAGGGATTTCAAATGACGAGCGCGGCTACTTGTTGACCGGGGATTCGACCTTTGTAGATTCGTTAAAATCGAGACAGGAATCCGTTAGTAAAGTTATGAAAGAAACCAAAGTCCTAATGACGACTGAGGAAGATGTAAAGGTCTTCAACCAGATTGAAACCGGATATGTAATTTACACGGAAGCTGTGACACAGGTCTTAAACAAATTGGGGTACGATACGGGGTTTTACAAGGCGGTACCGTTTCGGGTATACGAAGCCGCGTTTAACCAGGAACGTGAGATTCGCAACTCTTTCAGTACGCTTATAGCGGATTTCACGATCAATAAAAATGAAGCTTTGGCCAAGCAGGCCGATGAGATTGCCAGCAACAGCGAACTTCAGAATATGATGATTATGCTGATTGGTGTGGCAGCCATCGTTTATTTTGCGATCCAGGGATATCTTCTTACCCGTTCCATTCGTCCATTGAACCAGATGAGCGATCAGCTATTAAGAATCGCCGATGGCGGCGGTGATCTTGTTACCCGCCTGAACATAACCACGAAAGACGAGATCAGGGCGGTTGCCGACGCGTATAACAAGCTGGTCGAGGGGTTCCGAGCATTGGTTGTACAGGTGCAGGATACCGCTGGACAAGTCGGTACCGCAGCGTCGACACTGCACTCGACCACGGAGGAAATTCGTCAGGCATCTCAGCAAACCTCGGGCATCATGGAAGAATTGGCAGCCGGGGTTGAGAACCAGCTTCAGGATACGGAGGAAACGACAGCAACGGTAACGGATATGGCGGAAGGAATGAAGCATATCACGCTCGCCGCAAAAGACGTGTCCGGATTGGCAGCCACTGCGAACAAGTTAGCATCCGAAGGCGAACAGGCGATTATACATACGTTGAACCAAATGGAAGGCATCCGCACCAGTGTAGATCAATCCGCACAGTCGGTAAGAGCTCTTGGTGAAAAAGCCTCAAACATCGGGGCGATGGGACAAATTATTATTGAAATTGCGGAGCAGACTTCCCTTCTGGCTTTGAATGCTTCGATTGAGGCTGCTCGCGCGGGTGAGCACGGAAGAGGTTTTGCAGTCGTTGCTGCTGAGGTGCGGAAATTGGCAGACCAGGCTTCCAATTCCTCTGTTGAAATCAGGCAGTTTGTGCACGAGCTTCAACAGGATATTTATGATTTGGCCGGGGTCATGGAACAGGGTACACGCGAGGTTACAGAAGGCATGTCCGTGGCACAGGGAGCCGAGAGAGCCTTTAAGGACATCGAGCAGTCCGTTGTGGAATTGAATGAACAGATTCAAGGCGTAACCGTTGCAACCGAACAGATGAACTCCGGGGCTGATGATCTCGTTCATGCCATTCGCAGAATTCAGGAAGTTACAGAAACCACAGCCGGTGGAACACAAAGTGTCAGCGCTGCAACGGAAGAACAGTTGGCTTCCATGGAGGAAATTACCAATTCCGTAGAAGATCTGAACGTAATGTCCGGCAAGCTGCGACAGTTGATGTCCGGTTTTAAAGTATAAATAAGGAAAAATTGCATAAGGGAAAAATTGACCACCTTGCAGTCATGCATATTCTAGGCGAAAGAACCTACAATATGGATGACAGATAACGCAAAGGTGGTCTTCTCATGGAAAACAAGAAATGGGATCTGGTTGCCTTGGCATCCATACCACTCATCATGACGCTGGGCAATTCCATGCTCATTCCCATTTTGCCGCAGATTTCCAAAGTCCTGGGAATCAGCTCCTTTAAAGTCAGTATGCTCATTACGGTTTATGCTGTTGTGGCTATCTTGTTAATTCCGATTGCCGGCTATTTATCGGATCGGTATGGACGAAAGAAGATCATCATCCCAAGCTTAATCATTGCCGCATTAGGCGGAGCGGTATCCGCCGTGGCCGCATGGATGCTGAGCGGGACGACGGCGTATTATGTTATTTTGGCGGGGAGATTTCTGCAGGGTATAGGGGCCGCCGGTGCATTTCCCATCGTTATTCCGCTTGTGGGAGATATGTTTAAGGGTGAAGAAGAGGTCAGCAAGAGTTTAGGTATTATAGAAACCTCCAATACATTCGGTAAGGTAATCAGTCCGATATTGGGTGCTTTATTAGGGAGTTTTATTTGGTTCCTGCCCTTTACAGCGATTCCGATTCTGTGTCTGATTTCACTCGTTCTGGTCATATTTCTTGTGAAGACACCAAAAACGAACAGCAACAATAATAAACAGTCCCTCCGTGAATTTTTGAAAAAGACAAAGCAGGTTTTGCACGAGAAGGGCCGATGGCTGTACGCGATTTTTGCCATCGGCGGTATCGCTATGTTCGGCGTGTTCGGTGTGCTTTTTTATTTATCAGAGACACTGGAGAGCACCTACAAACTGCACGGCGTGGTAAAAGGCCTTGTGCTTGCGATTCCGCTTGCATTGCTGTGTCTCGCTTCGTATCTGGCAGGTAAATTCACGGGCAAGAACAAGGCGGCCAAAAAATGGACAGGTTTTGCAGGTATGACCCTCTTAACCGCTTCCTTGATTGTGACCGGCTTCAGTTCACAGATTTATTTTGTGGTTGGTATGATGACGCTGGGCGGCATCGGGATCGGCATGGTCCTGCCATGCATGGATACGCTGCTTACTGAAGGCGTTGAGAAGGAACAGCGCGGCACCATCACTTCATTGTACAGCAGCATGCGTTTTATCGGCGTATCTCTTGGACCGCCTGTTGTCTCACTGCTGCTTGGCGCGAATCATTGGGTGATGTTTGGCACCTTGGCCGCTGTTGCAGCAGTGGGCGGGCTCCTCACATTATTCGCCGTGAAGCCGGAGGCCAAAGAAGAAGACGACTCGTCGGGAGGAAATGCATACCGAGCGGATTTCAAGAAGCCGCAGGAATTCAAGAAAAAGGGTCTTGTCCATAAATAATGGACAAGACCCTTTTTTTGTATGGGCGAAAGCCGTTCACTCCAAATTGAATCGCTGCATTCTACTCCGTATACGGGTCAATTTCTTTGATCATACGATGCCCGGATGGTGTTTCCTCCCCTAGGGCGATTCTACTTATCGAGATCTACTTATTGAGCAGTCCCGTTTTGACGAGGTACTCCCGCGCTACCAGATCCTCGCGGTATCCTTCATCCACCAGCGCGTTCAACTCCTGCATGTTCTCTTCGTTGATCTGTCCGCCAAGCGCATTCAGCGCTTCGCGCACTTCCGGATACTTTTTCAGCAGATCGCTCCGCACAATGGCACCCGCATCGTACGGAGGGAAGAAGCCCTTGTCATCCTCCAGAACAAAGAGATTGTTCACCTTGACCTGTCCGTCTGTTGTATAGGCACTGGCAACGTCAAGGTCATTTTGGGCAATCAAGCGATATTTGATCCCCTGATCCATTCCTTTGACACGCTTGAAGTTCATATGGTACAGCTCCTTCAGACCTGGATACGTATCTGGCCGGTCCGTGAATTCAAACTCGGCGCCAAGCTCCATATTCTCAGAAACCTTGGCAAGATCACTGTAGGTCCTGAGGCCGTATTTCGCGGCGGTATCCTGAGTAACTGCAAGAGCATAGGAGTTGTTGAATCCGATGGGCTCCAGGAACTCCAAGCCGTCTTGTGCAACGAGCTCTCTTGTGCGCTTAAGAGTCTCTTCCGCACTGCCGGTTTCCTCCAGATAATAGTTAGCCACAATGGTACCGGTATAGTCGGGATAGAGCTGTATGTCATTGTTCTGCAGTGCCTTCCAGGTTACGCTGGATCCCCCGAGATTTAGCGTTCGCTTGACGCTCAGCCCCGTACGTTCTTCGATCAGGTCTGCCATCATATGAGCCAGGATAATGTTTTCTGTGAAGTTTTTGGAGCCGATGACCAGATCGGCAGGACCGCTGGAACTTACGCCGGGGGATTGCGGATTGGTACAGCCGTTAAGGCTGACGGTCAACGAAACAAGTAGCAGTAAAGTAAGGATTCTAGAAGCGGCAGATTTTTTTGTGTTTTTCATGCGGTTTCCCTTTCGCTCCACGTTATATTTTCAATCCACGCGGTGTTGTCCACTTCTCGAGGAGTCCGAGCAAATAATCCAGCAGCAGGGCCATAATGGCTGCCGGCAGCGCACCCAGGAGAATCAGTGCATCGATATTGCGGGTGATCCCGAGAAAGATAAAATCCCCCAGGCCGCCAGCCCCGATAAAAGCCGCCAGTGTCGCGGTACCGACATTAATAACCGTTGCCGTCCGGATTCCTGCAAGGATGACCGACATGGCGAGAGGCAGCTGAACCCGTAACAGGATTTGGGTTCCCGTCATTCCCATGCCGCGTGCCGCTTCGATAACTGAGGGGTCCACATCCTTGATACCGGTGAAGGTATTGCGGATAATCGGCAGCAGTGAATAGAGGAACAGTGCGGCTATCGCAGTTTTCATGCCGATCCCGAGGAGCGGGATCATAAAGCCGAGCAGAGCCAAGCTTGGAATAGTCTGAAGAATGCTGGCTCCGCCTATGATCCAGGTTCGCAGGAAGCTATACCTGGATACCAGGATTCCGGCAGGAACTCCAATGATGATGGCGATGACCATCGAGATGAGAACGAGCTGAATATGTTCTCCAACGGATACCAGAAGCTCGCCCCACCGCAAAGAGAACTGACGGCCGATTTGCTCCCAGATGGATGAGGAATTCATGCTTCATCACCCCCTCCGGCCCAGTGGCTTGCAAAGGTGGAGATTAGAGTCCCGCGTGTGACAACGCCAATGAGCCGCTCCCGCTGGTCGATAACGGGAATGATGCCGAATGGGGCATCATTTACAGCGATTAAGGCATCTTTGGCCGTTGCCGTATCAGGCAGCGTCAGCTTCACGGGTTTCATAATTTGCTGCACAGTCGCCGCGGTATCGATGTTGGATTGCAGATCATAGGCCGATACCAGACCCGCGAGAACGCCATCTTCCGTTAGCACAAGCAAGGTATCCGTCTTCCGCTGGCGCATAAATGTGATGGCGCGCAGCGGAGACCGGTTCAGGCTAACTGTCGCCGGGTTTCTGCGCATCACTTCCGTAACCGGTATGAAAGTAGGATTTTGATAAACCCGATTCTTGCCGATGAATTCTTCAACGAATCCATGTCCCGGCTCCCGGAGCAGCGTCTCAGGTGAATCCAGCTGAACCATCGTTCCGGATTTCATCACGCCGATCCGATCTCCCATCTTAAGGGCTTCATCCATATCATGGGTAACAAATACAATCGTTTTCTTCATATCCTGCTGCAGCCGAAGCACCTCATCCTGCAGCTGTTCGCGCGTGATCGGATCGAGTGCACCAAATGGCTCGTCCATCAGTATGATTTCGGGATCTGCAGCCAGGGCGCGTGCAACGCCGACGCGCTGCTGCTGCCCACCTGAGAGCTCTTTTGGGTATCTTGAAGCATAGGTGTCGGGATCGAGTCCGACCAATTCAAGCAGCTCATAGACCCGCTGCTTTTTCTTAGCCTTGTCCCATCCCTTCAAATCCGGGACCAGTCCGATATTCTGTTCCAATGTATAGTGCGGGAACAGCCCCGTCTGCTGGATAACATAACCGATGCTGCGGCGGAGCTCAACGGGATTGGTGGAACGGATATCCTTGCCATGAATCGTAATCGTTCCGCCAGTATGGGGAATCAGACGATTGATCATTTTCATGGTGGTTGTTTTTCCGCAGCCGCTTGGTCCGATCAGAACGAGAAATTCCCCCGACTGAATCTCGAAATTCAGTTCTTTAACAGCATGAAAGCCGTCGGAATAGGTTTTGCTGACGTTATCGAATGTAATCATAAACATCCTCCCTTGAACATGGGGGTTTCATATGGTTGTAACGAAAAATTCAAATAAAGAGCAAAAGTCTTCAGCGTAAGGCTGAAGACGGTTTGCACATGATTTTCATTTTGGCGTAAATATGAAATCCAATTATCGTCATTGTGTCCGGGAGGTGGAAGCTTTATGCGTGAATGATCTGTGAATGGATGTTTACATGAGGGCAGCTCTGCCTGTTATGATCCTGCTGCCGCAGACTTGGTCTCCTCAAGTCTTGTTCGGGCTTTGGAGCGAGATTTGCCGATGATGTGCGCTAGGATATAGATCAGAATTAACAGTGCAAGCGCGAGGGCTGAATAACGGTACATGATGGCATACGATGTGGATTTGGCGATGGAACCGAGCACGATGGAGCCTATGGCAACACCGAAATCGAGGGAGTTAAAGAACATGCCGTTTGCCATGCCGCGCTGCAGGGGATGAACCTCCTGAATCATCCAGGTCTGGATGGACGGCTGAATGGCACCAAAGCCAAGACCGTAACATAATGCCGATAACAGCATGGTTCCGGTTGAGGATGCGAAGGTCAGGAGCAGCAGACCCGAAACCATCAGCGCCGCTGCGGGCACAACGAGCGCTTTATGTCCATAACGATCATAAATTCTGCCGGAGAAGGGTCTGACCAGAATAATGGCGATCGCATTAAATAAGAAGAAATACTGGGGATTCCGAAGGTGAGCCTCGGCTCCGTACAGCGCCATGAAACTCAGCAGACCTCCGTAAGTAATGGACATTAAAAAGTTAAGGACGCTGGGGAGGATCAGCTTGCTGTTAAAGGAACTCCGTGGTTTATCTTCCAGGTGGACTGGCTCGGTTACGGGGCGCTCAGGTATTCGTCGTGCAGGCGCCCTGGACGTAAGAATGTAAGCGAGCGGGAAGATGAGGACATTGATGATAACGGTGATGATCACTAAGGGGGTGAAGCCGCCGCCTTGGAGCAATGTTAAACCGATCATAGGTCCGATCGACATGGCAAGGGTGGTGGATAATCCGAAGTATCCCATACCTTCACCCAATCGTTTGATGGGAATGACATCGGATGCCATCGTCGGAAACGAGGTGCTTGTCATACCGAATCCGATGCCGAACAAGATGCGCATCAGCAGCAGAAATACGATGCCGGATGCCCAATAGTATCCGAGCGTGGCTGCCAGAGATATCAGGAGTCCGACATAGAGAAGCAGCCGGAGCTTTCCTTTTTCAAGTGCTCTGCTTGAGACAAAGCGGGAAGCAATTGCACTGAAGGCGAAGAGGCTGGTAATCAGGCTGACCTGCAGGGGGCTTGCCATAAAAGTTTCCTTGGCATAAGCGGGCAGCGTGGTCAGCATCATCTGCAAGGTCAGAAACAGAAAGAGGTTGCTGACCATCAAGGTGATAAATTCTTTTGTCCATAATGGTTGTTTGGCTTTCATTTCATTCATGTGAAACATCTCTCCTGTTGTTGTGTATATGATTCATGTTGTTGTTGATGCGTGTGAGAGTGTCCCGGAACATCTCCAATTGACGACCGTCAATTCCTTCTATTATTTGGCGTCCGCATTCGCTTTCGATTGCGGTGGTAGCCTCGATCAATTCTTTACCGGTGTCCGTCAAATAGAGCTGGAAAGCTCGGCGGTCGTTAACCGATACGGATTTGCGCGTGTAACCTTTTTTCTCGAGCAGATCCAGTATGCGGGTTGTCGTAGGTTGGTCTTTGTCCGCTTTTACGGCAACTTCCTTTTGGTTTAACCCTTCATGTTCGCCGATATGAAACAGGACCAGCCATTGTTCAGGGGTGATGTCAAAGGGTTTTAGGGCATTGGCAAACAATTGGGATGCACGGCGATAGGTGTAACCCAGGTGAAAGCCGATGGAGGGATTGTGTGTAGGTTCTTTCAAGAAACAAGTCACACCTTTCATTTTTAAGTTATCGAAACAATAGTTGTCTTAACAATTATATGTTTAACAATTAAATACGTCAAATCCTCATAAAATTTAAATCGTTTACATGACAGGGTTTCACAGGCCGATGTGGAATATGAAAATTGACGATAACATAGTTCTAACAATTGGGAGCTATATTTATATTACAAAACCAATATCCCAACACTCAGGAGGAATAAGGAATGTCACAATTGATTAATTTTGCCCACCGCGGCGCATCGGCCGTATGCCCGGAGAATACGATGGCAGCTTTTGCAAAGGGGCTTGAACTGGGAGCTACCGGGATTGAAACCGATGTCCAGATGACCAAGGACGGAAAGCTGGTTCTAATCCATGATGAGAGCGTAGCACGTACGACGGGAGCCGAAGGACTTGTCAAGGATTACACTTATGAGGAGCTCTCTTCATTGGATGCGGGTTCATGGTTTGGAGCTGCATTTCAAGGCGAGCGCATTCCGCTGCTGGAGGAATTGCTGGAATTAACAAAGAATCCGGGCACAATCGTGAATATTGAGCTGAAGAACGGGGCGATTCAATATCCGGAGCTGGAGAAGCGTGTAATCGAGGCAGTAAGACATTACGGCATGTCGGAGCAAATCGTCATCTCAAGCTTCAATCACTATTCGCTGGTAGAGTGCAAGTTAATTGATCCTGAAATCCGCACGGGCCTGCTGTATGGGGAAGGCTTATACAAACCGTGGGAGTATGCCAAGCTGGCAAAGGCCGATGCCCTTCATGCATATCATCGAGCGGTTCTCCCGGAGTGGGTAACGGAAGCGAAGCTGCACGGCGTTGTTTATCATCCATGGACGGTGAATGACGAGGAACAGATGAAGGCTTTGATCGATGCAGGCGTAGCGGGAATTATTACCGATTACCCGGATGTGCTCAGCGGATTGCTTCAAACCAAGGGAGTGTGACCCTGTGAAGAAAACATGGCTGCTGGGCTTTGGTTTTTTCAGCATTAGCATAACATGGGCGCTATATAATGCTTTTGTGCCCTATTTTCTGGAGGATTACATATCCAGTGTCGCATTGATCGGTTTTTTTATGACAATTGATAACTACTTTGCTCTATTCTTGCAGCCATGGATTGGAAGTCGAAGCGACCGGACACATACCCGGTTTGGGAGAAGAATGCCTTATCTGCTTATCGGAATGCCGCTGGGCGCCCTGTTTACGGCGATCATACCGTTTCATACCGGAATGGCAACACTCATTCTGTTCATGGTTCTTATGAATCTGGCGATGAGCTTGTATCGTTCACCGACCGTCTCTTTAATGCCGGACATTACAGAAGAGAAGCGGCGGACAAGAGCCAACGGCGTTATTAATTTTATGGGTGGCATCGGATCGATACTGGCTTTTGGCGTGGGCTCGGTGCTTTACAAAGCCCATCAGTCCTTGCCGTTTATAGCCGCTGCCGGCATAACGCTTGTATCTTTATTTATCCTAATGACATTTATCAAGGAGAAGCGTGACGCACCCGGCTATCAGGCCCAGACTGCCGCCAAGCCCAAAGTTTCCTTCAGGAGCCAGCTCGATCGGACGACAGTGCTGCTCTTGGCGGCGATCTTCTTCTGGTTTGTAGCCTATCAAGGCGTAGAGACGCTGTTCACATTGTATGGCAAGAATGAGGTAGGGCTGACCGAATCGCAGGCTTCCTTCTCCTTAACGTTTTTTTCACTTGCTTTTGTGCTGTTTGCTATTCCAAGCGGATGGCTTGGCGGCAAATTTGGAAAAAAGCGGATGATTCTCATCGGTGTCAGCGGTCTGCTGATTGTTTTCTCGATGGTACCGCTGGTCGATTCGCTGTTATTGCTTCGCATATTGCTGACGGTGGGTGGGTTGTTCTGGGCATGCATCAATATCAATTCCTATCCATTCATCGTATCAACAGGATCGGAGGACAGCATCGGAACACGGACAGGGATGTACTATTTGGTGTCATCGCTCGCGGCGATCTCCTCACCTCCTCTTCTGGGCAAGCTCATTGATGGAATGGGGTATTGGATTCTGTTCTATTGTGCCGCGGGCAGCATGCTGCTCGCCTTGATCTGTGTACTGATGATTCGTTATCCGGAAACGGCAAGCCCCTCCACACCGAAGGGAGCGACTGCTGACTTATCCTAGCGGATGAATATGTCGTGACCGAAGTTTTGGCTCCTGCTTGTTAGTGCGGAATAAC
Organism: Paenibacillus glucanolyticus; assembly: GCF_037333485.1. Taxonomy (NCBI): domain Bacteria; kingdom Bacillati; phylum Bacillota; class Bacilli; order Caryophanales; family Paenibacillaceae; genus Paenibacillus; species Paenibacillus glucanolyticus. Next base: position 2,347,663 of record NZ_CP147845.1, read on the forward strand.
ATTGACGAGAGCCGGTTAGCGCAGGTAGAATCTTATATCAGATACACCCGTATCGGAATATGCCGGCGAAGGTGCAGGAGCTGATTCTTAGGTTGACTACTATTTATGATATTGCGAAGAAAACAGGCTATTCGCCTACGACGGTGTCCAAAGTCTTCAACAACTATCCGGATGTCAGGGAGAAGACGAGGGTCAAGATTCTGGAGACAGCGAAGGAAATGGGCTATCTTCCGAACGCGAATGCCAGGTCTCTAACGACCAAGCGTTCATGGACCATCGGTATACTGTTCGTAGAAGCAACAGGAGCGGGGATTCGTCACCCTTACTTTGGGGCTGTTATCGAAAGCTTCAAGAAAATCGCCGTCTCCAAAGGGTATGATCTGATGTTTATTTCCAAGGATGTTGGCGGACGGAGAAGCAGCTACGTGGAGCATTGTAAAATCCGCGGGGTCGACGGCGTAGTTGTCATTCTCTCGAGCAGCGATGATCCTGATTTCCAGGAGCTGCTGGACAGCGGCATCCCTTGCGTTATTCTGGATTCCTCGCCAGAGAAGGCCCATTCCGTCTGCTCCGATAACATCGAAGGAAGCTTGCAGGCACTTCGGTATCTGCATTCACTCGGACATCGCAGCATCGCCCATATCTCCGGCGGATTGAATACGTTTGCAGGCGAGCAGCGTCAGCAGGGCTATGAGCAAGCTCTTCGCGAGCTGGGTTTGACATTCAGGAAAGAATACATAACAAGCAGCGACTTCTTCTCCATGGAGAGCGGATATGATGCGATGAACGGGTTGCTTGCACTGCCGGATCCTCCGACAGCTGTTTTTGCCGCTGGGGATTTACTTGCACTTGGAGCTATTCGCGCCGTGCAGGATCGCGGCCTGAATGTGCCTGGGGATGTGTCGATTGTCGGGTTTGATGATATTGAGATGTCCCGTTACATAACCCCTGCGCTCACGACCATACGTCAGCATACAGAACAGCTGGGCGCTGTTGCCGCCGAGATTCTAACGTCTTCGATTGAAGAGCAAGATACCGCGGTGAAGTCGGTTATGCTGCCTGTTGAATTAATTATTCGGGATTCCTGCCGCCCGGTCACTTAGGTGAACCTGAAAGAGCAGGCCTATTTTTACACCATTTCGAAACCGGTTTCGAAATTTATTTAAGGGGGATACGAACATGGCAAATTACCGTTTTGAGAAGGATACCTTTGTTATCGAGCAATATGATCAAGCCAAGACCTTTTCCAGCTTTCTGCCGGGCATTGCAGGTTTGAAGGGAATTCCGATGTGGACTTTTTACGTGAATCGGGGTCAAGGGATATGCAGCTTCGGGATACGCGACAAGAACTCGCCGATTATGGAGTTTTCGCCAGCTAATATTGCATACAAGAATGTGTCTGCTACAGGATTTAGGACGTTTATCAAGCTTGCCGGGACCCCGTCCGTCTACGAGCCGTTTCAATCCTTTCAACCCGACCCGCAGGCGCAGCGAACGATGTTTATTCGTCAGAATGAGCTGGTGATCGAAGAAGATCATGCCGGAAACGGACTTCGCACCTCGGTATCGTATTTCCAGCTGCCTGGAGAAGACTTTGCCGCGCTGGTCCGTGAGGTTAAGATAACGAATGCTGGAACTCGGAACGTATCGTTTGAGCTGCTGGACGGTTTGCCGGAGATTTTGCCTTACGGTGTTGCGAACAGCGGCTACAAGGAGATCGGCAACCTGCTTCGCAGCTGGATGGAAGTGGAGAATCTGGATCAAGGCATCCCGTTTTATAAAGTGCGCTCCAGCACGCATGACGAGGCGGAAGTGAGCGAGGTTACGAACGGTCACTTTTATCTGTCATTTGATCAGCACGGGAAGTTAATCAAGCCACTCGTAGACTTCGAGCTGATATTTGGTGGGAATACATCACTAATCTATCCCGATCGCTTTGCCACAGCGTCCATCGAATCGCTGGCACAGACGATACCCTATGCTGTGAACAAAGTACCCTGCGGCTTTAGCGGCTTGCCGGCTGAGCTTGGGCCCGGGGAGTCGATAACCATCTACACTCTGGTTGGTCATGTGAATGACATTACCAGAATCAATAAACGCTCAAATGATTTGTCCTCGCCTGCTTATATCCTCAGTAAGCGAATGGAGGCAGCCGCATTGACGCGCGAATTAACCGATGATGTTGCCACGAATACGGGGTTGCCGATATTTGATGAATACAGCCGTCAATCCTATCTGGACAATTTCTTGAGAGGCGGGTATCCGTTTATATTCGATAACGGGAAGGAAGGCGCCGTTGTCCATCTGTACTCCCGTAAACACGGGGATTTGGAGAGAGATTACAACTTCTTCTCGCTCGCCCCGGAGTATTATTCGCAAGGGAACGGCAACTTCCGGGATATGAATCAGAATCGACGGAATGATGTGTTCTTTAATCCCAAGGTGGGCACATTCAATATCCGGATGTTTTTCAGTCTGATCCAAGCTGACGGGTATAACCCCTTAAGCGTGGAAGGGACCAAATTCCGCGTGACTGAAGGTATGGAGGAGCAGCTGGAGAAGCTGCTGCGCGCCTCGGTGTCCGGGGATGGGGATTACGATAAGCTGAAGGCGATCTGTGGCGGCGATTATACGCCAGGGAACATCATAAACGCGATTGCGGATCAGGGCATTGAATTGTCCATCGGCGAGGAACCCTTCTTATCCAAACTGCTCACCATCTCCGATCAACATTTTGCAGCATCTTTTGGTGAGGGATTCTGGTCGGATCACTGGACATATAACATGGATTTGGTTGATGCCTACCTTAATATTTATCCTGACCGTTGTGAGGAACTGCTGTTTGGCGAGAAAACGTATTCGTTTTTTGACAGTCCGGTTTATGTGCTTCCGCGGCACGAGAAGGTTGTGATCAGCCGTGGCAAGGTTCGTCAATATGGTGCCCTGCTGGAGGATGAGGAGAAGCTGATGAAGCTGGGCAGAAAACGGAACGCGGCGGAATGGCTGCGGGTTGACGGCGGGAAGGGTAGCATATACCGTACCCATCTGTTTGTCAAAATGATCTCATTATCACTCAGTAAAATGGCTACACTCGATCCGTACGGAATGGGGGTCGAGATGGAGGCCAATAAGCCGGGCTGGAACGATGCAATGAACGGCTTGCCGGGCTTGTTTGGTTCAGGCATGAGCGAGACGATGGAATTGAAGCGCATGGCGGCTTTTATTGTGGATGCTGCTGAGCAGTTCAGCCGGCATACCATTCAAGTACCGGAAGAGATTGCTTCCTATTTAGAAGGTGTATTTGCTGCCGTGCAGCAATATCATTCCGGGGCATTGGATTCTTTCCGTTACTGGGATCAGGTGGCGGGATTACGCGAAGCCTACCGCGCTTCCGTAAGGTTTGGCATTACAGGCCGCGAAGTCGAGTTGCCGGTGAAGGACGTGAAGATCATATATGCTGCATTCCTCAGCAAAATTAATGAAGGGATTGAGCGTGCGGAGCAGATGGGAGGCGGAATCGTGCCGACCTATTTCCGGTTTGAAGTGGAGCAATTTGAGGAGATACGGGATGCGGAGGGGAATCCGGTGATAACCGGATACGGCCTGCCTGCCGCTAAAGTACTCGGGTTCAAACCCTATGCGCTTCCGCACTTTCTGGAGGCGCCAGCCCGGGGAATGAAACTCGCCGGTGAGGAACAGGCTAGAGCGATGTATGAGCGAATCAAGGCTTCCGAGCTGTATGATCCGGAACTTGGGATGTACAAAACTTCCGTTAGCCTTGAGGAAGAAAGAGACGAAATCGGGCGCATTCGTGCTTTTACAGCCGGATGGCTGGAGCGAGAATCGGTATTCTTGCATATGACGTATAAATATTTGCTTTCTTTATTAAAAGCCGGCTTGTATGACGAGTTCTTCTCGGAGATCAGGTTATCGCTTATTCCATTTCTGGACCCGGCAGTGTATGGACGAAGTACGCTGGAGAACTCCTCCTTTATTGCAAGCAGCGTCAACCCGGATCCCCATGTCCATGGACGCGGTTTTGTGGCTAGACTTAGCGGATCGACGGCCGAATTCCTCAGCATGTGGATTACGATGATGGCAGGGAAGCAGGTATTCCGTTACGAAGACCATCAGCTTCAGCTGCATTTGAACCCCGTGCTCCCGGCTTGGTTGTTCGATGAGAACCATGAGGTATCTTTTACTCTCCTCGGTTCCGTCAAGATTACGTATCGTAGTAAGCGCACCGCCAATACGTATGGACAAGATGGGGTTCGTATCCAGCGTTTGACCCTGACGACAGTGGATGGAGATCAGGTTGAGGTAGATGGGCCGATTCTTTCAGGGAAATGGGCACATGAGGTTCGTAACGGGAATGTCCAATCGATTCAAGCTGATATGGGGTAAAATAGTATCCCCAAACCAACAGACCGTCAGGCAGCAGCCGGGCGGTCTGTTAGTTTTCCTGAAGCTGCCCTTTATTCCTCGGGCGGCTTTTTATGTTTGGTTGTTAAGATGGAGCTAAACGAAATGCCTATGGCAACACCAATTGCTATCCCGATGGCGATGTTATTCATGGCGACGCCAATCGCAATGCCGACGCCAATTCCTATACTTATGCCTAATGCCGTATTGTTCTTTTTCTTTTCCATATTGCTGTCACCTCCGTCTTCATGATGCTGCTATACCGTTACTTCGCCGGGTCTCCAATCATCCTTGTCCTTGTGCTGGAGGATGTTGATCACAGCCATAGAAATACGGCTGCTTCGTATTCTTTCACTTGCAAGTCCTCTTGCTGCAACCCATAATAGGTATATCGATTTGCATACATAAATGAAACATCATCTTAGAGGGTTAGGAGGGGGCTGCATGCAGTGGATTGCAATGCTGACGATGCTGATTGATCATGTGGGGCTCGTGTTTTTTCCAGGCCAGGAGATTTGGAGAATTATCGGCCGCATTGCTTTTCCGATTTATGTATACGCTCTGGTTCAAGGACATCATTATACTTCTTCCAGGCCCAAGTATATCATGCGGCTGGCTATCATTGCAGCGATTTCCCAAATCCCGTATCAGCTTGCTCTGGATCCCGGGGGACTGAATGTGGTCGTAACGCTGGTTGCCGGAGCATTGGTGCTGTATGTGCTGGAACGCTCGGAGTCTTTGTTGCTATCAACGATGCTGGTCGTTGCCGCCTGCGCCTTGATGAGTGAATTTCCGTTTGATTACGGGGCTTACGGTTTGCTGCTGATCTTGATTTTCCGTTATGCGCAAGCCAGCTGGCTTGTTTTTCTTCATATTTTATTAAACGTGATGTTCTGGTTTCTTAATAACTGGGAACTTCAGATGTGGAGTGTGATTCCGACGGCGATGATAGCTTATGGTCCGCATCTATGGAAAAAACTTGAGTCCATCCGGGTAAGCCAGTGGGTATGGCGTTCATTTTATCCTCTGCATTTACTTGCGATTGCATTATTAAGGGTATTTATATAGAGAGGTCCTGATTAGGTCATACCTAATGAATGGAATCCTTTACAAGGAGAGACATACATGTTGAATATAGCAATTGCAGCATGCGTCCTTTTGTTTGCTGCAGCGGGTTACATTGCGTTCATGAATTCCAGAATAATTGCGGATAAAAAACGGGAAGCATACATTCCTCCGCCCCCTTCGGAATATACCGTTTATATGACACCTCAATTCTCCGAGGAGGACAAAAGATCTCTTGCTCCCATCGGCGTGATGGAATTCCGTGATGCGCAAGGGATGATGAAGGTTTATCTGTGCCGGGTTAAAAATGAGAAGGATGACTTGCAGCTGGAGCAGGCCGGTAACGTATTTCTTCATCACCTGACCAAGGCCAGAGATACCGGCGCACTCATGTTTTACCGTACAGTGGAGGAAGCGCTGCAGGGACCGGAGGAGAAAAGCTTGACGGACCGAATCTCTGCGGTCGCGAAAAAAAAGGCGAGAACAGAATAAGGCTTTCCGGGTCAATCCACCTACTTGCGGGGTAATAAAGAATTAAAAGACCGAAAGGAGATTTTCCGAAATGAAAACATTTAAAATCGGAAGGACATCGGTCTCCGTCTTTATAGGCGATATTACGACATGGACGGGCGACATTATCGTCAACGCTGCCAATTCGGGACTGCTGGGCGGAAAAGGTGTGGATGGCGCAATTCATAGCGCCGGAGGACCGGAGATTATGGAGCAGTGTATGGAAATTCGCAAACAGCAAGGCGGATGCCCGCCAGGCAACGCTGTTATTACGGGAGCGGGCAATTTGCCTGCCCAGCACATCATTCACACCGTTGGCCCGATATGGGAGGGTGGTGGACGGCGTGAGGAGCATACTCTGGCCGAATGCTACCGCAATAGCTTACTGCTTGCAATAGAGGTCGGTGCGAGAAGCATTGCCTTTCCTAATATAAGCACAGGTATCTATGGGTACCCTAAAGCTCCTGCTTGTGATGTTGCGTTAAAGGCGGTTACCAAACTGCTGGAGGAGGATCTTCCGGATAACCGTCTGGAGCGGATAGACTTCATTTGTTTTTCTCCCGAGAATGAAGAGCTCTATGCTCATTGGCTTGAGCAATTCATCCAGGAGAAGGAGGCGCAAATATAAAAAGCAGGGGCGCAAATTGCGCCCCTGCCGTTTGTTTGGATGTCCTTACATATGATAAGAGCCGTTTGGCTCAAACAATACCCATTCCAGCATGGTGATCATATCGTCAAGACGAGTTTCCTGATGGAGAAGGGAACTGCGCTGAGGACTGTTCTCTTCAAGAGACGTTAGTCGGGTCTGCAGCATTTTCTTTTGCATTGTAAGTTCATTGATCTTGGATTTGATTTGATTTTCTGTTCGCATGGTATAAATCCTTTCGTTTGGTTTGAAATCCACCACTTTACCCAATATTATAGCATTTGATGCTGCTTATGACGAAGGAGCGGGGCCGATATGACAAATGAAAAGAATATGAAGAAAATCGCGGCAGAGCATGCAGCGAAGTATGTGCAGGATGGAATGAGGATAGGCCTCGGTACAGGGTCTACTGCTTATTACGCCATTTTAAAAATTGGAGAGATGGTCAGAGGAGGACTTAACATTCAGGCAGTGGCTACCTCTGAAGCATCCGAGAGGCTTGCTGTTGAACAGGGGATATCCCTGACACCCGTACAACATATGGATCGTCTGGATTTGACCATTGACGGAGCGGATGAACTGGATGATCGTCTGCGGTTAATTAAGGGCGGAGGCGGAGCGCTTCTTCGGGAGAAGATTACCGCCTATCAAAGTGACCGGCTCGTGATTGTCGCCGATGAGGTCAAGCAAGTAACTCAGCTAGGAGCTTTTCCACTGCCGGTTGAAATTGTACCGTTTGCTTATGAGTGGACGGTTCAGTCACTGGCCCGGCTTGGGTGTTCGGTGCAGATACGCCGCAACCTGTCCGAAGGGTTTTATGTCACGGATAATGGGAACTATATTGCGGATTGCAAATTCCAGCTCATTACCCACCCTGAGGAATTGAGTATGCGCCTTGGCTCCATACCGGGCGTAGTGGAACACGGGCTGTTTATCGGTATGGCGGATCAAGCAATTATTGGCTGTCAGGATGGAACCGTTCGGATATTGCATTCCGGCAGCTCTGAGGCGAAGAATATATTTGACAGTTGATCCGGCGTTCATTAACCTTAATTACATGATATCTTTCGGAGGGTGAAGTATGTCGGATATTCAAGAACAAGAGGACTACCCATTATATTTGCTGGTGGTGCTGGCTAGAGCTTATAACGCAGTCATGACGCATTCGAATCGGAGCATCAACAGTCACGGACTGAATTCCACGGAATTTGGTGTGCTGGATGTGTTATACCACAAGGGGCCGCAGCCGCTGCAGAAAATCGGTGAGAAGGTACTAATTTCCAGCGGTAACATTACATACGTGGTGGACAAGCTCCAGAAGAAAAACCTGCTCGTCCGCCGGGCTTCCGCTGAGGATCGCCGCGTTATTTACGCTGAGTTAACCGCGGAGGGGAAAGAATTCTTTGAAGCCATCTTCCCGGTTCATCAGGAGCTGATGGTGAAGGTGCTCAGTGGTTTGTCGGAAGACGAGAGAGCGCAGGCGGCCGTTTTGCTGCGGAAGCTGGGTATCAGTGCTGAGAAGATGTTATAGTCCTAGTTAAAACAGATTGGAGATCAGTATGCTTAAAGATATAACTACGCAGGCTATGCAGCAAGAAGTGAAGGAATTGCTGGAATACTCGGTCTTTCCGGATCCAGAGGCGGTGGAACGCGCGGTCTCATCTTATCAGACCGGTGAAAGCCGGCTATTCGGATATGAAGAAGACGGGCTTCTAGTGGGAGTCATCGGTTTTGACGTTGAGCAGGACGAGCTTACGATAAGACATATCGCGGTTCTTCCCGAGAATCGGGGTAAGGGGTACGGACGGGGCATGATTCTGGAACTGCTGCTTGAGCTTCAGCCCAAACCGGATCGTGTCATTGCGGAGACGGACGAAGAGACCGTGGACTTTTACCGCAATATCGGATTTGAGGTTTACAGCCAAGGGGAGAAATATCCGGGTGTAGAGAGATTCCGTTGCATTTATGAGGTCGAGGAATCAGAAGAATAAGCTGTTATTGACATAGAGAAAGCATGTTCATCGTTGTGAAGTGGAATTAAAATTGCCATTCGAGACAATATACCGTTTCCCGTTCAAGGCATGATTCATATAATGTCGTAACGAGCGGGCAGGGGGTGAACATGTTGGTGTACCATTATACCGCTGTCGGCGATTCCTTGACCTTCGGGTTTGGGGCCATGCCAGGCAGCGGTTTTGTTCCGTTATACCGCCGGATGGCGGAGGAGAAGCTTCGCCAGTTCGTAGCCCACGAAAATCTGGGAGTCAACGGATTAACCTCGGATGAGTTATACGATCGGGTGGTTCAGTCTCCGGCTTATCGTTATCATCTGCAGCAGGCCCAGATTATAACGATATCCATCGGGGGCAATGATCTGATACGTGCCGTGAAGTCCACCGGGGGGCGTCCGAGCCGGGAAGTGCTGGATGCTGCATTGTATCGCTGTCAGAATCATGTAGCAAACATCGTCGGACATATCCGGAAAATAAAGTCACCTGTTAGCAAGCCGTATTATATTCGTGCTATCGGTTTGTATAATCCTTATCCGGTCTGGACAGAAGCTACGGAATACGTAGTTCGGTTCAATCGGCATTTGTTGGGGTTAAGTGATGGCTATTTTCGTATTGCTGATGTGTACTCGCAATTCTCAGGCAGAGAGAAGGAACTGCTGTCGGTGGATGGCATTCATCCAAACAGCCGAGGGTACCGAGTCATTGCAGAACAGCTAAACCGGCTTGGGTACAAGCCTCTGGGTTGAAAAATGTTTCATCAGACAAAAAGGGCGTCCATTGGTCATTTGACCAGTGAGGACGCCTTTGTTGTACGTTCCTGTATGTTCTACAATAATTTCCGAAAAAAACTCCGTACAGCCCATTTGCGTTCCTGCCGTTTTTTATATTTAGGCAGTGATCGATAAACGTCCAGCGATTCCTGATAAGATTTCTTGGCATCCTCGGTCCTTCCGAGCGATTGATACATATAACCAAGTAAATAGTAGGCCTCGCTTGAGGAGGAGTGAATGGAGTGGAACTGCTCCAAATATTGCAGTGCTTTCTCGCGGTCAGTATCTCGGAACGTATCAGCGAGGCGCAGATAAGGCCGGCCATATTTGACCCTTGGGTTGATCTCCAGTGCATGAAGAATATCAGCCTCGCCTTGAGCGATGCTGCCGGTATGTAAGCGAGCGCTGCCCAGATCGTCCCAGAACTCGGCGGAATCCTCCGAGCTTGATTGAATGGATTCGAGAAGCTGCAATGCTTCCCCATGCTTGCGCCGCTCCAGAAGCAACCTGGCAAGCTCATGCCGGGATGAGACATCGCTTGGGCTGACTGCAATCTGTCTTCGCAGCTTGGAGATATTTCTTGCACGTTTGATCGGCTTCGTAAAGCTTGGGAATATACCGACAAAACGGCGATCCAGCACATAGACAATGAGAAGCAGAACCAGGATGGCTGTAAACGGATTGCCGAAAATGTAAAACAGAAATCCAAACAGTATTAATTTAATCAAACAGATCCCTCGATTTCTATAGAATGTATAGCACAAATTATACCATATCATGAATTTTTTTAGGATGAAATGTCTTCGGTTCTATAGACCTTGATGGCATGCGCATGTCGGAATAGGTCATAGGTATTGAAAGACGGTCGAAGATAACCGATATAGTGTAGTAAAGAGGTGATAATCATGGCGAAAAAGGGACAGATATTCCATCATTACAGTTTCGAAACGAAGAAGAAGGCAGTCGCCATGCGGCTGGAAGGAATGACTAAGAAAGAAGTAGCATCCGCCTTGCAAATATCAGATATCGGACGGCTGAAAGTATGGATGCGTAAATACCGTGAATTTGGCGAGGAAGGTTTGGTCGATCGTCGCAGACGAAATTCAACTCCAGACCATGACAATGAGCGGGATGAACAAGAGCAGCTTGCACAGGTTTAAGAAGTTAACAGTTACATGAAGGCGTGATGAACGACGGATCGTTTCATTACGCCTTTTTGATATGGGATCAAGGAGAAGGAATGGCGTTCAACAAACCCCTCTCCAGACACATCTGGGCCAAATCACTATTCTTATTTCGAACAGGCGACAGCCTAGTCCACTTATAAGCCACTGACATAACATGTGGTATGTTCAAAAAAGGAGGGATTCATGTGAGCGGAGTAGTAGAAGGTTATGGCGGTTATGGATATGGTTCTTCTGTTGGTGCTATTTTGGTGTTATTCATCTTGTTGGTGATCATTACTCGCGCATTTATCTAATCCATCTTTTGAATGAACAATTCAAATGAATCAATAGGTGAATACCAATCAGGCAGCATGAGCAGTCACAACGACAGACCGTTCCAAGGGAAGGACCGACTCCTTTGGACGGTCCTGTTTTTTTTGGAGAGAACTGTCTGTGAAAAATAAAGTTATTCATCGCGGATTCAATATTAAATTGAGGATTTGTCGAAAATTGTCTGTTTATTAGTAATGTTTGTCCTATATAATTTTAGTATATTACCGATAGGACGGTGTCACGTGGATATTGTATTATACATTGGTTTGGGGATTTTAGATGCATTGGCAATGCTGCTGCTGATCATGAAATTATTTAAACTTCCGATTTGGACGTACCGCTACAAAATAGGTGGATTTGTTCTTTTTATTGCCGTTTTCTCTTACATAATAAGGATTGTTTTGGAAGTCCCGCAAATCGATTTGCCCTTGCAGTATATTTTGTTCGCGTTGTTTTTACGGTTGGCCGTGAAAATAAAATTGCATCTGGCAGCGTTCATGTGCGGAGCGGGAATCACAGCCTATGCCGTGCTGCAAATGGTACTCTATTTTATTTTTCAATACACGGGTATTATGTCGGTCACAGTTGTACAGCAATCTATGGGCTGGCTGGTCTATTTGCTGCAAGCGACCTCCATTCTGTCCGCGTATTTAATCTCATATGGCCTATATCGTTTTAATCTCGGGTTTTCCTTCATCCCCAGCCCTCCTCATGATTTCTATTCCAAGGAGGACTACCTCTCTGACCATAACTATGTTTTGGTGATCGGCAATGTGATTTCTGTTATTACGATTTGTTTGACGTTAGTGTTATTGTATCGTGCAAATCCACTTGGATTATTGGTGTTGGCCATTATGAATTATGCGATGCTCTATTACTTCTCTAAACGGAGGGAGGATCATGATTCTCGAAAGCCTGTCGAAATGCCTGGCAACCCAAATAAAGGAGGCTGACCCGGAAGGACCCGGTTCCATTGAGGTGCTGACCTATGGGATTGGATTGAAATTGAACCTGTTCACCTGTCTGGTGTTGACAGCGCTGTTCGGAACCATACTGGATACGTTGGCAGGTTCTTTTTTCGCATTGTTTTCCTTTATGGCTCTTCGAAGGTTTTCGGGAGGAGTTCATCTGCCCATTACACTATGTTCGATCGTCACAGCAATGGCGGCATCGATTATTCCCTTGATCACCATGTCGCCATCGGCAATCCTGTGTGTGACAACGATCAGTTTTGTGCTGATGCTGATTTATGCCCCGCAATATTATGAAGCCGTTCGTCGTAGCCGGTGGGAACCATGGTACAAGTGGATTGCCGCCTGCATCGTAGGCAGCAATTTTGTTTTAGTATCCAATATTTTGGCATTGGCGTTTTGCTTGCAGGCTGTATTAATCGTGCCCCTATGGAAAGGACGAGAGGAGGTGAATTGGAATTGAAGCCATCAATAGCACGTATACTTGCCAAACTTATAACGTCGTCTGCACTAAAATCCGCCACGCAGCCCAAGAGCATTGTCGGCACGTTGCCGCTTCCTGATGAACTGAAGAACAACCAGAAATAAGCAATTATAACTATTCTTACTGGATGGAGTCGACACATGATGGTGCGGTTCATAACATAATGGATATCAGTATACAATAACGCCTCCAAGCAAACTACTTGGAGGCGTTAATCATTACATCATAATCAATATTACTTTTCCGTTCACAAAAGATACGATATCGAAATTGGAGTACCCCCAGGTTTCAATGGTTTTTCCACCACCAGTGGTAATGTCCTTGGCTGCCGGATTCCCCCATGAAAGCTGTACCTGCTCTTTGGTCATGCCGAGGGATACCTGGCCTGCTTTAATCTGTTTCCACACCGATGCGGACCATTTATATTTTTGATAGGGATCGTAATTTAATAATGAAGAACGATCTGCAAACAGCTGCATTACTTCGGATGACCGCATGGGATAGCTTTTCACTGTTTTTCCTGATGTTGATGTGAAGATAACGTTGAATTCACCTTTGTCGTCCGGCAAAATATCGCTTACCTTTAATTTGGAGAAGCGTTCCAAGCCTTCAAAATCGTTCACCCAATACGTTCGGCCGATAAATTTAACCAAGCTGCCCTGCATCGCTTTTTTGATCAATCCAGCCGTTTCGCTGGAGACAACGGTCAGGGTTGCATCTCCGAAGGAGATATCCGCTTGTTTCCACTTGGCATCCCAGCTGATTTTGGCTCCCAGCGCATCGGAGAACACAGCAGCCGGAATCAGTAACTCGCCTTTATCCGTAAGTGGGACTGCCTTCAGACGTATAGGATTACCATTCAGGATGGCTTGGCTGCTGCCAGCTTTGAACGAAAGCACGTTCTCGCCAAACTTCGCTTCGATGCCTCCGTTTTTAGCCGAATACGTGCCGCCGAGTGCCTGAATGATGGTTCTCGCTGGAACCATGACATTCCCATTGACCTGTTTGGCATATTTCAAATTGCTGCGAAGACTGGACGATACCGTTACCGACTTAGACAGGCCGCCAGAGGCTACCGTAATCTGTGTCTTGCCAACGCCCGCAGGTTTTAGCGTGCCGTTCTTTTGCATGTTCATTAAATATGGCTTCTCGATGTCGATCCGGGCATCTTTAACAGGTACCTTGATCTTGGCCCCATTGGTGTAGGTTTCCTGGATACTCATTTCCAGTGTGTCCCCTACAAAAGGCTTGGCATCGGAAATCGAGATCGATAAGCTCTTAACGACAGGCACATCAACAGGCTTGTTCTGTCCACCCTTATGATGTATCCAGCTTCCATCCGCACGCTGTGCATAGAACCCCTCCGACAGATCCGTTGCATTCCCATCTATGGATGTCCTAACGATCCCGCTAAGTCCGGAGACCTGCTCTTTGAGCTTCCAGCGGTCTTTATACACACCCGTTGTCCAAACGGTTCCGTCCTTCAGTGTCACAATCAGAAGATCCGTTGGCTCATTCGAGACATACACGATATGAACTGCATTCTGGGCCACGGTAACCGGTATGATGCGCCCCGTTATCATCGAAGTTGGACGTCTCGTACACTACGACATCACCGTTGTCATGCAGGAGGGCAACACGCCCGCTATGAACCGTCATGGATCTAACCGTGACCGGGCTTTCCACGATGCCCAGCTTTTTGAATTGACCTCTTTTGTAATTATCCTCCAACAGCAGCTCTCCGTTCGAGGACAATGCGGCAAATTCCTGATCCGCATTGGCGATCAGCATAATGCCACTGAGGCTCTTTGCTTTTTCATTGCCGAACCATACCGTCCCGTCTGACTTCAGCCAGTAGGAACCCGCGATCTGCTTCACACCGCTTGTTCCCGGAACGACCTGGGGACCCTTGCCGATGTCCCATTCCGCTAATCGGCCATCCTTCGTCATGCCGATGCCCCTATACTCATAACCACTGATGGCAGCGACTGTACCGGGTGTCCGGATAGCATGGCGCCCGTCAATCAAAGACCACATCGAGCCATCACTCATCAGATAGGTGTTCCTTCCCGCAATGTCTTTGATCTGGAGCTCGGACTCCTCCGCAAAAGCAATGCCTTGCGTTGTCCCAGCTAACCCAAGCCCTGCCAGCATGCTGAACAAGACGAGAATATACAACATTCTTTTCACTTACATGACCTCTCCTCTGTACAAACAGGAATATTTTTCAAACAGCTTAATTGATTTCGACAAAATAGCTGTTATTCCTGCATGAGCGAATGGCTTGATAGCATAAAAAGAGAATCAAAAAAACGCTCCCCGAATATGAGGAGCGCTTAACTTATTTATAAGCAGATGAGGTTACGCCACCTTATGTGCCACCCTGAATAAAAAAGAACAAAAGCCCCGTAATCCATGCTGCCATTACAGGGCTTTTGTTCGGGAGCCTCCGGAGAGACTCCCTCATGGGAGAGGAGAAACCGGACGAAGAGCTTATGGGGAAACGTAAGTCTTCTCCGCGGTTGTCTACGACATTCATTGATGTCGATATTTCAAGGATGCCCGGCTGCTGCCTAAATATACCTTACTTAGAAAAAAACTTGGGAGCCATGAGGTTTCATTTTTCATATATGGGATGATTGTGTTACGATAATCACTGTCCATGGCGTTGTCATGGCATTAAATTTTTGGATAATGAAACGGGTGAATGAAGCAGTGAGAGTAGTATCCGGAAGTGCTAAAGGCCGGCCGCTCAAAAGTGTGCCAGGTACAAGCACCCGTCCGACGACGGATAAAGTGAAAGAATCCATATTCAGTATGATCGGCCCTTACTTTGAGGGGGGAACCGCGCTTGACCTGTTTGCAGGTACGGGAGGCCTTGGTATTGAGGCGTTAAGCCGGGGAATTGATCGTGCTGTTTTTATTGATGTGGAGCCGAAAAGTATCAGTACGATCAAGGATAATTTGAAGGCTGCCCGGCTTGAGGAAAGAGCCGAGATATACCGCAACGATGCGGCAAGAGCACTTAAAGCACTCGAGAAGCGCAGCTTCAAATTCGATCTGGTCTTTTTGGACCCGCCATACAGATTCAAGAACGGTGATGAGCTGATGGTGGATATGGCCGAGCGAAGTTTGCTGCAAGACCTGGCTGTGGTGGTATTGGAATACGAATCGAGTTACAATTATCCTGAGAAATTTGGTGATTTTTGTTGTCTCCGGACCGTGAAGTATGGAGAGACCGCCATATCGATATACCGTTATGAAATTGCGCAAGATCAAGCGGGCAAGCTTGACGAGGAGGAATTACAGGATGACAAATGAGAATACTAGTACATATCGCGTTGCCGTATACCCGGGCAGCTTTGATCCGGTCACAATGGGTCACATGGACATCATCACACGTGCTTCGAAGCAGTTTGATCTGCTGATCGTAGGCGTGTTGAATAATTTAAGCAAAAATCCGCTGTTTACGGTGGAGGAGCGGACGGAACTGTTGAGACAGGCCACAAAACACCTGCCTAATGTCGAAATCGACAGCTTCCGCGACCTTCTGGCGAACTATATCCGCCAGAAGAATGCCCAAGTCATCGTACGTGGCATTCGCACGGTCACCGATTTTGAATATGAACTTCAGCTGGCTTCCACCAATCACAAGCTGAACCCGGATGCGGAGACCATCTTTATGATGACCCATCCGAAATATTCGTTCTTAAGCTCAAGTCTTGTTAAAGAGATTGCCCACTTTAATGGAGATACTACGGATCTGGTGAGCCGCGAGGTTGATGCAGCCCTACGCCGCAAATTCAGCGGCGATAACGCTCAATAAAGCGGGAGCACAACCCGAAAACAGCTATCAACAACAAACAAATCACGGCCTGGAACTGCAAAAATGAAGGAAAACCGCTCCAAAAATTAAAAAGCTGTTCTGTGGCTGCATGCTCTAAAGGCTCCGTTCGGAACGCCGGTACAATGCCTGCCGAAAGAGCACTGGCGGGTTTCCATAATGCGATTGTAATCAGAAAAGCGAACACGGAATGCAGGGCGCGCTTCATCATAAAGAAACGCCAGGAGAGACCGGTTTCCCGCATCAGGGACAGGCTTTGCAGCTGGGCGCTTATCCCGCTCCATGCCAGTGCGGCAGACAGAACGGCCAGCTGCAGGGTTCCTGTTGAGAATGCTGAGGTGCTGATAGACTGGGCTGCGAGATGGATTTCCAGTAATCCTGATGTGAAATATGACGGAAGCTGCGGCAGCAGATGGCTGCTCAATACTCTTATAATGACGGCGAAGAACAATATAAAGCCGCCTGTCATCATTAAGGTCTGGACCGAACGGGTAACGGAATCGCCCAGCAATTTGCCGAAGCCCCGGCCATCCCGTTGATGAGCATCCAGCGCTGCGGCGGAGGCGCGTTTCAGGATGGGGTGTTTGGCTAAGTCGTTCATGTGTGTATGGTTCAGGGGCAGTGCAGCGATCTGCCTGTTTGCTGTATGGGAATTTTTACTGAATAGACCGAATGTCCAAGCGGCAAGCAGTCCGGAAATCCAGTGAACGATCAGCAGCAGGTAGCCTGCTTCAGGTTTATGCAGCAGCCCGGTTCCGATGACAACGAGAATGGTCATCGGATTGCAGAAATGGGATATAGCGGCGAGCTTGCCGGCATCGCTGGCATGGAGCTCGCCCTGTTTGTACATACCGGAGGCAGCCTGTGCTCCTGCCGGGAACCCGGCTGTCATTCCTGTTATGAGAACCCAGCCGCCAGTACCGGGAAGTTTGAATATTTTCCTCATCAGAGGGTCTAGCAGAACGCCAACTCCATGGGCCCAGCCGTAGGCAATGAGTATTTCCACCAAGACGAGAAAAGGAAGCAAAGCGGGGAATACGATGTTCCACCATAGCTTGAGTGCCTGCAGGGTGGCTTGGAAGGCAGGCTCGGGTGCGCTGACGACAGCCAGTACAAGCAGGAAAGCAGCGGCCCCCAGGAGGATGGTGTTCCACAGCCCGTTTGATGACTTGACGGCGTTGCCTTTATTCATAAGGAATCTCCTTTCTGCGTAAACATGGCTAGTACAACTTTATGCAAGGGAGACAACCGTCAGACCAAACTTGGTGGAAGGCTGGACATATAAGGCGGAGGGAAGGGAAATACATGAAGAAGTCCGTAAAACCGAATGGCTTAAAAATCGCGCTGTATTTATTGTTGGTCGGGGTTATGCTGTACGTTGTCGTTTATATGC
This sequence comes from Paenibacillus glucanolyticus, assembly GCF_037333485.1. Taxonomy (NCBI): domain Bacteria; kingdom Bacillati; phylum Bacillota; class Bacilli; order Caryophanales; family Paenibacillaceae; genus Paenibacillus; species Paenibacillus glucanolyticus. The sequence continues at coordinate 2,365,279 of NZ_CP147845.1, forward strand.
CAACCCCTTATCTCGTATACCAGCCGGGAAGCGCTGAGGAGGTTCGCCAGATGATTAGCGTAGAGAAGGGCGATCCGGCGGAAGAGGGAACATTTATGATGACAACCGTGTCGGCAAGTTATGCGAATATTGCGCTGTTAATGCTGTCTGCGTTTAATCCCAATGCAGAGGTTGTAAAGAAGGCGGAAAAGATGGGCGAGCAGAGCAAGGATGAATATGCAGCCACACAGGTGTATTACATGAATTCCTCCCAGTCTGCCGCAATGGAAGCTGCCTACCAGGAAGCCGAGGTGGATTACAGTATTGAGCCTGCCTATGTATTTGTCATGTCGATCTCTGAGAATTCAGCCAATGCCGAGCATTTCCGGCCAGGGGACAAACTGATTAAGGTGGATGGGCAGCCGGCGGAGGATAATGAGAAAATTGCCAGCCTGTTAAGTGGAAAAAGCATAGGTGATGTGGTGTCCGTAGAGCTTGACCGCAAAGGGAAAACCGTTAAGGAACAGGTGAAGCTGGTTAGCATCAAGGATGATAAGACAGGCGCGGAGCGTCCAGGTCTGGGCGTTATGATTGCCACGATGCAGAAGGTGGAGCCGGCTGATCCGGACCACACGATCCACTTCGCGGATACGAATATCGGGGGGCCGTCGGCCGGGCTTATTTTTACCCTGGAGATTTACAATCAGCTCACCGCTGGAGATTTAAGTAAAGGTTACCGGATAGCTGGAACTGGCACCATTGATAAATCAGGTGCTGTAGGCCCCATCGGGGGAGTGAAGCACAAGATTGTTGCTGCGGACCGGAAGGAAGCCGATTTCTTTTTTGTGCCACAAAAAAATTATGACGAAGCCAAGAAGCGGGCGGACCGAATCAACACGGATATGAAGCTTGTGCCGGTTGAGGATCTGCAGGATGCCGTGGATTACTTAGAGGAGCTGCCGCCTAAGGGGTGAGCGGCGGCAGCAGGTAGTCGCTGTAGAAGTGGCGGATATCCGGCACGGGGTGACCGTTCGCGTAAACGGCGGCAGCCATCAGGTCCCGTTCCAGCTGAGGATGCTGAAGTAGCGTGGGCTTTTGGATCACGGGAAGCGTAGCGCTCTTCTTCATCCGTTTCAGCAGCCCGCGTCCGGTCTCGTTGAATCCGAGTACCCGAATATACCCGGGACCTTTGGCGAGCTCTTCAGGGCTCATAGAGCCCTTGTCATGGTTCAGCATGATGTGCAGCAGCATGCGCTGAAGCTTGGTACGCGTATAACGTTTGGTCTTCAGCGCTCCAAGGAGTCCTTCAACCGTCGGGTTCTCCAACTGTGAGAGCATGCGCTGTACGCGATGCTCCAGACCCTCGGTGACTTCGAGGTAGTCTTCAAGCTGGGCGGGTGTGTGCGTGAGCAAGGTTTGAAACAAGGGCTGGCGAAATCGTTCCCAATGGATCGGAGCTTGTCCGGCCTGGATTTCCCGGTTCATGATCTCCAGAGTGAACTCCGGTATGTAAGGTCTGGCAGCATTCAATCCTTCCGAAAGGATGATATTCCGGATAGCGGTTGCGCTGGCAATGGAAGATGATCCTGGGAGCGGATCGTGATATTGTGCCTGTTCTCTTGGAATGGTATAAGGTGTAATACGGCTGTTTAGCCGGTTGAGTGCGATCAGATAGTGCAGCCCAAGTGAATTGTTCGGCTGTGTCAGCAGTTCCTGCAATGGGTTAACAGCGGGTCCGGATTGGCTGAACACGGCCGCAGCTGCAGCACCATAAGCGGACGGGAAGTTCATTCCTTCCCGGAGATGCTGTTCAATTTTCGACCGGAATTCGCCGGGTTCGTTCGCAAGTAAACGGGAGAGCGGCAGAATCTGCTCCAGCGAGCCGCTCTCCGAACCGAAGGATAAACAGTCGACGACCCCGGTAGCCTCCAGAATGGATACCGCACCGTACGCGAACCATTCCGCTGGCTGAACGGCATAGGTGACCGGGAGCTCGATACATAGGTCAACTCCCATGGCGAGCGCCATTTCTGCACGGGCGCGCTTGCCTGCAATTGCGGGCTCGCCTCGCTGCAGGAAAGGGCCGCTTATGACTGCAACCACGGCGTCTGCGCCGGTTACTTCCTTGGATTTATGATAATGCAGGACATGACCATGATGTAAGGGGTTATATTCAACCACAATACCAACCGTTTTCATTTGCTTTTCAACTCCTTGATAAGAATATATCATAATTACATGACGTTCCTGTAACAATAAACGTGTCGCCCTAGCGGGTGATGTTCTTGGGGTAACATGAGAAATATCGGGAAACAATAATGGTTCTTCAAGGTTATCCTGTTGACAAAACTCTTGCGGAATCGGTATAATAATCTTTGTTTGTTTGGAGTGATGGATATGCTAATTCAATTTCGTAAATTGACAACCAGCGATCAACCGTTACAGTTCCATCAAACCGTGGATGTAAGCAACGCCGTTAAGGGCCGAAAAGATATTGTTGCTGTTCAACCACTAGACGTGGATTTGAAAGCAACACCTTCGATTTCCGGTACGGTTGATGTTCGTGGAAGTCTGCAGGGCGAGCTGGAGATGCATTGCTCCCGCTGCCTGAAGCCGATAAACGAACATGTGCACATCCCTTTTCATGAAGTATTCCAGCCGGTGGAAGATCCTGAAACCCTTCAGGATGAGAATGATGATACTACATACGTACAAGGTGAGAGTGTGGATCTCACTCCCTATGTAGAAGAAACATTTTTGCTCCACCTGCCGCTAGCTCCGGTTTGTAGTGCCGACTGCAAGGGACTTTGCCCGAATTGTGGCAAGGACTTGAATGAAGACACATGCAGCTGCGATACGGAAGTGATCGATCCAAGGCTGGCCGGACTCAAGGACTTCTTTAAATGATGATGGATATGGCACCCGTGTTCAGCGGGTTGAACTGATAAGGAGGTGGGAACATGGCAGTACCTCAACGTAGAACGTCCAAAACACGTCGTGACAAGCGTCGTACTCATTTTAAGCTGGCTGTGCCAGGCATGGTGAAATGCGAGCAATGTGGAGAATTGAAACTTGCTCATCGCGTATGTAAAGTATGCGGAACGTATAAGGCAAGAGAGATCATCAAACAATAGTTTTTAAATAAGTAGTACTTCATCTTTGGTGAGGTGCTATTTTTTTTGTCCGAAGTCCCCCTTTCTTTTTAACGTGACTTGATTTATACTTTACATTAGTACCAGGTTCTAATATTTACGACTAATTTACATATATGATTGAAGTATGGCGGCTTTAATAGCGGCAGAAGGAGTTGTTTCGTCATCGATCGTTTATCCAAGAAAGACCGTCACCAGCGGCTGATTCAGCTGATCGACGAGAATCCCTTTGTTACAGACCGCGAGTTGACTCGCCAGCTTAAAGTTAGCATTCAGACGATTCGCCTTGACCGCATGGAACTGGGCATACCGGAGCTTCGTGAGCGGATGAAGCAAATGGCGGAGCATTCCTATGACCAGGTTCGTTCCCTGTCGCTTGAAGAAGTGATCGGGGACGTTGTTGACTTGCAATTGGACAAGAGCGGAATATCGATATTTGAAATTCGTGAGGACCACGTATTTAGCAAAACGCGGATTGCCCGTGGACATTACGTGTTCGCACAAGCCAATTCACTTGCAATTGCCGTTATCAATGACGAAATCGCATTGACCTCTTCAGCGGATATACGGTTCCTGAGACAAGTGCGCCTCGGGGAGAAATGCATTGCCAAAGCCTACGTTAGGTCCATTGCCGGCCAGAAGGGAAAGGCCAAGGTGGAAGTGTTTACTTATGTCGCTGATGAAATGGTGTTTCAGGGGAATTTCGTAATTTACCGATCTACAGGAGAATGACATAAGTAAGGGAGGAACTTTGGCCATGAGAATTGTGGTTGATGCGATGGGCGGTGACAACGCCCCCAAGAGCAATGTTGAGGGCGCGCTGATTGCCGCACAGGAATGGAAGGATACAGAGATCATCCTCGTTGGGGATGAGGCGCAGATGGGAGCTTTCCTTAAAGACAAGCCAGCTAATCTGAAGGTTGTTCATGCAAGCGAGGTCATTGAAGCGGAGGATGAGCCGGTGAAGGCCGTCCGCCGGAAGAAAGATGCTTCGATGGTTGTGGCGGGGCGAATGATTCGTGAAGGCGAAGCGGATGCCATGATCTCGGCAGGCAACACAGGAGCCCTGATGACAACCGGGCTCCTCGTTGTGGGGAGGATGAAAGGCATAGAACGCCCTGCGCTTGCGCCTATGATTCCTACGCTTGACGGCAAAGGGATGCTTGCCCTGGATCTGGGTGCAAATATGGACTCGAAGCCGGAGCATTTGCAGCAGTATGCCTTAATGGGCAGTCTGTATCGCGAGAAGGTGCATGGTATCGCCAAACCGCGGGTCGGGCTGTTAAATGTCGGCACCGAGCCGGGCAAAGGCAATGAATTGACCAAGCATGCATATCCATTACTGGAGGAGCTGCCGATTCATTTTGTTGGCAATGTGGAGTCGCGTGATGTGATGAATGGGGTTTGCGATGTGCTTGTGTGTGATGGATTTTCAGGCAACATCCTATTGAAATCGATTGAAGGAACAGCCGGTGCCCTCTTTTCACTGTTGAAAGAACAGTTCAGCAAGTCGCTTAAGACCAAGATGGCTGCTGCCTTGATGATGCCGGAATTACGCAGCCTGAAGTCCACGCTGGATTATAAGGAGCATGGCGGAGCGCCTCTCCTCGGTCTCAGCGGCTTGGTTGTTAAGAGCCATGGTTCATCGGATGCGAATGCCATCAAGAATGGGATTCGACAGGCGCGGACGGCGCTTCAGAATCGGTTGGTAGAGAGTATTTCGAATGAAATCAGCGGGAAGTGAGTGAGGACATGAACAATTTGCGTCCGGTCGGTATTATTGGAACAGGCAAATATGTGCCCGAGAAGATACTGTCGAATCGTGATTTGGAGAAAATGGTAGATACTAGCGATGAATGGATTGTCTCGATGACGGGCATCCGTGAGCGGCATATTGCCGCACCGAATGAAGCGACCTCGGATTTGGCTTATCATGCAGCGGTAAATGCGCTCAAATCCGCTGGAATGCAGGCTGAGGATCTGGAATTGATCATTGTGGCAACCATTACGCCGGATATGTTCTTTCCGTCCACAGCATGTCTGCTTCAGGATCGATTGGGAGCCAAGAAAGCGGCGGCATTTGACCTGTCGGCAGCTTGCTCGGGGTTTGTATATGGCCTTGCTACAGCCACGAATTTTGTGAAGACGGGCATGTACAACAATGCTCTTGTTATCGGTGTGGACTGCTTGTCCCGCATCACGGACTATACCGACCGGAACACATGCGTCCTGTTTGGTGACGGTGCCGGAGCTGCGATTGTCGGTGAAGTGCCGGAGGGCAGGGGATTCCAAGCGTTCGATCTGGGCGCGGAAGGCGCGGGCGGAGCCCACTTGTATATCGAGGCAGGCGGTTCCAGATTGCCGGCTTCTGCCGAAACGATCAATACGAATAAACATTATATTTATATGAATGGCCGCGAAGTGTTTAAATTTGCGGTACGGGTTATGGGTTCTGCGACGGAAGCCGTATTGTCCAAAGCAGGCATCGACAAAAAGGATATTGATTTATTTGTCCCTCATCAAGCGAACATCCGGATTATCAAGTCGGCTATGGAGCGTCTGGAGCTTCCGGAGGAGAAGGTTGTTATCAATGTTGATAAATACGCCAACACATCAGCTGCTTCCGTGCCGTTAGCTCTTGTCGAGGCGCAGGAGTCGGGCCGCTTGAAAGAAGGGGACAAGGTATTAATGGTTGGTTTTGGCGGTGGCTTAACCTGGGGATCCTCGGTACTCATCTGGTAACAGCATTTATTTAGATCCTTTTGATAGAGATAGAAGGGAGCCAACGATTTTGGGTAAAACAGCATTTATATTTCCTGGTCAGGGCGCTCAGTCCGTCGGGATGGGGAAGGATGCATATGACGCGCTTCCCTCCGTGCAGGATATGTTTGAAACAGCGGATGATAAACTTGGATTCTCGCTGAGCTCCATTATTTTTAATGGTCCTGATGCAGAACTTAAACAAACAGTAAATACGCAGCCTGCTCTGTTGGCAACAAGCCTGGCCTATCTGGAAGCCATTCGCGGTAAGGGAATCGAGCCGGATTACGTTGCAGGCCATTCCCTGGGCGAGTACAGTGCGCTTGTATGCGCAGGCGTGCTGTCGTTTGAAGAAGCGGTATCCATCGTAAGAGCCCGCGGGGAATACATGGAAGCAGCGGTTCCAGGAGGCCAGGGAGCTATGGCTGCTGTGCTTGGTGCAGACCGGGACGCTTTGACCACGCTGTGCAGTGGCATTACAGCAGAGGGGCACGTCGTGGAGTTAGCCAACATGAACTGTCCGGGTCAGATTGTCATTTCGGGCTCAGCCCAGGGCGTTGCAGCTGCTGCAGAAAGAATTAAGGAAGCGGGCGGCAAGCGTGCAATACCGCTGGAAGTCAGCGGGCCTTTCCACTCTTCCTTGATGAAGGAAGCGGCAAACCGGCTTGCAGATAAGCTGGAGCAGGCCTCCTTCCATGCACCTTCCGTGCCGGTGGTTGCCAATGTAACGGCACGCCCGGTGGACGATGCCGCTGCAATCCGCGGTTTGCTGGTGGAACAGGTATATTCCCCTGTGCTGTGGCAAGACAGTGTGGAATGGATGATCAGTCAGGGTGTGGATACCTTTGTCGAGATTGGTCCTGGCAGCGTACTTAGCGGTTTAATTAAAAAGATTGACAAATCGGTTAAAGTCATTAACGTGAATAGCCTGGACAGCGTCAACAGCTTGGAGACTGTCGTATAAAATAACTGCTGATCCATGTCGGATCACTCTAGAAAGGAGGAACAGGTATGAGTGAAGCTCTAAAAGGACAGACTGCGCTTGTTACGGGTGCTTCCCGCGGCATTGGCCGGAGCATTGCTCTCGGACTTGCTGATCTGGGCGCTAACGTAGCGGTCAACTATGCAGGGAGCGAAGCTGCCGCAGCCGAGGTTGTGGAAGCAATTCGCGCAAAGGGCGTATCGGCAATCGCGATAAAATCCAATGTTGGACGAACCGAAGAAGCCGAAGCCATGGTAAAGCAGGTAATGGAGACTTTTGGTCGAATTGATATCCTGGTGAACAACGCAGGGATTACTAGAGATAATTTAATCATGCGTATGAAGGAAGAAGAGTTCGATCAGGTGATCGAAACGAATCTTAAAGGGGTATTCAACTGTCTTAAAGCGGTGACACGTCCTATGATGAAACAGCGTTATGGACGGATTATCAATATATCTTCTGTTGTCGGGGCCCTTGGCAATCCGGGGCAGGCCAACTATGTTGCGGCCAAAGCCGGTGTTATCGGCCTGACCAAATCCGCCGCACGGGAGCTGGCTTCCCGCGGAATTACGGTAAACGCCGTGGCTCCCGGTTTTATCGATACCGATATGACCCGGGAACTTTCCGAGGACATGCGGGAAGGTCTGCTCGGCGGTATTCCGCTCGCCCGTCTCGGTCAGCCAGAGGAGATTGCCGGGGTGGTTGCCTTTCTAGCATCTTCCAGCGCATCCTATATGACTGGACAGGTGCTGCATGTGGATGGCGGTATGTATATGTAGACGCCGCCGATGATCTGGCGCTGGCCGCTGGACATTAAATCGTTTTCAAATGCCTTCTATGGCAATTTGAAGTCATATCTCGTATAATTACCAAGAGGAGGTGAGCCGGATGTCCGATGTATTGGAACGCGTGAAACGCATCGTTATCGACCGCCTGGGTGTTGACGAAGCCGACGTAACATTAGAAGCATCTTTCAAAGACGACCTTGGAGCTGATTCTCTCGATGTAGTTGAATTGGTGATGGAGTTGGAAGATGAGTTTGATATGGAGATCTCTGATGAAGATGCGGAGAAAATTACGACCGTAGGTGAAGTTGTAAATTACATACAATCTCATACCTAAGTCATTACAGTTAAGTCCCGTTCTTTAGCAAGGCGGGACTTCTCCACATTCAATCCTAGCTTCAGTGGCAACAAGTGATAGATTATTACTGCCTTTGTTCAGCTTGAGCCGGAGGTTCGGACTTCATGGCTGGACGGGCAGTCCATATAGAGGTGAGTTTGTTTGAAACAAAGAGTCGTTGTAACAGGAATGGGAGTCATGACCTCGATCGGTCAAGATCTTGATACATTCTGGAATAGTTTAATGGAAGGCAGGTCTGGCGTATCCCGCATCGAAGCATTTGATGTCAGCGAATACACAACCCAGATCGCAGCTTCCATGAAAGAGTTTAACCCGGAAGATTATATGGATCGCAAGGAAGCGCGCAGAATGGACCGTTTCGTGCAGCTTGCTGTTGCAGCCGGTTCGAAGGCACTTGAGGACAGCGGTCTTGAAATTGGAGTGAATGCCGACGCTGAACGGGTTGGCGTATCGATTGGATCGGGTATCGGCGGTTTGGGAACCTGGGAGGATCAACATAACATCCTGCTGGAGAAGGGCCCGAAACGTGTAAGCCCATTCTTTATTCCGATGATGATCGCGAATATGGCTTCCGGCCAAATGTCGATCAATCTCGGAGCCAAGGGTCCGAACACAACGCAAGTTACAGCTTGCGCTACCGGAACGCATTCTATTGGTGATTCATACCGTCTGATCCAGCGCGGTGATGCAGATGTGATGATCTGCGGCGGAGCGGAGGCAACGATTCGTCCGACAGGAATGGCTGGTTTCTGCGCTATGCGTGCAATGTCAACCCGCAATGACGAACCGGAGAAGGCCAGCCGGCCATTCGATACCGGTCGTGACGGTTTTGTCATGGGTGAAGGTGCGGGTGTGCTCGTGATCGAATCTTTAGAGCATGCAACAAAACGCGGAGCTAAAATCTATGCCGAGGTGATCGGTTATGGTTTAAGTGCCGATGCTCATCATATTACCGAGCCGGATCCGGACGGAGCAGCACGCTGCATGAAGATGGCCATTCGCGATGCGGGCATTGAGCCGGAGGAAGTAGATTACATTAATGCTCACGGAACTTCAACACCGGTCGGCGACCGTTCGGAGACGAAGGCGGTTAAAATGGCACTGGGTGACCATGCCTACAAAGTTGCCGTAAGCTCAACCAAGTCGATGACAGGTCACTTGCTTGGAGCAGCTGGCGGCGTTGAGGCCGTTATCTGCGGGCTGAGCCTGAAGAACCAAATTATTGCACCAACAATTAATCTGGAGGATCAGGATCCGGAATGTGATCTGGATTACGTTCCTAATCACCCGCGTAAAGCCGATTTGGATATCGTCATGTCCAATTCGTTCGGATTTGGCGGGCATAATGCTACGATTATCCTGAAAAAATACGCCGAGTAAGGGGACAGTGTGTTGAGTGGAGATCTGAAGCAGTTACAGCATAAACTTCAAATCCAGTTTCGCAATGCAATGCTGCTGAAGCAGGCCTTTACCCACGCATCTTATGTTAACGAACATCGCTTCAGTCAGAGCCAGGACAATGAGCGCCTTGAATTTCTAGGAGATGCCGTTCTGGAACTGACGGTCAGCGAATTCCTATACAACCTTTTTCCGGACCGTCCGGAAGGCGAATTAACCAAGCTGCGGGCCGCGATCGTATGCGAGCCTTCGTTGGTACAATTCGCTGTAGGTCTGGACTTTGGTCGTTACGTTCTGTTAGGCAAAGGAGAGGAAATGACGGGCGGTCGAACCCGCCCTGCTCTTCTTGCTGATGTATTTGAATCATTTGTGGGGGCGCTTTATCTGGATCAGGGATTGGAAGCGGTTCGCCGGTTTTTGAGCGACCATGTTTTTCCCTCGGTGACCGTCAATGGTCGTCCGCAGATGAGCGACTATAAGACCGAGCTTCAGGAACTGACCCAGCATCACGGCATGGGCGCACTGGAATATCGTATCGTAGAAGAGCGAGGACCGGCACATGAGCGGGAGTTTGTCTCGGAGGTATACATGGGAAGCGAATGTCTTGGACGCGGAAGCGGCAGATCCAAGAAAGAAGCCGAGCAGCAAGCAGCGGCAGTAGCCTTAAAGCAGCTGAAACGTGCGGATGCCTAAAGCTTCGCTGATGTGATGACAAACAAAGAGCAAAGAGCAGTCAAGCGGAACCGGATAGGATGACTGTTTTTTGCTCTTTTCGTTGTCTGGCATTTGCCTTAGGGACAGCTGTTTATGACGTTAGTGGACCTCGTCCAAAGACGGCGGTGAAGCCGATTCTACTTGTGTTACAATAGCAGGAGAGGTGATAGGTCGAATATGTTTTTGAAACGGATCGAGTTAGCAGGATTTAAATCATTTGCCGACAAGACAGAGATGGAATTTGTCCGGGGAATTACAGCCGTTGTTGGTCCGAATGGCAGCGGCAAGAGCAACATTTCGGATGGGATCCGCTGGGTACTTGGTGAACAAAGCGCCAAATCGCTTCGCGGTGGCAAGATGGAAGACATTATTTTTGCCGGAAGCGACGCGCGTAAAGCGGTCAATTTCGGTGAGGTTTCCCTTACGCTGGACAATGAGGATCATGTACTGCCGCTGGATTTTAATGAGGTGACCGTAACAAGACGGGTACACCGCAGCGGTGACAGTGAGTATTTCATCAACAGGCAGTCTTGTCGGCTGAAGGATATAACGGAGCTGTTCATGGATACCGGGATTGGTAAAGAAGCCTATTCTATCATTGGACAAGGGCGCATTGAGGAAATTCTGAGCACACGATCAGAAGATCGCCGGGGAATTTTTGAGGAAGCATCCGGGATCGTTAAATATAAATCACGTAAAAAAGAGTCTGTGCGCAAGCTGGATGAAACGGAACAAAATTTGCTCCGTATTCACGATCTGGTTACAGAGCTTGAAGATCAGATCGGGCCGCTCAAAGAGCAGTCTGAGAAGGCGCTTCGTTATAAGGAACTCCGCGAGGAGCTGAAACACAAGGAAATTTCGCTGTATGTATATCAAATTGAGCAGATACATACCTCATGGAGTGAAGCCAATGCGAAGCTGGAGCAGCTGAAGGAAGAGCAGCTTGCCCTGTCTACTGTGGTGTCCGCCCATGATGCCAAGCTGGAGAGCGACAGATCGGCTCTTCGCCGGCTGGAAGAGGAAGTGGAAGAGCTGCAGAGCCAGCTGCTTCAATTCAGCGAGCTGTTTGAGAAGAGCGAGGGCTACGGTGAGGTACTTAAGGAGCGCCGCCGCAACCTGGAACGGACACGCGAGCAGCTGGAGGAGAGTCTGCACTCCGGCGATCATCGATTAGGTGAGCGCGTGGGCGAGCTGGCTAGAATGAAGAACAAGCTGCAGGAGCTGCAGCAGGAATTAACTCATGTGCGGGATCAGCTGTCAGCGGAAGAAGCGAAGCTGGTTGGCGTAACCGGTGGAATCAGCCAGCAGCAGGAAGAGAGCTTGAAAGGGAACCTGCTGGAGCTGATGAACCAAATGGCTCAAGCGCGGAATGAAATCCGCTATGCGGACCAGCAGCAAGAAGCGCTGGATCGCCGGATGAACCGGGCACAAGAGGAGTCCGGCAAATGGGAAGCGCTGAAAGAAGATTTACTGAAGCGCAAAGAGAGCATTGATCGCAGCATCGAACGTTTCGGCAAAGAGATCGCGGATCTCCGCAGCGGTTATATCAGTGAGAGCGAGCGGTATCAATCCCTGCAGAAGCTGCAGGAGGAGACGCAGGGAGCGCTTCGGAAATGGGAGCAGAAGCGGGAAGCGCAAATTTCGCGCCGTGATACCATGAAGGAGCTTCAGGACGACTTCGACGGATTTATGCTGGGTGTTAAGGAAGTATTGAAGGCTTCTCGCAAATCCGTGCTTCAAGGTGTTCACGGCGCAGTAGCAGAGCTTATTCGCGTACCGGAAAAGCTGGAGCTTGCGATGGAGACAGCTCTCGGGGCATCTGTTCAGCATATCGTCATGGAGAACGAGTCCGTATCCAGGCAGGCGATTGCCTTCTTGAAGCAGCGTCAGTTAGGACGGGCGACATTTCTTCCTTTGGACGTCATTCGTCCGCGGAATGTATCCGCATCGGATCGAACGCTGGCAGAAGGGGAAGCCGGATTTGTGGGCTTCGGCTCCGAGCTGGTTCAATACGATTCAAGATACAGCAACATTGTCGGAAGTCTTCTTGGCAATGTTGTCATTGCGGAGACTTTGGAGCAGGCGAACAAGATTGCAGCCAGATTCTCCTATCGCTTCCGCGTGGTCACCCTCGAAGGGGACGTGGTTAATGCCGGCGGTTCCATGACAGGCGGCAGTCAGCATAAGAAAACGAACAGTCTGCTGGGCCGTAAGCGTCAGCTGGAGCAGCTGGATCAGGAAATCACGGAAACCGAGAAGCAGCTGGAGAAGCTCCAGCAGGGCATTGAAAGCGTCCGGAATCAAATGGTTGAATCTCAGGATAAACTGGACGAGCTTCGAAGAGCCGGGGACGACAAGCGTGTCGAGGAACAGCAGGCAGCGGGAGACCGTAAGCAGCTCGATCATGAGCTGCGCCACGTCCTTGAGCAAGCAGAGCTAGCCGGTGAGGAGAAGAGCAGCCACGAGAAGGAAGCAAAAGAAATTCAGGAAAACCGTGTTCGGGCACAGAAGTTATTGTCTGAGCTTGAAGACGAGGAGAAGTCGACACATCTAGCGATCCAGGCTGCTGAATTTGCCCGTAAAGCAAACGAATCGGCGAAGGAAGAACTTCAGAGTCAACTGACGAATCTTAAGGTTCGCGAAGGTAAACTGGATCAGGAAACCTTCTCGCTGGAGGAGCAGCTCAAACGCCTTCAATCGGATGTGGACAACCATGAGAAGGAACAGAAGCAGAACCGCACGATGCTGGCCTCCGTTCAAGCAGACCTCAATCAGAACCAAAGCGAGAGCGTGAAGCAGATCGAGGATCTGAATCAGTACAAGCTGAAGAAGGAAGAAGCTACGCAGCAGCTGGAATTCAAACGGGCAGCGCGCAGCGCATTAAGCCGGAAACTGGAGCTCGAAGAGAGTGAAACGAAGGAGCAGCGGACTCAGCTGCGGGCTGTGGACGATCAGCTTCGCCAGACCGAAATTGGAGTAAACCGGCTCGATGTTGAGCTTGAGAATATATTGAAAAAATTAAGCGAGGACTATGAGCTGAGTTACGAGCTTGCCAAGCAGCGGTATCCGATTCCCGAAGACATTCCGGCAGCGCAGAATGAAGTTCGTGATCTGAAACGGTCTATAACTTCTCTTGGTGATGTGAATCTGGGGGCCATTGAAGAGTACCAGCGCGTCAATGAGAGGTATCTGTTCTTGAGCGAGCAGAAGGCGGATTTGGTCGAAGCGAAAACTACGCTGTATCAGGTGATTAAAGAAATGGACGATGAAATGTCCAAGCGCTTCAAGCTGACGTTTGATGCGATCCGGCGCGAGTTCGGTACGGTGTTTACGAAGCTGTTCGGAGGCGGACGGGCTGATCTGGTCCTGATTGATCCGGATCGATTGCTTGAGACGGGGATTGATATCGTTGCCCAGCCTCCCGGCAAGAAGCTGCAAAACCTGCAGCTGCTGTCCGGGGGAGAGCGTGCATTAACCGCTATGGCGCTGCTGTTCGCCATTTTACAGGTGAAGCCGGTTCCGTTCTGTGTGCTTGATGAAGTCGAAGCGGCGCTTGATGAAGCGAACGTGGTACGCTTTGCCCAGTATTTGCGGGAGTTCTCCGAGCAAACACAGTTTATTGTGGTCACACACCGCAAGGGAACGATGGAAGAGGCGGATGTACTGTACGGCGTCACGATGGAAGAGGGCGGCGTGTCGAAGCTGGTGTCGGTTAGACTTGAGGATGAGGAAGCGGAGATCGCCTAATTTAACATAAACCATCACATGGAGGGAACGTATGAGCTTTTTTAAGAAGTTAAAAGAGAGCATTTCCAGCAAGACAGAAAACGTAACGAAACAGTTCAGGGACGGACTGGAGAAAACCCGGAAGGGCTTTATCGAGAAAGTGTCGGACCTGGTCATTCGCCGCAAAAAGATCGATGAGGAGTTCTACGAGGAATTGGAAGAGATTCTGATTGGCGCTGATGTTGGCGTCAACACGGTCATGGACCTGATGGATGATCTTCGTGCCGAAGTGAAAAAACGGCGGATCGAGGATGCTGCCGATTTGCAGCCGGTATTGTCCGAGAAACTGATGGGTCTCCTTCGTGATGACAGCAGCAATGAACTGCGCGAGAATCCGGATGGAATTACGGTCATTCTCTTTGTTGGCGTAAACGGAGTTGGTAAGACAACTACAATTGGTAAGCTTGCGCACCGTTACAAGCAGGAGGGCAAAAAAGTTATGCTTGCAGCGGGCGATACGTTCCGCGCAGGTGCTATTGAACAGCTCGAAGTATGGGGCGAACGGGTTGGTGTGGAGGTCATTAAGCAGCAGCCTGGCTCTGATCCGGCAGCGGTCATGTTCGACGCGGTTCAAGCAGCCAAACAGCGGCAGGCAGATATTCTGATCTGTGATACCGCGGGGCGTCTTCAGAACAAAACGAATCTGATGGAAGAGCTGAATAAGATATTCCGTGTCATTCAACGCGAAATCCCAAGTGCGCCGCATGAGGTATTGATGGTACTCGATGCTACAACAGGTCAGAATGCGCTAAGTCAGGCCAAACTGTTCGGTGAGAAGAGCGGCGTGACCGGGCTTGTATTAACCAAGCTGGATGGTACGGCTAAAGGCGGAATTGTCATTGCGATTCGTCAAGAGTTGAATTTGCCAGTGAAGCTGGTAGGGCTTGGAGAGAAGATGGGGGATCTCCAGACTTTTGATTCGGAGCAATTTGTCCATGCCTTGTTTGCCGGATTGATTAAGGAAGAAGAGAATGAAGCAGAACAAGAAGATTAGACGCTTCTGAAGTTAAATCAAATACAAAAGGACCGAAAGTTGTACTTTCGGTCCTTTTTCATGTTCGATTCGAGTGATAACCGGATGTGATTAAGAAGAGACGATTCGAACGAATTCAATCGCACGAAGCGGGATGATAGCTGTATCGGTTGGCGGGCCATAGATGATGGGCGGGATTTTTAAAGAGATGGTCCCTTCTCCCACTTCGGTCAGGGTGCCAATGATCACATCTCCCGACACCGTTACTTCGGTTTCGGATCCGATAAATCCTTGCAGCCAATCCACGTAGCGCATATCGAAATTCCCTCCTTGCTGTAATGAAAGTTTGAAACGGAAGATCAGCAGCCATTGAGGGGATTTATTGAACGGAAGTAATATTCGCGAATGGAATCAGCACCAGATCTCCGGAAGCTTCACGGAGCTGTACCCCGTCCTCGGCAGTTGCAAGAACAACGCCTTCCAAGGTGACAAAGGTGGTGCTGACCCGTACTTGCTGCCCTGTGCGGACTTCGAAATAGTGAATCAGTTCCGGAATGATGGTTAAGCCCGTGAGCACCTGACTCTCCAGTGACTCTACGCGTTCGGTCAATTGACCGGTCTGCTGGCTTAGAAACTCAACCTGCCGTGTTAACATCTTTACTCGTGCAGCAAGTCGTCTGCAGAACAGGAAGCAACACATAGTCATTCTCCTTTCTGTATTACCATCGGGTGTGCCCTTCAATATGATTCTTTAAATCCTGAAGCGAGGCCGTGCTTTCGTTCTCTGCTGCCCGGATCATAGGCATAACTTGCTGCACATGACCAGGACCGTACTTAAGGAAGGTTTCGGTTTTATCGATCAGGGCCTCAAGCGGTTGACGATAGTCGGTAAAATACTGACCTAGACCAAAGGAGCTTAGGAGGCTATGCACTTTGCTCATGGTGCTGAGCGCCAGTACAGGCTTACCCCCACGCAAGGCGGCCAGCGACGGATGAAGTTTGAAGGAGATTAAATAGTCAACGGATTGAATGAAACGGTAAGTCAGCTCAATGTCCATAAGAAACGGCAGTGTTTCAACGGAAGCTGCAGGTGTGCATTCCTTGATGTTTCGCTGCAGTTGTAAACAGGTGTTGTAGTCCGAGTACGCATTCCCCGGATGATGAATGACCGGTATAAGCACGACATGGTAGTCTTTTGCCGTAAGATGTGCCAGAAGTTTTGTCATATTGTCCATAGGGAATGATTCATAGGCGAATACAACAACCCCAATGGTTGGACGTCTGGAAAATCGCTGTACCGGGATGTCGGGCTGACGATAGCCGAACACCATGTCAGGAGCCGTCTCCACGTTAGGATGAAATCGCGCCCGCTTGGCTATAGCCGAGGAACGTTCATCCCGGAAGACGGCCCGGTTCGCTTTGGAAATCATGTCGCGATACGCGGCTACCTGCTCTTCGGGCCAAGTGTGTTCGGGGTAGGCATCAACGATACCTACGCCATACACCCATGTGGGCTGTCCGTTTAATTGTGGCGGGAAGTAATAACGGTTGAACGAGTAGGGTGTGATTAAATCGCCTCCTCCGATAATGAAAGCATCCGTTCGGCGCGGATCCAAGCGGGAGTTCCAAGGGTAGACGTGATGTTCGTGGAATACTTGCCTAAGGGTGTGAAGAAACAAGTCATCTCCGAAGTTTCCCATGCCATAGTATCCGGAAGCGGCAATATGCATTACGTTCACCTCCTTTGCGAATGCGTTCTAGATCTTGTCTGACTGCTGATTCCAGCTTTTGAACAGATTACGATTACGTTGGCTGATACTGGTGCCGTCGATGACACGATGATAGAGGACAGCCGTGACATGAGCTAGAGAGCTGTGTTTCAGGAGACGGGAGGTAACGTCCATATCTTCGAAGATACGTCCGAGGCGATCCTCACGATTCCACCAGCCGCCGATGGCGATCAGAGAAGATTTGCGATACATTCTGGGCACGATCGGGTGACTGCGGTCATTCGATGGATTGGGCAACGGAGCGGATGATTCTGAATGAAGCCTGCCGGAGTCCACATCTCTTCTCCACAGCGGACCGAACTGCCTGGTTCGTTCCCAGCAGCCATACCATCCCGTGGCGATACCGCCATCCGGATTCAGGTCAAGCGCTTCGGTCAGGAGTGCTACTGCGTTCGGTGCCAGCCAGTCATCCCCATCCAGTTCCAGAATGTAACGCCCCCGTGCTTCAAAGAGCAGCCGGTTCATCATCAAGGCTTTCCCGCGGTTACGCGCTTGCGAAAGAACACGTATTCTGCTGTCTTGATAAGCGCAGGCTTCCTCAAGACTCTCGTCCCCAGAGCCGTCATCCCCAATCAGCAGCTCCCAGTTTTCGTTGGTTTGTGCCAGCACAGAACGGATGCTCCAGCCCAGAGTGTCTTTCATATTATGAATGCTCATCAATATGGAAACTGCAGGTTGAGCAGGGACCACAGGAGATAAATCCCCTTTGTCTCCAGTATGTTTCTCTTGCATCTGTGTGGATGCAAGTATCGGGAGAATATACGGCAGTTCCTTTTGAAACGAATCGTTCTGTGATGCATCCAGATGCAGAACAAGTCTTGAGTCCGTTGGCAGCAGATCATAAGGCAGAAATCGGGCAGCGGGGAGCCTGGCGTTCCAATGGGTGAGCCTTGCGAGCAGCCAGGTTTTTTTCCAATAGAGAGGAACACCATGAACACATATACAGACTACAGCGTCCGGGATATGTGCAGGCATAGGGAAGGAAATGAGTGTTCTTCTCATGGGAAAAGACCTGCTGAGGCTCCAGAGAACCCATTCTCTGTCCGCATGTGTGACTTCCTGAAGGATACGATCGCGGTACGCTGACGTATTGGTCAATCCATAGCCTAATGCTTGCGTGCGAAGTAAGTTGTACGGGATCAATTCGATGTCAAGCCTTTATCATGGAGGACTAGCCGGATGACCTGATCGGCTTTCAGTCCGCGCTCAATCCAGCGGTTCTCTCGGGCGTACGCAATCCGGGCCAGCTTATGCTCTGCAGTGTCAGGGTGATGAAGCATGGAGGCCAGCTTAACAAGGAAATCGTCATGGGTTGTCGCAGTGGTTACATGCGGCTCCATGGCGATGCATTCCGGCAAGGCCGTTGATAGCACCCGGACACCCGATGCCAAGTATTCATAGGCTTTAACGGGATTGGTTGCGAGCGTAATCGGATGGTATTGGAATGGAATCAACGCAACGTCGATATGAGTGAGGTAACGCTTGAGCTCGTGGTGCGGCTTTTCCCCGAGTATATGCACGTTAGGCAGCTTCGAATAGTCGCCTGAGCTGCCGTAAGGAGCTCCAATGGATACAAACTGGACGTTCGGAAATTGAATGGCGGCTTTAGCGAACAGTTCATGATCTACCCAATAGGCCCAAGCACCGATATAAGCAACAACAGGACCCGGAGGCAGATCAGCGGGTCTATCACTGGATGGAATATGAAAAAACGAAGCATCAGCGCCATTCGGAATCAAGGTCAGTGGTTTACCGGGGTATGCCAGTGACAATCGGGTGCGAATGACCTCTGCCGTACATACGACATGATCCGCCTCGTCAATCATTTTGGGTTCATATTTAGCCCAATGCGGAAATTCATCACAGCAGTCGTAGATTGTAATATCAGGGTCAAAGAGCGTGGAAATGCGCGTCCGGAGCTTGGACCAGGTCGTCCAGACGGCAACGGGATGCTCCTTTCGCAATGCAGGCAGCTTTTTGTGCAGAAATGCCTTGGTATCCGTAAACAGATACACATTCGGTTCAATCTCTTTAAACTCCTTATCCAGCGGTGCCAGGTTTTCGAAGAAAACCTGATGACCAAGCGAGCCCAATTGTGTCATTAGCTGCTGCGGTCTCTGTTTCATGTACGACCAGTTCATCGTTCTGGGATAAATGATGACAGCCAAGAGGTTTCCTCCTTTCTTTGTTCTCGCAATAATATATGCAATGCTAGCTTCATAGAATTGGACGAATGAGCCGAGTGATTGAAAAATGGTTGGTTTTTCTCAAGCGTGCGTATGACCAGAACGAATCTATCAAATTTCCATATAATGCTTAAGATATGTCATCCCAGATATACCTTTTCATATGAAAGCGAGGGGGAGTGTGAAGATTCGTGGATCAAAAAAATGTTCTTGTTATCTTCGGAACGCGTCCAGAAGCGATCAAAATGGCACCGTTGGTCAAGGAATTGGAACGTACTCCGGGATTGACCCCAATTGTTTGTGTCACCGCCCAGCATCGGGAAATGCTGGATCAGGTTCTTCAATTTTTTGAGATCGAGGCTCAGATGGATTTAAATATGATGAAGGAAGGACAGTCGCTGTACAGCCTGAGTGCCGACCTGTTAAAAGGGATGGAAAATGTATTCCAGGCGCAAAGGTACGATCTGGTCCTGGTTCACGGGGATACAACAACGGCATTCATAGGCGCCTTGGCGGCCTATTATGCGAAAGTGCCGGTTGGGCATGTGGAGGCGGGATTGCGGACCTATGACAAATACGCGCCATTTCCGGAGGAGATGAACCGGGAATGGATTGGCCGAATAGCCGATATGCATTTTGCTCCTACAGCGCTATCGGCATCCAATCTCAGAGCCGAGCATCGTACGGATCATGTGTATGTAACGGGAAACACGGGGATCGATGCCATGAGATGGACGCTGCAGGCTCCCTTTAAGCACCCTTTACAGAGCAAGTTACGGGAAAATGCCCGCTTAATTCTCATGACGATGCATCGCCGGGAGAATTGGGGTGAACCTATGAAGGGCGTGCTTGAGGCTGTAAAGCGAACCGTCCAGAACCACCCGGATGTCGAAGTGGTGTATCCGGTTCATCCGAACCCCGTTCTGCAGCAGGCGGTAGCGCAAGCTCTGGAGGGACATGAGCGAATTCATCTGACAGGACCGCTGGATGTTGTTGATCTTCACCATATCATGCAGCGCGCATATCTCGTCTTGACGGATTCCGGGGGTATTCAGGAGGAAGCGCCGTCGCTGGGGAAACCGGTTCTGGTATTGAGGGACAAGACAGAGCGTCCTGAAGGGGTTACAGCGGGCACCTTAAAGTGTGTTGGCACGAATTGCGATGAGGTAGTGGCAGGAATAGAGAAGCTGTTAACGGATGAGGAGACCTACCGCAACATGGCAAGAGCCAGCAATCCCTTTGGTGATGGCACTGCCTCGCGTCAAATCGTCGACGCCATTTTGCAATTTTTCCGTTCAAAAGGGCGTTGATCTGGATGCTTGCTGGATTTTGTATGCTGGCAGGGCTTATAATGAAGTATAAGATTTCAAGCGAAAGGATACCTGTTATGGCCAATACTTACACTTATCCACGCCGAGAAGAGATAGCGAATGCAATAACACATGGCATAGGAGCGGCGCTAAGTGTTGCTGCGCTGGTGCTCTTGATTGTATTTTCAAGTTTGAAGGGCACTGCATGGCATATTGTCAGCTTTACGATCTACGGCTCGACGATGCTGCTGCTGTATTTGAGTTCAACGCTGGTTCACGGCTTGAGGGACGGTAAAGCCAAAGATTTCTTTGAGTTTATGGATCATTCCTCCATTTACTTGTTTATCGCAGGAACGTACACTCCCTTCCTGCTGGTGGCCATTCGTGGAACGCTTGGATGGAGCCTCTTCGGAATCGTCTGGGGAGTTGCACTGTTCGGCGTCATCTTCAAAGCCTTCTTCGTGAAGAAGTTTCTGTTTCTATCCACGATATTCTACATTGCGATGGGCTGGCTGATCGTTATTGCCTGGAACCCTTTAACCGCCGTTGTGGCACCGCAGGGTATGAATTTGCTCGCTCTTGGCGGCGTGCTGTACACCCTAGGCACGATCTTTTACGTATGGCGGGGCTTCCCGTACCATCATGCGATCTGGCATTTGTTTGTACTTGCGGGATCGATTCTTCACTTTTTTGCGATACTGATCTACCTTCTTCCTGTCGGGTAAACAGGGTAGGAAAAAGGCTTGCTGCACATGAAGAAGGATGACAAGGGAAATTGCTTGACATCCTTCTTTGTTTTATGTATGATAAGGTTCGTTAAGCGAACTGTAAAGTGTTTTTCCTTGACGAGGGGGGTGCCCTTAAATGAGTCAGGAGAATCGGCTCGAGAAGACGAACCGGATCAATCTGCTGTTCGATTTTTATGAGCAGCTGCTGACAGAGAAGCAGCAGACCTTTTTGAAATATTATTTCCATGACGATTTTTCCTTGGGAGAAATCGCTGGTGAATTTGAGATTAGTCGTCAGGCCGTCTATGAACATATTAAGCGTGCAGAGCAGGTGCTTGAGTCTTACGAAGAGAAGCTTGGGCTGCTGAGCAAGCATGAAACGCGTGTCCGTGAGCTGGATAAGTTTCGGAAATGGGTGGAGATTAGCGACCTGGATGAACATGATAAGAATGTAATGACCGATATGGTTGAACGATTAAAGGTATGGGATTAAGTATGAACGGAGGTGGCGGATATGGCTTTTGAAGGATTGACCAGCAGACTACAGAATGTGTTCAGCAAGCTTCGTGGTAAAGGCAAGGTGTCCGAAGAAGATGTAACAGCCGCCATGCGTGAAGTAAGACTCGCGCTTCTTGAAGCCGACGTTAACTTCAAAGTGGTTAAGGATTTTGTATCCAAAGTGAAAGAGAAGGCCATCGGCAAGGAAGTGATGGACAGCTTTACGCCCGGCATGGTGATCATCGACATCGTTAATAAAGAAATGACGGAGCTGATGGGTGGCAGCCAGGCCAAACTGGTTAAGAGCAATAAACCGCCTACGGTCATTATGATGGCCGGTCTGCAAGGTGCAGGTAAGACGACGACATCCGGTAAGCTGGCCAAGCTGCTGCAGAAGCAGAACAGCCGACCGCTGCTCGTAGCCGGTGACATTTATCGTCCGGCAGCGATCAAACAGCTTGAGGTCCTTGGAGAACAGATTAATGTGCCTGTATTCTCTCTTGGAGACAAGACAAGCCCGGTTGAGATTGCGAAGCAAGGCTTGCAGCATGCCAAGGATAACGGTCACGATTATGTTATTATCGATACTGCGGGCCGTTTGCATGTCGATGAAGAACTGATGGAAGAACTGAAGCAAATCCACAGTGTTGTAAATCCCGATGAAGTGCTGCTTGTTGTTGATGCGATGACAGGTCAGGATGCGGTGAATGTTGCGGAAAGCTTCAATCAGCAATTGACGCTTACAGGCGTTGTATTGACCAAGCTGGACGGTGATACCCGAGGCGGTGCTGCCCTTTCGGTCAAAGCTGTTACCGGATGCCCGATTAAGTTCGCGGCGCTGGGTGAGAAGATTGATGCCCTGGAGCCGTTCCATCCGGAACGGATGGCATCCCGGATTCTCGGTATGGGCGATATGCTGTCCCTAATTGAGAAAGCCCAATCGAATATTGATGCAGACAAAGCCAAGGAAATGGAACGTAAAATGCGTAATGCTGAATTTACGTTTGAGGATTTCCTGGAACAGATGGACCAAGTGAAGAAGCTCGGTCCGTTGGATCAGCTGATGGATATGATTCCCGGCATGGGCAAGATGAAGCAGACCAAGGATCTCAAAGTTGACGAGAAGCAGATGGGACGCATTGAGGCCATTGTCCACTCCATGACTACAGCGGAGAAGCAGCAGCCTGATATTATCAATCACAACCGCCGCAAACGGATTGCGGCCGGCAGCGGAACCTCGCTGGCTGAAGTGAACCGGCTGATCAAGCAGTTTGATGAAATGCGCCGCGTCATGAAACAATTCTCGGATATGATGGGTCCCAAAGGCGGTAAAAATAAAGCAATGAAACAGTTAAAAGGCTTGACTGGTGGAAAAGGCATGAAGTTCCCATTCCGTTAAGTTTGGACATAAAGCATGGACATTTTTTGAAGGAGGTGAATTTTCAAAATGGCAGTACGTATTCGTCTGAAACGCATGGGTGCTCACAAGGCTCCTTTCTACCGCGTGGTGGTTTCTGATTCCCGTTCCCCACGTGACGGCCGCTTTATCGAGGAAATCGGTTATTACAATCCGGTTGCTCAACCGGCTGAAGTTAAGATCGATGAAGAGAAAGCACTGAACTGGCTTCAAAATGGTGCGCAAGCATCTGATACTGTTCGCAACTTGCTGAGCAAAGCGGGCGTAATGAAGAAGTTTCATGAGCTGAAGCATCAGAAATAAGACTGATCGCGAGGGTTATCTATGGAAGAATTAGTTCGCGTTATTGCTAAGGCTTTAGTGGATCATCCAGAAGATGTGACTGTGAAGACCGTTGAGAAGGAGCACTTGATTGTATATGAGCTGTACGTGCATCCTGACGATGTCGGGAAGGTCATAGGCAAACAGGGGCGTATCGCCAAATCATTGCGTACAGTCGTAACATCGGCGGCAGTTAAAATGGATAAACGGGTGACCGTTGATATCATTTCTTAAAATATACGAAAGGGGGTTAGGATGCATGTCCTAGCCCTTTTTCGTACATGCTGAAGAAATCAGTCGGTCATACATGAGCGAACGTTCATTAAGTGATGCAGGAGGAAGACCATGTCTGAAAAGTTGTTTACCGTAGGCAAAATCGTGAATACGCATGGAATCCGCGGAGAAGTCAAAGTGATGCCACATACGGATTTTGCTGACCAGCGATTTGCTGTTAAGAGCAAGCTGTTTATTGTCCCGGACAAAGGGAGCATGATTGAAGCAACGGTGGATACATCCCGTTTTCATAAAAATATGTATGTCCTTAAATTCAAAGAGCTGCATGGAATTAACGATGCTGAGAAGTATAAAGGCTCTCTGCTGAAGATCAAAGCGGACCTTCAGGAGGAGCTTCCGGACAACGAGTATTACTTCCATGAGATCATTGGCTGCAAGGTGCTGACAGATGATGAACCGGCAGAGGAGCTTGGCACGATTTCAGAAATTTTAACGCCCGGAGCTAATGATGTATGGGTTGTGAAGACCCCTCAAGGCAAGGAAGTTCTGCTGCCAGCCATCCCGGATGTCGTTCTTGACGTAGATAAGGAAGCCAAGCTTGTCCGCGTGCATCTTATGGAAGGGTTGTTATAGTCCATGCGGATTGATGTGCTGACGCTGTTCCCGGAAATGTTCGACGGTGTGTTCCATTCGAGCATTTTAGGTAAAGCGGCCGAGAAACAAATTGTGCATTTAAATGCTATCAACTTCCGCCAGTACGCCGGAAACAAGCATAGTCAGGTGGATGATACGCCATATGGCGGTGGGGGCGGGATGGTGTTGAAGCCGGATCCGATATTTGCCGCAGTGGAGGATATTCTAACTCCACGTTCTTATGATCAGATTTCGAACAACGAGGAAGAGGCTGGGCTGGCGGAGGGCTCATCGGAATCATCAGAAGGCGTTAAGCCTCCACGCGTTATTCTGATGTGCCCGCAAGGCGAGACGTTTACACAGAAGAAAGCGGAAGAACTGTCTCAGGAAGAGCATCTTGTGTTCATATGCGGTCATTACGAGGGCTATGATGAACGCATCCGCGAGTATTTGGTTACTGATGAATTATCCATCGGGGATTATGTGCTTACAGGCGGAGAGCTGCCCGCAATGGTTGTTATTGACTCCGTGGTTCGATTGCTGCCGGGTGTTCTTGGCAATGAGACATCGGCGGTGACGGATTCATTCAGCACAGGGCTGCTGGAATACCCTCACTATACCCGTCCGGCTGAATTCAGGGGATGGAAGGTGCCGGATATTCTGCTCAGCGGCCATCATGCGAATATCGAAGTGTGGCGCCGTGAACAAGCGCTCAGACGGACTTGGGAGCGTCGACCTGAATTGTTGGACAAGCTGGAATTGTCCAAACAGGATCGGATTTATATCGCAAAGCTTCAGCAAGAATCGGAACGTTTATAATGAATGCCATAGACAAAGGAAAGATCTGCGTATGCCGATCTTTCCTTTTTTTCGTATAGATTACTGCCGAAATCAATAACAATAATAAGAGAGGCTGACGAGAACATAATCCATATCCATTGAATAATGTGCCTACATAGGCGTTTGCGGATGAATGAGAATTGTTAGGGGTGAGTAGGTTAGATGCAAGAGAAGAGGAGGCGTAAGGGCAATAAAGCCGTGATTCGTGGGCTGGCTTCTGGACGAATGCGAGTGAGGAGGACCGAAGCCGCGAGGTTTGTTGCGCGGATTTCCCAATTGGCTTCGCTGACAAGTGCATTTGTGGAGTTGCCAGAGAATGATAACTTCACTCGAATCAAAATACAATTACAGAGTCTGAACGAGCTGGTGTCCGGCATGAGGTTTGCACAAAGAGAACACCGCAGTATGAAGGAAGCGGTCCAGCAAGTTGTGACGATTCCGAATGCAGATAACCTGCAGAATATTGCCTCAAGACTGAATGGGGTCGTAACCTTGCTGCAAACGTTTGGGGAACGCATTGGCGTAGGCAGTGTCATTAATCCAGTGCTTGCGGAAGTTCAGAATGGCATTCAAACCGTGATGAATGATCCGGCACAGCGTTCTGATCCGATTCCGTTAGCAAATCTGGTGATCAATTTGCCGCGATATGTTATGGATGCTGTCAAGAACCCGGGTGAACGATCCAGACAGCGCCTTGGAGATGTTCTTCAAGGTATCCATCAGCAGAGCAGTGTATTGGGTGTTTCGAAGCAGGAGCTTGACGGGATGCAAGCTCTTACAGAAGGAATGGATAGGCTCTTGGGGAACGGTGCATCTTCAGGTGACTTGAGCGTTCAACTGGCCAACTATACCAATGCCCTGTCAGGTGTTGTTTCGGGTCTGAACCTTCCGAAAGCGGTCCGGGAAGCTGCATTGCAGTCATTATTGTCTATCTTAAAGAACTCCAGTGCTGATCATGTTCAGCATCATGTAGAAGCTAAAACCGCTCAAGGACACGGTTCTCCGAGCTCAAGAGAAACTGCTGAAGCAGGAGATTCCTTGGAATCAGGTCGAATCAGGGTCGCGGGACTAACGGGCCTGACAGTGGCTGCAGGTGCGACGGGAAAGAATCGGGCTACAGGTACTGCAAGAGTAATGACTCCGGGGGGCATTACTGGAATGACAGGAGTAAGAGGTTCAACCGGGGCGACAGGAAATACGGGAGCAACAGTAGCGTTTGGATCCATCGGAGCGACAGGCAGAGCGAGCCTTAAGGGATCGAGAGGGCCGACAGGTAGAATGGGAGCGGCAAGTCCAGCAGGCACAGCTAGAACAGCGGGTCCGACCGCGCCAACAGGTGTAGTTGGGGTCACGGGTGATAGAGGTCTATTGGGAGCGCCCGGATGTAATGGAGTTACGGGTACCACCGGGGGAACTGGGATGACGAGACCGAAGGGTGCTGTAAGTGGAAGGGCAGTAACCGTTCCAAGCGGAGCAGCGCGTGTGGTTGGGGTTACGGGAACTACGGGCGAAGCAGGAATCGCGGGTTCAGCTGAAGCAACCGCAACCGAAGCGGCAAGTCCAGCAGGCATGGCGGGAACAACTGTCTCCATAGGATTTACGGGTGTTACAG
Source organism: Paenibacillus glucanolyticus (assembly GCF_037333485.1). NCBI lineage: Bacteria > Bacillati > Bacillota > Bacilli > Caryophanales > Paenibacillaceae > Paenibacillus > Paenibacillus glucanolyticus. The sequence goes on from NZ_CP147845.1 coordinate 2,391,735, forward strand.
GAGCCGCAGGAGTGACAGGTGCAGTAACCATCACGGGGTTAACAGGCCCAATAGAGACCACAGGAGTGACTGGAGTAATCGGTTCTACGGGGCCAACGGGCGGAGTTGAGGTTACAGCGGTAATTCGCCGTACGGGAACAGCAGGAGCCGCAGGAGCGTCTGAAGTAACCGATGCTGCTGGTTCAACGGGGGCCGGGCCATGGGTTGGGGGAGCAGTACTTTATAACGCGGCGGGAAGGACTCAATCGGTTCCAGCGATGTCGCCCATCATCTTCTCGCAAAATGAACTGCAAGGCGTAACTTTTAATGGAACCACGACACTCACGATCAACACCGCAGGTTTTTATTTCATCAACTGGCAAGTTGCACTTTCCAACCAGCAAAATTCACCAGGCATCTTCGGAATTGTGGTTAATAGCAATACGACTTCTCCGGCCAACATGGCATCTAGTGCAAATGACGATCGGGTATCCGGCTCTGCCGTTATCAACATGAAGGTTGGCGATACCGTACAGCTATATAATTTGTCTGCACAGACCCAAACCGTTACATCTACACAGACCGCCGCCAGGCTCAATATCACCAGAATGGGTTATTAAAATAAGAACAGCTGCAAGATTTTACATGTTACAGCCGAAATGTTTGTGGTTAATACATTATTGGAAACAAGACATAAGCATTGTTGAGGAGGCCCTTAATCGTGTCAGATAATAATGTAACGTATAACAATCAAATGGAAAAAGATCATACAGAAGTATCCTTTCAAACCGTCGATGATATTCTGGAATATTACGGCAAGCGCCATAAAGAGGCAAGCGATTCGAAAGAATCCGTAAATTAATCTTAGTCTAACCACTTTTGACATGTTATCTTACATGCCAAAAGTGGTTTTTTAAAGGTGAGTGTACTATAATTATGGATCATCTGGATGGGTGTAAAGATGAAATACTTGATTCTAACCGCAAAATGTGATACTATTTCTTTTGTTGTGAATACGGTGGTCCGCTGCGGATAATGAAGGAAATACATAGAATTTCCGGAAGATGCAAGAACGCCTGTGTGAGAGGAGGGAGTCATAGATGATGAATATCGTTCAAGCGATTACTGAAGAACAACTTCGCAAGGATATTCCGAGCTTTCGTCCTGGTGATACTTTGAAAGTACACGTAAAGGTTATCGAGGGAACTCGTGAGCGTATCCAGTTGTTCGAAGGTGTTGTAATTAAACGTCGCGGTGGCGGAATCAGTGAGACTTTTACCGTTCGTAAAATTTCTTACGGTGTTGGTGTGGAAAGAACTTTCCCAATCAACTCGCCTAAAATCGATAAAATCGAAGTGGCTCGCCGTGGTAAAGTGCGTCGTGCGAAGCTTTATTATCTTCGTGAACTGCGCGGTAAAGCAGCGAGAATTAAAGAAATTCGTCGTTAATTACAAGGCGGTAAAAAGGGGCTTGTGCGTATATACAAGCCCCTTTTGTATATCCAAAAATCGCTATTATGGAAAGCGATCTATAGAGAAGGACGGTGGGTTATGGAGAAAGATCAACAACATGAGGCATTGGACACAAACGTGGGGAAACCGGCCAAGAAGGCCAAAAACGAGCTGGTAGAATGGCTAAAGGCTCTTCTTATTGCTCTGGTTCTCGTCGTTCTCATTCGCTGGCTTCTCTTTAAACCGTTTATTGTGCAAGGTCCGTCTATGGAACCTAATTTTGTATCCAATCAAAAGTTGATTGTTAACGAGATTCTATATGATATCCGCAAGCCAGAGCGTGGAGAAGTCATCGTATTCCATGTTCCTGATGAGGGTAGGGATTTCATTAAACGCGTGATCGCTGTTGCTGGTGATACGGTTAAAGTTGAAGGCGATAAAGTGCTTGTCAACGGAGAGCCTGTGAATGAAACCTACATACAGGAAGCAATTGATAAGGCCCATGCTGAGGACAGATTGTACAATAACACAGATTTTCCGAATTCCTTCGTTCCGGAAGGCGTTGTTCCAGAAGGCCATGTGTTTGTGATGGGGGATAACCGTTCCAACAGCACAGACAGCCGAATGATAGGATATGTTCCTTTGGGGGATATTATCGGTCGAGCAGACTTGATTTTCTGGCCGATTAAAGACGTAGGGCTCATCAACCATTAGCCACGACGCTATAGAACGATGAAAGTTTGCAGAGCAAAGTAGAGGTGACGACGTTTGACAATACAATGGTTTCCTGGACATATGACCAAAGCGCGCCGCCAAATTCAGGAGAAGCTGAAGCTGATCGATGCTGTAATTGAGCTGATCGATGCGAGGCTTCCGCTCTCAAGCCGAAATCCGATGATTGACGAGATTTTGCAGGGCAAGCCGCGGCTGATCATCATGAATAAAGCCGATTTGGCCGATCCTGAGGTTACAAGGCAATGGCAGGCTTATTTTAAAGAAAATAGCCTAACGGCCTTTCCTGTAGATGCATCAACAGGAACAGGCATCAAGGATATTCCAAACCAGATTAAATTGCTGTTGAAGGAAAAAATCGACAAACAAATCGCCAAGGGAATGAATCCGCGTGCGATGCGTGTGTTGATTGTAGGTATACCGAATGTGGGCAAGTCCACTCTGATTAACCGGCTTGCTGGCCGTAACATCGCGGAGACGGGGGATCGTCCAGGTGTAACGAAAGGGCAGCAGTGGATTAAGGTTGCCGGCGGGGAGATGGAGCTGCTGGATACACCAGGTATCTTGTGGCCGAAGTTTGAGGATCAGAATGTAGGGTACCGACTTGCGGTAACCGGCGCGATCAAGGAAGAAATATTGAACGTAGAGGATATTGCCTATTTTGCGATCAAATATTTCTCCAACTATTATTGGGAGACGATGAGTGAGCGATTTGATCTCAAGGAACGTCCGACGGATCTGGACAATCCGGATGAAATCGTTGCCGTCATGGAAGCGGTCGGAAGAAAACGCGGCTGTATCGTAAGCGGCGGCAGAGTCGATCTGGAAAAAGCCTCGAGCATATTCCTGCGTGAGCTCCGTGCAGGCAAGCTAGGCCGCTATTCCATGGAGTCCCCTTATTGATTAGCTTGGGATAATGTGATAACATCTCTGCTCATGTCCGCCATGAGGATGATACAGCATAAAGGTTTTGTTTTTGGCACGTGATAAAAAAGTGAATGTAAGACAAGGTAAGAGTGGTCATAGCCCCGTCAAGTAGACATTAAAAAAAGAGATTTTATTAAGCGGCGACTTTTTCCCGAAACTCAATCGGGGAGAGGTCGCCCAGTTTGTTTTGGAAACGTTCCATGTTGTAAAACGAAATATACTCCGTAATTTGGCTCCTGGCTTGCTCCAGATTTTGAGGTCTCTCCAAATACAGTTTCTCTGTCTTTAAGTGGGAGAAGAACGACTCAATGCAAGCATTGTCATAGCAGTTTCCACGCCGGGAATGGCTTCCTGTAAGCTTCTTCTCTTCAAGTAACTTGGCATAGGTTTGTGTTGTATACTGAAACCCCTGGTCCGAGTGGAGCAAGGAAGGTCCACATTTCAGTTTCTTCACTGTGTCTGTAACGAGTTTTAAGTCATTTCGCTCAGAGAGTTCCCACGCTACAATTTCATTGTTGTACAGATCCATCACCACGGAGAGATAAGCAAAATCATGCCCAATCCGGACATACGTAATATCCGTCACGAGCTTCTGCACAGGAGTTGTCGCTGAGAATTCCCGATTTAGGACATTACGGAACAGAACGGACGGTTTCCGGCCAGCAAATGGACGTTTCTTGCGAATCACGGAACGAATCTGAAGTTCTCTCATTAAGCGGCGTACCTTTTTGTGATTCACTACAAGGCCTTCTTTGCCTAACGCGGTTCGCATACGTTTGTAGCCGAAATAAGGACGAAGCCGATGAATGCTTAAAATATGTGCTTTCAGATCCGCATCCCGGTCTGCTCGTTTCTCTCTGAGGGCAGCATTTTTCTTCCATTTGTAGTAACCTGCACGTGAAATTTCAGCAATTTTACACAGCCAAACCACAGGTGCCCACTTGCTTATTTCTCGAACGGACTGGCACCGGGCTTCGAAATCCAACTTTCCTCTCCGTGCAAATTTGGATTGAGCTTTTTTAGATATTCTACCTGTGCTTTCAGATAAGCATTTTCTTCTTCTGCACTACTAAAATGCTTCTTCGTCCAACGTCCACGGTAATCCTCGAAACTCTCTCCATTTTGGTTTTTACGAACCCATGTGATAATCTGGCTCTCGCTCTTAATCCCAAACTTCTTCATGATTTGACTGTACGCCCAACCTTCTTCCACTCGCAGACGAACGGCTTCTTTCTTCGTTTCTTCGCTATATCGATTAAAGGTTTGGCCTTTCTTCGCTGACATAACAAAAATCCCCTCCGGTATCCAGTATTTGAGTTCATTGTAACATGTCCTCTTTTTTCACTGTCTACCATGAGGGGATAATACCAAGAGCTGCCGGTGATGGCAGCTCTTTTTGTTGAAATGGTATGATCCTACCTGTTCTGGAATCGGCGTTTGCTGCGAAAGGGTGACGCCCTGTGTCTTGTGTGATAGTCTAGAAGAGTTACTAGATTGAGAGTGTAGTTGACAGACCGTATGTACGGACTTGAAACAAGCGGTAATTCGGAACCAAAGGGGTTAAACCTATGACGGATTTATTAATGTACGAGCGTGACTATTGGAATCATTATATACATATTGCAGGCATTGACGAAGTTGGCCGGGGCTGTTTGTTCGGAGATGTGGTTGCGGCGGCGGTTATTTTACCGGAAGGGTTAGTGATCGAAGGGATTGATGATTCGAAGAAGCTCAGTGCCAAGAAGCGGGAGACACTCTATGATCTCATCATGGAAGATGCGCTCGCTGTCGGTGTGGGGTTGGTGGATGCGGAAACGATCGACAGGATCAACATTAAACAAGCGGCAAGGCTTGCGATGAAGATGGCTGTTGAGCAATTGGCGGTCACCCCTCAATTTCTGCTTGTTGATGCTGAGAAGGTGGATTGCGATATCCCGCAGCGTGCGATTATCAAAGGCGATGCAAACAGCCAGTCCATTGCCGCGGCTTCCATTATTGCGAAGGTCACCCGTGACAGATTGTGTGAAGGGGAATGGGAGGCGCGATATCCGGAATACGGAATTGCAGTACATAAAGGCTACGCAACCAAATTTCACCGGGAACAGCTGCAATTGCACGGACCTACGTCCATGCACCGGAGAAGTTTTTTGAAAAACATGGAGATTGAGCAATTGTCCTTATTCTAGAATTCGATGCAGCCCGCCCTCGTCAAAAGGCGGGCTGCTGCCGATATATAAGGTAAATAGAAGGCGTGGGAGGATAAATCGTGAACATCGGATCGTTGATTCGCGGACTCCTGGGAGAGCAAAAGCCGGGAGACGCCAAGACGTTGGAATTAAAGCCGGGTCAGGTCGTTCGCGGTGTGGTTATGAACGTATCGGAAGATGGGCAGGAAGCGTTAGTGCAGATCCAGGGCGTTCAAGTGAAGGCAAAACTGGAAACGCCGCTCCGAGCCGGAGAAACCGCGCTTCTGCAGGTTCAGCCGCCGGGAGATGGAGGGACAGCCGTACTCAAGCCACTTAGTCCAACGCCGGGCCAGCCGTTGTCCCCATCCTCCATGGCGGAGGTGCTGGACTTTGCCGGTCTCCCGGATACGAAGGAAAACCGGGAAATGATTAAGGGCATGCAGACGGCAGGAGTTTCGTTAACGAAGGAAAATATAGCTATGTTTCGTGAGGCGTTGGCCGTGAAACCACCAATGGTTCCTGCGGCAGAATGGGCGGAGTCGGCTGCTATCGCGTTTCATCGCGGACTGCCGATTACTCCCGAAAGTGTGAAGGGGCTGCATCAGGCAGTATTCGGACCTCAGCTCCATCAATTACTGCAGTCTCTTGAGCAGCAGCTGGCTTCTGTTATAAGTGTCGGCGCCGGGACTGCTGGAGATGGGGGGGAAGGCACAGCGCCTGCATCTTCTCCTCTAGCCGGTGCTGCGAGCGGCGCAGCAGCTGAAACCGTACCGCAGCAGGCCAGCACTCCAGCAGGAGGCGCTGGCAGCGCAGCGCAGGCCGCGACAGGTCAGCAGGCACTGCTGACCAAGCTGCAAGGCCTGCTGCAGCAGCTGCGCGGCGAGCTCGCGCAGCCATGGGCTGGCGGCGGCACGGCAACGCCTGCCGCCGGACAAGCCGCCGTGCCCGCTGGGCCGGCGGCAGCCCCGGGCGAAGGGGCCGCAGGCCCTTCGCCCAAGCCGCCCACCCCTGGCGCGGAGCCGTGGGTGGGGCGGCTCTTGAAGCTGCTCGGTGCAGAGCACGAGCAGCAAAGCCTGCGCGGGGCCGTCAGCGGCCCCGCGGGTGAAGCGGCGCGCACGGGTAGCGCCGCTTTGCCGGGCGGGCAGCAGGCGACCGCGCTGCCCGCCGGCGGCGCGGCAGGAGCGAGTGCGGTAGTGCCCGCACCTGCTCCTGCTCCAGCACCCGCTCCATCGACAGCGGGTGCTGCTTTATCGCCGCCTGCTGCGGCGCAGCAGCAGGCGGCAGCTGGGGGAGTCGCCGCTTCCCAGCCGCCAGCCGTCAATGCTGCCGGTACCGGCTCAGGGGCCGTACCGAGCGCCCCTGTTACGGCTGGTAACGCAGCAAGCATAATTCAACAAGCTCCGGTTGCCCAAGCGGGCACAGCGAATCAGCCGGGCGTGGCACAACCCTCTGTGCCTTCTGCACAGCAGAGTATGGTCCAGGGCATGCAGCAGCAGTCAGTCATCGCCTCAACGCAGGTAGGCGACTCGTCACAAGCCCTTCAGGACACCTTGAAGGGGGTGCTCCTTCAAGTTCTGTCCAGCCAGGAAACACCGCCGGCACTGAAGGAAGCCGCTCAGCAAATCGTGCAGCATTTAACGGGGCAGCAGCTCCTGCTGAACACGGATAGAACAGCACCGTTCGCCCAGGTTACCATGTTTATCCCTCTGCATGGCGCGGACGGAGAACAGACCGCCTCCGTACATATTCAGTCGCGCAGAGGGCGCAAAGGCGAGCTCGATGCCACCAACTGCCGGCTGTTGTTTGATCTGGATATGAGATTTCTGGGACCGACCCTCATTGATGTGCAGGTCGTCGACCGGATTGTCAGCCTCAGCTTCCGGAATGACCAGAGCTTTGCCGCGGAACTGTTTGAAGGAACAAAGCAAGAGCTGGCTACGGCTGTTGCGTCCATTGGTTATCAGTTGTTAAGCGTAAAAACAGAACCGCTGCCCGTTGATCCACAGCCGTCTTCGGATATGTCGGTGCAGGGAACGGCCGCAGAATACGCCCCTCAGACCTATAAAGGGGTGGATATGCGGATATGACCAAGCAAGAGCAAGAACAAGGATCGATGACGGCCATGAAAAAGGCCGTTGCTCTTAAATATACGCCTGGCGAGAGTGAAGCGCCGATGGTTGTTGCCAAAGGACAGGGCAAGCTGGCGGAATCTATTCTGGATAAAGCCAAAGAGCATGGGGTTCCTGTTCAGGAGGACGCCGCATTGGTGGAGATTCTCTCCAAGCTGGACCTGGACCAGCAGATCCCTGCAGAGCTTTATCAGCTCGTAGCCGAAGTGCTGACATACGTTTATCGCGCGGATGGTCAGGCGAAGCAGGAGGGAATGATGCCGTAATGCCCTCTCGATTCGGGAAGAAAGACAGCCGCAAGCAAAAAGGTGCGGCTGCTGAGGAATTGGCGGCAGCAGCCTTGGTTGAGAAAGGTTACCGCATACTGGACCGCAATTGGCGCTGCCGCTTTGGAGAACTGGATATCGTTGCCGAGATCGGGGCGACCCTCGTGATCATTGAAGTAAGAAGCCGGAGCGGGACGACTAGCTTCGGTACGCCTTCGGAATCCGTCAATGCCCGCAAAATGATACAGGTTCGGAATACGGCACAGCAGTACGTGCATCATAAGCGTTACCATGAACGGTCGATTCGCTTCGATGTCATCTCGATAATTCTTGGCGCTGATCTGTCGGCTGTCTCGATGGAGCATATCGAGAATGCTTTTTAGATTGAAAGTGAATGCTACCCCGCATAACACGAATTAAAAAAAGAAGGTGGCGGAGTGATAAACTCCTTCACCTTCTTTTACTTAAACGGTGAGTTTCCATTAGTATTGGCAGACTTCCAGACAGTTGTCATCCAGATCATAGAAGGTAAAGTAGGTTGCGCCGTACTCCAGAATGGTATCGACGCGTACGCCATGGTCCTTCAGGTGTTGATAAGCCTCCTCGGCATTGGAGACAAAAAAATTAAACATTGCGTGACGGGGCTCAAAATACTTACCCTCTTCTGTAGAGAACAGGGTGAGGGATGTCTGCCCGAACAGGATGCATTGGTATTCGCCTTGCTCGCTCTCCCAACCGACTCGGCCTCCCAAAACATTTGTGTACCACTCCTTTGCAGCTTTCATATTCCGGGTGGGTACAAAGACAGTGTCAATATGCTGAAAAATAGAAGTAGTCATGGTATCACTCCTTGGTTTTATTTGTTGCTGCTCCAGATCAAGACCTGTTCTTTTTGCCCCGTGTCGCTGTCCACCGAAACATCAAGAACTTCAAAACCGTTTTTTATATAGAAGCGGAATGCCCTCTGGTTCTTCTCATACACCCGAAGCTTCAAAACATCTCTAAGGTTCATGGCGCAGTGAAGAAGTGCTTTTCCGTATCCCTGATTTTGTTGGCCTGTGTTAACAAATAATGCGGCAAGATCATTTTCAACCATGGAGACGAACCCTTGGATGCCTCCTGCGTCTTCAATCAAGTAGGTTTCTGACATCGGGAGATAGACATTCCGCATTTCCGCTTGCCGGGACTCCCAATATTCGGCTGGGACAAAATGATGGGCTTCCTTGGATGCATCAAGCCAGATTTGGATGAGATCATCCATATCAGCAGGGGCCATCGGTCTGACTTCCATGATGTATTCACTCCAATCGCTGTCATTTAGCGGGATGTTTCTTCGGTCGCGATATGCTGTCGATCCAGCTGCCGGTATTGAATCGCTTCAGCAACGTGACGGCTATGAATCTCTCGGGATGCTTCCAAGTCTGCAATGGTTCTAGCCAGCTTCAGAATCCTGTCATAGGCGCGCATGCTAAGACCAAGTGTGTCGATTGTCGCTTGCAGAAGCTCTGCCGAGTCCTTGTCCAGCAGCACATGTTTCCTCAGGAAGCTTCCAAAGAGTTCACTGTTCCAGCAAAATGGAAGTCTGTGGTAGCGCTCTAACTGAATGGCTTGCGCCGCGTAGACTTGATCCCGCATTTGCTGTGAGGATATAGGAGTGGAGCTTCCCGGCCATTCCTTAGGCCTGGGCACGTCCACCTGCAGGTCGATCCGGTCCATTAAGGGACCCGAGATCTTAGCGCGGTATTGAGCAATTCGAGTAACGCTGCAAGTGCATCGCTGATGGGGATGATCGCTGCCGTAATAACCGCACGGACAAGGGTTCATCGAACAAGCCAGCATGAAATGCGCCGGGAAGGTAAATACCGCCCGTGCCCGGCTGATGGTTACTTCGCGGTCCTCCAGGGGCTGGCGCAGCACCTCAAGCACATGCCTGGAGAACTCAGGGAGTTCATCAAGGAACAGAATGCCCTTGTGGGCCAGGCTGACCTCCCCCGGCTTCGGAATGGTTCCCCCTCCGATGAGCCCGCCGGCCGAGATGGTATGATGCGGAGACCTGAAGGGGCGTTTGGTCATCAAGCCGTCGGACGATTTTAATTTGCCGGCAGCGCTGAATATTTTCGTAGTTGTCAACGCTTCTTGGTCTGCCAGCGGCGGAAGGATGGTGGGAAGACGCTTCATGAGCATCGTTTTTCCGGTACCGGGAGGGCCGATAAGCAAGATGTTGTGCATCCCGGCAGCAGCAATCGTGAGGGCCCGCTTGATATGCTGCTGTCCGATCACATCTTGATAATCTTCAAGCTGTGTGTCCTGCGGGCTTTCATGTTGTGTTCCACCAGACTGCGATGATTTATCATAGCGGAGCTTTGACAGCGAAACGTCAGCCATTAAATTTCCCATGGCTCCATTGGGATCATTCCCATCCTGAACGAGCTCTTTCAGGTGCTGCAGCCCGTAAACCTCGATTCCCCTAATTAATGCTGCTTCAGGAGCATTCTCGAGCGGCAGGACAACCCCAGTAAAACCCTCTTTTTTGGCTTGCTCCACCATGGGCAGAACACCCGTTACGGGTCTGAGCGCACCATCCAGTGCAAGTTCGCCAACGATTAGCATTCGTCCTGCATCCGTAAAGGTCCATTGCTCGCTTGTCAGCAATATGCCAACAGCGATCGCCAGATCGAAGGAGGATCCCACCTTGCGAAGATCTGCCGGGGCGAGATTGATGGTTACCCGTTTAAGCGGGTAGGTAAATCCGCAGTTTTTGATCGCTGCCCGTACCCGCTCCACGGATTCCCGGATAGAGGAATCGGGCAGCCCGATAATGGCGGTTTGCGGCAGACCATTGGCAAGGTCCACCTCTACCTGAATGACAACGCCATCAATGCCGTGCAAGCACGCGCTATGAAGTTTTCCATACATAAAAAAGCACCTCTTTTTCAGATATCAGTGGATTGTATTCGTTATAGAACATCCGTGATTTCGAAAAGGGTGCTTCCTCCTTTCGCTGGTGATTATAGTCCGTATTGTAAAAGCTTATCCAGCTTATGTCAATTCATATGCGTTCTCTCTGTTTTACAGTTTCCTCGATATCGACAGCAAATGGGTTGCCCTCGATTTTAATCACACCCCACCACGGCGTAACTGGTTAGAAAATCAAATCATATTAGGAGAGGCTCGAGAGAAATATGAGTTGTCTGCATTTGAAAGAGTATGAACATTATTAGTAAAACCAAGACAATAAGTAAGCGCATGAACCCATTTTTTATAAAGATGGGTTCTAATCTAGCCCAATCTGGATATTAGTCCAACCTTAAAGCAAAACACTCAAGTACCCTAAACCATCTTTATGGGGAGGTGTCATGATTGAGTTGCCTTGAACATGGAATTAACCGTAAAAAGAAAACCGAAGTGGTTTGTCCTCCGAAAGAAAGAAGGAAGAAGTGCAGGCGTCGAGTCTTTTAAAAAATAGTGAGGGTCTCATGTCCTCCGCCCATTTTGACACTTTCCATGGTATCTGGAGTTTATGCTTCCGAAGCAAGTGATTTGAATGTTGCTGAGTTACAAGACGCCATAACAGAACATAATGAATCCTTTATACATTCATTAGAAGCGAAAAAAAACGAGATTGTAGATACACTTAACAAGTTTCCAGAAGATGAAGTATTACAGGAAGTAAAACAATACTTGAATGAAAAAACCTGAACTTTCTGATGGGCAAATCATCAGTGATTTCAGTGTAAATGTTTTACTGTACAATGATAGTGGAGCGACTTTATCGCTCGACAATTATATTGAAGAACTCGAAGAGCAAGCCTCCTTTAAAACAAGTCTTAAAGACGAAGAGATTAAACCACTTGCTACTGGTGGAATTGTTTGGGTAAACTCAATTAATGGTAATTTAAATACTAGAAATATCGAAATCACAACAAAATACGTTAGTTATGTAGGAAGTAAACCCGACAGTGTAAGTTTTACCAATAAATTTCTTGCCAGTGATGTACAAACAGTAACAAAGGATACTACGCAGAGAAAGGAAGAGATTCAAAACACTTAACAAGAAATCAATCATTTACTTCAACTTTAAGATCTCAAACGAAGTATTGGATTGGATCGACTGAAGTAAAAGTCTTTGAAAAAGGAGTACCGGTCGGACTTCAAACCGGTGACACTGATCGAATACTGTATAACAACGCGGCAATGACTTATTTTAAATATGTAGATTCACTCTCTGGATTGGTCAATTATGAGCCGTCTTCTACAACATGGAAAAAGGTTCCAAATCCAACTCCGTGGGATAGCAGTAAGGATAGAGGTGCATACATTACTTATTACATTAATACTTATGGAAATCCTGGATGGGATTGGGCATCATACGATATACATCATATAAAACCACGTGAATATGGTGGTGGAAACGAAAAATCTAATTTAATACCTGTTCCTCGATCAATTCATCAACAACTTATAACAGCTTGGTGGAACAGCTACAATAAAGGGTGATTAAAAATTGGCATCAGATGTAGTTAACAACTTAGAAGCATATAGAAAATGTTTAAATAATGATAAATATATTCAACATTACAGCAGCGGTAATCTGAATGAGACTAAATCAGCATTTAATTCCCCTGCATCACTAAGTGACATTCAAAATTTATGCCAGTAAAAAGGCTGGACACTTCCAGATCAGTATGTTGAATTTTTGTTGTATTGTAACGGATGCTATTTGTTTAGAGACCAGTTCGGGACAGGTTTTGACTTGTTAAGCCATAAACAAATGGATGAATACCACTTAAATTACATGCCTAAAAACTGGATTCCTATTTGTTATTATGTTGGAGATTATTTATTCATCGACTCAGATAGAGTGGATACTGGAAAAGGATATTTGATGTGGCACAACCACGAACAATATTTTGAGGATCCACCAACTATCAGGTTTGAAATTGATTTTAATACTTGGCTTGAAAGATTAATAATTGCCCAAGGCTCACCTTTCTGGGAATGGAAAAATTAATATTGCCAAGTAAATAACCCGCGGGATTTTCCTGCGGGTTATTTACATTATTCAAGAATTTTTTCTCGTAATAGAATGTAAGCATGAAAAAGGGGAAAGACACGCACGGCTGCATGAGTGCGGCGTACCTTTTCTCGCTTTTCCATTTGTCAAACCTTGCACAATCGTCGAGATATGGGCCACTTGTTTCCGGCTTTTAAAGGCTCATAAAAAGGAAAGGGATGTGGATTCATTTTTGGTTGTTCATCCCATGGGATTCTCAGTTCTTTAAGCAAAGAACCTACTAGCTATATGCCAGCAGGTTCTTTTTTGCGTCTAGTCGTATTAATCGACTCACATGCTTTATTTCCTCTAATGGTACCCAAACGGGTCCATAAACGCTCCGCATCTTTAAGCAATCTGTACAAGCATCAGGGATGCCTTGTAATACTGCGCCATCGATAAGATATATCGTCACGCTTTGCTTCTTCTGTATGGCTATCTTCAGTTCTTTTTCCCACATTTGATTGATCACGCACCTATGACTAAAGTAATGATTTCAGTATATCAAAAGTGGGTAAAATTTACTACGATTTATCTGAATACAGGTAAAGATCATTTGAAAAAGGGATGTGGATTTACATCCTCGGTAGGATTAAAAGGAGCCTTGAATGGCTCCATTAAAGGTTAATGCGGCAGGCCGCACACCTGTTATTTCCGGAGCCAGTGAGTCTTTCGGTATTCGACAGGTGTCGGCCGGTCATTTTTTAACAAGCGATATGTCCATTTTGCTAATACCATCCGCCTGCCAGCTGATATCCACAAACTCATCATGCTGATGCAGAACGACCCTAATATTGTAGGAAAATAATACGACATCACGATGAGAAAATAAACCAGTACCATTCTAGTGAATAGCATAAAAAGGATAAAAAGTTTTAATTTATGCCATAGTTTAGTATATTGAATAAGGGAATTAATGGTATAATATTACAGTATATGCTAATTAAAACAGGTTGGGGAGGGGACGAAATGACAATATTATGGGGGAATATCATCATTACGCTCGTTGCGGGATTCATCGGAGTTGCCGTCGTGGTTTTAGGGATTGTCGGATTACTGCACTATGTGAAGAAAAAGTAGATTTTATTTTACATACTTTTCCAATTTATATCTGGAAGGAATCAAACCCATGCTAAATAGAGTGGATAAACGGTGAACTTTTTAAGGTAAGCGTTTTAAAAACATGTTACAATAGCTTGGGTTTAATATATAAAGGTTGACACGAGAATAACTTTCTTTCATAGATTAGTCTCATGTTAACCAGCCTTGTTCCAGTCATGTTGATAGGAGGATTCGAGAATGAATATCCATGAATATCAAGGAAAACAAGTACTGAAGCAATATGGAGTAGCTGTTCCGAACGGCAAGGTAGCGTTTACGGTGGAAGAAGCAGTGGAAGCTGCACAGTCTTTGGGCAGTCCCGTAACCGTTGTCAAAGCACAGATCCACGCAGGTGGCCGGGGTAAAGCCGGCGGCGTTAAAGTGGCGAAGAACCTGGATGAGGTTCGTGCTTATGCTGAAGAAATTCTGGGCAAGGTGTTGGTGACTCACCAAACGGGTCCAGAAGGCAAGGAAGTTAAGCGTCTCCTCATTGAAGAGGGCTGCGATATTCGCAAAGAGTATTATATCGGTGTTGTAGTTGACCGTGCTACTGGCCGTGTCGTCTTGATGGCGTCTGAAGAAGGCGGTACTGAAATCGAAGAGGTTGCAGCAGCAACTCCTGAGAAGATTTTTAAAGAAGTCGTGGATCCAGCGATCGGACTTCAAACGTTCCAAGCACGGAAATTAGCGTATTCCATTAATATCCCGAATGAACTGGTTGGTAAAGCCGTTCAGTTCATGCTGGCCCTGTATAAGGCATTTGTTGAGAAGGATTGCTCTATCGCTGAGATCAATCCGCTTGTCGTAACAGGTGACGGAAACGTCATGGCTCTTGATGCCAAACTCAATTTTGACTCCAATGCGCTGTTCCGTCATAAGGACATTCTTGAACTGCGCGACCTGGACGAAGAAGACGAGAAGGAAATCGAAGCATCCAAATACGACTTGAGTTATATAGCTCTTGATGGCAATATCGGCTGCATGGTTAACGGAGCCGGTCTTGCGATGGCTACTATGGACATCATCAAGTATTATGGCGGCGACCCTGCTAACTTCCTTGATGTTGGGGGCGGTGCAACAACGGAGAAGGTAACGGAAGCCTTCAAGATTATTTTGTCCGATCCTCAAGTAAAAGGAATCTTTGTCAACATTTTCGGTGGTATTATGCGTTGCGACGTTATCGCTACCGGTGTTGTTGAAGCAGCGAAACAGCTGGGCTTAACTCGTCCGCTTGTTGTCCGCTTGGAAGGAACGAATGTTGACCTCGGCAAGCAAATTTTGGCTGAGTCCGGTCTGAACATCGTGCCTGCTGATTCCATGGCCGACGGAGCACAGAAGATCGTCTCCCTCGTTCAGTAATAATTCATTCCTGAAGGGGCATGGCACGATGGGCTTTAGGGCTCTGCCGTGCGGTTGCTTTCATTTTCAAATAACAATAGGGGATGTGAATCAATCGTGAGTATTTTGATCGATAAAAATACAAAAGTTATCACACAAGGGATTACAGGCAAGACGGCCCTTTTCCATGCAAAAGGTGCCCTGGATTACGGTACCCAGATGGTCGGCGGAACTTCACCTGGTAAAGGTGGAACTGAAGTCGAAATCACGCTGGAGAACGGTGAAACTGTCAAATTGCCGGTTTACAACACCGTTGAGGAAGCTAAAGCCAAAACTGGCGCGACCGCAAGCGTAATCTATGTACCGCCAGCTTTTGCAGCAGATTCCATTCTGGAAGCTGTTGATGCTGAGATGGACCTGGTTATCTGTATCACGGAAGGTATTCCAGTGCTCGATATGGTGAAAGTATCCCGCTATCTGGAAGGCAAGAAGACTCGTCTGATCGGACCTAACTGTCCAGGTGTCATTACACCGGGCGAATGTAAGATCGGTATTATGCCGGGCTACATCCACACGCCGGGACATGTAGGGGTTGTATCGCGCAGTGGTACCCTGACTTATGAAGCTGTTCATCAGCTGACCGCTCGCGGCATTGGACAATCCTCAGCCGTTGGTATCGGTGGTGACCCGGTTAAAGGAACTGAGTTTATCGATGTCTTGAGACTGTTTAATGAAGATCCTAACACCAAAGCGGTAATTATGATCGGTGAGATCGGTGGTACAGCTGAAGAAGAAGCGGCTGAATGGATCAAAGCGAACATGAACAAACCTGTTGTTGGCTTCATCGGTGGAGCCACAGCGCCTCCAGGAAAACGCATGGGCCATGCTGGCGCGATTATTTCTGGCGGTAAAGGAACGGCTAAGGAGAAAATTGCCGTGCTTGAAGCTTGTGGTGTCAAGGTAGCTCCAACGCCTGCCGAAATGGGCTCAACTCTGGTTAGCGTTCTTGAGGAGCAAGGTCTTTTGGAGTCTTGCAAGACTCACTAAGGCATGATTTTTTCCAGATAACAGGTTAAGTCTGTGTTCATAATGTAAGGTAAGCAACCTTTTATTTCCTGAACAGGAAATGAAGGGTTGCTTTTTTGTTTTCGATTTTATATTTTAAGGAGGTCACATAATGAAGCTGGAAAGCGTGCTGCTGGTCGCCCTGCATGAAAGTGACGGCATTGGTTGGAAGACGATTAACCGGATTATAACTAGAGGGGAACTGCATGAAGGGATGCTATCCTACGATGCAAACGATTGGAGAGCATGCGGGGTATCTGTCGAAAGAGCGAATAAATTGACTAAGGAATTCCCACTCACCGTCGAAAGAAAACGCAGCGACATGTCGAATGTTGGCGACGGCGAATTTCGACAGAATCAAGCTGAGGTATGGAATTTGACAAACCGCTCAAAAATACGTATTATAACAGCCCTTGATGACTTTTATCCGGAATCATTGAAATCTTCACCCCAGGCCCCGTGGGTATTGTATTGCATGGGTGATTATCGTCTGCTGTCTAAACCGGGGATCGCTATGGTGGGTACAAGAATGCCGACAGCCTATGGGCGCAAGATTGCATCGATGCTATCCGAAGAGCTGACAAGGGCGGGATTAATGGTTGTTAGCGGTATGGCCAGAGGCATCGATAGCGTTGTCCACGAAACCGCATTGAGAAGCGGCGGAATGACGGTGGCGGTTCTAGGAGCGGGCATTGACGTCATCTATCCACCGGAGAACCGTTCGCTTTACGAAGAGATTGCGGCCAAGGGACTTGTCATTTCTGAATATCCGCCGGGAACGAAGGCGTTACCAGGATTTTTCCCGCAGAGAAACCGGATTATCGCCGGATTAACGCTGGGTACCGTGGTTGTTGAGGCGGATGCTCGCAGCGGGTCATTAATTACGGCAGATTATGCGCTGGAGGCAGGAAGGGATGTGTTTTCCGTTCCGGGACCTCTTACTTCATCTAAGAGCAGAGGGACGCTGGATTTGATCAAGCAAGGGGCCAAGATGGTCACGGATGCCCGGGATATAATAGAAGAATATGATTCCTGGTTGCCAAAAGAGGCTTCGGATACATACAATAAGGAGCGGCGGGCCCATCGTCAGGAGCAGCCGGATTTACAAGCCGGGTTGACAAATGATGAACGACACATATACCATATGCTCGAACAGGGGCCCGGGTCGCTGGATGAGATGATCGAGCGAACCCAGTGGGATTTTGGACATTTGCATTCAGTTCTGTTATCTTTAATCATAAAAAAGCAGATTACCCAATTACCCGGTGCTATATATAAGATCATATAATGGGAAAGTTTGAATGTTGGAGAGGAGGATGAACCTGTGGCGGATTCACTCGTCATCGTAGAGTCGCCTGCTAAGGCGAAAACGATTGGCAAATATCTCGGCAGCAAGTATATCGTGAAGGCTTCAATGGGTCATGTTCGCGATTTGCCGAAGAGCCAGATCGGGGTTGAGGTGGAAAATGACTTCAATCCGAAATACATTACGATCCGCGGAAAAGGTTCTGTCTTAAAGGAACTTAAGGATGCTAGCAAAAAGGTGAAGAAAGTATACCTCGCAGCTGACCCCGATCGCGAAGGGGAAGCCATTGCATGGCATCTTGCGCATGCATTGGAGCTGGATGATACCCAAAGCCTGCGGGTTGTATTTAATGAAATAACGAAAACGGCCGTGAAGGATGCCTTTAAGACGCCGCGCAAAATTAACATGGATTTGGTTAACGCGCAGCAGGCAAGACGCATCCTGGATCGTTTGGTTGGTTATAAGATCAGCCCTATTCTATGGAAGAAAGTGAAAAAGGGTCTCTCGGCTGGTCGTGTTCAATCCGTAGCCGTCAAAATCATCCTGGATCGCGAGAACGAAATCAGTGCATTCGTTCCGGAAGAATACTGGACCATTACGGCCAAGCTGGCCGTGAACGGATCTGCATTCGAAGCGAAATTTACACAGCTTAACGGTGCGAAGAAGGAATTGACCAACGAACAGGAAGTGAATGAAATTCTCGAAGCCATTCGGGATGCTTCCTTCCAAGTGGGTGAAGTGAAAGAGCGGGAGCGCCAGCGTCACCCGTCACCACCATTTACGACCAGTTCACTGCAGCAGGAAGCTGCACGCAAACTTGGTTTCCGGGCTGCCAAGACGATGTCGGTTGCCCAGCAGCTTTACGAGGGTGTCGAGCTGGGCAAGGAAGGCACTGTCGGTTTGATTACCTATATGCGTACAGACTCGACCCGTATTTCCGGGACAGCTCAAGAAGAAGCGAAGGAATATATCACCGAGAAGTATGGTGATCCGTTCGTACCGGAGAGCCCGAGACAATATTCGAAAAAAGCAGCCAACGCTCAGGATGCGCATGAAGCGATACGTCCCACTTCCATACTTCGGGATCCGGAATCCATGAAACCGTTTATGAGCCGGGATCAGCTTCGCTTGTATAAACTCGTTTGGGAGCGTTTTGTGGCGAGTCAAATGGCTTCAGCAGTACTGGATACGCTTTCTGTAGATATCGCTGCAAACAATACGGTCTTCCGCGCGACCGGTTCCAAGGTTCGTTTCCCTGGATTCATGAAGGTCTACGTCGAAGGTAACGACGACGGGACGACAGAGGAAGATAAGTATTTGCCGGAGCTTCACACGGGTGACGTGCTGGAGAAACAGGATATTGAGCCGAAGCAGCATTTCACACAGCCGCCGCCACGCTATACAGAGGCAAGGCTGGTCAAGACGCTTGAGGAACTCGGCATAGGGCGTCCTAGTACGTATGCGCCGACACTGGAGACGATCCAGAAGAGGGGCTACGTTGCAATCGAAGAGAAAAAATTCATGCCAACCGAGCTCGGTGAGCTTGTCATCGAACAGATGGAGCAGTTCTTCCCTGAAATCCTCAATGTGGAGTTTACCGCGAACATGGAAGAGGACCTTGACCATGTGGAGGAAGGTTCCGAGGACTGGGTAAAGGTGTTGGCTGAGTTCTACGAATCCTTCGAAAAGCGTCTTGAAGTAGCAGAGGAAGAAATGAAGGAAATCGAAATCGAAGATGAGGTTTCCGATGAAATATGCGAGAAGTGCGGCAAGCCCCTGGTTTATAAGCTTGGCCGTTTCGGCAAGTTTCTTGCGTGTTCGGGTTTTCCGGATTGCCGTAACACCAAGCCGATTGTGAAAGATATCGGTGTGGCGTGTCCGAAATGCAAGGAAGGTCACGTGGTGGAACGGCGAAGCAAGAAGGGGCGCGTCTTCTTTGGATGTGATCGTTATCCTGAATGTGATTTTGTATCCTGGGATAAACCTTCAACGAAGCCGTGTCCGAGCTGCAGCAGTTTAATGGTGGAGAAGAAGAGCAAGCAAGGGGTCAAGCTTCAGTGTACCTCTTGTGATTATTCCGAAATGGTTGAGGAACCGGATGAAGCGGCAGATTTGTAAGGCATACAGGGGGTAATGACGTTGACAGATTCACAGAGGGTTACGGTTATCGGTGCGGGACTTGCAGGCAGTGAGGCTGCCTGGCAGATCGCGAGCCGTGGCGTACCCGTTACACTATATGAGATGCGGCCGGTCGTAAAGACACCGGCGCATCATACGGACAAGTTCGCTGAGCTTGTGTGCAGCAATTCACTTCGGGCGAACGGCTTGACTAATGCGGTAGGCGTACTGAAGGAAGAAATGCGGATGCTGAACTCGCTTGTTATCGGCTCGGCAGATCGCAATTCCGTACCGGCAGGCGGCGCACTGGCCGTTGACCGTGATGGATTCTCAGGCGAAATTACGGAAACGCTGCATAACCATCCGTTGATTGAGGTCGTAAATGAAGAAATTCAGCATATACCTGAAGAAGGCATTGTTGTTATCGCAACAGGACCGCTCACTTCTCCCGCACTGTCATCGCAAATCCGAGAGCTGATGGGCGAAGACTATTTCTATTTTTACGATGCGGCTGCTCCGATTGTGGAGAAGGATTCCATCGATATGAGCAAAGTGTATCTGGCATCCCGCTATGATAAAGGTGAGGCAGCTTATCTCAATTGCCCGATGACGGAAGAAGAGTTTGATGCCTTCTATGATGCCCTTATCAATGCCGAGGTTGCCCAATTGAAAGAGTTTGAGAAGGAGATTTATTTTGAGGGCTGTATGCCGATCGAGGTTATGATGAAACGCGGCAAACAAACGGCCTTATTCGGCCCGATGAAGCCCGTGGGACTGGTAAACCCGCATACGGGCGAGCTGCCGCACGCGGTTGTGCAGCTGCGTCAGGATAATGCAGCGGGAACTCTGTATAATCTTGTTGGCTTCCAGACCCATCTGAAGTGGGGCGAGCAGAAGCGGGTCATTTCCATGATTCCGGGACTAGAGAACGCTGAAATCGTACGATATGGCGTTATGCACCGGAATACGTTTGTTAATTCGCCTAAGCTGCTCGAACAGACCTATCAGGTAAAGACCAGACCTAATCTGTATCTGGCAGGGCAAATGACAGGCGTTGAGGGCTATGTGGAATCAGCAGCATCCGGCTTGATTGCAGGAATTAATGCAGCAAGAGCAGCACAGGGGCAGGAGGGTGTCGTTTTCCCTCAGGAATCAGCTATCGGCAGCATGGCATACTACATAACCCATGCAGATCCTGATAATTTCCAACCGATGAATGCGAACTTCGGTCTTCTTCCAAATCTGGAGAAACGCATACGTAACAAAAAGGAAAAAAATGACGCTCTTGCTAACCGTGCTCTTGACGGAATTCGTGTGTTTATTAATGCTAAAGAACTAAATACGATGTAACTTATTTCTAAGGGAGGTCCTGCCATCATGGAAATGACTTTTCACGCCACAACGATTTGTGCTGTTCGGCATAATGGCACAGCTGCCATTGCCGGCGATGGTCAAGTCACATTCGGTGAAAGTGTAGTCATGAAGCAGACCGCCAAGAAAGTGCGCCGTCTTTACCGGGGACAAGTTGTCGCCGGTTTTGCCGGTTCTGTGGCGGATGCTATTACGTTGTTTGAGAAATTCGAGGGCAAGCTGGAGGAGCATCATGGCAACTTGCAGCGTGCCGCTGTCGAACTTGCGAAGGATTGGCGTCAAGACCGAGTGCTTCGCAAGCTTGAAGCTTTGATGATTGTTATGGATAAAACGGGGATGCTGCTGATCTCTGGCGGCGGAGAAATTATCGAGCCGGATGATGATGTGCTGGCCATTGGCTCAGGGGGCAATTTTGCATTGTCGGCGGGACGTGCGCTTAAGCGCCATGCGGGGCATATGGAAGCAAAAGACATAGCCAGAGAAGCGCTTCAAATCGCTTCAGAGGTGTGTGTCTATACTAACAGCAATATTATTGTCGAAGAGCTGTAAGAATGCCATATAGCAACAAATAGCCATATCAGGGTGGAGGTATTCGCGATGAGTAAAGAATCGATGACGCCTAGACAGATTGTATCCGAACTGGATAAATACATCGTAGGCCAGAAGGAAGCTAAAAAATCAGTCGCCGTTGCACTTCGCAATCGTTATCGCCGCAGTTTGCTTACCGATGACGAGCGGGACGAGATCGTACCGAAAAACATTCTGATGATCGGACCTACCGGCGTGGGTAAAACGGAGATTGCGAGAAGACTCGCGAAGCTCGTCCATGCGCCTTTTGTGAAGGTCGAGGCCACAAAGTTCACGGAGGTTGGCTATGTTGGCCGTGACGTGGAGTCAATGGTACGGGACCTTGTGGAAACTGCCATACGCATGGTGAAGCTGGAGCGCACGGAGCAGGTGAAGGACAAAGCCGAAGAATTGGCAAATGAGCGAATCGTAGAGCTGCTGGCGCCATCAACCAAGGGGCAGAAGAGTCAGCGTAATCCATTCGAAATGCTGTTTGGCGGAAACAATAATGATACACAGGCGGAAGAAGAGGATTCGGCAGATAAGGACGTAAGTCTCAAGGAGAAACGCAGGCAGGTCCGGTTTAATCTCCTGTCGGGCAAACTTGAGGATGACACGGTAGAGATTGATGTGGAGGATGCTGCTCCCAACATGTTTGATATGTTTGCCGGCCAAGGGAATGACCAGATGGGCATGAACATGCAGGAGATGTTTGGCAACCTCATGCCGAAGCGGACCAAGCGACGCAAACTAACCGTCAAGGAAGCAAGGAAAGTACTCACACAAGAGGAAGCAGGTAAATTGATTGATATGGATGACGTTATCCAGGAATCAATACGCCGGGCTGAACAATCGGGTATTATCTTTATTGATGAGATCGATAAGGTTGCGAGTCAAGGCAGACAATCGGGACCGGATGTCTCCAGAGAAGGCGTTCAGCGCGATATTTTGCCGATTGTAGAGGGTTCAACGATCATGACGAAGTACGGTCCGGTAAAAACGGATTTCGTGCTGTTTATCGCTGCAGGCGCATTTCACATTGCCAAACCATCGGATTTGATTCCGGAGCTACAGGGACGTTTTCCGATCCGGGTAGAGCTGAGCAGTTTGACTTTGGACGATTTTGTGTCGATTTTGACAGAACCGAAAAATGCGTTAACGAAACAATATGTCAATCTGCTGCGAACGGAGGATCTTGAAGTGGAGTTTTCTCCTGAGGCGATTCGGGAAATTGCCCAGATTGCTGCATCAGTGAATCAGAACACGGAGAATATCGGTGCACGCAGACTTCATACCATATTGGAGAAACTGCTTGAAGACCTCTCGTTTGAGGCACCTGAGCTTACGCTGGACCGTATGGTGATTACGCCGGAATATGTCCGGGAAAAGCTCGCAGGTATCGCCCAGGATCGGGATTTAAGCCAATATATCCTGTAGTTGCAGCCATATAGGCCTATTAGCCGAGTAAACGCACGGAGATAATTGTCGATATTCATCGTGAAACCTCGCAGCAAGTTGTCGAAGAGCTTTCGCATGTTGGAAGGTGCCGGGACGGTTTTCGCAATTTTTTGTGAATTTCTCTAAATGTTCCGGGACCTATCGTTTGGGGAAAAACGATTAAAATTTACAGAATTAGTGGTACGATTTGCAATAATATAGAAAAAAACCGAATAAAAATGAATACAAAGCCCTTCTTTTTGGTAAAAGATAGGGCTTTTTTCTTATTGTAAAAAGTCCCAATCTTTAAGAAACTTAGTTTATGTGACATCATGTTGTCTTTTTCTACTTAAGACCTAGGTTAGTGCGTACGGATTATATTCTTTGTCGAAAAAAGAGGATTTAGCTGGGAAGAGTGGAATATCTTCTTGCAAAGTCCAGTCAGGAGGAATGAGCTAGTGAATCTGTTGAACAATAGTTCTTTTCAACGGCTTCAAAGCGGTTTGGATGCGGCAAATCTCAGAAACAATGTGATTGCGAACAACATCGCGAACGTGGATACTCCTCATTTTAAGCGATCCGAGGTATCCTTTGAGAGTCTTCTGAAAAAGGAAATGGATGGAGCCGATTTATCGCTTCAGGGCAGAAGAACGGATCCCCGACATTTTGTTATTGGTCCTACAGGGGGAATTCCCGACGCTTCAGTCATGAAGGATGGAAGCAGCTCTATGAACAACAACCAGAATAATGTCGATGCAGACAGAGAAATGTCGCTGCTTGCAGAGAATCAGCTTCGTTATAATTCATACATACAAGCTGTAAATGAGCAGATTCGAATGATGCGTACAGCTATTGAAGGGAGATAGGGTTCATGAATATTAGCAATAGCTTTGGGATTAATGCATCAGCTCTTACAGCACAACGACTTCGAATGGATGTCATCTCCTCCAACATAGCCAATGCGGAAACCACTCGCGCGCGAATCGAGAATGGACAAGCCGTTCCGTATCGCCGAAAGACTGTTGTGTTTCAGCCGCAGCAAGAATCGTTTGAAGGACTTCTCAGAGCTCAGATGAGTGGTCAGGATGCGGGGCAAGGAGTAAAGGTTGCGGCAGTGCAGGAAGATCAAGCGCCGCTGAAACGGGTATATAACCCTACTCATCCCGATGCAAATACAGAAGGTTATGTCTTTATGCCTAACGTGGATATAACGAAGGAGATGGTGGATATGCTTGCAGCCACCCGTTCTTACGAAGCTAACGTAACAGCGATAAATGCTTCGAAAGCCATGATCATGAAGGCATTAGAGATTGGAAGATAAGAAGATAAAATACATAAGCACACATAGTAGGAGGACAGAATTATGATTCAAAACGCAATGTTCAGTGTTCAGGGCGTACAGCCACTTCAACTACAAGAGCAAGTGAAAAATGGAGCGACTCCTTCTGAATCGATCCGCGATTTTGGTTCTTACCTGAATGAAGCACTGAACTCTGTGTCAGCACAGGAACAGAATGCACATATGATGACCGATAAATTAATGATTGGACAAGTAAACGTAGATCAGGCGATGATATCCGCCCAACAGGCTCTGTTGAGCATTCAGCTCACAACACAGGTCCGAAACAAAGTGGTAGAAGCCTATCAAGAGATCATGCGCACGCAAATCTAAATGTTTCTAGCAAAGTTTCGGATGGGGTGACAATGTGAACGAGAGAATCGCCCAGTATCGGGAAAGAATGACCCAATATTGGAACCAATTCAGCAACAAACAAAAAATAATGTTAATCGCTACAATAGCATTTGTTCTGATTGCTCTGATCGTACTAACGATGCAGTTCTCTAAGACGAAATACGAAGTAGCATTCCGGGATTTGAATTCCAGCGATGCCGCGGGAATCATCAGCCACCTGGAGACCCAAGGAATTTCTTATAAGCTGAGTGAGGATGGCAGAAGCATCCTGGTACCTAGCACGAGTGCAGCTAAAGTCCAGATTGATGTAGGCTCACAAGGACTTGTGCAGAATGGTACGATCGGATTCGAAACCTTCGAGAAGAATGCGTCAGCCATCGGAATGACCGATAACGAGTTCGAAGTGAAATATGTAAATGCACTGAACGGCGAAGTAGAACGGTTGCTTGAGAAGATGCAGGGCGTTCAAGATGCAACCGTGCTATTAAACCTTCCCAAGGAAAGTGTATTTGCGAAAAACGGGAACGAAGATAAAGCCAGTGCTTCCGTAGTTGTGCAATTTAAGCCGGGCTATCGTCCTAATCAGGAAGTCATCGACGGCTATTACAACCTCGTGAAGACTGCGATTCCAAACTTGCCGGTTGAGAATATTACAATCACCAATGACGAAGTCGAGCTGCTCGCAACAGCTAAGGGCGGTCAAGGCGGATTGATTGGCAAGGTGGAAGAGAACTTTGCTCTTCAGAAAAAATTCGAAAGCGAAGTTAGGCAAAATGTCCAGCAATTTCTATCGCAGTACATGGGTTCGAATAAAGTGAATGTTCTCGTCGCTTCCAAACTGAATTTCGATCAGGTGCAGAGCAAGGAAAACATCGTAACCCCTGTGGATGAAGAAGAAATGAAGGGGATTGAGCTCAGTGTTCAGGAAATCCAGAAGAACTATTCGGGAACCAGCAGTCCGACCGGCGGAGTGGCCGGTGTAGGCCAAGAGGCTGTTCCAGGATATCCAAGCGACTCTGGAAGCGGTGAAACGAACTCGGAGGAGCTCTCCAAAACGGTTAACTACGAAGTTAACCGGATTACCAAGGATATCATTGCAAGCCCATATACTGTTAAAGATTTAACCATTAATGTCTCGGTTGAACCACCTGCGGGACAACAAGCTTTAGACGATCCTACAAGAACGGCTATTCAAAACATTCTGGTCAACATTGTAAGAGCATCGCTTGCAGATTCGGGTTCTACTTATACAGACGCTGATCTGTCCAAAAAAGTTTCGGTTAATTCACAGGTATTTAATGTAAATCCGGATGAAAATACAAAAACTGTTTTTTCTCAGCCTGTATTATGGGGAATTGGTATTGCTGCGTTAGCATTGATTGCGGGGGGAGCCTACTTCTTTATCCGCCGACGCAGACAACAGCAGGAAGAGCTTGAAGATGACATTCAGCTTCCGCCAGTTACAGAATTCCCATCAATAAATCTCGAAAGTATAACCAATGAAAGCCAGGTTCGTAAGCAGCTCGAAACCTTGGCGAAGAAGAAGCCAGATGAATTCGTGAATTTACTTCGCACATGGCTAGCTGAGGAATAGAGGTGGAAGCATTGGCTAAGGGAAATAACCAAATGTTAAGCGGACGTCAAAAAGCAGCTATACTGCTCATTACACTTGGCCCGGAAGTGTCTGCTCAAATATTTAAGCATCTTCGAGATGATGAAATTGAACAATTAACACTAGAGATCGCGAACGTTCGCAAAGTCGACAGTGTCGAGAAAGATAGCATCATTCAAGAATTCCATCAGATTTGTTTGGCCCAGGAGTACATTTCCCAAGGCGGCATTAATTACGCTAAAGAAATTTTGGAGAAGGCGCTTGGTCAACAAAAAGCGATGGAAGTGATCAACAGGTTGACCGCAACGCTTCAGGTAAGACCGTTTGACTTCGCCCGCAAAGCGGACCCAAGCCAAATCCTGAACTTTATCCAGAACGAAAATGCACAAACGATTGCTCTCGTATTGTCTTATCTCCAGTACGAGCAGGCCTCTGCAATTTTGTCCTCGCTTCCGCAAGAGAAGCAGGCAGAAGTTGCCCGCAGGGTAGCTGTGATGGACAGTACTTCTCCTGAAGTCATCTCCCAGGTCGAGCGTGTGCTTGAACAGAAACTTTCAGCGACGGTGACTCAGGATTATACAAGTGCCGGCGGCATTGAGTCCATCGTTCAAATCCTGAACGGGGTTGACCGCGGAACGGAAAGAACGATCCTCGATTCCTTGGAAATCCAGGATCCCGAGCTTGCAGAAGAAATCAAGAAGCGGATGTTTGTTTTCGAGGATATCGTCAATGTGGACAATCGCTCTATACAGCGTATTATCCGCGATGTCGAGAATGCGGATTTGCAGCTTGCGCTCAAGGTGGCAAGCGAAGAGGTGCGCGATGTTATTTTCCGGAACATGTCCAAGCGTATGGCCGAAACCTTCCGCGAAGAAATGGAATACATGGGTCCGGTGCGGCTGCGTGATGTTGAGGAAGCTCAAACTCGGATTGTAAGCACGATCCGAAGACTCGAAGAGGCGGGCGAGGTCATTATAGCCCGTGGCGGAGGAGATGACATCATTGTCTAACTTGATCAAATCGTCCCACTATAAACCGATGGATGTGTTGAAAGAGTTGGATCTTGCTCGTCGTTACGCTTCACCAACCGAGGAAACGGTCGAGGAGTATGCTCCTCCGACTGCCGAGCCGGCAGTTGTGCAGACGCTGGCTGAAGCCGAACGTTTGAAGCATGAGATGCTGAAGGATGCCCAAGAGTTTGCCGAAAGGCAAATACGGGAGGCCTCGGAAGAAGCGGAACGGTTATTGACCGAAGCGCAGCAGCAGATTGAAGCATGGTGGACTGAACGCAGGCTTCAGGATGATGATTTGTCTGAGACGCTGAAGATGGAAGGCTTTAATCAGGGATATGCTGAGGGCTCCGCCAAGGCAGAGCTTGAGATGAAGGAACTGATGGAGCAGGCGACGGTTCAAGCTAGCGAATTGCTCCAACTGGCTCACCAGGCCAAGGACGATTTAATTCAGGAGGCGGAGCCGTTCCTGGTGGAGCTCAGCTGCAGCATTGCCGAGAAGGTGCTGGATCATCAGTTAACAATCGAGCCTGACTTTACCCTGGAGCTCATTCGGAAGAATCTGGCCCGCAAACGGGAAAAAGGAATCATCTCGCTCTGTGTGGCTCCCGAACAGTTTGAATTTGTCTATGCGGCACGGGAAGAACTCGGATTATCAATCGATTCCCAGGCAGAGCTTCAAATTCTGCCGGATTCTACGGTGAAGGATCGCGGCTGTGTGATCCGCTCCTCATTCGGAAGTGTGGATGCCCGCATCGATACGCAGCTGTCCGAGATTAAAAAAGAACTGGTGCGGTTCGCTCTTGATGACGAGGAACGGAGAAATCAAGATGAAGAAGCTGAATAGCGCACGATATATGGATCATTTAAGGCATTTAGATCCCGTTCGAATCAACGGCAAAGTAACTCAGGTTATCGGACTGATGGTGGAATCCGAAGGCCCGGACGCAAGCATTGGCGATGTGTGCTACATCTATCCCACGAAGCAATCCAAGCCGCTCAAGGCTGAGGTCGTTGGCTTCAGGGATAATAAAGTGCTGCTGATGCCGCTGGGCGAGCTTCATTCCATCGGCCCTGGCTGTGATGTGGTCGGCACCGGGAAGCCACTGAGTGTGCAGGTAGGCTCTGAACTGCTTGGCAAGGTGCTGGATGGATTAGGTCAGCCGCTGGACGGTTCCATCATTCCAGCTCGCATGCCTCATTATTCAACCCATAACGTTCCACAGAATCCGCTCAATCGGCCGAGAGTTCAGGAACCGATCAGCATCGGTGTTCGAGCGATTGACGGACTGCTCTCCATCGGCAAAGGGCAGCGGGTCGGTATTTTTGCCGGGTCGGGTGTCGGGAAGAGTACCTTGATGGGGATGATTGCAAGAAACACCTCTGCCGATGTTAATGTCATTGCCTTGATCGGAGAACGCGGTCGAGAGGTGCTTGACTTCATCGAGCGGGACCTGGGACCTGAGGGGCTAAAGCGATCCGTCGTGATCGTTGCGACTTCAGATCAGCCGGCCCTCATCCGCATTAAAGGAGCTTTAATCGCCACAACGATTGCCGAATATTTCAGAGATCGTGGGCTGAATGTGATGCTGATGATGGATTCCGTTACCCGGTATGCAATGGCACAGCGCGAAGTGGGGCTTGCCGTAGGGGAACCGCCCGCGATGCGTGGTTACACTCCCTCGGTATTTGCAAGTCTGCCTAAGCTGCTGGAACGTGCAGGAACTGGGCCGACAGGCTCCATTACTGCCTTTTACACGGTGCTTGTAGATGGCGACGATATGAACGAACCGATTGCTGATGCGGTTAGGGGCATATTGGACGGCCATATCGTGTTAAACCGGAATATAGCAAATAAAGGGCATTTTCCGGCTATCGACGTGTTGGCAAGTATCAGCCGGGTGATGAAAGATATCTCGCCTGAGGAGCAAATTGACGCTTCCGAGAATGTAAAACGACTGATGGCGGTGTACAAGGATTCCGAGGATTTGATCAATATCGGAGCCTATCAAGAAGGCTCAAATGCCGATATCGATGAGTCCATCGAATATATCGGGCGAATATGGGATTTTACGAAGCAAAAAGTGAATGAGAAAACAACATTGAATGAGGTTCAGGAACGTTTGATTTCCGAGTTTTCAAGGAGATGACTTTGAAGAATGAAATTTCATTATGCATTCCAGAAAATCGTAGACCTGAAAAGCAACGAGAAAACACAAGCCGAATGGATGCTGTCAAGTGCCATCGGAAAACTTCAGGCGGAAGAGAATAGTCTGAATGAGCTGTATGCGATGCGGGATCAAATGTATCACGCTCAACAAGAAGCAGCATCGCGCTGCGTACCTGTAGCTGAAATTCGAAATATTCAGGTTTATGCAGAGCATCTGGAAGAATGCATTGAGCGGAAACGGGATGATATACGGCTCGCTCATGTCAATGTAACGAAGAAACAGAAGGTGTTATCCGACAAGATGCTTGATGAGAAAGTGTGGCTGAAGGCAAGAGACAAATCCCAAGAAAAGTTCCGGCATGAAAGTCTCCTTCGGGAACAAAACGAGCTGGACGAAATGGCGACGGTACGTTTTGCGATCAAAGCCCGTTAAGGTCTGCAAATACCGCTGGGTAATGACCGCGAAGGAGGAATGAGAGTGTCACGAAAAGATATGCCGCTTGACAAAGAAGAATCAAGTGGAGGATTTGAACGGATATTATTGATTTTAGTGCCGGCTATATTCACAATCGTCCTGCTGGGGGCTCTTGCGGTATTTTTCAGAGCTGATGTCCGGGATGGACTCATTGATGTAGCTAACAAAATTCCAATTGTGAAGAATTGGGTTCCTGATCCGGTACTTACTCCGGAAGAACAGAAACTTAAGGAAGCGAAGCAGCAGGAAGAAAGTGCGGAAGCAACGATTGTAGAGCTTAAGAAGCAGCTTGCTGAACGCGAAGAGACATTAAATGAAGTAACCGAGCAAAAAGCAACACAGGAAAACAAGGTAAAAGAGCTGGAAACCCAGATTGATTCAATGCAAAGCACGGCGGCTAGCGGCGAGGCGCCAGAGGAAGATGCGTACACGATGCAGATTCGCGAGTTGTCCAAGCTTTACGCCGATATGAGCCCGAGCAAAGCGGCACCGATCATGCAGAACTTAACGCTGGAAGAAATGGTGCTGATGCTCAGCCAGATGAAGAGCAGCAACCGGGTCGCTATTCTTCAAAAGATGGATCCAAAAACAGCAGCGGATGCAACCATGATGCTCAAAGACGCGGAGACATCCGAGGATATGGCCATTGCGGCTCTGCAATCCAGGGTCAAGAAGAATGAAACGGAAGCTGCACAGAAGAAGACATCCGATAATCTGGACAAAAACCAGTTGAATCAGACGTTTGCCGGAATGACACCTGCCAATGCTGCCGAGCTGTTGATGCAAACGTACAAGATCAGCCCCGCCAAGACAATGACCATTCTGAATACGGTGGATGATGCTACACGTTCACGAATTTTAAATGCAATGTCTTCAAAAGACGCGGAGCTGGCAGCTAAGATATTGAATCGCCTGATGGGCTCTAAATAAGCTCTGAAATGAATCTCCATCCTTGGGAAAGGAGGTGAAATAAGACGATGACAATCATGGTACAGAACATGTCTACATCCGTAAGCAGCTCTTCTGGTAGCGGGAAGGCAAGTGCGGCTGGCCAAGCGGCAGCGGGCGTTTCCTTCGATTCAACCCTGGCTTACCAGATGAACAGCAGTGGTAACAGCGCTTCGACCGCTTCAACTGAAGTCGCTGCAAAGCTGGAATCCCTGCTCGCGAATTATTCATCGGAAACGGATGAATCGCTGGAAGGCTTGATGGAACTGCTTCAAGGCCTGCTTCAGGAGCTTGACTCCATGGACCAGGCATTAAACGAGGACCCTTCCTTGCTCCAGGAGCTTCAGAACTGGCTGACACAAGCTAATCAGTTGTTAAGCGGAGCTGCTTCTCAAGCACAAGGAAACACGGATGGAAATGAAATGTCCTTATTGGCTTCGAGTCCGGATACGATTCGATTTGTTGTACAGGATACGATTAGCCAGCTGGCATCCATGCTCTCTAAATCCGGCAAGCTGGATTTGAACACCGAGGCAGCCGTAAAACAGCTGGTCCAATCCTTCCATAGTCTACTGGGTCAAGGAACGGGAACGGCAGAGAGCAAGGCCAACGGGAATTTTAACAGCATTTTAAACCAGAAGCAGCCGGATGCAATTTTACCTAATGCATCCACGAACACAGCCGGTCAGTCGACTTCGTCCCAAACGACAGGGTCAGCTAATGCCAATTGGGCTTCCTTGACAACCAAGGCCAGCTCTGACGGCACAGGAACGGAGTTCGTTATGACCGAAGGAGATTCACTGTTGGAGCAAGGACCGGTTACTGCGGGTCAACTAGCCCTGCGTTCCGGAACACAAGTTGCAGTGAAACCTGCAGCACCGCCGGTGCCTGTAGAGCATTTCTCGAGCGAAATGACCTCCTTCATCATTAATAAGATGGAAATCGTGAAGCAAACCGGGTTCACGGAAGCAAGGATCTCCTTGAATCCAGAGCATCTGGGACAAGTCGATATTAAGCTTACGATGCAGAACGGGCAATTGATTGCACAGTTCATGACCAAGTCAACGGATGCGAAAGAGCTGATTGACCAGCAAATGGCACAGCTTCGGAGCGCATTGCTGGCACAGGGACTTCAGGTAGAAAAAATAGAAGTCACACAGAGCAGCCAGCCTTCGACGTCGAATCTTTATCAGGACGGCCGCCAGCCTGGATCAGGACAGCAGCAGTCGCAGCATCGCTCGAAGGAGAAGGACGGGCCTTCCGATGATGCCGTATTAGCAGCAAACCTGACGGAAGAACTGAACGAATGGATAGCAGAGCATCAAGCGGAAGTAGAAGGCGTGCAAACTGGAACATTTACCGCTAAAGCCTAACAGTGAGGAGGTGAGCTTGGATGGCAACAGAGCCGGTATCTACTAAAAATATGTGGCCTAACTACGCCAAAGGGAATGTCAGTAACAAAAACGGAAATGGTCAGGAGCTTGGAAAAGATCAGTTCTTGAGCATTTTGATTACACAGCTGCGGCATCAGGACCCGCTTCAACCGATGCAGGACCGGGAGTTTATCGCCCAAATGGCCCAGTTTACTTCCCTGGAGCAATTGATGAATATCAATACGCAATTGACTGCAATGAGCCAGTCTTTGGGCGCAGCTTCAAGTTTGATCGGCAAACAGATCAGCTGGATGTTTAAACCGGAGGATGGATCGGAGAATACGGTCATGAAGAGCGGTATCGTTGATTCGATCATTGTTCGTGACGGTATTCATTATGCAAAGATCGGGGAAAGCGAAGTAGCCCTTGATCAGATTTTGAAAATCGAGAACGCTCCAGCCGGGAATGATCCGGAAATGCCGAATCCAGGTCCATCGGAACCGGGAACAAGCAATCCTGATCCGACAGAACCTGAAGCCGAGTCACCCGCACAAGATGAGATTGAGTCCGGGGGGACAACGCCATGAGCGACCGTATGATGATTGGACAGCTATATCCTGGGAAGATACATCCCGCCGCGCTTCATAATGATCGAAAGCAAGTGCAGGCTCAGTCCAGTCCACCAGCGGGTACGTTTCAGGAGCTGCTGAATGAGAATCTTCTTAAAATCAGTAACCATGCTGCCAAGAGGCTTGAGCAGCGCGGAATTGAATTAAAGGGAGATCAGCTCGAACAGATCCAGAGCGCAGTGGAAAAAGCTGCAGCCAAGGGCAGCAAGGAATCACTCATCCTCATGAAGGATATGGCACTTATTGTAAATATTCCGAATCGGACCGTGGTCACTGCGATGGATGGTAAGGCGATGAAGGATAATGTGTTCACGAAAATCGATAGCGCGGTCATTATTTCATAAATAAATCTGGCTGGCCCGTGAGGAAGCCAGGCGGCCGCTGATCGACAGAGGCGGTCCACAACAGAAGGAGGAAAATCGATGTTAAGATCCATGTATTCCGGCATTTCCGGAATGAGAGGTTTCCAAACCAAGCTTGATGTCATTGGTAATAACATTGCCAACGTAAACACGGTTGGGTTTAAAGCGGGACGTGTAATGTTTAAAGATATCCTTAGCCAAACGATGTCCGGTGTTACACCGGGAACCGACGATCCATCCGGTGGTGTAAACGCGAAGCAGATCGGTCTTGGTGTATCGATCGGATCGATCGATACCATGCATACGCCAGGCAGTGCCATGACAACCCATAACCCGACGGACCTGAGAATTGACGGAGACGGATTTTTCATGGTGAAGCTTAGCGAGGATCAAGAAGTACCTTTCTTGACTCGTGCAGGCGACTTCCATGTCGATGTAGCGCGTAACCTGGTTACTTCAGACGGAATGCTCGTTCTCGATTCAGCGGGTGATCCTATTCAGCTGGGTGATGACGTTACGGCATTCACGATTGCTCAGAATGGCGCTATTATACAGAAGCTGAGTGACGGGACTACTGAAGCGGGAGCTATTATCGGCGTTGCAAAAATTCCGAATCCGGAAGGTCTGGAGAAAATCGGAGGCAATATGTATCGCGTGACCCTGAATGCAGTACCTGATGGCGACGTGGCTGCCGTTATGTTTGAAGGGAACGACGCTGAAGAAGGAACGGGTGCGATTATTGCCGGCCAGCTTGAAATGTCCAACGTTGATCTGACAAGCGAATTCTCAGAAATGATTGTCGCTCAGCGTGGTTTCCAAGCCAACTCCCGGATTATTACAACCTCGGATGAAGTGCTTCAAGAGGTTGTCAATCTGAAACGATAAGGATGGGTAGGGAGGGGCAACCCCCTCCCTAATTAAACAAGGAGGCTGTCCATGATATCGGTAACGAGGTTAAACGGTTCGCAGTTGTGGCTTAACGCTCTGTTGATAGAAATGGTTGAGGAGACTCCGGACACCTACATTACATTAATTAATGGAAAGCGAATGATTGTGCTTGAAAGTGCAAATGAAATCATCTCTTCCATTAAAGCGTACCATCACGAGGTAGGCATTCACCAAGCCACCATTAAAGTGCAGCAATTGGAGGAACCTTCATGAAAAAGATGCTCCCCTGGTTAATTACGATTCTGTTGTCCATCACGTTGATTGTTCTGGCGATATTCTTGTTGTCGAACAAGCTGGTTGGAGATAACGAAAAGGATACTGCCTCCGGGAACGGATCTGCCCTGTCGAAAATGTCGGCTGATGAGATCGTGAAGATGACATCGGAAATTACCGGCATCAAGACAAATATCGCTGATCCTGGATATATTGCTCAGATGGCCTTTGCTTTTCAGCTGAGTGACAAGAAAGCAAAGGAAGAATTCGACAAAATCAAGGAAATCAAGATCAAACCGATTATTATCAAGACGTTAGTCGACACGAAACCCGAATTGCTTAACGACTCCAAGGGACGAGAGCAGTTTATCGCTAAGCTGCAGAATCTGATCAATAAGTCGTTAACATCCGGGCGCTTAATTCAAATCGAAATGACAGATGTAATGATCGTTGAAATCTAATCGGTTCGTCGGACAACCTGTAAGGGGGTGAGTAGATGGTTGATGTTTTATCGCAGAATGAGATCGATGCCTTATTGGCCGCTCTCTCTTCAGGGGAAATGGATGCTGAAGAACTGAAAAAAGAGGAAACACAGAAGAAGATTCGCTCTTATGACTTTAAGAGGGCTCTCCGGTTTTCGAAGGATCATATTCGAAGTTTGACCCGGATTCACGAGAATTTTGCACGATATTTAACAACCTACTTCTCGGCACAGTTACGTACTTTTGTGCAAATCAATGTGGTGCAGGTTGAACAGCTACCATATGATGAATTTATCCGTTCTATACCTAAAATGACAGTTCTTAATATATTTGAGGCAGAACCTCTGGTAGGCCGCATGGTGCTCGAAGTACATCCGAACATTGCCTACGCGATGTTGGACCGCTTGCTGGGAGGAACGGGAATTGCTCCGTCTTCGATCAGCTCGATGACCGAGATCGAAACGATTATTATGGAGCGGATATTCAGCCGGGCATTTGACAGCCTGCAAGAAGCATGGAAAACGGTGCTGGACATATCGCCGCGTCTTGAAGCGCTGGAAACGAACCCGCAGTTTATGCAGATCGTTTCTCCGAACGAAACCATTGCACTGATATCGCTTAGTACCAAAATCGGCGACACCACGGGAATGATTAATCTGTGTATTCCGCATGTTGTACTGGAGCCGATTATGTCGAAGTTATCCGCGCACCAATGGTTCATCTCGGAGAAAAAGGCGAGTGTGCCGGAGGAAGTGGATGCTCTCAAACAGCGTGTAAGCAAAGCCCAGCTTTCCATTGTTGCCGAGCTTGGCGTGTCACAGCTGACGGTATCCGAATTTTTGGGTCTGAGTGTCGGAGATGTCATTTCATTGAACAAACCGATGCATGATGGACTATCCATCAAGGTTGGCGACAAATTAAAGTATATTGGCAGTCCCGGAACGATAAAAGATCGGGTTGCTGTACAAATCGATGAAATTGTCATCGAAGGAGCTGAAGAATTTGACGAGTAAAGATTATTTATCCCAGGAAGAAATCGACGCTTTGTTAAAACAGTCGGAAATGGCATCACCAGCATCAATTCCTTCGGCGGCGACTGTCGATGATGTATTAACACCTCTAGAGCAGGATGCACTGGGTGAGATAGGCAATATTACCTTCGGCAGTGCTGCAACGGCTCTGTCCACCCTGCTGGGCAAAAAAGTAGATATCACGACACCTAAAGTGTCGATCATTAAACGAAGCCAGTTCGAAGAAGAATTTCCGAAGCCACATGTAGCAGTACATGTTACTTATGTAGATGGATTCGAAGGGATTAACTCCCTTGTCATTAAAACACGCGATGCTCAAGTCATTGCAGACCTGATGTTAGGCGGGGAAGGAAACCCCGTGGAAGAGGAACTGAACGAAATTCATATCAGTGCCGTTCAGGAAGCCATGAACCAGATGATGGGGTCTTCCGCAACGAGCATGTCGACGATTTTCAACCGGTTTGTCAATATATCTCCACCGGGCATTGACATTCTGGATATGGCGAATGGGGAAGGAGTAAATAACCTTCCGCAGGATGAAACACTGATTAAGATTTCATTCCGATTAATTATCGGTGAACTTATTGATTCAACCATCATGCAGCTGCTTCCCGTTCATTTTTCCAAGGACATGGTCCATATGCTTATCAACGGAACAGAAGAGCCTCAGCCTGCGAAGCAAGAAGCCGCACCAACAGTGGAAGCACCGGTTAACACGCAGGAACCGGCTCAATCACCAGTCGATCCAGGGTATGCGAATGAAACGGGGCATGGATATGATTATGGACAAGGCTACCAGCAGCCTGCACAAGGTCATGGAGGACCCATTCCGCAATCCATGCCGTATGGCCAGCCTCAGATGCCTTATCAAGGGCATCCACAGCAGTATGGCGGAATGCCAAATCGTAATGTAAATGTGCAGCCTGTGCAGTTCGCTAACCTGCAATCTGCACCGTACACCCAGGTGGATGAAAACAATCTGAACTTACTGATGGACATTCCCCTTAAAGTCACCGTAGAATTAGGAAGGACTCAAAAGCAAATTAAGGATATCTTGGAAATGTCGCAAGGTTCGATTATCGAGCTGGACAAGCTGGCCGGTGAGCCTGTAGACATCCTTGTCAATCATAAATTGATTGCCAAAGGTGAGGTCGTCGTTATCGATGAGAACTTTGGTGTGCGTGTGACGGATATCGTAAGCCAATGGGACCGGATTCAAAAATTACAATAGCACAAACATTTTAGGGAGGATTTTTATCAATGGCTAACCGAATTCTGATTGTGGACGACGCTGCATTTATGAGAATGATGATCCGTGACATATTGGTCAAGAACGGATTCGAGGTTGTGGGGGAAGCACAGGACGGTGCACAAGCAATCGAGAAGTTTAAAGAACTCCGTCCAGATCTGATCACGATGGATATTACGATGCCTGAAATGGATGGTATCGCGGCACTTAAAGAAATTAAAAAAGTTGATGCGAACGCAAAAGTGATTATGTGCTCCGCCATGGGTCAGCAGGCAATGGTGATCGATGCGATTCAGGCAGGAGCGAAAGACTTTATCGTTAAACCGTTCCAATCGGATAGAGTAATTGAAGCCATCAATAAGACGCTTGGCGTATAAGGGTATCTCTTATGATGATGGCAGCTTCTGATGGATTAAGCTCAAGTAGTACTACCGGGTATTATTTACAGTTGTTTTATGTCTTTATCGTTCTTGCCATCATCGTTGCGTTGATCGTGTTCCTGATTCGCTTTCTGAGTAAAAAGAATCAGAGCTGGATGCAGGGCCGTTCTATTCGCACATTGGGTGCGGTTGGGATGGGCCCTAACAAATCCCTTCAGATCGTTGAGATTGGGGGCAGCATCTATGTGATCGGAGTTGGCGAAGACGTCCGGTTGGTGGACAAAATTTCTGATCCAGCAGAGGTTGCTCTTATCCTAGCAGCATTTGAACAGGATTCTGGAATACATAATGGGGCGCTGCCGCCTTTTATTTCGAAACTGGCGGCAAAACTCCGTAAAGAAAAACCACCGGAAGAAATTGAATTGGACGATACATCTTCATTTCATGAAGTGTTTGAATCCAAGCTGCGCAGCGTACCGAACCGGAAAGAAAAGGTCGAAGAATTGCTGCGGGAGGATCATAAGGATTCATGAATAAAAAGATCTCTTACACTATCGCGATTTTTATATTGTTTGGATTTTTGTTTTCTCATACGGCATTTGCGGATCCCATTCCGAACATTGATATTCAAATCGGCAATGAAGGAGACACGCCAGGGACAAGCTCCTTGTCTTTGATACTCCTGATCACGATTCTTAGTATTGCACCAGCAATTCTGGTTCTGATGACAAGTTTCACACGGATTGTGATCGTGCTTGGTTTTGTCCGTACTTCACTCGGAACCATGCAAACCCCGCCGAACCAAGTGTTGATCGGCCTGGCGCTCTTCCTTACCTTATTTGTTATGGCACCGACGTTGTCATCCATAAATGACGTTGCGCTGCAGCCTTATCTTAAAGGTGAGATTAGCCAGACGGAGGCACTGGATAAGGCTCAGGATCCAATGAAGAAGTTTATGTTCTCCCATACGCGGGAAAAGGATCTTCTTTTGTTTATGAATTACACAGGTGCGGAGAAGCCCGAAACCTACGAGGATATCCCATTAACGGTTTTGGTACCGGCATTTGCCATTAGTGAGCTAAAGACAGGCTTTCAAATGGGCTTTATGATATTTATCCCTTTTTTGGTCATCGATATCGTTGTTGCCAGCGTGCTGATGGCGATGGGGATGATGATGCTGCCGCCGGTCATGATCTCGCTGCCATTCAAGATTTTGCTCTTTGTTCTGGTAGACGGCTGGTATCTGGTGGTTAAATCCATGCTGATGAGCTTTAACCCATAGCAATAAGCGGCAAGTAATTCGAATACAGGGGGACTAAGCCGTGAGCTCTGAATTTATTATCGGTCTGGCAGGACAAGCGGTCTATATTGTGCTCCAGGTGAGCGCACCGATGATGGTTCTCGCACTTGTTGTCGGACTTATCATCAGTATTTTTCAAGCAACAACGCAAATCCAGGAACAGACGCTGGCTTTTGTGCCGAAAATTGTTATCGTTCTCGTATCATTATTGCTGTTTGGTCCTTGGATATTAACGACGTTAGTGGATTTTACCCACGGTATTTTGGACAATCTCTACAAATATATCGGATAGGCTGAGTGTCCATGGAATGGTTGCAGCAAAGTTTACCTGTTTTTATGCTTATTTTTTGTCGAATAACATCTTTTTTTGTAATTTCGCCTGTGTTTACTTCTCGGAGTGTTCCTACTTCGTACAAGATAGCCCTTTCGGCTATCATCGCCCTGATCGTCTATTTTTCATTCGGGCTTGGCGAAGTGGTTCCGCAGGATCTGTCCTACGTCATATTGATTGTCCAGGAAGTATTGGTGGGACTGCTTCTTGGTTTTACTGCTTATCTAATTATGGCCGTTGTTCAGACAGCTGGGGCATTAATTGATATTCAGATCGGATTCAGTATGGCGAATGTCATTGATCCATTCACAGGTGCCTCAACACCTTTGATCGGTAACTTCAAGTACTATCTGGCTTTATTGGTGTTCTTAAGCATGAACGGCCACCATTATCTGCTCGACGCCATCATGTACAGTTATGACTGGATTCCGATTACAGGCGATGTGTTTGGAAAGATTCATGACGGCAATGTAACGGATTTTCTCGTTCGAACGTTCTCGCACTCTTTTGTGCTGGCACTTCAAATGGCAGCTCCGCTGGTAGCAGCCCTGTTCCTGACCGATGTAGGACTTGGCTTTCTGGCAAGAACGGCTCCGCAGTTCAATGTTTTTGTTATCGGCATCATTATCAAAATCATCGTTGGACTCGTGCTGTTGATGCTGCTCATGCCCATGCTTGTATCACTGTTTGATCATCTGTTTGCCAAAATGTTTGAAGCGCTCCGGCAGCTGCTCGGTGTTGTTGGCGACGGGCCGACATAAGGAGGATGGAGATGAAGCGGATGTCATACCGGTATCCGGTCGACTTACAATTGTTCGCTGGCGAAAAGACGGAGAAAGCGACACCGAAGAAACGTCAGGATACGCGTAAGAAAGGCCAAGTTGCCAAGAGCATGGAGGTATCGGGTGCATCGGTTTTGCTTGCAGCTTTTTTTTGCCTGTTAATCTTCGGCGGTTATATGAGAGACCATACCGTTCGATTATTCACCGATGTCTATATTAATCGGCTCTCCATGGACG
This sequence comes from Paenibacillus glucanolyticus, assembly GCF_037333485.1. Classification (NCBI taxonomy): domain Bacteria; kingdom Bacillati; phylum Bacillota; class Bacilli; order Caryophanales; family Paenibacillaceae; genus Paenibacillus; species Paenibacillus glucanolyticus. Next base: position 2,431,986 of record NZ_CP147845.1, read on the forward strand.
TTACAAAAGACAATGTGATGCAGCTGTTTGGAGAATATGGCATTCAAATCTTGCTTCTGCTGGCTCCATTATTTATTTCGATTTTTGTGATTGCGCTGATCTCCAATTATTTGCAAGTCGGATTTATGTTGACCGGTGAGCCTCTGAAAATGAAGTTTGAAAAATTAGACCCAATCAAAGGCTTCAAAAACATATTCTCCATGCGTTCTTTGGTTGAATTTTTGAAGTCGGTCATTAAATTGACCATCATCGGTTATCTGGTTTACAGCACCTTATGGGCTGCCAGAGAGGGATTATCCTCCTTGTCAACCATGGGTCCCGATGCCATATTTCATTTCGTTGCGGATATCACCATGTCTCTGGGATTTAAGATTGCGATTGGCCTCATAATCCTGGCCGTTCTGGATTACATGTACCAAAGGTATGATTATGAAAAAAACATTCGAATGTCCAAGCAAGATATTAAAGATGAGTACAAAAAAATGGAAGGCGATCCGCTCATTAAAGGAAAGATCAGGGAGCGCCAGCGTCGGATGGCACTTCAGCGGATGATGCAGGAAGTTCCGAATGCCGACGTTATCATCACGAACCCGACCCACTTTGCAGTGGCTATCAAGTATGACGGTTCCATGATGGAAGCTCCGCAGATCATTGCGAAGGGCCAGGATTTCATGGCCTTGCGGATTAAAGAGATAGCGAAGGAACACGGAATTATAACGATGGAAAATAAGCCGCTGGCACGAGCTTTGTACCAACGGTCGGAAATCGGGGATTCGATTCCGGGAGACCTGTTCCAGGCCGTAGCTGAAGTGCTGGCCTATGTATATAAACTAAAAGGTAAAGCGAAATAACTAGGGACCGGAGGCGTCAGTGCAGTGAAAATAAAAGATCTATCTGTCCTTGCGGGTGTCATTGGCATCGTACTCATGATGATTCTTCCGATCCCGATATGGCTGCTCGATGTACTGCTTATCATCAATATTTCGCTGGCGCTTATTATTTTGCTGGTGGCCATGAATACCAAGGAAGCACTGGACTTTTCGATTTTTCCTTCCTTATTGCTCATCACGACACTCTTCCGAGTAGCGCTGAACATTTCGACAACCAAGCTGATTCTGTCGGAAGCAAATGCAGGGGAAGTTGTTGCCACATTCGGTAAATGGATAGCAAACGGCGAAATCGCGATTGGATTTATCGTCTTCCTGATCCTCGTCGTTGTACAGTTCATCGTCATTACCAAAGGTTCGGAGCGGGTGGCTGAGGTTGCGGCAAGGTTTACACTCGATGCGATGCCAGGTAAACAGATGAGCATTGACGCGGATCTGAATGCAGGTTTAATCAATGAGCAGCAAGCCAGGGAGCGAAGAAGTAAAATCGAGCGCGAGGCGGATTTCTACGGAGCCATGGATGGTGCGAGCAAATTCGTCAAAGGTGATGCGATTGCAACGATTGTCATCATGCTGATCAACCTGATTGGTGGCTTTATCATCGGGATCTCGATTCACGGCATGTCCTTCGGTGATGCGATGAGTACTTACTCGATCCTGACGATTGGGGATGGACTGGTCAGTCAGATTCCGGCGCTTCTCATCTCGACTGCAGCCGGTCTGATTGTAACAAGAGCATCATCGGAAGGGAATTTGGCCGAGGATCTCACAGGACAGCTCTTCTCCTATCCACATCTGCTATATATCGTAGCGGGAACCGTGATGTTTCTGGGGCTCTTCACTCCGATTCATCTGATTACAACCGCTCCGATCGCCATTATATTGTTTATTGCAGCCAGAACGATGCAAAACAATCTGGACCGCAAGCAGGTCGAAGTGGAGCAGCTTGAGGAGGAACAGCAGATCGAAGAAGTTCGAAGTCCGGAAAGTGTGATCAACCTGCTTCAGGTCGATCCGATCGAATTCGAATTCGGTTATGGATTGATCCCGCTCGCCGATGCGCAGCAGGGCGGGGATTTACTGGATCGAATCATTATGATTCGGAGACAATGCGCACTGGAGCTGGGTCTTGTGGTGCCGGTTATCCGAATTCGCGACAATATTCAACTAAAACCGAATGAATATGTCATAAAAATAAAAGGGAATGCTGTCGGCGGCGGTGAATTATTATTAAATCACTATCTCGCGATGAGTCCTGGATACGAAGACGATTCTGTGACGGGAATCGAAACAACGGAACCGGCATTTGGACTGCCTGCACTCTGGATAGACGAGGCCGTGAAAGAACGGGCGGATCTCGCTGGCTACACCGTAGTGGATCCACCTTCCGTTGTTGCAACACACCTTACCGAATTGATTAAGAGACATGCCCATGAGCTGATTGGACGCCAGGAAACCAAGGCGCTGGTGGACAACATCCGAGAAAGCTATCCGGTGCTTGTGGACGAGCTCATTCCTTCCGTTCTGACGATTGGGGAAGTGCAGAAAGTATTGGCGAAACTCCTTCGCGAGAAAATTTCAATCCGGGACATGGTCACAATTCTCGAAACCCTTGCGGATTACGGTCATTATTCCAAAGATCCTGATGTTCTGACTGAATATGTAAGGCAGGCCCTCTCGCGGCAGATTACCCAGCAGTACGCTCAGGAAGGCGAGGCCATGCGGGTCATTACGGTTGGACCTCAGCTGGAGAAGAAGATTGCCGAAAGCGTTCAGCAAAGCGACCAGGGGAGTTATCTCGCGATGGACCCGGTATCAACGCAGAGCGTATTTCAGAAGCTCAGTGAACAGGTGAACCGGATCATCCAGATGGGACAGCAGCCTGTGCTGCTTACATCTCCAGCCATAAGGATGTATTTGCGTCAGGTCATTGAACGCAGCATGCAGGATATCCCGGTATTGTCCTACAGTGAGCTCGAGCCAAACGTCGAAATTCAAAGTGTCGGAGTGGTGAACTTATGAGAGTAAAAAGGTATATCGTCGACACGATGCCTGAGGCGATGCAGCATATTCGCACTGATTTGGGTGCGGATGCCGTCATACTGAGCACCAAAGAGACAAAAGTAGGCGGATTCCTGGGAATGTTTACCCGAAAGAAAATTGAGGTTATCGCTGCGGTAGAGCAGGCGGAGAAATCCAAAGGCTCTGCCCCGGCCGAATACAAAATGAAGCATTCTCTACCGACAGCAGCTGTACCTAAGGCCTATCAGCGAACAGCCGAAATTTCGAGATCCGGTTCGCAGACTGAATCTCTTCAGGTGAACAATACGACCGTAGATTCCGTTGTATCACAACAGGCTGACTCTAATCGTTTCGCCGAATTGCTAAGCCAAGCTGCGGCTTCACAGGAAATTGCCGCTCAGCCAAAGAGCGAGGACAGTTTGGGGCAGCAGCTGACAGCTGCACCGGTGAGCGTTCGAAACGATGATACGGTGATAATCGCTGACTCTGTTCAGAGCACTGATTCATCCCGCCCAGAGCACAAGGAATCCTTAAGCTCCCGCCTCGGTATAAGCGAATCGGAGCAAAGAGTCCTTGAGGAGCTTAAGGAAATGAAAGAATGGATTGCGAGATTGTCGAGGCAAAATCTCGAGGCGCAGCATCTCCCGGAACCTTTGCATTCCTTACGCGATCTGCTGCTGAAGCAGGATCTCTCGGCCAAGCTGACGGAAGAGTGGCTTATGGCTGCAGAAGAGGCATGGACAGCGAACCATATGCAGTTAAGTGATGCCGAGCTCCAGGATGTGATCTACAAGCAGGCGGCGGCGTTCATTGAGGGACGCATCGGCGGCGGCGTGCAGCCTGAGACCAGGATTGTATACATTGCCGGCCCGACCGGTGTTGGCAAGACAACAACGATTGCGAAGATTGCAGCGGAGCAGCTGTTTCGTCATCAGCGCAAGGTTGGCTTCATTACTTCGGATACATATCGAATCTCTGCCGTTGAACAGCTCCGAACTTACGCATCGATTCTTAATGTGCCGATGGAAGTTGTGCAATCTCCCGGGGACATGCAGCGTGCGCTTCAGAAGCTGCAGGACTGCGATTTGATATTAATGGATACAGCCGGCCGTAACTATCGGAATGAATTGCTCGTCTCGGAGCTTCAGAGCCTGTTCTCCCATTCCGATCAAAGTGAAACCTATCTTGTTCTCAGCTTGACCTCCAAGAGCAGCGATATGATTGAAATTGCGGATCATTTCAACAAATATGCACTGGATAAGGTGATCTTCACGAAGATGGATGAAACCGGAAGTTATGGTTCCATGTTTAATCTCATCGATGCTCATGACCTTCGATTGTCCTATATGACCAATGGTCAAAACGTACCGGACGATCTGCTTATGGCCGACAGTGAACGATTATGCAATCTCCTGCTGGGAGAGATTCGTACATGACGGATCAGGCTCATTCGCTTAGACAGCTCGTTTCGGCCCAGCAGCCGGGGGACAGCTCCAAGGTACCATCAACAAGAACCGCCAAGATTATTACGGTCAGCAGTGGTAAAGGCGGGGTAGGAAAATCCAATTTCACGTTGAATTTCGCTCTGACTTTGCAATCCATGGGCAAAAAAGTATTGGTGTTTGATGCCGATATCGGGATGGCGAATATCGATGTTCTGATGGGTGTCAGCTCGCGGTATAGTCTGTATCATCTCATACGCCGGGAGAAGAGCATCGAGGAAGTGATTCAGTACGGGCCGAACAAACTTCCTTACATAGCGGGCGGATCCGGTCTTGCGGACATGCTCTCGCTGTCCGAAGAGGAAATGGATTATTTTATTTCCCAGATTGAGCGTATTTCATCTGAGATGGATTACATCATCTTTGATACCGGAGCCGGATTGTCGAAGGAAAATATGAAATTTATAACCTCGGCGGATCAATGCCTCGTCGTAACAACGCCGGAACCTACTTCAATCACCGATGCTTACGCGCTGATCAAGGTGGTGCACGGAACGGAATCCAAGGTTCCGTTCAGCCTGATAGTCAATCGGGCGGGGGATGAGATTGAGGCTCGTGAAGCAGCGGGCAAAATCATTTTGACTGCCCAGCGATTTCTGGATCTGGATATCAAGCTGCTTGGTTCGATAGCAGACGACACGCATGTTGTGCAGGCTGTTAAGCGGCAGATCCCTTTTACAGCAGCATATCCACGATGCAACGCCTCCAGTGATATCAGGCGCATCGCACTTCGTTACATGACCGCTCCTGCTGCCACGGAGCCTGAAGCTCCGAAGGGAATCAAAGGATTTATGCATCGTTGGCTCAAACGTACGAAATGATTCTTATTTGGAATAATGGAAACTGAGGTGGACATCTATGAAGCCCTTTCGTGTGCTGGTGGTGGACGATTCCGCATTTATGAGGAGAATCTTCTCCGATTTCATCGAACGAGACCCATCCTTTCAGGTTGTCGGAACAGCCGACAATGGGCGGGATGCCGTTGAGAAAGTAAAGGCATTGGATCCGGATGTCATCACGCTGGATGTAGAAATGCCGGAAATGAACGGGCTTGATGCTTTGAGGCTGATTATGGAGACAGGTCCTCGTCCGGTAATCATGCTATCCGGCATTAATGAGCAAGGCATGAGGGAAACCATTCTTGCCCTTGAGGCGGGTGCATTTGATTTTATACGAAAGCCTTCCATTTCTAATGCGCTTGACATTGAACAGGTGCGTTCAGAATTAATGAAGCAACTGAATGCGGCGATGCAGGCAAAACAGCGGAGGGCATTGTGGGAAGAAGAAGAGCAGAGACGACAGGGTGCGGACATATCGGTTCCTCTTTCGCCAAAGCCTTCTGACAAAACGCTGAATAAGAAGCCGCAGATGAAGGAAACGAGACGAACGATCGGCGGAGCCGAGGAGCGCGTTAAGCTTGCGGAGCTGCCCCGAACCCGGGTTCCTCGCCCTGAGGAGGATAAACTGGCACGTGCGGAGGCATCGGATGCTTCCAAACCGAGACGCAAAAAGGTTGATCGTAAACCTGTGGCGGACAGTTCTTCAGCAGCTCTGCCGGAACACGAGATTCACCCACCGCGCGAAGTGAAGCTTCAGCCGTCCAACGAACTGACGGATCTGGTTGCGGTTGGCTGCTCAACGGGCGGTCCGAGGGCATTAAAAGCATTTCTCGAGCAAATTCCCGGTGACTTCTGCGCTCCGATTGTCATCGTTCAACATATGCCGCCGAATTTTACCAAGTCGCTTGCGCAGCGTCTGAATTCATTCAGTCCGCTGGAGGTGATGGAAGCAGAACAAGGCATGGTACTGGAACCCGGCAAAGCCTATATTGCCCCGGGTGGCAGCCACATGAGGGTGTTTCGCTCGGAAAGCGGTGCGTTCCAGATCAGGGTAAGTCAGGATGAAACCCGCAATGGTCATCGTCCATCCGTTGATGTGTTGTTCGAATCTCTGCTGCCGCTCACCATGGTTAAGCGTCATGCGGTGCTGATGACCGGTATGGGGAGCGATGGAGCGAGAATGATGAAGAAACTGTACGATACGGGGGTGAATTCCACCTTTGCAGAGAGTGAGCAAACCTGTGTCGTATACGGTATGCCGAGATCGGCTGTTGAGCTTGGATGCGTAAACCATGTACTGCCACTCCATGATATTGCACCTAGATTGGTTCGAGCTGTAAATAACGGAAAGTGAACTTGAGGAGGAGGTGTCTCTCAATGGACATGAATCAATATTTGACAATGTTTATTGATGAGTCAAATGATCATCTGCAATCATTAAATGAAAACATGCTTCAATTAGAAAGTAACCCGGACGATATCGGGATCGTACAGATTATTTTCCGATCAGCGCATACGTTGAAGGGCATGGCGGCAACGATGGGATACGAAGATCTGGCTTCCCTCACCCATCAGATGGAAAATGTGCTGGATCTTGTCCGGAACGAAAAGTTGAAAATGCAGGATTTTATCTTTGACACGCTCTTCAAAAGCTTGGACGCCCTGGAATCGATGGTGCAGGATATTACAGAAGGCGGAGACGGCAAGGCGGACGTATCCGCTATTGTGGCTTCCTTGCAATCGATTGTACGTGGAGAAGGAGCATTGCCTAACGGTGGAATTGCTGATGAGAGCCATTCCGCAGCAGCTGTGCAGGGGATTGAATTGGATGAGTTTCAATTTTCCGTTCTCGATCAGTCGATTTCAGAAGGACATAAGGTTCTCTATATACAAGTGACATTGCGAGAGGATTGCCAGCTCAAGGCGGTTCGGGCCTATATGGTATTCGAAACGCTTGAAAGATCCGGGGAAATCGTTAAGACCTATCCGGATGTTCAAGAGATTGAACAGGGTGAATTCGATCGCGTATTTTCGTTGTATTACATAACGCAAAGAGATACAGAAGAAATTGAAAGCCAGATTCTGGGCGTTTCAGAGATTGAGACAACCTCCGTTGTTGCGCTGGATCATGAAACCTTGCAGCAGATGGTTCAGGAAAGTGCCGCTACAGCGGAAACTGTTAAATCCGTAGATGCGGAGACGGCTCCGGCGGCAACAAAGCTAGCGGAAACCAAGAGTGCCCCGTCTCCGGCCAAAGAGTCCAAGGCATCCACCCGAAATGCTGGGGGGGGCAACCCGTCCAGAACGATAAGGGTTGATATCGAGCGGCTGGACGTATTAATGAACCTGTTCAGCGAACTCCTTATCGACCGGGTGCGGCTGGAACAGCTGGCCACCGAATCGAAGAATCAGGAGCTGACGGATACGGTTGAGCATATGAGCCGAGTCAGCAGCGACTTGCAGAATATCGTTCTGAAACTTCGCATGGTACCCGTAGATACGGTGTTCAACCGTTTTCCAAGGATGGTTCGCGACCTTGCCAAAACATTGGATAAGAAGATTGACCTGATTATTACGGGAGCCGACACGGAACTGGATCGAACGGTCATTGATGAAATCGGAGATCCACTGGTTCATTTGCTGCGCAACTCGGCTGACCATGGTGTCGAACCTGTAGCAGACCGCATCGCGGCGGGCAAGCCGGAAACCGGTACCGTTCATCTGCGAGCATTCCATAGCGGCAACAATGTCTTCATCGAGATCGAGGATGACGGTCGCGGAATCTATCGGGAGAACATTCTGAAGAACGCGCTGAAAAAAGGGGTTGTCACCGAAGCCGAAGCTGCGTCCATGTCGGATGATGAGGTCAATCAGCTGCTGTTCGCACCAGGATTCAGTACGGCTGAGAAAATATCCGATGTATCCGGCCGAGGGGTAGGATTGGATGTCGTTAAATCCAAAATCGTTGCCTTGGGCGGAAACGTCACAATCTATTCGACGCCAGGAAAAGGCACTAATTTTTCCGTGCAGCTTCCATTAACGCTGTCGATCATCGCCGCCATGCTGATTCGGATGGGATCCGAAAAATATGCGATTCCGTTATCCTCAATAGTTGAAACGGCCATTATCAAACGAGGGCAGATCAAGCAAGTACACGGCAGCCGGATGATCCAGTTCCGCGAATCGCTGATTCCGGTCATCTCGCTCAGCCGATTGTTTGAAGTTCCGGATTTTGATGAAGAGCTGGAAGAAGAAACTGAAATTGTAGTGATCCGCAAAGGAGACCGACTGGCGGCACTCACCATTGATGACTTTATCGGTCAGAGCGAAATCGTCATTAAAAATCTGGGCAAATATCTTCCCGCCATTCAAGGGATATCCGGCGCAACCATCCTTGGAGATGGACAAGTCGCGCTCATCATTGATGCAAATGCATTTATCAAATAATGGGATGTCATCTAACTCGGCAGGCCACACATTTTGAAGGAGGACTTACTAATGGGAGAAGAAATCAAGGTTATCGTCTTTAAACTTGGCGAGGAAGAATACGGCATTGAGGTGGACAAGGTTCAGACCATTGAACGCATGATGCCGATTACGCGTGTTCCCAAAACCTATGCTTTTGTAAAAGGGGTTATCAATCTGCGCGGCGTCGTCATTCCGGTTATCAATCTGCGTGGCAGATTTGGTCTGGGGGAAATCGAGGCTACTGATCAGACACGGGTTATTATCGTAGCGGTCAATGACATGCAGGTCGGTTTTATCGTAGATTCGGCAAGCGATGTTATCGATCTGAATACGGACAGCATTGATTCGCCGCCTGAGGTTGTGGGCGGAATCAAAGCGAAATATCTTCGGGGTGTCGCGAAGGTAGGAGAGGAGCGCCTTCTCGTTATGCTGAATTTGTCCGAAGTGTTAAACAAAACGGAGATCATTCAGCTGGAAGGTCTTGAGGAATAGACAGTGGAGCTGTTTAAGCATAGCAAGGAAATTAAAATGGATGTTCTGAAGGAAGTCGGAAACATCGGAGCGGGCAATGCGGCAACTGCCCTCTCCCGCTTGCTTAACAAACCTATTGATATGGCAGTTCCCCAAGTTCAGCTGCTGCCGTTTGAACAGATCGCGGAAAGTGTAGGCGGTAGTGAACAACTTGTTCTTGCCGTATTCTTGCGGGTGGAGGGAAGCGCGCCGGGAAATCTCTTTTTTATCATGAGTCCGGAAGCGGGGAAGAACCTGCTGCAGAATCTGGCAGGCATCGAAGTGTCGGAGGAGGAACAATTCTCTGAGATGGAGCAGTCTGCGCTGTGCGAGATCGGAAATATTTTGTCGGGGTCGTATTTATCCTCGCTGGCCGATTTCACCAATCTGTCCATGACGCCTACCGTTCCTGCGTTAGCGATGGACATGGCGGGTGCGATCTTAAGTTATGGATTGATACAGTTTGGTGAGATGGGAGACGATGCCCTCTTAATCAACACGACGTTTCTAGAAGGGCAGAACGAGGTGGAAGGTCAATTCTTCCTGATTCCCGATCCACAATCATTTGCTCAAATATTCGAAGCTTTAGGAGTGCCTTTAGAGCATGATTGAAGAACAAAGCATAGTGAAAGTAGCGATGGCGGATCTGAACGTAGCAGGTCCAAACGGTATTTTGCGTACAACCGGTCTGGGGTCATGTGTCGGACTTACGTTGTATGATCCGGTGACGAAGATCGGTGGCATGGCGCATGTGATGCTCCCCTCTTCAGCGATTGCCAGAGAAGGGCAGCTAAACCTGGCGAAGTACGCGGATACGGCTCTTCCTATTCTGCTGAACAAGATGAGGAATTTGGGAGCTTCGCCAGCACGCATGGTAGCCAAAATGGCCGGCGGAGCCCAGATGTTTGCTTTTGCCGGTTCCGGTGATACCATGCGCATCGGACCTCGCAATGTGGAGTCGTGCAAAGCAGGCCTGGAGCAGATGGGCATTACGCTGATCGCGGAGGATACCGGAGGAAATTATGGAAGAACCGTTGAATTGGACTGTGCAACGGGTAAATTTACAATACGCAGTGTACAAAAGGGCATAAAGGAATTGTAGCCATGATGGGAAAACTCGGTTTTTATATAATGACTGGAATTGCCGGTTTTGTGTTTACTTTTATTTTTACCATACGTAACAATCTGTGGATGACCAGCATGTATCGGGCTCTCCTTGCATTTGCGATCTGGTTTCTTCTGGCGTTCGCGCTGAAATGGATACTTGCTGCCATCATTGCACCGAGAGCTGATAAAAATGGATCTGGGAACTCAAAGGCGCAGAGCGAGCAGGAGAGAGGAACCGTTCTTGATTTATCCACACCTGATGAGGATCGGGAATTGATGGATCTTATTCATTCCGAATCCGGCAGCAAAGAGAACGGTGACTTTGTTCCGCTGAATCCTCCCAAGCTGGTTTCAACGAAAGATCCTGAAGAACTGGCCAAGGCCGTTCGTCACCTTACGGATAAATAAGGAGGGTGAAGGCAATTGGACGAACGAAAAGCTTCTGTGCTGAACCATATGGAATTATGGAGCGCATGGAAGGAAGACGGAGACCATGAAGCGAAGAAGAAACTTATCGAATATCATCTGCACATCGTTGATTATGTTTCAAGCCGTTTAGCCATCGGTCTTCCGAAGAACGTTTCCAAGGGAGATTTGGCCAGCAATGGGGTAATGGGTTTGATTGACGCCATTGAGAAGTTTGATTATAAACGAGGCTTGCAATTCGAAACCTATGCCTCCTGGCGTGTGCGAGGTGCTATTCTGGATTCGCTGCGCCAAGGGGACTGGGTGCCGCGTTCGGTTCGTGAGAAGGCGAAGAGAATTGAAACTGCATATCAGCAGTTGGAACAGAAGTATTTACGCAGCGTCAGTGACTCTGAGATGAGTGATTACCTTGACGTGACCGAGAAGGAGTTCCGGCACATGCTGCAGGAAGTGGCGGTCATGACACTGACATCTTTGGAGGATCCGATCCGCGAGGAGGAGTCTGAGACCCGAATGTCGCTCCTGGTTGATGAGAAAGCGAAGAATCCGGATCACAAGGTCCATGAATTTTATCTGCGAGAAGCCCTGATGAAGGGAATCGGTAAATTGACCCCGAAAGAGCGGACTGTAGTTTCCTTATTATATTATGAGGATTTATCACTCAGTGAAATTGCTGAAGTGATGTCGCTATCACCTTCACGAATATCACAGCTTCATTCCAAGGCGATTTTGAGACTTCGGGGCGCGCTCGATAAAGATCGGGATTTGCTGATGCAAAACGACTGACGCTTGCCATTTATGAAGGGGGTTCCTGGATTGTCTGTAGATTATGCATTGGATCAGTACTTTAGCGTTACGCTATCGGATGACAAAGTCGTCGCCTATATACAGTTCACCAACTGGGAGAAGGATTTCTCCTGCTCTGTAGAAGCTCTTGAACAATTTCTGAGAAGCCACCAGGTACGATACGGACTTCAACATGATACGTTGCGACGAATCGCAGATCATTCGGAGGAATATCAATATAGTAGAACGCCGATTGCAATGGGAACGGAGCCTATGCACGGACAGAACGGCAAAATAGAGTTCACCGTTAATTTGGGGAATCAGACGAATCTGAAGCCGCTGGAGATCGAAGATGGCAAAGTCGATTATAAAGAAGTGATTCGTTTAAATAATGTGAAGAAGGGCCAATTGATTGCAACCCGAATCCCGCCAACGAAAGGAGTTCCTGGCACTGCGGTTACCGGTGAGGAAATTCCGAGTAAACCAGGCAAGGAAGCTCATTTCAAAGTGGGGAAGAACGTTGTGGTCAATGCTGAGAAAAGCGCAATGTATGCGGCGCTGGACGGGCTGCTGACCAAAACGGAAAAGGGAAAAATCAATGTGTTTCCGGTATATGAAATCAATGGCGATGTTGACTACAGTATTGGCAACATTGACTTTGTCGGTACGGTGGTCATTCGCGGGAACGTTCTTACCGGATTCAGAATCAAGGCAGCAGGGGACATTCGTGTTACCGGCTTTGTGGAAGGCGCAGAGCTCGACGCAGAGGGCTCCATCGATATTTCCGGGGGAATAATCGGATATAATAAGGGGTTTGTAAAGGCTGGACAGGATGTCAAGAGCTCGTTTATCCAGGATGGAAATGTTATAGCCGGTGCTAGCGTATTTGTCTCGCAGAGCATTATGCACTCCAATATCCGTGCGGTTCAGAACATCGAGTGCAACGGCATGAAGGGTCTCGTCGTAGGCGGCGTCCTGCAGGCCGGGGAGAAAGTAGTAGCCCGGACGATCGGAAATACCATGTCGACTGCTACCGTCATCGAGGTTGGGGTTCTTCCCGAACTGCGGAATGAACTGGCGGATCTGAGAGCGCAGCTGAAGCTGTCGATTGAGAGTATGGATAAAACGGATAAAGCACTTTATCTACTGAATCAGTTGGCTTCGTCAGGCCAGTTGTCGCCAGACAAACTCGCGCTGCGCATTAAGCTGAATGCTACCAAGAAATCGAATGTGGCCGAACAAGCGGATATTAAAGACCGTATGCTCGAAATCGAGAAGATGCTTGAGGATACTGGCAAAGCGAGAGTTAATGTGGTAAAGACGATCTACGGCGGCGCCAAAATTGTCATCGGGAGGTATACCCGATTTGTTAAGGACCCCACACAGCGGGTTTCTTTTTACTATCATGAAGGAGATATCACCATGGTGCCGTTATTGTAGGGTAGAACAGACATATTAAATGCTTGTGGATATGATCCTGGCTATGAGGTGATTCCATTGAGTTTAAAATCGGTAGAAATGCAAATCGCAGTACCAAGAACCAACGAAGCGGGCAAAATCCATAATGAGTTCCAGCAGCGCCCCATGAACGATCAGACATTGCTTGCCGGGGAACAGATCAAGAACAGCCGCGCGGAAGCACAGCGAAGCACGGAAGTTAGCGAGACAGCGGAGACAGCTGTTCGTGATGACGGGAGCCGTCAGTCTCCAGGACAGCAAGAACGGGGATCATCCGAATCGGGCGAATCTGTGGAGCAGCCGGCGGAGCATCCCTATAAAGGCAGGAATTTTGATGTTTCTCTCTAGATAATTTATTGGCACAAAGGAGTTAATGGATTTGGGACCGTGGATATATATCGTGCTGCTTGGCGTAGCGGCGGTGCTGTATGCTTTTATGCTGCCGAAACGCCGTGAAGAGAGTGTATCCAGCGAGCGGGTTGTAAAAGAAGTGGAGAACACGCTTGAAGGGTACATGGCGGAAATCCAGAACGAGAACGAGCAGCTTGTAGAGCTGGTAAGTCAAATGAAGCAAGAGCTTCGTGCAAAGCAGCAGGAACAGCAAGAGCAGGTGAGTGATTTGCGTCAACGCATGCTTGTAATGGAGCAGAAAATGATTGAATCCGAAACCCGTCTTCGAACGACGGAGGACAAGTTGGTTCATGCCGCTTCCTTGTCTGCAGATCGGGCTGCCGCTTCTTCAGAGGCAGAAGTGTCTCCTCCGGTCGACTCCATCAAATCCAGGTACGCGGAGCTGTTTGATCTGCATGGGCAAGGGAAATCCATCGATATGATTGCCAAGGCGACGGGGCTTCAGCGAGGCGAGGTTCAGCTTATTATTCAATTAGCCAAACAGGAGGAGTCCGCGTGATCAAGAACCGTACATTTATGATGGGCCTTGGCAGCGGTCTTGTTGTCGGCGCGATACTGCTCCAGCTGATGTGGATCGGTCAAGGATCAACCGCATCGGATACAAAGGATTTAACGAAGGAGCAGCTGATGGCTGCTGCGGAAGCTTTGGACATGCAAGTGATTGAACACTCGGAAGAGCTGTTGACCGCGGACCAGTGGGAAGAGAAAAAGCTCAGTGAGCGTTCTTCAGAGACCGAAGGATCGGATAAGGCCAAGGAAATAGGAACGAAGCAGCCGGATATACCGGAACAGCCGGAGAAACCTGAAGCGGATGGCAAAGACCAGAAACCCAAAGAGGTAAACAAGCCGGCGGAGCCGAAGACACCTGTTAAGGCTAATGCCCCCATCAAAGTCAATATTCGAGCTGGAAATAACCTAAGTGATGTGGCAAGTCACCTTTTGAGCGCCGGCGTGATTGACAACAAACAGGCATTCATCAATAAAGCAACGGAGAAAAAAATCAACACATCGATCCAGAGCGGGACCTATTCGTTTACAGCAGGCGAGAGTTACAATTCGATTATTACAAAAATCACAGCAAAACCCTCCAACTAGCATCCTGGTTGAGAGTGGTTTTTTTCTTTATAGGGCCCTGTCCGACCGTTGATCCTCTGAACCTCGTTTAGAACACAAAAGAATTGCAACCTGCCCATGGTTATGTTATAGTAATTGACGGTGTTAAAACACACGCCAGAGTGATTTCGTTGAGGGTGCTTCCAGGATTGGGAGTCTTAATGAAAAATGATCTTGGCGGAGGGACACACAAAAACCAAACTTAGGAGGTGCGTGAAGATGGCAGTAATCTCCATGAAACAGCTTTTGGAAGCTGGCGTTCACTTCGGTCACCAGACTCGTCGCTGGAACCCGAAAATGGATAAATTTATCTTCACTGAAAGAAACGGTATCTACATTATTGACCTGCAAAAAACGGTCAAGAAAGTTGAAGAAGCATTCAACTTCGTGAAAAACGTAGCTGGTGAGAACGGTACAATCCTGTTCGTCGGCACGAAAAAACAAGCTCAAGATTCCGTGAAAGAAGAAGCAGAGCGTTGCGGTATGTACTACATCAACCAACGTTGGCTCGGCGGAACTTTGACCAACTTCGAAACGATCCAAAAGCGTATCAATCGCTTGAAGCAACTCGAAGCTTGGGAAGAAGACGGCACGTTCCAAGTATTGCCTAAGAAAGAAGTCATCCTTCTCCGCAAAGAGAAAGATCGTCTTGAGAAATTCCTGGGCGGTATCAAGAACATGAAGGGTCTTCCAAGCGCATTGTTCGTTATCGATCCTCGTAAAGAGCGCATCGCAGTAGCGGAAGCTCGCAAATTGGGTATCCCAATCGTAGGTATCGTTGATACGAACTGTGATCCGGATGAAATCGACTATGTAATCCCAGGTAACGATGACGCGATTCGCGCGGTTAAATTGTTGACTGGTAAGATGGCTGATGCCGTTGTTGAAGCTCACCAAGGTGAAGAAACAACAGCTTAATCGGGATTAAACGTATAAAGAATGAATTAAATGAAAAGGGTGGTTGGTAGGTGGATAACCTCTCACTGCCCTTTTTTTAAGATGTCAGAGCCAATAACGCTCATCAGTTGCGCTCCTGATTTCGCAAGGAAACGAATACTTAAAGCAGTCTGGCTTCTTGAAGAGCGGGTGTGCAGACATTTTGTCTTCAGGTCAGAAAGCACACTTCATCATACCAATTTGGAGGGAATTCTAATGGCAGTATCAGCTAGTGCGGTAAAAGAACTTCGCGAAAGAACAGGCGCAGGCATGCTGGATTGTAAAAAAGCGCTGGATGAAACAAATGGTGATATCGACAAAGCGATCGCGGTACTTCGTGAGAAAGGCTTGTCAGCAGCAGCTAACAAAGCTGGACGCGTTGCAACTGAAGGCGTTGTAGAATCCTATATTCACGGCGGCGGACGTATTGGCGTTCTCGTTGAAATCAACTGTGAAACCGACTTCGTAGGCAAAACAGATCAATTTAAAGAGTTTGCTCGCGATATCGCAATGCATATTGCTGCTGCAAATCCTAAATTTGTTCGTCGTGAAGAAGTTCCAACGGAAGAGCTTGAGAAAGAAAAAGAAATCTTGAAGAACCAAGCTTTGAACGAAGGCAAGCCTGAGAAAATCGTTGAAAAAATGGTTGAAGGCCGTATCAACAAGTACTATGAAGAGTATTGCTTGCTTGAGCAATCCTTCATCAAGGATCCGGACAAAACGATCAACACGCTGCTTAACGAAAAAATCAGCACGATCGGTGAGAACATCTCCATTCGTCGTTTTGCTCGCTTTGAGCTGGGCGAGGGCCTGGAGAAGAAACAAGACAACTTCGTTGAGGAAGTTATGGCCCAGGTGAATAAATAAGCCGAATAGGCTAATATAAGTATAGAAAAGAGTGGAACACACCTGTGTTCCTTCTTTTTTAAGAGATATAAAAGGCATAAAGAGAGATAAGATTGTTATA
The DNA here is from genome assembly GCF_037333485.1 of Paenibacillus glucanolyticus. NCBI lineage: Bacteria > Bacillati > Bacillota > Bacilli > Caryophanales > Paenibacillaceae > Paenibacillus > Paenibacillus glucanolyticus. The sequence continues at coordinate 2,448,418 of NZ_CP147845.1, forward strand.
AACTCGGAGTGAAGGCTACCCTTATCTCACTAGAAAGAATGGAATCAAGTCTTAATTAGACGACCAGAAGTTTCTACTTGAGACGGATGTTTTTACCCGATTTTTATAAACCGTCAAGCAGTGCCGGTGTGTCTGTCTGTCGTTTTTCAAACGGGCGTCGTATTCTTAGGCGCCGTCTTAAAGTGGAGGGTTATCATTTGGAACAGCCTGTATATAAACGAGTGATATTGAAAGTCAGTGGGGAATCCCTTTCAGGGCAGAATGGATATGGTATTGATGCTGAGACGATCTCATCGATCGCTGAGCAGGTTCGTGAGGTGGTCGAGCTTGGTGTTGAGGTCGCTATCGTATGCGGCGGCGGAAACATCTGGCGTGGTATCGCCGGCAGCGCGAACGGAATTGACCGTGCAACGGCGGATTATATGGGAATGCTCGCCACGGTGATGAACTCTTTGGCTCTTCAGGATGCCCTGGAGCAGATCGATGTGCCGACTCGGGTACAAACCTCTATCTCAATGCAGCAAATTGCCGAGCCATATATCCGCCGCAGAGCCATTCGGCATTTGGAAAAAGGCCGTGTCGTCATTTTTGCGGCAGGAACAGGTAACCCTTACTTCTCCACCGATACGACTGCAGCGCTTCGCGCAGCGGAAATCGAAGCAGAAGTGATTCTCATGGCGAAGAACAAGGTGGACGGAGTGTACTCTGCTGATCCATTTAAGGATGAAACTGCCGAGAAGTACGAGCAGCTGACGTATCTAGACGTATTGAACAAAAACCTTGGGGTAATGGACTCTACAGCTTCATCGTTATGTATGGACAACAACATCCCGCTCATCGTCTTCGCTATCACGGAGCAAGGTAATATCAAGCGCGTCGTTCTGGGCGAGAAGATCGGAACGATCGTTAAAGGGAGTGTAGATTAATGCCGCAATCGGTGAAAAAGAATGCAGAAGAACGCATGGAAAAAGCGATCCTGTCTTTGAAACGTGACCTGGCAACTCTGCGCGCAGGGCGGGCAGCGCCGGCGCTGCTGGACCGGATCACGGTTGAATACTACGGAGCACCAACTCCGCTCAATCAGTTGGCGAACATCAGTACGCCGGATTCCAGAACGCTTATGATTCAGCCCTGGGACAAGTCGTCCTTGGCCGATATCGAGAAAGCGATCATGAAATCGGATATTGGATTGACACCGGCGAACGATGGCAATCAAATTCGTCTCGTCGTTCCTGCTCTGACGGAAGAGCGCAGAACCGAACTGGTAAAAATGACGAAGAAATTCGGCGAAGAAGCGAAAGTGGCCATCCGCAACATTCGCCGCGATGCCAACGATGACATCAAAAAATTGGAGAAAACGGATATTTCCGAGGACGAGTCCCGGAGACATCAGGAAGATATCCAAAAAGCGACGGATAAATTTATCGCAGAAGTCGACAAAGTCCTCGTTGCCAAAGAAAAAGAAATCATGGAAGTATAAGAGACTTGTGGCCCCTCCGGTTTATGGTGGGGTTTGTCTCTTTTTTTGCAGAAAGATGCCTGGAGGAAATGGAATGATCAAACGGGTTCGATCGTGGTTGAATCAGGAGGACAGTCAGCAGACGCATCAGCTCTCTCCGGACAACATCCCTCATCATGTAGCTATCATCATGGATGGTAATGGACGTTGGGCGAAACGGCGCGGTATGCCGCGGATCGTTGGCCATCAGAACGGCATGAAGGCTGTTAAAAGAGCAGCCATTGCTGCAGATGATTTGGGAATTAAAATATTGACGATGTATGCTTTTTCTACAGAAAACTGGACACGTCCGAAGGATGAGGTCGATTTTCTTATGAAGCTTCCGCAAGAGTTCCTGGCTATTGAGCTTGAAGAGCTGATTGAGAAAAATGTTCAGGTCAGAATGATGGGGCATCCGGAAGAACTTCCGTCCCATACCGTGTCCGCGATGGAAGAAGCTGTTGCGAAGACAGCCGGCAATAACGGTCTTGTGCTTAACTTTGCGCTCAATTACGGCAGCCGTAAAGAGATCACGGAAAGTTTTAAAGCGCTTGGACAAGAAATAAGTGACGGAATCCTTCGTCCTGAGGATATTACAGAGGAACTGATTGGCAGGCGGCTCCTCACAGGCGAATTGCCGGATCCGGATTTACTGATCCGTACAAGCGGCGAGCTGCGTCTGAGCAATTTTATGTTATGGCAGCTGGCGTATAGTGAGTTATGGTTTACTGACGCATATTGGCCGGAATTCACCAAGGATCACTTGGTGGAGGCAATAGCCGAATACCAACAAAGAACAAGACGCTACGGTGGACTGTCGTAGCCGATGGAGGATGGAACGTTTTGAAACAGCGATTGATTACCGGAATTATAGCGGGAGCGGTCTTTTTAGGATTATGTTTCATAGGCGGTCTGTGGTACCATCTTCTTATTCTGGCGATGGCACTAATCGGTTATTATGAGTTTCTGCGCATGACCAATACGGCACCGTTCGGAGGAACGGCATGGATAGGGTACGCGGGGGTGCTGTTGTTTGTATTCCCATGGGGTCCGCTTCAGTTGGATTTTCAGATCCCGTGGGAGCATGTTCTGTGGCTCCTGCTGCTCTTGTTTCTGCTGGCGACAGTGTTCACAAAAAATGTGATTGATATTAAGCGGGTCTCATTATTGTTTTTGGCGTCAGCTTATATCGGAATCGGTTTTTCCTTCATTGCCGAATCGCGACATGCTCCTGACGGTCATGGAATATTCTGGACTTTCCTGCTGTTGGCCTCCATCTGGGCAAGTGATGCAGGAGCCTATTTTGTCGGCCGTGCAATGGGTCGCCACAAATTATGGCCTTCCATCAGTCCGAACAAAACCATTGAAGGTGCGGTAGGCGGAGTTGTCATCGCCGTGTTCACTTCTTTGCTTTTTTCATTCTTCTCTGACGGATTCTTGGCAGCTGGACAAGCGATTCTAATCGGGTTGTCCTGCGCCGTAATCGGTCAGCTTGGAGATTTGGTACAATCCGCATATAAACGGGTGTATGGCATCAAGGATTCAGGCAAATTGCTGCCCGGACATGGAGGAATACTGGACCGATGTGACAGTTGGATCGTTGTATTTCCGTTCGTACATATATTGAGTCTCCTGCCTTACTGATGAAAGGAAAGATGTGCATGAAGAAAATCAGCATACTCGGCTCCACCGGTTCCATTGGTACGCAGACCTTGGACGTGGTGAGAATGCATCGGGAAGAATTTCAGGTGGAGGGTCTGGCTGCAGGAAGCAATTCGGATTTGCTGCTTCAGCAGGTTAAGGAATTTGCTCCGCGAAAAGTGTCGGTTGCTTCGAAAGAGCTTGCCGACAAAATCAGACACGAGCTTCCCGCTGGAACAGAAATCTACTACGGCCGTGAAGGGCTGGTAGAGATAGCGGCAGGGACGGACGCGGAGTTGGTCGTTACAGCCGTTGTTGGAAGCATGGGCCTCCCTTCTACGCTTGCAGCGATTGAAGAGGGGAAAACGATCGGACTTGCCAATAAGGAAACCCTCGTGACTGCAGGTCACCTGGTTACTGCTCGTGCGGCGGCCAAAGGGGTAAAACTCCTGCCTATCGACAGTGAGCATTCCGCTATCTTCCAATGCTTGAATGGAGAACGGCAGGAGGATATTGAAAGGATTACCTTGACGGCATCCGGAGGCTCTTTTCGGGATTATACGCGTGAGCAGCTGGTCCATGTCACAGTGGAGGACGCGCTTAAACATCCCAACTGGTCTATGGGGGCGAAAATCACGATAGATTCAGCCACCATGGTGAACAAGGGGTTAGAGGTGATGGAAGCCCATTGGCTTTATCAGATTCCGTATGACAACATTTCCGTTCTTCTTCATCCGGAGAGCATTATCCATTCCTTTGTAGAATTCCGCGATTCCAGCATCATCGCACAGCTTGGCAATCCGGATATGCGGGTACCGATTCAATACGCGCTGACCTATCCGGAACGTTGGTCTTCGCCAGCTCCAAGGCTATCTCTGGCGGAGGCGGGCAAGCTTCACTTCCGGGAAATGGACCTTGAACGTTTTCCTTGTTTAAGGCTTGCTTATGAATGTGGTAAAATGGGTGGGACAGCACCAACGGTATTTAATGCAGCCAATGAAATTGCCGTTGCCCGGTTTCTGCGCAGTGAAATCTCTTTTCTGCGGATCGAAGAGATTATAGAAGAAGTGCTGCATGGTCATGACAACACACCGGAGCCGGCACTGGAGACGATTGAAGAGAGTGATCGGCTAGCACGTGAATTAGCTTCCCGACTATAGGAATTGAAGCTGTTTTTGAAATCTCCCTTGAAAAAAAGCTGACGATTTGTGATTCTCTTGTGGACGATAGGAGAATAATGATAATCTATAGGGACATACTGCGTTCTCAGAGGAAAAGGGGGATGTAAAGAATTGGAAATGGTTCGGGTCGTTTTTTTAACGGTGCTCATGTTTTTTGTTATTGTTACCGTGCACGAATGGGGGCACTATTATTTTGCCCGGCGTGCCGGAATATTGGTTCGGGAGTTCGCGATTGGATTTGGTCCAAAGCTGTTCTCATATAAACGCCATGAAACCCAGTTCACGCTTCGTCTTCTTCCATTCGGGGGATATGCCCGCATGGCGGGAGAAGATCCGGAACTTGTCGAGATTCAGGCTGGTCAGACGATTGCGGTTCGATTGAATGCAGAGAATCAAGTGAAGAAGATTTACCTGGATCAACTCGACAACCGCAAAAATGTCATTCGCGGTGAAGTTCAGTTCATGGATATGGTCGATCGTTTATCGGTAAGGCTTGATGTGGATGGTGAATTCCAGCAATATGAAATCCATCCACAGGCGCTGACGGTTGCCAAAGGTGTTGAGACGCAGATCGCACCAAGAGACCGTCAGTTCGGCAGCAAGACCGTTGGTCAAAGAGCGCTTGCGATATTTGCAGGCCCTGTCATGAACTTCATCCTGGCCTTCATCCTCTTTGCCCTGCACATTCAAATGGCCGGAATTCCGGTGGATAATCCAACTTATGTGCAGATTGGCGAGATCACCAAAGGCATGCCTGCAGACGAAGCCGACCTCAAGGAAGGCGACATCATCGAGAGTATTAACGGAACCGCCATTGGTGCCGATTATCAGAAGATGATCGAATTGATTGCGGCTTCCCAGGACAAGCCGATGGAATGGACGGTACGACGGGGAGAGGAATCCTTCGATCTGACGTTAACCCCTCGCACGATGGAGGGACAGGAAGGCGGTAAGGTCGGGATTGTTCCTGAACTTCCTACTCGATCCGCCGGTCTAGGTGAGACGATTACCGGCTCCGGGACAGCGATGGTAGACACAACCAATATCATCTTCCAAGGATTCAGGCAGTTGATTCAGAAGTTCTCGATGGACGACCTTGGCGGTCCTGTACGAACGTTTGAGGTCACAGGCCAAATTGCAAAACAGGGCATTGAACAGCTGACCTACTGGGCGGCAATATTAAGCTTGTATCTAGGTATATTCAACCTGCTGCCGATTCCGGCACTGGATGGAAGCCGGCTTGTATTCTTAGGCATCGAAGCTTTACGGGGTAAACCTGTTGATCCGAACAGGGAAGGCATGGTTCACTTTGTCGGGTTTGCAATGCTGTTCCTGCTCATGATTGCAGTAACCTATAACGATATACTACGATTGATTAACGGATAGACCCCAGGTACGGCTCGGTGCGCCAGCCGCATCAGAGCCGTACCTTTTCTATTTCGGGGAGAATCCTAGTGCAGGACATATTTTTACAATTAAACAAGGCTGACTTCAATGTCGGCTTGCTCACACATATTGCCAAAATAACGTAAGTCAAGCCCCTGAATCAGGAGCGAAAGACCACGCGTTTTTATTAATGGGAGGAACACGATTTATATGTCTAAGGAATCGAAGGATAAACAATTCGTGACAGAGATCACGCCGCAAGGGGAAGATTTCTCGCGCTGGTATATCGATGTCATCAAAAAAGCCGACTTGATGGATTATTCTCCAGTCAGAGGATGTATCGTTTTCAAACCGGACGGTTATGAAATTTGGGAGCATATTCAAGCAGAGTTGGACCGTCGCTTTAAGGCAACGGGACACCGGAACGCCTACTTCCCTCTTTTTATTCCCGAGAGCTTTTTCCAGAAGGAAAAGGAGCATGTCGAAGGCTTTAACCCTGAGCTGCCTTGGGTAACGGAAGCAGCTGGAGAGAAGCTTGAAGAACGTCTGGCTATCCGTCCGACTTCGGAGACGATGTTTGGGCATATGTACTCCAAATGGATTCAATCCTATCGTGATCTCCCTGTGCTGATTAACCAGTGGGCGAACGTGGTACGCTGGGAAAAACGCACATTGCCGTTCCTGCGTACAAGTGAGTTTTTATGGCAGGAAGGCCACACCGCTCACGAGACGGAAGTGGAAGCCAGAGGGGAAACTATGCAAATGCTCGATATCTACCAGCAGTTTGTGGAGGATTATCTTGCGATTCCGGTCATTAAAGGGCAGAAGACTCCTTCGGAGAAATTTGCAGGAGCTGTTGATACGTTCTCCATCGAAGCGATGATGAAGGACGGACGGGCTGTTCAAGCGGGTACCTCTCACTACATGGGCACCAATTTCTCGCAAGCCTTTGAAATTCAATATTTGAACCGTGAAAATACATTGGAATATGCACATACCACTTCCTGGGGTGTCAGCACACGTCTGATCGGTTCCCTCATTATGGTCCATGGGGATGACCGGGGCTTGGTGCTTCCTCCTAAAGTCGCACCGACTCAAGTGATCATGATCCCGATTGGTCCTCCGAAGACAAGAGAGGCTGTTGTAGGACGTACGGACGAGCTGTTCCGTGAACTGAAGTCTGCCGGTATTCGTGTGCGGGTTGATGACAATCCGGATGTGCGTCCAGGCTGGAAATTTAATGAATATGAAATGCGCGGAGTACCGGTACGTTTGGAGATTGGACCGCGTGACATGGAGAATGGTGTCTGCGTGCTGGTCTCACGCATTACGGGTGAGAAGAAAATAGTAGAGCAGGCAAACCTGACGCAGGAAGTGCAGAACATGCTGGAGCAGGTGCACCAAGAAATGTTTGAGCGTGCGAAGCAGTTCCGTGAAGACCATTTCTATTCGGTAGAGACACTGGATGAAATGAAAGACAGCATGGAAGAGAAACGCGGCTTTACATTGGCAGGTTGGTGCGGATCGGAAGCTTGTGAAGATACGGTGAAACAAGAAACCGGTGCTACAAGCCGAAATATTCCTTTTGAACCGGCTGAGAAGAAAACCAAGTGCCTCGTATGTGGTGAAGCTGCGAAGCATACTGTTTTGTTCGCTAGAGCGTACTAGTATATCGATATTATGAATTCAGCGGGATAGGTTCGGCGAAGGCAGGGCCTCCGTCAAATCCCGGAGTTCATCATCTGGAGTAAGCTTCCGGATGGCAGTATGGCGGACGCTCTCTTTATTGGAGCAGGACGAATGGGTGCTGCCGGCGGAGGCTTTATTCTGTTTTTTTCTGAGAATGTATGCTGGGAGAAGAATTTTTATAGTTTTGTGCATTGCAGGGGGAGGGAACCATGGGCACAACAGAAGATAAAAGGAAGCGATTTGAACTGCTGATGAAGCAGGGAGAAGTTCCGGCCAATCTGGTGGAACCCTATTTTTTGGATGGCGTGATTGAGCAAGTAGAGACAAGTCGGGCGAGCAAGGACTGGAGAATAACCGTTCTTAAGGACACCTTGGTTCCGTCCGAGGTCTACCGTACATTCTGTCTGAGGATTCAGGAGAAGATGAGCCATATCGCCAAGATCAAATTTGTATTCCGGTATGGGAGCAGCGTTCCTGAAGCAGATATCGTGCAAGAATACTGGAGTTTGTTTTTGGAATGGGCCCATCGGGAAATTCCTTCGGTGAATGGGTGGATGACAAGGGCCAAACATGAGGTGGAGGATGGACAAGTCCTTCTCTCCATGTCGGACGGCATGTCACTTGAGCTTGCCCGCAAGAAGCAGATCGATGCAGCCATTACCCGTTTCTTCGGACAATACTTTGATCTGACGCTGCGTGTGAAAATGCAGGTTGGAGATAACGGTCAGGCGGCTTATGAGGAGTTCGAGCAGAAGAAGCGCGAGGAAGAGCGCGAGGTCATCGAGCAGATCATGAGCAGCATGGAAGCTGAGCTGGATGCGGAGGATGAGGAAGAGGGCGCGGTTCGGCTGCAGGTCGGGTATGATATCAAGGATCAGCCGGTTCCGCTCCAGGATATCCAAGACGAAGAGAAGAAAATTACGATTCAGGGGACCATCTTCGGATTGGATCGTAAGGAGCTTCGCAACGGCAGTACGTTATTCACATTCTATCTGACAGATTTCAGTGATTCCTTGCAAATGAAAATGTTTGGCAAGACGAAGGATGAACTTAAGGTATTGAGCCTGCTTGAAAACGGCAAGTGGGTGAAGGCGCGCGGACGTGTGGAATATGACCGCTTCATGCAGGTACCGGAACTTGTTATGATTCCGTCGGATCTGGAAGAGGTGCCTTCTCCCCCGAGCCGGAAGGATAATGCAGCCGAGAAGCGGGTGGAATTCCACCTTCACACAACGATGAGCACCATGGATGCCGTCACGCCGATCGACCGGTATATCAAGACAGCGGCCAGTTGGGGCCATAAAGCCATTGCCGTAAGCGATCACGGCGGTGTTCAGTGTTATCCCGATGCAGCCAAGAATGCCAAGAAACACGGGATCAAAATGATGTACGGCATCGAGGCCAATGTCGTGAATGATGCCGTCAACATCGTGGAACAGGCACAGCCGATTGAACTCAGCAGTGCGACTTATGTGGTGTTTGATATTGAGACTACTGGTTTGTCCATCACCGCAAATAAAATCATCGAGCTTGCAGCCGTTAAAATGAACGAAGGTAAAGAGATTGACCGGTACGCTACCTTTGTGAACCCGCACGAGAGAATTCCGTATCACATCCAGCAATTGACCAACATCAATGACGATATGGTTAAGAATGCCCCCGAGCTGGAGCCGGTGCTCAAAGAGTTTGTGGATTTCGTAGGCGATGCCGTGCTCGTGGCGCATAATGCGCGATTTGATATGGGCTTCATTCAGGCAGCATTGAAGAATGCAGGCATGGATACCCTGGACAATCCGTATCTGGATACGCTGGAGCTGGCCCGTCTTGTGCATCCGGGACTCAAGAATCACCGTCTTAACACCATGGCTGACAAGTATAAGGTTCTACTGGAGAGCCATCACCGTGCGATTGATGATACAGTTGCGCTGGCAGGGATTCTGAACGGACTGCTTGGCGATGTGGAAAAAACAAAAGGCGTCAAAATGCTGGACCGCCTTAACGATTATGTTGGGACAGATCTGTCCAACACGCGTCCATTCCACTGCGGTATTTATGCACTGAACATGACTGGCAAGAAAAACCTGTACAAGCTGGTCTCCATGTCCCATACCCAATATTTCAAGCGCGTGCCCTGCATCCCTAAATCCAAACTTCAAGAGATGCGGGATGGGTTGCTCGTGCTGTCCGGCTGTGAAAAGGGAGAGTTCTTCGAAACGGTGCTGAACAAGACGGAGGAGGAGGCCGAAGAAATCGCAGATTTCTACGATGTTCTGGAGATTCAGCCTTTGACGATGTACATGCACCTCGTGGATAAGGGACTGGTCGGCAGCCCCGAAGAGATTAAAACGGCGATTTCCAAAATCGTACGCATCGGGGAGAAGCTGAACAAGCCGGTCATTGCTACAGGGAATGTGCATTATCTCGAACCACGGGACAAGCTGTTTCGGGATATTACCATTCATGGCATTACCGGTTTCAGCCCGCTCAAGGATTTGCGCAAGCCGGATGCCCATTTCCGGACCACGGAAGAGATGCTGGAGGAATTCGAGTTCTTGGGTCAGAGCAAATGTTATGAGGTTGTTGTGACTAACACAAACGAGCTCGCGGACCGCTTTGAAGAATTAGAGTTATTCCCGGATAAACTGTTTACTCCAATCCTTGAGGGTGCGGATGAAGAGATTCGTAACACTTGCTACGATACGGCCAAGTCGATCTATGGGGAGAACTTGCCTGAAGTCGTGGTCGCGCGGCTGGAGAAAGAACTGGAGCCGATTATCAAATACGGTTTCTCAGCGAACTATCTGATTTCCGAGAAACTGGTTAAAAAATCGAACCGGGACGGCTATTTGGTAGGCTCGCGGGGATCGGTAGGCTCTTCCGTTGTCGCCACATTCCTTGGCATATCCGAGGTTAACCCGCTCCCCGCTCATTATATTTGCATCAATAGTGATTGCAAGCATAGCGAATGGTTCCTGGACGGCAGCGTGCCGAGCGGTTTCGATTTGCCCGACAAAGCATGTCCGGAGTGCGGAAACATGATGAAAGGCGAGGGACAGGATATACCTTTCGAAACGTTCCTCGGTTTCAAAGGGGACAAGGTTCCCGATATTGACTTGAACTTCTCCGGTGAATATCAGCCGCTTGCCCATAATTTCACCAAGGAGATGTTTGGTGAGAAGAATGTATTCCGTGCCGGCACCATCGGTACCGTGGCAGAAAAGACGGCTTTTGGTTTTGCCAAGAAGTATGAGGAGCACAACAACAAGCGCTGGCGCGGTGCGGAATTGAACCGGCTTGCGTCAGGCTGTACCGGCGTTAAGCGGAGCACGGGTCAGCATCCCGGCGGGATTGTTGTTGTACCGGATTATATCGAGGTGGAAGAGATAACGCCTGTGCAGTTTCCGGCGGATGACGTCAACGCCGAGTGGAAAACAACGCATTTTGACTATCATGCCTTTGAGGCGAATCTTCTCAAGCTGGATATACTCGGTCACGATGATCCGACCATGATGAGAATGCTTCAGGATTTGACCGGGGTGGATCCAACCACCATTCCGATGAATGATCCGAAGGTCATGAGTATGTTCAACTCCACGGAATCCCTGGGTGTAAGGCCAGAGCAAATACGCTCGCCTGTGGCTACATTCGGTGTTCCGGAGATGGGGACAAAATTCGTTCGCCAGATGCTGGTTGAATCCCAGCCATCGAGTTTTGCCGACTTATTGCAAATTTCGGGCCTGTCCCACGGGACCGGCGTTTGGCTTGGCAATGCCCAGGAGTTAATCAAGAATGGCACATGCAACATCAAAACCGTAATCGGCTGTCGTGACGATATCATGTTATTTCTGATCTATAAGGCCGGTATGGACGCAAGCCTCGCATTTAAGATCACGGAAAGCGTGCGTAAAGGCCGGGGGCTGTCGCAGGAATGGATCGACGAGATGAAGAGATGCAAAGTGCCGCAGTGGTACATTGATTCCTGTCTCAAAATCCAGTACATGTTCCCCAAAGCCCACGCCGCCGCATATGTTATTTCAGCGGTGCGAACGGCTTACTTCAAGCTGTATTATCCGATTGAATATTACGCAACGTACTTCTCGGTACGTGCCGAGGATTTTGACATTGAATTATGCTGTCAGGGCTATGAAGCGATATACCGGCGCATTGAAGAGATCGAGCAGCTGGGTTTTGGAGCGAGTCCGAAGGAAAAAGGAATGCTGCCGATTTTGGAGATGGCGCTGGAAATGACCGCAAGGGGATTCAGCTTTAAGAATATCGACCTCTATCAGTCGGATGCGCTAAGATTCAAGGTGGATGGAAATTCACTCATTCCGCCATTCTCGGCCTTGCAGGGGATCGGGGATAACGCGGCCCGCAACATTGCCGCCGCGAGGGAATTCGGCGAGTTCCTCTCCATTGAGGATTTCCAGCAAAAATCGAAGGCGAGTAAAACCGCGGTGGAGCTGTTAACCCAGATGGGCTGCTTCCGTGGTCTGCCGGAGAGTAATCAGTTATCATTGTTCTAATTCTTGTCATTCTTTAATTGCCATGACGCCTTGACAGTCAAGGAGTCATACTTGTCACTATTACCAGACTATGTTATAATTTTTTTGGTAATCATGGAGATAAAACCGTTGTGTAAAGAGTGGGGCAACCCACTCTTTACTCTTTGGTATATAGGAAATGAAGTTGGAGGTTATGTTCTTTGAGCACATCAAAGATTAAAACGACTGTGGAAGAAATGGTGCAGCCGTATTTGAATGAACACGGCTTTGAACTGGTAGATGTGGAATACGTTAAGGAAGGAAGCAACTGGTTCCTGCGCGTGTTTGTTGACAAAGACGGCGGCATTGACATTGACGATTGCGGTTTGATCAGTGAATACTTGAGCCAGAAGCTGGACGAGAACGATCCGATTCCGACAGCTTATTTTCTTGAAGTCTCTTCTCCTGGCGCGGAACGTCCTCTGAAGAAGAAAGAGGATGTTGCGAAGTCTGTTGGCAAGAACGTGTTTGTTACCGTATACGAGCCGATTAACGGATTGAAAGAGTTTGAAGGCAAACTGGAATCCTTTGATAACGAGGAGCTTGTCATTCAAACCGTCAAGAAGCAGTACGTCATTCCATATGCAAAAGTAGCCAGTGCCAGATTGGCCATCATTTTTTAAACGGAAGTTTTGAAAGGGGGAACCGATTTTCAATGAGTATGGATTTTATTGAAGCGATGAACGAGTTGGAGAGAGAAAAGGGCATCAGCAAAGATGTGCTGTTTGAAGCCATTGAAGCGGCACTGATCTCAAGTTACAAACGCAATTTCAACACAGCACAGAATGTCCGCGTTGACATGAATCGTAACACGGGCGTCATCAAGGTGTTTGCACGGAAGCTGATTGTGGACGAGGTTCTGGATCCGCGGACAGAAATTTCACTGCATGCAGCCCGGGAAATCAATCCGCATTTTCAGATTGAAGATATAGCGGAAATCGAGGTTACGCCTCGCGATTTCGGACGGATCGCAGCTCAAACGGCAAAGCAAGTTGTCACCCAGCGCATTAGAGAAGCCGAACGCGGCCTGATCTACAGCGCTTTTATTGACAAGGAAGACGACATTGTAACCGGTACGCTGCAGCGTCAGGATATGCGCAACATCTACATTGATCTTGGCAAGATTGAAGCTGCGCTGCCGCTGACCGAGCTCATGCCGAACGAGAAGTTTAAGCATGGCGACCGGATCAAGGCGTACATTACCAAGGTTGAGAACACAACGAAGGGTCCGCAGATTATGCTGTCCCGTACGCATCCAGGTCTGTTGAAGCGCCTGTTTGAGCTTGAAGTGCCTGAAATCTTTGATGGCGTGGTTGAAATTCGCTCGGTTGCACGTGAAGCTGGATTCCGATCCAAAATTGCGGTGTATTCCCGTAACGACGAAGTCGATCCGGTAGGCTCATGCGTAGGACCGAAAGGTATGCGCGTACAGACGATTGTTAATGAGCTTCGCGGCGAAAAAATTGACATCGTACGCTATTCCGAAGAAGTTGAAGAGTACGTGGCCAATGCACTCAGCCCATCCAAAGTACTTGAAGTCCAGGTATTTGAAGATGAGAAGATGGCACGCGTAATCGTTCCGGATTATCAGCTTTCGCTTGCAATTGGAATCAAAGGTCAGAATGCTCGTCTTGCGGCGAAACTGACAGGCTGGAAGATTGACATTAAGAGCGAAAGTCAAGCGGAACAGGAATTTGGCAGACCGAAATCCCAATCTGGTGAAATGCACCAGGATTCCGTCTCTGTCGATTAATTCCAAGTGACGGGGGGTTGTCGTCTTGAAACAGAGAAAGATACCACTGCGCAAATGTGTAGCGTGCCAGGAAATGATGCCGAAGAAAGAGCTTATCCGGATTGTAAGGACACCTGAGGATGCCGTCCTGATCGATCTCACCGGCAAAAAGTCGGGACGGGGAGCTTATTTATGCGGTAAAGTTTCCTGCTTCAAGCTGGCACACAAAAATAAGTCGTTAGATCGAGCGTTGAAACAGCATGTGAAACCTGAGATCTATGAACAGTTGGCACAGGATTTTATCAAGGTTGAAGATGAATTCCTGGCTGCAAAAGAGAGTGCTGCCGATGATGAATAGGGCGCTTTCTCAGCTCGGCCTGGCCATGAGGGCAGGTAAGGTGGTTACCGGAGATGAGATCGTGCTCAAAGGCATCCGGTCTTCTGAAGCAAAATTGGTTATTCTGGCGGGTGACGCCTCAGATAATACAAAAAAGAAGTTCCGCGATAAATGCGGTTCTTATAAAATCCCTCTGGTAATCGGATTTGACCGGGAAAGTCTGGGCACAAGTGTAGGTAAACCCGAGCGGGTTGTGCTGGCAGTTACGGATCAAGGATTCGCAGAAATGATCTCCAAGAAAATGGAGACAATGTCGGAGGTGGAGTATATTGAGTAAACAAGAAAACAAAGACAATAAACTTCGAGTGTACGAATATGCTAAATCGTTAAACATGAGCAGTAAAGAAATTATTACGATACTTAAGCGTTTAAACATTCCGGTCAATAATCATATGAGCGTAATGGAGAACGATACGGTGTCCAAGGTTGAACAATTCTTCAAAGATATCAAATCCAACGCTGCTGCCAAGCGGGATAGTTCAGAATCTTCCCGAAACGAGAACCGTAAACCTTCGGTTTCCGGAGCCAGTCCGGCTGCAGCGGTATCCAATATTAAATCAGAGGGTACCACCTCTAATGTAAGTACCGAAGGCAGCCGTAATGGGCAGGACGGTATGCGTAATTCAGGACAGCGAGCACCAGGACAACAAGGTCAAAGCCAGCCCAAAAAACAACAGGAAAAGCAGGTAGGTATGAATAGTAGAACTAATCAAAACAACCAGAGTGCTTCAGGTTCCCAGCGTCCCCAAGGAGGACAGGATACCCGAAGAAGTCAGTCTGGCTCCACTCAAGGAGTCCAGCAAAACAATCGTAGCCAAGCATCCAGACCGGCAGGCAGCACACAGACCGGTTCACGTCCACAGGGCGGAGGTCAAGGGGGTGCACGTCCGCAAGGCAGTAATCAGACTGGATCGCGTCCGCAGGGAAGCAACAACCAAGGCGGAGCACGTCCACAGAGCAAACCGGGTGGAACCGGTGGCGGTTTTTCCAGCTCCAACAACAATAGCAATAACAGCCAGAACCGCGGTTCCAGAACCAACAACAACAACAATAACAACCGTCAAGATTCCAAGCGATTTGATGACAACAATCGTCAGGGAGGATTCCGTGGCAACAATCGCGGTGGGAAGAACAACCGTGGCCGGAATCAGTATAATCAGCAGCCGCCTCGTGAGAAAATCGACAACACGCCGAAGAAAATTATCGTCCGTGGCAACATGACCGTCGGTGAAACGGCGAAGCTGCTTCATAAGGACGCTTCCGAAGTCATCAAGAAGCTGATTTTCCTCGGCGTGATGGCCACCATCAACCAGGAGCTGGATATCGATACCATTCTGCTGCTTGCTGGGGAGTTTGGTGTTGAAGTCGAAGTGAAAATTCCGGTTGAGGAAGATCGTTTTGAGACCGTTGAAGAAAATGATACTCCTGAAGAATTGAAAGAGCGTCCACCGGTCGTTACGATCATGGGTCACGTCGATCACGGTAAAACAACGCTGCTTGATGCAATCCGCTCAACTAACGTAACGGGTGGCGAAGCTGGCGGCATTACCCAGCATATCGGTGCTTATCAAGTTGAAATTAACAACAAGAAGATTACGTTCTTGGATACACCGGGTCACGAAGCCTTTACAGCTATGCGTGCACGTGGTGCGCAAGTAACGGATATGACCATTATTGTGGTGGCAGCGGACGACGGCGTAATGCCTCAAACGGTGGAAGCTATTAACCATGCGAAAGCAGCTGGACTGCCAATCATCGTTGCCGTGAACAAAATTGATAAGCCGGATGCCAACCCGGATAAAGTGAAACAAGAGCTGACGGAATATGAGTTAGTGCCTGAAGAGTGGGGCGGAGATACCATCTTTGTTAACGTCTCGGCGAAACAGCGCATGGGTATGGAAGACTTGCTTGAGATGATCCTTCTGGTAGCGGAAGTCAATGAATACAAAGCAAATCCTGACAAGCGTGCACGCGGTACCGTTATTGAAGCTGAGCTGGATAAAGGCAGAGGCCCGGTAGCACGTATTCTCGTTCAGCATGGTACGCTTAAAGTGGGAGACGCGTTTGTAGCGGGCAACTGCTTCGGACGTATTCGTGCAATGGTTAATGACAAAGGCCGTCGCTTAAAAGAAGCGGGTCCTTCAACGCCGGTTGAAATTACCGGTTTGACTGAAGTTCCGGGTGCCGGCGATCCGTTTATGGTGTTTGAAGATGAGCGTAAAGCTCGTAACATCGCTGATAAACGTTCGATTACCCATCGTCAATCCGAGCTGAACACGAACACCCGCGTTACGCTGGATGATCTATTCCAGCACATTAAAGACGGCGAGATCAAAGATCTTAACGTGATCATCAAAGGTGACGTACAAGGCTCTGTTGAGGCACTGAAAGGTTCCTTGAACAAAATCGAAGTGGAAGGCGTTCGCGTCAAAATCCTCCACAGCGGTGCCGGTGCGATCACGGAATCCGATATTATTTTGGCAGCTGCCTCCAACGCGATTGTTATCGGCTTCAACGTTCGTCCGGACGTTCAAGCGAAGCAAACCGCAGAGCAGGAGAAGGTTGATATTCGTCTGCACCGTGTAATATATAATGTAATCGAGGAAATTGAGCAAGCTATGAAGGGGATGCTCGATCCGGAGTACAAAGAAACCGTGATCGGTCATGCGGAAGTCCGCAGCACCTTTAAAGTGAGTAAAGTGGGTACGATTGCTGGATGTATGGTGACATCCGGTAAAATTGCACGTAATGCAGAAGCTCGCTTGATCCGTGACGGTATTGTCGTTCATGAAGGCAAGATCGATTCCCTCAAGCGTTTTAAAGATGACGCTAAAGAAGTGGCACAGGGTTATGAGTGTGGTATTACCTTGGTAAGCTATAGCGACGTCAAAGAAGGGGACATCATCGAAGCCTTCATCATGGAGACGGTAGAGCGCTAACGAATGAGGTGATCAGAGATGGCAAAAATCAGAACTGGGCGCGTAGGCGAGCAGATTAAAAAAGAGCTCAGCCAACTGATCCAAACGGAAATGAAAGACCCAAGAATCGGTTTTATCACAGTGACCGGTGTTGATGTAACAAATGACCTGTCTCAAGCGAAGATCTACCTGAGCGTACTCGGCGACGATGAACAGAAGGCAGCTTCCTTGAAAGGTCTGGAGAAGGCAAGCGGCTTTCTCCGTTCAGAGCTAGGCAAGCGAATTCGTCTCCGGCATGTGCCAGAGCTGATCTTCAAGTTCGATGATTCCATCGCGTATGGCAGCCACATTGAGAAGCTGCTTACCGAAATTGTTGATCGTGAAGAGAAATAGAGTGATTTGATTTACGATCACTAATCGCGGTCTGGTTTATGGAAAGTTCGTCGATACACGTGGTTTTTATAAAGGAGAGGGCGAATGCAGACCTATGAACAAGAGCTGCAGCAGGTGAAGTCATACCTGCTGGAGCACGATGATTATTTGGTTGTGTCGCATGTTCAGCCCGACGGAGATGCAGTCAGTTCCACCCTTGCGGTGGGCTGGCTTCTCTCATGTCTGGGCAAGAAATTCACCATGATCAACGAGGGACCCATTCCGAAGCGCATGAGAGCCCTGTGGCACGCGGAAGACATCCTGAATCTGTCCGAACAACAGCCAGGAAGAACATTCTCGCATGTCATTTGTGTGGACTGTGCGGATTTTGCTAGAGTAGGCTATACTCAAAAGGTATTTGCGGATCATGCAAGCATCGTAAATATCGACCATCATCCAACCAATGATCGTTATGGGGCAATCAACCTTGTGGCGCCAGAGGCTGCTGCAACCGCGGAAATCCTGTATGATCTGCTGAATTTGTTTGATGTGAATTGGGATGCCGAGATTGCAACGGCCATTTATACGGGTTTGTTGACGGATACAGGCGGGTTCCGTTATTCCAATACATCGCCCAAGGTAATGAGTATTGCGTCTGATCTGTTGTCCTATGGGGTGAATGGACCGGAAATTGCGGAAACTTTATTGGAAGAAATGACGCTTCCGCAGATGAAGGTTTTGGTTCAGGCGTTAAATACGTTAAGTTTATCGGATGATGGCAAAATAGCATGGGTAAACGTAACCCCTGAGCATATGGAAATATGCGGTGCTGTCAGCGAAGACCTTGAGGGCATCGTCAATTATCCCCGAAACATTCAGGGAGTCGAAGTTGGAATCCTGTTTAAATCTCTGAAGTCCGGAGTGGTCAAGGTAAGCTTGCGTTCAGCCGGAAAAGTTGATGTAGCTGCATTGGCGCAGGTTTTCGGCGGAGGCGGCCACGTACGGGCAGCAGGCTGCAGCATCGAGGGCGAACTTCATGACATCATTCCAAGAGTGGTAGAGCAGGTGAAATTAAAGTTATGACGCAATTAGAAGGCATTTTGGCCGTTCATAAACCCGCAGGTTGGACATCTCATGATGTGGTAGCCAAAGTCCGGGGAATCCTCCGGATGAAGCGGATTGGACATACAGGTACGCTGGACCCCGAAGTAACGGGGGTGCTTCCCTTATGTCTTGGCAGAGCAACACGGGTTGTGGAATACTTGCAGGAACTGCCTAAGGAGTACCATGCGGTTCTCCGGCTGGGATATTCGACGGACACAGAGGATATTACCGGAAGTGTGACAGAAACGGCAGATGAAGTTCATGTAACGAAAAATGAAGCCATTGAAGCGCTGCAATCTTTTATGGGCCCGATCTCTCAAGTCCCCCCTATGTATTCGGCTGTCAAGATCAATGGCAAACGGTTATACGAACTTGCCAGAGAAGGAAAGACCGTGGAACGCAAGAGTCGTACCGTAACGATTCATGAAATCGAAATGACGGATTTTGATGCTGAGGGCGAGTACACGGACATTTCATTTCGAGTGCTGTGCTCCAAAGGTACATACATCCGTACGCTTTGCGTAGATATTGGACGAAAGCTCGGCTTGCCTTCGGTCATGGTCAAGCTGGAACGTACGGTGTCGGCAGGAATCACGGAGCAGCAGTGCTTGACTCTGGAGCAGATTGAGCAGTTCATGAAGGAAGGAACGCTGCATACGAGGCTTATTCCCGTGGACCAAGCGATTCACAATCTGCCGGAGCATACCGTGTCTGAAGAGAAAAAGGAAGCAGCATTGCAGGGACAACGATTGTCTTCGAGAGCGGTGGAGCCGGCTGTCGACAGTTCGGAGCCTATTCGCTTGTACGATATAAAGGGAAACTTTCTGGGAATCTATAAGCGCCAGGAGGAAACAGGGGCTATCGTTCCGGTGAAAGTATTTTCCTAAGTATGACTGGATTTAGTGAGTGGAGGTGAGAAATCATGAGAATTGTTTCTTTATCTTATCCTGTATCTGCTGAAATAGCGCATGAAGCAGCCGAGCCGAAGGTTGCCGCAATTGGTCAGTTTGACGGTCTTCATCTGGGGCATGCCAGCGTGCTTTCAACCGCTGTGAATATTGCGCGGGACAATGGAGTACCAGCTGCACTCATTACCTTTTACCCTCATCCAAAAGACGTGATTGGTAAAGGGAGCTACGAGGGGTATCTTACGCCCCAGCCCGATAAGCAGCAGCTGCTCGAAGAGATGGGCATTGATATTCTGTACATTGTTGAGTTCAATAAAGAATTTTCCCAAGTGAGTCCGGAAACCTTTGTGGAAGAGATGTTATTGCCCTTAAATCTTCAAACGGCGGTTGTCGGATTTGATTTCCGTTTTGGTCATAAAGGCGCTGGCGACGCAGTCAAACTTCAGGAGCTTGGTGAAGGCAGAATGACTGTCGTTACGGTTCCGCCATTTTTGGTCGATGGGGAGAAGGTCGGAAGTTCATCTATTCGGATCGCACTGAAAACGGGACAACTGTCGGATGCAAACCGTTGGTTCGGACGGAATTACCGGATCCGGGGCAGTGTCATTCATGGGGAAAAGCGGGGAAGAAAGATCGGTTTTCCAACTGCTAACCTGGAATTGACGGATCCTTACGTTGTACCGGCGTTAGGCGTTTACGCAGTCCGGGCGCGGACCAATAAGCATGACAACTGGATTCCGGGCGTGATGAACATCGGTGTGAAGCCAACCTTCCATGAAGGAATCACGGAGCCCATCTTCGAGGTGCATCTGTTTGATTTTGAAGGGGATCTATATGATCAAATCATGACGGTGGATATTGTTCAATATATCCGCAAGGAGCATAAATTCGAATCGGTTCAAGAGCTTGTAGAATGGATTCAGAGGGATGCGGTTGAAGCCCGAAGAATATTGAATGTCAGCGAATAAACGATTTGGGACAAATTGTACTGAACTGATTTTCTTTTTCAGGTAAAGTATGCTATACTCTTAGAGGTTGCCCGGAGTGTGGGCAATACTAACCTTGGCTTGGATGTTCGATCTCACCGTCGGTACCTGGGCCAATGGCGATTATAATGAGGGAGGTGAACAGGATGGCATTGACTCAAGAACGTAAACAACAACTGATTGACGAGCACAAAACTCATGAGTCCGATACAGGATCCCCAGAAGTGCAAATCGCTATCCTAACGGAAAACATTACGAACTTGACTGACCACTTGCGTACGCACAAGAAGGATCATCATTCCCGTCGTGGATTGTTGAAAATGGTCGGCCAACGCCGTAAGTTGCTTGCATACTTGAAAAACAAGGATGTTAAACGTTACAGTGCTTTGATCGAGAAGCTTGGATTGCGTCGCTAATCATCCATAAGATGTGCCGAAAACAGCCTGGTTGTCCACTGTCCTTCTTGGAACGACAGCGGCGCAGCCGGGCTCTTTTCTAAGTATTGTACAATTTACTGTTTTCGTGCTCCCCCACAAAGTACTGCGTACGCTTCATAGCCTAAACTCCACTTTGTGGGGTTATCTTAATATATATTCTTTTTTTAGATTGTAGGCGTGTCTGTTCGCTTGAGTTTCGTTTGACGGTTATAACCAGGGATGGTCTATGCGGAGAATGTTCTATACGGTTCGGGTTGTTCCTGTACATAGGTTAGTGATGTTGGACCGATGGATGGCTCTGGTTTGGAAATGTGGACAGCGTTTTGCAAAAAAACATTGATTTAGAAGATTTCAAAAAATTTATCCCCATGAGGAGGGAATATATGGAAACACGTGTTGAAATGCAGCTTGGCGGAAGACCCCTCGTGTTCGAAACAGGGCGCCTTGCGAAGCAGGCAAATGCGGCTGTTATGGTTCGTTACGGCGAAACAGCAGTCCTGTGTACAGTGACAGCTTCCAGTGAACCGAAGGATTTGGATTTCTTTCCATTAACGGTCAACTACGAGGAGAGATTGTACGCAGTCGGTAAAATTCCGGGTGGATTTATTAAACGGGAAGGCAGACCGAGCGAGAAAGCGATTCTTGCCAGCCGTCTGACAGACCGTCCGATTCGTCCGCTGTTCCCGGAAGGATTCCGTAATGATGTTCAGGTTCTGAACCTGGTTATGAGTGTGGATCAGGATTGTGAGCCGGAAATCGCGGCTATGATCGGTACTTCCGCAGCTCTGAGTATCTCGGATGTGCCTTTCAACGGTCCGATTGGCGGCGTAGCCGTAGGTCGTGTGGATGGCAATTTTGTCGTGAATCCGGATATTGCACAGCAGGAAGCAAGTGATATCTATCTAGTTGTATCAGGTACTAAAGACGCCATCATGATGGTTGAAGCTGAAGCGAACGAAGTTCCTGAGGAAGTCATGCTGGAAGCCATCATGTTCGGACATGAGGAAATCAAGAAAATCGTAGCTAAGATCGAAGAGCTCGTGGCTGCTTGCGGTAAAGAGAAAATGGCAGTTAAGCTCCATGCTGTCAATGAAACGGTGAATCGTGAAGTGCGTGATTTCGCCGCAGCTCGTCTGGTTGAAGCCGTTCGCATCGAGGAGAAACATGCCCGCCAGGATGCAATTGACGCCATCAACGAAGAAGCGTATACCGTGTTTGAAGAGAAGTATATCGAGACTCCTGAATTGTTGAAGGATGTTAAAGAGGTGCTTCACGATATCGTGAAGGAAGAAGTCCGACGTCTGATTACGCATGACAAGGTTCGTCCGGATGGCCGTGGTCTGTCTGAGATCCGTCCTATCGATTGTGATACTAGCCTGCTTCCTAGAACGCATGGTTCCGGTCTGTTTACGCGTGGACAAACCCAGGCCCTCAGCGTATGTACTCTAGGTGCCCTTGGCGATGTGCAGATTCTCGATGGTATCGATCTGGAAGAGACTAAGCGTTTCATGCATCACTACAACTTCCCGCCATTCAGCGTAGGGGAAGCTCGTCCACTTCGTGCTCCAGGCCGTCGTGAAATCGGGCATGGAGCGCTCGGCGAGCGTGCCTTGTCCAAAGTCATTCCGAACGAAGTTGAGTTCCCGTACACGATTCGCCTGGTGTCAGAAGTTATTGAATCGAACGGTTCGACTTCCCAAGCCAGCATATGCGCAAGCACACTGGCTATGATGGATGCAGGGGTACCCATCAAAGCTCCTGTAGCCGGCGTAGCGATGGGCTTGATCAAGGACGGGGATCATGTCTCCATTCTAACGGATATTCAAGGCATGGAAGACCATCTTGGCGATATGGACTTTAAAGTTGCAGGTACGCCTGAAGGGGTTACCGCCATTCAAATGGATATCAAAATCGATGGAATCGACCGTGCGATTTTGCAGGAAGCTCTGCAGCAGGCAAAAGAAGGACGCATGCACATTCTTGGGAAAATGGCAGAAGCCATTCAGCAGCCAAGAACGAGCTTGTCCCAATATGCGCCTAAAATTATTACCATGCAGATCAATCCGGACAAAATTCGCGATGTAATCGGTGCTGGCGGCAAAATCATCAACAAAATCATTGAGGAAACCGGCGTGAAGATCGATATCGAGCAAGACGGTCGTGTGTTTATCGCTTCTGCCAATGATGAGATGAACAAAAAAGCACTTTCGATTATCGAAGGCATTGTGCGTGAAGTAGCTGTAGGTGAAATTTACACAGGTACGGTAAAACGGATCGAGAAATTCGGTGCTTTTGTTGAAATTCTGCCGAACAAAGACGGGCTTGTTCACATCTCGCAGCTCTCTACAGAGCGCGTAGCGAAGGTGGAGGACGTGGTTGCGATTGGTGATGTCATTACGGTGAAGGTTACCGAAATCGACCAGCAGGGACGGATTAACCTGTCTCGCAAAGCGGTTTTAACTACAGAAGCGAGCAAGAGCGGCTCTTAAGCTTTCGCGCTTGTTGGTTTGTGAACAGGATATGGATGAAGAAAAAAGAGGCAGAACCTATCATTCTGGCTCTTTTTTGATCATAAGAAACACGGTTTCTCTCGGTCCCGTACCTATATTAGATAAGCTTCGCAGCATATGCCCCACGTTGTGGGGTTGCTTTATGAATAGATACGCAGGCGTATCCTGCCTTGAATATGCGGTGTCGTTTCTAGCAGCACATAATTCCGCCTATCCTCTCATAAAATGGGACAAAGCTTCTCAAGGGGAGGGTGGATTGCCCATGAATGGTAAAAAAATGGCCGTGCTGCTAACCGGTGCCGCGATGGTGTCGGCTGTCGCTGTGTTCAGCGGGGCTTGGGAATATGTGTCGGGGCTGCAGGTGAAACCGGAAGCGCACTTCGTAAATGGAACACAGACGGCAGTGGATCTGGATCTATTGAATCAGATTGAAGCCGCATCAGCGAAATCACGAATCGAGCCCGTTGATGCAAGGGTTGACTCGGTATGGAAAGCGGTTCCCGGTTATAACGGGATCGAGATTGACGTAGAAGCTACATATAAAGCGGCATCTTCCAAAAAGCGAAAACCCGGGGAGGCCATACCTTACGTTTACCGGCAAATACCGGCTAAAGTAACTCTTAATGATCTGGGTGAACAGCCGATCTATCGAGGGAACCCGAATAAGCCGATGGTGTCGCTCATGATTAATGTGGCGTGGGGGAATGAATTCCTGGTGCCGATGCTGAATACGTTGGATAAGGAAAACGTGAAGACGACCTTTTTTCTGGATGGGAGCTGGCTGAAGAAGAACCCGGAGCTGGCCGGCGAAATTTTGAAGAGAGGTCATGAGGTGGAAAATCATGCGTATACGCATCCTAACATGAGTCGTCTCAGCAGGGAGCGGGCAGAGATGGAAATCGCGAAAACACAGGATCTGCTGAAAGAAAGTTTGGGTGTGGAGAACAAATGGTTTGCCCCGCCTTCCGGCGACTTTAATCAGCAGACTGTATCCATCGCCCATGCACGGGGGCTAAAAACAGTACTGTGGACACTCGATACGATCGATTGGAAGCATCCTGCACCGGAAGCGGTCGTTCAAAAGATATCCACGAAGGTGGAGCCGGGCTTCCTGATTCTGATGCACCCTACGGATTCCTCGTCACAAGCGTTAAAAGGAATGATTGACGGAATAAGGGCCAAAGGGCTGGAGATTGGGACGGTCAGTCAGACGCTTTCCCCTGAACGAATCATGCCTAAGGGAAGTTGAGCCGGATGGTAAAGTTTGATAGAATGATGGATGGCATGAGGCTGTTGATCAGCTAAAGTGAACCTGGATGGAACAGTTAGGGGGCCCTATCGTGAAAAAAATACAATTGTCTAACGGCCTGAGAGTGGTAATGGAGCAAATCCCGACGAGTCGCTCGGTTTCATTCGGCATTTGGGTAAAGACTGGATCCCGCAATGAATCGCTTGAGATCAACGGGATTACGCATTTTATAGAGCATATGATGTTCAAAGGGACGGAGCGTTTTGACGCCCGTGCTATCGCAGAGGAATTTGATGCTATAGGCGGCAACGTTAATGCCTTCACTTCCAAGGAATACACGTGTTATTACGCCAAGGTGCTGGATGAGCATTTTCCGATTGCGGTTGATGTATTGTCCGACATGTTCTTCAACTCGAAGCTGGATGCGGGTGAGCTGGCGAAAGAGAAAAATGTGATTTTGGAAGAAATCGCGATGTATGAGGATACGCCCGATGACTTGGTTCATGATCTGATGTCGTTATCCGTTTATGGGGATCATCCGCTTGCCTATCCGATTCTCGGCACCAAGGAACGGCTTGAATCGATGGATTCACAGGCGCTTAAATCCTACATGGACACACACTATACGATTGAGAATACGGTGATTGCCCTTGCAGGCAACATCAATGATGAAGTGATCGAGCTGTTGGAGCGCCATTTCGGCGGTTTTACAAACCATGGAACTGCCGAGCCGCTGGCTGTGCCTGCTTTTCTGGACGGCGTGCAATTCCGCAAGAAAAAAACAGAGCAAAATCATATCTGCCTGTCGTTTCCAGGCTGCTCCATCGGCGACGAGCTTCAGTACGCGATGGTGCTGCTTAATAATGCTATAGGTGGCGGCATGAGTTCACGGCTGTTCCAGGAGATCAGGGAAAAGCGTGGATTGGCGTATTCGGTATATTCCTACCACAGTTCCCACGCCGACAATGGCATGTTTACCATTTATGCGGGTACAGCTCCCAAGCAGACGAAGGAAGTACTTCAACTGACCACGGAAATGCTGCATGATGTGGCGACCAATGGGATGACCGAGGAGGAGCTGCGCAAGGGGAAGGAACAACTTAAGGGCAGCCTCATTCTTGGTCTGGAGAGCACGAGCAGCCGCATGAATCGCTTGGGCAAGAACGAATTGATGCTGGGCCATCATTTCAGCCTCGACGAAATCATTAAGCGGATCGAGCAGGTCAGCATGAAGGATGTGGATGCGGTTCTTGACCGCATGTTTGGGACTCCATATGCACTAGCGATGGTAGGAACTTCAGATAAAGCATTGAATGCACTTAGGAGGAATGAATTTGTTGCACTACGTTCAAATCAATAGATTGCCTGGTAATGAAGATGTTAAACTGCCCGTGAAAATGTCCGAGCTTGCTGCAGGCTTCGACCTGCATGCAGCGGTTGCGGAGCCCGTGGTTTTAAATCCGGGCGAGCGCAAATTAATCCCGACCGGCTTTGCAATCGCGATGCCGGCTGAGCTTGAAGCGCAGATCCGCCCTCGCAGTGGGCTTGCATTCAAACACGGCATCACCTGTCTGAACTCCCCCGGCACCATTGATGCCGATTATCGCGGGGAGGTTAAGGTGCTGCTGGTCAATCTGGGGCAGGAGCCTTTTGCGATAGAACGTCATGAGCGCATCGCTCAAATGGTGTTTAAAACCGTCCCTGCCGTGGAATTCATAGAGGTAGAGGAATTGTCCGACACCGTACGGGGTGCGGGTGGATTCGGACATACCGGCAAGTAAATTCAAGCAAGAAAACTTCTGATATCATCAACATCATACAGCACACGCTAACACCGCCAGGGTTTGTACCGGGCGGTGTTTTTTCAATTTGCTGATGTACTGCAGCAAACGACCTGAATGGGCCATGTCGGGTTTGCGGTTTTATTTAATGCGTTAAGGCGGTAGTTTAATTGAAATGCGCTCACCACCCCATAGGCGGCAGCATAAGATGGTTTATACGTTGGTTTGAAGAAAGGAGCGAGGCCTTCCATGCTGACAGGAGTCCGGACCGTCTTTGTTGGAGGAGACGCAAGGCAAATTGAAGTGATTCGCAAATGCGCTGAGATGGATGCCTCCGTCATGATCGCCGGGTTTGAGAAGCTGCAGGATTCGTTTCAGGGAGTGACTCGTGAGCAGTTCACACCGGAGCTGTTATCGGACGCAGATGCTCTGATCCTGCCTGTGGTTGGATGTGATGATGAGGGACGTGTCAGTGCGCTGTTCTCAGAAGGGCCATTGCGACTGCAGGAGGAGCATATCGCAGCAATGCCCGGTCATGGAGTGATCTATACAGGCATGGCGAAACCGTATTTGCGCTCGCTATGTGACAAATATAAGATCAAGCTGGTAGAGATATTGGAGAGGGACGATGTTGCCATCTATAATTCAATTCCGACAGCGGAAGGTGCGCTGATGATGGCGATCCAGAATACGGATTTTACGATTCACGGTTCAACCAGCATGGTGCTTGGCATGGGACGAACAGGATTTACAATGGCTCGCAGCTTGCAAGGTTTGGGTGCCAAAATTCTGATGGGCGTACGCAAATCGGAGCATTATGCCAGAGCTGAGGAAATGGGCTGGAAACCTTTCCTGGTAAGGGATTTAGGGTCTTATGTGCCTTCTATTGACTTGCTTTTTAACACGATTCCAACTATGATAGTCACAGCACAAATCATCTCGAAAATGCCTCGGGAGGCAGTTATCATTGATCTCGCCTCCGCACCCGGCGGATGCGATTTTCGCTATGCCGAGAAACGGGGTATCAAAGCCATGCTCGCACCCGGACTACCCGGAATCGTGGCTCCAAAAACAGCTGGCATCATTATGGCCAATACGCTGGTGGAGCTGATTTCTGAAGAAATCAAGATTCGGGGGGATGCGTAGATGAATTGGAATGGAAAGACAGTGGGTTATGCTCTGACAGGATCACACTGCACGCTTGAAGAAGTGATGCCGCAGATCCAGCGGTTTAAGGACGGGGGAGCCAACGTGGTGCCGATTGTATCCAGCACGATCATGACAACGGATACCCGATTCGGCACGTCGGAAAATTGGCAGAAACAGTTGAAAGATATTACGGGTAATGATATTATTTCTACAATTGTTGACGCGGAACCACTAGGCCCATCGAAGCTTCTTGACGTTTTGGTCATTGCCCCTTGCACGGGAAATACGACCAGCAAGCTGGCCAATGCGATGACTGACAGTCCTGTCTTAATGGCAGCCAAGGCGCAGATGAGAAATGGAAGGCCGCTTGTGCTGGCCATCTCAACAAACGATGGCCTTGGGCTAAATGCGGCGAATATCGCTAAACTGCTGATTACGAAGAACATCTATTTTGTTCCGTATGGGCAGGATAATCCCCAGCAGAAACCAAACTCGCTTGTCGCCAAAATGAATCTCATTCCGGAAGCGTGTTATGCGGCTCTTGAAGGGAAACAGCTGCAGCCGATGATTGTGGAATATTCTTAATGCGTTAAGGTCTTGTAGCCCAATACGCACTCTAGAAACAACTGCAGCCATCGTTTTATTCTTGACGGAGAGATCAGGCAGATCAGCAAGCATTCTGTGCTAGAGCCCAGAAGTTCTTGCTGGTCAAGAGATGAGGCTTGACATTTTACCTGTCGGATCGCCGCCCGTGAAACATCAAACTGCCTTTAATGCGATTCCGCAGATCGATAAATGTACAGAGAATGGTTATCCATTAGAAGAAATGAAGATGGTCCACGAGACCAGAAAAATTATGGGCGACGAATCCATCGAGGTGACGGCTATCTGTGTACGTATCCCGGTTGTGAGAGGCATTCTGAATCCGTGTATGTGGGAATTCAAGAATGACGATGATCTGGAAGATGTTCAACGGCTTCTGTCGAATGCACCCGGAGTTACGCTGGTTGAGGATCCAAGCTTTCAATCGGACCCGCTGGATACGGATGTCCAAGGGAAACCGGATGTATTCGTAGGTCGGCTTCGCCGCGGTCTGGCGCATAAGCGCAGGCTCAACATGTGGATCGTTTCAGATAACCTTCTAAAGGGTGCGGCATGGAATGCCGTGGAAAACGCAGAACTCATTGTGAACAAACGGAACGGCCAGGCTTAACAGCCGGCCGTTTCAGTCGGTAGGCCCGCAATTTACGTCTCCTGGGCATATATAAACGGAGGAATATTCAATGCGCATCTTAGTTCAAAAATTCGGCGGAACATCATTGTCTACACCGCAAGCAAGAACCCATGTTATCGGGCACATTCAGCGCGAACTGGCCAACCAATACCAATTAGTGGTGGTTGTATCGGCTATGGGACGCCGCGGAGAGCCTTATGCTACAGATACCCTTCTGGATTGGATCGGGCATAACGGCAACGCCCTGCCTAGCAGAGAGCGGGATTTGCTTCTCTGCTGCGGAGAGATTATCTCAGCAACGACACTGTGCAGTCTGCTTCAGCATGAAGGGATAACCGCAATGGTGCTGACAGGTGCTCAAGCCGGATTTCTTACAGACGATCACTTCGGAAATGCACGCATTAAGGACGTAAAACCTGAACGAGTATTAAAGGAATTGGAGTATCATCAAGTGGTTATTGTGACAGGCTTCCAGGGCCAGACGGATTCTGGAGACTTTACAACGCTGGGCAGGGGAGGCAGTGATACTTCGGCTACTGCACTGGGTGCGGCACTTCGTGCGGAGATGGTGGACATCTATACGGATGTTAACGGTATCCTTACAGCGGATCCCCGAATTGTTGAGGATGCGAAGCCGCTCAGTTATGTGAGTTATACAGAGATCTGTAATATGGCTCATCAGGGTGCTAAGGTCATACATCCCAGAGCGGTTGAGATTGCCATGCAATCCCAAATTCCGGTCAGAGTGCGGTCAACCTTCTCGGATAATGAGGGAACGCTGGTTACCCAGCCGGAAGGTTTCAGAGATATTCAGTCTGGCATTGTAGACCGCTTTGTGACGGGAGTTGCATATGTAAGTAATATCACGCAAATTTCAGTGGAATGTGACCGTACGGAAGGTCTTCAACTGAAGGTGTTCAAATCGATGGCTGAACATTCCATCAGTGTAGACTTTATTAATGTTACCCCTACGGGAGTGCTTTATACCGTATTTGACAGCGATTCGGAGAAAGCGATCGAAGTGCTGCAGGGTCTGAATTTGAAACCCAAAAGCTTGTCCGGCTGTGCGAAGGTATCCGTTATCGGCGGCGGTATAAATGGCGTTCCGGGCATTATGGCCAAAATCGTAGAATCCTTAAGTGAGCATGATATATCGATTCTGCAATCGGCCGATTCGAACACAACGATATGGGTACTCGTGAAGAAGGAAGATATGGCTCAAGCGCTGCGCGCACTGCATCATAAATTCGAACTACATGTATAAGCTGTATTTCAGAGCGCGCGCAGGCCAGAGGTAAGTTGGAATGAAACATCAAATATAGATTACTTACGAAGGAAGCTCTCCGCTCGAGAGAGCTTTAAGGAGGAGTCATTGTGGATTTCGGAAGATTGATTACTGCCATGGTTACCCCTTTTGATCGGAATGGTCAGATCAATTGGGACGAGACTGCGAGGCTTATTGAGCATCTGATTGTTGATCAGAAGTCGGACTCGTTAGTCATCGCAGGAACAACGGGTGAATCACCTACGCTAAGTGAAACCGAGAAGCTCGAGCTGTTTTCTTTTGCTGTGAAGCAGGCAGCTGGAAGAAGCAAGATTATCGCGGGTACCGGCAGCAATGATACGGCACATTCTGCAGAATTGACGAAAAAAGCAGAGGACTGCGGTGTCGACGGCATTTTACTTGTCGCTCCGTACTATAATAAGCCGAACCAGGAAGGACTCTACAGGCACTTCGAGACCATTGCCGCGGCGACATCACTGCCTGTCATGCTGTACAATGTGCCTGGACGCACGGGCATTAGCCTGAGTACGGCTACGACCTTGCGCCTGGCTCAACTTCCGAACATCGTAGCAACCAAGGAATGTGCTTCGATCGACCAGGTCACCAGCATTGTGGCAGGAGCTCCGGACGGGTTTATCGTATATTCCGGTGACGACTCTGCTGCGCTGCCTGCGCTGTCGGTTGGTGCCTACGGGATCGTAAGTGTGGCCAGCCATATTGCCGGATCCCAAATGAAGGATATGATTCATGCTTATGTGGAGGGCGATGTGAAGGAAGCCGCAAAGCTTCATCAATCACTGTTCCCGCTGTTTAAAGGTCTCTTTGAATGCCCTGAGCCGCTTCCGAATCCCTCGGCGGTCAAATTCGCCTTGACGGAGCGCGGATATCAGGTCGGCGATGTTCGTCTGCCGCTTGTTTCTCCAAGCGAGAATGAGGCTGCTTTTATCCGCCGTATTCTCTCTTCCCTGTAACATAATTGCTGATACAGAACAGCCACTGCCTTCATTGAAGGCAGTGGCTTCTTCGTTTTAAACCCCTCTGTTTCGGGGCATCCTAAGGCTCACGAAGGTGGTTGACTTGTGTTTTCACTTTTTCATCATGTATAATGAATTCAAGTGACTGGGTGCGGTATTTTTTTGAAATTTAATATAACAATGGTACGACGTCCAAAACTATAGGAGGGTTAGATACATTTGTCTAAGAAAATAAGCAGCGATAAACTATCGATTTTTGCCTTGGGCGGCGTCGGTGAGATCGGGAAAAACATGTATGTCATCCAGTATGCCAATGACATCGTTGTCGTGGATGCGGGATTGAAGTTCCCAGAAGAAGATATGCTTGGGATTGATATTGTTATTCCTGATATTAGCTATTTAACGGAAAATCGCGACAAAGTGAGAGGGATTTTGCTGACTCACGGTCACGAGGACCATATCGGCGGCCTCCCTTACGTATTGAAACACTTGAATGTTCCAGTATATGGAACGAAATTGACGCTCGGATTGGTTGAGAACAAGCTCAGAGAAGCGAATTTGCTTGGTGAGACGAAACGGATTCTGATCAACGCAGATTCTGAAGTTCAACTCGGAAACACGTTGAAAGCAACCTTCTTCAAGACGAATCACAGCATTCCGGATTCCGTGGGAATCTCCATTGAAACACCTGAAGGCAATGTCGTGCATACAGGGGACTTTAAGTTTGACCATACTCCGGTAAATGACCAATATGCAGATCTGCAGCGTATGGCTGAGATCGGAAGCAAGGGAGTTTTGGCTCTGCTGTCGGACAGTACGAACGCAGAAAGACCAGGCTTCACGCCTTCTGAGAAAAATGTGGGCATTGTTCTGGAAGATATCTTCCGTAAAGCGGAGCAGCGCGTGGTTGTTGCAACGTTTGCATCCAATGTGCATCGTATTCAGCAGGTGGTCAACGCAGCTGAATCCACAGGCCGTAAAATAACCGTAATCGGCAGAAGTATGGTGAATGTGGTATCCATTGCAGCAGAGCTTGGATATCTGCACATTCCCGAGGGTATGCTGATTGAACCTGAAGAGGTAAACAAAATGGCAGCGGACCGTGTAGTTGTTCTGTGTACAGGCAGTCAGGGTGAACCGATGTCAGCGCTGACACGTATGGCCCGGTCTACTCACCGTAAGGTGGACATCCTGCCGGGAGATACGGTCATCATCGCAGCAACTCCGGTACCAGGGAATGAAAAATATGTAGGACGTACGATTGACGAGTTGTTCCGTCTTGGAGCAGACGTTATCTATAGCGGATCCAATTCCGGTGTCCACGTTTCGGGACACGGCAGTCAGGAAGAGCTCAAGCTTATGCTGAATCTGATGAAACCGCAATATTTCATCCCTGTCCATGGCGAGTATCGGATGCAGCGCCGTCATGCTCTGCTTGCAGAGTCCGTCGGTGTCGATCCGGACAACATTTTTATTACCGATATCGGTGAAATTGTTGAAATTCAAGGTGGCTCGGCCCGCAAGGCCGGCAAAGTGACAGCAGGCAACGTTCTGATTGATGGACTTGGTGTCGGTGACGTGGGTAACATCGTACTGCGTGATCGCAAGCTGCTGTCTCAGGACGGTATCTTGGTCGTCGTTGTTACCTTGAGCAAGCAAAACGGTTCCATCGTATCCGGTCCTGATATTATTTCGCGTGGATTCGTATACGTTCGGGAGTCCGAAGGGCTTCTGGATGAAGCCAACCGTATCGTTTCCAGCACCCTTCAGAAGCTGATGAGTGAAAACGTGAATGAATGGGCGTCACTTAAGACCAGCGTAAAAGACGCTTTGGGACGCTTCTTGTATGAGCAAACACGTCGCAGACCGATGATCTTGCCGATCATTATGGAAGTCTGATACAAGACAATAAAATAAATCAGGCACACAGTCGCCCCTCTTTCGCAGGTAATAATTGGACGGTTCCCGCGAAAGAGGGGCTTTTTATATTCTTTTCCTTGAAACTGCTTTCGGACTTGCAATTCGATAGGAGTTTATTCGACTTGGCCTGTATGAGTAATGAGGATGTCCTTTTGTCACTGCAAGCATAAAAGAGTCCCGTCATTTGCCATACTAAACGTTAGCTGTGTGATTGCTGCTGCAGCTAGACATTAAGATAAAGGCAGGGATGCACGATGGACAAGGATCAATGGACCACGGGCAAGAGAAGAACAGGTTTAACCGGTGAGACAGAAGCTCCTCCGACCATTCCCACGGAGGATGGCAAGAAGGCGGCTGTTACGGAAGCCATACAGCAGCTGGGGCAGACAGGACTTCCGAATGGTGGGGAATCCAACGTATTTTGCATGACCATTATTGGTCAAATCGAGGGCCATCTCGTGCTTCCCCCACAGAACAAGACAACGAAATACGAGCATATGATTCCACAGCTTGTCGCCGCTGAGCAAAATCCCCGGATCGAAGGACTCTTGATCATCCTAAATACAGTAGGAGGAGATGTTGAAGCAGGTCTTGCCATTGCAGAGATGATTGCTTCGCTAAGCAAGCCGACGGTAACGGTGGTTATAGGGGGAGGACACAGTATCGGCGTACCGATTGCCGTAGCAGCGGACCATTCCATTATTGCGGAGAGTGCAACCATGACCATTCACCCGATTCGCATGAGTGGGCTGGTCATTGGTGTCCCGCAAACTTTTGAATACATGGAAAAGATGCAGGAACGCGTTGTGCGCTTCGTGACGAGCCATTCCGGCATCACGGAGGAGCGGTTTAAGAATCTCATGTTTGCAACAGGTGAGCTGAACCGGGATATCGGAACCGCAGTGTCGGGAGTTGATGCGGTCAAATACGGGTTAATGGACGAAGTAGGCGGGATCGGACAGGCATTGAGTCGTTTAAACAGCATGATCGCAGAGCGTAAACCGATCAGTCCCGGGGGGATTACGCAATGATATGGTACAGTGTAATGCCGTTCGACCCGATCGGAATGTTCCAAGAGGATCAGACTGCTGTCACATCCAGGGAGATCCGTGTTGAGGGAATACTGATGGAAGTTGAACCTCTGGCGGAGGATCAAGCGAAGATTGTCCGTTTACTGGAATGCGGACTTCAGGATTATCTGAACCCTCGCTACACTCCGGGGTCTATCATTCGCTATATTCCGACGGTAAAAAATGAGGCAAAAGGCTAAAAACAGAACATAGGTACGCCACCGAATATTATGCTATAATATGGATTCGGGGGTGACACTTTTGGCAAAACGGAAAAGGAAGAAGAAGGCAGCCTTTGCAGCAGTATTGAAATATGAAATATATGGAATTGTATTGATGACACTCTCGGTCATCGCTTTATCCGGAGAAGCACCGGTCGGGCGCTCCCTCTCCAAGATGTCGGGATATTTGCTGGGCAAGTACTA
Source organism: Paenibacillus glucanolyticus (assembly GCF_037333485.1). NCBI lineage: Bacteria > Bacillati > Bacillota > Bacilli > Caryophanales > Paenibacillaceae > Paenibacillus > Paenibacillus glucanolyticus. Next base: position 2,482,808 of record NZ_CP147845.1, read on the forward strand.
CTTTATCATCCCCTTGATCGGCATTTATTACGGGTTAATGGTAATGATTCACCGGAAATGGCCCAAGCGGTGGAACAGCAGACGTACCGGTGTCCTTCTTCTGATATTGTCGCTCACTTTAATGAGCAGCATCGCAGGCTTGGAGTCCAAGTTGGCCCCAATCGGACAATTGAATGCATCGAATGCGATGAGCCAGATACATAGTGATTTGCAAGGCGAACTGCTTGATGGCGGGGTCGATGATGGACATCATCCCGTGATGGGCAGAGATATCAGCGGGGGCTACGTTGGAGCCCTGCAGTTTGCTTTTTTGTTGATGCTGTTTGGTAGCATAGGGGCAAGACTTATTATGATTGTCATGTTATTTATCAGCTTCATGCTGATAACGAATTTGTCCTATGTTGATCTGATGCGCATGTTCCGTGTGAGGGTAGTGAAAGCTGGAGAACGGATTCAGAAGAAAGTGAACAGCCAGCAGACGAAATCGAGAGCAGCAGCGAAATCAAATGCCAAGGAACAACGGATGCAGCTTCCGGAAGATCTGGATGATGATGATCTGGATGATATGGAGAGCATGAGGCTGCCGCGCCGCAAAGCGCCGCAGTTCTTCCAGCTGTTTAGTTCCAAAGGCAACAAGCGGAATGAAGTACCGGAAGAGGCAGTGGAAGCTGTTGATGACAGTGCGCCGGTATTTACAGTGGGGAATGGGCACGGTACTAACGAGAAAGGCGAGGTTGTCCTGTTTAACAGTTCGGATCAGCCTGAAGGAGTTATGGATGCTGCGACTCCTCCTGTCGATTCGGTTCCGTCATCTCCGATTATTCGTGATTTCTTCGAGCAGGTGAAACAAGAAGAACGATTGGATGACGAGTACGATGATCAGGAAGCCGTGATGCCTCCTCTGGCTCAGGATGAGCCGGGAGGGAAAGCGGCCGGTACCAACTCGATTGATGCCAATGAGCTGCCGGGCGGCGGTGATCTGGATGCAACAGCTGTTGCGGGCGATGGCGTCCAAGCTGGTAAGGCACCGTCAGCACCTCCTGCACCACCACCCAAGCCGTACAAGCTGCCGCCATTCCGCCTGCTATCCAAACCGAACAATGGCGGTAAGGGTGGCGACCAGAATGATTATATGCAAACGGCTCGCAAGCTGGAGGCAACCTTGGAAAGCTTCGGCGTACGGGCTAAGGTGTTGGAGGTTGTAAGAGGACCCTCTGTCACCCGTTACGAAATTCAGCCTGACATCGGGGTTAAGGTAAGCCGCATCGTAAATCTGACCGATGATATTGCATTGGCGCTTGCAGCCAAGGATATCCGGATGGAGGCACCGATTCCAGGCAAATCGGCCATCGGCATTGAGGTGCCGAACAATGAAGTCTCTCTCGTTACGATGAGGGAGGTTATGGAGACACCGACCTTCCAAGAAGCGGAATCGAAGCTGTCGATCGCGTTCGGTCGCGATATATCCGGTCAGACGATTGTTGGGAATCTGGCGCGAATGCCCCATCTTCTGGTAGCAGGTGCAACCGGCTCAGGGAAGTCGGTATGTATCAACGGCATTATTACCAGCATTCTGTATAAAGCGAAGCCGGATGAGGTTAAATTCCTGATGGTCGATCCGAAAATGGTTGAGCTTAACGTTTACAACGGGATTCCGCATTTGATGGCACCGGTCGTAACCGATCCGAAGCGGGCTTCGCTGGCGCTTAAGAAAATCGTTGTTGAGATGGAGAAGCGTTACGAGTTATTCTCAAAGTCCGGAACACGGAATATTGAGGGTTACAATAATCTGATGAAGGATAATTTGCCCGCGGTACTGCCCTACATCGTCGTGATTGTGGACGAGTTGGCCGATCTGATGATGGTTGCCGCAAACGACGTAGAAGACGCGATTACCCGTCTTGCCCAGATGGCACGTGCTGCCGGAATTCATCTGATTATCGCCACCCAGCGTCCATCGGTGGACGTGATTACCGGGGTCATTAAAGCGAATATTCCGTCCCGTATTGCCTTTGGAGTATCTTCTCAAGTCGATTCCCGGACCATTCTGGATATGGCGGGGGCTGAGAAGCTGCTTGGCCGCGGGGATATGCTGTTTATGCCGATGGGCTCTTCCAAGCCAATTCGGGTGCAGGGTGCTTTTATGACTGATCAGGAAGTAGAGAACATTGTGGATTTTGTCCGTGATCAAGCACAGGCAGAGTATGACGAATCGTTGGTTCCTGAAATTGATGAATCTTCGAATTCCGATGATGAAGAATTGGATGAGCTGTATGAGCAGGCGGTGACGATTGTGCTGGAAGCGAAACAGGCATCGGTATCGCTGCTTCAACGGAGAATGCGAGTGGGCTACACCCGTGCAGCCCGTCTCATTGACTCGATGGAAGCTCGAGGCGTGATCGGTCCTTATGAGGGCAGCAAGCCACGGGAAGTACTCATGTCGATGGAGCAGTACCAACAGCAGCAGAATCGTATCAGTTGAGCTGAATGAATTCATCACGCTAGAATAAAGGAAACGAGTCGAACCAAGAGGTGCTTGGTCTGGCTCGTTTCCTTTTTGAATTTTTCAAGAGATGCTGTTGAATTTACGGTATTTGCTTGCGGTCATTTTCATAATTTTCTTAAAGGTCCGATCAAAATGGGTTAAACTCTCAAATCCAATCGCTTCAGCGATATCCACGATCTTCAGATCCGTATCCGTCAGAAGTCGCTGCGCTTCGCGAATGCGGGTGAGATTCAGGTAGTTGATGATGGTAAAACCCGTGATTTCTTTGAATATCCGGGACAGATAGAACGGACTGATGAAGAAGGTCTCGGATAATTGCTGCAGCGTTATTTTTTCAGCATGATGGGCGTGGATATGTTTTACCACGTCGGTGATTTTCTGATGGAGCGGGTTCATGGAGGCGGGTGCAGGCAAGGAAGCTGATCGGATTAGCCGATGGGTCTTGATCAATAATTCCATGAGCAATACACGAAGCATGTACTCATAGGAATCCGAGCGTTCTGTAATTTCATCAGCCATTTTGTTCAAAATTTGCAGAACGGTGTCCTGCTCTGGAATGGTTAACCGCAGCAAAGGTGTATCCTGGCTGAACATACCAAGCAATCCGGATGCCAGCAACGGATGGCCTTTTCCCAGAAAAGAATCGCTAAAATTAATGACGATACGTTCATGCTCCGGGTCTCCTTGCCCGGAGGTTTTATGTACGTCAAATTTGTTGATGAGAATTAAATCGCCGGCTCGAATGGAGTACAGCTTTTCTTTTATAAAATAATGGCGTTCGCCTGATACCAAATAGTAAATTTCGTAGGTTCCATGGTAATGGTTATTTCGTTCAAAGGGTTTGGTGCGATGAATGCGGTGGTAGTAAAATTCCCCTTCTTCTTCTCCGTAGGCGACGGTACGGGTATCACTGGACATCATCATTTGCCCCCGCTTCGTTCATATCATATAGGATGAAACAATCCTCGAATGAATCAGCTTATATTGTATCAACTTCTCCTTCAGAAAACAAAGCAAGATATGTTGAATTATCTGTTAATAGCGCAATAAAAGTGAAGAAATCCAACTGATGATGCCGTAACATAGTAGATGAATATACAGAAATGGACGGTGAGATCATGAGAGCTTTTATGGATGAACACTTTTTGCTTCATAACGAGACGGCTCGTGCTTTATATCACGACTATGCAAAAGACATGCCAATCATTGACTATCACTGTCATTTGAGTCCACAAATGATATACGACAATCATCGGTTTGAGAACTTGACTGAAGCCTGGATTAACGGAGATCACTATAAATGGCGGGCTATGCGTGCCGGTGGGGTGGAAGAGGCTTACATTACGGGAGCCCAGGGTGTTAAAGACTATGACCGCTTCTTGGCTTGGTCGCGCACGGTTCCGATGACAATTGGCAATCCGTTATACCATTGGTCTCACCTGGAGCTTCAAAGATTGTTCGGCATCCATGACATGATTAATGAAACGAATGCACCACGCATCTGGGAGGCGGCGAATAAGCGTTTGCTGGAGCCTGATTTTACAACCCGGGGATTGATAACGGGTAGCCAGGTTAAGGTCGTTTGTACCACCGATGATCCGGTCGATACGCTGGAATATCATATCAAGCTGGCAGAGGAAGAGAATACGGGATTTCAAATGCTGCCATCCTTCCGGCCGGATAAGGGACTGGAGATCAATCGAGAGACGTTTGTGCCTTGGGTGAGATTATTGGCAGAGCGAAGCGGGATGGAGATTGAAGATTATTCGGCATTCTTGGCTGCGCTTGAGCAGCGTGCAGAATTCTTCCATTCGATTGGCGGACGGGTATCCGATCACGCGCTGGATTATGTGCCTTATCATGAGGTTACGGAATCCGATGCATCCGAAATATTCCTGAAAGCGCTTAAGGGAGACGGTGTCTCCCGTGCAGAAGAAGAACAATTCAAGACGTATACGCTGCTGCATCTGGGACGCATCTATTCCAGACTGGGCTGGGTCATGCAATTTCACATTAATGCCCATCGCAATAACAATACCCGGATGTTCCGTGAGTTGGGTCCGGATACCGGATATGATTCGATTCATGACAGTCTTATTGCTGTACCTCTCGTGAAGCTGCTGGATCGGCTTGACCAGGAGCGGTCGCTTCCCCGAACGATTCTGTATTCGCTTAATCCGCGAGATAACGACATTCTTGCCGCTCTGATCGGCAGCTTTCAAGGTGACGGTATCCCTGGAAAAATCCAGTTTGGTTCGGCATGGTGGTTCAACGATACCAAAGACGGCATGATGGATCAGATGAGCAAACTCGCCAATATTGGACTGTTAAGTCGATTTGTCGGCATGTTGACCGATTCCCGAAGCTTCCTGTCCTACACCCGTCATGAGTATTTCCGGCGGATTCTATGTAATCTTCTTGGCGATTGGGTTACGCGGGGCGAAGCACCGCAGGATATTCCTTGGCTCGGAGGTATTGTTCAGGATATTTGCTATAACAACGCAGAGAGTTATTTCCGATTTGAGCAGCCGGAAGGAGGCTAGAGCGATGGAAACAAAAACAGGAGAAAACCGTTCTTGGAAACGGATTGGACGGGATTCCTTCAAACATCAAGAAAGGGTACATCAAGATATGGCAATGATGAACTATCCTGTGAAAGTGCTTCAGATCGGGGAAGGCAACTTTTTGCGCGGTTTTTTCGACTGGATGATATATGAGTGCAATCGCCAGGGCTTGTTCCAGGGGAGTATTGCCGTGAGTCAGCCAAGACCGGGAGGGCGGCACAAGCTGGAGCAGCTTCGTGAACAGGAAGGCATCTACGGATTGCTGACCCGAGGTTTGCAGAATGGCCGGAAGATCGAGAAGGAACAATGGATTCCGGTATTCTCGGAACTGATTGACCCCTATACCGAATGGGCGGATTTTCTAAAAATAGCGGAGCTGGATTCCCTGGATATGGTAGTCTCCAACACAACGGAAGCAGGTCTCGACTACCAGCAGAGTGACTGGAATCCGTTCGAACCTGTCATGTCCTATCCCGGTAAGTTGACTATGCTGTTATATCGCCGCTATGCGCATTTTGAGGGCTCGCCGGACAAGGGATTGATGTTGCTGCCTTGTGAGCTTCTGGAGCGCAACGGGGACATATTGAAGTCCATTGTCCTCCGACATGCGCAGGACTGGGGGCTGCCGTCGGCTTTTCGCAGCTGGGTCGTGGAGCATAATGTGTTCCTGAACTCGCTTGTGGATCGTATCGTAACCGGATATCCGGCCGAGGCACAGACGTATTTTGACAAATGGGGCTGCGAGGATCGATTGCTGAACACGGCAGAGCCCTATTACTTCTGGGCCATCGAGGGGGATCCGGCATTGGAGTCCAGGCTGCCCTTGCAGAAGGCGGGACTTCAGGTAAGCTGGGTACCCGATCTGACCCCGTATCAGGTAAGAAAAGTACGGATTCTGAATGGTACGCATACCTTGATGGCTTCCATAGGTCTGCTGCAGGGCTTTCATGAAGTCAGGGAGATGGCAGAGAACAAGGAATGGGGAGAGCGAATCCACAGCGCCATGCTGCAGGAGATCGTCCCCCTGGTGCCTCTCCCGCTAGAGGAAGTCGGTGCGTATGCGGAAACGGTGTGGGAGCGATTCCGCAATCCTTATATTCAGCACAAGCTCCAGGATATTGCCATGAACAGTATTTCCAAGTTTAAGGTAAGACTTCTACCGAGTTTAATGGGATACGTTCGCACGTACAACCAACTGCCCGAAGTCATGACAGTGGGATTGGCTTCCTTAATCATGCTGTATGATGCTGAGAAAATAAACGGTCAGTGGTATGGAAAGCGACTTCACGGCGAGCAGGTTGTGTTAAGAGATGATCCTGCCAGCCTTGAGCTGTTCCACCAGGCATGGCGTAAGGTGGATGGCAAGGAATGGACGATACCTGACCTTGTAACCTCCATACTTGGTAACACGGCATTATGGGAAGCTGACTTGAACGAGGTGCCAAATCTTCATGAATCAGTGAGCAGATATATTGAGGAAATGGAGTTGAAAGTGACATGAGCGATATCGTTATACTTCACACCAAGGATGATGTCGGTATCGCGCTTCGTCCTCTGACGGCTGGGGAACATGCTATCGGCCTGCTGAACGGGAAGGAACACGCAATTGAGTTAACTGAGGATGTGCCCAAAGGCCATAAGGTTGCTCTTCGCATGATTGAGCCGGGCAGCCATGTATACAAATTCGGGTATTCGATCGGGGTTGCCAAGAAAGTTATTTTGCCGGGGACATGGATTCATACCCACAACTTAAAGACGGGTCTTGCCGGTGAAGTCCAGTATGAATATAAACCCAACGCTAAATCTTCGGCGGAAGTTTCTTCCGCCGTGCTTGATTCACCAACATTTCAAGGTTATATCAGAGCAAATGGCGAGGTTGGGATTCGTAACGAAATCTGGATTATCAATACCGTCGGTTGCATTAACAAAACCTGCGAGCTGTTGGCGCGTCTGGCAGATCAGCAGTTTCAAGGAAGAGGCATTGATGGGGTGTACCACTTCCCGCACCCTTACGGCTGCTCGCAGCTGGGAGACGACTTGAACCACACTCAGCGCCTGCTCTCATCGCTGGCACAGCATGGCAATGCGGCAGGCGTGCTTGTTATAGGACTCGGCTGCGAGAACAATCAGATCGATCAGATGCAGGCGATGATTGGGGATAAGAATAGGGATCGCATTAAATATATGCGGGCTCAGGATATGGAGGACGAATTGGAGGAAGGCCTTTCCCTCATATCGGAGCTTGTGGATTATGCCGAAGGCTTCAAGCGGACGGAAGTTCCGCTATCCAAGCTGAAAGTCGGACTGAAATGCGGGGGATCGGACGGTCTTTCGGGTATCACCGCCAATCCGCTCGCAGGACGCATCGCGGACACCATTACGGACCATGGCGGAACCGCGCTGCTTACGGAGGTGCCGGAAATGTTCGGGGCGGAAACAATCCTGATGGAACGGGCGGCCAACGAACAGGTATTTCACGAAATGACGAAACTTATTAACAATTTCAAGCAATATTTTGTATCGCATGGACAGGAAATCTATGAAAATCCTTCACCCGGGAATAAAGAAGGGGGCATCACGACCCTGGAAGAGAAATCTCTCGGTTGTACGCAAAAAGGCGGAACGGCTATAGTATCCGATGTGCTTCACTATGGCGTCAGGTCAAGCAAGCCGGGTTTGAACCTGATTGAAGCACCCGGCAATGACCTCGTTTCGGTTACGGCGCTTGCAGCGGCCGGTGCTCATCTCGTGCTATTTACGACGGGCAGGGGCACACCGTTTGGCGGTCCTGTCCCAACGGTAAAAATCGCCACCAATTCCGAGCTAGCTGCCCGTAAAAAGCATTGGATCGATTTTAACGCAGGAGCTTTGCTGGAAGGGAAAAGCATGGATGAGCTTCATGGCGAATTAATGAACGAGTTGATTCAATTGGCATCGGGCGCTGAACAGACGCGAAACGAACGCAACGGCTTTCGGGAGATTTCAATTTTTAAGGATGGCGTTATTTTGTAACCCTAGCGTTTGATTATGTATAGCAAAAAAAGGAGGAGCACGTATGTCAAATCCCGTACAGCATAAGGCTCAGTCCAGCTTGTCTCCGCTGGAACTCGGCATCAGGGCTTGCCAATCCATCATGGAAACGTATTCGCCGGAGATGCTTCCGCCTGCAGGGCGGTGGCATTATCATCAAGGTGTGTTTCTGGTTGGAATGTCGCAATTATGGAAGCTTAGCCGCGAGCAGAAGTATCTGAAATATATCAAAGGATATGTGGATCATCTGGTTGATGCGAGCGGCAATCTGCTGCTGGAGCGGGGGGAGCTCGATTCCGTTCAAGCGGGATTGCTTCTGATGGAGCTTGACTCGGTATTCCCAGAGACTCGCTATAGGGCAGCAGCCGATAAGCTGCTGCGTCTGCTGTCTACACTGAATCGGACCACGGAGGGCGGATATTGGCATAAGGATCGTTATGCCTATCAGATGTGGTTGGACGGGTTGTATATGGGCGGGGTATTCACCATGAAATACGCGGAGCAGTATAAAGTGCCGCCATTATTTGACGATGTGCTGTTTCAGGAGCGGTTGATGCGTTCCCATACAAAGGATGAGACAACGGGATTATACTATCATGCTTGGGATGAGAGCCGAACGATGCCATGGGCAGATCCGGTTAGCGGACAGTCACCGGAAATTTGGGGACGCGCTCTGGGATGGTATGCGCTATCCCTTGTGGAGTTCCTCGATTTATTGCCTGAGGACCACTCAGGGCGTGAGGACCTGGCACCAGTACTTCGCGATTTGTGTGCAGCGCTTGTGCGCTATCAGGATCCGGTAACGGGATTATGGCATCAAGTGCTGGATAAAGGGAATGAGCCGGATAATTGGCTGGAAACTTCCTGCTCCAGTTTGTTCATTTATACATTAGCCAAGGGAGTACGTCTCGGTTATCTCGACCCCTCCATGCTGTCGCATGCACGCCAAGGTTATAACGGCCTCGTTCATTCCGTATATTACAATGAGCTGGGGCATCTGGTTATGCCCAGGATCTGCATAGGCACCGGGGTTGGAGATTACCGGCATTATGTGGAGAGGCAGCAATGCGAGAATGATCTTCACGGCGTGGGTGCGCTTGTCATGGCGTGTGTAGAACTTAGCAGAAGCCAGGGGTAGTTATCGCTGAATCATATTCTAGCGCCAAGAGCCGTTCCGACTTAGGAATGGCTCTATTTGTGTTGAAATGAGACGCTGCCTTCGGTTGGCATTGGGGAATAGGTGCATAGGAAACTGGCAGGCTTGTCATAATAACGTTAGCGAGGCTTGTTAAACCACAAGAGAAAGGTAGAGCACAGCATGAAAAACTCAAGAATCTGGATTCTGATAAGCATTGCGATTCTGTTATCTGCGGCAGTCTTCGCACAGGGAAGGCTAAAAGCTGATGACAACACGAATCTTCAGGAAGCTTTACCAACCTTCAGTCAGCAGACCATTAAATTCGGCTCGACTGGCGAAGATGTGTATGAGCTGCAAGGGCGTCTTAAGTACCTGGGCTTTTATCACGGGAAGATTGACAGTGTATTTGGTTCCAAGACTCAAGGGGCCGTCAAATGGTTCCAATCGGAGTTCGGTATGAAGGTGGATGGCGTTGTCGGTCCGAAGGTCAAGCTTAAACTGTACAATGCAACCAAGGATTTCCGTCCAACCGCTCCCAAGCTTCACGAAGGCGGAGCAGCTGCTGGTGCAGGCGGCAACGGTGGTTCAGCGAACAACGGGGGCACCAATAACAACCTAGCCTCTTCGAATACAATGGGGCTTTCCGAGAATGATTTGAGAATTATGGCGAATGCCGTATATGGCGAAGCTCGCGGAGAGCCGTTTGAAGGTCAGGTTGCGGTAGCGGCTGTCATTATCAACCGGGTGAAATCGCCAAGTTTTCCAAACTCCCCTCATGGGGTTATATTTGAACCGAGAGCATTTACCGCGGTGGCTGACGGTCAAATATGGCTTGAGCCGAACGAGCAAGCTCGGAAAGCTGTAGAGCAGGCACTGAACGGCTGGGATCCGACAGGGGGCTGTCTCTACTACTTCAACCCGAAAACAGCTACCTCGGAATGGATCTGGACGCGTCCTCAAGTCAAAACCATTGGCCAGCATATCTTCTGTATGTAAGCCGTTAATTAGAGCAACCGGGGCCTGTCTTCGGTTGCTTCTTCACTTTGCGATGGGTTAGAATGAAAGTTAATTATGAAGTAAATTATGGCAACGACAATCCATGATGTAAGGGGATATGGACCTTGACGAAAACGGAATTTGAACACGGAACAGCCGGAGGGATACGGATTCACGTTCTCCCGACGAACCGATTCAAGACATTTGCGATATCGCTTTACGCCGGAAGTCCGTTAGCAGAAGATACGGTGACATCCACGGCGCTCACTCCTTTTGTACTGCGAAGAGGAACGGTTTCCTACCCGGAAACAAGGGCTTTCCGCGAGCAGCTGGAGCAGCTGTACGGCGCCGGATTTGGTTTTGATGTATATAAGCGGGGCGATTATCAAATCGTGCACTTCCGTATGGATACGATTAATGATTCTTTTGTAAAAAGTCCCGAGAGTCTGCTGCGCTCCTCATTTGCCTTCCTGGGAGAAGCCTTTACCGAGCCCGTGCTGGAGAACGGCGTATTTCGCAAATCCTATGTACAAACCGAGCGTGACACGGTTCGCAAAAAGCTGGAATCTATCGTTAATGATAAAATTCGTTATGCTGCGGAGCGCTGTATTGAGGTGATGTGCAAGAATGAGCCGTATCGGCTGCATCCGCTGGGCGAACGGAAGGATCTGGACGGAATAACCCCGGAAGGACTGTATGAGTCCTATCAGAATTGGCTCAATGAATCCGTTCTGGATCTGTATGTGGTCGGAGATACGAGTCTTGATGAGGTCAAAAAGCTCGTAGAAGAGCATTTTAAACTCAACCGCACGGGAAGCAAGGACTATGTTCCTTCTTCCACGCGGACCGCCGCGAGCGGGACGCAGACGGTTGTAGAGAAGCTTGAGATAAATCAGGGCAAACTCAATATGGGGCTTAGAAGCACCATTACTTACGGAGATGACGAGTACGCAGCCGCGCTGTTGTATAACGGAATCTTGGGCGGATACCCGCATTCGAAGCTGTTTGTCAACGTGAGGGAGAAGGAGAGCCTGGCCTATTATGCCTCTTCCCGCTATGACGGTCATAAAGGGATTGCTACCATTCAGTCCGGGATCGAGGTTCAGAATTTCGAGAAGGCTGTAGAGATTATTCGCCAGCAGCTCGATGACATGGCCAAGGGTGCCATCACCGATATCGAGATGTCGCAGACCAAGGCGATGATTCGGAATGTCATTAAAGAAATGCAGGATTCGGCCTTTGAGATGATCGCCTATGATTTCAACCGCACGCTGTCGGGCCGTGAACGTACGCCGGATGAGCTGCTGAATCAGGTGGAGGGCATTTCAGTGGAAGATGTGAAGCAGGCAGCTTCGGCATTTTCCCTGGATACGATCTATTTCCTGAAAGGCCAAAAGGAGGAGTAGCCGGTGGAGAGCATTCATTATGACAACCTGCAGGAGACGCTGTATTACGAAGTGATGGATAATGGTCTGCATGTGTATGTGCTGCCTAAACCCGGCTTTCAGAAGACTTATGCGACTTTTGCAACCAAATACGGTTCTGTGGATAACCATTTCAAGGTCGAAGGCGAGTCTGAGACGCAGGTGCCGGACGGCATAGCGCATTTCCTTGAGCACAAAATGTTCGAGGAGCCGGAGGGTGATATTTTTGCCAAGTTTGCGTCCAACGGAGCTTCCGCGAACGCTTTCACAAGTTTTGACCAGACGGTATATCTCTTCTCTGCAACGGAGAACATCCATGAAAATTTGGAGACCTTGATCGATTTCGTTCAGAATCCTTATTTTACGGATCAGAACGTGGAGAAGGAAAAAGGCATCATCGGGCAGGAAATCAACATGTACCAGGACAATCCCGATTGGCGTGTGTATTTCGGCTTAATTGAAGCGATGTACAAGGTGCATCCGGTGCACATTGATATCGCCGGTACGGTGGAATCCATCGGAACGATTACGAAGGAAGACCTGTATACGTGCTACAATGCTTTCTATCACCCGAGCAACATGCTGTTGTTTGTGGTTGGGGGCGTGGATCCTGAGGAAACGATGAACCTTGTCCGATCGAATCAGGCGGGAAAATCGTATGACAAGCAAGGCTCCATTGAGCGTATTTTTGATCCGGAGCCGCAGGGTGTCGAAGAGAAGCGCAGAGAGAGCCGCCTGGCTGTATCACTGCCGAAATGCCTGTTTGGCTTTAAGGAGAAGCAGGTCGGATTACCAGCTGAAGAGCAGCTGCACCGCGATTTGACCACGAAGCTGATGATGGATCTCTTGTTTGGCTCCAGCACCGAGTTGTATCAGAAGCTGTATGATGAGGATTTGATTTCGGACAGTTTTGGCCATGAATACAACAGTGCGCCGCAATATGCATTCTCTGCAGTTGGCGGTGATACCAAGGATCCGGATCAGCTGCTCGCGCGCATTCGCACAGAGGTGGATAAACTGAAAGCAAGCGGATTCCAGAAATCGGATTTTGAACGGGCCCGCAAAAAGAAAATGGGCGGTTATTTACGGATGCTCAATTCTCCGGAGAACATCGCCCATGAATTTACACGCTATCAGTTCCGTGGAGCGGATCTCTTCAAGGTTCTGCCGGTTTATGAGTCCATTACGGTAGACGATGTTAACCGTCGGCTGCAAGAGCATGTCGACTGGGATCAACTGGCTGTATCCATTGTCGTGAGTCCGTAATGAAGCAAGACATGGGAAGAGAATTGAAGCCGATCGGGGAAATGACGGTACTGATTACGGGGGCGAGCAGAGGCATTGGGGCAGCCGTTGCGGAGCGCTTTGCCTCGGTTCGCATGAACGTGGTTATTCACTACATGAATTCGCATGAGGCGGCGAATGAAGTGGCCCGCCGCTGTATGTCTTACGGAGCGAAGGTGTTGACCGTATCGGCCGATCTTCGGGACAAAGAGCAAATACTCCGGATGAAGGAGAAACTTCAGAGTCATAACATGGAGCCGGATATCCTGGTCAATAATGCTGGTGTATCCCATTACGGGCTGCTGTCTGACGCCACGGAAGAACAGTGGGACACCTTGATGTCGATTAACCTGAGGGGGATGTTTCTGTGCTCTCAGGCGTTCATGGGACGCATGATTTCCCAGCGGTTCGGCAGGATCATTAATGTATCCTCGATCTGGGGGCTGTCGGGTGCATCTTGCGAGGTGTTGTATTCCACAAGCAAAGGCGGCGTAAATGCCTTCACGAAGGCGCTGGCGAAGGAGCTTGCTCCTTCCGGCGTTACGGTGAATGCCGTTGCGCCCGGTGCGGTGGATACATCGATGCTGGGACATCTGGATTCGGATGAAATCCGCATGCTGGAAGAGGAGATTCCAATCGGCAGGCTGGCACAGCCTGATGAGATTTCCTCGTTGGTATATTTTTTGGCGCTGCCTGAGTCGGGATACATCACCGGCCAAGTGATCAGTCCGAACGGCGGCTGGGTGACTTGATATTCGTTCGTGGTGCAATTCACCACTCATAAGGTTCTGGTTACGGGGACATATTACTATTGTTACTTTAAATCTGATTGCCACCATGCAAAAGGAGGATTTAATTCATGTCATCCGTAATCAAAAACTTTGATTCCTGGAAGAAATTTCTGGGAGAGCGCGTCGTTCAAGCCGAAAAAGCAGGTATGAGCGAAGACACGATTTCTCAGCTGGCTTTTGAGATCGGCGACTTCCTGGATGAGAAGGTAGACCCGCAAAACTCATCCAACCGGGCACTGAAAGAATTGTGGGACGTAGGTAACGAGGAAGAACGCCACGTTATCGCCCGTCTGATGGTGAGATTGGCCAAGAACAACGCATAACCCACATCCAAAAAGCCCCCCGATAACGGGGGCTTTTTGTCAAGAAAAAAGAATGTGATTTTCATGTTACCGTTAATACTTGCCTTTCATTTTTATTTTATATATCATTAACGTGATCCATTTTTAATTTGACCTGTTTTTGCGTGCATTTTTAGCTGGAATTTGTCGAATATTGATGGAAAAGAAGTGCAAAGAGGTGTCTTTGTGGAATCGAATCAATGGTACATGGAATACAAGATACATAAGAACCGGCCAGGTTTGCTCGGTGATATTGCATCTGTGCTCGGTATGCTTGAAGTGAACATCCTGACAATTAACGGCGTCGAAGGCCAAACCCGAGGTATGCTCCTTGAGACGGATGATGAAGAGAAAATCATTCTGATGGGCAAAATGCTGAACAAGATGAAAAATATTACGGTAACAGCCTTGAGACCCCCTAAACTGGTCGATATTTTGGCTGTCCGACATGGACGATATATTGACCGGGACTCGGATGATCGTAAAACTTTCCGTTTTACACGCGATGAGCTCGGTTTACTTGTTGACTTTTTGGGTGAATTGTTCAAAAGGGAAGGAAATCAGGTCATCGGTCTTCGCGGGATGCCCCGCGTCGGCAAAACGGAGTCCATTATTGCAGGCAGTGTCTGTGCGATGAAACGCTGGACGTTTGTTTCCTCTACGCTGCTTCGGCAAACGATTCGCAGTCAGCTGTCCGAGGATGAGATGAATTCAAACAATATTTTTATCATTGACGGGATTGTCAGCACTATCCGTTCGAACGAGCGCCATTATCAGCTCTTACAGGATATTATGGGGATGGATAGCACGAAGGTGATTGAGCATCCGGACATTTTTGTTCGTGAATCCGAATATTCCTATGAGGATTTCGATATTATAATCGAATTGCGAAACAATCCGGATGAGGAAATCGTTTATGATACGTTCACGGGTTCTTATAGTGACGATTTATAATATTTTTTTGACCACGAAATTCTAAAGTAGGAGGTGATGGCATGTCCGAACTGGGACAGCAATTAAGGGAGGCGCGTCTACAAAAAGGAATGAGCCTTGATGACGTGCAGGAAATGACAAAAATACGCAAGCGATACTTGGAAGCCATCGAGGCAGGGGATTACAAAGTACTTCCCGGCAGTTTTTACGTGCGGGCATTCATCAAATCCTATGCAGAAGCGGTGGGGATTGACCCGGACGAACTGCTTGAAGGACATAAACAGGACGTTCCCAAATCAGAACCGGAAGCGACAATGGAGCCGGTTATTCAAAAGCGTGCCAGCAGACCTTCAGCCGATCGGAACATGAAATGGCTGCCGACGCTGCTGATGTGGACGTTTCCGATTCTGATCGTCGTTGTCATTTATTTGGTAGCGATCAATTCGAATGAGCCCAAAGATGAAAACCCGCCGGTAAGCAACAACGACCAATCTCAGACCGATCCAGGACAGAATTCGCAAAACCCGGATACTACGACGCCAGGTGATGGAGCACAAGGCGGAGAGAACAACCCGGGTGATACGCCTGGCGAGAGTACGGACGGTGAAGGAACGGAAACGGACGGCACTGAGGGTACGGATGGTACGGATACAGATGTACCGGGGAATACAACGCCTGGGGAAACGACGGTGACGCAGGACCGGACGGAAGGCAAGAACACCGTATTCAAAGTAACAGGTTCTGCGGTTAAGGTGGACATTACGGCCACCAGTGACGGAAAGAGCTGGGTAGAGGTATACCGCGGCAACAACGCCTCCGGCGAGAAATTGGCTTTCCAAATGCTTGAGAACGGAGCTGCGCTCAGCTTCGAACTGGACAGCCAGGGGTTGTACGTGAAATCGGGCAATTCCGCTGCAACCACCATCACGGTTGGCGGTCAGCCTGTAACGGATGGAAAAACGACTTCCCGCATCGTGCTGGAGTCCGCAGATGGTTCCGCTGACACCACAGGCGGGGAATAATTCCCTTTACTCCAGGAGATCATAACAGCATGCAGCTGCATGCTGTTATTTCACTTCCTGAAAGAGGTGAGGCCATCTTGACGGTCAACTGGATTGTATTCGGATTAGGCGTTATTGTCAGCCTCTTGGGTTACTATCTAATTCCGAGTGACTGGGGATATGGCATATTAGGCTTTGGATTGGCTCATATATTACTCGGCATCCTGAGTATGTTCCGCCGTCCGGTGCGTGATGAGCAAGCTAGCAATTGACGGAGCAGGCTTCGTTGTCACCAGATGGTTGGTGATGAACGGAGTCTTTTTCGTTCCTGTATACATAAGACATGCATTGTACATGATTAGACTTGGCTCGGAGTTTTACCTATAATAGAAGCAATATGATTGATGAAAGGAAGGATTCACCATGGCTTCAGAAAATTCATTTGATATCGTATCCAAGATGGATATGCAGGAACTTACAAACGCGGTTAATCAGACGGAGCGGGAGATTGAGAACCGGTTTGACTTCAAGGGCAGCAAGAGCAGCTTGAAGATTGACAAGGAAGCACTGGTCATTGCATCTGACGATGAGTATAAACTCAACGCAGTAATTGATATTTTGCAAACCAAGATGGTTAAACGCGGATTGTCGCTTAAAAATGTGGAGTACGGGAAGATTGAGCCGGCCTCTATGGGTACCGTTAGACAGCGCTTGACCTTGAAACAGGGAATAGATCAGGAAAACTCTAAAAAAATCAACATTTTGATCCGTGATTCCAAACTGAAAGTAAAGAGCCAGATTCAAGGGGATCAAATTCGGGTAACCGGAAAAAACAAGGACGATCTTCAGCAGATCATGCAGCTGCTTCGTAAAGCAGATCTTACGCTGGACCTCCAATTTACCAATTTTAAATAAGCGCGCGCCTATAGGGTAAAGGCTTGAATGCGAATTGAATGGCAGGTTTGTTTCTTTTGACAGGGTGTCAACTGAAATATTATACTAAAACACGATATATAAGGATTAACGTATACATAGATTACTGGGGGATGAATATGACAGACAGCGATTCACGCTTCAAACCCTTTAGGCTCTTGGGAAGAGCGACCCTGTTGAATTGCGGCAGGTTAACTGCTGCGGGGTCTGCCAAGTTAGCTAGACAACCCGTTGCAAGGGAGGTTGCCCCATGAATTTACCCAATCGTATTACGTTGGCCCGGATTTGCTTGATTCCTGTCATGATGATTTTTCTGCTGGTGGATTTTGATTTTTACCCGGCCCCCATTGTGTGGAATGATTTTGTCCTGCCATATAACCAATTGATTGCGGCACTGATCTTTATACTTGCTGCGAGCACGGATGGGATTGACGGCTATTTGGCCCGAAAAAACAATATGGTGACTAACCTGGGAAAACTTCTTGATCCGCTGGCTGACAAACTGCTGGTGGCCGCCGTACTCATATCGCTCGTAGAGATGGGAAAATGCGAATCGTGGATTGCTGTTGTCATCATCAGCAGGGAATTCGCGGTTACTGGCTTGCGGCAGATTGCGCTTCTGGAGGGTTCCGTTGTTGCAGCAGGCCAATCGGGAAAAATCAAAACGGTGATTCAGATTGTGGCAATTGTTGCGCTTCTTATCAACAATTTCCCGTTTGTGTTTATGGGGATTCCGTTTGATGTCATTGCCATCTGGGCAGCTGCGATTATTACGCTATATTCGGGAATCGAATATTTTGTCCAGAACAGGCACCTTCTCAAAGGTACCGGGGCATAATAGCAATAGGAGCAATCCTATTGCTTTTTTCTTCCGTGAGCGTAAGAACATAATGAAGTTGAATAGAATGTGCAGATACAGTAGAGACAGCAGATACAGGAGGATCGACTAATCATGAAAGCAGAAATCATTGCAGTTGGTACAGAACTTCTGCTAGGACAGATCGTCAATACCAATGCCCAGTACTTGTCCAGAGAGCTTGCTTCAATGGGAATCGATGTGTACTATCAAACGGTTGTCGGGGATAACATGGAGAGGCTCAAGGAGGCCCTCAGGCTGTCCAGCGGCAGAGCTGATATCGTGCTTCTGTCCGGCGGCCTCGGACCTACACAGGATGATCTGACGAAGGATGCCTTAGCTTCCTATATGAACCGGTCGTTGCATATTGACCGGATGGCCATGGACCGGGTCGAACGTTTCTTCCATGACCGGGGATCTGTGATGACGGAGAATAATCGGCGTCAGGCTCTGGCCATCGAGGGAGGTACACCGCTTCCTAACGAGACGGGGCTTGCCGTGGGAAATGCTATTTCTTTTGAAGGCACTCATTATATTGTTTTGCCCGGGCCGCCAAAAGAACTGATCCCGATGTTTGAGCAGGAGGCCAAGCCCTGGCTTCTTCAGCACGTCCTGACCGGCGAGCTCCCCATCTACTCGAAGATGCTCAAGTTCGCAGGCATTGGGGAATCCGCACTTGATCAGCGGCTGGAGGACCTGATAACCGCACAGACGGATCCGACCATCGCCTTGTATGCCAAGGAAGGGGAGGTTACGGTCCGGATCTCCACGAAGGCAGCGAGTGAGTCTGAGGCTATGGTCCGGCTGAATGAGCTGGAGACCAGAATTCAGGAGAGAGGTCCTGAGTTTATGTATGCCAACGAGGACGTGCCGATTGAGAAGGTCATTGTAGACCTTATGGCAGATCGAAGCTGGACGCTGAGCGCGGCCGAGAGTTGTACCGGAGGGCTCGTGGCAGAGGCGCTGACATCCATTCCCGGCAGTGCTTCGATGTTTCTGGGCGGAATCATCTGTTATACCAATCAGATCAAAGAGAAGCTTGTACATATCCCGCATGCGCTGCTTGAAGGTGATGATGCGCCGGGCGCTGTCAGTGCGGAGGTTGCCGAGGCGCTTGCGGATCATGTCCGGATGGTGACCGACAGTGATTTTGGTTTGTCGGTAACAGGTGTAGCAGGTCCAGGTTACGCCGAACGCAAGCCCGTTGGCCTTGTGTACATTGGATTGTCCGAACGGGGAAAAGAAACGGAAGTGCATGAGCTGCACCTGCAGGGCAACCGTGAGACGATCCGGCTCCGTGCAACCAAGGCGCTGCTGTATCGGCTTTGGCAGCGTCTCGTTGCCTCCAAGCAGGCCTAGCTTCCCCCTAAGCCGAAGGAAGCCGCTTTTGATAAAAAGTAAATTATTTACACCTGTCTTGGTAGCTGTTCTTGAATTGAAGAATGGTTCCGAGTATAATGTGAAGTACGGAAGAACCGTGGCATATCGAATGATATTGCTGCGGTTCTTCTTCTTTTTTACATAGGGTTCAGAGCATGGGAGGGAAGGAGCGCCGAATAAAAAAAACGAATGTATGTTCGAAAAAAAGCTTGGCAAACGTGTCAAAACAAGGTATGATATGACTATCAACAGTGAAGGGTTGTGGAACAATTGTCAGATCGTCGTGCTGCGCTGGAGATGGCGCTTCGTCAGATAGAGAAACAGTTCGGTAAAGGTTCCATCATGAAACTGGGTGAGTCCACCCATATGCAGGTAGAGATTGTGCCAAGTGGATCGTTGGCGTTGGATATAGCTTTAGGAACCGGCGGTTTGCCTAAAGGCCGGATTATTGAAGTATATGGACCGGAATCCTCCGGTAAAACAACAGTAGCCCTCCATGCTATTGCTGAAGTTCAGAAGGCTGGCGGACAAGCTGCATTTATCGATGCCGAGCATGCCTTGGATCCATCGTATGCAAGCAAACTGGGTGTTAATATTGATGAATTGCTGCTTTCCCAACCGGATACGGGTGAACAGGGGCTTGAAATTGCGGAAGCATTGGTACGCAGTGGTGCCGTAGATATTATTGTTATTGACTCGGTTGCTGCGCTTGTGCCGAAAGCTGAAATTGAAGGCGATATGGGTGATTCCCACGTGGGTCTGCAAGCTCGTCTGATGTCTCAGGCTCTTCGTAAATTGTCGGGTGCCATCAATAAGTCGAAAACGATTACCATCTTTATCAACCAGCTTCGTGAGAAGGTTGGTGTTATGTTCGGTAACCCTGAGACTACTCCGGGCGGACGTGCTCTGAAGTTCTATTCCACGGTTCGTTTGGACGTGCGCCGGATTGAGAGCATCAAGATGGGTAACGATGTGGTGGGTAACCGCACACGGATTAAGGTTGTTAAGAACAAGGTAGCGCCGCCTTTCAAACAGGCTGAGCTAGATATTATGTACGGTGAGGGCATCTCTAGAGAGGGAAGCCTGATTGATATCGGAACGGAACTGGATATCGTAGACAAGAGTGGTGCGTGGTATTCTTATTCTGGCGACCGTCTGGGTCAAGGACGTGAGAATGCGAAGCAATTCTTGAAGGAGCATCCGGAAATCGCGAGTGTAATCGAGAATAAAATCCGTGAAGCAAGCAACCTGACCACGGCTGTTCCTGAGCCTTCCGCAGAGGATAAGGAACAAGATGAAATAGAGGAGCAGGAATTGTTTAAGGTAGAGTAGTAATTACGGTTTGAGCTTTTACAGTGTTGAGGACTGTCCGGTGTTTGTAACGCCTGACGGTCTTCTTTGCATTTAACTTAATCGAGGAATCGCTCGGATATTTTTGCCAGGATATTGATGCTGAAGTGAAAGGAGCGTTTATGAAAGAAGAGAATATGGGAGTGTCTGAAGAGGAGGAAACTTCAGGTATTGGACATTTTCCCGATAATGAGGATCTGATCGTAACTTCGGTCGAGATGCTGAGAAAGCCCAAACACCGCTATCAGATCGCATTTGGGCCTTATCAGATGACCGTTCATGAGGACGTTATGCTGAAATACCGCTTGTTGAAGGGCAATGTTTTTCGCAAGGAGGAATTGCAGGAAATTATTGTTGCAGATGAACGGCAGCGCGCTTACGTAGAGGCACTGAATCATCTGTCCCGAAAACCCAGAACGGCTAAGGAAATTTCACAGCGTCTGCAGCAAAAAGGCTTTGAGCAGAATAGTGTAGAGACAACCTTGGAGCGCTTGGAGAAGGATAACCTCGTAGATGATGCGCTCTATGCCAAGATGTGGGCGGAACAGCGAATGACGAGCCATAAGAAGGGAAGATTGTGGGTTAAGCAGGAACTGAGGCAAAAGGGAATAGGCACTGAGCTTATATCAGAGGCGTTGGGCGAGATTAGCGCGGATGCGGAACTTGAGAGTGCGCTGACGGTCGGGAGGAAAAAATGGCAGCAAACCCATGGCGAGCTGCTGGATCGCAAACGTAAAACGGGCGCCTATTTAATGCGGCGAGGGTTTGGTGGAGAACAGGTACGGCAGGTACTTAAACTTCTGATTGAAGAGGATCAGTAACAAGGCGAGTGGGACGAAGAGCTGGATGACTTCGAATAAAAGGCAGCCATAATGCAGAACTTCGTAAAAGAATTTGGTTCCACTGGATGAAACTGACGTTTACCCATTGCTTTCCCTTGACAATATCTTTTTATAAATACTAAAATAAATATGAATCTTTTATCATAAATTAGAAACCTTTTTCCTTCCAAAAAAGTGACTACTTTGTGAAAGATTCTTATAACGCCAATTCATAGTGAAATGTATTCCGCTGTTCATGGTGGAATTTGCGAACGTTAATGGGACGTGCGCAGTATGGACGGCAGGTTCTGCCGGAAAATTTTATGTATGAATGAGTAAACTGACAATTGAACATTTCCCAAGGAATGCCTTGGAGGAAACAACGAGGAGGTGAAACAGATGCTGGATACATGGATCTGGATCATAATCGTTCTCGCTGTAGCCGCTATATTCTTTGGGTTCGGTTATTTTATTCGCAAATCCCTTGCAGAAGCTAAAATTTCCAGTGCCGAGCATGCCGCTTTGCAGATCGTTGAGAGTGCGAAGAAGGAAGCAGAGGCATTGAAGAAAGAAACGGTTCTTGAAGCAAAAGATGAAGTTCATAAAATCAGAGCCGAAGCTGAAAAAGACACTCGTGAGCGCCGTAATGAAATTCAACGGCAGGAACGCAGATTGTTGCAAAAGGAAGAGTCGCTGGATAAAAAAATAGAATCTTTGGAACGTAAAGAAGAACAAGTGGCGAACAAAGAGAAACGAATAGAAGAGACCCAGCAGCAAATCGACGCTATTTACAAGAAACAAACTACAGAACTGGAGCGTATCTCCAACCTTACGATGGAGGATGCCCGCAGTATCATTCTCAGCAATGTCGAGCAAGAGGTTCGTCATGAAACCGCTCAAATGATTAAAGAAATTGAGCAGCAGGCGAAAGAAGAGGCTGACAAGAAATCACGGGAGATCATCACGCTGGCTATCCAACGCTGTGCGGCTGATCATGTGGCAGAGACAACGGTTTCTGTTGTCACCTTGCCGAACGAAGAAATGAAGGGCCGGATCATCGGACGTGAAGGCCGGAATATCCGTGCGCTTGAAACCCTTACAGGGATTGACCTTATTATCGATGATACTCCGGAAGCTGTTATTCTCTCCGGGTTTGATCCGATTCGCCGTGAAATTGCCCGTACAGCTTTGGAAAAGCTCGTGGCGGACGGACGGATTCATCCGGCTCGTATCGAAGAAATGGTGGAGAAATCCCGCAAGGAAGTGGACGAACGCATTCGCGAGTATGGAGAACAAGCCACATTCGAAGTTGGCGTGCACGGTTTGCATCCAGATTTGATCAAAATTCTGGGCCGACTGAAGTTCCGTACAAGCTATGGACAAAATGTGTTGAAACATTCCATGGAAGTGGCCTACTTGACTGGCCTAATGGCCGGCGAATTGGGCGAAGACATCGTGCTTGCGAAACGGGCAGGACTGTTGCATGACATCGGTAAAGCGCTGGATCATGAAGTGGAAGGATCGCACGTTGAAATCGGCGTGGAGCTGGCGAAGAAATACAAGGAACATCCGGTGGTTATCAACAGCATTGCCTCTCACCACGGTGATTGTGAAGCAACCTCGGTTATTGCCATGCTGGTTGGCGCAGCTGACGCATTGTCCGCAGCCAGACCGGGAGCGCGCAGAGAGACACTTGAGACGTATATCCGACGCCTTGAGAAGCTCGAAGAAATTTCCGAATCCTTTGAAGGCGTTGAGAAATCGTACGCCATTCAAGCGGGACGTGAAGTTCGCGTTATGGTACAGCCTGAGAAGATCGATGATGCCGAAGCATTCCGCTTGGCACGCGACATTACCAAAACCATTGAGAATGAACTGGATTATCCAGGTCATATCAAAGTCACCGTTATCCGGGAGACCCGTGCGGTGGATTACGCAAAATAGAGTTTGGACCTTAAAAAGTGGCCGCAATTCGGCCACTTTTTATCTTTGAAGATATCAGATCGGAAAGTGGCTGATATCCATAAAACCGGGAACGCTCCTGCTGGAGCAGGACAGGCTTCCCTCGTTAAGGAGTGATTGACATCAAAGTACTATTCATCGGTGATATTGTCGGCAGTACAGGGCGCAAAGCGCTGAAAGAATCGCTGCCAGAGCTGAAGTCCAAATATAATCCTCACATCATCATTGCCAATGGCGAGAACGCGGCTTCGGGACGCGGCATTACCTCGGCCATTGCCAATGAGTTTTTCAATTGGGGCATCCATGGCATCACCTTGGGAAATCACACGTGGGATAACAAGGATATTTTTGAGTTTATCGACGATGAACCGCGTTTGATTCGCCCGGCGAATTTTCCGCCTGGAACACCTGGACGGGGATATACGGTTATTAAAGCAAACGGCAAACAATTGGCCATTGTGAACCTGCAGGGAAGAACATTCCTGCCAGCCATCGATTGTCCATTCCGTGCAGCCGATGAAATTGTAGATGAGTTGCGCCAGAAAAACAAATGCATTCTTGTGGACTTCCATGCCGAGGCGACCTCTGAGAAAATTGCCATGGGTTGGCATTTGGAAGGACGGGCTTCCATGGTGGTTGGAACGCACACGCATGTGCAAAGCAATGACGATACGATACTGCCGGGTGGAACTGCCTACATTACGGATACCGGCATGGTAGGCTCCAAGGAAGGGGTACTCGGCATGCAGCGCGATGCGGTGATGTACAAGTTCAAAACCCAGCTTCCTGCTCGTTTCCAGGTTGATGAAGGCAAGTGGCAGTTCCATGCTGTATGCGTTGATATGGATGAAGAAACAGGGAAAGCCCACAAGATACAAAAAATACGTATGTACGAAGACGAATGGCGGATGGATTAAAAATCGTAAAATTCGTTTAATTAAATTAGGTACGAATGGCAAAAAGCAGGAATTTTTTCCCCTCTCACGAATAACATCTAGTAAGCGGAAGCAAACCATCACTCAACATTCCCAGGGGAGGTACTTACCATGGAAGTATTAAAAGTTTCAGCAAAATCCAATCCTAATTCAGTTGCAGGGGCGCTCGCTGGAGTTCTTCGGGAGCGGGGCGGAGCGGAACTGCAAGCGATTGGGGCGGGAGCACTGAACCAGGCCATTAAAGCGGTAGCGATTGCCCGGGGATTTGTAGCACCGAGCGGGGTGGATCTGATTTGCATCCCTGCTTTTACGGATATTGTGATTGATGGCGAAGACCGGACGGCGATTAAATTGATCGTAGAACCTAGATAAATTTCGGAGGTATTAGCCTGTTTACTCTCTTTTGCGTAAACAGGCTTTTTGCTGTGACACATTGGAAGGAGATGAGCCCGCGATGCGGACAGTTGATTTTCACTGTGATGCCCTGAGTAAAATGTGGGAAGATCCCAAAGCTTCCTTTGTTGATGATCGGCATTTGGATGTTACGCTGCAGCGTATGGAGGAAGGGGATCTTGCGCTTCAGGTATTCGCTGTTTTTTTATCGGAAAAATACGGACGTCCTTCATTTGAGCGGGTACTGGCGCAAATCGATACGTATCGCAACCGCATTGTGAAGCCAGGTCATCTCAAACCGCTGCTCTGGCAAGAACAGGTCCAGGAGATGAGAGAAAGCTATCATAGCCGTTTTGGTGTTTTGTCGCTGGAAGGTGTGGACGGGCTGGAGGGCAATTTGCATTACGTTAAGCTCTGTTATGACCTGGGTGTACGCTTTATGGGGATTACGTGGAACTATGCCAACTGGGCTGCGGACGGGGCGTTAGAGCAGCGGAATGGTGGATTTACGGAACGAGGGCGGCAGCTGGTGGAGCTGTGTAATTCCACAGGCATTATTCTGGATGTTTCCCACCTGTCCCAGGCCGGCTTCTGGGAGTTAACCGAACTTACGCAGCGTCCCATCCTGGCCTCGCATTCCAATGCGTACTCCGTATGCAAGCATCCGCGGAATCTAAGCGATGAGCAGATTCGGGCTTTGATCGCTTTGGACGGAATGATCGGCATTACGTTTGTGCCTTGGTTCATTCGGAGTGATGCAGACCGAGTGAAGCCGGAGGACATCCTGCCCCATATTGAGAAGATTTGTGAGCTGGGCGGAGAGAAACACATGATGTTCGGTTCGGATTTTGACGGGATTGATCAGTGGGTTGCCGGGCTTGAGCATCCGGGGAAATATCCAGACTTCCAGGAGCTGCTCCTCAAGCACTATCCTGAATCAATGGTAAAAGGCTGGATGTCTGATTATGCGCTCCGGTTTCTTGAACAGAATTTGCCTTTGGCTCCGTCCAAAGAGAAATAAAATTCGCATAACGCCCATGATTCAAAGATAACTTTGACAATCCTGTTGCAGATCATATGAGAAATGAGAAGAAGGCACCCAGAATCATCGGGCTGCCTTTTTATTTTTGGGTAATAGAGAGTATAATAGGTGATGGCACGTACAGCATATAGAGAAAAACAAGGAGTGAGAGACAGATGAGTAAAACTGTACCTGTGGGTGTATCCGCCCGCCATATTCATTTATCCCAGGAGCATATTGAGGCATTATTCGGCCCTGGATATCAGCTTACAGAATTCAAGCCTTTGTCCCAGCCAGGACAATTCGCAGCCAATGAAACGGTAGCGGTAATTGGAACGAAGGGACAATTCGATAAAGTAAGAATTTTGGGACCTGCGCGTCCTGCAACCCAGCTTGAGATTTCCCGTACGGATTCCTTTGCAATTGGTGTGAAAGCACCTGTGCGGGAGTCGGGGAATATCGCTGGAACACCTGGTATCACCATCAAAGGCCCAGCAGGCGAGGTAACGGTGGATGAGGGTGTTATTGTAGCCGCTCGTCATATTCATTTCCATACGTCCGATGCGGATCAGTGGGGCATTAAAGACAAGGATCTGCTTAAAGTGCGTCTTGGCGGTGAGCGTGGTCTTGTACTGGAAAATGTGATTGCTCGTGTATCCGATAACTTTGCGCTGGATATGCACATCGATACGGATGAAGCGAATGCGGCTGGTGCCAACAACGGAGATACTGCTGAAATTATTGACTAATCTATAACTTCAGTCAGGTTGAAGGAACAAACTGTATATGTCACGTATGTGCGCTTATAGGAAGCACGTACGGAAGAGCCTGGATCGATGAATTTCGATTTCAGGCTCTTTTTTGAAGTTTGCATCGATCATGTCAGAGTGGTAGCTTAGGCATTAAGATCATGATATAATTTAAAACAGTGCCTATTTAAGAGGTTTTGTCATGTAAAACCAGAGATTTTGTGGATCTAAGGAGTGACCAAGCATGTCCAAAGAAAGTAAGGACTACTCCAAATATTTTGATTTTTCAGGAGCCAAAGTTCTCTCGGAAGATGAACACGGGAAGAGAATTCGCATCAACGGCCGGGAAATCAATATTCTTTCGGAGCCTAATCATAGACAGGAAAAGCAGCGCGGCAAGCAGAGCGTAGAAGTGCTGTACGATACAGAGCTGCCGGAGGAGTTCCGGCGCATCGGAGCGGGCAAACATTATATTGTATACACGTATGGGTGTCAGATGATTAATTAACACGTAAAAATAAGTTATCCACAGGGTAGATGCCAGTTTCCAATTCATAATGTATCTACCCACATCAAAATAAGGCGGGTTAGCGCCCGCCCTTAGAGGTTAATATGAGACAATTAGGATTAAACTTACGTGAAGACAAAGAATACCTTTTAAGTCTGTCCAAGAAAGATTATGTGAAGGTTATGCAAGCTAACTTTGGTCAAAGGATATTTACTACTGATGATGGTCAGGAACGGCATGTTACATTTCTCATATCAGTGCAAGCTTTTGAACAAATGTACGATAAACTACATGGAATCAATCTTCAATAGTTATGTGACCAAATAATTGTTTAAACTTTTCTGTAAGCTCGTCCAGTTCTAAATCTTCGTTAGCGATTAAACTATTCAATTCCATTGTATTTAATATTACGCCCCAAACGTCTGAATTTCGTTCTTCTTTATTTTCCTCATAGTGCAAATAAACCAGTTCTTGAACATTTACGTCAACAATTTCTTTCATAATGTCATGTAGTAAATTCAATGAATATGAGCTGCTGATTTTTGATTCAATCTGGAATGCTTTATTAATGACCCTTGGGTCGTCCTTTTCCATTTGTATAATCGCTTTAAGCTCATCACCTTTTGGTGGTCTTATTTCTTTTGTATTAATAACAAAAGTTACTGACTCCAATGACTTAATACCCTGTTTCCCTTCTGTTTTTTTAAATCGAATTTCTTTAAATATTCTTCTAAAATAATTAATTTTCATTTCTCTTGGAAGTGACTCGAAATAATCTTCAATGTTCTGATAATTTTTTAATTCCTCCAAGAGATTATCAAGTTGATATTCTTTCACTTCTATATTAATCATGCCCAAATCAATTTCTTCGAGTTCTTTTTTTAATTCCTCTATTTCTTTGCTTCGTTTCTCATAAACGTTATTATATAATTCATCAATCATTTTCCCATTTGTCCATCTCAAATAGTCGCTTGCTAATTGTTCTGATATAGTTTGAATTTTTGCTTTAATTTCATTAAAGTGCTTTTCTTTATCGTTGTTGATTCGAGCATCATATTTTGACTTTTCCAAAATTAAACTTGGTATTGATAAATAAATCATCAGCTTGAAGTATGGATAGAAGACGCTATAAACCCTTTGAATAACGTAATCTTCTTTCAAAGTATTTGCCTTACATATAGCACCGCCAGACGAACCGTACAATCTACACTTATAAGTCATTCCGTATTTTTCAGTTGTGGCAATCATCTTGTTTCCACAATCGGGACACGTAAGTAGTCCACTCAAAAGATAAAAGGGGTTTCTACCTTTATTCTTTTTTTCAGCTTTGGGACGTGTCTTATAAATATTTAAATATCTCTGTTTTGTCTCTTCTGAAATTATGGCTTCATGCTTACCTTTAGCAATTACGTAATCATCATTCTTTACACGTTCAATAATTGGTTTACCTTTATTTTTTCCTGTTTGACTCATCACTTTATCATGTTGTTTTGTTACCGGATTATAAACGGTTTTAAATCTGGTTCTGTATCTTCCCCATTCTATATAACCAGCATACAAATTAACGTTCGATAGAACAGAAGCTACCTTACGTGTAGTCCATTGCGTACCATCTCTGTATGTGTAACCATTCATAATTAAATGCTTAGTAATTAAGCTTTGACCTAGCTTTTTGTCACTATTCAAGCCATTATTGTATAAATCAAATATTAGCCTCACTTGTTCGGCTTCTTCTTCAATTGGAGTAAGTCTTTTTTTAATTCGTCCTTCTTTATCTTCCTGACCATCTAGTGGAACGTTATCAAATCCAAATGGGATGTGTCTCGCTCCGTTCCATTCACCGAGTTCAGCATTATAACGCATAGCGGGAACCACCCTCGACCTGATAGTGTCGGATTCCAATTGTGCTAATCCCGCGAGTAGAGTAATACTGAATTGTCCGCTTGGAGTAGTTGAGTCAAGAAGTTCTGTTTTTGAAAGAACAGCAACACCTAAATCATTTAAAAATTTTATGGTATGAAGCACTTCTGCCGCATTACGTCCAAGTCGTGTAAGTGAGTAAATACAAATCGCTGATACAAATTCTGGATTGTCACTAATATCTTGCATCATTTCAATTATGCCATCTCTGTGCATATTACGACCCGATACGCCTTCGTCACTGTATACCTTAATAACGTTATAACCTGTGAATTTTGCGAATTGTTTACATTCATGCTCTTGAAGAGATAATGATAAACCGTCATTTACTTGCTTTTGGTCAGAAACTCTTATATAGACCAAGCAATTACCTTTTGATTTTAAGCCATCGTTATTAGGATTCATTTGAGAAAGATTAAGCATGAAAAAGCACCTACCCTCGTGGTTTGAAGAACACTAAGTGTACGTTCAGGTTTTTGTGTATTTTCGTCAACGTGAAAATTGAGTTGTCTTTTACTTCGTTTTCTACTATCGCGTACAGTCGTTTATCCACCGTATAGCTCTTTATCAACTTTATTGCTCCAAAGCATCTAACCATCATTACAACTAGCTCATCATTATGGAGCTTGCTATGGCTCCTGTATTCGGCGTGTAGCAGCTCCAAGTACAAAATCAGCCCAATGACACCGAAGGCGATTAGAAGCCGCCACAGGCTTAAATTATGCGTTAAAACCATATAGCCTAAAAATCCAATTTTTGTTACAGAAAAGGCTAATAAGAGATGCAGCTTGTTATTAATAAATTTTACTTTGCCATTGTAATTGCTCATCAAATGGAAGCCTCCAATTTCTTTTGTTCTTCGCTTAATTTTAGAATTTTAACTCCTTTATCATTAAAAACGTTCTCGTATAATTCAGCGAACAAGCTATCAATATGCAGTACCGAGTTGTTCAGGACTACCAACACATCAAACTCTTTTGCTTCTTGGAGAGCCTTATTCAGCTCTGTTCGGGGAAAATTGCTGTCACACTTATCAAAGAATATGTTCCCTTCAAATTCAAGCATATGGCGTTGGGCGAAGAGGGAAAGGTCGCTATATTGTCTATGTTGGTTTGTGTAGCTTGTAGCTCTGATATAGAATCGTACTCTTTTGTTTTGTAATTCCATAAAATAACACCTCCGTTATTGTTAAAAGTATATTATACCATCAAAAGTTAAAAGTAAAGTGTAAAGTAAACAATATATTTTATGGTAAAAAAAATAAACTATAATCCGTTTAAGATTATAGTTTATCGTGGTTAAAATATAAATTTTAGTTGAAAATTTAATGTATATATTTATTTTTTGAGATGGGATTAAATATAAAATATATTGTTTACTTAGATATGAAATAAAGGAGGTGTAGGATATAAACATAAGTTGTATATGATATATCTTATTCATGTATCGAATGAATAAGATGTTGATATTAGCGCGAAAATTGAGAAAACGTTAAATTTAGTTGATACTTTAAAGATGATAAGTTCTACAAAATATTCATTGATAGTCAAAACAAACTCGATTTGTATTGATAACACTTGTATAACAAAAAGATAATAGAAAATTTACTAAGTATTTCAATGAAAAACTATATAAAATCGACAAAAAACTAAATGCTTGAATCGACCTAGGTTTTCATGCTCATTTATACTGTTCTTTAATTTTAGGACTAAATTTAAACTTATTGGAACCGTTTATTTTTGCTAATTTGTTGTTTAAGACTACAAGTGTTAGAGATAAAACTACACCAACTCCAACAATTCCAAACAGAATATTTACAAGTGTGTCATTCGTCATTTTAATTTCCTCCAAAAATTTAATTTTATTTTTAACTATTGAACTTATTATAAGCTAGTTGGATTTCTCAGTAAATATCTTCCAGTTAAAAGTTTGATGATTAATTGGTTTGGATGGATTAAACATGTTTAATGGCTTCGCCAGTGTTTTTACAAGACCTCTTAAAACATTGCTCGATAAAAAAGAAGGGGTTTGTGACACATCCACATCCATGTTTTTATTAAAAGCAAGGGTCTTAATGGTCGGGTACATGCTTTGGATGAGAAATTGCAGCATACTGTTGTATATCAACGTTGTAAACAAGATTTTGATAAAGAACGTCTAAAACCGTTATAGTAGACCCAAAGATTTGTTTGTTAAAGAATCTGAAATAGCGATAAGCATCTGAATTTCAAGAGAATACAAAGTATTTCCTTATATAAGGTGATGAATACCAACGGTAGGGATTAATAAAGTCAATTATTGTTGCATATTTGACAAAGATTAAATTGAATATAAAATGAATTCAAATATTTAAAATTTAAAAAGGTTGTGAAAGAAATTGTTCAATTGAAGTTAAATGAATTAAATGTACGATATAATATCTATGCAATATGGATTCACAATGAATTGTTTAATCTAACAGAAAAATATGCAACAAAGAGCAATGATAGGAAGGCAGCTTTTATTGCGTTCCTTCATAAAAGAACAGGGCTTGAATTAACATCAAATTTACATACTGTTTTAGAACAAATAAATAACACCGCCAAAGAAAATACAGAATTATATAGAAGTATGACTTGGGCAAACATCTGTACTGTACTAAAACATAAATACGGAATTCAGTTTTATAGAAAAGGTAACAATATATACACTACCGACCTAGTGGTTAATGACATTGTATTTATAATTGAATACAGTCATTGGCTTTTAAATAAATACGAGAATAAAACAAGCCTAGATGAACAAGAACTGATGGGTATTCTAAGTTCCGATAAACCAGAACTGTTAGGGCTAGATTCAGTTACAGCCGATAAGTGGCTAATTGAGAATCAAATACAAATAGATTAATCCATAAAATGAGACCAGATGAGACGAGAATAGATGAGTATAGCCGAGACTGGGTTTCCCAGTCTTTTTCTTATCTAAAATATAAATAGAAAAATGCACTACGGGGGTAGTCACGATATGAGTTTGATAATTGATACATACAATCAAAAAAATGAACGTGTAGCAACAGCATGGGAATTGCTAAGAAAGTATTATAGACCACAACTGAGTCAGTTAGCGTTCCTTTTTGCTGATTACTGTTATGAGGTGGCTTCCGAAATAGTTAATAATAAAACTGATTTCGATGGAGACCACATTAGATTCAATTGCTTGCGCCAGGACGTTTACGATTATCTTCAGATAAAGGAAAGTACATTTAGAACAAAAAATAAAACAACAAGATTATGTCCGAGGGAAGAGTTGGAACAGATAGGCTTCATCTTCAAACAGGGGAATTCTATTCAACATATAAAAGGCGATATTTTTATTCCAATGTTCAGCCAAATAGAAATTGATACTAACAAAATTATTTTTGATACATTTACAGAGCATAAGTTTGGTAAAGAAAAAACAGTACAGCGGCTGGTTTTATTAGCAGAAAAGGCAAGAGGATTAGGTAAACTACTAAAACCACATGAATTAGATTTTGCAGTTGCAAATATTAGCAATTACAAATTAAATGAAACGGATCCTGATGAGCTAAAAGAACAAAAGTTACGCAAGCAGTATTTTATATTACTATATACAAAAGGATTTGACCCAAAGCAAAATAAAGACATGCACTATGCGAGTATAAATCAAATATTTAATCGGGTGATTACTAATCAGTTTCATTTTGCTTTGCAGGCAGGTATTCAATATGTTTTGAAAGATAAAAAATTGACTGGCTACGAAGAAATTAATGGAGCATTACGTAGTCGAACAGACAAAATAATTAATAAAATGTTAGCGCCTAAAATGAGTTTTGAAGATAAAAGGGAAATGGAAATTAATAGAATTAGACTTGAGCTTAGAGATAAACTAGCTTCATTTAAAACAGTGAAAGAAAAATTGAAATTTTTATATGAAGAAAAAGATAGAGCTTACGTTAAATGGCTAGAGAGATGTGATTATGAGTATTACTCTTACGTTGTAGGTTGGATTCAAATGATTGATAAAAATTATGGTTGTAAAATAATTAAAGAAAATAATGAAGATGATTTGTTTGTTAAGGAATTTGAAACTGAATATATGGAATATTACAATGATTGTTCCGAAGAAATCATGTTTGGTTGAATTTCATAATTAATATATAATTCACTGATTTCTATAATACGAAGGAGTGAATTTTAGATGAAAAAAACATTAGTCGATTAAATTAAATTTTCTGCGTTTTTTCAAATCAAATTGTTATAGTAATAATATTAAACGCATGAAAGGGTAGATAAAATGAACATTACGAGTGCGAAGATTATTAGATTAGAAAGTAAAGATAAATACTCAGGTGACGTAAAAGACCGTCAAATAGGCAGTAGATGGTTGATTGATGTCGAGGTTATAATTGAAGGTCATGCAGAACCATACGTAGCTAACCTACAAGTTCGCTATGTGTCTGAATTAGAAGAACAGGAGATAGAACAAAACTATGAGCTTCTAGGCGTATATCTGGCGGACGAGAGCAAAGACCAAGTTCCTGAAATAAAGGAACAGTTGGATAGTGTGCAGCAAAATGTCATGAAGCTGTATGTAAACTTGCTTCAAGTCGGAAACATTGACTTTGAAAGGTTATACGTAGCGCTAGAAACAACATTAAAAGATTTCAGTCCAGAATAAAATTATATTTTAAGGTGGTCATATCAATGGAACTTATAAAGACAAGCACAAATGAAACAGAACTCGACTATACATTTGGTGTAGGCATTCCAGGAAAGTTAGTTGAAAAAATGCATTTAGAAAGTCATGTGCTTTTTACAGGGATTTGGAATTATGGAGATTTTGGTCATGCAATTGCTCAATATGATGGAATTGGAGATATAAAAAATTATGGTATTGAAAGTTATGAAGAGTTAGGCAAAGAATGTCACGATGGAGCATGGGAAATTGATTTTGAAGAAGGTTACGCTTTAAAGTTTGATTAATCTAAGCGGCGGGTTCACGCCCGCCTTTAACAATATGAAGGTGATAAAATGATAAACTTAAATGAAAATGAATTAGCAGTTGAATTAGATTATACATACGGTTTTGGTATTCCTATCGACTTAATAAAAGACATGGAAGAGTATGAATACATAATGTTAAAGGGAATTTTGAGTTACGAAGATTTTTTAATAGCGGCTGACCAAATCGAAGCTCTTAAAGAACCCGTGAGTGATGAAATAGACTGTTCCCAATGGTATGTTGACCCAGAGGCAGGATTCGCCTTAAAAATTGATTATGAGAAACCAAAATTAAATGATTTTTGATACACTAAAGCCCCTACACATCGTAAGGGCTTTATACGCCGTTCTAGGGAGTTTATGCAGTTGGTTGACCTTCTGGTTTGGAATTAGAACGCGGAGTGTACTTTACTTCTTCTGGCTTGTTGAGGTCTATGATTAGAACATTGATTTGTACGTCTTTGTTTTTGTCATCTTTTATAGTTATGGTTTCTTTGGTTACGGGATATCTTTTGGTTTCTTCATTTTCCTTACCCTTTGTCTTGAAAAATTGAACAGCGTTAACAAAGGCGCTATTGCCTGCACTAGAGCGTGTAATAGTAAGAGTTGCTTCATCTTCCTTTTGTTTTAGAAGTAGAGCAATTTTATTTTCTTGTTCATTGAACAATAAACTAGCAAACTTATATTTATAGGTATCTTTCTCTTTTGCGTCTTTTGGTGGATTTGCTAACTTTTCATCCAAAAAATCTTTGCGAGCCTTACGGTTAAAACTAAGCTTCCCTTTGTTGATGCTAACCTTGGGTTCAGAATGAGAAGCCCCCCTTGGTTGAGGGACTGGTTTAAATGATTCCCATGACATAATGACATCTCCTATTCACTATACCGCTGAATTTTTATTTGTCGACAGTATAACATTGATTGAATATAAAAGTAAAACTAGAATTTTAAAGTTAGATGTAATGTTAAGATGAAAAGTTTATGTTTGATAAAATATATTTTATCAGATAATGATGAAATGAAACACACAAGTTTTACCGTTAGGTCAGACGAGTAAGATGAAAGACTATAATATCAAAGTAATCAAGGTAGGACTTAATATCAAATGAAGAATTAATCTTGAAAAAAGAAGGAAAGTTTGCTATTGTTAAAGTCCAACATAAAAAGAACGGATTTATGAGAACCTTTCTGCTGACTCTAAGGGAGTACTATGCCCTTGGAGCCAGTGGAAAGGTTCTTTTTTGTACCTTGAAAATTAAATAGTAAAAATATTAAGGGTCACATTTTGGCGATAAGCTAAACGAAGATATACTTAAATATCTCAAAGAAAAGTGAGTGAAAATAATGAAAAAAATAGAGTTAAACCATAATCAAACGATAGATAAGAGAAGTGTTAAAAGAGGTCAGATTTATACAGCTAATATGAGCTTTACATATAAATCTAATGGAACTTATGGAAAGACATTCGAGCGATTGCTTGTTATACAGAATAATCGGGGAAACCATTTTTCTCCCACTATTATTGCCCTAACAATAAAGAATGGTGTAGTTGACTTGTACAGCATGAACACCATAGATAAAAAGCGCTTAATCTCGCTGGTCGGAAGCATTGAAGAACATAAAATGAATCTAATTGATGTTGGACTTAGAAACCTTCTGATAGGTGAAGCGACCGAAAATCTAATCGCACTTTAATAAAAATGGAGACGAACTAAAATGACTAATAATAAAGCTGTAAATGAGTACAAACCGGGGCGCATTCTTTTTGAATGTATTTGTTGTAAAAAGCAAATATACCTTGATAAAAGAATAAGTGAGGTAAGCCCATATAAGAAGGGGATATGCCTTTCATGTAATAAGTAACACTCCTTCAATGGAATGTTACTTATTAATTAAAAACAGTACACAAAAAATAAACCCTCCATTAAATTGGAAGGTTTATTTTTTGTGCTTTGGTAATTCCAATTTTCTTCTTTCAAACTCTTCTTCTAAATATTTAATAAATACAGGCTCTATTTCTTTAATTTTAATAGCTTCTTTGTAAATCGAGATTAATACACTATCACTGGCATTTCTTAACGACATTTCATTTTCAAATCCTTTTGCGATTTTCTAAGATTGTATTCTATCGAGTACGGTGTTTTTAAAAGAATTAGTCCATCATGTATTTTATAGAATACAAAATGGAGTAAAAAAAATGAACCAAGAAGTTATTATATTTGGACAGGTAATCCAACGGCTAAGAAAAGTTAAAAACATGACGCAAGAAAAGTTAAGTGAAACAGCAAATTTAGAAAGGACTTTTATTAGCTACCTAGAAAATGGTCACAAAGTTCCATCTCTAATTACTGTGTTCCAACTTGCAAATGGGCTAGGTATAGAAGCTTCTAGTCTAATAAAAATGGTGGAGGATGAAATTAAGCGCTCCCGCAAGCGTTAGGCTTCATCTTTCTTTTTCTTCCGTTCCTTTCGCTCCATAACGAATAGTAGTATAAAGAAAATAACCCCTAGCGTTGATAGAATTATGGTGCTTTCTGGAGACATATTATAAAGCATCACGTAGGCTTCACCTCCTAGAAAAACTCCTCCTTTTGTATCAGTCGAACCCAATATATGGATTGTACAATAACGTTTCTATACAATCAAATTCTCATTTAATATAATTCGAAAATAAGAATTAATGTTCCGATACATTTAAACCATGTAGTGCATCCATCAGTTGTGCGATTGTATTGTACACCTGTTCTTGCCCATTGCTGTATAAATGCCATACAAAGTTTTCTTCCATCGTACATTCAGTTCCATTTATTTTTTTGTAGTTTAAAAGTGCAGTATAAACAACATTATTATGGATAATTCGATATCCAAATTGAATTTTTTCAGGGAACTCGATGGTAAAGGTATTTATATCATCAAGTTCATAGTCTTCTTTCAAATAAGATAGCGAGAAGTTTAAAGATTTCATAATTCCTTCTATTTTAAACGTCATATTTATTCTCTCCTTATTATATTAATAGTTCACTTTATCAAGTGGGCTTTTTTTTGTTTTTTGCAGGAAAATTGTACTAAGTTGTCGAATGCTTGTTAAGCTCATTATATCCTATAGGCTACAAAAAGGGAATTTTTGGAGGGTGATTTTTTTGAAGAAATGGTTAATTGGTTGCATAGGAGTAGGTTTAATAGTTTCATCATTTTCAACTGGTTCAAGCGTGGCAAGTGCAGAAACAAGCGGCTTTTCGGACATTAAAGGTCATTGGGCAGAAAGTATTATCAATGAGGCAGTAGAGCGGGGGATTACTTCTGGTGTTTCCGCTAATAAATTTGCACCAAATCAAGAATTGACCTATGAGCAGTTCATGACCATGTTAGCGAGGATGCTGACCGAAAAAGATTTTATTGAAGATAAAGTTAGTGGATGTAATATGGTGCTGACGAATTATAATGAAGAGTTTAAGGTAACGAATGGAGATGTTAAAAAGCTAAAAGAGTATCGAGATAATTACTTAAATAACAATACTGATTTAAAAGATGAATTAAAAAATCAATCAACGGGTAACATAAGCGACTTTAATAAAGCAGGCATGTGCTACGTAAATAGCTGGACGAATTATTATTTTAACGATAGAGCTGGCTTGCCTTATACAATGGATGAGAATGTTTTGAATAAAGCAGTAAATTGGGCAAGACCAGCCTTAACAACTGTTCCATATGTAGCGGGTTTTAACTCGTATTATGACTTTATTTCAAATAACGGCAAGAACATAAAAGACTATAACTATACAGCTTTTAAAAATGGGCTTACACCATATAATTACTTAGAGTGGACACAAACGTACCAGTACAAAAGAATTAATAAAGTCTTTGATAATCTCAATGAAAAATATATTGAATATAAAATCAGCAATTCACTTAGTCGTGCAGATATGGCTTTAATATTGTATTCATTTTTAAATTATGAAGAGCAAAAGCTGATAACATACAAGCAAGATAATTTTTATTATAATACTTGGTCTTCAAGTAGTAATCCGTGGGAAAATCAAGATTTGAATTATAAGTCCTTTAAATCGAGTTATTCTGACTTACCAAAATATTTTCAGTTACAAACTATGGATGCAAATGGATTACCTAAATCCCCCCCTTTTTATATGTACAAGCCAGAAAGAGTTTTTGCGAAAAATGCAATTGGAACTGACGGTGAGAAACATACCAATTATGAAGATACTCATTCTAATGAAGGATTGTTAATGACTAATCGAGGTATTATTTTAGCGGTTAGTGATGCTGGATTACTGAGTGGTTCTAATGGCAAGTTTAATCCAGATAAATCATTAACAAGAGCAGAAGGTGTAGCGGTAGCGTTAAAGTTGGAGGCATTCTTGAAAAACCGTTATAATTTCGTGGATGCAAATAGCAATAACAATAAGAATGCAAACGAAAGTGACAATATAAAAAATACGCTTACTAAATATTATGAAGCAATTTATGCTAAGGACGCAGGTACTTACAACGGAACTTGGTTAAATTTAAGCGACAAAGAACAGGAGAGCAACAAAGATTGGCTAAATCAATACACTTTAAAATATGCAATGGATGAATTTAAAGTTGTTGAATTAATAAATGATTTTGCAACTGTTGAAGTAAATATTATAACAACAAAAATAAATACAGAACATCAAGACCTCCCCTATATCGAAATGATTAGAAAGCAAAAATTTAAAATATTTATGAAGAACATTGGTGGGAGTTGGAAGATTGAAAAGATGGAGCTAGTGGGGACGCCTGAAATCCTTTCTAATCCAAATCCAGAACAAATCTAATACTAAGCAAAGACTCTCGGCGGATCCCGCCGAGCATCTTAGTGTAACTTACAGAGGAGCATAGAAAAATGAAAAAAATAATTGTTTTACTTTTATTGAGCATGGTAGTTATTCTTGCAGCTTGTTCCAAAAGTGATGAGACCCTTAATACTCATACTTCAATTAATGTAAATTCTACTCCTAAAAATGAAACTGATATTAAAGAAGATGATAGATTGACAGAAGAAGAAATGATGAAAATCGGTAAAGAATTAAGAGAAAGTAAAGTGAAAGAGTTCTACAACATTAAAAACGATGAGCAATTAAAATCATTTCTGGATAAATTTTATCTTGAAGATAACCAAGTGCGATTTGATACTTTCCAAAAATCTTATAAAGAGAATTTAGAACTTTATACGAGTGGAATCATTATTTTGTCAGATGAATCGGTTGAGCTTTATAATGAAAAAGGATTTGTTTATAAAGCAAAAGGTAAAGAAACAGCAACTAAAAAAGACAATACAACTGAATCTGCAACTTACAATATTACAATGACCATTCATAAAGATACGGATGGCAAATATAAAATTGTTACCGAGACAATTGAATAAAAAGAGAGGTTCTAAATAGATGAAAAGAATTTGTTTATTTATTATTGCGTTATGCTTAATTACTCCTTATAACTTAGCGGCAGCTTCTTCGGAGAATAAAATTAATGTTGTAATAAACGGAGTTATACAGAAATTCGATGCTCCTGCCCAATTGAAAAATGGTAGTGTTTTAGTGCCGATGAGAGCAATATTTGAAAGTCTAGGCGCATCAGTGGAATGGAAACAGGATAATCAACAAATTATTGCACGAAAAGATTTTGAAACCATAGTTCTAACTGTCAGTTCTAAGAAGGCAACTATAAATAACCAAAACGTTGAATTGAATGTAGCTCCACAAATTATTTATGGAAGCACAATGGTTCCATTGCGTTTTGTTGGAGAGGCACTAGGAGCTGACGTGAAATGGAGTGAGAGCGACAAAACAGTAAACATATCAAGGAAGGAAAAATGGGAAAGGATTGATTTATCAGAGATTACTTCTACAACGCAATATGGTACAAGCTACATCATGGATTGGTCTCCAGATAATATTTTAACAGGGGTAGCAACAACAACAGGTATAGTTCAATATATTGACGGAGAATGGAAGCAATTTGATGCAGAATACTCACCTGTAAAAGACATGAAGGTCAATCATATTAAATGGTCGCAGGATGGGAAGTTGGTTGTTGTCGCCCGTAATGGGGGAGTTGGAGTCGACCACGTATGGCAATATTCTAAGAGCGGTTGGGAAAAAATAAACCTCCCAAGAGTAACGGTTCAGATGGGGAAACCGCCGAAGGATTTTATTATTGGACCAACATCAAACGATTTTTTATATCTCGATTGGTCAAATGACAATGTACTTACTGCATCTTTCAATGTTAGTGAGTATGGAGTCAGTTTCATGGGGCTATGGCAGTATACAGATAATAAATGGAACGAGCTTTATACTGTCCAAGAAGGAATTGGTTATGTAGGTGATGTTGCTTATATCAACAAGGACATTTATATCGTTGACCATTTACTAAGAACTTTTGTTCTTGAAAATAATGTGCTAAGAAAACTATCATCTAATGACAGCGAAAATAAAACTGAGAAGTTATTTGTTCAGAATGGACAGCTTTTTGGTATTGGTGGGGGTACGCAAGGGATATTAAAGTATCATAATGGGAAATGGAGTAGAGGAGATAAGATTTCTACTGAGATTCATAAAGCGTGGTTAGCTGAAGTAGCGTACTCAAAAACAACTGTGGTTGTAACATCTCCCAACGACATTAATTTAATGTGGCTTCAAACGAGAGGTAATTGGTCTAAGGTTTCGGATAAAGCACTTCCTTTCACTTTCAAGGAGCCAAATACTAAAATACCAGATGGTTACAGAATCGCAGAAGGTGCATATGCAAATCAAGTTTCTGTATCACCGAACGGTAAGATAGTATCTGTAATAACAGTACAAGATATTAGAACCGATTTGTCTGCACGTCCATTCAAACAATATCTTTGGTTATACCATGTGGTTTAAGCGTCTCAAACGAGTTATTGCACTTTATGATTAAAAGGGAGTACACACGAACAAAGAAAGATTACGAAAATAATAAGGTACCAAAAAGAAAATTTGTAGTTCTTCTCTATTAGTGGGGTGTGGCTTGACAATATCTTCTTGTTTTGTCCTATGGGGGGGATATTCTTCATATTGAACTAATTAAAAAGGAAAAAGAAAAATAATTGTTTGCTACAGGAGATGACTAGAACTTTGTCGAAATAGGTAACGTTGGTGTTTAACGTTAAATGTGGAGGCGAAGGACTTTGTACGAATTAGACAAATCGAAAATCTTAAACGTAATGAGAACAAATGCTGGTGAGGTTCTCAAAAAAATTCATGACGCAAAAGGGAAAAACCAAGATAAAACCAAAGAAATGAACAGGTTCTTGGATGAATTACATAGCAAAGTGTTTGAGATTTTATCAAAAGAAGTTGATAAGAGCCAATTACCAGAATGTGCGTTTTTGGTGTATTATTGTTGGATTATTGTATCGTTGGAGTGCAGGAATTATCTTTGGAATTATGAGTCTATGGACCTTTCACGTAGGTCTGGCGAACTGTGGGAGAGTCTTGTGAAGTTGTGCTGGACATTTCCAGTTAAAAAGAATGTGAAAAGGTTCAATGCACCAAGTTTCGAAGATGTACAGAAACAAATTAAGAAGAAGTTTGTGAAGAAATTAAAAGATAGAGGAATACCAGATGATTTGGTTTCAGAAATCTACAATGATTATGATAAAATCTGGTCACTTCTTGGTGAGAGCATAAATCTAAATTCCGATGAGCTTTTTGAAACATTTGACGAATTGGATGGAGAGATTTTTGAGTCCGAAACTAAGCACGAAAAAGTAATTATTGATTTCAAAGGAAGTTATGGTTCGAACGAAAAAGGTAATAAAGAGAGATTGCTTACAGTTGCACGTGTATACGATATGTTAAATCATTATGAATTGACTGATAAGCCATACAGATGCATGTTAGCGGTCAGAACAGTAGAAGACTCTGGGCATAATTATCTACGTCAACTTGAAAATTCGGGTCTGTGGTCAGTTGAGAGAGGTAATGAAGTTTATGATATGATACATAAGTATACAGGGTTCAATATATTGAAAGTTATAAAAAAGCATGATTTGTCTATTGTTAATGATTTAGATGAAAATACTGCAAAGTATATGAAGTCAAAACGCACATCTAAGCAAGATAAATCATTTGCAGACCATTATCTTACTTGGTGGTAATAAAATAACTTGAATTCGTCTTAGGTTTAACTTATGATTAACATAAGTTAAACCTAAGATTTTTTTTTTATCAGGAGGATGCACAAATGGATGAATACCGTTCTTACTACACAAAATCGCAATTTATAACAGACTACATGATTAAGCAAATTGATTTGAAGGATGAAGATTTAATTCTTGAACCATCAGCAGGTGATGGTGTGTTTATCGATGAGGTATTGAGATATAAACCTCATAGTAAAATTGAAGCATATGATTTGAATCCAGAAGCAGTAAAGGTACTAGAAAATAAGTACAAGGGAAATCAAAATATTAAAGTTGTAAATGCAGATACTCTTTTAGATTTACAACTTGATATGTTCGTAATGTCTAATGGTCATTATGATAAAGTTATTGGAAATCCACCATATGGGGCATGGCAAGATTATGAGAAGCGTGATGTTCTTAAAAAAAAATATGCAGGTTTTTATGTTAAAGAATCGTACACATTGTTCTTGCTTCGTTGTATTTCATTATTAAAAGATGACGGAATTTTAAGCTTCATCATACCTGATACATTTATGAATCTTCATATGCATAATAATCTTCGTGAATACATGCTGTTAAATACCAAGATAAAAGAAATTCTAATTTTCCCATCCAAGTTCTTTCCTGGGGTTCAGTATGGTTATTCAAAAATGTGTATCATTACAGTCCAAAAGACAGCAGATAAAAACATTGCTTTAAAAAATAATGTTAGAATCATTACTGATTTAAATCAACCATCAGATATTGATGAAATAACATATGAAAGAGATTTACGTAAATATTCAGTTGAGATATTAAATCAAAAAGAAATTTTCGATTCAGTAGATAAAGCTTTTTTAATTAAAGCTGGCGAGGGTGTTAGGAATCTAATTAATTCATCAGAACTAACGTTAGGTGATATTGCAAATTGT
Organism: Paenibacillus glucanolyticus; assembly: GCF_037333485.1. Classification (NCBI taxonomy): domain Bacteria; kingdom Bacillati; phylum Bacillota; class Bacilli; order Caryophanales; family Paenibacillaceae; genus Paenibacillus; species Paenibacillus glucanolyticus. The sequence goes on from NZ_CP147845.1 coordinate 2,525,746, forward strand.
GTTACAGGTATTTATACTGGCGACAATAAAAAATATTTTAAAGTTGCTTCTGACAAAGTTAAAAACAATTTAAGTAAATGCCCTGTAATAACGGAAAGCGAGATTAACGAAAATTATTTGGAAATCGAAAACATAATAGAAGGCATAGATGCCGAAAATGCTTTTATTCCAGTAGTTAAAGGTAGTTCTGATAGTTACATTAGAAGAAATGATTGGTACATTGATTGGAGTAAAGATGCAATAAATCATTATAATACTGATAAAAAAGCAAGATTTCAAAATTCGCAATATTATTTTAAAAAGGGTATTGCATTACCAATGGTTAAATCTTCGAAAATTAAAGCAAATCTGATTGAGAACCAAGTATTTGACCAATCAGTTGTAGGGATATTCCCAAAGGATGAAAATTATTTATACTTCATGTTAGCCTTTTTCAATTCTGATGTTTTTAATTCCATCATAAATACGATTAATCCTACTGCTAATAATTCAGCCAACTATGTTAAGAAAATCCCTATTATTGTTCCTGATGATATGTCCCACATCGATGGTTTAGTTCAGAAAATGATTGACCACAAAAGGAAAACTGGTAATGTAGATGACAAGATACAAGAAGAATTGGACAAGCATTTTTCAGAGCTATACGCTGAATGGTTTAATAAGTCACCTGAATTGGTAGAGGTGTGATTATGAATAGAAAAAAACAATATAAGAAGAATGTAAAAGGCAACTTTGGAGGTCTTGATGTAGTTGGTGTTAATCCTAATGCTGACTATGTAATTAACAAAGCAGGTGCAAAAGTATATAAGGATTTGTCTAAACATGATGTTTTAGAAATTCCTTCATTAAATTCTGATGCTGAAAGCGGCAAAGTGTATGAGGTATTAAGTGTAGGGATAATGTCTGGAACTCCATTCGCTACAGTGAAAATTGGTGATTTACCAATAGCGTTTAGACTTCCTGCTGACCTTGTTGGATGGTGTCAACATAGCATGGGTTTGGCAATGCAAGGTGTTAAGCTTTTTCCAACAAAAGTGGAATTTGGACAATTAAATGAAAGGTACTACGCAGAATTGGTTTAAATTTATTTCTACTATATATTATTTATAGATGACATACATTTTGAAGTGCGCACCGAATGCTTATAGCTCATTCATGAATGCAACCCTCCCCACAATTCAAAACGGGAGGGTTTTTGATAGTAATTGGATATAGATGGAATTAGTGGAATGTGGTACAATTAACCTAGTTCAATTAGCACATAATGTAGGTATAGGGGAGCAGAGTAATGTCGGAAAAGGTGAATGAAGAAGTCGAAAAAAAGAATGAATCTAAAAAAGATGAAAGTACAAAAAAAGACGAAACCGATGAGAAAAAGGATAGTGAATTGGGTGAAAACAATGAAGGTCATAATGAGAAATTACCATCTGCTAAATTGCTTCTTTCTGTAGCTCAGAAAGAGAATGATTATGAAATTGACCGTAAGAAAACCTTTGAAACTAGGTCTGCTGTTTTTATTGCCTTCACGGGCGTTTTAATAACTCTAATAACTAAAATTATGGACTCAAAGTATTTTGATAATGTTCAGTCTACAGATTTTATTTCATATGCAATTAAGTTTGGAGTGTTTTTGTTGTTCCCTTCTATTTTATTAGTAGGGGCTGTTTACTGTTTTTTGTACGTAATTATTGCTAGAAAATACGATAGGTTTGATTTAGCTGGTTTTGAAAAAGACACTGCAAAATTACCAGAAGAGCAAAGTGCATTATTTCTAATGGAGAAGTATCGAGATGTAGTTAATAAGAACTGTAAAGTAAACAATCGCAAAAGTGTATATTTTATGATAGGTGTCATTACAATTGGAATTGCAGCCTTACTTATCGGGGTCATGACCTTCATTGTCTTTGTATAATAGGGAGGTGATAAATATGTCAGGGAATGATAGCACAAGTAAAAATAATCCGTTCATGAAAAAAGGGTCTCCAAAGACCAGTGGAAATAATCCCTTTACAACTAAAATGGTAAACGAAGATGCTTCTGAGGGAGTTAAGCGGGAGTTCTTCGAAGCCAAGCGAGAATTTGCTGAAAGAAAACAAGAAACAGAGAATGATAAGGATTAAACAGAAGGGCGGGAGCATATCCCGCTCTTTTGCGTACAAGCCTAGATTAATGCTTTACTGTGATGGATAAGCATACTTAATTGTGGTATAATTTTTTATTGATGCTTTACACTCATGAGAATAAAAATAATTGTTTACAGATATTGAAATTGAGGAAGTGATAAATGAATGAAGGAGACTAATGCTAAACCTGAGAAGGATTACAGCAAGTACTTTGATTTCAGTGACGCTAAATTATTAAGTGAAGAAGATGGCAAGGCAACATACCGTATTAAAGGAAGAAATATTCAAATCAATTCTGCGCCTTCTTATAAAGATGAGAAGAAGCGAGGAAAAGAAGCGATTCAGGTTCACTACGATTTTGAAATTCCCGAAGAATTAAAGAACATGGGTAAGGGAAAATATGCGTGTATTTTGACTTATGGATGCCAGATGAATGAGCATGATTCCGAGACCATTAAGGGATTGCTGGAGCAAATGGGCTATCAAGCCACCGAGGATCGCAAGCAGGCGGATATCATTTTGCTGAATACATGCGCCATTCGTGAAAATGCGGAGGACAAGGTCTTCGGCGAACTCGGCCATCTGAAACACTTGAAGATCGAGAAGCCCGATATGCTGCTCGGTGTTTGCGGCTGTATGTCGCAGGAGGAGTCCGTAGTTAATCGCATTCTCCAGAAACACGGCTTCGTTGACCTCATCTTCGGTACGCACAACGTGCACCGTCTGCCCCATCTTATACAGGAGGCGCTCTTCAGCAAGGAAATGGTTGTTGAAGTGTGGTCCAAGGAGGGCGACATCATTGAGAACCTTCCGAAGAAGCGGGAAGGGCTTCGCGGCTGGGTTAACATTATGTACGGCTGCGATAAATTCTGTACATACTGCATAGTCCCGTATACCCGCGGTAAGGAACGCAGCCGGCGTCCGGAGGATGTTATAGCTGAGGTACGTGAACTAGCCCGTCAGGGTTACAAGGAAATCACGCTGCTCGGGCAAAATGTGAACGCATACGGCAAGGATTTTGAGGATATCGAGTACCGCTTCGGCGATCTGATGGATGCGATCCATAAGATCGATATCCCGCGTGTACGTTTCACGACATCCCATCCGAGAGATTTCGACGATCATCTGATCGAGGTGCTGGCGAAGGGCGGAAATCTGGTAGAACACATTCATCTGCCGGTGCAATCGGGAAGCTCGCAGGTGCTCAAAAAAATGAGCCGCAAATATACGCGTGAGACGTACCTGGAGCTTGCTCATAAGATCAAAAAAGCGATTCCGAATGTTGCGTTTACAACGGACATCATTGTCGGATTCCCTGGAGAAACCGATGAGCAGTTTGAGGAGACGCTGTCTCTTGTCCGCGAAGTAGGTTATGACGCTGCGTATACCTTCATCTATTCTCCCCGTGAAGGAACACCGGCAGCGGTGATGGAGGATAATGTGCCGATGGAGGTCAAGAGCGAGCGACTTCAACGTTTGAATGCAGCTATCAGTGAGTACAGCCGCCAGAGCAATGACAGGCTGCTGGGTGCTACGGTAGAGGTCCTTGTAGAGGGTGTCAGCAAGAACAATGATTCCATGCTGTCCGGGCGCACGCGCACGAACAAGCTGGTGCATTTTGAAGGCTCCAGGGATTTGGTGGGAACGTTCGTGAATGTTCAAATTACCGATACGAAGACCTGGTATATTAAAGGCGATATGATTTCCAATCCGATTCCTGCATCGGATGCTGTATAATAGAGAGGCAGGCAGAAATTTTCCACGACGTACGTAAAGGCCGTCCTTGTGAGTTCGGCCCGGCGCTGCGTATATGCTTATAGATGATGAAGAATTGGAGCGATGAACCTTGGCACAAGATCATGTTCGTACGAACACATATGGTATGTCAACATTCAATTCGCGTGAATTGATTATACGCGATGATATTTTGGCAAAAGCCGGTGAGCTGGCGAATTTAATATCCACAAGCGAAGAAGTCCAAATGTTTAAGCAAGCAGAAGAGAAAATCCAAAACCACGAACGGGTTCAAGGATTGATCAAAACCATCAAGAAAAAGCAAAAAGAAATCGTTGCTTTTGAATCCTTTCAGAATAAGGACATGGTTGCGAAAATCGAACGCGAGATCGAAGAGCTGCAAGAGGAGATTGACGGCATCCCGCTCGTTATGGAATTCCAGCAGAGTCAAAGCGATATCAACTATCTTCTTCAACTGGTCGTATCCGTGATTCATGATACCGTTTCGGAAAAAGTCAATGTAGAAACAGGAAAAGATACGCCGCCAAGCAGCTGCGGTTAGGCGATTCGAAGGTGCGGAATGGTTCCGCACCTTTTCTATTCATATCCATCATGCACAGAATGAGGCTGAATAGGGCATAGTAATCTTATGCAGAAGATGGGATGAGGAAATCCTTGACATCATCTTTAAATATGTCATAATGAAATTATCAAATTAATAGTTATGGTGATGGAAATGACGGATCATGAACAGGCGCCACAGCGCAATGCCAAGAAATATAGAACACCGGATGGTGTACCCGCTGATATCGTCATGTTTACCTTGACGAAGCGGGAGCGGAAGACCTTCACCAAGACACTGCCTATACGGGAGCTTAAGGTGATGCTGATTAGGCGCAGATCATGGCCTTGTGCCGGTATGTGGGCACTTCCAGGCGGTTTTTGCCGTGAGAGTGAGTCTATTTACGATGCAGCCAAGAGGGAACTGAAAGAAGAGACCGGGGTGGATGGCGGTCATTTGGAATATTTGGGTGTGTATAGCGCGCCCGGTCGCGATCCACGCGGCTGGATCATCAGCCATGCGTTCTACGCGTTGGTGGAAGAATGGATGCTGGAGCACCGCCAGGCTGCCGATGATGCAGAAGAGGTTGGACTATTCACGGTAGCGGAGGCTCTGGAGGAGCTGGAGCTTGCTTTTGACCACCGGGATATCATCATGGATGCGTATCGCAAGATTCAGCAGCAAATGCTGCAAACGACGATTGCCAGACAGTTTTTGCCGGAGCATTTTACACTGAGCGAACTGTATCAGGTTATCCAAACTGTCGTGCCGGAGTTCAATGAACCCAACTTTATCCGTAAGATTACTTCTACCCGAAGCAGGCAGGGAATTTTGGAGGAAGCCCGTGATGAGGATGGCAAACCTCTAAACTCGAATCAGTACTCCCAACGACCGGCACAATTGTATCGATTTACGGATCATGCACCGCTGCTATCTATTTATACGTAACATGTAATCTCAAGCCACTGTTTTTTATCGGCCACATTAATCAATGTACAGAGGAGTGTGTCAGATGAAGGCTTTAATCGTGATAGATTTCACGAATGACTTCGTGGATGGCAGTCTGCCTGTAGGCAAGCCGGCCATTGACATTCAGCATAGAATTGTCGACTTGACCAGACAGTATAATGACAACGGGGATTTCGTTGTGATGGCTGTAGACCTTCACGAGGAACATGATGCTTACCATCCGGAAACGAAGCTGTTTCCGCCTCATAACATTCGGGACACGCGGGGGCGTGAATTATACGGCGATCTGCAACAGGTGTACGAGGAACGCAAGGAAACGATCTATTGGATGGACAAAACGAGGTACAGTGCATTTTGCGGCACCGATCTGAATCAAAAGCTGCGTGAACGCGGGATTACCGAAGTGGATCTGGTCGGGGTATGCACGGATATCTGTGTCCTTCATACGGCGGTGGATGCCTACAATTACGGATATAAGATTACGGTTTATGAGGATGCTGTTGCAAGCTTCAATCCAGAGGGCCATCAGTGGGCTTTAGGTCATTTTCAAGGCAGTCTCGGTGCAGCGGTTGTGCGCAGTGAAGATGGTACGAAATAAGATGAACGAATTAAGATGACAGCTTGTGAATTGCCCGGAAGCATAAAGGAGCAAACGGGTAACACTGGAGGATGATCGTGATGCTGACAGCAGGATTAGCACTACATACGGACAAATACCAGATCAACATGATGTATGCTCATTGGATTAACGGATCTCATCGTACGCGTGCGGTATTTGAGGCTTATTTTCGTAAGCTGCCATTCGGTAACGGGTACGCTGTTTTTGCCGGTTTGGAGAGGATTGTACATTACATTGAATCGTTGCGGTTCTCGGAAGATGACATTGCCTATCTGGCCAAACAGGAAGAGAAGTATAAACCTGAGTTTTTGGAGGAGCTTCGCCAGTTCCGCTTCCAAGGGAATATTCATTCCATGAAGGAGGGGGCGCTGGTCTTCCCGAACGAGCCGCTCATCCGGGTTGAAGGCACCATATTCGAAACGCAGCTGGTGGAAACCGCGCTTCTGAACTTCATGAACTTCCAGACGCTGATCGCCACCAAAGCCTCCCGAATCCGTCAGGTTGCCAGCGGGGACATCCTGCTGGAGTTTGGCACAAGACGAGCGCAGGAAGCCGATGCGGCCGTCTGGGGGGCGCGTGCAGCCTATCTGGCGGGCTTCCACGCCACTTCGAATATGCTGGCAGGGGAGAAATTTGGTATTCCCACCAAAGGCACGCATGCGCATTCCTGGGTACAGACCTTCCGGAGCGAGCAGGAGGCCTTTGACATATTTGCTGAGGTGATGCCGGATCAGGTCACCCTGCTGGTGGATACGTTTGATACGTTAAAGAGCGGGATTCCACATGCAATTGCAACCGCGAAGAAGCTGGAAGCCCAGGGGAAACGGATGAATGCCATCCGTCTGGACAGCGGGGATCTGGCTTATCTGTCCATTCAAGCCCGTAAAATGCTGGATGAGGCCGGTCTTGACTATGTGGGCATCGTAGCCTCGAATGATCTGGATGAAGGAACCATTCTGGATCTTAAAGCACAGGGAGCCAAAATTGACACTTGGGGTGTCGGAACCCAATTAATCACCGCCGCAGACCAGCCGGCTCTCGGAGGCGTCTATAAATTGGTAGAGCGTGAGGTTGACGGTGAGATGGTCCCGACCATCAAGATTTCAGGCAATCCCGAAAAAGTATCGACGCCAGGCAAAAAAGAGGTTTACCGCATCATATCCAAAGGCAGCGGTAAAGCCATTGCCGATTACATCTGCTTCCCTGAAGAGGAGATGCCGCCGGACAGCGGGAAGCTAAAGCTGTTTAATCCGCTGCATCCTTATATGCGTAAGAATGTGCAGAACTTTGAGGCTGTATCCATGCTTGAACCGGTGTTCTTGCAGGGTGAGCTGGTATATGAGCTGCCGAAGCTGGAAGAGATACGGAGTTATCATAACACGCAGCTTGATCAGTTCTGGCCGGAATATTTACGCAAGCTGAATCCGGAGATTTACCGGGTTAACCTTAGTGAGCAGGTCTGGGAAGTCAAGCATCGCATGATGGCTGAGTTTATGGAACAGCATGAAGAATAGAAATAGAATTAACCTGTGGAAATAAAATAAGACGCTCCCTATCTGCTGCTTGGCATGCGAGGGAGTGTCTTTTTGTGCATGGCTACAAATCAAGCTGATCTTGAGCTATAACGCTATCGTTTGCATCGCGGGCGATCAGATGAAGTTTATCCTTATTCATGACAGGGTCAGGCTGATGTTCGTAATACCACATGTACAAATCTTCACTGACATATGGTCTTAATTGGCGATAAGGTATAGATGGTGCAGGGCTGACCGTTCACATAGATCCGAAGCGGTTCTTCGCTTCTGTATATCCCGAAGGCGAGCGATGAGTGAACATTTGTCTCTGAAAATATGGAAGGCGAAGAGGAATTCTCAGCCGGAGGGTAGAATGTGGATACAACGGACATATCCCATCCGAACCATCCCCTGGTATGGGCTGATAATTGCAGACCCAGTCCAGGTGTGATGACAAAGGCATAGGCTTTATCTGAAGATGCTTTCGGATGTATAATACGGGCATTCTCCACTCTGAAGGGGGCTTCAAGGTAAGCATGGCTTTTATCCAATACAGATGCTTCAACCGAGCGGTAAGTGCTGAAGTATTCGCAGGTCCCTGTAATGATGATAAAGAGGAGACCCATCTGTAAGTACACTTTAAGGCCAGGCCGGGTAATGAAGGGAACAGCTCCGTAGACTAAGCGAAGAAATAAAAGGATAAGTCCCAAGCTCAGAAAAAAACCGAGAAATGAACCGGCGACGCCTCCCAATTCTGTATGTATTCCAATGCTTTTAAGAGCTTGACTGACGGGCTTGCTGGCGATGGGTAACAGAAGTAATGTCACTAAGGTAAGCAGGAACGAAAAGCGGAAGGATGACGCTTGAGTTTCCTGTATAGAATTGTTCATAATGTTCAGTTCAACTCCCGTATATGAAGTAGTTATAGCAAGAGGAGGATTCTTTTTTCATCCTAACATAACCTGTAACTACTTTTGAATCTGTTGCTGCGGATTATTTCTCGGGAAAGCGCAGAAATCGCCTTATTCCGGCGGATATGCACAGTTTCAACATTCATGGCGCAGATTTTATACGGGGATACAATCAAAATATAAAACTGAAGGAGTGAGCAGTGTGTGCAGCCAAACCAATTTTCAAGCCTATGTTCTTCGTCAAGAGGAGCAAGAGGTTCGTGGAAGCGTGGAGAACATCTCCATCGATCAGCTTCCTGAAGGAGATGTTACTGTCCGGGTATTGTACAGCGGGGTTAATTACAAGGACGGGCTTGCCAGCATTCCGGAAGGCAAAATAGTGCGCAGGTATCCGTTCATTCCAGGCATTGATCTGGCGGGAACCGTAGTGGAATCCTCGCATCCCGGTTACAAGGAAGGTGATGATGTCCTTTGCACCGGTTACGAGCTGGGCGTATCGCATGAAGGTGGATTCAGCCAATATGCCAGGGTCAAGGGAGACTGGCTTGTGCCTCTGCCGCAAGGCTTGTCGCCAAGAGAGGCGATGGCCATTGGCACTGCAGGTTTTACCGCAGCCCTGTCGATTGAGGCATTACTGCGAAACGGACTCCAGCAGAATCAGGGACCGGTTCTTGTAACGGGTGCAACGGGTGGAGTTGGAAGTTTTGCCGTATCGATCCTGAGTCAGCTGGGTTACCGTGTGACGGCATCGACCGGCAAATCCAGTCAGGCGGATTGGCTCAAGAAGCTTGGAGCTGATGAAGTTATATCCAGGGAAGAAACCGAGTCTGTCTCAAAAGGAGCGATAGCGGCTGAGAGGTGGGCAGCGGTGGTGGATCCTGTCGGGGGCAGCCAGCTGAGCTCCCTTCTAAAAAGTGTACAATACGGCGGGGGCATCGCCGTTTCCGGCATGACTGGCGGCGGTGCGTTTGATACCACGGTGTTTCCGTTTATTTTGAGAGGGATTAATCTCCTGGGGATCGATTCGGTATACTGCCCAATGGTCTATCGCCGATCCGTCTGGTCCAGGCTTGCTGATGAATGGAAGCCGACAGCCGTACTTCAAGAAGGAATCAGGGAATACGGGTTGACCGATCTCCCTGACGTGCTGAATACCATCTTGCAGGGAGGAGCAGTCGGAAGAAGTGTCATATCGCTTTAATTATTAGCTTGAATTCGCATAATGTTCATTACCCGCAGGCATCCTAAGACAAGGTAACCTTTGACACCAAGGGAAGGGTGAGTGAACATGAATTATCGCGGAATCGCTGCAGCAGTATTGCTGTGTTCCATTCTTGCCATATCGGTAGGCTGCTCTAAACAAGTGGCCAAGGATGAAATGCGCCTATACAACATGAAGGCTTATGAGGAAGGTTCAAGAGAGGCCCGGATATCAGGACGTGGTATGAACGGAAAGTTTCTTGAGGAGCTTCAAGCTTCTTTTAGCAAAGTGAAGATGCCGCTGACCAATGAGACCTATGCGGAGGATGAAATTGGCAACATCACGTATCAGTACCGGATCAATTATGATGCCAGCCAGTTTATTACCGTCTACGTCTATCAGGATCAAGCGGCCAGGGAAAAAGGAATCAAGGAGATTTTTGGTGTCACGGAGGGTGACGCCAACGTGGCCGGCGGGCACAATTTGATCATCAGCGACAAGGAAACGTCGATCGTCTACACATCGACTGGAGATAAGACGGATAACTATTACAGCCAGGTCAAAAAAATAGCGCCCGCGCTGTTGGCCAAATATCAAGGGCGCGTCAGCAGTTAGTGCGAAAATAAAAGAAAGCCGGATGACTACAAGCATCCGGCTTTCTTTATATTCTCCTGGATCTCTCGAAGGGTGATCATGACTTGTGTTTGTCCAGCTCATATTTTATATGTCGCAGCTCTGGCAGAAGAATACGGTTCATTGCAAGCCGTACGGCTCCGGCAGACCCCGGCATGGAGAAGACGGCCGTGTGGCTTAGCGTACCGCCAATAGCACGGCTTAAGATCGCAGCAGAACCAATGTCTTCGGTAAAGCTGAGGTAGCGGAAAATCTCCCCGAATCCAGGGAGTTCCTTGTCCAGCAAGGAGGATACTGCTTCATAAGTGGTGTCTCTGCTGGATATGCCTGTTCCGCCGGTTAATAGCACGACATCAATTCCGGGGTTGCTCACTGCAGTGTATATCAGCTCCCGAATCGTTTCATATTCGTCCTGAACAATGGTGTAGGCCGCAACCGCATGCCCGGCTTCTTCCAGCAAGCCTATCATCAGTTTACCGCTCTTGTCCGTGTCAACGGTCCGTGTGTCCGAGACGGTGATGACCATGCAGTTCACGGAAGCGGGGGATTGCCGTTTATGTTCTTGTGCTGAGTTCATCTGAATCACGACTCCTGTTTAGGTTAATGGTAGGACGCTTGCAGCAGGTGGATGAAATGTAGTACACTCGCTAGCATAATAAATTATGCACGCAAAGGAGTATGGAACGTGGAACACGTAACACCCATATATATTCTATCAGGTTTTCTTGGCAGTGGAAAAACGACCTTGCTTAGCCGGCTTATCGCGCATTGGAAGGAGCAGGGTTTGAGACCGGCTATTGTAATGAACGAGATCGGCGAGGTCAATATTGATGGACTTATCGCCGGCGAAGAGGTTCCGACAGCTGAAATGCTGAGCGGCTGCATCTGCTGTACGATTCGCTCTGATCTGTCGTCGGAGATTGCGACGCTGGTTCAGCGGGAGCAGCCGGATGTCATCGTTATTGAAGCGACGGGGATTGCGAATCCAATGGAGATTCTGGATGCCGCTGCGGAAGCTTCGTTATATATGAGAATCGATGTGAAAAAGATGATTACGGTCGTTGACGCCGCACATCTGCTGCATCTGAATGCCGAGCAAAAAGGAAAGACCTACCGACTGATGCAGGAGCAGATTCGCGCGGCTTCCGCACTGATCATGAACAAGATGGATCAGGTAAGCGAACAGGATGAAGAAACGATCCGGCAGTTGGTGGAGCGCTGGAATCCGTATGCGCCGATTCTGCCTGCGGTGCGCTGTGCGGTGAATGTGGAGGAACTGCTGCAAGGTGAAGAGCGTGCGGCGATGGAAACCGGCATTGGAGGGGGCGTGAACCCGGCCAATTTTGATACTCAAGATGCAGGTCATGATCAGCAAACAATGAATGCTCATGTTCGTGAAGAAGATGCCGCGCATTCTCTACATAATGACCCTAGCCATGACCCTACTCATGTTCATTCTCATGACCATATCCACGCGCACGACTCTCATGATCATGTTATGTCGTACACGTATTATTTCAGCCAGCCTGTGAACAGTGTGGAGTTCGAACGTTTGATAGCGGAGCTTCCGAGAGATGTATACCGGGCCAAGGGCATTCTTACCTTTAGCGATACCAACAGCCGTTTTCTGTTCCAGTATGCGTTCCGCGAATCCGATTTTATGAAAATCACGCCTCAGGGTCAAGTACCGGACGTGGTCGTGTTTATCGGTGAGCACTTCCAGAAATCGCTGCTCCAGCAGCAGCTTGAAGCGCTGGAGGGGAAGAACCGTTTGGCATAAGCTGTACTGCTGTGGATTCTTTTGGCTAATTGTACCTTGGGCTTCTCCCACCTGCATTTGATTCAGACAGCCATCCAGCGTTTAATACTAAGGCATAGCGTAGTAACTACAAGGAGGATATCCACAATGTTAAATGAACTCAAATATAAAGAATGCATCGAAGCATGTCTCCAATGTATGAACGCTTGCAATGTATGCTATGTATCCTGTCTGAAAGAATACGAATTGGCTATGCTTCGCGATTGTATTGCACTCAACAGAGAGTGTGCCGATATTTGTGCGTTTGCAGCTCAAGCAATGTCACGCAAAAGCCCTTACGTCAAGGAGATTTGCGAACTGTGTATCAAGGCTTGTCTGGCTTGCGCGGAAGAGTGCGGAAAGCACGATCATGAGCACTGCAAAGAATGTGCGGAGGCTTGCCGTAGATGTGCCGAGGTCTGCCAGGAAATGCTGAGCCACGCCTAAAATAGAAGTACATAAACCTGTCCCCTTTGTCAGTCAGGGAACAGGTTTTTTGATAGCAGATGGTTTGATCCGCTAAGCCTAGTATGGACTGAGGTTTGGGCGAATGATTAAACAGCAGACAGATGGTTGACTGCTGTGTACAGAAAAGGCGAGCCCGTGGGGCCGCCTTTTCTCACTTTAGAATGATTTCCAGTACTTTTCGATAATGGCGTCGCGGCCGGAGTATACTCGGGATTCCTTGTAGTGTTTCGGATTTTTGCGATGGAAGTTTTGATGGTATTCTTCCGCAGGATAGAATACGGATGCTTCCCGGATTTCGGTCACGATCGGTTGATCAAAGCGTCCGCTCTTGACGAGTTCTTCCTTCGACTTGACGGCCAGCTCGCGTTGTTCTTCATTATGATATAGAATAGCTGCACGGTATTGGCTCTTGCGATCATTGCCTTGGCCTGTAGCGTCGGTAGGATCGATCTGCGGCCAATACAGCTCCAGTAATTTCTCATAGGGGAAAATGTCCGGGTCAAATGTAATCTGCACAACCTCCAAATGGCCAGTTTCTCCTGTTAAGACTTGCTCATATGTAGGATTCTCAAGCGTCCCGCCCATATATCCCGATATAATGCCATGAATACCCGGCTGTTCCTCAAACGGACTAACCATGCACCAGAAGCAGCCTCCGGCAAACGATGCTTTTTGTATCACATTGATTCCCCATTTCTAAGATGATGGTGTGTAATGCTTCTATAAATAAGTAATTATAAGCCCCTATTCCCCATTCGTCTACGATACCTTATTAAAATAATGGCACCCCCTTTGCCCGTCAATTAAAAAAACTTACACGAAAGGTAGCCATCATTGAAACGACGTCCATAAAATGTTATTGTCATGTAAGATACGAGCCTTGTCCAAGAGTAAATGGAGCTGCCGTGCTTTCACATAGAGAAGTTCTACAATACATACAGCACCAGAACAAGGGGAACAGGAGTTGAAGTGTTTGCAGGAGCTGCTCGAATTAAACGGAGTACATAAACGTTTCGGAAAGTCTGCTGTATTGCAAAATATCAGCTGGAGTTTATCCCGAGGCGAGTGCGTAGCCATAATTGGAGGCAATGGAGCGGGAAAGAGCACCTTGCTCCATATCATAGCCGGACTTGCGATTCCCTCTGAGGGATCCAGAGTTGAACTAGAAGCATCCTTGCGTTTCGGATATGTACCGGAGCGCTTTCCTGCTCTTCGGTTTCGTCCTTCAGAATATTTGCACCATATGGCCAGCATTCAAGGATTGGATACACAAGAAGCGACGAAGCGGATCGATGCGATGCTGAACGTTTTTCAGCTGCAGGACATCAAAATGACATTATGCTCCAAGGGGATGCTCCAAAAGGTCAATTTAATGCAGGCCTTGCTTCGGCAGCCCGATGTGCTTGTTCTGGATGAACCTCTGTCAGGATTGGACGAGTCTTCCCAGATGGAGATGATCGGTATCCTAGGCGAAATGAAGAGGCAGGGAACAGCGATTGCGATGTCCGTTCATGAACCCTTGCTGATTGCCTCGCTAGCCGATCGGGTGACACAACTGAAGCGGGGGCGGATGGAACGAGACGGTGTGCTCGCTATCCATAATGTTGACGCAAGAACGAAGCTGGAATTCGCTGACGTTCAACCGGACCGATTGCGGGAGCTGGAAGGGGAGCCTGGATTTCTATATTGGATATCCCGAGGGAATCCGGCATCGATGGTTGTACGCAAGCATTCAGCAGACGATATCTTGCTCCGGATTCTGCAATCGGGGGGATCCATAATCCGCCTTGAGCCGTGGAGCGGGGAGACGATGGAGCAGGTGGAATCTCCTTTAAGCCAACAGGTTGAGGGGATGAGGGCATGATAATTCCGTTGATTAAGTACATGCTGGCGAGCTACACGAGATCGTACCGGTATTTCGCCCCAGTCGCCTTTATATTGATCTCGGTGGTATTTATATACTCCTACCGGCCAAATCCGATATTGGACAGTTATGCCGTAACCGCTGTGCTGCTGTTTATCGGTTCAGCCTGGCTCGGCATGAATTTTCTTAATCATGACCAAGGTCGTCAATCCATACTCCTTATTGTTCATAGCGGCAGCTCTAGACGATTTTATACCGCTCAATATTTCACGGTTGCTTTACTGTCTTTGATTTTCAGCTTGTTTGCGGTTCTTTACCCCATCATTTTCGGGATGTTTGATAAGCCGATTACATTCGATGAGTTTGCTCTAGGTTACGTGGGCCATGCTGGACTAGCCTTGCTTGGCATTTCGCTGTCCTTATTTTTTCAAATCAGTTTCATGGAGAATCAGGGGAGAGCAGCCGGCTTGCTGTTCATGGTTATCGTACTTGCATTAGCAGGACAATCCATCGTTCAGGGGCTGCCGGATTCTTTTGGATTTGTCCCTTATATACTGCCACCCGTCTCCGTTATGATTAATCTGTTTATGCATGCTGAAGGAATGTCTATGCTGATGTTGACTTTGACAATTACATATTTGTTCATATACAGCTTTATTTTACTGGTGATATATCTATGGATTGCCTGCCGCAAGGATGCGGCGAATGCGATCCGAAAAGTAGGTTGAAGTAGGTGCAGTCTTCCTTTACCATATAGGATATACACAAATAGAAACGGTAAAGACAGCCAATACTAGAGGAGGATACCATGAAACAATCTCGACTGTTGGACAGTGACCACTCCAAAGAGCTGTTTGCCTATTTCGGATTAGCGGTGTATTATTCACAGGCTCTTGAGCAGCAGCTTGCGAATTTGTTGATGCTGATCAAGCTCTCCCAAGGGAACGTGCCTTCGGAAGAAGATTTCACGCAGCTATATCAGCGGAAATTAAGCAGTTCTCTCGGTCAGCTGGTGCACGAGATCCAGCATTACTTTCCATTCTCCGAAGAAGAAACACTTCAACTAAAGGAAGTGTGGAAGCAGCGGAATTATATCGTTCATGATTATTTCAAAGAGCGGATTCATGAGACGTTCAGCCCTGCCGGTCGATCCCGAATGATTCGGGAGTTGACTGCATTCAAGGACCAGGCCCAGGCGCTGGAGCAGAAACTGCAAGGATATTCCCGTGAAATGTACGTGAAGCTGGGCTTGGACAGCGAAAAAAGTGTTTAGAAGAAAATAGGGCGGAGATGAAACATATTCCAGCACCTCTGCGTCAGAGATTATAGGAGGTGTAAATATGAAAAAAACAACCAAATTGTTAACTGCAATGCTTGTTACTTCGTCACTACTCGGTGCTGGCGCCGCCTCTGCTTTCACGGATATCCAGGAGCAGAAGCCGCTGCAAATGGTGAAGGAGCTGCAGGCGAAAGGGATTATCCAAGGCATAAGTGCTGACAAATTCGCTCCGTCCAGGACGATTACAACTGCCCAAGCGGTGCAGATGATTGTTAATGTGGCTGATCTGAAAGTGCAGCCGAACTATAATGGCCGTTCGTTTGACAGCGTGCCGAAGGATGCCTGGTATGCCAACGCCGTGAATATCGCGGTTCAGAACGGATTATCCGTATCCTCAGACATGAAGTGGAATGAACCGATAACGCGGGAAGTGTTCTCGACTCTGCTCTCGGAAGCCATTCAGCAGACGGGAAATTATCCTGTCGTTGCGATGTATCTGCATGTGGCTGACGAGGACCTGATGAAGGAGGAGAGCCGGGGAGCGGTGCAGTTCCTGCTCTTAACCAAAATCGCTAAGCTGGATAGCAATGACAAGTTCCATCCAACGAATCATTTAACGCGGATTGAGGCGGCAGAGCTTGCTTATCATTCGATCCAGTTCATTGAAGAGCACCAGCAGATCACGTTACCCGAGAAACCCGAACAGCCCGAATCGGGTATAAGCACCAGCGTGGTCAAGGTGGATGAATCGCAGAACAAAGTAACGGTAACCAAAGATGATCTGCCAAATCCGGGTTATGGCATTAAAATTTCCTCGGTCGACTATGTCAGTGATTCCGAAGCGGTTATCTATTACAAAGTTCTTGAGCCCGATCCGGATAGCATTTACCCGCAAGTCATCTCCAAGTCTTCGGATGACGTGCTGGTGCCAGCCAAGTATTCCAAAATCACGGTCAAATCGGCCGGTATCATTAATTTCACGAAGTGATCTCATAGAACCAGTCCATATATAATGTAAAAAGAAGGCTTTCCCGTGCGAATGTTGCATTCGTGCATGGGGAAGCCTTCTTCTATTTAATCTGCATCGTATATTCTTTCATCAGCTAAACATGGCCACCAGCCAGCTTACTATGGGCAGCGGCGCCAACCGTTTCCTTGCCTTCCGGCAGGGAGGCAGTGCTTCCTTGCTGGAGCTGGTACATTTTGAAGTACCTTCCACCGAGCTCCATCAATTCATCATGGGAGCCCTGCTCAACGATTTCCCCGCGGTGCAGGACCAGAATCTGATCGGCGCTGCGGATCGTGGATAAGCGGTGGGCAATGATAAACGTGGTACGACCTCGCTTCAATACTTCCAGCGCATCCTGGATCAGCGCTTCCGTCTCTGTGTCGATGTTAGCCGTGGCTTCATCGAGAATCAGAATGGCCGGATTGAAAGCCAAGGCCCGGGCAAATGAGATCAATTGCCGTTGACCGGCAGAAAGCGTACTGCCCTTCTCAAGGACCGGCTCATCAAAGCCTTGCGGCAGGTGAGCCAGCAATCGGTCTGCACCCACATCACGGAGTGCCTGCTCCACCTGTTCCCGGGTAATGCTCGGATCACCCAGGCTGACATTGGAAGCAATGGTGCCGGTGAATAGATAGGGATCTTGCAGTACGATACCCATATGCTTGCGGAGCCATTGTTTCGGAATGTCGGTAACAGGCTGACCATCAATGGTGATGGTTCCTTTCTGTGGATCGTAGAAACGGAACAACAGATTGATGATGGAGCTTTTTCCGGATCCGGTATGTCCTACAAGTGCAACCGTCTGCCCCTGCTTGGCTTCAAATGAAATGTTCTTAAGAACATAATCCTTCTTGTAGGCAAACGACACGTCTTGAAATTCCACATTCCCCATATAACGCGGCATGCCGCCATCGGTTACTTTCTCTCCAGTCTCGTCCATGAGCTCAAATACCCGTTTAGCGGAGACAATGGAGGTATCGAGGGCTGCCAGCTGATTCACCATACCTGTAATCGGCTGGAACATACGGCCGAGCAAATCAACGAAGGCGTACAGCACCCCGATCGATACAATGCCGGCACCGTTCAGCGATGCAGAGCCGAAATACCAGAGAACGACTACAAAGGAAATGTTACGGAGCACATTCACCAGATTGTGGGTGGTGAAGGAGTTCAAGTTCAGCATTTTGTTCTGATGGGCCATGTAGTCCGCATTCAGTGCTTCGAACTCTTCCTGGGTAGCCTTTTGGCGGCGGAATACACGGATGATGGCCATACCTTGAATGGATTCATTGATGATGGCATTGATCTCGCTCAAACGGGAGCGGATCACGGTGTTGTACTTGGTCGCGAATTTGCGATACAGAATGGTCCACACGATCAACATCGGGATTACAAACAAACTGATTAGGCCTAATCTTACATCCAGAAGGAACAGGGCAATGTAGACACCGGTTATATACACGGCTCCGGAGCTGAAGTTAGATAATACTGCAACGAACAGGTCTTTTACCGCCTCGGTATCATTGGTGATCCGGGAAACGACTTTACCTGCCGGCAGGTTATCAAAGAAGTTCACGGGCAGCCGCTGAATATGGGCGTAAACATCGGTACGCAGCTTCTGAATGACCCGATTGGCAGCGGATTGCAGCCAGTAGGTTCTGCCGAATACCGTGATCATGGAAATAAGCAGACAGATCAGGAACAGGCCGACCAGCTTATAAATGCTGGGAAGCTCCGGTTTATAAAATTCAAACAGCTGCTCCTTGGATAATGGGACAGCCGGATACTGCTGTTTCTCCGAGGCGTAAGAAATCGTCAATACACCGTCCTGGAAGGAACGTTTGCCTTCTACCCGGGCGACCGGCTCGTTGATGAAATAGAAACTGCGGCCGGATTGGACAAGGCGTACTTCCTGCCCGCGTGTCTCGCCTAGTTGAAAGCGATCTTCACGCTTGTAGTAAGTCCCGTTATACGCAGCAGCACCCTCGACCTGCGTGGTTTCGTAATAAGGCCGCTCGATGCCAAGTATGTGCTCATCGATCATCGTTTTTGCTATGAAGGGACCTGCCAGTTCTGCGGCAACGCCAATCGCCAGCAGAATCAAAGCCGTGATGAAGGTGCCTTTTGCCGTTAAGGCATACCGGAACAGCCGTTTGGCGATTCCGGATTCATTCGATATGGTTGTATCCGTTGGAGTCAATTAAGACACCTCCTCAGAGGTTAGATTGTTTTCTACTTGCTGGCGTTCGTATTGTTCACGATACCAGCCGCCGAGCTCCAGCAGTTCATCATGCGTTCCCTGCTCGATGATTCGGCCTTCCTCCAGCACCACGATGACATCGGCATGCTGAACCGCCGAGAGACGGTGCGTGGAGATAAGCGTCGTTTTGCCGGCGCGCTTGCTCCGGATGTTGTCAATGATTCTGGCTTCAGTCCGGGCATCCACCGCGGACAAGGAGTCGTCCAGAATCAGGATTTCAGGGTCGCCGATGAAAGCGCGAGCCAGCGAGACCCGCTGTTTTTGTCCCCCGGACAGGGCAACGCCTTTCTCACCCACAAGCGTATCTAGCCCATCGGAGAGGGTAACCAAGTCCCGGTCAAAAGCGGCCGTTGTGATGGCATCCATGATCAGTTCATCACTTGCATCCTTTTTGCCAAACTGGATGTTCTGCCGAACCGTTTTGGAGAATAGAATCTGCTCCTGCGGTACATACCCGATCCAGCTGTGGAGCTGGTCGGTGGAGAGCATCTCCATCGGCACACCGGATATAAGGATGCCGCCGGTTCCGGTAGGATACTCATGAAGAAGCTGCTTGAGCAGCGTAGATTTACCGCTGCCCGTACGGCCTACAACGCCGAGCGTCTGGCCCTTCTGCAGCATAAAGTTGATGTTATTCAAATTATCTATAGTAGAGCTCGGATACCGGAAGGTCACATCCCGAAACTGAATGGTATCCGGAACCTTCACGTCTACAGTCGTTTCAGCATTCGTTACATCCGGCGGAGTATTCAGCGTCTGGTTAACCCGATCCAGGGACGCGTTCCCCCGCTGCATAATGTTGATCAATTCTCCGATTGCAAACATTGGCCAAATCATCATCCCGAGGTACATGTTGAACGATACGAGATCTCCGAGGGTGATCTGGTTCTGGAACACCAGGTATACCCCGTAGGTTAAACCGATTACATAACTCAGTCCGATGGAGAAATTAATGGTCGGTTCGAACAGGGCGTCTACTTTGGCGACGGCCAGATTTTTGCGATATACATCATCCGTGATGTCCTGGAAGCGTTTCTGATCGGCGCGCTCTTGTACATAAGCACGTACGACACGCACGCCTGCAACCGACTCCAGAACCTGGTCATTCATGTCGCCGAAAGCATCCTGCGCCAGCGTGTAGCGTTTATGAATGGCTCTTCCGTAGATCACCATACCAATCGCGATGATCGGCATAGGCAAAATGGCAGCGAGTGTCAGCTTCCAGCTGACAATGAAACCCATGGCGAACAGGACCACGATCAAATATATAGTGGAATCCGTCATGACCAGCATGCCGAAACCGGCGGTGGCTGCCACGGAGCGAAGATCATTCGTTGCTTTTGCCATCAGATCTCCGGTACGGTTTCGTTCGAAGAAAGGCGGAAGCATCCGGAGCAAATGATTCATATACCGGGTGCGGAGCAGGCGCTCTACAAGGTTCGCTCCACCGAACAGTCGATGCATCCATATGTACGTGGCACAGTACACAACAGCGACGATGCCGAGAATCATGAGCAAATACTGGACCAGGGAGGCCCAGGTTATCGAACTGCTGACGATATCGTCAATGGCATTTCCGAGCAAGAGCGGCGGCAGAAGTTCAACCAGTCCGCAAAAGATGAGAAGTGCAAGGCCGATCAAATAACGTTTCTTCTCACGCTTGAAAAACCAGCCTAAATTTTTAAGTACGGCAAACACATTATCCCTTCCTTTCGTATGCAGTTCTGACATCATATCACCCGCAAAAACCAAAAAAAGCACATCATCCGAGGACGGACGATATGCTTCATTAATTTTGAATTTATCATACGCACGGTGATCATGACTTCCGTGCAGCGGTTAGCAGCTTCGTTCTGGTCATTCTTGCGAATGAACGAAGCTTAATGACTATGAGACAGCACCATGGGAGAGTCGATCCATATTTAATTGTAGGAATGGATGCAGATGATCTTTATCCATAGCAATAAGTTTAAACATGTCACTCACCCTTTCTTCGTCATTTTTACAATTTATTCAAATCGCTCTTGTATGGACTGAATTTTATCACCATGAACTGGAATGTGTCAAACTTATTTTTTCGAGAACAGGGCAGGTTATTTCAAACAGCAGGCAGTGGACAACCTTATGTCACTATTTTATTATCAAAATGATTTGTATCCTAACATACGTTTGCGTTATGATAATACTACAACCAAATATGAACCGTTCCTAAGGTCTCCGTCCTTAATAACGATGGGGTCAACATTATATGACGTCTAAGGAGGGTGTACGATACATGCAAATTCAAGTCAGCGATCAGGCGGCACGTTGGTACAAGAAGGAACTTGATCTTCAAGCAGGCACGTTCGTTCGCTTCTTTCCGCGATATAGTTCAGGCGGGGGGCTGCATCCCGGCTTTTCGCTAGGCATTTCAGTAGAAGAACCAAGAGAAGCGGGACTGACAGAGCGTTCGGAAGAGGTAACGTTCTTTATGGAAGAGCAGGATTTATGGTATTTGAACGGTTATACGCTTCGCGTGAAATATGAGGAATCGTTGGATGACATTTCGTATATTTATGAAGAAGAGGGCGCAGTAAATTAACTTGAGTGAGAGACTGCAGCGCCATCTAGGGAGAGGAGGTTCCCAAGATGAGCGTATATCACCGTGATATTCGCCAATACATCGGCAAACGTTCGGTGGTCCGTGTGAAAGCGGCGGTGCTTGTGCTGAACGAGAATGGAGAGATTCTGCTCCTGAAGCGGCAGAACAAGGACGAGTGGGGGCTCCCGATGGGAAGCCTGAAGCCTGGCGAAGCTCTTGAAGATACAGCGTCCAGAGAGCTGTGGGAAGAGAGTGGCCTGACAGCGGATGATATGCGACTCTTGGACCTTGTATCGGGTCCAGAGTATAGGAAGAAGCATCTTGGCGGAGATGAGGAGTATTATGTGATTGGCGTGTATGCAGCAACCGGTCTGCACAGTGCAATTCATCTGTCTCCTAATACGGAAGTATCACTTAAATATTTTGACTTTCATGCATTGCCGGCCATGGATGCCATTACGGTGCACTTGCTGGATAAGGTAAAAGAGAAAATCTGAAAGCCTAGGTGGCATCAGCGTGCATGCCTTCAATTCCCCGCTTGGGGAATTTTTTTCGGTCATAATGAGGAGTCCCTGCCCCATTCAAACCGGGGGAGGGACTCCTTTGCTATATTAGCTTGTGTTCCGCACAATCCGATATCAACCATTAAGTCAGACCGGAAAACGGGACCTCCAGTGCAAAATCAAAATCGTCGATATCATAGACCTGAACAGGAAGAGCGCTATCAACGATACGCTGGATCAATTCGTATTGATCTGTTAGAATGGGAGCTTCCGCTCTTTGGGATGCCAGGAGCAGCTCGGTTTCAATCGGATCAAACGACTCCCCGTACGGTGCTGTGTCCATCGTGTTCATAACGGATACCCGGGTGGTTTCGCCAACGGGAATGGATGGGCTTTTCGCCCAGGGAACTTGAAGGGCCCGTTCGATCTTCTTTTTATTCAACGGCTCTTCAAAATAGGAAATCAATTCGCCGATCTTTATCTTGACGTGCTGATCATCAGCACTGCTGTTCATGAGATGTTCATCGGTGGTATGAAGTTCATATAATTCCAAAATCGTAGTGTATGGAATGATGTATTCGACGGGTTTAGATGGTATTAACAGCTGGCCGTAAATGGCTAGCATAACGGCCTCCGTCACGAAAATTCTGGTCATGACTAAATCCTCCTGCGTGACATGATACTATTTATAAGTTTAGAACTAATAAAGCATTGAAGTTCACAATTGTCAACTGCTCTTCCCCTAACAACCGGGTGGATGTTACGCTATATAAACGTCTATCCATGTACTTTCACAGAAGACAGACCCGCTTTGGAGGGTGTTTTTTCTTGCGATTATCGAATAGGCTCAGCCTCGCGGAAAACTTATAATTCTATAATCTTGGGAAAGGGCTGTTATTACTATTGAAATCATGGAAAATCTATTATCCCTTCGTAAAGCCTTATATGAAGTGGATCATTCTGACTCTCATTATCGGCATGATCAAATTTGCAATCCCGTTATTACTGCCGATGATCATGAAATACGTTGTTGATGATCTATTGATTAACCAGCAGATGACCATAGAGCAGAAAATTCAGGATTTGATGTGGATTCTGGCCGGTACACTTGTGCTGTTTGTTGTTGTGCGTGGTCCGGTTGAATACTTGAGGCAGTACTTTGCCCAGTTTATTACCAGCCGAATTTTGTTTGATATGCGTAATCGGCTTTATGCACATCTGCAGCGCTTATCTCTGCGTTACTATCAGAATACCAAGGTAGGCGAAGCGATATCACGTTTTATTAACGATGTGGAGCAGTCCAAGAATCTGGTCGAAGTCGGTATGATGAACATTTGGCTGGACATGTTTACATTGCTGTTTGTTTTGATTGTTATGTTCTTTATGAATCCGGTGCTAACCCTGGTCGCCATCTCGATTCTGCCCTTGTATGGACTCGCGGTGAATCTGCTGTACAAGCGGCTTAAGCGGCTGACCAAAGACCGCTCTCAGGCATTGGCAGGCATCCAGGCGTACTTGCATGAACGGATTCAGGGCATCTCGGTTATCCGAAGTTTCACCCTGGAGCGTTATGACCAGAAGAAATTTGAAGGAATCAACGGAAATTTTCTGAATAAAGCGATGGCCCAGACCCGCTGGAACGCGCTCACCTTCTCGATAATCAATACGCTGACGGATATTGCGCCGATCCTGGTGATCGGTTACGGAGGGTACCGGGTAATTCAGGGGGATCTGACATTGGGTACGTTTGTAGCCTTTTTTGGCTACCTTGACAGGCTGTATGCTCCACTTCGCCGCCTGATCAACTCTTCAACGGTTCTGACACAGGCCTCAGCGTCGCTGGAGCGGGTCAAGGAGCTCATGGACGAGCCTTATGACATCCTGGACCGTCCTGATGCCAAAACGCTCAAGAGAGCCGGACAGATCGAGTTTGATCGTGTCTGCTTCAAGTACAATGACGATGCAGGCTGGGTGCTTAAAGATATCAGCCTGACCATTAAGCAAGGCCAGACCGTTGCGTTTGTCGGCATGAGCGGCGGCGGCAAGTCGTCACTCATCGGACTGATTCCCCGATTCTACGACGTGCAGCAAGGCGCTGTTAGGATCAACGGACACGACGTCAGGGATTTGACGCTGGACAGTTTGCGGGGGGCCGTAGGTATGGTGCTGCAGGATAACTTCCTGTTCAGTGGCACAGTTCGGGAAAATATTCTGTTCGGTAATCCGGAAGCAGAGGAAGAAGCGATAGTTGCAGCCGCCAAAGCGGCCAATGCGCATGATTTCATTACTCAGCTGCCGCAGGGCTATGATACCGAGGTGGGTGAACGAGGCGTTAAACTTTCGGGAGGACAGAAGCAACGACTGGCGATCGCCCGCGTCTTTCTTAAAGACCCGGACATTCTGGTCCTCGATGAGGCAACCTCGGCGCTGGATCTGGAGTCGGAGCACCTGATACAGCAGGCGCTTGCCTCCCTGTCAAATAACCGTACAACCTTGATTGTTGCTCATCGCCTTTCGACGATTACGCATGCCGATCAGATTGTCGTGTTAGAGAATGGCCGGATTACAGAGCAGGGCACGCACAGCGAGCTGATGAATCTCGAAGGAAGTTATGCGAGATTGTATAACGTGCAGCATTTGGAGACTTAAAGCTGCAGGGTGTGTTCAGCAATAAGCGGAGGGTATCAAAAATGGAAAAGGTGTACAAATAAAGTCAATAATATCTGAAAAAAGCACTGCCTTTGAGGCAGTGCTTTTTTCAAAATTGTTATTTATGAGAAGATTCATCATAGTCGATAGACTCCTCGAGTTTCATTGTTGCTTGTAATTCCTCTTCAAGTTCCTTCATCGAAGTCTTTTTTTCAGGTGTCATGGATCTTACCGTGATTGAAGTGCCCGGAGGGATTTCAGTTAGGTGAGACTTTCTATAACCTTCGTCTACTGGCATAATCAGTTCTTCAACTGCTAGAGGGTCAGGAGCGCTTTTTTCACTTGCATCTGGAGCTTTGGGTATATCCGTATTTTCTTTGATTTGCGATCCTGTATTTGTTTCATTATCAGATGCAGGTGTAGAACGAGAAACTTCCACCTCATTTGTTTTAGTTTCGTCTATAGGTTTTAAGGTAACTTCATTTGATTGAGCTTTAAATTGACTTTTTTCATCTTCTACTACTTTGGGCGTGTTGCTGGAAGCCCATGCCGCTGCTGTTGTGCTAATTGCGGCCACCAAAAATACAGCTGTTATCGTGAGGTACACTGTTTTCTTTTTCAATTTCTTTACGCTGAGCATAATCGTTAATCTCCTTTTTAATTGTTTTCCGTCACCGGATAAGGAGGCACAAAATCGTACGGGTAAATTTCTTGATCCTGCCATGACGTTCAAGATGGTTTCTCCATAGCGTTTTCGTTCGGCGTAGGACATCCCTTTTACGACTTCTTCATCACAAGAAAGCTCGCTCCATGTGTGAATGTCCTTCTGAAGAATGTGTACCAAGGGATTAAACCAATGTAAGGCACTGGCTCCCAAGGTGAACGCCTTGACCCATAAATCTTTTCGCTTCAGATGAATCAACTCATGATGGATCACCATACCCATATCCATGTCTACGGTATTCTCCATAGGGAGATAGATGGTTGGCTTCCAAAGGCCGACAAGCACTGGACTCCGAACGGCAGAACTGTACGCAAGCTGGACCTTGCTAGTAACACCAAGAGCTTGCTTGGTAAAAAGGAGTTGTTTAGCTGCTTCACTATTCTCCGAAACGGAGGAACGCGTCTGTTCCAGGATTTTCAATAATCTGCGATAAGAAACGGTCTGCCAAGCGGCAAAGGCTACAGCTCCGAGTCCCCATAGACTGAGGAGGAGAAGGGCTATATGGGTTGAAATAGTCTGCTCTGCCATAAATGGCTTCGGATTGAACCCTGAATGTCCAGGTAGCGTATGTTGTACATTTAATGGCAACTGGTTTGAGATGGGGGTGGTTGCTTTAAACTTGAAAGTAAAGAACCGTGAAACCCACTGTATACCAAGCACTACAGGTAGAAGATAAAAGCCTAAAGCCATTTTGCTAATTCTATAACGCCATTTTGGTGGAATAGCATGGATGGATACGATTCGCAGTAAAAGAATACAGACTACGACGACACTTCCGGCAACGGTAAGGATAGACAGCAATTCAAGTATCGTATTCATAAGGTGCACCTACTTTTCCGAAAACCATTTCTTCAGTTCTGAAATGTCTTCATCTGATAGCTTGTCGCCATCGTATAGAGCCGATATTAGGTTTTTCACCGAGCCTTGATATAACCCGTCCAGCACGTTTTGCGTTTCGAGTAATTTATAATCTTTAGGAGAAATGAGAGGCATATATTGATTTGTCCGTCCATGCCTCGTAACTGCAAGCGCCTCTTTGTCCACCAAGCGCGATAAAAAGGTGGATATAGTCTGCGGTTTCCATTCCCTTCCTTTTTGAGAAAACAAACGCAGGAGTTCGGTGGATGTCACAGGCGGCGTACACTCCCAAATTACTTCCATTAGTTCCATTTCAGTATCCGATAATTTTTGTACCTGTTTCACGGTGAGCACCTCTTGAGTTCGTTATGCGTCCATAACGAAATGAATTACTACACTACGTAGTGATTACAATTTACTACATTATGTAGTGGTTCGTCAAGAGAAGAAGAAAGAAAGTGATTTATTACATTTGATAGCATTCTGTTCTTGGTAAGTGAGTAGATAAGCGGTAGTGATACGAGGAACGATTCGTAGAGAAAGTGTCTATTAATAGGAAAAAGAAGGCGTCCGTCCAGATCTAAGATCTTTCGGGACACCCCCTTTGAGGCAATGCTTATTTCTCGATATTATGGAACACCGTGTCATAAGTCGTCTGAATATAATCCAGCGTCTGACCGTGTAATACGATATTGTTCACCAAGGTGATAAACAGGAATAGGATCATGATGCCGGTCAGAGCTTGCTGAATACGATAGCTGTTCAATTTTGCAATGAACATCGCGGCGAGTACGAATACCGCAAACAGATAATGCCCTGCGTACAAGTACATATCGTAATTATACGTAGCCAGACCGAAGCCAACGATGACGTGGAGCAGGATCGCGAACAGAATGTAGATGCTGAACGCCCACGTATCACGGGATTTGATGCCTTTGATGAAGGAGAGCACGGCGAGCAAGAGCATGCCGAGACCGACGATATGGACATGGATCGGATACGGCTTGGACAAATCCGTCACAAACGCAGCGATTCCCGGATCAATCATAGCAAGCTCGGGCGACAGAATAGGACTTACAAACAGCATGTAAAACACGCGTGAATGATGCGTGAAGGAGAAGGGAGAAACGTAGCTGAGCGCGCCGTTCTGCATGCTTGTAAATACGTTCCCGATCCACGATTTGCCTGAGAACAGCAGGTGCTGAAGCAGTGTAACAATTACAACCATGCCCAGAAAGACCAGCATTATGATGATAAACCGTTTAAACGCGTGTTTCATTCGTCTATCCAACATACTGATCAACAGTGCTCCCGAGAAGGTTGCTACATTCGTAGATGTAATTCCGAAATTGATAAGGGCCAGGGAGGCGTTAGGCATTACCCCAAACCGATTCTCGATTCGGTTATGCTGCAAGTAAGCCGCAGATAAAATGATCATAAACTGCGCATAAGCATAGGAATCCGGTATAAAAGCCGTGTACAGTGAGTAAGAGCTGAAACCAAAGAAAGCGGCTGTGACGAGGGAAAGCACCCAGCCTGCTCCGCCTCTGCGGATGATGTAATATACCAGAGCTGCACTCAAGGCATTCAAGACTGACTGAATCAGAAGATAAGGGAGGTTGGAACTCCCGATGATCGATGTTAACGGACTTGTCAGGAAATTAATGAACGGGTGTATGATCGAGATATTTTCCGGGCCATATTCCATCGAAGGGTCGAAGTTAAACAGATTCAAGGTAAAAGGTGCACCATAGAAAGGGCTATGGGGCATCAGGGTGGCTGCATGATCCTTAATGTAGGTCACGAAGGGAAGATTCATGAAAACATACCATAGCGCAAGACAGATGCTTAAGCCGATGGCCGTATAATTATCTTTTTTATGTCGAAACAAATAACGGAAAAAAGTCATGTTCGCTTTCCACCAATCTAATCATTTTATGTATTCAAAGTGAGCCGTTCTGCATGCATTCACCAGATGAGCATAAGCAATCCGGAAATAATAAACGCGACACCCGCGATTTTTCGAATCCCTATGGTTTCTTTGAATACCAGTTTGGCAAACAGCAATGCCCACAGAAATGTCAGCGCATTGGCTGGCATAACCAGTGTGTAGGGAAGCTGGCCAAGCAGGTAAATGTTCAGCAGCGCCCCCAAACCGTAACAGAAAAAACCGATCAGAAGCAGCTTGATTTGTTTGCCCGCGGTGTACCCCTTGAAGAATACGCTCCCAAGCGAGCCCAGAAGTGTCATCAAGAGCAGAAGTGAGTAGAGCAGGATGTCATTTTTCATAGGAAGTTAAGGTCACCCCGATTCCAAGCAGGGCTACAGCGGCCAGTTTTTTTAGGGTAAGAGGTTCGTCCAGAAAAAAATCACCATAAAACAGGGCCACAATATAGCTGATACACATCAGGGGGTAGGCTACGGATAGCTTCTCCAGGGAAAATGATTTGATCATGAGTACAGCCCCGAGGCCATAGCAGACAAACCCGATCCCCATATACAGCAAGTTGGTATGACCCCACTTCCAGAACAGCTGCCCGGTAGCCGTCAAAAAGGCCGATACAACCATCAGCAGCTTGCCGAGGTGGCGCGGAGAGTCCTGTGCTTTTACCTGCTCCATGTTAATCCCTCGCATCCATGAGCGGATTTGTGATTGACTAGATATTTGTGCTTGACCAGCCGGAGCATCGGCAGATCGGATAAGGAATCGGAATAAGCACAGGATGACTCATAGTCAATGGTCAGCTGTTGCTCTTCCAGATATTGCTGAATGCGGTTCACTTTCTCCTCTCCCTTGCAATTGCTGCCTTCAATCATTGAGGTAAAGCGTTCGTCCTGCCGGGTCAATTTTGTCGCTATCACGGTGTCAACGCATGGCAGCTCTGCAAAGTATCTCATATACGCATCCGGGGATGCCGTTACGAGCAGGACATGATAACCCGCGCTCTTTTTAAGCTGCAGCTCTTTCAGCGCATCGGGAAAGATGGCGGGCTTTAATTCTGTTTGATAAAAATGCTCCAGATCGGAGTCTTCCATATGGCGCATCGCATGGAAATAAGCGCTTTTTGCTTTTTCGGCTTCCAAGAGCTTCAGCTTGTACAGCACGGAATGCAGCACGACCTTCAGAATGACGGGTGCCGTGGAAGGCTTTTTCCGTATACCATACTGCAAAAATTGAAACATGGAGTCCGTATGAATCACCGTTTTGTCGATATCGAATATAGCGAATTTCTGGTTCATATGGGATCCCTCTATTACCAATTCTGTATTATTCAAAGTACACCAAAATTCCGACAACGCTTATTACATAGAGAATGACGGTAACCAGGATGTGAGTGTCCTCCAGGAGCACCCGGTCAGGCGCACCGCCTTTCTTCTCGATATGTATCAGATAAAGATAGCGGAACATGCCGTAGATGACAAGCGGAATGGTCCACATGAGGTGAACGGTTCTGCCCGATGTAAAGGTAAACAGCGAATAACTGATGATGGTTGCCGTTGTGACAATGCTGCTCATCTGGTCCAGCAGATCAAATGAATATTGATCCAGCACCTTGCGGTGAGAGCCCTTGTCATTTTGCAGCAGATGAAGCTCATGCCGTCTCTTGCCGATAGCAAGAAAGAGCGACAACAGCATGGTGCACAGCAGGAACCACGGCGTGAAGGGCACATGAATCACCAGACCGCCTGCAATGGCCCGCAGTACAAACCCTGCCGCAATAATCATGATGTCGATGATGACAACGTGCTTCAGCCGGAACGAGTAAGCAACATTCATTGCGAAGTAGAGCAGCAGCAAGCCGGTAAACAACGGATTAAGAACATAAGAGACAGCTAGAGAAGCTGCTAACAACAACGCACCAAACACAAGCGCCAGCTTGGGCGGAAGGGCACCGGATGCCATCGGGCGGTACTTCTTCACCGGATGGTTGCGATCGGCTTCGCGATCCGCATAGTCGTTCACGATATAGACGCAGCCGGATACGAAGGACAAGAGAAGAAAACCGATCAGCGTATCGAGGAGCGATCCAGGATTTATCGTTTCGAACGAGAACAGGGGGGCGGCAAAAATAAGCAGATTTTTGGTCCATTGCTTCGGTCTAAGCTGCCTAAAGAGCAGCACAGGAAGCTGCCTCAATGGGGCAGCCGCTGAATTCGTATTTGTGGATGACAATTGATGTAACCTCCTGATCAATCATGTTTCACTGGGATGTATGGGAAGAAGAGCTGAAATACGATAGCTATCATACCATAGAATAGACTATATATGGTAATGATGAGTGAACAAGCTGTTGCCGCACTACAGAAAAAATAAACCTCCCCAAGGGTCCTTGAACCAGCAGGGAGGCCATCATTCAACGTGTTATTACTTGTTTGCATGGCAGGTGAAGGCAAACAAGCATTCCTCAAGATTTGCCGATAAGCAGGGAGAGCAGACCGGCGGCAATCAGCGGCCCCACGGGAACGCCGCGGAATAGAGCAACACCGAGGACGGTGCCAACGAGGAGCCCGGCAACCACGGTCGGGTTGCTTCCCATCAGGGTAGCTCCGCGTCCTCCCAGATAAGCGACAAGCATGCCGACGGCAATGGCGAGCAGTGATTTCCAATGGAGGAAGGACTCGCCGATGGTTTGCAGGCTCATCTTACCGCTGGCCAGCGGCGACATCACCCCTATGGTGAGGATGATGATACCGAGGGTCAGTCCGTATTTCTCCAGCCATGGGAAGGCCTGCTGAAAGCCGGTTACGCGGAGCATTAGCAAAGTCAGCATCGCAATGGTCACAGCAGAGTTGCTGCTGATAATGCCAAGTCCGGCCATGGCCAGCAGGATGAGTGAAGTTACGTCCATGGGAGATCCCTCCTTTTGTTAAACATTCGAGACCATGTGCTGTGCGATCAAGCGCCCGTGAAATCTGCCCGTTTCAATGAAGACCTCATTAGCGTTACGGCCCGATGCGATGACGCCAGCCACATAAAGTCCTGGAACGTTGGTCTCCATCGTATCCGGATTATAGAGCGGTTTCTCCATGTCCTCATTCAGTTCGACGCCAGAGGAGGCGAGCAGCTTGCGGTCAGGGCGAAAGCCGGTCAATGCCAAGACAAAATCATTCTCAATGATCGTTTCCTGACCTTGATTCGAAAGAACGGTTACCCAGGATTCCGCGATTTGAACGACACGGGAGTTCAGGTGAAGCTGTAAATGTCCCTTCTGAACCATGCCGTCGAACAGAGGACGTACCCATGGCTTGATATTCTGGGACACTTCTTCGCCCCTGTACACCATCGTGACCTCTGCTCCAACGCGGATGAGCTCCATGGCTGCATCGACAGCGGAGTTACTGCCTCCGATGACAACGGTTTTCATGCCGGCATAAGGATGAGCTTCACGGAAATAGTGCGTTACTTTCTCCAAGTCTTCACCAGGAATGCCGATATAATTCGGATGGTCAAAATAACCCGTAGCGATGACTACGTGTTTGGCTTGTCGAATGGATTTCTCACCGCCGCGCTTCTGCGTTTTCACTTGAAAGCTGCCGTCCGGCTGCTTCGTTATCGTGAGGGCTTCCTCATATGGGAAAATGTTAAGATTAAAATGCTTGGCAACTCTGCGGTAATAGGCCAGCGCCTCGTGCCGGAACGGTTTGTCATTCGATATGGCAAATGGAACATCGCCGATTTCGAGCATTTCAGCTGTACTGAAAAACTGCATATGCGTCGGATAAAGATAAATGGAATGGACTACATTGTGTTTATCGATGATCTCGCTGCTGAGGCCCTGGCGGCCGCACTCAATGGCAGCTGCGAGACCGCATGGGCCTGCGCCGATAATTAAGACGTCGAGCATGGTGAACCTCCTTATGTATTTAACCTTACGCTATGGATCAGCATTATAATCCTACAGCAAATAAAACGATAAATCCAGATTTCCCGTTGACGCAGTACGGTTTTTCACATGAGTGGGGGGAGGGATTGACAATCATTAGAAATTAGATTATCTTCTAATTAGATATTTATTAAATTAGATGCTTATAAAATTTGTTTTTTGGAGGGTTGATCATGATGGAATTGACAGCAAGTGAGGCGTATAAAGCCTCCGTACTAAGAAATTTTATGGCTGAGGATGGAAGCCTGCGGCAAATTCCGGCACAGTACAAGAAGAAGCTGGTGATTATGGAGCACCTGGTGGAACAGCTTGAAATGGGGCGGGAATACCCTGAGAAGGAGATCAACGAGTTTATTAAGCAATATCATGCGGATTACGCAACCATCCGGCGGGAATTTATCATTCATAAGTATATGAGCCGGGATAACGGGGTCTATGTACGAAATCCGCGTGATTTATGGATTCAATGGGACAAGATCTAAATCTTAACAAGCCGCCAATACACAAAACAAAAAACCACCCTCATTTGAACTGCACCTCCAATGTTAGATGGTGTCTAACCATTGGGATGGAGTTCAATGGAACGGTGGTTTTCGTGTGTTAAATATACAAATTTAAGTTAGTATAAGTTCTCTATTAGAATCCAGCAGCAGCCTTTTTAACAAGCTCAAGACCGTTATGGACGATCAGTTCAGCCTCATCCGGGAATTGATTATGACCTTCGATGATCAACGTCTCGATGTCTTGTACGCCCCATTGACGGAGATTACCCATCACGAAGTTTACAGCCATCTCTGCTGCTGCCATAGGTCCTTCGGAATAGTTGCCGCCGCGTGCATTCAAGATCACAACTTTCTTGCCGGTCACGAGACC
Organism: Paenibacillus glucanolyticus; assembly: GCF_037333485.1. Lineage (NCBI taxonomy): Bacteria > Bacillati > Bacillota > Bacilli > Caryophanales > Paenibacillaceae > Paenibacillus > Paenibacillus glucanolyticus. The sequence continues at coordinate 2,558,763 of NZ_CP147845.1, forward strand.
TACAACGCCTTGAGGCGTATATTTAAAGGTTTTTCCTGCTTGGTTCAGGTAGTCGATATAGGTGTGCAGTACGGCAGGTACCGTCATGTTCCACAATGGGAAGGCAAAAACGATTTTGTCGGCAGCAAGAAACTGGTCAATATATTTGCTGACATTCGCTGCAGCAGTTTGCTCTTCCGGTGTTGCTTCGAAGCCTTTGGAGGCTTTGAACATTCCGTTAATGGCAACACCGTCATAATAAGGTAGGTTCTCTGCGAAGAGGTCAAGCTCCGTGATTTGATCTTCCGGGTGGCTTGCTTTGAAAGACTCCAGAAACTCGTGATACATTTTTACACTTACCGATTGCTCAATGGCTCTGTTGTTTGCTTTGATGAATAGAACATTAGACATGTATGAAAACTCTCCTTGTTGTATGGTTTACTTTATAAATTATAGTATATTTCATTTGTATGGTTTGTCAATGACATCCTAGTGAACAATATCAATGTTGCCGGAGTAGGTTTGTATTTGGATAGTATCGGTTGTTTCCTCCATTGCTTCCGGTGCCTTCACGGATCCCGACAGCGACTTGAGATCATAGAATCCGCGGAATGACGGATCGGGCTGCACTTTCACATCACCGGATCTGCATAAAATTTGGACGGGCGAAACACCAACCAGGCCCAGGTTCACATTTCCTGAAGAAACTTCGATGTCTACGGGGCCTTCCAGATCTTTCAACACGACATTGCCGGAATGATTGACAAGCTGCGTGGATGCCTGAATATCGAAGCCGCGAATATTCCCCGAAATATTTTCCACGTTTAGTTGCTCGGCACGTATCTCACTCATGTTAATGTTGCCTGATTTCACGGAAATGTCCACCGTTTTGGATGATGCACCTTTGACGTGGATGTTATCGGAGAACGTTGACAATTCCAGATCATCGAGTTTTGTGCTTGATGGCAGAACAACGGTCAGTTTTCCTTTGGGTGAATGGAAGTCCACACTCATAAACTGAATCTTGTAGGATGGGGTCAGATCCAGTTCGATTTCCGAACCAGATGGATGAAAAGATTGGAGGATGTCGATATATTCGGGTCTTAATTTACCGTCAAAAGCGATGTATCCTCCCGAATCTCCGCTATCTTCGAAGGCAAAGTCAATTTCGATGTTGCTGGAAATCCTCAGTTTTTTCAGATTTTCCGCATCCTGCAGCTCCCATTTGTTCTGATAGCTGATAAGCTCCTCCCCAAATTTAAATTGATACGCAGCCATACCGACGATGCCAACCAATATAAGTGCAATAGCTGTACTGAACAACCATTTCTTGTTCATTTTGCGTCACGACCTTTCATCATGCGAGTATTCCATCTGGAGTAGCCGAGGGTTATCGATAACAATCCCGATATAATGGAGCGGGTTAGATAACCAAGAAGAATGCCGATTCCCACGAATGAAACGGACAAGAACAATTTGGCGGGATAAAACGTCCCGTTCACCATATAATCAAGCAGGACAAGCACCGGGCTGAGCAGGGTGGCGAGCGAGCCAGCTGCAATGGCAACTCCCCCGGACCATAATGCCGCAAGGAAAGGAATCATGACCATAGCGCAGAAGAATAAACCCGTTCCCATGGCGATTTTGCCGAACGAAGAAGGTTTTCCCGCACTTGCAGGGACCGGGATTTCCATGTCTACATAACGGTCGCCTAATGCTTCCTTTGCCATTTCAAAGGGATCTCCCAGCTCACGGGCGATTTCCTGCTCGGACCGTCCGTTCTGCATGCCGATGTCAAAATGGGACACCACGTCCTCGATGAATTCCCGGCGCTCATGGGGAGGAAGCGCAGCCAGACGCGATTCCAAAATCGAAATAAACTGTTTTTTAGTCATACCCATTTCCTTCCTCTATCAGATTGGTCACATTGCTAACAAAAGTCTTCCATTCCTTTACCATCGCCCTCATATAGATCACACCGCTTGGGGTCAGCTTATAATATTTACGGGGTGGCCCCTCGCTTGATTCCTGCAGGTATGTTGTGCAGTAGCCTTCATTCACAAGCCGGCGAAGAAGGGGGTATAAAGCTCCTTCCGCGACCTCAATATGCCGAGATACCGCTTGGGCCAGCTCATAGCCATATTGGTCCCTGCGATGGATAAGCACAAGCACGCAAATTTCAAGAACACCTTTTTTAAATTGAATACTGACATCCATGCCGATACCTCCTTTCATAAATCCTTGTTCGTGTTGTCATCATGAGGTAGTAATTAATATTCAGTAGTGTCTACAATAAAATATCACTTAGTACTGATTAATGCAAGGTACTGACTATAAATGGGCTGCAGTTTGACTGTTTCGAAAAAAAAGTCGATTCATTAGAAGCTTTGTATAAGGAAGGGAGTTTCGTTTAATCTCGGAAAAGCACGGTTAATAGAAGTTATCAGAACATAGGGTCGTTTTTCCAAGTGAGGAAGTGGAGGGATGAATTGTATGTCTATCGATCGGTTTATATTAAAAAAGCTCAACCATTGCCAGGAGTTAACGACACGGAGAAATCTCGTGAAATTGTTTCAGATTCGAATTCAGAGAGCACAGATAGCCGAGGAGCGCCATTACGGGTTATAATGAAGCTAAACAAAAAAAGGGCTACCCCTCTTTTTAAAAGAGAGATAGCGCAAGAGAGTCGTTTTCACTTTTGCTGTGAAGAATTGCCTCGGATCCCTCGATTTCAATACTGATGAGGGAGTTGAGGCATTTTTGCAGCGCCTTTTTGCCGGTTTGAATTTTATGGTCAAGCGCGCTGGTCAGCAGTTTTAGTACCTTCTGTACCGGCTGCTTGCTGTCCGTTGTAAAGTACACGGGAACCGGCTTGTTTTGGAACATAATAAGTGTTTTCATATCAATCACCTCACGAAAGTTTTTTCATGATAATTGCATTATAAATTGCCAATCTTAAAATAACCTTAAATTCGTATAATTAATCAGAATCATTTTTGTGAGCGTGACATTTTTGTGAACAGTGGCTTTTTAACAACGAAAAGCCTCGATTTGGCCTATAATCAGTACATAAATAGTTCTTCTGAACCAACGTTTACACAGCCGAAATAGGAAAAAGGAAATATGACACAAATTGACAGAACAGATCCTGTAATGATATAGTTACAATAATGTAACTATTTTTCGTGCCTATTAAAATAGGTGTTTGGACATGGAGTATGGAATAAACATATAGAATTAACATTTTTGGGAAGGCAGGTTAACCAGATGATACTCACCGTGATCAGCGGGCGTAATGAAGATGATTGGTTTGATATCGACGTACCCGATGAATGCTCGATAGGACGGTTGAATGAGCTGCTGGGATTGCGTCTCTTCCATGAACCCTCCAGTGAAGGAATTCAATATATATTAGAAGCAAAATTTCCAGAAGGCTTGTGGTTTACGGTAGGGGGCCATTCAAGCCTTGTTGAGGCTGGATTGAGAGAAGGCTCCTATATACGTTTACAGCGGGCATTCTCCACAACAACCGAGGAAGCTCCTGTCTATGGCAGAAGATCGTTGTTTCAAGAAAGTTAGAATTGGGTAAGTAACCCATTGGTTTTGACTGAAACAACAACCTACATAATGTACTTTTCAGATGCTCTCTGGATTAGGAGGAAGTGAACATATGAACGTGTTATATCAACGTTCGCCGCGTATTAGACCGGCCTTACCGAATGAGGAAATGGAGATTCTGAGACCTCCGTCGGAGCCAAGCAAACCGTCATTCTCGATGATTGCCATCATTATCCCGATTATTATGACTGCCGTGACGGTAGGCTTCTATGTCTATATGAGCATGAGCGGCAAAATGTCCAACCCCAACTACATGATGTTTCAGATGTTGTCCATCTTTATGATGCTGACATCCTATACGCTGCCATTTTTCATGTATTTAAGCAACAAGAAGACCTACCAGATCAAGCTGAAGGAACGAGACCAGAAATATCGCGCACAGCTTGATCTGCACCGAGACGAGCTTAAGGAGAAGCAGGAGGACCAGGTTCATATCCTGTTTGACATCCATGGCGATCCGGACGTGTGTTATAACGTAGCAAAGAACCGCAGCAGCAGCTTGTGGGAGCGTTCACCGGAGGATACGGACTTCCTGGAGATTTGCGTCGGCAAGGGGGAGGTGCCTTTTTACATTCAGGTCAAGCCTCCCCGTGCGGATGGATATGACAAAGACCCGTTGATTGAGGCGGCTGAATTGCTGTCTGCGGAGTTTCAGACGGTTGACGAGGCATCGATTGCTCTGCCCCTGTTCGAATCCAAAGTGATAGGGATTGTTGGCGGAAGAGATCGGGTACTGAATATGCTTCGTGTCATGATGGCCCAAACCGCTGTAAGACACTCGCCGGACGAAGTGAAGATTGCCGCGTTCTATGAGGAGAAAGAGGCGAGTGAGTGGCAGTGGCTGCGATGGCTTCCGCACACATGGGATGATGACCGCTCCAGCCGCTATCTTGCTGATCGGCGCAGTAATGCGCATCAGCTTGCAGATGAGCTGTTTACGCATTTATACCGTCGTAAGAACAATCGCTCCGAGCATGGCAAGAAATCGATCGAGACACCTGCATACGTTGTAATTTTATCCGCTGCCCAATTAATCGAGGAAGAACCGCTGCTTCCTCTGTTGCTGGAAGACGGTGATGCAGCTGATGTGGTCACGATCGTTTTGTCTGACCGGAAGGAAAGCCTGCCGATGCACTGCCAGCTTATTGTGGAGGTAGAGCGTGAGCAGGCAGCTTATACCATTAAGAAACAGGATGGGACCGTCTCCAGGCAATCGTTCCAGTCACATCAGATCAGCAAAGACCAGATTGAAGCCTTGGCCCGTTACATGGCGCCGATCCGGTTGAAACGATCCTCTGCATCCGATATCCCTAGCGTTCTGCCTCTCTTTGAAATGATGGATATTCAGAGAATCAACGATCTGGATGTGCACAGACGATGGCAGCAGAACCGTTATCCGGACTCATTGCCCGTTCCCATGGGTGTCCGCGCGGGCGGAAAGAAGATTAATTTGAATCTTCATGATAAAATAGAACGTCAAGGACATGGACCGCATGGTCTCATTGCAGGGACGACGGGTTCTGGCAAAAGTGAGGTCATTCAATCGATTGTTGCTTCACTGGCATCCGAATTCCATCCACATGACCTAGCATTTATGCTTATTGACTATAAAGGCGGCGGCATGTCCAATACGTTTGTAAACTTGCCGCATGTTGTAGGTACGATTACCAATCTGGATAACAATCTGATCGAACGGGCAAAGGTTTCGCTTAAGGCCGAGCTTGTCCGCCGACAGAAAATCCTGAATGATGCGGGCAATTTGCAGCATATTGACGAGTATTACAAATTGCTGCGCAGCCGCCACGGCGAACCGCTGCCCCATCTCGTTATTATTATTGATGAGTTTGCTCAGCTGAAGAAAGATCAACCGGAATTCATGGATGAATTAATCAGCATTGCGGCGATCGGGCGAACGCTCGGTGTCCATCTTATTCTTGCAACACAAAAACCGGCTGGGGTTGTAGATGATAAAATTTGGAGTAATTCGCGCTTTCGGATCTGTCTTCGAGTGCAAAGCGAGGGAGACAGCCGGGACATGTTGAAGATTCCGAACGCAGCCTGGATCAACAAGCCGGGAAGAGGTTATTTCCAAGTCGGCAGCGACGAAGTGTTTGAGGAAACGCAGTATGCCTGGAGCGGTGCTCCTTATATTGAAGAGAAGGATACACCTGGCGCTGTGGTAATACGCGAGGTGAGGATCAACGGCAGGACAGAACCCCTGCTTGCTTCGAATCCCTCGATAGGAGCCCATCTTGAAGTGCCTAAACAGCTGCAAGTGTTTATCGATCATGTGGCTGAGGTAGCAAGACAACAAGGGATAGCCCGACTTCAGGGACCATGGCTGCCTCCGCTTCCCGAAAGTCTGGATTTGAATGCGATTGAGTCCGGTATGGAATTTGAAAAGACGGATCCATTCTGTGAATGGACCCTTACATCTTATGTCGGGATAGTTGATGACCTGCCTAATCAGTGTCAAAAGCCGCTGGTCTTAAATTTGGAACAAGGGCACTGGGCAGTCTACGGAATGCCGGGCCTCGGAAAGACCACCTTCATCCAGACGATGCTGATGTCCCTTGCCCATCGGTACAACCCGGACTTTTGGCACGGCTATATCGTGGATATGGGTCGGATGATGCGGGACTTTGCAGGACTGCCTCATATCGGAGCGGTCATGACCGCAGAAGAGGAGGATCGGATCAAGCGTTTGTTCCGTTTTCTCGCGAAAACCGCGGCCCTGCGGAAGGATATGATCGCTGATGCGGGAGTGAAAACCGTTGCGTCATATCGCCGGTCGAATTCAATCGCAGTTCCTCAAATAGTCGTGATTATTGATGGGTATCTAAACTTCCGGAACTCATATCCCGATGAGAATGATATGCTGGAATATTTGCTGCGTGAGGGTGGAAGTTTGGGAATCACATTCGTGATAACCGCCAATCGGATATCGGATATGTTTGAGAAAGTCCGGAGTAATATTTCGCAGGCGGTATCGTATGAACTCGCCGACCCGGCTGATTATTATTATGCGGTAGGACGTCCTGCACGAGCTCCAAGCCAGCTTCCTCCCGGGAGAGGCCTGGTCAAAGGACAAGTGCCGCCGCTTGAATTCCAAACGGCACTACCGGCTTCAGGTCAGGACGAAGGACGCCGTTCCGCAGCGCTTCGCGATAGCATTCGTGCTCATCATGAATCGTGGCAAGGGGAACATGCGCCGCATATTGAATCGCTGCCTGACAGAATTCCGCTTCACCAGTTGCTTAAAGTTCAACATCCTTATGAAAGTGCAGGCATGGAGAAATATCAGGTTCCGGTCGGCGTGACGACGGATGATTTGACGCCTTTTGCGATCAATCTTGAGGATGGGCCGCATTTTATCGTTGCAAGTCCAATGGAAGGCGGCAAGACGTCATTCCTTCTTAGCTGGATGCTATCGCTTGCGTATTATACGTCACCGGATGAGCTGGAAATCTATACGGTAGACACGCGCTATGGCAGCAGCGGGCTAAGCCGGATGAACCATCTTCCGCATGTCAGAGGACATGCGGAGAATGAGGAGGATCTGGCACCGCTCATTTCGGGCCTTCATGAACGGGTTCAGACCCGATCGAAGGACGGGGAAGACCCGGCTATCCTGCTTATGATTGATGATGCTGATGTTCTGAGCAAGCAGCTCTCTGATTTCACCTTGAAGGACCAATTGTCCGCCATCGTAAGACAGGGAAGAGACCGCCGGGTTCATCTCGTTGTTGCTGGCGTTCCGGCCGACTTCCCGACGTATGGCGTGGACTGGTTTACGGATATTAAGGCTGCACAGAACGGATTTTTATTCGGGACTTTGGATTCAAACGATTTATCGTTCTTCAGAATTCCTTTTTCCGAGTCTTCGAATAGTCCTGGAGGACTAAAAATTCTTCCGCCGGGACAAGGGTACTACGTAAAACGAAAATTTTCCAGAATAAAAGGCGCAGTTCCGTTCGATGACGAATGGAATGCCCAGAGATGGGTCACAGAAATTCGCGACCGATGGCATGTTGTAGTTTGAGGGGAGGTGGCTCATAATGTTGACAATTCATGCTTCCAAACAAGAAACGATCACACTGAACGACAAGGAATTTTTCTTCTTGGCTGGAATTATCGGATCGGACCGATTACTTGGTGTAGAAGATCCTTTCGTAGGATACTTAACCGAAGAAATCGCGGTTGAATGGGAAAAAGCCAAACAATCGCTCCTAAGCAAGCAATATTTGATTCAAGAGGAAGGCGGGGAATTGTCGATTCCACCTGATGTCTTCTCACGAGTGGCGATTGCCGGACTTGCGGAACGTGCGTGCTGGTTAAAGTATGAAAATCAGGGTTCGTCGTTTGAAGGATATATACATGTAACGGACGAACGAGTTATACAAGTATGCAGGAGCGGTGAGGATAACCGGCGTTACATGCTTAGTGAACTCGGAACAATCGAACAAACCTGCAATCATCTGGTGGAGGATCTGGCGCTAAGCGATCAGAACTGGGGGGATATCCCGGCTTTATTGCTCAGCCGAAAGGAGTTCGGAGATATTTATACCTCTGCCTCCGAACAGAAAAGCGATGATATCAGTGATCGTTTAGCGAGACTGACAGATGATGCCGAGGGTTCCATTGCGCTCGCGAAATGTATGAAGAACAAGGTATCTTCGGGGGAACTCCAGCTATCGATTTGGAACGGAAACAGCTGGGAAAGTCAGAATGCAGCTTTTATAGTGAACGAGTCCATGAATTGGCTGCTGCGTATGAGCCTGGAGGGAGACCAGGACTGGCTAACCGCAGCACCAGCGACCAAAGAGCAGTTTCGTCATATGCTTCTCATGTGGCTGAAACAGTAACAGAGCCTGTATGAAAGGTGAGGACCAATGCGTATTTCTGTCGAGCCGGAGTCTCTCCGGACGTTAAGCCGTCAGCTGCAGCATAGTGGCGATGAATATTTGGCGATAACGAGAACGCTCAACCAAGCAATGAATTCACTCGTCTGGGAGACGTCTCTCAAAGCGGCGGTTATCGATGAGTGGCAGTCTGCCCGAAGTTTAGGAGAGCATCTGGGAGTTCTTCTTGCTCAACTGGGCAAGCATCTTCAAAGTAAAGCCGATCAGTTTCAAGAAACGGATCATCAGTACCATACCATTTTGGAGCATGCGATCGTAAATACCGTATCGCCGACAGCGCTGTTTGCTGCCTCCGGTATGGATGGACGTTTATCAATATTGCCGGATTATGGAAACTCTTCTACTGTTATTTCGAATCCGAGTTCCGTAGCGGCTGCTGTTGGCATGACAAGTGGGGATAACGGAAATTCGGCTAAACAAGCGGCTTTGTCCGGTCAGGGTTGGACCTTTACGGATCCTTCTTCGTTTGGAATTGCTAACTAATTTCCCTGCTTTTTTGGGAAAATCAAGATGGTAAAAGTTTCAAATTGGGGCGTGCAGGGTAACTGGAAATTAGGTCTGAGGACATTTTGATAAACCAAGTCTATTGGGCTAAGATGTCAAGTGTCACCAGAAATTGAATTTCAAGGAGGTTACATAAATGGCAGGACGTATTTTAATAACGCCAGAACAAGTGGAGCAAGTAGCGAACCAATTTAAACAAAGCGGTGATCAAAGTCAGCAGATCGTCAACAGCTTGACTCAATCGATCAACGGAATGGAAGGTCAATGGGACGGTATGACGAAGCAGCGCTTCTTCCAGGAATTCCAGGAGGCAAGCCGCTTGATGAACTCCTTCGTACAAACCCTTGACAGCATCAGCAACGAGCTGAAAGCGATCGCTCAGAAATTCCGTATGGCTGACGAATCCCGTTAATATTCATTCGGCCGCATTTGCATTATAATAGTTTAATAGGCAGAATAAACCGGGTGGTAGATAACCCGGTTTTCTTGCAATCCAGCTTGTTTTGTCTAAAATTTACGGCTTGCCGTTTAATCGAGCATATAGGTTGGTAATGGAGTTATAGAGAGGGTGATGTTCATGACATTTCAGCCAAACCCGGGCGATGGGATTGTTGTAAATGGAAGGGCTTATACAGTAGGACAACATCCCGCAGCACCTGGCGTAGCTTATGCACAGGCAGGGAGGCAAGGCATTGTTTACCAGCTGATTCCTGTTGATGGGGAGCTGCATGAGGCCAAAGCGCTTAAAGTGTTTTTTCCGAAATTCAGAATTCCGGCTATGGTTTATCAATCCGAGCATATGGGCAGTTATCGCGAGATTCCGGGATTGCAAGTAAGCAGCCGAGAGGTGCTCACTCCCGAAAGAAACGGAGATTTGATAGCGGAATATCCGGATTTGCTGTACGCGGTCATTATGCCATGGATACATGGCTGCACTTGGTTTGACGTTATCAGTGATCAGCGTAATCTGGGACGTTCTGAAAGTTTGATGCTGGCCAAGGCGTTGGCAGCTATTGGTTCGAGCATGGAGCAGCGTGGATTAGCGCATTGCGATCTGTCTGCGCCGAATGTCATGCTTCCGTTTTTTTCGGAAGTGAAGCTGCCGGAGGGCACGGCCGCCGTTGAGCTTGTAGATGTCGAGCAGATGTACAGTCCCAAAATGGACCGCCCCGATGTTTTGCTGGCTGGCTCGCCAGGTTATGCGGCTCATCGGACGGTGCACAGTGGGCTATGGAGTGCATATGCTGACCGTTTTGCAGGGGCTGTCATCATTGCGGAAATGCTGGGCTGGAGCGATTCGGCCATCGTGAATCGGGCATGGGGCGAGAGCTATTTTGACCAGCATGAAATGCAGACACCTTGCGAACGATATTTTCTGCTGAAAAAATCGCTGGGTCAGCGTTGGGGTGCACGGATTTCAGACTTGTTCGGCAGAGCATGGGACAGTCAGGATTTGAGCAGTTGTCCGACATTCGGCGAGTGGCTCATTGCGTTGTCTACTTTGAGCGAGGAAGAAGTGGTGGAAGAGATTCCAGCCGCATCAGCCGCTGCCGCAGCGGCTAATGCTTCCGACGAGGGAGAAGCCGCGCCAGAACGTTCGAAGGAAGTGCCTGCAGAGGTTATAGCATCGCTAGGGATCGAGCCGGGTACAAGAGAAGTTAATGATAATGTGGTTGGACGGCTGTTCCATCAAGCTCGTGACTTGGAGAAGGCGGGTAATTTATCAGGTGCGCTGGAAATATTCCGTTCCGCGTATCATTTTGTGAAGAAGGACAGTCCGCTTGAGGTGGAGCTCGCCGCTGCGATTCAGGGGCTGGAGGAGCAGCTTCGACCGGTCGAAGACACATCGAACAAAGGATTCAAGGCACTGTTACTATCTCGTAAATTTATGATCTCAAGTGCGGCTGCACTTGTCATATTGGCTGGTTCGGCGATTACGGTCAATCAGATCTTGGCTGAGAAGGCAGAGAGCAGGCAAATGGATGCGGAGGCTTTAGCCGAGCAGCAGGCGCAAGAAGCCATTCGCAAGCAGGAGGAAGAAGCACGGAGGCAGCAGGAAGAAGCGGCCAAGAAGGAAGAAGAAGCAAAAATCGCGGAAGCGGAGCGTTTGAAGGAAGAGGAAGCCAAGAAGTCGGCGGAAGCTGAGCAGGCTCGTGAAGAGCAGGAAAAAGCCGATCTTCAAGCCAAGTATGATAAGCAGGCGAAGTATGATGCTTACCTGGCATCCGTAGAAGAGAAGAAGAAGAAACAAGAGCTGCAAGAAAAATACGATAACCAGGCCAAATACGAGGCTTATCTAGCGCAGCAGGAAGAGAACAAGAAGAAGGCCGCGCAGGATGAAGCAGCTGCCAAGGCGGCAGCTCAGGCAGCAGTCGAGGCCGAGGCAAATCGCAAGGCACAAGCCAAGGCGGCTCAGCAAGCGCAGGCGGCCCAGCTCCAGAAGCAGCGTTCCCAGAACGTTGTGGAACTGGTTGCCTTATATAATAAGGCATACAATGCACAGGTAGCCGGCAACAAAGACCGGGCCAGGAACGCTGCTCATGAATTCATTAATTTATATAACAAGGATCAGTCCTATTATAAGACCGTTGGCAAAATGAGCAGTCGCCGCAACAATTTGCAAAAATTCATGAGTGACGACAGTCACTGGATACCAAAACTGTAAAAGAAGCAAACATAACGAAATGCAGGGGTGAATGTTATTCACGATGAACTATACCATACAGGCTTCACAGCGCACGCCAGCGCTCATCATATATTTGATTGATATCAGCGCATCTATGAATATGCTGATGGAGGACCGCAGGCGGATCGACGTGGTTTACGAAGCATTATCCCTGGCCATTCGGCAAATGGTATTCCGTTCGACCAAGGGTAACCGGTTAACACCACGGTACCGGATTGCCATACTTGCCTATAGCGATGATGTATATGATTTGTTGAACGGAATTAAGGGCATTGACGAGATTGCAGCAATTGGTTCACTGCCTGATTTGACGCCAAAGAGGTTCTCTGATTCGGCTAAAGCCTTTCTTCAGGCAGAGAAAATTCTGCAATCGGAAATTCCGAATATGCAGGATTGTCCTGCACCGCTTGTGTGCCATATGACAGATGGAGTGTCGACAGGAGATGATCCAGAACCGATTGCCCGCCGGATTATGAGTATGAGCGTTCCGGATGGGAACGTGCTTGTCGAGAATATATTTATATCCGATCATCTGATGAACCAGCCGATCACTGAACCTCGTCGCTGGAAGGGAATCTTGACGGACACATCATTGGAGGATGAGCACGCGCGAAAACTTAAAATGATGTCCTCGGTTCTTCCTGAAAGCTATCGTGAAATGCTGCTCGAAGCTGATTATCAGCTGAGTCCCGGCGCCCTGATGATGCTTCCGGGCACATGCTCGGAGCTGGTATCCATCGGATTCCAGATGTCGGCAGCCACGCCGGTGAGGTAAGAATATGAAGCGATCATATGCTGGAAGCATGGATTCTTGGGGAGCGCGGAAGAAGTCTCCGACATCGACGTATTATTACGAGAGTAAACAGACCGGGGAAGAGCCGCTTACGAGGATTCGTGATCTATTTACATGTCGTTATGCTTATGGTAGGGCGGCCGAATCGGTGAAGCTGTCCGAGAAGGGACAGGATTTCCTGGCATTTTCACTGAACGAAGATGTGTGCCGATTTGTGCTGTGTGACGGCGTCGGACTGAGCTACCGTGGGGATGTAGCCTCGCGCCTGTTGGGTCAGGGGCTTATGGAATGGCTGGAGAATCAGGAGGAGCTCTCCTCCGCATCGCTGGAACGCAAGCTGAAGGATCTATCGCTCGAAGCGGATCGGGAGCTGCGCGATCTTTCAGTAGATTCCGCTACACCTAAGCTGCTTCGCGAGGTTCTGGAAGAGAAACAGCGCATGGGAAGCGAAGCGATGTATATTTGCGGGCGTATCGAGCTTCCCACGCGCTTTCGCCGCAAAGGAAGGCTATGGCTGGCCTGGCAGGGCGATTCTCGTGTGCGCTTATGGCATAAGCAGAGGGAATTGACCTCTCTATTCGGAGACCATTTTCGTACGGCGGAACGCTGGTCATCCCGCATCGGTCCAGTAGGAGGCAAGCCGCATGTGTATAGCAGCAGACTGGATCATGAGAGCGAATATCGCCTGCAGTTATACAGTGATGGCTTGAATGACCTGGATGCTGTGATGGAGCATATTCCGGATGAACAGGTTCAGGTGCTGATGAATGCCCTTCATACGGATGGTTTGGAAGATGACGCTTCCTTCTTGGAATTCATGTGGTAGTTATATGGATGCAACAGAATGTTAACGATTAACCGGACCTGGACCTTTCGAGGGCCGGTTTTTTTTCGTTGATGGTCATGATGCTGCGGCTAAATTGAAAAACATGATTATAAAACAGGCACTTTTGGGTAATCTTGTGACAGATGAATGTATACGGATTACGAAGAAAAAGGAGCGTGTTAATGATGAATGAAGGATTTGGACGTTTTCAAGGAAAAACCGCCATCATCACGGGTGCAGGTTCTGGGATCGGCAAGGCTGCGGCAGTCTTATTGGCAAAGGAAGGTGCAAACGTGGCGCTGTTCGATCTGCTCGATGACCGTACGAACAAAGTGGAAGCGGAAATCAATCAGTTGCAGGCAGGATCTGCCAGAGCCTTCGATGTGGATACAACAGATCCTGACCGAGTGGAGAAGGCTATTCTGGAAACCGTAGAGATTTTTGGCGGAATCGATATTGTTTTTGCCAATGCAGGCATCAACGGCGTGATGACTCCTATCGATGACATGAAGCTGGAGGAATGGACCAAGACGCTCAACGTGAATTTGAACGGTACGTTTTTGACGGTCAAATATGCGATCCCACACCTCAAGAAGCGGGGACAGGGCAGCATCATCATCACCAGCTCCGTAAATGGGACACGAACCTTCTCCAACTTTGGAATGAGTGCCTACAGCACAACCAAGGCAGGACAGGTGGCTTTTGCGAAGATGGCTGCATTGGAGCTGGCCCAATTCAAGATCAGGGTAAATGTAATCTGTCCTGGCGCGATATCGACCAACATTGATCAAAGCACGAAGAAACAAGGGGATCTGGAGGAGATCGTGATTCCGGTTGAATACCCGGAGGGAAGCCAGCCGCTGTCGGATGGACCCGGTAAACCGGAGGAGGTTGCGGATTTGGTGGCGTTTTTGGCTTCGGATCAATCAAAGCATATTACAGGGGCGCAAATATTCATTGATGGAGCGGAATCGCTCCTGTAGATATGATCATCATGAGGAGCTTCACGTTAGGACTCTGCTTATTTCACCATGTAGTACTTGGAATCCGTGCGGCTCTGATATAAGATAAGGATGATCAAGGTACAAGGAGGAGATTATGCCATTATGAGCATTTTTTCCAGATTGGCGGAGCAGAAGATTGAAGAAGCGGTTCGTAACGGAGAGCTGGATAATCTGCCGTTTGCCGGCAAGAAGCTGCCCATTGATGATCTGTCTCACCTACCCGAAGATATGAGAATGTCCTATCGAATCATGAAGAATGCAGGTTATGTGCCCGAAGAAGTGACGCTGCGCAAGGAATGTGTTCAGCTTTACGATCTGCTCGGAGCTGCCCGGAATGAGGGTGAACAGGACCAGCTTCGACGCAAGCTGAATGAAAAGCAGTTAAGACTTCAGCTGCTCATGGAACAGCGCGGGCTTAGCGCCAATAGCGCTTTTGCGCAGTATGAAACCCAAGTCAGAGACCGTTTAACCCGTGAGGAATAACAGATCAGTGCCAGCCTTTCTTCTTATCACAAGAACGAAAGCGCAGGCGCTGATTGTTTTTTTATGTTTCGAATAACTGCTGCCTTGTTTCATCCGATATTTTTATCGGGGAAGACGGTATTTTTGACAGGTCGAACAACGAGATCAAGTCTGCAGGAGTAACAAGTTCCGGCTTTTCCAGCAGACCGGCGGTCCAGGCTAACCACCCAATAACCCGTTCCGGCTTAACGCCTTGTCCGCGTAAAAAAGAGAGGCTTAATCCGCGGGTTCGTTTAGCCAGCCTTCTGCCCTCGGCATCGACCATCAGAGGAGTGTGGGCGAACTGAGGAGGCTCATAACCCAGCGCTTGGTATAACAGAAGCTGCCGGGGGGTGGAATCCAGAAGGTCAGCTCCTCGCAGCACATGAGTAATGTCCATCAGCGCGTCATCCACGACAACTGCAAGCTGATAAGAGATCATATCATCTGCCCTGCGAACAACGAAATCCCCTCCATCGGATAACAGATACGACTGTGCCCCGGCGATGCCATCGATAAAAGATATTCGCTGCTGCGGGACCTTCATTCGCAGCGAAGGCTTTTTGCGCAGCTTCCTGATTGTGGCTTCTTCTTCAGATAAATATCTGCAAGTCCCGGGGTAGCGGAGGCCTTCCGATGCAATGCCATGCGGTGCTCGGGATGCAGCCGTAATATCTGCCCTGCTGCAATAGCATGGATACAGCTGATGATTGTGCTGCAGCTTCGTAATTTCCCTCTCGTATAATGCCTGGCGTGCCGCCTGATGGTAAGGCCCGTAGTCGCTGTCACGGCCCGGGCCTTCATCCCAATCCAAACCGAGCCATTCCAGATCCCTCAGGATTTCAACCGTAAGCTCCTCGCGGGAACGCTGTGTATCAATATCCTCGATGCGTAGAATATATTGTCCGTTCATACTTCTTATTTGCAGCCAGCCGAGCAAGGCGGTCAATGCATTGCCAATATGCATTTTTCCGGATGGCGTCGGCGCAAAGCGGCCGCGAATGGGGGTGTGCTGCTCCATATATATCACCTTCTGACGAAATGGATCGGATGGATTACCCAGAATCTGACGATGTATGTTATTCACATATTGTAGCGTATTTACATCGTTTCTTGCCAGCAGCCTCTGTTCTCGCCAAGGGTCCACTTGACGCAGTGGAGGTGTCTTATATAATTAAGGAATTATATGAAGAGGATAACGGAGATGTATCCATGACTGAACTTCCCATTCACCAAGTACTGCCACAATTGAAAATGGCTTTATCTACAGGAACGGCTGCCGTTCTGATCGCGGAACCGGGAGCAGGCAAGACCACGCAAGTGCCATTGGCCTTTATGAATGAACCTTGGCTTAAGGGACAGCGAATCATTATGCTGGAGCCCAGAAGGATTGCTGCGCGCTCCGCCGCGAGTTATATGGCATCCTCGCTGGGAGAGAGTGTAGGCGAGACGATCGGGTATCGGGTTCGGATGGATAGCCGAATCGGAAAGGATACCCTGATTGAAGTTGTGACGGAGGGTGTCATGACCCGCATGCTGCAGGATGATCCGGAGTTAAGCGGCATCGGCATGATCATATTTGATGAATTTCATGAACGCAGTTTACAGGCCGATACAGGCTTGGCGTTTGCGCTGGAATCACAGGGAGCGCTGCGCGAAGATTTACGATTGCTCATCATGTCGGCAACGCTTGAAGCTGAATCGGTTGCGGAGCTCCTTGGCAGCGCGCCGGTTATCGTTAGTAAGGGGCGGGCTTTTCCCGTATCCACGCACTATTTGCGCTCCTTTGGCTTGGACGAGATACATAGAGGCACAGCGATGGTCATTCATCGTGCATTGGCTGAACAGCAAGGCGATATCCTGGTGTTTTTGCCAGGTGCTCGAGAGATCAGGCGAACGGCTGATGAATTAGTAAGAACGGGTCTAGGCCATGATGTGGTCATACGTGAGCTGTATAGTGCGCTTCCGGCTGAGAAGCAGGATGCAGCAATCCAACTTGATGCAGCCGGAAGACGTAAAATCGTGTTGTCCACAAGTATTGCCGAGAGCAGCATTACGATTGAAGGGATCAAAACGGTGGTGGACAGCGGATATATGCGGACGGAGATATTCTCTCCGAGAACGGGACTGCCGCAATTGATTACGAGACGACTGTCCAAAGCCTCCGCAGATCAGAGAAGAGGGAGAGCAGGACGGGTATCCGCAGGCGTATGCTATCGCATGTGGAGCGAGGAGGAACACCGCCACCTGCAGGAGCACACCACGCCGGCCATTTGCGAATCGGATCTGGCACCGCTTGCCCTGGAATTGGCAGCGTGGGGCACTCGTGATCCGAAGCAGCTTGCATGGCTCGATGCACCCCCTCAGATCGCTTACACCCAAGGTCAAACGTTACTGAAGGAGCTGTCGGCTCTGGATGATTCGGATAGTATAACCGGGCACGGGCACGATATGGCCAGGCTTGGACTTCATCCGAGACTGGCTCATATGCTTCTGAGGGCACAAGAAATGGACGAAGCATCACTGGCCATCCGGATAGCCGTTCTGCTTCAGGAACGGGATATAATGCGCCGAAATGAAGCGATACAGGATCAGGATTTGCGCTCACGTGTTGAACGAATCCTCTCTTATGAGCAGGGCTCTCAGTCATACCATTCACAAGACAGAAGCGAGGAAGCTGTTATACAGCGAATGAGACAGGAAATTAAGAAACTCCACGCACAGCTGGATATCGCGTATTCAACACGGGGGGACCTTGACCTGTGCGGGCTTCTGCTGTCGTTTGCCTATCCTTACCGGATGGCTAAGAACCGGGGCGGAAGCGGGTTCCTGATGCGCAGTGGAAGGGGAGTGAAATTCCCTGCGATGCAGCCCCTGAGCCGAGCCCGGTATGTGGTAGTGGCTGCCGTTGATGATCAAGGGGCGGATGGGAACATACAGCTTGCCGCGGAACTGGATGAGCGCTTTCTGGATAAGTATTACCGCAACGAGATGGAAAGCCATAAGGAAGTTATATGGGATGCGGTATCAGGAAGCATCAGGGCAAGACAGAAGCTGAAGCTAGGAGCCATGGTCATCAAGGAGCAAGCCTATCCGAATCCGACAGGAGAAGAAACGGCGCTGGCATTATTGCAGGGCGTTCAGCAGGAGGGACTTGGATTGTTTCAGTGGAGCAAGGCCGCGCTGCAGCTTAGGGAACGAATGGCGTTCATGTTTCGGCATGAACGGGATGGTTCATGGCCGGATGTATCGGATGAAGGCCTGATGGACCGTGCGGATGAGTGGTTGCTGCCTTATCTGAATGGGCTGCGGAATCGAAATGATATCAGGCGGCTTGCACCGGGAACTCTCTTGGAGCATATGCTCAGCTGGGAGCAGAAGCAGTTGCTGCACAAAGAAGCACCGACCCATATCAGGGTACCCAGCGGTTCCATGATCCCGGTTAATTACAGTGACCCCGAACAGCCATTTCTGGCCGTTCGCCTCCAGGAGATGTTCGGTTTACAGGATACGCCGCGCATTGCCGGAGGCAAGGTGGCGCTGACCTTGCATCTGCTGTCTCCCGCCCAAAGACCGGTCCAGGTGACCTCAGACCTGTCAAGCTTTTGGCGGAACGGATATTTTGAGGTCAAAAAGGATTTGAAAGGAAGATACCCTAAACATTATTGGCCGGATGATCCGCTGGAAGCAACCGCGACCCATCGGACCAGACCCAAGGCTTAACAACGCAAGGCTCCAGGTTTAAATCCTCGTACCCTCGGGTAATGTTAGATATGAACAACCACCGATGAAGGAGGGTTTAACATGGAGAAGAAAGTTGTAGGTGTATTCCGTTCGGAGCAAGAAGCGGCTCAGGCCATTGAGCAGCTGCAGCGTCACGGGGTTCCGAATGATGCCATATCCATTATAGCGAAGGATAAACGCGAAGCTGAACTGATTGCTGAACAGACAGGAACGATGGCACCTGAAGGGGTGGCGGCTGGTGCAGCAACAGGCGGCATTCTGGGTGGAACCGCTGGTTTGCTGGCAGGTCTTGGAGCCTTGGCGATTCCCGGCATAGGACCCATTCTTGCTGCAGGACCTATTGCCGCTACGCTTACAGGAGCAGCGGTGGGTGCAGGGGCCGGAGGGCTCGTCGGCGGTTTCATCGGTCTTGGCATACCGGAGGATGAGGCCAAAGAATATGAATCCTATGTAGAGCAAGGACGAATATTGGTACTCGTGGATGCTGATGAAGAGAACACAGGCATTTACGATATATTCCGCGATTACGATTACAGGAATGAGGACCAGTATGGGGCCGTTGATCAGAATCGGGACGACAAGCTGCCGCCGCGAGGAACGTATTTGCTGTAAGAGGTTAACCCGAACCCGGTTCCGCAAGGAGCCGGGTTTTGTTATGATACATATGAATACAGGCAGATGTCTGTTGCTCAAACCATCTGGATCAGTAAGAATTTGGATTACCCGATCGGGGTTAGTCTCCCTTACAATGAGGTGTGTTAGGATGAACGAAAGACAGCGTAAAGGGGGAGCGGAATGTCCAGAGAAAGAATACCGGAAGTGGAACGACTGCGAGGGATTGCTTTTCTGGCCGTAGTCTTGCAGCACTCCATAGCGCATTATACCGTGGAACCGGGTATGACCACCGGAGATGGGATTTTGATGGCGGTTCTGCTTATGGCGACCAAGTTCGCAGTACCTGTCTTTATTTTTATAACAGGCATGGTGCTGTTTTATAATGATAAAGGTTCATTGCATTATGGCCGGTTCATACAGAGGCGCTTTGGTGATATCTACATTCCGTTTGCTGTATGGACACTGATCACATTGCTGATCAATAATAGGTTCAACCCTACCCAGGCAGAGGATTGGAAATATCTTGGGGGAGTACTGTTAACCGGAAAATCCAGCTCGCATTTTTGGTATATCATTATGCTGTTTCAATTTTATCTGCTGTATCCTTTGTTCCGTTCCGCCATATTGGGAATCAAGGAGCGATGGGGATGGAGAACCCAGTTGACCATATTGCTCTTGTCCGGGTTGCTGTATGTGGGCTTAACAGGGGTTATCAGCGATATTGGCCGATGGATGGGAAGCTTGGACATTCCCGTGTGGAGTGAGCTGTTTACAACCTATGCGGATCGAAATGCACTATATTATTTCTTTTATTTTGCGCTGGGGGCAGCGGCGGGATTGTACCATACATCCTGGAAAAAATGGATCCAGAAGGCACGCACGGGAATATGGCTGATCTTTCTGTTCCTGTTTGGATGGATGCTCATCCAGGCAGTGAATGAAATCCGTTCCGCGGAGAATGGAGCGATCACGTTCTATTCGCTGTCTCTGCTGCGGCCGATGATGTCGGTATTCCTGATCAGTTCCATATTGGTTATGTACGATGTGACCGGCTGGATCTGCCGTCAGGGAGGAGCGAGGGTGAATTCGCTCCTGACCTCCGTCGGACTGTATTCCTATGGAGCTTATCTAATGCATCTGTTGACACTGCGTATAAGCTATGTCGTTGACGAATCATGGCTGATCAGCATGCCTCCTCTGATTCGGATCCTTTCTTCGTGGCTCATCAGTGCGGCTGTGGCCTATGGGGCAACACGCCTGCTGGCTATGCTACCGTTCGGCAAGTGGCTGGTCGGAATGACCGGAAAAAGAAAAAATCGAACCCTGCAGCCATCCAGTCCGTCTCATTCATCAACAACGGGCATGTGAATGCTAGAAACCACCCTGAGGGGTGGTTTTTTTATGAACACCGCCTGCCGAACCTTGCATCAACGAACCAATCAACAACATGTGAGAAATTATAAATTATGTTATTTCAACATATGAAAAATTCACAATAGTTAATACATTGAGACTCCCGATTCCATTCAGCTCTCATAGCAGCCTTCCACGTTTCAATCCACCCCTTCCTGGTTTAAAAAGAAGAGGATGCCTCCTATTGTGCAAACTGGGAAACTGTGGGTTATAATGAGGAAAGTATGGGGACAAATAGCTCTGTAGAAAAAGGAGGCGCCCAGATGGCATTTATGATTGCGCAGCGAGCATTTATCAAAGTTTATCTCATTACCATGGTGGAGCAGCAGCGCGGATATGGATATCAAATGCTGGAAGAACTGCGTCAGGACTTCAAGAGCCATGGGTATTCACCGCCGCAAAGCGAAATCTACCGGGCTCTGCATGAGTTGGTGCAGGAGGGGGTTCTATACCGTACCAAGCAGCTGAAGGGGAACGATCCGCGGGTCGATTTTCAGGAAATCGTACTCTATCATTTTACCGATGACGGTGCTGAGAAAGCCAAGCTTTATAAAAAGCAAGTTAAAAGTGATTTGGATCGATGTTTGGGGATACTTCATAAAGCGGTTAACGATAATTATTGAATACACATTCGTATGGAATATAGCCGAAGGAGGAATGACCTCGTGAGCAAAAAACTGCGCTTTGGGATTATGAGTACTGCTCGAATTGCAAGAAACTCCATGATACCCGGCATATTGAAATCGGAACGCTGTGAAGTCGGGGCGGTCGCAAGCCGCAATGCCGAAAAAGCAAGTGAGCTCGCGGAACGCTATCATATTGATAAATACTATGGTTCCTATGAGGAGCTTCTGGATGATCCGGACATTGATGCGGTGTATATTCCTCTACCGAATCACCTTCATAAACCCTGGACGATTAAAGCCGCACAGGCCGGAAAGCATATTCTGTGTGAAAAACCCGCAGCACTGACGGAGGAAGATGTTCGTGAAATGGCCGATGTTGCTCAAGCCAACAACGTGCTGTTCGCGGAAGCCTTTATGTACAGGTATCATCCCAAGCATGCGCGTGTGCGGGAAATCATCGAAAGCGGTGAAATCGGGCAGCTCCGCGGAATCCATGGATCCTTTACCTTCAACAATGCAGAGGATAAAGACAATGTGCGATACAGCAAGGATATGGGCGGAGGCTCGATATATGATGTGGGGTGTTATCCCATATCCGCTGCCCGGATGATTTACGGGCAGGAGCCTAAAGCCGTGACAGCCCATGCCTTTTTTTCGGAGGAGCACGACGGTGTAGACATGATGGTTCACGGGATGATGGAATTCGATCATGGATTGGGTCTGACATTTGATTGCGGGATGTGGACCTATTCCAGATGCTCGCTCGAAATCGCGGGTACAGAGGGAAGGATTGAGCTGCCTTCTGCCTTTGGATGGGAGAGAATGGAGGATATGTCTCAAATATTCGTTCATACCGCCAAGGGATCACGTGAAGAGAAGGTAGGCATCTATAATCACTTTGCTCTGCAGGCAGATGCAATGGCAGCAGCGGTGATGGATGGCGTTCCTTTACCGTACGGCCCGGATGACGCCATCAGCAACATCCGAGCGATTGAAGCTTGTCTCCGTGCAGCCAGTTCCTCATCGCGCGTGGAGATCAAATAGAACCGCAGCCAACTAAATAGGCCTTCAGAGTAATAAATCGCCGAAGCAGGCGGTTTATTTTTTTGTCTATTGCATTTTCCTCCAAAATCGTTAAAATAAATTTAACGATAAAATAAATTTAACGTAAATATTATTTTAACAGGCGAAAAAATTTAACGTGTAGAATTATTTATTTTACGAAGAGGAGATAAGAAAATGCAAAATGCTGCTGTTGTGGAAAAGCAAGGCTTTGGTCAGCTCCTGAAAATTCGTCCCTACATGATTTATTTGTCAGCTCAGGCGATTACCCGATTTGGAGATTCACTGGATTCCATTGCATACAGCTGGATGGTCTACATGCTTACAGGCTCAGAGCTTTTAATGGGCACATTGTTCGCTTTTAACTTCTTGCCTGGATTGCTATTCAGTTTATTTACCGGGACCTATGTGGATCGCTGGCCGAAGAAGTTGGTCCTGATGCTGACCTACCTCAGCCGTGGCCTCATGGTATCGATAACCGCCATTTTATATGCACTGGGTTCACTCGAAGTATGGCATTTATTCGCGTTTACCTTCATTAATTCAACGCTCGAGTGTTTCTCGCGGCCCGCTGAGACGTCCATTGTGCCCAGGCTGCTTCCGAAGGAGAAGCTGCTGACAGGCAATTCATTCTCCTCTTCCATTAGCCGCAGCGCTGAACTGATCGGTTTATCCATTGCGGGAGCGCTCATCGCCCTGATTGGAATCTCGGGTACCATTCTGGTTGATGCCGTGACCTTTATCCTTGCAGCCATCATTGTCGGTTTTATGCCAAATCCGGATGCTGCTGACTTGGCTGAAGCAGGAATAACTCCTACACAGTCTGTGGAAGAGAAGAAGACAGTCCTTGGTGATATTAAAGAAGCTCTCCTGTTTGTTAAGCAGCATACACTGCTGTTGATAACAACCGTTCTCGCCATGATTAATAATTTTTGTCTGGCACCGCTAAATGTATTGCAGCCGGTTTATGTCAGAGAAACCTTGGGTGCGGGAGCGGGAGGATTGAGTGTGCTCGGAACGGCGCTGCTGATCGGCATGATCTGCAGCGGGTTATGGATCGGGCGCTTCGGCAAGAGCTTCAAAAAGAGTACCTTGATGATGTCAGGTTCGATACTGCTCGGAATCGGTTATTTTGCTTTGGGGATTCCAGGGCATATGCCTGCATTCCGGGTTGAGTCGGCTGCGGTGTGCATGTTCATTACAGGGTTTGCGGTTTCCATGCTGAATGCTCCGATATCCACTTATCTGATGGAAGTCACGCCTAGGCATATGCTCGGCAGGATTAGTGCCCTTATGGCGGTGTTATGTACGGCCGCAATTCCTGTGGGCAGTGTAATCACAGGCTTTGTGGCAGAGCATCAATCGCCTCCGGTGCTCTTTATGATGATGGGATTCATGATGATGCTGCCCGTGCTGTTTCTGATCCGAAAAAGAAGTTTCCGTGCCATCTAAACTTTGGGCTGTTTTTGTAATTTCGACATTCTCGGCCTATAATGAAAAGAAGTGAAAAATTAACGTGAAGCTGAGGTGTACGGTGTGGAAACGATGGAACTCACTACACTGGAAGAGATCAAAATATATTCAGATCCATATCGGCTCCAGATATTGAATGTATTGAACAGGATGGATCGTGCGGCAACGGTGAAGGAAGTAGCGGATAAGATCGGCGACGTGCCGGCTAAAGTTCATTATCATATGAAGAAATTGGAGAGAATCGGACTCGTTAAAATCGTATCCACGAAAGAGATCAATGGTATCATCGCTAAATATTATGAACCCTTTGCAGGCACAGTAAAGATCAAACGCGGAAAAAACTCCGAGGAGCCTGTCATTAAGGAATTAATTCGGTCGGAGACGAACAAACTATTATCCGAACTGTTCGATCAGAACAGGGACCGCTTCTTCAAGAACATGAGTAAAGATGACGAAACGACGTCCATGCTAACCAATACTTCGCTGTATATGAGTGAGGATGAGGCGCGTGAATTCTTTGTTGAACTGGACAAAATGCTGACCCCTTTTAAAAAGAAACGCGGCGAAGGATATCACGAATACGAGTTCTTTGCTTCTAATATTCGGAATAAGGAAGAATCCTGAATCCGAAATAAAGCTGGTACCTAAGGGGCTTGGTACCAGCTTTGCCTTCTATTTTGCTGAACGGGTTCATACATTGTTCTTATAGTCATCTTGTCCAGGCTGAGTGGACATGCCGGGCGATGTGGAGGTTCCATAGTCTTCTACAGCCTCCCATGCACCGGCGTCGTCAAATCTTCCGTCTTCTCGTTGGCGGTTGACACCTGCTCCGGAGGGTGGCGGAGTTATAACATCTTCTTCAACCGGCCGATTATCGGATAGATCCTGTCTGGGAGAATGCTCGACACAGTAGGCGGTATAAGGTATGGCTTCCAGCCGCTCATAGGGAATTTCCTGTCCGCATTCTGCACAAGTACCGTATTGTCCCTGGTCCATTCGTTGCAATGCAGATCGAATCTGCTCCAGCTCGTCAGCAAGTGTTTCTTGAATGGCCAGGTCCCGCCCGCGTTCGAAGACCTCTGTTCCTACGTCGGCAGGATGGTTATCGGCAGCGCTCAGCTCACCCGTTGAATCGCGAAGCGAATTGTTCGTGTTGGTTCCCTCATGGGACTCGAGCTGCTGCTCTAATCGTTCCTGATCGCTGAGCAACCGTTGTCGAAGTTCATTGTATTGTTGTTTTGTTATGGAAGTCATATCAAAAGTCGCTCCTCTCTAGCTTAGCTCCATTAAAAGCTGCCCATGTATTTTCAATACCCGAAATGTGTTGGTAACAATCACATTTATTATGGGAATGGCGGCCTATCGCTTTTGGAACATTCTCCAAAAAAGCCCCGGAGTGTTTTAATCGCAGTGCTTAATATGATATAAACAAAGATAGAGAGAGAAGTCTTTAAAGACGGGCTGCGCCAATATTTGGAGGTAAATCATTATGGATGAACACATGAAACGCCGATTGGATAAACAGAAAAAGCTTTTTCGGCAACTAGGCATTCAACTGGACGCTTTGTCTATCCATGAAAAGAATTTTTCGAATAAGCTGCGGGGTTATGATCAGGAGGAAGTGGATTCCTTCCTGGACGAAGTCATTCAAGATTATGAGCGTTTTTACGCAACCATCTCAGATCTTATGGATAAATGGCAGGAGCAGCAGATCATTATTCGTGATCTTAGAGCCGGGGTTAAGCCAGAAGCAGAACGTCCTGCGCTCAATCCGGAAGAGATTGAGGAAACCGTTGCAAAGCTCGAAGCTGATTTGCGTCTGCTGAAGAAGCAAATTCGCCCTGAACAAAGGTTTTATATTGACTAGAAGCAGTCAACAGGCAGGCATAAATTACACGCTCGGAATCATTACATAACAAGCGTCCTTATAACAAAACCACACATGGCCAACTCATCGGCTGTGTGTGGTTTTGTTGCTGTGGTTCGAAGCCATGATTAAGGGTGGAGCTGGAAGGGGGCTTTTTTGAACGACTGACTGCATTTTTTCTTGTATTGGAACAGAGGGGAGGATTGGCCCCGCTTGCGGTTGTGTGTGGACGTCATTGATTTGTAATGGGTCTGCTTCACGCAATGCATGAGACCATAACGGGGCAATGTCCATCTGGTGCGGATGCTCCGCGTTATACATGAATAGCAAAATCGTGTCAGGGGTGAGTGAGGTAACCCAGTGACACCAGCCAACCGGAGCATGTACCATCTGACCCGGCGAAACGTGTAATGCGTGAACCTGGTTGCTGCACGGATCAACCAGGGAATAGCTGATTTCTCCGTTAATAACATAGCATAATTCGTCGGTGTCCGGATGACCATGAGGGGAAAGCACCTTGCCGCGCCCTAGGTGGATTTCTGACACGAACATGCCTTTGAGCAGGGGCAGCTCCTGAGATGACACATGGGCGTGTCCTTGACCAGTTATACGTTCGGCCTGCCTCCTCAAATGGAATACATGCCGGGTCAATGTAAATTCGCCGTAAGCGCCGTAGAGGTCATCATAAGAGCGGTCCTCCTTTTCTAAATGTGTCAATAGAAGCTGTACAGGGGTTGTTCTCTATACATATGCTTGGATTTTATAAATCTGACTGCCTACGACTAAAGTAGCATTGAGATCATGCAAAATGGTTTTGCTTGTAAACCATTTTCATAACAATTACTATGAGGATAGGAGCAGACCTATTCTGATAGAGAACAAGGGAGGTTAGCCACTTGTCTAACAACCTGAAAATCAATATCCGCAGCAAGATTGTAATCGGATATTTGTTGATACTGTTATGTCTTGGAGCTTTTCTCTGGATTGTATCGGACCGCATCTCTTCACTGCAGCAAGAGGCGGATTTTATAGAGGAGCATGATATCGAAGTACATAATTTGACGCACGAAATCGAGAAGGATTTACTGGAGATGGAAACCGGTCAACGCGGGTATGTTATCACGGGTGACGAGACCTATCTGGAGCCGTTCAACCAAGCGTTGTCGTCCTGGCAAATTAAGTACAACAAGCTGTACCAGCTGGTAAGCGAAAGTTCTGAGCAAGCGAATCATTTGGACAATATCAAAGAGAATATCCAGGAATGGATTACCAATGCGGGCCAGCCTGCGGTTCAATTGAAACAGCTTGGACAAGATGAGGAAGCCCTTCATTTCTTCATCAACGATCCCGGGCAGCAAGCGATGAACTCCATTCACGAGTTGTTCCTCTCGTTCCGAGACACAGAACGTGAGCTGACAACAAGCAGGATTGACGACATGAAGGATAGCAACACCCAATTGCTGTATATGATGTATGCGTTGTGGGCCGGAGCAGCTCTGATTACGATCTGTGCGGCTTTGATTATTTCCAAGAGCATTGTAAGACCGATCTCTCAAGTAACCCATATCATCTCTGATATCGTTAAAGGCGGTAATATGTCCCAACGGATCCATGTGCGCTCCAACGATGAGGTGAGGCAGTTGGCTGATACAACCAACGAGCTGCTGGCACAGGTCGGGAGACAGAATTGGGCCAAGGATCATATTTCGATCATGTCCACTCTGCTTCAATCTTCTGATCGCGTGGAGACGGCCGTGCAATTTTTCATTCATAAGCTTGCTTTAATCATGAAGCTGCCGTACGGAGCTGTTTTTATTAACCGGGACGGTTCAGAATTGGTAAAGGCCGCGGCTTTTGCTGACCCTGATGGTGAGCCCTGGAACAAGGTCAGAGACCGTTTCCTGCCAGGTGAAGGTTTGGTGGGTCAATGTATGCTGGAGCAGCGAATGATTATTCTGGACGATATCCCGCCGAACTATGTGCGGATAGAATCGGGTCTGGGTGATGCTGAGCCTACGACCTTGTTGCTTGCACCTGTGATGTTCGAGGGGCAAGTCCTTGGCGTAATTGAATTAGCCAAATTCAAACCCTTTGATGAACTGGAAATCCAGCTGCTCGAACAGCTTAATCAACAGCTTGGGGTTACGCTGAACTCGATTCGAAGTAAAATGGAGATCCAGCAGTTATATCACGAATCGCAGACCTTGAATGAGGAGCTGCAGAGTCAGACGGAAGAACTGCAGACACAGACGGAGGAGCTTCAAGCCCACTCGGTTGAGATGCATCTTCTGAATGAACGTCTGGGAGCCCAGAAGGAAGCGGCGTTAATAGCAGCCAGTGAACTGGAGAATTATGCGAAGGAGCTGGAGAAGAGCTCCAAGTATAAGTCTCAATTTCTGGCGAATATGTCCCATGAACTTCGGACACCGCTGAACAGCATGTTAATCCTGTCTCAGATTTTATCGGAGAATAAGCAGGGCAACCTGACAGAGGAAGAGCAGCATTATGCTTCTGTCATTCATAATTCAGGCAGTGAGCTGCTGAATTTAATCAATGATATTCTGGATCTGTCCAAAGTGGAAGCCGGTAAGTTGCAGATCGAGATGGACCTGGTAAATCTGACAGAGCTGCCGGAATTGATGGAAGGGTATTTCTCCAAGAGTGCAGAGTCCAAAAATCTGGAGTTTGAAATTGAGATGGCGGAAGATCTGCCCGACATGATGTACAGCGATGGGATGAGGCTCCATCAAATTCTGCGCAACCTGCTCTCGAATGCCATCAAGTTCACAGAGAGCGGCAGCGTAAAACTGTCTGTAAAGAAAATGAATTCGATTGTCACTTCGGATTTCATCATCAGTGGAGAAGTCATTGCTTTTTCAGTGGAGGATACCGGTATCGGGATTGCGGCAGAGCATCTTCAACCGATCTTTGAAGCCTTCCAGCAGGGGGAAGAAACCACTGCCAGAAGATTCGGTGGAACGGGTCTCGGTTTATCCATATCGCTGCATCTTGCCAAGCTGCTGGGCGGATATATTACCGTCGAGAGCGAGGAAGGAAGCGGAAGTATCTTTGTCTTGTATTTGCCGCTCGTAACAGAGTATGGCGGAAGCGAAAGCTTATTTGTGCTGCCTGAGGTGGCCGCTGCCGCAAGCCATACGAGCTTGAGTGATATACGGATAGAGGAGTATGAGCTGGACGAGCTTAGCCAATTGGAACACAAAACGGTATTAATCGTGGACGACGATATCCGTAATGTGTATGGTTTGACCAATGCGCTGGAGAAACTCCAGATGACCGTGCATACAGCACAAAATGGTTATGAATGCCTGGAGGTGCTGAATAAACAATCCTCTATCAATGCGGTTTTGTTGGATCTGGTGATGCCCGAGATGGACGGAATCGAAACAATGAAACGGATTCGAGAGAATTCGGAGTGGTCCGACCTTCCCATTATCGTGATGAGTTCGAATGCCATGAGGGATAAGGATCAATTCCTTGCTGATGGTGCCAACGGTTATATTCATAAGCCGGTTCATATTCACGAGGTTATTCTCGCTCTTCAGAAATGGGTAGGGAATTAACGAATTCCGTTAATGGGCTTGGTGTGAATTCCCGCCTGGGAGGTCCAGTTTCGAGTGTCAAATGTTGACGAATGCAAGCGGATTGTTTTATGATGGGGTTATAGCACCAACAAGAGACGGCGTGTTACCTTAGCAGGGCATGAGCCAAGAAGAGACAGCTTTCAAAGGGGTCTTTTCTTGGCTTTTTTCATGTTTGTGGGAATTTGTCTGGAGCTTATCTTCGGACATGAATCCTTCGGCTGTTCTCTGATTAAACTTAAAGGAAAGGGGGAAGTCAATGAGCGGGATCGAGTTGTTTACAGTTGTGCGTGTTATAGGTAATAATGTCGTGATGGTCAATGGCGGCAAAAAAGAATTGGAATACGTCATCCTCGGCAAAGGAATTGGCTTTGGAGCAAAAACAGGCGGCACGATCTCCTCGGACGATGAGCGGATTGAGAAGCTGTTCAGGCTCGAGGATCGGGAGCAGTGGAGTCAAGCTCACCATCTGCTGGAAGAATTCGATCCACTGGTGATGGAGATCACAGACCAGATACTCAATCTCATAGGACAGGAATTTCCGGGCACATTAAACGACAAGGTATATTTGGCTTTACCGAGCCATATCCAGTTTACGATCTACAGAATCCGTAAGGGTATGGATATTATAAACCCTTTCCTTGAAGAGACCCGAATCAGCTTCCCGAAAGAATATGATATCGCAGCCAAAGCAGCGGAAATCATCGGACAGACCTTTCACATCGAGGTTCCGGAGGACGAGATTGGTTTCTTGACCTATCATGTTTATTCTGCTGTCAGCCATGTGCCGGTAGGCCATCTGGTGAAGGCCTCGAATGTGGTGGGAAGTTTGGTGAAATATATAGAAGAGGAGCGGCAGACGACCTTTGACCGGGGGAGTATGGATTATGTCCGCCTTCTCATGCATTTGAGATTCTCCGTAGATCGTATGCTGAACCAGGAGATCCACGTGGATAATCCGTTCGCAGAACAGATTCGTACCAAGTTCACTTATGAGTACGGTATGGCTGCTCGTCTTGCGGCAATGATGGAGAAGGAACTCGGCAAGAAAGTACCGGAAGCGGAAATCTGCTTTCTAGCCATGCATTTATATCGGCTGTTCACAGGCCGACTACAGCAGAAGAATCAACCCAGGGAGGAATCATAATATGTTCGATCGTTGGAAGAAGAAAAAGACAGCAACAGCTATTCAAGTCACAGCTCCATTGTCAGGTAAAGCAGTACCCTTATCCCAAGTGCCGGATGAGGCGTTTGCTGCCGGGCATATGGGCCAAGGCATTGCCATCGAGCCTTCAGAGGGGAAATTAGTAGCCCCATTTGACGGTACGGTTGCCCATGTCATTAAATCGAAGCATGCCGTGATGCTGGAAGATCCGGCGACGCAGCTTCAGTATTTATTTCATATTGGGATTAATACGGTCGGTCTTAAGGGCGAAGGTTTTACCAGTCATGTTCAAGCTGGAGATCAGGTGAAGTCGGGTCAGACTCTCATTGAGTTCGACATGGCCGCTATCAAGGCCGCGGGTTATCCGACGATTACACCAATCATTGTGACTAATGCGGATGAAGTGGCTTCAAAGGTCGAAGGGCAGATTGGCGATGTCGTATCCGGGCAAGATCATGTCCTCACCATTGAATTGAAGTAGTGCAACATAATGAATCATGGATTGAAATATTGGATATTGACAAAACAGGAACACCTGAATTAAGATAACAGCAGAAATGAATAAGAGAACGGCGTGTTACCGCGTTTGTGGGCATGAGCCAAGGAAGACCATGACTATTTTTATTTAGTCACCGTCCTCCTTGGCTTTTTTTGTTGATATAGAATGCACATTGTTTTAGCAGGTCAGACCGAGTTCTATATCACAAGATAACGTACCTCTCTAGTCATCGTCGCTCTTTTTGAAGAATCTTCGATGAATACAAGAAACCCGCGAGGAGGAGGATTCTTTTTTTACCCGAATGGAGGGACGAAACAATTATATATTCGACGCATTATGTAAACGTTTTCAGTAGAAAGCTAAATTATTGAAGTTGAAAGGATGATTGACATGCTGGCTAAATTGCAAAAGCTGGGTAAGTCCCTTATGCTGCCCGTGGCTACACTACCTGCGGCAGGTATCTTGCAGGGGCTTGGATTGATTGACTATCAAAAAGATATTCCTTTAGGGGCTTTCGGAGCTTTTCTGAATCAATATGTAACTCCGTTCATGACCTCCGGTGCCCTTGCGATTCTGGACAATTTGCCGTTCATCTTTGCGATTGGCGTTGCAATTGGTTTTGCTGGAGACGCCGTTGCGGCTCTGTCCGCTCTTATTGGGTACATGGTGCTTACCAAAGTTCTTGCACAAGTACCGCTGCAAATGCCGTTTATACCAGATGACGTGAAGTTGAATATGGGCGTTCTTGGCGGTTTCTTTGTTGGTCTGTGGTCCGCATACTTATATAATAAATTCCACAATATTAAAATGCCGGATTGGTTGGGCTTCTTTGCGGGTAAGCGCTTCGTTCCGATTATCACGGCAGCTTCCACGATGGTGCTTGCCGTGCTGATCGGTATGGTTTGGAGCCCGGTCCAAGATGGAATATCTGCTTTCGGCAACTGGGTTGTTGGTCTTGAAGGTATTGGATCGTTCATCTTTGGTATGGCTAACCGCCTGCTGATCCCTCTGGGCCTGCACCACGTATTAAACTCCATCGCCTGGTTCCAGATCGGAGATTACACGAATGCCGCGGGCGAAGTCGTTCACGGCGATCTGTGGCGATTCTTTGCGGGAGACCCGACGGCTGGTATGTTCATGTCCGGATTCTTTCCAATCATGATGTTTGCGATGCCGGCTGCGGCACTGGCCTTTATGCACACTGCTAAGCCGTCCAAACGCAAGTTAGTCGGATCGATATTCATCGGCTCAGCACTGGCGTCGTTCCTGACCGGTATCACCGAACCGCTTGAATTCGCGTTCATGTTCATAGCTCCATTATTATATGTGGTGCATGCATTCTTGACAGGTCTTTCCGGTCTGATCATGTATATGCTGGATGTACATTTGGGCTTTACGTTCTCTGCGGGTCTGATCGACTATCTGGTGAATCTGAAGCTGTCCACCAACGCTTGGCTTCTCCTTCCGGTAGGATTGGCTTTCGGTGTAGTTTACTATCTGCTGTTCAGAATCCTGATCGTCAAGCTGAACTTGAAGACGCCTGGACGCGAGGATGACGACGATTTGGATCTGTCCTCTGAGGACGCTGGAACCGATGGCCAGTCTCCATCCGGTACAGTATCCAAAGAGTCCAAGGCGGCCAAGGTCCTGCAAAATATCGGCGGTGCCGATAATATTACCAGCATCGATGCTTGTATCACGCGCCTGCGCCTTGTTGTTAAGGACGAGAAGGCCGTAAAAGATTCGGAATTGAAAAAATTAGGCGCATCCGGTGTCATGCGTCTGGGTCAGGGTGCGGTTCAGATCGTATTCGGACCGCAGGCAGAATCCATTAAAGACGACATCAAGGATATCATGAAAAAATAATTCAACAAGTAAAGAAGCAGGCCGGTCATTCAGCGGCCTGCTTCTTTTTTGCGTACATGGCAATGACCAATCCATCGCGGCTTCGGATGGTTACCGGTTCAGATTTTTACGTTGTCCCCAGAAGCGAAGATTGACATCGACCTCAAGCTCGCGAAGGGAAGCATCATGGATTTCTTTTTTCTGCTCGACTAATTTCTTCCATAGTTTGGGGTCGGTTCGATACAACTGAAGACATAACTCGTAGGGGTCGGCTTTTAGCAGAGCAGCCTTATGAAAGGTGGTATGCATCTCTTTCTTCAGCGTGGCTTCGGTTAACCGCTTCATCTCGCTGACACCAACCTTCTTGTACATATTCTGTACCGTCCCCGTTACGTTAAGTTTAATTCTGTAGGCCACGTCGTCGGGTTCGCGTATGATCTCAATCGAGGATTGAGGTTTCTCCAGGCTGATGCTCCCAATGGCTTCCCCCTCCTCTTGCACGATGATGGAAGCGTGGGTGTGCGGGGAAGCCAACCAGCGGGTACCTAGCAGGTCGGAGCGGCTGAGCCAGCCCATCAGCTTCTGGTTTTTAATCATAAAGGCACCGCTGACCTCCAGAATCGGGTGCTGCTTCAGATTTTCAGACCAGTTTTGACTGGAGATATGAATGGACGGAAGGACAACTGTAGCCGCTCTTTCCCGGTAGAGCCGAATGAAATTGACGAATTGGATCGGGCGTATGAACGAGAACTGATCGTAGCTTTCTTTGGGTTCATGCAGCAGTGAATGAAGGGGAGAGAGTTGAAAGAATGGCGAGACGGTGAACAGGTCCTCCATGCTATCCTGAGTGCCGTATACCCATTTGGTATAACGGATTTCCTGGGAACGATTGGTCAGGTCAAACACTTGGGACATCTGATCAGGCTTTAATACGGCTTCCGTAAGCACCAATGCCGTGACATGTCCCCAGGAAACCCGCTGCTGACTCGACGTATACAGGTCGACCAATGCTCCGGCCAGTGTCGTTCCGGTACCTCTCCCGACCCAGATGGGTGCTTTCTCCGTTTGTTTGCCGCTTTCTTGCTTGGCAATTGTAGCGAAGTCAAGCATCTGCACATAGATGATATAATTCCCGTCTTTATAATCGACACCCAGTGCAGTGATGTAGTTGATATCCTGTACTTCTTTGTTGTCCCAGCACCCTGTGAGCAAAAAAGACAATATACCTACAAGCATCAAGACCCGTCTCATAATGCCCCGCCTTTTTTTCGTTTACCCGGAAACCTCATGAGATTGCGAATGATCTTGGACAGGGAGAAGGGGGAGAAGGGAGCGAGAAAGGGCTGTCCGAACGGATTATGGTTGGCCGCATACTGCACCATCAAGAATATCGCGATAAAAAAACCGAATAATCCGAATACCGAAGAGAAAGCAAGCACAAAAAAACGCAAAATCGTCTGGGTTACCACAAAGTCCTGATTGGAGTGGGTCGAACCGGCCACAAAGGCCAATGCACCGACTACGGTCATTGTAGGCGAGAAGAATCCCCCTCGAATGGCGGCATCGCCGATAATAATACCGGACACAACCGTGATGGTGGATGCGATAGGAGAAGGCATCTGCATGCCGGCCTCCCGCAGCAGGGTGAGCAGAAACAGGATGACCAGCATTTCGATTCCGGTCGGAATAGGAAGTCCGAGCCGGGTGTTGGCCACCGTTGCCAGCAGCGGAAAAGGGATCTGATCCTGGTGGAACGACATCAGTGTAATATAGAAACCCGGAAGCAGAATGGATATCAGGAAGCCCACAAGCCTAAGGATTCTCCATGGAAATACAAAATAAAATGGCATTTGCGGGTCCTCGGCAGCAAACAGGAGCTGCATAAAGCTGGCAGGTGCAATCAATACCACGGGACTTCCCTGCATAATAATGATCAATCTGCCGCGCGTTAAAGAATCGTATGCGAGATCCGTCCGTCCCGTATAATCAAACATCGGCAGTACCGTAAATCGGTAGGGTGTTATATGTTCAGCGAGTTCACCGATGCCCACCGGTGAATCACCGGAGTAATGATTCAGTCTCTCTTCGACTTCCTTCACCGTTTCCGGTATAACCTTGTCCTTCAAATACATGATGCCTACGGAGGTTTTGCTCCGGTCACCCAGCTTGAAGGAGGTGTAGACAAGATCCGGAGATTTCAGGCGTTTGCGAATGAGGGACACGTTGACGTCCAGTTCCTCCACAAATCCGTCTCGCGGCCCCTTAATCGAAGTTTCCGATGCCGTTTCTTCGGGTACTCGTCCGATTCTTTTGCAGGCACTATAGGAGAATAACTTGTTATCCTTGGGGAAATACAGCGCAACATAGCCTGAGAAAACAATGTCATCAATGGATTCAGCGCTGGCCTCAGCGGAGTCAAGAGTAAGATAGTATTCGAGATGTCCCGGATCAAACTCATGTTTTTGCGTAACGGAAATATTCCATTCCTTACTGATGACGGGCAGCAGGATTTTGGACATCAGCTGGGAGTCGCACATCATCGGACTGTATATCATAAGAGCCCATGGTTGTGCCGCGCCTTCCATCCCAGGATAAGACGAAATATAGATGTCATTGGAATCGGCATAACGTTCTCGGAGCTGCTGCTCGGTAATGGTCATGGTTGAGATTCTCCTTTCGCTGTAATGGAATTCGCTTGCTGCTGCTTGTGGATTAAGAAAAACATCAGCAGACATAACACGGTAAGATACACGGCGGATACAGGCATAAAATAATCAGCCATCGCATAATACATTTTCAGATTGCTGATTGGTGAGGCGCACAGGATGATAAGCAGCGTGGAAATGGCTAACACGCCGGTTCTCCGCTTGGTTTTGGGCAGCAGCGCTTCACATAGCAAATAGATGCAGATCGATATAGAGACATAAGCTCCGCTCAGCCACTGGAATATGGAAAAGAAATCAACATGCTCCACGAATTTTCCGAGCTTGACGAGCCGCCACTGCTCATAAGCCGGATACCGCTGCAGCTTCATTTCTTCCGGACCGAATTCGGCAATGCCTCCGATCGTTGGACCAAACGTTAAAAAGATGAAGATCAGATGGATGAGCAGAACTGTAACAAAACGCGGCTTTTTCTGAAGGTGGGGACGGAGAAACAGGATTAAGAAAATTTGCGAAAGCCCGCCGAACATGACAGGGATTCCGCTAAGTATAGGCATGAACCCATCTTCCAGAATGGGCAGCAGATAATTGTAATTTTTGACCTTCAGGTTGGCTATGGATACGAATATTCCCAGTAAGACAACAAAAGGAAGTAATATCCCTGCAGAAACCCCAATGGTTTTGATGCCATGATTCACGCTGACGAGGCATAGTAACACGAGGACCAATGCGGTTGCGATGACCGGCGTTTGGATCATGTAGGTGGATTTGGTCCAGTCGATCACTTCCTTCAATGTATAAAATGAAAAGGAGAAAAAATACAATCCGGACATGCCCATCACGATGATGCGAGCCCATTTTCCGCTGCTTTCGTCTAATGCCTGCGTTAATGTGCGGTCGCCGATTTTCTTGATAATTCCGTATATAAGCAGAATCCAGGGCATGAACAAGAACGCTGACAAGAGAATTGTAATCCAGGCATCCCGGCCTGACTTTTCAAGCAGGACAGGAATAATCATGACATGGTTGGTCAAACCGGCAGTCAACATCATAATCATGAATACTTGATTCGTTGGAATACCGCGAGCAACGGACATGTTATTCGATCCCCCATTTCACTTTCTTCAGCTTAGAGTTCTCGGGGAACAGCCAAAATATGCGAGGATATCCAGTGAAAGGTGCAATGCAATACAAATAGGGATTATAAGGACAGACACCTGGTACATAATGCATGGAGATTCCCTTCATAATAAGGAAAGTTTTGAAGTACTTATTATGAAGTCTGGAGGATAAGACCGTGAACAGAGGGGCGAAGTCGAAGGAAGGGAACTTGAAATGGTGGCAGCTGTCGCTGCTCGGGGTGGCATCCACCATCGGTACAGGCTATTTTCTCGGATCTGCACTTGGCATTAGATTGGGTGGGCCTGCATTTCTTCTATCTATTATATTGGCAGCGGCAGCGACCTATTTTGTATTCGATGTGCTGGCGAAGATGACGGCCGAAGACCCGCAGAAGGGCTCATTCCGAACCTATGCCAAAAAAGCCTTCGGCCGGTGGGCAGGCTTCTCGACAGGCTGGATGTATTGGTGCTCGGAGGTATTGATCATGGGAAGTCAAATGACGGCCCTCGCTATTTTTTCACGCTTCTGGTTTCCGTCCGTTCCGATGTGGATATTTGCCTCTGGATACGCGGTGCTTGGGCTGATTGTCATATGGCTTGGTAACAAAGGGTTTGACAGGCTGGAGAATGTACTTGCGGTTATAAAGGTAGCTGCTATTGTTATGTTCCTGATCATTGCGGGGGCCGCATGGATGGGATGGCTAAAAGGCGGGACAAAGCCGCACTTTCCGGGAAGTTTGAATGCTTTTTTCCCTGCGGGAGGAAAGGGTGTGTGGTCTTCCCTGATTTTTGCATTCTACGCCTTCGGCGGTATTGAAGTAATGGGCATGATGGCCGTACGTCTGAAAAATCCAAAGGAAGCACCCAAGTCGGGTAAAGTGATGATCATCTTGCTGTCGATTGTATACGTTCTATCAATCGGACTGGCGGTCATGATGGTTGCCTGGAATCAATTCTCTACGACCAAGAGTCCGTTTGTTGTCGCACTGAGCTCCTATCAGCTGCCGTTCATCCCGCATATTTTTAATGCTGTATTAATTGTGGCCGGTTTCTCGACGATGGTTGCCTCGCTCTATGCAGTCACAACGATGCTCGTGACCTTATCAGAGGATCATGACGCGCCCAAGATCTTTGCAGCCAAAAAGTTTCATCGGCAGGCTCCGGTCTATGCGCTTTCCCTTACAGCAGGAGGTCTGATTCTCTCCATCGTCCTGTCACTGCTCATTCCTGGCAAGATCTATGAATATTTGACGACCGCAGCCGGTCTCATGCTATTGTACAACTGGCTGTTTATCCTTATATCTGCAGGCAAAATAGTACAGCTTACGATGTGGGGGCAGATCAAAAGATACACGGGCATGCTGCTCATTGTATCTGCGGTAAGCGGAACAGCAATGCATCCCAC
This sequence comes from Paenibacillus glucanolyticus, assembly GCF_037333485.1. Classification (NCBI taxonomy): domain Bacteria; kingdom Bacillati; phylum Bacillota; class Bacilli; order Caryophanales; family Paenibacillaceae; genus Paenibacillus; species Paenibacillus glucanolyticus. Next base: position 2,596,693 of record NZ_CP147845.1, read on the forward strand.
GAGCCGAACAGGGCTCTTGATCAGTCTAGGCTTCCTTGTCATCATCGGTCTGGTTGTCCTATGTATGCGTCCAATATGGAAGAAATCCGGCAGCGGTCAAGGGAAAACGCTCAACAAATCCAAACTGAATCCGAAGCCTGCCCGTTAAAACACGAGGGGATAGAGCAGGGTTAATGCCCGAATGCCGAAATAGATACCGAAGGCAATGAGGGATACGCCAGATATAATGGAAATGATGGAGAGTCCTCTCTGGCTTAAATATTTCCGGAAGAAGCTCCCGAGTGCTGCCATGAACAAATCCCATACAACAACCCCTGCAATGACCGCAAGGCTGTACAGAAAAATATGACCGGAGCTGTTATCGTCCGCAGCGGCCTTAACAAGAATGGAACCATAGATGCCAAGCCAGAACAGGATTGTCATGGGATTGGATACCGACATAATAAAGCCGGAGAACATGGTTTTGGGAATGGAGTCTTCACTGCGCGCGCTGCTGATTGTAATTTTACTGGCATTCATGATGCTTTCAAATCCCGTATAGATCAGCACAAAGGCACCAAACAGCCACAGAAAGGTCTGCATAAACGGAGTGCTCAGGAAGTGGACGACGCCCAGGTACACCAGAATCATGTAAAGAATATCAGCAAACACAGCGCCGACACCAAACATCCAGGAGTGCCAAAAACCATTCTTAATGCCTTTATCAAGCTGAGCAGCATTGATTGGGCCAATCGGTGCAGACAGAGAGAGCCCCAGAATCATGTAGCTTAGAAAAACACTCATTGTTATCCCACCTTATCCCTGATTGAATGGAACGAAGCATGACTCGTACAAGCATGCTCGTACATTGTATTCAGCTTCGGGGCAAACTAAAACTGTGAATTGGAAAATGTTTTCTGTTCATCCTCCCCTTAGAGCCGCGCAGCTTCAGCGCGGTTTTATTTGAATCCAAATATTTGGTAGGATATATAATAGTGCCCGCAGCAAAGCTGCTTGCATCTGATGTGAACAAGAAGGGGCTGCTGCACAGGATGAGTCATCCTTTTCGAATTACGGTATTATCAGACACCCATATGCCCAAAAAGGCGAAGGAGCTTCCAGCTCCGCTGTTAGAAGATCTTAGGTATTCGGATCTGATCATCCATGCAGGGGATTGGTCCAAGTGGGAGCTCTACGAGTTGCTGAGCCAGTATGCTCCGGTTGAGGGCGTTGCCGGCAATGTTGACGATGAGGTGATTATAGATCGCTTAGGATACCACAGGATTGTCCTCGCCAAGGGAAAACGAATCGGCATTGTGCATGGACACGGTCAAGGGGGGACGACGCCATCACGTGCAAGAAAGGCATTCCATGATAGCGAGGTGGATTGCATAGTGTTCGGTCACTCCCATATTCCTTTCCTAGAAAATGTACAAGGCGTGCTGATGTTTAATCCGGGATCGGCAACTGACAAACGCAGACAGCCCCGGTATTCATATGGACGGCTTCTTATCCAGGACGGAGCCCTGGAGGCACGCCATATCTTTTACGATCAGAAGTAGGTGCCTGCAGGCATTGGAAAAATCAGTATGGGGCTGCTTGCTTTTGAAATCGCCGGGTTGAGGTTAATTAATAGAAGTCCCCGATATGGTAAATCATGTTGATGAGAGGATTGTTATGTTAAAGGAAGAAAAGCTTGAGAAACGGATTCAGATGGGGCTGTCCGGCTGGGGAGACCATGACAAGTTGTACGATGAAGGGGCAAGGGCTGCCGATAAGCTGGAAATGTACAGCAGGCATTTTCCGATTGTGGAGATGGACAATTCGTTCTATGCCATTCCTTCAGCAGAACAGATGAGTAAATGGGCAGCCGCGGTCCCGGACCATTTCGGTTTTATTGTAAAGGCCTATCAAGGCATGACGGGTCACGCGCGCGGCCAAGGCAAAGACAGGTACACGAATGTAAAAATGATGTTTGAGCATCTGCTCGCTTCGGTTGAAGAACTGCGATTGGCGGGAAAGTTAAGGGCGGTTCTCTTTCAATACCCGCCATGGTTTGGGTGCGAACGCAAACACGTGGAAATCCTGAAGCGCACCCGGGAGTGGATGAAGGATGTTCCTGTAGCTCTGGAATTTCGGCATCAGAGCTGGTATGCGCCGGAATATCGCGAGAAGACGATGGAGCTTATGCGCAGTGAAGGTTGGATTCACAGCATAGCTGACGAGCCCCAGGCAGGTATCGGTTCTGTGCCCGTTGTGTTGGAGACATCGGATACCGGTGCCGTCATGATCCGAATGCATGGGCGCAATGCCGAGGGATGGCATTCCAGCGGTCAGCCCAACTGGCGTGAGGTGCGGTACTTGTACCGTTACAGCCTGGAGGAGCTCAATCAATGGAAGGGATGGATCGAAGAGCTGCTTGAGAAATCGGAGCAGTGCTGGATAATCTTCAATAACAATTCAGGAGGCGATGCTTCCGATAATGCGAAACAGCTTCTTCGCTTACTCGGAATGGACAGCGGACCCGAGCCGCTGAGGCAGATGAATTGGCTGGATGAGGATATTTTTACCGATAAATGACTTTAATTGTATGCTCATACAGATAAATGGTTAGCGAATGGACAAATCGTCAAAAAGTTGCCGCAAATTCATCTGTTTCCGAGATCATTATTATATATAAAGGGTATTTTCGGTAAGTAGGTCAAGTGTATTATAATGTAATCGTAAGAAAACGTTAATTTAATGTAAAACCAGAATTTCCGTCCATGAACAATCAAAATAATCTGACGGAGGGAGTCAGCGATGAAGACCCTTGACAGAATGACAGAGGGACCCTGGCAGAAATATCACGGTCCGAACTTGGGGTACATTCAAGATCAGTATGAGAAGTTTTTGCAAGACCCGCAATCTGTGGAGCCAGGATACCGTGAGCTGTTCGCCAGCTGGGGACCGCCTCCATCTTTGGAAAACAATGAAAAGAAAGCGGATTCGCAGGGACAAGGTGTAAGCTATGACCCGCAATTATTGAAAAAAGGGGTAGCTGCCGGCAAACTGGTGTGGAACATTAGAACCTATGGTCATCTTGCCGCCGACATTGATCCAATTGGAATTGGAAACGAAGCCGACACACGTCTGCTTCAACCAGAAAGCTACCAACTCAGCCAAGCGGATTTGGCAGCTCTGCCTGCAGATATCGTCTGGGAGGAGGCTCCTAGTGATATCAAGAACGGCTATGAGGCAATCCAGCGGCTGTTACAACTATATACAGGCTCTATTGCCTACGAATTCAGTCATGTGCATGATGAAGAAGAACGCAAGTGGCTTAATCAACAAGCGGAATCCGGCCGTTTCTTGTCCGACATAAGCGCTGATGAGCGCAAGGGACTTCTGAAAAAACTGCTGGAGGCCGAACAATTCGAGGAGTTCCTGCACCGTACGTTTGTAGGTGCGAAGCGCTTCTCCGTTGAAGGCAACGAAGCGCTTGTACCGCTTCTGGATGAGATTGTTCGTCAGATGGCTGAAGTGGACGTCAACTCGATCCTGGTGGGCATGGCGCACCGTGGACGCTTGAACGTCCTGGCTCATGTGCTGGGTAAGGATTACAGCAAGATTTTCTCGGAGTTCATGCACTCCCCGAATAAACATCTGGTGCCGTCCGAAGGCTCCATGGGCATTAACTACGGCTGGACAGGTGACGTGAAGTATCACTTGGGAGCTGACCGCTATCTGAAGAAGGATGAAGCACGCGAGATTCGCATTACGCTCGCGAATAACCCGAGTCACCTGGAATATGTCAATCCGGTGGTGGAGGGCTTTGCACGTGCGGCTCAGGAGGAACGCGGTGAAGCGGGATATCCGAAGCAGGACGTAAACAAAGCGCTGAGCATTCAGATCCATGGCGATTCCGCATTCCCTGGCGAAGGCATCGTGCCGGAAACCCTGAACTTCAACAAGCTGCCGGCATACCGTACGGGTGGATCGATTCACATTATCGTGAACAACCGTATCGGATTTACGACAGAGGGCAAGGATTCCAGATCGACCCATTATGCGAGTGACCTGGCTAAAGGATATGAAATTCCGATTATCCACGTGAACGCAGATGATCCGGAAGCATGTATTGCCGTTGCCCGACTTGCCAGCGACTATCGGAATAAGTTCAAGAAGAGCATTCTGATTGACCTGGTTGGCTACCGTAAATATGGCCATAACGAAACGGACGATCCGGAAACCACTCAACCGCTGATCTATCAGAAGGTTAAGAATCATCCAACCGTCAGCACGCTCTATATGAAGAAGCTGGTTGATGGAAACGTTCTGACCCAGGAGCAAGTGGACGAATTGAAGAATCGTGTTGTAGAGGTATTGAAGAATTCTTATGAGAGCGTAAAGTCGAAGGATCCTGTGGATCAGATCCTGCTAGGATTGAAACCGACCGATAGCAAATCGAAGAAGGAAGCTGCAACGAACGTATCTGCAGAGGTACTGCGCGGGATTAATCGCGAGCTTCTGCAATGGCCTGAAGGCTTTACGGTTTATCCGAAGCTTCAACGCATCCTTGAGCGCCGCAGCAATTCCCTTGATGAAGGCGAGAAGGTGGATTGGGGTCATGCGGAGACACTGGCTTTCGCTACGATTCTTGCGGATGGCAAGCCGATCCGGATTACCGGACAGGATGCGGAGCGGGCAACGTTCGCTCACCGTAACCTTGTGCTTCACGATGCGGTTAATGGAGAAACCTTCTGCCCGCTGCACCGTTTGCCGCAAGCCAAAGCTTCGTTCGCCATTCATAACAGCCCGCTGACAGAAGCAGCTGTTGTTGGATTCGAATATGGCTACAATGTATATTCTCCTGAGACCTTGGTTATCTGGGAAGCGCAATATGGTGATTTCACCAACTGTGCCCAGGTTATCATTGACCAGTTCATTACAGCTGGACGTTCGAAGTGGAGACAGAAGTCCAGCATGGTTATGCTGCTTCCTCACGGATATGAAGGAAATGGTCCTGAGCACTCCAGTGCAAGATTGGAACGCTTCCTCCAGCTGAGCGGAGAAGATAACTGGACGGTTGCGAATCTGACTTCTGCTGCTCAGTATTTCCATCTGCTTCGCAAGCAGGCGTCTGTGACTGAAACGGAAGATGCCCGTCCGCTGGTTGTCATGGCTCCGAAGAGTTTGATCCGCAACCCGCGTGTGGCATCACCGGTGAACGCATTCAGCGAAGGCGGCTTCCAGAAGGTTATGGAACAGCCTGGTCTTGGCCAATCACCGAAGAAGGTCGAACGCTTGGTGCTGTGCTCGGGGAAAGTTGCGATCGATCTGGAGGACGCGCTGGATAAGCAGAAGGATGAAGACCAATCATGGATTCATGTTCTTCGTGTGGAACAGCTGTATCCATTCCCTAAAGAGGAAATTTCCCGTGTTATGCAGAAATATCCGAACCTGAAGGAGATTCTGTGGGTTCAGGAAGAACCTCAGAACATGGGCGGCTGGAGCTTCATGGAGCCGAGAATTCGTGAAATTGCACCTAAAGGCACAGAGGTCCGTTACAGCGGACGTCCTGAGCGTTCGAGCCCGGCTAGCGGATATCAGGATGTTCATGCTTATGAGCAACAGACCATCATTTCTTTTGCCCTTAATCGTAAAACTATAAATCAACAGATCTCATTGGGGAGGTAGCGGCTGTGAGCGAAATTACTGTACCAGCTATGGGCGAATCCATCACCGAAGGAACGATATTCAAATGGCACGTTAAAGAAGGGGATAGCGTAAACATCGGTGATGTTCTGCTCGAGTTAGAAACGGATAAGGTTAATCTAGAAATTAGCGCAGAGTCTGAAGGCGTTGTGGAAAAAATCCTTCGTCAAGAAGGGGAGAATGTGACCATCGGGGAAGTGATCGGTCAAATTTCTCTACAGGAAGGCGTTGCAAGCGCACCGGCATCGAAGGCTGCTGAAGCTCCTGCACCTGTACAACCGGAGGCTGCACCAGCACCAGTTGCAGAAGCACCTAAGCCACAAGCTTCTGTGCCGGCCCCAAGCGAGGAAGGAGCAGGCCTGACTGCATCGCCATCCGCACGCAAACTGGCTCGTGAGCGCGGGATTGATCTGGACCAGGTACAGGGCCGCGACCCGATCGGTCGGATTTACCATGATGATGTGAAGAATCATAATGAAGCCAAGCAGCCTGCAGCACCTAGCAAGCCTGCAGCTTCAACGCCAGCACCGGCAGCATCAGCTCCGGCTGCTGAGTATGGCAAACCGGTTGAGCGTACCCGCATGTCTCGCCGCCGTCAAACGATTGCGAATCGTTTGGTTGAAGCGCAGCATACAGCTGCCATGCTGACTACCTTCAATGAAGTCGATATGACAGCGATCCTAGATGTGCGCAAGCGTCGTAAGCAAGCATTCCAGGAGAAGCATGACGTAGGCCTCGGTTTCATGTCCTTCTTCACCAAAGCGGTTGTGGGCGCGCTGAAGAAATTCCCGCATCTTAACGCGGAGATTGATGGCGACGATATTGTTGTGAAGAAATTCTATGATATCGGTATCGCGGTATCCGCTAAGGAAGGACTTGTCGTTCCGGTCGTTCGCGATGCGGATCGCCTGGGCTTCGCCGAGATTGAGAAGGAAATCGGCAATCTGGCTGCGAAAGCTCGCAATAATGCGCTGTCCTTGTCTGAACTTCAAGGCGGAACATTTACGATTACGAACGGCGGCGTCTTCGGCTCGCTGCTGTCTACACCGATCCTGAATACCCCTCAGGTGGGTATTCTCGGCATGCACAAGATCCAGCTTCGTCCAGTAGCCATCGATGCTGAGCGCATGGAGAACCGCCCTATGATGTACATCGCATTGTCTTACGATCACCGAATCGTTGACGGATCCGAAGCGGTTCGCTTCCTGGTAACGATTAAAGAGCTTCTTGAAGATCCGGAGTCACTGCTTCTGGAAGGATAATTATCCAAGAGAAGAGAGACTTGCATAATAAGAAGGCCGCATGGACATTCCCATGCGGCCTTCTTATATGATCTATCAGGATTTAGATTGCTGTTTATCGTCTGGCTTGGGGAGATCCCGGGGATTCCAATTCTCAGCCTGAGGCTCCACATCCTGCCGCTTCTTCACCTTGTCTCGTTGTTCCTGCGAGTCGTTCTTTGTGTCCTGATGATTGCGCACTTCTTCACTGCTTGGTTGCTTCATGGGAATACCTCCTTTTTGTCCGTATAATACATACATACCCGGAATGCCAAAAGACAAACAGGCATTAAAGACAAGCCATTTGATTTTCATATGGCTTGAAGTTAACATGGTAACTGAAAGATCTCTACATACGATATAGAGTTATCGATAAACGAGAGGAGAGATACAGTAATATGGCTAACCGATCACAGCGTACGCTGCTGTTTACAGGTGCTTATGCGGAAGAGGATCAAAGCGGTGTATGTATATATGAATTTAATGAGGACAGCGGCGAGCTGAAGCTGCTCGATGAGGTCTCCGGCATTAAGAATCCGACATTCCTCAACGTGGACGCGGATAACAGACGCTTATATGCCATTGGCGAAATGGCAGAGCAGGGAGGCAAGGCAGGCGAGGTTGTCAGTTTTGAGATTGATCCTGCTGCCGGCAAGCTGATCGAACGGAATCGCGTTCGCAGTGTCAGCAGCTCGACTTGTCATATACAGCGCGACGAATCAAGTAAGTATCTGATCGTTTCAAGTTATCATGGGGGCTTGGTAGGTCTTCTTTCTATCGATGAGGAAAGTCTAGCCGGTGAGCTGCTGGATGAGAAGAAACATTCGGATCTCGTGCCTGTGCGTGAAGCTCAGCAAGCCAGAGCGCACTCGGCATTTTACAGTCCGGATGGTAAATATGTGTTTGTGCAGGACTTGGGATTGGACAAGATTCTGTCTTATACAATTAATCCGGATACCAACGAGTTGAGCTTCCACGGTGAGACCCAGCTTGAAGAGGGGGCAGGACCCCGCCATCTGGCATTCCATCCAAGCGGAGCTTATGCTTATGTCATTAATGAACTGAATTCAAGCGTAACGGTGCTTCGTTACATCCAGGACGAAGGACGCTTGGCTGTTCTGGAGACGATATCAACATTGCCTGTGGATTTTGACGGGGAAAGCTATTGCGCTGAGATTGTTGTGTCTGAGGACGGCAAAACGGTGTATGGATCTAATCGCGGACATGACAGTATCGTTGTGTTCTCCGTACATGAAGATACCGGCTATTTAAGCCCGGTTCAATATATATCCACGGAGGGCGGCCATCCTCGCCATTTTACGCTGATGCCGGGGGGCAAGTTTATGGTGGTTGCCAACAGGGACGGGAACAATCTGGTGTTATTTAATGTAGATCCGGAAGATGGAAAGCTTGCCTTCACAGGGTATACAGTCAGTCAATCGAAGCCGGTATGCGTGAAACCAGCGGTATTCCAGCTTTAAGCTGCGGAAGAACAAGATTTGATAGTAAATTGTATGACAGCATTGGTCAGGCAAGATTCAGAGCTGGACTCCTTGGGTTATGTATAATCATGTAACTGAACAAGGAGGTTGTGGCAATGTCAACGAATCAACGTTTGGATGGCAAAGTAGCCATCGTTACCGGTGCGGGTTCCGGAATCGGCCAGGCCTCAGCCCTTCTGTTGGCGGAGCAGGGAGCTAAGCTGCTGTTGATCGATATCGATCGTGAACGCGTAGAGAAGGTGAAGAACACCATTGAACAAGGCGGCGGCGAAGCCATAACGGGCAACTGCGATATCTCCCATGCTGAATCGCTGAAGGATTGCTTCAGCGAAGCGGTTGATAAGTGGGGCAAGATCGATATCGTGTTCGCAAACGCAGGAATAAACGGAACGAAGGCCCCGATCGAAATCATGGAGCTGGACGAATGGGATGCAACCATTAACACCAATTTAAGAGGAACCTTCGCTACGGTGAAATATGCGATTCCCTACTTAAAAGAAGCGGGGGGCAGCATTATCATAACCAGCTCCATCAACGGAAATCGGGTGTTTACCGGCTTTGGTTTCTCTGCATACAGCACAACAAAGGCAGGTCAGGTTGCTTTTATGAAAATGGCGGCTCTGGAGCTTGCACGTTATAAAATCCGGGTAAACGCGATCTGTCCGGGTGCAATCGCAACCAACATTGATCAGAGCACGATTGCCAAGCCGGAGCTGGACGAAGTGACCATCCCGATTGAATATCCGGAAGGGGACCAGCCTTTGGCAGATGGTCCGGGACAACCTGCGCAAGTGGCCCAACTGGTGGCTTTTCTGGCATCCGCTGATTCCTCGCACATCACCGGCACGGAAATCTATATCGATGGTGCGGAGTCGCTCATTCATTAAATGCCGCAGTGTTCGTTCGATTTGACAAAACCGGGTCTATTCCTCATAATAAATGAACGTATTGTCAAATCGAATTGTGGTGATGAAGATGGGGATGGGAATTGTTGTTGTGGAAATATGCGACAGCAACTTGATGAGTGCTTTGGAACTTGAGCATCTTGAGGAATTGTATCCCGAAATCGCGGTCCTGCGGGCGGATTGCATGAATCTTTGCGGTCTGTGCAAGCTGCGTCCATATGCAATGGTGAATGGAAACCGTGTATTTGCGGCAACGACGGAAGAATGCGTCGAGAAGATCAAAGCTGCTATCGAGGCTGAACTGGCTGTTTTCCATGATATTTAATCGCTAGAAACAATTAAATACATGTTGATATCATCCCTTTTTGCACACAAATGTTGAAAAGTACATCTGAAACGATGACTTAACACTTGTTGGCAGAAAGGGATTTTTACATATTGCATCATAATGAAATTCGAAATAGTGTAGCAATATTCCATCTTGAAAATTATGTAGATTTTTAAGATAAGCAGTTGCTTGATATAAAAAGTATGATTATACTTTGATTCAAAAGGAATAAATTGTGAGAATAAATTTAATTATTACTATAATTTACATCAAGTAATAATTAAACCATAAGATTCCCTTCCTACAATATATACTATAAATTGATGTAATTAAGTATTCCTATACTAAAACCAAGGAGAAATATATGATCTTTCGTTCTATTCCCTCTGTTGCCAGCCAATTAAATCATCCCATTATAAAAAATATAGTAGAAAATCATGCTGTATCATCCGACTATATCACCATATTAATAAAAAAGTATCTTGAAGAAGTTAGAAGCGAAATCGTCTCTGGACAGTTGACATCCATCTCGGAGGATCAATTGCTAAACGATCTTGTAGATTTTATTCGGAAGCGTTTAAAACCCAATATGGTTCCAGTCATTAATGCCACTGGCGTTGTTTTGCATACCAATCTAGGACGTTCTGTACTTCCGAATGCGGTTAATCAGCATCTAACAAAAATAGCCGGAAGATACTCGAATTTAGAATATAATCTTGAAACAGGAAAGCGCGGATCCAGACATGATATCGTCGAACAACTTATTACGACTTTGACGGGTGCAGAGGCAGCCTTGGTTGTGAATAATAATGCATCCGCTGTATTTCTTATACTCAAGGCAATAGCTTCAGAAAAGGAGGTTATTGTATCCCGAGGTGAAATTGTTGAGATCGGAGGATCATTTCGTATTTCTGACATCATGAAGGAAAGCGGGGCTATTCTTAACGAAGTTGGTACGACTAACCGCACATATACGCATGACTATGAGCGAGCAATCAATGAGAATACGGCTATGTTACTTAAGGTCCACAAGAGCAATTTTGTAATGAACGGATATACACATTCTGTATTGACTGAAGACCTCGTCATGCTTGGACAGAAGCATCATATTCCGGTGTATGAGGATCTTGGCAGCGGTGTATTATACGATTTAAAAAAACACAAAATCGGCAACGAGCCGTTTATTAAAGAGATCGTCAACAAGAAAGTAGATTTGATCAGCTTTAGCGGCGATAAATTGTTAGGAGGACCTCAAGCCGGCATTATTATTGGTAGACGTGATTTAATCAATACCTTAAAGAAAAATCCGCTCATCAGAGCTTTGCGACCGGATAAGTTAACTCTTGCTGCTCTAGAATCCACGCTATTATTGTATCTTGATGAAAAAAAGTTGGTAGAAGAATTACCTACACTTAGAGATATCCTGCTTACGCCACAAGAAATTAAGAAAAAGGCAGAGGAGCTTTGTGACCTACTGTTAGACGACTATAAACCATATGCTAAAATCATTCCAGATTACTCTGAGATCGGTGGCGGTTCGATGCCTGATGTAAAATTGCCATCTTTTGTTGTCGCGGTTCATTCCGATCGATTCGATGTACAGTGGTTGGAAAGAGAACTACGAAAGCATGATCCTCCGATCATTGCTCGAATTCATAAGAATGCCCTTCTTCTAGATGCTAGGACGATACAGGCGGACGAAATTGTGATTGTTGCGCAAGGATTAAACGAGATCTTTGGAACCCGTATGATTTAAAACTATTGAATAGCATTGGAGATCAAACTATGTATTATACGATTGGAATCGCTGGTCATATTAACCATGGTAAGACTTCATTAACGAAGGCTTTAACGAATATTGATACCGACCGTTTGAAAGTAGAAAAGGAAAGAAACATCTCCATTGAGTTAGGTTATGCTCAATTCTCATTATATGGTATAGAAGCATCCATTATCGATGTACCGGGACATGAAAAATTCATAAAGAAAATGATTGCGGGGGTCGCAGGGATAGACCTTGTCATCCTAGTCGTTGCCGCAGATGAAGGGGTAATGCCCCAGACGAGAGAGCATATTGAAATTCTAACGCTGTTAGGGATCGTGAATGGTCTTATTGTTGTCACGAAAATTGATAGGGTAGAACCTGAATTTCTGAATATGGTTGTAGAAGATATAAATAAGGTCGTAAAAGGCTCCATTTTTGAAGAAGTTGAAACGTTGTTTGTGGATAATATAAGAAAAACAGGGATTGATGAACTTAAGCTATCGCTACATGAGAAGTTGATAGAAATCCCGCAACGAATTTCTAATGGAGCTTTAAGATTACCGATTGACCAGGTGTTTACCATTCACGGTCATGGAGTCGTTGTAAGAGGGACGATATACGAAGGGGTTGTTAATAAAGGGGATACGTTAATCGTATTGCCACAACAATGCTCAGTAAAGGCAAAGGAAGTTCAAATACATAACTGTTCTAAAGATAAAGCTTCGGCAGGTCAGCGAGTAGCCATCAATATTGGTGGTGCACTTAAACAAAGCAAAATAAAGAGGGGCGATGTTATCGTAACATCAACCAATTTCACACTAAGTACGATGGTGGATGTGTCACTTAACTCAGTAAATCACCTTCAATATCCTGTAAAACAACGTACCCCCATCCATTTTTATTGTGGAACAACCGAATCCTCGGGATACATTGTATTCTTCGATCGTAATGAATTACGCGAAGGCTCTGAAGTTTTGTGTCAAATTCGATTAACGAATCCGATTGTCGTTAAACGCGGCGATCGTTTTATTATAAGACGCCCTTCACCTTCAGAAACCATCGGTGGTGGATGGGTTATTGGTACGGCCGGTGAAAAATATCGATTTGGTGAAGAAACGATTCAGAGGTTATTGCAACAAAGAGAAGCAAGTTCGGAAGAAAGAGTATTAGATGTATTATCAACAAAAAAATGTTTGGATAAAAATGAAATAAGTAAATCGTTGTCAATTAGCTCTGATCAGATCAACGAGATATTAAATGGGATGATAGACAGCGATCAAATTGTTGAAATCGAGCCTGGTTTTTTCACTTCTAAGGAAGTTTATAATGATGCAGGATCCCAGGTAAAGTTTGAAGTGCACAAATACCATGAATTAAATCCTTTCCGAATCGGGATAAGCAAAGCAGAGTGCATTCAAATTTTGGAAAGAAATTTTCCTAAAAAACTAATTGAGGCGGTTATAAACAAGGAAATAGAAAAGAGAACCATTGCAAGGGAGCAGCACATCATTTATTTGACAGATTTTGAGCCTCATATCCCGAAAGAACTTGTGTCGAAATTTGACAGAGTTTTAGACAATTTAAAGCATGATCGGATGGAGGTGAAGGAATGGGGGGAATACTGCAGAAGTGAAAATGTCCATAGTCGATTTGAACATGAATCATATCATTTCATGATTACGAAAAAACTGGGTTATCCAATAGGCGATAAACAACTTATTCATTATGAAACTTTTGATGATCAATTTAAATTACTATATCACGCAACAAAAAAACAGCCATTTTCTCTGCAAGATGCAAGGGAAATCTTAAGTATACCAAGAAAAAATCTAGTTAAGTTTCTCGAACTTCTGGACCTCTTACAATTTACCAAAAGAGTAAAAGAGATCCGAAAATGGACATTGTGAATGAGTTAATGGCGAGACTGTGTGGGAATCGAACCCACCGGAGATCCAATAATCTCCCAAAAGGTTTTGAAGACCTAGAGGAACACCAGTAACCTAGCCAGCCTCAAATAACTAATTTTGGAATCTTATTATACAACTATATATTCACATTATCAAGCATAGTCTACCGATCAGAGTTTGTATTTCAATTTCATATTTAGGCAATCATACTTTTTGAGCTAATGGTCCTATTTGAAAGGATTATTAATATAACTATAATTGATATACCAAGTAAATATTTGGACTATATTTCTTTTATTTGGATATTTTAAAGGATATTGAAATGACATGCTGGAAGGAGGGAGACTAAGTCAAATTCCGTCGGCGTTTCGTCTTTAGCAATCCGAATACTATTACTCGTAATACTTGGGAGAGAAAATGTTAAATGAAATTGAAAAGATAAGCGCTATTGAAGAACCTCGTATTTATGATAACGATTCTAAGAAATTTATTGAACATTTTTATGAGCTTCGAAAGAGATTACTTTATTTCGTAGCTGCATTTTTAACGAGTTTAATCATTACGTATTTTACATCGCCTTATGTTGTGAATTTGTTGCAATCGTCAGCAATTTCTCACGAAATTGAACTAAATGTTTTTAAAGTCACGGAATCTGTTTCTATCTATGCTAAAACGATGCTCCTTCAAAGCGTGTGTTTATCATTTCCAATCTTAATTATGCAATTGTTTCTTTTTATTAAGCCGGCAATTAGCAAGAATATCACAAAAGGCTTTATAGTGTTCTCAATTATCGTATCTATACTCTTTTTTCTTGGAGTGCTTATTGGCTATTACTTCTTGACACCATTTTTGTTTTCATTTTTTCTGGGTGTTACCGAGGATCTGAGTATGAATACGATGTATAACTTCTCCGATTACTTTCAGTTTGTATTTATGATCTGTTTATTGACCGGATTAATACTGGAAATCCCCGCATTTATGGTTTTTTTAACTCATCTAGGAATCATATCCCCGACTACCATTAAGAAATTTCGTAAATTTTTATATCCCATCTTTTGTATAACTGCTGTTGTTTTAACTCCACCTGACTTTATTTCGGATATTACTGCCATGATTTTATTAATCTCTATTTTCGAAATTGGGCTAGCATTGTGCGCTTTTTTAGAAAATAAACGGAAGAACTGAAAGGGGAGAGGTTATGTTTAATCAAATCGGCGTCCCAGGCATTATTCTATTGTTGATTCTTGGCCTTGTCGTATTTGGGGCGAAGAATTTACCGTCAATGGGAAGATCGCTAGGCTCCGCTGTGAAAGAATTTAAAGAAGGGATTTCGAGTAAAGAACCTAAAGATCAATAAAATCGAAGGGAACTATATTTATGTTAGAGCTAGCGGGCAGCATATTAAAAGTTGTATTTTTCTTGATTTTTTTAATATCCTCGGTACCAAAGCTTGTCAACATAAAAAAATTCGTCGATGGCGTCATCGAGTATAGAGTCGTTCCAAGGAAATTATCTGTCATGTATGGTTATACCCTGCCTGTCATCGAACTGTTTGCTTCAATTTTGATTATATTTCACAGCAGTTCCTTCTACGGCTTTATGATGACTTTGTTGCTGCTGGTCAGTTTTCTTATCGCGGATATCATGGTTATCAAGTCAAAACGATCCGTTACATGCTCATGTTTCGGAAACTTCTTGGAAAGCCAAGTGGATATTTTTTCGTTGTACCGTAATGGTGCCTTAATCGTATTGAATGTTTTGGCAATAGGAGTAACATGGTCTCAACATTCTATATACTCAGCAGCATCATTGGTATTAGGTGTAGTTATAGTCTTTATCTACTTTCTTTCGCAGAAAATATGGAATGATTATAAGAAAAACATGAAGCTATTAAAAGCCTAACGGGAGGGTTTATGGACATATTATTTTATTCTAATGTGCTCTTGTGGATCGTTGTGTTATTCATGTTGTTCTCATTATTTCTTCTTTATAGACAATTTGGTTCCGTGTACTTGGGCACACGTGAGGCCATTACTCGAGACGGTGTATCGATTGGGAGCAAGCTGCCTGAATTTTCAGCAAAATCGTATTTTTCAAATGAAAGAATACCGATCGATTCATTTTTTCATAAACCGACATTGATTGCTTTTATCTCGCCTGGTTGCAAACCTTGCCAGGAATTAATTCCCGAATGGAATAAAGCTTATATGAAATATAATGAAAAAATCAACTTTGTTATTGTAGGGCTCGGGGACAAGACGTCGTTTTCCAAACTTTTAGCGGATAAATCATTGATTGGCGAACTATTATTAGATGAAGAAAGAGAGATACTAGCATCCTGCCAGGTTAGAGTTACACCGTTTGCATTTGTTATAGACGAGAATGGGACAGTCAAAGGAAAAGGATTATGCAACGGTATCGAACACATCCATGGTTTAATATCGGCACTTGAAGGTGAATCTGTGTTAGTTGAAGAAACAAATCTCCCTGAAAGGACGGTAAAATAAATGATTAAATGGCTTGAATCGGTTGATAGGTTTACTAAGGTTATGGCTGAGAACTTGGAACGAAAAGTTTCACGATCAACGTTCTTAAAAACAGTTCTTTCGACTGCTTTCCTTTCATTCGTTTCTTTCTCGGCACGTCCGGTTTTTGCGGATGGATCTTCCTCGTGGTGCCAAATTTGGGGATACGATCAATCTGCGACTTGTAATTTTCCTAACCGGAAAGCTTGTCCAGGGTGTTCAAGTTCACAATCAAGCAAATGTCCAACGGGCTATAAAGTCTCTTATGCGCATGGTTACGAATCGACAGGCTGCTGGTGCCTAGGTTATTCTTGGGGTTCCATAGCTTGTTGTGATTGTACATTAAGCGGTAACGACTCCACTCGACCATATACATCGGATTGTGGATGTGCCGTAACGATAAGATAATTAGGGGGAATTAGGCTTGGAATATGTTGAATTCATCATATTGTTATTCCTGGCTTGCACAGCAGGCGTAACTAAAGTAAGCACAAATTGAGGGCTAAATGTGACCTTCGAGGTCAGTCTTCTCGGTGAGAAGACTTTAAAAACAAGAATGAAGTGCTGGGCTAACTATTTGATGGCTTCGTCCCTTTCGGGCGCGCTATCAGGATTTTTGTATACTTTATTATTATTTGTCGTTTTCTCATGGTTGCCGTACATTCTAAAAATGATATTCATGATCGTATTAGTCGGATTATACATTCTGCATGATTTTAAAATTTTAAACTTAAAAGTCCCACAGCGGAAATGGCAAATCCCGGCATCATGGGTTAATGGACCTCCGGTTCGAAATATGTGGGTATGGGGAAGCATTCTGGGAGCGGGGATCTTTACGTATTTACCATTTATGACCTTCTATATACTGTACATCTATATTGGTCTTTTTAAAGATCCAACCGTTGGGCTGCTTTTCGGCTTTTTGTATGGTTTTTCGCGCGCAATGCCTACAATACTTTTCTCGTTGAGAAAAGAATTAGATGTGACTAAAGTTAGAAGCTTGTATAAGAATAAATCCGGGTTTTATAAATCCATAAATGGTATTGCATCCACGTTGTTCTTGATTTATTTAGTGATGGAATTGACAATGTCGCTAAAATGATAAATGTTCTAAATAAATAAGCGACCGTCCCTCGCAATTGTTAGGGACGGTCGCTTGTTATTTCTTCAGGTTACTTATAATCAGGAAGCGTTATGGCTTGCAGCCACAATCTCCTCACACTCGGTCGAGCAGCAGCTATGATGCAGCTCTTCACACTCTTCGCAGCATACATGCTGAAGATGGCAGGCATCATTATCACAGTTAATGTACCGGTCTTCAGGCTTACCGCAGTGGTGGCATTTACCGACAATAATGTCCTCGTCCGTCTGATTGATCGGCACGGAGATGCGCTCGTCAAACACGTAGCATTTTCCGTCGAACAGACGACCTTGCACTTCAGGATCTTTGCCGTAGGTGACAATCCCGCCATCGAGCTGGGCAACATCCTTGAAGCCTTCCTTAAGCATGAAGCCGGTCAGCTTCTCACAGCGAATGCCCCCGGTACAGTAAGTCAAAATCGTTTTGTCCTTGTGTTCGCTCAGATTCTCCCGAATCCAATCCGGAAACTCCCGGAAGGACTGAACCTCTGGACGAATCGCATTACGGAAATGACCGATATCATATTCATAGTCATTACGTCCATCGATCACAATGATATCATCGCGCTGCAATTGCTCGTAGAATTGCTGAGGCGATAAGCGGGCTCCGCTGATCATGTTAGGGTCGAGCTCGTCCTCCACGCGGAAGGTCACGAGCTCTTCGCGGTGACGGACGAACATTTTCTTGAAGGCATGTCCTTCGGATGGGTCGATCTTGAACACCATATCCGCAAATAACGGGTTGGCATGCATATCCTGCATATATTGTTCCGTCTGTTCAATCGTACCGGAGACTGTCCCATTGATGCCCTCGGAGGCAACAAGAATACGTCCCTTAAGCCCAAGGTCCTTGCAATACTGCAGATGTTCATCTTTGAAGACTTCAGGGTCCGGTATCTGAACAAATTTATAATAGAGAAGGATCTGATAATTCTGTTGTTCTGACATGATTTAATCACCTGTTCTTTTTATATATTCAGCCATACGTATACCTTATAGAATTGTAGTGAATTCATTTCACATAGTCAACTTAAATGTATAGAAAGTTTGCCATGAAATGTGAATTTTGGGGTTCCAAGAGCGAATGAAAGCGGTTATGATGAAGGGGTGAGCAGGAGAACACTTTCATTAAAATGGAGGCGTTAAACAGCATGGTACATATCGAGCATAATGCACTCGTATTGTTTCAAGGCGACAGTATTACCGATTGCGGTCGAAATTACGAGGAGTCGGACAGTTTGGGGCATGGATATGCACTCATGGCTGCTGCCCGGTTAGGCATGGAGTCTCCTCTGAAAAGGCTGCGTTTTCTGAATCGCGGGATTAGCGGGAACCGGGTTGTCGATCTGCGGGGCCGCTGGGAGGAAGACTGCATTGGCCTTGATCCAACATGGGTATCCATATTGGTCGGCATCAATGAAACGGGCAGGAAGTATAATCAGGGCGAAGCAACCTCCGTGGAGGCCTATTATGAAGGGTACCGGGAGCTTCTTATCCAAACCCGCGAATTAACCGGTGCGAATTTCATTCTGATGGAGCCGTTCTTGCTGCCTGTTACAGAAGCAAAGAAGGAATGGCGTGAGGATCTGGATCCCAAAATTCAAGCCGTTCGCGAATTATCACGTGAGTTTGAAACCTTATACGTTCCGCTGGATGGGATTTTTGCAGCAGCGAGTTCGAAGATGGAGATGAGTTACTGGGCACCGGATGGTGTACACCCATCGCCGGCAGGTCATGCGCTCATGGCAGAAGCTTGGTTAGCCACAATGCAGGGGCGCTCGATTCTGTAGACTCGGAGAATTTATCTTCTATATAAGAACATATCATGCTTGGCTGACATCCCCGGGGTTGTTGTTGTCCGGGGATGTTCTTTTGTGTAAAGGATCATTCTCTTGAAAATCCTGATTGACGAATACAATTGGGTACATATAAAATGTTCATAATAGACCGTTGTTCAATTGGAACGACCTATTTTTTGACTTTAATGCTTTCGTCTATGAAAGCGGGGAAGCGTTGTCGCTTTATGTAGAAAATTATGGTTTGCAAGGCAAAGTGGTTAACAAATGAGAGGGGAATCATGATGAAGAGAAAAATGTGGTTATCACTTACACTGTCCGCATTGCTGGTTACGGCTGTTGGGTGCGGGGACAAGCAGGAAGGCGGCACGACCCAAACGGGTAGCGGCGGAGATGCAGAGAAGAAAGAGTACAGCATTGCGATATCGCAGATCGTAGAGCATCCATCTCTGGATGCAACACGGGAGGGTATTCTGGCAGCACTGAAGGAAGCCGGCATCTCGGAGGATGACAAAACGCTGAAGATTGATTACAACAATGCACAAGGTGACCCGGCGAACAACCTCTCGATTGGACAGAAGCTGAAGGATACAAAATCGGATCTGGTGATCGCGATT
Organism: Paenibacillus glucanolyticus; assembly: GCF_037333485.1. Lineage (NCBI taxonomy): Bacteria > Bacillati > Bacillota > Bacilli > Caryophanales > Paenibacillaceae > Paenibacillus > Paenibacillus glucanolyticus. The sequence continues at coordinate 2,616,134 of NZ_CP147845.1, forward strand.
GCAACCGATTCGGCACAGGCTGTGGCGCAGAACGTGAAGGAGAAGCCGGTCTTGTTCGCAGCTGTAACAGATCCGCTCGATGCGAAGCTGGTCAGCGATTTGAAGAAACCAGGGGGCAACATCACCGGGGCATCTGACACGAACCCGGAAGCAACCAAACAATTGATGAATTTTGTAAATACTCATTTTCCAAATGTTAAGAGGATTGGTTTGGTCTTAGATGAAGGAGAAGCAAATGCGGTTGTTATGGCAAACACGGCAGAAGAGGTACTTTCGGAGCATGGAATCGAGCTTGTGAAAGCTGCTGTTACCAATACTTCGGAAGTGAAGCAAGCAGCGGAATCGCTAGTCGGTAAAGTGGATGCCTTTTATATCACACTGGATAATACCGTGGTAAGTGGAGTCGAGACAATTATTCAGACCGCACAAAAGAATAAAATTCCGTTCTTTTCCAGTGACCGCGATACGGTGGAAAAGGGAGCTTTTGCAACGGTTGGATTCAAGTACTACGATCATGGATATCAAGTGGGCCAGATGGCCGTAGAGATCCTGAAAAACGGCAAGAATCCGGGGGACATGGAAATCACGAAGCCGGATAAACTCGATCTGATCTTGAACACGAAGGTTGCGGCTGACTATGGAATCGAAGTGACGGACGCCATGAAACAGGAAGTCAAAGACCCGGACAATAACATCATCGAGTAAGAGTAAGGCGCGGAGATAACAGCCCGCGCCTTGCTTAATCCTAAAGGAGGTCAAAGACATGCTGGATTTCGTGATGAAACTGGATGGTCCAATTGAATTGGGGCTGCTGTATGCGCTGATGGCGCTCGGCGTATATATTACGTTCCGAATTCTGGATTTTCCGGATCTGACCGTGGATGGAAGTTTTACGACAGGGGCAGCGATTGCAGCGATCCTGATTACAAACGGTGTGAATCCGTGGCTTGCAACGCTGGCTGCATTTGCCGGGGGCATGGTAGCCGGTATCTGTACGGGCTTGCTGCATACCAAGGGCAAGATTAACGGGCTGCTCTCCGGTATCATCATGATGATTGCCTTGTACTCGATCAATATGAGAATTATGGGCAAACCTAACATCTCACTAAGTCAGGAAGAAATTATCTTCGGGTCTATTGATCCGATCTATATTATGTTGGTGATTGTAATTATTGGAAAGCTGCTGCTGGATGCATTCTTCCGCACGGATCTTGGCCTTGCGCTCCGTGCGACAGGGGATAACAAGCGGATGATTCGCAGCTTTGGCGCGAATACCGATACAAGCACGATTCTGGGACTTAGCATCTCGAACGGACTGGTCGCTTTATCCGGTGCTGTGGTTGCCCAGCAGTCAAGTTTTGCGGACATCGGTTCCGGTATTGGAATGATTGTCATTGGCTTGGCGTCCGTTATCATTGGCGAGGCTGTTCTGGGTACCGGTTCGGTATTCCGGACGACGCTGGCTGTAATCTGCGGTTCGATTATTTATCGGATTGTCGTTGCCGCTGCTTATGAGATTCCATGGCTCGAAGCTTCGGATCTGAAATTAATTACCGCTGTTATCGTTATTATTGCCCTGGTGGTTCCAACCATCAACCGGGCGATGAAACAGCGTTCACAGGCACGGAGGCGTTCAATCGAACTATTGGCAGCTCAAGGGAAGAGCAAAGGAGGTGCGCTCTGATGCTGGAAATGAATCATGTCTCCAAGCTGTTTAATCCGGGCACGGTGGATGAGAAGATTGCCTTGATGGATGTCAATCTTCACTTGAAGCCGGGGGATTTCGTGACGGTTATCGGGAGTAACGGTGCAGGCAAATCCACATTGATGAATATCATCTCTGGCGTGATGAAGCCGGATGCCGGAGAAGTGCGTATTGACGGCACTTCGATCGGCCATCTGCCGGAATTCCGTCGCAGTCGCTGGATCGGCCGCGTATTTCAGGATCCGATGGCGGGCACTGCGCCGCATATGACCATTGAAGAGAATCTGGCGATGGCTCATCGCCGCGGCCAGTCCCGCGGGCTCAGCATAGGCGTTACAGCCTCCAAGCGCGCCAGCTTCCGCAAGCATTTGGAGCGGCTTGGCATTGGCCTTGAGGATCGGCTTCGGGCCAAAGTAGGGATGCTGTCCGGCGGGGAGCGCCAGGCGCTTAGCTTGCTGATGGCGACCTTCACGCAGCCGCAAATCCTGCTGCTGGATGAGCACACGGCAGCGCTTGATCCGGCCCGTGCCGAGCTGATCACCCGAATAACCGATGAAATCGTGCGGGATATGAAGCTGACCACGCTGATGGTTACGCACAATATGGAACAAGCCATTCGTCTGGGCAATCGCCTTATCATGATGGATAAGGGACGAATCATTCTGGATGTGGACGAAGAGCGCAAGAAATCCCTGACGGTGGAGCAGCTGTTAGGGGAATTTGAGCAGATTAGCGGTCACAAGCTGTCTGACGATCGTCTAGTTCTGGGATAAACATATTGTTGTGAGATGAGATACACTTCATCCAATATATTCGCTAAGCCCTTAAGACTGAGGGTTTAGCGTTTTTTTTATACTCTGATTCCTTCCTTGTCCGTCATCTCCATCGCTTTTTGCATGGATTCCTGATAACGTGTTAATGTTGGGTGAACCACAACTACAATCCAACAGAAATATCAAGTGTATGCTTTGTTGTAAAATGCCTGACGACTGCTAATCTTAATTAGCGGACGTTTGAATATAGGAGGCTTGTTGATCCATGGTCGTTCACAAAGATGATTTGCAGATGAACATTTTATTAGTCGAAGACGATAAGACGGTTGCATCGGGTCTGGAATATTCGCTGCAGCAGGATGGTTTTTCAACTGTTCTCTGCCATGATGTTGCATCAGCCCAGAGGGTGCTCGCCGAGGACATAGATCAGTTTGCGTTATGCTTGTTCGATTTACAGCTTCCGGACGGGAGCGGCTACGAATTGTGTAAGCTGGTGAAAGAGCGACGAGACATTCCGGTCATCTTCTTAACGGTGATCGACGATGAAGTCAATGTCGTGATGGGGCTCGACATGGGAGCCGACGACTACATTACCAAACCATTTCGAGTTCGTGAGCTGCTCTCCCGGATCAAGTCCGTCTTGCGGAGATACCAGAAGCCGTCCCACACCAGAGCGATCATAGACATCGATCATATCCGAATCAATACGCTGGAAGGCAAAGTACATAAAAAAGGGACCGAAATTCCACTTACCGCCTTAGAGTATCGTCTACTGCTGATCTTTGGCAACCACATTGGACAGGTTCTCACAAGGAATCAGCTTCTGGAGCAAATCTGGGACGTGGCCGGCGACTTCGTGAATGACAATACGTTAACGGTTTATATCAAAAGGCTAAGGGAAAAGCTGGAGGATGATCCAGGACATCCGACTTTGATCAAAACCGTACGCGGATTAGGCTATAAGGTCGGTGATTAGATGCTGCGTAATCGGGAAGTCCAAATGTTATTGCTCGCCATGGGCGCAATCAGCTTATCGGCGATTGTTACTGCTGCCTTTATCTCGTCTGTCACGGCGGCGTTTGTTGCCATTCTGTCCATTCTGCTTATTGGCACCAGTTTGTTATTCACGAGATGGAGATATCGCGAGCTGGCGAAGCTGTCCGCCTATTTACGGGAAATTAGCAACGGTAATGATTCCCTTGACATTCGCGATAATCAAGAAGGCGAGCTGAGCATTCTCAAGAATGATATTTACAAAGTGACCCTTATGCTCTCGGAGCACCGCTCTCTATTGCAGCGGGACAAAATCCAGTTGACGGATGCCATCTCCGATATTTCGCATCAGCTCAAAACGCCGCTTACCTCCATGACCGTGATGGCGGATTTGTTAAGCGCCCCTGACCTGCCTCCTGCCAAAAGATCAGAGTTCACCCATCATATTCGCGTCCAGCTTGAACGCATCGATTGGCTGGTTTCTTCCTTATTAAAGCTATCGAAAATGGACGCGAAGACCATCCCTTTCAAGAAAGATCCAATCCTCGTGAAAAGCCTTATTCAGAAGGCATTAGAGCCGATCATGATTCCGATGGATATCAAGGGACAGTCCGTTTCTATCGCGGGCGATGATAACGTTTCTTTTGTCGGCGATTTCAATTGGACTGCCGAAGCGGTCATCAATATTCTAAAAAACGGTGTGGAGCATACGCCTGAAGGCGGAGCGATCGCCATCACATATTCCGAAAACACGCTATTTACGGAAATTGTCATAACAGACAATGGAATAGGCATCCCGAAAGAGGATCTGCCCTACATTTTCAAGCGTTTTTACAAAGGGAAAAATGCCGGTGAGGGAAGCATTGGCATAGGACTTGCGATGGCACATAGCATCGTTGCCAGCCAGAACGGCGTGATCGATGTGATGAGCGACAGTGAGCAGGGTACGCAGTTCCGAATTAAATTTTATAAGCAAGTGGTATAGCGGGGCGGCACGCCGTAAGTGACTGAATTGTCACCTCCATCGTCACGGGAAAGTCATTTTAGACAGATAAAATGATATTCATCAGCTAAACGATGGAGGTGAAACCATGCAATTGAAGCAACACCGCAAGATGATATTGGGCCTCACGATAGGTTACACCCTGTTGATTCTTTATTTTTTGTTTTTCGCTTTCGGTCGATTAGACACGGTAGATCAGATTACGGAGCACACCTTTATGTTCTTGCCGGACAGTTTTTTTAGGCTGCCAGATATATCCGAACTTCTGCATCCTGCACTGATGGATCTTGTCGGCTTTGGGAACATCGCAGCCTTCATCCCTTTTGGCATTTTGATTCCGTTGTTATATCAGACCAGCTTTATACGATTCCTGACGGGGTTCATCCTGTCCATTCTCATCCTGGAGACCATTCAGGCACTGACGTTTCTCGGCAGCTTCGATATGAATGACGTCATACAGAACGCATCGGGCGCAGCCATCGGATTCGGGGCGTACAAACTCGGCTTTCGTACAAAAAACGACTGGAGAAATATAGCTGCTGCGGGCATTTCCAGTGTTGTCCTGCTGCTCGGGGTATGGGGAGTCTTCGGTATAGTTGACCAAGTGTTTACCAAAGAAATGGGTCCGTTTGTGGCGATAAATGAATGGAAAGACAGCACCGGAAACCCATCAAGGGGAACCCAGCGATACAGTCTCAGCATCGGCGGTCAAATTGTAGAACCCCAATATAATGTGTACAGCATCGAAGGCAAAATGAAGGAGGCGTACACGTATACGTTAGGCAACAAGGAGGAGATCTATCTCTACCTGAATTATGGAATTCCTGATCAAAAGGAATCCCATGGCAGCATCAGGGTTGCTGTCGATGGACATGAGATGCTGTCCGTATATGCAGAAGCGCAACGCCATGAGGCGAATATGTCCGAAATCCTCATTCCGCAGGCCCATGAGCTTACGATCACCCTGGAGGGCAATGCAACCCTGTGGGATGTTGGATTTAGAGAAATGGTATATTTCTGGAATTGAGTATTAAGAGCAGGAGGTATGGCAATGGAAATTTTAAGAATCGAGCAGTTGTCTAAAATATATGGCACAGGTGAATCGGCAGTGAAGGCGCTTGACGATGTTTCTTTTTCGGTGCAAAAAGGCGAATTCATTGCGATTATCGGCCCGTCCGGTTCGGGGAAATCGACACTGCTTCATATGCTGGGCGGCGTGGATCGGCCGACTGGCGGCAAAGTTTTTGTTCAGGATACGGACATGTATACCTTGAACGAAACGCAGCTGGCCATCTTCAGACGCAGGCAAATCGGCTTGATCTACCAGTTTTTCAATCTGATTCCCGTCCTGACGGTGGAGGAGAATATGACGCTGCCGCTCTTGCTGGACAAGCAAAAGGTAGATCAACAGCAGTTGGACAGCCTTGTGAATACGCTGAATTTGCAGCATCGGTTAAATCATCTGCCGAATCAGTTATCCGGCGGACAGCAGCAGCGGGTCTCGATTGGCAGAGCGCTCATCGGCAATCCTGCGATCATGCTGGCCGACGAGCCGACCGGGAATCTGGACAGCAAGAATAGCAGCGAGATCGTCGATTTATTAAAAATGTTGAATAAGACCTATCAGCAGACGCTGATCGTTATCACGCATGATGAACGAATCGCCTTGCAAGCCGACAGGATCATCTCAATTGAAGACGGGAGGATTGCCAAAGACGAGGTGATCAGGCGATGAACATTGTTCATACACTAACCATCCGGCATCTGAAGCAGAACAAGAGACGGACGCTGGTAACGATCATCGGCGTCATCATATCGGTTGCCATGGTGACCGCTGTCGCTACGCTTGTGTTTTCCTTCTCGGATGTAATGGTCAGGCACACCATTGCAGACACCGGGGAGTGGCATGTCCAATATCAAGATGTCACCAAGGAGCAGCTTGCGGCAATACAGGGCGATGACGAATCCAAATCTGTTGCGATGACAAGAGATGTTGGGTACGCCCCATTAGAAGGGGGTGAGAATCCCAATAAGCCGTATTTATTCATCAAGGAATATAATGCGCAAGGTTTTGAGCAATTTCAGATTGACCTAAGCAAGGGACGTCTCCCGCAGACGGACAAGGAAGTTGTCATATCCGAAGCTGTTGCAATGGACGGCAAAGTGAATTACGACATCGGCGATCATCTCACCCTTCGCGTCGGGGAACGATTCGAGCAAGAAGGCAATCATTGTCTGGACCAGACCGAACCGCTGCGCAGGGAAGACGGCACATTGACCGAAACGCTGGAGCATGTCAAGACAAGGGAGTATACGGTGGTAGGCATCATTAAATCTCCCGTATGGGAATCGGCTTGGGCCCCGGGGTATACAATCCTTAGTTATGTCGATGAAAATTTCATCGGGGCAGACGATCGAGTCGATGCGTTGGTGGTGTTACAGCGTGTCAACCCGTTCTTGTTCGTTCATGCGGAGGAGTTGGCTGAGAAGAACGATATCGGTAACGTCCAATATAATAACAGCTTGCTTCATTATTACGGCCTGTCCAAAAGCGAAGCCTCGTACAGCATGATGTTCTCCTTATCAGCGATCATTATGGGGGTCATTATGATCGGCTCGGTTTCGCTCATCTATAATGCTTTTGCGATATCCGTCTCGGAACGCTCCCGCCATTTAGGGATGCTTGCGAGTGTGGGGGCTACGAAGAGACAGAAGCGAAATTCAGTGCTTTTTGAAGGCATTGTCATTGGCTTGATCAGCATTCCTATTGGCATCCTATGCGGGCTTGCCGGAATTGGAATCACCTTTTGGTTCATGAATTCCATGATTCAAGGGGCATTATGGACCCAAGAAGAGTTGAGACTCATCGTCACGCCGTTATCACTCTTGATTACTTGTATGGTGTCGATGCTGACGATTTTCATTTCGACGTATGTCCCGGCGATCCGAGCATCCAAGGTATCCGCCATGGACGCGATTCGCCAAACCACCGATGTGAAACTTACGGTCAAAGCCGTGAGAACGTCGAAGTTCATTCGCAAGCTGTTCGGCATTGAAGCGGAGATCGGGCTGAAAAATTTAAAACGGAACAAACGGAGATATCATGCTATCGTATTTTCGCTTGTTATCAGCATCGTTTTGTTTCTAACGGTATCGTTTTTCACCGTCGGTATGAAACGATCCCTGGATCTGTCGCAGGAAGGCGTCGACTTTGATATTGAAGTATCGTACAGCAGCGGCAAAAGAATAGACGAACGGTTGATGCAATCGATTGTTTCCCTGGATGGTGTTACAGAGTACAATATGACTCACGAGTGGTACAAGAACGCTTGGATCGAGGAAGCGTTGATTGCCGAAGAATTGCAGGAGAAGGTTAAGAAGGATAGGGAGTTGCTTCAGAACGGGAAATATCCTTACAATATCAAGATTCATGCACTGAACGATTCCAGTCTGCAAGCCTATGCCACAGCCGTCGGCGCAGATTACACGCAGCTTACGGATCCGGATCATACCGCCGCAATTGTGATGGATACAATCCATTACCAAGACATGAATACGGGGAGATATATCCAGACGAAGGCTATGTATGCGAATATCGGTCAAAGCATCGAATTAACGAATATCAGTGAAGAAAGTGGCGGATCAACGAAGAAGATAAGCAACGTGACCGTTGCCGCATTGACGGATCAAGCTCCCATGGGGATGAACCCGGTAGGTGTTGGCGGGTTGAATATCATTGTGTCGGAACGCGTCATGGATCGACTGACAGACAACGAGGATTCAGCTAACGTTCAGACATACGTCCATCTGAGAAGCACGGAACCGATGAAAACGCAGCAGGAAATCGAAGAGATGCATGAGACCAATCTGAATATCTACAATGTGTATCAATCCAGAAGAAGCGAGGAACAACAGATACGATTGATGTCGGTCTTTTCATACGGTTTTATCGTACTCATATCGGCGATTTCCATCGCGAACATATTTAATACGATCTCAACCGGCATATCTCTTCGAAAAGTAGAGTTTGCGATGCTGAAATCCGTTGGCATGACGCCAAAAGGGTTTGCGAAAATGATGAACTACGAAAGTGTTTTTTACGGGGTCAAGTCGCTGATCTTCGGTCTTCCCATCAGTTTCGTTGTGATGTATCTGATCGATAGAGCATTTGCGAACAAATTTAGCTACGAGTTCACCTTCCCGTGGCTGAGCGTTCTGTCTGTCATGGTCGCGGTATTTGTCATTGTCGGTTCCGCCATGTTGTACTCCGGCTCGAAGGTGAAGAAGGAAAACATTATTGATGCATTAAAGCAGGAGAGTATATAATGAGGAAGCAGAAGAAGCGTATCCGAAATTTTCGGAGCGCTTTTTCTCATAGTAGAAATAAAACGGACGATATATAAAATAGATGAGAAATGTAAATATATTTGGTATTTTTAAAGTGTTTTGGTTATTTTGTGTAAAAATATGACGTAATTAAGTATTGACCGCTGGAATATTAATCAATATGATTACTATAAAGAGATATACTAATATTTGGGTTCTGATCCTAAAGGGTGGTGTTAGCTTGGAAATGACAGCCACGATTCGCGAACAAATGGAAGAGTTCCTACATAAGAACGAGATGACGATTAATCGGTTTGCTGAAATATCGGAGGTCAATAGCGGCACACTCAGCAACATTCTGAACGGAAATCGACCGATTTCCATGCAGCAATTGGACCGGATTACGGCAGGGATGGGTTTGGAAGAGGGTTATTTTTACGAGCTGTATATAGATGAATGCATATTTCATGCCACACCGGATTGGCGTCGGCTGGGACCGTTTCTTCACCGGTGCGCAGACCTGGGAAAGCTGGATTGTCTGGACAAGGCCGTCCGGATGACAATGGATAATATTTCCTATTCTCCCTTACTCTTTGAAACGGCGGAGGTTTTTTTCAGAGAGGGGAAGCACGAGGCGGCGGTGCTGCTCTATAAGAGCGTGGCTGAGAGTGAGAGATTCCAGCATTCCGAGCGGCTGGCTTTATGCCAGTATCGATTGTTTACGTTGGAATTGGGTGATGATCAGGAGGTTAATTCAAGGGCTGCAGTATACTTTGAACCTTATATTGATAGATTAGATGAGGTCTATCAATTGGATGCGCTAAGAGAGCTGATTAACTTAAACGTATCGTTGAATAGATGGAACAAAGTTGATGAGCTAACTGATAAAATGGGGAGAATAGCTTCAATCCAGTATCAATACGAAGTGGGCATGTTTGGACAAGAAGAAGAGAGAAGTAAACCGATCGTTTTCTATAAGTTATATTCACATTTAATAAAAGCCACTGTTTATTATGAACGTGGAGCCTATGATTTAGCATTGAAGTATGTTTCTATGTATTCTGATCCAGAATGGCTCAAAAATGAGTCAAATGAAGAAGAGCTTCGTATAATTAAACAGTTTAGTGAGTGGGCCGAGGCAAACAGATATCTCTATAAACTAATGGCTGGAAATGATGGAGCACTTTCGGAATATGTAAAATACATCACTGATAAGGAAGATGAAATATTTCTCGCAATTTGCAACATTATGATTGCTGCAAATAGATATCAGCTACAAGTAGATCATATCTTGGAAAAATTTAAGAGTTATATTGGATTCAAAAAACAAAAGAATCATATAGGGGTAATTTTTCAACAAATAACCGTTGATCGATATACTAGGTTGTTAGCTGAATTAGGGATATATTATCTGAATTTAAAACAGTTTGATAAGGGATTAGAATTAATTCTAGATAGTTTGGAAAAGTCCATAGCTATAAACAGTGATAGTGGAATGTTAAGATGTATGGGGTTGTTCGAACAATTTCGTAGCTTTTCTACACTTGAGTTGCAACAAAGATACAGGAGTTTAGTGTGTGAAGTTCAAAAGCTTAACGATAAAAAAATTGGTCTTTCCGTTAGTTATTAGTTTAGCTCAGAAATGCTATATTTTATAACTATAGCTTTGTTATTATTTCACATTTTTTTGTTGGAAAATATAGTAGATTCTATTACAATTAAAGAGATTTCAAAATGCGAGAATATTTGTAGATTTTCGCTATATTTCAAAATAAAAACAATGAAGAGATAAAAAACAAATTAGTGAGGTGCAAGAATTATGAAAAAAAAAATGGGTCATCTTTTGATTGCCTGTAGTATTCTTTTTCTGGGAGCAACTTCGAGTTTTACTGTAAATGCTGACAACACTATTCCACAAGTTCTGAAGATGCAAAGTAATCACGGAGTGGGAACGTGACAATTACATATATGTTTAGTTAGATTCATAAAGTGATGGCTTCAGTGGTATCTGGAGCTATCTTTTTTTATTATGGCCAGAGTTTATGTAACTTCCTGATAAAATGTTTTTGAATATTATAGTTAATGTCATAAATATAACTATTGACCGTGGTTCAACAAAATAATAGCATGAAATTACTAATATCTGGTTTTTATTTGGGGGTGTTGTTACTTGGAAACGACAGCCACGATTCGCGGGGAAATAGTTGCATTTTTGCAGAATCATCATATGACGATTAATCAATTTGCCAGGATATCGGGTATCAACAGCGGGACACTTAGTAATATCCTAAATGGTAATCGTCCCATGTCCATGCATCAGTTAGATCGTATTACCGACGCAATGGGTCTGGAAGAAGGCTATTTCTATGATCTGTACATTCCTGAGTGTATCTTTCATGCGACTCCGGATTGGCGGAGATTGGGGCCGTTTCTTCTCCGATGTGCAGAGCTGGGAAAGCTGGATTGTCTGCATCGGGCAGCCCGAATGATACTGGAGAACATATCGTATGCACCGATGCTATTTGATATGGCCGAGGCCTTATTTAATGAGGACAAGCATAAAGCGGCAGCTTTGTTGTACGAAAGTGTGGCTGAGTGTGAAAAGTTTCAGTATTCAGAGCGATTAGCTCTTTGTAAGTATCGATTATTCGTAATCGGATTAGGAGAGAACCAGGAAGATAATTTACAAGCTGCTGTATACTTTGAACCCTATATTGACAGATTGGATGATATGTATCAATTGGACGCGTATGTTAAGTTGATTAATGTGAATATATCATTACAACGGTGGGATAAAATTGTAGCGCTTGGAAAAGAATGGGACATAAAGCTAAAATTCATTACCAACAAAATAGATATAGGTTCAGAACGAACGAATATCCTAGGAAGTCAGTTATCTTTTACATATTATATTCGTATTTAATTCAGGCCTGTATCCATAAAGAACAAGGAGACTATGATAATGCGTTTTTTTATGTGTCGTTATATGAACATCCTGATTGGATAAACAAACCTAATGAGGAAGAGTTACTAATTATAGAGCAGTTCAGGGAATGGGCTGAGGCTAATCGGTATATGTACGGTTTAATGAGTGGACAACCTAACGCTTTAAGCCAATATGTAGATTATGTGGACTCACGAGAAAATGAAATTTTTTTGGCGCTGTGTAACATTATGATTGCAGCCAATCGCTATCAACTTCATATCGATCATATATTGGATCGGTATAAGGAGCATCTGGTTTACAAAACGCAGCAAAATCAGCTCGGAAAGGTGAGCGATCTGGTAACATTAAACCGCTATACGCGGCTTCTTGCGGAACTGGGGATATATTATTTGAATATCAAACAATTTGACCGTGGACTGGCATACATCTTGGACAGTCTGGAGTACTCCATTAGAACGAAAAGTGACAATGGAATGCTGCGCTGCATGGGGATATTTGAGCAATTCCGTCATTTTTCTTCCGAGGACACCCAGCGGCGATATACTGAATTAGTCCAGGATGTTCAGAAGCTATCGGTATACGCCTGGAGCCCGCAAGTGCAGAACTAACTAATATTTGGATTTCCCTGGGGGTGTTGTTATTTGAAAACGACAGCCACGATTCGCGGAGAAATAACGAAATTTTTACAGGATAACGAATTAACGCTAAATCAATTTGCGAGAATATCCGGTGTGAATACGGGGTCCTTGAGCAGTATACTTAACGGAAATCGTCCCATGTCGATGAATCAATTGGATCGTATCACCTCCAGCATAGGACATACTGAAGGATTTTTTTATGATCGATACATTTCTGAATGTATATTTCATACTACGCCAGACTGGAGACGGTTAGGAGTCTTTCTTCAACGATGTGCAGAGCTTGGCAAGCTGGATTGTCTGCAAAAAGCCGCCCGATTAACGATGGAAAATATCAACTATGCACCGCTGCTTTTTGAATTGGCAGAAGAATTGTTCAATGAAGAAAATTATAAAGCAGCGGTTATATTGTATGAGTGTGTAGCAGAGAGTGAGAAGTTCCAGCATTCTGAGAGGCTTGCCTTATGTCATTATCGACTATTTCTACAAAGTTTAAGTGACAACCAAGAAACAAATTGGCACGCAGTGGTGTTATTTGAGCCGTATATAGAACGATTAGATGAAGTGTATCAATTAGATGCATATGTAAAGTTAATCAATATTAACGGTTCCCTGGGACAGTGGAATAAAGTAGACCTTTTAGCTGAAAAAATGGGAAATAAGGCTATGAAAAGGTATCGGAATAAGAAAAATTTTTTTGAATCGAGTCAGCCTCTGATTTTATATATTTTGTATGCATATTTATCTCGAGAAACGAGCCATGGTGAACAGGGAGATTACGAGCAAGCTTTATACTATACGACTTTGTATGAAAATACAGATTGGATTATAAAACCTACTGAAGAAGAACGTAAAATTATGTACCAGTTTAGAGACTGGGCAGAGGCCAATCGATATCTTTACACGCTCATGTCTGGAGAAACGGACGTTCTGCCAAGGTATATTGAATATGTTGAGTCACGAGAAGATGAAATATTTGTTGCATTGTGTAACATTATACTTGCTGCAAATTGGTATAAATTAAATGTAGATCATATTATTGAAAGATTTAGGGCTTATCTCGAATACAGACCTCAGAAAAATGAAATCAGTGAGATCAGCAAGCACGTCACAATGAACCAATATACGCGGCTTCTATCCGAATTGGGAATATACTATTTAAATTCCAAACAATATGATCGTGGGCTGAAGTACATTGTAGATAGTCTGGAGTATTCCATTAAGATTAAAAGCGATCGGGGAATGCTGCGATGCATGGGGATATTTGAGCAATTCCGTCATTTTTCATCTGAGGATATTCAGGGACGGTATACCGAATTAATTCGAGATGTTCAAAAGTTATCGGTGTACGCCTGGAGCCCGCTTGTGTAGGGTATGCCTTGTGCCCCTAACCAGTGAAGCAGCGCCAGTGCCTTCCAGAGCTGTAGCCTAATGTCCGGGTTTATGATAAACTCGGATAAGTTTGTTTTTACATATCGTAACAGAGTAAGGAGTCCATGTAATGACATCAAGAACATCGTTAGAACCAACCACAAGTTCCACAGGGCGTACATGGTTGATCTTTGCAGGCATTATCCTAATTGCCATTAACCTGAGAGCGGCGATAACCTCGGTAGGCCCGCTGATCGGGATCATTCGTGAGGATACAGGAATATCGAGTACCATGGCTGGTATGCTGACGACGCTGCCGCTGTTGGCTTTTGCACTATTATCGCCAATGGCTCCCGCCATGGCCAAAAAGTGGGGACTGGAAACCACCCTGCTGCTTAGCATGGTGGTGTTGACATTCGGAATCGGCATACGTTCCATATCATCGCCGATTACTTTATTATTGGGAACTGCATTTCTGGGAATGGCCATAGCCGTAGGGAACGTGCTGCTTCCGAGTCTCGTTAAGCGGGATTTCCCGCGGCATATCGGATTGATGACAGGCACTTATTCGGCATCAATGAATCTGCTAGCCGCCATCGCATCCGGGGTTAGTATCCCGCTTGCAACGCAAGCAGGTCTTGGCTGGCAGGGTTCATTGTTGATCTGGGCGTCATTATCCGTATTAGCTCTGATCGTATGGCTGATTCAACGCAGCAGCTCTGACAAGACAGCAGAAGTCCGTTCGACTGCAACCAAACAACAGAGTGTGCTTCGTTCACCGCTTGCTTGGTATATCACTTTATTTATGGGGCTTCAATCGTTTACGTTCTATGTGAACATCTCTTGGCTGCCCGAGATTCTGAGAAGTCAAGGCATGGATTATAGTGCTGCCGGGTGGATGCTCTCCATACTTCAATTTGTCAGTTTGCCGTTCTCCTTCATTATTCCTGTTCTGGCTGGCCGAAATCCGAATCAGCGCGTTCTGGTGACCATCTCTTCATTATCCATGCTCACTGGTTACGCAGGATTATTATCCGGTATGTCCTCATTAAATCTCCTATGGGTGATGTTGGTCGGTATTTCCGGCGGGACAAATTTCAGTTTGTCCCTGATGTTCTTTACTTTACGTACCAAAACGGCCCACGAAGCCGCGGCGTTATCAGGGATGGCTCAGTCTCTGGGTTACTTGCTGGCCGCGATCGGCCCGATGCTCATCGGGTTCCTGCATGACGCTACAGATGGTTGGAAGGTTCCCCTCATGGTTTTGTCCGCAGTTGTTGTTGTGCTGTTCTTCTTCGGTTTTGGCGCAGCCAAACCGGGGTATACCTCAGCGTCGGGTGAATCTACGCCGAAGATGGAGAAGCCATAACGGCGGAGGGGTATTATCAAGGTTGTATTTTTTAAGGACATCTTTAAGAGCTCCCTGGACAACGGTCCGGCGGGCATATAAGCTTCGAGCCTGAGAAAAAAAAAAGTCGCGGAAACGCGACTTTTTGTTTTTTAACAAGTTAAGTTCTCATTCCGAATAGGACACCAATTCAATTCATTAGCCCGAATAAAACAAGCAGTTGTAATCATAGCTTACTTGACAATTGCTAAATTTCATTGGATTTTAGGAGAGCTAACGATTAGGATAGTTTAGTTATTTTATTATATTTTGTTCCATGATTTCTAAAGTGAACTTTTAATTGCAGTTTATACATTGATTTCATGTATGTGAAGAAACAAGGAGAGTCAGATGATAAGCAATTTTTTACATTTATGTCCTCTGCAATAGCTGGAGAGACTACTTGGGTAATACCAACATTTAACTATAAAGCTCGTTGTCCTGTTTGACGGTCCGGTCCATCTTGGCGATGTGGAAGCGGTAATATAGACCCGCATATTATCTTTTCCTTCATAGCCAGCGTAGGGAACGCACCACGATCAGCGCTGGCGCCGACAACGTTGAAGGCAAACATGCAGGCCGAATCGATTTCATGACCGATCCGCCGGAGCACCGCACAGGAAAATGTGTTGATTTACCAGTCTTTAGGATTGGTTATTAAAGGACATGGTTAAATCTTGGAGAGAGGTTATTGTCGCATCCAACTACTTTGTTCTGAAATTTTTATTTTCAGAAAGAAACATTTACTCTATGTATGACGTCTAATCTTACAAATAATCTTAACTTTAGGAGGATCATAATGTTCAAAAAAATGTCTCTTACGATGTTGGCAGCATCTATGCTTGTACTGCCTAACTTCAGCTCATCTAGCTATGCCGCTGAAGCACCGGTTACAATAGATAGTGGTATTTTGAAAAACAATCGGGTGCTCATACCTCTTAGAGCCGTTTCTGAAAACTTAGGAGCAGACGTTGATTGGAATCAACAACAAAAAACAATTAGAATTACTAAAGATGCTACAGAAATGGTTCTTACCCTTAATTCTAACAAAGTTTTGCTCAATCAATCGGAAATTCTTCTTGATGTTCCAGCGGAACTAAATTACAACTCCACTTATGTGCCGGCCCGTTTTGTAAGTCAAACTTTGGGAGCAGATGTAAATTGGAACCAAAAAACTGGTCAGGCGACAATCACGTTGGAGGGAAAACAACTCCAGGTAACCATGCAAAAACCACAAGTTCAAGTTCCGAATGCGAAAAAAATAACAGATAAGCAAAGACAAGTGTTCGTGAACAAATTAAACGAAGCAACCGACCTATCTTCAATCAAGCAGATCAGAACTTACTTCAGCCCATACTTTACGGATAAATTTATCAATGAAATCATACGTAGCAAAGGATTGAAATACGACTTTAAATTTACAACGATTTATCCATCGGCCATCAGTTATACTGAAACCAATAGCGCCAAATTGACTCAATCTTCAGGTCCTAACTCTAAATATGCACCTAATGAAACACTCTACAGAACGGCCAAACTGGTTTATACAAGTAAAGGCTGGAAAATTGATTCGGTAGATTTCTCCTTGGTCAAAGAGGTATTGAATCCTTAAAACTATTTAAAATAGACAAGACAGCTCCTAAGAGGAGCCGTCTTGTCTATTTTAGTTATAACCGCAAGTAAATAATTACTGTAACGTAACAACAGGATTCAAAGTAACTTCAAAAGCCCGTTTCCAGAAATAATCAGGATCCCCATATGCAAGTGTCGAATTTGCATATCCTGCAAACGACCAAGTTCCCCCGGTAATTTGACGTACATCATAAGATGTACCTGAGCCGCTAATAAGGAACGCACTTTTCCCAGAAAGTGTATTTTTATGAGTTTGCATTCTGTTTCGCAATACACTCTGTAAATGTGAATAATCCGCAGGACTGTTGAATAGAAGCATATACTGATCCGCAATTGTAGCGACATTAGTATATAACGAATTCGCTCTAGAGTGCGAGTTCACCAGCATGGATCAGGCGCAAAAGGGGGCAAAGCAAGCAAGCGATCGGACGTTCCCGAGGTGGATTAAGCACGAAAATTCATGCAATAGTTGACGCGTTAGGAAATCCACTTCGCTTCAACTTGACCGGAGGTGAAGCGCATGACTCCGTCCAAGGTTTCAATCTCCTTAAAAGCATGAAACTGACCCGGAAGCAAGTTCTAGCCGACCGAGCGTATGATACGAATGCCATTCGGACCTTTTTGAAGGAACAACAGGCCATACCTGTGATTCCCGGGAAGAAAAACCGCCGAGTGATCCCGAAATATGATCGGGATGTCTACAAAGAGCGCCATTTGGTGGAATGCTTCTTTAATAAAGTAAAGAATTATCGTCGTTTGGCGACTCGATATGATAAATTAGCGTGTACATTCAAGTCTTTTTTGGCCTTGGCATCCATTATGGTGTGGCTTGCTTGAGTTTGAAGACACGCCCTAGTATGAACTATTTATTTCTTTATTTAAGAATAAGATTTGTGTAGAATATTTTGCACAAATCTTATTCTATTTTGGGAGAAAAGGAGATGGGAAATTGAAAAGAATCATTATATTCACTGGTATCCCTCTTTTGCTAATCATCATTTTTCTATTTATTTACCAATTTCCAGAAAAAATAAGTGTTGTTCGTACTGCTGTTGCTTTTAATGATAGAAATCCCGACTCTCTTAAGAATACTTCTATTAATATTGAAGGAACGATATATCGACCTTTGTTTAGGCAGCATATTTTTAAGGGCTCCATTAAAATTAGAGGGATAAAAAAAACAGAAAATTATGAAACTCTCAATACAGAAGTACTTAAAAGAAAAAATGGTATAAACATGGGGAATTTGATTTACAATAAGACTCATAATAACCCGCCACAGCATGCCAATATGCTTGGTATTATTTGGTTTGACGATAGTTTTCTAAATATAAGTGTTTTGGGTACTGACATGGAGGATAATCAAAATGAGGCCATTTATATTGCGACTGGTGGGACATATGAAGAAGGAATATCTACATTACGAAAAATGAGAGATAATTACGGTTCTGGGTTTATAAACTTTGAATAATGTTGCAACGAAAAAAATCTTCATGTAAACCACTTGAATGTAAATTAGTTCGAATGTAAATTAGTTCGATAAAAAATGTATACAAACAAATGTTTGTTCTTATTTCAGGGTGTATCTCATAATTATGCAATAAAAATTGATGAAGAAATAACTCGGTGATCTATAGCTGAGTTATTTCTTTTGTGATGAAGAGTAACCTCTCAATATTCAATTAATCTGTTATTGCTCGTTTTTCACTATTGTATATAGTTTAAGAGTCATTGAATCACAAATTAATTATAAATTAGAGGGTTTTGTTGAAGGTAATTGTATGAATTAACTGACGGACTAACATGGAAGCATGTTGACAATAAATATGATATTACCTTTGATATAAGACCTGAGGTTATTATCTATAAAGATGGCGCAAAATTTTATATGATAGTTTAAGGTATGATGGGACATGTCGAAGTTGGAAAAGTAAAACAAAGTTCTAGAATATTTGAAATAGATCAACTTTAAGTTTTTTAAGATTAATGAAGCCTAAATTAGATAAAAAATTTGATTTAATCTAAAGACAAGCCCTATTTTTGATATGGTGGCTTGTTTTTGTTTAAATGTATAAGTTTTGAACTAACTCAATGACAAAAATGAAATGGGTAGGATGGCGAGGGATAGTCCAGAAAGTAAAGAGGGGGGAGTACCATGAGAAGTCTCATTCTCATACATCTATGGCTAAGAAGCTCAGTAATGCATTACGCGTAAGTCCTCGAATCATTGCGTGAGGAGCTATCAACGATTTAGTGCTATTCCAAAAGATATAATTACTCACTTACAGAATGTGAAAGATATCTGGAGTTTATATCATCTTGTACATGGTGCAAGGTGAACAGTAATAGCAGTTACTGCTCAGATTTTACATAGCGTTTACATAAAGAGGTGGATTGATGTTGTGCATATGTTGTAACCTAAAATTTAATCATACGATGCATGCCTAGGCATGCACTCATGAAAATCCTATTTCCATTGAACTTTAGCGTAAGGGGAGCGAAGACATATTGAACACAGAGATCGAGAAAGAACAAGCACAGGCACAGGCTCAAATGGGCGATAATCAACCGTCCGGAAGATGGCGCGCCCTTAGCGAAACGTGGTGGACTGCTCTTCAGCTGGGACTCACCTCGTTTGGAGGACCGATTGCTCATCTCGGCTATTTCCACGGAACTTATGTTCAGCGAAAAAAGTGGCTGGATGAGAAAAGTTATGCCGATCTGGTGGCACTGGCTCAGTTCCTTCCCGGACCGGCCAGCAGCCAGGTCGGAATTGGTGTCGGTGTGATGAGAGCGGGACTATGGGGCGGCATTGTGGCATGGCTCGGATTTACGCTGCCGTCCGTGCTCATGCTGATGATTTTTGCCTATCTGATGCAGACCTTCGATCCGGGCTCGGCTGGATGGATTCAAGGACTGAAAATTGTTGCAGTCGCGATAGTAGCTCAAGCGGTTCTCGGGATGGCGGGGAAGCTGGCTTCGGGCCCCGTGCGTGCGGCTTTAGCGTTTATAGCAATGGCTGTCGTTCTGCTGTGGCAATCTCCCATATCTCAAGTAATGGTCATTGCTCTTGCCGGTATATCGGGACTGTGGTTGTTTAAGCGGCAGGCTAACGATGAGAAGGCTGCCGATATGAAGATCCCTATTGGACGGACAGCCGGACTGTTTTGCCTAGGTTTGTTTGTTGTTTTGCTGGTGGGGCTCCCGCTGCTGAGGGCGATGACCGATAATGGCTGGGTGGCCATTGTTGACAGCTTCTACCGTGCCGGGTCACTTGTATTCGGCGGGGGTCATGTGGTTCTGCCTCTGCTTGAGAGTGAGACGGTGCTAAACGGCTGGATGTCCAAGGAGGATTTCCTGACCGGTTATGGGGCAACACAGGCTGTACCTGGACCGCTGTTTACTTTTGCGGCTTACCTCGGTGTTGTAATACAAGGAATACCTGGGGGCATCGTGGCAACACTTGCTATTTTTCTGCCCGGATTTCTGCTCATCGTGGGGTCGATGCCGTTCTGGAACAGCATCCGCAGAAACCCTAAACTTCAAGGCATGCTGACAGGGATGAATGCAGCTGTGGTCGGTATTTTGCTGGCCGCTTTGTATCACCCGATATGGACATCTTCTATTCATAGTCCGCTTGAGTTCGTGATGGGGGCGGGATTGTTTGGAATGCTGATGTTCTGGAAAAGCCCGCCGTGGCTTGTTGTGATTGCCGGTGCGATAGCCGGTCAACTGCTGCTATAGAGTATGATTTAGCTTAGACCTTGGCACGATGTGCCGAGGTCTATTTTATTGCCAGGAGTAAATCTCCATGGATTGGTTAAATATTTAGGGTATACCTTTTGCAGGAAGCATACCGGATACAAAAAGCTCCGGCTATGAATTCTATATAGAAATGAGTGGAGAACCTACATGATAGACACCAAAGTGAAGGATTGCATCATTATTGGCGGCGGCATTGCTGGTTTGCAGGCCGCTATACAATTGGGGCGGTATTCAGCTTACGACGTGCTGGTGATCGACAGGGGAACGGGGCGTTCCACGATATGCAAGAGCTACCGCAACATTCTCGGCTGGCCGGACGGGGTTTCAGGCGAAGAGCTGAGGCAGCGGGGACGCAAGCAGGCAGAGGCTGTCGGCGTTGCTTTTGCAGTGGATGACATTCGGAAGGCGGAGCGGGATGAAGCGCGGCATTTTGTGTTAACCGGGAAAGACGGAGCCCAATACCGGGCGCGAACCCTGCTGCTGGCAACCGGCTTGATGGACCGGTTCCCGGAGCTTCCGGGCCTGATGTCGACGCTAGGCAGTTCGGTGTTTGTCTGTCCTGATTGTGACGGGTATGAAATCCAGAATCGGAAGACCGTCGTGATGGGATCAGGAGATCCCGGTGCCAGTATGGCCTTGCTGCTATCGGAGCGAACCAGGGATATTATCTATGTCAATCATGAGGGGAAGCCGGCTTCTTCCGAGCATATGCGCCAATTAGCTGAGCTCGGGATTCCGTATGTGGAGAAGAAGGTAGCGGAGATTCGTTCTGAGGAGAGCGGCACCATCTCTGCTGTCGTGCTGGAGGATGGGAGCCTTTTGCCTGCGGAGCGGGGGTTTATCTCCTTTGGAGGGAACAGCATTTATTCGGAATTGGCTGAGCAGCTCGGGGCAGAGCTTGAGCATAATCGACATGTCATAACCGATCCCAGGTCCAAAATGACAAGCGTTGAATGGCTCTGGGCCGCAGGTGACTTGGGAGTTCATTCCGAATTGACCACGGTAGCTATGGGGGAAGGTGCAACGGCTGCCATCTGGATTAACAAAACATTGAAGCAGCTGACAGGTAAATCTGCAATCTGATGGTTCTGGCGGCGAGTCTGAGTAAGCTTCCGTCTAAGCTAATTGCAGCAGGATTCTAAAAAACCCGCCTTGTTTGCACGGTATGCTCTATGAGAACCGTGAAACAGGGCGGGTTTTGTTAAGTCAGACCAAATCGGGTGATATGGTCTTCAAGCTCATATTTATGCAGCAATTCGGTCTGCTTGGGACCGATCAGATCAAAATGCGGGTAAGGCAGGCGGTGATGGATATACTCCGGATTGAGCCCATTGGACAAACACCAATCTTCAAGACGTCGGATGTCCGAACAGCCCACCTTGGTTACGGTATTGAACTGGGGGAATCGCTTGTCATACCAGTAGTGAGTCAAAAAAGCGATGTCGCCTCGCGCCACCTGCTGCTTCCATTGCTGCAATTCCTGTTTGGAGATGCCGAATGCCATGTTTGTCTCATCCTCGTTAGTGTATTCATTCTTCTTATTATATCAGCATATACTTGACTGCACCTACTGTTTTCATAGCGTGATGCCGTCAAAGTACAAGCTGCCTCACGGTTGATGGATAAATATCAAGAGGGGGAACGATATGATACTGGAATCAGCGATACTTTATATTAAACCCGGGCTTGCGAGTGATTTCGAGAGCGCCTTCCGGGCGGCTTCCGGCGTTCTGTTAACGAAGAAGGGATATGTAGATCATGAGCTTCATAAATGTGTGGAGAACAGGGATGAATATATATTCCTTGTTCGCTGGAGCGGGATTAAGGATCATTTGCTCGGTTTCCGGGGACACCCGGATTATAAGAAATGGTCAGCATTGCTGGAACCATTCTACGCAAGTCCGCCTGAGGTCAAGCATTATATCGACATTCGGATCGACAGTCGCGAGCAAGCTGATATGGAGCTGGTCAAACTATTGATCCCGGGCAGCGGAACGGATGCGGAAGCAGATGCAGATGCAGATGAGGAATCTGCTTCTGATTGATCTTTTTTCACGGGCAATTATAACAGATCCCAATACGATCAGCATTTATATGATGAATCCTGAAGCTGTCCCTGGACAGCTTCTTGCCTTATTTATGACTATGTAGAGTAAATGGTCGCCTGGCTGGTCAGCTCTGGGAACGGAAGCTTAACGCAAACTGTGACTTATTTTGCCCTGAATAACAGGAATTATGGCAGGTCATGCCGAACTTTGTTGTTAAGTTAAACTATATAAGGGGTGGTTCCAATCATTACAGATTATCATGCCGTTCGCCGTCTTGCTGATGATATTCGAGCAAACGTTTCCAAGGTTATGGTGGGTAAGGAACAGCTGATCGACAGGCTCTTTATTGCGATGGTGACCTCTGGCCATGTTCTGCTTGAAGACGTACCGGGCACGGGGAAAACCTTGCTGGCCAAATCCATCTCGAAGTCCATTGACTGCACGTTTAAAAGAGTTCAGTTTACCCCGGATCTGCTGCCGTCTGATCTGAGCGGTATATATTTCTATAATCAACAATCCTCGGCGTTCGAATTTCGGCCGGGCCCTTTGTTCACGAATATCCTTCTTGCCGATGAGATTAACAGAGCAACGCCCCGCACGCAGTCCAGCTTGCTGGAGTGCATGGAGGAGCGGCAGATCAGCATTGACGGGGTAACCCATCAGCTGGAGGAACCCTTCCTGGTCATCGCCACGCAGAACCCGCTGGAGCAGCAGGGCACATTTCCACTGCCGGAGGCGCAGCTGGACCGATTCCTGTTTAAACTGAATATGGGCTATCCCACCTCACAGGAAAGCGTCGATATCCTGAAGCGATTCAAGGATAATCAACCCTTGGAGTCGCTTGCGGCGATTGCAGCCTCTGAGAGCATCGTGCAAGCCAGGCAAATCGTCAACAAGGTGCATGTCAGTGACGAGATGTTAGCTTACATCGTTTCGTTGGCGGAGCATTCCAGAAGGGATGAAGCGGTTGCCTCCGGAGTAAGTCCGAGGGGATGTCAGGCCCTGCTGAAGGCCGTACAGGTACAAGCTGTCCTGCAGGGCCGGGAGTTTGTGACGCCTGACGATGTGAAGGAGCTGGCTGTGCCAGCCTGGGCACACCGGTTGAAGCTTCGGGGCACACTTCAAAGCCGGGGCGGGGCCGCCGCTTCTGAAGAAGTGATCGAGCGGTTGCTGCAGCAGGTTTCCGTACCGACAGAAGAAGGCATTTCGTCGTAGGGGGCGGTTGCCATGGGAGCCTACTGGATATTGTTCATCGCCGCTGTGGTTGTCGTTGTGCAGGGCAAGATTTTTAAACGGATGGCATTGAAAAAGCTGAATTACAGCCGTTCCTTCAAGGTGTCGACTTGTTATGAGGGAGATTCCGTCGAATTGATCGAAATCATAGAGAACCGCAAAGCATTGCCTGTCCCCTGGTTGAGGGTAGAGTCCCAATTCCGCTCGGGTCTGGCCTTCGATAATCAATTAAACCTGGATATCAGTGAGGGGCAATTCAATCAGAACCACAAGAGTTTCTTCAGTCTTCTGCCATGGACCAAAATCCTGCGCAGACATCGGATTACCGCGAAGCAAAGAGGTCTGTACAAGCTGGGAACCGTATCGATGACAACAGGCGATCTGATCGGACTGGAATCGATTGTGCAGAGTAAGACATTAACCGGCGGAATTTTGGTGTATCCAATGCCGCTTGATGTGTCGGATATGGATTTGCCCGTGCAGACCTGGATGGGCGAAATGCTGGTCCGCAGATGGATCATGGAGGACCCGTTTCTCATATCGGGTGTTCGTGAATATCGGGATGGAGATCCGCTGAAGGATATTCAGTGGAAGGCCACTGCGCGGACGGGCACCCTGCAGGTTCACAGACGGGATACGACCGCAGACAGCCGTCTGATGATCTACCTGAATATTGAGGATCATGAGCAGATGTGGAGCAAAGCTACAAGGCCTGAGCCCATCGAGCATGGAATCCGGCTGGCAGCTGGAATAACGGCACATTTATTGTCGCAAGGGATGGAGATCGGAATGGGGACGAACGGGACGCTGGGTGAGACCGAGGATGACGCCTTTGTCCCCGTTGCTGGCGGCATGGAGCAGCAGCATCTGATATTCGAAATGCTGGCAAGACTGGAGCTCACCCGCAGACTTTCTTTTCATGATTACCTGGCTTATGAGCTGTCGCGGCATGAGGAGGCAAGGGATATCCTTATTCTGACCACTTATGTGAGCCCAAGGCTGGAAGAGATGTTTCAGCGGTTTCGTGAGAACGGACATCGTGTCGACGTCCTCCCTCTCGGAGATGTTCCTTCTCCTGCGAAGGAGGTGTCAGCATGAATGTTCACGTATCGGGATATATGAAGGCTTTGCTGCAGGGCTTCGTAGAGTGTGTGTTGTTTTTCCCCGTTCTGTCTATTCCCGCATTCTACCTAATGCCTGAATCCTTCCGATGGGTATGGCCTGCGCTGGTATTAGCCGGGTACATACTGGGTTATACTGGAGGGCAGTTATTTAAATTCAATCGTCAATTCAAGGCATTCCTATGGGGCTGCCTGGTTTCCGTTTTGTTATCCATTGCCATGCTGGGTGTTGATCTCGCTCTCGCCTATTCCATTCCCGTATTATTTGTTGCAAGTTATCGGGGGAGCCGAATGGAGCAGATAAGCTGGAATCTGATGTTCCCAGGCACCTATTTCCTGATCGGTTTGATCCTGTACGGGGTCAGCAGTTTCATATTAAGCTTCATGGATTCATTTCAGGATGGAATACCAGCTCTGACGTGGATGGGAGCGGCTGCCTTGGTGCTGACGCTGCTGATCGTCAATCGGCAGTTCGTGCTCGATGAGACGCTCCCGGGCAAAGATCAGCCGGTATTGGAACGGCGCGTTCTGCGCTACAATCGATGGTTTATTATCGTACTACTGATTCTAATCGGAATCGTGGCTTTTCTGCCACAGCTTCAGCAGTGGTTCTCCGATCTCGCGAGGGGAATAGCAGCCTGGATCTCCGGGCTGTTCGGCTCTGGAGCAGAGCAGGCTCCGGAGCCGCCTTCGATGGCAGAGCCGCCGCCCGAAATGCCTATGATGGAGGAAGAACCGAAGTCGCCAAGCAAGTGGATGAAAGTGATTGAACAAATGTTGATCTATGGTGTATTCCTTGCTATCGGGGTTGGAGTTGTATACGTCTTGTTCAGATTCGGCAAAGTGCTGCCCACGCTCTACAGAAAATTCTCGGCGTGGATGAACAGAATGATGAACAGACAGAACGTTCAGCCCTCGCTGGGTTATGAGGATGAAGTGGAGAATATCGAACACGATCCTGCATCGAAACGTCTTAGACGATTGTTGTCCGGTGTGCGTTTCGGTGGAAGGCATCGTGAGGGCGAAGAATCGGAACACCTGAATCAGAAAATCCGTCAAATGTATCGCAGGATACTTTCCCGAAGCATCCGTGAAGGCTATAATTGGAAAGCGGCTCTGACCCCTCGGGAAACCGAACACGATCTTAAGGATTGGGATGGGCAGAGCGATCGCATTCCGCAATCCTTGATAGAGCTGTACGAGGAAGCGCGCTATGGCAACCGTGACATTACCAAGGAAGAATTTGAACGGCTGCAACAAGATAGGAAGTTTAAATGAGGAGTGAACATCTTGTCTGTACAAAAAGAGAGCAATGCCATTATTCATTATGGTGATCCGGCCGTAACCGGAGGAGTTTCCGTCTTTGACAAGGAATTTGACCAGCAATTTTATTATGAAGGTAGCGATCTGGGGCTGACCTACCAAACTCAAGAGTCGGCCTTCCGTCTCTGGGCTCCAACGGCTAGTGAGGCCTATGTCCTGTTATACGAGGATTGGAAAGCACCGGATGCCCGCCGAATAGCCATGACCCGGGATGTGAAAGGGACTTGGCTGCTGAAGGTTCGTGAGGATCTTCAAGGCAAGTTCTATACCTACCAGGTTCTGATCGGGGATCAATGGAACGAAGCCGTCGATCCCTATGCCACAGCGGTGGGCGTTAATGGGGATCGCGCCTGTATTCTGGATATGACAACAACCGATCCGGAACGCTGGACAGCGGATAAGCCGCCGCTCGACAGTCCCGTGGATGCTGTAATCTACGAGCTGCATGTCCGGGATTACACCATTCATCCGGATAGCGGAGTTTCGCATAAGGGCAAGTTCACAGGTCTTGCAGAGTCAGGAACAAGAGGCCCCGGGGGGATTCGTACAGGTCTTGACCATATTGTTGAGCTCGGCGTCACGCATGTGGAGCTGCTCCCGATATACGACTATGCAACCGAAAGTGTGGATGAAACCAGACTTCACGAGCCGCAGTACAATTGGGGATATGATCCGAAGAACTACAATGCGCCCGAGGGCTCGTATGCTACGGATCCGTATGTACCGGAGGTACGGATTCGGGAACTGAAGCAGTTGGTACAGACGCTTCACGATCAAGGGCTTCGAGTCATCATGGACGTGGTGTACAACCATGTATATGATGGTTACCTGATCAACTTTACCAAGCTGGTTCCCGGATATTATCTGCGTTATAAGAAGGACGGTACCTTCTCGAACGGCTCCGGCTGCGGCAATGATACGGCAACCGAGCGGCCGATGATGCGGAAATTCATCGTAGAATCGGTATTGCATTGGGTGAAGGAATATCGGATAGACGGATTCCGCTTTGATCTCATGGGCTTGATGGATGTAGAGACGATGAATGAAATCCGAACGCGTCTGGATGAAATTGATCCGTCCATCCTCACGATTGGTGAAGGCTGGGTGATGGATACCGAGCTGGCTGAAGAGAGAAGAGCGAATCAGCGCCAGGCTGCGTTGATGCCGCGCATCGCACATTTTAACGATGGATTCCGTGACGCCGTCAAAGGGGATATCTTTCATTTCGATTACAAAGGCTTTGTAAGCGGCGGTATTGGATACCAGGGCAAGGTCAAGCAGGGCATCGTGGGCGGCATTCCGTATGCCGAAGAGATCAGGGCCTTTGCTTCCGAACCGGTTCAATGCGTGAACTATGTGGAGTGTCATGATAATCATACGCTCTGGGATAAAATCATGCTGTCCACGGACGGGGAGAATGATGCGGTTCGGCGGGATATGCACCGGCTGTCATCGGCCATGATCCTTACGAGTCAGGGAATCCCGTTCCTGCATGCAGGCCAGGAGTATTACCGTTCCAAGAACGGTGTGGAGAACAGCTACAACTCCAGCGATGAGGTGAATCGGCTTGACTGGGGCATGGCCTCAGAGCATCAGGATGGCGTGAGTTACATTCAGCGGCTCGTTAAGCTTCGCAAGAATCATCCGGCATTTCGATTGCGGGATTCGGCTTCGATCCGGCGGCATCTGCGATTCGAGGATAGTCCAGAGAACACCGTAGCCTTCACGCTTCGTGATCATGCGGGCGGCGGCGCCGAGAAACATATCTATGTACTCTATTATGCCGCACGCAAGGAGTCTTCCTTAAAGCTGCCTGAGCTTGGGGAGTGGAAGATTCTGCTTGGTGAAGAGCTGATTAAATGTTTAAACTCGGATTCTCTTGTTGTAGAAGGGATCGGCGCTGTAGTCTTAGCTTGCTAGGCGCTCGCGCAGATGCGATTTTTACCAAGAAATGAATAATGCCTGATTCTATCATCATCTGATATGCTGTGGATATCAGATGATAGAATCGAGGCGTACCTTTGAAAAAATATATCCTGTCCCTTTGTTTGCTGCTGTCATTAACATCGCTCTTAAGCCCTGTTCAGGCATCAGCGCTTCAAGCTCCGAGTCAAACTGCTTTCCATGATATTTCTGCAAGCTTTGCTAAAGACGCGATTGATCGTCTGGCTAAGAGAGGTATCGTAAGCGGGGATGGCACAGGGGCTTTTTTGCCGCGCAAACCGGTGACCCGGGCGGAATTTACCGCGATGATCGCCAGAATGCTTAAATTGAAGCCTGTTCAGAATGATGTGTCAGCATTCCGGGATGTTTCCAAATCTGCTTGGTATTATGGCTGGATTCATACCGGCCTGAATCTATCAATCGTGCAAGGGAATGGCTTCATGTTTTACCCGAATGCGCCCATTACCCGCCAAGAAGCCGCTGTGATTGTCACCCGGGCCATGAAGCAGAACGATGTTTATCACGGGAACACGGCGGGCAGATATCTCGATGCAGTCTCGATTGCGAAGTGGGCTTGGGATGCTGTAGGAACAGCAACCGATACCGGCTGGCTGCAGGGAAGCAAGGGTCAGTTCAGACCTCAGGACGCCATCACCCGGGAGGAAACGGCGAAACTGCTGGATCGGGTGCTCCAGTCGGGCAATGTGAAAACTTCGGTTGATCGTCAGGTTCCTGCGAATATCCACATGGGGTGGTTGTACAACGGGACAACCAAGGAGTACATTTCTTATGCCAAGCGAGCCGGCTTGAATGTGCTTGTACCGCGTTGGTATTATATGGAGTCAAACGGCAAGGTATCGGACCATACCGATCAAGCGCTGCTTACATGGGCTCGCAGCAATGGACGGCAGGTATGGGCTATGGTGGGAAACCGGGGGAACGCGGAAGGAACGCATTCCGTTCTAAGCAGCGCCCAGAACCGAAAGTCGGTTGTAGAGAGCATCGCTGCCAATGTATCCAAATATCAATTGGACGGGATCAATATTGATTTTGAGAATGTGATGCCTCAGGATCGTCAGAACCTGACCGCCTTCATCACGCAATTATCCGCGGAAATGAAGCGGCTCGGAGCGAAGTTATCTATCGATGTATCGCCTGATCTGAATACGGATTGGACGGCAGCATTTGATTACGCAGCGCTTGGCAGACAAGTGGACTATGTAGTTCTTATGAGTTACGACCAGCACTGGGGCGGCTCGCCAAAAGCCGGTTCCGTATCCTCGCTGCCTTGGTCCGAATCGGCTCTGAACAAGCTGGTAAATCAAGTCACGGCGAAGAAGAGTATCATTGCGTATCCATTATATACAAGAGATTGGCAGCTGGCCTCATCGGTGTCCTCGCAGGATATCAGTTTGATTGAACAGGGACATCGCATCCGTCTGCACAAGGCTTCCTTGGCGTGGAACGCTGATGTCGCCCAGTATGAAGCTGCATATACGATCGGTGGAGTTAGGCATCGCATATGGACGGAAGAAGCCCGTTCCTTATCCATGAAACATCTTATGGCTGCCAAATATCAGATTGCGGGTTATGCCTATTGGTACCCTGGCGCTGAGACAACGGATGTATGGCAGGCGATTAACAACGCGGAGCGGTATGCATCCTATTCGTTCCGGATTTAAGCCTTCGTTGCATGGATGAGAAGACCAACCCTGATGGTACGGGGTTGGTCTTTTTGTCCTCATGGAATGGAGGGTACATCGAGAAACTTTTATTCTTACACTTGTACTGATCTCATTCCGTGGTACAATGATTGAAATTTATCTGGAATTTTCTTCATGGAGGAGATGTTCTTATGTCCGGTTATGCGGAGGGACGCTTGGAGCCATTAGGCATCCGTTTACCTGCTGCCAGCTCGCCGGCTGCGAGGTATGCCAACTATGTCATCGTGAACGGTTTGATGTATGTCTCAGGGAAAGGGCCGCCTGGGGAGCCGAAGGGTAAACTTGGCGAGCGTTATACAACCGAGCAGGGTTATGCCTATGCCCGTCTGACCGGAGTGGAAGTTCTGGCCGTATTAAGGGATGCTCTCGGATCTCTTGATAAAGTGAAGCGAGTGGTCAAGGTTCAGGGTTTCGTAAACGCAACACCCGATTATGAAGAACACCATAAGGTGCTTAATGGATTTTCGGATTTGATGCTTGATGTATTCGGGGATAAGGGGAGCCATGCCAGATCCGTATTTGGCGCGGTATCCCTACGAGATCAGCTGCCTATCATTGTGGATTCTATCTTTCAAGTGGAGGAGTAGACATGGCATTAGAGTTAGTTGAACTGCAGAAGAAAGCGGATGAAGCCCTCTTATTCATGGTGCAGGAAATTGGAGAGGGCGGGAACGGCTTCGTCAACAGCTTAAACAGCGGGAGTATGGAAGAGTTCGTATCCAAGATCCATCGCAATTACGAGATATCAAGAGGTATCGATCTGCCGGAGGAGTATGTTCCTCAGACCATTTACTGGTTGTATGAGAACGGCATGCCTGTTGGATATGGCAAGCTGAGACATCAGCTGAATCAGAGTCTGCTTGAACTGGGTGGACATATTGGGTATGTCATTCGGCCCTCGGAGCGGGGGAAGGGATATGGCAAGCGGATGCTGGAAGGGTTAGTTAAGAAAGCCTATGAGCACCATATCAACAAGGTCCTGCTGACCTGTGATGAATCCAACCTGCCTTCCCGTCGCATCATTGAATGGAATCAGGGGGAGCTCAGCTCCATTGCAGACGGGAAGTGCAAATACTGGATCGATACCTCTATTCACAGCAATAAGGAGTGAGGAAGACACGGGGCCGGTTGCAAGGGAGATTGAGCAGGGCAAATGTTCAATCTCCCTTCTTTAGCCAATCGAACATCCGATGGATTGCCGCTGCATGCTGGGGCGGGGGAAAGTGATGCCCGAGCCCTTCGTACAGATGCGTCTGCGGCTCATGCCCGCATTCCCGGAGTTTATCCAGCATACGGTAACTATGCTGAACCAGGACCTGCTCGTCTTGTGTTCCATGGACGAGCAGGACGGGACATGGGATCCGGTCCGCATAGTGCAGCGGGGAGCGGAGCAGATATTGTTCAGGAACCTTGGCAGGCGAGCCCCCGATAACGCGCTTCATCATTCTGCGCAGATCAATCCTTTCTTCATAGGTTTGAGTCAAATCCGACACGCCGCTCCATAGAATCATTCTGGATATATGGGGGGATGCAGCGGCCGCTACAGCGGCATTAATCGCGCCGCGGGAGAAGCCCAGCACGTGGATGCGGCTGCTGTCTATCCATGAAATACGGGACAGCCAGTCAATGGCTGAGATCACATCCATCGTATCGGCACCGCCGAATTCATCCCGTCCCTCGCTGCCTTCATTGCCGCGATAAGCGGGTGCAAATACGGCATAGCCTTGGGCGGAGAATTCCTCCACCCACTTCAGCCGTACGGCACCAATCCGTCCAATGCCGCCCCGGCAGTAGATGACCAGTGGCAGCTTAGGGGATTCGTTGGAAGACTCTTCGAAAGATGCTGGCTCTCTGTTCAGAATGGAGCAAGCCAGTGTGCCAGTTACGGTTACGCCATGCATGGTGTCAACCGCTTCTGCCATCTTATGGCTGAGTGTACGGGGCAATTGAGGGGGGAGCCCCAGATACCCCTTTACATGAAGTCCTTCTGAAACATAATCAATATGATAGATCATGGTTGCTGTACCTCCAGTGCTTGCATCGTCACAATGTGTACCCTCACCATCGATGACTCTTGATTTGGTCCGATGATGGAGTCCAGGTCCAAGTAAGTATAGTATTTACATGTCCGTGAAATCAATCATGGAGGATGAGAAATATGGTCCAGCCGGATGTCAGGCAGCCAGCAAAATGATATAATGATGTGGAAATCGAGGTGAGCGAACATGGCAAAAAAGAAACGGACTTCCCCATTGCCACGAACAGAATCAACGGATAAACCTGCGACGTTAAAGGATATGCTGGACCCTCAAGTTCTGGCGAAGCTGAAGGCAACCACCGATTCCTTAAAAGCGAATGAAGCGGATCGACTGGAGAAGGAAAGGCAGGAGCGTGAAGCAGCACGCAAGGCGGAACAGAAGTTGCGCGATAATGATTTTGAATATTTACTCGAGCATAGTGAGATGGATTGGAAAAAATACAAATGACAGGCGGCTGCAGGCTGTCTGTTTTTTTATCCTTTTTATATATGGAGGCATAAATGGAGCAGAGTCGGTGCTTGACAATTGGGATTGGCGGAGGCTCGGGCAGCGGAAAAACGACGCTGAGTCTGAAGCTCAAGGAGAAGTTAAGCGAGTATCGTGTGGCCTTGTTCCACATGGACAAATACTACAAAGCCGTTAGACCCATGGCCAAAGCGCCCTTCACGAACAGAGTCTTTGAGGATTTTAACCACCCGGATGCCGTCCATATTCAGCGCTTGACCGAGGATTATGAGCAGGCCGTCCGCAGTGGCGAATACGATGTCATCCTTATTGAAGGATTTCTTCTGTATCAATTCGAGGGTCTTCGGGATTCCCTTGATCTGAAGCTCTTCATAGATTGTCCCGCCGATGAAAGGATGCTGCGCAGGAGCCAGTGGTTCATTGACAAGGGACACAGCGAGGAGAGCGTGCTTCAGGAGTATTTGCAGCTTGTCAGATACAGGCATGATGAATATGTCGAGCCTACCCGCTGGTACGCAGATCTGGTGGTGAACAATTCCCTGATGGGGAACGTTCGGGGCTGCACGGTCGTGGCCGATTGGATTCATGCCCGATTGCAGGACAACGGAAACAAACTTGATTAACCGGTCATCTGGCTTCTTCGGCTTGCAGCCCGAGTGTATGATTTCTGCGTGAGGTGTTGATGCAATGCTGAAAGCGGGTTACAATAAGTAAGTTAGGATTACACTCGCTAGGAGGCGAAAAAATGAAAGTTGAAATTTGGTCGGATTTTATGTGTCCGTTCTGTTATATTGGTAAGCGCCGTTTCGAATCAGCATTGGAGCAATTTCCGCATAAGGATCAGGTAGAGGTGGTATACCGCAGCTTTGAGCTTGATCCGAATGCGTCCTATAAACCTGATGTTTCCATGGACGAGTTGTTGGCAGCCAAATATGGCATGAGTATCGAGCAGGCTAAAGCGGCCAACGCAAACGTTACTCAGCAAGCGGCGGGTGTTGGGCTTACGTATCATATGGATCGGGTTATTCCGGCCAATTCATTTGATGCACACCGCCTTGTTTATTTTGCAGACCAGCATGGTAAAATGAAAGAGATGACCGAGCGGTTGTTCCGTGCGTATTTTACAGATGCCGAGAATCTTGAAGATCGGAATTTGTTGGCGGACCTGGCGGCGGAAGTTGGCCTCTCGCGGGAACTGGCTGCTGCAGCGCTTGAGAGCGACGACTTCCAATCTGAGGTGCGGACAGACGAAGCAGCGGCTGCCAACCTGGGCATTCGCGGCGTTCCATTCTTCGTGCTCGGAGGCAAATATGCTGTATCTGGCGCCCAGCCTCTGGAAGTATTCACAGACGCATTGGATAAGGCCTATCGTGAAGCCAATCCGCTGGTCATGGTGAATGAGGCGGACAGCAGTGACGGCATGTGTGCCGACGGATCTTGCGATCTGCCGGACAGCTCGAAATAATATCATACACAGCAAGCATGGAGCCCGAAGCATCAGCAAGTGATCTTCGGGCTCTAATTATCCGAACGTTATCATTATTTTATTACGAATACATAGGAGGCAATATGCGGCATCTTCCCTCTGAGGAACTTATCCATCGGATTCAGCATTCAGAAACGGATTATATGCAGGATCGAATGAAAGCTATTGAAGGCCGGCCCGGCAATCCCGAGGGCGTGGAGATAGAACAATTCGGTCAGGCGCTGTGCTTGTACAGCAGGACGATGCCTTGGCTTTCGTTTAACACGGTAAAAGGAATAAAGTCTGAGGACTCCATTCATCTCGATGCTATTATCGATTTCTACAAATCAAGAGACCGCAAATTCCAATTCGAGATCGTGCCTGCCATGGTTAATCAGGATTTGTTAAGCTCGCTTGCCGCTCGGGGGTTTTACCAATCGGCGTTTCATAATTCAATGTATATGAACCCGCAAGAATTGAAGGATATGCCGGATGCCGGAATTGTGATCAAAACGATAGACAAAGATGAATTTGAAGCTTATGCTAGAATTCATTGCCTTGGAACGGGACTGCCTGATCAGGGAATCCCGTCCGTTGCCCTGAACAATCGTGTATTGCATTCACGGCCGGGCTGGAGCTTCTATATGGCGTATGCGGGAGAACAGCCTGCTGCTGCGGGTGTCATGTATATGAACCATTCCAATGCGTCGCTTACTTTTGCAGCAACACTGCCGGAGTTCCGCAGACAGGGCTTGCAGCAACAGCTTCTTCGCAGGAGAATATGGGATGCGAAACAAGCGGGATGCAGTTTGGTTGTGGGCCAGTGTGCCTTCCTGTCACAGAGTCATCGCAATATGGAGACGGTCGGCATGAAGCTTGGTTATGTCCGGACAACGTGGACAGAACGCGAAGCGTAAAGACATTAAGCACGGGCAGGTGTGAGCAGCCATGGTTGAGGATATGGATTTTCTGAACATCGATTACTTGCGCCAAGGCTCTGCGAAACAACAGCAGGCAGCCGAGGTAATAGATCGACTTGAGCTGTTGGATCATTTGAAATGTTACCATCCGATATGGGTCGGGACGATCCCTATCGGTATTGATATAGCTTCAAGCGATCTGGATATCATTTGTCAGGTGAGGGATTTTGTTTCGTTTGAGCGAGGGATGAAGGAGCGTTATGGAGAAATCCTGCCGGGCTTAACCTCCTCATTGCGCACGGTAGACAATCTGGAGCGAATGGTGATCCGGTTTCGGTATGGGGGCTGGGAATTTGAGGTGTTTGCGCAGCCGCTGCCTTCCACCCATCAGAACGGTTATCGGCACATGGTGGTGGAATACAGGCTTCTGAAGCGGCTGGGCGAGGTCGGAAGACAGAGCATTATCGAGCTGAAGAAGTCAGGTTACAAGACAGAGCCTGCCTTTGCGAAGCTGTTGAATATACCGGGTGATCCTTATGTGGAGCTGTTGAAGATGTACGACTGGTCGGAGGATCAACTGGATGCCATGATCAAACAATTCACGGATAAGGAGAATGGGTATGAGTGATAAACAGCTGCTGTTGAATGAGTATTTCGAATGGATCGATAAGGTTGGTGAATTCGCAGAACAAGGAGAGAGTTACTGGAATCGCCCGATCGCTGAGGGAAAATGGACTGTGCGTGATGTGGTGTGCCATATCATGTGCTGGGATGAATATTTTTATAATGAGGCTATCGCCAAGGTTTCCGCTGGGGAGACGCTTACTGTCAAGCATTTGGATTATGATGCTTTTAATGAGGATTCGCGGTTATATGCCAAGACGTTATCGACAGAAGCTCTGGTGAATCAGACGCTAGCTGCAAGGGAGAAGCTGATTCAGACCATCGAAGCGTTGCCGGAAGCGCTGTACGCGAAGCGGTATACAGACGGGGACGGCCATCCTTTTGAAGTGGAGCAATTCATGCGGGATTTCATCTGGCATGACAAGCACCATCTGGCTCAGTTGAACAAGGTGCTTCAGGAGGGCTAGTCGGCAATACAATAGCAGAAATGGGTGAAGTTATTGAATGGCTACTTGGACATCATGTCTTATTTTACGGAGAGCAATCTGGAATGGTTATTAGAACAGTTTAGAGCTTTAGGTCCGCTACCAGGAATATTGCTGACCTTCTTGAAATCTTTCATTCCTCCGCTGCCCACGATTGTAATCGTAGGTGTTAATGGGGCGGTATATGGACTGTGGGCGGGGGTATTTTACTCTTGGATCGGGATGGTTGCGGGGTGCTTGACGACCTTCCTCATTGTGCGCAAAATATCCGGTACGCCACTGATCGAACGCTGGGCGAACAAACCTAAGGTTCAGCGTGGAATGCGCTGGATTCAGCATAATGGATTCAGTTACGTGTTCCTGCTGGGCATACTTCCGGTCGGGCCGTTCGTAGCTGTGAATGTAGCTGCCGGGCTGGCAAGAATGAACCTTATGTCCTATCTTATGGCCGTAGCCTTGGGCAAGGGCATCATGATATTCTGTGTATCGTACATTGGCGCTAACTTGTCCGACTTTATAGCCGAGCCCTTCAAGCTGATTGGCGTCCTTGCGTTTATCGTTCTTTCGCTATGGGTCAGCCGGAAGCTGGATTCGTATTTTATTCGAAAACAAGCGTCACGTGATATTCAAGAAGAGTTAGAATCAAACTGAATAGCGCGGCTGCACGGATGCCATGTCGCCTGTTGGCATGTCATAATTTCTTGTTTTGTTTTATAATGGAAAACACAGACTGTATTAGAACCAGCATGACGAAGAAGGAGTAACGTTATGACCAAATTGGCCTCATCCATACTGGAAATGATTCGTATGATGATCATGATGATGATTGCAGCAGCAATTCTGGGCAGCATTGAACAGAGCATACTGACGTCATGGATTCCATGGAAGGAGTCCTACTTCCTGTTCTTGTTCAGCGGAAATATTTTATGGTTTCTTGTTCTCTACCGCAACCGACTGCAATTCAGCGGCTGGTATCGCTCATCCGAGACGCAGCGTAAGCTGTCAAGAAATACAACAAGGATCGTAATGACGCTGGGCTCGTTACTGATATTAACACCGGTGTTGATTACGTGGTTAAGCGCATAATGAAGCGGTAACTCCGGGTATTGGTTTGATTAGAAAGTTCTGAACATACAAAGGGACGGCTGCAAAGGCATCATTCTTTGCAGCCGTCCCTTATTGGGTAGAGTTAGAGTCGTTTTCGCTTGTATAAACTCACAAAGAGGCAAGAGAGAAGCAGCAGCAAGATGGCCACTCCAGCGTATAGGGCTTCCCTGGTGCTGCCTTGCTCTTGGGAGGCTCCGTTACTCCATTCGCCCGGCCGTCCCATTCCTCGACCACCCTGCATTTGGCCGCCGAACTCGCCACCGCCAAATCCTCCGTTCCCCATCTGACCTTGAGGAAGGTCCGGCAGTTCCCCTTGACCATTCAGCCCCGGCGTTTGAGGCTGGGTTTGCTGGTCGTCAGCAGGGGCTTGATTCTGTACTGGCAGATCTCCGTTAGCTGGGACTTGATTCTGCGTTGGCGTCTGGGACGCAGCGTCCTCTGGATTTTGCACTGGTTCTGTATTTGCCGCAGCAGAAGATAGTGAAACCTGTGGCTGTTCACTAGAGCTGTTATCTTCCGCATTGCTGGGATCAGTGTCACCGTTTCTGTCAGTACCTTCGCTTGAAGCGCCATTCGGTGCAGTGTCAGGAGTGCTGCCATCGGCAGCTCCAGGCGCCATCTCACCGGCACCATCGGGTGCCACGTTACCCCCGCCGGGCGCCATGCCGCCAGCGACGTCAGGCGCCACTTTGCCAGCACCGCCTGGCATCATACCACCAGCCCCGCCCGGTGCCATACCGCCGCGGCCGCCGCCACCCATACCACCTCCGCTGCCGCTTCCATCACCAGCGGAGGGGATGGTTCCATCCAATTGCTGCTGGATGTTATCAGACGACGTCTGGACGTAGGACATCAGCGTTGGGAGAGATTGCTCATATTCCTCGTAAGAGTAGAACGGTCTTGGATCCTGTTTTACATGCTCGGATATTAGTGCTTGTAATTGCGCTACCCTGTCATTGAATGTGTCCTGCTGCATGTAACCCTCCAGCATTTCCGTGAGAATGGCATGATAGCGTTCCTTATATTCATCAACCTCAAGCAGCTTGGCAATCAGTGGCCGTTCTGCTAAGGCACCCTGGGTTGGCTCGTCAATGAGAAGGTTGGAGCTGCCAAGTCCGCCAAAGGCCATGTTGTAATCCCAGGGAAGGACGGAGAATATGCCATTGTTCTCATATAAGTAATAGTTCTGTTTGTTGGAGCCGAGATAACTGTCCATATTGGAGGCGACCACGTTCAAGGCAACGTACTTGAGCACATTATCCACATCAAGCACCTTCTCATAATCGGTGCCGTTATTGAGTT
Organism: Paenibacillus glucanolyticus; assembly: GCF_037333485.1. Lineage (NCBI taxonomy): Bacteria > Bacillati > Bacillota > Bacilli > Caryophanales > Paenibacillaceae > Paenibacillus > Paenibacillus glucanolyticus. The sequence goes on from NZ_CP147845.1 coordinate 2,654,474, forward strand.
CATCCAGCATATCGATCAATATATCGTCATTGGATGATTTGGATTTCATGACTAGTCCCGTATAGGAATCCGGATCCTTGCCAAGCCATGTGAGATCACTTCCTACACCTGTCATCTCAGCCTTATACAATGCTCCGTATGAATTGTCGAACTGACGCTTCAGATAAGAATCGCCAATCTGTTCGATAGCAAGGTAGAAGCCCCATAATTCATCGTTAACGTATACGTTTACGTATGAGAATCCGGGTGTCGGCAATCCGACGGATGCTGCCAGCTCGTAAGTAAGGAATTCGCGCATATACGAGGCGTCGCTGTAGTTGTTATTCAGATTGATTTTGCTGATTCCATTCAAGGTCTGATTGATATATTCATCAAAAGAGATCTTGAAGCTGTAGCGGTCGGAGTCGGAATTGACTACACTTCGCAGGCTTAAATTGCCTTTCGTACGAAGACCCACATGATCATACTGCATGCCGTTGTAATTCACGGAGGCTTCTTTATATTCCTCTGCACTGGCATTGTCCAGCATATCCTGAAAATCGGCTTCGTCGATGGTGATTTTCACATCAACAACTTTATCCTTCGGAAATACCGTGGAATCGATCTGATCCTGCAAGACTTCGTTGTCTGTGCTGCTGTCAACCTCCGAGTTGGCGACCGGGGAGGTTGTCCATTGGCACCCTGAGAGCAGGAGGACTATGGCCAGCACAAGGGACAGCCATACTGCCTTTTTTTTGTTCATCATCTCTGACCACCGCCTGACTTAGGATACATAGTCGCCACTGTAACTGATCAGGACTGCATTGTGAACGCCGGGAAGCTGAGACAGCTTGTTAACGAATTGGCCTTCCGCATCACGGAGTCTTACTTCCAGCGTCAGTTCAATGCTTCCTGGCGTCACTGTTTTTTGCTTCAGATTATAGCGCTTCACGGCTTGATCAATTTGACCTTTAACGGCTTGCTCGCTCTGCTCGTTATCGCAATGAACAACCAGCAGATAAGGCGTATCCACCGTTGCTTTTTTAATGAAGAAGAACAGGATGAGGCCAACAACAACGGACCCGATCGCTGCCAGCGTATAGAATCCGGCTCCGGTTACGATCCCGGCTACAGCAGCCCAGAACAGAAATATCAGATCGGTAGGGTCCTTGATGGGCGTACGGAAGCGGACGATAGAGAGTGCGCCGACCATACCGAGCGAGAGCACGAGATTCGAGTTGATGGCAATAATGACAACAGCGGTGATCATGGTCATCCCGATCAGTGAAACGTTGAAACTTTTGGAGTACAGCACGCCGCTGAACACCCGTTTATAGAGTAAATAAATGAATAGCCCGATAACAAAAGCGACGGCAAGCGTAATCAAAATTTTGGAGATGCTGATATCGGATACGAAGTTTTCCATGACGGAATTTTTGATAATATCCGAGAAATTGGTGGTTTCCGTATTAGTCGGTGTAGCGTTCATGAATTATTGATCCTCCCAAGTGTTATATTTGAGAAATTTGCGGCACATGACATATTTGGATGCCGACTGTCGGTTGAGGCCATCGAGCTGCAGCGCGATTTTGATGTAATCCGGCATGTACTCGTCATATTTGACTTCAAGGATGATCAGATTCTCATCGATCGCCCGAATGGGCAGTAGATGCTGGTTGAACAGATCTGTGGAGTGCAGGCCGGTTCGGAGCTCCTTGTCAAACGTAATGCGAACATTCCCGTTATGGCATACGTACGGTTCGCGGACGTAATCGACAATGACCTTGGGACGCAGCAATTTGTGTTTCATTTCATGGTACAGCTCCATCATCAGGGGTTTGTCCGGCTGATAGAGGCATTCATACTGACCTGCCATAATCTGATTGACCATCTCTCTTGTGAGCGGCTCCTTCAGCTTGGCGATGTAATCCCGGAATTTGATTTTCTTCTCAAAATGGATGGTATCGTCGGCAACGTTATAAATACGAATGCGGTATTTCACGCGATCGCGGACACCTGCCAGCTTCTCGTACAAAGCTTTGTTGTTGATATCATCAAAGTACAAGCTTCGGATGTGATATTCCCCGCTCGGACCGGCATGCTGATCGTAGGCCACCAGATTTCTTAATCGCTCCCGGATGATATGATATTGATGGATATTCACAAAAAACTTCAGCTCATTTCGGTATTTCAATGGGGTTGTCATGGGTTCCACCTCGTTTCTCTCTGTCATGGTGTAGCTTGCTTACGAAATCTATCCTAGCAACCGTTCCTGATTTCTTTCTTAAACGCGGCTGAATGTAAACTGAATGTTTTCGCAATGTAAAAAAAGACCGCCGGAATCCTGGCCAAGAAGGCGGATAAGGGGCGATCTTTTGTACCACACCTGCCAGCAACTGTGGTAGGATGAAACTACATTTGGGAAGAGAATAGGACGATGTAGTATGCTCTATTATGTGGCAGCGCTATGGAGCGCGGCAGCCGTGCTTCTGCTCAATCAGCCTCGGAGCGAGGTGAACCGCTGGGCGGCTTTTTTCCTGTTGAGTGCAGGGAGCGGAGGATTGACGGATCTGCTTGCGCCTTCCGGTTTTATACCGATCCGGTATGAACCGGTGATTCAATTGTTGAATCATACTTTAACTCCGTATGGAGTGCTGATATTTTGCATGGTATATACTCGGAGACCGCAGCAGCCCAAGAGGATGCGCTATCTCAAAATAGGCTTGCTTCTGCCTGTGTTCATCATGCTGGTTCAGGTTCTGCTTCATCCCGAACATCATATTCATTATGGATTGTTATTCGTGTGGACAGGACCCTATTATGTGGCGGGATGCGTCTTGCTCGTTCGCGCGCTGTCATATGAGATGAATCCGCAGAAACGAAAGAGCATGTGGATCACCACCATGATTATGGTGCCTACGCTCCTCGGCGTAATGCTGCTGATCAATGTCGGCAATTTAATCTCGCCCGGCTATGATTCGTTTCAATATGTATCGCTGTTTATTCTGTATTCGTTAGCCGTGGCCGTTATCTGTACTTTTGTATATGGCGTTCTGGGCGTTCGTCTGAAGTTTGAGCGCGATCCGCTGGATCGCACGATGCAGGCCGTGAGCACGGGAACATCGATGCTGAACCATACCATCAAGAATGAGATTGGCAAGATTGCGATCAGCACGGAAAATGTGAAGCTAATGCTGACGCAGGACAGCGGTGCCGTCATGGAGCAGCTGGAAGTCATCACACATTCTTCAGAACATCTGGTTGCCATGGTGGGTCGAATCCAGCAGCAAATGAAGGATTTCAGACTGGTTGAACAGCCTGCCCGTACGGATCAGCTCATTGCAGAGGTTCAGCTTCGTGAATATGAGTTGTTAAGTAGATATGGTATCGAGCTGGATGTCCAGAACCTGCAGCGGCCTTGGCTGCTGGCAGATGCTGTTCATTTGAAGGAAGCGATCAGCAACCTGATTCGAAATAGCGTTGAGGCGATGCCGGAAGGCGGACGGATTACGATAACGGTAACAGCAGACCGCAAGGGAGCGGCTATCTCCGTCAAGGATAACGGCAGCGGCATTCCGCGGGAGCTGCAAGGACGCATATTTGAACCTTTTTATAGCACGAAGGGTCATGAGAAGCTTAACTTCGGGCTTGGCTTGTCCTATGTCTATAATGTGATGAAGAAAAGCGGGGGCTCCGTAGGACTGGAGAGCCGTGAGTCGGAGGGAACAGAGATAACGCTGTACTACCCCCGCAGCAAAATCTTTCGTCTAACCGGGAGGGATGAGGCTTGAATCGAATACAGATCTTTCTGGTTGAGGACGACCCGGATTGGATTAAGGCAATGACGGTCTTTCTGAATGCGCAGGAGGATATGATGGTAGTCGGTGCAGCCGATTCGCCCGAGCAAGCCATTGCAATGGCAGCCATCCTGTCCTTTGATATCGTTCTGATGGATATTCAACTGACCGCGGGTCGTCTTGACGGCATCTATACCGCCGCAGAAATTCATGAGCTCAAGCCGCAAGCCAAGGTCATCATGCTGACCTCGCTTGCTGACGAGTTTGTTATTACACAATCATATACGGCCGGGGCCGTTAATTACTTAGAGAAGACCAGGTTCAAGGAGCTTCCGGCTGCCATCCGCAGCGCAGTGCTCCACCCGGGAACGATGGAAGTGCTGCTGAAGGAATTTGCCCGTCTGAAGCGCGAAGAACAGCTGCGGGGCTTAACCCCTGCGGAGCGGGAAGTGTTTGAGCTACTGGACGAAGGATACAGCCATTCCCAGATGGAGAAGAAGCTGTTCAAAACCGAGAGTACACTTAAGAATCAGATTAATAAAATTCTGAAGAAACTTGGCGTGAAGAGCAGCAGGGAAGCCGTGGAGAAGGTTCGCCGCAAAGGAATCGTGAGGCAAAAGGACAAATCATAACGAAGCTGGTTTGGTTAGAGCGCTTGTATACAGAGAAGTAAGAGGGAGAGGTACTACGAAATGTAGTACCTCTCTTTTGCATGTTCTACGAAAGTGAGGTCTGACGGTCAGCGGGAGACGACAGTAGAATGACTGTATACACCAAAGGCTGCCCGGTCCAGCAACAGGATGGATTCGATAAAGGCGGTTGAATCCACGAACCAGGAGATGAAAGTGCATGAAGAGAAAACCGATTTATGTGGAAATCGATATGAAGACGGATATGGATAAACTGTGGTCGCTCACACAGACACCAGAGCTTCACCAGCAGTGGGACTTGCGATTTTCGGAGATTCATTATTTGCCTAAAGTTGATGCAGAGACTCAGCGTTTTCTATATAAGACCCGAATTGGATTTGGTCTGGAGGTCACGGGGGCAGGTGCCACGAAAACGGTGGTGCATCCGAAGTCGGGGCATCGAATCTCGGTGCTGCGATTCGGTTCCGATCAGCGTAATTCCCTGATACGGGAGGGGAGCGGCTATTGGAAGTATGCGGACGGTGGACAGGGCATCTTGAAGTTCTCGACCCGGTATGATTACAAGACACGGTTCGGCATGCTGGGAGCCTGGTTTGATCGCTTGTTGTTTCGGCCATTGTTCGGCGTTGCAACGGCTTGGAGCTTTGATGTTCTGCGGTTATGGGCAGAGAAGGACATTCCGCCGTTGGTTTCGATCCGGAATGCCTTGATCCACGCCTTAAGCGTGTTCATGCTGGTCATTCTATGGTGCTACGAGGGGGTGGTGCCGAAGCTGCTGTTTCCGGAAGCCGGAGAGCTTGATTTGTTGAGACAGTCCGGCTGGGCCGAGGGGGTGGAGGGCATGGTTCTGGTCTTGCTTGGCATCGCGGAGATCGGCGTTGGATTATTAACCTTGCTCTTTCACAAGAGTCGGTGGTGGTACAGGCTGGTCATGTTATTGCTCGTTATTTTAATGCTGGGAGCATTAATCACGGAGCCACAGTTGATGAAAGCTCCCTTTAATCCGTTGACTCTTAGTGGTTCAATGATAGCTTTATGCTTCACGGCTTCCCTGTCGGCTGTCGATTTGCCAAGCGCATATCGCTGTGTGAGAAGACCGGCCTCCACAGATGGACCCGGCCTAAGGAGTGAACGCATATGACCTCGATCTATGAGCAAGCCCTCGGAGCACAATTTCAGAAGCTTCATCCCAAAATCCGGGAACGTTTCGGGTTTAACAGCAAGGATAACATCGCTTCGATTGGAGAAGGCATCATGGAAGAGATCTGGCATGCTCCTTGGGCAGTGCTGCCACTATATATCGGAACGATGCGGCATATCATGTTCCCGAATCGAGGGATGGGGATTCCGTTTCGAATTGAGAACTATGCTTATCAGGATGAATGGGGGAGAGAAACGGTGACGTGGTGCCGAAGCTTCGATTTTTCAGGTATCCGCAGACGGTTTGATGCTACGATGATTTACAGTTCACAGCGCAGCCGCGTGGTGGATTATCTGGGCAATCAGCAGCATCTGGCAGTGGATCTGGCGATTAGCGCAAGCGCTAACGGCGGAATCCGCATTCAATCGAGTGAGCAGAGGTTTTATGAAGGGATCCTGCGGTTTCGATTCCCCCGGTGCTTGACCGGAACGGCCGACGTATGCGAATGGTATGAAGAACGGGACGAGTGTTACCGGATATCCGTTCAGGTAAACAATCCGATATTGGGGCCTGTCTTCCGGTATAAGGGAAGTTTTCAGGCCCGGACGATTTCGCTGAACGGGCAGCCTGTTCCGTCTCATGTTAAACCCCTCCGCACGGAGGTTAGAGAGTAGTGGGCGTGCCGGAAGGTAGATTGTTATCTTTTTGTTCGCGGAACATGCGGTAGTACAAAAAGGAAGATACAACATATAAGGTTCCGGTGATGCAGAATGTGATTGCATATCCCCAGTAGTTACCGTATGTGGTGACTAGTGTGGACTGTACCGGTCCCATGGTTGCCCACCCGAGCATAAAGGCGGTTTGCGTGACGGAATTGGCGATTCCTCTTCGATGATCCGGCACACGGTCAATCAGAATAGAGGACTGGATCGGATTAGCCGCATTCATGAGCGCTTGCCGGAACAGGAATCCAACGGATGCAATGATCAATACGTTGGTAAAGCCGGTTAACAACAGGAACGGCAAGGACAGAACTTGAAACAGCACCACGGCTCTCACCGCACCCACGCGATTCACGAGTGTCGGACCGATCAGCATGGAAACGATAGTCATGACTTGCCCAAGCGAAATCAGGATCCCGACAGCCGATAACGACACCGAGAAGCGATTGGTAAAATACAGATTCAAGTAAGGCACAACGAGTCCGGAGCCCAGTCCAATTAACAGCTGGGCAAGCGCGAATTGTCCGATGATCTTGAAATCCCCCAAACGGGAGGTGTTAACGGCAACTCCGGACTGAGCGGGTTGATGATCAGGGAGGGGTGTATCCGTTGATTGTGCATCCTCGGCATTCTTATCTGTTGTAAACAAGAGCGGGATAAACGCGGCAAAGGTTGCCAGACCGCCTATGAACAGCGCTGTTTTCAAACTGCCGACCTTGTTTATCCCAAATGCCTGCAAGGCATCCGCCAGGAATCCGCCGCCCATACTCCCGAGCACTTGAGAAGCCAGAACCAGCGAGGCGTGGATGCTGAAGATGCGCATGCGAGCGGATTTCGCTGTATTTTCCGCCAAAAAGGGGATGGCCAGCACCTGAAAGAAGGATGCAAACAGGCCTGTATATATCGCGAGCCCAAGCAAGCTGAACTCGCTCTCCAGAAACGAGCGGGCGATAAGCCCTGCCCCGCTTAACAGTGCACCAAGGACAAGAATGCGTTTCCGGCTGCCGCGGTCTCCGATCAGACCGATCGGGATGAACATTAATGCTGTGGCAAGGGACTGAATACTGACCACTGTTCCATTCATGGAATCATTATACCCAAGGCTTTGTATGTATAAATTGTAGAGCACACTGAACATGCCGGTACCGATCTGATACAGCACGTTAGCTAGAAAAAACAGCTTAATATTGCGCGGCCAAGATCGCATTTCTTTTGCCGACTGGTGTATTAACCCCATGATGATACCCCCTAAATTTTACAGCAGCAACCTCTCTATTCTAGCAGGTTCGAATCATGGGAGGAAGATTTATTATAGAGGGATTCCCTTTCTTATGAAGGGAGGATCCCTGCTGTTCATCCCCCCGTTTGGGATCGGATTTAGGAAATGGATGAATTATTTATCGTTTATCTATTTACATAAAATTACAACTAAGATATTATATATATGATTGTTATAAAAAAAGGGAAGAGGTGTTGTGTTACAGATGAAATTTAAAAAAATCGCATGCAGTATCCTGCTCGTGTTTCTGGTTAGCTCTTTTTCCACCGTTTTTGCGAGTGAAGAAACAGATTCCCCGACGTCATCTCCGGCTTCGATTTCTTTGGTTTCGGTTTCCGAATTGGCGTCAGTACCTGGGCAATGGGATTATATTGGTTCCTCTACGTTCACTTCCTCGAGCGCCATTGCTTACTCCACGGGTGGAGATTTTGCGTTTTGCCTATACTCCGGTCCAACGGCAGTGTACGAATTATGGGAGGATGATCCGGGGAACAATAATAATGATTATGTAGGAAAAGCTGAATTATCTAAAAATCAATGCGGAATTGTTCGAGGAATCGGCAGCTTTGTAGACGGGGATAACAAAAGAGCAGAATTTTACGTGAAGAAGATAGGTGCCGGTGGATCGGCAAGGATTGATTTCTGGGATTGATTTTGATAAAAGCATGGTCAGCCTGGTTTTAGTATGATCCAGCTATCATCTATCGTATTTTGTGCAGTTTATCCTATTATAAAAGACAGGTCACATTCTGGTATTCCTATACCAGGATGTGACCTGTTTGTTTATGCTGATTGGATGAATGGTTAATTAGGTTGGCATTGACAAATAATAGACAAAACAATAATATGTCTATATAAATAATTTTGGGAAAGTGGTGTCCCTATTGGATCTCAGTGAACGTTTCTGGAATGCTTCCATAGATGAACTCAAGGAAGGCTATGTGGAGGAAGGACCGGTATGGGTATGTCTCTTGTGCGGCAAGACGTTGGAAAAAGGGATCATCTACCCGGATCATGACGTGTTGTACGAAGCCAGGCGTTACATGACTGTTCATATTCAGCGCGAGCATGGGTCGGTGTTTCAATATCTGTCGGGCCTCGATAAGAAACTGACAGGACTGACGGAGCATCAGAACCGACTGCTGCAGCTGTTCTATGAAGGAATGAATGATAAAGAAGTTCAGCAGGCGCTGGGCATAGGCAGTGCATCGACCATACGAAATCATCGGTTTGCCTTGAAGGAGAAGGAACGGCAGTCCAAGGTTCTGCTGACATTAATGGAACTGCTGAAGGAGAAGGATCGTCATGCGCCTTCCATGGTGGAAATACCCAAGCAAGCCAAGATGGTGGATGAGCGTTACAACGTTACGGAAGAGGAGCGTCAATCCATTCTGGCCAAGGTGTTTCCCGAAGGGACCGAGGCTCCGCTGAAGACGTTTAAGCTCAAAGAGAAGCAGAAGTACGTTGTATTGCGGGAAATAGCTGCCCGTTTCAAACCCGGGGTCATGTACTCCGAAAATGAAATCAACGATATGATCGGACGGGACAATCCGGATTACGTGACGATCCGCCGATATCTGATTGAATACGGTTTTTTGGATCGCAGGGATGATGGAAGCCAGTATTGGTTAACGACCTAGACGGCAGTATAGAAGGAGGATGTAACGACAATGAGCCGCAGACAGGAATTAAATCAAATCTACAAGGAAATCAAGATTGAAGCAGGTGTGTATCAGATTCGAAATACAAAGAACGGCAAAATATGGGTTGCCGGAACGAATAATCTGAAGACCATCAACGGCAAGCGTTTTGAGCTGCAGATGGGGACGAGTTACAACAAGCAGCTTCAGCAGGAATGGAAAGAGTATGGGGATGACGCTTTTGTCTTTGAGATTCTGGAGACGATTGAACCGAAGCAGGACCCGTTCTATGATCTGAAGGATGCGGTCAGCAAACGGGAGGCCTATTGGATCGAAAGACTGGAACCTTTTGGCGAAAAGGGATATAACGTGGTAAAAAAATAAGGCTTTTCTGTGGCAGTTTTCTGAGTGGGAAAGATATCATTTGCCTTCCATTTGCATATCGTAGCAAGGGTGGGATATGATTAATTCAGCGGCTTAAATCGCTTCCTTTCCTACTTTTTACTACATGAAAGCGAGACGTGAACACTATAATGAGATCCATAGCATGGGTGACCGACAGCACGAGCACAATCGATCCTGCATTCGCCAAAGACAATCATATTTATATTGTGCCTTTGAGGTTGATTCTTGGACAGGATGCATACCGTGAAGGTATAGACATTTCGGCTGAAGCCTTTTATGAGAAGATGAAGGATGAACCGAAAGTCAGCAGCTCGCAACCTCCTATCGGAGAATTCATAGAATTATATGAAGCTCTGAAAGTAAAGTACGATGATATTATTGCAATTCACTGTTCATCCGAGCTCAGCGGAACGTTGAATTCATCGATGCAGGCGGCAGAGATTGCTGAGGTCCCCGTGATTGGCATTGATTCTCAAGCGGGAGCGTATCCGGTACGTGAAATGATTATATCCGGGATTCACTGGCATCGTCAGGGTGATACCGTGCAAGTCATAAAAGAGAAAATCCAGTCCATGGTGCAGAACATGTCCTTCTACCTCATTCCCGCAAGCCTGCATCGGCTTCATAGCAGTGGTCGGGTGTCCGGGACACAGCTGCTTCTGAGCAATCTGCTCCGCATTCATCTGCTGCTGCGTTTTGATGAGGGCAAAGTCATTGTGGAAGAGAAGATTCGGACCTTCAAGAAAGCCAAGCAGAGAATGCTGGACCTCATGAAATTGGATATCGAGAAAATTAAGAAGGTGTGTATCATGCACGCAAACAACGTTACGGAGGCTGAAGAGATCCAAAATGAAATCAGCGGGGCGCATCCTGCCCTGAAGACCGAAATCATGACCTTTATTCCTGTTGCGGGTATCCACGCAGGTGAAGGCACGATTGCGATGGCGTGGATTAAACATCACCCCGCCTATTCATAGTTACGCTAAAGATCCTGCCTGCAGATTTCGGTCTGCAGGCTTTTGTATCCGATTCGAATCGATGGTTGATGGTTGTATATGTATTAGGGAATCATAACACCGGAAAGGAATGAGGAGCAATGAAGGTGATCATCACGCAAGCTGAGGCCATGCAAAAGAATATATGGGATGAAATTATGCTGATGTTCGGGCGAACGGATGAGGATGAAGTGTGGGAGTCGGAGCAATTTATATTAACGGAAGAGCAAGCCCGCAAGCTGGGACTGCTCCGATAGGCAGTCGACGGGCCGCAGCCGATGCGGCTCTTTTCTTCTTCATGAGGCTAAACGCCTGTCTGTGATTCAGGCTAAGAGGAAATCATGTTAAGATGGAAGGACTCTGCTTATCGGAGCACGAATATAGTTAGTGAGCATAAGGAAGGTGAAGATGTTGAAGCGTATCACAAAATGGATGTATTTCGGGATGCTGATGGTCATCTTGATGGTAGCTCTGGCAGGTTGTCAAGGCGGATCAGAGACGGGAGGCCCTGCGAACAACGGGCAAGGAGCTTCACCATCGGAGCAGGGACAGGAAACTCAGAACCTGCCACCGGATGAAGGGGATCCGTCATCTTCTCCAGAAGAAGACGAGGGAGGGAAGCCCCCCGCGAACGCTCCTCAGAATGAGGTAGACAAGCTGATGTCTACGATGACAGTGAAGGAGAAGATAGGCCAGCTGGTTCTTGTCGGGATCGAGGGGACCACCCCGGACGATACTTCACGTAAATTGCTGAAGGAATATCATGTGGGCGGGTTTATTTTTTTCAAGGATAATATCGAGAGCACCGAGCAGTCGGTACAGCTGTTGAATGATTTGAAAAAAGCGAATGCAGCCAATCCAGTGCCATTATGGCTCAGCATAGATGAAGAGGGCGGACGGGTTACCCGTTTCCCGGATGAATACGTGAAGCTGCCGTCGAGCGGCGAAGTGGGAAGCCGTCAAGATCTGGAATTAACCAAGAATGTGGGCGGTCTTATCGCGCGGAAGGTATCGGGACTTGGACTTAATATGGTATTTGCTCCGGTACTGGATATTGACAGCAATCCGAACAATCCGGTGATCGGCGATCGCTCTTTTGGAACAACAGCTGAGGAAGTTAGCTCGCAAGGGATAGCTTCCATGAAGGGTATTCAGGAGAAGGAAGTTGTGCCCGTTGTGAAGCATTTCCCTGGACACGGTGATACATCGGTTGATTCTCATCTCGGTTTGCCTGTCGTTGAGCATAATCTGAAACGTCTGCATGAGCTGGAGCTGGTTCCGTTTCAACAAGCGATTGATGATGGAGCTGATGTTGTGATGGTTGCCCATCTGCTGATGAAGAGCATTGATCCTGATACGCCGTCCTCTTACTCCAAGCCGGTCATAACCGATTTGCTGAGAGAAGAGATGGGGTTTGATGGCGTGGTCATAACGGACGATATGACGATGGGGGCCGTTTCCGGTAATACGGACGTAGGAGAGGCTTCCGTACAGTCCATTCTTGCGGGAAGCAACATCGTTCTGATCGGTCATGAGTATGCGCAGGAGGAAGCCGTCATCCAAGCACTGACCGAAGCGGTTGACAGCGGTGTGATATCTAAGGAACTGCTGAACGACCGGGTAAGGACAACGCTCGAATTGAAGGATAAGTATCGGTTAAGTGACGAGCCGGTCAAGGTTCCGGATGTAAAACAGCTGAATGCAGATACGAAAGCAGTAATAGATCAGATGAAGTAAACGTAGCATATGTAAAGAATAAGGAGTTACCCTTCTTAAGGGACGGAACACCCTTGGCAGCCATCATCTGCTGCAGGAAATAAACAAACCCGATCTCATAATGAGATCGGGTGATCTGGACTAGAATATATTAGAAGTTGATATAGTGTAAGAAATATGCTAGAATGAAGGATAAATAACTATTGGCTTAATGTCATAATGATCTAATGCTAGATTAGCATGAAAATATGGGATTGTCAACAGGGGGGCATAAAATGGAGAACCGTCAGAATGCGGATTTTGCATTGGAACGTGAGGTTACGGATACAGAGAAAACGGCAAATTCTCCGGCAGAGGATTTTTCGGTTCACGACGATCTCTCACTTCCGCCAGGCATCAAGATTAGTGATCCGGTTCGCATGTACCTGAAAGAAATCGGTCGTGTTCCCCTCCTCTCAGCCGATGAAGAAGTGGAGCTGTCCAAACGAATAGAGGAGGGAGATGAAGAAGCAAAGCGCCGTCTGGCCGAAGCGAATCTTCGTCTCGTTGTAAGTATAGCAAGACGCTATGCTGGTCGGGGAATGCAGTTCCTTGATCTGATTCAAGAAGGTAATATGGGCCTGATCAAAGCCGTGGAGAAGTTTGACTATTCGAAGGGCTTTAAGTTCAGCACGTATGCCACTTGGTGGATACGTCAGGCGATTACCCGCTCCATCGCTGACCAAGCGAGAACCATCCGGATCCCTGTTCACATGGTTGAGACCATCAATAAGCTTGTTCGTGTGTCCAGGCAGCTCCTTCAGGAGCTTGGCCGTGAGCCAACACCGGAAGAAATCGGGAAAGAGATGGATATCACACCGGAAAAGGTACGCGAGATCCAGAAGGTATCACAAGAACCTGTATCGCTGGAAACGCCGGTCGGCGAGGAAAGCGACTCCAACCTGGGTGATTTCATTGAAGATCAGGATGCCTTGGCACCGGCAGATGCCGCAGCGTTTGAACTGCTGAAGGAGCAGCTGGAGGAAGTGCTGGATACCCTCACAGAACGTGAAGAGAATGTGCTTCGGCTGCGCTTTGGACTTGAGGATGGACGGACTCGCACGCTGGAGGAAGTCGGTCAGGTCTTCGGTGTTACGCGTGAACGCATTCGGCAGATCGAAGCGAAGGCGCTGCGCAAGCTTCGTCATCCAAGCCGCAGCAAACGGCTTAAGGATTTCCTTGAATAAATCCTAGGAATTGTAAAAGCTTATAATGAATCCCTTGGTTATGGTCTATAGGCTGTAATCAAGGGATTTTTTGCTATTTATTCCATGTGTCCCTTCAGATTGACACCACCCGAGCAGTTGCATCATAATGATGTAACATCCCCACATTTAGTAAGGATTATGGTGTTGAATGTGAACGAATAGGGAGTGACATGTCTACGATGACTTTACATACATCTGCAATTGACCGATTGTGCAAACGCAATGTGGAGCTGTCTGCTTTTTCAACGTACGGGATCGGCGGCTCAGCCCATTATTTAGCTATGCCTGAAACCGCCAATGACCTGGCGGAACTGCTGCAGGAATGCAACAAACGCGGGATGCCATGGTACATTTTCGGGATGGGCTCGAATATTCTGTTTCCAGATGAACCGAAGCACGACCTGGTGTTTATATCGCTTAAAAACCTGGTGGATCTGAGGGTATCCGAAGGAAAATGGCACGTTTCATCCGGAACGCCGATGTCTTTGCTCTCTCTGATGGGATTGTTGGGCGGGACGGACCTTCTTGACTTTACCTTTTTGCTGCCAGGCTGCGTCGGGGCCGGCATCTATATGAATGCCAAATATAACGCACGCCAAATCTGTGATATTCTGGATACCGTTTATTATATCGATACAACGGATCCAAGCTTGAGCGTACAGTCCATTCCCGTATCGGAATGTTTGTTTGCCTACAAACAATCCATATTCCAGCAGCGTCCCTGGATTGTTGTAGGGGCCGATCTTAACATTCCGGTCAGCTCGGAAGAGCAGATCAACACGACTTCCGTGCTGCTCACGGATTGGAAGACTCGCGGGAGTCACCCATCCTCATTGCCATCTTTCTTCTCGTTCTTCCTGGGCGAGGTTCATGCGCTGGCAGGCAAGGGGATTCAGACGCCGCAGTCGATGCTCGACATCATCAAGTACCGGACGAGTAAACGCCATTTCGACTACCCATCCTGCGGTTCTGTGTTTAAGAATAATTATGATTACGGGGTTGCGGTAGGCTCGCTCGTAGACCAGCTGAACTTGAAGGGGACGGAGTATGGCGGTGCCATCATCTCTCCGCACCACGGAAACATGATTCTGAACCAGAAGCATGCCAAAGCTACGGACATTCTGTATTTGATGAATCTGATATCAGAGTCTATCAACAATCAATTTGGATTCGTTCCGGAACCGGAGATTGTGCTGGTATAAACCCGGCGCAAAAATAATCTCTGTAAAGGAATTGGAATAAGTAGAATTTAACGCTATAATCAGATAGGTGATCATCTGTTTATTGGTATAAACGATGAAATTTCATGTTGCGAGAGGGGCATTCTATATGGCTAAAACATTAATTTTTGGACACAAAAATCCGGATACGGACACCATCTGCTCTGCTATTGCTTATGCTGATTTGAAAAACCAGCTGGGTCTTTCCGCTGAGCCTGTACGGCTTGGAGACGTAAATGGGGAAACGCAATACGCGCTCGATTACTTCAAGGTTGAAGCACCTCGTTTCGTTGAGACTGTCGCGAATGAAGCAGACGAGGTTATTCTTGTTGACCATAATGAGCGTCAGCAAAGCGCCAGCGATATAGATCAGGTTCGCGTTGTTGAGGTCATTGACCACCACCGTATCGCGAATTTTGAGACAAGCCATCCGCTGTACTATCGTGCCGAGCCTGTAGGCTGCACAGCTACCATCCTGAACAAGATTTACAAGGAAAAGGGTGTAACGGTTCGTAAGGAGATTGCTGGCCTGATGCTCTCTGCCATCATCTCGGACTCCTTATTGTTCAAATCCCCTACTTGCACGGATGAAGATATCGCTGCTGCCCGCGAGCTTGCTGAGATCGCTGGCGTGGATGCAGACAGCTACGGTCTGGACATGCTGAAGGCAGGCGCAGATCTGAGCGACAAAACGATCGCTCAATTGATTTCACTCGACGCCAAGGAATTCCAAATGGGCGGAGCTAAAGTTGAAATCGCACAGGTTAATGCGGTTGACACCAATGATGTATTGTCCCGTCAAGCCGAGCTCGAAGATGCCATTCAGGGCATTATCGCAGATAAAAATCTGGATCTGTTTGTGTTCGTAGTGACGGATATTTTGAACAACGATTCGATCGCTCTTGCCCTTGGCAAAGAGTCCAAAGCTGTTGAGAAAGCGTACAATGTGTCTCTGTCGGAGAACAAGGCGCTTCTTAAAGGCGTGGTGTCACGCAAATCGCAGATCGTTCCTGTTCTGACTGAGGCGTTTAATCAATAATTCAGATGATGTAAGCACAAGCCTGACCATCGCTGATTCATTCAGCGGGTCAGGCTTGTTTTGTCATTTTTTAGTGTTTACCGTTCAGGGCATTGTAGATTTAATCGCTGTTGTTGTGATAAGCGCTTACGAAGATTGAAATATTGTAATGAAATTACATCGAATTGACATCCTTTTTAGAGGTCGGATTCGTATAATGAAGATACAACCGAGAAGTACATAGTAAAGAGTTTCAAGTCCCAGCATTTGGTTTAAAAATAAATTAGAATGCTGTGAACGTTGTGA
This sequence comes from Paenibacillus glucanolyticus, assembly GCF_037333485.1. NCBI lineage: Bacteria > Bacillati > Bacillota > Bacilli > Caryophanales > Paenibacillaceae > Paenibacillus > Paenibacillus glucanolyticus. The sequence continues at coordinate 2,670,589 of NZ_CP147845.1, forward strand.
ATATGCCGGGATAGACCCGATGGATTCAGTCCTATTCGATAGAAGCACGAGAGGGAGCGATGAGAAGATGAAGAAGTCGGCTTGGAGTTTGGGAGCGATGATGCTGCTTGTACTCATCATGATGACAACCGTTGGCGTAGCCTCGAGCAACAATTATGAGCCGGTTCCGAAAGCTTCGAATCAGGAAACTGCCTATATAAACGGGCTTGAGCTTAGAGACGGCAAGGTTTACCTGACGGTCGATCCGATCAAATGGTACGAGGGCGAGGAAGCGAATCAGATATTCCGCGAGCGTGAGCAGGATCCCGAGATGACAGAAGCTCCGGATGGATACTATATCGTAAACGATACGGAAGAGCAGATTGAGCTTGCGGTAGCCGATGATGCAGAAGTGCTGCTTCAGCTGTACGATCATACCGGGCGATATGAGGATGCGCAGATTTCCTGGAATCAGATGGTGAGTTTGAACAAGTTCACGGACATCTACCACAAGGACGACATCGTTGACATGAAATGGTTCCCGTTTCATATTACCGTTGAAGATGGTGTCGTTGTGAAGATCATACAACAATACGTGCCTTAAAACATATGGAACATATTAAGAAACAATGATAGAAGCTAACGAATAAAAGCCGCTCCACTGGTTAGGGATAACCGATGGAGCGGCTTTTGCGTTGCCCATTTTATAGGTGCCAGGCGTGAGCTTGTGAATCTTAGCGGGTATGTTTCATCGGTTGGAGTTTCCCGTTCACCACATCACTGACAAACGGAGCAATTTTGGATTTGCGCTCCTCATATTCTTCCTTTGTCATTTTGCCTTCCGACAGCTTCTGATCCAGGCGCTTTGTGATGGCTTGGACTTGTTGATCAATGACGGACTGGACAGGCACGTCCCTTTCCTTCGCAATCTGAGCCAGCGATTTTCCGGATTGGAGCGACTGCTTGAGTTCCTCCGGTGTTGTCTTCAGAAGCTTGGCAAGCTCCTCGCTATCCGAGATCAGTCTGCCATGACGTTGATGCATCCGCTGCTTCTGCCATCCGCCCTTGGCATCCAGCAGCTTATCTGCAGCCGCAGCGTAATCGACGGATTTGCCAAGCTGTTTCGGATGGGAGGCGATTTTTTCTTTTAGCAGCTCGATTACCTTGGCTTTGATCGCCTCCCGGGAAATACCTTGATCCTTGGCTATTTCCGCGAGCGAGGAGGTCTTGAGTTTATCGCGGAGAACCTGAGGCTCCAGCTTCAGAAACTCCGAGATTGCCTTAAACATATGACCGGGTTTATGTTGCCCGTTCTCGTCCCTGGAAGAGGGAACAGCTGGTGATTCGGTCTGCTGTCCGGCCGGTTCATCCGCAGAAACGGAGACAGGAAGATAAGCGAGGCCCATGACTACAGCGATGGTGAGAAACACCATTCGCTTCACAAACTTCAAATGGGTTGCCATTGTTGTTTACCGCCTTTCTTGGTGTGGGGTCTTACAGCCATCATTCTTTCCCGCTAAACTGAAATCATCCTTAAAATAACCTTAAAATGGGATGAAAATACATAAATTGAATTTTCACGCATCAAATTGACCATTCTATGAAACTATCGACTCTTCTCTGCTAATATGCTATCATGGAGTCTTGATAACGTGTTAAAGTGAAAAAGCAGTTTACATATGATGTGGATTTATATACATCCTGAATATGACTGCGTTTCATGCCAACGAGGAGGATTTTTTTGATGAAAAAGATAGCATCCGTATTAGCAGGATTTATGCTTCTATTAACCGTGGTTGGCTGCTCAAGCTCGTCAGGCGGGGGTAATGAGCTGGTTGTCGGGATTGACGACAAGTTCGCGCCGATGGGATTCCGCGATGAGAGCAATGAAATTGTCGGCTTTGATATTGATTATGCCCGTGCTGCCGCCGAGAAAATGGGCAAGGAAGTGAAATTCCAGCCCATTGACTGGAAAGCCAAGGAATCCGAGTTGAGCAGCGGCCGCATTGATTTGATATGGAATGGCTACACCATCACCGATGAGCGTAAGGAGAAAGTGCTGTTTACGAAGCCTTATCTGGAGAACAGTCAGGTTGTAGCAGTATTGTCCGATTCCGCTATTAGCTCAATCCAAGACTTGGCTGGCAAGCAGATTGGCTTGCAGTCGTTGTCTTCGGCAGCGGATGCATTAAGTGCCAATGAAATTCATGCTCAGGTGGAGAAAATCTCTGAATTCCCGGACAATGTGCTGGCTCTGAGCGACTTGAAGAATGGGCGCGTAGATGCCGTAGTCATTGACGAAGTGGTCATGAAATACTACATGTCCAAGGAAGAGGGAACATACAAGATCCTGGAGGAGTCCCTTGCCCCGGAACAATATGGGATCGGGGTTAAGAAAGGCAACGAAGAGCTGCTGGAAAGCCTGCAGAAAGCATTGGATGAGATGAACGCCGATGGCACGGCAGCTAAGATTTCCGAGAAATGGTTTGGCGAAGACAAGGTGCTGAAGTAAGTCAACCCATGAGGATGCGACCCATCCTTCCATAGGAATCCCATGAAACCGGACTTTGATCAAAGGCTCCGGTTTTGTGTTCCAATCAATCAGTTAACGATATCTTTGAAGAACTTCAAGGGTGAAGGAAGTTTTTCCAATAGGAGTTAGGGATATATGAGTATGGATTACATCGTTCAAATCAGCAAACCGATGCTGGAGGGTGCTCAGACTACGATATTATTGTTCTTTATTGCAATCATTGCATCCATCCCGCTCGGGTTTGTATTCACGTTAATGGTCAGAAGTGCCATCAAGCCGCTGGCTTGGCTTGCCAATACGTACATCTATGTGTTTCGGGGAACGCCGCTGCTGCTACAAATGCTGTTTTTCTGTTTTGGTCTGCCGGTGCTGCCGGTCATTGGAGAATATCTCGTGCTGGACCGATTTGTAGCGGCATGCCTGGCATTTGTATTAAACTATGCTGCGTATTTTGCGGAAATCTTCAGAGGGGGCCTTCTGGCGATCGACAAAGGACAGTATGAAGCGTCCAAGGTGCTGGGATTGAACAAATGGCAGACAACCACGAAGGTCATTCTGCCCCAGATGTTTCGCGTGGCACTTCCGGCAGTCTCCAACGAATCGATTACGCTGGTGAAGGATACGGCGCTGCTGTATGCGGTCGCTGTCCCGGAACTTTTACATTTTGCCTATACTGCTGTCAATCGTGATTTTACGATTATGCCGTTTTTTATTGCGGGTGTCATTTATCTGCTGATGACGCTGGTGCTGACGTTGTTCTTTAAATTTCTGGAACGACGATTTAAATACGAATAGAAGGACTGTCGTGTTATGGCCATTATTGAAGTATCCCATATGAAAAAATCCTTCGGCCATCTGGATGTGCTGAAGGACGTCAGCTTTGAAATTCAAAAGAATGAAGTGATTGCCGTCATCGGTCCGTCCGGTTCAGGAAAGAGCACCATGCTCCGCAGCCTGGTGCATCTGGAGGAGATCAACGGGGGATCCATCAAGGTACAGGATCAATACCTTGTGAAGGATGGCGTGTATTCCAATCACTCGCAGATCAAAGCCATCACTTCCCGCATGGGGATGGTATTCCAGCATTTCAACCTGTTTCCTCATCTTACCGTACAGGAGAACCTGGGACTTGCACCTAAGCATGTCAAGAAGTTAACCAAGGAAGAAGTCAGGTCCAATAGCGCTGTGCTTCTGCAAAAGGTCGGTTTATCCGAAAAAGCAGAGGTATATCCCGGGAATCTGTCGGGGGGACAGAAGCAGCGTGTTGCGATTGCGAGAGCCCTGATGATGAATCCGGACATTATGCTGTTTGATGAACCGACGTCAGCACTGGACCCGGAATTGACGGGTGAGGTCCTTGCGGTTATTAAGCAATTGGCCGAGGAACATATGACGATGGTGATTGTGACCCATGAGATGAGTTTCGCCAAGGAAGTAGCCGACCGAATCATCTTTATGGACAACGGACAGGTCATGGAGTCCGGAAGCCCGGATCAACTATTTCATCAACCGAAGATGGACCGTACCCGGGAATTCTTAAACCGGGCGATGCGCTGATGATAGACTGGCTTGAAGCTGAATCGGAAGATCGGCTTACTGCCGGTCTTTTTTTTCTGCGAAAAAGTTAAATTTTTTAGTGAAAGCGTTTAATTTATTGGTTGACGGAATCGGATTTGATCGATATCATTGTTTTAGAGATTGTTAAATTGTTTCATATAAATATCTATAAAACAACAGCGAGGAGCGGGTTAATCCATGAGTCATGTCATTACCATTCATTCAGATTTGTCAAAAGGTAAGATCAATCGCAATATTTATGGTCATTTTTCCGAGCATTTGGGTCGCTGCATCTATGAAGGGATATGGGTTGGGGAAGATTCACCGATTCCAAATACGGAAGGGATCCGCAATGATGTCCTGGAGGCGCTGAAACAGTTGAATATTCCGGTGCTGCGCTGGCCGGGCGGTTGTTTTGCGGACGAATATCACTGGAAGGATGGCGTTGGTCCGAGCGAGAACCGCAAGCAAATGGTTAACACGCACTGGGGCGGCGTTGTGGAGAACAATCACTTCGGCACGCACGAATTCCTGCGTCTCTGCGAGCTTTTGGATTGCGAGCCATACATATCGGGCAATGTCGGAAGCGGTACGGTACAGGAGATGTCGGAATGGGTGGAATATATGACTTTCGACGGCGTGTCGCCCATGGCGGCATGGCGTCAGGAGAATGGCCGTGAGAAGCCTTGGAACGTGAAGTATTTTGGCGTGGGGAACGAGAATTGGGGCTGTGGCGGCAATATGCGGCCGGAATATTATGCGGATCTGTATAGACGCTATCAGACCTATGTACGGAACTATGGCGATAACAAAATCTATAAGATTGCTTGTGGTCCGAATGTAGACGATTATCGCTGGATGGAAACCGTGATGAGGGAAGCACATCCCTTCATGGATGCCATCAGCCTTCATTATTACACCGTACCTGGCGAATTCTGGACAAGTAAAGGCGCTGCTACCGGCTTCAGCGAACAGGAATGGTTCACTACCATGAAGAAGGCGCTTCACATGGATGAGCTGATCACAAGACACTCCGCCATTATGGACCAGTATGATCCGAACAAGCGCATTGGCCTGATCGTGGATGAGTGGGGGACCTGGTTTGATGTTGAACCGGGCACCAATCCGGGGTTTCTGTATCAACAGAATACCATTCGCGATGCTTTGGTGGCCGGTCTAACGCTGAATATCTTCCATGAGCATAATGACCGGGTCGTGATGGCGAACATTGCGCAGATCGTTAATGTGCTTCAGTCCGTCATCCTGACGGAAGGTGAGAAGATGCTCCTTACTCCGACCTATCATGTGTTTGATATGTATAAAGTGCATCAGGATGCCGAACGCCTTGCCACCCACTACAGCGGAACCGATTATGAGATGGACGGCGAGAAAATTCCGCAAGTATCGGTGACGGCCTCGAAGGATCAAGCCGGCAAGATCCATGTGAGCCTGTGTAATGTGAGCCACACGGAGCAAAGTGACGTGACGATTCAGCTTCGGGGATTAAACGGATTGGTATCCAAGATCGTAGGCCAGCAGCTTGCCTCCGATTCGCTGGACGCTCATAACACCTTTGAATCACCGGATGTACTCAAGCCGACACCATTCGAAACATTTGAACTGCAAGGGGACGTGTTATATGCGAAGCTCCCGCCGATGTCCGTCACCGTTCTTGAGATTACGGCGGAATAAGCGAAGTTATGACAGATCATCGGTGTAAAGGTTGTCATGACGATTACCGGATCAGCGATAAACAAATCGCACGCGTTCTATCCTCCCCGATGTTTGCATCGGACCGGTGCGTGCCGGATGAGGAGTATGAAACCCGTCTTCGTGCGTGCTTCTCTTGTCCAAAGCTGCAAGGGGACACGACGTGCACGCAGTGCGGCTGCATCGTACAGATCGCAGCAAAGCTGAAAGACAAGAGATGCCCATATCCGGGGCAAGACCGTTGGTCGGTTGCCAGTAGCGCTTCATAGAAGATTATAGTCAAGCCTGCCTCTCATGTATGGGTCATGGGGGCAGGCTTTTTTAGTATGGGACAACTTCAATCATCTTTACATGAACTTACAACCTATGTTATGACTATTAGAAAAAAAGATCGTCAGGATAGGGTGTGAACATGAAAAGAGGGGGCTTCTTTCTATACTACTGGACCGCGCATTCGAGCATTTCGCTGGCAGGCGTTGTCTATATCATGGTACTGACCACCTTTATGTATCAGGAATCCGGCTCGGCATTTATTGCCGCGTTGTTCCCGCTGTTTAACGCAGTGGCACGGTTTGTCGCCGGCTTTACGGCTCCGCTTGTCATGGAGAAATTCGGCTTCTCCAAGCTTCTGGTAAGGCTTCAAGTCATGAAAGCTCTGTTGTTAACTGGATTGGTCATTGCATTCCCATACATATCATCTCAGGTTTCCATATTGTGTATGTTTATCTTGTTCATTGCTTTTACCGAAGGATGGGGAAACCCGCTCATCCAGTCCATGGTTCCGAGATTAGTTGCACCTGACCGATTGGTTAAGGCCAACAGCTCACTATCCGTGACCAGCCAATCCTTGCAGATTGCAGGATATACCTTTACGGGCTTTCTAGTTGTACGGTTTGGACATATGCCGACTTTAATCATGAGCTGCGTACTCATCTGGGTATCCGTCTTGTCCCTTTGGATCGCAGCGCGCTCCATGAAGGCGAAGGAAACGGCTGCGGCTGGACGAGCAAAACCAAGCTGGGAAGTGATTCGTGAAGGCTGGTTCTACCTGTGGAGAAATCCTACATTAAGAATCGTCACGATCATGGATATGATTGAAGGGATTGCCGGAACCATATGGGTGGGAGCGATCACGCTGGTATATGTCAAGGAAGTGCTGCATCAAGGCGAAGCTTGGTGGGGATTTATTAACGCCAGTTATTATGTGGGCGCCATTGTGGGTGGGTTACTGCTGCTGCTGCTGTCTTCCTTTATCCAGAAAAATCTGATTCCATGCATGGCTGTAGGTTCAGCGGTGTTCAGTTTGCTTACCCTGTGGTATGGTCTGAACAGTATCCCGATTGTGGCTTTGATCCTGTGCATTGCGATGGGACCAGCCTATCAGCTGAGGGATGTGGCGCAGCAAACGGCTTTCCAATCCAGTGTAGATCATGAGATGCTGCCGAAAGTATACGCTTCACGTGATATCCTGCTCTCTACGATCACGAGTTTATCAATTGCTGTTATTGGTCTAATAGCCGATACACTCGGCATTCGTATGGTGTATATTGTGGGTTCGATCTGTATTGCGATATCCGCAGGGTTGTCGTTCACGCTTCTGAGGTTGCAGAGGAATTCGGCTTTAGCGGTTGAAACGGGCAGATCCGTATCGTGAAATCGTTAAAAGAGAAAGAGCTGTACCTGAATCAGGAACATTCATCCTGATTGGCAGGTACAGCTCTTTTTTATGAGGTCATGTCTTCATATTTCCAGCGAACCTCTGCGTTTACTTTAGGCTCTGTTCTTCTTGCTAAACAATGAATCAACTGAGAGCAGGCTGCTGCCGCTAAGGGCAAGATGGACAGCCATTGCGAGCAGGGCTATATCCAGTTCATAGCCATTTAGGAAGCCCATGCCCAGCTTGGCCTGAAAAATAGCGACGATTAGTACGACACCCAGAACTAGGGAAGCAATTCTCGTTCCCAAACCGATAATCAGCGCAATGCCACCAACAATTTCGATAATGGCGACAAAGGTAGCCATAAATGCAGGGATACCCAAACTTGCGAAGAATCCTTCGATATTTCCGATGCCGCTCTGGAACTTATCCAAACCGTGAGCCAAAAAGATGACCCCCAGTATAACCCGAATAATGAATGTGCCCGTAGAAGAATAACTACGCATGAAATGTAACAACTCCTTATCTTTGTTTTGAAATGTTATCAACTAACTTTTATATAGTAGAAACTCAAGTTGTATCATACTCAATAATGCTATTGAATGTCAAGTAACTAACTAAAAATAATCGGATTTTACAATTTAGTGTCTGGGCCGGTATTCAGTCGGCGACTGTCCGGTCCAGCGGCGGAATTGCCTTGAAAAGTGGCTGGCGGAGCGAAACCCGAGTTTGTCGGCGATCGCGGTCATCGGCAGATGGGTCGTGATAAGCAGCTCCTTGGCCAAGCTGAGCTTTTGACGGCTGATATATTGTCTTGGCGATATTCCATAGACTTGGCGAAACAATTTGCTGCATTGGCTGCGGCTTAAATTAAGCTCTTTGGACACCGCCGCGACAGATATATCCTCGGTGAGCCCCGAGGATAGTTTCTCTTCAATGGCATGAGCCGCATCGGCTGCAAGCAAGGAAGACGGTTTGTGAGTGCCCGCTGCCGCCGGTAAGGAATGTCGTGGCTTGAGTGTTTCCTGCATCTTCAGGAGAGAGAGCACATCATGAATGATAAGCAGGGTATAGGATTGGAGCAGCAGCCTGTCTTCAAAGGTGAGATTGTATTCGGCTCTCGGGTTCTCCGGATGAAGTGAATGAGCTGGCGGCTGACTGCGCCGAACGATTCCCTCAAGCTCTTGAACATAAGCGCGCAGTTTACTGTGTTCGCTTTCTTGCTGGCGAATATGGCGGTAAGGGGCAGCGGCTAGTGAGCGCCGAATTTCCGTATCATCGAGATCAAAATGAACATTGAAGTATCCGTACTGCTTATTGGACAGATTAGAGGTTTGATGGGGTACCCCGGATTTGATCAGAAGCCATTCCCCTTGCCGAAGCGTAATGGATTCCCGGTGAATTTCCTGCAAGACCTCGCCTTCCAGACAGTACAGCAGCTCGAACAGGTGATGATGATGCCTCGGATAACTCCAGCCAGGTGGCTGGATATCAAAATGGCATCCGGTTACCTGAAGCGTGTGAATGATATTGGGAAAGCGGAATGTAATATCCATAGCAGCGGGCTCCTTTTTTAGCATCTTTCACTCTAATATGTATGCCCTCTATTTTATCATATTAAGTTCATGACATCGTGAGAATTTGACACAAAAGGTATAGAGAATGATCCATTTGGAGATTGAGCAGAAAGCGCTTTTGATAGATGATAGCAGTGTGTGGTGAAATTGAAATGATATGAATCATGGAGGGAATATAAGATGCAGCCTCAATTGAAAGCGATTAATCAACAGTTCGTGTTAGGGGATGAACCGATTCAGATTCTGTCAGGTGCTGTTCACTATTTTCGTATCGTTCCGGAATATTGGGAAGACCGGTTGATGAAGCTTAAAGCGTGTGGGTTCAACACCGTGGAGACCTATATTCCGTGGAATTTGCATGAGCCCAAGGAAGGGCAATTTACGTTTGATGGCATAGCTGACTTGGAAGGATTTGTCCAAAAAGCCGGTCATCTGGGGCTGCACGTGATCCTGCGGCCAAGTCCTTATATATGTGCAGAATGGGAATTCGGCGGGCTTCCTGCCTGGCTGCTGCAGTATCCGGATATTCATCTGCGATGTATGGACCCCGTCTATTTGGAGAAGGTTGACCACTATTACGATGAACTGATTCCACGAATAGTTCCGCTGCTGACCTCCAAGGGAGGTCCGGTAATTGCGATTCAGATTGAGAATGAGTACGGCAGTTATGGAAATGATACGGCCTATCTGGAATATTTAAAAGACGGCTTGTCCGCGCGTGGCGTGGATGTATTGCTGTTCACTTCAGATGGTCCTACGGATGGCATGCTGCAGGGGGGAACCGTACCGAACGTGCTTGCAACCGTCAATTTCGGATCCAGACCCGGGGAAGCCTTCGCTAAACTGCGAGAGTACCGGACAGAAGATCCTCTTATGTGTATGGAATACTGGAACGGATGGTTTGATCATTGGTTGAAACCGCATCATACGCGGAGCTCCGAGGAGGTTGCCCAGGTATTTGAGGAGATGCTTCGCCTGAATGCATCCGTGAATTTTTACATGTTTCATGGCGGAACGAATTTCGGATTCTACAACGGAGCGAATGATCAAGAAAAGTATGAACCGACAGTCACCAGCTATGATTATGATGCTCCTCTCTCGGAATGCGGGGATGCAACCGCTAAATATGAGGCCGTTCGCAGTGCGATTGTTAAGCATCAGGGGCTTGAGATTGCGGATCTGCCCAATCTGCCTCAGCCTTCGGTGAAGAAAAGTTATGGCTCTGTTCGCATGACGCATTATGCCGACTTACTGGAGCAGTTGCCGGTACTGTCGGAGCAGGTGAAACGCACAACGCCTGTTCCTATGGAGTTGTTGGGTCAAAGTTATGGGTTCATTGTGTATTCAACGGTGGTTTCGGGTCCACGTCAGGGTGAATTCTTGCATCTGCAAGAGGTGCATGACCGGGCGCAGGTATTCTTGAATGGTATTTATCAGGGTACCGTTGAGCGCTGGAATCCTCAAGCCTTGCAGCTCGATATTCCGGCAGCCGGGGCGAAGCTGGAGATTGTTGTCGAGAATATGGGGCGGGTTAACTATGGTCCGAAACTGAAGGACTATAAGGGCATCACGGAGGGAGCTCGGATGAACAACCAGTTCCTGTTCGACTGGAGCATCTATCCGCTGCCGTTAGAGAATCCGAATACGGCATCGTTCCAAGCGCTGGAAGGTGCATTGGATCAGCAGGATCGGCCTACCTTCTATACCGGCGAATTCACGGTTGATGAAATCGGTGATACATTCATTCGTCTGGATGGATGGGGAAAAGGCGTAGTATGGATCAATGGCTTCAATCTGGGACGCTATTGGAAGGAAGGGCCGCAGGCAACACTTTATGTGCCTGGACCGCTGCTGAAGCAGGGTCGCAATGCAATCACGGTATTTGAACTGCATCATTCCGGCGATGCGTGCGTCCATCTTGTTGATAAGCCCGATCTGGGCTGAGAAAAGGAAAAGGGAGCCGCCCGAATCGATTTTCGGGCTGGCTCCCTTTTTTCTTCTAAAGCTGCGTAATTAGATCAATTGCTTGCGAACCCTTAAATAGCGATACAAGACGATGCCGAACAGCGAGCACAGCACCGCGCATAATCCGATGAAGCCATAGCCGGCTTGGAGTCCTCTCAGCAGACCCAGCTCCGTTTCGCTGCCATACATCTGTTTGAAGCCGTTCGTAATGGCACCGATTGCGTAATTGCCAATGACGCTGCCAATCCCCATCATGGTGACGATAAACGTGATGGCGGTATCGCTTTCTCTTGGATATCTTTTGGCAATCAAAGCCATAACTGTCGGATAAATCGGAGCGATTCCGATACCGGCTGCCGCGAACAGGAAGGCGTAGGATTCCCCGCCAAAGATCGCGATAAAGGTACATACTCCGGTCAGAGCAGACAGAATGATAATCGATAGAGTGAAACCGATCCGGTCCGTGATCGGGCCCAGCAGCAGACGCGCAGCCGAGAAACAGAGAAAGAACGCGGATAACATTCCAGCCGCTGCGGTTGGCTCCCAATTGTACGATTTTTCAAGAAAGTTGACGAGCCACCCGCCGACGGCCATCTCCGAGACAACACCGAAGGAAAGGATCATGACAACAAGCCACAGGGCAGGATCTCTGACCAATTGTTTCAGTGGAACGCGTTCCGTCTCGGACAGGTCATCCCCGGGAAATTTGCTCATCAATGCCGGGATCATCGGCAGTACGGATAACATAAGCATAGCCAGGTACATTCCCCGCCAGTCCAGCGTGTGATTCCATACGGTTATGGTCATTAAGCCGGATGCAATCATCGGTGCCACCGTTGAACTAATCCCGTAGAAGAAATGGGACAGGTTCATCATCGTACCGGTATTTCGCACAAAAATCCGGGCTGCCAAGATCGCAAGTCCAATCTCGAGCATGCCGTTTCCTATGTACATTAAGAAGTAGGATGCAGTAAACATCGGGTAGCTGTGTGACAGAAAAATAAACACGCCGGAAATCGCCATTGATCCAAAGGCAGCCATGCTGACCCATTTGATCCCGATCTTGCGGGTTAACAGGGCAGTGAAGGAGCAAGCGATCAAATATCCGAGTGCATTCAGCGACAGCAATGTGCCGATCTGCATTTCGTCCAGACGAAAATCGAATTGAATTCTGGGTATGGCGGGTCCTTTAATATTTTCCGATATCCCGAAAATGATAAAGCCGAGAAATATGGTTGCCAAATGGAGGGTGTAATCCTTGCTGAATTTCGGTTTTGCTTTCGTTTGAAGGTCAGTATTCACGGTTATTCCCCAATCATCATCGTTGAATTTTACACTGCACGAGTATCGGATATCATCATATCCAGAGCAAGCCGCTGTAAGCCGGCTATATAGTCTTGTTCCCAGTCGCGAAGTTGCATCTCAGGCAAATGCGGTTCCGGTACGTAAGTGGAAGCCCGTTCTTTAATCGAGATCAGGGTGGAGGGGAGGAGATCATGCTCACACCACATGATGGCATCGGGATTGATTATCGCGGCAAAGGTTGCGCTCAGGCGGCCTACCACGACAGGAATGGAGTACAGGGTCTCCAGATAGGACTTGAGGTCATAGTCCTGAAAGGCTCCATACGTTGGGATATGAGAAATGACGCCATCACGAACGGCGGCCGGCAAGCCAGCGGCAATCGAACGGATTTTCGGGTAGCTCCGGATCCAGTTTCCCAGCTGGGATGCAAGAGCCTCCGGTTCGCAATGGAGTACGGCGTCTTCGACTGTCCGCTCGATAAGGTCGCCGTTCCAGTTGAAAAGGGTATATACGCTCTGCTCCTTCTCGTAATAAACAGCGAGACCCAGCATGTAATCCGGATTAAAAGCATAACGATTCGCACGCCTGCCGCCACTCGATTCATCCAGTCCAAGCAGGGTGACTTCCCCTTCTTGCTTCATCTGTTCCAGCACTTTGCCAACCGTCGGGAAACTGATGCCGAGTTTGTCGCTAAGCTCTGTCTTGGTTCCACTGCCCAGTTCCAGCAGCGAGGAGCGCAGTGCGCGCCGAACAGTGTGTCTCATGGATTGCGGCGTCGACAAAGCTTTTTCTCGCGTAATGATCACGCCTCTCCTGACTTTTTAAACTGATTTAATAAATTTCTGCTGAAGATTATTGCATATCTGTAAAAGGGGCGCAAGAACAATCTCGATTCAGGGAGCCTGGACGATTAGCGAAGCAGCATGATGATCCCTCCCAGTATCGGCATGAGAATCATGGAGAATCGCAGCAGCGTTCTGGGTGCCTTGCTTGTATACTTTGCTCCGATGTACGATCCGATCATCGTACCTGCAACCACTTGCAGCAACAGCTGCCAATCGATGTACCCTGCTTGAAAATAACCGATGCCCCCGAAGAGCGCAATCGGCATAATAACCATCATGGTTGTACCTACTGCCAGCGTTATTGGCATATTGAACAGAACCATAAGCGCAAGCTGGATGAACGGAGTTGAACCGATACCGAACACACCCGACATGCCTCCAGTTATCAAACCGGAGATCAGTGCCATCATCCAAAATCTCGAGGAGCGAATGGAGGTCAGCATGGGCTTCGGCGTAAACTGCATGCGCGTCCGCAGCATAATCAGCAGGCCGGATAGAAACAGCATGATGGCTGTACATAAGACAAGCCGGTCCTCCGGAATCAGGCGAGCGGCAAAGCTGCCTGCATAAGCACCCATGGCGCCGAACAATCCGACGGCAAGTCCTGTTGATAGTATCGCATTTTTCTCTCTTAGATGGCTGACAGAACCCGATATCATGGTGAATACCATGGCGGCAATGGATGTGCCCAGCGCCGTATGTACAGGAATATGAAATACAGTGACCAGAAGTGCAATGATGAATCCGGATCCACCAGCACCTACAAATCCGAGAAGACCTCCCAGGAATAACATCGTGATGAAAATACTCATATGTGTCTCTTCTTTCGTTGTAAGTTTAATATCAATTTTCCTATTATACATCAAATTGTGAATGATTCGAGGTGTTTGATGAGGCTCGTCTGAGCGGCAGAGGGATTGTCCTGAAGGAAACCGCTAGACCATGGACGAATTGTCGTGAAGCAGTTGACAACCGTGCAGCTCCATGAGAAAATGTACGCGCGTACATAAATTGCGGGAGGCATGATTATTATTGCTAGTCGTAAAGAGGTAGCACAGCTTGCGGGCGTGTCGGAAGCCACGGTATCCCGGGTTCTGAACGGAGTCGGACCGATCAAGGAGGAGACCCGGCTGCGTGTGCTGGAAGCTGCGGATCGGCTCGGTTATACCCCGAGTGCGCTTGCCAGAAGTTTTGCCCGCCGCCGGAGCGGCAACCTTGGGGTTGTGATGCCCTATTTGCCGAAAGCCCGCATATTCTCCGCTTATTATTTCTCCGAAATATTAAGCGGTATTGGCAGCAAGGCGCTGGAGAGCAAATATGATCTGTTGATGCTGTTCCGTGAGCCGGGCGGTTCGATGGATTACATGAATCTGTTCCGCACCCAGAAGGTGGATGCCTGCATCATTCTTGGTGCCAGGGATGATGGGGGAGAGCGGCAAGCCATTCAACAGCTGAGCGAGGGAAATCATCCGTATTGCCTGATTAATCAATACTTTGAAGGCGAGGCATTTCATGTCATGGATGCCGATCATGTGGATGGCAGCTATCAAGCCGTTCGCCACTTGACCGAGCAGGGATTTCGGAAGATTGCGTTTCTCAACGGACCGTCCCAGTATTCCAACAGTCGCGACCGGTTGAAGGGGTATGCTCAAGCGCTGAATGAAGCGGGGATCGCGCTGGATGAGTCGCTGCTGTTCGAAGGCAATTTCAGCCGCAAGAGCGGTTATGCCGCAGCTGAGCTGATTGCAAGGCAGCTGGACCGAATCGAGGCGGTTTTTGCAGCCAATGATCGAATGGCGATTGGTCTTCAGCAGGGCTTGCGCGCGCTCGGAATTTCTGAAGAACGAATGCCTGCCTTTGTCGGTTACGATGACTCGGAAGCTGCGGAACTCTGTACCCCGCCGCTTACCAGCGTCAGAGTTCCCTTCTACGAACTGGGATGTCTTGCAGCGGAACATGTTCTTCATAGGCTGGACGCCTCCGAGTCCGAGGGTGAGAGCGAGATGAACACGGTACTTCATCGTCAGCTTTCCACCCGTCTTGTCATTCGTGCATCTTCGCTTCATCGAAATTAATGAACCCTTATTCAAGGAGGAATGAAAGATGAAACAATTACGTGTCGGCATGATCGGATATAAATTTATGGGCAAAGCCCACAGTAATGCATACCGGAGCCTCCCGATGTTCTTCCCGGAGGCGTTGAAGCCAGAGATGGTAGCGATTTGCGGGCGCAATGTATCGGCAGTGCAAGAAGCGGCGGATCAGCTGGGCTGGCGTGAAAGCGTTACCGATTGGAAGGAGCTTGTGAACCGGGATGATATTGATCTGATCGATATCAATGCTCCAAGCGATGCTCATAAGGAGATTGCCATTGCTGCCGCCAAGGCAGGCAAGCATATATTCTGCGAGAAGCCGCTTGCGTTGACGCTGGCGGATGCCAGAGAGATGCTGCAGGCAGCGGAAGATGCAGGCGTGACCCACATGGTCGGGTTTAACTACAGGTTCTCGCCGGCGGTAAGGCTGGCCAAGAAGCTGGTGGACAGCGGGAGATTGGGCCAGATCTATCATTTCCGCGCTTGGTTTCTTCAGGATTGGATTATGGATCCGCAGTTTCCGCTTGTATGGCGGCTGCAGAAGGAAGTCGCCGGATCGGGTTCACACGGGGATCTCGGCGCCCACCTGATCGACCTTGCACATTATCTGGTTGGCGATATGCAGGAAGTGATCGGGATGAGCGAGACCTTTATCAAGGAGCGTCCGATTGCCAGTGAAATGACAGGGCTAAGTGCAAAAGGAAGTGATGGAGGACCCAAAGGAAAGGTGACGGTGGACGATGCGACGCTGTTCATGACCCGCTTTGAGAACGGGGCGCTGGGCAGCTTTGAGGCGACGCGCTTTGCGGCAGGACACCGGAGCACCAATTCTTTTGAGATCAATGGCAGCCTTGGCAGCGTCAAATTTGATTTTGAACGGATGAATGAGCTGGAGGTTTATTTCACCTCTGACGATGAGGATGTGCAGGGCTTCCGCCGCGTGCTGGCAACCGATCCTGTACATGATTATATGGAAGCGTGGTGGCCGCCCGGACATACGATTGGTTTCGAGCACACGTTTACGCATGAAATTCTGGAGCTGTCCAGCGCCATATCGGAAGGCAGACAGCCCGTGCCGAGTTTCTACGACGGGGTGAAGTGTCAGGCCGTGCTGGAAGCCGTGGATAAATCCATTGAGGAGCGTCGCTGGGTTCAACTGTCAGAAATGTAATTAATTCATTCGACCGACCTGGTCGGACACATAAAAGGGAGTGCTACGCATGAAAAAGGCTTTAATCGTATGGGGCGGCTGGGACGGACATGAACCCGAGCAGGTGGCCGGTATTTTCGCTGAATTGCTGCGTCAGGAACAATATGAGGTTGAGGTATCGGACACGCTTGATGCATTGAATGATGCAAAGAAGCTGCAGGCACTGGATCTGATCGTGCCGGTATGGACGATGGGCGAAATATCGAAGGAGCAGGTGGAGAACGTATCGCTTGCCGTGCAGCAGGGAACCGGTTTGGCGGGCTGTCATGGGGGGATGTGCGATTCATTCCGCAGCAACGTGGATTGGCAGTTCATGACCGGGGGCAATTGGGTTGCGCATCCGGGAAATGATGGTGTGAACTACCGGGTAGAGATTAAATCCAGCTCCAGTCCGCTGGTGGAAGGGATGGAGGATTTCACCGTGGCGTCCGAGCAGTATTATCTGCATGTGGACCCGGCAGTCGAGGTACTGGCAACCACCCGTTTTCCGGTTGCGGCAGGACCGCATCTCCTGAACAAAGCGGTTGACATGCCGGTGGCGTGGACCAAACGCTGGGGATACGGACGCGTATATTATAATTCGCTCGGTCATCATGCGGATATCGTCGACATGCCTCAGGTGAAGGAAATGATGCGCAGAGGTTTGCTGTGGGCTGCAGAGGGCAAATCGTTGTACTCTGGCTCGGATATGAGTTTGTTTACGGAAGGTCAAGGATACACAGGCATGGGAGACAGCCAATAAGCGGCAGGAGGAGACTTGGATCATGAAGAAAGTAAAGGTTGGCATTATTGGCTGCGGAAAAATCAGCGGCATTTATATGGAAAATTGCCATAAGTTTGACATTCTGGAGCTGACAGCTTGCGCGGATATCGATCGTGCCCGTGCCGAGGAGCAGGCAGCCAAGTACAACATCCCGAATGTGTACACCACCGAAGAATTGCTTGCCGATCCGGAGATTGAGCTGGTCATAAACCTGACGATTCCTGCACTCCATGCGAAGATTATGCTGGATGCGCTTCAAGCCGGCAAGCATGTGTACGTTGAGAAGCCGCTGGGTGTTACCCGTGAAGAGGGCAAGGCGGTTCTGGACCTTGCCGAGGCCAAGGGGCTCCGGGTAGGATGCGCACCCGAGACATTTCTTGGATCCGGCATCCAGACGGCTTTGAAGCTGATTCAGGACGGCCGGATTGGCACCCCGATTGCAGCGACCGCGTTCATGATGAGCCGCGGGCATGAGCACTGGCATCCCGATCCTGAATTTTACTACGCTGCCGGTGGCGGTCCGATGTTTGATATGGGACCCTACTACCTGACAGCGTTGGTCCAGCTGCTGGGACCTATCCGCAGCATTAGCGGCATGACCGGAGCGGCGCTTACAGAGCGGACCATTACGAGCGAGAAGAAGCACGGACAGAAGATTCGGGTGGATGTTCCTACCCACGTGGCTGGACTCATGGAGTTCCATAACGGCGCCATTGGCACGCTGATTACGAGTTTCGATGCATTTGGCGGCAGCACGCTTCCGAATATTGAGATTTACGGTACGGAGGGCACGATCCTGGTGCCGGATCCGAACGGGTTTGGCGGATCCGTGAAATATCGATTGACCGGTGAAAGCGATTGGACGGAAGAACCTCTGCTTCCTGGATATCACGAGAATACGAGAGGCATCGGTCCGGCCGATATGGCTTATGCCATTCGGAGCGGAAGACCTCATCGTGCCAGCGGAGAGTTGGCCTATCATGTGCTTGAAGCCATGTGGGGATTCCATGATGCATCCGATGAAGGCAAACGGTATGAAATGGCCAGCTCCTGCGACGTCCCGGCACCGCTGCCGCTGGATTTGCAGAAGTACACACTGGATTGAGAATAGAGTGACATTCAAAAAGCGGCTTGCTCCGAAAGGTCATAAGACCTCCGGGGCAAGCCGCTTTATCGTCCGGACGGTTGCCTATTCAAAACGATGCGTGGACCGGGACATGCTTGATCCGTTGTTAAGTATAAAGAGCTCTCGCGGATTTCCCCGGCAGTCCCCATCGGAATCAAAACAAACTGTTCCTCCAAGTTAGGCACCTTGGTGCAGCATTTTCCTCATCCCGATCGCTGCGGGCGGGCAGCTGGGCTGACAATCTACATCCCGCCTGCGAGCATAACGCGCTGTTATTCCTTTACGACAAGACCGAATATTTTGGTTAAAGGAATGGCCTGATGCGGCGAAATGATGCATCCCTGCAGATCCTCCAGCGTAACGCCTATGTTATGGAAGTCCGTACGGCTTAAATCAATCCCTGCCAGCTTCGTGCCGGAGAATTGCGATTGATCGATCTGACAATCCAGAAACTCCACTTTGCTTAATTCAGAATGGTAAAAGTCCGATTTTACAAGGGAGGTGGATTGAAAGGAAACCTGCTTCATGTTAGCAAAGCGAAGCGTGGCGTAATCCCCTGTGCAGTGATCAAACAGCACATTACGGATGGTGGCTGCCGTTAGGTCGAGCCCTAGAATTTTGCAATGATTGAATTGCACGCGGTACATGATAGCCTCGCTGAGATCCACGTTGGATAAGTCGCAATGATTGAACACGATATCTGTAAGTTCGGCGTGGTGGAGGGAGACGTGCTGGAATGTAACGTTATTGAATATCATTTGATCGAACAGAACCTTGTTGGCTGCAACATATGATAAGGTTTCGTCCTGACAGGTGGATTGCTCAAACGAAGCTTCATCGTCGACACCTGCATCGGACAGGATCAAAGGTTCAAGCTGCTTGGGGAGCTTGGGCTTCACGATTTTGACGGGTGCTGAATGGTTGGATGGCATGATCTTTCCTCCAAAATGGAAATAAGGATGATAAACTTCCGGCTAATCGCAGGCTTTATTGTATAGAAGTATATCATGTCCTTATTCCATTGTCCGGTCCTTGATGTTGATCGCAGCATCCAAAGTTCCGCCAAGAAGCTGGGGCGACCATGCCAGCAGACTGACTCGGCCTTTACCGGTCAGATCGCCAGCGAATGGGATCATCTGTTCTCCAGATATCCATGGGCCAAATAGAGCTTCGCGTGGACCGAAGGCGGCTCCCGAGCTGTAGTGAACAGACCAGCTGCCCGTTTTATGATCAACAAGCACCAAATCCTCATACCCGTCGCCATCTACATCACCAAGCCTCACCGACAGCTGCGAGTCGCTCAGGTTATGGGCCCAATACCATATACCGGCATCCAGGAGGTCTCTACAACTGCTTAGCCAGACCCGACAGGTTCCAGTGGCGGGATTCCAAACGACGAGGTCATCCAGGCCGTCCCCATTCACATCCCCTATGCAGGGAATTTCTCCTTCACGTACAGCAACCTTGTTCTGAATAACAGGAGTAGCAAAGCCGCTCCCGAAACTGTAGGCAATGGCGGCTTTTCCGCTGTGAGGATTCCATAAACATAAGTCATGCCTGCCATCCCCGTCAAAATCACCGGTCAAACACTCCCAGTTCATGACTTCAGCTTCTGACAGCCATGCACCCGCCGGGCATAAGGTGGTGCCTGTGCCAAGGGCAACCTCGCACAATCCAGGCTCCCCATACCACACGGCCGCATCCATCCTTCCGTCCCCATCATAATCCCCTGTCATAGCCGTGCCGCCCGGATGGAGCGGCCAACCCGTCAATAACGGGCGTATGGACAACACGCCGTTATGGAGCCGAAGGGGAGCATCGAATCGAATAGTCGCTATGCACCATAGGTTGTCGGTTTCACTTCGAATGAATAACTGAGCCGGCTGCCGATTTCTTTTGGCAAGCAGCAATGTCGGGTGCTTGATTGTGAGTTTATTCAGCAAACCGCTCTCCCTGAAATCCGGTATGAACGGGGTCAGCGACGTTAGGGGGACAAAGGATTTATGCTCCTGTTTGAAGTACCGAATGATTCTTCTGAGGGGCGAGTTCGGATCATAATGGACAGTACCGTTAGCACGAAGGTGAATATATGAGAATTCGAGATACGGGTGGTAGAAGAATGACGCCAGATCCTTCCAGCCCGTATAGTCCTTTATGGTTTGCCCGATACGAGCTACATCTTCTTCGATGTTGTCACCTGCAACGTAATTGAGCGGGGTAGGTACATAGAGGGTTCCGTTCGAGAATGGATCGTCAGGGTCGAGTTTGAGTACAGGCGTCCTCGCATCCGGTGCGGAAGGCGGGGATTCATATAGAATGCCGTTACAGATCTCGATGATATGCCGTTGGACGGGGGAAGCAGTATAGTGGGGAGTTTCGAACCAGCCGGCGGTCAGATCGGCCGCCTGGAAGGCATTCTCGGCAAGCTGAACCCGCTGATACGCATAGGATTGCTGAAGCTGCAGGAGAGACGTGAGAGCGTCGGACCGATCATCGGGGGGACAATTGGCGCTGCAATCGGGATAGGCAAACTCGAACCCGTCTCCGCTGACCGAGTCCTCGTATTGATGCGTATATCCGTGCATGCCGAGCGAGGCGCCAAGAGTGAGCAGCGTTCTGAGCATAAGGACAAAACGAAGGGAAACATCATTTTCCGCATCGGTTATAGACCGGTCAATACCCTGTGCTGGATCGACATAACGCGGGATGACCGCAAGATGGAAGGGGATTCCTTCATTATGTAGGAACTGAGCGATGACAAGTAATTTGGCTTGTTGTTCCTCACTCTCGTAATTTCCTCCTGGCCCGATATCTTCAAGGCGTATTAGTGCTTTATTCATTCAGATGTGCTCCTTTCCCGGATACACTGGATCGTGATGCGGAGTATATCCATATATTTATGCGGGGACGGTGCACCGTGCCATTTCTGAGGAACGGTGTTTCACGAAAAAGAGGATCAAATGACTGTCAAGCGAATACAAAGAGAAGAAAAAACGAGCAGGAGGAAGAACATGCAGATCAGATACGCTAATGAACATGACGCTGAAGGTATTGCCAAGGTGCATGTGGACAGCTGGAAAACAACCTATAAGGGAATTGTGGACGATCGCTTCTTACAAGCGCTGTCTGCCGCCGATCGTGTAGAGGGCTGGCGCTGGAAGCTGGCGAACATGCCGGAGGACGAGCAGCTGCTTGTCGTGGCCGATGAAGACGGAAAGGTGTACGGGTTTATGTCTTACGGCACAGAACGCGAGCAGAAGATGCCTCATGAAGGAGAACTTTACGCCGTCTATCTGTTGGAAGAGATTCAAGGGCAAGGCTATGGAAATCAACTGTTTGCCAGGCTGAAAGAGTATATGAATATGAAGGGATACACCACCTTATTGGTCTGGGTACTTGAAGGCAATTCGGCAGAACACTTTTATAGACATAAGGGCGGACAGGAACAGAAACGAAAAGAGATTGTCATCGGCGGGAAAACCCATACCGAGATTGCATTGCTGTGGGATTCTATTGACAAGATCACATAATTCAGGCAATCCCCTTAAAGTTTACATCCGTGCGACGATCTACTATGATTAACATATATACCCCTGTGGGTAATTATTAATCCTTGTCATATCGTAGGAGGTTCGCATTTGAGTATTATTCCCATAGGTCCTTTGATGATCAGGGCAGATATCGTTCTCTTCCTTATCTGTGCTGCGGCCGGGCTTGCCGCACTCCGAATCCGCTTGCGCCAGGAGCCGCAGCGGGAATGGGTCCTTGACATTTTTTTGACTGCGCTGATCATTGGTTTTATCTCGTGGAAATTCGGCATGCTGCTGTTTGATCCAATCCGAACCCTTCAGCATCCGACGTCCCTTATTTATATGACGGGCGGAACCCGAGGCATCTGGCTGGGGTGCATCCTTGCGCTTCTCTACGTTGGTCTTCGATGGAATAAGAGCAGGGTAAATTCGGGTCTGCTGCTCAAGTCGGCTATGTTGTCGGCATTCGCGAGCGGACTGGCAGGATCGATATTTCAGTGGCTGTGGGCGGATGGAGCGAGTGTAACGATTTCGTTGTTCTACATTGTATTGTTCGGTGTTCTGCTTATCCTGAGCTGGCTTCAATTCCAGAAGCCGCTAACCCATTACCTTACGCTCGGTTTAGGGAGGAACAGGGCAGTGCTGCTTCTCATGTCAGCTCTGTTCATATGGGTAATCTATGACTTTGCCTCCAATTCGGCCAGCGAGCGAGATGCCGGTGCTCCGAGTCAAGGAGAACATGCGGATCATATTATCGAGGGCTTGAAGCCAGGACTTCGCGCACCGGACGTCGCACTCCTGAACCTGGAAGGACAGAAGGTAAAGCTGTCGGATTATCGCGGACAAACGGTTCTTCTTAACTTTTGGGCATCCTGGTGCCCGCCTTGCAAGGTAGAAATGCCATATATGCAGGATTTTTACGATAAGCATCAAGACGAAGACGTTGTGATTCTGGCAGTTAATATGACGCATCTGGAAACTAACATGAGCGAGGTGCAGGCTTTTGTCGAGCAGAACGGTTTAACCTTTCCTGTTCTATATGACCGGAACGGGGAGAACACAAAAAGCTATGAGGTCGTAGCCTATCCGACTACCTATGTGATATCGCCAAACGGTATCATTTCGGAGCGGTTTCAAGGGGCGATAAACGAAGATCTGATGGAACAAGCCTACCGTAAAGCGCGTGAATAAGCAGGGTGAAAAGGCGGAATTTTGGCTTTGTGGACATTTATCTCTGCCGACTTCCCTCCAGCAGGAATATAATACACAAACGCTTGGGAGGGGGAAAAAAAGTGCAACCAATACCAATATCGGCAGACGGATGCAGAAATTACGTCGGCAAATCCATCTGCGCTGTCATGCATGATGGAACTGAAGTCGTGGGGACTATTCGCGGTGTACATGATCGAGGCCTCGAACTCGAATTTGCGAACCCATCCGCATATATATTGTCCACAAAAGGCAAAAAAGGCAAGAAGTCTTCAAAGTCAGCTAAAAATGGTGCGCAAACATCCGCATTTGCACCATATGGCTACGGCGGTGGCTATGGCTATGGCGGTGGATACGGAAGAGGATACGGCTGGGGAGGCAATGTATTTGCTTGGGAAGCCATCGCTCTGTTATTCCTCATTCCATTCTTGTTTATCTAAAATAGAGAAAGAACCTCGTGATCACCGGCAGATGATGTTTTATATAGAAGAGACAGGGCATGGGATATCCCAGCGCTGTCTCCTTTTTAATTCCGGATTATATATTTCGGGCATGGGAGCTGAGTAGGGCTGAAGCCGAAGCATTGGTTTGTCTCAGGAGCCATATGACAGGAGTAAATGCGATGAGAAAACAGTTTCCGGCCAGAATCGGAAGTAAAGACCATTCGGCAATGGAATAACCGAGAAGCGTTTGCCAGCCGATGGCAACCAATCCAAGGAGATAAGCGATGCCACTCATATGGATGAGTATCGGTTTGGCTGCAGGATTGAAGGATTTTCTCAAGGACAGCCATGCTACGAATGGGATTGCTTGAAGAGCATGAAAGCCTAACCCATGGAGCCAGATGATGTTACCGCCGATTCCGGTGAAGCGTCCAGCATTGATGGATATCCATATGCCGGCTGCAAACGAAATCAGCACCGCGATCATGGCATAACGAATGCCAAGCACAAGCTCAGGGTGTGCTTTCATCGCCTGTTTCCGGAAGTACTGAAGCCCAAAAATCAGATAGAGTATCAAGAGCAGCAAAGCCACGGCGGAGAAAGAAATCGCTATGACCACATCAAAGGCGGAACCGTTCTGAACGAACCTCGGATTGACACCGCGGAAATTTTGTACCGTCTCGGCAAAATAGGAAAACAAAACGAGAAAAATATAACAGCAGCGGAAGATGGACTTGCTTCTCGGTCGTAAACCGGATACCGGCAAGATCGCTGCGGTTGAAATCGTGAATATTCCCAGCGCCGCAGTAAAGGAAATTGCTTTGGAGACATCGCCATCGGGGGCGACAGGTCCTCCATTCAGCAGGACCCATATCCCGCAAATTCCGGCTAATAAGAAGCCGATCAGCCCTGCAAGCATAAGCCAGGTCTCCTGCTTATACAATTTGACAAATTGGTTGGTTGTTCCGTGTGAAGGTTGATTCATAATGATTAACATCCTCTCCGTAATGATGAATTGCTTATAATTTACAGGAGAAAGGCTGCCTTATTAACGGGCTGGGGATGTAATCAATTACCGTACCTGGGAATGGTTCCTATCTGGGCTTAAGGAGGGGATAGGGGATAACGGAGGGGATGGTGGTCCAGGAATTAAAGCTTAGCCAGTGCTAAATAACTAGTGTGAGCAGCCTAGAAATGAACCCTTCGCTTGATTGTTCCTTTCCTGAATACCTACTAAAATTGAAAAATGTGGTTATTCACTTGAAGGATCGGTTAATAGTGTAAGGATTTGAAATTTGTATTTGGACTGCCTAACGAGAACGGGCAGCATGACAGAAGGGGCGTCATTTTTTATGTCCAATCGAATTTTGGTTACACCCGAGCAACTGGAGCAGGTCTCGGCACAATTTGCTCAGTCTGGTCAACTAAGCAGTGACATGGTGGAGCGGGTAAAAGGAGGCAGAGTGCCGATGAACGATAGACAGAGGAAGTTCAAATACATAATGACGGTCATTGGCATAGTAGGCGTGCTCGGCACGGTTGTTCCCAATTTACTGAATGCGGAATATGCGGCCGCGGAAAAGGCAGTGATCTGTATATCCTACCTGGTGGGAGTCCCGCTTGTAGTTTCGTTGGTTTATTGGGCAGGCAAAAACATAATGAAGGGTTGATAATCATGGAACAGCAGCTGCTGCCGATAGGCTCGGTGGTCAAATTCAAGGAATGGGATCAGACGCTGATGATATATGGGCGGATGCAGAATGACTCCAAGACGTTGAAGCGTTGGGATTATGTCGCCTGCTTCTACCCTCATGGCAATCTGACGAAGGATTCCAACATCTTTTTTAACCATGAGGATATATCGGAGGTTGTATTTAGGGGATATATTAACGACGATGAAATCGCATTTCGCGATGCGCTGATTGAAGGGATTGAAAAAGCCGATCAAATGGCGCAATCCGCAGGCGCGGATAAATCATAGCTCTATTACACAGCAGCTCGGTATGGAGGCATCTCCAGCGGAGCTCTTTTTTTTGTTTTCAGAGGAACGTGTATTAAATAACAAAACAAAAAAACAGACAAATGATCTTTGTTTATTTTTGAAAAACACACTATTCAAACATAAACGGACATGATAATATAGGAATCAAATGAAAGCAAATTCATATGGTCAATCGGAGGGGAAACTTCATGGTTCAGAGCTTATGGGAACAATCTACAGCGCAGCAGGCACAAAATACATTGGATGAGCTTGTATACCGTTCCAATTTGATTGGGGCGGATCGGCGCGTCTGCAATTGGGGCGGCGGCAACACATCCAGCAAAACCACGATTCAGGATTTCCGAGGCAAAGATGTAGAGGTCATGTATGTGAAGGGCAGCGGCTCCGACCTTGCAACCATGAAATCGGGCAATTTCACAGGCTTGCGACTGGAGGATATTCGGCCATTGTTCGAGAGGGAATCGATGTCCGATGAGGAAATGGTGGCTTATCTGGGCCACTGCATGGTGGATGCCAAGCATCCTCGCGCTTCCATTGAAACGCTGCTGCATGCGTTCTTGCCGTTCCGGCATGTGGATCATACGCATCCCGATGCCATCATCAGCTTATGCTGCGCTCATAACGGCAAGGAACTGGCCCAAGAAATCTTTGGCGACCGATTCGTATGGGTTCCGTATGTACGACCCGGGTTCACACTGTCGAAGATGATTGCGGAAGGGGTGCTGGCGAATCCCCAAGCTGAGCTTGTTCTCATGGAGAAGCACGGTCTCGTAACCTGGGGAGATACCTCTGAGGCATGTTATGCGCAAACAATTCGTATCATTAGCGAAGCAGAGGCTTTCATCGAAGCCCGGGTTAACAACGACAAGCTGTTTGGCGGGCGCAAATTTGCCCCGTTGGCCTCTGAGGTACGCCGCAGCATTGCGGCAGAGGTGATGCCTGCCGTTCGTGGTGCTGTGAGCGACGTCAAGAAGATGATCCTGTCTTTTGACGATCAGGACGATGTGCTGGACTTTGTCGGCGGCAGCGATGCCCCCAAGCTATCCCAGGTGGGAGCGGCATGCCCAGACCATCTGGTCCATACCAAGGTTGTTCCCCTCTTCATCGATTGGACACCGGATGCTGACGATGTGGAAGGCCTTAAGGCGAAGCTGATTGAAGGCATTGCAGACTACAAAGAGCAGTATAAAGCGTACTTTGAACGAAACCGCCATGAAGGTGATGTTATGTTCGAAGCAGCTCCGCGCGTCATTCTTATTCCTGGAATCGGGATGATTAATACCGGCAAGAGCTGGGCGATGTCGCAAGTCAGCGGTGCCCTGTACCATCGGGCGATTGCGGTTATGCGGGGGGCGACGGCACTGGGTGATTTTGTGTCCCTGAGCGAGAATGAGTCTTACAATGTAGAGTACTGGCCGCTTGAGCTGTACAAATTGTCCCTCGCTCCTGCCGAGACGGAGTTCTCCCGTCAGGTTGCCTTCATCACAGGCGGGGCAGGCGGGATCGGCAGTGCAACCGCCCGTCGATTGGTGTCCGGGGGAGCGCATGTTGTGCTGGCCGATTTAAATTTAGAAGGAGCGCAGCAGGTTGCCGAGGAGATTAATGCAAAATACGGAGATCATCGGGCGTTTGCTGTTAAAATGGATGTAACCGATGAAGAGGCGGTTCAACGCGCCTATCGTGAAACGGCAATAACCTATGGCGGCGTTGATATCATTATCAATAACGCGGGCCTTGCAACATCCAGTCCGTTTGATGAGACTAGCCTGAAGGAATGGAACCTGAACATGAACGTTCTGGGGACGGGGTATTTCCTTGTAGCCCGAGAAGCCTTTAAATTAATGAAGGTACAGGGCGTCGGCGGAAGCATGGTGTTTGTTGGCTCGAAAAACTCCGTCTATGCCGGGAAAAACGTGACCGCCTACAGCTCCGCGAAAGCACTGGAGGCGCATCTGGCCCGCTGCATTGCTGCTGAAGGCGGGGAATACGGAATCCGAGTCAACACGATTTTGCCTGACGCGATTCTGCAAGGGTCTGCAATATGGAACTCGAACTGGAGAAATGAGCGGGCGGCAGCCTATGGAATTGAACCGGATCAACTGGAAGAGCATTACCGTAAACGCACGACTCTTCTTGTGAATATATATCCGCAAGACATTGCCGAAGGCATTGCTTACTTCGCTTCTTCGAGATCCTCGAAGACAACCGGCTGCATGCTGACCATTGACGGCGGAGTGCCGGCTGCATTTACTCGTTAATTTGGATAGAAGCACATGCACATACGCGATCCACAAGGAATCATGATGATATCATATTTCATATAATCGGGCGCTGGGTCTCTTATGACCCGGCGATCCTCATTCAAGCGGGGGGTTATGAGATGAGGCAGGATGTTGCAAGGAATTATGAAGAAGCGAAAAAGCTCTATGAGCAGCATGGCATCCAGGTAGATGAAATCTTGACGGAGCTTGAACGTATCAAAATCTCCATCCATTGCTGGCAAGGAGACGATGTTCGCGGATTTCTGTTCCGGGATCAGGAGCTGTCTGGCGGGATTTCCGTAACCGGCGAGTATCCCGGCGCAGCAGGAACGCCGGAGCAGCTTCGGGCCGATCTGGAAAAAGCGATGTCGCTTATTCCGGGATCGCATAAGGTGAACCTCCATGCCATATATGCGGACACCGAGGAATCGGTGGATTTGGATCAGCTGGAGCCCAAGCATTTTCAGTCCTGGGTGGATTGGGCCAAAGTACAGGGAATCGGGCTTGATTTTAATCCAACCTGCTTCTCCCACGACAAGTCGAGGGACGGTTTTACGCTAAGCCATGCCGATCCGGCTATTCGCCAATTCTGGATTGACCATTGCAAGGCTTCACGCAGAATCGGGGCTTATTTTGGTGAACAGCTGGGTCAGACCTGCGTGACCAACATCTGGATCCCGGATGGTTATAAAGACATACCGGTTGATCGTTTAGCGCCCAGACAACGGCTGAAGGCATCGCTGGATGAGATTTTTGCCGAGGAGATCAATCCAGACTGGAACCTCGATGCCGTAGAGAGCAAGCTGTTCGGGCTGGGCTCCGAGGCTTACGTTGTCGGCTCCCATGAATTTTATATGGGGTACGGCATTCAGAATAATAAGCTGATTTGCCTTGACGCAGGGCATTTCCACCCAACCGAAGGCATTGCCGGAAAGCTGTCCTCACTCGCGCTCTTTACGGAAGGGCTCCTCCTTCATGTAAGCCGGCCGATGCGGTGGGACAGTGACCATGTTGTCATTATGGATGATGAGTTAATTGAAATTGGACGCGAGCTTGTGCGTAATGACTTGCTTGGTGTCACCCATATCGGGCTGGACTTTTTCGATGCAAGCATTAACCGCATTGCCGCTTGGGTTATCGGTACTCGCAATACGATTAAGGCGCTGCTTCGTGCCAAGCTCGAACCGACCGAGACGCTGAAGCAAGCCGAGCTTGAGGGTGATTACACAACCCGTCTTGCGTTAATGGAAGAGTTTAAATCCTATCCCTTTGGAGCGGTGTGGGATTACTACTGCGAACGCATGGGGGTACCCGTCAGGGAAGAATGGTTATCCGAAGTGAAGCGGTATGAGCAGGACGTATTACTGAAGCGCTTCGGGTCATAAGTAGAGCAGGATCATTTTTTATGCAATCATCGTTGTGTCGGGCAGTGGAAATTGATCTGACAAGGAGGCTAGAGAACGTTGAGCGTTCTTGCATTTGATATTGGAGCAAGCAGCGGAAGAGCTATGCTGGGGCAGTTAAGCAGCCGAACCATTGAAGTGAAGGAAATCCACCGATTTCCGAATGACCCTGTTCGAGTTGGCAACCGCTTACAATGGGACGTTCTCCGGATTTATCATGAGATGAAGCAGGGCTTGCTGCGGGCGAAAGGGCAGCACGGACTGCCGACAAGCATAGGCATCGATACCTGGGCGGTGGATTACGGTCTTGTGGATCGGAATGGCGAGCTTATGACGAATCCGTATCATTATCGCGATACGCACACGGACGGTGTGATGGAACAGGTCATGAAAAGCGTGCCGCCTTCCGAGATTTTTGAACGGACGGGGATTCAGTTCCTCCCGTTTAACACCATTTATCAGCTGGCCTCAATCCGGCAGCAGAAGCCTTATCTGCTTCAAGAAGCGGAGCGGTTCTTGATGATTCCCGATCTGCTGCGCTACTTCTTGACCGGTGAGATGGCTAATGAGTTTACGAATGCTACCACGACGCAGCTGTATAATCCGGTTTCAGGCAGCTGGGATCATTATCTGATGAATTCTTTGCATATACCTCATGGGATGTTTCATCCAGTCGTTCAACCCGGCACCCCCGTTGGATCTTTGAGATCTTCCGTAACAGAGGAGCTGGGGATCGCGTCCGTTCCGGTTTATACGGTTGCCGAGCATGATACGGCATCCGCCGTGGTGGCGGTACCGGCACTGGATCGGTCATTTGCTTACTTAAGCTGCGGTACCTGGTCGTTGATGGGAACAGAGGTGGAGCAGCCTGTCATTCATGAACGGGCCAGAGAGCTGAACTTCACGAATGAGGGAGGGGCATACGGTACTTACCGGCTGCTCAAGAACATCATGGGTCTGTGGATTCTGCAGGAGTGCCAGCGGACCTGGGAGCGGGAAGGGTTATCCTACTCGTACCCCGAATTGGTTAAGATGGCGGATGCAGCACCTGCTTTTGCATGTTTCATTGATCCGGACGATCCCTTATTCCTCCCGGCTGGAGACATGCCGAAGCGGGTAAGGGAGTATGCGGCTCGCACCAACCAGCGCATTCCGCAAGCTGAAGGTGCCATCGTGCGCTGCATCATGGAGAGTTTGGCCATGCAGTACCGTTATGTGCTGGATTTGACCGAGGAATTGTCCGGACAGAAATTTCAAGGGTTGCATATGGTAGGCGGTGGCATTCATAATGAAACATTATGCCAGTGGACGGCGAATGCCATCGGCAAGCCTGTATGGGCTGGACCTGCAGAGGGCAGCGCCATTGGCAATATGGCTGTGCAGTGGATTGCACAGGGCGAGTTGTCCGATATATGGGAGGCTCGTGCCGTTATTAGGGAATCATTCCCGGTCAAGACTTACGAGCCCGAGGATACTCCACTATGGGAGGATGCCTGTGGTGTGTTCGGTCAGCTGACCCGGAAGAGATAGAATATATCGAATAGTAAGGATGGGCGGTAATATGCTGGTTGCAGAACGATATGAGAAAATAGTACAGTTGGTCAACGAAAGAGGGAGCATCCGCGTCTCCGAGCTGAGTCAGCTATGCGGCGTAACGGAGGAAACGATTCGCCGTGACCTTGACAGGCTGGAGCAAGCAGGACGCCTGCGCCGTTCCCATGGAGGGGCGGTTAGTGTGAAGGATCAACCGGAAATTCAGCGCTCGCAGCCGGAGATACCGTATGCTGAACGGGAAATCATGAATGCGCTGGAGAAGCAGCGCATTGCGGAGGAAGCGGTCAAGCGAATCCATCCGAATGACCGTATCTTGCTTGATGCCAGCTCAACGGCCTGGTATATGGCAAAAATCATACCGGATATTCCGATTACGGTATTGACGAATTCAATCAAGGTGGCTGCCGAGCTAAGCACCAAGGAGCGCGTCCAGGTTATATCTACCGGCGGCATTCTGGCACACCGCTCGTTGTCCTTTGTCGGTCCGCTTGCGGAACGCTCTCTTGATGCTTATTACGTGGATAAAGCCTTTCTGTCCTGCAAGGGCGTGCACCTGGACAGGGGACTTAGCGAATCCAACGAGCTTCAGGCCAGAATAAAGCATAAAATGATTGGAATGACGGATGAGACCATTGTGCTTGCCGATGCCAGCAAATTCGGTGCTCAGGCTTTTGCCCAGGTGGCCGACTTGTCTCAAGTGAATCTGATTATTACGGATAGGAGATTAACGGAAGAGGAAGCCGATCCTTATCGAGCTTTAGGCATCACCATTCAATCTGTGTAGAGCAGCGAATGGACATCAACATTGGAATCCCCCCGAGGTCGGGGGGTTCTTGCCAGAGACCGATCAATCGGTCCATATCCTGATGATAGCGGGGTGAAAATCATGAAGATTTCGTTGTTTGTTACTTGCCTCAGTGATGCCTTGTTCCCGCGGGTGGCTGAATCCATGGCAAGGCTGCTGGCCAGGTACGGTGTTCATTTGGAATTCCCGGAAATTCAGACCTGCTGCGGTCAGCCGGCCTATAACAGCGGTTACTGGGAGGATGCACGAATAAGCGCGAGGACGATTCTCGACGCTTTCGAAGATAGTGACTTCGTTGTTTCCCCTTCCGGTTCCTGCACCTATATGATTCATCATTATCCGGATCTGTTCAAGGACGATCCCCTCTACCTGAAAAAAGCGAAAGCGCTTCAATTCAAATCCTATGAGTTTACCCAGTTCCTTGTCGATGTGCTCGGTGTGACTGATGTGGGAGCCGTTTATCCGCAAAAGGTAACCTACCATCCCTCCTGTCACGGCAGCCGTCTGCTGGGCGTTAAGGATGAACCGATGAAGCTGTTGAATCAGGTGAAGGGGCTGGAGCTTGTACCGCTGCCTTTTGCAGAGGATTGCTGCGGGTTCGGAGGCACGTTTGCCGTGAAGATGGCGGATATTTCGGGAGCCATGGTCACCGAGAAAAGCGATCATGTGCTGGAGACGGAAGCGACCGTGCTGGTCGGTCTTGATATGGCCTGCCTGATGAATATTGCCGGCAATTTGCGTCATCGGGGCGAGAAGGTGCAGGTCAAGCACTTGGCCGAACTTCTGTACGAGGGGGTGAGCGTGCATGAACACAGCTGAATCGAAAGCGCATTCGGTTAAGGAACGTGCAGGTTACGCTCTGAACAACGAATTTCTGCGCAATGCGGTGAAGTTTACAACAGAGCGGCTGCGGCTTGGCAAAAAGCTGGCGTCGGAGGAGCATGGCAACTGGGATGAGTGGAGGGAGCGAGGACGTCAAATCCGGCTTCATACCATCGCTCACCTGGATTACTATTTGAATGAGTTTGCTGAACAGGCCAGGGCGAACGGGGCTCATGTCCACTTTGCGGAGACGGCGGAGGAAGCGGTCGCGCTATCCCTGCAGATCGCGGAGCACAAGTCCGCCAAGTCCGTCGTAAAGTCCAAATCGATGGTGTCCGAGGAGCTGCATTTGAACAAAGCACTGGATTCCATCGGCGTGGAGGCCGTGGAAACGGACCTCGGCGAGTACATTATTCAGCTTGCGGATGAAACCCCATCCCATATCATCATCCCTGCGATCCACAAGAACCGTTATCAGATCGCAGAGCTTCTGTCTGAGGAGGCGGGCGAAACGCTGCCGCCCGACACGGCGATCATGGCAGGTTTTGTACGAATGAAGCTGCGCGAGAAGTTTCTCGAAGCGGATATTGGCATGACGGGCTGCAATTTTGCAATTGCCGAGACGGGATCGATGGTATTGTTCGAGAACGAAGGCAATGCCCGGATGGTGACCACCGTGCCCAAGACGCAAATAACGCTTATGGGAATGGAGCGGATCATCCCGTCATGGGCTGACCTGGAAGTGATGGCCACCTTGCTCCCGCGGTCAGCGACCGGCCAGAAGCTGACAGTCTATATGTCTGGAATCAGTGGTCCCAAGAGAGAGCTGGACGCCGATGGACCTGATGAAATGCATATTATCATCATCGATAATGGGCGTTCTCTCCAGCTCGGCGATCCGGAATTCCAGGAGCTGCTCAACTGCATTCGCTGCGGCGCATGCCTGAACGCCTGTCCCGTATATCGCCATATTGGCGGTCACGCATACGGAGGCACCTACAGCGGTCCGATCGGTGCCGTATTGACTCCGGCGTTAAACAAGAATGTCGCGGAATGGGATGATATCGCCAACGCATCGAGTCTGTGCGGAGCATGTTATGAGGCATGTCCTGTGAAGATTCCGCTCCACGATATGCTGGTATCCTTACGGCGAAGAAAGATTGAGGCCGGACGCGGTGACAAGTTGGAAGCCATGGGGATGAAGGGCTTCTCCGCGATAATGGGTAATGCCAAACGTTATCGCAGCGTGGTATCCCTGGGGAAATGGGGGCAGAAGTTTGTCGTTCGAAACGGGGAGATTCGGACACGGATCGGCCCGTTGAAAGGATGGAACTCGTACCGAGTGACCCCGAGTCTGCCTAAGCAGTCCTTCCGGGATCGGTGGCCGGAGATGGAGCGGGATATCCGCCGGACCTCCGGGCAGATGGAGCCTGAAATCGCAAACCGATTGAAGGAACGGCTTCAGCAGCAGAAGTCGCGAAAGGGGGAGGACTCCCATGGGTAACCATGCAGACGGCGGGTGGTTAAGCCAACTGGAAGAACGCTCGCGCAAGAAACAGGAGTTGTTCATGGATGGGATTGCCGCGAAGCTGGGAAGAGACCGCGTTCGGTCAGCTCCGGAGCATCCTTTTCGCGGTGCGCCTGATTTCTGGCATGAATTCCAGTGGCCGCTGGAAGAGAAGATTACGCAATTTACCGCGAACTTTGAAGCGGCCGGAGGCCATGCGGTCAGGGTAAGCAATCGTGAAGAGGTAAGCCGGTTTATTCGAGATAAGGCACTGGAGATGAGTGCGGCCACGATTCTTCGTCAACGGGAAGAGGCTCTGGACCTTTTAGAACTTGAAGAGAGTTTGCCGGAGGCCATGATTCTCTCCTGGAACGAAGCTGCCGACACGGACTGGAGAGCTGTCGCCGCGAAGGCCGATTTTGGCGTGGTGATGGCTGATTATGTAGCGGCCTACACGGGTTCGATTACGGTGAAATCTGCCCCGCATAAAGGAAGATCGGTCAGCCTGCTGCCCACGGTACTGATTGCCGTCATTCCTGTCGATCGGATGTATACCCGTTTAGGCGAGATTCTGGTTCAGTTTGATCAAGGCGGACGTGAGCAGCTTCCTGCCGGCATCCATTTCATCTCGGGTCCCAGCCGTTCTGCCGATATCGAGAATGATCTGACGATCGGCGTTCACGGACCCGGCATCGTCTATGCCGTACTAGTAGATTCTTATGAGTAATCATTAGATAAACAATAAGCCCCTTGCCTGGAGTAGGAATGTTTATACTCCAGGCAAGGGGCTGTTTAGCATGTCGGAATTCTATCATTTTCAGGCGAAGGTAAAAATCTCGGTAGCTGCAAGAAGAACATCCTCCCAAGCGGGTTCTGTTTTTCTGCAAGCACGTCGATGGTAGTTTACTCAGTCGCTCGTTGTTTTTTTTGTGAGATTATTTTCCTTTTCGCGTCAGCTCGGCCAGTCGATCCCACTGCTCATGAGTTACTTCTGACAGGTCATTGAACTGGCCCGCACCCCTCAGCCATTCGCCGCCATCAATGGTGATGACGTCCCCATTAATATAGCCGGCATAATCCGAGATGAGAAAGGCGGCCAGGTTGGCCAATTCCTCCGCGTCGCCAACGCGTCGCAGGGGGATACGGTCGATCATTTTCTGCTCAAGCTCCGGCGTCGGCGATAATCTTGACCATGCGCCTTCAGTTGGGAACGGTCCGGGCGCAATGGCTACTTGACGAATACCGTATGAGGCCCATTCCACAGCTAAGGATCGGGTAAGTGCGAGCACTCCCGCTTTCGCAGCTGCAGAAGGGACCACGTACCCTGAGCCTGTTGAAGCGTAGGTAGTGACAATGTTGAGCATCGTTCCGTTCTTCCCCTGCTCGATCCAGCGCTTGCCAACCTCAAGGGTCGTGTAGAAAGTTCCATGCAGCACGATATTTAACACAGCATCCACCGCTCGTGGCGAAAGACGTTCAGTCGGGCTGATAAAATTGCCAGCCGCATTGTTCACAAGCACATCAATGCCTCCATAATGCAATTCTGCTGCATCGACTAGTGCTGTGATCTGCGCAGGATCCCGTACATCACAGGTCTGATGCCATACCTCGCATCCCAATTGCCTTAGCTCATCAGCCGTCTGCTGCAGAACCTCCTCCCGGCGTCCGCATATGGCCAGCTTGGCGCCAAGCTGTGCGAACTTCTCGCCCATGGCACGTCCCAGTCCGGTTGCGCCTCCTGTGATCAATACGACTTTGTTTTGAAGTAAATCGTCGGTGAATGGTCCCATCGATTATTCTCCTTTCAAGCAGTGATGAAAATAACAGAACGAATAAGTGAATCTGATGTTCATATGAGCGGCTGGTATCGATATTCGATATTGGAATTGCAACCGCTTACTTCCAGCGTAACATGGTTATCTCTTCCAGTCATCATATTCTTGTTTCATAACGGGCTGGCTTGGTTAGGTTAATAAGAAACGCTGGTTTAAAACGATACATCGTCGTGAATTCTACGCCTTAATATCACAACGGACCTTGAATGGATTACATCACGAGATGAGGTACCCTACATGAACCTGAAATCACTGACGGAGCGGCTGATTCTTAAGACAATTACAGGCAGCACTGCTGTGGAAATCACGAATCTCGATACGGATTCAAGAGCCATCAGACCTGGCGGATTGTTTGTCTGCGTTCCGGGATTTAATGTAGACGGCCATGATTATATCGAGCATGCGATACAGAACGGTGCTGTTGCCATTATGGCTGAGAAGGAGCTTCCGGAGCTTCCCGGGAACATTACGCGGATTACTGTGCCGGATACAAGAAGGGTGCTTCCCATTTTAGCCAACTCCTTTTTCGGTAATCCTACCGAGCAGCTGAAATTGATCGGGATTACGGGGACGAACGGCAAAACAACAACAACACATATGGTTGATAAGGTGCTGAATGATTCCAACCGCAAAACGGGAATTATTGGTACTCTCTATATGAAAATCGGAGATCATGTAGAGAAAACGTTGAATACCACGCCGGATACGATCCAGCTGCAGCGATATTTTCATACGATGGTTGCCCATGGCGGCACGTATGGCGTGTTGGAAGTGTCCTCGCATGGACTGGATATGGGAAGAGTGCGGGGGTGTGATTTTCAGACCGTTGTTTTTACAAACCTGTCCCATGATCATCTCGATTTCCATCAGAACATGGAGAGTTATCGCAATACGAAGGAACTGCTATTCACCCAACTAGGCAACAGTGATCGTGACATGCAGAAAAAAGTGGTGCTGAATGCTGATGATGCGGCCTCATCCTATTACGGGAAGCGTACATCCGCACAGATTGTGACATACGGTATTCATAACCCGGCGGATGTTCGTGCTCTGCATATTCAAAATACCGGGGACGGCTGCAACTTTATCGTAGAGACGCCATGGGGAAGTAGCGACTTCAGTATGAAGATTCATGGCATACACAACGTGTACAATGCGCTGGCGGCCATTACTACCTGTCTACTCGAAGGGATTCCGATCCAAGAAATCAGGAACAGTCTTCAGGATTTTGCAGGTGTTCATGGACGTTTTCAAGAAATAAAGACAGACAGGAGTTTTCGCGTAGTTGTAGATTATGCCCATAATCCGGATGGGCTCAAGGCAACCTTGCTGTCCGCTAAAGAAATTACCTCGGGCAAAATGATATGCGTGTTGGGCTGTCGGGGCGAACGGGATCGGCTCAAACGGCCGATCATGGCGGATATTGCAGCATCCTATTCGGATTATGTGTTGTTCACAACGGACAATCCGTTCTCCGAGGACCCGGAGCAGATCATAGCTGAGATGCTCGGAGGTTTGAGCTCTCATCATGCCGTCAACTGGGAGGTAGTGCCGAACCGCAAAGAGGCGATTCAACGAGCGGTCGAGATGGCCGGGGACCAGGACAGGATTATCATTACCGGGCGGGGTCATGAGACCCGTTACGAAGCGGGGAGCCAGGTTGATTCTTTCAGCGATGAGGAGGTTGTGCTGAGTTCCCTTCAGGCCATGGAGCACGGCATCCAGATGATGTCACCCGAACAATAAGCTTAAGCGATCTTGGGAGGTGTAATCTTGAAACGAACAACGATTGGCATCATGTTAGCAGCGATTTTGTTGACTGTGACAGCTTGTACCAGCCCTTCATCCCCGTCAACGGAGGGAGAGCGGCAGGAACAGGAGCAGGAGGTCAGCCGGGAGGAAAAGTCCCCCGATACTCCATACCAAGTGCTTGCTGAACAATTGAAGACACCCTGGGCGATTGATTTTGACGGAGAAACGATTTATATCAGCGAACGGGGAGGGAATATCGTACAGATCCAGGACGGCGAATTCAACAGACAGACTGTACATACAGAGAAGCCGGTTGCCCAGATAGGAGAAGGCGGGTTCTTGGGCTTTGTATTAGCCCCTGATTTCAAGGAATCCAGAAGAGCCTTCGCCTATCACAGCTATGATCAGGACGGATCGATTATGAACCGGCTGGTTCTATTGGAGCAGAAGGGGAATGAATGGACAGAAGCGGAATCGTTCATTGAGAAAATCCCGGGCTCCAATGTGCATAATGGCGGAAGAATAGCGATTGGACCCGACAATCATCTCTATGTGACTACCGGTGATTCAGGAGAGGGCGAGCTTGCGCAGAACCAGGAGAATCTTGCGGGGAAAATATTGCGGCTGACGCTGGATGGCAAAATTCCCGAGAATAACCCCACAGCAGGCTCCTATGTGTTTACGTTAGGTCACCGAAATTCGCAAGGCTTGGCTTGGAATTCCGAAGGAGAATTCTACAGCTCAGAACACGGACCATCCGGTACGCCTGGTGGACACGATGAGATTAATGAGATCACCGCAGGCAGCAATTATGGCTGGCCCGAGATTCTTGGGGATGAGCAGCAAGAGGGCCTGAAGACCCCGGTGTACCATAGCGGCGATTCGGCCATTGCTCCTTCGGGCATCGCTTTTGATGAAGAGGATCAGATGTATGTTGCTACCCTGCGCGGTCAGAAGCTGTACCGGTTCCAGCCGGAGAGTACCTCACTCGATGTTGTGTTGGAGGATGAAGGCAGATTAAGAGACGTGAAAGTATATAACGGCAAAATTTATGTTATTACCAACAACACCGATGGGCGGGGTGTGCCCTCCGATAACGATGACCGGCTGCTTGTACTGGAATAATTCAGAGAATTGTACATGTCTTGTCATTTGAGAGAATAGGATAGAAGAAGCGTACCGTACCGTTCTAAAAAAGCCCCTTCCTGTATGGAAGAGGCCTTAAGTGGCAATAACAGATATTATGTTTGTCCGCTTTCGACCTGCTTTCGGATACGGTAGACGCATTTCTTGTCGCCCTTGGCGAGGCATTCGGTACGTTCCACATCGGCCTCCAGCAGCGATTGAAACAGGTCAAGCTCACAGCGGCAGGCATGCTGGAACCGGTTGGCTACCTGGGATATCGGGCAGTTCAATTCTTCGAATAAATATTCATCTTCCGTTACCTTTTTGTAATCGACCATATATCCGTTGTCATTCTGAATTTGGGCAAGCGCTATAACACGCTCTTCCAGGGCATCCGCTTTAACAGCAGGCGTATACTTGTTCAACAGTGTACCTTTTCGTTTATCAAACAGCAGCGAAATCATCTCATCACCAGCTTCGTCCTGCAGCTCGCTGAGCAGGTCAAGAGCAAGAGCGTGATAGTTCTTAGGGAAAAAATCCTCCGCAGAATCGGTAAGACTGTATAAGGAAACGGGTCTTCCCATCGGTTGCTTCACGGTTCTGTATGTGATGTAGCCCTCATTTTTCAAGCTTTCCAGATGACGCCTGACGGCCATGCCGGTAATGCCTAATGTCTCGGTAATGGATTTTGTGCTCAGTTCACCATTTATTTTTAACATTTGCATGATATACTCGCGAGTGCTGTATGCGACTTCCTGATCCACTAAAATCACCGCCTTGTTTCTCGATGAATTACTTCTATTACAACTAAAAATCGTTAAAAAGCAATATGTCTCATCTTATGACTTTACCTTCTATAAGTCAACCGGAATAGCAGTTTTATAAGCTTGATGTGACGCCGTTTATTGACAATCCACATGTTTGACCACATAATTATGATATATTTTAGTATAAAAAGTATAAAAAAACAAAGTGTCTCAAGGTCACGGAACTTTATTTGGAAATGATAGGCAATGAAAAATTATAACATGGGAAGGTGGAATCACGAATGTATGTTATTGGTTCGGCTTGTATCGAAGAGAAAGCGGGAGAATGCGTAGACGTTTGCCCTGTGGATTGTATAGAAGAAGGAGATGACCAGTTCTACATAGACACGGATATCTGTATTTCATGCGGTGCTTGCGAGGCAGCATGCCCGGTGGCCGCTATTTTCTATTTCGAGGACCTGCCGGAAGAAGAGAAGCATTACTTCGATAAAGCGGTTGAATATTATAAAAACAAGTAGGGCGCTCGGGCGCTTCGGTTTGAGGCTAGCAAGCGCTCCGGTTTGAGGCTATCCGCTCTGTTGTCCGTCCGTTTCTTGGATTGGAATAGGCAGGGGTGAAACGGACTCCCAAAGGATCGGCTATCCTCAAACCTCCGCTGTGGGGGAAGATCTACAGATCAAAAGATTAAGGGATCAAGAGGTTGAAAGATCGAATGCGAGAATAGCGTGACCAATCAATGATGTGTGCGAGGCATCACCCTAACGGACCTAGCAGGCGTTATTCTAGCGAAATCGAGCGATTGCAGGGATTAACGGACACCGTAGCTCTTATTCGTCACTGAAAAGCACCTTTGGGGGTGTTTTCGAGTAAATAAGAGCTCTCCAGTCCGTTAAAAAATCAAAAGCTGGTTTTTTAGGTAGATAGGAGTGTTCCAGTCCGTTAGCGTCCTCAGTTACTCAACCACCCAGGAACCACCCATTCAACCACGCTGCAGCCATCCACCCACGCGGACAACCATCGACGTAAGGGGGTAGCCAGCAAACTCCTCGGGCAGCATCCATCAAATCACGCAGAAGTCATCGTACCGCACGGCGCCACCAACCCTCGCGCACAGCCACCGAGCTGTATAGCCATCTACGGAACCCCATGGCCAGCCACCAAACCGCACGCACAGCCACCGAGTCGTACAGCCATCTACCGAACCCCATGGCCAGCCGCCAAACCTCACGGGCAGCCACCGAGCCGTATAGCCATCTACCGAATCCCATGACCAGCCACCAAACCGCACGCACAGCATCGAACGACCCGGGCAACCATTCGCCCCCGCGCCGATCACGCGCTGCGGGGCGATGGTCAACTCGCTCCATGGGGACCGGGCTGATTTCTAGCGAGCGGGAACAAAAATCAAAGAATCAATGACAATCACAAATCATCAATTTTAAAGCCATTCGGGAAATAAAATGTACCCCATAAGACAGACACTTTAAAAAAGGTCATCTTATAGGGTGCATTTTAAAATTAGAGAAACCTCTCTAATTTATTGCTCGGGTGGTTTATTTCGCTTGGATGAAGT
Source organism: Paenibacillus glucanolyticus (assembly GCF_037333485.1). NCBI lineage: Bacteria > Bacillati > Bacillota > Bacilli > Caryophanales > Paenibacillaceae > Paenibacillus > Paenibacillus glucanolyticus. The sequence continues at coordinate 2,711,497 of NZ_CP147845.1, forward strand.
GTTCGACGTAGGCATGCCTCGAATCAACATCGTTATTACTTTAAACCCCTGTAAAACCACCTATTGAGGCGCTTAGAATGGGAAAATTTCCTGATGCGAGGTTCGGGGCATGCTTGGATGGATGTCGACCAAACAAGGCTGGCAAACATACAATAATTCGTTTCGCGGTTGGCTTTATTATGGAAGTCAAACCGCGGTGTTATCTACATTTCAGGAGATTTCGTGTCATATTAATGTCATGTTGTGCGCGTGAGAGGGGCAACTGTGTCTATGCAAGGGATTGTATCACTTTCGCAAAAAAATGAAATGCTTACATTTCCAAAATAAAAAAATAATAATTTAAATGTGTCATATATATTGACACTTTTACAAAAGACGTTTTATTATTAATATCACTGGAGAATAAAAATAATAAAATTGATAAAAATCACTGTTTTTTGATGATGACAGGTCGTTTTAAATGGAAAAATGATCTAATTAATCTACTGGTGAAATTAAATAGGGGATGTCTTCATGAAAAAGCATGATCAAGACTTTATGAAGCGGCAGAACAGACTCACGGTATTCCAAATCATCAAGAATGAACAGCCGATTTCAAGAGCAGCTATTGCCAAACAAACCGGAATGAGCCCGACAACCGTCAGCCGCATAGTGTCAGAGCTGACAGAAGAGGGATACGTTCATGAGACGGAAGAACAAGCTTCGGCCGGACGAGGAAGAAAGTCTTCCTTAATAAGGCTGCTGGATACTGCCGTGATCTCGATCGGCGTCGAGCTGGATCGTCACCAGGCCAACATCGGATTCATCGATGTACAGGGGAATGTGCTGTGCAGCGGCAATTTTCCCAGATCTTCGGGCGATACGCCAGAAGCAACGGTGGCTCGGATCGCAGACATTATTGAAGAGCTGATTCTTGAATGCGATATCGATCGCAGACGGATTGTGGGAATCGGCGTTGGGCTGCCAGGCATCATCGATGTTGAAGCAGGCATTGTCAATTTTTCCGTTCAGCTGGGTTGGAAGAATGTGCAGCTTGCCGAGAGACTGAAGGAATTAACGGGGCTTCAAGCTGTCGTAGACAATGAGCTGAAAGTGAAAGCATTGGCGGAACAATTAAAAGGCTCAGCGTATGGCTCCAACCGTACGGTTCTGCTGGGATTTGGTAATGGTGTAGGCTCGGCACTGATCCTGGAAGGGGAAATTTACCGGGGGGTGACCAACAGTGCGGGGGAAATCGGACATACCACGGTGGATCCTGAAGGCATGATGTGTGACTGCGGCAAGGCCGGCTGTCTTCAAACCTATATCAACATACCGTCCTTGCTATCAGAAGCCAGCAAAATAAAACCGGTTCGTACTATAGAAGAGTTATTCGCGGAGAGACGTGCAGGAACAAGATGGGCGTGTTACTTAATCGATCGAGCCCTTGCTTATATGGCCATTACAATCAACAACGTGGTTAGCATGTACAATCCTGACAGCGTCATCTTGAGCGGTGAAATTCTGGACAAGTTTCCCGAAGTGTATGAGGAGATTACCAATCTCTGTTATACGCAGTATATCTGGGAACCGCTTCAGGATTCCTTCACCATCGTCCGCTCCAAGCTGCATGAGCATGGCGTCATCATTGGCTCGGGACTTGTGGCACAGGATCGTTATTTTCAATTGAATTAATTCATCTAAAGATCGGGGGAGCATGATTATGGGTTTTGTGCCATTGGTAGAGGAATATCGCGGAAATGTACTGGAGAATGTCCATTACGGAGCGATCAGCGTTGTAGACGAGAACGGAGGGGTCATTTATGCAGCAGGTGATCCGCATCACATGACATTCCTGAGGTCGGCGGCTAAACCATTTCAGGCGATACCGGTTATGAAGCGCCGAATTGCCGAAGTCTACGGACTTACGGGGGAAGAGACGGCACTGTTTGCCGCTTCCCACCGGGGCGAACGCTTTCATATCGATGCCCTGGAATCCATTCTGAAAAAAACAGAGATTCAGGAGGAGGCCCTCCACTGCTGTGCAACCTATCCATTGAATGAGGATGCAAAGGCAGAGAGGCACCGCAACCATGAGGAGAAGCGCCGGATATTCCATAACTGCTCAGGCAAGCACAGCGGTTTGATTGCCCTGAGCAAGCATATGGGCTGGGACGAGAGCACGTATTACAAGCCGGAGCATCCGGTTCAGCAGGAAATCCTTGAAACCCTGGCTTACTTTGCTGAAGTTCCGGTTTCCTCGATTCCGCAAGGCATCGACGGCTGTGGGCTTCCCATCTTCGCACTTCCTCTGGATCGCATCGGGTACTCGTTCCTTAAGCTGGCTTGTCCGGATTTGATCCACGATGCGGAGACAGCAGATGCAGCTGCAAGAATGGCGCAGCTGATGAACGAGTATCCGGATATCATCGCAGATACGAGATTTGTGTGCTCGGCTCTGCTCCGGGATCCCAATCTGGCTGCCAAGGGCGGCGCCAAAGGCGTATACGGCATCGGGCTTCGGAAGGAGCGCTTGGCCATCTCGCTTAAAGTATCCGATGGCTCCGAACAAGTATGGCCTTGTATCATTGCCTCCATCCTGGAGCGTCTTGGTTATGACAATCAAGCTACGATTGATCGATTGTATGATCTTGTGCCGAATGCGATCTTTAACGATGGCGGTACGCTTGTTGGCGAGCGGCGGGCCGTGTATGACTGGAATGATTAAGCTGTGAGGAACTCAAGGCTTAAGGAAGAGATGTTATTTTCTTAAGCGGCGAGTGAATCTATAGATATTATTACATCAAAGGGGGAGTAAACAATGAGATTCAAAGGTAGAACATGGTCACTGCTTATGCTGCTGCTCGCATTCACGATTGTTGCGGCAGGCTGCGGCGGAAATAGCGGAGGCGGTGAAGGTGCAAGTGAAGGCGGCGGCGAAACCAAGCCGGTGACAAAAGATAATAAAGACGTGGTCATTGCCATCAACGCCAACTTCATTACGCTTGACCCGCACAATGCTGGAGACACGCACTCGATTTCCGGTGCACGCACGATGTATGAAGGCCTGATGGGTTTCAATGAGAAAATGGAACTCGTGCCTATGCTGGCTGAAGACCACACAGTCAGTGAAGATGGTTTGACGTATACGTTCAACCTGCGTAAGAACGTGAAGTTCCATGATGGAACAGATTTCAATGCTGAAGCGGTAAAAGTCAATCTGGAGCGCATTATGAATGAAGAGAACAACCTTCGTATGCGCAAAAGCTTCTCGAAAGTGGCAGATGTTCAAACACCGGATGAACATACCGTTGTCATTACTCTCAGCGAGCCCTACAACGCGTTCTTGAACAAGACGGCCATGGCGCTGATCATCAGTCCGAAAGCGCTTGAAGACGGTATTGATATCACGAAGAACCCCGTGGGTACCGGAGCATACAAATTCAAAGAATGGGTCCAAGGTGATCGTCTCGTTGTGCTGAAGAACGAAGACTACTGGCAGGAGGGTCTGCCAAAAGTCGACAGCATCACGTTCAAGCCTGTACCTGAGAATGGTTCCCGTATTGCCATGCTGAAGACCGGAGAAGCGGACTTCATCTACCCGATGCCGACAGAGCAGGTATCTGAGGTCGAAGGCGATCAGAACATCGTTGTTGACAAGATCGATTCCACCATCGTGCGTTACATCACACTGAACACGATGAAGAAACCTTACGACGATCTGAAAGTCCGTCAAGCGATCAACTATGCAATCGATAAAGAAGCATACATTAAGGTTGTCAAATCCGGTCTTGGCTCCAAGCTGACTTCTTCCATGTCCTCAATGACACAGTATTATTCAGAGCAATCCGGTTATGACTACGATCCGGAGAAAGCCAAAGCACTCCTTGCGGAAGCTGGCTATCCGGAAGGATTCGAAGCAGAAATCTGGGGAGAGAACGACTCCGAAACGATGAAGGGTATGCAGTTCATTCAACAGCAGCTTGCTCTAGTCGGAATCAAAGTCGAAGTGAAATCGATGGAGGGTGCTACGCTGTCCGATCAAATCAACTCGGCAACGCCGGAAGATGCGAAGATTCAAATGTGGTATGTAAGCTGGTCACCATCTTCAGGCGATGCGGATGGAGCTACTAAAGGTCTGTTCAGCAGTGAATTCTTCCCGCCAGCTGGCTCTAATACAGCATATTACAAGAATGATAACGTAGATAAGTGGATCATGGATGCCAATAAGTCTGTAGATCCAGAGGCTGCAAAAAGCATTTATGCCGACATCCAGAAGCAAATCTGGGAAGATGCGCCATGGGCGTTCCTCGGTGTAGATCAGGTCATTACGGGTAAAAGAGCTTATCTTGAAGGCGTGAAGGCATTCCCTGATGGTTCCATCAATGTGCTGAATGCCGAAATAAAGTAATCAGACAGCGAAGAGCTTACTGAACGTATACCTTGTGGTGGGCCGCTTCTTAAGATTATTAAGGATGCGGCCCATCTTATTTTAAAAAGAGCTCAAATGTTGCGGAAGGAGGCTCATCCCTTGGGAAGATATGCAATTCAGAGGCTGCTGGGGGTTATCCCGCTGCTGTTCATTGTATCGATACTCGTATTTATGTTCATTCATCTTATTCCTGGAGATCCGGCGAGACTTGTTGCGGGTAAGGATGCCACCCTTGAGGAGATCAACGGTATTCGTGAGCAGCTGGGATTGAATTTGCCGTTATGGCAGCAATATGTTAATTACATGGGTGATCTGTTGAAGGGTGACTTGGGTGAATCCGTACGTTCCGGAATACCGGTTATGGAGATGCTGGAAAGCCGTTTTCTCCCAACCATTATCCTGACTTTTACCAGTCTTGGCTGGGCACTTATTATTGGACTGCTTATCGGGATTGTAACCGCTGTTAATCGAGGCAAATGGCCGGATTATATCGGTATGCTGGCCGCGATATCCGGTATTTCGCTGCCTGGATTCTGGCTTGGGCTTGTCCTTATACAAGTTTTCTCCGTTCAGTTGGGATGGTTCCCGACAGGGGGCATTGATACATGGCAATCTTATATTCTGCCTTCCTTCACGCTTGGAGCCGGCATTATGTCCATGCTGGCGAGATACTCCCGCTCCTCCATGCTGGAGACGATGCGTGAGGATTATGTCCGAACCGGACGCGCCAAAGGCTTGCGCGAGTTTACCGTTGTCGGAAGACATGCGCTGCGAAATTCCCTGATTCAAGTAGTGACCGTTGCCGGACTGCAGTTCGGGTTCCTGCTTGGCGGCTCGGTTATGGTTGAGACGGTATTCAGCATACCGGGCATGGGTCGTTTGTTGGTAGATTCCATCGCATTTCGTGATTATACCGTGATCCAGGCCTTGCTGTTAATGTTTGCAGCTGAATTTATTTTAATCAACCTGATCGTCGATCTGCTTTATGGCGTACTGAATCCGAAAATCCGGTATGCATCGAAATAGGAGGGGGAACCAATGAGCGACAACTCGACAGCGACTGTCATTTCTGTACCAGAGGAGACGTTTGTGAACAGGCCGGCAACAGGCAAATTCAAAGCGTTTATGTCTAAGTTTATGAAGCAAAAGCTTGCCGTTATATCCAGTGCGTTTATCCTGCTGTTATTCATAGTAGCAATAATCGGTCCGCATATTGTACCTTATCCTCCAAATGAACCGAATTACGACGCCCTGATGGAAGGACCATCGGCAGCGCATTGGGCAGGTACCGACGAGTATGGCCGGGATATTCTCAGCCGCTTGATCGATGGAACAAGGCTCACGATGGCTGTCAGCTTAAGCGCGGTATTCATTTCCGCAATAGCGGGTACCATTCTCGGACTAATCAGCGGTTATTATGGCGGCTGGATCGATCGTCTGATCATGCGGGGCAGCGATGTTATGTTCTCCTTCCCCGATCTGCTGCTTGCCATCGGTATCGTGGCGATTTTGGGGCCGGGCTTATCCAACGTGGTTATAGCAGTAGCCGTATTCGGGACGCCGTCGTTCGCAAGGATCATCCGAAGCGTAACCTTGTCTGCCAAAGAATCGCTGTATGTCGAAGCAGCCCAATCGATGGGCGCCAAGAATAATCGGATTATCTGGAAGCACATTTTTCCTGAAACCGTACCAAGCATCATTGTTAACGTCTCGATGAAAATCGGTGGCGCCATTCTGGCAGCGGCATCCTTGAGCTTTCTTGGACTTGGGGCGAAGCCGACTGAACCGGACTGGGGTGCGATGCTAAGCATGGGGCGTGATTACCTCAGCATTGCTCCGCATATCGTGTATTTTCCAGGTTTCGTCATCTTTTTGACGGTGCTTGCTTTTAACCTGATTGGGGATGGCCTCAATGACGCGCTGGATCCGAAGACAAAAAATTAAAAGGGGGGATAAATCGTGGCGCAAACATTGCTTGAAGTGAAAGGTCTCAAAACCGAGTTCAAACGCGAGGGCTCATCGGTGCTCGCTGTGGCGGGAGTGGATTTTCATATTAATAAAGGCGAAGTGCTCGGGCTCGTAGGTGAATCCGGTTGCGGTAAAAGCGTGACCTCCCTGTCCATCATGAGACTTCTTAAAGATACACCCGGCAGAATCTCCGGGGGCTCCGTGAGCTTTGAAGGCAAGGATCTGGTGCAGCTGTCGGAAAAAGAAATGCGTCGTTACCGCGGTAACGAGCTGGCAATGATCTTCCAGGAGCCGATGACCTCACTCAATCCCGTGCTGCGCATCGGCAAGCAGCTGGAAGAGTCGATTATGCTTCATCTGGGCTACGGCCGTAAGAAGGCGCGTAATCATGCGATTCAGTCTCTTAAACTGGTTGGGATTCCGAGAGCCGATGAAGTCGTGGATGACTATCCGCACCAATTGTCTGGCGGCATGCGGCAGCGCGTCATGATTGCAATGGCCATGTCCTGTAATCCGAAGCTGCTCATAGCTGACGAACCAACGACAGCGCTCGATGTAACGATTCAGGCTCAAATCCTGGATCTGATGAACCGGCTGAAGAGAGAGCAAGAAATGGGAATGCTGCTCATCACACATGACCTTGGCGTCGTCGCGGAAATGTGCGATCGTGTGGTTGTCATGTATGCCGGCCGGGTGGTGGAAGAAGCAACAGTGGAGGAGCTGTTTGAGAATCCGCAGCATCCATATACCAAAGGGCTCATTCATTCCGTGCCGAAGCTGAGACAGAAGGTTCGCCGCTTGGAATCGATACCCGGGAACGTACCGGATTTGATGAATATGCCTCAAGGCTGCAAGTTTGCACCGCGCTGCCCATTCGTGATGGAGCGTTGTTTGTCACAGGAACCTGAGCTGCTGCCCGTTGCCAATGAACCGCATCGTCAAAGTCGCTGCTGGCTGACGCAGGAAGGGCATCCGGAAGGAGGGGAAACCGCATGAAAGAAACACCTTTGTTAGAAGTCAGGAACCTGCAGAAATCATTCACCGTGAAAAAAGGATTCTTCGGTAACGCCAAGCAGCTGCGCGCCGTGGACGGAATATCCTTCGCCATTCAGAAGGGCGAAACCTTCAGTCTTGTTGGGGAGAGCGGATGCGGCAAGTCAACGACAGGCCGGCTGGTCACACGGTTGCTGACACCAAACGCAGGCGAAGTGATTTTTAACGGACAAGACATCAGCGGTTATAACGATAATCAGATGCGTCCGCTTCGTAAAGATATGCAGATGGTCTTCCAGGATCCTTACGCTTCCCTCAATCCCCGGATGAAGGTGAAAGAGCTGGTGGCAGAGCCGTTGCTGATCCATACCAAGATGAGCACGAAAGAGCGGGATAAATTGGCTTGCGAGCTGCTGGAAACGGTGGGTTTGAACAGCTTCCATGCCGAACGCTTTGCCCATGAGTTCAGCGGGGGCCAGCGTCAGCGGATTGGCATTGCCAGAGCACTGTCCGTTCGTCCGAATCTGATCGTAGCAGATGAGCCTGTTTCGGCACTGGATGTATCCATCCAGTCGCAGGTGCTGAACCTGCTGCAGGATCTTCAAGAGGAGTATGGGCTAACTTACCTGTTCATCTCGCATGATCTGAGTGTTGTCGAGCATATCAGCGACCGGATCGGTGTGATGTATTTAGGGACTTTGGTGGAAACGGCGGATAAAGATACGCTGTACGATCGTCCGCTGCATCCGTATACCCAGGCGCTGTTGTCCTCGGTTCCGGTTCCGGATCCGAAGCAGAAGAAGGAACGGATTATTCTGAAAGGCGATTTGCCAAGTCCCGTGAATCCGCCAACAGGCTGCCGATTCCACACGCGCTGCCCTTCCTGCATGGAAGTGTGCAAGCAGGTAACGCCCGTATACCGTGAGGTTGAACCAGGGCATCAGGTGGCTTGTCATTTATATGATGAAGAGATCATGAAGCATGTGTAAGCAGCTTTGATATGGATGTTCGGTTGAGGAGGAGGACTCAGATGCAAATCACAATAGACGATATGCAATCGGTAGATACTTCGATTTATGCGGTTTATGAAGGGGAGGGGCCCCCTTTCCGGGTAACGGAATCCCAGAAGCAAAAATATACACTGACCTGGTTCTATGGCCGTTCTCATCATGAGACAGACGATCTCGTAGCCGGAATGGGTCCGCGCTCTGGCCTGACATTGGAGCAAGTGCGCAGAACGGGAGCATCCGCAGCGAGAGCACTGCTTAAGGAGAAAAAAGCAAGTGCGGTGCTGGTGCGCGCCTCATTCCGCGAGGGAGGGGCTTCTGCAGCAATATCGGTGAAGGAGGAGCTTCAAGCATGGATGGAAGGCTGGATGTACGGATTATATCAATTCAATAAACATCGAGGCGTTACAGCCAATCATCAAGACCTCTCCTTGAATCTCCGAGTGAAAGATTGGCAGGGGCTTACCCGTGAAGATATGGAATCCATCCTGAGGGAGGCTTCCATCCGCATAAACGGAACCCGACTCACGCGAGATTTGGTTAACGAATCACCGGAAACGTTAAATCCGGAAGCGTTCGTTGCGGTGGTCGAGGAACGCTTCAAGAAGGCACCGGTTAAGCTTCACGTGTATCGCGGACAAGAGCTTCATGATCGGCAGATGAACGGGCTTATTGCCGTAGGCGCTGGCAGCCAATACGCCCCTGCCATGGTTGAATTATCCTACAACGGAGCTTCTTCATCGGAGAAGAGTCCTCATATCGTGCTCATCGGCAAAGGCGTAACCTTTGATATGGGCGGTATGAACGTCAAGATTGGCCGAGATATCAGCGATGCCCGCATGGACATGGGCGGTGCTGCTGCCGTCGTTGGTGCAATGGATATTCTGGTATCTCGCCAAGCACCGGTGCGAGTCACGGCACTGATCGCCGTGGCTGATAATTTAGCTGGACCGGATGCCATGCTTCCTTCTTCCGTTATCCATTATCCGAACGGGCTGAGTGTTCAGGTAGCCAATACGGATGGGGAAGGGAGATTGATTATTGCGGATGCTCTGCTGCATGCAGCGAATCTCGGTGCCGATAAGGTCATTGATATCGCTACCCTCACAGGCAATGTCGGCGCAGCGCTTGGCCTGGAGATTGCTGGAATCTGGGGAGACCGCGATATTACAGCTGATTTGGTTGATATCGGGGAACGCAACGGGGAGCGTTTGTGGCCCATGCCGCTGATGGATGAGTATGCCTCGGAGCTGAGAAGCGATTATGCGGATTTGAAAAATGTCGGTACGTCTACGCTGGCTGGAGCCATAACGGCTGCGCTGTTCATCCGCCATTTTGTAGCCGAGTCCATGAAATGGGTGCACATCGATATGGCAGGCACCGTCCAGTATAAACGGGAGTTTCCCTATTCCGCTGCGGGAGCCACTGGCTATGGCGCCAGATTGTTGGCAGATTATGTGGAGAAGCAGTTTCTCAAGACATAGAGAACAGAACTTCAGATGAGGAGTGACGATGATGCTTCTAGAAATTATCGCAACTTGCGTGGATGATGCCATCACCGCAGAGCAGAATGGTGCGGACCGTCTGGAATTAATTACGGCCATAACCGAGGGCGGACTTACGCCTGGAATCGGTCTCGTTGAAGAGGTTGTGAAGGCTGTTCAAATTCCTGTCCATGTGATGGTAAGACCACACAGTCGGTCCTTTGTGTACAGCACACACGATATAGCAACCATGACGGCGGAGGTCAAGGCGATCCGCAAGGCCGGGGCAGCCGGCGTAGTGCTGGGCATGTTGACCCCGGATGGGAAGATTGACGAGGTTTCCTTGGCCAACATGCTGGAATGGACGGGCAGCATGCAAGTCACCTTCCACCGTGCTTTTGATGAGCTGGAGGACCAGTTCGAAGGTCTGCGTACGCTGCTGAAATACCCGTCCGTTACCCGTGTACTGACATCGGGAGGGCCCCAGCCAGCGCCACAAGCAATTCCGAGAATTCGGGAGCTTGTGGAACAAACCAAAGGCAGCGAGCTTAAGATATTGGCCGGCAATGGCCTGAAATGGGAAATTATTCGTGAATTTATCGATCAGACCGGTGTGAGCGAGGTGCATTTCGGCTCGGCGGTTCGATATGGTCGGTCAGGGCTGAAGCCCATTGATCCGATTGAATTGAGATCGCTGGCAGACAGCATACATCAATAGAAGTAGTAGCAAACCTATCGGAAACAGGTGAACAAAAATTGCAAACCGAATGGAATAAACAGCAAGAATTTGTGGTTGGCGTTGACCTTGGGGGTACAAAGATCGCGGCAGCGCTCTTTGATTCCGAAGGACAGCTGCTGAACCGGGAGCAGATGGAAACCGCCGGCGCACAGACGGCGGAGGAGGTGGTCGGCAGAATTACGGCCATGATCCGCAGTGTGTCGGGCGGCCATCCGCTTCGAGGGGTAGGGATGGCCTCACCAGGCACAGTGAATAGCCGAGAGGGGATTGTCATTCATGGAACGAATTTGCCGGAATGGACTAATGTCCCCCTCAAAGCCTGGATGGAGCGTGAGCTGCATACGGAAGTTCAGGTGCTGAACGACGCCAATGCAGCCGCGTGGGGGGAATATGTAAGAGGAGCCGGCAGAGGTTCAACTAACATGGTGTATGTGACGCTGAGTACAGGCATTGGTTCAGGAATCGTGCTGGACGGCAAGCTGTTTCTGGGCAGTAATTCTTTTGCAGGCGAACTCGGGCATCATATCATCGATCCGAGCGGTCCCAGATGCAATTGCGGAAGTCATGGCTGCTGGGAGGTATTTGCCTCGGGGACAGCGATCGGCCATGCAGCGTCCCAGCGGATGCTCGATCAGCCGAGCGTGATCAGAGAGCTGGCTGCAGCAGATGGGGGAGTGAATGCAAAGCACGTATTTGAAGCTAAGCGTCTTCAGGACCCTGTAGCGGTGGAGGTCATCGACCGTGCTATTTATTACATGGCACTAGGTCTGGTTAATGTCATTCACAGCTTCAACCCGGACCGCATCGTAATTGGCGGAGGTGTCAGCAGAGCAGGAGAGCTGCTGTTCCCGCAGCTGCGGGAAATGACAGATAAACTGGTCATGCCGTCCTATTTAGGCACGTACGAGATCGTTCCGGCCGGTCTGCGGGATGATGTGGGTCTGGTTGGTGCCGCAGCCTTGTTCCGGTGATGACAAATGCAATGCTTGGGTAGTGGATAGAGCAGTGGATGGAATAAAGCTTAGATAGAGATCATTTGGCAGGGAAATAGAATTGGAATTAGACGGGTCTTATAGCCAGTAGTTATAAAAAAGCCGCCCATAGAAGGGCGGCTTTCATTATGTATCAGGGAAGCGGGAAACGGGGCGATCATTTTTTTGCTATTGGGGAGTCCGTCACATGTAATGAGTGATAAGTGTGAACCGTAAACCGTCATCCGTTTGTGCATAGGATTCGACTTTTTGGTTTTCTTATGGTTTGTTTGTATCCGACAAACAAGCGGTTGCCCGCACTTTCCCGCCCGCCGGCGGTAACCGCCGGCTCCAAACCCGCACGTGAGGAATACCTGTAGGCTTGGAGCCGGCGGCTGCCGTTACCCCATATACTTCGATGCGTCAAACGATATTATTGCGTTATGATTGGCATGTTCTATCAGTGACGAGAGTTTGGTTACCTCGCGTTCCTTCTTGCGCGCAGCCGCCTGATAAGCTTCAGGATCATACAGAGCGACGTTGAACAGCGTCGTGGCGTTGTCTCCGCTTCCCCGGCTGCTTTGACGCTCAAGCTTCTTGCGAGAGCCGAGGTGTGCAAGCTGTCCGATATCACCGCGAATGTGTTTCGCCAGCTCGATTGCTTCCATGATCGTTATGTCGGAACCATTCCAGGAGATCGTCTGCGTTGTGTTGGAGAGGGCCATCAGCAAATCCAGTTTTCTGAAATCCGCCGCCGCCGATTCAATCTCTTCCGTAATGACATCTACACTCCGCGCGGGATACTCAGCCGTTTCTCCTTTTTCAATGATCGTACTGCTGTTATTCAGACGCTCCGACGCCAGCTGGCTCATAAGACGATGAATTGCTGCCCGTACGGCTAAAGCTTCAGCCATTGTGATTTGACTCATTCGTAATGGATCACCTCTATGATTTCTTTTCTGATATAGTTAAACGCAGGATCCTGTAAAAAGTTGCTAAACGTTTTAAGAAAATGGAGTAAGAGGAATACGCTAGAGTTACATAATTGTCATGACTATGTGAGATTGTTAACAGAAATCAGGCTGCGAAATTCGATTATTCCGACAGCGGGTAACATAAAACGATAGATTCTTAGGATATTATTGACAGCATCCTTGCTTGTATACTATATTAAGAGAAGTTACAAAATGTTAATGAATTTTTGCCGAATTTCGTTTGTGAAAACGGGGGAACCGTCTTGGGTGAATTATTCTTGTACTAAAGAGAGTATAGGGAACCTTCAACCGAACCCTTAGCTAACTCCGTAGGCATCGAAGGAGAGAACATATTTTGAAGAAATTTGTCATCACATTGCTTGGGTCTGCAATTATTTTTTCTTCAGGTGCCGTAACAGCATTTGCTGATCAACAACCGAACTTTCAGCATCAAGTGAAACAATTGGTAGGAACTCCATATAAATGGGGCGGAACGACCACCAGTGGATTTGATTGCTCCGGATTTATACTGTACATGTTTAGAAATTTTGATATAGATCTTCCACGCACATCCCAAAGCCAGGCTAAAGCCGGGGTTTATGTGGATCGCGAAGACCTGCGGGTTGGAGATCTGGTGTTCTTCAATACAAGCGGCAGCGGAATTTCGCATGCAGGAGTTTACATTGGCGAAGGTCAATTTGCGCATGCTTCCAGCAGCAAGGGTGTAAGAATCAGCAAGCTTAGCGATTCTTATTATGAGCCGCGTTATGTAACGGCGCGTCGTGTACTGAGTCAAGAAAACTATGCGAAACTGGTAGGCAGTCCAAGCTAATTGAGAAACGCAGTTTTTCGGGAAGTATAATACATATTAAGAAAGCCTGACAAAGATCCATCTTTGTCAGGCTTTCTTTTATTGAGGGATGCTAGACCTGATCACTTTATTCCTTTACAACAGAAGCATTCACAGCGCCTTCCATCTGATTATTATAAGTCCGGAATAGTCCCAGACGCCAGAAGGCGGCTCCCTTTAGATCATAGCGCTTGGCGAGACCCAGCTTATCATCTACGGAAGACGGAGTTTCACTGCTTAAGCTGATGCCGAGCAGGAGCTTTTGTTTAGGAACACCCGCTTGGAGTGCAAGCTGAATCGCCTGATCTACAAGACTGTTAGGCTCGGGTACCTGCGATTTGGTGCCGACCGGGTTATACTGATAAGCCATAATGATGAGATCATCTGCTATGGAGGCAAGAGTCTTGTAATCATAGCCTTTATAGGCACTGTTCAATGGCGGCACGGCCAATGACAGGGAGATGTCCTTCGGTAAAGAAGCCTTCAGCTGTTTGACATAATCGTTAAGCAGCTTCTGCTGCTGCCCTGCATCCAATTTAAAGCCGAGCCCTTCAAAATCGAGAACAACTCCGCCGAAGCCGTTGTCCGTAACGGCTGTCGTTATGCCCTCAATCGATTTCTGCCGAAGGGTGCTGTCACTCAGAACCTTGGTCAGTTCACCATTACCATCCAAAGCATAAACCATAAGATGCGGTTTAATGTTCTGATCCGCTGCATCCGCCACAATGGATTGTGGCGTTACATCACCGGCAGATGCAGGCAAGCGGTACTCTTTACCCTCAAGCGTAAATTGACCTTCGCGGTCGATGCGGCTCCACCCGAAAGCGACTGAGTTCATGGAAGGTATTATATCGCGTTCCTGATAGGATTCTAGAGCATAGAAGGCTCTCAAATGCATCTCCCGCTGCGGAGATGTCAGGGAAACCGTACGCGTAGCCTGGTTCCAGCCCACGTCGACACCGAATTGGCTGCTGAACGAGCTGAGCGGAATCAGCACGCGCCCTTCCCGCTGTACTGGTGGTGCCGCGAGCGTAACTTTTTTCCCGTTCACGGTTGCAGTTTTACTGCCCACCTGCAGCAATACCTCCGTTGCTTGCCCCTTCAGGCTGCCGATCGCTTTCACCGTTTGCGTCTTGCTGTTCCAGGTGATCTCAATTCCGAGCGCTTCGCCAACGGTCCGGAATGGAACATAAGTGACACCGTTGTCTATCCTCGGAGCAGCATCAAATTTCAGTGGAACATCATCCAGCATGACCGCAATAACCGGTGCTGCGGCGGCATTACTGATATTCGTGGCAGTACCCAGCAAGGATAGGGCCAGAACGGTGGCGGCCGCTGTTTTTCCTACATGTTTATGTAACATACTCCGTATTCCTCCAACTCATCATATAATAGTAGATTGGCCTTGCATGGAATGGTAATCTAGCATATGCAATTATAGCAAAATTTTCATAGAGTTCCAATTACATGATGTCATAGAATAGATAAGAGCAGGCATGTTGATTTTTTAAACTTTCAAGTATAATAAATACAGGAATTCATACATAACCTGATGATTACATGCATAGGGGGACAACGGCGTGTTTAAATTCTGGAAGAATAAAAAGGGTAATGAACGCGGAGATACATCGTTGAGTACGGAAGGAGAACCGATTGAGGCTGTACCGGATCTGATTATCGAGCTTACGGGACGAGAGATTCAGCGTAATGTGGCGCCTGTTCTTGGTATGACCGTGCTGGATCTTGCGGAGCGGAATGACGTGGATTGGAACTCCTTTTGCAAAAGAGGGACTTGCGCGCGCTGCCGCTGCATGGTGGCGGAGGGTATTCAATATTTGTCCGAGCCGAACCTTGCGGAAGAGGGGCGCCTTGATCCGGAAGAGATTGAGGAAGGCTACCGTTTGGGATGTCAGAGCCGTATCGAAGCGGTGGGTCCCATCAAAATCAGGCATGCTCCGTACTTTTGAACGATATTATCTGGCGACTATTTTTTGAGTTGCAGATTAGAATAGCTATTCAATACACTGAGCGAAATTTTCAAAGGCTTATTCCAACTTGAACGATAAGGAGGGCAGGCCTTTTTTGCATGCTTTTTTAATCGTGAAAAAATGAAGGGGGTATATCACGCAAGGGAAATCCATAACGTTACCAGAAAAATGCAAAGAACCTAGTCTAGTTGAGCACCGGACTAAGGTTCTTTAAAGACGGCTTCATATAAATAGTCTGCGCATGTAAATCCTTTATTCCAAGGCCAGCTTGTTCTGTTCCCGGAAGGAACTTGGCGTTTGACCGGTAATTTTCTTGAATAACATCGAGAAGTATTTATCGTTGCCATAGCCTACTTGTGAGGCCACCTCATGCACTGGCATTTCCGAATCGGCAAGCAGGCGCTTGGCTTCCTCAATCCGGCGGGATATCAAGTAATTGAAGGGAGAATCGCCAAGCTCTTTTTTGAACAGATGGGATAAATAATGCTGGCTGACGTACATCGTATCCGCGATGTCCTTCAGACTGATGCTTTGGGTATAGTTGGCGTCGATGAACTGTTTGGTCCGGAGCGCGATTTCATTCTTGCCCTTCAGGGATTGAAATTGATGCTTTACATCCACGATGCGATAGATCACGGTGATCAATGACATGAGCAGGTTCGTGCTCAGCGTTTCGTAACCCAGCACCTGCGAATCACATTCGCGGATGATTTCCGAAAGATAACTTTCGACTTTATAGGCGTATTTCTCACAGGAAATAACCGGCTCGACATACGCCGGCAGCAGCATTCCTTGCGGAACGCCCTCAATGTGGAGCGAATCCACGCCGCAATAGATTACTTTAAAAGGCCCGTCCGTAATGGAGCGTTCCTCATGGGGGACACCGGGGTTGTAAATCGCAACATCGCCTTTGCGGAGTTCATATACTTTTCCTGCGATGGTGAATTCCCCGCGTCCTTCAACCACATAGAGGATCTCACAGAAATCGTGAATTTGCGGTGGCCCGTAGAAAAAATCCTCGTCCACCACTTGCCCGGCAAACAGCAGCTGCGGATTTTTGATGAAGCGGAATTGATCGCTTTTGCTATGCGAGATTTCGATCTTTGGCACGGTCTCGTCCCTCCTGGAAAGCAGCATCCTGTATCCATTATAATGCATAACGCTCATCATGCGGAAATCGTTTACATGAATAGCCGGAATGGTTCACTGTCTTGCTGAAATTATGGTCCGATACAACAAAATAGTGGGTTATCCTCTGCGCCGAATCAATTTACAATGAGGTCATATTCCTGATTGGGAGGCGTGGCATACATGACAATTGAAAACGATTACAGATGGCGGGACGGATTTCCGAAAATCGGCATTCGCCCTACGATAGATGGAAGACGGAGAGGGGTAAGGGAATCCCTCGAAGAACAGACGATGAACCTCGCCAAGGCCGTCGCCGAGCTGCTGTCCAGCGAGCTTAAATACCCGAATGGCGAACCGATTGAATGCGTTATTGCAGATACTTGCATCGGTGGAGCCGCTGAGGCAGCAGCTGCCGCCAAAAAATTCAAGAATGCGGAGGTCGGTCTAACGATAACCGTTACGCCTTGCTGGTGTTACGGAACCGAAACGATGGATGCGGATCCTTCACGTCCCAAGGCAGTGTGGGGCTTTAATGGAACAGGGCGTCCAGGTGCGGTTTATCTGGCTGCCGTACTGTCTGCCCATGCACAGAAGGGACTGCCGGCATTCGGTATCTACGGGGAGGACGTTCAGGACGAAGGCGATACCCGCATCCCGGACGATGTGCAGGAGAAACTTCTGCGCTTTGCCCGAAGCGGCTTGGCTGCTGCATATATGCGTGGACAATCGTATTTGTCCATGGGCTCCGTATCAATGGGCATCGCCGGCTCGATTGTGGACGACAGCTTTTTCCAGGAATATCTGGGCATGCGGAATGAATATGTGGATATGAGCGAATTCACGCGGCGCCTAGCAGAAGGTATTTACGATCCTGAAGAATATACAAAGGCGCTAGCCTGGGTGAAGGAGAACTGTGCGGAAGGACCGGACAACAATCCGGACCATCTTCAGAACAGCCGGGAGCGGAAGGATCTGGAGTGGGAAACCGTTGTGAAAATGACGCTGATTACCCGCGACTTAATGATTGGCAATCCGCGCCTGGCTGAGCTGGGCTTCGAGGAGGAAGCGCAGGGGCACAGCGCAATCGCTTCCGGTTTTCAAGGACAACGCCAGTGGACGGATCATTCGCCGAATGGTGATTTCCTGGAGACCTTGCTGAACTCCTCCTTCGACTGGAACGGCAAACGCGCTCCTTATGTTGTCGCCACCGAGAATGACAGCTTGAATGGCGTGGGCATGCTCTTCGGGCATCTGTTAACCAACACGGCGCAGATCTTCGCGGATGTTAGAACATACTGGAGTCCGGCATCGGTTGAACGGGTCACGGGTTACAAGCTAGAAGGCAAGGCGGAGAACGGCATCTTGCATTTGATTAACTCGGGCTCGGCAGCGCTGGATGGCACGGGCGAGCAGGAGAAGGACGGCAAACCGGCCATGAAGCCGTTCTGGGAGATTACGGACGAGGAAGTGGACCGCACGCTGAGGGCAACGGAGTGGAGACCGGCTAATTTAGAGTACTTCCGGGGCGGAGGTTATTCGACCGATTATCTGACACGCGGCGGAATGCCGATGACGATGTTCCGTCTGAATTTGGTGAAGGGACTTGGCCCCGTCCTGCAAATTGCCGAGGGTTACTCGGTGGATCTGCCAGCGGAGGTGCACGATACACTCGACAAGCGTACCGACCCGACTTGGCCCACAACCTGGTTCGTGCCGAACCTCACGGGACAGGGAGCATTCACAGGCGTGTATGAGGTTATGAATCAGTGGGGGGCTAATCACGGCGTCATCAGTTACGGTCATATCGGTGCAGATCTTATAACCCTTGCTTCCGTGCTGCGGATTCCGGTCAACATGCATAATGTGTCCGCCGAAGAGGTGTTCCGTCCGCGTGCATGGGGCATGTTCGGAACGTCTGACCCGGAAAGCGCTGATTTCCGCGCTTGTCAGAACTTCGGACCCCTATATAAATAACGGGTCATTCGAGAGGAGAAGGAATCATGCTGAACCTAGAAACGAGAAACGAGCTCTGCAAGTATGCCAAAAAAATCGTCGACAGCGGACTTGTTGTGGGTCCGGGAGGGAACATCAGCGCAAGAGCCGGGGACAAAATGTATTTGTCCCCGAGCGGCTTTGCGCTGGAGGAGATCGAGCCGGAGCAATGGATTGAGGTTGACATCCCGACGGGAGATATTACCGACATTGGCTTGAGACCCTCTTCCGAAGTATTGATGCACTTGTATGGTTATCGTAGCAACCCGGATATCGGGGCCATGGTGCATACACATCCGTCACACTGCATTGCGTTCACGCTGGTTGAGCGGGAGCTCCCAGTGATGTTCCCCGATCAAGCGGCATTGGTCGGCCGAACAGCTTATATTCCGTATATTATCCCGACAACCGACCTGCTGGCAGATGCCGTTGCGGCGAAGGTTACAACGGCCAGTTCCATTCTGCTGGGCAACCACGGCTTGGTCACCACCGGCCGGAATCTTCGGGAAGCCTATTACCGGACCCAGGTTGTGGAAGAGAGTGCCAAAATCTACTTGAGCGCGAAGGCTGCCGGCACGCTGGTGCCGCTGACGGAACAGGAAGTGGACGACATCGCTGCACTCGAAAGTGAAGATTATCGAATCCAGCTGTTGCAGAAGATGAAATAAACGATTGTTGTGTTCAGATCCATGGGTTCAAATTCGGATGGGTACAGTACTGAAGGTGAGAAAGGATGCGGCTTATGAGCAAATCATCTGCGGTGCTTGCTTTTGATATGGGGGCGAGCAGCGGCCGGGCACTGCTGGGAGAAATCACCTCTTCTGATCATGATTCGCCCGGAATGTTGAAGATTACCGAGATTCACCGTTTTGCCAATATCCCTGTACAGATGGGAGAGCATCTGCATTGGAATTTTCCGATGCTGCTGCAGGAGGTTAAGCATGGCATTCGCAAAGCTTTTCAAGCCGGTCATCAACCTGTCAGCTACGCCATTGATTCATGGGGTGTCGATTATGGGCTGATTGATTGCAACGGAGAGCTGATCGGGGTTCCTTACCATTATCGGGACCTGAGGACCGAGGGAATGGTGAAGGAGACTTGTGAGCAGGTTGGCAAGGAACGCCTGTTTCAAGAAAGCGGACTGCAGTTTATGCCGTTTAACACCATATTTCAATTAAATGCGATGTTGAAGTCACAATCGCCGATGCTGGATATTGCGGATAAACTCCTGCTCACCCCGGATTTGCTGAATTACTATTTGACAGGGGTACAGGCATGCGAGTTTACAATGGCGACAACCACGCAGCTGTATCATGTGACGGATGGCCAATGGAACGAGAAGCTCCTCGAGGAGCTCGGGCTTGCCCGGGCCCTGTTCATAGATCCCATTCAACCGGGGACGGTTATAGGGAAGCTGCAGGATTCGGTAGCACAAGAGCTGGGGGTTCCGGCGATAGAGGCCATTGCGGTTGCCTCGCATGATACGGAATCCGCCGTGGTCGCTGTACCGGCGAATTCGGTGCAGTTTGCTTATCTGGTATGCGGAACCTGGTCGCTTCTTGGAACGGAGCTTCCTGAGCCGCTTGTGCACATGGAGGTGCTGGAAGAGGATTTCTCCAATGAAGGCGGGGCTTATGAGACCTTTCAATTGCTGAAGAACATTATGGGCCTCTGGATTTTGCAGGAATGCAAACGCCAATGGGAGATTCAGGGACTGACGTATTCATACGCAGAGCTGGTTGAACTTGCGCAAGAGGCAGAACCGTTCCGGAGTTTCATCCATCCGGATGACCTGCGCTTTATGAATCCGGCGGATATGACGGTTGAGATCCGGGAGTATTGCAAGGAGACGAGCCAGCCCGTTCCGCAGAGTACTGGCGAGTTTGTGCAGTGTATTTTGCAGAGTTTGGCATTAAGATACCGGGAAGTGCTTGAACGAATGGAGATTCTTACCGGATGCCATTATGATGGGCTGCACATGGTAGGCGGCGGCATTCAAAACGAGCTGTTATGCCGGTATACGGCTAATGCCATGGGCAGAACGGTGTGGGCTGGACCGGTCGAAGCCAGCGCCATCGGCAATATGCTGGTTCAATTTGTGGCGAATGGCACACTGCGCAATCGGGAAGAGGGAGTAGAGCTGGTCAAGCGATCGTTTCCCCTTGCCTGGTATGAACCAGCGTCTGCAGAGGATTGGAACGCAGCCTTCTCTCATTACAAGTCCATAACCGCACAGCAGCAAGTGAAATAGGCTATTGCACTCTTTTATTCATGTAAGCAACATGACGTCCCAACTGCTTGATTCGTTATTATTCTGTTGTTGCCATAGAAGGGGGTTCGTGCCATGTTAAAAGGAATATCCAATGTGATCTCCCCGGATCTGCTGAAGATCCTCATGGAAATGGGGCACGCGGATGAAATCGTGCTCGGCGACGCCAATTTCCCGGCAGCAAGTCATGCCCGGCGGTTGGTCCGGGCAGACGGACATGGTATCCCTGCGCTGCTGAGCGCCATATTGCCGCTGTTTCCTCTGGATACGTATGTTGAGTCCCCTGTTGCGCTGATGGCTGTCATGCCTGGCGATACGGTGCAGACACCGATCTGGGAGGAATACAGGGGGATCGTGAGGGAGTTTCATGCCGTGCATATGGACTTCGAGGAAATGGAGCGGTTTGCATTCTATGAACGGGCAAAAAATGCTTACGCGGTCGTCTCGACAGGCGAAAAAGCATTATATGCAAACATCATTCTGAAAAAAGGCGTTGTGATTTAATTGAGAATGCCAAACAGGTTAGGGGTTAAATTCCTCTGGGTCCTATACGAAGAAAACCCTTGATGATTCAAGGGTTTTCTTTTGAGTTTATTCAGTTGAGCACGCGATAGCGTGCGAAATATGAAACCACTGTGTAAGTACCATATTGCGTTCACCCGACGTATAGACGGAAAGAGATCTGTAATCAAGTGAGAAAAGACTTGATCGAAATCTTCAAACGATTATGTGGATACAAGGGAGTAGAAAGGAAATGTATTGAGCAGCTTTCCAGTATTGATCACGCCGTTTTTCAATTGCAGCTCGACTTATAGCATCAATCTTGCGATATGCCGATTACTGGCTGATTTGCGCCGTTCGTCGTCTGTTACAGGACCGGCTATATCACCACTGCTGTTCCGCTGACGGCCACCATCAGCATTCCCTCGCGAATGACTTCATAGTCGATGTCCACTGCTACAATGGCGTTGGCCCCCATCCGCTCAGCTTTATCTTTCATCTCGGCAAACGCTACATCTCTTGCCTCCTGCAGCTTGTTCTCGTATGCACCCGAGCGCCCGCCAACAAAATCGGTAATGGAGGCCAGAAAGTCCCTCACTACATTAGCGCCCATAATGACTTCGCCTGTCACAACGCCGATATACCTTTTAACCGGGTAACCTTCAATGGTAGATGTTGTTGTAATAATCATACGATCTTCCTTCTTTCAAATAGTTTTTTATAGCGATTACGAATAAAAATACCTTTTCCAGCGGGTGTTTTCTTCTATTACGCTGACAGAAGGGGATTGGTTGCATGAATGGGGGCAGGAAGACAATCCTACGATCGGAAATGCTTAATTTAAATTGCAAAGCAGGTGGCCTAAGAGGCCTCTGTTTCCTAATGTTTTTTGTAGGGGTTACGCAAACCAAGTCCGCATTGAAACCTTTTGTCATGTTCTTCTCGCATGGCGAAAGCTGGAATGGAGCATGGAGTATAAACGCCGAAAAGATATGTAATTTATTGAATAAGGGATAATATTCTATTTATTTACTATAAGATATTATCCTTGTAAGAAATGATAAATATAGTATATTAATCATATCTTGCAAGCTAGTTAGTTAGATCAAGCTCCTCTTAAACAACCTCTGGATTTATTCACTAAACTATGCGCTTTACTAGACTGAACGACTCCCTACATCAAGCGGTTTACACATCTCAACACGGCTGCCAGAGCACCTTTCACATAAATGCACATGTATTTCATGGTTTGAAAGGAGGTGAAGATTAATGTGTATTCTTCGTCACACTTCTTGTAACACAACAGAGCAATGCGGACGTGACAAATTTGGCGTTCTTCTCGAAGTATGGGATTGCGGCAATGGTTCCGAAGCAAGATATAGCTGCGGCTGCTAATTTTTGAAAACGCATGCACTCATCGTATAAACAGCGGAACTTCTTGTTCCGCTGTTTATATTTCATGCGGAATCTACTATTTCATAACACTGTTGGAGAGTGAGGTATCGATTATGATTGCTGGTCCATTGCAGTATGGAAGAGAAGCCGTGAGCAGGCATGATGAGTACAGTCCGATGTCAGCAAGAATTCAATGTCATCAAATGGGTGCCTGGTCTCCCTGGCTGTCGGGAAGGAGAATGAACCGTGTCGATGACCGCGCTTGGTCTGCTGTCTCTTACCGTGATATTTGTGTTTTCGGGAGTGTCGAAACTGTTATCGTTACCGGATTTCAGGACAACGATAGAACGATTGCAGATGCCTGCAGGTCGCTCACCCATTGTACCTGTTCTCATATGCGCCGCTGAGATAGCGGCAGGGGCAGGTCTGCTGTTCTCAGGAAGCAGGATGTATGCGCAGATCGCGATTTTCATCATGCTGGCAGGGTTCGGATTCGCCGTTTATCAGGCAAAGGTTGTGCGGAAACAGGAGATTGTCTGCAGCTGCTTCGGCTCGTGGTCCAGTGAAACGCTCGGAATGAGCACGGTCGTCAAGATCGGGTTATTAGGATTGTTAAATGTGCTGCTATCGATCTTCTCTGAGTCTGTGGATTTCTGGAGCCTACCGGCACAAGAAGTGGTTCTCACCGTGCTGTCAGCCATCGGAGTTGCCGTTCTAGCCTTGGTCGTATTGAACTATTATACGCTAGCCCAATTGCACCCGAGGAGGGAGGAATAATCCATGGATTTGATTACTACCGTGCTTGTTATTCAATATGTACTCATATTCAGCTTGGCGTTCTTCGTAATTAAATTGTATCAACATGTTCGGAGTTTGAAGTCTCAGCCAGCGATAACCGATAAGGAGGAGCCGACAATGCCGAAGGAAGGGCTTGAGCTGGGGGTGGCGATTCCCCGTAAAACCTATATGAGTATGGGGGGAGAATCCGTGAATCTGTATGATGGCAAGTCCAAAATCATCTTGTTCACCATGAACAATTGCAATGCCTGCAAGGAAACCTATAGCGCCGTTAAAACATTCATTGCTTCGCATCCTGGGCTTCCCGTCACGTTATTTCTGTACGCACAGGATGCTGACGAGGCTGAAGAGATGGTCAACACCAATGAATTAGCAGATTTTCAGGTGGTATGGGCGGATCGGGCACTTATCGATTCGTATAAAGTGAACCGGTTTCCCTTTGCGTTTTACTTATCCGATGAGCAGGTTATCCTCAACAAAAGTGTCACCAATTACTTGCATCATTTTGAGCAAATGATGACACAGCTACCGCATGTAAAACCTTCAGCCTTTAACAAATCAGCTTAATCGTGAAGGAGGCTCAAGGCCATACACCATGAAATATGCAAACCTGATATTTGAGGTTATGAAGCAGGTGTACCGTGTTTCTCCACGCATGTTCTCAAGGGCCACTGTTATTTATCTGGCTCAGGCCTTCTTGCCTGTAGCACAGATCTATATTACGGCTCAAGTCATTAACGCTGTTACGGGTGTGCTGACCCGTGGTGAAACGCCTCTTAGCGCACTGTATTGGTTGGTTCTTCAGTTGACGGTCATATTGCTTGGAATCGCGCTGAGCTCCTTTCAAAAGTATACGGAACGCAAGATGAACGCGTATGTATCGTTCTGGTTTAATCTTCAAGTATCCGAAAAATTGAGCAAGCTTCCATTCTTGTTCTTTGAATCACCGGAAAGTTATGACAAGCTGCAGAGAGCACTTCGCAATCTGAGCATATGCGGCATTAACATGGTGTTCTACATATTCTCCATCATTCAGAGTGTCATTACGCTTGCGGGATTGCTTGTGCTGCTGTTCAGCTTCCATTACATATTGCCCATCGTGATGCTGCTTCTGATTATTCCGCTGCTGGTCATCCAGAAGAAGGAGGGGGCTTCCCGCTTTATAGTCATTCATCAGCAGACTGCTTCGTCAAGGATGGCGGTGTATATGAACCAGCTGCTGCAAACCAAGGAAGCGGCGAAGGAAATTCGCTTGTTTGATGCCAAGGATTTTTTACTGAGCAGATGGAGGGGCATCTATTTCAAGAACACGTATGAGATGCTGGGTGTTGAGCGGAAAAATATGAAAAATCGCCTTGTGGTGGAGTCCGCGGTTACGGTATTTTCATTTAGCATTCTGGCTGTATTCATATGGCTGGGCTCCCGCGTCAAATTGACGATTGGCAGTTATGTTGCACTCTATCAAGCGGTGCAGGATACGCGTTATTCCATACAAAATATTAGTCAGAACATGGGACAGATCTACCATGACGGTCTGTTCATTCATGAATTGTTTGAGTTTCTGGATACGCCCGTACCACAGCAAAGCAAAGAACTGCCGATGGCCGGGCAGCTGTTTCAAGGCATTGAAGTGGACCGTGTTTCTTTTCGTTATCCGAGCCAGGAACGGAATATCCTTGACGATCTGTCCATTCGTATAAAGCCTGGTGAAAAGGTAGCCATCGTGGGTGAAAACGGTGCGGGTAAGAGTACCCTTGTCAAGGTTATGCTGGGGTTGTACGAGCCAACCAGCGGTGAGGTGCGTTACAATAACATCCCGATTCATGATTATGATCCCACGAGCTTCCGCAGTAAAGTGACGGCAGTGTTCCAGGATTTCTACCGATATGAATTGACCCTTGGAGCGAACATCACGCTGCAGGAGAGTGAGACGGATGATTGGAAAAGCGAGCGCCAATTGACTCATGCCATCGATAAGGCATCGATGACCTCGCTGGTCAATTCACTCCGTGATGGGGTGTCAACACAGCTGGGCACGCGTTTCTTGGGCGGACGTGAACTGTCGCAGGGACAATGGCAGAAGGTAGCGATTGCCCGCGCATTTTACCGGGATTTCGAGGTGATCTATCTGGACGAGCCTACGGCTGCGGTAGATCCGCTCACGGAGTCTGCTATATTTGAGAACCTGATGTCCATGACGGAAGGGAAAACCGCCATCTTCATATCTCACCGGCTGGGCAGCTGCCGACAAGCGGATCGTATTCTGGTCCTTAAGGATGGAAGGATCGTTGAAGAGGGAAGGCATGAGGAGTTAATCGAGCAGGACGCGCATTATGCCGAGATGTTTAACAAACAGGCACAGTGGTACCGGTAGCACCCGGTTTCCTAACGAAAGCGAGCTGATCAAGGGTTTATTCTTGGTCGGCTTGTTTGTTGTTTGGGAACAACATCATGGGATGTACGATACTATACAAGTATAAAGTATGGATCGAAAGGATTGAAATACTCCGATATTAGAGGGATTTTGCGTCCGAATCTCGAAATTAAAACGGATATGAGCAGTCTGGAGGCTAGAATATGAAAATGTAATCCCCGTTAATCTATGTCAAGTTCAAAACGATGAATCAGGGGGAGAGTATAGGATTATGGATAAAAAAACATGGATTGTGGAAGCAACCATTTCGGATATGCAGGATGCATTGAAACAAGGCTGGATCACTTCAGCGGAGCTGGTTCAATTGTACCTGGAGCGGATCGAGCTGTACGACGGACAGCTTCACTCGATTCTGGAGGTGAACCCGGACGCGCTGCAGATCGCCCAGGACCTGGATCAGGAACGCAGCGCCAAGAAAGTCAGGGGAATGCTGCACGGAATTCCAGTTCTGCTGAAAGATAACATAGACACAGGAGACAAGCTGCATACAAGCGCCGGCTCTATCTCGCTTGCGGACTCTTATGCAGCCAAGGACTCCTTCGTTGCAGAGAAGCTGCGCCAGGCTGGTGCCGTCATTCTTGGAAAGACCAACATGACCGAATGGGCCAACTTCATGTCAGCCTCCATGTGGGCTGGGTATAGCTCGAGAAAAGGACTTACCTTAAATCCATATGGTCCGGGTGAATTGTTTATTGGAGGTTCAAGCTCCGGTTCCGGTGCAGCGGTAGCGGCGAATTTGGCCGCGGCGGCTATCGGGACGGAAACCTCGGGATCGATTATCAGCCCATCCAGCCAGAATAGTCTGGTTGGAATTAAACCGACAATGGGTCTGGTTAGCCGCTCGGGTATCATTCCGATCACCTATACGCAGGATACAGCAGGCCCTATGGCCAGAACTGTCGCGGATGCCGCTATTCTGCTTGGTGCCATCACCGGGGCTGATGATCAGGACGAAGTCACGAACATAGATCCTCAGCATCGGATCAAGGATTACACCGAATTTCTGGATGCTGGATATCTGAAGCAGGCCAGAATCGGGATTCCCCGACACTACTATAAGCATCTCGATCGGGATAGACTAGACATTGTAGAATCCGCCATTCAAGTGCTGCGGGAGCAGGGAGCTGTCATAATCGACCCGGTCGATCTGCCATGCCAGAATACGAAATGGGATGCCAATGTCCTCCGCTATGAGTTTAAGAAGTACGTGAATGATTATTTGGCAAATGTGGATTCTTCGCTGCCGGTTCACTCATTGGCCGACGTAATCGCTTATAATGAGGCACATGCCGACAGGGCCCTGAAATATGGTCAGGGCACGTTGATTTGGGCCGAGGAAACCAGCGGTACATTGACCGAGCAAGAGTACCTCGAGAGCAGACAGAAGAACAGGGAGATGGCAGGGACCCGGGGCATTGACCAGGTTTTGCAGGAGTTCCAGCTGGATGCCTTGCTGTTCCTGGGTAATGAATATGGACCGGATCTGGCAGCCAGAGCAGGCTATCCTTCGATTACCGTTCCTGGAGGTTACGCGGAGAATGGCGTCATTGCTCCGGGCGGTTACATGACGAAGGGCCCTCAGGGCATTACCTTCATCGGAACGGCTTATAGTGAGCCCGTGCTAATCAAGCTGGCCTATGGCTTTGAACAGGCGACGCGACATCGCGTAGCGCCAAAGCTTTCATCCCAGTCATCAGAGTAAAGAGAGGTGAAGCTCCATCATGCCGCGCAATTTGGTGCATGTTCCTTACGGCTACGAACCCCCGAAGCCGGCAACCAAGGGAACATTAATATTTTACGACTCCTTCGAACAGGTACAGGAGGATCTGGAGCAGGCTGTAGCCATTCTGGAAGAACGGGCGTTTTCAAAATTGGTGCTGTATCCGCTGCATGAAGAGACGGTAAGACGGATGTTCAAGGAGCCGGTGAGTCCTTATTACAAACGGGAGAAACGGCTTCAGGAATGGGTCGGGGAGCGTGAAGACTCCTCGGTTGTAATTGAAGCTTTCGAGTCGAAACGAAAAAAGTACACGCCAATCGATACTGCGCTTCGTCATCTGGTCGAGAAATACGGAAGCCCGCATTTTCTTGTTTTGACGCCTGAGGTGGCTAATGTGTTTGCGTCTTTTTCTTCATTTGAGGAATGGATTGTGAAGCTGAGGCTGATTCTGTTGTCCGAGCCTCCATACTTGCATCCGAGATTGGAGAAATTCCGCCATCGATGGGATATAGCGGGTGAGCCGCAGGAAGGATAGTTGGACATGAAGATGCCCGGCCGTAGACAATCTACAGCCGGGCATTCTTTTTTCTATGTAGTCGAATCTCGAATTCCGATATACGGTTCAACACAAGCCAGGCTCCACGCCAGTTTAGCCTGAGTCACATGAAAAGGACTGCACCCCTGGGGAACAGTCCTATGTTAATCCGCATGCAGACCGTTAAGCCTCATCGCTTTAGGTCCCTACGCGGGTAAGTTTGCTTATGATCTTGCGCACGCTTTCTCCTGACAGGAAGTAGGTCCGTTCCAGTTCTTCAATAGACCTTCCTTTGCAGTAAGCGCGATACATTTCTTTGTTGCGACTTTCGATGCGTTGTTTGGAACCGCTTAACTCTCCCCAGCCGGCTCTTTGCTCGCTCTGTTTCGGTATGTAGAGTAATTCTCCATCTATATACTGTTGAATTTGCTGCAGCAGCTCGGGGGGAAGCACTTCTCTTCCGTTCTTGTAATGGCCCATCGATGCCCTCCTCTTTCTGTATACATATTTAAGCTATCGCTGAGTTTCAAAACAATTGCATTGATCATGCTTGCCCTCCTCCTTTCGTGAAATTAGTTTTTTAGGATTTTTTTTGGATTTTAAAATAGATATAGGGAGCCCGCAGCGGGCTCCCATTTAACGGATATTCGCTTTACGCGAATACCACCTCACGGATCTGAATCATTTCAATCAGCCTCCTTTCAGCTCATTTCGTCGGCCCGACTTCTATATTAAGCCATATGTAGGTGGAATTATGCAAGAGATAAAACAATATTAATTGTTTTTTACCAAAATTAATGGGGTGAAGTATCGGGCTGGCTGAGGATGCTGGATGAGGGATTGGATGGTATGTGACTGGATTATATAATATAGTTACTTCAGAATGCAAAAAAAAGAAGGAGTTCTCGTGTATGTCCAATCAGGATCCGCATATTCAGGAATTGATTACGCTGAAGACGATCGCAGAAACCTTGAACGAATCCAATGAGCTGACCCCGATGCTGGATGTCGTCATAGGCAAGCTGTTGGAGCTGACAGGACTTACGACCGGCTGGCTGTTCATTGTGAATGAGCGGGGAACGTATGAATTTGTTGCGAATCGAAATCTGCCGCCTGCACTGAGCCGGGAGGATAACGAGCCTATGAGATGCGGCAGCTGCTGGTGCTTGGAGCGCTACGATGATGGACGCCTGAAGAATGCAGTCAACATTCTAAATTGCAAACGTCTGGATAACGCGGTTCGATATCAGTGGGGTGACACGGAAGGCATTACCCACCATGCAACGGTTCCGCTGCGATCCGGCAGCCGCAGGTTCGGTGTGCTGAATGTGGCTGCGCCCGGGAAGCTGCATTTCTCCAAAGAGGAATTGGCGCTGCTGGAGTCGGTTGCATATCAGATTGGCAGCGCCATTGAGCGCATGCGGCTGTACGCGGCCGAGCAGCGTCGAGCGGATTTGTTCGTCCGGCTCGGGGAATACAGCAGCGCTCTCGGTGCCTATGCTTCACAAGCCGTTAACCGGGCTGAGTTAACAGAGCAGGTGATGAGTTTAATGGGCCGGTATTTTGATTGGCCGGTCGTCGCGCTGCTTGAGCCGCTTGAAAAGGAAATCACACTCCGCGCACTATACAGCGAGGGAAAAACAACGCTGCCCCATGCCAAATTTCCACTCGCCGAGATGGCACGTCCCCACCCTAACGATAGGAAGCGCTCAGGAGGAGATCCGGTCTGCGCAGAAGATGCGCAGCGGCTGGCAGACCAGCTCGTTCAGGAAGGCTGGGTCTCATCCCTGACCCGTGCTGTGGCTACCCCTGTCACTGTCGCCGGAGACTCTTCACTCGGCCTGCTTCTGGTGGGTTATGATCAATACGGCGATCAGTACCGGGCGGATATCGAAGTCATCGAGGCTTTGGCTGAACATATTGGCTTGACCCTTCAGCGTGTCCGCCTCGAAGAGAACCGGCGCGAGCTTACCCGGATGGATGAACGAAACCGCCTCGCACGCGACCTGCATGACTCGGTAAGCCAAACCTTATTCTCGCTGGTGATGATGTCCAGGGGAGTGGGCGGTATGCTTGCAGCGGAATCCAATGGTCAAACAAGCTTGCTGCAGGATACGATTCACGACATACAGTCATTATCACAAAGCGCCCTCAAGGAAATGCGGGAGCTGATTATGCAGCTTCGTCCGCCAGGGCTTGAGGAAGGGCTTGTGACAGGTCTTAAGCAATACGGCGAACGATTGAAGCTTCATGTGCGTTCACATATCAGCGGTATTCACGAGCTGCCGAGGCTAATAGAAGAAGCCTTATGGAGGATCGGCCAAGAGGCGCTCAACAATGTAAGCAAGCATGCGGATACGAAGGAAGTTACGGTAGCTTTAACCCTGCATGATGATGAAGTGGAACTTCGGATTGAAGATCGCGGGCGAGGCATTACCAAACAACGATTGAGCGAGCTCACAAGACACTCCATTGGACTGTCCAGCATGCGGGAACGAGCCGAATCACTGGGAGGACAATTCCGTCTATATAGTGTGTACAGAGGAGGAACCATCATTGAGGTTACGCTGCCCTTGATGTTGAAATCAACAGAGAATGGAGGTGAAATGCGATGATCAGATTGTTAATTGCTGACGATCACGCCATGGTACGCCGGGGACTGCAGGTTTTTCTGGCTACGCAGCCGGATATCGAAATGGTGGGTGAAGCCGCCAATGGCGAGGAGACCTTGGAACGGGTGGTTCATCTCAAGCCGGATGTTGTTTTAATGGATCTGAACATGCCTGTGCTGAATGGAATCGACACGACGGCACGGCTGAAAAAAGAACAGCCTCACATTAAAGTGATTGTACTGACCTCTTTTGTCGATTACGACCATGTTCTGCCCGCCATTCGGGCAGGCGCACGAGGTTATCTCTTGAAGGATATTGAACCGGAGGAGCTGGTAGCTGCCATCAGACGCGTATTCCAAGGCATGGTCGAGCTGCATCCGGATGCAGCAGGACTGTTAATGACACACGTTACATTACCCGAAGGAGCGGAGGCGTCCAGCGGGCCAGGCAGGCAGGAAGAAGCCGTGCAGGAGCTGGGTAAACTCACCCGCCGGGAGCAGGAAGTGCTGCAGCTGATCGCTTCGGGCATGAACAACAGAGAAATCAGCGAAGCGCTGTATATTACCGAGAAGACGGTCAAGACCCATGTCAGCCATCTGCTTGATAAGCTGGGTGTCGCCGACCGGACACAGGCGGCCATCTATGCGCTCAAGCACGGAATCGTATAAAAGTTTACTTTACATATTGATCGTATCTAAGACTATAGTTGTAGAGCCCTCAGCCTAAGGTTTGAGGGTTTTTGCACGTGAAATCACTCCTTGTGATGACGAATTCCATGGCTTGCCTCCTATACAATGTACTTAACAAATCACTCGACAATCTAAAAGGGAGGCAGTGCTATGAAAATCGTGATGATCACAGGCAGCAATCGCAAGGAAGCAACCAGTACCGTTTTGGCAAAAGCTTTGGAGGGGCAATTGAGGCGGTTGTTCGTGGAAGTAAACCTGTTCAATCTGTATGAAAGCCCGCTTCCGTTCTATTCGCCGGACGAAATATTCAACCGTCATGAGGGCGTGCGTGAGCTGCAGCGGCTGTTAATGGAGGCAGACGGCATTATTTTGACAACTCCCGAATATCACGGTGGAATGAGCGGGGTGCTTAAGAACGCGCTGGATCATATGGGACAGATGCATTTCTCAGGCAAGCCGGTTCTATCCGTAAGCTCGGCGGGCGGCGCAGTAGGTGTGAGTTCACTGCAGCAAATGCAGGCTACCATTCGCAATCTGCATGGAATTAACAGTCCGGAATGGATCTCCATTGGTGGCTCTCAGCGTGCCATTTATGAAAACGAATCGGCAGAAGGTACAATTGTGCTGGATTACCGTGCCAAGGAAGCCCTTTCCATCTTTATGGAGCTGGTCAAGAAAGTCAGCGGTAAAGAGGAGGCTTTTCCATCGTGATTACACATTTTGCCGGATTGAAATTGAAGACCCTATCCATTCAGGGGGTGAAGCAGTTCTATCATGGACTGCTTCACTTCCCCATCACGCGGGAAAATGAGGTCGAGATCGAATTTCAGCCTACACCTGATTTTTCGCTTGTATTCGAAGAAGTGTTCGAACCCTTATCCCCGGTTCATATCGCGTTTGAAGTCTCCTATTCCCGCTTCAACTCTACGATTCAGCAGCTCGCAGAGCAGCTGCCACTGCTGCAATGGCCCGACGGCGAGGTGGTTGAATGGTTTGATTCCGGTGTGAACGCGTATTTCAAAGACGGCGATGGCAATCTGCTTGAATTTATAGCCCATCACGACTTGAAAGAAGGGGTTCTGACTCCGAATGGCCCTTACGGTGTCCTGTATTTGCGGGAAGTGGGATTGCCTGTAGAGGATCCGGTAGCCGCTAGATTATGGATGAAACGGACGTTGGGATTAACGATTGCCAAGGACTCGGAGCAGTTTGCATTTGTTATTGGGGGAACGGCCCATGCGGTCGTCGTGTCTACCAAGCGCAAATGGATTCCAATCGCGATGTATGCGCTGGCACCGTCGTTAGATTTAACTTATGGGGTTACGGATGATCGCTTTCTGGATCGGGTTCGCTCCTCATTGGATCGCCGGATCATCGTGTCGGATAACGAAAATGGTCTGCAGTTTAGAATGTATGGCTACAATATTCGTTTGAAGAAAACGAGTTTGCCCAAGGATATTGCATCCAGGCTGAATTTGCCGGACACGAGTGAAGGGAAGGGAGACGACATGGACATCAGCGACCAATATTTGGAGGATGGACTCACGGCACTAAGCCGCGGGGGTGAGGTGGGTTGGTTTGAAGGACATGTCGGCGGGGCGTATCTGGCGGCTTATTACATGCAGAAGGAGCATAATCTTCCGCAGGACGTGCGGCAGGGGCTGGCCGCCAATTGCCGGCACTTGCGCAGTCAGCATGAGGATTGGTTTGAGCCCTATCCATCGGAGCTGGCTAAGCCTGAATTAATGGATCAATTGGTAGAAGGATTGCTGCCGAACCTGACAAATCTGAGCACCTCCAGGCATGGGGTGACCCTCGGAGTCCTCGGCCTTAAAGCGCTGCGGGACCGGCCGGATCTGCTGACTCCGTCTATCGTCAGGGGCCTGCTCAAGCTGATGGAAGATGCAGCGCATGAGCATAAGCTTGCCAGGTATTATGGGATTGAGGATTATACCCGGCAAAGTCTGCTGGAACTCTCGTTCAATGACATACCACCTTACCAGGATGCGTCTGACTTGGCCTCCCGTGCCCTATCGGAGCTGCAGCTGGTGCTGCCGGATCAGCATTATGAGGGCAAGTATTACTTTTTTGCAGGAGAGCTTGAACACGGCATTACGCATGCCCATGCACTTATTGAACTGGAAAGGCTCGGATACACCCAGCTGGCCAGGCTGGGTCAAGGCAACCACCAGCGGCAGACGATATTGAACCGTCTGAGACCGCAAGAACTCGCGCATCAGGAAATTAAGGTATCGGATGAAGCTTCGATCATGGATTCGTCCTATTGGAGCGGGCTCTATGAAGATCCTCACGCAATCAAAGTGCCCTACGCTGCACTGGCGCTGCTCCAGTATGTGCCGCAAGGTCGAAGAGTGGAGCTGGAGCGCGATGTGTGTAAACTGCTCTCTTTGATGAAGTAGGACGAAGGTTATTTTGACAATGGTAAAATATGGTGTTAGGCTGAATAGAGTTGTCTAGAATCTGAAACATTTGTGCTTAAGGCATAAGAATTGGAGGGTATCATGAAGGTTGCAATTGTGGTAGGAAGCATCAGAAAACAGTCGTACAATATGAAGCTTGCAGAATATTTGAAGCTCCGTTATGCGGATCAGATTACATTCGAGATCGTTGGCATTCGCGATCTGCCGCATTACAATCAGGATGTGGAGCTGGATCCGCCTGCGGTGGTCAAAGATTTCAAGGAGCGGATTGCAGCAGCTGATGCTGTGTTATGGATAACGCCGGAGTACAACTACTCCATACCTGGCGTGCTTAAGAATGCACTGGATTGGTTATCCCGCGTCGATAAGGTCATGAACGGGAAGCCGTCCTGGATCATGGGGGCATCGATGGGTCAGCTTGGCACGGTTCGTGCTCAAGAGCATCTTCGGGATATCCTTTTTTCCGTCGGCATTACGTCACCGCTGCTTCCCAATAATGAGGTATATATCGGTGCGGTACATGAGAAGATGGATGAGACCGGTAAGCTGATCCATGAACCGACGATTGGTTTCATCGATATCGTGGTGAACAACTTCATAAACTGGATGAACTCCCGCAAATAATGCTAACGTATGAAGCCCTTTGGCAGTTGCCTGCCGAGGGGCTTTTCCTGTATATTCTCCTCATATCCATGAAATGTGAAAGAAAGGCGAATTTGCTTCGGACGGGGGAGGCTTCGATTGTATACAATCCTTATTGTGGACGATGAACCGATTGTGAGGGAAGGAATTCGAAACCGGATTCCGTGGGCAGAGCACGGCTTTGAATGTATTGGAGATTGCGAGAACGGCCGTGATGCATTGGAAGCTGTGAACCGGCTTCAACCGGACGTCGTGTTGACGGATATTCATATGCCGTATATGGATGGTCTGGAATTATCCCGACATATTACGCAGCAGCACCCCAAGACCAAAATTATCATTTTGACCGGGTTTGACGATTTTGAATACGCCCAGCAGGCCGTGAAGCTGCAGGTGACGGATTTTATTTTGAAACCGGTTACATCCGCAGAGTTAAGAGAACTGCTGGATAAACTGAAGCTGGAAATGGATGAAGAGCGCGGACATGCAGAGCACCTGAAAAAACTCCGGCAGCAGTTGAACGAAAGCCTGGTTCTCCTCAAGGAACGTTTCCTGGAGCGACTGGCAACATCTCCGATGAAAATCACGGAGATTGAGAACAAGCTGACGTATTTTGAAATTCCACTCCATGGCCCGTGTTATATAGCCATGCTGGCGGATATGGATGAACTCCGTTCTGATGAAGGGTATGTGGATCATGAGCTGCACGCTTTTGCCTTATACAATATCACTCAGGAGATATTAGCGGAGGAGCCGGGAGCAGCGGTCTTTCGGTATAAGGAGAACAAAGTCATGACTATTCTGTCCGGTCTTGGCGAGGAAGAGCTGTACGCAAGGGCACAAGAACTGGCAGAGGAAATTCGCGTGTCTACGAAACGATTTATGAAATTCACCGTTACCTTAGGAATAGGAACGATCTGCTATCAGCTTCATGCGATACGTTATTCCTGTCGTGCCTCAGAGGCTGCGCTGGAATATCGGCTCCTGATGGGCCATGATCAGGTGGTCAGCATTACGGATCTCGAAAAGCGGGAGACCAGCCCGCTGCATGACGGGAGTGAAAATGAAGCAGCCCTTATAGCCGCAATCCGTGCAGGAACTGCGAATGAAGTGGAGGCGTGCATCAAGCGTTTGATCAGCGAAATTGGAAGCGCTTCAATATCGATTGAGCTATGTTATGTGAGAATTGTACGGGTCATGCTGGCCGTACTTCAGACCCTAACGGAAATCGGCAGCAACGAGAATGAGTGGGTTGGCAAGGAAAAGAGGCTGCTATCCGATTTATACTCATTTCGTTCCCTCGATGAGATTGAGCGCTGGCTGCAAGAAGTGTGCGAGCAAGCTATACGGGACGTGGCCAAGACGAGGAAGGATATTACGCGTTCGCAGATGCTGGAAGCGGTGAATTTCATTCACCAACATTATGAGGCTGCGCAGCTATCGATCAAGTCGGTATCCAGCCGAATCTTCATGAGCACAAGTTATTTCAGCTCCTTGTTCAAGGCTCATACGGGGAAGACCTTCGTTGAATATGTAACGGAAGTTCGAATGGAGAAAGCCAAAGAGCTGTTGAAGCACTCTCCGATGAGAACCTATGAAATTGCGGCAAGGTCCGGCTACCTGGACCCTCAATATTTTAGCGTGCTGTTTAAGAAGCATACCGGAGTTACCCCCACGGAATACCGGAACAAAATGACGATGGATGGAACAAACTCATGAAATCCTCGCAGCGGATCAAGAGCATTCAGTCCCGCATTGCCAGCTCGTTTGTGATGCTGGTGCTGTTTACGGCACTATTGCTTATTTTTATCTCCTATCGGTTATCCGAATCAGCTGTTCGCGAAACGGCGGAGAGTTATACCTCCGAGCTTATCAATCAAGTGAATGCGAACATCCAAACCTACATTACGGGCATGAAGGACATTTCGCTTGCGACCATGAACAACCCGAACGTGAGGGAATATCTTGCCTCTTCCGAGGAATTGCAGCCGGCTGAATTAGCCCAACTGAAAGCGAAAATATCGGAATATTTCCATTCCATCCGGGTCTCGCGCAAGGATATTGCTTCGATCAACATCTTCGGCGAGGGCGGGACCTTCATTTCCGATCGGACGAATGCAGAGTTAAATCCTTATATTGAGGTTTCCGAGCAGCCCTGGTATCGGCAGGCACAGGAAAACAAGGGACAGACGGTCATATCGTCGTCGCATGTGCAGCCGGTCATCAAGGGAGAATACCGCTGGGTTGTATCGCTCAGCCGAGAGCTCAGCGGCATTACCCCTACCCAAGGGCTTGGAATCCTGCTGATTGACCTCAATTTCAAGGTCATCAACGACATGCTCAGCAAGCTCGATCTGGGCAACCGGGGTTATGTGTTTGTGATTGACAGCCAGGGGAGGATTGTATACCACCCTCAGCAGCAACTGCTCTACAGCAATCTGAAGACGGAGCGATTGGAACAGGTGCTTCAGGACAAGCAAGGGGGATTTGTTGTGAAGGAGGAAGGTGCAAGCCGGATTTATAGCATTAAGGACACGGATTTCGGCTGGAAAATCGTCGGCGTCTTTTACGAGAATGAGCTGGTGGATAATAAGAAGCAGATGCAGCTTTCTTTTGCCGTAGCAGGATTGTTATGCCTCGGGTTAGGCGTGCTGTTCTCTGTTGTCATCTCCCGCAACCTGACCCGGCCTATCAAGAAGCTTCAGGAGAAAATGATGGAGGTGGAGAAGGGGAACTTCGATATCCGCGTTCCTGTCGGGCACTCCAGAGAAATCTCCGGCCTGGCCCGCAGCTTCAACGTCATGGTATCGAAGGTCAAAGAATTGATGAGGCAGATTATGGTTGAACAGGAGTTTAAGAGGAAAAGCGAATTGAATGCCCTTCAGGCCCAAATCAATCCCCATTTTCTGTACAATACACTCGACTCCATCATATGGATGGCCGAGAGCAAGAAGCATGATGAGGTTATTCTGATGACATCGGCTTTAGCTCGTCTCTTCCGGGCGTCACTAAGCAAGGGGAAGGAATTGATACCGATTGCCACGGAAATGGAACATATTACGAATTATTTAAAAATACAGCAGATGCGATATCAGGACAAAATCCGGTATACACTCGATATGGATCCGGAGCTTTATTCTTATCTCACGCTAAAAGTACTGCTACAGCCGCTTGTGGAAAACGCTATCTATCATGGCATCAAGAACAAGGAAGGCCCGGGAACGATCACCATCACGGGTGCGCATGAAGACCATATGATCGTATTTCAAGTCATGGATGACGGCATCGGAATGGATGAGGCCAAGGTGGAGACCCTCTTAACGTCCAGTGGTGGGAGCCAATCGAGGAATAGCGTTGGGATTGCGAATGTCCATCAGCGGATTCAGTTATATTTCGGTGCGGATTATGGCCTGAGTTATACAAGCGAGCCTGGTGCGGGGACGTGCGTAAAGCTGCTCATTCCGGCTATTCATGCGGAGGAACGGCGGGAAAAGGAGGGGGAACTGCCTTGAAGTCCTACTTGAGCATGCGTTATATTGTGATGCTGCTGATCCCTGCCTTGATAGTGGGTTATGCCATTCTTCAATGGTCTAAAGATGAACCCCGGCCCAAGAAGATCATTGTCGGCGTCAAAGCCGTGGAAGAGATCGAATTCTGGAGGGTGCTGATTGAAGGGGTAAACACGGCTTCGCGTGAATTCGGCGTGGACGTTTCGGTGGTAGGACCTCCTCGTGAAATTCAGGTTGACCTGCAAATCCAAATGCTGCAGGAAGCCATTAAGCAGCAGCCGGATGCCATCGTAATGGCCGCAGGCGATTATAACCGCTTGGTCCCCACTGTGGAGTCGATTCGAAAAGCAGGTATTCTGCTAATCATGATTGATTCTGCCGTAAATGGTGATTATGCACAGAGCCTGATCGCTACGGACAATTTCAATGCGGGGCAAAAGGCTGCTGTGGAGCTTGCTGAACGGCTTCCGGTAAATGCCAAGGTCGCTATCGTCAGTTTCGTTCAGGGCACCTCAACGCAGATCGAGCGGGAACAAGGAGTTCGAAGTATACTGGAGCAGCGTGAAGGCACTGAGATTGTCGGCACCTATTACAGTGAGGGCATGGAGGAGAGGGCCTATGAAATCACGATGGAGCTCCTGCGGGAGCGGCCTGATTTGGATGGAATCGTAGGATTGAATGAGCCTTCCACGGTTGGGGCGGGCAGGGCGATTGGAGAACAGGGACTGGTCGGGAAGGTGAAACTCGTTGGTTTTGACAGCTCGATCAAGGAAGTGAAGCTGCTGGAAGAGGGAGTTCTCCAATCTACCATCGTTCAGAAGCCGTTCAGCATTGGCTATTTGGGGATAAAAACAGCCGTATCCCTTATCGAAGGGGATAAGGTGTCTCCTAATGTTTATACGGACTCCGTAATTATCAACAAGGACAATATGTATACCGAGGAAAATCAGAAGCTGCTCTTTCCCTTTGTGGAAGAGTAGCTTTTTTTTGAGCTTATGGATGGATCGTAGAATATTCAACATGGAACAGAGAATATTCCATTCCCGTGAAACTTACCGGCTTATACAATGATGAATAAATGCATCGATGCTGGAGAGGTGAGAGATTTTGAGTGAAGTGCTGCTGCAGATGGAAGGAATCACGAAGGAATTTCCGGGTGTGCTGGCATTGAACAACTGCCAATTTGAGCTGCGGCGCGGCGAAGTTCATGCGCTGATGGGTGAGAATGGTGCGGGCAAGTCGACCATGATGAAGATTTTGACCGGCGTGTACCAGAAGGATGAAGGTACAGTTACGTACCAGGGGAAACCCGTGGAGTTAACGAATCCGAAAGCGGCTCAAGACGCCGGAATCAGCATGATTCATCAGGAACTGAACCTGGCGCCGGACTTGACGGTTGCTCAGAATATATTCATCGGTCGTGAGCCACGGCGAAGGCTCCGTCTGTTTCTGGATGATCAGGCGCTGCACCGGCAGGTGAAGGCATTGTTCCAGCGAATGGGGCTTGATATGGACCCAGCCGTTCAGGTATCGGAATTAACGGTAGCCAAGCAGCAGATGGTGGAGATCGCCAAGGCCTTGTCCTATAACGCGGATGTACTGGTTATGGATGAGCCGACGGCAGCTTTAAGCGAGACCGAGATCGAAGATTTGTTCCGCATCATTCGTCAGCTTCGCGCCGACGGAGTTGGAATCGTTTACATTTCGCATCGAATGGACGAAATCAAGCGGATTACGGATCGCATTACGGTGATGCGCGACGGGCAGTACATCGATACGGTGTTGACGGCTGAAGTCACCACCCAGGATATTATATCCAAGATGGTTGGCCGGCAGATTTACGAGACCTCGAAGCCGGAAGCCGCGGCAGGCGAGCGCGAGACGGTATTGGAGGTGAAGGGGCTGAATCAAGGCAGAGCCTTGAGAGATATTAGCTTCACCCTGAGAAAAGGAGAGATTCTAGGCATTGCGGGTCTGGTGGGTGCGGGGCGCACCGAGCTTGCGCGAGCGATATTCGGTGCGGACCGTATCCAATCCGGAGAGATATACATCCATGGCTCCAGGGTGAAG
Source organism: Paenibacillus glucanolyticus (assembly GCF_037333485.1). Lineage (NCBI taxonomy): Bacteria > Bacillati > Bacillota > Bacilli > Caryophanales > Paenibacillaceae > Paenibacillus > Paenibacillus glucanolyticus. The sequence continues at coordinate 2,751,620 of NZ_CP147845.1, forward strand.
ATGAGAGGCCCGCATGACGCGGTACGTCTAGGCATCGGGTATTTATCCGAAGACCGCAAGCGATACGGATGCGTTGTTGACCTGGATGTGAAGAGCAATGTGGTCATTGCTTCCTACCCTGAATTTCTCCGTCCCGGCGGATGGATGAATACGGAGAAGATTCGCAAGCAGGCGGAGGATATGGTCGAACGATTGAAGGTCAAAACGCCGCATGTTGACCAAGAGGTAAAGTTCCTCTCCGGCGGCAATCAGCAGAAAGTGGTCATTGGCAAATGGCTGACGCGCGATTGCGATATTCTGATCTTCGATGAACCTACGCGCGGGATTGACGTGGGGGCGAAGAGCGAAATTTACAGATTGCTGAACGAACTTGCGGCGCAGGGCAAATCAATCATCATGATCTCGTCGGAACTGCCTGAGATTCTGCGGATGAGTCATCGGATTCTCGTGATGTGTGAAGGCCGGATTACAGGCGAACTGGATCATGAAGAGGCTACCCAAGAAATCATTATGCATCTGGCAACAGCGAGAATGTAAGCCGTTATCCATACACGTCAGGAGGAATTAGTAGATGAACATTCAAATCAAGTCAGGTGCGCTTCAGCAAGTGCTGGCGCTTGCAAGTTTGGTCGTTCTCATTGTTTTCTTCACGATTTCATCCAGCAATTTTTTTCAGTTCTCCAATATCGTGGGGATTCTTCTCTCCACTGCCGTGATCGGCGTGCTGGCTCTGGGTTCAACCTTTGTCATTATTACGGGAGGCATTGATTTATCGGTTGGTACGGTCATGACACTCAGCGGCGTTATGACAGGGGTATGCATTACGTTCTGGGGTTTGCCGGTTCCTGTTGGTATCCTTGGAGGCATATTGACGGGCGCTTTATGCGGACTTCTGTCCGGAACGGCGGTTGCGAAGATGAAGATCCCGCCTTTTATCGCCACGCTGGCGATGATGATGATAGCCAAAGGGCTGGCGTTAATCATCTCAGGGGCGAAGCCGGTATATTTCAACGACGCCGAGAGTTTTGCAGAGGTCTCCCAAGGCAGCGTGTTGGGCTGGTTGATACCGGGACTCGATATTCCGAATGCAGTGGTCATTTTCTTTGTTGCCGCTATTGTCGGATATCTTATCCTATCGAAGACCATTATCGGCCGATATAACTTTGCGCTTGGCAGCAACGAAGAGGCGACCCGATTGTCGGGCGTTAATGTAAGCTTCTGGAAAATCGTAATCTACACCTTAACCGGCGCCTTTACCGGCCTGGCCGGCGTCATGATGGCATCGAGATTGAATTCGGCCAATCCGGCGCTGGGTGCCGGGTATGAACTGGAAGCTATCGCAGCGGTGGTGATTGGGGGAACTTCACTCAGCGGAGGGAAGGGCACCATTATCGGAACGGTCATCGGTGCTCTGATCATGAGTGTGCTGACGAATGGATTGCGCATTCTGTCTGTGCCTCAGGAGTGGCAGACCGTTGTGGTCGGGTTCGTTATCATTCTTGCGGTGTATGCGGATATTCTTCGCAGACGTAAAGCGTGAAGCGTTTCAAGCGTTTCAATGACGGAATTAAGCTCGATCAGAAGCAGATTGGTTGTGTAGAAACTTCCGGAATGGAGTTCTATAGATGTACATTACTGAAACATAAGGAGAGATTGAGATTATGAAAAAGCTTTTCGTATTGGCTCTGATTCTCATGGTGACTGCTGGCTTGCTGGCTGCTTGCGGCGGATCAGGCAGTACAGCGACAGGTACCGATAGTCCAAGTGAAGGCGGTTCAAGCTCAGGCACCGGTGCCGAAGGTGAAATCTATATCCCGATCATTTCCAAGGGCTTTCAGCATCAATTCTGGCAGGCGGTGAAAGCTGGAGCTGAGCAGGCTGGGCAGGAGCTGGGCGTACGGATTACCTTTGAAGGACCGGAAACGGAATCCCAGGTGGATAAGCAGATCGAAATGCTGCAGGCTGCACTGGACAAGAAACCAAGCGCGATCGGGTTCGCTGCACTGGATAGTCAGGCTTCGATCCCTTATCTGAAAAAAGCCCAGGAGAACAATATTCCGGTGATCGCCTTTGATTCCGGCGTGGAAAGCGACATTCCGGTAACAACTGCTTCAACAGACAATTTGGCAGCATCTGCTCTTGCAGCGGATAAGATGGCGGAGCTCATCGGGAATGAAGGCAAAATCGCAATGGTGGTCCATGACCAGACAAGTGTCACGGGCGTAAGCCGCCGCGACGGCTTCAAGAAGCAGATCGAAGACAAGTATCCGAATATTGAGATCGTTGATATCCAATATGGGGGCGGAGATCATCTGAAATCCACGGACCTTGCCAAAGCGATGATGCAGGCACACCCGGATTTGAAAGGGATTTTCGGGGCGAATGAAGGATCTGCGGTCGGTGTCATTAATGCGGTAACGGAGATGAAGAAGGAAGGCCAGATCGTGGTGGTCGGCTTCGATTCCGGAAAAGCGCAGATCGATGCCATCAAGAACGGAACGATGGCGGGAGCCATCACGCAAAACCCGGTCGGCATCGGATATGAGACGGTGAAAGCGGCTGTTGCCGCTATCAAAGGAGAGAAGGTAGAACCGCAGATTGATACGGGCTTCTACTGGTATGATAAAAACAACATCGATAGTGACGAAATCAAAGCCGTTATTTATGAATAAAATGAATGAAGGGGAGTCCAAGATGGACTCCCCTTAACGCGACATCCGCTTACGCAGATGCCACCTCCATATTCTGAATCAATTCGTTCAGCCTCCTTTCCGATCATTTAGTCCGGCCGGACAACTATATTAAACCACAGCAGCTGGTGAGACTGAAGCGAATAAATGACCTTAATTGTTTTTTACCAAGAACCGTATTCATGATGTTGCTATTGGATTGGTCTTCCCAACGGTGCGATCTTTCCTTCATCCCATATACGCTTCCAGATTACATCGACTGTTTCTTCAGCGGAAAGATGGGAGGTATCCAGCCATAAGCCGATTCTCGGCGTTTCTTCCGTTAACCGCCGGTCCAGTTCGTCAATACTCCATATCCCATAACCTGTTTTGTCCCGATGCTGCTCCCGGGTGCAAATGACATCCTGGGAAGGCTTGAGTACGACAACGTATACGGGATGCTCTCCCAGCGATTCGACTATTTCTTGCAGGGCCGGACCCAGAATGACATCCTGAAGAACGACATGAAACCCGGCGTCGACGTACATTCTGGCCGTGTTGGCAGTTATTTTATATCGTAACGCGAGCTGCCGCTCCGCTTCGGCGGAGGCCTCGGGCAGCATTTCTTCTCTGCCCTTGACGATCATCTTTCGAAACATATCACCACGCAGATGGACTCCACGATCGAATCTTTCGGCTAACAGCTGCGCGATGGTAGATTTACCGGCAGCCATAACACCGGTTATAACGATAACGCCGGTTTGACGTAAGCTTGTCAAAAGGAACCCCCCCTTTACATTCAGATGATAAATGAAGGGGAGTCCAAGATGGACTCCCCTTAACGCGACATCCGCTTACGCAGATGCCACCTCCATATTCTGAATCAATTCGTTCAGCCTCCTTTCCGATCATTTAGTCCGGCCGGACAACTATATTAAACCACAGCAGCTGGTGAGACTGAAGTGAATAAATGACCTTAATTGTTTTTTACCTGGGCGCTAGCATGTTATCCAAAATATTTTCGCGGAAAATGAGAGCCTGCAAACCCTTGTCCCACCACATTACTTACTTCGCCGTAAGTATCTCACTTATAAGTACGTACTTCCATAAAGTAAAGTAATGGCTCTACAATGAGCGTGTAACAGCTAACCAATACGCTCATAAGGAGAGATTAACAATATGGAACTTCAATTGGCATTAGACCTGGTGAATATTTCGGAAGCAAAGGAAGTGGTGGCCGAGGTAGCCGAGTTTATCGATATCGTGGAGATTGGAACACCGGTTGTCATTAACGAGGGCCTTCACGCCGTAAAAGCCATCAAGGAGGCATTTCCGCATCTGCGCGTGCTCGCTGACCTTAAAATTATGGATGCTGGCGGTTATGAAGTGATGAAGGCATCCGAGGCTGGTGCGGACATTATCACGGTATTGGGTGTATCCGATGACTCTACCATCAAAGGCGCCGTGGCTGAAGCCCTGAAGCAAGGCAAACAGGTGATGGTGGACATGATTAATGTGAAGGATATCGAGGGAAGAGCACGGGAGATTGATGCATTCGGTGTGGATTACATTTGCGTGCATTCCGGTTATGACCATCAGGCGGAAGGCAAAAACTCCTTCGAAGAATTGGCAGCGATCAAACGTGTAGTCAAAAATGCCAAGACAGCCGTTGCAGGAGGAATCAAGCTGGAGACTCTGCCTGAGGTGATCCAAGCGAACCCCGATCTCGTAATCGTTGGCGGTGGAATCACGGGCCAATCGGATAAGAAAGCCGCTGCTGCCCAAATGCAGCAATGGGTTAAGCAGGCTTAAGGACGATGGATAAACCGATTTTTCAGCATGCAGATGTGATTGCCAGGGAGATCTCTGAATCTGTACAGAAGGTCGATGGTACCCAGATTGAGGAATTGATCAAACGAATTATGAGATCCGAGTCTATCTTTGTAGCGGGAGGCGGAAGATCCGGTCTGATGATCCGATCTTTTGCCATGCGGTTGATGCAGATGGGATACAAGGTCCATGTTGTGGGTGATACGGTAACTCCGGCTATTGGAGAGAGGGATCTGCTCCTGATCGGTTCAGGCTCCGGCGAGACGCAGAGCTTGGTGGCCATGGCCCAGAAGGCCAAAAGCATCGGTTCTGCCTTAGCGGTTGTAACCATTAAGCCCGAATCCCGATTGGGTAAACTATCAGATACGGTTGTTGTGCTTCCAGGCGCAACCAAAGACCAGAATCAGGATAATCTCGTAACCGTTCAACCGATGGCTTCCTTATTTGAGCAGACCTTGCTGATCGTGCTGGATGCCGTCATACTCAGATTGATGGAACAGAAGGAACTGCAGTCGGACAATATGTTTGGGCTGCACGCCAATCTGGAATAGAAGCTTGATTATGTGAGGTTTTCCATTTTGATGATATGGCCGCGCCCGTTGTATACTATAGGGAGGAAGGGGTGTTAATTATGGCTAGTGAAGTCAAGCAGCGGATTAATCTCAAAGAAATAAACTGCCATAAGGAGTTAACCCTGGCGGTCATCGGTGGCAAATGGAAACTGATCATTCTATGGCATCTTGGCTTGGAAGGCGTCAAACGCTTCGGTGAGCTGAACAGGATGATTCCTCATATCACGCAAAAAATGCTGACCAATCAGCTTCGTGAGCTGGAAGAGGATCAGCTGGTGCATCGAGTGGTTTACCCCGAGGTTCCGCCCAGAGTCGAATACTCACTCACGCCTTATGGGGAGAGCTTAATGCCGATCCTGAAACTGATGTACGATTGGGGAAAAGATTACGGCGAGCAGGTCATCTGGAAAGACGAATGATAGGCTTCAATATAAATAATAGCAGCAGAGGATTGACTCTGCGATAAGCAGACAAAAGAGCATGTTAAATCATAGAGGGCAGCTCAACATCATGACTCGCGCCTCGCTGCAATATGGCATAAACCTCCGGTACATAAGGCGCCGGAGGTTTTTTACTGCTTGAGGCGTTTTTTTTGTACAGAAGGATTGACATTTGAACGGAGGAGATATAATATCAAAACGTATTAATCGTAATAATTACGATTAATGAATGGAGGGAGTTCAATAAATGAATAATACAAGAATACCGGTTACTGTACTTAGCGGCTATCTCGGATCAGGGAAAACAACGGTTCTTAATCATGTATTGCATAACCGTGAGGGATTGAAGGTAGCTGTCATTGTTAATGACATGAGTGAAGTGAATATTGATGCAGATCTGGTTCGAGGAGAGGGAAGCTTGTCGCGCACAGATGAGAAGCTGGTCGAAATGTCCAACGGCTGTATCTGCTGCACGCTTCGGGAAGATCTGGTGCAGGAAGTACAGAAGCTGGCGGAAGAGAAGCGCTTTGATTACATTCTGATTGAATCAACGGGAATAAGCGAGCCCGTGCCTGTGGCGCAGACCTTTGTCTATCCGGATGAGGTCTCGGGTGTGCAATTGTCTGACCTCGCCAGGCTGGATTGCATGGTAACGGTAGTGGACGCCAACCGATTCTGGAAAGACTTCTCTTCCGGCCAAAGCCTACTCGATCGGAAGGAAGCGCTGGGCGAAGAGGATACGCGGGAAGTAGTCGATCTGTTGATTGATCAGATTGAGATGTGTGATGTGCTGCTGTTGAATAAATGTGATCTGGTAAGCGAAGAGGAATTGACCAAGGTCGAGGGCATACTGCGCAAGCTTCAGCCAAGTGCCAGCATCATTCGTACAGTGAACGGACAGGTTTCCCCTGCGAAAATCCTGAACACCGGGCTTTTTGATTTTGAAAAAGCGAGTCAATCGCCCGGATGGATTCAGGAGCTTCAGAAGGAAGAGCATGTGCCGGAAACGGATGAATACGGCATCAGCTCATTTGTTTACCGGAGAAGAAGACCGTTCCATCCCGAGCGGCTGGCCGAATTCATGGGGGATTGGCCCGAAGAGGTCGTACGCGCCAAAGGAATCGCATGGCTGGCTGTGCGTGAGGATGTGGCTGCAAGCTTAAGTCAGGCGGGTCCCTCCATTCAGTTCGGACCGGCAGGATACTGGGTCGCTGCATTAACCGAGCAGGAGCAGCAGGAGCTGATTCAGAGCGAACCGGATATCCGGAGAAAATGGGATGGCGTCTGGGGAGATCGGATGACCGAGCTCGTGATGATTGGCATTCAGATGGAGCGGGAGCAAATCGAGCAGGACCTGGATGGATGTCTGTTAACGGACGAGGAAATGCAGCTTGAATGGTCAACATTTAACAATCCGCTGCCATGGATGGTATTAGAAGAGAATGAGTCCCTTATGTAGGACTATATTTTTTGACTGAAATTAATCGTAATGATTACGCATAAAAACAAGCCTTGATTTGATTATCAAGGCTTGTTTTTTTGTTCTGCCTATCATCCGTTGAGATAACGGATGGACTGAGCATTCTGGATCGTTTTTGATGTATAATAGGAAGAAGATTCCCAATTCATCGTTTTGATGAAAGAAATCGTTCATTCGAAATTTAATGCTGCAGCATGAACAACATAAATCAGGAGGGCAAGGATATGGCCAAGGCAAAAGTACCAAAGAGACCTACTAGAGATGAGTTTGTACTTGAAGAGCTCGGCAATCAACTTACAGAAGCTTACCAAGAGGAATCTGTGATTGTATTAACGGTATGGGGATGGGAAGAGACGGTTCGCGGACAAATCGATCAAATGGACTCCCGAACAGGGAAGGTACATATGAAACATAATGGTGAGGTTACTAAAATTTCATTTATGGACATCATGGAAGTGAATTATCCCCGGGACTAAATTATGATTCTATCGGAATTACGCATGTGTTTAAACTACCAGTTTCACCGTAAGGGGTGTCTCATAAGATCTTAGATCTTGTGAGATGCCCCTTTTCCTGCTGGAAGATGCTCCATGTATGAAACGTTCCTCCCATCGCGGTTGCACTCACATTTCTTGGGATTATTTCCACTTGATTTTCACTTTATTGCACCACGCCGCTCAGTAAGTCCTCCCATTCCTGTACGATGCGCGTTTTATCCAGACGATGGCCGATGAGTGTGAGATATCCGCGCTGCAGCCGCAGGGTGCTTGGTTGGCATTCCAGCTGTGAACCCGCCCACTGAACAAGTGTGGGGCCAGTCGAGAGCTGAATATAGCCTTTGGCTCGTATCAGGCTGGACCTGCGCGCGGTCAAAAAGGCTTCGATCACGCTTATGCGAAGCGGGATAGGGGTTGGCGCGGATAACGTTAAGGTATCCAGACCCGAGAAGGAGGGATTTGTCTGCTCTGACTCCACTCCATGTTGATGGCGGTGATTCGCGAATATTGGGGCTCCCTGGGGATGAGGCTCATGTTTGAGGGCCTCTTCACTCCATGGTGTGTCTTGAATTTGATCTGTGAGAACATCCGCTGGCCGTGAGAATTCACGAAACACTTCCAGCTCATCTATAAGGCTGTAATCGGTCACGGACAGGCTTGCGGCCGTGTTTATTTTTCGTATGGAAGTGATGACCTTGTTGAGATGTTTCTCTTCGCATTCACCCGCTTTGTTAAGGATGATAGTATCCGCGAAGCTGATTTGTCCCCGTAGGGTACGGACCAGTTCGCGGCTGGATGCGAAGAAGCTGTTGTATTCCAGAAATTTGCTGCCGTCGGCCAAAGCGATTTTGCGCTGGATCGATATGCGATCCACAAGGGACGGATCCTGCAGATCCTCAAGAATCTGCTCAGGGTTCGCGACTCCGGTGGTCTCAATAAATATGAGATCAGGCTTCTGATCTAACAGGGTGTTCAGAGCTTGCCCAAGCTCGCTTCGTTTGGTGCAGCAGATGCAGCCGTCAAGCAGCTTCTCGATCGGAAGATCCGGCATTTCGCCGGATACGATAGCCCCATCCACGTCCTGATCGCCCATCTCGTTCATCAATACGGCTGTCTTCCACTGCTGCTTGGCGGCATAATCCAGCAGTCTGAGCAGCAGCGTTGTTTTGCCGCTTCCCAAAAAACCGCTAATCATAATTACAGGCACTTTGCTCATCGGTTCCTTACCTCCCGGTATCTTTAATATTGGAATACAGTTCATCAAACTCCGCCACGGAGTCCGCATTTGTAAAAATGTACGGGGATGCCGGCTGCTCAATCGGTTGAATTCTTTCGGCTTGCACTTGAAGAGTTTCCTCACCATTTAGGGTACTCACCTGGATCGTGCCATCGATCTGGACCCATGTGTCATTGTCAAAAGACGAAGCATTCGCGCCGCGGACAATAATGCCAAACGGGATGGCGTCAGCGGTGCAGCACATGACAAGGAATCGGCTGACGGCAAACGTGTCTATTAACATATGTTTATCCCGATGGACGAATCCTTGGACTGTAATGGATTTTCCTTGAAACTGCTGTTTATACATATCGATGGCACCGACGGTCTCCGAGAAAATGTCAGGTTCAACCGAAATGACGGAAAGCGTATATAAACGCTTGGCGAGCTCTGCGAATTCCACGCTGTAGATGTCCTTGGCAATAAACAGCTCCTGCTGTGAGGCGTCTTGGGTCGCCGATTGATCAGCAGATAGAGAGTGGTTATTTGTCTCAGAGGCTGCAGAGGCGTTCTGGTCCTCGGCCTTACGGCGGACATCCGGGTTCGGATAGGTGTAGATCATGCCTTTTTTGGAAGCCATGTCGCTTCCAAGAGCTTGATTCGGCAGAAGCTGGCCGAACAGCAGCGGTACTGCGAACAACCCGTAGACGGTCATGTTTTTGACAAAGCCGTTAGGCAGGGGATGCTCGCAATCACACACCTCTCCGGTATCACCCCCAAGAGCGTGCCACAGCATACCGAATGCAATGAATAGAAGCGGGACCGGACAGAGCAGCAGCAGGGTCTGCATGTGTGGAGCCAGGTAATAATGAAGAGACTCTGTAGCATTCAGATGCATGATATAGAAGGCAAGAGCTGCAATGAGCAGCGACCGAAGCACATAATGGCCCCGTATAGCCAAGCTGGAAATCATCGTTTACATCAGCCTCCTCCCCAATTAGCTAACCTCGAAACAGAGCATCAACGGCTATAGAGCCGATAAAGACCAGCGTGATAACCAGCAGGCTTAGACCGATTACGAATTTGGTCTTGAACGTAGCGGACAGCATAAGCAAGCTTTTGAAATCCAGCATCGGGCCGAGAACAAGAAAGGAAACCAGTGGACCGACCGAAAAGCTGTGCGTGAACGCAGACGCGACAAAGGCATCCGAAGTCGAGCAGAGCGACAATATAAACGCAAACCCCATCATGAACAGATATGAGGCGGCAGGACCGTTTCCTAATGCCAACAATTCATCCCTTGGAATGAAGGATTGGATACAGGCGGTCAAGAACGCGCCAAGAACCAGATACTTGGTCATTTCAATTAATTCGTCTCCGGCGTGAACAAACATGCTCCTCCATGTTTTAGGGTGCTCATGCATTTTCCGTCCCCCATTGACGGAGCCCTGTTCGGTAAACTCCTGAAAGGATCGCTTGAGCGGATTATGTTTGGAGAATACATATACGATTAAACCTATCGTCACGGCAACGGCCAATGCTAGTCCCATCCGGCCGATCACCACTTCGGGATGCGAGCGGAAGGCCATGATGGTTGCGGCGAACACGACCGGATTCAGTATGGGGCCGCTGAGGATAAAGGTGACAGCGATGTAGGCAGGCATCCCTTTTAACATCAACCTTCGGACGACCGGTATCATCCCGCATTCACATATGGGAAGCACGATGCCCAGCATGGAAGCAAACAAGACGCCGATGAGCGGATTTTTGGGTATAAGACGGCGCACCCATTGCTCTTTTACAAACATTTGCAGAAGTGACGAGAGCAGCACGCCTAGCAAAACAAAAGGTAGCGCCTCAAGGAAGATGCCAGTAAAAATGGTTTTGACCTGCTGCATGTCAAGGATTTCGACGAGCCTGGAACCAGAACCATTTTGCAGCCATATCGTTAAGACCGGAATCACGAAGACAAGCGGCAGGATGAAGGGCAGCATTTTGAATACAACGGGATGTTTCATCAAGTCCTCCTGAAGCGAAATGTTCTTAGCACATTCTATGCTTGGACAATCGGCAACATACGTGTTTTTAATAATTTAATCAAAAAGATTACGATTTGGAACAGGCGCATCATCCTGGTAGCGTGAAGTCCAAAGTCATGGTATATTAAAAAAAGTTATCTATGTGTTACTGGCGTAACTTGGGTCACCAAGAGGGAGCACATAGGATCATATGCCGTACGCCTGGGCAAGAGGTAAGGAGACAGAGATGTCGCCTTGCCTCTTTATGTTTATTACAATAACAATGGCGAAGGAGCGGATGTGCAATGAGTAAGGAACCTTTGATTTTGGATGGAAAGCTGGTATCCGACGATATCAAGGCCAAGCTGGCCGTGAAGGTGCAGGAGCTTAAGGAGAAAGGGGTAACCCCATGTCTGGCAACGATATTGGTAGGAGAAGATCCGGCTTCGGCAACCTATGTGCGAATGAAGGGAAATGCCTGTGAGCGGCTTGGAATTATATCCAAAAAAGTGGTGCTAGACGAGTCGACAACAACGGAGGAACTGATGGCTGCCATTCAAGAGCTGAATGAGGATCCCAATGTTCACGGCATTCTGCTGCAGCATCCGGTACCCCATCATATCGATGAACGAGCGGCTTTTGATACCATCCGTATTGAAAAAGATGTGGACGGGGTCACCACGCTTGGGTTCTCGCAAAATGCGTTTGGTTTTGCCGAATATCCTTCCTGTACGCCTGCGGCGATACTTGCGATTATGGATTATTACAACCTGCCGATTGAAGGGAAACATGCCGTCATTGTTGGACGCAGTCCGATTCTCGGCAAGCCGGTATCGATGATGCTGCTGAATCGCAATGCTACGGTTACGATCTGTCATTCGAGAACGAAGGATCTCGCCAATATTGTCTCGCAGGCGGATATTGTTGTTGCTGCCGTAGGCAAACCCAATTTTATTCAAGGGAACTGGATCAAGCCGGGGGCCGTTGTATTGGATGCAGGCTATAACAAAGGGAATATCGGTGACTGCGATTATGAAGCTTGCGCGGAGGCTGCTTCCGCGATTACGCCGGTACCTGCCGGCGTGGGTCCTGTTACGATTGCTACGCTGCTGAAGCATACCGTAGAATCGGCTGAGCGAACCGTGCAAGTCTAAGGGGAAAGCCATAGACCATCTGCATGTTAAGTAAAGGGGAACCAAGAATAATCCCCTTCGAATCGCTTTATCCACGCCAAAGTTTGGATCTTAGAGAGGTATGGTCTATAAAATGATAGGCCCTAGGCCTGCAATTTCACGGACGCCCGGAGGTCATGGTATAGTTAGAGAAATGCGAAATCGAAGGGGAGAGCTTCATGCATACACGAATCAAAGCCTGTTGTGCGGCTCCGGTGATCAGTGAATGAAGAACACGATCGCCGATATCGCTCACAAAGCCGGAGTTGCCAAAAGCACGGTCTCCCGTTTCTTAAACGGAGGATCCGTAAGCCATGCGACACGCCGAAAGATTGAGCAGGTCATTCAGGAAACCGGCTATATTCCGAATTCTTTTGCACAGAGCTTAAAAGCGAAAAAAACCAGTATGATCGGCACCATTATGCCGCGTCTGGACTCATTTTCCGCATCGCAGACCGTGGCCGGAATGGACGAAGAACTAAGGGAACACGGATATCAGCTTCTCATCATTAATGCAAGCCAGGATTTATCCCGAGAGATTGAGGCGCTGTATGACCTCGCCAGACAAAAAATATCAGGGATCATTCTATTCGCCACACAGGTGACGGAGACGCATCTTGCCGCGATTAAAGAGATCGGCATTCCCGTTCTTCTGCTCGGACAACAGCACAAGGATGTTCACAGCATGATTTATAACGACTATGCCGCAGGCTATGACATGGGGCGTTATGTACTGTCCAAGGGACATCGTAACATAGCTTATATTGGTGTTACGGAAAAAGACGTTGCGGTTGGGGTCAAACGAAAGGAAGGGTTTCTGAAAGCGGTGAGCGAGCATGTTGGTGTGGAAGTGAATCTCGATCTCTATGAAAGTGGATTTAAAATGTCAGATGGCGTTCAGACCGCGTTGACGATTTTCCAATCTAATCGAACGCTGCCAACGGCGGTGGTCTGCGCCACGGACAACATCGCGCTTGGCGTGATGAAAGCTGCGCATATGAAGGGCATTCAAATTCCCAGCGAACTCTCCGTTACCGGATTTGGCGGATACGATGTAACCGAGGTGATTCACCCCGGATTGACCACGGTTAAATATGGATATTTTCAAGCGGGGCACCTCGCTGCACAGCATATTATCAAGCTGGTCAACGACGAGCCTGCGGATCTCCTGACGGTCATGAATTGCGAGATGATTCATCGGGAAAGCGTTGACAATCTGAATTAGTTATTTTATACTAAAAAACGGAACCGGTTCCAAATCGGGCGTTTGCTGCTTGTATTGGAACTGAGTTCATTATTTTTACACTTGATTGGAACCGGTTCCACTATGATTGGTTTTGTTCACGTACACGTGCAGCACGTCTGTTTGATTCTTTAGTTAGCCCATTTATAAGGAGAAGAGATATGGACAGAGAACTGAAATACCGCCGCCTGGATCAGGCTTCTCCCGAAGAGATTGCTTCATTAAGGAGGCAGGCGAGACGAAGCGAATGGAGACAGACGTTTCACATACAGCCCGTCATGGGGTTGATGAATGATCCCAACGGATTTTCTTATTATAACGGGGAATATCACTTGTTTTATCAATGGTTTCCTTTGGGGACGTTTCATGGCTTGAAATATTGGTATCATACTTCCTCGAAGGATCTGGTGCATTGGCATAACAAAGGCATCGCCATTGAACCAGGGCAGCTGTTTGATGCTTATGGCGCATATTCAGGCAGCGGGATCGTGAAAGACAACAAACTGTATCTGTTATATACCGGGAATGCCCGGGACGAGGAATGGAACAGGCAATCTTATCAATGCATGGCTGTGATGGACCGCGACGGATCGATCACGAAGCTTGATAAGCCGCTGATCGATCATGTGCCGGACGGATATACCGAACACTTCCGGGATCCGAAAGTATGGAAAGACCAAGACAAATACCGGTTCGTCATCGGCGCCCAAAGGGTTGATCAGACCGGTTCGGCAGTCATCTACGAATCTTCGGATTTGCTGTCTTGGGAATTCAAAGGGGAGATTCAAACCCGTCTTGAGCATTTCGGCTATATGTGGGAATGCCCTGACTATTTTGAACTGGAAGGCCAAGGGGTGCTGCTGTTTTCACCACAAGGGCTGCTTCCGGAGGATGACCATTTTCAAAACATATATCAATCCGGCTATATTTCAGGTAAACCGCTGAAGAGGGATACGCTGGAGTTGGATCACGGCTCCTTTTGCGAGCTGGACAGAGGTTTTGATTTCTACGCGCCGCAGACCATGCTGGATGAGAAAGACCGGCGCATCATGGTGGGCTGGATGGGTTTGCCGGATATCGGGTATCCCACCGACTCGCATGGCTGGGCCCATTGTTTGACGCTTCCTCGTATGCTTACGTTCCGTGAAGGCAGGTTGAATCAACAGCCGGTCCCCGAGCTTCAGGTGCTCCGCGACAAGGTCGCAGAGGCAGCGGATACGCTTCACAGCGAAGTGAAGAGTTACAAGGGGGTGCAAGGGACCGCATTCGAGATGATATGCGAGTTCCAAGCCATCGAAGCGGACGTTGTTGGCATTGAATTTCGGGCTGGCGAAGGGGAACGAACCGTTATTCGATATGAATCCGGCAAACGGAAGGTTACGCTGGATCGCTCTTCTTCGGGAGCATCGATTGTCAGTGATTACGGAACGGTTCGATCCTGTAAGCTGCCAACCGAAAGAAATTCGATCAAATTTCATCTGTTTGTGGACATCTCTTCGGTCGAGCTGTTCATCAACGATGGCGAAGAGGTGTTTACAAGCCGGATTTTTCCGAAGTGCGAGAGCCGAAATATTCGATTTTTTGTACAGAACGGCAGTGCCGGCTTGAAGGTCGCGAAATGGGATCTGACCGAAGCCGTAAAAGATAAAGAAGGGGATGTATGAACATGGCAGCGGATAATCGGGAAATCGCAAGGCAGGTAGTGGAAGCCATTGGCGGCAGGGAGAACATCGCTTCCTTTGCCCATTGTGCAACCAGACTGAGAATCATGGTTTATGATCAGAAGAAGATTGACCAGAAGAAGGTTGAGCAGATCGATAAGGTTAAGGGAGCTTTTTTCAACTCCGGGCAATACCAGGTCATTTTCGGAACAGGAACCGTCAATCAGATTTTTGAAGCGGTCGAATCCCTTGGAATGGAGAGCACAAGCAAGGAAGAATTGAAATCTCAGGCGAAAAAGTCGGGGAATCCGTTTCAGCGGGCGATTCGCACATTCGGTGACGTGTTTGTGCCGATTATCCCTGTACTGGTCGCCACTGGCTTGTTCATGGGATTACGGGGCTTGCTGACCCAGGATACCGTGCTTGCCTGGTTCGGTGCGACACCGGATGATATCTCGGCTAATTTCCTGCTCTTCACCCAGGTACTGACGGATACGGCTTTCGCTTTTTTGCCAGCCTTGGTGGCATGGTCCGCATTCAGAGTGTTCGGAGGAAGCCCCGTGCTCGGTATCGTCCTGGGATTGATGCTGGTTAACCCGGCTCTTCCCAATGCGTACAGCGTCGCCAACGGTTCGGCTGAGGCACTCATGATCTTTGATTTCATTCCGGTCGTCGGGTATCAGGGCTCGGTCCTGCCGGCATTCTTCATTGGACTGCTGGGCGCGAAATTCGAGAGATTTTTGCGAAAACGCATTCCTGACGCCATCGATCTGATCGTTACGCCATTTTTAACCTTGCTTGTTATGATTACGCTTGGCCTGTTCGCGATCGGTCCCGTATTCCATTCCCTGGAAGAGGTCGTGCTGAACGCAACAACCTTCTTGCTGGAGCTGCCGTTCGGTATCGCGGGTCTGGTCATCGGTTTCTTCAACCAGATTATTGTGGTTACCGGCGTGCATCATATATTCAACTTCCTGGAAATTCAGCTGCTTGAGAAGACAGGAAGCAATCCGTTTAATGCGATCGTGACCAGTGCGATGGCAGCTCAAGGTGCAGCTTGTCTGGCTGTCGGACTCAAAACGAGAAATAAAAAGCTCAAGGCATTATCCCTGCCATCCGCATTCTCGGCCTTGCTGGGAATCTCCGAACCTGCAATCTTCGGGGTCAACCTCCGTTACGTCAGACCGTTTGTTATCGGCTTGATCGGTGGCGGTGTGGGCGGTTTCATGGCTTCCATCTTTCAGCTTGAGGCCACAGGCATGGCAATTACCGTTATCCCGGGCACGCTGTTATACTTGAACAGCCAGCTTCCACTTTACATTTTGTGCAATGTAACGGCGATGGCGATTGCATTTGTACTGACCTGGATGTTCGGATTCAATGATAAAATGCTGGAAGAGGTTCACTCGGAAGCAAATTAAAGCCATAAGGAAAGTCCGCCTTAACACGCGGGCTTTTTTTGTACGCTGCATAAGAAAATCTTGGCTGACGAATGAAACACAAATACCCGGAGGATAAGCTAAAAAAATGCTTGCTCTGAAATGCTTTTCATCATTTACAATGTAGTTACAAGCTTGAGTATACGGAAGAGAGGCGAGCATTATTGATGAAGAGAATGATTTTTTTTGATATTGATGGAACCCTGCTGGATCATGAGAAGAAGGTACCTGCAACGACACGGGAGTCCATTCGCCAACTACAGGAAGCCGGACACATCGTTGCCATTGCAACAGGGCGTGCTCCGTATCATTTTGAAGAACTGCGTGAGGAACTGGGTATCGATTCGTATGTCTGTTTGAATGGCCAGTATGTGGTGCATGAAGGCAAACCGATCTACGGCAATCCATTAGCGCAGGATTCCTTGCAGCAGCTTACGGAACAGGCTGTTCTTCTTGACCATCCGATTATCTATGCCGGCAGCGAAGCGATGAAGATGAACGTAACCGAGCATGTTCATATCGATTCCAGCTGGGGAGAGCTCAAACTTACAATCCCGGAATATGATCCGGAATATTATCTGGGCAGAGATATTTATCAGGCCATTGTCTTCTGTACGGAGGAAGAGGAATCGGCTTATGCGAAAAGTTTCGAGGGACAGTTTGATTTTGTGCGTTGGGGGCCTTATGGAATCGATGTTCTTCCTGCGGGAGGTTCAAAAGCCCAAGGAATCAAACCATTGATTGATATGCTTGGTATCCAATTAGAGGATACTATCGCCTTTGGCGATTATCTGAATGATCTGGAGATGCTGTCGTACGTGGGTCACGGTGTAGCAATGGGGAATGCGCCGGAGATTGTAAAACAGGCAGCAAGATACGTGACCCGGGATGTTGCTCAGGACGGGATCAAGCACGGCCTTCAAATGCTGGGACTGTTGGATAAGGAACCGCAGGAGATTGTTTAGTCTCTTTTAGAGAAAAAAGTCCGTTACAGCGTGTCAGTTGAAGCTCTCTCTTGAGGGTTATAGACTGGCATGTTGGTTGTTGGCGGAACGATTTAACGAATGATAGGTTTGACGTCCCAAAGGGGGAGTTGTTATTATTAATAACTAATAGTGAGCCGTTGGATGGTGGCAGAGTGGATCATCTGATGGAAATATACCTAGAACAGGTGGAGACCTTATGTCAACAGAACAAACGCATACTCTTATAACCAGTTGGCTATCTTTAACGCAGGTTCAGGCGATGATTACCCATGAGCTGGAACAAACCTTGCAGCAAAAGCATGATTTAACGTTGAATGAATTTTATGTGCTGTTATTTCTATCGGAGTCGCCTGAGAAAAAACTGCGCCTTCAGCAGCTGCAAACCATGGTGGGCCTTAGTCAAAGTGCGATATCGAGACTCGTCAGCCGTTTTGAAGCCAAAAGCTGCGGTGCGATGCAGAGAGCCATCTGCGAGGATGACAGAAGAGGGATCTATACATCGCTAACTCATATCGGTGAAGAGAAGCTGCAAAAAGCGAAAGCTACTGTCCAAGGGGTATTGGAGCAGCAATTCTCTGCGCCTAAGCTGAAGCATGGACTTCAGGATGTATTAAAACAGGTGCAGGCGTGACCATTTTTCAGTCTCCTTATTGACGGATGGTTCTTATTTTGTTATTTTAGATGCATGCGCATGCATTAATAAGTTTGCGAATCAATCTTTTTGAATAGAAGGAGCGTGTTACAATGGAACATTTATTCAGCCCATACAAACTGAAATCTTTAGAATTGAAAAATCGGGTGGTCATGCCGCCGATGTGCCAATACTCCGTAACAAACAAGGACGGAATCGCGACGGATTGGCATTACTTGCACTATACCAGCCGTGCGATTGGCGGAGCGGGACTTGTTATCGTTGAAATGACGGACGTCGAACCGGATGGACGGATTTCCGATTATGACCTCGGTTTATGGTCGGATGATCATATCCCGGCTTTGGCTCGCATCGTTGATGCTGTTCACCAGCATGGTGCGAAGGCAGCGATCCAAATTGCACATGCCGGCCGGAAAGCAGAGGATGCGGAGACACCTGTGGCTCCATCGGCTATTCCGTTTGACGAGAATTCCAAAACGCCCAGAGCTCTTTCAACTGAAGAAGTTCAGCAGATGGTGGAGAAGTTCCGTCTGGCTGTACGCCGTGCGGTGAAGGCGGGATTTGATGCAATTGAGCTGCATGGTGCACATGGTTATCTGATTCATCAGTTCCACTCCCCGTTAACGAACCAAAGAAAAGATGAGTATGGCCAGGATTTAACGAAGTTTGGTAAAGAAGTCATTCAAGCCGCAAAAAGTGAAATGCCGGAAGATATGCCATTAATCATGCGAATCTCTGCAAGAGAATACGTGACAGGCGGTTACGGCATTCAGGAGAGCATCGCTTTCGCCAAAGAATATCAGGCTGCCGGTGTCGACATGTTCCATATCAGCGCAGGCGGCGAGGGACCGATTGCTGCTGAAGGCAGACCGGGCACACATGTGGCATACCAAGTTCCGCTAGCCAGACAAATTAAAGAAGCGCTGCAAGTACCGGTCATAGCTGTTGGCCGTCTGGATGAACCTGCACTGGCGAATGCGGTCGTTGGCAATGAAGAAGCAGATCTCGTTGCCGTTGGAAGAGGAATGCTTCGGAACCCTTACTGGGCATTGGAGGCTGCAGCTGTCCTGCAGAAGGAGACGGCAATTCCGACACAGTATCAGAACGGATTTCCCAGAAAATCGAGATAAGGTAGGCAAGATGAACATGTAACTGCCAATGAACGATAATGTTGGTATACCAGGTTCCCTGACGTGAACATCCACAGTATCCCTGTAATGGGTTGAGCATAAATAGAGAAGGTTATCTTACGGTCCGTCACGGCTGTAGGATAACCTTTTTTTGCGTACAAGCAATTGGCCGGATTTGGTAAGTCATCAAACTTGGCAGTAGTTAACATAAGGCCATCTAAAATAATTTTAAATGATCATTAATGTCTTATTTACATTAGTGTGTGACATACAGTATAATCTTTTCCAGGAGATGATGATATGCCAGAGGATCAGGACATTTTAAACAGTATGGTGCAGGAGCTTCGGCGAGGTACGATCATCCTTGGTGTTCTCAGCCAGTTGTCCGAGCCGCAGTATGGTTATTCATTAGTGACCATATTGCAGGAGAGGGGGATCAACGTGGAAGCGGGTACGCTCTACCCGTTGCTGCGACGGTTGGAGAAACAAGGCTTGCTTAACAGCGAGTGGGATACAAATGAAGCCCGGCCGAGGAAATATTACATCATAAGTCAGACAGGCAAGGATATATATCGGCAGCTCTACCATGAATGGAAAGATATGATGACAAGTCTGGAGGGACTTATAAATGACAAGGGGGACTAAAGTGATGGATCTGATTAACAGGTATATTTATGCGGTGACCCAGAAGCTGCCCGAATCGCAGCGGGCGGATATTGAGAAGGAGCTTCAAGGACTCGTCGAAGACATGCTGGAAGACCGGGGAGCCGACAGGGAGACCGCTAGTTTGGAAGAAGTGGAGCAGGTGCTGCTTGAGCTCGGCCCCCCCGGGGAAATGGCAGCCAGATACAGAGGAAGGGAAAGGTATCTCATTGGTCCTGGTTTGATTGACAGCTATTGGTCCGTCCTAAGGATTGTTCTGTATTCGATAGCCGTTGCTCTTGGGATCGTCTACATCGTTGATTTCTTTATAAGCACGGAACCCACTGCCGAGAAGCTGCTGGAATACCTTGTCTCGCTGCTTAGCGTAGGAATCCACGGATTTGCCTGGGTAACCGTTATTTTTGCCTTTATCGAATACCGCGGGGCTCGCCAAGTCTCCAATGATCCATGGAAACCCTCGGAATTGCCTGCAATTCCAGAACCAGCCAGCCGGATTAAACCGAGCGAGCCGGTGCTCGGCATCCTCTTTTCCGTGCTGTTCTTTGTCCTGTTCACGTTTTCCATTAACACGTTTTCCATTAACTTGATCGGTGTTCATCGATTTGCTGAACACTCGATCGCCATTCCGGTGTTTGAACAGGCTGCTTTTGCCAAGTATTTGCCGCTGATATGGCTTCTTACCGCCTTCAGCATATTCAATGAAGCCAGGAAATTAATCACAAGAAAGTGGACGCCGCAGCTTGCCGTCATGCATGTTATATTTAACATTGCTTCCGTTATCGTTGCGGTGATCCTGTTCTCCGATATGACGATTTGGAATCCGATATTCATGGATCAGCTCGTTCAATCAGGACTTGTAACAACGGGAGATGGATCGTATGAGACCGTAAAGTTAATTTGGGATCGATCCAGGGACGGCCTCATTTACATTATTGTGGTCATCGCCCTTATTGATACCGTATCTGTCGTGATGAAACGGTTTCGGAGAAAGGAAGGAAATACGGCGTTAACCAAGTAAAGACAACAGGTTGAAACAAAGGGTATCCCAACAGATTTTGGATCTGGCGGGATGCTCTTTTTTTGTTGTTAAGAGATGCCATAGGAACCAATCGCTCATACCCACTTTTTCCGCATTCACTGGGGACAGGTTCTGATCATCACCGAGTAGTTATGCGGATGGCTAGACCATGGACGACACTGCGCCATTCGAATAAGCATAGAATATGGAGCGAAGCAAATATTTTTTTGACAGAAATGTGAATGATATGTGTCAAAATTATGTACAATGGTGTTATAATAAGGAAAGAAGCAAATGAAAACCCTTACAGAACGAACGGAGCTGATGATTATGAAATTCGCAATTCACTATTCTACAAGAATGAAAGACATTATTTTATTTGCTCTGGTAATTAGCATCATGATGTTTCAAGTTGCGACACTGACGGAATATTCGTATCCTGTCCTATTCTATATGCAGATGGTTGTGAATGTCGTTATTGTTGCGGCATTAGGAATTGAAGCTTATGCACGTTTGGTAAAGCGTGAAGTCCAGATTGACGGGAATTCCGATACGATTACAATTAATGGTGTTGAAGTTCATGCCGGTCAGATTCGTGAGATTAAGGTTTCCGGATGTCACAAGGCCGCTTTTCAATTCATTCTCAAGGATAAGAGCGTACCCCCTATGTACTGCTGTTTTAAATTTGAAGAGAAGAATTGCGAAGGAATTCGGGAGCTGACACGCTGGGCCGAACAAAATCAGATTTCAATCCGCAAAGTCGGGCCGCAGACCCGTTCCGGCATGATTCTCTCGTCCAATGGATAATATGGCCAAGTCACATCGTGAATAGGAGCACCTGAACCGTCGAAGGATGGTTACAGGTGCTTTTTATATGGAATACGAAATCATTGATCATTGAATTTTCGCTGCAGAAGAAAGTTTAGCTAAAGTTAAGCTTCTGTTTCGATCAAGATAAATCTCATCAGGTATACTTGGGTCGTAGTGGACCCGTATACATATGGAGGAGGACTTGAATATGGTAGATGCTCCGAAACTAATGCTTGATGGGGAACATCGCGTGCTGTATGAGCTTTTTGAGGAGGAATTGCGAGCACTTGTAACGGTGGAACAATTCGAAGCGATGTCCAAGGAATATACGGCTGGGGTGAGTGCGTTCCATCTCGTTCTGGACAACACGATGAACAAACTTCGAATGATTCACTGGATGGATGACAGCGGGACAAAAGGAATCCAAGCCATGATCGATGAAGCGGGCATGATTGTCGGATTCATGTTATCGCCTCTTGAGAGATTTTCGGAATCGGATAGCCGTTATTCGGCAACAACGTTCAAATTGCCGTTTAAGGGGAAATGGTATGTGTTCTGGGGAGGCGAGCATGTGATGGACAATTATCATTACGTGGAGGCGAGCCAGCGGTATGCCATCGATGTTGTGAGAACGGAAGAAGGGATGACCTACCATGGGGATCCCGATTTGAACGAAAGTTACTTCGCGTTTGGAGAAGAAATTCTAGCAGGTGCCAGCGGTAAAGTGATTGCCATTGAGAACAACATCGCGGATAACGTGCCCGTCGGAGTGGTAAACGAAACCGAACCTGCAGGAAATTATGTCATCATCGATCATGGCAGCCATGAATACAGCCTGTATGCGCATCTTAAGCTGGGATCGGTGTGCGTGTTGGAGGGGACGGACGTGGAATCGGGTGATCGGATTGGGTTGTGTGGCAATTCCGGCAATTCCAGTGAGGCACATCTGCATTTTCAAGTGTCGGATCATCCAGATCTGTTTAGAGACGGCACGAAATCTCTTAACATCAACTGGCTGGGAGATGTAAAGGTAAGAAAAGGTGAAATTGTAGACGGCGGGAAATAACGCATCCATAACATAAACAGGGCCTGGAATTATTCCAGGCCCTGTTCTACATATAGTTGATAAACTCTCTGGCACACCTGCTGCGGCCCCGATTCACATTAGCTGCTGCAGCCGCCTCCGCAACTGCTGCCGCAGGACGAACCGCTGCTGCAGGAGGATCCGCTGCCGGAGTCCGAGCCACCGCCGGACCCGCAAGCCGAAGCAGCGGTGCAAGAGGAGCTGCTGCCGCTCTTATAAAGCTCCCGCTCATCAGGGATCATATGATCTGAGAATTGCTCGGGTGCGTTCCAGGCATAATAAACGGCCGCCGCCAGCAGCACATCGCTATTGCGGAAATTAACCAGCTTCCGATTACGCGGCTCCTCCGCCTCGGCTGCTCTAATCCGATCCTGCAAATCATGAATGACGGCATCAATCGCCGTACGTGCCGCAGGCATGCTCTCATAAGTCCAAGCGTTAAAACGCTTCTGACCATGATTCACGGCGAAATGGCCAGAACCGTAGTCCTTCAGCTCTTCGCGTGGCAGCGGGACGCGGAAGAATGCTCCCCATAGCTTGGTGCTGTATTCATGCCAGCCAAATAATTGGACATAGACCGTGTCAAACCATGCCCGTTCATTCGGGATGGGAACATGTTCGCTTCCGGTGTTGGGAGCGTGATGAAGCATACGGCCAAGAAAGCGCTCCGAGAACTGTTGATACTCGTATGTATACATCAGCATTTCATGCCACACTTCGTCCACGTCTTTGCTGAACATCGGGACTCGGTCCAGAACAGCGCACAGGATAAAAAAACGTTTCAGCTCTTGCCATCGCCATTCATATTCCGGTTCTGACATGTCCGGATGCTCACTCATTACTCTCTGCTTCAGCATGTTCTGATAGGTATAAGGCAGGGCGGCCTCCAGTCTGCCGGCAAGCTCACTTGCAGGGCTTCCCGCTTTCACGATGGGCGGCAAATCGGGTGTTTTCCCGCGTCGAGGCTTATTCTCTTTAGGGAGCCGCTGACTATTAATATTACGCAACGAGCGCTTGAAGACAAATAAAGCAATAATCCATAAATCCACCAAAATAAAACAAATGATCAGGATCCAAATGGATGTGTTCATAAGGTATTCCTCCTGTCTATTTGTGTCCGGAGCCAGCTTATCGTTCCTCTCCTTGAGTAAATTATTGCAGGAGTCACGAGTGTTTGGCAATTGAAATTGCCGATTCCGTTATAACTTGAATGTAGGGGCTCCTTTATGATACATTCCCTGTGTCTGGAAATGTACATCTGGACAATCTTAAAGCTATCGATTTAATGAATGGCAATTATGTTTATTATAGGAGCATACATATGTTAACAGGTTGGAAACTTTCAGTATTAGGTATTATTATTGTAGGGATTACCGGCATCGCTGCTTCTTTATATGGCCTGATTGAACCAGGCCGGGCGATCGGGTTATTCGTAGTTTTCGTTCTATTCATTGGAGCCCTGGAGCTGATGGAACGAATCAGAAACCGCAGGAAGAAGAGAGGGGAAGTGCAATCTTCGAAGCGAGGATGACACAGACAGCAAGGAGGGAGCTTATGAAGTGTATAGCCATGCAGCCCTATTACAAAATCAACCGAGTCGTGGATGGCATCGAACAACGAACCGAGGAGCAAGGCCGGGAGATGCTCTTGTATGAGGATCGAATCGTCACGAAATACCGCGAGTTCCCGATTAAGCAGGTGTTTGATCTCTCGTACCGGCCTCTGGGAGGCGGCGGTGGTTTTTTATATTTGCATACCCAGCAAGGCGTGTACTCTTACACGGTGAAGGATGATCCGCAGTCTTTTATTGCAGCTTTTAAAAATCTATAAGAGATCGTGATGGACTGATCCTAGTCTCAGGTCCAGTGCATATCCTCGTCTGCAGCACGTGTGCGAATGCGGCGCTTGCATATAAACTGGTTATATATTTTAAGGGACGGATTAGGGGGCCAAGGCGTGGATACGCTATTAGATTTTATTGAACAGATCGGGCATTATGCGCTATTTCTTGTATTATGCCTTGGATTGGTCGGCCTTCCTGTGCCTAATGAAGTCGTGGCCATGACCGGTGGAGCGTTAGCGGCATCCGAGATTTTATCACCGGTACCGTCTTTTTTTATGACTTTTCTCGGGGTATGCTCAGGCTCGACGGTAGGATTTATGCTCAGTCGGTTTACCGCAAGCAAACTGCTAAACCGCGTTGGGGAAAAATCGAAAATTCGCGAGTTTCTTAATGTATCCGAACGACTGACTCACCAATACGGCAACTATGCGATCTGCATCAGCGCTTTCTTACCGATATTGCGCAACGTAACTCCCTATGCGGTAGGCATGAAGGGGATGCCCTATCGAAGATTTGCGATGTTCTCCTATTCCGCGTCCTTGGTATGGACCATCGGTTATTTTTCTCTGGGGATGTTTGTTGGGGATCAGGTGGTTGATCACATTGGACTGATGATTAACCGTTACGGTTACTATGTGGCAGCTGTAGTTGCTGGTCTCGCCGTCATCATGATCATATCGTGGCTGATCCGGAGAAAAAAGCGAAGCAAAGAAAACAGTGAAATTCAGTTTCACGGATAGACAGCCACAGGACAAGGACTATGGCTGATCCGGTCCGGATTCCGGCGATTTCCGAATGATTTTTATATATTCTCTAGGCGAGAACCATCGGGACTCCTCTTGGAAATCCTGCATTTGATACCTTTGTATATAAGACGTGTTGTCCGGTTGATAGCGTGATCGTGTACGACTATCGGTTAGGATGGCTGCAGCTAAAATAACGACAAAAATGATAGCGCAAACCAATGTTTTTTTGATTATCATGGGAACCACTCCTTTATATACAGTGATTTCCTGATTGATCACATTTCATTCCAACATAACCTTTGACAAAGTTTTGCTCACAAGATATACTGATTTTCAGTGTGATTCGAAAAAATACCATAAGGTTTTACCCGGAGGAGCCTGCCATCAGCGGGCTCTTTTTGTGTTTTTTTGGACTTATTCCTAAATTAATGGGGAAATACTAATGTAAGGAAAATTCGGACTATAGGAGGAGTAGACTTTGTCTTTGCTGCACATCGCCGTTCTGGCACCTTTTATTGTAGCGCTTGTGGTTATGCTGACCTACAAGCTCATAGGCCGTGTTCATACCGGATGGGTGATTCTGCCGGTACCGGTTATCCTGTTTGCCTACTTTTTGGGTCTTATCCCAACCATTCAGGGAGGTGAACAAGTTCAGGCCGTTCTGGAATGGATTCCAAGCCTTGGAATTAACTTTACGGTCTACTTGGACGGGTTAAGTTTGATATTTGCACTCTTAATATCGGGTATTGGCTCGCTTGTGGTATTGTATTCTATCTTCTATATGGACAAAAAGAAGGAAGCCGTGCACAGATTTTATGTGTATCTGCTTCTGTTCATGGGGGCCATGCTGGGCGTGGTGCTCTCCGATAACCTGATGGTATTGTACGGCTTCTGGGAGCTGACCAGCATTTCGTCATTCTTGCTGATTGCATTCTGGCACCATCGCGACCGTTCCCGGTACGGGGCATTGAAATCCATGCTGATCACCGTATTCGGTGGCCTAGCCATGTTTGCTGGATTCATTATGTTGTATACCATGACAGGCACCTTCAGTGTCCGCGAGATTGTGGCGAATGTGGGAAGCATCAGCGGCGAAGCGCTGTTTATTCCAGCCATGATCCTGATTCTGCTGGGCGCCTTCACCAAATCCGCGCAGTTTCCATTTCATATCTGGCTGCCGGATGCCATGGAAGCGCCGACTCCGGTCAGTGCTTATCTGCACTCGGCCACGATGGTCAAGGCGGGAATCTACCTGGTTGCCCGCTTTAGTCCGGTATTTGCCGGTCAGGCCGCTTGGTTCTGGATCATTGCGATTACAGGCTTGACCACGTTGATCTATGCTTCAATTCGCGCGATCAAGCAGACGGATCTGAAGGCATTGCTTGCATTCTCTACGATCAGCCAACTGGGGCTCATCATGAGTTTGCTCGGACTGGGTTCTGCGGCGGCTTATTATGGAGGAGGCGTGGACACGCTGCTCTATACGAAAGCGACCACAGCAGCCATCTTCCACCTGATCAACCATGCGATATTCAAGGGCGCTTTGTTTATGGTGGTCGGCATCGTGGATCATGAGACGGGCACCAGGGATCTGCGGAAGCTCGGCGGTCTCATGTCACTCATGCCGATTACGTTCACGGTGGCTGTCATTGGAGCTTTTTCCATGGCCGGACTGCCTCCGTTTAACGGATTCCTGAGTAAAGAAATGTTCTTCACCGCCGTGCTGCAGGCATCTCATATGAATTTCTGGAATGCAGATACGTGGGGTGTGCTGATCCCTGTTGTGGCATGGATAGCCAGCGTGTTTACGTTCCTGTACAGCATGATTCTGGTATTTAGAACCTTCACCGGAAAATTCCAGCCTGAGAAGCTGGAGAAGAAGCCGCATGAAGCACCGCTGGGGATGCTGATTCCTCCAGTAATTCTGGCTTCGCTGGCCATCGTCTTCGGTCTGTTTCCGAATTTGTTGTCCTACTCCCTTATTGAACCGGCTATGGCTGCCATTCATCCGGGGCTGCTGGCAGGAGGCGACCGCTTCCACGTGAAGATCGAGATGTGGCACGGCTGGACTGCGGAAATTTATATGACAATCGGCATTATTGTTCTGGGTACCGTTCTGTATAAACTTCATGGCAGCGTGAGCGTGCTGAACCGTCCGTTGAGTAAGCGAATGACATTAAACCGTCTGTATGACGGTGGATTGCGCGTCCTCGAAA
Organism: Paenibacillus glucanolyticus; assembly: GCF_037333485.1. NCBI lineage: Bacteria > Bacillati > Bacillota > Bacilli > Caryophanales > Paenibacillaceae > Paenibacillus > Paenibacillus glucanolyticus. The sequence goes on from NZ_CP147845.1 coordinate 2,779,005, forward strand.
GAGGCGGCAAGTCGCTGACCTCGACTTACATGACAGGTTCAATCCGTCATTACGTCATGTATATCTTTGTATTCTTTATTGCCGTTCTTGGCGGAGGGCTGCTGCTGATAGACAATATCGGGTTTGATATGTCTGCATACGCGCCAATGTCTTTTTATGAGGCAGTTGCGATTCTGGGCTTGGTCATTCCGGTCATTGCGCTTCCGTTCGTCCGTACACGACTGATGGCGATCATATTAACCGGTGCTGCCGGCTACATGGTTACCTTGTTCTTTGTCCTGTTCCGTGCGCCGGACCTTGCGCTAACGCAGATGGTTGTAGAGACGGTATCCGTCATGCTGTTCCTGCTCTGTTTCTATCATTTGCCGAAGCTGAAGCGGGAAAAGGTTCCGATGAGCCTGAAGTGGAGAAATCTGCTCATATCGGTCGGCGTCGGGGCCGTGGTTACCTTGATTGCACTCGCTGCCAGCAGCGGCAGGGCCTTTGAATCGATTGCGGACTATTTCATTAAAGAGAGCTACAACTCCGCGGGCGGTAAAAATATCGTCAATGTCATTCTGGTGGACTTCCGCGGTTTCGATACCCTGCTTGAAATTACGGTTCTGGGCATTGCTTCCCTTGGAATCTACGCCTTGATCAAAGTCGATTTGGGTGAAGGCATTCTAGGCGAGCGGGATCGCTACGAAGGTGTGTATCTGCCCAACAGCAACGACGTCATTCTGCGGACTGTTTCCAAAGTTGTCATCTTTATCGTGGTAACCTTCTCATGGTTCCTGTTCAACTCTGGACATCATGAGCCTGGCGGAGGGTTTGTTGGAGGATTGATGACTTCCGCGGCACTGGTTCTGTTGTCGATGGCTTTCGGCATGGACATGACCCGGAAAATCGTGCCCTTCGAGTTCCGGAAGGTTATGGCGACAGGACTTCTCATTGCTCTGCTTACGGGCATCGGTTCATTTGCCTTTGGCGCACCGTTCTTAAGTCATTCCTTCGGATATTTCAACCTGCCACTGCTTGGAGAAACCGAGCTGGCTACTGCCGTTATCTTCGACCTCGGCGTATATTTAGCCGTTGTTGGCGTAACGATGACCATCATCAATTCGATTGGGAGGGATAACTGACCATGGAACTCTATATGTCACTTGCTATCGGGATTATTTTTGCCGTTGGGATATACCAGATTCTGTCCAAAAGCTTGCTGCGGATTATTCTGGGTACATCGCTCCTGACCCATGGTGTCCACCTGCTTCTGCTCACCATGTCGCGGCTGAAGACCGGAGCGGCACCGCTGCTTGGCGAAAAGGCATCCGCTTACGTCGATCCGGTTCCTCAAGCTTTAATTCTAACTTCCATTGTCATCAGCTTCGGAGTCACATCGTTCTTCTTCGTATTGGCATATAAAGCGTATCAACGCCTCGGCACTGATAACATGGAAGAGTTAAGGGGGACGGAGGATGAATAATGTAATCGTTCTTCCGCTTCTCATTCCGCTGGTTACAGCCGTAATTCTCATCTTCTGCTCCAAATACGTCCGCGCGCAGCGCTTGATTAGCGCCATCAGCGTTGTGATGAACGTACTGGTCGCTCTGTTCATCGTAAATCAAGTGAACCATGAAGGCATTCAGACGCTTCATATGGGCGGATGGCTGCCACCATACGGGATTGTGTTTGTTGCGGATATGCTCGCGGCACTGCTGGTTCTTACAACGCTGATTGTGGCTGCAGGCTGTCTGTTCTACGCGTTTCGAAGTATTGGGGAAGAGAGAGAGAAGCACTACTTCTATCCCTTTTTTCAATTTTTGCTTGCTGGCGTAATCGGATCATTCCTGACGGGGGATCTGTTCAACCTGTTTGTCTGTTTCGAAGTGATGCTGATCGCTTCCTATGCACTGATTGTGCTGGGCGGAACGAAGCGTCAGCTGAGAGAAACCCTAAAGTACATGCTGATTAATATTATTTCATCCACCCTGTTTGTTGCAGCCGTTGCCTACTTGTATGGTACGGTGGGTACGTTGAATATGGCGCATCTGTCCCAACGCGTGGCCGAAGTGCACCAGGATGGCGTATTGTCGGTCATCGGCATTTTGTTCCTGATCGTATTTGCCCTGAAGGCCGGCTTGTTCCTGTTCTTCTGGCTGCCGGGCTCCTACAGTGCGCCTCCAGCGGCAGTGACCGCTTTGTTCGGCGCGCTGCTCACAAAGGTCGGGTTATATGCGATTATCCGTACTTTTACCTTGATCTTCTATCATGATATTGGCGGCATTCATGCCATCATCGGATGGATGGCCGCAGCCACGATGATTCTAGGCAGCTTGGGCGCGGTTGCCTACAAGGATCTTGGACGAATCCTGAATTATAACATCATTATCAGTGTGGGTTTCATTGCCTTTGGGGTTGCAGTCGCGTCTTCCGATTCCTTGAATGGAGCCGTATTCTACTTGATGCACGATATGATTGCGAAGGCACTGCTCTTCATTCTGGGCGGCATCATCATAGCATCGGCTGGCACGAATAAACTGAGTGAGATGGGCGGTCTGATGAAGCGTCATCCGTTGGTAGGATGGATGTTCTTCATTGCTGCACTTGCTCTGGTTGGCATCCCGCCGCTCAGCGGTTTTCTTGGAAAAGTCCTTATTATCCGCGGCGGGCTGAGCGAGGGACATTATTGGCTGTCTGGACTGGCCCTGGCATCAAGCCTAGCTGTATTGTATTCCCTGATAAAGGTGTTCATGGGAGCTTTCTGGGGAGATGTCCCTGGATCGCGTGATACGCAGCAGCCGGTCAGAATCCATCGGACAGCTTATGCGGCCGTTATCGGGTTATCGGTTATGGTGATTGTCCTTGGAGTCGGCTCGGAGTGGATTTATTCCTATACCTCTCAAGCCGGCGCCGTATTATCCGATCCATCACTATATATTAATGCCGTATTAAAGGAGTAGTGGATATGGGCCATCAAATCCTGTTAAATATCATCATTGCCGTTGTCTGGATGTTTCTGAACAATAACTGGTCCCCTCAGCAGTTTATTGTCGGATATCTGATCGGAATCTTGCTGATTTACCTGTTGAGACGCTTCTGGCCGAATGATTTCTATCTGCGCAAGCTGTGGTCGGTCATCTTGCTGCTGCTCTTGTTTCTAAGCGAGCTGTTTAAATCGAGCATCACCGTCATCGGTCAGATTATTCGGCCGAAGCTGAACGTACGTCCAGGCATCTTCGCCTATACAACCGAGCTGAAATCGGACTGGGAGATCACGGTGCTGTCCTGCCTGATCTGCCTGACGCCGGGAACACTGACACTGGAGGTGTCGCGTGAAGGACAGACGCTGTACATTCATGCGATGGACATCGAGGATGTTGAAGAGCTGTCGAACCAGATCCGTGGTACCTTTGAAAGGGCGATTAAGGAGGTGACCCGCACATGATCAACAGTATGCTGATTGCTTCGCTGGTCATACTGTCTCTTGCGATACTGGGCTGCTTGTACCGTTTGATTAAGGGGCCATCGATGAACGACCGGATTATGTCGCTGGATACGATCGGTATTATTCTGTTATCCATGATTGCTGTCCTGTGCATGCTCTTTCGGACAACCGTCTATTTCGACATTATCCTGTTAATTGGAATTTTGACTTTCATCGGAACAACTGCACTAGCGAGATATATTGAGAGGGGTGATGTCATTGAACGCACAAATGATGAGTCAGATCGGTGAGTTTATCATTGCACTCATAGTGCTGCTCGGTGCATTGCTCGGTGCATTGAGTGCGTTCGGCCTGATTCGCCTGCCGGATGTTTACATGCGTTCCCATGCAGCTACGAAAAGCGCTACCTTGGGCGTCCTCTTGATCCTTGCAGGTGCATTCCTGTATTTCACGTTCTACCTGGAGCATGTCAGCGCCAAGCTGCTGCTGGGTATCGTATTCGTGTTCATTACGGGACCGGTGGCGGGTCACCTGAACGGAAGGGCCGCTTATCGATCGGGTGTATCCATGTGGGACAAAAGTGTCCACGACGACCTGAAGCCTGCACTTAAACGCGAACGGGAGCGGATGCGCGAGTCTCAGGCGGTGGATTCCTCCAAAGAAGGGGTAAATGAAGAAAGCTGAAGTTTATGAGTGGACGATTTACGGATAGAATGCGGGCGGCCTTAGATCTGAATTCCATCGGACTAAGGCCGTTTAATTTAACTTGTAATTGTTCGTTATTGTAAAAGTGAATATATGCGTGAATGTCTTTCTCAAGCTCCTCAAAGGTAGGGTATGTATGCAAATAAGCGCTTGAATAGCAAGGTGAATATTATTCCGGCGATACTGTCTTAATGACGCCTCCTCTCGAGTTCCTGTAACTTTTTTAAGAAAGCATTCTCCGCCCGAAGTCGCTCCATTTCATATTTCATCTTCTTGATTTCGAGTTTTTGGAGATCGGTCTCTGTTAGTTCCTCCAGGGCCTTCTTTTTTCCCCATCCGTCTTGTAATGCATCTTCACCACCATCTTCGAACTTCTTCACCCATTGGTACACTTGTTGGTAGGAGACCTTATGTTCTTTTGCTGCCTTCTGGTAATCGTGTTGATTTGCAAGGCAATACAGAACGATATCGATTCGTTCCTGCCATGTTGTAGATCGACCCTTTGTCATAGCTTTTGTTCCCCCTGAATAGGTTTTTAAGCTGCTATGACTATTTATACTTGTCGATAATCTGATATTTTGATCGTCCACTATTTAAATAATCCAGTACGGCTTGAAGTTTGAGTTCCGCAGAGTAGCTTCGATTATGGGTCCGAACTTCTAGCCCTTCATAGCCGTAAATCTCATAACGGCGTCTCCATTTGGCAAGGGTTGGTTTAGAAATACCGTATTTTTCAACTGCAGCTTTAACTCCAATTTTGCCCAACCTGATCTCTTGAATAATGGCATATTTCTCTGATGCACTTCGCTTTATTCCACACATAAAAAATGCTCCCCTCACGAAAACAGGTGTTATTATTTCACCTGTCTACCGTAAGGGGAGCATACCAGAATCGGGGCAGCCCTTTTTCTGTTTCAGGCAGGTAGTTTCATTCATGTGGTAGAATTTGCAATAGGGGATCATGAAGTAAATCATTGGCAGCAAGGACAGGAGTGTGACATCGTGCGTAGTGTCCCCTGTCCGCACGATGCGTGGTCCGGTTCCATGGTGCAGGGCATGCTTTTGATGGCTGTCCACCAGAAATAAGATTATTCATGGCAAGGAGAATTCATATGACAATATGCAGTGAGAACGGTCGTCTCCAGCTGAAGCAGCTGTCGTCCTTTATTGCAAGATTGAATGCGATCCATCAACATCATGTAGGCTATTGCGGTGAACAGGAAGAGGAGATATACAGCACACTCCAGGAGGAGTTCGGTGAATCAGGGGAGCTAAACCGGTGGTTTACGGTTATGTATCATCAAGATGAGATGGTAGGAGCTCTAGGATTCAACGTGGACGATGAAGAGCGTGCAGCTGAATTATGGGGCCCTTTCATTGATGCGGAAGGCGCTGAGTGGGATCGGATGGCGGAGCAGCTATGGACTGCCGGAATTAAAAAGATTAAGGACAGCGTGGATCGATATTTTGGTTTTTATAATATTCATAATCAGTCTGCCATTAAATTCCTGGAGGCCAAAGGCGGGGTGAGATCGGGAGATCACGCTATTCTGCGAATGCGAAACGCCGACTTCATCCCGGATGGCTCCCTTTCTCTGCAGAACATGACGCCTGCGTACACGGAAGAGTTTAAGAAACTCCATGCAGCAAGCTTTCCGAATACCTATTACAGTGCAGAGCACATTATGCAGCAGCTGGATGAGAATCACAGGCTGTTTATCCTTACTGAACAAGGCCGATTCACTGGTTATGTTTATGTGGAAGGAGATCCTGAATTCAAGGAAGGCAGCATTGAATACTTGGCCGTGTCCGACCAATTCCAAAGAAAAGGTTACGGACGCACGCTGCTCGGACAAGCGCTGCATTATTTATTCCATAACATCCAGTTGGAGGAGATTTCGGTATGCGTGGAACTGGGGAACGAAGGAGCGATCCAGCTGTACCGCAGCACCGGGTTTGACACTGTTCATAAGCTTACTGCCCTGCGCGTTAAATCGAGTGGAGTGTAATCAGATAACGGGATGAACGCTTGCTTCTTCACGACAAGACCCGCCTGTCCTTGTTATGGGATGGGCGGGTCTTGTCATGAGTCCACTATGGCTTCGTATTCTTATTGCTTGACGCGCCGTCAGGCTGATCTTCATGGTGATAGCGGTTCTCCATCTTCTTGCCGGCCAGCCACAGCAGCCACAGTACCAAAGCGGCGATGAGAATGCGCCAGGGCTGCTCAACGAACGCTCTCCAGTCATGTCCGATGAAAGCGACCATAAAGATCATAACGGACTTTCCCGCCATTACGGCTATCGTGAACGTTGTTGCCGATACCGTGCTGATGCCAGAGGCGATGTTAATCAGCGAGGACGGGGTGAAGGGAAAGCAGTACAGCATGAAGATGGGGGTAAATCCCTTCTCCTCAATCCAGTGGAAAAAACGCTGAGATCCCGGCATTCTCTTTTGGATAAGCAGGCCCAGCTTGCCTCCCAGCTTGCGAACAATCCAAAACACCGTAATGGATCCAAGGCAGACGCCAATCCATGACAGGAAGAATCCCCACCATAAGCCATAAGCAGCGGAATTCCCCATCACCAGCACGATAAGCGGCAGGATGGGAAGAAACGCCTCTATAAATGGAAGCAATATGCCCGGGATGGGTCCCAGCTGGGAGTACTGCTGAAGCCATCCCTGCACTTGATCCATTTCAATATCTTTCATATGGGTCCATACATTCTGAAGCCATTCCAACATGATGAGTGAATCCTCTCCCTGCCTAGGGTAAAATTATGTAATTTCTGGTCGATTACAGATGAATTACATTATAGCATAACCGGAAGCTATATTATAAATCGCAGTTGTCCTGCTACAAAAGAAGCTCAAACTCTTCCGATTTCGGTTGAGTTTGAGCTTATCTGCTTCATGTCTGATTAATCCGGTTCTATTCGGCTCCAGTCGACTCTGTGCCTGCCCCGCAGGGACCAAATAATGAGTACAATGATCCCGATGATGACGGAACCTATCGTTACCATATAATTGCCCCAGATGGATACGTATTCGATCTCGACGATGGCATATTCGGAAGGCACGACAACGTATCGGACCATCTCAAGCCAAGCCAGGTGAAAGCCGATATTTATCCACAGATTGTTGGATACGATACGAAGCAGCTGCAGTACCGTGCCAAAAGCGATTAAATTAACGATATACTGTACCGTAATCAGATCCCAAGTACCCAGTCCTGCCGCCACCATGAATCCAGTTACGGCGATGGGTGCAAGAACGAATAAGAAGACCTGGAGGATTAGCGCAAGCCAGCGCGGATAACGGGTGTTTAAATTACGGAACAAATACCCCCGGAAGGTGAGCTCTTCAGGAAAGGCTTCGTAGAAAAAGGCAATGGGAATGTTGATGAGCATGACGAGCAGAGTAACTGCCGGTAAATGGAGAGCGACAACCCGGAGCCATCCGAAGGCGCTTCCCAGCAGCAGGGCCACTGCCGTAACAAGTGCCAGAAAGCCAATGCCGAGAAGGAAATAACGAAGCCCCGATGGCGGTGAGCTTAGACCAAGCCCGCTCCATGGACGCCGGTCCGCATAACGCCTAAGCAGATAAATCAGCGGCACTGTAACGCTAGTCGTTACAACGGCAAGGAGGATTTGCAGACCGAGTGTGGGAATGCCGTAAGTGCCTGCGGCCGTGGCAATGACTACGGCAAGTCCGAGCCCTATTACAAATGCCAGCCAGCCGAAGGCGATACGCCAGAACAAATTCAATCGGCCTTCTTGATCACGGAATATCCGGGATATTCCATGATGAGTACTCGATTCAGTTGATGTACGAATGACCAGATCTCTCCTCTCCTGGAACACGATGCGGTGTTCGTTTCTCTTGTACCATTAATATGTATAGTATTTTTTCTATCAAGGTGTTCCACAGAGGAAACCCATTTTTAGGAGTATCTGGCTCCAGCTGAAGAGAGATTAATGCTTGATTATAGTACGCTGTATTAAAAAAAGTTGGAGGTGTATAATGGAGGTATGCCAAAAATAGTAGATCATGATAAACAAAGAGAATGGGTTGCCGAAGCGGCTCTGCGGGTTATTCAGAAGGGTGGACTGGAAAAAGCAACGGTACGTAATATTGCGGAAGAGGCCGGCTTGTCCGTAGGCTCCATGCGGCATTATTTCTCAAGTCAGGCTGAGCTGCTGGCCTTTTGCATGAACCTCATTATTGAACGGATTGAGAAACGCTTAACGTCCTTATCATTGAAGGGGCCAGTGTTCTCGGATATGAAGCTGGTGCTGATGCAATTTCTTCCGATGGATGAGGATAGAACGATGGAAATGGAGGTATGGATGTCGTTTGTTGCCAAAGCGCTCATCTATCCCGAATTACGGAAGATAAACGATGAGATGTATGATGGTTTAACGAAAGCATGTCATTTCGTCATCGATTCCCTGGTCACCCATAAGCTTGCTAAACCGGAGCTGGATCTTGAATATGAGAAGGAGCGAATATACGCATTGGTTGATGGATTGGCGATTCACCATATCATGAGACCGCAGCAGCTTACGCAGGATAAGATCGAGAAGATCATCGATCAGCATCTGCAATCCTTGTGTATCGATGAGCTGATAATGCCCTAAAGTTCCGTGTGTATTACTGTGTCAATATTGACATGCCGATCAATTTTTTAATACAATGGTTCTTCGACAGGTATTATCGTGTGAAAAAAGATACAAAAGGAGAATGGCATGGTCAAACATCACAAAAAAATGACAGTCGGCGAGATTCTAAAAAGGTTCATCTTTATTACGATCGGGGCTATCCTGATGGCCGTGGCGCTTGAGATATTCCTCGTGCCAAACGAAATTATCGACGGTGGTATTACCGGTATTTCTATCGTATTATCATCGATTACACCTATCAAACTCGGTGTGTTCCTCTTCATCATCAACTTGCCGTTTCTGTTTATCGGTTATAAGCAGATAGGCAAAACGTTTGCGTTCTCGACCTTGTACGGGATCGTAGTGCTGTCGCTCGCGACAACATTCCTTCATCATGTAGAACCGTTTACGAACGAGAAAATTCTGGCGGTACTGTTCGGTGGGCTGATTCTGGGTCTTGGAGTAGGCCTTGTTATCCGTTATGGGGGGGCTCTTGACGGGACGGAGATCGTGGCCATTCTGCTGTCCAAAAAGCTGCGAATGCCAGTCGGACAGATCATCATGATCATCAACGTCTTTATTTTCATCACGGCAGGGTTTGTGTTCGGTGCAGATTCAGCCATGTATTCAATCTTCTCTTACTATATAGCGGCAAAAGTGATGGATATTGTGGTAGAGGGCTTGGACGAGTCCAAATCCGTTACGATTATATCCAATGAATACGAAGAAATCTCAAGTGCGATCGTGCAGCGTCTGGGCCGCAGCACCACCATGATATATGCAAAGGGCGGGTACTCTCAAGAGGACACGCAAATGATATATTGCGTTGTGACAAGGCTTGAGATTGCGAAGCTGAAGACCGTAGTGCAGGAGATTGACAAGAATGCGTTTATTTCGATTCAGAATGTAGCGGACGTGCTTGGTGGAAGTATGGCGAAGGCCGATATTCACTAGAAGACGTTACAGCAGTTATGGATGGATGATCAGCGGTTTTTTGCAGATTTTTTCTGCAGAAGACCGTTTTTTTATTGGGGAGGGGGAGGAGATTTGATTGCCTGAAGCTATGGGAGAGACTTAAGATCAAGGTCTGCTCGGACAATCGCTCAGGCAATCGCTCCATTACTTCCGTACTTCGAAAAATTCGCATGCATCCCGTTTATGATAACCGAGCGAACTGACACTGGACTGCGTAATGATGGTGTCGTCGGTAAACCGAATAACGAGACTCCCGGAATCGATCAGATGATTGTCCTTGAATATGCGGATACGGATCTGCTGCTCCATTACTTCCTGAAAATCCTGATCGGTCAATAATGGTCTGACAATAGGCATGGATCATCCTGCTCCTTAAGTTTGAATGATGGATTGAATACAATGTCCTATGATAATGGGGGATTGGTATGGCATTTCCGGCAGACAGGGAAGTAGGTGTCGTTCCCGCCAATCAGAATCTGCTCGCCGTCATATACGGGCTTCCCGTCAATGACCCGAAGGTTCATGATAGCTTTCCGCTCACAGAACCAGCAGATCGTTTTCATTTCCTCGATTTTATCGGCGTAAATCAGCATCCAGCGGCTGCCTTCAAACAGCTCGTTGCGGAAATCATTCTTCAGCCCGAAGCCCATCACAGGCACGTCAAGCTCATCTACAATCCGAACGAGCTGAAGGATGCTATCCTTGGTAAGGAATTGGCATTCATCCACCAGAACGCAGTATGGCTTAGGCTGATGGTCCTTCACGATGCCGTAGATATCGGTGCTTTCCGTAACGGGTATCGCTTCCCGGCGCAGACCGATGCGTGAGGATACATAACCGACGGCATCCCTGTCATCAATGGCGGATGTGAAGAGAAGCACAGGTTTGTTCTGTTCTTCGTAATTGTGAGCAACTTTTAGAATCTCGATCGATTTACCACTGTTCATAGAACCGTGTTTGAAAAATAATTGAGCCATGCTTTCGTTCCTTTCCTGATAAATGCGACTTGAAGCATAAGCGTGCAGGTGTTGCGTAGAAACACTTTTTTTACATTATATATCGTATGACATGCAGAGTATATTGTCGCATTATTGGGCGCCGGTGTCCATTGGCAGGTATGAACATATTCTGACATGCTGGGGAGTGAGTCCGGAACGAAAAAAGGTTTGACAACCTTTATCAGCAGTTGTAATATAACGGCATACCAAATGAATACCAAGATAATCGACCAGATAACTGGAGATATCGCGCCTGTGAACAAGTACGAGCTATTGGAAGTACTTAGACAAGCGTAATATCTCCTTTTTTATTGAGATAAGCATATGCATGTATTTGAAGAGGCTTGTCGCCTTATCTCATAAGAAAGCGTTTCGCTATTATCCGGTCTGTCTTCTGGAAAATTACGTCGCTAGACGTTTTTCTTGCATTCTTTTAACCAAGTAATCAGGTGAGAATAATTTATGTATGGGATGGTGAGCGGAATGTCTGCGGATACATTGATCATTGAGCAGGTCAACAAGATTTTCGTAGCCCCAACAGGAAATGTCATGGCATTGAAAGGGATTGATCTTCGGGTTCGAAAAGGGGAATTCATCACATTGATCGGACCGAGTGGATGCGGAAAGAGCACCTTGCTCAAAATCGTGGCGGGCCTCGATACCTCGTATGAGGGGAATGTCCTGCTGAATGATAAACCTGTATCGGGTCCAAGCATTGAGAAGGGGTTCATTTTTCAAGAGCCGCGACTGTTTCCTTGGCTGACCGTGGAGAAGAATATCGCCGGAAATTTGTCGTTGAAGCAGGCAGCTGTACGCAAAAAAGTGGATGAATTCATCGAGCTTGTTCGGCTTCAAGGCTTTGAAAAGGCATATCCCCGAGAACTGTCCGGAGGAATGGCCCAGCGGGTAGCAATTGCCCGAGCGCTGCTGCGGAATCCGGATGTGCTGCTGCTGGATGAGCCGTTCGGTGCGCTTGATGCCTTCACACGTTCCCATATGCAAGAGGTCCTGCTGGATATATGGCAAAACAACCGCACGACCATGCTCTTTGTTACCCATGATCTGGATGAGGCGGTATTCCTCGGCGAGCGCGTGGTCATTATGAACCCCAGACCGGGCCATATTCGTTCCATCCTGCCAATCGATTTGCCTTTTCCACGCAAGCGGACGGGTTCATCTTTTCAAGAGCTGCGGACCAAAGTACTGCGTGAATTCGAGAAAGTAGAAGAGCCGGAGTTCGATACAGGTGCGGGCATTTAATATCCATGACGATTCGATATTGAACGGGCAGAACGATAGATAACAGGGGAGAGAGCTAATCATGAGACCAATGAACAAGAAAGTCGTGTTTATTCTACTATTCATCATTTCTGTACTGGCTTCCGGATGTGCAAGCACAGATAGTCAATCCAAGACTCGTGCCGTGGAGAAGGGAGCGGACGGCCAGTATGGAGATCTGATTGTCAGGCTCGGCGTACAGGGAAGCGGAGGTTTGTTTGGCAAGGCCCGGGAGGAAGGGTGGTTTGAGGAGGAGTTTGGCAAGCTGGGTGTCAAGGTGGAGTGGGCAGAGTTTCAGAGCGGACCGCCGATGACCGAAGCGATGGCGTCGAATCGTCTCGATTTTGCGGGTTTAGGGAATATGCCTATTATCGCGGCCCAGGCGGCAGATATTCCATTTAAGGTGATTTCCCAAAGCTTGCATGGTCAGAAGAATGTGGCCATTATTGTGCCGCCTGACAGTATGGCGCAGTCTCTGAGTGATCTGAAAGGCAAGAAGGTAGCCGTAACGAAGGGAAGCAACGCGTTTAACTTTCTTTACCGGGGATTGGCAGACGCGGGGGTCAAGGTGTCTGACATTGAGATTATTCAACTCCAGCCTGATGAAGCTCAGCCTGCGTTTGAATCGGGCGGGGTAGAAGCATGGGCCACTTGGGACCCTTATATAACCTTGAATACATTGACAGGGAAAGGCAAAGTGCTGGCCGATGGTGAGCAGCTTGGCGTTCTGTCCCCATCCTTCAATATTGTCCGGAAGGATTTTGCCGAGCAATACCCGGATCTCGTCACGCTCTATCTTAAAGTGCTGAACCAGACGCTGGCTTGGGAGAAGGAGAATGAAGCAGAGGCACTTAAGCGATATGCTGACGAGCGGGGCGTTCCCCAGGAAGTGATCCAGGGGACCTTTGACCGCTCCAGATCCATCAACATACCGGTAACAGACGAAATTATAGCTGAGCAGCAGAAAACGGCTGATTTTCAATTCGAACAGAAAACCATTCGCAAGAAAATCCAGGTTAAGGAGGTTTTTGATAATCAATATATAGAGGCCGCATCTAAATAGTACAAACAAACAATACGAAGGTGAGAGGAGGCGTGTTACATGCTCCAAGAAGGGATCAGCAAAGGGGCGGTTGCCATACCCGCCGAACCGATGAGGCGCCAGAAACGAATAGATCGACGATTTCTGATCAAGTTCACAAATGCATTGATAGGCTGGATGGTCCCCCTTGTTATCGTCATGGTATGGCAGGCTGCGGGAGCATTGGGCTGGCTCAATCCGATCCTGCTGCCGACTCCGCTTGCGATCTGGAATGAGCTCGTTCATTTAACGAGCACAGGCGAATTGATTCAACATCTTGGCATATCGTCCTGGCGCGCGCTGCTCGGATTTCTACTCGGCGGCAGCTTGGGTTTGGCAGCTGGCATATGGGTGGGATTCTCGTATAAGGCGGAACGGCTTGTCGATCCATCGCTGCAAATGCTGAGGACGCTTCCTCATCTAGCGATCGCGCCGCTGTTCATCCTATGGTTTGGTTTCGGCGAAACATCGAAAATACTGTTAATCGCCAAAGGCTCGTTCTTCCCGTTATACGTGAATACTTTCCTTGGCATACGATCAGTGGACAACAGGCTGTTTGATGTTGCGCGTGTGCTGCAGTTCAGTCGGTGGGATCTGATCCGCAGGTTGATCGTTCCGGCCTCGCTGCCTAACATATTTCTCGGAATCCGTCTCTCGATTGGCGTAGCATGGCTTGGACTGGTGGTGGCTGAGCTGATGGGTTCCAGCTCCGGCATCGGCTACATCATTAATGATGCGCGTTCTTTCTCATGGACGACTGTCGTATTCGTTGGAATCATAGTGTTCGCACTCGTCGGAAAGCTTTCGGATTCTCTCGTAAAATGGCTTGAGGGCAGGCTGCTGCGCTGGCAGGATAGCTACAAGGGTGGTGACAAGTCATGAAAAGTGAAATAGCCGCCCGCAAAGCTGCGGGGCAGGATTGGCTGAGGGCGGTACCGGGACCGCTTCATGCCTGGCTTGTACCGATAGCCATTGTAGCGTTATGGCAAATAGCCGGTGGACTGGGGTGGATATCGGCAACGCTGCTCCCGACACCGTTAACGATTGCCAAGCAATTTGTGAGTTTGGGTTTAAGCGGTGAGCTGTGGGAGCATTTTCAGATCAGCATCCTTCGGGCGCTCTCCGGCTTTGTGCTGGGGGGATTGACGGGGCTGGCACTTGGATTGTCAACAGGGCTTGGCAAAATGGCAGAGCGCACGCTTGATCCTTCCTTGCAGATGCTTCGTACAGTGCCGCTGCTATCGCTGATTCCACTGTTCATTCTCTGGTTTGGCATCGGGGAATTCTCGAAGATTCTCATGATTTCGCTTGGGGCGTTTTTTCCGATGTATGTGAACACCTTCCTTGGCATCCGCAGTGTGGATGTGAAGCTGTATGATGTATCAAGAATTTTTCAATATTCGAAGCTGCAGCTGGTAATCCGCCTGATCATACCGGCTGCGCTGCCAAACATTCTGCTGGGCATCCGCTTGTCGCTCGGGGTATCCTGGCTCGTCCTGGTTGTTGCGGAGATGATGGGCACCAGTGCTGGAATCGGGTACATGATTCAAGACGCGAGAGCGTATTCGCAGACTGATATCGTGTTTGTGGGCATTATTATTTTTGCCATCGTGGGCAAGCTGTCGGATTCGGTTGTGCGTCTGCTGGAATCCAAGCTTCTGAGGTGGAGAGAGACATATAAAGGCTGATCAGCGATCGTTCGCTGGGCCATATGGAAAAAAGGGGTGTTACACAGATGGGAACAACGAGCCGCAGAGATCATCAAATGCATCTGGGTGCGTTTATCTATTATGCCGGTCATCATCATGCCGGATGGCGTCATGCCGATTCCGATGTGGAGGGGATGTTTGGAATCGAGCTGTACAAGAAACTCGCCGCCACCGCGGAGCGGGGAAAGTTCGATATGATGTTTTTTGCCGATTTGCTGTATGTGACCCAGGTCGAAAATTCCGCTTCCGGCATGCTGGACCCGCTGACGTTATTATCGGCCCTCTCTACCGTTACGGACAGATTGGGGCTTACCGCAACTGTCTCCACCACGTACAACGAGCCATATAATGTAGCCCGGAAGTTTGCCTCCCTGGACTTTATAAGCGGAGGAAGAGCAGGCTGGAATATCGTCACGTCCCAGCTTGATATTGAAGCCCATAATTATGGCAAGCCGAAACATCCCGAACATGGTCTTCGTTATGAGATGGCGCGTGAGTTCGTGGAGGTGGTCACCCGTTTATGGGACAGCTGGGAAGATGATGCGCTTGTTCTTGATCGTGAGTCGGGGAGGTTTGCCGATGGAGCCAAAGTACAGCCTGTGGATTACACCGGACAGTGGTATTCCACGAAGGGTCCTCTGAATGTGCCGAGGCCGCCGCAAGGTTATCCTGTGCTGATTCAGGCTGGCTCTTCGGGACCAGGGCAGGATTTTGCCGCCCAATATGGTGAGGTTATATTCACGGCACAGCAGTCCAAGAAGGCAGCACAGGATTTCTATGCCAGTGTCAATTCCAAGCTGTCGCAGTATGGGAGAGCAAGCGGAAGCCTGAAAATCATGCCGGGTCTTTCACCTGTTATTGGAGCTACCGAGGAGGAAGCGTGGCGCAAGTTTCATGAGCTGCAGGCGTTGATACCGCCATCTTCCGCGATTACCGTTCTATCGGGTTTCCTTAATTATGACCTGAGCGGTTATCCGCTGGATCAACCCTTGCCAAGAGACATTCCGGATCCTGTAGCGGCTTCCAACGGCATGAAGAGCAGAGTCCAGTTATATATGGATATGGCCTATCAAGACAATCTGTCGATTCTGGAACTGGGCAGAAAGATACTAACCTCCAGGGGACATATGCAGTTTGTCGGAACCCCCGAGCAATTGACTGACGTGATGCAGGATTGGTTTGAAGGTTACGCCTGTGACGGGTTTAATATTATGCCTCCGGTTCTGCCGGGCGATCTGGACGATTTCGTGAATACCGTCATCCCTGTGCTGCAAGAACGGGGATTGTTCCGTACCGAATACAGCGGACGAACATTGAGAGAGCATCTCGGTCTTCAGCGCCCGGATGTGGGGCACTTCCGCCAAGAGGTCCAGCGCGCAGCAGTGGATGTTAGATAACCTATGGGGATTAAAGAGACGTTTCAAGTGACTGAAGTACAGGTCATCTTGGGACGTTTTTTTGTCAGGAAAGGAAAATCAAAAAAAGGTATAATGTTTTTCAATCACATTGTCAGAAATGGCGAACTTCTCCGGTCATATAAGTAGTCAACGATACGAAAGAGGGTTTAAGCAATTGGAAACGACAGCAGACAGCAAGGTCCAATGGGATGAGATGGAAGATCGCGAGTTGGTGAAATATGCGCAGGCAGGAGAGCGGGAAGCATTCGGGGAACTCGTCCGGCGTCATCGGTCGAAGGTGTATGGCTATGCCAGAGCTATAACCCGGGAGTCCTATCTGGCAGAAGACGTTGTGCAGGATGCACTCATCCGCGCTTTCATGCATCTTGGCAAGCTGGTTGATGTAGAGCGGTTCCTGCCATGGGTGCACCGGATCGTCCGGAACCAGGCCTATACCCGACTCAGAGGGAGCTCTGCTGTTAAAGAGCAGACATTTACCGAGCTTGAGGGCGTGGGAAGAGCAGATGGCACTGGAGGCTCGGACAATTGGGGCAATCTGGACAGCATTCTAGGACGGCTCCACCGTTCCGCAAATGAAGAAAGCGCGGGCTCCAGCGTGCCGGAGGAACGAATCCTCCAGCAGGAAACGCTGCGTGTCTTGACAGGCATCATTCAATGCCTCAAGCCTCGCGAACGGCTTATATTCGAATCCCATTTCTTCGATCAGCTGTCGCCGCAAGAAGTTGCCAACCTGTTTCAGCTCTCTTCGGCCAATGTGTATCAGATTATATCCAGATCACGCAAGAAAGTGATTCAGGAAAAAATCCGTATCACCGTTGACTCTTATATTAAGACGAGAAGGGATTTGGGAATCATGACAAAGAAAATTTTGCCGTATGAAGGATCGCTGAAAGAAACAAAAACCTGGACGAGTGCTGCAGATGCCACCTATAAAATACTGCAATTCACTGACCGGAAGCTCTCACTGCCTATGGTGATGGGGCTTACAGGGCATGCTTTCCGGATCAACATCATACCGAATAATGTTCATATTGCCGGTCCGACCGCTTATTTCTTTGGCGAAGCGTTATCCCGTGGACTTCATAACATCGGTTTCCATTCCAAATTCGTTGACGGGATGTCGGACGGAATCGGACCTAACACCAACCTGCTGGATCCTGCCCTCATGGAAAAAGGAGCGATGAGCAAACGCAGCATTCACCAAGAGCTGCCAAGAGCCCTCGATCTCATTCACAGCTCGCTGGACCGGGGATACCCTGTGCTGGCATGGGATATTTTCTTCCCGGAGTTCGGTACGCTGTATGGGTACGATGATGAGACCAGAACCCTGTACGCGGAGGAGTGCGGCAGAGTGGATACGCTGCCTTACGAAAATCTGGGCAGGAGTGTCATGGAAGATCTATTCGTTCTGGTCATCGAGGGCTCCGTTGATATAACGCTCCGTCAGCAGCTTCGACTTGCCCTTGAGACTGCCGTTGAGCAATATGAAGGAAAAGAAAGCGTCGTACCCACAGCCGTCAAAGGAATCGCGGCATATGATGCCTGGCTTGAATCGTTGCAGGGGCGGCAGATCGAGCCCAATGGTCACGCCTACAACATTGAAGTGCTGAGAGATGCCCGTTATTACGCGGCAGAGTTCTTCAAGGAATTGATTACAGCTTGGCCGCAAGGGAACGGTGAAGAGCCGGAGCTTACGGGGCTGTTCGAGGAAGCAAACATGTTGTATGCAGGGATGTGTGAACGGTTCAATGTGCTGCATCAGATGTTCCCTTTCCCGGTAGGGGGCGAGCCCAATCTCGAAGATCAATCTACCAAGGCGATAACGTTGGTAGAGGATATCAAAGCTCTGGAAATTAAGGCTGTCGCAAAATTGAAAGAGATTTATGCAAAATTGACTAAATAAGCTGTGGGATGCAGAAGTCACCGATTACCCGAAGCTTGTACACCTCGACGGGTGGCTACTCTGCGGGCTGGAGAGGGGGCGTTTGTCGTTACCGCGCTTCCGTTTGTGAATGAGGGGCTGCTTGCAGCCCCTTTTTTGTGTAAGTAAACTTCGATGGATTATTCAATGATCTCAATTCCAACGTCGACCAACTGTTCTTTCCCCATAATATTCATAAGCACTTTCGCTCGCTTTTTATGTTTATCGACTTTTTTTATGTGGCTCTCCAAACCTTTCAAGGGACCCGATTGGACGATCACCTTAGAATCTTGGAAATAGACCTGGGAATACTCGATAACCTCATTCTCGTTAATCAGCTGCAGCACGACAAGCATCTCCTCGCTGGGAATTTCTTTGAAAAAATGCGATTCTGCTGCTGGTCTTTCAGAAGCGACGCTAGCCATTTGCACATCAGGGAGGGTTGATGTTTTATCCTTGTTATTGAGATAGTTCAGTGTGTTGTAAATGAAGGGATTTTCTTTTAATGTATAATAAATGGAAAAGCTCATTTTGGTTTCGATGAACACATATCCGGGAAAAAGTGTTTTTATTACGTGCTGGACGGTACGGTCCTTTTTCTCCGGCACTTTTCTTTTAGGAATCACACTATGCAGCAAGTTGTTATCGAACCTTGTATCAAGCCATCGTTTGATGGAAGATTCGTAACCGGTTTTAACAAATAAAGCGTACCATGACATATGTGATCCTCCCTTCTTATTGGATGATGAAGATCATATCAAACAATTCGAGAAAAAAATGTCGAAATAAGGAATTTAAACAAAAAATAAACTACTAATCATATAAGATTAATAGTTTACAAATAAATAATTATATAATAATATATTGGTAATGAATGACTTTAATTAACAGAAACTTAAATCGACTTAATCGACGTTTCGGCGCGTTAAGAGCATTTAAGGGCCATAACATACACGTGACTAGTGTTAATGCTTACGAATCCTCCCGTAATTTAGGGGAGGACCTCGTAGGCATTTTTATGTTCATTTTTAAAAGAATGATGCGCATGAATCGATCTTATTCTGTATCGAGGAGGCCTCCTGAAGGGAATGACAAGTCCATCCTGGGAAATGACGGTTGAGCATTTAATGTCTGGAGAAGGAACGGGTTCGAACGTGGCAAGTCTATGTTTTTTCTCTTGTTCAGAAGAGGAACAGCTGTTGAAGACGACAGAATTTCTTCATGTTGAAGAATGGCAGTATTATCGCTCACTCCATTTTGAACGAAGGATCAGAAGTTATCTGGCAGGCAGGTACGCAGCCAAAAAAGCGATTGCTCTGTACACAAACGAGGATGATTTGAGGCAAATTCTCATTGCACGGGGTATTTTTAACCAGTCCCTCGTGGTGCATTCACAGAATGCGCAAGTTAGTATAACGCATTCTGGCCATCTCGCCGCCGCCGTTGCTTTTTCGGAGAAGTTCCTTATGGGAATCGATATCGAACAAATCTGTGAGGGCAATCGGGAGGTTCTGCAAGATCAAGCAACAGCGAGAGAATTAAGCTTGATACAATCGCTGCCTTATTCTGCGGACAGCATGCTGACGTTGGTCTGGACGGCTAAAGAGGCGCTATCCAAGGTGCTGAAAACGGGATTATCCACCCCGTTCGCTATCTTTGAATTGAAGCAAATCAACCTCAAGGATGATGTTTTTGTGAGTTATTATGAAAACTTTTCTCAATATGAAACGACTTCTTTCATGCTGGATTCCTTTGTCTGTTCCATCACTTATCCGAAGGGGATGCGGCTGAACATGAAGGCGATCAAAAAAGGATTAAACATACCTATACAAATCTAATTGGGAGGATGGTAGAAACTTATGCTGGCTTACGTATTTCCAGGGCAGGGTGCCCAGAAAAAAGGAATGGGCGAAGGGTTGTTTGACGAATTCAAGGATTTCACTGCGCAAGCGGATCGTATTCTGGGATATTCGATTAAGAGACTATGTCTGGAAGATCCGGATTCTGAACTTAATAAGACGCAATTCACCCAACCCGCATTATACACCGTTAGTGCATTAAGTTACTTCAAGAAGGTCAAGGATTCCGGGAGCAGGGTCGATTTTGTTGCCGGACATAGTCTGGGGGAATATAACGCCCTGCTGGCAGCAGGAGCTTACGACTTTGCAACAGGACTGAAGCTTGTGCAAAAAAGGGGCGAATTGATGAGCCGGGCTGCCGGCGGGGGCATGGCAGCAGTCATCGGCCTAAGTGAAAATAAGCTTGCAGAGGTGCTGCAGGAGTATAAACTGGACCGCATTGACATTGCCAATCTGAACAGCCCCCATCAGATCGTGATTTCCGGGGCGAAAGCAGACATGGATCATGCCATGAAGGTTCTTGAGTCCCACAAGGACGTGACGATGTGCATTCCCTTGCGAACGAGCGGTGCCTTTCATTCCCGGCATATGGAGGATGCAGCGAGAGAATTTGAAGCTTTCCTGGAAAACTTTACGTTCCAGTCATTGCGGATTCCGGTCATCTCCAATGTGCATGCCAGACGTTATCGACCAACCGAAATTAAACATAATCTGGTTCAACAGATTACAAGTTCCGTTAAATGGACGGAAAGCATTCGCTATTTAATGGGGCTTGGCGTACAGGAATATGAAGAGGTTGGGCCCGGGAGGGTTCTGACGGATCTAATAGCGAGAATCAGGACAGAGGCAAGTCCGCTGATCGTGGATGAACCGGAAGTGGTTGAGGAGTCCGTTGCAGAAAGCGTGAATGAAGAACTAATCGAGAGTGCCGCACAGATACCGTCAGTATTGGAATCGACGACTATGGAAGTATCGGGGACGGAACCGCCCGCTCCGGTACCATCGGCAGAATATCATATTCTCCCTTCTTCCCTGGGAAGCATTGAATTCCGCAGAGACTATAATCTTAAATACGCTTATATGACCGGAGCCATGTACCGCGGCATTGCTTCAAAGGAAATGGTTGTAAGAATGGGTCAAGCAGGAATGATGGGTTTCTTCGGGGCTGGCGGCTTGAAATTACCGCAGATCGCGGATGCAATTCAATACATACAACGAGAGCTTTCTCAAGGCCAATCCTACGGCATGAACCTGGTTCACAATCCGACCGAGCCAGAGATCGAAGAACAAACCGTGGATCTGTTCCTGCAAAGCGGCGTGAGGGTTATGGAGGCGGCGGCTTTCATGAACATTACGCCTGCACTGGTTAAATACCGGGCCAAAGGCTTGACACGTGACGTACATGGAAGGATTGTTTCTTCTAAGAAAATTATTGCCAAGGTATCGCGGCCGGAAGTTGCGGAAGCATTCCTCAGTCCGGCGCCTGAGCGGATCATTACAAAGCTGCGGGAGGAAAACAAAATCACGCCGGAAGAGGCCCTGATGCTTAGGGAAATGCCGGTTGCCGATGATATTTGCGCCGAGGCGGATTCCGGTGGTCATACGGACGGGGCAGTGGCTTATGCATTAATGCCGGCCATGATTAAATTACGGGATGAAATGATGGATAAGTATCGATATCACAAAAAAATAAGAATAGGCGCCGCAGGTGGGATCGGTACACCGGATGCGATATCGGCAGCCCTTACACTGGGTGCCGACTTTATTGTTACCGGTTCAATCAATCAATGCACCGTGGAGGCCGGAACGAGCGACGAAGCAAAGGACCTGCTGCAGCAAATGAACGTCCAGGACACGGAATACGCGCCTGCGGGAGATATGTTTGAGATGGGGGCGAGGGTGCAGGTGCTGAAAAAGGGGCTTTTTTTCCCGGCGCGCTCCAATAAGTTATACGATTTGTACCGTCAGTACAACTCCATTGATGAAATCGACGAGAAGACCAAGGCACAGATACAGGACAAGTATTTCAAGCGCAGTTTTGAGAGCGTATATGACATGGTCAGAACGCGCTATCCACAAATCGTCGAGAAGGCGGAGCGGAACCCGAAATACAAAATGGCCATGATATTCCGGTGGTATTTCAGTTACAGCACACGGTTGGCTTTGCAGGGCGACCCTGAAAATAAAGTGGATTATCAAATTCATTGCGGACCGGCCTTAGGTGCTTTTAATCAATGGGTTAAAGGAACCGAGCTTGAGCAGTGGCGGAACAGGCGCGTTGATGAGATTGCGGAGAAACTGATGGTGGAGACGGCAGCACTGCTCAATCGAAGATATAAGAGCTTCTCCAAGCTTTCGGAGACGGATGACATCGCAATGGAGAACAGCCGAAGCACACAAGAGGTTTATTAAAAGTGAGGTGTACCGTATAAATGAAGAACGAGATCGCGATTATTGGCATAGCTTGCCGATTCCCTGGAGCGCAGAATTATGAAGAATTCTGGGATAATCTGAAGGAAGGTCGTTCAAGCATTCAGGAGATACCGAAGGAGCGCTGGGACTGGAAGGAATATTGGGGCGATCCCCAAGGGAAGAACAAGAGCAACAGCAAGTGGGGCGGTTTTATACAAGACGCAGATGCCTTTGATCCGGGCTTTTTTGGTCTCTCGGCAAGGGAAGTGGAGGCGACCGACCCTCAGCAGCGGATTATGCTGGAATTATCGTGGTCCTGCCTGGAGGATGCCGGGATTCGTCCTTCACAACTGTCTGGGGACAAGGTCGGCGTTTACATGGGGGTCTTTAATTTTGATTACAAAGGATTGCAGGAGCAGAGCAATCAGACTATTGAAACCTATCATTCCATAGGGACGGCTTCGGCCGTAATTGCGAATCGGATCTCGCATTATTTCAACCTGAAGGGCCCGAGTTTTCCTATCGACACCGCTTGCTCAAGTTCATTCAACGCAATCCATTCCGCAGCCCAGTCCATACTTCTTGGAGAGAGCAACATGGCGCTTGTAGGCGGGATCAGCCTTATACTTACCCCTTCCCGCCATATTTCCTTTTCCAAAGCGGGCATGCTGTCCCCAACCGGATCATGCAAAACATTCGACGACAGCGCTGACGGTTACGTGCGCAGTGAAGGCGCAGGCGTCGTGCTGCTTAAGCCGCTGGAGAAGGCCCTGGAAGACGGGGACTCCATTTATGGCGTCCTGAAGGGAACGGCCGTTAATCATAGCGGAAAAACGCATACGCTCACCTATCCCAATCCGGAAGCTCAGGCTGATGTTATAGCCGAAGCCCATCGGAAAGCCGGTGTACCCGTGGAAAGCATCAGTTATATCGAAGCTCATGGGACCGGTACGCCCAAGGGAGATCCCATGGAGTTTCAAGGGCTTGTGAAAGCTTTTCAATTACTCCATCCGGAAGAGCCTCAAAAGCTGAACACCAATTACTGTGGCCTGGGCTCGGTGAAAACGAATATCGGGCATCTGGAATCAGCGGCAGGCATTGCCGGGGTTATCAAAGTCCTGATGTCCATGAAATATAAGCAGCTGCCCGGATTGCAAAATTTCAAAAAGCTGAACCACCGTATTTCAATCGATGAGAGCCCGTTTTACATGGTGGACAAGCTCAGGGAATGGAAGCTGCTTGAGAGCGAAGATGGACAGACCTATCCGAGGCGTGCTGGGATCAGTTCCTTTGGGTTCGGTGGAACGAATGCGCATGTCGTGCTTGAAGAAGCCCCCGCAGCCAAGAAAAAATCGAGCAAAAAGCTTCCTCAGTACGTAATCTGTTTATCCGCCAAAACAGAAGGATCGCTTCGCCAACGGGAACAGGATCTGGCACGCTGGCTTGACCAACAAGAGCAGGACATCGCGCTTACGGAGGTTAGCGCAACCCTCCTCCTTCACCGGGAGCATTTCGGAGTAAGGTCTGCTTACGTTGTTAGGGATATACGTGAGCTTCGGGAGAAGCTGCAGCAGGTAGTTGATAAAAATGAGCCTGAGGGGTATTTCCACGATCGAATCCCTTTAACAGGGAAGAAGGAGGAGCCGCTCTTTGAACATCTGGGCAAGGTGCTTGTCACCGAGCTTCAATCCATCAAGAAGAGCAGTGTGCAGGAATACGGCAGTAAATTGATGGCATTGGCAGAATTATACGTAAAAGGGTATGAGGTGGACTGGAAGGCCATCTTCCCGGCCGAGAAGATACAGCATGTCCATCTTCCTACCTATCCTTTTGCCAGGGAGCGGTATTGGATATCCGAACCCGAAGAAGGTACCACGGATGTCAGCGCGGTATCCGAGGGTGCAGCAGCTTCCTGTATACACCCGCTTCTGCACCGGAACACGTCCGATTTCTCAGAACAGCGATACAGCTCAACCTTTTCGGGCGAAGAGTTTTTTCTGAGGGATCATATCGTGAACAATCAGCGTGTCTTGCCCGGCGTCGCTTATCTTGAAATGGCCAGGGAAGCTGCTTCGAGGGCCTCAGGACAATCAGCTGATGCATACTCGCCGATTCGGCTGGAACATGTGGTCTGGGCCAGGCCGATCACGGTTGGAGATCATCATGCTCATGTGAACATTGCGCTTTATCCAGATGAACAGGGCGATGTTTCCTACGAAATTTATAGCGAGCCGGAAGATGGCGGTGAAGAGTCTATTGTTCATAGCCAGGGCCATATCGTGTTGGATGCCGACTTGATTGGCGGGACGCCACAGGTGAACATCGATGGATTAAAAAAACAGTTTGTCAGAGCCGATACTGCAATAGCGCAGTACTATGAGGTTTTCCGGCTTATGGGAATTCATTACGGACCTGCACATCAAGGGATTGAAGAAGTATATACGGGAGCAAGCGGAGTCCTGGCTAAGCTGTCGATTCCTTCCTCCATTCGGGGCACCGAAGATCCGTTTATCCTGCATCCCAGCTTGATGGATTCGGCCCTCCAGGCGGCCATGATTCTGATGCTTGGTTCAGACATGTTGGGCGTGTTGGAGGGCAAGGCTGCATCAAGGCTGTTCCTGCCTTTTGCACTGCAGGAGCTCGATATTGTACACGAATGCTCGTCAGTCATGTGGGCGCAGGTTCAGTATAGTCTGCAGGACAGGACATCAGGAAAATCTGAGAAAGTCGATATTGAACTCTATGACGGACAAGGAATGTTATGCGTCAGGATGAAGGGGTTATCCTGGAGGATACTCAGTAAAGAGGAGGCCTTGCTCAAATCCG
Organism: Paenibacillus glucanolyticus; assembly: GCF_037333485.1. Taxonomy (NCBI): domain Bacteria; kingdom Bacillati; phylum Bacillota; class Bacilli; order Caryophanales; family Paenibacillaceae; genus Paenibacillus; species Paenibacillus glucanolyticus. The sequence continues at coordinate 2,804,272 of NZ_CP147845.1, forward strand.
GGGCAGGCACGGGCACGATCATGCTGCATCCCACATGGCAGGAACAGGACGTTGCGGCTCATGAGGTGTTATCCGGTTATGATGACCACTGTGTCGTGCTGTGTGAAATGGACGAAACGGCGAAGAAGAGTCTTGAAACGCAAATGGAGGGTGTCCGCATCCTGTCCTTGCAATCGAAACGAAAAAACATGAAGGACCTTTTTCAAGCATACTCGGGCAATCTGCTTGATGAAATTCAGAGTATTCTTAAAGACGGCTCCAAAAAGAACGTGTTCATTCAAATTGTCATTCCTGCGCAGGGGGAACATCGTCTGTTATCCGGTTTATCGGGACTTCTGAAGACGGCCAGGCTGGAGAATCCCAAATTCGTAGGACAGATGATCGAGATGGAGCCGCATGTATCGGCGGAGCGGTTGGTTGGCGTATTGAGGGAGAACCATTGCAGCCCGGAGGAATTTCATATTCGATACCAGGAAGGGAAGCGCTTCGTTAAAGGCTGGGACGTCATGGAGACACCGGCATTCGAAGAGAGCCCTCCTTGGAAAGAGAACGGAACGTACTTGATTACGGGAGGGCTGGGAGGTCTCGGGTTTATTTTTGCGAATGAGATCGCCCGGCACACGAAGGATGTGACGTTAATTCTTACCGGCCGATCTGCGCCAGGTAGCGACTCAGCGCTTCAACTGGAGCAATTAAGAACTCAAGGGGCTAGGGTGGAATACAGGCAGGTCGATGTGTCGAACTTCAAAGAGGTGGAGAAACTCGTTCGTAACATTGCCACCGAGTTTGGCGGGCTGAATGGAATCCTTCACAGCGCTGGCGTGATTAAGGATCGTCTTATTCTCAATAAAACAGCGGAAGAAATGCAGGCGGTGATGGCGCCAAAAGTGGCAGGACTTGTCCATTTGGATCAAGCAACCAAGGATTTGAAGCTTGATCTTTTTGTCGTTTTTTCATCGATATATGGGGTTTTGGGCAATCCAGGACAGGCAGATTATTGTTCGGCCAATGCTTTTATGGACGCTTACGCTTCATACCGAAATGAACTTGTACGCGCGAACGAGCGAAGTGGGCATACGCTGTCCGTCAATTGGCCTTTATGGAAAGATGGCGGCATGCAGGTTGATGAAAAGTCCGCACAGATGATGAAACAGCGGCTGGGAATGGCCGCAATAGAGACACCTTCAGCTATGATTGCTTTCCATCGTGCATGGACGTCCGGTAAAGACCAGGTTCTTGTCATGGCAGGTAATCCTGAGCTGTTCTATGCCAAATTGACAGAGAAGCAAGTCGTGAAGCCTGCAGTTCGGTTACAGGCGTCGCTGCCAGCTTCGGACAATGACCATTCCCTTCAAAAGAGCGAAGAGGTGTTCGCGGAAATAGCGGTACATTTCATAAAGAGACAGATATCAGCCGTCTTGAAGCTGCCCGTTCAGCGAATAGAAACGGATGCTCCGATGGAGCAGTATGGCATCGATTCCATCATGACCACGCAATTGACCAACGAATTGGAGAAAACCTTCGGCTCATTGTCCAAAACGCTATTTTTTGAATATCAAAATATACGGGAATTAACGGGGTATTTCATTACAGCCTATCGGGATCAATTGAAGGAGGTTCTGGGAGAGAGGGAAGATGCAGAGCCCATAGAACCTGCTGCTGTTCAGCAAGCGGAGCCCCCCCTTTCAATACAGGGAGAGGCCTTTCGGAATGTTGCCAGTCTCAGGCGTTCAAGGTTCTTGTCGCCAACCAGGAGCGAGCGGAACGAACGGACAACCGAAGCGATGGATATTGCCATCATCGGTGTGTCCGGACGTTATCCCGGCGCCGAGAATATCGGTCAGTTCTGGGAGGTGTTGAAGAATGGCAAGGATTGCATTACGGAAATACCGAAAGACCGCTGGGATTCCCAGTTGTATTTTGATGAGGATCGTAACAAACCGGGAAAAGCCTACAGCAAGTGGGGCGGATTTCTTCAAGGCGTAGACCGCTTCGATCCATTGTTTTTTAATATATCGCCGCGGGAAGCGGAAATGATGGATCCGCAAGAGCGCCTCTTTTTGCAATGCGTTTATGAAACGCTTGAGGATGCGGGATATACCCGGGAGAATTTGGGCCTATACCATGATTATGGTCTGGAGGGAAATGTCGGCGTTTATGTCGGATCCATGTATCAGGAATACCAGCTGTATGGGGCTCAGGAACAAATACAGGGGAATCCTCTCGCGCTGCCCGGACTTCCGGCATCCATCGCTAATCGCGTTTCTTACTTTTGCAATTTCCATGGTCCGAGCATGACCGTAGATACGATGTGCTCATCTTCCATCACAGCGATCCATCTGGCTTGTCAAAGCTTGCAGAGAGGGGAATGCCAGGCTGCCATTGCAGGCGGGGTCAACGTCTCGATTCATCCCAATAAATATCTCTACCTGTCTCATGGGAAGTTCATATCCAGCAGGGGCAGATGCGAGAGTTTTGGCGAGGGAGGAGAGGGATACGTACCCGGTGAAGGCGTAGGCGCGGTTCTTCTTAAACCGCTGGCCCAAGCCATTGAGGATCGGGACCAGATCTATGGAATTATAAAAGCGACCGCAATCAATCACGGGGGGAAAACGAACGGATATACGGTTCCTAATCCCAAGGCTCAAGCGAGCGTAATTGGCCGGGCTATTAAGAAGGCAGGGATTGAGCCGCGGACGATCAGTTACATGGAGGCGCACGGCACCGGAACATCGCTCGGAGATCCCATTGAGATTGCCGGCTTGAACAGCATATTCCGGGAGTACACGGGCGACAAGCAGTTCTGTGCGCTCGGTTCGGCTAAATCAAATATCGGGCATTGCGAGAGTGCTGCGGGAATTGCAGGTTTGACCAAAGTGCTGCTTCAGCTTAAATACAAGCAGTTAGTTCCTTCGCTTCATTCCCGCGTGCTGAATCCCAACATCGATTTTGCCGATACTCCATTTGTTGTTCAGCAGGATCTTGCCGATTGGAAAAGACCCGTGTTAGAGATAGACGGAGAACGGAAGGAATACCCGAGAATAGCGGGCGTTTCGTCCTTCGGAGCGGGCGGGTCTAATGCCCATATCGTGATAGAAGAATATATCCCAAGATACGAGAAACCTTCGCCAGTGATAGCAGATAGCCATTATCCGGCCATCATTGTATTGTCCGCGAAGAATCAGGAGCAGCTGAAGTTGCAGGCTCAGCGCCTTCTGGCGGATATCGCGGTCCAGCAGTATGAAGAACACAGCCTCATTGATATGGCTTACACCCTTCAAATCGGACGGGAAGCCATGGAGGAACGATTGGCCGTGATTGCATCCACGATGAGAGAACTGGTGGATAAACTAACGGATTACATCGAAGGCCGTGAGCATGGGGACGGCGTGCATTATGGCCAGGTTAAACGTAATAAAGATACGTTATCTGTATTTGCGAGGGATGAAGAACTGCAGGAAGCCATTGTTAAATGGATACAGCGCAGAAAGTACAACAAACTCGTCAGTCTCTGGGTGAAAGGGTTGAATGTGGAATGGAGCTTGCTATATGGCGAGAATCTCCCGCAACGGATCAGCCTGCCGATCTATCCGTTTTCTCAAGAGCGTTACTGGTATCCCCAAGGGAGTCATGATCGCCGTGATCGGTTGGACAGAAGTTCGGGAACGAAACAGGATGCAGCTCCTCCTGTCATCCCAAATCATCCGGTCGAGCGTAACATGTGCTTTTTGAACAAGACGTGGATACCTGCAAGCATAGAAACATCCCTTGATATGAGCAGGTTCGAGAATCAAACGATTGCCATATTGACGACCCGGGAAACGATGGAATTAGCTGCGCATGTGTCGAGACATTTCACACGCAGCCGGATCATTGATGTTCAGGATATGGCACAGGAATTTCATCAGACCGAGCGGGATTGGAAGCAATATGGCGGCTGTATCGACGTTGTTGGCTGCGGCAGGAATGGGACGGGGTTGACCGGGTGGATTCCCTGGCTTCAAAAAGTAATTGAGCATGCGGACGCAGGTGGTCTGGCACTCCTTGGTGTTACGCAAGGGCTGGAGTCATTTCTCAGTACCGAAGTGAATTTGTCGGGCGCTGATCGGGCGGGGCTGTATCGAATGCTGCAGAGTGAGTACAGCCGCTTGAGGTCACGTCATATGGATGTGGATGCAGCATATGATGTTCTTGCCCTAGCTGAGCAAATCGTCAGCGAATTCGCAGCTGAAAGTCAGGATGCGGAAGTTGGTTACCGGAGCGGTACGCGATATCGTGCAGCGCTGGATGAGTTGCAGGGCTTCGGCCCCGGCAAGGAACCGTTCGCTTTTCCAGAGGACCATGTACTATGGATCACAGGCGGGACGCGGGGAATTGGATACGTATGCGCCGCGCATTTTGTAAGGAAATACGGAGTTAGAAAGCTGGTTCTAACTGGACTGGAAGAGCTGCCTCCCCGAGAGGAATGGGGATTTTACAAGGGTCAGAATACGGCTGTGGCCCACAAAATTCAAGCGATCCAGGCTTTGGAAGCACAACAGGTAGAAGTGAGGGTCCTCTCCGTATCCCTAACGGATGAACGTAAGATGCGGCATAGCCTGGAAGCGGTTAAAAGCACGATGGGGCCAATTGGAGGCGTTTTACATTGTGCCGGCGTAATTGATTCGCATAATCCTGCCTTTGTAAGGAAGCCGGTTGAAGGAATCGAGCGGGTTTTTGACCCGAAGGTGGCGGGACTTCAAGTACTCTATGATTGCTTTAGACATGAAGCCTTATCGTTTTTTGTGCTTTTCTCGTCCGTTTCGTCAACGATTCCTGTTTTAGGTTCCGGACAAAGCGATTATGCCATGGCAAATGCTTATATGGACTATTTTGCGGCGAAGGAGAAGCATGCGAATCCCGTAATCAGTATCCAGTGGCCAAGCTGGAAAGAGGCTGGTATGGGCGAGGTAAGGAGCAAGGCTTATGCGCAGACAGGCTTACTGAGCGTCACAAATGAAGAGGGGCTGCAGCTGTTGGATCAGATTCTCTCCAGCAGAACAGAATCGGTGATTCTGCCGGCTGTTGTTAATCCGGAGATATGGAATCCTGGCATTCTTATGCAAAATGCGATTCAGGAGCGCCCGGAAGGATACACCGGATCGCAGCACGGCGGGCAAAAGGCAGTGCTGGTATCTCCCAAGCCTGGCGGCGATAGCCTATTAAATAAAACGCAAGTCTGGCTCGCCGAATTGCTGGCAGAAGAATTGAAAATCCCTTTCTCCCGGCTGGAGCTTGATACAGCATTTCAGGATTACGGCGTAGATTCGATTATGATCGCTCAATTACTGCGCCGAATGAATCAATTAGCCATGCTGGATCTGGAGCCAACTCTGCTATTTGAATATCCAACCATAGAATCATTGGCCGCGTGGCTTGTCAGTGCCCATCCCGCTGCCGTATCTCAGTTGCTTGGGTCTATGAATATGGAAGGTTATGAACACGAAGGGAAAGAATCTCCACCACAGGTACCAGCGGCTTCAGAAGATAGAAGAAGACCATCCAATAAAGGCATTCATGGAGTTATTTCTTCAGATATTGCCGTGGTAGGTTTGTCATGCCGATTCCCGGGTGCCGAGTCGCTTGAAGAATATTGGAGGATTCTATCGGAGGGAAGATCAGCGATTCGTCAGGTCCCATATGAAAAATGGGGTTACTCCAGCGGCTTCTATGCGGGCACGCTGAATGACATTACAAGCTTTGATCACTCCTTCTTCCTGATTCCTAAAGCCGATGCCCAAGCCATGGATCCTCAGGCGTTAATGGTACTGGAAGAAAGTCTGAAGCTGTTATCTCATGCGGGATATACGATGCAAGAAATGAAGGGAAAGCCGACCGGGGTTTACCTCGGTGCGCGAACACAGCATCAGCCGGAAGAATCAAGCCTACATCAAGCACGTAATCCCATTGTGGCCGTAGGACAGAACTATCTGGCTGCCAATATCTCGCAATTTCTTGACCTCCGTGGTCCAAGCGTTGTGATGGATACCGCCTGTTCTTCAGCTCTGGTAGCGATGAACATGGCCATCCAAGCGCTCCTTGCAGGAGATATCGATTCAGCGATTGTCGGCGGCGCAAGTCTGCTGACAACGGATCGTGCTCACAGAATATTCGCGCAGCGGGGAATTTTAAGTCCGGTGCAGGACTTCCATATGTTTGACAAGCGAGCGGATGGCGTGGTGCTGGGAGAAGGTGCGGGTATGGTTCTGTTGAAGACCGTGGAGCAGGCGCTTGCAGATGGCGATCGAATCTACGCTGTCATCAAGGGAGTGGCCGTTAACAATGACGGACGGACAGCAGGTCCATCAACTCCGAATATCCAGGCGCAGAGAGAAGTTTTACAATCCGCATTGCGCAAGAGTGGCAGGAAACCTGAGGAGATCAGTTATGTTGAAACCAACGGTTCCGGTACGACGGTGACCGATCTGCTGGAACTTAAGGCGATCCATACGATTTATCGGGAGTCGAGCACGATTCCGCTGGGGCTCGGGTCGATGAAACCCAATATCGGGCATCCGCTCTGTGCCGAAGGCATCGCGAGTTTTATTAAAGTGGTATTGATGCTGCAGCATGGACGATTTGTTCCTTTCTTATCTGGCCGAGAAGCTATGGCACATTATGACATAGAATCATCTCCGCTGTATTTTGGCAGAGAAAATACCGAGTGGACTCATGCTCATACATCAAGAATCGCTGCGATTAACTGTTTTGCCGACGGGGGAACCAACGCCCATGTGATTTTGGAGGAGGCCGCGGATTTGGCTCTCCAACGCAATACAAGGCAGCCTGTTCCACTTCCGGCATTAAACAAGCAGCGGCTGTGGCAGACGCATGCCATGACGATACCCGGCAGCAGAGCAGCAGCCGACGTTCCGCAGAATATTTTTTGGGAGAAATTCGACTAGGGAGGAGCCAGTGAGATGTACGAACAATTTAACCTGTCTGCAAAGAATCCGATTATCAGCAATCATAAAGTGTATGGACAAGAATTATTGCCTGGACTGGCTTATATTGATCTTATATATCAAGCTTACAAAAAAAATCACTATTCTTTCGACAGGCTCGAACTTCGTAATTTGAGTATTTTCAAGCCGCTTGCAACCGTCCCAGGCTGCTCTGTCAGACTTGGCGTTCATTGCAATGAAACCTCTGCCGGCTCGTGGAAGATTCGTCTCGAAGGACGGAATCAGCGTGATGGCATACTGGAACCGGAGAAAACCCTGTACGCTACTGCCGAAATGTCTCTTATAGAACCGGTGTCGTATGATGAGACGTTGGACGTGAGCTCCGTGAAGCGCTCGGCAATCAGAGAGCTGGGCATATATGATTTATATGAAGAATACCAAAGCCAGGAGCTGGTTCATACCGGATTTATGAAGGCAGAAGGTCAGGTCTATGAACTGGAGGCCGCCGTGATTCTGGATCTTTCTATCGGACCGGACGCTCAGTCCAGCTCGCAAGAGTTCTTATTCCACCCTGCGCTGATTGACGGCAGCGGTGTTGGGGCCGGGAGAATGTTTGCGCCTGCCACTGAGCAGGAACAGCGATTATTCTTGCCTCTTAGTTATGCAGCGTTTCATGCATCAGAACCTCTTCAGCAGCGATGTATTACACGAGTGCAGAAATCCTCGGTGATCCATAAGAACGAATTGATGTTTTGGACGATGGAGTTTTTTAATCGGGATGGAAAAAAAGTCGGAGAATTAAGAAATTTCGCGGGCAAACTGGTCCGTGAAGCGGGACTGATCAATCCGGAACGGAAGTTGTCGTCTCCATCATCTCCGTGGCAGGAGCCTATAAGCGGAGCTCCGGCCACCTCCGATAAGATCACTCTCGATACGGGTGCCGCAGGTGATGCGGCACCCGTTATTTCTATCGAAAGGTTCCTGCGGCAGCTCATGGCAGATGTTTTGAATAGTTCCACGGAAGATATCCACCCGGAGTCCGGTTACTATGAGATGGGATTGGATTCCCCGGGCTTGTTGGGGATCGTGAGATCGATTGAGTCCAGAATCAAGACCTCTTTATCGCCCACCTTGTTGTTTGAATACACAACCATTGCCGAGCTTTCTGCTTACCTGGAAGAGCATTATGCATCACAATTTAAGCAAATCGAAGCAGCATCAGAGCAATCCGTATCCAGATCGCCTTCCCATCCTGGATTCGATGACTTGCCTAAACCTTTAGCCCCTACTGCTTTGAGTTCCACTCCCAAGGAAAGGACAGCCGCCGATGACGATATTGCCATCATCGGTATGTCCGGCCGATATCCGCAAGCCAGAAACCTCCAGGAATTCTGGACGAACTTGCAGGAGGGAAAAGATTGCATAAGTGAGATACCAGAATCTCGGTGGGATCGGAAGCGGCTGGCCGGAATTAAATCGCCTGGCGGTAAAGAAATGTCCAAATGGGGTGGATTTATTGAAGATCCGGATTGCTTTGACCCCAAATTCTTTCGAATCTCTCCTCGTGAAGCGGAAACGATGGATCCGCAGGAACGACTGTTTCTGGAAACGTGCTGGGAGGCCATTGAGGATGCCGGATATACACCTAAATCATTGGTGACGCCTCGCGGGAAAAACAAGAGACGGAACGTAGGTGTTTTTGCCGGGGTGATGCACAAGGATTATTCCCTGGTGGGGGCAGAGGCGTTGTCCCAAGGGGAGGCGTTTCCACTCTCATTGAATGCAGGTCCTATCGCGAACCGGGTTTCGTATTTTTGTAATTTTCATGGTCCGAGCATGACCGTAGATACACTCTGTTCTTCTTCCCTTACGGCTGTCCATCTGGCTATGGAAAGCATAAAACGCGGTGAAAGCGAAGTGGCTTTGGCGGGTGGTGTGAATTTATCCCTGCATCCGGCCAAGTATATGACCTATGGAATGTGGGGGATGCATTCAAGTGATGGTTACTGCCATACCTTCGGTGAAGGAGGCGATGGTTATGTGTCTGCAGAAGGCGTTGCTTCGGTTCTCTTGAAGCCTTTAAATAAAGCCATTGAAGACAATGACAGAATCTACGCGACTATAAAAGGCAGCGCCATTAACCATGTTGGAACTGTGAGTGGAATCATGGTGCCTGGTCCAGTGGCACAAGGGGAGGCGATTGCCGATTGCTTGAAGCAATCCGGCATTAACCCGCGGACGATTCGTTATGTGGAGGCGCATGGTACGGGAACCTCCCTCGGTGATCCCATTGAGATTGAAGGATTGATGAAAGCTTTTGGAAGTTATACCCAAGACCGGCAGTTTTGTTCGATCGGCTCTGTAAAATCAAATATAGGGCACGCGGAATCGGCAGCCGGGGTGATCGGTCTTCAGAAAGCAGCGCTCCAAATTTATCACAAAACCCTTGTTCCTTCGCTTCACGCTGAGGAATTGAACCCTTATATCGATTTTGAGCAATCGCCGTTCTATGTGCAGCGTGTCACCGAAGAATGGCAGCCATCCGTGATGATGGAAGATGGGCGGCAGGTTCGTTATCCGCGGCGGGCAGCATTAAGTTCGTTCGGAGCCACTGGTTCAAATGCGCATGTGATTCTAGAAGAATACATAGATACCCAAATTCGAGGAGTTGCACGGACGAAGCGCGAGCAAGACCGGCCCGTGCTTGTTCCTCTTTCGGCTAAAAACAATGAGAGGCTTAAATCCTATGCCGTAGAGCTGCTCAAACACCTGCAAGGGCTGCCTATCCGTGAGAAAGTGCTGGATATCGAGCATACAGAGTCGCAACTTGCGGGCTTCTTGGAAGAGCGAATCAGGGGGATCTTAGCCGCGATCATTCATGTTGACGGAGAACTTATTGAAGCCAGTGTTCCATGGAGTGAATACGGAGTCGAACCCGTTCACATCCGACAGCTGAAGGACAAAATTCTGGAAGAATTCGCCGTTGAGATGGACGATAGGGAATGGGTTCAGAGTTGCACGATCGCTTCGGTTGCGGCACATCTTCTGGACGAGCATCCAGAACAGAGTGAGGTTGCGGCTCATGACGAAACGATTGCCCAGGAAGAATGGGATCGGGAGCAGGACCACAATGTAACCTCCATAGAGGATGTGGCCTTTACGCTGCAGGTAGGGCGTGAAGCTATGGAAGTACGGGTGGCTTTTGTTGTTCGGGAGATTTCGGAGTTGATTGAGGGGCTTCAGGCTTTCCTGCAAAATAAAGATGTACTTGAACACGGCTATAAAGGGACGATCAAGCCGGATAAGGACACAGTTTCATTATCCTCTGCGAGAGAAGCAAATGAAGAATCCCTCAGCCAATGGATTCATGAGGGACGTATGGAGCATTTGGCTGAGTGGTGGGTTAAGGGAATCGAGATCGATTGGAATTTGCTCTATGGTGACAACAACAGAGCTTCCCGGATCAGCCTGCCAACCTATCCATTTGCACGGGAGCGCTACTGGATTCCTGTTACCGGTAAGCCGATCGCGCCTGCAGCGGAAGTGGGCATACACCCGCTGCTTCACAAAAACACGTCCGATTTCATGGAGCAGCGATTCAGCAGCAGGTTTACCGGACATGAATTTTTCTTGTCCGATCATGTTGTGAAGAAGCAGAAGATATTGCCGGGGGTGGCCTATCTTGAGATGGCTCGGATGGCGGTGTTGCAATCGCTTGGCAAACTACCGGATCACCAGACAGTAATTCGCTTGAAGAATGTAGTCTGGATTCGGCCAATCTCCGTAGAGGGGGAGCCAGCCATCGTGAATATTCGGCTGCTTCCCGAGGAACACGGAGGGATAGGCTACGAAATATATAGCACGCCTCGAGGGGATACCGGCACTGAATTTATTGTACACAGCAAAGGCCATGCGGAGCTGGTACGGCCTGGCACGCAGGTTGTCCTGAATATCGATGAGTTGAAGAAGCAGTGTGGCGAACAATCCATTCCCGCCTCTCGTTTTTATGAGGTTTTTAATGCGATGGGCATGGACTATGGAGCGGCGCACAGGGGAATTGAAGAAGCTTATAAGGAAGAGGGCTCAGGGCAAATACTGGCGAAGCTGTCCATCCCTTCAATTGTAACCAGTACCCTGAACGAGTATGTTCTTCATCCGAGCCTGATGGATTCAGCCTTACAGGCTACCATCGGTTTTCTAATGAGCTCAGAAGGCGAAGGCAGAATCCCGGATTCGGTTAAACCCGTGATGCCCTTTGCCCTGCAGGAGCTAGACATACTGGGCGATTGCACTCCGAATATGTGGGCATGGATACGAAGCAGTGATCAGTATGCGGCTGCGACGATAGGCAAAACTCAAAAGCTGGACATCGATTTATGCGACGAACAGGGCCGTATCCGTGTCCGTATGAGAGGGTTCTCAACAAGGGTGCTGGAGGGGGAATCTCAAGCAAACAGCCAGTCGAATGCCATTCGGCAAGAGTCCTATGCACAGCCTCCTGTCGGGAATATTCATCTCGTCCCGGTATGGGATGCGGTGCTGCCAGATAAGGGAGAGAGGCTGCCCCAAGCGTTGGCTCGTGTTCTGGTTGTCGGCGGGAAGGAAAACAGAAGTACGATCCAGCAGATATACCCTCAGATGCAATTCATCGACATCACGTCCCAAGATACAATTACAGGCATTGCAGCCCAAATGGAAGCTCGCGGTTTGATAGATCATGTGATATGGATGGCTCCTTCTGAACATTCACTTGAACCCACCGCGGGAGATGAATGGATCGCAGGACAGGAGTCAGGCGTTAAACCGTTGTTCCGAACGATTAAATCGCTTATCCGTCTGGGGTATTCAACTCGCAGCTTGGAATGGACCGTGATTACATTTAATACGCAATCCGTTCATGGATCAGATACGATTAATCCTGCGCATGCCAGTATTCACGGACTGGTAGGTTCGATGGCAAAAGAATATCCCAACTGGAACATTAGGATCGTCGATCTGGAGGCCGGTTGTGATTGGCCCGTAACCGATCTATTGGCCTTGCCTGCCGATCGGCGCGGACACCCCTGGGCTTACCGGAATCAGGAGTGGTACAGGCAGCATCTCGTACCTATGAACCCGCCTCCAATGGTGGAATCAAGCTTTAAGGTCGGGGGCGTTTATATCGTAATTGGTGGTGCCGGAGGAATCGGTAAAGCATGGAGCGAATACATGGTCCGGACGTATAAGGCTAACGTGGTATGGATTGGCCGCAGACCTATGGATGATCAGATCCAGTCGGATTTGGATCGAATCTCACAATTTGGCCCGAAACCTGTTTATATCGCAGCAGATGCAACCCATTTAAAAGAACTCAGAGGAGCCTACACAGCAATTAAGACAAAATTCCCGGGAATTAACGGCATCGTTCACTCAGCGATGGTGCTGTCGGACTGCAGCCTTGCGGATATGGAGGAGGAGCAATTCCAGGCGGGCCTCTCGGCTAAGATTGACGTGAGCGTACGCATGGCTCAGGTGTTTCGTGAGGAACCTTTGGATTTTGTTTTGTTTTTCTCTTCTCTGATCGCTCTCATCAAAAACCCAAGGCAAAGCTCTTACGCCTCCGGGTGTACATTCAAGGATGCGTTCGCCCATCGGCTCGCGAGTGAGTGGCCGTGTAAGGTGAAGGTGATGAACTGGGGGTATTGGAGCAGCGCTGACGCTGCTGCTTCCGAGGATGTACAGCAGCTGTCCCGAATCGGATTGGGACTCATAACTCCGGAGGATGGAATGAAGGCCGTGGAACAGCTGGTATCGAACCCCATCCATCAGATGGCCATGATTACAACAAACAAACCCCTCCTGGTGGAAGGGATGAATCCCAAGGAGCGTTTCGATATCCGGCCGGACAACGTACCGCCAACCATTCACAGTATTAACCTCAAGGGGGATAGCGCTGCGGCAGGTTACCAGGCTCCGAGCTTGAACGAGGGTCAGGGCCTGAATAAGGAAATGATTGACCTCTTATCCAGAATGCTCTTGAGCGAGCTTACGGCTATGGGGCTATTGAAGTCGGGCATAAAGGCGGCGAGTGATGGTAACGCCCGCAAGGGATTGGCTCCCATGTACGAAAGATGGCTTGAGGAAAGCCACCGTGTTCTTGTACAGAATCAATTCCTTTATCAGGATGGCGAGACGTACCAAACCATGAAATCGGTAACCGTTAACAGGGATTCAATGTGGAAGGAATGGGAGCTGAGAAAGAAGGAATGGCTGGCAGATCCAAGCTTAAAAGCATGGATGACACTGACGGAGGCGGTGCTGCGCGCATTACCTGACATTCTAACGGGTCAGCGCCTCGCGACCGATATCCTGTTTCCTAATTCCTCGATGAGCATGGTGGAAGGCATTTATAAAAATAATCCGGTTGCAGATTATTTCAATGAAGCTCTTGCAGATGCCTTAATCGCGTATGTGGAGGACAGGATCAAGGCAGATCCTTCGACAAAGCTGCGGCTAATTGAAATCGGCGCTGGTACCGGAGGGACAAGCAGCATGCTTTTCCACAAACTGAAGCCTTACCGTGACCATATCGAGGAGTATTGCTATACCGATATTTCCAAAGCATTTTTATTGTTTGCTGAAAAAGAATATGGTCCGGAGCATGCCTATTTGACCTATAAAATCTTCAATGTAGACGCACCGGCATCCGGTCCGAATGCGCCTGCGGGAGCATTCGATATTGCGATCGCAACCAATGTTCTTCATGCGACGCGCAATATCCGCCACACGTTACGAAATGCCAAAGCCGTGTTAAAAAAGAACGGCATCATTCTGATCAACGAGCTCAGCGATAATCGGCTGTTCACTCATTTAACTTTCGGACTTCTGGAAGGGTGGTGGCTGTATGAAGATGCAGCTCTACGCATACCCGGCAGCCCCGGCCTGTATCCCGCAACCTGGAAAGCCGTGTTGGAATCCGAAGGTTATGAGGGCGTCTTCTTTCCGGCACAAGAAGCTCACGATTGGGGACAGCAGATCATTGCGGCGGGAAGCAACGGGGTTGTACGACAGAAGATAGCACTCCAGGATGCTTCCCCGAAAGCCGAGGTCAGAAGCATGTCCAAGCTAAACCGAATCGACACGACGACCACGCTGCAGCCCACGATTATAGCAGAAAAAAGACATGAGAAGAACATCGCGGCTGCGCAAACAACCAGGGCTGTGACCGAACAGATGCTGGAGGATCATGTGAAGGAGACCATCATTGAGAAGCTCTCGGAGGCATTGAAGGTAAGCAGGAACGAAATCGAGCTGGAGGATTCTTTTGCCGACTACGGTCTGGATTCTATTATCGGTGTTCATTTGGTACAAGTGCTTAATCAAGCCTTAAACATTGAACTTGATACGACAAGCCTCTTTGATTATAGTTCCGTGAAGCAGCTCACAGCGTATATTTTATCGGATCACAGAGATGCGGTCGCCAGTGAATTCGGACAAAACCTTAAAGACGAAGCTGTCGTTGTTGAGGCTAAGCCGGGTGAATCTGATATAGAGGACGCCTCCGCCCCTAGGTCTTACTTTGGCAGGTTTATGGATGCGGCTCCACTGCCTGACTCTCAAATGGCTAATCTTGAACAGCAGGGGGTCGCCCTTAAGACATCCATGCAAAAAGAGCCGATTGCCATAATTGGAATGAGCGGAAAGTATGCCCAATCGGCCAACGTGGATGAATTATGGACACATCTGTCCAATGGAGCGGAGCTCATCGGAGAGTCACCGCGTTGGGATCTCTCGGCATACTATCCGGAGGATGCCGAATATTGCGACCGCGGCGGCTTTGTAGAGAATATCGATCAATTTGATCCTTCTTTTTTCAATATTAACGGACTTGAAGCCAATTATATGGATCCCCAGCAGAGATTGTTTATGGAGGAGTGCTGGAAGGCACTGGAGGATTCCGGTTATGCCGGTTCCAGGATTCAGGGACGCCAATGCGGCGTTTATGTCGGTTGCCTTGGAGGAGCGGGGGATTATCACCAGCTGTCGGGTGACGATGCACCCGCGCAGGCCTTCTGGGGCATAGCCGGGTCGGTCATTCCGGCACGGATTGCCTATTACCTTGATCTCAAGGGACCGGCTATTGCTATCGATACCGCTTGCTCCAGTTCGTTGGTTGCGGTTCATATCGCTTGTCAGGGATTGTGGGCAGGAGAGACGGAAATGGCTCTGGCGGGAGGCGTGTTTATCCAGTCTACGCCTTGGTACTACTTGAGCACCAACAAAGCCGGAATGCTCTCTGCAACAGGACACAGCTATACCTTTGATGACCGTGCGGATGGATTTGTTCCCGGTGAAGGGGCCGGCGTGCTTGTATTGAAGCGTCTTAGCGAAGCGATGGATGATGGAGATCATATCTACGGCGTCATCCGCGGATCGGGAATGAATCAGGACGGAACCACCAATGGTATTACGGCGCCAAGCGCCATTTCCCAGGAGAGTTTGGAACGCAGCGTATATGATGCGTTTCATATTGATCCAAGCGGCATCCAGGTAGTTGAAGCCCACGGAACGGGCACGAAGCTGGGAGATCCGATTGAATACCAGGCACTTACCAGAGCATTCAGGAAATATACCGACAATAAGGAATACTGCGCCATCGGTTCAATCAAGACCAACATCGGGCATGCGGCCCATGCGGCTGGCGTCGCGGGAATCATCAAAATTCTGCTGTCCATGAAGCATCAACAAATCCCGCCTACGCTTAATTTCAAGTCGGGCAACTCCAATATTCAATTTAAGGACAGCCCGTTTTATGTCAATACAACGCTCAGGGACTGGGAAACCGGCTCCAATGACAGAAGACGGGCTGCTGTCAGTTCTTTCGGATTCAGTGGCACAAACGCCCACATTGTTATTGAGGAAGCACCGGAACCTGCAGGGAGCCATTCCGTGAAACCAGGGTATCTGTTAGCGTTATCCGCGCGCACTCCAGAGCAGCTGCGGCAGCAGGCTGACCAGCTAATCGAATACTGTGAACGGAATCAGCAGGCGGACTGCGGCAACTTAAGCTACACGTTATTGGCGGGGAGAAAACATTTCAACCATCGTTTAGCCTGCATTGTTCGCAGTGTGGATGAACTTATATCGTATTTAAGCAAATGGCTGGCCAGGAGCAAAGTACCGCAGGTATACGTTTCAGAACGGAATGAAAATGATCGGCGGGAGCAGCCTTCGCTGAAACGGTACGGAAACCAATGCATTGAGGAGTGCCACGCAGCAGATCCGAATGGGTACGTGGAACGGTTATCTACGATTGCTGAGTTATACGTTCAAGGATATGCGCTTAGCTACGAAGCATTGTTCTCAGGTGAACGTTATAGAATTTTGTCCCTCCCAACATATCCTTTTGCGACAGAACGCTATTGGGTACCGGATAAGAAAAACAAACGTTTATCATCCCATGATACAGCGTCACCAGGACAGGCCATGCTGCACCCCTTGCTTCATCGGAATACCTCGGATCTGTCAGGGGTTCGCTACAGCACGACGTTTAAGGGCAGCGAACCTTATCTGGCTTATGGGAATGTCAATGGAACAAAAACCATACCTGGCTTGACCTATCTCGAGATGGCACGAAAAGCGGCGGAAATGTCGGCGGGAGCTTTTATAGGACCTCATGAAGGCATCCAGATCAAGGATATGGTCTGGTCCAGTCCGGTTGAATTAGGGATGGAAGGCTTGGAGATTCATATCGACGTCTTTCCTGATGATGAGGGTATTTCGTTTGAAATCTACAGCAGTTCTGGCCTGAGCAGCCCAGAACCGGTTATACACAATCAAGGGAGCGTATCGTCTTATCCTGTACCAGGAGCTGAAACAATTGATTTGAACCTCGTACGGGAACAATGCAACGTGAAATATTTCTCAAAAGAAGACTGGTATAAGGCATACGATCAGGCAGAAGCCGTCTATAGCCCTGAGCATCGAGTGGTAGACGAGCTGTTTGTCGGACAGAATGAAGTGCTTGCCAAACTTTCACTGCATGCAACCTGGACGGATTCGTCTAATCCCTTTATTCTGCACCCATGTATTACAGATGCCGCTTTGCAGGCGGCTATTGGTCTTTTGGCGGATAGGGATCCTCGAATGAGCAGTGATGTTATCCAATCCATGCTGCCGCTCTACTTGCAAGAGATGCAAATGATCGGTGAACCCACACCGCAAGTATGGATCCATGTACGAAAGAGCGAACATCGCGTGCAGGGGAATAAGGATATACAAGTAGATATGGACTTGTATGATCAACACGGTAAGGTATATGCAAGATTGAAGGGACTTACAGTCCGGTTTACGGAGAGCAAAGATAAATATACTGTAGGACACGACATGGTTGGGGGAGGGTTAAAACTATGAGAAATCAACATACTCTTTCAGGTTCTAATAGGTCCGTAGCAGCGTCCACGGTTCATTTGTTTACGCCGCATTTTAGAGAAGCAGGGATGATGGACAGACACATGCCAGCAGAGGAAACCCGGCATATGGTTATCCTGTGCGATATGGAGCACGTATGCCAAGAAAGCGTTCAGGTTAGAATGTCGGGTGCAGAAGTTCATATGCTGCAATCCTCTCCATATATGGAGATTCATGAACGATTCCAAACCTATGCACAGCAAATGTTCGATTGGGTAAAAACGATATTAGAGCGTAAAGAGACAGGGAAGACCCTTATTCAACTGGTGGTGTCTGCGCAGGGTGAACAGAAGCTGCTCACCGGGCTCTTTGGATTTTTGAAAACGGCCCACTTGGAGAATCCGCAGTTAAGAGTTCAATTGATCGTAACAGAACTTGATGAGACTATAGACCAACTTGTGCAGCAACTGAACGAAAGCAAGGGACAGCCTGATGATCGCGTGCAGTATGACCAGGGTATAAGAATGGTGGCAGACTGGAATGAAATTGCAGCTTCACCGTTAGAGCCGAGGATTTCATGGAAAGACAACGGGATATATCTAATTACCGGGGGTGCGGGGGGACTCGGACTCCTATTCGCCAACGATATTGTGCGGCAAGTGAAAGACCCTGTGCTGATTCTAACGGGACGTTCTGTGCTGTCAGGGGAAACAGATGCCAGACTCCATGAACTAAGGTCAAGCGGAGCCCAAATCGTATACATGCAAACGGATGTGACCCATAGGGATCAAGTAGAAGGTCTGTTCCGATACATTGTAGAGGAATTCGGGAAGCTGAGCGGGATCATCCATAGTGCGGGCGTCATTTGCGACAATTTCATAATTAAGAAGAACAGACAAGAGGTACAGCAAGTACTGGATCCGAAAGTAGCGGGTCTCGTGAATCTGGACCTTGCCTCCAAGGAGATGGCTTTGGATTTCTTTGTGTTCTTTTCTTCGATAGCGGGCAGTTTTGGAAATCCGGGACAAGCCGACTATGCTGCGGCGAATGCCTTTATGGATGCTTACGCGATGCATCGCAACGGTCTGGCGGCAGCCGGGCTTCGCCAAGGCCGAGCCTTGTCTGTCAGCTGGCCCTTATGGAAGGATGGCGGGATGGGAATTGATCCACAAGCTGAGGACCGGATGATGCATAGCTGGGGCGTGACGGCACTGGAGACGAATGCTGGCATTCAGGCTATGTTTCAAGCACTGGCTTCCGGCCATGATCAAGTGCTTATTCTGCCAGGTGAACTCACTAAGATGAGGGATACTTTGCTCTCAAGTTCCGCCCTTAAGCAAGTGATTTCCGAAACGGCAGATCGATCCCAGGTGGATCGGGAACGTTTAAGAGATAGAACGGCTCAGCAATTCAGATCGCTATTCGGGGAGATTACGCAGCTCGATGCTTCCAAAATAAATATAAACGAACCCCTTGAGCGTTACGGAATCGACTCCATCATGATCAACCAATTGAATATGAACTTGGAAAGGATCTTCGGAGCTCTTTCCAAAACGTTATTTTATGAGTATCAGACGTTGGGAGAAGTCATTGATTATCTGGCTGCTGAATATACGGAGTTGTGCGTGAAGTGGACGGGGATGGGAGAAGAGCAGGTCGTCAGGGAAATACCTGCAAGCAATCCAACAGCTTCGCATCCGGACAATTCCTTTCCGGCACTCGTTTCACGCAGACGAGGTACGAAACGATCTAATAGCTTCCCTGCCCATAAGCCTGCCCGCAACACGCGGGAACCCATTGCCATCATTGGTATAAGCGGACGGTATCCGGGAGCCCGCAATCTGAGCGAGTACTGGGAGAATTTAAAGGCCGGCAAAGACTCGATTTCTGAAATACCTGAAGACCGCTGGACGATGGAAGGCTTCTTCCATCCGGATCCGCAGGAGGCCGCGTCACAGGGAAAGAGTTATAGTAAATGGGGCGGTTTTCTAGACGGATACGCGGATTTTGATCCCCTGTTTTTCAACATTTCTCCCCGGGAAGCCATGCTGATGGACCCTCAAGAACGCCTGTTCATCGAGTCCTGCTGGGAAGCGTTAGAGGACGCGGGATACACTCGGGAGCAGCTGGCGGTTCAGCATAACCGCCGGGTAGGTGTTTTTGCAGGTATTACGAAGACGGGCTACGATCTGTACGGCCCCGAATTATGGGAACAGGGGGAACATCTCAATCCGTACACATCCTTCAGCTCCGTCGCCAACAGGGTTTCGTATTATCTGAATTTGCAAGGTCCCAGCATGCCGATTGATACGATGTGCTCCTCCTCGCTAACCGCGATTCATGAAGCCTGCGAACATCTTCATCTTGGTGATTGCGAAATGGCAATTGCAGGCGGGGTAAATCTGTATTTGCACCCTTCCAATTACCACTGGCTGAGCGTACAGAAGATGCTTTCGAAGGACGGTAAATGCAAAAGCTTTGGTCAAGGAGCCAATGGGTTCGTTCCCGGCGAAGGTGTCGGCATCGTGCTGCTGAAACCTTTGTCACGCGCCATTGCGGATGAGGATCAGATCCATGCCGTCATTAAAAGCACCAGCACGAATCATGGTGGTAAAACCAACGGTTACACCGTGCCCAATCCCGTGGCTCAGGGCGAGCTTGTTCGTGCTGCGCTGGACAAAGCAGGCGTAAATGCGAGAGCGGTCAGTTATATTGAAGCACATGGAACCGGCACAGATCTCGGTGACCCTATAGAAATAACCGGGCTTACCCAAGCGTTTTTCAAAGACACAGACGATACAGGGTATTGCGCCATCGGTTCAGCCAAATCCAACATCGGGCATCTGGAAGCTGCGGCTGGCATGGCGGGGTTAACCAAAATCGTCTTGCAAATGAAGCATAAGATGCTGGTGCCCAGCTTGCATGCCCAAGAGCTGAATCCGAATATTCATTTTGCCAAAACACCTTTTGTTGTCCAGCAATCACTGGAAGAATGGCAAAGACCGGTCATTCATTTCGACGGCGAGCTGAGGGAATTCCCCAGAATTGCCGGGGTATCCTCCTTTGGAGCGGGAGGCTCCAATGCCCATGTCATACTCGAAGAATATAGACCCGAGGAAGCATCCCGGAATGATCCAACCCTGATGCAAGTGAAGCAAGTTAAACATGTGAAGGTCATCGTTCCTTTGTCAGCCAAAACCGAAGCGGGACTAAAGGAGAGGGCAGGGCAACTCTTGTCGGTTATCCGCGCCGGGGAATTATCGGACAGCGACCTGCCGGATGTAGCGTACACCCTTCAAATCGGACGAGAAGCCATGGAGGAGCGGATTGCGCTCGTTGTGGATTCTATTCAGGAGCTTCAAACTAAGCTGATGCGTTATTTGGAAGGTCAGGCAGACATTGATGGGCTGAGCAAGGGACAGAACAAGGCTGGCAAAGAGCTGAAGGATATAACAGAAGTGAATGCAAACATGGAGATTTGGTTGCAGCTGGGGGATTATCAGAGTATAGCAAGGTTTTGGGTCGAAGGGCCAAGTTTGGATTGGAACAGCCTGTATAGCACAGGGCCTAAACCGCGCCGCAGAAGTCTGCCGACCTATCCATTTGCGAGGGAACGATATTTTATAGCTGATAAGCTGGATGGTGAGCGTATAATATCCACGCCCGCATCCTTCATCGAACCGTTGGGTTCGGATGAGTCTGTAAAATTCGATGCCAATGAAAATATGGAACAGTCGGATCGCCAGGCTGATCATCGAAGAACCGAATCAGGTAATGGCCGAAAAAGAGAAATGAGAGGTTTGAATGAACAGCAGTGCGTAGAGCTGGATTTGAAGGATCAGATAGGTGCTTTACTCCAAATCCAGCGGGATCGATTGGACAGTGAAATCAATCTCGCGGATTTTGGATTTGATTCGATAAGCTTGACCCACTTGGCAGCATCGCTTTCGAAGCTTTACGGGATCGAGCTTACCCCGGCGGTGTTTTTTGGGCATTCCAGCATAAATAAAATAGCGGAATACTTGATGAGGGAGCATCAAGAGGTGGTTGCAGCGTTCTATTATGAGGCTGAAGAGAGCAAGCCCGTTGCATCCGTCTCCAAAACGAAACCACGGTCGTCTGAGAGGCCTAAGGTAATATCACGCAGCGCTTCCCCGGATGTCCCCGAGCCTATTGCCATCATTGGCATGAGCGGGCGATTTCCAGATGCGAGGAATGTAGAAGAAATGTGGACCATCCTGACCGAAGGAAGGAGTGCGGTGAAAGAAATTCCTTCGGATCGGTTTGATTGGCGTGATTATTACACAGACTCCGGTAAGGAGTCTCAAACGATAGACAGCAAATGGTGTGGCTGTATTCCGGGTGTCGGTGAATTCGATCCTTTGTTCTTCGAAATTTCACCCAGGGATGCGGAGCTGATGGATCCGAGGCAGCGTTTATTGCTTCAGGAGGCCTGGAATGCCTTGGAGGATGCAGGGTATGGGACCAAGAAAATCGAAGCCGGGAAGATAGGGATGTTTGTTGGGGCAGAGCAAGGAGATTATCAGCAGCTGGTCCGAGGGGAAGCGGGGATTACCTCCAACCACAATGCCATTTTGGCAGCAAGGCTGTCTTACTTCTTGAACCTGAACGGTCCCGTGCTGTCGGTGGATACCGCCTGCTCCTCTGGGCTGGCAGCAGCGCATCAGGCTTGTCTCAGTCTTCGGCACGAGGAGTGTGACACGGCCATTGCGGCAGGTGTCAATCTGATGCTGACCCCGGAGCCGTATATCGGGATGAGTCAGGCTGGCATGCTCTCCAAGGATGGACAATGCTTTGCTTTTGATCAGCGGGCAAACGGGCTTGTTCCCGGCGAAGCGGTTGCCGTGGTGGTACTCAAGCGTTTATCCAGAGCTGAAGCAGACGGGGATTCGATTCTGGGGGTCATCCGCGGGAGCGGCATGAATTATGATGGCAGGACAAACGGTATCACAGCTCCGAGCGGAGTGGCGCAAAGGGATCTTGTAACAGCCGTGTATCAGCAGTCCGGGGTAACACCGGAAGACATTGAATATGTTGTTACACACGGCACCGGAACCAGATTAGGAGACCCGGTTGAAGTCAACGCTTTGCAAGATGCGTTTAAAGCGAATACCGATAAACAAGGCTATTGCGCGATTACTTCCAACAAAACCAACTTCGGCCATACCTTTGCCGCCTCCGGTTTAGTCAATATGATCAACTTGATACAGGCTTTCCGCCATGAAATGATTCCTGCAAGCCTGAATGTTGAAGAGGAGAATGATTATATTCATTGGACGGAAAGTCCTTTTTATGTCAATAAAACGAACAAACCCTGGCCCTCCAACAGCGTCAAAAATCGTCTGGGAGCAGTAAGCGCATTTGGAATGAGCGGGACCAACGTTCATATGGTGCTGGAGAGTTACGCCAGAGAGCCGATTGAAGAGTCTGCTGACCGTTCTCCATATCATTTGCTTACGTTCTCCGCCAAAACGAGCGAAGCTCTGGAGGAGAAGATTCAAGACATGCTCGCTATGTTCAGGAACACGAAGCTGTCACAAGAAGAGATGGGCCATCTGGGTTATACCTTGCTGGAAGGACGACAGCATTTTAACCATCGGATTGCCATTGTTGTAAGGGACAAACAGGATGCGGAATATGCATTGTCGACAAGCGCAGACAAGGTACGGCTGCCAAGCCTGTTCAGCGGAAAAGTGCCGCGAGATTTTGAAGGGCAAAGCATGATTCAGCAGTATGTCCAAGACCTTATGAGAACCATGCCTTCTCTGATGGAAGATCCGGACAAATATCGGGAAGTTCTGCATGCATTAGCTGATTTCTACTGTCAGGGCTATGAGCTGAGCGGCGAAAATTTATATGCAGGCACCTCGGCTCGGCTAACCCATCTTCCGACGTATCCATTTGCCAGGGAACGGTATTGGACGTCCCGGAACGACGTCAAAGGGGATGCTGCCGGAACCAAATCACGAAGCATGCGGATCACAAACAGACCGAGCAAGGACAATACGGGAGCTTCAATGAAACAAACACAAACACAAGAATCCTACGAGATGATGACATTTGAAGAGGTATGGGAGGAAGAAGCCTTAACGGGTACCCATAATACAGAAATGAAGACGATGATCTGTTTCCTTTCCCAGCATGGGAGCCAACAGAAATTTTTGGAGACCGCGACAGGCTTGGGTGGGGACACCCAGGTTATTTTTGTTTCGCGAAGTACGGGATTTGCCAAGAACACTACGTATGATTACACCATTTCCGAGACGGATCGGGAGACGTACGTGCAGGCATTGAGTAGCATCAAGGAAGATTTCAAAGAAATCGATGCGGTTCTGTATCTGTGGCCTATGGAAGATGCCATTTACGTTAAGGACGTTTCTTGCGTTGTGCACCTGATTCAAGCCATCGCCTCTGCAAGGCTGAAGCCGAAGCGGTTGTTATTGGCAGGTCAATATGAGAACCGGCTTGAACAGTGTTATATGGAATCTTGGACAGGCTTTGAACGTTCACTCGGTCTTGTGCTGCCTAACATTAGCGTGAGCGTCGTATCATTGGAGTCGCAAGCACAGCCGCATGAAGTTTCCTGGAGAGAAGTGACTCAAAGGCTGTTGGCGGAAATAAGCAACAATCAAGCCACAAGCGTCTGGTATCAAAAAGGTAAGCGCCATGTTAGGCAGATCAAGCCCACCGTGATGGCGAATGGCTCTAACATGTTAAAGAATGGAGGCACGTACCTTGTTACAGGCGGATGTGGAGGTCTTGGGCTTCTCTTCGCCAGGCATATGGCTGAGCGATATGGCGCAAATTTAATCCTTACAGGCAGATCTCCAATGAATGATGAAGTGCGGTTCAGCATGGAGGAGCTGGAGAATAGGGGCGGCCATGTCGTTTACGTTCAAGCCGATATTTGCGATGTAGAAGGCATGCGGGAAGGGTTGGCCCCTGCAAAAGATCGTTTTGGGGCTATTCATGGGGTTATTCATGCAGCTGGCATGTCCAGCAGTCAGAATATTCTTGAAAAAGAGATTGAAGATTTCCATAAGATTCTCGCTCCTAAAGTGGAAGGAACACTTGCGCTGGAGGCGTTGCTTCAAGGGGAACAGCAGCTGGACTTTATCTGTTATTTTTCGTCCACTTCGGCCGTGCTCGGAGATTTCGGCTCATGCGATTATGCGGTTGGAAATCGTTTTCAGATGGCTTATGCCCGCTATCGGAACGAACAAAGACGCAGCGGTCGTACCTTCGTAATCAATTGGCCGCTGTGGAAGGACGGCGGGATGGGCTTCCAGGATAAAGCTAATACGGAGCTGTATTTAAAATCGAGCGGTCAGCGCTTTCTGGAGGCCGAAGAGGGATTACAGATATTTGAGCGCATTTTATCTAACAGCCACTCGCAGCATTTGATACTGGTTGGGCAGCGAAGCCGCGTACACAGATTCTTGGGGCTCGCTGATCGTGGCGCCGTTATTGAAGCGAAAGAACAGGAGTCGAAGACCGTTCAAGCGTTATCCGCTCCAGGCAGGGGCTGGAGGAGTGAAATGAAGGGCTTGAGCCTTGAGCAGTGTCTGGAGCGGGATTTGAAGGAAATCGTCAGCCAATTGCTAAAAATCCCTCGCGATAAGCTGGACCTGGAAGAGAACCTGGCTGAATTCGGCTTCGATTCCATCAATCTTGCGCAGTTCGCAAACGCATTGACAGAGCATTATGGCTTGGATATAACACCTTCGTTGTTCTTCGGACAATCCACGATTGGGAAATTAATCGGCTATTTCCTGGATGAACATAAGGAATTGGTGGCTGATTTCTATCAGGAAGGTCAGATCGAGCATACGGATTTACGACAACCATTGAATAGGTCGGAATCGGAGCAAACAGCATTTAAGCGGGCACGAGGGTCTGTGAGAAAGGCCATACCGAACCTCTCACCGCCGGCCATGCATGAGCCTATCGCGATTATCGGCATGAGCGGGCGCTTTCCGGAAGCACGGAATATCGATGAGATGTGGACGATTCTGGCTGAAGGCAGAAGTGCAGTGTCGGAAGTTCCCGTCGAGAGGTTCGATTGGCGGAAATATTACGGGGATGGCGAGCAAGAATCAGGGCAGATTCATTGCAAATGGTGTGGCACCATTCCGGGTGTTAGCGAATTCGATCCGATGTTCTTCGAGATTTCGCCGAATGAAGCCAAAACGATGGACCCGAGGCAGCGGCTGCTGCTCCAGGAATCCTGGAAGGCGTTAGAGGATGCCGGGTACGGTGAAGACCGGCTTGGTACAGGCAAGATCGGAATGTTTGTTGGGGTTGAGGATGGCGATTATCATCTGCTGGTCAAGGATAAGGGGACTATAACCTCTAATCATAACGCTATCCTGGCAGCTCGATTGTCTTACTTCCTCAATTTGAGCGGACCGAATATGGCTATAAATACGGCATGTTCATCGGGATTGGTTGCTGCTCACCAGGCCTGTATGAGCCTGCGGAATGGAGAATGCGATACCGCTATCGTGGCTGGCGTTAACTTGCTGCTTACTCCCCAAGCCTATGCAGGCATTAGTCAGGCAGGGATATTATCCGCGGACGGCAAATGTTACGCCTTCGACAATCGGGCGAACGGAACCGTTCCGGGAGAAGCCGTTGCCGTCCTGGTTTTTAAGCGTTTGTCGCAAGCGGAAGCGGATGGAGATCCTATTCAGGCGGTTATTCGCGGCAGCGGGGTGAATTACGATGGGAGAACTAATGGGATTACGGCCCCAAGCGGAGTTGCTCAGAGCAAATTGTTGAGAGAAATTTATGCACAATATCAAATAAATCCCGAAGAAATCGAGTATATCGTAACCCATGGCACCGGGACAAAGTTAGGCGATCCTGTAGAAATCAATGCCTTGGGCGAAGCTTTCAAAGCGCATACGGGGAAACAGAGTTATTGTGCACTCACTTCCTCCAAGACCAACTTCGGACATGCCTTTGCAGCTTCCGGTCTGGTCAGTCTGATCAACCTGGTGCTTTCCCTGCGCCATGAAATGATTCCGCCAAGCCTCCATTTTGAACAAGAGAACGATTATATCCATTGGGGTGCGAGCCCGTTCTATGTAAATAGGGAAGCCAAAGTTTGGAGCAGACCGGAAGGAACAGTTCGTACCGGGGCAGTTAGCGCATTTGGCATGAGCGGGACCAATGCGCATATGGTTCTTGAGAGTTATGCAAGAGATAGAAAAGGTGGTGTGTCCAAGGCCCGTCCGCCATACAATCTGCTTGCCTTGTCGGCAAAAACGAAGGAAGCACTCGACGAAAAAATCCGGGATATGATCCAAACGCTTGATCAAGAGACATGGAATGATGAAGATCTTCCGCATATAAGCTATACGCTGTTAAAGGGACGCCGCCACTTCAGTCATCGCTGTGCCGTGGTCATTCAGGATTTAGGTGATGCGAAGTATGTACTGAAGTTGTCCTCCAGCAGCGAGAAAGTGCCAAATCTGTTTACAGGCAGGGTTCCGCGGGACTTTACCGGGCAAAAAGCGATGCAGCTTTATATCCAGGAGCTCCTTACGAAGAGCCTCACCCAGCGTCATCGTAAAAGCGAATTCCAAGAGACACTGTTCGCGCTGGCGGATTTGTATTGCCAGGGGTACGACATCGAGTGGAATCTGCTGTTTGGCGAAGATCAACCTTATAAGGTAAAGCTTCCAACCTATCCTTTTGAAAAAGGGGAATATTGGGTGGATTCTGCCGAAACAGCCGTGAACGAGCCAGCTGCTGTAGGGATGGAGAAAGAGACGGGCTTCGATTCTGCGGCGGAAGTAGAAGAGCTTCCATTAGCTAGCCAAACAGAAGATTTGGAAGATGACCTTAATGAAGAACAAACTCCTCTTCAGGGCAGCGTGGATACGGAAGCGATGGTATCGGCAGCCACAGCACGATTAAGAATGCTCCTTGGAGAGGTTACCGGGATCCCCCATGATAAATTGGAGGAGGAAGCCTCCTTTGAAGAATTGGGACTTGATTCCCTGATGATTACTGCCCTGAATCGGAAAATGGAGTTATGGATCGGGAAATTGGATACCACCCTCTTCTATACGTACAACAGCGTCAAGACATTAGCCGCTTATTTAATCCGGGAGTATAAAGACGTGGTTTCCGCACTCGCAGCCGATACGGCTGTGGCCGTTGCGGGGAAGCCCCTGAAGAGTCTAAAGCAGGTTGAAACAACAAAAAAGCCAGCTATTTCAGCCTCCATCTCATCCGTTAGTCCGTCTAACAAACAATCAATATCTCTAACGGAACGTCAGCCAAGCCAATCTGCGGATATTGCCATCATTGGAGTGGCTGGCCGTTATCCGAAAGCGGAGACGCTGGAGCAGTTCTGGAACAACTTGTACGAAGGCAAGGACTGCATTGAAGAGATTCCGGCAAATCGCTGGTCTCTGGAGGGCTTCTATGAGCCGGACCGGGCTAAAGCTGTTGCCAAGGGACTGAGTTATAGCAAATGGGGAGGCTTCTTGGACCGTATTGACTATTTCGATCCCTTGTTTTTTAATATTTCGCCAAGAGACGCCATGTACATGGATCCACAGGAACGGCTGTTTCTGGAGGTTGCCTGGGGATGCATGGAGAATTCGGGTTATACGCGCGAATCGTTGAAGCATGACGGTTATGGCAATCAAATCGGAGTTTTTGTAGGTGCTACATTTAACAACTATCAGCTGTTTATGGCCGATGCGGCCAAGCAAGCCAATCAAGATATGTATCTGGCGACGAGCCAGATGTTCTCGATAGCGAACCGGGTGTCTTACATCATGAATTTCACGGGTCCAAGCTTAACGGTGGATACGGCCTGCTCTTCATCGCTTTATGCTGTACACCTGGCTTGCGAGAGCATCCGAAACGGACAGTCCAAGATGGCGATTGCAGGCGGCGTTAATCTATCCCTTCATCCAAGCAAATACATTACGTTATGCCAGGGGCAATTCAGCGCTTCAGACGGAAGATGCCGTGCTTTTGGTGAAGGCGGCACAGGCTATGTACCATCCGAGGCGATAGGCGCCGTCTTTTTGAAACCTTTGCAAGAGGCAATCCAAGATCAGGACTACATTTATGGAGTCATAAAAGGCACGGCAGTCAGTCATGCGGGCAGAACGAACGGTTATACCGTTCCAAGTCCGGTATCCCAATCACAGGCCATTGAGAATGCGCTCATCCAAAGTGGAATTGACCCAAGAAGCATCAGCTCCATCGAAGCTCACGGTACCGGAACGGCGCTTGGTGATCCGATTGAGATTAAAGGTTTGACGGACGTATTTGGTAGATATACCGAAGAAACAGGCTATTGTTCCATCTCCTCGGTCAAATCGAACATCGGACATGCGGAGGCAGCGGCCGGCATCGCGCAGCTTACGAAAGTGCTGCTTCAAATGAAACATCAAACGCTTGTGAAAAATGTCATGCACGGACAAAGACTAAACCCTAACATCGACTTCAATCAGACGCCATTTGTCGTGCAGAGTGAAACGTCGTATTGGAAGCGTCCCATGATTAATGGGGAGGAGGTACCTCGCCGGTCCGGAATTTCGTCCTTCGGGGCAGGAGGAGCTAACGCCCATATCGTGGTTGAGGAGTATATCCCTAAGGACAGCCATAAGACTCCTATTGCCGTTCATTCACATAGCCCTGCATTAATACTCTTATCTGCCAAAAACGAAGACAGGCTCCGGGAGCAGGCCAGAAGGCTAATGCACGCCATCGGCGAAGAACAGCTGACGGATGCAAGCCTGCGGGATATAGCGTATACACTCCAAGTGGGACGCGAGGCCATGGAGGATCGCTTGGCCATGATCGTTGGCTCCGTGGACGATCTTAAGGCAAAATTACACGAGTTCGCGAATGGCTGCGATTCGATTAAGGATACGTTCAGAGGGCAGGTCAAGCGCAATAAGGAGACGATGTCGCTTCTTGAGGCTGATGAAGAAATCCAGGATGCCATCGTTAGATGGATCCAGCGAGGAAAATACGCCAAACTTCTCAATTTATGGGTGAGGGGGCTGAGCGTTGACTGGGGCCAGATCTATGGCGAGGTTAAACCTTCTCGGATCGGCTTGCCAACTTATCCTTTTGCCGGTGAACCGTACTGGATCCCTGAAGCTGGGGTAGACGCTGAAACAAGCCGGCCTGCTGAAGCATCGGCAGCATCTGTTGTTCATCCTTTGCTTCATCGGAATACCTCTGACCTGTCGGGGCTGCGTTTCACTTCGATGTATACGGGGAACGAGTTTTTCCTGAAGGATCATGTGGTGAAGGGGGCGCCCGTCCTGCCTGGTGTGGCTTATCTTGAAATGGCGCGAGCGGCTGTTGAGCAAACGGCCGGAGAGATACTGATGGAAGAGCGCATGGGAATACGGCTCAAGAACGTGGTGTGGGCTCGGCCTATTGCGGTGCGAGATGAACCCGTTCAAGTCTATATTGATCTTGTTTATGAGGACAATGGTGAAATTGCCTATGAAGTATACAGCAGCGAACCAGAAGCAGATGGAGAAGCTGTACTGCACAGTCAAGGGAGTGCGATATTAGGCAGTATGGAGGATCATATATCGCTGGATATCCAGGCCCTTCAGTCTGAATGTAATCGAGATGTCATTTCATCAAACCAGATCTATGAAACGTACAGAGCCATGGGCATTCATTACGGTCCGGCTCACCAGGGAATACAGAAGGTTTATTTGGGAAGTGGTCAGGCATTGGCCAAGCTGTCCATTCCCGCCGTGGTTTCTGAAACAACCCAAATGTTTACTCTGCATCCGAGCTTGATGGATTCGGCCCTGCAGGCAACGATTTCCATGATGATGAGCTCAGATCCAGCGTCGTCCGCTGCCCTGAAGCCGGGACTTCCGTTTGCACTTCAGGAGCTTGAGGTATTTGGCCGCTGCCCGTCTGAAATGTGGGCTCTGATCCGGTACAGCGAAGGAAATAAAGCAGATAGCAAAGTGCAGAAGCTGGATATCCATTTATGCGATGCTCAAGGGACTGTATTTGTAATAATGAAAGGTTTTTCAACCAGGGTGCTAGACGGTGAGGTGAAGTCACAGGGTCTTTCAGAGACACCCGGGACTCTTATGCTGGAGCCGATCTGGAGAGAGCAGCCTGTCCCTATCATCACCAGCGCCCAGGGTTATGCCAAACATCTGGTCTTCCTGTGCGAGATCGGTCTGGACCTGCAGCAGGGCATGAACCAACAGATGACTCAGGCACGCTGTATCACGCTGGAATCATCTCAGGAAAGAATGGAAGAACGGTATACAAATTATGCCAGCCGGATTTTTGAGGAAATCCAAGCCGTCCTGCAAGAGAAACCGAAAGATAAAATTCTGATTCAGGTTGTATCCCTTCCGCAGAATGACCGGTTGTTGTTCTCGGGTCTTTCGGGATTAATGAAGGCAGCACAGTCGGAAAGTTCCAAGCTTGTGTGTCAATTTATCGAAATAGAATCAGGCTCTGCTGAAATTGCAAAATTGACAGGTGTATCCATGGAGAACAGCGGCCAGCCGTCGGATCAACGCATCCGATATCGGGACGGCAAACGATGGGTTGCGGGATGGGGCGAGCTTCATGCTGATGCTAAGGAAGCAGTTCCTCCGTGGAAGGACCAAGGCATCTATCTGATTACGGGCGGTGCTGGCGGTCTGGGCATTATTTTTGCCAGAGAGATTACGAATACAGCCAAAGAAACCGTGTTGATTCTTACCGGACGTTCTGCGCTGCAAGCAGGGGCGCGGGCGGAGCTGGACGAACTGCGAGCTCGCGGTGCCAAGGTGGATTATAGACAAGTGGACGTGACGGACAGGCAGCAGGTCTTCGCCTTGATCCGAAGTATCCAGGATGAATATGGACGTCTGAACGGGATCATTCATGGAGCGGGCATCATCCGGGACAATCTTATTCTTAGAAAAGATGTGGGGGAACTGCAAGAGGTGATGGCCCCCAAAGTTAACGGGCTCGTAAATTTGGACGAAGCCAGTAAAAATATTCATCTGGATTTGTTTATTGCTTTCTCTTCTGTGGCTGGGGCGACGGGAAATCCGGGTCAGACAGATTATGCTGCCGCCAATGCTTTCATGGATGCCTTCGCAGAGTATAGAAATACGCTTGCCGCATCCGAGCAGCGACATGGTCGAATGTTATCCATCAATTGGCCCTTGTGGAAAGAGGGCGGTATGCGCGTCGGCGATGACGTCGAAAAAATCATGCTGAAGAGTCTGGGCACCGTCCCGATGCAGACTTCTGCGGGAATTCAAGCCCTGTATCAGGGGCTTGCCTCGGGAAGAAATCAGGTTCTGGTCATGACAGGCATGATGTCACGAATGAAACCCAGAATGCTCCCTCCAACCAATGCCGTTGCTCCACAGCCGAGCATGATGACTGCTACCGTCAAGCACGATGACGGCACGCAGAGGGATAGAGTAGAGACCGTGTTGATACAGAACGTGTCCACACTATTAAAGGTCAAGCTGGAAGATATCGATATTCAATCGGAATTCAGTGAGTATGGATTCGACTCGATCTCCCTTACGCAATTTGCCAACATGTTGAATGAAGCCTACAGTCTTGAATTGACTCCGACCGTGTTCTTTGAATATACAACGCTGGATAGTTTTGCCGAATACCTGATCGCGGAACATCCGGCTGCATTTACCGCTGGGACTCCATCGGACATGCAGTCGGACGCTCCAGAGGTTAACGTAATAGAGATAAACGCAGTAGAGGTTGAGGTTGAGAAGGAAGAAGTGAATCCCGTCAGAAAACCTCGCTCCCGATGGGCGCCGAAAGTTGTCCAGCCTGTCCAGTTAGCCCAGGTTGCCCAAGACACTCAAGCTGATCCTGAGCCGATGGCTATCGTAGGTATCAGCGGTCTGTTTCCGATGGCACAGGATGTGAATGAATTTTGGAGGAATATCGTGGAGGGCAAGGATTGTATCACGGAAATACCGAAGGAGCGTTGGGACTGGAGGGAGTGTCTGGATGATCCTTCCGAGGCTCAAGGGCATTCCAGTCTAAAATGGGGAGGCTTCATTGAAGGCGTGGAAGAATTTGATCCGTTATTCTTCGGTATTTCCCCGAGAGAAGCCGAGATTATGGATCCCCAGCAGCGTCTCCTGCTCACCCAGGTTTGGAAGGCGGTCGAGGATGCCGGTATTGCACCGGGCAAGCTGTCGCAAGATCCTACAGGTGTATTCGTGGCTGCAGGTCCAGGCGATTATATGAACATCACTTCGATCTCGCAGGGGAATCCCCAAGCGATGACAGGGGTCGTTCCATCCTTGATTCCGAACCGTATCTCCTATGCCTTAAACCTGCAAGGGCCGAGCGAATATTACGAAACGGCTTGTTCCTCAACCTTGGTGGCCTTGCATCGTGCCATTCGCTCTATTCGCGATCAAGAATGCGAACAAGCCATCGTTGGCGCCGTAAACCTGCTGATCTCTCCAATAGGCTTCATAGGTTTTGATGCCATGGGCTATCTTAGCCCGGATGGACATGCCAAATCCTTTCAGTCCGACGCGGACGGGTTCGTGCGGAGCGAGGGGGTTGGTGCGATGATCATCAAGCCTTTGTCAAAAGCAATCAAGGACCATAATCTCATTTATGCGGTAATCAAAGGGACAGGCGTTTCGCATGGGGGCAAGGGGATGTCATTGACCTCTCCCAATGCCGGAGGCATGAAAGCCGCGATGTCTCAAGCCTTTAAAGGCTCGGGAGTTCATCCTCGGACGATATCTTATATCGAAGCTCATGGCATTGCGTCCCCGATGGCTGACGGCATTGAAGTGAATGCACTGAGGGCGGGATATCAGGAGATTGCGTCGAACAGCTCGTCTGCAATCGATTCAGTCAAGGACAATGTTTGTTATATCAGCACCTTGAAGCCCGCCATGGGTCATGGGGAAGTGGCTTCCGGCATGGCTTCGTTGATCAAGGCCATACAGGCGATAAGGCATAAACTTATCCCGGGGGTGGTCCGATTTACAAGTCCGAGTGAACATATTTCGCTTGCGGGCAGTCCGCTGCGAATCTCCGCAGAGCATCATGAATGGGAAGCCTTAACCGATGCAGACGGCAAGACGCTTCCGCGGCGCGCAGCGATAAACAGCTACGGGATCGGCGGTGTAAACGCCCATGTCATTCTTGAAGAGTATATCCCTGCAGATGAAGGGTTGCTTCGGGTAGAACCTTCAGGGAAACCTCAGATTATCGTCCTGTCGGCAAAAAAAACAGAGCGGCTTCAAGAATACGCTTCACAGATGCTTGAATATGCAGAACGTCATTCCGAGTTCTCATTAGAGGAATTTGCATATACCTTACAGGTGGGAAGGGAACAGATGGAGTCCCGGTTAGCTATGGTTGCCAGCAGCAGGGAGGAACTGATTACTGGTTTCAGGATATTCCTGAATGCATCGCCGGATAACCCCGGTGGGGCCATTACGAATCCGGCCATTTTTACCGGGGATACAACCTTCTCAAGCTCCAAACTGGATTCGGCTGCGCTTCAGTCGCTTTTTGCAGAAAACAATTTGACCAACATAGCGCTGCAGTGGACAAAAGGCGGGCAGTTCCCTTGGGAATGGCTTCATATGGAAGAACGAGTCCATAGAATATCTCTTCCCGCGTATCCATTCGAGAAGAGAAGGTGCTGGCCTGAGCTGGACGATGTACAAGAGACCGATCCTGATCCTTATATAAGCAGCCGCGTGATCGATATCGCATCGAGAATACTGGGCATGGCACCGGCTGAGATGAATCCGGGGCTGCCCTTGGATCGATATGGGCTTGACTCCATTCTATTGATGCAGCTGCTGCAGCAGCTACAGCAGCAGCTGGATCCCGCGGTTGATCTCGTCAAGCTGCAGGAATGCAGGACGGTGATGGATATTGCTGCCATGATTGAATTGCCGCCGACAGAAGACAGGCAGCCCAGACTTCATCCTGAGAATGCGTCTATTGCACCCGTCAGTTGGCCGCAATTTCCCGAGCTCATCCTGCTTAACAAAGGATCACAAGGTTCGCCCGTATTCTGGTTTCATGGGGGTTTGGGCGGTGTCGAAATGTACCAGAAGTTGGCGCAAAAGAGTGAGCGTCCCTTTTACGGAATTCAGGCGAGAGGGTGGTTGACTGACCGTACTCCTCTAAAAGGGGTCGGGGCGATGGCCGCTTATTATGCCCACATTATTCAATCGGTTCAGCCCGACGGTCCTTATGATCTGGGAGGATACTCCTTAGGCGGGGTTCTGGCCTATGAAGTAACGCGTCAATTGCAGGTACTGGGGCATGCGGTGAATTCGGTTGTGATGCTGGACTCCCCATACGGCAAAGAGTTCCAGCAAGGAGCCGTCTCAAGAACAACGGCCGTATTGCAGGCCGTTAACTTGGCGCTTGCCTCGAGGAATTTTCAAGAACCGGACAAGTTTATCCAGACGCTGATTCATAGGGATGAACTGGACTTTAATGTGGAAGAGGGCAAACTGCTGGAGCAGCTTATTAAGCTGGGAAACACACGCGGACTCACCAAGACCGAGGATCAGATTGTGTCCATGATCGAGGCGAATGTCAAGATACAGCATGCTTACCAATTCGATCAATATGCGGCGATGCCGCTTCCCGACCCGGATGCCGTAACCTGCTACTATTTCCGCAATAAGGGCGGCTTGATCTTCGGAGAGCTGGAGCCGTACTTCTCGACAACCGAAGATTCGTCGGTTCTAGACCAAGCGGCATACTGGAAGGAGTGGGAACGCCAGTTCCCGGACCTGCATGTCATGGATATCGATCCTTCGAATCATATGGTGCTGTTGTCGGAAGCTAAATCGTACGAAACGATTTTTGCATTTTGCGAAGCGTTATATTCTGGAGAAGGCATAACCAAGGAGTTCCTCCAGATGTTTAAAGACCAAACGAAAGAATTACACGGAAGCAAGGTGTGAACGAATCCCGACTAAGCTGCGGTACAAGGCGCTTAGTCGGGATTTTGTCATGCCAATGCGAAAGGGAGGACAATGGTTAATTACGAAGTGTTTGCACTACGAACGGTCTCGCTTCCTTACATTAATTATTGCTATATTGTTTTGGACAAAAGCAGTCGTTCTGCCTTGTTAATCGATCCTTCATGGGAACTCGATGCCATCCTCGGCAAGCTGAACGATTTGAATGCAGACGTGAAGGGGATTATGTTGACTCACTCCCATTATGATCACGTGAATTTGACCTTGGTGCTGACGGAGATTTTTGAATGTGACGTATTCATGTCGAATGTGGAAATTGAAGACTACGGATTCCATTGCAGAAACCTGATAAGTGTCTCGGATCAAGAAGTCATCTCGATTGGGAGAACGAAGGTCACCTGCTTGTGGACACCCGGACATACCTCGGGAAGCATGTGTTTTTTGCTGGAGGACTGCGTATTTACTGGAGACACTTTATTCATAGAGGGCTGTGGGGGATGCCATTATCCAGGCGGTTCGGCTGAGGCGATGTTTGAGAGTATCCAAAAGATCAAGGCTTTGGCTGCCCCGAACTTGCGTGTGTATCCCGGTCATTCCTACGGGGCCGAGCCGGGCCAAACCATAAGAAGGTTATACGATCAGAATATTTACTTTCAATTGGATTCGCGCAAGCATTTTGTCGATTTCAGAATGAGGCCGAATCAGAAAAGCGTATTTAATTTTCGATGAGAGGGGAGTGAACAAAGGTGGGGAAATCCATCGTATTTTTATTTTCCGGGCAAGGCTCGCAATACTACCAAATGGGCAGGGAATTATATCGAGATCAACCGGTGTTCCGCCACTGGATGCGGCATCTGGATCAATATTATTACGGAATAACCGGAAATTCGGTCATCGACGAGTTGTACGATAAGGATTATCCAATAAGTCAACCATTTGACTCATTGCCGCTCACGCATCCCGCCATATTCATGATCGAATATGCCTTAGCCCAGGTATTTATGGAGCAGCAGATCTACCCTGATTATGTGTTTGGTACTAGTCTGGGGGAATTTGCGTCATGCACCGTTGCCGGAGCGCTGGATTACACTTCAGCATTGGAGAGTTTGGTCGTTCAAGCGGACATCGTACAGAATCATTGCGAACCGGGAGGGATGATCGCTATTCTTGAACAAGTATCGCTGTTCCATAGCGAACCGGAGCTTTATCGGAACTGTGAGATTGCCTCAGTTAATTTTGATAATCATTTTGTCGTTTCAGGGGGAGCAGCAGGCCTCTCTGAAGTGGAGACATATATAAAAAAACGCAAAGTGACGTATCAGCGGTTACCTATTCATTATGGTTTTCACTCTAAGTGGATAGATCCTGCCGGAGCGCTATATAAGCGTTATGCAGCCTCATGTTCTTTGAAGTCTCCTCAATCAGGAGTCATATCAGCTCTGGCAGGAGGGGCCTGCGCTTCTTTTGAGTCCGAGCATTTATGGAACGCGGTGCGGGAACCGATCCGCTTTCGCGATGCCTTGAAAACTTTGCTGCCTATGGAGGATAAGATTATTGTGGATTTAGGGCCAGGGGGAACACTTGCAACCTTCATAAAGCACAATCATTCGTTATTTGGCCCGGACGGAGTCCTGAGTTTACATTCGGTTCTAAGTCCTTTTCACAAGGATATGAACAGGCTGGAGCAGGTACTATCCAAAATAAAATGGGAACGGGTAACGACATGATGGCAAAGTGAGATTCGGTTGTCGAAACCAAGATTATTTTGCGATTGCCCGAGAAATAAAACCTGCGCTTCATGATAATAATAGTAATTTTATTGCGATTGAATGATAACTATATGATTATATATCAACGGTGGATGGAATCTGGCTCAAGATGGTATTGGAGGTTCAGAGAATGGAACGTTTGGAGATCATCTCAGATAAGCTAAAGCTGCTGGGAGATAAGACAAGACTGACGATGCTGATCTTGCTAACAGAGAGGGAATGGTGTGTGTACGAGTTCGTTCACGTGCTGCATATGTCACAACCAGGTGTCAGCCAACATTTAAGAAAACTGAAATCTCTGGGAATCGTGAACGAAGAAAGGCGCGGACAATGGGTATATTACTCGCTCAATGTTGCAGACAAGCCATACATTCAGGCCGTATTGAATGAGATGCCGTCTCCACAAGATATGCTTAAGCAGCTGAACAAAAGTGATATGAAATATTAATGTGATTAACGATGGTCACATTGTTCAATCGCCAGGCTTTTTTTATTCTAAATATAATCATATAGTTATATTATGATGTGAGTTTCGTTGTAACCTTTTGTTGAAAAGAAGTCTTGAAAGTCCGCGCGAACAGCGGCGTA
Organism: Paenibacillus glucanolyticus; assembly: GCF_037333485.1. Taxonomy (NCBI): domain Bacteria; kingdom Bacillati; phylum Bacillota; class Bacilli; order Caryophanales; family Paenibacillaceae; genus Paenibacillus; species Paenibacillus glucanolyticus. The sequence continues at coordinate 2,841,967 of NZ_CP147845.1, forward strand.
AAGTAAGTCAAACAGCAGCATATCGGCATAGGATGAAGACGGGGCAACTTGAAATGGTTGCGGCGTCTTTTTTGCGTTATTGCACTAAAGTTGCAGGCACCCCTCCTTTTCAACTAATATTTAGAGAGGGAACGGAACTTCTAGTATGTAATCAGCAAGCGATATTTAATTACGATCGAGTCAAAAACGACTTTGAATCACACAATCGAAAGGAAGTATCCCATGAATTCTTTGCAAATCGAACAGCTCAAAATCATTCGGAATGAAATTACCCGTTTCATGATGAAATACAAATTCGCATTAGATGAGATTGAAACCAAAATGGAAATATTGAAAGAGGAGTTCCAGGCTCTTCATGATTATAGCCCGATTGAACATACGAAATCCCGCCTGAAGTCACCGGAAAGCATCATGAAGAAACTGCTTCGTAAAGGCGGAAACATATCCCTAAGCTCGATTGAGGATAACATTAAGGATATCGCAGGTTTAAGGATCACCTGTTCTTTTATTTCCGACATTTACAAAATCAGCGATATGCTGCAGCAGCAAAGCGACTTAACGGTTCTTAATGTGAAGGATTATATCAAGAATCCGAAGCCGAACGGATACCAAAGCCTGCATCTTCTAGTAGAAGTACCGGTGTACTTCTCCGACAGGGTTGAAAAGGTATGCGTTGAAGTTCAGATTCGAACCATTGCCATGGATTTCTGGGCAAGCCTGGAGCACAAGATCTTCTACAAATATAATAAGTCGGTTCCTCAGCAGCTGCTGGAGGAGCTGAAGAATGCAGCGGATACCGCCAATGCGCTGGACCGTCAAATGGAACAATTGCATCATGAGGTACAAGCAATCAAGGATTCAGAGAGTGAGGATTCATTGCTGGAGGAGCTGAAGAGCATTCAGATTAACAATCGCAAGTATGAGCTTCCAGCGGGCTTGCTTGAGGTATTCACGGAGGAGAAATAAGGTTAAGTCTGTTTCGAAGATATCAAGTGCAACATGTTTCATCGGCAGTGGTCCGGGTATATATATCCTAAGTGGGAAGTGGAGTCACATCAACACCAGACGGATAACAAGACTGTTAAAGTCGGAATTACCGAAAGGACTTGATACCCATGAAGCATATAACGAGGAATAAGGAAGGCACCGCCTGAATTATTCCGAAGACATCCTAAGTAATGTAATGATGGTTTGTGAACGGTAATAACCGCTTCCCACTTTAAAAAACTCTGCGAGGCATCTCGTGGAGTTTTTTTCGTTGCATCCCAGCTGGATATGCTGATCTTTTGCTGAAAAGACTGTTCACAATATTGAGGGAATGGCGGCATTCGATGGACTGCTTCTATGATATACTTATGAATTGGATACAATGGTAAGTAACATGGATGAGATTGTAAAGAACCTACATAATTGAGGTGTATATAGTGACAACTATAGTAGTGATCGGCGGCGGCATTACCGGACTTTCAACCTTATACCACCTGCAAAAAGAGTTAAAGCTTCGTCATCAGGAGATGAATCTGGTGCTTATTGAGGCAAGCGAAACGCTTGGAGGGAAAATTCGAACCGTTCAGAATGGCGAGTTTATTATGGAAACCGGCGCGGATTCCATCGTGTCCCGAAAAACGAATGTGGCACCGCTCTTGGAGGAGCTTCAGCTAACGGATCAGGTTGTGTATAATGCCACGGGAACCTCTTTTATTTACACAAGCGAGGGACTGAAGAAAATTCCGGACGAGAGTGTGTTTGGTATACCGCTTAGCCTGAGGTCGCTGGCCGAAAGTGAGCTCGTATCCGCGGAGGGGAAGGTAGTGGCGCTCAAAGATTATTACACGCCCAATGAGACATTCACCAGGGATGATTCGCTGGGGGAGTTTCTTGAAGCATTTCTTGGCAAGGAGATTGTGCAGAAGCAGATCGCTCCGGTCATATCAGGGGTGTATTCCGGAGATCTTCATGACTTGACCATTGCCTCCACCTTCCCCTATTTGCTTGATTACAAAAATACATATGGCAGCATCATGGGCGGCCTCGCAGAGAATAAGCAGAAGTACCTGGGTGCGGGAAACAAGAAATTCATCTCCTTCAAAGGCGGCGTCTCGGCTTTGATTGATGCCCTGGAAGATACGGTTTCTCAAGCAGGAGCAGAGATTTACAAAGGAACAGCAGCAGCGAAGCTGAAGAAAGTAGCTGATGGCTATGAAATTGCACTCTCCAACGGAGAGAAGCTTGAAGCCGATTATGTTGTGCTGAGCACGCTGGCTTCATCTGCGAAGGAATTGCTGCAAGATCCACACCTTAACGAAGACTTCGATCAGCTGTATACCAAATCCCTCATCAGTGTGTATCTTGCTTTTGATATACAAGATGAAGAACTTCCTTATGATGGCACAGGATTCATTACGGGCAAAGGCACACATTTGAAGTGTGATGCCTGCACCTGGACCAGTCGGAAATGGGAGCATACCTCCGAGAACAAGCGATTATTGATGAGATTGTTCTACAAGAGCTCCAATCCGCATTATGAGGAGTTAATCCGGTTAACGGACGATGAATTGAAGCAGGTCGGGATGGAGGACATCAACCGCAGCTTGGGTATTACGGCAGAGCCGGTCTCCTGTGAAGTTACGAAGTGGCATGACGACATGCCGAATTACCATTTGAAGCACAGACAGGTTGTAGAATCATTGGAGCACAAACTAAAAGATTCGTATCCTAACGTGATTCTTGCGGGATGTTCTTACTATGGGGTAGGCATCCCGGACTGTATTGCGAATGGTGAGAATACGGCTGGTCAGATTATGGAACGTAATCAGGAGGCAAACACATGACCATCTACATTGCACTGCTTCGAGGGATCAATGTCGGCGGCCACCATAAAATAAAAATGGCCGATTTAAGGAAGATGCTGGAGGGCATGGGGCTAACCCATGTACAAACCTACATTCAGAGCGGAAACGTACTGTTTCAATCCGCGGAATCCAAAGCAGCTCTGCGTGCAAAGATGGAGCAGGGCATACTTGAAGTGTTTGGCTTCCCGGTGCCGGTGCTGCTCAGAACCTCCTCGGAAATCGAAGGGATTATTCGGAATTGTCCTTTCTCAGAAGAACGTATTCGCCTTGCCGAGGAAGCCTCAGAGTTTGAAAGCCTGTATGTTGCCATGCTGCCAGAAGTACCTGCAGTTGAAGAGGTTGAGAAGTTGAAGAACTATGAGAACGACAAGGAAGCCTTTGAAGCGATAGGTGAAGAGGTCTATTTATTATTTAAGGAAAGCGTCCGGAATTCCAAGCTGGCAGGGCAATTATCCAAGCTCAGTCTACCCGTCACGATGCGGAATTGGAAAACGATGAACAAGCTGGCACAGCTGGCCATGGAGATGCAGAATGAGCTGCCTCAATAGTTGAATGGGGCGAACTCGCATCGATGAGTAATCAACGCTCAGACATAATGGTTTTGAAAGAGAGTTGTTTCGTTTATTGAGGATCGGGTAAATATAGAATAAGTGGGAAGTGGTATTGTCAATCGACGGACGGAAGAACTTGATGTCATTCCGAAAGGCAGTTGATTCGCCATGAACACTCGCAAAAGGAGAAGAAGAGCGAGATTTCTTCGATTCTTTTCAGGTAAGGCACCCTAGCAATTGGAAAATTGCTGCATAACGAACTTCAAATCGCTTCCCACTCATAAGGATCCTGCGATATCATTCGCGGGGTCTTTTTTTTGTTTATAGTTAGTAGATCGATCAGGAATTTCAGGTAGACTTTTTTTCTGCGTCGGTATAATAGACTAATCTTGCTTTATTGGCTTATTGTCGCGGTTGCTCGTTTTCTACTAATTGTTTATAGTTAAATCTGAGAATGATTGAAGCGTTTTCAAATAGTTCACAACGAATTAATTTGTACCTACATTTTATGATAGGCGGATTTTAAATGAGAATACCCGTTAAGCTATTCAAAATGCGTCTATTACCCCAGTTGGTCATCTTGATAAGTGTTGTTGTTGTCATCGGAATGGTGCTTGCTGGAACATTATTTTCGGCTATGCTCGACGACATTTTGAAGCAATATATCGGTCAGCAGGCGATGACGGCAGCCAAGATAGCTGCCATGGATAAACGAATTATCCACGCGTTTGGTCTACCTGATCCTTCAGAGGAAATTCAACCCATTGCTGAACAAATTCGTATTGAAACGGGAGCAAGCTATGTTGTAATCGGCAATAAGGAAAATATTAGATATTCACACTATGATCCCTTTCAAATTGGACAAGTGATGGGGACGACAAACGAACCGGTTTTTTTGGATGAGATGTCCGTCATTTATGAAGGAAGCGGCATATCCGGTCCAGCGATTAAAGCAAAAACACCGATTCGTGATCAACAAGGTGATATTATCGGAGTATCGTCTGTTGGCTTCCTGCTTGATGAAGTCGAGAACAAAATTGCCCAATATAACAAACGAATTTTTATGCTAACGATATCGCTGTTTCTACTAGGCTTTGTGCTAGCTTATCTGATTGCTCTTCGGGTCAAAAGTTTGACACTGGGCCTAGAGCCTGGGGAAATTTCCTTCTTGTACAAAGAACGGGAAGCTACACTGGAATCGATGCATGACGCTATCGTTACTGTTGATATGGAAGAGCAGGTTGTAACGATGAACCGAAGAGCACGTGAGCTGCTGCACAGAAATTTACGAGTCGGACGGAAAATGAACCATCATAAGCTTCGTGAAGTGATTCGTTCAGTAACCTCTACGGGTCAAGGAACAAGCAATCAGAGGATTTTTCTTGACGCTCAAGTTTTCGTCATGCATGTAGAGCCGATCTTGCTAAGCAACGAAGTGAAAGGTGCGGTATTTACCTTCCGGCCAGAGTCTGAAATTGAACAATTGGCGGAGGAGTTTTCGAAAATTAAAGCTTTTTCCGACAATATGCGTTCTCAAAACCATGAATATTTGAACAAATTGAATATTATATATGGACTGCTCAGCCTGAAGCATTACGATAAAGCGATCGAGATTATATCTGACGAGGTCAAAGAAAGGCAAGATATTATTGGCTTCCTTATGACTTCTGTCAAAGTTCCACTAATTGCGGCCTGTCTGTTAGGTAAGATTAATCGTTCCAAAGAATTAAAGGTATCTCTGGAGATCGATCCAGAAAGTCATTTGACTTACTCACCGTCCGAGAGGGATACGAAGGCGCTTGTTACCGTGATTGCCAACATTATAGATAACGGTATGGAGGCTGCACGCGGTAGAGATGAATCAAATGCTATCGTGAATATTTTTTTCACAGACCTTGGTAAAGAAATCGTTTTTGATATTGAGGACAACGGCCCAGGTGTTACGAAGGAACAGGAAAAAGCAATCTTTGCTCAAGGCTACACAACCAAATCGGGAGAAAACCACGGCATCGGCTTGACCATCGTAAAACACGCTCTATTAGAAATAGATGGACAACTGTTTATTGATCAAAGCTCACTTGGAGGGGCCAGGTTCACAATCGTTATTCCCAAAAGGCAGCTATTTATTGATGAAAGGATTAGAGAGGGGGATGTTAGTGGGAGCGAAGGAAAAATGTATCCAAGTGATGATTGTTGAGGACGATAGCATCGCTGTAAAAATATACGAACAGTTTACTCACAAAATAGAAGGTTTTCGAATAGTAGCTTCGGCAAGTAATGGTCATCAAGCTTTGCAATTGCTGGAGGTGTTTTCTCCGGATTTACTCTTGCTGGATGTATTTTTACCCGATATGCGTGGCATTGATCTGCTATGGAAGATTCGTCAGTCGCATCGGCAAATGGATGTCATTTTGATAACTGCCGCTAACGATAACGAAACCGTGAGCGAAGCAATACGAGGCGGTGCATTCAGCTATATGATTAAGCCTATTATGATCGATAAATTTACGAGTACATTAGAGAGATACAAGCGTATACGAAATCAGCTAAATGATCAGGATACGATTGATCAGGATGTGGTTGATCAATTATTCCGACCTGCCGATACAGTGTTACCTAGCTCGAACTCCTCATCAAGGAGCAATGTTTTGCCTAAAGGGATCGACAAGCTAACATTGAAGCTGATACGTGAAAGGATCAGAACCATGCCTGAGCCAGTAAGAGTAGATGAATTTGCTGAGCTCTCCGGAATGAGTTATTCCACAGTGAGAAGATATTTGGAATATATGGTATCCATAGAAGAAGTTCAAATTGATATCAGTTATGGCGTAGTAGGTCGACCGGAACGAAAGTATAGATGGTCTCAATAGAAAATGAAAGAAAGGTATACCCTCAAGTACCGTCGTTGGCAGAGGATATACCCTTCTTCTGTTCGAACAGAATCGAGCTATAGATTATTTTTGCATACCGAGAGAGGTCAACAATTCTTGAATCACCTTTTCCTGATCTTCCAGAAACTTTTGGAAGTCAGCGGCATTTTTATAACCGTTCTCCCATCCGTTAGCTTGCAGCTGCTGTTTCCATTCTTCTTTCTCTGACAAGGTTTTTAACTGGGCGTTCCAATATTCGACTGCATCAGCAGGCATATCCTTGCTTCCGAATAGTCCGCGCCATATTGTGAATTCTGCATCGATTCCTTGTTCCTTATAGGTAGGAATATCTGCAAACTGTCCTGTAAGCCTAGCTGGTGCTGAGATTCCTAGTACTTTAACTTTGCCTGCTTTTTGATACTCCGTTACTCCTGAAATATCGGTAGACAAAACTTCAACATGGCCTCCAAGCAGAGCAGTTATCGCTTCGCCTCCTCCATCATAGGAAATAAATTTAATCTTGGTAGCATCTACGCCCGCTTTCACCGCTGGAAGCATTGCGATTAAATGATCTTGAGAACCGGGAGCAGATCCGCCAGCGAGGGTTATGCTTGATGGATCGTTCTTTAGATCAGCAAGGAGCGTTGCCAAATCATTGTATTTGGAATCAGCTTTTACGACGATAGCTCCGTAATCTGTTGTTAACTGGGCAAGTGGAGTCAAATCACGGAATGAATACGGGCTGTGTCCTTCTTTTCTCAGATTGTTGATAATGAGTGGAGCGGATGGCAGGTACAGTTGATATGCATTGTTTTTCTCTTGGGTGAAATCAGCTAATCCAACGGCCTGACCACCACCGGGCTTATTTTCAACTGTAATGGACTGTGTGACAAGCTTTGTTTGGTTAAGGACTTTCGATAACGCTCTGGCTGTCAGATCAAGTCCACCGCCAACTCCGGATGGAGCCGTGATGGTAATTGCTTTTTTAGGGTAAGACGACTTTTGAGCTTCTGATGATGTAGAGGTTGCTGCAGTCTCTGTTTGGTTTGCAGATGTTTCCGTTTTATTCGAACCACCACATGCTGTTAGTCCAATTGCTAAAATAACGGAAATAAGAACGACTTTCCATTTTGGAATCAATGTGTTCATATATACCCCTCCATTTTTTGATAACGCTTTCAAATACAATTCAAACATTATCACATGGAGAAATATTTACATAGTTAATGCCCATTTTTTTTAAATTTTGTAAATCGATTATTTTATTCATATTTTTTTCAATGGATTGTGTATTTATCGTTTTCAAAAAGTGATGCAGCGGATGGTAGTGACTCAAAAGAAATATTAGTTTAAGTAAAAATGAACTTAGCAAGTTATTCGAATCAAGAGGCTTTTGCCCGAGTAAATTCATTTGTGCAAGCACAGGAAGGGTGAGTGCATGCTGGATTGGGGATTGCTGCTTGCAGCACGGCTGTTATAGCCTTGACAGGCAGCATGCAGAGTGGTTAAGAAAGAGGGGCGGAGCATGTATTTTAGGCCTCTACGGCTGCATCGCCTGAAGGATCCAGACCGTTAATGGAATACCCATGCATTTATTAGCTGCGGTATCGGACGGAACCGACGGATTCAGCGATGCCCGGCATAAGTGGAATATGGTCATACCGTTAAGCTGAAGAGGTACAACGCTATCGAAGCTGCAAAGCGATAGGAGAAGCGTAACCTGCAAGAGTGGACGCTTGAACAAACGTGCGCTCTTGCAGGTTATTTTTATCCAATGATCAAAAGGTCTGCCCCTTTACCTTCAATAAGTAGGCCAGCCCTGGGCGTCCCAGTTCAGGTCATTGATGAGCAGCTTCGGCGTACCGTTGTCCGTTGCGTCATAAGCATGTCTAATGATGATGTTGTTATACACATCTTGGTGTCCGGGCCCCTTCCAGACGGCATTGCCGCTGTCCATGATCGTGCCGCCGCCGTTCATCATGCTGGTTCCGTTCTTGTCTACGTAAGGGCCCGTGATATTGACAGAACGGCCATAAGCGATTTTATAAGTGCTGTTCACGCCCTGACAGCAGGAATCAAAGGAGGCAAACAGATAATAGTAACCGTTTCGGTAGATGATCGTTGGCGCTTCTACGGCACCGCCGTTGTTAGGACGTGAGGCAATGGAATAAAGCGTGCCTGTCGGTTTCATCGTGCTTGCATCCACGCGTGTCAGCTTCAGTCCGCTCCAGAACGAACCGTAGGCGAGCCAAGGGTTACCGTCCTTGTCAATCGTCAGGGTGGGATCGATTGCATTATAGTTGTTAGATGATGTCGTCCGTGTAACCAGACCGTCGTCGCGCCAATTGCCTGAGGTGATGCTGGTAGTCGAAGTCAAGCCGATGGCGGATGTGTTGGACCCGAAGGACGAGATCGAATAATAGAGCCAGTAACGACCGTTGAAATATTCAATATCGGGTGCCCAGAGATCATTCGTGCTCTGATTCGGTACATAGGTCTTCCACCAGGAAAGCGGAGAGGAAAATACCTGATTGGCCCTGGTCCAGTTCGTGCCGTTGCTGGATTTCAGCAGCTGAATGCCCTGTCCTGTTGAGAAGGTGTACCATGTATTCCCTTCCTTGATGATCGTTGGATCGTGAACGACAATATCACCGCTAAGGTTCCAGAAAGCGCCGAATGCCGACTGTGCGCCCGTGACGCACAACCCAATGGCAAGCACAAGCGAAGTAAGCCATTTTCTCTTCTTGTTCATTCGTTATATCCTTCCTTTCAATCTGAATTAGAGAGAACGAATCCGTGAAATACTTCTAGAATAAATCACCTCCGATTTGTTTGAAATTTATTTCATGTTAATATAAATCGATTTATGTTATTATAAATTATAAAAGCGCTTCCAGTATAAGTAAAGTACAAATTCTATGACAAGATCGACCCGCCTGTTCAACTGAATATTGGCTGTGGAATACAGAAGATTCAGGTCTAGTCTTCTATATACAAACAAAGCCCCGCGAACCTCGCAGGGCTTTGTTTCGTGTTTGTATTCCAATCGTAATCAGACCCAGCGTCCGCCGCGGAATACTGGCTCAACCGTGCCGTCCACCAGCTCGCCATCAATGTCGAGCTCAGCAGACCCGATCATGAAATCGACATGCGTCAAGCTGACATTGGCTCCACGAGCCAGCAGTTCCTCCTTGCTCAGCTTGGTACCGCCCTCTATATTGACCGGATAGGCGCTGCCAAGTGCAAAGTGACAGGAGGCATTCTCATCAATCCCGGTGTTATAGAACACCCGATTCAGTTGAGAGATCGGCGAGTCATGCGGAACGAGCGCCATTTCCCCGAGATAGGATGCACCCTCGTCCGTGTCGAGCAGTGTTGTGAGATGCTCCCGTCCGGATTCGGCTTCATACTCGACTACCTTGCCGTCCTTGAAGGTAAGCTTGATGCCTTCAACCAATCGGCCATTCAGATTGAGTGGAAGCGTACTGGTTACGGTACCGTTCACGCCTGTACGGTGCGGCATCGTATAGATCTCTTCTGTTGGCATATTGGCAACAAAATATACGCCGGCTTCGTTCTCATCGCCGCCGCCGAGCCATAGATATCTCTCCGGCATATCAACACGCAAATCGGTTCCCGGTGCGCGGTAGTGAAAGCTCTTGTAGCGCTTTGCGTTCATGTGATTTTGTCGCAGCTTCAGTTGAGCTATATGATCGCGCCAGGCTGCTACCGGATCGTCGTTTCCGACACGGGTCATCTGGAATACGGCCTCCCACATGGCTGGAACCCGCTCTTCTTCAGGGAGGTCTGCAAACACTTTATTAGCCCATGCACGCGTAGGCGCCTTAATGAGCGACCAGCTGATTTTGTTGTTGCGCACATAATCCTGGTATTTCTCGCTGGCTACAGCGGCAGCTTTTACAGCCGTAGATACTTTGGCTGAGTCAATTCCACGGAACAGCTCTGGATCCGGTACCTTAATGCGCAGAATGGCACCTCCGCCTTCGGCAAGCTGCTGCATGGCATCTGCCTGCCACTGTGGATAATACCCGAAGGAATCGTCAGGTGCCTTCTCATAACGAATTCGGGTGATTTTCTCGTCTTCCCAATCGACTTGCACATATTTGGCGCCCGCATCATATGCCTTGGCTACGATGTGGCGGGTCAAATCTACGGTTTCAATGGGCGCATTGACGATTAGAACTTGACCTGGCTGAACGTTTACGCCCACTTTAACGACCAGCTCCGCGTATTTCTCCAGATTTTTCTCGAAATTGTCCATATGTAGATGTCCTCCATTTCAGATGTACACTTTATTCTATCACGTTAACAGTAGACACTAAACAAATGGATGATGGCGATATCGGTAATTGCCTCTTTTTCTTGTCCAGAGTAAGGGAGATTTGTCTCCGAAGCAGATGTTTCAATTCATGCAGTGAGCAATCTGACTGTCCACATTGTTTAACTTTGCCTCGTAGAAGGAGAGCATTTCCTCGCAGTATTCGTAAGCATCGGGCGAAGCCACCTCACCGCGGAGTAATACCCGTATTTGATCTGTGGTCAGACCGAGCTTCAAGTACAATGGAATCATCTTGACCCGTTCGATCGCGGATGCGCGTTAAAATCGCGGTAATCATTGTCCAGTCTGTCGGCTTCCAGCAGTCTTTTTTGCTCATAGTGCCGGATGGAGCGCATGGACATGACTGTGTTGTGATAATTCGCTGATCTTTATTCCATGTGTATCTCCCTACTTAAATTAGATAACCAGATTATCGCTACGAGCTGCCTGTGCTTTAAGGATGGGGGTTCTCTGAACTATTTATATAAATAGAATTCCCGTGCAAAAGTGTGACAATCAGCTGTCATACATTCTGGATTACACTGACTTTAGTAAATAAGGAAACGTACTGAGAAGGAGTGTTTGAGAAACGTGAAAACGAATCAAGTTAACAAACTGCCCATCGTGCTTGCCGGGCTGCTGCTCGCCATCCTGATGGCTTCCATGGACAATACGATTGTAGCGACGGCCATGGGAAATATCGTGGGAGAGCTCGGCGGACTCGATCATTTCGTATGGGTGACCTCCGCTTATATGGTCGCTGAGCTGGCAGGGATGCCGATCTTCGGGAAGCTGTCCGATATGTATGGGCGCAAAAAGTTTTTTGTATTCGGGATGATTGTATTTATGCTGGGCTCCGTGCTGTGCGGAACGGCAAGCTCCATTACGGAACTGGCGCTGTATCGTGCGGTGCAAGGAATCGGCGGTGGGGCACTCATTCCGATTGCATTCGCCATTATGTTTGATACGGTTCCGCTTGAGAAGCGCGGCAAGCTTACAGGTTTGTTCGGAGCTGTGTTCGGGTTATCGAGTATATTTGGCCCGCTGGCAGGGGCATACATTACGGATCACATCACCTGGCAGTGGGTGTTCTATATCAATTTGCCCATTGGAATCGTGGCTTTCATGATGGTCACGCTGTTCTACAAGGAGTCGCATGAGCGTTCCAAACAACCAATTGATTGGATGGGAGCAACCACTCTCCTGACAGGCGTTATTTGCTTCATGTTTGCACTGGAGCTTGGCGGCAAGCAATTGGCATGGGATTCCTGGATTTTGATTTCCTTGCTCGCTGCTGCTGCCGTTATGCTGGTTGTTTTTGTTCTAGCCGAGAGAAGGGCAAAGGAGCCAATCATATCATTCAGCCTGTTTAAGAATAAACTCTATACGTCCAGTGTGTTATGCGGTTTATTCAGTGGCGGATCGTTTATCGTGGCTTCCGTATATATACCGATCTTTATCCAAGGCGTACTTGGGGGAAGCGCAACCAACTCGGGTCTCGTTCTGCTGCCGATGATGCTGGGCTCCGTCATAACAGCTACGGTGAGCGGTTTTCTGATGAGCAGAATATCTTATCGAAACATCATGATTCCAACACTGGTCCTGTTCACGGGGGGCATGGTGCTCGCCTCGACGCTGACGGCGGAATCAAGCCGGCTGATCGTCACCTTATACATGGTGCTAATTGGGCTTGGCATCGGGGGCTCGTTCTCTGTGCTGGGAACCGCTGTGATGCATGGCCTGTCTTATAAACAGCGCGGCATGGCCACCTCGACCTTCAATTTCACGCGGTCGCTCGGTATGACGATTGGGATAACGGTGTTTGGATTGATACAGAGCCGCTCTTTTGCGGGTTCCTTAACATCGGGCGGAGCGAACAACGGTCACCTTCCTGAGGGATTTAATCTGCAGGATCCCCACGCGCTGTTGGCACCGGAGACTCGTGCGCTGATTCCGGCGGAGCTGTTAAAGCCGATATCGGACTCACTGGCATCCTCCATAGCTGCAACGTTCGCCTGGGCTATTGCTCCTGCCGCGTTAGCGCTTCTTGCCGCAACGGTTATGGGACGCAAGAAGCTGGATGAATCCGCAGAGGTGAAGGAGGCTGTCGTTGATTCGGCAGAGGAAGTCGAAGAATCCCAGGATCGGGAGAAGCTGGTCTTGGTTCCATAACAAGATAGCTTCGCCGTAGTTCATCATATGATAAGAGCTGCCTGCCGGTGTTCAGCCGATCAGGCAGCTCTGTTGCTGTTAGCTCTTAATGGCGCCTGCCGCAATATCTGAAATGAATTGCTTGCTGATAAACAGGAACATGACGATCAGCGGAATGACGGCGAGAAGGGTTCCGGCAATAACCATCGAGTAGTCGGTGGTGTAGATTCCGTTCAATGAGGAGAGTGCAACCTGTAAAGTGAATTTACTCTCATCGTTCAGAATGATGAGTGGCCAGAGATAATCATTCCACACGCCGATAAACGTGAAGGCGGCCAGGAATGAAAGAGCAGGCCGCAGAATAGGCAGCGATATATTCCAGTACAGGCGGAAGAATCCGCAGCCATCGATTTTACCGGCATCCAGCAGCTCCGATGGAACCGACTCCTGCGCATACTGTCTGATCCAGAAGATCCCGAAAGCGTTTACCATTCCCGGAATAATCAAAGCTTTGTAAGAGCCCACCCATCCAAACTCGGCCATGATAACAAACGATGGCACCAGGGATAGCTGGGCCGGGGCCATCATGGTGGCGAGCAGCAGGACGAACAGCCATTTTTTGCCCGGAAATTGGAATTTAGCAAACGTAAAACCAGCCAGGGAATCAAAGAACAACACCAGAAGTGTGCACGCAGCAGCTACGAACAGGGTGTTCCAGAAGGCCCCGAAAAAGTCGATGCTGCTGAGTACCCTGGACACGTTATCCAACAAGTGGGGACCGAACCATAATTTCGGAGGAAAGCTGTAAATATCCGAAGTGGTGCGAGTCGCCATAACAAGCAGCCAGTAGAAGGGAAAGATCGACAAGAGCAGTCCGGCGATTAATCCGAGATGCAGCAGAATGGATTTCCATTTGAACATACGATTCACCCCCATTATCAGTCATTGGAAGGATTGCCCTGCACCATTTTCCAGTTCACGATGGAAAAGAGGGCAATGAGCACGAACATACCCCAGCCGACAGCAGCGCCATATCCGAAATAGTTATTGACGAAGGCTTCACGGTATAAATACAGAACGATTGTCAAACCGCCGCCGCTTACGCCGCCGTCATTTCCGACAAGCACTTGCGGTTCGGTAAAAATCTGCATGCCGCCGATCGTTGATGTAATAACCGTAAAGAGAATGATCGGTCTTAAATTCGGAATGGTGATTTTGAAAAAGGATTGTATGCCTGAAGCTCCGTCGATCTTGGCTGCCTCGTACAGAACCGAGGGAATGCTCTGCAATCCGGCGAGATAGATAATGGCGTTATACCCCGCCCATCTCCAGATGACCATCACCGAAATGGCAAGCTGGATGCCCCATGTTTTGTTCAGCCACTCCACGGAGTTCAGGCCGAACAGAGACAGTATATAGTTGAGCAGACCGTAGTTGTTGGAGAATACCGTGCCGAATACAATGGCAACAGCGACAAGAGAAGTGACGTTCGGCAGGAAATACCCGATCCGGAAAAATGTGCGGAACCGCACAAACGATGCATTGAGAAGGAAAGCAACAACTAACGCAATAAATAGCATCGGTATCGTGGAGTAGATCCAGATGAGCAGCGTGTTGCCCACAGCTCTCCAGAATTCAGGATCGGTTAACATGAATTGATAGTTATTGAGGCCGTTAAAGGTCATCTCACCGATGCCATCCCACTTTTGAAAGGACAGAAACATGGAGAAGGCGATCGGGAACAATCCGAAAATGGCAAACAAGATGTAAAAAGGGGAGATCGCCAGATATTCCTTGCGATGTTTCCATATTTGAGCAGATAACCGGTCCTGTGACTTTGATTTCTTCGGAACAGGTTTGTGTTCCACGGGTGTATGATTCAGCATTGGATTATCCATCGTACTGTAACCTCCTGTAGCGGTTGGTATTTAAGTACTCATAGCAATCGAGGGTTGCAATAGGTTGAACACCGGCACGAAGATTCAGCGCAGCAATTCTTTTTTGACCCTTGCCAGCGCATCCTTCCATGCTTTATCGGGATTTTTGCCCTCAAGTGCAACGGAAGAAAGCTCTCGATTGACAATGCCGTTTAAATTTGCGTATTTCCCGCCGAAGTAAGCAGGTTTGACGTTGCGCGCAGATTCCGAGAAAACTTCACCTGTGGCCTGATTTCCGAAAAATTCTTCGGTTTCCTTCATCACAGGGGCGTCCAGTGCTTCCGTGGCGGAAGGAAAGAGATTGATTTTCTTGAAGGATTGAACCTGATTCTCCTGATTCTGAATATACTTCATGACATCAAACGCCTCTTGCGGATATTTACTGGTCTTCATGATGGCCAGGAAGGAACCGCCATTGTTGCCGTCTCCACCCGGTGCGCGTGCTACCTTCCATTTGCCGCTTGTATCCGGTGCTGCCTGCATTAGAATCTCCTTCATCCATACCGCACCGACAAAGGAAGCGATTCGTCCATTGTTCATGGCGGCATTCCATTCAGAGGAGGAGGTGGTGGTATTGGCACTCAGTTTCATCTGTGATGCTGTAACTGCTGTATCCCAAGCCGTCTTCATCGAGGACTCAGGTGACTCACCGATAAATGACCCATCCTCGGCAAAATATATATAGTCAGACTGGGCATTAATCTGAGTGTAGATGTTGGTGATGTTGTCGAGCATTTTTACTTTATTGTCAAAATGCTCTTGCAGTTTCAGCCCTGCCTCGAAATATTGATCCCAGGTGTTTATCTGTGCATACACATCATCAGGTTCGGACGGCAGACCGGCTTCCTCGAACAAATCCGCCCGATAATAGAGGGCAGTTGGCCCCGTATCGATCGGAAGCGCTATCATGGAACCTTCCGGGGTAACGCCAAGCTTCCATTTCCAATCGAGGAAATCGGGCTCGATTTCCTTGGCACCAAGCTCATACAGATCATAGAAGCGATCCGAGCTGGTAAACAGCTCTGCCACCCAGTCGTTAAAAGCAACGATGTCCGGTCCTCCGGAACCGGCAGCCAGCGTTGTTTTGAGCTTGGATTTGAAATCGCCTCCGATTTTTTGGGCATTGATACGGATACCCGGAAACTTTTGCTCGACGGATTTGATCAGCTCGTCGTCCAGGCTTCGGTTCCAATACCAGAGTGTAAGCGTTTTCGTTTTTTCGCTTGAAGTTGTTCCCGCGCAACCGCTGATTAACAAGATAAGAATAAGTAACCCTAAGCTAACCATCCTGCGTGTGTTCACTATCGTCAGCCTCCTAACGTGGTGAAATCAGTCATGCTTAAATCTTATTCAGTTACCAAGCTCGCGTGAGTAAAAATATATGATTAAGATAATAAACAATAGACTAAAAATTGAAACATTCCATATAAAGGAATAATTGCATAGCGCATGGAGACAATATCAAAGATTGACCAAAAATATGGAGTAGGAAGTGAAGGACAAGATGACAACGGCAAGAGATATTATGAGCTCGAATGTAAAAGTATGCACGCCTCAGGATTCTGTATCCACAGCAGCCCAAATTATGCGAGACATCAACTGTGGTTCTGTGCCCGTCTGTGAAGGAAAGAATGTTGTGGGGATGATTACGGACCGGGATATCGTCATTAAATCGGTGGCTGATTCCAAGGATATCAACACCGTGACGTGTCAGCACTGTATGACAACGAATGTTGTGAGTGCCTCTCCGGATACGGATGTGCACGAGCTGTCCCGAACGATGGCAGAACATCAGATCCGCCGGATTCCCATCGTGGACCAAGGGGAATTGGTGGGTATGGTTGCTATTGGCGATTTGGCAAAAGTGAATATCTTTGTAAATGAAGCAGGCGATGCACTCAGCCAAATTTCAGAGCAGACGCATTAAGCCTTGTTAAATCAACGTCATCTCGGAATATAGCAGCCCACGGGCTGCTTTTTTTTGTGGCGAATACAGCGAGCTGCCCTCTAATGTATAATGGCCTCCTTTCCAATGTGCGGATTTGTAATTCTTAGAATAACAATTTACACCTGCAGCGGTAACCCCGAGAAGATTGGAAGACGATGCATGGAATGGATATTCCCCCTTTCTTTGACTTTCTTGTATAATGGCTTCAAACCATTCTCATTATAAAATGATAGGGTATGGAAAAGGAGCGTTTTTGATGATCAACAGCTACGATGAGCTTCGGGTGCACGATTTGACCGGAAACCTGAGAGATGATGTGTATCGCTTTCTGCAGGAGCATCATTGTCCAAAAACGGCGGAGCATGTGCTGAAGGTGGGGGATGAAGCCCGCAGAATTGCCGTTCTTTATGACGCAGATCCGGTCGCTGCTGAATATGCCGGGTATCTGCATGATATCAGCGCCATTTTCCCGAGCCATGTCCGCATTCAGGTATCCCGCGAGATCGGGCTGGATGTATTGCCTGAAGAACAGCAATTTCCCATGATCATTCATCAGAAAATTTCGTCTTACATGGCCAGGGATCTGTTTGGAATGACCGATCCTGAAATATGGAGTGCAGTCGGCTGTCATACTACCTTGAAAGCTAAGGCTTCACTGCTAGACAAGGTGCTGTTTGTCGCTGATAAGATTGAATGGGATCAGACGGGGAGTCCTCCGTACTTAAGGGATATAACCGAGCAATTACATATTTCGCTTGATCATGCAGCATTTCAATATATTCAGCACTTATGGAATCAGCGTGAATCGCTTGCGGTAGTCCATCCGTGGCTGCAAGACGCATATTATGATTTAAGGGATGCTATTCGTTTAAAGTAATCGGAAATAAATGAAGTTTGGAGGCGGGTTCATGACGCAGATTGCATTGATCTCCGACATTCATGGCAACATTCCTGCACTGGAGGCCGTTCTGGTGGATATACAGCAGCGTAGAGTAGATGCCATCTATTGCTTGGGTGACTTGATTGGTAAAGGCCCGGACGGAGATACCGCAGTTGATATGGTAAGAACCCATTGCCAGCAGGTGATCAAGGGCAACTGGGATGATTTTATTGGCAAGGAAACCGATGATCCGGCCCTGCAATGGCAGCAGCAGAAACTTGGAACAGAGAGGCTACAGTATCTTTCCAGTCTGCCTTATACTATCGAGTTCATGATGAGCGGCAAATGGATCCGATTATTTCATGCGTCTCCCCGCAGTGTGTATGAGCGGATACAGCCGTGGCACGAACAGGAGAAGCGGGCCACCCTGTTTCACAGCTCCGCGTTATGTGGGAGCGCTAGAATAGCAGATGTCGCCGGTTACGGGGATATCCACAATGCGTTCCACCAGCATCTGGAAGGCAGAACGCTGTTTAATACCGGCAGCGTAGGCAATCCCCTTGAAATGCCGGAAGCCTCGTATGTTATTCTGGATGGAAGCTATGAGAGTGGTATCCCGGCACCCTTGAACTTTCAATTTATACGTGTTCCCTACAATATTGAGCAGGCCGTGCAGGATGCCATTCAATCGGGAATGCCCTCTCCTGAAGATTATATTCTTGAGATTCGAACAGGTCGCTATCAAGTCAAACGGTTATGAATAAGAGGGAATTGATTACTGTTTGAAGAAGTCTACGATAGAAATCCATACGAATAGATTCCAAGGGGATGGAAAATGAAGAAGACGCAGCTGGTACTGGATGTCGCAGGGGTATTAATCACCAATTTCTCACCCGCATTCTGGCATGATACGACCCGTGAGGATGGAATTACGTTTGGCGAATTGAAGTTGTTGTTTGCAACCGAGATACGTAAACCGTTATGGACAGGTCAAATGAGTGAAGAAGCTTTCTGGAATTGGCTAGCTGGGTATTGTCCTGTGGAACCGAAGGAATTGAAGACGATATTATTTAATAATCTGCACACAATGCCGGCATTTGATCTAGTCCCTGAGTGGTCTGTGCAAACCGATATTCATCTCCTCAGCAATCACAGGTCAGAATGGCTCCAGATGCTGCTTGATCCCATTAGGCCTTATCTTGCCAGCGTGACGATTTCTAGCGATGAGGGATGCTGCAAGCCGGATCTTCCGATCTATCATATCGTTGCATCCAAACTGGATGAAGGCAAATCCACTATCTATGTTGATGACCAGGCAAAAAATTTGAGGCCTGCTGAGGAGTTGTCCTGGAGCACGGTTCTGGCAGATCCGGAAGGTCAATGGATCAAGCTTGTCCAAAAAAAGCTTCAGGAAATGGATACATACATCATTTGATCGTTAACGATGGGCGAATATAAAAAAAAGACCTCACAACGACCATTGGATCGCCCGTGAGGTCTTCGACATGTATTATTGTTGGTTCTCGGAGTTGTTCTCAGCGTGTGGCTGCTGCTGTTCAAATACTTCTGCAGCTTCTTCAGCAGAAAACTCGGTGTCGAATTCACCTGGAACCGGCATTTTGTTCAATTTCGTGGTTTGCACTTCGGCTTTTGTTGGTTGGTTACCGTTATGGTTGGTTTCGCTCATCTTGGCACCTCCTTTATCGAGAATGACTTCTGTATTCTGCCAACAATGTCCTAATTTTATACAGAAAACAGCATCTTTTCCTGGCGTTTAGCTGCGTTACGTGCTTTTTTATAACCAGCTGCGATTTTATTTATTTCATGTTCAAAGGATGCTCGTTTCTCTGCTATCATAGGAGTAATCATTCGATTCATTTATCTGTATCAGGCAGTATATTCGGAACGGAGAATGTCATGATGAGCAGGTCCTATTCGTTCTTCCCTTTGGGAGATTCGGCAGTCCTTATCCAATTCGAAAGCTGGGTGAGCGAGAACATACATCGGGAGGTCACAGCTGCGGCGAGATGTATCGAAGAGAATCCGTTCCCGGGATTCGTCGAGTGCATTCCATCGTTTACCAGTGTTGCGATTTACTATGAACTCCATAGAATTAACAAACCTGACGAGTTTGATACCGTATATGCGTATATCTGCTCGATGCTGGAGCAAAGGATGGTGGCTGACGAAGCAGAGAAGGCAAGTGCGGTGCCTGACGTTGTTGAAATTCCGGTTTGCTATGGGGGTAAACACGGTCCGGATCTGGAGCTTGTGGCTGATAAGAATCGGCTCACACCCGAGGAGGTTATCCGGATTCATTCCGGCCAGGATTATCTGATCTATGCGATCGGATTTGCGCCAGGCTTCCCCTATGTCGGAGGAATACCGGACACTATCGCAACGCCGCGCAAAAAGACACCCCGGCTGCGAATTCCGCCTGGATCTGTGGGCATTGCAGGCAATCAAACCGGGATATACCCGATCGAGACGCCCGGTGGATGGCAGCTGATCGGCAGGACACCGCTTGCGTTGTTTCGTCCGGGAGCACAGCCGCCAAGCTTGTTGAAGGCTGGACAATATATCCGGTTTAGGCCCATTGAAACAGAGGAATATGAACGGATAAGGGAAGTGAGCTTATGGGTTTGACGGTAATTAAGTCGGGATTGCTCGTTACGCTTCAGGATGCCGGAAGATACGGTTATGGAAGATACGGCATCAGCGCGGGAGGAGTCATGGATGGCTTCGCCTATCGGGTCGCCAATGTACTCGTTGGTAATGAGGATGGAGCCGCAGTTCTTGAGATTACATGGTCTGGATTTGCGGTAGAATTCCAAAGCGATATGTGGGTTGCAATTACTGGCGGAGATATGTCGCCAGCGATCCAGGATACGAGGGTGCCTATGTGGCGTCCCGTATACATCAAAGCGGGCAGTGTCCTGAGCTTTCAACAGCGATTATCCGGCTGCCGCGCCTATTTGGCCGTTTCTGGCGGGTTCGAGGTTCCCATGGTAATGGACAGCTACAGTACATATTTGCGAGCCGAAATTGGCGGCTATGAGGGAAGACCGCTGCAGAAGGGGGATGTGCTGAATGCCCATCCCTCCCGTCTACCTCGGGTCTCATCAGGGTTTCCTTATGATGAGGCAGGCACCTTTTTCACTGTAAAATGGTCCGTCTCTGCGGACTTGTATTCAATCAACGATCAAGAGACTGTAGTGCGTGTGCTGAGAGGTCGCCAGTATGATGATTTTGACAGCAGCAGCAAGCTGGCTTTGTTCCAGAATTCCTTCCGCATAACTCCGCAATCGGACCGCATGGGCTACCGGTTGTCCGGTCCGCTGCTGCGGTTAAGTCAAGAGAAGGAGTATGTATCCGAACCGGTATCCATAGGCACGGTACAGGTGCCTGCGGATGGTCAGCCGATTGTTCTGATGGCGGATCGCCAAACGCTTGGAGGCTATCCAAAGATCGCCCAGGTTGCTTCTGTGGATGTTCCGTTAATTGCCCAGCTGCCGCCTGGCGGCATGATCCGCTTTAAGGAAATTACCTTAGCAGAAGCAGAACGGCTCTATACGGATTACATTCGTGAGCTTCGGATGACGGAAGCTATGATTAAGCTTAAATTAAAGGAGCGTGCTAACATTGGTTCGAGTGGATCTGAACTGCGATATGGGAGAGAGCTTCGGCGCTTACCGAATTGGCAATGATTCCGAGCTGCTTGGCAGCATTACTTCGGTTAATATCGCCTGCGGATTTCATGCAGGCGATCCATCTGTGATGCGGGCAACGGTGCGTCAGGCCATCGCGGGCGGTATCGCGATCGGAGCGCATCCAAGCTTGCCTGATCTGGTCGGCTTCGGAAGAAGGAGAATGGAGATTTCTCCTGCCGAAGCCTATGATATGGTGACCTACCAGGTTGGAGCGCTGATGGCTTTTACGATACAGGAGGGCGGTCAACTGAAGCATGTGAAGCCTCACGGCGCTCTCTATAATATGGCAGCGGCCTCAAGACCTCTTGCTGATGCGATAGCATCCGCCATCCACCGGATTGATTCGTCTCTTATCCTGTACGGATTGGCAGGCAGCGAGCTGGTCGCGGCAGGGGCTGCTGCCGGACTTCGCACGGCAAGTGAAGTATTTGCAGATCGGACCTATCAGGATGATGGCACGCTCACGCCGAGAAATTGGCCAGAAGCCATAATTACCGATGCGGAAGCTTCAGTCTCACATGTGATTCGGATGGTCAAAGACAAAGAGGTTATAAGCCAGACGGGCAAGGTTATCCCGATCTCCGCAGATACGATCTGCATTCACGGAGACGGCGCACATGCATCCCTGTTCGCGAGGACTTTGCGATCACGGCTTGAAGCCGAGGGTATAAGCGTGCAATCCATATGATATACTCCAATCAACTTGTTGGGAAAATGATCAAGCAAGCATACATAAATCAAGCACAGGAGACATGAGATATGATAAAAATATTAATTTCTGGCTTTGAACCATTTGGCGGCAGCTCCATCAATCCGACAGAAAGACTGGTTGAGGAAATCAGGCATGATTCCTTCCAGGGCGCTGAGATCAGAACGATTCTTCTTCCGGTACATTACGATGAATGTGCAGAAATTCTGCTGCAAGAGATGAGGGCGTACGTACCTGATGCCGTAATCGCCTGCGGTGTAGCCGGTGGCCGGACCGCCATTACGCCTGAACGAATTGCCGTTAACATTAAAGACATCCCGCCCGAATCCACGATTTCGGATAATCGGGGAGCGAGGCCGCAGGACGAGCTCATCGATCCTGACGGACCAGACGGATTGTTCTCGTCGCTTCCGATTCGATTGATGGTCAACCGGCTGAAGGAAGCGGGGATCCCTGCCTCGGTGTCCAATACCGCGGGAACGTATATATGCAATAACACAATGTACGCCATTCTGAACGAGATACGGATTCAGCAGCTAACTGCGATTGGCGGGTTTGTGCATTTTCCGGCTTCAACGGAGATGGCGGTGGAGAAGCCGGGTTTGCCGACGTTGTCACATGAAACCATGCTGGACGCCCTGAGGGTTATTGTACAATCGACGATTGATGAATACGGTAATCAGTTTTCACGAACCAGCTAACCAGCTAAACTGACAAACAGCGACTCAGCTGAAAAATCCCGCAAATCCAAACCATGCAATGTTCTCATGGTCGGGTTTGCGGGATTTTTTGTCCAGTTTAATCGAGCTCATCCTCGATAACAGGGATGCATGGGGAGAGGAAGGGATCATGCTGCTCCTGTAATCGGCCGCGTGCCAGCACCGACACCCGAAACTCGTTATCAAAGCCCTCTGTATTCTCATCATCCCGGGTATACAGAAGGCCGTACGATCCGGGAGCGATCTCACCGATTAATTGGTACAGCGAGACAACCTCGTCTGCTTCGACGCCCTTGCGGTTGGTAAAACCTCCGACATGAAGGTAATATGAACCGTTTGCTGCATTTAAGGACAGCAGGCCGCTGCCCCAAGCAAACTCGGTAATCTTAAGCTGTATTTTCTGAATGATTGCATCCAGCTGCCCAGCATCTATTTCGGCAGGATTCTCCTGGATGGTAGCCCAGCCGTGAAATTCATACATGAATGATCACTCCTTGTCGTTATAATGGATCGGTATCAATGTGGACCTCTATTCCATATCTTTGGCTGTATTCATGTAATTTGTCAATAACCGATTGGGCAGGCTCTCCTTCAAAATGATAATATACTTTTCTGCCAGTCTGCTCGGCAGCTTCAAAGGTGGCCTTCATTTGGTCACGCACCTTTTTGTTGACCTGCTGCAGCGCAGGCTTTGTCTGGGCAATGTATTCATCGCTGATGGCATCGAATTCGCGGCCGATCGGATCGCTATCAAATTTCATTCTGGATTCGCCGCCAAGTCGCTCGGCAAGCGCATCTGCGGCTGCATCCGGCTTGTTAACCTTCTGCAGCCCACCGGAATATCGCGGCACATCTTGTGGAGTGTTGCCGGCTTCGTCCGGTTTTTCATCATCGGGTTTGTTTGGTTCCGGTTTCTTCTCGGGCGGGCGCTCGTGGTCAGGAGGGTGATCACGACTTCCTCCAGATGGGGCATCCGGTTCTTGGCGCGGCTTCGACCCGACTTTCTCGGCGAGATTATCCAGCCACTTTTTCGCACGGGGACCCAGCTTCCTGGACAGCCAAGACAAACCTTTACCGAACGGTATTCGGCTGAGAACAACAGCTAATACGGCAGCTGCAGCATTCTGAGGGGATAACAGCTTCTTCGGATCGCGGATGTATCCGGCAATTTCATGTCCTCCACCTGCAATGCCTGCACCGGTCATGGCGATGCCAAGGGCCGGCCAGAAGCTGACAAACAGCATGGAAAGGGCGAAGGCGCCCAGTATAATAGCCGCTTGCTCCCAGCCGCTGAGCCCATCCCACCAATTCTGAAGAGAGTCAAACAGGCATGCAAAACACGAGGACTCACTTGCGAGAGCTGGAATGCCCATATTGGAGAAGATCCCCGCAGCAACAATAATGAGTCCGATTGCTCCCAGTACGGCAGCGTATCTCTGTACATTTTCCTGAACCTGATCCCTTTGGCCAGCTGCTTCATCGTTACCATACAGCAGCGAGAATCCGAGTTCCCGTCGATCACGATAGAATCCGATCAGATAGCCAAGACGTTTCCGGTCTGTAAAAAGAGCCGTCGTCATCTGCCAAAGCTCCGTAAAAGGATTGATGAGGGTTTCACCCTTCAGGACAGGCAGCCGCTCGCGAATTCGGTGCAAATCCAAATAGTCGATGAACAATCCCGCTGCCAGCAGGAGCAGGAAGAAGCCCTCGGTTCGGTAACCCTCCCCGGTCCAATCATGAATGGCAAGAAGCCAGTCAGGCAGCCGATTTTGACCGTTCCAGGCCGCATGATTCAGGATTGTCCAGAGCAGCAGCAGCACAGGAAAAACATAGACCCAGCGCGTCAGTTGTTTGGAGTACCGGATAGCGATTCCGATGCCAAGCGCAGTCATGGCGCTTTGTACAGGATGTGCAACATTCATCATGGTAGGAAGAAAGCTTTCTTCGAAGTATCCGGGGAATAGATCGAAGAACTCCCAATGAAGTGTTTTTCCACCGAGCCAAGTGACGCCATAATTGTTCTGGACCAGGCGTCTTGATAACTCCTCCATGAATTGAAACCCAATACCCGGGGCAGCGCCCAAAAGTACGTAATCACTCAGGCTAAGGGAGGTGGCTCTTCTTGAGAAGCACAGGAACAATGCCAGCGGCAGCAGCTTGTAAACTTCTTCAATGACAGGTGTCATTATGGCGAAGGACCATGTGTCGGTTGTCCGTCCTCCAAAAATCAAATGAAGACCCTGCATGGTCCAATTGGTCAAAGGAATGACCAGAAGAACACCTGAAAGAACAAACAAGCTGACCTGTTTCCAGGCCAACGTTTTACTCCGGCATAACAGCCAAAACTGCACCAGCACATAGAATGACCACAAATATTGGACAAGCATGGTACGAGACTCTTCGATCAGAATCAGGCTTATAACGAGCACTAGCAGGGAAAGCCAGGTAAATAAGTGATATACCTTTGTTATCATAGGGTATTTTCTTATCCATTCCCGCCACGCACCCATAACACCCTCGACCATATCCCTAATTCTCGTCCGGATAGTCGCTATAGAAGCTGTAATGGAATTCACCCCCCGCAGTATAATCCTTCAACCATTGAATTCCGGTACTCACACGATAAACAAGTTTTCTATATATTTACACATCTGGTCTTCATAGTGAAACATTTCTTTGACCAGCATATGCACCTCGAAGCGGAGGTATTGCTGAATAAAAAGAAAACTCCCCCAGGTACCCGGAAGAAGTAATCCGAATAACCAGAGGAGAGAAGTCCCAACTCATTATTTATATTTCACGACAATGGCATTACTGATCTGACGGCCCGGGGTTGTCAAGTAAGAGCCGTTGTAGTACAAGCCGCTTGAGGCGCCACCATCCAAATTCATCGCTTGGTATGCACCTGCCTGCTTCATGATTTCAGCGAGTTGAGGAATGGTTGCTCCGCCTGTCGTAAGCAAAATCAGCTTGTGATCCTTCGTGATACCAAGTGCACTTCGCGCACCGCCGCCCGTAAGAATCTTCGGATCTTTGAATCCTTCCTTCTTCACGTCGAGGGTCACCTTGCCATCCGTCAATAGACGCGGGCCAGCTTGAAGTGCGCCGTCCATATGTCCGGTATCGTATACGGATTTGAAATCAAGCCCGGGAATCATCGAGGCCAGATTGTTGCTGTCATATGTGAAGATGGTCCGATTATCTCCCGAGGCCTTGTGAAAAATATTGCCGTTGCTGACAAGATAGCCATACGGCGCCTTGTAGGCACCTGAAGTGTAGGCATCGAAGAACGTCCCGTTAATGGCCGCCACGGCATGGCTTCGTTTGGCTATACTGCGCAGATCCTCGACTTTACCTGCCTTATTGCCTGCAAGAACGACGTCCAGTTCTACCTTCGGATGGAG
The DNA here is from genome assembly GCF_037333485.1 of Paenibacillus glucanolyticus. Taxonomy (NCBI): domain Bacteria; kingdom Bacillati; phylum Bacillota; class Bacilli; order Caryophanales; family Paenibacillaceae; genus Paenibacillus; species Paenibacillus glucanolyticus. Next base: position 2,868,037 of record NZ_CP147845.1, read on the forward strand.
AAGCGAAACCGTAACAACCTGCGCGCTAAAGGATCTTGAACCAACCTTGAAGCTTTTTCTAGCCGTGGTAACGGGCTTGGACTGGCTGGATATGAGATTTCCTGATAGAACAGGCAGGGTGTTTACCATGTTTCCATCCGTAATTTTAAGAGTCGATCGGTTGTTGCTCCACGATAGATCCAGGCCCAGATGTTGGCTGACGAATTGCAGCGGCACATAGGTGGACCCGTTCTCAGAGAACGGTGCTGCCTTCATTTGAACTTTTTTGCCGTTTACATAGGCATTTCGGCTGCCCAGGTATAGTGTCAGAGCTTTATCACCACGACTGATGTTGAGTTTCTTTTCCGCAGCTGTATACGTCACCTGTATGTCTTCATAGGTCTTGAGTACCCCGACCGGAACATACGACTGGCTGTTCTTGTCCACATAGGCCAAGTTTTTTGGAGTGGATGCGGCATACAGCGGCGTCATTACTGTAAGCATAGCAAGCACTACGATTGCAATTATTCTCTTCATGTTTCCCCTCAAACTCCTTTTTCTCTTTGTCTGTAGTTGGTTCAGGTGACACAAAATTTGTGCCTATACTATATCGGACGACAGGGACTATTTATTTAGGACAAAAGTCCAATTTTTTCTTGATTTTTGTAAATGATCCCCATTCGCCCATTGACAGAATGCTTCTTCTCTTATATGGTTAATTACATGAGTAAGTAACCAATGATGCAACCTAGGTCATAAACGAAAGTGGTGAGGGAATGGCATTTCAGATTGATGACAGCAGACCGATATTCATGCAAATTGCAGACAAAATAGAAGACGACATCATAGAAGCACGACTGCCTGAAGAGACACAGGTTCCATCAACGAATCAGTTTGCAGCCTTTTACCAGATCAATCCGGCTACAGCTGCCAAGGGCGTCAATCTGCTGGTGGATCAAGGAATTCTGTACAAGAAACGGGGGATTGGCATGTTTGTAGCTTCGGGAGCTCGTGAACGGCTGATGGAGAAACGCAAGACAGAGTTTTATGAGCAGTATGTTGTTGCCATGGTTAAGGAAGCGGCAAAGCTGGGCATTAGCAAAGATCAATTATCGGAGATGATCCGCAGAGGGGAGAATGACTGATGAGCCAAACGGTGATCGAAGTCAGGAATTTGACGAAGGAATATAAGGATACTACAGCTGTCGACCATGTTAGCTTCCGAATCGAAGAGAACAAGATTTACGGATTGCTGGGAAGAAACGGTGCAGGTAAAACCACTATCATGCAGATGATTACGGCACAGCTATTTTCGACCAGCGGCGAGGTTCGTGTATTTGGGGAACACCCCTATGAAAATAAAAAGGTGATCCAGCAGATTTGCTTCATTAAGGAAGGACAGAAATATCCGGATCTGTTTACGGTTAAGGACGTTATGGTTACCGCAGCAAGTGTATATCCGAATTGGGATGCGGAATATGCCAAAGCCTTGATCGAGGTATTCCGCCTGCCCATGAAACGCCTCATCAAGAGGTTATCCAGAGGGATGCTGTCTTCTGTAGGCATCATAGTCGGGCTTGCCAGCCGCGCGCCGATCACCATCTTCGACGAGCCTTATCTCGGTCTGGACGCGGTGGCAAGAGAGCTGTTCTACGATCATCTGATAGAGGATTACACTGAGAATCCTCGAACGATTATTTTGTCGACTCATCTTATTGACGAGGTCAGCCGCTTGCTTGAACATATCATTGTCATCGACAGCGGAAAAATACTGCTCGACACGGATACGGATGAACTGCGCGGACGCACGCATAACGTCATCGGACATCAATCTGCAGTGGAATCCTTCATTAAGGGCAGGGATGTTATTCATTTGGAATCCTTGGGATCGACGCTGTCAGCCACGGTTATGGGGAGAACGGAAACCGAAGTGAAACAGGCAGCAGAGCAAGCCGGATTGGAAACGGCGCCAGTCTCGCTGCAGCAATTAATTGTTCATTTAACGAAGAACGGAAAGGTGGCGAGCCGCTGATGAATGGAATGAACAGTGTCTTTAAAATGCAGCTAAGACAGAAGCTCACATGGTTTTACCTGCCTTGGGCCATTATGGGATTCAGTTTTCTGGTAAATATACTTGTCAGTGTATTGGTGGGAGGCGATGCCTTTTATACAGGGGGGCTTGCGACGATCTTTGTGTTCATGTTTGTCACCGCTTTAACCACAACGATACAGCTGTTCTCTTTCGCCATGGGCTTTAGCATACGCAGAACGGACTTTTTCTCAGGCTCCTTCTTATTTATCCTATTTATCAGTATCATTACATCTGCGTTGCTTGTTCTTCTCTCGTATCTGGAAGTATGGACGGGATCCTGGGGAAATACGGTGCATTTCTTTCATCTGCCTTACTTGAATGACGGATCCTTGCTGGCCCAGTTCGTTGTGAATTTGGTACTGGTTATTACGTTTTCGATGCTCGGTTATGGAATCGGAGCCTTCTTCCTAAGATTCAGGGGAATTAGAACTTTTGTTATGCTTGCGGCCGTTATGATATTTCTCTCGGGAATGAGTTTGGTCGCTACCCGATACGAGTGGTGGGGGCCGATCATTAAATGGTTTGCCGGGCATACTGCACTCGGTTTGTCACTGTGGTTCATTCCGGTCGTTCTGATCATTGCGCTGTGTTCCCGTCAGTGTCTGCGCCAATCTACTGTGTAATTCCGATCAAATTATAAGACGTCCGACTAATCATCGGACGTCTTTTCGTCTGTTCTTCTGTTTGTATAAAGTTTTGGCCTCCGCAAGCGTTGTTCCCTGTGGAAATGAGCGCAGCGGGTGCTTGGATGTGCCGATCTGCTGCGATGTGTATATGCCGGAGTGACCCGAAAACAGATAGCTGATGACGCAGGCCATAAACATATACACCGCGCCCTCGCCACCGAACAGTTCGATTCCCATAATGAAGCATGCAAGCGGAGTGTTTGTGGCACCGCAAAAAACAGCGATAAAACCTAACGCGGCGAGAAAAGGGGCATGCAATCCGATCCATCCCGATAACGCGTTGCCCAGCGTAGCCCCGATGGCAAACAGCGGAGTTACTTCGCCGCCTTGAAAGCCTGCGCCTAACGTCAGCGAGGTGAAAATCAGTTTGCCGAGAAAAGCGAACGGTGAAACTTCCCCGGCGAATGATTCCTCGATGAGCGGGATGCCCAGCCCCAAGTAATCCCGTGTTCCGAGTAAAAAGACCAGCCCAATGATGATCACGCCGCCGACTGCGCTTCTGACCATCGGATTGTTGAACCCATAACTGTACCACCGCTTCAGCGCATGGGTAAGTTCACTGAAGAACCGGCTTGTCAGTCCAAAGAGTATGGACACCACGATGACTTTAAGGACCACCACGAAGCTCAGAACGGGAATCTCGCCGATCGGATAGTGCAGGTGGCTCACCCCCCATAGGGATGTGGCGGTTATATTCCCGATCAAGCTGGCCGCGAATGCAGGCCATAGCGCCTGATGCGAGATGAGTCCGATCGCAAGGACCTCAAGTCCGAACAGCGTCCCCGCCAGCGGCGTGCCGAAAATCGATCCAAAACCGCCGCTTATCCCGCAGATAAGCAGTATTTTTCGATCCAACCGATTCACGTGAAGCAGCTTCCCCAACCACTCGGACAAACTCCCCCCCATCTGCACGGCTGTCCCTTCCCGTCCCGCAGATCCTCCAAACAGGTGTGTGATCAGTGTCCCGATTAAGACCAATGGCGCCATTCGTAAGGGAACGGATTCCGTACCGCCACTACCATGAATTTGTTCAATAATGAGATTATTTCCCTTGGAGCAACTCTTGCCAAACTTATAATAGAGGAAACTGACAGCTGCGCCCCCCAGAGGAAGGAAGTATAACAGCCAAGGACTTTCCATACGCAGCTGGGTTACATAATCCAGACTGTAGAGGAAGAAGGCAGAAGCGCTGCCCGTCATGAATCCCACAATACTACCCAGTACGATCCATTTGATTACATACCCGAACAGCGATGCTAAGGGCCACTTTTGATTTAATTCGATCCATTTCTTAGTCATTCCCGTTCACCCGTTTCTTAATATTCGCCGCTAACCCCTCAATACACAAACAGACTCCTACCAGGGAAGCGACCACTGGTAGGAGTCATTAGCTTTTTGCAAGCGGTTATGGCGAACTCCATCGCCTCATTTAATTAGCATTTATTGTAATGGAATACAGGTTTGCCGTCAATAGCACATTCCCTGCAATAAATTTAACAATCGATTTACATAGATCGTGTAATTCCCTGTATTTTCCTATGGTAATTTGTAGAAGGTGACAGACAAGCCCATAGATGGAGGATGAAGGGGAATGAAATTCAGAGCGAAATTAATGTTGGTACTATGCATGTGCGTACTGTTCGTGGCTGGTTGCGGAACATCGGGGTCAAAGACAGGACAAGGGGATACACAGCAGCCGAAACTGGAGTCGGGGGCTAACACCGAACAGGTGGCTTCCGAGGGTGAGCAGACGGAGCTTTCATTTTATTACCCGATTGCTGTGGGCGGTCCGTTAACGTCCGTTATTGAGAAAATGACGGAGGAGTTCACAAAAGAGAACCCGGATATCAAGGTGAAGCCGATTTATACCGGGAGTTACGCGGATACCACCACCAAAGTGCAGGCTGGTGTGCAGGCTAAACAGCCGCCGGATGTGGCCGTTCTGCTGACAACGGAGCTATACAGCATGATTGACAGCAATGCCGTTATTCCGCTGGATGATTTTATTGCCAAAGAAGATCCGTCTTATATTGAAGATTTCTATCCTGCCTTCATGTCCAATGCGCAGAGCGAAGGCAAAACCTACAGCATTCCGTTCCAGCGCAGCACCATTGTGCTGTACTACAACAAGGACGCCTTCAAGAAGGCGGGGCTGGATCCGGAGAAGCCTCCTGCGAACTGGGATGAGCTGGTTAGTGCCGCGAAGCAGTTGAACCAGAACGGTCAATCCGGGATCGAGATTCCGGGCAGCGGTTTTGCTTATTGGATGTTCCAGCTGTTGTCTCTGCAGAACAGTCCGGACGGCGGAAATTTGATGTCACCGGATGGCAAGAAGGTATTCTTCGATACGCCTGAGAATGTGGAAGCCTTGCAGTACTGGGTAGACCTGACGAAAAAACACAAAGTCATGCCGGAAGGCATACTGGATTGGGCAACGGTACCCTCGGACTTTTTGGCCGAGAAGACAGCGATGATCATACATACGACCGGAAACCTGACCAATATCAAGAATTCGGCTGCATTTGATTTCGGGGTAGCTTTCCTGCCGATGAACAAGCAGTACGGAAGCCCGACAGGCGGCGGCAATTTCTATGTATTCAAAGATATTGAACCGAAGAAACAGGAAGCCGCATGGAAATTCATCAAGTTCATGACAGAGCCCGAGCGCGCTGCGCAGTGGAGCATTGATACAGGGTATGTAGCGGTAAGAAAGTCTGCCTATGAAACCGATGTAATGAAGCAGTATACGCAGGATTTCCCACTCGCTGTTGTTGCCCGGGATCAGCTTGAGCATGCGCATGCCGAATTGTCCACACATAACAATGGACGCGTGTCCAAGGCTCTGTCTGATCAGGTTCAGGCTGCGTTAACAGGTACGATCGATCCGGCAGGTGCACTGAAAAAAGCGCAGGAAGAAGCAAACAAAGCATTGGAGCCATTCAATAAGTAACCTTCATGTTCATTCCATATGAAAGGGGCAGGTCGCTTATCGGGCGGTCTGCTTTTCACATGTTACGCGGGTGATAAGTGAAGCGAAAGTTAAAGTGATCGCTGACTAATAGCCTTAACGATAAGTAGGGAGAGATTAGGATGTCTTCATCTGTACGTTCTACTTTAAAGGAGAATGGCTTTGCTTGGCTGCTGCTCTTGCCGTCTCTGGTGTTTCTCGCGCTTTTTACGCTTTATCCCATGTGGAAGACGGGGAAGATCAGCTTCTATCAATCGGATCTGGCCACACCGATTCCGACGTTTACCGGATGGGATAATTATTCCCGCATGCTGGACGATTCCGTATTCCGGCAGGTGATTGGCAACAACCTGTGGTTTGCCTTGGCAACGGTGCCTGCCTCCATACTGCTTGGGATGGTCATGGCTATATTTGCGGATAAGGCTATCCACGCCAAGTCGTGGGTGCGGGTATCTTTTTTCTACCCGAACCTGATACCGATGATAGCGGCGGCGAACGTATGGTTGTTTATTTACACACCGCAATATGGGCTGCTAAGCCGGATTACGGTCTGGTTCAATGCCGAGGGCATGAATTTACTCGGAAATCCGGATACGGTGATGGGTGCGCTGGCCTTCATGATGATTTGGAAGGAAGCAGGGTACTTCATGATCTTTTATCTGGCCGGCCTGCAAAACATTCCGAAGGATCTGTATGAATCGGCGAATGTTGACGGTGTCAGTCGCTTTGTTGTTTTCCGGCGGATTACCTTTCCGCTCCTGATGCCCACGACACTGTTCGTGATGATCATAGCGCTGACGAATTCCTTCAAGCTGGTAGATCATCTGTGGATAATGACCAAGGGCGGGCCCGACAACTCTAGCAGCCTGCTGTTGTTTTATATTTTCGAGACGGCATTTTCTTTCTACGATCAAGGGATGGCCGGCGCGCTGACCGTCGTTATGATAGGCATTCTGCTGATCCTCTCCTGCGCACAGTTCTTTGGCTTGGATAAGCGGATTCATTATCGTTAAAAGAAATGGAGGAACATCGATGAAAGATCAAAGTTTGCCTATCACCGTGGGAGCGGCTGAGTCCTCCGTTTCGTCTCGACAAGGGTTCCGTTTCGCCCGAAGGCTGCGCCGGGAAAGTCCAGCGATGCTGATCGGTTATGGCGTTATGTATCTGCTGGCCGCGCTGTGGGTCATTCCATTGTTATGGATGGTTTGGGCAGCCTTTATGCCCAAAAGCGAAACTTTAAACGGCTGGAGCTGGAATTTTACGCTGGAGAATTTTGCTCATGTGTGGCAGGCCGCGCCGTTTGCCCAATATTATCTCAATACGCTGTTGATTGCTGGAGGTGTGCTGGCTGTACAGCTCGTGACGGTCACCTTGGCTTCGTTTGCTTTTGCCCGGTTGAATTTCTGGGGCAGGGACATCATCTTTGTCCTGTTTCTTGTCCAGCTTATGATTCCAGCCGATGTATTGATTTTCCCCAATTATCATGTCATCAAGGAATTGAATTTGCTCGATACCAAGCTTGGTATCATGGCTCCTTTCTTTGTCTCGGCATTTGGCGTCTTTCTGCTTCGTCAAATGTTTAAGCAGCTTCCAGCTGAACTGGAAGAGGCGGCGGTGATGGAGGGCTGCTCCAAGATTGGTCTACTAGCGCGCATTTATGTACCCTTGTCGATTCCGGTTTACGTCTCGTTTGCCGTTGTATCCATCAGTCATCAATGGAACAATTTCTTGTGGCCGCTGATCATTACGAACTCGGTGGAGAACCGTCCGCTCACGGTTGGTCTTGCCATCTTCGCTCAATCCTTCGAGACGGGCGCCCAATGGGCTGATGTCAGCGCGGCGACCTTGCTGGTTATTGCTCCGCTGCTTGTTTTGTTCATGATTTTCCAGCGGCGGTTCATCAATAGTTTTATGCATGCGGGAATAAAGTGAGGAACAATCAGGGTTCATGTTTTGAGCGTATGCTTTTAAGCAGCAAGGGAGTTATTGAATAAAGGCGTCGCTGCGCATGCGGATCGTTCTTCCGATCGCTGTTGTCCCCGGATTTCTATGAATGGATATGAATAGGGGTGAAATCCGATGGCAAAGGCGGCCGCTGCGCTTCTCCAGAACGATTCCGCTGGAGTACTTACAAGATTGGATGTAAATTTGCATAACTCGGCGCAAATCGCGCTGAAACTCATTTAAAAGCCCGCTTTCCGATGATCCGGAAAGCGGGCTTTTTTTGGAAGAAAATGCTTGACTTGGGCATGGACTTTTTTCAGGTGAGAAATTCAAGATGTCCATGGACGAAAGAACAGGCTCTATTTTATAGTTACAGATGATAATGATAATCAATATCAAAATATTGAGGGGTAAACGATGTCAGCAAACACTTCGAATACAAGTCTTACAGATTCCAAGACCAGCGTCAGCCTCCAAAGGCGGCCCTGGGCAGCAACCTTTATTCTTATTGGTGGTGTGGCAGCACTTGTTCTTGGGATCGCCGTATCCATATCGCTGGGCGCAGCCGAGATTGATTTGAGGAGCGTATGGGAAGCGGTGTTCTTCTTTAATCCGTCTGTGACTGAGCATCAGATTATACAGGAGCTGCGTCTGCCGAGGGTGCTCGGCGGGGCGATGGTTGGTGCCTGTTTCGCGGTATCTGGCGCGATCATGCAGGGGATGACCCGGAATCCGCTCGCCGACTCGGGTTTGCTCGGATTAAATGCGGGAGCGGGCTTTGTCATTGCCATCTGTTTTTCATTTTTCCCGGGCTTACCGTACATGTATCTGATTCTGTTCTCATTCCTTGGCGCTGGGCTCGGGGCAGTACTTGTGTATGGGGTTAGCTCCATGGCAAAAGGGGGGTTGACACCGGTTCGCCTCGTACTGGCAGGTGCTGCGCTAAGCGCTTTGTTAAGTGCGCTCAGTGAAGGCATAGCATTATATTTTCAGGTCGGACAGGATATGGCCTTCTGGTATGCCGGCGGTGCGGCGGGAATTAAGTGGATTCACCTGAAGATTATGCTGCCGTGGATCGGAGCTGCTATTCTGGGCGCGATTGCCTTGTCGCGTTCCATTACAATGCTCAGTCTTGGAGATGACATTGCGAAAGGACTTGGACAACGAACGGGTCTGGTGAAATTAGCGGGGACGGTCATTGTCCTTGTGCTGGCAGGGGCTGCGGTCTCGGTCGTTGGTGCGGTAGGGTTTGTCGGTCTTATTATTCCACACGTAACCCGCAAGCTGGTAGGTGTGGATTATCGTCTAATCATCCCTTGCTCGGCAGTACTGGGAAGTTTGCTTGTTGTCCTTGCGGACCTTGCAGCAAGAACGGTGAATCCTCCTTATGAGACACCTGTGGGCGCGGTTGTTGCGCTGATCGGGGTACCTTTCTTCCTCTACCTGGCGCGTAAAGAAAGGAGGGGACTGTAAATGGAGGCAATAACAAATGACATCCACGAGCGAAAAGACAGGAAGCGCAAGATGGTGGTCCTGTCTGTACTTGGGATATTCATCGTTCTCGTTTTTCTCATCAGTATGAACACGGGAGTTATCCGTCTATCCCCTCTTGAGGTAATAAAAACATTGTTTGGCAGCGGCACAGACAAGCAGAATCTGGTTCTATTCGAATTCCGCTTGCCGCGCATTGTGATTTCTCTGCTCATTGGTGCAGGGTTAGCGATTTCTGGCTGCATTATGCAGGGAATATCCCGAAATGAGCTGGCTGATCCCGGGATCTTAGGCATCAATGCGGGTGCCGGCTTGATGGTGATGCTGTTCATTTCATTCTTCCCAAGCACGACATCGGCCCCGATATATCTGCTGCCGGTTCTGGCGCTGATAGGTGCTGGCTTAACCGCTGCTATAATCTGCGTGCTGGCTTACAAAAAGAATGAGGGTTTCAAGCCAACCGGACTTCTGTTGACGGGAATTGCTGTGGCGGCAGGGATCAGCGCGGCGATGATCGTGTTGACCCTCAAGCTAAGTCCGGAAAAATATCAATTTGTTGCAACTTGGCTTGCCGGAAGCATCTGGGGGTCAAGCTGGAAGTTTGTGTTTGCCCTGCTTCCATGGATTGTTGTGCTTTTGCCTTATGTCATGTACAAAGCACAGGTGATGAATGTTCTTAATCTCGGGGAGTCGATGGCGACCGGACTCGGTGCTTCCGTAACCAGGGAGCAGCTGAAGCTGCTGGCTGCGGCAGTTGGTTTGGCGGCCTCTTGTGTCGCTGTAAGTGGAGGGATCGGATTTGTCGGGCTCATAGCACCCCATTTAGCAAGGAAACTGGTGGGTGCAAAACATCAGATGCTGCTGCCGATAACGGCATTGGTGGGGGCATTGCTCGTCATAACGGCGGATACCCTGGGCCGCTGGATCATTCAACCGTCAGAGATTCCGACGGGGATCGTTGTTGCGGTGATCGGAGCTCCCTATTTCCTGTACCTGTTGTCCAGGTCGAAAGGCTAAAAACCGAGGTGTGCTGCAGGACCAAGTGCGTTTTGCTAAAAAAATGGACTTGCTCACAATGAACGGAAATACGGATTAAGGAGGTCCTTATGCTGCGCCAATTTTTTTCTTATTACAAGCCCTACAAGGGCCTGTTTATCCTTGATTTTTGCTGTGCCATTTTTGCAGCATTGTTGGAATTGATATTCCCTCTTGCCGTGAACCGGGTCATCGACGATTTGCTCCCGAGCGGTAATTGGAAGTGGATTCTATATGCTTGCCTGGGTCTTCTGGGCATTTATGTCATCAGCTCTTTCTTGCATTATGTAGTTACCTATTGGGGGCATAAGCTGGGGATCAACATTGAGACGGACATGCGCAAGAAGCTGTTTGACCGCGTTCAGAAGCAATCTTTTCGTTTTTTTGACAACAACAAAACAGGGCATCTGGTTTCGCGAATGACCAATGACCTGATGGATATCGGGGAAATCGCTCACCACGGTCCAGAGGACCTGTTTATTGCCGTTATGACGCTTGCCGGAGCGCTGGGCATCATGCTCAGTATTAACTGGCAGCTGGCGGTGATGACGTTTGTCATTGTGCCATTGATGATTTATTTATCCCTGTATTTCAGCAGCAAAATGTCGGCGGCGTTCAAGCGGATGTTCTCAGATATCGCCGATTATAATGCGCGGGTGGAGAACAATGTCAGTGGCATTCGCGTGGTTCAAGCTTTCTCGAATGAGAATCATGAAATCGCACGTTTTGCTGAAAACAACAACCGCTTCCGTGTGACCAAGCTGATTGCCTATCGCATTATGGCTTGGAACTCTTCGATCAGTTTTATCCTGATGAAATTCATTTCCTTGTTTGTTCTGGTGTGCGGTACCTGGTTCGTGATCCAAGGACGGATGACCAACGGAGAATTTATAGCGTTTGTGATGCTGTCCAACGTATTCTTAGGTCCGATCAAACAGATCAATGCGGTCATTGAGATGTATCCAAAAGGAATTACCGGCTTCAAGCGATATTTGGAGCTGCTTGAGACCGAGCCGGATGTTGCGGATTCGCCGGATGCAAAGCCGGTCCAGCATCTGCGGGGAGATATTGCATTCCACGGGGTTTCATTCGGGTATGAGAACAAGGATAAAGTGCTTCAGGATGTGAATCTGTCCATTCGAGCAGGAGAAACGATTGCCCTTGTGGGTCCGTCTGGAGCAGGCAAAACGACGCTGTGTTCCTTGCTGCCTCGCTTCTATGATACAGAGGCGGGCCGGATTACGATTGACGGGATGGATATACGAAAAATGACGCTGCAATCCCTTCGTTCCCATATCGGCATTGTGCAGCAGGATGTGTTCCTGTTCGATGGCAGCATCCGTGAAAATATTGCCTATGGCAAACTGGGCGCTGCAGATAGCGAAATCATGCAAGCCGTCCGTCGTGCTCAGCTTGAGGATCTGGTCGCGTCGCTTCCGGAGGGGCTTGATACGTTGATAGGCGAGAGAGGCGTTAAACTGTCCGGTGGACAGAAGCAGCGTCTGTCGATTGCGCGGATGTTCTTGAAGAACCCGCCGATTCTGATCCTGGATGAAGCAACGTCCGCCCTGGATGCGGAGACCGAAGCTGCGATTCAGCAAGCACTTGCCGAGCTCTCCGAGGGCCGCACAACGCTGGTGATCGCTCACAGGCTGGCAACCATCAAGAATGCAGACCGGATTGTAGTAGTGGCAGATCAGGGGATTGCAGAACAAGGCATGCATGAGGAACTGCTCGAGGCCCGTGGCCTATACAGCCGATTGCATCGTGCACAGTTTGGCGCTTAATAGAACTCATTAACCATTCTGGAGGATTCATATTATGTACAAGACGAAATTCCGAGTGCTTTTATATATGTTCGTACTATGTTCTTTATGGATTACAGCTTGTAGCGGGACAGAGAATACCACGAGCAGTGCCGGATTTGCCGGGGAAACTGCGGTCGGCGCGGAAAATCAGAAGAGCGAAGCTTCAGCACCAGCAACTAGAGTAATAGAGACGATTCATGGAGAAATAGAGATCCCGGCTGAACCTAAGCGAATTGTGGTCGATGCTTACTTGCCTACGTTACTGCTGCTTGGGGAGAAGCCGGTAGGTGCGACCGAAAGAGATCTCGGCAACGTGCATATTCAAGACTTGATTGAAGGAATTGAGAGCACAGGAGAGAGCGCGACGGAGAAGATTCTGGAATTAAGCCCGGATTTAATCATAAGCGCTAACTCGGAACCCGAAATATACGAGCAGTTATCCAAAATTGCGCCAACGGTTATTATTCCATATGAGACCTACCGAAGCGTACATGAGGAAGTCGAGGGCTTTGGGGCCATGCTGGGCAAGGAAGAAGAAGCAACGAAATGGCTCGCCAGCTTTGATGAGAAGATCGGAGAGCTTCGGATCCGCATGAACGCTGTTATGGCAGAGGGAGAAACGGTATCGATTTTCGGTGCCTTCGGAAAAGGGTTTTATCTGTATGGTGACGGCATCTATCGTGGAGGTTTGGCGATTTACAAGGAGCTGAAATTAACCCCGCCCGAACGCATTAAAACGGAATTAATCGACACAGGGGAAACCTTTAAGGAGGTTTCAATGGAAGTCCTTAAAGATTATGCTGGCGATTACATATTCCTGGATGAGTCGAAAGGTGGTACTTTAGACAAGGATGACAAGGTATGGAGCTCCCTTGAGGCTGTCAAGCAAGATCGCGTGTTCTATTTGGACGCCAAACGATTCTGGCCGTATGACCCCATAGCTGTCCTGGCTCAAGCACAAGAAGTGACGGATATGATCGTTGCCAAAAAAGAGAAGGAAAACGCGAAATAAAAAACGTGGCGTATGAATGATTCGCGTGACGAATGAGATGAAATTTGGGATGGGTACATCTGGAGATTTAATGGCAGTAGTGCGGACGAATTCAACATTTGGTGAATGGACAAGATAGACCGTCTTTGACCGCGGTGAACATAAAGAGTAACTTAAAAAAGGGCAAAGTCAGTGATATCTGACTTCGCCCTTTTGGCATTGGATCGCGTCCATAGCATCATCTGAATCCTAATCCTGGACTACAGAAGGGAGCAGGTCCGCTTGATTTAAGTCTAAAGTACATCTAATGGTGCATTGCCTGTCTTCAGTTTGTCGTTCAGTATGCTATCCTCAAGCACACTGAACTTGTCTCCGTATACTTTCGTAATATGCCTTTCCCCCCATGCACAGAGCATGTCCAGAATTCCGCACAGACTCATACCGTACTCGCTCAGCTCATATTCCACTTTCGGTGGTACCTGGTTATGGATAATCCGATTGATCACGCCGTCATCTTCAAGCTCCCGCAGCTGCTGAGTGAGCATTTTCTGCGTGATATGAGGCATGAGCCGCTTCAATTCGTTCGTTCGTTTGCGGCCGTGGGTCAGATGACACAGGATCACGCATTTCCACTTACCTCCGATAACCTCCAAGGTTGCCTCTACTGCTATGTTGTATTTCTTTGCTTGCATATACATCCTCCTTAATTTATAGGCACCAATAAGTACCTAGGGTACTCTGTGGTACCTACCTTACTAAAAAGTACGTTCTTCACACAAAAGATGATATCAATCATAATAGCATTTGCCAGCTGGATTACACCATACAGAATATTTTCACAAAATACAAGTTATACACTTGATAGGGGGAACTATTAACATCATGATCGTTAACAAAAAGAGAAGTTTGTTTGCACTGTTAGCCCTTGCGGTCAGTGCTTTTGCTATCGGCACTACAGAGTTTATAAGCGTGGGACTGCTTCCTCTTATTGCAGAGGATATGAATATTTCGGTGACGACCGCCGGTTTAACCGTTTCGATGTACGCGCTGGGCGTTACCTTCGGCGCACCAATTCTTACGTCACTTACATCCAGGATGCCCAGAAAAGCGCTGGTGCTCTGGATTATGATTATTTTTATCATCGGTAATAGCGTGGCTGCCAGTGCAACTTCGATTGGCATTCTACTTGCCGCCCGCGTGCTTTCGGCCTTTTCGCATGGCGTATTTATGTCCATCGGCTCGATCATTGCAGCAAGCGTCGTACCTGAGAATCGCAGAGCCTCCGCCATCTCCATTATGTTTACGGGGCTTACGGTAGCTACGGTTACGGGTGTTCCGCTTGGAACATTTATCGGTCAGCAGTTGGGCTGGAGGCTTGCTTTTGTGGCAATTATTGTAGTTGGTGTTATCGCCTTCATTGCCAACAGCATTCTAGTCCCTGCGGATTTGCCCAAGGGAGAGCGCACTACATTCCGTGATCAGGCTAAATTGTTGACAAACGGCAGACTGCTTCTTATGCTCTTGATCACTGCATTGGGTTATGGAGGTACTTTCGTTGTCTTCACTTATTTGTCTCCATTACTTCAGGATGTAACAGGTTTCAAGGAAAGCACGGTGGCGGTCATCCTGCTTGTATACGGAATTGCCATTGCAATTGGTAATGTTATCGGCGGGAAGGCAGCAAACCGAAACCCGCTTAAAGCCCTGCTCTATATGTTTATCGCTCAAGCGGTGGTGATGTTCATTCTGCTGTTTACTGCACCATTCAAAGTCGCCGGTCTAATCACGATTATTCTCATGGGCTTTCTTGCATTTATGAATGTGCCAGGGCTTCAGGTTTATGTCGTGATGTTGGCTGAGCGGTTTGCTCCCCGGGCTGTCGATATGGCTTCCGCGATGAATATTGCCGCCTTCAATGCTGGTATTGCAATCGGGGCTTTTATGGGCGGCTTGATTACGGATTCACTTGGCATGATTCATACAGCCTGGATCGGCGCATTGATGGTGCTGGGCGCTGTTGTGCTCACCGGTTGGAGTTTGAAGCTGGAACGGAAGGATCAGCAAGGGCATCGAGACCAAGCAGCTTGATCAATTAATTGTAAGTAAGAAGGGAAGCTTTCTAACATTCTCACAAATAATCGGAGGTTTTACCAACATGACAGCAAAAAACTTACAGGATACAACCACTTTATCTAATGGCGTTAATATGCCATGGTTTGGACTTGGTGTCTTTAAAGTAGAAGAAGGACCGGAATTGGTAAATGCGGTTCGCACGGCAATCCAGCACGGCTATCGCAGCGTGGATACGGCAGCCATATACGAAAATGAAGAAGGCGTTGGACAGGGAATACGTGAGGGTCTGGAAGCCGCGGGAATCCAGCGAGAAGATCTGTTTGTTACATCTAAAGTGTGGAATGCTGACCTGGGGTATGAATCGACACTAAAGGCTTATGAAACAAGTGTCCAGAAGCTGGGACTGGAATATTTGGACCTGTATCTCATACATTGGCCGGTTGAAGGGAAATATGTAGAAGCGTGGACAGCGCTAGAAACGCTGTACAAGCAAGGGCGGGTAAAAGCCATTGGCGTGAGCAATTTCCACATCCATCATCTGGAGCAGTTAATGAAGGAAACTGAAATCAAACCGATGGTGAACCAGGTGGAATATCACCCGCGGTTGACGCAAAAGGAGCTGCAGCAGTACTGCCAAGCGAACGGAATTCAGTTCGAGGCCTGGTCCCCCTTGATGCAGGGCCAGCTGCTGGATCAGGAGGATCTTCAAGGCATTGCCACGAAGCATCATAAATCCATTGCCCAGATTATTCTGCGTTGGGATCTGCAGAACGGCGTGATTACCATTCCAAAATCAACCAAGGAACATCGGATTATAGAGAATGCGGCTATCTTCGATTTTAAGTTGTCTGATGAGGATATGCAGCGTATCGACAGTTTGAATCAGGACCTCAGAGTTGGTCCCGACCCGGACGATTTTGACTTTTAAGAAATCCGTTTGAGGTAACAATATAAGTGTAATAAATATTACGGCTCTCCTTCATTTCCAGCTGCACTTCGGAAACAAGGAGAGTCCATTTTCTACATAGCCTAAGAAGGAGCGAGAAATGATGAATCTGGATCTACAAGGCAAAATCGCATTGGTAACAGGCTCGACGTCCGGCATTGGCAAAGCTATTGCCATGGCTCTTGCAGCTGAGGGAGCATCGGTCATTATTAATGGCAGACATGAGGATAAGGTGAAACAGACGATCCATGATATTCATTCGAAGCACCCGGATGCCGAGGTGCGTTTTGTCGTTGCGGATCTTGGCACGGAAGAGGGATGCCATCAAGTTAGGGAAGCAGCTCCGGTGCTTGATATTTTGGTTAACAATCTGGGGATCTTTGAGCCTGCTGAATTTTTTGATATTTCGGATGCGGATTGGTTCAGGTTCTTTGAGACGAATATTATGAGTGGTGTTCGGTTAACGCGGCATTATCTGAAAAACATGCTAAGTCGCAATGAAGGCCGAATCATCTTTATCGCAAGTGAAGCTGCCGTCATGCCATCGCAAGAGATGGCACATTACAGTGCAACCAAAACGATGCAGCTGTCCCTCTCCCGGAGTTTGGCCGAGCTGACAACAGGCACACGCGTAACGGTGAATACTGTCATGCCCGGATCCACCCTGACCGAAGGTGTGGAGACGATGCTGAATACTCTGTACCCTGATGAGAAGCTTACCATCGAAGAAGCCGAGCTGCGATTTATGAAGGAAAACCGGCCGACGTCCATTATTCAGCGATTGATTCGACCCGAGGAGATTGCGGATTTTGTTACCTATCTCAGCAGCCCCAAGTCCTCGGCCATCAACGGTTCAGCACTCCGTGTAGACGGGGGCTTGGTCCGTAGTGTGTTCTAGGCCAGGGCAATGGAACGATAAACTCATGGTGAACGGTATTTTTGCCTGAAGGATTTGGGTTTGAGGCCAGTATAACGGGAAAAGCATCGTATAAAATAAGGAAACGAGCCGAACCCGGCTTCTTCGGCAATATGCCCAATGGGATCATTGGTATGAATTAGCATTTGTTTGGCTTGTTCGATTCGATGCCGTGTAAGAAATTCCAGGGGAGTGCAGCCAAACGTCTTTTTCATGCATATGGAAAGGTAGTTCTGGTGAAAGTGCATGGCATCGGATAACCTCCCGTAACTCATGGGTTCGTTGTAGTGTTTCCTGAGATAGTTGGCCGTTCTCTCGGCAATGACATAATGAGGGTTCTGTCTCTTCTGAATTCCTTGTTCTTCAGCTTGAAGCAGCAGTAGAAGCTCCTGCAATACCTGCTGCTGCTTCCAACGCGCTGCGGAAGAAAGGGATTGCTCCAGCAGCTGCAATTGTTCGATGAACAGCTCGGCCTGCTCTCCCGATGATAACTGTCCGTATTTCGGTATATAGAAGGTGAAGTTCTCGATATGTACATATGGCTGCTCCGATTGCGATAAGGCAAATGGGGTTATTTCCTCTGCTTCGATCCACTGGCCGAGCGTCTGGAAATGCAGCCAATAAAAATGCGTCTCCTCTTGGCATGGCAAAAAGGTGCGATGCGCGGCATCCGGTCTCAGAATCAGGTAACAGCCTGCGGAAACGCGATACGGAGCGCCAGACTCCTCCAGATATAAAACGCCTCTTGTAACCAGAATCAGATCAAAGACACCGATATTAAACCGATTCGGATGCTGGTGTCCTTCCTGATAGGTATCTTCTCCACAAATAATATAGTGAGGCAGCGGCGGTGCCGTGAATTGGAAGAGCATATGCTTGTCTGACCTCCTGTCATCCAAACTTTTTCTCCATAATAAACTCTTTTCTGATCAGAATTCAATAAGACGCATGATGTTGTAATTGGATAAAAACAGGTTGCTTCTGTGTATAGGGCACCGTCTGATGACATGATATATTTCTATCAGAGTGTACACCTACAAGATAGAAACAAGGAGCGTGGAAGTGAATGCTGCATGAGACTGCGTTTAGCAACCTCCCATTAGGAGCCATAAAGCCGGCTGGCTGGCTTAAGGATCAGCTTGAGATTCAGGCAAACGGGCTTACCGGACATTTGGAGGAACAGTGGAAGGACGTTGGGGCTGACAATGGCTGGCTGGGTGGACAGGGGGAGAGCTGGGAACGGGGACCGTATTATGTGGATGGGTTGCTTCCTTTAGCTTATTTGCTTGAAGACGAGTCGTTAATTGCCAAATCGAACCGCTGGGTCGAGTGGTCGCTTGCCAGCCAGCAGGAGAATGGCATGTTCGGTCCGGCGCGTATTACATCGGTAAATCAGGATATCGACAAGGAGCAGGACTGGTGGCATTACATGATCATGCTGAAAGTGATGATGCAGCATGAAGAAGCAACAGGGGATGAACGAATCATCCCGTTTCTCACGAAATTTTTTACTTATGTCCATTCAGTTATTAAGGAACAGCCGCTTCGGGGCTGGGCTCAGACAAGAGGCGCGGAAATACTGCTGTGCATTGTCTGGTTGTATAAACGCACGTCGTTATCCTTCCTGTTAGAGCTTGCCGATATCGTTGCCGGACAAACGACGGACTGGAGCGATATCTTTCATGATTTCCCATTCTGGCGAAAGGTTGAGGAGTGGGATTGGACGACCCATGTTGTCAACGTAGCCATGGGAATCAAAACGCCGGGCGTGCTGTTTGAATTAAACGGCAACGTCAAAGAGCGGGAAAGCGTGCTGCGAGGCATCGACTCGTTGATGAATTATCATGGTCAAGCGCACGGCATGTTCTCGGGAGATGAATGGTTGTCCGGTACCCATCCGAGTCAGGGCGTGGAATTGTGTGCCGTCGTGGAGTATATGTTCTCTATGGAGCAGTTGACGCGTATTTTCGGAGACGGACGCTTTGGGGACATTCTGGAGAAGGTTGCCTTTAATGCGCTGCCTGCCGCAATCTCTCCGGATTGGACATCCCATCAGTATGACCAGCAGGTCAATCAGATGGTGTGCAACGTCGCTCCGCGGCCATGGAGCAATGGTCCGGATGCCAACCTGTTCGGATTGGAGCCGAACTTCGGATGCTGCACGGCCAACATGCACCAGGGCTGGCCCAAGCTGACTTCACATCTCTGGATGAAGGATCGGGAGGAGGGGCTTGCAGCCGTGTCCTACGCGCCATGCACCGTGAGAACAACGGTAGGTCAAGGGGGTGCCGCAGTTGTAGAGGTAAGCGGAGAATATCCGTTTAAGGATCGCGTCCAGATCAAGCTGTCATTGGAACGATCGGAATCATTTCCTCTCTCCTTGCGTATCCCGGCATGGTGCGATCATCCCGTCATTACGCTGAACGGGCACAAATTGGAGTTCCAGGTTACATCCGGTTATGCAAGGCTCGTTCAGAACTGGCAGAGCGGTGACCGCCTGGACATTCACCTGCCGATGGAAGTGAGAACCTCGTCGCGGAGCATGTACGCTGCAAGCATCGAAAGGGGGCCGCTGGTTTATGTGCTGCCTGTGAAGGAGAACTGGCAGATGATCCAGCAGCGGGATATGTTTCACGATTGGGAGATATATCCTGCATCGCCATGGAAATATGGTTTGATTGCCGATACGTCATTCGAGGTGCTGGAGCAGGATATGGCTCGGCAGCCGTTCTTGGCTTCAGAGTCACCGATCAGGGTGAAGGCGCAGGGACAGTTAATCCGG
Source organism: Paenibacillus glucanolyticus (assembly GCF_037333485.1). Lineage (NCBI taxonomy): Bacteria > Bacillati > Bacillota > Bacilli > Caryophanales > Paenibacillaceae > Paenibacillus > Paenibacillus glucanolyticus. Next base: position 2,887,748 of record NZ_CP147845.1, read on the forward strand.
GATTGGAAAATGGAAGGCAACAACGCAGGAACTCCACCGCTGCATCCGAATACGGATGGACAGCCCATTACGGAATTAGAGTTAGTTCCGTATGGAAGCGCCAGGCTTCGAATTGGCGAATTTCCTCTGATCGGGAAGCGAAAGAAATGATCTTAAGCTAAGGATGACGGGGACTGAAAAGCTAACGCAAGCTGAGCAGGGCAGGAGTATCGTAGTCAGACGGAATTTTCGTTTCTTAGAACTGCATACCAAGCTGTTCAACGTTACTGGCATGTATAGGAGCTTTCATATTTCTCTTGTTTTAGATGGAAATCTAAACGGTGAGGAGTGAAAGCTTCTTTTTGCGTTCTAGTATTATGGTATCATTGTTTTATTACAAAAAAACTGGACAAATACGCATGATGTTGTTTATATTATTGTAAGATAAAGAAATATGACGAGAAGGTGACTGTACATTGCTGGAACTGTCCATTAATGATTCTGACCGATTGGTAAAAGTGGCTCATGCACTCAGCACGCAGACCAGAATAGGCATTATTAAGCTGCTGCTGGCCAAAGCTAATCTTAATATCTTGGAAATCGCGGAACAGCTTGATATTCCCGTATCGACAGCGGCAAACAACGTCAAAGTATTGGAAGAAGCCGAATTAATCGTCACAGAGCTTCAGCCTGCGACAAGAGGGGCCATGAAGGTGTGCAGCCGAAATTTTGACGATGTACGCATGATTTTGAACCCCAAGGCCTATGACCAAAATACAAGCAAGGTTGAGGAAATCGAAATGCCCATTGGTCATTTCATTAATTTTGATATCGTTCCTACCTGTGGAATGGCCAATGCGACAGGGATGGTTTTTCAAGAGGACGATCCGGTTAATTTCTATCTTCCAGAGAGCAGAACCGCAGAGATCATATGGTTCCGTAAAGGCTGGATCGAATATCGGTTTCCCCGAAAGCTTCCAGCAGGAGCACAGATCCAGTCACTGGAATTCTCCCTCGAGATATGCTCCGAGGCGCCAAACTTCAATAATGATTGGCCATCGGAAATTACGGTGTGGATTAACGACGTAGAGGTGGGGTCATGGATTTCGCCAGGAGATTTCGGCGATTACCGCGGCAAGCTTAATCCTTCATGGTGGTATGACAACAGCACACAGCACGGTCTGCTGAAAACCTGGTCTACCGATCTGAACCGAAGCATGGTGGATAAAGAGAAATGCTCGGATGTTACCCTACGGGATCTTCATCTGGAGGAAAAGCCGTTTATTACGTTTCGGATCGGGATCAAGCCCGATGCGAAGCATCAGGGCGGTATCAATTTGTTCGGAAAAGGATTTGGCGATTACGCGCAGGGCATTGTGATGAAGCTGCAGTATGATTGATCCATATTAAACGTTAAGGTTTCAGATGTTTTGTAATACAAAACATTCTGAAACTTTTTTTATTGAATAAAACAATAATTTCGAAAGAAAGCGTTGACAAAACATTTAATAACCATTTATTATTCTGTTTATAAACAAATTAATTGTAATAAAACAAACGAATGAGTATTGAAGAGTTGGGAACATGGGCAGAGAAAACTAGTTCATGGCTCCAGATGTACTCATGGAAGCGCTGTTTTGAGCAGTAGTTTGTTTATCAGCAAATCAATCAATCGAAGGGGGAAGCATCCATTATGGTTTGGAAAGGAAAGTGGGTTCAGCTTTCATTGACAATGGTGTTAAGTTTCATGCTTGTACTATCAGGTTGTGGTTCCAGCAATAATACCGCTGCACCGGAGGACCCGAAATCGGATGGTGGGACGGGAGAAACGAGTGAAAACGCAAAATCCCAGATTGAATTCATGGGATGGGGAGGCGATACCGAGAAAGCCGTATTCCAGAAGCTGATTGACTCCTATATGAAAAAGAATCCGAACAAGAAAGTGAAATATACTGTCGTTCCGCCTGCGGAATATTATCAGAAGCTGGATACATTGATTGCGGCGAACAAGACACCGGATGTTTTTTATGCCGGAGGAGCCCACTTCAATAAGCTGGTCTCCAGTGATGTTCTGTTAAATCTGGAATCCCAGCTCAACTCCAGCAGCGACGTGAACCCCGACAACGTGTGGAAGCAGGGGCTCGATCGTTATCGTTACGATGGAAGCAATGTGGGTTCCGGAGATTTGTACGGATTGCCTAAAGACGTAGGTCCGTGGGCATTTGCTTACAATAAAGCGTTGTTTGATAAAGCGGGCCTTCCATACCCTAGCGCCAAGGCTGGCGAATACACATGGGATGACATGGTCGCAGATGCAAAAGCCATCACCGTTGTGAATGAGCGCGGAAAGATCGATACGTTCGGTGTTGCGGGCTACTCCACCGAATCCGCGGTGTGGGCCAATGGAGCCGACTGGCTCGATCCCGCTATCGGCAAGATTACAATTGATACGCCTGAATTCGCAGAAGCGATGCAATTTGTAGCCGATTTGAGCCTGGTACATAAAGTCAGTCCGTCACCGGACGATGAGAAGGCCCAGAACGCCTATGCTCGCTTCGTTGCCGGTAAAGTGGCGATGTTCCCAATGGGTCCGTGGGATCAGCCTGGTTTCTGGGATCTGCCGTTTGAGTGGGACATCGCCGCATGGCCGGCAAGTCCAAATACGGGCAAAACCGCAACGTGGCTGGGTTCGCTTGGATTCGTTGTATCAAAGAAAACGGAATATCCTGAAGATTCATTTGCCCTGGCAGCGTACTTGAGCCTGGATCCGGAATCGCAAAAAGAAAATTACATGCTGGGTCAAGCGGTTCCGAATTTGATGGATATGGCAAAGGGCGAATTCCTGGACATGGAGAAGGCCCCGCAGACTCGTCAGGTATTCCTCGATATCATCGAAGATTATGGACGTCCGCCAGTTGAAGTTACCTCCAAAAACACCAAATGGCTGGATACGTTCTGGCAGGATGCCAGTCAAGTGTGGACAGGCAAGAAATCCGCAGCTGAATTTGTCAAAGAGGAGCAGCCGAAGCTGCAGAAGCTTTACGACGAAAGCAATAAGTAGGCAGGGCAGCACATGCTGCGGTGGAGAGGCGAAGACGACGGGGGAACCCGGCTTGCAGCGTCTTTGCTTTTTCCCGCTGCAGCCAGGGAGGAAAAATTGATGAAGAATACAACCCCGGGATATCGGCGCAAAGAAATCATATGGTCACTGCTGTTTGTCACACCGCCGATATTGGGTTTCTTGATATTCGGCTTGGCACCGCTTCTGACATCGTTTGGATTAAGCTTCATGTCATGGGATATGTTCACGCCCGCCAAGTTCACGGGTACGGACAATTTTCAGTACATGTTTGCGGACGAGAAATTCTACAAGTCGCTTTATAACACGTTCTATCTGCTGCTCGGTATTCCGCTCGGCATGATCATAGCTCTGATCCTGGCGATCATGATGAATCGGCCGCTAAAGGGTATTTCATTCTTTCGTACCATTTATTACATTCCGGTGATATCCCCTATTATTGCCGTTTCATTACTCTGGCAGTGGCTTCTTAATTACGATTACGGCATTATCAATGAGTTTATCTGGAATGTATTCGGGGTGCAGGGTCCGAACTGGCTCGGAGACCCGAACTGGGTAAAACCGTCATTCATCCTGATGGGTTTATGGGGCGGCGTTGGCGGCACTATGGTGCTGTATCTTGCAGGATTGCAAGGGATACCCTCAAGTTATTATGAAGCGGCTCAGGTTGATGGGGCTTCACGCTGGCACCAATTCAAGCATATTACGCTTCCGCTGCTGTCGCCGATTCACTTCTATGTCGTTGTGATGGGCATCATAGGCACCTTCCAATCCTTCAGCCAGATGTACATTCTGGCAGCAGATGGAGGGCCTGAATACAGCGGAGCGACCATCGTGTATTACATCTTCCAGGAAGCCTTTAAATATTTCAATATGGGTTACGCAAGCGCGGTGGCATGGGTGCTGGGTATTCTCATTTTTATCATCACGCTGTTCCAGTTCCGCTTCTCCAAGCGGTGGGTTTACCAAGAATAGACGCATGCCATTTATATAGGAGGAATTAGATATTATGGTTAAACAACGCCGTTTGATCCATTCGATGATCTATATCCTGCTGCTTGCGGGGTCTTTCATCATGCTTGGACCGCTAGTCTGGACGTTGTCAACGTCATTGAAGAGCCAGCAGCATGTTTTTGATATACCGCCGCAGTGGATTCCCGATCCGCTGACATGGCTGAATTACAAGGATGTCTGGGCCAAAGCCCCGCTCCTGTATGGTTTTATGAACAGTGCCATCGTGGTGGTTACGGTACTGACCATAGGTCTGTTTGTGGCAGCCATGGCGGCTTATGCCTTTTCCAAGTTTGATTTTCCCTTCAAAGAAGGGATCTTCATGGCCCTGCTTGGCACGATGATGATTCCATATTCCGTGGTCATGATCCCCCAATATATTGGTTTCTCTGAGCTTGGGTGGGTGGATACGCTGCTTCCGCTCATCGTGCCTGGTCTCTTCGGGAATATTGTGACGATCTTCTTCTTTCGTCAATTTATGCAAGGCTCTATTCCGACGGACCTCATCGATGCGGCGAAGATAGATGGCTGCGGATATTTCCGGACATTTACGACCGTCGCGCTTCCCATTGTGAAACCGGCGATTGCTGCACAGGCCGCCCTTGGATTTATGGGGATATGGAACGATTTTATGGGCCCCTTGATTTATCTGCACACACCGGAAAGGCAGACTATTCAGGTGTTAATCGCAAGTATGCAGTCCAATTACATCTCGACCTCCAATTATCCGTCGCTCATGGCTGCCTCCATCGTGGCATTGCTGCCAGTCGTTATTGTATTCTTCATGGCTCAGCGCTACTTCATTGAATCCTTGGCCATTACGGGCATTAAGGGATAACCGATGACACGATTTCGGAAACCGTGGAGGCTGTTAGGGATTTCGTTGGCATCGGTTGCGGCTGTGGCCGTTACGCTTGCAGTTATACAGGATGCGACCAAGGGTAAGCAGGCATACGGAGGGGAGATAACAATGGAACATACCTATCTGAACCCGATGAAGCTGGATCAGGAATGGGAGGATTATGGAATAGGTGACCCTTATGTACTGCGTTTTAATGGAAGATATTATCTATATTGCAGTACAAAGGACTGGCGTGTCGGCATTAAGGCATGGAGCTCCGAGGATCTTGTGAGCTGGCAATATGAAGGACTTGTCACGGAAGAGCCGCTTACCGAGGGAGCTTATGCGCCGGAGGTAGTCTACTGGAACGGATCATTCTACATGTACACCTCGCCTGGTGGCAAGGGACATTATGTTCTGCGAAGCGACAATCCGACGGGTCCATTCCAAATAGAAACCGATAATTTGGGACTGAGTATCGATGGCTCGGTGTTCATAGACGATGATGCCAAGTGGTATTTCACTTATGCCGCATCAGGCGGCATCATGGCAAGCACCATGAAGGACCCGTATTCCATCGACGTTGGCTCTAAACTGAATACGTCTTTAGGCCACTGGACGGAAGGCTCCATGATCATCAAGCGTCAAGACCGGTATTACATGACGTATACAGGCAATCATGTGTTCAGCCGCGGATACCGCGTCAATTATGCGGTTGCCCATGATTCGCCTAACGGAATCTACTCGATTCCGGAGAATAACCCCATTATCATCTCGACTAACGATGAGTTTAACGGGCTGGGGCACAGCGCAACCGTATTAGGACCTGACATGGATTCCTACTACATTGTGTACCACAATCTTGCGGGGCGTTCGGCGGAAGGCCCGCCGATACGGATGTTGAACATGGACCGATTGATTTTTAATGGAGACAAAATGTCGGTTGCAGGACCTACGCATGGGATACCGGTGCAAGCACCAGCACTTCCGGTCTTTCATGATGTGCTCGGAGGACCGGAGCCGCGAGGCGAGCGCTGGGAACATCAGAAGCTTGTAAATGGAGCAGCAGCATGGATCAGCAGCCTAAGCACGGACAACAGGTTTACGGCCGAGTTCAATGCTGTGCTCACGGATGAGAACGTCCCTGCCGGTTCGGAAGATGCGGATTTCGAGGCTTTGTTTTCCTATGAGGATGGAGATCATTACCGAGGCATCCGCGTGGATGGCAAGGATATGTCCATGTCAATGTTTGAAAGAGCTGGGGGACAAGAAGTTATAACTCAATCCGTCAGTCTCCCTAACGGAATGGATATGACCAAGCATCACGCGCTGCGCATCGAATCAGGGGACCATGGAACCCGAGTTTATTGGGATGGGATCCTTCTGTTGAGCGATAAGGAAATGAAGGGTACGGCAGGACGGATCGGATATAGCTGGTCACCCGCGCTGAAGCCGGAACTGCGATATACCGCTTTTTCAAACGAAGCGAACGGTAGCAGCGACCAAGATGTGCTGAAGCAGGTGCCTGGTACGATGGAGGCCATACATGGTGTCCAAGATTCAGTTGAGCGTAACGAATACGCAATCAGTGACAAGGAAACACCGGACGGAAGTTATGCGATAACCGTGCTTCAAGATCACAAGGGACTAACGTTTCCGGTATATGTAAAAGAAGACGGCAGTTATCTGTTATCTGCGATGGTATCAAACGCTTCGGCCGGTGCAAGGCTTGTCCTGGATGCCGGGGGAGAACGAAAGGAAATCCTGCTGGATCCTTCATGGTTCTCCGAAGAATCCGAATGGACGAAGATTCCCCTGGGGTCGGTTCAACTGCGTAAAGGGCCTCAATGGCTATCGTTAACGAGGAAAAAGGGAGATGTCTCGATACGTTATATCGAGTCCAGCTTAATTTCCCCAGTAGCGCCACGTCATGACGTCGAATTCACCGACGTATACGGCAGCTGGAACCTTGCAAACGGTCAGGCCGAGCTTCTGTCGGAAGGCCAAGAGGGCAAGTTGTTCGGCGGGGACCCGCGATGGAGCAATTACGAAGTGAGCTTTCAGTTAACCGCAACTGAAGAAGCGTCAGGGGAGGCGTCCGTGCTGTTAAGAACATCCAACGAATCGGATTTTCCGGACCAGGTCAGGGACTCCTTCATGGGTTATGAGCTGTCTTTTCGTAATGGAAGGGTGATCTTAAAGCGGATCAGCTATGAAGTGAATGAGGAGATGGCTTCGGGCTTCCTTGAGCTGGAGGAACATCAGCCAGCAGAGATTAAAGTAAGACTTGAAGGAGCCGCTATACATGTGTACGCCAACGGCGGTGAAGATCCGATTGTGAGCTGGCTGGACCCCAACGCCTTCCTGAACGGCCGTGTCGGTCTGCGTACCTCCTCGAAGGGATGGACCTTCTCGCCGCTAACGGTTGAACCGATCGAAATGCAGTAACTGCATACCAACAACATAAACATAGCACAAGCCAACGTGCGACAAAGGAGCAGGAGACAACATGACAACAAAAATGTATAGCAAAGATTATCCGCGACCTCAATTCGTGAGAGAACATTGGGTTAATCTGAACGGGGAGTGGAGTTTCGGGTTTGACGATGACAATACAGGTGAGCGTGATCGGTGGCAGGATAATTTTGGCGGTGAATTGAAGATCACGGTGCCCTTTACTTATGAGACGAAGGCCAGCGGGATCGGCAGAGAGGAGCACCATCCATTCATATGGTATAACCGAACGCTTGATATCCCTCAGGAGGATGAGGGCAAGCGAGTTGTCCTGCATTTTCAAGGAGTAGACTACTTGGCGAAAATCTGGATTAACGGTACCTACGTTGGCAGTCATCAAGGGGGATACTCGGCATTTTCATTTGATATTACCCCGTACATATCCTTTGGTGCTGCCAATCAATTAACGGTGAAAGCGGAGGACAGCATGGATGCAACCCAGCCACGAGGCAAGCAGAGGTGGGTTGAGCATAATTTCGAGTGTTTTTACGTCCAGACAACCGGGATTTGGCAGTCGGTCTGGCTGGAAGTTGTAGAACCGGTCCATGTCGATTCTGTCAAAATAACACCGAATATGGATACGCGCTCCGTGCGTTTCGAATACCAGGTGAAGGGTGATTTCACGACGAAGGAGACCAGACTGGAGACGATTATCAGCTTGAAAGGGAAGCAAGTTAAGAAAGTGAGTTTGACGATTGATCGTCCGTGGCTCCAATTGGACGTCGATCTGGTTCACGAAGCCAACGGTCCGTGGAAGCACTGCCTGTGGTCTCCGGCTCATCCGAATTTGTATGATGTTGAATTTATACTGCATCAAGGAGAGGAGAAGCTCGACCACGTCTATTCCTATTTCGGCATGAGGAAGATATCGATTGAGAAGGGCAGAGTCCTGCTTAATAACGTTCCGATCTATCAAAGACTCGTGCTGGACCAAGGTTATTGGTCTGACAGTCATCTCACTCCGCCATCCGAGGAAGCCATCATTGAGGATATCGATGCAATTCTGGAAATGGGGTATAACGGTGTCCGCAAACATATGAAAGTAGAGGATGCCCGGTTCTTGTACTGGTGTGATGTAAAGGGGCTGCTCGTCTGGTCGGAGATGGCGGCTGCCTTTGAATTCAATGACAATGCCATCCAGAAATTCACCAACGAATGGATGGAAATCGTCCGTCAGCAATATAACCACCCCAGCATTATTACCTGGGTTCCGTTTAATGAATCGTGGGGAATCGCGCAAATTGCCAAGGACCGCAGGCAGCAGAAATTTACCGAATCCATTTATCATTTGACGAAGTCATTCGATCCGAACCGTCCGGTGATCACGAATGACGGCTGGGAGCACACCGTGTCCGATATTTTGACACTTCACGATTATATTGAGTCCGGGGAACAATTCAAGAAGCGTTATGCGGATAAAGATGTGATCGTGAATAACGAACGATCGTTCAACCAGTGGAAGTATGCTTACGCAGAGGGATACCATTACGGAGGACAGCCCATTATCGTTAGCGAATTCGGGGGCATTGCCTTTCAATCGGAATCCGGCTGGGGTTATGGCAAGCAGGAGTCATCAGAGGAGGAATTCCTCTCGAGGTTCCGCAGCATTCACCAAGCGATCAAGGATACGGAATATATTGTAGGATATTGTTACACACAGCTAACGGACGTGCAGCAAGAGATGAACGGTTTATTGACAGAGGAGCGCAAACCGAAGTTTCCGCTGGATATCATTCGCGAGATCAATCTTTCTTAAGTTTGGAAGGAGGAAAACAAATTGACTCAACAAACGTTCAGGAACCCGATACTCCCTAATGGTGCCGACCCTTGGATCATCAAACATACGGATGGATATTATTATTTGACGGTGACGTTAGGTGACCGGATCGCCCTTTGGCGGAGCCATACCATGACCGGGTTAGCTGCGGCAAACCCGACAACGATATGGACCCCCGAACAGGACGGGCCGTATTCCTATCATTTATGGGCACCGGAGCTTCACTACATTGAGGATCGATGGTACATCTATTACACGGCCAACGATGGGGGCGGCGATGATACGCGAAGAATATGCGTTCTGGAGCTCATAGGCGACGATCCGGTGAACGATGAGTGGATATTTCGAGGTGTGATAAACACGGAGCATCCGGGATTGGATGGAACCGTGCTCCAGCACGAGGGAGAGCTGTATTTTTTCTATTCCGGATACGGTTTTTTCCCGGACTACGGTTCGGCCATTTATGCGGTCCGCATGGTTAATCCCTGGACCTTAACGGGGCCGAATGTGCTTCTATCGGCGCCTACGGAAGCATGGGAGAAGCAAGGCGGGATGGCGATTAACGAAGGACCGGTGTTCTTGAAGCGGAATGGGCGCTTGTTCCTCGTATTCTCGGCAAGCGCGACCTGGTCCGATGATTATAGTCTTGGGATGATTACGATTTCGGAGACGGATGATGTGCTTGATGCTTCAGCCTGGACCAAGCATGCAGGGCCAGTGTTTGCGAAGAATCCCGCTCAGGGCGTGTACGCCCCCGGACATAACAGCTTCACCGTCTCACCGGACGGTTCGGAAGATTGGATCGTCTACCATGCGTATTCTTACTCGGAAGCCGAGCAGCAGCGTTCGGCTGGCGGTCCACGCAGTACGCGGATTCAACGCTTCGGCTGGAAAGAGGACGGCTTGCCCGATTTTGGGCTTCCAATATCTGAGCATAGCTTGCTTCCCCTGCCTTCCGGAGAGTAAAACAGCTAAACATGATCCCGGCCAGGCATTGGAGCCTGGCCGGGGTTTTAAAATCTCATGTGTTCATTTAAGTATGTTGAGGAGAGGATGATCTATCGTGAAGGAGCTTCCTTTATACCAGCAAATACAATATAAAATCAGAGAACAGATCCAGCAGGGCAATCTGCGTCCGGGCGACCGCATCCCGTCCGAGAAAGAACTGGCCATGCGGTTTCATGTCAGTGTCATCACGACCAGGAATGCGCTCGCTGGTCTGGCCGAGGAGGGCGTAGTTACCCGCATAAAGGGAAAAGGTACCTTCGTGGCAGGCGTATCTCCGCTTTGGGATTTCTCGCTTGATGGATGACCTTACCCTTAAGCCTTAAGGATTTACCTTAACATTATCAAAACGGGCATTGCTGTTCATTACACGGAGTCCGACTTTGCCGTGGGTAAATGGATTCATGCTGGTATCCGTATAGTCGATAACAGGAGATACACCATGATTTACATAAATTTTAATATGGGTTCCGCTAGTGACAACCTTCAGATGATGCCAGCTATCGGCGGGCAGGCTCATGGCTGCAAAGTCGAGCGCTTGGTAACCGTAATTCATTTTGCCAAGATGCACACCCTGGGCAGTGATATGAGCATAGTAACCCTGCAGATAATCCGGGTTGTTAACAAAGGCCTTGCCGCTCGCCGGATTGTTGACACGGACAACAATTCCCGCGTCTCCCGTTGATGTCAGCCGCCTGATATCCGCCTCAACCGAATAATCACTCCAGAGGCTGCTGCCGATTACCGTTTTGCCAAAGGAGCCTGCCCCTGTTCCTGCATACTCTCCGTTAACAACCGACCAGTCGCCCTCGTAGCGAGTCCATCCATTGTCGTTGCCGTCATTGAAATCATCGTTGATGGAGGTGACTGCGTCCGCGCGCGAGAAGGTGAGCGAGCTTAAATCGTATTCCCCGCTGACCGTTTCAAGCCGCAATTCATGATGGCCGGCAGTCAAATATATACGCTTGCCGCTGGTTAACCGCCAGTTCTCCCAATCTCCCGTGCTGGGGACAGGAACGGGCCCGGTAAGATCTTCGGCTCCATTCCAGAGACGGAACTGCGCATTGGGGAACGTCGTTGCTGCCCGCAGACTCAGATCATAATACCCGGTCTCCGCAACGTTGACACGATATTTGAGCCATTCGCCCGGCTGGTTCCAGCCGATGACATATTTCCCTTCAGACGCCGAAGATCGAATATCAACATGTTCATTCCGGTAAGCGCCGCCCGTGTTCCCTTGACTGAGATCATGGTATGCTGTTCCTTCGCCGCCCTGCATGTAATGAACGGCTTCGATGGTGCCGTCAACGGGCTTATAGGTATTCCATGCACTGCTGCCACCGACTTTGTTGCTAAAGGCAACATAGCCGAAATCGGCATGGACATTCGACGTGGCATACCCGATCTTGCCTCCGGCCAGACCGGTGATGTTCCGGGTCTGCTTCTTCATGCCATCAACAAAGATGGAGAAGCTGGAATCCTTTTTCTCCACGCGGATTTGATGCCATTTCGTATAATTGAAACCCGAAGGTAAGGAAGCATATTCCCATCCCTGACTCACGCCGCCAATGACAAAGTCGGTTTCGAGCCGGTTTAAGCTTCGGTTCAGGACGGCCGTTCCGTAGTTGGATTCATCCTGATATGAAAATACGACGCCGTACACAGGCGTATTGCCAGAGTCTTGCTTCATCTGTTTGGTATGGAACTCGGCCGTATAATCGGCTTCCGTAGCATTGGCCGTTACTTGACGGTACCAAGAAGCATTGCCGATGGTATCTTGCCACATGAGTTCCTGATTATAGATCCCCCAAGTGCCTCCTCCAACATTGATCCATTGGTTTCCGATCGTTGTCCGGTTAAAGCGATCTGCAAACAACGGCAGCTCCGGATTGGTTTGCTCCGATGACGTCGGTCCGAGCACAAGCATTCGGTCCCCGTTCCACACGATTCGATCCAGATTCATCCTTCGTCCCGGATAAACCGAATTTCCTTCATGCGCATGGCTGTGATAAACCATATAGTCCGAATCCAGATCAGGTCCGCGCACAAGGGAGTTGTGCCCCAGGCCGACATGATGGCCTTCCGTTTCAAGGAGAACGGGATTCTGGCCGGACGCGGGCGCGAATGCGTGGGTTGCGTTGTTGCTGACAGCATAATCGACCCGGTATGCCGTACTCCATACATGATTGCCGGTATAGGTCATGAAATACTTGTTATTGCGCTTAAGGACGGTAGGACCCTCAGTCCAGCCGTTCATGCTGAGACCGGTCGACACCGCAGAACCAAAGGAAGTAGGGCTGTTCATTGGCCAGGCCATGATCTGATTGGACCCGGTTGCATAAAAGGTCCACTGTCCGTTGTCGTCAACGAAAACAGAACCGTCAATCCCCATGCCCACATTGCCAGTAACCGGAACGAACGGACCGAGGGGACTGTCGCTTTTCAGCACATAATGCCCTCCTCCTCCCGGTGATGTGTACATATAGAAATTTCCGTCCACATGATAGAATACCTCAGGAGCATAAGCGGCTTTGGTAATCGGATCTGTTGCGCATAGACCGCGGTAGGCCCAATTGACAAGATCGGGGGAAGACCACACTTTGATGCCGGACTGGTGGTCAACCGTACTGACATACAGATAATACGTTCCGTTGAATTTGAGGATGTAAGGGTCGCCCTCACCGTAGAAATCGTTATTGTTCCAACGCCAGGAATCCGTTAAATGAAATGGATTACTGTAGGCAAAAGCCTGTACCGGGAACAGGAACGCAGTTGCGAGCGCAGCCATCCCAAGCAGCAGTTTCACGAATTTCAATGTTTGATCAGCTCCAATCAGAAGAATATATGGCTGAGAACTCGGAAATCAAACGATGGACTGTATGAAGTTCACCTCCGTTCCTTTAATATGGGAAACGTTTACATTGAACGTAGTATAGCAGAACAGATGCAATGCCGTTATACCTAATCAACTATAAAATCAGGAGTCCAAGCCTCGTGCATCTGGTTGGTCAATGGCTTCATCCGTTAGAGCGGTTGGTTTACGGATCAATAACCCCATGACAACACCAACAATGGACACTGCCGTTACAACAAGGAAGGTGAACGAGAACGCATCTGCCCAGATTTCAACTTGCGGTATTGCACGAGATGAAGCTGATACACGAGCTGTCAACAAGGTTGAGAAGGCAGCCACCGCAAACGAGCCCATCACTTGCTGTGAAGCATTGTTCAAGGACGTAACGCGGTTGATCAGCGCTTGCGGTGCAGATTTCATAACAAAGGCATTCAAAGACATGCCATACAATGCATGGCCGGAGCCTGCTAAGGTCATAGCCACAATTAACATTCCCATTCCGCTCCCCGAAGAAACTCTAGAGAGCAGGAAGGCCCCTAGCCCCAGAAGTGCCGTACCGATAATAACCAGCGGCTTTACGCTCATCCGGTCAAAGAGCCTACCGCCAATCTGCATGAGAACGATGCAGGCAATGGCCTGTGGAATCATGAGGAGCCCTGTATCAAATGCATTAAATCCCTTCACCTGCTGGAGGTAAACCGGAATGAGAAAGAAGTTTCCATAAAACGTAACGGCCGTTAGCCAAAGAATCAACATGGCGCTTGTAAAAGACCACGAACGGAATACACGCAGCTCGAGGAGCGGCTCGCTTGAGCGAAGTTCAACCAGAATAAATAGCAGAAGCGCCACTACGCCAACTGCAAGGCCGATGATGGTCTGCATGGAGTCCCATCCGGCATCGCCCCCTTGGTGCACGCCGTAGATGAGGGCTGCAAAAGCAAGGGGGCCGAAAATCATGCCGAGTTTATCCAGCTTGGCTTGAGCCTGACTCTCCAACTTAGGCAGATATCGCAGCCCGAGGCATATTCCTAAGATGCCTACAGGCACATTCACCCAGAATAGATAAGGCCAGCTTACGTAATCCACCAACCACCCGGCAAACACGGGCCCGATGGCTGGCGCAATAAGTATGGGAACGCCCAGGTATGAACCCATCACCGTGCCAATCTTGTCCGGAGGACTGATCCGAAAGACGATGGCATAACCAATCGGCATGACAATGCCTCCACCTAAACCTTGAAGTATGCGAAACAGTATAAATTGCTCAGCGTTAATTGAGAGTGCGCAAAGAATAGAGCAGATTGTAAAGATGGAGATTGCCAGAATGAACATGCGCCTGCCGCCAAAGCGGTCAGCCAGCCGGCTACCGGAATAATGGCCGCCTCGGCCAGTATATAACCCGTGGTTGCCCATTGCATTATAGATAGTGGGCTTTGAAAGGTGTTCATTAGTTTCGGAATCGCCACATTCATGGCGGTCATATTCAGTAGGACCATAAACATGCCAATGATGATGGCGAATAAGGGCGCGCGGATTTCTTTAATCGTGGTCGACATTTCATCGTCTCCTCGTACTGTATATTGTTGTGCATAACCACATTTCCGGATATATGGCTATTCGAAGAGAATCGCGCGATTCAGAGTGTCGATTCAAGAATGCACCTTGATCAACAGCTATGTGCCAAATTATAATGACTCTAAACCAACAAGAACAGTAGGCAATATTTATTGATAAGATCATTTATTATAGACCAACTTACTTTAGGTTAGGGCGGGTGATGGTTTGAGCGAGCATTCAGAACATAACGAAGAATATGAAGTATGCACGGAGGTTATTGGCGAGGTTTTGAAAATAGTTGCCGTGAAACGGGCCGTCCACGTGATTGGAGAACTGCATGACGGTCCTCAGCGGTTTAACCGCTTACGCCGGAATTTGGGCAACATCAGTACGCAATCGTTGACGGTGATTCTGAGACATTTGGAACAGAACGGAATCATTCAACGGCAAGTCATGCCAACCATGCCGGTTACGGTTGAGTATTCCTTAACGGAGCAGGGAAGAGAATTTGAAGACGTTCTCAATGTGATACATGATTGGGGAGCATCCAGGAGGGAGCATCGAACTTCATTAGGAAAGGCGAGTTCCTTATCCGAGAAATAGCAAACAGAGATCGCAGAAACCGCGTATATCGCGGTTTTTGTGTTGTACGGATACTTGGCCATAGCGAAGATAAGTATTTACGAAGTGGAGAAATACACATAATATGGAGTTATTGGAAAAGTAGGTGAGTCTTTGCAGGCGGTGAAGCACAAGGCAACTGAGAAGGGGGAACTGAAGAAAGCGATCAATACCTACAAGGTCATTAAGGTGCCGGATGTGAAAGCCGAGCCCAAATTGCCATAAGAGATAACCGTTAAGTCTGGTGAGCGAATTTATCCTATATCTGCTGAAGGAGCTTTCCATAATGATGAAAAATGCCATGGTCCTATTCTGTATATGTTTGATGTTAATGGTCTGTAAATCTAACGCCGATAGCGTTGATACTCCACCTTATGAGGGTCCACCCTTTGAGGGTAGGAGCCTAGTTATTGGTTTGATTGGAGAAACTCCGAACATAAGGGAAGAGAATATAGATTTTGAGGAAGTCACGTTCAAACAATTAGAGGAGGGGTTATCGTCTGACCTTGACGCTATTTTCATTACGAAAGAGTTTCTAGTGGAGGCTTCCAATCCACAATATGCAAAAGTCTATCACCATTCGGACATCCCTTTTTTCTATATCGAGTCTAAGAAATCACACGTCCCCTTTACAATTGAGGAGTTATCGTATGCCGATGTTCCTGATCTTTCAGCTTACGCTTATGCCACGGGTTACTATGGCGAGGAATCTCATTACTGGGAATATGGGTTATACAACGATGTACGCAATGAGTCCAATATCCAGGATGTCTATTCCCGAATCTTTACAACGATTGAATCGCTGCAGCTATGAAGGTGCGTGAAGAAATGGATGCCGTAAATATGATGGTATACTAACAACGAACAGAAGAGGGTACTTGATTTAGGCTGAGGATCGTGGGAAACACGGAGGATTATAAATTACGGAGGTAATAACGGCTGCATGCATCTACATGGCAAGGCATGGTGAGTAAATTGCCAGAAATAGAAGGGAATATCTGACCAAGTTAGCGATGAAGCGATTAATGATATGGGAAGCTGGTGTGTTAGTGCGTGCAACCATCCCCGCGAAAGGCAGTGAGCAGGATAGATTTCCAAGCGCGTGAAATAAACTGGGTGGAGAAAAGCGACCGAATGGTGTTATTGCTGGAAGATGATACCACACTAAGCGTAACTCCCCTGGATTCCGGGTTGGAGGCTGAGGTCATGAAAATCAGCTCACCCGAGTCTGATTTTGTCTTAAAGGTTTGGAATAAAGAGTCTCAGCCTAATGTGCAATTCCAATATGAAATCTTAAATGCCTTACACACGTATGGAAGTGCGGTTTCGAAACCTGTCAGCTGGGGTTATGAGGTGAATGGCCATCAAGTCCTGCTAACCAGTTACGATGGGACACCCATAGATAAAGTGGATCAGCCCAAACTTAAGAAGCTTGCGAAGAATTTGAATGATGTGCATAAGTTCCCGCTTGATCGTCTGACTGGTTCGGCGTTACCAAGCTACGACTTCATTGATTATTTTTATCGGCAAGTGGATCAGTACCCCGATATCCAGGATTTATTAGTGAAGCTGGTTCAGCGAGCAGACTTGAAGCCAGTGTGCATGATTCATGGGGATTACCATCTGGGCAATATTCTTGAGTCAGAAGGCAAGCTGACCGTGATCGTGGACTAACGTCCAAATAGGTGACCCTAGATATGACATAGCCTGGTCCATTATCTTGATGTGGATTTATGTAAGTGAGAAGCGGGCCTCTTTCTACCGTGCTGCATTTTGTGCCGAGGGCCGATACGGGGAGGATGAGCTGGAGCTATTCGAAGCCATCGCGTGTTTGCGAGGCATTCTGTTGTTTAGGGCGAATAATCTGCCGATTAGGCATGATACAATCTCAAGGCTCAAGTCCATTGTAACAACAAACCAATACTTGCATGGCAAGTTACTCTAAGATGGACCCCTAAATACCTGTGAACGAGAGGTCGCGTGATCGAACGTTTTTTGCACTTTAACGGACACAGGAGACGCTATTTGCTCCAAAAGGAACATTTGAACAAGATAACGGACCTCAGCCGCCTTATTCGGTACAAAATAGGGAAAATGGGCAAATACTTATGGTATAGCGTCTGCTCGGTCCGTTACATTTGCAAACGGCGCGAATTAATGTAAATAACGTCCGTGGAGTCCGTTATGCCATTGGTATGGGCTGATTGGAGTTTTTTGTTGCATGGCTTGCATGCTCGGTTGGATACCTAAAATGACTATAATACGTTAGAGTACAATTAAAGTATATTCATGTGGGGGTTCTGGAGAGTGAGTTCATGTGGGTATTTCAGTCATATGACCTTAATTGGGTCGCTTGGTTCGTGTGTTCGTATGGGATTCTCTCTACGTGACCCCGAGATTTCAATTACAACATCCTTTCGTACTGGGGCGTGACTATAATTTTGAGAAGACAAAATGTAATGATTGGCTTGGTTTTGGTTATTGGTATTGTTGTTCTATCAGCTTATTATCTTAGTAACGACAAGAAGCTGTATGGAAACGATGAGGGGTCCATCCAAAAAGTAATTCAGTCGATTGAGGGATACGAAAACAGGCAAATCGAGATTCTGGATATATCCGATTTCCATGACAGCAGGGTGGTAGGATTCTTGTCCGACCAAAGGCCGGGGTATATTGAGTTTGCTCGAAATTCCAAAGGGAACTATGAATGGAAACATATAGAGACAGCGCATGATCCTGTCGGGTTGTTCATGCTGAATAATCCCAAGGAAGAGGTTCAAAAATGGATGGTTGTAACCCATCACGATAATCAAGTCGCCAAAATGCAAGTACGCATTAATGGGGAGTTGTTGGAGCAAACATTCGTCCCTAACCGTGCAGATGTGACTTATATTGAATTACCTCCGTCCGAAGATCAATCGTACACCTTCAGGGACTATAAGTTTTACGATGAACGCGGCATGCTGCTGGATGAATGATGCAATGAACTCATAAGACTCATGAATCGATGGAGCTATTTTTCTAGGGGTCTCAGAATCCATGAATCTTCCTGATCTTCGAATCTGTGAAATTGAAGTTACGAGCCTACAAGGCTCCGAGCAAACCACAGCATAACAAACGGTAATACATGCCGTCTAAGTATAACTGAAGTTCCCACCCGTCCAGTCTATAGGATGGAGGCTGGGGACTTTTTTGTATCCAGATTTGAATGTCGATACCTAGCATCAACTAAACACACATCTTAATGCGTAATTATAATTACTTTAAAGAGTAAAAATGTATTGACTTTTAGAGTAATATAAAATACTTTATAACGTAACAGGGTATAGCCTGCCTAGGTGCGGCGCTATTCTGATCATGGGTGTGAAGGGAGAAGAACCGATGTCGAACGTTCATAGGCTAAAACCGGATATTCACTCGCTTCATGGATTTTTCAGCAAAGAGCTGGAACCGGCTCTGTATATTCAGTCAGGGGACACTGTCCTCTATCAAACGTTGGATGCTTCCTGGGGGATTGCGAAGCGCTCTGCGCCAGGTGCGCCAAGAACGAAGTTCACTGAGCGTAAGCCGGGGCGGCAGGAGAAACAGTTTGGGCATGCATTGGTGGGGCCGGTACATATTGAAGGTGCAAAAGCTGGTGACACATTGGAGATCCAGATCAACGAGATTATTCCCGGATCATGGGGTTGGACCTCCGCCGGAGGTTTTCCAAGTTATTGGAACGAGAAGCTGGGGATGCGTGATGTTCAAGAAATCATGCTGGATTTTGAATTGGACGCCAAGACTTTGATAGGCCGGAGTCAATTCGGAACCTTCAAGTACAGCGTTGGTCTGAAACCTTTTATGGGTATAATGGGCATGCCGCCAGGAGAAGAAGGCCAGCATACGACTTTTATGCCGCGCCCCTATGGAGGTAACCTGGATTGCAAAGAGTTAACCGCCGGTTCCACCCTGTATTTGCCGATTCCGGTCGATGGCGGATTATTCTCTACAGGGGATGGTCACGCCGTGCAGGGGGACGGCGAAGTCAGCGGGCCTGCCCTGGAATGTCCCATGGAGAAGGTGAGTCTGACCTTTCATATCCGGGACGATATGCCGATTACGATGCCAAGAGCGAAGACGAGCACCGGTTGGCTAACGATGGGTTTTCATGAGGATCTGGACGAAGCGATGTGGATGGCTCTAAGCGGGATGCTTGACCTCATGACGGAACTCTACTCCATTACGCGAACAGAGGCGTACGCTTACGCCACATTGGCAGTAGATCTGCGCGTAACTCAAATCGTGAATACGGCCAAGGGCGTGCACGCATTTTTGCCTTTTGGCGCATTAAGGTAAGAGGGGGGCTAATGATGGATGAAGCCCTCTGCCTTACATGCTCTGTAACAGCGAAAGTAGAACTGTGGAACGATCTGACGCTGTTGTCTTGCCCAGTCCTTATGATCCGTGGCATAAAACCAAGTCCTAGGTTTCATTAGAAGCAGTGGAAACAATACAAACAATCACTGCCTCAGGCCAAAATCGTGGAATTCGAGCAGTTTGATCACAACATTTTTGAACCGGATGAGGGGTTGTTTGTCTGCACAGCAGATTCTTTTATGGAAAAAAGCACAAAATCAATCCACTATTAAAAAGGGTGTACGCACTTGGATAATCTGAAGCTCAATGTATCACTGTTACGACAAAGGGTTCCGAACCTGACTAGCGCAGCCAAATCCGTTGGACTGCGGCCTGCTACGGTCTCCAATCTGTGCACGGGAAAAATCCCCGTGGGACGGGCGGAAGTCCGCACCATTGCCGCACTGGCATCCCTGGCGAAATGCAGTTTAGATGAACTGATCCTGCGCGGGGAAAGGGTGGATATGATCGAAACAGGCATCAAGCCGCTCGATTTATTTGCTCCGCTGGCAAAAGGCGGCACCGTCGGTTTAGTCGCCCGTCCCGGAATGGGTCAGCTTGTGCTGCTGGGGGAATTGTTCCACCACTTCAAGGCGGGAGGTTATGTGACGATTCTGCTGAAGCCGGAAGGTGAATATCCGGAGCTGCAGGACATGCTTAATGATGTGCAGCGGGTGGCCAACTCTATAGAAGAAACTTATTCAATCGTGGCGAATACAAGTAGGGAGAAGGAGATTGTATTTGCAGCAGACCGGGAGCACGTCTTAACCGGGAAGATCTATGATCTTCAGGAACGTATTCAACAAGAAGGCATTGAGAATGTCACGACTTTTCTTGTGGATCTAAAAGGGGCAGCTGTTGATGAGGATTTGCCTTACGGTCCCCTGGAGACGCTGTGGTATTTTGATGCGGACCTGGCTGCCAGACATATGTTTCCGGCCGTAAATCCGTTATACTCCACATCTTCCGTATTGGAAGGAGTCCATCTGGATCAGCATCACCTGTCGGTTCAGCAGCGTGCCCAGAAACTGCTGAGGCGTTACCGTGAGCTGCGTTCGCTGGTTCAAGTGCGAGGCCTGCAAGCCATTCCGGCATCCGAGACGGAAGTATATGAGCGGGGAGAACGGCTGGAAGCCTATCTTACGCAGCCTTTTTACGTTGCGGAAGCATATACCAGATTACAGGGCGAGCGGGTATCGCTGCTAGAAACACTAGATGACGTTCAGGCTATCCTAAATGGCAGTATGGATCATCGATCGGTGGAGAGTTTATCCTGGATCGGTACGATCAAATAACGGTAGAATAAGCTCTGTTTCAGCATAAAGTCGATTTTCTGAGTTTTTACATCGGGAATATCGGCTTTTTTGCATGAATCCGCATAATTATAATCCGTATGCCCCATAGCTGACAGGTTAAGTCCATTATATAATATGTGCTAGTTTGCACCGTCCGGTTGGCGGCCAGCACAAGAAAGGTAGCCAGCGGTTCATGCGGGGAGAACGAGACCATACATAGAGGAGAAATGAAGATGAAGAGAAAAGGTTGGCTTATTGCATTCGCTGCAGCGTTGTTGTTAACGCTTATCGTGGTGCCGGTTCAGCAGTCTTTCAGTGCAGAGGGAAACCCGACGGCTACTGCCATTACACAAAGTGCCCTGAACGATCAATTCCATCTGGATCATGTGGTGAAAATTTATGTCCCTTCCACCGTGAAAGGGGACATCCCGATTACAGATGCGGCACATCAGAAGTTTGTTGACCAGACCTTGACGAAATTGTCCGGTTGGTTTGGCGGTGCTACCGCGATTCCGGGTGAAGGCGCGTGGGTGGACAACCATAAAACCCTGATCAAGGAAAAAGTTACGATTGTGTACGCTTTTGCCGAAAAACTCGACAAGGATTCGCTCAATCAAGTGGTGGATTATGCAAAAAAGCTGAAGGACGATCTGGCACAATCCGCGATCTCGCTTGAGGTTGACGGCAAATTATATTTCATCGAATAGGTATTCGAGATAGAAATCATCGCTAAGAAAGGGATGTCTCCTTACAGACTGCGCCGCAGTTGTGGGAGATATCCCTTTTTCTATCTGCGATTAATAGAGAAACCTCCAGAGGTAAAAGGTAGCGTAGGATTCCCAATTCGCCCATGCTGCCGATAGTGCCAGAATCTCCTTCTTTGTCGGTTTCTTCTCCGAACCCAGCAGATGTTTGATGGCATTGTGCAGCCCGACATCGTCGATGGGGAATGCCGCGGGCATCCGGAGGCAGCGCATCAGCACATAGTTGGCCGTCCACGGACCGATGCCGCGAATGCTTACAAGTTGTTTTTCAGCTTCTACTAAGCTATTCGTATCAAGCAGCTGCTTTTTCGTCAATTCTCCTTCCGCCATAAGCTGTGCCACCCCGATGAGGTACTCGCTTTTTTTCACGGTCATACGGAGCCCCTCCAGGTCCTGCACGTTTAGATGTGCGATGTCCTCGGGCCGGGGAAACAACCAGTAAATCTCTCCTTCACATTCCACGCGGCGGCCAAAAGCCTCGACGAATCGTCTTTTTAACGTATATGCATAAGTCAGGTTAATCTGCTGTCCCAGAATACCCCAACACAGCGCCTCGAACAGGTCGGGGATGCCCATGTTGCGCAGTCCATAGAAGGAATGAAGGGCTCGACTGAGCAGAGGGTCATTCTGTGCCATGGCGTAGAAGGGAACCAGATTGGTGTTCAGATCAAACCAGTCCCGGACATAAATCGCCACTTCCGCACGCTTGCTCCATTCCGTTGGGGCAGTATCACCCAGAAACCGTACAAGGATAGCCCGTTCTTGAGGCAGCTCGCTAACTTCAATGACCGCCGTCTCTGAATCGAGAGAAAGCGCTCTGTAAATCGCGTCATGTTGAATATGATAGAGACATTCGTTTGGCGATCTCTGCAAATAATGGAGGTTCTCGGTAAAACTGAATTCTTTCGGCACGTGCAGCTTTAACGAATGCTGAAGATCCTCCCAGCTGTCCTGGGGAAGAAAACGGCCATATGTGTCTTGTTCCTGAGCTATGTCCCCGTTATAGTGGGCGGTTTGGCCCGGCGGCAGCTTCTTCAGAAATATGGGGTCTTGCGCAGGGATTGTGCCGCTTGGCATAGGTTTTGAATCTCGCATGTTCACCGGTTCCTTTCCTTCATAAACTTATCTATACTAGTTGTAACATAAATGCGGATCGTATAATTTTGTTATCTTGCTCTTCTATTCCAAAAAGCGTACAGCGAATCCATCCTGTGGTTATAATGTTAGCGGAGGTGAGGAAACGTGGCAAACCGAATTCAGCCAACCGAAGCACAGTGGAAGGCCATCATCAGCAATGATAAAGAGAGTGACGGCAAGTTTTTCTACGCGGTGCAGACAACCGGGATTTTCTGCCGGCCATCCTGTAAATCCAGACCCCCGAAATTTGAAAATGTGCGCGTGTTTCAATCCCCGGATGAAGCGAGGGCCGAACGCTTCCGACCATGCAAACGGTGCAAGCCGACAGGGGAACGTCTACCGGACCATGAATGGATTGAGCTGGTTACGGAGTATATCGACAACCACTACACGGAGCATTTGACACTCGATGTATTGGCCGATGTGAGCCACGGCAGCCCGTATCATCTGCACCGGATATTTAAACGCGTAAAAGGGTTGACCCCGATGGAGTACATCCAGGATTACCGGATGGACAAAGCCAAGGCGCTCCTTAGGGATTCCGGATTAACCATTTCGGATATCGGCCATAAGGTGGGTTTGGACAATACGGCTTATTTTATCACCTTGTTTAAGAAGAAGACGGGGGTTACTCCACTTCGTTATCGCGGGCAATATGTGTTGAATAATACAAGCATGGAGGTGCAGGATCATGATGAAATCCGATAATACAATAATCTACTGGACTCGACTGACTCATGACAACTGGAATGTATATCTGGCGGCTACGAAGGAAGGATTATGTTATGTCGGCTCGCAGGATAAGCCGTTAGAAGAGTTAGCGGACTGGGTGAACGCCAGGTTCCCTGGCAGCGAGCTTGTGCGGGATGATGCGAAAATGCAGGTATATTCGGAAGAGTTAGCCGAGTATTTTCAGGGGAACAGAGACCGGTTCGAAATGCCTATGGATTACAAAGGTACCGCCTTTCAATCGGCTGTATGGAATGCGTTATGCCATATTCCGTATGGCGAGACCTATACGTATACGGACATCGCCAACCAGATTGGAAAGCCGGCCGCGGTTCGTGCCGTTGGAGCGGCTATCGGAGCCAATCCATTGCTTATAACCGTGCCGTGCCACCGGGTAATTGGCAAGAGCGGGGCTTTGACCGGTTATCGCGGAGGGCTTGAGATGAAGACCTGGCTGCTTCAGCTGGAGCGCGGGCGTGTCCCGGTGAAGGAGACCGCGGAGTATGTCTAGATCGTTGCAGGAGCGAATCTCGGGACTACATTGGGAAGGGATACAGGGAGCTTTGGATGAGCAGGGATATGCTGTCATTCCAAAGCTTCTGCTGCCTGAGGAATGTACAGGGATCATGAATACCTATTCGGAAGAGGAGCGGTTTCGCAAAACCATTAACATGGCTAGACACCGCTTTGGGGTTGGGGAGTACAAGTACTATCAGGCCCCGCTGCCAGGACTCCTGCAACAGCTTCGGGAAGGCTTCTATCCTGAGCTTGCACTGACAGCCAACCGCTGGCTGACGCAGCTGGGAAGCGAGGAGCGGTACCCTGGGACCTTGGCTGAGTTCCTTGAGATGTGCCATTCGCAAGGGCAGGGGCGCTCTACACCGCTCATTTTGAAATATGAGAAGGGCGGCTACAACTGTCTGCATCAGGATTTATATGGAGATGAATTCTTCCCGTTCCAAGTGGTATTCGTGCTGAATGAGAAGGAAGTCGATTACGCGGGCGGAGAGTTTCTGTTGGTTGAACAGCGGCCGCGGGCACAGAGCCGGGGGCATGTCATTACTTTGGAGCAGGGCGCGGGACTGATTTTTCCGACCAACCATCGGCCCGTTCAGGGGACCCGAGGGTATTACCGAACCACGCTGCGGCACGGCGTTAGCACCATCACGGCAGGGACCAGGTACAGCCTTGGGATTATTTTTCATGATGCGAAGTAAAAGGGTTTATAAGTGGGGTGGATTCCTCGGCCAGGATGCCTGGAGAGACATGGTATAATAGAAGAAAGTGCAGAAACGGGGTGTTTGAGATTAAAAGTGAAGTGCTCTATAAGACCCCCAAGACCCTGTTGAATAAAGGAACGGGATTTCTGAACGGATACAGCCATACTTTAAATCCGTACACAGGCTGTACCTTCGCTTGTTCTTATTGTTATGTCCGGCAAATGCCGGTATCGATCTTTCGCAATGGGGAGTGGGGCAGCTGGGTTGACGTTAAGCTGGAATCTGCCGCCATTCTGCGCAAAGAACTGAAACGTGCCAAAACGAAGGGGCCCGTTACGATCTTCATGTCTTCCAGTACCGATCCGTATCAGCCGGTCGAGGCCAAGGAACAAGTAACTCGCGCGCTGCTTGAGGTCATGGTCGGCGAACCGCCGGATTTCCTGTTCGTGCAGACACGAAGTCCCTTAGTCCGGCGGGATATCGATCTGCTGCAGCAGTTAGGTGATCGGGTGCGGGTCAGCATGACGGTTGAGACCGACCGTGAGGACATCCGCAAGCATTTTACGCCATCTGCACCGCCGGTCCAAGCCAGACTGAAAACACTCGAGCTGCTGAGAGACGCTGGGATTCCCACTCAGGCAGCGATCGCACCCGTGCTTCCGAGCACGGCGGCTTTTCCCGAGATCCTGCGGCCGCTTGTAAATCGCGTGTGCATCGACGATTATTTCATGGGCGACGGCAGCGGCGGGAAACGGACGAAGAGGCTGCCTGTTCAGGTGCTGTATGAAGAGCTTGGACTTGAGGAATGGTACGATCCAGCTGCCTATCAGATCGTTTATGATCGGTTTAGCCAGGCGTTTCCGAAGGAGCAGTTATTCGTGAGCCAACAGGGGTTTGAGCCTTAAGAGGCCGGGGTTGGCGAGTCTGCGGGTGATGGCTTCGTGGATTCGCTAGTTTGTAAGATCATAGAAATTATCTGTTTGGTCGGGATGAGAAATCCGGCCTTTTTTGTCATGTTTAGCCATAGATGATTATGGTATGATAGGCGAAAATAACCAGTATTGCGCCGAGGAGCGAGTGACAATAGAGAGTGACGACCGGGATCCAGGGCAGTTCAATACTTTTTTATGAAAGAGGCGAAGTGAAATGATATATGACGAGATCAATAAAACGATGACGACGGAGAGATTATTGCTTCGCTTATTCAGGGAATCGGATGCTGAAACAGTTGTCAGGCTATGCAATAACTACAATATATATAAAAGCACACTCACGCTGCCATACCCTTATACACTTGATTGTGCTTTGTCATGGATAGAATATCATATACATAATTTTGATGCGGATAAGTCATATGAATTTGCTGTTTGTGACAGGCACACAGGGACGGTATATGGTGCAATCGCATTAACTAATCATCAGCGCTATGATAATGGAGAAATTGCTTATTGGATTGGTGAGGAGTATTGGGGAAAGGGATATGCAACAGAAGCCTCCAAAGCTATATTGGGCTTTGCCTTTCAGGTGAAACATTATCATAAGGTCTATGCGCGGCATTTTGCTTCGAATCCGGCATCCGGGCAAGTCATACAAAAAACAGGCATGAAACAAGAAGGAGTATTGATCGATCATGTGAAGAAAGAAAATCACTATGAGGATCTTGTCTACTACGGCATTGTGAAAAATGAATACCAAGAGATTTGATTGATACAGCAATATGGTCTAAGGGAGGGCGTTTCATAACATGATCATACTCATAAGCGGGGTGAGCTGCACGGGTAAGACCTATATGGCTCAAAGATTACTTGAGAAATATCACGTTCCTTATCTTTCGATTGACCATTTAAAAATGGGGTTATACAGAGCGGATCAAAATTGCGGGTTCACGCCGCTGGATTCAACTGAATACATCGGTGAGAAATTATGGCCGATCCTCAAAGGGATCATCATGACCAATATCGAGAATAATCAGAATTTAATTATCGAGGGCTGCTATGTACTGCCTCACCACCTTCAGGATTTGGAGCCATCTTATTCGGAACAAATCATCCCGGTTTTTTTAGGATTCTCAACCACGTACATTGAGCGGAATTTTTATTCCAACATCGTGAAACACAGAGAGGTTATTGAAGCGCGTGTATATCCTGAAGAGGGAACGGCTGCAGACTTTATTCATGAGCATAAGCCATTCCGTGAAAAATGTTCGGCATTCGAAGTTGCGTATTTTGAAATGGAAGAGAACTATGAAGAGGAAATTTCAAAAGTATATGATTTCATAGACCGTGAAAAGCAGAAAATCGAATCGGCTGCGTTATGATGCCATTATCTAACAAAAACGCAATGGTTATATCCGTGATGTTGATTGTGATCTGCCTTTGGTTTTTATTTGCAGGGCCGCTAAGAAAAGAAAGTGTATATAACCAAATCGAAGAAGCTATTCATTCCTTGGAGACCGATTTGAATGAGGTGCTGCATATACACATGGATAGAGCAAGAACACTTGTGTTTTTTTCAACAATCCAAAGCGAAGTCGGGGGAGTAACAGTAGAAGAGGCTTACGGGGGTTTTAGAGTAAAAGAGTATATCGGAAAGAATGAAGTGGGTTTGGAAAATGATCTGAGCTGGTTTGGTATCGAATCCAACTCGGAAAATATTCATATGCTGTACGGGGTTGTGAATAATCCGGAAACCAGCCATATCTTGCTGTTGAGTGAGGAAAATAAAGCAGCCACTATAATAGAAAACAATTCTCTGACGGTATGGTACGCACTTATGAAAGATGATTTAAACTCACCGATCACGATCCGAAGTTTCAATAAAGAGGGAGAGAAGTTGTATGAAACGGGAGATCCCGAGTATTGGAGCAAACAGTAGGGACCTGAACGATACATCGAAGCTCAGGTATGGGATGATCGCATGGTGGTCCCTTTTCTTTGAAAGATTGCAGGCATGGTTTGCCATCAACACAATAAATGGGAGGTGCTCGTATGCTGATCTCACAGATGAAACCAGAGGCATTATCGAGAGAACAGATTACCAAAGTGGTGTTTGGAGTGGAATCCGAAGTTGATGACGGCACACAGTTGGCAGATATCATCTTTGTATTTGGAGGCAAAAATCTGGATCGAGTGTGGAAAGCGGTTGAACTGTACAACGATGGTCGCGCACCCTATATTTTATTTGCTGGCGGAGACCGATTCGGTGAATGGGATCAACCAGAGGCGACCATGATGCGAGATGAAGCCGTGAAGATGGGGGTTCCACCGGAGTCCATCTTCATTGAAACGATGTCTAACCATACCAAAGAGAATGTGATAGCTTCCCTGATCGTACTCGACCGGGCCCTTGGATTACAGCAAATCCAGCGGTTGTTGTTTGTCAGCGCGCCCAGTCATATGCGCCGATGCCAGCTCCTGCTCAAGACCTTCATGCCGCCTTGGTATGAGTTTGTCTGGAGCCCGGACCATCGTGCCAAAGGGAGAAGAGATAATTGGTGGACCGAGCCTGTTGAAGTGAAACGAGCGATGGGTGAACTCCATAAAGTGATCAGTGGCGTAAAGGGCCGATATTTTATGGATGCGGAAATTGATATTTGAAAAATGTCAGGATTTTCGCTGTGTGTATGCGGTTCTTCGATGAAGGTTCGAACCTGTTGAAGGGCAGCTTACCCAATAAAGTTTGTTTATATTTATATTTTACATTGAGTACCCCTAAGTGATTATGCCAAACTATGGATGTGTAAGGGCATTTCAATTCTTGTTTCTTATGAAAGGAGATGTTTTAAATGACTGCTAATATGGTAATGGTGGTTTTCCCTTAACCGAATATCAGGCATAGTAAGTTCCAATCTTTGATTATAGCTTGGAATGAGAACCATCGGGAACACCACCGTGTTTTGTGCTATGCCGTAATCAGTAACCTTTCGTGAATACTGCTGTTAAGCGGGATACGATGACGGTCGTATCCCTTTTTGATTATAAGCCAACTTTTGGCTTTTCGCCGCGAAACAGCAGCTTCTTAGGAGGCTGCGTATTCGCGGTATTTTTATGTCCGAAAACAACTCTGATTTTGTAGGAGGGGATCGGTTCAATGACTGATTTGAAACCAACCGCCTATATCGAAGCGGAACCGCCGCCGATAGGTGTAATACCCGGAAGGGTTACGGAACTTCAGCGAGTTTCGCGCATTGTCAAATTGCTGCCTCGCGTGGCAAAAGGCGATTGCCACGCGACATAAGGGTAAAAGGGAGGCTACAATTAAATGAACAACCATGATGAAAAATTCGTAAATCCCCAAATACTGGTACTTGTTTTGAGTAAAATGCTCGACAAGACGGTAGTACGCGCAGATTATCAACTCAAAGAGTTGCAAGGCGGGACATTAGGGGTTGTTAGGCTTGTTACGGGGATGGCTGAAACCTCCGACGGTGAGAGTCTGCCGTATAAGGTGGTGTGGAAAACACAGAAAAAATGGGAGCGCCACGGTGACCCTGATTCATGGCGCAGGGAATACGACCTCTATATATCGGATTTCGCAAAGTTTTTCACGGATTCTCTCCGCTGGCCAGAATGTTATTACGGGGAAATGAACGGTGATGAGATACAGTTATGGATGGAACATATTGATGGGGTGTCAGGCTTAAATCTAACCCCCGAAATGTATGAACGTGCAGCCGAGGAATTGGGGCGGTTTCAAGGCAAGCTATATGCTAAGCAATCGGATGTATTACTGAATCTGATCAATGTAAGCGAGGTTGACTTCGTAAAAAGCTCCTATCTGCGGTATCAGTCGTGGAAAGTTTTGTATGATTATATACGCTCCGACGACTGCGAAATTCCGAAGCACCTATGTAAAATGCTCATAGACATAGATAACCATGCGGACGAAATATTCAGTCGCATTGAAAAGCTGCCAATCGTGTTTTGCCATAGAGATTTTTGGGTGGCAAACATATTCTACTCGGACAGGAAAATCGCACTCATCGACTGGGATACCGCTGGATGGGGGTACATGGGCGAGGACATCGCGAGTTTAATAGCGGACGAAGCAGACGTCTGTCATATGATTGAATACTACCAAATATGCATTCCGGCTTATTACAGGGGCTTTTCGGAATATGTGGATGTGTCCCATATCACCGATCATTGTGTCCATGAACTAATCCTTACTATGTTCGGATACAGGCTTGTGGAGTGGTATACATTCGCGGAGTCGCCCGAGGATAAATCCATGCACCTTGATACCTTGCAAAAAATTTATGAAATGAGGAATATATCGATAAAATTTGATTAAGAGCATTATCAACATAGAATATTTCCTGAAAAATACAAAGATTGATTTTAAAAAGGGAATATTAGTGAACAGCCTTGTCAGAAATTATCTATATGCGGATAATAATCCAATGTTTCATGTGAAGATATTTGTACTTCAACGAAGAAGGCGGAATCATGCTGGAGAAGCGAAAGCGGTCCCCTTTGTCCCCGGTTTTCAACCATATCATAGGATAATAAGAAATCTGGGGGCAACAGGGATCGGAAGCATGATCCGCATGCGTAGTGATGGATTACAAAACAAAGATTTGAATTAGTACGACCCGATCAGAGTGGCGGAATTATTCGGTAATTGCACGAGGCTTATTGGATCTGTATCTGTTGACGAAAAAGTGGATGTGCTGCTGCGTATCATCAACTATGCCCCTATGATGTCACGATATTCTCATCCACGATACAAAAAACCGCCCGAGCTTATGCCCGGGCGGTTTTTTGTATCAAGGCCCCCATGTCACCGTCGGGTATGGAAGCTGATCGTAGGCGCTGGCCCAATAATAGGAGTCGGCCATGATTCGCCGCGGCAGGAAGCCGATCTGGCCTCGGGATACGGGGACCGATTCGGATTGGGATTGGAACACGCCAGCCGCATTCGTCGCGGCATTCACATACTTGCCGGCCATATGAGTGAAGCGTCCGCTGAATTTGGCGGTTACCGGCAGTCTTGTTTCCATATCCACCATCTTCACGGTTACTTTGGCCGTACCGGCGGAATAGACGATGGTCATGTGGTCGATGACCATGGGTTTCATCGCGGAGGGAGCCGTCGTTGCGGTGGTCGCTGCGCTGGGGGCTCCTTCATTGCCGCTAATATCCACGGCCGTGATTTTATAATAATAGGTCGTATCCGGCAGGAGCCCCGTATCTGTGTAATTGAGCCCTTTCGAAGTCCCTGCGTAAGTATCCGGCCCAATGTTAAAAGCGGCATCGGTTCCCCTGTAGACACGATACTCATTCACGGCAGAGTTATCCGCTGCCATATCGTAGGATATGTTAATCCGTTGAAAATCAAAAGTAACTGCTTCTGCCCCGCTGACCGTACTCGGCGGTTCTTGATCCGAAGGAGGCTGCCATGTGTAGCCGCCCGGCCCCCACTGGCTTGGAAAATCAACGATGGACGAGTAATGATGGAGGGCGATTCCTCCAAACGCCGGGTCGCTCAGAAAAGCGTTGTACACCTTGTTTAACTCCTGTTCCATGTAGATGCGTCCTTCTTCATGGAAGCTGATGGTCTCAGGATCTCCGCCATCCGCGATATCTTTTGTCTCAACCCCGATCACAACCGATTTCGGTTTGCCAATCGCATTGGCATAGGCCAACTCATTCAGCGCTTGTGCAATAATGCCCGCACTGCCCTCCGCCTGATCGCGGTAATCCATAATCGAGATGTAGTCCACCGTGTCCTGAACATGCTCAGACAGCCATTTGGTTCCTCCGTTCCATGCGATATTGCTGGCATCGGCGGAGGTGTCGTACCATCTTGGAATGGCCGCGCCGACGGACAAGGTGAGACCAGATGCCTGTTTGCGTTCCATCAGCAGTTTCAGCATATCCAGGTACTGGATTTGGACGGAAGGTTTTGCCGTTTTGAAATCGGGCAGGATATACGGCTCCGTATCCACGTTTACGCCATCAAAGCGGGCCAATTCGGAGGAAGCCAGGTTGTAATTCAAGATTTGCTCGAATTCCTTGACGGCATGAGGGTGATAACGACTATACGCTCCGAAATAAGGTGGAGTGGTGCCGCCGGCGATTAATGCTTGAACATAGAAACCTTCGCCGTGTGCCCATTCTACGAATTGTTGAACCTCGCCTCGGTAATCCTCCAGCATGGCAGCTCCGTTATATTTACCTACAGCTAAATAAAGGGTCGTAATCGGCCGTTGATTAAACGTAGCTGTATCCTTGGCCATAGAAGAGAGCACGCTTCGCGAATTCGGATTCAGCACCAGGGGATAGGAGGCATTCTCCCAGATCCAGATTGCACGGTCCTGATCCGGCAGCGGCTCAGGACCATAGGTGGTGCTTGTTACCGTTTCAGGATACACGGCATCGGTAACAGCAGCAGAATTATCACCTTCGTTAATGGGTAATGGATTACCGGAACTTGCATAAACCGTTAAGCTATAGCCTGTATTGCCATACGTATCGGTGGCGCGGGCTTCCAGGCTGTGAACCTGCTGCGGGGATGGACACGTGTCAAATTCGTATGTGTATCCATTATGTGCGGAAGGAATTTGCATCCATGCTCCGCCGTCGATGCGGAGCTCAACCAGGGCTATCGGGTTTTTACCCTCGGCTGATATGTCAACCTCAATGGTGTCGTTCTGCTGTGTAAACTCAGCAGGGCTGGTAATCTGCACGTCCGGAATATGAGCCGCAGGATTATCGATGTTAAGGTGGATCCAAGGAGACCAGATGCCATATCGTGTTACCGCGTCGTTTGCTTTAAGGACGATCTCGACCGAGCCATCCAGCTGACTTGTATCGAGTGAGTAAGACCAGGACCCGCTGTCATCCCCATTGGGATCATCCATCCGAACGTCCGTTACCCATTCACCGTTAACGATGAGCTGGAGATCATATACACCGGAGTAGGTTCCGAATAACTCAGTCACACCCGGCTGCAGCGTTTGCCCGTCCTGATGAGAATCCAACGTAATCAATGCAGCGGCCTGAGCATGGGGGATTGGAACACCAATTGTCGCCATCAGAACTGCCGCCAGAAACAAGAGCCCGCACCTGCGTAAATGTGAAAGCATCATTTTATTCACATCCTTGTCAGTATGATGTAAATCTAATTGACTCAACGGCAGCCGAAATGACGTTACTAACATAAAAATACAAATCTGTGTTATTTTGAAGCGTTTACTTTTTAATATTACAAAAATAAACGATTAGAACCGATGTTGGATTCGTGTTAAGTTATTATTTTTTAAGGCAAGCAGGTACGACTCCATATTCGATAACCCGATGAATGGTACCACGTACGTCAACTCGTTCAAATGTGCCATGATCCAGACTTATATGCATGGGCATGCCGTGAACGGGCCGCATCATCAGATTCGGAGTGATTTTTGCATTACGTACTAATGAAAAATTAAATCGTTGAAGAAGAACAGCGAGGACGATCTTAAGTTCTTGCATGGCGAAGTGCCAACCTATACACATATGAGGTCCTGCACTAAATGGTAAGAATTCAAACGCAGATGGTTTAATGGTCTGCCACCGGTGGGGTTTGAAATAATTTGGGTCCTCGTAAAGCTCAGGGAGACGATGTGTAATGAATTGGCTGAAAAATACATTGGTGCCCTCCGGAAGGGCGTAACCATCCAGCTCACAAGGGGCATTTGTAATGCGGGTACCGATGCTAGCTGGAGGAAGCAAACGTAAACTCTCTTTGACAACATAGTCCAGCAGGGAGAGTCGACTTAGTTTCTCCTGTGTCAGATGGCTTCCACCCATCACGGCGTTTAATTCTTCCATTAAGTTTGCATATATATTCGGGTGCTGTACCAGTAGAAAAAATGCCCAAGTCAAAGCATTTGCAGTGGTTTCATGACCCGCTGTATAGATTGAGAATGCATGTCCGACTAATTCTTCATCCGATAATGCTGAGCCCTCCTCATCATGTCCTCTAATAAGTGCTGCTAGTACATCCGTTGCATCAGACTCCTGTCGTTTCTCATGAATCATGGACCGTATTTGAGTATTAAGCTGCTGTGCATTACGTAGTGAGCGACGATATGGAGTGAAAGGAATATTGAGTGGAGCAAGCGTGGCAAGCAGAAAAGACTTCGTAAACCGGTTAATCAGCATCCCCATCGTATCCATCATTTCACTATTTTGAACACCGAATAACGTTTTAAGGGCGATGCGCTGCGTTAACTTTTTCATTTCAGTGTTAACGTCAATCAGGGTACGACCTCTCCATTCGTCTGCCAACTGTTCCGTTATTAACGTCATGTCCTGGCCGTATCTTTCAATTTGACTGTGCAGAAAGGCGGGCTGTATCAGGCGACGATGCTCTTTGTGCTTTTCACCGCTCATCAACAGCAGATTATGGTAGAACAAATCCCCCATAACCGTGTCTTTGGGTATTTTAACAAGAGCCGTGCTCATCTCAAAGAAGTTCGGGTTGGATAGAATTTGACGGTTCAGCTCAGGACCAAACGCAAATACAGCTGAAGGTTTGACGCTTTGCCCCAGGGCCGAAAGTTTACCATACCCTTCTAACAATTTTTGTTGAAATGCGAAAGGGCTGCGAAAAAAGTGAAACATATTGATCCTCCAGCCGAAGGCGGAGTGGGGTCCAGGGATTCGGTTCATGATCACACTTCCTTTTTTATATAATTTGTAATGAAATGATTCATATAATTCATAATAAATTCACAAAGAGAATTAAGCAAGGTATTTTTGAACTATATGAATTGCATTATTACAAAACATTCAGTATAGTTTTATACGAGAGGTGAGAAGATGAACGGCTATCAACTACGCACGGAGAAGAAAAAAGAACAAATTATGAAGACAGCCTTTGATTTGATAAGCAAATATGGAGTGGATAAGACAAGTATTACAGAAATTTCCAAACAAGCTCGCGTGTCTCCCGTCTCCATTTATAATTATTTTGGCAGTAAGGAAGAGCTTATACGTATGACGTTTATCGATTATATGAGTAAAATCATGAACGAGTATGAGAAGCTCCTGGAAGAGCCTATCCCTTTTCAAGAAAAATTAAAATTGTTGTTGGGGTCAAGAATGAACAGCGTGGATCAAATCAATGTGGATCTTATTCAAATCAGCAATGAACCGTCTGTTCGGGAGCATATCGAGGCTTTTTACAAGGAAAGGACGATTCCCTTTTTTGTGAAATTGATTGAGCAAGGCAAGCAGGAAGGAGATATTGATCCCCATATTTCGATAGAAGCGGCTTTGTTCTATATTCAAGTGTTTAAGGATGCGCTAGCGCGTCCGGGATTCATTGCACAAGCAAGCCCAGCTATGCTTCGGGATATTGATCGACTATTCTACTATGGGTTGATTGGGAGAGGGGAGCATTCTGGGGGAGAGAGAACTTAGTGAGATTGTTGATATAGGAATTAGGCAGACAACCTTTGGTGAAGACCAAAGGTTGTTTTGGTTTGTGTACAGCATCAAAAGCAATATGTAATTCCAAGACAGCACGCATTGCGATTCGGGATGTTCGCATCAATCATCGATCGCAACAAGTTATGCCCGCATCTCCGCCTCGAGACCGAGTGCAGCGCTATACCTGAGACGGTATGACCCTGCCGGGATATCCGGTATGATGTGTTTAACGAATGTTGCAGGGGGATTCATGGCAAGGAATATTCAATCAAAAAAGTAAGGTGGTGTTACAGCTGCTGCACAAATTGCTTAAATCCGTCATGCAGAGCACCTGGATGATATGGGAGCGCATCTTTGCATTCATATCCCGGTTTCGCAGCTCGCATATCTCACACTTTGGCATATGCACGGTGATGATTAAGAAGCATCAGGGGGAACCCATCGTCTGTGAGGATTCCACAGTCATACATAATGGAGATTTAATCGGTGAGCTTCATCTGGACAACGAAACGATCCTGAGGTTAATTCGGTCGGAAGGACCGGATCGTGCGGCTCTGAAAATCGCGAGGCTTGGAAGAAAATCCATGAAGCAGATAAGCTGTGCCTACGAAAACCAGACCGAGTTCAGCGAGGTCAGCGCCTTGGTCGGAATTACGCTGCTGCACCGCGGCCTGACGCATGGACTCGGATTCGAGCATCAAGAGATGAAACCCGACATTTTTCAGAAGATAACGACTTTGTACCTCCGCATGCTGCTGTCTGTCATGCACCCGGAGGGCAAAAGCCGCATCGAACGAAGAACCGAATTGCTTGTACCGATGATGCTGATCCATACCCGGTCTTCGCTGAGGAAACGCTTTTCAATGCCGGATAGAAGGCAGGCACATGAAGATGGATATGGGGCAAGTCTGGTATCGGCTACGATTGAAGGTTAAAGGTTGAAGGAGGAGATTCATACATGGAGGATTGGTATAAACTGGACCACGCCGGGAAACTGTTCCCCGCGGTGGCGGGAAGGGAGAATTCTTCGACCTACAGATTGTCGATGATGCTGACGAGTCTCGTTCACGAAGAGGTTTTACAGACGGCATTGGATGAGGTCATATCGAGATTTCCGCTATTAAATGTCGAACTGAGAAACGGCCTGTTCTGGAAATTCCTGAGGGAGAAGGAGACACGTCTGATGGTGGAGCCGGAATCCACCTATCCCTGTGCACCTGTCACGCTATCGGGAGCTAACGGAAGTCTGGTGAGGGTTCTATATCACGGCAACAAGATCAGTGTGGAGATATTCCATGCACTGACCGACGGTGGAGGGGCGCTTGAGTTTCTCAAAACCCTGGTATTCCAGTATTTATATCGGATCGGTGAGAGTGTGGAGGACAGGGATGGGCTAATTTTGCCGCCCGCCTCCTTTGCCCGTTATGCCGAAGCGCAGGACAGCTTTAAGGCTCACTATACCTCCACGGTTTCGGAAATCAGGACGCCGGAGGCCTTGCAGATTCCAGGTACGCGCTTTTCGCCTTATGGTCACAACGTGATCCACGGAATGATTCACGCCTCCCGGCTGAATGCAGCAGCCAAGCAGCACGGGGCAACCCTTACTGCTTACTTGACGGCACTTCTGATCATGGCGGTTCATGACTCCACGCTTCCCTTGAACAACGAGAACCGACCTATTGTGATCAGCATGCCGGTGAATCTGAGAAAAATCTTTCCTTCCAGCAGCCTGCGTAATTTTTTTGCGGTTATTAACATCGGCGTGCGGATCGAAGCAGGCATGACATTCGAGCAGGTGCTCGAAATTGTACAAGCCCAGATGAAAGAAAAAACAACCAAGCTGTATCTAACTCAAGCGATGGCCAGCAGCATGAAGTACGAGAAGAACCTTCTATCGAGATTTACACCCTTGAAGTTGAAGGATCTCGCGATTCGGTATGGATTCGACCATTACGGTGAGGAAGCCAAAACCCTCACGCTAACCAATCTCGGCCGAATCGATATTCCTGCCAGCATGGGAGCGCATATTGAAGTGATGGAAACAACGATGTATCCCACAGCCAAAAGCCCGATGAATTGTGCCGTATGCTCCATTAACGAGCAGCTCACAATCACCTTTGCACGGAATATCGTCGAAAACGATGTGATCCAACACTTCTTCCGCCAGCTCTCCGGCTTAAGCGGTCTGGACGTGAGGATTATCAGCAATGATTGGGGGATGGGGGCATGAGATGCGAGAGCTGTGGCGTTATCGTAGATCCGGCGCATGCAGCGTGTCCCTTGTGCCGTAGGAACTTACATGGCAAGGACGCGGCATCATTAGCTGGTAATCGATGGTATCCCGCCTATACGGTTCAGGAGGAGGAGCGTGCCAGCACTCTTCTCTCCAAGTGGCTCGCCTTTATTGTTGTAGCCGTCATCAGTGTTTCCGTCATAATTAACGTGCTGGGAAATCGCGATGTTTGGTGGAGTCTGTATCTGATGCCCTGTATGCTGTATGCCTGGCTGTTCATCAGACATACCTTGATGTCCCGATCACATCTTGGCGGCAAGGTCATCGTTCAACTGCTCGGATTGTCCGGCATGCTGCTGTGGATCAATGTGGTGGCGGATACAAATTATTGGTCGACCGGCTACGTCATCCCGTTCCTGATGATGGCGGCAACCTTTTTCATAACTCTGATCTGCAGCACGAAAAAAATGCGTTGGCGGGAGTTCGCAGGATACCTGCTAACCCTGATTCTCCTTGGATTTATCCCCTTGCTGCTGTATGCCGTCGGCATGTCGCACGTGTTATGGACAGCCGTTGCGGCTGCGCTGTACGCGCTGCTCACCTTTGGCGGGATGTGTCTGCTCGCTGACAAGGGATTCCGCCAGGACATCAAGCGCAGATTACATTTTTGACAGGAGGAATGCAGGGTGAATACAATCAGGCTTCGAAGAATGGCAGATTATGACCGTGACGTTCGCAGGGAAGTGGCCGAGGTATTTGTTGACGGGTACTATAACGAGCTGTCCTATTTCACGCAGGACAGGAACACGCTGCAAACAGCCTTTCAAGACTTGTTCAGTCC
This sequence comes from Paenibacillus glucanolyticus, assembly GCF_037333485.1. NCBI lineage: Bacteria > Bacillati > Bacillota > Bacilli > Caryophanales > Paenibacillaceae > Paenibacillus > Paenibacillus glucanolyticus. The sequence goes on from NZ_CP147845.1 coordinate 2,926,021, forward strand.
CGAGGTGTTTTATGTGGCCGAGGTGCAGGGCGTGATCATCGGGATTCTGGCTTGTTCCCATAACGGACAGCGGGCGATGCCGGTGGCGTTAACCCCGCTTCAGGATGCTCTTGGAGACAAGACCGGCAAACTGGCTTATGAGGTTATGAAAAACGAATTTAATCTGGCGCTGCCATACGATGACGATACCGGCTATATCGAATGTGTGGCCACAACGGAAAAAGCACGCGGCAAAGGAGTTTCTACTGCGTTGATGAAGCATGTGATGAAGGAGCTGCCCTACAGGCGTTATGTCCTGGAAGTGGCGAACAGCAACGAAGCCGGGCTTCGGCTGTATCCGAAATTAGGATTTCGGGAGATTGAACGCAAGCCCGAAGGGCACTCGGAGGATTCAGGATTCCATGAACGCATTTATATGGAGTGGAGTAAGCCCCTCAACCTAAACCTGAATAGATAATCTTGAAAGAGAACGACCTTCTGACCTTCGGCTTCGATTCCAATTCGAAGCGGGAGGTTTCTTGTTTTTTTAGCTTCAGCCATGATACTTTAGTATGTATCGCCAGCTTAACGGCATACTTCATACTGAAGTGAAGATGTTGAGTACCGAATAGATGTGGATTGCGGGGTGACGCCATGTTTGAACTGCTGATCACGATGACCGAGCGGATCGGGATCATTGTGACGATTGCCTTTATTGTTACCCGTCTGAGATTTTTTCGGACGATGATAAGTCAGGACAAGCTGGCGCCTGTGCAGCAGCTGCAAGCCATATTGGTTTTTGGCGTTCTGGGTATCGTCGGAACGTATACGGGCATAACCGTAAATACCGAATCGCTTGAAGTGAACAAATGGATGATGCAGGTTGCCGGAGAAGAAGCGATTGCAAACTCCCGGGTTGTCGGCGTAGTCATGGCCGGAATGTTCGGAGGTTGGAGAATCGGGCTCGGCGCAGGCCTGATAGCAGGACTCCATCGTTTTACTTTAGGCGGTTTTACGAGTCTGGCCTGTGGCTTGGCCACCATATTAGCAGGACTCTTGGCCAGCTTGTTTCATAAGAAGAATGAGAAGGTTTCTTTTTCAGCGGCACTGTTAATGGGGGCGTTGGCAGAATCTCTTCAGATGCTGATCATCCTGCTCTTGTCGAGGCCATTTGAACAGGCCGTGTCTTTGGTTGGATATATTGGAGTTCCGATGATTGTAGCAAACGGGATCGGATGTGCTTTATTTCTGCTGATTATCCGGTCCGTATTGAATGAAGAGGAGAGGATTGCTGCCCTGCAGGCCCAAACCTCACTTCGTATCGCTCGCAGGACGCTTGCCTACATGCGTCAGGGCATGAATCCACAGTCTGCGGAGGCGGTATGCCGGATCTTATACGAAGAAGTCAAAGCCAGTGCCATAGCCATGACCGATGATCGTGTTATTCTGGCTCATATCGGGACAGGGGATGACCACCACGCAGCAGGCCGACCGCTGCAGACTGAAGTAACACGCCGGGTCATTGAACAAGGGGAGCAATTGATCGCCGATCGGGATCATATTCAATGCCAGAAGACGGAATGTCCGCTTGGGGCGGTGATCATCGGGCCCTTGAAACAAGGGGAACACACCGTGGGTACCCTAAAGTTCTATTTCAGCAGTCCCAAGGATATTTCGCATGTAACGAAGGAACTGATGTCCGGTCTTACCATGTTGTTAAGTTACCAGCTGGAGGCCGCTCAGTTGGCCGAAACCAAGGAGCTTGCCAGAGAAGCTGAGATTAAGACGCTGCAAGCCCAAATCCATCCGCATTTTCTGTTTAATACATTGAATACCATACTCTCTTTAACGCGGATTGATGCAGAGAAGGCAAGAAAACTATTGCGGAATCTATCGAATTATATCCGTCAGAATCTGTCTGCAGCAACCTCTGAGAAGGCGACGCTTCAGGATGAGCTGCAGCATATACGTTCATATATGAGCATTGAACAGACTCGATTCGAGGATAAACTGTTTATTCGCTATGAGGTGGAGGATGCCGCGCTCCATGCGCTGGTGCCGCCGCTGACCTTGCAGCCGTTAGTGGAGAACAGCATACGTCACGGCTTCAGGGACAAGACGGACAACTGTGTCATCGATATCCTCGTTGAGGGTGAACCTGCCTCAGGCGTATCCGTCACGATCAGGGATAATGGAGAGGGCATTACGCCGGAACGGCTTCAGTACCTGGGCCGCCAAATGCTCGATTCAACATCGGGAACCGGAATGGCCGTGTACAATGTAAATCGAAGGTTAACCTTGATGTATGGACCCGAGGCATCACTAAACATCAAGAGTGACAAATCGGCAGGAACCGAAATCAATTTCCGAATTCCGCCTGCATTTAACGTTAAAATCCATTCATGAAGGAAGGGGACCCATCACATGACAGAACGTATTCGAACACTGATCGTGGACGATGAACGTTACAGCCGTGAAGAACTGATCTATTTATTAAAGCAGCATCCGGCATTGGAAATTGTCGGGGAAGCAGATTCCGGGGAACAGGCGGTGTTAAGGACGATGCAGCTGCAGCCGGAAGCGGTGTTTCTGGACGTAGAAATGCCGCGGATGAACGGACTTGAGACGGCAAGAGCATTAACGAGATTGAAGAATCCCCCCCAAATCGTGTTTGCAACGGCGTATCCTCAATTTGGCGTGGAGGCTTTTCAATTCGAAGCGCTGGACTATCTGTTAAAGCCGATTGACGAGGAACGTCTGGCAGAGACCGTAAGGCGTCTGGAAAAAGCTTTTCATAAAGAAGCTTCCGCCGCACATCTTCCTCTTAAATCCTCCGGCAAGCTGTCGCTGGAAGAGAACGGCGAGATTCTCTTTATCGATCCGGACGAAATTATCTATATCTCACGTGAGGATACATATTCCAAGATCGTCACAGCCCATAAGCATTACCGTGTTAAAACCCCGTTGAAGGAGCTGGAGGCCAAACTGCAGAAGTATCCGTTCTTTCGAATCCACAAAAGCTACATGGTTCACCTGGATTATGTTAACAGGCTGGTTCCCTGGTTTAACGGTGCATTCCAGCTTGAGCTTAAGGACTGCAGCGATAAACTTGCTGTGAGCCGAAACTATGCCAAGGCGTTTCGCGAAGCCATGGAGTTATAGCAAGCGGTGTTTGGGTAGCAATGCAGTAAGGGATGATATAGAAATAGAGCTGGATGTACATGCCATGATATGCGTGTTAATCTTCATTTTGCGCATCTTGATGAGCGGGAACGACATGTTAACTCAAAACCGACCTCTCGTCTTGCTGAATTGTTTATAATAAATGTAAGCGATTCCAATAGAGGAGGGCGAAGGCATGTATACCTTCATTATATCCATCATTCTGCTTGTTGCCGGATATTTTACTTACGGTAAATACATTGAAAAAATGTTCGGGGTTAAAGAAGAGAGGGCCACTCCAGCCTATGTCAATCAGGACGGCGTTGATTACCTCCCCATGAGCTCCAATAAAAACTCTCTTATTCAGCTCCTGAATATAGCCGGTGTAGGGCCGATCTTCGGCCCGATTATGGGAGCACTGTATGGACCGGTTGCTTTTATCTGGATTGTGCTCGGATGTATATTTGCCGGAGCCGTCCATGACTATCTGACAGGCATGATCTCGATCCGTAACCGCGGCGCGCATTTGCCGGAGCTTGCAGGCAAGTTTCTGGGGAAAGTGATGAAGCATGTTGTGAACGCTTTCGCGATCCTGCTGCTGATTCTGGTGGGTACAGTCTTTGTTACTTCACCGGCCAGTTTGCTTCACAACCTGATGAACGGCAAAGTCAGCCTGTTGATCATCACACTGTTTATTTTCGGTTATTATATTTTGGCTACACTGCTGCCGATCGATAAGATCATCGGCCGGTTTTATCCCATTTTCGGTGCACTGCTGCTAGTTGCCTCATTAGGTGTCGGCGGAATGCTGATCATTCAGCAGGTGCCCATACCGGAATTGACTCTAGCCAATCTTCATCCTGATCAAATGCCGATCTTCCCGCTGTTGTTTCTAACTATAACCTGCGGAGCTCTGTCCGGATTCCATGCAACCCAAACACCGATCATTTCCCGGACTACGCAGACCGAGAAGCAGGGACGTAAAATTTTCTACGGTATGATGATTGCCGAGGGCATTATTGCGATGGTGTGGGCGGCCGCTGCCATGAGTTTGTTCCAAGGGGCCAACGGTTTGAATGAGCTGCTTGCTACAGGAGGAACAGGTCTCGTGGTAAGTGAAGTAGCGAAGGTAACGTTAGGAGCCGTAGTAGGCACACTGGCTGTGCTGGGTGTCATCGTATTGCCGATTACGTCAGGTGATACCGCTTTCCGCAGTGCGCGGATGATCATTGCCGATTATATCAAGCTACCTCAGTTCAGCATGAAAAAACGTCTGCTCATTGCGGTTCCGCTCTTTGTGATCTCCATTGCGTTAACGCAAATTGACTTCAATATTCTGTGGAGATATTTCTCTTGGGCCAACCAGGCGACAGCCGCCATTGCTCTGTTTGTCGGTGCGATGTACCTGTTCATTGCCCGTAAGAATTACTGGGTGGCTCTGATTCCGGGTGCGTTTATACTCTATACAACCACGGTGTATATTTTGAACGCCGAAATCGGCTTCAGGCAGTCCTTGAATGTATCGTATGTTGCAGGTGCGGTTATCAGTGTCGTGCTCGTGATCCTATTCTTCAAAGCGGCGCAGAAATCTCGCGCAGCCGAGCTGTCGCTGGAGGTGGATATCTCCGATTACCGCAACATCGCATCATGATCGAGAGTCCGTATCCCGCGATGCCAACAGCTAAGAAATTGTCCCCATAGTAGATAGTCTACAGGGCGTAGCCCCAATTCTCATTCATGAACGGCCAAAAAGGTCGAAGACAGGCTCTATATGAGTTCTTGTCTTCGACCTTTTTTCATGCGCGCCCAAACTCCAACCCTATTTATGACAGGTGTCATATGGATTTCTTTACAGGTGTGAATGTTGCTCCTCACGGTTCGCATTTACAATAAAGCTGCGAGATTAACCTACGAGGGAAGAAGGGAAGGCAACCATGGAACAACGAACGAACCGCATCCGCCTGCTGGATATATTGAGAGGCTTCGCCATCCTGGGAACGCTCGGGACGAATATCTGGATTTTCGCTCATGCGGGAGACCTGAACTATATCACCACCTCTAACTACGAGGGCTGGTGGGAGATGAACGATTTGCTTCGCATGATCGTGCTGTTTCTGGTGAACGGGAAACTGCTCGGCCTACTGACGATCATGTTCGGCGTCGGACTGGAGATGAAGTACCGTCAGGCAAAACGTATAGGAAAGCCATGGCCTGGCGTTTACTTATGGGCCGTCATGTTTCTGTTCGTTGAAGGTTTGCTGCATTTTATCTTGGTCATGGAGTATGACATCTTAATGAGTTATGGCGTGACGGCCGTTATTGCAGCCTTTATCGTGAAGGGCGGCGACCGTCTCATCGCCCGCACGATGAACGTGATCGGTTGCCTCTACGCAGCAATGTTCCTGGCCCTCCTTGCACTGATGCTGACAAGCGGCGGTCTATCGCCGGGCAGCTTCGAAGCCGTCATCACACTATATCAAGAAGGGACGTGGCTTGATCAAGTCAGCTACCGCCTGGCCAACTTCCTTCCCCTCCGGATAGAGGCCATCTTCGTCATCCCGCTGAACATATTCCTGTTCCTGCTGGGCGTTCGTTTCATGCGCGCAGGGGTGTTCTCACCGGATGAGAATGGCAAAAAGCTGAGGGAGAAGCTGTTGAAGATCGGTCTATATGCCGGTTTGCCTCTGAATCTGCTTATTTTTATCCCGGGTGGGGCATTCGACCTGCCGGTCCGATACTTGTTTGCCCCGCTGATGTCGATAGGGTATATAGCAATCATTGCCAAAATGATACAATATACGAAGTGGGATGGGCTGTGGCGTCTTCTGGAGAATGCCGGGAAAATGTCCTTGAGTTGTTATGTGATCCAGAACCTCATCGCATCCGCCGTTTTCTACGGCTGGGGGTTGGGATTGGCCGGCAAGCTGAATTCCGCCGCCATTATCGTTGTTTGGCTGCTGATCTCCGTATCCCTTCTCGGATTTGCATCCTTGTGGCTGCGAAGCTTCCGGCTGGGGCCCATGGAGACATTCCGCAAAACGGCAATAGGATTATTCGATAGAAATTAGCAGGGGGTTAGGGATGCTCGACAAGCTGTATCCGAAAGACCAAATTAAAAATTATTTGCTCATAGATTTCGTGCTGATCGTGTTTTTATTCTACCGCGTGCTCCGTTTGGACGGGGCGCTGGGACTATGGAGCAGCCTTATGCTGCTCCTGCTGTTTCTCGTCTCCTTTTATTTCGCGTTGTGGCGCCGGGACGGCGGGCTGCTGGCGGCCGTATTGTCCGGCCTGTTCGTTCTTGCGGTCCTCGCGGTGTATATCGGTCCGGTCATCCTATGGTTCGGGTTTATTTTTGCTGACCTGCTCGGCAGGTCCAGATCCAAAGGGCACATCGCGATTGGCAGCGCGGGCATTGCCCTTTCCTTTATGTTCGTGTTCATCATTCGGAAGGAGCCCTTACTCCAGATTTCCAATGCCGTGTACTTGCCGGTGATGATTATCCAGACGGTGTACCCCATCGTCATCTATATCAAGGAGAAAACCAAGAGCCTTCAAGGGGAGCTTGATGCTGCGAACGAGCAGATTGCGAAATTTATTCAGCAGGAAGAACGGCAGCGGATTGCAAGGGATCTGCACGACATCTTGGGACAGACCCTGATGATGATTAAATTGAAGAGCGAGCTGGCCACCAAGTGGGTAGATAAAGATACTGCCCAGGCGAAGCGGGAGCTAGGCGATATTCTGGCTACCTCCAGAACGGCGATCAAGCAGGTGAGGGAACTGGTATCGGAGATGAAGTTCATCTCTCTTCCCGGCGAACTGGAGCATTCGGTAGAACTGCTCCGAACGGCAGGCATCGCACTTTATATCGAATATCATGGCAAGACACCGCTGTTATCCAGCGTGGAAGAGACGATGCTGTCGTTGTGCGTCCGCGAGGCTACTACCAACATTATCAAGCACAGCGGGGCGAAGCAGTGCACGATCACGCTGGAAGTCAAGGAGCAATCCTACGTCATCCATATTACAGATGACGGCAAGGGGGTTGCGCAGCAGGAAGGCGGGAATGGCATTCCGTCAATGGTGGAGCGAATGCAGATCTTAGGAGGCTCCTTCGCGATTTGCCCATCCCCTGCGGGAGGGACGGTTCTGTCCCTGAAACTTCCGATTCACCAGCACGAGAAGGAGGACGATTCATGATTCGGATTATCATTGCCGAAGATCAGAAAATGCTTCGCGGCGCTTTCGCCTCGCTGCTCCGATTCGAAGACGATATCGAGGTGGTGGCGGAAGTGCCGGACGGGGAACAAGCATGGGAAGCAATACGGCATCATCAGCCGGATATATGCCTGCTCGACATCGAGATGCCTGGCATCAACGGCCTTGAGCTGGCCGAGAATATCCGACATGCCGGCTTACCGTGTAAGATTATGATCGTTACAACCTTCGCGCGCCCCGGCTATTTGCAGAAAGCGATGAATGCGCAGGTGGAGGGTTATCTCTTAAAGGATGAGCCGATCGATTTCTTGATCGAGGCCATTCGGCGGGTCATGAAGGGCGAGCGAGTCGTCAGCACCGATCTGGCGGCGGCACTGTTCATGAAGGGAGAGAATCCGCTGAGCGAGCGGGAAATCGAAATGCTTCGCTTGACCAAGGAAGGGATGACGACAGGCGAAATTAGCAAGGCTCTATTTCTGACTACAGGGACCGTACGCAATTACTTGTCCTCTGCCATTCAGAAGCTGGAGGCTGATTCTAGGCAGCAGGCGGCCGCCATCGCGGAGGATAAAGGGTGGCTCTGATTCGTGTTGTGCATCATGATCCTGAGCACGTATCCAGCAATAGCAATAAGCAGAAACCGTCTATGGATATTGTCCATGGACGGTTTATTTTTTTCTAAATCAGATAGCCATGTAAAGAGCATGCCCAAGCCCTATGGATTATTTCCGTAATTAATCGACAAGCGTCCCTCATAAGATGAAGTGATGGAGCATTCATTCCGAAAGGAATTGTGGGAGGTGGAATGATTTGTTGTCGATATTGCTATTCATTTTTACCATCGGTGCCGCCATTGCCAGTGTGGATACAACCTGCGGCTTGAATGTATTGGGCAGCCTGGACAGCACGAAGGTCAGCAAATTCAGATATGCGCTTGTGTATATTGCGTCCTGCACGCTGGGAGGAGCCGTGACGGGACTGGCAATAGGGCTCTTTAATTTTTTGCTCAAATTCACCCCTGTCGGTCTGTATCAGAACTACATCATTATCACGCTGTTTGCCGTATTCCTGGTGTTGGAGTTGATTCATCGAACGGGAATTCTTCCATCAGGCAATTTCATCGTTCCATCGGAGTGGATCAAGCACGCAGGTTATCGCTCTGCTGCATTATGGGGACATATTTTGGGTTTGGGATTCATCACGCTGCAAGTGGGCGTGCTGTTTCACGCCTATATTCTGGTTTCCCTGTTTGCTTCACCGTGGTGGTTGAGTTTGCTGGCTGGCATAACGTTCGGGTTCGTTCGGGGGATGGTATTCAGCCTGCCGCTGATCCGCTCTATTGTATATCGCATGCTTGAAAAAAGAGTACACAGCATCACGCTGCTCACCGCGGTGCGGCAAGCCGTTTCCAAGCTGCTGATTATCGGATCCATCATTTGGATCATCAGCTACTAAAGTTAAGGAGCCTGATAGACCTATGTATGAGCTTGTTGCCATATCGGTTACGCTGCCCATGCTCTTGTCGGTGGTGAGTTTTGTCTGGAGCCGTGTATTCGGTGATCCGGATCATTTTCCCGGAAGTGCCCGTCTGCATGTTCAACTCATCCTCTCACAAGCGGTGTCGATTACCTTGATATACTGCTTTCCATCAGCTGTCAGCTTCCTGATCCTCTCGGTACTTTATTTCACTCAGGGATTGGGTGTGGCTTACTTCATTAGGATAAAGGGGAGGGTGGACTGCGGCTGTCTGGGTCCTCAGATTAATTCCAAGCTGGGCTGGCCGTTGATATTGTTCAATTTAGTTATGGGTTCCATCGGTTTGGCGGCATACAGCAATCCCGACTGGTTTGTGTACGGTTACTCCTTCACCATAACAGGTCTGCTAATGGAGGGCATGCTGCTGCTGCTTGCACTGCTCATCATGGTGGGGGTCCCGGATGCCCTGCATGCGATCCGATTGTACCGCGATATTGCCGCACCTCATTATGCCAAACTCAAAAGATTTTAAGGAGGCTGCCGATGAACACATTCTTCTGGATCTCTTATTCCATTCTATGGCTTCTGGTTGTACCCTTGGTGATTCTGAATCTGGTCCTGTTCCGGCAGTTGGGAATTATGGTGATGGGCACCGCGAGGGGCGTGAATCAATCCGGTATTCCTGTCGGCAAAAAAATTCCCGAAGCCGTGACAACAAAGCTGCAAGGAACTGAGTGGTCCACCAGCGAGCTGATGGGCATGCCGTCTTTAATGCTTTTTGGCTCACCGACGTGTAAGGAATGCGCCGACATTTTGCCGGATTTCAAGCGGATTGCCGAGATGAACAACGTGAAACCGGTCCTGCTGTTATTCTCGTCTGTGGATTTAGCATCGGATTATATCCGAAAAATCGCATATGAGGATGAGGTGCTTATCGTAAGTTCGGAGTTTGCCAACCATCTGGATGTGCAGGTTACACCTTATGCGTATGCGGTGGATACGAACGGTGTCATTCGGCACAAGGGACTGGTTAACAGCCGGGAACAGCTCGAGGCGTATGCGAAGGCAGCAAGAGCTTCTTAAGAAGGGGTGTAGAGCATGTGGCGGAAGCCGGAAAGCAAGGATGAAGAGACACAGGTGCTGATCAGTCAGGTTACCCGGAAAATGAATCGCAAATCGCTTCTGAACCAATTTGCGCAAAAGACGGCAGAGACGCTGGCCAAGATATTGGTTCGGCCTGACGATGATGAAATCGTCAAAATCTCGTTCGCCGCGGGCCCTTGCAGACCTCCGCACGGACAATATTGCACGGGCTGCGGGGCAGACGCCTCCTGCCCTTCAGATTATATCGTTTGTACACCCAACACGGTAATCACTGATTGCAAAGGGTTATGTCCTTATCCCGCCGGGTGGTGGTATACAAGTGATCCGGTCGGGCAGCGGGCGAAGTGTCAGGATTGCATCTCCCAACAAGCGCATCCTTACATCGGACGGGATTGGTGTTATCAGGGCGCACAGGTCTATGGACGTTATGTCATCTGTGCATGTAGGTCAACGGATATGTATTGAGCTGTTCGCAATCATCAGCGCATTCTCGCAAAAATTCAGCCGAACCTATGCTGATTTCGGACCAATGGACAAATAAAAAGGTCCCCCTTTCGTTTTGTACAAACTGTTAGCCGGACAATCATCCAGGAAATTGGAGATTATGACGGAAATCATTTCAACTTGGTCATAAATCATGCATACTTAATTTCCTAATAGGGTTGGAAGGGGCATGCGGCCATGGCTAAAGTAAAACGAGGGGATATCATTTTGTTCACTATGATCCTGATTATTGGATCTGTAACGGTTCTTCAATGGTGGAGCCATCAGCATGTGGCGTATGAGCAGGGGCAGCTCCAGGCGTTGATCACGGTCAATGGTAAGGAATATGAGACGGTCCCTTTGATCGGAGACGAGCGTGTCATTGATATTAAGACCAAATATGGCCATAACACGCTGAAAGTTTATGATTACGGCATACAGATGATATATTCGGATGCTCCGAAGAGCATTGCACTGGATATGGGGTTTATTTCAAAGCCATACCAGCAGATCATTTGCGTTCCGACAAGAGTCGTGGTTGAAGTGTTGGTTCCGGAGACTGAACAGGGAGAGTCGGATCTGGATGCCGTGGTTGGATAAGCGAATAGAATAGTGGAGGAGCCGGCTGATTAAGTCGGCTTTTTTCGGCTTTTCAAGGCCAATGTTATGGTGAAGCACTCGTAACTTTTTCGCGGAAAGATCGTTATAATTAGAGGATGAGTCGCATAACAACACATTGCCGAGAAATAAAATGGATGGGGGAGTAAAGTGCTTTCCATTGTAAAAGGACCGTATCTCCAAAACCCGGCTGAGCATTGTATAACCGTCATGTGGGAAACTTCGTTACCTGCGTCCTCCAGAGTGGACGTCTTGCTGGCTGAGCGAATACACAGCGGATATCAAGGGAACTACAAGTTGCCGGATAAGCCATTCGGCACGTTCACTGTCGGGTCTGAATCCAGGATTCACCAAATTACAGTAGAGGGTCTTGAGCCGGGGACCATCTATTATTACAAGATTCACTCACGCAATGAATCAGGTGAGATTGAATCCAAGCTGTATATGTTCAAGACCGCGGCAGGACGCGGTGTGCCATTCTCCTTTACGGTGACAAGCGAAACCGGAGGATACAGCGGGTTTGATGCTACAGACGGTCTTATCAATCAGAGGATATTCAGCCAGATGAAGCAGTATAGACCCGATATTGCCTTATTTGTCGGGGATGTTGTCAATGACGGGAAGAACGATGAGGATTGGAATACATATTTCTTCGGACCCGGCCGCGATTTTTTTGTGGATACGCCATTTTACAGCTGCCTGGGGAATCATGAGGACAACGCATCCTGGTATTATGACCTTTTTGCTTTTCCTGAACCTCGGAACTATTATTCCTTCAACTATGGGGATGTTCATTTCGTCTGTTTGGACAGCACGGATTTGATAAACGAGAAGGATTATCCTTACAGCTCCGGGGTGATGGGTCCGGGAAATCCGCAATATGATTTTTTGGTGCGTGATTTGGAATCGTCGTCTGCGCGGTGGAACATCGTGTTTTTTCACTATCCACCGTATGTTTCAGGCGGTTACCAAGTGGAGGCTCTCCGGCAGCTCTGTCCGGTATTTGAAGAGTACGGAGTGGATTTGGTTATGAACTCGCACACGATTGTATATGAGCGAAGCCATCCGCTCCGAGACGGGATAATTGATTACGATCATGGGATTGTTTACATTGTAGCAGGTGGTGCCGGGGCCATGCCGGACTGGCTGCTTCCCAAGAGAGAGTGGCATACATCGCAGTCCTTGGCCGTACCGCATTTTCTTCAAGTGGTTGTTACAACGGACCGTTTGGAATTGCGTGCCGTCGATGACCAGGGGTGGTTATTTGACCAACTGCAGATACGAAAAAACACTGAGGGCAGAAGAGATTTCATCTAATAAAAAAGTTATTATAACAACTCGAAAGGAAAAGAAATCGAGTCTACCTTGATATGGGATGGAGATCAATTTGTTGCGCAGGGTTCAGGGGAATAGGATGAAGAAGTTCAAAATTACACTATTGATTCTGTTGGTGCTTCTTGTATTGTCTCCCATTGTGTACGTACAGGTTAACAAAATGCTCTATGCCAAAAGGGTCAACGCTTACCTTCTTGAAGAAGAGCATTATCGGCAAGAAGAGATACAGTCCGTTCAAGGCATATGGGGAGTGAAGCTGCCTCCATTTATACGGTTGTGATCTTCAAGGATGAGCCAGAAGTCGAATACATCTATTTTGCGCACAACCATATTATGCAGTTCGAGTACCGATTGACTCCCGAGGGAGAAGCTCGCGGAATTGCCCGATCACAACTGAAACATTATAATCCTAGAGATTGATATGATATTATTTACGTATTGGATACGTTTACAAGGGGGAGCATCACATGTCCATTGCATGGCAAACATCACGTCTGCAGTTGAAGATCCTGGATCAGGATCGGGCAGCAGAAGTGGTGGATTTTATCGTCGGGAACGAGCCTTACTTCAAAATTTGGGAGCCTGTAAGGGAACCGGAATACTTTACGATTGGTAAACAAGCAGAGCTTCTTGCGGCGGAAAGACGCAGTATAGCTGACGGCACCCTGTTCAAGGTGTGGCTGCATCAGGATGACAAGATCATCGGATCCGTAGCGGTCAGCAACATCGTTCGGGGCGTATTTCAATCGGGGCATGTCGGCTACAAGCTGGCACAGAGTCACACGGGAAAAGGGTATATGACCGAAGCGCTGAGCGCTGTCGTATCCCATTGCTTTGATACACTGGAGATGCACCGGCTGGAAGCCAATATCATGCCGAGGAATGCAGCCTCGTTGAATGTGGTGAGACGCTTAGGCTTCTATGAAGAGGGTCTGGCAATCAAATACCTGAAAATTAACGGTGTGTGGGAGGACCATCTTCATATGGTTATCCGAAATGAACGCCTGGAGTAAAGTGCTTGATAGCGTTTTATCGAGATTCGAGGCCTGAGACGGGAGTTTTTGAGGCTGGGTCTTCGTTTTTTTGCGTTATATCAATATCATCAGCGCTGTGGAGGGGGTATCATGCTTCGGCCCCATTGTATTTCGAAATATAGGCTGTTGATTATCGATCGGGAGAGGGTACGTATGTCCAAAAAGCCTAAGGTTGCCATCGGTTTGATATTGTTAATCATCGTTTCTTTAGCTTCAAATCTGGTATTATTCAACGCCTTACATAAGAATAAGCAAGAGAATGCCCAGAGCATTCAAAGAGTGGAAGAGAACATGAAGCAATTACAGGATGATATGCTGCTGGCCCAGTCCAAAATTACGCAGATGGATCGTGTTAATCCACAATCCGATGCTCATCAGCAACAGGAGGCTGTGGCGGTCAGCAGCATGAGCGACGAGGCCATTTCCGAGGTCCAATCTGATATGAAGAAACTCAATCAGATCGTAGATCATCTGCCTCAGGTTAAGGAAAAGCTGGGTTTTATTCTAGCTGTTAAGAAGGAAGATGCCGGCTATTCCCTTGTATTGGATGATGTAGAATGGTTCTCAGCTGAAGCAGCAGAGCAAGCTGCCGCCGAGGATGGCGTTCCTGACACTGCTTCTTTAAGCAATGGATTCTATATTCGCAATCCGGTAACAGACGATACGCATATACACCTCCCAACGGATGCATTGCTGTATGTACTGGACGGGTCAAGAACGGTTGAAGTGAAGCTTCATGAAATGGTCACGATGAATCTCGTAGATCGTTTGTTTCATGTGCGGTATGCGGGAGACTCTGCCATCCTATTAGAAGAACAATACAGACCTTAACCAATTAAACACGAGGTGAATGACATGGGGGAGTTTCATCAGGAAGCTTGGCCCGATTGGGCAACGGAGAAGATTAGTATTGCCGCACCGGATCCTGCCTGGCTTAACAAAGGACTTCATGAGGTTGCCGAACTTAAGCAGTTGCTGGCACAATATGGTGTTGTGCAGATCGAACATATCGGAAGCACGTCCATACCTGGGATGCCGGCAAAACCGATTATCGATGTCATGGCGAAGATCCAATCTTTTGAAGAGATTGACTGTATAGCTGAGATGCTGGAGGTGCATCGCTGGAGCTATGTTCCACCAGAGTTGGATGGGAGAACGTACCGAAGATTTTTTGTCAGAGTCAGGAATGATCGGCGAGAGTGTCACTTGCATCTGATGCTGGACAAGGAGCCGAGATGGGAGAAGCAGCTTCAGTTTCGGGATCGGCTTAGGGAGCAGCCTAAGTGGGCTCAGCAATATGCTGAATTGAAAGTGAAGCTGGCACAAGAGAATCAGGATGATCGAGAGGCATACACGGCTGCAAAAACAGAATTTATCCAGCGTGTACTTGGAAGCTAGAGGAGAGGCAGAGGCATGCGTGTAACTTGCAGCTTCCTATCAATTTGCTCAAATTATTGAATAAATTTTCGATGAAATGTATATTTATTCTCAACAGGTTATAGGGAGTGGTAAATATGCATAAGCGAATTGAAGAACTGACACTGAATGCGTGGCCGGCCATCCAGACGGTGGTCCAGCATGGCTGGTTGCTGCGATTTGCAAACGGTTTTACGAAGAGGTCCAACTCAATCAGCGCGTTATATTCAGAGCATCCGATAGATCTTCACGCGCAGATTCATCTATGTGAGAGAGGTTATGCAGATGCCGGACTTGATGTTATTTTCAAAATCACGCCATTCAACCCGCCCGATCTGGATTCAACATTAGATTCTATGAATTACACTGTTGTTGATCCATCCAGTGTCAGAATCCTGGAGCATTTGCATGATGTCGAGGCCCCTACTCATCATGAAGTGACCGTTCAGGAGCATGTAAGCGATGACTGGCTTCATAATCTGGGAGTGATAACGGGACAGTCAGAGCAGGATCTGGCAACTACGAGAAGGTTGTTATGTCAATCTGTTATTCCATACGGATTCTTTACTCTATATGATCAATCCAAGCCCGTAGCCTGCGGGATTGGAGCGTTGGAGCAGGGGGTTCTCGGGCTTTATGATATTGCCACCTCGCCAGCTGCCAGAAATCGGGGTTTCGGCAAGCAGCTGGTGCTGCACATCCTTCAATGGGCAAAAGCGAAAGGTGCAACTTGCAGTTATCTGCAAGTGATACAAAATAATGTTGCAGCTAACCGTTTGTATGATCGGTTACAGTATAAAGAGATTTATACCTATTGGTATAGACGTAAACAGGTAGTGCGTTAGGTGCTTGTAGGGGGTTCGAGCTTCTATGCCTCGCGCGCCGGGGGTTACTCTGTATCAGTAACCGTTGTATAATCATGGAAGAGGCTGCGGAAGACCCGGTTTTAGAGGAAGCAGTCTAAGCCGGATTCGTTAAGGAAATGAATGTAGGAGGACTATTTTGAACAATTATACAATGACCGATCCGCAAGGCAAACCCTTTATGATTGAATGTGAGGATATTGTTCTTAGGGAATATATGCTGGAGGATCTGGATGCCATATACAAGATCACGCATGAACCGGAGATCAGGCAGTACCTGCCGGGTTGGGATGTGCCGAAGGAACAGCGCCTTGATTGGCTGACCAACTATGAGATGGTTGAGAATCGACAGTTCCTGCAAGCCGTTCAGGACGGCGGGGATGTGGGCCAACTGCGTCTGCGATTAGTTATTGTGTTGAAGGATACCGGAGAGACCATTGGCTGGTGCAACACAGGACCCAAGGACGGGCTGCCTTATCCTAACAGGGAAATCATGTATGGAATGTCCAACCGGCATCACAATCAGGGATATACAACCCAGGCTGCTCGGGGATTAATCGAGTTTTTGTTCCAGAATACAGGGGAGCTCGAATTATGCGCTGCTGCTCTGCCCGGCAATGAGGCTTCCAATAAAGTTATCCGAAAATGCGGGTTTACGTACGTCGGCGAGGTCGAGCTCGATCAGGAGCTTCATCATTACTATAGGCTCAGCAAAGAGGGTTAAGGAGGTAATATGAAAACTCTTGCCTTGGGAGCAGGGATATTCATCGTCGTTGAGCTGCTGCTCATTATGCTCTTGGCAGTGGATGAGTGGATCATGATTATGCTGGCTGCAGGTGTTATGATTACATTGTTATCTTTAATACTCCATTATCAGATGAAGCTGGTAAAGAGTGGCAGGGATTATGTGGTCCATCAAAAAAGACAAAAGATTCATGAACTGAATCAAAAGTCCAGAGAACATTTGCCATCCGAATCGGCATCGGAGTAAGCAGCGTAAACAAGAATAAAGCATGCGAGGAGGCACATCGTTGCGATATAAGGTTATATTATTCGATGCAGATGATACGTTGTATGATTATGCAAAGTCGGAGGCTTTTGCATTGTCAGGTTCATTTGGCGAGATCGATCAGGAATGCACGGCTGCTATCGTGGACAGCTACAGGCGTATTAACCAGCAGTTATGGAACGAATTCGAGCAAGGAAGCGTTACGCAGAGTGAACTGCGAACAGCCAGATTCGAAAGGCTGCTGGCCGAACACAGTATTGAATGTGACCTGGATGCCGATGCATTCAGTCATACCTACATTAAGTATCTAGGGCAGGGCTCATACCTGATCGAAGGGGCAAAAGAGCTATGCAGTCAGCTTGCGGAACGCGGGCAGCGAATGGCCATCATTACGAACGGAATCAAGGAAGTACAGTTTAACCGAATTCACGGTTCTGCGTTATGTGATGCCTTTGAATGTATTATCGTCTCGGAGGATGCCGGTTCTCAAAAGCCCCACGAAGGGATTTTTGATTATGCCTTCGATAAATTGAACTACCCCGATAAGAAGGAGGTCCTCATCGTTGGTGATTCTCTAACTTCCGATATACAGGGCGGCATTCGTTACGGGATTGATACTTGCTGGTATAACCCGCATCGCAAGGCGAACTCCACGTCCATTCAACCCAAGTATGAGATCCATACGCTGGAGGAGTTACACGATATTATATCGTTTTAGAGGATCGGTTTCGATGGGCAGGATGAATATGGAGGTATCATGATCATGATCCATTATAGACTTCTTCAGGAACAAGATTGTAAACTTGTGTTGGAGCTAATGGGGCGACATCCACTGCAATTTCCTGGCTTTGTCCAGCGATTGTATCCTGAAAGGTGGAATCTTTATTTAAAACATAAGGATGATGCGAAATACTGGGTGGCTGTTAGGGATACAGAAGATGTTGTGGGTCATGCTGGATACATATGGAATTCTGATCTGAAAAGATATGAAATTGTTGGTGTGGTGGTTTCTCCGTTATATCAACGGCAGGGAATTGGCGCCGGCATACTGGATGCCGTATGTGCAGGCATTCGGGATCGAGGCCATTTCACAGCCGTTTTATTCACCTTGGGTCACCCTGGGAATGAAGGTACTCTCAACTTTTACAAACGCCTCGGATACCAACAAACCCGTTACGAGCTTAATTATTTTGCCGAAGGGTATTCACGAGTAGGGTTTGAGAGAACGTTGTTGTCTACATGATTGGGAGGAAGGTGCTGGTGTGGTTCAATGCCCATGGTGTGCGAGCGATGTAGCTTTGATTGACCAGACGTGTCCGGTATGTAAACACGAGGTATTGCCTGAGCATCTGATATCTGGGCCGGATGAAGAGACAAGCGTCCAGAGTGATCCATTAACTGAAGCGGGCTGCCTCAGCATGGAGGAATTGCTGATCAGCAAATTCAATTGCCGACGCTGTGGTCATCGGGATTGCATCTCGCAGGAAGTTAGCATGAGCGGTACCGGTGTTAGCAAAATTTTCGATATCGATTATCACCATTATTTGTTCGTATCCTGCACCCGGTGCGGATTCGTAGAGGTATTCAATCCCGATGTCCTGCGGGGCCATAAATCCGGGGCGCTGGGAACGGTGCTGGATATCATATGGGGTTAAGCAAGAAACAATACAACAAAGGGGTATGAACATGATACAAGCTTTTATTTTCGACATGGATGGCGTCATTATTGATAGCGAGCCCATGCACTTTGAAGTGGATATTCAGGTTATGAACTATTACGGGTCGGCTATAACCCATGAACAGCTGGAGCAGTACGTGGGGATGACCAATCCGGAGATGTGGGCAGCCGTGAAAGAACAGCATAATCTGACTCCATCCGTTTCAGAAATTATTGAATACCAGTTGTCCAACAAAATCGAAATGCTGACTTCAAGTGAGATGGAGCCTATCGATGGCATACGGGAACTCCTGGCTGAGCTCAAAGCACGGAATATTCCGGCGGCTATTGCGTCATCATCGCCACCTGTATTCATTAAGGCCGTTCTCCGCAAGTTTGATCTGCTAGATCATTTTGAATGCGTTGTGAGTGGAGAAGAAGTGGAGAGAGGGAAGCCAGCACCGGATGTATATCTCAAGGCTGCCGAATTGTTGGGGGTGAAGCCACAAGATTGCATGGTGCTTGAAGATGCCCGCCATGGTGTTGCCGCAGCGAAAGCGGCAGGGATGAAATGCATCGGCTTCGTGAATCCGAATTCGGGAAATCAGGATTTATCCCAAGCCGATTATGTGGTGCATGCCGTTTCGGAAGTTGCGCAGATCTGCCAATTCGAATAGAATATTACCTAGAGCTTGGCCGCGAATTGCGGCTGGGCTTTTTTTTGTTTTACACCAAATGGACATAAACCCAACTTATTGATCATAAAACTCGTTTATACTATATCTACTATATTATATCTACTATTAGTATCTAGACCTAAGTCTAGGATGAATATCGTCTGAAGACGGAAGATAACCCTCTCCGATCATGATATCCTTGCATTAACAAGACACGGGAGAGGAATGTGAACGGATGCTTACTGATTTGATTCTAAACAACGATATCGCACAATATACGGGTTGCGTAGGTGGTAACCAAGCAGAGGAGATAAGGCCTGATGGATTTTTTACGTAATTTAGGCGATATCGGATTATTTATTCATGCCATGATCGATGCGATTATTTTTCCGATTCCGGCACTGTTCTCGCAGCTGTCCCTGAGCGCTCTGAGCCCGGACCGGGCGATCTGGCTCGCGACGATCGGATTTGCAGGGTGTTTGATTGGAACGCCTATCGGTTATGGAATTGGAAAAGTTTCCGGCAGTTTAGTCTTAAACAAGATCATGAAGAAAAAATGGTATGATTCAGCAACCGCATTGTTCACCAAGCATGGCGAAGCTGCCATACTTGTTGGAGCTTTCACGCCGATTCCCTTTAAAATATTTACCATTCTATCTGGCTGCATGAACTATCCTTTATGGAAACTTCTCAGTTATGCGGCTATCGGCCGCGCAGTGAAGTTCTATACCGTGGGCGTGCTGTTCTATGTTTACGGCCGTGCAGCTGAGAATATGGTGGATAGTGTACTCACGATTATTCTGGTGTCTGTTGGGATTCTGATCGGGGGCGTTTGGTTCACAGTACGGATGATTAAGAACCGCAAGAAAAAACGCTCTGAGACCTCAGTGGTGCAGCCTCCAAAAGATTCGATTGATGTGACGGCAGGTGAAGAATGATTGATGGTTCGATGATGAAGTTTTGATTAACGAATAAGCAACACATAACGTTAGATAAGGAGTAATATCAATGAGATCCATAAATGAGCAAAAAATATTAATATTAACCGGAAGCCTGGGAGAGGGTCACAACCAGGCGTCGAAGGCCATTGTGGAGTCAGCTAAAAAAAACTACCCTCATCTGCGCGTTAAAGTAATGGATTATATGGAGCTAACCCATCCACGGCTGCATGTGGCAGGCCAGTATTTCTTTGTGCAGTGGATGAAGCATTTCCCATCCGTCTACGGTTATCTATTTCAAAAAACACGTGAGGAAAACACCCTAATTCAGATGCTGAAGCGCTTCAGTACTTTCAGCCTGCATAAACTCAGCACAATGCTGGAGACGGAGAAGCCGGCAATTGTAGTCAGTACGTTCCCCCCGGCAGCAGCAGGCATGTCCTTATTGAAAGCAATGGGCTTTACCGATGTGCCAACGGCTACCGTCATGACGGATCACACGGATCACAGCTACTGGATACATTCTCACACGGATTATTATATGGTGGGTTCTGATGTCGTACAGCTTGCACTGGAGCGCAAAGGCGTGCCAAGTAAAAAAATCTCAGTCACCGGAATTCCCGTCAATCCTCTCTACAGCCAACCGGTGGATCAGGGCCGACTGCGAGATCATTACGGCATACATGCATCTGAGCAGGTTGTGCTGATCATGGGCGGAGGAGAAGGCATGATCGATAAAGAGGTTATCGAATGGATGAAATCACGGGAATACCCGCAGAATGTGCGATTTATAATCGTGTGCGGCCGTAACACGAAGTTGTATCAATCGCTGCAGGAGGATTTTTCGGATCATTCCCAAATAACGGTCATGGGTTATGTAGATCGTATGCATGAATTGATGGCGATGGCTGATTTGATGGTGACAAAACCAGGAGGACTCACCATATCCGAAGCGTTGACGATGGAACGTCCTATGTTATTAGTTAAACCGCTGCCGGGTCAAGAGCAGGATAATGCGGATTATCTGGTGGGAATCGGCGTGGCTCAGCAAGCCATGGCTGGTGAACTGAAACAGCAATTGCTGAAGTTGATTACGACTCCGGCACTTCTGCAGGAGATGAAGCACAAAGCCGCAATCAATACCCATAAAGATTCCGCACTATCGGTTCTGACCAGATTGCTCCATATTCAACAGAGCTATCGGCTTCGCGAATGGTCAGACGACATAACAGCTGTACCGTACGGGGTGCTAAACAGAGAGGTCTTTGAGAACGAGGCCCTACACCTTTACTATGACAGTTATCGGTAAGATGAAGGAGTTTATCCATGAATTTGTTTGAATTGGTTGAGCAGTTATTTGAACAATATGGTTATTTGGTGTTATTGATTGGGCTGCCCCTTGATTTTATTGCTCTTCCAATTCCTCCTGGAAACAGCACCTTAACCTACACCGGGTTCCTGACCTATAAGGGGATCGTTGAGATGGTCCCTGCATTTGGATCAGCTTTTATAGGGGCAGCCATAGGGTTAACCATTACCTATATCCTTGGATATAAGCTGGGGATGCCGCTCATAGAACGCTATGGAAAATGGCTCTTCATTAAGCCATCCCTTGTGGAGAAAACACAGGTGTATTACAACAAGTATGGAAATAAGCTGCTCATTATTTGTTTTTTCATCCCCGGGGTGAGGCAATTCATCGGGTGCTTTATCGGCATGATTCGAGTACCTTACCGGACGGTATGGATCTATGGATACACGGGGGTCGCAGCGTGGGTAATATCCTTCTTCAGCATAGGTTATATCTTTGGCGAGCAGTGGCAGTATATTCTGAATGTGGTCGAACATTATCTTAAGGTAATCTTTATCTGTCTGGCTTGTTCCTTTCTTATCCTGCTTGTGTGGAATCGCGTTAAACGTGAGAAAGCCAAAAAGCTCTCCAATGCCACCAGAAATGAATGAATGGCATGATTTGCATTTTAAAATAAAAGGTCTGCAGATTTGAATGCCCTTGCAACCGCTGCTTACAGCGTAGCTGCACACATACATAATGCGTTTAAAGAGATTTAGGTAAGTGATTGAATAGAATAAACAGGACATGGGAGGGAGAGTTATGAGCGAAATCATACCTTTATTCAGAGTATTCGATGAAATGAAGGCGAAAGAATTTTATATCCAATATCTTGGATTCACCTTGGATTGGGAACATCGCTTTGATGATTCCGCACCGCTATACATGCAGATATCCAGGGATTCGTTAAAAATCCATTTGACGGAGCATTATGGAGACTGCTCACCCGGCGCAGCCATTCGGGTGGACCTGGTAGGGATTGAGCATTTTCATGAACAACTGATTCAGAAAAATTATCCATACTCCAGACCTGGCATCGAGATCGCGCCTTGGAACAGTAAAGAGCTGTGTGTCATTGACCCATTCGGTAATAAAATCATTTTTTATGAAGAGTCGTAATCGATAGAGAAGCTAGGTTTAATCCTGAATGCGTTTTGGACGCTGCGTAACTGATCGGATCGAGGACATTGAAGTGCAGCAAGTAGAAGAACATAGAAGTATTCCAATGAAACGGCTCGGCTCGCATTAAGCGGACAGGCCGTTTTGTTTGGTTGTAGAAGTATTCATTCACGAGGTATCCCTGCCTGAGAAGCATACTGATAAATTCTGCTCAGTCCTTCCTCAATCTCTTCTGTTGTGAGGTTCCCGTACCCTAATACAATACCGGTTGGAGTGGAGGGGCTCGGCTTGGCGATCCTGTATTTCGAAATCGTTTCAGCTTGGAAGCCGTATGCAGCCGTATCATTCCAAGGAAGAAGAGCGTACGCTTTCGGATGAAAAGAGATCTGAAGATGCATGCCTGCCTCATCGCCCAGAATGGAAATATCATTACCGAATAAGTGCTGAAGCCGTTCCGTCATGAAATTCCTGCGTTTCTTATATACTTTCTTCATCTTATGGATATGTCGTTCCAGTTGGCCATCCAGAATGTACTGACTTAATGCCTTTTGAATGATAAAGGGTGTGTGCAAATTCAGTTTATCTTTCACTTCGGCAATGGTATTGATTAGACTCGGCGGAACAATTATAAATCCGATCCGAAGACTGGGCGACAAGGTTTTGCTAAACGTTCCCACATAGATGACTCTGGAAGGGGAGAGGGTCTGTAGAGGGGGTACAGGAATTCCCCGAAGACGGAACTCGCTATCATAATCATCTTCAATCACGAATGAGTCCGCTTCTTCAACCATCCGGATAATCTGATGTCTGCGTTGAATGGACAGCAGGCTCCCAGTAGGAAACTGGTGTGACGGTGTTAATAAAACAAGATGACCCGGAGTGATACTCGTAAGGAAGTCGATACGCATTCCGTTGAGATCGACTTCAACAGGGACAAGACGATAGTCCATCAGCTTAAAAATCTCTTGTGTAAAATCGATTGTTGGATCTTCTATGTACAAGGAATGAAATTTTGGAGCGAATGATTTGGCCAGGAGAAAAAAACCTTCGGAAGCGCCCGAAACAATCATGATTTGTTCGGCTGTGCATTGAATGCCCTTGGAGCGGTATACATATTCGCATATTGCGGACCGAAGCGATAAATCGCCTTGGACATGGCCGTAATTATGTTCTTCAGACAACGTACCTTCTGCTGCTTCTTTCAAGTATTTCGCCCAGATTTGCCTAGGGAACCATTTTTGGTCAGGAACCCCTGTCGCAAAATCAATGATTTGTTCACGCTCAGGTTTAGGCTGTGGCTGGACTGCCGCTCCGCTGGAAATTGTGGGAATACGCGAATCGGAAATGTGGAAGATTCCTTCGGCCACATAGGTGCCAGATCCTGCCCGACCATCCAGATATCCTTCGGCTATCAGCTGTTCATATACCTCGATGACAACATTGCGCGCAATTCCCCATTCCTTAGCCAAAACGCGAGTGGGAAGCAGTCTGGTTCCAGCCGACAGCTGCCCCGATTCGATGATCATTCGCAACTGCTGGCATATCTGACGCGTCACCGGTACCTTAGATTCACGGTCCACATAAATGCCGTACACGATTTTCCTCCTCTAATTGGTTCCTGTATAACAGCGAATATTGGATCTAATCATAAACCATTGTCCTTATTATAATGATGTTGAAGTGATCCGAAAAGGGAGGAAATGACATGAACAGGATGTTAGGCAGATCGGAAATATCCGTAAGTCCGCTTGGGTTGGGATGTTGGGCAATCGGTGGGGAATTTACGTTAGATGGCTTGCCGGACGGATGGGGGGAGGTCGATGAGTCTGAATCGATTGCAGGGATTCATGCAGCGTTAGAAAGGGGTGTAAACTTTTTTGATACTGCGGATGTATATGGAACAGGGCATAGCGAAGCGGTGCTTGGTCGTGCGTTGAGGGGAAGACGACACGAAGCGGTCATTGCTACCAAATTCGGATATACCTATGATGAGTCAACCAAGGAAGCATTCACTCGTCACGATGTAACACCAGAATATGTTCGTCATGCGTGTGAGAGGTCCCTGAGACGTCTTCAAACGGATTATGTTGACATGTACCAAATTCATGTAGGTGGTTTAAGTTTAGAGGAAATCGATACAGTCATCGATAGTTTGAATGAACTTCGTCAAGAAGGGCTGATCCGTACATATGGCTGGAGCACATGGGATGTAGCCAATGCCCAAATCTTCGCTCAAAAATCGGAAGCAGCTGCCATACAGCACGTATTGAATGTGCTTAGTGATGATAAGGAAATGCTCTCTCTATGTGAACGTTATGGTCTAGCCAGCATTAATAATACTCCTCTGGCTATGGGCCTCTTGAGCGGAAAATTTAATCATGATTCCAGATTCAGTGATCAGGATGTAAGGGGAAGCCGTCATGAATGGGTTACCTATTTTAAGAATGGTAAGGCGGTACCTTCGTACCTCCAAAAGCTTGAGGCAGTCAGAGAGGTCTTAACGAGCGGAAATCGAACTTTAGTTCAAGGGGCGCTTGCATGGATTTGGGGGAGAAGTCATGTGACGATTCCGATCCCAGGTTTTAAAACCAGGAAGCAGGTGGAGGAATTGATCGGGGCAGCTGCTTTTGGACCTTTGTCGGAGGCGCAGATAAATGAAGTCGAAGGAATACTAGGTTCGTCATGAATGGCGTTGGGTGTTGAAGAATAGGTCCGCCGGGAAACATCCGGGGGACTTTTTTGCTTGATGATCACGCTAAATATTTTTAATCATTCAAGGGTAGGCGTTATTTCTCATATACTTATGCAACCGAGTCGAAAACGAGGAGGTGAAATTAGCTGAGAAGAAAATGGGTTCTTCGGAAATCGCTCAGAAATAAGCCTAAACAGCGTGTACTTCAACGAAAAAAAATAATGAAAAAGATCAGTCGCCAAAAATCGCTTCGGAAAAATCGCTTGGTCATTTCAAGACAATCTCGGTCACATCATAGAAAGCAACGACATCATCATCACCATAAAAGAAAACGTGGGAAATGTATACGAAAAGTAGTTCTCGCTAGAAGAGGACCCAGAGGTATAACGGGAGCTCCGGGGGTCAGGGGACCTCAAGGACCCATTGGCTATAGCGGAGCAGATGGTGGTGCAGGAGCAACAGGAGCAACAGGAGCTACAGGAGCTACAGGTGAAGGATTAAATGGAATTGTCAGTTTTGATCCAGGATCAAGTTTATTCTATATGCAAGGGCAGGTCGTTACTTATAACGGCAGCACCTACCTTGCAAATGTCACTTCGCCTCAAGGCGTTCCGGGCATGTCGCCGGATTATACATTGCTTGCTGCTGCAGGCGCAGGCTTAAACGGGGTTATACCATTTGATCCAGCTCAAGGTCAGTCTTATCCGTTGGATCAAGTCGTGACATACAATGGTAGTACGTATTTGGTCAATGTCGCCAATCCCACGGGGATCCCCGGAGCATCGGCAGATTATACCTTGCTGGCGGCAGCCGGCATGAGCGGTGAGGTAGGAATAACAGGAGCGACGGGCCCGACCGGCGAAACAGGTGCTACAGGGATGACGGGTACCAGAGGAGATACGGGAGCAACGGGTCCAGCAGGAGCAACGGGTGTAACAGGGGTTGCTGGAGCTACCGGGGCAACGGGAGGAATCGGTCCGACTGGAGGAACAGGACCAACTGGCTTGACAGGAGCCACCGGGGCAACAGGTTCAGCAGGAGTCACCGGAGCTACGGGATTAACGGGTCCAACGGGAGTAACAGGTGCTACGGGAACCACTGGTGCAATCGGGGCAACAGGCGTTACAGGAGCAATCGGAGGCACGGGTTCAACGGGGGTAACCGGAGTTACGGGATTAACTGGTCCAACAGGCGTTACAGGTATAACAGGAAGCACAGGTGTCACAGGAGCCACCGGTCCGACCGGAGCCACAGGAGTTACGGGATTAACCGGCCCAACTGGCGTCACAGGAACAACAGGCGCAACTGGATTAACAGGTCCAACAGGAGCAACCGGCGTTTCAGGAACAACAGGAGTAACTGGATCAACGGGAGTCACAGGCCCAACCGGGGCAATAGGCCCGACTGGAATAACCGGAATTACGGGAGTTACTGGTCCAACAGGCGTTACAGGTCCAACAGGAAGCGCTGGTGTCACAGGAGCAACTGGGATAACCGGGGCAACAGGCCACACCGGTGTAACAGGCTCATCGGGAGTGACAGGTCCGACAGGCTCAACCGGGCCGATCGGTGTAACTGGTAACACAGGTTCAGCAGGAGTAACAGGCCCAACCGGCGCGACAGGAGCTGCCGGAGCGACCGGTCCAACAGGAGTTACAGGAACAACAGGAAGCGCTGGTATCACAGGAGCAACCGGTCCAACTGGGTTAACAGGAGTAACCGGAAGCACGGGTCCAACCGGAGCAATAGGAGCTACTGGTGTCACAGGACCAACCGGGATAACCGGTCCAACAGGAATAACAGGGATAACTGGGGTTACAGGTTCTACAGGCCCAACCGGCGTTACAGGAGCAGCAGGAGCCACCGGAGTAACAGGCTCGACTGGAGCAACTGGAACAACTGGAACAACTGGAACAACTGGAGCTACCGGAATAACCGGGCCAACAGGAATCATGGGTTTAACGGGATCTACGGGAGCGGCAGGTACTACAGGTTCAACGGGCCCAACAGGAGCAACCGGCTTTACAGGTCCAACAGGAAGCACAGGTGTCATAGGATCCACCGGTCCAACGGGTCCGATCGGTGTAACTGGTAACACGGGTTCAACCGGCCTTACAGGATCTACGGGCGCCATGGGTTCGACAGGACCAACAGGAGCAACAGGAGCAACGGGAACTACGGGTCCAACTGGTGCAACCGGAGCTATTGGCGCCACGGGTTCGACAGGATCCACAGGTCCTACTGGCGTTACAGGTGTAACTGGAGTCACCGGTCCGACCGGTGTAACCGGAGCAGCAGGAGTAACAGGCTCAACGGGAGTGACAGGTTCAACAGGAGCAACCGGGCCGATTGGTGTAACTGGTAACACGGGTTCAACCGGAGTAACAGGCCCAACCGGAGCGACAGGAGCCATTGGGGTAACAGGTGTTACAGGATCCACAGGTCCAACTGGTGTTACAGGCTCGATTGGTGGAACAGGGGCAACAGGCGTTACAGGAGCAATCGGAGCCACGGGTAATACAGGAAGCACTGGAGTTACAGGTTCTACAGGCCCAACCGGAGTTACGGGAGCAACAGGATCAACGGGTGTAACGGGCGCGACAGGAGCCATTGGTGCAACCGGCGTTACAGGTTCAACTGGCCTGACAGGTGCTACTGGAGTTACAGGTCCAACAGGAGGAATCGGGGTAACAGGAGCAACCGGTCCGACTGGGGTAACCGGAGGAACGGGAGCAACTGGTGTCACCGGAGTCACGGGATTAGCAGGTCCAACTGGCGTAGCAGGAACAACAGGCCCAACTGGATTAACAGGGGTAACGGGATCTACTGGCCCAACTGGTGCAACAGGTTCAACGGGTGTAACCGGTGTTACAGGAACAACAGGCATTACAGGTCCAACAGGAAGCACAGGTGTCACAGGAGCAACTGGGATAACCGGAGTAACAGGCTCAACGGGAGTAACAGGTCCGACTGGTGCCACAGGTTCAACAGGTGTAACAGGCGTCACGGGTTCAACGGGCCCAACAGGATCGACCGGTTCAACGGGGGTAACCGGCATCACAGGCTCAACTGGTGCAACGGGCACTACGGGAGTTACAGGTCCAACAGGAGGAAGTGGGGTAACAGGTGTAACAGGCCCGACTGGGGTAACCGGAGGAACAGGGGCAACTGGTGCAACAGGCTCAACGGGAGTAACAGGCCCGATTGGAGTAACAGGTGCAACCGGCGTTACAGGAGCAATAGGGGCCACGGGCTCAACAGGAGCCATCGGGGCAACCGGTGTTGCAGGAATAACAGGAAGCACTGGTGTCACAGGAGCCACCGGAGTAACAGGTCCAACGGGACCAATCGGTGCA
The DNA here is from genome assembly GCF_037333485.1 of Paenibacillus glucanolyticus. Classification (NCBI taxonomy): domain Bacteria; kingdom Bacillati; phylum Bacillota; class Bacilli; order Caryophanales; family Paenibacillaceae; genus Paenibacillus; species Paenibacillus glucanolyticus. Next base: position 2,954,511 of record NZ_CP147845.1, read on the forward strand.
ACCGGAGCCACAGGTCCGACTGGAGGAACCGGAGTAACAGGCATCACGGGTTTGACGGGACCAACAGGTTCAGCAGGAGTAACGGGTGCTACAGGTGCAACCGGCGTAACAGGCCCAACTGGTGCAACAGGGTCAACGGGTGTTACAGGCCCGATTGGGGTAACCGGAGGAACGGGGGCAACTGGTGTCACTGGTGCCACCGGAGTTACGGGATTAGTAGGTCCAACTGGTATCACAGGAGTAACCGGGATAACCGGTCCAACCGGAGCAACTGGAGCTGTTGGCGCCACGGGTTCGACAGGAGTTACGGGAATAACTGGTCCAACTGGCGTAACAGGAACAACAGGCCCAGTTGGATTTACAGGGGTAACGGGATCCACAGGCCCAACTGGTGCAACTGGCTCAGCAGGAGTTACAGGTGTAACTGGAGTCACCGGTCCGACCGGTGTAACCGGAGCAACAGGAGCAGCAGGCTCAACAGGAGCAACCGGTCCGATTGGTGTAACTGGTAACACGGGTTCAACCGGAGCGACAGGAGCCATTGGGGTAACCGGTGTTACAGGATCCATAGGAGTCACCGGTCCGACAGGAGGAACAGGGGCAACTGGTGCAACAGGCTCAACGGGAGTTACAGGTCCAACAGGTCCAACTGGGTTAATAGGAGCGACCGGCCCGACTGGTGTAACTGGTAACACCGGGGCAACCGGAGTAACGGGCCCAACCGGCGCTACAGGATCCCCAGGCTTGACTGGTCCAACGGGAGTCACCGGTCCAACTGGAGTTACAGGAACAACAGGAAGCACTGGCGTCACAGGAGCAACCGGGTTAACTGGAGTAACAGGCCCGACCGGCGTTACAGGGGCAACAGGGGCAACTGGTGCCACCGGAGTTACCGGATTAACCGGTCCAACTGGCATTACAGGAGTTACGGGAGCAACAGGAGCAGCGGGAGTAACGGGCCCGACTGGAGCCATTGGTGCAACCGGCGTTACAGGTTCAACAGGTGCGACAGGAACTGCCGGAGTCACCGGTCCAACTGGTTTAACAGGAGGAACCGGAAGTACGGGTCCAACCGGAGCAATCGGAGCTACTGGTGTCACAGGAGCAACCGGAGTTACAGGATTAGCAGGGCCAACTGGTATTACAGGAGCAACCGGCATAACCGGTCCAACTGGAGTTACGGGAGCAATCGGTCTAACTGGTAACACAGGCCCAACAGGCCCAACTGGTGCAACGGGAGTAACAGGAGGAACAGGAGCCACCGGCCCTACGGGTTTAATTGGTGTAACTGGTAACACGGGAGCCACCGGTCCAACAGGCCCAACCGGCGTTACGGGGGCAACAGGAGCAACGGGCTCGACAGGAGCCATTGGTGCAACCGGCGTCACTGGAGCAACAGGAGCCACGGGTTCAACGGGGGTAACCGGCGTTACAGGTTCAACTGGCCTGACAGGTGCTACGGGAGTTACCGGTCCAACAGGAGGAATCGGTGTAACCGGTGTAACCGGTCCAACTGGCGTCACAGGCCCAACAGGCCCAACTGGTGCAACTGGCTCAACGGGAGTTACAGGTCCGACTGGAGCGACAGGTTCAACAGGTGTAACAGGCGCGATTGGTGCAACAGGTTCAACTGGTGCAACCGGCGTTACAGGTCCAACAGGAAGTACTGGTGTCACAGGAGCAACTGGGATAACCGGGGTAACAGGCCCAACGGGGCCGATCGGTGTAACTGGTAACACGGGGGCAACCGGTGTTACAGGATCCACAGGCTCGACCGGGTCAACGGGTGTAACAGGCGTTACAGGTTCAACTGGCCCGACCGGCCCGACCGGAGCCACCGGAGTTACGGGAGCAACCGGTCCAACTGGTTTAACAGGAGCGACAGGCCCGATTGGTGTAACTGGTAACACGGGTTCAACCGGAGTAACAGGCCCAACCGGCTCGACTGGAGCCATTGGAGTAACCGGTCCTACGGGAGGAACAGGGGGGGCAGGAGCAACTGGAAGAACTGGTTCAACCGGTCCAACCGGCTCGACTGGTCCAACGGGTGCAACAGGTTCAGCAGGAGTAACAGGCATAACAGGAAGCACTGGTGTCACAGGAGCTACTGGCCCAACAGGGGCAACAGGTGTAATTGGACCAACAGGACCAACGGGGTCTACGGGCGCAACGGGATCCACAGGCGCGATTGGTGCAACAGGCTCAACGGGATTAACTGGCCCAACCGGTGTAACCGGTCTGACTGGAGCAGCGGGTTCAACAGGAGCAACGGGTGTAACCGGTCCTACGGGAGGAACAGGGGGGGCAGGAGCAACTGGAAGAACTGGTTCAACCGGTCCAACAGGTCCGACGGGAGTAACCGGACCAACTGGCGTCACCGGACCAACAGGAGCAACAGGAGCAACTGGTCCAACGGGCCCGACGGGAACTATTGCTCTAGGTTATGGTTCCATTTATGGTTCCCCTACTACGTTAATCACGGTTGTTGACAATACACCTGTAGCTTTTACAACAGCAGGGCCTACCCTAAATACGACAACGAGCGTGGCACCAGGAACGATTACGGTTAATGCGGCCGGAGTATATATGGTGGACTTTGTAATAACCGTTCATCTAACCACAACCCCTACACTGTTGGCTTCGGCGAGTCGGCTTGTCAACTTCTTTGTGCAAATCAATGGCACTACGCAAGAACCGAGAAGTGTTTCCAGTTTTTCCATTGAAAATATCTCTGGCATTGGGGCAACGTTAGTAACCAATGGGGAAGCTTCAAAATCTTATTTAACTACTTTGAATAATGGCGATGTTCTGCGTATTATCATGAATACTTCGGGAGCAAACAGCTCTGCCACATATTCGGGGCAAGTGTTTAATGTCATTCGCATTTCGTAGTCAAAAATAGAATGATGGGGGGCGGCACATTCACTAAATGCTGCCTGTCTCCCTTTTTTCTCAAAAAGATTGCAAGCCATATCCATTATAATTCGAGAATTGAATCATTAAAAATTATTGAGGATGGGCATAGCAAATGCTCTTGGAAAATTATATTATGTAAATATAATTTCTAGCTCAGCAGCTGTAGCAGTTTATACAACATCTTCTATTAATAGAGAAGAAGTTCTTATCAATTCATACGATAAGGGATGATACCATGCAGATCGGAGTGAGGAACATGGATATGAGATACCCCATAGGGCAATTTGAATGGGAGGGACAGTCGTCACCGGAACATAGGAATCACTGGATTCAAGAGATTGAGGGGATGCCTGGGAAACTGCGGACAGCCGTTCAAGGTTTGTCTGAGGAACAGCTTAACTTGGCCTATCGTGAGGGTGGGTGGACCATACGTCAGGTCGTTCATCATCTTGCAGACAGTCATATGAACTCTTATATGAGGTTTAAACTCGCTTTAACAGAAGACAATCCAACCATCAAACCGTATGACGAGCGGCTGTGGGCAGCGCTTCCGGATTCCGTGACGGTGGCTACTGAAGTATCTTTGGCCATGATTGAAGGCATACATACCAGATGGGTCGCTTTATTAAACAGTATGGACCATGAAGACTTTCTAAGAACGTTCTATCATCCCGAGAACCAGCGAACGACTCATCTTGAATACGCCACGGCCATGTATGCATGGCATGGGAATCATCACATAGCACATATTACTTCTGCAAGAGAACGGTTCAAAATATAGCGTGACAATACATATTACTCCGTCTTATGGCGGAGTTTTTGTATGCAATGATGTCGCAATATCAAAATCAACTGTCGCAATTTTACACTGTGAATCGGCTAATTCATGTGTTAGATTAATGGCATGATGTCTTAATATTAGATACTGAGGTGACCATAATGATTAGAATCGGAAAAATTAGTTATTGGCATGTGCACGCATGGGATTACACAAAACAGGCGCAGGAGCATCCGGATGCACAAATCGTAGCCGTATGGGATGAGAATCCGGAACGCGGTAAAAAAGCTGCGGAGCAGCAAGGAGTACCGTTCTTTGAATCCTTGGATGAAATGCTGCAAAGCGATATCGATGCTGTCATCGTGGATGCACCAACATCCATGCACAGAGAAGTGATGCTGAAAGCTGCGGCAGCCGGCAAGCACATTTTTACGGAGAAAGTAGTGGCCGCTACCCTTCAAGAGGTCAATGATATTATGAACGCGGTAAATGAGAATGAAGTCAAATTAACGGTATCACTCCCCCGTTTGAATGATGGTTACACCTTGGCGATCCGTGAACTGTTGCAAGAGGGACTACTGGGTACCGTAACACTCGTTCGTGTCCGCTTGTCTCATAACGGCGCAACGGCAGGCTGGCTGCCTGAGCATTTCTATGGTCTGGAGGAAACTCGTGGAGGAGCCCTCATTGATCTGGGTTGCCATCCTATGTATTTGACACGCCTGTTCCTGGGAGAAGAAGCGGTTGATGTTCATGCGAATTTTGGCTACATAACGGGTAAAGAGGTCGAAGATAACGCCGTTGCTACATTATCTACAGCTACGGGTGCTGTTGGTATTGTGGAGGCTGGTTTTGTTAATAACTTCTCGCCGTTTACGATTGAGATTCACGGTACAGACGGAACGATTCTCTATGGTACGCCAGACAGTAAACTTCTTATCCGCTCAACGAAGAAAGAAGAATACAAGGAAGCGTGGGTTGAACTGCCAGTACCAGCAAATCGTGCAAGTGCTTTTGAACAGTGGATCTCTCATATTCAGGAAAATACCGTTGCAGAGGAAAATATCGCATATGCGGTTGAATTAACGAAATTGATGGAGGCTTCCAACCGTTCGGCCAAGGAACATCGTGCGATTCGTTTGGATGAACTGCAAGCTTAAGTTACAAGGGTGATGTATCAGCATGAATAATCATTTTCCATATGAGTTTATGAAAGATCGGCAGGATGCCTTGGAGAGACTTGATCTGAGGATCTATTGGGGGCGTTATGAGATCCGGGTTCTTCGATTTCATCTCACCACCTTCCCTCCGGGGAAGATTGTGTCCTTCCATAAACATGCTGAATATGAGTTTCATTTCATACCGCGTGGCAAAGGGACCGTTATTATGGAAGAGAATCCCTATGCCTTGAGGGAAGGAATGTTTTATTTAACGGGTCCGAATGTTCTCCATTATCAGGAAGCGGACGCAGCAGAGCCCATGGACGAATTATGTCTGCATGTGGACATTATTCCGCATGACGTAACACCCGATGATCCGGATCGTCTGTTATGGCCGGCTGCGGATCCTTGGGAGATGGCGGAGGCTGACGACTGCATGGAAAAGCTCAGGGGGCTGCCGCTGAAGCCGTCGATGGATATCCATCGGGCGATGCCTTATTTTCTGGAGGCTTACCAAGCTTCTCAGGAAAAATATCCGGGTCTGTACACAACGATCAAGCAGTGCATTATTCAGATACTGCTGCGTGCCGTACGCGCGTATGAATCCGAGCCATCCGAAGCGGAGTTGCCTTCACGAGACATGAAGGCTTACCGCTATCAATTGGCACTGGAGTATATCCATGCGAATTCCTCGGGTGAGGTCGTTCTGGATGATGTCGCGGAGAAATTGCATATCAGTTCCAGGCAGCTGCAGCGGATATTCAAGGAGCAAGCGGCTGGGCAATCCTTCAGTGAAATTCTTGAACACGTCCGTTTAGAAGCGGTGTGCCGGAAATTAATCGATACCAATTGGTCTATTGATAAAATCGCGATTCACGAAGGCTTCTCGAGCGGCAGTTATTTGCATACCGTGTTTCGAAAGAGATACGGCTATACGCCAACAACATATCGGGCAATGAATGTGAATTTGTAGGGGGAGTATCACATATGGGCAAAAGCATTCGAATTGGAATTATTGGAAGCGGTGGCATTGCAGGAGAGCATGCAAAGTACTACAAACAAATTGAAGACGTACAGATTGTCGCTGTAGCGGATATTTTACCAGGAAGAGCAGATCAGTTCATTGAGCGTTGGGGACTTCAGGGGGCAATAGGATTTGACGATCACCGCAGGCTCCTTGATCTGGATTTGGATGGTGTGAGTATCTGTACGCCAAATGTTGCTCATCACAGAACAACGATCGATGCGCTCTCAGCCGGCAAACATGTCATGCTCGAGAAGCCGATGTCGGTCACCTTGGATGAAGCTATCGAGATGGTTCAAATCTCGAAGAAGACCGGGAATATACTCAATGTGGGCTTTCAACCGCGCTATGACCCGAACATGGGAATCATTAAGAATCTGATCCAGAATGGTGAGCTCGGCAAGGTGTATTATGTGGAAACGGGAGGCGGCCGCCGCCGTGGGATGCCGGGTGGAACCTTTATCCGTCAGGAAATTGCCGGAGCAGGTGCCATGGCGGACATCGGTTGCTATTCCTTGGATATGGCATTGAATGCGCTTGGATATCCAAAGCCGTTAACGGTATCGGCCTATACCTCTAATCACTTCGGAACGAATCCGAAATACCACTCGGAATCCGGTGCGTTTAACGTGGAGGACTTCGGCGTTGCCATCATTCGGTTCGAAGGCGACATCGTATTGAACTTTAAGACGTCCTGGGCTATGCATATGGATACCTTGGGAGCAACCATGTTCCTTGGAACGGATGCGGGCATGAAGATTACGCCGGCTGGATCAGGACCCTGGAGTGGCGTATGGGATGGGAAAGTAGGCTCAATCTCCTTATTCCATGACATTCAAGGGCATCATACCGAAAGCGCAATTCCGTTGATCAGCCACCAGCTTAACGTATTCGAAGAGAAAATCAAAGATTTCGTAAGCGCCGTGCGCGAAGGCAAGCCAGCACCGATACCCGGAGAGCAGGTGCTTCGGAATCAAGCAATCCTGGACGGCATTCTGCGCTCTTCCCAGAGCAAAAAAGAAGTGGATATCCACATCCCGGAATTGGATTAGTGGCAGTTCAGCCGCGTATACTGCGCGGCTTTTTTGTTGTCATCATAACGGTAAATTTCCAGATCTACGCTTCCAATTTCCATATGGATATGATAGTATGGAACAGAACATTTGTTCTTTATTTGAGGATAATTACAATTTTAATTTTACAATATCCATGACATGAAGGATGGTGCAGGGCATGATGACTGAGCGATATTCAGAAATCGACGAGGTAATCGCTTATATTCACAAGAATATTTACGAACCGCTTCCCTTGTCATTACTGGCGGGTTACATTGGATACAGTCCTTATCATTTCTCTCGTATATTCAAGGATCGGATCGGACTGCCGCCCCTGTATTATGTCTCATCACTTCGTCTGGAGAAAGCCAAGGATTTACTGCTGCACACTCACCTCAGCATCCGGGATATCGCCTTGGAGATTGGGCAGCAAAGCCTGGGTACATTTACGACCCGCTTCTCCGAGAGAGTGGGTGTAACCCCCTCCCAGTTTCGGAACTCCATGGAGGAGGCGGACAAGCATTTGTTATCTTTGCAGAGTCTGAACGACTGGCGAGAATCCATGCCGATTCAGAATCCCAACTTAACGGTTGAGGGAACGATAGAAGCAACAGCCCCATTTCAGGGAGTTATTTTGATAGGCTTATTTGCCAAGCCCATTCCAGAAGGATTTCCTCTATATGGAACACTGCTTCCGTCTGTTGGCTCATTTCGATTTACCGACGTAAGCCCGGGCACATATTATCTGATGGCTACTTCTGTGCCATGGGGTATGCAGGCAGTTGACTTCTTGCTTCCGCAATCCACCACCTTGCGTACCCGTTCAAGGGAACCGATCATCGTTACATCCAACTCGAAGACCCGGCATCTCCAAGTGACTCTGCATGTTCCCCGGTTAGATGACCCACCGATTCTGATTTCCTTGCCATTATTAATGAACCATTTCCTTAAGCGGGTTGCTCCCATGTTACGATAATTATGATGATCTTCAGCTTTGACTCAGGATTCTCAGAGGGAAGCTGGAGTGATGGCAGCAGCCAGCCATCATGCGTATTGCGTTGACAATTGCGTTCTGATTCAGGATACTTAAGTCAGACCGAACCGCTCTAGCCATATATTAAGCAAAGCACGAAGATTTGAGGTGGCATCTGTGATTATTGTAAGCTCTTGTTTAGCCGGTTTGAAGGTTCGTTATAACGCTACGGACAGCCTGGATACCCATATTCAACTGTTAGTGGAAGCGAAGAAAGCGGTAACCGTATGCCCGGAACTTCTTGGCGGATTCTCAACTCCGCGTGAGCCAGCAGAGATCATCGGCGGTAACGGTGATGACGTCCTGTCAGGAAGTGCCAGAGTAATAGAATGGTCCGGCAGAGATGTGACGGAGATGTATATACAGGGTGCATATCAGGCTCTTCGAACGGCACAAAAGCTCGGAGCACTGCTTATCGTTCTGAAGGAGAACAGCCCCTCCTGCGGCAGCGCAATGATCTATAATGGAGAATTTGCCAATGTGAAGCAAGCCGGTTATGGCGTAACAACAGCTCTTCTGCGCAGGGAAGGATATACCGTTATTTCTGAGCACGAGCTCAGCGTGTATGCAGCACAGCCGGAATACTCCGCTCTGTTTGCTGAAAGATAAATACAAGGTATTTCGTCATGGTCATATAATTATGTTAGAATCATCATACCGACTGTGATCATTGTCGTGATTCTTTATATTGGAGGGAACTATGGAACTCATAAATCAAGCAGAAGTCCAACAAATGATTGATAAATTGAAGGATCAGGATTTATATATTCATCTTGAGATGACAACAGGCGCCTATGCTGCCCATCACGATAGCACAAAGCACCCTGCTGCCAATTTTATTACAAATGCAAGTATTCGTTATACCGCTGGTTCAATATCCGGCAACGGTCCTTACCGGGTTGGTTTAAAAATGAATCAAGGCTGGATATATACCGAAGGACTTACCCATTTTGAACAGGCTGATACCGATAGACTTATCATGGCGGGCCATGATAGTCAGGGGAAGCTGGTTGTTGCTTTGCAGCTGAGCCGGGAGCCTTTTTAATAGAGAGAGGAGATGAGGAACGATGGAGCAAAACATACTGGTCGTATTGCCGCATCCGGATGACGAAGCCTTTGGTTTATCCGGTACGTTGGCTAAATATATTATAGAAGGTGCTCATGTCACCTATGCTTGCCTGACACTCGGAGAGATGGGCCGCAACATGGGGATACCTCCGTTTGCTAACCGGATCACGCTTCCGACTATTCGTAGAGCAGAGTTAGAGGAATCGTGCAAAGCCATAGGCATACAAGACCTGCGATTGCTGGGTTTCCATGATAAAACGATTGAATTCGAGGATCAGCCTAAGCTGGATGGTGTGATTGCAGCCCTGATTCAGGAGATACAACCTTCACTTGTATTCACATTCTATCCTGGCTATAGTGTTCATCCCGATCATGATGCCACGGGTGCAGCTGTAGTTCGTACGATTCAGCGGATGCCTGCTGGGGAAAGACCTGTGGTTCAGTGTCTGGCATTCTCCAAAAATTGTGAGCAGGAGCTTGGCAAACCGGATGTTTATCAGGACGTATCTATGTTTATGGTCCAGAAGCTGAATTCCATTCAAGCCCATCGTTCCCAATTCCAGGCTGCAGAGCTGCTGGGTAAAAAGCAGCTGAAGGCAAAAGAAGTCGAGGACCGCTTCGGGACTGAACGTTTCTGGACGTATACCTTTGAATAAGAATCCTATGAATAGATGGATATCAATAGAAGAGCCACCGCGGTGGCTCTTTTTTCTATGCCAATACGAGCGAAGGTTCACTTTATTATTGGTGTGCTGTAAAGAGAGGTTATGTAGCCAAGAGTGTTGATGAATTAAGGACTGGTAATCGATAAGGGGTAGAGAGTTCCTTTCATGCAGAAGGAGGTTCTTCCTGTTTCTTCAGATACGACGAGAACCAAAGCATCGCTAATCTCGGATAAACCTATAGCCGCACGATGCCTAGTGCCAAGCTTTCGATCACCATAAGTTTTTGCAGTTAATGGAAGCACATTCGCAGCAGAGATAATCATTTCTTTGCGAACGAGAACGGCCCCGTCATGCAGCGGACTACCCGGAACGAATATGGATTCCAGCAGCGGGCTCGTGATTTCCGCAGATAAGGGGATGCCGGGTGTTATTAGAGAATCGAGAGGATCTTCCCGCTGAATCACAATCAACGCTCCCAGATTTTTTTGACTGAGATGATATATGGATTTGGCGATTTCCTGGTACTTGCTTGTGAAAGGGAAGAGAAAACAATTGAGATAATACGTGGATGAAATCGCCTCGGCTTCCAAAAATTTAGTGCGTACAAGATCCAATTCATTAAGCAGACAGGAGCTGTTCTGGTCCAGATTGACAATGACATTCTCTATATGCTTTTTGATGTCAATAAGCTGGTTTTTCAGCTTGCGCTTAAGCGGCGTGAAATTGCAGTCATGAATTTGCATCCTCTATCTTCCTCCTTATCCTTCGTATCATTACCAATCCGACACAGCGATATTCTGCCTGCATCGCGAAGTTCTTAAATCGCAAAAAGTCCTTTATCATCGATTTATCAGTAAAACTGATAAATGCTATAAGAACATTGTAATTGACCGGTCCGGTAAGCTGTGATAGGTTCAGAGGAGCAATAAAATTAATTGTATCGTAATAGTAGGAATTAATAATGTGCGCTTTTGAGAGGTGGATATGGTTGGAACTTCAAGTAACGAACAGTCCTTTTAATCAGGAACAGGTAGAATTACTGAACCGGCTGTTGCCGACACTGACGGATTCCCAGCGGTCCTGGCTCAGCGGATATATCGCCGCTATCCAGGGAACGGCAGCCGCTTCAGTTGCAACAGCACCACAAGCAAACACAGCAGCAATACCGGTTCCCGCAGCGCTGGCACCTAAAGAAGTGACCGTATTATACGGATCTCAGACTGGCAATGGTCATGGATTATCGAAGAAGTTATCGAAGAAGCTTGAAGAGGTTGGTCTAGTGGTTACAATGTCCTCAATGAGCGACTTCAAGCCGAACAATCTGAAGAAGCTGCAGAATCTCCTTATTATTGTGAGTACGCATGGCGAAGGCGAACCGCCGGATAACGCCATTCCTTTCTATGAGTTCCTGCACAGCAAACGGGCACCTCAAGTAGAGAGTCTTCAATATTCCGTACTGGCGCTGGGGGATACCTCGTATGAATTTTTCTGCCAAACGGGTAAAGATTTCGACAAGCGGCTCGAAGAATTGGGCGGCAAGCGGCTGACGCCAAGAGTGGATTGCGACGTGGATTTTGATGAATCGGCCGCTGAATGGATGAACCAGGTTCTTCAATCGCTGAATGAGGCTGGAGCAGGATCGTCCGTTGTTGAAAGCGTGAGTGCGGTAGCCCTGAGCGATAGCACGGAATCGGAATTTTCAAGAAGCAATCCATTTCAAGCGGAAATCCTCGAGAATTTGAATTTGAACGGAAGAGGATCTGACCGTGAAACACGTCATATCGAAATTTCTCTTGAAGGTTCAAATTTGCAGTATGAGCCGGGCGATAGCTTAGGAATCTATCCGGAAAATCATCCGCAGCTTGTCGATGATCTTATCGCTGCTATGGGATGGAATGCTGATGAAGTGGTCGTCATTAATAAACATGGTGAAGCGCGAGCACTTCGGGATGCCTTGCTCCGTCACTACGAAATTACCGTTCTCACGAAACCTCTGATTGAGCAAGTGGTTAAGATCTCAGGGAATGAAGGGCTTCGGAAGCTTCTGGAACCAGGGCATGAGCAGGAATTGCGCACCTATATCGAGGAACGGGATTTGCTCGACCTGGTACAGGATTATGGTCTGCAGCAAGTGGCAGCAAGTGATTTTGTATCGATATTACGAAAAATCCCTGCTCGTCTGTACTCAATTGCCAGCAGCTCCAAGGCCTTCCCCGATGAAGTCCATGTAACCGTTCGTACGGTTCGGTACGAGGCACATGGCCGAGATCGTTACGGTGTATGTTCCGTACAATTGGCGGAACGGCTGGAAGCTGGAGACACACTTCCGGTGTATGTTCAACACAATCCGAACTTTAAGCTGCCCAAGAATCCGGACACCCCGATCATCATGATCGGTCCTGGTACAGGGGTTGCTCCATTCAGAGCTTTCCTCGGTGAGCGCGAAGAGACAGGTGCAGGAGGGAAATCCTGGTTGTTCTACGGTGACCAGCATTTCTCAACAGACTTTCTCTATCAGATCGAATGGCAGCGCTGGTTAAAGGATGGGGTGTTGACACAGATGGATGTTGCCTTCTCGCGAGATACGGACAAGAAAGTATATGTACAGCACCGTATGCTGGAGAGGAGCAAGGAATTGTATCAATGGCTTCAGAACGGCGCGTGTGTATACGTCTGCGGTGACGAGAAAAAGATGGCGCATGATGTGCATTCCGCACTGGGGGCAATTCTTGAGCAAGAAGGCGGGATGAGTCCAGAGGAAGCTGCGGAATACTTGGGCCACATGCAGCAAGAGAAACGTTACCAGCGGGATGTATATTAAGGCAATTCCCATGGTTGCGAGAGGAGAAAAGGAATATGTCTGATAATAACTTATTATCATCTAATAGCGCACCTCATAGTGATGTGGAGGACATCAAGCGTCGAAGCAACTATCTGCGCGGCAGTCTTGTAGAAACGCTGGAAGATCGTATAACCGGATCGATTCCGGAAGATGATAACCGGCTGATGAAATTCCATGGCAGCTACATGCAGGATGACCGGGATTTACGCAATGAGAGACATAAGCAGAAGCTGGAGCCTGCATACCAGTTCATGCTGCGTGTTCGCGCTGCCGGCGGTGTGGTGACTCCTGAGCAATGGCTTATGATGGATCGCGTTGCGCAGAAGTACGCAAACGGGTCAATTCGGTTGACAACACGCCAGTCGTTTCAGCTTCATGGTGTGCTCAAATGGAACATGAAGACTACCATTCAAGAGGTTAATGAAGCACTCCTTAGTACATTAGCAGCCTGCGGCGACGTCAACCGTAACGTTATGTGTAACCCTAACCCGTACCAATCCGAGATTCATTCGGAGGTGTACGAGTGGGCACGCAAAGTGAGTGATCATCTGGATCCGCGCTCTCGTGCCTATCATGAGATCTGGCTTGATGGTGAGAAGATCGTGGATAGTCTGCAGGATGCCGAGGAACAGGAGCCGATCTACGGCCCGGTGTATCTCCCTCGGAAATTCAAAATTGGGATGGCTGTGCCACCTTCCAATGATGTGGATGTATACTCCCAGGATCTTGGTTTCATTGCGATTGTTGAGAACGGAGAGTTGAAGGGCTTCAACATATCTGTTGGCGGTGGGATGGGGATGACACACGGTGATCCGCTGACCTACCCTCAAGTGGCAAAAGTCATTGGTTTCTGCAAACCGGAGCAAATCATTGACTTGGCGGAGAAGACCGTTATGATCCAGCGTGATTACGGGGACCGGGCGGTTCGTAAACATGCTAGATTCAAATATACGATCGATGACCGAGGGATCGATTGGTTCGTAAGCGAACTTAGCGAGCGGCTTGGCTGGAAGCTGGAAGAGGAAAGACCTTTTCATTTTGACCATAACGGTGATCGCTACGGATGGGTAAAAGGCAGTAACGGAAAATGGCATTTTACACTTTTCATCCAAAGCGGACGCGTTAAAGACGAGGCAGATTATCTGCTGATGACAGGTCTTCGTGAAATTGCCCAAATCCATAATGGCGATTTCCGTCTGACGGCCAATCAGAATCTGATCATTGCCAATGTCAGCAGCCATAAGAAGAAAAAGATCGAGGAGCTTATCAAGCGTTACGGACTCACAGACGGAAATCATTACTCCGCTCTGCGAAGAAACTCCATGGCATGCGTATCTTTGCCGACTTGTGGTCTGGCTATGGCTGAATCCGAGCGATATCTTCCAACGCTATTGGATAAGATTGATCCGATTCTGGAGGAGAATGGGCTGCGCGAAGAGGATATCGTCATTCGTATGACAGGATGCCCGAACGGATGTGCTAGACCGATGCTGGCTGAGATCGCCTTTATCGGCAAGGCACCGGGCAAATACAATATGTACTTGGGTGGAGGTTTCTCCGGGCACCGCTTAAACAAGCTCTTCAAGGAAAACATCGGTGAAACCGAGATTTTGGATTCGCTTCGCCCGATGATCACACAGTATGCACAAGAGCGAGAGAAAGGCGAGCACTTTGGTGACTTTGTCATTCGCGCAGGCTATGTGAAGGAAGTATTGGATGGACAGCAGTTTCACGCATAACATGATATGTAACGAGACATATAGGGATTCAGAGGATAACTGTGAATAAACACGACAGACCGGAGCTCTCCGAGAGGAGGGACTTCGGTTTTTTATTTTTGCTCAAGCGTGGAGATGCTGGATTAAGTCGATTCACGCCAAGAGCCACCTCAGCGTGAGGTGGCTCTGATCATCATTGTACGAGACTATTTGTGGCGTTCCTGCTTTTTTTAAACAAAGGGATCAGCAGAGCGGAGCCTATCAGAAACAGGAGGGCACTTGCTGAGAATACGGTGAATAAGGAAAACTGATTTTTCAGTAATCCGCCAAGCGACATGCCAATGACCATCATGCCCATGAAGATCGGTGTCAGAGCGCCGCCTACGCGTCCGATGTATGCATTCTCGGTATTCTTCAGAATGAGCGTGTTGATGCCGATGTGAATGGTGGGATAGAAGAAACCATTTACTACCTGCAACAGCAGAGTGAAGAGAATGCTCGTAGACCAGCCGATGCCGAGGTTGCCCAGTGCGCTGACGGTAAGGCCAAGCGCCAGCAAGGATTGCGGCGATATTCTTTTGGCTAACACCATAACGAAGCCCCCGCCAAGCAGCATCGCAGCACCGTTCGCGGTTAGCAGCCATTGCAGGAAAGATTTATCCTGCCCGAGATTCTCAATCGTGACAAACAGCATCATGGGCTGAATAAGTCCGGCAGCGAGACCGGCGGCAGCGAAGGTTGTAGCCAGCGTCCGCAAGGCGCGGTTATTCCACACATAGCGCAGCCCTTCAATAGCTTCCTGCAAGAGGCTCCGTTGTTCAGACTTTGATTCTTTCTCTTGATCTCTCGGCAGCCACGCCAGGATCAGAGCGGAACCCAGGAATAATACACCTGTTGCGATAAGGGATGCTTCAATCCCAAACTTCTGATACACGAATGCTCCTGCTATGGGGCCGATCACCATAAAGAAGGCCATTAAGGATTGGAATATAGCCATGACGGATTGGAGTTGATGTTCCGGCACATGCTGTTTGAACAATTTCATAGCCGAGGGTTGGGAGAACTGTGACATGATGGCTGAGAATAGCGTAACGACCAGCAGCGCCTGCCATGAGTTATTGTGGACAGCAATCAGTACGAGAAAAACGGAAACGGCTGACAACACATCGGCACCGATCATGGTTCGTTTAGGTTGCCACCGGTCTGCAAATGTACCACCAATGAAAGCGAACAGGAAGATGGGGGCAAATTCGGCTACCGATATGAGGGATACAAACCAAGGATCATTGTTGGTTATGTCGGTGACATATAACAGAATCGCAAAGTTACGAACCCAAATGCCAAGATTTAAAAGAACGCGTGACAAAATAATCGTTCGGACATACGGGTTGTTAAGAAGCATAATGAGGATTCTCCTTTCGTGACTCGTGTGAAACGGAGTCATAATTGATTATTTAATAAACGAATATGCATTAAGTTTATTAAATATATAGACATATTAATATTATATCTATAAATAATCAATACAAATTTATTTTTTGTCTACAGTATGCAATTAAAAACAGGCACATTCTGCTTGTATTTATGAGCCGATTATATCCTTGAATAGACGAGATTGTTTTTTGTTTGAGATTTACTCTAAATGTGCTCTTAACCTTGTTCATGCTACTTAATAGAGATATAATGGACAAGGGTATTTATTGAATACCGGCTACAGATTCAATAATGAAAGCGAGCGGAAATATATGGGCCGTAAATGGAATAATATTAAAGAAAAAAAAGCATCCAAGGATGCGAATACGAGTCGCGTCTACGCTAAGTTTGGTGTTGAGATTTATGTGGCAGCCAAGAAGGGTGAACCGGATCCGGAGTCGAACCGTGCGCTCAAGGTCGTGCTTGAGCGCGCGAAAACATACAATGTGCCAAAAGCCATTATCGACCGTGCTCTGGAAAAAGCGAAGGGCAGCGGAGACGAGAATTATGTGGAGCTTCGTTACGAAGGATTTGGTCCGAACGGTTCGATGATCATTGTTGACGCGTTGACCAATAACGTCAATCGTACGGCACCGGAAGTGCGTTCTGCCTTTAACAAGAACAGCGGTAACATGGGCGTCAGCGGCTCTGTATCTTATATGTTCGATCCAACGGCCGTGTTCGGCGTTGAAGGTAAGACATCGGAAGAGGTCATGGATCTGCTGCTTGAAGCAGATGTGGATGTACGTGACATCCTTGAAGAGGAAGATGCTGTAATCGTGTATGCTGAGCCGGACCAGTTCCATGCGGTACAGGAGGCTTTTAAGGCTGCAGGGGTTACGGAGTTTACGGTGTCAGAGCTGACGATGCTGGCACAGAACTTTGTTACACTGCCAGGTGATGCTGAGGCGCAATTCGAGAAGCTGATCGATGCGCTGGAAGATCTGGAGGATGTGCAACAGGTATACCATAACGTAGAGTTTGAAGAATAGAAGAACTCGATCCATGTATGTACACAAAAAACCATCGTATTCAGCACTTCTGAACACGATGGTTTTTGCGTTATAGCGCAGATTATCCTTTTATAGGTGATTCGAACGGCAGCGTAATGTCAGGTTGAACAACAATGACTTCCGCTGAAGTGATAGCAGGGATTGATTTCGTCATGATAAGGGAGTGGTAAGCTACAATCTTTGTGCCGGGCTTCAGTTTCTCATAAGGGCTGAGACCGATTATTTGGGTGTCCTTGGATATGTTGAGAATGATATCGTTATCCGTGGATTGATCTGAACCCACATTAATGTACAGGTGATCCTGGGTAGTGCGTTCAGATGCAGTTATTGTGCCTTCAACTCTTGGTGCTGAAGCATCGGATACAACGATTTTATCGGCATGCGGCAGCGCAGGGTAAATGACGGGCACGTATTGTGCTTCAATCCGCCGACCCTCGTTCAGCACATCAGATGTTAAAGGCTTACCTTGTGCATCCACGATCTGCGTGTCCCCATCGATGGCGAGCACCACGTATTCATATCCGTCAGGATTCGATGGTTGGCCGCTAATCGAAATTCTGCCATCTGTTTTCTCCGTAAGGATACCGTTAATGCCGGCCTCGGTTTCCTGCTCGTCATTGGCGGAATCCGTGTTCACCAGAATATAGTTTGTAGAGGATTGAGGAGGGAAACTTAACGCAACATACGGACCGTAGAAGGAACGAACGGTCATGCCGGCTTTCAGGTCACTTGCTTTCAGTGTCTTTCCATTTTGATCGATAATGGTCGTTTTGGGATCCGGATGAAGCCAAATGGTCTCTGCGTTGTCACCGTACACGTTGCTTCCTTCTACAAGAAAACCTCGTTCGTTTATTTCGGAGATGGTCCCGTCTATAGCGGCAAAGTCATGGTCCGAGACAATGATGGTAAGTGCAGCTCCTTGAGCCGGGAGGCTTTTGGTGATATTCGGGCTATAGAAAGCTTTAATGGCTTTGTTTTTATCTACGATGGTCTGAAGCTGGACTTTATTTCCCTGTGCATCCACGATTTTAGTATTTTTGGAGATGGAAAGCTTGATTTCACGTTGATCGGTAGCAGCCAAGCCGCGGCCGGTAACCGTAATCGATTTGCCTGTTTTGTCATTTACATAATCCGTAATGTAACCCAGGGTTCCAGGCACACGCTTCACCTGATTCACATTGCTGCCTTGTTCCGAATGGATGGAAGCAGGAGGAGCGCCCTGTGCACTTGCTGCGATCGGCAGTGCGGTCATGGCGAGTATCGTAGTGGTTGTTAGTACTTTGTAGATTTTGTTCATTGTTGGTATCCTCCAAATAAAAGATTATCCTAACGAGCCAGGATACAGCCAAGCGATATTTCAATTGGTAAATTGTACATGCTGCACCACTATAGACGGGAGAAGGTCTCAAAGGTTGCACAGCTGCTGAAAAATCGTTCTGTAATTCCAACGGTCAAGTCCAGATAGACTAAAAAACCGCCCGAAGATAAGGCTTCGGGCGGTCTAATGGCTTATTAAGCTGCAGTCTTAGTTTCTTCTTGTTTAGGAGTGCGAATCAGCATTGCCAGCACCGTAATGATAGCTGTAAATACGAAAATCAAATTAAATCCATGCTGAATGCCAAAAGCATCCGATATTTCACCGATCAAGAGTCCGACTACCGCGCCTCCGAGACCGGATGCAACATAGATAACGCCTTGCAGTGATCCGGCTTGCTTCGTCAGCTTGGAGGCGATGCCTTGAGCCGTCGGGAACAACACGGACAGGGCAAGTCCGAACAGCATCATTAAATAACTGGCATTCACAACCAGCAGACGGCCGAGAATCAAGGCGAGAAGGGCGAATACGGAGAAGCCGATCAAGGTGCGTCTCTCACCAAGCTTGTAGATGATGAACCCGCCTACAAAACGTCCAATGGTAAAGAGAAATGCAAAGCTGGCGATGATATAGGCTGCGGTTGAAGCTTTTTGCGCTGCATCCATCCCGGCAATGTCCAGCGACGTATAGAAAATCGGGAAGAAATTCAGGAAGCCGGCTTCCGCTGCAACATAGAACAGAATGAACAGAATGACATATAAGATTTGCCGGTCTTTAAACAACCTCGCGACAGACATTAAGCTGACTTTATCTTGCCCTTCAGTTGCAGCTCTCTGTTCGGGTTTAAACATCATGAGTGCAGCCAGAATGATGGCAATCACGACGGCTACACCAATGTAGAAGGCGCGCCAGCTGATGTTATGAGAGAAAATCGCGTTCAGAACGAGCGGAGTAACAATCATTCCAACTCCGAACAGTGCATTGGCGAGGTTAAACACCACTCCGGACCGTTCCTTGAAATAGGTCGGAATCAATGTCGCAACCGAAACGGTCATGGACCCGATACCGACACCCACGATCAGATAGAATCCGAGAAAGAAGGCAACGGTATAAGCGGAGCCGGTACCAATTAAACCAATGATCATCAGAATGGTTCCGAGGGTCATAACCGCCTTGATTCCCTTGCGGTCGGCAAATATGCCGGCGACCAGACTGGCTAACAAAAATCCCACCTGAAAGACGGATACCATGATACCGACTTGACTGAGATCCAGATTGATATCCGTCTGAACTTTCTCAAGGATGAGACCCTTGGTGTTCTGAATTCCGCCGAGGACAAACATGGTGGCAAAGATGAGAAAGTAAATGATCGGACGCTGTATTTTTTGCATGTTAGTTCATTCCTTTCTCTCGATAGGTCTGTAAAGCCTCAAACAACTCGTCAGCCGCCCAGCCGTAACAGTAATACAACAGCTCATCTGCTGCGCTGTTCTCACCGGCTTGTACCGCTTCAATCAGATTCTGCGGCGAAATGTTCCACATCTGGATTCCGCTATAGATACGTGTATTGGGGTCGGACAGGCTGCGAACCTTGTTATTCTGATCCGCGACGAATTGAATAGGGAACCCTTCCTGCTTGAACATCTCATACGTCAGATCATAGGGAAGCGCAAAGAATCTTTTGAAGGCCTGGAATGCTTGTTCCTGCTCATCGGCGGTATGCGCCAAGTAATGAATCAAACCCTGTACATCGGCCCCGCCGCCCAGCTTATGGTAAGGAAAATGTTTCAATGCAGGTGAGCATTTGGTGATGCTCGCATAATCCTGGCCAAGCATCCAACTGTAAGCGGGTGGCCAGAGGTCCAGCCACAGCGTAAAGTCCTCGTTTACAGTTCTTACGCGTTCGATGAGACGTTCCACAAAGCCGGTTACACTCTGTTGTCGAAATGCGATCCATTCTTGAATCAGCGCATTGTTTTCCGCAAACGTGACGGCGTCATCGAATTTCTTCTCTGCGAAGAGCGTGATCCATTGACGCAGGTTATTCTTGAGCGCGCTTACATCAATGTGCTGTTCCTTCATTTTTCTCTCACAATGCGGACAGAAGCAGGTTAACAATCCTCTTGGATTCACTTCCTCTCCGCCCCAATCGGGATACCGGATCCGGTCGATCATGTAGGTGGTATAACCGTAACGTTTGCGGAGGTCAATCAGTGCTTGTTCCCAGAAGTCGATGACATCCGGCGCATTGGGACAGAGCCAGTGCGGAATGACTTGTCCATCCAGATCCGTAACCAGATTATGAGCAAGCAGAGGGCCTTCGAAATGACCATTCAGAATATTGAGCCATGGGATGATCTCGTAATGTTCCTCCTGAAGCGATTCCTTAATGATCATCAGGGGATCCTGTTCATCGCTAAGGCCGGGTTCTCTTCGCTGATCAAGCCCTTGATAGGAGGGGAGGATAGCATGCATGGTTCCTGTACCGAACACGACTTCATGTACGGCATTCCTTGGCAGGTTGCCAACAGGGTTCGGATTTCGTTCGAAGATGGTATTCACCTCCGGGAAGATATAGCGTACATCCTTCAGCTTGCGGATATACGACATGATCTGCGGCATACCTTCATCTAAAATATCATGCGGGTGCAGTTGAATTCCTGACATTGCTGATCACGCTCCTGTTAGTAGAGTTGTTTGTCTTTCATATATTGAAGTGAGGGATAAGCTTGCTTCAGCCCTAGAATGGCTATACCCTGGAGAGCCGACTGATGCTGCAAGGTCGAAATCTCGATGGCTACATTGGTTACATTCGAAGTATGAAGACCCACTTTAGCAGTCAGACTCTGGAGTGAGAGCGACTCGGTTACGCCGCCCATGAGCAGGATTTTCTCCGGATTCAGCAGGGATATAATATTCAGGATGCCCATCGCGAGATGCTCCTCAAATCGGGATACAAGATGTCTTGCCTGAATATCTCCTTGCAGAGCCATTTCGAATACTTCTTGTGCTGTGAGGTTCTTATGAAACATACCGTGTGCTGCAGCCTCCAAACCAGAACCGGAACATATGATTTCAAAATGTCCCTTGCCTGAAGGAGCATACAATTGGTGCTGCTGGAACAGCATGTAACCAATCTCGCCGGCTGCGTTCCGCGCACCGCGTATCACTTTGCCATCTATCAGAATGGCGGACCCGAGTCCGGTTCCAATTCCAATCAGTACGGCAGAGTTCAGATCCTGAAGCGCCCCGGCATACATCTCGCCAATAAGTGCGGCACGGACATCATTCTCAACTGTGACGGGAACATGAAATACGTTATGAAAGTACCGGCCAAGATCGATGTTCTTCCATTCCGGCAAGTTAGGCGAGCCTTCGAGAACCATGCCGCTGGAAGGATCAACGATTCCTGGAGTGGCTATACTGATGAAGGCAAGGCGGGTTTCCGGCTGCCCGGATTGTTTAATGAATTCTTTGATATCGGCCGTCATATGCTCCAAAAATTCTTGACTTGTCTGGTGTTGATACGTAGCTACCGTATGCTTCGCAGTGCATTCGCCTGCCAGATTGAATAGTCCAAAATGGAGTGTGGTCCCGCCGAGATCAACGGCGATGCCGAAGGCAGCATGTTTGGCAAAATGAAGTCTCGTGCCGCGTTTGCTTAAATCAGCGTCATCCTTCTCGTCGTAGATCAATTTCTCTTCAATAAGTGTCTTGACGATATCCGATACGGTGGCTTTGGTAATTCCGGTCTGTTTGGCAATTTCGGTCCGGGCAATAGGCCCCATATCTTTAATGGTATTAAGCACAATCTCTTTGTTCATTCTGCGGATCGTGCTGGGCAGATGTACTTCCATTGGACGTGATCACTTCCTTTTTAGTATCAACGTTTGTTGTTCTATTAAGTTTACTATATAAACTTAAATGGTGTGAAAAAGTACTCATAAACAAATTATTTATAGATTCGGATATTGTTAATCTCTTTATAAGTTTATATTATATCCTTAATGAAAACGATGTCAATGGAAATTAGTAAACAATAATTGGATGAAGATATGCTGAAGGATGCATAATCCCTAATTGATAGTTATTCTGATAACATATAATTATGGAATGAAGCAATGAATGAAGTAGATGGGAGTGGCAGCATGAAGAGAATGAAGCTGGAGCAATGGATGGATATCTGCAAGCTTATGAACGATAATTTGGGGCTGCCTATGCATTATTGTAATCCACATCGGAGAATTGAATACTCCTTAATGCCTGCCGGAATATCATCACAGGGCCAGAAGGAGCTTCAGGAGCGAATGATACAGCTGATCTCGAGTTCCCATCGTGGCGAAGTTCAGGGTCCATACATGCTGGGCACATCCCTGTTGGAAAATTTTATCGAAACACGAATCGAAGAAAATGGCGTTTATATGGGAAGTTTGATAGCCGGTCCGAGCATTTATTCACGCATCCGGAAGGATATGCTGGTTGGCTTGGCGCGTGATCATCGGATCACGGATAGAGATGCGCTTGAGCGTTATTACGATAGGCTTGTAATCATGGATAAGAAGAAGCTTCTTCATGCCGCAGCCATGCTGCACTACCTGGTTTATCACACCCGGATCGATATTACGGACGTCATGCAGCATAATCACGGGGGATCGCGATATCAGGGTCTGGGCGAAAATATAGATATTCAGGTCTCGGAGCAGCGGATCAATGTCTCCTTTCACCATGATCCGATCTATGAGAAGGAGCTGATGCAGCTTGTTACCGATGGACGTCCGGAGGAACTTGTGAACAAGTTGGAGCTCATTCAGACGACGGAGGGGATAGGAACGCTGTCCAGGACAAGCCATGTTCGGCATCAGAAGAATCTAAGCATCGTGGGGATAGCGCTGATGACACGTGCAGCGGTGGAAGGTGGCTTGCATCCAGAGATTGCGTATACGATGAGTGACCTGTATATTCAGCAAATGGAGGAGATGACGGATGCAAACGAAGTGAATACGGCACTTCAGCAGGCGACTTACGATTTTGCAAACCGGGTGAAGGAATGTAAAGAGGGTGATTTCTCGAAAGCCGTCGTGAAGTGCAAACAGTATATTTTTAACCATCTATATGAGGATGTCTCCCTACAGCAGCTGTCTCGCTCAGTGCATATGAATTCCAGTTATCTGTCCAGACGGTTCAAACAGGAAACCGGGGTGTCTATTAGTGAATATATACAAGGGCAGCGCATTGAGGAGGCAAAAAAATTGCTGGTCCTGACTGATCTGCCTATATCGGTGATTTATGCCCGGCTGAACTATCATGATCAAAGCTACTTTACGAAGGTATTCAGGAAGCTGACAGGCGTAACCCCTAAACAGTACCGTGAAGGCCGCAGGTTAAAGAGTACGCATTCAGGCGAGGATGACCCAATATAGTCTGCAATTATCATGATTGCGCTTTATAAAGAAAAGAAAATACCAAGATTCCAATGAAATTACAATAAAATTAGGAGCAACCTTCATATAATAGGGTCAGCATTGAAAACTGTTTAATGTGGAGGCTGACGATATGAGTGAACAACGTGATATAGAGAAGATCATCAATCAGATGACATTGGAAGAAAAAGCGGGAATGTGCAGCGGGCTTGACTTCTGGAACCTAAAAGGGATGGAGCGTCTGGGCATTCCATCGATTATGGTGACAGATGGACCGCATGGACTGCGCAAACAACGGCAGGGTGCTGATCATCTCGGCATATTCGACAGCGTTCCTTCCACGTGTTTTCCTTCCGCCGCCGGACTTGCCAGCTCGTGGGACAGAGAATTGATCCGGCAAGTGGGTGTAGCGCTGGGAGAAGAATGTCAGGCAGAGGACGTTGCTGTATTGCTTGGACCTGGTGCGAACATTAAACGCTCCCCTGTGTGCGGAAGAAACTTTGAGTACTTCTCGGAAGATCCTTATCTTTCGTCGGAGCTCGCTGCGAGCCATATTCAGGGGGTTCAAAGCCAGGGCGTGGGTACGTCGCTCAAGCATTTTGCCGCTAATAACCAGGAGCATCGGCGGATGACAACGGATGCAGTCATTGATGAGCGTACACTGCGGGAGATTTATCTGGCCAGCTTCGAAGGAGCCGTCAAGAAAGCGAAGCCATGGACGGTGATGTGTTCCTACAATCAGGTGAATGGTACTTATGCTTCGGAGAATCCAAGATTATTAACGGAAATTTTGAAGGATGAATGGGGCCATGAAGGGTTTGTGGTATCGGACTGGGGCGCTGTCAATCAGCGGGACGATGCGCTTGCAGCGGGGATGGAGCTCGAAATGCCTTCCAGCAATGGACTTGGAGAACGTAAAGTTATCGATGCCGTGCAGAGCGGGAAGCTGACAGAAGAAGCGCTGGATTGTGCCGTTGCCCGTATTTTGCGAATTATTTTCATGGCGATTGATCATAAAAAAGAAAAGGCAGTCTATGACCAAAAAGAGCATCACGCCTTAGCGAGAAAAGTTGCTGGCGAGAGCATGGTGCTCCTCCAGAACGAGGACCAGCTGCTGCCTCTTGGGCAAGACAGCAAGATTGCCGTCATTGGCGCGTTTGCTAAAACACCGCGATTCCAGGGAGGCGGCAGCTCCCATATCAATCCGACTCAGCTTGACACGCCTTATGAGGAAATCGTTGCACTGTCCGGACACGTGTCGAACGTGACCTATGCGCAGGGCTATCAGCTGGAGAATGACGCCGTGGATGAGACCCTCATCCATGAAGCGTTGCAGGCTGCACGCCAGGGGCAAGTGGCCGTGGTCATAGCCGGTCTGCCG
This sequence comes from Paenibacillus glucanolyticus, assembly GCF_037333485.1. Classification (NCBI taxonomy): domain Bacteria; kingdom Bacillati; phylum Bacillota; class Bacilli; order Caryophanales; family Paenibacillaceae; genus Paenibacillus; species Paenibacillus glucanolyticus. The sequence goes on from NZ_CP147845.1 coordinate 2,979,372, forward strand.
GATCGTTATGAATCTGAGGGTTATGACCGCACACATCTTTCCCTTCCGGCGAATCAGACTCAACTGATTGATGCGATTGCGGAAGTGCAGAATAATGTCGTGGTGGTGCTGCTCAACGGCTCGCCCGTAGAAATGCCCTGGCTTCATCGAGTGAAAGCTGTAATTGAAGGCTATCTCGGTGGGCAGGCTGTCGGCGGAGCGATCGCTGATGTGCTGTTCGGGAAGAAGAACCCGTCCGGCAAGCTCGCAGAGACCTTCCCCGTTAAACTGAGTGACAACCCCTCGTTTCTGAACTTTCCTGGCGAAGGGGACCGAGTAGAATATAAAGAAGGGATTTTTGTTGGATATCGTTATTACGACAAAAAAGAAATGAAGACACTGTTCCCTTTCGGCCATGGGTTAAGTTATACCACCTTTGAGTATAGCAATTTAAAGTTCAGTCGAACGGAGCTGACGGATAACGAAACGGTGGAAGTGAGCGTAACGGTCACCAATACCGGTCATCTCGCGGGCAAAGAAATCGTGCAGCTCTATGTTCGGGATGTCGAGAGCTTAGTGATCCGTCCTGAGAAGGAGCTGAAGGGGTTCGCCAAGGTCGACCTTGAGCCAGGCGAGCATAAGACGGTTAGTATTACACTGGATAAACGATCCTTTGCCTATTACAATGTTGAACTGAAGGATTGGCATGTGGAATCGGGAGATTTCGAAGTGCTCATAGGCAAATCTTCGCAGGAGATTGTGCTGAAGGATACACTGCAGGTGCAGTCTACAGTGAGATTGGAACAGCAATATACACTGAATTCGACCATCGGAGAACTGTTAAGTGATCCTGTGACCGCGGAAACCACGGGCCAATTGCTGAAGAAATTCCAAGAAGCCAGTCCCATGTCGGGCATGGCGGAAGACGATTCCCATTCCGAATTGTTTGCAGCCATGATGAAGGATATGCCGCTTCGTAATCTCCTGGCCTTTGGGGGCGGGGCAGTGAAAGAGGAAACACTGCTTCAGCTGCTGGATGGATTGAATCGACGATGAAACTTCATGTCATTTTAATGTAAAAATCTCCTTTTTGAATCAATATGAAGGAATTTCATTCTTCTTATCGAACATACACAGAGTAATCTGTACACATAAGAAAGAGGGTGACCTGGCGTTATCAAGTTATACTTGTATACACGGCGACTCGCATTTGCCACTGTATTGAAGTGCCAAGGTAAGTTATAACACTTAAATACAACTGGAAGAGGAGTATGGCAAATGCATATCGTTACAGAAAGATTGGTTATTCGCGAGTTTGAACCGGGCGACTGGCAAGATGTTCTTCTATATACATCAGACCCCGTTGTGATGAAGTATATGCCGGAAGCGGTGTTTACGCAGGAGACAGTGAAGTTATTTTTGTCCGAAAACAGGGGAGATCAAGCTAGAAAATACGCGGTTATGTTGAAGATGGAACAGCAAGTGATCGGTCATATCGTGTTCCATCCCTGGTTCGGGGAGCTTACGTATGAAATCGGCTGGATCTTCAACTCATCCTATCAGAATAAGGGCTATGCCACGGAAGCAGCCAGAGCAGTGCTCCAGTATGGCTTCGAGGTACTGAACATACACCGGATTATTGCGACGTGCCAGCCAGAGAATACCCCCTCCTACCGCGTGATGGAGAAGCTGGGTATGAGAAGAGAAGGGCATTTTAAGCAGTGCATTCCCCAAGGCGATGTGTGGTGGGATGAGTATTATTATGCGATGTTAAGGTCTGAATGGGAAACCATGTCATAGTTTTTTTGCGATAATATAATATGTGCCCAATATATCTCATGATTGACAATGAGATATATTGGGCTGTTTGATTTGTATCGAAAGGTTTGCCCTGGATATGAGAATGAGTATATGACATCGTTGAAAAGCGCCATGATCATGGCAGAAGACGTGGAGATGAAGGCCAGCCCTTCGCCAGCCTCCCGGAGCGCGTACCAGAGCAGGCGCAGGATAATCCCTTTTTTTAAATTACGGGAGATCTTCTATTATATTGGCTACAATCCGTTTCGCCATTCCGATGATCGATTCTGCGAAGAGAAGGACAAAAGTTATGACAGGCTGTCCAGATCAAGGGCCAGCATGTTTCGGCTCTCTTGTTCAGTGACCTTATCCAGATACAATCCTGCCGATTCTTTGGATGCCAGAGCGCGCTCCTTATCCCCTAAGACCAGATAGGCACGGGCTTCCGCTTCATACCCGTATCCGATGTAGAACGGTTCGAGACTTGCGGATGAGCCAATGGTGATGCAGCGCTTGGCATAACGCAGCGCTTGATCGCCTTGCCTCACTACCGCATACACTCTGGAGAGCTGCCAATATCCAATCGAAAGGTTGCGCTGTGTATGATCCTCGACCCGGGTCCAATGCCAGAAAGAACTGTGACACATATGAATCATGTCCTCTTCCTCTTGGGGTGTACGCTGTTTGTTCTCTAAGATATCCCACACCTGATTGAAGCAGTCCATTGCAAATTGTTTATGGGTATTTGGATTCTGATTATCCATACCGTATTCCTCCAATATTGGGTGATTTCATAAGGCGGGTAATTGAATCGTAAAGGTTGTCCCATGATCAGGCACGCTCTCCACGTTCATCGTTCCGCCGTGATTGTGAATAATGTTCTTGGTTATCATGAGACCGAGTCCCGTTCCTGTATCTTTGGTTGTGAAAAAAGGCTGTCCCAAGGATTGGATCTGCTCAGGAGTCATCCCAATCCCTTCGTCCTGCACTACAATTTGAACATTGTGGCCGCTGCGCAGCATGTCTACGGTGATGGTTCCCCCTTGATTCATCGCTTCCATCGCATTTTTCAGCAGATTGATAAAGACTTGCTTAAGCTGATTGACCTCACCCTGAACGGATATCGGGACATCCGGGTAATGAGGAATGATTTCGATATTTTTGAGTGCGGCTTGAACCTTCATCAGTGTAATAATCTGCTCCAGAATCGGCAGTACTTCGATTGGACCGCTGACATGAACCCCTTGCGGCTTGGAGAGCACCAGCAGTTCGTTGACAATCAGCTCAATGCGTTTAAGCTCCGATTCAATAATTTCAAAATATAGCTCGTTGCTGCTTTCCGAAGATCGCAGCAGCTTCACGAATCCGTTAATGGATGTTAACGGATTCCTGATTTCATGGGCGATTCCTGCGGCCAGCTGTCCAGCGGTCGTTAGCTTCTCAGACTGCATTACGCGGTCCTCTTCCATCCGCTGCTCGGTGATGTCTTTGAAGATGCCCAAGGCGGCTGTATCACCTTCATAATGGACCATTATCGTGCAGCCGCTGACAATCTTCTCTTGCCCGTCCAGGCAGCGGATCAGATAGTTGACGCTTCCAATAACCCCATCTTTCTCATATCGCATACGGCGCTTGATCAGGTCATTATGAGACGATACATCGACCACTACATCTGTTGAAATGCCAAGAACATCACGGGGATGCGTGGCTTTTACCATTTTGAGCGCTGCGGGATTAACGTACTGGACAATACCCTTCTTGGTGATGAGTACAGAGAGGGGGAGAATCTCCAGCAGCTGCAGGAATGTATGTTCTTTCTCGATGAGTTTCTGTTCCTTCTGTTCGAGCTGCTCCATAAGCTGACGGTGCAGGGTTCGATCCTCAAGCTGTACCCAGTACGACTTGGGATTCTTCTCCGTATCCAGCTCAATCCCGGTATGTATGTTGAGGTAGAGCTTGTGCTTCTCTGGATGATGATAGGTATGTTCAAAAGGGTTTATGGATTGCTGATGATCTTGAGATGCCTTTACGTTCTGAACGATACAATTCAATAGCATGCGTATGCTTTCCGCTTGCTGCGCCCCGGCAGTTAACGCTTGCTGCGTGTAACCCAATAGATCACTTAGTGCCGTATTGGCCTTAAGTAGAGTTCCATCAAGTGAAACAATTGCCATTCCAATTACAGCTTGTTCAAAAGCAAAATCAGGATTTTGGTTGGGATAGGGCAGCACTGCAAGTCTCCTCTCAAATATCTGCAAGGATCGAAGTTACCCATATTATATGTTGGTCCCTATCTTTCATCAATCCTATTCTATTGATCTTTGGCTTTGGCTGCCCGCCATACAGAAAAGGCAAGGCAACAAATCCTCCTTGCCTTTTTCTTAGAGCAACTTACTGCTCAACGCGTGTGAAAGAACAGATTTCGCAGGACCTTTTCAAAGGATAGCTTTAGCTCCTCCGAAATGGGTGCCATCGGCAGACGAAGAGTGTCATTAGAGATGAGCCCTTGCTTGGCGAGCAGCCATTTGAGTGGAGCGGGATTAGATTCTGCGAACAGCTTCTGAATACACGGAATCAGCACTTCAAATTCCAGTTCAGACCTAAAATAGTCCCCTTGGGCAGCTAATTGATACATGTGAATGTAGGCCTCGGTATTCACGTTGGCAGACGCCAGAATCCCGCCGGAAGCGCCATGATACAGCATTTCCTGGAAGTGAATATCATCCCCGCAAAGAACAGGCTTCGAACGATTCTGTGATAATTCCTTCATTAACTCCGTACTTGAGGTGCTATCCTTCATGCCAATCACACCAGGCAGATCCATGATTCTTCTTATGGCATCGACCGGCAGCCGGATACCTGTACGCGAAGGAACTTCATATAAGATAACCGGTATACCGACCTCGGACACTTGACGGAAGTGTTCCATGATCCCTTCTATTGAAGGACGGCTGTAGTAAGGTGTGACTACCAATACGGCATTGGCACCGATAAGCGCTGCCTGTTCCGTCCGTTTCACGCTGGAGACCGTATCGTTCGTTCCTGTACCGATGACCAGCGGCAATTGCCGCTTGCCCAGAATTCTCCGGGTTTCCCCTGTAAGCCGAACAACCTCCTCCCACGTAACCGTTGGCGCCTCGCCGGTCGTACCGTTGATGACCAAACCCTGAATGTCATGGGTTAACAAGTTCTCTACATAACGTTGATACGAAATAAGGTCCAGCTCATAATCCTGTGAAAAGGGTGTAATGACAGGCACATAAATTCCATGCAGCTGCTGCTCATTCAACATGGCCCTTCCTCCATTTCATTGGTTGTGGTTATACTGTATCATGGCAATCAGAATCAGTGTTATCTATAATAATAGATAAATATTATCAATATTATTGATAAGGAGAGCGAGATGGAACTCATCTACCTGCAAACATTCAAGGAAGTGGCGGATCGTCAAAGTTTCACGAAAGCTGCGGAGGAGTTAGGATATGCTCAATCCAGCGTAACCACTCAGATTCAGAAGCTGGAGAAGGAATATGGCGTCAAGCTGTTTGAGCGATACGGCAAAGGTCTGCGGTTGACGAAGTCCGGAGAGGAGCTTCTGAAGTATGCAGTTCATATGCTGGACCTGTTCCAGCAGTCGAAGGAAAAGTTGACCAAACAAGGCGGGGGCACCTTATCGATAGGGACCATCGATTCGTTAGCCGCTTATTTTCTTCCGCCGGTCGTACATCGGCTGAGACATCAATATGAGGATCTTTCCATTCGTTTGCAGCCAGATCGTGAAGACCGCATTGTGAGTAAAGTGAGGGAAGGCGAGTACGATATGGGTCTCATGCTGGAACATAACCCGTCTGATTCATCCTTAACATGGATTCGAATCAGGGAGGAACCTCTATTACTGGTCGCTCACCCGAATCATCCTCTGCATGTTCATCCCGTCATTAAGCTTGAACATCTGGCTGATGTAGAATGGATTATGACCGAGGATAGCTGCAATTATCGTATCATGCTGGAAAAGGTCCTTCGTGCCCGCGGCGTTCCCTTACGTATAGGATTGGAATTAGGCAATCCCGAAGCGATTAAGCGCTATGTCATGTCCGGTTCGGGGATTTCGCTGTTGCCCCGCATGGTAGCCGAAGCGGAAATCAAGCGGGGAGAGCTGGCTGTTCTTCCCTTTATCCATCCGGATATCCGACTGGACATACAGATGGTGATACATCCTAAGAAATGGATCTCGCATGCGCAGAGAGATTTCATCGATATGATGATATCCAAACCCTAGAAAAAGCTCTGTCCGATGATATTGCATTTAAGGGAAAGATTAAGTATGATTTAGCTAACAATGTATAGGTTTATGTGTGACTGGCGTAGCATGGGGGACCATGAGGGAGCACATGGATGACAACGGCCGTACGCCTGGGCAGAGGTAAGGGAAGCTTATTTCCCTTACCTCTTTTATTATTCTAATGACTTCTATCATCTCTGAAACTATGAAAAAAGGGGATATCACAACGATGTTGAAAACGAATAAAATACTGCTGCTAGGATCAGGAGAACTGGGAAAAGAGGTTGTCATCGAGGCACAGAGACTGGGCGTTGAAACCATCGCCGTTGATCGTTATGCCGATGCTCCCGCCATGCATGTCGCCCATCGCAGTTATGTCATTGATATGCTGGATGGGGATAAGCTGCGCGAGATCATAGAGCAGGAGAAGCCGGATTTGATCGTTCCCGAAATTGAAGCGCTGGCAACGTCGGAGCTTGTGAAGCTGGAGGAAGAGGGATACCGCGTTATTCCTACCGCGAGAGCCGCGAAACTGACGATGGATCGGGAAGGCATCCGCCGACTGGCGTCGGAGAAGCTGGGGCTGCCGACTGCGGGTTATCGGTTTGCCGATACGTATGAGGAGTTTGTTCAGGCTGTGCGGGAGATGGGATTTCCGTGTGTCATTAAACCGCTTATGAGCTCTTCCGGAAAAGGCCAGAGTGTCTGCCGCTCAGAAGATGAGATCGCGTCCTGCTGGAATATTGCCATGGAAGGCGGCCGGGTGCAGAACGGGAGAGTGATCATTGAGGAATTTATTACGTTTCAATCCGAGATTACACTTCTGACGGTTCGCTCTGTGAGTGGGACAAACTACTGCGCGCCAATCGGGCATATCCAGGAGAGTGGAGACTACATCGAATCCTGGCAGCCGCATAACATGTCGGAAGAGCAGATTGAGGAAGCCAAAGGTATAGCAAAGGCGATTACGGACGAGCTTGGCGGGTTCGGATTGTTTGGGGTAGAGCTGTTCTTGACCGAGAACAAAGTGTACTTCAGTGAAGTATCTCCAAGGCCGCATGATACCGGCTTGGTTACGCTTGTCACACAAAATCTGTCCGAATTTGCGCTTCATGTACGTGCCATTCTCGGGTATCCGATACCCGAGATCGAATGGATCACGCCTGGAGCCAGCCGGCCGTTGAAAGCACCGAAAGAGCTGGAACATTATACGGTTACCGGTGCTGAGCGGGCACTTGCCGTTCCGAACACTCAGCTGCGCATTTTTGGCAAGCCTGTAACCAAGGTCGGAAGACGCGTCGCGGTTGCGCTGTCCACGGCCAGCCATGTAGAAGAAGCACGTTCACGTGCAAAAAAAGCATGGGAGATGCTTGCTGTAGAAGAAGTTTAATCGCTTAAAGTGTAACCCTTCTTGCTTGTCCCTCTTGATCATGTTCTAAGGTCAACCGGCACTTCCCGGTTGGCCTATTTCTATAGGAAGCAGCCGCGAGCATCCGTTTCGCTATTGCCGTGCCGTGGTGCCGAGACGAGTATATGTAATTTAAAAATTAATAATAAATATGCAGAAATTTACGATCGTTCATGATAAGATACACAGGAATACGATGGTCCACATCCCGATAATCCCATCATTTGGGGCCTTATCACGGGATTCATTTCAACATATAAATAGAACGCTCTACAGGCATAGGAGAAATAACATGAGAGATATGACACAGGGAAGTCCGATCAAGCTGATCGTGATGTTTACGATACCGCTCTTAATCGGTAATGTTTTTCAGCAATTTTACAATATGGCAGATACACTCATCGTGGGACGGACGATTGGGGTGGACGCACTTGCAGCCGTAGGTTCGACAGGCAGCATTTTGTTCTTTGTCATCGGTTTTGCTCAAGGCTTGACCGCAGGATTGTCCATCATAACGGCTCAGCGCTTCGGTGCAAAAGATATCGCAGGTATCCGTAAAAGTGTCGGCACGAGCATCTGGATCAGCCTTGTCTTCACCATTTTTCTAACCGTTGTCAGTGTGATGTTTACGAGACCGGTGCTTGAGATGATGAATACGCCGGCTGAAATATTGGATGATGCCTACTCCTATTTGATTGTTATCAACTGGGGTGTTGGCGCAGCCGTTCTGTTCAACTTGTTGGCCAATCTGCTCAGAGCGCTAGGGGACAGCCGAACGCCGCTGCTCTTCTTAGTGGTTGCAAGCATTCTGAATATTGTACTGGATCTGCTGTTTATTCTTGTATTCAAGATGGGCGTAGCAGGAGCAGGACTTGCGACGGTTGTATCACAGCTGTTCTCCTGCTTGCTGTGTCTGATCTATATTCACAAAAAAGTACCGCTGCTGCAGTTCAAGAACGCGGATTGGTCCATAGACTGGACATTTATCCGCCAGCATATGTGGATCGGCTTTCCCATGGGCTTCCAAGCCTCCATCATTGCGATCGGAGCCATCATTCTTCAGATTACGCTGAATGGACTCGGTGCAACCGCCGTAGCAGCATACACCGCAGCTCAGAAAATTGATATGCTCGCGACCCAGCCTATGAGCTCCTTTGGCATTACGATGGCAACGTTTGCGGCTCAGAATTATGGGGCAAACCGTATAGATCGAATCAGGCTGGGGGTTAAACAGTGCATTTGGCTCTCGGGATCGTTCAGCATCGCCGTGGGATTGCTGGTCATATTCGCGGGTCCTGCCGCGGTCAGTCTGTTTGTCGGTCAGGGTCAGGAGGAATTGCTATCGCTCAGCAGGCTGTACTTCTTATCGAACGGAAGCACCTATTTACTCCTGTCGCTGTTGTTTATATACCGCTTCACCCTCCAAGGCTTGGGACAGAGCTTTATTCCAACGGTGGCAGGCATTATGGAGCTGATCATGCGCGTTCTGGCTGCCATCTTCCTGACCGCACAGATCGGTTTCCTCGGTGCAAGCCTGGCTAATCCGCTGGCATGGTTAGGTGCAGTCATCCCGCTCGGCATCGCCTATTATATGAGTATCAAGAGGTTGAGCAAGCCCGCTGCATCTACATCGATACCGGTTCATGCTTAAGGAACAAGATTCAATGGATAACGGAGAACGAATGATGACTCTAGGAACAGGAATCCACCTGTTTGATCAGAGGCACATTCGTTCTTTTTTTGTAACTTTGTAACGGCTTGAAAAAAACGTAAAAGTCAGACATTCCAAATTGCAGGACGGCGATGTAAGATCTTTTTAGATCCATTAAGACTATTAACGGACGAAAACAGGAGGGGTCGCATTGTATAAAATGCTGTTAGTGGATGATGAAGCCGATGTGCGGGAAGGGCTCGTTCAGGAAATACACTGGGGAGCATGCGGATTCACCATCGAGGGTACGGCGGAGAACGGAAGAGAGGCTGTGGAACTTGCAGAGCGACTCGAGCCGGATGTTGTCATTACTGATATCAGTATGCCATTTCAGGACGGACTTCAGTTAGCCGCATGGCTTCGGGAGCATCAGCCGCTATGCAAAATTGTCATACTTACAGGCTACGATGAATTTGATTATGCCCGCCAAGCGATTACGCTCCGTGTGGATGAATATTTGCTTAAACCATTCTCTGCGGACAGCTTCATGGAGCTATTGCATAAGATCAAAGACAAAATCGATAGGGAGGTTGCCGAACGCGAGGATGTAAGACAGCTGAAGGAGCATTACCGCACAAGTCTGCCCTTGCTTCGGGAATCGTTCCTAGCATCGCTGCTCACCCGTAAATTACCCCGTACGATTATCGAGGAGAAGACTCGAAACTATGGGCTTCCATCGAATGGAGCCTGCTATTTGGCGTCGGTATTGGCCTTGTATCCGGCGGCTGAGGATAAGGAGAAGACTTCTTCAAGCTCGCTGCGCCATTCAGGCGATCTGGATTTAATGCTGCACGCCATGTTGAACATAGCCAAAGAACTCATGGATCCTCTTTCTTATGGAAGCGCATTCATCTATCAGGATAGCATTGTGTTATTGACTGCGAATGACGGGCGTGAGGATGAGGCATGGTTTAACGATCTGCAGGTCACTTTGGACCGTCTATTAAAAAGCGTCCTTCACTACTTGAAGCTGTCGGTTACGATAGGCGTTGGCTCCAAGGTTCGGCATCTGTCCGATCTCAAGCATTCCTATCAAGATGCTCTGCTGGCACTGGATTACAGACTGATTCTCGGTGCCGAGAAAGTCATCTTCATTGATGATGTGGAGAGCCCGAGGCAGGAGGGAGTTCGTCTGGATGAGCTGAAGGAGCAGGCTCTGATTCGTAATCTGAAGCTGGGTACTGCGGAAGAGTTGAGTGAAGCGATTTCGCACATATTTGATGAGCTGATTGGTGCCTCCTGCACCATTCATGAGGTTCAGGTCTACCTGCTGGAAGTGGTCACTTCCATATTGCGAACAGCCAAGGAATCGGGAATTGAAATGGAGGAGTTGTTCGGGGCAGGGTTTCAGCTGCACGCTGAAATTTTTAAATTTTCCGGACTGGAGGAAGCCAAAGCGTGGCTTCTTGACATCAGTTTGACCATCCGCAAGCATATTTCCAGCTCCAGACAGCACTCCTATAAAGACATCGTGGAGAAGGCGCTTCAATATACCCGGGAGCATTACGTGGATCCCGAGCTTTCTCTGCAGAAGCTGTGCATGCAGCTGCACATCAGTACAGGCTATTTTAGCGGCGTGTTCAAAAAAGAGATCAAAATGACGTATGTTCAGTATTTAATGCAGCTGCGCATGGAAACGGCGAAGGAGCTTCTGCGTTCTTCGGATCTGAAGGCTTTTGAGATTGCAGAGCGCGTCGGTTATGCCGATCCGAATTATTTCAGCTTCTGCTTCAAGAAGCAGGTTGGTATATCACCCAAGGAATACCGTGCGCAAGCGAGGGGGTAGGACACAGGTGAAAATCACGTATTCCAAGCGATATTCGGCAAAGCCGGCCATGCAGCGCTGGGTTAGGCGATTTCGCACATACAGCATACAATCCATCATCATGTGGTCGTTCTCCGCATTTATTCTGCTCATTGTGGTTGTCGTAGCCGTGCTGCTCTTCAACAAATTCTCGCGCTCGGCAGAGCAAAGCGTATTTCTGAATGCCCAGCAGATTGTCGATCAGGTTAGCTATAATCTGGAGGATTATGTGGATGGAATGGCGCAGCTGTACCGGGCTATCGAGGATAATATGCTCGCGGACGGGCAATGGGACGATGAAGAGGTGACCCAACAGCTGGATACGATCATGCGAAGCCGGGATGATATCGTCTCCATCGCATTATTCAATGAGCAGGGAGAAATGCTGCGGAACCATCCGGCCGTGCCGGTCAAACCAAGCGCCCGGGTGACGGAGCAGAGCTGGTTTCACTCGGCCATGAGGGTGTCGAATCATTTGAGCTTCTCGCTGCCCCATGTGCAGAATCTGTACGACAATACGTTTCAATGGGTCGTCACAATGAGCAAAGGCATTACGGTCGTTCATAATGGGGAGCCCATGTACGTCATCCTGCTCGTGGATATCAATTTCAAGAGCATTGATGAGCTTAGCAGCCGTATAAGTTTAGGGAAGCGGGGGTATGCGTACATCATCGATGAAGGCGCCGGGAATATCGTGTACCATCCCCAGCAGCAGTTAATCTATATGGGGCTTCGGAATGAGAGCGTGGAGAGGGCGCTCACATCCTCCGACAGCTACATTGACGAATCGGACGGGATCAAGCGGCTGAACACCGTGAAGTCGGTGGTTAACATTGGTTGGAAAATCGTTGGTGTGTCTTATCTGGACGAGATCATGACCACGAGAGAAGAGGTCAACCGCTATCTGGTTCAGGTTGTCGCAATCGTTCTGGTGCTTGCCATCGTCGTGTCGCTGATTCTCTCCGCAATGCTTACACGCCCTATCCGCCGGATGGGCAGAACCATGAAAGCGGTGGAACGGGGCGATTTCAATGTAGAGCTTCCGATGCAGGGGCCGCTCGAAGTCATGCAGCTGTCCAGCCGATTCAATCTGATGCTGGACAAGATCAGGCAGCTGATGCAACAGATTGTGAAGGAGCAGGAATCCAAGCGAAAGTATGAACTGGAAGCATTACAGGCGCAGATCAACCCGCATTTTTTATATAACACCTTGAATTCGGTTGTCCGCATGGTGGGCATGAGCAAGAAGGAGGAGGTCATTACGATGATTACCTCCTTGTCGAAGCTGTTTCGCTTGAGCCTGAGCAAAGGAAAAACATCCATCAGCGTACAGGAAGAGCTGGAGCATGCAAGGCATTATTTGACCATTCAACAGATGAGATATAAACAGAAGTTTGATTTTACAATCGAGGCCGATGAAGCGTCACAGTCTTGTTATACCCTCAAGCTGGTGCTTCAGCCTTTAATTGAGAACGCTATCGTGCATGGCATCGAGTATTTGGTGGATCAGGGACATATTTCCGTAACGGCAGCCGTACGGGGAGACGTGTTGGAACTGACGGTTGCGGATAACGGGGTAGGAATGGCTCCCGAGGTCGTTGAAGGAATTTTGGACGATGAATGGCCTGAGCAGAATCCCGCCAAATTTGTCAATACGGCCGGCTCCGGTGTAGCCGTTCGAAATGTTCACGATCGTATCCGGTTGTATTATGGGCATCGGTATGGTCTGGAGTTTCAGAGTGAGCTGGAAGCGGGCACGACCGTTCGCATTCAGATTCCTGTCATTCACGATAATATCGAGGAGGTGCGCGAGGATGATTAAGAGGATTACTTCAATTCGGTTACCGCATGTCCCGATCGTCTGTTTCATTGCGGTTCTCTTATCACTAATGTTCTTAACCTCATGTTCGTCAGAGCCACCCTTGGATGAGGAGAGCGAACTGCGGCATATTGCGCTCGTAGCACCCGTACACGCCGAAGAACAGGGCGATGCCATCCGTTTGGGTGCCGAAGCGGCTGCCAAGGAATACAGGTTTGAGCTGGATTATATCGCCCTTGAGCCAAGTGACGATGAAGCGGAGCAGCTTCAAGTCTCGCTACAGGCATTGGAGAGAGGCACTTCTGCCATATTGGTTGACCCGGCATCCGAAGCTGTGCTGAAGGACCTCGGCGTGAAGGCTTCAGCAGCGGGGATCCCGGTGATTGCATTAAATGATGCCCGCATGAATACAGGTGTGATGGCCGCCATTGCAATCAACAACGAAGCGGCAGGACGCCAGGCGGGGCAGCAGCTCGCAGACCTGCTTGGAGGAGCAGGCATAGTGGCCATCCTTCGATCGGACAGGGAAGATCCGGACTTAATTGCTCGCGAAGAAGGCGCCAAGCAAGTACTGTCGAATATCAGCGGCATTCAAATTGCGGATGGCGCCGCATGCGGCAAGCGTGAGGATGCTTGCTGGCAGGCAGCCAAGCAGCTGCTTGACCGGGATGCCATCGACGGGATTCTGGCACTGGATATTCAGGCATCCCTAGGTGCTGCCAAAGAAGTTGCTCGGCGCAAGGAGCAGGGGAGGATCAAGATTGTCACATTTGGCAGCGATCTGGAGCAGCTGCAGCTTCTTCAGGATGGCGTCATTCACAAGCTGGTGGTACAGAATGGCTTCAGCACAGGTTATTTGGGAGTAGAACAGGCGGTGAAAGTATTGGACGGCTCCAGATATGACAAGCCGATCGTGCTTGAAACCAAGGTCATTGATGCGGATAACATGTTCTGGATGGATAATCAGAAGGTGTTGTTTCCATTTGTGAAGTAATTCCACAACTGTAAAAAGTGATGAGGATTTTGATAGAAAACATGAGGATTTTGAATTCGAATGTGCCATCCGTTACGGCATAATGGCGATAGACAGTGAAATGCGGCAATGGATGGCCGTACACATCGCTGATCATCGAATGAATCAGGGAGGTCAACCCAGGTGAAGAAAAAATGGTTGTTTGTCCTTATGGCGGGCATGATGCTGACCACGGCGGCATGCAATAACGGCGGAAGCAGTTCAACCGGCGGTGAAAGCAAGGGAAGTGAAGCAGCGAGCGGAAGCACGCCCCAAGTGGGGGTGGCGATTTACAAATTTGACGATACGTTCATGACGGGTGTGCGTAATGCAATGTCCGACGCGGCTGATGGCGTGGCTAAGCTGGATATCGTGGATAGTCAAAATGCGCAGCCTACCCAGAATGAGAAAATCGACCTGTTTATTTCAAAAAAATACAGCTCCATGATCATCAACCCGGTGGATCGGACAGCTGCCGGCGTCATTATTGATAAGGCCAAGACGGCTAATACACCGGTTGTTTTCTTGAACCGGGAACCGATCGCAGAGGATATGAACAAATGGGATAAGGTGTATTACGTAGGGGCGAAGGCGGAGGAATCCGGCACAATCTCCGGTCAGCTCATCGTGGATTATTGGAAGGCGAATCCGAAGGCAGACAAGAACGGGGATGGCAAACTCCAGTATGTGCTGCTGCAGGGCGAACCGGGCCATCAGGACGCGGAGCTTCGAACCAAATTCTCCGTGCAGGCGATTCAAGATGCAGGCATCGAAGTGGAAGCGCTTGCGGTAGATACCGCGATGTGGGACCGCGTAAAGGGCCAGGAAAAGATGCAGGCATTCCTCGCATCCCATGGCGACAAAATTGAAGCGGTTCTCGCGAACAATGACGATATGGCGCTGGGAGCCATTGAAGCATTGAAGGCAGCGGGATATTTCAGCGGCGACAAATACATGCCTGTTGTCGGCGTAGATGCAACGGCTCCTGCAATCCAGGCGCTTGAAGACGGCACACTTCTCGGTACGGTGCTTAACGATGCAAAGAGCCAGGGAAAAGCTTCAGTAGCGATTGCTGCGGCACTCTCCAAGGGAGAAACGCCGAACAAGGATAACACCGGCTTTGACATTACCGATGGCAAATATGTCTGGATCGCTTACAAAAAAATAACGAAGGACAATATCGCCGACGCGAAATAATGGCAGGGTTATATGAAAGGGGCAGCGGCTATTCGTAGCGTTGTCCCTTTATATTCGGCTTTTTTTGGCCCGGCAGGCGAAGGAGGTATCCAGGGATGACAGAATCGTACGTACTGGAGATGCGGAATATATCGAAGGCTTTCCCAGGAGTTCAGGCGTTGAATGATGTGACATTCAAGGTAAAGCCTGGCACCGTGCATGCTCTCATGGGTGAGAACGGGGCAGGCAAATCAACGCTGATGAAGTGTTTGTTCGGCATTTATAAGCCGGATGCCGGCGATATTTATTTGAATGGCAGCAAGGTAACCATTAACAGCTCCAAGGACGCGTTAAATTATGGAGTATCCATGATCCATCAGGAGCTCCATCCGGTGCCGCACCGCAATGTGATGGAGAATATATGGCTGGGCCGATTTCCGATGATGGGTTTCTGGCCTTTCAAATTTGTGAATGAGAAACAGATGGCTATCGATACGCTCCGGCTGTTCCGTGAGCTTGATATCGATGTTGATCCCAAGGCAAGGACGGGTGCGCTCTCTGTATCCAAGATCCAGTCGCTTGAAATCGTCAAGGCCGTGTCCTACCACTCCAAGGTGATTGTGATGGACGAACCGACCTCATCTCTGACGGGCAATGAGGTGGAGCATCTGTTCAGCATTATGAACAGGCTTCGGTCGCAGGGCGTGTCGATTGTGTATATATCGCACAAGATGGAAGAAATCCTGCGGATATCCGATGATGTGACCATCATGCGTGATGGCAAATATGTCGGTACCTGGCAGGCAGGTGAACTGACAACCGATTTGATTATTACCCGCATGGTGGGGCGGGATTTGACGGAGCGTTATCCTGAACGCACGAATGTTCCCGGAGATACCCGGATGAAGATTCACAATTTGAGTTCCCCGAATCCGAAATCGTTCCAGAATGTGTCCTTTGAGCTCCGAAAAGGTGAGATTCTGGGCATTGGCGGCCTGGTTGGTGCGCAGCGGACGGAGCTGATTGAAGCCATGTTCGGGCTTCGTCCGATCGCCTCCGGAACGATATCGATTAACGGCAAGCAGGTGAAGATCAAATCACCTTCCGATGCCAAGAGAAACAATATGGCACTTTTGACGGAAGAGCGGAGAGCAACCGGCATTTTCCCGGTTCTCTCGGTTTACGAGAATACGGTCATTGCCAATCTTCGAAGGTATCAGAATTGGGCATTTCTGTTGAATGAACGTAAAGGAATGGAAGATGCCCGAAGGAATGTGGAGAAGCTGAGAACCAAAACGCCGTCGGTGAATACCCAGATTCGGAATCTGTCCGGCGGCAATCAGCAGAAGGTGCTGTTGGCAAGATGGCTGCTCACGGAGCCTGAGATTCTGCTTCTGGATGAGCCTACCCGTGGAATCGATGTCGGTGCGAAGTTCGAGATTTATTCCATCATTACGCAGCTGGCCAAGCAAGGGAAGAGCATCATCATGATTTCCTCTGAAATGCCCGAGCTGCTGGGGATGTCCGACCGGATCATGGTGATGAGTGAAGGGCGGATGACGGGAATTCTTGAGGGGCATGAGGCTAGCGAAGAGGAAATCATGCGGCTTGCCGCACAGCAGCGGTCAGCTGATCCAGGAGGGGAAGATCGATGAATACGCAAGTCATCGTTAAAGTTAAAGATTATTTGGCGCAGCGCGCCATATTCGTTGTATTGATATTGCTCGTGATCGGGATTGCCGTAGCAGATCCTAACTTTCTGGCCTTCTCCACATTGAGGGATATTCTGCAGCAATCCTCTACCAGGTTAATTATCGCGCTTGGCGCGGCATTCATTCTGATTACTGGCGGGGTGGATCTCTCGGCTGGACGGGTCGTAGGTTTAAGTGCCGTTGTATCGGCATCGATGCTCCAAACGGATGTCTATGCCAACCGTTTCTTTCCGGATCTCCCTCAGGTTTGGGTCTTCATGCCGATTCTTATCGGCATCTTGGCGGGGCTTATCGTTGGTTTAATTAACGGTTTCATTGTAGCCAAGCTGCATGTGCCGCCATTTATTGCGACACTCGGCACGATGGTCGGCATTTACGGCATCAATTCCATCTATTTTGATATGGAGCCGAACCAATCCCAGCCGATTGGCGGTTTAAGGCCCGATTTTACCGTGTGGGGAAGTGGATACATCGATTTCGGTGGTGGATACTCTCTTCCGTACATCGTTATTATTGCCGTGTTTGTGGCTTTTGTCTGCTGGGTTATATTCAATAAAACCCGGCTCGGCAAAAATATGTATGCCATTGGCGGCAACGTTCAGGCTGCGCATGTATCCGGCATTAACGTAGCCCGAAATCTCATAGCGATCTACGCCATCTCCGGGGCGCTGTATGGAATTGCCGGCGTGCTGGAGGCTGCCAGAACCGGGGGTGCGACCAACAACTATGGCAATATGTATGAGCTGGATGCCATTGCCGCGTGTGTGGTTGGCGGCGTATCCACTGCCGGGGGTATCGGCACGGTTCCGGGCGTGATGGCTGGCGTGCTTATCTTCGGTGTCATCAATTACGGCTTGACCTTTATCGGTGTGAGTCCTTATTGGCAATTGATTATCAAAGGACTTATTATTGTAGCAGCGGTTGCCTTTGACATTCGAAAGTATATGGCAAAAAAATAAAAGAAAATGCAGCCGCTGGAGTATATCCCGCGGCTTTTTTAATAATCATCAACTACAGGAGGTGCTGTCATGATTACGGATCAGAAGCGACTGAATATCGGTGTGCTGGGCTGCGGTCCCATATCGCAGTACGGGCATTTTGAAGCTTGCAGAAGAGCGCGCAACGCAAGGCTGTACGCCATATGTGATGTGGCTGAGGATTTGCTCAGGAGGATGGCCGAAATCCATCAGCCTGCGCAGACCTTCAACGACTATGACAAGATGCTGGCCGATCCGGATGTAGACGCGGTCATCATTGGCATCGCAGACCAGTTTCATGTTGAAGCTGCACTTAAAGCCATCGAAGCAGGCAAGCATGTTTTGGTTGAGAAGCCTCTCGGTGTCACCGTAGAGGAGTGTGAGGAATTGCTGCGTAGAGCCGAGCATTCCGGGTCTGTGGTACAAGTCGGCAACATGAAACGATTTGATCCGGGAATCGCTTACGCCAAGCAGTTCATGGATCAAGAGATGGGTGAACTGCTGGCTGTGAAAGCATGGTATTGCGATTCCACCTACCGTTACACGGTCACGGAGAACGTGCAGCCGATGGTGCAGCTGAGTCCGAACGCATTGAGACCGGAAGGCAATCCGAAGCTCGATAAACTGCGATACTTCATGCTCACCCATGGCAGCCATCTGGTTGATACGGCGCGCTTTTTAGGAGGAGAGATGGTCAGTGTTACGGCTTGGAACACGCAGAAATTCGATGCATATAACTGGTTTGTCACGGTTCAGTATGCCTCGGGTGCTATCGGACATCTGGATTTAACGGTTGCCGTGCGGATGGACTGGCATGAAGGCTTTCAAATATACGGCGAACACGGAAGCATTCTCGGCAAAACCTACAATCCGTGGCTCTTTAAGTCAAGCGATGTTGAGGTGTTCTCGGCACGTGACGGCTGTTATCACAGACCGCTTGGCGAAGACGCGCATTTTTTCAAGCTTCAGGTTGAGGGCTTTGCAGATACGATTCTGGGCCAAGCACCCATGAAGGGGGCCAATCTGGAGGATGGCGTTGCCGCCATGCGGGCGATGGCGGCGATTGCAAGATCTGTGGAGAGCAAGGAGACGGTGAGGCTGGCTGATGTAACGGGAGGTGTATGAGGCATGAGGCTTGGCATCTTCTCCAAGACGTATGACCGTCCGACATTGGATGGGAATTTGGATGCAGTCATGGCAAGTGGACTCGATATCATACAGTTCAATCTGTCATGCGCTGGTCTCCCGTCTCTGCCGGATGCAGTGGATATGGGGATGGCGGTCCATATAAGGGAAGCGTGTGAGAAGCGGCATCTTCATATGGCTGCAGTCTCCGGTACCTTTAACATGATTCACCCGGATCGGCAGAAACTGCGGAACGGTGTTCGCCGGTTTCGTCATTTGGCCGCGATGTGCCATGCCATGGGAACATCGGTCATCACCTTGTGCACAGGCACAAGGGACCCGGTCAATATGTGGAGAACGCATCCGGATAACGATACGCCGGAAGCATGGAATGATCTGCTCCTGACGATGCGGGAGGTTGTGAATATCGCGGAGGAATTCCAGCTTGACCTCGCTATTGAACCTGAGCGGGCCAATGTGGTTAGCGATGCCGTCAAAGGCAGGCAGCTGCTGGATACCATCGCTTCAGCCCGATTAAAGGTCGTGCTGGATGCGGCGAATTTGTTCAGGCCGGAGGAGGAGAAGCCTTTGGCTGATGTTCTGGAACAAGCATTGTCGCTGCTCGGCGAACAGGTCATTATCGCGCACGTGAAGGATTATTCGACCGCTGACGGGCTGAAATATGTGGCTGCCGGAACCGGTGATCTGGACTACGGAGCTTACTTGAGGCTGCTGCAAGATTATCATTTCAAGGGACCGCTTATTCTTCATGGATTGTCAGAGAATGAGGTGCCGAAGAGTGCTCACTACCTGAGGACCCGAATGGCTGCATTTCAAAGAAACGGATGAGGGGATTGTTACAGTAGCCAGGCCCATGGTATTCATGGGCTTTTTTGGCGTGTCCTCACTAGATCTTCACAAGTTTCAGTTATCATGAATTTTTATGTTAAAGTGGACGTGTACTGAGAAAGCACTCGATAAGGAGAAACAACCATGAAGACCATATTAGTCGTGGACGATGAGCCGAATATTAGAGAAGTTCTTGCTTCTTATCTGCTTAAAGAACATTATCTGACACTGGAAGCGGCAAACGGTGCCGAAGCATTGGGATACATGCGTAAGCAGGCTGTGGATCTTGTTATATTGGATCTGATGCTGCCGGATATGGAGGGTGAGCGGGTATGCCAGGAAATTCGAACGTTCAGCTCAGTGCCGATTATGATGTTGACGGCAAAAGTGACCCAAAGCAGCAGGATTGGCGGGTTTGCGGCCGGTGCGGATGACTATATTGTAAAACCTTTTGACCCCCGCGAGGTGATGGCAAGAATCAAAGCTGTCTTAAGACGGGGGGATGACAGCAAGCTGCTTGCAGATGTAATTGTATATCACCAGGGGCGGCTTGTGATCAATTCGTTGAAGCACGAGGTAACCTGTGATGGACAGGTCATAAATTTGACGCCCAGCGAATATAAACTGCTGCTCTTGCTGGCCAAGTATCCACAGCGGAATTTCTCGCGCGAAGAGCTGGTCGATCGGGTATTAGGCTGCGATTTTATTGGGGATATCCGCATTATTGATCAGCATATCAAGAATTTGCGGCAGAAGATTGAGCCCGATTCAAGACAGCCCCAATATATCATCACCGTCTACGGATTCGGCTACCGCTTTGGAGGTGAGGTGTCTTGAAGCAGCGCCTGGATCTAAGGCTTGCCGCCATTATCATCAGCATCACCGCAGGGATTCTGATCGTGTTTACCGTCACCAATATTGTGACCAACCATTATCATATAGCCATGTACCAGCAGCAGTCGAATGGGCATCACGGAATGGACGAGCTGAACGAACATCTGGAGCAGGCGCAGATGCAATCCATTATTTTGACATGCTTGCTGTCGATAGCGGTGGCCTCCATCATAGGTATTTATGTGGCTAGAAGGATATCAGCTCCCCTAATCCAGATGAAGCAAGCAGCTGAGATGATGACGCAAGGAAAATTGGATATCAGGGTGGATACCCGAGGAGATGATGAAATCGCGGGACTCGGTTCTTCGCTGAATGAGCTGGCTGTACAGCTGCAGAAGCAGGAGCAGCTTCGGAGAAACATGACGCAGGATATTGCCCA
Organism: Paenibacillus glucanolyticus; assembly: GCF_037333485.1. NCBI lineage: Bacteria > Bacillati > Bacillota > Bacilli > Caryophanales > Paenibacillaceae > Paenibacillus > Paenibacillus glucanolyticus. The sequence continues at coordinate 3,000,299 of NZ_CP147845.1, forward strand.
TGAGCTGCGAACGCCGTTAACTACCTTGAAGAGTCATACCCGTGCGCTGGAGGACGGCATATGGGAGCCGACAGCCGATCGCTTTCGAACCTGCCTGGAAGAGATTGACCGATTGATTGATCTGGTTACTGAGCTTGAAGATCTGCATGATATGGAATCACCCGAGTTTCAGTTATCCCGATCGGAACAGGATCTGGCCAAGATTATAGAGAGAGCTGTGACCGTGGTAAGGGCCGCGTACAATGAAAAACAAGTGGATCTGCGATACGTGCATCAACCCGGCGATTCGCCGATAATCGCTAAAGTAGATACGGACCGGATGCTTCAAATCTTAATCAACGTGCTCAGTAACGCACTGCACCACACACCGGCAAACGGGAGGGTCCAGGCTGATCTCGTGGACGAAGGGAATACGGTTCAGATTCGTATTAAGGATTCAGGCCAAGGCATTCCAGCTTCCGATCTGCCGTATATATTCGAAAGGCTTTATCGGGGAGATAAATCAAGGAACCGGTTAATCGGTGGAAGCGGAATGGGACTTGCCATCGTCAAGCAGCTTGTTGCAGCTCACGGCGGAGATGTATGGGCTGAAAGCGGGAAAGAGCCAGCAGGTGGAAGCTGCTTCTATATTCGGATACCCAAGGAAATTCCCGTCGATTCGAGCAGATGACAACAGGAAGTACAGGGACAGGAGTCATCTATATAAAAAAACAGCAAGCGCTCTGCTTTAAGCAAGAGCGCTTGCCTGTTTTCTTACTTCAACCCTTTAAGATTGATTAACGGACAATACCTCTCGATATTGGGCAGCTGCTGCAACCATGTTGCGCAGGGCAGCTACGGTTTCATCGCGGCCGCGCGTCTTCAATCCGCAGTCGGGGTTGATCCAGAACAGTTCGGGATCCAGTACGGACAACGCACGCTTAATCATCTGGGTCATCTCATCGACTTCCGGAACGCGCGGGCTGTGAATATCGTAAACGCCAAGGCCGATGCCATGATCATAGGTATGCTCCTCGAAGCTCCCGATCAGCTCGCCGTGACTCCGTGAAGTCTCGATGGATATCACGTCGGCATCCAGGGCGCGAATGGAATCGATAATGTCATGGAATTCGCAATAGCACATATGGGTATGAATTTGGGTTGTATCCTTCACGGATGAGGTGGACAGACGGAATGCCTTCACCGACCAATCCAGATATGACTGCCAATCTTCACGCTTAAGCGGCAATCCTTCACGAAGCGCCGGCTCGTCAACCTGGATCATCTCGATGCCTGCTTGCTCCAGTGCGTTAACCTCAAGTCGGAGAGCCAGGGCGATCTGATAAGCGACCAATTCTCTTGATATGTCGTCGCGAACGAAGGACCAGTTCAGGATCGTGATCGGTCCGGTTAACATCCCCTTGACGGGTTTCGAGGTCAGGCTCTGTGCATATACGGTTTCCTTCACGGTCATCGGGTTTACGAACTCAACATCTCCATAGATGACGGGAGGTTTGACGCAGCGCGATCCGTAGGACTGAACCCAGCCGTTAGCTGTAAAGGCAAACCCATCCAATTTTTCTCCGAAAAATTCCACCATATCAGTCCGTTCAAACTCCCCGTGAACGAGAACATCCAGGCCGATGTCTTCTTGAATCTCAATCCAGGCGCGAGTTTGCTCGGCGAGGAAGGTTTCATACTGCTCGGCAGACCATTCGCCGCTTCTCCAGTTCTTCCGGGCCTGCCGAACTTCGGTCGACTGCGGGAAACTTCCGATGGTAGTGGTAGGGAGGAGCGGGAGATTCCATTTCTTCTGCTGGGCTTTGCGCCGCTCTTCAAACGACAGCGCTCGAGTCGGATTCAATCCGACAACCTTGGACGTTTCTTTCTGTACTTGTTCGTTATTCCGCAGCGATGATTGATTCATGGCGGCTACGGCCTGGTTATGCTCTTTCAGCTGTTCGGAAACGGACTCAATCCCATTATTGAGCGCGCTAGTGAGCAGCGTCAATTCGTCCAGCTTCTCATTGGCAAAAGATAACGCTTGGCGAAGTACGGGGTCCAGCTTATCCTCATGAGCTGTGGATACGGGAACATGGAGCAGGCTGCAGCTCGGCTGTATCACATATTGAGAAGGCTTCACCTTTTGGGAGAGGGTGTCCAGCAATTCCAGCTTGGCATCGAGATCTGAACGCCAGATGTTACGCCCGTTGATAAGACCAACCCCCAGTACCTTATCCTCAGGAAATCCGTGCTTGAGCAGCTGTTCGGTATTACCATCCAGGCCGTGTACGAAATCAAGCCCGATGCCTTGCACTGGCAAGGAGATGATCTCTACATAATGGCTGACCGAATCGAAGTAGGTTTGGAGCATGATCCGGATCGCCGGAGCCGCTGCATGAAGTTTTTTGTATACGGATGATACAAGCGCCAATTCATCTTTGGTTAATGAAGTAACCAGAATCGGTTCGTCGAACTGCACCCACTGAACACCTTCCTGCTCCAGCTCCTTCAGGATTACCGCATACAAATCCGTGAACTGGTCCAGCAAGGACTCGAATTGATCCGGGGTGTAGCCTTTAGACAGCTTAAGGAAGGTATAGGGACCGACAAGAACAGGTTTACCTTCGATACCTAGCGAGGATTTGGCTTCACGGTAAGCTTCTAGCGGCTTGTTGACCGTAAGATGTGGTTTGGCATCCTGAAGTTCCGGTACAATGTAGTGATAGTTCGTGTTAAACCATTTGGTCATCTCGCACGCAGCAGCACCTTGACTGCCGCGAGCCATGGCAAAGTAGACACTCAGCGGTACAGGACCACCATCGTACTTGAAACGCTGTGGCACCAAGCCAAACATCACCGACATGTCGAGCATATGGTCGTACATTGTAAAATCATGAACCGGAATAAGGTCGATGCCTTTCTCCTGTTGAATGCGTAAACGGTCCAACCGAATGTCGTCCAACTTGGATAGAAGTTCGTGTTCCTCAAGCTTGCCGCTCCAGAAGGACTCCAATGCTTTTTTCCATTCGCGATTTGCTCCGATTCTCGGATAGCCGAGATTGCTGCTTTGAACATTTGCCATCAATATCTTCGCCTCCACCAACATATTTAAATGACTGAATAAAAAAAGACGCCTTTACCCCGATCAAAATATCAAGGGTAAAGACGCCTCCGTTGTATACATACGGATGCTGCGATCTTTAACACCTCCCTATCTCCCGTAGGTAAGCAGTGTTGTCAGAATAGGCAGGTCTCCTGGCTCCAGAATCAAGGTCTGCCATGGCCTTCCCGATCAAAAGCTGATCAGTGGCATCATCCGATGGCAAACTCCTCTGTTACAGTGGCGGGACCGCGTTGGTGTTGCACCAAACTTCCCTTTTAAGCTGAAATTGAAGAGGCTTCAACATCAGCACCTATTCCCATTAATTAAATTTGATTGCTGAGTATCAAGGTACAATAAATTCCATAATTATGCAACCTATTTAAATGGAGGTTGTCTTACGCAAAAAAACCGGATCAGAAGATCCGGTTTTTCCATCCCATTAACTTGGCAGCGGCCTCAACATAATAGTAATCGCCATAGATCAGGGAGACGTTGATATTTTGGTCACCAGGCCGATGGCCTGTTGCCTCTTTCAGTATGCCTTCATAATTCGGATCATCCCATTCAGCGTAACGAGTCGTCAAGGAGTCGATGATGCGCAAGGCACTTCTGCGGTACACCGCGCTTTCGGTTTGCGGTACCTGATCTGCGAGCTCAAGCAAACCCGAAGCAGCGCAGGATGCCGCTGACGTATCTCGGGGTTCTGCCGCAATGAAGAGAGATTCAGCTGATTGATGGGTTGCTGCTGTTGCGGGTGTTTCCAGCTTCTCGGGTTCCGCACGAAAATCCCAGAGCGGTATGGAATCCTCCTCAAGGGACGCGACAAAGAAATGCGCCACGCGTTTCGCGGCGTCCAGATATCGGATATCACCGGTATACCGGGACGTGTTGGCCATGCCATGCAAGGCCCAGGCAGCACCCCGGCTCCAGGCGGATTCGGGTCCCAGTCCTTGTCCTCCGAGCGCTTCCATGAATTCCCCGGTGAACGGATCAAACCGACAAATGTGCCGAACGGAGCCGTCCGGTCTTATAAAATGCTCCACTACCGTATTGGCCTGCTCTCTGGCAATATGCGCATATCTCGGATCACCTGTCTCCTCGGAGGCCCAGAACAGGAGGGAGAGGTTCATGGTGGAGTCAATGATGGACCAGCCTTCATTCCCGTGATTCCAGGAGGTAGGTTTCACCTGATTCCAGGCACGTATAAACCGTCCCGCAGGATTGTATCTTCCAGCCAGCAGGGTAGCGGCTAACATCCCTCTGCGCCTGGCATCCTGATCCCCGGTCAGCTTATATTTGATTACGGCCGTCGGCAGAAACTGAAAGCCTACATCATGATGAAAGTTGCTCTCTGCAATAATGGCCTGCTCAAGTCTCATGTCCCATTCCCAAGCCCATTCCTTATATCGCGGCTGCTTGGTCATATCATACATAATCCACAGCATCCCCGGCCAAAAACCGGAGGTCCACCAATCGATCCGGGTGGAATCATAGATCCCGTTCTTGGTTGCATGGGGAACCTTGTCTGCCAGCTGCTCCGCCATGCGTGATAGTTTGGCCTCGAGTCGTTCCCATAATAACGAATAGGATGCGATCGCTTCCTGCTGTTGTCCGTTCATCGTAACCCTCCCAGAACTTATGGTATAGATCGGCTGATGTCTCGTTTCTGCTGAGACCTATTGTTCCATAGAAAGGCGATAAATTCTATACGCGGAGCAGAAGAACTATTGAAATAACAAGCCGATGCTAAAAAAACACAAGCAGCCTTCTGCACCTAAAAAAAACACAAGGGAAGCGATCAACTTCCATTGCTGCCCGTACCTGAAAACTTATAGGATAAGGATATTCATCACATCCATTTCATAAGGAGGCGAAAGCCGTTGCCGCAAATTACGATTAAAATGTATGAGGGACGCTCGGATGAGCAGAAGAGCGAAATCATTGATGTTTTTACAAGAGAGTTATCCCGTATTATTGATCGTGAACCCGAATTCATCAGCATCCAGTTTGACGAAATTCCGATAGATGATCATGCACCGGCCAATTTGAGAAACAAGAGGTGAGCACAGATGGCCGAACCAACAAAAGCAGTAAGCAAGGCGCTGCCGGGAAAACATACCAAGCGCAAAAACATATTAGGCTTCATGTGGAAATACAGGGCACTGTATTTCATATCGCTACCGGGTCTTCTGTTCTTCGGATTGTTCAAGTATGTCCCGCTCATGGGTTCCGTCATCGCATTTCAGAATTACAATCTGTTTGCCGGCGTGACCAAAAGTCCATGGGTGGGTCTCGAGCACTTTGAACGGATGTTCCAGCATTACGATTTCTTGAAAATATTACGCAATACGCTTCTACTGGGCACGTACGACATTTTGTTTGCTTTTACAGCACCTATTGTTCTGGCATTACTCCTTAATGAGGTTCGCCAAGTCGTTTACAAGAAGATTGTGCAGACCATTTTCTATGCGCCGCATTTTCTGTCATGGGTCATTGTAAGCGGTATCTTTGTAGGCATTCTGTCTCCATCATCCGGGATCGTGAATGTGATGCTGGGCTGGTTCGGCATGGAGCCGATCTATTTTCTTGGAGAGGATTCCTATATTCGCTCTGTGCTGGTGGGCTCCGGATTATGGAGAGACGTCGGATGGGGGACCATCATCTATCTCGCGGCACTTGCAGGTATCAACCCGGATCTCTACGAAGCCTCCGATATTGACGGAGCGGGCAGATGGCGTCAGACCCTCAGCATTACGCTGCCGGCATTGCTTCCTGTCATTACGATCCTGTTCCTGCTCAAGATTGGGGATTTCATGGATTATGGATTTGAACGCGTCTTTGTGTTCCAGAATCCGCTCAACATTCAATCCAGCGAAATTCTGGATACGTACATTTACAAGGCTGGCCTGCAGCAGCTTCAGTACAGCTATGCAACAGCCATCGGGGTGTTCAAATCCGTTGTCGGCTTGTTCCTAATCTCGATAGCGAACACCATCAGCAAGAAAGCGACCGGCGAGTCGCTGTATTAGAGGGGAGTGACATCCAACGTGAAATATGACAGTGCAGGCAGAAAACTGTTTCTTGTATGCAACTATATTATCCTTACCTTTCTTGCACTCACCATGCTGTTCCCTTTTCTCAACGTGATCGCTCAGTCGTTCAGCAGCCCAGGCGCTATTGACCGGGGAGAGGTCATGTTCTGGCCGGTGGAGTTTACGTTTGCTTACTACCAGCATGTATTCAATGACGTCTCCATTTGGAGAGCTTTTGGAATCAGTGTTTATATTACAGTGTTCGGTACCTTCATTAATCTGGCAGCTACTGCCTCACTGGCGTATCCACTGTCCAGACCCGAGTATGTAGGCAGAAAAACGATCATGATCATCATCCTGATGACGATGATTTTCACGGCGCCGCTGATTCCGCAATTTATTCTGATGCGTGAGCTGAATCTGGTGAACACACTGTGGTCGTTGATGCTGCCAACAGCAATCAGTGCATTCAATCTGTTTGTGCTTCGAACCTTCTTCACCCAGATTCCGAATGAACTGATTGACTCGTCCCGTATTGACGGATGCAGCGAGGTCCGCACATTATGGAGCATCGTGCTTCCGCTATCGAAGCCGGCATTGGCGACGGTAGGCATATTCTACTCGGTGACCAACTGGAACAAATACATGGATGCACTCTACTATATCAACGATCGAGCCAAGTATCCTCTGCAGGTGAAGTTAAGAGAGCTGCTCGTGAACGAAGGATTGACCGATACAGGCAACCTAGCGTTTGAAGCAAGCTCCCAGTCCGTGCAAGGCATCCAGATGGCGGTTATTCTGGTAGCCACGGTGCCCATCATTCTCCTGTATCCGTTTCTTCAGCGGTTCTTCATTCATGGGATGATGATCGGGTCGATCAAAGAATAATTCAGTGGAGTAGTCCAAAGCGTGATCCTAAAAAAACGACAAACCGAGCCAAAGACATTCCTTGTTCCCGCCCTGACGGCTCTCTATACTGATATTAAGTTTGAAAGCGCTATTATGAGCGACTATATTAGCTTGAAAAGAGGGGTATTCATGAGAAAAAGGTGGACACGCGCGCTCACGGCAGGTCTTGTTCTGACCATGCTTGCTGGCTGTGCGGGTAACAATGGAGGCGACGCCGGGACCCATGCCGGTGGCGGTAAAACAGAAGGCGGGGAAGCAGCGGGAGCAACAAAATTCTCCATCTCGATGCGGACGCTCAACGTATCCTACGTGGAGAAGAATGCGGATATCAACAAGGATAAATATGTGCTGGAGCTGGAGAAAAAGACGAATACGGACCTTGATATCCGTCTCATTCCGCATAATGAGTACCAGGATAAAATGGTGCAGATGTTTGCAACGAACGACATTCCGGATGTGGTGCAGGGAACTGGCGGAATCAGCGGCCCTGAGCTGGCTGGCGCTGTCGAGAACGGAGTGTTTCTGCCGCTGAACGATCTTCTGCAAGAGCACGGGCAGGATCTGCTCAAGTTTATCCCGGAGGAAGCCTGGAAGCGGATGACGGACTCGAAGACAGGCAACATTTACGGGATTCCCGAAATTCTCTCCAATCCATCCAGACGGGCAACGTGGATTCGTACCGACCTGTTGGAGAAGGTGGGCAAGGAAATTCCGACAACGGTTGAGGAGACGATGGACGTACTCCGCGCGTTCAAAGAAGCCGGGGTGGAGCAGCCTTATGCCGGTCGCCAGAACTTCAAATATGCCGATACCTTCTTCGGCGCTTATGACGTACTGGGCTATCTGAACCAGTTCAAAGTGTTCCCGGACGGGAAGGTGAAGCCTACCTTCTTCGACGAGGAGAATATGAAGCAAGCGATTGGAATCTATAAGACAATGCATGAAGAAGGATTGATCAGCAAGGAATTTGCCACGATCGAGAGCGCTGATTTCAAGTCCATCGTAACGAGCGGCAAAGCTGGCATGTGGTCCATGAATGCGAATGAGCTTCCGATCTGGGGAACCCAGCTCACCGAGAATGTACCGGATGCCAAAGTAGCTCTGATTCCATCTCCGGTAGGACCTGATGGCAAGGGGGGCTATGCCCATTATAATCCGGTCACCCGTTCTTTCTTCATTAACGCCAAAGCGAAGGATAAGGCGGAGGATATCGTGAAATTCTTCAACTGGATGGTCAGTGAAGATGCGGAATTGTTCTTCAGCTTCGGGATTGAAGGCGAGGATTATCAAGTAACCGATGGCAAGCCGGTCTTTGAGGTTCCGACGGATGCCGCCGGCGCGGATAAAATGCGGTATTTGAACTACTGGCTGTGGCTGGTGCAGGATACAACGTACAACAAGCGCGTATCCGAGCTGTCCGATTCCGGCAAGGAACTGATCAGTGCCTTTGATAACATGCTATCGAAGGAAGGTCGCCGCGGGATCGAGTTCGATCCGAGACTGGAAGCGATGGTTAAGTACCCCGAGCTGAATCCGAAATCGGATGAACTTCCGCCTCTGATCCTGGAACATGTCCTGCGCATGGTATACAGCAGGGAGCCGATCGAAGATTACGGCAAGGTGCTGGAAGAATACCTGTCCAAAGGCGGCAACGAGATTATTGAAGAAGCAACGAAACGATTTAACGAAAAAGAAAACGCTTTCGAATAAGCAGAGCATGTTTTAGTATAGTGTTGAAGAATGACTCCTCTGCTTGAATCAAGCAGAGGAGTATCTTGCTAAAGCTAAACTACTCTCGCTGCTTTCGAAAGGGGAACGGGTAATGTACCGCATTCTGGTCGTTGATGACGAACCTATGATAAGAATGGGCTTGGCGAAACTGATCACCCAGGCGGATCCTTCGATGATTCAAGCGGATACGGCCGAGAACGGCATTGAAGCATTGGAATCGATCCAGACGACACGACCGGATTTCATTTTCACGGATATCAAAATGCCAAAGATGGACGGCCTGGAGCTGAGCAAGCAGCTTTATGAGAAATATGGCGACATTACGGTGGTGGTTATCTCCGGTTACGGAGATTTCGAATACGCTCAGAAATGTATGTCGTATGGGGTTAAGGAGTATTTGCTTAAGCCTGTGACCAAATCGGTGGTACATCACACGATGAAGAAACTGATGTCGGACCGGAAATCGATGCAGGAGAAACAACGAATGTATTTCCCTCTGTCCAAGCTGGAGAATTGGCTGGAGCAGCTGGAGCTCGCCGTATGGCATTTGCAAATGAATGACATCCAGGCCAAACTGCAGGAAATTGAGGATTATTGCAATGAGCGCAGGCTTGAAGCCATTCAGCTTCAGGAATTGCTGAATGAGCTCTACGCGAAGCTGATCAAGCAACTTAACGGCAGGGATGTGTATTCGTTTGAGTCTTTGGCAGGAATGCCCGAATCGGAAGCTGGCGTGAAACGCAATACCTTTGAGGGTTTCCGCCAGGCAGTGGATCAGACGGTGAAGCTCATTCGGGAGAAGCGAAAAGGCAATGCCAAGGAGCCTGTTGAAGAGGCAAAAGCTTACATTGAACGTAATCTGTCCCGGGATCTCTCGCTTGACGAGGTTGCCGATATGCTCGGACTCAACCCGTCTTACTTCAGTCAGCTGTTCAAACAGATGACGGATGAGACCTTTGTCCACTACCGGATCAAAAAAAGAATGGAGAAGGCGAAGAAACTTCTCGCCATCCCGCACTATAAAATAACGGATATATCGTTCGAGGTGGGATATGCGGATCATCCCCATTTCACGAAAACCTTCAAGAAGGTAACCGGGTATACCCCCTCTGAATACCGGGAGCTGCTGGGGATCGAATGATGCGGAGGAGTTTGTCCCGTCAAATTTTTCTGTATTTTTTTATCGTTGTATTGTTCTCGCTTACCACGGTCGGCGTTTTCTTCTACATGAAATCATCTGAAGCGATTGATGAGCAGGTAGAGAAGTATATGACCACCGTGATCACGAACGCCGCAAGACAAACGGACAATCATCTGCAAATGTTTGAGCGGATCAGCAATACAATTCTGCTGCAGGATTCCGTCAAGAAACTTCTGGATATGGACCCTAGCGACAGCTACGAGCATTACAGGTTCACGAATCTCATCCGCAAGGATGTCTTTCAGAAAATTTTCATTCAATATCCGACCCAAACGCACATGATGTATATTTTGGGATTTCACGGCAGGTCGATTTTTGACCAGAATCAGAATTTCTCCGCGATGTCGATTGATCCCACCGATCGCCTCCGGGAATTGATGAAGAAGACCCCGGAAAACGGGGAATTTGTCATCCTGAAGACCAGCTTGCTGGAGCAGGATCGGGATAGCGTGATTACCGTTGCGCGCAAAATCCGGGGGATGAATTCGTACGAGGTAAAGGGCGTGCTTGCGGTTGAGTTCAATGAAGATCAACTGTCCAGCTTATGGAACGGCGTTGATCTGGGAGAGCAGGGCTTCTTCTTCATCCTGGATCGCGAAGGTGAAGTCGTTTATGCGCCCGAGCATGTGGATATGGACGGAATTACGGCAACGGATCTGCCGGAGCGCATTATTGCGAAGGGCGACAATCGCTTCATTGAACCGGTGCTTGGAGACAAAACGATGATCATCTCGCGCCAGTCTGAATATTCGGGCTGGAGTCTTGTCATTATGATGCCGCTGGAAGAGCTGCGGGCTCCCATTTCAGGGATTCGTTCTACCACCATTATTGTAGGTTTGGTCACGTTGATTATTGCGCTCATCCTGGCCTACAGATTTGGCAAATCGATCGTGAATCCTATCCGCAATCTGAAGAATGGCATGAGGCAGACAGAGAAGGGGAATTGGACGCACATCTCTGACGCGAAACCGCGGGAGGATGAAATCGGCGGCTTGATTCATAGCTACAATCTCATGGTCAGCCGGTTGTCCGACATGATCGAGCAGGTGTACGATACGGAGCTTCACAATCAAAAAACGCAGCTGGAGCTGCAGGATATACAGCTTGAGCGTCAGCGGGCAGAGTTTCAGGCACTGCAGCTGCAGATCAATCCGCATTTCCTGTACAACACACTGGAGACGATCAATTGTTACGCCATCGTCCAGGATTCGGATGAGATCTCGGACATGGTGGAGGCCATGGCCTTCATGCTCCGTTATTCCATTCAGACCAATCTGGAGGAGATCACGATTGCGAACGAGCTTAACCATGTGCGGCATTACATGATGATATTAAAGCATCGCATCGGGCGTGACTTTGAAATCGAGGTAGCCACGCCGCCAGAGCTCTTGCTGGAGAAAATGGTCAGGCTCTCCCTGCAGCCCATCGTCGAGAACATATTCCAGCATGCCTTTCCGGAAGGAATAGAAGCATGGCATTATATCCGCATTGACACGCGGATTGAGCAGGGTAATCTGCTGGTCATGGTGGAGGACAATGGGGAGGGCATTGCAGACAAGAAGCTTCATAATTTGCGCAAGAGGCTGGAGGAGAACCGTCTGGTCGATGATGATGACGGGATGCACGTCCGCCGCAGGGGCGGCATCGGCATCGTCAATGTTCATCGGCGCATCCAGATGGTCTATGGCGAAGAATACGGGATCACGGTTCACAGTTCGCCGGATCAAGGCACAAGAATTGTCATGACTATGCCGCGTATGGAAAGAGTGCGCGAACAAGACAGCAGGCTGAAACAGCTGCAAACCTAATCAGGAGGGATCGACATGCATATTAACTTATCGGGAAGTATTGCTCTGGTCACAGGTTCGAGTGGAGGGATTGGCCGCGCGGTCGCGTTGATGCTGGCAAGAAGTGGAGCCAAGGTGGCGCTGAACTATCTGAACAGCAAGGAAGCGGCAGAGGAAGCTGTTGCCGAGATCAGAGGTTTTGGCGGTGAGGCTCATGCATTTCGCGCAGATGTTACGCATGTGGAGCAGGCAGAGGCACTTGTAAGCGAAGTCGAGAAGGCTTTTGGCGGACCGGTTACGATTCTGGTTAACAATGCAGGGCATTTGGTTCAGCGCCTGTCGAATGCGGAAATGACCGAGGAGCTGTACAACAAGGTAATGGATGTGAATATGAAGAGTACGGTATTCGTCAGCAAAGCGGTCATCCAAGGGATGAAAGCGGCGGGCACCGGCCGTATTATAAATATGACATCGGTAGCCGCTCACAATGGCGGCGGGCCGGGAGCGAGTATTTATGCAGCCAGCAAGGCGGCTGTCCTCAATTACACCAAAGGGCTGGCGAAGGAGCTTGCTTCCAGCGGAATCCATGTGAATGCCGTATCGCCAGGCTTTATCGGACAAACGGCGTTTCATGCTACTTTTACCCCGGATGATGCACGAAAGGCAACGATTCAGGGCATTCCCCTCGGCCGTGAAGGAACTCCGGATGATGTCGCAGGCACCGTGCTGTTCCTTGTATCGGAACTCTCTTCTTATATAACGGGGGAGACGATCGAGATCAACGGCGGCATGTTCATGCGATGAGGGAAGGGATGAAGATGGCGGCGAAGTTGGGCTCCTATGGGTGGGGCGAACGCACAGTAGATATTCTTAAGGCTGAGCTTGATCAAGTTATCGAACGTGCGCTTGATATTCCCGTTGATCCCGGCGGATGGTGGCACCAGTATGTGTGCACGCGCCATCATACGGAGCTGGTGTTTGATCCGCTTGAAGCCGACGGGAGAACATTCCTCTGCCCTTACGGATGTGAATGGGAAGGGGAGCCCTATCGGGGAGCGTGGCTTGTGTTCAAGCATCAGGCCATGGCCCGATATGTTCTGCAAGCTGCCGCGGTTTATGCCGCCACGGGAGAGAGGGCATATGCTGAGCTTGGAAAAAGACTGATCATACGGTATGCAGAGCAGTTTCCGCTGTATCCTGTACATCCGGAGGCGCAGCCCTGGATGCTGAAGGGGAGGGCGTTCCATCAGGCTTTAACCGAAGCCATATGGGCCACAACACTGCTTCGCGGTTACCTGCTTTTGCGTGATGAGGGTGTTCTGCTTGATGGAGCAGATCAGCAGAAGATGGACTCATTCCTCCAGATGCTGGAGAGCAGCATGACGGAATACCATCACATTTTGACCCAAGAGCGGGGGGATCCCGAGAACAATTACACAGCGTGGTTGATTGCCGCCCTGTTTTGTATTTATGCGGTGCGCGGCGAATCCGATAAACTCAAACATCTGTTGGAGAAGAAGGGCGGCCTGCGGCATCATCTCACTATAGCCGTCCGACCGGATCAGCTCGAATTCGAAGGCAGCATTTACTATCACGTATTTGTCCTCCGCGCTTATCTGATTGCTGCCGAGATGGGAGACAGGATGGGGGAAGGGCTGTATTCCCTGAGAGGGGAGCAAGGTCAATCCATGCAGGGCATGCTGACGGTATTGGTTCGGTTGGCAGACCAGAACGGAATGCTGCCTGCTCTTCACGATGGTCCCTACCGAAGGGTTCCCTATGCGCGTGAAATTGCCGAGATTGTGGAGATCGGTTTATCGGTATATGGAGATCAGGGCTATCGTGGACTGTTAACCCATGTATATAGGGAAATGAACGGTGACAATGGCAGGATCGGCATGCTGGAAGCCCTGCTGTACGGTACGGGCAGGTGGGATGGAAGAATCGGAACGGCCGCTCCGGGCGTGAAGGATGTTCATGATGGGAGACGAGGAGAGGGAAGGGGGGTACAAGGAGTATGGGAAGCATTCGAGGCCCCGGAAGCCTCGAAAGCATCCAGGGCGCTCGAAGAGCCCGATGAGCCCGAAGCGTTTGAAGCATCAGAAGTTCCCGAAACATCTGAAGCATCTGAAGCGCCCGAAACAGAAGAAACATCTGAGGTGTCAGAAGCATCCGAAGGCCGAGGCGTTGCAACGATGGATCCGACCGCTGGTGCAGTGCCTTCTCTGGTACTCCCGGACAGCGGGTTCGCACGGTTAAGGACTAACGATACGAGTGGAATCCAAGCGCTTGTTGATTTTGGCCCTCATGGAGGCGCGCATGGTCACTTCGATAAGCTTAATCTAATGCTTCATGTGGGGCATCACCCTCTTTCCCCGGACCGTGGTACGGTACCTTATGGATCGGTACTGAAAAAAGAGTGGTATCCCCATACCGCCAGCCACAATACCGTGACAGTGGGTGGGCGCTCCCAGCTTCCGTCGCAAGGCAAGTGCATGGCGTACCAAGCGGCTTCGGACTGGTCGTATATTTGGGTCAGGGCTGATCAGGCCTACGATCAAGGCGTTCTGGACCGGCATCTCCTATTGACGGAAGACTGGCTGTTGGATTGGTTCGAAGTTGAATTGGAAGAGCCTCAGGCCATCGATTGGTGGTTTCATTATATAGGCAGCGGGAAGGTGAGCGGGGGGGCGGATGCGGTCAGAGACCCTGGAACTACCAATTTCGGAAGTCAGGATGGGTATGCGTATATAAAGGAACACCGCAGGCTCCTTATGTCTAAAAACAGCCCGCAGTTGGATCTTCATATCGCCCGAGCGTCGGGTCCTTTAGCGGCAGTATCTTTTGTCCCCTTCGAGGGTACGGTGTGCTCCCAGGTGGAGTCACCTGGAATTGCGGATGATCCCACCCGCAGGATGGAAGGCATACGGCTTCATCGGACGGGTTCCAGCGCCCGCTTCATTGCCGTTTACCGAAGAGGCGACAAGCCGGTCACACTGACATGGAAGCCATCAGGGGATGGGGAATCGCTTAACTTATCCGATGGAACAACCACAAGGAATTTTGGTATGACAAAGAGCGGGTTGAAGGAGAGGATACTCGATGAAAACCTTGTTTGAACCGAAAAGCGGACTGCTGTCCGTACCGTATCAACCAGACGAAGAGACGAAACTGTTAGAGAATCCTCCCCGCTTCACCTGGATGCCAGGACAGCTTGAGAATGATCGGTACATGCTGCAAATCTCGTCTTCTCCTTCATTTGAAACGGAAGTTACAACGACGATAGCACCGATCCCCTACAATTTGTATACGCCGGATCATGCTTTGGAGCCCGGCACCTATTATTGGCGCTATGCATTGCTGATTGGCGAGCAAGCCGATTATACAGCCGAGGATGGCAATAGCTGTTCTTCATGGAGTCAATCCCGCATGTTTCATGTACCGGAGGGGCTTCCGAAAACTCCTTTGCCTGGCCGGGCGGCGCGGTATGAGGGCACGAATACCGGACATCCGAGGCTGTGGCTGGATGCGAGGGGGGTGGAGGAATTTCGCGAGCGACTGCGCAACGATGATGACTATTGCGGCTGGCGGACATTCTACGAGAAATCGGTGGTGCCATGGCTTGATAAGCCGTTAATTCCAGAACCCGAGCGCTACCCGGGCAACAAACGCGTCGCGAAGCTGTGGAGAAAAATGTACATGGACTGCCAGGAAGCGCTTTATGCCATCCGACATTTAAGCGTGGCAGGGGTTATTTTGCAGGATGGAACCATGATTTCCAAAGCGAAGGCTTGGCTGCTTCATGCCGCGAGCTGGGATACGGAAGGTACAACGTCAAGAGATTACAACGATGAAGCCGCCTTCCGCATGGTCGGTGCTATCGCGTGGGGGTATGACTGGCTCCATGATGTTCTGAGCGCTGATGAGATTGATCTAGTCAGAGGGGTCTTGCTGCGGCGTACGGAGCAGGTAGCCTTTCATATTATGGAGCGATCGAAGATTCATCATGTGCCTTATGACAGTCATGCGGTTCGATCGTTGTCTTCCGTGCTTGCGCCCGCCTGTATCGCCATGCTTCATGAAGAGGCCCGGGCACAGGCATGGCTGGATTACACATTGGAATACTATGCTTGTCTCTATTCACCTTGGGGTGGAGAAGATGGAGGGTGGGCCGAGGGGCCGCTTTATTGGACGACCGGCATGGCTTTTGTGATTGATGCGCTGAACCTCATTCGTAATTATGTGTCGATTGATTTCTATAAACGTCCGTTCTTCCGGCGAACGGGGGACTTTCCGCTTTACTGCAGCAGCCCGGATACGATTCGCGCCAGCTTCGGGGACCAGTCCTATCTCGGTGAGCCGGTCAGTCTGAAGACCGCGTTCAATATTCGCCAGTTTGCAGGTATTACCGGAAACGGGCATTACCAGTGGTATTTTGAACAAGTTGCCAGGGCGGATACGGATCCCGATACTAAATTCTACAATTACGGCTGGTGGGATTTCCGGTTTGACGATATGCTGTATCGGCACGATTATCCACAGGTAGAAGCCGTTCCTCCTTCCGTTGCGGTTTCCTCTGTCTTAGACCACACTTCGGAATCGAAGGACGGATCACTTCAAGCCGTCAAGTGGTTCCGGGATATCGACTGGGTGGCGATGCATCACCGGATGGATGATCCGGATGAGCATATCATGTTATTGGCCAAGAGCAGCCGCTATGGCTCGATGAGTCACAGCCATGGTGATCAGAATGGCTTTCTCCTGCACGCCTACGGTGAACCTCTAGCTATTGAGAGCGGTTACTATATCGCCTTTGGAAGCTCGATGCATATGAACTGGCGGAGACAGACGCGCTCCACGAACAATATTCTCATTGATGGCCACGGACAGTATGCGGGAAAAGACAAGGTGCTCTGCATGGAAGCGGGCGGGAAGGTTGAACGCGTGGACGCTTCCCCGGGTTATGGTTATACCCGAATGAACGCAACGCAGGCTTATCGGGAGAATGTTCCTTACCTGGAGCGGTATGTTCGCGAAATCTACTTCTTTGATGAGGACTATTTTGTTATTGTGGATACGGTAGACCTTGTTAAACCAGCCAGCATCGAGTGGTTATTCCATACCCTGAACCGGATGAAGCTCTCAGGGCAGACCTTCCGGGTGATGGGCGACAAAGCAGAGATGGAAGGGCGCTTTGTATACAGCTCATCCGGCGATTTATCACTGCATCAGCATAATCAATTCACGGATGTCGAGCCTGAAGAGATCGAGGGGCTTGATAACCAGTGGCATCTGCACGCCAAGACGAAGTCGGCCCAAAGCCATCGGATTGCAACTCTCCTGGTTCCCATGAAGAAGGATGAGAGCAAGTACGTTTCGTATTTCCTGGATGATCAGGACCACGGCGTGCATATTTATTTTACGAATGGAGACGGGAAGACGAGGAAGGTCGAGGTTCCTAAGGCGTACTGAGCTTTAAAGCTGATGTTGTATTGAAAATTCAAAGAGACTTAAACTCCAGCCAATTTTGCTGGGGGTTGAGTCTTTTTTTGCATGCATGATTGGTGCATATTCGCTATGTTCCGAGTTCGGAGAGAGGCTTGCGAACTTAGGACTACTATAGTATATTGACTTAATTCAGTCTTGCCTGGGAGGGTGTCATGCCCTTGTACTGTTTGTACAGCTTGGTAAAATAATTCGGATTGCTGCAGCCGACGATACCGGCAATTTCCGTGATGGTCCATGTCCGTTCACGAAGCAGCTTCTCCGCTTCATTCATTCGGGTCAGGTTGACGAAATCAACGAAGGTGCGTCCCGTTAAACGTTTGAACATTTTGCAAAAATGAAAGGGATTCAAGCCGACCTGGGCTGCGGCATCCTCCACCGATAATTTCTCGCCGATGCTGGACTCGATCCGATGGATCAGTTGTTTATACCGGTCCCGATTCACAAAATACGGCTCCACTGTCTTCTCAGCCATCTGAACTGGAGAAAAGATGCGCGAGAGCAGGACGAAGAGGGTGTACAGCTTGGACTTGACAATGAGCTGGTAGGCTGGGCGGCGTGAGTCCAGTTCATCGATAATTTCATCCAGCATTGGATAGCAATCTGCGCATGCAGGCTGGGTCTCGGCTGGCTTCACCGGGAAGCGCAATCGCCCTTCCATAAAGGGGGCGACATAGCGGGCATGGATCGGGTCATGAAGGAACTCATTGAAGAGGGCCGCATTCACCACCAAACAATCAAATGATACGTCGCCGTCCTCAAGGGCATATCCCACATGCAGGCTGCCGCCAGGAATGATAATCACTTCACCGGCTTTTACATGATAAGGAGTTGTATCGATATGGAAGACGGCATGTCCCTGGCGCATGTATATGATCTCAAAGTGCTCATGCCAGTGGAGATATAGGACACAGTCTTTCTCGGATGCATTCGAACAGACGTTGTGGAATACCTGGATTGGATAGGATTTATAGTCGAGTCTGGTATTCTCGTGAAGCTCTTTGGGATTGGACATAGGAATTCACCTCAGACCGCAAGATAAGAGTGGTATTGCACAAGGTTGTATAGAGATATTGTTAAGTTTCGCTATTATAATGAAGTAACTTCATTTACATTAAGCCAATATCGGAGTGATTTCAACCGTAAATACGATGAATTGAAAACGGTTTATAACACTAACTTGGATCAGGGGGAGTTTTGCAAACATGACCACAGCGTTTAAAGTTGTTATTGCGGGATGCGGCAGCATGGCGAATACATGGGCCGATTATGCGAAGGGACGAGGGAATGTCGAGATTGTGGGGCTTGTCGATATCCAGGAGGATTTTGCAAAGGCATTTGCAGATCGGCATGAACTCTCTTGTCCTACGTTTACGAATATTACGGAGGCCCTTAATTCGACTGAAGCCAATGTGGTATTCGACGTCACCATTCCTGCCAGCCATTACGGGATCAGCACCGCAGCGCTTCAGCATGGGTGTCATGTCTTCAGTGAAAAACCTTTAGCGGAATCGATGACAGAATGTCTGGACATCGTCAGACTTGCCGAGATGTCAGGCCTAACGCATGCCGTGATGCAGAACCGCCGCTTCGACCCGCGAATACGGGCCTACAAGAACTTGATTGACAGCGGAGCGATCGGGAAGCCGGGCTTTGTCGGGGCGGATTTTTTCCTCGGTGCCCATTTTGGCGGATTCCGGGATCTGATGGACAGTCCGCTGCTGCTCGACATGGCGATTCATACCTTCGATCAGGCTCGAATGATCAGCGGAGCCGATCCGGTGTCTGTGTACTGTCAGGAGTTTAACCCGCCCGGCTCCTGGTATGCCGGGAATGCGATGGCCCTATGCATATATGAAATGTCGGACGGCTCCGTGTTCAATTATCGGGGGTCCTGGTGTGCCGAAGGCGCTCAGACTTCCTGGGAGTCGGCATGGCGGGTAACCGGAGAGAAGGGGACTGCCATCTGGGACGGTCATGATGAGATTTATGCGGAGATTGTGGCGAGCGGGGATCAAACGGGCCATTTTATTCGAAAATATGAGCGGGTAGAAGGGACCCAGCCCGTTATGGAAAAGACCGGTCATCACGGCTGCCTGGACAATATGTTCAACGCGCTTGAAGCGGGTATCAAGCCGGAGACCGACTGCAGCGACAACGTTTACAGCATGGCGATGGTGCTCGCTGCCTTGGAGAGCGCGAAGTTAGGGCGGAAAGTGATGATTGCCGAGTTTATGAATGGGCAGCGTTAGGGTATACCTATTTCATAACCCGAAATAAATATGATCAAAGAAGAACGTTAAAGCCATCGCGGAAGCGCGGTGGCTTTTGCTTTTTCGGTGAAACTTTAAACAAGAATTTATGCGCTCGGAGTGGAGCTAATGGTTATTGTCGGGTGGGCAACAAATCATATCCACGAGAGGATAAATGATTCGCTTTCGTACAGCGATATCGACTGTGCTGGCTTCGCAAGAGCTTAAGTTTGAATGAAGTTGAAGGAAGTTGCTGAAAAAAACGCTTTAGTGTTTGTTTCGTTCGATATATAATGTTTCTATAGGTTCATTTAATTTCATTTAGGTTCATTTAATATCATGAACAAGGAGAGAATATCATGCCAAGAATCAAGATCGAATGGCTGAATTGTGATGATGCTGTCAGGGTGGAGAAGTATACTGACTCACACAACTCGGATGGAAGCGTGATGGAGCGGGAAGAAGAGGGATTCACTTATCTGGCTTGTCAGCAGCTGGAGTACGCCGCTGGCGACAAGTTTAGAATTACGTTAGAGCACCCTAATCGATACTTGGTCGTTCAGATGGATGAAGCGCTTTATCCGTCTCTGGTATATGTAAAGGGAAACGTCTGGGAATACGAGCTTCCATTATCGTATAAACAAGCGTATCCCGAGAAAGCTTTTGTCGGAGTGAAACATTATGTCACTGCCCGGTATGCAACCGATAGCGAGATTAGCCAATATCGGAATCTGGCCTTGAATGCCCATGATCAGAAGCATGATTCCAGCGCATTTCCGCATGCTCACGCCAATGTAGAAACCAGGAATGATCCAACCTTTTTTGCGCGCAATGCAATCGACGGCATTTACGCCAATAGCAGTCACGGCTCATACCCGTATCAATCCTGGGGAATTAATCAACAAGCGGATGCGGAGCTGACGCTGGATTTTGGAAGAACGGTTGAGCTGGATCGGCTGGGCCTTGTATTGCGAGGCGATTTTCCTCATGACAGCTGGTGGAGGGAAGTGACGGTTGTTTTCTCCGACGGTTCAGAGGAGCGGCTGCATCCCGTGAAGAGCCGAAGCATCCAGTATTTTGACATTCATCCCCGCAGGGTAGAGTGGTTGGTGCTTAAACGCTTAATCAGAGGCGATGAAGCGCTTTATCCGGCATTAACCCAGATTGAAGCTCTCGGGAGAAATGCACTCTGAGCTGAAGAAAAGCGCTAAAAAAAATCTTGAAGTTCGTACATGTAAAAATGATCCGAGTTGAACGGGAAAGCATATCCGCATGAAGGTCGCCCTATTGGCGGCTTTCTTGTTTTTTACGATACAAGTTCTTGATAAGTTCTTGCCCCCCGGCACTTGGATAGCACCGTCCTTGACAACCATTTGCAGGAGAACACTTGTCGTCTGTTGAATATATCGGAAACTGCAATAAATATTAGGCGTATTACAAGTACACCTTAGCCGCAGGAGGAGAACATCAACATGAAGTCGATCACCGTTCAGAGCCTTACGGACATGTTTCATCTGGAAGTGCTTGCAGGTGCTAATTGCATGGACCGCTTGATTACCCGTCCACAGACGCATAGACCGGGACTGGAGTTTGTCGGGTATTTTGATTTTTTCCCCATGGAGCGAGTACAAGTACTCGGCCGCAAGGAAATTAACTATTTATTAACGCTAAGCATAGAAGAACGGAAGCTGCATATCGGGAATATTGTCAAATATCACCCGCCGTGCTTTATTGTGACGTCCGGCCAGCAGGAGATTCCTTATCTGACCCTTTTCTGTGATCAGGAGGGCATTCCGCTGCTTCGGACAGCAGAGACAACAACCGAGTTTATTGCCAAGCTGGACAGCTATTTAGTGAAGACATTGGCACCGGAGATGTCGATCCATGCAGTATGCGTGAATGTATCGGGCATCGGCATTCTGCTCAGGGGAAAATCCGGGATTGGCAAAAGCGAGACCGCCCACACCCTTATCCGAAGAGGCCATCGGTTCGTGGCAGATGATATCGTGGTCCTCAAAAAGCTCAGTCCGACAACTCTTCTCGGTACGCATAATGTAACCACTCGCGAGTTCCTCGCGCTCCGAAGCATCGGTCTGATCAATGTTGTACGCCAATACGGGCGCACCGCGTTTCAGGACGAGACGCGAATTGTTCTCGATATCGAGCTGTCTCCGTGGCAGGACAATTCACTGAACAATGAGCTGGAGGCCGTGCCTCAGTTCACCGAATACCTGGGTATTCAAATTCCGCATATCGAGGTTCAGCTTCAGCCGGGACGCGACGTAGCCAGCCTGATCGAAGCGGCGGCTAACAATTGGTATCTTAAACAACTCGGTTACAGTGCCGCAGAAGACTTCATGAAACGCGTTGAAAACGAAATGCAGTCATGATGGATATGAAATAAGCAAGGATGGATCATCTACTATCAAGCCAAATGATAAGAAATCGTATATTCTAAATTTAATAGGCTCGTCTGACCTAGGCAGACGGGTCTTTAGCATGTAAATAATGGTAAGATCTAATAGATAAGAGTGTATAAGCTGAGGAGGGATAGATGATGAATTCGACAGAAAACGAAGGAAGGCCCAATGTGCTGCTTATAACGGTTGATCAGATGCGTTATGACTGCCTCAGCATTGCTGGTCACCCTGTCGTGGAAACGCCTAATCTGGACGAACTCGCAAGGACTGGTGTACGATTCAGCCGTGCGTATTCTGCTACCCCCACCTGCGTGCCTGCGAGAGCAGCCATATTCACCGGCCAATCGCAGCGGGCTCATGGGCGTGTTGGTTATCAGGACTCCGTTCCATGGAATTACAAGGAGACGCTGCCGGGGGAATTGGCCCAAGCCGGTTATCATACGCAGTGCATTGGCAAAATGCACGTTTACCCCGCACGCCATTTGATGGGATTTCATAATGTCATGCTTCATGATGGTTACCTGCATCACAACCGCAACAACCACAGCATTCCGGTGCAGCAGCATTACGACCAAGTCGATGACTATGTACAATGGCTCCGCGAGAGGGTGCCCGGTGCGGACATGATTGACCTTGGTCTTGACTGCAATTCATCAACCGTTGCCCGCCCATGGCATTTGGCGGAAATGCAGCATCCAACGAACTGGGTGGTGACGCAATCCATTGATTTTTTACGGCGACGGGATCCTGGGAAGCCGTTCTTCCTGTGGATGTCTTTTGTCAGGCCCCATCCTCCGTTCGATCCTCCGCAGGCATACTTGGATCTGTATGAGGATGCTGACTTACCGGAGCCGCCGGTTGGTGATTGGGCGAGGACGGAAGACCCGGAATTGGTAGGATACTCCCCTATAACTGGACGTGGATTGGTTCCGAAGCGCCGTCTGCGCAAAGCGATGGCTGCCTACTACGCTCTGATCACGCATCTCGATCATCAAATCGGCCGTTTTTTGCAGTCGCTGAATGAATATGGAGAGCTTCACAACACGGTGATCCTGTTTACATCCGACCACGGGGAGCTGCTGGGAGACCACCATTTGTTCCGAAAGTCTCTTCCGTATGAAGGGAGCACCCATGTTCCGTTTATTGTCAACGACCCTGGTAACCGATTAGGCTTAAAAAGGGGCGCGGTTTCGGATTCTGTTGTGGAGTTGCGGGACATCATGCCCTCCCTTCTGGAAGCAGCCGGCGTGCCTGTACCAGAAACGGTGGAAGGAAAGAGCATCTGGAGACTCGCATTAGCAGAGAATGAGGGCGAGATCGATCCCGCTTGGCGTCAGCATCTGCATGGTGAGCATGCTCAGGGGGCTCAGTCCCATCACTGGGTAACCGACGGGAAAGAGAAATACATCTGGTTTTCCCAAACCGGGGAGGAGCAGTTCTTTGACTTGGTACATGATCCAAAAGAGCTGCACAATGCCATTACCGATGAGGATTGCCAAGAACGTATCCGTCATTGGCGCATGGTTCTCATGCAGGAGCTTGAAGGACGTGAAGAGGGTTATACGGATGGCGAACGGTTAATCACGGGTAAGAAGCCATTAACCGTATTGTCCCATATCCATGGTATTGCGCAAAAATAATCGAGGCTATAAAAGGAGAAAAAAATGCTAACAACACAACAGCTGAAAGATATTGAACAATTGCAAAAAGAGTGTGAAATTCATGATCATGTGCAATTAAAGCTAAACTGGGAAATGCTTGAAGCACGTGAAGCGGACCCGCTGGATTTTTTTCATTATGAGCATGACGAACTTGTAGCGTTTATAGGCTTGTATCCTTTCGGTTCAACAGTCGAAGTATGCGGCATGGTGAAGGTGAATGAGCGTCGAAAGGGGCATTTCACGCGCTTGTTCCATCAAGCAATGGAGCAAGTCAAGCTCAACGGATACAGGAGAATCTTGTTGAACGCACCGGCAGGATCAGAAGCCGGCCGAGCATTCTTGAATAAACTGGGCGCTGAGCATGCATTCTCGGAATATCAAATGGAGTGGCAGGAAATGACTCTTCCGGAAACGGATGATATTAATCTGAGGCAGGCAACATCGGAAGATTACGAAATGAGTGTACGGTTATCCGTTGAGGCGTTCGGATTGGATGAAGAAGACGCCCGGGCGACAGAAGGCAATTACCTCACGGATAAATCGGATAACCTGATGATTGATGTGAACGAAGAAGCGGTAGGCAAAGTTCGGGTAAGCCATAAAGAGGGACAGGCGTGGATTTACGGATTTTGTATCTTGCCGAAACATCAGGGCCAAGGTATAGGCAGAAAAGTGTTGTGTAAAATCGTTAAACAACAGAGCTCGGCCGGATATTCGGTGCACTTGGAAGTCGAAACGAAAAACGGTCAAGCACTGGGGTTATACGAATCGGTTGGATTTAGAGTAGTGCACGCACAAGATTACTATCATTATCCATGTGGATAATCTAGAAGCCGCCGTGCAGGCGAGCGGTTAACCATGTTAATAGGCCACATTAAAGGATCAAGTCGCTTGCGTAATGAAGCAAGAACGTGATCCTTTTTTTATCCACTTAATAAATTCAAAATCGCTAGCAATCATAGTGTTCCAAGCCACTATTTACGTATTTTATCTTTATAAGCTTTGGCATATTGGTCCGCTGCAAAAATGGCATCTGCAACATCATCTGCCGAAACGTTAAATGCATTATGGATGGTTTCACCCTTAGTAGTTGCAGCATGTGCCACCTTCATGATATCTTCTCTCGAAGCGTTTTTTAGATGAATATCCTCTAGTGTAACCGGCAGGCCTAAACTAATATAAAATGCGATATAACGTTCAATTTCCTCTAAGGAATGTTGTTCTAACGCTAGTTGAACCAGCGTTCCAAATGCTACTTTCTCCCCATGAGACAGGTGATGGATATCGCCTTCCAATGCAGTAAATCCATTGTGAATCGCATGCGCGGCAGCTAATCCTCCGCTTTCGAATCCTAATCCGCTAAGAAGGGTATTCGCTTCTACAACAGCTTCCAAGGCAGGAGTCACTACTTTGGCCTTCACGGATTCATAGGCAAGGTGGCCATATTTGAACAACACTTCTTCACATTTTTCTGCAATGGCTTCACCTGCAATCGTTGTTACGCCTCCCGCCATGGTGTGGCCGCCAAAAGCAATAACGCTTCTTGCTTCTACCCAAGTCGCCAATGCATCCGCAATGCCAGAAGCCAGCAGACGGGGCGGAGCTTCTGCGATTATTTTGGTGTCAACAAGAACCAGGTCGGGATTTTTGTTATAAAAGCGATAACTATCAAAGGTACCTTCATCGGAATATACCACCGAAAGAGCACTGGTTGGGGCATCTGTCGAAGCTGCAGTTGGGATGATGACCGTGTAGGCGTTCACTTCATCGGATACTCCTTTTGCCGTATCGAGAGTTTTTCCGCCTCCCACACCAATAACGACCGTAGCTTGAACATTCTTTGCAATCCCTGCAATCCTATTGATTTCTATTTTGGAAGCTTCACCATTGAAAATGACTTTCTCAGAAGAAATGTTTGCCTTCTCTAATTCTTGTACAACCTTGTCTCCGGCTATGCCCCAAACCATTTCATCAGCAATCACAATGGTTTTACTGCCCATTCCCTTCATGTATTCTCCGATTTTTTCCAATGCATTTTTACCTTGCACATACTTGGATGGACTTATATAAACTCTTAATGACATGATGCATTCATCCTTTTCAAATATATTTTGTCTAGAGCCCGGTCTCCTATACATTAACCTTTCCCCAATCAGAAATAACTTATGTAAGCACAAAAGGTTAGGAATTCAAGGATAATCGGACCCAAGGCTTAATTATTCGGTCTTGAATAAGAGTGAGCACGCAAAATGTCGGCTGAATAGGACTTTGTGCTGGTCGAAATCGTCCGCATTTATAGATAGATAGAAAGAATCATTTTTTCGGGAAGATCGGCGAATTGGGTGTACGACCGGCGCTGAATATAATACGATCAGACAAAGTCTTCTGCTGATTAACACGAATAGAACCGAAGAGGGTAAACGGAGGGATACGATGAAATTACTAAAGACGATCGCGGTTACATTGGCAGGCATCTGCTTGCTTGGCATAGGCTGTACAGGTCAGAATCAGGGAGATGAGACAACTCAGGTGCAGCTCGAGCAATCCGGCAGCAATATTCGGGTTCCCCACAATGAGCGGCTCCACTTATCCACCGACCAAAAGTGGATCGAGCAAGAAGGGCATCAATCCGATCTGATTCGGCTCCAATGGACCGCAGAAAGGGCCAAACCCGCGATCGTATGGATGGACGAGAAGGGTAAGGACAAGACGGCGATCATCTCGCACGATAAGGCAAACAATCCGGAGCAGCGAGACCATAAGCATATCTCGTTCGAGACAACCATGTCGCCGACCGGCGAATATCCGAACCAGCTGTTCACTCGATTTGAGATCCCTTTTGACACCGATGTAAGTGAAATCCGTACTCATTCTTCGAACTTCAATGTCATGAGCGGCATTTTGCGAGTAGCAGGGGAAAGTGGAACAAACCGGGATATGCAGTTCAGTGTAGCGGGTGAGGACAATGAGACGACAGCCAGATGGGCCATTCGGGCCGATAGTTCGGAGGAATCGGGTGACGATTCCGGGGCCGATCTGCAATTTGTGCGTTACGCCGATGATGGCGAAGTTGTCGATTCCCCGCTTACCGTTCAACGCAGCAGCGGCCATGTCGGAATAGGGACGAATGACCCTGATACCAAGCTTGATGTAAACGGGGACAAACTTCGAATCCGCGAGAAATATACGCCGGCTTCTTCTACAGATGCCTGCAGTCAGGGTCAGATGGCATGGGATGAAAAATATGTCTATGTCTGCGTGACCGAAAACAAGTGGAAACGAACAGAAATTTCCACTTGGTAACAGGGATATTGGGAGACAAGAGCTGTCTCCTTCCGCGTATTCTTGACCTTCACTGATGGATATGCTAAGTTGTGTTCATATAAAAGGAAGCTTAAGGGGAGGGATAAAGCGATGACGGAATTAGAGGTTGTGGATGTTCTTGTGAACCTGTCATCTTCGCGATTTATTGGCATGGTTCACTTTATAAACAATCAGTTACCGGAACTTTATCCCCCCATATCGATATATGCCTAGCGCTTTTTGAATGTCTGCCGCTCAGGTTTATTAGGAATAGGGTCGGGTTTGTGTAAGCGCCGAGAAGCACTGGTTGGACCGGTGCTTCTCGGCGTTTTCCATGACTTCCGTGTAACGGGCGGGATCGAAGGTAGATATTCTCGCCAACACTCAGTTGGAGGTCGATTTAGATGTCACAGATTCAAGTTTCGAACTTGACGTTTGCCTACGAAGGCACTTACGATAACATTTTTGAGAACGTTCATTTCCAGATTGATACCGATTGGAAATTAGGATTTACCGGCAGAAACGGCAGAGGCAAGACCACGTTCCTCCGTCTCCTGTTAGGAGAGCTCGAGTATAGCGGGACGATCTCCGCAAGCGTTGAATTCGAGTATTTTCCGTTCGAGGTCGAGCATAAAGAATATCTTACGATCGACGTAATTGAAGAGGTGCATCCGGAATATTTGCACTGGAAGCTCGTTCGAGAGCTAAACTGGTTGAAGATCTCGGAGGATGTCCTGTATCGTCCGTTCGAGACGTTATCTAACGGTGAGCAGACCAAGGTGCTTCTCGCAACACTATTTATTAAGGAGAACCGTTTCTTGCTGATTGACGAGCCAACGAACCACCTCGACTTGCATGCGAGACAACTGGTTGCCGATTACCTTGGCCGAAAAAGCGGATATATCCTGGTCTCTCATGACCGGGCCTTTCTGGATCGCTGTGTGGATCATATCTTATCCATCAACAAAACAAATATTGAAATCCAGAAAGGGAGCTTCTCGACATGGTGGGAGAACAAGCAGCGACAGGATCAATTCGAGCTGGCGCAGAACGAGAAGTTGAAGCGGGATGTTCAGCGATTGTCGGAATCCTCCAGGCGGACCAGTGGCTGGTCGCATGAAGTGGAGAGCACCAAGAACGGCACGAGAAATTCTGGCTCCAAAGTAGACAAAGGCTACATCGGCCACAAGGCAGCCAAAATGATGAAACGTTCGAAAGCCATCGAACAACGGCAGCAGTCCGCCATTGAGGAGAAGAGCAAACTTCTCAAGAATATCGAGAGTGCGGAGAGCTTGCAAATTGCCCCGCTTCATTATCACAAGGAGCGTCTCGCTGAGCTGGATCATGTGTCGATCTACTACGATGGGCACCAAGTAAGCGAGGATGTGTCGTTCGAGATCGAGCGAGGGGAGCGGGTTGCGCTGTCCGGAGCGAACGGTTCCGGCAAGTCCAGTTTCATGAAGCTGATCTGTGGCGAGGATATTTCATACAGCGGAGGGTTCCAGAAGGACACCCAGCTGCAAATATCCTATGTATCCCAAGACACATCCCATCTTCAAGGCGATTTGTCCGATTACGCAAAAAGCCACGGCATTGATGAGAGCCTGTTTAAATCCATCTTGCGCAAGCTTGATTTCTCCAGACTGCAATTCGAGAAGGACATGGCCACATACAGCGGCGGTCAGAAGAAGAAGGTATTAATCGCCAGAAGCCTTAGCGAAAGAGCACACTTGTATGTTTGGGATGAGCCGCTTAATTTCGTAGATGTGAACTCAAGGATGCAGATTGAAGAGCTGCTGCTCGAATACAAGCCGACACTTCTGTTCGTAGAACATGACAGCGAATTCGTTCATAACGTTGCGACCAAGGTCGTAGAACTATCCCACTGTGCAACGCCATAAATAGGTAGCGTGATCTCTATCAGGAAGAATGCG
Source organism: Paenibacillus glucanolyticus (assembly GCF_037333485.1). NCBI lineage: Bacteria > Bacillati > Bacillota > Bacilli > Caryophanales > Paenibacillaceae > Paenibacillus > Paenibacillus glucanolyticus. The sequence continues at coordinate 3,029,119 of NZ_CP147845.1, forward strand.
TCTATTGCACGTATGGTTTTTTTACAGTAAACTGACAGGTACAACCTGATAGACGGAAGGATGAATGATAACGATGACCATTCCTTCATTGCATAGAATTAATGAGCTTAGCCGCAAGCAAAAAAACGAAGGTCTGACCCCGGCAGAACAAGACGAGCAGCAGCAGCTTCGTCAGGAATATTTACAAGCGATCCGAGGACAAGTGTTATCCACCATGTCTACGCTGAAAGTGGTAGACCCGAACGGTGATGACGTAACCCCGGTGAAACTGAAAATAACGCAGCAGCAGAACCCGTCCAGGCTGCATTAAGCTCTCAAATCGGCATTGTGTAATGGATTTAAAAGACCTCCGCAACCTCTTAGGGAAAGGATATCCGCTTCCCATCGAGATTGGTTGTGGAGGTTTTTTTGTGCGAAATGAACTTTTGTTATGACTGCGATCTCTTATCTATGAAGAGGGGGGACCATATGAACGTAAGCCGTCTTGTCAGACAAGCCCAAAGAGGCAACAAAGAAGCTTTATTACAGCTCATCCTGGCCGAACAGGACGCTTATTATCGCCTGGCATATAGCTACATGGGGAATGAGTATGATGCGATGGATGCCATGGAGGACATGATTGTTACACTTTACGAGAAGCTGGAACAACTGAAAAAGGGGGAAGCCTTCTACAGTTGGAGCAAGACCATCCTGGTCAATCGCTGCAAAACATTACTCCGCAAAAAAGAACGATTTCTTCCACTCGGAGATGAGCAGGAATCCGTGCTTACTGCATTAATTGAGGATAATCCATATCGTTTGACGGAGTCTGAACTGAATATGCAGGAGCTGCTGTCTCATCTGAATCCACGGCAGCGGGAAGCGATTGAACTTCGGTACGTGCACGATCTTCCGTATCAGGCCATTGCGGACATAACCGGTACGCCGATAGGTACGATTAAATCCAGAATTTCGCAAGGAATACTTAAGCTGAAAGCTATGATCGGAGGTGATCGTTATGAGGACGATCGAGGAGAGATTAGAGGAGCACAAGCAGGACATGAGTACGATGCAGGCACCGCCGGAACTTGAAGGCAGACTTCGACATGCACTAGAGGCGACACCTGCCCGCAAGAAAAAAATGAATCGAGCAGCAACGTGGGTGTTATCGTCAACCGCGGCACTCCTGCTGCTTGTTGGAACCTATCAATATCCTGCATTTGCTTATTACGGAAGCATGCTGCTTAACAAAATCGAGCTTAGCTCGCTCAGCTTCGCGGAAGTGGCGGAGCAGGGGTACGGGCAAACGGTGAACAAAAGCAAAACGCTAAATGACGGCACGGTTATTACCATTGATGGTGTGATTGCGGATGATAATGGTCTGCTTATGTATTACACCATCGATCGTACCGATGGATCTGTGTTTACGGATAACGGTTCGTTTCGCTACGGCGTGAACCATATTCATGGTTTCTTGACGGATTCAGACCCGAAGGAAGGTAATGGAAATCATAGCCAAGATGAGACTCAGTTTGAAGGCGTATATAAATTCGAGCCGGTTAGTCCATTCTCCCGAACATTAACCGTGACCTTCAGTGAATGGCTGGAGAATGGAAAGCGAGCTACCTATCCGATCTCCTTCAAATTTGAAGCGAATAAAGCGATGAAGAGCATCGTTAAAGAAGACATAGCCCAAGCTATTCCCGTCGATCAAGGATCTGTTCACTATGATGCCATTATCGCCTCACCGACATCAACCATCGTCAAGGGGCATTACGAAATGAAGTATGAGGGAGCCCCGAGATTTCCAGCCAGGACGAGTCTCTATGTGAATGGGGTGGAGGTGAAGTCGTGGGGAATGCGGGCGGATCATTCCGGACCCAAGGGCAGCCCGGCATTTGAACTTGAATTTGACGTGCTTCCGACAGACAGGGTTAAAACCATAGAACTGGTTCTGAACAATTTCAGCGGCTATCAGAAGGTAGAGAAGCCCATCTCCCTGGCGTCACCATCGGATCAATCGATCCGCATCGGCGATGAGAAGTTATGGATTCGAAGTGTTACCCCAACCGCTTCGGGTTATGATATCGTGATCGCGAGAAAACAGTTTACCCTCTTGGAGAAGGAACATGTATCCGTGCAGGCGGGGGGCAAGACCGTTCCTGTTTCATCTATCTCCCAATCACGTCCTTGGGATCTGAAGAACGGCAATATCCTGCGGGAACAAACCTATTCGTTTAAGACAACCGAGAAGCCGGAGCTTCTGCTGCTGAACGAATTTCACTATATTAAAACCTATGATAAAAGCGTATATATACCGGTGAATTCTCCATAATCAACTTCTTCGATTTCATTACAGTGCCCTACAAGTAGAACGAACACTGCTTGGGGGCATTTTTCCTGTTCAAATGGGAGCGCATGGGATAAATTGATAACTCAACAACATACTAACTCGCAAGAGGTGGTAAAAATTGCAGCAATCGGAGGAGCAGAACCTTCAAACATATTGAACAGTAAGTCCGAGATTTGCTTCGTATTCTCGGACATCTGAAGTTCGTGCTCACGCCGACGCATATCTCATCCGAGCTTCAGGGAGAAATGGTGGGCAATCTGTAGAACGGTAAAGTCGTCATCCTGATTGACCAGTTCTCATTTTCTTTTTTTCCAGCGATCATACCGATTTGTGGTCAACAACGCTGGATGTCAACTATCCTTATCTGTTTCAGGTTTTTTTAACGGAGTATATCAGGCGTCAAAAAAACGTGTATGAAACATTTTCCTGCCATTACACGTTATATTGTCGAAGGACAAGAAACTATTACTGAATGGAGGACAGCCCATGTTGATCAACAAGAAGAAACCATGGTGCCAACATCCAAGGAATCGACGAAGCAAGCGTCTTGTATCGGGTATTGTTGCTAGCATACTTACTTTACAAGGAATCATGGCGTTAGTGCCGTCGCAAGTTTATGCGGAAACCGCCGATTTATCGCTCCGAAACTGGCATGCATCCTCACATATCTCTGTACCGACTATAAAGCCATCTTGGACGATGCAGGTAGACAATTATCTGGACATGTACGATACCTATGAAGGTCACCATGCAATCGCTGAGGAAGGGAAAGTATTTACGTTCGCCGACCAACAATTGATTGCTATCGATGCGAGGACGGGGAAACGGTTATGGAGTTATGGCAAGGATCTGCAGCCTTATGTGACGTATGGCAATGGCGTCGTATATGGGCTGTCTGCTGATCATATGCCGTTTGCTCTTCATGCCAAGACAGGAAAGCTGCAGTGGAAGTCCGGCACATCCACATTCATCGATACACGTCTGCGTACGGAGGTAATGATTCCGACATCCGACATGCTTTATGCCATCAATGGAAGCGTGACATTTGCATTTGATCGTGCGACAGGCAAACTGCGGTGGGAGGCCAACGAGCCGTTAGCAGATGGACATGGAACAGCTTATCTGGAAGAAGCGGATGGTGTCATTCTCCGTACGTTCATGGTTCAAGGAGCGCTCTCATCCGTTCAGTTGAATGCTTATGACAAGAAGACGGGCAAGAAGCTGTGGGGACATTTCGGTCAGGGAGAAGCGCTGACAATCAAAAACGGCCTCGTATATTCGATTGATTACTATTCTCCTCAGTTACTCGATTATCAGTCCGTGCCGGATCGCAAAGTAATCGTGAACGCGTATAATCTCAAGAGCGGGATTCAGAAGGGAAGCCGCGAATTCACCTGGAAGCTGGAGCATGAACCGCCGTACGAGTACGGCCGGGGTGGCGTATTTCTAAGCGGTGGCAAGCTATATATCGAACAAGGCAATCAGGTGGCAGAGTATCCTTTTGACGATTACAAGACGGGTGAAGCGCCACTGAGAACCTTGAGTAGTCCTTACGGTGAAGAGTGGATATTACTAGGCGTGGTTCAGGATAGATTGATGTACAGGGACTATAAGACAGGGGAAATGAAGGGCGTTAAGCTGGCAAATGGTCAGGCGGTAGTGTTGAGTGGTGACGCCCCGATTTCACAGATTGACGTATACGATAAAGGAATGTACCGAGCGCAGCGCAATGGCACGCTGCTTGGCATTAACATACTGACGGCCAAGCCGGTCTTTAGAGTAACAACAGGTGCAGATCTGCACGAGTCAACCTTGAAGACGGGGGATATGGTGATCATCCAGGCGGAAGGCAAACTCCTCGGAATAAAAATACCGGCTTCATTGCGTTAGGCGAATCAGAATAGAGTTTGAAATCGTTCTTCTAATTGACTATGGAGCCGCATAACTTGCGGCTCTATTTGTTGTATGTAATGAGTTTTAGTAACCATCACGTATGTAATCCTTACTTAAGCTATGGATGATGAAATAGATGAGAACACAGCGGCTATTACACTGCTTCTGATTAAGTATCGATCGTATCGATGGATCTATATTTACGCCTGAGCTTGAACCAGTCCAGGATCTTCTGATTACACTGATCAACCTGGGTTTGATTGATGACGCTGTTGCCTTGTAGTCATGGAGAAGAAGTGCATCTGCCCAAGCGGCAGATGCATTTCTTCTATACTCTATGAAGGTCAGCGTCTGCCCGCTTTATATAGTTTGGGAGGAAAAGAGGTGCGGAGGATGCTAAAAAAAGTATGGAGACAAGAAAAAAAACGTTTAATTCAATCAGGCATACTCTTTTCTCTCGGTATGTTTCTGGGTATTCTGCTAGGCAACTATGTGAACATAACCCCCGATCAATATTACCGTCCGGGACAGGGGGCAGTATGGTATAACCTAGCCCTTAATAACATGGGTGCAGCTCTCCTCATTGCAGGCACTGGTTTTCTGTTTTCCATTCCAACCATCATTATGCTGCTGTTTAACGGGCTTATGATCGGCTTTATTATCGCACTGTCTGCGGCAGTTCATTCCTTTCCGACCCTTCTGGCGGGATTGCTTCCGCACGGCATTTTGGAAATTCCAGCCCTGCTGTTAGCTGGGGCCATCGGCCTTAGACCACTGGGGCTTTTCGCACGGGCGGTCAAGCAACGAGAGAAAATTCCCTGGGGGAAGGAAGCCAGACAGAGCGCTGCTTTGTTTGCTGTGGTCATGGTGATGCTGATCGCTGCAAGTCTGATTGAAGCCCATATAACTCCGGTTATCATGGATTGGACACGATGATATTCTCTCGTGCCTAAAGAGTCTCGGTACCATTTGAGAGTGGAGCCTGACTTAGACGATATCATAGGAAGAGACGGCCTCCCGAAAATTCAGGGGCCGTCTCTTGTTTTTTAACAGCCTTATGCACGGCTGTCCACTTGTGTGGTTATGACCCGCATGTTCTGGTCTTCTGGAATCTGCTGCTCAAGACGGAACTCATGAATCGGTGACCAGGACGCGTAAGGAGGTACGGCATAGGGTTCGCGATGCCAGCCAGCAGCCGCTGACGGCGATGACCAGGGCGATCAATGTCAGGCCAATGGCAAGCGGCCACTCCATGATCAGCGGCAGTTTGACAATGCCGTATGCAGACAGCAAACCACGCAGCACGGCTGGCAGTACGTAAATGCCGCACACCATGCCAACCATTGCACCAAGCGCACCCAGTACGGCAATGCCGCTTGTCAAGGCGCGACGGATGTCTGATACCGTCAGGCCAAGCGAAGCATAAATCCCGTATGTTTTTGTTTCCTTGCGAATATGCAGTCGGCAAGTGCTATAAACAATCAGGCACGTAACTGCAAGGAACAGAAGAGCCAGCATACTCATCGGAATGAGCAGCACGGCCGCAGCTTCCTTAAATACGGAATCAAGCAGCACCTCCTGCTTCATAGCCTGAATGACAGGGCCGTAACGTTGGTTTAGCTGTTGGACAAATTCATCGCTATCCGCCGGGTTCCATAGATGAACAAACCCCGCATCCGGATTTAATGGACCGACAAGTTCCGATGTGACCCGGGCTATATTCGACATGTTGGAAATGGACTGAAACGTGCCGGTGATCAGCAGCTGATGCTCTTTTCCTTCAATGTAGATCGTGAGAGTATCGCCAATACCTTTGTGCAATTTGCGGGCAATATTGATTCCAATCGATATTTCATTAGACAGAACTGGATTTCGGCCAGAAAGCGAGGCTAATCCCATCTCGTCCATGCTGCCCTCCACAACGGTCAGAGGGAGGCTGAACGTCGCCTGATGATGGCTACCGGGCTCCGCGATGACGCCGTTGGCCGAACCGGACCAATTCAGGCTGAAAACCCGGGGATCGTTCTCGATATAAGACTGCATGTCGGTCCGGTCCAATCCCTCACCGTTGATCACCATAATGGCGATATCCGCGTCGTCATATCCCCATTGGGCCGAGGTTTCGCTGATACGATAGACACTGGTTACCAGGAGTGTGCCAAAAACGAGCACAGCCGCGGTAATGCTCATTAACAGAAAGATCAGCGCAGCTCCTTTTTTGTTGCCGGTCACATGCTTCCAGCCGATCACTGCGGGCACAGACCACCGGTCCAGCAGCCGGGTACGGGTTCCGTGACGATGGGCATGGGAATGCGAAGACTCTGACATGCCGTATCGGATCGCCTGTATCGGTTCGATACGGCGTGTTTTGCCTGCGTAGAGGACAACGCATAACAGGATGATGAACAGCATGCCGACGCCGGTCCAGATCGTGATTCCCACCGACTGCACGGAAACAGGTGTTGTATCGGATTTGAGGAAGGAGAGAGAATTCTGGATGATGACATTCGAGAGCAGACGGCTGCCGATCAGGGCAGGAATCAAGGCGATCCCCGTGATGAAACCGTATTGGAGCATATAAGTGCCGATAATGCGTTCAGAGGACATACCGACCGATTTGAGAATCCCGATGGTACGGTAGTTGGCAAGGATCGTGTCCGTGATCGTAAACCCGATGGTAAGCAGGGCTACAACAATCATGACCAGTCCAAGGAAACTCATAACGAAGCCAATCACTTTGTTCATGATAAAGTAAAAGGCGGACAACTCGGCAAACGAGATGCGTTCCTCCAAAAACGGCGTTCCGAGCGCCTGCTCAAAGCGCTGCCAGTATGCTTCGCTTTGTTCGGGATGTGCAAAGCGAAGCGACAACATATATTGCTCCGGGGTAGACAGGCCTCCCATGGTTGACTGATAGTCGGCTTCGTTCATCCAAATGCGGGCCGAGGTGGAAAATGGGCCGCCATGAGACAAGTCAATGACAATGGCACTAATCGTGAATTGTACCGGGGCTGCCCCGGAGGTGAACACCAATTCATCCCCGACCTCCATTCCGTATTTGTACGCGAGGGAGGTGGGTATCCATACTGTACCTTCTTCCGGTTTGGTCAGATGGGCTGGACCTGCAGCAGGGAGGGGGTTATTGACTCCATGAGGCATGGGCGGTGTATTGATCATATACAGATAAAGATTGGGCAATTCTTCCCCGTTATAAGAGAGGCCAGTCCAAGGCTTGTAAGGAACCAGGCTGGAGGCGCTCACACCGTCCTGGGCTGACCACCATTCGGCCACCATGCGTTCATCATGCAGCCCACGGGTCATATTTATGATCTCATGAGCACCCTGAGCAGCCGAATGTCGCTCCTCAAATACACTTTCCGTATTCTGCAAAACAATGAAAGCGGTGCTGACTAACAGCGCAGACAGTGCAATCAGCAGTGCAATCAGCGCGTTTTGCATTTTTCTCTTGCGAATATTTCCCCAGCACAGCGTCAATATGGCCTGCATCTTGGGCTACCTCCTCCCGGTGACATAAGCAAAAATCATCGCTTCCCGCTCGGAGGCTTGCTCTGGTGCATAAGGCCCCATATCCAGCGTTCCGCCAATCTTGCCATCGCGAATGTAGATGAGGCGGTTGCCGCGGCATGCTGCCTTCATATCGTGAGTAACCATGACAATCGATTGACCGTCGGCATTCATGCCGCTCAGGATGTCGAGTACAGTAACGCCTTGTTCGTAGTTGAGACTGCCGGTGGGCTCATCGGCAAAAACGATATCCGGGTTGTTGATGAGCGCCCTGGCGATGGCAGCTCGTTGCTGCTGACCACCGGATACCTGGGACGGCAGTCGGCTGCCTTCTTTTTCAAGGTAGAGGCTTGTCATCAGTTCGTGCGCTCTTTGTTTCACAGCTTCTTTGTCCCGGTTTGCAATATAACCAGGCAGAGCAATGTTATCGAACAGGGTTAAATCCGGTACAAGATTGCTGTTCTGATAGATGAAGCCGATCTGATTGGCACGAAAGCGTGCAAGTTCCTTGGCAGAAAATTGATTAAGCTGCTGTCCCTGAAGCTGGACTTCTCCGGCTGTGACCGCGTCGAGCCCGCTAAGCAAATAAAGCAAGGTCGATTTCCCGGACCCGGAATCTCCCATAATGACGGTAAAGTCTCTTTCGTAAATTGACAGATCGACATTGCGAACGGCATGGTACTGCTCCTTGCCGGTGGTATAGGTTTTGCATAAGTTGGAAGCTTGCAGCATGATGGTTTTGCTTGTAGGCATGATAGAGTCTCCTTTCTTCACTAGCTTCCAAAGTATAGCGGACAATTCTTGCACATTTGTTATCAAATTATAAATAAAGTATGACAGGGGTCAGCTTAACGGCAGCGTTAAGTAGAAAGTTGTTCCCTGCTGTTGTTTGCTGTGAAATTCGATCGTGCCGCCATGCGCTTCCATGATATATTTACAAATCGACAATCCGAGTCCGACCCCGTGCCGCTGGGCCAGTTTCGTGCGGTCCGGGACACTTCCCTGGTAGTAACGCTCGAAGATAAAGGGCATATCCTGCGGAGAAATCCCGCTGCCCGTATCAGAGACGATGATCCGCAAGCAGGACCATTCGGTTTGTTCCTCCACAGCGAGCGTGATCGTATCCCCGGGCTCGGTATGCTTCAGGGCATTTGTGACGAGGTTGGCGATGACCTGCTCGATACGCACGGCATCAATAAAGACAAGGACGTTTGGAATAGTGGAGGGCTCTTCGCAGTTCACACCCATTGTACGAATGTAGTGGGCCATTGTCCGGAATATGGGCTCAAGCGCTGACGAGCTATACTGCTCCAGTGGATGTACCGCAATCTGTTCCAGATCGCGCAGGGCATGCAGCAGCAAATCGTCGACAAGCACGGCCATTTTGCTGGTATTTGCATGTACAACCTCAAGATAAGCCATCACGCTGGGCAGATCGGGGCAGATACCTTCACGAATCGCATCCACATAGGCTTTGATGGTCGTCAGCGGAGTTTTTAAGTCATGGGACAGATTGGAAATCAATTCTTTGTGCGACTGGTTATGTGCAGCTTGCAGCATATGTAAATTACGAATTTCCTCTCGCATGAGGTCAAAGACGGCATAGAGCTCTCCGACCTCGTTATCGCTCGTCCATTCGGCGCGCTGCTCGTAATCGCCTTTCAAGATAGCTTCCGCGTAAGGCTTAAGCTCGGCGATGGGTTGAACCAGATCGCGCTGCACCCGGCGTCCGATGGAGAAGAATAAATAAAGCAGCGTCAAAAAGGCCAGCGTAAGCAGCGTCCATGGCACAAGGATAACCGGGCTCGAGGCGGGTAACGCTGCGGCCATTACATGCGCAGGAACAGTAAACTGGGCGTAGCCGATTAAGGCGCTGGATTCGGCGTCCAGCAGCGGAAACGCAAGATGATAATCGGGCGGTTCGCTGTCAGAAATACGCAGCGTATAGTCCAGTTCAAAACGCGGATAAATATGCTGCAAGGATGGCAAGGATGAATGATCGCTATCATAGACCATCGTGCCGTCCGGAAGCACAACCTTGAGGCTGATGGTTGTCTCCTTGCTCCAGTCGTTCAATTTCTGCCGAAGCGGTGCATCGGACAGCAGCAGTTCGGTATGCTCCTTCTCCATGGTGTGCACAATCGGATTAGTCAGCACACGAATATGGTTGACAATGGATGACGGAGTCGGTTGGTTCGAAGGCCAAACGAGCCAACCGACGGACAGCAGCATAATAAGAAGAGATAGCCAAGCAACCAAACGCACTTTTCTATACCACAATTTCCAATTCATGGGAGGTTACTCCGTTTCTTCGGGATCGAATTTATAACCGACACCCCAAACCGTGGTGATATAGGAATGTTTGATTTCGCTTCGCTCCAGTTTCTCGCGGAGCCGCCGAATGTAAACCGTAATCGTGTTATCCTCGACAAAAGCGGAATACCCCCACACCTGATCCAGCAGCTGGGATTTGGTAAACACTTGGTTAGGATGGGAGGCGAGGAAGTAAAGCAGGTCGAATTCCTTCGCGGACAAAGATATCTCGAGATGTCCGGCCATGACCTTGCGGGCTGTTTTATCAATCGATAACGAGTCGAATCGTAATAATTGCTGTGTCGTTGCCTTAAATTTCGGATCTGCCAGTCTGCGCAAATGTGCCTGAACTCGTGCGACCAGTTCACTGAGCGAGAAGGGCTTGGTCATATAATCGTCCGCGCCAAAACCCAGAGCCAGCACTTTGTCCGTATCGCTGCTTCGAGCACTTAAGATAAGAATAGGCGCAGCGGTCAGCGTACGCAGCTTGCGGCAGACTTCAATCCCGTCGGCATCGGGCAGCGTTAGATCAAGAATGATGAAATCCGGCTGACGGTTCCGGACTTCCCGCAATCCGTCACTGGCATTTTCTGCGATAAACGCGCTGAATCCCTGAACACGCAGATAGTCGTTCACAATACGAGAGATATCCTGTTCATCTTCAATGATGAGTATGGTTTTAGGAGAATTCAATAATTGTCGCCCCTGTTCCGTATGCTTTAAATTTTCTGTTCATTATAGCATGGGACTGAAAGATACATAGAGCAAAACGAGGAGAATCTTGGCAGAGTACAGTTTTGCACAAAAGGGACTCCATGAATTGAACTGTCCCTTCTTCATTGCCCATGGGTATAATCAAGTTGCAAAAGGTATCACACTAAACGGCAAAGGAGTTGATGCCGTATTTTGGACGAACGCAGTACACGGATTCTGACCCTGCTTCATGAGGCAGCCGATTATGTATCACTGGAAGAACTGATGCAGAAGCTCGGTATCTCCAGACGAACCGTTTATTATGATATGGAAAAAGTAAACGACTGGTTGAAAGCGGTTCATCTTCCACCGGTTCAATATGTCAGGACAGCAGGCTACTATTTGCCTGATGAGAGTCGGGCGGGTCTGCCGAAGCTGGCGGGGAAGCCTCATGCACAGCAGTACTATTTGTCTCCACGAGAACGACTGGCCTGGATCTCGCTTTATCTGTTATCGGCGGTGGGGCCGCTTTTTGTACAGCATTTGACACATCTACTGCAGGTTAGTCGGGGAACTGTGCTCAAGGATTTGAATAGCGTCCGTCAGGAGATAGAGGGCGCGAGACTCAAGGTAACCTATGATCGCAAGCGAGGTTATGGTGTGCAGGGGCAGGAGCGTGACAAGCGGAAGCTGCTGAGCTATTACTTCGGGCAAATCTTCGGCAATGCTAGCTGGGAACAGGCGCTTGACCCGAACCAGGAATCCGAAAGCCACGAGCTTGCCGCGGTCTTGTTTCCGACCATGAAAGCGGACGATCTGAAGCGGGTTTATCGCTTGATCTCGGATAGTGAAATAACGCTGGGCGTAGATTTGACGGATGAGATGTTGTTTAATTTGACGGCACGCTTCCTGCTATATATACGGCGGATACAGGCAGCACAATGGATCTCAATTGATGAGGATGAGCGAAGCGTACTGCATAGAACGCCTGAGTTTGAAGCTGCTGCACGTATTGCGGAGGGACTCGGTCCCCTGTTTGGCATCTCTTTTCCGGATGAAGAAGTTTGTTATTTTGCAATGCACCTGCTTGGAGCGAGAGTGAACCGGATGGAACAGGTGACCGGATCCGAAGAGGTACTCAAGCAGCTCCGCCAAGTTACCCAGCAGATGATCGATGATTTTCAACGATATGCCTGTGTATTTCTGCCGAACCGGGAAGCCATGGAGGAACATCTTCTGGTCCATCTGAAACCGGCTTATTACCGGATCCTGTACGGACTCGATCTTGAAAATCCGCTGCTCGAAAATATCCTTACCAAGTACAGGGAAGTGTTCGAGTTAACCCGGCGTTCCGCGGCGCCGTTCGAGCGATTGGTTGGTCGCAAACTTGATGATAACGAAATCGGATACCTCGCCATGCATTTCGGCGGCTGGCTGCGCAGAGAGAACACGAAGCCGGCCGTGAGGCGGCAGGCCGCCATCGTCTGCGTCAACGGTATTTCCGCTTCACGGATGCTGAAATCGCAGCTGGAGAACTTATTCTCTGCTGTGGATATATCAGCGGTGCTCTCGCTGCGCGATTACGAGTCATTTCATGAAGAGCGTGTCGATTTTATATTCTCGACGGTACCTCTACCGGACAGCAAAGTGCCCGTTCTCTTGGTGAATCCGATTCTAAGCGACAAGGATAAGGAGCACCTGCTGAACCAGATCAGCATGGTTGCCGGTCGTAAATCAAGAACTCAGGCCAATACAGTTCAGGCATTGCTGGACATTGTCCATAAATATGCCGCGGTAAAGGATGAAGCGGGACTTGCGGAGGAGCTTAACCACTACTTGTCCGTAGGAAAAACGTGGCTGAGCGAAGCGCGCAAGCCTTCTCTGTCGGATCTGCTTACCGAACGCATGATCCAAGTAAAGAGAGAAGCTGCCGACTGGCGGAGCGCTATACGTGAAGCCGCAGAACCTCTGCTTGAAGATGGGCATATCGATGGAGCTTACATCGATGCGATGATCTCCAAAGTGGAGGCACTCGGTCCTTACATCGTTGTTGCACCTGGCATCGCGATTGCACACGGCAAGCCGCAGGATGGAGTCCGGCGGCTGGGAATCAGCTTGCTGCGGCTGGAGCAGCCCGTCGCCTTCTCAGAGGAACCTCGCCATCAGGTTCAAATTATTCTGGTGCTGGCGGCGATTGACGGTGAGTCTCACCTGAAAGCGCTGTCGGAGCTGACACTCCTGCTCGGCGAGAAGGAGAACTTGACCAGACTGAAAGAGGCCAAGACGAAGGAGCAAATACTGCAGCAATTGCAAAGCAGTCATTAGCGCCAATTTAGCGTCAATTAGAATACCGGATTTGGGAGAGATGAGAGATGAAATTTTTAGAACCGTCACTAATTGCCCTGGATGTAGAAGCCGAGACGGCCGAAGAAGCAATCCGCTTAGCGGGAGGACTTCTTACGAATGCGGGAACGACGGAAGAACGTTACGCCGACGCCATGGTAGCATCCTACCGTGACAAAGGCCCGTACTTTGTTCTTGCGCCCCATGTCGCTCTTCCGCATGCCCGTGCGGAGGACGGGGTGAAGGAAGCGTCGGTCTCGCTGCTTAGATTGAAGAACCCCGTTGTATTTGGCCATGCAGCCAATGATCCGGTACAGCTCGTATTCGCCCTCGGCGGCTCCACGAGTTCGGAACATATCGCCATGCTGCGCAAGCTGACTACGCTGTTAAGCAACCCGGACAATCTGGAACAATTCAAGCAAGCCGCTGATGTGGAGACAATCCAACAACTTATTAGGGGGAACGAAACATGAAAATTTTATGCGTATGCGGTTTAGGACAAGGAACGAGCCTGATTCTGAGAATGAATGTGGAGAATGTACTGAGCGGCATGGGAGTCAATGCCGATGTCGAGCATACGGACGTCTCAACGGCCTCCGGAACAGCAGCCGACTTTATTATTACAAGCAACGAGCTGGCACAAAGCCTTCAAGGGCATGAAGCCAAAGTTGTTATCGTCAATAACTATTTTGACAACAACGAAATCAAACAGAAGCTGGAAGAAGTACTGTAAACCATTAGAAAGGGAGAGGGCTCATGGACGTACTTTATTGGATTGCCACCAACATTTTTGGAACGCCGGCCATTCTGCTTGGATTTATCGTTCTGGTAGGTCTTCTGCTTCAGAAGAAATCAACGAGCCAACTCGTAAGCGGCACCTTTAAAGCGATCATCGGTTTCCTTATTATCGGTGCAGGATCTGATGTCATCGTGAAAGCCTTGAACGTATTTGAGCCGATGTGGAAAGAAGTTTTCGGTTTGGAAAGCGGGTCCCTCGGTACCTTCATGGGGCAGGAAGCTTTCAATTCCAAATTCGGCAGCGCCGTCACTCTCGCCATGCTGTTGGGCTTTCTGATCAACGTTGCGCTGGCACGATTCACCCGGTTTAAGTTTATTTACCTGACCGGACATATGATGTTCTGGACCTCGACTATTTTTGCAGGTGTCATCGTTCATGCTGCCAGCGGTATTTCGATCTGGAAGCTGGTTCTGATGATTGCGGTTGTCCTGGGTGTGTACTGGACATTTCAGCCGGCGCTGGTTCAGCCGTTCCTGCGTAAAATTACGGGCAACGATAACATCGCGCTGGGTCACACCTCGGCCTCGGTTGCCCTGCTTGCTGCCTTGTTCGGCAAATGGTTCGGGAACAAGAACAATGACTCTGAGAAAATTAAAGTGCCGAAGGGCTTCGAGTTTCTTCGCGATTCCAATGTTATCACTGCGCTCAGTATGGGAATTTTGTTTCTGATCGGAGCGGTTATTTTATCGACAAAAGGCACGCCTGCAGCGGCCGAGCTGATTAAACAATCGGGTGACCAGAACTTCATAATCTACTCCATTATCCAATCGTTCACGTTTGCAGGGGGAATCGCCATTGTTCTGATGGGGGTGCGGATGTTTATCGGCGAGCTGGTTCCGGCCTTCAACGGAATTGCTACCAAACTGGTACCGGGCGCTAAACCTGCACTGGATGCACCTGTTGTATACGCTTATGCGCCGAATGCGGTCGTTCTCGGTTTCCTGGGAGCTTTTGCGGGTGCCATCATCTGGCTGCTTGTTCTTGGCAATACCGTTTCCTACATCTTCGTGCCGACGATGATTGTGTTGTTCTTTCACGGGGCAACGGCGGGTGTATTCGGGAACTCGACAGGCGGAGTCAGAGGGGCCGTCATGGGCGGCTTCATCACGGCAACTGTTGTGGCATGGGGACAATTCCTGATGGTGTGTTTCTTCATTGGCTCGACGGTGCCGGATACGGCCATGTGGGCGGCCGATTCCGATATGTTCATCATCGGACCGATTCTGAGTTTCCTGGCGAAGCTGTTCTTTTAACCATCCTGTTGCAAAAACGATGGAGTGTCTTAGCGGCTTGACTGTCTGAAGATTACAGATACAAAGGAGCAGGAGGGATTGTAGCCGCGAGTTCAACTTCCGCTATATGCGGTCAATCCCTTCAGCTGCTTGCCTAACAATGAGTGGAGGAGATACGATATGGACTTTATTCGTACCTTACATGGAGATATCAGCAAGGAGGAGCTGGGCTTTACGTATTCCCACGAGCATATTGTCTGCCGCCCGGCCTACTGGCAGGAACGGGGAGAGGACGATTTGCTGCTGGACGACAAAGAGAAATCCAAGCGGGATGTACTTGACTTCAAACAACACGGCGGTCGATCAATCGTGGATGCTACAGCCGTCGATTACGGACGGGATGTTCAGGCAGTACAGGAAATCGCAATCGAAACCGGTATTCATATTGTGGGAACGGCGGGTTTCAACAAGAGTTTCCTATGGGATGCCCAAATCAAGGAGGAGCTTAAGCCACTGACAGGCGATTATGCCAGCTACGCGCAGTGGATTGAAGCAAAAAGCATCAACGAACTGGCGGATTTCGTCATTCGGGAAGTGGAAGAAGGGCTTGAAGGCACGCCTTTCAAAGCGGGTCAGGTTAAATTCGGGACAGGCTATAACCGCATCACACCTCTGGAGGAGAAGACGCTGCGCGCTGTAGCACGCGCTCACCATGAGACGAAAGCACCGATCCACTCCCATACTGAGGTCGGGACGATGGCGCTGGAGCAAATAGATTTGCTCAAAAGCGAAGGCGTGGAGCTGTCCTATTTAAGCTTGGGACATATGGACCGCAATCCAGACCCCTACTACCATGAGCAGATCGCCTCAACGGGAGCTTACATGAGTTTTGACGGCATCGGCAAAATCAAGTATGCACCGGAAAGCTCCCGGATCTCGCTTATTCTGGAGCTTGTCCGCAAAGGCCACGAGGATCAGATTCTCATCAGTGGAGATACCGCCCGAAAAACCTATTACAAGCATTACGATCACGGTCTTGGACTGGAATACATTATCTCCAAATGGGTGCCGCGCTTTGTGGATGAGGCGAACCGCTGCGGTTTTGACGGCCGGAAGCTGGTGGAGAAATTTTTCGTAAGCAATCCGGCCAACTGCTTCTCATTTAAAAAATAAGGAGTGCGCCTACTATGAAATTCGAACTCGAAAATTCGGCTGAGGTGAAGGATAAAATCCGTAGGTTTGGCGCTGCCATCCTGCCGATCGGCGCCGTTGAAGCGCATGGTCCCCATCTGCCGCTGGGTACGGATAATCTCCTCGCGGCCAGACTGGCGGACAAATTGGCAGAGCGGACGGACAGCTTTGTACTGCCGACCCTCCCATATGGTCAAGTGTGGAGCCTGCGTAATTTCCCGGGAAGCATCAATGTGTCAAACGAAGCGCTCATTCGGCTGCTTGCCGATATCGGGGAGAGTTTATATCAGCAGGGATTCCGGATCTTCATCATGGTCAACGGCCATCTGGGTAATGCCGCTGCGCTGAAGGAAGCCGCAAGAATTTTATACGAACGGGTCCCCGCATTGAAGGTATTCTATTTCTTTTATCCAGGCACGAAGGAAATAACAGCGGAAGTACGGGAAGCCTCGGCTGCTCACGGCACCTATATGCATGCCGATGAAATTGAGACATCCTACATGCTCTATCTCGCGGGCGAGTATGTAGACATGAGCAAGGCCATCGACGGTGCTCCGCACATCCCATTCGATGCGGATTTCACGCCTACACCGTGGGAGGAGATGACGGCCTCCGCCGTACTCGGTGATGCAACCCTGGCAACAAGGGAAAAGGGTGAGCGGATTATCCAGCGGAGCCTGGATGTCATGGCTGAAATGGTTCTCCGGGCGAAAAAGGCGTTATGAACCAACCGGTCCGGTCCGATACGATCCGATTACGAGACTGCAATAAGCACAAATGAATACACGAACAACGAGGTGAAAGCGATCATGATGAACACCTATTTTGATATAATCGGCAAGTTGTTTGACAAAGTCCGAACCGAACAGGCCAAGCCGATCCGTGAAGCTGCGGAGAAGGTGGCATATTGTATACAGCAGGGCGGTATCATTCATTTGTTCGGCTGCGGGCATTCGCATATCTTGACAGAGGAAGTCTTCTACCGGGCAGGCGGACTCGTGCCGATATCTCCGATTCTTATAGAGAAGCTGATGCTGCATGAAGGCGCGGTACGTTCGTCGGAACTCGAGAGACAAAACGACCTTGCCGCCGAATTCATGAGGAAGCAGGATATCCGCAAGGACGAGGTGGTATTCGTCCTGTCTACCTCGGGCCGCAATCCCGTTCCGGTGGACGTCGCTTTGATGGCAAAGGAGAAGGGAGCCTTCACTGTAGGCATGACCTCACTGGAATATTCCATGAGCCAGCCGTCCCGCCACCGCAGCGGCAAACATCTGGCGGATGCCGTTGATCTGGTGATCGATAATTTCTCGGTCAAAGGAGATGCCGTATTGAGCCATCCGGGCCTCCAGGTGCCGTTCACGCCGAGCTCGACCGTAGTCGGTGCCTTGATATTGAACGCTCTGTTCGCCGAATCCATCGAGATTATGATTGAAGCAGGGTTTAGACCTCCTGTATTTCTTAGCGGAAATGTTGACGGCTCCGATGAGCATAACCAAGCGTTGATCGAGGTTTATAGAGAACGGATAGCCTTATTGGCCTGATGATGGAGAACCATGCGATTTAGGCCAAAATACTTGATTGCCAAACTACACAATAAAGCAGGCCGCCTGGCAAGGATGAATCAGATACGGGCAGGCCGTACAGGATGAGGAGGAACGACATGTTTGCACAAACCGTAACCATACAGAATGAGCAGGGCTTTCATGTCCGTCCGGCACAGCTTTTCTCTGAAAAAGCAGGACAATATGAGGCAGAGGTACGTCTAATGACAGGAGAAGGACGTGCCGCTGATTGCAAAAGCATGCTGGAGCTGATGACACTCGGCATTGAGCGAGGAGCTGTCGTGAGCATTGAAGCGAGCGGGGATGGAGAACAGGAAGTCGTCGAAGCTTTGGTACAGCTCGTCGTAAGCAAGTTTGGTGAAGGGTGATGAAGAGGCAGGAAATTCAAGGAATCGGCGTATCGGAAGGAATTCGGATAGCCAAGGCATACATCTACAAGCCTGCGCAGGATGGCGGAACAGTTGACTCTCCCGTAAGCCAGCTGGATACCCCGGCGGCGGTCGATGCAGAGCTTCATAAACTTCGGAAGGCTAAAGCCGACTGCGCGGAACAACTGGAGGAGCTGACGCAGAAAGCAACGAAAGCTGTTGGCGAGGAGCAAGCGGGCATTCTTGCGGGACAGCGAAAGCTTCTGGACGATCCTGCCTTCTATCCGAAGATGGAAGCCCGGGTCCGAGAGCATCTGGAGCCTGCGCCGCGGGCCGTTGCCGAAATCGTTGGTCAGGTCGCTTCGCTGTTGGAAGACATGAACAACGATTACATGAAGGAGCGCGCCGCAGACATTCGCGATATCGGCAGCCGGCTTCTTGCCTGTCTATCGCCGGGGCATACGCACGGTCTTACCGGAATCACCGGACAGGTCATTCTGGTGGCTGACGATCTGGCACCGTCGGATACGGTGCAGCTGGACCCTGCCTTGGTGGTCGGTTTTATTACCCGAACCGGAGGTGCCACCTCGCATACCGCTATCCTTGCGCGGTCGCTCGGTATTGCCGCTGTCGTCGGCGCAGGTGACGGCGTCGAGGGTATCAAGGACGGCGATACGCTCGTCCTTGACGGGGCCGCCGGGCTCTGTATTGCCCGGCCGCAAGAAGCGGAAGCGGAGCAGTACCGGCTCCGCATGTTGCGGGACCTCGAGCGCAGCCAGTCGCTCGAGGTGTACGCGGCGCGGCCGGCAGTGACTGCCGACGGCGCGCGCGTGGAGCTCGCGGCGAACATCGGCAGCGCCGCGGAAGCCGGTGCCGCCGTCCTGCAGGGCGCGGACGGCGTGGGATTGTTTCGCACGGAGTTCCTGTTCATGAACGCCCAGGCCATGCCGGGCGAGGAGGAGCAGTTCCGTGCATACCAGGAAGCGGCCCGCATCATGGAGGGCCGCCCCGTGATCATCCGCACGATGGACATCGGCGGAGACAAGGAACTGCCGTATCTGCAGCTGCCGAAGGAGGCGAACCCGTTCCTCGGCTACCGTGCGATACGTGTGGGGTTAGTCCGTGAGGACCTGCTTCGCACGCAGCTGCGTGCGGTGCTGCGGGCCAGCGCCTTCGGCAAGGTGAAGATCATGTTCCCCATGATCTCCGGCCTGCAGGAATGGAGACAGGCCAGAGGAATTCTGACGGAAGTGCAGGCTGAATTAAGGCAGGAGAGCCTTCCGTTCGACGAGAATATGGAAGTGGGCATTATGGTTGAGATTCCTTCAACGGCCGTATTGGCAGGACTTTTTGCAAGTGAAGTGGATTTCTTCAGCATCGGTACGAACGATCTCGTTCAGTACACGGTAGCAGCAGACCGTATGAATGAATATGTGGCTCACCTGTACGATTATTTCCATCCAGCTGTGCTGCAGTTAATCCGCACGGTCATTGAGGCTTCCCATGCGGCCGATAAATGGACCGGCATGTGCGGCAGCATGGCGGGTGATCCCTTGGCCGCACCACTCTTACTCGGTCTTGGGCTGGACGAATGGAGCATGGAGGCCGGCTGTCTCAGCCGGATGAAGGAGACGCTTGCAGGCCTGGATCGCCGGGAGTGCCGCGAGCTGGCAAAGCGCATTCTTCTTCTCGATACCCCCAAGGCTGTTCGTCAGGCGCTGAGAGACTTTCATAACGCCAAACTCAACAAACTGTATGAAGAAGTATGACAGACCACTGTCATACTTCTTTTTTTATATTTAATGATAGCCGGGGGTAGAATTGCTCTAGCGCATTACTTAATGACTGCATCATCGACCAAGGCATCCATATTGTATATTCCATATAAAAGGAAGGTTGTATTTAAACCATGGAAATTGAAAACTTGCTTGCAATTACTTCGAGAGCAGAATTGAGGAGTTGGCTGCTGGAGAATAGCCTTACTGAAAAAAGCTGCTGGGTCATGGTCAGTATGACGCCAAACCCGGTTGCAATCTTGTATTTGGACGCAGTCGAAGAAGCCTTGTGTTTTGGTTGGATTGATGGAGTCAAGAAGAAAATACCTGGGGCGGGAGTGGTGCAAAGACTGTCTCCTAGAAGCAGGAAAAGTTCATGGACGGAACTGAATAAAGAGCGTGTCCGCCGTCTTGAAAAATTGGGGTGGATGAGAGATGAAGGAATAAAGGTTCTTCCTGATATGGATCCGGATGCTTTCGTAATAGACAATGTGATTATGCAAAGGCTTAAAGAGGACAGGGAGGTGTACGCAAATTTTGTGGCATTTCCATCACTTTATCAAAGAGTGCGGATCGACACAATACAGAGCAACAAAGATGATCCGGAATTGTATATGAGCAGATTAGACAAATTGATAACAAACACGAAAGAGAATAAAATGTACGGTCAATGGCATGATGACGGACGTCTTCTGGATTATTAACATGCACCCGCTTGTTTAACTAATGAGGATTATCGCCGCATAATGGAATTTATGATAGAAGAAAACAACGTACTCTTTAGGAGGGAGTTCGTTGTTTTCGTTCGAGGAATCTCTCTATTTATTCATCTGATTGTCAATTCCGTTCGGCTCGTTCTAATTATGATTTCCGGAATAACGAGCAGCAGCGCTATTGAAGCGTAAATGCCGATGGTGTAGCTCGCAGCGTATTCGAGCCCGAGTCCCTGATGAAATAGGGAAGTGATCAGATGAATGAACATGTTCGTGAAACAAAAGGCGTAACTTCGGATCATCCAGTTCCGGTGCCGGATTATTCGTTTCTTTTTGATCTGGATGAGAGCAGTGATGGTGATAAACAGCCATAACATATTTAGCGCGTTGAATCCCCAACTGCTAATTTTTCCGTTGGTGGCGTAAGGAGCCATATAACCGGAAGTCAGAACAACAAGCAGCACGGACACGATGTAGATATAGCCGTTGATGCGATGAAATTTGCGGCTTTTTTCGAAAATCCGATTAGAAAAGTTGACCAGTCCCGATGCCATGGCGAGGCAGGCAAATGCAACATGAACGTACATGACATTTAACCACACCGGAAGATTCAGCTCGCGCTTCAGCCCGGTTTTGCGGCTCAAGAACCCCGTCGCTCCCGGATCAATCCAATAGTTTTTTACCAAGGCATAAAAAATAAAAATAATACTGACACAGGCCAACAAACGGTATAATGTTTTCCGTTTCTTCATGTAATCCAAAACCCCCGAGACTCTACTATGATTATGGATGGGACATCCCTGCGCTAGGACACCCGGTTCCCTGTTAATTTGGAGGAGGGGAGCACCCCTGCCTTGGCAATTCCGGTCATGCGGTCTCCGTCAACTTCAACTTCGAACTTCAAGTTCAAGCGCATGGGTTTCGTGATTCGAAGCGACCAGGACAGCTTGTTGTCGATAAACACGGGGTTCGCGAAAGGGATGGTTTCTTCGCCTTGCACTGCCGTTCCCATAATTTTATCTGAACCCACCGCTATCGAGAGTTTAACCTCCATATTCCCGAGAGGTGTTGCGATCGTAGCATCCCAATCTCCGTTGAAGGCTGAAGTTTGTGTAATGTCATTAGGCATGATCCCGAGAGTCGAGGTCGCAGGGCTCACTTCTATGTTCGATTCTTCGCTCGTCGACACCATAGGAGTGCTAGGGGTCATTCCCGTCTGCCTCCAAACGGTTCCTCTTCGTTCATATTCAAACAGCTGCTCTACGGCGTGTGCGATTTGCGGTCCCAGTTCACGCTCCACCAAATATAGCGCGACATCAAGTCCCGAGGTCACGCCGCCGCCGGTAACGAGGTTGTCATCGTCCACGACGCGTGCCCATACGGGAATTGCCCCGGTTGCTCCCAGCAAATCCATCCCCAGGTGATTCGTTACCGCCGGTCTGCCTTCCAGCAACCCTCCCATGGCAAGTAACATGGAACCGCCGCATACCGTAGCTACTATGATGTCTTTTTGTACAAGAGCCTGACGGATCAGACCGGTTAATTCGGTCTGCATCGCCCGGTTCAGAATAGCCGGGATCGATTGGGGGCCATCTCCCGTGACGTCGCCGGATGCACCAGGCACGAGAATGATGCCCGCACGATCCGGATTCAGTCTGCCAGTCGCTTCGATTCTCAATCCATTGATACCGCTGGCCACGGACCTAGCTCCCTCAGCCGTGACTAACTCTACGTTTAATTCGTTCTCGACATGCATGGCAGCGGCGCAAAAAACTTCGTATGGTGCAAAGGCATCCAGAAGGTCAAAGCCATCAAATAACACAATTTGAATGGTAAGCATACATACATCCTCCTCGTCTTTTTTATCCAGTGTCTGCGCTGGCAAGCGAAATATAAAGTCACCCGTGTCCGCAAGGAGAAGCATAACAAACGAATATCTCAAACTACGTCGTAAAAAAGTCACAAAACCATAAACATCTCATCACAAAATGCAAATCCACATGGGCTCTGGAAGAAAAAATGATAAACTAGAATGCAAAAGGTGGGGTCTGCATGAGTGTATATCATACGGTGCTTGTGGTAGACGATGACCAAAGCATCGTTGAACTATTGAGGGATTTTCTGGAGAATGATAACTTTCACGTAATGACCGCAGGTGATACCGAGCAAGCATGGGACATGTTCAAACAACAACCCGTTCATTGCATCGTGCTGGACATCATGATGCCGGGTCAGAACGGATTTGAATTATGCCGCCGGATTCGAGGGGAGAGCAGTGTTCCCATCCTTTTCTTGAGTGCTCGCAGCCATGATGTGGACAAGATTCGGGGTTTGACGCTCGGCGGCGATGATTATATCGTCAAAACAGCTTCGCCTGGTGAAATTGTTGCCAGAGTCAAAGCCGTTCTAAGGCGCTCCGCTTCACCGCAGCCAGTGGAGGGAAGGGTCTTGGACTACGGCCGTTTCAAGATGAATCTGTCTGCAAGAGAAGTCGTAGTGGAAGGTAAGAACGTTGTGCTTACACCCAAGGAATATGAGCTGTTGCGTTTATTTGCCGAGCACCCGAGGCATGTTTTCTCATATGAACAATTACTTGAGAAATTTTGGGGTGGAGTAGGCGACAGGCACACTATTCGAGTCCATCTGAGCCGACTTCGCGAGAAAATCGAATCCGATCCGAACCATCCGCAACTTTTGGTCAACGTATGGGGAGTCGGGTATCGCTTTGAGGGAGGATAGTATGAAGCTTCGCATTCGTACGTTTACGATACTTTGTTTATTCTTCTTGCTTACAGTGCCGTGGATATTCTTTCTCACCGCTAACTTTGTCGAGACGCAAACGCTTAGCATCTCAAAAAGCCATCGATTAAACGAGGAGCTGCAGCGGCAAATAACCGAAACGATTCATATGATTGAAGCAAACTCGGACCAATGGGAGGACCCCGATTGGCAGCATCGATTGATTACCCATCTGCAAAAAACCGAGATGGATGTAGTGATTCAATCAGCGTCAAATTCGGAGATTTATCGTTCAAATCCAGAGCGCCGGAGCGCTTTGTCATCTACTGAACAATTCTCTATCATCAAAGACGGGCAGCTCCTGGGAAGGGTGAGTGTTTATCTCCCCAGATCAACTTCAGTACAGATGATGATGGCTTTGATCGGACTGCTGCTTGCTTTTGTTGTTATTGGTATGACCATGAGAAGGTTCCTTCTGAAACCTTTGGAGAGGATGAGCAAGGCCGCGAGGCAACTTGCGGAAGGCGATTGGGATGTATTGCTGCCCACGTCCAGCATCACGGAAATCGCCGAAGTGCGGGACGGCTTTGAGGTTATGGTGAAAGGGCTTGAGTTATCTTATCGGAAACAAACGGAATTGGAGGAGGAACGACGATTCGTGATTGCTGCCGTCGCGCATGATTTACGTACGCCATTGTTCGCCTTGCGCGGTTATTTGGATGGATTGGAGCAAGGGATTGCCCAGTCACCGGAGAAAATAGCCAAATATATAGCGGTATGCAAGGAGAAATCGGCTCAATTGGATCGATTGGTTG
Source organism: Paenibacillus glucanolyticus (assembly GCF_037333485.1). NCBI lineage: Bacteria > Bacillati > Bacillota > Bacilli > Caryophanales > Paenibacillaceae > Paenibacillus > Paenibacillus glucanolyticus. The sequence goes on from NZ_CP147845.1 coordinate 3,053,415, forward strand.
AAGACCTGTTCACGTTTACAAAGATGGATTATTTCGAGACGCAGCTTAACAACAAAACGATGGATTTTGCACACATACTCCAGGAGTCGATCGACAGTCTGACCCCGCAGGCTCGAGAGAAACATATATCGCTGTCAACTGACTTTACGCACAATTGTTTCATTAGCGGTGATAAGCATCTATTGGAGCGTGCGATGAACAATATTCTTGAAAATGCCGTCAGACATACACCCTCTGGGGGTGAAATTGATGTCCATTGCCACAGAGACGATCAGTATGTCAGGTTTACGATACGCGATAGCGGAGCTGGCTTTTCTATGGAAGAACTAACCCGCGTGTTTGAACCGCTGTATCGTGGGGAATCCTCTCGAAGCCGTTCTACCGGAGGCAGTGGATTAGGGCTAACAATCTCGCACAGAATCATGAAGCAGCACGGAGGCGAGCTGGAAGCAAGCAATCATCCGCAGGGAGGGGCAGTGCTGGCAGGCTGGTTACCTGTTGCTGGCTCCAATCCGAAGGTGAAAGAGGCGAACAGCGAAATATCCGACAACTAGAGAATATATTGACGACGAAGGCCGTGTATAGCGGCTTTTTTCGTTGTGAGTCATTGGTTTGTATTTGGAGACCGAGCTTAATAAAATCGCCATGGCAAGATCCCCCAGCGAATTATGGGAGAAGCAGATGGTTGACCCAATAACAAAAGGAAACGGGCTCTTCCTGTAAACAGGAGTCCGTTTCCTTTTTTCATCATACGTCCGTTACTTGCCAGTGTTCCGTTATAAATTCGTCTCGACCGGATTTCTCGCGATCTTCCTTGTAGTGCTTCACATTCTTCTTATGATAGTCCTGATGATATTCCTCTGCTGGATAGAACCGTTCAGCCGGAAGAATCTCCGTGACGATTGGCTTGTCAAATCGGCCGCTGTCCTCCACAGCCTTTTTCGAAGAGAGAGCAATCTCCTGCTGCCGCACGTTATGATAGAAAATGGCAGTTCGATACTGACTGCCCCGGTCGTGAAACTGGCCTTCAGGATCGGTCGGATCGATTTGTGGCCAGTAGAGTTCAAGCAGCTTCTCATAAGGAAATACTTCGGGATCAAACGTGATTTCTACCACTTCGTAGTGTCCGGTTATTCCCTTCTTAACCTCTTCATAGGTTGGATTCGTTACGGAACCCCCTGTATACCCTGATACAATGCCATGAATGCCGGGCAGCTCCTCAAAGGGCGTAACCATACACCAGAAGCATCCGCCTGCAAAAGTAGCCTTTTCCATATGCTCAACCTCTTTCGATATCTTGTTATTGGATCTGATAGATTCGTAGGAGTTCAGTATATCAAATCCACATGAGTTGGCACAAAGGTTCTTTCGCATATTGTAGATAGCCAAAATAAGAGGCCTGAACCCAAAAAATGGTACCTGTTTATCTGATTCCGAATTCGATAGAATGAAGAGGATCTCATCTGTAAGCGTTTTCCTGAATGCGCAGAGATTGAGAATCTATCAGATTAAGGGAGGGTATTTATGAGGCGTTCTCGCACGATGGAAAGACGGTTTATGCAAAAAGCATTAAGTTTATTCTTAGCAATAGGGATGCTGGCAAGCGTTAGCCTGTGGCAGCCTGCCCAGGTTCACGGCGCGGAGGCGGCAGCCACGACGGTTACCTCTATGGATTACTTTTCAGCAGCAGACGGACCCATTATCTCCAAATCAGGGGTGGGACAGGCCAGCTACGGTTTTGTTATGCCCAAATTCAACGGGGGCTCCGCCACCTGGAATGATGTTGCCCAGGACGTTGGCGTCAAAGTAAAAGTAGGCGCAAACTGGGTCGATATTGACAGTGTCAGCAGCTTTATCTATAACCAGAACTGGGGACACTGGAGTGATGGCGGTTTTACAGGATATTGGTTCACTCTCTCGGCAACGACCGAGATTCAGCTGTACTCCAAGGCGAATGGAGTCACATTGAATTACACGCTTGTGTTTCAGAACATTAACAAAACCACGATTACAGCCATGGCACCTACGCAAGGGCCACAGATTACAGCAAGCTTCACGGGTGGAGCCGGTTTTACTTACCCAACGTTTAATAACGATCCGGCTGTGACATATGAAGCTGTCGCAGATGATCTGAAGGTGTACGTAAAGCCAGTCAACAGCAGCACGTGGATTGATATCGACAACAACGCTGCCAGCGGCTGGATTTACGATCAGAACTTCGGACAATTCACTGATGGAGGCGGCGGGTACTGGTTTAACGTAACGGAGTCGATTAACGTCAAATTGGAATCGAAAACCTCGGGGACTAACGTCGTGTATACCATCACGTTTAATGAGCCAGTAAGGAATTCATATGTCATTACGCCTTATGAAGGAACAACGTTTACAGCAGATGCGAACGGCGCTATCGGCGTACCGCTGCCTAAGATCGATGGAGGTGCACCAATCGGCACGGAGCTTGACAATTTTGTATACCAAATCAACATCAACGGGCAATGGGTGAACATGGGGGATTCGGGTCTGAGTGGATTTACATACTCCGCCAACGGCTATAACAATATGTCGGATGCCAATCAATGGGGATACTGGGCCGACTACATCTATGGCCTGTGGTTTCAGCCTATCCAGGAAGACATGTTGATCCGAATCGGCTATCCATTGAACGGGCAAAAGGGTGGCAGCGTGGGCAGCAATTATGTTAACTATACGTTTATTGGCAATCCCAATGCGCCACGCCCGGATGTCAGCGACCAAGAAGACATTGTCATCGGAACGCCGAGCAATCCGGCCATCGACGGCATGAATCTCATCTGGCAGGACGAATTTAGCGGGACTTCGCTGGATATGAGCAAATGGAATTATGAGCAGGGCTATTATCTCAATGATGATCCGAATACATGGGGTTGGGGCAATGCGGAATTGCAGCACTATGCTGACAGTGCGCAAAATGTATTCGTGCAGGATGGAAAGCTGAACATTCGGGCTTTGAATGATCCGAAATCTTTCCCGCAGGATCCAAACCGGTATGCACAGTACTCATCCGGGAAAATCAACACGAAAAATCATTTCACCCTTACGTATGGCCGGGTTGATTTCCGTGCCAAGCTGCCAATAGGCAATGGCATATGGCCGGCATTGTGGATGCTTCCGCAAGACAGTCCCTACGGAACATGGGCTGCATCTGGCGAAATCGATGTAATGGAAGCGAGAGGAAGATTGCCTGGCTCGACGAGCGGGGCCGTTCACTTCGGTGGGACATGGCCGGCGAACCGGCATATTTCTGGCGAATATCATTTCCCTCAAGGGCAGACCATCAACAATGACTATCATGTATATTCTGTAGTCTGGGAAGAGGACAACATCAAATGGTATGTAGATGGCAAGTTCTTCTTCAAAGTGACGAACGAGCAATGGTATTCACTGGCCGCACCAAATAATCCGAACGCACCGTTCGACCAGCCTTTCTATCTCATTATGAATTTGGCGCTCGGCGGGAATTTTGACGGTGGCATCTCCCCGGGGCCGTCTGATATCCCTGCTACGATGCAGGTTGATTACGTGCGGGTCTATAAGGAGAACGGCGGATCGAATCCTGGAAATGTTCCGGTGACCGGCGTAACCTTGAATCCTGCGACTGCGCAGGTGGAAGTGGGACAAACCCTTCAGTTAAACGCCAGCACAGCACCGTCGAATGCTTCGAACAAGCAGGTCACTTGGTCCGTATCGGGCTCCGGTATTGCTTCCGTTAGTCAGAACGGGCTTGTGACCGGGCTTGCTCCGGGCACGGCAACCGTAACGGCGACAACCGTTGACGGCAATCATACAGCGGCTTCCACCATCACGGTTGTGCCGGAACCATCCACCGTCATCATCATTGGCGATGAGGTGCGGGGTCTGAAGAAAACCGGCGATGACTTGCTGTTTTATGTCAATGGCGCAACCTTTGCTGATCTGCACTATAAGGTCAATAACGGAGGGCAGTTGAACGTAGCCATGACTCCGACTGGAAACGGCAATTATACGTATCCTGTGAAGAATCTGAAACATGGGGATACTGTCGAGTACTTCTTTACGTATAACCCGGGACAAGGAGCTCTGGACACCCCTTGGTTCACCTATGTCCACGGGGTAACTCAAGGCACACCGGAGTAAACCCGACAGCTTCGGAAAGATCAGGCTGCTGCTGAAACAGCAATACCTTCCGAGCAGCGGGAGAGCCATAACCATATGCTCTCGCGCGTATCGTTCAGAATAGCCATTCGTGTCAGGCAGACAACTTTATAAAAAGCTTCTCTAAGCAGCCTTAGTTCGGATCTTGACCGGACTAAGGCTGCTCATTTGTGCTTCAAGTTATGTACGAGTGAAATGGAGTTCTCATGCAAGGAAGCTTTTTCTGCTTGCCTGAAGTGAGGCTGAGCTTTCTATCCCATAAAACAGAAAACCGCTCCGTATGGAACGGAGCGGTATCATAGAGTTTCTTCAGCCTGCATGTTGAGGGAGAGAATGAGCGAATTCAGAGGCTGTCATGTCGTTACTGAATAGTTTCTGGTGTATGAACAGGAACGAATCGGGCATGGGTAGCTTGCTCAAAGGAATAGGCAAGATCAAGAAGCTTTTGCTCACTGTATGCCGTACCGAGGAACGAGATGCCCACGGGTACTCCTGCTTCCACTGCTCCTGCAGGGACGGTGATTTCAGGGAAGCCTGTTGCTGATGCCACATAACTTGCGGCATAGGTGTCATATGCTTCACAGATATAAGTAGGATCTTCTTTGTCAAAACGGTTCGAAGCCGGGCAGGACATGGTAGGAAAGACAATTGCATCAAGTTTGTTGTCCTTCATTATTTTCGTGATTTCCTCACGGGTCTTCGGAATTTCTTTGTTCATGATGTTCTTGTATTCTTTGGAATACAGCGTATCCGCTTGTGCCAATGCTGTCTTCAAGCCTTCCAGACGTGCGGGGTTAACAGGCGTCTCCGAGTTCAATACTTCAGGAGACTCACTAATATCAATCACGTCCTGCAGCGTTTTGGGTGCGCCAGCAGGAAGGAAACTTAAGAATTTTTCAAACTGGCTTTTGAATTCGGCATCCCCGACCGGTCCAAGCACCGGAGTCCAGAGGTATTTGGTTTGGTTGGAGAACGATACAGGCACGACAACCGTTCCCATACTTTTCATTTTCGCGATTGCTTGATTTGTTATCGTATCCACTTCGACATTGTCACCGAAGAAATCAGTTGCGACCCCAATGCGTGCATGCTTTAACGAAGAAGAATCTAATGCTTTGGTGTAGTCTTGAACATGCTGTTTCGCAAATTTTGTTGCTTTATCTTCTTTATCTGTTCCAGCCATCGCAGTGAGTACCAAGCCAGCGTCCTTCACGCTGCGTGCCATAGGGCCCGTTACGTCCAGAGAGAGTGAGCTAGGAATCACGCCGCTGCGGCTGGTCAATCCCATAGTTGGTCTGATACCAACAAGGCCGGTAACATTAGCTGGACCTCTGACCGAACCGGAAGTATCCGTTCCAAGCCCGAATACGGCAAAATTAGCCGCAACAGCTGCAGCACTGCCACTGCTGGACCCCGAAGCATCACGGTTCAGATTATAAGGATTGATTGTTAAACCGCCCATGGAGCTATAGCCCAGTCTTCCGTAGGAAGCGGCAAGCTCAGACATGTTTGTTTTGGCAATTACAATAGCCCCGGCATCGACAAGCTTCTGTACGGTGAATGCATTCTTGGTCGGATAGGCATTCTTCAGAGCAACGGATCCGCCTGTTGTCGGCATGCCCACGACGTCGTAATTATCCTTAACGACAAAAGGGATGCCATGCAGTTTGCTTCTTGGACCTTTCTTTTTAAGTTCAGTATCCAGAGCTTTTGCTGTTTCAAGCGCTTTGTTGTTAATTGTAATAATGGAATTTATAGTGGGACCTTGTTTGTCAAGGGCCTCAATACGGTTCAGATAATATTCTACGAGTTCTTCCGATGTAATTTGCTTTGTTTTCAAAGCAGTTGCGACTTCATCAATACTTTTCTCAAACGGATCAAACGCCTGTTTCTTTATTTCGGCACTTGCATGATTCCATGGAAAAATGGCTGCAATTAACAAAATAGCTAATAATACTTTGAAATTTAAAATTCTTTTACTCAAGTGTCTTACCTCCTGATGTTTGTATAGTACAAATTACTCATTATGTTTCTCTCTCTCCCTATATTAATATCGTTATTAATAGTGTGAAAATGAATAGTATCCAACCAAAGTCTTAAAAATTTGTGAACAATTCGACAAATTTTAACAAAATCCACTCCTTCTGCCGATAGAATGTAAGGACACATACATAAATGTTTAACACTGGAGGAGAAGCAACATGAGAGAAACTGGAGGAGAAACAACATGAGAAAGAAATTGCAATGGAATTTAAAGCTTCAACTATTGGTTACGATGGTCGTCATGGTATTGATATCGACATTATCACTCGGCCTCGCGATAGACCAAAAAGTTAAGAAAGACATGGAAAATAATTTCTATGAAGCCACTCGTAAGGAAATTAAGCAAGTTAGTGGTGCTATGAACCTATACTTTAATACGGTAAATGAATCGGTTGAATACTTCGCTAATCACCCTCTCACTAAGCAGATCGATAAATCCATCACCTCTTATGTGAATGAAGTAGGCCAAGACGGGACCATTCAGATGACGCCATCAAAAAAAGCAGGTTTGGAATCGGACATTTACAACTTTTTCTTGAATTATTCCAAAACACATCCGAATGTTGCTTACATCTATTTGGGAACAAAGGATGGTGGATACATTCAATGGCCGGAAGGTACTTCTAACGATAAATTCGACCCAAGACCCAGGGAGTGGTACACCCAGGCTATCGATAACCCGGATAAAGTCATGCGCACAGGTGCTTATGCTTCGTTTACCGGAAATGTTCCAATTGTCAGTTCATCCGTTACCATCAAGGACAAGGCAGGCAACATCGTTGGTGTTCAAGGTGTAGATGTAAGCTTGGAATCACTGACGGAGACCATCAATGACATAAAAATCGGTGAAACCGGCTATGTCATTCTGGCAGACCAAAATGGTACGATTCTGGCGAATCCTAAGAACCCGGAAACGAATTTCAAAACGCTGAAGGATCTGGGAGTGAAGGAATTTACTGAAATTGACAAGTTGAAAGATCAGAATTTTGATATCACCTTGGATAACAAGAACTACACAGCCAGCGTCTTTGTATCACCGGAAACCCAGTGGAGATATATCGCGATCATGGACAAGAGTGAAATCGTGGAATCCATCAATGCAATTCAGCGAATTATTTTCATTGTTATGGGTATTATCGTCCTGATTGCCATCGGTGTCTCGTTGATTGTATCCGGCGCGATTACCAAGCCGATTCATGCTGCTGTCCATTATCTGCAGCAAATTGGCAGTGGTAATCTTGCCGCTGAAATTCCACAAGCGATGTTGAAGAAGAAGAGCGAGGTAGGCACAATGGTTCGGGCCATTGATGTCATGAAGCAGGATTTACAGAGAATAATCGGTGGGATATCGGGTTCGGTGCATATTGTCTCACAATCGGCGTCCAACCTTAAAGATGGCATGGATCAGACTCAAAAGGCTTCCTCTCAAATAACCGAGTCCATCATCCAGCTTTCTACCGCATCCAGTGAAGAAGCGAACACTGTTATGAATGGCTCTGAAAAAGTAGAAGAACTCGGCGGAGCGATCGATCAGGTCACAACATCCACTCAGGAAATACTGGATATTGCTCGACATACGGGTGAGCTTAATCAACGAGGGATTGTCATTATGCAGGAGTTGGTAGGAAGATTCAACAATACGCTGAAATCGTCAGAAGAAACAGCACTGGCCATTAATCAAGTGAATGAAAGTGCAGGTGAAATCAGCAGCATACTTGTCACAATCCTTGAAATATCCAGACAGACCAACCTGCTGGCCCTAAACGCTTCGATCGAGGCCTCCAGAGCAGGCGAGCATGGGCGTGGATTCTCCGTTGTAGCTGCCGAGATCCGCAAGCTTGCTGAGCAATCAGCTTCCGCGGTGAACAGTATTAGCTACATTATTTCAAACGTAAACAGTCAGGTAGGTGCGGCAGTTCAGGCTATCGGCACATCCCGTGAGCTCTTCAGGGATCAAGAAACGGCTGTACGGGAAACGGAATCGATCTTTAACGACATTATGGTCTCCGTTGACAGCCAAGTGGATAAAACAAGCGAGGTAGATGTTCATATCCAGTTGATGGAAGAAAAGCGGTATGCACTTACGGACGTCTTTACCAATATATCAGCGATTACTGAAGAAAATGCAGCCATTACTCAAGACGTGTCTGCGGCTGCTGAGGAGCAATTGGCTACGATTGATGACTTGGCAGATTATCTGTCTCAGCTCAAGGCACTGTCCACTGAACTGGAGGATAATGTAAAAAAATTCACCATAAATAATAAGTGATTCACTTCAGGCTAGAGAGAAGCTGTACGGCTGACCCGGTTTACATCTCTCGATATGCCTGCGAAGTAGTATTTTAGAGGAAACTCATCCTACAGCAAGCCTTGCTCTTAGCAGGGCTTGTTTTTTGTACAGCGATAGAACATCGTTAACGAGCCATTCCATTAAAATCGCAAAAAAAGAATGGAGGAATGTCGATTAGACCTGCTCTTGTTCGTTGTCTATATAACGGAGAAGTTCATTCTGCGTAGGTAAAAAGGAAAATTAAGGAGGAAGAAGATCATGATGATGATAAACAAGCAAAATTATAAGGTGATTCGTATGCTTCTGATAGGTGGAGTTATATCCACCCCGTTGTTCTATGTAGTAGCTATTATTCAATTGTTTACGCGTACGGGATTCGATATCAGGTTCCACGCTATTAGTACTCTTACTTTGGGGGATGCGGGATGGGTCCAGAGCGCTAATTTCTTCATTACTGGATTGCTTGCTGTATGTGCGGCGATTGGCGTGCGCCGTTTACTTCGTGGATTCCAGGGAGGTACATGGGGGGCTCTGCTTATTGGAATCTATGGGATTGGCATGATGATGGCGGGTCTGTTTCGACCAGACCCTGGGCTCAGCTTTCCTCCGGGTGCGCCCGCAGAAGCGCCGACATCGATGAGCGGCCAGGCAGCCCTTCACTCGGCAGCTTTTTTTACCGCCTTTATTTGCCTGATCGTGGCCAATATGGTCTTTGCACGTCGGTTTGCTTCACAAGGCGAGCGTGGTTGGAGCTTCTATTGCATTGCATCTTGCATTCTTGCGCCTGTGCTCATCATAGTAGGTTCGATGAACAGTGCTTGGATTGGCGTTATTATGGGCAGCGCCGGAATGGTTGCTTTCGGTTGGGTTTCGCTGCTTGCCGCGAAACTGCGTGCTGAAACACTCTAGGTATAAGAAGCATAAATACGAGGAGGGAATCCAAATGCAATTTAGGTTAATTGTCGATGCGATGGCGGACAAAAAAGACACAGTCAAAGGGAGCCGCTGTGCTTCCAGCTGCTGAAGTGCTTATGCGAAGGCTTGACGATAAAATGAAGCCTTCGCAGGAGCCCGGTATACAGATCATGGAGGCTGATTTGCAGGATCATCTCCACATGTTGAGAAAGAAAATATAGAATATTGGCGGCTGCCGTATGGTAGACGGGAAGGTGACATGTAGATTTTGCGTGCATTCGTATGAATTGCCTATTGGAACAACGCATATATATTAGCTGGTGCATGAGGACCGCCGTGTCTGTATTACTCCGGCAGTAATTGTTGAAAGTCAGCAACGCAACGGTATTTATCATTGACAGAAATTGGCATGATGAGCATAATAATTGTAACTATGGAAAAGGGAGGGGCGTCTAAGTCAGGTTAGATTTGAATGGCATTCTCTAAACGTAAGGATCGGTTGTACCCTCACACATTATCACTTTAAAGGAGTGTAGTCATGTACGATAAAATCGTAGACATTTTGTGCGCTATTAAGGAAGACCAACCGGAACTTCGCCAAATTCTGTCCCCTACCACGGAACTGAACAACGATATTGGCCTCGATTCACTCCAAATGATCCAGTTTATGCTTAAAGTCGAGGAACAGTTGAACGTTGTCATTGACTATGACCAATTCGATTACGAGCATCTCCAGTCGATCGACACCTTTATGACTTTCCTGAAAAGCTGCCAGCCTCAGGAGTTATCTTTATACGAAGATGTCCAGAAGTGAGGCCGGCTTGATGCCAACCATCGTAATGGGTACATTCGATCCCGAAACGAGGTGGAGGGATCCGAATCTAACCAGGCTGCCCGCTATGCCGGATAGAGAACGGGAATCCATAGTTCTCTCTATGGACGAGCTGCTATTTCCATTTTGCGGACCGGACGATATCCTCTACAGCCGGTGTCAAATCGATCCAGAACTGTATGAATACCTAGCCGGGTTAGGATTTTCCTTTCGAAGTCGTTATCACTTTGATTTAAGCGATGAGAAGAAGCCCCTGCCGGAAGCGGACGTTTTCAAGCGGTGCATGTTCCGTCTTGCGGCGGATCAAACCCAAAATCAGATAACGGCAGACCGCATGCTGCAGGCAGTAGGTTCCGGCTATCCGGAGGCAACGGGGTTGGCGGAAATGATATCTCTCAAGCATGCTGCCGGTGGTCTGCACCGTGAAGCGGTATGGACTCACACCGTCAAACCTCTCACTCCGTACGCCATTACGGCTGATACGGAAGTTTACCTTCAAGCCGCCGGGCCCTTTAGTCCTTTGCCTGACCTTGAGACGGTTGTCCGTGTGAACTCCAAAATCTACTCCAACCGCCTGCTGGCTAGAATCGGCGAGAAGTGTTACGGCATGGAGGCGAACAGCGCAGCGGAAATGGAGTCTGCCGGAAATACGCTTCTGAAGCAGGGGCCGTATTTGCTGAAGGATCCCTTCGGTGTGTCGGGCAAGGGTAACCTGCTTATCGACGGCGAAGCCATGCAGCGAAGGATAGCGGGACATCTGGATAAACAGGAGCGGAGCGGCCTCCGCTCACAATTTTTGCTGGAGCCTCTGCTGAGGAGGGGGACCGACTTCAGTTCCCACTGGTTCATCCGGGAAAATGGTGAGAAGGATTTCATCTCCGTTCAGCGGATGATGAATCAGCAGCAGAACTACGGCGGGTCTATTAAAGCGGATGAAGCTTTGATCCGTCTTCTGGAGCACGCCGGTTATTTCGACACGATGGAAAAAGCACTCGGCATATTGGCTGAGGACGGCTACCACGGTTTCGTCTGCTTCGACTCCATGATTCTGGAGAACGGGGATGTGGTGCCGATTGTAGAGATTAACGCCCGCATGTCTATGGGCCTCATTAACGCTTATCTCAATAAAGTCTGGGAAACGCATGGCCATACCAGTTGGCTTACATTCCTGTCCCTCGGTTTACCCGAAGGCTTCGCGTTCGGGAGGCTGCTGGACGCGCTGCGCGTGTCCGGTCTTCTCTTAACTGTCCAGGAAGGGTACGGGATTGTGCCTCTTTCATCTAACACCGTAATGGTGAACGATATTCTGACCTCCCGCCGTATCACCGACGGATTGCAGAGCAAACGGGGTATGCCGAAGGGACGGCTGTATGTATCGGTGGTAGGTCGTGACAACGAGCACCGCAGTGAACTGATTAACAGGCTGAGACAGGTGCTCGCTGACTTGTCGGTTAAAGTGTACAACTAAATCGGGAACGAGGAGGCAGGGCATGAATTCATCTTCGATCACCATGCTGGCGTCGGGCAATTCGCTTGGCGCGTACATTCCGGCTATGCACCTGTACACGTACCTTCAAGACAGAGGTGTCAGAGCAGCGGTTCACGTTCTGGAGAATTTGTATCACGAAGAAATCAGGCGCAAGATCCCTTCCACAAAAAAAGCATTCCATGCCGATTTCTCCGTTGCCCTGATGGGCCATAAGCTGGCCAAACCCGTTGAATCTTCCCTGAACGAGGAGGAGGTCCAGCGTCTGCTGGATGCATGGAACCGTGATGGGGTATCCCGCTTTGCCGTGTTTACCGGCTTCTGGCTGCCGATCCTGGAGCGCTACAAGATCATTGCCTGCGAACCCCTGGATATTCGACTGATCCGGTTGGATGCGTGGGATACGCCGTCGTTCAAGGTACACAAGTCCTTGTACCCCGGCTACCATAACGTCTGGTTCTATGAGCCTTCGAAATGGTCACCGGGCGGCTATATTGCTTCAGACGAGACGGAGCCTCTGCCTTATGCGCAGCGTGCCGGACGCATTCTGATCCATGGCGGCGGCTGGGGGATCGGGACGTATGCCGGAACGATCCCTAAGCTTCGCGAGCTCGGTTACCCGCTGGATGTGATTGTCTATGATCCTTCCGAGGTGGAGGAGGACGACGGGGTTACACGGTACTTCGGAACGGACGCAGCCTGGGACCCGTGGAGCCGGGATGAACAGGGGCGGCATACGTTTCCGCCAATGGTCCGTTATGTCCGTGAGGGCGGCGTTTTACAGGATATCCCGCTCAGGGATTACGCCTCTTACACGGATCTGATGCGGAACTGCGCTGCCATCATCAGCAAGCCGGGAGGCGCCACCCTGAACGACTCGCTGTCATATGGAATCCCTTTTGTCATGCTGGAGCCGTTCGGCGAGCATGAGCTTCACAATTCAAGTTATTGGGAATCCTGCGGCTTCGGCATCCGGTTCGCGGAATGGGCAGCCCATGATTTCTCGAAACAACATCTGGAGAGAATACACACGCGTTTGCTGGAGGAGCGATCAAAAATCAATCATTTCGGGAGGAAAACTTATGCAGCCGAAAACAGCAGTTACGTTTGACCAGCTGACATTCCAAAATATGAAAAGGACCCTCGTTCCGCTGGCGGAAACGGGGAGGAAACTTCGGGAAGATCCGACTTATGCCGCCCCCGTGCCTTATGAGATCGGGATCAAGCTTAATAACGGCTGCAACCTGCGCTGCAAGCACTGCTTCGAATGGAATCCGGACGGGTTCCATCACGGGTTTGCCAAGGAAGAGAAGAAAGACGAGATCGACATTCCCGTTGTGGAGAAGCTTCTGGCTGAAACGAGAGAGCGCAAATCGCGTGTGTTCCTGTGGGGTGGAGAACCGCTGTTCTATTCCAAGTTCGATGAATTGGCGGAATTGCTGGCCAAGGAAGACCGGTACACAACCATTTGCACAAACGCGATTCTCATCGAACAGAAGCTGGATTCCATTCTGAAAATGTCGGAAAATCTGGTTATGCTGGTCAGCCTGGAAGGTTTCGAGAAGGAGAATGACGCGATTCGGGGCAAAGGCACCTTCAAGAAAGTGATCCACGCCGTACAGCTGCTGCTTGATCTGCAGAAGCAGGGCTTGTACAAAGGCAAAGTTTCCGTAGCCCTGACGGTGAATGACCAGATGGTTGGTCAGCTTTACAGCTTTATGGAATTCTTCGAAGAGATGGGCGTCGATTCCGTTTACTTCTGCTTCCCATGGTACATCCCTCCCGGTACGGCGGAAAAGATGGACACCTACTTTGATGCCCATTTCCCGCACCTTGCCTCCCGCTTTGCGGACAATCACAAGAATAGCTGGCACTCCTTCACATTCCATATCTCCCCGGGCAATTATGACACACTAATCGAAGAGCTTAAACGCGTCAATTCCCGTGTATGGAATGTGCGCATTCGCTATCAGCCTGCACTGGAGGCCGAAGAAGTAGAAGGATTCATCCGAGGCAGCGAGAAGCCGGCCATGAAGCGGACCAAGTGTTTTTCCATCTCGAATCGGATGGATGTCATGCCGGACGGCAAAGTGAATCCGTGCAAATTTTTCCCGGAATTCAGTGTCGGCAATCTGTACGAAGACAGCGTGGCGGATATTTTTCACGGCGAGGATCTACGGAAACAGCGCGAGGTGCTGGCCTGCGGTTTGATGCCGATATGCTCCAAATGTGTGCTTCTGTATAACAATGGAGTTTAAGCTTTCAGATTGGATACCGCCCAAAATGGGACTATATGTTATCGTTCAGGAGGAGCGGGGATGGACTTTATCCGTGTGCGGGAGCTGCACAAATCATTTGTGTATTACCGGAAAGAAGCAGGACTTAGGCATTCACTGAAAAATCTGTTTGCCCGGAAGTCACTTGTGAAGGAAGCGGTTAAATCCGTTTCCTTCGATATCGGCCCAGGCGAGTGCGTTGGATTTCTGGGTCCTAACGGGGCGGGGAAAACCACGACACTCAAAATGCTGTCGGGTATTTTATATCCTACAAGCGGGGAGGCCAACGTGCTCGGTTATGTGCCTTGGGAGCGAAGGAACGAGTTCAAACGGCTGTTCTCCATTGTGATGGGTCAGAAAAACCAGCTCTGGTGGGACCTTCCCGCCAGCGAATCGATTTATTTAAACAAATGTATATATGACGTGGAGGATGATCTTTACCGCCGAAGTCTTGCCGAACTATCGGAGATGTTAGGTGTGCAGGAGCTTCTGAATGTGCAGGTGCGCCGGCTGTCCCTGGGCGAACGGATGAAAATGGAGCTGATTGCCGCTCTGATCCATCGCCCGAAGCTGCTGTATCTGGACGAGCCGACGATCGGCCTGGATTTCCCCTCCCAGAAGAAGGTCAGGGAGTTTTTGAAATATTATAATGAACAGTTCGGCGCGACGATTCTGCTGACCAGCCACTACATGAAGGATGTGGAGGATCTGTGCAAGCGTACGATCATCATTAACGAAGGAAGCCTGCTGTATGACGGCGATCTTCATAAGATTAACCATTTATTTGGCGAGCACAAAATCATCAGGCTGCAGTTCTCCGAGCCGGTCGCGGAACAGCGGCTGGCTTCGTTCGGGAAGATTGTGAGTATGGACGATTATAACGCTGTGCTGGAGCTGCCGAAATACCGCATGAAGGAAGTATCGCGCGCCGTCCTTGATTCGTTTGATATTTTGGATTGGACGATTGAGGACGTGCCGATCGAAGAGAGTATATCAAGGCTGTACCGCAAGGAATATGCAGGATGAATAGACGGAGATTGTATACGGCTGTTTTTTCGATGGGAATTCAGCATTCGATGGAATACCGATTCCACTTCTTCCTCGGACTTCTTGGAGCCGCGTTTCCGATTCTTGTCCAATATTTTATCTGGACGGCAGTTTACCGGCACTCCGGCGAAACGGCGCTGTTCTCGTATTCATACCATCAAATCATATTGTATACGATTTTGGCGGGATTGGTGTCCAAGCTGATCGCGACCCAGTTCGAGCACCAGATTGTCGACGATATCAAGAACGGCGGACTCAACAAGTATTTGATCAAACCGGTCAGCTACTTCGGGTATCGACTGGTGTCCTTTTTCGGGCAGAAGGCGATTTATTACGGAATTACCGCTGTAATGCTTGTAGGGATCATCTGGATCGCAGCGGCCGGGGACGTAATCGAGCTCCAGGCCGTACGGCTGGTCTTGTTTGCCGTCACGCTGTGGGGCGCGCTTTTGCTTAATTTCCTGATCGCTTACTGCATCTGTGCGAGTGCTTTTTATCTGAATGAAATCTCTTATTTTTTTGTTATTACGAGTCTGCTTGTCAATATTTTGAGCGGAGGCATGTTTCCGCTTGAGATTTTCGGAGATTCGGTGGTGCAGGCACTTCAGTACACGCCGTTTCCGTACACCATTTATTTTCCGGTCAATGTCCTCAGCGGCAAAACAGAGGTAGGGGCGATGTACCAGGGGCTGCTCATCCAGTGTGGATGGATACTCCTGTTCTTCTTGCTATCCCGACTGACGTGGCGGGTTTCTATGAAGAAATATTCGGCGGTTGGGGGGTAGCGGGCATTCCATATGTTTAAAACCATAAGAAAATACGCACATCTGTATGGCATGTTCATCAAAAATTGTCTCATCGCCCAGATGGAGTTTCGGGGCAATTTTATGATGAGTCTGCTTGTGGAATCCGTCTACCTGCTCGCCAAGCTGTTGTATGTGCTCGTTGTGTTCCGCACCGATCTTCACGTAGACGGCATACCGCCTGAAGGTCTGCTTCTATTTATAGGCATGCACACCGTAGTGACCGGCATTTATGTGGGACTCTTTTTCACGAATTTCACAAAAATTCCGGAGTATATCAAGGACGGCTCGCTCGACTTAATGCTTACAAAGCCGGTTTCTCTTCAATTTATGGCTTCCTTGCGTTATGTCGATCTGGCGCTGCCGATCCCTGATATTCTGGTTGGGTTCGTCATGATTGGCATCGGCTGGCATGCCATGGATATTCCGCTGACGCTGCTGCAGCTTGCCGGGTTTATGCTGCTGCTGCTTGTCTCCGTTGTCATCACATACTGTCTGATGATTATCCCTGCGCTGCTGTCATTCTGGTTCGTTCAGACGGGCTCTGCGTCGGAGATCGCCCATTCCGCCTGGGACGCCAACAATTTTCCCATGGCGATTTACCCGGCTTGGGTCCGCCGAATCGGAACATTTGCCATTCCACTGTTCCTCATTACCAATTTCGGACCGCTGTTCCTGCTGGGACAGCTCAGCTGGCTCTACGCGGGACTGGCACTTGCCGGTTCGCTTCTGCTCTTCACAGTCATTCGACTGATTTGGAAGCAGGCTGTGAAGGGATACAGCAGTGCAAGCAGCTAAGAAGATATGTCGGTCATGTATGGCAGTTGGGTGATAACTCAGAAACCAGAAGGGGGAGAATCCATGAGGGCTGTTCAGCTTCCGATATCGAATCCGCCGCTTAAAGGATTTTTAAGGTGGGCTTATACACTTTCGATCACCAGCATCCACGAAGAAACGATTCCTTGGTATTTCAGCAATTTTATTCAGTTGTCCTGCAAAAAAACATTCCTGGAGGATGGCAGGCAGTTCTATTTCGATTTTTTTCGCGGCAAACCGAATGAACTGAATTTCAACAATCCGTTTCTGCTCACGTGCTCCGTCAACTATACGATTTTAGAGTTTTTGCCCTTGGACGCCTGGCCGCAATTCTTTGCGGATCAGATTCGCAGCGGCTATTATTGCGTTGTGTTTCTGGACGAATCGAGGCTATCCCCGGCGGCGGCCTATCAGAAAGAGCCGTTTCCCCACCATCTGTTTCTATATGGTTTCGACTTGGACCAAGCAATCTTCGATGCTTCCATGTTCGACCATACGGGAGTGTACCGCAATCTGCAGATCCCGTTCACAGAGTTCCAGGATGCTGTCCATTCCATGAGGCATCTGCTGAAGGAGGGGGTTAAGGCGGATCATCACACGTATTTCTACAAATACGAACCGCATTCTCCGTATCCTTTTGATCGAACGGCTGCTGTTGACCAACTGCGCGATTACTTAAACGGTGAGACTCATTTAAACCGAATCAATTATAATCCGGACGAAGAGCAGGCTTTCGGATTAAAGGTCTACGACTATTTGCAAATGTACTTTGATGCCGTAGAGAGCAACGATTCCCGGCTTGGTGACCGTAGTGACGTGAGGCATCTACATGTGCTCTGGGAGCACAAAAAAATGATGAGCGAGCGGATCGACTATTTGGTGGCTGAAGGGATCATCCCGTACGATGAAGAGCTTGCGGATGGCTACAGGGATATCACCAAGAGAGCGATGAAACTGAGGGATCAGTACATTCGTCATGAAATTCGAGCAGACAAGGACGTGTTTGAACGGCTCAGGCTCCGGTTCGACCAGTTCCGAAAGGAAGAGCCGGTTCTGCTGCAAAAATTGATTGCACTGCTCGAAGGCTCCACCTAGCTGATCATAATAAATGATATGGATTACTATCAGTTTCTTACACGGATAAGCGTATTTTCTCCATCTTGTAATATCCAAATCCTGGTGCTATACTCATAGCAATATACAGGCAATGCTACTGAAAAGTACAACCTTGGCTTCGTCCGGGGTTGTGCTTTTTTTGCGTTCAGATTTAACTTATACATCAAAAATTGAGTGTAGAAAGAGGTAAATCCATGAGTGACCATGCAAACAAATCATTCTACAGGACGCTATATACATTAGCGATTCCCATTGCGCTGCAGAGCTTAATAATGGCTCTGCTAAACATGACAGACCAGGTCATGGTAGGACAGCTAGGTGATATTGCCATCGCATCAGTTGGAATCTCCAGCAAAATTTTCAGCGTTATTTCCGTCGTTCTGGCTGGACTTGCTGCCACACTTTCCATCTATACTGCTCAGTACTGGGGGAAGAAGGATACAAAGAGCATTTCACACTTGCTGGGACTGAGCTTGTATCTGGGATTATCACTGTCGATACTGTTTGCCATTATCGTTTTTTTCAATCCGCAGCCGCTGCTCTCCTTGTTTACGACAGATATGCTTGTGACAGGAGAAGGCGGCATCTTTCTGCAGATCGGAGCGCTTAGCTATGTTCCAATCATGCTGACGATGTTATACTCTGCAATTCTGCGCAGCACAGGGCATGTAAAGCTTCCGATGTATGTCAGTTTATGCGCGGTCATGCTTAACATTATTCTTAATTACTTGCTGATCTTCGGACATTTCGGTTTCCCGCAGCTTGGACTCGCAGGCGCTGCATATGCAACCGTTATTGCCAGGTTAGCGGAATGTTTACTCATTATTGGAGCCGTATACTGGTTCCGTCTTCCGGGGGCCGTGGAATTCAAACATCTCTTCCGCACATCGAGGCCGCTAGCGAGAAAGTTCCTTGTCACCATGTACCCGCTTGTGCTGACAGAGTTCGTATGGGTGCTCGGTGAGGCAGTTTATGCTGTTATTTATAGCCGAATGGGTGTGGCCGAGATGACGGCCATGACCATTACGTTCCCGCTTCAAGGGCTGATGATCGGTTTATTGTCGGGTATAGGAGCGGCGGCAGGTGTAATGGTTGGAAACAAGCTTGGCGAAGGTGATCATACGCAGGCAATGAATTACGCTAGAAAACTCATTCGCGTCGGCCTGGTGACTTCATTCGGACTTGGTATTGTGGTCGTTCTCCTAGCTCCAATGTATACGAGAATATTCCAAGTTTCGGTGGAAGTGAAACAGCTGTCCGTTTATGTCATATGGGTTTTTGCTGCATTCATGTGGGTTAAGGTTGCAAATATGATCATCGCAGGGGGTATCCTGCAAAGTGGCGGTGACAGTAAATTCGTCTTTGCCATGGAGTCGACGGCTACATGGCTAGTCGGGGTACCCCTCGGATTCATGCTGTCTTTTGTATGGAAGCAGCCGCTGTTTTGGGTTTATTTTTTCCTCTCCTTGGAGGAGGTCGTGCGATTTATAATCGGTTATATTCGATATCGATCTGGTAAATGGATGCAGAATTTAACGGTGCAATCGGATGCTTCCTAATGAGATTCATTCAATATCCAAAACATCAAAAATGGTGGATTGTTAATCGGGTTGTTATGTTTTATAATGAGTAAAAACTCACTCATAAAAAGGAGCTGTTCAATTGCCGCGTACGAAGGAACAGTTTGAAGAAATGCGCAATGCCACTAGAGCGAAAATACATGCTGCCGCAATGCAGTTATTTGTTCATCAAGGATTCGGATCGACCAATGTTCAAGATATTGCGGATACAGCTGGCATCAGTATTGGGCTTCTGTATCGGCATTACAGAACAAAGGATCAATTGTTTCACGAATTGGTGGACTTTGCCGTCGAAGGATTGAAACGTAATATTGCCTATTTCGAATCCGATCTATCCCCCAAAACCTTATTGGCACGATTTGTGGACGAAATCTACACGGATTTCATGAATGGGGAGGAACTAGTCAATCTGTTGATTCTGATCAATCAATCCATGTTTGCAGGCGCTGGCACACCCTCCAAACAACATGAAGAGATTCTCCAGGTCAATGCAAGACTGCTTGATGCTACGGCCCGACTTATTCGTAAGGGGCAGCATCTTGGAGAATTCCGCTCAGGCGATGCACGCGAAATGGCAGTCTTTTTTTACGCATCGGTTCAGGGCTTGGCTGAGATGAAGGTGCTGTTGAAGAACAGTTTTGCGATGCCCTCACCGTCGGTGCTCACAGCGTTTCTATTTAGAGAGGGAGTGGACGTGTCATGATTACCATTGTAAGAGCGGATCAAGCCGAGTGTGATGTGAGGCAAGGAATAGCTGAAACATTCGCCGAGGGCTTTACACAGTGGCTAGGATTTTTCTCCAAGGATCCCAAGAAGATAGCAGCGTCATTTGCCCATATGTTCATTCTGGATCAATTCTACGTGGCTATATCCAACGGACAAGTAATCGGAATGGCAGCCTGCACGGATGGAGCCTCATTTTCGGTTCAACTTGATAAAAAGGAACTTCGAAAACATCTGGGCTTTTTCAAAGGCAGCATGGCCGCTATTTTCCTGAAAAAAGAATTTGAAACGACTCCAGGACATCCTTCATCTTGCGTAGGTTCCATCGAATTTGTAGGCACGGCTGCTGAGTTCAGAGGGCAAGGTGTTGCTTCACAACTGATATGTCATATCCTTGAGCATACACCTTATCAAGTTTATTTGATTGATGGAGTCGCAGATACCAATATTCCGGCCATGAAACTGTATCATAAATTAGGTTTTGACGAATACAAGCGAAAGCCAATACCTGTTAAGCAGGCTAAGAAAATAGGAATTAATTACTTTGTGTCGTTGATCCATACCCAATAATCTCCAAAACGAATTCTCGCCAACTCTACGTTCAGACCACCCCGTATGCCAAACACACACTATGATCTAGCTTATTCAGATCATAGCGTGTGTTTTTTTATTTAAGAGATTTTATTTTCAATTAACATAAACATGGATTCTATTAAATTATTCTTACTTAAAATCAAATACGCAGGGTCATTAAACCGGTTTAATGATTATGCAGAGTATTCAGAATTCGCAGCAGAGGAAGGAACCAAATGTAATGGCTACCATTGATGATGTTGCCAAGATGGCAGGAGTATCCAAGGGGACCGTATCCAGCGTGTTCAGCAAAAAAAGACCGATCAGCCAACAAGTGACGGAGCGGGTACTGAGAGTAGCCCAAGAGCTGGGATATTTCCCTAACCATCTGGCGCGAAGCCTCGCGATCAAAAGGACGATGAGCATTGGTCTCAAGATACCCCTTCCTCCCGACGGGACGATGACGGCCTTTGATACTCAGATGATTAACGGTGTCATCAAGGAATGCACCAAGCAAGGCTACAGGGTGGTGCTTGACACTCTGCCGGAGCAGGAGGATCCCACTATGTATTCCCAGGATCCCGTTGATGGCGTCATCCTGCTGAACCCTCGTAAGAATGATTCACGGATTAAACGGTACCGTAAGATGGGAATTCACCTCGTGCTGGTGGGACGGCCTGACCCGCATGACGAATCGATCAGCTACGTGGATAACAACAATACGGAAGCTGCCCATGAGGTAGGAGACTATTTGCTCCGAAACGGCCACGAATCGATACTGTTTCTGAATGCTGCAGCCGATATGACGGTGGCCCAGGACCGGAGACAGGGCTTGTCGGAGGCCTATCGCCTGCACGGCCTGTCGTTACGGGATGAATGCGTGATGTACTATGCCCATACCAACGGAACGGATTACGGTTATATGTCCATTTTGAATACTTATGGGAAATTAAGCTATACAGCCATCATTACGGATACGGACAGAGTGGCTCTTGGCGTGCTGAGGGCTGCTAGAGAGCTTGATATCAAGGTGCCGGAACAGCTGTCGGTCATCGCGCTGAGCAATGATGCGATTTTAGCTCAAGACATGAACCCGAGGCTTACGTCGGTCGAATTGTCGGCAGAAAAGCTCGGAGATGAAGCTGCCAAGCTGTTAATTGAGAAAATAAACGACAGCAGCGTCCACAGGCAAGTCATCATCCCCGCGCAGCTGGTTGTAAGGGAATCCTGCAGTGTTTTTTGTTGATCATAAATGACGAATAAGGAGTGGTTAGCTTGGCAACAGGAAAGAAGATTCTTAGTGCAATCATGGTTGTAACTTTATTCGGAAGTGTACTTGCAGGCTGTTCTCCGAGTTCGGACAACCGCAGCAGTGCGGCATCTCAAGAATCATCGAATGGGGAGGAACGCACGCTCAAAATCATGACAGGTGTCATCGGTGGGAAAACGCCGGAAGAAAACATTCAGTTCGAGAAGGAAATCGAACGTTTAACCGGCATCAAGGTAACGATGAACAAGCCGGCTTCCGACTACGATCAGAAGCTGCTTGCCGCTATCGCTTCCGGAGAAAAGTTCGATCTGCTGCAGATCAGCAAAGAGAAAATGTCCACCTTTATTGATCAAGGCATCCTCATGCCGTTGACCGATCAAGTGAATGGCTCCAAGGTGCTATCAGACACTGAAGTTATTCCCGCCAAGGAATGGGAGCAGGTTAAGACCAAGGATGGGCAGGTTTACGGTGTGTTCACCAAATATCAGGGAGGTACGATGCCGATCGTTCGCAAAGACTGGCTGACCAAGCTGAATCTGTCTGAACCTGAAACGCTTGATGATTACTATAAGGTCCTCAAGGCTTTCACGGAACAGGATCCGGACGGCAACGGCAAAAAAGACACCTACGGACTCAGCACGGCAGGCATGTACGAATTGCAGGGCTTCTTCAGCGCAGCGGGCCTTAAACAGCGTTATGTGGAAACAGCGGACGGCAAGCTGGACGTTCCTTATTCTACAGATGCGGCCATCCCGGTTTATGAATGGCTGAACAAGCTGTTTACAGAAGGGATTCTTGACCCGAACTTTGCCACCAACGACACAGGTAAAATGCGCGACCTGTTCCTGACCGACCGCGTTGGCATGATTACGTACTGGGACGCTTGGGTAGGCATGCTGAACAATACGCGTTATGAACAAGATCCGACTACGAAATTTGAAGCGAAGGGCCTGCCGGGAGCGGCAGATTCAAACGGCAACCACATGCTGCGCAGAGGTGATCCGGATGTTTGGGTTGTTCCAATCAATGCAGAGCATCCGAAAACAGCCTTTGAATTTATTGAATGGTGGCATTCCGAGGAAGGCATTACTTTAGGAAGCTTAGGTATCAAGGATATTGATTACACAGTAGATAATAGCGGCAAGTATGCACTGACCCAGATCGGTAAAGAGCATGCTTCCGACCACGGCGTTCCATTCTGGTACAACAGCAACGTCGAAGCGCCTTTTGGCAAACTGCCAGGCGTACAGGAAGCGCAGGATCTTGTTGATCAATACGCATCACTGGAATTAACGCCTCCCCATTGGTCGGACGCTGAGAAGATTATCAATAAATATTCCTTCAAAGCCATCATGGGCGAAATGCCGGCTGCCGATGCGGTGAAACAAATGCGCGAAGAACTCAAGGCAGGCGGGTTTATCGATTAATGCTTGAAGAGGAGGGGGCGGCGGCACTCTGCTCCCTCTTTATTTTATTATGAAGGTGGTGAATGTACGTGAGAGCCGTGTTCAAGTATAAAACACTCTATTTTATGATGTTTCCAATCCTGGCTTATTTCCTGATTTTTTCCTTTTATCCACTTGCGCGCGGACTTGTCATCAGCTTTCAGGATTACCGTCTCATCGGGGACCGGCCGTTTATCGGCTTCGATAATTATGGAAGTGTACTAAAGGATCCGGCTTTTTGGGATGTTTCCAGGAACACCCTTGTGATCGGCGGCGGAATTTTTGTGATCAACTTTATTTTACCGCTGATCCTGGCGCTTTCCTTGAATGAAGTGGCTTCGGTCTGGTTCAAAAAGATGACCCAGATGATCGTTTATTTACCTCATTTGTTCTCCTGGGTTGTTGTAGGCGGCATGTGGATTCTGCTGCTGTCCCCGGACACGGGCATCGTAAATCAGATCATTCAGCTCTTCGGCGGTCAGTCTGTTGGCTTTCTGTCTTCCGACCGCTATGCCCGTACCGTGATGATCCTGACCTCAGGTTGGAAGGAGATGGGGTATACCTGCATTCTGTACTTGGCTGCCATCGTGAACATCAATCCGTCATTATACGAGGCTGCAAGCATGGACGGAGCCAGCCGCTGGCAGAAAGTCCGTTATGTAACGCTTCCGATGCTCAAATCCACTATGAAAGTGGTCATCATGTTGAATATACTGGGTATCCTGCGGATGTTCGATCAAATATTCGTGATGAGTAATGGCGCCATCGCTAACAAGGTGGACGTGATTATGATGTATACCTATCAGAAAGGCATATTGGAGTTTAGTATCGGGCCAGCTACGGCTGCCGGGTTCCTCGTAATTATGGCGACATTCATGCTTACGTACGCAACGAGAGCGGTTATCCGCTACGATGAAGGGTGAATCGATATATGAAATCAATGAAAAAAATAAGTTATCCGAGCCGTATTTTTGATACGATCAATATTTTGTTTCTCCTTCTGCTCGTATTGACCATGGTGATTCCGTTTTTAAATACGCTTGCGCTTGCATTTTCATCTAATTTTGCTTCCATGCAGCCAGGCATTGTGCTCTGGCCCAAAGAATTCAGCGTAGAGGGCTTCTCCACGGTATGGAGCCGCATGAAGCTCTATTTGCCTTTTACGAATAACGTCATCGTGACTGTGGTAGGTACCGTTTGTCATGTTTTCTTAAGCTCTATGGCAGGTTACGTGCTGATCCAGAGAGGACTTCCGGGAAAGAAGTGGATGTTATCCGCGATCCTTCTGACCATGATGATTCCAAGCGAGGCCATTATGATTCCTTTGTATATTGTGAATAAGGACTTGGGACTCCTTAACACGCTGAGTTCGCTGATTCTTTCGGGTTTCGTATCCGGCTTCAGCGTAATGCTCATGCGAAACTTCTTTTTAAGCGTCCCTTATGAGATGTCAGAATCAGCGCGGATCGACGGAGCTGGCGATTATCGGATATTCTTTACGATGTATCTGCCTCTTGCCAGAGCGGGACTGGCAACGGTCACTCTGTTCGAGTTTGTCAGTCGCTGGAATCAATTTACACCGGCCGTGCTCTATATTAACGACTCGTCCAAATATACGCTGCAAATTGCGTTGAAATCACTCATCGTGGATAACGACGCAACCTCCAGCAATTTCATGATCACGACCAATGTCAGGATGGCAGGCATTGTCATTGCCCTGCTTCCGCTTATCATCATCTACCCGTATGTGCAAAAGTATTTTGTTAAAGGGATGTTTGTTGGAGCAAATAAAGAATAAGGCAGGAATCAGGAGGGATACACATGGCAAACTCAAACGCGCAGCGGCGTTCTTCTGCTACTTTCAAGCGATATATTGAGCATTCGGAGCAAAGCACGTACATTGAGGTTCCGTTCCAAATGCCGGAGCAGGTTGAGGAAATCCACGTGCGCTATCAGGTGGAAGCATACGGCAGGGAATCCTCAGCGGTGATTGATCTTGGTGTACGGGACAGCGTCAGAGTCAGAGGCTGGAGCGGGGGAGCGCGTCAGGAATTTAACATCGGTCAGAGCCAAGCGACCCCGGGTTATCTGCCGGGAGCGCTGGCTCCGGGCGAATGGGCTGTACTTCATAATGCCTACAAGGTACCGGAAGAAGGCTGCACGGTAACGATCGACATTGAGTTTATGCACAAGACACCGCGCTGGTTGAAGGGAGACCTTCACACGCACAGCGTTCATAGCGATGGTGCCTATACACTGGAAGAGAATGCAGCCATTATGGAGAGTCTGGGATGCGATTTTATCGCGATGACAGATCACAATACGAGCAGTCAAAACCTCGCGTATCCCCGAGAAACATCGGTTCTGATGATTCCGGGTACGGAATTTACAACGAATTTCGGGCATAGCAATTTTCTCGGAGCTATGAGCCCCATGGATGATTTCCGTGTAACAGAGATGTCCGATGTACATGAGAAGTTTCGGATTGCGCGTGAGCGGGGGGCCAAAATTGTATTAAATCACACACACTGTGATCATTGCCCATGGGAATGGGACTTCGAAGTGGATCACGACGGGGTGGAGGTGTGGAACGGCCCCTGGGATGAGCGAAACCGACGCGCGCTTTCCTGGTGGCAGGAGCAGCTCGTCAAGGGCAAACGTCTGGTAGCGGTGGGCGGAAGTGACGTGCATCGTCCGGGTCCGCACGTGAAGCATGCAATGCCATGTGTATGGGTCTGGTCTGAGGAAAAAACCGTGGAGCGAGTGCTGGACGGCATTGTTCAGGGTCATGTCGTAATCACTCATGCCCCTGACGGGCCGTTTGCTAGCCTCCAATGCGGCGAGTTTGGAATTGGAGATGAAGTGCCATTTGATCAGGCTGATCAAGACGTAGTTGTTCAATTGGATGGTTTGCGTGCCGGTGATCTGGTTCGGCTATACAGCGAACGAGGCTTTGAAGAGGAGATCGCTGCTGAAACGGATGGGGAAAGGACACTTAGATTTGATGCTAAGGAACGGCGCTTTCTGCGAGCCGAAATCTGGCGGTATTTTCAACAGGTGGAAAGGACGATGATGGCTGCATTGACCAATCCGATCTATTTTAATACCAACGTGATAGTCCGGGACTAATGGGGAAGGACGAAATTTTGAGCTTAGAGCCTGGAGAAGTCGCGGAAACCGCGGCTTTTTTTGTTTTTATTGATAGGAGTTGTTGTCCCAGGCTGCCTTTGAACTGAACTGAAGTTTTGTTTATCATAGGGGTAATACTTCTCCAACAGCATGAGTGCGCTGAATGTGATTAATAGACAAGAAGGGGACTGTGGAATGACAGAGACGTTTGTATCCTCCAATAGCGCATGCACAACACAGTGCCGCACGGTGGTTTTCTTTTTTGCTGGTGTGTTGACGTATCGGAATAATTTTGAAGCGGCTGCCAGTGAGATTGCCAAAAGCTATCAGCAAGCTAAGATCGTGATGATCTTTCCCTACGGTATGGCAAACGGCACCAAGGGCTCCTCAACCTTGCGTTTGCTGGCCCGGCAGCTTACGCAGGTTGGCTATGATCTGGCTCGCGATCAGTCCCGGCGAGTTACCAAGGCAGCGCAAATCATTCTTCAGCATGCATCAGATGCAGATCGCCTGATCCTTATCGGACACAGCGCCGGAGGTGTAATTGCCTATCGGGCAGGACTTTATTTGGAGGACAAACACGATATTCAGCATGTGCAGGTATTTGCTGTGGGCTGCCCCAAGTTTTATGTGAAGGACATTCCATATAATGAAAGATTCACCTATATTACTGGACAGAACCCGGACAGGATCACCCAAATCGGCAGCTGGCGTAAGCCAGGATCCAGGTTGTACCGAGGGAAGCCGGGGCGCGAAATTCAGATGGATTTTAATCCGGACCATCAGGGCTGGCGATTTCATGCCTCGTATTTTCTCAATTCAACATGGACGGATTCGAACCAAGCGTTCCGTACCAATTCAGAAGAGCTGATCTCCCAAATCCATAACATTTGCCCGGACCGTTGAGCGTGAAAATAGATACCTTGCTGGAGATCCAGCAACAGGACTGCTAATGCATCCGAAAATGGAGTCAAGTCAAAAAGCCGCCGCTTCTTTCCGTCAACGGAAGAAAGCGGCGACTTTTGATGGGCAGTCAGTGAAGAAATTTATATTAGTTCTGGCAGCACTATGGCTGGTTATTGATTGGACCGGCTCTCAGCAAGCAGCTCCCTGATATTAAGGGAGTGTGCTCAAGAATGGTCTTACTGTCTTGGCAAGGGTATAATTCGTGGTTGCATCCCAGTTAATGGACCATGTCATCGCTCCTCGGATATCAGGGTATTTAGCTACTGGCTTATAACTTCCACAGCTGTTTCCGGTTGCAAGACAATTCAGTGCATTATTGACAACCGTAGGGGAAACATATCCTCCCCCTGCAGCTGAAGGGGTAGCTGGCACGCCCAATCCCAATTGGGAAGGAGACACCCACTGCAGCGTCAAGTCCGAAAGAGCCGTAAGGAAATCAACGGTTCCCTGGCTGTAACATTTTCCGTCACGACCCAGCATGCATCCGGAATTATAGTACTGCACGTTCACCACGGTCGTTATATCCTTCAGATTGTTATAAAGCTGGCTATAAGATGTATTTGGATTCTGCATGTCGATGGTTTGCGGAGCCATCGTCAATACAAAATCATTCCCGACTTTTTGCTTCAATTGACGAATCGCATTGGTTAAATTAGGTACATTCATGCCATGCTCCAGGTCAACGTCCAATCCATCCAGTCCAAATTTCGTGATGATCCCATAAACGCTGTTCACAAAATTCGTTACATTCGGCGAAGGGTTATTAAGATTGACGTTCCCCAGTTCTCCTCCAATAGATATAATAACCTTCTTGCCTTGAGCACGTTTAGCCTGGATATCCGAGATCAGCTCAGCTTCTGTGTACCCGCCGAGAGCATTGGATAGGGCAGAATTAACCGTAAAGGTGACACCTCCGGGATTAGCAGGGTCCATCTCTGCGAAGGCTAATACAATGATATCGTACTGATCCGGTATATTTCTCACTTTCACATTGGTAGCACCATTGACAAAATTTTGCCAGTATCCTGTCAATATATGCTTCGGCAGTTGGCCAACACCGCCAGGAGTTCCCTCGGCTGTTGTTGCACTCACCGTTGCACTGGCTGGAGAAAGGTTTCCAGCAGCGTCCTTGGCAACGATCTTGAAAGAATAGGTTGTCTTGGCGGAGAGCCCGGTGATTGTCGCTGTATTCGAGGTTACGGTTACTGCAAGTGATGTACCTTGGTATACATCATAACCTGTCACACCTACATTATCCGTGGAGGCCTGCCAGGACAAAGTTACGCTGGAGGAGGTGACTCCGCTCACGGTTACGTTCGCGGGAGCTGTGGGAGCTACCGTATCGGAGCCTCCGCCGCCTTGAACCTGCTGCCACAATGCCGGAACATTGGGTGGTTCCCAGCCTGTCAATGAGGTATGGGGCTGAATAGCCTTGTACGTCTTTCCACTGTAAGTGACGGTATCGTTTACGGCGTAAGCCACATTGGGTGCCCATGCACCCCGTTCTGCTGCTGAAACCTCGCGCGGGAACAAGCTCATCATCATAGCTACGACAATCAATAGAGGCAGCATCATTTTGGATTTACCCAGCGCCCCGAATATGCCCTTTCTCATCATTAATTCCTCCTCACTAATCGTTTATCAGATTTTGTCTACCTGCGTAAAGCACATCGCCTCCTTTCAAAACTTGACGGAAAACTAGTGATTGACAGCGCTTACGTGTTGGTGTGAAACGATTTCCTCTGCGTATCATTGCTCTTGGTTTGATAAGCATAATTTACTTTAAATGTTAATTATTCTCAATAGATCTGGAGAATCAATTTAAACTCAGAATATTTCAAATTGCAAAATAATTGATGTAACATATTTAATTTGTGAAGTGTTATGAAATCGCTATCATTCTATAATTTACTTAGAAAGGAGGTAAAGGAAAAAACATACAGGATAAGGGATGTGCTGCATAGCGAACCAATCGACATGCAGACGTATGAGGCAATGACAAAAATCTGAGGAGGTAGATTATGTTTAGGTTTAGTAAGAAATTGATGACGGTCATTCTTGCAGCATCCATGAGTTTTGGCTTGTTTGCATCAACCTCAAGTGCAGCTACGGACTACTGGCAAAATTGGACGGATGGCGGCGGTACGGTCAATGCCGTTAATGGGTCCGGCGGCAATTACAGCGTGACCTGGCAAAATACCGGGAATTTCGTAGTCGGTAAAGGCTGGAATACCGGATCTCCAAACCGGACAATTAACTATAATGCCGGTGTCTGGGCGCCGTCCGGCAATGGGTATTTGACCCTTTATGGATGGACCCGGAACTCACTCATCGAATACTACGTTGTGGACAGCTGGGGGACGTATCGGCCTACGGGAACACATAAAGGCACGGTGACGAGTGATGGGGGCACATATGACATCTATACGACAATGAGATACAACGCTCCTTCCATTGACGGGACACAAACGTTTGCCCAGTACTGGAGTGTTCGGCAATCGAAGAGAGCGACCGGCGTCAACTCAAGTATTACGTTCAGCAATCATGTGAATGCATGGGCCAGCAAAGGAATGAATCTGGGAAGCAGCTGGGCCTATCAGGTGTTAGCGACAGAGGGCTATCAGAGCAGCGGCAGCTCCAACGTAACGGTATGGTAACGGGTGCATTGAAGGCAACACAACGAACGATCAGAATTGAAACCGCTTACTCATTCGGTGTTTCAAGCTACCGGTAATGAATTACGCGGATAAATTATGTCATACCAAAGTGGACTTCAACATTGGAGGACGGCCGATTGGCCGTTCTCCTCCCGTTGTATCCATCGGTCCCGTTGTGCTGGGCAGGGCTAGCGGAATTAACGGGAACAGCGGCCTATGTCTTGCCGGAGCCGAGCAGCAGGCTACCATCGTTTATCATTTTTCCTATCAGGCTTAAAGGAGATATGTCAATGAGAAAGCTATTCATGTTTCTTTTAATAGCAGCAGTGGTTGTGATCAGCGCATGTTCGGAAGAAAAACCTGAATCGAAGAATGATCTTGTATTCGTGGAGGGCGGAACTTTTAAGAATAACAACTCCAATTACGCTGGAGAAGGCATGACCCTATCGAATTTTTATATCGGCAAATATGAGGTCACCCAAAAAGAATGGGCCGAAGTCATGGGCAGTAATCCCTCGGGATTCAAAGGCGACAATTTACCCGTAGAGATGGTGAGCTGGTATGACGCTGTGGAATACTGTAATCAAAGAAGTCTAAAAGAGGGTTTAAATCCGTTTTACAATATAGACAAGAACAAAAAGGACCCGAATAATAACAATGAGAACGATAATATAAAATGGATAGTCACGATCCATGAGGGGGCTAACGGTTACCGATTGCCAACCGAAGCGGAGTGGGAATATGCTGCAGGCGGAGGTCAGGCGAGCAAGGGTTACATATACAGCGGCAGCAATAATGCCGACGAGGTCGCATGGTATTGGAAAAACGCCGGGAACAAACCCTTAACCGGAAATTGGAACTGGCCAGCCATAGAGAACAACCGCAATCAAACCAAATCGATCGGTACCCGGAAACCCAATGAGTTAGGCATTTACGATATGTCTGGCAACGTAAGGGAATGGTGCTGGGAGTGGCATGGCGATTCGGACAGCCGGACCGGCTCCTACCGGCTTGTGAAGGGCGGCGGTTGGATGGGTGACGTCAGCAACAACGAGATATCCTTCCGAGGCAAGTTTGATGCGAATGGCTTCGGTCCTGATCAAGGCCTTCGTGTCGTTCGCGGAGAATAGTCGGAACAAGGCAGACAAAGCATCACTTTTATCTCCAGGAATAAGGGGAACAACGCGCTCAGCGAAGTCTCGTTGGACAAGAGCATATAGGTCTGGGAAGTCGCGCAATTCGCGGCTTTTTTTGTTTTGCGAATCGCAATATCTGCCCCTTTCCATCCTGTGCTATAATCTCCTTACATTTTATGAGTTGGTGGGGATGGTGCAGATGATAGAGCAGCAAGTATATGTCCGATTTCCGGAGGAAGCGGACGCCGCAGAATTGACAGACATGTACAATCGCAATCGGGTCTTTTTTGAGAACTTCTCACCAAGCAACCCGGAAGCGTTCTATACAGAGGAGCATCAGCTCCAAATGATTAGGAAAAGTAAGACGGACAGGGAGGAGGACCGGAAATATGACTTCGTGATATGCCGCACCGAGGACGACCGGATTATTGGTAGTATAGGGCTGTCCTTCGTGGTACGGGACCCGCTTCAGAGCTGTATGATCGGATACAGCCTGGACCAGAATCATAACGGCAAGGGTTATATGACAGAAGCCGTAAAACAGGTGGTACGCTATGCCTTCGAGGAGCTTCGGTTTCACCGGATCGTAGGGGAGGCCTCTCCCCGGAATCCCGGCTCCATACGCGTGCTTGAGCATGCAGGGTTCCACAAAGAAGGCATAGCCCGAAGCAACGTGAAGATCAACGGGGTATGGGAGGATCATCAGGTTCTTGCACTTATCAATCCCTCCGAGAGCAGATAGATCAATTGTTTTTCAACGGGTCCGTTTTGAACAATAATTTAGAGGGGATGATGATCGTGGAAGCTAACCAGATGAGGGGTTGGGCTCATGAAGAGGTAATCCATTCATTAGCCAAAGCGTTAAATAATCATTATGTGTTTCCCGATGTTGCTGAAGAAATGGGAAATTACTTGGAGCATAAGTTAGTCGGAAAAGAATATGAAGCGATTAAAAACGCAGAAGCTTTTTGTGAACAAGTCACATATGACCTTCGGGAAATTAGTAAAGACAAGCATTTGAAATTACGATACACGGAACAAGAGAAGTCGGTTGATATGAAGATTAGTGAGAAGGAGCAAAGGGAGGAATATCTCCTGCATGCAAAGCTCGATAATTATGGTTTTCATAGAATTGAACGTCTTGCGGGGAACATTGGTTATATCCATTTGCGAGGTTTTCACGATCCAGAGTTTGCAGGCGAGGCTGCAGTAAATGCAATGAATTTGGTGGCTAACACGGACGCGCTTATCTTTGATTTACGGAATAACGGTGGCGGGAGCCCATCGATGGTTGCCTTTATCACAAGTTATTTGTTTGATTCCGAACCTTTTCACTTAAACAGTTTTTATTCGCGGGCAAACGATGTTATAAGTCAGTCTTGGACGTTATCGTATGTGCCCGGAAAACGGTATGGAAACAAACCTGTTTATGTATTAACGAGCCACAGAACATTCTCTGCTGCGGAGGAGTTTACATATAATCTAAAAAACTTAAAGCGGGCAACCATGATTGGAGAAGTTACAGCAGGAGGAGCCAATCCTGGAGCCGTTCATCAATTAACGAAACACTTTGGAATATTTATCCCGGATGGACGAGCGATTAATCCCGTTACCCAAACCAATTGGGAGGGAATAGGCGTGACGCCGGACGTTGAGACAACTCAACATGAGGCATATGAAACGGCGTATAAACTTGCTCTTAAACACGTAATATCTTTATATCAGGACAGAAACGAATATGGATTTATAGTAAAGGAAGCCGAGAACCAATTGAAGCAGCTGTAAGGAAATGAATGATCGGCCGGTTATGATAAAAACCTATGCTCCAATTGTTCGGCTAAGGAACGCAGCATGGGATATGAGGATAAAGTCGCGGAATTCGCGGCTTTTTTTGTTTTAAAGCGTGTTGCACTGATTCGTTCGCGTGACGGATCTAGTCGCGTTCATACGGCAGCACACCGTACAGGCGTAGTATTATATGAGGATTTGGGATTGCCTAATACATACATGACAAGTATAGATCCATAGAAATGCCGATTCAAAAGCGTAAACCAGACTCTATCAAGGTCTGGTTTACGTTTCTTCAGGATCTGTTCGTTTGAGCTTAAAAAAATTAGGGTTGCGATCAAGTGTAACCTCAAGTAAATTGGGAGATACACACCGATTGGAGGGCTGAGCCATAATCATGTTGACCAGATGGTTACGACGAATAACGCCTGAAACCTTTAAACACCGAATCTTGTTTTCCTTTCTGTTGTTTCTCCTCGCGCCGATTGCGCTGTTATTCCTCTACAACTTCCGGGAAACGGAAACGATACTCCAGCGGAATGCTTCGGACAGCAACATCAAGCAGCTCGAAGGCATCAAATACGATCTTATCGATTTGATGAGCCTTGTGATGAAAACCGGGATGCTGCTGGAACAGGATTCCGTCCTCCGCCAAGTCATGCAGCAGCCGGAATTATATGATGCTATCCATCGAAAACGAATCGTTGAAAATAAATTTGCAGGTATTGAAAACAGCTTTTTCCTAACAGGAGCTACGGTTTTCTACACTTTAATCGATTTAAAAGGAAACGCTTACACCTCGTATACACCGGTGAGCTCCCTGAATTATGCCGCCATGAGCTCCGAGCCCTGGGTGCAGGAGCTGAAAAGGGCAGGGGGACAGCGTTACATCTGGGCATCCGATGATCACACGACGGAGGTCCGAGAGAGGCAGGGCATTCGGATGCTGAGCCTTTACGCATTGCTGCGTGACGATGGATTGAAGCCATTTGCTTACGGACGTTTTAGTATCGATTATGAGGGCTGGTTCGAGGAAAAAACATTCGGCAGACATGGGGAAGGCGCCTATTTCCTGCTGGATGCAAACGGACATACGCTGCTTCAATCGGATTCGGAAGAGGACGTGCCGTCTACCGTGTCATCTACTATTGCAGCAGCCAGTCAGAGCGCGGGAGCGGATTCCTCCTCCCAATCCATTGTGAACAATCATACGATGTATACCTACAGCAAGATTCAAGAGCTGGACGGTTATCTCGTGAAGAAGGTGCCGCTGTCCTTGTTGTTTGAAGAAGTGAACAAACAGAAGCAGAGGTTTTATACCGTTTATGGGGCTATCCTGCTGCTGTTTGTACTCTTGACTTACCTCATTTCTTCAACGGTCACCGGGCCTTTGAAGCTGCTTCAGCGAAAAATGGAGACCACCGTAAAATTGAATTTGAAGACCAAGCTTCCGGAACAGGGTCGGGGTGAATTACTGGCGTTGACCCGAAGCTTCAATTACATGATTGCAGACATTAATAATCTGTTGGAGCGGTTAAAGCTTGAGGAGCGTCAAAAGCAATTTGTCCGGTTTCAGGTGCTGCTCAGTCAGATGAATCCTCATTTTCTGCTGAACACGCTGAACACCATCAAGAGTATCGCGCTGGATAAGGATGAAGATGAGATTTACGAGATTTGTGTTGCGCTTGGCAACATATTGGAAACGACGCTGAATTTGGAGGTTGACCTCATTCTTCTGAAGGACGAAATTGTACTGGTCGAATCCTATATGGATATCCAGCGGAAACGATTCGGGCACGGCATCGAGATTCAGTATGAAGTAAGCGAGGATCTGGAGTATGCGCTGATTCCGAAATTCTGCCTGCAGCCGCTGGTAGAAAATTCGCTGCTCCATGGGTTTGGACAATCCCATCATGAGGGGCAAATCGTCATTTGTGCATCAAGCCGCAATTCGCTGCTTTATTTGGAAGTTGTGGATAATGGCATGGGGATTAAGCGATCGCAGGAGAATCAGTCCAACCGGAAACGAAAAAGCATTGGCCTCCAAAATCTCCGGGAAAGCCTGGAGCTTATGTTTAAGAACCAGCCGACAGGACTTCTGATCGAGTCGACGGACGAAGGAACGAAGGTTGTTATGCATTTCCCGTTATTGCTATCCAAACCCTATTTGAAGGAGGGGAGCGCGTATGTGGCGCACGCTGATCGTTGAAGATGAACAATACGCGAGAGCAAGCTTGCGCAAGTTGTTTGCGAAGGCGGATATTCCGTTCGAAATTGTAGGTGAAGCGGTAAATGGTGAGGAGGGCCTGCAATTGATTCGGGAGCTGCAGCCCGATGTTGTCATCTCCGACATTTTTATGCCGCGAATGGATGGCGTCCGATTATTGCAGCTGACGAGGGAGGAAGGTTTCCAGTGCCGGTTTGTCATGCTGACGGCAGTAAGTGAGTTCGAGTATGCCAGGCAAGCGGTGGAGTACGGGGCTTCTGGCTATTTGATGAAGCTTTCTCTGGATTTGAAGGGACTCAAGCAAGCCATGGACAAAGTGGCTGCAGAGCTGACGAGAATGGACAAGCTTCGCCTGGCAGATAAATGGTTCCCGGACAGGACTGCCCAAGAACCGACGGACCACCCGGAGCTGAACCGAATGATCAACTACATTGAAGAGCATTTTGCCGAGGGAGTGACATTAAAGAGATTGGCTGAATTTGTCCGCATGGATGCCAGTTATGTCAGTGATTTATTCAAGAAGAAGACCGGCACCACGCTGACGCACTTTATCCAGAACCGCCGCGTTCAAGCGGCGAAAATGCTGCTGACCGAAACCGAGAAAACGGTTAGCGAAATCGGCAGAATGGTAGGCTTTGAGAACGACAATTATTTCATCAAAATATTCAAGCGCTGGTGCGGTGTGACCCCAAACGAATACCGGAAAGAACAAAAATTCGTTCTATGAATATCCAAACGCCGTTCATACCCCCAATGCCAGGCAGGTGATAAAGTTAAAGACGTAGGCAATAAGCTTATCATTTTGATGAGGGGGACCACGAGTGAAACGGAGAAAATGGTTGAAGTTAGTTCTAATGACCACTCTGGCAGCTTCGATGCTCAGCGCATGTGGAGGCATTAACAGCAGTAGCAGCAATGAAGGGGCGAATGCAGGATCGGCAAGTGAAGCTTCAGCAGGCGGTTCGGGTGAAAAAATCAACCTCAAGCTTTGGGGAGCGGTTCCTGTTGAAGCAGGTCCTCAAG
Organism: Paenibacillus glucanolyticus; assembly: GCF_037333485.1. Taxonomy (NCBI): domain Bacteria; kingdom Bacillati; phylum Bacillota; class Bacilli; order Caryophanales; family Paenibacillaceae; genus Paenibacillus; species Paenibacillus glucanolyticus. The sequence continues at coordinate 3,089,726 of NZ_CP147845.1, forward strand.
AGGTGATTGACAACTGGAATAAAGAAAATCCGGACATTCAGGTGGAATACGTCCGCTACGTAAATGATGATCCGGGTAACCTGAAGCTGGATACGGCACTCATCACGGCCCAGGATGCAGACTTGTTCATCAACTATACGATTAACCGCCTGCAAAAACGCGTTGACGCAGGGGTCGCTTTGGACCTCAGCAGCAAAACGGATTACAACATCGATGAGCAAATGGGCCCGGATGCTGCTCAATGGAAAATCGGCGATAAATACTACGGGATTCCTACAAAGAAAAACATGCTGTTCATCTGGCTTAACAAAAACATGCTTGATGAAGCGGGACTTCCGGTTCCTTCCGTCGACTGGACATGGGACGATCTGAGAGAATACGCGAAGAAATTAACAAAAGAGAATGTGTATGGCCTTATGCAGCATGACGCCGCCTTTACCGCTACAATTGATGGCACTATTGCCGGTCTTGGCGTAACGAAGCCGGATGGCACATCCAACTTTGATAACGATCTTTGGAAGCAGCAGCTTCAAACCGTGCATGATATGATGTTCGTGGACAAATCGACACCGGAGTACGGCGAACAAGTAACTAGCAAAATGCCGGTAGATACAAATTTCTTAAAAGGCGAGGCAGCCATGCTGGCCGCAGGGGAATTTATTTTCCGCAATGCCAACAATCAGAAGGAATTTCCACATGATTTCAAGATCGCTTTTGCAACGATTCCGAAAGTAACCGCTGATCAGAAGGATTATAAATATGCTGGCGGACTCGGTGATATGCTCTCCGTCAATGCCAAATCCAAAAATCAGGATGCGGCATGGAAGTTCGCGAAATGGTATGCCGATGGCGGCATGCTGCCAATGGCTAGCGGTGGTCGGATTCCATCCTCGAAGAGTGTGGATAACCAACAGGCGATGGAGCTGCTGCTCAAGGGGAATGAGGATAGTTACGATACAGCATCGCTGAATAACGTGGTGTTCGGTCAGTTCCCGTCGTTCCAGCTGAATGTTCCGCAGCAAGCGCTGGATGCCCGCAAGGAAGAATATGAGAAATACTTCCTGAATGAGCAGGATATCGATACAACACTTACAAATATGACTAAACGTCACCAGGACTATATCAAGTAATCGCATATGGTCAATACCCTTAAGAGAGAAGAAGGATCTTCCGCTTCCTTCTTCTCTCTTTGTTGTATCTAGAAAGCTCTAAACAAGAAGAAAGGCGGTGTTTTCTGTGAAAAAGAACAGCTGGATTCGGAAACAGGGCTGGGTTGGCTATGCCTTTATTCTGCCTAATATGCTGGGGATTCTGGCATTTTTCATTCTGCCTGCCCTGTTTTCCTTCTTTATGATGTTCACGGACTATCAATTTGCCAATCCGAACTGGACGTTCACGGGATTGGATAATATCAAACGCCTTTTTGGTGATGATCAATTCTATGCCTCGATCAAATATACTGTGATTTTCCTGTTATCCGTTCCGGTTTCACTGGGACTGGCATTCCTTGTAGCGCTTGTGCTTAACCGCAGTGTGTATTTGAAGGGATTGCTCAGGGGTATGTTTTTCCTTCCGTATATCTCTAGCGGCGTTGCTGTTGCTTTTGTCTGGATGCTGTTGTTCCAGCCGTCGCAAGGACCGATCAATGAAGTACTGCGTTGGATCGGTGTCGCCTCTCCTCCAGGATGGTTTGCGGATTCAGGCTCAGCGATGTATGCGATCAACGTTGTACAAATCTGGTTCATGCTTGGCTACAATATGATTATTTACCTTGCGGCGCTGCAGGAAATCTCCACCGAGCAGCTGGAGGCGGCGCGAATCGATGGAGCTGGCGCGTCGACGATTACGTGGAAGATCGTATGGCCGCTCGTTAGTCCGACAACGTTTATGCTGCTGGTTACAGGACTGATCATGACGGTCAAATCCTTCTCTCTGATTCAAGCCATAACGGGCGGCGGACCAAGCGGAAGCACGACAATCCTGTCCTTATTCGTCTACAAAACGGCATTCAGCTACTATGAGATGGGTTATGCGTCAACGATATCCTGGTTTCTGTTCGCGGTTATTCTCGTAATTACCATCATCCAGTGGGTAGGCCAAAAACGCTGGGTTCATTACTAGAGAGGAGCAGGCAGTATGATTGAAACGAAAAAGAACCTCTCCATTAAGCTTTTTGTCACGACAACTCTTATGTTGATTGCCGGATTCTTTATGATTGTCCCTTTCCTATGGATGCTCAGCACCTCGTTCCAAACGCCGAGCGAAGTTTTTCGGCAATGGCTTCCTTCCAGGCTCGACTGGAGTAACCATATCCGAATATGGTCTGGGAACTATAATTTTCTTCCTTATTACTGGAATTCGATTAAAATCGCTGTTATCGGCACGGTTGGCGCCGTATTCATGTCAGCCCTTGCGGCCTACGGCTTCGCCCGTACGGAATTCAAAGGCCGGGATACATTGTTCATGGTGTATTTGTCCATGATGATGATTCCCCCTCAAGTCGTATTCGTTCCGAAGTTCATTATGTTTAACTGGCTTCATATTTACAACACCCATTGGGCGCTCATCCTGCCCGCCATGTTCTCGATATTCGGAGTCTTCATGCTGCGCCAGTTTTTCCTCGGGATACCGAAGGAGATTACCGAATCTGCGTTTTTGGACGGAGCCGGCCATTTTCGGATATTCTTCAAGCTGATTCTGCCGTTAGCCAAGCCAGCGATTGCGACGTTTGCCATTATCGACTTCTCCTGGCAATGGAATGATTATGAGAATGCGCTCGTGTTTCTGACAAGTCCGGAGCTCTATACGATTCCGCTTGGCCTGCAAAATTTCGTTCTGGAAAACAACGTTGACTATAATGGCATGATGGCTGCTTCTTCAGCGGCAATCGTTCCTATGATTCTAATATTCCTGATAGGACAGAAATATATCATCCAAGGTATATCGAGTTCGGCAGTTAAAGGCTAATCGAAGGAGGTTCATACATTGAGACAAGAGACAGTAAATTCGCATATAACCGTCATTGGAGGAGGTCTGGCCGGAATTAGCGCCGCAATTGCAGCAGCAAGACTGGGGCAAAAGGTTGCGCTTGTCCATAATCGCCCTGTGCTTGGCGGCAACTCCAGCTCCGAGGTACGCGTATGGGTATGCGGGGCAACCGGGCACGGAGTGAACCGTTATGCCAGGGAGACCGGCATCATGGGAGAACTGTTTATAGAAAACCAATATCGCAATCCGGAAGGCAATCCCTATTTATGGGATGTCACGTTGTTGGATGCCGTCAGAGCCGAGCCGAACCTCACGCTGTTCCTGAATACGGATGTAAGAGAGGTTGAAGCTGTCGGAGAACTGGATAACCGGGTGATTCGCAGCGTCACAGGCTGGATGATGGGATCGGAGCGCGAAATTACGTTCGAAAGCGAGATTTTTCTCGACTGTACAGGCGACGGACTCATTGGTTTTCTTGCAGGAGCAGCATACCGCATCGGGCGTGAAGCCAGGCACGAGTTCTTAGAGGATTGGGCCCCGGAAGTGGCTGACGACATCACGCTCGGCAGCACCTTGCTGTTCTATACTAAAGAAACGGAGAAACCCGTGCGTTTCGTGGCCCCGTCTTTTGCAAAAGATATTACCACAACGTCGATTCCGATCAAACGCGTCATTCGAAGCGGTGACTCCGGCTGTCATTATTGGTGGATTGAATGGGGAGGCGAGCTGGATACGGTCCATGAGAACGAGCGGATCCGGGATGAGTTATGGTCGGTCATTTACGGCATATGGGACTATATCAAGAACTCGGGGGAGTTTGAAGCCGATCATATGACCTTGGAATGGGTAGGATCGATTCCGGGTAAACGCGAATACCGCCGTTTTCTGGGGGATTCCATATTGACGCAGAACGATGTTATTGCGCAGCGTTCGTTCGAAGATAGGGTAGCTTTTGGCGGGTGGTCTATCGATCTTCATCCGCCGCAAGGGATGTATGCAACTGAAAGCGGCTCGAAGCATTTGCATATGGACGGCATTTATCATATTCCATTCGGTTCGCTTTACTCGAGGAACGTAAGCAATCTGCTGTTCGCCGGACGGAATATTAGTGCAACACATGTGGCCTTCGGAACGACGCGCGTCATGGCGACCTGTGCGGTGATGGGCGAAGCAGCCGGCGTTGGTGCCGCATTGTCCGTTATGAAAAGGATCACGCCGCGCGAATTGCGGGAGCGGCACCTGTCTGAGCTCCAGCAAACGATGCTGCGCACCGATGCTTCGATCATCGGTCTGCGTAATGAGGATGTTCATGACTTGGCAAAGAAAGGAGTTGTCAGCGCGTCGAGCACAATGAAGGGCATACGGCTCGATAACGCTGCTCAAGAGTATCGACTCATATCGGACGTTGGATTGTTGTTCCCGGCTGATGGAGAGGTTGAAGGACTCCGTATCCTGGTTACCGCCAGGGAAACCACGCAGTTGAACATCGAGCTGTGGGATACGGGACGCGATGAGAACTATGTGCCTGCAAATCACAGGCAGACTTTGATCATTGAGGTTGCTGCCGGTGAGAAGCAGTGGCTGGATATTCCGGCGGACCGGATGCTGTTTGGCGATAAACCGTGCAATGGATTTGTTATTGTCCGCGCCAATGAGGCAGCAAGTCTCTTTACATCTGAGGTACCCCTCACCGGCGTGCTCGCATTCGAACGCGGGGCCAAGCCGGTAGTCAGCTCCGATCTGGAGGACCATCAGCCGGATCAGCTGGTGATCGAATGGTCGATGAGAGGCCTTGTCCGCAAGCCGTTCTGTTTTGCGGTTGAGACCAGCGCTTATTCGGCTGACAAAGTGGTTAGCGGTTATGTTCGTCCTTATGGAGGTCCGCAGATGTGGGTATCGGAGCCCCTCGTAAACGGCCGGGTAGAATGGGTGGAAGTTGAGCTCCCAGAACGAGCGGATATCCGGGAGATCCATCTTACCTTCAATAATGACGTCAATGAGGATTTGATCAATCTGCATCATCACGAGACGCCGTTCCTGATCATTCCGGAGCTGGTTAAGGCATATGAGCTGCAGGCATATATGGATGGGGAGTGGGTAACGGTTGCCGGTGATAACCATAATCGTACACGCAAAAAGATCCATCGATTTGAGGAGCCGATACCATCGAACCGAATCAGGGTCGTCATCAAGGAAACGAACGGCAGTGAACGAGCAGAAGTAATCGAGATTCGAATATATGAGGTTCATAGCATCGAAATGAAGACCTCGTAAGAGCGATCAAGGGTCCGAGAAAGTGGAGCTCGGGTTTCCGTGCGTCCGGTTTAAGAAAATCATGGCCTCTTATCGAAACTCTTGAATAGCTTGCAGTGAAATACCATGCCTCACCGACACAGATTGCTTTGAATGGGATGATACACGCTCAAGGCGAGGGCATAATTGCGATTCCTGGAGCCACTAAAGTGAAACATGCCGAGGAGAATGTCAAAGCAATGAACTTCTCTTTGACGCGAAGTGAAATGGACGAAATTAGTGATGCTTCATGGGCAGTTCTTAAAAAGTAAACCTCGTGTTGCCGTGATCAAATCCTTCCAGAAACGAATAAAAATAACCAGTCGCTGATAAAGTCGAACTGGTTATTTTTGCTGTTATGGATTCATGGTTCATTCATGAAGGTCAGCTCTCGCTGTGGTTATCCGCTGCTTCTGTTAGTTTTGTTTCTAATCCATCGATTCAGCTGTATTATCCGTTGAGATACCAACGCAGGCAGTTATGAGAGAATGTTGACGCGACACCAAAGGGTGGCCTATAATCAAAACGACACTAAATGGTGTCGATTGAGTACATTTGTTACATAAGCGCAAAGATCGAAGAGACTTGTAGTTTAATGGATGGGAAACTAACGCCTGTCCCTTGGCAATAATATTATAGGAGAGGGTGTTGTGACCGAGATCAATCAGTTGCGAGACGTGTTTGATGCGATTGCAGATCCAACCAGGCGTCATCTGATTCATCTGCTATCAGAGGCAGAGGAGCTGCCCCTGCATGAGTTGACGCCACAGTTTCAAATGGGCCGCACAGCGGTATCGAAGCATTTGACAATTCTTAAAGAGGCCGGACTGGTGGAGGACCGTAAAGTAGGCAGGGAAACGAGATACAGGCTAAATGCCTCTCCACTGCAAGAGGTTCAAGATTGGGTGGGCTTCTACAACAAGTACTGGAGCACGAATATGCTTCGATTGAAGCAGTTATTAGAGGAGGAAGAAGAATGAGTTTAACTTTATCTATGGATTTTCAGTACACGTCAACAATTGAAAAGGTATGGAGCGCTTTGACCGATCCCAACAAGCTTGCCCAGTGGATTACGGAAAATGATTTTAAACCTGTCGTAGGACATCGTTTTCAGTTTCGTCATCAGCCGTACAATGGATGGGATGGAATTGTTGAAGGTGAAGTAACGATCGTGGATGAACCCCATCGATTGTCTTATATTTGGGCAACCGGGGATGAGCAACACACGGTGAACTGGACCCTGCAGGATTTAGGGGATGGGAAGGTTAACCTTCATCTCGAGCAAATCGGATTCTCCAATGTCCATGGACTTGAAGGCGCTAAGTATGGTTGGAGCGCTTGGACCGTCGAGCTTGAAAAGGTGTTGGCACAATAACTTTGTTTCAGCAGTAGAAAAGAAAAAAACTTGGAGGATATGAAGCATGAACGGCATGAACGAATCTAATCAGGAATATATCGTTATCTCAGGTGCGAGGGAAAACAATCTCAAGAACGTATCCTTGCGTATTCCCAAACGGAAGATCACGATTTTTACCGGGGTATCCGGATCTGGCAAATCCTCGATCGTCTTTGATACGATTGCTGCGGAATCCACACGTTTGTTGAATGAGAACTTCAGCATGTTCATACGTACCTTCCTGCCCCGTGTTCCGCAGCCGGATACGGATGCAATCGAAAATCTGAGCATGGCGGTTATTGTGGATCAGAAGCGGTTGGGCGGGGGCTCCCATTCCACGATGGGCACGATTACCAATATATCTCCCATTCTCCGATTACTCTTTTCCCGAGTGGGTCAGCCCCATGTTGGAGGAGCGAACATGTTCTCCTTTAACGATCCGCAAGGCATGTGTCCAGAGTGTAACGGAATCGGCCGCAAATTAGGCGTAGATATGGGCAAGGCGGTGGACATGTCCAAGTCGCTGAATGAAGGAGCCATCATGCTGCCGGACTATTCAGTGAACGGCTGGGAGTGGAACATGCTTGTGCAGTCGGGAGACTTCGACCCTGCCAAGAAGCTGAGTGATTACTCGGATGAAGAGCTGGAACAGCTGCTGTATGGCAAGGCCAGGAAAGTGAAGATGGATTTCGCCGGTAAGGCAACGAATATAACGGTGGAAGGCGCCATCGAAAAGTTCACTAACAAATACATCAAGCAGGATGTCAAGACCAAGTCCGAGCGGACACAAAAAGCGGTTGCACCCTACATTTCCGAGGGGCCTTGCTCCAGCTGCCATGGTGCGAGGCTCAGCCAGGACGCCTTAAGCTGCAGGATTAATGGATATAACATTGCGGAGTTGTCTTCCATGGAGGTCGGACAACTCGTCCGCGTCATTCGGGAGATTGACGATGCGGTCGCCGCACCGGTGGTTAAGTCACTGGGCGAGCGCTTGCAGCATCTGGTCGATATCGGACTTGATTATTTGACTCTGGACCGTGAGACGGATACATTGTCCGGCGGCGAATCACAGCGCGTCAAGATGGTGAAGCACTTAAGCGGCAGTCTCGTGGATGTCACTTACATCTTTGATGAGCCCAGCGTTGGTTTGCACCCTCGTGATGTACACCGCTTGAATGAACTGCTGCAGAAGCTGCGCGACAAAGGCAATACCGTCATTGTTGTTGAACATGATCCCGATGTGATCAAAATCGCGGACCATATCGTCGACGTTGGGCCTCACGCCGGCAGCCGCGGCGGTGCCATCGTGTACGAAGGAAGCTTCCAGGGTCTTCTGGAAGCAGGCACACTGACGGGAACCCATATGAAGCAAGCGCTTAAGCTGAAGCAGGACTGCAGGCAGCCATCCGGCAAGCTATCCATTAAGGATGCCACACTGCACAACCTGCAGAACGTGAGTGTCGATATTCCTGCCGGGGTACTTACCGTCGTTACGGGTGTCGCCGGTTCAGGCAAAAGCACGCTGATCAACGAAGTATTCCTCAGCCAGCAATCGGATGCGATTGTCATCGACCAATCGGCGGTAGGCGTGTCTACACGCTCGAATCCAGCGACCTATACGGGCATTATGGATGATGTTCGCAAGGCGTTTGCATCCGCGAACAAAGTCAATCAAGGCCTCTTCAGCTTCAACTCCAAGGGGGCATGCGAGAACTGCCAAGGGCTGGGTGTCGTGTATACGGATCTAGCGTTCCTTGACAGCGTGAAACTTCCATGTGATGTATGCGGGGGTAAGCGATTCAAGGAAGAGGTGCTGGAGTACAAGCTGAACGGGAAGTCCATTGCCGATGTATTGGAGATGACGGTAGAGCAGGCCTTGGAATTCTTTCAGCTAAAAGAGGTTGTGCGCAAGCTCCAGGCAATGAGTGATGTAGGGCTGAACTATATTACGCTCGGTCAGCCGCTAAGCACCCTTTCGGGCGGTGAATGCCAGCGTATTAAGCTGGCAAGCGAGCTGCATAAGAAGGGCAGTATCTACGTGATGGACGAGCCAACGACTGGGCTGCATATGTCAGATATCGGCCATCTGTTGGAGATCATGAACCGCCTGGTGGATGCCGGCAATACGGTCATTGTCATCGAGCATAACCTCGATGTGATCAGCCAAGCGGATTGGATCATCGATATGGGACCGGACGGAGGCAGCAAGGGTGGTCAGGTGGTATACGAAGGAACTCCTACGGAGATCATCCATGAAGAGCATTCCATTACGGGCAGGTATTTGAGGTAAGGGGGAATGCATAATGGCTTTTTTTAAAGACATGATCTCCGTATTCCGAAAGCGAGAATTGTTATTTATAGAAAGCCTTCGAGAATCGGAAGATGTATATACTTTTTCATTCAAAAAAGATGAGGATTTAACGTGGACGGCAGGGCAGTACGGTTTGTTTAGCATTATACACAAGAAAATCAAAAGCCCAACGAAGCCTTTCAGCATAGCTTCTGCTCCGACGGAGAACGTTGTTAAAATTACGACGAGAATTGGTGATAACCCCAGCGACTTCAAACAAGCGATGTTGGAATTAAAACCTGGAATGAAAATCAAGATGGGCGGTCCTGTAGGGTCATTTCATTTGGATCAAGAACACCCATCGCTGCTAATTGCAGCCGGTATTGGCATTACGCCTTTTCGAGCAATCCTGAAGCAAATGACTGCTGGAAGAGACAGAGAGGGGAAACCCGTGCGTGTGCTGTATCTGGACAGTCAGAAGTCACACCTCTTTCGGGATGAGCTCGATGCTCTGGCTAACTCGGCTGCCGTTCAAATATCCTATCTTGAATCTAGGGAAGCATTAGAGCAAGAAATCAATAGGTTTGTTAACCAATATCAGAACCAGGGCAAATACTTTATCGCGGGTCCAAAATCCATGGTTGAGTCGATAACGAATTTGCTGCAAAATAAAAAAATCGCGAAGCAAAATATCAAAAAAGATGCGTTTTATGGATTGTAACGAATATTTGCATACAGCCTATCGCTATGTATAGGAGATTGACAAAGGGTGACTTCATTGAAGTCACCCTTTTGCTTTAATGGTATTGAACTGATAGCTGCGTGTATCTTGTATTCCACGACGGCTACACTTGCCTTCAGAGGCAGCGTAGCGGACGCCGCGTATCACCTGCGATCAAAGCGGAGATACGTTAGATCACTCATGAGCAAACCTTGATTAGTGAATGACGTTACCTTTTTATTTACTCAACAGATGCTGCCTTTGCGGATTCCTTTTTTGCAATTCCTTTTGAGGGCGGCATGAAGAGTGTCATAACCAGCGCCAGAACAGCCAATATCATCATAAAATAATAGGCGTCACTCGAACCCAGCATGGTAGAGAGACTGGCGACTTGATCTGGTGATACAAGTTCATTTTGGCTTTTGATGTCTGCTGCATGCTTCAAAGCCTGCGACGTATATATCGTAATAACGACAGCTGTCCCAATGGCACCTGCAATTTGACGAACTGTGTTATTCACAGCCGAACCATGCGTGCCTAATTCTTTGGGTAGTGCGTTTAATCCTGCTGTATTCAGCGGCATCGTAATAAAGCTTAAGCCTACTCGTAAAAAGACTGTTCGAATCATTAAATAGGAATAAGAGGTCGAAGCCGTTAAGTCCGTTACAGCCCACATCGAAGGTATAACAAACAATAATCCGATGATAAATAGTGGTTTTGCTCCAAATTTATCGTATAACCTGCCAGTTACCGGTGATAAAAATGCATTGATCACAGCACCCGGCAATAATAACAGGCCTGCCTCAAAAGCAGAATAGCCTCGACTGCTCTGAAGATACAGCGGCAGCAGGATCATGTCCGCGTACATCATCATGGTGACTAATATATTGATGAGTGAGGTTAAGGTAAAGATCTTATTTTTGAACACATCCAAATTCAGCAGCGGGTCCTTTGATTTCATTTGACGCATACAGAACCATGTCGTGAACATAACGCCGATAATTAAGGACAACAGGACTACAGGAGATGCCCATCCTTTGCTCCCGGCATTACTGAAGCCATAGAGGATGAAACCAAATCCAATTGTGGACAAGATGACACTGATGATATCAAGCTTGGCTTTTGCCGCTTGGGATACATTTACCAGATACTTTAATGCCAGTAAAATCACGATGAAGACTAGAGGGGCTAAACCGATAAACAGCCATCTCCAGGATACATATTCAATGATAAATCCAGCTAAGGTTGGGGCAATAGCAGGGGCGAAGATAATGGCAAAGCCGATTAGGCCCATGACGCTGCCCCTTTTTTCAATTGGAAAAACAATCAGTATGACACTCATCATAAGCGGGGTAATGATCGCCGCTCCGGCTGCCTGGATCATGCGTCCCATCAGTAAGATGCTGAAATTTGGTGATACAGCGCAAATCACTGTGCCAATCAATAAAAATAACATAGAGCTGACGAATAACTGCCTCGTCGTAAATCGTCTCATCAAATATGCCGTAACGGGGATTAACACGCCATTCACAAGCATAAAACCCGTTGCAAGCCATTGGACGGTCGTTGCTGAAACCTGAAATACATCCATAAGGTCATTCAGTGCAACATTTAATAATGTTTGGTTCAAGGTCGATAAGAAACAACCTAAAATCAGTATAAATAATAGTATCCCTTTTTTTACATTCGGCTTCTCTTGCTGCATTATTGTACTCCTTCCAATCATTGCTTTCTCAACACCATATCGATAAAATAGATAATATCATACCGGAAAAAGAGTGCCTATTTGCAATTTCACTCAATATGTCGACTAATCAACGATGGATCTTGATTCGTTGATAAAATAGAAATTAATCGATAAAGGAGCAGAGAATGACAATCGAAAAAAAAGAAGATCCTAGGGCTGTCCGCTCAAAGAAGCTGTTTAAACAAGCTGCACTATCTCTACTGATCGAACAACACTCCATCTCACAGCTAACCGTTCAGAAGGTAGCGGATCGCGCTGAATTGAACAGGGCCACGTTCTATCTGCATTTTGAAGACATCCACGATTTAATGTCGATTGTCACGAATGATATTTTTGACGAACTGTCAATAAAATTGGAGCCGTTGGTGAATTCCGAGATCCATGATAATCGGGAGGGCTTGACTGTGTTTTTGGATTATATCTATGAGAACCGGAAATTCTTTGCCGTATTGTTTGAGTATAAGCATTATGAAGGCAGACTGTTCGGCCTATTTAAACAGCTGATAGAAGCCCGAAGGGACAGAGCAAAAAACGAAGGCAGAATCTCAAAAGACTGGGTTTCCATTGAGATTCTCACGGCATCAATCATCGGCATCATCATGTGGTGGATTCGAGAAGGGATTCATTTCAGCTCTGAGCACATTGCAAACCAAATCACGCAATTGTATAAGAAATCGCCAATTACTTAATATGGAAAGAAGTCCCCACGGTAAGTATTTGCTGCTCTTGTAGAAGGAGCAGGCGCATGTCGATGACAGAGGAAATCCTGCTTCAACAGACGATCCAAAAGACCATGTTGATTCATCCTGGATCATTTGGTGTATACGTAGGTATAAATTCTTAACAAACAATTCATCGTGGCGGCGAATCCCGGTGCTGCTCTGGCATTCGTGGTGACCTATATCCCTAGACAGGAGCTGCATTTGGGATCGAAAAAGGGTGGCTTCTATGAGGTCACCCTTTTACTTGAGGTATCTACTTGCATTGCCGAGGGCTGCGCTGTGCAGCAGCTTCTCTTTTGTACGAGGACCGGAGTATCATATTTGGATTGAGAGTACAAAATTATGTTATCATGGTAAAACAACGAAAAATAAAAAGCTGAGCTGATACTTGGAGGGAGTAGTCATTAATAACGTCGCATTGAATGAAGCAATGACCATGCTAAAGAAGACGAGCCGAACGTTTTATATACCCATAAGTTATTTGGAATTAGGCTTAAGGGAGGCTGTTGCCTCTGCCTATCTATGCATGCGGGCAATAGATGAAATCGAGGATCATCATGAGCTCTCGAATGAACTGAAGATCGAACTGCTTCGTGGCATTTATGAAACATTTAAATCCCAGGATGATAGAATGGGTGTACCGCAAGCACATATTGTACTATCACCCTATCGGACGGTATTACCGGATGTTACGATGCAGCTGGACGAATGGGCCGCTCTGTGTCCCCCCACCGCAGCTCCAATCGTATATCGTTACACTGCTAAGATGTCGTTACATATGGCTGACTGGGTTCAGCACGGATGGAACATTCATACCGAAGAGGATTTGGACAAATACACCTACAGCGTTGCCGGAATGGTTGGTGAAATGCTGTCAGAGCTTTGGTTATGGTATGATGGAACGCAATCCGATTTAACGAAGGCCGTTGCTTTCGGAAGAGGGCTGCAAGCGGTGAATATTCTCCGAAATCGGGAGGAGGATCTTAAACGTGGCGTTGACTTTTATCCTGACGGATGGGGATTCAAGGAAATGCAGCAGTACACTCGGCGCAATTTGCAAACCGCAGACTCTTATGTTGCAGACCTGAAACATGGTCCAGCATTAAAATTTTGCAAGATTCCACTGGCGTTAGCTCACGCTACGGTGAACCTCATCTCCGCAGGTGGAAGCAAATTAACAAGAGATGCCGTTCTGAAAATTGTAAATCGTGTGACAGGATAACATCCCTTGTCGCATCTAGAGAACAAGAAGCCGGAAGCTATGGGTAACGGCTTCTTTTCTGTTTGTTCTGATAAAGAGCCGATGTATGCCGCAGCTGAAGCAGTTGCTCAACGGCTTCTTGTCATTTGTAGTCATGTTAGTTTTTAATGCGAGCATATGCCGAAGGCTGGTGCTGGTAGTGAACCAAAAATGTTATTATGGCTAACCGAGAACTATAGCTTAACGAACAGCGGCAGTCCAGGACGTTCTCGTCTTGGCTGCCGCTGTTTTGGGTGGATTCACAGGGTCATCAACAATATCAAGCGGAACAATAGAAGGTAAGTTTGACATGAAGCCAAAAAGGGTCTGAACAAAATAGTTGACATTATTAAACTACAGATGTAGTATTGAATTGTAACTACAGCTGTAGTCTTACTTAAAAAATTATAGCAAAGGAGCATTACAAAAATGAAAGCACCAACAAAAGTGGCAATAGCAGCATTAAGTTGCATTCTATTGCTAGGTTCTTCCGTAAACCTTGGGGCAGAGGCGGCATCCACCAAAGGGGCCCCGAAAAACGTTGTTGGCAAAGCGGCCAAACCAGCCAAGTCCATATCTGCGGAGGACAAAAAGTTTATCGAAAATGAGATCAACCGCGTTAAGGAGTTAACTAAGAATTCAGATGATATGTATGTCTTATATCATAAATACAAGGAACTGAATAGCGGATTCGATCTTAGTTATTGGGGAGGGATTCATCAGTACACCTCATACGAAAACTATTTGAAAAAGGCATCTGCCCTGGAAGGCTCCATCTTGGTGCATCCTTCAAACCTGCCAAAAGGATATAAGTTTTCCAAGGCCAGGATTGAAGGGCCAACGAAAGGAAAGTTCAATGATGAAGTGAGAGCCGAGGGCAAGAAAAGCGGAAAACCTATCTACATGAAAAAGATAGATTGGAAAGAGGCTGTAACTATCCGCCTTGAGTATATAAAAGGGAAAGACACACTGGCCATTTCCAAACATGCATTGGACTCAGAAGGAAGTGCAAAAAAAGGATTCTTTGAAGATGACTTCCCGGCTCATATTTATCCCAAATACGTTTATTGGCATACCGACAAATTCGAATATAGTATTTCAACCTCAACGAATATGCCTAAGAAACAAAAGATCGAGATTCTGAAAGCTGCGGTCAAAGAATAACTTTTTGTGATCCAGTCTATAAGTTTTATGCACAGACTATACGGCTAGTTATTGCATGTAACAGAGAGATAACGTTATTCTCTGCCAAAACGTGTTGACATTACGAAACTACAGATGTAGTATTTATTTAAACTACACATGTAGTCTGAGTAAATTGATTTTGGAGGTTTCATGCATGAATTACATACCACCGATTACCGAAGCAGAACTGGAAATTATGCGCGTCCTATGGACAAATCCGGATTCTCCTTCCAGTCACGTCGTACAACAGATGACCGAACGAATGGAATGGAGCCCCAATACAACCAGGACGCTCCTCAGTCGATTGGTGCAGAAGGAAGCGGCTGGGGCGAAGCCGGGAACGAATTCGAAGCGCACCCAGCTGTTTTATCCTCTCATTAGCGAACAGGAATATCTGCGATCAGAAACCAAATCCTTTATGAAAAAGCTGTATGGCGGAGCTTTACATCCAATGCTGGCTAATTTCTTGAAAGATAAAAAGCTGAATGCGCAGGAAATCGAGGATCTGAAGGCTTTATTTGATGAAAACGGCAGCTGCGGTGAAGCAGAAAAGAGAGATACGTGATGAGTCCTTCCTTGCATGAAAGTCTTTTGTCTGTTTTTGGCTGGGTCCTGCGTGGATCATTCATGGCTGGCATCTTAATTGTTCTTATCCTGGCCCTGCAGTTTCTAATGAAAAACAAGCTTGAATCCAGATGGAAATACTTGCTTTGGATTCCTGTGGTGATCCGCTTGCTGCTTCCTTCGGCACCGGAATCTTCATTAAGCTTATACAATGTTTTTTCTCTGGAGGCTATAGCGCCCGGTATTCATCAGCAAACCCAAGGCTTGTCATTCTGGCATAAATGGTGGAAAGAATCAGGTACCGAGAGCGAAATAGCAGTTCAAGCGGAGCCAACTTTCATTGCAGAGAGAAATGGCTTCATAAGAGAAGCTGCGGGAGCAACCGATCCGTCTCAACTATCGGTACACTCGCAGGATAGGCCAATGTGGTGGAGTGGGTTCAAGCAATTGAGCTTCACCAATATGCTAATGTTGGCTTGGTTATCCGGTGTTCTGATCCTAACCGTAAAAACAGTATGCGATCAGCTTCGACTAAAACAAGCTCTCCGCACAGGACGTCCTATTGAAACTCCTCGTTTATCATCATTGTTCGATGAAACGAAGCTGCTGTTGGGTGTGAAGCGTAAGGTGCGGTTTGTGGCATCGGAACACATTCCCGGGCCTGCGGTGGTCGGTTTTTATAAACCTGTGGTTGTTATTTCACCTCGTTTGCTTGTTACGTTGAAAAAGGAGCAGATTCAATATATTCTGGCGCATGAGTTCGCCCATATACGACGCTGGGATGTGGCCATGAACTGGATCATGCACATCGTTCTGATCCTTCATTGGTTTAATCCATTAGTATGGCTCGCCGTACATAGAGCAAGGCAGGATCAGGAAATAGCCTGCGACGCATGTGCCCTGGACCGGCTGAGCCCGCAAAAAAACAATGCATACGGGCAAACGATCATTCATGTGCTGGAGCATTTTTCAGGCAGCCCTCATCAGCCTGGACTTGCTGCCCTGTCTGCGACGCATAAACAATTAAAAAGGAGACTTACCATGATCAAACAATTTCAGAAAAAATCTTATCATATGTCCATCCTCGGGATGACAATGATTCTCGCCCTTGGCAGCGTAACATTGGTTGATGCAAAAGAAAGCGATGCAAAAAGCACAGCGCAAACGGCTTCCGTTCAATCGGAACAGGATTCAAAAGCCGCCCTGAATAAACCATGGAATTATAATCTTCCCGAGCAAATTACGGCTTCTTCGGTGAATCTTGAGAGCTATACTAAAGAACAAGAAAAAGCCGTGAAAAAAGCAACGGAAGCAGCGAAGCTTATACCTGCAGAGGACATAAAGTTTATCGAAAATGAGATCAATCGAATTAAGGAGCTAACGCTGGAGTCCGATGATATGTACGTCTTGTTTCATAAATACAAAGACTTGAACAGCGGATTGGATTTAAGTTATTGGGGAGGGATCCAACAATACACAGCATACGAGGACTACTTGAACAAAGCTGCTACGCTGGAAGGCTCCATCTTGAAGCACCCTTCAAATCTGCCAGCGGGGTATACATTTTCCAAAGCGAGAATTGAAGGTCCGATCGAAGGAAAATTCATCAATGAAGTCAGAGCCGAAGGTAAGAAGAGCGGTAAACCTATCTATGCGAAAAAGATAGACTGGAAAGAGGCGGCAACCATCCGTCTTGAGTATAGTAACGGGAAAGACGTATTGGCAATTTCCAAATCTACATTAGACTCTGAGGGAAATACGAAAAAAGGATTCTTTGAAGATGACTTCCCCGCTCATATCTATCCAAAATACGTTTTTTGGCATACCGACAAATTCGAATACAGTATTTCAACCACAACGGATATGCCCAAGAAACAAAAAATTGAAATCCTGAAGGCAGCGGTAAAAGAATAACGATTTTGGTCCATCTATGTAATTCTATATTAGACCCATGCCATTCTGGAAACAGGATGGCATGGGTTCTTTAGACTGCCAAATTGTCCTGAACAAAACATGTTGACATTAGCAAACTAGAATTATAGCATGGATGTAACTACATGCGTAGTTTGAATTGAATTGACTTTGGAGGTTTCATATATGAACCCAATACCACCCATTACGGATGCAGAGCTGGAAATTATGCGCGTCTTGTGGGCAAATCCGGATTGCCCATCCAGTGAAGTCGTGAAACAAATGACGGATCGAATGGGGTGGAGCCCGAATACGACCCGAACGCTTCTCAGCCGTCTGGTGCAGAAGGAAGCAGCGGGTGCGAAGCTGGAAAAGGGCTCAAAACGCACCCAGTTATTTTACCCGATTATCACTGAAGAGGAGTACCTGCGGTCCGAAACCAAATCTTTTATGAAAAAACTGTATGGTGGATCATTAAAGCCGATGCTGGCCAACTTTTTGCAGGATAAAAAGCTGAGCGCACAGGAGATTGCGGATCTGAAAGTTTTATTTGACGAGAACGGGGGAGACGAGGAGCCCAAAAAAAAAGGATAACACATAAGCAGGAATTAAAAATTGTGTGATAGCGGGTGGGGATATCATGAAATTGGAAAGATTGATATCGATGATCTACAAGCTGTTAAACCACGAGGTTTTATCCGCCTCCACCTTGGCCGAAGAGTTTCAGGTTTCCCCAAGAACCATCTATAGAGATATCGATGTGATCTGTGCAGCCGGCTTTCCGGTCATATCGTATCAGGGAAACAAAGGTGGATTTGGCATCATCGACGGATTTAAAATGGATAAAAGCTTGCTCGGTTCGTATGATGTCTCTACTTTGATCACGGTGCTCAGCAGCCTCTCCTCGGTATTTGAAGACGGCCGTGCGCAAGGAACCATTGAACGATTGCAAACGATTGAAACGGAGTATCGGTCTTCCAGTTTAGCGGTGGATTTTGAAACCCATCGTACGGATTTTGGAGCACTTCCTGTTTTGCGCACGGCCATTACGAAGCGTAATATCATCCGTTTTGATTACATTAATGGAAAGAATGAACTTACAACCCGTGAGATGGAGCCTGTGAGACTTCATTTTAAATATAGCAATTGGTATATCTATGGTTATTGCATGAAACGGCGAGATTATCGAGAATTCCGGCTATCCCGGATGATGAATTTGTTCTTAACAGAGGAAACCTTTCAGCCGCGTCACGATACGGACGAGATTGGTTTGTCTAATGGGGCAGGGCAAGATCAGGTGGAGGACGTAGTGATCCGAGTGGGAGCTGATGCTTTAGCAGAAGCGATGGATCAGTTTCACCAGGTGGAGAAGCAATTTCATGAAGACGGCAGCATGATCATGCGAATTCCTGTTAACAAGCCTTTGCAAGCACGCTGGCTTTGGTCTATACTGCTGGGTTTTGGCAGCGGGGTCGAAGTCCTTGAACCTTCTGTACTGCGAGAAATTTTAAGAGAAGAGCTCCAGAATACACTTAAACATTATGAAGTATGAAGTCGTATGACAAGCAGTTGTCATGCGAGTTTTTATATATGCTAAACCACACTATCATTCCATCGTCAAGGAATTCTGGACCGCATTGTATATAATTAACTGTGACCGCAATCCAGACGGTATAATCCAGTTTGATTTTATCAACAAGAGGATTATAATAGGTTTATATAGTTAAACGAATAAACGGAAGGCGGGAGCTATATGAGCCAGAAAACGGAGCATATTGTGCAACAATTCAAAGAATGCATTCCTTTGCTGGACGTGCTGACAGATGAAAAACGCCAAGCCATCATTTTACTGCTTGCGCAGCATAAAGCGGGGCTTAATGTCAATACAATAGCAGAGCACATCAATTTGTCCAGACCTGCCGTCTCTCATCATCTGAAGGTATTGAAGCAGTCGGGTTATGTAAGCTTTGAAAAAAAGAGTGTGGAAAATTACTATGTACTGACTGTTCGCAAACCACTGGATCAGCTCAAATCATTAATTGCGGCCATCGAAGAGTGCACGAGCCTTCCAGACAAGTAAGAGATATTAAGGGCAGCTTGTTTTATCGTCTGATTGGTCCATATGTTTAAACATAACAACATAATAGGAGTGATGTGTGATGAAAGCCATGACAATCGAGAAATACGGAAAAAATGTTCCCTTGCTACTGACAGAAATGCCTGTGCCTCATGTCGGGGAACAGGATGTGCTGGTGGAAATTTATGCCGCAAGCTTAAATCCTATCGACATTAAAATCAAAGAAGGAAAGGCAAAATTTCTCCTGCACTATGAGTTTCCACTGATCGTGGGAAATGATTTTTCCGGAGTCGTCGTCAAGGTGGGCGAGAAGGTTAAAACATACAAACCTGGAGATGAAGTATACGGCAGACCCCGCAAAAACAGAATCGGGACACTAGCCGAATATATTGCGGTTCATGAAGAGGATATATCTCTGAAGCCACGGAATCTGAGTTTTGAACAGGCGGCTTCCATACCACTGGTCGGGCTTACGACTTACCAAGCCTTTTACGATATATTGAACCTTCAAAAAGGCCAGAAAATATTAATTCACGCAGGATCAGGGGGCGTAGGCACTTTTGCTATCCAGCTTGCTAAACAGATGGGAGCCTATGTTGCGACTACAGCTAGCGAGAAAGGTTACGATTTAGTCAAATCACTTGGTGCCGACCGGATCATTAATTATAGAGAAGAGAAATTCGAAGAACTGCTGTGGGGATATGACGCGGTGTATGATACATTAGGGGGTGAAGTGCTGGAAAAATCTTTTCGAGTCCTCAAACCCAATGGAAGAATCGTATCCATCTCCGGTTGGCCAAACGCAAGATTCGGTAAAGAAGCACAGTTAGGATGGATCAAGACGTTCCTGTTGTCCATGGTTAGTCGTAAGATCACGAGCCTGGAGAAGAAAAGTCACACGAGGTATGATTTTCTCTTTATGAAACCAAGCGGAGCGCAATTACAGCTGATCAGGGAATGGATTGAAGCAGGTCATCTTCAACCTGTGATAGATAAGGTATTTGAATTTAAAGATGCCGCTCAGGCGCTTCAGTATCTTGAAGGCGGAAGTGCCAAAGGAAAGGTTGTTGTTACTGTGAAGGAGTTATAATAGAACAATAGAGCCCTATGGTAATCTAAGTTGTCTTACACACTGTAGAGAACAAGGAGTGGTAGAAATTGGCACGTGTTTTGTTTATCAATGGCGGATCAGAAGGGCATGTCAATCCAACGATTGGAGTTGTGCAGGAGCTTGTGTCGCGCGGGGAAGAAGTTGTGTACTTTTGTGCAGAAGCTTTTCGGGAGCGTATTGAGAAGACAGGGGCTTCGACGCGAACATTCGACGATCAACAATTCATCAAAGCCTTTATCTCAGGTGGAAGAGATTATTTGCTTGAAAGGATCAACGGTCTCTTACTTACGGCGGATATCGTCATACCAAGCGTTCTTGAACAGATCAAGGGAGAACAGTATGACTACATCATTCATGATTCCATGTTTGGTTGCGGACGTTTGCTCTCCCAAATTCTTAGGCTTCCAGCCATCAATTCCTGCACCTCATTTGCACAAACCAAAGAATCCTTCGATCACACGCTGAAGCATTTTTTCGAACAGGTTCCTGCTGAAGTTGTTAAATCCATAGAAGATAAATATCAAAGCCTGACGGCAAGTGTGTGCAAAAAATACGGCGTAGAAATACATTCGCCATTTGAAGTGTTTTGTAATCCCGCTCCCCTTACCCTCGTATATACAACCCGAGAGTTTCAATATGAAGGAGAGGCATTCGACCCAACGTATCAATTTGTAGGACCCTCCATTTCTTCGCGATTGAATCAGGAGCCCTTTGACTTTACTGCAATCGAGGGAGGAGAACCCATTTACATTTCACTGGGTACGGTCTTTAACCAGGCGCTGGAATTTTACAAGCTTTGTTTAGAGGCATTTGGGAACACGCGTTACTCGATTGTCATGTCGATTGGACATCAGATCCGTTTATCCGATTTAGGGGAAATCCCGGAAAACTTCATCGTAAAACATTATGTTCCGCAAACTGATGTACTGCAGTACGCCAAATTGTTTATCACACATGGTGGAATGAACAGTGTCCACGAAGGTCTCTATAACGGAGTTCCGTTAATTGTAATTCCACAGAGCGCGGATCAGCCTGTAATCGCAAGGCAAGTGGCTAATGTCGGAGCAGGCATCACCTTATCCATGCAAAGCTTGACCGCAAATGAACTTCGTGAAGCTGCAGATCAAGTGTTAAACAACCTGTCTTTCAAGCAAGCTGCTGAACACATGAGGAACTCGTTTCTAGAATCAGGCGGGTATTATCAAGCAGTGGATGAGATATTCAAATATAAAAGTCAATACAATATCTAGCTGCCGAAGATGGCAGCTTTTTTTTGACTTCACGTGGGCGAATGATTGACGAACTTGTATATAGTGTATATATTATATATATACGGTATGCATTCAACTTCGACTGTGAGGTGTACAGAACATCAACATTATTATATCCAACGCATCCAGCGATCCGATTTACATACAGATTATCAATCAGATTCGACAAAGCATCCTCAGTGGAGAAATGCAGGCAGGGGACAGCCTTCCCTCGATTCGGCAGCTTGCGAAAGACTTGCAGGTTAGTGTAATTACAACGAAGCGCGCCTATGAAGAGCTGGAGAAAGAAGAGCTCATCGACTCCGTTGTGGGCAAGGGCTGCTTCGTATCAGGAGCCAATAAGGATTTTATCAGGGAACAGCGCATGAAGAGACTGGAAGAGAAGATGCTGGAGATCATTCGGGAAAGCAAGGAGTTAACCATGAGTCAACAAGATCTCATCGATCACTTGAACCTATTGTTTGAGGAGGACAACACCCCATGAATGCAATCGAATTGCGCAATTTAACCAAAAAATATCCTCTGTTTTCCGTTGATCGGATATCTCTGGACGTGAAACAAGGCTACATTACCGGACTCATCGGTCCGAATGGCGTGGGTAAAAGCACTTTAATCAAGATGATACTCGGCATCGTTCGCCCGGACTCCGGCAGCGTCAAAATATTAGGCAATGATATGCCTGCACATGAGGTCGATATCAAACAGCGTATTGCCATTGTCTCGGATGATTGCTTCTATTATGAGCATCTCACGATATCCGACACCAAGAAAATGATTGCGCCCTTCTATAAGAAATGGAATGACAAGAAATTCAACAACTATCTGGAACAATTCGAGTTGTCACCCAAAAAGAAGATTGCCGACTTGTCCAAGGGGATGAAAATCAAGTTTGCTCTTGCTGTGGCATTATCTCACGCGGCTGAGCTGCTTATCATGGATGAGCCGACCTCGGGTCTGGATCCTGTATTTCGAAGGGAACTGCTGGATCTGCTTGCGGATATGATGCAGGACGAGAGAAACACAATCATCTTCTCGAGCCATATTACGACGGATTTGGATCGTATTGCCGACTATATAACGTTTATTAATCGGGGGAAGATTGTGTTTAACGAAACGAAAGAAGAAGTCATGGAGAGATACGTTATTGTGAAGGGCGACAAGCAGCTGCTGGATTCCGACATTCGAAATGACTTTATCGGGCTTCGTGAGACAGCAGTTGGTTTCGAAGGTTTAGTGGATGACAGGCAGGAGGCGGAACGATTGTTTGGAGGGTATGCTCTGTTGGAGAAGCCATCCTTAGAAGACATCATGTATTTTACCGCCAAAGGAGGACGAATCCATGCTTAATCTGCTTCGTAAAGACTTCATTGCAATCAAAAGCTCACTTTGGACGATCCTCATGTATCTGGCTGTATTCAGCCTCGCTTTTATACCAAGCAGCGAGATATCATTTCATTTCGTTGGAATCTATACAGCTTTCGGAGCGGTTATTCTCGTTACCATGATCGATATCAAAAACAATAACCATCATTTTCTGGTCACACTTCCGATTAGCCGCAAGCATATCGTGCAAGCGAAATACTTAACAGCCATTGTATATACGTTATTTGGAATTCTGGCCTCCTACGGAATTCACTGGATCGTTAGACTTGCTGTCCCACAGCTCAACAAACCGGATAATTCGATTGCAGCTATACTGGTGTCCATGGGAATCGTGCTTGTTCTCATTTCAATCTATATGCCGCTTTTTTATGCGCTGAACAAGAAAGGAGCCGGCATCATTAATGCGGTATTCATGATCGCCCTCATTGTTCTGGCGCAGCCCGCAGCTTTCCTCATGCAGCAGATCAGCGTAAATGGAGGCATTGGCGGTAGGGCATTGCTGTTAATCCCCGTTGGCCTCATCCTGTTATGCATCGGTTCCTATTACTTGACGGTGTATTTGTTTAACCGGAAGGACATATAAGCTCCACGAAGGTGGCCGTTCAGCATGAATCGGCTGCCTTTTCTGTAGGAAATAATAGACCGATCAATCCTATTCCAGCAAACAGAATAAAACTAAACGGGTAACTGGTCATCTCTATCAATCTTCCAGCAAAGAAAGAGCCGAGCGATTGCCCAATGCCCAATGCTAGGAAAGATAAGCTTACTCCCAAAGCTGGTAGGACGCTAAATATTCTAGTTGCCCAAACGATAAACAAACCTGTTAGGAATATATAGGAACTCCCAAATAACGCTGCGGAAAAATAATGAGTCCAATTCAATGGAACCGTAAGAAGAACTATAGAAATAAACAATAAAAATAGAAGGAGGCGGTAAGACCAGGCTAACCCGAGTTTTTGGATAAACCCGCCTGCTGCTCCGCCTACAATACCAGCCACCCCCATTATGATCCAAAAGACCACACTTTCATTTGTTGTCATATTATATTCAACCGTTATATAGCTTCTTGAAAATGTCCAGTAAATGGATGAACTTATACCACTTATGAGGGAAGCTAATAATAAAAACTTCGATTTATTCATGACGGATAGCCAATTCATTTTTTGATCCATAGCTTGTTTCTGGTCATAACGAGATGGAATAGAATAATAATTCCAATACAACACGCCTATAGCGATAATAGCAAAGAAAATATACGATAGTCGCCAATGTTCCGCAAAAAGTAATACAATGGGACCTGTTAAAATGACGCCAAAACTTGTTCCACTGTTTATCCATGTGTTCCCCTGATCAAGCTCTTGTTTGGAGAGTGCACTTTGCGCCGCTTGACTTAATGCGGGGGAGGCCAAGCCACTGCCAATACCAGCGATAAACATGCTAATCACCAGGTGCAGATAAGATTGTGCAGAAGCAATTCCTGACAACCCCAAAACTGCCGTCAGACCCGCAATGACTATTACCCTGTGTTGTCCCAGCTTTTTAATTAAGGCTGCAGAAACAAGTAAAGCGATTGAATATGATAGGTAAGCAGTAGAGCCGACAAGCCCGCCGTCGCTTTCGCTTAATTCTAAAGAATTTGAAATATCGGGAAGAAACAACCCGAAACTTAAACGAGCTAAAGCATACGTTACAGCAATCATGGCCAAGCCCGGAAACACGATTTTCCACACGATACGATCACCTCATAATGTAGATTACCCAAAAATAGATAGAACGATCATTCTATTTTAGATCAAATAAATGACTTAACCACATTAAGAAAATAATTTCTCAACAGAGTATGCTAATTCTTGAGCGACTGTTTCTACCTCAAATACTTCCGCCAATGCTGTAGCTCCTTCAAATAATAAGACTAGTCGAATAGCTTCTCTTATATCTAACCCTTTTTCTTGAAAAAAGGTTAACAAGTGATTTTTATGTGCTTCTGCAAAACCGACAATTTCACTATTCTCCGACTGCTCCAGAGAAAATTCTTCTTTTGCCCTTAAGAACATACATCCATTTGAATCGTAAGAACGTATCCAGTCCATGTGAGCTTTTGCTAATGCTTGTGCTAATTCAGCGTTTGTTTTTTTGTCCAAGCAATCATTTAATGAGTTAAGATATCTTGTTTCTCTTCTTTTTAGTACTTCCAGGATCAAATCTTCTTTGGAATCAAAATGATTGTATAAGGTCATAAGAGCAACACCGGATTGTTTGATGATCTGCTTAAGACCTACAGTATGGAACCCATGTTTATCAAATAAACGTTCGGATTGTTCAAGCAACTGTTCTCGTTTTTTACTCATATGGCATCCCGTCCTTTGGATATAACGATCGCTCTATTTTATCCCAATGTCTTATGTTAAGCAACCATTACAAATGCATATCGTATCCTTAATAGTAGATGACACCTAAGACGGGGATTTAATGACAGCTACGCTGCCCGCAACATGAGAATTAGAGTTCTCT
Organism: Paenibacillus glucanolyticus; assembly: GCF_037333485.1. Classification (NCBI taxonomy): domain Bacteria; kingdom Bacillati; phylum Bacillota; class Bacilli; order Caryophanales; family Paenibacillaceae; genus Paenibacillus; species Paenibacillus glucanolyticus. The sequence goes on from NZ_CP147845.1 coordinate 3,115,135, forward strand.
ATGAAACAATAGTTTACATAATAAATGTTATGATCCTATCTCATTTAGCAACCTATATTCCATATTTTATCAAATTCATTATCTGGTTCTACTGGGACCTATATCTTGTTTGCATCGATCTGCCATGAGATACTGTGTAATATAAGTTTCCAACTACAGTTATGATTATGAACGAAGAGGGATCAAGACCAAGACCATGGCAAACGGAAGTTCTGACGTTGTATAATGACGTCATCCAGGTCCGACCGCCGTACAAACCAAGTGAACATGTCATGAAGGGGGACGTATGAAAAAAGCTGACGCCAATCTAATGAAAGAAATCAACTTAAACAATGTTCGTCAAGCCATGAAGTTAGTCGAGACGGCTACCAAACCCCAATTGGCTTCGTTGACCAACCTGAGTGTCGTAACGGTGAATTCCTTGGTTAAAGAACTGCAGGAGCTTGGAGAACTGTTTGAAGACGACACGGTTCCGTCCAATGGAGGAAGACCTGCGTTAACTTATAAATACAATTATGATCATAGCCTTGCTCTTGTGATCTATATAAAGGAGAATGACGGTCAGGAACTGATTTCGGCTACCGTCGTGAACTTAAGAAACGAATCACTGGATAAAAAAGATGTCATCCTGTCCGTGTTCCAACGCAAACGAATGTATCAAATGATCGAGCAATTGGTGGGACTATATCCTTCAATCAAAGTCATCGGCATTGGCATACCCGGGCAGGCCGTGAATGGCGAGATTATGGTCAGCAGCCATCGCGAGCTGATGGGAGTCCGGTTGATCGAGGAGTTGGAAACGCAATTCAAGTTACCCATTATGGTCGAGAATGACGTAAATGCAGCTATTTTCGGATATGCCATGAATCAAGACTTGGAAGAAGACCAGTGCATGCTCGGAATCTACTTGCCCCAATCCTATCCTCCCGGTATGGGCATTTATCTGAACGGAAAGATATTTCGAGGCAAGAATGGCATGTCTGGCGAAGTGAAATATCTCCCGCTCGGCCTGGACTGGGCAGGGGAGATGGACCCAAAGCTATTTATAGACGGAATATGTCGGTTGATTCAAACCGTAAACATTGTATTGGCACCTGACAGAGTGGTGATTTATCAAGATATCGTTGATCCTGAAACCTTGCAAGCAGCGTGGAAAGCATTCAACAGGGAACATTGGATGCCGTCGGATCCGGATCTGATCTGGGAACAAACCTTCCAACAGGATTTCGAATCGGGATTACGCAAGCTCACACTGCAAGAGTTAGAGCCAGCCCAGAATAGGAGTGCCAGCCACAGCCCCTGGAATTAGAATCCGGGGGTTTTTCGGAGATAAACGATTGACAAAGGTGCAAAGCTGCAGCATATTAATAAATATACTTTATAAAGATCCTTTATTAATGGAGTGGAAGAGGGTGTACGTTTGGCAACTTGGTTTTTGGTCATTATTTATTTGGCTTTTATTAGCTTGGGACTACCGGATTCCCTGCTGGGGTCGGCTTGGCCGGTTATCTGGCCGGATATCGGTTCTTCCGTAGGTTCTGCCGGCATCATCTCCATGATCATCGCAGGAGGAACCATCGTTTCGAGTCTTGCCAGCGGTTCCATGATTCAACGCTTCGGGACCGGCACCATCACATTGGTCAGTTGTTTTCTGACCGCCGGTGCTTTGCTCGGCTTCTCCATGGCGCCGTCCATGGCCTGGTTCGTCGTGATGGCCATCCCTTTGGGTTTAGGCGCAGGTGCTGTGGATGCGGCCTTGAACCATTATGTAGCCGATAACTATAAGGCGCATCACATGAATTGGCTGCACTGTTTCTGGGGAGTCGGGGCCACGATGGGACCGATTATTATGTCCGCTTCCATTGCCGACCATAACTCTTGGAGATCGGGTTATACTGCCGTTGCAGTCATTCAGTTTGCGCTGGTTGTGATTCTCCTTGTTACGCTGCCGCTGTGGAAACGTGTGGCAGCCAAACGTGTTCATGTCGGTCAAAACGATGAGTCCCATGGACGCCTCGATCAGGATACGCCGGCGCCGTCAAGGCTAACACCGACTGCAAAAGCCAACTTGTTCGGCATCCGGGGCGTGAAACCCTCCCTGCTCGCATTTCTATTCTACTGCGGCGTGGAAACCACCGTGGGATTATGGGGAGCGAGTTACCTCGTCGGTACTGGAAATATCACGGCAGAGAAGGCCGCCCTCTGGATATCCCTGTATTACGGGGGCATAACGATAGGAAGGCTGGTCACCGGTTTCATCACGCTGAAAGTGTCCAACCGATGGCTGATTCGTTACGGACAACTTGTTACAATTGTCGGCGGTATCATCTTGCTGCTTCCATTGCCCATTTCCTCTTCGCTGGTCGGCATCATTCTGATCGGACTTGGACTTGCTCCGATTTATCCAGGCCTGTTGCATGAGACGCCAGCCCGATTCGGACGAGAGAATTCCGCCAGGTTGATGGGATTCCAGATGGCCTTTGCTTACACGGGAACAACAACGATACCCCCTTTGTTCGGACTGGTCACGACCCAATTCAGTATCGGATTATTTCCGTACATCGTGCTTGCTTTACTGGTCCTGATGTTCTTGAGTGCCGAGATTGTGAACCGGATTTTGGGTAAACAGGTGCTTGGTACCGGGTAGTTAGAAAGGTTCGAGATGGTTTATAAGTCATTTCGAACCTTTTTTTAAAGACGCTATCGCTGACGATCCGTGATGTGACCATGAAATTCTAATGCAATACATCTAAACCCGCCATTAAAGGCTGCCCAGCCAGGCGGGCTTTTTATCTTCTAGACATGAACAGCAAAGCATGGAATAAGGATAGGATCATAGGACCCGGCACCTAATCGAGAAGTTTTGCGTATTATTTTCCAAATAAGGGTAATAACTCGAAACCATCGAAAGGCGTGATCCAATCGTGAAACCAAAACGCTCCGTATTCTTGAAAATGTCGGTATTCGTCATAGCGTTATCGCTAACAGCGTGCTCAGGAAATGGAACAACGGAACCTGTCGCCACACCTGAAACACCACCACCGGTGAATGAAGAAGTTCCGGCACCTGAGACAGATAACGAACAATCCCCGAAAGAGACGCGTCCCGAGAGTGAAACTTTTGACATCATGACCGGCGAAGGCAACCAGCCGCATTCCGCCAGCTTGCAGCAAGGCGAAGGTTTTTCCTTATATGTGTTTGAGAATTTCGATTTCGATGCTGCGAAGGGACGTCTTTTTCTCACCAGCAATCCGGAATACTATGTAGATATCGAATTGCTGCCAGCCGATTATGATCTAACGGAACTTGAAACGGCAGGCCAGGAGGAATTGAAAGCGTTTGGGGAAGTATCCAATCACAGCGGTGAGCTTGTCGAGCATCCGCTCGGTTCCGCAGAGCTCTACCTTCAAACCTCAAGCGAGGAAGGAATCCGCGATTATATCGTATGGCAGTCAGAGACTGGCGATGCTTTCTTGTTCCGTCTTCGCAATCCAAAAGGCGAAGAGGCTTCGGATTTTGCCGGACCAGTTCTCGTCTCGTTATCTACGGTTCAAATCGATTCATAATGAATGAGGTCAGGCAGCAGGATCTTGGCCAAAGGGACATCCGTTTCTTTAGGAACGGATATCCCTTTTTTTTATGTTTTACAAAGTCCAAATCTGCAGCCTAGCTCATGCCAATTTGTGTTAAAATCGAAAAATAACAACTGTTCCGTGATGATCGGAGCATCGATATTACCCTTTCATGCTCAGGAGGATTTCAGATATGCAAAAGCGAATTTTGCTCGTTGAAGACGACCATGACATTCATCAGTTGATTGAAAGCCAGCTGCAGCAGGATCATTACCATGTAGATTCGGCACGCGACGGGGAGGAAGCCGTTGCTCTTTTTCACAGCGGGAAGTTCGATCTTATATTGCTTGATTTGATGCTCCCCAAGATCAACGGGATGGATTTGCTTCGGCATTTCCGGGAGAGCAGCAAGGTTCCCGTCTTAATCATATCTGCGAAAGGCAGCGATCTCGACAAGGCCATGGGCCTTGGATTCGGAGCGGATGATTATATCAGCAAGCCTTTTTCCATGATCGAATTGACCGCAAGGGTTCAGGCTGCTATCCGCAGGGCAACGCTATACGCCGAAACGGACAGTAAATCTGCCGAACCTCCTGTTATTTCGTTTAAGGATTTGATCCTGGATTTGCATTCATTCTCTGTAAACGTAAGGGGACACCATGTCCCGCTCACCTCGAAGGAATTTCATATTTTGAAGCTCCTTATGACGAATCACAGCAGGGTATTCACCAAGGAGCAGATCTATCAATTCATTTGGGAAGATGATTATTACGGGAATGAGAACGTGATTAATGTACATATTCGAAGGCTTCGGGAGAAAATCGAAGAGGATCCGTCCACGCCGCAATACATTCGGACGATTTGGGGAATCGGATACAAGATGGGGGACTAGGCCATGATTCTTCTTTTATCCCTCATTATTGGAGTATTAGCTGCGATCATTGGCTGGCAATGGCATTCCACAAGAAAACGGAGCCATAGCATACTTGAAATTACAAGCACAATCTCCGATATTATGAAACATGATACCGCCGAGAAAGTGCTGGTGCCAACCGATGATGACCACATTAGGCAGCTGCTCATTCAGATCAACCGTCTTCTGGATAATAAACAGAAGATCTTTGCCGATTATGCCAGAACGAAGGACAGCCAAAGGAAAATGATCTCGAACATGTCCCATGATTTGAAGACACCCCTCACGGTCATTCTGGGTTATACGGAGAAACTGAATCAGAAACCTACGTTGACAGAGCAAGAGGAGGAGCGAGTCATTCTAAGACTGAACGAAAAAGTAAACAGTCTGATCGCATTGCTGAATCAATTTTTCGACCTGGTCAAAATCGAATCGGAGGACTATGATATCCCGTTAAGCAAAATATCACTTAGCGAGGTTAGCCGGAACAGCGTCCTTGAATTTTACGATCTGCTTGTATCCAGAAATCTTCGTGTTGAGATCGACATTCCCGAACTCCCCTTTTATTTCCTCGGTAACAAAGATGCGCTGCAGCGAATATTAAGCAATTTAATATCGAACTCCATTCGCTATGGAAGCGACGGAGGGGTGTTCGGTTTAACGGTTCGTGAAGAAGGGGAATTCGTAGCGCTTGACGTGTGGGATCATGGCAAAGGAATTGCCGAGATTCATCAGGAGCACGTATTTGAAAGACTCTATACGCTGGACGATGCCAGAAACCCGAATTTTCAAGGAAGTGGGCTGGGACTCAGCATTTCCAAACGTTTAACGGAGGAGATGAATGGATTGATTAGTCTAAGCAGCTCACAGGCTGAGAAAAAGACGACCTTTACTTGCAAGTTTAAAAAATTAACCTATTAAAATCATTCAAGAGATGTTGCTTCGTTGTTCAACGTCTCTTTTTTTATTCCAATCGCAACCGGCTGTTTCATTCTTAAGAAACATGTAAGGAATGGGAAAGGAATATCTTAATTCTTCAGTCTAAGATAAAGGTAACAAAGGAATACACATTGTAATCAAGGTGGTGCATCTTCCATGAATTTCATTATTCAAACTTCCGAACTAACCAAAACGGTGAAAGGAAAATCGATTGTATCCGGAGTTAACCTGAACGTGGGAAAGGGCGAGATTTATGGTCTGCTGGGTCCTAACGGCGCTGGCAAAACAACCATCATGAAAATGCTCACCGGACTCATTCTTCCGACCTCTGGAGCGATTATGTTGTTCGGTAAGCCATTTTCCGAAACTTCGAAAGAAGGATTGAAACGCGTAGGGAGCATCATTGAATACCCGATATTTTTCGAGCATATGACGGCTATGGAAAATCTTGAAATTCACTGCGAATACTTGGGTTATTATGATAAAAAGGCTATTCGTCAAGCGCTGGATTTGGTCCAATTAGCAGAAATCGAAGATAAAAAAGTGAAGGATTTCTCGCTTGGCATGAAGCAGCGCCTTGGCATTGCAAGGGCCGCCATCACCAAGCCGGAACTGATCGTGCTGGATGAACCTACAAACGGACTCGATCCCATCGGCATTAAAAACATGAGGGATTTGATTCGAACGCTGAATCAGGAATACGGCATCACATTTCTGTTGTCGAGCCATATCTTAGGGGAAATCGAGCAGGTTGCGGATCGGATTGGCGTCATACAAGACGGTCAAATGATCGACGAAGTGTCATTGTCGGACATTCGGATGCAGCGAACCGATTATATTGAGCTTCTAACCTCGAACGTGCAAAAATCCTCCTTTTTGTTAGAGCATGAGCTTCGAATTTCCAATATCAAAATCGTACAGGATCAGCGAATCCGAATCTATGATGGCGATATAACGCCAAGTCAAATTACAAAGCTCCTGATTGCGCATGAGATTGAGATCGAGGAGATCCAGAAGCATACCAGCACGCTGGAAGACTATTTCTATCATCAAATTCAAGGGAAGGGGTGAATCCCATATGATGAAGTTAATTGAGCTGGAATGGAAGAAGCTGGAGCGTAAGAAAGTGATAGGCGAAGCCATTACGTACTGGGTCATTCTCATGTTTTTGCCGATCTTTTTTCTCAAAGTGGTCTTTGCCGATATGCCGATGGTTCGTTTTGGCGAGAGTTATACAGCCGCGATGGATCTGATGCTGCCGATGCAGATGGGACTCCTCTTGTTCGGAGCGTCGCTGATCAATCATGTATTCATAGAAGAATATAAGAACAAGACGATAGCCCTATCATTCGGATATCCGCTCAGTCGAAAAAGACTCGTGGTAGCTAAAGTTCTATTTATCGTATTGGGGGTTTTCTTCGGCACGCTGGTATCCTTTGTGCTTAGCGGCATAGCGACCTATGCGCTTAATCAGATCATGAATGTCATTCCCGGAACACCAACCGTGGCTGAACTGATGAACTATGCGGTCCGGATGGTCATTCACTCCATTGTCGTTGCGCTTGCCTCGTTGATTCCGTTATTTTGCTTTGGGATATGGAAGAGGGCGGTCATCCCTACAGTCATTTGCGCTATTTTCCTGGCGCAGTTTCCTAATTTCCTCGGAATGATGGGGATTACATTGAACCTGGACTTTCTCTATGCGGTCCTCAGCGTATTAGGTGTAGTAAGCGTTTTGTTGTCTGTTAAATTCGTGAATATACTAGGGGATATATAAATGAGAGGATGTGGCGATATGACGATTGACGTCAAAACAGTATTGCTTCATAACGGAGAAAAGCTGACCTACAGAGAAAGAGCCGGAACTGAACCTCCTCTGTTATTGATACACGGGAATATGGCTTCTTCGGAGTTGTGGGAACCCCTATTAGAGCATGAAGGCATCACCCAGCGTATAATTGCAGCTGATATGCGCGGTTATGGCGAGTCCAGCTATCATCATCCCATAGGTGATATGAAGGATTTTTCTGCAGACCTATATGATTTCACAGAACAACTCGGTCTGAATGATGTCATGATTGTGGGTTGGTCGAATGGGGGAGGAATCGCCATGCAGTTTGCGGCCGATTATCCGGATCGTGTGCGAAAATTGATTCTGTTAGCCTCCATATCGACAAGAGGTTATGCAGCTGTGAATGCGGATGGCGATCGCCTACAGACCAAGGAACAAATTGCTAAAGACCCTGGACTTGCGATGACCTTTCAGGCTAATCAGGAGCAAAATCAGGACTATTTTGAACAGGCGCTGAATTACTTATTGTTCAATAATCATCAGCCGGATGCCGCAATCCGTACGAATTACATCAAAGCCTGCATGAAGCAACAAAATATGATCGATGTTGCCGATGCCGCCAATCGATTCAATATCAGCTCCTCATCGAACGGTCTTACCAATGGAACAGGAGATCTAAACCGAATTCAATGTCCGGTACTCGTCATCTGGGGCGTTCAGGATTTGATCACCACGCAGCAGATGACAGGGGAAATACTCGAAGACTTTGCAAGCCATGGCAAGTCGGTCCAATATATAACCCTGGACGCGGGTCACTTTCCGCTCATCGATGATTTATATGGATTGGTTGCTTCCGTGAATTCGTTTATCGCACTGCCTTAGAAATGAACCTGGGACAACAATCTCCATTGACAGAGATCAATGAAATGATTAAGGTGATGAATAGGACACAGGTTTCATTTATTTTGGAGGATATTTATGAATCAACGTTTTCGAATAACCAGATCCATGCAACAAAACGGTGAAGCTCAAGCGATTTCACTGGAGGAATGCAAACTCTATTTTTCATCTAGAGCTGATTTCACTTATCAGACAGCGTTAACCGTGAAAGGACCAGAGAGCACCATGTCGGTAGAAGGGGATTTCTTCATGTGGAACTATGAAGGAACGCATATTCCATTCCGACACTATATGGGGGACTTGTATGCAGCCATTACGCGTGAAGAGATCATGCCCGTCATGATCGAGATTGCAACGGATCTGCGTGCAGATATTGTGGAAGGCTGATGGGTTGCAAAATTTCTACGGTGGCTCATTGTTCAAGGCGTTTCTGATCGAATTTCCAGCCGAACAAGCAAATTACTCGAGCCGAATATACGGTGGCTGGTCCGGGCTCTCGGATTGCATTCAATGGATCAGCCTGCCAGCTGTATGAACGTTAAGAGGGTCTGTGGTATTATGAAGCGGTCTCCATTGAGGCAAGTTATGGCTTCCAGCGCTTCCTGGAGGCGGCCAAATTGAACTAAAGGCAGCAAAAAAGCCTTCAACCACCATTCAGTTGGTTGAAGGCTCACTTTTACAAAAGCATGCGAGTCCCATGGACAACTCGCATGCTTTTTTTTGTTCTACCCTTCAAGTTTATAGGGTTGTTCAGCCGCTCGCGGCTTCCATGCGGAAGCCAGGATGACGATAGCACTCCCCAAACCGATCCAGGTAAGCGTGGATACGGCATGATTCCAGTGCAGCCCGTTGCCGAAGAAGAACAGATCTCGAAGACCATCCACCATAAAACGCATCGGCAGCCATGAGTGTACCCAGTCCCGGTAGAAAGGAGACATCATCTCCGGAGCTAAAGCAAGCAGCGGTGCACCAAAGAACAGAATTAAGGCAAAGATGGCAATCCCTTTGATGCCCACAAGGGACATCACGGCGGAAATCATAAGGAAAAAGCTGAAGAAGGTAATGGATAAGAACACTGCTGTATCCGTAAACTGTGGGATATGCAGTCCGATCATGCTGCCAGCGAGCCAAGTTATGCCAAATCCCACGACTAATGATACAACGGCTCCCATGGCAATCTGGATGGATTTGGCTGCCAAGTTATCTTTGCGGGATGTAATCTTACTCTTGCTGACTGCTAAGAAGAGGACCGCCGCGCTTGCCATACAAGCCATCCAAAGCGGCTGGAAGAGAGAAATCGGGGAATTGCCGTTGGCGCTGTGGGTCCCGATTTCATTGACATTCGTTACCTTCTTGGTAATCGGATTTACCAGGCTGGAAGCCTGCTTCACGGATAGCGTTGCACCTTGGGCATCGAATCCTTCAAGGATCTGCGTGCGGACTTGGTTATTCATGTTATCCACGATGCCGTTCAGGATTTGTCCTGCCATGGTGGAAGCGGCCGTGTTCATGCCTTGATTGATGAAAATTTCAACTTCAGGCGATTCCGGCGCCGGACTGCTTAAGGAAACTTGCTTTGCACTGAAATCCGCAGGTATGACCAGCGCAGCGTAGTAATCCTGGTTATCCAAGCCGGCTTGTAATTCTTCCATACCGTCGACTTTGACCCACTTGACAGCCGGTTCCTCTCCAGATGCGGGCGAAGCGGTCTGTTCGATTGTGTCCAAGAACGTTTGCCAGATATTCCGCTTCGGTTGATTGGGAAGCTCAACTCCTTGATCCTCGTTGACAATGGCTACCGGCAGATTTTCGGGCTTGACTTGAACAGATGGAAATAACGTAAGCGAGAAAATAAAAATGACCACGAATGCCAGGATGGGCGCTACCCATACAAGTTTGTTATTCAAGACTTTCATCAACTTTCACTCCTATCGATGTCGAATGCCATCCATGACGAAAGTGATTGCCTCTTCAATTTCCTCGTCAGGGATGGAATCCATATTGAACAATACAAAACGCGAAATCATAAATCCGCCAATGAAACCGAAAACCAATTTCAATATTTTGTCGACCGGGATGTCGGCGAGTTCACCCCTTTCTTGGAAGGCTTCAATCAATTTCGTCAAGCGCGGTACAATCAGATCGGATACGTAAGGCAGGAATTCGTGCTTCAATTCTTCCTTGTATATGACCTCCTTGATAAGTACCTGAAAGATCTCCTTGTTTCCCCGGATGAATTCGATGCGATTATGAAGAAAGGTCCGCAAGAATCCTTCAAATGTCGAATCCCCATTGCTTATAATCTGATCCAGCGCATCGTTCGCCATGGAAGGAAAAAATTCCCTAATGTACGGGACGATAAGGGACAACAGCAAATGGTCCTTTGTTCCGTATTGCTTAAAGATACTTGCCTCAGATACCTCGGCGACCTTAGCGATTTCAGCCGTTGAGGTATTGGAATAGCCTTTATCAGCAAACAATGAAATGGCTGCCTCGACAATCCGTTGCTGCTTGACGGTTCGCTTGGTGGAGTGTATGGACAGGATTTCGTTAAACAGGTTGTGCTTGGGCAAAATTCGGTTCACCACTTTCAGTATGTCGATGATAACTTCAGCGAAAAGTAAGTAATCACTCACTTTGCTAATATGGTTTTAACACTGAAGTTGTCGATTTGTCAACAAAAAAAGTGAGTGCTTACTCACTTTTATCTATCATGCCGAACACCTTATCATGTATACTGTAACCAGATGATGATTAGACTCGTTTTGGCATCGAATAAGGAAAGGGCTAGATAAATATGGCAGAGCGTCTACATGGCCAAATGGTTGAAAGAACGCGCCAATTAATTAACATATAAAATCCATGATTTAAATCAATGAACAACGTGCTGATCATCGATCTGTTAACGGGTCCCGAATAACGCCATCGTGCGGTTTATGCACGAAGCCTATTGTATGGCGCAGCAGCTCTGATCTTCTATATGAAATAATGTACATAACAGCAAAAGGTGTTGTTTATCCAGCACATCAGATAATTCTGATCATTGTTGAAGTTTGCTTAAGTGATTATAATGAACTCATATAGAAAAACAACACGTTGTCTATTTGAGTGATGAGCAGAAAGGTGGAGTTTATCATGCCTGTCATCGAAATTGAGCATCTGACTAAGGATTATGGTCATCATCGAGGCATATTCGATGTTTCTTTTAACGTTGAGAAAGGGGATGTATACGGATTTCTAGGTCCCAATGGAGCTGGCAAAACCACAACCATCCGCCATATCATGGGATTTTCCCGTCCGCAGCAGGGACACACCTTAGTCAATGGGCGCAGGAGCTGGGACCATGCAGCAGATATTCAGAAGGAGCTGGGTTATTTACCGGGAGAAATCGCGCTGCCTGAGTCGCTCACCGGGACGCAGTTCATAAAAATGATGGCTGAATTACGCGGGATTACCGATATGACCTACACGCAATCTTTGGTAAAAAAATTTGCGCTCGACCCCTCCGGGAGCCTGAAACGGATGTCGCTTGGCATGAAGCGAAAGCTGGCTATTGTCACGGCGTTCATGCATGACCCGGCCGTGCTTGTGCTTGACGAGCCTACAAGCGGATTGGATCCCATGATGCAGGCTTTATTCATCGAGTTCATTAAGGAACAGAAGGCAAAAGGCAAAACGATATTGATATCGAGCCATATTTTCTCCGAGATTGATGCGACCTGTGACAAGATTTCCATCATTAAGGACGGCCGGTTAATCTCTTCGTTTGTGGCGGATGATTTGCGACATCAAGAATCCAAAACCTATGAAATCGAGTTCAAATCCGAAGTTGCATTCCAGCGTTTTGAACTTGAAGTGAAGGCTGAGCCCGAACTTGAAGTGCTTTCGTTGACGCCTTCCAAGCGGCAGACGATATTACGAATCCGGGATACGGATATCAATCGCTTTATTTCGTTCATTGCTGATTATGACATGAAGTTCTTCTCGGAGATCAAGTTCACCTTGGAGGATTATTTCATGAAGTTTTACGATCGCAACACAAGCCTTAAGGAAGGGGAGTAAACGTATGCCATGCATCGAAATTAACGATCTAACAAAAGACTTTGGCGATGGGAAAGGCTTGTTTAACCTCAACCTGAAGATTGAAAAGGGCGAGGTGTTTGGATTCGTCGGAACGAATGGAGCCGGCAAAACAACGACCATCCGTCATATCATGGGATTCTTGAAACCGGACAGCGGTTCCGTGACTGTTCAGGGGCTGGACTGCTGGGCTGATTCCGCCAAGATCAAAAAGCTGATCGGTTATATTCCTGGGGAGATTGCGTTTCCTGATGCCCCGACGGGGAGCGAGTTTTTGAAGCGGCAAGCAGAGCTGTTGGGTTTGCAAGATATGTCGTACGCAGAGCGTATGATCCAAAAGCTGCAGCTTGATCCGTCAGCCCATTTGAAAAGAATGTCCAAGGGGATGAAACAGAAGACGGCGATTGTCGCCGCATTCATGGCCGACCCGGAAATATTGATTTTGGATGAGCCGACAACGGGCCTGGATCCGCTCATGCGAGCGGAATTCGTAGATATTTTGCAGGAAGAGAAGAAGAGGGGCAAAACCATATTCATGTCGAGTCACATGTTCGAGGAAGTAGAGCATACGTGTGACAAAGTCGCCTTAATCAAGGAGGGAAAGCTGATTGCCGTCAAGCCGACGGTCGAGGTCAAGCACAATGAGAACAAAGTCTATAAATTGGAGTTCCTTCAGCAGGAGGATTACAAGCGCTTCTTGTCAGAGCCCTTTCAGATCACGGAGAAACGGGAGAATCAGAATCAAGTGCTTATCGAAATCCATGATCGTGACATCCAAATGTTATTTCGTACATTGAGAGGTTATTCCGTGAAATTTATATCCGAGAAGAAGTTTACGCTTGCGGATTATTTTAATGGCTTATATGAGGAGGAAAGCGCCCATGCTTAGCAAACCGATCTTCAAACAAACGCTTAAGGCCAATTTTAAGTTATGGTTTATCTTCACACTCATCATGACCGCGCTTCATATCGTACTGATTGCCGTATTTAATCCAAGCACCTTATCGGACATGTCGAACATGGTGAAGGATACTCCACTTGCAAATCTGCTCGGAGAAGCGACATTCCTTGGCATGCTGTCCAAAACCTTCTATGGCATACAAGGGGTGCTTCTGCCGATTGTGTTCATCATTATGACCGCTAACAGTCTCATCGCTTCGCAGGTGGACCGAGGTTCCATGGCATACTTGCTGTCGACGCCGACCAAGAGAAGCACCGTTGTCTTGACTCAAGCTGCTTACCTGATCCTGTCCCTGATCCTGATGATTCTCATCGTGACACTGGCAGGTCTGGTTTCCATCTCGGTATTTCAGGCTGACATTCAAGTAGATACGACAAATTATCTCATGCTAAACCTGGGCTTGTTTCTGCTGATGTTTGCAACCAGCGGGATTTCGTTCTTTTTCTCCTGCGTATTCAATCTCTCCAAGAACTCACTGGCTTGGGGGGCCGGCCTCCCGATGGCTTTTTTCCTCCTGAAATTGATGGGAGATGTCGATAGCAGCCTGGAGGGTCTGAAATACGTATCCATGAATTCGCTATTTGATACTTCCGCGATTATAGATGGCGGCAATGTTGCGGTTCCGTTCGCTGTGTTGGCGGTTATCGGGATTGCACTGTATCTGTTCGGAATGCGTGTATTCAAGGAAAAGGATTTGCCGTTGTAAGAATCGTATACAGAGTTAGCAGCCGCTGCAAATGCGGCTTTTTTGCTTTTGGGTGTGTAAACATTCCACGAGAGCAGCTTTTTTACATGGTAATAACTGTAAGGGGTGGCATGCTGCCCTATCGTTAAGTTATTATTCTCTCTATATCATGGTATCATTTGAAATACGCGATTTGTGAAAGGAGGCCCATACGAGTGAAGTCTACTACTTCGGATCGTGTAAAAATCCCGCCGGGATTTTGGGAAGGATTACGTCAATTGGGGATCACTTCTCACGACGTGGTTCGCTCAGCAGGGCTGCCGTTAACCGTTATAACTGACCCTATCGTTACAAGCGCCCAGTATTTCGCAATTTGGCATGCGTATTCCGATCTCATGGGCGACACGGCCAAGGGAATCATCGAGCTTGCCACCGTATTTGAAACAGCGCAGTATCCACCGACCGTCTTAGCGCCTTATCACGCACGTGATTTCCGCGACGCCTTACAACGAATGTCACGGTACAAGCAAATGTGTCCCCCTGAAGGCTTGCGCATCATCGAGGAGGACGAGTATTGCTTAATCGAGTTGGAATGGCGGCATACCGAGCAAAGTGGTCCCCCCGTGTTAGTGGGAATCACATTGGCATGTCTTCTGGAGCTCGGTCGGAGGGGGACAGGCCAACCATTGACGGCACAGTTGGTCGAATTTTCGAACGACATGGGTGATGTAGAAGCCCTTGAAGCGTACTTCGGCTGCCCCATACGGACAGGTGCAGCATGCAACCGATTGACACTGCATCGAAGGGATTTGGATATCCCTTTTGCTTCATACAATGAAGAGCTGTTAGAGATCTTGACCCCGGTATTGGACCGAACGCTTGATGAACAGCAGCGCAGCTGCTCCATCACAGAGCGGGTCAAATGGATCATGAAACGCAATCTGACCGGAGGGCGGGCAGATGTTCAAGCCGTCGCGAGAGAGCTTGGCGTGAGTGATCGAACCTTGCAGCGCAGGCTGATGGAGGCGAACACGAATTTTAAGCACCTGTTGGTACAAGCAAGACATGAGTCGGCCTTGGAGTACTTGAAAGACCCTTCGCTTGATATTAAGGAAGTAGCATTCCTGATTGGATATGAAGACCAGAACTCATTCTATCGCGCCTTTCGAAACTGGGAAGGGGAGACTCCCTCAAGTTGGCGTGTGAAGCAAGAAGATTGGCGTCATGCGCTAGTTACCGAATCATCCTGACAAGATAATATTATCAATACCCGGAGCACAAGACTGTTTCCATTATGACTATGAAGCAGCTTGCCGTGAATGATAAATTGAAGGAGATTTGAAGCAATGGAAATGGGATTAAATCATAAAACAGCATTAGTTACGGGATCAACAAAAGGCATCGGAAAAGCCATTGCCATGGAGCTTGCAAAAGAAGGTGTGCATGTACTAATCAATGGGCGAAATGAGGATGAGGTGGAACGAACGGTACATGAAATAAAGTCTAATTATCCGGCGACCTCTCCCCAACCCGCTGCTGCCGATATGGTGGACATAGAGCAAAGAGAGGCTTTATTCCTGAAATACCCTCATGTAGATTTGCTGGTCAACAGTATGGGAATGTATGAAATTATGCAGTATGAGGACGTGGGCGATGAGGTGTGGGAGAAATACTTCCGTACGAACGTTCTTGCCGCCAACGCATTATCTAAATTTTATTTGCCTCAAATGCTGAAAAATAACGATGGCCGCGTGATCTTTATTGCAAGCGAAGAAGCCTTGATGCCTTCAGGACAAATGCCACAATATGCAATGACCAAGTCCATGCTCCTGTCCTTATCGAAAAGCTTGTCCAAATTAACGATCGGTTCGGAAGTTACAGTCAATACGATCTTACCGGGACCGACACTCTCTGAAAATGTACAGCAGATTATTGAGGGAATATATCCAAATGAAGATTTGACTTTCTCGGAAAAAGAGAAAAGATTTATGAAAACAAACCTGCCTCAATCTGAAATCCAGCGATTTATCAAGCCTTCTGAAATAGGCAGGCTGGCCGCATTTATATGTAGTCCTTATGCATCCGCGTTTAAAGGATCTCCAATTCGCATGGATGGGGGAATGATACCGACTATTTTTTAACAACAGCTGGCGGGTTCATAGTAATTGAAAAAAAGGGTGACTTCCTAGTGGAAGTCACCCTTTGCATGTTAGAGAGCGGCTGGCTGCATCACTTTATTCATGACGGATGACTGCGCGAGCGCAGCAGCTTCCAGCGCTTGTATTGATAATAGATCGTGCAGCCAACGCAATAACCCATGACGGCTACAATGGCCGCTACAGCTACCATAGCGGATGCAGCATACGCAGCCACTTGCCATCCCAACAAATAAGCTGCGGCTGAGATGCCAAGCAAAATGACCGCGATGGATTGATTGAATCGAGCCAGTTCCTCGGCCTGCCCTTCCGATTTCTTCAGCCTTTCTCTGCCAATAACAGCCTTGGCCAGCTGAATGAACAGATTGCCCTTGGCACCTGCCAGTAAAGGAATCACCTGTATCAGGAATAGAATGTAAATAAACCAGGGTTGTTGAAACACGAATGATAAAAGAACGAACAGCACGATTCCGATTTGGTTCGCTTTTACAAGCGGAAGCGGAATTTCTTTCATCAGGAACACCTCATTTTCCGTAAATGTTAATCTTATTAATCAGACTAGTTTACTATGATTAGAATGTAGCATGGGCTTTATCGGTTGTCAATGCATCGCATATTGGACATGTTTCCCCATAGAAAGAAAATTGCTACAACGGCGTAAGACAAGCTTTTTACTTCAATAGGATTATCCATATAAATGGGGGAGGGGAAGTATATGGTAAAAGAACTGATAGTCGGAGACGCCATCAATGAGCTGGCTGCTACGCGGGGCATCCTTGATCGGTTACCCGAGGAGCATATGCGTTGGAGGCCTCACGTGAAGTCGATGACGCTTGGCGGGCTTGCCACGCACCTGATCAATCTGCTGAACTGGCAAATCACGATTTTTCTTTATCTGGAATTCGATCTTTCGACCACACCGCTTCGGCTGAAGCCTCTGGAGAGCCGCAAAGACGTGCTGGAGCAATTCGACGCAAACGTCATCAAGCTTGAGCAGCTGTTAGCCGAATGCGACGAGAAATCCCTTGGCGAGGAATGGATCTTGCGCAATGGTGACCATATCATCCTGCGTCAACTGCGGGCAATCGCGCTTCGCACCTTCGGATTAAGCCACATGGTCCACCACCGGGCGCAGCTCGGCGTTTATTATCGGTTACTAGATATTCCGGTACCGGGACTTTACGGCCCATCGGCCGACGAGGAAGGCATATGACCCAAACCGCACCGTACTGTCGCACGGTACCGGCATGACATAAGGCAATCTTGTCTCAAAGATAAAAATTAGCATGCAATCGGGGAGAGGAGAACAAATATATTTGCAAATCGGAGCCCAATCATATATTATGGACATTGCGGGTCTGTAATGAAGATCCGATGAAGGGAGTAGTGAAACATGCAGTTTTCCAAAAGCACAGATTATGCACTCCACGCCTTAATTCATTTGGGGCTCTCGGAGCGCAATAACAATATCGGAATCAAGGAATTATCTGCGACGCTTGGCGTTTCGGAAACCTACTTATCCAAGATCATGTCCAAGCTGAGGCAGGATGGAATTGTACGCGCTGTGCCAGGGGTAAATGGCGGTTATGAACTTGCAAAGTCGCCTGAACAGATTACTTTTCTGGATGTTATTCAAGTGATTGAAGGAAGACAGCATTTGTTCGAATGCTCGAATACCAGTTCGCGGCAGCATGAGGTGTTAGCAGAAGTCGAGGATGATCAAGGGGATTCGATACGTCCAAGAAAGAACGGATGCTTGGTTGAAAAAGTAATGCTTGGCGCCGAACAGCATATGCACCAATATTTGCGGGAGTATACGATACAGTATGTACTTGATGAGGCGTCCAAGCATTGCAACCATGCTCAAAACAAGAAGTAATACACTTCTTGTGCTTTTATTATGGATAATATAGATCCATAATAAAATACTTGTCAGTCTTCGTAGCAAAATAAATCTATCGAAATGAGGAACAAACATGAATCATTTTTTTAACGAAGCCACTTGGGAAAAAGAATGGAAAGACCGTGGAGCTGCCATCTTGGAGAAAATGAAAAGGGCCGGAATCGAGCCATCCAGAGACTTTGATCATAAGGCCAGGACGTTCAACGAGCAGTCGTTTAATGAAGAGGGAAGGAAGAGAACCAAGCGAATCATGAACTGGCTTGAGGGGCAAGGCGTCCAATTCGAGAACGCTTCTGTGCTGGATATTGGAGCTGCCTCGGGAGTGTTCTCGGTGCCGTTTGCGGAGCGGGGTGCTCATGTAACCGCGGTAGAGTCCTCCATTCCCTTGGTGGAACTGCTGACAGAAAATTTCGCCAAGTTCCCCGATGACAAAGTGAAGATCATTCCCGAACGGTTTGAAGATATTGACGTGCAGGAGAGAGGCTGGAGCCAAGCCTTCGATCTCGTATTTGTCTCCATGTGTCCTGTCATTGTGGATTGGGGGAGCGTGGAGAAGATACTCGATTGTGCCAGTCAGTATTGTTACATCAGCATGCCGGTTGGTTCCACGGAGCTCAGTTTGATTCACGAAATTTGGCCACTTGTCACCGGGCAGTCCTTCAGAACAAAACATACGGAAATGGGGTATTTGCTTCATCTGCTCTATCTCAAAGGTTACGCCTACGAATCCCTTATTACCCGGGAAACAAAAACGATGGAATACTCAAGGGATGAGGCATTACAGGAAATGATGGTATGGCTTCGCAGACACGATCTGCCTGCAGATGATCGGAATCGGAAAATCGTAGCAGACTATTTGGATCAGGCGTATCCATCCGGTAAAGTGACTGTCCAGCAGAGCGGCCGTTATGGCAAGGTGCTGATTCGATTGCAGGATCAGAACATGTACACAAGAGATTGATCACACAAGTGTGAAAAGTCAAGTGACGCCTACCCGAGGGTAGGCGTTTTATATTAATATTGCACATAGGTGAGCACGGAAGGGGCGTGTCGCCCCCTCCACATACAGTCCTGCCAAAGCATTTGCCGTTGCGCTCAAAAACGTTTGCTTTTTCCCTTAATCCTTCAGAATCTTCATTGTTTTCAGCGTCTCCAGCGTCAATTGTTTGGCGGTTGTACCGCTCCCGGCCACATTGGTAGCGAAAACCCACGTGTTCCTATCCGTCTCGACATAACCCACATACCAGCCAAGCCCCATATCGGAGAGCCTTGAGCCTGTTTTTCCATGAATCGTATACTCGTCTTGTTCGTCATCAATCATGATCCGTTTGACGGTCTTCATCGTTTTCTTCTGAAAAGGCAGATCCTCCTCAACCAGCCGCTCGATAAAATCCGCCTGTTCTATGGCCGAAATCTTCAAGCTGCTGTCCAGCCAGAATGTATCGATTCCTCCCGAGATGTCACGGTTTCCATAGTTGATTCGATTCAGGTAGTGCTGCATCGGAACTTGGCCGATATCGCGAGCCATGGCTTGATAATACCAAATGGCAGAATCCCTCATAGCCGAAGCGAGCGAATGATCCCGGTTCCAGACCGGAAAATCTCTTGCGATACCGTCCCATCTCTTCACATCATATTCGTCGGCAACCGCCTTTACTTCCAGTCCAATGAGGGCATTTGCCACTTTGAAGCTTGATTCCGGTGTAAACCGCTGTTGGCTTCTCCCGGGATTGAATTGATAGACTTGATCGGTCTTCAAGTTCTTGAGGACAAGTGTTCCTTGAGTGTCGTGAAATATGTGCTGCAATTCAAGCGGGCGGACGCCAGGCTTGGCATCAGCACTCGGTGAATAGGCAAACAAACCAACAAGCGTAACGAGTACAACCATCAAATGGGATAAACGGCTTAACTTTTTCATCTGTAACACATCTGCATCACTCCTGCACATCCATTTTTTCGGGAAGGGTTTCAATGGCCATCGAACAGAATCATTTCCCAGCATCAAATGCATTTTGATACTATTAGTCTATGGATACAGGTACGGCAAGTAAATCTTGTTATCTACGGTTTGTGCCTGTACAGATTGAAGAAGAGAAGAGGGGGACACTTATGATCTATGCAGAGGTCATGTTGCATATTGAAATGCTAATGGACACCGGAGAGTTAATACCGGGCAAGAAGCTGCCATCCATTCGGTCGCTGGCCAAGCGGCTCGATTGCAGTGTCAATACCATCATCAAAGCGTATTCCGAATTAGAGAAGAAACATAAAATCTATTCCGTCTCGAAGAGCGGTTATTATGTCGTGGAGCAGGTTCCCTCCCGCCATTCAGGCGCGGCTAACACAGGAGCCATTGATTTTCTCTCGGCTGGTCCAGACAAGAAAGCCATGCCTTACCGGGATTATCAGCACTGCATCAATCAAGCCATCGAAGTGTATAAAGAGGAGATGTTCACCTACTCCGAGATCCAGGGGCTGCTTTCACTGCGAGTGGAACTGGCACGTCATCTGCGGGAACTGCAGGTGTTTACCGTACCCGAACGAGTCTGCGTTGTATCCGGATCCCAGCAAGCTATTCATCTATTGATTTCACTCCCGTTCCCCAATAACAAAAAGAACATCTGCGTCGAACAGCCTACGCATCTGAGTATGATCGAATCGATTAAATATCAGCAGGCCACGGCATACGGAATTGAGATTACGGCGAATGGACTCGACATGGACCGGCTGGAGCATCTGTTCAAATGGAATGACATTAAATTTTTTTACACCGTGACCCGATATCATAATCCGACCGGCTACAGCTACTCGAACAAGGAGCGACGGAAAATCGTGGAGCTGGCACAAAAATACGACGTTTATATCATCGAAGACGATTACCTGGGCGACCTGGACCCCGACATGCAGCAGGACCCAATGTTCGCTTACGATCCGTCAGGAAGGGTCATCTATATCAAGAGTTTCTCCAAAGTGATGCTGCCCGGTTTAAGATTGGGGCTTGCGGTAATTCCGGACTTCATACGAGATTCATTCTTAAGCGCGAAGTTCGCTTCGGATTTGCATACGCCAGTTCTGACGCAAGGTGCACTGGAAATCTATTTGAAGAGCGGCATGTTCAAGGCTCATATTCAGCGCATGAGATCGATCTACACCAGAAAAGCAGCTTTACTGCAAAAAGCCTATCAGGAACTGCTGCCGCCAAGCGCCGCCTATTCGGGTTCGCTTTCGGGATTCTATTCGACGATTCGATTGCCGAATCCGTTAAAAGCCAAGACGTTCATCGAGCATTTGAAGCAGGAAAACGTACATGTAGATGACGCCGGAAAAATGTATTTGCCCGATTTTGTACAAGATTCGGTCATTCGCTTGAGTGTATCGCAGGTGGAGGAGGCGTATATCGAGTCGGGTGTCCAAACCATAGCTCGCGTGATGAAAGAGCTCATCAACACAACGCTTCAAGTTAAATTTATTTAACAGGGCGGGTAAGCTGGATCGTCATCGTTGTGGATTCAGGACAGAGATCTGGGAATACTGCTTGGCCATCCGGACATCATCTGTACGGGTACAGAGTCGGAAAACAAACGTTTCTGCGGCATGGCAATAGAAGTATACTCTACAATACAACAGGCGTTGTGATGTCATTATATTGTTGGACAAGGAAAGCGAGGTGTCGCCAGTAGGTTTTTTATGGTTCGAGCGGTGGGGTGTTTATGCACTGATTGGAGGTTATCTGGTGTGGGCTTACTGGACCCGTAAACCGACCAAAGCGAAGGTGCTCCCTTTATGGGGGCTGTTGATTGGAAGTGTGGTTATCCAGGCTGCTGCTGCTTCGCTTCTATGGTTCGTTCTTCTGCTTCCGATTACCGAGGCCGTACTATGGAGCTTGACCGCAGTTACGTTGGTTGAGGCCATCCTTGCCCTTTACCGAAAACAGCATGTTAAATGGGTGACGTTATTCATTCTCGTGCTTGTGTGTGTGTCTCTGCTCATATTGTTACTAAGGGCTATGTAGAATCTTCTCCAAGAGATTCGCGGCTCCTCCAGATGTTGCCGGGGAGCAGTAAGATAGGATGATTGAATTGCAATATCTCTTCGATGTCCATCCAGACCATCCTCATGTGCGGCAATTGTGCATGGCTGACCCTCTGCTCGGAGAGTTGGTCCAACGGATCGGTCACATCCAGGTCCCCTATGAGCCGGATGGCTTCACCTACATAACGAGAACGTTGATTGGTCAACAGCTTTCGATTAAAGCTGCCAGAACCATCTTTCTCAGAGTAGAACAAGTTTGCGGCACAATTACAGCTGACGCTATCCTAGCTGCAGCAGAAGAGAGCTTGCGCTCAGCGGGATTATCGCGGAATAAGCTAGGCTATATTCGAAACGCTGCGGAACAAACGAAGTTGGGAGCGCTTCATTTTCCATCGTTAGCCGATCTGGATGATGATGAGGTCGTTCGTCAGTTGACCCTGGTGAAGGGAATCGGTCGGTGGACCGCGGAGATGTTCCTCATTTTTCACTTGGGAAGACAAGATGTCCTATCTTTCGGCGATCATGGCCTTAAACGTGCTTCGGAATGGTTGTATGCAGCTGAAGCAAGCGAAGGCCGCTCTCCATTGCACCGGAAACAAGCAGAGTGGAAGCCTTATTCTACGATTGCATCCTTATATCTGTGGGAAGCTATTAACGCTGGCTTAGTGCAATCCGGGCCGTTTTTAACGCAATTTAAAAATACTCCATGACCAGATACCGACTATTAAAAAGTGATGGAGGTTTTATTGTTGAACAGTTCATTTGGCGATAACTTCAATTCCGAGATACAACCCTTTCAAATCCATGTTTCTCAGGACATCTTGGATGACTTGCAGAACCGATTGGCTAAGACGAGATGGCCCGATCAAGCAGAGAATGCGGGCTGGAGGATGGGGAGTAATCTTGATTATTTGAAAGACTTTGTAGAGTATTGGCAATATCAATACGATTGGAGAAAGAATGAAGAGGAACTGAATGCATATAACCATTTTACAACCGAAATCGAGGGCACGAAACTGCACTTTATTCATGAGCCAAGCTCAAATCCGGATGCAATCCCCATCCTGCTGATACATGGTTGGCCGGATTCATTTTACCGATACCATAAAGTGATTCCAATGTTAAAAGAAAATTTTCACGTCGTTGTTCCTTCGATTCCAGGTACGGGATTTTCCGAGCGGAATTCTCTGCCCTTTGATCAAATCGCAGATCTGTTCGCGACCTTAATGACTGCTAAACTCGGATATACCCAGTTTATCTCTGCGGGCGGCGATGTGGGCTCAATCGTGAGTTTGTCTTTAGCCAATCGTCACCCAGAGGCTCTTCTAGGTATGCACTTGACGGATGTCGGTTATCCCGACCACAACACGGATTTTGCGAGTCTGACTCCTCCGGAACAGGAATTTGCGGCTTTTATTCAGGGATGGTGGATGAAGGAAGGCGCATTCAATATGATCCAATCCACGAAACCACAAAGTTTGTCCTATGGGTTTAATGACTCGCCCGTTGGTTTGGCGGCATGGATTATGGGCAGTATTACGATGTCCTCGACGGGGGAGGAGATTGAAGAACGGTTTAGCCGTGACGAGCTCCTAACTAATATTATGATCTTTTGGGTAACCGAGACGATTGGCTCTTCCATGCGCATTTATTATGCAGAATCGCAGGCAGCACATTCTAAAGAATCATACGGGAAAAGTGAAGTTCCAGCAGGTGTGGCACACTGTCCATGGAATGCTCCTCTTCCGAAGGAATGGGCGGCACGGAAAACAAACCTTATTCATTTTTCAGATTTAGAAAAGGGCGGTCATTATACAGCCTGGGAGGCTCCGGAAGTCTGGGTCAAGGATTTCCGCGATTTTGTACAGAGATTGACTTCGATGTAAGTACGGATATATTAGACAGCGAAAGCCCCTTTGGGGGCTTTTTCCTTTTATAGATTCCATAAATTTGAGAAATGAAGAGCTAAGTACATCAGTTGGGAAAAAGCCTTCATTAGGATAATGTTACATATTCCCTTAAGAAGTGGCAGAACAGAATGAGCGACTTTATTTTCACTATTTACAAACCGATGGTCGGTATTTATGATGAATTCATAAATTAGATTGTTGAGAGGTTGTCATTCTTCGGATGATTCCTAATGGAGGAGGTTTACTAAACCATATGGAACCACTAATCGTTCTTATTGGTGTCACCATGGTCATTCTTGTGGCGGGTGCTGCGGGGGTGAAGCGACTGCGTCCTTGGCCAGTTGCACTTCGGGGCGGAGTCGCAGCCATGTTTATGTTAACAGGCACGGTTCATTTCGTATGGATGCGGAAAGAGCTCATCAGCATGGTGCCGCCTTTTCTGCCCAATCCCGGGTTTATCGTGACACTTACCGGATTGCTGGAGTGGGCAGGAGCTATAGGTGTTCTAGCTGCCGACTGTACCCTGGGCCGCTGGGGGACTCTCGCTTCTGCTGCTTATCATGTTCCCTGCAAATATTCACTACGCCCTCTCAGGCCTCGCGACCAAACCGGAAGATGCAATATTTCCACGCACTCTGATGCAAATCGTCTTCCTGTCCGCGAGCCTTACTATCATGATCTACTATTCCTGCCAACGATCAGTACGGCGGCGAAGCCTCAATGAAACCAACAACACTCCAAAGTCCGTTCACAACTGAGTTCTACCATTCCCGTATTGGGTCAACAGACCCGTAATATCAACCTTTGCAACAGGATATCATGAAGACTTCGAGTGGTGGATGGCTGTCTCGATATAAGCTTTCAAAGCCTTGATGAACGTGCGCATGGCGTATCCGACATATCTATCGCTCCGGTAGATCAGACAAATGTCCTGAGAAGGCGTAGGATTCTTCAGGTGCACGACTTTTATATCTGGATGTTGAAGATCATCCAGTAGAAGCCGAGGCAGCACACAAGCGCCAACTCCGCTCTGTACCATCTGGATGAGGGAGGACAACGTTGTTGTCACCATATGCGGCTGCAGAGTAAACCCGTTGTTTATGCAAAAGCCATCGATCAGCTTGCGGCATTGATGGTCGGGTGGGAACATAACCATCTTCAAGGTATGCAGCCTGTTCAAGGCAATGAAGTTCTCTGTGGCAAGAGGATCATGCCTGCTTACCGCCAGTGAAAACTCTTCATGGAACAAGGGGATTGACGTGAGACGTTCATCCACAACAGGGCCGATGGTTACGCCGACATCGATGCTCCGATCCAGAACCTGTTCTGTTACTTTTGTCGTTTCCAGAAGAGACAGCGAGATGGTCGGGTAGGTCTGATGGAAGTTCAGCAGCAAGGCATTAAACATGAGATCCGCATCGCCGGGCAAGACGCCGATGGATAGCGATCCGCCTTGCATCTGCTTCAGGTCAGCAATGGCGTCGCTCGCTTGCTGCAGATGCGTGAACACAGCTGCACCATGCTCACGAAGAATCGCTCCGGCATCTGTAAGGACAATGGTTTTGCCCACGCGATCGAACAACAGAACCCCTAATTCTTCTTCCAATCTCCTTATTTGCTGGCTGATGTTGGGTGCGCTGACTCCCATTTTATCAGCCGCTCTCGTGAAGTGAAGCTCCTCGCATATGGCCATAAAATACTGTAGCTGCTTTAACTCCATAACTCACACCTGCTTTCCATGACATCGCTGGATACATGTTCAATGCTTATTGTTACGCCATCTTCCTGATCCTGTCAACGATTTATCGTTAACTTATACTTAACGTTCCGGTAATGTCGACTGCATTGATGAAGTGTTGCATGGGACCTATACTGGGGACATATCAAGCGGTTCCCATAACAAAGGAGGAAACGAATATGTCTGGAATGATCATCAGCACTGCAAAAATAGTACGCCAAGTGGTGCTGCAGCAGGTGCAAACGATCCCCGAGGAGTTGTTCGACATCCAAGCGGCAGGGTTTAACAATACGATTCGTTGGAATGTCGGTCATATCATTTATTGGATGGATCAGTATTCTATCCTAAGCCTCGGCTTTCCATCGGTTATACCGGACTCATATGTTACGCTGTTTAGCTCTGGAACCAAGCCCTCGGATTGGACGTCTGCTCCTCCATCGAAGGAGGAACTGGTCGAGATGTTGAAGGCACAGCTTTCCCGACTATCTGAATTGACCCCTGAATTGCTGGAGAAGGAGCTTTCAACACCATATGCCTTTGGACCGTTTGAATTCAACACCGCCGGCGAGCTGTTTAACTTCGCCCTGATTCATGAATCTATTCACCTGGGAACGATATCGAGTCAGCTAAAGGTGGTTTCGTGCTAATTAAAGTTTGAATGCCGAGAGATAAAAGACGTAAGGAAAACTTGAGACTCAATTAATCGACGAATAACCATAATGAGGAGGGTAGTCATGGAAAAATCCCTAGACGCAGTCACATCTCGAACCAGCGAATGTTTTGATGCCTTCAGGCAGGCTTTAGAAACAGGGAATACCGAGAATTTTCTGAAGAAGGTTGCAGAAGGTTTTCATTTCTTCGTCCCGCTTCCGCTGGAGGGATGGAATCACAAGCAGCAAGGCAAAGAGCGGTTCGAGGAATTGATCAGATTCGAGCGCTCGGTGTTTCAGATGTTGCTCACTCCGCTCCTCTTGCTTGAGGATCAAGATCACGGAATGGTGGTATTTCGCTCGGAAGGTCCCCTCAATGGGCGGCCTTTCTCCAACGAACTTACGATTATCTTCGAGTTCGAGGGAGATCGGATCCGCTCTTTCCGCGAATATGTAGGCATGCCGTTGAATAACTACGAGAACCCGTAAAGCGATACGAGAAAAGTACGCTCGAACTTTATGAAGTAGTATGACAGACCGTTGTCATATTACTTTTTTTATTATAACAACAGATACAACAACCAAATTCATTGCACGTCAAAGGAGACGATACGAATGACAAGTCATCCAGTAGAAATGTTCGACTATCACGCATGGGCTATTCAAACCCTCTTGGGAAGAATCAAGGAACTGCCGTCCTCGGTGCTGCAGCAAGAAGTAAACACCTCGTTTTCCACCATTGGCGAAGTGTTCGCGCATGTCTAGGCGCTCGACAAGTGCTGGCTTCAGGTTCTGAGTGGAACCAGTATGCCCCAAGCGCTGGAAGCCTGCCTTCCGCTGCAACAAGAAATCCTTGGGTACGTTGTCGATGAATTCGCAATTGCCTTTCGTGAGTTAGCCGAAGAATACAGAGCATGGTTCCGAAGCCAAAACGACTTGGAGCAAAGCATTGTGCTCGACAATCCCTACGCCGGAACGCGCAGCACGCGATTATCGGAAATTGTGCTTCAAGCGGTCAACCACGGCACCTACCACCGGGGCAATATGTCGACTATGCTGCGTCAGCTGGGCCATGCGTCTATCATGAACGATTATTCTCTTTACTGGTACCGGCAGCCTGCGAGATCTCATGAAGTAGAGGAGTCCGCTAAATAAGCTAACAAATGAAAGAATAAGAGGTTATTTATCATTGGAGGAACTATATGTTTAACGTCATGCAGAATTTAAATTGGATTTCGATCGTGCTCGCTACATTGTCTCTTTCTTTGCTGGGCGGCGTTTGGTTTACTGTTTTATTTGGGAAGGCGTATGCTCTGGCATTAGGCAAGGAGGGTTCGTCAAAAGTAAAACCGGCTCCTATTTATATTCTGGGACCCTTGATATGTGGACTGGTAACTACTATCGCAATGGCGATTCTGATCTATGCTTTCGAGATCGAATCTTATGTTGACGCTATTGTTTTTGGTGGAATCGTTGGACTAGGCTTATTAGCCTCAACCACCATCAATACGGGGATAAATCCTAACATCCCACGGCCGCTTGTATACGGACTTGTCAGCGGAAGCTATTTTTTGCTCTCAGGATTAATTGCTAGTATTATTCTTGTAGCTATGAAATAATCGTTGCCAAGCAGCCATGCTTTTGTAGAAAAAATCTTCTCTTCAACGATCATGGAATAGTATATAATCGACTTGATTCGAGAAGGGAGAGGTATCCATGAAGAGCGAGACAGTCGTGTTCAAAGGCTCCAAACATTTCGTGCTGAATGACGTTGCTGAGGGCGTATTTGCAGTGATTTCAGTTCCCGGTACGGGCTCATTAGGCAATGCAGCAATCATTGATCTGGGTGATTCTACGCTAGTTGTGGACACATTCACGACAATAGAGGCTGCCGAGGATTTGCAGGCAGCCGCAGAGTTTCTCACGGGAAGAACAGCTTCCTACGTAATCAACACGCATTGGCATAGTGACCATACGTTTGGCAATCAAGTGTTTGCCTCTACGGCTCAAATCATATCTACGTCAACCACAACTCCAGCCGAACAAGCAGCAACCAACTACCGTTGCCACTATTAGTAGCATCCTCGTTGCTTCAGCATTGTTTTCATTGTCAACCAAAAACAATAGTTTTTATGTTTACAATTAGAAACTTGCACATTATAATTCAATTCATTAGACGTCGACGCTAATCAAATATCTTGTTATTGGTTCCCGATGGAGGTTACTACTTTGAAAACAAAAGAACTCGTATATGCTGCATTATTCGCTGCATTCATTGCGGTATTGGGTCTGATTCCGCCACTTCCTCTAGCTTTCATACCTGTTCCGATCACGGCACAGACTCTGGGCGTCATGCTGGCAGGATGCTTCCTGGGCAAACGCATGGCAGCGTTCAGTCTTATCATCTTCATCATTCTGGCAGCGATTGGTCTGCCTGTATTGGTAGGTGGTCGCGGCGGTCTCGCCGTTCTGGTTGGGCCCTCTGCAGGATACATATTTAGCTGGCCGATCGCAGCCTTTTGTATTGGGTGGGCTTCGGAGAAGCTATGGCCGCAAGTCAAGACATGGAAGCTGCTCCTCATCAATATCGTGTTTGGCGTGATTCTCGTGAGCCTGATCGGTGCTCCGGTTATGGCGCTGATTACGAATACGTCCATCTGGGCAGGACTGCTTGGTGCCGTATCATATCTTCCGGGAGACTTGATCAAAGCCATTATTGCAGCCATCGTTGCCATGCAGCTTAAGGCCATCAGTCCGATCGAAGAAAAGATGCACAATTCCTGACTCTATACGACGCTCCTAGAAGCGGAAATACGAAGGAAAATCTGTCATATAGGTGTGATAACAAATGAATCTGATACAGCCCATCCTAAACCGCGCGGTAGAGACACCCGGCCGAATCGCCATCTCTAGCGGTCGGAAGCAGCTTACCTATGCGAGCCTCATGGAGCGGGTCAAACGAATTGCACAAGGGCTCCGGCAGTCTGGCTATGTGCATGACAAGATGGCTATGCTGTCCGCGAACCGTATCGAGTTTGTCGAGGTATTTCTGGGTGCGGTGTATGCAGGATGCGTGCCTGTGCTGCTTGACCCGAAATGGAGTGTTGCCGAATTGCAAAGGGTGATCCAGCAGTGCAAGCCTCGGGTCATCGTTGGTGAGAGACGTTATGTGGAAAAAATAAACGAACAGCACGCTGCCATTCCGTGTTTAACTTTTGCTGAACATGAACACCCGGGAACCTACGATACATGGCTGTCGTCATTTCAGCCAGCAGGAGATGCGGATCTAACTAACGAGTTGCTGTTTATCGGCTATACTTCAGGAACAACCGGTCGTCCCAGGGGTTATATGCGCACCCATGTCTCCTGGCTTCGAAGCTTTGAAGCAACGGGCGAGGCCTTCCAATTAGACCGGATGGAGCAAGTGCTTGCTCCAGGTCCGTTTGTGCATTCCTTGTCCCTATTTGCTCTTATGCAGTCGCTCTACAGCGGGGCGACCTTTCATATTCTGGAGCAGTTTGCTGCCCGTGAGGTCCTGAACCTGTGCTCCAAAGTACCCGATATGACTTTATTTGTCGTACCAACGATGATTGATTCCTTGTTACAATACGCTGCAGTGGATTCGGGCAAAGTATCCATTCAGGCGATGATCAGTTCAGGAGGTGCATGGTCCGAGTCATCCAAACAACGGTGTCGCGAGATGTTTCCCGATACCCAATTGTATGAATATTATGGCTCTTCGGAAGCGAGTTATATCAGCTACATAGATGTAGGCAAAGAAGACAAGCCCGGTTCTCTCGGAAGACCGTTTGACGGTGTGCAGATATCGATTCGAGACGAGTTTTTTCGGGAGGTGCCTGTGGGTGAGATCGGCCAGTTGTACATTCGCAGCGAGATGATGTTCACGGGTTACTATCAGCTTCATGAAGATACAATTGATGTTTTTCGCGATGGTTGGCTTCAGACAGGCGACTACATGTATGTCGATCTGAACAACGATCTTTATCTCGCAGGACGTTCCCAGAATATGATTAAAAGCGGAGGCTTGAAGGTATTCCCGGAAGAAGTGGAGGCTGTGCTTGGGCGTATTCCGTCCGTACAGGAGGTTATGGTATTCGGCAAACCGAATGATCGATGGGGGGAGCAGGTAACCGCTCTGATTCAGTGGCAGGCTGGGGAGCGCCAGTGGACACTGGATGAGGTCAAGCAGTTTTGTCTGAAGTTTCTGGCCAGCTATAAGATACCCAAAGAACTCATCGACATCGATCGGTTCCAGTATACGAGCAGCGGGAAAATTGCCCGCAAAGTGATGAAGGATAATGTGGAAAGGGTGATCCTGTGACAGATGCAGTCATTGTGATGGCAAAACGTACACCGATTGGCCGCATTGGCGGAGCATTAAGCTCGCTGGAGCCGGAGGCTCTGCTGGCACCCCTGATTCGCCACATCTTAGCGGAAACCAACGTTCCGCATCACATGATAGATGATGTGGTGATCGGAAATGTGGTTGGACCGGGCGGTAACATCGGCCGCGTGGCCGCCCTTGAGGCCGGTCTTCCCGTCACGGTGCCCGGCGTAACCATTGACCGTCAATGCGGTTCGGGGCTGGAGGCCATCAATATGGCTGCGAGGCTCATTCAGAGCGGTGCAGGCGAGATATATCTGGCTGGAGGTGTGGAGAGCACGAGTCGGGCGCCCTGGAGAATGTTCAAGCCGAAGACGCTGACGGGGACGCCTGAGCTGTATACGCGTGCCCGTTTTACGCCGAGCGCTTATGGTGATCCGGACATGGGGGTGGCCGCAGAAAACGTGGCCCATGCCTACGGGATATCCAGAGCAGCGCAGGATCGTTATGCGCTGGACAGTCATGAAAAGGCTGTTCGCTCCCGGCAAACCGGGCGATTCCAGCAGGAGATCATTCCACTTGAAGTACAGGGGTGCTTGGTAGATACAGATGAATGTCCGAGAGCGGATACAAGTCTCGAAAAGCTGCAGCGGCTGAAGCCTGTGTTTGCCGATAACGGCACCGTGACGGCTGGCAATGCATGCCCCATGAATGATGGGGCGGCGCTTGTGCTCATGATGTCCCGAGACAAGTGCAGGGAGCTGAACCTTCGGCCCGTGCTGCGCATCGTGGATGCAAGGGTGGCCGGAGTCGATCCGCATGTGCTGGGCATAGGCCCTGTTCCGGCAATTCTCAGCCTGTTACGTCGCCAGCAGTTGACGGTGGATGACCTGGACGTCATCGAATTCAACGAGGCCTTCGCTTCCCAGGTGCTTGCATCATTGCAGGAGCTTCAAATCCCGTTGCACAAGGTCAATCCTGGCGGAGGAGCCCTTGCTTTGGGACATCCTTACGGAGCATCCGGTGCAATTCTAATGACGCGTTTATGCGCCGAAATGCAACGGCAGCCATTTCGACGCGGATTGGCTGCGCTTGGAATTGGAGGAGGCATGGGTCTTGCCACTCTGGTGGAGGCAGCCGAATGAACAAGCTTGAATTTGCATATCACCTTACGCCAGAAGCGATTCTTGCGTATGCGCACAGCATTGAAACTCCCTTGCAGAAGATCGATGGGACATGGCTTGCTCCGCCTACGATGCCGGTTACGTTTTGGACCTTAGCCGATGTTCCGTGGCTGGACAAGGAGCGTACGTTCATCCATGGCAGCCAGTCGTTTGCTTATGAGAAACCGCTCTTAGCCGGCGCTCATCTCGACTGTGTGCTGACCCTCACTCGAATGGAACAGAAAACGGGCCACAGTGGAGCGCTCACCTTGTATACCCACTTGCTGGAATGCAGATGCAAGGGAGAACTGGTTGTGAGTGCAGAGACGGTATTAATATCGCTGGAGGATCACGCATGGAAAAAAAGATAACAATGGAAGCGATCAGGCTGTTCGCTGCTGCTTCCGGGGATGCGGCTGCCTTTCACACCGATCCCGAAGCGGCGAAGGCCGCCGGATTCAAAGGCCCTGTTGCCCATGGCATGTACATCATGGGAATTGCCCATTCCATGTATTTGAGCCAGCACTCGGAGCAATGGATCAAGTCTTCCCGAATGAGATTTATGAAGCCTGCATGGGCGGATACGGTGGCGCGATTTGATTATGATTGCGCAAACCATGAGATTCAGGTCACCGTGATAGGGGAGAATGGGGAAACGCTGGCGAATGGTTCGTTTTCCGTTGGCGGAAAGGTGGATGATCTTTGAATAAAACGGTTTTGATTACAGGTGCCACAAGAGGGATCGGGCGTTGTCTTGCTCTCCGATTGGCCCGTCACGGCTACCGCGTGGCTGTTAATGGAACCCGGCAGCGAGGCATCGATTGTGTAGTGGAGGACATCCGCCAGCATGGGGGAGAGGCATCGGGTTATTGTGCAGATGTTGCCAACCCTGATGAAGTAACAGCCATGGTCAACGCCATTGTGACGAAATATGGAAACATCGATGTTTTGATTCATAATGCAGGCAATTTGCGGGACCGCAAATGTATGAACATGACCGATGAGGAATGGAATTCGGTGATTGATGTGCACCTGAATGGCGCCTTTTATTGCATTCGGCGTGTGCTGCCACACATGACTGAACACGGAGGGGACATTGTACTGATGACCTCAACAGCCGGATTGAAAGGCTCCGTGGGACAAGTGAACTACAGCGCAGCCAAGGCAGGCATGCTCGGCATGGTATGGACGCTGTCAGAGGAACTGCGGCGATACCGTATTCGCATCAATGCGATTGCGCCAGCAGCCCTGACCGATATGACCCGTCCTGTAATCGAGTTTTTGACCGAAAAATATGCCCAGCGCAATGAGCCATTTCCCGAGCACTGGAAGGTAGGTGAAAGTGATGATGTTGCGTGTTTCGTGAAGCTTTTGCTGGAACAGCCCGATACGGATCTTACAGGGGAGACGTTTGGTGTCAATGGCTCCGATGTGACCTTGTGGCAGAAGCCCTCGATCATTCAAAAAAGCGGCGATGCAGCAGCCATTTTCGACAGCTGGAGAAACAGGAGAGGAGGCGGGACATGTTAACGTTGAATCAGGTTCAATTTTATTATCGGAAAGGACAGTCGGTTCTTGATGAGATTAGCTTTGCCGTGAAGAAGAGAGAGTTTCTTGCCATCGTCGGCGGGAATGGTTCCGGTAAATCCACCCTTGCCAAGTTAATGAAGGGCTTGCTGCTGCCGAAGAAGGGCAGCGTCCAATTCAACAAGCTGGACACCACAGAGCCCGAAGTGGCAGCAGATATTCACCGTCGTATCGGCATCGTTTTTCAAAATCCCGATGATCAGTTCATTACAACAACAGTGACGGATGAGATTGTGTTCGGCATGGAGAACCTCCGTATTCCGCGGGATGAAATGCATGCTCGCCTGAATCTGGTTCTGAAGGCTGTTGGATTGGAGAATGAAGCGGAAGCCATGCCGCATCAGTTGTCCGGTGGACAGAAGCAGCGTGCTGCCATTGCAGCCGTCCTTGCCATGCAGCCTGACATGATCATTCTGGATGAGGCGACCTCCATGCTTGATCCAGAGGGAAGACAGCAGATGCTGCTGATCATGCAGGAGCTTCATCGTCAGGGTGTGACGATTGTACACATCACGCATCACATGGATGAGGTCCTGCATGCCGAACGTGTCCTGCTGCTGCATGAAGGACATATTGCGTATGATGGAACGCCGGCAGTACTGTTTGAACTGGTGGCATTGGCCGATTACGGACTTCATGCGCCGTTTGCCGTAAGGCTGCGGCAATCGCTTAGTAAAGCTGGTCCGACAGCTCCATTAATACCGGATTGGAAGGAGTGGACCCGATCGCAATGGTCTATGCGTTGAATCAGGCAAATGTACGCTTCGCGGATCGGGTTGCACTGCGAGATGTGAGCTGCACCCTTGGGGAGGGGAAGTGGATTTCGGTTGTTGGACCGAGCGGTGCCGGAAAGTCTACCTTCGCCCATGTACTGAAGGGGCTGCTTCCGTTATGTGAAGGTGAGTATTTCATTAATCAGAGCCCTGCACCGAAGGACGCCAAGGGACATTGCAGCGTTATAACCGATATAGGCTTTGTATTCCAGTATCCGGAGCATCAAATATTCGAAAGCACCGTATACAAGGAGCTTGCATTCGCACCTCGTATGCAGGGTTGGTCATCCGGGCGAATCGAAGAGGCTATCGAGCAGATCCTGCCACTGGTGGGTATGGGGAGGGAGCTGCTGCCTTTGGTTCCCCTTCAATTAAGTGGTGGACAAAAACGGCGGGTGGCTCTTGCCTCGGTGCTGCTCATGAATCCGAGACTGCTCATTCTGGATGAGCCGACGGCTGGCTTGGACCCGGCGGGCAGGTTTGCACTCCTGCGCATGCTGCAGGCATGGCAGCAGGCAGAGAACCGAACGATCGTGTTCATCTCGCATCAGATGGAGGATGTTGCCGAATTTTCGGACGAGGTCATGGTGTTCCATCAGGGGCAACTTCTGGGACATGAGGATACCCATACGCTTTTTTTTGAGCGATCCGACCTTCTGGAGCAAGCAAGACTACCTCTGCCTGAAGCTGTACAGCTTATGAGATTGGTGGAGGAGCTGTCTGGCCGAAGCATCGGAGTCAGCAGCTGCAGAGAGAAGGATATTCTGGACGCGGTGCTGCCGTTCTGGGAAGTTAGAGGGCAATAAATATGCAGAAAAATATACTGTTTGGACAATTCATCGAACAAGATTCCCTGATTCATCGATTGGACCCTCGAACGAAACTGCTTGGCATGGTTCTGATGATGGTTAGTTTTTTGGCACTACGGACTTGGGTCGATTACGCTGCTGCCACAGCTTTTGTTCTGATCGTCATGGGGCTGTCTCATATATCCATATGGATGTATTTGCGGACATTAAAGCCGGTCTGGTTCATTTTAGTGTTTACCTGGACATATAACGCCATTCTTACTCCGGGTACAACGATATTGTGGTCCTGGTCGTTCATATCTTTGACAGCGGAAGGCATCGAGACGGGAACGGTTGTCGTCTGGCGTATCGGCTTGATGATCCTTCTTGCCTCAATCCTTACCCTGACCACCAAGCCGTTGGCATTGGCTCTGGGATTGGAAAAGCTGCTGTCGCCGCTGTCCAGATTACATGTACCCGTTGAACAGATTTCCTTGATGGTGGTGATTGCCATACGCTTTATTCCCACCATTATGGAAGAACTGGAACGCATTATGCTCGCCCAAAAGGCAAGGGGATATGATATCACCGCCCTCAAGCTGCCCAAGCGGCTGCTCGCTTATATTCCCATTGTAGTGCCGCTCTTCATGACGACCATTCAACGCGCGGAGCAGTTATCGCTGGCCATAGACGCCAGAGCTTATGGTAACGGGAAGGGCAGGAGCTCTTACCGAGTATTGAGATTGACGACTACGGACTTTAGGGCAGGAGGATGCACGATCGGTTTCATCTTCGTGCTGCTTCTGCTCTCAGGAGGATAATAGATATGGAATGGAGCACACGTCTTACGGATCTTCTGAACATTCAGTATCCTATCATTCAAGGGGGATTGGCTTACCTTGGCTATGCCGATCTGGCAGCAGCCGTATCCAATGCCGGCGGACTTGGGCAGATTACGGCCATGAGTCTTCCTGATGCGAATTCCCTGCGCTGCGAAATTCAGCGGATTCATGCCTTAACGGACAAGCCGTTCGGGGTCAATCTTGCTCTGGGCATGCAGCGAGCGGATCTTGCAGACCGTCTGCAGGTCATCAAGGAAGAGAACGTTTCGGTGGTATCCATTACAGGAGGCAACCCGACTGACATGCTGAATGAGCTGCGGAGAACGGATATAATCACGCTGGTGCTTGTCTCATCACGCAGACAGGCGCAAAAAGCGGAGGCGCTTGGCGCATCCGCAGTCATTGTTGTGGGCAATGAAGGCGGAGGGCATCTTGGACGCGACGGAGTCGGCACCATGGTACTGGTGCCCAGCATTGCGGATGGGGTGCAAATCCCCGTCATTGCTTCAGGTGGAATTGGAGACGGCCGAGGCTGGATGGCTGCTCAGGCTCTGGGCGCGGAAGGAATCGTCATGGGTACCCGTTTTATTGCCACACAGGAATGCGTGCATGCCTCCGAATCCTATAAACGGGCGCTGGTCAGCAGCTCAGAGACGGACACAACGATCATTAAAGCGTCCATCGGTTCTCCGGGGAGGGTGCTGCGCAATGCTTTTGCCCAGCATATTGTCGATACCGAGCAAAGGACACCCGGTTATGAGCAGATCCAACACTTGATTCGCGGTCAGGTAAACCGACGCTGGATTCACGACGGTTATGAAGAGGAGGGGTTCGGCTGGGCTGGGCAGGTGACTGGATTGATTGAAGATATCCCTACCGTTTCCGAACTGATCAACCGAATGATTGCGGAGGCAGGGCGTATCCGTCATGCCTGGGGAAGTTCTTAACACTTCGTTTGAAAGTTTGCTTTTCCTTCCAGGATAGTGTTCAAGAATTTCTTTGACTTTCTTAATCGCTTCTGGATATCTTCGATTTCTTTGATTTTTTGTTCAACGATCATTTTCTTATCCTCGTATGCTAAGTCAATTTGTTGGTTAACTAGCGAACTTAATTCTTCTATAGAAAAGTCTACGGATAGGAGTACCTTCACATCATCCAGGAATTCAACAATCTCTTCTGAATAAATACGGTAATTGTTTTCATCTCTTGCAACAAACCTGTCCGGGATCAGGTTTTTGCGTTCATAGAATCTCAATGTTGATATAGGCAGACCTGTTAATTTTGAAACCTCATTTATTTTCATATTGCGGCCCCTTCTCTCTCTTGCTATAAACCTAGGTTTATAGTTCATAATACGATTATGATAACGAACGACATACACCATGTCAAAAAAATGAATGTTATCAAAAAGGAGAGATTCGATGTTTAACCATATTCTGAATAACGATTTTGCCAATGTAGTTAAGGGGCGACGTTCTGTCCGCAAGTATGATGAGAGTATCAAAATATCGAGAGAAGAAATGAGCGAAATGATTACGGAAGCCAGCTTGGCTCCATCCTCCGCAAATATGCAGCCTTGGCGTGTTATCGTAGTTGATACTCCGGAAGGAAAAGAAAAACTAAGACCTCTTGTACGTTTTAATACATTACAAAACGATACTTCCTCGGCCATGTTATTAATTTTTGGCGATACTCAAAGCTATTTGAATGCCGAGGATATTTACAATACAGCTGTGGAGCAAGGGAAAATGCCAGCCGAAGTACGAGATCGTCAGCTGGAAACCATTCTGTCCATGTTTCCGACACTTCCAAAAGAAGTGAAGGTTGAAGTTGCAAAAGTCGACAGCAGCCTTTTTGCGATGCAGTTCATGTTAATAGCTCGTGCACATGGGTATGATACGAATCCAATGGCGGGCTTCGAAGTTGATCAACTGGCAAAAGCATTTGATCTAGATGAAGAACGCTATGTTCCCGTAATGATGATCTCAATAGGAAAAGCCAAAGAAGAAGGGTATGAATCAGTTCGATTAGGTTCCGATAGAATTACTTTTTGGAAGTAACCTGGCGGTGGAGATGAGGTCACATTTGATTATGCATAATCGGATGGAGTAAATTTACGTGTTTGGCTGGGGGACAATGAGCGAGTGTTGTATGAAACTTCTAGTATACGGCAATCTTTTGGCTGGTGGAAGGCCTTACTGGGTTTCCTTGGCTGCTAGATCCTATTAAAGTTTTGGAGCTTCACCGCCAGTCATAACCCAATAACAAGAAGGGCACTCGAATCGAGTGCCCTTCTTGTTGTCTCCAAGCAAAATTAACTTGAAAAAATTAGCACATTTACGAATGCTGTTGGATACCCAACACACCGGGCATATCTGATCGTTGTTGAAATGTGTGAACTATTTCTATAATAGAAGTTGTTTAATAAAAACAACGCGTTGTTGGTTTTTTTCTATGCAAGGAGAACAGAGTGGGTAACATGAACAGAGAGGATAGGGAACCTAATACGGGTTTGCCTCTTCTGGAATTTAATTATGAAGGGAGTTTTTTTAATGACTAATTTTTCATTATCGATTCCTACTCCTGTACCGTTTGAACTTATGTTATCGCTAGAGGGTAAGTGTGCAGTAGTTACAGGCGGCAGCCGCGGAATTGGCGAGGCGATTGTCACACGAATGGTTGAGGCTGGTGCCTCCGTTGTGCCGACAGGTAGAGGACAAGAGGCTCCCACGTGTCGA
The DNA here is from genome assembly GCF_037333485.1 of Paenibacillus glucanolyticus. Lineage (NCBI taxonomy): Bacteria > Bacillati > Bacillota > Bacilli > Caryophanales > Paenibacillaceae > Paenibacillus > Paenibacillus glucanolyticus. The sequence goes on from NZ_CP147845.1 coordinate 3,153,602, forward strand.
GGCAAAAATCACCGCAATGGGAGGAAAGGTTGTTTCCGTTCAGGCAGATTCCAGCAGCGTGGGAGATTCTAAAAAGTGGGTTTTCTCTATTCTCTAATTCTTCAATCCGGCCGCCGTGAATGGACCTTTCACCGTAATTGTTGCAAGAATACGAGCCATCTCTTCAGGAGATTCGGTTCCGTTGCCATTCAGCCACTGCTCAATGACACCGATATGGGCCGAAACCAAATAGGCAATTAAGTACTCGCTGGGAACAAGCAATTTCTCTTGCTTTACCAGAGGGAACTCTTTTCTAACAAACAATGTATTCCACAAGAACTCCTTCATTTTTGTTTGGAAGGATAGGCCACCTTTGGGACCGGATACGGCCCTCATAAACTTTCGGTTCTGATCCAAATACTCAAACATGGAAACCATGACATTAAGGGGCAGCGTTGGGGGTACATTCGAATCTGCATCTACATTAACGTCCGTAACTTTTTGTTTAACGATGTCCCTCATTTTGTCCATAAACTCTTCTTGGCATCGGGCCATTAAATCAAATTTATCCTGATAATGCGCATAGAAGGTTCCGCGATTAATTCTGGCCCTCGTTGTAATATCCTTAACTGTAATGGCTTCGAATCCTTTTTCCTCAATTAAATCAATCAAGGCTTCACGGATGAACTCTTTCGTTCGAATAATTCGCAAATCTTTGCTCGGTTCTCGCATTCTTAAGCCAACTCCTTTTTAAAAAATGTATACACAGACAAATAGTGCCGATACCTGGCACAGGAACGATTCGAACATGGTTGACTGTTACATGATATTATAATAAAAATCGTATAGTTGAACAACACGTTGTTTGATTTTGTGAGAAACGAAGGCTTGTCCTAATCATATAATCCAAAATCAAACCCGCCTTACAAGGCAGGTGCCGTTACCGGGTCAAGTGTCCCCACATAGGAATAAGCAGATAAGAACGGTTTATTACATGTACGAGGATGGTGAGATTCAATGGCACTGAAGCCAATAAAAGCAGGTACGAGGTTGACCGGAAGGGTTGTGGTCCCGGGCAGCCCGTCGTACCGTGCGGCCAGAATGGAATACAACAGGCGCATTTCCAAGTTTCCACGGGTCATCGTTTTTTGCAGACGAACACAGGATGTGATCAATGCCGTCAAATGGGCTCGTGAACGGGGCGTACGTCTGCGAGTGCGCAGCGGGCGGCACAGTTATGAAGGATTTTCGACAATCAATGGCGGGATTGTTATCGATGTGAGTGCAATGAATAAGGTGAAGGTGGATCGCAAGAACAGGGTGGCCCACGTGCAGACAGGCAATCCGCTTGCCCGTGTATACAGGAAGCTGTGGGATAAGGGCGTAGCGCTCCCGGCAGGGACGGCACCTGATGTGGGTGTTGCAGGGCTTACCCTGGGAGGCGGGATTGGACTGTTGTCTCGTAAATATGGACTTACCTGCGATAACCTGAAACAGGTGAAGATGGTTGTAGCTTCGGGAAGGTATGGAGCGAAGACGATCATCGCGAATAAGAAAAAAAATTCCGATCTTTTCTGGGCATCAAGAGGTGGCGGGGGAGGCAGCTTCGGCATTGCTACCCGCTATACGTTTCGGGTACGGCCTATCCGGACAGTCTCCATCTACAGCATAACCTGGAAATGGCGCGACCTGGAGAAGGTATTTCCGGCTTGGCAGCGCTGGGCACCTTCGGTCACAAACCGCTTAACCTCAACCATCGAGGTGGCTGCCAAGCAGGTTGGGACAATCGTCTCGACCGGGCAATTGCTGGGCGGTGCAGAGGAGCTGCGTCGACTGATCCGACCTTTGCTACAAGTAGGAACTCCGGTGAAAGTGATGGTGCGAACGGTACCTTTTATTGAAGCGACCCAATTTTTTGCCGCTGGAGATCTGAATTTGGAACCGAAGTTTAAAATAACCGGGGCTTTCGGATATAAGTCTCTACCTCCTGAAGGGGTACGGATGATTCGCGATTTCCTCTCGAAAGCACCTAATAAGCATGCTACCGTGTGGTGTCAAAGTTTAGGGGGTGCCGGGAGCGCGGTAAGCCGGGTATCTCCGACTGCAACAGCCTATCCTCATCGGAAGGCAGAAACGATTTATGAACTGTCGGCGCGGTGGAGGAATGACAAAGAGCAGCAGCGGAATATTCAGTGGGTGAAAAGGTTCCGTAAAGCGTTACGTCCCTATGTAGTAGGAGACTATGTGAACTTCCCGGATCTGGGGATCAAGAATTGGCCGAAGTCGTATTACGGCGTGAACTTTGCCCGTTTGAAGCGTGTGAAACAAAAGTATGATCCGTTAAATGTATTTCGTTTTGCCCAGAGTATTCCGGTGGGGAAGCAGGTGAAACAACGGTTCCGGTCAAACTGAGTATACTAACCCGGAATCTGTGTCGAGTCTTAGAAACAAGGAATAGCCTCATTCGCTGCTCGGCGGCATGCGAATGGGGTTTTTTTGCATATTCAACAAATCGGGTAGACGTGGAAGACATGTGAAAAAGTACTTCGTTTAGCTAATGCTCAGCACCGAGCGGTGCAAAAGTGCAAAGGTTATAGCAAATGCCCCATGCGTATCTTGTGCACAAATCGATTAATAAAATGTTTGGAGACAAGGGAGTTTTTATTGTTTTCGGATCGTATCCATCCTAACGTAGCAGATTGCTGCTCGAAACGGTCGATCTCAATCATAATAAGATCGCCGCTGACAACAAGGGGATTCGCAAAAAAAGAGAAATCAAATGCAACGGTTACTGCAAGTTCTTCCTGCAAAGCATTTACAATGGCCGTAGCATTGTTGCTCGTAAATAGTGTGTTTACGGGTCCGAACGTTTTGGAGAAGTGGCGAATAAATTCGTGAATGTACCCCTCATCGTATAGAACAAAAGGGAATTTTATTAGTTCATCAGGTGTTACCGATTTCATGGAAGTCAACGGGGAATTTCTCCATACACCGACAGCGATTTTGCCTTTCCAAAGCGGTTCGAAGCGCAATCCCTCGAGCTCTTTTTTTTCTGAATCTGGGGTAGCGAGCACGAGTCCGATATCGATTTGGTTCTGTCTGATCTGAGCAACAATTTCCTCGGAGTTGTTTTCATACATTCTAAAATGAACGCTTGGGTAATCCTTCTTTAAGCTGGATACCGTTCGGACCAAAGTGGACATGGCGCCAGGAATTGCTGCAATTCGTAAAGTGCCGCCTGATATTTCGGATTGGTGTTTCGCCTCATCTTTGATTTCTTGCAAAATTTGTTCGATCTGCAAGATCTTCTTGATCATGATCAGCCCCTCTGGCGTTGGCACGGTTCCTGTACGGGAACGATTGAACAATTTCACGCCTAGTTCCGCTTCGAGACTGGATATGGATTGGCTTATAGCCGATTGGGTGACATGCAGCTGGTTTGCGGCTGCTAGCAGGGACTTTGTTTTGGCTACCTCAACAACATAGTGCAGCTGATCTAAATTCATTCATGATTCGCTCCATTTAGTATTAGATAGAATAATATTACCTTAATTTTTTATAATTTTATTTTAACATAATGGGGTGCTACAATTGAAATCGGTTGCAGAACTTTACTTATTACCTTGAAAAGGAGTTTGATAAACATGAGACTAAACCAAAAAACAGCTATCATTACAGGCGGAGCGAGTGGAATCGGAAAAGTTACGGTCCAGAAGTTTCTGGAACAAGGCGCTAACGTTGTATTTACCGACATTAATGAAGAAATTGGTAACCAAACAAGGGAAGAGTTTCGGAAAATTAGCGACAATGTCGTTTTTATAAAGCACAATGTTCACAGTGAGGAAGATTGGGCTCGGGTTATAAGCGAAACGAAAGACCGCTTTGGACGCATTGACATTTTGTTTAACAACGCTGGGATCTATAGCTCCAAGCCGATTACAGAGTATACGGTTGAGGAATGGGAGCGTTTGATGGGTATTAACGTGACAGGCACATTTCTCGGCATGAAACATGTCATTCCAGTGATGCGCGAGCAAAAAGGCGGTTCTATTATTAACGCCTCCTCCATTGCGGGGTTAACGGGATCAGCTAACGTTTCGTTGTACGGCGCAAGCAAAGGCGCTGTTCGAATTATGACAAAAGACGTGGCGATGGAAGTTGCCCATGAACAAATCCGCGTTAACTCCATCCATCCCGGTGTTATTCAAACATCCATGGGAAATGAGCTTGCTGCCGGCTTCAAAATTACGACAGAGCAAGTGGCAAGTTCGATCCCGTTGAAGCGCCTAGGGACGCCGGAAGACATTGCTCATCTGGTTGTGTTCCTTGCTTCGGATGAATCGGGCTTCATTACCGGAGCGGAAATGGTTGTTGATGGAGGTTCGACGGCTCGCTAAACGGCCGAAAGGACAATCAGGGGATACCCCCAATATAGGAAGAGGCTGCACCACAAGATCCATTGTGGAAAGCAGCCTCATTTTTTTACCACGACTGTTGGGGGAAGGCAATCGCGGTTATTTTAAACTGACGGGTTGCTGTTGTGTCACACAATGTATCATGCCGCCTTCTTTATAAAGCTCCCTTACATCAATTCCAATCACTTCACTCCGGGTACAGTTGTTGGATGATATCATTGGCTGCTTTGTCATTGGGATCATTATAATTTGGAACTAACAACGGTATTCCCAATATAATAATTGATATAGGAACGCTTGTACCCCAAATTCTCTCCATTATCTAACATGACATTGTTTTGGCTCATGGGTAGATGCACTCACAAATCCATCGATATGAAAATCCGTAATATCCAGGTTTGGCACACCATTGGCAGCATCTACATGCACGGGTTTTAATAGACCTTCTTTGTCGTAGTTCGTAACATGCGTGCACTCATTTTGCAGAGCTTAGAAAATTTGCTGATCATGTACATAGATCTCTCTTTCTCAATCGTATTTTTGAATGTGATGATATCGATATAAACAGTATGCATGAAATAAGTCCACTGCGCCAAGAATAAGGGTTTTTTTTGTAACAATGGAAAATGGTGAAGATGTTTGGTAGTGTTGATGCAAAGAGCTGTACATAAACAACGACGAGCGATCCGGTATACATACGTTGCTTGCCCGGTACGAAAGGAGAAACCAGTATGAATCAACCCATTCTTCTCATTGATGATGAAAAGGGGATTCTTGATATGCTTACACTTGTGTTAAAGAAGGAAGGTTTTCGTCACATTCATCATGCCTTGACAGGAGCCGAAGCTGTCGCTATGGCTTATGGAAAGTCATATGATCTCGTTGTCCTGGACGTTACGCTTCCGGATATAGACGGATTTGAAGTATGCCGCCGTCTGCGTCAAACGATGGATATGCCGATCTTGTTTTTAACGTCGCGAACGACAGATCTGGACAAATTAACAGGGTTCGCTATGGGAGGGGATGATTATATTACGAAACCGTTTAATCCTCTGGAAGTAGCCGCCCGGATGAAGGCACAGCTCCGCAGACAAAATCAGAAGTCCAATGCCAAGCAAGCCCCCCGGTTCGACTACGGTTATTTTGTTGTCGATAAGGAGGGGGGACAGTTAGTGGTGGACGGGTGCAGCGTCGAGTGCCCGGCGCGTGAGTTTGCGCTGCTTACTTTCTTTTGCGAGCATCCGAACCGGATTTTCAGCATCAGGCAGTTGTACGAGCAGGTGTGGGGTGATGAATATTTAGGAGATGAGAAAACGGTGGCTATCCATATTTCTCGTCTGCGAAAAAAGATTGAGTCGGATGCGAGCAAGCCGCAATTTTTGTTAAATGTCCGGGGATTGGGTTATAAAATCGTCAAACCGGAAAAAAAAGGTGAGTCAGAATGAATCTATTGTTCCGCACCGTTTTCAAATTTGTTTGGATTCCACTTTTAATTATTGTGGGTATAAATTTTTCGGTTTTTGTTTTGATGATTTTATTTATTCTTATGAATATCCCGTTTTTTTGGCCTAATGTAATCGATACAAAATGGTTCATAACCGGGTTGTCGGTCATGCTGGTGTTTGTTTTTTGCATTCTGTACGGATCGTTTATGAGCATGCCGCTTTTTCACTTTATGAATTGGATTAAACAATTGTCCCGTGGGGTCTATGAGGAGCCAACTGACCGGCATGGTAGGCCGGTCAGTCATGGCAAACGTCCGGGTACGTTCCGCCAGCCCTATCGCTTATACGGAGACCTAATTCTCCATATGCGCCAGTTTACGGCACTGTTACAGCATAACCACCAGGAGCGTCTACAACTGGAGCAGACGAAACGGGAATGGATTGCGGGTGTGACGCATGATTTGAAAACGCCGTTATCCTATATCGAAGGCTATGCGGCGATGCTTGTCGCTTCCGATTACAACTGGCAGGAAGATGAGAAGCAACAGTTTATTCGGCACATTCAAGAAAAAACAACCGAGATGAAGCAGTTGATCCGTGATTTGAGCGCATCTTTAAAGCTGGACGAATCGGGGATTATTCTGTCCCGGCAGCCGGGTGATTTAGTTGATTTTGTAAGGCAAACTGTTATCGATATGGCGAACCGCCCGGATAAGGAACAGTATCATTTTTCGTTTGAGTCCGATGTGACTGTCTATTCCGCGACTTTAGATTACCGCCTGCTTCAGCGAGCGTTGCAGAATATATTATTTAATGCTGTTAAGCATAATCCGCCGTTGACGAGTATTGAAGTTAGGCTTTCATGCGCCGAAACTTCCGTTGGGATTATGATTATTGACGACGGGAACGGTATGGATGCCGACATGCTGGAACATTTGTTCGACCGCTATTACAAGGGAAACCGCGAAACAGATGAAGCGATTCATGAGGGGCTGGGGCTAAGTATCGTTAAGCAGTTAGTTGAGGCACACGGCGGAGCCATTGAGGCGGAAAGCCGGCTTGGCGTTGGCACACGAATTCATATTTCATTGCCGATATCAAAGTTTGCTTCCTGTTAGATCCTCGTTTACCAGCTGTTTACTTTAGTAGTCTACACTCATGTTGTAGATGCGATTAAATTGCCAAAGGCGAAAGCCAAGAGGCCAGTAAACGGTGAGGAGGAAAGGGACCATGGCAATGATGGTGATTGAAACGAGAAAGCTCACACGCCGATTTGGTAAGCAGGTGTCGGTAGAAAATATTGATTTGCGCGTGCCGCAAGGGGAAATTTACGGATTTCTTGGGCCCAATGGCGCCGGAAAAACCACCACTATTCGTATGCTGCTCGGATTGATTAGACCGACCTCGGGGGAGATTGAAATATTCGGGAAAAGTCAACGGGGTCATCAATTGGATATTTTGAAGAAGGTAGGGTCGTTGGTTGAATCCCCGTCTTATTATGCACATCTTAGTGGGTTTCAAAATGTAAAAATCATTACCACAATGCTTGGACTGCCCAAGCAGCGGATTGGTGAAGTGCTGGAAATCGTTCGTTTAAGCAGAGATGCTCACCGTCCTGTCAAAGGCTACTCCCTGGGCATGAGGCAGCGGCTCGGAATTGCGATGGCATTGGTGGTCAATCCGGAATTACTTATTCTGGATGAGCCGACAAACGGCTTAGATCCTGCCGGTATTCAAGAAATCCGTGAGTTGATTACCCGTTTGCCGGATCAATTCGGGGTAACGGTGCTATTGTCCAGCCATTTGTTAAGCGAGATCGAACAGATGGCGACGTTCGTAGGGATCATTCACCGGGGAAAATTGATTTTTCAAGATTCTTTAGAGGCATTAACTGCACGCAGCAAACCCCAGCTTAAGATTGAGACAGACAATTCGGCCAGCGCGGCTTTGGAATTACAGCAAAAAGGATGGGAGGCCACAAACGAGGAAGGGGTTGTCTCGATTTCAGCCTGCGACCGTCCACAGTCGGCGGCCATTGTAGAGATGTTGGTGCGGCGACAGTATCCTGTGTATCGTGTAACGGAAACCCGTAAAACGTTGGAAGATATTTTCTTGGATCTTACGGGAAAGAGGCAAAGCTTATGATATGGCGGCTTTGTATCGCCGAGGGAATCAAGATGAAGCGCATTTGCTGGTGGCTGACGGTTATCCAAGCAGTCGGGCTGACGCTAATGACCGCTCTGGAGTGGTATTTGTATTTCCGTCAAGGTCCCGATGGCGTGTACGCCGGTTTTGCAGTCATGTACATGTTCTTATCTTTTGTTATGCTGCTGGGTGCAACCATATTAGCCAGCATCGTATCCGGCACTGAGCATGATACACATATGTGGAAGCATTTGTTGTCACTGCCTGTTCCACGCAGCTTCGTTTACCTTAGCAAGGCGGTCTGGCTCATTGTACTGCAAGCGTTGACTGCCTTGTTCACCGTAATAGGGATGACTTTCATATGGCTGCTATATACCTCGGAGCCGATTCCCTGGGATATGATGATTAAACAACCGTTTTATGCGTTCATGGCTGCTATGCCAGCGTTGGCTCTACAGCTGTGGCTGTCTACCCGATTCGCAAACCAGGCGCTACCGATAGCGATTGGTGTAATCGGGGCAATTGCCAGCTTATTTCTGGCACGTGCGGATGCATTATGGATCAAAGCGCTGCCGTGGGCGTACCCGGCCTTGTCTTCCCCATTTATTCCTAATCATCTGAACTGGATAACGGCCGGATTGAGCGTGGGCACACTCTTTTTAGCTATAGGTTCCGTTCATTTTGCCAGAAGGGAAGTCGTCTAAAAAGGAGGTGCTTGGATGAAACGGTTATTAACCGCAGAGTTTATCAAAATGCAGTGGCTGATTGTAGGTGTTTTGATAACTGCCGATGTTTGGGTGGGTTCTTCGCTGGGAATTATGCAATTAGACAGTCTAAAGGAATTTTTTGTCCCAAATTGGTCTACTCTGTATATGTATATGGTCTATTTCCATGCTATGTTCTTTTATCCACTGTATTGCGGGATTCTCGCCTCCTTGATTTGTTTATATGAGCATCGTCATGGGGGGTGGAAATTGTTGTTGGCGCTGCCATTGTCTCGAAACCAAGTCTACTACTCGAAATTTATTTTGCTTATCGGTATTTTGGCGGTGATCCAACTCGTTTTCCTAATCAGCTATCTGGTCACCGGAACCATAGTTGCTGTTCCCGGGGACATCGTTTGGTCCTCAATTGGGTACAGCATTATCGGCGGATGGGTAGCAATGATGCCGCTTGCTGCACTGCAGCTTTGGCTCTCTACCAAGATTAAAAGCTTTGGCGCAGCGCAAGTCTTTAACATTTGCTGCGTAGTACCCAACATCGTTGTGACTGGCCTGCACTCGTCATTCGGCGCGTGGTTCCCGTTCAGTCCTCCTTACTACATCATGATGCCGCAAACGGCCTCGTACGCTCCGGGTGTAGAAACATACAGTCTGATTACCATTATTGTAATTACGTTTGTTCTTTACTTCACTTTCGGCAAGCTTTCGTTTGTGCGGAGGGATTGGATTTAAGGCTTTGGCTCCTGTGCCAAAGCCTTTTTTTTCGTTAACAAATAAGGAGTGACCGATCCCAATGCCGTTGCGATTTGCATTCTACCCTTAAGCTAAATAGAGTATTATGATAATGAATGTAAGTAAAAACAGCATGGTTGGGTGGCTGAATAAATGAAAAAGATTCTCTTCACTGGCGGAGGTTCGGCAGGACATGTAACGGTTAATCTTGCGTTGATTCCAAAGTTTATGGATGCAGGCTGGTCAATGGATTACATAGGTTCAATAAATGGCATCGAGAGACAACTTATTACCGCTATTCCTAATGTAAAATACCACTCGATTTCAACGGGCAAGCTTAGACGATATGTAGATTTGAAAAACGTAAAGGATCCCTTCCATGTAGTCAAAGGGGTTGTCCAAGCGTATCAACTGATAAAAAAACTAAAACCAGCCGTAGTCTTTTCCAAAGGCGGCTTTGTATCCGTCCCTGTTGTTATTGGAGCATGGTTGAATAAAGTACCTGTAATTGTACACGAATCAGATTTGACCCCAGGGTTAGCCAACAGGATCACTAGCAGGTTCTCAACTGTAATATGCACCACCTTTCCGGAGACTGCTGCGGCCTTCAAAAATAATAACGGCCATCATGTAGGCCCGGTTATTAGAGAAGAAATGAAACAGGGCAAGGCAGAACGAGGTCGTGAGTTTGTTGGATTTTCCAAAATGACGAAGCCTACCATTCTCGTAATGGGTGGTAGTTTAGGAGCCAGGAAAATTAACGAAGTACTTCGGGAGTCGTTAAATGAGCTAACAAAGCAATTTAGAATCATTCATCTTTGTGGAAAAGGGAACCTTGACTCCTCGATATCGAATCCGGATTATAAACAATTTGAATACATTGATCAAGGGCTGCCCGATATACTGGCTTACTGTGATTTCGTTATTTCTAGGGCAGGCTCCAATTCGATTTTTGAATTCCTCTTCCTGAAGAAACCGATGCTTTTGATTCCTCTAACTAAACAACAGAGCAGAGGGGACCAGCTTTTAAATGCCGCCTCTTTCGAACGTGAGGGTTATTGCAAGGTTCTGCATGAGGAACTGCTGGATTCTAAAAGCTTGATAACGAGTGTTAGGGAATTGGCTGAAGAAAAAGAGGTCTACATAAAAAACATGAATGGTTTCAAACATCATGATGCCTTAGGCCTTCTCTATAATCTCATTATTGAAACAGCTAAATGAAGCAAAATTATCGTTATTTATCTGTTCATGAAACCACATCACGTGCTTTCAGTATAATTAATAGATTCATATCTTGATGAGGGAGTGTGAGGACGTAATGAATGAAATCATCAATATGATTATGTCTCTGTTTGAAAAGCTAACTGATGAAGAGAAGGCATCCATAAACAGTGCCCTTTCCGGGTTGTTTGAGAGACCCATTCCATGTTTCATTTCAGAGCTCTCTACGTTTAATGAAGAGGAACTAGTTGTCACTAAGAACACAATAAACGGGTTGATTCTCACTAGAGAGAATGTACCTGACCTTTTAGAAGCGTACGAACGATTAAAGAACAATGATCTACCTCAAAAAGTCTCCTTTGGGCACTTGACAGTAGATTAAGTTAACGGGAAAACACTCTATCTTGATAAAAAATGAAGGCAACCAATCATAATGATCGGCTGCCTTGCTATGGCTAACTCGAATGGGGTTAACTGCAACTCACTAAAGAGAGACGCTAGCTTTTGTAAGTTCGATTAAGTTTGTCTTCTTAAGCCTAAATATTAAAATGGGATGATTGAAAATGTGGAAAAATATAGATAAAGGGTATTATATCACGCTTGAAAGCTGTGCTCAGAGAGAGTGTAACGGGCAAAAAGTGATTAATGACATTATAAAACACTATATTGAAGGGGAGGATGAAGTGAAAAATAACTGGATTATAATCGACACACATTTCTTATCGATGAACTGGGATGAATATATAAGGTTCAGAAAAGGGGTAGAACTTTATAGAAGTCAAGGGTTTGACATTGATGAGACTTTTTAAAAAACTTAATGGCCTGACGGGAGGACCACGACATCTACACTTTGAAAGTCGTATAATTACGGCTTTTTTTGTTTGGATACCGCCAACAAATTGCAGCGCGTTCCCCCAGCTTGTCGTATTGCCAAAGAAGGCCGTTCTGGACACTGATCTGGTTCGGCTAGAGATAAGTCGAATTCCCTAAGGATTTTCTGCTTGATCTACATGGCGAAAATGAGAGAAATTAATCCCAAACCTCAGAATGATCGTGCAATCTGCGCAGGCGGTAGGCGTTCATGGCAAACTCGCGCACTTCTTCAAGAATGGTGTAATTTGCCCATGCGCCTGCGAAAGCGCCAATCCCAGGCACCATCTGTAACATTTTCCGGAAGTCAATGGCATCGCGGTACTCGATCTGAAATGTCTCCCAGTCCATATTCCGGGAGTATTCGGCGTCGGAGAGCCACTGTTCCTTTTCCATATGCCAATGCTTAATGGAATGCAATAACCTTGCACGGTTCTCCGGCCCCGAAAACGTCATTTGAAATACTTTGAGAATGAATACCCGCTCGGAGAAGTGTTTGGTGTCATAACCATAAACATGCGCCAGCTCGAACAAAAATTTCATTTTGATCGCAATTAAAGCCGGAAAGTCTACCATACTAAACATAATGCCACCGGCTCCCGTTCCAGCGCCTTCGGCAACCGCGATTTTTTGGTACAGGGCAAACAACTCTTTCGCTTCTTGATCGGCAGACTCCAGTTCCAAAGTGCGCTGCACCGGTCGGCCGGGTGTATATTCCGCACCGAACAGTGCAGTGCGCACGATCGATCGGATGGTGGTGGTCATGATGCTGTGCATCTTCGGGGGAATCAAATGATTGATTCGAGTGCCGATGGTTTTCGATGTTTTTTCGAGCCAACCGGGCGGTTTGAACATTTTTCGCTCCCACTCGGCAACTTCCCTCTGTACTTTATGTTCGTAATTCATGCTTAACCGCTCCTCCAAAACATTTGGTTATATTGTAGCTAATAACTCCGTACTACGGAATAGACCGTAGCAGGATGCGGACCTCGACTAAAGTCCAGCGCCAGCTTACATAAAAGGATAGGCAAGATGAAAATGCTCCAAGGCCGTTTGTGTTTTTATGGCTCTGTCAATATAGAACTGCAGTTGATCTGAAATGACCTAACTTGATGGGCTGACCGACAAGAGGAAATCAACACAGGGTGAATTGAAGAGGAGGGATATTATAATTTATAACGAGGTTGTTAACATCAGTAATGCCTATTTTTATCCAGTCATATAATTTTCTGGAAGAGATCACGCATCATAAGCACACCTTTTATATCTGCCTGTTTGAAAAGGCCATTTTGCAGAGTCTTCGATTTTTTTGTAACTATAGAAAACAGACAACCAGTCCCCTAAGAGGCTGGTCGTCTGTGTTTACACCATGGTTTACTTGAACCGAATTGCTTTTTGTGCAGTTTCATTCGTGATTTGTGTCATAGGTAGACGAAGTCGATCCGATCGAATAAGCCTGTTTTGAGCCAGCAGCCATTTGAGCGGAGCCGGATTAGGCTCAGAAAAGAGAAATTGAATAAGTGGTGTAAGGCTATCAAATTGTTCTCTGGCCTCTTGATTTTTTCCATTACGGAACGATTCATATACTTGTACAAATTGTTGGGTTTCTAAATTGGCACTAGCCAGGATTCCTCCTTTGCTGCCGCAACATAACGAGGCATAAAACAAATCGTCTTCGCCGCACAAAATCGGTTTGGATTGGGTTCTGGTAAGTTGGAATAGACGTTTTATGTCGCCTGTGCTATCTTTCATTCCGATGACATGATCCATCTTCAATATGGTCTTCACTGTGTGCAAATCCAGCGTTGCGGCTGTACGATGCGGGATGTCGTAGAGAATAATGGGCAACCCTGTTTCGGCCAGGGCTAGAAAATGATACACGATTCCCTGCTGTGAAGGACGATTGTAGTAGGGGGTGGCGACCAATGCGGCATCGGCCCCAAGTTCTTTTGCCCGGGCTGTTTTTTTGATGGCATCGGCCGTATTGTTAGATCCAGTACCTACAATCAAGGGAAGCTCTTCAAGTATAATGCGGGCCTCGTAAATCATCCTTTCAAGCTCTGAATCCCCTACTGTAGGCGATTCCCCGGTTGTTCCGTTGACGACCAGCCCGTGAATTCCGCTATTTCTCAAACGTGTAACGAGCCTCTTAAAAGATTTGATGTCAAGATATCCTTGTTCATCAAACGGCGTGACAATAGGAACCATGACTCCGCGCAATGACTCTTCATTTAGCATCATTTTGATTTCTCCTCTCTCAAGTCATCTCTGTGATGGACAATTGTTGTTATTCGCATGCAAGAATATCGGAGATGGCTCGAATGAGTACTGAGTTTTCTTCTATATTTCCAATTGAAATACGAAGGTGGCCGGGCAGGTTCCATATACCTCCGTATCTCACGATGATCCCATGGGCCATGAGGGATTCGTATATATCTTTTGCTGCAGCCCCTAACTCAACTAACAGAAAATTACTTGTACTTTCCACATAAGGCAGTCCCATTTGTTGAAAAGCGTGATAAAGCTGCAGTTTCCCTTCATGATTTGATTTCAGTGTCAGACGGACATGCTCAACGTCTTGAAGAGCAGCAGTTGCTGCGATTTGAGCTAGTGTGTTCACATTAAACGGTTCCTTGACTTTGGCTATTTGATGAACAAGCATCTCATGGCCCACACCATAACCGACTCTAAGTCCAGCCAGGCCATACAGCTTTGAAAAAGTTTGCAATACAATCACCGGGTATCCGGATCGAACAAATTCAAGGCCATCGGTATAATCGGATTCATGTGCGAACGGACTATATGCGGCATCCAACAGAACAAGGACATGCTTGGGAAGTGCATCCAGGATATAGCGTAGATCTTCCCTCGGAAGGAACGTGCCAGTCGGATTGTTTGGCGAACAAAGGCAAAGCCAGCGGGTTCGGTTGGTCACTGCATTGACGATGGCCTCCCTGTCAAACTTGAACGAAGGACTTAAAGGAACCGGAACGACGGTCGCTCCCATCAGATGCGCGCCAAATTCGTACTCGCTGAACGAAGGCGAACATATAATCACTTCATCTTCTGGTTCCAGGAAAGTTTCGGCAATGAGTGTGATCAGTTCATCACCGCCGTTACTTATGATGAATTGTTCAGGAGCCATCTGATGGTGAGCTGCCAGTGCTTGCCGCAATTGGACGGTGCTCGCATCCGGATATCGATGTAAATCGGATAAGGAATGCGCAATCGCTTCAAGCGCTTTGGGCGATGGACCCAACGGATTTTCGTTAGAAGCTAATTTGATGATATCGGACAGCCCCAACTCTTGTTGGAGTTCCCGGATCGGTTTTCCCGGCGAATAAGGCGACAAGTTACCCAGTGCGCTCCGCAATGGAATCGTGAATGAATGGTTCATGCTGGTTCCTCCTTCCTGTGAAAATGGGCCATATGGCATGAATATAAACCGTCCCATCTGAAAAGTAACCATCCAATTGGTGTCCCTTTTCATCAAGCCGATTGGGATAACGGAGCGGTTGGTCCGGAAAAATACGAAAGTGGATGGTTACGTCATGCTGGATTGCCGTTATATTCAAATTAATTTAACGTTAAGGGGTGAAGAGACAGTATGACTGTATTGGAACAACTCAACAAGGAAAAAATAATGGCGATGATTCGAGGCGTACATCCAGATGCAGCGGACCGGACCGTCGAAGCGCTGGCCCAAGGCGGTATTCGTTTCATTGAAGTGACAACCAACACCGAGGGCGTATATGCTCTGATTGAACGATGGAGAAAAACGTATGACCGCGATTTAATTGTTGGTGCTGGAACCGTATTGGATGTGGAAATGGCGAAACAAGCCATAGCATCAGGTGCGCAATTTATGGTGTCACCCAATCTGGATGAAGAGGTAATAGCCTACGGTGCCATTCATCACATCGATGTTTATCCCGGTGTCATGACGCCAACGGAAATCGTACGAGCGATCAAGTTTGGGGCAAAAGCCGTCAAAGTATTCCCGACTGGCTCGCTTGGAGGCGCTTCCTATTTAAAGGAAATCCGTGGGCCGCTCAATAATATTCCTATGATCGCGTCTGGCAGTGTTGGGCTGAATAATATACGGGAGATTCTCCACGCTGGCGCGTTTGCGGTAGGGATGGGAGGAAGTCTGGTAAAGCGGGATTGGATTGAATCAGGCAATTTTTCTGCTATCCAGAGATTGGCAAAAGAGTTGGTCCATGTTGTAGCCGAGGAGCGGGCGACACACTAAATCCTGGGAAGCACGCTTTAGTATTCGTGTCTGAGCGCACATCAGAGGACAACAACATGTACACCATATCTAATTTGGAAGCCGCATTCAATGCGGCTTCGTATTATTAGGTCAGCCAGAGATTTTTCTGGTTGGCCTATTTTTGTAGGCATTATACGATGGTGGTAGCCGGGAGAACGAGGGTGGCTTAGGGACGTAGATCCCGTTAAAAAACAGTTCTCTCACTACCGTCCAATGACCATGTTTGAGCTGGTAGAGGCTTTTAGACCTCGCATCACAAGCGAAGCTATGGGGTTGGAGACCATGTGGGAATGCCGGTAAATCGAATCAAGGAGGTTATTATGCATACAGCCAGTAGTAGGAATAGACGTGGCAAAAGGGGTTAGCGTGATCCAAGCCTTTATCGGTCGCGAAGAACCCTACGGGAGATTAAGCCGCAACGGTTTTAACGGACCCGGTTTATGGGCAATATAAGCGTAATCTCTCTTGCAAACCCTCCGAGACTTCTTCGGGCACTTCCCTGACCGTGATATCTCCGCCTAGGAAAAGCAGCCAGTTTGTCATTTCAGTTAATTCTTCGGTATGCTCTACATTGACAAAGGTCTGTAGAATAGCAGTGGTTTGGTAAGGATTCGTATACGAAATAGACACGTTTAAAGGATGGTATTTTTTGAATTGGGTGATCGCCTTTGGACCAAGCTCCAGGACAAGGTTAATGACATCTTCCTGTTTGCTTAGCAGTTCTAAAATTTTTTTCTTGCTTGCTCTTTTTTTCGAAGAGTATGGTTCTACATGGGTGAGATGGTCGACAGGAATTATTCGTCTCTTCTCATCCTCTAAGTCAAAGCCTTCAATTAGCCATAGGCTCTTCTCATGGTATAGGTGCAAGAGATAAATGGGATAAGATTCTATGACTTTCCCTTGTTTGACGGTGACCCATAAGTAGCTATCCATCAGAAGGATTTGAATCAGTTTCTCCAACATGGGGTGGGGGAGGTCTGACAGATCAAGCAGGTCCGGATTATGAGGGTTGGTCCCTTCAAAGAGCAGTATTTGATTTAACAGTACAAGGTCATCCTGCTGATTATTTGAGATGAGGCCTAGTAATTTTTCAGCTAAAGAATGACGACTCTTCAGATAAGGGAGCTGCTGATTTCTGGTTGCCATGAAAGCAATAAATAGAGCTTTGATCTCATTATCGGTAAAACGAACCGTGGGCAGAACCGAGTTGTTCATGACAGAATAACCCCCATCCCTTCCAACTTCAGCGACAAGGGGCATTCCCATGGCTTCGATTTCCTTGATATCCCGGATTGCTGTCGAACGGGAAATGTTAAATTCCCGCATGATTTCAGAAATGGTAAAGTGAGCGCGGTTGTTGATATATCGCATGATGATATTAATCCGTTCAACCTTATTCATCGAGGCCTCCTAAACAGTATCATTTTCTGACATGGTTTAAGGTTATTATAAACCTATCAAGTGAAAAGACAAATCATTTGATCATCTTAAAACAAAGGAAGGTTTTGAACATGGCAGATTATATTCTTGAGGAAAAAGACAGCTTTACCGTTTTAGGCATTGGAACAGAGCTGAAGAGCAATTACACCGACTATGCCGGCATAAATAAAGAAAAGGCAGACTTCTGGTCGTCGGTCAAAGAAGATGGAAGACTAGACACATTAAGAGGTTTAGCCGCAAATGACTACATTTTTGCCGTGAACGAAGCGGTGAATAACAAGATGATGCACTATGCTGGTGTTATGACAGAGGCATCGTTACCGGAAGCTACGAGAGTTATCCAATTTCCTAAAGGGGAATATCTCGTGGTAAAAGGGGAAGCCAAGACGGCTGAAGAGCTCAGTAATACCCTTACTGGCATCGCCTTTGGTCAAGTTTTGCCAGAAGCTAAGCATATTGCCTATGTTGGCGGGCCGAATACAACGGTTGAGATGGGGGAGCGAAACGGCTTCATATACGGTGAATTGTGGATACCTGTCGTAAGGAAATAAAGATAAGCAGATGATGATGCGCACATATGCGAGTGTTGCTCAAAGCAGGTTGTAGAGAGCAACACTTGCTCACACTTTAAGGGGGGATAAAATGATGTCCTATACCGTTGATTTTAAACATGTGTCTACGGTTGGTTTAGAGTCTTCACCCGTAGCGGACACGCTTGCTGGCTTACGAGCGAACGAAGCCCGCTACTTTATGAACAAATATAAGCATGAATTTACAGTTGTACCAGCGAGCGAAAGCCAGGAGACCCTTGATTATGTGAACCGAATTTTGAAAGAAGAACGTGATCTTGCGTTTGCGGCCAAACCACTTGAAACGTCGCGTTTTCAAGTGGACAACATCCAGTTTACCTATGTCTTTTATGAGGATGGTCTTGGACTCAATGTCATGTATACGGTGGATGACCCGAAGAAACGGGCCGTTGGCTTTAAGCTTTCTGAGGGAATGGAGATACCGCAGGAATTGGAAGGGAAGTTTAAGTTTGCGAGGCAGAAGTCTACCTTAGCTGGAACCATTCGGGGCTCCTTTTTTGTAATCAAAGGCGAATATTAGAGCTTAATGAGGACCCGAGGCAAGCTGAGGATTACCTTAGCGGAAAATCAAAAAAAAGAACCTGGATAAATGAACAGGTTCTTTTTTTATTGCGTATAAACAGACCCGATGATATAATCAGATCACGACTATGTATTATAAAAAGTCAAAGTTAGTTCATCTTACAATTTTATTGTATCATGCAAAAAAAACCTTGTCAAATGTTTTTTTGCAATTTAATGGTTAGGAGAGATGTGAATGAATTCGTTGGTCCTCGGCTTTTGGGAAATCGAGAAAACGCAGCTTTTGCTTGTTGGTGGTAAAGGGCTCCATCTAGGGGAATTATCAAAAATGGAAGGTATACAAGTACCTGAAGGATTTTGTATTACAACCCTGGGTTATCAAAAAGCTATGGAGCAAAACGAAACCTATCATGCTTTGATCCATCAACTGAACCTGCTAAAAGCAGAAGATCGTGATCAAATTGCCGAAATCAGCAGAAGGATCAGGCAAAGCATTGTGGAAGTAGAAATTCCTTCCGAAGTTGCAGAAGCCGTTACTCAGTATCTCTCCCGGTTTGGCGAAGACCACGCTTATGCTGTGCGTTCTAGCGCGACTGCTGAAGATCTACCACACGCCTCTTTTGCAGGACAACAAGACACCTATTTGAATATCATCGGCATCGATGCCATCCTGCAGCATATCAGCAAATGCTGGGCTTCCCTATTCACGGATCGCGCGGTCATCTATCGTATGCAAAACGGGTTTGACCACAGCCAGGTGTATTTGTCCGTTGTCGTTCAGAAGATGATTTTCCCGCAGGCTTCAGGGATTATATTTACCGCGGATCCCATGACTTCGAACCGAAAGCTGCTATCCATCGATGCCAGCTTTGGACTTGGAGAAGCATTGGTCTCTGGCTTGGTATCCGCCGATGGTTATCAAGTGCAGGAAGGGAAAATCGTTGATAAAAGGATAGCAACCAAAACATTGGCGATCTATGGTCGAAAAGAAGGCGGAACAGAGACCCGGCAGATTGATCTCGATCAGCAAAAGGCTCAAACACTTACGGAGCAGCAAATTTTAGAGCTGGCACGCATCGGAAGACTGATCGAAGCTTATTTTGGCTCACCCCAGGACATCGAATGGTGTTTGGACCAGGATACTTTTTACATTGTCCAGAGTCGGCCCATCACGACGTTATATCCTATCCCTGAAGCGAAGGATGAAGACAATCACGTTTACGTATCTGTCGGACATCAGCAAATGATGACAGATCCCATGAAACCGCTGGGATTGTCTTTTTACCTGTTAACAACTCCTGCCCCTATGCGTACAGCCGGTGGAAGGCTGTTTGTTGATGTTACACCTATGCTGGCTTCGCCTGTCAGCAGAGAAACGATATTGAATACTCTGGGTCAATCTGATCCGCTTATTAAAGACGCGCTTATGACCATAATTGAGCGAGATTTTATCACATTATTACCAAATGAAAACAAAGAACCGGCTCCCAGTAACAGCAAAGCTAAATCGACGCCGGGTGTTCAAGCACCGATCGAATACGATCCGTCCATCGTTTCTGATTTAATCAAACACAGTCAAGCCTCAATAGAAGAGTTGAAACATAACATCCAAACGAAATCGGGATCCGGTTTGTTTGATTTTATCCTCGAAGATTTTCAGCAATTAAAGAAGATATTATTTGACCCGCAAAGCTCAGCTATCATTATGGCCGCTATGGATGCTTCAGCGTGGATCAATGAAAACATGGAGAAGTGGTTAGGTGAAAAAAACGCAGCAGATACACTTTCTCAATCGGTATCAGGCAATATTACTTCGGAAATGGGACTTGCGCTATTGGATGTCGCTGATGTAATACGTCCTTATCCAGAAGTGATTGATTATTTACAGCATGTAAAAGACGACAGCTTTATGGATGAACTGATCAAGCTGGACGGTGGACCGGAAGCCCGGGACGCTATCTACGATTATCTGGGCAAATACGGCATGCGCTGTGCTGGAGAAATCGATGTAACCCGCACTCGTTGGAGCGAAAAACCCATTACACTTGTTCCGTTAATTCTTGGCAATATCAAAAACGTTGAGCCTCATGCAAGCCAGCGGAAATTTGAACAAGGGCGGCAGGAAGCTCTGGCAAAAGAACAAGCGATATTAGATCGATTGAAGTCATTACCGGATGGTGAACAAAAAGCAAAAGAAACCAAGCGAAGGATTGACCTTATTCGGAATTTCAGCGGCTACCGGGAATATCCCAAATACGGCATGGTGAATCGCTACTTCGTATATAAACAGGCGCTACTGAAAGAAGCCGAACGACTCGTACAAGCGGGCGTTATTCATGACCAGGAAGATATATATTATCTTACTTTTGAAGAATTTCACGAACTCGTACGCACCCATAAACTGGACGGCCAGATCATCAGCCAACGAAAAGAAGAGTACAGGTTATACGAAAAGCTAACGCCGCCTCGCGTCATCACATCGGATGGTGAAATCATTGCTGGTAAATACAAACGAGAACATCTCCCAGCCGATGCTATGGCAGGTCTGCCTGTTTCTTCCGGAGTGGTAGAGGGACGCGCACGTGTCATCTTAAACATGGAAGAAGCTGATCTCGAAGAAGGAGATATATTAGTCACCTCTTTTACGGATCCAAGCTGGACACCGTTGTTCGTTTCCATAAAAGGTCTGGTCACCGAAGTTGGTGGACTGATGACCCATGGAGCCGTGATCGCACGAGAATATGGCTTACCGGCCGTTGTAGGCGTGGAGAATGCAACTACAAGGATCCTAGACGGGCAGCGCATTCGCGTGCATGGAACAGAAGGGTATATCGAAATCGTGTAAAACGTACCTTCACGGATAGTAAGAAGCCTTGGCTAGAGAGCCGAAAATATGGTCTATGTGGACATAAAGCTTACCATTACATCTGCTATCAAGGAAGTAATCGTAAGATTGACTAATGGAGCATTTTAGTTGAAAAATTATCACGCAACTCTGCAGTTGCTTAAGGTTGACAAGCAACCGTAGAGTTGCATATAATCGATATATGAATTGGGATAAGGATGCTGTATTCAAAGCGCTTGGCGACTCGACTCGGCGACTTATGCTGGACGAACTATCCGAACGCAACGAGCTGACGTTGTATGAACTTACGGTTCGTCTCATTATGAAGCACGAACTCTCGATTTCAAGACAAGCGATAGCTAAACATCTTGCTGTTCTGGAAGATGCAGGACTTGTTATATCAAAGCGAAAGGGTAAATTTCGAGTCGTAATATTTAACAACGAACCGCTTAAGAATTTGCTGAATGGATGGATAGACTAATTTTAGTACAACCCATATGTCGAAGGAGGCACTAACAGTATGAAAATCGTAGTTACCAGTCTTTTTGTACAAGATCAGGACAAGGCATTGGCATTTTATTCTGAGAAGCTCGGTTTTGTTAAGAAGCAGGACGTACCTGTCGGAGAATTCAGGTGGATAACGCTTGCTTCTCCCGATGATCAAGACGGCACGGAGCTGCTGCTCGAACCGAATGACCATCCTGCCGCCAAGGAATTTCAAAAGAAGATATTCGCTGATGGAATACCAGCAACCATGTTTGGTGTGGAAGATATTCAAGCAGAGTACGAAAGACTAGTAGACAAAGGTGTAAAGTTTACGATGCAACCGACTAAAATGGGCGAGCTCACCATAGCCGTCTTAGACGATACATGCGGGAACCTGATTCAGATCGTGCAGAAGTAACTTCTCAAAAAAAAGTGAAATGGTCCCTTAAATCCAAACTGGAAGCATGACAAAACACAAAACCCAACGATCAGTACTCAAGTCCTGATCGTTGGGTTTTGTTTTGCATTTGCATTGTCCCAGTTCCCGATAGTGACAATAATGTCACACGGAATCGATTATTGTTATGTCAATCGAAGGAAATAAATGGGTGTCCCATTTATACTGGAAATTGCTTGACGAATTTATTTCCGAAAGAGGGATATTCACGGATGACTGATGTTATGAAAGCGATAATACTTGGCATAATAGAGGGCTTAACTGAATTTTTACCAGTCTCGTCTACTGGACATCTTATTTTAGCAGGGCATTTGCTTAGCTTTGAGGGACAGACTGCAATAACTTTTAAAATTGTTATACAGCTGGGTGCGGTGATGGCAGTTCTGCTTCTTTATTGGAAAAGGTATTTGGCCATCGGGGCTAATCTCATTAGAATGGATTTTTCCCCAAGTAAAGGGTTAAATGTAATTCATATGATGTTGGCTATGCTGCCAGCATTAATTCTGTACCTTCTCTTCAAGGATACAATAAAAAGCCAATTATTCGGCCCAATTCCGGTCCTGATCGGTCTGGTTGCTGGTGGCTTGTTGATGATCATCGCCGCACGGAGCAGGAGAACGGAAACTGCAGAGACTATGGATAGGATTCATTATAAACAAGCGTTTGGGATTGGTCTGTTCCAGTGTCTGGCTTTGTGGCCGGGATTTTCGAGATCGGGTTCGACGATTTCAGGCGGCCTTTTGCTTGGCACCAGTCAAAAAGCCGCCGCCGATTTTACGTTCCTTATTTCCGTGCCTGTTATGTTTGGTGCAAGCGTGTTGGACTTGTACGATAGTCGAGAATTGCTGGACTCTGACGATTTATTCCTAATGGCCATTGGCTTTATGACATCCTTTCTTGTAGCTATGATTGCAGTAGTGACGTTTATTAAATTGATTAAGCGGCTTCGATTGGAATGGTTTGCTCTATATCGTTTTGTCTTAGCAGGGCTATTCTACTTAATCGTCCTTCAGTAACCGATAAATGAGTAGCATATTGATGCAGTATAACACAAGCGTGTATAATTGATTTGATTCAAATTACACAATTCTCGTTAAAGAAAGTGTGGTACTTCCATCAATGGTTAAAGTGGATAGACGAAGTCTCAGATCTCAAGAGTCGATTAAGGGCGCTTTTATTGCGCTGCTGGCAGAAAAAAGCTTTGACGAAATTACGATACAGGATATTGCCGATAAGGCAAACGTAGGCCGAAGAACCATCTATCTTCATTATTTGGATAAATACGATCTGTTAGACAGACTCATTGAAGAGTACATTAGCGAGCTGAGGAGGCTCTGCCAATCCTCGTCGGATTTGAGCTTTGTGGATGCGATGCGGATCTGGTTTGAATTTTTCGAACAGAATTACTCCTTCTTCGCGACCATTTTGGCGAGTAAGGGCGCTTCTTCATTCCGCAGCGGTTTTATTAAGCTTGTCAGTGAAGAACTCGAGGGTGAATTGGATGTAGCTGAAGGCATAAATAAGGGCTTCAGTAAAGATATCGTTCGCAAATTTATGGTAACGGCGACGGTGGGGATCATAGAATCCTACTTTACCAAGGAAATCACCGACCCGATCGATGTCGTGTCCGAACAAGTTGGGCGCTTGTTAGAGCGGAATCTATAAGGAGTTGAAGCGGAGCTCTACTGGGAGGTATGGATTTATGATCCATGCCTTTTTGTATTTTCGTAATCACGGCACAATTTCGATCGATGTGTGCATTAATGCACACGATGCGGTCATTTGATCATTGAAGATATTTCATTCCTGTTTAAAATAATACACATGAGGTCGTTATCGCACACTTACGCATTAACGAGATTTCATAACCATGATGCATCAGAAAAAGACATGGATCCATTTGTAAGTGATCCAATCGGCGAAAATAGCAGGTCAATCACAATAAAAAACAATCGGAGGACTAAAATTATGCAAAAAAACGTTAAATTTAAAAACAACCAATTGTTGTTGGCAGGTAACTTGTATGTTCCAGCTGGATTCGATGAAACCAAGAAATATCCGGCAATCGTTGTCTCCCATCCTGGCGGCGGCGTAAAAGAACAGACGGCGGGACTTTACGCGAATAAACTTTCTGAATCAGGTTTTATAACTTTAGCATTCGATGCATCCTATCAAGGAGAGAGTGAAGGGACCCCGCGTTATCTCGAAGATCCGTATGCTCGTACAGAAGATGTTCGTGCAGCAGTGGACTATTTAACGACATTATCCTATGTAGATACCCGTAAAATTGGCGCGTTAGGTGTTTGTGCCGGCGGGGGCTATACAGTAGCGGCTGCACAAACCGAACGCCGCATTAAAGCTGTAGCAACGGTTAGCATGGTCGATATCGGATCACTATTTAGTGAAGGGATTGCTCGTGCAGTACCGGTCGAAGACCAAATCAAACTGTTGGAACAAGTTTCTGGACAACGGACAGCCGAAGCCAATGGAAGTGAAACGCTCCATGGTCCGTATGTGCCGCAGGAATTGGAAGAAGGCATGACGGGTACAATGGCGGAAGGACACGAATATTATGTAACCGCACGCGGATGCCACGAAAATGCACCTAACCGTTTCGTGTTTACAAGCTTCGATAAAATTTTTACCTTCTCTGCATTTAGCCACATTGATAAGTTCTTAACGCAGCCATTTTTAGCGATTGCCGGTAGTGATGCGGATACTCGCTACTTCAGCGAAGAAGCGGTTCAAGATGCTGCTAGTCGGGATAAAGAATTATTCATCATGGACGGTGCTACACACGTTGCATTATACGACCAGCCTGAATACGTGGGTCCGGCAGTGGAAAAGTTAGAGAAGTTTTTTACAGATCATCTAAAATAATATGATTCGCTTAGATTCAATAAACAAGGGAAAGGAGTATTAATGTGACCTCTATATTAATTCTTGGAGCCGGAGGGCAAATCGCAGATGTCCGGCGACGATCTGGAGGACCAAGCGAAAGCCATCGTAGGTGCAATGGAATCGACGGGCGTGAAACGCTTGAATTTTATCAGCTCGCTCGGTATTTATGATGAAGTCCCGGGAGATTTCGGCAAGTGGAATAACCGCACAATCGGTGAATATTTGGGACCATATCGCAAATCAGTCGATGTTATCGAGGCCTCGAATCTCGACTACACCGTACTCAGACCTGCATGGCTGACCGATTATGACGAGATTGAATATGAGGTTACGGAGAAGGGAGAGCCGTTCAAAGGCACGGAAGTATCGCGCAAGAGTGTCGCGGCCCTGGTTGTCAAATTAATTGAATCTCCGGATCTCCATGTTCGCGGAAATTTAGGGGTCAACAAGCCGAATACCGATGGTGAAAAGTCAGCCTTCTATTAAGCAGTTCCCGCTTAGTTTATAAAGAAGATCATAGTAAAATGAGGGTGTCTCAAAAGATATTAGATCTTGCGAGATGCCCTTTTTGCTGTCTGAAGACGTCCATGATATCGAATCGTTCCACCTGTACGGTTACCCTGACCCCAAGAGTCAGGAATGGTTCTGAGCAAGATAGCGCTACTTTTTAAACGCAAAGAAACCAATCTTTGGTAAAATAGAGATGTGATTCACCTTTTACGATAGCAGCAGCAGGGAGGACGGGGAAAATGAATAACAACAGCTTTCATACATCCAACAAGCACGCCAGTGTGATCCTGAACAGCTACCTGAGATGGACAGGAAAGTCGCTTCTTGATGATTCAGTTGAATCAGGTGCAGAATCAGAAGTACTGTTCCGGGCTCCGCTCGTCGTACTGTCCCATGGAACAGAGCCGGACCCGATTTTGAACTATGGTAATCAGAGGGCGCTTGAATTGTGGGAAGTAAACAGGGAGACCTTCACCCAAACGCCCTCGAGGCTAACGGCAGAACCGATGGAGCGCGAGGAACGCGCGGTCTTCCTGAAAGCTGTCAGTGAAAATGGATATGTCGATAATTATACAGGTATTCGCATTTCCAGCACCGGCAGAAGATTCTATATCATGCAGGCGACGGTATGGAATCTTACAGACGATAACGATGTATTTCATGGACAAGCTGCTGCTTTTCGTCAATTTCGTTACATAGAATGAAAGAAGCATATGACGTTATGGCCACAATAGCTGTGACTTGAAGAAGGAGGAATAAGCTTTTCCTTCATTGACTATAGAATTTTAATGTTAGTTAGTGATGATGTTCTGAGAATTAAGGGGATACCAGGGTTACCGCATCAATTTTCAATATGTTTGTCGTCCATAAATAATATTCAGAAATGAGGAACCGTTATGGAGGAGCAAGATGGTCGTGTATCAAATGATACCACCGTGGAATCTATCAAAAGTTTAACAGATAAAGATGCGAAGACTTTCTTGAACCTTATATACGCAGTTTTGAAAGATAACACGAGTCCTAAAGAACAATTGATTTCAAATGTATTGTCCATTTATGAGAAGCAAATACCGAGAGTGGTTAAAGCAAGACAGAATCGTAATGATGGATCAAGCTGATAGATATAAAAGCCGTATAAGTTACACCTAAAGAAGAGGCTGGACTCTCTCACAAGGCGTTCAAAACCGGTAGTCGTGAGACGCACGATCTACGGAACGGATTTTACTGTCGCAGCAACTTTTCTAAGATCTATGTGTTACTATTGTAGTATTGAACTTTACATTAAGTGGGTGATCATTACTTGAAGATTAAGAAATGGAAAAATGCAATTGCCGTTATACTTATGATATCCGTACTTTTACCGCTGGGAGCACAAAAATCGGATGCGGCTTCGAAGTACGTTGAACTGGAGTTGCAATGGGAAGACGGCCGAATCTCTCATATTGAGACGCTGCTTAAGGACGGGGTTACTTACGCAAGTTTTTTCTCACTCGGCAGTGCGGCAGGTCTGCTGTGGAAGATGGAAGGTGACGATGTGGCCGTTCTGACAAGGGATCAGAAACGCATTGTTGTACACATGGGCAGCAAAATTGCTGAAGTTGATGGTCGAAAAGTGGATATGGGCAGAGAGCCTGTGTGGTATATCAGTCACCTTTATGTGCCGATTCAATTTCTCGCATCTGCTCTGGATGGGGAAGTGGCTAATCGTGACACAAAGACGGGGAAGGTAACCGTGACTGGACTCCACAATTATACGGATACTTTCTATGGCAGCATGATGGGATACAGCTATGTGATTCGTGCAGCAAGAGGGGATCTTGAGATTACTAATGCTGTTACGGGACAAAAGAATTCGATTCCGCTAGGCATCAAGGACATTAATGTGAATACTCACGATCTCAGCTTACAATTCAAGCGGACTCCCGAAAATTTACTTATTGTAATCATTGAGTATTCTAATCGAAAGACTGGAGAATATGATCTGTATGCATTAGTATTTAAGAATAAAGGGCTAATTCGCAAATCTGTTGCTCACGGGTTAATGGAGCAGCATGAATGGTTGAAGTCGGACGGCACCATTCAACTCATTGATGATCACAATATACGTATGATTGACGATGGAAGCGGCAATGTACTTGAAGTGATTGCTCGGTAACGTTGGACAACAAGAACATAAAGACTCTAAAAGTCGCTTAATATGCGACTTTTTTTGAGGCTCCATAAAAAGAAGAGGGCTATGGGAACAAGGTGTTCAAGTCCCAAATCCATAAAAAAATTTGGCGCTTTAGCCTTTCTACTCTTTTTATTTTTGTACCTAATGGGTAATAAGATGATGTTGGCTCTGATGGGAGGGATACGCGCATTACCACGTATGAGGGAGATGAATCAATAGCTCCTTCGAGTGCATTCTGTATTTTTCACCAAGTTGTCAGAAAGAGTTGACCCTTTCTTGAACGTTTAGGGACGAAGACGTGTCAGTGATTGATTTGCTAGGAGACAAAGATATAATAATTTTAACTATTAGGTTTCATCTAGTCATATAAATGCATGTAGTACCAGGTTTATACAGGCTCGCAAGATCTCGCTTCAGTCGGGCAAACGGCAGTCAAACGAAGCAACCAACGTATTGCCCAACACAGTGCTGTCATTTACGTTACTTTGTGAAAAAATTCTCTTTTTATATAACAGAGATCGAGGAACGATTCATAAAACGCAGCTTGCAGCGATGTCGCTAAAGCCTATCCAAACCTGATATTGAATGCAGCCCAACGGGTGGCAGGCCTAATCCAAAGTTTAATTTATCACAATAATGGAACAGAGTTTAAAAGGAGGCAGTATAAAATGGCAATTGATACGGTAATGTGGAGCAGGCTGGTGACAGGTATGACACTCGCATTCCACGTTATTTTTGCGACAC
Source organism: Paenibacillus glucanolyticus (assembly GCF_037333485.1). Lineage (NCBI taxonomy): Bacteria > Bacillati > Bacillota > Bacilli > Caryophanales > Paenibacillaceae > Paenibacillus > Paenibacillus glucanolyticus. The sequence continues at coordinate 3,182,072 of NZ_CP147845.1, forward strand.
TTGGAGTCGGTATACCCTTAATGATCGCTATTGCAGAGTTCATCGGGATTCGCAAGAAAGATCCCCATTATACACTGATGGCGAAGAGGTGGGCACGAGGTTTTGTCATTTCTGTCGCGGTTGGTGTCGTGACCGGCACCGTGATCTCCCTGCAGTTGGCTCTGGTGTGGCCGAACTTTATGAAGCTGGCTGGGAATGTCATTGCACTGCCATTATTCATGGAAGTGTTTGCGTTCTTTTTTGAGGCCATCTTCCTGGGCATTTATTTGTATACGTGGGATCGATTCAAAAATCCGTATATCCACTGGCTGCTGACCATTCCGATTGTGTTGGGCGCAGGCATGTCGGCTGTCTTCATTACAACGGTGAACGGATTCATGAACCAGCCTGGAGGCTTTGTGATGGAAGCAGGCCAATTCACGGCGGTTGACCCGGTGCAAGCGATGCTGAATACGGCAACGTTCTCCAAGGTGTTCCATGTATTAAGCTCGGCCTATTTGACAGGGGCAGCCCTGTTAGCCGGTATCGCAGCCTTTGCGATGCTGAGAAAAGGGGTATCCGCCTACCACAAAAAAGCCTTGAACCTCATGATGGCCGTTGTTTTACTGTTCGGGGTGCTGAACACGTTAGCCGGGGATGTGTCCGCCAAGTTTTTGGCTGAGCATCAGCCGGAGAAGCTTGCTGCGGCAGAGTGGCATTTTGAGACGGAAAGCGGCGCGGATTTGATTCTAATGGGATGGCTGAATGCAGAGCATGAAATTCTAGGGGCTCTTCACCTGCCGAAACTGCTCAGCTTCCTGGCCTTTGGAGACTTTAATGCAGAGGTAACGGGGCTGGAGGAATTTCCCCAGGACGAATGGCCGCCGCTTCTCGTTCATTACCTGTTTGATTTGATGGCCGGAATCGGATTTGCTCTGCTCGCTATTGCGGTGCTATATTTCCTGTTTGTGTTCTGGAAAAAACGCAATGAGCTTAACAAGTGGATGCTTCGCATTATCGCACTGGGCGCACCGCTTGCTTTCCTGGCTGTTGAGCTGGGCTGGTTCTATGCGGAAATTGGGCGACAGCCGTGGATTATCCGCGGGATTATGCGGGTGGAGGAAGCTGCTACGTCTTCACCGAATATAAGAATTTTATTCTTCGTTTTCTTGCTCCTGTACATCGTACTGGGCATCATGTGTGTAATCGTGTTAAGACGCTTGTTCAACAATAATCCGGCGGAAGTCGAGATGGAGAAATGGCTGAAGGAAAAGCCTGATCCATCTACGGAGAAGGGTGGTCCTGCATCATGAGTTACGAATTGATTGGCATCTCGGTGCTGTGGCTGTTCTTGTACGGCTATCTAATTATAGCCTCTATTGATTTCGGGGCGGGCTTCTTCGCTTTCTATGCACGCTTGACGAAGCAGGATCATCTGATTAATCGTTTGATCTCCCGTTATTTATCACCCGTTTGGGAGATCACGAATGTATTTTTTGTCTTTTTCTACATTGGTATCGTCGGATTTTTTCCGGACACGGCCTTTTATTATGGCTCCGCGCTGCTTGTTCCGGCCAGCATAGCCGTAATACTGCTTGCGATTCGCGGTTCGTTTTATGCTTTTGAAAATTACGGCTCCAAGAAAAACATTGTGTATCTGTTCCTATACGGAGCAACAGGTTTGCTTATTCCCGCTTCATTATCAGTGGCGCTAACGTTGTCTGAAGGCGGCTTTATCGTGAAGCAGGGGGAGACGGTTTCTCTGGATTACTGGGAGCTGTTTACCAATCCGTTATCGTGGAGCATTGTGGGACTCGCAATAGTGTCCGTGTTGTTCATTAGCGGCACATTTTTGACATTTTACGCTTCTCGGGCAGAGGATCATTCTGCGCTGAAGCTGATGCGGAATTATGCCCTGTTCTGGAGCACACCGACCATTATTCTCGCACTGACAGCATTTATTTATTTGGGTCAGCACAATGAGCGTCATTTTCAAAATATGATGGATTTATGGTGGCTGCTCGCGCTTTCCGTTGCTTTCTTCATGATTACGATGTGGCTGTTATACAACGGACGACGTTACGGTTTAGCTTTTATATGCGTCATGCTGCAATTTTTCTGTGCCTTTTTCGCTTACGGGATTGGGCAATACCCTTATATTCTTGATCCGTACATCACGATTCAGAGCAGCGCAACTTCACCGGCCATGGGCTTCGCACTGGTTGTTGTGTTTGTCGGTGGACTGCTCCTGTTGATCCCATCCCTTATTCTGGTGTTCCGACTATTCCTGTTTGATGCGGATTATGTAAAAGGGAAAAAATAAAGAGAATTGATCCATTACGGCTTGTAACAGGTTTCTATACAGGCCTATATATAAAGGAGGAGAGCTCTGTGAAGAGGAGATCCAGTCTGATTTCTCAGCAAATGTCTTCACAACGGAAAAGTATGACCCTCCTCGCGGTCATTTCGCTCGCGCTTGGTGTTGCTATTGTGAGTCAGGCTGGACTGCTTGCTGAAGCAGTCCAACGGGTTTTTGTAGAGAGTGCTTCCTTTTCATCGGTTGCCGTGCTGCTCGGCCTGCTTCTGGCTGTTATGGTTATACGCACATTGTTGTCGTATGGAAACGGTAAAGTTGGCTTGCGTATGGCTGCCACTGCGAAGACGAATATGCGAGCAGCTGTGCTGCAAAACTTGACCCATGCCTCCATGCCTTCAACCCTTCTTGGACAGACGGGAGGGAAGGTCAGTATTGCTCTGGATGCTGTGGATGAGGCTGACAGTTATTTCAGTCAGTACATGCCGCGTATGATGGAAGCTGCCATGATCCCGCTACTGATTCTGGTCGTTACATTTACCCAACATGCCAACACAGGTTTCATTATGCTGTTTACGGCTCCGTTTATCCCGTTGTTCATGATTCTGGTGGGGCTGAAAACGAAGAATAAATCCGAAGAAAAATATGCGCAGCTGGCCGAGTTTTCAGGTACGTTTCTGGATTCTCTGCAAGGGCTGGTGACGTTGAAACTATTTGGACGGGCCCGCCATCAGCAGCAGGAGATTGAACGCAGCAGTCTGGGCTACCGTGATGCCACGATGGGCATTTTGAAGATTGCGTTTACGAATACCTTCATGCTGGAATCGATCGTGATGCTAAGTATCGGTATTGTCGCGCTCGAACTGGCTATCCAGCTGCTCGTTTTCAAATCGATGACGTTCCATACTGCATTTCTCGTTCTGCTGCTCGTTCCCGAGTTTTACAGTCTGTTAAAGAACACGGGAACGGCCTTTCACAGCGGACGAACCAGTATGGGAGCGGTTCGCAAGGTGGAGCAGATGCTGGAGGAAACGGCAGGGGAGAGCTGGAACGCGAATGGCAATGAAGGAGAAGGTACATCCGAAGGAATCGACAAGATCGATAGTATGGACAGGGGCGTCAGCAAGATCAGCCCATCAGAGAGTGCTCATTTCGACCCAATTCACATGCCGCCATCGTTGGAACTGGACCATCTCCGGTTTCGATATGCTCCCGATTCTTTCGAGCTGGAGACTGGACGGATCACGCTGGGTCCGGGAGAACACATTGCCATTGTTGGCAAGAGTGGTTCCGGCAAAACGACTTTGCTCCATCTCATTGCAGGTTTGCTGAAACCAGCCTCGGGAACCGTACTGGTGAATGGAAGCCCACTCTCACAATACGATGAGAGCGCATGGTTCGAGTATGTTAGCTACATTACACAGCATCCGTATATTTTTGCAGGCACATTGGCTGAAAATATTGCAATTGGGGCTGGTGGAAACATCACCAGGGCTGAAATTGAGCGAGCGGCAGAGGAAGCCGGACTTGCCGCGCTTACCGCCCAATTGGAGCATGGATTTGATACCTTTGTGGGTGAAGGAGGCAGGGGGCTGTCCGGCGGGGAGAAGCAGCGGCTTGCTCTGGCACGCGCTTTTTTGAAGCGGCCTGCCATCATATTGTTTGATGAACCTACAGTTGGGCTCGATTTGCACACCGAGCGGGTACTGCAGCGCTCCATTGCCAAGCTGGCCAAGTCGGCTACGATGATAACGGTGGCTCACCGATTATATACAATCCAACAAGCCGACAAAATTTTGTATATGGACCGTGGAGTGCTGGTGGACGCCGGACGGCATGATGAGCTTCTGGAGCGTCTGCCCCAGTATGCCGAGATGGTTGATGTAGAGCGGAAAAGGGGGGATGACCATGAATGAGCTGGCTGTTCTGTCCAAAGCGATGATGCAGGAGCGCAAGGATATTGTCCTATCGATTTTGGGTGGTTTTATCGCTGGCATAGCCGGTGTGGCACTCTTTTCCGCGAGCGGTTATTTGATTTCGCAAACGGTATTTGCGCCACCGCTCTATACATTGATTGTGCTTACCTCGCTGGTCAAAATGCTGGGTCTGCTTCGGGCGGCAAGCCGTTATGGAGAACGCTTGTATTCTCACCGGGCGACGTTCTCCATGCTCAGCCGTTTGCGCACATCCTTTTTTGCCAAGTTAATTCCTTTAACGCCCGGTATACTGAACAAAAATCGAAGCGGGGATTTGCTTGCGCGGATCGTTGGGGATGTGGAAAGCCTGCAAAATTATTTTTTGCGTGTTGCTTATCCCCCGATCATGGTAGTCATGGTGTTTTTAGCAACGGTGTTGTTTACTTCTGCCTTTTCACTCTGGATTGCCCTTCTGTTTGTGCTGGGCATGCTGGTAACGGCATTCGTTGTACCGGGAATTGTTTTGCTCGGGCAGCGGAGAATCCATGGACGCGTTCGCGAGCAGCGGGCGCAGCTTTCCACGGAAGTCACCGAAGTGTTGTATGGTTTCCGGGATTTGAAAGTATACGGACAATTGGCACAGCGGGAGCAGCAGCTTCAGCAGGCTTCCTCAGCACTGGCGGCCGAGCAGCAGCGAGCAGCCGGGCACTTGCTGCGTGGGCAATCGATGCATGCTTTGGTTACGTTTCTCATTTCCTGGGGGGTGCTCGCGCAGGGTGCCTATTTAATAATGGACGGGGCGCTCGCCGGGGTGTTTCTGGCTATGCTGGTCATGGCCTCGTTAACCGTATTTGAAGAAGCGGCGGCAATGGCGACATTACCCGCGTATAAGGAGGATAGCGAACACGCAGCTAAACGACTGACGGAAACGGTTCAGTCCACCGCCGTGCAATCTTCGCAGCCAGGCGGCACGTTGGCTGTGGATCATGCTGTTTCGATTGAGCTATCCGGTGTTACGTTTCAATATGAAGGGGAATGGAGAGCGGCGCTCAGGGATATGTCGCTGCTCATTACACCCGGATCCAAAACGGCGATTGTCGGGCCGAGCGGTTCAGGAAAATCAACGATTATCGACTTGCTGCTCGAGCTGCGTACACCAATGGATGGTGATATACGATTAAACGGCATTTCAGTGAAAGAACTGGATGAGGCGAGCATATGGCAAGCGGCTAACGTGGTGTTGCAGCAAAGTCATTTCTTCCGGGGAACGATCCGGGACAACCTGCTGTTGAATGGAGAAGAGCACACAGACGAACAATTGTTGGAAGTGCTGACTAAAGTGCAGCTGCCCGATACATCGTTGACCGATAGGGTGTATGAAAAAGGGGAGAATCTGTCAGACGGGGAGAAGCAGCGGCTGGCTCTGGCACGGGCGATGCTTCGCAAAGGACGGTTATGGCTGCTGGACGAACCCACTTCATCGCTGGATTATGTGACAGAGCAGCACGTTATGAAGCATCTCTATACACAGGCAGCTCATGATACACTTCTCCTGATATGTCATCGGCTTACCGGATTGGAAGAGATGGACCAGATTGTGGTCATGGACCAAGGCAGGGTAATCGAAACAGGTTCTTATTTGGAGTTGATGGAGCAAAAAGGCTATTTTTATGAGATGAAGCAAATTGAGCGGCAAATGATCGGAGAAGTGGGAGCGTAGACAAGCCACAACTCGCCATAAGGTGTAGCCTACTGCCCGCACTGTGATGGTCCTCTGTTTGCAGGCAAGGACGTAGCGGTTATTGGCGGAGGAAACTCCGGCATCGAAGCAGCGATTGATCTTGCAGGCATTGTAAGTCTTGTGACGGTTCTCGAATACAATACGGAGCTATAAGCGGACGCCGTTCATCAAGATCGTCTTTACAGTCTGCCTAACGTAACGGTCCTAAAAAGACGTTCAGATAAAAGAATTTACTGGAACATATAAGTTGAACGGTGTTTCTTATATTGCCACCATGGCGCTACGAGCTTGCCAGGTGTGTTTACTGCCGGCGATTGTACAAACAGTCCGTACAAACAGATCATCATTTCTATGGGATCGGCGCAAATGCTGCTTTAGGCGCATTTGATTATCTTATCCGCAATTAATACAATATCTAATGTTTAAGCGGTCGCCTAACTACCAATCAGGTAGTTAGGCGACTTTTATTATTTTGATAGGTATCAATCCCAGCACCATGTTCACGTATAATCTTTAGTAGATAATGAAGGTATATTTAGAAAATTAGTGTATAAAGAGTCATTATTTCCTACGAAGCAAGTGCAGTATTGATTGACCTTGAGGGAGGCAATCCCCGAGGTTTTTTATTTATATGGACGTTCGCCTTGTCAACGAGTAAGAAACTGAATACCTTATGACATATAACCATAAAAGGAGGAAAACACATGAGTGAAGTTCTAAGACACGGATACCATCATTGTCATCAGGGTCACGGTTCAGTTGGGGCAATATTGGTTCTTTTTATCTTGTTGGTGATAATTACTAGTTCTTTCTGTGCTTGGGTATAATTCTCTCGCCCAAGGCTGTTATGCCCGTTTCTTTAATGGCATAAGTGTCATGCATGATTGCCTTCATGGCTTAATTCCTATTCTGAACTGTTGCCTAAGTGTGATAAAGTCCCCAAGACTTTAACTTTCATATCCATTCAAAAGGCCATGAAGCCCATGCCTACATGGCCTTTCTTCCGAATTTACCATATGCAACACCGATATTCACCTATCACTTCGCTCATGAATCATTCCACCTACCTTATCGTATGATGGTTACATAGAAAGGTAAGGGTGTACAAAAAAAGTTGAATGTGGAAGGGGGGAGCAGCATTTAGTACTTATCAACTACAGCCCCCAATGTAATCCCTCTCACATAAGGTTTTCCACTGAGTACCTGAAACTCTTCTGCTGTCCCTGTAACAACCACGCCCAAAATACGAACATCACTCGCATCCGGTTTAGATTTATCTTTCTTTAAATAATTGTAGATTCGCTTGAAATCATAATGGTAGTTTCCTTTCAGCTGAACTCCCCGTTCCAAAGCATCAAGAAACGGCTGTTCCGTTGCTTCAATTGCAGGTTCGGTTGGGGAGATGCCAAATCCGTGAGCCCATGACTCTGAATGAGGAATTGCGTAGCTCTTGTTCCCGTTTCCATCGATATAGGGTTCATAAATTTTTTTGTTATCGTAGGTGTCCACCCAATACCAAGTCTGGGTTAGTCCTGAAGGAGTCAGCTGTTTCACCTCACTTAATGAATAGCTTTTGTCAAAAGAAATGGCCATTTCAACCAGCTTTGCTGGATCCATTTCCTGAAGCAGGGGGAGATCATTAAGGATTTTGCCGTTATAATCTACTCCGGGAATATAAAACAGCATTTCTCGTTGCCCGTTCAGACCATTGTAACTGCGTGAATACTCATAACTGTTTTTTTGCATGTGAGCATCGGGTATTGAAATGCTTTGCTTGGTACTTCCAGACAAGGAAGCGAAACTGCTTTTTGTTATACCACTTTTGTTTTTAACGAAAGCGATAAATCCCTACAATATTTTAGGTATTTTTAATATTTTCCCACTTTTTTCTTAAGCAATCTTATCTATTCTTAATGCATTGGGAAACGTAACAAGCCAGGATGGAGGTCTGAAACTTAACTGAGAAAGGATGGATCGGTCAATCATGAAAAAATGGCTCCGTAAGGATGCTTCGGCGGCCATGTTGTTTCTCGTGCCAAGCGGTATCGGATTTGCACTCTTTTATCTTATTCCATTTGTCATGGGCGTGTACTATTCCTTTATGAGCCAATTGGTGGACGGTCATTTTGTGGGGCTCGATAATTACGTGGAACTGCTTGGAAGTGGTTCCTTCCGCAAGGCGGCATCCAACACGTTTTACTTCAGCGCGGTCAGTGTTCCGCTTATGGTCATGCTGTCCCTGGGATTAGCGATGCTATTGAATAAAAATATATATATTCAAAAATGGCTTCGGACAGCTTATGTCATGCCGCTTGTTGTGCCCGTCGCCTCCATCATCATGATCTGGCAGCTGCTATTTGATTGGAACGGCTCCCTGAACGCCTGGCTGAACAGCTATGGATATGAACGGGTGGATTGGATGAAGACGGAATCGGCACGTGGGGTCGTAATCATGGTGTATCTATGGAAGAACATCGGTTACAACGTCATTTTATTCCTGGCGGGGCTGCAGCAAATTCCGAAGGATTACTACGAAACGGCCCGGATTGAAGGGGCTGGTCGTTTACGACAATTCCGAAGCGTGACGCTGGTCTATCTGACTTCCACCATGTTTTTTGTTGTGATTATGTCCATTATCAACTCATTCAAAGTGTTTCGGGAAACGTATCTGATCGCAGGTGATTATCCTCATGACAGCATTTACATGATGCAGCATTATATGAACAATATGTTTGCATCACTCGACATTCAGAAGCTGACCGCAGCGGCCTCCTTGATGTTTGTCTGTATTATGCTGATCGTCCTGGTGCTTTTTGCGATTGAACGACGGCATCGACAGTACATGGAATAGGAGGTGGAGCGAAGTCTGTGCGAGTAGTCTACATATTGAAAAAAAGTGCTTTAACGTTTCTCATGGGCGTTATTGCTGTGATCTTAATATCACCTATTGTGATTACATTCACAAATTCATTGATGACAGAACTGGAAATTGAGATCAATTATGGCCTCATCGGGCAAATGAGTGAAGCGACTCCAGGTAGAGACGGCTCCTTTGCAAACCTGAAACTGATTCCGGATAAGGTGTCTTTTGCACAATATGGGGAGGTGTTCATCGACAATCCGAAATACTTGACCATGTTTTGGAATTCCGTGTTCATGGTGGTGCCAATCATTGCGGGCCAGACCCTCGTAGCAGCCCTAGCTGCCTATGCATTCTCCAAGCTGAAATTCCGCGGCCGGGATCCTATGTTTCTTGTATATGTCATGACGATGCTCATGCCATTCCAAGTAACGCTGGTACCCAACTATATTATGGTCGATAAGCTTGGCATGCTGAATACCACAGGCGCCATCATCTATCCTGGTATTTTCGCAGCATTTGGCGTGTTTATGCTCAGACAGTTCATGCTGGATATTCCCTATGCCTACATTGAAGCTGCCAAAATGGATGGCGCCGGGCACTTGCGGATATTTATGACGATGATCGTTCCGATGATTAAGCCAGGACTGTCCGCTCTCGTGATTTTGCTGTTCGTTGATTATTGGAACATGGTGGAACAACCGCTTGTTTTTCTGGACGACCCATTCAAGCAGCCGCTGTCCGTTTTTTTATCCAGTATCCATGATAGCGAGCGGGGGATTGCCTTTGCTGCATCCTTCCTCTATATGGCCCCGATGGTGATGTTATTTCTGTATGCGGAGTCGTATTTTATTGAGGGCATTCAATTGTCAGGAGTTAAGGGTTAACTTTTCAGGGCGGTTTTTAGGAGGAGAAAAAAGGATATGGAGTTAGGAAAAGGGGTTGCTGACCAAAGACGAAAGCGAATCATTCAAATCGTGTTCATGGGTTTTATGGGATTGCTGCTGTTCTTCACATTGTTCAGTAACACACTGCAATCACTCACCTTGCCGAAGGTGACTACAGAACAGCCAAAAATGGGAGGCATCGAGTTAGCAATTGAGGGAAGCGGAATCATTCAGTCGATTGCTGATGCTAAACTATCCAGTTCAACGGACTGGAAGGTTCAGCAGATTCTCGTGAAAGAAGGGGAACGTGTTAAGAAGGGGCAGAAGCTCATCACCTATGATAGTCAATCGGCAAGTCAAGAAATAGAAGTTGAAGTAACGAATCTGGAAAAGCAGAGAATCGAGCATCAGAATCTTCAGGACCAGTTTATTCAGTCGTCCATCGATGAAGATGAACTTAAGCTGCGCAGCGCAAAACGTGAAATTGAAAAAGGTAAACTTGATATAGTTGCGCAGGAACGCAAGATCAACCAGATGAGAGAACGTCTGTCAAAAGATCAAGTACTGACGGCTCCGTTCAACGGGATTGTAACCAAGCTGAATGCAGTAGAAGGACTGTCATCTGCGGGCGAGCCGGATGTCATTATCTCGAACAGCAGCCAAGGCTACCGATTTGAAGTGGGTGCGGATGCCAAGCGCTTGTCCAGCATAGGGGTATCCATCGGAGAGCGGATTGAGGTTGAGGTAGATACAGATAACAAGCAGCGAAGCAGTGTCATGGACGGTGTCATTGAAGAAATAACCAATGCGGAGCCGCTTATAGAGGGGGGATCGGATGAAGGAGCGGTGACGACAACCGTCCCTCAAAAGATCATTCGCATTAAGATCATAGATGCCAAGCTGAAGGGAGGTGAGCAGGCTCGAATCAAAATCGAGAAAAGCTCACTCGAAAAAGGACTGCTTGTTTCAAGCGGCGCTGTTCATCAGGATCGGGAAGGCATGTATGTTTTTGTGGTTGAAGAGCAGCCAGGTGCACTCGGTAATGTATTTGTTGCCCGTAAAGTGAACATTGAAATCAGTGAAAAGAATGACAAAGAAACGATGATCCAATCCGATCGCATCTATGAAGAGGATAAGATCATTCTGAAAAGCAGTGAGCCTCTGCAAGATGGAAACCGTATTCGATTGGAATAGTGAGGCGTTTCAATAAGAGAAGATCAGGAGGAATTTGTATCATGAAAAAATGGCTATCGATCATTTCAATGGGTGTTATTATCGCAAGTTTAACCGCATGCGGCTCTGGAGAAAGCGGGAAGGCGGGTCAGTCCACAACGAAAGAGGGAAAAACGGTGCTCACCCTGTCGCTGTTAGAGTCGAGTCCGTTCTATAAGACGCTGGAAAAAAAGTTTGAAGAGAAACATCCGGATATTGATCTGCAGATCCATGAATCTAAAGACTACGAGAAGTATCGAAACACAACGAATACAGCCATGTTATCGGGAAAAGGCATGGATATCATTGAAGCTGACGTCCTGCCTCTTAATGAATATGTGAGCAAAGGTTTTCTTCTCGATATGAATGATTTACTGGAGCAAGAACAGACGTTGAACAAAGACGATTTACAAACCACTATTTTGGACGGTTTGAAGGTGAATGAGGGGGTTTACGTGATCCCTTCGGGCTATTCCTTCAGTGTGTTTGTAGGTGACGGGGACATGCTGGGCAGCGCCAATGTGAAGTTCGATGATCAGACCTGGAACTTGAAGGAGTTCGAGCAAGTTTCGAAGGAAGTTATCCAAAAGAATCGTGGTGCCGATGAACTTTATGCGTTGGCAGACTATCCGCCGGAATACCTTTTTCAGGAAATGTTATTTACGAACTACACTGCGTTTGTTGAGGCTTCCGCCAAAAAGGCAAAGTTCGACTCGCCCGAATTTGTGGATCTGCTCCAGCAAGCTAAGAAAATGTCTGACGATAAAATCATCACATCAGAAGTGGCAAAGGCGGGCAATCAATTGTTCTACTCCAGCCGGATCGGATCACCAACTGATTTTATCGAAGGCCCTTATACGATTTTTGATAATCCCAAGCTATTGCAAATACCGCAAGCGGGAGAAGCCGGAGATCGTACAGGCGCGAGAGTTGTTCCTTTGTCTCAGTTCGTAATCAATGCCAAAACGCCGGTAAGAGATGAAGCCTGGAAGTTCATCACTTTCTTATTGTCGGAAGAAGCACAATCGATACAAGAAAGAACAGGGTTCTCGATGCTTAAATCCGTGAATGAAAAGATGATCAATGACCTTCAGGAAAAAGTGAAAAGCGGCGATTATACGCTTTCGAATGGGGAGCAGGCAAAAGTATCTGATGAACAATTTACCGTGTTTAAACAAATTGTTGAATCCGCCGATCAATACGTGGAACTGGATGCTAAAGTGTTAAACATTGCCCGTGAAGAGTCCTATGCGTTCTTCAGCGGACAGAAGACTGCGGAAGAAGTGGCTAAGCTGATCCAGAACCGGGTAACCACCTATTTAAACGAATAGGAAGATGACAGGAAGCAGCCCACATACGTGCGCTGCTTCCTATTTCACAGAAGAGGGAAAGCGAAATATAGATTTTTTTATCGGGAGGTACATTTATGCACAGGCCAAAAAAGACAGGCATGGCAGTGGTGCTATGCGCTGCGGTGTTGAGTCAATCTTTTGCCTTTGACACATACGGGGCATCCGCAGCGGATTCGTCTGTTTCCAAATCTGCAGCAGCGTCTATGTTCACACTGGATAAACTCGGCTCGGTCACATTGAAGCAGAGCGTCAGTGTGAAGCTGACGGATATGAATATTTTTGCTCAACCTGACGGGAATATCCTCACGTATACACTTCGTTACAGTAATAACAGTGGCAGCAGAGTAGATCTTATCGATTATTTTTCCAAGGTTTCCACGCCGAGTGGCGCCATCGTAAAAGGAAAAGTTGTTACGAGTGATGCTGATAAAAGAACGGTGCCTGCGAACAGCAGTCAATCCGTGACGTATTATGTGAACATTGTACGATCGGCACAGGTAAACGGAATAAAGGTTTCCATATTCGGATGGGATTTTAGCAGCGCCACTTATGAGAAGAAGCTGGGAGGTTTCACGATTCCGGCTCAGTACTCATCTGTAGTTCCTGTAGGCAAGAGCAAGAAGATGAAGATGAATAATCTTTCAGTTACGGCCAAGGCAGACACGGTACAGAGGTATAAAATCCATGGAAAAGTATATATAAAACTGGGGATGAAGCTCTCAAATGGAGGAACCGAGGTGCTTAGCGATCCAGGATATAAAGCATATCTCAAATCGGCCGGCGGCTCGATATTTGAACTCTTGCCCGAATCGGTTAGCACTGGTTACAAGCTCCAGCCTCAGGAGAGCAGAGTCATTTATTATTGGGCGGAGATTCCTTCCACGATGAAGACGAATGGTATGACATTGCAGCTGGCGCAGGAAGACGAAGCTTTGAAAATACATCTTCCGGTGCAATCGTTCAAACTTTCTGCGGCAGCTTCGGATATCGCCGTGGCTAAAGGCAAAAGCACAAAGCTTATGATGAAACAGCATCCTGTGACAGTGAAGGCAGAAAGAATGCAGCGTATGAAACATAACGGGAAAGTGTATTTGAGAGTCGGGGTCAATTTTGCAAACGGAGGTAAGAAGGTGCTAAGTGACCCTGGATATAAAGTACAAGTAAAGTCGGCTGGCGGCTCGGTATTCGACCTAGTGCCTGAGGACGAAACAGGAGGCAGCTTCAAGATTCAGCCAGGGCAGAAGCGAACGATTTATTATCTGGCAGAGGTTCCGTCCACACTCAAAACCGATAATATGACGATGCAATTCATGCAGGAAGATGAAGCATTAAAAATGACGCTGCCAGTAAAAACCTTCAAGCTGCCTTCCGTTACGGCTGATGTGCCTGCAGCGGATTATGCCGTCAAAAAAATATCCGTTAATGACCTTATGATTGAAACGCAGTTGAAACATGCTTCCGTATATGCTGAGAACGAAACCGGGAAATGGAGCCTACAATTCCGAGTTAAAAATCTTGGTGAAAAATCATTGAAGCTGCCGGCGTATGAGCTTTCCATCCTCACGAATGAAGGATACAGCATCCCGGTGAATGCGAAGGCACTTGCCAATGTTACACTGAAGCCGTTAGAAGAAAAGCTGATTGATCTCAATGCAGATGTACCATTGAACATGAAACAGAATATGCTGCAGCTGCAATTAACGGAGCCTGCGGTGGAAGGGAGGATCAGCTTCCCGGCTGCCCACTATAAAATTCCTTATGCTCAGGAAGGTAAAAGCCATCTGGGCTCAGAGAATGTCATCGAGAACGACCATGGGACATTCGGCGTAAAGCTGAACTCATATCAGCGGCTGCCATGGGGAGATGGGGATCAAATTGCAGCCCGTATCAGCATTCGTAACACCAAAGCGTTAACCGTACAGCTGCCGGAACTCAAAGCCCAAGTTAAGGCTGATATGCGAGACCTCAGCAGTACAGCTCAAATCGTGATTCCGAATGATCAGACGACTCTGGCGCCTAATGAAACCGTAGAGCTGTATGTACTTGCCAATGTACCGTATTCCTACAAATTTAATCAATTACGAATTGAGCTGCAGGAAGTTTCAGGAGAGGACGTCACGAGGTTTCTGTCACTAAATACCCGGGCGGTCAACAATGTGGTGAACCAGGTTGCTGCAGGCGAATCCTATCGTATCGATACTCCAGGCAAGAAAGCGGAGGTCCGTGAACGAATGAGTACCGTCTACCAAGACAGCAGCTCCAATTTGATCTACACGGAACTGGAGATGACCAGTCAGGAAACACGTCAATCCAAGCAGGCGCAGCTGGTGGCTTACTACAAAACACCGGATAACGAGTATTTTGAGGCAGAGGTCAATCAATCGTCCGTCAAGACAGGCCCGAACGGAAAAAATTTGGTTACCGTTTGGAGCAAGCTTCCGCTGAATGTGAATACTTCACAGCTTGTATTGTATGTCGGCGAAGGTGTAGCAGGCGAAAAGTTGACAGATCAGCGGGAAGAATCAACGGAAGTTATTGGATCGATCAATACGGTGGGATTAGCACTTAGCCCTAGAGCTTTCCAACCAGCAACGAATCTAGGGAATGTGGAATTGTTTCCTTATAAACTCTCCATTACGAGAGGAGAAGCTAGACTTAGTGAAGGGAAAGACACGCTTAATACCGCTATTCATTATAACCTCTCCAGGAATGGCGATTACGAGACAGGTGAATATGAACATAAACTCATTATGGAGATGATTGACCCGACCGGACAATCCACGGAGAAGACGTTAACACTCGGCACCGATTTGACCATCGGCAGCAATAAATCATACACCATTACATTGAATAACGACTTCCGCAAAAACGTAAGTGGAGGGGGAGTTCGCATCAATCTGTATGATGAGTTCCAAGGGCGGAGAATGCTGCTTGGAAGCCAGTCGTTTCCGATTATTTATGAAGAGAATCAGGGGAACAAGTCGGATAGCGATTAAATACGATCTATATAGGTTGAACTAATGAAAAGAAGAACCTCAACGGAGAAGACGGAATTATTCTGGAGAAGCGGTAGCGGTCGCCCGAAAGCTTTCCAAAGGAAAGCTCGCATCGGAAGCATATACTGCACCCGGATTTCAACCATTTTTAAATAGATTGATAGAAATCTGGGGGCAACAGTGATCGGAGGAATAATCCGTATTCGTAGTGATGCTCTGGCTGAGAATCTTTAGTTTAACTTATATAGACATAACTCTTTAAGAATTCTAAAAGGATTATTGAGATATTCCTACTAGACTGGTATAGTCGGGAGGTGCTTACAAGCTGTTGGATTGAATTACTGAACCCTCCTGCTTGTAGTCTCAAGTTTCAATAATGTTGCAAAGTGAACGAAGAGGATGGATACGATGAAGCGGATTACAATTCTCGTTGCAGACGATGAGGCAGAAATTGCGGACCTGATTGAGCTGCACTTAAAAAAGGAAGGCTATGATGTCCTTAAAGCGGCGGACGGGCAGGAGGCGGTACAAGCAGCTCAGACGCATTCCGTCGATCTGGCGATACTGGATATTATGATGCCCAAGCTGGATGGTTATGAAGTCATCCGGCAAATTCGGGAACAACATCACATGCCGATCATTTTTTTGAGCGCCAAAACGTCCGATCTTGATAAAATTGCTGGGCTGGTGAGAGGCGCAGACGATTATATGACCAAGCCCTTCAACCCGATGGAGCTGATCGCGCGCGTGAATGCCCACCTTCGTCGTTATATGCAAATGAGTCAACCGACGACTTCCGGCAAACTCGCGCTGGAAGCGGGAGGGGTGGTCATTTACCCCGATCAGCGGATTGTGACCCTGTACGGCGAAACGATCGAGCTGACGCCCAAAGAATTTGACATATTGCACTTACTGGCCAGTTACCCAAAAAAGGTGTTTAGTACCGAAAATATATTCCAGCACGTATGGGGCGAGGCCTACTTTGAAACAAGCAATACGGTTATGGTGCATATTCGGACATTGCGGAAAAAGCTGCATGAAGATACAAAC
Organism: Paenibacillus glucanolyticus; assembly: GCF_037333485.1. Lineage (NCBI taxonomy): Bacteria > Bacillati > Bacillota > Bacilli > Caryophanales > Paenibacillaceae > Paenibacillus > Paenibacillus glucanolyticus. The sequence continues at coordinate 3,198,379 of NZ_CP147845.1, forward strand.
AAAAACAAGCTGATCAAAACGGTTTGGGGGGTAGGCTATACGTTCAATGGCTAACTTGATACGAAGCTTCCGCTCCAAAATGATTGTGCTCTTCGGCTTAAGCATGCTTATATCCGGCATCATCATGTTCGCATTATACAAAATTCTGCAATACTATTACCGAACTCAGGTCAAATTCGAGGATCCGCTGGCTTATGTCCGCTTGTTCATAAGAACGGTCGGGGACATTAATTTTTTTCTGATATTTTTTATCCCGTTGGCGGTCTTTTTTTTCTTACTGCTTACGAAGCCTTATGTGGCTTATTTTAATGAAATTTCTGCGGGGATTCGGCATCTCGCCAACGGTGATTTTGACAAGCGGGTTTCGATCGCGTCCCGGGACGAATTCGGGGATATCGCGGCGGATATCAATCTGACCGGTGAGATGCTCAAGCAAGCGGTGGCGAGAGGGGATTTTGCCGAGAGCAGCAAAGATCAGCTGATACTGAATTTGGCCCATGATTTGCGTACACCCCTCACTTCCGTTATCGGTTATCTGGATTTCATTCTCAGGGACGAGTTATTGACCCCGGAACAGGTTCGGCATTATACAGGCATTGCTTTCGCGAAGTCGAAGCGCCTGGAGAAGCTGATTGATGAATTGTTCGAAATCACGAGAATGAATTACGGTATGCTGCCGGTCGAAAAAGCACCCATCGATTTAAGCGAGCTGCTGACGCAGTTGAGCGAAGAATTACTTCCGGTTTTTGAGAAAAACAAATTGAAAGCCCGATTGTTTGTTACTCCGCATCTGATCATTTCGGGTGATGGTGACTTGCTAGCACGCGTGTTTGAAAATTTGCTGACCAATGCGATTCGGTACGGCAACGACGGTCAGTTTGTCGATATTCACGCTTTCCTTGAAGCAGAAGTAGCGGTAGTTCAGGTGATTAACTTTGGCGACCGCATCCATCCGAACGAACTGCCGCATCTATTCGACATGTTTTATACTGGCGATAAATCCCGGAATCATCGGGAGGGCAGCACAGGCCTCGGCTTATTTATCTCGAAAAATATCGTGATGCAGCATCATGGAACGATTACGGCCGACAGCAGCTTGATTCGTACAGCTTTTGAAGTACGGCTGCCGCGAGGCATGCAGATACCTGAATAAAAAATGATAGGACTGACTATGAAAGGGGGCGCGGAGGGAGATTTGCGGAAATATGTATGGGTATGGTTATGGTTCGGTTTATTAGCTGTTATCGGCTTGGCCGCTTATGGCGCAAGCTCCTCGATTGACTTCCAGTCATCCGGGAAATTTGAGATTAACGGTAAAACCGTGAGGCTTCCTGTAATTAACTACAACGGAAACGTCTACGTCCCGCTTCGCCTTGTAGGGGAAGAAATGCATTCCGAAGTTTATTATGATGAGAACAAGGAATTAATCTCGATCAAACAGCACAGCTTAGCATTCGATGAGCAAATAGAGGCACCCGTTCCATCCATTGCTTATGAGCACGAGTATAAGGATGGTAGCGTATGGATGCAGGAGATTCCGCTGCTGCAGGGAAACTCCTGCTGGAATGGATGTCTGGAAATGAACGATCCGGTAGTACAATGGGTGTCTGAAGCCGAGTATCCACCGGTTCGCATGAAGCCTGGATCAAATCTTGTCATCACTTATCCGACTGGATTGGAGCCTGACGGATTGATGATATCTAACGTCCTTGATACGGGCAACGGCACAGAACAGTATATTGAGATGATGGCGGATAATCATCGAGTACAGCTGCCAACGGAACAGGGATTTTATACGATTTTAGTTAATTCGGACTGGGAGAGAGGATTCACCTCGTATGCTTTTGTTATCCATATTACGGACTCCGATGATCTAGGCGATTCATCATGAATCAGAAGCGTTAGCGAATGCGTCGGTGTCACTTTTCAAAATTAAAAGTCTAAAAACCCCATCATGTTTTCATGATGGGGTTATATTCATTGTCAAACTGCCTGACTGGACACTTCAATGCTATTCATGATCTATCCGTTTGTACTAAGCGCCAACAACCGTTTTAGATTATCGTCGATAAATTGATTATCGGCACTGTTGATCCCGCGTCCGGCAAAGTGGCCCCAGATCGACTCGATCGGATGAAGAACAGCATTAGGCATAAGTTTAGCCTCGTATTCGTTATCGTCGGCCGAGCAGAAGAGATCCGTGCTCCCTGGCATGATGCAGGCCAGTGCTTGAATACTTCTGAGCGCCTTATCGAAATCTCCGTTATAGGAGGGGGTTGCGCTAATATCTGCATGTTGTCCTGTCCATAACATGGCCAGGACATTGTGCGGATCCATCTTCATAAAGCTATCTTCCCAGACGCCAGTCATAAAATCCGCCAAGGATTCAAACCCCATCTCACGATAAAGTCCCTCTCTGTAAAATGCCTGCGATACGCCCCATCCTGCATAGACTCGACCAACGGCACGCATGTCGGCAGAAGTCAGCTGATGGAGTTTACTTGAGTCGAAGTGGACTGCAGCCAAGAGCGCGGCTTTCATTCCGTCCAGGACTACATTCGTGTGGGGCCAGGTCTTGGCTAAGCCGGCGAAAGGTGCAATTCGTTCCACCATGTCGGGATAACTTGCCCCCCATTGGAAGGCTTGAATACCTCCCATGGACCATCCCACTACAAGCGCGATCCTTTGAATGCCGAATTTTTCGGTTACCAGCCGATGTTGTAATGTAACGTTGTCATAGATGGTTACCTGCGGAAAATGGGCCCGGTCGAACGGGGGAGGCGTGTTGCTGGGTGACGAGGATAATCCATTGCCCAGCAGATTTGGAACGATGATGAAATATTTGTGCGGATCCAGTGCCATGCCGTGTCCGATCAGCCATTCGTTCTGGACATGCTGGTCGCCAAAAGCCGTTGGATAGACGATGACATTATCTTTCTTTTCATTCAATGTTCCATAAGTCTTATAAGCAAGAAAAGCGTCCGGTAGCGTTACTCCTGATTGCAAGGTTACGTCACCCAAATCATAAATCTCATAATCCATCGTGTTGTTAACTCCCTTCAAAATGAAACCAACTTGTAGAATGTATTTCTTGTGATTAGTATAGATCTGTTATACTCTCAATAAAAGTGAATGGATTTCAAAACAGCATTCAATTTTATTGAAAGTAAAAGTAAAAGGGGGAAGGCATAATGGAATTGCGCCAACTGAATACGTTCCGCACGGTTGCTTCAACATTAAACTTCAGTCGCGCTGCGGAAGTGCTGAACTATGTTCCTTCCAACGTCACGATGCAAATAAAAGCATTGGAGGATGAGCTTGGTGTTCGCCTCTTTGACCGCTTGGGCAAGCAGCTCGTTCTCACAACGGCGGGTAAGCGTTTTTTAACTCATATTCAAGGAGTTCTAAACCAATTGGACGAAGCTCGCAGCGTTGTACATGACAATGAACATCATCTAAGCGGCACCTTAACGATAAGTGCCAACGAGGTTATATGCGCCTATCGGCTTCCAGCGGTCTTTCAATTATATCGCTCACGTAATCCGGGAGTACGCCTTATCTTCCGTTCCGTACCCAATCAAGAGCTCAAGCAGACGCTCTTTGAGGGAACCGCGGATGTTGTCTTCATGTTGGACGAACCTATTCGATCGAGCGGACTTGCAGTGGAACCGCTGCAGGAAGAAACGTTCCGCTTATTCGCTGCACCAGATCACCCGCTCGCCAAACGAAGTGTGCTGCAGCTGGAAGATTTTCACGGGGAAGTGTTCCTGACGAATGAAAAGGGTTGTCCCTATCGAACCATGTTTGACCGGTCATTTGAGAAAGAGGGCATTGATAGTATCACGTATTTAGAGTTTCAAAGTGCCGAAGCCATTAAACAATGTGCAATCTCGGGAATCGGTATTGCCTTTCTTCCTGAAATAACGACGGAAGCCGAGGTTGAACGGGGAGAACTTGTTGCTCTTCCATGGCAAATTCCAGATCTGCACGTGTATACACAGATGTCATGGCATAAAGACAAGTGGCTATCACCGATCATATTATCTTTCATAGAAGCTGCAAGGGAGGTTATTGCAAGCGTGGAGGAGGATAAAAACCGCATACGACATCCAAGGGATTAGAGCTGACGACCCTTGAGGAATACTTTATAGGCGCGGCGATTGCTCATATTTATTCGAGAAAGATTGGTTGTTGGACCGTTAGTTGCGGAAGTGTTGCCAAAATTCGCAGGACAAACAAGGCCCGTGAATGGATTACGGGCCTCTTCTTCATGAGTTACAGACTTATGTCTCGGCTCGAAAGGTTTTGCCTAAAGCTTGGCCTAGACCATAATAGTGCCGGAAATTGTAGATGAGCGGACTCCATTTGCCTGGGTCAATGTGTTGTTCATTCTTCATGATGTCCTGATGGGCATGCACATGCACAGCCTGCGTTTCTATAATGGCAAAAAAGGGTGAATCCTCAGGCACCCGAATGTGATTTACCCTGGCTTCAATCTGGATCGGACACTCCAGAATACGAGTCGGCCTGACAACGACGGAATCCACTGGCGTTAATCCGCTTCGTTCAAACTTATCTTTTTCATATGTAAATCCGCTCTCAAGTTTATAGTCCGGAACAGGATATTTCCCTGTCAATGGGGCTAATTGTTCGACATTCTCCCATAATGAAGGGTCCGGTATATTGATGACGCATTCAGGATGTCGTTCCAGATTCTCAATCGCTTTACCCCCAAGGCCGATGCCTAGAATGATATATTCTCCCAGCGCCCATGATGAGGAGATTGGACTAATATTAACGGTGTGATCTTCATTTAGCGTGTTGAGCAGTATAACCGGGGTTCCATAATATAGGATTCTCGGTTTAATTATTTTTGTGTTTATCTTTTGAGCGGTTTTCTTCATACCATCGTTCCTCCCATGAACTATTCTATCTCCACTCATTGTAAAATAAAAAAGGTTCGATGCTCATCGAAATATGGATTACATTAGGGGGGAAGAAGATGAATCCGAATCCAAACATATCACAGATCGCCTCACTGGTAAGCGATGCATCGAGAGCAGCCATCTTGACCGCCTTGTTGGATGGGCGATATCATCCGGCAGGAGAACTAGCGCATATGGCAAATATTAAACCGCAAACGGCCAGCTTTCATTTATCCAAAATGGTTACAGCGAATCTGGTCACCGTTGAAAAACAGGGGAGGCATCGTTATTACGGAATAGCGAATCAGGAAGTAGCCCAGATCATGGAGACCCTTTTATCCATATCGCCACCTGTTGAAATAAGATCATTAAACCAAGCCTTGGAGCATAAAGCGATACGCCATGCAAGGACATGCTACGATCATCTTGCAGGGAGTCTGGGAATCCAGTTGACGGATTCGCTTCTCAGCGCAGGAGTCTTATCCGATGTGGGCGATCAATTTACGGTTACAGAAAAGGGAGTTGCCTTCTTCCAGACATTCCAGATCGATCTGGGACGCGTGAAGAAAAAGCGCCGCTCCTTCACGCATCGATGCCTGGATTGGAGTGAGAGACGTCATCACCTTGCCGGAGCATTAGGCCATGCCCTGCTAGAAAGGCTATTAGAATTAGCTTGGATACAACGCATGCCAAAAACCAGGGCTATTTCTATCACACCGGAAGGCAAAAGGGGGCTAAAAGAAACATTCCATATTGATATCGAATAGGCACCATACACATGGGGCAAGCCTATCGCGTGCGCTGTGACGGGATACAATCGTTCTGGAAGCGATGCTTAACCAAAGGGGCTTGAGATCCCGGAGAGGTTTACAAAAACTGTCTGTACCAGCATGAACATGGGCTATCTTCCCGGAGCCGCTGCTTTTGCGGTTTTTGGGCTACAAGTTCTTGTTCCGAGTTGAGGACAAGAACTTGTTTTTTTTCTGTAGAGGACAAAACTTGTACGAGTCTAAAGTGAATACAGATTCAACGATCCTGGTTCTTGACTCCCCACTCACATAAGCCTTCCAAAACAGGCAATAGGGTTTCCGCTTTCTCTGTGAGACTGTATTCCACCTTAGGGGGAACTTGAGGGTATTCTATCCGTTTTACCATGCCGTCTGCCTCCAACTCTTTAAGTTGTGAACTTAACATTTTATAAGTGATAGCTCCGATCTGCCTTTTCAGATCATTAAAGCGAACCGTCCCGTTCTCGGCGAGAAGGTAGATAATGACCATTTTCCATTTCCCGCCAATCACCGATAAGGTATAACCAAATGGCGTATCTTGAATATTTCTAACCTTACCTTTAAATTCAGCCATACTCATGTTTACACTATCCTTTCTGGAAGTACCTATCTAAAAAGCATATACTGTTTTTTTGTATGATTACATTTTAAACTAGATCTACTTTAAGTAAAGGGGATTATGAGTCCGTATGCTAATCTTTTCTTGAATGATTATTGCGAAATAAAGGCACCAGACGGACTAACCTTAGCCATTGCATAAATGTTGTACAATGAAGTCAGGTAAACCATTGCTTGCGCACACATGCGCTGCAAACGGAGAAAGGACAATATCAATATGGAAAACGTATCTATTTCAGATCAGTTGGAATCCATAAGGTCTCTGCAATCGACAGTCAGCAAACTCAAGAATGCCCTGTCCCAGATGAATCAAAGTGGTGCAAATACTACTCTCGTAAAGAAACGACTTCAAGCTGTTTCTATTGGCTTATCCATGCTGGAGCACGTTTGGAATCAAAGCCCCCATCATCACGGCCAGGAAGAATTAGCAGCTGCTCGCCATGTTATAAATGGTTTATTACCATCCATCCAGAACAGCTACGCTAAGTCTAAGGCTGGCAGTCCCCAAAGAACGCTTCTGGAAAGAAGAATGAGAGCGTTGGAACTTGCTGTTCAAGCGATTGACGATTACACCTCATAAGAAAGGGGAGGGAGTATTCGGGGGCATGAAACGATCGATTCTGTGAGGCTGGAAAAATAATTTATAAAAATAGTTGACGGCACCACTACTCGGTGTTACGATGTACGTGTAATAAGTAATACTAAATAGCGTGATTTCCATAAGCTACGGAGTAAAACTTCCCTTGGAACTATGTTGTACTGAATATATAGGTCAGACTAATTAGAGGAGGGACGAAATAAAGGAGGTTCTGAATATGGACAATTTAACTGAAATGCTGAAGGGTTCGCTGGAAGGCTGCGTATTGGAAATCATCAGCCGCCATGAAACCTATGGCTACGAGATTACCCGCCGATTGAACGATCTAGGGTTTACCGAAGTCGTGGAAGGGACAGTCTACACCATCCTCGTGCGATTAGAAAAGAAACAGCTGGTGAACATCGAAAAGAAGCCGTCAGATATGGGGCCGCCCCGCAAATTTTACTCGCTTAATGAAGCTGGCCGCCAGGAACTTGAATTGTTCTGGGAGAAGTGGGATTTTGTATCATCCAAAATCAACGATTTGAGATCAAAGGAGGATAAAAATTAATATGATGGAACTGTTCAAAAAATTGATCGGTGATAAAAAAGAATACAAGATGATGATGGCACGGGTGGATGCCCTGCCAGAGGATTATCAGTTCGTATTTAAGAAAATTCAAAACTATATGTGGAATTTCGCAACGGGCAGCGGAATGGATATGCTGAACATTCAATATGAATTAATCGAATTGTTTGAAGGTGGTGCGGCGGAAGGAAGACCAGTGCTGGATATCACCGGAGACGATGTGGCTTCCTTCGCCGATGAATTAGTCGCAAATGCGAAAACCTATGTCGCCAAATACCGCGAAGATTTGAATCAGAGCATCCAGAACCGGTTGGGAAAAAATAAATAAATAGATCATATCGACTGATTAGCTGGTTACCCAATGTGAATTGCCGCCTTCGCTATTCAGTTATATTTTTGGTCCGGTACTAAGTAATACTTATTATAAGTCAGACTAAATAGCTTATGAGGAGGAAGAAAGTATGAGTCATGCAGCAATTTCTGTAAAAGAGTTGAAAAAATCCTTTAAAGACAAGGAGGTCTTAAAGGGGGTGGATTTTAAAGTGCAACGTGGTGAGATATTCGCCCTGCTGGGCTCCAATGGAGCGGGCAAGACGACCACGGTGAACATTCTCTCAACGCTGATGAAGCCAGATGGCGGCGAAGCTCGGGTTAGTGGCTTTGATGTGCAGCGTCAACCGGATGATGTTCGCCAGAGCATCAGTCTGACAGGACAATTTGCAGCTATAGACGGCATGCTCACCGGGAGGGAAAACCTGATCATGATCGCCAAGTTGCGGGGCGTTTCCAATCCCGATCAAGTTGCCGACAATCTGCTTGCAAGATTCAGCCTGACTGATGCGGCCCATCGCCGGGCAGACCAATACTCCGGTGGGATGAAGCGCCGGATTGACATCGCCATGAGTTTGATTGGAACGCCAGCCGTCATTTTTCTCGACGAACCGACGACAGGACTTGATCCCGAAGGGCGAATTGAAGTCTGGGATACCGTCAAGGAGCTTGCCGGAGGCGGCACGACGATCTTGCTGACGACCCAGTACCTGGAGGAAGCCGAACAACTGGCAGACCGTATCGCCATCCTGCATGGCGGGAAAATTATCAAGACCGGTACCCTTACCGAACTCAAAGCGATGTTCCCGCCAGCGAAAGTGGAATATATCGAGAAGCAGCCGACGCTGGAGGAAATTTTCCTGGCGATGATCGGCAATAAGGAGGGAATGTAAATGAAAAGCAACACAGGGATATTACTTGGGCGTTTAATGCGCAACATCATGCGCAGCCCGGATACGATTATCACGGTGGCAATTACGCCGATTATGATGATGCTGTTGTTTGTCTACGTATTAGGGGGGGCCATAGAGACCGGCACGGACAACTACGTCAATTATTTATTGCCGGGAATCTTGCTGATGGCTATCGCATCGGGTGTAGCATACACGAGCCTTCGGCTGTTTAATGATGTAAAGAGCGGGCTGATGTCGCGTTTCATTACCATGCCTATTAAGCGCTCGTCGGTATTATGGGCGCACGTATTGACTTCGCTTGTATCCAATGCGCTTACGATTGTAGTGGTTTTCCTCGTAGCGCTCCTGATGGGCTTCCGTTCCAGTGCGAATATCCTGGATTGGCTCGCGGTAGCGGGTATGCTCGGACTGTTTACACTGGCGCTGACATGGCTGGCGGTCATTCCCGGATTGACGGCGGGGTCTATGGAAGGGGCGACAGCCTACTCGTATCCGTTGATTTTCCTTCCGTTTATCAGTTCGGCTTTTGTTCCAACCGAGACTATGCCTACCATTGTCCGTGTGTTCGCTGAGAACCAGCCCGTGACTTCCATCGTGAATGCCATTCGGGCCCTCTTGCAGGAAGGGACTGTCGGCAACGATATCTGGATCGCACTTGCCTGGTGTGTCGGTATCATGATTATCGCTTATTTCTTTGCAAGTAAAGCATTTAAACGCCAGTTAGGCTAAATACACCGTGATGGTTATTACATCAATTGAGCAGAACTTTTAAAATCAGATGAAAATAAGACAGAGGCAGCCGACCCGATGGAGCGGCTGCTTTTGCTCATATTACGGATGAATCTATAGCAAGTCATACTACTAAGCAATCAATCCTCTTTCCCCCATCAGGAACAGCTCATTCATCAAAAAGCATACACATACACCTTGGTGCATAGCGCATCCCGGCACGTGATGGTACGCAGCGGTACCTTGCCTGGCAAAGCAAAACAGACACTAATCACCCTGGCACCAGCCGGCAGTTCCCGGATGAATTTGTCCACGAGAAGATTCATCGCTCCGGGGAATAAATAACAGATCACACAATCCGCATGTTCATATGAACGGCTGTAGATATCGCCACGAATGAATCGCAGCCGTCCCTCCAGAGAATTCCGACTGCCTCTGGTCTGTCGAATGCGGACATTTACAAACGCAAGCAGCTGCGATGACCACAAGGGGACGAGTGAGTTTTCAATACCCGTAAGCCGTTTCCCAGGACAAGACCTGACCACGTCCAGAGCCAGCGTTCCCCACCCGGAGCCCGCTTCAATCACATTACCGTAACCGGGAATGCGGTTTACTTCCTGAATAACGACCTGTCTGACATGACTGGATGCAGGCATGGGCGAGATTCCGTTTTTCCAGCTGACCAGCACGATGGAGACCACCAATATAAGTGTCACCAGAGCAATCAACCATAGTATGAATTGAAATATGACCATAACCTCAACCCTTTGTATTTAAAATAAGAGGCTTTTACTTCTACATCATAACAAGAGAAGCTCCCCCAGGTCCAAATAGGCAGTGTTGAATTTTATGTCACGACGTGATATAGTCGTGACGTGATATATATAGTTGTGACATAGTTGAACAATACAAAGACAAGTGAGGTGGAAATTCTGGACATTGAAAAAGTGCTGAAAAAATATATACCCATGACTGAAACGGCCTTTTATATTCTTCTGTCCTTGGCTGAACCGCGTCACGGATATGGAATTGTTAAACACGTGGAGGAAATTTCCAATTCGCGAATCCGATTAGGTTCAGGTACTGTATACGGAACTTTAACAAAAATGCAAAAAGACGGGATAATAACCGTATTTGCCGACGAGGAAAGAAAAACGGTATACGGAGTGACTGAGATCGGACAAAAATTAATCATGGCTGAGATCGACAGACTTAAAGAGCTGTACCAGAATGCATTGAAATATGGGGAGGGTTTTTATGATAACAAAGATTTTTAGGCCATTCTGGAGTTATGATGTACAGAAAACCGAAGAGTGGCTCTCCTCTATGGCGGAAAAGGGTCACCAATTAGTGAAAATAAATAAAGGTACACGGCTTTTTATCTTTGAGCAAGCTGAGCCGAGAAAAAGAACGTACAGGATCGGATTCGACAAAATCCAACCCCATTTGCTTTCTAAAGTTTTATTAGATGATGGATGGGTGAAGATTCTGCAAAGTGGAAGGTGGTATGTAACGGCGAATGAACAACCTCAGGAATTAATTAAGACCTTCCCAGTACGCGAAGGCATAGTCAAGCACAATAAGTCGATAGGGTACATCTTCGCAAGTGTTTTAATCTATTTAACGATCATTGTTATGTTTAATCTTATCATCCGCTCGACATTGTTTTTTCAAGATGTACCGGTTCATTTTGTCGAAAGTCCTCTTTGGATTTTAACATACAGTTCAATGGGCATTGGAATTGCCCTATGGGTACTTGCACTTTATTCTGTTATGAAAATTAACAAGATCAACAAGAAATTGATCGCAGAAAACACACATCGAAAGAAACTCCAGGGAAGCGGCACCGTTGAAAGAAGGTTAAGCCAGGATGAAGAGAAGTGGTTAATGCGTTCAGGTCAACTAGTGGTTAAGAGAAGAATTGCATGGATGTATGCTCCGGATAAGCTTGAAAAGTGGCTTGAAGCAATGGAAGAACAGGGGCTTAATCTTTTTCGTGTTGGTAAAACAGGAACCGTTTTTTATTTTAAAATAGGAAGTCCTCGCAAAATAAGTTATTGCGCGGATTATCAAAATAATACAGATGAAAGCTACTTCGATATTCATAGAGATGCTGGCTGGAAGAGTGCTTATGTTTCCACCTCATCCTTTCAAAAATGGACTCTATGGAGCCGTGAATACTCAATGGGCGAGGAAGAACCACAAATCTACAGTGATAAATCACATCAATTAAAACATGCTAGACGTATAGCCGTCACCTATTCTTGTATGTTCATTCCATTAGTCATTTTTAATATTTTATTCATAGGGGCAAATATTCATCAGATGTTCAACTACAATCTGGATAAAATTGAACTTTTAAACATGATTTTGTTTGTCATATTAATCTTAATCTATGGTTCGTTCTCAATCAGGACTTGGCTGTACTACAGGCGACTAAGTAAGCGTTATAATTACAATATGTGACTATAATGGCGTTTTCTCGTACGGAGTAGAACATCGTCTTATTAACTAAAACACGAAGGAGGGACATGGATATGCAATATGGGCCTGATCCTCATGCAATCTACCCTAATGAAGCAATTAAAAGCATATGCTATATTAAAAACGTTGTAACACGTCCCAATATTATTGTTGGTGAATATACGTATTATGACGACATAAACGGTGCTGACGAGTTTGAAAAGCATGTCACACATCACTATGAATTTATTGGAGATAAACTGATTATCGGAAAATTTTGCGCAATAGCAAAGGGAATTGAATTTGTCATGAATGGTGCAAATCATAGAATGCAGAGTGTCACTACCTATCCATTCAACATTATGGGCAATGGTTGGGAGAGATCGACTCCAGCACTGGAAGATTTGCCCTTTAAAGGTGATACTGTAATTGGAAACGATGTGTGGATCGGACAAAATGTTACCGTAATGCCAGGTGTCCATATTGGTGATGGAGCAATTATTGCTGCCAACTCTGTTGTTGCAAAAGATGTCCCTCCTTACCATATTGCAGGCGGGAATCCCTGCAAAATAATTAAGAAAAGATTTGATGACGACCTCATCAATGATCTCCTGGCCATTAAATGGTGGAACTGGCCAGCTCGTAAAATTTTTGATAATCTTGAAGCCCTATGCAGCGGGGATCTTACAATAATCAAGGAAATTAAATAACTCATTATAAACAGAGTGGGAAGTCGAGAATAAGGCTTCCCACTTTGCTGTTCGGTGGAGTAAAGATATACTTTCTAATACAGGAAAAATATGGTTTAATTGTATTACGCGTTTGGCACCAAGCACCGACAGCCGTAGATAACATTCCATTTGCGCTCAAGACAGTCCTCCATCTTTAGTCGGGTTAACTAAATCCATACTTCATGGCCCCATTCTGCATGTTCATAGAATCCTCGATTTCATCCACATTCACGCATCTTGGCATATTCTATAGAGTTCGATCAACGAAGATTTTACCAACTCTTCGAACCTCTCCCAGCTTGTGTGTGGAACGAACGAATATAAGCTCCCATGTGAGTTTATATATATTTTCGTGATCATGAAGGAGGCGGTAGTGTTTATAGGGATTGAGGGTTTGGAAGTTTATTTTAAATAGGAGGTGAGTTACAAGCAGCTATGGGCTCTCAGATTAACAAAATATAATAATGGAGGAATTCATGATGCCTGAAGTACGTTTATTTTGTGTTAATAAGTCCAGAATGCTGATTACTAGCGGAATTATATTCATGCTTTTATTTGCAATGTCGCTGTTGCTTACGGAACAAGCTTCCGCCCACGGAAATGTGACCAACAGTCGTGCAGGACTCTGTGAGAGCAACGTTAATAAAAACTGTGGATTGATTATTTATGAGCCCTATAGCTTGGAAGCTCATAAAGGGTTTCCGGCCGGAGGCCCTGCCGATGGGAAAATTGCAAGCGCAGGCGTACAGCATTTCTCTCCGCTTGACGAGCAGTCGGCAACGCGTTGGTCCAAAGTGAACATAGCACCGGGTTCAAACACATTTAATTGGAAGATTAAAGTACCGCATGCAACAGCGAGCTGGAAATATTACATCACGAAGCAGAACTGGAACCCTAATGCACCGTTAACTCGCGATTCCTTCGACTTAACTCCATTCTGTACGGTGCCTTACAACGGTCAATTGCCTGGCAGTACCTATTCGGACACTTGTAACGTACCAAGTCGTACCGGATATCAAGTCATTCTAGCGGTCTGGGAAATTTCGGACACGCTAAATGCCTTCTATAATGTAATTGACGTTGATTTCGGTGGTAGCGTTGACAATATCGCACCTACTGCCCCTACAGCGGCTGTAGTATCCAATATTGGGACAACAAGCGCAACGATTACTTGGAATGCTTCTACAGACAACACAGGTGTAATTGGATACCGCATTTTCAACGGCTCCAACCAAATTGGATCGACTAACGGTGCATTAACCTTCAACGCAACGGGTCTTACAGCCAATACTGCCTATAACTTGACGGTTAAAGCGGTTGATGCAGCCGGTAACATCTCCGCCGCGAGCAATGCCGTTTCCTTTACAACGCTTCCTGTGACGGGTCCAGATACAGAGGCGCCAACAGCACCAGGCCATCTTCATGTCATGGGAACCAGAACATCCACAACGATCCCTCTCATGTGGGATGCTTCTACCGATAATGTAGGAGTGACAGGCTATCAAATTTTTGCAGGCAATACGCTGGTAGCCACAGTCTCGGGTGGAGCGACCATCGAACATCTTGTGACTGGCTTGACGCCGGATACCCTTTATCAATTTACTGTCAAAGCCGTTGATGCCGCTGGCAATGTATCCGCTGCAAGCAACGTTCTGACTGCAAGTACACCCCCAGCTCCAACCACTTATCCTGCTTGGAATTCTTCTACAGCCTATCTAGGTGGAACCAAAGTCACACATAACGGCTCCAACTATGAAGCAAAATGGTGGACACAAGGTGAAACACCTGGAGCGCCAGGTGTTGATGTGTGGAAACTGATCCCTTAGTATAAGGGATATCATACGAGCTATCTATAAATGGCGGGAAAGCATGTTCGAGATGCTGCCCGCCATTTTGTTGTAGCTGCTTACGGGCAGGATAGTACGGCATCCATGTTGAACTATGGATAGAGTGTATGAATAAGAAGTGTGACTATGAGATTGGAGAACGGAGTGACAAGTTGTTTGTAACTTTTGAGGTTATCACCCAAAAAGGCGTTGGGCTACTAAACGAGGATGCTGTTATTTCTCATCCCACAGCAAATGTGTACGGAGTTGTGGATGGAGTATCTTCATTGACAGCCTACTTAAACACCAACAAGGAAACTGGCGGTTTTATTGCAGCGAATCTGTTAAGAGACTACTTCGAATCTCTTGCTGAACTTGGAAGTCTAAGGGACCATATAGTTGAGGTCAATAATCTTCTTAGAGAACAAATGGTACTTGCAAATATTGACTTGGAGAAAAAAGAAGAGCTTTGGGGAGCGGCATTGTCCATCCTACATGTTCAGGATGATGGTGTGGAATTCATACAGACGGGGGATTGCATGATTCTGGCCGTGTATGATAATGGAGAGGTACGCCCTTTAACTTGGAGACAAGTTTCTCACTTAGAAGCACCGGCATTCGCTAAATGGCAGGAAGGAATATCGAGGGGCTTGAACACCCAGAAGGAGCTTCATGAAACCGTGATTGATACAATAACCAAGAACAGATATCAGTCTAACACGGATGGAGGCTACGGAGTCCTCAATGGGGAGAAGAATGCCGTGCGTTTCCTCGAATACGGAAAAATTAATCTGACAGGTCTGAAACATATTATTTTGATGACCGACGGGATGTTTTTGCCGAGCAGTGTCGTGCCTGAACAGAACTCGTATTGGAGCTTTGTTGCCCATGAAATATTAACAAAAGGTATCAAACTGTACACTCAAGAGTTACTGGAACTTGAAGATAGCGACCCAGAGTGTATAAACCATATCCGATTTAAGAAATCGGATGACAAGACCGCAATGGTGATTCATTTTCAAAGCGATAAACCTGACGAGTGTAGCTAAAAGAATACCGCGGCAGCTGATTTGAATGGATTAGTGCCAATACAAGGTCGATAACTTGTTGAAAACAGGTTATAAGCTGGAGAGGTAAATGTAAAAGGGAGGATTAAACAGCGTGTGGAATTATAGAAGATCAAGATTCTGGCTGCTTCTATTCTCAATTGTTATTATGTTAGCAGTTGCATCCGTACAGATTACGAACTCGAAGAATACACCATCAGGTGAGGAAGCCTCTTTGGAGCTACCAGAGAAATCAGCAGCAGAGATCTTAGGGGACCTGGCCAATCAACAATTTTCAATTCTAGGGAGTCAAATTCGTGATGATGATAAAGAAACCGTTGTCGCATTCGCAAAAGCTTTTGTGAATTTATATACCGGTGCTATTGCAGAACAACAAACAGTCTCATTTAACAATTACATATCGAACGGGAATCTTCTTGAGTACACAAATACCATGTTAGAGTTGGAACAAAGGCAGGAATTGAAGGGAGCCGTCAGGTTCATTTTCGGTTTGGAAAATGAATTTAAACAAGCAGAACTTCAGAAACTTGATGGCAACCTGTATTTCGTGGAGTTGCCTTTTTCGAACCAAGGTGCTGGAATGAGCCTCAAGCTGTTAGTTCAAGCTGAAAACAAGGCATTAAAAATCGTGGATTTATACTTTGGCAACAAAGATGGTGTGGATACGATTGTAACAGGACATCCCGCTGTCAGAAAACTTCAAGATCCCAAACGATGGGATGACCAAGTATGGGTGGATGGCGTTTTTGAAAAGCTAGAAAAAATAGGGATTTGAATGATTTCAGAAAACCAACTCTTTTTCAGAGTTGGTTTTTTTTGATACTACGATGAATTCGCTCTATTTTTCGTGCTCATTAATTTTAATGGTGATGAATCCGAGCGAGTCGGAAAACGGCTGTGCCTGGTTTCGAACCTAATGAATAGGCTTTTTTCATAGGCTATAAAACAACCCTTAGATAACAACCTAGAATATAATAGGGCAAATTCAACATAGAGGAGGATACATGTGTGGGTATCCATAACAAGAAGAAGGCCCGCTTATGTGAAAGGAACACATGCTCTAAATATCGGAAACCTATTGGCCGAATAGAAAAGAGTATTGTCTTGGACTGTAAAAAGCGAATAAAATTTTGCAGACAATCATCTATCTCGCCCAACCGACTAAGGACATTAATTGGAATCCTTGAGGAATTAAACGTCAATACCTTACGTGTATTAACAGATCCGACACCTGAGAATATCTTAGCTTTTAAAGACAATATTCGGGCTTTAGCCGATTTTGTACGTTCGCTTAATATGCGATCAGCCGCACGCGCACTTCTGTTAATTCAACTGAACCTTCTCCTTACTGCTCCTACATTTGTTGTGGTCTCAACAGCAATTCAAATCAGCCAATTATTGGTAAATATCGTTCTAGTAGTTCAACAAATAACCCAAAACGTTCAAATTCAACAAAACATCACCCAAATTATAAATAATATCCAAAATATCGTTGATAACGTAGTAAACATTAATGTTATTGGACCTACAGGACCTCAAGGCGTACCCGGACCACCAGGACCGCAGGGCCCAACAGGCATTGCTGGAGCTGCAGGTGTCACGGGAGCTACAGGAGCTGAGGGATTAGCGGGAGCAACGGGAGCAACAGGAGCAACAGGAGCAACAGGGGAAACAGGAGCAACAGGTGGAACTGGGGCAACAGGAACAGTGTCCTCTCAATTCGGTACATTTTACACTGAGGTAAATAGTACAGTGGCACCAAGCGGAACGGTTGTTCTTACAAGTGCTATAAACAATAGCTCAGGTCTTGCACTGGTAGGGGGCGGTGTTCAAATTAATGATCCTGGTGTCTATCATATAACTTATTTTGTAAGCCCATTCTCGCCGCCTACTTCTCTACCCAGCTTTGATTTACTTCTTAATGGTACTACTCATATCGTGGGTAGTGGCACTTTAACTAGTAGTACTGCTGGTCCAGGAGATCTAGGGGTTCAACCGGTAACTTGGACATTGGTAGTAGCTGGATTGAGTTCTGGTGATATCATCAGGATCCGTAATACATCTCCATTAAATGTTAACCTGAATAATACCGGAACCGCCACACAACCAGTTGTAAGGTCAGGTATTACATTATTTAAACTAAGCACAACCATTCCCTGATTCTATGATTTAATAGACGCTATGCGTAAAGGTTTTCAATGATAGGTGTGGAGGCCGCGCTGAATAATGGCACGGCCTTATTAGTCTGACTTGGTTATTCACACCATGGGTTGAATGTCTAAATGACGGACGATAAGAACTTTTCTGACGCAAGCTGCATATCCGCTCCAGCCCATACGCCACATCACGTTCCTACATACGTTATATAGAATCTGCCTAACTTTATGATAAAAAGCATACTCATTCCAAATAAGGAGTCGGTTAAATCAAATGAGATCAGAGGTTAAGCTTACAGGACGAGTGATTTTTAGGGGAGACCCTGGTTATGAAGCAGCCCGCAAGAACTGGGATCCGCATACGGACCGATATCCGAAAGTGTTCGTATTCGCTCAGAAAACACAGGATGTGGCAAACGCTATCCGCTGGGCTCGCAAGAATAATGTCCCGTTACGTCCGAGAAGTGGCAGGCATGCCCTGGAGGGCAATCTTTCACAGGTTAATGGAGGACTTGTCATCGACGTTAGCGAGATGAAGAAGATTCAATTGAACAAAAAGAGCGGTACAGCCGTTGTGGAGACAGGGAACCAGGTAGGAAGAATCGTGGATACGCTGGCGCGGCAAGGCTATATGGCGCCATTTGGCGATAGTCCGAGCGTTGGGATCGGCGGTATTACGCCGGGCGGTGGAATCGGGCCGCTGCAGCGGACAACGGGGCTCATCAGCGATAATCTGATCGAACTCGAAATGGTGGACGCGAAAGGGAGAATCATTCGAGCGAATAAGAAACAAAATTCCGATCTCCTCTGGGCTTCCCGCGGTGGTGGCGGTGGCAACTTCGGTGTCTACACCAAATACAAATTCAAAGTGCTGCGCGCTCCGGCTAATGCTACCGTATTCAGCATCATCTGGCCATGGGAGCAGTTCGAGAAAGTCGTGAAGAAATGGCAGGTATGGGCTCCTAACGCCAGCACTAAGCTCGGCAGCGAATTAAGTGTCGGTCCCAAAAAAGGCGGGAATGTCAGCATGCTGGGGGTCTACCTCGGGTCAAAAAGCGAGGCGCTTCGTCAGTTGGAGCCTATTCTTAGCGTCGGTACACCGACTCAAAAAACGATCCGTTACCTGCCGTACAGGGAAGCAACGAAGTTTTTGCTAGCCCCTGATCCAGTGCTTACGCAAAGGTTCAGTAACCAGTTCTCCAGCGGCTTTGGCAAACGCCCATTTCCGAATAAAGCTTACAAAACCATACGTAAATTCTTAGAAAAAGCTGAAGGGGGCACGCCAGCCGGCTTCTACTTCCTGAACTGGGGCGGGGCCATAAGTCGTATCGCACCTCGAGCCACCGCATTCTATTGGCGAAAACCCAAATTTTACGTTGAATGGAACAGCTCATGGGTGAAGCCATCCCATGCTGCCAGAAATATCGCCTTAGCTCGGAACACCAGGAAGAAACTGCAGCCTTACATCGTAGGTTCCTATATTAACGTTCCGGACCAAGGCATCAAATGTTCAGGGCCAGTCTATTATGGAAAGAACTACGCCAGATTAAAAAGAGTGAAAGCGAAGTACGATCCGAATAATGTATTTAACAATCCGCAGAGCATTCCTCCAGCTAAATAAGGACAGAGCAGCTAACATCGGAGTTAAGGCAGTGAGATTCAAGCGGTTCGATATGTATTGATGGTTAGATGCCGAAGAACAAGCCCTAGGGATGATCTGACCCCAATTGTTAGAGACACACACTAACAGTTGGGGTCAGCTCACCGGCTTGTTCTATTTGTTATCTCTAGTTCATTCACCCGTTTCGGCAAACCGTTGAATTCTATGACCAATCTCATCCCGAACCTTCTGGAATACTGACCATTTTTCTTCATCTGTTCCTTGGGCTTTGGCGGGATCATCAAACCCCCAATGTTCTCTTCTTACGTTCGGTGGAGTGACAGGGCATTTATCCGCAGCATCACCACACAGCGTCACAACCAAATCTGCGTTATATAGCAGTTCTGGATCGATGATATCGGAGGTTTGGTCTGAAATGTCAACGCCAATCTCATGCATAGCTCGAACAGCATTCGGATTCAGGCCATGTGCTTCGATACCCGCGCTGTAAACATTCCAGCTAATTCCCAGATGTTTTTTTGCCCACCCTTCTGCGATCTGACTCCGGCATGAGTTACCTGTGCACAAAAAGTATATCGTTTTTTTCTCCATGATGGATCTTCTCCTTATATCTGAATTACAAAACAGTTAACCACAGATAAAGCCCCAGCAAAGTAATAAATAATGTCGGGATCGTGAGGATCATCCCCGTTTTAAAGTATGTCCCCCAAGAAATCTTAACCCCTTTGTTGGAAAGCACATGAAGCCATAGCAAGGTAGCCAATGAGCCGATAGGTGTTATTTTTGGTCCCAAATCAGAACCGATTACGTTAGCATATATCAGCGCTTCTCGGATCGCTTCAGACGTCTGGGTAGCGTCAATAGCGAGCGCATCAATCATAACAGTGGGCAGATTGTTCATGATAGATGACAGAATCGCAGCAATGAACCCCATACCCATTGTAGCGGCAAACAATCCTTGATCTGCAACGGATTGTATTACTTGTGCCAGCAGGTCTGTAAGCCCTGCATTTCGAAGTCCATACACCACGACATACATGCCAATGGAGAAAAAGACAATGGACCAGGGAGCTCCTTTGAGAACCTCTTGAGTTGGGACGCTGCGGCTCCTTTGAGCAAATAGCAGGAACATAAAAGCTATGATACCTGCTATGACGGACACTGGAATACCAAGAAACTCGCTAATAAAATACCCGAACAATAGAAGCGTGAGGACATACCAGGAAATACGGAACATCAAGGGATCCTTGATGGCATCAGCTGGCTTCTTCAGGCGAGTGGCTTCAAATTGCCGCGGGATGCTTTTTCGGAAGAAGAGGTACAGGACCAAGATGCTGGTGACCAAAGAAAACAAATTCGGTATGATCATACGACTGGCGTATTCCGTGAACCCGATCCCAAAGAAATCAGCGGAAACGATATTGACCAAGTTACTTACAACGAGCGGAAGTGAGGTGGTGTCCGCGATAAATCCACTCGCAATGATGAAGGGAAATACTTTTTTCTCATCGAAATTAAGCGCCCTTACCATTGCCAACACGATGGGTGTCAGAATCAACGCTGCTCCATCGTTTGCAAAAAATGCAGCTACGATAGCGCCCAAAACACTGACGTACACAAACATACGGATGCCACTTTCCCGAGCAGCTCGTGCCATATGCAGCGCAGCCCATTCAAAAAATCCAATCTTATCTAAGATTAAAGAAATGATGATAATTGCGACAAAAGCCAGGGTTGCATTCCAGACCATTTGAGTTACGTCCCAGACGTCTTGGATATTAACTACTCCTACAAGCAACGCAAGGACAGCACCGCCACAAGCTGACCATCCGATGGATAAATTTCGAGGCTGCCAAATGACCAGAGTTAAGGTAATCAAAAAAATAATACATGCTAAAATAACAGTTACCATTACGACCTCCGTTAATGATTAAGTCAGTATTTCATCGATCATTATATAACTATGTACTTATATAAAGGGCGCAAAAAACTCATTTGCAAATGAAAGTTATATCTTTCTTATTCAGGACGTTTAAAATAGTCCTCGAATCGGGTGTGTATTCGAGTACTGACTTAATATAGGGTTTATCATCTACATTCAAGGAGTAATACACCCACTGTCCGCGCTTATCTTCTTTTACAAGGCCCTGGGATTTTAACTTCCGTAAATGCTGACTCACACCAGGCTGAGAAATCTCCAGGATATCAACAAGCTCGCATACGCAAAACTCCCGGTCCTTCAGCAAAGCCAAAATGGTGAGACGTGTACCATCGCTTAACAGTTTCAACTTTTCGACCATTTCGTGGATCTGCTCCAATTCAACACCTCCTTGCCCATTAAATATAAGTGAATACTTATATAATATTCGGATATCCGTTAAAAATCAACTGAGACAGCAGCTGAAGCTTCCATAAATTCAACCAATAAAAGGGAGACTGGATATGAAATTTTATAGCAGAAATTGGTATTATATAGGCGGTATCTTATTTGTGATCATGTCCTTCGTCATGGGCTTTTTTGGAGACGGCGTCAGCCAAATTGAAAAAATCCTGATTTTCAGTTTTATGTCATTGCTGGTTCACATTCGAAGAGTATAGACTGCCTGGCGGCTTTCCTGCTTTTTTTAATGTCATCATGAACGGTGAGAAGGAAGCGCTCGACAGATATCCGCAAAATAAGCCAGCTTGCCATGGTAGTAAACGTCGTGTTAGTTTATCCGTTCTACATGGCTGCGATTATATTTCCAGATGCTATCTGGTTAGGATTAGTAACCATGTACTTTGGATTCTCCCAAATACTCATGCATGGCATAGTAATGAACAGAAAATTAAAGAGCTTTTATAATCCAGGACTTGCGGCGAGTATTTTTCTGCATGGTCCGATAGGGGTGTATTATACTTGGTACGTTACAAAACCCATGATCTTGCGGGTACCTGGGATTATATTGCTGGCATTATTGCAATGATTGCAGCAGCGGTCATAATCGTAGCACTTCCGATCAAGCTTTTTTCAAGCAGACAGGCAAAGTATCCATTCTCGCAAGAAGAGATGGAACGATTTGGCATGTCAGAAAAAGCAAAGCGGCTTAGCGAGCCTATGAGGGTTCAAAAAAAGTAATACATTCTGTTTCTGTTTCATCATTATGTATAGATCGGAACAAGGAGGGCATCTCGCAAGATGTAAGATCCTTTGAGATACCCTCTTGCTTGTATTTCACCTTCGGGCATGGACAATAAGGGCGGGAACGGTTATTGCCCCTGTCTTGGCTGATCAGCCTCGAAATGAATCGGCGCAATGCCTGTTGCTTGCCATACTGTTCCTCTACGCTCGTACTCGAATAACTTTTCGATGGCATTCGCAATCTGTGGCCCTACTTCACGCTCAACCAAATACAAGGCCACGTCAAGTCCGGAAGTAACACCTCCGGCAGTCACCAAGCGAGGAGTATCTTCCACGATTCTTGCATCAACCGGAATTGCCCCGAGAGCTCCTAGTGCACCCATGCCTATTTGATTGGTGACAGCATATCTGTCTTTCAACAAACCACCCATAGCCAGCACCAATGAACCTCCACACACGGTAACCACTGTGACTTCCTTATTATTTAAAGCTTGTTTCATCATACTTGTTAAAGCAGTATCCTTAGCCTGCTTCAATATATTAGGAATAGAATCTTCTGATTTTCCGGCTGGCTTACCCGAAGCTCCAGGAACCACAATAATTCCAGAACGAGCGGGGTCAATTACGCCTTGCGCTTCAAGGGAGGGCCCATTCAGACCGCTCGGAACCGAACGCTTGCCTTCTGCGGATACCAATTCTACTGTGACTTTCCCTCCGGAGTACATTCCAGCGGCAGCGAATACTTCATATGGCGCTAACGCGTCCAGCAGATCGAACCCATCGAACAGTACGATTTGAACATGTACACTTTTGTCCTTGGCATCTTGATCCTTTTTTGTATTCGCACTTGCTACGGGGGCAAACAGACTTAACATAAGCGTTAACGACATGAGTAAGCTAATCATTTTTTTCATCCTATACCAATTCCTCTCGTTTTGTTTGAAAGATGATGTTTGGGATAACTAACCCCAGTGCGATAGAGCCGTAAATGTCGATGGTGTAGTCACCCGACGCGCTAGGTACGACAATGATACCCGCAATCTTCCTAGTCTCTATTAGACAGAAAATCTTTCAGCATGCGATATTCCTTCTCATCTATTTCGCCTTTGGCCATTCGCTCCTTCAGAATCATAGCAAAGTCATGTTTTTGATGATCATCTTTTTGTCGATGACGAATCGCGTATACACGAACCGCTAGGAAAGAAAACAGCGTGAGACAAAATAAAGCGCCGAACGGGAAAAATGAGAAAGCTTCATTTTCCAAACCCATATGGAAACCTCCTTCATTGAGTATTCTGTGAGAAGCCGATTTTCCGAAATTCAAAGAATCCGTGCTCCCAAATAAAAGCATAACAAACAAATATCTCAAACGAAGATGTAGAAAGGTCTCAAAATTATAAACAAATCATCACAATACAAAAGCTCGTATAAGCACTGGGACAGAGCGATTCGTAATATTGGGAAATTATAAGGAGCAGCCTTTGTTCTTTAACTTCCTCGCCAACCATCATACCCCTATAAAAATGCATGAAATTAATCGATGACTTTAACCAAGTCAAAGGGGGGATACATAATGAGCTATACCATATTGCAAACTCCAACATGAATGAAGTCAACAAGGCTTGGAGAATGATCGTGTAAGATGAAAAAAACAATACAGAATGATTCTAGCTTTGTTACGCAAATACGATCCCGTACAATATCAAGCCTACGTCTAAGATCAAAACACTCGATTTGATGCAAAGGAACCAATGCAAAATTAGAAACTGATGATGATCCGAAATGATATTAAAGGTGAGCTTGAATGGTGAAATAAACCTGCACTAGCCACAACATAATTAAAAAAAGCCGCACTCGCGGCTTTTTTATTATCTCGTCTTATCCAATCAAAATATGATCTTCCGCGTAGCCAATTTTGGATGAACGCTTTTTCTGAGCCAATGCGTAAGCCAGTGTCAAGGG
Organism: Paenibacillus glucanolyticus; assembly: GCF_037333485.1. Classification (NCBI taxonomy): domain Bacteria; kingdom Bacillati; phylum Bacillota; class Bacilli; order Caryophanales; family Paenibacillaceae; genus Paenibacillus; species Paenibacillus glucanolyticus. The sequence continues at coordinate 3,222,796 of NZ_CP147845.1, forward strand.
ACCCAGCCGTCCGGCAAACATCGTTATGGTTACAATGAATTTCCCCACGGGAGATAATTCGCTTGTCAATCCCATCGACAATCCAGTAGTGCTGAAAGCGGATGTCGCTTCAAACAGCACTTCCAAAAAATGCTCTTCCAGCATTCCTTCTGAAATGGTCAGCAATAGGGAAACTCCCAGCACAACCACCAGAGAACTCATGACAACGGCCAGTGCGCGCATAACGGTTTCGCCTGCTATTTTGCGCTTGAAGGCATGGATTTGACCACCCCCGCGAAAGGTTTGGATTGTAGCTAATATGAGTACAACAAGTGTATTGATCTTAATACCGCCGCCTGTCCCTCCGGAAGCAGCACCAATGAACATCAGAATAATAATGAAGAACTGAGAAGCTGCCAGCATACTGCCGATATCAATCGTATTAAACCCCGAGCTTCGTGGCGTTATGCCTTGAAAAAAAGCAGCCAGTACTTGTTCGCTCCCACTCAATTGGCCAAAGGTTGACGGATTCCAGCTCTCCATAAAGTATATAAATAGAAAACCAAGCAGGGACAGCGTTCCTGTCCCGACCAGAACAACCTTGGAATGAAGCGAAAGTTTTTTCCATGAACGTTTTTGGAATACATCCACAATGACGATATAGCCGAGACCTCCAATGATAAATAACAGGACAATCGTAATATTGACGATCGGATCGCCAACGAAGGGTGTCAGGCTGTCAGACCACAGGGCGAAACCGGCATTGTTGAATGCGGAAACGGAATGGAAGAGGGCGTAATAGGCCGCCTGCCCCCATCCAAAATCCGATTGCCAACGAAGTGTTAGAACAATCGTTGCCAGTGCTTCAAATGCGAAAGCGATAAGTACCATGTACATTGACAATTTAACCAAACCTTGTGCCGAAGTCGAATAGGTGGTTTGCTGGATGATGAGCCGTTGTTTCAAGCCAATTCTTTTCCCCAAAACAATGGCGACCATGACACCAAAGGTCATAAAGCCAAGTCCGCCAATTTGGATCAACATCATAATGATGACTTGTCCAAAAGTTGAAAACACGCTGCCGGTATCCAAGACAACGAGTCCGTTTACGCATATTGCTGACGTTGCCGTAAATAATGCATCCAGCAGACCAACTGAACTTCCGGTGGAGGAAGAGTGGGGAAGCGCAAGCAATGCGGCTCCGATTAATATCAATGTGAAAAAAACAAGCATGATGAGTTGGGGAGGGCTCATCTTTTTCTTAAGCTTGTTGATGAACAACTCCATTTTGCCAGGAGCGGAATGTTGTGTATTTCGATCGTTTGAATTTATAGAGGGTCTTCTCACAAATTCCACTCCCATTTCTTATTAATCTTCGTCCTTGGCATACATTTCTCTGTTTTGGAATAAAGACGAGTCTATTACTTTTCCGTGACTTATTTTTAGATATTGGACTTCTTGATCTGTTTTTATTTTTAGCAAACCGGTGTCAAAATCGGTATTCAACTCTTTGAAAAATAGTCCGCTGGCTACAGGGTTGCCCCCGGATTCCTTATTACCGATTATATAATGAGGACCCTCTTTGAAAACGGCGACTCGAATCCCTCGTTCATGGGTGTCAGTAATTTGTTCATCCATCCTCTGAACTGCCACGATGTGCAGATCCGTTTCGCCAATCTGGTTTAGGAGTTCGTTGACAAACGACCCGCGCGTAATTTCTTGCCATCGTGTTTGTCCAGACTGCCCGATGATGAGTTGGGTAATATGAAGGTTTTTGGCAGTTTCTGCTATGATTTCGGAAGCCTTGCGATCTTTGTTTGGTTTGACGATAAAGGTCGCCCCATATTCGTCGCATTTCATTTGCCACTCAGCCATATACCTTTCTTGTGTCTGATCAAGCTCATTCTCACGTAAGGGTATAACGCTCAACACAAACAGGGGACACTGAAGCAGATGGGCTAATTCACCGCCTCGGCGGATGAGGCGTTCGCCGTTCGGACCATAATACACGCATACCAGTATTTTTTCGTTGTTCAACAGATAAATCATTCCTTTCTTATTCTTCAGTAGACGGTAATTACCACATTAGCTTAAATTAAAAAGGCCTGGTTGCAGAGATATATCTGCTTCCAGACCTTGGCTGTACGAATTTTGGACAAGTCAAAGTAGAAGAGTGTTCTCTCCCAAGACGCTGACGAGGTTAGCTGTCGGATTCGGGATTGAGAGTTCCCGTTCCTTCTTAATCAGAAAGAATTCACCCCTAAAGCTTAAGCAGCTTTTGTTGGTTCCCCCGTTCCTCATAGAGGATTAAGCGTAATGCGTATAAAATTTATTGTAATAAATATTATGCTAAAATAAGCTAAAAGTAAACAGTCTGCCATGGGCAATGAATGTCATTCATGGGTTGAGGTAGAATTCAATCTTTGTTTTGTATATACTCGTTTCAAGTTATTATTTGATTACCCGAAGGTTACTTACATATCCGCACCGTCTTTTTCCTTCACGGGGTTAGCTAATCCAAACTTCTTAACCAATGGTTTGATGGTTAACCCCTGCACGAGAAGTGAGAAAAGGACAACACTAAACGTGAGCACGAGTATATCGTCGCGGCCGGCGAAGGTTGAGGGCAAACTTAAGGCGAGTGCGATGGATAAACTGCCCTTTAACCCTCCCCAATTCAAAACCATCTTCCATGATGAAGGGAAGGGTCTCAGGAAGTACAGGCTCGCGTAGACGGCCACAGTCCTACCGATGAGAACGATCAGAATGGCGGCACCGATTAACGCCCATTTGTCTGCGAAGTTAATATGTTTGATTTCGAGACCGATCATCAGGAATATCAATGAATTTGCAATCAACGTGATGACGTCCCAGAACGAATTAATGTTCATCTTGGTCGTCTCCGACATCCCGATGCGCGCTCCGTAACTGCCGAAAATCAAGCCGCCCACGACGACGGCAATCACACCGGATACATGGAAATGCTCGGCGATAAAGAAACTTCCGAAGAAGAGGAGCATTGAGAACGCAATCTCTAACGGATAATCGTCATAGAAGCGAATGAGCTGTGAGAATAGATACCCAAGCAAGCTTCCAACTGCGATACCGCCGACACTGAACTTGAGAAAGAGCAATAGGCCGCTGCCTGCTCCCGCCCAGCCCATTTCCATATATGTAAGTAAATAAACGGAAGAGATCTGAAACAACACAACGGCAATTCCGTCATTAAACAACGATTCCCCTTCAATAATCGTCACGATTTTCTTCGGTACGCCTAAAGACTTGAAGATGGAGATGACACTGATCGGATCTGTGGCGCTCATTAAAGCCGCAAAGGTAAATGCAACGACTAAAGGTAATCCCATAAGCCCGTACATGGCAAGAGCAATAAGAAGAAAAGAGAGCAAGGTGCCGCCAAAAGCAAGGGCAAGCACCGGCTTGCCTTGTTCACGAAGATGCGAGAATGGAAGCTTTAGCGTAGCATCCCCGAGAAGGATTGGCAGGAACAGGGAAATAATGATCGCTTGAAACACATTCGATTGGGTGATGAAAGATTCGGCTTCATCCAGCACCGGCACGTGGATCAATCCAAGCAGCAGACCTACGATAACAAGAGCAATAGAGTAGGGCTGATTCATTTTTTTGGCTACCGCGATAACCCCCATCGAAACCGCTAGTAGAATTAACAATTGAACGAATATCTCATTAAAATGATGCATAGAGCCCCCTCCTTAAAGAAGATAATCTCCAGTTATTGTAACTTAATGACCTCCAAACAACAAATATATTGACAAATGGGAAAAAGAGGGCGTATTTTATGAATATAAAATAAAATTAATCACAGAATCATTCCTATGCTGATTAAGGATGTGAAATACGATATGCCAAAAAAATTCTCTGACGAAGAACGTAAGTGGATTCGAGAAAAACTGCTGGTGGAGGCACGTCAGCATTTCGAAAAGTCTGGTCTCCGTAAAACGAGTGTTGAAGAATTAACGAAGGCGGTCGGCATTGCCCAAGGCTCATTTTACATGTTCTTCGGATCGAAAGAGGAATTGTATTATGAACTGATTCTGGAAGAGGAGGATCGAATCCGCAGTGCGGTTCTAGACTTATTTCCTCCGGAACAGGTCAGCAGCCAGGATAGCATCAAACGGTTTCTCTTGTATTCATTAAGGATGATGGATGAGAGCCCGCTGCTTCGACAGATGATGGATCGGGGGGAGATGGAGCTGTTGTTCAGGAAATTACCGAAGGAACTGCTGGACCGTAACTTTACCGAGGATCAGGATGCTCTCCTGCCAGTGATTGCAGCTTGGCAGAAAGCCGGCATTTTGAATGGTACGGCACCCGAATCCATCGTGGGCATGATCAGATCCTTGGCGTTTCTTACGCTGCACAGAAAAGAGATTGGAGAAGCACCATTTACAGCTACGATCGAATTGTTGGTAGAGTTATTATCTGCCGGTATGCTCGCAGTGTCCAAAGGGGCACAAGGAGGTGAGGGATTGTGATCGAAGTAAGCGGGCTTCATTTCACTTATCCCAATCGTAAAGAGCCGACCCTGCAGGGACTTGATTTTGTCATACGGTCTGGAGAAATCTTTGGATTTCTCGGCCCGTCTGGTGCAGGTAAAAGCACAACGCAGAAGCTGCTGATCGGTGTTCTGAAGGGATATCGTGGGAGCATAAAGGTAATGGGAAACGAAATTAAGGAAATCGGTCCGGAATATTACGAGCGAATCGGTGTAGCCTTTGAATTTCCTAACTTCTACAACAAATTTTCGGTTCTCGAAAATTTAAAACTTTTTCGATCTCTTTACAAGGGGAATACGGAGGATCCATTGAGATTGCTTGAACAAGTTGATTTGTCAGATGCAGCCAATATGATGGTTTCACACCTTTCCAAAGGGATGAAGATGAGGCTGAATTTCTGCAGGGCGTTAATGCATGATCCGGATATCCTCTTTCTGGATGAGCCTACCTCCGGATTGGACCCCGTGAATGCGAAACGAATAAAGGAATTGATCCTCGCGAAAAAAGCGGCAGGAAAGACGGTTCTCATAACAACGCACAATATGCAAGCAGCAGAAGAGTTGTGCGATCGGGTTGCATTTATCGTCGACGGCGAGATCAAGTTGGTTGATTCACCAAGGGAATTGAAACTCCGGAATGGAAGAAGGCTGGTGCGAGTTGAATACCGGAAGGACAGTGAGTTAGAAGAGGCTACATTTCCTCTAGATGATATGGGTCGGAATGACCGATTTCTGAGGTTTATACAGGAGTTTCCACCTGAGACTATTCATTCGCAAGAAGCATCCCTTGAACAAATTTTTATTGAGGTGACAGGGAGGCAGCTTTCATGAGAGGGCTAACCCTTTTTCTTTTTGATCTACGTTTCCAGTGGCGCCATGGCTTTTATTACGTTTATATATTCGTATGTATCTGTTACTGGATTCTGCTTCGATTCGTTCCTGAGACATATCAGGAGATAACCGCCATCGTGCTAACCTTCAGCGATCCGGCTGCCCTGGGACTTATCATGGCAGGTGGTATGGTCCTGCTGGAGAGAGATCAAGGTGTTCACGACCCGCTGTTTGTAGCGCCGGTGCACTTACGGGATTATTTACTGGCAAAAGCATTCTCGCTGTCGCTGTTATCTCTTGCGGCAGGATGGGTCATTCATATGGCAACCGGTACCATTCCCGATTCACCGTTTGCTTTTTCTACAGGTATTGTCTTAACCTCAACCTTCATGACCTTGTTGTCGATTGGGATTGCGGCACGCCAGCGGACCATTAACGGCTTTATTCTGATGGCACAAGTCTACGCGATACCACTCGTGCTTCCCTTGTTCGGTTTCCTTCAATTGTGGCATACTGACCTGTTTATGTTCCTTCCGACTGAAGGAACACTCCGCTTACTTGTTACCCCTGGTGACGGCTTATCTGCTGGCAGTGTTCTATTCTCCGTATGTCTTTTATCGCTCTGGAACATTGCTGCTTACTTCTGGGCATACCGTTCCTATACTCGACATGTGCTGATGCGGATAGGCGAGGGAGGGGCCGTACATGGAGAAATATAAATTCCTCATCATGAAGGATCTTCGGCATGCTTGGAAGGATCCTGTTCTGATGGCAGCGTTGATCGGACCGTTAGCGATCCTGTTTCTATCGAGATTCGGCTTTCCTGTTGCCGTTGATTGGCTTGAGGTAAACTATTCCTTTCACTTGGAGCTGTACCGTGGCTTTGCTGCATCGTTATTGGTTGTTACGATCCCAATGCTGACGGGAATGCTTACAGGATTGCTTATGCTCGACGAGCGGGACGAGAATATGATTGCTTATTATGCGGTTACACCTTTAACGAGTAAAGGCTATTTGTTTTATAGAATGGCTCTTCCTTTTCTGTTGTGCACCGTCCTGTCTTTTGTGTATTTGTTTTTTTCCAATTTGTCAGAAGTCCGCTCATACAATGTATTTGTGTTGCTGTTGCTGGCGTTGGAAGCACCCATGTTTTCGCTGTTTCTTGCCGCCTTCTCAACAAACAAGGTGGAAGGGTTGGCCTTGTCAAAATTAGGGGGGCTGTTCATAGCTGGCCCAGTGGTGGCCCATTTCGTGCCTGGAGCCTGGCAGGTGGTAGGCGCCTGGCTTCCAACGTATTGGCCTTCTAAGATCCCCTACCTGTTCATGCACAATGAACCTTTTCTGGCATCTGTATTTTTTGCCGGTGGTTTGCTCTTACATGGCGTGTTCTTGTACCTGATGGTAACTGTATTCATAAACAGGCGATCTTAACTGGTGCTCCGGCGTTTAATGCAGCCTGCTTGAATGATAGAATTCAAGCACTTGAAGGGAATGGAAGGTGCGTTGTTGAACGGGCCGAGTACTGCATACCCGGAAGTAAGTTTTATCGGAAATGATGAGACAAGAACATGGACCGATTGCTGGTCAGATAAGTGTGATAGAACCGGTCCATGTTTATATGGCAGTAGGCACGAGCATCTGCTAGAATAATTGCTTACTTGTTTTTAATATTAATCCATACCTAAAAGGTCTTTAACGACTATGTTAGATTCGTTAACCAGGCAGCAAGTGCTTCGCCAATTTCATGAGGCGAATCTTCCTGAGGATAATGAAGTCCACGGACGGTGATCTCCGTTTGCATTGACCAGGTACGGCAGAACTCAACATGAGATACCGGCATAGTGCCTGGATCACAGTTGATGAAGAGTTTCGGGACCGAGCTCTGTACCAACCACTCTCCGTACGTGGTTACAATCTCCGTCACATCAGCGGGATCTCCATCAAACGGAAGTTGTCGCGGCCAGGTTAACGTCGGGCGGCGGCCTTCACCAGGCAGCGAGAATGGCCGACGATATTCATTCATCTCTTCCTCGGTCAACTTACGAAGAATGCCGATTGGGAGGTTAGTCTCGATGAAAGAATTGTGTTCCAACACCATCTGTTCACCTTCCTCCGATCGTAAGGCCTGAAAAATTTTCCGTCCCCGTTCCGGAAGATCGCTCCAACTACGAGGTTGTATGATTCCCTCCATGTAGGCGATTCCTTTAACAGCCTCTCGATGGCGGTAAGCCCAATCAAATCCCAGGGCCGACCCCCAATCGTGCACCACAAAAGTAACCCGTTCGTGAACACCAATCTGATCCAACAGGGCATCGAGATAGCGACGATTCTCTACAAAGGTGTAAGAGTCGGTACCACTATGGGGAATTTTCTCTGAATCCCCCATACCTATGAGATCAGGAGCAATGCAACGACCAAAATCTTGGGCATAAGGAAGAGTTTCACGCCAGAGATAAGAGGAGGTAGGGTTGCCGTGCAGGAAGACAATCGGATCTCCACTTCCTTCGTCAACGTAAGCCATTTCTAGACCCAGTACGCGTTGACGCTTTTTTTCGTAGGGAAAAGACGGTGTAATCATTCAGAATCTCACCTTTCTATTGTTAAATTTAATATATATAAATGCTTTCATAAATGAAAGCAAGCACATACTTTCATTTATGTTATAAGAAAAGCTCCTTCGGAGCTGTTCTTAGTGAAATAATAGCTAAGGGCTAAGTGCCTTAGTAAATACACTTACACTTTCTTCAATAAATTCCTCAAGCGTATCTTCCGAGACCGCTTCTTTGGCATGTAGTCTACTGATGAAAGCCCCGTAATTCATCCACATGAACGATAAAGCTTGAATTTCAGGATTTGTGGAGACCACTTTGCCTTCTGATGACATTGTAGTTAGATAATCAGCGAGCAAATTTTTTAAGTGCTTCGGATTGCGCGAAGCCTCTTGTAGAACAGAGACGGGTAGAGTACTACTCCCTTTTAGCGCGATTGATATTAGCTTTCTGTTTCGGTTCATGATGTTATGATACGTTCGACTCACTGTAAGCAGATCCTCATGCAGATTTCCTATAAGACCCTCGTTAAAAAGCCTGGTCATCTCATTGCCATAGTGGAACCGGCTGAAGGCGGCCTCAAGCAGTTTTTCTTTCGTCCCAAAATGCCGAAATAAAGTGACCTCGTTCACTCCAGCAGCTAGCGCGATTTCTTTGGTTGTTGTGCTGTCATAGCCTTTTTCTGCCATGAGGTCCATGGTTGCCAGCAATATCTTTTCGCTTGTAGTCGGATTAGCACTCATGAGACACCCCCCCTTAATGCAAGTGCTTGCTTACATTTTTTATTGTAGGTTATGTGTAAACAATTGTCAATACAGAATTTTTTAGGATTTTCATCGAATCATCATGAGAGGCAACTTCTATTAAGAGGACAGTGAATCGGAAGAGATGGCTATGTTACATCAGTTTGTTGAAATGGAGGATAAAAGGAGCAATTCATAAGAAAGCATAACGTTTGTTACATGCTAGGATAGACGCAGTTCTCATGAAAGGAGAAATCAAGATGGCAACAAACAATATCCGTGAACCAGAGAATGATAATGCCCTTACTTCACACAATCCGTCTAAACCCGATCCTGCAATGGAACGCTTGAATGTCTTCGTAGGGAAATGGAATACAGAGGGTGTGATTAAAGCCAGTCCGTCCGGGGCAGCTGATCTGTTGAAAGCAGTAGATACCTACGAATGGCTGCCCGGGGGTTATTTTCTCATTCATCATGTCGATGGCTATATGGGAAAAGATAAGGTTAAGGCTATTGAGATCATTGGCTATGATGCTTCCAGTCAGAACTACACGACACACTCATATGACAACCAAGGTAATTTCAATGCATACCAAGCGAACCTACTCGACCGTGATTGGAAAATTTGGGGGGAGTCGGAGCGATTCACAGGAGTGTTTAGCGAAGATAGTAACATCTTAACAGGTAGTTGGGAGCTATCAAGCGAAGGTACGAATTGGGTACCATGGATGGACATCAAGTTGACTAAAGTGATCTAGTAAAGAAATTCTCTACTATCCATGAAGTGCATTTGAATGAAAGCAGCCTCTATCGCAACGTTATATCTGTTAAAACCACTGATCAAAATGATTCAGTGGTTTTTTAGTTATGAAAGAGGAGGGAGGGAACCAACAGAAAGACGACATGAACATATAGGGTTAACCGTTATTGTTATGCGTTATCACTAATCATAATTATTACGATTTTCAGAAAAGCTCTTGACAAAGACAGGTTGTCGGGATAAAGTTGTACCAGTTAATCGTAATATTTACGAATAATGAATATTTCATTTTCAGGAGGGCCAAACAAACCTATGTGCCTAAAGATCAAGCAGCGCGAAAAGAGTACCTTGCATTACGGTTATTGTCGATTCCACAATTGAAGGGTTACTTCTTAAATAAAACACTTTAGAATTATCTACTTGATAGGAAAAGGAAGGAAATCATGCATACATCACGCAAGCATTACACACTTACTCTGTTACTATCGCTTTCAATAGTGCTTCTACTATCAGCTTGTTCATCCGGCACAGAAGCAGGAAATGCGCAACAAACCGCCAAAGCTTCCAACGCGGAATTAGTCTTTGCCAGCACCAAGGATATCCGGGATATCAATCCCCATCTATACGCTGGAGAGATGCCGGCTCAGAATATGGTGTTTGAATCCCTTGTGATCAATACGCCGGAAGGCATCAAGCCTGCACTCGCGGAGAAGTGGGATATCTCAGAAGATGGCACAACGTATACCTTCTATTTACATAAAGGTGTTCAGTTTTCGGACGGAGAGCCGTTTAATGCCGAAGCCGTGAAGCTGAATATCGATGCAGTTCTGGAAAATGTCGAGAAGAACTCATGGCTGAATCTGGTTGCCGAGATCAAGGAGACGAAAGTGATCGATGACGCCACGTTCCAGATTGTACTGAAACACCCGTATTACCCGACATTGGAGGAATTGGGGTTAACTCGTCCGTTTCGCTTCATCTCACCAAAAAGCTTTGTTGACGGTACAACTGCGAATGGAGTCAGCAGCTATGCCGGAACAGGGCCATACATTTTAACGGAGCACAAGCAGGACCAGTACGCGACATTTACGGTCAATGAAAATTACTGGGGAGACAAACCGCAGATCCAAACGATTAAGTGGAAAGTCATGCCTGACCATCAAACGATTCTGCTTGCCCTGGAAAAGGGAGAAGTAGACCTGTTATTCGGTTCGGACGGTGACATGGTGGACAATGAATCGTTCAAAGTGTTGACGGATCAAGGGAAATACAGCACGGTCATCAGTCATCCGGTTGGCTCACGTGCGATCGTTCTTAATACCAACCGCTCAGCAACTCAGGAGCCCCAAGTGCGTGAAGCGCTGATGTATGCCATTAATAAACAAATCATCGCGGAAGGCATACTGAACGGTACGGAACAAGTAGCAGATACGTTGCTCTCCACTTCGGTTCCGTACGCTGATGTGGGCCTTGAAGGTGTGCAGTATGACATGAACAAAGCAAGCGATCTGCTTACGGCGGCTGGCTGGGTTGCGGGCTCGGATGGCTATCGGTATAAGGATGGGAACAAGCTTGAACTGACGATCTATTACAATTCCGATAATGCACAGGAGCGGACCATTAGTGAATCGATGCAAAACGATTTGAAGCAGGTTGGGGTAGCGTTGAACATTGTTGGCGAGGAAAAGCAGGCCTATCTGGACCGTCAGAAAACGGGTGAATTTGATCTGATGTACTCCCTCTCCTGGGGATTGCCGTATGATCCGCAAACGTATGTCTCTTCCTGGAGGGTTCCCTCCCACGCCGATTATCAGGCCCAATTGGGGCTGGAGAAAAAAGAGTGGCTGGATCATACGATCACAGACCTGATGGTCGAGCAGAATGAGGAACAGCGCCAAAACATGTACAAAGAGGTTCTAACGTATATTCATCATGAAAATGTATATATTCCACTGACCTATTCGGTTACCAAAGCCGTTCATATCAAGGCGCTTCAGGGTGTGGGCTTTAACGTTTCCCAATACGAAATTCCGTTTGAGAAGATGTACTTCGAAGAGTAATCAGGAATTTTGAAAATTCATTAGGAAAGTCAGGAAGCCTCGCTCACCATCTTCCATTCGCGGAGTTGTGCAGCGGGGTTTCCTTGTGAATCCATGAAATATAAAGGAGGATCACCTTGGGCAGGTACGTCATAAAACGAATATTAGCCATTATTCCGGTGCTGATCGGTATTTCATTTTTAGCATTTATTCTGATCCATTTGCGAACCAGTGATCCGGCTGAAGTGGCGCTGCGGGTGAATCAAGTTACGCCGACACCGGAAATGGTGGATGCCATGAGGGAAACACTAGGTTTGGATAAACCGTTTCTGACCCGTTACGTGGACTGGATTAGCAGCAGCATTCAGGGGGATTTCGGCATTAGTTATGTCAACCAACAATCGGTTGGAGAGCAAATTGCACGAGCCCTTCCAGCTACATTAAAGCTATCGGCTGTTGCCCTCATTATCATTCTGACGATAAGTATTCTGATTGGTGTGCTATGTGCGATATATGAGAACAGTATCCTGGATCGATTCATGCGTGCATGGGTCTTTATTGGCACAGCCATGCCGAGTTTCTGGATTGGCATTCTGCTGATGTGGTTATTTGCCGTCAAGCTGAATTGGTTCCCCACGAGTGGCATGGAGCAGGCAAGTTCAGTCATCCTGCCGGCAGTAACGCTGTCCCTGGTATTCATCTCTACCTACGTCAGGCTGATCCGCAACAATATGGTGCAAAACAAAACCGAAAACTACGTGTTGTACGCTCGTGTCAGAGGATTGAAGGAACGGACGATTATCTGGAAAGTGTTCCGTAACTCCCTTCAATTATCGATTACGGCGCTGGGTATGTCGATCCCGAAGTTAATCGCGGGTACGGTCATTGTGGAAAATATTTATGCATGGCCAGGCATTGGGCGTTTATGCGTCACCGCGATTTTCAATTCGGATTTTCCGATTATTCAAGCCTATATTCTGATTATGGGTGTGATGTTTGTCGTCTGTAATCTACTCGTGGATCTTCTGAATTCAGCTCTGGATCCCCGGATAAGAAGGGAGGGGTAACATGATGTTCTGGAAGCGCCTGGTGTCCGATAAAATGGCAGTGTTATGTATGATTACGATCGCACTTGTGGTCGTCGCTGGTGTTGGTGCACCCTGGTTCGCACCGCATGATCCCACGAGTCTAAACATTATGAACAAATATGCAGGGATCAGTCTGGAGTATCCATTGGGTACAGATCAACTCGGCCGCTGTAATCTGTCACGTCTTCTTTATGGAATTCGTACAACGATCCTGTTTGCTGTAATTACAACCGCGATTACAATTACGATCGGAACCCTGCTGGGCATCATATCGGGATATTTTCGCGGCAAGGTGGATGAAGTCATTATGCGAATCTGTGATATGATGCTCTCCTTTCCGGCAGAAGTGATGATTCTGGCGATTGTCGGCATTCTCGGTCCAGGCCTGCTAAATGTCGTCGTCGCCAATATTATCGCCAAATGGGCCTGGTATACCCGGATGATTCGTACAACAGTTATTCAATATACGGACAAGAACTATATTCGTTTTGCCAAAGTCTCGGGATGCGGGACGGGTCATATTATGAGAAAACATGTGCTGCCTGGCGTTTCGGGCGAAGTCGCTGTCTTTGCGACGCTGGATACGGGCTGGGTCATCCTCAATATATCGGCGTTGTCCTTCCTTGGTCTGGGTGTACAGGCACCTACGCCGGAGTGGGGCATGATGCTGAATGATGCAAAAAATGTAATGATTACACATCCAACGCAAATGCTTGCGCCTGGATTGGCGATTTTGCTGGTCGTGGCTGCTTTCAACTTTTTGGGAGACAGCCTGCACGCGGCGATGAATCCGAAAAGTTATATGCATAAGAAAGGAGGCCGGTTGAATGTCTTTGTTAGAAGTAAAAAATCTGTCCATCACTGATTCCAGAACCGGTCTGCCCATTGTGCAAAATCTAAGCTTTGCGTTGCAGTCCAATACCTGCCTTGGCATTGTGGGCGAGAGTGGCAGCGGCAAATCTTTATCCACCAAAGCCATTCTGGGATTGGCCTCTCCCTTGCTTGAAATTAGTGGAACAGCCTTTTACCAGGGGAAGGATCTATTACAGCAAACCGGGGAAGAGCTTCGAAAGATCCGCGGTCAGCGCATTTGCATGATTTTACAGGATGCAATGACGGCGTTTAACCCGCTGGAACCGATTGGGAAACAAATGATGGAGACCTTTCGAGAGAACCTTCGGATCCCCAAAATAGAAGCCAGACAACTGGCGGCGGATGCCTTGCATCGTGTTCATATTCTTCAACCTGAGCAGGTGCTGCAAAAGTATCCGCATCAACTATCAGGGGGCATGCTGCAAAGAGTAATGATCTCCATTGCCATGATGTTGGAGCCTGACATTATCATCGCCGATGAGCCGACAACCGCACTGGATTCGATTAACCAGCGTGCGATTGTTGAGCAATTCAAGCAACTTCGCGAAACGATGGGTATGTCCATCATTTTCATATCGCATGATTTGGGTGTCGTGCAGTATTTGGCGGATGATCTTATCGTTATGCGGGATGGGGAATGCGTCGAGCAAGGAAAGGCGAATGACGTATTTGCGAATCCTCAGCATGAGTTTACACAATATCTGATCCAGACCCGAATCAAGCTGTCTGATCCTTTTCAAGCCTCCATGGAAGCAGGTGTGCAGTAATGCTGGTCGAAGTGAATCATCTGTCCAAAAGCTATCCCCAATCGGGTGGCTTCTTTCGGAAAGAGACAACAGAAATTCTGAAAGATATTCATTTTGAGATCCGTGAAGGTGAATGTCTGGGTCTGATTGGTGAGAGTGGAAGTGGGAAAAGCACGTTAAGCCGCCTCATTCTTGGATTGGAGAAACCAACACAAGGTGAAGTTCGGATTGAGGGGATGGTTGTTTCCCAATGGATGAAGAAGAATAAAGGGAAAATAAGCGTTGTTTTTCAGGATTATACGTCTTCGGTCAATGGCAAATTCATCGTGCGGGATATCATAGCTGAACCCTTGGTTGCACTGGGTGATATCGCGGATCTGGATGATCGGGTCAATGACCTGCTCGCGAAGGTGGGGCTTCCTCATGCGGTGATGCACAAGTATGCTCATGAACTGAGTGGCGGGCAATTACAGCGGGTGTGTATCGCCCGCGCAATCTCAACCAAACCCAAATTCGTAGTTCTGGATGAAGCGCTCAGTTCGCTGGATGTCTCCGTCCAGGCGCAAATCCTGGAGTTGCTGCGCACTTTGCAGCATGAAATGAACATGACCTATCTATTTGTAGCGCATGATCTTCAGGCTGTGGCGAATCTCTGTGACCGGGTACTCTTCCTGTACCGCGGAACAATTGTGGAGGAGCTAGAACGGAATCATCTCTCGGATGCAACGAATGAATATGCGAAAGCATTGCTTGCATCGGTTATGCCCTTTCGAGCAAACGGTACCTGATTTGTATAATGGCCAGTCACTCCTGTGATTAACTGCCAAATGAAGAAGGAGAGGGACGATATTTTGGATTCTTCAGAAGCGGCCAATGGAAAATTAAACCCCATGTCCTTTTCGTTTATCCGGTTTTATATGCTGGCCTTTTTATTTTTTGCAGCCAATTCGGCCTTGACGATTATTCTTCCCTTGCGGAGTGAAGCAGCCGGCTTGAATCAGGCTGAGATCGGGCTAATAATGGGGGCATACATGTTTACGTGTATGCTTCTAAGGCCTTTTGCGGCCCAACTACTTGGTAAGTATGGACCGCTGCGTGTGATGAAGTGGCTGCTGGTTCTGCATGCGACTACTCTGCTGCTGTTTGTTGTTTTTGATGTGAAATCGTATCTGTGGCTGCGGGCACTGCAAGGTGCGGCTACCTCATTTTTTTCTATGACGATGCAGGTTGGCATTGTCGAGAAACTGGAGGATAAAGACCGGGGGCAGGGGTTATCCATGTATACCCTTTTTACAATGGTTCCTTCTCTGGTTATCCCTATACTCGCCATACAAATTTGGGAGCACGCAAGCGAAATCTGGTTTACCGTACTGATGATCGGTTTAGCGGTGTTCCCAATCCTGATCGGATACAACGTGGACATGCCACGAAGCACGGTGCAGAATAAATCGTATTCACTCAGAGATATAGCAGGGTCATTCAGAGGAATGTTGAACAGCACACCACTGCTGATTAGTAGTTTGGTTATGCTGTTTGCTTCATGCGTATATGGAGCAACCGCAACTTTCCTACCACTGTATATGGTATCGGCAAGGGTGGCGAGTCCAGGAATATTTTTGACGATTCAGGGGTTTGTGGTTATTTTGTGCAGATTCAGCTTGCGCAAAAAAATCCCTTCTGACGGAAGCTGGAATACTTGGCTGATAGCGGGTTTACTTATTTCTGCCTCATTGGGAACCCAATTGCTCGCTCTGCTAGAGATGATTGGGCCGCTTGTGTACCTTTCTGCAGTGTTCAGTGGTTTTGCCGTAGCACTGCTGTACCCAATGTTAACCACATATTTGTCATTTGTATTACCTGCTGATTCCAGATATGTTCTTATGGGCATTTTCATGTCAGCCTATGATCTGGGTTTCTCCCTGGGCGGACTCCTAATGGGTATAATTGTACAAACAAGTTCGTACTCTACCATGTTTACAATCTGCACGTTTCTTACTATCACAGCCATGATTATGGTCATGGTTTTCAGGAAACAGATGGAAGCAGGCAATGAGATCAGATCTGCAATGAATGCTAAATCGTAAAGCCGCGAAAGTGCGGCTTGTTTTTTTTGGAAATTTCTGTTGACTATCTCATAGTGACATGCTATATTACACTTGTCCTTAATCGTAATGATTACGATTAATAAACAAACCAACTGATCACATATTGTAATCAAGGGAGCCCGGTATGAAGCATAAGATCGATTTTGTGAAATGCAACCCTACACAGAATATGACGGTACTGATTAAGAGCAAGCTTCCTCCCGATGACTATAAAGTCATTGCTGCTAAAATCATGTCCTACGACAATGTTTATGCTGAACAGGTTGGATTTATTGAACCGTTCCGGAAGGAGAATGCGGATGCGCGCCTACATATGGCTGGAGGTGAATTCTGCGGTAATGCCTGCATGGCTCTAGCTGCTTATTTAGCAAATGAACAGGGGTTAAATCAAAATGAAACAACCGAACTCCACTTACAAGTATCCGGTGTTGAGCGATTGGTGACTTGTCGGATAACAAAAAACAGTGGGGATTATCAGTGTCAAGTGGATATGCCGCTTCCGTTAACAATTGAACAAACTGTGCTAAACGACGGGAGTGACTCTTACGACATGATCGTTGTCAGATACAGCGACTTTGTCCATTTCGTAATTGAAGTCGAGGACATTGATACTGAAATGAAGAGGAAAATGTTAAATCTGGTTAAACTTATCGGTCCCTTGCTCGATACAAAGATGCTGGGCATTCTGTTATACAACATACGCACCAGTGAATTGGCTCCGCTGATCTATGTGTCGGATCTGGATAGCGCAGTATGGGAAAGAGGCTGCGGCTCCGGAACGGCTTCCGTAGGGGCTTACTTAGCCTGGAAGAATCAAAAAAGTATGGAGGCTGCCATCCAGCAGCCGGGTGGAACGATTCAAGTAAGAGCCTTCTACGATCAAGAGCGGTTGACTCAACTGGAAATCGAAGGAAACGTCGGCATTGTAGCACAAGGCATAGCATTCATCGAACAGGATGCAGACCATGTGGAGGGAGTGAGGAATCGTGAAATTAGCATGGTTTGAGCAGTCCGTGACCGATTATCTCTCAAGTTTTAAGTATTTCGCGGACCAGTTTGATTATTCGGCTGGACATTGTACGGAATTGGAGCAGCTCATTGACGATTATTCTGCGTTTATCATTGATGAGTCCAACCTCAGTAACTGGGAATTGCTGAAGGAACAAGGAATGGGTGGAATAAACGATCTTGTGGATGAGGTGAGAAAGCACTCTGCGAGATGCGTAGCCATTCTGGAGAAATATCGTGCGATGAAATTATTACAGGGAGATGCTGAGATCACCAATTATTTCAGAAATATTGAAGAATGCATCGAGAAGGAGTTCGGCAGCTTCCAGGTAACTTCCGCATCGAGTGTATTGCTGGTTGGCTCCGGCTCGTTCCCGATGACGGCATTGTTAATCGCTCAGCGTACGGGAGCTCAAGTGGTCGGTATTGACATTGACAACGAGGCCATTGAACTCGGATTGAAGGTTACTGAGAAATTGGGCCCCGGATTGAAGATTACTTTAAAAAATACACCGGTGGATCTCCTCGATGATATGAATGCGATTACCCATGTTATCTTCAGTTCTACGATTTCTAATAAATACGAAATACTGGATCAGCTGCACCCATTGACGAATGAACACGTCGTAGTAGCCATGAGATACGGAGACCAATTAAAGTCATTGTTCAATTATCCCATGCAAGATACGGATGTAAGCAAATGGAGACTGGTTGGTAACGTATTGCGCAGGAACGATATCTTTGACATTGCGTTGTACAAGAAAAGCTAGGTTCGCCATAAGGTAATCGATGTGAGGTGTTTTTATGGAAAATATGAAGCGAGTCTTATTATTGGGGACGGGACCTGCTGCCTTGCAACTGGCGGTTACTCTTAAAAGGGAATTTCGCTGCCGGCTCGGAATTGCCGGAAGGGAATCGGTCCGTTCCGCTGATTTCTTCGAATCACTTGCAGTAAATGATCAGAAGGTTTGCGTGAGTATTCAAAACAAAAAGCATCATGCTATGGAAGGCGAAGCTTGTATTGACGATGTATTTCGAGGCTTCGAAACCATTGAAGGGGCATGGGATAGTCTCTTTCTTGCAGTGACCACGGATGCTTATATAGATGTGATCCGGCAAATTCATCCTGACGTTCTGTGCAAGGTCAAAAGCTTAGTGCTGATTTCACCGACTCTCGGCTCCAATCAGCTGGTCTCCGGCTACATCCGGCGCTTGAATCCGGATGCGGAAATCATAAGTTTCTCTACGTATATCGGGGACACGAGGTGGATGGATAACAGGGTATCCAACCATGTCATCACAACGGCGGTTAAGAAAAAAGTCTTTATCGGATCTACGAGGGGACGTTCTCCTCTTATCGATGCGTTATGCCGTCTGCACAAGGGCCTCGATATAGATTTAGAAGTCATGCGGACGCCTCTGGAAGCAGAGGCGAGGAACATCTCGCTCTACGTTCACCCTGCTTTGTTCATGAATGATTTTTCACTAAGCGCCATTTTTGACGAATCGAATGACATTCCCAAATATGTCTACAAGCTCTTCCCGGAAGGGCCCATTACACAGAATCTGATCCGTAATATGCGATCGCAATGGAGCGAGATGATGAGTATTTTAGACAAGTTAGGGATACCAAGCATCAATTTGCTGAAATTCATGACCGATGATAACTATCCCGTACGGAACGAAAGCTTGTCGCGTGAGGATATCGAAGGTTTTAACCATTTACAGGCCGTTCATCAAGAGTATTTGTTGTTCATACGTTACGCTTCCTTGTTAATCGATCCCTTCTCGCAGCCAGATCAAGACGGGAAATACTTCGATTTCTCGGCGGTTCCGATTCGGAAGATATTTGTCAATAAGGAAGGAAGCCTGGATATCCCGAGGATGCCCAAGGAGGATTATTACCGGGTAAAGATCATCCAAGGCATTGCCAGAAATCTCAAGGTGAATTGCCCCACTATCGATCGCTTCATTGATACGTATGAGAACAAAATTACAAGTGTGTCGCTAGCTAATCAAGGCCGAGTATTGTCAGACGCCTTTCAGATCCAAAGTTTCGAGGAGGATCTGAAATGGATAGGCGAGGAGATGTCTAACGTATAGCCTTTTGCGTTTACATATAACAACCAGATAAATAGGAGGAAGACTGTGAGAAGAACAACTTTATGGCTATGGATGCTTATGGTTATGACCGCGCTTTTGGCTGCATGTGGAGCTGAGAATCAGGGAAGCGAGGACACAACCAAGCTCCAAGACGAAATCATTTATGCAACAGCGAAAGATATTCATGATATGAATCCACATTTATACACAGGATCGATGCCGGCTCAAGGAATGGTTTACGAATCACTGGTAGAGAACACAAAAGAAGGAATAAAGCCGCTTCTGGCGGAATCCTGGGACCTATCCGAGGATGGGAAGACGTACACCTTCCATTTAAGGAAAGATGTAAAGTTTCATGACGGGGAACCCTTTAATGCGGAAGCCGTCAGAATGAACATCGAAGCTGTGCAGCACAACGCGGATAAACATGCCTGGATCAAACTGTCGACCAAGATCAAGAGCATCAAGGTAGTGGATGAATATACCTTTCAATTGAATTTAAGCGAACCCTACTATCCTGCACTTGTTGAATTGTCTATGACGCGGCCTTATGTGTTCCTCTCTCCCAATGACTTCATTCAGGGAGAAACCAAGGATGGGGTGCAAGGACATAACGGAACCGGCCCCTACAAATTTACAGAACATAAAATCGATGAGTATGCCACATTTACCGCCAATGAGGAGTATTGGGGAGGTCAGCCAAAAATCAAAAAAATAACGGCAAAGGTGCTTCCCGCCGGGGAAACGACCTTCCTGGCTATGCAAAAAGGAGAGGTGAACTTCGTATTCACCGATGATCGGGGCGCAGACAGCATCGACGTCCAGGCCATGAATCACCTGGTTGACGCCGGAACCTTTCAATTGGTTCGAAGTGAAGCCATGAATACAAAAATGATCGTGGCTAACAGCAGCAAAGTAGACAGTCCGGTAAGTGAAAAGGCAGTGCGCGAGGCCATTTGGCATGCGATCGATCGCGAAACGATCAGCAAGGATATCTTCGAAGGAACCGAATCGGTGGCGAATCGACTCTTCTCATCCAACGTCAACTATGCCGATGTTCAGCTGAAGGAGCGTGGTTATGACCTCCAAGCCGCAGAGCGAATTCTGGAGCAAGCCGGTTGGACAAAGGACGGTGACGGTGATGCCAGAATGAAGGACGGGAAACGCTTGACCATCAAATTATACTATGACAGTAACTCAGCTTCGCAAAAAACGCAGGCGGAATATATTCAGAATACGGTGGGCGGGATTGGAATCAAGCTGGATCTCATCGGCGAGGAGTCGAGTTCCATTGCGAATCGACGCTCTACAGGGGATTACGAATTATTATTCAATCAGACCTGGGGATTGGCCTATGACCCTCAGAGCACGATTTTTGCATTCACTTCGGAAGCGTCATATCTGCATACAACCAAGGGAATCGCAGAAGCGGATCACCTCTATGACCTGATTCAGCAGGTTATGGGTTCTACCGACGAGGAAGTCAGAAAGTCGTTGTATGCTGAAATCCTGCAAATTGTTCACGATGAAGCGGTATTCATTCCGATTTCCAACGGGAGTGTCACGGTGCTGGCGCCCAAGAGCCTGCAAGGTATTGCATTCAAGCAAACTCAGTTCGAACTGCCTTTTGAGCAAATGTATTTTGAATAGTTCGGTCTGACCGCTGAATCCTAATTCGACAAGGAGTCCTTATGGGAAGTTATGTTGTAAAAAGATTACTGATCTCTGTTCCGATCCTGTTCATCATTTCGTTTCTGACCTTTCTGCTGAATAACCTGTCGCCCATGGATCCTGCAGAAGTCGTACTCCGGGCGCAAGAAGTTCCTGAGATAACGGAAGAACTGTTGGCACAGACACGCGAAGAGTTGGGAATGAATCAGCCGTTCCTGAAACAGTATGCCGACTGGATGCTGGCCAGCCTTCGGTTAGACTTCGGGGAGTCTTATGTAACGGGACAGTCTGTGTGGTCCTTGATCAGCCCGGCCTTTGTCAATACATTCAAGCTGACGATGGTTTCATCCGTCATCATTATCTTCATGTCTATTCTTCTGGGGGTTGTATGCGCATTAAATGAAGGGAAAATACTGGATCGATCCGTAAGAGGTGTCTCTTTTATTCTAACGTCGATGCCTTCGTACTGGCTTGCCTCGATATTGATCTGGTATCTATCGGTCCGCTTGGACTTGCTGCCCACCAGCGGTATGGACTCCTATCAGAGCTATATTCTCCCCGTCACCGTGATATCGGTAAGTTATGTGGGCATTTATTTCCGAAACGTCCGAAGTTCAATGCTTACCCAATTGGATGAAGGCTATGTGGTATATGGGAGAGCCTGCGGCTTGTCAGAGAGAAAGATTACCCAACATATTCTGAGGAATTCCCTGCAGGTGGCCGTGTCCATATTCTGCATGGCGATCCCTATTATTTTGGGGAGTACTGTCGTGATTGAGAACGTATTTGCCTGGCCGGGCCTTGGACGACTGAGCGTAAAATCCATCCTGAGCAGGGATTTTCCGGTGATACAGGCGTATGTTCTTATTTTAGCGGTAACCTTCGTGCTGTTTAACACGTTGTCGGACGTAATCAACGCTGCGCTGAATCCGAAATTAAGAAAGGAATTGTGATGAGCACACTCAAAAATTTGACTAGAGACAAACTGGCCAGCCTGTCACTAGTCGTTATCGCCACAATCGTTGTTGTCGGCCTGTTTGCTCCCTTCTTTGCGCCGCACGATCCTAACCAAGTCGATATGAAACTTCGCTTCGCTCATTCATCCTGGTCGTATTGGCTTGGCAATGATCATTTGGGAAGATGCATTTTATCCAGACTGATCTATGGGATACGTCCCAGCGTTCTATGGGTTCTGGCCACCATGTTGGCATCGGTAGGTGTTGGCGCCATCGTTGGTTTCATAGCAGGTTATTTCAGAGGAAAAACGGATGCGTTCCTGATGAGAGTATGCGATGTGATGCTCTCATTTCCAGGGTATGTGATGACATTGGCCGTTGTCGGCATTCTGGGCGCCGGACTTGAGAACATCCTGATTGCTTTCGTAGCCATGAAATGGGCATGGTTTGCTCGCGTCATCCGTACATCGGTTCTCCAGTACACGGAAAAGGATTACGTTAAGTTCTCAAAAGCAATCGGTATCAGCAATCGAAGAATTATCCTCAGACACATCGTTCCCGTGACCTTCTCCGATATTGCCGTCATTGCCAGCGGTTCGATGTGTTCCATGATTTTACAAATCTCCGGGTTGTCATTCCTGGGGCTGGGTATCAAGGCTCCCAACGCCGAATGGGGAATGATGCTTAATGAAGCAAGAGAGGTTATGTTCTCTCGGCCCGAGCTGATGTTAGCGCCCGGCCTGGCTATTGTGATTGCTGTATCAGCATTTAATTTTCTGGCGGATGGACTTCAAGTCGCGCTTGATCCTAAACGCATGAAGTCCGGCAAGCAGCCGCAAATGACAGAGGTGGAGAAACCGGCTTATGAATATGCTAGAGGTTAATCATCTGAAGGTATGGGATGCCAGCGAGGGAAGAGAAATTATTCGTAACATTTCGTTTCAATTGAAGCAGGGAACCTGTCTTGCAATTGTAGGCGAAAGCGGGAGCGGGAAATCATTGACGTGCAGATCGATCATACGATTACATAGGCCTTGGATTCGTCAATCCGGGGAGATCCTGTACAAGGGTGAGCATCTGGAACATCTTTCAGATAAAGCAATGCGAAAAATAAGGGGCAAACACATCGGCATGATCATGCAGCACGGTATGGGAGCGTTTGATCCGTCCTCCGTGGTAGGCGTTCATGTCCAGGAGACACTGAGAACGCATTATGACTGGAGCAAGAGTATCGCTGAGGCCAATATGAAGAAGGCGATGGAAAGCGTCATGCTGGAGCAGCCTATGGAGATTTTGAACAAATACCCACACCAGTTATCAGGCGGCATGCTCCAACGATTGATGATTGCACTCACACTTGTACTGGAACCCGATATCATCATTGCCGATGAACCGACCACGGCGCTGGATACGATTTCGCAATTCGAGGTCGTTGAGCAGTTCATCCGTCTTCGGGAAAGAATGGGGGCTTCCATGATCTTTGTGTCGCATGATTTGGGGGTCGTAAAGAAGATTGCAGATGAGGTTGCGGTCATGAAAAACGGTATCATCGTGGAGACAGGGAGCGTTGAAGAGGTGTTTAC
The DNA here is from genome assembly GCF_037333485.1 of Paenibacillus glucanolyticus. Lineage (NCBI taxonomy): Bacteria > Bacillati > Bacillota > Bacilli > Caryophanales > Paenibacillaceae > Paenibacillus > Paenibacillus glucanolyticus. The sequence goes on from NZ_CP147845.1 coordinate 3,246,364, forward strand.
CGCACCTCGGCATCCCTACACGCAATACCTGGTCTCTACCCGGCTTGAGCTCAGCCATCATTTCAATGTGCTCATGAACGGAGGGATGTAATGTGTTAACCGTGGTGAACGTCGAGAAATCCTACCGGACAGGCGGCATGTTTACTAGAAACAAACAACAGGTTCTGCATGGTGTAAGCTTTGAATGCGGCAATGGCGAAAGCCTTGGCATCATCGGTGAAAGCGGCAGCGGAAAATCAACGCTCGGACGCCTAGTTTTGGGTATTGAACAACCTGACCGCGGCAGTGTTCTGTATGAAGGAAAGCCTGTAAGACACCGGCATGTGCGATCCGGCAACATGAGTGCCGTGTTCCAGGATTATTCGTCGTCCATTAATCCATTCTTTACCGTGGAGGAAGCAATCCTGGAGGCACTGGCTATGCAAAAACCACTTCAGTCTGACAAGAGGAGCAAAATCGATCTGCTGCTGAAGCAGGTTGGATTGGACCCTTCATATAAAATGAAATACGCCCATGAGTTATCCGGAGGAGAGGCACAGCGAGTCTGCATTGCCAGAGCCGTTGCCACAGAACCAAAATGCATTGTGCTGGACGAGGCGATCAGTTCCCTGGACGTATCGGTGCAGATTCAAGTGCTTCGGTTGCTAAAGGAGCTTAAAGAAATATATCACATGAGTTACATTTTTATCACGCATGACATTCAAGCTGCCGCTTATCTGTGCGACCGAATCCTTATATTCAAAAGCGGCAAAGTTGTGGAAACGGTTCGTGTTGAGCAATTAAAAGAGGTCGAGTCCGACTACGCCAAAAAATTAATGAAGCATTTGATTACGTTCTGACGTTTATTCGCAAGCAGGAGGAGAGTCATTGTGAGTGGAGCCATGTCTTGGCCATTTTTACGTCTATATATGCTGGCACTTCTATATTTCAGCGCCAACGCCTTGCTCAATGTTATAATTCCGCTCCAGGGGGCCGCTTGGGGAGCGAGTAGTACAACCATCGGCCTTGTCATGGGAGCGTACATGCTTACAACCATGTTCTTTCGGCCCTGGGCCGGGCAATTGATCCAAAAGCATGGACCAGTCAAGGTGCTGCGACTGATTCTTTTGGTTAATGGCGCTGCCCTGATTTTATATACGTTTACAGGAATAGGCGGATATGTCCTGGCTCGAATCCTGCAAGGCGTTGCAACCGCATTTTTCTCGATGGCGCTCCAGATCGGAATCATCGATGCGCTGCCCGAGAAGGAACGATCCCAAGGAATATCATTCTATTCGTTATTCTCCTATATACCCGGGATCATCGGGCCGGTGTTCGCTTTAAGCCTCTGGCAGGCCAACGGCATGGATGCCTTTACCGTCATCCTGATCAGCATCGCCGTCTGTACCGGAGTATTCGGTTACACGGTCAAGATGGAGAAGGAGCCGAATACTGGCGAGAAATCGTCCGATAGTTTTGGAGTGATGGCCTCATTCGGGCAAATTGTAAAGAATCCGCATCTGTTCAAATGCAGCGTGCTGATGCTGTCCGCATCGATCATATTCGGAGCGGTAACGACGTTCATGCCATTATATGGTGCACAGCTGAATAGCGGCAGCGCCGGCATTTATTTGATGCTTCAGGCCGCGGTTGTTGTTGCCTCGCGGGTTCTCCTGAGAAAGCGAATCCCTTCCGATGGCAGATGGCATTCGTCATTTATTATGGGTACTATGCTGCTTATCACCTTGGCTTCGGCATGCATCAGTTTGTCTTCAGCGAAGGGGGCCATTCTACTGTATGCCGGGGCCATTCTTATGGGCGCTGCGCAAGCACTGCTGTATCCCACATTAACAACGTATTTGTCCTTTGTACTGCCTTCTGCGAATCGCAACGTGTTAATCGGGTTGTTTATTGCCACGGCTGACCTTGGTGTATCGATGGGGGGAGCCCTGATGGGGCCCATTTCAGATTATTATTCGTACTCCACGATGTATTTCATTTGCGCTATTTTAGGCATAGTGATGATTGTGTTTTCGTACGAGAGAAGAAAGAGTTCCGATGAATCAGTGATCCGTGTGGATTCTAATGATGGTCCGAGTACCAAGGGCTGATAAACGTTCAATTTATTTAAAAGCCATGAAGAGATTGCAAGAAGCTGACAGTTTAGAACTGTCAGCTTCTTGTGATTGTTCGCAAGGATTTGGTAAACAGCGGAGAAGTAAAGTAAAGAGTTGAAGGTTGTTGCAACAAGAGGGGTGTTTGATAATGAAAGCGTAGCCAATTCCCATTTATTTGCCCTTCATCCCGGTAGTCAAATAACCCTAAAACTTTCTGGACAATCACCCGCCGTTCCAGATTGACGGCAATTTCGGAGGAACCGCCGCTAGGGGAACGATTCGGTTTCAAGCAGAAACAGGGGCAGTATATCAAATCTCTTTAATATAAAAGTTAAGCAAAGAAGTGCTGGCGCACCGCTTGCAAGACCGCGTGCTTCTTTTTTTTGTTTTAATTACGGTACTCTTTTGCTTGACAATACGAGAAACTGATGGATAGCCCAGAATTCCTTGAAGGCTGAGCAAGTCCTTTCACAATTAACCAACACTCAAAGATCTGGTTGTGACAGAGTTATTTGTGTAAACGCCGCAAATGGAGCTTGGGCAAGTTTTTACTAAAATCATCATTTGAATTATTTTTCGACAAATACTTTAACACTAAGATGTAATCATGAGTGAAGGAAAACAAACATTCATGTAGCTTATGAAGGAAATCCTACAAGAAAGAGCGGGTGCATCTATGATTAGGTTTATATGGTTGGATCTTGGTTATACCCTGGTCAAGACCCACCGGGAAGAAGTGTATTTTAAAACCCTGCAGGTCTTTGACGTCTCCAAAACGCTTGATGAAATCACAATTGCGTATCATTTAGCAGACAAGCTGTTCATGAGAGAATTCCGGGGCGTTCTGGGTAAGGACAGTCGATCGTTCATGCCTTGGTACGTGGGCGTGCTCAACTATTATCTTCAATTGAGTTTGCCTATTGAAGAGATAATTCAGGTGCAACAGCGGATATTAAAAGATTCAGTAACGGGTTGGCGTGCATTTGATTTTAGCAAGCCTACATTGAGGTATCTAAGAGAGTTAGGATACAAGGTGGGCTTAATTTCGAATTGGGACAACACGGCAAGGGAGGTACTCCGACGCAACCAGCTAGATGAAGAGATGGCTGAAATCGTAATTTCTTCCGAGGTGAAACTGGAAAAGCCAGATCCAGCTATATTTACTTATGCTTTACAGAAAGCCGGAGTAACTGCGCAGCAGTCCCTTTACGTGGGAGACAACTACTATGATGATGTACTGGGTTCGCGCCAAGTTGGCATGGAATCTCTGCTAATCAATCCTTACGGCAAACAAGGAATTGAGGAGCTTGATTATGAACGGGTTATTTCCAGTTTGGAGGAGCTGCCCGCCTATTTGGGTCACCCGCCTAAGCTCAATTTGTCAGCGTGCTCCGTCGTTGGAGGAACTTGTCATGTCGAGAATTGAAGACAAGATTGCTGAGCAGTTTGAAAGTTTGAGCCTTGGGAAAAAGAAAGTCGCTCACTACATCCAGAGTAATCTGCGTGAAGCTGCATTACAATCGGCACAACGAATTGCCGAGAAGTCGGATGTTAGCGAAGCTACCGTTCATCGGCTGGCTCAAGCACTTTCTTATTCAAGCTTCTCCGAGATGCAACAAGATTTACGGCGCATTGTAATTCAGGACCAGCGGGCGGTCCACAATTTTATTCAATCCACGAACCGGCAGGAACATTCGTGGCTGGAAAAGCACTTTACGCAAGAAGCTGAAAATATTCGCCAAACGATGATGCAGGTGGATCGGGCACAAATTCATGAGGCTGCGTCCTTGTTGTTGCAGGCAGATCGCGTTTGGGTTGCAGGCTGGAGAATGGGGTTGTCCGTCACATCTTTTTTCAGTTTTGTCATGAAATACATGCTGGGTAACTGCGAGTTAATTCCTCAAGGGGGAGTTGCGGAGTATGTTTCGTATATTAAACCGGGGGACGTAGTGTTTGCTTGCGGCTACCCGAGGTATTGTTCCAGAACGCTGAAATTATCCAGGCTGGCCAAGGAGCAACAGGCTAAACTGATCGTTCTCACAGATTCGGGTCTGTCCCCTTTTGCCAAGCTTGCTGATTTGGTATTGCTGGCAGAATGCAAATCCAACGGTTTTCTTGATTCATATACAGCCCCCTTAGCTGTAGTCAATGCTATCATCAATGAAATTTCTTATTTGGAGAAAGAACGGGTTCAAGGCAATCTTGAACGGATGGAATTGATGCTTAATGAGTTCCAAGACAGCTTTGAGTGGGTGCACAAACTCAAATGACCTCTAAAGAAGAGTAGAAAGGAAGCATCATGGAGCTTACAGTAATCGGCTATTGGGGAGCCTATCCCGCCAAAAATGAAGCAACCTCTGGCTATCTGCTTAGGCATGCGGACAGTGCGGTATTACTCGATTGCGGGAGTGGCGTCTTGTCACGGTTGCAAAATGAAATCAATTTGGAACAACTGGATGCGGTATTTATTACCCACACACATGCTGACCATTTTGCAGATGTTTATGCACTGGAGTTTTCCGCATTGGTGTTAACTCAGCTTGGTAAACGCACTCGCCCGTTAGATGTGTATATTTATGGGGAGAATCTAGCCAGTTTGAATTTTGCTTATCCTGATTATGTCCATGTGCATCCGATTGAACCGGCAAGAACGGTGAATGTTGGAGAACTGATGTTTTCATTTTCAGAGACTGTTCATGAAGTTCCCTGTTGTGCCATCAAAGCGACAACCCGGGAAGGAGCAAATCTAATCTATTCAGGAGATACAGGATATTGCAGCAGTTTTATTGAATTTGCGGAAAACGCTGACCTGCTTGTTCTGGAGTGCAGCCTCTATGATGTGCAGAAGGGAGTGCTGGATGGTCATCTTACTGCAGGGGAAGCAGGGGAGATTGCTCGCTTAGCCAACGCCGGATATTTGATCCTGACGCATTTTCCGCATTATGGCGACCAGCGGCAACTTGCCATGGAGGCAGCACGTAACTATAGCGGTCCTATCGAATTAGCTTATTCGGGATTGAAATGGAGCTTCTAGTATTCTATTAGAATAAAAATTCATATTCAGGGAGAGGATCTTTACCATGATGAGCTTGAAGAAGACATTAGTGGCGGGTTTGTCTACACTTACTTTATTTGCGGTAATCATTTCGGGATGCGGTGGAAATGCCCAACCAGCGGCAACGGGCAATAAGCCCGAAACCTCTACAGAAACGGCGGCAGAATCGGATCAGGATAAGGTTATGGAAGGGGGTACAGTAAGAGTAGCTATCGCTACCGAACCGGATAATCTGGACCCCTATCTTTCTGCAGCAACGGATACGAACTCTATGATGGATAACGTATTTGACGGCTTATTTGAAGCGGGTGAGAAGGGTGATCTCATTCCGGCAATCGCTGAGTCGTATGAAGTATCAGAGGATGGGCTTATCTATACTTTTAATATAAAAAAGAATGTGGTGTTCCACGACGGCTCTCCTCTTACGTCGGATGATGTTTCTTATTCTTATGCGAAATTGGCTGGATTGGATGGACAAGAGCCCCTGTCCTCCAAGTTCTCCGGCATTAAGAGCATCGAGAACCCGGATGAATACACCGTTGTAGTCAAGCTTAAAGAACGTGATGCTGCTTTTATGGCAGCTAATATCGTGGGTATTGTGCCCAAAAATTATGAGCAACAAAGCGAGAAGCCTATAGGAGCGGGTCCTTTCAAATTCGTGGAATATCAGCCCGGACAGCAACTGGTACTGGAAAAAAATGCAGATTTCTACGACAACGAGCGGATGCCCAAGCTGGATCGCATTGAATTTAAAATAATGCCTGACGCCAATTCATCGATCCTGGCATTGCAATCAGGAGATATTGATATGGTGCCAGGCGTTAGCGAACAAGGGGCTATGCAGTTAGGGGATGGCTATTCCATCGTATCTGGTCCGCAGAACATGGTTCAATTGATGGCTTTAAACAATTCGGTCAAGCCGCTGGACGATGTAAGAGTACGCCAGGCAATCAATTTTGCGATTGACAAGAATGTCATCATTCAAACGGTAGCAGACGGAAACGGTACTCCATTAGGTTCGAATATGAGTCCTGCGATGAAAATGTACTATCAGGAAGGGTTAGAAAGTCGCTATGAACCGAATATCGAGCAAGCAAAATCATTGTTAAAAGAGGCAGGCTATGAGAATGGCTTTGATTTGACGATTACCGTGCCTTCCAACTATCAATTCCATGTGGATACCGCTCAGGTCATTAGCGAACAGCTCAAGCAGGTTGGCATTCGAGCGGCACTCAAGCAAATTGAATGGAGCAGTTGGCTGGAGGATGTCTATAATAACGCCAAGTATGAGGCCACCATTATAGGTTTGACCGGAAAGCTGGATCCAAACGAGGTACTGGGGCGTTATGAATCAAGCTATGCAAAAAACTTCTATAAATTCAGTAATAGCGAATTTGACGATTTGGTGGGTCAAGCTCGAACCGAGCTGGATGAGAAGGCGCGAGCTGACCTTTACAAGCAAGCGCAAGAGCTGTTGACCGATCAAGCTGTAGCGGTATTTATTATGGATCCCGGCCGGAATGTAGCGATGAAGAAAAGCCTCAAAGGCTTTAAAATGTATCCCGTGCAAAAGTATGACTTCGCTCCAATGTACTTTACGGAAGAATAATTTAGGGGACATGCATCTTGAGATTTTATATTCGAAAGCTGATTATGCTGGCTGCTACTGTGTTACTGGTTTCGGTTATCACCTTTCTTGTGTTTCAGGTGTTGCCCGGTGATCCTGCTCAGATTATTTTGGGAGTGGACGCAGATCCGCATCAGTTGGCGGCGCTACGGGATACGATGGGTCTTGATCGACCTGTGGGAGAACGGTATGTAGCTTGGATTAAAAATGCGGCTGTGGGCGATTTGGGCGAATCACTACGCTACCATCGTCCGGTAACGGAGATTTTGGCAGAGCGGGTGCCTGTAACGGTTTCACTTGCGCTATTCTCCTTGGCGCTGACGCTGCTGATTGGTATTCCCTTGGGAATTCTTATCGCCAGATACGACGGTAAATGGCCGGCCGTATGGCTGTCCGCTTTCACTCAGCTAGGAGTAGCAATGCCATCCTTTTGGCTTGCATTTATTCTCATCCTGGTCTTCTCGGTTACGTTCCGTCTATTTCCAACGTATGGATATGTTCCTTGGGGAGAGAATCCGATTGCCGCTATACGTTCTTTATTTCTGCCGTCGCTGGCTCTATCCATTCCCGGTATTGCTGTTGTGATGAGATATTTACGCAATACTTTATTGGACCAGACTCGCATGGATTATGTACGAACAGCCAGGAGTAAGGGGGTGCGAGAGAGGGCCATTATGTACCGACATATTTTGCGCAATGCCCTAATCCCGGTGGTGACGATAGTGGGTCTCATCATTACCGATACCCTCGGGGGCAGTATTGTGGTAGAGAATGTATTTGCCCTTCCGGGCCTAGGGAACCTGCTGATTACTTCCATTGGCACTCGCGATTTGCCATTGGTGCAAACCCTTGTTTTGTACATTGCTATATTGGTAGCGGGGATCAATTTTATCATTGATTTGCTGTATAAAGTGATTGATCCCCGTATTCGAATAAAAAGGTGAGGAACGATGAACGTAAAATCATGGGTCCACAGCAAGCCGCTTGTCTTCGGCGGGGTGCTGGTTATTATGCTAATGCTGTTCATGCTGACAGGATTATTCTATACCCCTTACGAGCCCAATGAAATGAATACCTCGATGAGGCTGGCTCCGCCACAGACCAGCCATATCTGGGGAACTGACAATTTTGGCCGGGATATCTTCAGCCGAATTATGGAGGGAGCACAGACTGCATTTTTAATTGGTTTCTCCTCTGTTTTTATTGGTTTGTCCTGCGGTCTGCTGTTAGGGGCAATTGCTGGATATTTCGGAGGATGGCTAGATGAGTTGATAATGCGGTTCATAGATGCCATGCAGGCCTTTCCGGGCATCCTGCTTGCTATTATGCTGGTTTCGGTGTTTGGCCCGGGTTTGAACAATACGATATTGGCTTTAGGACTGATGAGTATTCCTTCTTTTTCTCGGATAGCCCGGAGTGGATTTATTCAATACAAGGAGTTTGACTTTGTTAAGGCTTCTATAGCCAAGGGAGCAGGACCATGGCGTATTATTATTCGGCATATCTTGCCCAATATGGTATCCCCTTTGATTGTTGCGGCGTCGTTAGGGTTCTCTGGTTCAGTGTTGGCGGAAGCCGGACTTAGTTATCTGGGACTTGGCGTACAGCCGCCGGACCCAAGTTGGGGACGGATGTTGAGTGAAGCCCAACCGTTCATTATGAATGCGCCGTGGTATGTCATCATAACCGGTGTGATCATGACGGCCATGGTATTAGGATTCAATCTGCTCGGTGATGGTATTCGGGATATTTACAATAAGAAGAGTTAGGGGGGAAAGCATGTGAAATCGGAACTTTTGGAAGTACGGGATCTGAAGGTGGCGTTTACCAGTAGGAAAGCTTCCCTTCCGGCGCTTCAGAACATATCCTTTGCATTGCGGGAGGGTGAAGTGCTCGGTATCGTTGGCGAATCAGGCTGTGGTAAGAGCCTGACTTCACTTTCGGTAATGGGATTATTACCCAAGGGGGCTGAGGTTACCGGCGGGGAAATTGTACTAGCGGGGAAAAATTTGTGTGAATTCAGTGCAGAAGAATGGTGCAAGGTTCGGGGCAAGCAAGCTGCCATGATTTTTCAAGATCCCATGACGGCCTTAAATCCCCTGGTTCCAATCGGCTGGCAGATTGCGGAAACGGCTATGGTCCATATGCCGGTTTCCCGCAAGGAAGCCCATAGGCTTGCTCTCGATATGATGGAGCGGGTGGGGCTCCCTCGTGCGGAGCAGTTATTCCGTGAATACCCACATCAATTATCGGGTGGTATGCGTCAGCGGGTGATGATTGCAATGGCGCTGATTTGCACACCACAATTGTTGATTGCTGATGAGCCAACAACTGCACTGGATGTAACCATTCAAGCACAGATCTTAAGTTTGCTACAAGTTATGAAGGAGGAGACCGGAGCAGCCATGCTTTTTATTTCACATGACCTGGGTGTCATTCGTGAGATTAGCGACAGGGTTATGGTCATGTATGCCGGTTATGTTGTAGAAGAGGCCCCGGTGAAGGAGTTGCTGAATGATCCGAAGCATCCTTACACGGTGGGACTGATGAAATCCATCCCAGATATTGAGCATAAAGACAAACCGCTGTATACTATTCCGGGCCGTGTGCCTTCCCTTGCAGAACGTGGAGAAGGATGTCCGTTTACAAGCCGATGTCCTCATGCGGAGAGTCTCTGCTTAACTCATGTGCCTTCGCTCACAGAACAAACAGCTAACCATTTCGTTCGTTGTCACCTGTATACGAATCCGGGGAGGGATTGGGAGGGGGACGAATGAATACGGCGTTGATTGAGGTTGAGGGATTGGTCAAATATTATGCCGTTCCAAGGCAAGGTCTATGGGAAAGCCAGCAGTATGTGAAAGCGGTGGATAACGTGTCGTTTACAATCCGTGAAGGCGAAACCTTTGGGCTGGTTGGGGAGAGCGGCTGCGGCAAATCTACAACGGGTCAATTGCTGGTGCGGCTGCTGCAGCAGACCGGGGGCAGCATACGTTACCGGGGTAGAGACGTTACGGGACTGGACCGCCGAGAAATGAGGATATTGCGGCAGGAAATACAAATCGTATTTCAGGACCCCTATGCCTCCCTAAACCCCAAAAAGCAGATTGGCTGGATCCTGGAGGAGCCGCTAATTATACATCGTATTGGCGATAAGCAGGAAAGACGGAAGATTGTCGCCTCTGTGCTGGAGCAAGTGGGGCTGGATAACAGTTTTCTGAAGAGGTATCCACATGAATTAAGTGGAGGTCAAAGGCAACGCGTCGGAATTGCTGCGGCGCTTGTCTTGAACCCTAAATTTATCGTTATTGATGAAGCGGTGTCAGCCCTGGACGTTTCCATTCAATCTCAAATACTCAATCTGCTTAAAGAATTACAACATCGGCATGGCTTGACGTATCTGTTCATTTCCCACGATTTGAATGTAATTCAGTATATGAGCGATCGAATCGGGGTGATGTATCTGGGGCGATTGGCAGAAATCATTGATGTTGCTCAAGCAGGAAGAGAACCGGTTCACCCCTATACACAGGCCTTATTTTCATCCATCCCCCAAGTGAAGGCAACACAGAGGGAGAGGATTTTGCTCCAGGGGGATTTACCAAGTCCACTTACTCCCCCAACGGGATGCACATTTCATCCTCGCTGTCCCTATGCCATGGACAGATGCCATCAGGAGATGCCGGAGCTGAAGCCCTATTCGACGGGAAATATGGTAAGTTGTCATCTATATGAAGGGGAGGAAATCAAATGAATCTGGGAATCATATCGGATCTCCATGTCGATTTGAACAAGCAGCCTCAAGATCTTCCTGTTCAGGAAGCACTGCTTGAGGTTGTGAAAGAGCGGGAATTGACTCATCTAATCGTTGCTGGAGATATATCTAATGATTCGCACCTCAGTTTGAGCGTGCTTCATGAACTGCGTGAGAGAAGTGGTATCCCGGTATTGTTTGTCCCTGGAAACCACGATTACTGGAGCAAAGAGAATGGGATTACCGATACTTGGGAAATTTATAAAGCCTATCAATCCTTCCCGGGCTGCTTAAGTGAGCAGCCATATATTCTGAACGATGAGTGGGTCGTAATCGGCAATACGGGATGGTATGATTACACATTGGGAGAGCCCACGTATGGGTCTGCCGATTTCGAGAAAATGAAATTTGCGGATCGCACATGGCAAGACAGCATCTATGTTCATTGGGGAAGAAGCAACTCCGACATGCATCGTTATTTCTACGAGGCAATGGAACGGGAGCTTGCCGAGCATCAAGGCAAACAGATCATCCTGGTAACCCATATGCTGGGGCACCCGTTCTTCAAAGTGCCGATGCCGCATCCAAGGTGGGAATACTTCAATGCCTTCCTGGGAAGTGCAGAATATGCGGATTTGTACGTCAAATATAATGTTCATTACGCCGTGATGGGACATGTGCATTATCGAAAAAAGCATGTCCACCAAAATACGGAGATGGTTTGTGCTTGCTTGGGGTATCGCCAAGAATGGACACAAGAAGTCGCATTAGATGAAATACGCAGCTGCCTGCAAGTCATCTCTCTTTAGAATCTATCATAAACTATCGTCCATATAAAAAAGAAGCGTCGCGACTGGATTAACCGGATGTGGCGCTTTATTTTAACTAAGATGGGGTATTTCCAGCATCATCTTAATAGGACCGAAAGAAAGGTACCTTAACTCGAAATTCGATGAGCTTGTTTGAGGTCGATGAGACTAATAATCTTTTCAGCAACCTGATGTTCGGATAAGGGAGTTTGTTCAGCAGCGGCTAATCAATTTTTGAAGGTGTTCCCTTTTGTAGACTACATGGTTTATTACAACGGTGCTTTAGCTACTTGCAAATCTAAGCAAAATGAGCGGCACATTAGTATCCCTATGGAGATTAGCCAACAGATTCATAAATTCATCGAGTTACGAGTACCTCATTCGATAATCTCATACGAGGTTCATGATTCATGGTATACGTGTAGACCAGTTCCCGATTCACAATGTGCTCAATTAGGTATCCGCTCGAATGACCCGAAACCCCAGGTTGTTGATAAAGATTATATAAGTTTGCTTTCCCCGACCAAAATATTGGTTCTAGGTTGCAGCACATGGGGGGATATATGCGAGCAATTCGGTGACCATGTGAACGTAATCGCAACCGATGGAGGAGTATTGGTCCAAATCATGCATAAATCAGCCTCAAAGGAAAAAGCCGTGCAATGGGTGTTAAGCGATATCGGAGTAAGATCAGAAAATGTAATGGTATTCGGGGATGACTTTAACGATTTAGGCCTGTTTCATATGTCGGGAGTTCCAGTTGCAATGGAAAATGCGATAATCGAACTGAAGAATTGTGCAGCCCACGTAACCGATTCAAATGATCATGATGGTGTTGCTGTTGCAATTGAGAGATTTGTAGTGTAATGCAGACCATCCATGACACTATACCGCAATAACTAGTAGGAAACAGGCAGCCGATACTATCGGCTGCCTGTTTTCTCGTTTTTTTTCGAAAAAAATGAACTGCGCTTTCTCTACTTCTCAACACGCCAATCTACCTTTTTCAAGATCAATATGATGGACAACAGCGAGAAAAACAAGAGTATAAGCGTGTTCCAGGCGACAGAGCCGGACCAGCCCGATATCAGTACCTCCCGCATGGCTTCAGCGGCGTAAGTGGTTGGAAAGATATAAGAGAACCATTGCAGGATTCCAGGCAATTGATTCATATCCACCATGACTGGTGTCAAAAACGAGATGAACATCATCAACGCCTGGACGAGCATATTTGTCAGTTGATGGCTAGGAGACCAGAAGCCGATCAGTACACCAGCGCCAACCACGCTAAAAACGGTGAGCAGCAATACAGGGACAAGTCCCCAACTGTAGTGGAATTGAATGCCGTAAGCAAGCTGACCAATCAGGGCCAGGATAATAAAAGACGGTACGCTCATGATCAAGCCGCGCAGCAGATTGGCGAAGATGAAGTTTACCTTGGCAATCGGCAGGGACGAATAGTACGTGAAGTGGCCTTGATGCTTCTGCCAAGATATCTCCTGGGCCATGGAATTAAGTCCCATAACGATTAAGCCGAAGAGCATATTCCCTGTAATAATACGTGTCATGACGGCTGGCGTTGGGTCAACCGTGAAAAATTTGAGAAACAACAGCGTTGTTAACGGAAACATGCATGCCATGATGAATATCCAAACCCACGCCTCGCGGATAATCGTGAATTGAATACGGGCCAGGATCAGCCATTCCGTAATTCTGCGTTGGATGATACTCTGCTCCTGGTGCCCTTGGAGAAAGACCGCTTCTTGCAGCTGCAAGTCATGGCTTTGCATGGATGGTTTTGCCTTTTCCATGTTTAGACCACCTCCGCTGTGACAGGTTTATCCTGTTCGTCATCGATATGAAAATAAACATCTTCAAGATTCGGAGGGACCAGCGAATATTCTTCAATCGGCAAATGCTGGTTGGTCAGGCAGTCAATCGCGTAGCTGGCGTTTTGCTTCTCAATCAGTGCCCGGATTCGGTTTTCTCCTATTTTGGTCCACTGTCCCAGCGCGCTTAAGCTTTCGCAAACATAATCGCTTTCGCCTAAGGAAGTCGTAATTTCCAGTTTCATCCGCTGATCGACCCTTTGTTTTAAGACAGTGACATGATCGATGGCCAATAGCTTGCCGTGATTTACAACTGCTACTCTGTCCACGACCTGTTCGGCCTCCAGCACGTTATGTGTCACCAAGATTACGGTTACTCCTTGGCGATTGCGTTCCTGAATCAGATCCCATACGAGCCTTCTCTTTTTAGGGTCCAGTTCATTGGTCGGTTCATCCAGGATCATGACGGGGGAAAAGCCGATCAAACATGTACCAATCCCGATTAAACGCTTCTGTCCGCCGGAAACGTTTTTGAGCAGCTTATGACGGAGGTCCTGCATTCCAAAGCGTTCCAACAATTCCTCTGATTGCTCTATGGAGGACTGCTTTGTCAATCCCCGCAATCTTCCTGTAAAATACAAGGCTTCCCAGGTTTTTAAACTGGTCAGGGCGTGAGGCTCTTGTGAGTAGTAGGCCACCTCTTGGGCAACTCGCTTGGTTTGTGTCTGTACGCTGGTTCCTTTGTAGCGTACCGTACCTGAGGTGGGAGCAAGATGACCTACCATTTGCTTGATTAGCGTGGATTTGCCTGCTCCATTCGGACCAAGCAAACCGAGAATTTCCCCTTGCTGAACGTCGAAACTTATGTTTTGATTGGCGACAACCTTTCCTTTTTTGTATGTTTTATCCACATGCTCTAATTGATAAATCATCTTCATCATTTTTCCCCTTTCAGTTCGAACTATGTTTTTGCTGCTGCGTGTCTAAATCAAGAGAGAGTATGTATTCTTTGACTGGTAAATGAGGATGCCTGAGTATACTTAACGGTATATCAACCGGCGCAATATAAAGATAACTTATTGCTATGACTAGAAGTGAGGGACGGCAGAACGGTTTTCGTCTCCGTCTCAGGACGGAGGCAGCATGCTGAAAATGTCTCTGGGGAGTATAGACGGATTAACGAAAAAAAAGATATTCGTCCAAATCTGAAGTATGAGATAGATAGGCAGGTACATTCAATTATTACAGCAGGCCAGTATTGTGCCTAGGGGAACTAATATTGTGCGAGTTCTAGTTCGTAAAACTTTGATCCTAGCATAGCAGATACACAGTCGATTTTTGCGAATTTTTTTGTAACTTACTTGCAACGGACTTCCGATAGAATGTGAGCAATCAAACAAACTTCTATTTTCGGGAGGAAATAACAGCAAAAAAAACTTATCGGCGAATATCTTAAAATGCTGCTGCGTGAGCATGGACTTAGCCCGGACGCCACTTTGTTGCTGGATGACTCCGAGTTGCGATAGATTCCAATTCAACTCACAAGCGGCTCATGCATAAACCACCGTATGCTGTTTGGACTTGACGGCTTCCCCATTCCCCATTTACACTGACGATGTTTTAAGGGCATATATTTTGTAACGATGGGAGTGAAACGAATGGAGCCGTTGATAAGCATTGTGATGCCTACGTATAATCGGGCGCACATCATTTCCGGCGCGATCGAGTCCATCTTGAGCCAGTCTTACGGCAACTGGGAGCTGATCGTCGTTGATGACCGAAGCACGGATCATACGAAAGAGGCAATCCGCGAGTGGGCGAGTAGGGATGCGCGAATTCGCTATGTGTGCAACGAACGGGAAAAAGGGCCGGGCGGCGCGCGAAACACGGGGATGCTGGCGGCGCGAGGCGAATATTTGGCGTTTCTTGATTCCGATGACGAATGGTATCCTTGCCATTTGACCGACAGCGTGAGCACACTTGCGCTGACAAAAGCAGCTATCAGCTTTGCGCTGTGGGTGGAACAGCACGGCGATATGACTTCCTACAACTTCGAGAACAAGGTGGAGCGACATTTGCTGCATTCGATGCGAACAACGTTCGAAATATGGAATGACGGAGAAACGATCATATTCGAAAAAGGATTGTTCGAGGCGTTTTTGTCTCATACACGCAATTTTTTTCAACTGAATACGATGGTATTCCGGCGGGAGCTGTTGGATGAAGTCGGCTTGATCAATGAGCATTTTTATCTGGGTGAAGATACAACCTATCTGCTCCGCTTTTTCGACAAATACAGAATTGCACTGCAAACCAAACCTCATGCCGTCTACCGGGAATCCCCCGATAGCCTCTACTTATTCTGCGACCGCTGGCAGCTTGATCCAGATACGATTCATCTCAACAAGGAAATATATATAAGAATCGAGGAGCTTAGCTTCAAATCTATCCAGGTCCGCGAGCACATACGGGAATTAGTCTCTCAGTCCGATTCCGTCAGCAAAAAAGCGAAACAACTCTATTATATCGACATCGGCATCGCAAGCAAATATTATACACTCAGCTATTTAAACCGTCACGATCGCAAAAAAGCGCTCCACTATTGCCGCCAATCCATCCGCTGTAAAGTTACGATTTTTAATATGTTTTTGTATGTTAAGCTGCTGTTTTCAAGCAAGAAAGGAAGTGCTTTTTTGCGCAGAGCTCTCAATCTCTGGTAGTACTGATCAAAAAAGTAAAGAAAATTTCCCCCTGTATTGTAAGTTTATCTCCCTATCGCAGGCAAAAGTTTAGCACTACTATAAGGGTAGGTTACAAGAAATTCCCTAATTTATGAGAATTATATTTTTTTACTGTAACACTTTAATTCATTACCGCTACACCTTAATACACACCAATTTCCCTCTTTGCAGCAATGAACTGCCTAGAATGATGAGCTGCTGCTATGTACAAGCCACGTTTTTAGTTTCTACTGCCAGGATTTTCGATCTACTGGAACCCGCACGATATCCTACACCTGCCTGATCAGCATGAGCTCGTTCAACAGCATGAGCTTACTGCCAGCAAGATTCCACACAAAAAAGTATGAGCTTGCCAGTCAACAAGCCCCCTCACAATCACATGAAATTGCCTATTCACCTTGATCCCACGCATAAGCATGAACTTGCTTGTTTTGCACAAACAGCTACAGTGGCAAGAGTTTGCCGCACAGATTCTTTTTAGAACGTCTTGTTGCACCAGCCTGGTCTTTTCGTTAAGTCAGAGAAACAACGCAGGTTTGTTTCTGGGTGTTCCTTAAAAAGAATATTTGGAAAATAACGTTCGTTTTTAAGAAGTTAGCTAAGTCTTATTTTTCCAAACACCACCCCACAAGGAGAGTGTATTCATGTTTAGAGAGATGCATAAGTCCAAAATTCACCATGCTGTCGTGACGGAGGCCAATTTGAATTATGTAGGAAGCATAACCATCGATCAGGATATTTTGGATGCATCCAACATCCTGGAGAACGAAAAAGTGCAGGTTGTCAATATAAATAACGGAGCCAGGCTGGAGACCTATGTCATAACCGGCCCAAGAGGCTCGGGTATGGTGTGCTTGAACGGTGCCGCTGCGAGACAGGTGCAGCCGGGCGACCGCGTCATTATTATTTCTTACGCGATGATGGAGGAATCGGTAGCCCGAACGTATCGTCCGCATGTTGTCATTTTGGACGAGCTTAATCGCATCGTAACGGAGGATTATCAAGAACTGCATTCCACAACGTTGTGATCAAACACAGAACGGGGGCTGGCGACGATGAGAACCATCCGTAATTTATCCGGCGTATTGCTGGAGCGCAAGGAAAACGATGCGGGAATTTTATTTTGCGAAAGCGGTCAGGAACGCCACTTGTCGTACGGCCAATTACTAACATTGGCCGGAAGAGCGCTCCATCTGCTGCGCGAGCAGGGCCTTGAGCCAGGCGACTTTGCCGTCTTGCAGACGGAAGATAATGAACGGTTTATCCTCCTGTTCTGGGCTTGTGTGCTCGGCGGCATTGTCCCCGTACCTGTGACCGCGGCGCGTACGGACGAAGGACGCAAAAAGCTGATCGAGGTATGCAAGCAGTTGGAAGCGCTTAGATTTTTATGCGATGAGGAGCTTTGGCCGGGAATTCAAGGCTACGCTTTGAAGCACGGAGAAGCGGAGGCGCTGGCCGGGCTTGAGTCTGGCAGCGTGCCGATTGCGGAGGTGCTTGCGGCGGCTGTGGATACTAACAGGCCCGAGGCGGAGCCTTATGACGCAGCCGAGACGGACACCGCATTCATCCAGTTTACATCGGGCTCTACCGGAGACCCGAAGGGGGTCGTGCTGACGCACGGCAATCTTCTGTCGAACATGCGAGCCATTATCCATGGAGCACAGTCGACGGAGCGGGATTCTTCCCTAAGCTGGCTGCCGCTGACGCATGATATGGGGCTCATCGGCTTTCATCTTTCTCCGCTATTTTGCGGCATGAATCAGCTGCACTTGCCGACCTCGACGTTTGTGCTTCATCCGATGAAATGGCTGGAGCTTACGCATAAGCATCGGGTGACATGCCTCTCTTCGCCGAATTTCGGTTATGTGCATTTTCTGCAGCATTGGAAGCCGGAAGGAGCGGCCGCATGGGATTTGTCTTGCGTCAGGCTGATATTTAACGGGGCCGAACCGATATCGGCTGCCCATTGCCGCGATTTTCTGGAGGCTATGAAGCCGTACGGGTTAAAGGGGAATTGCATTTTTCCGGTATACGGGCTTGCGGAAGCGAGTTTGGCCGTGACGTTCCCTGGGACGGAAGACTACCTGAATACCGCTCTGCTTGAGCGGCAATCACTCGCTGTCGGACAGCCTGTACGAATGGCTGCACACGGGGACCATACTGCGATCGAGATCGTCGAACTGGGTTTCCCCGTACAAGAGTGCGAGGTGCGCATTTGCGACGAAGCGGGAAAACCAACGGCTGCAGGCAGTATAGGCTTGCTTCATATTAGAGGCCGCAACGTTACAAGTGGCTACTATAAGCGACCTGATGTAAACAAGCAAACGATTACCCCGGAAGGCTGGCTGAATACGGGAGATTTGGGTTTCTTGCTGGAAGGACGTTTATATGTGACCGGTCGCATGAAGGACGTCATATTCGTCAATGGGCAAAATGTGTATCCGCATGACCTGGAGGCATTGATCAGCAGCCTGAAAGGGGCCGAAATCGGGAAAACGGCGATTGCTGCCGTTCAGGATGACATGACCAAACGGGATGCGATGGCTGTTTTTATTCAACATCGCGGCAAGATCAGCGGATTTGTACCGCTGATGACCGAGGTGAAAAAACGGCTGAACGGATCGGCCGGTCTGGACGTTGCTTTTGTTGTCCCTGTTCGGCGCATTCCGAAAACGACCTCCGGCAAAATTCAACGCTACGTATTGGCGGAAGCGCTGCGCGCAGGAGAGTTTGCAGAAGCGCTTGCCGAGTTGAAAGAGCTGGAAGCGGCGACCACGCTCGAGCTCTATGATGCGGAAGGCGGCGATGTCTTCCGTGGGGATGCCAGCTTGGAGCCGCTCACGGAAGCGGAAGAACGGATCGTGTCCGTCTGGCGTGAGGTGTTGAAAAAGGATGCCATAGGCCGAAATGACAGCTTTCTCGAGCAAGGTGGCAACTCGCTCAAGGCGGCTGATGCAGCCGCCAGGCTGCAAGAGGCGTTTGGCGCCCGACTTACGCTTACCGAGCTGTTTTTGCATGATACGGTGAGCTCGCTGGCCGTTTTACTGGAGCAAAGGGCACAGGAGAGCATGGGTACTGCCACAGGCGCTCCTCCACCGGTGGTTAAAGCAGAAGAGCGGACGGTTTATCCTGCGACCTCGGCGCAAAAGCGGCTGTTCATTTTGGAGCAGCTGAATCCGGGGCTGCTCAATTACCATCTGCCGTTTGCGGTTCAGGTGAAGGGCCCGCTCGATATCGAACGATTCCGCGCAGCATGGCGGGCACTAATAGAGCGGCATCCGGCGCTGCGATCGTCCTTTTATATGGAAGAAGGGCATGTGATGCAGCGCATCGAGCAGGCGATCGAGTTGCCGCTTGCGGTCGTTGACGGAAGCAGCTGGTCGGCGCATGACCTGGCGCTGCGTCAGCGCAGCTTCCTGCAGCCGTTTCCTCTGGAGAAAGGGCCGCTGCTGCGCATGGAGCTTGTGCGCCTGGAGCACGAGTCAAGCGTACTGCTGCTGGATATGCATCATATCATGACGGACGGAACGTCGATGGGCATTTTGATGTCCGATCTTACGAGGTTTTACGAAGGGAACCTACCTGAGCCGTTGTCCATACATAGTGGGGATATCGCGCTGTGGGAGGAAGCGGACCGAAATGGGGGCTGGCTTGCGGGCCAGAAGGTTTATTGGCGCGAAATCTTTCGGGATGGTGTGCCGTCTCCGGCGCTTCCGTCCCCCCGTTCAAGACCGCAGACGCCGAGCTATCGCGGGGCAATGGAGCGCTTTGAGCTGGAGCCGGAGCTTGCCGGATCGCTGCGGGCGTTGGCAAGACGCGAGGGCGTAACGTTATACACCGTCCTGCTATCCATTTATTATGCGCTGCTTGCGAAATATACGGGCGAATCCGACATCGTTATCGGCACGGCAGCCGCGAGACGGATGCGGCCGGAGCTGCAAGGCGTAGTCGGGATGTTCGTTAACATGGTTCCGATCCGCCTGCGCGGGCAAAGCGGCTTGCGCTTCGATCAATGGCTGAAGCAGGTCCACGGGGAGGCGCTGACCGCCATAGGCAACGGGGATGTGCCTTATGAAGAAATAGCCGAGCTGGCGAATGTTGAGCGGGTATATGGGCGGAATCCGCTGTTCGATTCGGTGTTTACGCTGCAAAATATGGAGCTGCCCGAATGGAAGAGCAAAGATGTTGTTTATACGCCCCAAGCGATGGACAGCGGCTCGGCCAAGTTCGACCTGACTTGGGAGTGCGTGGATAACGGCGTTAGTATCACATTTACGCTGGAGTATGCGCTGGATTTGTACGATGAGCGGGCCGCTGCGCAATGGGCCCGGCATTATGTAGCCTTGGCCCGGGCCGTCGCCGAGCAGCCGCATGCAGCGCTTGGCGAGCTTGATCCCGTCAATGCGCAGGAACGGGATCGTCTGCTCCGGCTTGGCCGTTCATTCGCCGCGCAGCCGCAGGAGCTGTCGCTGCACAGGCTGTTTGAGCGGCAAGCGGCGGAAACACCGCAGCAGATTGCCGTTGAAATGGGCGAGTGGACGTATACCTACAGCGAGCTGAACGAACGTGCCAACCGGTTCGCGCGCGTGCTTGCACGGTGCGGCGTTGCGCCGGGGGCGAAGGTGGCGTTATTGTTGCGTCGCTCGCCCGATATGATTGCGGCGATATTGGCTGTGCTGAAATCGGGAGCCGTTTATGTCCCGATTGACCCGCAATATCCCGAAGAGCGGATTTTGTTTATGCTCCGGGATACGGAAGCGCAGGTCATCGTGGCTGGAGCCGCGACGATGGAGATGGGTGCCCGGCTTGCCGGTGACAGCATCGATGTCATCGACATGGAAGAACTGGATACGAAATGGGCTGGCGAGTCCGGGCATGATCTGGACATCGATGGCGCTGGGGATGATCTCGCATATATCATGTATACCTCCGGCTCGACGGGCAAGCCGAAAGGGATTCTGACCACGCATCGCAATGTGTCCCGGATTGCCTACCATACCGATTATATAAGCATTTCGGAAAACGATGCGCTGTTGCAGCTTTCCAACTACGCCTTTGACGGTTCATCCTTCGATTTGTACGGTGCGCTGTTGAACGGCGCGAAGCTGACGCTGGTTGGCGAGGAAGAGGTTGCCGACGTTATGCGGCTGACGGAGCTGATCAAGGACAGCGGCATTACCGTGTTCTTTGTGACAACAGCGCTGTTCAATACGCTGGTCGATCATGGGCTGGAGTCGCTGCGCGGACTGCGTCATATTTTATTTGGCGGAGAGCGGGCTTCCGTGCCGCATATCCGCAAAGCGCTGCGCGCGCTTGGACCGGGTGTGCTGCTGCATGTCTATGGCCCTACGGAAACAACGGTGTTTGCTACCTGTTATCCGATTACTGAAACATGGGATGGACAAGGCACGGCCACCGTGCCGATCGGTGCGCCAATCGCACGTTCAGAAACGCTGGTGCTGAATGAGCAGGGCCGATTGCAGCCGGATTGGGTGCCGGGCGAGCTGTGGATTGCGGGCGACGGTGTCGCATCCGGTTATGTGAATTTGCCGGAGCAGACCGCTTCAAAATTTCGGCCGCATCCATTCCGGGAAGGTGAAACCGTGTACGGCACCGGGGATCTGGTTCGCCGCTTGCCTGACGGAAATTTGGAGTTTCTGGACCGAATCGACAGCCAGATCAAGCTGAGGGGTTATCGGATTGAATTGGGTGAGATCGAAAGCAGGCTGCTGGATTGTGCGGGCGTCAAGGAAGTGTTTGTGGCGCTGATCGAGAATGACGGCGCGCCTTATTTATGCGCTTATATCGTTGCGGAGCAAACAGAAGAGCAGGCAAGCGTTCGGAGCCAACTGACTGGAAAGCTGCCGGCATTTATGATTCCCGCCGCGTTTGTGCAGTTGGATAAGCTGCCGCTGAACGCGAACGGCAAGGTGGACATAAAACGTCTTCCTGTGCCGGAGCGCACGGCCCCCTATGAAGCGCCCGCGACTGATACGGAGGTCCTTGTTGCCGGATTGTGGCAAGAAGTGCTTCATGCAGGAAAGGTTGGCGCGGTTGACCACTTCTTTGAGCATGGTGGTCATTCCTTGAAAGCGGCCGCATTGACCTCGGCCATCTACAAGCATTGCCGGGTGCGCATGCCGCTTCAGGACATTTTCAAGCTGCCGACGGTCAGAGAGCAGGCGGCCTGGATCGACGGGGCAGCCAAGGAAGCGTACGAACCTGTTACGGCCGCGCCACAAGCCGCATCCTATCCGCTGAGTCCGCCGCAGCGGCGCATGTTTTTGGCGGAAAACATAGCTGATATCGGACTATCCTACCATATTCCGCTTGCGCTTAAATTGACGGGTACGGTTAATGAAACCGGATTTGGACAAGCGCTTCGGAAGTTGATCGAACGGCATGAGCCGCTGCGGACCTCCTATCACTGGATCGACGGTGCTGCGGCCCAGATCGTGCACGATTCGGCCGACTTTGTTCTGCAAACGGCGGAGCTCGCAGAGACGCCGCTGCCGGAATGCTTGAGACCGTTTTTCCGGCCGCTCAATCTTGGCTCCGTGCCGCAGCTCGCTGCATGTTATTGCCGGCCCGAATCGGAAGGAGCTGAGGCTTATCTGCTGCTCAACATCCATCACATCGCGGCGGACGGCATATCCGTTAAGCTGCTGCTGGAGGAGCTGGCCGATTTGGTCGACGGGGCAGAACTTGCGCCTCTGGCTCTGCATTACAAGGATTATGCTGTTTGGCAAGAGCGACAGTCCGGCTCAGAGCGGGCGAGGGCAAGTCAGGCGTTTTGGACGGAGCAGCTTGCTGAATCTTCGGCGCCGCTCGATATGCCACTGAATCGGGCGCGCGGCGACCGTCAGACATTTGCAGGCGATACGTATACCTTCTATATTCCGTCGGCACTCGTCGCAAGGATGAAAGAAATAGCCGCAAGCGCCGGAGCTAGCTTGAACAGCCTGCTTTTTGCGGCTTACGCGCTGCTGCTCAAGGGAACGACGCATCAGTCGGAATTTGCAATCGGTGCTTTGGCGGCAGGCCGGACGCATCCGGACACGGCCCGGATGATCGGCATGTTCAACCAGTTTCTGCCGATTCGGATGCAGATGGCGGACGAGCTGCCGATCTTGGCGTTTGTGGATGAGACCCATCGGCGTCTGCTTGCCGCATACGAGCATGGCGATGTCAGCTTCGAGCACATGATAGAAGCGACCCCGTATCCGCATGACCCTTCGCGCAATCCGCTGTTCGATACGATGCTGATTCTTCACAACCAGTTTGATGACGAGAAACTGGCGGTGCGCGGCAACGGTTGGAGCATGGAGCCTCTGCCTGTCAGCCACGGAACCTCCAAGCTGGACTTCAAGCTCGATCTGTACAGCGATGGCGAAGGCGATCTGCGGGCGGTGCTGGAGTATAATACGGGATTGTTCGATAAAGGCTCGATGGAGCGCTTGGCGGCGCGGCTGCTTTACATTTTAGAGCAAACGGCTGCCAGCCCCGACCTGATCTGTGGCGACGTTGAAATGACGACACCTGCCGAAGAAGCTGCCATTGCGGCATGGAATAATACGGGATCTCCGTACCCGATGGAGAAGACGATTCACGAATGGTTCGCCGAGTCCGCGCGGCGGTGGCCGGACCTCCCGGCGGTGCGATCGGCAGAAGGCTCGCTGACGTATGGGGAGCTTAATGAACGCGCTGAACGCATGGCTGCCGTGCTAAGAAGCAAGGGGGTTGCGGTCGAGACGATTGTGCCGATTGCCGCCCAGCGCTCGTTGTCCATGATGATTGCGATCATGGCGGTGCTCAAGGCGGGAGGGGCCTACTTGCCACTCGACCCGGAGCATCCGCCCGAGCGGATCCGCGGCATTCTGGAGGACACCGGAGCCAGTCTGCTTCTGGCGGGGACCAAATGGATTCGTACGCTCCCGGCCTTTCAGGGGGAAACGCTAGATCTGGACGCGCTTGCGACTACCGCCGCATCGGAGCTGCCGCTTGGCGAAGAAGAAACGGTTTTGCCGCCTCAAGCAGGCCCCGAGCATTTGGCGTATGTCATTTATACATCAGGCTCCACCGGCCAACCCAAAGGCGTTATGGTGGAGCACCGCGCTGCGATCAACCGGCTGCACTGGATGCAGACGGCTTATCCGTTGAATGAGCGAGACGTTATTTTGCAGAAAACGCCGATCACGTTTGACGTTTCCGTATGGGAGCTGTTCTGGTGGAGCTTTGCCGGTGCATCGCTTTATTTGCTGGAGCCCGGCGGGGAGAAGGAGCCAGCGGTCATGCTGCGCGAGATTGAGGAGCAGGCGGTTACGGTTATGCATTTTGTGCCGTCTATGCTGGGCGTCTTCCTGCCCTACGCGGCGGACAGCGGCAGAGGCGGCGAGCTAAGATCCCTGCGGTACGTATTTGCGAGCGGCGAAGCGCTCAAGCCCGCGCATGTCGCAGGTTTTTACCGCCTGATGGAGCGTGGCGGCAGCCAAGGACGGCTCATCAATCTGTACGGCCCGACGGAAGCGACCGTCGATGTCAGCTATTACGATTGCCCGGACGCTGGGGCGGGTGCGATTCCGATCGGCAAGCCCATCCAGAACATCCGGCTCCACATTGTGGACGAGCGGATGAGACCGCAGCCGATCGGTGTGTTCGGCGAGCTGTGTATCGCGGGTGCCGGTCTTGCGCGCGGATATCGCAACAGGCCGGATTTGACAGAGCAAAGCTTTGTTCCAAATCCGTTTGCCGCAGGAGAGAAGCTGTACCGTACCGGGGACCTTGCAAGGTGGCTGCCGGACGGCAATATTGAATATTTGGGACGCTTTGACCATCAGGTCAAGCTGCGTGGTCTCCGCATCGAATGCGGCGAGATTGAGCACGCGCTGCTCCGCCAGGCAGAAGTTCGCGATGCCGTGGTGACGGAGGTGATGGACCATGCGGGAGAGCCGGCGCTATGCGCATATCTCGTGACAGTGGACGGGGAGAAGCCGGAGGAAGTGAGTCTTCGGGATGCACTTAAGGAACTGCTGCCGGAGTATATGATCCCTACATATTTTGTAGCTATGGAAGCGTTACCTCTGAATCCGAGCGGCAAAACAGAGCGCAGCCGCCTGCCGGACCCCCGGTTCGCTGAACCGGTGGCTCACGGCGAAGCGCCTGCTACGCCAACGGAGCAGCGGCTGTCCGAGCTGTGGCAGGAGGTGCTCGGTCTGGCTGCAAGCGGGCCGGACGACCCGTCGGTGATCGGGAGAGAAGCCCATTTCTTTCAATTAGGCGGCCATTCCTTGCGCGCCGCACGGCTTGCGGGCTTGATCGAGCAGCGTTATGGAGCTGCATATGCATTGAAGGATGTGTTCGAGACTCCGCTGCTGCGGGAAATGGCGGCCCGCATCGACACCGCAGTCTCCAAGCCGGCCGTGGTTATTGCCCAGGCGGAAAGTCGGCCTTACTACCCGTTGTCACTCGCGCAGAACAGGTTGTTTGTGCTGCAGCAGTTTTATCCGGGCAGCACGGCCTACAATCTGCCGCTCGCGCTGAGCCTGACGGGAAAACTTGATCAGAATAGGCTTCGCGAGGCGATTCAGGGCTTGATTGACCGCCATGAACCGCTGCGCACCAGCTTTGACTGGGCAGACGGCAAGCCTGTACAGCGTGTCCATGAGCGGGTTTCGTTTGAACTCGCCGTGTTTGCCTTGATGGATGCAGCGGACTTGAATACATTTACGCGTGCGGTCGTCCGCCCGTTTGATTTGCGGAAGGCTCCGTTAATTCGGGCGTTTCTTGCGACAGACGGCGAAAGTCGGCATACGCTGCTGCTGGACATTCACCACATCGTCGCTGACGGCGTGTCCATGAATGTGATGGCGCGCGATTTCGAGCAGTTGTTTCGCGGCGGCTCCTTGCAGCCGCTGCCCATTCACTATAAGGATGCCGCCGTTTGGCAGCAGGAGTGGATGGCTTCAGTGGCAAGAGAGGAGCAAGAGCAATATTGGGTACTCCGGCTAGCGGGTACACTTCCTGTGCTGCAGCTGCCAACCGATTATCCGCGTCCGCCCGAACAAACCTTCGAAGGCGCCAAGCTTGAACTGCGAATACCGGCAGGGCTTGTCGAGGGCATCGAAGCGGCGGCTGAGCAATGGGGCGTTACGCCATTCCATATCTGGCTCACTGCTTACCATACGTTATTGCATCTGATGACAGGGCAAGACGATCTGATTGTCGGCACGCCGATCGCCGGCCGCTTCCATCCCGCTACCGAGTCTCTGGTCGGCATGTTTGTCAATACACTGCCGATTCGAAGCCAGCCATCTGGCGAGCTGTCGTTCAGAGCGTTTGCCGAGCAGCTCAAAGAAACAGTGCTTGCGGCACTGGATAACAGCTTGCTCCCGTTTGAGCACATGGTGACGATGCTGGATGTGCCGCGCGATCTGAGCCGCAATCCGCTGTTTGACACAATGTTTGTCATGCAGCATAGGGAGGCCGGACAGGTGGCGGTGGACGGCTTGCAATTTGAGGCGCAAGTGCCGGACCATCGCGTTTCGAAGCTGGACTTGACGTTTGAGATTGCGGATCAGGGCCCAAAAGGCGCAGCCTTGATGATCGAATATGCAACGTCGCTGTTTAAAGGAGACAGCATATGCAGAATGGCGGAATGGTATTTCCGTATTGTCGGTCTTGCACTGGCCGAGCCGGAGCAGTCGCTCGGAGGGATCGGACTGCAGGGCGCCGCTGAGGCAGAGAAGCAGAGCAAAGAGTTCAATCGTACGACAGCGCCGTATGCAGGCGGCGATACGGTGGAGGTTTACCTCGAAAGACAAGCGGTGGAAACGCCGCAGGCCGTTGCGGTTACGGCGGAGGACGGAGTTTTGACGTATGCGGAATTAAACCGGAAGTCAAACCGGCTGGCGCAGGCACTCAGACGGCAAGGTGTCAAGCGCGAGGATCGCGTGGCCGTCGTAATGGATCGCAGCCTGGAGATGATGATTGCAATCTTTGGCGTGCTAAAGGCGGGCGGAGCTTATGTGCCTGCCCCGCCGGGCTTGCCGCCGGAACGAATACGCTACATGCTGGACAATTCCGGAGCCGAGCTTGTCCTGACGCAGGACAAAGCCTCGGAAGAGCTGGAGACGTTCGCGTCATTGATGGACGTTCATGAGGCGCTGGCGCAGGAATGGGACGACTCCCCTGTGGAGAAGCTGCATGATTCACGTTCGCTTGCCTATGTGCTGTATACCTCGGGATCGACCGGACAGCCGAAAGGCGTCATGATCGAGCATCATTCCGTTGTTAACCGGATCGGCTGGATGCAGAAGCAATATGGACTGGACGCAAGCGGAGTCATTATGCAGAAAACGCCGATTACCTTCGACGTATCGGTCTGGGAGCTGTTCTGGTGGAGCTTTGCGGGAGCCAAGCTGGTCCTGCTGCCTCCAGGCGGCGAAAAAGACCCCGCGCTTATGATGGATACGATAGCGCGGCATGGCGTAACAACGATGCATTTTGTGCCGTCCATGCTGCACCTGTTCCTGGAGCATCCGAACTTGCTGCGCGGCGAGGCCAGGCTGGAGAGCCTGCGTCATGTGTTCGCCAGCGGCGAAGCGCTGACTGCGGATCAGGTGCGGCGGTTCCGCGAGCGGATCGGAGTTCCATTCGATGCCAGACTTGTGAACCTGTACGGCCCGACCGAGGCGACGGTGGACGTTTCCTTTTACGATTGCTCTGATGGCGATATTCCGATCAACGATATTTCGATCAATGTACCGATTGGCAAGCCGATCGACAATATTTCGCTCTATATCATGAGCGGAGCGATGAAGCTCCAGCCCGTCGGCATTGCGGGGGAACTATGCATATCCGGCGTGGGCCTGGCGCGAGGTTATATCGGCCGGCCCGATTTGACGGAAGAAAAGTTCGTCGATAATCCATTTGCGGCGGGCAGTCTGATGTATCGAACAGGAGATCTTGCCAGATGGCTGCCTGACGGAAGAATCGAATATTTGGGCCGAATCGACCATCAGGTGAAAATAAGGGGCCAGCGTATCGAATGCGGGGAAATCGAGCATGTGCTGCGCGGTCATCCAGCGGTTTCGGAAGCGGTGGTCATGAAGCGGGATGCCGCGAGCGGAAGCGAGTATTTATGCGCGTACATCGTTTGCACCGAACCTGTGGACCTTGAGGAGTTGCGGGATTTTTCAGCATTGCGCCTGCCGGATTATATGGTTCCGCTGGCCGTGATGGAACTGCCCGTTATGCCCCTGTCTCCAAACGGCAAAATCGACCGAAAGGCGCTGCCGGAGCCGGAGCTTAAGACGGGTAGCGGCACTCCGTTTGTTGAAGCGACAAGCGATAACGAATTGGCGATTGCCGCCGTATGGCGCGAAATTCTGCAAAGGGACGACTTCGGCATCCATCATCGCTTCTTCGATGCCGGGGGAGACTCGCTGCTGCTGGTGCGGGCGCATCAACGGCTGGAGACGTTATATCCCGGCGTTCTCGGCGTAACGGATCTGTTCACCTATCCAACAATCTCATCGCTTGCGGCGTATTTGGAGTCGAGAAATCGGGAGCTCGCGAGCTGGAGCTGGACCGGTCTGCTGGTGGCAGACGACTGCGTCAGCAGCGGCTATGCCGCGGAGCGTATCGGCAGCGTTCAGTTCCAACTGGACCGGCTGGTTGCGAAAGGACTTGCGGAACTTGCAGCATCCCGCTCGGTGACGGTTGAAGCCGCGGCGTATGCCGCATATCTGTACTTCTGGCGAGGAGAGTCAGGCAGCAGTCGGCTTGTGCTTCCAGCCATGACGGATAACGGTCTGATTGCTCCGAAGGAAATCGACTTTGCAGAGGTGCGCGATTTCGATACGTTGCTGCGGCATGCCGCCAAGCGGGCGAGCGCAGGAGAATGTTACTCCGTGCGACAAATCAGAAAGCACCCGCAAGCCGAAGCCGGATTTGTCTTGTTTCCGTTATTTGCAGGAACAGCGCAGCACGGGTTCAAGGAGCGGGAGACGTTATTGGAACGATTCGATGTTGTGCTGTATATGGATGGCGCTGCAGCGCCAAGCGGGGCGGAAGGGCCAGAGCTTGGTGGGGTGTGGACTTACAACGCCCGACGCCTCGGCAAGGAGTCGGTGCTGGATTGGGCTTCCGCTTATCTGGAGCTTCTGTCGAGCGTGGTCGAGCAATATCGCGCCACAGCAGACAGTGCCGTCTCGAGGGCGTAGCATGGGTCAAGCCTTTGGACAAGCTGGACTGCGCCCGAGACTTGAGCATACATCTGACAGAAGAAAGAAAGGAGCTTTCCTGTGAAAAAAGTGTTGTCCGTGATAGGGAATATCGCGCTTTATATTGGGGTCTTTTATGCGCTGCTCTATCTGCTTCGCTCGACTTACCATTACGAAGCGACGCTGACTTTTGCTGAGTTTCTGGATCGCAACCCGGCTATGTTTATGGTCGTTCTGTTCACGCTGATTACGCTTGTGTACATGCTGATCTTTCGCATCAAAGGATGGATCTGGCCTCATGCGGAAAAAAATCTGTTCCGCGCGTCGGGCTTCAAGCGGCTGAGCGCCTCGCGCGTCTTGCTCATGATCGGCCTGGGTCTTGCGGGAAGTTTGTTCAGCATCGGCCTTATCGTCATTGATGATATTGCACGGCAATTTCCGTCCATTCCCGCGCTGGTTGACGATCTGATCAGTGGGGATTCAATCTGGTACGTCATTCTTGGCGCCGGTTTGATTGGGCCGGCATTTGAAGAAATATTGTTCAGGGGCCTCATTTTCAGGGAGCTTCGCCGGGTTATGCCGGTATATGTGGCCTTGGTGCTGCAAGCAGCGGCTTACGCCTACTTCCAGCCGAGCGCGGCCCTTTCAATCATCAGCATCGGTTCGGGCCTGATTTACGGGGTGCTGTATTTGCGCACCGGGTCGCTGTGGGCACCGATCCTGGTACAGAATACGGCCATGGGCACCATCTTTCTATTTAAATACATCGGGTTCTACGAATGGTTTGACAAACTCGGCGATGTTTCGCTGTATATCATTACAGCGCTCTGTCTGGCGGCGTTGATTGGAGGTTCCGTCTATGTCTGGCGTTCCTCCGGCAACGGCGGCATCGGCACACGTGCCGGTCAAGCACTGACGGCTGACGTGCCGCCGACAGCACAAAAGGGGGGCTAACCGCATGAAGGCATGGGGAATGATGCTGGCCCGCGTGGCCGTTGTTATCGGGCTGTATTTTGCATGGTTTTTTACCGTGACGACATTTTTTTTCGATTATCTTTACCCCAGAAGCACGTGGTTTGAACAGAACACGGTAACCGTCATTATTTTGAACGATATGGTGGGTTTGCCACTCATGCTGCTGGCCTGGAGGTTTATATTCAAGGAAAACCTGTTTAAGGCGGCTAAGTTTCGCGTGATGAGCGGCAAATCGGTGGCCATCGCTTTATGGATCGGGCTTGGAGCCGGCCTGTTTACAGTCGCATTCTCCCGACTTCCTGCCATTGCAACGGACAAGTATCAGTTCCGCGAATTGTTTGATTACCTGAACCGCGCGGAATGGTATGTATTTCTGGTTTTCCTGATTCTCGGAAATATTTACAAGGAGACGTTGTTCAGAGGCATTCTGATGAATGAATTCAGACGCGTGCTCCCGGTCTGGATCGCCATTGTGATTCAGGGCGTGTTATACGGAGCGCTGTTCTTTTTCGGAGACATTCCGCTGTCGCTGTATGGTTTTCTAGGCGCGGTTATTTTTGCGCTCTTGTATGTCTGGTTTAAATCCATCTGGGCGCCGATCGCAGCGCAAGTTGCCTGTCAGGGCAGTCAGTACCTGCTGTGGCATTACGGGCCGGAGACGACGGATGTTACTATGATGTCCACCTGGATGGCTGTGGCGGCCGTCATGATTGCGGTTGGCATATTCCTTGCGGTCAAGCATCGCTCTTCGATCTCCGCGCCGTTGTCTTCTGAGGCGGTGACACCTGTGTGAAGGGATTACGAATAGCGGGAAATACCGTATTATATTTGGTCATTTATGCGGCGATTGTAATGCTTGTGAATCAATTGCTTTACAACGGGATCAGTAATTCCGTGCTGAAAGAATGGATCAAAGGCAATTCCGGCATTGTACTGATTGTATCCAATATCATTGTACTTGCCGTCTATCTTCCGCTGCTGCGCTGGCAAAAAATTTCACTGAAGGATCTGGGGTTTGTTCCTCCGCGCAGGGGATCGCTGCTGCTGTCCGCAGGGACGGGCATCTGGCTCGGCTTGTTTATTGCCGCGTTTGCCCGTCTTCCGTGGATAAAAGCAACGTTTCCGGCCATTTCGGATCTGGTCGCTTTTGTCGCCGGCGGCAGCCTGATTATTTTTATGCTCGGCAGCTTGCTGCTGGGATCTTTGCTGGAGGAATGGCTGTTCAGAGGCATGCTGTTTCATACACTCAGTCAATCTCTTTCGATTCTGTGGACGGTTCTGCTCCAGGCCGTATTGTTCGGCGCGGTATTTATGAATGTGACGGTTGGCGCATTTGCGGCACTGGGCGCGATGCTTTACGGTGCCGTTCGCGCGGGCTCGCATTCGCTTTGGGGGTCGCTTGCGGCCCATGTGTGCAGCACAGCCACCTTGTATATCGTGCTGCAATGGGCGGGCGATTGGCAGTCCGGTACGCTTGGATTATTAGCCATGATCAGCGGACTTGGCATTGCGGCGCATGTGTTGCTGCTGCTGCGCGGGAGCGGTGGAAGGGCAGAAAAAGAGCAGGCCGTCAGCGTTTCCATTACTAGCTAGGGGGGAATAGTGTCATGTTTCAACTGGATTTGCTGGATACCAAAAAGGACACATCCGGGCGGAAGGGGCGGAGCGGGGGCTCCGTCTCCAATGTTTCCCTCAAGGATATTGCAATTGTCGGGATATCCGCCAAGCTGCCGCGCGCGGAATCGCACGATGCCTTCTGGGAGCTTCTGCAGAGCGGCAAGGATCTGGTAGGCGAGTTTCCGGAGTCCCGCAAGGAGGAATTGAAGCCGTATTTACGCCGCATGGAGACGCAAACTGGCTCCGTTTCCTTTTTTGACGGAGCGTATATCGAAGATATTTCAGGTTTTGACTATTCTTTTTTCGGACTTTCGCCCAAGGAAGCCTCGCTGATGAGCCCGGCGCAACGCCTGTTCCTGCAGACGGCTTGGGGCGCGGTTGAGAACGCGGGGTACGGCGGAGATGCGCTGCACGGTTCGCGAACAGGCGTCTTTATCGGCTATAACGGGGACATGCTGCATGATTACAAGCGAATCATCGAAGCGCTGGACCCGGAGGCCTTGTCCATGGCGGCGCCCGGCAATCTGAGCTCCATGATACCGAGCCGGATTTCGTATTTGCTTAATTTGCGCGGACCGGCGATCAGTGTGGATACCGCCTGCTCCTCCTCGCTGGTAGCGGTCCATCTGGCATGCCAATCGATCCGCAGCGGCGAATGCGAGGCAGCGATTGCGGGCAGTGTCAAAATTAACGTGCTCCCGCTGGATACCGGCATACGCCTTGGCATCGAGTCAAGCGACAGCCGGGCCAGAACGTTCGACGACTCGGCGGACGGAACGGGTATCGGCGACGGCGTGATTGCGCTGCTGCTGAAGCCGCTCTCCCGCGCGCAGGAGGATGGCGACCACATTTATGCCGTCATCAAAGGCAGCGCGATGAATCAGGACGGCAGTTCGGTCGGCATTACTGCTCCGAACGCCCTCGCGCAGGAGGACGTCATTGCGCGTGCCTGGCAGGATGCGGACATTGATCCCGAAACGGTGACATACATGGAGGCGCACGGCACGGGCACCCCGCTTGGCGACCCGATCGAAATCGACGGGCTGACGCGCGCCTTCCGGCGATATACCGACAAACGCCAATTTTGCGCGATCAGCTCGCTGAAAACCAATATCGGCCATCTCGACCATGCCGCCGGTATTGCAGGGCTGCTCAAGGCGATCCTGTCGCTTGTCCACAAGCAGCTTCCGCCAACGCTTCATTACCGCTCGCCGAACCGCAACATTCCGTTTGTGGATTCGCCCGTTTATGTCAATGACGAATTGACGCCATGGGAGACGGACGGCGAAGCAAGAAGATGCGGAGTAAGCGCGTTTGGCATGAGCGGGACCAACTGCCATGTTGTGCTGGAGGAGGCCCCAGCCGGAATACCTTCGGGCCGCTCGGACAGAGCGGAGCTCTTCTGCTTGTCCGCGCACAGTTTGACGGCACTGGAGCGGCTCGTGCTGCTCATGCGGGACTGGGCTGCGCAGCATCGCAGCGATGAGAGCGGCAGCCTGGCCGATCTTTGCTACACCTTGGCCGTCGGCCGGGGAGCCCATCGGTATCGGCTGGCGATTGTGGCAAGCCATTGGGAAGAGCTTGCCGAGACCTTGCATGCAGCAGCCAAAAGCGGCTTGGCCGGCCTTGCGCTGCCGAACGTTCGTTTTGGGACGGTCAATACGGCACCAGCCGGGAATATGCGGCAGCAACCCGTTCCAGACGAACGGGAAATAGAAGCGCTGGAGATGGGCCAACGTTACGTGGGCGGATACGAGATCGACTGGAAGGCGTTCTACCTAGGACAGCGCCGCCATCGGCTGCCGCTTCCGACGTATCCTTTCGATTCTCCCCGTTGTTGGGTGCAGGAGGCGCGCGCCGGAGCGACGCTTCACAAACCATTTGCGCACTGGAGCGGATATTCGATCGGTGGAGATATTCCCGAGGAGCTTGGGCAAGAAATGAACGAGACGTTTGACAGATGGCAAGCCACGCTTCGGCGGAGCGGCGGGATGAAGAGTCAGCGCCGCCGCGGCGTTGCGTTAACCGGGGAGCGTTCCGGTCTGGAATGGGAGCAGCATGTCGCAGATGTCTGGGGTGCGCTGCTCGGTTATGACGAGCTGCCTGCGAATGCCGATTTTTATGAACTTGGCGGAGATTCCATTATTGCGCTCAAAATTGTAAATCAGCTCAGCGAGCTTGCGGGTATTCACATTCAGGTGGCGGATTTGTTAGGGCATGCGGATCTGCCTTCGTTAACGGTCCTGATCGAGCAGCGGCTCAGGGAGAACGGCGTTACGACAGCGCAAAGAACGAACAATCGAAACAACGTTGAGCAAACGAAAGCCGCTCAAAACAGCAGACACGAGGCGAACGGCGAGCATGGCGGACAAGCAGTGTCCATTAGCTTTGGCCTGGCAGGAGCAGACGGGCATGGCAGGCTGTTGACCGGCCAAGCCTCCGACTCTTTGTCCGGACATAGATTGGAGCCGATTCCAAAGGCGGCACCGCAAGAGCATTATCCGGTGTCATCCCCGCAGAAACGCATGTATTTGCAGCAGCAGGCGTTGCCCGAAGATCGCAGCTACAATTTGCCCGAACTATTGCACTTGGACGGGGACATTGATGCAGATCGACTGGAGGCCGCCTTGCAAGCTATCGTGGAGCGTCACGAGACGCTTCGCACCAGCTTCCACGTCATCGACGGCGAAATCAGGCAGCGTGTTCATGCCGCCATACCTTTTCACCTGGTCCGCAAGGAGGCCGATGAAGCGGAAGCAGACGGCCTGCTGCAAAGCATGTTCTTGCCATTCAGGCTCGATAAGGCTCCACTGCTTCGTGCAGCCTTGCTGACGCTGGGACCGGAGCGCCATGTGCTTTTTATTGATATGCATCATATTGCATCCGACGGCATGTCGGCGGGTATTCTTTTGTCCGACCTGATGACTCTATATCAGGGCGGTTCGTTGCCGCCACTGCCGCTGCAATACAAGGATTATGCGGTATGGCGGGAGAGCAGACCGCTCTCCGGAAGCGCCGAACGGTATTGGCGCGAGCAATGCCGGGGAGACTGGCCGACGCTTGCGCTTCCGACCGATGCCCCGCGACCGCCTGTCAAAGGCAATCGTGGCGAAACGTTTGACGTTTACGTCGAGGCCGAATTGATGGCGGCTGTGCGCAGCCTCGCGGCCGAATCGGGCACGACTCCGTTCATGGTGCTGCTATCTGCGTATTACACTTTCCTCGCCCACTATACGGGGGCCGAGGACATTGTCGTCGGCACGCCGATTGCGGGACGGACAAGGCGCGAACTGGAAGCGGTCGCGGGCATGTTCACAGGCACGCTGCCGCTGCGCGCCTATCCGCGCGCGGACAAGCCGTTCAGTGCCTTTTTGTCCGAAGTGAAAGAGATGGCAACCGGGGCTTACGCCCACGCTGATTATCCCTTCGAGGAAATTGCGCAATGGATGGACAGAAGGGACGCTAGCCGGAGTCCACTGTTTGACACGATGTTTATCATGCAAAATCTGGGTATTCCAAAGTCTTCATCAGCGGGATTGTCGTATCGCCACCAGCGCTTTGAGCATGGCACGGCCAAATATGATTTGATGATTCAGGCTGTGGAGCATGGAGCGGAATTGCGGCTTGTTGTGGAATATAATACTGATTTGTTTCACCGCGCGACAGCCGAGCGGTTCATGCTGCATTATGTGCAGCTGCTGCGCAGCTTGACGCTCCGTCCGGGCGCCGCGCTCGGCGAAGCGGAGATACTGTCGGAGTCGGAGCGTCTGCATATGCTGGCAATGGGGGCCAGACGCGAAGCTGACTTTCCGCCGCCGCGCTGTCTGCATGATTGCTTCAAGGAGCAGGCGTTGGCCGTTCCTGATTTGCCAGCCGTATCTTGCGGCGGTGAATCCATGACTTATCAGGAGCTGGATCGCCGCACCGATGCGCTGGCGCAAACCTTGCGCGTCAAAGGTGTAGGACGCGGCAGCGTAGTCGGCGTCATGGCGGAGCGCTCCATCCCCATGTTGACCGCTATGCTCGCGGTTATGAAAGCCGGAGGCGCATATATGCCTGTGGATCCGCATTATCCCGGAGAACGCATCCGCTATATGCTGGAGGACAGCGGTGCGGAGCTGGTCTTCGCGGACAGCGCGCATTCCGTAGCCGCGAGCAGTGTGCCAGCCTCCTTGCAGGTGCTGGACATGGCGGATGAGGCGCTGTTCTCCGGCGGAGACGAAGCTGCCACCGCATGGCCGCGAGACGCCGCCGATCTGATGTATGTCATTTATACTTCCGGTTCTACGGGTCAGCCGAAGGGCGTCATGGTGCCGCACCGTAGCTTTTACAATTTCGGACATTCGCTCAGGAGGTTTTTCGACGGACAATACGGTGAGAGTGACAGATGTCTCAGCCTGACCAATATTTCGTTTGACGTCAGCGTGGCGGAGCTGTTTATGCCGCTGATGTTCGGGGCTTGCACGGTGCTCTACCCGGAGCCGACACTGCTTGACCCGCGGCGAATTGCCGAGGTGATTGTGGGTGAGCGCATTACATTCGCTTATTTGCCTCCGTCTTTGCTGAAGGAGGTTGCGCGGCTGCTGGAGCAATCGGCTGCCGCGATTACGCTGGACAAAATGCTCGTTGGGGTTGAGCCGATTCAAGACGAAACGCTGGAGCTATATACGAAGCTGAATCCAAAGATTCGGATTATGAACGGCTACGGACCGACGGAGGCGACGGTTTGCTCTAATATGTACGCGTACAAGCCGGGCGCTTATCGCGGCGGCTATGTACCGATTGGCGGCCCGATGCACAATGTGGAAATTTATATATTCGGTTATGGCGGCCAGCTTGCTCCGATTAATGCAGCCGGGGAGCTGTATATTGCCGGCAGCGGTCTTTCCGACGGTTATGTGAACAAGCCGGACATGACAGCAGAGCGCTTTTTGCCCCATCCGTACCGTGAGAGCCGCTACATGTATCGCACCGGCGATATCGCGAAGTGGCTGCCGGACGGCAACGTGATGTATGTGGACCGGGCCGACCAACAGGTGAAAATCAGAGGTGTGCGGATTGAAATGAATGAGGTTCGTTCGCAATTGATTTCCTTTCCCGAGGTGGAGGATGCGGTTGTGATCGTCCGCGAGCAGGCAAGCGGCAACAAGGAGCTGTGCGCGTATGTGGTCGCTTCGGACAAACTCCCTTCGCGGGAATGGCGAAGACGGCTGAAAGACAAGCTGCCGGAGGCGATGATTCCGGCCTATATCGCGGCAATTGATGCAATACCGCTGACGCCGAATGGGAAAGTGGACCGGCGCGCCTTGCCGGAGCCGGAATTCGGGCCTTGGGAACGGAGAGAGGCAGAGCTGCCGCGAGACGGGATGGAAGAGCGCGTTGCCGCCATTTGGAAGGAAGTGCTGGGCGATACGGCTGGGCCAATCGGTATTCACGACGACTTTTTCGAGCTTGGCGGCCACTCCTTGAGGGCTGCGGTACTGGCGGGCAAGCTGGAGCAGGCGACGGGAGCCCATGTTCCACTCAGCCTGATATTCGAACTTACCTCCATTGCGGAAATGGCCACCTGGCTGAAGGAGCGGGTCGATGCCGCTGCGGTGGTCGAGCCGATCCCGAAGGCGGAGCGGCGGGAGTGGTATCCGATGTCGCGCGCTCAGCGCCGCCAATATATGATGCAGATGCTGGGCGGTGACGCCACCATGTATCATGTGCCGTTCGCGCTCCGCTTGCAGGGCAGGCTGGATGCGGCGCGGCTGGAAGACGCGTTTACGGCGCTGATCGGTCGCCACGAAAGTTTGCGGACAACCTTTCATATGACAAAGGACGAGTTCAGGCAAATGGTTCATCCGCCGTATGACTTTAAGCTGGAGACGCTTGACCCCACAGCGATCACCAGGGACGAGTTCCTTCGGGGAGCGCCGTCAGACTTTGCTGAGGTGACGCGTCTGATGGAAGTCTTCCAGCGCCCGTTTCATCTGGACAAGCTGCCGCTGCTGCGGGCAGGGCTGCTCCGGTTGAACGAGGAAGAGCATCTGCTGCTGCTGGATATTCATCACATGATTACGGATGGTGTATCCTCCGGTTTGCTGGTGAATGAGCTGTCGCGGCTGTATGCCGGACAAGCGCTGCCAGAGCAGCGCGTACAATACAGCGATTATGCGGTGTGGCAGGAGGCCGGATTTGCCGATACCGCTTATGCGGAGCATGAGAGGTACTGGATGGAAATCTTCGAAGGCAAGCTTCCTGTGCTGGAGCTGCCAACGGATCGACCGCGGCCGTCTCTGCCGAGCTATAAAGGCCGCCGCCATTCGTTCCGGCTGGACGCAGTGACAACCGCGGCGGCGCGAAAGCTCGCGCGGGAAGAAAAGACGACGCTGTATACGGTGCTGCTGGGTGCTTTTGCCGCGATGCTGGCCAAATACAGCGGTCAGACCGAAGTGATTGTGGGCACCCCCTCCGCCGGCAGGGAGCATGCCGATACGCATGGCATGATCGGCATGTTCGTCAACACGCTGGCGCTGCGGACAAGGCCGGAAAGACTCAAGACGGTAAGAGCTTATATAGCAGAGCTGCATAACCATGTCGTTGAGGCGCTTTCGCGCCAAATGTATCCTTTCGAGGAGCTGGTCGAAGGGTTGAAGATTGATGCGGACAGAAGCCGCAATCCTTTGTTTGACGCCATGTTTGTCTTGCAAAATATGAACCGGCCAGTGATGGAAGCAGGCGGGCTCGTCTTTGACGAAATACCGTTCGAGTCGGGGACAAGCAAGTTTGACCTGACGCTGGAAGCGGTGGAGCGGGAAGCGGAAATCGAGCTGCAGCTGGAATATGCAACGGATTTATTTCATGAGGAAACGGCGCGACGCATGGCGGAAAGCTATGCCGTACTCGTGCAGGAGATGTGCAGATCGCAGGGTCGCACGGTTGGCGAGCTTGAGCTGATGAGTGAGAGCGAGCGGAAGCAATTGTTGGCTATATTGGGTGGAGGAAGCATACCGGTACAGGCCGCAAGTAAAGAGGGGGGCAATGGCAGGATGGAAACTCGAGCAGACAAGGACATGACAGAGCGGCAAGTAGGCCCAGGTGCGGTTTCCGCGCAAGCAACGGCGGAATGGACGGGGTTCGTGCAGGAAGTGGAGTGCCAGGCGGCGCGCACGCCGGATGCGGCGGCGATTCAATTCGGCGCGGAGATGGTGACGTACGCCGAACTGAACGAACGCGCGAATCGGCTTGCCCATTCCTTGCGGGCGAAGGGTGTGGGGCCTGAAAGCATGGTCGCTCTAATGGCGTCCCGCAGCCCGCTGCTGCTTGTCGGTATTCTGGGTGTTCTGAAAGCCGGAGGCGCCTATGTCGCCATTGATCCCGCATACCCGAAAGAAAGGATTGACTGGATGCTTGAGGATTGCGGCGAAGCGCTTCTGCTGACGGAAAAAGCATATGCGGGAGTCGCAACGAGAGCCGCTGCCGAGATGTATCTGGACGATCCGGAGCTGTATGCGGCGGACAGAGGCAATCCGGAATGTATCCATAAGCCGGACCATTTGGCGTATGTGCTGTATACGTCGGGCTCGACCGGGCGCCCCAAAGGTGTGATGATCGAGCATCGCGGGCTGGCTCATTTCATCAGTGGCTTCCGTGAGCGGATTCCGTTTGAGAAGAGCCAGCGCATTCTGGCGATGGCATCGGTCTCCTTTGATATTTTTGTCGTTGAAAATCTGCTGCCGCTTACGCTGGGTATGCGGATTGTATTGGCAAACGAAGAGGAACGGAGCGACGCCGCTTTACTGCAAGGCCTGATCGACAAGCACGGCGTCGATGTGCTGCAAATTACGCCTTCGCGCTTCAAGTGGTGGATGGATCAGCGAGGCGAAACGGACGGCTTGCACAAGCTGCGCATATTGATGATCGGGGCGGAGCCGCTGACGATTGATGTGCTCGGCAGGCTGCGCGCAGCTACCGGAGCCAGATTGTTTAATTTGTACGGTCCGACGGAGACGACGGTGTGGACCTCCATCCGTGAAGTGACTGAAGGCGAGGACATATCGATCGGGACACCGATTGAAGGTTCTCTCATGATGGTGCTTGACGAAGGAATGAAGCTGCAGCCGACCGGTGTGACGGGCGAAATTTGCATTGGCGGACCGGGCGTCGGGCGTGGGTATCTCAGCCATCCCGAATGGGATGTCGCTTTTGTGCCGAATCCGTATGTGCCGGGCGAACGCATGTATCGCACGGGTGATCTTGGACGCAGGCTTGAAAATGGGGAGTTTGTCTATGGGGGGCGCCGCGATTTCCAGGTGAAAATCAGGGGTCACCGGATTGAAGTCGGTGAAATCGAGCAGCAACTGCTTCGCCATGAGCAGGTGAAGGAAACGGTTGTCACCGCGTTTCAGGAAGAGGATGGGGAATATGCGCTTTGTGCGTATGTTGTCCTGCAGAACGCCGCGGCAACAGATACGGAGCAAGGCGACGAGGCGCCATCCGGCAGGTTGCCCGCGCAGCTGCGTGAATATCTTCGTGACAAGCTGCCCTCCTATATGCTTCCGCCCTTCATGGTCGTTCTGGATGACATTCCGCTTACGCCAACGGGCAAAATCGACAGAAGGGCGCTCCCGAAGCCGGAACCGTCCGATGCGAACACACGAGAGCTCGTTCCGCTGTCAACGGATACCGAGCGCAAGCTGGCGGAGATTTGGAAGGATCTGCTTGGTACGGATGTCATCAGCGCCAAGGACAGCTTTTTTGAGCTTGGCGGCCATTCCCTGAAGGCGGCAGGCATGGTCAGCCGCATTGCGGAACGCTTTAGCATTCAAATGCCGCTGCGCGAGATTTTTATGAATCCTACGCTTGAAGGTTTAGCGGCCCATCTGGATACTAGTGAAACCGTGGCTACCGCGCGCATTCCGAAGCAGCCGGAGCTCGAGCACTATCCGATGTCAAGAGCGCAGCGCCGCCAATTTATGATGGGGCTGATCTCGGGCGAGGCAATGATGTACCATGTGCCGTTCGCCGTGCATATGCAGGGCAAGCTCGATGTGGAGCGGCTGGAGGAAGCTTTCCTTGCGATGATAAGCCGCCATGAATCGCTCAGAACGACATTTCATCACGAGGAGGACGAGTTCCGTCAACGTGTACATGCAGAGCCGGTATTTACGCTGGAGCGGGGCGCCAGGCTGAGAATGGCTGCGGTCAAGCTGCTAGGGAAAGGCGGAGACGAAGGATTGTTCGGCGGCATCAGCGCACTGATGGAGCGCTTTATCCGTCCGTTTGATCTCGGCAATCTTCCGCTGTTCCGGGCAGGATTAATCCCGCTTGGCGAGGAACGCCATCTGCTGCTGCTGGACTTTCATCATATTATTACTGACGGCGTCTCCGTCAGCGTCCTGCTGCAGGAACTGACCACGTTGTACGGCGGCGGCGAGCTTCCGGAGCTGGATATCCAGTACCGGGATTACACGGTATGGCAAGAAGAACAGATCGGCAGCGAAGCCTATATGGGGCATGAGCGCTACTGGCTGGAGGCGTTCGAAGGGGCGCTGCCGACGCTTGAGCTCAAGTCGGCCTTGCCAAGGCCGCAACTGCAAAGCTTCGAGGGCGGTCTGATCAACTTCAGACTGGATGAAGAGCTGACACTTCAGATCAAGGCATTTGCACGTGAGCGGGGCACGACGTTGTATACCGTGCTGCTCGGAGCTTATGCGATGCTGCTTAGCAAATGGAGCGGTGAGGAGGATATCATTATCGGCACGCCGGTAGCGGGCCGCAATCATGCGGGACTGGAAGGGTTGATCGGGATGTTTGTCAATACGGTCGCGATTCGCAGCTTTCCGGAATCGTACCGGACCGTGGGCGACTATTTGTCTGAGCTGCACGAGGATGTGCTGCGGGCGCTGGAGCACCAGAATTATCCGTTCGAGGATTTGGTGCAAAAGCTGGGAATCGATCAGGATCGCAGCCGCAATCCACTGTTTGATACGATGTTTATTCTGCAAAATATCGATCGCGTCGCTTACCGTTCGGGCGGCATTGAATTCGACCCTAAGGAGTTCGATCCGGGCGTAAGTAAATTTGATCTAACGCTTGAGGCGCTGGAGCAGGACGGCAGGATCGATTTTGCGCTGGAATATGCGACAAGTCTTTTCCGGGAGGAGACCGTCCGGGCGCTGTCGCATGATTATGCGGTGATCCTACGCGCGCTGGTAGAAGACGGAGCACAGAATAGAATCAATGCCGTGCTTGCAGCAAGCAAGCTTGTATGAACCAACATTCTAAGCCTAAGGAGGCGGCGAACGATGAAGCTGTCCATGAAAAGGAAACCGTTTAACGAGTTTTGGATGAACTGCATGCTGAACCAGGCGTTCTCTATTGCGGTGTCGGTGGAGCCCAGCTATAGGGATGCGGCGTATTTGAATATTTACCGTTACTATCCTTGGGAGGCCGCAACGGACAAGGATTTCCGCTACCCCACCATTGACACACTGTATTATATGGACGATCCGGTCAGATTTCCGCTATCGCAGGTGTTTCGCTATACCGAGCCTGGTCATTTCCGCAGCAAGGAAACGGTGCTGGAAGAAATCAGGGCGATGCTTGCGGGCGGACGCAACTTGAGCGTAAACGTCGATCTGTATGACTGGCTGCCGGGCAGTATGGCCTGGAAAACATTCCATTGGTATCATTATTCGCTGTTTAACGGATACGACAAGGAGCGCGGCATCTTCTACGTCATTGACGATACGCTTGCGGGCTACGAGGAGCACGAGGTGCCGGAGGAAAGGCTGCTCAAGGCGTACGGCAACTCGGAATACAACGTGAATCCGGACTATTTGGGGCCTGCCTTCTACGTATACAACCTGCATGAAAAGGTTCAGCCCTACGAGTTGAGGCTGGCTGAAGTGGTGGAAAATGCGGAGCGGCTGGCGAGAGAGCTTGGCAAGTTCTCCATAGAGGGCATGTGGAATGTAGATTCCGAACCGGAGAAGAAGCAAGCTCATTTGACCTATGGCCTTGTCGGCGTCAACATCATTTGCAACCGGCATATCGCCAACGTGTCGCTGCTCCGCTCCATGCGGGAGAAGAACCTCATCGGCGAAGCTCTGTTTGAGTCGCTGTCCGGTCAGCTTGGCGCAGTGAGGGACGGATGGGATCTGGTGAAGGACCGTTTTGTGACAGGAGACTTTGAACGGGGCAGAGAGCTGGCGCTCGCGGATGAATTGTTCGTGAAGGAAAAAGCGTTCTGGACAGCGCTTGTCGCCGGGGCGTAGAGCCCGATTGCGTCAATATGTTACCCGGGAGGCGGGCGTTATTGCGATATCATTAATTTGTTTGCCATATGCTGGTGGCTCCGCACAAGTGTACAAGCGCTGGACGAACCAGCTGCATCCTGACGTGCGTCTGGTACCGGCCGAACTGGCGGGCAGAGGAAGCCGCATGGGCGAGCCGTTCTATGCGGACACGGCGGAGGCCGTGCAGGATTTGCTGCCGCTGGTGCAGAAGACGGCGCTTGGCTCCGATTCATATGCTCTATTCGGCCACAGCATGGGTTGCCTGCTCGGGTATGAGCTGCTGCATGCGCTGCGGGAGGAAGGATTTCCGCTGCCTGTGGCAGTCTTCCTCTCCGGCAGAGGGGCGCCGCATTGTGAGCAGGTGGAGACTCGCCGGATTCATATGCTTCCGGAAGAAGAGTTTCTTGATGAATTGAAACGACTCGGCGGCATGCCGGACGAGCTGTTCCGGCATCGGGAGCTGCTGGATCTGTTTATGCCGATCTTAAGAGCCGACTTCAGACTTGTCGGTGAATACGAGCATCGAATGCGGGCGCAGCTTCCGCTCCGGCTCACCATCTTGAGCGGCAAGGATGACGGTTGCGTCAAAGGCCCGCTCGGTGAATGGGGGCGTTATGCGACGGGAGGGTGCGAGCTGATGCTGTTTGAAGGCGGTCATTTTTTCCTGCATGAGCAGGAACAAGATGTTGTAGCGGTGATAAACAAAATTCTGACCGAGGCGCTTGCCCCGATCTGACCTTGAGGAGCGTGATGAAGATGCTGAACAAACATGCGATATGGTTTCCTGGTCAGGGCTCGCAGCGCGTCGGAATGGGAAGAGCGCTGAGCGAGCGGTATGCGGTTGTCAAGGCAACGATACAGGAAGCGAATGAGGCGCTGGGCATGGGTCTTGATAGCCTGATGTATGAGGGACCGTTGACGGAGCTGACGCGGACGGACAATGCCCAGCCCGCCATTCTCGCGCTTGGCGTGGCGATGTACCGCGTC
The DNA here is from genome assembly GCF_037333485.1 of Paenibacillus glucanolyticus. Taxonomy (NCBI): domain Bacteria; kingdom Bacillati; phylum Bacillota; class Bacilli; order Caryophanales; family Paenibacillaceae; genus Paenibacillus; species Paenibacillus glucanolyticus. The sequence continues at coordinate 3,290,362 of NZ_CP147845.1, forward strand.
TACAGCCGGGAATGGGGATACCTGCCTGCGATGGCTGCCGGCCACAGCCTGGGCGAGATTACCGCTTTAACCTGTGCGGGAGCCATAACGTTTCCGGATGCGCTCCGGCTCGTGCGCAGCCGCGGCGAGTTGATGCAAAGGGCCGCCGCGGCAGATGTCGGCGCGATGGCCGCCGTGAATGGGCCGAGTTCCGATGTTGTAGCCAATGTATGTCTGGAAACCAGCGTACGCTGCACGGATGGAAGCCGTATGGTTGTGGTATCGAATATGAATTCAGATTCACAAACGGTGATTTCGGGACACAAAGAGGCCGTCCATGAAGCCTCCGAAAGACTCTTGACCCATGGAGCCGAAGTCATTCCGCTGCAGGTAAGCGCGCCTTTCCATAGTCCGTTAATGGCGCCGGCGGCGGCACAATTTGCCGAAGTGCTGAGCTGCGTCTCGTTTGGAAAAATGGCTTTTCCCGTCGTTTCCTCCTTGACGGGTCTGCCTTACGGGAATACAGCGGAGATTGGGGGTATGCTGGCAAGGGGATTGACAGACCCCGTCAATTGGCAGTCCGTCCTTGCATTTCAGAAGAGCATTGGCATTGCCGCTGCCGTGGAGCTGGGTCCGGGCCATGTATTGAAACGGCTGGCTCCAACAGACGGACAACGCGTATTCGCTTTTGACGACAAAGAGGATGAAGCATACCTGGCTGAAGCAAGTTTGCAAGCGGACGCTTATTCCCTTGAATTGCTTAATCGTTGTCTGGCTATCGCCACTTGCGTCCGCAACCGCAACTGGAACGCAGCCGAATATGAACAAGGCGTCGCTTCTCCTTACCGCGTTGTGCAGCAGTTGGTCGATCGGCTGCGGGAGACAGGAGAGCAAGTGGCGGAGGCACATGTACGACAAGCACTGGTGATGCTGGAATCGGTGTTTCGTACCAAAGGTACGTCCGCCGAAGAGCAGCAGAGGCGGCTTGCAAGGCTGCAAGGTGAGTTCGGCCTGCGCAGCTTGCCAGGGATTTCTCCTGCCGACCGCCCCTACGCGGGCAGTTTATTATAGGAAGGAGTGCGGTCATGGGTGCCCGGCTGGTCAATGATGAGTTGAAACAGGATGGAGCTCGGCGTGGCTCGGAGCTGCCGTCTCCTGTAGAGATTTTGCAGGAATTGATCCGCTTCAATACAACCAATCCGCCGGGCGAGGAAGCCGCATGCATCATGTATATCCGGCAACTGCTTGAGGATGCGGGTATTGAGACGCAGATAGAGGCGCTTGATCCAGCCCGGCCCAATCTGCTGGCGAGGATGAAAGGGAGCGGGGAAGCACCGCGGCTGCTACTGTACGGGCATGTCGATGTCGTTGGCGTCGATAAGCAGGTCTGGAGCCGCGAGCCCTTCGGGGGCGAGATCGAGGGCGGCTTCGTCTGGGGGCGGGGCGCTCTTGATATGAAAGGCGGCGTGGCGATGCTCGTATCGGCTTTCCTCCGCGCGCATGTCCACAAGCTGCCGCTGCGCGGTGATCTCATTCTGGCGATTGTCAGCGATGAGGAAGCAGGGGGCGACTACGGGGCTTCTTTTCTGGTAGAGCGGCATGCCGATTATTTTGCTGGCGTTAAGTATGCGCTTGGCGAATTTGGCGGCTTCACGTTCCATGCGCTGGGGAAAACCTTTTATCCGATTATGGTGGCGGAGAAGCAGCTATGTTGGCTCAAAGCGACAATCCGTGGAGAAGGAGGCCACGGCTCCATGGACAAGTCGGGAGCCGATTGTATGGCGCAACTGGGAAATATGCTTCAATCGCTCAGCAGGAATAAGCTGCCGATCCGTGTGACACCGGCGGCCCGGTTGATGATTGAAGGGATGGCCGCTTCGCTGCCGTTACTGCCAGCGCTGCTGTTGAGAGGAATGCTGCGTCCCCGCTTAAGTGGTCTCATCCTGAAAGTGTTGGGGGAAAAGGGCGGGATGTTCGCCCCGCTTCTGCGTAATACGGTCAGCGCAACCGTCGTTCGAGGCGGGGAGAAAATTAACGTTCATCCAAGCGAAATTACGGTTGAGCTGGATGGCCGAACGCTGCCGGGCGTCACTCCGCAGCAATTCATTGACGAGCTTCGCCGATTCACGATTCCTGATTGCATCGGGCTGGAAGTGCTCCGCCATGATCCATGCGCAGCAGCTCCCGACATGGGGATGTTCGGTTTACTGTCCGATGTGCTGATTGAAGCGGATAAGGAGGCCGTTCCGGTGCCAATGCTGCTGCCCGGAGGAACGGATGGAAGATGGTTTGGTAGGCTCGGCATCCAAACCTACGGCTTCCTGCCAATGCCGCTGCCCAAGGACATGCCGTTTACCAAACTGATTCATGCAGCGGACGAACGTATCCCCATAGAAGCGATTCGGTTCGGTACGGATGCGATTTACCGGGTTCTGGAGCGGTACGGCGTGCAGCCGTGATGCCCTCGAAAACGTATTGAATATTAGCACATTACGTTTTTATTAGCGCTTGAAATGCAAATGAGCATTTCAAGCGCTTTTTGCATATTTCAAGTGTGACGACGGGGAACAATGCAGCCCGCCTCCAAGTCGGCCCTGTACTCTGAGAAGATTAACGGAATTTCAAGATGTAAAAAAGCGGGGACCACTTCGGTGCGGAGTGCTCCCTCGGGTATGTTATACCGAGCAACGTTATTGACAAACCAACTACTACGTGATACTTTATAGAGGTAGTAAGTATGAATTAATACCAGCCATACTAAGTAGCGCTGATTGATTGTTCTGGTTAACCTGACGGTAATGCTCAATCGCCTGCTTGAGGGCCGTTGTTTTTGAAATTATAAACCGCAATAAGTCCTGCGATTTTCAAAAAACGGGAGTTCGTGCCATCAAAAATCGACGAGTCAAAGGAGAGAAATTAATGAATTTCTGGGAAAAAATCACCGGCAGCGACATGACAAAAGAGATGAAAGATTTTGAATCGCGAGTCAAAAAGCTGCCAGCAGATTATCAAGCGGCATGGGAACAAATTAATGCCAATCTTTGGCTGCACTCCGATTTCACTGGTCGCAACCTCATGCCCATTCTTGATGGTGTGCTTGGCCTGCTTGAAGAAACGGCGACGGACGGGCAGCGTGTCCAGGAGGTTTTAGGTGACGATATTCCAGGCTTCTGTTCAGCACTGGCTGGCGGAGAAGGGGCAAAGTCTTTTCGCGACAAGTGGCGCGAGCAACTGAACCATAATATCGCTAAAAAACTAGGCAAATAGGAGGGATAACATGGGAATAAAAGATATGATTGAAGGCAAAAAAGAGTGGCGAGCGCATGTAGCGCGTGTCAAAGCGCTCCCGCGAGAGTATCAGATTGTTTATAAAGAGATCCAAAAATATTTCTTTAAGGTCGGTCCTGTTGAGCTAAGCGAGGGAACGGGTTTGCTCTCGGGGATACTCGATCTTTTTGAAGAGGGCGCGTCCCTGGGGAAAGGCGTGCTCGAAGTGACGGGCACTGACGTAGCGGCTTTCTGCGACGATCTGATTAAAGATTCAAAAACGTACGCAGATATCTATCAAGAAGCTACCAAGGCCACAAAAAAGGCTACGGATTAAAGAAAACTACAAGGGGACACAAGAAGTCTTCAAAACGAGGTTAGACGGAAGCAGCGGGTGTGGAAGAGAATCGAGCTAAAACTGTTCATTGAACGAGAAAGTAATACCGTCTGTAATAGTATATGACATCCTGCTTAAGAACGCCGAGCTCTGATCGACGTTCTTTTTCTATTGTACATAATCCGGTCACGGGCATGTGGCTCCGGTCCACTACTCCAGAAGATTGTTAAAATTGTCTACGTAAGGGTACACATAAGGCGTTTCCGGAGCATCAACCGTTTGAATAAGTTCCCCATCCACTTTCACGACATCAAGATCATTGTAGCTGGTTTTTCCGATGGTTCCCGTTACTCGAACCCAAGTGTCTTTCTGCAAAGTCGCAGCGGCAGCATCCTCAACGATGATCCCGTAGGGGGTGGCGTCCGCAGAACAGCATTGAACAGCCAGCCTGGAGAGGATGAACTGATTGGCGGCCATATCGGGTTCTCGATAGACAAACCCTGTAAGCTCAACCTTTTTTCCTGTCAGAACATCGGCGTAGAGACTGAACGTTGTCAGATATTCCATAAAACCGGTATCACTTACGGTGACAGAAGAAAGTTCGTTGATTTTCTTGCCAAACTCCGCAAATTCCTCTAAATGCTCATGCTCCGGAAACGCTTCACGCTCCATCGGAATGTCTTGTTCAGAATCGGATGAATCCATTTCTTCCGGTGCAACTGACGGAACGTCTTTTGGCAATTCCGCATCCAGTCGAACCGGGGTTAAATTCATTCCTTTTATCGAAGCAACATTGCTGGCCATGATGGTGTTGGGCAGGAGAAAGCCCAGCAGTAACGGAAAGATGAACAATGAATAAATCCCGACATTCGATTTAATTGATTTGGGCGGGCCGCATTGGCAGTCACACATGGCGCTGCGTTTTCGGGCAGTTTGCATGGCCAGGTATGCCTGAGTGCCACTGAGAAGAAATAGCCCGACTGCAGCTAACTGGATAAAGATTTTCATTCTGGGTGCAATATAATACATTAACGTCCCCGTCTTGACGAGATAGACAATAAAACATAAAAAGCAGAGCAGGATGATCGCCCGTATCCAGTAATGGACGGCTTCATTTCGCTGGTGTTCCACTTGATGCACTCCTCCTTTAGAACATCATTTGTCCAAGCGCAATCGAGAGAATAAAGACCGTAACGCTAGTAAGAACGATCAGGAATAAGACAAAGCGCTTGTTGAAGACAGACAGCATCATCAAGGTGCTCTTGAAATCTACCATAGGCCCGAATACCAGGAAACTGATGATAGAGGATGCGGAGAATGTCTGCAGAAAAGAAGAAGCAACAAAAGCATCCGAAGTAGAGCAAATCGACAATATAAAGGCAAATGCCATCATGAACAGATGGGAGCCGAGCTCACCCTGTCCAAGTTGAACGAGAAGTTCTCTAGGGATGAATGACTGAATGGCTGCCGTTATGATGGAACCGATAATCAGATATTTTCCCATGTCAAAAAATTCGTGAGCGGCATGATCCATCATGGAAAAAAATTTGTTCCGAGACGATCCGTCTGAAGAATCATTTGCATGGGAGTGGCTGGCGGTTTGCAGATTCTTCAATGGATTGCCTGAGACAAATTTATAGACGATAAGCCCGATGATCAGACCAACCACCAGAGCCAAGCCCATTCGGGAATAAACAATCTCTGGCTGTAAACGAAAGGCTTGATATGTTGAGGCATAAACGATAGGGTTAACGATCGGTCCAACCAGTATAAAAATAACCCCGATATAAAGAGGCATCCCCATCACCATAAGTCTCCGCACAATTGGGATCATGCCGCACTCACAGACCGGAAAGATAATGCCCAGCGTACAGGCAAATATGAAACCGAGGACCGGATTTTTGGGGCAGAACCGAGCGATCCACCGTTCTGATAGAAACAGCTGCATGAATGATGAGACAAATACACCGATCAGGATATAGGGCAATGCCTCCAATACAATGCTGATGAGCATCGTTTTGAATGTTTGGATTTTGTCCATATCGGGTACAGGCATATTTAAGTTTGAGATGACGTCCGGAAAAAGGGCCACATAGATTATGGCAAGGATGATTACGAGAAATGCCAGATTGAGTCCGGACTTTGATAACCACGTGCGCAAAACAGTACCTCCTATATGTAGACAGCTGCAGGGCAGCTGAGACGGGCAAATAATAAACCGGAGTTCATGCATGCTTCTCCTAATCCGTAATAATTACTATTAAACCATGAATGGCGATCCATTGACAACATCTTTGAGAACACTTGTGAAGATTGTCAGAATGGACTAAAGGCTCTTTGTATGAATTAAGCGCAAGATGAACCGCGTACCCTGTTTCTTGGTGTGCGGTTTTTCTTTATGCTCCGAATTAATGATGAGTAATACCATAAACCGGGAAGTTGACAGATATGAAATTATATCTTAATATGCGTCTAAGGCGTTATTCGTAATAATTACGATTAATGATCACAAAGAGTCAAATGGCTCGGAAAGAAGAGGACATCACCATGCAAAAAGGGATACATCCAACCTTCCAGAAAGTCATATTTCTGGATGCGAGCGTCGGTTATTCATTTCTTAGCGCCTCCACGAAAACTTCCTCAGAAACTATGGAATGGGAAGACGGTCATACCTATCCTGTGATTCGGGTAGATTCGAGTTCTGCGTCACACCCTTTCTTCACAGGCAAACAGAAAAATACTGAAATTGGTGGACGCGTCGATAAGTTCAAGAAACGATTCAGTTATAAAAAGCAGTCGTAAAGCGCTTCCCGATATAACAGTTTGAAGCGTATTTTGCACGCTGTCTTTTTATATTGAGAACGTTTCTTGGGGCATTGGACGAACAAGGGAAGCTTTGATCCAAGTATGGGACTCAAGGGAAGGCACTGTTGTGTTGAAGACTGCACTTGCTGATGGGAGGTTACTTCGTGGACAGCTTTACTCTGAAAAGAATCCGTACCCTTCTGGAAGGTTATATCGGTCTGAAGGTTCCCGCCGAATTAAGGGGAGAAGTACGTTTAACATACCAAATCAGGGAAACAACGATCACATTGTCAGAGGAAAGGCCGGATTGGACGCAGCGTGCCTGGAACGCGACGGAATTTGTTCAATTTCGGCTTGAGGATCATGAATGGCGTGTGTATGGCAAACCCGACGGTGACGAATGGGCTTCATTATCCACAATTGCACCCAGCAGAAATTTTGAAGAGGTGCTGGAGCAGGTTGAGATGGATACCCATGAAGTCATTTGGGTCACATAACCCTGTAAATTTCGATTTATGCAGTGAAGGAGCAGCAGTTGACCATGAGCAAAAGCAATGCAAGCCAGCGTATTCCTCGTGCCAAAGGAATCGATATGGCAGCCGTGTATTCACCTAAAGAGTGCGGAAGAAAGGCCAGGCATCTGATATTGCCTGAATTCAATCAGAGAATTGTGGATGAATTTATAGCCATTTTGGGAATGAGGGAGGAATTTGAGGAGCATCACGTGCCGATCCCTAACCGGGTTGTCATGTACGGTCCCCCCGGAACCGGAAAAACTTTAACGGCCTTTTATATGGCCAACATACTGGAGCTTCCTCTTGTCCTGGTTCGTCTGGATGCCATCATTCATAGTCACCTGGGCGAAACGGGCAGCAACATTCGTAAAATATTCGATTATGCCAACACATTTCCCTGTGTTCTTTTTCTAGATGAGTTTGATGCCATTGCCAGAACGAGGGACAGCAACGATGAAGTGAAGGAGATGGCTCGTGCCGTAAATACTTTGCTGCAATGTCTGGATGACTTCGGGGACAAGAGCATCATTATGGCTGCTACCAATTTGGAGAAGGATTTGGATCCGGCCATATGGCGCAGGTTCGACACAAAGATGACGTATTCGTTGCCGGACTATAAAAGAAGGCAGCATTATATGGAACTCCTGCTCGGAGATTTTCAGTGCGATGAGGCAGCATGGACTGAAGCCTGTGACCAGCTTGAAGGGTGCAGCTTTGCCGATATTGAGCAAATTGTGTTGAAAGCGAAACGAAAAGCTATTATAGAACGTCAACCGCTGCAGGGAAAACATATACAAGATGCTTGCGACGAATATAAGCCTGATGTGGCGACAACTTAACTGGCATGACCCTAATAGAGAACAGAAACAAATCGAAAAAGTGATTGGAAATAAGAAATAGCGGGTTCTTAAATCGTAATCTTTAGACTGAGAAAAACGGTTTTTCTGTCACAAGGAAGGAAGAGAAGGAGATATGATATTGTCTTCCATGCGCGACGTCTTTTTTGGATACGGGGACCAGGCTGTGATTGAACACTTGTCGCTGGATATCCATAGCGGAGAATTTATCGGCATATCCGGTCCCAATGGTGCCGCAAAATCCACCCTGCTGAAATTGATGCTCGGTTTGGCAAAGCCTTGGAGCGGGTCCGTGGTATTCAAGCGAGTGCTGGAGGACGGATCCAAGATATCGGTTGGATATGTGCCGCAGCAAGTAGCCTCATTCAACGCAGGATTTCCCAGTAAAGTGATTGAGCTTGTGCGATCGGGCCGCTACGCGCGCCTCGGTTTGTTCAAACGCTTCACATCCAGAGATCATGAGGTCATTGAGCGCAGTCTGAAGGATGTGGGAATGTGGGAATATCGCAGCCGAAAGATCGGCGAATTGTCGGGAGGTCAGAAGCAGCGGATATGCATCGCGAGAGCCCTGGCCCATGAGCCGCAGGTATTGATCCTTGATGAGCCTACAACAGGGATGGATGTTACGAGTCGTTCGGATCTGTACCGATTATTAAACAATTATGTCAAACAGAAAGGTTATACGGTCATTATGGTTACCCATTCGCTCGAAGAAATCGGTCCATATCTGGACCGTGTTGTCCAATTGGAGCGAGAGGAGAATGAGGGATGGCGATGCTCAGTTACGAATTCATGCAGCGAGCTTTTTGGGCCGGAGGTTTGATCGGCGTTATCGGTCCTGTTCTGGGTGTGTTTTTAATGCTGAGGCGACAGGTGCTTATGGCGGACACACTCTCTCATGTTTCCTTGGCAGGGGTAGCGTTAGGTTCTTTCTTGAAACTGAATCCCGCGCTGAGCGGTTTTGCTATCGCTATCATGGGGGCGCTTGTGATAGAACAGCTTCGTAGAGTTTATCGCACCTACAGCGAGGTTCCGGTCGCCATTATTATGACTTCCGGTCTTGCTCTGGCAGTTGTTCTCATGAGCTTGAATCAAAATCTGAGCAAGAGTTTCAGCTCTTATTTGTTTGGATCGATTGTCGCTGTTAGCGATATGCAACTTCGTCTGATTGCCGTGGTAGCGGCAGTGGGGGTATTGTTTTTTGTCGGTATGCGCCGGCCGCTCTATACCTTTGCTTTTGATGAGGAAACCGCTGCGGTATCCGGTACGCGAGTCTCGCTCCTTTCCTTTTTGTTTGCGGTGTTTACGGGGATGACAGTTGCGGCTGCAATGCCGGTTGTCGGTGTGCTGCTGGTTTCAGCGTTGATTGTGCTACCTGCCTCGATCGCGCTCCGGATTGCGCCGGGCTTTATTGCAGCCATGGGGATTGCCGTCGCTGTTGGCTTGAGCGGTGTTTTTTCGGGGCTTACCGCTTCTTACTATCTGAATACGCCCCCAGGAGGAACGATTGCCCTCATTCTATTAGGCTTCTTAACGATTGCTGTAATCTTTCAGAAATTAATGCAAATACAGAACCGAAGACGGATACAAAAAATAAATAGAAATAGGAGTTATAAAAATTATGAAGAGATTTAAACGCATGTTAACCCTACTATCCCTATCTGCTGTATTGGCTATTGCAGGATGCGGTTCGGGAAATTCGACGGCGGCTAATGAGGGAAGCGCATCTTCCGAAGGCAACCAAGCGGCGGACATTTCCGCCACGGAAACGGCAAAACTTCAAGTTAAAACCAGTTTCTATCCCATGTATGAGTTCACTAGACAGGTAGCGGGCGATCTAGCGGAAGTGGAGAACCTGATTCCTCCGGGTGTGGAAGCGCATGATTGGGAACCGACACCACAGGACATGGCAGGGATTACTGAGGCCGATGTGCTGGTGTATAACGGTGCCGGCATGGAAGGCTGGGTCGATCAGGTTCTGGAAAGCGTTCAGGGCACGGAGTTAACGGTAATTGAGGCAAGCAAGGGAATCGAGATCATGGAAGGATCGGGCCATTCTCATGAGCATGAAGAGGATGCTGATCACAGCCATGACGAGCATGCTCATGAACATGAAGAGGAGGCTGATCACAGCCATGACGAACATGCCCATGAACATGAAGAAGACGGGCATCAGCATGACCATGGTGGACTTGATCCGCATGTGTGGCTCTCCCCTGCCATGGCGGTCCAGCAGGTTCGCAGCATTGAAGCGGGTTTGGCTGAAGCGGCTCCGGAACATAAAGAGGCATTCAAGGCAAACGCGGATGCTTATGTAAGCAAACTGGAGGCATTGGACCAAGAGTTTAGAGATGGGCTGAAGGACGCCAAACGAAAAGATTTCATCACACAGCATGCAGCGTTCGGGTATTTGGCCAGAGAGTATGGATTGACTCAGGTGCCGATTGCAGGTTTATCCCCGGATCAGGAGCCGTCGGCAGCACAAATGGCCGAGGTTATTGAATTTGCCAAGGAGCACGATGTGAAAACCATATTCTTCGAAACCCTGGTGTCATCAAACGTTGCGGAAACTATTGCTTCCGAAATCGGAGCTTCCACGTCGGTCCTTAATCCAATCGAAGGGCTAACCGATGAGGATACCGCAGCCAACCTTGATTACATTGCCATCATGCGTCAGAATCTTGAAGCTTTGCAAAAGGCCTTGAATGAATAGTTACCAACAGAAGGGAGGTGTGTTGGCAAATGGCAAAAAAATCAAAAGTAGTGAAAGAAATGAAAAGACAACAGACGGTAGCTAAATATGCGCAGAAACGCAAGGAATTAAAAGAAAAGGGCGACTATGATGCCCTCCAAAAACTGCCCCGGGACTCTTCCGCGACTCGACTCCATAATCGCTGTGCGATTAGCGGCAGACCAAGAGGTTATATCAGTAAATTCGGTGTATCGCGGATCGTGTTTCGGGAGTTGGCCCATAAGGGGCAAATTCCGGGCATAACGAAGTCCAGCTGGTAATCGTTCCCTGTGAACCGCTATGGACAGAAGAGAAATGACTCCTTATAGATTAAGGGGTCATTTCTTATCATGTGCGAGATTACCGCCTAGCAGAGCAGGTGAAGATACGATTGTTGACAAGTGATAAAACCGGAAGTAATATTAATCGTAATTATTACGAATAAGAAATATAGGTTTGAAAGTTTACCGATCATCGGCTGTTATTGAACGACTTCATGTTTCCAGCAGGGCAGGTGTTTAGTGTGGAGGATAGCAGACAGCTTGATAAATTGATCGATTATCTGGTCGATCAGAGAGTTCGGATAACCACGCAGCGGAGATTTATGCTGGATCTGGTGGTAAGCCTGAACCGCCCATTCTCTGCGATGGAGTTATATCAAGCGATGGAGCAGACCTTTCAAGGTTTGAGTTACGGCACGGTGTATCGAAATCTTGAGCTGTATAAAAACCTGCGCATCATCGAAACGTTTGCGCTGGACAATGAACTTCGTTATCGCTTGATTGATCATGTGCAGCCTCAGCTTCATTTCATTTGTATGGATTGCAAGCAAACGATTCCCATGAGTTTTGATCCTGAGCAAATGCTGCTGCCCGAGCCGCAGCGTTTCCAATCATTGAATTACAAAATCGATGTGTTTGGCTACTGCATGGATTGCCGAGCTTCATCGGAAGAAGGCTTAGAGCAGCCTTAATCAAAAAAAAAGCGGTTTCGCCTTATGGTCTGCTTGATCAAAGATTGACAACCTAAAGCATAAAGGAGTTGTGGAGAATGAGTCATCTGATATTCGAAGATAAGAAAATACCGGTAACGGTACTGAGTGGATATCTGGGGGCAGGAAAAACGACGGTTTTGAATCATGTGCTGAACAATCGAGACGGACTCAGGGTGGCCGTTATCGTGAATGACTTGAGCGAGGTTAACATTGACGCCGGTCTGATCAGGGAAGGCGGTGGACTAAGCAGGACGGAAGAAAAGCTGGTAGAGATGTCCAATGGCTGTATATGCTGCACACTCCGTGATGATCTGCTGTTGGAAGTTGAGAGATTGGCCAGAGAGGGCAGATTCGATTACATACTTATTGAATCCACCGGGATCGGGGAGCCTGTACCGGTTGCTCAAACGTTTACGTACGTAGATGAAGAACAGCAAATCGATCTGTCGAAACTGACTCGTCTGGATTGCATGGTTACCGTAGTGGATGCGTATCATTTCTGGCAGGATTACAACACAAAGGATACATTGCAGGATCGCAATCAGGAAGCGGGAGAAGGTGATACAAGAGGTGTCGTTCATCTGTTGACTGACCAGGTGGAGTTCTGCGACGTGTTGATCATCAACAAGTGCGATATGGTCAGTGAGGAAGAGCTGGCTAACTTGGAAGCTGTTCTTAAAGGATTGCAGCCGCGAGCGAAGATGATTCGCACCACGCACGGCAGAATCGATCCCAAGGAAATTTTGAACACCCGTTTATTTGATTTTGAAGCAGCAAGCCAATCCGCCGGATGGATTCAAGAGCTCCAGAACGAACACCATACGCCTGAAACCGAGGAATATGGAATCTCATCCTTTGTGTATTCACGGAAGGTACCGTTTCATCCGGAACGTCTGCTGCAGTGGATGGGAAAATGGCCCAAGGAAGTGGTTCGCTCCAAGGGGATTTTATGGTTAGCCACGCGAAACCATATGGCAATGACCTTCAGTCAGGCGGGGGTATCACGCCAATTGTCACCGGCAGGCCTATGGGTTGCCGCGTTGTCGGAAGAAGAGAGATTTGCGTATTTTGGCAGCGAATTCGTGAAAACTCCGGACTGGGATGACATCTGGGGAGATCGCGTGAACAAACTGGTGTTTATCGGGGTCAACTCTGACAAGGAAGCCATCACTCGGTCACTGGATCAGGCGCTGCTAACAGACGCAGAGATGGAAAGCGATTGGTCTTTGTTAACAGATCCACTGCCAGCATTGTAGCGCGTGAATAAGCGAATGCATACTAATCTGCATGTCCTGAAGGTTAGTCGTTTTTTGATAAAGAGAGATGAATCATAACCATGATCCGGCAACGGATAACATGATAAAAAGGAGAGTACATCCATGTATTTAACATTCAAGCAACGCAAGAGATTCCCTCGGTTTGTGGCATTAAGCTCAGCTATCATCCTATGTGCATTCATATTGTCAGCTTGTGGGGGGCATGAATCTACAAGCACAGAAGCCGCTCCTCCAAGCAGTGAAACATCTCAAACGGGACAATCGGATTCAAACCTTACACCCATTGAAGAGGATTACATAACGTTTCAGGATTCAACGGGACGAACCATAACTCTTAAGGAACAACCTAAGCGTGTAGTGGTGTTATCGCCTGAATTCCTCGATCTTCTCTATGCCGTGGGGGGGAAGGCGGCAGGGCGAATGGAAGCCTCGGGAGTTTCCATCCCTGAAGAGGCGGAGAGCGTATCATCCGTTGGTACGGTCAGCCAGATTAACCTGGAGCAGGTTGTCGCTTTAAGCCCCGATTTGGTGATTGGACAGCCTCGTTTCCACAAGGAACTTGTCCAGTCTCTTGAAAGCAGCGAAATTCCTGTAGCCTTGATGAGCCTATCCGATTACGAGGACATGAAATCCAAAGCCGAGTGGATGTCTAGGATTGCTGGCACGGAAGAGCAACTGCCGGCGAAGCTGCAGGCATTGGATGACCGCGTGAATGACATTTTGGCTAAGCTGCCCGGTGAATCGCCTACTTTTATCAACCTGAATGTAACTCCTGGCGGGATTTCGATTCAGAAGGATGGCACATCGGGGCTTGAGATCGCTAAAATGCTGGGGCTTACCAATGCAGCCGGGGAGCTGGAAGCCTCACCTAACAGTCCGACGACCTCGCCATACAGCATGGAGACACTTGTGAAGCAAAACCCGGACTATGTTTTTATGATTATCCACGGGCAAAAGGCGGTTGGAGACAAGAAAATTCAAGAGGAATTGGAAAGCAATCCGGCATGGTCTTCTCTGGGGGCTGTCAAGAATCAAAAGGTGATTGTAGTGCCGTCAAATCTGTTTCTTACGAATCCCGGACTGCATTATGATGAAGCATTAGTGTATTTAGCGAAGCTAATTTATCCGGAGATCTTCGGTGATGTTCAATAAAACAACCCGCCCTGTGTGGATCATATTGATCTTTCTGACAGCTGCGATCGCAGCGTGTCTGTTTAGCATTGCCACAGGAGCGGTGATGATCTCTCTGCGAGATATCGTAGACGTTGTTCTGCATCATGATCTTCCAGGCATGAACCGGGACATTATCTGGAACATTCGGCTCCCGAGAACGCTTGTTGCCATGCTGGTAGGCGCCAATCTTGCAGTTTCCGGCGCGCTGCTGCAGGGGGTCATGCGGAATCCGCTCGCAGACCCACATCTTATAGGGGTTTCCAGTGGAGCCGGTTTATTTGGCATTTTCCTGCTGGTCGTTGTTCCACAATATGATCATTTCCTGACACCTGCCGCTTTTATCGGAGCAACCCTGGCTGCCTTCATCATCTACCTGTTGTCCTGGAAAGACGGGGTTAGTCCGCTGAGGATTGTTCTTGCTGGAGTCGCAGTTTCGGCATTTTTGGGATCAGGTATATCCGCGATGCTGACCTTTTACAGTGACCGAGTGCACGGCGCTTTAATCTTCATGGTTGGCGGGCTGGCTGCCAAGAGTTGGCCTGACCTGTCAACGATACTGCCTTATTCGATCATCGGTCTTCTTCTCGCAGTTGCCGGTTCCAAGCAGATGAACATTATGATGCTGGGAGATTCCAACGCACGAAATTTGGGTACTCGAGTGGAGCTTTCTCGGCTCCTGATAACGGCTACGGCTACGCTGCTGGCGGCAAGTGCCGTAAGTATTGCAGGATTACTGGGGTTTGTGGGTCTTATTATTCCCCATATCGCCAGATTGCTTATCGGGGGAGATTATCGAATTCTGATACCGGCATCCGCCCTGTTGGGAGCAGCCGTGCTGACGATTTGCGATACGCTCGCCAGAATCATGTTCTCACCGATTGAGCTTCCGGTAGGAATCATAATGGGTGTATTAGGCGCTCCCTTTTTTCTGTATCTCCTAAGGAGGAAACAAGTTTGAACAGTATCGAGACGGAACAGCTTTCACTCAGGTATCAAGACAAGTTCATTATTGAACAGCTGAATATTTCCTTTGTTGCAGGAGCCGTTCACAGCATTATAGGCCCGAATGGCTGCGGAAAAAGCACGCTCCTGAAATCGCTGGCCCGCCAACTGAAACCGGCTGCAGGTCAAGTTCTGCTGGACAGCAAAGCGCTATCCAACTTGAACAGTCGGGATGTGGCAAGGAAATTATCCTACATGGCACAATCCCAGGATCCGGTGGAGGTGACAGTAAAAGAGTTGGTCGGGTATGGCAGGACGCCTCATCAGCCTTATTGGCATCATACCAGCGAGAAAGACCGCGAAATTACGGAGTGGGCTATCAACGCCGCGGGACTCGCTTCATATCAGGATCGGATGCTCCATACGCTTTCAGGCGGTGAACGACAGAGAGCCTGGATAGCCATGGCACTGGCCCAACAGCCCGGGGTGCTGCTGCTGGATGAGCCGACAACCTATCTGGATATCGCCCATCAGTTGGAAATATTGGAGATGATTAGAGATCTTAATCAAACATTAAAAATGACCATCATTATGGTCATGCATGACATCAACCACGCTGCGTCGTATTCCGACTTTATTCTGGCCATGAAGTCCGGGACGATCGAAGGATTCGGTTCCCCCACGGAGGTATTGACACCGGAACTGCTTAGCCGAGTATTCGGTGTGGTGGCTTCCGTGGAATCCGACACGGTATATAACAAGCCATTTTGCCGGATTACCGGATTAATAGAGAAATAAAGGAGTTGAAGGTCTTGGATGCATTAAATACGCTGTATCCCTTTACTGCTATCGTTGGTCAATCCCAGTTAAAGCTTGCGCTAATCCTGAACGTCATAAATCCAAAGCTTGGCGGTGTATTGATCCGCGGAGAGAAGGGGACAGCCAAATCAACAGCCGTTCGTTCATTGTCCGGACTTGTTCCCGAACTGAACGTAGTCAATCTTCCGGTAAGTGCAACTGAAGATCGGGTAGTTGGCGCTCTGGACATCGAGCATGCAATCAAAACAGGCGAGAAGAAATTTGAGCCGGGATTGCTAGCGGCGGCACACGGTCACATTCTATATGTTGATGAAATCAATTTGCTGGATGACCACATTGTGGATGTGCTGCTGGATGCAGCAGCCATGGGGGTTAACACGGTGGAGAGGGAAGGCATATCTCATTCCCATCCTGCCCGGTTCCTTCTGGTGGGGACGATGAATCCCGAAGAGGGCGACCTGCGCCCTCAGCTTTTAGACCGTTTTGCATTATCGGTGGAGGTAGGCGGAGAGCGGGATGTGCGGGAGCGTGCGGCTGTCATTCGCAGACGGCTGGAATACGAACAGGACCCAGCGACCTTTGTTAAGCAGTATCAGTCGGAACAGGAGAACATGCTGCGGCAAATTCTGCAAGCTCGCAAACGGCTTGACGGTATACGAATCACGGATGACATGCTGGAACTGGCGGCAAGAATCGGCATAGGCCTTGAGGTCGACGGACACCGCTCTGACATAACTCTGATCAAAACAGCATTAACTTTGGCGGCATGGCATGAGCATGAGGCCGTTTGCCTGGAACATATAAAACATGCGGCTCGCTTTGTATTGCCTCATCGCATGAGGCGCCAACCGTTTGAAGAAACGGGCGGCATGGAGGAGCGCTTGCAGGCCGTGCTGGAACCTGCGCTGACGGTATGACGTGATGAACATACACCAGCATGAGCTTTTGAACATATCGTATCCCTTTAGTGCAATATGGGGACAGGAGAGGGCCAAGCGAGCGCTTCTGCTGTATCTTGTTAATCCCGCCATCGGCGGAGTCCTTGTCAGCGGTCCTTCCGGATCAGGCAAGAGTCTATTATTGCATGCGGCTTCGTCTCTGGCTCGGGGACGCCGGAAGTTATCCGTACCGGCCAATCTTACTACGGATCGGCTGTTGGGTTCATTGGACATCCAATCGACCCTGGAAACCGGGAAAATAGTCCATGCGCCAGGGTTGCTTGAAGAAGCTGACGGACAATTGCTGCTTGTGGACCATATGAACCTAATGCCTCAGACCATGATGAAGGAGATCGTCAGTGTCCTGTCAACGGGCAGATTTCACGTACAGAGGGAGGGGGTATCCGCCGAACGAAACAGCAGGTTTATGCTGCTTGCCGCTATGGACCCGGAAGAAGGGATTCCTTCGCCTCCACTGCTCGACCACTTTGGATTTTATGTGGCGATGGATCATATCGGCGAACTCGAAACCAGAGGTGAGATTATTCGAAGAGCGCTTCAGTTTGAAGGAGATCGGCCAGCGTTTAGGGACCGTTATTTGTCTGCTGAGGATGCGCTACACCTTCGATTGGAAGCTGCCGCAAGATCGCTTTCCGGGGTGGCGGTGAGTGAAGAGATGATTCAGCTATCAGCCTCCATCGCACACCAATCGGGAAGCAGCAGTTCTCGGGCTGAGCTTTGTTTGATCGAAGGCGCGAAGGCAGTCGCTGCATGGGAGGGGCGGGAGGAAGTGACTTCCGATGATGTTCGGGAAGCCGCGGAATATGCGCTGCCCCACAGAATGAGAAGTGCGGCGGAGAACCACGGCACTTCCCGGAGCACCTCTGAGGAACACGAGGGGGAGAAGCACTCCGTTTCTTCGAAGGAAGAGGAGGTCATCAGATCACAAGCACTTGTACGGCCGCATGATGGTCATGAACTAAATCGGCAGCATGATTTGAGCGGGGACTCATCATTCGATTCGGATCTGAAGACAGGCAGCGACAAGGCTGACGGGCAAAGCGATGGCCGGGACGAACAAGTGCTGCCGCCGGACGAAACGTTCTCAATCAAGCCTTTAGATCTGGACATGAAGCAGCGGGAGTTCCATCACGAAGGGCCCGGCAAGCGCAATCAAACCCGTGCGTTTCAACAGCAGGGACGATCGATCGGTTTCATGAATCCAAGCAACAGGCATAAAACGGATGTCGCTTTTGATGCAACCATTCGAGCGGCAGCCCCTTTTCAGCGCTTCAGGCCCAAAAGAAAGGGATTGGCGTTTGTCATTGAACCCGACGATTTACGCCAGAAGAAAAAGGAAAGCCGGGTAGGTGCCACGCTGCTGTTTGTGGTGGACGCCAGCGGCTCCATGGCAGCTCGAAAGCGCATGAAAGCTGTAAAAGGCGCAATTCTGTCTCTTCTGCAGGATGCATACGTGAAGCGAGATCAGATCGGCATGATTGCTTTCAGAAAGGGACAGGCGGAGCTTATTCTGCCAGTTACACGCAGTGTGGATGCCGCCTCGAAACAACTAAAGGGAATCCCCACAGGCGGGAAAACTCCGTTGGCAGCTGGGCTTGTCAAAGGCTATGAGACCATTCTTTCCGAAAAACGAAAAAACAAGGGAACATGGCCTGTGATGATTGTGGTGTCGGACGGCAGAGCCAACGAAAGTTTCACTGGACTATCCGCCAATCCTGATATTTGGAACGAATGTCTGGCAATTGCAAGGCGGATAGGTGCTGAAGGAATTCCAAGTCTGGTACTTGATACGGAACAGGGGTATGTCAGATTGGGACGCGCACAACAGCTGGCGGAAGCGCTTGGAGCGGAATATAGAATGCTGGACCACACGGATGATCAGAGATTGCTGAGTACCCTTCGCTCTACTTTGAGCTGAGCCAGCCGGTTTGTAAATAAGTTGAGAGGGGGAGATTCGATGAATATCGTTGTTTTAACAACATCGCACACAGCGATGAAAGATCTGTCACAAGTCTATAAGAATTTGGGACCTGCTCTGCGCAGCCGTTTATCGTTATCCGTATTTAATATTGAAGGAACTCTATCGGAAGAGGCGTGGAAATCGCTTGAAGTCAGCGTGGCAAGGGCAGGGTTTATCATACATGATCCTCATGGGACACCGGCTCCGACACTTGCCCGTATCCATGAATGGTGTGCTGAGGTGGAGGCCGAGCAAGTGATACTGGGCGGAAGTGCCGAAGGGATTCAAGATCTGTTTCGATTGGGTGCTTTGAGATACGAGGATACTGTGGGTGTTCGAGTGCAGGGAGGCTCTCCTGTTTCCCAGGGGGAACCGGGTATATCCAACGATTTGCGGCATTATCGTACGCTGCTTGAATATTGGAGGAATGCAGGAGATCGCAATCTGCACCACATGCTGGGCTATATTGTAACGCACTATGGAAAAGAAGCCAGCTGGCCGTCGGTCGAGCCGCCATTCGTCCTGGAATCATTGAGTATTTATGACCCGTATAAGAAACAGACATATGAATCGCTGGAAACCTATCAGACAATGACCAATATCCAGCAAGAACTGCCAACGGTAGCCGTTTTGTTTATGGGACACAGTTATCCGCTCCATACGGGGGACATAATCGGCGAAATCATTCAGGAGATTCGGAAATTCGCCCATGTGCTGCCCATCGCCATGACTTCTTTGGTTCACGTGGATTCGAAAAAGTTGAGAAATTTCCTGATGTTTGGCGGAACCCGTGGAGGGAAAGTAAACCTGATTGTCAATTTTATCCCGTTTCGGTTAGGAGCCGGTCCGACCGGCGGCAGAAGCGAAGAGATTTTAGCCCTGCTGAGGGAAGTGGAGGCGCCGATGTTTCATCCGTTTTTCCTGACCAGAAGAGAAAAAGAGGAATGGGAAAACTCGCGGCAGGGATTGTCCCCTTCGGAATTTCTTGTACAAATGATGCTGCCCGAGCTTGATGGCAGTATTGAAATGCTCCCGGTCGCTGCATTATCCGCTCGGGACTATGATGAAGAGATGCAGCTTCACATCAAGGAGCTGCAGTTAATCGAAGATCGTGCGCAGCGGCTTGTGAGCCGGGTCCAGCGGTATTTGGAACTTCAAACCAAGCCGCTGGCCAAGAAGAGGATTGCCATCATTGGGTACAATTATCCTCCAGGAGAGGGGCATCTATTCCAGGCATCCTTCCTGGATACCTTCGAGTCGATCTCCCGAATCTTGAATGCGATGAAACAACATGGCTACCACCTTACGGAAACGTATTCCGGAACGGAGCTGCGAGAGCGATTTATCCACGAAGGAATTGTGAATTCCGGCATATGGACAGACGAACGGGGGTCTGCATCTTTACTTAGGTACGACAGCGATCACTACGTTCAGAACAATGAGGTGTTTGCCAAACGACGAGAGGATTATGTTCATCAGTGGGGAGAAGCCCCAGGCGATGTCATGACGACTGAGTCCGGCGCATTCCAAATTCCGGGGCTGATGAGCGGCAATCTGTTTATCGGAGTGCAGCCCAGTCGCGGGATTCATGAGAATCCTGAAGCGGTCTATCATGATAAAGGCCTGCTTCCGCATCATCAGTATTTGGCTTTTTATCAATATATTCGGGACGAGTTCAAGGCCGATGCCATCCTGCATGTAGGAACTCACGGAACCCTTGAGTTTCTGGAGGGCAAAGAGAGCGGAATGTCCGGCGACTGTCTGCCGGATGCCCTGATTCAGGATCTTCCGCATGTGTATGCCTACTATGTCGGCAATCCATCCGAAGCTATGATTGCCAAGCGAAGAACGCATGCAACCCTGATTGGATATCAATCACCGCCCTTCACGGCAAGTGGACTATACGGCGAATATGCGAAGCTTGAAGCACTGCTGCATCATTACCGGGCTGAGGAACAGCTGAATCCGGCACGCGTGGCCGAAGCGTGGAAATTGCTGCAGGAGCAAGCAGCCTCCTTGTTTCTTGAAGCCGAGGGACCGGAAGAGATTGAGAAGGAGCTGTACCGCATCGGAAGATCCTTTATCCCTGACGGTTTGCATATTTTGGGGGAAGGCTATGATCATGAACAGGCTGCCAGGCATATGAACATGATTCTCTGTCATGATCGCGGTTCGCACGCCTCACTCCAGAGATTGTATGCCGCCTCGTTGTCTTGGGATTATGACGACCTGCTGGAGAGCCAGAACATTGATAGGCTCCAGCATCTGGACAAGTGTGTAGAGGACGCTGTCCTGTTTTATACCCGCAGCGGTGAAATTCCCGAACCTCCGCATCTGCCGGAGGAACTGCAGAGCAACTGGGAGGAAACGTGGAATCATGGATTGACGGCATACCGTTCAACCCAAGCCGATGCGGAGCTTAGCCATCTTCTCAAGGCATTGGATGGAAAATATATTCCTGTTTCTTTGGCAGGCGACTGTATTCGTAATCCGGAGGTGCTGCCCTCGGGCAATAATTTGGTACAGTTCGATCCCAGAGCTATTCCCAGCCGTACTGCCGTGATAAGCGGCTTACAAATCGCGGAGAATACGCTGAAGCTGTATCACGATGCACATCAGAAATACCCGGAAACTACCGCACTCGTAATGTGGGGACTGGAGACTTCCCGAACCCAAGGAGAAACGCTGGGACAGATTCTGGCTTATCTCGGTGTCAGAGTGAAGGAACGGGAACGCTCCATGCACAGGGAATTTGAAATTATTCCGGCGCAAGAACTTGCCAGACCCCGCTTGAATGTGGTTGTGCATATCTGTGGATTCTTCCGGGATATGTTTCCGGATCTGCTGGTGGAACTCCATCAACTATTTAAGGCTGTTTCGGAGCTGGATGAACCGGCAGAACAGAATATATTCAAACAGCGTTCCGAGCAGTTGTATGAACAATTGCGCAAGGCCGGAGCCGAGCATGACGAGGCTTGGGATTTGGCATGCGCGCGCATTTTTGGCCCTGCGGAAGGAGAATACGGGACGTCTGTAGCCAAACTGGTGGAGACCAAACAGTGGGAAGATGAAAGTCATCTGGGAGAAGCCTTTATCCACAGTCTGAAACATGTATACAGCTCGAATTACCGAGGCAGGGAAATGTACGAGCTGTACAAGGCCAATCTGGCCGCAGTAGATATCGTTTCGCAAATCCGGAGCAACCATGAGCATGAAATTATCGATCTGGACCATTATTACGAATTTTTTGGCGGTTTGGCCAAATCGGTTGAGATCTCCAAAGGGGAGACGGTCGACATATTCATTTCTGATACGACGCGAGAACATGTGCTGACCGAAGAACTCCAATATGCAGTCCAGCGAGGTGTTCGGACGCGTATGCTTAATCCCAAGTGGATCGAGGGGATGCTGAAGCATGATTATCATGGGGCACAGAAGGTGGCTGACCGAATGGAGAATCTGCTGGGTCTCGCCGCGACAACTAACCAGGTGGATTCTTGGATCTTTTCTGCAGTCCATCAGGAATATGTAGCAGATGAGCATCGCAGCAAGCAAATGAAGGACAATAACCGCTGGGCTTATCACGGCATGCTGGAGACCTTGCTTGAGAGCCATCAGCGGAATTATTGGAACGCTTCCGAGGAGGAGTTGGAGATGCTTCGGAATCGTTATCTGGAGATTGAGGGAGATTTGGAAGGCTAGCGATTCCCATAGGCTTCTTAAAAGAACAGCGTAAAAAAGCTCTTTCGCCGAGGGTCATTGCTAATGCTATGGCATATGCGATTGAGCAGCCGGATTATGTGGATGTAAGTGATTACAATAAGGAAGAAAACCAGCAATCTTCTGATCTGAAGGTTGCTGGTTTTTTTGTGTATCCTTCAACTGGCATATTTTAGAATACGGCAATGGGGAAACTACCCGAATCAAGCCTCAAACAAAAGGATAACCTATCCTTACATCTATGTTAATTAAAGGAGGTACAAGTCAAACGTGAAAGATAATTCACTCGCCCCCCACGAATCGCTCGATCTCCATGAGGTGCTGAATTTCAAGACGCTCTGTGCGGCAAAGTCCAAGCTGATGCAGGGAATCGTTTTTGACCAGGAATTAAAGATGCTTATGCAAAAAGACGTTGAACAATCTACGGTGGCTATCCATGAGCTGAAAGCGATTTATCAAAGAGCGCCATTCCAGGCTCCGGTTCCCGAAAGCAAGCCTACTCCCATTCTAAATTAAAGGTGATGACCTGATGAACAGCGATTATTTAGATCCGATCAATTCGCTTAACATGCCTGAAATGGCCGACATGACATTCGCCATGGATTTTCTGCTTCGAGCCAAGGAAGGGGTACGAAACACCGCCGTTGCCCTGACCGAAACCGTATCGTCCGATGCCAGAGAACTGCTCAAAAAGCAGTTAAAACAGGGCATTGCCCTTCACCAGGAAATTACCGAGCTTATGATCCGCAAAAAATGGTTTCATCCATATGAACTGAACGAACAATATCAGCTGGACCAGCTTTCCGCCAAAAATACGGCCATGATCGCCGGAATGAACCTGTTTCCGGGAGATACGTCGCGCAAAGGGATGTTTGACAGGACGCCGGATGAGCATAAGGGGGAAAGCCAAGCATGATGAAAGCAGTGACGTACCAAGGAGTTAAGAATGTCGTTGTCAAAGACGTTCCCGATCCGAAAATCCAAAAGCCGGACGACATGATTGTCAAGCTGACCAGCACCGCCATTTGCGGCTCCGATTTACACCTGATTCACGGCATGATTCCCAACCTTCAGGAGGATTACGTCATCGGGCATGAGCCGATGGGGATCGTAGAAGAAGTGGGGCCCGAAGTCACCAAGCTGAAAAAAGGGGATCGCGTTATTATCCCGTTCAATATTGCTTGTGGCGAATGCTTTTACTGTAAAAATCATCTGGAGAGCCAGTGCGACAATTCCAATGATAACGGAGATATGGGAGCGTATTTCGGTTACTCGGGAACGACCGGTGGGTTTCCTGGCGGGCAGGCCGAATACTTGCGGGTTCCGTTTGCCAATTTCACGCATTTTAAAATTCCGGAAAGCAATGAGCAGCCGGATGAAAGCCTTGCTTTGATCGCCGATGCGATGACAACCGCTTTTTGGAGCGTTGATAATGCGGGCGTGAAACAGGGCGATACGGTGATCGTGCTTGGCTGCGGTCCGGTCGGACTGCTTGCTCAAAAGTTCTGCTGGTTTAAAGGCGCGAAGCGGGTTATCGCGGTCGACTATGTGGATTACCGGCTGCAGCATGCCAAAAAGAACAATAACGTTGAAACCGTTAATTTCGAGCATCATGAAAATGTCGGAAGCTACCTGAAGGAAATCACCAAGGGCGGAGCGGACGTAGTCATCGATGCGGTGGGCATGGACGGAAAGATGAGCGACCTCGAGTACCTGGCGAGTGGTCTGAAGCTGCAAGGAGGGACCATGAGCGCTCTGATTATTGCTTCCCAAGCGGTTCGCAAGGGTGGGACCATTCAAATTACCGGCGTATACGGCGGACGCTACAACGGATTTCCGCTGGGAGATATCATGCAGCGCAATATAGCCATTCGCTCCGGACAAGCACCGGTCATTCATTATATGCCTTACATGTATGAACTGGTGACGACAGGGAAGGTCAACGTGGCCGATATCATTACGCATGTGATTCCGCTTAGCGAGGCCAAGCGCGGCTACGAATTGTTTGATACGAAGACGGATAACTGCATCAAAGTTATTTTAAAGCCGTGAAGAGCTGACTAAACGAGGGAGTGAACTTCTAGATGAATCCAACGTATGCAATGCATGAAGTCTTGGAGGTGCATGAGATTGCTGCCTTCAAGACGGTTTGCATGACGAAGTCCAAGACGATGCAGGCGCTGGTCACGGACCCCGAACTGAAGCTTATTCTTCAGCAGGATGCCGCCATGTCATCCGATCAGCTGTCCGAGCTCGCTGCGATCCTGACCAAAGGAAAGGAGACATTGCAATGAATCCTGTACTGGAGTACATGACGGGCATGAACAAAATGACGGATGATGTAATCGCCATGGACTTTTTGGCCACGGCCAAGAGCGGCGTCCGGAATTTGGCGATGGCCGTAACGGAATGCGTCACACCGGAAATCAAGGGTGTTCTGGAACGCCAATTGGAACAGGCAATCGATACGCATGAGAAGATCACCCATTATGCGATTGCCAAGGGATTGTATCATCCCTTCAACGTGCAGGAACAGTTCCGCGTCGATATACAGCAGATCGAAACGGCGCAGAGCATACCCTTACCATCACCAGCACCCTCACCAGTACAATAGTATCGAGCACACTTATAAATAACCGCACCTGATTTAGCAGAGAGCCGGCTGTAGCCATACAGCCGGTTTTGTTATGGCGATAGGCCACGAGCCTGGTTTATCATAAATAATATTATTGCAAATGCAACAATATTGAAGTAGAATGAATTCTAGCTATTTTTATTGAATTTGCAACAAAAATATAGAACAAGGAGTTAATTATGAAGGAGATTCTTCGTGAGATTGGAATCATAGCCAGGGCATTAGACTCCATAAGTAATATAGAATTTAAAGAGTATGATCTTACCAAAGGGCAGTATTTGTATCTTGTGCGCATATGTGAAAACCCAGGAATCATTCAAGAAAAGTTAGCAGAGATGATAAAGGTTGATAGAACAACGGCTGCCCGTGCTATTCAGAAGCTTGAAATTAAAGGATTTGTTGAAAAAAAAGACGATACCCATAACAAAAAAATCAAGAACCTCTATCCAACAGACAAAGGGGAACGAGTCTACCCTTTTTTAAAAAGAGAAAATGATTATTCCAATCGTGTTGCATTGGAGGGGCTTTCCGCACAGGAAGTAGAAACCATTTTTAATCTGCTTCAAAGAATAAGAAAAAATGTAGAAAGAGACTGGGAATTTGTAAAAAAGGGAAACGAACGAAGTTATTGATTCCATAAAAAGGAGCTACATGATCAAATGACAATAATTATAAAAAAGTGCACGCTTGAGGATTCGCGTCAACTTCAAGAAATTGGTTATGAAACGTTTAATGAAACATTTAAGGATCAGAACTCACCAGGAAATATAAATGCCTATCTGGAAAGAGCTTTTAACCTAGAACAAATAGAAAAAGAATTATCCAATAAGTTTTCGCAATTCTTTTTTGTATATTTTAATAATGAAGTTGCAGGATATTTAAAGGTCAACACCAATGATGAGCAGTCCGAAGAAATGGGAGATGAATCACTTGAAATTGAAAGGATTTATATAAAGAGTAAATTTCAAAAACATGGGCTTGGCAAATATTTGCTGAATCAAGCTAAGGATATTGCAGTAGAAAGTAATAAAAAGAAACTTTGGCTAGGCGTATGGGAAAAAAATGAAAATGCGATTGCTTTTTACGAGAAAATGGGTTTTGTTCAAACAGGAACTCATACTTTTTACATGGGTGATGAAAGACAAATCGATTTTATAATGAGCAAAATAATGATATAGCCTTTGTTTTGATAGCTGATATTGGGGACCTTGTTCGGATATGACATATAAAGATGAACTGTATGCTGCTGCTCCACTAGTTTAATGTCTGGCGACGCCAGGCGCGAGCAAAGAGTGGATAAATTACTCCCTTGACAATAAAAGGTTATTGTTCAATAATTAACACATCCAATTACTGGTAATATATCTTTCTTTTTTGTCTGACCGATACATCAACTTCACTTGGTTCATGACACTCCGCTAACACGATCCATTGTGACGAAACTCTTCTATTATGCCAGTCTATATAGATTCCTCCATATTTAGACATGACTCCATACCCCTCCATGCTTTTGCCAACAGGTGTGCTTGCTCGGTGTTGATCTCTCATAAATGCGTACTATGAATGTCAGCATTCATCAGCAGTTTACATAGCTGATTCTATATAGCAGAACAGAGCTGCTCACGCTTGATTTCTCCTACTCACGAAGATTGCGAACCCGCTTATTACGCTTCTCACAATTGCGATGAGGTATTGTTTTTCATGACTTTTTACGAGTATATAAGCTCTAAGGAGTTTATATAAATCGCCTTAAAAAGGAGCGGATGCCCACAAATAAACGGTTGTGCACAGCTTTGGCAGGATTATATTCAAGAGAGGAGGCACTCTCACACGCTTCGCGGCAAAGATAGTGTCGAAAAACGAAAGGCACATCATGACCAAACCAAATCATGGGAGGTAATGTGATGATGTTTCAAACCCGATTGGATTCCCGTTTCATCCTGCGATTCATGCTGATTGGCGGCGGATTGCTGCTCGTATTCGCTTGTATGTTCGCGTTCTCGAAGACCGTGTCAGCCCACGGATATATTAATGATCCGGCCAGCCGCGCGATTCAGTGTAAAAATGGATTGAATACCAACTGCGGCTCGATCGTCTATGAGCCGCAGAGCCTGGAGGGGCCGAAAGGTTTTCCTGCTGCCGGACCGCCTGATGGCAAAATCGCCAGCGCTGGCCTTGCCGGCTTCGCTCCGCTTGACCAGCAATCAGCTACGCGCTGGAACAAGGTAAACATGACGAGCGGCACAAAGAACTTTACTTGGATTTTTACCGCTCGCCATGCCACGACAAGCTACCGTTATTTCATCACCAAGCCGGATTGGAATCCCAATGCTCCGTTGACCCGCGCCCAGTTTGATCTGACTCCGTTCTGCACGATTAACGGGAATGGCCAGCAGCCGCCAGCCACGTTAACCCATACCTGCAACGTACCGCAAAGAGATGGTTACCATGTCATCCTCGGCGTGTGGGATATCGCGGATACCCAAAATGCCTGGTATATCGTCATCGATGCCCAATTCGGTGCTGGCGACAGCATTGCACCAACGGTGCCAACCAATTTGGCCGTCAGCAACGTTGGCACAACGACGGCCACGCTGACTTGGGGGGCCTCGACGGACAACAATGGCGTCACGGGTTATGAGGTGTACAACGGCGCTAATGTCATTGCCACTCTGCCTGGCAATCAGACAACCGCCAATCTTACCAATCTATTGGCAGGCACGAATTATAACCTCACTGTGAAGGCGTTTGATGCTTCCGGCAATCGGTCGCCTTCCAGCAATGGGGTCCAGTTTACGACCACGCAGCTCCCGGTTGACGTGACACCGCCGACCAATCCGACCGGCCTGCATGTGATGGGCACCCCGACGTCAACATCAGTCACGCTGATGTGGAATGCTTCCACTGATGCTTCGGGCATTGCTGGTTACCGAATTTACAACGGCAGCACAGTAATAGCTACCGTCACAGGAACAGCAACCGAGAAGGTCGTTACCGGTTTGTCGCCGAACACGCAATATACGTTTACGGTCCGCGCTTACGACCCGTCGAACAACGAATCTGGCAACAGCAATGCCGTCACAGTTACAACGCCTAACGGTCCGAGTGCAACGCCATGGGCAGCAAATACAGCTTATGCAGCCAATACACTCGTATCCTATGACGGCAAGGTGTACAAATGCCTCCAGGCCCATACCTCCTTGCCGGGATGGGAGCCGAGCAACGTGCCCGCGCTCTGGCAGCTGCAACCTTAAACTCAGGTCTTAGAAGAGCAGGAAGCCCGTCGCTTGCAAAGAGCGGCGGGCTTTTTTTCATGGCGATTTGGCTATCTATTCTGAACGAAGTTAAGAAATAGTTTGGATACCTCGGAGAACGATCATCCCTTTTTCCAAATGGCACCCACAGAAACTGCACATTCAGGTGCATTTTCGGGTAACCAGACCAAAGGATGTCTTTGAAGGCTAACGGTTTTTGGGTTCATCCAGGATGTCGCTATGAGGAAAGGATTCACCCCGCATTGCAGACCCAGTGAGACAGATCTATTCAGTTTCTGATGCAAAACGGCTCCATTTACGATATTCTGAATGTAACTCCAGAATTTTGATGGACAAAACCGAAGATATGGCCCAGAGAGGCCTTTTGAAAAGAGGGAATATGGTATACGAGAACAATGAAATCCCATTTCTGCTGGCATCTAAATTAAATCGACCCCAATCCCTCTACCAATCTGTCCCGCGTCCACGGCTATTGGCGCAATTGCATGAAGGATTAAAGCACAAGGCTGCTTTCGTGACGGCTCCGGCCGGTTACGGTAAAACCACACTGCTCAGTGATTGGACCAGGCATTTAGAGGTACCAGTCGGATGGTTATCGCTTGATAGCAAGGATAATGATCTCATCCGTTTCTGGAACTACGTTACGAAGGCGATCGAGCAGGCGAGGGGGGTGACCGATTCCCTTCATACCACATCGGCAGCGCTAAGTCCGGGTCAATACGAACCATTTATCGTCGCTTTGTTAAATGAATTGAACGAGTTGAATGAGACACTTGTCCTGATACTGGATGATTGGCATGTCATTCATAATGCGGATATCTTGGAGTCCGTCTCTTATTTTCTGGAATACTTACCTTCCTCCGTTCATCTATGCTTTGCAAGCCGAAGTATCCATGGATTCCTGAAATCGAGATGGATCAGCCGGAACTGGATCCATGAAATCACAACTCAACAGTTATGCTTCGATTTGCAGGAGACGCTGAAATTGTTCCAAGACGTTGAGAAGAAAGAGCTGCAGAGGGAGCAGATCGAAGGCATACTATACCAAACCGAAGGCTGGGTAACGGGCATTAAGCTGATCTCGTTGTCTTTGCGTGCCGATGAGTGGGCCGGTTCTTCCAAACATATACAATCCAGCCATGAACGCGTCGAGTCGTTTTTATTGGAGGAAGTGTTTGAGTCGCTGGGTGAGCCGCTGCGGCAATTTCTGCTGAACGTCTCCATTTTGCAGCGGATGAATGGGCCATTATGTCAAGCTGTTGCCGGAGAGGATGGTGCAGTGAAACTGGCGGAATTGGCCAAACTCAACTTATTCCTCATACCGCTAGATGAGGAGAAGAATTGGTTCCGGCTTCACCATCTGTTCGGCGAGTTTCTCCTGAAGCACCAGCAGCGCCTTGACCCCGCAAAGACAGCTGCGCTATTCCGGGCAGCTGCCGCATGGTGCGAATCGCAGGAAATGCACGAAGAAGCGGTAGATTACTATTTAGCCGGAGCGTGTTATACAGACGTTATCCGATTATTGGAACAGATGAGAAGCTTGATGATTCGCAGAGAATTCTCTACCATGAGGGACTGGTTGTCGGCCATCCCCGAGGAGCTGCTTATGCGGCATCCGTACCTTTATTTTTCGTATATTTTTTCATTGTTGTGGGCTCAAGAACTTGAACTGGCGGAGCGGTATCTGCAGCTGGCTGAGCAGCATTATGATGCTTCCTCGGCAAGCTGGACTAAGGAAGAGAATCATCGTTATTTGGGGTATCTGTATTATGTAAGGAACTTTAAAGCGACCCAATATGACATGGACATGATTAAAGGACTGGAATACATCCGACTTTCTCTTCAATATAGTCCTACGGGAACGGATCTGATCTTTGCATCCCCTCATATGCCACTGGCTCCGTCCATTTACAGGTCATATAATGGTAAACGTGGTCAGCATTTGCCTCGAGGCCTCTCCGATACTTTCTTTTTGAGTATGATCGAATTCATGAAGCCGATGGGTCTGCAGGATTCGGTTGTGGTCTGTTACGGAGAGTTGCTTTACGAACGCAATGAACTGAAGCAGGCGGAGGATTACTTTAGGTTGGGATTGCAAGGCCGAAGCCAGGCGCATTATCAACCAGAGAAGGTATACGTTCCGGCAAGTCTGTTCCTTTCCCGTATCAGCCAATCCAGGCAGGATATCTCCCAGGCTGAAAAATGGTTGGAAGAAGCTTATCGGAGAGCGCTCGAGGACGAGGCCAAGGCTGCTCTTATCCTGCTCGATTTGGAGATGGCACGTATGCGGCTGAATGCAGGGGATCTGTCAGCTGCTGATGAATGGAAGAATCGCTACAGGCTAGCGGCAGATGATCCGGTATCCGTATATCAGTTATTCGTCTATATCTTCCTCGTTAGCGTGTTGATGGAGAGTGGAAACGCAAGGGAAGCCTGGGCTTTATCTGAGAGGTTGCTGCCCATCGCGGTAAAAGGCCATCGCCCGATGGATGCCTTGGACATACAAGTACTCCAGGCAATGATGCTGCGACTTGAGGGTAAATCGCAGCAAGCACTGCTTAAATTGGAAGAAGCACTGAAATTCGCGGAACCCGATGATTATATCCGTGTGTTCGTCGATAAAGGCAGTCGGGTTGCAGAGCTGCTTACGGATTATGTTCAGCATCGCCAGAGAGGGAGCATTAGAGATAAAAATGCACCTTCACTATCGTATGTGCGAAGGATTCTCTCTGGTTTCGGAGGAACTGCCGAATCGCCGGAACAAGGCAAAATCACATTGGAGAACCTTCTGACACCACGAGAATATGCGGTTTTTCGTTACATGGAAGAGGGGATGGACAATCAGGCGATTGTTGCCGCGCTCGGCTTCGGCATGGGGACCTTGAAAGCGCACATCAATCGCATTTACAGCAAGCTGCAGGCGAAGAACCGAGTAGAGGCCATTAAACGAGGCAAAGAAATTCAAGGCTAGCCTAGAGGATTTAGCAGAAGACCCGCCAACCGGCGGGTTTTTTCATTGGTTCGACTATAACCAAGACTATAACCGGGGTTAGATTCGCATGATCGGGAAATCGAATATACTACGGATCGTGGCTATCGAAAATAATGAAAGGAAGAAAAGATGAAATGAGACGCATCTTCTGTATTTTAATGGTTTTTGTGCTATGGTTAGGAACTTTCCCGTTTCAGGCATTTGGCTACTTGCAGGTCGGCATGTCAGGTGACGGGTCTGCGGGTAATCCATACATCATCACCACATTAGATCAATTGAACGCCGTGCGTAATGACCTAGACGCTCATTACAGATTAGGGGCAGATATCGATGCTTCGGATACGGCAAGCTGGAACAATGGGGAAGGATTTATACCTATCGGCACCGTTGGAATTATCCATAGCGAGTTTAACGGCTCTCTCGACGGAGCGGGATATGTGATTCGCAATCTAACCATACATCGTCCACATGCTGATGTTGCCGGTCTGTTCGGGGTTATGGGTTCCAGCGGGGTGTTGAAGGATGTCGCTCTCGAAGGAGGTTCGATCACAGGAAAACTCGATGTAGGCGGGCTGACGGGGCGCAACTATGGCAGGGTGGACCGGTCCTTTGTTACAGGAACGGTTAGCAGCAATGAAGGCATCGTCGGAGGGGTGGCAGGCTACAATGGCATTGACGGTGAAATCACCTTTTCTTACAGCACCGGTGATGTAAGTGGCGTCACTTATGTTGGCGGTTTGGTAGGACGCAATGACGGGAAGGTGAGTAATTCCTACGCTACCGGTACCATCTCCGGTACGTCTATCATCGGGGGATTAGTAGGAGACAATGAAGGTGGAGAGATCATCCGCTCATACGCCGCTGGGGCCGTTAGCGGCAGCGCAGAACATGTGGGCGGACTAGTCGGCTTTAATATTTCCGCATCCATTCGCAACTCCTATGCCACTGGCGCCGTCAGTGGGCGGAGTGGCATAGGAGGATTGGTGGGCAGCACGAGCCACGGCTTGATAAGTCATTCTTATGCCACGGGTTATGTCAACGGGAGCAACCATATTGTCGGTGGATTGGTTGGGGACAATAGCGGAGAAATAAGCAGCAGCTTCTGGGATACCGAAACGGTCGGTTTAAACAGCGCCTGCGGAAACGATACATATAATAAATGCGCAGCTACCCCTCTCACTACAGCACAGGCGCTTATCCAAACCAGCTATCCGGACTGGGATTTCACGAATGATTGGTTTATGGTCGAAGACTCCACACGGCCGTTTCTGCGGACGGAATGGTCGACCGTCATCCAGAATTCCCATCAGCTGCAATTGATGGAACTGGATTTGTCAGCACAGTATACCTTGTCGAAGAATATTGATTTCGAAGCGACATTCAAGGACGACTCTCGCTCTGATATGTGGGCGACGGGTGCAGGTCATGGGTATGGTTTTGAACCGATTGGCAGCAGGAGCACCTCTTTCACGGGCACACTCGACGGCCAAGGTCATGCTATTACGGGTCTTTATATCCATCGAAACGGTTTATCGAATGTTGGGTTGTTCGGCCATATTTCCGGTGGTGAGGTTCGGGATCTGGATTTGAAGAGCGGATTCATCTCCGGAGACAGCTATACAGGCATGCTGGCAGGAGAGACCGATTCTGGCAGTCAAATCACGCAGGTTCATGCAACAGGGAGTGTTACCGGAACCAGCATGACTGGGGGATTGGTTGGAAATCACTATGGCAAGCTTACAGGTTCCAGTTCAAGTGCAACAATTAATGGTCAATTCAATGTTGGCGGATTGGTAGGACATCTGGATATGGGGGGAGAGATTAACCGGTCATTCGCCGCAAGTCATGTTACCGGTATGGATTTTGTTGGCGGACTGGTGGGGCGCAATGAGCGTGGTCAGGTACATAATGCGTACGCTACAGGTTCCGTTAGTGGTCGCGCCGAAGTCGGCGGACTGGTAGGACGGAATGTCGGTAAGATCGGTACGACTTACGCTGCTGGTCAGGTTAAAGGCAGTAACGAAGTCGGTGGTCTGGTGGGACGGAAATTCGACACGATTACCGCCAGCCTCTATAATCTGGAAACGTCAGGTCAGTCCGATACAGGCAAAGGGGAACCGCAAAAGACGTCGAACATGAAGCAGTACTCCGCCTATGGTAGCGAATGGGATTTCGGTGCAACTTGGTTGCTGCAAGAAGGGAAGATGTACCCCGTCCTGCAAGGGATCACAAGCAATCTCGAATGGGACGCTGCCCCACCAACGATCGTCAGCGCGAAGATCGAAAGTGATCATCCGGACCGGGTCATCGTAACCTTCGATGAAGATGTCCGACTAACGGATGCTGCGGGGATCGCGATTACGGCTAACGGCAACTCCACAACCATCACTGGTGTTGATGGAATGGGCACGAAGGAGCTTGTCTTTAGCGTGGATCAAGTGTTCGAAGAAAACGAGCGCGTGCAACTCTCCTACGATATGGCAGCCGGAAATATAACCGACGCTGCTAACCATGCGTTGCTTGGTGTTACGGATGTCGAGATCGTCTGGATGGTTCCGGCTGATCATACGCCGCCATCTATCGTCATTACGATGACCACTGCGGATGGAAGGGAGTATGTCGATGGTTCATGGAGCGACCAAGCAGTGAGCGTAAGCGCCGAAGCATCGGATGAGCGCGGCGTGACTTCGTTTACCTATTCTCTGGATGACGAAGTGACATGGAGTCCTTATGTATCGGATATCGTCTTACAGGATGACGGCGTTCATCGGATAACGTTCAAAGCCGTTGATACAGCAGATAATGAAGCGGTCGAACAACGGACGGTCAACATAAGCACGACAGGAATCACGCTAACGCCAACACTTGTAAAGGCAGATGGAAGCGAATATGTAAGCGGCGAATGGAGCAAGGCAAATGTCATCGTGAGCGTATATGCCGAATCGGGAGTCAGCGGAATTAATGGTCTTACCTATTCACTGAATGGAGGCGCCTTACAACCGTATGACAATAAAGGAAATCTTGAAATATCGAACGAAGGTGAGCATACCATCCTGTTTCAGGTATCCAACGCTGCGGGGGATACGCTCTCCCTGACGATCTTGGTGAAGATCGATCGTACACGACCGACAATCACCATCCATCCAAATGGCAGTGAAATACAGACGGCAGCGGTAACACCGACCGTCACGGTGACTGACACAGGAAGTAGGCCAGATGCATCCTCATTGGAATATGTCTGGACGACCGATATGTCTGCGCCAACCGCTGGCTGGATGTCGTTTGTGGACGGGGCCGTGCTTGGTAAGAACGGGGTGGAGGGTGATTGGTACTTGCATGTCAGAGCCCGTGATCAAGCGGGCAATGCGAGTAATCTGACTTCCAGCCGGTATCGTTTGATCACCAAGAGGATTGATGAAGCAAACGAAACCAATCCAACGCACGAAACCAATGTACCATCGCTCCCGAGCAACAGCTTTCTGGTAGGCGCGGAGGGCAGAACGATTGTTTTTGATGGTGGGCAAGTCCGAATCCCTGCCAAAGCTCTGAAACGACCGTTTTATGTATCCATACATCAACTAACCCTTCAGGCTGTCCCTCCTCTAAGAGAGGGTGAACGATGGGTAAGTAAAGTTATTGAGTTGAAGAAAGATGTATCAGGGAAATTTGATGAAGACGTAACGATCAGTTTGAAATTTGATGTGGACTCCAGTCGTAAAGACAGCGATGAACTCCTACTCTATCAGTTCAACGAAGATCTGAAAGAGTGGGTAGAACTAGATAACGTCGTCGTAGATTGGCTGGCAGGAACGGTAAGCGGTACGACCGACCATTTTAGCACATTTGCAGTCATCGAGAGAAAGATCGTCCAGGAGCCTGGAATCGGGGCTGCGTTTACAGATATCCAAGGTCACTGGGCGGAGAAGAACATCGAGAAACTTGCAGGAACAGGCATTGTGAACGGTTATATCGACGGCAGCTTCAAGCCTGATCGTACGATTAGCCGTGCTGAATTCACTGCGATGCTGGTGCGAGCGCTGGGTCTCACAAGTGATGGAAGCAACACATTTGATGATATGGCGGATCATTGGGCGAAGCAAGCCGTTTCTGCTGCGTATTCAAACGGGATTATTCAGGGATACGATCAGCGTACCTTCGCTCCCGATGACTTCATTACCCGCGAGCAAATGGCCGTGATGGTGGTTAATGCTTTGCGTATTAATCAAACGATTACGAATAGAAGCTTTGCCGATCAGGACAAGATTTCCACATGGGCACATGATGCGGTCATGATGGCGACAGCGTATGGAATCATAACCGGCTACCCTAACAACATGTTGAAACCGAAATCCCAGGCTACCCGGGCAGAGGCGATTACTGTGATCTTGAGAGCCACTGAGGAGCAGGAATGATCGGGCAAGCGACAACAGAAATAAAGACGCAGATGACATAAATGGTCTCATTAAAAGTCGCTATTCAAGCGGCTTTTTTTGTTTTACTGGGTACAAATTCTGTCTTCGACTGGACAAGAACTTGTGTGGCTCAACGAATAATGAACTTTCTTATAGAGCATATGTATCCTGCCAAGATCGATTAGACATATGGTCAACCAGTCATCCAAGCATGCCCTGAACCAAGCAGCGTGCACACAGGGAGGAGTGCGCACACTGCATCCGAGTTGTATAACTTGAACCAGCATGAAACGTTGTGAATAAAAGAAATTCACGTATAACGAAACATAACTACCTCTTTTAACGTATATCCATTCAGTTTCATATTTTAACAGAGAACACGATAGAGAAGTCTATAGACTATCGTAGAGGTCACGTCTATGCCGGTGTTGAAAAAACGAAAGTGGATGTTATGGGTATCAACTTTAGTTCTTATCGTTGCAGTTTCAATAACCATTTTCATGCAAATCATCATTCATTCCAATGTACCCGAACTGGCAGAAGGAAGCATTGAGCAGCGATATGCACAGCAAGGAAGCCATTCTGTAAAGTTGGAAGAAGTGAAGAGTTCGAGCGGGGAGGCTTTATTTAGAGTATACTACCCCGCATTTCAAGGAGACGAAACCTATCCTATTATTTCATGGGGAAATGGAACAGATGCTACGCCAGATCGTTATGATGAGCTCTTCACTCATCTAGCAAGCTGGGGATTCATTGTAATCGATTCCTATAGCAAGACAACAGGAACAGGCAAAGAAATTGTGGGGGCAATTGATTATTTGAAACATGAAAACGAACGAGCAAACAGCTTGTTTTATCAAAAAGTACAAATAGAACATATTGGTGCGGCTGGACATTCTCAAGGGTCTACGGGGGTCATTAATGCTCATACCAACTATAAAAGCGGATCGTTGATTAAGACGGTTGTATCCATCGCTCTCCCGGATTTGAAGCATTGTGATCCGGAAGATGTGTACGATACATCGCGTATTACCGTTCCCTTCTTCATTATGGGCGGTACACGAGATTTTCTAATCTCGCCGGTATCAACGAATCAATTAGCCTTGCACAGTTCGAACGCAAGCACGCCAGTGATGATGGGGATGGCCAAAGGTGCAGCTCATACAGCGATTGAAGGCAATGGTGGCAATCATAGGGGGTACTTGACGGCTTGGATGAGATATCAGCTGCTTGATGATCAGGAAGCCATGAAGGCATTTCATGGGGATTCTTCCGAGATGATGCTTAATACCAATTGGGAGGACGTGATACAAGCAAATATGGGTGAGTCAGACTGGTAACCATTCAAGAAACAAACTCTCGAAATGACCGTGAACCCAGTGGATATCTAATAGATCAGGGATGAATATCACGAATGATATGTTTCCTTTATAAATTGAATAAAGTGTGCAGTAGCTGGGCTGAAAATCTTATTCTTGTTCCAAGCGATGACATGGGTAGTAATTCGTTCAGGTTCAAAAGGAACAAAACAAGTGCTGCTGCTTTCTCGGATTGTATAGGCTCCACCCACACATATTGCATATCCAAGTTTCCTTTCCACCAACAGCATAGCATTCGTCAATAAATTATGTGATGCAATAATACAAAGGTTATCCTCCTCAACACCAAGCCAGCTTGTAATTTCATTCTGTACAATGGTACGTCGGGGTACAATCAAGGGTAAGGAAAGGATATCTTGGATACTAACAGACTTTTTTTCGGCTAGAGGATCATCACGTCTCATCAGAATCCCCCACTTTTCCTGATGAGGCAATCGAATATAGTCATATTTAGCGGTTTCAATCGGTTCCAATAGAATTCCGATATCTACATTTCCTCGGTCAAGTTTCTCCCGAATGTCATCTCCATCTGCACTATACAATTCATATTGCACCCTAGGGTGCTGATTCGAAAATTTCTCTAACCATTCTGGCAAAGTTCTTGATACCGTGGACTCTACACAACCAACAGAAACCACTCCACCAATCAAATCTTTTTGTTCTGCCAGATCTCTTTCTGTCTTATCTAAGAGAGAAACCATTTCTTTGACTCTTTGTTGAAACAAAAGACCGCTATTGGTTAGTGTGATCTGTCTTTTGCCGCGTATAAATAAACGAGTCCCCAATTCTTCTTCAAGGTCCATCAGCTGCCTGCTTAGGGTAGGCTGTGTAACATGAAGGATTTCTGCTGCTTTTGTTATGTTTCCAACTTTAGCCACCGTCAAAAAATACTTAAACACACGAATATCCATTTTTCATATCATCCTTTCATAATCTGATGGAGGGTTTCCTGATGATTATACGATACATATTAGGCATGATAAAACATTCATCATAGGCATTTGAAATTTTTCGCGCAGAAAATTACTATGGGTATATAACATACACAAAATTGTGGACTTGAAAAAAAACGGTTAAGAAAGGAAATGATTATGAAGAAAAGGAATCTGGGCAAAAACGGTTTGGAGACCTCGGAAGTTGGATTTGGATGTATGGGATTAAACCATCATCGGGGACCGGCAAAAGACCGTCGCGAGATGATTTCCGTTATACACTCAGCTATTGATTCGGGCATTACGATGTTGGATACAGCGGAAGTTTATGGTCCTTACACAAATGAGGAGCTTGTTGGGGAGGCGCTCGCAGGGCAACGGAGTAAGGTACAGATTGCAACGAAAGGAGGCTTTAAGATCACTGGCTTAACCAATGAGCTGGACAGCCGGCCAGAATCCATTGTCCATTCGGTGGAAGGGTCCTTAAAAAGATTACAAACGGATTATATCGATTTGTACTACATTCATCGCGTAGATCCAAAGGTTCCCATTGAAGAAGTGGCGTTGACCATGCAGCAGTTGAAAAAAGACGGGAAGATCCTCCATTGGGGGTTGTCGGAGGCGGGCGCTGAAACGATTCGCCGTGCGCATTGCGTTGAACCGCTGACGGCAGTG
Source organism: Paenibacillus glucanolyticus (assembly GCF_037333485.1). NCBI lineage: Bacteria > Bacillati > Bacillota > Bacilli > Caryophanales > Paenibacillaceae > Paenibacillus > Paenibacillus glucanolyticus. The sequence goes on from NZ_CP147845.1 coordinate 3,328,997, forward strand.
GAGAGTGAATACTCGATTTGGTGGCGGGAAACTGAAAGGGACATATTCCCCGTACTCGAAGAATTGGGAATCGGTTTGGTAGCCTATAGTCCTCTTGGTCGTGGATTTCTTACCGGAAAAATAGATAAGAACGCTTCTTTCACCGAGAACGACAACCGGGGGGAGCTCCCGCGGTTTACTAAAGAAGCGATGGAAGCAAATCAGGTGATTGTTGATTATTTGAATAAAGTGGCTGAGATGAAAAATGTAACCACAGCGCAAGTAGCACTCGCATGGATTCTTGCCCAAAAGCCCTATATCGTACCTATTCCAGGGACAACCAACGTTAATAGAATCTCCGAAAATATTGCAGCAAGCGATATCGTCTTCACTGAACAGGAGGTGAGGGTAATCAATGATGAGATTGGCAAGATCCAAATTGTTGGCGACCGTTATCCAGAAGCCGAGAAGAGAAGGACAGGTAAGTAAATGAGGTTGTGCCTTCTTGCATCCTGAGATTTTCCTGCAAAATACTGATGCACAAGCTGTGAATCCAGGGTATGGATGTGTTCATCATTGGGATAATGGGCAAGATCAGCGGACTGCTGGCGCAGAAGCTGCCGTTTACGAGATCAGCTGCCTCTGTTCAACTAACTTAAAAGTTACCTTGTAAAAATTCGTGTTCATAAACCGCTTGAATTCTTTCCAGAACGTTTGATGCCTGGTCTTTGAATTTTAATTCCGCAACCTGGCCTTTCAGCAAATACACGCCAGTTTTATTGTGGTGTTCCCCTAAAGCTCCTTCATACAGCTTGTTCGCGCCGTGAGTAGGAGGGGAGAAAAATAGCTTCATTAGTATTTCAATCAAAAAGGGCAATCCGGATTGTTTTCCTTTTCTTAGCGTATTATTGCTACCTGGGTCAACGCTGCGAATCTTGATGTCATCCTTGGCAAGCTGCGCCGCGATGGCCTGAGTCCAGAGTGAAAGAGCCAGCTTTGATGTTGCGTAAGGACCAAGCAGCTTGCGGAAGGTTTTGGGACGTTCCAGGATATCGATAGTGAATTCTTTAGTGAATTTTAGCGCTGAAGATGAGGTGTTGATCACCGTTTTTAAGCGACCCGCTTTTAGGAGTTCCTTCAACTCCATCAGAATAATATACGGAACGACCGTCAACAGCTCATAATGCTTCTCGCGTCCTTGTTTCGAATAACTCAGCTCGGGAAAGGACCCTCCGGCATTATTGAACAAAATATCAATTCGCTGCTCCTTGCGATTAATCTCTTCCAAAGTACGTCTCAAGCTGGCATAATCGGCAAGATCATCTGTTTTATAAAGTCGAAGTGATCCACTCTTTATTGCATGTTGGATGTTCACATCCTCCGCCGGAAAGTCGGAACGGTTCAAAGCAATCACCTGCCAGTCCTCTGACAGCAACTTTCGTGTTAATTCCAACCCGATCCCGGCGCTTGCACCTGTAATTAATGCGATATGTTCACGTGTATTCTTGTTCATTGTACATCTCCTCCTGATCTCCAGGGTATTTGCCCTGATAGCTCACACTCTACAAGTTGAAGTCGACTCCAAGTCAAGGCGCGAAACCAAGTTTTTTTCTAAAGAATTAGAAACTTGACTTGGAGCCAGCACCAGGATGTATAATGCACAGAAACACAAGCCTCAGGAGGGAACAGGATGAAGGAAGAGCGATTCTACACAATAAAGCAAACCGCCGAGTTAACCGGAATTACGGAGGATACGATCCGTTATTACGAAAAGATTGCGCTGCTGCCTCGTGCAGAGCGGAAGGACAACGGGCATCGCATCTACCGGGAGGAGGATATCCATACGATCCGGCTGATACCATGCCTGAAAAAAACGGGGATGCCGCTAGAGCAAATGCGCCCTTTTCTGGCAATCTCCGCCGATACCGATCCCGCGGAATATCCCGAGCTGGTGGAACTTTTAAGGAGCCATCGGGATAATATGGTCAGCCAGATCAACTCGCTGCAGCAGGTCGTCGATTTTATCGACATGAAGTTGGAGGAGGGCAGGTATCGACGGGACTGCTCAGGTGAAACTCAAGATGACTTATTAGAGCAAAAGGTGAGGCAAGTGAGACCAAAGCCCATCTCACCTGTTGAGATGATTTATTTCTCCGAATCGGCCAAAACGGGCAAATTACCTTCCTCAGCAAAATAAGTCGTAATAAGCGGCTTCTGCAGTTTCCTCTTACGCATATCCATCCTATGGCTGCTGCAGCCATCGATGTACTTCAGGAAACAGCACGCTCCACGTGGATTCGTGATGTGTTCCGCCAGGAATTATATCGAATCGAATCTGCTTCTCGGGAACCCCTGATGCTATCAAGGTCTGGTGTACCAATGCGACGTGCTCGCAGGCAAGCCGATTGAAGTCGGGATTGTCGGTTTCCAGTTCTCCAATGCTTAGATAGACGCGAAGCACAGGGGAGAGGTCCGACTCTTGAATCAATTGGATGATCCCACCACTGTCGTGCCACATGACAAAGGAAACCCCGCCCACACGGCCAAACTGATCCGGATAGCGAATAGCCGTATACAACGAGACGTAAGCACCAAACGAACTTCCAGCAATGGTCGTAAACTCCGCTTCAGGAAGCGTCCTGTAGTGGCTGTCGATATAGGGTTTAAGTGTCTCCGCCAGGAAATCCGCATACGCCGCACCCTTGCCCCCGAAGTTGTACTCCTCATTGATCGTAAAGTTATATTCATGGTTGCGGTCGTCACCCCCATGATCGATAGCGACCACGATCACCTCCAGTGCCGGGTCCTCCAGTGCTTTTTTACGAAAAAAAATAATATCATTGTGTCGAGGGACAAAAACATGCTCCTTTTGAGAGCTGGTACTAGTAGTTAAACATGACGAAATTAGGTTTCAATGGCTTGTCTAGGCCAAGATTTATTTATGATATAATTATGAGAAATGGTTTGCGCGTTTCAAAGAGAACGTTAGACCGGGAGCGTGATAAAATGCTGAAGGGAAACAAGAAAACAGTGATTAGACCGTTCGCAATCTTGCCCACCTTATTAAAGCCACAAATTCATTCGAGTTTCAGGATTATAGCCCATGCGATACGATCTTAATAGTGCAAGGGAATTCGCTATTCGCGTATGTGTTGCTGCTGGAGCAAGCATGGCGGTGGCGATTTCTCTTGCTGAAGCAACTATCGATGCAGAATGTTCAGGTCGGACTTCGGTTGGATTTGCTCATCTTCCCGACTATCTGGAAGGATTTTTATGCGGACGCATTTCTGGTACAGAAGAGCCGGCGCTTTTCTATCCAACGCCTACTATCATTCAGGCCGACGCCAAGGGTGGTATCGCCCAACTTGCTTTCGATAACGCTTTCGAGGAACTGCAAACACGGGCAAGCACTTATGGAGTAACCGTACTCTCGTTAAAGAACAGCTATACTGCTGGAGAGCTGGGCTATTATGTCAGGCGGCTTGCCCATAAAGGATTGGTAGCTATAGCTACCAGCAATGGACCTGCTTTAATGACCGCGGGACAAAGTAAGGAGGCTGTTTATGGCACCAATCCTCTCGCATTTGCCGCGCCTGTCGATAACAGGGCTCCCTTGGTTTTGGATCAGGCATCTAGCGCTACAGCGTTTGTAAATATACGGAAAGCGGCAGAACGGGGAGAGATGATTCCCGAAGGCTGGGCCATCGATGGAAGGGGGCAAAGTACTAATGATTCACGTGAAGCTCTCAAGGGCGCGTTGCTTGCTTTTGGGGGGTCACGAGGCGCCAATATAGCGCTCATGGTTGAAATACTCGCCGCAGGTATGACGGGCGCCAATTGGTCACTTGATGCTCCATCCTTTGATGAAGGGAGAACCTCGCCTGGTGTTGGCCTATTTATAGTGGCGCTGGACCCCCAACTACTCTCTCCCGGTTTTTCCACACGATTAGCGTCTCAAGTCGAACGATTGTCCTCCAAAGGAATTTATATTCCAGGAGGAAGCTATATTAAGGATGAAATAGACGTTCCGTCTACACTTGTTGCGACCCTGGAGGGGTATTGTTTCAAGTGAACAAGTCCACCCCTCATCGTTTTAGTGAAACGAAAGACAAAGCGGCAGCTCGAATCAGATTAAGGTTATATTATTTTATGCAGGAGGTCATCACTTCTTGAAATTTGAACTAGGACGTTGCTTACTGAATGAACGATTGATGGAATCCGGAAAGTCAGCGGAATGGCTGGCAAAAGACTTGCTTTTTAAACCGGAACGAATTTATGACTTTCTTGAAAACAAAAGAGTGATGCCGCTCAAAATTGCCATATCGATTGCCGATTCCATCGGTTGTGATGTTCGTGCCTTGTATGAATTAATTCCAAACGATAATCAATTTAAGCGAGATTAAGGGAACAAGTGTAGATGCATTAAGACTGCAAATATGATCATTAAGCTAACCGGAAACGTTAAGTATCGAGGGGCCAAAACATAGTCCCAAAAAAGTCGCTAAATTAGCGGCTTTTTCGTTTTATCGGAACAAGTTCTTGTCTCGAGCTGAGGACGAGGATGAGACAAGCACCTATCCAAACGGAAGTTTTGAATGGGGCATTGTGGAAACCAAGGTTAACTAACCAATGTTCGTAACGGACAAGAATATAATCATTGCATTTGGTAAAACATAACTTGGTAAACCGACATCGTATGAGGAGGAGAATTGAAGATGGGTATTTTGAGTGACAATCCCAAAAATGAACCACTGCATTATGGAGAGATTTTTAGCGTATGGCAATGCTCCATGGCAGCCAAAGGATTCGTTTCCTGTTATCAAGCATACTTGAATCATGCAGGTGACAAGGATCTTAAGAAAGTGCTGGATGATCTGCTGGATCAAGCCAAACTTGAGATTAAAGAATGTGATACCCTATTAACCGAAAATGGCATTGCCCCTGCACCAATGCTGCCGGAGCGGCCTCCTGTGAAGCTGGAAGATATTCCGGCTGGCGCTAGATTCACGGATCCTGAAATTGCAGCCAAAATAGCAGCCGATACTTCGTTAGGGTTAGTTGCAGCTAGCCAGGTCATGGGGCAGTCTATCAGAGAAGATGTCGGTGCATTATTTGCCAAATATCATCTAACCAAGACGGCTCTAGGAGTCAGAATTCTTCAGATGAACAAAGAGAAAGGATGGCTAGTGCCTCCACCTCTTCAAATCAAAAGACCCGATTCTGACGAAGCCTAAGTAACCGTATGTTTTGCTAAACGATTAGACTGTATTATCAGAGACAAAGATGGAGAGACTGCCTCTCCGTTCTTTGTCTTTTTTGCTGTGCTCTACTGTTTAAAATCATTTGAGCAGGTTATATACATTTTGAATTGATCAACTACCCATAATGGAGGGATTCATATGTTTCGACACCAGAAAGAGTTACAATTCGAGGTAAAAGTAGATCGCCCGGATCCCGTATTTGCTCGCCAAGTCCAAGAGGTACTAGGTGGACAATTCGGGGAAATGACCGTTATGATGCAGTATCTATTTCAAGGATTTAATTGTCGGGGCGAAGAAAAATACAAAGATATGCTTATGGATATTGGTACTGAAGAGATCGGCCATGTTGAAATGCTCTGCGCATTGATTAGCCAGCTGCTGGATGGGGCAACACCTGCTGAGCAACAAAAAGCAGCTGAAGATCCGGTTACAGCTGCAATTATGGGTGGCATCAATCCTCAACACTTACTTGTAAGCGGTCTGGGAGGGTTACCTACTAACTCTAACGGAGTACCCTGGAACGGTTCATACATCGTGGCGAGTGGTAACCTTCTGGCAGACATGCGATCCAATCTGCATGCCGAAAGTCAGGGTCGACTTCAAGTGGCAAGACTCTATCATATGACTACCGATGAAGGTGTTCGTGCAACTCTCCGTAAAATGTTGGCACGTGACCGTTACCATCAATATCAATGGATGGCCGCGATCCAAGAACTGGAGGAAAAGAACGGAGTCGTTGTACCGGCTTCATTCCCACCTGAAGCAGAACAGGAATCCCAGCCAGAAGCTTATGAATTCTGGAATCTCTCGGAGGGAACTGAATCAGGTGAAGGTTTGTGGGCCAAAGGAAGTGCACCCGATGGTACCGGAAACTTCGTGTATATTTCCAATCCTGTTCCAAAAGGACAAATATACGAGCCCCTCATCCCGGCCACAGAACTACACCATGACCTGAATGGTGAAACTATTGAAAAATAATAGATTTAATAGATTGCGCAATAAAAGCACCACAAAAAGAGAAAAACCTTAGAGATATGTACATTGCAGCATGCTCTAAGGTTTTTTGCTACCAAAATAACTACATTTTACATGAGGTGTGTCTAAGTGCCAGTGATTTGTGAAATTTGCGTATATGACTTCGTATATAAAAGATGGGAGATCACTCCAATGTAGTGTTTTGTTTTATCTATACAAGTTTAGTCGTGAATCAAGGACAAAGACTTGTACAAATTACCGATTAGCTCTAATAAAGAAACCGGCCTTCGCAAAGGCCGGTTTCAATCGTTTTATTCCTCGTGTTCATCTACTTCGATAACCAGAAGGTTGGAGTTGACCGTGAATCGCCGAGCCGAGTTGGCCAGCTGGAAACTGACCGATGCTTGGTTTAGCAATTTTTCATTTGGCGGCAATACCGTTTGTTTGGCCTGGAACACCACTTGAATCGTCTGTCCCGGAGCGATGTTACCCAGTGGGATGCCGGCTGCCGGATTGCCACCAGGTACAGCGACGCCGCCGACTACTACGCTTCCCGGCACGAATTGCGTGCCCGCTTGCAGAACGTCCGTTAAGATTGTGTTGAGAAGCGCGGTCGCGCTCGGGTTGGCTACCGTAATCGTAAATCGAACCCGATCGTCGACGAAGATGGAAGTGGCATCCGCTCTTTTTGTAACGGTAGGACCTGTAACCCTCACCGATGCGGCCGTACTGAGCTGTCCTGTCTGAGCTGAATTCAGCAGAACCGTATTGACGATGGTCTCTCCCGGTACGGCCGTGGCCGGAACGGTAAACGGAACGATCAGCGCCACGGTCACGCCGACATCCTGCATCTGTACAATTCCGTTAATACCGAGCAGCGGATCGGAATAGTTAATGTTGAAGAGCGGCACGTTGCCGGTGTTGGTGCCCTCCATCCGGAAGAATACCTCTTGACCGGGCAGGGCGTTGGTCGGAAACACCGTTTTGCTGATGGTCAGCCGTGGATCGCTCGCGATGGTAACGGCAGCCTCAGCCGTGATCGGCGCCGTTTGGTCAGACCTAAGCGTAGCGACATTCGTAATGACCGTACCGCCGCGCGCATCCGCCGGAATCGTGAACGTGCGCGACACAATGACGAAAAATCCGGGTGGAAGAGACGCCACTGTCTTGTCGATCCCGATCAGCTCATCGGTAAATCGCACATTGGTCACCGTTACGTTGGACGTATTGCGAATTTCGAACGAGAAGGTGACCGTGTCCCCAGGCAGCGCGGTAGTCGGGCTTACCGTTTTGATCAGGGTGAGCTGGATCTCCGGCAGCACCGTCACCGTCGACGTTGCAGATGTAGGGCCCGTTTCATTGGAGGTTGCCGTTGCGGTGTTCGTAAGAACGGTGCCTGCCGGTACATTCGGCGTCGTGAACGGAATCGAAAAGCTGCTGACCGATCCTATCGGCAGAGAAGGAATGACCGTATTGAAATTCAGAGTCGCATCCGTGATGACAACATTCGTCAGATCGACGTTGCCCGTGTTTGTGACGGTAATCGTAGCCGTTACGTCCACACCGGGCGCGGCTTGAGCGGGTGCAATCGCTTTGGTCACCGTTAAGCCCGGGCTTGGAACGACCGTGACGGTAGATGTGCCTTCCTCCGGATTCGTCTGATCCGACGTGACAACAGCCGTATTGACAATGACGGTGCCGCTTGGCGTACGGGCAGGAATGACAAATGGGAACGTCAGGACTTGGACTTGACCGGGATTCAGCGTGCCGATGGTTTGCGAAATGCCGAGCGTTGCGTCCGTCACGAGCACATTGGTCAACACGACGGTACCTGTGTTCGTCACCGTAATCGTATAAGTGACAGTGTCTCCCGGTACAGCGGTCAGCACATTCGGTGTTTTCACTACGGTGAGTGATGGCGGCAAAGCGTTAATCAATACGTTGGCGGTCGCTTGCACCGCTTCCGTTTGGTCGGAGATGGCTGAGCTCACGTTCGTGATGACCGTGCCGATCGGCGTTCCCGGGGGAACGACGAAAGTGAGCGTGAAGCTCTGCGACTGACCGACGGCTAGCGATGGAATGACGGTGCTTAACCCGAGCAGATCGTCACTGACACCTACGCTGGTTAATGGAATGTTGCCGCTGTTGGTCACAATCACCGTATAGGTGATCGTATCGCCGGGCAGCGCATTGACCACGTCCGGTGTCTTCGTGAGCGAGATCGCAGGGACTGGATTCACCGCTACGCTAGCGGTCGCATCCTGCGGTCCGGTTTCTGCCGGTGTGACGGTGACAACGTTTGGAATGACGGAATTGGGCGCCGCGGTGGCAGGAACGACAAACGGAATCGTCTCGGTGAACGACGCGCCGACCGCAAGCGAGGGGATCGTCGATGCAAAGGCCAACAACGGATCGGAGACGGCGACGTTCGTTAACGGGATGCCGCCGGTGTTGACAATGGTGAACGTGAAGTTCACCGTCTCTCCCGGACTCGCTTGCGCAAGGTCCGCCGTCTTCGTCACGGTGAAGGCGGGGAAGAGCAGGTCAAGCGTTGCGCTGCTGCTCGCTTCAATCGTTTGCGGGCCGGAGGTACCGGAGACCGTCGCGGTGTTCACGAACGGATTGGCGGTGCCGCTCGCGATAACAAACGGGAAGTCGATTGTGGTCGATTGACCGGGGGCGAGCGTGCCGATCGTCTGGCTGAGTCCAAGCAGCGGATCGGTGAGCAACACGTTATTCAAAGACGTATTGCCGGTGTTGGTAACCACGAACGTATACGTCACGGTAGCACCGACCGACGCCTGCTGCGGCGCGACGGACTTTACAAGCGTGATCGCTGGGGCGCCGATCACTGTCACGACAGCATCGGCTTGCGTCGGACCGGTCTGATTGGAGGTTACGGTTGCGACGTTGACGATGGTATCGGCTTGCATCGCCGTCAAGGGGATCGTAAACGGCACCGTAACCACGACCGAATCTCCCGGATTTACCGCATCAAACGTATGATCGATCCCGAGTGTCGGATCGACGATCCGCACGTTCATCAGCGTCTCGTTGCCGGCGTTTGTGGCTGTCAGCGTATACGTGACGGTATCCCCCGGCGCAGCCGTTTCCGGCGTGACGGTTTTAAACAGGACCAAATTCGGCACTGGTGTGACGATGACGGTCGCCGAATCGGTTGTCGGCCCCGTTTCGTTCGAGGTTGCGGTCGTTACGTTCGTGAATACGGTGCCACCCAGCGCGCCCGGCGGGATGGTGAATGGGACGGTAAACGATTGCGACGCTCCAACGTCCAGCGATGGGATCACTTGGGAGAAACCGAGCAAAGCGTCGGTTACGGTCACGTTGGTCACCGGGGCATTGGACGTGTTCTTCACCGTCAGCGTATACGTGACGACATCGCCAGCCGCAACGGAAACCCGATCCGCCGTTTTCACAACGGCGAGACTGAAGACGGGAAGCACGGTCACGACCACTTCAGCGGTCTGAGGAGTGGTCTGATCGGATGTGACGGTCGCGATGTTGTCGATTACGCTGCCGGCCGGTGTCCCTGGCGGGATGACATAATCCACGTTGAAGGTTACGACGTCTCCCGGCGGCATATCGAGCAGCACGAATAAGCCGAGCAGCGAGTCTTGGATTTGCACGTTCGTGAGGGTGGTATCACTTGTGTTCGTCACCGTAAAGGTATACGTAATCGTATCACCCGGGGCGCCCGTTGTCCGATTCGCCGTCTTCGTGAATTGGATGGAGGCCGGTAACACCTGAACACAGATATCGTCGGACGGGATGCTGCCAGTCAATATCGGACCACCAGCCACACTCTGATATTGGAAATTAATCGTGGCTTGATTGCAGACTAATCCGTTCGGAGGAAGCGACACGATGGTCACGGAGAAGGTAACAAAAACCGACGCGCCCGCCGCTAGCGAACCGATGGGAATGCCGACCGAGGGATCCGCTCCTGACGGCACGCCGTTTATCGTGACGCTCCCCGGAACAAAGACGGTGTTGTTCGGCAGCGGATCGACGATGACGGTAGAATCGGCGGAAGCCGTCCCGGTATTACTTACGATGATGCTGTAAGGTATCGTCTCTCCGACGACGGCTGTGCCATCAATGACGACGGCGTTGACGCCAGCTTGATTCGCGAGAGGGGGTGTGCTGCTTCCACTGCGAAATTTATTGACAATGATTTTCGGAGCGTTGATGTCGATATAAATCCCGACCGCATAGACGCTATAACCATCGTTTGTCGTTCTTAGCTCCAATGTGGCTGAGGTCTGATTGTTCGTTAACGTATTTGAAATGTTGACATTCGTAATATCCCAGCCTTGCCGGCCAGCGACGACGTTGGATCCCAGAGGCATATTGCGTGTGCCGAACGTGCCGGACGTGTCCAGATTACCGCTATCGTCGCAAATTTGTGAAGCGAAAAAGTTGTTCGAGAGGTTCCGCGGGCCGGAGAGGATGGTCAAGCTGGCCGGATTAGGTCCGAACAGTACTTGATCTCCCCCTTTGTTGGAATCCCCGTCTCCAGCGCAAAGTTGCATCCTCCCCGTAACCGGTCCGGTGATGGGTGTGGCGAAACCCGTAATGGTTGTGTCGACCGAAGGCGTACTCGCAAACGCGATATCGACGATACCGACGTTTAAGCTCAGATTGCGAAACGGCAACGTGGTATTTTGGTACACGACGCACAGCGTCCAGCCGCATTGGTTGCCTGTGGAAGTTCCGACGTTTTCCGTATTGCCGACGACACCGCCTACCGTGTACGTGCCGGCGCCTCCTGCCTGAATAATCGACGTGACATCAGCCGAACGGAAATAGTTGAAGTTCCCGTTAATGAACAGCAGTTGCGCCGTAACCGGATCGGGCGCTACGCTAACGGTCGCACCTAGCGGCGTCGTCACGGAGACGGACTTGTCGATAAACGGTGCAAAATTGGTCGTGCCCCCCGTTACCGCATACGTACCGGCCCAGATCAGCTCCGCATAGAGGATACTGCTTCCCGGCAGTAAATTGAGAATGGCGCTGGCGCTGTCCAGATTGAAATCGCTGGTGGTACCTGGCGGAAAGTTGCCGACTTGAAGAGACGTATCCGTTGTGACCAGCGCGCCGATAAAATCTTGTGTTCCCGCGACGCCATTCAGGCCGGATAACCCGAGCGTATTGCCCGTAAACGTGATTGCACCTGTATCATTACCTGAAAATCGAAGAATAAATGGCACGGCATGACCTCCTTTCGTGAAATAGGTGTTTTCAAACGATGGGAAGAGGAATATGAATTAGTAGGCGTGCGTGGGAAGAAGCTTACCGAAAAAAACACCTCACAAACAATCTATGTTGGAGCGGCTTGGTTACATGTCGCGAAGTAGGTGAAACAGGGATATATAATTTATTCAATGTAGTGAAAGGGGGAATTCGTATGTTGCAGCCTAGGTCAAAGTTTATGGATTGTTCGGAGGAGAGTTTAATATGATTAGTGTCTTAACCTTAACCTATCAACGCCATCATTTACTAGAGGAAGCCATTGAATCTTTTCTTCGTCAGGATTTTACAGGTGAATCAGAAATGCTAATTATTAATGATAGCTCTAAGGTCGAGTATGTATTTAATCATCCCAACATTCGAATTGTTAATGTGAAAGAAAGGTTTACATCCATTGGCAAAAAACTCGAATTTGGATTTTCACAATGTAAATATAATTATATATACCGCCTTGATGATGACGATTTAATGCTTCCTTGGGCATTGAGTCATACATGGAATGACACGATTACTCATCCAGGATATGAAATTTATCGAAGTGATGGTCATTATTGTTTTGAACATAACAAATTTAAAGGGATATTTAACAATGTTAATACTGGAAATGTCTACACAAAGAATTATTTGTCACGCATTGAAATACCTGAAAGCAGTTTTGGAGAAGATTACACCATGACTTTTAATAATAATGCAAAAATTTATCAATCTCCTCGTGGTCAAAAAACCATGATATATCGCTGGGGTATGAATACTTATCATATATCTGCAATGGGTGGTAAAATTAGTGAAAGTGTTAGACGTGAATGGACTGATCTTATTGTTAAAAATATAGCAAAGGAAAGGAATACAAGCGTAGAGGAGGGGGTACTAATGCTCCATCCCCACTTTCAAGAAGAATATTACCAACAAATTCCTGTATAAGTAATTACACCCATATCGTTGCCGTAAAATAGAAGAATTAATGGCACTGCATTCGCTCTTGTTTGTGAACTAGATGTTTTCAAACGATGGGAAGACGAATATGAATAAATACGGGCATGCGGTTAGAAGCAGACCGCAAAAAAACACCTCACGGAGCAGAAGGGGAGAAATGGATAGCAACATTATGCTATTGCGAGCGGTCGCACGATGAAGAGGATCCTTCATATGAAAGGAGACTGGTCTTATGAAAGTGGCCATTTTAACGATGTTTACCGGATTAAGCAGCACGTATTCGTTGGTTAACGTCGTTGCCGAACAACTGCGAATGCTTCTGGATGCTCATGTAGCGACCAAGCTATTGGTCTCTGAGCAATTTACTGACGAAGAGAAGGTTGGGGTTTTCCTCGATGAAAGAATTGAATGGGCGAGAATTGCAGGCAACTGGAGCCCCAAACACATCGAGTGGAATGACGATTCCAAGTCCAACGGCAGGGTGCACCATAGCTTTTTTGAAGAAGCGGGTGTTATTGCGCTTGATCTTGAGCGGCATCTGTCGGATGTAGACTATTGTTTGATGCACGATATTCTTTATCTGAGCGAGTATCTTCTCTATAATGTCGCTGTCAGGACGGCACAGCAGCAGTTGCCCAACGTACGTTTTATTGCTTTTTCCCACTCGGCTCCCGCACCACGGCCGCATAACAGCGTATGGCCGTTTGCGGCAAGGTATACGCCAATGGCCAATACAATTTATGCCTATCCTTCAGCCTCGGGAATTTCGGCTTTAGCCAAGCAGTATGATGTGCCTGAAGGGTTATGTCGAGTTGTAAGCAACAGCCTCAATAATCTTAGCTTTTTCAGCGATGAAGTCGGCGCTTTGGCTCGAAAAGTTGATTTGTTATCTCCCGATTATCTCGTTGTCTATCCTGCCCGTTTAGCGTTTGGAAAACAGCCTGAAAAAGTGGCTGCTTTATGCGGTGCCATTAAAAAGTTAACGAAGAGAAACGTTACCGTTCTTTTTTGTGATTTTCCATCCAGCGATATCGATCCCAATACATACAAGACCCTGATTCAAATGGCAGGTTACGAAAATGGATTGAGCTTCCAGGATACTGTCTTCACTACAGATATCGGTTTTGAAGAGGGGTTTCCAAGAAAGGGGATTTTGGAGCTTTTTACACTGTCGAATTTGTTCATTTGCCCATCGCTTTCCGAAGCATTACCACTGATGGTACTGGAGGCAGCCAGCCGAGGGAATTATCTCGTTGTCAATGAGGGAGTACCTGCTCTAGAGGAACTAGGAAAAAAACTGGGTGCCTATATGATGAGATGGTATGCTCACAACACTGGAGTTCCTGCAACTCAGACGTATGATCAGTCCGAGAGGATCTATCTGCAGGAGCATGCAGCCAAAATTGTAGCTAAGATGCAATATGATTCCGTAATCCATGCCAAAACCATAACAAGGCAGCAGTTTAGTCCTCAATGGGTATGGAGGAATCACTTGGAACCGCTATTGCGTAAGTAAATCTTCTTTAGTCTGAGGGGAAGTACCTAATGAACCAAAACCCCAAACATATCCCTAGGGCTGTGTTTGGGGTTTTATGATTCGCAACAATTCAGAACGCGAGACAGCCTTTCCGATTATGCATAATGAACACCCTTATACTAGTTAGAACTCATCCAAAGAATACGGACGTTGCCGTAATCCGACAGGGAAACGCGCATCCTATATGTAAACATAGGGCACTTGGGTTTACTGTAAGTAGACGCTTTTACCACCTTTGGTCATCACCCAGAATATAAGAGCAAAAGCGCTGACGGAAGCCCCAAGCACGCAAACTCCATGCCAACCATACTGTCCATAAATATGGGTCGAAGCAATGGAACCAGCAGCACTTCCGATGGAATAAAAAATCATATACCCGGCAACCATGCGACTGCGCGCCTGCGGGCGCAATGCAAAAATCATACTCTGATTCGTGACATGCACGGCCTGCACCGCCAAGTCCAGCAGAACAATACCAATGACTAAGGCAAACAGGGACTGCTCCGTGTAGCTGATTGGCAGCCAAGATAGTAATAACAGAAACAATGCAATTCCTGTCGTTCTCTGTCCATAACCACGATCGGCTAGCTTACCAGCCTTTGCTGCAGCCAATGCACCCACGACACCCACGAGACCAAACGCCCCGATGGCAGAGTGCGAAAGGGATAGTGGCGGCGAGCTAAGAGGCAGTACTAATGGCGTCCACAAAATGCTGAAAGCGGTAAAAATCAACATAGCCAAAACAGCGCGGATACGTAATAGCCGTTCTTGCAGGAACAGCATCAGTACCGACTTAAGCAGTTGAGAATAGGGAACAGTCTTTACCTTACGCTCACCATCTGGCATCACCTTATATAATGCGTAAACCATGAGCAGCATCAACGCGGCAGAAACCAGATAAACCGAACGCCATCCTGCTAGATCCTTCAAAATTCCTGAAATGGTTCGCGCGAGAAGGATCCCAATCACAACTCCGCTGGTTACCATACCAACGACACGCCCTCGTTCAGCAGGTGCAGCTGTGGTCGCCGCGAACGCTACAATCGTCTGCGTTACAACGGCAAGCAATCCGACCAATGCCAAACCCGCAAAGAGCATCGTTCCGGAGGAAGCAGTACCAACGATAACCAGAGCCATTATGGAGATTGCCATCTGAGCGATAATCAATCGGCGCTGGTTCAGCAAATCGCCCAGAGGCACTAGCAGCAGCAATCCCAATGCATAGAAGACCTGAGTGACGGTAATAAGAATTCCGATGATGGAATAGTCCATGTTGAACTCGTTAGACAGCTCATCGAGCAGCGGCTGTGCGAAGTAGATATTGGCAACTGACATTCCGCAAGCAACCGCAAACAACAATGTCACGTATCGAGTTAGAGGCGTACGATCAACGGACCCAGATTCAGTCGAGGTTACCGTCACCTGCGGGACATG
The DNA here is from genome assembly GCF_037333485.1 of Paenibacillus glucanolyticus. Lineage (NCBI taxonomy): Bacteria > Bacillati > Bacillota > Bacilli > Caryophanales > Paenibacillaceae > Paenibacillus > Paenibacillus glucanolyticus. Next base: position 3,344,387 of record NZ_CP147845.1, read on the forward strand.
GACCGCTTTTTCTTCTGTCATATCTTCCATTTTGGTTCATTCAACCCTTTCGATTATTATGTACTGTTCGGTATGTTAAACGGTCAAATAAATATACATCACAATTACAATTCAAGTCAACACGTATATTTTGAACGATAAGAGTATACGTAATGAATTGATATTCAACCGGATTATATAAGGGAATCTGTATTTGACAACCACAGCCGTTCATCATAAAATTAATTATACTGATTGGTAATGAAATGAAGTTGTATTCATACAAATGTGATCATAGCGTATCCACAAAAATCAAACGTAACGAGGGGTAAACCATTATGGGACGAGTCCGCGAATTTGATGAAGAGAAAGTATTAGATTCCGCGATGCAGTTATTTTGGGAAAAGGGATATGAGGCTACCTCATTAAGCGATTTGACTTCCAGAATGGGCATTCAGCGGCCTAGTATATACTCAGCCTTTGGAGACAAGAAAGAACTGTTCGAGACCGCTCTGCGCAAATACACGATGTCGCATGCTTCCGAGGCGCGAAGCAAACTTCAAAACCAGCCATCCGTCAGGGAGGCGTTTCGAGCTTTTTTTGAGAACCTGGTTGATGAGGAATATTCCGTAAGCCGCAGCCGCGGATGCTTTTGCATCAATACGATGGTCGAGCTTGCGCCACATGATGAGAAATTTGAAATTCTGACAAGGGAACATCAGATGTACCTGGCGGTCATATTTCAAGAAACCATTGAGCGAGGCATCCAATCTGGGGAGCTTGCAAGTCGCACAGACGCGAAAGCTTTATCGCAAGCTCTCATCGTTTCGTTAATTGGGCTGACCGTCATGTTAAAATCCCGTCCGGAGCGCTCATTTATAAATAATACGATTGAAGTGACTCTTACATTGCTTAAATAAGCGGGATACACTGTGATGGAACGTTTGAAGGTACTATCTCACCAAAGTGAATCTATCAATCGAATAGAGGTCCTTCAAGAAATCAAGAACATGGTCCCATTGAAAGTCGCTAATTTAGCGGCTTTTTGTTTTGTAGGTATAGGTTCTTGTCCCGAGTCGAGGATAAGACCGAAGATAACCGAACCGAAACGAAACGAAGAGCTATATTAAAGATGCTGCAAAAGTTAGCGAATGAATTAACGTTAGTAATGAAGATAAGGAGGCTGCCGATTAGATTAATCAATGCTCGTAACATTGCCAACTCATTTTGTTGCCCATTTTTTAGTTTGTGTTAATCTGTCTAATAGTGAACTCCATATAGAGAGAGGGATGTTACTTGAAAAGAAACGTATTATATATTGAAGATAATGAGAAAATAGGCAGCCTGCTAAAAGAAGAATTGGAACAGCGAGGATTCTCAGTTCAGTGGCTGCTTTCTGGTGAAGGAGCCGAAAAAGAAGTAAATCAGCATGAAGTCGTTATTTTGGATATCATGTTACCTGGTTTAGACGGATTTACAGTGGGAAAACGATTAAAAAAGGCAGCTCCTGCTGTTCCTATTTTGCTGTTATCTGCTCGAACATCGATAAATGATAAGGTAGATGGTTTACAATTTGCTGATGACTATGTAACGAAACCATTCCATACAGATGAATTAGTAGCAAGATTAGAAGTGTTAATTCGTCGAAGTGGTGGAACACATTTCGAACGCATTTTATTAGGAAATCAGATTGAAGTAGATCCAGAAGTCCAAATGGTATATGACAAGCGCACAGGAGAAGAAATTATACTGACAGGGAAACAACATCAAATTTTAATGTACTTCATACGCCACCCCAATCAAGTTTTACCAAAAGAACAAATTTATGAAGCCATTTGGGAAGAAACTTATATAACCGGTGATAAAACATTAATGGTGCATATCCATCGACTGCGTCAGAAGTTGGAACGTCATCCAGATTCCCCAGAGATTATTGAAACGTTGAAAGGAATAGGTTATCGGGTGAAGCTATGAAACAAAGAAGATCATTATTTCATCGTTTTTTAAAAGGACATTTTCTATTTATCTTTTTTCCTCCCCTTGTGCTTATTTTCTTCTCTGCGTTCGTTGGGTCTTCTATCAATGGAGAAGTTCTGAGTACGTTAAATCTATTTTACGTTGTACTACTATTGTTTGGTTTTATTATTGTCGCATTTGTTGTATTATCTTGGATTTTCTTCTTGAGACTTCGTAAACGTCTTAGCGGTTTACAGGAAATCATGTCATTTTCAGCTAATCATCATTCATTTCCTAAACCAATTTCTGTTCAAAGTGATCGTATGGATGAAATAGACCAGTTGGGAAGTTCTTTTAATTGGATGATTCAGCAGCTTGAAGACAGTCGCAAGCGGGAATATGAAGAGGAATTGTTAAGACATCGACTCATTGCGAATTTGTCTCACGACTTGCGAACGCCACTTACCATTTTGCGAGGACACATTACCAGATTAAATAAAGAATCCATGAGTTTAGAAGGACAAAATTCATTAACAGAGATGAACCATACGATTACAAGAGTCGGAGATCTAATGGATGATTTGCTTTCCTATACATTGCTTACATCAGGGAAACATCCTTTTGGGCCAACTTCAACAGATATTGGACGTTTAGTAAGAGCATCTGTTGCTGCGTGGTATCCTGTATTTGAAGAGAAAGAAATGCAGATCGATGTTGACTTACCGGCAGAGGAGACTTTTTATTGGGAAGCAGATCCTAAGTGGATGACACGGGTTCTGGATAATTTATTTCAGAATATTCTTCGCCATGCAGCAGAGGGGAAATATGTAAACATTGTGGTGGATGTAGAAAAAGAACGGATCATTGTTGCAGACCGAGGTCCAGGTATGGATAACTCTTCCTATGAGCGTGGAGCAGGGATTGGCTTGTCGACTTCAAATTATATGCTGCAAAAAATGAAGCTGAAAGCTGATTTTACATCCAATGAAAATGGGACCAAAGTAGCTATTGGTAGAGCTTAAACTAAAGTTAACCCAGAAGTAAACAGCATGATAACCGAGATGTAACTTTGATTCTTTATAATGAGAATCATAACAGAAAGGAAGTGTTATGGTTGCTTACCATTCATAACTTAGTCAAACATCGCGGAAGTCAAGAAATCTTGTCAGGTATCAGTTTTAAAGCTAGACCCGGTAGAGTAACTGGTTTTTTAGGTCCGAATGGGGCAGGTAAAAGTTCTACACTTCGCATCCTGCTTGGATTAGATCGTGCCACCTCAGGAAGTGCACTCATTAATGGAAAGCCATTCGCAGAATTACATAATCCTCTAGAAACCGTAGGTGCCGCACTTGATGGATTTGGAGCTCATCGTATGCGTACAGGACGGGCACATTTGCGTTGGATTGCTCGTGCCGCAGGATTGCCTCGCTCACGTGTCGAGGAAGTTCTGGAAATCGTAGGTCTTACGAATGCAGCTGGTAAAAGAGTTGGGAAGTACTCCCTTGGTATGGGGAGAAGGCTTGGCATGGCAGCTGCACTGCTTGGTGATCCCAAAATATTGATTTTAGATGAACCCGTAAACGGGCTCGACCCGGAAGGAATTCGGTGGATTCGGACATTCTTACGTGAACGTGCTGAGTCTGGAAACACGGTGTTACTATCCAGTCATCTAATGGGGGAGCTTGCAGAGACGGTTGATGATGTGGTGATTATTAAGCATGGAACAATCGTTGCAGATGGAACATTGGAAGAAGTAATAGGTAACCATTCCACGCTGGAGGAAGCCTTTTTTGCCCTGACATCTGAAAATGCAGGTGATGTTGTATGAGAGCATTCAACGCGGAACTATCTAAATTGTTCTCCCTGCCGGGTATTTGGCTTGCCTTTCTGATTGGAGCAATTGCCCCAGCGGTCATTGCTGCCTTGGACAGTACAGCACAAAAAGAGGAGATTATAGCTGGAGTTAGCACACGGCTATCGGAAGTTGGCTATATTGGATTAGCTCTTGGTGTACAAGGTGTCATCATTCTTGGTGTGCTTGCTGTCAGCAGCGAGTATTTGACAGAGAGCAGTGAATCTGGCGGAGGACAACAGATTACAACAAGTTTAACGGTTGTTTCATCAAGGCTTCATTTTTTGCTGGCCAAGGCAGGCGCTGTGACCGTAACCAGCATACTGCTTAGTGTTGTTGCTATGATGACCACTTTGTCAGCCACGCATCTTGTTCTTGGTGAATACACCCCTGCATTTGAAGGGTCCAAACTGCTCGGTGCAATTTGTTACTGGACATTTACTGCTCTTCTGGCATTTGGGATTACTGTTCTTACGAAGAATGGAACTATTCCGCTTGCTGTGCTCATCATAAATACATCCGTTGTATCATTCAGTTTCCTGCTTTCTAAGGTTACAAAGTTAGCATTATACTTACCAGATAGGGCTGGCATTGATATGTTTATGCTTATGAGCGACAGCTTTCTCACCCCGTTCACAGGTGGTTTAGTCATGTTTGCCTGGGTGGTCGTTATTTTTATTGCTGCAGCTATTGTTTTCCATAGGAGGGATATTGCATCATGAGTGTCTCATCGAGTAGAAAGATAACACAAATCCTTGGAGCTGAACTGGATAAATTAGTTACATTACCATTGATATGGCTCACTCTTATGGGTACATTCATTGTTAATTTAGTTTTAGCCGCAGCTTTTACTTCGGTTGGTCTGCAAGGTGCAGCAGGGACACAAAGTATACTGAATATAGGGCTTGCTTCTATGGGATATCTTCATGCAGGGTTCATTATTCTTGGGATCTTAGCTGCTTGTTCGGAGTATACTGGTGGACAGATTCGAACCACTTTAACTACGATACCTTGGCGTGGGTTTCAATTATCCACGAAGTATTTGGCATTGGCAATTATCACCATTCCTGTGGCGTTTATTATTGCTGCATCAGGTGTACTATATGCTTTTATTATGTTGAGAGACACGGCAGCAGTGATTAGAGTAGATACAATGATCGTAACACTAGTAGGTGCAACAGGCTATCTAACATTAACCACACTTCTCAGTGCAGCTATAGGTGCTTTATTAAGACGAACGACTCCTGCTTTAGTAGTACTGCTTGGTTATTATTACGTTGTCAGTCCATTGTCGAGAGATTTTCTACCTAGTATTAGAAATTATTTTCCGGATACGGCAGGATATTATATGTATATGCCGCCTTCCTCTGATGAATTAAATGTCCTTACACCCATGCAAGGGACAGGTATTTCAATGTTATGGACCCTGATCTTTGTTACAGTAGCTATTGTATTTTACCGTAAACGAGATGCCTGAGTGAATTTGCCCTTCTGGATTAGATTCAACTGCCCTGAAGATGCAAGAATTTTAGTATCCTATCAGTCTGGTTGACAATTAGGTGGCCCTTATCAAGAATTTTTCGGTATTGTTCGATCTCGCCTTTCTTTCTATCTCAGAAGCCACTCTTCGGCTTCTTCTTTACTTTCATACAATCTAAAATGATTGCCTTTGTTCGTTTCCATAGCCATTTCTTTAAATCTGTCTCTTTGAATCGTCTCCATTCGCTGTACTTAAAGGTTCAGTAGAACATATCGGACCATGCAAGCTGCACCAAAAATGTTTTTTTATCTCAGGGGCTTCAGGTGATGACACAAGCCATTTTTCAGCTCTTTAAGTCCTTCTTCTGTGATGGAATATATTTTTTTGAAGGAGTATCCTGATGGACCACTTCACTGGTGACAAGATGGAGGGACTGGATGCTCGTATCATTGTGTAGTGGAATATTTTATCCATTTATGGTTGATGAATTTCATGCTAAAGTAAAGCTCCTAATGTGTACGAAAGCAGGACTGGATAACTGATATATTATAATTAAAATGGCGACTTCGGAGTTATTAGAACAAGAGTGCTAATAACTAAATTTTCAGAAGAGGAAGAACACTTTGCCCAAGCACATAAAGATCTACGCACTAATACTTATGATTATCATATTAATAAATGCTGCGATGTACAGACATTTAGAAAACCAATCATCTGAAAAATACAATGACCTCTATTCATTGTATCAGCAGAAGAACGATTCGGCATTTGTCTATTTAGTCAAACACGCTTCTGAAACGGTGCCGCTTGCTGACACTTTAATGGCAATCAGCGAGTCGAAGGAAAATGAAGATCCTGCTAAGATACGGCAATTGATCGATAAGGCGAAGATACAAGCGGAAGAAATCGATGATCAACTATCAACATTCATTGAATTTAGCGATACCTACCTTAATAATGCTGTTCCTAAGCATTTTGTTAATAACACAGCAATGACAACGGATGAGCAGCTGGACATGTTTATTCTAGCGCGTGAGGCGAGAATACGGGGGTCGTTATATGACATAAGCTATGCATATTGGAAGTCTAATCCTAAAACGATAGACATCAAGACTCGAGAAACCTTGCGCTCGCTGGCGTTGGAGCTCTATGAGTTAAATAAGACGATTACGTCGTTTAAGGATAACGACGCGGCTCACATGTTTTATCTAACGGAGAAATATAAAGCTTTGATGCTAGGGAACTTGAAACCACACCTTGAAAGATTGAAAAAGATCCAGGATCATTTTCAGGACATTAATAAGTCAAAAAAAGAAATAGACACGTAATATGAAGCGTATGGTGCTGGTACATTCAGATAAATTATCATTATCTTCATCAAAGATAGAGTTTGCATTTGAAGAGGTTAACATGGATTCAAGCAATTCTTGTTTATAACTTAAGATGCTATCAATTTTTTCTTCTAATGTATTCATATTAATGAGTTTATGGACTTGTACCATGTTTTCTTGACCTCTATGCGGTGTACACGGTCGGTGGCTTGATTCTCATCTGCGGGGTTCCACCAACGATCAAAATGTATAACATGGTTAGCTACTGTTAGGTTTCAAACCTGTTCCTCCAGCTTTCAAGGGAAGAATAAAAATCGGTGTTTGTTTGCTTTGAAAATCATCCACCATCTTGGCCCGTTCCTTCTGTAATGTACTACCGTTCAAGAACAGAACATGGACATCAAATCTTTCAGTTAAATGTTGTTGTAATAACCCTCCCATTTTTACATACTGAGTAAAAAGAAGTACACTTTCATCTGCCTCAAGAATAGTACTAATTAGCTCATCAACCAGGGCTACTTTATTATATAGTCATCATATAGGGCTTCCGTGTTTTCCTCGTTAACTTCTTTGCTTTTTCTTTTACTTCATGCACCAATTTTTTGTATAACTCTTCTTGTTCATCCGTTAATGTGCAGTATTGCTTTTGCTCTATTTTCTCAGGTAGATCACCTTCCAATAATCAAATAATTCACATTCACTTAACTGTCCAGGCTTTTGCATACGTTCTGTATAACATGTACAACTGTATTTTAACTCTTGATTGTTCACCTCATTTTCCACTAGTTAGGGCCCATTTTCAGCTTTGAATGGAAGAGGGATTGCACAGCTTATGCTGAGTAATTCTTCGGGAGGGGGTATATCAGGGATCAGCAAAATTGCAGAAATGGTCATGCCGCTCTATAAGCTAAAGGGCAGGATAGCTCCATACAAGCATAGAATACCTAATATTGGATTTGATGTTATGGGGGGAGGAAAATGGAATTTATATTTATTCGGCACGGTCATGGAGAACATCTCAACGATTATCCAAATCGGTTGAATACTCTGCATCCAAGTCTTACAGAGTACGGCAAATTTCAAGTAACGCAGCTGCGAAACGAAATTAAAATGGATCCTGATGATTTAGTTCTGGTAAGTCCAACTAAACGTACAATTGAGACGGCAACTATTATAAAAAGTGGTATGGACTTCATTATTTCTCCACTTGTTGGTCCGAGAATGTATCCTCAGAACCCCGAACTCCCTTTATTAGCATGTGATCTTATCCTTTCTAAAACTGAAATTACAAATCTGTATGCAGATGCTGGAATTCTTGATTTCAATTTGGATTGCTGGAAAGAAGGGATTAATAGGATCGAACAAGAAATTTTTGAAGGATATGCTAAGCAGTTATTCGATTGGATCGGGGAAAGATATAAAAAAATATTCATTATTTCACATGATGGTACGATAACGAATTATCGAATATTGCTTGGAGAAACAGGGTTGACTCGAAAAGATTTTCTCGGTGAGACGGGGGTATATCGAATGAAGTTGTACTAGAAGGGACACGTGTTGAAACTCAAGGAGCTGGATATTTATTTCGGTGTTAATCGTTTGGAAGGAGCTAGTGATTATTGGTAGAATTAATATGAAGATGATCTGGTAATAAATTTGTACACATAAGGAGATAAACTATGGAAAAAAACAAATTACTGAGAATGGACAATGTTGGCATCGTTGTAGAATCCCTTGATGACGCAGTCTCTTTCTTTGAGGAGATCGGTTTAAAGCTCGAAGGGCGAGCTACTGTCGAAGGGGAATGGGCTGGTCGCGTAACCGGGCTGGGTTCACAGTGTGTAGAGATTGCTATGATGGTTACCCCAGATGGCCACAGCCGACTTGAACTTTCGCGATTCCTTACCCCACCTACTATATCAGATCACCGAACGGCTCCCGTAAATGCCCTCGGTTATCTGCGCGTCATGTTCACCGTGGAAGACATTGACGAAATGTTACCCAGACTCACTAAGCATGGTGCTCAGCTCGTTGGCGAAGTGGTTCAGTACGAGGACTCGTATCGGCTCTGCTACATTCGTGGACATGAAGGACTTTTAATCGGTTTGGCGGAACAACTCGGTAATAAATAAGTGACGTTTTACCTGTCGAGGGACAAGAACAATAGATCCATAGAAAGTCGCTAATTTAGCGGCTTTTTTTGTTTTATCGGTACAAGTTCTTGTCCCGAATCGAGGGCAAGAACTAGTTCCAATTACCGAGTAGATAAATATTTAACTACTTTTCACTGTTCTAATTCATTATGCTAACGGGCAGTGTAGTTCCAATAACATTTACCCTAAACTGGGTATATGTTAGGCTGGATGCATGGTTGGTGGCTGGGACTTTTTTGGAGTCAAAAGGTAAAATCACTATATTCGAGTGGAAGGATAGTGATCTATTTATGAAATCATTCCAAACAGAGCTTCATGTGTCTTACGAAACTCGACTTGCCCGTTATGCCAATGTATCTACTGCCTTAGCGTTGCTCAGTGATGAACGGCTTCGAGAGCGAGTGGAAGATGCTACGGTTCTTGCTACTGGCATCGGTGGTACAACGGCGTTATTGCAACTTGAAGACACGTCCATCTTCGTGAAAATAGTACCGCTAACGGAACTAGAAAGACGCACTCAGAATGTTATGTCCACTGGAAACCTATTCGAACTCCCTCCGTTTTGCCACTATGGCATAGGTTCGCCAGGTAGTAGCGTTTGGCGTGAGGTCGCCGCCCATACCATGACCACCAACTGGGTGCTGGCGAAACAGTGTGAGAGCTTTCCGTTAATGTATCACTGGCGGGTGTTACAAAGTCCGAAACGACGTATGCCAATCTCTGAGGAACTGAGCGATGTTTCCCGTATGGTTGAGTTTTGGGGTTCCCAGGCAGTGCGGGATCGTATCGAGGCGATTGAGCAATCCGTGGATAGTGTTGTACTGTTCTGCGAGTACGTTCCCCATAATCTGCAGGACTGGCTTACCGAACAGGTTGCTATTGGAGAGGCTGCATCCACCTCAGCGTTTGCCATGGTGGATTCCAACCTGCGGTCTGCTGTCTCGTTTATGAATGCGAATGGGTTACTACATTTCGATGTTCACTTTAGGAACGTTTTAACTGATGGACACCGTGTTTATATTTCGGACTTCGGACTTGCAACATCTTCACGCTTTGAGTTGTCCGATTGCGAATTGGAGTTTCTCGAATTGAACAAAGCCCATGATGGGTGTTATGTGGTGACAGAGTTCGTTAACTGGCTTGTAACGGTCTTAGGCAGTACAATGAATCGGACAGAACGTATAGACCTCATACGCCGATATGCTGAGGGTGACGAGTCGCCAGAGATGATGGAATCGGCAGCGGGGATTATTAAGCGGTACGCTCCAATAGCCATAGTGATGAATGATTTCTACACGAATCTCGTTGTGGAGAGCAGAGCTACTCCATTTCCAGTCGAGGAGATTCAACGAATCTGTGCAACAACTGGGTTCGAGCCGTAAGCTCATAGAGCTGTAATTGTGTAGATTACGCTCACGGGAAACGATAGTTCAACCAAGACGGCAGCCGGCCAGAAGGGGAGTTTTATTGAAATTGACTTCAAATTTTTACTAAAGAGGGAATGATCTATTTGGCAAAAACAATGTTCAACTTACAAGGCAGAAAAACGCAACGAACAGAGTTTTCCTGCGCCTATTAGTTGATTGGAGAAATATGAAAGGAGTTGAATGAGAAAGATGACAGCATCATTTTCACATAAGCCCGATGGATACGAATGTCCATTTTGTCGTGTGTGGGGTATCGAGCAACCGAATCAGGGAACAAAACAATGGGATATCATCTATCAGAATGAAAAGGCAACCGCATTTATAGCGAGCAAATGGTGGCCAAACAACAAAGGACATGTTCTTATTGTTCCTAATCAACATTTCGAGAACATCTTTGAGCTCCCGGCGGATTACGCTGTTGAAATTCACCGCGCGGCTCAGCTTACAGCGTTTGCCATGAAAAGTACATATGGATGTGATGGGATTTCTACGAGGCAACACAATGAGCCTGCTGGCAATCAAGACGTGTGGCATTATCATCTCCACGTTTACCCTAGATATGTGAATGATCAACTTTATCTGACTAAGGGTTCTCAGTCGGATCCAGATGAACGCGCTTTCTATGCTAATAAGTTACGTTCTTGGATAAAGGAAAACATATAAGGTCTAGTCATTCTTTTCTTTTTTCTATTTCTTTTTTTTGAAGAAATCGAACAAATCGAATTTGATCACATAATCAAAGAGAGAGGTAATTACAACAACTCCAAGTGGAATTATTGCGTATGCCCAAGGCGGATTATTTGGAGCTTCACCAGGGGGGGCATCAATTAAAATCTCAAAAAGGACAATACAATAAATTACGGCCAATACAATACCTGTTACGTTCCTATTTTTTTTCGGCATAGCTATTTCTAACCTCCCTTAAGATAACAGAACCTGAAAAATAAATCCTCTCATGAAAATTCAAAACTCACTATATTGTTTTGAATAAAAACCATAGATGTACGAACAAAGATCGCTATATAAATTAAGGACTTGGTCTACTTTAACATATTATAATACAGATCATTCATTTGATTTTGTAGCAGCAAGACGAATCTTTCTCCACTTTAAACAATCCACTTGAAGCGGCTCTAGAATTTTATCGAGGGACAAAAAAATATTCCATTGGAAGTCGCTAAATTGACGGCTTTTTCGAATTATCAGGCTAGCCAGAATCTTCTGGTTGGCCTTTTTTGTGGTCATTTTATATTTCGCATTCCTTAACATCGTTTGACATGGGAAGAGGCTTTTCTGAAGCTCGCCGCACTGAAACTTCAAGCGAGCACATGGTGGGGTTTGAACGAAGCAGCTTGACTTCTTACCGGCGCATTTTGCAGGATCAGGAGATAAAATCCGGGATTTAATGTGATCCAAGTATGCGCAATCGTCGTCCATGAGACGATTGTATAAAGAGAGTTTATTGGATTGATGTGGGGAAATGCGAGGTGGATACACATATATCAACTGTGAAACTGCTCTACGAACATAGGATTAAGTGAATCTTGTGGCGAATTCTCCGGGAGCATCCCGCCACAATTGAACAATGGGTAGAATAGTAGAGAAATTTGCAGCTTAGCTTGCCATTTTTACGAAAATTGCGCTAATTCCTTAAGAAGTGAAAGTTCAATTCATAAATTCATAAATATATATTTACGTGTATATACATATTGATATATATTAAGTTCATGAGAACAACAACTATGCAGTTAACGTTACTTACTCTTGCCGAACCCAATCGATTCAACATCGTTGAGTTGCTAAGAAATGGGCCCAAATCGGTAGGCGAAATCGTCCAAGCGCTAGGCATCAGCCAGCCGCACGTATCCCGTCATTTGCGCATCTTGAGCGAGGCTGGAATGGTACGCTCACGGAGCAAAGCACAATTGCGAATATACAGCCTCGAAGCTGGACCGTTCCAGGAGCTGGATGAATGGTTTGATTCCTTCAGCATTCTATGGGAAGAGCGTCTCGACAATTTTGAGGAGTATATGCTGGATTACAAGAAGAAGGAGGACCAATGACAGGTACCAACATTTTCATCGCGAGCTACATGCTGAATTACCGCGAAGTCTGGAACCAAAGGCTGGATTCCCTTGAAAACTACCTGAAAAGGATGACTGCAAATGAAAAGAAAAACTACCATTCGTAAAAACCGCGAGCTTAGAGAACTAACAGTCGAACGCAACATTGCGATGCCTGTCCATCTGGCATGGGAAGGCTGGACGGAGCCCAATCATATTACAAAATGGTGGGGGCCAAAGGGCTGGACGACAACCGTTTACGAAATGGATGTGCGGCCAGGTGGAGTGTGGCGGTATAGTCTTCAGGCGGAAGACAATAGCGGCGAGGCGGCCTATTGCAGAGCCACCTATGACGTAGTAGAGGCACCGGGCAAACTGGTGTACATAGACACTTTTGCCGACAGCGATTGGAATATGGTTCTGGATAGCGAAATGTATACGACCGTGTTGTTCGAGGAGAAAAGCGAGGGAACACGGATAAGCATCGTAACGCGATTCGCTACCAACGAACAATTGGACAACGCGGAAGCGATGGGCATGATTGAAGGATTCACCGATGCTTATGATCGACTGGAAGAATACTTAGAAACGTTAATAGGAGGCAACGACACAATGGAAACCGTTATTTCAAAAGATGGGACACACATCGCTTATACCAAACAAGGGACTGGTCCTGCAATCATCCTTATATCATCGGCGGCGGCTGACCATCAGGATGCTTCACCTTTAGCTGAGCACTTGTCTGTCAGCTTCACCGTATACAATTACGATCGTCGCGGACGAGGCCGCAGTACGGATACCTCACCCTACGAAACCGCACGTGAAGTGGAAGATATCGAGGCTTTAATTGCACTCGCCGGAGGACAGGCTTATTTGTTCGGAAGCTCATCCGGAGCCGTGTTGGCGCTTGAGGCCGCGAACTTGTTAGGAGATTCGGTTGCGAAGCTCTTCTTGTATGAACCGCCATTCATTATTAACGACAGCCGTAAACCTGTACCTAGTGACTACGTCGAACATTTGAATGCACTAATCAAAGCCGAGAAAAGGTCTGAAGCAGTCGAATATTTCGCATCCGAGGCTCTAGGCATCCCCGGAGAATACATCGGCTATATGAAAGCCGATCCTTCTTGGAACAAGATGGAGTCCCTGGCACATACGCTTGCTTATGATGGCATCATTATGGGAACGACGCAATCCGGGAACCCGCTGCCAGCCGGCAGATGGAACGTTACGGTTCCTACTTTGATTATGACGGGGGAAAACAGCGAACCGCTTTTCCATGACGCGGCACGCGCGCTTGTCGAGCTTCTACCAAAGGCTGCAGCTCATTCGCTCGCCGGTCAAGATCATTCCGCGGTTATCATGGCTCCTGATGTAGTAGCAAAAGCTGTAGCGGATTCCGAACAATAAGGAGGATGGGAGCATGACGAATCTTCAGACGCTTGATCGACTAGTCGGTTCTTGGCAAATCAGCGGCGGAGCAGAAGGAACAGTAACCTACGAGTGGATGGAAGGTGGACACTTTTTGATACAACGCGTCCATCTTTCCCAGAATGGACAAGAAGTGAAAGGGATCGAGATGATTGGGCATTTAAAACCCTTCGGCGAAAGCAAGAGTCCGGATATTCGGTCCCGATATTACGATACGTTAGGCAATACCTTCGATTATGTTTATGAGTTGGAAGGGGATTCGCTCGTCATTTGGGCTGGAGACAAAGGATCACTTAACTATTATAAAGGGACATTCCGCTCTGACGGAAACTCCCATTCGGGAGCATGGCATTATTCCGGCGAGGGAGGCTATGAATCGACGATGACGAGGGTCTCGCCAGCAGGAGGGATAGGCATTGGCTAAGCAGTTGGTCATGGTAAAATCTTTAACGATGACGGGCTCCAGGTTCGCCCTTGCGTCGATCATCGCTGGAGGATTGTTCGTGCTTCTCCTAAGCAGCCTTCATTTGCTGGAGCCCGAATTTGACCCGACATGGCGTTTTATCAGCGAATATGCTCTTGGCGACTTTGGTTGGATGATGCACCTGGCTTTTGGGCTGCTGGCTCTTGCTCAAATCAGTGTAGCAATTACGATTTTCCCGCATATTCGCACGGTTACGGGATACATAGGACTTGTTATTCTTGGGATCAGTGCAATAGGCGTTATAATCGCGGGCATCTTCGTGACCGATCCTATCACGGTTAGTCCTGATGATGCTACATTTAGCGGCAGCATGCACTCAATCGGAGCGATGCTGGACTACACGCCGGTAGCCGCATTATTGATTAGTCTTTCGTTAAGCCGACTTGATGTTTGGCGTCCTATGAAGAGAGTGCTGCTCACTAGCGCGATTATTGCAATCGTTGCGATGCTCCTATTTGTGATTCAAATTCCGCAAGACGGGCAATTTGGACCGGGGGTTTTGGCCGGTATGTTCGGACGATTCTTAATCTTGGCGGACATTGCGTGGCTGACTATTGTAGGGATTCATGCAACCAAGCTCGGAGCTTCTAAAAAAATGTAATCGAGGTAAATAGCGTTTCTATGCGTATACAAGTTTACCTCACCGCTTTCGTAGTGAATGTAAAGCAGATGGTCAAATTAACGAACAAAAGCAGCCCGCCCCCAGTTGAGGATGGACTGCTTTTTTTTGCAGCAATACCGTAGATTTTTCAATTCGGAACACTTGTTTAACAAAAAACGAGACTTTTGCGGGGCTCTTCTTTGGGAGTCTTTTTTTTGACTGCAAGCTACGAGTTAGATTTTGTCCCATCCCCCAGAGATTTGTTTTCATAAGGTTAACTCTATGTAAATGAGTGTTTCAAATTTTTTACAGGTAGATAATCATTCGATAACAATAGGCTTGTATGATGAATTTGGGTTTGCAAAAGGAGAGGCTAGACACTCGGTGAATCCGAATTATAAAAAGTGGGGGTATTTGATAGTGAAAAACAGATGGATGTTAACTGCAGTATTTGCATTAGGCGTAGGCCTTCTTGCAGGATGCGGTTCTAACGGAAACACGGCAAACAACGGAGCAGCAGCGGATAATACGACGCCTGCACCTCAGACGAATACGGCGCAAGAATCAACACCTTCTGCAACAGAGATCAAGGAGCTTAAGGTCAGCTTCGTTCCATCCAAGGACCCAGACCAAATCATTACGGCAACAG
The DNA here is from genome assembly GCF_037333485.1 of Paenibacillus glucanolyticus. Classification (NCBI taxonomy): domain Bacteria; kingdom Bacillati; phylum Bacillota; class Bacilli; order Caryophanales; family Paenibacillaceae; genus Paenibacillus; species Paenibacillus glucanolyticus. Next base: position 3,359,793 of record NZ_CP147845.1, read on the forward strand.
ATCCATTGAAGGATCTTCTGAAAGAGCAATTGGCTACGGAAGGCTACAATGTGGAAAAGGTTACGATCGATGTAGGTACGACTTATGAGGCGGTTGGTGAGGCTTTGACGGCAGGGACGACGGACATCGGGTTCATCCCGGGCGGAACGTATGCCCTGTATGATGACGGTGCAGATGTGATTCTGACTGCTACCCGTGCGGGTCTGTCCAACGATTCCGACAATCCGAAGGATTGGAACGACAATAAACCGACGGCACCTACAGACGAGCAAGCAACCTACTACCGTTCGATTGCCATTGCTGGCCCAACGGATAAAGGTAAAGAGCTGGCAGCTAAGGTAAATGCAGGCGAATCCTTGACTTGGGAAGACCTGGACAGTGCAAACTGGGCAGTAATGTCCACTTCGTCTTCCGCGGGTTACATTTACCCGACACTGTGGCTTCAAAATAACTACAACAAGAGCATCACCGATCTGAAACATGTGGTGACTTCGGACTCTTACGGAAGCTCGTTCGCCCGTCTGGCGGCTGGTCAAGTGGATATCATTGTAGCTTTTGCTGATGCAAGAAGAGATTATGAAGAAAAATGGACAACCGAGTTCAGCCGTTCCGCTTCGATCTGGGATGAGACGAATGTGATCGGAGTTACGCAAGGAATCTATAACGATACAATCAGCGTAAGCAAAAACTCTTCGCTGATGGATGATCAATTCAAGTCTGCATTGCAAAAGGCCTTTATCGCCATTGCTCAAACAGACAAAGGAAAAGAAGTTATCGCCGTGTACAGTCATGAAGGCTACCAAGAAGCAAAATCCTCGGATTACGACAACGAGCGCAAGGCTCAAGAGCTGATCAAGAGTCAAAAGCAGTAATCCACGATCAAGGCGAGGAAGTTAGACGGAAGCTTTGGAATGAAATGAGTGCATCATGGCAACGTGATGCCCTCATTTTTTCACGTTTTTACGCAGACTAAAGGATCGGAGCTTATATGCCATGATTGAATTCAAACAGGTGGAGAAAAAATACGCAAACGGAACTACAGCCTTGAAAAATATTAATCTGTCCATCGAGCAGGGCGAATTCGTCGCCATCATCGGTCTCTCCGGTGCGGGGAAGTCTACACTGATCCGTTGCATTAATCGAATGCATGAGATTACCGGAGGCCAGCTCAATGTGGATGGCATAGATGTAGGGAAGCTGAAGGGCAGCCAGGTTCGCCGGTTCCGCCGGAGAATCGGCATGATTTTTCAATCCTTTAATCTGGTGACAAGAACTTCTGTGATCAAGAATGTATTGGTCTCCTTTGTCCCAGATCTGCCGTTGTGGCGCAAGCTGACTGGAATCTTCACTAAGGATCATAAGATCAAGGCGTTGGAGGCATTAGATAAAGTAGGCATCCTTGATAAGGCGTATATGCGTGTGGATCAGTTGTCCGGCGGTCAGCAGCAGCGGGTAGCACTGGCGCGGACGCTTGCTCAGAATCCGGATATTATTCTGGCGGATGAGCCGATTGCCTCGCTTGATCCGGTGACATCCCGGATGGTCATGGATGATTTCAAACGTATTAATCAGGAGATGAACATCTCGGTGATTATGAATATTCACCATGTCGAGGTAGCACTGGAATATGCCGACCGCATTATTGGCATTCGCCAGGGCGAGGTTGTTTTTGACGGGGAGGCTTCCGGGGTCACAACGGCAGTACTTGGCGAAATTTACGGCGGCCGTTTTGAGGAGGAAATGTCAGTCCAAGCGGAGGCCGAGATTGCTTATGTATGACAAACTATTTCCACCTAAAAAGGTTGCTCTTCCGAACGGCAAGATCGTTCTGGAGAAACGCTCCCGCACACCACTGATTCTATTGCTCCTCCTTGTGGCAGTTGCTCTGTCCGTGGAATTTACGAATTTTAATCTAAACGTGTTGTTTGTGCGAATAGGCAAGCTGTTCGGGATGATTGGCGAAATGTTTCCGCCGGATTGGGCGTACTTTCCTAAATTGTGGGGGGCGCTTGTAGACACCCTGCAGATGTCGCTTATCGGCTCCATGATCGGCGCGCTGCTTGCGCTGCCTATAGCGATTTTGGCCTCCTCCAATGTCGTTCCAAACCGGTTGGTGACAGCCTTCTTTAAGATTATTCTGAGTCTGCTGCGTACCTTGCCAACCCTGGTCACCGCCTTGATTGCTACCTTTATCTTTGGCTTGGGGCCAACCGCGGGCGTGGTAGCCATTCTGCTGTTTACGCTGTCTTATGTAGGCAAGCTGCTGTATGAGCAGATCGAAAATGTGGATATGGGTCCATTTGAAGCGATGGAATCCATCGGTATGACAAGAATTCAGGCATTTCGCTATGCCATGTTTCCACAGGTGCTGCCAAGCTATTTGTCCAATTCGCTGTTCTGCTTTGAGGGGAATGTACGTTATGCGGCGATCCTGGGATACGTGGGTGCAGGCGGAGTTGGCCTGTTGATTAAAGAAGATTTGGGCTGGCGTGATTATCAGAATGTAGGGATGATCATTTTGGCATTGGTCATCACGGTTTATCTGATCGAGACGACTAGTGAGCATTTCCGTAAAAAGCTGATTTGATGAAAGAGAGGAGGTTAGTTTAGTGACGACGATTGAGAAGCAACTTCAGGCCCAACCTCGTAATATGCGGTATGTGCTGACGCTTACGGTGATTATTATTGCACTGTTTGCTTGGTCGCTTGCTGCTGTTAATTTGAAGGATATCAATCAGAGCGGTCTCAAAATCGCTCAGAATATAATAACGGGAATTTTGAATCCTGACTTGAACTTGCTCTTGAGCGTTTCAAAACAGAGCGTATTGTATTTGCTGCTTGAGACGGTAGCCATTGCATTTTTGGGGACCATTGTAGGGGCGATCTTATCCGTTCCGCTTGCCTTTCTGGCTGCTTCGAATATCGTACCCAAGCCGGTGGCTTGGCTTACCCGCCTGCTGCTGATCTTCATCCGGACGATTCCTGCCCTCGTGTATGGCTTGATGTTCATCCGCGTCTCCGGTCCTGGACCGTTCTCAGGTGTGATGACGATAGGGATTACGTCGGTCGGAATGCTGTCCAAGCTGTATGTGGATGCTATTGAGGAGCTCGATACCAAGGTGCTTGAGTCCATGACCTCGATTGGCTGCACGACCTTTGAAAAAGTACGCTACGGCATCTTGCCGCAATTGATGTCGTTGTTCCTCTCGGTAATGATTTACCGGTTCGATATGAATATGCGCGAAGCATCTATCCTGGGCTTGGTTGGAGCAGGAGGGATCGGTGCCCCGCTGATCTTTGCCATGAACGGGTATAAGTGGAATCAGGTCGGGGCGATTCTGATCGGATTGGTTATACTGATTCTGATCATCGAGTGGATATCCAACAAGCTTCGGACTAAGCTGGTAAAAGGATAAGCGGGAGACAGGCTGCTGGTGCTGCCTAGTTGCCCTAAAAGCAACTAATTCGGCGTTTCCGATGAGGAAATTCGCCACCAACTCTAACTGAAAAAGGGCGACGTCAGAGAATGTGTCTCTGGCGCCGCCTTTTTCATTGTGGATTTAGGGGAAGAGACTGCCTAATAAGCTCAGTAAACAACCTCCCAATTATGATTGCAAGTCGCCTGGATCACGCCCACCCGGGAAATGTAATCTGCAAGAATCTCTGTCATATCGGTCGGAATTTCACGAACCACAGGCGCGTCCTTCAGCATGTCGAAGTTACCGCCACCGCCAGCCCGGTAGCTGTTCATGACAACATCGAAGCTTTCATCCGGATCCACAGGCGTTCCGTGGCGTTCCAATCTGACCACCCGCTGCCCGGCGGGCCTTGAGATATCGAGCGTATAGTCGATACCTTCCCACATATCATAATTGAAATGCTGCGGCTTTGGCTCCAGATAAGACGGCGCAATGCACAGTCCATCACCGGTCTCATTCACCTCAAAGTACTCAGCAGTCTGCTCCAGCATGGCTCGGATGTCGCTTCCCCTCATGCGGATAACCTTTAACGTATTAGGATAAATGTAGTTGGACACCACATCCCGCATGGTAATGATTTCTCCGAAGCCTCTGGCTTCATTGGTAAAGATGGCAGCCAGAGAGAGCTCAGCCCCGGTCACCTCCATCTGAATCCGATTTATCATTTCCGTAAAGGCATGATCTGCCTGGCGAGCTGTGAACGGATCGGGAATCGAGAGATCTCCCTCGGTGCGGCCTATGGGTTGATCGAGCCAATGCTGCGTTTGCCGTTCATCCTCAGCAAATAGAGCCAGAAAATCCTCATCCGCCTGATCCTCTTCATCTACAAGAAGCAATGAGGAAGATTTGCCCGATAGCCGCCATCCCTTCTCTGGAACCGCCTGAAATTCAAGCTCTACCTTTGCAATCGCTTGTCCGGCACTGCCAGGCTGCGTAATGACTACCCCGTTAATCTCCCCGTTTAACAGGCGGTGCTGGTGGCCGGTGAGCAGTATGTCGACACCCTGGATTGTTTCACATATAGCATAGCCTTGATTTTCACCGGTTAAGGGTTCGGTCGCTTCACCAGTCATGGGATCGCGTTCGAAGCCCCCGTGATAGCTCAAAATCACCGCATCCGGCTGTTCCGTCGAACGAATCTTGTCTACCCAGTACTTGGCAGCATCCAGCGCATCCATAAAGGACAAGCCTTCGATGTGATTCGGCTCCTCCCAATTCGGAATAAAGTGGGTGGTAAGTCCGAGCAGGGCGATGCGAATGCCTTGCGGAAGCTCAAAGATCCGATATGGCTTGCCGAATGCAGGCTTTCCGTCAGTCTTGTTTACAATGTTAGCAGATAACCATGGACAATCGGAATCACGGATCGCCTGTCGAAGCAGCTCCTGTCCGTAATTGAACTCGTGATTCCCAAGCACAGCTGCATCATATCCAAGTGCATGAAGCGCTCGGGCTGCAGGATGCAGACCGTGGCGGTTTAACTTGGCATAGTGATACATCAGCGGCGTTCCTTGAAGCAAGTCTCCGTTGTCAATCAGGAGCAGATTGGTGCTCCGGCTTCTCTCTTTCTGAATCAGACCTGACAGCTTGGCAAGGCCAAGCGGCTTGTCGCCAGGGCCACGGTAATCGGTCGGATACAGGTGACCGTGAATATCGCTCGTATGCAGAATCGTCAGATTTATAGAATTCATAGATGTCATCAATGGCTGCCTCCCATGCTGATCAGATAAATGTGGAACTTAAATGGAATACAGCTATTATAAACAACTACTTACGTGTCATGGTAAACGCAGTGTTATTTTTGAAGAACACAGATAAAAAAGAAAACGGTATCGGAAGCCTATGCTACTTAGCGTTCACCTTTGTGAGCGGATGTTTACTCGATGATGGGATTAGTGCAATCAGAGAAATCCGGGAACAACAGCGATCGTAAGAACAACACTTCACACGTTGGTTGCCCCTAGCGTAAACTCATGAGTTCAACTGATATAGGTATATAAATTTCTTTTAATTTTACGTAACCTGGCTTTTAAGCTAATAATCACATGTAAAAATAAGGGTGTAAAACTACTCTAAATCTCATGGGAGGGAAATTATGAGCAGAAAGCTGGTTGGACTTGGAAAGAAGATCGGGACGAAGTGGTTGGGGATCGGACTTGCTGTATCCTTGGCATTTACGATTCAACTGGAACTGGGTGCGATACTCGCACCCGTGCATGCCGAGGGTCCGAACGATCCCGCACCCTTTATTGCTGCCAAAGTGGTAAATGAGAATGCCGGCAAGAAAATTCTTTTTGACAACGCTCATGCCCAGACCGCAGGTGCTGCAGACTGGGTTATTGACGGCGGATTTTCCGATTTTGGACAAGCACTGGCTGCTGACGGATTTGATGTCGCCGAGCTGCGCAAGTCAACGCCGATTTCTTACAGCGATCTACGCGGCTATTCCGTATTTGTTATTGCTGAGCCGAACGTTCCCTTCAAGCAGAGCGAGCAGGCTGCGATGGAGCAATATGTACAAAATGGAGGAAGTATTTTCTTCATTGGCGACCACTATAATGCTGACCGTAACAAGAACCGCTGGGATGGCTCCGAGGCGATCAACGGGTATCGCAGAGGGGCTTGGGAGGATCCGGCTAAGGGCATGAGTTCGGAAGAGAGAAACTCAGAGGCGATGCAAGACGTCGTCAGCTCGGATTGGCTCGCAGACCATTTCGGAGTTCGCTTCCGGTATAACGCATTGGGTGATATCACAGCTAATCATATTGTAGAACCGGATCAGGCCTTTGGAATCACCGAGGGAGTTGACGGAATTGCGATGCATGCCGGTTCTACACTAGCGATTACCGATCCGGCCAAGGCCAAGGGCATTGTGTATCTTCCGCAGACGAATGAGTCATGGGGAAATGCGGTCGATCAGGGCGTATATAACGGCGGCGGCATGGAGGAGGGACCTTATGTTGCCGTAGCCAAGGTTGGGTTGGGTAAAGCGGCCTTTATCGGTGATTCCTCTCCGGTAGAAGATGCCACACCAAAGTATTTGCGCGAAGAAACAGGAGCTAAAAAGACAACCTATGATGGCTTTAAGGAGCAGGATGATGCCGTTTTGTTAGTCAATATGATCAATTGGCTGGCTGATCAGGAGAGTTATACAAGTCTGGCACAAGTCGGTGACCTTCAATTGGATGAGGTAACAGAGCTGCATTCCTTCGAAGCGCCACAGGCTTCAACGGAGCCTCAGTCTGAACCTTGGTCTACGCCGGCCGCGGGTTATAAATGGTGGGACAGATCGACCTTCAAGCCGGGTTCTTACGGCGGTGCTACAGTGAGCGCATCGCCAGTCTATAGCTTTGTTCACCAATCCGTTTTACCGAATGCAGCAGAGTTTCAAATCCGTGTTCTTATCGAGAACCTGCCTGCCAATTCAACGGTGACCGGATTTAGCGCAGGGATCTATTTGACGGGTGGAACCCAGGTAGCTATGACGCAAAGAGCGGACGGAACCTGGCCAACCGCGTATGGATATGGGGACACCTTCAGCTTGACCGCCGATAGTCAAGGGCGAGCTTATAAGGATCTGACGATACGCGTCAAGCCAGGCACTTCCGGGGGAGCCAATCTTCGATTGCGCCAGAACGGCAATAATCTGTTGACCCAATCCGTGACTTTAGGTAACGTGCCTGCCGAGCCATTGCCGGATGCAGGCAGCTCGATTCCGGAATTGATTACGATAGCGGAAGGAAGAAGCAAGCCAGAAGGAAGTCTGATCACGGTTCAAGGTACTGTAACGACTGAACCAGGGATCTATGGAGGACAAACCTTCTATTTGCAGGATGCTACCGGCGGAGTCTATGTGTATCAGAGCAGCACGGGGTTTCATCAAGGCGATGTGGTAAAGCTTACAGCCTCAACCACCCTTTATAACACAGAGCTGGAATTAGCGAGCCCGGTCTTAATCGAAAAGGTGGGTACGGAGGAACTGCCGGAGGCGGTTAAGGTCGACTCTGTAAATGCTGCCAATCAAGGCCAACTGATTGCACTTCAGCAGGTGAAAATCACGAATATCATTACGGCATCCCCATCGGGCTCCTTCGAATTTGATGCGATCAGCGCGAGTGGGGTCAGCAACCACGTCCGCGTGGATGTTAGAACTGGGCTGAGCTTGGGCGATTTTCCTTATGAAGAAGGACAAATTGTCAATCTTCAAGGTGTATCCTCGATCTTTAAAGACGTATATCAATTGAAGGTTCGGGGAATAAGCGATATTTCACTTTCTCAGGCGAACGTTCCTCCGGAAACCTCTGCCGCTCTATCGGAGCAGCCGAACTCGAACGGTTGGATTAACCGGAATGTGACCCTTACTTTGACGGCTACAGGTCCGGAGCCGGCATCGACCATCTATTGGTTGAATGACGGAGCTGAGTCCGAATACTCGGGTCCTGTGGTTGTCGACAGAGAGGGAATCAACATCATTCAATACTACTCTTCTGCCGGTGATGTGACTGAAGAGGTGAAGACGATGGAAATCAAATTGGATAAGACAGCCCCTGCCGTGACGTTGACTCAATCGGGGAGCCGAATCGGAGACGTATGGGAGCAGGATAACCTGAAGTTTGAGCTTCACAGCACGGACGAGATCTCCGGCGTCATTACCCAGAAGGTCCTACTGGACGGACAACTGATTGAAGAGGGTCAGACGATCAGCGCCAAGGAGCTGGGAGCAGGAGAGCATGTCATTGAATACCGCGTAGAGGACGCCGCAGGCAACGTGGCCTCAGACCGGGCTGTATTCCAGGTGAAGCAGCCGAATGCCGCCGCAGCGCCGGGCATACCTGTACTGTCAGACAATAATGGTTATAGTACAGGCCTTCGAGACGGAAATTATAAGGTGACGATGAATTTGTGGTGGGGAAATAACGGCTCGGAGTTCAAACTGTATGAAGACGGCGTACTGATTCAAACCATCCCATTGAAAGAGGCTTCTCCCTCGATGCAGACGGCTTCTGTCGATATTAAGGGAAAGGCCAATGGCGTATATACGTATGTCGGCGAATTGGTCAATGCATGGGGCGTATCGCAGTCGGAGCCGCTTCGCGTAATGGTGACGGATGCTTCGCCGGGCAAGCCCGTATTGTCGCACGATAATTGGGACGGAGATGGCAGCTATCTGATTAGCGCCAACCTGTGGTGGGGGACGAATGCTGCCGAATACCGTCTCTATGAGAACGGCGTACTGATCGACACCCAGGATTTGACCAACACTTCGCCTGGTATGCAGGCGGCTGTCACGGAAATCCATGATCGGGCGCCAGGTACTTACGAATATTATGCCGAATGGATCAATGCTGCAGGCGTAACGCAAAGCGACCGTATTCAGGTCCGCGTCGGAGCATCGGGTTTCAAGCCGCAGCAGGCCGCTTAATTCATTTTATAGGATGACTCGTGAAAGGCCGATCGGACCGGGGGAGCTCGGAGCCGATTGGCCTTTCTTGTCCTGTGAGGAAATAGAACATAATCTCATAGAAAGTCGCTAATTTAGCGGCTTTTTGTTTTATTCGTACAAGTTCTTGTCCCGATTGCCGAATAGGACAAAAACACGATCGATTACCGATAGTATCTAACTGAATTATACAGCTATTTCATTAAATTAACTGGCAGGATAGTTTAATCGCGTCTCGAATATTTTATCAGTTGGATAATTGAATGAACTGTGTGAATATAACGTTGTCTGAATGATACGTAAATCTTATATCCGAGGGTGATTTGTTTGAAGCAAGGACTCATCGTGTTTATGAACGGAACTTCAAGTTCAGGAAAGACTAGTATTTCTATGGAACTGAAAAATCAGAAAGAGATTCCTTTTCATCATTTATCCATAGACGATTTTTTTGGTAATTACGATGATTTTATTGATACTAAATTTCCAGATATTGAACCTACAAGAGAAGTGGATGATGTCGGACAAATACTTTTTGATCCCATAATGTCAGTGTACTATGCAACAATTAAATTGTTTTCAGAAATGGGTTTGAATGTCATCGTCGATACCGTAATCGACAATGACAAGCGGTTTAATGATTATCTTGATGTACTTTTTGATCATCCTACATTATTCGTAGGTGTCCTATGCTCGAAAGAAGAACTCACAAGAAGAGAGCAAATACGAGGAGATCGACAGATTGGACTAGCAAGTTCCCAGTTCGACAAAGTATATTGTTTTAATGAATATGACCTTGAGGTAAATACGGAAGAGCTGAATCCAACAGAATGTGCCGAAAAGATATTAAGTTTTATTAAGTCCGATAAGGATTACTCGGCATTTAAGAAATTAGGTAAAAGAGATATACGTGTTTCATAGAAGGCGAATTCATCAGATAACAACGTATTCAAGCATCGAGGATATCGCCATCCCTCGGTCTGCCCGTGGGATTTGTTCTTGGATGTGAGGCTTGCATATGTGACCAAGTATCCATTTTATTAAATTGAGGTAACTGAAGGACATCAGGAAAAAGGCTCTTTCGCGAGAGAATAGTTCAATCACGACTTAATTACCCCAGGAGAACCCATGGACCCGCAAATTAAACTACTGTTTCTGGATGAACAAGCCACGGAAGGTGCCGCGTGATTCGGTTTGATCCTCGAGGAGCTTGGAGATACACCGAGATTTTGGCATTCATGTACGGAAAATTAACAATATATTGATTTTCTTTACATATTTGCACAGCTTATTAAATGACTCTTCTATGCGTAGATTTTTAGACATTATTAGAAGATTTTTCCTACAGTGAATGAAGACAGCTCATTAATGGGCAGCTCATTGGGGCGATTGGAGCGGTTAGGTAGAATGAATCATAAAAATTTTTGTGAAATGCTTGTAAATAGGAGATGTGATTGACACTGTGACACTATTTTATTATATTGCTGCAAGCCATGAACTTCCAACAGGCTCGTTCGGACAGAAAAAAACGGTTATGACGATTAATGATTACGTAACGAATGTGAATCCTGCTGCTAAGGATCAACGCAATATGCAAATACTACTGGAGAAATACCCAAAAGGGGAGAAGTTAATGGAGGTTTACGATTCGGAAGAGGATGCAGCCGGTATATTTATAACCGGGCCCATAACCATACAAGCTTCGCATCTTTTCCGTCATCCATTTGTTTACCAAGTGAATCCTGAAGGTGGTTCATTCAAGATTAACGAAGAAATTAAACAATCTCATCCCATTTCATACCAGACTAGCAAAAAGTGCTTAATAGAGCTATTCGAGTATTTACACCGTAATATGGAACTAGGTGAAGACTCAGAGCTGTATTCTTGCTGGGCATCTGGAAAGGAGAGATTCCTGGATGCTCCTAAAAAGGAACTTGATCTTGTGATTGAACTATCCTCATTTCGATTGGAGAATGAGTTTGAGTGGAAAGAACGTCAGTATATAAGGATAAAGAAGTAAGTAAGGTACAGTTTTCCTTTACGTTAACGGGAAACGGATGCCGAGATCATCGGCAGTCTGTTAAGCTAGTTTTATTGTCGATGGACAACAACATGATTCCAATAAAAGTCGCTAATTTAGCGGCTTTTTTTGTTTTATCGGTACAAGATTTGTCTTGAATCAAAGACAAATCTTGTACAATTTGGCTGGCAGCATTCTCTAATTTGGAAATAGCCATTACAATAACAATAAGCCAATCTTAATGAGGTGAATTCTCTTATTCAAATTAATAGTATATGTAAGCCTTTACATTATGGGTGGGAAGTGGTATAAGATGCTCAGGTTTTCCGATTGGATCCGAAAAGTACGGCCGTTTATCATTCCGACTTCTCTAAAGCGAAAATTGGTTTATGTGCTGGTGTTCAGCACGCTCGTCCCGCTGCTGTTAATCGGCATGATCTCCTATATGTCCATGCATACCATTTTGGAGAAGAAAATCACCAGCGGTATACACAGTAATCTCAAGCAGGTGCGCGTCTCGCTGGAAAATGTGCTGAGCAACTTGAATTACAGTTCGCAGCAGCTCGCTCTCGATGGCCGGATCGGCAAGGATATCTATGCCTACTTGACGACGGAGCAGCCGTATGGGCGAAAAATGCTGGCGGGACAGATTGAAACGGAAATGAACCTGCTCACCTCGACGAATCCCAATATCGGGCTTATGTTTTACTACCTGAAGGACTCCGAGCAGATCCTTTTTCCCAATCTGCTTGTCAAAGATCATTTTCAGCCTGAGCGGCTCCCCGTGTTCACTGAACTGCAGAGCATGACGTATTACGGACCGCATCCGACTTATAATGCGCATTTTAATCGCACCGTCATGTCGCTGACCCGCAAAATGGACGTGCCGGATCTTGAGCCGCTATATATTTATATGGAGACGGACAATCGGCTGGTGGATACGATTTTTAACAAGCTGCAATATGGTATGGAAGTGCGCCATCTTGTTATCGATACCGACAACCGGATCGCATACAGCGAACAGCCGGATTTGTTTCCTGCCGGAACAATCTTCGGAGGAGCGGCGGAGCAGGGAAACGGGAAGATGATAGGCGATTTCTACCTATTCGAGGAAGACAGCAACCAGGGATGGCGAGTCGCAGCCGTCATTTCGGCATCAGCGTATAAACAGGAAATATTCCATTGGTTTCTGCAGTTTTTGGCCGTCGCTTTATTATCCTTAAGCGTCAGCCTTGCGTTTGCCTGGCTGATCTGGCGAACCGTTACCCGTCCGCTGACACGTTTGAACCGGGAAATCCGCTCCATGACCCAGACCCAGGAGGCAAGAGGGCTTCAATTGACCGGCACCGATGAAATTGACTATTCGCTGCGCCGGTTCAATGATATGCAGAAGACGATTGTTGAGTTAATTGAGGATATCAAGCAGAGCGAGCGGAAGAAAAGCCGCCTGGAAGTGGAAAAAAGAATTGCGCAAATTAACCCGCACTTTGTGCACAATACGCTGGATACGATAAGGTGGCAGGCGCGAATGAACGGACAGGAGGATATTGATCATCTCATCTCCACGCTGAATCGGGTGCTTCATTATAATCTGGGCAAAGGCGAGACGGCATCAATCCATGAGGAGCTGGAGGCCTTGAAGGATTATGTTGCTTTACAGGAGGTGCGCTACCAGTTTCATTTTGACATCCGGATCTCCGTTAGCCCGGAGCAGTTGATGCTCCGTATTCCACGGTTTATCCTGCAGCCGCTGATCGAAAATGCACTGTATCATGGCATCCGGGATGACGGATTCATCCGGGTGGAGATTGGCCGGTCGGGACAGGAACGAATCCGGATTCAAGTTTCGGACAATGGTGGGGGCATGACACCGGAGGAGGCCGGACAGCTTCTGAAGGAGGAGCATTCCTCCCGCAGACAGCAGGGGATGGGCATTGGCATTCCTTATGTAGTACAGTCCTTGAAGTATCAGTATGGGGATGCTGCGAGCATAGATATTCAGAGCGCCGTGGACGAAGGGACAACCATTGCCATAACGTTGCCGGCAGATTATGTTGAAGAGGAGAATGAGCATGCGAGTATTCGTTGTGGAGGATGACCGGCTCGTAAGGAAGGGCTTCATATCCTTGATGCCCTGGGAACAGTACGGGATGGTTATTGTCGGGGAAGCGGGCAATGGCGAGGACGCGCTCGAATTCCTGAAGCATCACGAAGTGGACCTCCTGATCACCGATGTGCTGATGCCCAAGATGGGGGGAATCGAGCTGATTCGGGTGGTCCGTGACCAGTATCCCCGAATATGGTCGGTCATCCTGACGTTTCATCAGGACTTTGAATTTATTCAGGAAGCATTGAGGCTCGGAGCAATCGATTATATTGCAAAAACGGAGCTGCAGCAGGACAAAATGGAGGAGGTGCTAGGTCGGATTGAGGGCCGGATCCGGTATGAAAGAGGCCAACAGGGCTTCCAGCCGGAACCGGCATCGCTGCGGAGCCTTGATCAGGCGCTTATATGGTTTGCCCATCCGTACATTCATCCGGTTGGGCTGGGAGTGTCCTTTCTGTCCCGTCTTCAGGCGGAGGAGATCGCGGCCGGCATTTGGATGCGCGCCATGGATGTCGCAGAGATTGAGGAGGAGGTCCACAGGCTGCCTGATTCGCTGCAGCCGGATACTTTTGCCGTATTGCGGCTAAGCGGAATTGGCAGCACGGATCGGGGAAGCGTGGCCCGGGTTCTGCAGCAGTACAGGGAGCGGCTGCTCTTCTATGAATGGAAGGGTTACGCTTCATCCGTTTTATGTAGAAGCTATGATCGGCTGTTGAGGTCCCTTCATGACAGGCCGGAAGCCGGAGCAGAGGAGCTGCTGAGGGAGTCCTGGTCGAGTCTGCAGTGGGTGGTCAATGACCGGTTGTATGAAGAGAACGTTGCGGTGCTGGAGCATGCGAAGCTGTCCCTGCCTCAGCTTGATGCATTGTTTGCTGTAGCTGCTGCCCGTTGGGAACGAATTGTGCCGGGACAGACCTGGACACCCGCAGCCGAAGCGCGTTCCTGCTGGGAAGGCTGGAAGCAATGGCTTGAGGGTTTACGCAGGGAATTGATGTCGCGGTTGTTCAAGCCATCCTATTCACAGGAAGTGCTTTCCTGCGTATGGAAGGCGGTGGAGAGCATTCTCCGTGATTTAAGCCGGGGGATTACACTTAAGGATATCGCCGTAGAGGTGAATATGAGTCAAAGCTATTTGAGCCAATGCTTCCGGGATATCGTGGGTCTATCCTTTAACGATTATGTGCGGCAGGCCCGAATGAACTGGGCCAAGCAGCTGCTGGCCGACACCAATCAACCGATTTATTGGATCGCGACACAGACCGGCTACCCCAATGAGAAATATTTCAGCCGGGTGTTCAAAGCGAAAACAGGAATGCTTCCCAGTGCATATCGTACCTCGGTACATGTGTTTGATTGAAACGAATGCTTTCAAAGTGAATGGTGTGAAGGGCAGAGCCCGGCTGGATACGGATCATCCTGCGGGCTTTTTTTTGTGGATTGCTGGCAGCTGTGATGGGCAGGTATCAATTGATCCGAAATAAAGGGCACAAAGGATTGAAAATCTGTCGATGCTGGAAAGGGAGCAGGGAGTTAGCGAACAAATCAACTCCCATTCAAAGATCGAATGTGCACTCTGCCGTTCATGTCTTCATATACAATTTAGCTATGGTCGTGCAGGAGGATCCAGCATCCGCCAGCAAGAGTGCATATTGAAAGCGTAAACATCATTTAAAGATGGAGGAGCTCTTATGAAAAAATGGTTAGTTGTATTATTAGCCGGCACACTGGCATTCGCAGGCGGCTGTGCCGGAGCGGGCAGCGGCGCAGCCACCCAGACGAAGAAAGAGGAGCTGACGACACCGGCTGATCCGTTCTATAAATATCCAGAGCCGGTGACACTGACGCTTGCGAAGCCGATCAACCCTGAGGATAAAAGTCTTCCCTCCGGCGATACCGTGGACAACAATCAGTTCACTCGTTACATGTTCGAAAAAACCAACATTGCCTTTGATTACGCGTTAACGGCCAAAACGGGAGATCCCTTCACCCAAAAAGTGCAGGTAGCTATTGCGAGCAATGACATCCCCGACGTCATGGTCGTCGGCGAGAAAGAGCTGCGGCAAATGGTGGAAGCGGATCAACTGGAAGATATGACGCAGGTCTACGAGAAATATGCCTCACAGCAGATCAAAGATTTTTACGCCACTACCGACGGCAAGGCGCTGGATAAGGCCACCTTTGACGGCAAGCTGATGGCCATACCGAATATCGTCCCCCAAGGCGATGCGCCTTATTTCCTTTGGGTTCGCAAAGACTGGCTGGATCAGCTAGGCTTGCAAGAGCCGAAGACGCTGGATGATATAGCGGCTGTCGCCAAGGCTATTATCGAGCAGGACCCGGACGGGAACGGCAAAGCTGATACGATCGGACTCCCGGGGTCACCGATAGATCTGGTTCACGGTGAAAATGGTTTTGCCTCGATATTCAGCTATTATAACGCGTATCCGGATTACTGGATCAAGGACAAGGAGGGCAATGTCTCTTACGGGTCCATACAGCCGGAGGTAAAGGAGGCGCTGGCGAAGCTGCGGGAATGGTACTCGTCCGGCTTGATCGACAAGGAGTTTGCACTGCGGAAGGAGGCTTATGAGCTGATGTCCGGCGGGAAGGCCGGCATGTTCTTTGGCCCGTGGTGGCTGCCGTGGGGAGCGCTTGGTGATGCAGTCAAGAATGATCCGAAGGCGAACTGGATTGCCCTGGCTGCTCCGCTGGATGCTGAGGGTAATTTCAAGACACATACCGTGCCGGTCAGCAATTCCTTTGTTGTCGTCAAGAAAAACATCGCACATCCGGAGGCTGTTATGATTGCCATCAACACTACGGTAGCGGGCGAACGTGGAACCGATCCCGATGCGAAAGGGCTGGACAATCGGGTAAACCCGATATACTGGCCGATCCGGGTCGTCATTGAAAATGCAGATACCGTCACGCGCAAACATGACATGCTGAAGCTGGTGATGGACGGAGAGTCCAAGCCGGAGGACATGATTCCAGAGATGCAGGATATTTACGCCAAAGCGAAGGCGGCCGATTTTGATCCCGTCATGGATCTGGGCGCCTGGCAGCCGTATTATTCCTATATGATCGGCAGCGCGCCGCTGAACGGTCCGCTGAAGCCACAGGAAAATCTGTTCACGTCTATTACCAAAACCATGGAACTGAAAAACGCAACGCTCGACAAAATGGAAAAGGAGACGTTTTTGAAGATTATTATGGGTATCGAGCCACTGGATTCCTTTGATACCTTTGTGGAGCAGTGGACGAAGCTCGGCGGGGACCAGATTACAAAAGAAGTCAGAGAATCGGTCGCGGAATAAACCCGCCGACCTTCATCCGTTAACAAGACACACCTGGCGCCTTGGAGCCACGATCCGAGCACAGTGTGAAAAGCTGCCGGCAGGGCTGGATTTGCAGGTTTCGATCAAGTTCTAGTGCCCTGTCGATGTGGCATGACTGCCTGAGAGGTGAATCTTCATGAAGAAACGATCATTTGCTTTCCATTACCACCTGATGCTACTTCCCGGCATTCTGCTGCTGATCTTTTTCAGCATCGTCCCGATGCTCGGCATTACCATAGCGTTTCAGAACTTTAAACCGGGACTTGGTTTTTGGCGCTCCGAGTGGGTGGGGCTGGATAATTTCCGTTATCTGTTTGAGCTGCCGGACAGCAGAACAGTCTTTTTCAATACCATTTATATTGCCATTTTAAAAATAGCGGCGAACCTGATCGTGCCGATCATTTTTGCACTATTGTTGAATGAAGTGAGATCCGTGCTGCTGAAACGAAGTGTGCAGACGATTGTGTACCTGCCACATTTTTTATCCTGGGTCATTCTGGCAGGGATTATATCCGATATGCTATCGACGGACGGGCTGGTCAATCAGATCATCGGCAGGTTCGGGGGCGAACCGATCATGTTCCTGGGCAGCAATAGCTGGTTTCCGGGTATTGTCGTGGGCAGCGATGTGTGGAAGGAGTTCGGATTCGGAACCATCGTCTATCTTGCCGCGCTGACCGGCATCAATCCGGCGTTGTATGAAGCGGCTGCGATTGACGGAGCCAGCCGGCTGCAAAAACTGCGGTATATCACCCTGCCAAGCCTGAAACCAACGATTATTCTTCTGGCTACACTTAGTCTGGGCAACGTGTTAAACGCCGGCTTTGATCAAATATTCAACCTGTACAATCCGCTGGTCTATGACTCGGGCGACATTATCGATACTTACGTTTACCGCGCAGGTTTGCTTCAGGTTCAATACGGGCTTGCGACCGCCGTCGGTTTGCTGAAATCAGTCATTAGCTTTGTTCTCATTGTCATCTCATACATGCTGGCGTCCAAATTCGCCAATTACCGAATTTTCTAAGCAAAGGGGCGGAGGCTTATGGTCCGGAACGACACTTTATTGTCACGTTTTGCAGATGGCGCCATCGTTGCCATCCTTGTTCTCTCGTCGCTACTGTGCCTGTTTCCGATCTGGTATACCATCGCGGTCTCTTTCAGCGATAAATCGGCGGTGGCTGCCGGATTGGTCACCTGGTGGCCGGTGGATGTCACGTTGTCGTCCTACATTAAAATATTGCAGGAGCGCGCGTTTTTTACGGCCTTTGGCGTTTCCTCGGAGAGAGTGCTGCTTGGCGGGCTGATCAACTTTGTCGTCTGTGCGCTGATGGCCTACCCGTTGTCCCGCAATCCCCGTCAATTCCGCTTTCGCAATGCGTACATGTGGTTCATTGTGTTTACGATGCTGTTCAGCGGTGGACTGATCCCCTGGTTCGTTACGATCAAATCCTACGGAATGCTGGATACCATTTGGGCGCTGGTGCTGCCTAATGCGGTTCCCGTATTTAACGTCATTCTTCTTGTCAATTTCTTTCGCAGCATTCCGAAGGAAATGGATGAAGCCGCCATGATGGATGGGGCAGGGCCTTGGTATATGCTGCTCAAAATCTATCTGCCGCTGTCCGTGCCGGTTCTGGCCACGATTACGCTGTTTAGCATCGTCGGCCACTGGAACTCGTTTTTTGATGGACTTATCCTGATGAACAAGCAGGAGAACTATCCTCTTCAGACTTACATTCAACAACTGGTCGTGCAGATCAATACAGACAACATGACGACGGAGGAGCTGCGTCAGAGCGCCCAGTTGTCAAACAAAACGTTGAATGCGGCCAAAATTGTCATTTCCATGCTGCCGATCCTGGTGGTTTATCCGTTTTTGCAGCGATTTTTTATTCATGGCATTATGCTGGGTTCCGTTAAGGAATAACCGTTGATAGGAGGAGTGTTATGAATTCGCCAATTGCACAAAATTCATCGATACACATCGGAGACTCGCATTGGAGTGCTGAATTGGAGCCGAGCGGCGTGATAAAAAGATTGGGGTTTCGCTCAGATGAGGATTGGATCGATATCCGTTACCGGAAAGGGGAGTACACCGGCTTTCGTTGGTACTTGGAAATGAACGGACAGAAGCAGATGGCCGAGATGGTCTTGGAGCATCAAGGCGTGGACAGTGCGCTTTTCAAAGGCAGCATTGGAGCCGTCAATTTCAAGCTGCAGTATCACAGCTCAGAAGGGGATTTCTCGGTCACTGCCTCGGCAGCCAATACCGGGAGGCTTCCGTTTCAGCCGCAGGCGCTTGGTCTGATCACAGGAATGGACACGTACATGGAACGATTTCCGGATTGGAACCATACCTTGTTTCCGACGCTGCTGCGCTGCGAGCCCACGCATTTCTGGGGCTACTGCATGCGGCCGGACGGGGTAATCCTCGGTCTTGCTTCCTCACAGCCGATGGCCTCCTGGCAACTTCAATATAATGTCGGTTACATGGAAGGCGATCTGGCCTGGGGTGGCCACCGGGTAGAGACGTTCATATTGGATTGCCTCCATGCTGGGCCTTTGCCTGAACGTCACCCGCAGCATCTGTTTCAGCTCCTTCCGGGGGAAGAAAAGCAGTGGAGCATCCGGTTCCGGCTCGTTGAACAGATGGATGAGGTCCTTCCAGCGCTGGCATCCGTCTGTCCGGCCCCGTTTATCGAGGTTGACCGGACAACGCTTGCGCTGGGGGAGTCCGCAAGGCTTATCATCCACTCCGGCGAGCCGGTTTCTGCGTTCATCTGGTATCCGGACGGGCAGCGGCTTACAGTACAGCCGGAAGCGATCGGCAAGAACAAGTACGAATGGGTCGTCCAGGGAGGTGCGGAATACGGACATATTCAAATTAGCGTGGAAAACCGCCTCGGTAAACGGAGTGAGGCCATAATTTCCGTACGTCCGCCATGGAGTTGGTTTATGAATAAAGCAAGGGAAGCGGCGTTTCATTTTCCGCCAAGAGCAACCTCTCACTGTGAAAGCTGGTATGGTCTATATACACTTTATTTAGCGGAGCAATTTGAGCCGAATCCGGAAATGCTTAGCCGAACGGAGCAGTGCCTGGACGCCATTTATCCCCTCATGTTTGATATGGAGCGCAATGAGCCGCTGCTTGTGAAACACAGAATTCAAAACGTCAGCACCATGGTGGGAATTTTGGTGGACCGCTACGAAACGACGGGGAATGAAGCAGCGCTGGAGAAGGCATCAGCTCTGGCGGATTGGCTCATTGATGTTGCCCAGCATCCTGATGGTTCTTTCCGGGCCGGGAATACTCACTATACCTCTGTCATTTATCCAGCCAAAAGCATCATGGAGCTTATACTGGCAGAGCAGTCACTCGCCAAACGGCATGCCATCTGGAAAACTCGTTTCGAAAAGCACGCTGCCTCCGTACGTTTGGCCATGGATGAGCTCGTACGAGCCGACGGAGATATCGATACCGAAGGCGAGCTGACATACGAGGATGGTATGATCTCCTGCAGTGCGCTCCAGCTTGGATTGTTTGCTTTAATGCAGCCAACGGAGGAACAAGGAGAGCCTTATGCGAAGGCAGCATTGAAGCTGCTGACCGGGCATAACTCGCTCACCAATCTGTTGATTGCCGATGGCCGGCAGAGGGGTGCTACCCGGCGCTTTTGGGAATCGCAATACGACGTAGCTATTCAGCCTAACATGCTGAACTCGCCGCATGGGTGGACTTCTTGGAGGATCTATGCCACATGGTACGCCTATCTGCTGACTGAAGACGTTACATATCTGCTGCAGACGATGAATGCCGTTGGCAGCACGGCACAGATGGTGGATATGCAATCGGGGCAGCTCCACTGGGCCTTCGTTCCTGATCCATATATTCGTGCTCGTCAGATCAGCAAACCGATGCAGGCAGTTCATGAAGCGGCGCAGCAAGGGCATCATCATACGATGAAGCATCCCTCACAGGAGTTTGTCATCGGAGAGCAGTATATTGACATGATCTCGGACTGGCATGAAAAGAGTCTGCAGGATAATGATGTGCATGAGCATTTCAAATGCCTCGCCGAAGTGGCATTAGACAAAGCGTATGTGGCAAAGGACGGCTCAGGGGGGCTGGTCACCTGGAATTGTACTGCACACGAAAGGGATGGTATCATCTATGTCCAGCTGACAGAACCTCGGATCCGGCTTGTTCATATGAATGCAGGAGCAGGGGAAGTCTGTTTTCGATTTGACGACCAGACGGTTCAGAGTCAGTTTGATGACACTTGCTGGATTACCCAAGAGGGACGGATAATCAGACATCTGTATGCTCTTTCAGATGACCTCAACGTCGCATACGGTTTTCCCGAGTCTAACATTCAGGGTTAAGGTAACGGGGAACGATAGTTGAGTACAAAAAGGCTACCGCGGTAGCCTTTTTTGCTTTATGTTAAGCCTAGTAGGAAGAACTTCCAGTTGAAGACGATCCCCTTCTAGAACTTCACGTGACTGTTTATTGTTTTCATTCCGCTTGTTGTCCGTATGCATATGCTCGTTCCCATGGACACCAGTATCGGAACAAAGCTTTTGCCTTACTTCGTAATGGAGTATTCACTTGATGAGGGGGATCTGCGTAATCAATCACTCGCTGTACGATATCCTGCTCCTCCAGCTCGCAGAAGGGTGAGCATGCGTCGGGCAATATCAGGAATCAACCTTCTCATCTCGTTTCAAGGCTTTACTTTGTGGGGTTATTTTACGTTGAACTTTACAGCTGCTATAACATTAGTGTCATACTTTACAATTAGCTATGACCCATAGTTTGAGAGGAGATATTTGTATGAATGATTCTAACCAAACATTTACATCTGCTGCAGATGCTCGCCAGTTACAGTCATTGGTCATTGGCCGTTGTTAAGCAAGAACTGGAAGAGCAAGTCCGGCAAATAAAGGATAGCTTGTAATGTAGCAGTTGTATGAGGAAAGAGCCAGTAATTTCTATGCTTTAGGATCACCGGTTTATTGATATAGATTGGTCCTCCGTGGATATTCGAAGAATAATATCGGCAGATCTCGAAAAATAAGTATTAGACTTGTCCCAATTATAAAAACAGCGTCAGTCGTGGAGAGAGAAAAGCCCTAGCCTGCCGTTGTATTATTGAGCTTAGGAGGCAGGAGGATTTGCATTGAGCCTGATTTCATCGTAGCGTTATTGCGCCCCTCGCCAATAATTCCATTATTACATGTCTCCGACAATGTTGACGATATTCCCTTTCCGTCTCCTCCAAAGAAGCAGAATACCATACCGATCTCGTCAATTTCGGTTAGTTGCGTCATGATTTTACCGCCTGACTGCATCATTCGTTCAATCGTTTCATCCATAAACCCATCCAAAAAAGGTGGTATGTCACAGGATTAATAAAAAGAGTTTCTCTCTTTTATTATTATGACATAAGGTGACATATTTGAGGTCTATAATGGAGGGGAGATAACGAAAGGGGTAACAAATCATGAAACGGAGAATAATTTTAGATTTAGCAATTACATTAGATGGTTTTATTGAAGGGAAAAAGGGGGAAATTGATTGGTGCATTATGGACTCTGAGATGGGGTTTATTAATTTCTTAAATCAAATTGATACTATTTTATATGGAAGAAAAAGCTATGATTTATGGGGACAATTTACTTCGGAAACTGAACATACGGATTCTGAAAAAGAATTTTGGGAATTGGTTCATAGTAAAGAGAAATATGTGTTCTCCAGGACGCAAAAGGGGACTGATAATAAAGCAATATTCATAAATGATAGTATTCTTGAAGAAGTAAATAAATTAAAGAATAAGCCTGGTAAAGACATCTGGCTATATGGTGGAGCAAGTCTTATAACAACTTTTATCAATTTAGGACTTGTTGATGAATTTAGATTATCTGTTCATCCTGTTGTTTTGGGGGAAGGGAAACCGTTGTTTGTGGATATAAAGCAGAGGTTGAATTTAAAAATGGTGGATACAAGAACGTTCTCCTCAGGCGTTGTACAACTCATTTATCATATGGATGGGAACTAATAATATTGCTCATTCCAATGATAAAATCGTAGATTTCATATTAACAGCGGGAGTCTAAAGCTTTATATTCAGATCTTCGACCGCCGCTTTGTCACCTATTGGGTTCAGTCTAAAATGTCTTCGACACCGTAAGCGCAGAAGCACAGAGACAGCTTAATGAGACTTTTACCGCATTCATCCGCAACCGCTTACACCGATTTAGTCAACCGGATACCGTCGGCTCGGCGGCAACTCCCGCTTCGACGGTCGATATGTGCCCGGAATGCTCCGGAGTCCAGACAGATGTGCAGTTTGTGTGGACAAGCTGCGGGGTAGGCTGACGAGTGAAGAGGTCGCTAGGGGTCATTAGGGCCAGATTATATTCTGATTGACTCAAGTCAATGAACTTGATATATTAACTTTTGAAGTAATCTCATGATTTTACATAAGGAGGTTAACATACATGGCTCGAAAGACGAAACCACCAGAGGAGCGACGCGCGGAAATTATTCAGACAGCCAAGGAATTGTTTGAGGAGAAGGGGTACGACGGAACACAAATTAGTGATATTACAAATAGAATGGGCGTAGCACATGGGCTCGTATATCACTACGTGAAATCAAAATCAGAATTGCTCGATGCCGTAGTTGAAGAGTGGGCTAAAGAGATATTGACAGATTTAATGGTTCTGATGAAAGACAACGCAATCAGCGCAGCGGATCGGTTAGAAAAAATGTTCCTGTTTACAAGCAATATGCTAAAAAAAGATGCCTCTTTAATTACAACCATACATCAGCACGAGAATGAGGAGATCCACAAGCGAATTGGCAGCACAGGAATCAAAATGATTCTCCCTATTTTTAAAGAGTTAATTAGAATTGGAAATGCGGATGGTACTTTCAACTGCTCATATCCTGAGGAGACAGCGAAATTTTGTTTATACGGCTGGCAGTCGATTGATTCAAGCATGTCGGATGAAGAAAGATTAGAAAAGCTAAAGTATTTTTATAAACGCATGTTAGGCCTTGATTAACAACTTCTTCGAAAGTTGTTTTATTTTTATCATATAATTGACTGACGTCAGTCAATAACAGGGAGGTAATATAGTGAAACATTTTAAGAACAAAGTTGTCATCGTGACCGGCGCAGGTGCTGGCATCGGAAGAGAGCTCTGTTGCCAATTATCTAAAATGAGAGCAACCGTTGTCGTAGCAGACATTCGTGAAGATCATGCTAAAATGACTGCAGATCAGATCATGAATAGTGGTAGAACCGCAAACTATATGCGTGTCGATGTCGCTAGCGAAATGGATATTCAACACCTAATTGATGTTACCGTATTACAATATGGCAGGATTGACTATATGTTTAATAATGCCGGCATTGCGATTGGCGGGGATGTCAGAGATTTGACCCTAGCGCAGTGGAAAAAAGTTATGGACATCAATTTCAGTGGTGTCCTTTATGGGTCGATGATAGCCTATCAGGTGATGGCGAAACAAGGGTTTGGACATATCATCAATACAGCCTCGGCCACAGGATTAATGCCGCAGCCCGGCAACACGCCATATTGCGCAAGTAAACACGCAGTCGTCGGATTTTCACAATCGTTAAGGTATGAGGGAGTTGATCTGGGGGTCAAGGTGAGTACGATCTGTCCCGGACATGTTCAAACCGACATTTATAAGAACATGACAGTTGCCAATGTAGCAAATGAAAAAATAGTGCAATCACTGCCTATAGGAGCAATGAATCCACGCGAGGCCGTTGATATTATATTAAAGGGCGTTATCAAAAATAAAGCTATCATTATTTTCCCGGCTTCCGTTCGGTGGGCATGGCGTATTTATCGTTTCTTCCCAAGGTTATTAGATCAAGCTTGGTTACAAAAAATTAGACGTATACGAAAGCTGAAAAACGGTTCTTGAAAACGTAAACAAATGAAGAAAGATAACCAGAGAGCAGACTACCATTGCACCTTTTTTATTAAAGTGACAGGCAGGATAGTGCATTGAGAATTGTTATCACTTGTTGTATATTAAAAACGATACATATAATGGAGTAGGGAGGATACATCATGCAAATATATTGGACTAAAATAAATAAGATTATTGAAGAAACACCGGAGGTTAAAACGTACCTCCTCGATTGTCCGAAAGACTTTACATGGGAAGAAGGTTCCCACACCCACTTCGCACTGGAAGGGTTCAATGCCGGAGATAAACCAAACCGCAGCCTGATTCGCCACATGTCAATCTCTACTTTACCGCACGAAAAATCAATCGGTATCACAACACGAATCAGAGAGCAGTGTTCTGAGTTTAAAACGATTTTAAGAAATCTTAAAGTCGGCGATGAAGTTGCCATATTTAAAACTCATTCGAATGTACCGCTTAAAAGAGAAGACAAAAATGTTTACCTGCTGTCATCAGGTGTCGGACTGGCAACTTTCAGACCGCTTGTTCTTGATTATTTCGAACGCGCTGACCATGTCAATCAAATTCATTCCCTGAACATAGATTCATCAAAAGATTTCTTATTTACTAATATTTTCGAATCCGTTCCTGACAAGAAGTTCACATCACAGTTCGTCGATAATCGTACAGACTACTATGAAGAAGTGAAAAATCTTGCTACAGACAAGGATGGACTGTTCTATGTTGTCGGCAGCGACGAATTCCTCCTTCAGAACATTGAAGTACTGCGTGAGCAGGGCATTAAGCCGGAACAGATTATGCTCGACAAGCGTGAACAACAACTACCTGAGTTTTTATCATTTTGATATGTCAATTTAAGTTATTGTTTCGATCAGATGACTATGAATATAGCAGTAGAGTGGATTTATTGATATATAACCGTTTGATATAAAACTGTTGAGGGATATGGCTTTGGGGTGTATACATACGCCATAGTCCCATTAAAAGTCGCTATTATAGCGGCTTTTTTGTTTTATTGGAACAAGTTCTTGTCCCGATAGGCGTAAAAGACAAGAACATGATGCGTTTATTGATTAGATAAGTATCTAACTAAGCTTCCATGCAAACTCGCATTCAATTCCAGCGGTGCTCCCAGGTGAAAGCACGGGGGAGAGAAGAGACTTATGTAGAAAGCTAACCCCTCTAATCTGGATCTGTTATCAGATGAGAAAGAAAACAATTAGTGATTAGATTCGGATGACAAGTACTTGATAACATTCCCGACTTATTACATTCTCGATATGATTTCATCGAAGGACGTCACACATAGCAAGGGGAGATGGTCGATTCGTCACCGCTTAGATCTCCAAGTGTCGCGAAACCCTGACGTTATAATGTCAAGAACTCGGTTCCATTACAGACGGCATAAACAAGCACCGAATTCATCCAAATCCGCATACATATGGTAAAATAAAGGGGCGATCTGGATGCCGCTAGAAAAAGAGTAACGATTATGCTAAAGAAGAACGATAGAACAAAGCTGCCGCAAGGGCGGCGTCTTTTGTTAATCCTTGAAGTAACGGGCAGATTAGCTTAATACCACAACGAGTAACAGGGTGAGAAAGTGATAAAAACGGCGCGTTGGAATTTAAGAACTGAGACAAAAGACATCCGGATGACTATATAAAGGACTACCTGTGTGAGACACATGTCGATGTCCGGAGAGCGGTGATTCGACTTCCGGAAATAGCAATCGATAAGAAGCCACATCACCTGTCTCATGATAGATTAAAAGTAAATTATCATTTCATAATGATGAAGGAGGAACTTAATTAATGTCAGAAAAGGGTGCTTCCCTTGCCCCACACAATCCGCCCAACCCGGATCTTACGCTTACTCGCTTGAGTGTATTCGTAGGTAAATGGAATACGGAAGGACTGATTAAGGCGAGCCCGTCGGGGCCGGCTGCAGTGGAAATCGGCACAACGGGTCTGCACGTACCAACAAAAGCTGTGAAATGGAGGAAAGTTAATGATTCGAAGTTCTCTCTTCATATTAATAGCGGTCATCGTATTTCTAGCGGGTTGCAGTCATGAACAGGATAAGAATGTTTTAACAAATCAAGACGCATCAGAATCCATTCAAAAGGAGGAACCGGAGAACAACAATTCAAACAATCACAACTCGCCGGATTCCAATCTCAATGAACCCCATTCCGAAATTCAGAACCCACCGGACTCAAACCACAACGAAACTCAGACTTCCTTGACAGACGAAGAAATATTATTGAAGCCTCCAGGGCGATTTGCCGGTTCCAACTATGATGAACAGAAAGTTCAGGCAGCGTTGGATCAATTGCCAAGCAACTTGACTACGGATCAATATAAGGATGAATTGCTTCTCCTACTTGCTGAAGATTATCGTCCGTACGTCACGAATTTTATGAACTTTGATACCGAAATCAGCGTGAACAATGAACGACCCGAAGGCAAGATTACATTGCCCGTAAACAGGAATCTGCATATCTCCATCCTGCTTGACGCCAGTGGCAGTATGAAAGCACAGATCAACGGAAAATCAAAGATGGATTCGGCAAAAGAAGCGATTCAGACTTTCGCAGATAAACTGCCCAACAATGCAGAAGTTTCACTACGGGTATATGGACATAAAGGGACAGGAGATCAGAAAGATAAGCGAGTATCCTGCGACAGTACAGAAGAGATTTTTCATGGCCAGGGCGATCAGACGAATCAAATAAAAACAGCACTCCAAAAAGTTGAGCCGGCAGGCTGGACCCCCATCGCGAATGCTCTTCAATCTGTCAAAAAGGATATCAATCCGGAGACCACCGATTCTGTTGTTTACGTCGTAAGTGATGGCATTGAAACCTGCGGCGGAAAACCTGCTCAAGTTGCACAAGAACTACATCAGTCCGAAGTGAAGACGATCGTGAATATTGTTGGTTTTGATGTAGATAACGAAGGACAAAAACTGCTTCGACAGATTGCTGCCTCTGGTGGCGGCGAATTTATGTCCGTGAATAATGACGAGGCTTTAAAAAATGTACTGAATAAAGCTTATGAACAATTACGAGGCGAGTGGACGAGGTGGAAAGAGAAAGGGGAAGGGGATGCCAATAAACAGAAAGAACAAAAACAAGGGGAAATCAATCGTGCACGAGAAACCATGCAAGGTCTAGCGAACAAAGAGAATTCACATCTGCTGGCAGCCCTTAATTATTTGAAATCGAAAGACAACCAGGAGTTCCCCAATACCGAACTTTTGAAAAAGGTCAATGAACGCAAGAGTTTCGCGTGGGGTTATGCCCGGGATACGGGGAAGCGTTTATATAACGCCGTTTCCGAGAACGGGATACGGGTTTATGGTGATATCAAAGAAGAGGGAAACAAGAATATTGATGATTTGACCAATAAGACAAATCGTTAATGGAGATCATGTGTCTGATCGCTTAATATAGAACCCGCAGCAATACGCTGCGGGTGTCAGAACGTATTGAAATGGGCTGATTGCGTTGTTTATTGACCCGCAGGTGTGTAATTCTCGTCTAGAAAAGATTGAACAGCTTGGAACGCCTGAACTCTATTTTTCTCGAGCAGTACCATGTGAGTTCCTTCTCCGATTTCCACCCAACGGCGATATGAGGCTCCGGTTAAGGAAGTAAAGAAATTTTGAGCCAAATCTAACGGTACATCAATATCCCACTCCGCATGAATGAGGAGGACAGGTACGGTGATATCTTTAGGTTCGTAGAAGGCTTTGCCAACCGTCCAATATTCACGTATGTCTAGAATTGGCCCGTTGGTAGCACGGATATGCTCAGGATGTACAGTCTTGCTATTAGGATCCGAGGCCAGAGTTGCTTCAACCCATTTCTCAAACCAACCGTCAGGGAGCAAGCTGTCACGTTTCCCTTCAGGAGCAGCACTTAACCAGCGTTCTTTAGTAGTACCTGCTGGCACAAGGCGGTAAGAGCCAAGCAAGCCGCCAGTATCAATAGGGATGGGTTTGTTGCTCAGCCATTGAGGGGCAATAAGAGTTAACTTGTTCACTTTGTTGTTATTAAGGCTTGTATATGCTCCAGCCACTGTGCCGCCCCAAGACATCCCAAGTACATTGACCTTCGATAGATTGCGGTGCTTCAGGACGAAGTCTACAGCCGAGCCAAAGTCACGGACTCCGGTTTCTGTACGGACAAGCGGAGGATTCTGATCGGCAGGTTGATCCATTTCTGGCGGTCTTGTGGATCCACCATAGCCACGAACATCTACACCATAGACGTCATAGCCGTGACTAGCGAGGTAATCAAGGAAGGTAAAACCGTCTAGCTCCACATCGTATAAGCTACCAATTGGATAAGTAGCACCATGGACCATGACGATCGTCTTCTCATTAGAGAAGACAGTCATAGATGTTGGACGTTTATTAAGGACCGATAGCTCAATCCCCGGCGTATCGCTGGCAATGTTAAATTTCTCAGATACGATGGAGATAGATTTGTTGAATGTATGGTTGGACATCATATTTTACCCTCTCTTTGATGTATTAGATAAAGTGCCAGTTGAAGCTATCTTCGCTTCTAGTGACGTATCCGGCTGAGCTCTCTGGGAAATGCGTACTGAAATAAATAATTGGACGATCGGCGATGTATTCCAAAGCCCAGCGGCGCGAGATTCGAGCCTGCTCACCAAATTCACAGTACATAGAATTCCAATCTGGCCTCATGACTTGGAAGGGATGATGCATGATATCGGCCCCGAACAAAGCTTCTTCATCACCTGATGAAAGACGAATGGACATTTGTCCAATACTGTGACCTGGAGTCGGAATGAATGTAAATATATCTAGAAATTTTCCGCCTTCTGGACCGATTGTTTCCGTCATGCCTGCCTCAATGATAGGAAGTACACTCTCTTCGTAAACGTTGAAGTTCGCTTCATTTTCTTTGTTATGGCTCACTTCGCTGGAGTAATACTCTTGTTCTTTAATAGGAAATACGTACGTTGCATTTGGGAATGTCGGTACCCATTTTCCGTCAACCAGCTTTGTATTCCAACCGACGTGATCCACATGCAAATGAGTTAGTAACACGTAATCGACTTCTTCTGGAGTAACACCTGCCTCTTGAAGTCGCTCGAGATAAGGTAGATGCAGATTACCAAGATCCGGATTCAGTGGCAGGTTTTTATCATTACCTGTCGCTGTATCAATAAGAATTGTATGTTGGGAAGTTTTCACAACCCAGGTGCCAATACTGACGATAAGTTGAGAGTTTTCATCAATCAAGCCCTCTGAGAAGGATTCTTTATTCGCTTCCAAAAAGGAGGGATCCCATGTACCTGGGAAATAAATTTCTGGTGGAACGCCACTGATTACCATTTCCGTGACTCGGGTAACCGTAGTTTCGCCTACGGTGTAAATCTTAGGAAGCTTAGTCATATGGTTCATCGCCTTCCTTTAAAATTTCGCTGAAAATGAAATGTTATATGGAAAAGAATTATGTGTAAATGTCCCGGGATGATATTTGCACATCTGCCTTGTTAAAATCTTAGTCCAATAATGCTGGTAAATCAACGTTTTTGCACCGAAATTGAACCTTCGTAAGAAAGCTTGCTATTACTCAATATTTTGATTATTATCAAATATAAATTTCGCTGACAGCGAAAAAAATGAATGTGTAGGAGAAATGAAAGATGAATTCTATAGGCGAGGTCATTAGAAATACCCGAAAAAAACAGAAATTAACACTTAAAGAAGTGGCAAAGGCGGGATCCATTTCATTATCTTTTCTCAGCGAAATTGAACGGGACAAAGCGAATCCTTCGATCAGTGTTCTAAAAAGGATTGCCAATGCGTTGAATGTTAATTTTACTGATCTATTTGGAGAGAAAGAGCAAAGCATCGTTGTGAGAAAAAACGAACGTAAACCATTGCTACATTCTGAAGGCTCACGTATTACGTGGTATTCCCTTAGCGAGGGAAGTAGAAATAAGATGGGACCCATATGGGGGGTTCTTGAAGAGGGTGCGACTTCTGGTGATGTGGGTGTAGGACACAGCGAAGGAGAGGAATTTCTGTATGTCCAGTCGGGGTGCTTGGAGTTTATGCTAGGGAATGATAGATATACGCTAGAAGAGGGAGATAGTATTTATTTCGATGCCAGGACGCCGCATAGCTATAAGAATGTATGGAGAGGAGAGACCCTGGTCATTGCCGTATCGACACCTCCAACTTTTTAAGTTCAAATGAAAAAAATATGGGGGAATAAATTATTCTTCATATAAAGTGAGTGAGGAGATTGAACCTGTTGTCGCTAAAGGTTCAAGTGTGGTACAGGCGTTTCGGAAAACGAAACGAGTCCTATGGAAAAGCTGTAGAAAACATGGAACGAGTGGATTCGAACAATTCGGGGAAATGTTGGGTAGGCTTCAAGGTGGCTACACCTATTACATGGTGAATCGGTTGCAACCCGAACGAGCAAAAGGGACACAGTAGGCGCAAAGTCAAAACGGATGCCCTGGATGCCTGGCACCTAGCTGACATGTACTACCGTGGCGACGTAAAGCTGCAGCGAACATGGAATATTATAAATATTATAACCCGAATTAAGGTTTCCATTTTTTTATATTTTATGGTATATATTTGGAGTGTTAAATTTCGAAACTAAATCTAATTGAATAATATATCTCTTCGCTATACTTGACATGAAGACTTTGAGGCGTGTTGATAACCAATTTTATATTCGTTCCCATGTAAAATCGCAGTCTATCTAACCATTTCAAATAGCGAGAGAGTCAAGAACCCTACCAGGTAATAATCGAAATATGACTTCATCTATTCAACAAAAGGCTGCTACGGGTGGTTCTGCTGATTTAAGTATGCATGCTACTGCAGCACAGAATGTTGATGTTCGTCAACAGGATGCCTACTGAAGAGAAGGGAAGTTGTTAACATAGAAAATTACTCTGTTATGAAAGAGATACAAAATTCTCTTTCTATCAAACGAATCGTGATTTGGTTTCTTCTTATGTTGTGGCCTTTTTTTTATTTTATAGTGCAGCGTAATAGTGTTTCTTTCCGAGATCGTCTGGATGTCTTCACTTTCATGCTTGAGGGTATATTGCCTCTTATTTTTGTACTTTTGGCTACATTGGTTTATGTAGGTTCCTTTTCTCAGGAAATAAAAAATCGATTTTTGGTATATACCCGTATGAGAATTCCACTTCGAAAGATGTTATTGATAAAATTTATAGCTAACAGCCTAACCACATTTGGTGTTTTTTTTGTGTTCACGTTCGGGTATTTTTTATTTTCTTTCTATATTGTTCAGCCGTTAGGGTTAATTCACTTTGAACCTGAAGCCTACAAACTTACTGAAACTACAGTCATTCAGGATTCCTATACGCGACATACCTTCACACAACTCCTACAATATGGTTCGCTAACATACGGTTTTCTATATTCTTGTTGGGTGGGTTTTAATGCTGCTGTTTATGCTATGATTGGATTTTTTTTGGTAATCATTATACGTAACCAGTTTTGGGCCTTATCCATCCCTTTTCTTATGTATATTTTGGGTAGTTTCGTGATGGGATTAGACAATAGTTTAATGCGTTTTAGGTTTCCTGATGCAATATTTCCGTATAGCTACATGCAATTGCCGATTTGGACAGCTTTTATACCCTTGTTATTTCTTCTCATCATATGTACCATCCTTGCTTTCTTTGTAAATAAGAATTTGGAACGGATTGATACCTTGTTATGAGTTATATTAAAAAGCTCTTTGATGAATTTACCACATGGAAGTGGAGTATTTTCATTATCATTATTCTCCTCTATGGCTGGAGTATTCGTGTGACTTTTGCTACAAATAATCTTGAACAGCTTCCGTTGAATCAATGGGACATAATTTTCACATTTTTGAGCAGTCCTTTCTTGAACATCTATTTTTATTTACCTTTTTGGTTGTTTTTTTCAAGTCAACTTATCATTAAAGAATGGGATTACACTCTACTTATTCGACTTAAGAGTTTTCCAAAATGGATATTCCATACAATAAGTCGGTTAAGCCCAATGCTGTTCATATTCCAGACTTTTTCCGTAATGGTTAGTTTCTTAGTTGCTATGGGTACTCCAGTTGAAAATGAGTGGAGTGTCTGGGGAATGACATATTCACCTTTAAATAATGTTGTTTTTGTTTTACAGGGAACTGGTTTGTCTCCTTGGATCATTTTACTCTTACAAACTGCACTGCTCAGTCTTTTTTTAGTTACGCTACATGTTGTTACAGCATCTATTTATGCACGTTTCCCGAGGATGAATGTAATTGCCGGTACTAGTTTGTTTCTTTTTATAGGAGCGATCATCTCATATAAAATTTTCCCTGCTGTATTCGTTTTGGGAAATGTAACAAATTACAGCATTCTTTCTTCTGCATATTCTACATTTGATTCTTTTCTTCCATCATTTATTCTATTAATCTTGATCATTACAATCTCTCTTTCCCTTATCGTCCTTTGGAGTAAGGGCTTTTTACAGAGTTTAGCCATCTTTTTATCTGACCATTATCGTTTTATTATATATAGCTCTATATGTTTAATAGGAATTTTTACGCAATTCACACATTCAGGATTAAAGGTTCTACATGTCTGGGAGAACTTATATTTCAATTTTTACGGTGTATCTAAAGATGGGTTTTCGCTTTATATTTACCTTTACTTCTGCATTGTGTTTTTAGGATTTGTGTACTTATTTCAACTTCACTTGAGTAATCTATTAAACGGACATATCTATTACCTGATGATTCGATATAAGTCTTTTTACCGTTGGTTCTTCCAGTTAATGAAAAGGACTATTTTGAGTGTGATTAGCCTACTACTTTTTTTAGCTTTTGCCACTATTCTAGTTGGTCTCATACAAGGACGAACACTAGCGTTTGATACTACTGAGAGTATGACAGAGCTCTTTCCTTATATTTTTTATCATTTTTTTATGAATGGATTCTTACAGATGCTTAACTACATACTTATCGTATTTATTGTAAGTTGGGTTTGGCATGAAGCAATGTACAGTTTGATTGCACTCGGTGTTCTGGCGGTGGCGGGCTTACCAATACTAAATACAAATCAATGGCTACCATCTGGGTTAAATAGTATGGGTTATGTTACGGATGACGGTACTGGCGTATTTAGTACATCTATCGTGCTGTTGATCTATCTTTTAATAGAGATTGGTATAATTGCTTACTTGTTTAGAAAACGAAAAATTTCATTTTAGTAAAGGAGTCTCTTATGACGCTAATTCATATTAAAAACGTGAGTAAATCCTTTAAAGGTATTCAACTTTTTGAGAATACAACCGTCCAGTTTGAAAAAGGGAAAATTTACGGAATTATCGGTCATAATGGATCTGGCAAATCCGTTTTGTTCAAAATGATTTGTGGGTTCATACGTCCCGATGCAGGAGAAATTATAATTAATCCCGCCTATCGGGATAAACAATCCATGTTCCCCAAAAACTTTGGCATTGTGATTGATCGTCCTGGATACATTAGTGGAATAACAGGTTTTGAAAATTTAAAGAGACTGGCTAGAATTCAGCAATTGATCAGTGATCAGGAGATCAGGCAGGCAATGACTCTTGTAGGTCTCGACCCTGAGACTAAACAAAAGGTGAAAAACTACTCACTAGGGATGAAGCAGAAGCTTGCGCTGGCTCAGGCGATTATGGAAAATCAAGACGTTTTGATCTTGGATGAACCATTTAATGCCTTAGACATCGATAGTGTCCATTCGATACGGCAATTGCTTTTAAGATTCAAGGAGGAGGGTAGAACTATAATTTTAACGAGCCATAACCAGGAAGATATCAATATTTTGTGTGATCACGTTTTTCAGATTCGTCAACATGCAGTGGAAGAAGTAAAAGCATAACGTGGTTCTAGAGGGGAGGGTTCTATTGGGAACGGAATTAGAATCGGGAAGTATGAAAGAGTTTTTGAGCGAGCAGTCCATTGAGGCATTTAGACCGATTATAAAGGCCTTGAAGGAGAGCGAAGAGCGCTATCGATTGTTAGCTGATTAGATAAGTACCTAAAATTTTTAAAATGCAATTTCATTAAGTTAACGAACAGTAACTTATATATTACGACGAAACTGAATATGCTGGTGAGCGATAGTGCTTTCAACTTGTTGATTTGAAAAGGCTTGGCAGTTACTAGGGGAGAAGGAAAACTTATCGAGAGTTTTACTGATGAGGATATCGTTCTTGAATTCATTAAAGCGGAAAAGCTCGATGACGGTTCTGGCGGATATGCTCCTTGGTTTTAGATTTGCTGCGATGAGAGTGTTGGGGAACTGGGCAACTGATTACATTTCATAAGAAAAGTTGCATTGATTATTTGAATCAATGGTGAATGACATAAAAAAGGGCGGAGTGTGTTCTGTAAAAATCCGGAGGATAATTTAAACGGGAACATTGACATATGAAGTAGTCGATGTTACGATTCCACTATAAAAATTGAGGAGGATTGCGATCTATGATTCCACGTATTTGGTAAGCACACGATAAAAAGGCTTATTTCCACCCATGTGGGCTTTTTTGAGTTGCTTATCTTTACGTATGAGGACATCGATTGCGATCTCTACGGCCTTTTTTACTGTGCCTTGTTTCGCTCTGTCCAATTGTGTAATTCAAAGCAGACCAAAGCCCCTATTCGGACTTGGGTCTGTTTTTTTATTGCTTTGAATCCAACTATCAAAGGAGTCGTAACAATGCGAGGCATACATCTGTATTTCTTTATTTAATCCTCTCTAAGTAAATCGCGGGTCAGCCTGCGAACGGAAAAACGGAAACTGCGATTTTCGAAGGAGGATTAAGTATGTTATTGATAAAAGCGAAGGATATTTATGTGGAATTTTTGGGGCGCGGCGTACTTGATATCGAGCAGTTGGAGTTGTATGAGTTTGATCGAATCGGTCTGGTTGGCACCAACGGAGCTGGGAAAAGTACGTTGCTCAAAGCGTTGCTAGGCAAAATGCCTTTGCAGCATGGCAAGATTGCAAGGGAGGGGACGTTTACCTATATTCCCCAATTGGAAGAGGCGGTTACCCAAGATGTACAGGATCACGCCATAGCGGGCAAGTTAGGTGTCAGTCAGGTACAGGTGGAGACAATGAGCGGCGGGGAAGAGACGCGGTTAAAAATCGCGCAGGCACTGTCGGGAGAGGTGCATGGCATTTTTGCCGACGAGCCGACCTCCCACCTGGATCGTGAAGGCATCGACTTCCTCGTAAACCGACTTAAACATTATTCGGGGGCGTTGCTCATTATTAGTCATGACCGTTACTTCCTAGACCAGGTCATAGATAAGATCTGGGAGCTTAAAGAAGGGAAGATCACCGAATATTGGGGTGGTTATACCGACTATTTGGCCCAGAAAGAAGAAGAACGAAAAAGCCAGGCTGCCGAATATAAACAATATGTAGTGGAACGTGAACGGCTGGAACTGGCTATTGAGGAAAAGAAAACTCAGGCCAGAAAGCTTGATCAAAAGGTGAAAGGAGCAGGCAGAAAAAACAGAACGGATAGTGGCGGACGCCTCAGCCATCAGAAATCCCAAGGCAGCAAGCAGCAGAAGCTTCATAACGCAGCCAAAAATATGGAACGGCGAATCGAATCGCTTGGCGAAGTCACTGCGCCTGAAGCCATACGAAACGTTCAATTCCGGCAGAGCAAAGCCCTGGAATTGCACAATCCATTTCCGGTTGTGGGATACGAAATCAGTAAACGGTTCGGAGACAAAGTGATATTCGACAATGTGTCCTTCCAGTTCCCGCTCGGAGGCAAGATTTCGATAACCGGTGCAAATGGAGCCGGAAAAACAACGTTGTTCAACATGATCCGCGATAGAGAGAACGGTATTACATTATCGCCCAAAGCGGAAATCGGCTATTTTGTCCAGAACGGTTACAAGTTCGACCAGAAACAGAACGTAATGGCATTTATGCAGGATAACTGTGAATACCCCGTTTCGGACATTCGGGCGGTACTCGCATCTTTGGGGTTCACACACCAGGATGTTCGCAAAGAGCTATCGGTATTAAGCGGCGGCGAAATCATAAAGCTCCAGTTAACCAAATTGTTGCTTGGACGCTATAACATCCTTCTTATGGACGAACCGAGTACCTTTCTGGATATTCCCGCCATGGAAGCACTTGAGACCATGATGCGAAATTACCTAGGCACCATCATATTTATATCTCACGATGTCCGTCTGCGCGAGGGTGTCGCCGATCAGGTGTATGAGGTAAGGGATGGCCGACTTGTACGATTGAAGTAATGTGTAAGTAAGGCGATCCGAAAGAACAAATTTAGGGGGTACAAGACTTCATGTATATGCAATGGAAAAAGAAGTTCGCATTCATCTTCAGCGGGCAAATTTTTTCGATTCTAACATCTTCTATGGTTCAGTTTTCTATCATCTGGTATTTGACTGAGACGACGGGGTCGGCTACCGTGCTGATGATTGCAGGTCTTGCCGGGTTCCTGCCACAAGCGCTCTTGGGCCCATTCATTGGCGTCTGGCTTGACCGATGGAATCGTAAGCTTACAATGATCGTTTCTGACAGCGTCATTGCGTTTTCCAGTTTGGTTTTAGGCGCCTATTACTTATGGGGCGAACCAAGTTTATGGGTCGTGTATGCAATACTATTTATTCGATCAATAGCCTCGTCCTTCCATGCCCCTTCGTTCCAAGCCGCGATCCCTCTGATCGCGCCGGAAGAACAATTAACCAGGGTGGCTGGCTGGAATCAGTTAGTGTTCTCCGCATCCAGCGTACTCGGACCAGCGCTCGGAATAGCGGTATACTCGGCTACTTCACTAGGAACGATATTGCTCTTGGATGTGGTTGGTGCATTAATCGCTAATCTAATGCTTCTATTGGTCAATATTCATCAACCGAAGCCGGAGATCATGCCAACGTCTTCGTTCCGTAGGGAGTTTACTCTCGGTTGGAAAGCGTTCCTGTCTGAAAAGTCCATTGTCACGATTACAATCGCAATGGCGATCTTTAGCGTTGTTTTTATGCCTCTGGCGATGCTGTTTCCCCTGATGACGCTGTCTCACTTCGGCCGCGGGGGTTATAGCGCCAGCCTGATTGAAGCAGTATTCGGAATTGGCATGATCCTTGGTGGTGCCCTGTTGTCGGTTCTTGCTTCTAAGTGGAAGGATTCCACTTATATGAGCCTGAGCTTGGTTGCGATTGGATTGGCCTGCGTCCTGAGCGGGGTACTAGGGAGCGATGCGTTCCTTGCTTTCATCGTCCTATCCTTCCTTATGGGTGCGGCGGCGCCTTTGTTCAACGGTCCTTACATGGCGATGATTCAGAAGTCTTACGAGCCTGAAATATTGGGGCGTGTGCTCTCATTTGTCACGAGTATTGGACTATTGTCTTCTCCGATCGGGCTCGCTTTGGCAGGACCAGTTGCCGACCGATTCGGGGTTCAAGTTTGGTTTTTCTGGTCTGGGATTGTCGTGGCCTTGATCGGAATTTTTATATTTGTCAAGTTTTATGATACAGGTAAAGAAAAGTAACACATCGGTCAGTGTTCGAATGAATGTTGTTCGAAATAAACAGGGCCTGGGCAGGTTGTTTTCCCCGAACACAACAAACAAGGAGCAAGATCGCCGTGGATCTTGCTCCTTGTTCTACACCGGAAAGAAAAATGAAAAAGAATTCTTGGCTGCGACGAAGATCCAGGGTGTGAGATAAACTCATAAGAAAACAACTTAGTATTTCAAGCGAGAAAGAACAACTAATAAACAACCTATATTGTGGCAAACTATTGGCTTTAAATATATCCCGATATGAAACCAAACTTTATTTGATACAATCTGTTTTATATATGTAGATACTTAAAAAATCTTAGTAGGAGGGAAAGCAATGCAGGAAAAAATCAATACAAATATTTTGATTGGAATCTTAATTTGTCTTATACTTATCGCTCTTAAGCCATTCCCCCAAAATAATGAGGAAAATACATCCAATCCATCATTCGTAAGCGAGTCAGTTGTACAGCTAGCTGAGAACAGAATAGCCATAGTTGAAACAGAACTTAATTCTGGACTGAGAGGAAATATAATTGTTTTAGAATTCAATGAGGATAGGAAGACCTTTGAACCTATTGGAAGATATAATTATCTTGATTTTTTTACGAATCCTGAAAAATACAATTTCTAGATTAAGAATTAGAATTTTTAATACTCATTGATGATTGAGATCTAAATCGTTTGGTGAGTATTTTGACTCTTGGAAAGTGGATGATGGATTGGCAGATGCTTACTATAGATGATCTCACTGCTCTCACTTTTGCCCTGCGCGGACTGCTCGCTTCCAATGCATACAGAGGTCTGGAGGAAGACATGCAATTGAATATGAGGCATGGAGCTTTAAAAGGGACAGGGGTGGTCTGTTGATAGGCTTAGTAAAGCCGTGACTATGCAAATACCGCCCTTCTCCGTAGAGGAAATCGGCGGTATTTGTATTGTACAATAGTTGAGTAAACACCATAACATGAATTACTCCCCAAAGAAATTTCTGCACACATGCAAAATTCCCTCGGCGTAAGGATAAGGAGCTACGTTGTTGTGGCATGATTTTGCCTCTGCCGTTGCGTTCTGGAGAAGATATCCATGGGCAACCATCCGAAGCATCTCGATGTCATTTCCGCTGTCACCGAAGGCCAATGTTTTGGACAGAAGTACCTGACAATATTCTATCAGGAATTGCACAGCCGCTTTCTTTCCAGTTCCAACGGGGATAAAATCGACATCATATGCGTGCTCCGGATCACCCGCCTTGGGATTGCAAATATTGATATTAATCCCGATCCCGTGATTTGCAGCCAGGTGCCTGATGATCCTTATATCATATTGGGTTTTGGCTGCTGATACCGGATAATAATAGTAGTTCATTTTATATCCGAATTGACCAAATTGAGTCTGTTCGTGAAGGACAATGTTGAATGTTGATTTTAATTCGCTAATTAAATCTTCTACATCTCTTCGAGAGAATCCGGATGTCCTTATAATCTTTGCCCATGAAGGAACAGTGACCAGTTGTCCGTCAGGCTCGACTTCCCACATCTCTGTGCCCAGATTGCTCGCTATAAAATGGGGGAGCTGCGTCATATCGGCTATTTTCATTTTTGCTTGTAATTGCTGAACACTGCTTCCGGTAACCCAAGCTATCTTTACTTGATGATTTCTGGCAAGGTGCTGGAGGTATTGTTCCAGTTCGTACACCATGTTGAGTTGTTCAGGCAAACATTCATGCGGGTAATACGTTTCGTCAAAATCAAACAATATCAGATATTCGGCTACAGTGGGGGTATAGATAACTTCCATGAGTGTGACTCCTCCTATAGTTTGTTAATGGTATCATAATTGCTGGAATCGTTCCCAGGTCAATACTTTAGATGAGGTGTTAATTTTGCCCACCATAATTGATATTTCACGTGTAAGTGGTCTCTCCAAGTCGACGGTATCACGTGTGTTAAACGACCATCCTCATGTATCTGTTGAAAGCAGACAAAAAGTACAGAAAGCCATTACGGAGCTGGGTTATGTCCGCAATACGCAGGGGGTTCAGTTGCGTCTACAGGCAAGCAATCATGTCGGTGTGCTTGTCCCGGATGTGGAGCAACCCTATTTCAGTCAGCTTGTAGGTGCATTAAGTCGATCTTTAAGCTCAATGGGGTATCAACTTGTTATCTATCAGACCGAATTATCCCGCGAGTATGAACGTGATGTGTATGCCCGATTGTTACGTCGAGAAATGGATGCCGTGGTTATTGCTCATTCCCATTTCTCGGAGAGAGAAATTAAAAAATATATAGGTTCTTACATTGGAATCATATGCAACGAAGCGATGGACGGAGAGTTTCTCGATGTCTTTCGATTGGATGAAGAAGATGCGGTCTTTCAAGCGACAGCATATTTGCTGTCCAAGGGACGCCGTCATCTGTTTTTCTGTATGGATCACCTGACACTATTGCAAGAGAAAAGATGGAACGGGTTTCAACTGGCTCACCAACAATTCGGCCTTGCGTGTACGAGATCACAATGTTATACGGGTCTGGTGTCTATGGAAGATGGTTATGCCTTGGGAGAACAATTATTTACTTCTGATCCATTGCCGGATGGAATGATAACAGGTAGTGACTTTGTAGCTACAGGTATATTGAAAGCAGCCAAGCAAAGGGGGATATCCGTGCCTCAAGAAATGTCCGTCATCGGATTTGATAACCATCCTGTGGGATTGATGACTAATCCGGAACTGACCACATTAACCAATTGTATTCCCGATATGGTCAGGGATGTTACAGAATGTCTTACCCGGAGATTGAAGGGGATGCGATCTGCTCCTATAGCGAAAACCTACAAGGCTACGCTGATTATACGCAATTCTACTTAAGAAAAGTGAAGTGAAAGACAAAGTAAAAAGAAGGATAGTGAAATCCTTCTATCGGTCAGGAATGTTACATGTCTGAAGAGGAATTGAAGCGTTACTAGAACTCTCGTTGTGGTACTTGAATTTCTAGACAAAATGGAGCATTTCTAAACAAGAAGATATTCAGTGGTTCTTTTACACTACCGTAACCTCAATAAATCCTTCTGCTCTCCACAGGAGGATTTTTTTCCCATTTATATTGACCAACAGGTCAGCATCCTGTATGATTTTACTAACCAATTGGTCAGCAAATTCAAAAAGAGGTGATGAATCTGCCGATACAGCTCTACGAACGAGAGAAGATTTTGCAAGCCTGCTTATCCGTGTTTGCCCGCAACGGTTACAAGAACACATCAACGGAAATGTTAGCGGAAGCTGCTGGTATCTCCAAAGCTTTGATCTTTCATCATTTCACGAGTAAGAAGAAACTGTATCTTAGCTTGGTTGACCACTGCTTTGAGAAAGTCCGAACCGGCATCCATTACGATGAGTGGACGGAACACACCGATTTTTTTACAGCTATTTCTCAGTTAAGCCATGCGAAGCTCGACTATTTTCGAGAGCATTCTGATGAATGGAAGTTAGTATTTGAAGCATTTTATGCCACACCCGATGGCCTGAAGGAGGAAGTCGAGGATAAGTATGGTCAGGTCAGCGAAACCCGCCAAGCGATGCTCGTAAGGCTTTTCGACAAGGTGCCGCTTCGCGAAGGCATAAACCGCAAGCATGCATTCGAGCTCGTCATGGCCGTAACCAGACATTTCGAAACGAAGTTTCTGGAGGAGACGAACGGTATGAACCACATTGATGAAACCTATACCCGTAGCCTTATGAAGGAACTGGACGCTTTTTGTGACATGATCCGATTCGGTATGGAAAACTAAAGTAAAGAGGTGATCAGCCGTGAAAGGCATAACAAGCAACGAT
Organism: Paenibacillus glucanolyticus; assembly: GCF_037333485.1. Classification (NCBI taxonomy): domain Bacteria; kingdom Bacillati; phylum Bacillota; class Bacilli; order Caryophanales; family Paenibacillaceae; genus Paenibacillus; species Paenibacillus glucanolyticus. Next base: position 3,401,586 of record NZ_CP147845.1, read on the forward strand.
TTTGTATCGCCGGATACAATGCGTGATTTTAATGCGTTTTACCAAAAGCTGACCCAACATCAGGAAGGACTTTATCGGCTTGATGACTTTTTTGGCATGGGCGAAGCTTGGGTAGCCTTTCGGTATGAGGATGTCTCGGCAATTTTAAAGGACCCCAGGTTCCTCTCGGATCGGCGAAAGTACTCTTCACAGCAAAAAGCCTCACCCCAGAACAACTCCGTCAATGAATTGCTTGAATGGTTCAAGAATATGCCCAATATGCTCACGGTGGATCCTCCCGATCATACCCGGCTGCGGCGTTTGGTCTCCAAAGCATTTACGCCCCGTATGATTGAAGAGCTTCGTCCGCGAATCCAACATATTGCCGACGAGCTGCTGGATAAGGTAGCCACCCAGGGCAAGATGGAACTCATTTCGGATTTTGCTTATCCGCTGCCTATCATCGTGATATCGGAGATGCTGGGGATCCCCAGCCATCATCAGGCACGTTTTCGTGAGTGGACCCACAAGCTGGCTCGGGCTGCGCTAAACCCCGGCCAAGAAAGTTTAGTCCAAGGAGCCCTTCAGGAGTTTATTGACTACATTCAATCTTTGATTTCCGAAAAGAGAGAGCACCCCGGGAGCGATGTCATCAGTGGGTTACTCCAGGCTTACGACGAGGGAGATAAGCTCAACGAGAACGAGCTGCTCTCCACCATATGGCTGCTCATTACGGCAGGACATGAAACGACCGTGAATCTGATCGGTAACGGAACCCTGGCGCTGCTGCAGCATCCCGAGCAAATGCAACTGCTTCAGGAGGATCCGACCCTATTGCCGGCAGCAGTCGAAGAACTGCTGCGGTATGCGGGTCCAGTCATGATCACAAGCCGAGTTGCAGATGAGGATATCGAGATACACGGTACACGGATTCGAAAAGGCGAGATGATTGTAGTTTCTCTGGCCGGAGCGGATATGGATGGAAGCCGTTTTGACGAGCCAGAGCGGCTGAACATCACAAGACAAGAGATCGATCATTTGGCCCTTGGTAGAGGAATCCATCTTTGCTTAGGGGCGCCCCTTGCCCGTATGGAGGGGCAAATCGCGTTCAGCTCTCTATTGCGGCGTTTTCCCAACCTGCGTCTTGACGTTAAACCGGAGGACTTGACATATCATTACAGCACGCTGCGATCTTTGGTGAGCCTTCCAGTCCGTTTCTAATACTGTTTCATATTACTAACGAGCCTAATGGAACGGTTTAACCATTGTGAAAAATGTGATATAACCTTAAAGGAGTGTAAAAACACAGATCGATTGGTAGTCCGGTCGCACAGGGTTAGCTCTAGTGTCAGTGACCTTCCCCCCTCGGGATGTCCATCACTCCAGTATAAACAGAGGGGGAGTAAGTGTGAAGCTTACCGTATTGTTTGATGAAAGTTGTAAGTACTGGATTGATGTGATTGAGCAGGAAGAACAGGGACGTCTAAAAGCTTGTCGTCATATTTTTGGTAACGAGCCAAAGGATACGGAGATATTAGAGTTCGTTAGCGAGAAAATGATGGAATTGATGAACCTTACGAAGGTAGGAACGGATGCGAAACGAAGTAAAAACACTCGAGTAAATCCGAAAAGACTAGCTCGCCAAGCGTCTAAGGAGATTGCCGAGCGAGGTTTATCTAGCCATGCTCAGGAGGCAATAAAGCTGGACCTCGAATCCAGGAAACTTCAACGAAAAGTGCGTAATCGCCAACAAATTCTTGAAGAAAATGAAAGAAAATATCAACTTAAAGTTCAAAAAGCGAAGAAGAAGCACATGGGCAAATAGTCAAAAACAAACTAGCGTCTCAGAGGAAGCACGTCTTATAGACTTGCTTCTTTTTTCTTAATTCTCTATAAGCTAGGCTAAAGAAATTTGATCGTTCATTAAACTAACGGGATACGTTAGTTTAATAAAGACAAGAAAGAAGCCGGTCAGATTGATCAGCTTCTTTCCTTAAGCTAACGGGCAGGATAGCTTTAAGAACATGTAAATTAATTTTGATCCAAAGTTCTTGACTCTGACGTTAGGTCATAGTGCATAATTCTCCCTATAAACGACTAGGAGTGAGAATTATGAACATAACAACATTGCGTTCAGACCACATTTATCAAAAAGTTGCCCAAGCTTCGCCCGAGGAAAAACTTGAATTATTCAGAAACGAAATGATGGCTCCCTTTATGAAACAATGGCAAGTTCAACAGATCCCTTTTAGAGCTGAAGAGGCAAATGGTTTTGACGTTGTCACGTTTAATAGTATGATGCATCGATCCCCTGATCAGATTACCCCGCAGATTTCACCTGAGGTAGAGTTGATTTCGTCAGATTCTTTTTGGTTAGAGTGTGAGCATGCTGTGAAGGAAAGCCTACATCTATTTATAGAGCATGAAATAAATCTCCCCGTTTCTGAATATTTGTTTACCATTCAACTAGGGAATCCGGAAAACCGTGCCTTAACGATAAACGAAGGATATAGCGGCTTTGGGGGCATTCCCGGGTTTATCTGGGGTACACTCTTGCCAAATGAGTACACGATTCCTCGAATGAAGGTTGCGCTGGCGCACGAGTGCAACCATAATGTGCGATATCAATTTATTCAGTGGGATCATACCGTTAATTTGGGCGAGCTTATCGTAAGTGAAGGATTAGCTGAAAACTTTGCTACGTCCATGTTTGGAGGAGAATGGCTCGGTCCTTGGGTAACGAAAACAAACGCAGAAACACTTAACTGGCACATTAAGCCCGTGCTCCGAGAGCAGTTGCAATTAACGGGGTTTGATCAATTGGCCCCGTATCTTTACGGTGACGAGCTCGCAGAACTTCAGAACTTTAAACCGGTCAATATGCCGTACAGCGCCGGCTACGCTTGCGGATATTATTTAATCCAGTATTACTTAAGGAAAACAGGAAGAACGATCTGTGAGGCAACTATAACGCCTGCTGCTCAAATACTAGACGAAGTAAAAGGATTTTGGGATGAAGAAACCATTATTAGCGGTTAAAGATATTGTTCAGATAACAGGCATCACAGCTCGCACCTTGCATTATTACGATAGAATCGATTTATTTAAACCGACACATCTGACGGAAAAAGGGTATCGCCTATACGATCGAAGCAGTTTGGAAAAACTTCAAACCATTTTATTCTTAAAGGAAATGGATTTTTCCTTGAAAGAAATTGCGGACATTTTAAAGCTGACCAGGCAAGAACAGAAACAAATATTAAAGAAGCAAAGTCAAAACTTATTATCGAAAAAACAAAGACTAGAAACCATCATGGTAGCTCTAGATGAATACGTTTCGGGGAATGACATTAGTCATTTGCAAATCTTCAACAGTTCTACCGTTTTGCCATTGAAAGAACAGTATGCCAATGAGGCAAGATTCATTTATGGAGAAACAAAGGCGTACAAAGTGTATAATGAAACGTTGGAAAATTTATCAGTAGATGAAAAAGAGAAACGTTTTTCCGATATGGAAGAAATATATAAAAAAATTGCGTCTTGTGTCGATCAAGATCCTTCCACAGATGAAGTGCAGCGATTAATCGAAGAGTGGAAAGAAAATCTAATGCATTTCATGACATGCGATGCAGAGTTATTGGCTTGCATTGCCCATACCTACAAATTCGATGCACGATTCAAAAGCTACTTTAATCAATATGGCAATGAGGATTTAGCAGATTTTCTTTACAGCGCAATTATGCGTAATATCAATCGGTAAACATATCAATGAATGGGAAATGCTCAAGGTAGCTTGGCCCATGACGATCGTCCATGTGGCCTACAAATGCATGACTCCGATAGTTATTGTAAGCTCGTAGATCAGTGGGGGCTTGCTACACTGAAAGAAATGAGCCCTCTTGTTATGAAAATTAATCATTAAACTACTGGGAAACTAACTATAGCTCAATAAAAACAAGAAGGCAGCCGATCTATATGATTGGCTGCTTTTACTCAACTGAAGTGCAGAGTGGTGGTTCTGTACAGGCGAAGCTCAACAGCCGAGCTTTACTGGTACAAGCATTTCCAGCTTATGAATATGCTTCATAGGGGGATCTTTTTATGAAGATCGGATACTTTTCTATGCACTAACTATAGGAATTCGCCTACTGGAAGATCTAGATCGATCGTTGTATGGCGCAGCATCGGATCATAGTTTCGGGCTTTTGTTGAAAACAGACGAATCAATACGACAACCTGTAAGGAATCGCTGGATAAGGCGCCTTCATCGCAACTAGCGATAAGCTTTACTTCCGGAGCGACCTGCCAAGCACCAGCACGTTCATAAAAATAGGCCAAAGACGGTTTGCACGTAAATATTCCAATACCCGTATTGCCATGCTCTTCGATCCATCGAGTAGCTGCAGCGACTGTACGCAAACCAAATCCTTGGCCATGATATTCGGGGTCAGTCGCCACACAGCTAAGTCCAGCTATGTAGAATAGCTGCCCGCCATGCTTAATAGTTTTGTGCACCACACCTACATAACTGACCAACCTTCCATCTACATAGTAAAGAAATGAACGTGCATTCAGTGATTCATCGTGAGTTGTATTTAAAAATGAAGCCATTGATTTTATTAAGCGATCTTTGACTTTAGGCCATATATGATCTAAATTTTTTTGTTAATGGATATTAAAGTAGAGCATAACATCAGAAAAGAGTCGCTTAAATTGCGGTTTTTTTGTTTTCTTTCTGAAATTGCACTGAACTGATAGAGATTCCCTTTAGGCTAACGGGCAGGTTTGTGAATAAAAAAGAAGGATTGAGACCGTGACTGACGAATTCCCATTGATGATTACAATTACCAAAGTAGGTGGGTGAGTATATTGGATGATTCTGTTTTAGATTTTTATAATGACCTAACAGAAGATTACCATCTTATTTTCGTTGATTGGCATCATGCCATTTCTTGGCAAGGAGAGGTTCTAAGCAAATTCATTCATTCAAAACTAGCGAGTCTTAGCAAAGATGGTGCCTCGCTTTTAGACTGTTCCTGTGGTATCGGTACACAAGCAATAGGGTTGGCTAATCACGGATTTAAAGTAACGGGTACTGATTTAAGCCCAGCTTCTATTGAAAGAGCAACAAAAGAGGCAGAATCTTTCGGGGTTAAAATAAACTTTGGGGTAGCTGATTTTCGTTCATTAGAGAAAGATGTTTCCGGAGTTTATGATGTTGTTCTTTCCGCAGATAATGCAGTCCCACACCTTCTGACAGATAAAGATTTATATCTGGCTGTGAGCAACATGTATTCAAAAGTCAAAAATAATGGCATTCTCCTCATAACCATAAGGGATTATAATGAGCTGGTAAAAGAAAAGCCTAGAGTTACTGAGCCACGCGTTTTCGAGAAGGGCAAACGAATTGTTTTTCAGGTTTGGGATTGGTCAGATGACGCGAAAACCTATCAGACAAACCATTTTTTAATACAAGAAATTAATGGGCAATGGATAACAAAGCATCACAAAACGAGATACAGAGCTATATTAAGAGAAGATTTTAATCATATTTTGAATACGGCTGGGTTTGTGGATATCGAATGGTCTATGCCATCAGAATCAGGTTATTACCAGCCCATTGTAACTGCTCGAAAAAAGGTGTAGTTTAAGCGGGAAACGATAGTTGAATAAAGAAAAGAAGGTTTGCCGTAAAGGACAAGAACATGAGCCGATTACCGATTAGATAAGTATCTAACTATGTTTCCATGCAATCTCATTCAGCTAACGGGCAGGATAGTTTAAGATCCATTCAATGTTCAATTAAATTCCATTAAATAACATAATAATGTTATAATTATAGGGTCTTGGATATCTAATTAAAATTTTTTATCTAGGGGGTAAATAATGAATAAAGATCATGAAACTCCTGAAAGAACAAGAGAAAGACTAAGACAAGAAGAATTGGAAAATAATCCATTTGGTCATATGAATAACGGAATGGGTAGGGCTCAGTATAGTTTAGTCGATTTAGTAGGTAGTTTAGGTTGGAAAGGCACTTTAGTATTAATCATTGTTATTATTGTTGGTCTTATAGTTGCCAATATTTTTAAGTAAGGGAATTATTATTAATGGTTTTAATTTTTTGAGAAAGCCTGTCTAAGAATAATCAGACTTCTCTTTCTTTATGGAATCGAGTCATCATCTTATGTTTGTACTTCTTTTGTGAGTAAACCAATAAGTTTTAACCGTAGTAACTGAATACTGAGGAGACTAGAAGCTGGCTTATTCGCCAGCTTTTTTGGTTTGCAATTGGCAGGTAAATGAACCCTTAATAAAAGATCAATCCTTTATACAAAATAATTTAAGGGGAGAACACATGGTTTGGAACAGATCGAGATATCGTGGTTGAAATACCCTATCCCAGCAGGCAACTGAACACCGCAAAAAGCAATGTAAGCTTCCGGAATAACTGCTAAATCACAATTCCCTCTTGGATGGGATCACATCAATTTTCTAGGCGAATACACATTCAACTTCAAGCAGAATACGTCTTTCGAACTCATTGCAACCGCTGAAACAACAGGAAGTTGAATGACCAGTGGTCCGGGCGGTATAGCCCGAATACAAGTGATTACATAACCTGGGCGATGACTTTATTTGGATATAAAACCAGCCTAGAATCATGGACACCTTGATGACCCTACCATTATTCGCTTAAATACCCGCCGCTTTAATGCAGTTCGCGAAAGCAGCAAACGATTTGCTGCTGAACTGGTCTTTACGCGTAACGAGCCTTGTCGTCATAAACCGATATTGTTCGGGAACCGGATGCACGGCTAATCGCTCGTCAGCTTCAGTAATGACCGATTCGGACAAAAGCGCGTAACCGATGCCTGCTCGCACACAGTTCAGCATCGTATCCAGCGCACTCACCTCGATCATATTAATGGAGGTTATCCCCATGCCTTGAAGCCAATCCACGCTGGCAGATCGGAAAGGGCAACCTTTTGGGAAAACAATCCATGTTGCATTGGTAACATCAGGAGGTGAATTACTTTCATCAGCATTAGTAAGTAGGATAACCTCATCTCGAATTTCGTAGGAGACCTTTAATGGAGCGAGATCGAATTCACCGGAGAAAAAAGCCCCATCCAATTCGCGGTTCAGCACCTTCTCATAATTAAGCGGCGATGTTCCGGTAACAAGCGATAACGCGACTTCGGGGTATTTGGTTTGAAAGTCGGATAACGCGCGAATAAAGGGAGGGGTGGACGCAACGGTTTCCACGACGCCGATCGCGAGCGGACCGCTCGGATGCTCAGACTCCTGAATGGCTGTAACCGCTTCCTCGTACTTGAACAAAATGTCGGCCGCGTACTGGCTGAAGACGAGCCCTTTTTCTGTCGGCAAGACGCCTTTCGGCGTTCTATGAAAAAGCTGGACGCCCAGCTCCGTCTCCATTTTGCGAACTCGCATCGTCAGATTCGATTGCACATAATCCAGTTTTTTCGCCGCACGGGTAATACTGCCTTCTTGAATAATGGCCATGATTATTTTCAGATCGGATAACTCCATTGGCTCCAACCTCCACCTGACGTAATGAGATCAATATTATTGATGTCCTCATCTTTACTGATCATTTTACTATATGCGGTATTCGGAATACAATCAAATCAAGTCATAAAAGCGGTGTGGCGGGATACAAAATACGAGCCCTCAGTATAAAACAAAAAACAAGATGGAGGTGTTGCCAATATCCGATGGCTGAACGAATGGGGGTTCCGATTACGTTGCCGCATGTATCCCCACAGCCTTATACTCGCTTAGCATTTCAGGGCTGCCAGTATGCAAAGGAAAATGGCAAAGCGATTGGATCAAGTGGCATCCAAGGAAGCCCACGAAACAGGAAAGTACAAAGAAGCGCATCCACAAGCACTGGAACATGCCAATAGCGAAAATATTATCTCGGTTCCGCACTTTCGTTATTGGTGACACAACAGTAGATAGTAATGACGAAATCGAGAAACAGAAATCAGATCGTTTCCCGGAAGGGCTGTCCTGCCCGAATCGAAGGCTGTAACTGAAATATGAAGTTGGATTAGGATATCGAAAAAAATACAAAAAACGTAACCTGAAGGGATGATAACAATGACAACATTTACTCAAGTACAAACTCAACCGGATCCATACGCTCCTTTTCTTATTTCACAGGCAATCAAAGTCAACGGATTAGTTTTCGTATCAGGCCAAGCCGCAATCGGCGATGATGGCAATCTCGTAGGGGTCGGTGATTTCGACAAGCAGGCGGACCAGGCTTTCCGGAATTTGGATCGCGCACTTAAGGCAGCCGAATCGGGACTCGACCGCGTCGTTAAAGTAACCATCTATTTAACAGCAATGTCAAACTTCGAAAAGCTTGTTGAGCTTCGTCGCAAATGGTGGTCCCAACCTTATCCGGCAGACACGCTCGTCGAGGTATCCTCGCTCTACTCGCCTGATGCGATGATCGAAATCGACGCGATTGCTCTTGCTAACTGATCAAACGTCATCGGGGAACCCGCTACTCATCGATTTACCCGCCCATGTAAAACAAAGCCGTCCGTTAGAGCAGAATATGCTCTTGTGGACGGCTTTGTTTACTGATCACCGAGTTAGTTCCATCGTAGCGGGTAGTGCCAGTTCGCTGGTACTACCCCTTCCTGGATATTTTCTGCTCTATTAGCATAGAACTTATTACATAACCTTAATTCATGTAATCCGTAATTTTTTTAAGCTCAAAAATAGCTGCCTCTGATAACAAGATAAGCCTATCGTTATTAACAACAAAAAAACTTACACTTACAGGTATGCTAAGTTTTGTAGAAGGGTCACTTATATCTATTGCCTTTACTTCATCATTTATATTTAAGTCTGGGATATCTATTTTATAATGTCTATAAAAAGAGTCAGAGTTATAGCATGTCGCTGTAATCTGATATAATGGATTTTTTAGTTCATATTGATATTTCTTATACTTTTTAAGTCCTTTTGATGAAAAAAAGTCTTTTTTGATTATAATTTCATCTCCAATAAATTTTTGCCCTGTTGGATATTCAGAAGCATCATTATATGAATTTGCAAATCCTAAAAGCTTCTCAACTTTCCAAGTTCCATAGAAATATTTTTCAGTTTCACTATCCAAATTTATACGTTCTACATTACAATATTCGGATGTGTTTTTTGGAATAATAGACTCATCCTTTTCAGGTTTATACTCACTAGAAGTATTTGGATTTGATGTCATTTCAACATTTCCACTAGCCGATGCTACCATCATCATTATCATAATACAAGCCAATATTGTTTGTTTCATATCTCACACTCTTTTTTTATTTTTTTCTTGTGTCACAATCCTCGTAAGAACCAAGAACTTCATAATTATTTTCTTCAGTATAGAACAACCAAGGTTTATAATCCGCGCAAAAGGTCATCTAAGCCCTTGATATCAGAATCAGCATTGGCTGAAAGGGATGGGGGATATCTTTAATGATTTGGATCAATACAAATCAAATCAAAGACCATATCGCTGCTTCTGCAGACGCAATTTGCGTGATGAAAGACAACACGATTATACATGAATGGTATTCTGGTTTCCATCATTTCCATAAAAGTGCTAGGAAGGTTGATGAATATTCTCAATTTAATGAGAGAAGGCGCTGCTGGACAATTACCTCCGAAAGCGGTCAGCAGGAGTCAGGGGGTCGCCAAAATTTTCGATTGAAAAAATCAAGAAACTACTTAAATTATGAATGAAAGAAGGTATAGAAGATGATACGACAAATTAAAGAGCAATTCACTGAAGAGATCCTTACTGAAGCAATAAAGCGATATGACATTAATAATGACACCGTTCGTTTATTGGGCGGTTATGAAAGCTTTGTTTATGAATACCAGAAAAACAATGCATTTTTCATATTAAAAATCTCACACACAATTAGAAGATCAAGAAATAATATACGGGGTGAAATTGAATTTTTAAATTTTTTGTCGAATGAAGGACTGGCAGTTTCTAATGCTGTTCCATCGACCAGAGGTAATATGGTTGAAGAAATTGCTGCAGAAAATGGTTCGTTCCTAGCCATTTCATACGAAATGTCTCTTGGAAAAGAAGTGTCGGATGAAGATTGGAATGAATCGCTTTACGAAAAATGGGGCGAATTTCTGGGGAAAATCCATCATGCCACAAAGGGTTATGAATGGAGTAATCCGGCGTTTAAACGACAAGCATGGGACCAAGAAGTTCAATTAAAGGCGGAGAAATACCTGCGACCTGATGATGTAATGATTTCAATTCTAAAAGAAAGGTTAACAAAACTTACTTCTCTGCCAAAGTCCAAAGATACATACGGTTTGACTCATACTGATTTTCATCAAAGTAATTTTTATCTGCATAACGGAGACATTTATTTGTTCGATTTTGATGATTGCGGTTATACGTATTTCGTAAACGATATTGGGATTACATTGTATTATGCACTTTCTTATCCGTTTAAGGAATTTGATAATAAAACGGAATATTATAAATTGTTTTTCCGCCATTTTATGAAAGGATATCTGAAGGAAAATACAATCCAAGAAGAAGAAATAGTATATTTACAAGATTCTATTAAACTTCGTCATGCATTGCTGTATCTTTATTTTCATCAAACAAACGATGTGTCAAATTTGGATGAAGAATCAATGAACTGGTTAAAAGAGCTTCAACGAGTAGCCGCTTCTGATGACCCTATGCTGCCGATTGATTTTGTTCAAGAATTTAAAAGCATTTATAATAGTATTCATTAACCTGGAAGCAGCGTATTTTACTAGGGACTATAGGAAATGATGGTGCATACTCGCACAGCAAGGCTGCACAGGTATTTAAAAAAATCCCTTCCTGTGTCGGTATCCCTGAGACGCATGGGGGATCATGAATATTATTGTCGAGGACAAGATTATGGTCCCATTGAAAGTCGCTAAAGCGGCTTTTTTATTTTATCGGTACAAGTTCTTGTCCCGAGCCAATGACAACAACTTGTACCGATTGCCGAAATGGACAAGAACATAGTTTGATTGCCGATTAGGCATGTATCTAATTGGTAAATGATATGAAAAAAAAAGTACAGATGATTCTCTAGAAATGGTGCGCTGAATTTACAAGATTAAATAATTATACCCGGGTGATATTGATACTTTTATTTTACCCTGGTATAATTATTGGAAAAGAGCTTTAAAGAAGGAGGTATAAAATGCAGACTGAACTAACTCAAATAAGCTGTACTGCCTTTGTAGGGGGAAAGAGCATTACCAAGGGGACATTGCAGCACATTGTTGCTTTTGTAAAGGATAGCCTGGATGATAAGGAATTCGCCCAATTGCTTATTTTTAACGATTTGACTGGAAAACCAATCGATATTGATTTTCGTGGAAAAACAGCTGAGGTACTTCAACGGTTGAGTAACCACGCTGACCATGCATCAGCTGAGGAAGAAAGCAAACAACCAACAAGACGGGTTGGTCGCCCCAAGCTGGGGGTGGTATCTGGCGAGGTTACTTTGCTTCCTCGACATTGGGATTGGCTTAAATCTCAACCTGGAGGAGCCTCTGTAACTTTGCGAAAACTGGTCGATGAAGCTCGTCGTACCGGGAAAAATGAGAGTAAGGCTCGCGCGGCACAAGAAGCAAGTTATCATTTTATGACGGCAATGGCGGGCGATTTCCCTCAGCATGAAGAGGCCTTGAGAGCACTATATGCCGGGAATCAGGATCGTTTTTACCAATTGATTGACGATTGGGCACCCGATATCAGAGACCATATCAAAACATTAGCGGAGAATGCATTCATAAAAGAAGAGACCTAGGAACTACGAAAAAATATTGAAAGGAATGTTATGAACGTGACTGAATTGATTCGTTACATTGAACCGACTCAAAACAATGGCATGAAGTTTGTACGCCGAAACATGGAGGGTAGTGTATTCATGTTAAATCTGCTGCGTTTTCGGGATATCGCAGACTACACATCTCACCCTGAACTAACCCCTAATGAACCGATCAGTGGGGCGGAAGCTTTCGATCGATACATTAAACACGCACTCCTTTTTACATGAAAGTGAGGGGGAGATCGTTTTTATGGGCAATGACATCGGACTGCGGCCATTGAAGATTCTCGCCTGCTCCCCATAACAGAGCTTCCTAAATTCATTTAAATGAAGGAGAGAACAACAATGAATATTCTGAAAGTAAACGGTATTGATCTCGCCTATGACAGCTATGGCAACGAAACTGACGAAACCATTCTTCTGATTGCCGGGCTTGGAACCCAAATGATTCGTTGGACAGTTCCATTTTGTGAGATGTTGGCGGCTCGAGGATTTAGAGTTATTCGCTTTGACAATCGTGATACTGGTCTATCCACACATTTTAGTCATCACCCTACGTTAGATTTCGAAGCACTCGCAAAAACACTTATGTCCGGACAACGCCCATATATTCCATATTCACTTAATGATATGTCTGACGATGTGATCGGACTGCTCGACGCTCTTGGGATAAAAAAGGCACATGTCGTTGGACGCTCGATGGGCGGCATGATTGCCCAGCTTGCAGCCGGCAGATACCCGGAACGGGTCCTGTCCCTTACTTCCATCATGTCGACTACAGGAAATCCCGACCTTCCACCAACATCACCGGAAGTCATGGCGTTGATGACTCGGCCTGCACCGAATCCGATGGAGGATGAGGCAGGGTATTTGGCTCATAGCCTAGCTTTTGCCAAGCGCATTGCCGGCACCGGCTATCCGTTCGAAGAGAACGAGTATCGTTCGCTTATTCGAGAGGAAGTTCAGCGAGCCTATGACCCGGGCAGTGTTGGGCGACAAATCGCAGCAATTGCCGTTTCTGGCGACCGTCGTCCGCATCTGGAAAAAGTAACCGTTCCAGCATTAATTATTCATGGTATGGACGACCCGATGTTTGTCCCCGCATGTGGCAAAGATACGGCGCAAGCCATCTCTGGTGCAGAGTTCATGTTGCTTGAAGGCATGGGACATGATCTGCCGCCACAACTGTTTGAAACCATTGCTGATGGAATCGAAAGGACAGCCCGGCGCAATGGATAAAAGGTTTGAAAAAGGGGAATGGACGGTGTCTGATATAGGGTGTTCTAATGTGATACGGATACAATTAATATGCTTAAACTTTTAGATCTAGCCGAGAAATGTATCGATAGGTTTTTATTTGTAATAAAGCCTAATAAGATGAAGGGAAAAATAACAAGAAAACGTCAATGGGTACAAGTTCTTGTCCTTTAACGGAACAAGCTCTTGTCCTCAGATACTACCAGACTGGACAAATTACTGATGGGATAGATCAAGTTCCAAATTTGCTCGATATACAAAAAAACAAAAGGGCATAATTTCATGAAAGTAGGGAACTTTGTGTCATTTTGGTAGGGAACTTTATGTCAATGTATGTACAATAATGTCGGACGACTAGAACATATATACATTAGAAGTCGCATATTCTGCGGCTTTTTTATTTTATCGGTACAAGTTCGTGTCCCGAGCCAAGGACAAGAACTTGTACCGATTGCCGGAATGGACAAGAACATAGTCCGGTTAACGATTAGATCAGTGTCTAAATGAAGCATACAGCTATTTCATTAAGCTAACGGGCAGGTTAGCACAGCCATAGTAGCTTAAAATATAGATGACCATTAAATTTAAAGTAAAAAATCCGAAATTAATGGATTATCGATAAGTATCTAACTTGATTTGTCTTTAAATTTCCAGCCAAGTAAACACCTGTTAGACTTAAAAACCACTTAAACCAAAAGTTTAGTACTAACAAAGGAACTAGCATTGCTACACACTATCATTGGATGACAAATATATGTAACACTCTTTTCGACAATAGGGCTCCTTACAAAACATTGACAGGAAATAGAAAAGTGTTTAGAATAAAAATTGATTGATCGATCAAAATAAAAAACGAACAATCAATAAAATAAAGGTGGATGAATAAATGGAGAACAAACAATCTTTGATAGCTGATGCACGGAGAGAACAAATCATTAAAGCTGCTATAGAGGCTTTGGCGGAAATTGGATATCACAACACAAGCCTTTCTAAAATAGCAAATAAAGCAAACATAAGTACAGGTCTTATATCTTATCATTTCTCTGGTAAGGAAGATTTGATGAAAAATACTTTGATGTATTTGGTTGAACAAGAGCGAGCCTTCATTAAGGGAAAAGTAGAACAGAAACAAACGTATATGGAGAAATTAATGGTTTTTATAGAAGCAAGCTTAGCTTATCTGGGTACAAACCGTGGATATAACACTGCTTTACTTGAAATTGTTTTTAATGCTCGAACGCCAGACAACGTCCCTTATTATCTGGCAGAAATTGATGATGAAGATCAATTAAATGTTTTGATGAAAGAGATTCTTTACAAAGGACAAGAATCTAAAGAATTTGGTGATTTTGATCCTCAAGTGATTGCAATTGTCATTCGGGGTGCTATATCAGCGTCAATGTCATTGCCTCAAAATGAATTAAGTCTTGAAGACTACAGTGAAAAGATAATAAAGAGCGTTTTAAAAATGATTAAAGAATAAATCGAAAGTAAGTTATAAAACGACGTTGCGAACCCAATGTCAGGAGTGTGTAGAAACTTCGCCATCTGCTTATTCCTACTCCCATATTTGTGGACACTAGTGAATTTAACACTAAGGAAGGAATGGTTAATAAGATGTTAAAATTTACAACACTGATATATTCTCTGTTGATTATGGTAGTGCTAGCTGGTTGTGCCAGTAACGATAGTACCTCATTAAAAAATGAAGAATTAAATGAGCAAACAGATACAGAAGAGAAAGTGAACGAAACAACACTTGATTATGATGGAGATGGAGGGTACTTATGGAAGGTTGTTAACGGAGAGACAACCATGTATTTGCTAGGAAGCATACATTTAGGTCATGAAAAATTTTTCCCGCTTGCAACTGAAATTGAAGAAGCGTTTGAGAATTCTGATGTCATACTTCCAGAAATAAATATGTTTGAAGCTGAAGTTGATAAAGAGAAAATTAATAAAATGGCTTTATTTGATGATAATACGACGCTTGATGACGTTTTATCAGAAGAGTTTTATGCAAAGCTTTCAGACATATTTGAAGCACACGGAATGCCTGTGGAGACTTTTAACCACTATCAGCCATGGTTTGTAGAGGGTTTATTAGCAGATCTTGTTACGAAGCAAAGTGTTTTAACACCAGAGTATGGAGTTGATTTATATTTCCTTAAACGTGCACTAGAAGACGATAAAGAAATTGTTGATCTAGAAACGATCGAAACGCAATATGAAGTTCTAAGTGGCTTTAGTATGGATACACAAGTGCAAGTTTTAGAAAGTTATATAGAGACATATGAGGAGCAAGCTGATTGGTTAAACCAATTAGGATATAACTGGGTGCACGGCAATAACAATAGCAATAGAGATGCATTTGTTAAACAGCTGTCGGATAGGTTGGAGAGTGTTGATAAAGAGTACAAAGAAGAGTTTAATGACACTCGTAATATTAATATGGCAAACAAACTTGATGAAATTCTACAGAATGACAGTGGACAGACTTATTTTGTTATGGTCGGTTCTGCACATGTTGTGATTGATCCGAGTGTCCCAAGTGAACTCGAGGAAAAAGGATACAAAATCGAACGCATATATTAAGGCACGTGAATGAAAATTATTAACTGATCAATACAAGTAGTCGAAGGCTATTGCACAACGTACTGCGGGAGTCCACGGGCGGTCCCCCGTGCTGGCTAGCCGGTATGTATTTACGGATCTGCTTCGGCTAGGCGCTGCCTATCTGCGCTGGAACATCCGAACCTTTAAAAAGGGAGAATTAATCGTGAACAATAAAAAATGGTATTTTTTGGGAATATCGCTGATCGTCTTGAGCTTCGCCGGAACGGCTTGTCAGCCGCTTGATTTTGTTGACAAGTTGCCCGCGTACGAGCAGAAATGGACGTTTACGCAGGACGAGTTGAATGCGCTCGTCATCGACAGCGAATATGACGTGAACATGGAGTTCATCGCCAGCCCCGACGACACCAACTACGTGGAAATCACCGGCAATATGCAGCAAAATACGATCGATCAGTTGAAAGCGACAGAAATCACAGGGAATGCGTTGGAACTCCAGCTGCAGAAAGATGTGAAATTAGCCGCCCCAAACTACAAGTCCATCAAGACGCGGATTATTGTAGCGCTGGCGGATGATACCCGGCTGCAGCAGATCAGCTATAAATCGGGCTCCGGCAATACCAGCTTTATCGGCTTGAAGGCGGAAAATATCGACTTGTCTGTTTCTGCTGGCAAGCTGCACGCGGAAGCTATCACCGCCGGACGGTTGAGTTTAACTTCAAAATCCGGGGATATTACGGCGGAGCGGATCCAGGGGGATGCGGAAATCCAGCTGCACTCCGGCGATATCAAGGTGGATGGGCTGAAGGGTGCCCTGAAGGTGCAGTCGACTTCCGGCAGCATTACCGCCGTGGATGTCGACGGCTCGGCCGATACCTCGCTGCATTCGGGCAATATTAAGTTTGACCGGTTTACTGGAAATGGCGTGTTTAAATCGACCTCCGGCAACATTACTTTGACGGGGCAGCGTTCGGACAGCCTGGATATCTCCATCCGTACTGGTGACGTGACTTTGTCGCCCGATCCGGAGTTCAAAGGGTTCTTCGACCTGAAGACCACATCCGGACACATCACGGCACCCGAATCCCCGCAAGAGACGACGGACGTTATCAAGGTACGGGCAGCTTCGGGCGATATTCGGATCTGGTGATGGGGGCCGTCAGTGAAAGCTCATGGTGAAAGAGGTGAGGCAGGCTTACGTCTCTGTTGAAAAATAGCGGTAATTTGTTCATTTAATAAACAAAAGGGAGGTGAGGAAGTGTTCACAGAGAGGAGTCGACGTAAAGCCGCGCGACGGGTCAAGGCCGGGAACGGACGTCCACTAAAGGACTTCCGCTGGTGGCAGCCGCTCTCCCGTGCCCTGTTCTACCTTCCGTTGACAAACGATGATGACCGACAAGTGGTCTTCGCCGTTGACGTCTCGTATTGGCAACAGTTTCTGGCGGATGATGGTAAGGGCAAGGCCCATCTATACCTCGATGGCAAACATCACACCGAGTCCAAACTCCCTGCGGCCTTCCCCGTGGCTGGAGGAACAATCGAAGTAGCGTCTACAGTTTTCGGCCTCAAACGTTGCCACTACGTCACCGACGAAGGAGCCGTGCACCAGCTCATCCCGGACGAGAGTTCCGCCGAAGGGCGGCGCGCTCGTCTTGATCGCGAGCACCCGTCGTTGAGCCGATGGATCGGATTCATTTCGCTGATCATGCTCATCGTTCCTATGATTCTCGCCATTCCTCAGATCATCGATTCGCTCACTCATGTACCTCTGATAGCTCAGCACCTCGGGACCTTCAACTCGCCCATTGCTCTGCCGTTGTGGCTCAACATCGCGCTCGGTCTCTGCGCCGCAGCAGGCAGTGTGGAGCGCGCAACACGACTGCAATGGAACGCGTTGCTAGACGGTAGCTTTTAGTAGGTAGCTGCCCATGCGATTCAATTTATCTATATACCGAGGCATGCTTCAAGTCTCAACCGGATCGAATTTAACATTAAATATTTTGTAGAAGAGCCTAGAGCTGATTTATATCGTAATGGCAAGCATATTGTTTATTCTAAGCTTCCAGCTACTTTCCTAATCGAATTTTTAAAATAACTTAAACGAAATAAAAGGGCTATCTAATGGATCATTCATGCGCAGCATTGTAACTTGAAGTTGCTATTAAAGCAGCTCCAGAAGAAACATGTGATTATGATGAAATTGATCCTATTAATCAGCATCGATACCGTTTCTAGTCGTTTCCAAAATGATTTGTTGCGTGTCTGTTCCGCTGCTTTCCAAAAAGTAGAAGATGGATTGCTCAAATGTATATTGCTTGATTATAGACATTGTATTTCTCAGCTGAAAGAGCTCAAAAAAGCGGATAAGTTTGCTGATTTCCCCATCATATGTCCCTATGCATATGCTTAAGTTTACTGGAGAAAGTCTCTGCTAAAGGAAGAATATTTCAACAGTGATAATCTGTGCAGAACGATGGAGCATAGCTATTTTTATAGATCACCATTAATTATAAGGGATCTTTTGAAGTACTTTGCAGACCAAATTGTCAGACATCAAATGAGTGTATCGGGAGGTATCCATCCAAACAGTTTATTCTGAGCACTTGAAAAAACAGTAACTAAGTTTAGTGACAATTTCTTCAAGGTGTGGTTGAGTATAGCAGGGAAGAGAAGTGAGGGAATATACAACTCCAAAAATCGGTTGATCTATATGTTAAAAAATTGAATTTTTAAAACCCGTTGATGATTAATTCCAACGTTTTTTTATTTTTATTAAAACGATGATGGAAGAAATCTAAGAAGGGAAAAGGGCAAATTGCGCAAAGGGTACAAGTTCTTGTCCTTTAACGTAACGGTACACGTTCTTGTCCTTCGACAGATTTGTCGGGGGACAAGAACATTTTCCTATTAAGTGTCGCTATTTTAGCGGCTACTTTTTATCGGTATAAGTTCTTGTCCCGAGTTGAGGACAAGAACTTATACCGATTGCCGAAAAGGACAAGAACATGGCCCGATTACCGATTAGATAAATATCTGATTAAAAAATAGAGCTATTTCATTAAGCTAGGGGCAGATAGTTGAATCAAACAAGAGTAAAATTTCCCAACCGGTTTACTTTTGTTTGGGGAAAGGCCGCAACTGGCCGTAATGCGAATAATCGAGCCTGAGCCTGTATTTAGTGATATGAAGAACAACCGAGGATTCAAGAGGTTCATTCTTCGAAGCTTCTTAAAGTAAGTTTGGGGGTCGGGTGGCTTTCTCTTGCCCACAATCTAATTAAGAAAGACGCTGTCGACGCCAAAAACCAAGGAGCTAAGCGAGAATAAATCGCTTGGCTCTTTCGAATACCATGCTATTTTATTGCTGAGAGTATCCGAAACTTTGCTTTTGGGACACTCCTTTTTTAAACAGAGAGGTCAGGAAAGGGGGGGAATTCCACATAATTTCCTTAGGAACAGAAGACTTGAACCTCTTCTCATCCGTTGCGACATGTTCGATATGACTCACCTTGTAAGTAATTCCTTCCGCCGTAATCTCAATGTCTGTTCTAGAATCCAGCCAATTTCTAACATCTTCAAGTGTGTTTTACAACGGTGAAAACACCGCTTATCATCTCAAATAGAAAACAATGTCTGAAATATGAGAGAGCCGCTAACCGCGTAATAGGGTTATCGGCTCTGTGTCTGTACGGCTAGCTCTTTGACATGCGTTGTCAGCAGCCTCTCGATTATGTCACTTGTTGCTGGTCTTCTTGATCAAGTCCACGCCATCGTATGCCAGACTTTCCACACTTGCCGCCTTCTGCAGGATGTAATGATCAAAAAAGTTCTTCGTATAGTCTGTAACAAGATTTCGCATCTCCATAGCATCCCGTTCGCCTCTGATTTCCTCATTAACACTGGTAAACACGATGTCGCAGTAATCTAAATGCGCAGCACGATCAACAGAGAAATAATAGGTTTCCATGCTATTGTTAGCGCCAATTATCGCATTCATGTTATAGTTAGGTTCACAAAACAGTAGCAAGAAGGGTTTCTTAAGGTCGCTGTCGAGAAGGCCGAACGCACCGCTATCGAGGCCAATCCCACAGGCGAACCGGTCGTCGTCCCGGCAAACAATCGCCGTCGTAAGCCCTCCATAAGAATGTCCGACGATGCCCATGCCGATGTCAAGCAACAATCTGCCCTTAAAGATGGAATTCAGCTCTCCAGAGTCCAGTTTGTAAAGATAATCGGCTACATACCTTACATCTTCTGCCTGTAATTCACTATACTCTGTTAACTTGGCAAGTATCGGCAGTGTAAGCACGTTATGGCACATCTCAATGGCAGTTTCATCGTCAGGCCGCATCTCCATCTCACCAGCCAACGCCAGCATCTCCGGATCTTCAGAAAACGCTGTAATGACATCCGAAAAATCCTTTGATACATTAAACAGGCGCCCATCTTTACGCTTATACATCGTGCTATTCTGATGGCCGATACTAACCACGACATATCCCATGCTTGCCAAGTCTGTACAGATCACTGTACCCCATTCTGGAGAACCGCCCCCGCCGCAAACATAGAATAACACCGGATAGCGCTTTTCCTTCCCGGAGAGAGCAAGGTCGTCGTAACACTGGGTCTTGATATCTATAGAGAAAACATCCTTCAACGCAGTGACAAGTGGCTGCTCATTAAACATCTCGTAGACTTCAGGAAACATGTACGTTGATGTAGTCTTACCTTCGCTACTGTCGGACGGATAGTACACAAACGCCGTCAGTTCTCTTTTTGAGTGATCTGATGCCGTGTACTCAAAATCCATCTGGGTTCGACCGACAGTATAACCGCCAATTGGTTCTGGAAATGCGTCATAGGTTTTCATTTTCTTGTTCCCCCTTAATTAATAAAAGTGGCGAATGTGAAATACATACATTGCACTATAAGCGCTTTTCAAAACTGTGAAACGATTACATCCTGTCTTCAGTGAATCATATCTACTCCTTGGCTTTCTTGAGATCGCTAACAATTTCAGCATATTTATGATCTTCTAGCAGCCCATGACTCATAAAGTCAGTAAAGTACTTGCTAATCTTATTTTGCAGCGTAGAGTCCTTAATATTGAACTCCCTATAAAACATGACTAAATTAAACTGCATTGACTCAAACATAAAAGAAATCAGGTCGTCGTCAAGATCAGGTCGGAGATATCCATCAACTCTCATTCGGCGCAAAATGTCCTTAATCAAGGGGAAAGACTCGCCCTTTAGCACATTCAGATATACTTTAAGTAAAACGTTCTCAGGAATGTATAAAAATGTTTCAGTGAGTTTGATTTCCAGCTCATTCAATGGCTCAGTCACAGTGCCATTAACGTTACCAAATAAGCCAGTAAGGAAAAACCGGTAAAGGGAATCTTCATTACTGTTATTAAAATACGCAGCTCTTTTCTGGGTCACATTACGTACTAAGAGACAATAAAGGTCATCTTTGTCTTCAAAATACCGATAAAATGTTCCCGGGTGCATGGACAAACTATCCAAAACCATCTTCATAGTTATATCCTCGTAAAGATGATCAACAAAAAGATGCATAGCGTTATTAGATATTTCCTCGCGCCTTGCTTCGTCTAAACGAATGAAAGAATTTTTTGGCATAGATTACTCCTTAATGTGAAGTGTGAATTGATTCACACTATACCGATAATCTATTCACATGTCAAGTAGTATTAAAATACTAATATCATTATAAAAAATGAAAACTATTGCATAGAACATTATCGGGTACTTGAAAAAACTCGGCATGTGGTCGAATGCGTGGCAAACAATTGGCCGGCGATGGACGATTTTATCTTGATCCGTAAATAAAGAAAAAGACGACAATGTGGAAGGGGAGTCGTCTTTTTGAACTAACCGTAATCTAACTTTCCATTCTTTATACTAAGGTAGCAGTTGCAAGATAACTCATATTAAACAAGGAGGAACTAAGAATGAGTTTCAAAAAATCTACAGTCGGTTTGTTGGTATTAGCTTTAATGTCAGTGACATCGATAACAGCTTTTGCAGCCAATGAGGTAACCAAGAAATTATATCCTGCTGCTCGTCCGCCGGGTATAACCAGTGACATCGAAGGAGCTCAGCAGGATAGAAGTGTGGATGAGGATGGACCCACTTCAGTTGAAGCTGTTCCACCATTGCCACCCATTGAAGATGGACCCGTTTCAGTCCAAGCCGTTCCACCATTGCCGCCCATCCAATAATTAACTGTACCTGCACATAATCTTGTAACTGCACAGCCAATAGTCGTACAATTCATTTGTGCGGCTATTGCATTGTTTGGTTTGTTGAGGAGGAAACTTCATGAAATTGCTGCTTGTAGAAGATGAAACTGCACTTCGAAATATCATAGCAAAGGGCTTGAGAAGATGTAATTACTCTGTGGATTTAGCTGCTGATGGTGAGGAAGCTCTGGAATTTTATGAGGTTTATGACTATGACTTGATTGTGCTTGACCTGAACCTTCCTAAAATAGATGGTATCGAAGTGTTAAGACGAGTCCGGTCGAACAATAATGAAATTAAGATCCTGATTTTGTCTGCTCGTACTGAAATAGAAGATATAATTAAGGGGCTTGACGATGGAGCCAACGATTACTTGGTGAAACCATTTGATTTTAATGAGCTGGAGGCAAGAATTCGCTCTCTGCTAAGGCGTTCTTTTATTCAAAATGATGTTGTATTGACACTTGGAGATATGAAGGTCAATACAGCGCAAAAATTTGCGGCTATTTATGACATCAAATTCGATTTAACCAAAAAAGAGTATTCTATATTAGAATATCTTATGTTCAATAAAAATAAAGTCATTAGCCCAGAGCAATTGATAGAGCATGTCTGGGATAGCGAAGTGGATTCATTTTCAAACTCATTGAAATATCACATCTATTCATTGAAGAAAAAAATACGTGCTGTCTCAGCTAACGACGAATTCATTAAAAATATCCGTGGTCAAGGATATATAATTTCCGAAAGCAAGGTTGATGGAAATGTTAAATAAGTTATCTTTGCAAATCAAACTAACGCTGCTCACAGGTTGTATTATTATTTTGGTCACCACTTGTTTAACAGGGATTTCAATCGGTAATTTTGGGTACAGTTTTTCTATTGCGCCTATTCCTGCATTAAGTGTAACCCCAGTCGGTGGCAAAGATATCAATGGAAGTCTAAATGAAAAAGCACCATCCCATGATGGCCGCATGGCAGCATTAGAAAAGGCAAAACAAGATTTCGCTGCTCGAAGTATAATTTGGATGATGCTCATAATGATTATAGGTATCGGAATGGTTTATTTTATTTTAGGCAAGGCTCTTAAACCAATGACCACTTTAAATACGATGATTAAGGGGATTAATGAGCATAATCTTTCGACCAAAATTATTATTAGCTCAAAAGACGAGGTAGGAAGCCTTGCCGAATCCTTTAACATTATGCTGGATAGATTAAATCGCTCATTCGAAAATCAAAAGCAATTCGCAGCCAATGCAGCCCATGAGCTTAAGACACCGCTAGCTACGATAAAGGCTGGAATTCAAGTTTTAAAAATGGATGAAGCGCCATCAGTAAACGATTATAAAGAAAATATCGATATTACAGAACAAAGTACAGAAAGACTTATAAAAGTAGTAGATGATTTATTAAATCTTAACTCAACCAAGAATGAACATTTTGCAGGTGAAATAGCTCTACAAGAAGTAATAGAGGATATTTTAAATGAATTGAGCATATTTATTGATGAAAGAAACATAGCAGTGTCTTTTGAAAATTGTGAACATACATTCATTGGAAATAAAAGTCTCATACATAGAGCCCTGTACAACTTAATTGAAAATGCAGTCAAATACAACGGGTCGGGTGGAAGGATACAAATAAATTCAGAAATGATTGAGACGGTGATACTAATCCATATATCCGATACGGGTATGGGCATTGCAGATGATGAATTGCCGAATATATTCGAACCCTTTTATCGTGTAGATAAGTCTCGCTCTCGTGAGATTGCCGGCTCGGGGCTTGGGTTAGCCATTGTCAAATCCATAGTTGAGAAACATAAGGGTCAGGTGAGAGTTCGTAGTGAGCAAGGTGTAGGTACAACTTTTAGTTTACAGTTTTCAAGTAATGATTCGGATTTGGGATAAAACCACCTCTAAATGCGGTCGCTCATTGTTGAGCGAACTTCGTTAGAGGTTTTTCTTTGATGTTGTACAAATATGGAGCAGCCATCATCTACGGGTATTTTGAACTACGTGCTGAAAAGCGTGGGCCTCTTTGGCTTTCGGCGTTATGGTCGTCCTGATCCGATCGGAATGTATTCCGTCGGGCCCATCGGGGGATTGTATTCAGTTCTTTCGCTCTGGATTTCGTCCGTTATCATTAACCGAAACAAGAAAAAAATTGCGGTAAGCATGAAGGAAACATTAGTTGTGAAACAAAATCTTCTGTGATACGATAAGATATATTGTTTCGCACAAAACAATATTATTATTTTGCGCAAAACAATAAATATAAACAAAAGGTGGAGTGGAGCATGCAAAAAATCAATCCCGTCACGCTAACGGATGTCGTTACCGATCTCGCAAATCGTCGTCACATCCCCGGCGAAACTGGCTTTTATCTCCGGCCAAGTGGCCTTGAATGCCGAGGGAGAGCTGATTGGGCCTAATGATTACGTCGCTCAAGCACGGCAAGTATTTATGAATCTGAAGCTGGCCATCGAAGCTGCGGGCGGCAGCGCTGAGCATGTCACCCAAATGAGGATTCATGTGGTGAACCACCGGCCGGAATTGGCAAATATCGTTTTTCAAGCGGGAGCCTAGGTATTCGGTTCCGAATGGCCTTTGACCGCAAGTACGTTTCTGGGGTTCAGGCGCTTGCTTTCCCGGAGTGGCTCATTGAAGTCGACGCGATTGTCGCACTTCCGCAGCAAAACTAAAGACGAGGAGGGGGACGAACATGAATTACGAAGTCATTATTGTCGGAGGCGGACCGGTCGGGATGCTGCTTGCAGCCGAGCTCGCGCTCGCCGAAGTCAACGTATGTGTCCTTGAACGTTTGAAAGAGACGACGCCGTATTCCCGGGCGTTGACGCTTCATCCCCGGAGTCTAGAGATTCTGGATATGCGGGGCTTGAAGCCGAAACTGCTGGAGACGGGGAAGCCGATCTCCACCGGACATTTCGCGGCGCTGGATACTCGCCTGAATTTCTCCAAGTTGGATTCCTCATCCAATTATACGGTCTTCATTCCCCAACATGATACTGAGAAGGTGCTGGAGGATTGGGCGCGAGAACTGGGAGTGGGCATTCATCGAGAAACCGAGGTTAAATCTATTAGTCAGGATGAACATGGTGTAGAAGTGACAGCGGTGGGACCGGAAGGAAAGCTCGTACTGACAGCGGACTATTTGGTCGGTGCCGACGGGGCCGGAAGCATCGTACGGAAGCACGCTGGCATTCCGTTTGTCGGTACAAGCGAGACGATTACGGCCATACTTGGAGATGTGGTTCTGACCGAGCTATCCGAGCCGAGCATTTTTTCGCAGTTCAACGAACAGGGCCAGATCATGGTTGTACCCTTGAAGAACGGCTTGCATCGGATAGTGGCAATCGATCCCGAGCGGGTCCATGTCCCCAAGTCGGAACCGGTTACGCTGGAGGAACTGCGTTCGGCCATGGTGCGTATGTTGGGAAGCGATCTGGGGATTTCCGACCCTTACTGGCTGTCCCGCTACGGGAATGCGACGCGTCAGGCGGAGCGTTATCGGGATGGGCGAATCTTCCTCGCAGGCGATGCGGCGCATATTCATTTTCCCGCTGGCGGACAAGGGCTGAACGTCGGCTTGCAGGAAGCGATGAATTTGGGCTGGAAGCTGGCTGCCGAGCTGAAAGGGCGTGCTCCCGAATGGCTGCTCAACAGTTACCAATCGGAACGGTTTCCGATCAATACGGCGCTGCTGCGTAATACCGAAGTGCAAACCTTCCTGATGGGCTCTGCGTTCACTTCGGACATGATCAATGTGCGCTGCATGCTCTCCGACCTACTTCTTGTCCCGGAGGCTAATTATAAATTGGCGAGCCAAATTTCCGCCTTCAACATTCAGTATGCATCCGCCGCAGACGATCTGCCGCACGAGCTCAACGGACGCCGGCTACCGGAGCTGAAGCTGTCTTCGGCGGATGGAGCGCTTCGGAATACCAATGCCTATGAGCTGTTTCGCACCGGCTCTTACGTGCTGCTTCATTTCGCCGAAGACGATCGGATAAGAGATGTGGTCGAAGCAGCGGGGGCAAAGTGTATTTGCCTCGTATGCGCTTCGCTAGAATTGGAAGCGCCGGACTGGAGCGATGTCCATACAGTCCTTGTTCGCCCGGATGGATACGTCGCTTGGGCGGTCTCACGATCGGAATCGAACCCGATGAACGTCATCGCGACAGGAATCAGCCGCTGGTGCATTCATCCATCTATCCGATAAAATGGTTTTGCGAAAAACAATTATTGTATAATAGGAGGGATACGATAAAGGAGGCATAATAGCTTATGCAGAACAAAGAACTCTCGAAGCAGTGGGTATACACCCTGTTCCTTCAATTGCTCACTCAGCATGACAGGAGAGATAACCAATTTGCCATACGGTTCGACGAAGAATTAAATAGTGTCGAGGCGGAACTGGGCATGAAGCTTAATTTGAACCTGTCAGAGATTCATCTGATCGCCAATATAGGAAGCGGAGACTCGCTTAACGTCACCGCGCTCTCGGAAAAAACAGGGTTGACAAAGGGCTCCATCACAAGAGTGAGCAAAAAATTGCTGAAGCTGGATTTGATTCGGCGGCAGCAGTTTTCCGATAACAAAAAGGAAGTGTATTTCACCTTAACGGAAAATGGAGAACGGCTCTGTCGCATTCATGACCGGCTTCATCAGGAGATCGAGATGCGCTTCAAAAAGTTTCTTGAGAAGTATACGCCGGAGCAACTGGCCTTCGCACGGGAATTTCTGCAAGACTTGCTGAATTGGGACTACTGATTGCATGGCATGAGCGGGACTCCGGCTATCTTGCAATGAGAGGAGTGTGAACGTCATGAGCGTCGCTAAGACGATTCGTGATAGAAGAAGCATCCGTACATTTAATCGGACGCCAGTGTCGAGGGAATTGGTCTTTCAATTGTTGAATGACGCGGTATGGGCGCCGAATCACGGCCTTCGCGAGCCTTGGCGGTTCGTCTATGTTGAGAATGAGAGCGGCAAGGAGCGTAGGCCGATCTGATCATGTCGGCTTCCGGCAGCCACAAGTGTCTGTGGACAAGAACATAGTTCCATTGAAAGTCGCTATTTTAGCGGCTTTTTTGTTTTATCGGTACAAGTTCTTGTCCCGAGCCAATGACAAGAACTTGTACCGATTGCCGTAATATCTAACGGATTGAAACTCGGAGACAATTTGTTGACAATTTGTTCAATAAATGATGATATCTCTGGACTATATTAAATATATGAAACTAAAAATTGATTTTCGTATTGTTTTGGAGAAGAAAAATGGAAGTACACGGAGGTACAAAAAATGAAGAAAAAAATATTCCAATCGTTTTGGTTTCAGTAGTAACGCTTTTAACAGGGCTCGCTCTAGGAGGATACTCATCAGATCAATCGATTTCTTCGTCAAATGAAAAGATGTTCATTCCCAGACTCTAGAACGTGTAGAGTGACGAAGCTGGAAAACAAGGCAAGTGACAAAGGCAGAGGATTCCAAGAAAAAAAACAATCAAAGCCATACGTTAATTCAAAGTGATAATAGAACACTTTGTTGTAAATTCAGTGAAAGTTGGAGGTATAGAAAATCAATGAACGTACCTTTTAAAGGAATAAAAATGATATTTGTACTGCTCATTTTGTTAGTAACCATTACAGGATGCTCCGCAAAAATGCCTGTATCGTCAAATGAAGATCATTCTTCAACGAATCTACCTCAAAATACATCCCCCACAATCGAGACAAGGAATGAAACACCCGAAGTGACGAACATACCATCAAACCCACCGGTTGAGTATGATCCTGCCTGGCCGGACCGTACGGTGAAGTCTTCTAACGGGCATCTTGTGAATAGTTGTGTTCCTGATGAGCTGCGCGATAAAGCAACTACATTGACAACCAGCGATGGGGTGTATCTGTCGGCACTTGTGCTTGGTAGCGGAGATAAAGGAGTCCTGCTTGCACACGAGCAAGGCTATAACATTTGCTCTTTTCTTGACATGGGAAATGAATTGGCTGAGAGTGGATACCTGGTTGTTATTCCTGAATATCGTAATCACGGTGCCTCACAGGATATTCAAGAGGATATTCAACATATAGATCGTGATGCAGATGCAGCCTTAAGCGAACTCAAACGATTGGGTGCAAAGAAAGTATTTTTGGCAGGAGCATCATGTGGCGGTAGTACAGCAATCATTGCAGGCGTTCGTCAAGAGCTGCCTATTGAGGGGCTAATTATTCTTTCTTCTCCTGCACAATGCGGGCCCCATGATGCAATTCCAAGTGTCAAAAAGATTAAAGCGCCATCCTTGTTTGTTTTTTCACCTGGTGATTATGGAGGCTCAATTGAAAAAGAAGTGCGCAAATTATATCAAGCATCCGGAGCAACAGATAAAGAGTTAATTGTGGATGAGAGTGGTTATCATGGAACAGATATGTACCATAAGGGAGAGCACGGTGATGCATTAAAGTCCAAGCTCATTGACTTTGTTAAAAAGAAATTTAATTAAAGTAAACTCAAAATGAGGGTGTTTATTCTGAGGCGTCCGTGTTGGTCGGGCATTTTCTCTTGTATCCTAATTGATTTTTGCATTTTTGATATTTCATAGAAAATGTAATCGAAAAAGAAACGAAGCAAGTATTTCAATAGTTCATCAAGTTTTGCTAATATTTCAGTACGTTACACTGGGGAATAATTCTTATGGGAATGTTATTTATTATCTTTGATTTTTTAAATGAGACTAATTATCAAAATTATCATTTAAGTAAGTATGCCGCTGTGAGTGTAGAATGGTATGACTCCAAAAAGTTAGACACAATATTGTTAGGAGCTGCTTTGTCTTATTTTATCTGTTTCAGCGCCTCTGACCGAGCTAAGTCGGTCAGAGGCGCACTACTACAACCAAACTAAAATCATAGATTCCTCTCTAACAATGTTCCCAGTTGTTCAGCAAGTTTATCATGTGTAACTGGTTTATCATTAGTAAACCACCACTCAATAATCCCTACTTGGGCAGAAGCCACGAATCTGACGAGGATTTCTTCCTCAATTTCTTCATTTTTGCCTTTGGTTATATCTACGTCTTTTCTAAATTCTTCGATCAGAAAGTCAAGGAATCGTTTACGGAAAAAGGGTGCCCCTCTACTGGCTAACATCATCGAAAAAAATGAAAAGTTTTTCTCGAAATACTCTGTCCAAATCATGGTTCCTTCTACATAATCCATTTCGGCTGCTTCTTTACAGAATTCCCTAAGTTCGTCAATATGCGATTCGATGAGTTTATCCAACAAGTCATATTTATCTAAATAATGTAGATAAATCGTTCCCCGACTTAAATTTGCTGTGTCGGAAATTTCCTGTATCGTAATATCATCGAAATTTTTTTTAGACATCAATTCAATTACAGCTTTTTTAAGCGCTTCTTGTGTTTTAAGTATTCTACGGTCCACTTTAGGCATGGAGAGTCACCAAACTTTCTGAAGATAATATACAATTCGCAGGTAGTTGTTCACTAATTAACAAATCGCGTTAATCTAACAATTGCATGGTTGTTGTATCAGTTTATAATTATAGACACAAGCCCATTAATTTAACAAGTTTCATTATCGTCACTTCGTTCATCTTTGGGCGGAAAAAGGAGATGGGATACATTTTAGGGGGCTGGGAACCTAACCGGCTTATCGTTGGCGTTTCGGAAGAAGAACTGATCGGAGTCAATACACATCTTGCTTTCTATACAGACAGGATGGTCGAAGGCGATGTCTGCCATCCAGGTTGCAAAGGAACTGTTTGCAAAAGAAGAATAACATTCATCAGACCGAAAGGATGTATACGTACATGTCGAATATTCAGAATAAAATTGTTATTATTACAGGCGCATCTAGCGGGATAGGGGAAGCGACAGCAAAAGAGCTGGCTTCTAAAGGGGCAAAGCTTGTGCTGGCAGCTCGTCGCGAAGATCGTCTAAAAAGCCTGCAAGAAGAAGTTCAAAAAAACGGCGGTCAAGCGGTCTACAAAGTCACGGACGTGACTTCTCATGAACAAATGGAAGAACTGGCTGCATATGCGCTTAAAGAATTTGGACAAATTGATGTTTTGGTCAATAATGCCGGAATTATGCCGCAAGCCTTTCTGTTCAAGAAAAAAATTGAAGAATGGGATCAGATGATCGACGTTAATATTAGAGGTGTTCTGTACGCTATCGGCGCAGTTCTTCCTTCGATGAGAGAACGCAAATCCGGCCATATCATCAATCTTTCTTCCGTTGCTGGACATAATATTTATCCGGGCGGAACGGTGTACTGCGGTACAAAACATGCGGTAAGAGCCATTTCGGAAGGGCTGCGTCAAGAGGAAGCCATGAGCGGTACGAATATCCGGGTAACCAATATTTCTCCAGGAGCGGTCAGCAGCGAACTGTTGGAAACAACTTCGGATACGGAAATGAAAGCTGGCTTGGATGATTTTTATCAAGTCGCTATCGATGCTCCTAATATTGCGCGTACAATCGCGTTTGCCATCGAACAACCGGCAGATGTAGCAATTAACGAAATGATTGTCCGTCCAACTGCACAAGTGGGATAATATAATTTGGTCATCTGCCCCGGCTATTTACAACTGGGGCAGTATCTATTTATGGAGGTTTTTTTATGATGCGTTCTTTTAGAGCAGGTGGGTGTCGAGGGGAAAGAGGTGGCAGCTTTTTGGACGGACAACGGAAATCCAGGAAACTATGCTACTGATTTTGAGGTGTCGGGGGACAAGAACGTAGTCCCATTGAGAGTCGCTATTTTAGCGGCTTTTTTGTTTTATCGGTACAAGTTTTTGTCCTGAGCCAAAGACAAGAACTTGTACCGATTGCCGGTTAGACAAGTATCTAACTATATTTCCATGTTCATTGCAATATTATATTTAGATTTTGTATTACTCGAACGCACTTTTCTTGATACAAACCCAAAAGCTAGTTCCTTGGGAGACCAGGAAAAGGAAAAAAATAATTACAAGTCGAAATATAATCGAATACTACATAAAAAGGACTGACATTCATATGAAATTGATTCGAAGGGGTAATTATGAACTACCCAAAACACTGATTATGCTCAGTGAATTGGAAGAAGAAATTAGAGAAGAAAGAGGTGAAGAATTTGCGGACTTAGTGGGGCTAAGCTTTTCTTTTTCTCCCGAAGAAAATGATTTCTTTACATATGCAAATGCGCCTATTGATATGGTGTTATTGACGTTCACAAGAGTAGACAGCTACTGCGGATTTATTACAGAATTTAGCACGATAGAAGATCTTGAATACGCCCCAATTGCAATTTTCGAACGACTGGGATTTTGTGATTCCGATTACAGTGCTAAAATTATTGCCAATAACATACGAGATTTTCTAAGATTGCTGATCACGGTTAAAAACATATTCAGCCTCGATCAGGAAGACGATGAAAAGCATGAAGACCAGACCCCTGAGGAAGAGTACTTCTATAGAAAAATCATGGAGAAATTCGATTTAGAGCCATTCGAAAGTGTTCAACAATATAAGCAAGAAATAATGGGAAGTCGAGCACGAGAAGTTGCGATTATGACTAATAATGGATTCGGCGTTATGCCAATTAGTGATGAAGGTTCCCACAAAATCTTTGAACTTAATGAGGAATGGGACAATCCAATAGATGAAATTAAACGTTTTTTTGAAGATGCAAGTTTGGAAAGCAAACTTGCATGTATTCGTAATCTTCAGGAACATTTCTCACTTGAGCATGGAGTTGACCTACTAGACTTTTTGATTGATGAAATGACAAAACTGGGATTTGCCAATGAAGTTAAGAAGTTAAGTTCATTGACTTTGTAGTGTACTGCAAACTGCTTTGGGGTACGTTGCGAGGGACAAAAACATGGTTTTACGCATGCTAACGCACCGAGACATCAACTCAGATCCGGACATGATATATTAAGGTGAAAGGAAACGTACTGATAATAAAATCACTATATAAAGAACCTCAAACTGTTTGGGACAATGTAAAGGATTTCTTTTCGGCTGATTATTATCCCTAATGGGGTACCATTGCCTAATAATATGCCTCATCTAGGTGAAAAGAATAGTGGAGGTACCTGGTTACCGATCCCTAGGAGAGGAATACCTTTTATGCCATTACGTTAAAAGGAGAAAATGTATGAATATTACTAAGTGTATTGAAGATATTTTATTAGATAGGTTCGCCCAGTTTGGGTTTAATTATGAGAAATCAGATACTGGTTGGACTTATATAAGGGAGTTTGGCGGAGTAAAGGAGTTCATCGAAATTGAAAAAGCAATTGGTATGAAAATGCTATAAGTTGTGAGTATCGAAAGGGTACTTCTACTAGAAATACTATTGCCTTTTTGAGAGATCGTATAGAACAGGTGCATGTTTTTTCAGATGAATCTACTTTAAAAGAAGAATTGAAATTGATAGTAGATATAACAGAAAAGTATGCTTTAAAATGGTTTGAACAAATAAAAGTTAAGAAAAAAGACCTGCCCGATAACTTTCTTAAAGAGGAGTGGGCTCCATTACTTCAGTCATTTATCAGAAAAAATAGTATTAAATTTGATAATATTGAATCCATTTTGATCTTAGACAAGATGCTAAAAAAAGAAGTTTCAAAAGAGGAGATATACTCAATAAGCTATTGTTTCGGGGAGATTATAAAACAAAATTTTGGTGCGGAATGGGATTATAGTCCAGAAGATGGACCATTTATTAATAACATTGCAGGCTCAGAGAAGATAGCTCTCAAACCATTTGTTCTTGTTACTAAAATAGTAATGAATCCCGATGTCCTTAGTTTAGAGTATTTCTTTATAAATATTAAAAGCGCGGTTGATGGTATCAAGAATTAATCCATGTGCACGCAAATATAGGAAGAATAAAACACGTGGTAGGATTCTGAAGATGGAGTATGTGTCTGATATTCTTATGGGAATGAATAAGGGACGTCAAAGCAATCCCTACATCATCCCATGTCGGGGACAAGAACATAGTCGCATTGTAAGTCACTAAAAATAGCGGCTTTTTTGTTTTATTGGTACAAGTTATTGTCCCGAGCCATGAGATTGGAACTGTCGGGGGACAAGAACATGGTATTCGGGAATCAAAGTATGATTACATAATATATAAATTAAACTAGATAGCGCTTGCTTCAGATGATTGTTGACTTTCAGTAAGAATATCATGACAAAAATATATATGCTAAGGAGCTACGAAAAGATATCTAATACTGCATCGGTACAGTGTTTGTTGTAAACTGGAAAAAAAGAAGGAACTTTATGTGTCGAGGGACAAGAACTTGTACCGATTGCCGTAATGGACAAGAACATAGTCCGATTACCGATTAGATGAATATCTAAGTAAACCCAATGCTCCTTCATTAAGCTAACGGACAGGATTACGTACTAACCCTATTCTCCGTCGATACGAGAAAAACATCGAGAAACCAATTGTTCTCCATGCTACAATGAACACCGTGGAGGTGCACATCTATGGTCAATAAGCAAAGAATTCAATCCGTACTTAATTATAATGAAACGCATGTACAGAAAGACATTCAGTGTGCTTGTAGCGTTTGACCCCGGCTTCTCTAAGTCACATTTTTTGCGCGTGTTTGAAGCGTACACCGGCTTCACTGACATGTCATATGTACGCGGTTGAAAACAAGATCTTGATGCAGAACGATTAAGGAATATCAATGATAAAATAACGGGGATCGCATATAACTACGTCTTCGAATCCCCTGATGAATTCGGAAGAGCTTTCAAAACCCTGTATAGAATAACACCAGAAAACTATCGGAGAGGAAACGGCTTCTTTTGTCTACCTACATTCCACGCTATAATTGAAATTAATTATCCTGAGCAATTTTTGTGAAACGGAGTAGAAAACAAAATGGTAGACATTCATCATAACTTTCATTTGTTTTTCGACGATTTTGGGCTGCAGCAGCAAAGCTCAAATGGTTCAGAACCAATGATTTTGCGAACGCCAATCGGAGACGGAACCTTTCGTCGACTCGTCCCTCGCCCCGATCTCAATATTGTGTTTTCCGATTTGACGTTTCATGGCGATTTCCTGATGCCGCTAAATGCAAGAACTCCAATGGTTGAGCTTCACTATTGTTTGCAAGGAAAGAATGTCATCCATGTCGAACAAAAACAATACGAATTTGTTCCCGGGATGTGCGCGCTTCAGCTAATCGACGAAGGGAAAGCGCAGTTAGAATTTATCGGGAATCAACATTATCAAGTGTTGTCAGTCGGGATCCCCATTTCGACCTTTAATCATTATATGGAGGATATCTCGGGTGCCAAACATCTTAACTTCTCCGGCCTTCTCGGTCGAAAGTCATTTCGCCTATTTCAGGAGTCCATCGATCCGGTAGCTGCCGTGATCATTAGACGGTTGACTCAGTACGTACAAACAAGCAGAATCAAAAATTTGGAGCTGGAGTGTAATGTGCTGGAGCTCCTGTTGTCGGCCTTTCAATCGTTTCTTTTCGAGCCGAAGCCTCCGAAATTATCCAGCATTGAAAGTCAAAAAATACAGCGGGCGCGCGATATCATGTTGGAACGCATGGCGAACCCCCCATCATTGGTCGAACTGTCCCGCATGATTGGCCTTAACGACTATAAACTAAAAATTGGTTTTAAAGAAGTCTACGGATCGACCGTATTTGGTTATTTGAAGGAAAAGCGTCTGGAGAAAGCCTTTCTCCTTTTACAGCAAGGAGACTTGAATGTGTATGAAACGTCGCTAATGGTAGGCTATTCCAACCCCAGTTACTTTTCGGAAGCGTTTCGGGATAAGTACGGTGTGAATCCCGGAAACTTGCGTAGACGTTCATTTTGATTAGCGGCAGTTATAAACTTGAAAATATTTCTTTGAAAGACTGTTCTTCGGAGTAGTCTTTTTTTGTTTGAATCGATTACTCCCTGTGGCCGCGAAAATACTCCGTCTAGTGGTAGATAAGGAATCAATTCGGTTGTATTCTAAAAAATGTGAAGGTCATGGGAGTGTAGCACTGGCTCCTATTGCTGGAATTCGCAAATATTTGTCGAAAAATGAGCCGAATCAGAGAAAAACGCTGCGATTTGCTTCTGTTATTGGTGCTGTAGGTGACTTAGCTGGGATTCTGATCCAAGTGTAGTGATCTGATATGGGAAGGAAGAGATATGACAAATTAAAAAGGGCTGACAAGACTGCTGGAAATCGCCGGAGAAAGCGCGGACTGATAATCGTCTCCTGCCTGTTATCTTCGCTCGGCGCAGTTTGTATGCTGGTGCCTTACGCTTCCATGTATTTCATTTTGAAAGAGTTGCTGGAACACTCAGCGTCACCAGTGTTGGCTGGAGGAGCAGAGATGATCCGTTGGGGCGTAATCGCATTACTCAGCTTCGCAGCCGGCTTGATCATGATGTACGCATATGATTCGCTGGAACGGATGAATGCTTCTGCCGTCCAGTATGTGCGGGGGATGCCGGCCGTCAAGGTGTTCGGGCAAACTGTGCAATCGTTTCGCCAGTTTCACCAGGACATGATCCGGAAAGCACCGATGATGCGCGAGGAAGTGATCGGCTTGATAAAGATGTGGAAAGTGGATTTCTTACGAGGCTGTGCAAGTGAACGATAAAGAATACATTGAGAGGTAAATGCGCATGAATCAAATTTATACATTATTGGTTGGCATCCATATTTTTGCCGCTATCTTAGGTGCGGGTCCTTTACTCTTATCGAACGTGATCCTAAAAAGTGCTAAGGATTTAAGTGAATTAAAATATGCACATCAAGGCGTTGAGAAACTGAATAAAGCTGCCACTATTGGTTGGATCACTTTATTGCCTACTGGATTATTGATGGGATGGATCAACCCATCACTGTTTCGAATGTTGTGGTTCGACACCTCAATAGCTTTGTTCGTAGTTTTCAGCCTTTACTCGGAAGTGGTTATTGGATCTAAAATGAAAACTTTGCATGAACTGATCAAATCCTGTGAAAGTGAAGAGATTCCGCAACAATATAAAACCTTGTCTAGTAAACTAATTCCTTATGATTGGTTTGGTAAACTACTCGTCGTTGCCATTATCCTATTGATGGTGTTTAAACCTTAAAACTGTAACAAAATATATACTCGTTCCATTTGTATGAAAAAAACAATAAGAGAGGTTTTTTAAGATGAAACGAAGCATACGCAGCAAACTGATAGAATCTATTTTATTAATGAGTGGAACAAAACAACGTTATTCAGATAAAGTGAAGTTTGCGAAATTTCTCGAACAAAAGCGAACCGTGAATGCAAAACCATATTTTTTGCCTAAAGGAATCCAACAAAAACTGAATATTGGCTTGGATCAATCGTATGGAAAGGACTGCTATGTATTACATGGGTACAAACAAGCCGATGATAAATATATTATTTATTTGCTAGGTGGAGGTCATATAAATCGGCCTGTAGGTGGTAATTGGAAATTCATACGTAAAGTAGCGGACCTGAGCAATGCTACAGTGATTGTGCCTATCTATCCAAAAGCCCCTCTTCATCAGTATCATGAATCATATGATCAAGTACTCCCCATTTATGAAAAGCTGTTAATGAAAACCTCTCCGCAAAATATTATTTTGATGGGAGATTCGGCAGGCGGTGGATTTGCGTTAGGATTAGCTCAACTGTTAAAGGAAAAAGATCTACCACAACCAAGTCGAATAATATTAATTTCTCCATGGTTGGATATCACATTGTCGAATCCAGATATTCAACACTTCGAGAAAAATGATGCCACCTTAGGTTCATATGGGCTCACCATCATCGGAAGGCTATATGCTGGCGACACAGACCCGAATCACTATCTTTTAAGCCCAATAAACGGTGATATACATGGCTTAGGGGAAATTTCCTTATTTATCGGAACTCACGATCTGATGGTAGCTGATGCGCGAAAGTTTAGAGACCGAGCTAAAAAGGAGGGTGTCATGATCAATTACTACGAATATCCAAAAATGAACCATGTCTTTCCTGCGATGCCGATTCCAGAAGCCAAAAAAGCAATTAGACAAATCATTGATTTGATCTCTTGAAATAAAAAACTGAAACTGCACCCGTTCCATCGAAACACGGGGAACTACTGACGAAGTGGCTCCCTCCTCCGGAGAAGTGGCTCATTTATTTCGTAGACCTGACTCTCAACTTACC
Source organism: Paenibacillus glucanolyticus (assembly GCF_037333485.1). Lineage (NCBI taxonomy): Bacteria > Bacillati > Bacillota > Bacilli > Caryophanales > Paenibacillaceae > Paenibacillus > Paenibacillus glucanolyticus. Next base: position 3,438,782 of record NZ_CP147845.1, read on the forward strand.
GAAACAGTGGCTCTAACGCAACGGGATATTCGGGAAAAGGGACTGGGCGTCCCCACGTTCAGACTGCAAAAACTGCTGCTTGCCGATATGCTCTGTTATATGCATCGCATTCCGGTAGGACAACAGGTGTGCCGGGTCGGGTAAGAGCTCGCTCATCAACCATGTATTCATGCAGAAGTATCCCGACGACGATCGCGATCGACCAGTCCGCGGTCGGTGTATCCAACCGATCCATTTCTGCTACCTACACGGGGATTATGGATGATGTGCGTAAAACTTTCGCAACAGCCAACCTGGTCAATCCTGGGCTGTTCAGCTTCAACTCCAAAGGGGCTTGCGAGCATTGCCAAGGGCTCAGCGTTGTCTACACGGATCTCGCTTACCTGGATGAAGTTAAGTTACCTTGCGATGTATGCGGCGGCAGACGATTCAAGGAGGAAGTGCTCCGGTATAAGTTGAACGGACGCTCCGTCGCCGATGTGCTGTCCATGACTGTAAGTGAAGCGATCGATTACTTCGGCATGGGCAGCGGAGCATTGTGCGTAAACTGCAGGCGATGAGCGACGTCGGGCTGGACTATCTGTCGCTCGGCCAGCCGCTGAGTAAGCTGTCCGGCGGTGAATGCCAGCGATCAAGCTGGCCATCGAGCTGCACAAGCAGGACGGCATCTATGTGATGGATGAACCTACGTGTCGGGGGACAAGAACATAGTCCCATTAGAAGTCGCTATTTTAGCGGCTTTTTTGTTTTATCGGTACAAGTTCATGTCCCGAGCCAAAGACAAGAATTTGTACCGATTACCGAAAAGGACAAGAACTTGAGCCGATTACCGATTAGATAAGTATCCCAAAGTAGACTTACGGAGGATATGAATTGGCTTGAAAAAGTAAGAGAAACTTGTTCTTTATTTCCAATCTTCCAGTTAACTTTGTCTGAACCAGCAACATTCGGAACAGCGGTTACATTCCTTAGCGTTGAATCGAAAGAAATATATAATCTACACAAGATCTTGTTAGATGCGGTTTCCCCACCGCCCGAACTTATTGATAGGTATATAGAGTTGGATCACTTCATTCCACATTTGGGTCAAACAAAATGGGGCATGAATGAAGCAGAAATTATAGAAATGAAATTGGCTGCGAGAGAAGCATTATCTCCTTTTCCAAGCTTTGATGTATCATTCGTGCGGGTATTTGATATCAAAAAAAACGCACCTTTTGAAGATATCAAACTTGCCAAGTTGTTCTAATTTGATCATTTAACTAACGGGTACGATAGCTCATTAAAACAAGAAGGCAGCAGATCAACGTGATCGGCTGCTTTTGTTCAACTAACGGGCAGCTTAGCGTAACAGCGTGAATGTGTAAGAAAATCAAGAGTGTTGAGAATCCTTACTAAATACATGGACGTCTTAGAATTGGTTATACAATGATGGTTTGTTTGCTTAGAAGCAGCGTCATAAGCTGTAACATATTGTATCGCTGGATATCACATCGTTGTTGAGCGTACATTGCAACATTGGGGAAGTTAATGGCGTTATTTATTATAGAATAAAAATCGATAAAAATGAGAGGGAAAAGGAATGAGATGGCTTGGAGGTTTCATCATTTTAATTGTACTATTGTTAATTATTCTGGTGTCTTGTAAATCTTCATCCAACCAGAATGTGGTTGAATATCGTCAAGAAGTAAGCCAATCAGAAATACCTGCTTTCAGTATATCAGCCAATGAAGTTGTAAGTGTGACAACGCACATGTTGAATTCAGATGATATTGCCGGAGAAACACATGAGGAAAATAATATTAATAAATTATTGAATATTTTAAACCACAATCATGCAATGGATCCCGATGATTCTCCACCGGCGGACTTTTACAGAGAAGTACGCATAAAAAAAACAGATGGATCCTATATAGTACTAAATTTCGGAGGAGGGGGGTCCTTTTTTAAAGAAGAAGATTCAGGATTTTTTTATGTTCTTTCACCAAAAGAAAATTATAGATCATTAAATTCATTAATTGATTATATTGAAGGTGAAGACTAAATTAACATCATTTTTCGTATCTGTCGGGAGACAAGATCATGGTCCCATTGAAAGTCGCTATTTTAGCGGCTTTTTTATGTTATCGGTACAAGTTCTTGTCCCGAGCCAAGGACAAGAACTTGTACCGAATGCCGTAAAGGACAAGAACATAGTCCGATTACCGATTAGATGAATATCTAAGTAATCCCAATGCTACTTCATTACGCTCCCTCGAAATGATTCAGTTTCCTCACTCAGACTCATGAATTCGCAGGATTTCATCTTGGTAGTTAGAATGAAGAAGAGGATGCAGGAGGAGCTGGCGTCTTGAAGATGTAAAATGGGCATGCGGGAATAAAGTTGAAAGATGCGCCACCCATATTGTTCCATATACGCACGTCTCCACTTCGCCCTAACGATTCTCGCTCCCATGTCTCAACGGGTCATAGCCCTTTCATTCCTTCGTCACATCTAACTACGGGGTGGAGGTCGGTCTTTCTAACGGAACGGGTCATAGCCCTTTTGCGTAACGTCTCCCGATACTCCGTGCTTTTTAAAATCCTGCGAATACATGAGCTGGTGAGGATTGATTGGTTTTATGCTGCTTGTGGGAATACTTTAACCGGGTCGTAAGTTGTACTGTTTTTAGCCAGAGCAACAAGCATACGTGCTACTTTACCGCATAATTTCATGATGGATTTCATCTTTTTCAGCTTCTTTTCCTCCACATTGTAACGGTGTGACGCCTGAATTTCCGGGTTTGTCATGACCATACTCATCGTCATGAGATAAAGGAAATGACGTAAACGTGACCGGCCTCGTTTACTGAGCACCATCTTTCCACGCCATTTCCCGGAGCTAGCTTCAGCTAGATTTAACCCGGCATGACGAAGCAGAGCATTTCCGTGCGTATACCCGCTTAGATCTCCAGCCTCACCGAGTACACCAGCCAGGCTTGTTGCATTAACGCCTCGTATTTCAAGCAGCTTCTGCGCAAAAGGAACACGTTTAAGAATGAGATGTAGCTCATGCTCAATTTGTTCAAGCTGGCGCTGGGCTAGGTCATATTCTTCGAGTAATTGTCCAAGATGAAGTTTGTAAGCTTGGAGCGCCTGCGTAGTGCCCACACTGGATTTTGCAAGTGAAATGAGTAGTTCGGCACGGTTAACTCCGGCATGACGCTTCACATATTGCTTCCAACCGTTAATGACCTGGTCCGTGTTTAATTGACTGATCTCTTTCGGTAAAGGAAAGAGTCTGAGAGTTGCGATAGCACTGGTGCAGGTAAGGATTTTAAATACATGACGAAGCTCAGGAAAGACAATGTCTACCCACCGATGAATCTGATTTACCGCACTATTTAAGCGCTTGGTAACCGTTTCTCGGTTTGCCATTAGAATACGTAGTTCCTCGTAAGCTTCCGAATGAAAACGAACAGGGGAGTAGTATCCGTTTTTGACCATGTCTGCAATGACAAGCGCATCTTTATGGTCACTTTTAGACGGAGTATTATCCCGATTTTCCTTGTTCTTTTTGACGAGATGAGGATTAACCAGAACGGTCTCAAAGCCTTGATCGACAAGCCAGCGTGCTAGGCTGAACCAGTAGTGGCCAGTAGGTTCCATGCCAACGATGACGCTGCTAAGTTTGTAGGTTTTGAGCAGGTCCTCAATCCAGCATTTGAACAGCTTGAATCCTTCACGATGGTTGCTGAACTTGAGAGGAGCTCCCAGAGCGATCCCTCGAAAGCTGACAGCGCGGGCCATATGGAGCTCTTGGGCGATATCTATGCCGATGACCAGGTGATTAAACTTCATAGTAGAGCGACCTCCTGATGGGCTTTTTGAGGCTTTTGACCTCGTGCGTAACCCCATCTTACAGAGGCGCTCTGTTTTGTTCAAACTTCAAAATATTCGTAATACAGGAATTCTAACGGGCAGTTTAGTTATAACAAAACTCTCCCAAAATAAGGGGGTACATTTGATATAATCATCTAAGCAGTTGGTAAAACGGCTGTTGTTTACATAGATGGGTATCTATGCCGCTCAACATGATAACGAATATGTCCAGGATCATACGCGCTGCCTCATCGACAAAGAATTATTTTTCGTCAACTAAAATCCCAGATATCGCAAGCAAGATTTTAGGCGAACTTTCCATGAACTTAGATGAGAGTTCCAAATGGGCGATTACCACCTTAGATGAATCTTGGAACTACAAGAATTTTCCACAAAAACCGATTTTAATTTGGAAATAAGAAATCCCTCGATATTATGCTGCGGCTTGGAAATAAACTTCTAGCGGTAGAAGCGAAGGCACGTAGAATCAGGATGAATTCCATGTTTGTTTCTAAAGAATCTATCGAAAATGACACAGCACGAATGGTGATCCAGCCCCTTACCCAGTTGCATGATCGCTTAAAGGAATTAAAAGAAATGAATCATGATATTTTGCAGGGGGTCGATGAGATCTATTTAATGGCGGTTACCTTAGGTGAGTTTCCAACTTCAACCCCATTAAGACGATATCCGAAAGGAGCTGCAGGGCCATTTTCAAATCCCGATTAAGGCATATTATATACTACTCAACAAGCGGTCAGATAACGAGGCCACAAAAAAATACTGAAGGTAGATTGTCGCAACGGCTAGGATTTAATATTACTCAACTTCCGGTTTATTGAGCAAATCTTCCAGTTAGCAAGCGAGTAAACAGACGAAAACATAACTTTACAGTGGGAGTGTGAAATATGAAAAAAATATTATTGGTTTGTATTATGATAATGTTGATGCTAGCATCGGCTTGTGGAAATGTTGAAATGACATCAAATCCAAATACTTCTAGTGAGCCTAAACCTGAAAAGGATGAGTCTATTATTCCAAAAAACACATCCGAATATTGTACTGTAGGACGTATAAATTTGGATACTAAAACTGAAAAATATTTCTATGGAACTTGGAAAGTTGAGAAGCTTTTAGGATTTGCAAATTCATATAATAATGCTTCTGAATATCAACAGGGCAAAAATTTATTGGAGATGAAATTATAATCAAAAAAGACTTTTTTTCATCAAAAGGACTTAAAAACTATAGTAATTATCAATATGAACTAAAAAATCCATTATATGAGATTACAGCGACATGCTATAACTTTGACTCTTTTTATAGATTATATAAAATAGATATCCCAGACTTAAATATAAATGATGTAGTAAAAGCAATAGATATAAGTGACCCTTCTACAAAACTTAGAATACCTGTAGGTTTAAGTTTTTTTGTTGTTAATAACAATAGGCTTATCTTGTTATCAGAGGCAGCTATTTTTGAGCTTAAAAAAATTACGGATTAAATGAATTAAGGTTATGTAATAAATTCTGTGCTAATAGAATAGAAAATATCCTTCGTTGAAAGCAAAGATATCCGTAAAAACGGAATCTCATTCATAAAATGCTTATAATAAGTTTATACCAGCTTGTGGAAGTAAGAGCTGAGCAGAATCCCAAGTATCTAGTATATAGATCGTTATTGTATAATGCCCTATTAAGAAATGCTTAATTAAGACAAAGCAGTGAAGGCAAATTGAATTTTCCATTAAACTAACGGGAAACGATAGCACGATCAAAATAAGAAAGCAGGCTATACGGCCTCCCGCAAGTGATGGTTCTGCTAACGGAATGAAAGAGTACAGCGATGGAATAGAACCATCGCTTTTTTCGTTCAACCTTGCCAGAAGAGGGAAAGAAGGTTTTTTGTTATATAGAATGAACAAAAGAGATGAATGTCATAGGCCCTATTGGGCCGTTATAATAGGATGTTCAATGCAAAACTTTAGTTCAATCTATATAGATACTTCTATCGTCATAAAGGTTTTTCTTGGCTTTCAGAAATGTCTCTGATGAAATTGGCTTCGCGAACATGAAAAGTGATTACTTTCATTTTTCGTGCCTTATTGACGCGTCAGATAAGATAGTATATCATTTTTAATAGTAATCATTACGATTAACGGGATTTCATCATCATATTTTCCACGTAAGGGAAAAGTATACATCATTTCAAATCGTAATTATTACTGTTTACAAGAAGGGGGAATATCTATGATCAACTGGAATAAATTCCAGCTTTTATGTTGTGGGTGCGATGGTTAGGGAGCAAAACAAACGAGACATACCCCAAATATGGAGTCATGAATCGCACGATAATAACAAAACGTTAAGCAATAATTTCAATTCAAAAAAGGGGACACCGTAAGATGAAAAAACGTTTAGGCTCCGCAGTGCTGTGCACAATGATCACTTTATGCCTGTTTTTCGTGAGCGCCTGCTCCAGCAGCTCGCCTCAATCGGGAGAAACACTTTCCAAGGACAATCCGGCTGCGTCCGGGAGTGCGGAGGCATCATCGCCTGCCACGTCGCAAGCCGAAAGCAACGGAGAACAAGTCGTCATCCGCCATACGATGCACGATCACGAATTTACTCCCGAGATGATCGCGGAGTTCGAGAAAGAACATCCGAATATTAAAATCGAAACCGTACCGGCCGATTACAACAAGTTGATGTCGATGATAACAGCGGGGAATGTTCCTGACATTATTCGCACCGATTTGTCTGAGCTGCCAGGCTATGTCAACAAAGGGATGGCGCTTGATTTAACCGATTATTTCAACAGCAGTGCGGTGCTTCAACCGGACGATTTTCTGCCCATCGTCAACCAGTATCGCTACGATCCCGTGAAAGGAAAGCAAGGGGAAGGGGAGCTATACGGATTCCCGATGGACGTGTCGCCCGACTTTACGATTTTTTACAACAAAAAGTTGTTTGAAGCTGCGGGAGTGCCGTTTCCCAGCAGCACGGAAGCGATGACGTGGAGCGAACTCGTGGAGTTGGCCAAAAAGCTGACGGTGAAAAGCGGAGACAAGGTGACACAATACGGTCTCACCTATTATAAAGGCAATATCGCGGCTAACCAGGATCTGCTCAACCTGCAGCTTCTGCAGATGGGAAGTAGCGCTTACAGCTCCGACTTCAAATCGGCGGAATATACAAAGCCGGAAGTGAAGAAACTGCTTCAGTTTTGGGCAGACACGACTAAATCTATGATCGGACCGAACCCGCTGCATCCGGCAACAGATTGGGTCGGCCAACTGTTCGTCGAAAACAAAGCAGCAATGATGATGATAGGGTACCGTGGCTCAGGCTTCCTGAAAGCCAATCCGTTGACAAAGGACCGTCTGGCGGACTTTGGCGTGGCTCCGGCGCCTGTGGCGGATGACGGAACCCGTATTTCGCCGACAGCCTTTGGGACTGGAGCGATGATCTACAGCCAAACGAAGCATCCGAAAGAAGCCTGGACGGTGTACGAATGGTTTCTCGGCGGCAAGCCGGAGGAGGAACAAGTCAAGGCGGGCCTCGCCCTGCCCGGGACGCGCAAACTGATGGAACTGCTGCCGAAAGAGACGGATTTTGACAAAATGAACGTTGAATTCATTCAGAACGAATTAAAGTACAACAACGGGACCATGCCGTTCAATCCTTATCTGACGTATCAGGCCGTGGACTCGGTGTTTGATAAGTACTTTACGCCGGTATATTACAATAAGGATACGGTTGACGGAGCTGCGAAAAAAATGACGGAAGAACTAAACGTCCTCATACACGAAGGCATTCAGTTACTTGGCTCCCGCTGATCGAAAATAACCCATGAACAGAAGGACTAAAGAAGCACTGGAGTTCTACCTATTTATCTCTCCCTGGTTTGTCGTGTTCATCCTGCTCGGTCTACTCCCGTTACTTTATGGATTATATTTGAGTTTTACGAATTTTGCAGGTTTTAACATGCATGCCGTCAAATGGATCGGACTTGAGAATTACATCAAAGTGTTCACCGACAACGATGCCATGTACGCGCTCGGGCGGACGATCCTGATTACGGTCCTGATCGTCCCGTCGAGTCTCGTCGTCGGATTTTTGCTGGCCGTGCTGCTGAACCAGAACATGAAGCCTATCGGCATGTATCGCGCTTTGTTTTTCATGCCGTCTATCATTCCGGTCGTGGCGACTGGAACGATGTGGCGTTCTTTGTTCGTGCAGGATGGTCTGGCCAACCAACTGCTGACCGGGTTGGGAATGAAGCCAATCGACTGGCTCGGCTACGATTATGCGATGCTATCCCTGTTGATTATGTTGCTCTGGGGGAGCGGCGGGGGCATTCTGATCAATTTAGCTGGATTGAAGGGCGTACCCAAGCATTTGTATGAAGCGGCTGCTATCGATGGCGCCTCGGCGACACAGCGTTTTACCAAAATTACGATTCCGCTCATGACGCCCGTTCTGTTTTTTCAATTTGTGATGCACGTCATCGGCTCGCTGCAAATTTTTGTTCAGCCGGTCCTGCTCGCGGCCAATTCGAACAGTCTGCTGTCTTTGCCGATTCGTCCCAATTATGTGTTCTCGGTGCACGCGTTTCAACAAATATTCGCCTTCAACCGATACGGGTACGGACTGGCGCTCCTTTGGGTCATGTTTAGCCTGATATTGCTGCTGACGATGGTTGTATTTGTCACAAGCAAGCTTTGGGTGTTTTACGAAGTTGGACAGGAGGGAAAATAAATTGGTACAAACCGGTTTCCGCTCCAGGGCTGTACGCACGGGACTATACGGCCTGCTCATCCTGCTGTCCATCCTGTTTGTAATGCCTCTTTATTGGCTTCTGACGAATTCGCTACAGTTGGCAGGTTCTTCGATGGTCTTTTGGCCGAAGGGGTTCCATTGGGAAAACTACGTTTTCGCAGTTACGATGATTGACTACTGGAAATATACTAGGAATTCTATCATCATTACGTCGATATCCGTCGTGATTCCCACCTTTACGAGTGCGCTTGTCGGTTTCGGCTTCGCTCGGCTCCGAGGTCCCGGCAAAAATGCACTGTTTATGCTGCTGCTATCAACAATGATGCTGCCGGAAATCGTGACGCAAATTCCAACGTATGTGATCTTCTTTCAAATCGGGTTCCTCAACACGTTTTGGCCCTGGTTGTTCTGGGCGATCGGCGGCAGCGCCGTCAGCATTTTTCTGTATCGCCAGTTTTTCTCCGGCATCCCCAAGGACTTGGAGGAGGCAGCGAGAATCGACGGCTGTTCGACGTTCCGCATCTTCTGGAACATCTTCCTGCCTATCTCTCTGCCCGTCATTGCAACGGTGTCCATCCTCTTGTTCAACAGGAGTTGGGGCAACGACTACGTGACGCCATTTATGTTTTTGCAGATGGATCGATACCCGCTGTCAACGGCGCTTTTCTCGATCGGCTACAAATGGCCTAGCGGACAAAATATCCCGATCATCCAAAGCGCCGGAATCGTTCTGTTCATCTTGCCGATCATCGTTGTGTTTTTTGTAGGTCAGCGATACTTGGTAGAAGGGATCGTATCTCCTAGCGTTAAAGGGTGAGACACAAAGATCAAAAAAGGAAAGGATGAACGGTTATGACTAACGATATCCTCGACGCAAGCATTTGGGAGGAGGCTTGGAGGACGGATCCGACCACATTCGCCAATCGGGTGAAGAAATCCGGCTTAGATCCCGCGCATGCATTCGACGATAAAGCGAAAATTTTTGACAAGCAGGCGTTCAGCGAAGAAGGCATTCGGAGACGAGAGCGGATTATCGGCTGGTTGGAGGATCAGGGGGTAGCATGGAAAGGTGCTTCCGTGCTCGATGTTGGCGCGGCCTCAGGTGGATTCTCCATTCCTTTTGCCGAGCGTGGTGCGGAGGTTACGGCTGTGGAACCTTGCGTTCCGCTCGCCGATTTGCTCCTGGAGAACGTAGGAAAGCTCGAATCCGGCAGCGTCAAACTGGAGCGTGAAAAGTTTGAAACGATCGACCTCGATACAGCGGGGTGGCGGGACGCTTTCGATCTCGTATTCGCCTCCATGTGTCCAACTGTATCGGACTGGCAAAGTGTAGAGAGCCTGATCAGCTGCGCACGACAATACTGTTATATCAGCACGACTGCAGGCGGGCGGGAACACGGCTTATTGGATGAGATTTGGCCACTGATTACGGACCGTCAGCGCGAATCCGATCATTCTGAAATGGTTTACCTGCTTCAGCTGCTTTATCTCAAAGGCTACTCCTATGCTTCGCTGATTACCCGAGAAATGAAAACGACCGAGTTATCGATCGATGCGGCAATCGAAGAAGTGATGGTCTTGCTGCGCCTGCAGCAGATTCCGGCGGATGAGCAGACTCGTCGGACGGTTACTGAATATATGCAGCGCACCTATCCGGACAATAAGGTTGTGTTCCAACAAGGAGGACGCTTCGGTAAGGTTCTCGTTCAAATACGAGATCGTCATATGTACAGTAGGGATATCCGGAAGACCTGACGTCTTGCAGACCAATCTTTAACCAAAAAATAAGAGGAAAAAATCTCCATGATGCATCGTGGAGATTCTTTTTTATTATGGCTTTAGCCAGTTGAGTGCGTGAAACGCGCGAAACAAAAAACCACCCGCTATGCGGGTGGAGGGATCGAGGGTTTCACCACTAAGACCATTCCCATAAAATTGAGATATTCAAGCTCAAAAGAAAGGAAGGGTCTTAGATGGCAAACAAGAGCTACAGTCTAGCTTACACAAAGTGGATGTGCAAATGCCACATTGTATTCACCCCGAAGTATAGACGGAAAGAAATCTATAATCAAGTGAGAAAAGATTCAATCGAAATCTTCAGATGTTTATGTAAGAGCAAAAACAAATGGCGGCCCTGTGGCCGCCAGACTTCGTTACGCTTATGCTCGCCTTTCCTTAACAGAAGTCACAAATAACTTATCAATCTCACAGAGTGCTTATTAAACTTTTCAAACGCGCAGCCGTATCTGTTGAAGCTGTATAAATCATAATCTTCAAGTCGGGATTTTTTGACGGTTGGAGGATCACATGTTCAAACTCCATCTCTCCGATATGAGGATCGTAACTTCTTTTGTAGCGATCCGTAACGGCCTGAACGTCATGTAACGGCCATAACTCACAAAACAGCTGACTGGTCTTCATTAATTCCTCAATGAGCTCATTAAACCTCGGATCATCGTGTAAATATGCATAATCTGCACGAAACTGTGCGATCACAACTTGTGCTCTGTACTTGTCCGACCCTAGCAAGCCGCCCGTTAAAAGATGTTTCAACCAATTGGTTCTCTGCTGCATATGATTTGAAAATGGCGGTAATAGGAAAACGAATGCAGCCGCCCTGTTCCATATCAACAAATCCCAATATCTATTGAGAATAAAAGCTGGATTAGGTTCAAGAGCTCTTATTGTCTGTTCCAAACCCATATTAATTTGCTCATTATCTGCTCTTTCCTGTTGTGCCGGCTTTGCAAGAAGATGGAGGTGTTCACGTTCATCCTCCGTCAATTGCAACGCGTTTGCTATGTTATTGAGTACATCCTCTGATGGATTGACACATCGACCTTGTTCCAATGAGGTATACCATGAAGTTCCAATATGGGCAAGTTGGGCTACTTCTTCCCTTCGAAGCCCCGACGTCCGTCGTCGTCCATAAGATGCTAACCCTACATCTTCTGGAGAAAGGCGTTCGCGACGAGAACGTAAGAAATCACCTAGTAACTTTTTAGAGGGAACCTCCTTCATCATACTCCTCCTTATCCTGACACTCCCAATCATACGATAAACACAGGAAGGCAGCTAGTCGAGCCTTCTATTAAGCTAAACCTAAGACATTCAAAAGCTGAGGAGGATTTAAAAATGAACATTTTTGTAACAGGAGCTACAGGTAAAGTAGGAAGCCGTTTTGTCCCCCGTATGCTGCAGCGCGGACACCAAGTTAAACTATTAGTAAGGAACGCCGCAAAAGCGGATTGGCTTTATCAGCAAGGGGCCGAGCTTTTAGAAGGCGATCTTTTGCAGCCGGAAAGCTATGTTGACGATCTCCAGGGCACTGATGTTGTGATTCATTTGGCTGCACAGTTCCGGGGGGTAGACGAGAATACTACTAGAACAGCAAACTTCGATGGCAGTATAGCCTTAGCTCATGCGGCGTTGAAGGCGGATGTGCCAAGATTTGTTTTTACCAGTACCAATAACGTCTATGGTTCGGTCAATCGCTTGAGACCAAACCGCGAAGACGACGAGCTTAGACCCGTTCATCCTTATCCTCAAAGTAAAGTTGAGGCCGAAGAGGCGCTGCTGCAGCTTCATCGTGAACAGGGATTGGGAGTGCGCATCGTTCGGCTGCCTTTTGTTTATGGCGAATGCGATCCCCACATTACGGAAAGTCTGCCGTACTTCCGTAGTTGGAATCCAGCCAAAAGAATCCACATGATACACCACGCGGACGTAAGTCAAGCCCTGATGCTCGCAGCCATTATACCGGGTTTTGATGGCCGAATCTATAATGTTGGCGACGATGCACCGATCTCGATTGCGGAGCTTTTTCAACTTCATAACAGCGAGATACCGTCAGAAGCACTGCAAAAGGATTATGATCCGTGGGACATGGTCGTCGATACAACGCGAATAAGAGACGAACTAAACTATCGACCGATTTATCCTTCGTTCTACTCAGCAAGAGATGCAGGTGCGTTGTAATAAATTTATGGTAACCGTAATTAGAACAGCAGCGACATTCCATGACATTTGTCCAAGAATGTCGATATTTATTTATCCTCATAAACCGCTCGGCATGGAAGGACGACTTGTGAATATGCAATGCCATCGCTCTAATATTTTATTTGGTTCTGACAACCTCAACACCATATCCTACAGGGGAACCCAACATGAGCTACTCCCATCTTAGCACAATTGATCGAGGACAACTAGAAGCGCTGCATCGATTGGGCTGGTCATGCCGCAAGATCGGGCGTGAGCTAGGTCGACATCCTTCTACCACCGCACGAGAACCGAAACGCGGCGGCAGCAAGCAGGGCGAGGTTTATGCGGCTAGCTTTGCCACAGGCATATCACGAGCGGAGAACTTCGAGCTTGCCTGTCGGCAAGTATACCGCAGCTCTTGCAGAAGAGCTCAATCGGAAGCTACAGGGGATATGGTCGCCTGAGCAGATCGCCGAGAAGCACCGAGCCGAAGGAAAGCCGTTCGTGTGCTTCAAAACGATCTACAGATGGCTCTACGAAGGCCGTCTCGCAGCCGGAGAGGTCAAGGTGCACGACATAAGGGATCCGTATGTTGATACACTAAAAGTGTTCAGAGAAAATAAAGTGTTAGACTATGAAAATAATGTTGTAAACTGACTAAGCTTCGTTAAGCTAAAGTTGTATTCGGTCGGGCTGTGCACATTAGCAATCCAAGAGAAACCGGGCATGCTGTTGGATGATAAAATGTTCATAAAGGAGGCTCCATATGGAACGTGTAATCCTGATGATGAATGTGCGAGAAAACTAGGGAGGAGAATCAGTCGCATGGCAAAGATCGTTTTCGCATTGAACCAGTCTCTGGACGGATTCGTCGACCACGACCACCCGGCATTTCAGCCCGACCCCTTACTATTCCGCCATTTCATCGACGATGTGAGCGGCCTGTCGGGCATCCTGTACGGGCGCCGCATGTACGAGAACATGCGGGTTTGGGACGGATTTGAATGGGGAGCGCCGGAACGGGAATTCGCAGCGGCGTGGCAAAGCAAACCGAAGTGGGTGGTGTCGAAGACGTTAAAATCCGTCGGTCCGAACGCTTCTCTGATCGAGGGTGACCTCGCAGCGGCCATAAGTGGGCTGAAGGCTCAGCATGAAGGGGTGATTGAAGTTGCCGGGCCGGAGTTGGCCCACAGTCTAACGGAGCTCGGTCTCGTTGATGAGTATCGACTCTATCTCCATCCAGTCGTGCTGGGTCACGGCAAGCCGTTCTTCGCCGGTCCGCGGCCGCCGCTGCGCCTCGTGGCAAGCGATCGAATTGGCGAGAATGTGATCAGGTTGACCTACGTTCCAGCTTAGTTGTGCGGTTGACCCAGCGACCTAAAGGGGCGATAGTTCAATAAAACGGCGGCGGTCTATGACTTTATTTTTTCATTCTTGGCTGCCGCGGTTTGGGAGAGTGTGACACAAATCTCTCATTATAATCGGCGGAATAATACAAACCTAACCTCGTGAATGTAAATTGGATCAAATAATAAATGATATCAATTCTTACGCACAGAAACGAGGGAAGAAAAAAATTGTTGGGGGACAAGAACATAGTCCCATTGAAGTCGCTATTTCAGCGGCTTTTTTATTTTATCGGTACAAGTTCTTGTCCCGAGCCAAGGACAAGAACTTGTACCGATTGCCGAAAAGGACAAAAACATGAGCCGATTACCGATTAGATAAATATCTAACTATGTTTCCATGCAATCTCATTAAGCTAACGGGCAGATTAATTGAAGATCAAAACACGGAGTATCCATAAGTAACGGCAAGTTATTTTCGGGAATCGTCTATGTGCTCATCCATCCGTAGCTTACGAGCAGAGCTCCTGAAGATGGCGGGTGACGATCTGCTCAACGGTCTGCGGTGTGTATAGCTCCGGGCGGAGCAATGCGAGTATCGTCAAGCCTTCGACAATCGAGGCCAATCTTAATGTTTCGAGTTGAATGTCCACCGAAGAGGGGAGAAGCTTCGCCTTAGCTAGAATTTCAAGGACAGCTTTAGTCAGGTAGTGGAGTCCGTCCGTGAGCTCGTCTTTTTTAGCTTGTAATGCCAAACTCGTGAGAGATCGGATGGCGAAGATCCACCAGACGCCGACGGCAGTTCGTTTTTCCGCATCCAAAGGAAGCAGTTGTAACAGAATTTCCCTCGCAGCCTTCATCGGAATAGGGCTTATTTCCAGGCGCTCTTCTGCTCTGGCAACTCCTCTTGTCAAATAATAGTCTACGATAAATAGCAATAGTTCGTCCTGTGTTGAAAAATAATGCCGCAATGCGCCGGGTGACAACCCTGCCGCAGCTGCAACGGCACGGATTGACGCATGTTCAACCCCTTTTTCTTCAATGATATTCCATGCTGATTCGGCGATTAGTTTTCTCTTTTGTTCGTGGTCCACGACTTTCGGCAACGGTAAACGCCCCCTTGTCTTATTTAGCACACTGCATTAAAATAATTAATACAGTGTGTTATTTAGAATTTATTCAGTTATATCGCGTTGCAGTTATCACGTCAATAGTACTGGGCTTTGACTTGATTGACGGGAGGGGATTCCATGCAAGAACAAATCGATGGAGTTTTTCGTTTTCGTTCCACCTGTAATAGTTGCAGAAGAGAGTTTTATGTCATTGAGGGGACTCAAGCTTACGACCGTGTGAAACGAAATTTCAAAGGAATGCACTGCTGCGAAGATTGCAAAAACAGGATCGAACTTGAAGCCCGACTGCTGCTAGGAAGACGACTGTTGACCGGCAGAGATTAGGTTTCAAGACAGAAGGGGCCATCCTGAAAAGCTGAAAAGGGATGGCCTAATGTGATGTCGGGGGACAAGATCATGGTCCCATTGAAAGTTGCTATAATAGCGGCTTTTTTGTTTTATCGGTACAAGTTCTTGTCGACGACTCGGGACAAGAACTTGTACCGATTACCGAAAAGGACAAGAAGATGAGCCGATTACCGATTAGATACATATCTAATTACAATTCCATAGAACTTGATAACATTCCCGATTGATGACAAGAACATTGTTACTTTCCCGGTATGATTTCATCGACGGCAGCAGACATCATTTTATTAAGCTAATGGGCAGTTTACGCAAATGAATACTATTTTTTGTATTTGGAAATATTGATGCCGTAGGTAAGAAAGCTAAGGAGGGATTCATTTGAGATTTATACTTAGCGCGGTTATCATTGCCATGGTGACTTATATACACGGAATTGGAGATGAGCCAAAGCAAGTGCTCACCGCCGATCATAAATCGTCTCGAAACATGGCATAAATCATATCATTGTGCCAGGGCATAATGCTTGGTCCCATAATATGCATAGGGTGGAACATTGTCATGATTTTGTTTGATGTATTTTCATGGGATTGGATAAACGGTCAACAAGCCACCATTCTAAAGAAAGTATTAGAATTTCGAAGTGAGGGTAAGGGCTAAAAATGGATTGAACTTGGTAGTAAAGAGTGTTACTCTAAAAGTCTGTGTTCGACAATACATTTAATAATAGTCACCATCTTAGTTATAAAGAAAGGCACTACTATGATAAAAGTTGATAACTTATACTTCTCATTTCCACAAAAAGAACTATATAAAGACATTTCCTTTACGTTAGAAGAGTCACAGCATTGCGCTTTTATTGGAACAAGTGGCAGTGGTAAAAGTACACTGATCGATATACTGATGGATCCAGAAAGATATTTGTTCGAAGGCAAGTTAGAGATAGATCCAACCTGTAAAATTGGGTATGTAAGTCAGTTCTCCCAACTAGACAGAACTAAAGAATCAACTGTTTTTGAATATATCGGAGAAGATTTTATTAAGCTACAAAATGAAATAACATCTATTTGTAATGAAATGGAAACATCATCGGATATTGAGCCGTTACTCGAAAAGTATCAATTCGCTTTAGACGCATTTGATGCAATGGGCGGAGATTATTTTGAGAGTAACATTAATAAGAAGCTAAATCTTGCAAACCTCTTGAAGCTAAAAGATGTTAGGGTATCCGACCTGAGCGGCGGGGAATTCAAACTTATTCAAGTAATGAAGGAAATGCTTAATAGTCCAGACTTAATGATCATGGACGAACCGGATGTTTTTTTAGATTTTGAGAACCTAAATGCGCTTAAAAAACTTATTAATACTCACAAAGGTATACTGCTAGTTGTTACGCACAATCGATATCTATTGAATCATTGTTTCAACAAAATTATTCACCTTGAAAACACAGAGATCCAAGAGTTTGATGGGCGATATATTGAGTATAATTTCTCATTACTTCAGACAAAAATTGAGTTGCAAGAAATCGCAGTCGCCGAAGCTGAAGAAATTGAGAGATACGATAACATTATTGATAATCTTAGAGCTATCGCAACTATTAATTCAGAAGCATCTAGAGGTAGAGCGTTAAAAGCTAGAGTTAGATTTCAAGAGAGATTGGAAGCGCGTAGAATTAAGGCACCATTTGTTGATATTAAGCAACCGAATATCAGTTTCGTTATTGAGAATGAAATTGAAGACAGCATTGTTGTAAAAGTCAATAATTATAGTGTTGCCTTTGATGAACTGCTTTTAGAGAATGTTAGCTTTGAGATAAAATCTACGGATAAAGTAGCCATTATTGGTCCAAACGGTACAGGGAAAACGACTTTACTCCGAGATATCTTTAACAATAATCATGATTCCATTGAAATAAATGATGATATTAAAATGGCTTATTTATCTCAGAATCAAGGCGAAATGCTAAAGGATTCTAATACATTACTAGAAGAATTCATCGATGCTGGGTTTAAAACTTATGATGAAGTTAGATCGTATATTTCAAACTATGGATTTGAAGGCGAAATCGTTAATCAAAAGATTGAATCACTATCTGGTGGAGAAAAAAACATACTTCAATTGGCTAAAGTTTCTGCTAGTAATGCAAACGTATTGCTTCTTGATGAACCGACAAGCCATTTAGATACATATACACAAATTGCACTGGAAAAAGCCATTGAAGACTATAAAGGTGCAATTCTCATGATATCTCATGATTTCTATTCTGTTGTAAATGGTATGGATTATGTATTAATCATTGACAATAAGACGATTAGAAAAATGACTATGAAAAAATTTAAACAGATGATTTATGCTAGTCACTTTGATAAAGACTATTTAGAAGCGGAACAAAACAAAAAAGCAGTTGAAATGAAAATAGAATTGGCTTTAAAAGATACTAATTTTGAATTTGCAAAAGTACTGGTTGATGAGCTAGAAAAGCTAATTAAGTTGCTTTAAATTACAACTCTCTGATTGAAATGATTACAAGAAAGTGAAGTCAGTTACAGCGAATAGGGCTAAAGTGAATTAGTCTGAGTTCAACGATGAAACATGATGCTGGTGAAAAAAAACCACTAAAAAAGACACTGATGAATAGAATATCAGTGTCTTTTTACTACATTGATTTCTTGTAGCTCTTGCTTTAGGGAGGGAGAGAGATCATACATGAAGGAAGACAACCACAAAAGGTGATGTCCTATTAAACGTCACATGTCGAAGGACAGAAACATTGTCCCATTGAAAGTCGCTATTTTAGCGGTTTTTTTGTTTTATCGGTACAAATTCTTGTCCCGAGCCAAGGACAAGAATTTGTACCGATTGCCGTAAAGGACAAGAACATGGTCCGATTACCGATTAGATAAGTATCTAATTATGTTTCCATGCAATTTCATTAAGCTAACGGGCAGGGGCAGGTTAATGCAACTGAAGGAATTCCGGGAAATATGGGGAATTCTATTTTTACCCCCTATGGGAGATATCAGTAAAGTGAGGGAGATACAATGAGTCAAACCGCAAATAAATTTGAAAAAGAAATAACTAAAAGAGTGCGGATGAAATACCTCTTACATTTGCCAGATCAACATGAAAAAGAATCCTCAAATAAGTGGCCTTTAATCTTGTTTCTTCACGGGGCAGGTGAACGTGGAGATGATCTGGAGTTGGTAAAAGCACATGGAATTCCTATGATAGCAGAACGCGATCCTTCTTTTCCATTCATTACGATTTCCCCTCAATGCCCGGAGGATTCTTTTTGGAATGCTGAACAAGACGGATTGATGGCATTAGTAGATGAGATCATTGCAAACTATAACGTTGATCCAGATCGGATATACTTGACGGGGCTAAGCATGGGTGGTTATGGGACGTGGCACTTAGCAGCAGAATATCCAGGAAGGTTCGCAGCTATCGCTCCGATATGTGGTGGAGGTAACCCCAACCGGGTACATGAACTAGTAGGAACACCCATCTGGGCATTCCATGGCGCGAAGGATGATATAGTGTCCATTTCTGAATCAGAAAAAATGGTAGACGCACTTCGCGAAAACGGTGGAAATGTCTCTTTCACAATTTATCCTGAGACGAATCACAACTCCTGGACAGAAACATACGATAATCCGGAATTATATAGCTGGTTTTTAGGTCATTCTTTAATGGTAAGGAAATGAAGTTGTTTTACATTAAGTTAAAATATCATGGAGCAGTTCGCCTGTTGGCAGCTGCTCCTTTTTTTTAGCTAACGGAAGATATAGAAAAAACAGAAAATGATTGAATTACAAACTACCAAAATCCTATTGTGATTTGGTATCACAGTTTAGCAATGGTTCATTTCTGTACATGATTCAAGAAGTTAGTGCAGTAGGAGATAGAAACAAGAAAAACTTATCGAATCAGAGACTTTCTTTACAAAGAATGACGAGCGTTGAGACTCATAAAATGATTAATATTAGAGAGGGTGGATCAGTGGAAATAGGGCCATTTAATCCCGTTTTCTCTAGATCGTAAAGGAAATGCCTGGTGTTTTATTGCGAACCAGATGAAGAATGAAGAATACAAAGTTGCTTATTTCGATAGTCGCAACCCCAAATTGTATGGAATCATGGATAATTTCAATCAGTGGAAAGGTTTTGATAAACAATAGAGAGGAATTTATTAGAACCTTGTATGACTATAATGTGATTTCTATGGAATAAGGTTGGAATAAATACTAATTACGACGAGATTTTTCATAACACCTCACGTTCAATCAAACGTTGGAAATTGAGTGCGTCTCTAGGAGAAGGGATGAACGAATGTCCGAGGACAAGAACATGGTCCCTTTGAAAGCCGCTATTTGCGGATTTTTTCATTTTATCGGTACAAGTTCTTGTCACGAGTCAAGGACAAGAACATCGTCGGATTATTGATTAGGATAAGCACTTAACTACATCTCACTGCTCTAGATCATCAACTAACGAGAAGGATTACTCAATAACATTATAGAATTCCTTATATGGGATTATATGTTATAAACGATTATTTACTATGGAGAGGAGAGTTACAGCAATGAGGCGATTAATTTTAGCATTGATGAGCGTTGTATCGATATTACTTACTGCTTGTTCTAGTCAACCAGTTGATCTAACGAATAAACTAGAGAAATATGCTGTACCCGTTAATCAATTGACAGTACCCGATGGTGTCCAAATTATTGGTTTAGGCGAAGCAACTCATAACAACGGTGAGTTTCAGTCTGTACGGCTTGATGTATTTAAGGTGCTTGTTGAAAAGTATGGGGTTCGAACATTCGTATTAGAAGAGGATTTTGCTAATTCAGAATTAATGAATCGGTATCTATCAGGCGAGGAAATCGAATTGCAAGAAGCATGGGAAAAATGGTTTCCCTTCTACCATACACAAGAAATGGCTGAATTATTTGAGTGGATGCGAGAATATAACCGTTCTGCATCTAGTGAAGAACAGCTTCAATATTGGGGCATGGATGTTCAGCGATCAGAACTGATGCTACCCGCACTTGATAATTATTTAAAAGAGGTGGATCGTGAGCTCTCTAAAGAGCTTAACCGTATACAGGTCGGTAGTACTGATCTGTGGGAAATATCGAATCTATTACTCGGCGATATCTTTACCCCAATTAGTGAGCGTGCATGGACTAAAAGTGATTATAAACAACTGCAACGACAATGGAGTCCACTGGTCCAAAAGGAGGTTCAGCTAATTGAACAATTGATACACCGGATGGATATGAATGCTGATCTTCTTATCGCCAAATCAGATGAACAAATGTATGAGGTTGCAATGCAGAATATCCAGTCCATTTATGTTACCTACTCAGTAATCAATGATTCTTTGCTTCGAGATTTTAGCGAGGGGAATGGGTATCTTCACTTTGTTTCCTCTTCAAACCATCGTGATAAAGCCATGAAGGAAAAGGTAGACTGGATTTTAAACCAGTCGAATGGACCCGTTCTAATTGCAGGTCATAATGGTCATATCTCGAAAAAGAATAGTGCTGCCGCTGACAATTTTGTTAATGCAGCAAAAGATGAAAATATTAATGTAGCTAGCAAAATGCTTAAACTTACATATATAGGTGAGCTTCTGGAGGAAAGTTATGGCGATGCTTATTATGCTATCGGAACAACCTTTAATGAGGGCGTATTAGCAGCAGACTCAAAGATTATGACGGATCCAAATCCGCCTACCTTCACTATTCATAGTGATAATATATTACTAAATTCTTTGAAGCAATTGTCGGCGGATCGTTATTTCTTGGATTTTGATCGTGCGAAGCAAGATGAGCAGTTAAACCGGCTAATCTCCAAGGATGAGTTAAAGATGCCATATGTAGGTAGCCTAAACGGTGTTGATTTGAATGATCCTAATCATCGTAAGATAGACAACTACTATTCAGGCATGATTATAGATGATTCATTTGATGCATTAATTCATTTTCGCAAGGTAGACGTATTCACACCTTATGGAAGGTGATTAATGGAAAGGGGGGTGGAAGAAGCTTTGCGTGAACTTGGCATCGCGATAACACAAGACGGAATTTCTATCTCTCGCAAGGGAGAGGCGGAAATAGGTATTCCGTTCATTTTTGGCAACTTTTTCATGGAATAGGACGTCTAAATGAATAGGTCTGGAACAAATTAGGACTGATGAGGGGGAGGGCATTTGAAAAAGTTATTGATTAGCATATCGACGGTCATGATCTTTTTTCTTGCGAACGTCATTCCAACACAAGCATCAGGCAATGAAGTAATCGAGCATGGTATTCTAAAGAACAATCGAGTGCTGATCCCTATACGGGCAGTATCTCAGAACATGGGTATCGATGTGAAATGGAACCAATTTCAAAAAACAGCTCAATTGACCATTGGCGAGACTGTAATCACACTTGCGGTTCAATTCAAAAGGGCCTTAGTAAACCAGGACCGCGACGATTTTGATGCTCCGGTTGAGCTCATCCAAAACACAACTTATGTACCTTTAAGGTTCGTTAGCCAAACCATGGGAGCAGAAGTGAAGTGGGATCAGAAAACCAAAGAAGCCACCGTTATCCTGGATGACAAGCAAGTCGTCGTTAAGTTGATGAAGCCGAAGTATCAAGTACCTACCAACCAACGACTAAGTGATACTCGTATTGCGCGGTTATCGGAGAAATTGAACGAGGCATCTGATCTATCGAAAGTAAAACAGGTTCGCACTTACTTCAAACCTTATTTTACGGATCGTCTAATTCAGCAAATCATAGAGCAGGAAGGACTTCACTTTAAAGAAATGAATTTTGATATGAATACGGCAACGGTAAACTATGCAAGCAATACTAGCGCGATGCTTATTCAATCCTATATTCCAGGAAATATATTAACGGGCGAGCTGCATTATGTTTTTGATCGGGAAGCGCACATTATTTATGCTAATGGAGCATGGAAGGTGGACAAGGTAAGCGATCATTTGAGACAGATCCCTAATATGAGCCTGGAACCCGATCTTCAGTAGTGATATCTAACCAAATCATGCCCAGCTCAATGGATAGAGAGAATCATACTTAGCCATTATCCATATAAAATAAAGAAGCCGCAATTTTGATATGATCCCCTTTAAGTAGACAGTATGTAAACAGCGCTTTAAAGACAGTGGAACGATCAAGCCTCGGTTGACTCATTCCAAGGTGAAAGTTTGAAGTCGATGAGGCGCCTTAAACAAACGGGATACGATAGCAGAGGAGCTTGCAGTGATGTGGCTCCTCTTTTCTTATTGAAGTAACGGGCAGTTAATCGTGAAAGGATCTCGATATGGATTTTGATAACTTCAGATTTGAATAGGGAGAAATGGAAGAGGAAGATTCACGATTCGCAGGAATTCATATTAAAGAATGCATGTAAGAAGAAGGAACAAGGAGTTGGAGTTAGGTCTTGCTATATAAATCATAGTTCGATATTACTACTTTCTGTCTGTCCTATTGGACCTAGATCTGTTATTATAAAACAAATAACGGAAAAGGCGAGGACATCAGCATGGCTAAAAAATTGAATATCTTTTTATCTTTTCTAATATCTATTATCATCGCGTTCAGCTGCGGTGTGTATTTCTCGGAAGACTTGGGTTATAGTCGGAGTGAACCAACTATAGTTAAAGCTGGGCAAACAGTGGATGCCGAAAACGAACCTTCCAACGGAGATGGCGAAAAAGGCGCAACGATTTCCACGGCTCAGAATCAAGGAGGTAACGAAACGGCCAACGACGAACCCGAAGCTACCCGAGTGACAGCGAAGAATCGTTTCAGCGACCCAAGAGAGTTCAGATACAGTGTCAATTCAGCGAACGGTATCACGCTGACGTGGCTCGTCGATAATTTGACCGGCAAAACGATCAACTACTATACCGTGAAGGTCAGCACATTTAATCCCGTAGGAGACCCTTCGTATGACGAGCACTCCGGAAAGAACTCTTTCAATCTTCAATATGTCGGTCCGGTCATACCGGGATTAGAACTCGGTGTGTTTGAGCTCTTCACGTATCAAGGTGCTTTGGATTCAATCCGTATCGACGAAGTTGACCTGGAATACGCGGACGGCACCAAAGAAACCGTCGTCTACAATCGCACGACTAAGGACGATAGCGGGCTCAATAATAGATAGGGAAGTTTATTGCAACTTGCTTAGTATTCATGTAAGAGGAAAGAACATACATATCCATTTAAGTCCGCGTTTTACGCGGATTTTTTTTTTGGTTTGAATTTTGTTCTTTGTCTCGTAATTTAGATTGAAATATCTTCGAGTGTATATCATGATATTGAATGTTTATGGTGAACAAACTATATTTTTATCGATGTCAGATGAGGTACTAGATCCGATTTCAGTCGTTCAACTAACGGGGAACACTAGTTCAAATCATAAAGATTAAATCCTTCTATTAGAAGCAAACTAGATTTAATAGCTCTAATTAGGAGGTTTTGTTATGATCTAAATTAAACCTGGTGTCGATGGACAAGAACATTTCCCAAAGAGAGTCGGGGTACTACAATGCCTTGATTTTTCTGGTCCCGCTCATTACGATCGTGATCAGCGTTCTCTTTTTGGGAGAAACGATTACTACCAAGATGGTAGTGGGACTAATTCTAATTATCATAGGTATTGCACTTGTAAACCTCAAAATGAAATCACTGCAAAAGCGGGGCAATATGCTAGAGGGGGATATGTAGGCAAGGCAGGGGTAACGCACAATCGTTATTACTCATAACGTTAATTAATGATCGATTGGCTTAACCTAATGAATTAAGGTTTATTGAATTATCAGGAAATGATACCCCATAAAGAAGCAACGGCAGTCGACCAAGAGATCGGCTGCCGTTGCTTCTTGAACTAAGGTTTAATAGAGTGGATCATAGGAAGCAGCTCGTCATGATTGATCCCAGCAATAACACTGAACGAAGGGTGAGACGATGTGCAATTAAAAATTGTGTCAAATATGGTTGTATAATTCCTATAAAAACCAAAAAAGAGCGATAATCATCGTAGCTTCTCAGTTATCCTTCTTCGTGAATTGGAATGAGTATGCAGTTTCATAGACTGCATGTATTGTAGCAGACTCAATAGGGATCTTTGGACCCTCAAAACCAGTTATGATGCTGTCGAGGAATTTGGCCCCATTGAATCGCTAAAATAGTGTTTTGTATTTGACAAGAACATGGCTACTTATCCGATTAGATGAATGCTAAATGTAACTCAATATTAGATACCTTTACTTAGTTCAACGTAGCTGACCCTATCCTTAGACACACAATATGGTCGTTTCATTCGGAACAGCCCCAGTTTCACGGATTGTCTTTGCTGCCATTTACTTGCGATCAGATATTCTGACCACCCGAAACCTCGATTCTCTGCCCGTTAACCCAGCGATTATCGGAACCAAGTAAGCTGGCGACTGCGGGACCAATGTCCTCGGGTACCCCGACTCGACCAAGGGCAGTCATCGCGGCAAACGTTTCATTGTAAGCAGGTATGTCGCGTACAGAACCTCCTAGAAAATCGGTTTCGATTGCTCCAGGTGCAATGGTATTAGCAGTGATACCTCGGTGACCAAGTTCTTTGGCCAAATAGATAGTTAGAATCTCGACCGCCCCCTTTGCGGCAGAATAGGCGGAGAATCCAGGAAAAGATACGCGAGTAAGACCCGTTGAGAAGTTCACAATTCGACCACCATCTGCAAGAAGAGGCAGAAGGGTCTGTGTCAAGAAAAACACACCCTTAACATGCACATTAAACAGGCCGTCGAACTGAGCTTCTGTAGTTTCGGTAAAGCCGGTCATTTCTCCGTAGCCGGCATTGTTCACCAGATGATTGAAAGTGGTGCTATTCCAGGTTGACTGCAGGGTCGAACGAACTGTCTCAACAAAGGCAGTAAAGCTGGAGATATTTTCAACATCAAGTTGTAATGCCACTGCTTTACGACCTAGAGATTCGATCTCAGCAACGACAGACTTTGCTTCTTCTGCTTGGCTACGATAGGTCAGGATGACATCACCGCCATGACGTGCAATATTGATGGCAGTATTGCGACCAAGTCCGCGGCTGCCGCCAGTAACGATTGAGATATTTGCCATTGTAATTTCATCCTCTCAGAAATCATTTTAATTTACATTGATATCATAAAAGATAAAGTTTACTTGAAGTCAAGGTTATTTTGATTATAATAATAAGTGCCTAATCAAACAGATAAATTCACTGATTTCATTATATTTCTCTATTTTTTTTAGCGTAAATTTGGAAAAATCAATTTATGTTGCCAAATTTTCATTTAAAGTATACTTTAACAGATGGCGGTGAAGATATAGTTATGTTGACTATAAGGGAAGTTACGGAATTGACAGGAATAGCGGCTCCCACACTTCGATACTACGAAAAGGAGGGGCTGCTTCCACATGTGAAGAGAAATGAAAATGGGAAGCGGTTATATGACGAAGATGATTTAAGCTGGATTCACTTCGTTACTGCGCTTAGAGCAACAGGAATGCCGATTGCTCAAATTCAGAAGTATGTATACTTGTATAAAGAAGGGGATTCGACGATTTCGGAACGAAAAATGATGATGCTCCATCATAAAAAAGAAATTGAGAAAAGCATAAGGGAACTATATTTTAACTTGGATAAAATAAACTATAAACTTGCTCTATATGATGTAATAGAATCTCAGATTGAACGAACTAACATCAAAATTTGACAAAGTCGCTAAATTAGCGACTTTGTATTTTTGTATAATTGCATTTGACTCAAACATACATTTCCAAATAGCCATACCTATAACGTCAGATACAGACCGCGTAAAATAAGTACTGACATGATGCTGTCAAAGATTGATGCCGATTTATTTTCTCGGAGGTCCAATGAATGCGGAGCCGCTTCTTTACCTAACGTTCTCCTGTTTCTTGAGAGATCCCAAACAAACTGGAAATTTTGAGCAGTTTAACGAAATGATCAGGTGTTTTAGTTGGCTGTTAAAAAATGGATGGAAATTAAGTTAAATCATCACTATTTAGGAGAAGTTCAACAATTTATATATTCACCAAATGCAAATAGATCGTACTGTACTGGTATCCGTTTGGATTCCGGTAGGGTTTTAGAGAATTTTTGTGTTGGTGCCGATGAAGTTTGCTCAGTTATAAAAGCAACAATCGATGCCAATAGTTAAAACCAGTAAGTTAAATTCAATTGCAGATTGTAAGCCTTCGTGAAGTTAAATGGCGACAGTCAGGAAGTTGAAAAATGTCTGCTACTAAAGGTACGCAATTATGTTGAGGTACATGATATTCAACTGAGCAAGTCATTGCGCTAACGGAACGATAGTTCAATGAGGCAGTCTAAAACTATAAGTATTTTGGAGGCTAAAATGGCCGGGATTCCTTTTACAGATAAGGGGCCCCGGCCTATTACTTTATTATCACTGAAAATTAGATTTTACTGGAGGTGGACGATAAGGGACGAAGTATTTCGCCCGAACCGAAGCTTGATCCGACGCTGGAGATGAGGAGGCGATTCGCTATGAGGGCAGGTCGCTTGCAAAATGCAAGTATTTATTTTATAATTCCCCTAACTAATATTAGTTAGGTTTAAGGAGGTGGCGATAAATGATGACATCTGACCGCTTGAAACAGGCCGCGATGGCTATGTTCGCCGAACGGGGCTACGAGGGTGTATCACTGGCCGAAATCGCCGGTGCAGTGGGCGTTCGAACGCCGTCCATCTATGCACATTTTGCCTCAAAAGAGCAGTTGTTCCTCGCCCTGTTCGAGGACAGCTTGCAGGCGGACATGTCAGAGCTGGCCGACGTGCTGGAGCGGACGTTCGGTGCTCCGCCTCTAGAGCGGATGGAGGCTGCGTTTCGTCATTATACCGACCTTGCTCCGGTGACCGCCGCCTCCGATTTTCTGCGACGGTCGGTGCTGTTTCCGCCCAAGCACCTGAAGGAGCCGCTTCGTAAATCGTTTATGGGCTATGAAGAGAGGTTGAAGGAATGCGTGTTGGTCGTACTGGAGGCGGGAGTAGCGGCAGGAGACTTCGCACGCCAGGATCCCGCTGCACTTCTGGCGTTATTCTGCTCAATGACGAACGGCTTGACAATGGAGCAAGGGATCTATGACGGGGAAACCTACCAGGAGCGGCAGCGCATCCTATGGGACAGATTTCGTACCGCACTTGTGAAAGGATAACAAGGTAATGGCTTGGATCTACATATTCATCGGCGGGGTTATCATTTGCCGGCGTGGCCGGCTTGCGGATCAATTCGATTGAAAAGGGGTAGATTGTATGGGGAAAACGTCAATAACCGTGATTGGATTAGGTCCGATAGGGCAGGCCCTGGCGGGCGCCTTTCTGAAGGGAGGTCACTCGACGACGGTATGGAACCGGACGGCGGATAAAGCCGGTCCATTGATCGGCCAGGGCGCTGTCCGCGCCGACTCGGTAACTGAAGCCATTCAGGCCGGTTCGATCGTCGTCATCTGCGTGCTGAACTACGATGCGGTGCGTTCGGTTTTGGAATTCGCAGGCGAAGCGCTAGCCGGGAAGATTCTGATTAATATGACTACGGGATCGCCTTTTCAAGCCCGTGAAATGGCGGAATGGGCTGCCGGAAATAACATCGATTATATCGACGGCGTCATTATGACACTGCCTCCTGCGGTCGGTACGCCGGAGTCCGCCATCATGTACAGCGGGTCGGAATCCGCATATAGAACCGCACAGTCGTCCTTGGCAAGTCTCGGCGGCTTGTCGGATTATCTCGGTGAGGATCCGGGGCGCGCATCGGCCTTTGACTTGGCCTTGATAGGACTCTTCTGGTCATCCATGGGCGGCTATCTTCACGCCCTGGCTCTTGCAGGAGCAGAACAGATCGGTGCCGGACAATTCAGCAAATATGCCCAAAAGATGATCGGAACGCTGTCTGACCTGATGACCGAAGTTGCGAAGCATGTGGACGAAGGCCATTATCCAGGCGACTTGTCCAATCTTCACTCGGCTGTTGCAGGGCTAGAGAACATTATCCATACGTCGGAGCGCCACCAGATCGATGCCGGCCTCCTTCGCGCCTTTCACTCTTTGGCGAAGCGCGCGATCGACATGGGCTATGGCGACGAAGCCGTCTCACGTCTAACGCATGTATTGCGAATGCCGAATTAGCCCTAATACAAAGCCCTCAGCAGCGTCTGGTCAAGACCCCATTTTATAGACATTGAAAAAAGGACCCTAGGTGGAAAACTGGCGTCGGTACTCTGATATTATCCCCTTTAGGTAGACAGATAAGAGACTGACTCTTATTGTTAACTTGGAGGGGATTTTTACATGAGCAGAGTCCACACACACATTCAATTGAACCGAAATATAAAGCTGTTCAGATGTACCTTGAACATGGCTTCGGATATAAGCGAGTCGCGAAAGAGTTGGGTATTCCAGAAGCCTCTATAAGGCGCTGGGTCAAATTTTACGAGAATGAAGGCATGTCGGGGCTTGAAGAGAAACGCGGAAATCAAAGGGCATTAACAAAGGTAGGCAAAGAAAGAACCCGTTAAGGCCTGAAGAGGAATTAATTAGATATGAATACTTAAAAAAACTCTGGTCACTACAAAAGGGGCGAAGCGAACTGTAAGTAGAATCGCTGAGTATGTCGTCATAGAGCAGTTGGCAATTGCGGGATACAGGATCTCAATGCTTTGTAGAATCGCCCAAGTTTCTAGAAGTGGATATTGCAAATGGCGACGAAGACGTCATACGTTCTTACCTAAGCAACTAGAGGATCAAGCTCTAAAGAGAAGATATTGGAGGGCCATCAGCGTAGGAATCCAAGATCGGGGACGGATGAAGCGTTTGGATGCGAAAATATCGTGATGAACTGTAGAATGACATAAAGTCGCTAACCAAAAAAAACCTTATAAAACAAGGCGTTTTTGATTTTTGGTAGGGAACTTCTTGTCAATATTTAGTGACATAAAGTTACCCACTAGACTGGAGAATGACACATAAATTTGCCTACCAGGCTGGAAAAATTACTAAAGGAACAATACAACATGTCGGGGGACAAGACAGGAGGGGTCTACCGGATATCTGGGACAACCGAAATAGATAATGGGGCGCAACAATCTTGGTCATTTATTCTGAAAGTAATTAATCCCGATCCCTTGCGTGTGGACCCAGCTCATTATAATTATTGGCGGCGAGATCAGACAATCAGTTATCCAATACAATTGTCCGTATCAAGATGAACTAAGCAAAGAAGCAATTCAATCTATGTTATCATTTACACCTCAGAAAATTGCGCAATGTTGGTCATGAGCAAACCAGATGATGAGAATATAGACTGGAGAATGACATAAAGTTATTACCTACCAGACTAGGAAATGACATCATAAAATGGCCTACCAGACTGGAAAAATTCATGAAAGAAAAGATCAAGTTCTAAATTTGCTCGTTAAGTAAAAGTAAAGACAAAAGGGTATGTTTTCATCAAAGTAGGGAACTTGGTGTCATTTTCAATATACAGTTTTTTTTGTTTTATCGGTACGGTACAAACATATTCAGACATATGTACAAAATACGAGTTTTGTGAAATAGACTTTCGGGAAAACTTAGTAATCATTGATTTCATACAAAAACCTTCAGACAGAGATATTATTTTGTGGTTGGTTCTCACTCATCTGTTTCTAGGCCCTTATTGGTCTTTCTAGTTGCTTCTTAGTTGCTTCTTAGTTGCTTCTTAGTTGCTTCTTAGTTGCTTCTTAGTTGCTTCTTTAAACTTACTCTAAACGAAACATTCAATTGGTCGTCGATGTGGTATTTAAGTTCGGTTTTCCAAAGTTCAAAAACAAATTACATGATACGTCTAAATTACCGATTCCGCATTCCTTGATTGTTCGCATTCCTTGGTTGTTCAAAGGTTTTTTCTTTCGAGTTCAATTCCAATTACATTCCAATTACTGTAAATATTCGTGTGGTTACATATACAACTATAACCATTTTTAAACCTACTATACATAACAAGACATAACAAGCTGTCTCACCAAGGTACCCAACTCAGTAAATAAAAAAGCCGCGGATTCCCGCGACTTCTTCAACGAAGGTGCATAAACCAAACTCGCCCTATTTGCTTAGCCTCTTCCCCATACCATATTCCACATGCGTCTGCGATGATATCCATTTTGAGGATCGACACCGCATTCCATAAGCCACTTCGCTGCATTTTCTTTTTGACAAGGAGTAACCGGTACTCCCAAGCAATTGGACAATTCATCAATCATCCCACAGCACCTGTTATAGTCTCGCAAATCCTCGCAGCGTTTCTTGCAGAGAATTCCATACACTTGATGGAAGTATCTCGGATTCATCATTTTGCCTCGAAACGTTCCCATTAGTTCAGGATCAAGATATGCCATCTGCCTTCTCCTTTCGCAAGCTTCTTTTCATTCTCCTCAGGATTGAATAATAAATACAGTAAACGCTTATTGTTAGCTGGTTCCGCTTCCGACAATACGTCGGTAATAAAAGCATATGCTATGTTTCCAATATGGACAGGGTGTATAACCAGAAGGCTTCGGAATATGATGAATTAGGGCTGTTTTTGGTACTTCTGCACATAATGGCTCAAGGTAAGCAGCGGCCAGACCAGCGGATAACTGTGATAATGAATATAAAAATGTCCCGGCAAACCAGCACCAGCAGGATATGTGGTTCTCCTGCCTTCTTGTCGGTTCCACTCTATTAAACGAAGGATCCCCTGATCGATCACCTCGGTTGGATTGTCGTGAACTGCAATCAGCGCATCCAAAGCCCATGCCGTATGAACGACCGTAGAGTATGGAGCCGGATTATATTTCTTAATGAAATCGCTCCGACAGGACTCGCCCCATCCCCCGTCCTCATGCCGGATTCTCAACAGCCAGTCCACGGCCCGCCGGATCGCAGGATGATCTGCCTGCAAGCCGGCAGCAGCCATTCCAGTCACCGCTGCCCATGTGCCATAGATAAAAGACACTCCCCACCGGCCATACCAGGAGCCGTCGCTCTTCTGCTTCTTCACGAGCCAGTCTAAACCGTCTTGAATGCGCGGATGGGATAAACGCAGTTTCAAGTGATTCCCGAGCAGCTCCAGCACCCGGCCGGTAATATCCGCGCAGGAAGGGTCGGCGGCAGTTTCAGCAAAATGCGGTATTCGAAATAAACGTATAATCGACGAGACACTGTTCTTCTCAAAAGCAGCCCATCCTCCATCATCATTTTGCATACGGAATACATATTGAATTCCTTTTCTCCATGCCGCGCTGTAGTCACTCTCCTGGGCTGCTAACCTGGTAAGTACGCGAATAACCGCCTGTGTATCGTCAACATCCGGATTGGCCGTGTTGCTCTCGGAGAATCCCCATCCACCGGAGGTACGATGCCGTGAGTCTCTTTCCGACTCCTGCTTCTCCAAATGCTGCAAGGAAAGAAGATACTTCGCAGCTCGCAGAATTCCGGCATCTTCCGTTGATACTCCTGCCTCCTGGAGGGTATAGGCAATCAGTGCCGTATCCCAGACGGTTGATGGGGAGTTTTGAATGTGCAGCGACCCGTCGCGCGCAGTGTAACCGAAAGAAGCCAAGCCTTCTACCGCTTGCTTGATCATCGGTGAGTCCGTCTTATATCCAATGGCAAGCAGAGAATAAATCATAAAAAAGGTCGCGCTGGCATAGCTGTATTGTGTTCCGTCATTCTCAATATTTTGCAGGAGGATTTGCTCTGTTTTTTTAAGTGCGCTTCTCGACAGATAACCTTTTTTCTTTCTTTCCCGTGTGCGATTTGAACGTCTCGGTTCACGTAGTTTATGAAAATGCTGTGTTACAAACAGATGATGGATGTTGATCTCCCGAGGATGATGAAGCTTAAACTTGCGGTGGCCGAGGATCAGCAAGGAAGCAAAATGACTGCGGACATACGAGCTCCAACGGTAATAACTGAAAGAACTTGATTTGGGAAGCTGTATCAAATACAGGGGCAGCGGGAAAAAACGAGGCCAAGGATAGAACCCGTTTAGCGCCAGCATGAATTTAGTCGAAACATGGGCTTGCTCCACACCGCCATGCTGTACAATATACTCCTCAGCCTTCTGCATCATAACGTCTTCCCGGCTTGCACAACCGGATAGCAACAGGGCTGTATAAGCTTCGACCGTAGAAGACAGATGGCCCACTTCATCGTCGTACTGCTTCCATGCGCCGTTTGGAGCCTGACGCTGCTTCAGACGCTGCGCGAGCTGCGGAATTAGCTCCGGCTTGGTATCCAGGTTTTTCAATAGAATGATCATATTGGCATCTGTCATCGGCCCCGTTTCAAAAAGAAATCTCCAGGATCCGTCCGGAAACTGTAAGGATTTGAGATGCGAAATATAGGTTTGAATCTCTGTCTGTACGGTCTTCAGCCGACCCATTGTCGTCTCAACTCCTTGCCACATTGATAGGGTATCTCGTCACAAGAACCTGTTTTTTTATCGTATGTGGGGACAAAGCATCCGGTAGAGGCGTTTAGTCTCGGGTACATCCGCATATTTTGCACCAGGCTTAAAAGCCTGATTCCCATATCAGTAACCAGCAGCAGCAAATATCCTGAAAATATGCCGGGCTCCATTCCATCTCATAAAAAAACCGGCCACTTGGGCCGGCTTCATCTCTTCACTTGATTTGGACCATGCACATTTTACAATAAACTGGAATATATTGCATATTGGCTCATATAATCATCATGATTAGGCCTGTCTCTGAGGAGCTGCGCGCTTTATGCAGTCCTCTTGTAACCTACCTTACTTAAGATTAGCAGACCATTTCTCTGCACGTGCCTGCAGATCATCCAGAAACTTCTGAATATCCGGTGCATGACCGGATGCAGCCTGGCTAATAAATCCGTTAATGGCTGGAGCGATGTCGCTCATATAGAACGGATTGGCTTCATCCATAAGCTCCGAGTGGCCAACTTCCGCAATTTCAAGCGCTTTTTTCACAAATTTATCTTCCGGTGTTACGAAATCAGCGTTTTTCAATGTGGGGGTATTCGAGAAATTTTCATACATATATTTTTGCGTCATGTAACTCGTCAAGAACTTCATCACTTCCCATGACGCATCCACATCTTTTGCATTTTTTGCCATGATGAACGGGTCGACTGCAACCCAGCCTTCGCCTTTTGGACCCAGGTTCAATACCGGCTCAAATCGGTCCAGCAGCTCTTTGTTCTGCTTCGAACGGTATTCACTCATGGTTGAACCGCCGGTAGAATCCAGCGCGATGGCAATGTTGTTCTTCTCAAGCCCGAAATTCTCGGCACCCTGGGCGTTGACGAAACCGGCCGGCGGCAGCTTGGCAGCTTCCTTCAGCCATTCCAGCACCTTCACCATTTCCGGTGTGTTGAGATGCCACTTAATGTTCTTGATATCTTTCAACGACCCTTCCGCTCCCTTCGCGCCAAAAGCAAGGGTAAGCGCAACAAAGGTAGATCCGTTTAACGAGTTGCCGCTCCAATACAGGCCGAAATTGTCTTCACCGGTTTTCGGGTTTTTGCCGGTCATTTTCTTAGCTTTATCCAGAATTTCTTCCGGACCAGGCTGTGCGGTGAGTGTATCCACTCCCCAGTCTTCAAACAGCTTCTTATCGTAGATAGTCATCCGGCGACCAAGGGCGACAGGAATGCCAAATTGCTTGCTGCCATCCGGGGACTTGGTGCTGTAGGAATTGTTCATGATGCCTTCCAGATAAATGCTGGGGTCAAATGAGGTGTCCTTTTCAATCAGATCGTCCAGATCCCGCAGCAGTCCTTCCTGATACCATTGGGAAGCAAAGGCTCCGCCCGTGTATAATACATCCGCGTCCCCGGAGAGCAGCATGGCCGTTTGTTTTGCTTTTACGTTCTCCCATGGGATTTGATATACCTCAAGTTTAATGTTCGGATACATTTTCTTGAACGTTTTATCCAAATATTCGTTAAGGCCGATCGTCGGATTCCCTGTCAACGCATCAATCCCGTTCTCGAGCTGCCAGCCTGCCAGCGCAACGCGAACCGTTCCTTGCATATCAGACACTTTCTCAATTTGGACGCCGCCGGTTACGTCTTTTCCCGAACTGCCAGTGCAAGCGGCCATCGTAAACACAAGTACAAAAGACAGAATAAGCAGTACCGTCTTCTTCATATCAGACACACCTCCGTAAAAAATAGATGAAATTCGCGTAACGCGGGATTACTGCTTGATACCGGAGAGCGCAATGCTTTCGATAATATAACGCTGCAGGAACATATAGACGACGATAACCGGAATCAGACTCGTTGTGGTTGCCGCCATAATGATCGAAGGCTGTTGATTGATCCCGTTGTTATAGGTAAACATCGCCAGACCAATCTGAATGGTGTATTTGGTAGCGGATTTCAGAATCAGCAGCGGCCATAGCATATCGTTCCAGACGCCAAGGAACAGCAGAATAACCATGGTGGCGATAATGGGTGTACAGAGCGGAAGATAAACCCGGCTGAATACGGTAATTTCCTTGGCCCCATCCAATACCGCGGCTTCCCTTAAACTGCCGGGTAATTGATCAAAGAACGCCTTGGCTAAAAAAGTACCGAAAGCATAATTCATCGCCGGCAAATAAAAAGCCAGATAGTTGTCAACCAAACCGAGCTTGCTGAACAGCAGATACTGAGGAATCATCGTCATTTCGAATGGAATCATCATCGTGCTTAAGGCCAGCAGCAGAACGAAGTTTGCCCCTTTGAAGCGGAGTTTGGATAAGGCATATCCGGACAAAAGCGCAGACAACGAGCTGATGACAATGACTCCTGCACTAACAAGTGTTGAATTGCCAATATATCGAAACATATTGATGTTAGTGAAAGCGGCTTCATAAGTTCGGATCGAAGGCTCCTCCGGCCATATTTTGGGCGGGAAAGAGATATTGAGTCGTGCCCCCCAATCGAAGCTGGTCACGAGCATCCATAGGAACGGCACAATCATAATAAATGAACCCAGCAGCAGGGCCATTGTTAAAATAAGCTGTTGAAGTGTGATTCGTTTACGGCGTACAGGTTCCTTGGGTAAGGCTGAATCGATCATAGTTACCCTCCTGTCTTGTGAATTTACGGTTCCCTAAGGTTCCCGAATCGGCAAGGCGACCGAGTTAGTCTAAACTGTCTTTACGGCGGTTAAGCAGCATGAGGAATGCCGTCAGAATGAGTATGATCAGGAACAGTAAGTAGGATACGGCAGTGGCCAGACCCATCTGTGAAGCAAGGAACGCATTCCGGTAAATGTACAGCACGACCGTCATCAAGCTTCCTCCTGGATTGCCAGCCGTTCCCCCGATTAACCAGACATCGGTAAACCGCTTCATGCCGCCAATGGTTCCCATAATGAGCATAAACACAAAGATTGGACGCAAATAAGGAATCGTGATATACCACCACTTCCGGTACGTTCCGGCTCCATCCACTTCTGCTGCTTCGTAAAGATCCCGAGGAACACTTTGTAATCCGGCCAGGAAAATGATCGTGTTATACCCGAGCGCGCCCCACAAACTCATCAGCACAATGCTGTACCGTGCGACTTCAGGATTCGTGAACCATCCAACAGGATCCATGCCAAACAAGCCAATAACAAAGTTGATCAGTCCCTCCTTGGACGGAAAGAACAAGAACGAAAACAAGAGGCTTGTCGCAACACCGGATACCACATTGGGCAGAAAATATACGGCTTTAAAAAAATTACGGCCCAGATTCCACTTCAAGTTGTTAATGAGGCTGGCCAGAATAAAAGACAGTGCAATACCAAGCAGAACAGACCATATCCCCATCATAAATGTGTTTGTAAGCGCTTGCCAAAATAAGGAATCCTCCAGTGCGTATCGGTAGTTGCTGAGGCCCACCCAAGCGCCCGATAAATTGAGCCCAGATGTCTGATGAAAACTCATGAACAGCGCGGCGAACATGGGATAGATGGCAAATACCACAACCCCGATAATAAGCGGGGCACTGAATAGATAGCCCATCCAGTCATTGCGTGTAAATCTGAATCTTCGTTTAGCCATACTCCGATGATCCGCAGTCCATTTCCCTTCTGGGGTGGATGACAAACTGATCCTCCTCCTTTCGTTAATAACCGGATTCATGCCGGTGATTGGACAAGCGATCATGTCCATTCTGTACATGGTTATGTGGACGAATCCGGATTATGTGTTATTCTTTTTTTCACAGATGCGAACGTAAGAACAACATAGGTGTGACGATTCCTCATCGGCAGTGTATGCAATGGACCACATCTAGGTGTATGCCTATTCCGATTAAGGCATCATAATAAATATTATGTAAACTATCAAAACGAAGAAAACCGTCCATCTCAGATATCTAACCTGAAATTGACGGTTCATCATCACATACCCAGCATCGTCTTGAGCGTAATAAACACAACAGGAATCAGCAGCGCCGGGATTAGATTCATCGTTTTGAAATGCCGGATGCCTAATATGCTCAAGCCAGAACTCAGAATCAAGATTCCCCCAACAATGGATATTTCGGTTAACAGCTCCGGTGTGATAAAACCCGACACAGCACCGGCCAGAACGTTTGAATAATCCTTGCCAACAAAATAGTACAACGGCTGATAAAATAATACCGATACCAAAGGTTGACGCCAGACGGTAGATAATCCTTCCGCTAGATTGCCTGTCGAAAATCTGGACACCGCATGCTTAAATCGCTGTTCGATCAGGGGTCTCGCTGGAAGATTCTTTCTTTACACTTTAATTTGGGATAAAGAATAGTCTTTGCTTTCATACATCTTTATGGCAAGCATGATTTTTTTTTTGATTCAACCTTCGGTCTCCCTCCATTTCTTCCCCTAGCTCTAGCTACCGTCAGTCCATCTTTTGTTCTTTCACTAATGATATCTCGTTCCAATTCGGCTATGCTAGTTAACATTCTAAAGAAGAATCGTCCCATTGCTGTTGTCGTGTCAATCTTATCCTGAATGGATACAAAATTAATGCCTTTTGCTTCAAAATGTTCCATAAGTTCAACTAAATGCTTGGTACTTCGACTGATTCGGTCTAATTTATAGACAACACTGTATCGTCTTTGCGCAAAACTTTAAGAAGTTCATCTAACTGTGGACGGTTATGTCTTTTTCTTTAAAGGTCTCATTAACCCCATATTGATTCAATGCATCGAGTTGTAATGATAATGACTGATCTTGTGTGCCAACACGTGCATAACCAAATTTCAATACAAACATCCCCTTTCATACCAAAAACGGTCGTTTTTGATACGTTAACCCTCAATGCTAAGTGGCATTTATAAAGATAATTCTGATACAATATTGTTAAGCAAGAGGTCCAGATTATGGAATAATAGCTGTACTAAGATTGAAAATTTAAAATAATTTTATTAGGCTAAAAATTAGTAACCATTACGTTAACCTGTTCAAAGGGGGAAATATGAAATTGAATCCAAACATGATTAAGTTTCGAAGGCTTATATTCGAAGATTTACCACTTATGTATGACTGGATTAGAAATGACCGTTTTGTTAACCGTTTTTGGGCTTACAACAAAAAAGAACCTTATGAAAAGGTAACCCAAGAGTTTTCTGATTATATCAAAAGGGTTGAACCAACTGATCCGTATCTAATTCTTTATAATGATACTCCTATTGGTTATATACAAACATTCAATTGGAGTGATTATCCAGTATTTGAAAAGTATGTTGATCTAACTAATTCAGCCAGTTTAGACCTATTTATAGGAGAAGAGGAGTATAGAAATAAAGGACTTGGCACAAAAATTCTGTCACGTTTTCTAAGTCAGTTTGTTTTTTCCGATGAAAGTGTAGATAGGTGTATTATTAATCCAGAGGTTAACAATAGTATAGCTATACGAGCCTATGAAAAAGTTGGGTTTCAGATTATTAAAATGGTCCCAGATATCCCAGAAGAACCTGGACCTGTTTTTTTCATGAGTTTGGATCGTCATAATTTCCAAGGATAGATATCATAAAAAGAGTGATTCTTAATCAGTATCCTGTTTATTTTGTGAAAAAATCAGCAACTTTTTATGACGGAAAACCCTGTTACGACACAGATCTTTCACTTTTTCACAAGGTTACTTTCCGATTTCATGTTAAATACTTTCAAAACGCATACCCCCGTCCAGTTTTTGATGGAGGTAAAATAAAGTTTTATTCCACAATCGAGCCCGTTTGTTGAAGAAACTTCGCCAAATGTCATATTGTTTTCCAACCGTGAAACAGTGAGACTACTATTCAATCTAAAAAAGACATTCAATAAAGTTCATGCTTCTGTTTTGATTAGTTATTTTTGAGGGTTATTTCTGTTCGATAAATGTTTAACTAAAACATCAAACATGTTGTTCCATCCCTGTTCAGAACCATCTCTAAATTCACGATGCGCCTTTTCAATGTCTTCTGTGGTCCATCCTTGTTCATGAGGAACCACTATTTCTTGTGTGAAAGTCATTTCGCAGCCACCATCTATGGGTTCTAATAATACGGTTATTCGGTCTATCGTTTCGCTATATTTTGGGATTTGAAATGTAAATACTAATTTGAAGGGTTTATCGATTTCAAGATATTTCCCAATAGCTTCTCCTTCTTTGGGGTCCCTAATCCTATAAGACCCTCCGACGCAAAAATCATTCTCTACAAAATTAGCTTTTTCTTCTGGATTAAATAGCCATTTACTCATCATTTCTGGGTTTACCCACGCATCAAACACTCTTTCCGCAGTGAATTCAAAACGACGTGTCATTGTTAGGGTAGTTGTTGAAGTGATCATCTCAATCATCCTATTCATAATAATTTTATCGTAATAAGTTTATTGCAAATACCTTAATGTTCCTCCTTTTTAGCGTTACTAAGCTCACGTTCAAGAGCGTCAAACTGTCTGTTCCAAAAATGTTCGTAAAAGCGCAGCCAATCCGTTGCAGATGATAAGGATTCGGCATTAAGGCGACAAGTATGTGTTCTACCTTTTACACTCCTATCAAGAATGCCTGCCCGTTCTAAGACTTTAATATGCTTAGAAATAGCTGCTAAAGACATATCAAAAGGTGCGGCCAATTCCGATACTGTACGTTCTTGAGAGGCAATAAGACGAACAATTTCTCTTCGTGTTGGATCAGCCAAGGCGTGGAAAACACTATCTAGATTATTATTTTGTTCAACCATATGGTTAAATATAATGGATATACAATAATAAGTCAACCACTCAGTTAAATATTAAAACCCTGATTTTTCTACTTAGATTAGAAAAATTAGGGTTTTATCTTCCCAAAAAATGTATTACCATATATTATCTGTGTTTTGTCGGCAATGCCCCATATAGTAGGTGGCTTTATTGAGCTGTTAAGTACCATAACAATTAGCTAAAACTGCCCCACTCCCAATCCGCTCCTTCTTAAGCAGCGGGATAATTAATGTCATGAATAAACAAGACTGCCGACAGATCGGCAGTCTCTTTCATGCATTGCATGTATTCATTTTTGTTCCGAATGGTTCCCATGTTTGTTCGGTTTACTATCTACAGAAACGAAGATGGGATTGGAGTAGAACCACAGATCACTATAATTTCGTTTGTTAATTTCCGCAAAACGCATCTCATGGTCTTCGATGTCCGTCTTAGGATCCATTAACGGATTACCGTTACTTGTTTCTCCTGCTACATTGACCCCAAGGTTGGTACCTCTTAGACGGAAATATTGATCCTTCGTGGCTACGGTTCGATATGTGATCACGTTGTATCCGTCCCGATCGGTCTTCCAGTCTTTGCTTGTAAACCGCTTAACGACTTTGGTAGAATCGTTGGTACTCTTGCTATATGCAGCCGTACCTGGCTGTGCCTTACCTATTACATCCCCTGCGATCAGATCGACATGATCCACCTTTACAGCATCGCCATTGTTATTTTTCTTCGGGCTTTTGAAGCGGATGGTGATCTCGATGGGCGTTCCCTTCTTAACATGAAGATCTCCACCCATTTCTGCCTGTTTGTTACCATGACGGACCTGGAAGTCCAGTGCGTTAATCAAATCGCCGAAGACAGAGAATGATTTACCTGAACGCATACCGTCCAATACGCTTTGCATGTCTTGGCCTTGTATCCAAGTGTAATTCTTGGCGTATTGACCTGGCCAATATCCGCTGGAATACAACCGGTTTTCACTAATCTCAAAATGCGAATCCGAATTCGTGAAATTCCAGAACTCGCGTCCTTCTCCGAGCAAAGCATCCCATACGCCGCCAACCTTGGCGATCATGAAGTCAGCGCCGCCATAAGTTCTGTTTTCCGGCGTTGTCAGGTTTAAGCCGCCTCGATCCGGCTCCATCTGATTCCCGGGCATGCCTTCCATTCCAAATACGACGTTCGGAGCCATGTTATTGAAGTCGCGAATGTCCGCAATGGTGTACACGGTTTTTCTAGAGGGATGGTTGAGCAAGGCGTAACTGCTATTCCGATAATTCTTCTCTAGCCAAGCCAGTGCCATGCGAGCATCCTCCCGTGTCGTAAATGCCCTGCTTCCTTGTTTATTCCAATTCGCAACATCTGCGGGGTCGAACAACGATTCTTCACGGTTGGTGAACAGATACTCAAATTGACTGACGGCCTTCAGGCTAGATTCTGAGCCGAATTTTCCCGCAATAATACCGATACCCACATGCTCATAGGTAGGCATATCCCATTCAAACCCCGAGAAGATAATTTTGTTCTTATATTTCCCTGCTGCCTGAAGCTGCTTGATTCCGGGAACCTGGTACTGGGCCAGTCCCTGAGAGAGCGGAATAGGTCCGCCAGCAATCGCATTCCCATCTTCATCCCGTGTAGAGGTTCGAAGATGATCAGAAATTGCAATCCAGTCCAGATTGTACTCCTGAAATCCATGGTCCAGCACTTCTTGCAGGGATTGACTGGCATCATCGGATTGATAAGTATGTGCGTGGTACTCACCCGTCATCCATTTACCGTTACCTTCCGGCTTAAACTTGTAACCTTCTTCCTTCGCCGCATGGACAACCATGCCTTGCGAAAGAATGGACAAGCTGAGCGCCAAAACCATGATGGTTTTCTTCTTCAGCTGCACTTAATGGCACCTCCGAGTTGAAATAGTCACCGAACCATCTAAGCTTAATGCTCCAGGATTAGGAGATTGTCATCACAAATCGTTGATTGTGTAAGAACCTAGTCTTCAATTTTTCGACTACTAAATCTCGATGCCTTCCAGCAGGTTGAATATCCGATATTTAAAGTTTCAACAAAGTAATGGTATACATATTATATATTATGTAAACTTATGAGATGACGACAATGACTATAACCTACGCAGGGCTATAGTCATTTGGGGATATCTTAGTTTTGACTGCGATCTTTTTCCCGGATTCGTGAACGACGCACCAACTTTACCTGTCCATTCACTCCAGAAGGCAATGCTGATTTTCCATATAAATTCTCAAGTGTATTCGCTGCACGTATAGTGATTTGGTTGTTCCCCTGCCCTGCATAGGACGTGATATTCCAGTGATAAGGCGGCCATAAACGGACACCTGCCTCCCTCTCATTCACATATAAGCAAGCTGTCTCCCTGATATCCTCGGCTTCCAGCCATAACTCATCATCTGATCCTAGTCGGAGTTGAGCCATATCCAAATTTACTTGCTGAGTGTAATCTCCCGCTCCTGAATAATAAGGATAGCCGGCCGAATCCCAAGAACCAAACATATGTTCCGACTCCGCATTTAGTGTCATATGACCTTCTATTATAAATGGTCCTAACAGAAAGGCTGGAAACGAGATCGCCGCCATCGGCTCCAATAAAGATACCGTCAGAATCTCCAGCTCATTCTCGCCCGCAACCAAATGCTTAGTGATATCTACACGCTTATAGTGGGAGTCCTGCCAAGTTGATGGGCGCAGCGCATCTTGCCGGACGCCATTAACAAAAATCTCAAGATTCCGCCTGCGCTGCAGGAAACCGATATGTGAAGGGATGTTCTGCTTAACATCGTCCAGAACCAGCTCTATCTCAGTCGGCCTGTCACTTCCGGATTTATTCGAAGGACCAGAACGACTCGCAGACTGCACAAGGCCTATCAATTCCTGTGTCATGGTAAACGTAGTCCGATACGTATTCACCTGTCCGGGCATCGTTGCATTCATTTTGGACTGTCGGTCATTCAAAGTGACCTGCCATTGATCGAGCAGAAGAACGTTCGGCTCAGTGGTTTGGAACTGCCATGGATCCTGCAGAATAGCCACAACTTCGGAGATGCTGTTCTCTTCGCTCCTGTTAAAGAACGTATGTTCTTGATGCATATACGAACTCTCACCAGATGTAACCGAGAATATGCGCAGCTCTCCAGGCGCAAAGGATAGAGTTGCACCATGGCTCAACTGCTGAACCTTTCCGCTCTCCAAGTCCCATTCTTCTATACAATCCTTCGCTGCTCCTGGATCCAGCCTGATCGTGACAGACTGCTCTGACCAATTCATCAGCCAAGTATGCAGCTGGTTATCGAACATACGTTCCACATAGATCAAATCCCCATTTCGCCCATCTTCAAGCTGCCAACGCAGGGTCGGTGAAATCCTTAGCAGCCTGCTTACATGAACACAAAATCGCTCAAACAGATCTGGCAGTGGTACCTTCTCTTGCTCATCAAGAGTTGCAGCACGGTCGTTACATACTCCCTCTTCCTGGTCATGGTCACGTGCAGAACTATGATTGTCATCCATGATCATGGACGCTTCATGAGCCGTATCCTCTAGGGAATAATACTGTGTGTATCCCTTCCCCATTGCATATATTTCACCATGCCGCGGATGCGGCTGAAATAGCTCATTCATAAGCTTCGTCAGCTCTGGATCCTGCC
Organism: Paenibacillus glucanolyticus; assembly: GCF_037333485.1. Classification (NCBI taxonomy): domain Bacteria; kingdom Bacillati; phylum Bacillota; class Bacilli; order Caryophanales; family Paenibacillaceae; genus Paenibacillus; species Paenibacillus glucanolyticus. The sequence goes on from NZ_CP147845.1 coordinate 3,482,221, forward strand.
GCATACGCTCGCTATGCTTCGGAATAGCCCCTACCGCAATGAGCGTTCCACCCTGTTTAACGAAGGAAACAAGCCTCGCGGCGACATCCTTGGACATCACCTGAATCCCCGGCATGATCAAAACCGAATATATGTTCTCACCCCCGCAGAATCGATACCCTGCTCCAGGAACGATTTCTGCCTCTCTCAGCTGGCATTCATCGACATAATCATAATCAATGGAGCTGCGAAGCAGGCGATCTGACAAGATTGAGAACCATTTGTCAGCAGAAGGATGTTGATCCGATTGCCCGGACAGGAACATACATTCGTACACCGTGTGGATAGGGGACAACAATAGCACTTCGGGCTTCCGCTTCGTCGAAGCACCCAGTACACTCAAACGTCCGATATAATCAGCAAAGGACTGATAATGCGGCCAATGCGGCGCATGTTTGAATTCGGTCGGCGGGAAATCGGTCTTCCGGTATCCTGCAAATGAATAATAGAATGCATGAGGGATGAACAGGTTCACACCCAGAAATGCCATGAAATTCGCATCCAGCCGCCGTTGGCGCATGGAGTAGCCGTGACCGCTTGCACCGAAGGATTCGCAGATCACTCGTTCCTTCCCGTTCAGTTGTGCGACAGAGGCCGCTGTTTTAACGGACACGATGCGGTGTGGATTCTCCTTCGTGCCGATGCCCGCCGTGAGATAATCCACCCCTGCGTAATGGAACTGCTGCAGCACCCGCGTCTGATTCCCTTGGGATCGGGCCTGTCCCCAGACCGGCTCCTCCAGCGTGTGACCGATGTATAACAAGCCATATTGCTCACACCATGTCCGGATAGCTGCATGATAGCCCTCAACGTACCAGCGGGTAATCGAATCATAATATTGCTGTTTGGTTGAGCGGCTGCCATCCGCCATGCCATATAATAAAGCGCCTAGTCTTGGGACCAGATCATACCCGTTCTCCTCTTGAAACCGCTCCCTCATCCCAAATGTCCAAGCAAAAACCATGCCCGGCAAGGTAGCGCCTACATCATTCACCGCCGTTCGGATCGCCTCCACGCCGAAGAAACCATCATGGATCATAAGCCCTGGCTCGTCGGTAAACACACCTTGAATGGTGGAGCCGTAATATTTCTGCAGAGGCAGAAACGGTTCATATGCCATCTGAATGAAGGTCTGAACGGCTTCCGGATTAAGTGTATCCAGATAATACCCTTGGGCAAACGTGATGCCTTCCGCGATTTCGCAGGACCAATAGGCCAGCACGATATAGGCGTCCTCCGTAGTCGGAGTCCAATCCCGTCCCCATAAATGTGTAATATTTTCGGGATCGTCATGCAGCAGCCATTCCTCGTCACTCCGGGTAGCACGATAAGCCAGAATGGCGATTAGCTCATTATGATCATGGCAGGCAAAATCCAGCCGTAACGCTTCTGAATCTGCCGCGCGCGAATGCCTTTTCTCCTCCACCCTTAAGTAATGCATGCGATATTCCGGATGCTGCCGCGTCAGCTTACCGCCCAGCGTGCCGCTTGGCCAATTATCCTCATCGTACAGCCAAACCACCATATTTCGTTTCTCGCACTCCATTGTGCAGAATTCCAGTACCTCCATAAATGCTGGCGACAGGTATGGCATTTGCATACCATGACGAGCATGCAGAACGACACCCCCAACACCCGCTTCAAACATCGCTTGAATCTGGCTCTCCAGTTCCGCCTTCTCAAGCTCATGGTTCAAAAACCAAAAAGGCTGCGGACGATACGCGGCTTGCGGATTCATAAATTCCCGCTTCAATAGGTTGAAGTCCATACGAGCTTCCGGCTTAACGTTATTCACCTGCATCACCTGTCTTCACTCGAATTTGCGGTTGATTCATTCATGAACTCTTTCATGAGAAGTTGGATGAAGAATCCCCCGACAACGGAACGATTCTGGAAATTCATCTGCCTGCCGGAGATCGTGTCATACCAATCCGTTACCGGGACGCGAGCGGAGGTCTCATTCATGAAATCCCATAAAGGCGAGATCAATGATTGGAACAACTCCGGCGTAGTGCTCATAGAGGCAGACCATACCAGCCAATCGGATTTTGTATACGTATCGCGGCTGTCCAGCGGATAGCCATATCGATTCTGTTGCTGCTGGTAATATGCCAGCTCTTGAACCGCAACCTCTTCCGGAAACAGGTGCAAACCAAGCAGGCGGTCCCACACCAGATTGTATTTCATGCTCCATGAATCGTTCGGACTGTCAAAAGTCAGTTTATAGTGATCTCCGGCATCAGCCATGGCTACCCATTCATTGGCCATCTTCTGCGCGGCTTCAAGGTAAACGGCTCCTTCCTGCAAATTGAGTTTGTCGCACATATACGCATAAGCAGCAATGCCCAAAATCGCCTTAATGGAGAGGTTGGCGTTGTGTGCCAAATGTCCGGCAAAATCATCGGTACACAGCTGATTTTCAGGATCAAGTCCGTTCTGAAGTAAATACCCCGCCCATTTCGTAAGAAGACCCCAGTGTTCCCGGGCAAACTCCGCATTTCCCTCATACTTGCTCACCGCCGCAGCCATCAAGAGCATGTTCCCGCATTCCTCAATCGGCATTTGGTATTCAAGCTTGTTCTCGCCGTAAACCTGTCCGTTAGCCTTAGGATAAGTCCCTGCGTCATGCGGGGCAAAATCAAACGTCCAATCACGGCTCATGGCATATCTATAAATCGGACGCATCATGCCTTTAATCAATTCAGGGTTATATCGAAGGAACAACGGAATCGACGGGTAGCTGACATCGACGGTAGCAATGCATCCATTACTGAAATTCTCTTTGGAGAAAAATAGAACAGATCCCGCTTCATCGGTTACCAATTTATGCGCGGCAATCGCCTGTCTGTACGTTAACGCCAGGATATCCCTATACTTCTCACCGCCTGCGGCTTGGCTCTCGGTCAGCAGTTCCCGATTAAAGCGATCACATCTTCGCTGGATCTCTTCATATTGCTGGGCGCTCATTAACAGCATGTCTCGGAACGTTAACCCGTTTCGTTTCCAGTACGCATCCAGCGGTTTGTGAAAATATTCGATAGCGTGAACATCGTCATACGCAAGCATCAGGTACTGAGTCACTGGCTCTTCCTGGATGACACCCATATCAATCTCTGCTGCCATGATCGGCATGTTATCGGAAACAGCTCTCGGCTTCTGAGTATCATCTTCCGCCGGTAATTGACCGCTTAGAACATACGACTCACGAGTTGATGCGGAATGAATGACCGTCTGGATACGAGGCGTTCGAGGAACCGCCAAATAGACGTATCCCCAATCGATTCTCGTATCGTCCCCGGCAAGTTTTAGCACCGGCTGTTCCACGGTGCCCATCGACATGGCATTCCATTGCCCATCCATCACATGATGCTCCCAAGTCACCTGTTGATCCGGTGTATCAACACACCATTCGCCTGTCACATCGAAATAGATTTTCACTTGATGTGATGCTCCATCCATAGAACGAACCTCATACGTCACATAGGTGACTGGCCTTGATAACACATCGAGATCATCCAGCAATAGAGGTGAGGTGAACCGAACCTGAAGCTCGATACCTTCCCCCTGAAACGTATACCGGGTGGTTACTGGCTCGACCGTCAGATCGGTTTGATCAAGCGTCTCAGGTTCTTGATGGGTTGAATCCTGCATACCCACTCTCCCCATAAAGCGTCGGGTCTTCCCATCAATGATCGCAAGTCCCACCATACCATGGATCTTGTTCGTCCAATGCCGGGTATGATCATCGTACAGTTGATCCGCAGCGGACCATACGCTGAAATAAGGATCTACGGTTACCAGAGGTACGGACGGAGGTCTAAAAGGTCTGAAATTCGTTGTCATCTACCTTCAACTCCTTTAGTTTATTCTTCATGACGCCAAGGATCTCCTTGCGATTGGGAACATAATACGGCGAAAGGCCTCGCCCTCCTTGTGCGTCAAGGTGCTGCGAAGCCTTTTGAGGTTTGCCGGACTCCCTTATTAAGGGAAGTCATGATTACGGTCAGTTCGGCATTTGGACAGTCACTACTTCTTTTCCTTGCAGATTTTCGTTCGTGAACTGCATGGCTTTCTCATATCCGGTGTTTCGGAGCTGCTCGCGAAGGTCGTTAATGATGCTCATCGAAGCTTCATCCGATTTGGCAAACACTGCTTCCTTCCAGGCATCTCCCATTCGATCCATCGAAGGTTTCAACATCTCCCATTCCGGTGCTTTCGTAATCACATCACCCGGATTATACGCTGTAATGACATGAATACCGTTCGGACGGAGGATTTTGCGAGCTTGCTCCATGGCATCAAGCCGTTCCTGTTCGGCCCAGATATCTCCCCCGGCAGCGGAATTAATACGGTCCAGACCCGTCAGTGATTCAAGGCCGATGCTGATACCCTCGTTCTTGCGTTGCTTCATGTTGGTGTCCGTGCTGAATTTGTCAAACCATTCTTGATTGGCAGCAGGCTTGCCGTCCTTCATGTCCCAGTGGACGCCCTGCACCCCGTACCGGGCCAGCATGAAGCCTTCGTCCGAAGCCATGAAATCGAGAAATTTCAACGCTGCGTCCACGCAGGCGCCCTTGCAGTTCTTCGTGATGGCTGTCACGTTATTGCCTTGAATACCAAGATCCACCGGCCGGTTCGGCTCAACGTCCGCACGCTCCAACGGACCGAGTGGAATGTAGTCGCTTCCTGGATGGGAGGTGACATATTCCTTGGAGGCGTCCAGTATAGCCGGGTAATGCGCGGCTAGGATGGCGATGCGACCTTGATTGATTTTCTCCTTGGCGATCGGATCTGTCTGAGTAAAGGCTTCAGGATCCAACAGCCCTTCCTCGACCAGCTTACGATAGAATAGCGTGTATTCTTCATAGCCTTTGGTGAAGAAGTCACGTTCTACCGTTCCATCGCCTTTGTCAACATAGCTGGCCCCTGAGTAGAACATGGTGTTGCCGATACCCACGGCCCAGCCGTTGCTGAACCCGCCAAGCGGAAAGACCGGCTGGCCGTTCTCCTGCAGCTTGGCGTCCTTGATTTTTTTGAGGAAGTTATAGAAATCCTCCTTCGTCACGACAGACTGCGGATCGACGCCGACCTTCTCGGCGATGTCCTTGCGAACGTAGAAGCCGTAGAGCCAATCCATGCCGTCCTCGTTGGTCGCAGGCTGATTTTGGAGGAGTAAATATTTTTTGCCGTCATAAGCATCAATCGCTTTTTCGTATAATGCAGGCGGTACATTTTCTTCCGCTATGGATTTGGACAGATTCGGGTAATCCTTCAATTTGTCGGATATATCAACCAATTGTCCTTCCTTGGCCGCCTTGATGATGCCGTCCAGCTCCCCTCCCCATGCGGGACCGGTATAAATATCCGGCAAATCCTGCGTGGCGAAGATCTGATTGACCTTCTCCGTCTCACTGCCTTTGGTATATTCCCACTGAAGGGTAACACCGGTCTTCTCCTTAATGACTTCCTCCACAGGAGTTATCGTATCGGAGCCGTTGGAACCGTTCCAATTGTGCAGTATTTTGAGTTTGTATGAATTCTCTCCTTCAGCGCCTTCTCCGTTATCTCCGTTCCCTGATGAATTCGTGCAGCTGATCAACAAACCGCTTACCATGATGGACACGAGCAATAGGGATATGCCTTTCGACCAAATCCTGTTCAAACCAATCGCCTCCTGGAATATGGATTTCCATGATCTTGTTACAAGCCTTTGCAAATTCCGGGTCAGGATGACCTAACCTTTAACCGAACCGATCATAACCCCCTTTACGAAATACCGCTGCAGAAATGGATAAATACACAATATCGGGAAGACCGTGATGACAAGCAAGGCCATGCGGAGCGATTCTGGCGTTGCGCCTGCGCCGCTGGTACCTCCAATCGTCTGTCCGCCCTGCTGGGCTGCGCGCTGCATCGAATTGGATAGCGCCTCTGCTTCCGTCAGCATTTCTTGCAATAGAGTCTGCACCGGAATCAAATCCTTGTTGGATACGTAATAAGCACCCGAGAACCAGTCATTCCAATGCGACACCCCGATAAAGAGCGAGATGGTGGCCAGCACCGGCCCGGAAAGAGGCAGTATAATCCGCAGGAAGATTTGAAAATCGCCATACCCGTCGATGCGGGCCGATTCCTCCAGTTCCTCCGGGATCCCTTGCAGAAACGTCCGAATGATGACGATATGCATGAAATTGAACAGCATGGGCAGCACGTATACCCAGAAGCTGTTGATCAGATGCAGTTTCTGAAGCGTAATGAAGAACGGGATGAACCCGGCACTGAAAATCGTAGGCAAAAAGATATAAAAGGTAAAAAAGGAACGGCCCGGCAGCGTCTTTTTGGAAAGCGCATAGGCCATAAGCGTAGACAGGACCACATGCAGGAAGGTTCCCAGCACGGTGCGCATGAGCGTAATTTGATACGCTTTCCAAATGCGGGCGTTATCGAACACCTGGGCATAGTTTTCAAGCGTAAATTTACGAGGAAGGAAATAAATCGCCCCCTGCATCGAATCCTTGCCGTCATTCAGGGAATAAGCCAGGATGTAAATAAACGGGTAGATCATGGAGAAACCAACCAAAGCAAGAAAGGTATAGTTCACGATTGAGAACAGGGACCATTTGCGTTTCATAACGTCACCTCCTTAGAACAGGGATACATCACTGACTTTGCGGGCGATCCGATTGACGGTCAGAACCAGGATAAGCCCGATAATGCTTTGGAACAGTCCGACAGCCGCTGCGTAGCTGAGACGCCCTTCCCGGATACCGGAGTTGATCGCGTGCACGTCGAGTACGCTGCCCATGCTCGCGGTTGCAGGTCCATTCAGGAGGAGCAGCTGCTCATAACCCGCACTCATCAGATTGCCTACGGCGAGAATGAATAATATGATGGCCACATTGCGGATACCTGGAAGGGTTATGTGCCACATCTGCCGAAATCGGCCTGCGCCATCCATCTTGGCAGCCTCGTACAGCTGCTGATCGATACCCGCAATGGCGGCCATAAAGATAATGGAATTCCAACCGATGTTCTTCCAGATATCGGAGCCCACAATCATCTGATAGAACCAGGTGGGGTTGTTGAGAAACTGGATCGATTCCGTTCCTAATGAACCCAGTAAGTCATTGACCGGACCACCATACGGAGTAAGCAGTCTTTGCATCAACGTGACCACCACGATCCAGGATACGAAGTACGGCAAGTAAGATAGGGTCTGAATCGTCTTCTTGAATTTCAGTTTCCGGACTTCATTTAACAGGAGTGCAAGAATGATCGGCATCGGAAATCCGATCAGCAGCTTCATGAGGCTGATGATGACGGTGTTGCGGATGATGTCGCCGGATTGATAATAATTGAAAAATTGTTCAAAGTACTTGAAGCCTGCCCATGGACTCCCCGTGAATCCGCCGACAAAGGTATAATCCCTGAAGGCGACTTGAATTCCATACAGAGGCACGTAGGAGAACAGGAAAAACCAGACAATGCCGGGCAGCATGAACAAATAGAAAAGCTTGTGCTGCCAGATTCGCTTCATCAATCGATGGTTTGTTATTCGTTGCTTAATCACATTCCCACCTCTCCTTTCTCATGGGGGGCGGATAGTCGCCCCTGCTTATACCTGCGGTAATTTTAATCGCAGCGTGATGATTTGAAATGGCGTGAAGGCTAATGCGATCTCCGATGAATCGGCAATCGGAAGCGGAGCAATGATATTCTCCATCAAATCAGCCATCCAGGCTTCGAGTGCCTGGAATCCAAGCCGGAGGGCCGCTTTGGCATGAGTTCCGGAAGTTTCATACAGCCGGATGATGATGTCATCGCCGTCCTCGGCTTTCTTGACGGATTCCACCATGATGTACGGATGGTCCGGCTCCAGAAATGCTGTCGTATAAGGCAATTGTCCGTTCTCCGGATCGGGCGGAGATGACATGGAAACCGTTCGAAGCGGGATGTTCAGTTCATGACCTCTTCGATAGACTTCGGCCTGCACATGGTTTCCTGGATGCGGATATAACGAATACGCGAACGCATGTTCTGCACGATCCGCTGCCGGATCCGGATAGGAGCTGCTGCGCAGCAAGTTCAGATCCAGCACGTTCTCGATGACCCTATGGCCATACTTGCAATCATTGAGCAGTGCGACTCCATAATCCGGTTCGGACAAGTCGATCCATTGATGTGCGCATATCTCATCCTTCGCGAAGTCCCACATCGTATTGCGGTGAGTCGGCCTGCTCAAGCTGCCGAACTGAATCTCGCAATGGACCTGATCGGCACGGATATGAACCGGAAAAGAGGTGCGCAGCATTTTACCGTCTTCTCTCCAGTCCACGCGGGTCTCGAAATCAATCCGCCGGCTGCCCTCTGTCAGAACAACGGTTTGGGAGAGCGAGGACTCCCCGTAGCTGTATTCGAAGAACAGCCCGATTCGTGGACCATCGCGAAGCTCGCGGATGCGGCGCAGAATTAACGGCATGCCCGGATTTACTGCATAGTCATGACGGAAATCCCAAGCGTCCCCATTGTCATGATAGACGCGAAGGTCATTGCCCAGACGGCCTTGCGGGATGACTTCACGAGCCTCGCCTTTATCCAGAATCGATAGGATGGCACCGTTTTGATCAAATTGCACGATAAAGGTATCGCTCTCTATGCTGTGTCCTTCAGCTGTAACACGTATTCCCGAATCCCAGGTTTCCGGAACCATCTCAATGCTGGACGCTGCTTCATCCTCTGAGCTTTGATCAACTCCATCTGCCATCACGGTATAGCCCATAGATGGAACCCGCACTTTGCGCCATCGTCCTTCCATGTGAAGCCATTCCTCTCGTGTCCAAGGCAGTGAATTGAATACCACGATCCTTGCGGAGCCATCGTCTTGAGATGTAATGTGATCGGCTAAAAAGCTGTAGGTGTCCGTGATCATGGCTTCTGTCTGCTGTAATAGTTCCTCATACCGTATGAGCGACTCATCGTACACACGCTGGATGGAAGAGCCCGGAAGGATGTCATGGAACTGATAGAGAAGCACTTCCTTCCAGATCGTCTCCAGCAGCTCGGATGGATAAGACCGTCCTAACCGGGCGGCCGCCAGTACGGAGGCGAACTCCAATTCGCGCAGCGCTTTCTCCATCTTGCGGTTATACCGCTTGCTTCTAGCCTGACTGGTGAGGGTACCTTGATGCTTCTCCAGATAAAGCTCGCCGCGCCAAGTCTGGAATCTCGCCCGCTCTTTATTCAGCCGTTCGAAGAATTTCCACGAAGGCTCCTGCGTGACGGGGGACAGGCCAAGCAGGTTCTTCTCTCGTGACAGCCGCTCCAGATGCTCCTCACCGGGACCACCGCCACCGTCTCCGATCCCGAAGAGCATCAGCGCATGACCGGATACATTTTTATCCAAGTACTCTCGCTCTGCCTTCACGATGGAACGCGGAGCCGCCGGACTGTTGTAGGTATCCTCGGGCGGCATATGCGTCAATACGGCCGAGCCGTCGATCCCCTCCCACAGAAAGGAATGGTGCGGATACCGATTGTATTCGCTCCAGGAAAGCTTCTGGGTCATCATGTAATCGACGCCGGATTTCTTCAATATTTGAGGCAAGCTGGCGGAGTATCCGAACACGTCTGGCATCCAGAGCGACTTCATCTCCAGCCCGAATTCCTGCTGAAAGTAACGTTTGCCGTATAAAATCTGGCGCACCAGAGATTCGCCCCCGGGTACATTGGTATCCGACTCCACCCACATGGCACCTTGGGGTTCCCATCTGCCTTCGCGTACCCGCTCCTTAATCTGGGCATACAGCTTGGGATAACGCTGTTTGATCCACTCGTACAGTTGGGGCTGGCTTGCGCCGAACACATAATCAGGATAGCGTTCCATCATGCGCAGCGCGGTTGAGAACGTTCTGGCTCCTTTACGGATCGTCTCCCGGATCGGCCATAACCAGGCTAAATCGATATGCGCATGGCCAACGGCGCTGATCGTGAGGACATGATCGCCTCCCTGCAAGCTCAGCTGCTCACCCAATCGTTTTTTCGCTTGCTCTAAGCACTCTTCTGAAAACTCTGCCAGCAGCATAGAGACGTCATAGAGCGTCTGATACATCCTCTCCTTGCGGGCGCTTCCGTCAGGAAGCTGCTCTGCCGTTTCCAAGAGCACCTCCGTATCGTAGTAGAGGCTTCGGATATCCTCCCGGCTGATCGCAATCATTGCCTCTTTCAACGTTCCTCCCCGGTAGTTACCGAATAAATCGTTATTGCCCCCATCAGCCCACACTTCAATTTCCTGCCCGTTCATAAACATCTCATGAAGCTGGACAACACGCTTGCCGGGGAGCCCTAATGAAAAATCGAATTCAGAATTAACGGTGGTCAATCCTTGTACAGGTGATCCTTCTTGATCGACCAAACACAGCTCACCGCTCACATCCAGCAGCAGGACAACGTTTTCGCTTGGGCTAGCTTCTGGAATCCTGCCTGAAAATCGAAACCAGGCACAGTCCCACAACAATCCCCATCGCTCTCCATGAGCGAGTGTAACTTCCGTGCCGGACATTCGCTCTTCGTAAGTTACCGGCTCGGGAGTCACCCATGCCGTCACGTCCAACTCGGCAATCGGCTTATAAATGGCCTCCCGAAGTTTATCCAACATCTGTTTTAACGGCTCTCGTCTGATCGGTTCGTATGGCATGATGATCAACTCCTCTCTATTACATCAATCTGTTGCAGGATCAGGAGTTAGGAGCCCAATTGACATGAAGCTCTGCATTGTTCTCGTTCCCATGCTCGTATCGAAGAAGCACCGTCATCGACTCTGGATCCCACTCCCAGATCGCAGGTATCGCTTGATCTTGGACCACATAGTGGGCGGATATCGGTTCGGCCGGACAATACAGCCGCGCTGCTGCCTGCATGTTGGCCGGACCTTTTGCTACAAATCGGAATCCTGCGGCGGATTTGGACAGACCTTCTATGCGGGAGGAAGCAGCCATGACGGATACTTCCCCAACTGGTGGACGTCCGGCTTCAACATCATAGAGCAGTGCTTGTTCTCCGGCATTCAAAGCCACCTGGCGCAGAACAGGCAGTTTCGAGTCAAACAAGTCAACAACCGGGCCTGGAATGACCAGCCGTTCATCGTTGACCGATTCATCCAGCGCAGAGGCGATAATGTAAGGCCCACGTTTGATCTTAAAATACGGCTTCGGATGCCATTGGAGATCTGGCCCGTGAAGGGTCTGAAGTGTTTCTTTCACGGACTGGCGCAGGCGGTCAGCCCCTGTCTTGGATAGGGAGAAGCTTGCCGGATGCTCATCCAGCCAGCAAACCGCTCCTTTTCCTATCCGATGAACGCCCTCTCCCATCCCCTCAAGGCCAAGCTGTTCAAACAAATGCGCTCGAGGGGAGATGTACGTCGTTTCGTTATCTCCCACTTTGCTGTCCTTGCCGTTATGGTTCCACCATCCACGAATGCCGTGATAAGGGTCACTGTCATCGCCGACATAGATTAACGCCCCGCCATCGTGCACCCACTGCGCAAGTGCATAATGAATGTCCGGATACTCCGGCTTGATGAATTCATAACTCAGCACAAGCGCGCGGTAGGATGCCAGGTAACCCGGATACCGCCTCACATTATCGAGCTGGAGCGGACGAACCGGAATTCCGTGTTTCAGCAGCGGCAGCGCAAGACCGTAAAAAGGGGAGAAATCCAGCAGCTCCGTATCGCCATTCTCCTGGAACCCCTCAGGATCCGTTCCATCGTATTTACCGGCTTCGGGTGCTTTCGGGTCGGGCTTCATCCGCTGAAACATTGCAGAGTCTGCGATCAGAACACCCACTTGTAACGAATCGCCTTCTGTTTCAATCACATCCTGGTCCATATTGCCGAGCGTGTGCATGACCTGCAGTAGCGTTGTTGCATAGTCAGCCGGGATATGCTCCTTGCCAGAGCCATGATCAGATGGATAAGTTCCTTTAAAGATTCTTCGCGGCCAAGGTGAGACTTCGTAATGGGCGACACCCGGATGCAGAAGCGAGGCAACAACGGTCTTCAAATAGTTCTGTTTGTAATCCGTCCAGGTGTGATTCGGATTATCTTCGATCGGATCATGCAAGAACCACATGCGCCGATCCGTTCCCCGCACCAGCTCCTGCATGATGCCGTATTCAAGGTAAGCGGTTTCAAAAGTGCGTTCCTTGCGCACCCCTTCATACACATTGGGGGTCCTTGATGTACCCGTCCAGATTTGGGCGATATAGCCGTCGATGGATGGAAGCTCAAGGAGCCCGGATTGCGGACTGACAATTCGCCACTGCGTGTAATTGATCAGGCTATGGGTCGGGACATAGAACCGAAGCACGCGGCCGTAGCGTCTTAGCGCATAATCCTTCATCTCGGCACATAAGCGGTCCAGAACGCGGGTATATAAATACGCTTTCAATTTCGAAGCCCGATATTGTGCATCAGGCGATGCGTGAGGCGGAATCCACGGTTCTTTGTAATACAACTGCCACTCCCGTTTGAAAGCCTCTGAATATCCCCCGTTCACCCAGAATTCAGGCTCCTCCAGATGGATGGCCTCCACGCCGGCATCAACGGCAATGCGTATTCGATCTGCTATATAGCGGCCAAAGGAAATGGTGGGCACCATGTAAGGAATAACCGGCTGATCGCCGTGAAGGATCATCTCCCCGTGACGGTCCATTTGGGCTTCATCCCAATGCGAACGGCCATCAACCTCGCCATCCAGGTAGCTGTTGTATGTTCCCCAAGCGACTCCTGTCATCAGATGGACGATGTATCCTTTTTCCTTCCATGTCTGAATACGTTCCGGCATCGTATCATCAATCCCGTAGACCATCACAAAGTCGGTCTGCAGATCATAATCGGGATGATACGCAGCCGATTCCTGAAATCCGGTCCGTTCTTCCTTTCGATCTCTTGTCACATGCTTAGCCTCCCTGCTCGTGTTGGATATGGGTTGCGTGTATGATTATCCATCATTTTCTAGAATATAATATATAATATTAATATATTCAATATGTTTTTTATATCAGCATGAAAAAAGCCTTCTCCGCTTTTATACGGAAAAGGCTGTTCTTCTTCGAGCATATCAGGTTTTGGAAACGGTCCCCGAGGTTTGACGTATCACCAGTTCGGGTTCGATCAACACTTTGCTGTAACTCTTCATTTCTCCTTGGTCACGCAATATGTCCAGCAGCTTGCTGGCCGCCCGGTATCCCATATCCCGCTCGAATTGCTTAACATGTGTAAAGATGCTGAATTCCTCCACGATGGAAGTGGGGTCATCGAAGCTTACAATCGATACATCTTCCGGTACGCGTAGTCCCGCTTGCTTCGCCATCTGATAGATCTGCACACCCAATCTTCCGTTAAGCGATATGTATGCCGTCACCATTCTGTTTCGGATATAGCGGTATAAGGGGTGGGCTTCCGCATCCTTCAGCACGCTGAGCGGCTTGAAGTCCGTAATCATATGAGCTGGATTGATTAGCGCTCCCTTGTCTTTCAATCCGTCCATATACCCTTCGATCCGCTCCTGTACCGTGACGGTTTGAAGCGGAGAATCCGAGCAGATGGCAATATCCCGGTGACCAAGCTCCCACAGATGCTCAACCGCGAGCCTTGTGCCGATTCTTCCATCGGCCGCAATATAATGTGTCTCGACTCCGGGCAAATACCGGTCCATGAGTATAAACGGAAAACCGGATAACTTCATGCCGAGTATCTCTTCGTTATAATTCTCCTCATCAACCGGGAAGATAAGCAGTCCTTCTGCGCCCAGCGCTTTCAGTTCTTTAATGGCGTTCTTTTCCTTATCAAGCTTCCCGTCAGTCAACATGATCATGCTGCGATAGCCTTTCTCATTCAGAGCTTGCTCAATGCCATCAATGAGCCTGATGGCAAAATAATCATGGATGGTCGGCATAATCACGCCAACCAATCCGGTTGTTGTTCCCTCCCTCCCCTTAATCGCAACCGCGGCCGTTGATGTCGCCGGCGGGATATCCGCTTCTTCCGCTACAAAACTGCCTTTGCCCGGTACGCGGGCAATCAATTTTTCATTCGCTAATCCCGTTAAGGCATTCGCCACCGTGATTTTACTGACATGGAACTGATCCATCAGTTCCTTCTCTGTCGGTATGCGATCACCGGGCTTCATATTTTCTGATGCTATAACGTGTCTGATATAGTCCTGGATTTGTTGATACAGTGGAATACGATCATTTGCACTCATTCTAATCACATCACCAATTCATTCATAATATTTGAAATATATAATATATCCTTACACATACAAGCGCAATAAACAAGCGTGAGCATATCCGCATTTAGAAACGTCATAACCCCGTTATCATCCTCTTTGTTATAAATGACTGATTTCCAAGAACGGTAGGAAGTTTTGTCGAATCCCTTGAAAAGTTATATTTGTATATATTTAATATGTGTTGTGATGCGATGTGTTACATGGCCAACCGGCCGCAAAAGGAGGACAGATGTTGTAGATACACACGCTCCAATTTTGAACCATAACAAGGAGTGAATTCGCCATGGCTCGTAGATTTACGCTTCTCTGTTTAGCCTTCCTCTGCGCTTTTTCTTTATCAGCTGGCGCAGCCTACGCTTCCGATGCGGATGTACAATCCGCTAAACCTGACGGCTCCACAAAACGCGAACTGCCAAGTTTCAAGAAGCCGAAGCATCTGGACGTTGCCGATATTTATGATGCGCCAGGTGATGTCAAATTGCTGCTAGGAACCTTGCAGGGAATCGTTAACAGGGAACAACCCCGAATCTATCTGATTGAATCCCAGGAAGAAGGCAAATGGACCTGGCTTGAGGATATGGACGTGCCTTACACGCTTCATCCAGATTATTGGGAAGTGTTCTCTGCTTATCGCAGCGAAGCCAAAGGCATGATTGTATATGATCCTGAGGTACCTGATACGATTAATGTCGCTACCACGCTCGCAGGACTGAAGAATGCCGTGGTTGCCAGCCCGGAGCTGGCCGTCAAATTGTCGAAAGCTCCGTATAAACTGAAGATCCTTGATGATCTGCGAGGTCAATTCGATAATCGGATTGACGCTTACACCTGGCAGTATGAGAACCTGTGGAAGCAGACGACACATCAGATGTTAATCGGACTTGATCCGGATACAGCGATTCGCATTCCTCCAGGTCTTCCTAAATCATTTGTTACGATTGCCGAGGAGAAGGAGCAGGTTCGGGATGCAAGCAATCGGAATACGTATTCACTCGACCTGTCCTCTCTCCTGGGAACATCAGCAGTTTATCTTCGCTTTGATGATGCCTTCACCCAGGATGGTTGGGGGCCTGCGGTACACGAAGTAACGGTCAAAGCTGACGGCACAGAGATTGCGCACTTCATTGCAGGATCCCCGGAAGAAGAAGCCTATCTCTATGACAGACAGAATTCCAAATTTGCCGAAGGTCAAGGCGGTCACCGCTTCGCCGACAACGGCAATTATTTTGTATATAAATTCTCCCCTCCTGCCGGAACGAAGAGCTTGACCGCCGAAGTGGATATGTGGAACCAGTACAAGGTTTCAGCCGGGAATATTCAGCCACCCTCCGCCGAGCAGCGTGAACCTTATGCGTATTTAAGAGATTACGCTGTCGCCAATAAAGCAATGGTATTCTGGCTGGATTCCAACGTGCCTGAACAGAAAGCGCTCTTCGAGAAAATCATGTCTGATGTCAAACCGGGTACCCCTTATCTCGGCTGGTTCAGCAATGATGTAGAAGGCGAGTTCAGCTCGGTCGAGATTGCGTCCCGTTATGGCGTTTATGTTCTGGCGGCGGATTGGTTCAGCAATCTGACTGTTTTCTCGGGAACCAAGCCGAATTTCAAATTGGCGAAAACGCCTCCCCGGCCCGCCCTTGAGAACAAAATCTATGTGACCTATACCTTTACCGAAGGCGATAATTTTCAGTATAATCAGCATCGCATGCGCGTGATGTGGGATGATCCGGCCAGAGGCAAAGTTCCGATTAACTGGACTTCCAGCCCGCTGCTCTACGAGGGTGCCCCTGCGATATTGAATTATTATCTGAACACGGCAACCGAGAACGATCTGCTGATTGCAGGACCTTCCGGTGCCGGCTACTTCTATCCGGGTCCGTGGCCTGATGCAAGCTTCCGGCCATTCCTGCAGCAGACAGAACAATATTTGAAAAAGACAGGAATGACGATCCCTTACGTGCTGAATCGGGTTGATGGTCAGAACATCCCGCTCACCCCGTTTAAAGCATCCGCTTACGAGAAGGATTATAAGGCGCCCGGCCTTTTCATTAGCTATGAAGACAACTATGGCATAGAAATCCTTGGCGGGAGCATGCCCGTCTCTACGATTCGCGGCATTAGCACGGCGCAAGACGGATTAAAGGTCCTTCAAGAAGCGAAAGCGAATTGGGACGGCAAATCGCCGCTGTTTATTTCCTTCGGCTTGCTCGCATGGAGCATGACCCCATCCGATGCACTGGCGCTTACCGAGCAGCTCGGAACGGATTTCAAAGTGGTCCGTGCCGATCATTATTTCTCCTTAATACGAGAAAGCTACAACTTGCCGGCTGCCAAGTAGTTGGTGGCTTACTAGCACTCAGGAAAATTCATAGAGGCGTCCTAACCTGAGAAATCGGGTTGCGACGCCTTTTGTACATGGTGCTTATTACGATACACACCTGCCAAACATGATGGCAACGGCATTTTCGGAGATATACTTAATATCATTAATTACATTTAATTAATCACGTTAACTATAAATGATTAATCGCATTAATTATAATAGTTAATTACATTAACTATTGATGTAATGTCCTCCTTAATAGTTTGATTCCATCCATTCAGCGCCCTTTCTGATGGAACTGTGACCTGGTTTTGAGATGCTCAATGTACAGGCGCGATGCAAGCGTGCCTGTTTCTTTTTTTGCCCAGCCAGGTTGTAGCCCATGATTCCAATAATTATTTCTTGGGTAATCGCAAAAACCACACACATTCGACATAAGGCATGTCGTTGCTCAGCAATGAACCATCCGTCATACTCACTGAGCCAGCAGATACTGGTTCGTATTGGCTCACATAACGGATGGGATAAGAATACTCCTCCAGCCTTCGTACATAAATTTCAGCAAATGGTAAATACTCACTGTATTGAATTAGCATGTATTCCCACACATGGAGACTAGTATAATGCCCACTAGCAAAAAGATATCCATCATCGACGTTTTCTTTATCATGCTGCTTTCCTTAGGGATTACCAACCATGTCATCTTGATTCCGCTGCTGCTGCAGGCCGCAAGCCGTGATGCGTGGATGGGCACGATTGTGACCATGATTCTTCACATCGGCTGGGTGTATATTCTCTACTTCATCATGAAGCGAACCCACAACCAATCCATATTTGCCTGGTTTCAAGAGCATTTTGGTAAGACGGTTGGCCGGATATTCATTACCATCTCAAGTTTCTACTTTTTTGTAATGGCGATGGTCATATTAAGAGAAACCACAACGTGGATCAGGGTCACGTACTTGCCTCAAACTCCCAAAATGGTTGTTTCGTTGGTCATTGTGCTGTTATGCGTGTATGTGACCTATAACGGAATTCGTTCGATAGCCATCATATCCGGAATTCTGCTGCCCATCGTATGGTTATTGGGACATTTTGTGGCTGTATCCAATCTGGAGTACAAAGACTATTCCTTGTTAACACCGCTGTTTGTCGAGGGTTATACTCCCATGCTGAACAGCATGGTCATCGCGGCAGGCGGTTTTATGGAGATGATTGTCCTTATTTTCTTTCAGCATCACATGAAACGCCGGATGAATTATTTTTATATCGTGTTACTGTCACTGCTGTTAGGTGGATTAACACTCGGCCCGTTAATGGGAGCGATCGCCGCATTCGGACCCACTCCTGCCATGCAGGCACGCTACCCAGCATACGATCAGTGGATGCTCGTAACGATCACGAAATATATAACGCATGTCGACTTCTTGGCATTGTATCAGTGGATCTCGGGTGCACTCATCCGAATCTCCCTGTTTCTGTTCATTATCACCGACGGCATGGATCTCAAGAAGCCAAAACACCGGGCTTGGACGTTGTTAGCGCTCGGGGTAACCCTCTCCATACTGACTCTGAATTCTACAATTGATAGACAGATCGAATTATTCGTTCTGGGAAAATATTCGCTGGCTTTCCTCTGTTTTGTTGCATCCTTAACGCTAGTCATTGCTGTCGCTGTTTTAATCAAGGCTAAGAACAAGGGGGGGCAGAAAACATGAAGCACCATAAAATCCGAAATCGAATGCTCCAGCGTCAACCTAAAGCAAGCGGAGATGAAGTGAAATCAGCCCCAGATGCGACAGCAGATGAGGAAAAAGCTGATCTGGAATCATTGAATGAAGAATCTTTGCGTGCCATGTTTTCCTCTTCCGCCGATGTCATCATCACCTCATACCCCGGTAAGGACAAAGGGGCGGTTCCTGTTCTCCTTCTCTATTGCGAAGGAATGATCAATTCGATGGTACTTACGCAGTATGTTCTCCCGAATCTGGAGCATAAGCTGGGGGACTCATCGGAATGGGATGAGCTTTCCAACATGCTGGATAAGTCGATGGAATGGAACCGGGTGGAGCAGCATGTCGAAGTGATGAAGCAATTGTTTGCGGGACGTCTGATTCTGTTCTTTTCAACCCATCAATGCTTTTACTCCATCGACATTGCCAAGATGCCGAAGAGACAGCCGGAGGAGTCTAACACTGAGGTCGCCATCAAGGGTGCTCGAGACGGGTTTACCGAAGATATTAGCACCAATGTGGCACTCATCCGCAAAAGGCTGCGCACCGCCTCGCTGCATCATGAGCGGTCCGTCGTCGGGGTCCGCAGTCAAACCAAAGTATCGCTCCTTTATATTTCCGATATTGTGCGTCCGGAGTTTATCCAGGAAGCCAAGAAACGTCTGGATGAACTTAAAGTCGATGCTCTGGTCACCAGCGGTCAGTTGGAGGAAGGCATCTGTAAGTCATCACTGTCCCTGTTTCCGCTCGTTGATTATATCGGAAGACCCGATTTCGTGGTTGAATGCTTGCTCCGCGGGCGATTTGTTTTTTTGGTTGACGGGTCGCCGATGGCCATCATCGGTCCGTGTAATCTCATCGAGCTGTTAAAATCCCCCGAAGATTCGTATTTCCCGTTTTATTTTGTCACATTCGAACGGTTGCTTCGGTTATTCGGTCTGCTCATCGCCATATTCCTGCCTGGTTTTTGGATCGCATTGACCAGTTATAACATGGACCAGCTCCCTTTCCCGCTGCTTGCTACCGTAACCAATTCCAGATTCGGCCTCCCCTTCTCCGGCCCTATGGAAATATTGATTATGCTGGGCATGTTCGAGCTGTTCCGGGAAGCGGGAATCCGTCTCCCCAAGGCGGTCGGACAGACAATTGCCGTTCTTGGAGGGTTGATTATCGGTGACGCTGCAATACGGGCGGGTCTTACATCGCCTACGATGCTTGTCGTTTCAGCCACGACTGCCGTCGCTACGTTTACCTTGGTCAATCAGACGCTGAGCGGAACCGTTAGCGTCATTCGACTGTACGTGCTTGCATGGTCCTCTTTGCTCGGGATGCTCGGTTTTTTCATAGGGATGATGAGCATCATCGCTTATCTATCCGTATTGGAATCCTTTGGCCTTCCGTATCTTGCCCCCTTGTCGCCGTTAACGCCGAAGGATGTGGTAAGCGCCATTCTTAAGAAGCCTTGGTTATATAGCAAGAGGAGACCGGAAATGCTTAATCCAATAGATGGCACCTCCAAAGAAGGGGATGGATCATGAGATGACGACCTGTATCCGGTTCTTATTGAAAATCGTGTTGGTCCTCCTAACGTTAAACGTCCTCTCCGGTTGCTGGGACATCAAAGAAATTCAGGACATGAATTATATTACAGCCATTGGCATCGATTATGAGGATAAACATTTCGTTGTGTACACACAAATGACGGATTTCACCTCCGTTGCCAAGACAGAGACCGGAAACTCAGGGAAACCCGCTCAAATTTGGACCTCGACCTCGCGAGGCAAGACATTGGATATGGCCATCAATCAACTGTACGATACGGCTCAGCAGCGAACCATCTGGAGCCACATCTCCAGTATCATTATCAGTGAAAAAGTACTGAAAACCCAGATTCTTTCTCAGCTCGATACACTCTCCCGGTATCAGGAAGTCCGTCTGACACCGTGGGTGTTCGGGACTCGGGAGTCCATCGAGGATCTCTTGACGGCGCCGGCGTTTTTTAATCTCTCCCCCTTGAGCACGTTGACCCATGAACCATTGGAGGAGTATAAACAGAAATCGTATATCGTTCCCCTTCGGTACTTCGATTTTTTGGCTCTCATGACCGAGCCTGCCTGCACGGCCTTGCTTCCTAACCTCACCGTGGACAAGGAAACCTGGGAGAAGGACAGAAAACCTAATCCCAAATTACGTGTTGACGGTGTATTTACCATCGTCAAGGACACCATGAGTGCGATCTTGACCAACGATAAACTTAACGGATTACGCTGGGTACAGGCCAACACGAAACGTTCACCCGTTCTGATCATGAAAGATGAAGACTATGCTGGAGTCGTGGTTCTTCAATCGCCCAAGATTCGCAAGGAGTTAAAGATTGTAAACGGGGAGCCTAAATACGAACTCCATGTTAAATTAGACGGAAACGTCGTTGAAGCGCTTGTCGATTTCACCAAGAGCGACTATGAACGGGAAGCCGCAAAGATTGTAAGGCAAGAGATCATCGATACCTTCAGAAATGGGCTGAAAGCGAAAACTGACATTTATAGCCTTGAGCACATTCTGTTTAAACGAGAACCGGGTCTGTGGAAAAAACTGAAGCAAACCTCGCCTCTCATTATAGATGAGGAGTCATTGGCTGTCGTTCAAGTTGATATTCATTTGGACCATGTCGGCATGAAACTGCTGCCGCGTCGGGATTAGGGTCGCCTGAGTTTTACAGCAAAACAAAAAAAGCCAGCCATATTCAGCTTCGACGCAGAACAGACTGGCTTTTTTCATGAAACAATGAGCAAAGGTCCCTTTCTGAATATTGCTAAATACAGCCATGCTTGTATGCAAGACGACTGGCCGTATGCTGTTCCAATATGCGCGGCCTTGCTCCATCTTCATCACCATTTCCAGCTATTTGTGAGGATCCATTTATGGCTCGTGAGGAGTTAGAGATAAGGGTCACAGATCAGATCATATATGTGTATTGCAAGTTTTTGATAGTTTCAGATAATTCCTGATTTCGCTGTTATATGATAATTTCCACGTTGTCTTCCGAGGTCAAGTCATCATATGCTATATAAAGGCCTATGCCTGCGGCGATTAGCACTAGAAGTGCCGCAATAAATGCTAATTGTTTAAGCGTAGCCGTATTCGAAGTTGCTTGCTGGTTTTTTTGATTTTTGCCCTGCGTTCCTTGGCCCATACTACATACCTCCCACTTCCCTGCCTTACCATAAATTATGATTCCAATATGAAAATGTTGTTAGGCAAACTACGCTTTTATAGTTTTCGTGACAAGAGTCCATGCACAGCTCCGGTATTTTGATCTGATTACACCCATCGCGGCCAAGTACAGACTGTAGCGGCTCCATTTCCCTTCACCGTCCTGAGGCGTCATGGACAGAAAGGGCTCTCTGCAGTTATTTGCTAATTCTATCTAGCTCTACTCCAAAAAACAAGACATGTCATAAGCAAGGCCAGCAAGAAACTGCTGATCGCCGGTACGACTAACTGCAATATAAATGCCAAGCCATCTCCATCCACCACCGTAATCATCGCCATAACCATCATGACGATAAAGATTGCTGCCCACACACACCAAAATGGTAAAATCGGATGCTGATATTTCCTTTTCTCAGGCATTACGTACAAATGGCGATGAATCCACCATACGATCAGACCCAAACCGAGGAGGGTGCTGCCATGCTGGCACAGCTTATACACCGGGATATGTATAGATCCCATTTGAATTGTTTGTGTAAGCAAGGGAATATGATTGACGAGCCATGCTCCCTTGTGCGTAAACTGATCCCACAGCAAATGTGTGGCAACACCTGTCATTCCCATGACGAGAACGAGGAGCCAGCCTTTTAATGATATGGGCAGCTTCCCTTCCCTACTCCAGCGATATGGGAACCATGAAGGTAAATACACGTGTAGAACCGGTCTTGCGACACATTCAAACAACAGGTATAGCAGCACAATCATGGGCAGATTGAACAAAATAACGCCTAAGCCCTCGTGGCTCCATACCGAAGCCGCTCGAAACCGGATAAAATACTCGAAATCCGGTGCCATGCAGCCGATTACGAGAGCAGACACTGGCAGTGATTTTTTCCTCCACCAGGGCATGGTAATGACAGGATGAGCAAATGTAAAAGGCATGGCTTCTCCTAACTTCTTCATAATTTAAGCGAATACGTTCCTTACCTTTTAACGCTCCACACGCAAACAAAGTTGCTCTCCTGCATCTGCTTCCAACCTGTTGCCTACAACACAAACGCATGAAAAAAACGCCAAGTCTCTTCAGTCGAGGACTTGGCGTTTGATTTGATGAAATCTATCACGAGCCCAGCAGTTCGCGAGCCAGCAGCCGATATACCTCAAGCCGTTTCTCCTGCGAATGGGGAATGCTGCATATCATCGCTTCCTGGAATCCGTACTGGGCTTGTTCTTCCTGCAAGCGTACGGCGATGTCTTTAACCGCCCCAACCAGATGGATCTTGCGCCCTTCTGCGATGGCCATCCGGTCGATTTCCGTTAAGGATACCTCTTGAGCCTGCTCGGGTGTCAGCACTTGAGTAATTCTGCCTTTACTCATCATCAGGCGAAAGATATCCTGCGGTAACGCCTCATACTCGGCTTCTTCCTTCGTTTCAGCTGTAGTCACCATATAGGATACATTAATCTCCGGCTTGTCCATGAAGACAGAAGGCTGGTAGTTATCCCGGTAATGGTCCAATATCTCATTACTCATCGCACCGTTGAAGAATTGTGCGAAGGAATACCCCACTCCCATCTGCGCAGCTTTGAGTGCACTATTGCCGCTGGAGCCGAGCAGCCACACCTCCGGGAGTGCTACATCTGTTGGAGCCGCGAGATTCTTCGTATACAGCTCATCTTCCGGAATCTGGTCTTGAAGCAGCTGCATCGTAATACCGAGTTTGTCATACATGTTATGCAGCATTAACTGGCGCCCTTCAGACAGTGCATACATGGCACTTGTATCGCCGCCGGGAGCCCGTCCGACGCCGAAATCAATTCTGCCCGGGGAAAAAGCACTTAGCGTTTTAAACACTTCCGCCAGCTTGAGCGGAGAATAATGCATCATCATCACGCCGCCGGTGCCGATTCGAATACGATTCGTTCTGGCGGCCAGCCGGGCTGCCGTTACTTCCGGTGCTGAACTGGCAAAGGTATTACCGCCATGGTGCTCTGCCATCCACATTCGGCTGTATCCCAGTTCATCGGCCAAGACAGCCAGTTCTTCTGCTTTATTCAAGGCACCCTCCGCTGTATTGCCACTTGTCACCGGAGCCTGATCCAATACGCTTAATCTCATGCTAATTCCATCCCCTTCTTCGGTTAGACGACCATTTTGTTGTTAATCCATTCCTCCAAACCTGCCACTTTGTCCTTAAAGCGTTCACCACACATCTCCTCCGACAGCGAAGCAATGGTCTCCCGCTTCAATACAGCTTTCCAGGAGGATTCAGCTTCTTCCATCAAATTCGTTAACAGGCAGCAGCTTTCTTCCTTTTCCAAATCCAGCATGTCCACCAGAATTCCGTGGGATGAATACAGCGACTGCTGTCCTTCCACCGCGAGGTAAACATCGTAAACACGAATATCTTCAGGCTTCTTCTTTAACCTGAAGCCACCTTTAATGCCAGGCACAGACGTAATAATGTCGGCTGTGACCAGCTTTCTTAACAGTTTTTGAAAATAGGTTGCCGATGCTCCAAGCTGTTGGCTAATCGCTTCTCCAGGCAGCACTGCTTTGTCGGGCAGCATGTTGAGCAGGACCAGAGCATACACCGACTGTTCCACCCCTGTTTTCATATGCATGAACAGCACCTCGATTTTAGGTAAGTAGCATGACTCAAATTGCAGTTTCTCAATTTATGCTTAAAGCGGATAATCATTATCCACGTTATATATTATATCAGTTTTCCCCGAAAGTAAAACCTCACTGAGCTCAAATGCAATGAATTCTGATAAAACAAAGAACAAGATGGCGTCACCAACGCCATCTTGTTCAGTTTCAACGTATTTCCCTCGCATAACTACTATAAGTAATGAGGGGGCCAATTGGTATGACCATTACATGACAAAAGGCATGACATTTGTATGATCCTTATATGACTTTTATATGACAGGAGTAACTGTTCCAAACGACGATCAAACCCTATACTCGTAGATATGCATGACAAAAAAAACACCACTTTCCATAGAAAGCGGTGTTCTTGAAGATCAAAAAAATGTCAATCAAAATCTCTAAGAGCATGTTTAAGCAGTGGAATGGCCTTGGTCCGATCATTCATGCCGATTTTCTCATAGATAACGCTAATGTAGTTCCGAACCGTTCCTTCCGTGATATATAACATATCGGCGATTTCCCGATTATTCTTATATTCCGTCATCAGCTTTGCAATCTGTAACTCTCGTGGTGTCAGATTATAATGTTGTGCCGGAAACTGAGGAGCTCCGGTTGTCCTTAACCGGGCTGCTAATTTTGCCGCCACCTTCGAGGGGAGCATCATCTCGCCGCGGACCGCCTCTTGGATCGAAGTAATGATTTTGTTGGAAGAGAAGTCCTTAAGTAAATATCCCGATGCTCCATTGGCAAGACACTCTATAATGAAATCCTCTTCTGTGAACGTCGTGAGGATCAGCACGATGGTTTCCGGATGTGACTGCTTAATCTGGCGTGTTGCCGCAATTCCGTTCATAACCGGCATTTCGATGTCCATTAACACAAGCTGAGGGCGCAGCTGCTCCACCAGCTCGCAGGCGGTCTGTCCATTGTCCGTGGTGGCAACAACATCCATGTCGGGCTCCAGATTGATAATCGTCTCCAGGCCCTCACGAACAATGGTTTGATCCTCTACAATAAGTATGGTTATGCTTGACATATCTGATCACTCCTTAAGCGTGGATCGGGGCATGGTGAGTACTAGCATACAGCCTGCTCCATCCTTCGTGCTGACCTGGAAGGTACCGCCCCTTCGCCGGGTAGTTTGGCGCATCATAGTCAAACCGAATCCAAGCCGTTCGGATTCGAAGGGAAGTCCATTATTCTCGAGTGTAAACCGAATGGATTCTTCGGTCTCTATTAATTCAAACCGGAAGATTGTACACTGCCCGTGACGTATTCCGTTGGTGATCCCCTCCTGCAGGGCATGGCGGATCAGCTTCTCAGCCTCCGGCTCGAGACTGCCATCCGAAACTTCAATTTTGTGCTCCACTATAACTTCCGCATATTGCTGGGAGTCATTGATAATCTGCAGCAAGGAGTTCCGGAACGTTGCAGAGGCAGCCTCCTCCTCGGCAAGCATATGCACAGATTTCCGCATTTCATGAAGTCCTCTGCGGAGCAGGTCCGATGCATGTTTCAGTTTCTCTGTTGATTCCGGTGCGTTATGGGCAGACATTTTCAAACCGGCCTCCAGCTGAACAACGCTGGCTGTAAGAATATGCCCCACGTGATCGTGGATATCTCCAGCAATCCGATTCCGCTCTGCCAGAACGGAAACCTTCGACATAGCCCTGGCCCGTTCTTCCAAAGAATGCTCAAGCTCTATGGTTCTTGCCTCCACTTCGCGTTCCAGCGTTGCATTCCAGCGTGCCAGTTGGAGATGCAGCTCCAGACGGGCTAACAGCTCCTGCTTGGCAACGGGTTTGGCAAGATAATCATTGCCGCCGTGTTCGAAACCGGCAACGAGATCCGTCATTTGACTTTTTGCACTGAGGAACAGGATAGGCAATTCCCCCGAGTTGTAATGCTTGCGTATTTCTTCTCCTAGCTGAAGTCCGGATACATACGGCATCATAACATCCAGCAGCGCGATATCTGGTTTATATCCATTCTCGATCCACTCCAAGGCCTCTTGTCCGCTGCATGTCGACCTGTGTGAATACTTTCCGCCCAGGAACTGCAAGAGCACCTGGACATTAATCGGATCGTCATCCACGATAAGCACGGAGGGCAGCTGCATGTTAGAGTTCGCTGGCTCCCTCTCGGTCTGAACGATCTCCCAATGGGGGAATGACTCGGTCTGGATATAGTCTGTGACGGGTAGAGGAGATTCCTTCGGTTTTCCCTCACCAGTCAAGGGAAGTGTAAAGCTGAACGTTGATCCTTCACCAAGTCTGGACGTTACTCCAATGCTGCCATCATGCAGCTCGATTAACTTCTTAGTAATGGAGAGTCCAATCCCGGTACCGCCTTGCTGCGATCGATGCAAGGGATCAACCTGCTCGAAGGATTCAAAGATGCGGACCTGATCTGCTTCTGCGATCCCGATTCCGGTATCGCTTATCTGAACCGATACCTGTCCATACATTCTCCTCGCCGTGACAGTAACGGTTCCATTTTCCGTGTATGCAATCGCATTGCCGATTAAATTATGCAATATTTGCTGCAGCCTATTCTCGTCTGCCATCACGTAGATATCGTCCGGCAATTGGTGAGATAATAGGAGCCCTTTCTTCTGGGCCAATGGGTTCAGCACTTGAAGGGTCAGCTCTACGGACAGACGCAAGTTAACCGTCACGATGACCAAGCCAATCTCCTGATGCTTTAGCTTTGAGAAATCCAGTATATCGTTTACCAAATGCGCAAGCCGCTGACCGCTAACCTTCATTAGCCGCAACAGATCGACAACGGGGGATGGCAGCTTGCCGGAGCTCCCATCAATCAATGCATCCGCTAAACCGATAATGCCATGGAGCGGAGTACGCAGCTCATGCGAAGTTTTTGCCAGGAATTCATCCTTCAGCTTGTCCAGCGTTAACAATCGCTCCGATAAACGCTCCACCTGGGAAAATGCCCGGGAAAATTTCATGGACAACAATAATGCCTGCAAAAAGACAAACCCGAGTACGCCGAATTGCAGCAAAGCTGGTGTGGCCAGGACTCCATTGCGATTTAAGGTATCATTAACCGCTGTCAGGAAGATGAGACTGAACCCGAGTATGAGAAGGACAGCCCCTTCTTGTCTTTGTCTGGCTAGCCGAATGGATGCATAGACGGCATACAGGACAAGCCCTATGGAATAAATCTGAAACGGGATCAGTGAATAATCATACACCCGAATACGGGTTGTAAGCACCAGCACAGTTAAGCCCATCGTGAATAACTGCGTCAAACGCCATACCTTGCGGGACAGAAATTGAGGAAACAAGTGATAGATATATGAGATCAAAAAGAACTCGCCGACGTAAATCGTTAAATACGATGCTTTGGCAAACCATTCCCATGAGAACGCTGGGAATACTTCCAGTACAAATCTCGAGCCAACCAGCATCGTTCGAACTGCAATGCAAATACAGAACAACCCGAAGTACAGCGGAGTGACGTCGTTGCGCCTCAGCATGTAAAGGATTATATGATAAACGGCGATAACCAGCAGGGAGCCGATGACAAGACTGTCTCGTACAAGCTCCTTTGACTTCTCCAGTTGCAGTTGCTTGGCATCTCCAAGCTCAAAGGCGTTATTAATTCCTCCCTTGGGATACGTAAAATTGGCAACCTGTATCAGCAGTGTTAATCGTCCATCCAAGTCGGGCTGCACGGGTACGACTAAAGATGCACCGTACTTCGGAACGGTGGAATCAGGCGTTGATCCTGGTTTTCCGGCCGAAGCTGCCAGGGTATCGTTCACCCACAAGTTGTAAGAGGAATATGTATTACGCAGCTTGAGTGCAATGGACTGTTCTGAATCAAGTCCGTTAATCGTCAAACGAAACGTTGCATATCCGTCGGCTGGAAGTTTCATTCCATTTAAGATATAATTCGTCCAATAATCGGGGACATTCACGTAGGCGCTGACTGAAGGAATCGTTCCCTGTTTCAGGTCAGCAGGCTCTAGCAGCTGATTCCAATAAAATGCCCACTTCCCGTTCAGCTCCAAACTCCCATCTGTGGCAAAATTCCATTCTGCAAGCTGTAACTCACCGTCCTTCACCGAAGTGGAGGACTCGGCTGCCGCAACCTTCGAATGGCAATCCACAGACAGGATCAGGTAAAAAAAATGAGTGCCGCCGCGTGTTTACGCCATTTCATGTGAGAATCGACGCTGCATCAATGTAAATTTCATCGCTTAATCGAGCATTTCCCAGCAGAGAAAGATGTCGCTTCGACGTAAAATCTTTGGGTTCGTAACTGTTAGGTGCCTTAGCTGAGGATAGCAGTTTTAATTGGATATAAGTTTCCGCCACCAGTTTACTGCAAAAAAAGTCGCGGAAGGAAGATGTAATGCCAAACTTGCCTTCGATGATTTCCCAATACATCTGTTTTTTATCCGGAAACACGGCATCATGCACCTGCTCGATAAAATGATCCAGCTGCTCATACATTTCAGGTGTTCGATCAGCATGCAGATGACGGATCGCAAACATCGTATCATAATGGTTACTAACATCCGTTGACAATCGATCCCGAAGCTTCACAATCTGAGGACCTGACTTTTTGACATGTAACCATGAATCCTCCAGATTATCGAGCGATGTGGATTCCCATAAGAGCACTTCATCGTTCGGCGCGCGTACGACCATCGCAACATGTGACCATGGGCAGTGCTCCAGCTCTTCAATGCGCAAACTTCCCTTGGCTACACCGTGAGCGAGCAGAATATCTCCGGTCTGCAGCTGCGGCTCAATCTCGTTATAAGGCACAGTGGTTTGGTTCATATTATCCCCCTTGGCTGGTGATGATCACCATAAAATTTATCCTTCAGTTTAATACTAAACGCAACCCATAAATTGTCAATCACTGATATTGGTCTCTCGCATCCTATTTGTCCATTTCAGCATCCATTTTTACTAGATACAGGTAGATTTCACTTCGTATTGGGCAGCAGTCGATTCATCAGTGAATCTGCACAAAAAGGCCAGCCAGGATTATACTCCGTTGCAGGCCTGCTTCATGTATATAGTCCCGGTCAAACTCGCCTTACGATTCGCTGATTTGCGAGCCTCTGCTGCTAGACTTCCTCCCATACTCGTTATCGAATTTGGCCGCATAATCGGCGATCTGCTGGCATCCTTCCCCAATCCATTTCAGGTGGGGTTCCAGATAATCGATGCCCATCTTCTCTGGAGGTAGCGTGAATGCGTGAATGCCGTCACATCATGACGCATGTGCTTGATTCCTAACCTGCGAACCGTATCCACATGGCGTTTAATCCGCTCAACTTTTGCTTCAAAGTCATCTCTGCCCTCCTGGACAAAAATTAGCAGGCATGGAATAGTTGCATAATGCGATACCGGCCGTGTCGGCCCGTTCACGTAGCGTAGATCATCTGCTGCGCAGGTGAAATGTTCAGACCCAAGATCACATCAGGATAATCCTCGCTGGCAAGCACCAGATTGAGCTTTTTTGTGCTCTATCACAGATTAATGAAGGCTGCGGGCCAGCGATATTCGCAAAAGGTGAAAAGAAATGTTGATTTCATTCAAAATGACAATTTATACAAAGTGATAGACTAATTGTGAAATTTGGTTATGGTCTTCCCCATCCCTTATACTGGATAAGAAGCTAACATTTTCGAGAGGAGACCCTAATGTATGAGTGCGAACGAATCTCTGAAAAATGCGTTGTTTACTGAGGAATTCACCCAAAATCCTTATCCTGTTTACGAGAAATTAAGACAAAGCGAACCGATTCTGAATCTGAAGTTTCCTGATGGTCGCTATGGATGGCTGATCACCCGTTACGACGAGGCGGTTGCCGCGCTGAAGGAAGGCCGGTTTATAAAAGACATTACCAAAGCTTACGGAGCAGAACATACCAGTGTATTCAGCACCAACATGCTGTTCGCCGATCCGCCGGATCACAAACGCCTCCGCGGACTGGTGCAGAAAGGCTTCACTCCCCAGAGAATTGCTGATATGCGGAGCCATATACAAGACATTGCCGATACCCTTCTGCATGAAGCCTCCGCCAAAGATACGATAAATCTCATTGATGAATATGCCTTTAAACTTCCTATTATTGTGATCAGCGAAATCCTTGGTGTACCTACGGAGGATCAGGACAAGTTCCGGGTATGGTCCAACTCCATCATCGGCGCTTCGAATCGGGAAACAAGCGAAGAGGTCGCTCAGCATATGCATGAATTTATCGCCTACTTGAAGGATTGGTTTGCCAAGGTTCGCGAGAATCCGGGCGATGATATGATCAGTCAGCTGGTCATGGCCGAGGATCAGGGGGATCGTTTATCTGAACAGGAGCTGTATGGCGTAGTCACGCTTATGATTATTGCCGGCCATGAAACAACGGTTAACCTGATCGGCAATGGCGTGCTTGCACTGCTGGAATATCCGGAGCAGCGCAAGCTGCTGCAGGAACAACCCGAACTCATTCATGGCGCTATTGAAGAAATGCTTCGTTATAACGGTCCGGTTGAATTCAGCACCTCACGCTGGGCCGCGGAGGATATGGAGTTTCATGGTGTTCAAATGAAAAAAGGCGATTTGGTCGTCGTTTCCCTGAACTCCGCAAACCGTGATGCAGGTCCATTTGAACATCCCGATCTCTTTGATATTACGCGGGAGAAGAGCCAGCATTTAGCTTTTGGCAGAGGGATACATCTATGCCTGGGGGCGCCGCTAGCCAGACTTGAAGGCGAAATTGCAATCAACACGCTGCTCCGACGCTATCCTCATTTTGAGCTTCAGGCTGGTGTGGATGAACTTAGATGGAGACCTGGCATGATCGTCCGGGGCGTGGAAGAAATACCGCTGGCCCTCCACCCTGAATCATGAGCAATCCTGGAATCATAGTCTTCAAATAACAAGAGGCGAATCCGCTAAACGGGATTCGCCTCTTACTTATAGAAAACAACACGGGATACCTGTATCGATTTCCACAACTAATTTAAGTGCATTTCACATATATACCATAATAAATATTATGTAAACTAATGTATAGGTCAGCAGCGGTTATTTACGGGACAACTGGCTGGCTCTGCGACATCAACCGATCAACGTTTACGCTTTTCCAGCGCGATGAAGGATCTTGAGCAGCAAGGCGTGACCTTTGTACCCGGTCGTGTAACTTCTCAGGATTTGAAATCCCGGCCGTCACCGATTCCGGTCGTGCCACGATTTTGTTTATTGAAGCTGTTCCAGATGGGATATTGGACACATTCAAGGAGATTAAAACTTCCGAAGCGTTCGAAGAACGTATGCGGATCACTGTCGAGGTCGAGGAATATTTTCCTGAAATCGCTGCTCGTATCACTCCTGCTTCATTGTGGGCTCCTTGATGAACAGGCTTATCTTCAGACAGCGATCACTTCGATCATTCACCGCCCTTATGTCATGGAGAATCACACCCTTATTTTGGGATGCGGCGACAGTGTCTTTTTGACTGATCCGATTACAGGTCAGGGCTGTAATACGGCATCCTATGCGGCTGAGCAAATCTATGAAACCCTTTTAACAAACAAGGAAGCCGCATGGGATGAAGCTGTTAGCGCAGCTTATTGGAACCGGGTAAAGGCCTATATCGTTGCGGTTACGGAATGGACCAACGCAATGACACAGCCGCTTCCCGAGCATATTGCAGGACTACTCATGAAAGCCGCCGCTGACCAACAGACGGCTGATGAAATCGCGGCCTGGTTCGAAGACCCCATCAAGGCAAGGGAAGCTTTCATTGGCAATTCCATTAATCCCCGCTGACAGGATTGTGCAGGCTGTCTTTTGTTTCCTCCGGCAATCGATTCGATATGCTAGGCACATTACGCGGCTTGTATTCAATGAGCTCAGAGGAAAATATGGATACCGTCATTCTTCCGCCACTACCGTAGGCCCGAATTAGAATAGGCTGGTTATATGCATTCTCAAACACAAAGTCGGGTCCGCCCCAGCTGACCGTCGCATCCCGCCCCGGAAGCACATAGGGAACATTACGGCTGTGGGAGTACCGCTTGACGATTTGCAATCCAGCCCGGTCGATGGCATTGAACAGTGTGGAGGATACCTGACAGATTCCTCCCCCCACTCCCTCTGACAGTTCACCTCTTACAATAACGCCTGCACGCTTATAACCTCTGTCTATCGTTCGCATGCCCACAACCTCATTGAAGGAAAAGGTTTCGCCCGGAAATACGACGGCACTATCAATCGCTTTTGAAGCTAATGCAATATTATGGGAACGATTTTTATTGCTGGAATTAAAATAAGTGACATAGTAACCGATGGGTTTAACCCGGATTGCCGCAAGAAGCTCCGTGTCCACCTTGGGATAAGTCGGGTACCATGGAGCCTCGATGGAAGCAGAGCCGGTGCCGTACATATAAGCATAGTATTGCTCCAGCAGCTTACGACGGTTCAGCCGATGACCGTTCTGTCCGGGAACAATCTGTCCGCTGCTGCCAATGCGGGCATTCTGTGCTTCTAGATATGTTTTCCGATCAAGCATATCCACCCACTGCTCGTATTTATCCATGTCCAGCAGCGGGAACACGTCAAGCGCGTGTTCGCTACGACTTACACTGGTCATGACTTTTCCTTCTTGCATAATCGTTAAATTGTTGTTATCCGGTTCATTCTCTTGCAAGAGTAAGAACAATAGGCTTACAACCGACATCCATCTCAAACCAGCTCACCCGCTTTTTCTTTAGGTTATCCTCTGTCCGTGCTTGCTCGGTCTACTACTCCGTATATTTCTTCTCTATGGTATTATGATTGCTTAACAGACAATTCATGCAAAGCCTTATAAAATGCAAAAAGAAACCCGCACCATGAAAGGTCGGGTTTCTACACAAGGTACTTATAGTGCAACGTGAGTGTCTTTGCGGCGGGTGAGCGGCATGACCAGGAATAAAAACGAACTGATCGCCAGCAATTCTGCAATGCCGATTACCGTTCCCATCGGTGCCGCCGTTGTGCCGTCACCCAGTCCCACCAGGGGACTGGCCGCTGCACCTAACAACAAGGGCAGCAAACCAAGCAGTGCCGAGGCGCTTCCCGCTGTACGGGCTTCCTGCTTCTGCATCGCGAGCGATGTTGTCGTAGCACTTACCATACCGACGGCCGATACAATCAGGAACAGCATCGGTGCAATGAATAATAATCCTCCGCCAAGCCATGTGATGACGAATAACGAGGTCCCTCCAAATGCGGCAATCACAAGTCCTGTCATTAACAGTTTCGTTTCACCGGTGCGAGAAGCCAATCTGCCTGTTATCTGCGAGAACAAAACAATACCAATTCCATTCACGGCAAAAAACAGACTGTACATCTGAGGGGAAACACCGAATATATCCTGCAGAACGAACGGAGATCCCGAGATATAAGCAAACATTGCGGCGGATACAAACGCTTGAGATAGCGCATAGCCAACGAATACACGGTCCTGGATCAGTGTACCGAATGTGCGAAATGTCTGCTTAATGCCACCGGTTGCTCTTTTCTCCCGGTTCAGCGTCTCGGGAAGACCGAAGAGGACAGCAAGCAGCATCAACACACCGATCAGGAACAATACAACAAAAACCCCGCGCCATGAAACAAAGTTAAGGATAAATGCTCCGAACACAGGCGCAATAATCGGTGCCAAACCATTGATTAACATCAGCAAAGTGAAGAATTTGGTCAGCTCGGAACCGGTGTATAAATCCCGGACGACTGCTCTGGAGATAACAATGCCCGCCGCTCCGCTTGCTCCCTGTATGAAACGAAGTGCAACCAGGACCCATATGCTAGGCGCAAATGCACAGAGCAAGGAGGTCACCGAATAAATAATCAGTGAGACGATCAGCGGCCCTTTCCTCCCCCTTATGTCACTTAACGGTCCGGCTACCAATTGTCCGAGTGCAAGTCCGAGCAAGAATGCCGTCAGGCTGAGCTGAGCTAATGAGGCAGGTGAACCCAAACTTTCTGACAGCTTGGGAAGCGCCGGTAAATACATATCAACAGATAATGGCCCAAATGCTGAAAGTGATCCGAGAATCAGAGCAAACTGAAGCCTCTTTCTGCGCGTTAGTACCATCGTAGAGCTGGCTTCATTGGTGGAAATCGACATACGAACGGTTACTTCCTTTCCTGCAACACAACGATGCATATCATGATTAATCTCTTCTCTAAAACATCCGACTGCTAAATAACTATCCTATCATAGGATATATTCCACGATATTGCTATCCATTTTTTCTAGGCCAACGGAATCCGCAAGGTAAATGTCGTACCCTTACCAAGCTCACTTTGTACGGTAATTCTCCCGCCATGATCCTCTACAATTTTCTGACACAGGGACAGTCCGAGACCCGTGCCCTCTTCTTTGGTTGTATAGAACGGATCGAAAATCTTTGCCAGATTTTCATCAGCAATCCCTTTACCTGTGTCCTCGACCCTTACCACTGCAAGCGCTTCTACTGCCTCTAGCGAGATACGAACCGTGCCGGTATGCTCCATCGCCTGAAATGAATTCCGGATCAAATTAATCAGCACCTGAATGATCTTGTCGCGGTCCATGACGATATGGATCGGATCATCGCTTAAATCGAGCGTAAAAAGATGTCCATGGGAAGCAGCTTCGGATTCACATAGGGAATAGACACGGGTCATACAATCCGTAAGCGACTCAACTTTCATGTTGCTGGCATGCGGCTTGGAAAAATGCAGAAACTCCGCTGTCAATTCCCCTACCCTCGTGATTTCGCCCATAATCACCTCATACCAGGGCTGTATGTTATAGCTTTGATTTTTCGAAAGTTGTATGAAGCCTTTAATCGAAGTGAGGGGATTCCGGATTTCATGAGCCATCCCGGCAGCCAGCTCTCCCACCATCTTCATCTTTTCCGTTCGAAGGATCTCCTCCTGGCTTCTCATCCAGGAATTGCGCCGCATCTGAAATATCCGGTCCTCCGCGGTGCTGAGCATCTCCTGATAGGTTAACGCTTCATGGGGATAACACGTAATGCTGTATGTCACCTGAACACCGATATGCTCAAAGTTAAACATGCTGCTCTCGATGTTTACATGCTCCGGGAGCAGTATAGCAAAGCGATCTCCTGCGTACCGGGAAGCTGCAAGCATATCGTTCAGGAACAGCTTGCGCAGTGCGCGCGAGAAACTGATAAGAATCTCATTGGCGGTCGATATATCTTTGGCATTCAATGATTTGAAGTTGTTGATATCCAGCAGCACCAATTGAAAAGGCTTGTTCAATTTAATTAAATGCTGAACTTTATGCAAATATCCATCATAATTGAGCAAACCCGTTAAAGGATCGTGATACGTCAGATAATCATTTTGCTTATATAACTTCTTCTTCTCCGAATCGAGAAAGTTCACGAAATGAAAAGAGATCACGATGACAAAAGACGCCAAGGTATCAAACACAGAGACCAATATATGATACTTCGTTAATGGCAAATAGGTCAGACGAATGACGGAATATTGAAGAATCATGAGAAAGCACAGCGACATCGAGTCTCTAAAATTCTCTTTCTTATGAATGAGATTAATAATAAATATGTAATACAAGAGAATGCACCAATTCAATTGGCTAACATAGTGAAAGGCCCCGAGGAAGAGAAATTGAACATTGCGGAGCCATTC
Organism: Paenibacillus glucanolyticus; assembly: GCF_037333485.1. Taxonomy (NCBI): domain Bacteria; kingdom Bacillati; phylum Bacillota; class Bacilli; order Caryophanales; family Paenibacillaceae; genus Paenibacillus; species Paenibacillus glucanolyticus. The sequence continues at coordinate 3,518,172 of NZ_CP147845.1, forward strand.
ATACTTTCGATCGAACACGACGGATAAGTACAATAGTGTTGCCAATAACAGCATCAAAGGGATGGATGATTGGTAATCCAGATAAACCGACGACACGATAATAAAGACCGATATCAAAGGAACAAATAGGAGCTTAAGGACAATAAATGGCAAAGCGAATCACTCCTAGATCGCTATATACTGGCGCAAAATGTAGAAATAACGGAGGCAAGTATCACCAAATATGGTACACCATAAGCAGATGTCTGAACAGCAGGAAAACACGACTTTCAGAAAAGCATGTGTAATTTTTTTCCTGAAAATGGTGTTATCCCTGCTTCCAAACCGTTATTCCTTTTAGAATTCCTCGTACCGTATCGTTATGAATTGATCCGTGGTCGGATTGAACACAACGATCGCATAAACGCCGAATTCACGGGTTCCCTTCTTCAACCAAAGCTTGAATTTCTCCTCCGCCAATTCGCTGGATTTCGTGGTTCTCCCCATATAGAGATAATCAATTACGTCCATATGATAATGGTCCTTCGTTTGATTTACTGCGAGATTCCCCCACTTCGCATAAGCCGGGTCTTTGCTATCAACGACATGAGTTAGAGACTGCGCGATTTCTGTCAACTCCTGTTGACTGATTGCCGACGAGGCTTGATTGGCTGCCGTCAACAGATACTGCCAGTCGCCTTTTTCGAATGCCAATAGCTGGATTGAGTTGATGGGTCCCTTGTAGAACTTGGCCACGTTATGATCCGCAAGCTCCGTTTCATCAAACGACAGATAATTCAGTTGTTGTCGGTTCTTTCTTGGATACAGCTCGATTGTATACTCATTCTCAGGCTTGTGTTGATGTTGATAATGAATCTCCAAATGCTCGTCCAATCCTCCCTGTGTGTCATAGCAGCGACCATACTGATGCGTGAAAGATACGGATGGCAGCTGTGGAGGCAAAAGGATCTTCTTTCCGAAATGTACCTCACAAGTCCTCACGGCCTCTTCGACGAGCTGGGCGCCGGATTCAAGAATGGCCTGCTGGTAGTCATTAATCGAGGATTCTTCCATGCTCTGATGATCACCGGGACTTATCCCGAGCCATAATATCCCTGTCAAAAAAATGCTGTTCAGCATGTAACCCCTCCTGCTTGTCCTCAATATCAACCCTGTCTGAGCCTAAGGTTCCCGCTGAAGATGTTCCTATGCGTGATATGGCATTCGTTAGATATATTTTAAGAGGACTAGAACATCTTCTGTTAATTATATGTTAATTTATCTAACATAAATATTGACTAACTTTCTATGAAGTGCTACATTTATCCAAAATAAACACCATTACGCAGCGTGTCAGTCTGCATTCACAATTATGCGTTATGTATTCTGACGCAAATTATTACAAAGGGAGTGACTTGGATGCATCTTACTTACCAAGAGAGAGACAAATTATTGCTTTTTCTAGCGTCTGAATTAGCGCAGAAACGTTTGGCCCGCGGGTTGAAATTAAACTATCCTGAAGCGGCCGCACTTATTTCAGGTTACGTTGTTGAAGGTGCTCGTGACGGCAAGTCTGTAGCGGAGCTAATGGAAGAGGCGCGCCATGTCCTGTCTGCGGATCAAGTCATGGATGGAGTTGCCCATTTGCTTACAGAAGTCCAGGTGGAAGCTACTTTCGTGGATGGCACCAAGTTGGTCAGTGTTCATGATCCGATCCAAGGCACTCTCGCTTCAGCGGGTATGATTGCCGGGGAATACGATCTTCGTGATGAGCCCATCGAGCTGGTTCCTGATCGGCCCCGCATTAAGCGTGAAGTAACGAATACCGGTGATCGCCCGATCCAGGTAGGCTCACACTTCCATTTTTACGAATGCAACCCGGCCCTGCAATTCGATCGGAACGGCACGCAAGGATACAAGCTCGATATTGCCTCTGGTTTATCCACAAGGTTTGAACCCGGGGAAACTTCAGAGGTTGTCCTTGTGCAGATTGGAGGCAGTCAAGAAATTCATGGCTTTGCTGGTTTGATAAACGGAAAAACGAATGGGATGGTGAGCTTATGACAAAGATTGATCGCGCTACCTACGCCAGTATGTATGGGCCTACGACAGGAGATCGCGTAAGACTCGCCGATACCTCCCTCTGGCTTGAGATTGAAAATGACTTTACCGTTTACGGGGATGAATGTGTTTTTGGAGGCGGTAAAGTCATTCGTGACGGCATGGGTCAGCATCCACTGGCGACCCGTGCGGAAGGCGTACTGGATCTGGTCATTACGAATGCCATCATCATCGACACCTGGGGCATCGTCAAAGCCGATATCGGGATTAAGGACGGATTCATTAGCGGCATTGGTAAAGCGGGGAACCCCCTGATGATGGATGGCGTTACCGACGGCATGATTATCGGAGTTGGTACCGAAGTCATCTCAGGCGAAAATTTGATTGTAACGGCTGGCGGCGTGGATTCGCATGTACACTTCATCAGTCCGCAGCAAGTGGAAATTGCACTTCAAAGTGGTGTGACCACATTTGTTGGCGGAGGCACCGGACCCGCCACGGGTACGCTGGCTACGAACTGTACTTCAGGGGTATGGAATTTGCAGCGCATGCTGCAGGCAACCGATGCATTGCCGATTAATATGGTATTTCTGGGGCGCGGGAACAGCAGCCGCCCTGAAGCGCTGGCGGAACAGGTGCATGCAGGCGCTGCCGGACTTAAGATTCATGAAGACTGGGGCAGCACGCCTTATGTCATCGATAAATGCCTGAATGTCGCTGAAGAGCTGGATGTACAGGTTAATATTCATACCGATACACTGAACGAAGCCGGTTTTGTTGAAGACAGCCTGCGCGCCTTTAACGGCCGGGCAATTCATACCTATCATACCGAAGGCGCCGGAGGCGGCCATGCACCTGACCTGCTTCGGGTGGCTTCCATGCCGAACGTTCTCCCCTCCTCTACCAGCCCAACGATGCCATATACCGTCAATACGCTGGATGAACATCTGGATATGCTGATGATATGTCATCATTTGGATCCGCGCATCCCGGAGGATGTTGCCTTTGCCGCTTCCCGAATCCGGGCAGAGACGATTGGTGCGGAAGACATCCTGCATGACATTGGAGCCATCAGCATGACCAGCTCCGACTCTCAAGCCATGGGCCGTGTGGGTGAAGTCGCCATCCGCACATGGCAAACGGCGGACAAAATGAAACAACAGCGCGGTCCGTTAGGTCCGGATACAAATGCTGACAATTTCCGGATTAAGCGCTACATTGCCAAATACACCATTAACCCTGCCATCACCCATGGCATCTCGAATTATGTCGGCTCCATTGAAGTGGGGAAAATGGCCGACCTCGTGCTCTGGAAGCCCGCCTTTTTCGGCGCCAAACCGGAGATGGTGCTGAAAAGCGGCATGATTGTCCATGCGGTCATGGGAGATCCGAACGCTTCGATCGCCACACCGCAGCCCTATATGTATCGGCCGATGTTTGGCAGTTACGGTGGAGCGCAGGCTGCACTTAGCGCGACCTTTGTCTCGCAATCCTCCCTAGAAATGGGGACGCTGGATCCATTAGGATTGCGAAAGCAGCTCCTGCCTGTTCAGAACTGCCGGACCGTGAGAAAAGCGGATCTTATCCACAATGGTGAGACGCCGGAAATTATGGTAGACCCTGTGACTTACGCAGTTACCGTGAATGGCGAGAAGCTGACAAGCGCACCATCTGCCAATCTGCCCCTGTCACAGCGTTATTTCCTCGTTTAATCCCAAGATATATAAGACTTCGGGATAGTAATACTAAAAAACCATGAACTGCTTACCACGCAGTTCATGGTTTTTTGTTCATGAGAAGTTTCTTAGCAGCGCATGCGAGCATGCGGTTTGAAGGTCCCTCCAGCAGCGGTTCACTTCCGCATCCTCCATAGCTGCGGACAGTCCCAGCAGTGGAAACAACTGCTGACCACAGGATAAAGCCGTATTTGCCGCTGCTATGCTCTTCGCCGTTACCTCGGCCTCTGTCTCAGCTGACAATCCGCCGACGCGAAGCAGTTCCTCCCATGATTTCTCTACCGTCACATAAAAGACGGACATGGCTTGCTCCAGCGCTGCCTTACATTCCTCCAGCTTGCCGATGACGTAAGATGAGCTTCCCCGCTGGACCGCAAGTACCTCTGCCGCCTCCAGAAAATGCTCTGCGATCCCGGCCGCAACACCTGCAAAAGAAACTTGTGCAAAAGGAAGGAAGGGATAGCGATAGATGGTTTCTCGCTCATATCCCTTGGTCTCCGTGAGCAAGAATGTCATGTCATCCGGTACGAATGCATCCACCGCCGATATCGTATGGCTTCCAGTTGCTCGCAGACCGAAGGCGTTCCAATCTGCCAGAATGTCAATCTGCTCCGGATTCAGGATGAAGGAACGAATCTCGGATTCGCCAGGTGCTGAAGAGGATACGGCATCATTACGGTTGGGCGCTGGCTCAATGACAGCATTGGCTGTATAGGTGGTCGCATAAGTAGAACCGCTGCAATATCTCCAGCTGCCGTTCACAACATACCCGCCTTCTACCCTTGTTGCAGTCCCGGACGGCATCCCACTGCCGGCAATCACAGCTTCCCGGTATGCGAATACGCCGCGGCTGACTTCCGGATTCATCATGGCTGCAAAGAACCCACCGCCTGCCCCAATCGTAACCAGCCACCCCAAATTCCCATCGATTCTGGCGCTCTCCTGAAAAATACGTGTTGCCTCGGGAAGCGGAGTCATTCGACCTTCAAGCTCATCAGGCACAAACAAGTGAAACAGACGATGATCATATAGGATATCTAATACTTCCTGAGTTATTTGTCTTTCCTTGTCCATACTTAGCGCATGCTCTCTAATGGTTCGTAGCTGCTGATTCGTAAATAACATATCGCCACCACTTTCCGTCATTCTCTGTCTATTCTATTGACTCCGCACCCAGGTTGTACGGACTGGCCTACTCTTTATGAGTATCCTGATCCCAGTGGTTTAACATCTTAACCAGCGATTCTATTACGGATATCCGTTGTTCTCTATGTTGTTGGTAGGTAATCAACAGTTCACCTAATAGAGCTTGGATACCACCTTCATCCACTTCCGGCTGAGCAGAAGGAGTTAAGCCGAGAGCGGCAGCATCCAACTGGCTCAATTGCTCCATCACGTCTTTCTCCGAAAGATTGATCTCCATCATCTCACGGAGCAGCGACCTCACCTTCACGACCTTGGCCAATCGCTGTTCATGGCTCCATTGCTCCTCAGGAATCGAAGGATCCACAAGAGACACGCTGTAGTTACGCATTGTACTCAGATCACCGGTATGAACTAAAGCTCCTTCCCGAATCAGGTGGCGAACCCTGTACTCAACGAATAAGTCCGGAACGGTCAGTTCGCCATTGCCGATCACATCGCCAATGATACGGGCTGATTTCTTGAAGAACCCGTGTCTGGCTTCAACCCGATATGCGGCTTCTAATATATCACCATCATAATAAGACTCCGATACCGTGTGCAGCTCCTTGCCTTTCAGCACCCGAAGTGTCCCGTCTTCGTTCAACAGCCGACTCCACTCCTCGCGGTAACCAGCCTGCTCTTCTGGCGATAGCCTCACAAGCTCGGATACGTTCAGTACGGTTTGGAGTTTCTTCGGAGTCATCTCATATGTTCCCTTATACCAGGTATTTGGATCTTGTTCATGAAGAATGCTTGTTGCATTGATCACCATGGCATCGGGATGGTCTGGCATCAAGGACAACAGCCTGCGCAGACCTAATTGTTCAGAAGCGGAATCTCCAGCCCATATAAGACAAGGCACCTCCATCAACTGCTGCGGCCATATGTGCCAACTAAACGCCGCTTGCAGCATGCTCTGCTTCCTGTCGTCTGCATATGCAGTGCTGTATCGCTCCTGAATCCATTCATTTCTGCCGGAGAACGAATGGGAGAAATCACGGTCGTTCGGAAGCGGTCCGACCATGAGGTTATCTCCCAGTGTAACTACAATCTCCCCGGGGTTCGATTGCAGCATTAATTTTAACGAGCCGGCGGTAGAGTCATCAAACGAAATATGAACTCTGGTTACATTGCCGCGGTGAATGGGAGATTCAGACAGGTATGCGTTATTCCCGATCGCCCATTCCTTGTCGAACGCTTGCAGGAAAAGTTCGAGACTCTGATGCTTGTTATCTGCAAGAAGTCTCGCTGATTCCGTGTTCATTCGATCCTTCAGCTTCAGTAGTTTCTCGTAGAAATGGTTGATGGCCGTGCTTTCACCCGACCGGTATTCCTCTTGCGTCATCTTCTCTCGAAGAGGAATGAAAGGATCATACATCTTCTGCCCCTTCCAGCCGGAATAAGCAAAAGTACGGGCAATGCCGATGACGCCAAGCGCATCCAGACGATCGGCGTCCTGCACGATTCGGCCTTCCAGGGTCCGCATTGTATTTCCCGTTCCGCCTGAAAATGACATCGTGTTTATGATTTCAAGCACTAATTCCCGGTCAGTGGTCTCAACACCGGCTTGCATCAGCCAATTCTGAACCCGCTCGTAACCCGCTTCCTTGGATTCATTTAACTTCTCGTCCGCCACGTCATGAAGCAGCGCCGACAGCTCACATATGTATACATTGGCACCTTCAAGATTCGCCAGGATACGGGCGATGCGGGTGACGCGCTGGATATGCCACCAATCGTGACCGCTCGAATCCCGTTCAAGAATTGAACGTGCAAACTCCTGGGCGTGCAATATGATCTGACGCTCATTTGACTTCATTAGATTCGTACCCCCCCCTCCATCTATAAATCCGGACACTAAGCTCTATTATTCCCCATTTACCAGATGGTCGCAACCCAAGAGAATGTGAGATGCGATTTGTATCCGCCCCTCATGTAGGGGCATACGATAACAAGGAACCTGCATCATATCCATTGCACCTATGTACATATGCAGCCTTAAGGACAAGACGAGGGAAAGGAACGTGAGCGGATGTTGGTATTTATTCTACCGAGAACGCATTCTCAATTAAGCGAGAGCACCCTATCCTCGGTTCAACGCGTTTTTCCGGACGCTCGTCCGATTGTGATTCCAAGTGAAGAACGCGTTGCATGGGTCATGAATGAAGCCTTGTCCGTGGAGATGTTTCCCTGGTTTATGACGCTCTACGCTGGTGATGATGTACAGCCTCATGCAAAGATCGAGCTGGACCGATGGCTGCGAACCACCTCTGACCAACTAGCAGGTTTTATTCTGAATCCCGTCCATACATTAGGTCAGCCACAAGTTTCGTCTTCCAGGGCCGCTTCACCTCCCCACATTCCCAGAGGACCCCTGATATGGCGCACGCAGGCTGTAATGAACGGCCATCAAAAGGGTTTTGCAACAAAGGATCAGCTTCCGTTTCAGAAATATGTGTTAATTGATAAACAGCTCCAATTATCCGGCCAATATGAATGGTCTGAAATTGATTGCCAAGCCATATTGTGTCATCATCGCAGGGCCCCTGCCTGGATGAAGGAAGCAGAAGAATGGTTGGCGGTGTCGCCGCTTCTTCTTGCAGCTGCCCATACCCATTCACAGCGGGCGGAGGCGGTTAGCCCCCCGCTTGTCACAATTGCTCTGTGTACTTATAATGACAGCGAGTATCTGACTTGGGCTGTCCGATCCGTGTTGGTACAGAGCTGTAAGGATTGGGAGCTTGTAATCCTCGATGATGGTTCAACGTCTGAAGAGACAGAAGCCTGCCTGCAGCATCTGCCCGAAGATTCCCGCATTACAATAGTAAGACAGCAAAAGAATCGGGGTAAAGCGCATGCATTAAACCGAATATTGCATCTATCCCATGCCCGCTGGCTGCTAGAGCTGGATGCCGATGATTGGCTGGCACCAAATGCGCTTGAAGTCCTTCTGCGAGAAGCCCATAGGGTGCAGCATGCTGACGTTATTTACGGCAATCATGTAGAATGGCTTGAGCGTGCAAACAAACAGCTGGTGTATCAAAGAGTACACACGGCCCCCTCTTCCCTGTCTTGCGATAGTCTGCGAAACGATGCATATGCTATAGCTCCGCGCATGTTTAATGTTTCTTCGCTTAAACAGGTAAAAGGCTGGAACGAAGACATGCTTTTTGAAGGAAGACTCTATGAAGATATCGATCTGCTGTCCAGACTATCCCTTCATCACAAGCTGTACCATGTACCAGAGTCGATATACCACCGCAGACTCCGAAGCTCCAGCACCACTCATCGCCATCCTCTGCACTATTCAGCATGGAGAAACTCTACAAAAGATGTGTTCAATGAATTGGAATAAGCCGATCACTCAAAGAGGCAAAATGCGAACAAATGAAATGCTCTCATTAAGTACTGTGACCACTTGTGATGTAGGGATATAATTTGAGCTTACAACCTCCACTGTAATGAATCCATCCGTTGCGGATCGTAACTGTCCCTGCAAAAATTGATTGGTTTGGATGATCTCTACCGTCCTGCCTATGAAAGTCGCCAGAATTTCCGAAAAATCCATTGTGTTCCCCTCCTCGGACTGTGATCAAGAAATAGATAAGAAGCTGCGCATCGGTATGATGGCAATACTGCCATTCGGCTCTGCGATCTGAACGAAATCCTCACCGATCGCAATCAGCGTTCCGAATACGGAGCCCGCCGTCGTTTCAACCGTCAGCCGAGTATTCAATTTTCCAGTTAACAAAGCGATGACACTGCTGCTTGGACCTCCTTGCCGTTCGTTCACCTGCTCCTGTAATGCTTGAACCCGGGCAGTTAACCGGCTAAGCTGCAACCGGATCTGTGCCAAATTCCGTATGAGCTTACGATGAAGCATCCGGAGTTTACACCATATCGAATGTGAAGGTCGCCCCTGTTTCTTCTTTCTTCGCCCCGTGATCTCCTTACACTCCCCTTGCTGCCCCCGGCTCCAATATCTCCTCACTAGTGCATCCCCCCTGTATATACTCATGGTACCGTATGTTACGGTCAGGACAATGGCAACCTGGAATGCCAAAGATAAGAAAATGGCCTACTCCGAGGGACATTAGGGTTCAATCAAGCCATAAGGAGACCCCGAACATTTTGGGTATTTCCGTTCCAAATGGTGATCTACCCATACAGATGATTTAGATGATACATATTTTGTTAAATAGACCTTTGCACCAGAGAGGAGGCTAATCTTGAATAAAATCAAGCAACACCGCCGCCGCAAGTCTTCTTCCAATCGATCGGCCTCACGTCAGTGGAAAGCCCGCCACAGCAGTCTGAAGTTCAACCGAAAGAAGCGGTCGGCTTCCAGGGTGTCCCCCGTTGTCTCGCTGCCAATGACGTATTCGCGGTCTTTGTTGCATACTGAACCTGAGCCTGAAAAGTCTGGGGAAGCCGACTTGCAGACGGCCGAGAAGACCGAACCTATATCCGCGCCTCTATACGATATCATGCGTTTTCCCGTAATTGACTGGCAGTTTCGATGGCAGCGTCCCCAGCAGTTATCGGAGCAGTTTGCGCAGCAAGGACATCGGGTTTTTTATGTAACGACGGAGATGGTTGGTTTAGGTAAAGAGGAAGCATCAAGGGAAGAAATCGGCCGCCAGGTAACGGTTAAAAATATTGATCGGAATGTTTGGCTTGTCACCTTATGTGCCAATCAACCGTTAAATTTGTACCAGGACGAAATGGATCTGTGGGATATCCAGTACCTGAAATGGTCAGTTGAGTATGTCCGGGATAAATTCGGACTGTTTCAATTGGTCTCCATCGTGGATCTTCCGTTCTGGACTCCACTCGTGACGGCAATGGATCAGCATCATATCGTTTACGATTGCATGGATCACCATGCCGGTTTTTCAACCAACGACCAGACCATGCTCCATCAAGAAGAACAGCTACTGCGTGAAGCCGAGCTTGTTGTAACCACCTCACAGCATCTGTACGATTGGGCCGCTCCCTATAATCCGTCCACAGTACTTATTCGCAATGCAGCAGATACTGTTCATTTCTCCAAACCGCCTAATGATAATGAACCTCTGTTCGAACTTGAAGGGATCGATCAGCCGATCATTGGTTATTATGGCGCCATCTCCGACTGGTTTGATATTCAGCTGATCGAATCGCTGGCTCGACATCGGCCGGATTGGACGTTTGTCCTCATCGGACACACCTTTGGCTGCGATACCTCAGGCATTGAGGGTCTAAGCAACGTATTGCTGCTCGGGGAGAAGCCGTATCATGAACTCCCGGCTTATCTGCATCGATTTCAGGTCGCGTTAATACCGTTCATAAAAAATGAACTGACGCAAGCTACCAATCCCGTCAAGCTGTACGAATATTTGGCGGCCGGCAAGGCGGTTGTCTCTACGGAGCTACCTGAAGTGAAGACCGTTGCGGGCGACATGATCTCGATTGCCAATACGGCTGCCGAGTATGAGGAGGCAATTGAAGCTGCACTGATTGAAACCGAAGCTGGCGTTATGAAGCAGCGGCAGCAATTTGCGGAGCATAACAATTGGGAGCATCGTTATGAAGCACTGAATACCCATATTGTGCAGAAGCTGTATCCCAAGGTCAGTGTCATCCTGGTGGTTCATAATAACTGCTCCTACACGCAGCAATGCCTCCACCGGCTGATGCAGCCGGGTCATTACCCTAACCTGGAGGTTATTATTGTAGATAATGCCTCAAGGGACCAAACCTCCTCCTATCTTAGAAGCCTGAGCAATCCGCTCATCAAGGTTATAACCTCGCCTACGAATCTTGGCTTCGCCGCCGGAAATACGCTGGGGTGTGAAGCATCTACGGGAGAATTCATCATATTGCTCAATAACGATACCATCGTTCCGGATGGGAGCTGGATCTCCCGTCTGCTCAGACCTTTTCAAGAGGATGCCTCGCTTGCCATGACAGGACCGATGTCCAATCATGTGGGAAATGATCAAGCGCTCGATCATTTCATAGGGGATGCTGTACAAGGCGCCAGTCCGCGTTGGCTTAGCGAGTTCTACGAGCGGTACCGGAGAAGAACCCGTTATACGGATCTCCTAGGATTCTTCTGCGTGGCTATTAAACGGAGTGTCTGGGAACGTGTAGGAACTCTGGATCCCGCATTTGGTCTGGGGATGTTTGAGGATGATGATTATTGCGAGCGCGTAAGAAATGCCGGGTACCGCCTGGCGATTGTCGAGGACGCTTTTGTATACCATCACGGCAGCGCTACGATCAAGAAGCTGAAGAATAGCGTGTACAACTCGCTATGGAACAAGAACAAAGCATATTACGAGCAGAAATGGAACAAGTCGTGGAGATTGCCAAAAGGACCGCATAGCATTTTTCATATGGTGGATCAACCTTCGGAAATAGCGTCCAGGATCCGGCAAACCGGTAAGCACGTTGTGCTGGTGCTCGGACTCACTCTATGGGAGACCAACTCAAGGCGATGGCAGCAGATCGTGAAGGGATTAACCGAAGATGAAGATCTGTTGGTGATTGTGTATACCCACTTATACCATGGCAATCTTATTGTGGGCACTCGGAAGATCGGGCCACAGCTTTATTTTACGAACCGGATTGATCTGTTCTCTGAGGTGTTATTCGATCAGGTCATCTACTGCGGATCCCCAGTTGTTCATGCGCAGATTCACTCCGAACAGTACTGGGCCGATCCCCTAAGCTATCATGAGCAACAGCTTACATCCTTGCAGACTCGATTACCGAATCTCCGGATACTGGAGCGGATCGCAGTATCTCAAGTCGTAAACGATCTGCGCTGCTCTGTGGATCATGTAACAAAATAAAGATACTCTAAAAAAAAGGCGCCTCCGCTCTGACTGAGTTCCGCTCAGCTCTAGGAGGGGCCTTCTTTCTTCTATTCTTCTATTGTTGTATTCTTTTATCCGAAACACGCTGTTCAGATCCTCAAATCCCCTGCCGACTCAAATGGTTGATGATCACTTCCGGATGCTGGCCTTGATAAGGCTTGGTGACGATTTCATATTCCTCGGGTCTGTAATTCCAATCCGGCTGTCCGTCATTCAGCTGCACATTTACGTCGCCTCTTCGATTGTCATTAAATTTGATTTTGTTGCCCAGTGCATAGTGATAGTGATACACGTTCACATCACAGCGCCCGCGGGGAATGCTCCATATACTCCGCCCTTCCGCAGCTTCCAGCGTACAATGATGCTTCTCGTCGCGATAACGTATGCCCTGATGAGCCCGCCACATTCTGGTGATGTCGTTGGACCAGCGTTCATCCCCGGGACTGTTGACCCGAATCGTCCAAGGATCTCCCCAGAAGTTGACGAAGGGAAACTGATAGACGTCCACATCTGTACGATTCATGAGCTCTGGCAAAACCTCGACAAAACGGTCATCCATGAGCTCGTCGATGTCCAGATTCATGATCCAGTCTCCCTGAGCCTGTTCAATCAGAACATTGCGGACCACGGACTCGTTCCAATCCTCGGTATAGGGCAAGCCCTTTTGTTGAACATGCAGCAACCGGATCGGATACCGATTCTGCAGACTGTCTATTTGTTCTAACGTTCCGTCCGTACTGCCACCATCGGCGATGATGATCTCATCGGCGTATCGGCTTACACTTTCTATATATAAGGGGATAAAAGTGATTTCATTTAATACCGGAACAATGACTGACAGTCTCATCGCTAGGGTACCTCCTTATTAACAAGTTTGTTCGTGAATCAAGTTCAGCATGGCGGACATGTGGCCGCGTGCCTTTTGATACCGCTGGTATAACGCGTAATTTGAATCGTAGTTGGGATTCCCGGAAGGCCCAACGAATGGGTGCCACAAGTGAACCATTTCTCCGTCCAGTCGAACATGTTGGCCAATCAGCGTATCCAGCGCGTACGCAAATGCTTCATCCTCCCCGCCCCAGCCGATAAACCGTTCATCATAACCTCTTACCGTTTCATATGCCTCGCGGCCAAGCACATTAAACCCTCCTACAAAAGAAGATGCCTGTTCTGCTGGCATGTCAATCTTTATAGACAAGGGCCATTCGCTTGCTTGCTGCAGCACAAGCCCGGTAATATCCTCGGATAAACGCAGAATTCGGCTGAAGGGGATTACCCACTGTCTGCTGTTCACGAGCGCGATGGATTCCTTCAATAGATACGGGTCATAAGCGATATCACTGTCTGCAATGACAATAATTTCTTTGGTAGCCTGAGTGTAGGCTCGATTGATGGCTTTGGATCTGCTGAAGGGCTCCTCGGTCCCGGATATTTCGCCTATGCATAACTCGATTTCCGGCATGGACTTCGCATAGTAGCCTAACACCCATTCCAATGCACAATCTCTGGGTCCGTTACCATCCGATTGATACGGAATCAGTACCGATACGCGGTCAAACACATCCTTCCCTCCTTACTCCTAGGCGCTTCCTATTTCTTTAAATTGAATAATACGGATAACCAGAGCGGGATCACTTGATCCATGGTCCAAAATGATTCAATGTGACGTCTGCACTTCTGCCCCATACCAGCCAGCTCGTGCTTCTGTCCGATCCACTGATGGATCGAAGCAATAAAATCTTCCGGGTTGTCGCTATCCAGTATCAACCCATACGCATCCGGATGAGCCGCGGCCTTTATGTTGCCCACATGAGTGCCTAGAACAGGCACTCCACATGCATAGGCCTCCAGCGCGGGTGCTCCGCTCCCCTCATTGGCTGCTGTGATCAGCAGCAGATCCAGCTGTTGATAGAATCTCGGCATCTCTTCATATGCATACGCTCCGGCTGTTTCCACGAACCTGATCCGTTCATCATTCCGGAAGTGCTCTCGGATGTGTTTATATAATGTATGATAATTTTTGGAACGTTTGGCAGGATCCCCGGCCCAGCCAACCACCAAGTGAGCACGGCCCTCGCGGGGCGTATCTAACGGTCGAAATAATCGGTGATCCACAAAATGCCCGATATACTGCACGTCTGCCTGCGGAGCAGTCACTTGCAAAGCGCGGCTCAGCCGCTCATTCATCGCGCCTATGACTCCAACTCGGGGTATGACTAACCTGAGGAATTCCGGATCGGGGATGAGCTCATTATTCGTCCATTCGCGATATGTCTCGTAATTCTGACTGAAGTAATAATAGGAGACTGCGGCAGAGGCATCAATACGAATATGCTTGAATATACAATAGGCAGCGATGCCCAGACACATCGCACATGTTCGGTCATAAGCCTGATTAAGCTCTTCGCTGCTGTGCTGCTCCAAATACCGATCCAGATCCTGAATGGACATCAGGTATAGATCAGGATGATGACGCTGTATGACCTTTGCATGTTTCCCTAATATCCACCAGTCCACATCATAGATCAGCAGATGCCTTCCCATGAATCGCACACTCCTTTTTGCTCATAATAGATTATATTCGTCTTCGAGCCTCCAAGTTTGCTCCTTGGACATAAATGATGAATTGGTCCATATTTGCATGAAAAAAAGCCGCCCCTTGCAGATGATATTCTGCATGGTAACGGCTCTTTAGATGAAATGATGATCAAGCTGGATCAACTATCGACTAGACACTTTGATCCACGATATGCCTGTTCACTTCGTTAACGCTTAGTTGAATAAATCCCTTAAGCAAGCTCTGCAGCACTGCATAGACCAGCTCGGAATCCTGAAGCTCGTTCGCCTGAATCCGCCGCAAGCATTCCTGCACGCTCAGCCGGACCACGTCAATGTTCTCATATCCTTCGAGCTGTTGTTCAGCTTGTCTGATTCCGTCATCCGTATAATAGACATGCGCAATCTCATTGCATCTCCAGGATGCCGGGTACAGCCAGCCCAGATAAACAAGCTTGCCGCAAGTGCAGCCTGTTTCCTCCAGCAGCTCCCGGCGGGCTGCAGATTCCAGATCCTCCCCTTCATCAACGCCACCTCCAGGGAGCTGAATAACATCTTCATCCACGGCAGCGCGATATTGGCGGATCAGCAAAAACTCCTCACCTTGCTTAGCCAGAACAACAACGGATTGATGATGTTCCTTGGTATAATAGATTTTACCTGACGCTTCCTCGTAAATCGATATCCCATGATGACGAATCAACAATTTCGTTTTTCCCATGACGGTAGAATCCCCTTTTCAACCCTATGTATTTCGAGCTTCGAATTCTTCTCTCAGGAGGGAGAACAGATAAGAATCGTGGTATCCGCCTTTAAACCATAAGTGCTGCCGCAGATGCCCTTCCTGCTTCATTCCAATGCTGCGCATCACACCTGCTGACCCGACATTGCCGGGCCGGCACGTAGCAAATATCCGGTTCACGCCCAGCTCTTTGAAGCCGAACTCGGACATGGCTCTTGCAGCTTCCGTAGCATATCCCTGACGCCAGTAATGAGAATTCAAGCAGTATCCAAGCTCCGCATTCGTCTTGGAACGATGAAGACCCACACCGCCGATTAATCGGCCGTTTTCCTTCAGTACGATCGCTAACTCATAGCTGTCCCTGGGGTTCTGCTTCATCATCTGAAAAATCTCTTTCAAATAATTCGATGTATCCTCTTCCGTGTTCGGTCCCCACATCGTGTATTCAGTCACCAACGGATCTGAAGCATATGCGTGGATGCTTGCCCAATCCTCTTCCTGAAAATCCCGGATCATTAGTCTTTTCGACTCCATCTGCATATGGACGCACTCCTTGAAAACGGCTATCATTTCATGCCGCTACAGAAATTTTACTAATTATACCACATGGCTTTGAAGGTTACGTTATAAAAAAGAAGCCTGGGCATGCTATTCGCCCAAGCTTCTTGCAACACGTAATGTCAGGATATACCATCCAGTTTTTCCTGGCTGCCGTGCGTATTGAATTTATGAAGATAACGGGAAAGCACGCCATGTTTTGGAGAGAACAGGAAGCTGATGAGAAATACGATTCCGGTTGCAAAAGCCATCGATCCTGAGATCGAGGTGTCCAGCCATACCGCGATATAGTAACCCGTGAATGCGGAGATCACGCCGAACGCTCCGCTTAACACCAGCATAATCGAGAGTTTATCCGTCCACAGATAAGCAGCCGCTGCAGGTGTTATCAGCATGGCCACCACCATGATTGCCCCCACGGCATCAAACGCGGCAACGGTTGTGATCGATACCAGCGACATGAATACATAATGCATCAACACCACGGGAATTCCGATGCTGGCGGCCAGAGCCGGGTCAAAGGATGTGATTTTCCATTCCTTGTAGAACGTCAAAATCACAATAACAACGACAAGTAATACGGCACCCAGCATAAAGGTTGCTTTCGGGACCTCACCTAACAACGGAACATGCATCAAATCCCATGGCACAAATGTAATTTCCCCCATGAGAGCATGCTTTGTATCCAGATGGGCATTGCCTACTTGGGTTGCAATCAGAATCACACCAATCGCAAACAGGGTAGTAAATACAACACCGATAGATGCATCCTGCTGGACGCCCCGGGAATTAAACCATTGAACGAGCACTGCGGTAAGCAATCCCGCCACAATAGCACCGATTAACATATGAGGACCACTTAGTTCCCTTGTGATGAGGAAAGCTGTTACGATTCCAAGCAGCACCGTATGGCTGATCGCATCTGCCATCATCGCCATTCTGCGCAGAATGAGGAACACCCCAACGATCCCGCAAGACAAACCGACAAGTGAGGCGGTCAATAATATCCATCCTGTATACGTCATTGATGGCTCCCCCTCTCCGACAGCTGTGGTTTTATAACGGCTTGATTGCTGGATTCGATATGCTCCTTTTTCTGGGAGCGCAGCTGCATCGCCTGGATAAGGAGTCCCTTCTCTGCACCAAATACGAGTGAAATGGTAAATAACACAGAGGAAGCGACTACGATGAATGGCCCTGTTGGCCATCCTTTTCCGAGTGTGCTGATCAACGTGCCGATAAATCCGGAGCCGCCGCCAAATACAGCAGACAGGATGACCATCGTTCTAAACGATTGTGTCCAGTATCTTGCACTGACTGCAGGGATGATCAGCATCGCTGCCATGAGAATGACGCCAACGGCCTGGATGCCGATGACAATCACGAGAACCAGCACCCCCATGTAAAGACTGTTCATCAGTCGGCTGTTCAGCCCCAAACCACGGGCAAAATCGGGATCGAACAGGAACAGTTTCCATTCCTTAAAACCGATCGACACAACCAGGATAACCAATACAGCCAGAATTAGCATCGTAAAGACATCCTTGCGCACCATGGACGCTGCCTGACCAAAAATAAAGTTATCAAGGCCACTTTGATTCCCGCCAGCCGTACGGTTAACAATCGTGAGCAGCATAATGCCTAAACCGAAAAATACGGATAAAATCATGCCCATTGCCGTATCTTCCTTAATGCGGCTGGAGGAACGAATCCACTGGATCATCCATGCCCCGATCAATGCGCTCACGGCTGCTCCGAGAATCATGACCAGCAGGTTCTTGCTCCCCGTCAATGCAAAAGCGATCACGACACCAGGCAGAGCCGCATGCGACAACGCATCACTCATGAGACTTTGACGCTTCCAATAAGCCAGACAGCCGATCATACCTGCTGCCATGCCTAATATCAATGTGCTTAACAGCACCCATTGCGTGTTCGGTGATAGTAGTGAGTTCAGCACAGGTTACGCCTCCTTCATCCAGCGAAGCGTACCGCCATATGCGCGGTATACATGCTCCTTCGTGAATGCTTCTTCCGTCTTGCCGTGCGCGATGACCGTACGGTTCAGGAGCAGAACATGGTCAAAATAATCCTCAACCGTTTGCAGATCGTGATGGACAACCATAACAGTTTTACCTGCCGTTTTGAGATCCTTCAGCGTGGTCATGATGGCTCTCTCGGTTGCTGCATCAACACCTGCAAGCGGCTCATCCATGAAGTATAGATCGGCATCCTGTACAAGCGCCCGGGCGAGAAACACCCGCTGCTGCTGTCCACCGGAGAGCTGGCTGATCTGTCGGCCGGCAAAATCGGCCATGCCCATCTGCTCAAGGGACGCCATTGCTTTCTCTTTATGGCTCTTGTTGGGACGTTTCAGCCATCCCACGCGGCCGTATAAACCCATCATGACAACATCCAGTGCGTCTGTTGGAAAATCCCAATCCACGGACCCGCGCTGCGGCACGTAGCCAACGCGGGTTTTGGTCTTGCTTAAGCTCGAACCGAAGAAGGAAACATCGCCAGATAGCTTCGGGTGAAGCTCCAGCATGACCTTTAACAGTGTCGATTTACCGGCACCATTCGGTCCGACGATACTGGTTAGAGAACCTTGCTCCACTTCAAAGGACACATCGTGAAGCACTTTATTTTTTCTGTAGGATGCATTGAGGCCTTGAACTTGGAGTACAGACATTTTATTCACCACTTCCTGTTAGTGCATGGTAAATCGTTTCGACGTTATGGCGGTACATTCCGATATAAGTTCCTTCCGTTGTTCCTGCTTCACCCATTGCATCGGAGAACAACTCGCCACCAAGCTTTAGATTAAGGCCATTCTTGGCGGCACCTTCGATGACGGCATTGATGGAAGCAGGATTGACACTGCTCTCAACGAATACGGCAGGGACTTTGTGCTGAAGCAAAATATCTATCGTTCCATTGATATCCGAGAGGCCGATTTCATCCTCCGTACTAAGACCCTGCAGGCCCACCACCTCCAGCCCATACATGCGGCCGAAGTATCCAAAGGCATCATGCGCGGTAACCATGATCCGCTGCTCTTCAGGAACCTGACTCAATTTATCCTTGGCTTCTGCTTGTAATTCGTCTAATTGCGCAAAATACTTCTGCTTGTTCTCTTCAAAATACGCCGCATCATCCGGTGACAGAGACTTCAGCTTCTCTACGGCAGAATCCAGGGAGGTTTTCCACAAATCGATATCAAACCACACATGGGGGTCTGTAGCCTGTGTATCATCCTGCAGCAGCTGATCCTTCGGAATGGCGTCAGCAATGGCCAGTACAGGTTTATTCTTGCCGATCTGCTCGAAAATTTCCGTCATATTTCCTTCCAGATGCAGCCCGCTGTAGAATATGACATCCCCGCTGTCCAGTTTCTTGATATCACCTTGAGTTGCGTTATATAAATGCGGATCAACGCCTGGTCCCATCAAGCTGAGTACCTCCACGCGGTCTCCCCCGATAACGGAGATCGGTTCCGCAAT
Source organism: Paenibacillus glucanolyticus (assembly GCF_037333485.1). Lineage (NCBI taxonomy): Bacteria > Bacillati > Bacillota > Bacilli > Caryophanales > Paenibacillaceae > Paenibacillus > Paenibacillus glucanolyticus. The sequence continues at coordinate 3,537,355 of NZ_CP147845.1, forward strand.
CTGTCCAATGGTTGTGACTACACGAATTTTCTTATCGGGCTGCTCGCCTGCCGCACCCTCCTGATCAACTTCCCCCGTTGCGCATGCAGATAATACCAGCAGCAAACTCAGTATGGCAGCCCCTATCAATATCCTGGTTCTTCTAGTCCCCTTGTTCTTCATCTTCTTCTCCTCCACTCCAATAAATGATGAGTTCGCTCAATTCATTCAGATAAAATGTATAATCCCCTAAAACTCGTCCTGCCATTTGCCAATTATTTTGCTCTTGTGCAACTTTAATTCCCATGTACAAAAAATAATCCATCTATAGGCTTTTGTCAATGCAAATTTTATACTTTTTTGGTTCTCACCCTTCCTCTTCTTTTAGGAAAAGCTTGTTTTCATTAGTTTAATCGATGATTTACAGCTTGTTTTTTCATATGCGCAAAATATTTAGCTCTATATAAATATTTTAATATGATTGAAATGAAATCAGCTCCGCGACCGCAAAAAGACGACTTCTCATGAAGAGAAATCGTCTTTTTGATAATCCTGATTCAGATCTAGCTTAATATTCCACACCGCGCACTTTAGAATAGATCTTCAAGTGAGAAAATCCGCCGGAATCATTAGGTTTCACATTACGCAATACACCTTCCAATGTGAAACCGCAGTTCTCCGCGACTCTGACACTTCATTCATGTCTGGAAAAGACAACAAGATCGGATTTTTTCCCATTGGTGTTTCCATTCCCATTCAATCCTTCTCCTTGTTTAGCCACAGACTATCCAAAAAAACGGATATGTGCGAGTTTGGTTCTTATTCGGTCGATTGTTTTCTTAGCAGGGCTTCGATGATCGGGTAAAAGATCCACACGCGCCAAAGCGCCAATTGTCTCCACCACTGCATCAATCGTTAAATGGTCGGTATCAATATGATGGCGGAACACTTCACTTGAGAAACCGTCGATGCAGCGATCGATTTGCTGTGCAGCCCATGAGTTTGGACCTTCCCCTCTGCTTCGCAAACGTCGGAGGAGTATTTCCTTGGATGCGCACAGTGTAAAGTGCTGCACTGCAACCCCATCGCGTCTTAAATGACCGACAATTTCATTGAAATAATCAGCATTTGTTATCGTCATCGGTGCAATGATTAATTGATTGGATTCCTGATCCAGATACTTAAACATGGAGTAGTTGAATTCCCTCCACATGGGATAGTGCTGGAAATCACCACGTTTGACATCGGCTGGTAGATTGTCCCGAATGAAGTAACCGGCATTCTCAGGATCATACACATACGAATTCGGAATTCTTCGGTGAAGCTCGTACGCTGCCTGGGTCTTACCGGAACCAAATGCTCCGTTAACCCATATAATCATCGGTGAATCCTCCCTTCTAAGCAGGGTTATGCGCAAGGATTCTGACATCCCTTAGTACCGGAATCATACATCTTTAAGGAGGCAATTACTCTTTTTTAAGAAAATCCGGTCTTCGGCTCAACGTCTTCCCGTGGTCACGGACAAAACCATATTGCTCATAGAGACCATGGGCATCTTGTGTTGACAAGATTCCAAATAAATTGCGGTAAGTTTCATGGGTGGTAATCGTTTCGATTAATTTCTTACCCACACCCAGTCCGCGGCAGGCAGTATCCACAAACACATCACATAACCAATATACCGTGGCACCATCGGTAACGACTCGGGCAAAGCCGATCTGATGATCGTTATAATAAGCCCCAAAGCATGTAGAACCTTCAAGCGACTTCTGGATTTTCTCCTCTGACCGTTCCTTAGCCCAGTAGCTCTGGCGCAGAAAGTGCACAATTGCCTCAACATCCAACAGTGCGGGGTCACTGCTAATCAAGACCTGTTTTATGTCGATGTCCTTCATCGATCCGTTAACTCTTTTTCCCCGAGCCAAAAGCGATAACATAGTTGTCCGGATCTTTAATCGCAAAATCCTTCCATACGCCCCAATCCGCCTCCATTAATACCGGCTCCTGTACCACTTCTGCCCCTTTGGAGGTCAACTCTTCATACAATTCATCAAGTTCATGATGTGTATCCACATATGCATAGGTATCCCATGGCGTCTGTTGATCCTTGCCTGCTTGGTTTGGCGTTACGTCTGTAGCAGAATTCGCCTGAAGCAATTTGAAGCCGAGCGCAAAATCATCCCGCACAGCCCAGACGTCGTTCACGTCACATCCAAGCACCTCTTCGTAAAATAACTTGGAACGGGTAAGGTCTGATACTAAACGAACTTGAACCGAGAATTGAATTTTGCTCATTAGATCATCTCCAGCTATATTTTTCTTCCATAATACAACCGTCCAGTTCGCTTAACAAGAACTTTCCGTAAGTGGGAGCGTCCCGCCCTTCAACCTATCCAGACCGGCAGATGAATGGAACTTATGCAATCGGAGTTCCGTTGGGGAGGTCGAAATCCGGCTTCAGGAGCACAACATCCCCCTGCTCCGGAACTCCGCCGATGACGAGAACCTCAGAATCATAGCCCGCGATCCGCCTAGGTGGGAAATTCACGATTGCTACCACTTGTTGTCCTACGATCGAATTCTCATCATACCGCTTCGTAATCTGCGCACTGGTTCGTTTAATCCCAAGCGGCCCGAAATCGATCTTCATCTTAATAGCCGGAACACGGGCTTTAGGGAAGGGTTCTGCCTCTATAACCGTTCCGACTCGAATGTCCAATTGGGTGAAATCCTCAATAGTTGCCATAAACGATATCTCCTTAGTGAGTAATGAAGCATGTAATGTACACTCCACAACACGAAATTTTTTATGAAACATCTTATCATTGGGGTACGTGGCACTTCAAGGGAGAGATCCGTTAAATAGGTTTTGTCCCTGATAAATCAAACAAGAGACCACCTCAGGCGCTCATTATGATTTATGACTTCATGCTGGAATTCTTACTAAATTATACCTTAAAACCATCCGCGAAGAGCATAGTCATCGCAATCATATCCGCATAATTTTACCTGTATGTACAAAACCTAGGAACAAATAAACGTGAGTCCCTGACTCACCTCACAGGAGATGGAATTATGCAGGGTTGGCATAAAATTAAAAAATACCTCGTAGCTGACCTGTCTCAGACCCAAAATCCAAATGCTCCATTCGCATTGAGACCTTTAAAAAATGATGAAGATGCCGGATTGTTGAATGGACAAGAACCTGCCAGCATGCCACAAATCAAGCCTTTGCTTGGGGATAATGGTCCCCTCGCGATGACGTCGACATTAGAGCAGAATATCAATTGGCTCAAGGGGCATTTCTCATATCCTCAGAACAGCGGATTGGTCTTTCGTCCTTTTGTCATCGAACAAACAGGGGCGGTGGTTCAGGGCATGATTGTCCACTTGGAGAGTCAGGTGGATTCGCAGCATCTCAACCAATTCGTCATTCATCCCTTGATCAATGCCAAGCTGACGGAGGATCAGCCTTTAAGCGTGGATACTTTGAAAACTCATATTGTCACAGACTGTCATTTAACATCAACCTCTTATTTCGGGGAAATCGTCCATGAGATTCTGAACAGTTCCGCCGCTATTATCATCGATGGGTTAGATACTGCGATTCTGGCTGATGTCAAAGGCGGTGAGAAAAGAGGTCTTGAAAGTCCAAAAACGGAAAATGTAGTGCGCGGTCCACAGGTAGGCTTCACTGAAGATATGCAAACCAATTTGTCTTTGCTCAGAGGACGTCTTAGCACTTCCGATCTGATCGTTGAATCCGGTGTTGTAGGCACGGTCTCCCAAACAGCCGTTTCTATTGTGTATCTGAAATCTATCACGAATGCCGAACTGGTCAACGAAGTTCGCCGGCGTATAGCCGCAGTTCGGATCGACTACATCGGGGATAGCGGAATGCTAGAACAATTGATTGAGGATAAGCCCTATTCCATATACCCGGGGATGCTTAGTACAGAGCGTCCGGATCATACGGCAGCTCAAATTGCGGATGGCTATGTTGCAATTCTGGTTAACAACTCGCCCTTCGCTCTCATCGTACCGACACAATTCCCGCTGTTCCTGCAAACCGCCGAAGACAGATATCTTCGTTGGCAATACAGTTCCTTCCTGCGAATCATACGGGCGATTGGATTTCTCATGTCCCTTTATTTACCAGCGGTTTACGTGGCGATTGCTAACTTCCATCATGAGATGATACCGACTACTCTCGTTCTTGCCATTGCGGGGACACGCGAATCGATTCCGCTTCCCGTGGCGGCAGAAGCATTTCTTCTGGAATCCATGTTTGAGCTGATCCGGGAAGCAGGCGTCCGCATTCCGAGTGTCATCGGTCCCACAATCGGTATTGTCGGCGCTCTTATCCTGGGACAAGCCGCTGTCCAAGCCAATATTGTAAGTCCGATCATGGTTATCGTGACAGCCGCCACGGCGCTCGCATCTTATACCATTCCTAATTACAATATGCAATTCACAACGCGAATCCTCCGTTTCGTTTATTTGGCATTCGCATCTTTTATGGGATTAATCGGCATCGTCTTGCTCTCCATCATTCTCTGGACAAGCTGGATGTCTGTGAACCGATTCGGCGTACCGAGTCTGGCACCCCTTACTCCTCACCCTAAAAATGAAAATACACTGCTTCGCGGCCCCCTGCAGAAACCGCTCGCGCGGCCCTTCTCTGTGCGCCCGCAACGATCAAAGAAAAAGCCGAATGGACAAGACGGTGCTCCCGAGCAAGGGGGAGAAAACTAATGTACCAGCATCATATCGGAATAAGGGAAGCCGCATCCATTGGGATCATTTTCATCATCACCAAGATATTCCTTCCTTTTCAGAGATCACTGGCGGAAGCAGGAGGTACGGCAGGATGGATGATAGCCATTATCGCCGCCATCTTCTGTCCGTTGACGTGGTGGGCGATCCGCGGTGTTCTCCGGAATGCGAAGCAAGGCTCCACGCTGATCGAAGCTACGGAAGAAATATGGGGCCCCTGGGTGGGGACCTTTTTGAATCTCGCTTACTTTTGCTTTTTCTTTGCGATAACCTTTCTCGTGCTGCGTGAATTTTCGGAGCTTCTATCCTCCGATATTTTACCGCGTACGCCGATGAATATGATTCTGATCTTTCTGATCGTTCCGATCGCCTTTGTAGCGTACTGCGGAATCGAGTCATTGGGCCGAATCTGCTGGCTTACCATTGGTTTGATTATCGGAAGTGTGCTGATTGTGCTGATTGGTGGTCTGCTGACACACGCAGAGCCCAGTGCGCTGTCCCCTTTTTGGGGAACGGGGAAATCCAGGATCATCATGAGCGGGATTGCCAAAAGCTCACTGTTCTCGGAGATGCTGGTCTTTGGTTTCCTGCTGCCCCGAATGCGCAAATCCCGGGAATGGGGACGTGCGGTCTGGTGGTGCATCGCAATCTCATCCATCACCCTATTCAGCACCACTATTGTCTATCTTTATGTATTCCCGTATCCAACCGCCATTCGATTAAACGTTCCGATGTTCGAAGTCAGCCGACTGATTATATTCGGCAGGTGGATTCAACGCCTGGAGAGTCTGTTTCTGATTGCCTGGCTGATTAGCGCAGCCCTTAAACTGGCCATAGGATTATATTGCACCGCGGCCACCATGTCTCAGATTCTGCGATTACCCAGGGTCCAAACCCTCATCTTTCCACTTACACTGCTTGTTTATGGATTTGCGTTGCTCCCGAACAATGAAATGACAGCCGTGTCATGGGATGGCGGGTTTTTGCGTACCTATGGATCTATCTTCTCCATAGCTCTACCCATGTTGACCTGGTTCGCCGGAATCATGAGGCACAGAATGAGGAGACGAACTGCATGAAACTTATGAGACGGATCATTCATTGCCTTCTCATCCCTGCGATATGTATTCCCATGCTGACGGGTTGCTGGGATCGGCTGGATCCAGAGAACATGGCCTTTATTATGGCAATTGGAGTGGACACCGGCCCGAAAAATGACTATATCTATACATTTGCCGTCGCCATGCCGAAAGCCAGCAGCGGAGCAACTGCTTCAAGCGTAAGTGGATCGGATCAGAGCAGCAATAAGGTCGTCACAATCTTCTCTGAGGAAGGAGCCAATTTGTCTGCTGCCCTGCTAACAAGTCAAAGTTTTGTCGCCAGACGACTAACCTTGATCCACTCCAAAGCCCTTGTCCTAGGGGAAGAGCTTGCGCGTCAAGGCATCCTTCCTGTTGTTGGCGAGGTTGTTCGGAATACGGAGTTTAGGCGGAACGTTAACATCCTGACAACGAAGGGTCGTGCCCAGGAATATATGCATTACATTAAACCCAAGATGGAAAATGACATTAATCTATGGTTCGAACTGGAATTAGACCCTCACAATATAGGGGCAATTACACCCAAGCAGGCACGATTTCATGATTTTATATTGGACATGGAACAGCCGGGTAACGGCGCAACGTCCATTTTAACGGCTGCGCGGCCTGATATCGACAAGGGCAGTGAGAACTTGCATGATGGTGAATCTGCCAACAATTCAAATACAAGCCAGCCACTGGTTAGTGAGCATAAAGCGGGAGATTTACCAAGAGCTGGAGAAGTTCCTATCGATTTTTTTGGCACCGCAGTGTACAAGGGGCAGAAATTACGGGGATTCCTTAACGGTATGGAGACCAAAACACTGAATATGCTGCGCGGCCAGTTCGAGAAAACCGTATGGGAATTTCGCGACCCTTCCGATCCGAAGCTGAACATCAGTATCAACATGGGCACACTCACCAATAAAGTCATGCATGCACAACGTTTCGATGATCATATTCAGATCATCTTCAATATTACGATGGAAGGTGATCTGTTAGGTTCGGTTTCCGATGTTGATTATACCCAGTCGGAAAATACGAAGAAGCTGGAAACATCCATCGAGGAGCAATTAAAGGAAAGAGCTTCTAAACTGCTAAATAAAATGCTGTATAAATGGGAAGTCGATTGCTTCCACATCGGGAATCAGATTCGCGGCAGCTTTCCCACTCTTCAGGATTGGTACGCCTACAAATGGAGAGATCACATCCACACGGCCAAATACGACCTTAATATCCAATTCAAGATGAGAACGTTCGGAGACCAAGTCGGTCCCGTCATTGAAGGAGACCAGATGACAGAATGATGCTTCAGATTGCCAAGCTTACTTTGGTCGGAATCTTTTCCTTGTGGGCAGCCTTCTATGTTGGAAGTCTGACCCCTCAGCTATGGCGTCAAAAAAATTACCGCGGAGCCATCGGTGCTGCGGTTCTTGCGGGTATGACCATGGTCGTGCCAGTCCTGTTTACGCTGCTGAATGAATACTAGTCCATCCCTGAAATCAAGCGGAGCAGAGATTTATCTCCGCTTCTTAAAGTCGGAGACCTCCCTCGTCAGGCTTCATTTGCTGCTTAATTCTTCCTGTTTATGTTATCATTACTACCGAGGATGCTTTAAAGCGCAGCTGTATGCAGTTCCTCGTAAAGCGAATTCAAAGGTTTCATTAATTGATGACAAGGGAGAAGATGCACTATGGCACAAAATGAAACTCAGCGACCGTCTCGTGTGGTTATTATCGGGACAGGAGCGGTTGGAGCAACGACTGCGTATACCTTGTTCTTACGAGAGAGAGTATCTGAGCTGGTGTTGATCGATGCGAATCACGATAAAGCGCTTGGTGAAGCCTTGGATATGAACCATGGTCTCCCCTTTGCAGGAGGAGTTAAGCTGTGGGCTGGAGATTACAGCGATTGCAAGGATGCAGATATCATTGTCATTGCAGCAGGCTCCAACCAAAGACCCGGCGAGACACGGATTGATCTGCTGAAGCGAAATACGGCCATATTTGACGATATTATTCAGAACATCGTGAAGTACAATGACCACGGCATCATTCTTGTAGCTACCAACCCGGTGGATATTCTGTCTTACGTTACTTTGAAAAAGAGCGGTTTCCCTGTAAATCGGGTTATCGGTTCGGGTACGCTTCTGGATAGCGCCAGATTCCGCTATTTGATCGGACAGAACAAAGGAATTAATCCGCGCAGCATTCACGCCCATATTGTCGGAGAACATGGCGATTCCGAGCTGCCGCTGTGGAGCATTGCCAACATAGCCGGTATCGGCATTGATTTGTCAGATGATGAAAGAGATGATATTTTTGACCGGACCAAGAATGCTGCCTATGAAATCATCAATGCAAAAGGCTCTACCTCTTATGCAATCGCGTTAGCGCTTGACCGGATCATCGTCTCCATACTGCAAAATGAAGGGTCGGTGCTTAATGTGTCGACACTGCTCACCGATTATCACGGCGTGTCTGACGTATACCTGGGCGTGCCTTGTGTGGTTGACCGCACAGGGGTAAGGGAAATTCTCAATCTTGAGTTCAATGACGAGGAGCTCACCCAATTTCACGCTTCCGCTAATAAGCTAAAGGAACAGATCTCCAAAATCTTTGAATAACGCCCAAGGCTTAGCGGATCCGTGATCCGTAAAGCCTTTTTTTCGTCCAGCACAGGGATAATATCATGGTCACTGAGGACAAAATCAGCTCACCGTAAAGACAGAAAAGGCGCTATAAATGAGAAGCAGCCCCATAAGTATATTGAATGGGCGTTCATATCGGGACAAAAGGCTCTGAAACAGCGAACCGCATAATGCCCAGGTCATGTTAGCGCAGAGGCCGACCAGCGTGAGTATCACCGAGAATAATGCCAGATGGGCATGCGATGAATAGAAAGGAATAACGAATGTTGAAATCGCCGTAATTCCGTATAAAATGACCTTGGGATTGATGAACTGGAAGATGAATCCGAAGAAAAAGCTGTTGAAGCCCTCCTCCTTATCGCCCCGCTCCTGTGGTTGGCTGCGTATGATTTTTACGGCCAGATAGAGCATATACAGACATCCAATGATATTCATTACGAATTGGATCTTCGGGATGAATTGATATAATACCAGATTGAAATAACTGGAGAGCAGCATAATGACCAAACATCCGGCAGCTACCCCACCTATAAATTGCAGCGTTTTTCTAAAACCATGATTTCGTGCGTTGGTCATTGAAATGATGTTGTTGGGACCTGGCGTGAATGAAGCGACAATCGCATAAGTCAACAGCGGAACGATAAACAAACTACCCACCCCTTTCTTGTATGTGTGTATGATATAATGTAATGAAATGTACGTTATAACGTCCGTACGCTATGATTATACATTAAGTATGTTATAACGCACAATATGTATACGAAGGTGGTTGATGACGTTGAAACCCATTCATCTTATATTGGCTCATAATTTGAAGAGTCTCAGAGAGCAAAGAAAGCTGAGTCTGGATAAAGTCGCGGAACTGACCGGAATCAGCAAGACCATGCTGGGGCAGATTGAACGCGGCGAATCCAGTCCCTCCATCACAACCGTATGGAAGATTGCGAACGGGCTGAAGCTTTCATTCACTTCCCTGATCCATGAACCCTACTCGAATACAGTCGTGGTATCAAGGGATGATGTGCAGGCACTAATAGAAGATAATGGAAGGATTCGGATTTATCCGCATTTCCCTTTTGAGGACGGACGGCGCTTTGAGATGTATTCCCTCGAAATGGACAAGGGCGGTTATCTTACCGCCGAGTCCCATATCGAGGGTACTGAGGAGTTTATCACCGTATTCCAAGGAGAACTTACGGTGCGCATCGATAACCAAGAATATACAGTGGGCCATGGTGAAGCGATTCGATTCACAGCAGACAAGCCCCATGTTTACCACAATTCCGGCGATTCCATGAATCGCTTGAGCATGGTTATCCATTATCCCAAGTAACAGTGAGTGTGAATTTCATAAACGCAAAACGCACCCTCTGATAGAGGGTGCGTTACGTTGTATATGAAGCCATCTCTTCACCGTCGCAATGAATTTGCGCTGACTACGCCGTATCGGGACAATAGCTTTCGGCCCAGCAATCCGACAGCACGATCTGTCAGGAATCCCATGAATCCGAGGCAGATCAGCCCGACAAAGATCCAGTCCGTACGGAAGAACAAACGTGAATTCCAGATCAGATAACCCACTCCTTCATTGGAAGCAATCATCTCTGCTCCGATAATGGCCATGAACGATGTTCCCATCGCAAGCCGAATGCCGGTGAACATGTACGGTACCGTTGCAGGTATGATCACATGAAGCACAATCTGCCACTCCGAAGCACCCATGCTGCGGGCGGACCTTATCTTATCCTCTTCCACTGACAAGACTCCGGTCAACGTGTTCAGGACCACAATGAAGAAGGTCGCATACAGAATAAGCATGACTTTGGATGTCTCCCCAATCCCGAACCAGACCAGGAACAAAGTGATGAATGCGATGGGAGGAATGAACCGGATGAAATTAAGAAACGGTTCCGCAAAGACCCGAATCGTCCCAACCTTCCCGATAACAAGTCCAGCCGGGATCGCGATCAGACTCCCAAGCGTCCACCCGAGCAGCACCCGGTATGAACTGATTCCGATGTACTGTAACAAGGTGCCATCCATCAATAGTTCGTATCCGCCTTTCGCAGTATAGATCGGTCCCGGCAGAATTTCGGGTCCGTACACAAGGGACAGCAGCTGCCATATCCCAAGTCCGGCCATCCAGAACAGGATGTGCAGCAACCCTTTTTTTAGTCTGTTGCTCATGTGGTCTTCACCTTCTCTCTACTCATCAAAGTGCGATTGGATTTGGTTGTACAGCGTATGAAAGCCGGGATCTGACAAGTCTCTCGGGTAGGCAAGCGGCACCTCGTAGATGTCCGTTATTCGGGAGGATGGACCCGCTGACATGATGCCGATTCGTCCCCCCATCAGAAGCGCCTCCTGGATATCATGCGTCACGAAGATAACGGTTTTGTCCGTGTCTTGCCATATCCGCACCAATTCCCGCTGCATCGTTCGCCTTGTCATGGCATCCAATGCACCGAAGGGTTCATCCATGAGCAGAATTGCGGGATCATTGGATAGTACCCGAGCGAGCTGTACGCGCTGTTTCATCCCGCCCGACAGCTCTCTTGGATACTTGCTCTCATGGCCTGAAAGCCCCACCAGCGAGATGAATTGATTGGATATTTCCTTTCTCTTCGCCGCAGGAATTCGTTTCATGCGGAGACCAAATTCCACATTTTCTCTAACGGTAAGCCATGGAAACAACGAAGAATCTGCCTGCTGGAATACAACCGCGCGGTCTTGGCCCGGGCGCTCCACCTCCTTCTCCCCCACTCTCACTTGACCGGAGGTCTTGGATACGAAGCCCGCAATCAGACTGAGCAGCGTTGACTTTCCACACCCGCTCGGACCCAGCAGAACAAAGAATTCTCCGCCCTTTACCGCCAGATTGACATTTTGGATAATATAATGCAAATCACCGGCTGTGGGCTGTGCGTAGCTCTTATTCAACTGTTCGATATGGATTTCATTCTGACTTGACACGGCTCTCATCGCCTTCATCTCCTTACTTTAAATCGATTATGCGTTCCGGGAATGCTTCTCTTACCATATCCAAATTCAATTTATCGTTCAGCTCAAAATCTTGCTCGATCATCCCGTTAGCTACCATATAATCCTTCTGGCCCTGTAATCCTGCATAGGCCTTATCCGTAAATCCAAGCTTCCATGGATTCTTTGGCAGATCCTTGAAGGTGGCTTCTCTCGGCTGCTTGACTTCCTCATACATGATGTCGGCGGTTTCCTCAGGATGGGCCTGGGCATAAATCGATGCTTCATCCAGCGCCTTCAGAAACTGGACGAAAACTTCCCTATGGCCCTCCAGCAGCTCGTTTGAAGCGATCAGTCCTGTTCCGAGCCGTACCGGGGTCTTCGACATATCCGACAGCTCTTTCGCTTCCGCAAGTGCGCCAAACTTCTCGTTCAGCACTGCACCGTATACCCAAGCCGCGTCAATCTCGCCTTTTTTGAGCGCTACGTAGGCTTCGTCAAACCCTCCTTGTCCGATTAACTCCACATCGGACAGGGCAACCCCGTTTTCCCCAAGGTAAACGTCCCATAGATAAGGCACGAACGTCCCCCTGGAGAAGCTTAGCTTTTTACCCTTAAGGTCAGCTGCACTGCCGATTTCTTTACGAACGAACAGCTTCCATTCATTTGCACTCAGATCCGTCGCTGTCCCGGATGAAGCGAATATCGAGTAATCGCCTTTGCTGACAGCATTCAGAAGTGGAAAATCAGCTCCGAATGCCACGTCCACCTGCTTGATGAATAAGGAGTTAACGCCTTCTGCCGGCGTGGCGAAGTTTACCAGTTCCGCATCAATTCCATGCTTCTCGAAGATCCCTTTGTTTTTTGCCACCCGAAATACGGTATTTGTGGAGATATCGGCGATTTTCAGTTTGAGGCGGCTTCCTTGCTGATCGCCTGAGGCGTTTCCGCAAGCACCAAGTACGCTGGTGGCGAGAATTGTACCCAGCAGCAGAACACACCAACGCTTCCAAATATGTCGGCTACTATTCATCGCGATCCCTTTCTTTCTGCACGACTTCATCCGTTCGGGCTACGCAAAGCGCGCCTTCACCATACGAGATCGTACCTTCAACCTCCACACTGGTTGCGGCACCTCTGGGCGCCGCGCCCGGAAGGCGGTAATCGGCAACATCGATCGGCACGAGTTCCGTTTCCACAGGCAAATCGAGCTGAGGCACCCATTCATATGGAACCCGGTAAGCGCGATAGACCATGTTGGAATTGCGGCTGTTCTTATAAGGAGAGATATATTCCCACACCAGCTCAAATTCTCTTGTCACTTCGAATATCCGACCGTCTGCGCCTTCGGTTATCAATGTGTTGCCATTCGGAAGCCGCTGGGCCGAACTGATATAGGGGCTGTAGAAGCGATAAGAATCGAGCGGCGCCTGAAAGCCAGCCTCTGTTGGTGTATACTGCCATTCAATCTCCAAAGTGACCGGGTTAATCTCCAGAATGCGGGAATGGTCGCGACGGGCGATTTTCAACCCATCCTCCGATTCGGGGTTTGGCCGTCCATACCCGCCCCAGCCGCCGTTGTCGAAGATCAGGATGTTGCCTTCTCCCGGAAGGCCCTTCGGAATGAGATGGGCATGATGCTGGCCGATGATCCAGCCGATATGCTTGGTTTCCGCGGTTGAATAGTCGGGGCCAAGCCTCCACACGATATTCCCGGTGCTTTTATCAATGATGGCAATGATATTGCTCTCCCGTGCGTCCCAGATGATATTGTCGGGATGGAACCGTTCGTCTCCTGTGTCATAGAACTTGTTAGGGCCGAGCACCGAGGCCGAATTGATGTGCATCCAGTCCCCTGCGTGGGCACCGAAGCCACGGGTATTGGGATCACGGGATAATGCCAGCTTGGCATCCTCATCAAATCCGAGCTCATGGAAGTGGTCGCTGACCGCCCACTCCCAGATTACGTTTCCTTCCCAATCCACTTCGATAATCGTGTCATCGAGCAGCTCAATATCGGATATATCGGGACGCTTCACATTTTTATGTGCCAGAATAAGGGTGTTACCGGAATCCACCTTCGGTTCTTGCCCCGGAACATAATAACCGACGGGATTCCCCTCACGCTGGTAGTCATGATGCTGGCGAGCCATCCACTGAGCCGGATGTCCGGGGTCCTCTATGTATTCATAGTGATCAAACTTCCAGACGATATTGCCGTCCCAGTCCACCTGCACGAGATTGGTCTCATCCTGAAATCCGTATTTCGGATCACGCTCGGATGTGCTGCCAAGGACATAGCCTCCCGGGAACAACTTATTCGGAAACCCCCGTAGTCCTTTCCACAAATGAACCTCCCTGCCATTCATGTCGATTAATAGCGCACCTGTCTCCGCCGCTTGATAGATCGTGTAACCGCTCCATGCCTTCGCAGGGTTATATACCGTTGTGCCTGTTGGATAAATCGTCGGATGTCCCATCGTTCTCTACTCCCTTTCGTTGATTAATGAATAGATTCAATAAGAGATAAATTTGTTCGTACGCTTCGGATGGCTTACGTTTGTCTGTGAAATGTCTGCGAATGACTTATCAGCTGAATGGGTCTGCCCGAGTACGGAGACCGCAAATCCTTCCAGACGATCATTCAGCTGTTTAAAAAAAGCGATTTGATCGCTTAACTCCTCTTGCGAGAACGCCCCAAAAATGACTTCAATCATATACCCGCCCATGTTTTCGTTACGCTTCAGCATCTCTCTTCCCGCATCCGTGATGGCAAGCGCAATCGATCTCCGGTCGGTCTGGCTCCGCCTTCTAACCGCAAAGCCGCCAGCCTCGAGTTTGTCACATAAAGCCGTGACCGCCCCGGATGTGAAATCCAGCTGTTCGGCTAACTCGCCCAGTCTCTGTTCCCCATCACGATGTATCGTATTTAGAATCAACAGGCCAGGTAACGAAATGCCTTCCACTGATATTTTGTCGCGCTCCTTCACGAATCTGCGAACCATCCTGCGAAAATGCCAATCGGCTTCCTCCAGCAATGCCCAATCCTTCTCTTCCATGCCGCTCCTCTCCCGGGTCATACACCTCCGTATGCCAACCTATCAGCCTATGGGTTTGTTCTCACTACAACCTGGTGTGGTCGTTATGAATATACAGAAAGGCCCCTATTTACGCTTCTCGCTGCAATCACGAAAAACAGTAAACAGGAGCCTTTGGTGGACCAATCGGCTGATCATATTGTTTAATACTGAGATAATGAACAATCATTTAATGATGGCTAAATGAAATTGCTTGTCGCTTAGATTAAACCAATTAATGACACCTGTCAAGTAGGGATTAATTTTAAAAAAGAGAGGACTTGCTGTTTAAGCGCCCTCTCAGTCAGAATTCGTTCGATTATCTCGATAACAAGCAATGGTTAAATAGGCACCTGCTTTTTTTGGAGCGAGGATGTTAAAAAACAGCTGCCATGATGACAACTGCTTTGATAATAATCAATTACATCATAGACTATTTGCCAGCCTTCAGTGCCAGCGCAGGTCTTGTTAAGGAATAGACAGCACAGACCAATGCCACTATAACGACTCCTCCGCCTACCCAAGCCGTGCTGGCAACCGAGCCGCCCTGTTCCAATACGAGCCCTCCGATTGCTGATCCCATCGCGATTCCGATTTGCAGCGCGGAATTGTTGAAGCTCTGCTGAATATCGGACGAAGCGGGATCGACTTGAATCAGGTAATTTTGCAGTGGCGGAGCCAGGCTCCAGCTTAATGCGCCCCATACCATCATCACGACTAAAAATACACCAATCGAGAACGTTGAGAAGGGCAGCAGGAACAGCACCAGGATAAAAGAAGTGATAATAATCACGATACTCTTGTGTGATCCGATCCGATCGGCAAGTGCGCCTCCGAACGCCCCGCCTCCAACGGCCGACAGTCCGAACAGGAAGTAACAGATACTGATCCAGTACGGAGTCAAGCCGAGTTCCGATTCGAGAAATGGCGTAAAATAAGCGTAAATGGTGTAATGCCCTGCCAGCATAAACAAGGTCGCCAGATGGGCACCAGCGATTTTGGACTTGCCCAGCGCTTTGATCTGCTGAGACAACGGTATTACATTTTCAGGCTTGATCCGATCCAGGAACATATAGATCAGCACCATGGAACCGATGGACAGAATGCCGATGCCAAGGAACAATACTCTCCATCCAAAAGCTTCACTGATTAAAATACCAAGCGGCACCCCGAGCACCAATGACGAGCTAATCCCCATATAGATAACGCCCAGTGCTTTTGCCCGGTGTGCGGGTTCAACGACTTTAGCTGTAATCGTAAGCGATAAGACGATGATAAGAGCAGTACTCATAGCAGTTAATATTCTGGCACCCATCAGCAGCACAAAGTTCGGGCTCACGTACGCCAGCAAGTTACCGACGAAGAACACAAATAAGGAAATGATATAGAGCCGTTTGCGTTCCACCTTTGCCGTAAGTGCAAGGAGAACCGGTCCCGAAATCGCATAGACCAATGCGAATACCGTAATCAATTGCCCTGCCGTGCCAAGCGAAATGTTTAAATCATCTGCAATCAGCGGCAGAATTCCGCCAACAATAAGTTCTACCAATCCTACGGATATGGTTGAAATCGCTAGAATTAATACTTTCAGATTCATCTGGAATGAAATCCCCTTTCTTCGAAGTCATATTTGCTTATAGTCAACCAAAAAAAATAAATCCCGATTACAAAAAATGAGATACATTTTCTGTAATCAGGATTTTACGGTTCCTGGTAGAGACCCTCAGACCATATTAATGAGGTTATACATTCAAATTCAAATATTCAGTTCCGTTGCGCAACAATCGATGATTAATTTATCATATCCCTTACAACATAGTCAAGCCCAATTAGGATTCCAGCAAACCTCCCAGAGATGTCCGTCCGGATCGAGAAAATGACCGGAGTATCCTCCCCAGAATGTGTCTTGTGCCGGCACGGTAATCGCAGCTCCCGCCCTTTTGGCTTGCTCCATCACCTCATCCACTTCTTCCTTGCTGCCCACATTGTGTCCGATGGTTAACTCTGAGGAACTCACAGGAGACAAAGGAACATTCGCTTCAATCGACAGGTCTTTGCGATTCCATATCGCCAGCTTCACGCCCGCCTGCAGGTCAAAGAACGCTACCGCTCCATGCTCAAATTCAGTCCCCATGATCCCTTCGTCGGAAGACCGAGCCCATCCCGATAAAACTTTAGTGAGCGCTCAAGATCATCAACGCCAAGTGTCAATACGGATATGCTTGCTCTCATTTTGCATGACCTCCTGTACATCATTATCATAACCTCTTACTCATTTTCGTTATAATTAAGCTTGTCGGCCAAGTCATGAATCGTCATTCTTCCTCTTGCCGCGTACAAATACTGCATGCCATGCTTCAGCAGCGGCTCGGAACGGACATGATTCAGTCTGATGACGTTCAATAAAAACGTTTCAATCAGTTCGATCCTGCGTAAGTATTATAGCTTCATAACCGGACATCAGACCGGCAATAAATCCAGAGGTTGATGCTTCCAGCGACTTCAGATTAAATATAATATCTACGCAACCATCCGGAAGAATACGATGAAGACGATGATGTTGAAACGGTAAAACTTCATAATGCATTGTCCAATAACAGGCCACATAAGGAGTCAATGGCCAGCTTGGCAGGTATTCCTGATAGGTATAAGAAGAATCAGCAGATCGATTCTCCAGCGTCGGTGCTTGTACAGGGACATAGTTCCGCATGTGCTCACCCTTTAATCAATGGATTAGCTAATTAACCCGTATGACTTTTTACTCTAGGTCCTTTACGTGGAGGGACTCGCATGCTCCCTAATAAACTTCCCGATCCGCTGTGCTGCTTCCTGCAGGGCTGCCTCTTCCTGGACAAGTGCTATCCGCACATAACCCTCGCCTTCGCTGCCAAAGGCATCTCCCGGGATAACCGCTACCCCGGTTGCAAGCAGCAGCTCGCGGGCGAAACGGCGTGAGCTCCATGGCGCCGATGAATTGCGGAACCCCTCTGGGAGCCGAGCCCATAGAAACATCGTGGCTTCCGGCTTCGGTACGTTCCATCCTGCTTCGGCCAGTGAGGCTACCAGGATGTCGCGGCGCTGCTGATACAATGATGCCACGCCATCCTCCTCTTCGCTACATGCCATTGCCTGTTCCAACGCATAAATAGCTGCGGCCTGGATCGGCTTGAATATGCCAAAATCAATGTTGCTTTTTAACTCCCGGAGTGCTCCAACCGCATCTGCGTTCCCCGCAACGAATCCGATGCGGCAGCCGGCCATGTTAAAGCTTTTTGAGAAGGAATGGAATTCAACCGCAATCTCCCGGGCGCCTGGAACCTGGAGAACGCTAACAGGACGGTAACCGTCAAAGCCCATTTCAGAATAAGCAAGATCATGCACCACGAGCACGTTCCATTTTTTCGCCAAGCCCACCAATTTTGCAAAAAAAGCCAGATCCGCCCGCACCGCTATCGGATTCCCCGGAAAATTCAACAAAATAAAAGTCGCTTTTGTCCAAATCTCCTCGGGGATGTCATCCAGATCGGGCAGAAATTCGTTCTCTTCCTTCAACGGAAGATACCAAGGAGTTACACCCGCAATCGCAAGGGCTCCCGTATAGATCGGATATCCCGGATTCGGCACAATCGCAATATCTCCAGGATTACATACAGCTTGAGCCAGGTGCGATAATCCATCCTGAGAACCCATTAAAGACAGAAGTTCGGTCTCTGGATCGACTTCCACGCCAAATCGGTGCTTCATCCATGCTGCTGATTGTCCGCGGAACTCCGCGCTTCCTCTTGTACCCGGATATGTATAGTTCTCTTCTTTCAGCGCCTCCTGGCTCAGCGACTCACGAATTTCAACTGAAGGACCAAGATCAGGACTGCCAATGCTCAAATCGATAATATGTCGTCCTGACTGAAGCGCCTCCAGCCTCCACTCGCTAACCTCTGAGAATATGGAAGAACCAAGCTGTGAAAGTTTGTCCGCACGCCATGATCGCTCCGATGTATGTTTACTCAAGGTTTCCACCTACTCCGTTTTTTCCTCATATTATAGCATGAACCCCATCAGTCTCGAATACCTGCCTGGAGCTGCAGTCGCGTTTGCTGTAGGTGTATTTGCCGTAACGTCACGTTGTCATAGGCTGGATCAAGAACATTGATAGGCATAAAACATCTGGAGTTAAAGCTTCATAATGGAATCCAGCATACCCAAGACCATATATCATCGTAAAAACAAATACCTTTTCGAAAAAATGATACACTAAAAACGTTTTAATTCGATGGTAAACTAATCCAAAGAAAGGAGGAATTGTACTTTTGCAAACGCTTAATCCAAATGAATTGAAGGGGGTTTGGTCATGTTAAAGTTCAAGTTGAATATGAAAAAGCCGCTGCTCTTTCTATCCATGCTGTCCGTAATATGGAGCGGCTCGGCCCTGAGTTCTCTGCCGATTAAGGCGGCGGGACCATCGGTTGAGGTCTGGATGACTCGCGATAATCTTAGCACTGCTTTGCAAAGGCAGGGCGATATCGTCTTCCAGCAGGACAGTCCCGGTAATCAGCGAACCATTGATGTGAATGACTTTTTGAAATATCAGCAAATGGATGGTTTCGGTGCCTCCATGACCGACTCATCCGCATGGCTGATCAGCCATCAGCTGTCGGATTCGAAACGTGCCGAGGTCATGGAGCGATTATTCGGTCAGAGCGGCATCGGACTCAGCATGCTGCGCCAAACGATTGGCGCTTCGGATTTCAACTGGGAAATGTACAGCTATGCAGATACAGCCTGGGACTGGAACCTGAACAATTTCAGCATTAACCGCGACAAACCTTACATCATTCCCATGGTCAAAGCAGCCCTGACGAAAAACCCACAGATTAAGGTGATGGCTTCTCCTTGGAGTGCGCCGGGCTGGATGAAATCCACCGGTTCCATGATAGGCGGCTATCTGAACCATGATTCTTACGAGGTATACGCACAGTACCTTCGTAGATTCATTCAAAGCTACCAGTCGGAGGGCATTCCGATTTATGCCATAACGCCTCAGAATGAACCGTTGTTTAACGGTTCGAACGAATATCCGACCATGTATATGTCGGTGGATGATCAAACTAAATTCATCCGCGATCATCTGGGGCCTGCCCTTCGCGGCAGCGGTTTACAGACCAAAATCATCGCTTATGACCATAACTATGATCAATATGCGTATCCGCGGGACGTCCTGAATAACGCGGCCGCCGCCTCTTATATTGCCGGCAGCGCTTTCCACCATTACGGCGGGGATGTCACTGCCATGACGACGCTTCATAACCTGCATCCGAACAAGGATATCTGGTTTACCGAGGGAGGCTTCGGCTCATGGAATGACGGCTTTAAGAACCAGATCCGGGAGATGATTAACGTTACCCGGAACTGGTCCAAATCGTACATTTTGTGGAACATTGCGCTGGATCAGAATAACGGCCCTTCCCTGCTCTCCAACAGCATTAACTATGGTATGCTGCGAATTCGTTCGGATGCGCAAGATCAAGTCACTTATAACAATCAATATTATGCGATGGGACACTTAAGCAAATTTGTCGTACCTGGAGCATACAGAGTGGATACCAATACGTATGCTAACAGCCTGGATAATGTCGCTTTTCAAAATCCGGACGGGTCCAAAGTGCTCGTAGTCGCGAACTCCGAGAATCAGAACCAGACCTTCAAGGCCCGATGGGGCAATCAATCATTCACCTACACCATTCCCGCTGGTTCTGCTCTGACATTCAAGTGGTACGGGGAGACAACCCGGGACGTGATATCGTTAAAAGCATCGGCTAACGGCAAATTCGTCGCTGCTGAGGACGGGGGCAACAGTCCCTTGATCGCCAATCGCGATGCTGTGGGCGGTGCGTGGGAATCCTTTGAACGAATCAATCTGGGCATCGGAAATTATGCGTTTAAATCCATGGCCAACGGACGGTTTGTTGCTGCAGAGAACGCGGGGGCCTCGCCATTAATCGCTCGAAGCGGCTCCATCGGGACATGGGAAACGTTCCAGGTTGCCAGCGTTAGCGGCGGCGTTACCTTGCGAGCTGCTGCGAAAAGCCAATTTGTCAGCGCGGATAATGCCGGGGCTTCTCCCCTCATTGCCAATCGGAGCACCGCATCGGGATGGGAAACCTTCCAGATCAGTGTTCATTAATGTATGATCCAAAAAAGCGTACACCGCCTCACAAGGGGTGTACGCTTTTTTTCTTGTTGCGATCAAGACCAGACCTTAGTGCTTCGAACAGAATCCTTCTGATAGTCCGAATATTTCCGTTCAAAAATATCGTACCCCAACTGTTCAGCAGCCATCAGCGGCGATTGGATATCCAGTGCTACCTCACCACGGCTGTTACCTACTCCACGAACTGCCCCAACGAATTCAGAATGAGTATAACGAGCGTATTCCTGTATCTGATGAATAATGCCTAAGGCCGCACCCGGATAGGTTTCCTCCGATGCAAGCGTCAAACCAATTCGTTTGTTAGACATTCCTTCCGATATCACAGACGAATTTTTGTACGAGGCCGCGTAATAACAGAACAAGCGATCGAAGAATGCTTTCATCTGGGCAGATAAGCCATACCAATAGATTGGGGAACAGAATACTACGCCATCCGCCGGGACAAACTCTCCCATGATTAAGGATTCATAGTTATCCTGTATCGAGCATTCTCCACTTGGGAGCCGGCAAATCCGGCAGTCATGAAGAAAACTAGAGATGAAGTCATCTACAAAATGCAAAGCCACCTGCGTGCCCTTCTTCTCGGCCCCTCGCTTAACTGCGGCAGCCAGCGTGGCAGAGTTCCCGTCTCGTCTCGGGCTTCCAACAAGCACTAACAATTTCTGGTTCATGTTCTGGTTCTCAAGCATCATCCGATCCCATCCCTTCATGCACGTGGTCTAATTCTATCTTTTAGCATAAGGTCATTGGGAATCGTTGTAAAATCGTTTGTATTCATGACGATATCATTCATTTTGATGACCATGTCGACTTGAAATCTTGTATATAACCGATGCTTCCCTCTGTAAAACACAAATAACGACTGCGTGAGCAGTCGTTTATCGAATAGTAAATGTACAATTACTTTATCATAGCCATTCGTTGCACGAATCAGCTAAGGTCTGCAGATCTTGGAAGAACAAACTTGCATGATATCCATCGCACACGGCATGATGTACCTGCAATGCGATGGGTAACAACATGCGACCGCCTTGCTCGGCAAATTTGCCCCCGGTAATGATCGGCCGAAAATCGGTGTTCCCGTTCGTCATATTCAGATTGAAACCGCTAAAGCTTGCCCAGGGTATCATCGATATGAAAAATGTATTCGGAGGGGGATTTTCTTTAACGAAGATTCCCTTCACGTCACGATAGCGTTCCATATCCTGCTCATATCGATTATGAAACCGAGAGAAATCATCAGAAAACTCAGTCCATACGCAGGAGAAGGTCTGGTCATCGTGATGAAAATAGGTGTAGCTCGGTGTCATGGAATCCCAGTAACCTAACAACGGTTTGGGATGATATGAAGTTCTGAACTCTACCCGCTCGTTGACCACTCTAGTTACCATGTAAATAAAAGCAGGATAGAACTTTAATCCCCTAGTCCTCAACGACTGAAGCAGCAAAGATACATCAACGTTTAAAGTCATGCTGTACGTGCATTCATGAACGGACGTATAATGCTCGAAATACGGTTTTCTGGGCCACTGCTTAATATCAATCACATTAAAATTCATCGGTCTTATCCCTCCTAAAAATATAAATCATTTCATTTTAGGAGGGTACATCCACTGATTTGACCACCATTCATCACTCCAGTATGGTCCGTCAACCCGACGGAGTCTATACCCAACACTTTATCATTCATCTCTTCATTTTCCAATAAAAAAAAGACCTCATCACTCTTCAACCTGTGACCCGGTCTTGAACCAGGTACAAACTGAAGTGATGAAGTCTTCCGTATGGTGTATTAATGAACCGTGTCTGGCATCTGGGTAAACAGCAGATTGACGGGCAGGTTACTTCCCGGCGCTGCTGTAAGCATAATTTCAACCTTTTGCTCGTAATCACCTGTGCGATACAGAACCGCTTGCTCGCCAGGAGATACCTGTCCGAGGGAATAGATTGGTACAATCGTACCATTCATCATCGCATAGCCAGAGTATTTACCGCCCCTAGGGTTAAAGGAGATCAGTGTATTTGGAGCCACGCGATCCAGCGTGATTTTGTACAAGACGCCGAAGTTGCCTGTATTGTGCGTGATATCTCCGACCATAGGATCCATTCCCTGCAAGTTAGGGTCATCCTGGTTATCTCCCAGAACGAGACGCTGGGATTCCGCACCAACGAGCTCGGAATAACGGATGATGCGTGTTGAATCCGGGTAAGTTCCGCGGTTATGCACCCCATCGCGGTCCAGGATCGGCAGTGTGCCCAGCACCTTCAATGGATCGGACTTCTCATCGATCATAACGACATCGAATTGAATCGGCTGGTCGCTGTACATATCCGAGTAAAGGGAAATAACATGTCCCTGTTTCATTCGGATCTCGCTCAGCTCTGTCATAACCAGCTTCTGTTCACCTGGAGCAAGCGTAACCGATGTTCTCTTCGATCCATCCTGCATGGATTGGAAATAGTATTGCACGGATTTTTTGCCTGCAGCCGTTGCAATCGGGGATGGCCCAGCAAATCCCAGGTAATCTTGTCTCAATGTCACAGGTGTACTGTTCTTGTTCGTTGCAATTACGTACATTTTGACATTCTTGTTCAGATTGTTCACATGGTGAATCATGAAGCGCATGTCTCCAACCGCTGTCTCACGATAAACGATACCTTCTGAATTTACCGTTTCAGGGCTGTTGCTGCGGATCAGCGTGCTGGGCTCATCGTTAAAATCATAATTGATTTTCGGACGGGACGTCACGTTGCCAAGGAACGAGAATTTCTCCCCTTCCGGAATGAAGAGCATATTAAAATCTTCTTCTGTATACAGTGTTTCATTGGTTACATAAACCGTCGATTCATAACTGGAGCTAAGTCCCTTCTTATCGGTAACGGTCAACTTAATGGTATGAACGCCGGGTGTAAAGAAGGCATAGCCCTTGTTCTCCCACTTATACGTCAGATCCTCGGTCTTGTCTTGATCATCCGAGCTCTTGTCCGTATACGTGATCAGCTCACCCATTTTATATTCCGACTTGTCAGTTTCGAACATTGCCACAGGCGGAAGATTAGGCTGAATGACCGTGATCGTTTGACTGTAAGGATCACTCCACGTTCCGGTAGAATCCTGTACAGAGTACGTGACTATGTATTGACCTGGTGCATCGAAGATATCCTGATTGCCTTCCCAACGCTCGTTGATAATCTCGCCTTGCACATTCTCAACTTGCGGTGTGTAGGTAACTGTAGTTTCTCCTGCGAAAATCTCTTTAGGCCCTACCGTAAATTTGGCGACCGGCTTGCTAACCAAACTCATGATGACACGTTTACCTACGTTATCCACTTTATACGGGATTTCCAGCGCCTGCGTAATCGCTGTCAGTGGAACCATGAACGTGCTGTTGGTCTGATAGGAAGTCCCTTTCATATCCTTGGATACACCGTTTACGGTATACTTGCTGCTGTCAGTCTTAAAACGAAGCTCGTTAGTTCCTTTTGTGATAACCGTTTCCTTGGTCTTCTTATCGTAAGTGACCTTGAAGCCTACGCGGTCCACAAGAGCACGAATGGGAACATAGGATACTCCCTTTTTGACTTGCATGGGTTGTGGTGCATTGTAGGTGACGCCGTCTTGAATCATTTTTGTGCTGTTAAAAAAAAGAATAAGTTCTTTTCCGCTTGCGACTTGCTGGCTATTGCTGTTGTTCTGGTTGCCCTGCACTTCCGTTGCCGTGGCTGGTTCTTTAACTTCACCGGTTTCCTCAGTGACAGGCACGTCCGTTGTTCCTGCGTTATTCGTCTCTTGAGCCCCTTCTGTCTCTGTTGTTTCAGGTGTCTCTTGAGTCGTATCGTTGGCCCCGGATTTCACTGCGTTAGATGCCGCGGTGTTTTGCTCATACACTTCTTGGGTGACTGGTGGCTGTGTCTTGTCTGCGGCATTTGCATCCGCGCTCGCCGGATAAGCTGCAGCTAATTGGGCAACAGCCAGTACGGTAAGCAATGATCGTTTCTTCAGTTTCATTCCATAACTCCTTCTAATCCTTTTTTGATATTTAATGAGGTCATACTATTAGACGTAAATTTTGGTAAAAAAGTTTCTCTGATCCGTTAATAATATTTAAGATGATGTAGAACTGTGTCACAAACTTAGTAAAAAACCCGTAACACCAATGTGACCGTTACGGGAGAGACTGAACCTATCAGGTCGCAGCCAAATGCTCTTGCCAATTCGTTGCCATTATGACCTTTTTCCCACTCGGTTCATATTGCCATAGATGGACGCCCGTATCGCCAGTAGGAATGAATATCTCGGAATGATAGGGAAGATTCAAGAAAGCTCGAAATAACATCGAGATCATGCCGGATTCCCCGCCCTCAATGGCATCATGCCGCTTTCTTCCCCCGGCCGGTATCGGATACTTCATTAATGCTTCATCTCTCAACATCCCAGCGATGACGCCATTATTCTGCTCCATGAGATCATTGTCATAGGTTACAGGCACTTGCGTCAATTCAGCAATAGCTGCCGCGGTTTGCTTGGCCCGAATCAAGGTGCTGCAAAAAATCGCATCCAAGGCGTAATTACGCTGAATCCACTCGGCCAGAAGCTGTGCTTGCTGCAACCCGAGATCGGTAAGAGAAAAGTCAGCCCGTCCTTCACACCGATTTAAAATATCCGCTTCCGATTGTCCGTGTCGTACAACCATAATCTCAACCATGTGTAAGCCTCCGTTTAACATCCGCACTCAGGTTTGTTGTTTCTTGCCAACGGCAATCCAGCGCCCATCCACATCCTCAAACACAAACTCATGGTTGTTATAATCCGTCGTGGACAATGGTCTGACAATCTTCACATCCAGGTTCATTAAATCTTCCTGAATTTCGTACTGATTACAAGTAATAAAATACGCATCATATCCGTAGCCATAACGAATCCGATTCGGCACGACTTCAATCTCCGACTTGATAACACGATCTCTATGGAATCCTGATAGAGACACACATGCGGTTCTCCTGAATCCAGATAGGCAACCGCACGAAACCCAATCCGCTCATAGAACTCGATTGTTTTTTGAAAATCAGCGGTAGGAAAGATTTGCAAGCAGTGCGTAAAACCTCTATCCATGATCCTATCTCCTGTCTTGTTATCAATTATTTGTCTTTCTCGTTTTCTCGCTTAAAATTCCCGGTCACTTAGCCATGATCAGTTGGACATCTTTAATGTTTGCTTCTTTTCATCTATCCATGTTTTTTGCTGTAGTACCAAACAGATGAAGGATACCTAAGTAGAATGGGTACAAGGCCAATGCAGCCATGGCAATAAGTCCTGTCACAGGGTTAGGTTGATCTGCTGGTTCGGTGATCGGCAGCCATGAAACGAGAATACTGACCAGTATCACGAAATAGGGAAACCACAGGATAAGCGAAAAATAACTTGCTTTACGGCCATCCAGCCAATGCCTGATCAGCTTCGGAAACGCAATGTTGGATACGGTGATGCCAGCCACGCAGAAGGCCAGGATTAGCTTGTTCACATGACTTAACTCCCAACCTGTTACTCGACTGATTCGGTAAACATTGGCCATCAGTTCAAGGACTGCGAAAGGGAACATTGCATACAAAAAACTCGAAACATTTAATCGAATGAAGAATCTCATGTACCCATCTCCCGGCAATCCTAAGAATTGAAGAATTTATCCTCAGTGGAAAATGATTTATTTCCCTAACTCCTTAATTAGATATAAATTCAGATCACCATCAGCGCATACCATTTCGCCGGGAACAACAGGCACAAGGTTGTACATAATGCCGTTTCCGTCGGGAATGTAACCGCGCCGGGCATAGATTCTTTGTGCTGGACCATAGTCCTTGTACAAGCCCACACCAATTCCGATACGCGGCAGCTTTTTACTCACGATGGTTTCGAATTGTTCAATGATCCTGTTCGCTACACCGTTCCTTCGGTACTCAGGAAATACGTTCAGATCATTGATCTCCGGAATGTTCTGATCTCGAAAGTACGGATAGTCCGATTCATATTTCAAGTGGGCAACTCCGGCCAATTTGTCATTAACAAAAGCTAACATGGTGACACGAATACCAATCTGGTTTTCAAATTCACACAGATTATAATACTCTTCCGAACGGTGTATATTTTGCTGCTGGAATCCTTCTTTCCAGGTGCATTTAAGCTCCGTGCTATCTAATACTTTCAATATAATTTCCATACGATGTACCTCACTGATATGTATTTTATGGGAGGAGGCTTCCTTGTCCTCCGGATAACTCCAATACTCGGTTTACAAAATCTGATTTTCCTACCATATAGCCCTCGCGATCATGCCGGAAGACGGTGGACAACTCTTTCTTCAAAATGGCGTATTCCACAACCCATTCTGGATGATGAAGGAGTGCATCCCGAAAAACAATATGCCTATGCAATTCACGGCTTTCTTGATCGCAGACATATACATGTTGAGCAAGTTTCAATTCAAGCCCATCGCTGTAGGGGACATAATCATCCTTTCTCCCAAAAGCCTCTCGGCCCTCGACGCCTAAATTCCCCTGATGATAATAACCTAGGGTTTCGAGTTTCGCTATAACTGTAGGAAGCGATTTCATAGAATCGATCACTACATCGATATCCAGAACAGGTTTTGCAGCCAGCCCCGGGATGGAGGTGCTCCCTACATGCTCGATTCTCAATACATCGTTACCAAGCGTATGCTCAAGTATGGTTTTGATCTCAAGAAACTTTTTTGGCCATTCCGGATTGTACTCTTCGATGATTACGGGTTTTGGACTCATATGTACGAGATGCCTCCAGTAATTGTGTAATGTGTAACGAACAGGTCTATGATGATTACCTGTAAGACCGTATTTCAGCCTCAATCGCTTCCGCATCTTGATGCTCTAGCCCATGCAAAGCCTCTTGCAAATGCCGTTAACCTCTATTTTAATAGTTTTCCTGATGTTGGTAAATCATTAAGAAACAATATTTATAATTTTGTCACCATTTCTCTGACAGTATAAAGCGCGGTTCCATATAAAAAGCGGCCAAGACACTCGTCTTAGACGCCATTTCCTCCTGTACCATACCAGATCCTATACCGCGTTCCACGTATACTGCAACAATGGCCCGTCTAGCCCCTATTTTCTTGCCGATATCAATAGAAACATGGGGCGATGGCATTCCTCTTCCCATTCCGGATGGGACATGATCTGTTCATCGGACGGCCCCCAGTCTTCTACATGGGTAATCGTGAAACCCAGCCCTATCATCATATTCAAGTAGGTTCCCATCGTCCGGTGCTGCTTAACAACGCCATCGGCTAACCAGTTCGTCGTACGCATCCCCTCATATTGGTAGTTATCAACAGGCCATGTGTTGTATCCATTTGGATGCTGGATCCATTCAGGACGGATCGATGCGGTGTATATCGGATGCTCAACAGAGCACACCAAGCTTGCCCCAGGTTTGAGTGATGAGTACACTTCCCCCATCAGACCCGACAAGTTCTTAATATAATGAAAAGCCAGGGAGCTGTAGACCAAGTCATACGACTCCGGCTCTAATTCCAGGACCTCCATATCGGCTCGAATATAAGTAATATGAGAATCCTGCGTTTCGGCCCTTCCCCGCGTCAGCATGTTCTCGGATACATCGACCCCTAACACCTTAGTGGCACCGTGTTGTCTGGCCCAGCGGCTGAACCATCCGAACCCGCAGCCTAAATCCAGCACATGAGCTCCGGTTAGATCCGGCAGCATGGATCGCAGGCTCGACCATTCAGGAGCACCATCCAGTCCGTGGACAGATCGGCTAAGTTGACTATACCCTTTAAAGAATTCATCATTATCATATATGTTTTGAGTCATAAACATGAAGCTCTCCCTTCTTAGTTATACCTGATCTAAACTTAGCTTCTTTAGGCTGACAACTCAAGTTCATGTTTAATTCTGAATGAATCAGGATCGCGCGAAAGAAGACATAAAGCGACATCTGATGAATCCGCGTGGGTATCATCGAATGTCGCTTTAAATTCTAGAGTTTCATTTTCTCACTCCGAATAATTCTACGGATGGATGGCTCCGTTAAATAATATCGCTCGGATAGGGCTTGAATGGAATCACCCTTCACATAGCTCTCCAGAATCATCTGATTCCGAATATCCAGATCCTTCTTTATCCCGGTTTGCTCTCCCCAGGACTTCCGATTCTCCGACTTTCTCGGAATATAAATATAACTTCCATCAATATAATGTTGAATGGTTTTGACTATGTGTTCAGGCAAAATATCTAGTGCTTTCTCGTATTTCATTCTCCCTGCTCCTATCTACATAGAATCGTGTAAATAGCGAGCAAAGCACTCACATGAAATATAAGCCGCTATGGGTATAGAAGTAGGCTCCGAACAAATCTTTGTTCGCTTATCTCCGTGCTGCTTTGCTCGGAGCCTGATTTAACGGTTTGAACGGTTGTGCTTCTACTATGAGCCATGCATTTCACCTCGCTGAAAAGAATGGGATCGTTCATTATTATTTTCTATTCTAACAAATTCAATTTCCTTCGTGCCAGGTTCAAATAACAACATGGTAGAAAATTGGAAAACATGCCCGTTTGAACCCAGTTGAAAGGTCACGGACGTTTTAATGTTAAACACGGCAATATAAAGTTCAAACTGAAGGTCGCTAACGTGTGTGAGGGGGAACTGCATGGAATTGAAGGTTGCCCGAAGCTCTCCCTCATCCAGCTCAACAACCATTTTGCCGTATCCCGGGTGTTCATAGGTTCCCATAAAATGCAGTAATGAGAGCGTTAATGGAATGACGAGTGCTTTCACGTCCGGAAGTGTCTCACCCTCTGCTGTCGGCTTAATTTCCACCTCGGATGCTTTCATTTTTTCCAGCGCTTGCGCACTCCAATCCTCTACCTCTCCACCCAGCATACGGTCAAAAATATGATTGGCAATCAGCACGGGAAGGGGGGTGCCATTGAGATTCGATAAAACAACGATACCTATTTGCTCCGCCGGAATAAAGGCGACATGAGCAGTGAACCCATCAATATTACCTCCATGATATACCATGCGTGAACCGCGATATGGCTCGATTGCCCAGCCAAGACCGTAACTCGCCATATTCGTCTGGTTCTGATTGATCTCCGTCATGTCACATACCATGTGGGGCGAATGTATAGCTTGCAGCATTTCTTTTGACACGATGTGCTGGTCATCATAGATCCCATGATTTATCTGAAACTTTACCCAGTGTGCCATGTCCTTTATGTTGGAATTAATTGAACCCGCCGGACCAATGGTATCGATGTTGCGGAATGGTATTGGTTTAGCTTGTTCTTCGAGAAGTATGTAAGGTATTGCAAAATCATGCTGAAGCTGCGTCTGATCCACCGAGAACTGACTTGAGGTCATACCAAGCGGTGTAAATATCCGGTTCTGCACAACCTCTTCCCAAGAAGAATCACTTACATATTCCACAAGATATCCTGCCACCATGTACATTATATTCTGATACTGCCACTTCGCCCTGAAATCCTCATTCGGCTCCAGATATTGCAGACGATGTATGATCTCTTCTCTCGTCAGGGCGGAATTGTACCACATCAGATCATGTCTGGGTAAACCGGAACGATGGCACAACATGTCCCTGATGGTGATTCTCTCCGTTGCAAAAGCATCAAACATTTTGAAGGTAGGGAAATACTCCTTGACAGGCTTGTCCAAATCCAGTTTCCCTTCATCCGCCAGGATTCCAGCAGCAAGCGCAGTAAAGGCTTTAGTGGATGAACCGATGGCAAAGATGGTCTCACTTGTCACAGGAAGTCCCTGATCGATATTTCGATGACCATAACCCTCCATCATGATGATCTCATGATTCTTCACAACCGCAACAGATAATCCGGGAACCTTCCACGCCTTCATCTGCTCTTCGATATAGGTATGGATCCCGTTCAATGATTCCATACCGGTTAATAACTCACTCATATCATCGGCCCTCTCCCTCACGCTTCGTTCATTCGATCACAATGATTTTGTGCAACTTGTAATCTTGGACATTCGACGTGCCCACACGGGATACCTTGTAGTACGGTTACAAGTAACCACTATTCTCTGACGCTTATCTATTAAGAAGAAAGGGATCAAGGAGAGTTTGGGATGTACGAACCCGGCCCTCGTTCCCTATACGCGAGTCAGGGATCGATATGTGGAAAACTTGAAACAAGTATAGTTGTATACGTGACAAAAAAGAAGCCTAAGGATCTATATCCTCGGGCTACGATCAACAACACGATCCATTTGTTTTACACACTGATTAAATATCTTTACCTAAATAGATCACTATCAGGTTATGATTCATAACCTTTTCCTTAAACTTGGTATAACCTAATCTTTCGTAAAATGCGAGATTTTTCGTGCTTTTGTGACCTGTGAACAGCTCTGCCCGGTTAACATCACTATAATGGTTCTCAACAGCGTTCATGTAAGCATCGTGCTGTAGGTCAAGTATTGCAGGTAAATCCCCGATTTCTGCTTTGCCGATGGCGATCATTTTCCATGAGCTCCTCTCCATATAGGTCCTTTTTATGGATGCACAGCCTCTAGCAGCTTCTCATTCAACACACGGAAGGCTTCTTGAATGGCTTCCCTCGGCGTCTTGCCGTATCGTTCCCCTATATGAACCTCAGATTGGCAATGATCTTCACTTGCCTCTTTAAGATAACTGATAAATCCGATGCCGGTCGTATTGTAAATATCCATTAGGATCGGTTCAAGCTGATTCTTGCCCAGTTGAAAGTACACATGAAACATGTTGGATACCGGAACTATAGGCTTAGTGACAACGGCATGACACTGATTAAACATCGCAGCCAGCTCTTTGGCCTCTTCATAATAACGGCCCATCTTCTCTATTCTCTGTTTATAATAGTACTCCGAGCTGATGATATACGGGTACAGACTGACCAAATCACCGCCATGACGCCGCTTCCATACTTTGGACTTAGCCAGGAAATCATTGTCGCCAGCCAGAATGGCTCCGGCAATCCCTCCGATGCCCTTGTAGAACGACACATATACACTATCAAAAAGCGAGCAGATCTCTGCAGCGGTTCTCTGATAATAAGGCGTAATTTCAAACAATCTTGCCCCATCCAGATGCAGCTTTATGCCTTGAGATCGACAATAGGCCGAAATGGCCTCAAGCTCCGCGTAATCGGGTAGCTGCCCTCCGATTTCACGCTGCGGCAGTTCAAGCAGCAAACAAGCAATGTCGCTATTCAGATTCTGAACATCTTCGAGTGTGATCAAACGATCCTCGCCAGCAAGGAGAATTGTCTCAATCTGATGCAGCTCCTTAAGCCCATCCTCTTCGTGAATCTCCAAATGGCACAGCGGGTGATACGCTACCCGTTTCAGTTCGGCTTCATCACACCATATCCGCAGGGCAATCTGCTGCGCCATCGTTCCGCTTGGAAAAAACACGGCCGATTCCTTCCCTAATTCGTCTGCCATAAACTTCTGAAAATCTTCAATAACGGCACCATTGCCGTACATATCTCCCGCCTGAGACCCGTCAACAGGCTGAAATGCCTCCAATAACACCTCGACATTCCTGCGACTATGCCCAATCAATGGATATGTAGTCTCATTATAAGCTTCGCCAAGAGATTTATGTTGTTCGTTCATAAGGTCAGTCACTCCTTCTGTTCAATTGAATGGATATGGCCGTGCCGGATGATGAATCGCCTGCCCCTTAAGCATACTAGATAACGAAACAAGTGAGAATTAAATTAATTTCAATTGAATAATTCCCGGAAAAACTTGACAACTCACAATTAAAGAAATAACATTATATATGAACATATGCTCATATTTAAATCATGATTGTATTACAACCATTAATCAAAATGTTAACATCATTCATTTGGAAGGGGAGTTTTTGATTATGCATCAACATAACCATCAACACGGACATGATCATAGCCATCATGATCATGCCCGGTCAGGGAATAAGAAAGGACTTCGCATTGCCTTGATCATCACGGTTGGCATCATGATTCTGGAGTTTGTCGGAGGATTGCTGACCAACAGTCTGGCTCTGTTATCGGATTCGGGCCATATGTTAAGTGATGCCAGTGCTTTATTGCTCAGTTTGGTAGCTCTATGGTTTGCCACAAAGC
Organism: Paenibacillus glucanolyticus; assembly: GCF_037333485.1. NCBI lineage: Bacteria > Bacillati > Bacillota > Bacilli > Caryophanales > Paenibacillaceae > Paenibacillus > Paenibacillus glucanolyticus. The sequence continues at coordinate 3,570,289 of NZ_CP147845.1, forward strand.
CTTCATCACCGAATAAAACCTATGGATTTTACCGTTTTGAAATCTTGGCGGCTCTTTTAAATGGTGTCGCATTGTTTGTCATTGCCGGATTTATCGTGTGGGAGGCGATCCAGCGTTTCAATGACCCTCCGACTGTTGCCAGCGGGAGCATGATGCTGATCGCCGTTATCGGATTGCTAGCTAACCTTCTCAGTGCCTGGTTCTTAATGCGAACGGGTGATGTGAAGAACAATGTAAATCTCCGCAGTGCTTACCTTCACGTCATTGGGGATGCGCTTGGCTCTGTGGGTGCTATTGTCGCCGGGATTGTCATGATTGCTTTCGGCTGGTATATTGCCGATCCCATAATTTCCATCCTGGTATCGATATTAATACTCAAAAGTGCCTGGAGAATCATACAGAATACGGTTCATATTCTAATGGAAGGGGTACCGGCATCCGTACACCCAGAGGCCGTAACGAAGTCATTGTTATCCATTACAGGGGTTACAGGTATCCACGATCTTCATATTTGGACGATTACGTCCAATTTCGACTCCTTGAGCTGCCACGTTGTTATCGCAGATGACATAGATAGCTTTGATGTTTTACAGCAAGCCATCGACCTTCTGGACACCCAGTTCCACATCGAACATGCCACGATTCAGATTGAGAATACCGCTATCGTTCATAAGAAGAATAAAGTCTAAAGCCCTTCCCTGCGGCAGCCCTGTAGTTCGTTAAAAGGGGAAAATCTGCTGCTCATGTTTACCCTTTTTACAAGTTCGGTGGACCTCCATAATGAAAGTATCAAGACATTCCGCATGGATGAAGCGAATTTATGAATGTCTTGCAGGGAGGTCACATGAACAACGATATATATACGCTGGAGAAGTTACATGAGTATCAACAGACAAGATTGGATGAACTTGATCGTCAGGGAAGATTCGTTATTTATGACGAGACAGGAATAAGCAAATCCCAACGCGCCGCCAAAAATGTCCGTCTTCTCGATAAGCTTTATGGCTTCTTTCGAAAACGCAGATCACGAAGAAGCCATCATAAATCTTTATAAATCAAAAAGAGCAAGCGAGGATGTTCTCGCTTGCTCTTTTTGTTGGCGGATCACACCTGCCAAATTTGCTTAAAATCCAGCCAGCCCAGATTATTGATGACTACACCCTTGTATGATGAATGTAACTGCGCTTGAAACTTGGAATGAATCAAGAATGAGACCTGTGCCTCCTCCCGAAGCCTTTCCTCAATGTTCGCCAAGAGATTCAGCCTTTCCTTGCACTCCTCACTGGCAAGCGCATCATCAATGCATTCTTTCACCCAGTCGTGCAGCGACGGATCCATGAATTCCTTGACAACGCTGTCCTCCTGCTCGTAATTTTCGATCAAGCATACTTCTTCACCAGGCAGAACAAGACCTTGCAGGATACAATCCATATTACTCATCACTTCTGGTTTGTGAATGGTGTCCATCTTCTCTTCGCAGATGATCAATAGAATGCCAATGGCAGCGCATTGATTCTGAACCCATTCCGCATCTTTCATATGATGAGCGAGAGAACCCATTCGAATGGGGGAACCGTCATAACCTGACTGCTGCAGCAGTTGTTTAGCCAAATCCGGATCGAATCGATCTTTGTGGTAAGGCGCTCCATCGTCTATCAGAAAACCTCTGGCCGGATACAGTCTGTACTCCCCTAATTCACGTACCATTCCGGACCGATTGAGAATCAGGCTGAAAGCACGTCGAAATTCGATGGATTGATATGGCCCCGGCTTCCTCATGTTCCACGTAATCAAGGTGGTACAGCCGTTCAGAGATTCAACGGTGTCCATGCCACTCATCTCTTCCGTAGGATCGCTTGGATCCGAATCCTGCAGCAACCGCTCCCACCTGACATCAGAGTGCTCTGCATCTTCCGGCATGAAGATGATTTGGACGCTGTCCAAGTGCGGCCGCCCCTGATAATAATAGGGACTCGCCCGAATAGACAATCGATCCTCCGTCCATTCCTCTACCTGAAAAGGTCCCGTCCCCACAGGAAGCTTCCAGTATTGCTCCTCATTGAAACGGAGCAAATGCTGCGGCACAATCGACATGCACGTGGCAGAGAGATACCGTATAAAGATCCGATTCGGTTTATTGAGGATAAATCGAACTTCGCGAGGAGAGACCACTTCAACGTTTTTTAGTTCGCGTAAGATCCAGCGGTTTCTTTTTCGTCCCAAGCGTTCCATCGTAAATTTCACATCATCTGCGGTTAATTCTTTGCCGTCATGAAACAGAATCCCTTTCCGAAGATGGAAGGTCCAGACCGTTGCGTCATTGTTGTTCTCCCAGTGATGTGCAATCGCCGGAAGATACTGATCCGTAGCGTTCTCATAGATCACCAAGCGGTCGAATATCTGCTGGATCATATGAGCCGGAAAGCTGTAGTAGCATTCTGCGGGGTCCAGCGTATCAATTAACCGGTAGACGGGAAGCCGCAAGGAATCCCTTGCTTCCTCTCCCTCCTTCTCCTCCTTGCAGAACCCGAAATGCCCATTCATCCATTCCACATAAGACTCATGCGTGCGGATTTCCTCACCGTAGTTGCGCATCAGCTCAAAGGCTTGTTTATATTCTCCTTTTTCCGTGAGCTGTTGTGCTGCTTCCTGCAGCAGCGCTTCCTTATCCGCCTGAAAAGTCAGCATGGAACGTATCCCTCTTCCACGGCCTGCCTTCCAGATGATCCATTCCTTCTCTTCCAGCTTGCGAAGAACCAGCTTGGCGTTTCGAGCTGAACAATACAGCGTGTTGGCAATCTGTTCAAGTGTTACTTCCGTAGCCATGCTGGCTGGAGCGTTAACAGCAAGCTTTTGGTGCAGCATAAAATATTGTTCGTGCAGCATTGCAATCCGCTCCCTCCTGGTAAATTCTATACGTTTTATTTTACTCGGAGATCGATGGGAGCGCGAGTGCCTTTTCGGTAGAAATCAATTATAGTCAAACATGACAAAAACGAGTTCAATGAATATTTGCATGGGACAATCTTCCTACACGTTATAAAGGACCTCCTCAAAACGTAGAGCATTATTTTCCACGACCGGCCTTTTTGTTGTTTTAAGCCAGAACGAATAAATTTCCTTAATCATGCAAGACTACCTGTATCTAGAGCAACATCATAAGGTGGTTATCCGCATGATACGATTTAGAAATCGAAAAAAACCGCAAAAAAATCCGAATCTGACCACTCGCAGAACGCCTGGTACACCAGAGAAACTGACGGGCTGCTTAGAGTCTGATTTAATGATCGTACGCTCCTGCCTAGGAGACAGTGACGACATCGAAATTCGCCATCTGCATATTTTCAATGAATTTCAAGGCGTTATCATCTACTACACAACCTTGGTCGACACCCTATCCATATATCGTGATATTCATAAACCACTGATGTATAAGCCTCGTCATCTGGAGGACAAGTCTATTCATTTGGATAATCTGATGGACACCCTGATGAATGAGACCTTGTACATTAGCGAAACGGCACGGGTATCTGATGGAGCTGACATTCTGGATGCCATTACAGAAGGCAGCACCGTGCTGCTCATCGATGGCATTCCCGGCGGCCTTGTGCTCGACACAAGGCAAATTGAGAAACGAGGTATCGAGCAGCCCCAAACTGAACATTCCATTCGAGGTCCGAAGGACGGGTTTATCGAGGTATTGGATTCCAACATCTCCCTGCTGCGTGCTCGTATCAAAGTGGGCGATTTTCGAATAAAAATTGTTCGCATTGGAAAAAGAACGAAAACCCGAGTCGCCTTATGTTACATCGAGAGCATTGCCAATCCCAAACTATTGAAGGAAGCGGAGAAACGACTTTCCAAGATTGACATCGATGGCATCCTGGATTCCGGCTATATTGAGCAGTTCATAGAAGATCATCCCTACTCCCCATTCCCTCAGGTTCAAAACACAGAACGACCGGATAAGGCCACTGCCTCCATCCTCGAAGGAAGAGTTATCATTATGGTCGATGGGTCCCCTTTCTCCCTTATCATTCCGGCGGTGTTCAACCAATTCTATCAAGTGACGGATGATTATTCGGAACGGTTCATCATGGGGAGCCTGGTTCGATTTATCCGGCTTCTGGCGATCGTCTTCTCCCTTATATTTCCTGCCCTGTACGTCTCCATTATCTCCTTCAATCCGGAGATGATTCCGACAGACTTCGCCGTGGCCGTGGCCGGTGGGCGGGCCGGTGTCCCCTTCCCTGCCGTTGTGGAAGTATTACTCATCGAGGTGTCTATGGAAGTGCTGCGGGAAGCGACGCTTCGATTACCGCAGCAGATCGGCGGTGCATTGTCCATTGTCGGCGTGCTTGTTGTTGGCGAGGCCGCCGTAGGGGCAGGCTTTGCCAGTCCGATCACGGTTGTTGTCATCGCGCTGACCACGATCGGTTCTTTTGCTACACCAGCCTACAATGCGGCCATCTCGATCCGAATGCTCCGATTCCCTCTGCTGATCGCCGGTGGGATGTTCGGGCTTTATGGCCTCATGATCGGTCTGATCATCATCATGAATCACCTGCTGTTCCTTGACTCGTTTGGCGTTCCATATATGAACCCGGTAACTCCGGTAAGCAAACAAGGGCTGAAGGATTCCTTGATTCGAGGACCGCTCTGGAGTTTCAAGAAGCGGCCCAGCCATCTGCATACCCTGGATGATGATCGATTAGGCTACGAAGGAGTGCCGAAAGCTGAACCTGTTCTTCAATCCAACAAGCAAGGAGAATAAGTCATGCAAGCTTCCTCACATATCACGGAGCGGCAGGTCGGTGCAGTGGTCATTAGTGCCATTATTGGTGTGGGCATACTTGCCCTGCCGCGAATAGCCGCAGAAGAAGCCAACACGGGGGCTCCTCTTGTCACACTGCTTGGAATCGGAATCGCGTTTATCGGTTTGCTCCTGCTCACGCTGCTGGGCATTCGCTTCCCTCGTGAGAGTATTTTCGAATATGGACAGAGAATTATAGGGCGCCCCTTGGCTTATGTGTTTAATACATGTCTGGCCGTCTTCTTCATCTTGCTGACCGCTCTGGCGGTGCGCGAATTCGGAGAAGTCATTACATCAGCCGTCCTCCGGCGGACTCCAACAGAAGTCACCATTATCACCATGATGATATTAGTCGTAATGGCTACAAGACAGAAGCTGTTGAAATTCACATACTTCCATGTCTTCTATCTCCCGTTCATATTAGTCCCGGGGCTTGCCATCGTCCTGGTGTCCTTGCAAAATGCTGAACTTCTGAATCTTCAGCCGATTATCGGGAACATTCCTGCACGATACGGAAAAGGGGCATTAACGATTGCCGCCTTGTTCCAGCCGGCTTTTATCGTTACACTGCTGATCCCGGCTATGCAAACGCCAAAAAAAGCAATCAAATCCTTTCTGGGCGGCATTTTCATATCAGGTACGCTGTATATGCTGATTGTCTGCGCCGCTGTAGCTGTATTCGGACCGCATGAGATCAATCATCTCATGTGGCCGACTCTGGAACTCGCGCGGGCCACCACCATTCCGGGTGACACCTTGGAGCGCCTCGATGCTATTTTTATCATCGTATGGGTGGTCTCGGTCTTTACCTCACTCGCAGCAAGCTACTATATATCGATTAATGGTGCCCAGAAGGTATTCGGAAGTCAGGATCATCGTTTCATTAGCCATTTCTTTCTCCCTTTCGTCTTTATTCTGGCGATGATCCCCAAAAGCGTGTTTTCCTTGTACGTGTTTGTGGAGATTGTGGGAATAATCGGACTGGTGCTGACCATAGGCTATCCCTTCATATTACTGATCGTGGCTTTATTGAGGAAAGTTAGAGGTGAACCGCATGGGAATTCTAGCGAAGTGCAAGAGACAGATTAGCTTTATGCTTCTGGTTTTATTAGTGCTCTCACTGACAGGCTGCTGGGATCGAATTGAAATCGAGGACCGGGCCTTGATTCTGGGGATTGGCATTGATGAGGCTGAGGAAGGGGCAAGCAGTACAGAAGATTTAACTACCCATTCCAGGGAAGAAGCAGCGCCGCTGGACAATCGCATGATTCGATTAACGGCGCAGATTGCCGTACCCGGCCGTATTCCGTTAGGTCCTGGCGGTAATGGAGGCTCGGCCGAGGGCAAAGAAGAACCGGTCTGGGTGGTTAGTGTCGTGGGACATACCATTAATGATGCCATGAATAATCTGCAGCAGGAAATTGCGGATCCCCGGTCATTGATTCATCTTCGAGTCATTGTTGTCAATGAGAACGTTGCACGTAGAGGCATGGACGATCTGAATGATTATTTGCGCCGTAATCAGGAGGTTCGCCGATCCACATGGCTGCTGATAACCGATAACAAAGCGGCGGATTTAATGGGAGTTGCTCCGCCATTAGAGCGGGTACCTACCTTATATTTATTGGCCATGCTTGAGAAGGCTGCCGACATGGGGAAGTTCCCGAAGAATTCCCTCTCCAACTATTGGAATAGTGAATCGAAGCTGGGGCAGAACGCCTACCTGCCCTACGTATCGATTCGTCAAAAAGAAAACATTCTGATTAAAGGCTTGGCCTATTTTAATTCCAATAAGCTGGTCGGTACGACCACACCCATCGAAATCGGTGCTTACATGGCGGCTAAGGGATTTAATCCCGGGGGTTATACCGCAATGTACAATGTTCCGGGTATTGGATTTGTTACGATCCGTGCTACAGAGCGCCAGTCCAACATCAAAGTCGACATACGGAATGGTAAACCTCATGCAACGATAAACGTCCGAATCCAGGCTGAATTGGCCGAGAAATACAGTCCCAAGCCAGGGATGGACGATCAGGAAGAGTTGAACATGGCTGAGAGGGGATTTAACCGGTTTGTCAAAGAAATGATCACGAGTTTACTTGAGAAAACTCAAAAAGACAAATCGGATATTATAGGTTTCGGTGAGATCGTAAGAGCAAACAACCGGGATTACTGGCACAAACACATTCGTGACAAAAATGACTGGGCCCTGTTGTACTCCAACATGACGTACACTATTCATGTGAGCTCCGATATAAGAAGAGTCGGCATGAAGGTAGATTAGGGGGTAATAGATATGGTTTCTGTGTTTAACTCTGCAGCTTATGCAAGCGTGATGCTCCTTGGATCGGGTCTAATGATGCTGACGGTCGACCGGAAAAATTATAAAGCAAGAAATATGAAAAAGGAGTACCGCTATTCCATCATTTTAGGAGTACTGCTGATCGTGCTGTCCGTCCTTGCCATCTGGAGTTACTTTACGATATTTCATACTTGACCGATGGTATGTAGATGGAAAGACCTCGCGCTGCCGCTTCCGGCAAAGCGGGGTCTTCGTGTATCCAAGCTGATGCAAACCGCTTGGTTCATGCGTGTTGATTCATGAATTCTGCTTCATGAATGCCACGACTTCTTCAAGCCGCATCTGAACCTCCGTATTCTCTTGCATATCCTTCAATCGCACCTGTCCCGCAGCCGCTTCCTTTTCGCCGATCAGAATTACATACGGGATGCCATCGGAAGAGGCCTTCGACAGCGTCTTTTTCAATTTCCGTCCGTTATGAGCGAATTCGGTACGTAATCCTTGGTTTCTGAGGACTGCAGCTGCTCGAAGCCCTTCCGGAATGGCATCTCCTATCGGAATAACAATCACCTCCGGCTTGCTCGTTCCCATTGGGCGGTTGCGGATCATTTCCATGATGGATTCCATTCCGAACGACAGCCCAACCGTCGGATAGGCAATATCATCCCTTCCGACGAGGTGTGCGATAATGGCATCATATCGTCCCCCTCCGCCCAGGCTTGAACGGTAGCTGCCCGAGACATCAAAGATTTCATATACGGTACCCGTATAGAAAGACAATCCGCGTGAAAGAAATGGATCGAACACACAATCCTGCTCAAGCCCTACTCGCTGCAGCATGTCTTGCAGCATCTGGACTTCACGTGCACCGGGGTTGTCGCCTACGCGGTATCTCCCGACAATCTGTTCGAAGGACGGCTCTTTAAGATCAACAAACTCAAGGATGTGATCGCAAACCTCAGGAGCCAGCACCTTGCTCACCAGTTCTTGCCGAACTCCTTCCCTGCCAATCTTCTCGATCTTGTCGAGCGTTAGCATTACCGTTGATTTCATCTCTGCGGGAACGCCCATCGATTCAAGTACCTCCCCCAAAAATCGGCGGTTATTCCATCGGAGGAGAACCGGAATCTCCAATCTCCGAAACGCTTCAACTGCGAGCTGCATCAGCTCGACCTCCGCTTCCGGACCCGGAATCCCCACCACATCGACATCGCATTGCAGAAATTCCCGCAATCTTCCCCGCTTAACGGGTCCATCCCGAAAGACCTTCCCCATCTCAAACCGTTTAAACGGCAGCTCGATACCGGGGTTAAAGGCAATCACCTTGGCAAATGGAATCGTCAAATCGTATCGTAGACCCAGGTCTCGCTTTCCCTGATCGGTCAGCTGATACATCTCCTTCTGAATTTCTTCTCCGCCTGCATACTTCGAAGACAACAGTTCCCGCTCATTCAGGATGGTGGATTCCATCTCCTCATAATCATAGCTCTCAAACACGTCGCGCAGTGTGGACTGCACCTTTCGCCGAACGGCCTGCTCCTTGCCAAAATAGTCGTATGTCCCTTTTACGTTCTGCACCTTAGATCATCCTTTCTTCTTCTGAAAATAAAAAACGCGCCGGACCTCTTGGTCCCGCGCGCTTGGTATGCGGCAGGGAGGCCAACGCGAACAGCGTCAGCCCACCCTGATTGGTTACAGGTGTGCTAACGCTGCTTGTGATGATGAAGTTGATTCCATTGGATGTTCATCATGATATAAACCCCTTCACTCCATAAATGATTAAAGGGAATTATACCTTAATCCATTCCTGTATTCAAGCAATACCCAAAGTTAAATAGCGCGCGTCCAATGACGATGCGCAGCGATTGCCTCCATGAAGGCTTGTCCGAACGGTTTAAGCTCCTCATTCTCCTGAGCAATCACGATACCTTCTCCATTTGCGGATGGCAGCAGATTAGCCCCTTCCGCAATAGCGCCGATTGGCTTGAAATGCTGGTAGGCTTCCTTGATAAAATCGAGAGTCTTCGGCTCAGTCAGGAGCTCCGACACGCTTAAGGCGCCCCCTGCGACAAGCACCGCGTCAAACAAGACCGAATCAGCCCCGAGGAGGGAATGCTGAACCTCCAGCTCCCCGCTGGTTTTACCCTTAATGGTCCCCAGCTTCGGACTAACCACTTCGGCGATGATGCCCGCTTGCTGCAGCTGGGATAACACAAACGGCAACTCGTCTGTGAATCCGTTACCTGCAAGCACAGCCACCTTACGCGTTAAGGGCAGCTTTACCGTATTCATCATGCTCAGCGCAGGCGAAGACTCACTGGAAGCCGAACCGCTGGTTTGGGGAGGAATCGTTCCGATGCCTTCCGAAATGCGGGTTGCGAGATCACTGTCGACATGAGCAAACAGATCAACGACCTGCTGGCGGATTTCCTTCCGCTGCACCTTACCAAGCTCGAATTGGAAAGCGGATACGATATGCATTTTCTCCACATCCGACATACTGTTCCAGAACATCGCCGCCTGGCTGAAGTGATCCTTGAAGCTATCGCTGCGGGCCTGGACCTTGCGTCCCTCTACCTTCTCCGTATAGTGCTCGTAGCCGCCTTTCTCAGGCGGAACCGGCTTCGGCGTATTGCCGGCGATGCCGTTCTTGTGATAGCTGACCGGTCCCTTATTGATGGTCATGCGGTGCATACCATCCCGCTGGTTGTTGTGAACCGGCGCAACGGAACGGTTGATCGGAATTTCATGAAAATTCGGTCCGCCCAGCCGGGATAGCTGCGTATCGGTATAAGAGAACAGACGACCTTGCAGCAGTGGATCATTCGTGAAATCAATACCGGGAACGACATGTCCCGGATGGAATGCGATTTGTTCCGTTTCGGCAAAGAAATTATCCGTATTGCGATTCAGTGTCATTTTGCCGATGATTTTTACCGGAATGATCTCTTCAGGCCATACCTTCGTCGGATCGAGGATATCAAAGTTAAAATCGAACTCGGCCTCCTCCGGAATCATTTGCACGCCAAACTCATATTCCGGATAATTCCCGGACTCGATGGCATCCCACAGATCACGGCGATTAAAGTCGGGGTCCTTCCCTGCCAGCTTCTGCGTTTCGTCCCATACGAGGGAATGTGTGCCGAGTACCGGTTTCCAGTGGAATTTCACGAAATGCGCTTTTCCCTCCTCATTCACGAAACGGAAGGTATGCACGCCAAAGCCCTCCATCATCCGAAAGCTTCGCGGGAGCGAGCGGTCGGACATTGCCCACATAATCATGTGCGCACTTTCTGTGTTGTGAACAACGAAATCCCAGAAGGTATCATGAGCGGACTGGGCCTGCGGAATCTCGTTATGAGGCTCCGGCTTTACCGCATGAATGAAATCGGGAAACTTCATCGCATCCTGAATAAAGAATACCGGCATGTTGTTGCCCACCAGATCATAATTTCCTTCTTCCGTGTAAAATTTGGTCGCAAAACCGCGTACATCCCTGACCGTGTCAGCTGAGCCTCTGGAACCTGCAACTGTGGAGAAACGGACGAATACCGGTGTGACCACGGAAGGATCCTGAAGGAACTTGGCTTTTGTATAGTCTTTCATCGATTCATATACCTGAAAATAACCATGTGCCCCGAAACCGCGGGCATGTACGATCCGCTCCGGAATTCGTTCATGGTCAAAATGCGTCATTTTTTCCCTAAAGTGAAAGTCCTCCATCAATGTCGGACCGCGTTCACCAACTTTAAGCGAATGTTCATCCTCAGAGACGTTCAGTCCCTGATTGGTTGTCAAGTTCTTGCCGTCATTGTCTACCGTGAATTGCTCCAGCTGTTGGTCCTTGCTTGTCTTGTTCTGGTTGTTAGCATTCGGATTGGAATTTGAATTGTCCATTTGTCGGAACCTCCTGGTATGTAGTAGATGAGCATCTGACGAGTGCAGCGATTGGCAACAGATCCGCTCGTGAACCCGAGATTTAATTACCCTGCAAAATGGAATGCGAATCCAGTTTCATCATTCCTTCATAAAATGCTCATGGAATGAACGCCAGCGGTTCCAGCCCCACCGGTATTAACCAAAAAAGCAGCCCACTCCGAAGAGCTGGACTGCTTATAACCTAAGCCGCATGCCTTCCGGCATGAGTAGTTCATACCTCCGATGCTGGCGGCCCATCTCCTTTTTTATATGCGATTTGCACATAACACGAGCTTGGAGCATGTTTTGTACACCATACAGAAGAAAAAATGATCTCAATCCACTCAGTCCGGCTCAGCCGACTCTGCTGCCCTGTCACTAGATTGCAGATGCATTGATTCTGTGTATCTCTTATACCTTCACGCGATCCGCTATCTGAATCAGACGCCTGATACCTTCTTCCAGCTGGATCTCACTGATATACGAATAACTGAGCCTGATCCACGAATCCATCCTATCCAGAGGATCACAAATACGCCCGGGAACAAAGGCTATCGACTCAGCAAGACATTGCCGCAATAACTCATCCACGTTGACGTTGTTCGGGAGCTCTATCCACAGATTCAACCCTCCTCCTGGGCTGGTCCATCGCCAATCCGTAGCCTCCAGCAGCTTCTCCATTCTGGCTTTACGAAGCTCCAGCGCAATTCGAAGCTTAGCCACATGCTCCTGAAGCCTGCTGGAGAAGAAATAATGCTGGAATATCTTCTGGGTCAGCAGCGGCGTTCCATTGTCCGAAAGGGCCTTGATCGGAATAATGGCATTCATCAGCTCCGGACGGGCAGCCAGCACCGATATTCGCAAGCCGGGAGCCACATATTTGCTGAAGCTTCGAATGTGAATGACATACCCTTCGGTATCGTAATAAAAAAAGGGCAGCGGCGGCGGATCTCCGAAATAGATGTCGTGATATACCTCATCCTCCACCAAAATGCATTGATACCGTTCCGCCAATTCAACCAGCGCCTTGCGCTGTCTGACGGGAACCGTATATCCCGTGGGATTCTGAAATGTAGGGTTCATATAGAACAGCTTCGGCTGCTCTGTACGCATAAGAAATTCGATCTGTTCGAGATCATATCCTTGCGGCGCAATCTCGACGGGAAGCAGCTTCACATTCTGCTGCACAAACAAATCAATCGCCGGACTGTATGTCGGCCGTTCAATCAATACGCGATCTCCGTCTTTCACCAAGGAACGTGAAATCAAGTCAATTGCCTGTTGAGAGCCCGTTGTGATCAGCAGCTCTTCCGGATGTACCGTTATGCCTTGTTTCTCCATAAAATACCGGGCCAATTCCGCTCGCAGCTCTATATCTCCGGACACCGAGGAATAAGTGCTCAGCACCTTCGGATACATATCAAACACTTGTTTGACATGATTGGACAGGTAGGCATTGGGCAGCAAACCAGGATCAATCAGGGCTTCGGACATTTGGTAATCCACTTGCTGCCTGTGAATGTCAGATAACCGGCTGCGATGGACATACAGCGATCTGGCCTGATAATCCCATGATCGGCTGTCCCGATGCGATGCTGGCGATGCATCGGCGGCTGCCGATTCCGATGCCGATACGAAATATCCCGATTTGTATTTTACATGAACAATCCCATCTTCCAGCAGCTGCTGATAAGCCTTCAGCACCGTCAATCGATGAACGTTCATTCTCCCGGCCATCACTCGCACGGAGGGCAGCTTGTCCAGTTCCTTCCACTCACCTTGGGTTATGCCATCCACGATAGCGTCATAGACAGATTGCTGCAGCTTCCGTTTTTCATGTTTAGCTCCCACCGTTGTGATTTCCATAGATGTTTCCCCCAATCTGTACCATTGGCGCATCTGTTCTATCTTCTAGCGATCTGGTCTACTAACTACCCATTATAGTATAGAAAAAGGAGGATGCTGCATGATTATTTTCAACTACTTGCTAATGTGCGCTATTTTCAGCACAACGTTTCTCGCCATCAAGGTTGGCGTTGAAGCCGGACTGCCGCCCTTTTTCTCGGCAGGGATTCGATTCCTTCTGGCGGGCGCACTCATCTTCCTGTGGATGATATCACGGCGTAAAGTGAAGTTGAAGCTGCTCCTGCGCAAGGAGTTCATTCTGATTGGAATGACCAGCACGTTTATGACATTTGCAACACTGTACTGGGCTGAGCAGCATATAACTTCAGGAATCGCTGCCATTCTGTCGGCAACAGGTCCAATGATGATTCTGATAGTTCAATCGGTTGTGATGAGGAAAAAAGCCCGGCGCAGCGATTATTGGGGATGCGCCGTCGGTTTTGCGGGGGTCTGCGTGCTCATCATGCCAAATCTGGTGCTGGGGAGCAATATGATTTGGATTCTGAGCTGTATCGTCATTCTAATCGGGGAGATCGGATATAGCGTGGGCTCCCTGGCTACCCGCAAACTGTCATTTGACATGCCCGATATCTCGCCGATCACGATCAATGCGGTCCAGATGATGTATGGCGGAGCTGCGTTATTGCTTCTGTCGGTATTCAGTGAACAAGTTCGGTTGCATGATATTCTGACCCTGCCTGCTATAGGCTCTGTATTGTATTTGATGATCATCGGCTCGATGCTGGGCCATAGCCTGTATGCCTGGCTGCTGAAAGCAACGAATGCGTTTTTCCCTTCCACCTGGCTGTTTGTTTCTCCGATTATAGCACTGGGACTGGGCGTGCTCCTGTATGCTGAAGGCATTTCACTCTATTCAATCCTTGGCAGTCTGTTGATTATTGGCGGGATCGTCGTCATCAATCTTCCTGAACTTCGAGCACGCATGAGCGCAAGACGCTTGGCGTCGAACACGCTTTAGAAATAGCACTTGGAGAAAAAAATTAAAACAGCTGCACCTCGTAACCTTCGTTACGAACGCGCAGCTGTTTATGTTTTAATATCCCAGATTATGGTTCAATTGTTAGTCCACTTTCGCACGATAAGATTCAGCAGTCAGCAGCTTCCCGAGGGCTTCCTCCAGCTCACCCTCCACCTCAACCTCAATAATCCATCCGCCATCGTACGGCTCTCCGTTTACAAGCTCCGGCTGGTCTTCCAGTGAATTATTCACTTTGGTAATGGTTCCGGATACAGGGGAATACAGCTCTGATACGGTTTTAACCGATTCAATTGTACCAATGCTATCGCCTGCGGAAACCGCAGCACCTGCCTCAGGCAGCTCAACGAATACGATATCGCCCAGCTGGCATTGCGCATGATCGGAAATGCCGACGCGCACCACGTTTCCTTCTACCTTCAATGCCCATTCATGATCGTCGCTGTACACCAAATTCTCTCTGATTTCACTCATTTACGGATACTCCTCTTTTCTTAAAGAAATGAAATTAAGGTGAATAAATGAAAAAAAAGAACACAAAAAAGGCATTCGCCTTCTCTCTGTCCTCGGTACCTGAGAGTTTGTGATCGACCACGTGTCGCCTTGGTCCTATCTTTCCCCTTGGGTGGCTTGCGCACTCTCCAGAGCTGCGTCAGATGGCGGTACTTTTACCTGAGAGATTACTCGTAAGCCCGGCAGGCACAACGGTTTGCTCCTTCGGTGCCGCCCGGCAGCTATACCCTTTTCGGCGGTCTCTCCCATCCATCGTCATCCGCATATTCGATTGGCTTATTCTCCCACAGAATAAAACAGGGACGAGGCGATGTCAAGATATCTGACAAAAATTTTAGCATTGAAAATATTTAAGTGAAATAAAGGTTGACACTTTATGGAGAAAGACGTTTATAATAATCACAAGAACAAAGGAAGATCATTACAACTCAATATATTTTCACGCGGATGATGGTAGCGGGAGAGATTACCAACAGGATTGACAGGTAACGCCGAAGGAGTAAGCCGTAACACGGTGAATCTCTCAGGCAAAAGGACCTTTACCGGACGCACCTCTGGAGAGAATTCTAAATGCAGAATCACCCACGGGGAAACTCACACACGCTTTACACAATACTAACATGACATGTGGGGTAACTCTCAGGTACAAAGGACAGAGCAGAAGGATGATTTAATGAGCGGGCTTTTTTTCGAGCGCCTCTTGTTATCCTTCTGCCTGTCCTTTTTTTGGTGTTCCCCCCTTAATCATGCCAATTAGAAGAGGTGAAGAGATGAGTTCATTACAACGTACACCGCTCTACCCGCTTTATTCCGATTTTCCTTCGGCTCGCTGCATCGACTTCGGCGGCTGGGAGCTTCCCGTGCAATTTTCCGGCATTGTTCAAGAGCATGAAGCTGTGCGCAAGCAGGCTGGGCTGTTCGACGTTTCCCATATGGGCGAATTTATCGTCACAGGAGCAGACGCTGAAGCCTTTATCCAGAAGATGACTACGAATGATGTAACCCGATTATCAGCTGGTCAGGCCCAATACACCCTAATGTGTTACGACAACGGTGGTACGGTTGATGATCTGCTTGTCTATAAACTGTCGGCGGATCAATTCATGCTGGTTGTGAATGCCTCCAACATCGACAAGGGTCTCCAGTGGCTTCAGGATCATCTTGCGGGTGATGTCATAATCCGGAATGTATCCGCAGAGACAGCGCTGATTGCAATTCAGGGGCCTGACGCTGTAAACATCATGGCGCAGGCTACCTCCGAGACACTAAGCGAGCTCCCTTCCTTCCATTTTATTCAGAACGCTCAAGTATTCGACGCGACAGCGCTGCTGTCCCGGACCGGTTACACCGGGGAAGATGGCTTCGAAATCTACTGCTCCGCTGCAGATGCACCTGCCATTTGGAGTGGTCTGTTAGCCGCTGGACAATCTCATGGACTCATTCCAACTGGACTCGGTGCCCGTGATACGCTTCGCTTCGAGGCGAAATTGCCATTGTACGGGCAGGAACTTTCAAGCACGATTTCTCCGCTTGAAGCCAGCCTGGGTTTCTTCGTGAAGCTGGACAGCGGTGATTTCATCGGTCGGGAAGCGCTTCAGCAGCAGAAAAATGCGGGTGTACCGCGTAAACTTGTCGGCATAGAACTCATCGACCGCGGCATTCCTCGCTCCCATTATCCTGTATTCAACAGTGAAGGTGAACCCATCGGCGAAGTGACAAGCGGTACTCAGTCCCCAACGCTCAAGAGAAATCTAGGCCTGGCCCTGATCGAAACCGCCTATACAAGCCTGGATTCCGAGGTATGGGTGGAAATCCGCGGTAAGAAGTTAAAAGCCAAAGTGGTTAAGACACCATTCTACAAAAGAGGAGCTGCCTTATCATGAAGCATCGTTACTTGCCTATGACCGATCAAGATCAGGCCGACATGCTTGCCGCAGTCGGTGCGGAGACGATCGAGGATCTGTTTGCCGATATCCCGAAAGCTGTCCGTTACAACGGAGTCATCCCTATGTCGAAACGACTGGGTGAGCCGGAACTTCTGAAGCATATGCGCAGCCTGTCGGATCGCAACGCCGATTTTGATCGCTATACAAGCTTTCTGGGCGCCGGTTTATATGACCACCATATTCCCGTTGTGCTCAATCATGTCATCTCCCGCTCCGAATTCTATACCGCTTATACGCCTTACCAGCCGGAGATCAGTCAGGGCGAGCTTCAAGCAATCTTTGAATTTCAATCCTATATCTGCGAATTGACCGGCATGAAGGTCGCGAATGCCAGCATGTATGACGGATCTACGGCACTTGCCGAAGCTGCAGCGCTTGCCAGCGGGGCGACTAAACGCAAGAAAATCGTCATTTCCCGCGCTGTTCATCCAGAAGCACGGGAAATCGTTCTCACGTCGGCTCATGGCCTCGACCTGGAAGTCGTTGAAGTCGGCATTGTGAATGGGGTTACCGACCAGAAAGCTCTCGCTGCCGCGATTACAGAAGATACAGCGGCCGTACTTCTGCAATCGCCGAATTTCTTCGGCTGCATTGAAGATGTGAGGTCGATCGAACCGTTGGTGCATGAGAAAAAATCGCTCCTTGTGCTAAGCGTTAATCCGCTCTCCCTTGGTTTGCTGGAATCTCCAGGCGTCCTTGGGGCCGACATTGTGGTCGGCGATGCTCAGCCGCTTGGTATTCCTGCATCTCTTGGTGGACCCACCTGCGGTTTCTTTGCGGTATCCGAGCCGCTGATGCGCCGGATTCCCGGTCGTATTGTGGGTCAAACCGTTGACCAGGACGGCAAACGGGGATTCGTGCTAACCCTGCAAGCGCGCGAACAGCATATCCGCCGCGAGAAGGCAACGTCCAACATCTGCTCGAACCAGGCCCTGCTCGCTTTGTGTGCGTCCGTTTATATGTCCACCCTGGGCAAAGCGGGCATGCAGGAGGCAGCTCTTCTCAATGTGCGCAAATCCCATTATGCTGCTGAGCGTGCATCCCATGGGTCCCTCTCCCTTCCATTCAGCTCTCCCTTCTTTAACGAATTCGTAGTGAAGCTGCCAGAAGGGACTAACATCAAGGAGCTCAACTCGAAGCTGCTGGGTGCAGGTTATATCGGCGGATATGATCTCGGTGTCTCCTATCCCGAGCTTCAAGGATGCATGCTGATTGCCGTAACCGAGCGGCGAACGAAGGAAGAAATCGACCAATTCATTGGCGAACTGGAGGCGATCATATGAAACCGGAAAAAGCATTGATATTCGAACTCAGCAAGCCGGGGCGTGTCGCCTATTCCCTTCCTGAGTGTGACGTTCCGGAAGTGGACGCTGCATCCCTCATCCCAGAAGATCTGCTTCGCAGCAATCCGGCTGAGCTGCCGGAAGTATACGAAGTAGATGTGATACGGCACTACACCGAGCTGTCGAGACGAAACTTCGGTATCGATAACGGCTTCTACCCGCTCGGTTCATGCACGATGAAATATAATCCGAAGATTAATGAGGATGTTGCCCGCTTTGCCGGGTTTGCCAAGATTCATCCGTACCAGCCTGAAGAAAGCATTCAGGGGGCTCTGGAGATGCTCTATACCCTTCAGAACGATCTGGCGGCACTTACCGGCATGGATCAGGTAACACTGCAGCCTGCTGCGGGTGCCCACGGTGAATGGACGGGTCTTATGCTTATCCGTGCTTACCATGAGAGCCGCGGCGAGAAGCGCACCAAGGTGATTGTTCCCGACTCCTCGCACGGTACGAATCCAGCCAGTGCGACAGTAGCCGGTTACGACACCATCACGATCAAATCCAACGAGCGCGGTATGGTGGATCTGGATGCTCTGCGCGCAGTTGTTGGTGACGACACGGCCGCCCTGATGCTGACGAATCCAAGCACACTGGGTCTGTTCGAGGAGCAGATCGTGGAAATTGCGGAAATCGTGCACGAGGCAGGCGGTCTCCTCTATTATGACGGAGCCAATTCCAATGCGATTATGGGTATTACCCGACCAGGCGACATGGGTTTTGACGTAGTCCATCTCAATCTGCATAAAACAATGAGTACCCCGCACGGCGGCGGCGGTCCGGGTGCTGGTCCTGTCGGTGTGAAGAGTTTGTTGATTCCGTTCCTGCCAAAACCGATTGTATCCAAACGCGAGGACGGCAGCTTCTATTGGGATTACGACAGGCCCCAGTCGATTGGCCGCGTAAAGGCATTCTATGGCAACTTCGGTATCCTGGTTCGTGCCTACACGTATATTCGCACCTACGGTCCAGACGGGCTCCGCCGCGTCTCTGAACTCGCCGTACTGAACGCCAACTATATGATGCATCGTCTGGCTCCATACTACGAGGTCGCTTACCCGGGGCTGTGCAAGCACGAATTCGTCCTGTCCGGCAGAAAGCTGAAAGAAAACGGTGTACGTACTCTTGATGTTGCCAAGCGGCTGCTCGACTTTGGTTATCATCCGCCAACCATCTACTTCCCGCTGAACGTAGAAGAATGCATCATGATTGAGCCGACCGAGACAGAAAGCAAGGAAACACTTGACGGCTTCATCGACACGATGATCCAGATCGCCAAGGAAGCTGAAACCACGCCGGAGGTTGTCATCAACGCACCTTATACAACCGTGGTGAAGCGTCTTGACGAAACAACCGCCGCACGCAAACCGGTTCTGAACTGCACTTGCGGTTAATATAAAGTTTGAGCTGTTATACAAGAAAGGGTGTCCCTCGCCAGTTTCTGGCGATTGGGGCACCCTTCTTTTGTGATACGGCATAATATGAACATTTATAATACACTACATCTTCATCCACAAAGGCTCTCCGTTCACGGCATCGATAAATTCCAGTACATGCTCTTCCGTTGTTCCTTCCAGCTCTGCTCTCCTCTTGTAGACGGGATCATAGATTAATTTGTAGCATGATGTGTTGTCGTCACCGTCAATGAACCACCTAAGCGATACTTCGAGATGGTCCGCATAACGGGCAAGCGCCTCCTCGGGCGAAACCATGGACTCAAACCGGCAGGCCTCCAGCTCTAGAATTCTCTCCTTCGACACACTGCGGTAGATAAGGACTTCACCTGTAATGGTACTTACGCTGATATGAACACGCTCGGTCCTGACCCTGTATTGATCAACAAATAACGGTAGATGGAAGTTCTCCCGCTTGCGCGGTTCAGCTGCGCCTTGCTCTTCCTCAAGCTCTTGATCCGCTTCCGACTCCTCTTCATCCCACTCCACTTCCAATTGCAAGTATGCCGCATATTCAGGGAAGAACCGCTGCAAGAATCGTTCTGCGACCCTCCAGCATTGCTCACGCGTTAACACCGCTTCACCCTCAGGGCTCCTTTGCTTATAATGCAGCCTTTCCAGATGGCCCGTCGATTTATCAATATGTACCATATAAGCCGCATCAAAGTTTCGAAGTGCGTCTCCCCATCGTCTTTCCATGTATCCGTCAACGGATAACGGGTCCGTTGTGGGACAACTCTCCTGATCCGCGCCAGCTTCATTGTTCGCGAGGTTTTTTTCAAAATAGTACAGAATTAGGTTCTCCTCGTCTCCTCTGGGCCGATCCAGAACGTACCTTGCGGTATCTATCCCAAGCTGTGCCTCCCAGAAGCGAATCAGGCTTGTGTATCCATCCGAGGACATATTCTCCGTTTCGGGGTTTGAATGAGCCATCGCCTCAAGCAATGCTCCTTCAGTCTCTTTGGACGGCTGCTGTATTTCATCATGGGCAGGGGGAATGGGAACCGTAGGCGGCAGCAGATCGTGCTGCAGAGCAAACAAGGGCTCACCCGTCACGGCATCGATCTTGCGACGTCCTTGAGCCGGTTCATAGACCAGACGATGCTGCTCCTCATTCCCTTCCAGTTCGTAAACTGACGGATATAATGTCGTAATGATTAACCCCATATGTATATCCTGAATGATCCGCTCCTTCGTTGCCTCAGGGGTGACGATTTCAGAAGGCCAACCGGGAAGTTCCACCCCCGTGTATTCGTCCGCCTGATATCGGACCACATTTAAATTTTGATCAAGTCTGACTTCACATCCGGTATTAGGCAGAGGCAATCCTCCTACTTCGGCCCTAATTTCGACATCATAGCGGTTTCTCTTAAACTCAGCGTGAAGGGAGGTCAACGCTTTATGATCCGGATGAAACTTGCTCATGAACGCTTTCGCGGCCTTCTTCGCCTGTTCAATTGCAACAGCCTCCTCCATCGATTCATGTGACTCCTGTTCGATTTCCAGCCTCATCAGCTGTCCGGTTTTCAAACTTAAAGATACCTCGATTTTATGATCTTTAAGCTGAGGATCCTCCCAAATAAACGTTCTTGCTCTTTCATTAAAACCCTTAGGGGTATTGTCCTCCATAACAAGTCTATAATGCTCAGGTATGAATGTTATTTTTCTAGCTGCCGTCAGAAGGGCGGTCATATCCATCGGCATAATCTCCACTCCGTTTCCTTCTCTATTAGAAAGTTCTGATTTATGATATAAAGTATATAATTATATTTCGCTACGTTCTACCAAGCTGACCAAATACGAAAGTTGCGGTGATGAAATGAATAACAAGGTCAATACCCTGGACATAAACCAGTATCTGGATCGTATTGGATACACCGGCCCAATTGTAAATAGTGCCTATATGCTTGCCAGATTGCAAGAGCAGCATGTGCACACCGTACCCTATGAAAATCTCGATATCCTGGACCGAATTCCCCTTTCGCTGGATATCCCCCATCTTTACGATAAAATCGTGACGAGGCACCGCGGCGGTTACTGCTTCGAGCTGAATGCCCTGTTTGGCTGGCTGCTGCAGGAGCTGGGTTTTGAGGTCACTCATTACTTCGGCCGCTTCTGGCGGGATGAAACCGATACTCCAGCCAAACGCAGGCATCATATTCTGCAGATAAATATCGGGGAGCAGCGCTTTATTGCCGATGTTGGTGTGGGAGGGGCAGGTCCGCGTCAGCCGCTGGAGCTGGTGGATGGCCTGGAACAAACCCAGGGCAATGAAACCTACCGTCTCGTACAAACAGAAGCATACGGCTGGATGCTTGAGGAGTGGAAGAAGGAAGCCTGGGATCCCGTATTCTCCTTTACGGAGGAACCGAATCTCCCCCGAGATTTCATTACGACTTCATTCTGGTGCGAGCATGCTCCCGAATCGCCCTTTAACAAAACCGCCCGAGTATCCATCCGTACGGCAGAAGGCAGAAATACTGTTGACAATGACGAATTCAGAATCTACAAGCCCAGCGGCGTCCATTCCTTTAAGCCAGGCAACGAGCAGGAATATGCGAATGCGCTCAATACTTATTTTGGCATCAAAATTGCCAAGTCATAAACAAACCCGGGCTACCCTTACAGGAAACCCGGGTTCTTCATGTTAATATTCAATTTTGCGCTCGGCTGAGCTCCAAGCTTGAAAGGGCAGCAAATAATTATCGGTCTGAATCTGCTTCATGGGAATCGAACGCTGTTCCATGGGTGTTGCAATCTCGTCATATATAAAATGATCATCAAACCCGATCTCGGCTGCCTCTTTTTTGGTGCTTGCATAATAGACGGCGTCCGGTCTTGACCAATAGATAGCTCCCAGGCACATCGGGCAAGGCTCGCAGCTGGTATAAATCGTACAGCCCTTTAACTGAAAATCCTCCATATGCAGGCATGCTTCTCGTATCGCTTGCACTTCGGCATGAGCTGTAGGGTCATTCAGAGCAGTAACCAGATTCCGGCCTCTGCCTATCACTTTCCCCTCTTTAACGACAATCGCTCCAAAAGGTCCACCCTCCACATTCTGAACGTTTTGATGGGCTTCCTCGATGGCTATCTGCATCCAGTATTCATGATTAGGTTCGGTCATTGCGTTAAGCTCCCCTCTATGGTCTCTACTCTCTACGCTCCCGTGGTCACAATCCCACTACATTCTCCTCGGGGCGATTATGTATAATCATAGCATATCTTCCCTCTGTCTCCTCGAATTTTCCAATATCCTAAATAAATGGATTGACGAAATTGTATACGAACGTATACAATCAAATTATGAGGTATACATACGTATACAATTAATTATTTTGAAGGAGGTCGTGCTGCATGCGAAAAGAGGATCAGGATATGCCGGGCCAGAACCGGGAGGAATTCCGCCATCGCGATAGCCACCGTCAGGGCGGGCATCACGGAAGACGTCTTGAGGAACACCACGGCGGCAGAGAAGGCGGTAAGATGGCGCAGACGTTTCGCAGGGGGCGTGCGCTGTCTTTTCTAGACCATTTATATGTGAAACGGGATACCTTGAAGAAGCAGGTAAATGACCCCGACTTTCAAGCAATTAAAGACGTGGTCAGCGGAGAGCTGAAGGCCGTGGATCAGATCATTCACGAGTACATTCAAGCTTTTGAGTTGTATGATACGAAGCAGCCCAGTGACAGCCGTTAATGGCTGTTAGACATTGTTTATTCAAACCCATAACCCTGACAGAGGTATAACTTGGAGCGTGATGATACTTGATCAGAAAGTTTTTTTCGTACTATCGTCCTTATAAGGGATTGTTCATTCTGGATTTTACGTGCGCAGTCATCGCCGGACTCCTTGAGCTTGCTTTTCCGCTGGCCGTTAGCAAATTTATTGATGATCTGCTGCCAAGCCAGGATTGGCCGTTGATCCTTATCGCCTGTATCGTCCTGCTGTCCATCTATGCGCTGAACACCGCGCTGCAATATATTGTGACCTACTGGGGACATATGCTGGGCATTAATATTGAAACGGATATGCGGGAGAACATGTTCTCTCATATTCAGAAGTTATCCTTCCGTTTCTTTGACAACAACAAAACCGGCCACCTCATGGGCCGCATCACGAATGATCTGAACGATGTCGGGGAAGTAGCCCACCATGGGCCGGAGGATGTGTTTATTGCCATCATGACATTGCTCGGATCGTTCTCCCTTATGGCTTACATTAATCTGGAGCTTGCACTGCTAACCTTCATCATCGTGCCATTCATGGCATGGCTGATCATCAAATTCGGCGGAAGAATGACAACAACGTATAGACAATTGTTCGGGAATGTAGGGAATTTCAATGCCCGCATCGAAGACAACGTTGGCGGTATCCGTGTCGTTCAGTCGTTTGCTAATGAAGAACATGAGAAGAAGCTGTTTGCCGAGGAGAATAAGCAGTTCCGTGCCACCAAGCTGCTGGCTTACAAAACCATGGCAAAGAGCATGTCGGTCAGCTATATGCTGATGAGATTAATCACGGTGTTTGTTATGATCTGCGGTGCCTGGTTCTTTATCCAGGGCAAGCTTGAAATGGGTGAGTTCATGGCATTCCTGCTGCTCTCCAACATCTTCTTCCGCCCGATCGAGAAGATCAATGCGGTTATCGAGAGTTATCCCAAAGGCATTGCCGGCTTTAAACGCTACCTGGAGATTATGGAAACCGATCCGGAAATCGCGGATGCCCCTGATGCCGTTTCCCTCTCCTCCGTCCGGGGAGATATCCGCTTTGAAGGGGTAACCTTTGGATATGAGTCGTCAAGAACCATTTTGAATAACATTCACCTGTCGATTCGTGCCGGGGAAACCGTCGCGTTTGTCGGTCCTTCCGGTGCGGGCAAAACGACGATCTGCAGTCTGCTCCCCCGCTTCTATGAGGTGGAGCAAGGCAGCATTACGGTTGATGGAATCGATATCCGGGATGTCCAATTGCGAAGCCTGCGCAAGCATATCGGCATCGTGCAGCAGGATGTCTTCCTGTTCTCCGGCACGATCCGGGACAATATCGCGTATGGCGATTTACATGCAACCGATCATCAAATCTGGGAAGCCGCTCGGCGAGCATCGCTGGATGACCTGATACGCAGCCTGCCAGACGGCATGGAGACCATCATCGGGGAACGCGGAGTCAAGTTGTCCGGCGGTCAGAAGCAGCGATTATCCATTGCGAGAATGTTCCTTAAGAACCCGCCGATTCTGATCCTGGACGAAGCCACGTCCGCACTGGATACAGAGACGGAGGCCCAAATCCAGAAGTCGCTTGCAGAACTGTCGGTGGGCAGAACAACGCTGGTTATCGCTCACCGCCTGACCACGATTCAGAGCGCGGACCGGATTATCGTCGTGAATTCCGATGGCATTGCCGAACAGGGCACACATCAGGAATTGATTCATTCCGGCGGCGTGTACAGCCGGCTTCATCAAGTTCATTAAGCATATGAAAGAAGGATGGTTCCCGGTTGTAAGGGAGCCATCCTTTTTATGTTCTCAAGCACACTCTTCGCTTGCACCGAAGGCCTTACAAAATTTCAGCAGGACTGCACAACAGCATTCGTTCAAATTGTCCATGGATAAAAAAGTTGTTGCGAGGAAACATTAATGGCGTACCGCAATGACTATGGTTATAGGAGGCGCTTTATGTTCTACATCTACAGTATCGGCTTGCTCTTCGGCGGTCTGTCGATCATCAATCTCGTATTTTCATACCAAACCAAGCATATCCAGCATCTTTTCTGGCCTACGCTGCAGTTTCAGTTGTTCATGCTCCCCTTGTTCCTCATTGCCAATATGTGCATAGGATACGGGATTCGTTATGGATACAAAGCTACCGATCAATTAGGCTACACCCTCATCTTCTCTAAATGCCTGGAAATCCTGATTTCATTAGGAGTGGCTTACCTGTTCCTGAAGGAAGTTCCAACTTGGAAGAACTGGGTCGGCATCGGAGTCATTGCGGTTGGCATCTTCCTTGTTAAACAGAAATAGACACACCATGCACCGGTTTCTTTTGCCGGAATCTTAAATTTCGTGTCCTCTTCATCCCTTAAACCGATTGGAGATTGGTATCATCTGCGGCTATACTTACGTTCTCTTCCCCATCCAGCCTTGCTCAAAGGCATAGCGGGTAAGCTGAACCCGATTCTCCAAATGCAGCTTTTGCAAAATATTTTTCAGATGATTCTTGACGGTATTCTCGGATATGCACAAGGCGACAGAGATATCGCGATTGGACAAACCTTCGGCCACGCGGCCCAGAATTTCTCTTTCCCGTGCGGTTAGCGGACTGTTGTCTGGATCCGGTTTCTCTTGCTGCGAGAACTCCTTCAGTATTCGAAAAGCGAGTTCACGGCTCATCGGCGCTTCGTCCACGGCTATAGCTTTCAGATATTCATGCCACGATTCAGGATTCAGGTTCTTTAACAGATACCCCTGCGCTCCGCGCTTCAAGGCATCAAACAGATGGGCGATATCATCGGATACCGTGACCATCACGATTTTAACGTAAGGAAACTTGTCCTTGACCTGCTTGGTCGCTTCTAGTCCGCCCATTCCAGGCATCTGAATATCCATCAGGATGATGTCAGGCATCCATTTCTCCGTGAGCTCCAGGGCTTCCTCGCCGCTCTGCCCCTCAGCTACCACCTCAAAGGTAGAATCACTGCTCAAGATGGTGCGGATTCCTTCTCTCGCAAGATCGCTGTCATCGATGATTAATACCCGAAAAGGCTGTTTATTCATTAGGTGATCTCCTTCCGAATGCTAATAATCGTTTTGTTATGCAGTCTTTCCATCATGAATTTCCAGCCCATGGCCTCTGCCCGGTCTCTCATAATTTTGATACCGTATCGGTTGCTGCTGAGCGGCTTGTTCAACTCAAAGCCCCTTCCATCGTCGCTGACGGAACACTTCCAGCCTGAGTCCGTTTCTACCGCCGTTATGCATACATGCTTCGCTTCGGCGTGTTTGTGGATATTCAATAAGGATTCCCTTATTGAGGCCAGAAGCTCCACTTTTTCCTTGGCAGACAGCATCGTGTCCGGAATATCCCACTGTATATCAAATTGGAGGTTGGTCTCCTGCTTAATTTCAGTTATCAGACTGTTCATGCTCTGCATCCAGGAGACCGACTCCGGATCTATAGGGTATCTGAGATTGGCGATTGCCTCTCTCACATACGTATTGGCACGATGCACACTCTCTTTGACCTCCTGATACGGAAGTTCCCCGGAGTCTCCGATGGCCTCCATCCGATCGATCTGAGCATTCAGCAAAAACAGGGATTGTGCAATGCCATCATGAAGCTCGCGGGCAATTTTCTCCCGCTCCTGCAGGGATGCATGCAGCGCCCGGGCTTCATTCAGCTCCGCCTGGTTACGCTCTATCAACGAGAACAGCTGCGTCAGAAACAGAATGGATACCAAAAACACAATCACCGGCGCAAGCCAATTCCCTAAATCCATCGATATATAAGGCAGCAGGAACTCATGGCGAACATACTCCCAGATGCCAATCGTCAAGGTTGGAATGATTAAGATCAACCATTTCATTTGTTTATAGGACATGTTATTTCCCGCCTTCGTTAATTTCATGACTTATCTCGTGATGTCTGGTCAAGCTCGTTATTCCCTCATTGTAATCAATATCATTATATATCGGTATGGCTCCAAAGAGCTATTGGAGATCGGATTGGCTTGACTGAACCCGCTGCATAAGACCCAGGATACGGCTGTAATCATCCAGCTCGCCGACGACGCGATCAACCATGATGCCGTTCTTATCGATCAGAATTGTCGCTGGCAAACCTGTGATGCGGTACAGGCGTTTCACTTGATTGTCCTGATCCAGCAAGATCTTGAATTCCAGATCATAGCGTTCTGCAAACCGCTCTACGATGGCTGCGTCTTCTCCGACATTGACGGCCACCACCTCCACGCCATGCATTTTCTTGGAAGCCTCGTTCATAAGAGGGAGCTCGTTAACACAAGGGTTGCACCAGGAAGCCCAGAAATTGAGCAATACCCCCGATCCCCTGAAATCACTCAGTTGTATCTCCTTTCCGTCCATCGTGGTTAACGTAAAATCAGGGACTTCATGGCCGATTCGAACATCGGCTTCGTTAGCGGTGTATGTAAGAACCGACTTCATTGTCAGAATGACAATGAGGATCAGTGCACCCCCTAACAACAGGTGCCGGATCACTTGAATATTTCCTGTGGAAATTTTGCGAATCATATTGACCTCCTTTAAGCATCATCAAAATATTGTCAAAAACCGATGAAAATGACTACTTTGAGCCATAGGTTGCTAGATAGAGTCGCATCTATAATAACAATTGTAAGAAAAATTCCAGTTTAACAGGGAGTAATGATTGATGAAAAGTATGTTAGAAGAGGATGCTATCACCCCAGCAACAAGATCCAAAAAACCGCGTGTCCGTTGGACGACTTCCCTTTATCAGTCGGTATGGAGATGGCATTTTTATGCTGGTATTATTTTCGCACCGTTTCTGATTATTCTGGCGTTCAGCGGGTCCATGTATCTGTTCAAGCCGCAGATTGAAGGGTACTTGTACAAGGACATGCTCACTGTACGCGAAGTGGGCTCGCAGGCACTCCGTCCATCCGAGATCATTGCCAAGACAGAGGGTGCTTATCCGGGTACCAAGATATCCTCGATCACCCTGCCTGATCACCCGGAGTCCACGTTCAGAATGTCGGCCATACGCAATGAACAATCCGTTATCCTGTATGCCGATCCCTATTCAGGCACGATCCGCGGGATTCAGAACAGCGACCAAACCTTCTCCGCTTTCTTCAAAAAAATGCACAGCCAATTGCTGATGAGCGGAACATGGCCGAACCGGCTCGTCGAGCTATCAGCCTGCTGGGCCGTCATCCTTGTCATTACAGGTCTCTATTTATGGTGGCCGCGCAATAAATCAGCGATATGGGGTACGCTGCTCCCCCGATTAGGCAAACGAGGCAGCCGCACATTCTGGCGTGATCTCCATGCCGTCCCTGCTTTTTGGCTGTCCATCAGCATCGTGATTCTCATCCTCAGCGGACTTCCGTGGTCAGGCGTACTGGGTAAACAAATCGATCGGTTTGCCAATGCCACGCATACCAATTATCCCCCGTATGCATTAGGTTTTATGGACAAGCCCCAATCGGTTACGGTCGCAAAAGATGTTGCCGAAGACATTCCATGGGCCGCCGAGAACATTCCGGTACCTGCATCGATGAGCGGCAGCTATATCCGTTTGGATGTTAATGAAATGACCGGAATCGCAGACCAGAAAAACGTTCAGAAGCCTTACACCATCTCCATGCCGAATGGAAACAGCGGGGTGTATACCATCTCTACCGACCATAAGAAGCCAGGTCTTAATGCTACGCTGCATGTCGATCAGTATAGTGGAGCCATCCTGACCGATGTTCGGTTTCAGGATTATGGCATCATGGCCAAAGCGATCACGCTCGGCATTGCCTTCCATGAAGGACGATTGTTCGGGGTTGCCAATCAGATTCTTGGCCTCTTGACCTGCATCGGCATCATGCTTATCGCGATCAGCTCCTACTTCATGTGGCGTAAACGCAAGCCTTCAGGGAAGCTTGGAGCACCGGGCCGAGCGAAGGACAAACGACTAACCATAGGGGTGCTGGCGATTATGCTGTGCTTTGGGGTGATCATGCCGCTGGTCGGTGTATCCATTCTGGTTGTCTTGCTGCTCGATGTACTGATCATTCGTCATATTAAACCACTAAAACACTGGTTTACAGCCTAGGAGGAGTTGCGCAAATGCCATCTAAAATAAAAACAGCTGTATTCGGTTTGTTGCTCATGATGCTCTTGCTGTGCGGATGCACTTCCCATGATCCGTCCCCATCGGCAGACGGCCTTCTCCCTCACCTGTCGGTTGACTTACAGATCACAACAAGTGCGGATTCGGACAACAACAAAACCTTCTCCGTTGCCATCGAGCACAATGAACAACCGTTCCAGGATGCCGATCGGGTGCAATTTGAAATTTTCCCTGAGAACGATCCGGAAGCTGTACAAATGGTTGAGGGTCACCAAACGAAACCGGGACTCTATGAAGCCAGCCAGAAACTGGATAAGGGACTCTATGTTGTAACGTGCCGAGTCCATTCGAAGGATTATCAGGTGATGCCTTCCCGGTATTTTGCGATTGGCAATGAAGCAGTCGAGAAGCTAGCTCTAATCGAACAGTCCCTTAAGGGTGACGCTGTCCAGACTCCTGACGGAGGAGGACACCACCATCATTAAGTACATACGATAAGCAAAAGAGCCGTCGTGAGCAGGTCAACTGTCACTTACGGCTCTTACTCATCTGGGACCATCGGCTATACCGAATAAATAATCGAATGCTTTCTCCATGCCTGATGAACCCAACTGCTGCCGAATATCTTCACCGGACCCTTCGAAACGAATCGCGCCTTCCTTGAGAAATAATATTCGATCTGCCAAAGCCTCCGCGATGTGGAGCTGGTGTGTTGAGAACAACACCGTCTGACCTCGGTACGCCGCTTCGCGAACCATTTCCACAAAGCTTTGCATCCAATAGGGATCCATACCGTTCGTGGGCTCATCCATGATGATAAGAGGGGACTGCCCCAACAATACTTGCGCAAACAAAACGCGCTGCCGCATCCCCTTGGAGAAGGAGGAGACCGTTTTGTTTCCGGTATGCTCCAATCCGACCCGGGCAAGCATATCATCGCCGTGCTTTGCCGTCAGTCCCTTAAGTTTAGCCCAGAAGGCCATCGTCTCCCTTGCCGTCAGTCCAGGACTGAATCTGTAATCGTCAGGCATATAACCGATAAGTTCCGCATATCCTCTGCGGTTCTCCTTCCAGCTCCAATCCCCTACCCGGATGTCCCCGCGGGTGGGCTGGATGATTCCGGCCAGCATCCGGAGAATCGTACTCTTGCCGGCGCCGTTTCCTCCCAGGAGAGCCACAACCTGTCCCCTTGGAATCTTCAGGTTTAGCTGGTTGACGATGATCTGACCCTTGATCGTTTTGCCTACATCGGTCATTTGTACAAATGTTTCACTCATCGCGCTCTCCCCCTCTCCCACAGCCAGTGAGTCAAACCGGTTGATGCCCCTACCCAGACCAGAATGGCTATGATATAACCCGCCGAACCCATCGGCTGCCGAATCCATCGGACCCAATCGTAATACTGCGGTCCGAGAACGGAGCCGCCGCCTAGTTTCACCACAGCAAATACCCGCGACAATTCTGCAGGATTAAACAAGGTAAGCACAGAAATGCTGGGTTTTATCCAACCGTAAGGCATCATGCCAAGCACCGCAATAAGCAGAGGTGACCATGCGATAATGGCGAAAAACCATACCGCAACAGCAACGGTCAATGCTTGCCAGCGATTGACAGCCACGGTGCCGATCAGAAAGGATACCGCCAGAAACATAAGCGCCAGACTGATCGAAAAGCCATATAACAGAATGTAAGTATGTGCGTCCAGACCTCTGCCCGTGATCCACCCCATAACGGCCGACAGGCCAAAGCCGAAGGAAACAAGAACAAACAGAACGACAGCAAGCCCCGCAAACTTCCCTAATATAAAAGACAACGTGCGGAGCGGATAAGACGATAGAAGCTCCCAGCTTCCGTCCTCCTTATCGCCTGTCAGGGAGAACGCGCCCAGCATCAACGTCATCAGCGGAAGCAGGTACAATATCAAATTCAGCATGGTACCCGTTATGCTGGAGTATCCCTCCACATAGCCGCCGTTATTAATAAGCAGCAAACATAACATAAACAATCCAAACAGTCCCATGAATGAATAGGACCACGGATTGCGAAACCCCATCTTCATTTCTCTGACGGCAATATGCACCGCATCATTTACCATGATGTTCTTCTTCCTTGTGGGTCTCTTCCGCATCAGCTGTTTCTTCAGTGTGGGAATGGTCATGTGATCCCATATCCATCATGTCTCGGTTGACTTCCCAGGAATGGTCCTCCAATTGTTCGGCTGTCATGAGTTTGCCTGTGCCTTGTTCCTTCATGAACGCCTCGGCCTCCGTTTTTTGTTCAAACGATACCAGACCGTATGCCATCGGTGTTTTGATGGAGGCATCATAAACGTAATAGGCTTTTTCGTATTTGAGCCATTGGCTGCTGTTATAATCCCTGACAAACGTAGCGCCTACCGCATCGGTACCATTTTGCGTGATCCATTCATTCATGCAGCCAATATCATCAAATTTTAGCGACTGACCGTCAGTCGTGATGATTTGAGTCGCAAATACGTCATCTTTTATCGCCATGTTACAAATAACGCAGCGATCGGTTTCTTCATTAATAGCCTGCGGTTTATAGTCCTTGCTCCCACAAGCGGTCATCAGCCAAACGGCCAATATACACAGCGCAGTTAGCGAAACCCGGTACGATTTGGAACTTCTTGTCCATTTCATCATTCTCTTCTCCTTGCCCATTGTAAAATAGATAACGTTAAGATCAATAAAGCTGCTCCGATAAGTCCGCTTGCGGTAGACGAAGCTTTTTGGCCGGAAGTTTGATCAGAGGTCAACGGAACCATGAGCGGTTCCTCATCGGTGGTCCAGGTATTCTGGTCAGCCTGGTACAGCCCTTCCAGAAATACCATGCTCGGTGATTGGAAGAAAAGCTGGAATGCCGGTCGTTCTTTAATAAGCCCCTGAAAAAAAGGATTGATCGCATACGCAATGTTGCTGATGCCGTCGCCGTCCGTGTCAATCCCTTGGAACGAGTCCCAATAATTACGATCAAGTGAATTGTTGGCGCTGTCCTGGGCCAATGTTTCGGTAACATTCCCGGACAGGGTATTGCCCGTGATGAGGTTGTCCCGTGCACCCAAGAGCTGAATGCCGATAAAATTATTCGCAATCTCATTATTCTCCATCCGATTGTTCTCGGATTGTTCCAGATACAGACCCACCCGGTTTCCAATCACCTTATTGTCCTTAAATAGAGAGTCCTGTACCTGAAAGATCAGGATTCCTTGCGAGTTTACGTTCTCGCTTTGTTTTCTGAACACGTTCCCGGTTAACTCTACCTCACGGCTCGCCATGATCATCGCCCCGGTATAATTGAAATTCCCTTGGTTATTCTGAATAACGGCTCCTTTTGAATACATGCTGTGAATCCCGTAACGGGAATGTTCAATCACATTAAAGGTCAGTCGATTGTCATCACTATTCTCCATATAGATCCCATCATGCACTCGCTGAATCGTATTATCGCGAATGATGTTCCGATGCGAATTATACAAGTCGATCCCGTTTCCCTTATCAAACAGCTTCACGGCCCGGCCTGCCGCCGAGCCACTCCACTGAATGATATTGCTCCTGAATTGCCCATCATTCGCATCCTCGAGGACTATGCCTTGTGATGCTGTCTGAATATTCATGTTCTCCACAACGGTGCGGTCCCCTGTTATGAGAAGCGCAGGGATTTTAGATGGAGACTCGTTAATGATCTGAATACCCGAAATTTCCACATCATCTGCTGCAATATGTATGACTGACCTCGTGTTAGGGTTGGCGTTTACGATGGATACGCTTCCTTCCGTCTCCGCTTCCAGCGTAATCTTCTTCGATAGTATTAATGACCCTTCATAAACCCCGGATGGAACCCGGATGCGCTCCCCTGGGTGCGCCTGATCTATCAGGGCTTGCAGCTCGCCGGTGCTCGAAGTTGTATTGGCCAGTTCTGCTTCGGCAGTTGAGACAGAGATGATTGCCTGTCCTATCAAGACGGCTGCAACCATTGTGAAACAGAGGATTGCGGTTTTATTTCGCCTTCTTGTCAACATATCGCATCGACACCATGAACTGGACGAATTCCAAAGACCATCACTCATTTCCCTCCCTGCTCGTATTGGAATGAACTGATTATATCAATGGAATTGAATTTGTCCTATGACCATATCGAGCTATATGCTAACGAAATCGTCTCTGATTTATGGACAGATTTTTCACAATTATAGGGTCATCTTCAGCCCTGAGATATTCCCTCACAGTGCTATGCACTGTAATAACCTATTTACAATCGGAGTACATATCGCTTATAAAGAGGTAAAGGTATCCATTCATTCCATTTCTGATGAAGGGGGCTGCCGTTGCATGGAGCAAAAAATTGCAGTGATCATTATACACGGATTGGGAACACAGAAAAAAGATTATGCGGATAAATTTATGCAGAAATTAAAAGAAACCTTCTCTCGAACATCCGGAATTCCGCATGATCAATTGGCAATAGAAGCCGTGCATTGGGCCGATGTTTTTGCGTCTCGTGAAGATGAGTTAATCCGCAGCAGCATAAAGCCTTATCGTTTGCGTTATCAGCAGCTCCGGCAGTACGTCATTCATAATCTGGCGGATGCGGTAGCTTATCAGCCCGTGGAATCCGAAGACCAGAACTACGAAGCCGTCCATCGGACCATCAGTGAAGGCCTCCACAGACTAACCTTATCCGCCGGTCCCCATGCTCCGTTATGTGTCATCTCGCATAGCCTGGGGAGCGTGATCGCAAGCAATTTCTTCTATGATCTGCAATTCTCCTCCCGCGGACACCGTCTGGTCATTGACCCGAAATCTCCCTTGGAGCGAGGCGAACTGCTGACGTTGTTCTACACTCTGGGTACTACCTTGCCCCTGTGGAGCATGCGCTACCGTGACTTTGACAGACCGATCGAGGTTCCTTCCGAGCAGTTGAAGAACTACCATCACCAGCTTCTCGGCGAATGGGTTAATTTCTATGATGCAGACGATATCCTCGCATACCCCCTCAAAAACGTAAATGAAGAATATGATCGCACCGTGCGTAAAGATGTGGCCGTTAATGTTGGAAACTGGTTGACAAGCTGGAATCCGCTCGCTCACAGCGGTTATTTCTACAGCAAACCGATACTGGAATATATCGCCTCTAATTTAGAAGCTACTTGGCGTGGAATCAATCAACTTTAACAAGATAAATAAGCAATGCCGCAAAGACGAAAGGTCTTTGCGGCATTGCTATGATGCGTGACAATGAACGCTACCCGTTATGAGCTTGCTTTTCTCACCCTGTTTCTTCACCGTACCACAGCTGACGGAAGCTCTCGCTTGAACGCAGCAGCTGCTCTGCTGTACCTTCAGCTTCGATTACTCCACCATTTAATACTATGATATGGTCGGCATGATGAAGAGCCGCCTTCCGATGAGACACAACAAGACATGTCGCGCCGTCTCGATCGCGGAAGAGCCGCTCCCATAACTTCCGCTCTGTCTCCACATCGAGTGCGCTGGACAAGTCATCGAACACATACAACTGTGCGTCCCGCACCAGCATTCTGGCGGCAGCAGTCCGCTGCGCCTGACCGCCGGACAGCTTCACCCCGCGCGGACCGACCATCGTCTCCAGACCATATTCCAGATGCTTCATATCATCTTCCATAACGGCTGCATAAAGCGCGCGATCCAGGCTTCCTGGCTGTTCGGATATTCCAAGCAGGATGTTGTTGCGCAGTTTGTCGCTATACAGCCTGGGTATCTGAGCGGTGTAAGCACTTTGAGGTGGAATGAAGAAATCCGCTGGCTCTGCCACCTTCTCGCCGTTCCACCGAATTTCGCCGGCTTCCGCCGGCAGCAAGCCCAGCAGTGTGCGAACCAGTGTCGTTTTGCCGCTGCCAATCATCCCCGTAACAACGGTAAAGGAACCGCGTTTCAGCGTGAAGTCAATGTCCGAGATGCCGCGTCCGGTTTCAGGATATTGATAGGAGAGTCCCCGTACTTCCAATATCGAGAGGGGAGGTGCCTGAATATAAGTTCTCTCCACTCCGTCTTCAGCCATGGAGATGGCTGAATTCTCCATCATCCCCACAGCCTCTGGATCCCGTTCAGCCACACGACTTCCGGTTTCTTCGCCATGGCTCCTGCGTTTGCCCTTAACTCGACCGATACCGATATAGTTGGCTGCTGTAAGCAGTGACGCAGGCGCCCCTTGCAGCATCGTTTTAATCCGCTGAAAGCTGACCGCCATCTGTTTGTAATAGGTCATGAAGTTGCCTACGTTGGATATGAGCTGAGTAACAAAAGTTAAATAATATACAAAGAGAGACAGGTCACCGACCGTAAAATCGCCATTCCGCATCTTGAAGCTGGCAAGGACAAGAATCAGCCCTGTACCCAAATTGACAGAGTTGGTGAATATGGAGGACAAGGTTTCCGTTAACAGCTTATCCTTAACCATCGATTGACGCCGTTTCTCACTAAGGCTTACGAACCGGTCGACTACGCGTTTCTCGGCGCCAGCCACCTGAATGGCCTGGACATTGGCAAACATTTCACTGATCGCCCCGGTTACCTTAGCCGTTGATTCCCGGCTTGCCGCCCTGTATTTCTGAATGCGTGCCGTTGCGATTTGTGCTGCGGTTACCACCAGAATTAACGGGACAAATACGAGAATCGTAAGCTGCAGATCAATGGAGATGAGAATCCAGCTGGCAACCATAACAAAACCGATCAGTCCCAGAGTATCCACCGACCAGCTGGTGGCTTCTTCGGCCTGATCAACATCATCTCGGAAATTGCTGATTGCTTCCCCGGGGGAACATGGAATTGCCCGTGCTCCCGGTTCTTTCATAACATGGGACAGCATATTGCGGCGCAGCAAGGTGCTGATACGGAACCGAAAATGCACGTCTGTCATAAATCCGCCGTAGATAAGTGCGATCCGGGCTAAAGCTGCACCAATCAGAAGCACCGCAATCGCCCAGACTCCGTAAGGGAAAGTATATGTACCCTCCAGATGATCGAAGAAGGCCTTGGTCAGCAGTCCGGGAACCAGCGGTGCCATATGAATGAGGGACCATGCCAGCAGGTTCAAAAGATATAGACCGGGGCGGTAAAGAATCAGCCGCCAGAAAAAATGTCTTGTTTTCATGCCAGCACCTCCTCCATTCCAACGGCAAGCATGCGGCTAAACCGCGACTGCGGATCTGAAGCAAGCTCATCCCGGCGTCCGCTCTCAAGCGTTCTTCCATTCTCCAGAATGAGAATGCGGTCGGCACGTTGGACGGTAGCCAGACGATGTGCAATGATGATGCACGTCTTCTCCTGCAGCAAACGCGTAATGGCTGCTTCAATCCGGTATTCGGTTAACGGATCGAGTCGCGATGATGCCTCATCAAGGATAACGAGGCCTGGATCCGTCAGGAACACGCGTGCGAATGCCAGCAGCTGGGCCTCGCCTGCAGACAGGCTGCCACCGCCTGAGGCGAGGTTCGTATCTAATCCATTCGGAAGGGAGGCATACCAATCCCCGAGACCGAGTTCTTCCAGAACGGACACGATATCGCTGTCAGCGATTCCCTCATCAAACAAAGTCAGATTGTCACGGACCGTCCCTTCAAGAATCTCAATATTTTGCGTGACCATGGCAACTTTTCGACGCAATTCATGCAGCTTGCAGCCCCGGATATCCATTCCTGCAAGCTCGATGCTCCCCTCCTGGGGATCATAGAATCGCAGCAGCAGGCGTGCAATCGTTGTTTTACCGCTGCCTGTACGCCCTAACAATCCTAACGTCTGCCCAGGCTCCAGACGCAGCTGCAGATCTTCAAGCGTCGCTTTCCCACCTTCTTCATACGCAAACTTCAGATTGCGGAATTCCACTGACAACGGACCAGACGGAAGCTGAGCTCCCGGGCCGTCTTTAATCAGTGATTCGGTCGCGAGCAGTTCCCGGACCCGCATCAAACTGGCATCTGCCTTTTGCAGATCCTCCAGCTGGGTACGGATCTTCTCAATCGGCTTCGCAAGGAGTTCCGTGTAATAGAAGACAAGATAAATGGAACCGATCGTCAAGCCGCTCTGCCCATTCTTCCACAGAATGAAGCACACAATAAAAGCGGCGGCATTTCCGAGCGCAAACACCAATATCGTTGTACTCCACATCAGAAAAAATCCAATGAACGCCCGAACACGAACCGGCAGCATACGTCTGGCCATCTCATAGAATCGGTTCATGACATATCCTGCGGCTCCATTGGCACGCGTATCCTCCGTACCTTCGAGGTGCTCTCCAATGAATCCATAGAAGTCCGCATTCAGCTCGCGCCACCGCTTCCATACCGGTATGGCAAACTGCCGTATCCGTTGAATAACGTAGATGCTTCCGATAACAAACACCGTCATCACAAATCCGATCCAGAAGTTCTCCCGGTACAAAAGTGCCAATATCCCGATCATGAGGATCAGATTGCCGAACAAATGGATAATGAAACTGGAGAAAAAATTAGCAAGTGCGTTGACGTCGCCGTCCACCCGCTCGATTAACGAGCCTGACGTTTGCGTTTTGTGAAAACTCATATCCAAAGAGAGACAATGCTCCGCCAATTCAGCACGCAGCTTGTTGGTTGTCGTCCAGCCCAGGTTCTCGCTGTAGTAGGCCGCCGCAATGGATACGCCTTGCTGAAGCAATGAAAATACGATAAAAAAACCGGCCGCGTAATAAAGGGAGGCCATGCTGCCCTCTCCTTGTGCCGTATCGATAAAATACCGGATGATCTGCGGATTAATCAGCTGCAGTCCAATGGAAAATAACAGCAGCCCCGTTAAAGCTGCCAGCAGCCTTTTGTGAGGGAATACATATCGGACAAGCATGTCCCGGTAGACACCAACACCCGCGGTCCTTCGCTTGCTTTTTAACATTTGATTGCTTTGCATTCGTTCATAATCCCTCCCGCTTCGAGTAACACGTCGTAGGAAGCTGCTTCACAGCTATCCCGTTCAAACTATTCGGATTACACAGCGACAGAAGATTGAATAAGATCATGCCATTACCTTCCGTAATCCATCAGGAACATCGCTATGCTGCCTTTTCTAATAGCTGGTTCATTTCCGATCCCTATCGTTCATTCCCCCGCCCCCATCACTTGAAGTCAACGTTTAAACAACCCTATTGATAATAATAAGCTTACTGGGAAGATATGACAAGAACGTGGGTTCCCGTTTTTCAAAAAAATCACAGCAATTTTGAATTCATCTAATTAATATTTAATTATATAAATTAAATTGCAATTGAAAGCCCCCCTCCCCCAGCCTTTATCCAATCATATAAAAAAGCCCTGGCTCCGAATGGCGGAACCAGGACTGCTGACGCTTTAATTGCTATTGGAATACATTGAACTCGCGAACCGACCACCAGTTTGATGCGGTGCCCGTCTGTACAACTTTGATGTAGCGTGCATTTTGACTCGCAAAATTCACCGTAATCACAGGTCCGTTTCCGCTGCCGCTGGAAACTGCATTTCCCCAACTCGTTCCGTCATTGGATACATAGACTTCATAACCGCGGGCATAATCCTCATCGCTGCCCGTGGAATCCATCACAATCTTGCTAAAGCTCTTCGCGCTTTTCATATCAACGACAAAGTATTGGCCCGGCGCCATGGCTGCACCCGTGCTCCAGCGTGTCGACATATTGCCATCCAGGAGGTTAGCCGGTATATCTCCACTGGAAGGTGTAGACGCTGCGGTCCAAGTGGTACGGTCAAGCGCAGCGCCTCCCCCCGTATTCTCCGAACCGTACACATTCAACTCGGTAATCGACCACCAGCTGGAGGCCGTACCGGTCTGTACTATCTTAATATACCGTGCATTTTGATTCGCAAAATTCACCGTAATCACAGGTCCGTTTCCGCTACCGCTGGAAACCGCATTGCCCCAATTCGTGCCGTCATTGGATACATAGACTTCATACCCACGGGCATAATCCTCATTGCTGCCCGTGGAATCCATCACGATTTTGCCAAAGCTTTTTGCGGCCTTCATATCCATGACAATGTATTGTCCAGGTGCCATCGCAGCTCCAGTGCTCCAGCGTGTGGACATATTGCCATCGAGCATATACTCAGGCACATCCCCGCTCGCTGGAGAGGAGATGACGATCCAGCCGCTTCGGTTC
The DNA here is from genome assembly GCF_037333485.1 of Paenibacillus glucanolyticus. Taxonomy (NCBI): domain Bacteria; kingdom Bacillati; phylum Bacillota; class Bacilli; order Caryophanales; family Paenibacillaceae; genus Paenibacillus; species Paenibacillus glucanolyticus. The sequence continues at coordinate 3,609,499 of NZ_CP147845.1, forward strand.
AGCGGCAAGCTGCCACCGCCACTGTCTGGAGCCGTTACGGCTGTTACCGTGCTGCTGTAACCCGATAGATTGCCTGCTGCGTCCTTAGCCCTTACAGCATATTGATATGTCGTTGCGGCAGCTAATCCGTTATCGGCGTAAGAGGTTTGTGCTGCGCTGCCAACCAGGACTCCATTACGGTAAATGTCATACCCGGTTACACCCACATTATCCGTCGCAGCGGTCCAGCTCAGATTGATTTGGCTGCTGCTGACAGCCGCTGCCGCTAAGTTCCCGGGTACCGTTGGCGCTGTTGTATCACCGGAACCGCTGCCAGCGTATTCGACTACCGTTTGCCGCATGGCTTCAGCAGGAGAGTTCGCATACACTTTTCCGCCTGTATTATTAATGACATGCGTGATTTCACTGCCTGGTACTCCGTTAAGCCAGATGGTGGTGGCATGGTGAATTTTGACGCCGGGCACATTCGGCACTTCAATGGCGCTTTGAAGTTTCACAGCGGCGTCTCTGAAATACGAGTACACGCCAAGCCCCCACGCTTCATGGCTGGTGACGTGATCAGCCACCTTATACGAGGCAAACCCGTTAACGCTTCCGTTCTTGCTCATCCAAGAGGGTTGGTTAGGAACATCGTAAGGGATTTCCGACTGATAGAAATATAGTCGACCCCCGTTTCCGTTCCATACCGTCTGATATTCGTTATGGTGTTCGTTAAACAGTCCGTACAACGTCACGTTGTTGCCGTTAACGACAAGACCATTCTTGGACACATTGGTGTTCCAGGCTGCCCCGGCACCGTGGTCTGCACGCCAGATCCAGAAGTGATCGCCAATCACGTTGTGGCTGTTGATGACAATGCCCTTATCGTATTTCCCGCTAGTGGCTCCTCCAGTTCTTACTGTAATATCATGGAGCGATGTCGGATTAGCAGCATGCAATCCCGAGCTTCCATTCGGGCCAATTTCGAGCATGACGGGAGATTCCTGAGGCCCTGCATCAAGGACCAGACCCGCTATTTTTACACCGTCCACGTCCGCAACCGACATCGCCGCTTTTCCATTGTCCGGGATGAGCGTAGGGAGTCCAATCCCCAGTACAACCGTGTTCGGGTTATTGACCCGAATCGTATCGTTCAGATGATAATTTCCCGGTGTAAACAGCAGATGTTTGCCTTGGCTTAACGCACTGTTAATGCTGGCTGCTGTTGCTGTTCCAGGCTGCGCAATATAGAATTGATCGATGGATATCGATTGGCCCGGTGTCGAACCATTCGCCCAGCTGACCCCTTTGCTGTTAGTTTGAAGCGATGGAACAAACACCTGATACTGTCCGGCCTGATTAACGTAGAGGTATGGTTTCTCGCGAATTACCGGCGTTCTGTCAACCACGGTATACGGAGGATCAGGAAATTGCCCGGTCGGTGTATTGTTGCTGCCCACGAACACCATATTCCAGACTCCATTGTTCCAGTTGGCCCACTGACTGTTCCGCGAGAACCATTGCTGCTGGGAGGCGGGTACCACAATGCCGTCAACCATGGAATCTGCCAAGAATCCCCCGCTGGCCCAGCCTGCATTCCAATTGTTATCAAAATCAAACAGATCCAGCTCGCCCTTAATGTGGAGACGCCGCAGGGGAGCTGCCTGAGAGACCGCAATTTGCGTTTTGCCACTAGATGGGGTAATGCTCAGATTCTCGATGGCACGCCAGAAGTTACGCGTTGCATTCCCGTTGTCCCAGTCCGCATTGACATTCAATCCCCCGGTAATATTAACGTCCGATGGATTCTGTCCCAAACCGGCTACATGCGTATAAAATCCGACATTAAAATTAACGTTATACGATCCCGGCTTAAACAGGAAAGCGTACCGGTTGCTGCTGAACTCATTCGATTCCATCTGACTGAACACGGTGTTTGTGATATTGTTTATTTCGGCGACAGGAGTTGAAGGATCAAATACATATACATTCGGTCCAAAAATACTTGAATTCGCAGCGGTTACTTCGACATCTGCCGCTTCCGTGGCGGCGGGGTTCACTGAATATAAACCGAGTACGATAGCCAGAATGGATATCGATGAAACGAACCGTTTCATGTTCAAGATTTGCTACCTCCTTGTTTGTCCTTAAAATATTCCTGATTCCCACGGTGTCTTTAACAGCTAGCTGTTATATTCTTAATCACAGGCTCCTCTCCAAGGTAAGCGCTTGCATAACGGGCGTTCGTTTCACCTTCTTTCTCTGAGGTACTTCCACCAGACACTCATTGTTTACGTATTTCTCTACGTCGTCCATGAGAATGTCCCCCCAGTGCATTTGAAACAATTATCGGGCCAAATAACATTTTATGGAATGTATTGATTTTTAGATGTGAGGTATTATTTTTATGATCATGATCCGGAACTGCACAGCAACGTGTCAAAAAGACCAGCCCCTTACATCGGGACTGGTCTTCATAAAGGTTACGTATTGGGACGCAAGGCGAACTTACTTATGTCTCTGCTACGATTTTTAAGAATTGATCAATCATTTCTGTTGTAATCTGTTGGTCTTCATGCGATTGGGCTGTTGAATTCTTATTCACGGATTGAATGGCCACGTTGGGTCTGACTGCGCTTGAAGCCATGCCGGATTGGGCTTGTCCGTCCTGGACATGATCATTGCTGGCAAGCATCATCATCAGGAAAGCACTTCCCAGCCCAATAGACCACATATTCATTTTATTCTTCTTGTTCATCTGCGTTGCTCCTTCCATCACTCTTAGTGACATACTTAGTATAAGGTCCGAACCTTAGCGAGAGATGAAGACAACCTAAAAACAAATTAATTTTAAAGACGGCAATGATGATTTATCCGTCAAACCAACCCACCCAAACAATTAGTTTACATAATATAATTTATGTTTCTTTTGCAAAAATTTATTCCCAAACTTGATTTAGTTTGTCGGAATAGAAGACAATAGCTCTCTGGTAACGATGGATTCCCTCATCGCTGCTCGTTTCGCCAAGCTCCTTCAGCAGAAACTCCATCGCTTTATCGTATTGACCGAGATTATGTAATGTCATGGCATAAAATACGTTAAACTCCCTCGCCTGAGGGTAATCCTGCCTTCCCCGTTCAAAAATCTCCTTGGATTTATTGTACAAGCCTAGTGTACGGTAAGTACTTCCAAGACCAAGCAAAGCGCCGCGCCGCTCGGGATCTTTCAACCCGGAAGAAATCGCCTTCTCATAATAAGGTACTGCTTCACCTTCGAGCCCCATTAGATCATGTACCCAGGCCAGTTGATACAGAATGTCGGGATCTTCGGGCGATTGCTCCAGCAGACCCAGAAGAATTTGCTTGGCTTCCTCCGACTTGCCTGCTGACCGAAGCTCGATTGCCGTTTGTATCGTCGACATAGGTCACATCCCTCTCGATTCCTTTTTCAAAACATTCTCTTCCTTATCTTACCAGCGCTCCTCCGTACAAGTCAAAACAGAAGACAGCCACCCTCGATTCCCTAGTCCATCCTAAGAAATAGAGGTGGCTGCCTACTGAATTGTTGTATTTATCTAATCGTCACGGCACAAATCTGTTCGAATACTAACGGCTAATCCCTTCGCTTCTACTTGACCAGACAGAAGTTGCATTCCTATACGATGCGCTGCATCTAACTTATGCGTTGTTCTCGACTTGCAGTGGTTGTTTCTCTTCTGTTGCCATGTGAGATTTACTTGGCCAGAACGCCCACTTGCCCAATAGCGTTGTTATTGCAGGCACCAGGAATGGTCTGACGATAAACGTATCCAGCATGACTCCGATTGCCGTGATAATCCCAAACTGCACCAATACCTGAATCGGAAGAGTTGCCAATACGGCAAACGTTCCTGCCAGGATTAATCCGGCTGATGTAATCACCGAGCTGGTCTCGCCAACGCCTTCCTTAATCGCTTGCTTCAGCGGCATCTGCTTCCTCTTTTGCCATATGCTTGAGATCATAAATATGTTGTAATCCTCCCCCAGAGCAACCAGGAATACGAAGGAGTACAGCGGTATCGCTCCCTGGATGGCTTCCGCTCCGAGGCCGTAGTGAATAATGATCCAGCCAAGGCCCAGTGCCGAGAAGTACGATAAAATTACGGTGGCTATCAGATACACAGTCGCAACAACGGATCTCAAGTAGACCAGCAGCAGCAATGTGATCAGTCCAATGACAACCGGAATAATCAATTTGGCATCATGTTCTCCCGCAATTTCCGTGTCATACTGCGTAGCCGTTTGACCACTAATCCACACCGCTTCACCGGGGTTTGAAACGCCTGCCTCCCGAAGAGAAGCTTCTGCGACTTCACGCAAATCCGGAATATGCTGCATCGCTTCCATAGAGTATGGATTCATGGCAAGCTCAATGTCATAACCGATAATGTTGTTATTCTCCGCACCGTTCTGCGGTTCCGACACCCGATCCACGTATTCGAGTGACTGCAGCCGTTCCCCCAAATCCAAAGTTTGCCCGTTGCTGTTAACCATCAATCGAACGGGTGCAAGCTCTCCTTCCGAGAATTGTTCCCCCATGATGGCGAAGCCCTCACGCGAAGGAACATCTTCCGGGAAAGACGAGAGCAGATCATAGGTAAACTTGATATGGGATGAGAATGTCGCAAGCCCGCCAAGTAATACCAATGCAACCAAAACAACGGTCCATGGTTTCGTTGTCACCACGCGACCGATCCAGCTCTCCTTCTCTTTATGCGGAGCTTTGACGGGTTTTCCTTTTTTCTGAGCGTGTTCGGCTTGCATCTCCGGGGTTCTCGGGATGAACGGATAAAACGATCCTCTGCCGAAAATGGCCAATAATGCCGGAACCAATGTCAGACTGGCTATGAACATAATTAGAATCGATAAGCTGAAGGGTACGGCAAAACGCTGATAGGCCCCGTACTGGGCCAGAAGAAGTGCAAACAGCGAGAGCACCACCGTGAAGCCGCTCATGGCAATGGCGCCCGATGAACTTGTAATTGCCTGGAACAAGGCTTTGCGTTTATCAGGTTCATGCCATAACAGCTGACGGAATCGTGAGATCAGGAACAGGCAGTAATCCGTCCCCGCCCCAAAGAGCAGCACCGTCATAATCGCAATGGATTGGGAATCCACTGTTATCACTCCTTGATCGGCCATAAAGCCGAGGATCGGGCTTGTTACCATATAAGCAAAACCAACTGCGACCAGCGGGATCAAGGAGAGTATTGGTGAACGGTAAATGAGCAGCAGTAATATAAGAACCAGCAGCACGGTAGCGATCATCAGTGACACGTCTGCGTCTGCAAACAATCCCGTTGCATCGATGGAGATTCCAACAGGCCCTGTTATTCGTGCACTGATTCCGTCCCCGCTCTGAATAGGTGCCTGAAACGGATTGCTGCCAAGCAGCTGTTCCGTCCGGAGCTCGAGCTCTCCCGTCCCTTCCTTGAGCTGATCCGTTTCCTGATCCTCATCAAACAACACCGGCATTACCAGTGTGCTCTGATCCTCTGACAGCTGCGCGGTCAACGCTTGCGGCGGAAGTTTATGAAAGGGAACAACGAAGCTCTGATAAGGCAGCGGGTCTGACTCAAGACTCGCTGTCAGCTCTTGGAGCTGGGCCAGATCGCCTTCATTCAAGCCATTCTCCTTGTGCCATACGATTAACGCCGGAATTCCCCCATTGCTGGGAAATTCTTGATCTGCAATCGCCTCTGCCATTACGGAAGGGACAGTCTCCTTCAGATTGGCTGCATGGTTTTCCTCTTTATCTCCTACAGCAGGCCATAACAAATTCAAAGCCAATGCGATGAGCACCCATACCAAGAGCGTGACCCATTTGCTTCTCTTTCCAGCAACCCATTTCCCATAGCTCGGTCCTGTTCCGTGCATATGTAGATCCTCTCCAATCGGTGTTATTCCTCATACATATCATGATTCTCTCTTAATAAATCTGGGAACATAACAGCGCAAAATTAATTATATATACCGGAAGGTTAATTATCAATATTTATTTTGAAAAAGCACTCCGCATGTCTTACACTATAGACAGGAGGTCATCATGACAAAAATACGCAACCCCCGAAATCCCGGACGTCCCAAAGCTGCTGCCGATCAGGCGCCAGTCCAGGATACTATTCTTTGGACTGCCTCCAAGCTATTTATGGAGAACGGGTACGAGTCCGTATCCTTGCAACAAATCGCGAAGGCTTGCCAAGTGACCAAGGCTTCCATCTATTATCATTTCACAAGTAAACCTGAGCTGTTTAAAATAGCGGTAACCACGATCCTTAATAAAGCATATGCTTCAACACGCAGGTTCCTGGATGAAGCGGATACCCTGGAATCCGGATTAATCCGGGTGGCTGAAGCGAAGATTGCAAAGCCCCACGCTGAGATGGAGACCATGATGCGGGAAGCAGAACCCTTCTTATCCAAGGAGCAAATGGCTGCAATCCGTGAAGCAGAACAGCGTATTCATGAGGTTCTCTCTGAGCGCTTCAATCAAGCGATGCTCGCCGGTGAACTTCGGAAAGGCAACACAATGCTGATGGCGCAGGCTTTCTCAGCTATGCTGATGCTCGGTAATCGCGAAGATACCCGCAGCGGTTATGCTGGCCCCCGTGAGATGGCTATTGAGATTGTGGATTTGTTCATGCATGGAGCCGTGAAACTTTCCCATTGATTCTTCACTTTTCAGGCCATACACAAAAAAGAAGGAGATCATCATGATGATCCCCTTCTTTTTTGTATAACGATTTATATTTCATTCCAGAAAGCAACGTCTTCGAGCGGCAGTCTTACCGTCGGCCGTCCCGGAGCGGCTGCTTTTCCGATTGCAATCAACATCACACTGCGGTAGTGGGAAGGAATATGGAACTCTTCCACAAATTTGACTTTGTTATATCCGCCCATCGGCACGGTGTCATACCCTCTGGAGCGTGCACTCAGCATTAGCTGCATGGAAATCAGTCCCGCATCCACGTCGATAATGCTTTCTTTCACGTCATTATCCATACCGGCGTAGATATTCTCCGCTGCATAGATAAAGCGCTGCTTCACCTCTTCGGTCATATAACCTGCTTCTTCAGACATTGAATAGATTTTCTCGCCCTTCTCATACCATTTCAAGTCTCCCAAAACAGCAATGACTGCGGACGCTTGAAGTACATGCTCCTGATTGTTGGCAATCGGGTGCAGCTTCTTCAACAGCTCAGCATCATCAATCACCAGAAAGCGCCAAGGCTGCAGGTTGCTTGAAGAAGGTGCCAATGTAGCATCCTTCAGAATCGCTTCCATCTCTTCTCTCGGAATTTTCACCGACGGATCGTATTGACGAACAGAATGACGTTCCTGAATTACAGTTTGGAAATCAGGTTTGGTTACAGTAGACATGGTTTATTCCCTCCACATTTTATATTGTGCATTTTTCTGCACAGTTTATATCGCGAGTTAACTGTGTTGTTTAATGCACAGTATATAGCAGACATAAATTCGTTGTCAACACATTTTATATCGTCTGTTCTACCATGTCGGCAATGGTACGGGATTCCAATATTTTCAGCGTGCTTTCCTCAATCTCGGATAAAATTCCGGCAAAGGACTCCCTGATTTCCGCTGCAAAGCAATGCCCGGTCGTGGCATCCAGCATGCCGTCGCTTATGGAGTTATGAACCTGGAGTATCGAATATACTTCAGCCAGTGTGATATCGCTGGCATTCTTCTTCAGGCGGTAACCGCCGTCCCTGCCTTCACGCGACTCAATCATATCAGCATGGGCGAGTGTTTTCAGAATACGACGAATCAAGGTGGATTCCAAGTGCAAATACGAAGCAATATCACCGCTTGAGCATTTGCCGGAGTGACGTTCGAGAGCTACCAATGCTTGTACTGCGAGACTGAATGTTTTGAAGGTGGACGGGCAGGCCGTTGCAGGTTTCTTGGAGGCCGCTTCTTTATGGATGCTCATGTTCCTCCCCCTCGTTAAGAATTAGCTGTTCCTGATGGCAAGTGGGCAGCAAAAGATGCTGACCCCATGCTTCTCATTATTGTAACGTAAACCTGTCACTCCATCAAGCAGAACGAGGGCTCTCCCTTAATGACCCTCGTTCTCAACCAGTTCTTGAGACTCGAATAAGTTCGCCTCGCGATAATTTACATCCATCCTCAGATGGTTTGCCAGCGCACGATCCACCTCTCCCTGTTCAAACATTCGCTGAATCTCGTTACGCTCCGCTTGAATTGCTTTAAGCTCAAGCTCTCTGCGCTCGCTGCTCAGCTCGGGTTCCATTCGGCTCCATATTCGATCGTTCTCGATGTGATGCTCCATCGCGCGATAATCTGCGATAACGGCATGGGCAATTTCCAGGTTCTCTATAGGCTGCATGGCTTCGATCTCATGTATCGCTGCGCGGATCGCCTCCAGCTTCAGATCTTTATACATCTCCCAATCCGGATGACCGGGAGACATGGGGGTCTCTTTATGCTCCGGTTTTTGCAGCAGACCTCTCAGATGCCGCCATGATGCTTTCAACAGAAGTTTAAACTTATAACGGCTGCTAAGCAGCATTTCTACCCTGTTGAGCGAAGATTGGAATAGCTCCGCTATGTCAAGGGATACTCTTTTTTCCTTAAGCCAAACCTCCGCAACGTTACGTTCTGCTTCCAGCGCCTTCTGCCGAATCGTAATCGCAGCTTCCCAAAACTCCCGCATGTCGGCCTTATCCGAAATTTGAGATTGCTGAAGACGCTTGGTATATACGTAGATGAGCTGAAGGGCCTGCTCTTTGTTCTCATCCGTCATTTCTTCCCGCACAGCCCGAAGACCCGCTTGCAGCATATGCATCCGCGCTTCACGCTCATGATCTTTTGTTGAAACCGTCTCGGTATTCTTCTCACGGGTAAGCAGCGGCAGCAGAACACTGGCGATAATCAAAGTTAACAGAATGACACCCGCACAGATAAACAGCATTAAACTCCGCTCTGGAAAAGGGCTGTGATCCGCAAGTGTCAAGGGAATGGAGAAAGCCGCCGCCAATGTCAAGGCACCTCGAACTCCCGACAGGGCTGTCAACAGAGAAGTTTTAAACTGCCGGTTCGTTGAAGCCCACACCCAACCGAAACGCAGCAGGATCAGCACCGCCGTTATCAGTACAATGTAGCCGACCACTTGTCCGTTGTTATAGGCCGGGTCACTCCATATCTGATTAATAACTCCCGGAATTTCATGCCCCAGCAGGATAAACACCAACCCGTTTAGCGTATAGAGAATGACGGACCAGGTGCTGTCCGATACGACGCGGAGCTTAATGGATGCCGATCGCATGCGATCCCTCTCCACCGCATGGGTGACACCCGCTGCAACAACAGCCAGGATTCCGGATACATGGAATTCCTCTGCGATCAGGTAAATGATGAAGGGTGTCAGTATGATAATCAGCATATGCAGCGTAACGTCCTCCATACCAAGACGACGCAGCAGCATTCTGAACCATATCACAAGAAATCCTAACAGAGCGCCAACCACGATTCCTCCAACCGCAATGACAAAGAAGCTGCCGATCGCATTGGTTAAGGAGAAGTACCCCGTTACCGTAGCTGCGATGGCAAAATTGAACGCAACAAGTCCGGATGCATCATTCATAAGCGCTTCGCCTTCAAGCAAATGCATGATTTTCCCAGGCAGCTTGACTCTTCCCGATAAGGAGCCCACCGCAACCGCGTCGGTAGGAGAAAGTATCGCGGCCAGCGCAAAGGCTGCCGATAACGGTATGGCAGGAATAAGCCAGTGAATGAAAGGCCCCGCAATCAGGACGGTAGCAAACACAAGCCCAAGAGCAAGCAGCAGGATATAGGATCGCAGCTTCCATAACTCGTCACGCGGTGTAAGCTTACCATCGTTGAACAAGAGCGGTGCGATAAACAGCACCATGAACAATTCCGGATTTAACGGAACATGATGAAATCCGCGGATATAGGCGGCAACGATACCCAGTGCAATCTGGATCAGCGGAACGGGGATGAATGGCAGAAAACGATGAATGATGTTGGAAATGCCGACCAGGACCAGAAATGTTAGCACCATCAGAAATATTTCCATAGTCCGCCTGCTCCTCTCTATTTGGAATCCTCTATGTATCTTCATCATGTACAGCCATGAACTCATCAATAGGTTGCGTAGAAGAATAGCGGTTTATTTATCCGATGATAAGTTTAGTTACATCCGTCGCATTAGATAAAAAATAAACAGGGCTCCCTAAAGGAGTTATCCTTTAGAAAGCCCGTGGGGAACAATAATTTATTAATAGGCTGTCCAGCCTGCGTCGGCGGTCACGACAGTACCATTTACAAAGCTGGCTTCATCCGATGCGAGGAACAATACAACTTTTGCAATCTCTTCCGGTTCGCCTGCCCGGGGATTCAAGTTCATGCCGGCCATTGCTCTTTCCATGCCGAACGGATTCGGATCGTTGATGGTTGTGTTGATATTCGTGCTAACCCCGCCTGGAGCAACCGCGTTACAGCGAATGCCCTTCGTGGCGTACTGGAATCCAACATTCTTGGTCAAGCCGACAACAGCATGTTTAGCGGCTGTATAGGCTGCACCGGCTCTGGAACCCATAAGTCCGCCAGCCGATGCGATGTTCACGATAACACCGCTATTCTTCTCCAGGAAAATCGGCAACGATTTTCGGATGGTTCTCATCGGTCCGGTTGTATTGATGGCAAATACGCGGTCCCACAATTCATCGGTCACATCCGCGGCCGGAACAAAGTTGTCCATAATTCCCGCATTGTTGATCAAGATATCCAGTGTTCCATATTCATTCACGGTAGCGTCAACCAATTGCTGTACCTCTTCCTCCTTGGCAACATTTGCTGCCTGAGCAAGAGCTGTGCCTCCCTTGGCTACAATGCCGTCAACAACAACTTGTGCCGTTTCCAGACGGAGGTCAGACACAACAACCTTTGCCCCTTCGGCAGCAAACAGTTCAGCTATTGCTTTTCCCATACCGGAAGCAGCACCTGTAACAATTGCAACTTTACCAGATAATCTCATGTTTCATACCTCCATTAGTGGTTGTGAAATCGATGGAAATGACGAACATCATTCAACAACTGTTCAATGTACGACATATGTCAATTCTAGTATAACTATAGTATGATATAACTCACAATCATTAAAAAAAGCGAAACTGTGCGATAATGAACAAAAAGAATGGAATTGTTTATTTTTTATATATTTAAATTCGTTTTATATTTAACCGAAAGGAGTCGAATCTATGCAAACCTCGAAAAACATGACGGATCGGCGGATCATCCGCAGTAAAGAAGCATTGAAACAAGCGCTGCTATCCCTGCTGTCCCAGAAAAGCTTCTCCAGTATTTCTATCACGGAGATTGTTGAGCTGGCCAATTATAATCGTGGAACCTTCTACACCCACTATGACAACAAAGAAGCTCTGCTGGATGATATTCTCACCCCGCTAATGAAAGAACTGGTCGCTTCCTACAGGGCTCCTTACGGTGAAGTCGATGTGTTTCATATCGATGAGCTGCCCGCCAACGCAGTGAAAATATTCGACCATATCCATCTATATGCAGATGTGTATACCGCCCTGTTCAAAAGCGATGTTTTACCGCTTGTGCGGGATAAAATGTTCTCGGCATTAAAGCATATCGCCATGGAGGATCTGGACTATCCCAGCGGTGAGCTCAACCATGAGCTTCTGGTCATCTACAACATGCATGCCTTGATTGGCCTTGTGTCTCACTGGATTGAGAGCGGCTTCCAATATCCGGTCACTCACATGAGAGATCAGCTGATTCTTATGATCAACTGGCGTCCGAGAAGCGTAAAAACCCAAATCAAACGCACAGACAAACCGTGAAATATTGGAGCAGGGCTGCCACTGAAAAAAACCATCTACCGTTCAGGGATTTAACGAACGATTGGATGGTTTTTTAACGTGCTAGATCCTGCAAACCAGTTAAAGAGCTCCCATACCGCCATCAATCCGATATTGAGCACCTGTAATAAAGGTGCTTTCGTCAGATGCCAGGAACAGAACCAGATTTGCGATATCGCTGGTTTCTCCGTAACGCCCGAGCGGAATGGTTTTGGCAAGCGTGTGCTCATCCACTTTCATGCCGCTTTCGAGTGAACGCATCATTCTGGTATTCACCGGGGATGGATGAATCGAGTTTACCCGTACGTTCGATCCCGCTACCTCAATCGCCGCCGTTTTGGTCAAACCGACGACGGCATGCTTGGAAGCGATATAGGGAGCTACGCCAGGGCTGCCGTCAAGTCCTGCAACCGATGAAGTATTGATTACACTGCCGCTGCCTTGTTGGATCAGGTGTGGAAGCACATATTTCAACCCCAGAAACACGCCGCGAACATTGACGCTGAGGACTTGATCGAAATCCTCTACTTTCTGATCGACAAGCGGAGCCACTTTCCCTTCAATGCCCGCATTGTTGAAGAATACATCAATCCGGCCAAAGTGCTCGATGGCCCTCTTCACATAACTCTCGACCTCGGAAGCGTTCGTAACATCCGCTTTAATGGCGATAACCTCGCCATGACCATCAAGCTCACTCTTCGCCTTATCGAGGGCATCCTGCATGAGGTCTACAATGACAACCTTGGCTCCCTCTTTCAGGAATTTCTCGGCTGTAATCTTGCCGATCCCACCCGCTCCGCCCGTAATGACGGCTACTTTTCCAGCTAATCTGCTCATGCTTCATATCCTCCACAAGGTTCATAAGTAGTTCTATCTTAGTTCTATCGTGAACTATTCTTATCCCCCGGATGAAATCTTATTCCTGTTTCTCTATTGGCGAGGACTTCGGTTCATCCAAGAAGTGCTGGGAGCCATCCGTGCCGAAGTGGGAATCGACTACCCGGTGCAGTTGCGGGTATCCGCCTCCGATTTTTCCGATGGCGGTTTGACCCCTGCCGAGGTTGCGCTAGCCTTGACCTACCTGGAAGCTGAGCTTGATGCGGTGCATGTATCCTCTGGCGGCCTAGTCCCCGCTGCTCCGCTAGCCACACCGGAAGGCTACCAAACCCCTTATGCTGCCATGATCAAACAATATGTACAAATCCCCGTCATTGCAGTGGGCAATATCCGCACCCAAGCGCTCGCCAATTTCATTCTAGCAGATCAAATGACGGATTTAATAGCCATTGGCCGACCGCTGCTGGAAGATGCAAATTACGGGGAAAAGATGTTGGCGCTGGCTTAAATGTTTTACCGATAGGGAATTAGTGAGGGACTTGCGGCGCCTGCACGAGAGGGATTCCTCACTGCAAGAGGTGCGCTTTGGTATACTCCTGCAACTGGCTGTCCCCCAAAATTAGAAGCAATCTTGGGGGCAGCCATAATCTTATATAGAAATCCGCATCCAACGCATGTTCGACTATCAGCCCGGCCATCACGCGATATAATCAGACGCCTTCAAAACCCCTCGTGCTGAACATTTTCCCTGGCGTATCCATGACAGGCTGTTTTCCTATAGCATCGGTAGAAGTTGCGCTTTAATGTGCCGCTTCACCTAACATCATCGTCCCCGAAAATATCGCTTAACGGTTTCATAGGCCAGCTTGGGACGTCGATATTCATCCACAATGCCTTTACTGTTACGTGTACATGAACGGGCCAGCAGCCAGCCAAGGCCTTCCGTCACACGACAATCGCTGAATTGCCATATGAAAATGCCGGATATATAATCCCGTTCCAGGTAAGCCCTTAAATTGCTGTCGATAATATCGGCCTGCCTCTCCTCCGAGCCCTTCTCCCGATTCGGACTGCGGAATCCGTAAAACCCGTCCCCCCCGAACTCGCTTATGATCATGGGTTTCCCCTTTCCGCCTAACGCATCTGCCCAAAGCCTTGCCTGATCCGCCAGTTCTCCCGGATTCTCATTGGTATACCAACCGGGGTAAAGATTGAAAGACACAATCTCCGCCAAGTCAAAACACTTCTCTTGATCCCTGTGATGGGAAGCGAAGGAACGGGGCCTGCTTGGATCAAGCTCGCCGATGATCGTCAGCTGTTTCTCATAATGGGCTCTCCCCTCTTCGGTATGACTTGCACATTCATTAAGAATGGCCCATATAAGAATGGACGGATGGTTATAATGCTGCTGCACCATTTCACGTGTCACCTGCTCGCTCTGCCAGCCAAAATTCGGATTCAGCATTTGCTCTAGACTCAAGCCTCTGGCATGATTCTCTTCCCACACCGCAATACCGCGTTCATCACATAAATCGAGAAAACGCTCATCGTAGGGATAATGGCTCGTCCGAACGGCGTTACATCCCAGATCCGTGATAAGTTCCAAGTCTCTCACCATCAGATGAAGAGGAAGCGCTGATCCGGCCATGGGATGATCCTCATGCCGATTGACTCCTTGAAGAACGACATCCTTGCCGTTCAACTGGATTTTTCCGTTATCCGTCGTAATCGTCCGGAAACCTACGCGATCCAGCCAATCATCGCAATCGTAGCCTTCCTCTGTCGTAAGGATGGCTGTCAGTGCATAGAGGTTGGGATTTTCCAATGACCATTCCTTCACATCCGGATATGCCACCCACGAAGAAATCTCCACAGTTTCTCCCGACTTCACCAGGGACCTGCCCAGCTCCGCGTCTATTCCTGCAAGTATTCCTCGGATCGATACCATTCTCTCTGCCTGACCCATGTTTCGGACGACCACTTTCCATGAACCATGCCAACCAAGACCCTGCCTGACGGGTGTAAACATGACATTTTGAATGTATAAATCGCTTATTTCTTCTACGGCAACCGGCCGTATAATCCCTCCATAGGTGTAATAATCATTGGGTACATGGAGAGCGGAATCCTCATGAAATGAATTATCAACGTAGACCACCAAATCATGAGTACCAGCTTCTACCTGAGGGATGACACACTCAAAAGCAGTATATGCGTTATAATGACAGGCTTTCATTACGCCATCGAAATAAACATGAGCCGTATGGCTAACGCCTTTGAATTCCAAGCGGAGATTACTTCGTTGATGAAGGGTTACCTTCTGCCTATAGACGCCAATCCCCCGGTAGTTACCAAACTCGGGATGCATCTCCCAACAGCCCGGTACCGGTAATCGATATCGATACGCTCCTACCTTTTCCCCCATATAAGCAGCAGGCGTGAAATCCCAAAGTCCCTCAAGTTCCGTGCTCTTACGAATCTGGTGCGTGCTGAATAGTCGAATCATAGTAGGCCTCCTTTTAATCGTCCTTTTTAATAAACATAAAAGAACCCCTTCCCGAACACCATAGCCAAGAAGGGCATTTACATGTCAAAATCGCTCTTTTGAAAATTGGAATTCAACCCGTGGTTAGGATAAACTTAAGAAAGAACCACGTTCTAATCACTTTACCAAAAAAATCGACTTCAGAAGGTGAGTTGCTATGTATCAGATGCAGGACTTGGTTGTGCGAATTAATTGGTGTTTCCAAAAGATGACCTCCTCCAACTGGTCGGACATACGAAACAACACCACGCTGCACAGTTTTTATTGGATTCACGAAGGCAGCGGTGTTTTTCATACGGATCAAACGTATCAAGTCGAACCAGGTATGCTGTTTTACATGGAGCCTGGGCTGCGTATGCGCATGGCAAGCTCTACCGAATCCCCCCTGCTCATGAGCATGGTGTTGTTTGAATGCTGCGCTGTGCATTTTTCCACGGGTCAATGGCAGATGCCGGCAGCTGTTCCTCGACTGGATTTGCCGTTCGTCAAGAAATTCAATGGGGATATTGCTCTAAAACTGGATTCTACTTTCAGGGACGTTACGCATACGTGGGTACCGACTAATCCCGACAGTGAGCTGGAGAGCAGCGCCATTCTTCTCCGATTGATCGCAAAGCTGCATCAGCAGGAACAGACTCCTGTGCAAGAAGAGCAGGCTTTTGAACGATACGCTCGCATTAAGAAGGAGATCGAGAATCATTTCGCGGAGCCTCTTCATATCGAGCAGATGGCTCGGGAGCACGCCATTTCGGTCTCGTATCTGCGAAAACTATTCCTGAAGCACATCCACCTCCCGCCCAAAGACTATTTGACCGCCATCCGGATGCAGCACGCCGAACGCTACCTGACCTATACAAATCATACGTTGCGCGTAATCGCTCACGCCTGCGGCTACAGCGACGAATTTCATTTCAGCAAAGCCTTTCGTAAGTGGAAAGGAGTCGCACCAACGGAATTTCGAAACGGTGTTGCGCAGGTGTTGGGCAAATGTTGACAATGAACCGCTCTCTACCATAGCACCACACTCGTTTATAAGAGCAATATCTAAAAAGTTGATGGTGTGCAGCTGCAGCATCAAGCACGAAAAAACGGCAGCCGATGTTAACCGACTGCCGTTTTTTTACACTTGTTATGCTAGCGTCTCCCCATGAACGATCTTCTGTAAAATATGGTTGTTCGGATAATGATCCTGTGGGCGGGCAATGTACTGAATCATAACTTCGGCCGCTTCCCGGTAAGCGTCAGCATCAAAAACAACGGTCTCCGCCCTCCCGGAGATTAGTTCTGGGCAACCGCTTGTACACAAAGCGGCGAGCCTGCCTGCGGTGTCAAAACGGAGTGCCTGTTCGCACAAGAATTCATTGATGACAACGCCCGGTAGACCTGAGTATTGAGCGAGAAACTTTTCAAGCTCCGAAGCGCTGGAATAAACATGCATCCGCTTCTCGTCCATGCCGGCCATTTCCCTAATCTGCTCCGTCATGCCGTGATCGACATAATGGTCGATCAGAAGAAATTGCGGCTCGGCTCCAAGTCGCCTTGCAGCTTCCTCGATGCCCGCCTCAAAATCCGGGACAACCGTATGGAAGAGAGGGTCATCAAGCGATGTATCGATCCCGATGATGGGAATCCCGACACCGTAATGCTTGGAGATCCGATGAAAAATGGAGGAAGAAGCATTCAGAGTGAAGACCCCGTCCAGCTCCCTCTCCAACAGAATCGGAAGTTTGGAGAATTGCGGGTCGATATAAGAAACGACCAGCTGGTATCCAGCGTCGTTCAAATGCTTCCCTAGATGATACAATGCCTGTGAATACCGATAACGTGCCCAGTAAGGTTCACCCGTCTGATCGGGTAACAGAACGCCGATCAGCTCCGACTTGCCGCTTTTCAGCGCCAGTGCTGTTAAGTTTCGTTTATAATTGAGCCTTTGGGCAGCTTTCATTACTCTTTCCCGTGTTTCGGCAGAGATCGATTGATTATTCACGTTGTTCAGAATATAGGAAACGGTCGCCACCGATACGCCCGCTTCCTCGGCAATCACCTTCATAGTTACTTTTTTCATGTGTTTCAGCATCCTTTACTCAATCTCAATCGGCGGCTTTCGCATCAGAAGCCGTGTTTGCTAGGTTAATCATAAAGAATGCTCATTCGTACGTCAACGAACGAAGCGGACAAGGTTTATGCTCATGTAAACATCAATCAAGCGGTGCTACCTTAGGATTAGAATGCCTGTCCCCGCGTCCATTGGATTACCTCGTATTGTAATTTTAAATCACCGTTCACAACGAAGTGTCGTTGTACAGAAACTTTTCCCTCATGATCCGCTTCCATAAGGCCTGATTCCTCGGTGATATGAAAAGAGAATCCTGCATTTAACGGAAGCTCGGCCTCGGCTTCATAAATGCCAACCCCCTTCTTCACCAGCGGAATCCCCGCATGAATTCTGGCGTCTTCTGGCGTATCCGTCGGCACGCGCACTCGGATCGCAACGTTCGCCTTCTCCCGCAGATGAGGCAGCACGGTCAACGGATGGAGGGCGCTGCCGAGTCGGCCCTTCTCATACCGCACACAGCAATCACCTATTGACCGTGGTACGATCAAACCATGCTCATCGATATGCGCACTGTCTTCTGGATGCAATACGAGTTCGGCTTCTCCGTCCACGATGGTCAGGCCTCCTGCGTACCGGAGCAACGGGTGCACATAGGTCGGCTTACCCTCCATCCCCGCCACCCGGCTGCCTGTGAGCTCCACTCCGTCTGGTTCCCCCAGATGACCGAACAAGAATAGCAGCGGTCCATGAACCCGATCCGCCCAAGCCTCTTCGTTATGTACTGCTTCCGGAAAATACCCGAAAGCCAGCTCCTCCCCATAACGATAGCCTAGACGCAAGAGGCGTGCGGCCATCTCCCGGACGTGGTCCGCCAGCACTGTCATCCCCTCCATGCCCCCGGTATCGATCCAGAGCTTAAGAGGTCCTTTCTCCTCATATTGATTGAATATGGGTTCATGGCTTAAAGAACTCTCATGATATTGATAGAAATAGGGCGACAACATAGCCACCTTGCCGAAAACGTCGGGTCGATTGAAACCAAGATGATACGTGACCAGCCCTCCTCTGGAGGAACCCATCAGTCCCGTATCACGGCTTTCACGTTTCGTTCGGAAGGATCGGTCTACGAATGGCTTCAGCTCTCTGATTAAAAAGCGTTCGTATGCTTCTCCACGGCATGGATATGGCAACCGCTCTGCAAATGGGCCTCCATGCGCGTATTCCTCGTTTCGGAGCAAGCCCGCATTGCCTATGGCAACAATGATAATCTCCTCCATCCGGCCTTCCGAAATCAGCCGGTTGCACACATGGTCCAGACGCCAGGACTGACCATTAAAGCCAGAATGAAATACATTCTGCCCGTCATGGACATATAGAACCGGGTACCGCGTCTGTGTATCGCGGTCGTAACTTGGCGGCAAATAAATGTGAATGTCGCGGACGTTATTCATGACCGTTGAATAGAACGATTGAAACGTAATGATTCTGGCACAACTCATTACGATAGCTCCCCTTTCGTATGTTCTCCTGCAGGCAAATCAATCCAATTGTCCACTATATACGAAACTTTCTGATCTCTGTCAGCGTTTAATCTTCGGTACGGTACCGGGCGGTTCTGATCATCCGCTTCTTCCTTCTCATACCCCCGTGAAACCTTGAATCGGAAACAGACTCCCCTCGGAAGGCGGGCAGTACCCCTGTAGAGACCCTTTCGGACCTTCGATAGCTTAAATACCGCATGAATGGATGCATCCTCAGGTGTCGTGTCCGGTACACTCACCTCTACTTCCACCGTGACGGTAGCCGAGAGTTTCTCTACGACCGCGATTTTCATGCTTGCCTGTAAATTGCGGTTCTGATATCGAACTATCGTTTCTCCCGGCTTCCTAGGATGCAGCCTTCCTTCAGGCGTCACCTCCAGAATTGCGGGATGATCGACGGTATAGCCTCCTTCTAAGTCGGTGTACATCAACCCGTTGTCCAGCGTTACGACTGCGTTTAGCGTTGCGGAAGCCCCCTCCATTCCGACCGTATCAGGTCCGAACAAGTCAACTCGTTGGGAGACGCCCTCCCTGCCAAAAAAGAATCGCAGCGGAAGCTGCGCACGTCTTCCCCAATCGGTCTCAGCATGCGCGGCGTCAGGTTCCTCGTAGAAATACAACGTCTCCCCTTGTACGCAACCGCTGCTTAACAGTTCTTCCGCCACCGAACGAACGTGAATCGGCATGAAGAAACCTTCGGCTCCACCGATGTCGAGCCATAGCTTTTGACCGGGATTTGGCTTATGCGGCCGATACTGCTTCTGTTCGACAAACGTCTCTTCATCCAGATGGACAAAGAACGGGGACAGCATCCCGAGCAAACCGAATACATCAGGATTCCGCATACCGATGTTGTAAGTCGCAAGTCCTGCGGCTGAGGAACCCATCAGTGCTGTATGGGAAGCGTCCGACAGCGTCCGAAACATTCGATCGATGATCGGCTTCAACTCGTAAATCAGGAAAAATTCATATTGCTCACCCAGCATTTGAATCGGATACGCACATTGATCGTGGAAATACTCACTCGCTCCCTCGTTTTGCTTATGTTCAACCGCAACCACTATAATCTCCTGGATCTCACCGTTTCGAATCAAACCGTCCAGCGTCTCCCGAAGCCCCCAGGTTTCTCCCGATCGCTTGCGGGATTGAAATACATGCTGTCCAACATGCATGTAAAGCACGGGGTACCTTAGGCTTTGCAAGTCATCGTAGCTTGGAGGCAAATAGATCCAGGCATCTCTTTCGTTGTTCAATCGACTTGCATTAAGACCAGATAAGCTAAGAATCCGGGATTCCATTCGTTCTATTCCACCTTTCATTTCAATATTTACAACTTAATCGATTAAGTGAAAGTGATATATAGTCCTTTTTCTTGTCTCATCGATGATGTGTAAATCCTTACTAAAATAACGTTTATGATGGCCGCTCAAGTTTAACTTAAACGATTAAGTTTATTCAGAGTATAATTGCTTTTCTCTTGAACTGTCAATCCTATTTGACCCGAATTTTGAATCCCTCATCCGAAATCTCGCTCCTGTAATTGCTTCGGAGATGTCATTATAATACTGATTGTAAGCGCATTTATTGGTTTATATATATTATTTTTGATGAAGAGGGTGATATGTGTAAAATGGGTCGCTGAGCCCCCCTGCCCAGCAGATGCATCTTGTAATCTAATTTCATACTTAGGAGGAACAATGATGAGAAAATGCTTGTCTTCCCTGCTAGTCTTGTTCATGCTGGTTACATCCTTTTCCTTGTTTAATTCCAGAGCAGAGGCTGCTGACTACACCCAAGGGGTTGAACTATCCGGGGCTGTGGCGACGGTCTGGTTTAAATCAACCGTGAATACGAGCTGGGTGGATATTCATTATCAAATTAATGGCGGCCCCCAGCAAAATTATCGAATGGCCAATAATAGCGGCAAATCCCGATATGAGCAGGCCATCTCAGGCATAAACAGTGGCTCCGTTATTACTTATTTCTTCACTTACAACAATGGAACTCCCGCTTACGATACCGGCACATTCACATATACTGCTGGCAATACTCCTCCACCATCCAATTCTTCCGGTTCCATCTACGACATCAATCCGTCCACCATTCCCGTTGCACCAGGCGGCTCCATATCCATGAAAATATTAAACGGCACAGGAGGCGCATACGCCGACAACCAAGTATACTGGGGCGTTCTCGGCATAAACCCTGCCAACAATAAGTGGAGTTATCTGGATTTAAGCGGAAATTTGGTGCCGATTTCTACGGCTCTGAATGATGCGCCCGGACATCTGACTAAAAATGGGATCAATTATGCCAATATCTATCATACCGTGAGTGACGCATCGTGGGTGAATCTGCCCAAAATTACATCCGGCCGAATGTTTCTAAGCGTAGGCACACCGCTCTATATTAAGACTTACAACGATGGATTTGCCGGACCTGATATCAACAATCCCACCGATCCGAACCGGAACATTTACTTCGATTTTGTCGAATTTACGATTGACAACGCAGGGTATCATGGAAATACGACCCGTGTTGATGGTTTTGGTTTCCCCATTCAACATCGTCTCGTAAACCAATCGGGCTCCTACGATAAGACCGTTGGCGAGCTTGAATCGGAAACCCGTGCCGGGATATTCACCAAATATCAGAATGAGGTGCCTGCCGCTTTCAAATCACTTGCAACGATACAGGCTCCGTACCGGATTGTAGCACCGATTCATGGCTCCTTTGCTCCAGGCGGAGCCAATGCCAATTATTTTAGCGGATACTCAAGCTACAGCACGCAGGACATTCTAAGATGTGATGGTGCGCTTACAGATGCTGCCACTTGCGCAGCCATTAACCGTCATGTATACACAACGAGCGACTGGAATACGGTATCCAACTATTATAAAGCTGCACCAGCGAATTTTTATGCGAAATTCTGGCATGATCATAGCATCGACCGTTTGGCATACGGTTTTGCCTATGATGATGTCAACGGTCAAGCCGCTTATTTAGAGGTAGGTGATCCAAAAGGACTCATTATCCGCGTTGGCTGGTAACCAGCTTGCCGCTTTATAGCCAACATGTATGAATAAAAATCCAGACACCCTCTTGTTTAAAGAGGGTGTTTGAAACATTCAAGACAAACCAACCGTATAGTTTAACAATCCGCAGATTATGAGGATGGAATGTACGTGAACGTATGGGTACGGTTGAGCTGATCATTATCTACGAGTAAGACGTCCATCTATACCAAGTACTTGTTTTTAAGTACCGTTCTTTCTTCCTCAGTAACGCCAAGCCCTTCATGAAGATACCGATCAAAGGATCCGTAATTCTCATCAATTGCTTCGAGCGAAGCCTGTATAAAGTTAGCTTTCATCATTTCCGGGATCTCTCCTGTCTTTCCCATTAACTCAGGCATATGGTCCATGTAATCCTTGCTGTCTGCCAGGAAACGCTTCATGAGTTCATCCACCGCCAGATTGGTCAATTCGTAATCCTCGATGACCACATCGCGCGGCACACCCAGCGTGAGAAGAATAAGCGCGCATACCACCCCTGTACGGTCCTTGCCGGCAGCACAGTGGAACAAAGACGTGTACCGACCTTCCTGTAACAGCTCATGAAGAATGAGCGAACACTTCTCCGTATTCATCATCATGGCTTTGTAACCTGCGTTCAGGTCAAGTCCGATCTTCTCCATATCCTCCGGATTAGCTTCCGCCATAAAGGGGATATTCGTATTGATTGCCTTGCCCATTGCGGGGCTCGGACGTTTCGCTACCTCGAAATCGCTGCGCAAGTCGCATATCCAGTCAATGTCGAGTGTACCTGCTATATGCAGATCCTGCTCACTCAGTTCATGCAGATCGGCGGAGCGAAGCAGTGCTCCCCAGCGAGTGGTCCGTCCATCCTCTGTAAGGTATCCGCCCATATCACGGAAATTGATCACTCCGTCTGTATTGATCATACGGTCATATATTGTTGAGACAGAGCCATCGTTGAACTTTAGGTGATAGTAATTGCGACCCGGGGACTGTGTTCTTGTTACAGAAGCAGCCTCCAGATCGATATGAGCTTCAAGCCGCGCGCTTTGGGACTCGTCAAATTCCAGTTGATTTGAAAGGTAGATACCCTCGACTTCAACATGTGCAGCCGTATTCCAGGACATCGTAATCCGGTTGCTAACGCTGTATTTGGCTTGAACTAAGGGGCCCTGCTTTACTAGGTTGTTTGATATTGATATAGACATGATCAGAACTCCTCATTTCCTATTTTTATTTAACAAGTGGTTAGTGTTTACGAACTTTCAGATTCATTTTATATCGATTCGCCACAAGCTCTACGCTGAATACCATGATAAAGATAACGAGACCGACAAACAAAGCCCCGGCAAAATTATACGATTTCATCGCATGGGTCAGCTCATATCCGATACCGCCTGCACCGACTGCGCCAAGAATCGTAGATTCTCCAAGGTCCCCCTCGAACCGCAGTACGCACCAGGCAATAAAGGCCGTCTTTACCGTTGGCAAAATACCCTGCATGACGATGGCAAGCCAGCTGGCGCCGGTGGCCTGCATCGCTTCCAGCACGCCTTTGTCGACCTCTTCCAGCGATTGCGCGAATACTTTAATGAGCATACCTGCCGCAGACACGGTAATAGCCAGCACGCCTGGAAGCGATCCAAGCCCGACAGACACGATAAAAATAAGCGCCCACACGACAGTCGGTATCGCACGCAGCAGCGAAGCGGCACTTTGGATGATCCACGCAATGAACGGATGGGGCGTCAGATTGCTTGCTGCCAAAAAGGAGAGAAAAAAAGCAATCAGGATACCCAGCACGGTTCCCAGAATGGCGACCTGCAACGATTCCATCGCTGCCAGAAGCACATGCCGCCACGCCGTAAAGTCGGGAGGAAACATGACTTGGACAATGCCCATGAGCTTCATGAAACCTGCGGCGATCCGGGAATAGTCGAATTGCAGCTGAATTAAGCTGAACACAAACAGCAAGGCAACAAGAGGCATTCCCACCACAAGAAGGCGGTTCTTTTTGGGTTTTTTGGGCTCCGCCATAGACGTAAGCACCGTCAGGGATGGTTTTGGCTCATTCCATTGCGCCCTCATATGATCCGCTCCCTTACACGATTGGTGATCGTTTCAACTACAAGAACAATGACAAGCACGAGAAGTACAGCCATGCTGGCTTTCTGGTACTGAAACAATTTCAGATTGGATTGCAGAATAAAACCGAGGCCTCCCCCGCCAACCATCCCGACAATCGTCGAAGCGCGCACATTAATTTCGAAATTGTACAGGCTCCAGCCGATAAATCCAGGCATGAATTGCGGGATGACCGCTTGAGACAATACTTGAAAATAACTACCTCCAGCCGCGCGAACCGCTTCTACCTGACCCATATCGATCTCCTCAAGCACCTCCGCAAAGGATCGGGTCAGCATGCCTATCGAGATCAATATGAGCGACATCGTGCCAACGATAGTGCCAAGCCCGAAAGCTGCGACCAGCAGGATAGTCCAGATGACAACCGGAATGTTCCGGAACAACGACGTAGCCGCTCGGACAAACACCTGCAGATAAGGATGCGGACTTGTCGTGGCTGCCGCTAAGAAGGACAGGAGTCCGGCTACAATCGAACCGATAACCATCGCCACGACGCTCATGTATATGGTCTGCATCGCAGGCTCGAGGAGCTTCGGCAGTGAAGAGAAATCCGGCGGCAGAAAATCGAGAAAGATAAAGCGAAAGCTTTCCCCCACCCCTGCAAACAGCGCGGGAAGCGAAAATTCTGCGCCGATTGAAGACCAGATAACAAGAGCCAGCAGCACTATGAGGAACAGTATCGTCTGGGTCCGTTTCATTTTACGAGCGGATTGCATTTGTGCCGCATTCATGTCAGGCGGTCTCCTTCACTTTAGCATGGCTCTGGTTGTAGATGAGCTGGATCATATCGTCTGTGAGCTCCTCAGGGGACCCGTCAAACACTTTGGAACCTTTGTGGATACCAATGATGCGGGTGGCATACTTCTTGGCGATTTCAACCTGATGAAGATTGCACAGGCAGGCGATGCCCTCCTCCTTGCAGATCGTGTACAGATAATGCATGATCGTCAAAGAGGAAGCCGGATCCAGGCTCGCAATCGGTTCATCCGCCAAAATCAAGTCCGGCTTCTGGGATAAGGCTCGCGCAATCCCTACTCGCTGCTGCTGGCCTCCACTAAGCTCATCTGCGCGTTTGTACATTTGCTCATATAACCCGACACGCTGCAGCATGCTCTTGGCAGCTTCCGTATCCGATTTGGAGTAGAGGCCAAGCGCGCCCTTGAACGGACTCATATAACCGAGGCGGCCATGAAGCACATTTTTGATTACCGATACGCGGGTGACAAGATTATATCCCTGAAAAATCATGCCCATATGGCGGCGCATTTCGCGAAGCTTTTTCCCCTTGATCCCCATTGTCTCCTCGCCTTTAAAACGTATCTTCCCGTTTGTCGGCTCGATCATACGGTTCAAGCTGCGCAGCAATGTGCTCTTGCCAGCACCACTGGGTCCGATAACAACAACGAACTCTCCCGTACGAATCTCTAAATTCAGGTTGTCAAGTGCTTTAGTTCCATCCGGATATATTTTAGACAGGCCTTCCACTTGCAATAGTGTCATGTTTAAATCCTCCCTTGTTTATCTCTATTTGCTCAGCAATTCCTCAGGGGACATTTCAAGCGCTTTAGCGACTTTACGAATCGGATCAAAATCACTGTCGCTCCCCTCTACAAATGAAGAAGCGCCTACGCTTTCCATAAACTCAGGATTTTTAGTGTGATAATCCAGCATAAGCTCTCGAAGCTTGGTTACCAGCTCTTCAGGCAGATCTTGCCGATACAGCAGCGGAGCACCGCCAACGATGGGCTCGGACTCGGCGATCACGCGGAAATCTTCTTCTTTAACAAGACCCGATTCTGCCAGCATCGGCAGCATCAAACTGGACGTTCCGATTGCGTCGGCATTGTTATTTGTCAGGGCAAGGAGCGATTTGTCATGTCCGCCCGAGAAGGCGACGCTGCCGAAAAAGGATTCCAGCTCATTGTTTGCCAGGCCGAGTTCATTCATCAGCGTGGCACGGGGATACAAGTTACCTGAAGTCGATGCCGGATCGACGAATAGAAAATCTTTGCCTTTCAAATCTTTTACACTTTGATAAGGGGAGTCTTCACGAACGAGAATGACGGTGTTGGATGATTGTCCACTTTCAGAACGGACAAGCAGCTTGGCGTTCGCCCGCTCCGTTGCGATGATGTAGCCAAACGGACCAATGAGTCCAATCTCGATTTTACCTGCACGAAGCGCTTCAATAACCATATTGTAATCCTCAGCTACAAATATTTCGGCAGGAATGCCTGTTGCATCTGTAATGTCTTTGGCCAACTGCTCCTGGGAACGATTCATCTCCCCCTCTTCACTTGGCATCATGCCCACGCGGATGACTTCCGGAATTCCTTCGCTCCCGGATTCGGAACTTGCGGCAGTTCCGCAGCCGGAGAGAATAACCATCATCATGACAAGCGTTAGAATCAAACTTTGGCGACCTGTGTGTCTTTTGTTTTTTAGCATCCTATATCCTCCTGAAATAGATATCATATTCTGTGGTACACAAGTAGGATACAAGTTGAATGTAAGAAGGATATCTTCGCAGATGAACAGGTTTGTTAAATTTCCGAATTGGTTGCGCACCTTCTTAGAAGACTGTTAATATAGGGTAAAATGTTAAAATAACGTAGAGTGTCGAAAGAGACCATCTCAAGAAACACTGGTCGTGGGCAGAAAGGAACTACTTATATGAACAAAATATCGCTTGTCGACACAGCATACCTGCTGCTGCGTGAGCGGATGGTTCTCGGAGAACTCATGCCGGGCACCCTGCTATCGGAGAATGAATTAGCCGAGGAGTATCAAATGAGCCGTACACCGGTCCGCCATGCGATTGCCCGTCTGGAGTCGGAAGGCTATGTTACCTCTCTCAAAAATCGCGGCGTGTTGGTCAAGGAAGTGAGCAGCAAGGAGTTTCTCGATTTAATTGAACAAATTCAGTCCATGCTCTTCTATTGTTTCGAAATCATGAAAGACCCGAAGCGGGAGATTCGCCTAAACCTGGAGTCGCTTGCAGCTCATGTTGAGGCACAGCGAATCGCCGAGCAGATGGATGATTATCCGTTATACACCAAGCATCATTTCCTATTAATGCGAGAAATTGTAGAATCCTTGGGCAACGGCGTGATGCTGAGCACGTTTGACTCTTTTCGAGATAAATTATGCATGTATGCGATCGTCCGCTTCAAGCAAACTCCACATATCAAGCATTACAGCGCGATCGGAATCAACCGGGATACACTTCAAGCTCTATCAAGCCATGATTATGGAGCAGCGCAGGCGGTCGTCCTCTCTCTCAGCCGCATATCCAGAGAACGTATGCTGGCTACAGGGCGGTTTTAAAAGACCGTCCTGGAACAAAACAGGCTTGAAAAGAATATAAAGAGAACGCCTGAATCAGGCGTTCTCTTCTTGTGATAACTTGAGTTATCGTCCACATGAAGTTCTATCTTGATTTTTGTTCAGCTGCTTATCTAAATGCAATTCATCCTTAAGAAAATCGGCGTTTATTATGCCCATTATATTGTTCACAAGCGTGTAATCCCATCCACTTCGTATGGCATTGATGTAGACGGATAGATCATACAGGGTGACAGATTCACCCCGAGTAGAGGTGTTTTGTCCACAAGCATCTCCACGGAGCTTCTTGAAGCGTTACAATGTCATGGCGTTACCATACCTTGCGAGGAATGCTTCCTTTTCCTTGTAATCCTTCATTACACTTCCGACAAGCCGCCAAAAGGATCGATCGTGGTTCATATGCAAGAGATGACAAAGCTCATGAATGACCACGTAGTCAATGACCTCGATGGGCGCCATCGCAAGACGATAGTTGAAGGTGAGATGTTTAGCCGAGCTGCAGCTGCCCCATTTTGTTCGGGACTCCTCGATGATGAAGGATTTAGGCGTGACTTTCAGCAGCTTCTGATAGATTTTGATGCGTTCACCGACTACCTTCTTGCAGCTTGCGAAATAGAACTTCTTCAAATCGTTCTGAAGCTCTTCTTCCGTACGCCCCTTCGTCTCGATTAACTCATGAAGCGAACAATATCGGCCGAGATGAAGGAACTTGCCTTCCTCTTCGTATTCCCTGACCTTCGGTGAGGTACGTGCTGCTTCGATGGCTTGCAATTGCTTCAATATCTTGTTCTCATGCTGCCTTACGGTATGTATCACCACATCATCACTTGTATAATTCGGTGCCTTCACCGTAACCAGCCCTGAGGGATGGATATGGATCGAGAGTTTTTTCCGTGGACCGTATTCCACATGAATTTCGATTTGTTGGTGTCCCAGTTCAATTTTCATGATCAACATCATTTCTATAAGATAGTATATCTATTGTAACAGAATCGAGCTGGATTAAGCTGCTTCATTATCGCTCTCTAGCTCTGATTCTACCCACTTCAAAACTTCATTGCCGGAACACCCTGTCCTTTCCATCAGATCATCATAGAATATCATATGCTTTACAAGGAGGAGGGAATGAGCCATGGGAGAAGTAGTAGAAGGTGGATATGGTGGATATGGTGGATATGGTAACGGTGTAGGAGCAATCTTGGTATTGTTCATCTTGCTGGTTATCATCACAAGTGCTTTTATCTAATAAGAACCAATCATCAGCCTAGCTCAGTAAAAGGCCATGAAAGGAACCATCCTTCATGGCCTTCTTCTCTAAGAAAATTGAATTCTCTATACATACATGTTCCTGTCATTTATCCTAATGCAACATCAAGAATCATCATCAATGTGAAGCCGAACATTAAACTCATTGACGCTAGATCCTTATTGCCTTTTTCTTGCGAACTGGGTATAACCTCTTCGGCTACTACAAAGATCATAGCTCCAGCTGCAAAGCTTAATGCGTAAGGTAATAAAGGTTCAATAAATGAGACAGCCACTGCACCGATTACGGCAGCGATGGGCTCGACCATACCCGAAAACTGTCCATAGAAAAAGCTCTTTCTTCGAGACATCCCTTCTCCTCTTAGAGGCATGGAAACTGCCACGCCTTCCGGGAAGTTTTGTATGCCAATGCCGAGGGCCAGCGTCAGAGCACCAGCCAGGGAAGCCTCGGTTCCCCCATTGGCGAGCGCACCAAAGGCTATCCCTACTGCCAAGCCTTCCGGAATATTATGAAGCGTAATGGCGAGCACCAGCAATGTACTTCTTTTTCTTCGTTTTGGAAGATATCCTTCCGCACCAGCAATCGAAGAATTGGGATGAAGGTGAGGTAATATTTTATCAATTCCCCACAGAAATACCCCGCCTAATAAGAATCCAAAGGCTGCCGGAAACCAGTTCCCTATGGGATTTCCTTCCGACATGGTTATAGCTGGCGCTAATAAAGACCAATAACTAGCGGCAATCATGACACCACCGGCGAAACCTAACATGCTGTCCAATAGTCGCTGGTTTAATGTTTTTGTCATAAACACAAGGGCTGCCCCTAATGCAGTCATTCCCCATGTAAACAAAGTCGCAATGAATGCTTGCGTAATCGGATTGAATTTCATTAGGAAGTCTACCACTGTGCAAGAGCTCCTTCTTCAAAATATTAAAATGAATCGACAAATAGTATCCCCTAAATAAGAGCCCTACATGTATTTATGTCCTATCATCGGGCTGAATGATCTTCTATGAACTTATTAACCATATTAACGTGACTGTATCTCACCCGCGTCGGTTTCCAACAAAAAAAGCCGCGATGATCGCGGCTTCTTCGATACTAAACAATGGGCTTGCTTTCTTTTGAGAAAAGAGTTTCTTCTGCCACCTGGGCTAATTCCTCGGCTTTATTGCTAATTTCCTGGATCGTTACTGAGAATTCTCGAATCGCCCCTGACTGGCTGTCAGTTAACGTGTGAATATCAGAAAAAGCATGATTTAATCCCAGCAGCAGTTCCTGAATATTCTTCGTAATACCATTAATCCGATCCACATTCTCTTTGGAGATGGTCGCCAGCTTCCGAATCTCATCGGCAACGACGGAGAAACCTCTTCCCGCTTCACCTGCTCTTGCTGCTTCGATGGAAGCATTCAGCCCCAGCATGTTACTCTGCTCCGAAATCTCCTTAACCACGGTGGAAATCTTACCGATCTGCTGAGCACTTGAGCTGACGTCCTTCATTTGAGTCGTTACGTTGGTTACACGCTCGGTGAGGTGAGAAACCGATTGGCTTATATCTTCAATGGACGCCGTTGTCTGTTCGACAATAGCAGAGAAGCTTTCGGCCATCTCAAAAAGCTTATTCGCTTTCTCGAGGCTGGTCCCCATGCCTACGCCGCCAATAACGCGGCCCTGCTCGTCATGCAGCGGGATCGCGCGTGCAGCAAGCGGGAAACCAAACAGCTCTTTCGGAACGACCGCGGATAGAGCCGTATTATTCCTGATCGCGTTGGTGACGATATCCCCTTCCATTAAAGGGTCACCTGGGCTCACATTCAATGAGAACGTTTTGCCCGGATAGTTGATGATCAGTTTCTCCGTATCATATATGCCAATGGTGATATCATCATTCGTAAGATTATTCAGCAGTGGAGCTATCCTTACAAAAGCTCGGATCAGCTCATGCTGTGTTTGAACTTCAGTCACATTTACCATCCTATCTCCCCCCAGCCCTTAGTACGGGAATTTCCTTTGTCCGTAATGAACCGATATCCACTTCATCGTGGTGAATTCATCCAGGCTCCATGCCCCATTCAAGCGGCCCAGCCCGGACTGTTTCTCTCCCCCAAAAGCAACAATCGGCTCGTCGTTAATCGTGACATCATTCACATGGATCATACCGGTGTGGATTTTCTTCGCCATCTCTACCCCACGCTCCAGATTGGAGGTATGAATAGCCCCGCTAAGCCCAAAACGTGAATGGTTGGCAATTTCAATAGCTTCTGCTTCTGTTTCGAACGGAATGATACACACAACCGGGCCAAACAGCTCCTCTTGCGCTACCACCATATCCGGTTTGACGTCTATGAGGATGGTAGGCTCCACCATTCTGCCCGTAATCTGACCTTTCAACAGCGGAACCGCCCCTTGCTCAATGCCCTGTGCAATCAGCTGCTGCAGTGTCTCTGCCTGACGGTTGTTGATGACGGGTCCAAGGATGGTCTGAGGATCACTCGGGTCACCTGTTGTAAGCGTAGAGACCTTCGCTCCGAATTTATCGATAAATTCCTGATAGATCGTCTTCTGTACCAGAATTCGGTTGGCCGACATGCAAATCTGACCTTGGTGCGTGAATCTGCTGAATGTCGCCGCTTGCACCGCATAGTCGATATCCGCATCCTCCATAATAATGAACGCGCTATTTCCCCCAAGCTCCAGCAGCGGTTTTTTGAAATTCTTGACAGCCAATTGTCCAATATAGCTCCCAACCTTAGTGGAACCCGTAAAGGAAATGATTCTCGGGATCGGATGCTCAACAAACGCATCGCCGATCTCCTTGATATCTGTCACCACTACGTTCAACAGGCCCTTCGGTACACCGGCTTCCTCGAAAATCTTGCCAATCAGAGTTCCACCCGTAATAGGTGAATCCTCGTGCGGTTTCAGTACCACTCCATTGCCAGCACCCAGCGCCGGAGCAACTGATTTCATGGACAGGAAGAAAGGGAAGTTAAACGGACTGATCACCCCAACTACCCCAGCGGGCATACGGTACAGCCGGTTCTCCTTGCCGTTCTCTACAGAAGGCAGAATCTTACCCTCCATTCTAAGAGGGAATGTAGCTGCTTCCTTTATGATATTTTTCACAAGACCGATTTCAAATGCGGCCTTCAGCCGCGTTCCGCCCAGCTCCTGAACAATAATGGACGTAATCTCTTCCTCATTCACTTCAATATATTTAACGGCATTCTCAAGGATATCGCGTTTATTGTAAGGATTAACCTTGTCCCATTCCAGCTGAGCTTTACAGGCCGCTTGATAAGCAGCATCAATGTCTGCAACACTGGCGATTTGAAATGCGGTGATTACCTCATCATTATAAGGATTGATATCAGGCAGCGTTATACTGCTACTACCATCTCTCCATTCCCCGTCTATGAATTGCTTTCCTAACTGTAAATAGTCCATATTCTGCCTCCTATGTCGATAAATTTGTTGTTACTACCCCATATATTTATCGACAAAATATCCATTGTTTGTTAAGGTAAATTTTTTCATATTGCCAAAATTCTGCACCCCAGAATGATCTTCAACCTCTTCTCGTGCATTCAAGTGAATGGTACAAAACAAAAAAGCCGCCAATATGGCGACTTATAAAGCATATATATTTTTGTCTCGTCTCCAACGTATAGGTTTCACCCCTGTTCAACTCGCACCCATTACTGATGTCCCACGATCCGATGAGGTACATACGGTTCTTCCAATGATGCAATTTCTTCAGCTGTTAATGTTATGCTAAGAGCCGCGACCGCATCCTCAAGATGGGATAGCTTCGTAGCGCCAACAATGGGAGCCGTGACCGGCTCTTTCTGCAGCAGCCAGGCAAGTGCGATTTGAACGCGCGGAACGCCGTGTTTTTTCGCTATAGCTGCAACCTGATCAACAATCAAGCGATCAGATGCTGCGGTCCCATCGTATTTCTGTTTTGCGATTTGATCGGTTTCGGAACGAAGCGTGGATTCCTGCGGATCTCTTGTCAATCTCCCACCGGCAAGCGGACTATATGGAATCACGCCGATCTTCTCCTCCTTGCAAAGAGGCAGCATTTCTCTCTCTTCCTCACGGTAGATGAGGTTTAGATGGTTCTGCATGGATACAAATCGAGTCCAGCCATTACTCTCGGCAACAAACAATGCCTTTTGGAACTGCCATGCATACATGGCTGAAGCTCCAATATATCTGGCCTTACCGGCCTTCACCACATCATGCAAGGCTTCCATTGTCTCTTCAATGGGCGTGTTGTAATCCCAGCGGTGAATCTGGTACAAATCCACATAATCGGTTTCCAGTCGTTTTAAACTTTTATCTATCTCACTCATGATGGCCTTTCGGGAAAGTCCGGCGCCGTTCGGACCTTCGTGCATGCGTCCGTTAATCTTCGTGGCTAGCACGATTTCATCGCGATTGGCATAATCCTTCAGAGCACGCCCCACGATTTCCTCGCTATGTCCAAGTGAGTAAACATTTGCCGTATCAAAAAAATTGATGCCCAATTCCAAGGCTTTCTTAATAATGGGGCGGCTGTTCTCTTCATCAAGTACCCATGGATGAACCCAGCCCTCTGCCGATCCAAAGCCCATGCAGCCAAGGCACAGCCGGGACACATCCAAGCCTGTATTTCCAAGCTTCGCATAATTCATATGATTGCTCCTCGCTTTCCCATAGTTACTATAGACGCCATTCACTCTTCTTCTCTATTTTTGTTCTGCAAAATAATGCGACACCGCATATTGATACGATTGCAAGAAAAACGCGACTGCCTTTTGGCTTACCGCCGCTTTAGGGTTAATGATATCAAAACCATGATAACAGCCCTGGTACAACTCGAAATCAACCGGAACGCCTGCTTGCTTTAATTTCTCCACGTAATGAATGGTTTCATCCCGGAATGGTTCGAGATCACCGACATAAGTGACGGTAGGCGGAAGATGGGTGTAATCGGTGGCTCTGGCAGCCGCGGCATAGGGAGATACCTCTTTTCCGTAGCGGTCCCCAAGGTATAACTTCCAAGCCCATTGATTCATATCGGAGTTCCATATAGGAGCGTTATTCTCCTTGGCCGATTCCGTCATCATTCGATCATCAATCATTGGATACAACGGCATTTGAAAAGCGATGTTCACTTCTCCTTTATCCCTTGCATAAAGCGTAAGGGCAGCCGTTAGTCCTCCCCCCGCGCTTTCCCCGCCTACCATCAATTGATTACTTCGGATGCTCAGCTCCCTGGCATGATTCTTCATCCATAGAAGAGCGTCATAGCTATCCTCCAATGCTGCTGGATAGGGTGCTTCGATGGATAGACGATAATCGGGAGCGATGATGACACAGCTGCTGGTGTCCATTAATTTTTTGTACGTATTCTCGAACATTTCGGGTACACCCATCGCATCCCCCCCTCCATGCAGCCACAAGATACCGGGAACCTCTTCATTCGTATGATGGGGTTCATAAATTAGAATGCGCAGTTTGGAGCCATCTTTACGTGTAATCCATTCTTCACGGACATTTAAACCCTCCATGTGACTGCCTTTCCGTTTATCGCTTTGTTTCTTTCGATTAAACATCGTTTTGACAAATTTAGCTTCGCTGGAGGTGCCCAATAAGAGACCTAGAAGCTTTCCTCTCCATCTTAATTCCCTATCCATCATGGTATAAGTTACTTTCATGAGTTCCCTCCAAGTACATATTGATCTGAAAATGTGTTTACAATATAGTAACACTGTGTAAGATAATCAACAGCCAGTTCGATAAATATTGCCGCTTATCGAACGAAAAAATCAAAAACATGAAAGTTGACCGCAGAATCCGCTATACCAAGATGGAGATTATCTGAAACGTGTGATCTATATTTTGCACGATCGCAGTATCGAGGCTTGGAGGGAACAAGCACCGCAGAACAATGTCCATACGCCTGAAGCCTTATATTCATTTATATCCAGCGGCAGCGCAGCAGCGATTAAGGAGTGGGTTCAGAACGGAATGACCCAGAGCCCTGAAGAAGTAGCAGCGTTCATCGATAAAGCCACTCGTTCTGTGGAACGGTCTTTTTTGGAATGAAAGCCAATTGGCATACGAGCAGCCATAAGTGCTTGAAAGCCCGTTCTTCCATCACAAACCCGTTCTTCTCTCCAGTTCCTCGGGATAACGGTCACCCGTAAGCGTGATTCGAGATGTAGCCGAGTTGATCGCAAGCAGATCTTCGGGCGTCAACTCCACTTGGGCTGCTCCCAAATTCTCCTCCAACCGATGTAAATTTCGTGTACCTGGTATTGGAACGATCCAGGGCTTCCGAGCAAGCAGCCATGCAAGTGCTACCTGAGCCAGAGACACGTTTCTGGGTTCAGACACTTGTTGAAGTACTCGAATCAATGTTTGATTGGCTTGAATCGCCTCTGCCGTAAATCGTGGAAGGATACGACGCGTATCATTTTCATCGAAGGCAGTATCTGCACTCACTTTTCCGGTTAAGTATCCCTTACCTAAAGGACTGAATGGAACAAAACCTATACCCAGTTCCTCCAGAACAGGCAATAATTCCTCCTCCGGACGTCTCCACCACAAGGAGTATTCACTCTGAACGGCAGTCAGAGGATGGACGGTATGCGCACGACGAATGGTTTTGACTCCTGCTTCCGAGAGACCCCAATGCTTCACCTTCCCCTCCTGGATAAGATCCTTCACGACGCCCGCCACTTCCTCAATGGGTACCTTGGGATCCACGCGATGTTGATAATAGAGATCAATGGCTTCCACGCCAAGCCGTTTGAGCGAGCCTTCTACGGATTGCCGGATGCATTGAGGTCGACTATCCTGGACCTGTTTGCCATCCACCATCCTAATGCCAAATTTAGTCGCCAATACAACCTTGTCCTTGAACGGCGCAAGCGCTTCTCCTACCAGTTCCTCGTTGATGAAAGGACCGTATATTTCGGCTGTGTCAAAAAAAGTAACGCCTCGATCAATGGCAGCATGAATCACCGATATCATTTCCTTCTTGTCAGCTGCGGGGCCATAGCCATAACTCATGCCCATGCAGCCAAGCCCAATGGCGGTAACCTTCAATCCGCTTGTTCCTAATTCGCGCATTTGCATCATCATCTTCCCTCCCATTGATTCATGTTTAGATTACATACTTAACATGATTTCATTATGCTATAGATTATAAGGAGATCGATATCTCATTTGTCTTAAATGATTGCCTAATCCTCTCATTACATTACCGCTGTAGAGAAACATGCCTTATACTGAAAGAAGTGAAATAACAAGGAGGAGCTTATGTCCGAGGAAATACGCAAACACCGGAATGTGCTGGTACAACTATTGGAGCGACATGCGAATCAAAGCGGGGTTCACAAGACGGATATTCCATCATTATTCTTCATTCGTCACTTGCAAGTTACGGAGCCGGTTCATCGGGTCTACAATCCTTCCCTATGTTTTATTGCACAAGGTTCAAAAGAGGTATTGTTGGCGCAGGAACGATATGTGTACGGACCCGCTGATTATCTGATTTCCTCCATGAATGTGCCGGTGGTGGGTCAGGTCATACATGCTTCGAACGAAGTTCCTTTTTTGAGCCTGAAGTTGGAGTTTACGCAGAATCAAATCCTTGAGGTACTCAACGAATACGAACTTCCGATCCTGACTAAGGAAAACGCGAGAAGAGCTTTGTTTGTTGGTCAGATGGAGGCATCACTTCTGGAAGCCATGGTTAGGTTGGCACGCTTGCTGGATCATCCTGCAGAAATATCATTCCTTGCGCCGCTTTATATTAAAGAAATCTTGTTTAGACTCTTGCAAGGGCCTTACGGTGTTGCATTGGCTCAAATCGCTATGGAAGGCAGCAGCACTTATCGAATAAGAGAGACTATTGAGCAAATTATCCGGCATCGTGATCAACCGCTCCGTATCGAAAGTTTAGCTGAGACCGCGAGAATGAGTGTATCTTCGTTCCATAGGCATTTTAAAGAGGTAACCGCCATGAGTCCGCTGCAATTTCAAAAGCAGCTCAGATTACAGGAAGCAAGGAGATTATTATTGTCGGAATCAGCCGATGCCGCCGATGTTGCCTTCCGGGTTGGTTATGAGAGTCCATCCCAATTCAGTCGGGAATATGCGCGTCTATTCGGTTGCCCGCCTAGAACAGATATCAAGCAATTGAAGGAAAAGTATGATGTTTTGCGAGATGCCAACACCTTTTAAGGAACGGATCTGGCATAATAGCTTGGCGAACGACGTAAACGGCACGGCTATGCTATTATCGCAAAAAAAGCACCCACGGAGTGTATACTCCAAGGGCACTTCATTAGTGGGATATGCTTCGGACTACAACAGAAAGATCAGAATCGTATGGGACTAGAAGGTGTCGGATGATCACTCCTGCGTGGCTTCCTTCACCAGCGGCATGCCAGCTTCAACTAATCGCTTGTTGCGAATGAAAAATAACGCAAGTACAAGCATGAAAAGCCCCGTTCCCATGAGCAGCCATTCAATCTCAATGACATCGGCAAGCGGTCCGAAGACCAACATCCCGAGGGGCATCATGGAAGTCGAGATCATGCCGAAGACCCCGAATATGCGCCCTAAATAATTGTCGTCCACTCTCTCCTGCAGCAAAACAGTCGTAGGCGTGTTGAAAATAGGCATTGCCACTCCAAACACACCCATAACTGCCAAGTAAATCCAGAAGATCGGCACAATGCCGAGCGCGAAGGTGCACACGCCCATGATGATGCTGGCGAGCGTCATGGTGTACACTTTATTTTTGAAACCGCCCCATGAAGCGATAATGCCCCCGCCAACCATCATGCCGATGGAGAACGCGATCTCGATGGCAGTCAAGCGCCATACGTCGTCACCGAAGGTACGCGTCACTTGCAGCGGTGTCAAAAAGGCCGCAGGGGCCATGAGCACGAAGAAAAAGGCGAAAAAGATAAAAAATGTTTTTAAAAAGGCATGCTGGCCAATATAGTCCAAACCCTTCTTGAAATCATCAAGGTAACCTGTCGTTTGGGCACTGGCTGCCTTTTGGTGGAGCGGAATTTTGAGAAGGAACAGTAACGTCAGGATCGCGATTGCCGCTGTGATGACGTCTATGAAAAAAATTATTTCGATTGTCGCCATGGTGAGTAATGCCGCGCTGGCGATAGGCGCAACAAACATAATGAGCGCCTGCAAGGTGCCATTGATGCCGTTTACTCTTGTTAGCTGATCTTGCGGCACGATTTGCGGTAAAATCGCCCCGACCGCAGGTGTCTGAATGCCTGCCCCAAGTGCGCGTACAGCAGCTATGACAAACAGCAGCCATAACGCTTCATAGCCCAGCAAAAAAACGATGGCCAGAATAAGCGTAACCACTGCGATCATGGCATCCGCGATCATAATTAGCCATTTGCGGTTAAAACGGTCAGCCCACACCCCAGCAAAAGGTGAAAGTAAAAAAGTCGGAATAAATCCGCAAATGATATATAACGTCATCATAATACCTGACTGTGTAGTCAGCGTAATATACCACATGATGGAATACTGCACCAAGGCCGAACCAAACAGAGAGATGGTCTGGCTGCTTAAAAAGAGAACAATATTCCTTTTCCAATGCTTTTTCTCATCAACTTCAGATTGTGACATCGTTACCTGCTCCTACCTCCTTCATCTCGATTACGCTAACTCTATCACAAACCTGACGAGCATATTTCTTCTTGATTGCTCATGTTGATCTTCCCTATGACGATACTCGAAAGCTCCTTATTTCGCAGGGAATGAATGCTGTTTCCCTCACCAGGCCACGAGGAGTGCGAGGATTAAGAGCGTGAACAATCCCCACGGAAAAGAGCTGGCACCAAAGACTTCAAGTAAAACGCCTCCTGTTACTCCCCCGCCAGCGTTAGCCAAATTCCATACCGTTGTGCGCATTGGAATGACCATATCCACTTTGCTATCACCTGCTGCTCTGCAAGCGCTGTTTGCAGCAGCGTTGCTGCGCCGCCGAATGTTAATCTGGCGATGGAAATGACGGCGAATGCTAACTACGCTGTTCAGTACATTTTAGAGGGGATTTGGGATAGCTGTAAAAAAGACCTGAAATAAAAAAGCCGCAAATCTGCGGCTTTCATATTTTGCAAAGGCTAATTCATTTTGGCGATTATTTAAATACGCTATCAGGGACGTAGTAAACTTTCTGCGTATCTTTTTTGTTTACCGGATCTGTAACTATGGTGAAATATACGTTTCCATTTTTAGTCTGTACTCCCTCGATCTCGCGCTTTCCCACATTGGTAATATTCACAAGGGTTTTGTAAGCTCCTGTGCTGGATATGAATGCGATCTGCGGAGTGTCGCCATCCGCGCCGCCTGAGGTATAGATTTCTGTTTTTCCCAGCATATCAGCACCTTGGAAAGAACCGTTAGGTCTGATGATATTACTCCCCGACTGCGTAAAGCTGCTGACCGCGGCGTTGACAGCTGCTGCACTGTCCATTCTCACCTGCTCATTACTGTCTAGCAGCTTGTTTAATGCTACCGTGTCATAAATGGACCACGTTACGGTTCCTTCTGATGTTTGTACGCGGAAAACCGTGTGGGTGCTGTTGCCCCCGCCATCCACGCGATAAGTCTCACCTAATCTTGCACCTGTTGTATTGGCATAATTCATATATGTGAACCGATGCAGGTCCGTATAATCCACTGTCGTTCCGGCCGAATATTGAAGCCTGGCTACCTGAAGAGACCAGTAATACGTGGTGGAAGGATCTGCTTTTGAGCTAAAATAAAAGTAGTTTTCTCCATTATAGGTATACATGTCAAGCGTTTGGCAATGGCCTGAATTGGTGATGGTCATTTCATCAACATATGTGGCATCATTCCCGCTCATAAGCAGTCTTGACAGATAGCATGTTCCCCCCGAGCGTTGGGTGACGTAAAGATACTTGTCTGCGATATAGGCTTTCTGAACGGCCACGTTGTGGTTAAGTCCCTTGAGATTGTAAGCAAGTGTGGCGGAAGCATTTACGGTTTTCTCAGGACTTGCCGCAAATACGGGCATAACGGACACGGCAAAAACCAGAACGGCGAGCATGGCGGAAACCATCCATTTCATTGGCCTTCTCATAAGACGCAGTGCTTGAGCTTGAAACACAACAATACCTCCATTCGAATTCGAAATGATAATTCATGGGACTAATATCGAACTCCGTGTGTGTATAACCTCCTTTATCTTGTATTTAAAAAAATGATTGGCAAACCATCATACACTAAATACCATACCAAAAAATGGATTGGATTTCCAATGCCATGATGATGATAATGTCATCACATGTCGCCACCATCTCTCGTTTCAGTAAAAAGAATATCCA
Source organism: Paenibacillus glucanolyticus (assembly GCF_037333485.1). Taxonomy (NCBI): domain Bacteria; kingdom Bacillati; phylum Bacillota; class Bacilli; order Caryophanales; family Paenibacillaceae; genus Paenibacillus; species Paenibacillus glucanolyticus. Next base: position 3,649,578 of record NZ_CP147845.1, read on the forward strand.
ACGATCGCTCCCGAACCGGAGATCACTGAAACAGATGCCACTCATGCAGGGAATGACTCTTTAGGGCAGCTACGGAGAGAGCTAAACTCGTACAGCAACGAGGGCACGGTCTACCGAATTAAGTTTATTCGGGTCGGGGATGATCCCCGGAAAGCATTAAGGGAAAACGATGAGCTGGACGAGGAACAATTGACCTCGCTTCACAAGCGTCTTGAGCGATTGGATCAGGCCAGCCCTGCTGGTTTGTGGACGGGTGATTTTTTACGTATCATCGAAAAGAATCCAGGTGTTCGAGCGGCAGAACTGGCAGTCGCTATTGGCTGGGAAACCGATAAACTGAAACTGAACGTTCTTAACTTATCCCGACATCAGATATTCTCGAATGTAAAACTGCATTTTGTTCCCCCATCTGCTATACACTCCTTACGTTCGACGCGACTGTCCAGTAAAGATTCAAACATAGCCAGCTCGCATTGACACGCTTGCCGGTAACGGCTAGCCACTTGAAAAATGGGACAGTTTCCTTCCTCTAAGGAATACTTGTCATCGTGAATCTTCACTAGCGAGGTCATGTATCCTGCATTATCCTGGATTTTGGCGAGTGTTACTATTTTTTCCTCGAAATTTTGTCCAGTCATGGCTAATTGGTATTTTTGTTCAAGCCTTTTCCTTCTTCGCTTAAATAGTTCGTCAACGAATAATTCACCGAACATATGGTTAATCTCTTCCATCAGCTCTAAAGACAGGACATCATATTGAGTAGGAAATAACTGTTCCGCTAAATCAGTCAGACTATATATATAAGTTGGTCTACCGATATGCTGACGAATCGTCGAGCTTTGGATATAGTTATCCTTTTTCAATGCATTTACATGTTTACGAACAGCCATTCCTGTCACTCCTAGATGTTCTGACATTTCTTGAATGGTGGTTGATCCTAATTTTTTGAGCAACAACAATATTTCTCGTTTCGTCGATGATTCCCGCAAAGGAGCTGTAAGTGTGTTCATTTAATTACCTTCCTTTCTGAACAAGAACATCGATGCAGGCAAAAACTTGGCAGCTCTTTCGCAGCATCCGTCCGGATTTCCTTCACGGTGGGAGGACTCATGAGAAGTCCAGTACAAGCTCTATTTTCGTAATGCCCTCCTCCAGAAGCAATGAAGTAAACACAAGTACAGTTTATACGCTTAAAACATATTTGTATACACTCAATTTTGTTTATATTTAGAAACAATTTGTCGTTAAGTAAACATATGTGGATTATACTGGGTGTGAAAATGTTGAAATGAGGTGAATCCAATTGGATTTTATGCGTGTGTTGATTGAAGGCAGCATTTTATCCGATGTTTTCTTGATCATCGTGCCTTGTTCCATCCGTGTGCCGTTGTTTCCTTTTGACTTCCCTGTCATTAGGTTTAATATGTAAGTAAAAGAGATGGGGGTATGATATGGAAAGAACTGAAATTATAGCAATAGTATCATTGTTAATATCCATCTTCCTTCTGCTTAAGCACTTTAGAATGCAATCCCGAATCAATGAGCTTACATCCGATCTTGCACGCCTGGAGGGCCGATCGGAGGTTTATCCTCCTCCCCGCCCACAGCAGCCGGCTGTTGTTGATACTCATTTCATAAGCTCGGGGAGCTCAGAGCTTTCACCAGAGCTGGAGCAACGCCTGCGACAACTGCTGGCTGAAGGAAATAAGATTAAGGCGATCAAAGAATTACGTGAGGCTATGCATCTCTCCCTGAAAGATGCGAAGAATTACGTGGACGCCATGGATCAGCGCTAGGCTATACGTACAATGAGTGCCTCTTGATCATGAGGCATTCTTTTTTTTGTGGTGCCCCTTCACTAAGCTAGAAATGCTTCTTCAGAAGTTCTTCAGAATTAATTCAGAATTCCCCTCGTTTTATCCCAAGATTTCCCCCTTAGAATAGAATCCATAACATGATTACGGGGTGATTTACACAATGACAAGGCTGATGGATTGGCTGCACGAGCAGGCTGTTTTTTTAAGCAGATTTCTTATATCGCCGGGGCAGATCGGAAGTGTAGCACCAAGTTCCAGAGAACTTGCAGAGACCATGGTGAAACCGGTAGCTTGGGAGCATATAAAGACCATTGCAGAGCTTGGCGCAGGTACAGGTGCGATTACAAGACACATACAATCCGCTGCCGGAGTGGATACAAGAGTGCTGTTATTTGAGAAAGACCCTTATCTTCGCCGTAAGCTGAAAGAGCGATATCCGCACTATTCCTGTTACACCGATGGCAGTCACCTTCGTCTATTCCTTAAACAGGAAGGCCTGGAGTCACTGGACTGCATCATCAGCGGACTTCCTTTTTTTAATTTTCCACAATACGTTCGGGACCGCATCATAACCGAAATTGTTGCAGCCTTGAACAAGGACGGGCTCTTTATTGCATTTCAATATTCACAACAGATGAAGAAGCAGCTCATGGAGCATTTTGACATCATCAACATTCATTTCGTTCCGAAGAACTTCCCTCCAGCCTTCGTTTACGTGTGTCGAAAAAAGCAAATTTGAGTGCTGAGGAGCCTCATCGTTGAATACTTTATTATGGCTTATCCGCTATGTTACTCTTTCATTAGATTGCGCCGACATTCAAGCTTGATCTTGGCCTGGGAGCCTACTAGCAAAGGAGAGCATGTCCTTGAAAAACATTAACGTTCTGATCGTCGATGATGATAAGGAAATCCGCGACGTCCTGCACGTCTATCTTCGCAATGAAGGCTATCACGTATTGGAGGCGGAAGATGGGCTTCAAGCCCTCCAGCTTCTTCAACAACATGAAGTTCAGCTCATCATTCTCGACGTGATGCTGCCGAAACTGGATGGGATCGCGGCCTGTCTTCAAATACGTGAGCGATCAGCGATTCCCATCATTATGCTCTCGGCCAAAGTAGAATCTCTGGATAAGATTACGGGACTGTCAACCGGGGCGGACGATTATGTCACGAAGCCGTTCCATCCGGTGGAGCTTATGGCAAGGGTAAAGGCCCAGCTGCGACGGCAAAATTTCCTGAGCCTTCGGGAAGAGGAACCTTCCGAAATTCATATCGGCGACCTGTCCATTCATAAAAAACAGCATCTGGTGAAGGTTCGCGGTGCTGCGGTTTCCCTGACACCTATTGAGTTTTCCATTCTAGAGCTTCTTGCGGCGAATCGCGGTCAGATTTTCAGCGTAGGCAAGATTCACGAGTGCGTTTGGAAAGAACAGACCCCCTTTTTCTCTGACAATACGGTGATGGTCCATATCCGTAATATCCGAGAAAAGATAGAGCTGGTCCCCCGCAAGCCGCAGTACATCAAAACCGTATGGGGAGTAGGGTATAAAATTGAAAAATAAACGGTATTCCTTGCTGACGGGGGCAGGCAGCTTACGGATGCGAATGCTCTGGTCTTTTGTCATCAGTATACTTGTGGGTTTGCTTGTCTCACTGGTAACGCCTAGGTTCACAGAAGTCTATTATGTGAATTTGCTGGTTGTGCTGGTGTCGTTCATCCTCCCCTTTTTCTTCACCTTCTTTTTCCTGACGCGTCATATCATCCGGTACGTGTCGGAAATGGCCTCTGGTCTTGACACTATCGCTCAAGGCCAGCTGGATTACCGAGTTATGGTAAAAAGAAAGGATGAACTGGGGGATATTGCGCTGAATATCAATGCCATGGCTGAAAAGCTCGAAACGCAGATTGGCCGGGAGCGACAGATGGAGAAAGCCAAGCTGGAACTGATCACGGGCGTATCTCATGACCTGCGCACCCCTCTCACAAGCATTATCGGCTATCTGGATTTATTGAAAGACAAGGCGTACCAGGACTTGAAGGAACATGACCGTTTTGTAAGCAATACCTACAACAAAGCGCTGCAGCTCAAGCAGCTCATCGATGACTTGTTTGCGTACACCCGGCTGGCTTCGAATGAAGTAAGCCCGGAGATGGAGAGGATTGATCTGAGGGAACTGTTGGTTCAACTCTTGGTTGAGCTTGAACCGATTGCCAAAGAAAACCAGCTTCGATTGGAGATGAACATCCATGAAGCCCCCCTTGTTCGCGAGGCAGATCCGGAGATGATCCGCAGAGCCATCGATAATCTGCTGATGAATGCACTGAAGTTCTCGGTGAGGCCCGGTGTTATTCGCATAACATTACTCCACAGCGATGATCATATGGAGATCTCCATCGAAAATAAAGGAATGCCGATTACGAAAGAGCAGGCGTCCCGGCTATTCGACCGCTTTTACAAAGCTGACGATGCCCGTACCTTTCAGAGAATCCAGTCTGGTTCCGGTCTTGGGCTTTCCATAGCCCGCAGCATTGTGGAGCTGCACAGCGGAGCGCTTCAATTTCATCATCAAGACGGACATTTTACGTTCAGCATAATCCTTCCTTTATGAATGAATCCATCCCAAACGACCTCCAAGGCTCTTTTCAAGCGCAATGGACATGGATTAAAATGGTAGTAACAGTACCTAATCCCAATGGAAAAGAGGTTTGCCCATGAAAAGAAGATTCGTTCTATTGCTTGCCGCCTTATTTGTCACCGTATCTTTATCAGCCTATTCATCCACCGCTGTCTCTGCAGACGGAACAGAGTACACTGTATTCTCCGATCGCCAGACAGGTACGGTAAAGCCTTGAGGACAAAGGATTCTGCTTGCCGCATCCCCTGCTTAAACAAATTCCTATCTTGACTCTATTAAATTCACGACAATACACCCATACGTAAAGTTACTCTAACAGAACAGGATGAGACGATATCGGCTCTTACTGCCCCAATCGTCTCATCCTGTTCCTCTTTCTATTTAAATATAAATTCAGCGGTTTGCAGCTTCTCTCTTATTGCCCAGCCAAATATTCATCCAATTGACGCTGGATTTCCGCTACGTAATCATCAATGCCTGCCGCCTTCAGTTTCTGGATGGCCTTCGGATATTCGGTTTCAAAATTTACAAAGCCGGAACGTATGGCAGCTAAATCCTTGCCTGCCACTTCCTTCAATGCCGTTTCGATTAACTTCACCTTCTCATTATTAAACCGGAAACCGAGTGAAGCCGATCGTACGGCCTGATCATCCCAGCTCTTATAAGTATCTATGGACTCTTGTGCTACATTCGGCCCGAACAATTGATAGTTCTGGTTTCTGAACATCCATTCATAGAAAAATTCGTTAGGAGTCAGCTTGTTGATTCTTCCGTCTACAATCTCGTAGTCCTTGCCTTCGACGCCATAGAGAGCAAACAGGTAATTTTCCTGGGATTTATAAAGCCAGTTGACAAACTTCATGGCCCCTTCCGGATTTGGAGCATTCACAGGGATACCTAGCACTTCTCCGCCTGTGGCCGTAATATAACGCGGCTTCTCCGCCGCTAACAGATAGGTTTTGACCTCGGCATCCGGAGCATTTGCTTTAATTGCATCAACAATCTCCATTTCCTTGCCCAAGGACCCTTCAACCCATAAGTACAAGCCGGTCTGCATCCGGGAGTCTCTTTCATTGTACTTAATGGTCAGATCCTCCGTATATAACCCCGCATCATACATGCCGCGGTTGAATTTCGCTACTTCCTGGAAAGCTTCCGTTTCATAGTAGCTATATGCTTTTTTGCTGTCTTCCCCAAACACAACCAGATCTTCTACAGCAATCCAGTTATATTGTTCTTCGGCAAAATACCGGGTTAACGGTTTAAAGATAATGTCAGCAGGCCCCTTCATATCAGGAAAATCCTTGGCCGCCCTTGTCGCAAACTCTTTCAAATCGTCGGCAGTCTTCAGATCCGTCATCCCCACGGCTTCGAGGATATCCTGACGCACGGCAACTAACTGATACATAGCAGAGGACGGCGCATAAGCTGAAGGAATACCGTAAATCTTCCCGTCGATGGTTGCGCCCTGAAGCTGCTCCTTGGGCAGGACTTTGAGCATATCCTGGCCATGTTCCTGAATCAAATCATCCAAGACCATGGCTTGTTTCTTGTTCACGATTGTTGAGAGGTCCGGGAGACCGTCCCAATATAAATCAATCGGTTCGTTGGCAGCCAGCATGATATCTTTTTGTTCCCAATACTGCGCCCACGGCACAAATACAACTTCTACCTTCAAGCCAAGATCGGCAGCCATTTTCTCGGCAAATTCATTGTCCAGAAATTCGCTCATCCGATCGCTTCGATCCCCCGGGTACAGAATCGTAACCGTTTCCAGCGCAGCGGCTCCCCCTTCTTTTTTGCCGCTGCAGCCTGCCATAACGGAAACAGCCGCAATCAGTAACACCATAAAGATCAGCATTTTCTTTGTTCTCATGAAAGACCCTCCCTAATCAAATGGTTAATCTATGTTAAAAGCCTGTATCGGCCAGTAACCACTTAGGTGTCTATTCTTTGACCGCACCGGCCATAATTCCATGCACGAAGTATTTCTGAATGTACGGGTACAGGAAAATAATCGGCCCAATCGTAATGACCGTAATGGCCATCTTCACGGTCTCCGCAGGCAATGTGATGTTGCCGGAGGCCCCTGATGGAATGCGCCCGGAGCTTATCGCATTGACGTTGGACAGAATGTTGTAGAGATAATACTGCAGCGGGAACAAATCGCGTTCATTAATAAAAATCAGAGCATGCCACCAATCGTTCCAATATTGAAGCGCATACATTAAACCTACCGTCAACAGTGCCGTTTTGCTTAACGGGAGCGCTATTTTCACATAAATCGTAAAATAATTAGCGCCATCCATCTCCGCCGCCTCATATAGGGATGAAGAGATGCTTGCAAAATACGTCCGCATGAGGAACATGTTCCATACGCTAAAGATCGAAGGCAGGATCAAGGCCAGAATGCTGTTCTTCAGTCCGTAATAATTGACACTGACCATGTACCACGGAATCAAGCCGGCCGAGAAGATGATGGTGAAATTACTGATAAAAGCGAGTACATTGCGATATTTCAGCTTTTTGATCGATAGGGAAAATGCAATCATGCTGGTAATCAGCAAAGCCCCCATTGTACCCACAAAGGTTACAAATAAAGTCACGCCGTAGGACTTGAGTATTTTCGTTCCGCTATTAACGAAGATATATTTATACGTATCCAGGCTTGGGCTCAAGGGAATAATCGAATATCCGTTTCTCGCCACGGCCTGTTCCGAAGAAAAGGACACGCTTAGGGTTAGAACAAGGGGATACAGACAAATGAGTGCAAATACGCCAATGAAACCATAGGCAACGCCGATCACCAATTTATCGCCTAGCAATCTGTTCTTTTCCTTCATTAAAATAGACCCTCTCCGTCATTTATTTTCTTAGCGGATTTGTTCGCAGCCGTAATCAGGATTAGTCCCATCAAGGACTGGAACAGCCCGATGGCCGTCGAATAGGAAAAGCCAAGCGTGCGCATCGACTGATACACATAGGTATCAATGACCGTTACTTCCTCAGCCAGAACCGGATTGTTGCCGACGATACCGTAAATCATCCCAAAGTCGCCATAGAAGATTCGTCCGACACTCAGCAAGCTTAAGACGATAATGGTTGGTTTCAGCATGGGCACAGTCAAGAAAAGAATGCGCTGCAGTTTGTTCGCGCCATCAACTTTGGCTGCTTCATATAAACTCCCATCGAAATTGGACATCGCCGCCATATAGATAATGGAGCTGTACCCGCTCCACTTCCAGACGCTTGACAGAATGATGATCCATTTCCAATATTTCGGCTCCGAGTACCACCGAATGGGTTCTGCGCCAAAGAACTCCAAGACATGATTGGCAACGCCCACATCCGTGGAGAAAATGCCGTACAGGATCGCCCCAACGACGACCCAGGATATAAAGTACGGAAAAAACATCATGCTTTGTGCTATCTTTTTGTAGGTTTTATGCCGGATCTCATTAATCATGATGGCAATCGTAACAGGGATGATAATGCCTAGGATAAGACCGAAAAAGTTGATGTACAGTGTATTGTAAGTAACCTTCCACCCCATGCTGTTTGCCGAAAAAAAGTATTTGAAATTGTCTAGGCCCACAAACTTGCTGCCAAAGATGCCATCCACGACATTAAAATCGGTAAATGCCATCCATACTCCCGCAAAAGGGATGTAAGAGAACATGATCAGCACAATCAGAGCAGGCACGCACATGAGATACAGTATTCTGTTCTTCTTGATTTCATATAGAAAGCCCTTAACACCCGAACCCATTCCATCACTACCTTTGCATTGTGATTAAACGATTATGCTGTAATGCTGTGCTGCAGCTTCTCCTTCAGTTGATCCAGATCAATGACGGTGCCGGTGAGCCTTGCCTCTTCTGCTGCATAGGCCATCATGTGGCTTTCGACGGACATATCGATGGAGGATCGGCTGCTGAAGCCGGCGTTCCCCAAATTATCCAGGAAATCGATCATCAGACCGGTATCGCCGCCATTATGTCCGCCGCTCATCATGGCTGGCCGAACAACAGTCTGCTCAACGGGTTCTGCCATATTGGAGTTAAAGCGGGTCACTTCGATGACGTTCAGGTTATCGTCTCCTCGAATTTCTCCATGCTCGCACATGATTTTAATCGTGCGGTACATCTTGTTGGTAAACGCGCTTAAATTAAATGTGGCCGTTACCCCGTTCTTGAACTCGATCAGTGTCACCTGATGATCACACACATCGTTGTCCGTCCGGTAAACACAGCGTCCGTAAGGACTCGTTGCCAATACGTTTAACAGTCCCTCTTCACTTTGATCGACCGATATGGCCGTTGCCGGCCACTGCCCTCTCATCGGCAGATAGGCCTTTCTGGCATCGAACCGGCAATCTGCGGCCACCTTGCAGTCCAGGCATCGCTCGGCACTGCCGGCCGGCGCATTCTCTTCCTTAAAATAAGTCAGGTTGCCATAAGAAGAGATTCGTTTAGCCCCGCTGTCCACCAGCCAGGAAAGAATATCCATGTCATGACAGGACTTCTGCATAATGATCGGACTCGCCAGATCACTTCTTCTCCAATTGCCTCTTACGAAGGAATGAGCCATATGGAAATTGCCAACGTTCTCGTTATGCTGAATCGTGATCACCTTGCCAAGCTCCTGGCTATCAATGATTCTCTTAATCTCGGCAAAAAAATGAGTGTAACGGAGCACATGACATACAATCACTTTGCGCCCTTTTTCATTGGCCTTCTGCTGGATTCTCAAGCATTCTTCAGGACTTGGGGAAATGGGCTTTTCAAGCAAAATGTCATATCCCAGATCAAGCGCCTGCATCGTCTGCTCATAATGGTCTCTATCCATGGAAGAGATAATGACGGCATCGCAAATTTTTCCGAGCCGGTAAAATGCTTCTACGGATTCAAACTGTCGGTCCAGCGGGATCTGGAACTCATCCGCAGCAGCCTTTCTTCTGTCGTCATTTGGTTCGATCACCGCAACGATGTCTTCGCTTTGGTAAGCGTATCTTGTGTAAATCATGCCTCTTTGTCCTGCGCCGATTAATGCTAACTTCAAATCTATGACCTCCAGCGTTCTCGTATTTGTGCCAAACAAGCTATTCCTGCTCCGGAACTACAGGGTCTTCCAAGGGATAATATCCTTCCGGATAATACGTATCCCATATATTCGTCAGTGGATCTTCATGGGTGATTTCGACTTGTATTGAACCTGTCTCATAATATCCGTTCTGCTGCCGGTTTTGTATATTCAGCGCGACATAGGAACGGTCTTCGAAATAGAGGGCTATACTCAGCGTATAACTTCCCGGCGACATGTCCGGCAATGGAACCATCTCATTATGGACATGGTCCCCGGTCAGCCATGTATGGGTAGCCGCGTGCAGCGGTAGTTCATAGGATACTTCTCCCTGCCTTAACTGAACGCAGATTTGAAAATCCCGATAAATCCTCGAACTGCCCGTGTTGGCAAACCAGAATCGCAGTGGCAGGCTCCCATGGCTGGACACGGTTTCCGGATAAGTCAGCCTGCGCAGAGCAAGATCATACCCAAGCCCTGCATTCACATTCGAGAGGCTTGCATGCCATCGCAATGCTTCCCGTCTGATATTCGGACCACACGCTAGATCAGTCACATGGAGAACAACCGGGTGGCTCTTCCATACATGCTGCAGCTTTTGCACGGCAAACGCCTCGCAGCATTCGATCCAATTCGCTTCGCTGCACCTCACCAGCAGGCCAAATCCACAACTGTGTTCCTTTACATATTGGATTAATCGATCATTCTGCAGCTCAGCCAGCATTGTCTGTGAGTCAAACGCCTCTATATAGGCGTTCCATTCTTCCTTGCTGTCAGACAGGGTGGATATCAGAACAGCTGTAAGGCGCCTGTCCGAACCGATATAACTCCCGACTTTTCGGATCAAGGCTGCAAAGCAATCATCGGCATCATTCTTCACCCACACAGGCAAATCCGGCATCAGGACTAGAATTGGATTAAGGGCAGCACGCAGGGCTTCCTCTATCCCTTCGATCCTAAATTCTCCTCTTGCCGGCTCCAGCTCCCTCCATGACAATTGGACATATTGAAACTGTCCGTGGCTTGGATCTTGATTCTTATTCGGTAAGGGAACCGGCCGAATTTTTACGGTTTTATATTTTTCATAGTTTTCAAGCGAGTATGGGGTCATCCGATTAACTCCCCTTTATATGGCTGTCAACGGTTTGGAGGAATTCTTCAATGTCGGAGGCTTTGATGTAGGGATTAAGCCCAATCTTCTCGATTTCTTCGCTTAGCACCACCATGCTTAGTGTATTAAACCGGGCTCCCGTCTTCATGTATGCCGCCGCTGCTTTTTGCAGCGATGTAGTCCATTCCCCGGGATTTAGGACCGGATCAGCCTTCCAATCCCCAAAGACCTCATAACGCAGCATACCGTCTCCCTCCATCGTCGGATAATTATAAAATTGCCGTTGGATATGCACGATGTTGCTGCTCTCATTGTCCAAAACAAGCCCTAACCGCGTATCATAAAGCCAGCTTGCACTCCAGAAGCCTCTAATGGCTAATTCCGGAAAATATTGATCATAGAATGCTATCGCCATTGCCATTGAATTCTTCAATCTGTCCGGTGTGTACCCGGGTCCGGCTGGAATGTGAAGCGCCAAGAGCATGTTTCCCTGCTCCAGAACAGGCACCCATTCCGCCTTTAAGATGGGAGTCGGTTCTCTTTCCACGAATCCCATGGGGTTGATCCGGTTAGCTATAACAAAAATGTCATTCTCCTGCCATTCCGTAGTGAAGCTGCCTTCAGGGTCGTAAACGTCATTGATTCCGTTCCTTTGTCCATCGCTGCGGAACTCTTCCCCCGCATGCGCAAGGGCGATCACTTCATGTGTCTCCACATGACGAAACATCGTGAAAGAATCCCCGAATCGGTAGGGAATAAAGTAAAACCGATCTAACAGAAAGATGGAACAGGTATAGAAATTCATCACCCACGGAAAATCATGTACCTTCGCATCACCGTGCAAAACCAGTTTCTCTAACTGAACTTTCAGCGGTTGATGAGGAATCTGCTCGTAATACGCTTTGGGCACGGAGCGCTCCTGCAGCCTTTGCATGGAAGGGTTAACGCAAGCCAGCAGCAACAAAAATGAATACAACTCCCCGTATTCCTTCATGCATCCAGGCGTCATGTTCGTATAATGGGTTTCATCGCAGCGATTTCGCGCAGAGCACATATCATCTACTAAGAATTTGGTGAAGTGAAACAACACGGCATCTTGTTCGATCGCCTCAATCCCATGAATGAGCCATTGCTGTGTATGTTCTGGAATATGATATCGATCGAAGAGTTCGTGCAGAAACTCGCGCGGAAGGAGAAACGGATTCCGATTCGGTTCATAGCGGTTATATTTTGCTTCCAATCCATCCGGCAGATCATCAAAATTGCAGCTTGCCGTACATTCGTTATAACTCAACACATTCAGCATTTCGCTTCTTTCCCCCGTTCAACGAATAGTTTGCCCATCGGGTAATAGCCGTCCTGGTTTCCCTCGATCGCAAGCTGGATATTGCCGATTTCGGCTACCCCGGTTTCGATGCCAACCTCCAAGCTGTACTCTCCTTCCGGCATATCCTCCGGTAAAGTAAAACTTTCTTCCCAAGCAATATCCACATCAGGCAGCCAATTCCGAATGTCTTCCCTACTTCGAAGGGTATACGTCTGACTATTGCCTGTAAGCCTTACCACAAGTGAATAATGATTGTAGATCGGAGCGACTCCCACATTCGCCCACAGAGCAGCAATACCGAGCTCTGCGCCCGCACTCACTTCCGAGTCGTATGTGAATTTCCTCAGTTCAAAGCGGTATCCCATCTTGTTCAGCCATGCCTTGATGTTCTCTTTCCACGGCTCCGGAACGACCGTTCCTTTATTGTTAAATGAAGAGATATGCCACTTCAGCGTTTCTTGAATGATATAATCAATATCCCAACCCTGCAGATACCAATCATTCATGTGCCAACAGGCTTCAAATAAAATCGGCGCCTTCTCCCAGGCATCGGCCATCTGAAAATTCTGTATATTTTGAGGATAGAAGTCCGTCATATGGGACCATTGGTCGCCATGGAACCCGCCCATATCGCCCAAGCAATCAACACGAAAGCCTACCTTAGCTTTACGTTCCTTTATGATCCGGATTGACAACGGGTCATGCAGGAGTGCCTGGAGAGGCGTTATTTTAAAACCGTCCAGATAGGCATCCGTTATGCTCGAAATGGCCTCCGGCTTCAAAAACTCGGTTCCTCCGCCTTCTCCCCATGCCCCTACAATCGTCATATCCACCGAACTTATGACCGGATGCCCGTCAAACCGTGCCGCGAACGCCTTGATAAAATCAGACCAATAAGCTATGTATGGGGTCGTCTGTGGATCTACTCTCCAGAATGGAAATTCGGGTTCCTCCGGATATTCCTCCCGAAACCACGCCGGGATATCATCCTCATCACTTAACGCATAGGGCGAACAACGAACGACAGCCGTACAGCCCATCGATTTGGCGTAGTCCAGCTTCTCCTCCAGCACTTCCCAATGAAAAACCCCTTTGCTGATTTCCAGGTCCCTCCAGCGTGCACTGCAGAAATACACTTTGCTGTCGGGATGATTGAAGGTTCTGCCGTTTTCGGTGAACTTATATTGGCTATGTTCTTCGCCCCGATTATCATAGATTCGGTCCGGCTCCCCCATTAACCCCGGTGCCGCTGTAAAACCGATGCCTGGATTGCTTAAGATGTCATCGGATATCGCCGGATAAACCGTCACTGCTCTGTTCACGTGCATCACCTCCCCACCATGTGCTAAACGAATTTGCATTTTGTTACGTTATTTGTTACGTTATTGTTGCTATTTTTATCATTTTGTTTAGTAATCTCATGTTATATCACCCACCCCTAACCTTGCAATATAAATTTACGTTTTTTTAAAATTTCATGTAACATAGCGCGGCACAGATGTGTTATGATGAGTTATAAATAGCAGACATTCTCAAAATTAATCAACGTAACAACATTACGTAACAAACATCCTGATTTGAGTAATCATTGTCTGGAATGTAACATTCCTATAAACTCTAAATGGTGATCATTAGTAACTTAAAAGGAGAATGTGTTTATTTATGAGTACGATTCGGGATGTTGCTAAATTAGCCAAGGTATCCACTGCCACCGTATCCAGAGTTCTAAACAATGATACGAAATATAAAATCACCGACGAAACCCGAGAAAGGGTATGGCAAGCCGTTACTCAGCTCAACTATAAAATCAGCGCAAGCCCCAAGCGAAAGGTTGCCCCCAAGGATGATGCCGAGAGCAAGTCCCATATCAAAATCGGATGCATCCTGAGCGTGACAAAAGATAAATATAACGACCCTTATTTCATGTCGATTCTATCGGGTGTGGAAGAGCGGTTGCTCAGTGCAGGATATAACATTGCCTTTATTCGCACAGGAATAGAGCTGAATGATAATAAGGTTCTATTCAACACCTTCAGTGAACCGATTACCGGCCTTATCCTTATGGAATCCTTGAACAGCGAGACTTACGAGTATATACGCAAGCAGGTCCCCTATATCGTGGGCATTGACACAGAACGCGGAGATATCGACAATGTGGGCTATGATCATTACCATGTAGCTTCTATGGCAGTAAACCATCTCATTGAGAAGGGACATACCCGTATTGGTTATATCGGGGGAAGCGGATTAACAAGCAACTTAAAAGACAGCCGCCGCTATCGAGGTTACTATTCCACCATGCATGCTGCCGGATTGTCAGTAAATTCAGATTGGGTTATTGATTGCATGTGGGATGAAGCGGTCTGTATCGAGAAAGTCAATCATTTATGCAAAACCAGGAATTACCCTACCGCCTTCTTCGCCGCCAGCGATCTGATGGCGATGGCGGCCCTCAATGGCTTGTACAACAACGGCATCTCTGTTCCTCATGAAGTGGCTGTTATAGGACTTTCCAATATCGAGGTTTCCAAGTATTCCAATCCTCCGCTATCCACGATCGATATCCCAACCAGAGAAATTGGTATGGTCGCTGTCGATAACTTACTAGACCGAATCAACGGAAACGTTCTCCTGCCTAAGAAGGTTATTCTGCCCAACCGCTTGGTCGTACGCAGCTCTACTTAGGTATGGGGCGACACACGTACAGGTTTAACAACCTGCGCCAAATCAAGGATCAAGCACCCTGACACGGTGCTCTTTTTTCATAGTACATGAACATTCTGCTTATGAAAGGGGGTGAGCGCTTCGAATCCAATAGACTGATTTTCCAAGCTGGAAGAATGCTGGATATGCGGCTGTACAGGCAACCCATCATATTGTAAGGAGGTTCTTGATGAAAACACGCGGTAATTCAATGAAATTGACATTTATTCTTGTTACGATGACGGCTATTCTTCTTACCTTGTTCCCTGTTTCACCCTTTATTTCGACTGCGGAAGCTGCATCTATCGTCGTAGACGGTGACTCAAGCGATTGGGCAGGTATTCCGGCAATCTCCACCAATTCCGGGACAGCCAGAGTCTTAAAGGCTTCCCACGATGACGTGAACCTTTATTTACTTGTCGAAGGCTCAGGTCTCAGCACCACCATGGGGAGTTTCTGGCTAAATACAGACGGGAATGCTTCAACTGGTTATCAAGCCTACGGTTGGGGCACAACCGGGATTGAATGGCTGCTTGAGAATCAATCGCTATACCGTTATTCAGGTGTCGGAAGCAGCTGGAATTGGGATTGGTCATCCACGCTGTCTTCTTCGCAATATGTACGGACCTCATCAACAATCGAGGCAGCCATTCCACTCTCCACGCTTGGACTCACAGTAGGCAGTACCGTAAATATCGGGTATCTCGACAACAATTCGAATGTGAATCGGCTGCCGGCGCAGAACCAATCACTCCCCGTCTATACCATTAATGAGAGAAGTCCCGGAGGAAATATGATCGAATTTTATCCGCCTGAGCTGAATGATCCGCTTAACAACCCGTTCAAGGGCTGGGCTCCTTCAGCGAAATCCACCAGCTATCCCCAGGACCACCGTCTGGTTTATGTCGGTGTCACCTGGAAGGAGCTGGAGCCGACCAAAGGCAGCTATGATTTCGATGCCATCGAAGCGGCCAATCATTTCAGCTATTGGCAAAGCCGCGGCGTCAAGGTCGTGCTGCGCTTTATTCTCGATAGTCCTACCGGCGTGCCTCACCGGGATATTCCCGATTGGCTGTATAACGATATGGTCAGTCTGGGACAGTCGCCCGGCACCGCTTATCAAGATGCAACCGGAGGTATGGGAGCTGGCAACAATACGGGCTTCTCCCCGAATTACAGCTCTGACTATCTGATTGCGAGACACAAACTTGCCATTGAGGCCATTGCTGCACATTACAACACGCCTGACAGCCCGATTGCGTTTGTGCAGATCGGTTCGCTGGGCCATTGGGCAGAATTTCACACTTGGCCCTATGTAGGGCCGAACGGGGAAAGCAACTACACAGGCGCATTCCCTCCAAACTCCATATCCAACCAGTACATTCAACACTATATTGATGCCTTTGCCGCTCAGGAGGATCATACGCAGTTATTGATCAGACGGAGCGTGGAATTGGCCAAGAATAATAACAAAGGCCTCATTCTCGGCATGTACAACGATGTGTTCGGCGATCAGCCGAGCTTCGATTCCGAATGGGGCTGGTATACGGGCACACAGAACGGATATTGGGACGATATCGGTCAGCAGCAGCCCAATCACGCCAACTTCTGGGACACCCGTGTTTCTGGCGGTGAATTTTACGGTGGTGCCTATGGCATGAATGCTGCACTTACGACAGGCAGCGGCTTTAATGAGACGCTCCGGCAAACGGAGCTCAGCAAACCGAGCTGGCTGGGACCGAATGCTCCAGCTTCCTTGTCCCTGGGCAATCCATTGCAAGGCAATATGAACATACTTAAGAAACGAATGGGTTATCACTTTGTTGTGAACAAAGCAGCGTACCCGCAAGCGAATAACGGAAGCACGCTGGATGTATCCATCCACGTGGAGAACAAGGGCGTTCAGCACTTCCCGTTCAACTGGCCTGTTGAAATTCAGCTTCGCAGTGGGGGCACCATCGTGGCACGTCAATCCACGTCAGCGGACTTGAGAACCTGGAGAACGGGAATGCACACAGTCTCAGGCTCTATCTCTACCAGCACACTGCCAAGCGGCACCTATGAACTGGCCATAGCCATCCTGGACCCTTCAACCAACCGTCCGGGGGTTGATTTTGCGAACACCGACAGGCTTGCTGATGGAGCTTATAAGCTCGGTACATGGACCAAATAATAACGCTATAATGCAACGAGCAGCAGACCTGCCACCCGTTAGAGACGGGCAGGTCTGCTGCTCTTCTATGATCACTATTTTTCACTATAGCCCAGACGTCTTGCCGGGTATTGGGCTTCTTACATCGGACATCCAAACTACTCTATTTTCGCCAAAAAGTAGAACAGTCTGCCTTATCTTCTAAATTGTACTCGATCATCTTCTCAAGTAACGAATAGTCCACCGGGCCGTCCCATCGGATACGGACCAGTTCCTTCGTGTGGTCATAACCTGCCTGCACTATGTCCTCCGAGAAACGGACAATCCCTGCCTTTTCAGGGGCAACGGCCATATGTTGCTTGGATGCGCTGAAGCCGATAATAAAGGTATCGTGATCGGTAAACATCGGCTGGTTCCACGCGATTTTCGGCTTTAAATTCGGAAACTTCCCAACAATCCAGGCGAAGATTTCCTCCATTCGCGCTCGATGATCCGGGTTGTCAATGCCCTTCAAATAATCTGCAAAAACCTCCATGCGGCTTCCCTCCCAAAATCCAAACGATATTTTCATCGTATTGCGTACCATTATACTATAATCCCCGCTTCTTCTGATCACAATGCATAGCCCCCCTTATATAAGGGAGAGGGCGTGGCCATATTGATATATAGAGACTGGAACTGTACAATCCATTAAAAATCATTACAATTAAGCCATATAGAACGTTGATGCGAGATAAATGAAGGAGTGCTTCTTAATGACGAATACTAATCCTAAGGTGGATGGATATCTGCGTAAAATCAAGAAATGGAAGGCAGAATCCGAGAAGCTGAGGGAGATTATTCTGGACTGTCAGCTGACCGAAGACTTTAAGTGGATGCATCCTTGTTACACGTTTCAGAACAAGAACATCATATTGATCCATGGCTTCAAGGAATATTGTGCGGTTCTGTTTATCAAAGGTGCTTTGTTAAAGGATCCACACGGCATTCTTATTCAACAGACAGAAAACGTACAAGCAGGTCGTCAAATTCGGTTCACCCATGTTGAACAGATCATCGAAATGGAAACTGTCTTGGAAGCCTATATTCATGAAGCCATCGAAATTGAAAAAGCCGGCTTGACCGTGGATTTCAAAAAGAATGATGAGCTTGTCATTCCTGAAGAGCTTCAACATAAATTCGATGAAGTCCCAGGCCTGCAAACGGCTTTTGAAGCCTTGACCCCTGGTCGCAAGCGTGCTTACGTACATTATATTAATCAAGCCAAACAAGCCAAGACGCGGGAGTCAAGAGTCGAGAAACATGTGCAGCACATCCTTGATGGCAAAGGATTGAATGATTAGATTCCTATCACTAGAGTCAGATCCATTAAGGGAAGTTCATGTATTCTAATGGCTTAATATGCGCTTCCGCTTTATGAAGAAGAATGAAAAACGCTTTAGAATTCTCGTATTCTTTGGGCAGATCATTGATGAAGAGTTGAAGCTGCTGCTGCGTGAAGCTTAATTTTTTTTCGGAATCGGATCTGTCCCTTTTCATTAGCTGACTCCGTACAAGAGATTCATATGAATATCTTAATCTCAAAAATTGATCCTTCAGGGAAGCATATTCATTCCCGTGGGTCGTCTCATTCATCATCAGATTCAATCGATCATGAATGAACGCGATATTGGACAATACGTCAAACATAGCGATTGCGGTTGATTCAGGATCGGAGTCTGTATCGACCGCTTGATCCATGACTGTCTTCAATGTCATGACATTGGACATAAAACCGCTGTAGTATTTTGCATTCGTTTCTTGATTAACCCGGTTTGTCTTGTTGTTAATAAGTAAGACGATAGATATCAATACAAGGAATAAGAAAATGAGGATGGCTGCTCTTTTGTGTATTACCATGATGTTGAATCCTCCCTGCTGCTGTTCTGCTCTTATCGTTATCGTACGAATACATTTTGAGTCATAACCCTCTATCCTCTCATACAAAAGCCTTCAAGATGCCTCTCTAGCTGTCCGTCTTACGAATCAACTCATCAATCCACAGCATTTCTCCCTTTACTTGGGATATGGAAACTTGCAGAACTTCATTTCTGTACCCATCGTCCACGTGTTTGCCTTCCCGCTTCTTAAGATCTTCCCAAAGCGCTTCCAGGTCTTTTTTTCTCATGTTTAATATTCGGAGTTGATTATCCCGAGAAATGCGCTGAAATAGCGACACTCGGATGAGAAATTCGATTTGATGCTTGGCGTCTTTCTCCGAAAATGCGTTGATAAGATCCGTAATTTTGGTTTTACCCGCCTCGGTTATTTCATAAACGAATTGATTGGGTTTACCATCCTGTTCGTTTATTTTTTTAGTAATCAAACCCTGTTCCGTAAATCGGCGCAAAGTGGGATATAACATATTGTGGTTAACATCTGTTAAATAACCTAAATCCCGTTGTATTTCCTTCTTGATCTCATATCCATGCTTAGGAGCCATTTCGATCTGGATCAATATAAGTAGTTCAATGTACATGTATTCTTACCTCTCCATTAGATTCAATGTTCTTTTTGTACGAATATAGTAAGCTTACAGCCTACGAATTCGTTCTTCAATCATAACTCGACAAATAAAGACGATTAGGGTCCTTTTGTCTTAGGCCATTAGCAAGATTCTCCCCTTGTTTATATATGTTAAAATAACATGTGTTAAATTAACTCCACTAAAATTTAGCAGTTGGGAGGAAAGATATGAATAATGAAATTATCTCTTTAGAGGAAATTACTCAATTTCAATCGCCAACCGAGGAATTCAACCCTTATGTGTGGTACAAACACAAACTGCAAAATGAACCGGTAAGCTATAATCAGGCAACCGATACCTGGAATGTCTTCCGTTACCAAGACGTCAAGCGAGTGCTTAGCGACTACGATCACTTCTCCAATGTGAGGATGCGCACAACCATCAGCGTAGGCGCAGATAATGATGAGGGTAAACATATGGGCAAGTTTAACCTGATGACAGATCCTCCGGAACACAGAAAAAGCCGCTCCCTGCTCTCTGCCGCATTTACTCCTCGCAGCTTGAAGCTGTGGGAGCCCCGGATTCAGGAGATCGTGAACGAACTTATCCATGAGATGGAAGAAGCCGAGGTCATTGATGTTGTTAAGGATTTTGCCAGCGCTCTGCCTACGATCGTGATCGCAGACTTGCTCGGCGTTCCTTCACAGGACAGACAATTGTTTCAACAATGGGTATACGATTTATTCCTTCCCATCCCCAAAGAAAATACTGAAAGCGTAAATGAGCTGAAACGACGAGCGGCTAAAGAGTATTACAGTTATCTCTACCCTCATATCGTTCAGAAAAGAGCAAACCTATCAGACGACATTATTTCAGATTTGATTCAAGCCGAGGTGGATGGTGACCGATTGACCGATGACGAAATCGTAAGAACCACGATGTTTATCTTAGGTGCCGGTATTGAAACGACAAGCCATCTGTTAGCCAATACATTCTACGCATTCCTGTATGATAATAACCAAATCTATGCTGAAGTTCGAAATAACCGCGAGCTGCTCCCTAATACCATGGAGGAGATGCTCCGTTATCGGTTTAATATTGCCAAAATGGATCGGACCGTCAAACAGGACAATAACTTGCTTGGGGTTGATTTGAAAAAAGGCGATGTGGTTGTTGCGTGGATGAGCGCTGCAAACATGGACGAGGAGGTATTTGATAACCCCTTCACATTGGATATTCATCGTCCCAACAACAAACAGCATTTGACCTTTGGCAACGGACCCCATTTTTGCCTGGGTGCTCCGCTTGCCCGATTAGAGGCTAATACCGGGATTGGCCTCTTCATGGATAAATTCTCTCGGATTGAAGCTGTGCCAGGCTTTAAGCTTGAAGATAACTTGACTCCATCCGCAGCGGGACAAATGCTCTCCTCCCTGCCCGTTCGTGTATACCGATAGAATCATTCAGTAAAAAGAAACACCTTACATCATAAAACGAGGCAGCCACCCAAGTGTAAGGGCGGCTGCCTCGTTTTAGTCGTAAGCGTAAAATACTACCCACCTGTAAATGCAATCCGCACCAATTGTCTATCTGGAAATATCAACAGCTAATTTATAGTTTTCGCCTATTTGTAGTAGAATAATGAGAAGTGATGCCATATAAACAATCTTTTAAGGTACCCTATTAATTAGGGGGATCTTGAATTTTAATAGGTAGCGAATCTCTCGGTAAAGGATGCATTGCAATGAACAAAACGGATCGTTTATTAGCCATAGTGCTTGAGCTGCAGCGTAACGAAGTGTTACGAGCCGAGGATTTGGCCGCTATATTTGAAACAAGCGTGAGGACAATCTACAGGGATATTCAGGCTTTGAGTGAAGCTGGCGTATCCGTGATAGGGGCTCCAGGTCAGGGATACTCCTTAATGGAGGGGTATTTCCTGCCGCCTGTCAGTTTCACGGTGGAAGAAGCAGTGACGTTACTCATTGGGACAGATTTTATCGAGCAGTGGTTCGATACCCACTACAGCAGTAAGTCTCGCACTTCTAGAAAGAAGATTGAAGCCATTCTTCCGGAACCGATCCGCAGTGAGGCAACCCGGATTCGCAAGAGCTTTCGTTTGCTTGCAACCGCTGAAGATAAAACACGAATACAAGAGAAGACATACTTGGAAGTGATTCGCCGGACGATACTAGAGGAGAGGAAAATAAGTTTTCACTATTCCAAAAGAATCGCTGAAGCTAATGGGAACCGCCAAAGTGTTCGTACGGTTGCTCCTTATGGACTTGTGCTTCATCAAGGATCATGGGTACTCATTGCATGGTGTGAATTGCGTCAAGATATCCGTCATTTCCGGTTGTCCCGAATGACGGAGCTGATCGAACTGGAAGATAGATTTATGCTGCCAGCAGATTTTCATTTAGATGTATACCAGCCTCCAGACGATCGTAACGTCAGAGTGCGCATCTGGGTCCAACCTGACATTGCCGATAAGGTAAGGGAATCGAACAACTTCTATATAGACACCATAGAGGAACAAGCGGAAGGTTTGCTGGTGAACCTTCGCGTTCGGCAGCCTGAGGAATTGCTGCATTGGGTGCTTGGCTGGGGAGCCGGAGTGGTTGTGCTGGAGCCGGAATCCTTCCGACATCGGGTTAGAAACGAACTGGAAAAAACGTTAAAACGCTACTGACATAATGGTGTCAGTAGCGTTTTTGTATATTTAGATAAGAAGAAGACTAAAGGAGCTGATCCATGATGATTACAACAAAAGAAGCACTACAACGCTTTGAAGAAACTGCGACACATTATATTCACGAACTAGATCAATTCAATATAGAGCAGTTGAAGGAAGTGCCAAGTGACAACGAGTGGTCTATCGGACAGATGGTTCAACATCTCATCAGTTCGGCGCTTGATATGCAGCTTCGTAATCTGGATCAATGCTTGATGCCAAGCCAAGATCCCTTGGTTCCTCGAACGGAAAAAACCGAGCTTGGTGCGGCTGTATTTGCTCAAGGAAGCTTCCCGCCCATTCGAATTCATGTTCCACCTTCCCCACAATATACGCCGAAGCAGCCAGCAAGCAAGGAGCAGCTCATTCAAGGGTTACACACGGTTATCCAGAGAATGAAGGAGATCGAACCGAGCCTTAAAAAAATGTCCAAAGAGAATACAATGCCCCATCCGTCATTCGGCGGACTGTGTGCGGAGGAATGGTTTTTGCTTGTTGAAATGCACTACCGGCATCATCTTCTGCAGCTGGACCGCTTAAAACAAGGATTGGTACGGGAAGCAACATAAACAAATATAAGCGACAAATGGCCCTCGCTTTTAACAAGATAGGGGCCATTTGTCGCTTACCTTTAGTCTATAACAGCCGGGATGATGTATTCCTTAATCAGTGCCCACCTGTCCCGGGGATTCATGATGAACTCGGAGGCAATGGCTACGACCAGCTCCATTTCCGGAATACAGCAAATCACATTGCCGCCATCGCCTAACGCCAGGTTGGCACGTACGCCGTCTTCTTCGCGCAGCCACCATAAATAACCATAGTTATGGGGATTCATCGTTGTAGATTCGTCAATCCAGGACCCCGATATGATCTGGCGGTTATCCCATAAGCCGCGGTTCAAATAGAGGAGACCCACTCGTGCCATATCGCGGGGACGAAGCGTAAGCCCCCATCCTCCCGTGGAATGACGATGGGGATCTTCAACCCATCCTTTCACGTTCTTCCCAAACAGATCCTCAAACCCGAATGATGTCATCCCGTAATCCGGAATTACGTTCATGCCAATAGGCTTAAACAATCTCTCGTTCGCATAAGCGCGAGCATTTTGTCCCGTACTGCGGGTAAGAATGGCTGACAGCAGATGCGCCCCAGCGGTTGAATACTTAAATGCACCAATATCTCCGCCCTTCCCCAGCATATCCAGCGTATACTTCACCCAGTCAGGCTGCATGCACAGCTTATCGAGGGGTTCATGCCAGTCCTCGAATGGATAAGGAGCCGTCATTGTCAGCAGATGGCGTATTGTGATTTCCTGCTTCTGCGGATCAATAGCATCAGGAACATACTCAGGGAAAAAATCCAGCACCTTCTGGTTCACCGTTTGAATGCATCCTTCATCAATGGCTATACCAATAAGGGCAGACAATATGCTTTTTGTTACGGATGCGACATGAATCGCATCATCCGGGCCATAGCCATTGTAATATCGCTCATAAGCAATATGCCCATGCCTCACAACCACGATTCCGTTTATATTGCTGTACCCGGAATTAATGGCAGACTCAAGCTCTGACAGCTTCCCTACATCCATTCCCAAAACTGCAGGATCCTCAGTTTGCCATTCTCCGGTTGGCCATTCATAATGCTGCATCATCAGCCCCTCCTTCTCTTCACTGGAAAATACACCTCGGTCACGCAGTCCTCAGAACCCGTGGCTCGTTTAGGGTCGGTTATATAAACTTCATATGGCGAATTCTCCAATTCGTATCCCTCGCGTTCAACCCATTCCATAAGGGCTGCATATACCGACGTCAGCTCCGAATATGAGCCCTTTAGGACAGACTTCGCACATAGACCTCCAGACAAATCTCGCGTCCCCTCTACCGTCTCCTCGATCGGGATGGCAAACTCGGTATCATTGCCGTCAGGCTTGTATTCAGAGCTGTGATAAATCGTCATGGGCGTACCCAGCAAGGTGAGTTTTTCAGTTGCAATCTGTTCGTACAAACTCCCGAAATATGTTCCATATCCTAGAGCGTAGTCGTCACCTCTTATCATCTGACGCATACTAAGAATTCGGATGGACGGGGTTTCAACGAGTTCTACTTCAATGCTGTCGAGGTACGACATCAGGGGGACGCCTTTCTCTAAATTTGAGATATCAAGACTCATTAATTTCAAAGTGTGTTCTATAGCATTCAGCTTCTCCAGCATCTCCCTTCTCTTACGACATAGATCTGCACAGAGCAGTTCTTCAGATGGATCTTCTTCCCGTTCCAGAATAGCTTTAATTTCTTCCAGGGAGAAATGATAGGATTTCAAACGGTTGATAAAAAGCATCTTTTTGAGCTGACTGATGGAATAATACCTGTAACCGTTCTCCGGGTTAATCTCATCGGGAAGAATTAATCCGATCTCCGCATAATATCGAAGCGTTTTGGTAGATACTTCGCATATTTTCGAGAATTCTCCGATGGACAGCATGGGATCACCTCATTCTTTTTGTTGGTATACGGATGAACGCTTCAAGTCCGAATCTTTGTTCCATTTCAATGTACACGTTGCCCTAAGGACAAAGTCAACGGTTCAGATCTGGCTGTGCTGAGATATTTACGAGAACGTTGATACTATGATCATTGTTCATGAAGCAGAAACTCCCGCCTTCCGGCTGATCGCCGTTGGACGGGAGTTCGATTACTTCAGATGGTTTGGCGGTGAATCATATAGCCCTGATGTGTCTTTAAACCATTTAAAGATGTGGGTTGCGCAAACCTTAAGCACCGCATACCCGGGAACGGCCAGCAGAATGCCGACGACACCAAACAGATTACCCGATGTGAGAATAACGAAGATAATCGTGATCGGGTGAATTTTAAGCGTTTTGCCCATAATCTGTGGTGAGATAAACTTGCCTTCGATTAACTGTACGATCGTCCAGACTGCCACCATCTTCAGCAGCATCACGGGAGAAGTAACCAGAGCCACAATCAGCGCTGGTGTAATCGCGATCGCTGGCCCCAGGTAAGGTACGATACTCGTAAACGAGGCAATGATGGCCAATATAAGTGCATAGTCCAGACCAATGATCATGTAACCGATATAGAGCAGAATACCGATACAAAAGCTGACGATAATCTGTCCACGGATAAACGAGCTGATCTGGTGATTAATGTCTTGAAGTACGTGGAATATGCCGGAACGGCTCTTGGTTGGCAGGAAAGACAAAATCTTCTGCGGCAGCTTTTTGCCGTCTTTCAGCATATAAAACAGAACGAATGGCACCGTCACGATCGACAACACAATCTCGGTAAAAGCCCCCAGGAACCCGCCCACTCTGGCCCATGTATGGTTGAATATTTCCGTAGCTTTCTGAGTAAGGGTATTCCACCAATCCTGAGAGTTAATGCTCACTGCATCCTGAAGCTGACTAAACAACTGACTGCCCGTAAGCTCCTCGAATTGCAGCCTAACATTCTCGCTATATCTCGGGAAATTGTCAATCAGTCCCGTAATTTGATTGCGCAGCACCGGAATGACCGCAAGCACGACCACCGTCAGTATACCCGCAATAGCCAAATACAGGATAAGTATGGACCATCCGCGTTTGATATTCCTCTTTTCCATGATATCCACAAGGGGATTAAGCAGATAATACAGTATTCCGGACAGTATGATCGGCAATACGATCGTCTTGATCAACACGGCGAGCGGGTGCAGCACAAATGAAATCTTGCTCAGCACCAGTATGTTGACTCCCGCCAGAAGCAGAATGAGCAGCAGAAGTACAAACTTGTTGTTCAGAAAAAATCGCTTGAACCGATCCGGCCAAATGCGGGGTTGTTCCATATATGTCCTCCCTCACTTATGTAACGTTTAGTAAAATGTTGCGCCACTTCATACAGAAGAAATTCAGCAGCTGCTATTAAAACTAACGTTCGTTAACTTCATTCTTTTAACTATAATATTGAACCTGGTCCCATGTCCAGTTCACCAGGTTTAAGCTAGAAAAATGCATACAGTCCTTCTTCAAAGTACGTGTATTCCTGCTCATTTATTATCCTTTTTCCATATCCTTCAAAGAATGTATTCTTCTCGGATGGAGTTTCGATGGCGTCAGGCTTAGGGCGAAACCCTCTCCATTATACGGGCTGCTGTCGATTCCATGCGAGCAAAAAAGACATCCGATCCCGGATGTCTCTACTTTTTTGCAAACCAAATGAGCACTCATTCGTTATTTCAATATGAAATTTCCGGACCCTGTGCGAACCTTTAATATCACGCCGCCATTGCCGAACATTCCCTTTAATCGGTTCTCGTCTTGGTCATTACCCTCATAACGGATTCCGTCCCACTTCAAATCCCAATTGCCGGAGCTTCCTTCAAAATCAACTTCCAGCGAGGAAGGCTCTTTAGCGAGATCGATGGTCACACGGCCGCTGCCTGATCGAAGATCGGTTTCATGCATGATCCCGTCCGCTTCAAGAAGTATACTTCCGGATCCCGTTTTTCCTTGTATCGCTGATTCTCCGCCCTTCAGTACGACCTTGCCGCTGCCACTCTGAAAGCTTAACTCCGAAGCCTCATAGCGTTCGGCCGATATATCGCCGGAGCTTGACTCCAACATGATCGAATCAGCAGCAATCTCCTCGGCTTTAATGTCACCGCTGCCTGTGTGTATGACCCATTCGCCGCCCTTCACTTGCTGCACGTCGACATCACCGCTGCTTGCCTTGATCGTAACCGAATCTCCCTGCAATCGCGCGATTTCGATATCGCCGCTGCTGCTGTCAATCTCGGCGGATGACCATTGTTTCTCCGGCAGCTCCACCGTCAGATCCAGATGCATGATCCGTACGCCCACGTCGATACCTTGGGGTACATCTATCCCAAGCTCCAGCGTATCACCGTTTGGTTCTGCCTTCAGCTTCACTTGATCCGCCCACTTTGGGCTTACTTTTCCGTCTAGGCTAACCTTAATCTGATCGGTATTCCCTTGAACGAAATGGATATCACTGCTTCCTGTGTGAAGGTTCAAGTGACGGTAATCGTTTGCGTCGAAGGTCTGCCCTTCGCTGATTTCTTGAGTATCCAATGAAAAGCCGAAGTTGATACCCGAAAAGATTTTTATCGGGTTCATCGTAATAATCAGCAGCAGCACACCCACCGCAACGATCAACAAACCTGTTTTTTTCTGCATAACGTATCTCCAGTCCTTCCATCTTTACGATTCCACTTCCGCTGCAAATCCGAAGTCCTGTTCAGTATATCACCCTGGAAAGAGTACTAACATTAGGCCTGCGAATGAGATTGGAGCCCCGACTTTAGTCCAGTTTCGCTGACAAACGGAAAAAAGCCGCGATTTCTCGCGACTTCTAATGCAAACATATCTTCACTTGTGTTTTCCCATATTCCTACTCGTTTAATGAAATTTCAAATTGGGAGCCAGCCTCACCTGCAAATACAATACGTCCGTTCTCTGGCAAGATGACCTCATTCTTACCGCTGACCACGGTGTGATTAATACAAATACCCGTCTGGTCATATACTGCAAAGGCATTGAGATAGACCATTGAAGTGTATTTCTCATTCTGAGTTTAAATGTTTTGCTTGATTAGAGTTCTTCCGGGTCTATAAATTTCACCTCTGGATACATGTCGCTCGGTCCCTGAATCAGATTTCCACCCGTTCCTTTTAGTTGTTTATTAAAGAAATCGAGTACATATTGATTAACAATGCTTGATCCTCTTTTACCATTGATATCTCCTGTTATCCCCGACAGTTTAATTAACTCCGAATAGAATTGAAGGTCCGTGAAATTGAAGTGCTGCGTTCCTTCTACATAAATCACATTTCCCCCATGTTCGCTAACATTTTTCATAATGTGCAGCTCATCTGAGAGAAATTTATTGACTTCATTATCCGAATTTCTATCATTTTCAAAATTGACTAACCAGTCTTTAAAACTTCCCGATCTGATGAACATAAACGGCTTGTTTATATCATCTCTATTTTCCACTTCATTTAGTGACCCGTCCATATTGACCCCGGCCTTGACTCTTTGATCTAAATAAGTTGTATTAAACGCCGTTGCACCCCCAAAAGAATGCCCCATCACGCCTATGTTTTTTAAATCGATCTTCCCTTTAAATTGACTTTCAATTGCACCTAAATTTAGCTTTTCGATTTCATCTAGTATAAACTCTACGTCTTCTGTCCATATATTCCCGATTTTTGTACGATCATCTATGGTTGTCATCTTTGTTTTATAATCCGTTACACGGCCATCCGGAAAAATGGTAGCAAAGGTGCTGTACGTATGATCGATTGTGACTACGACAAAACCATGACTGGCCAGATTCTCGGCCTGTGATGCCTGTAAAACTCGACTGGTTCCCATGCCATGAGATAGCAGTACCAAGGGATAAGGGCTTGTAGAAGGCAATATTTCTACATTTTCATACGAGTTGGTTCTATTATACTTCCAGTAGTCGAGCACAAAGGCGGGCAGCTTTAAAGAAGTAGAGAAGCTCTGAATATACTTTTTGAACATTTCTGTATCACTTGGAAAAAGAGTTCCACGCTTGTTGTTATTCCTATTTTCAGTAGGGTACCAAACTTGAACCATTAGCTCCCTCTTATCGCTTTGATCTTCAGTTAAAACTTCATCTCTGTTTTGATCCGTAAAATGAAAGGTTTGAGTACCCACTTTCTCTGGGCCATCAGGCTCCGGCAAATCAAAAACAGGTAAGTATGCAGACAAGACGGTAGAACCCACAAGCAGAATGACGATTAGGGAAGATAAACTATATTTCAACAGCTTTCCTATTTTTAGATTCACCATCTTACCTGAATGCCTGAATGAAACGATGAGTATGAATAGAGCCGTCATGATATATACCAGAAGTAATTGCCATCTGTATCCTTCAACCAACAATTGAACTACAAATATCACGCTACTTCCTATAGCCAAACCCAATCCTGTTTTCTTTGCACTTCTTTTAATAAACAATAGATCTACGAGTAAAGCGAAACAGGATAGAACTAAAAGTATTTCAAATAATCTCATATGTAACCCTCTCTTTCATTACGGATATCAGCCGAAATGGACAAACTGTGGAAAGCCGCCCCACGGGACGGTTTCTCACATTCATTAATGCACATCTGTGAAATCACGAGTGGACTTTTTCAGAACATTTACTTCGCTTCGTTCATAAAGGTTCTAACATCTTCAGCTATTTCTTTAAATAAAGTATGGTGCAAGTAATGCTCGCCATCCATTGTTATTACTTTTCCATGTACCGAGTCTTTGATCTGCCCTTCATGCAGAGGTATCCATCCTAGTACGTCTTCATTATTCCCTTGTACAAAGAGAAGAAGAGGAAGATCTTTGGGGAAGGTTAAACCTTGAGCCCCTTTAAAATTGGAAGAAATATGATCCATCTCATTCAACATCGTGGAACTGTTTGAGTTTTTATTTGACAGCATTTTCATCTGCTCGACGGTGTGATCATCAAATGGGAGTCCAGCATAAGGGTCACCACCAAATTTAACCACTAATCTTTGGAGACCTGATTTTTTAATAAATCCGAACATTTTTGTAGGTAATTTGGCATCAATACCCGGTTGTGTTGGAACACTGCTGTCAATTCCGACGAATGCAGTTACCTCATCCGGATATTTGTTCACATAATCAATGCCGTAAATGCCTGCAATGGAGTGGCCCATAAGCATATATTTGTTAATATTAAGCTGCTGTAGAGCTTCATGAACTTCACTTACGATATTTTCTGCGGTTCGTTCTTTTTCAGTTCCATCACTCAATCCATAGCCGAAAGGCTCAACTGCAACAACTTTGTAAAATGGAGATAATTCATCAATAAGCAGCTTAAAATCTAGCGCTGGTGCTGCTGTTCCATAACCGGGAAGAAGCACGATCGTTTCCTTGCCTTCGCCTTGAATGAACACATTCATATTTTTCCCGTCTACAGATACGTGCTGGCCGTATGGCTCTATCTTCTTCGCCTCTGAATTGCTACTGATCACATTCGTGATATAAACAATACCTAGAAACAGAACAATGGCGATTACGATTGCTCCTAATATTTTAAGTATAATGTTTCTTACCTTTCTGGCCCTCGAACCAATCTTCGCTTTCTTTTCCTCTGGTTGCGTCACTCTCATCTTCTCCTGTCCTGAACTGTTTGTCGTGAATCATTCATTGCTGCTGCGGCCTCATTGGATTTCCATGGCTATAACGATTGTGTGTCACATACACCTGCTCCTATGCTCATCTGTTTAATGGCCGTAACAAGCCGTTAATGCAAGCCTAACCAACCAAGATGTCCTCACCATGACGACAATATGAACGGAGTATGAACTAACAACAAAAAGGCCACGTTTCACATACAAGGAAGCTTGTATGTGAAACGTGGCCTGAAAATTCGGTTTAAACCATAATCCAGTGTATATTCTGTTCTGTACATTCATCTCTCCTGTATGTCTAAATATCGGTGGGTGGAGTGATTGGCAATGAAACGATGAAGGTCGTTCCCTGACCAACTTCGCTTTCCACAACGATATCACCTTGATGAAGCGATACAATCTGTTTAACGATAGCAAGTCCCATACCACTGCCATCATACTTGCGGCTGTGGGAACGATCCGCCTTGAAAAAACGCTCAAATATGCGCTTCTGGTCTTCGAGAGGAATCCCAATACCCGTATCGGAGATTCGGACGATTACAATTTTGACATCCAGCTTGATGCTGACGTGAATCACGCCGCCGCCATCCTTGGAAAATTTGATGCCATTGCTGAGGATATTTGTCCACACCTGATTCAATTGGTCATGATCAGCCGTTACTTTCACATTCTGCAGCTCAAGCTCAAAATGAATATTGCGGGCAGACCACTGCGGCTGGAGGGCCACAATGACCCTTCTGATCTGTTCATCCAGACTGAGTGTGACCAGCCGGGGCTGCTGTGACTGCGATTCAAGCACACTCAGCTTGAGCAGGCTGTCACTCATTTTGGATATCCGCTTTGTCTCAGCGATGATAATATCAAGATAACGACTTCGTTCGTGATCGGCGAGATTCACTTGCTTCAGCGCTTGAGCATACCCCGATATCGAGGTGAGCGGAGATTGAACCTCGTGCGACACGTTTGTCACAAATTCCCTGCGCATCTGCTCCAGCTGCTGCAGATCGCGCATCATGTCCTCGAAGCTACGGGCCAGTGTCCCGAGCTCCCCTGTTTGCTTGATATTAAGCTTGACGTTAAAATCTCCAGCGGCGATTCGCTTGGTCGCTTTTGTCAGTTTTTTGATGGGTCTAACCAGGAATATAGAAGCAATCAAAATCAAGATGCTCCCTACAATCAACGAACAAGATGCAAAGATCAACGCCCACTTGACAACAAAAGAGGAGGATGGTGGGGCGAGCGTTTCCAGAAACATCGCTTTCGTTCCCATTTCCGTTTTCAAGGGCAGCCCTAAGAGGACCGTAGCAATACCATTCGGAGTGTCCTGAACAACGCCTCCTCCCAATACCTTCTGCAGCTGCTCCGTCGACACAGCGGCAGGCTGATCTTCATGATACTTACCATAGGACTGGAACTGTCCCGATGCTTCGTAAATTCGAATATGATAGGAATCGAGCTGCTTCATTCCGCTTACGAATGAATCCGCTTCATGTAATGGAAGGATCTTGTAAATCTGCACGATGTCTTGGGCGAAGTTACGCAAATTGATCCGAGCATTTTCGTTCAGTTTATCCTCGAATATTAAAGTAGACATAAAAAAAGAAATGACCGTGCCGGCGATGACAGAGACCAAAAATGTCAGGACCACACGAATATATAACGTTTTGATCATTCGTAAACCTCAAGCCGGTACCCCAAACCGCGCACCGTCTCGATCCGAAAATCGGGCGTTTCCGCGAATCGTTCACGCAGGCGTTTAATATGTACGTCTACCGTTCGATCATCTCCGGCATAATCAATTCCCCAGATTTGATCAATCAGCTGCTCGCGCGTATAGACTTGTCCGGGTGTTCCAGCGAGCTTATAGAGCAGCTCGAATTCCTTCAGCGGCAGCGTGAGCGACTCTGTCCCTCTCGTCACCTTGTATGTCTGCCGATCCAGGATGATGTTGCCAAAGTGGACCGTCTGGGTGGATCCAATCTTGTATCGCTTCAGTAATGCTCTGACACGAACCGTGAGCTCCAACGGATCAAACGGTTTCGTTAAATAATCATCCGTTCCCAGTTCGAATCCTTTCACTTTCTCCCATGTCTCACCTCTTGCAGTCAGCATAAGCAGCGGAAGATCCGGATTGGCTCTTCGCAGCTCCTTGCACAGCGTCCAGCCATCCATAATTGGCATCATAATATCGAGCACGACCAAATCGACGGGTGTTGAACCGTAAACGGCCAGTGCTTCCTTGCCGTCCCGTGCTTCAACCGTTGTGAAGCCGTCGTTTCTCAGAAATAAACAGACGAGCTCGCGAATGTTCGGATCATCGTCAGCAACCAGTATCGTAGGCATCTAGTCCCTCTTTTCCTTTATCCATCCTGTAGAGTAATCACCATTATACTATAAATAAATTTAAAACCTAAAAGCGTGGATCATTGAGAAATACTAGAGTTTAGAGTAACACTCACATTTTGGTAAGTACCTGTAGTAAAAGTGCATACTTACGTATTCGAAGTCCACCCATTATACTCAGGAAGTAATCATCCTGAAGGAGGACAAATCATTGAAAACACTTGTAATCGTCACACACCCAAGCATAGAAACATCCGTCATTAATCAGCGGTGGGTGGAGGAACTCCAGAAATATCCGGACAAATATACGGTACACGAACTGCATAAGGCTTACCCTGACGGAAACATTGATGCAGAGAAAGAGCAGCAATTAATTGAAACGCATGGCAGCCTCGTCCTGCAGTTCCCTGTCTATTGGTTCAATTGTCCGCCACTTCTCAAGAAATGGCTTGACGATGTTTTTGCTTACGGCTGGGCTTATGGTTCAGGTGGAGGAGATAAATTAAAGGATCGCAAAACGGCTTTGGCTGTAACAGCCGGGATCAAAGAAGAGGATTATCGTGAAGAGGGAAAATATCGCTATACACTTGAACAGTTACTGACACCATTCGAAACAACCTTCCTATACTGCCGTGCGAATTATCGCTCGTTCTTTGCGTATTATGGTAAAGAAACGGAGCCTGGTATAAATGATGAGTCGGCTTCAAGCGATCTGGAGACAAATGTGCGAGAGTACTTGAATTTTATTGACAGCCTGTAAAGATCGCTCTCATCCAGCTGTATGTTCAACACAAATTTGAAGCCTGCCGCTGCGCAGCATCCAGTGGCAGGCTGCTGTTATTCTCTCCCCACTCACACATCATGTTTAACAGCGGAATGAGCGAAAGTCCGCGTTCTGATAATGTGTATTCCACTTTGGGCGGGACCTGGGGATATTCCGTGCGAACGATTAAATGATCCGCCTCCAGCTCTTTTAGCATGACACTTAGCGTTTTATATGATATGGTGCCGATTTTTCGTTTCAGCTCATTATGACGCATCACTTTATTTTCAGACAGCCAGTACATAATGATCATTTTGTACTTACCGCCGATTAAGGACAACGTATATCCAAAGCCGGTCTCTTTTACCCCCACGCCCGTCGGTACACAGGTTTCGCTCACAAGTTACACTCTCCTTCTGAATCGTTTCGATATCGACAAGATGAACTGGCAATAACCGCAAAGCACGGGTCCCTGTCGAAAATTAATCTTATCATAAACAATAATTAAGAATTGCAGCATCCCTTATTCTTCCGAACTTTTTTCCTCCTCTTCAGTTTAGCAAAAAAAGCCGCGAATATCGCGGCTACATATACCTGTTCGTTGTTGTCCTTGACTAACCGCATTCGACAGCCTCGTCTCGTTATGTCAAGAGTCGTTGCCCTTCGCAGCGGAGATCAACCTGCCCAAACATCCTTTACATATTGGCCCTCCGCTTCCAGCCTGGATAACCAGGAGGCAGCTTCATCCGCGTCCACGCCGTATTTATCCTGATAGGATACAATCAGCGTTTGTTCAACCTCAGGCGCCATCCGGGAGCCGTCACCGCAGATGTACATTCTCGCTCCATCCTCCAGCAGTGACAGCAGCATTTCCCCATCCTGTCTCAACAAATGCTGGACATAGCATTTCTCCGTACCCTCCACTCTCGAGAAGGCAGTATGAAGAGTCACCAGGTTTTCTCTGGCCGCCTGTTCAAACTCCTCTCGGTAGAGGTAATCGTGCTCCGGATTCCGGCAGCCGAAATACAAATGCGCGGGACCCAGCTTCTGTCCTTCTGCCCGAAGGATTTGTCTGGCCTGAATGAATCCCCGGAACGGTGCCACACCGGTGCCGGGCCCGACCATAATGAGCGGGGTGGCTGGGTTGTTCGGGAGTTCAAAGCCCGATTCAGGCGAACGGATAAACATCAACACCTCTGCGCCCGTCTCCAACTGGCTCAAATAATTGGAGGCAATGCCCCGGTATTCCCCATAACCGCTCCAAGCGCTTTCCCGCACGACACTGACTGTGATACTCGCTTGGGTCCAGCTGACTCTCGGAGAGCTGGAAATCGAATAATATCTCGGTTTGAGTGCTGGCAGCAGCTCGAGAAAGCGTTCAAAAGGCAACTCACAGGCTTCATACCGTTCCAGCAGCTCCAGCATGGTGAGACGTTTAGCCCGTACCTCGGTCTGATAAGTGTCTTCCGCAAGCAGACTCTGCAGCTCTTTGGCATGCGGCGGGCATACCGTACAGGCTGCCATCTCCCGAATCTGAGCCCTTGTGGCCGTCTCCTGCAGCTCGATGCTGCGATGCAGCAGATCGTCCAGACGCACGGGAACCCCTGCCGGTAAATGGGCGCTGCTTCTTCCTTGAACGGACAAGACCAGATGTGCCGCGGCATCCAAGTGGAATCTGCGGAGCACACGCTTCACCAGACTCTCCGGATTGACTGGGAGTATGCCCATGTGATCGCCTTCTGCATAGTTCGTTCCTTCCGGCAGCGATATTTCGATATGCTGCGTGATGCGTCCGCTATCGGCATGCTGCAAGTTGCGGCTGTGCGCGATGTGCCCGGTGACGGCATGATAGGTTTCTGCCAGTGGAACGGCTGCCCCTCCCTGAACGAACTCAACAGACAAGGTGCTGCGCTTCGGCTTGCTGCTGGCCATGACTGGCAGTCCCAGCGCCTGCATCAGATCGGGCCATACATGTTCCGTCCATTCATCAACTTCACGTTCAAAATCGCCGCTCGCATCACTCTCACCGCGCGCAAGCAGGCGCTGTGCCCCTTTGGCTGCCAGCAGCTCGTCAATTTGGCGCGGAATCCGTTGGTAGGTGCTGGCCCAGTTGTGATCCCCGCAGCCGAAAACCGTATACCGAACGCCTTGTATTTCGGATTCAGCCGCATTCTCCAGCCATTCCATAAAAGCCTTGGCATTGGAGGGCGGCTGACCGTTATAAGAGGCGGTTACAATCACAACGGCGCCTTCCTTCGGAAGATTTCCAGCGAAGTCGTCCAGTGCACCTACCTGACTGTCGAATCCATGGTACTTGGCTGCATCAGCCACCTCTCTGGCAATGCCTTCACCCGTGCCCAAGTTGGACCCGTACAGCGCGAGCAGCGGCGTATGATGAGCGTTATCCGCAATCCTGTCGGACTGGGCGTATTCCCTCTGTTCCTGTTCGGGCACAGCAACACTTCCTGGAATCAAGAGGGCTGCCCCTCCCTTACGGTTACGGACTTTAATGTGGAATGCATCCGGCTTCAGGGTCAGTGTCTCCTTGACTTTCAGCTCATAATGCTGGGTATCGACCAGTTCAAAATATTTGAGAACCAACCCGAGCACCAAGGTGGCCTCCTGGAGTGCAAACTGTTGGCCGATACAAGCACGCTGTCCGTTGCCAAACGGTTTGTACGCGTCATGCGGCACCTTGCTCGGATCTTCAAAGCGCTCCGGTTCGAATGCCTCCACATCGTCTCCCCATACGCGCGCGTCTCTGTGGAGTCCGGGAATCAGCACCGTCACACTATCCCCTTTCTTAATGGGATAGGTTCCACCGATACGGGTATCCTCTTTTGCAGATAACGAAAAGGCAGGCGCAGTCGGCCATAACCGAAGTGACTCGCTCAGAACCATGCGGACGTATTTGAGTTCCCGCACCTGGTTATACGAAGGAACTGGATCCTTCAGCACGCGGTCCACCTCACTTACCGCCTTGCGCAGCTTATCCGGGTTTTTCATCAGAAAATAGATCGCGAAGGAAAGCAGCCCGCTTGTGGTCTCGTGCCCCGCGATCAGAAATGTGATCATCTGATAACGGATATTCTCATGATCCAGCCGCTCGCCTGTATCAGGATCCACGCCCTCCAGCATGTGCGCCAGCAAATCTCCCTCCTCGCCGCCATGCGCCTTGCGCTCTTGAATAAGCTCATCCACAAGCGAGAACATCGACTGAATGTCCTCCTGAAACTGACGTTTCTTCTTAATCATGAACATGTCCTGAATGCCCAGCCGGTGAAGCTGGTTCATGCCTTCATCAAGTGAACGCACCATGCTGTCGATAAATGGATGATTGTCTTCGCGATAAAAGCTGTTAAACCTATAATTAAACCCGCACAGGCCGATTGTATCGAGTGTCAGGCGTGTCATATCGGCAGGAATATCCACTGTTTCATCCGGATTGAGCCGTGCCCATTTCTGGATAAGCTGCATGGCAATATCAATCATCTTCGTATGATATCCCTGCATTGCACGCTGGCTGAAGCTGGATAACAGAATGTTATGAGCTTTTTTCCAATTGGGCTCCTGCGTCGCGCTCGTAAACAATCCATCCCCCGCAAAGGGGCGGACATTCTGCAGTGGTGCCCAGATTCGTTTATCAAAACGCTTCTCGTCACACGCGTCCTTAACATACTCATGGCCGGAGACATACAGCTCCTTGCGCCCCCCGGGATACTGAAACTGGAAGATCGGCCCGAATTCCGAGGCGACCTTTACAAGCGATTGGATCGGAGCCGCTGAATCCAGCAGGGGCAGATTACCCAGCGGTCCGAAGGTTTTAGGTTGAGGCACCGGTGTCGTTTGTGTCATGGTTTTTCCCTCCATTATCCCATAATTCTCTTTGTATTTGCCCTTAGGATAGGGCTGAATGAAGCACAGACAATACTGATTGACCATAATCGTAATTCGGTCATTTTTTGATAAAAAAGAAGGATCCGACGCGCATCGCTGGTTTCCACTTACAATGATGGTCTTATCCTGCCTCTTACCCTATCACGATATGATTGTCCCGCACATCAGCCGCAGGTCCATAATTCCAATGAGGGCTTCTGCTCCTCTTTATATTACTTTTCAACCAGAATATGCTCCATTATTGAAACTTTAGGACTATTCAATGCCCATTAATTCATCCGCTGTTCTATAGGAAAACACAAAAAAAAGACACCTTGATGATCGCCCTCATAGTGCGCACCTGGTATCCGGCTACAGAAAACGTTCACAAATCTGTCACTTACGAGAGACTTTCCCTCATCTCTATAATTACAAAGGTAAATGAGAGAGGATGATGAAATTGCCAGTAACAAAGAAAGAGCATTTTTATTTTGGGTTGATGATGTGCATCGGGATGGTCATCATGATGACCTCCTACAATGTAATCACGAACGGATTAATTGGTGAAGTTTCATTCATCGCCATAATCAGTCAATTCGTACTGGGCTTTATCATTGCCTTCTTACTGGAACTGTTTATAGTCGGTCCAACAGCACAGAGAATCGTGTTTTCGATAACGCGCCATAAGTCCGGTAAAATGATTACGATATTGGCAATGTCATTCTGTATGGTGACGGGGATGGTTTTCTTTATGTCTATGTATGGATTAGTTTCAGCTTACCTTTCCCATCACCTCGCAGGAGAGCCCTTGCTTGGAAGTTATTTCGCCATATTCTTGAAAAATTTTGTTTTTGCTTTCCCGCTTCAGCTCCTTATCATGGGACCGCTCGTACGGTTCTTATTCGGTAAAATTAAAACGAGTCGGCTGAAGCAATCATTGACCACCGTCTAGGCTGACTGTCACTAACGCTCCTTAATAGTAAAAAGCCGCCCAGTTGGGCGGCTACTAACCACTGCTCACAAATTGGATTACCCCAATGAGAGCTAATAGAAGAAAAATAGCGTCAGTCTCCTTAGTTCGTTATCATCTACCTATATCCATTCGATAAACACGAGCTAAATCCTCTTCCTACACTACAGAGCCGATATGAGAAGGAAGCGCTGGCCCAATGCCAGTAGCTGTCTGATGCCTTAGTCTATCAATCCATCGCTTTGCGCAGATCATAGTCATGTAGATCAATATCGAGCGTGTCTCCTAGTGCTAACTTTGCCAGTTGGCTTCCTATAAAGGGTCCCATGGTGAGTCCGGACGCTCCAAGTCCGTTTGCCGTTATAAGCCCTTTCCAGCCCGGAACAACGCCTATCACAGGAAGGAATCCGGGCGTAAACGGACGAAAACCCACCCTGACCTCTTGAAAAGTGCTGTCGGCTAAACCCGGTGCTAATTCAAGCCCTTTATTGAGGATTTCCTGCATACCGCCTGCCGTTACTCTAGTATCATAACCTTCAATTTCATTTTCATGGGTCGCGCCTATCACGATTTTCTGTTTATCAAAAGAGAGCAGATATTGATCTGTAGGCGGTATGACTACAGGCCAGCTGCCTGTCTCTTGCTCACCCTGAATTTTCACGTGCATGATCTGAGCTTTTTGATAACTCACCTTAAAATGAATACCTAGGGGCTGGAGCAGTTGGTTTGCCCAAGCGCCTGCACAAACAATGACTTGGTCAGCCTCGAAACGATCCGTCCCGACCGTTACTCCCGTTACTCGGTTTGCCTGATACACCAGCGAGGCATCCCCGCTGATCAGGACAGCCCCGTTTCTATGCGCGGATCGGATTAACGCATCACGCAGCGCACGACCATCTATCCTTGCAGCACCGCTAATATGAACCGATTGATAACCTTCTGCCAGCAAGGGAAACCGCTCATGGGTTTCTGTTTCATTCAACCGGGTGATTTCACCGATTTCCGGAGCATCTGCTTTTCGTTGATGTGCCCGCTCCTCCATCTTTCTGATTTTGTCCAAATCCGCATGAATGCTAAGAGCACCAACCTGAGCATAGCCGGTATCTGGCTCTCCTTCGCTTTCCAGCTCATGGATCAACCCGGGATAGAAACGCGCACCGGCCTTAGCCAGCTGGTACCAAGCTTGATTGCGCCTTTGCGATAGCCAGGGACAGATAATGCCAGCCGCAGCATCCGTCGCTTGCCCTTGATCCTGACGATCTATGATTAGGACCTCTGCTCCCATTCTCGCTAACTGATATGCTGTTGATGCCCCCAGGATCCCTGATCCGATGATGATGACTTTCTTCATAATTACATCCCTTTCCTAAATCACTGTATCCATTATAGCGAATACAGTCTGAAAGTATAATGGCAGCGTGTGCTCCTGCGCACCACCCTTATCGTTGAACGCAAAAAAAGTCGCCGATCCCGGCGACTTCATCATACTTCTATACTCTTGAACTCGGACGAGCCTCTTATACAGATACCCGTTATATTTTTTCAACCCATTACTTTTCCATTACGGCAAAATAGTTATCTTCCTCATCAGCAAAATTGAAGACTCTGCCGGAAGGCAAATTTACAATTTCACCGACCTTGACATTCTTATTCGACAAGTCACTCATTAATCCATCGAAATTTTCCGTGTAAAACATTAAAGAAGGCGTCCCCAGATTTACGCCAGGCGAGAATTTTGCGACAAGTTCCTTATCATGCAGCACGATGCTGGTTTCCGAGCCCTTTGCAGGAGCAATTTCAATCCATTTCATCTGATCGTTGCTTTCTTCGGAAATGACATGAAATCCTACCTTCTCTGTCCAGAACTTCACTGCCTCATCCTGGTTATTCACATACAACATAATTTGTCCAAGTTGGCTAATCATCATCTTTCCACTCCCTTATGTAAAATGAATATCCAATATCCAATGCTCCTAATTCTCTCCATCGTAGTGGTTTCTGATACCTGTTGTGATAGTTCGGTTCTATAGTATCATTCCTTATAAATGCCAAGCCCGCATACGCCAGGCAGTCTACCCTTTCTAACTCGCCTGTGTCACTACCTGAATATTATAGCATGTACACAACGTCATAGTTTCTTATG
Organism: Paenibacillus glucanolyticus; assembly: GCF_037333485.1. Classification (NCBI taxonomy): domain Bacteria; kingdom Bacillati; phylum Bacillota; class Bacilli; order Caryophanales; family Paenibacillaceae; genus Paenibacillus; species Paenibacillus glucanolyticus. The sequence continues at coordinate 3,689,947 of NZ_CP147845.1, forward strand.
AATTGCTTATTTTTATAAATTTCTACAAAATTAGAGTTCACGCATCCGTACTTGACCAAAAATAACAGAAATCCTTATAAGAATGGGCTCCCTCTTACCTATGAACATCTAATCGAAGTGAAAGCAAGCCGCATAGGATAGATTAGATGGACAAGAGAGTGTGGTGACGAATTTGAAACTGCAAGACGTCAAAGGTGCTTACGATGTAATTATCGGCTTGGGCAGTTGGTGCGGACCTTCGCTTTATTTGCGGCAACGTGGACTGAGAAGGTTTGCCTTCCCGCTGGACTGGATGATATCCAACTCGATTTCGGATGTCAGCCGATTATTGGACAATCGCTTCGTTGGATTTATGGATCTGGAGCAGCTGCAGAAGACCAAGGGTACTTCGGCTTTGTTGGAAGATGGAGTCGCTGTTTTGTCTGAAGGAAATCAGGTGTATCAAGATGCCCATTTTATTCTGGATACCCGGTATAACATCATATCCGTGCATGATTTCCCCGTATTGCCTAACCAGGATTGGATGCATTCGTACGATGTTTACAGAGGAAGACTCAATCATCGCATCGATCGATTCTTCAGAATTCTTGAACATAGCGAATCCGTTTTATTTGTCAGGTGGGGGGAAGTGACCGCCGACGAAGCAGCCGAGCTGCATGCGGTGTTATCTTCGTTAGTTCGCGGCACATGTAATGTTCTCTTCCTTCAAACTCTTCTCGATTTGGAGAATGTACAAGAAATCGATTGGGGAATGGACGGTATTTGCACGCTGCAGGTCCCGGACAGCCGCCCGAATGATATATCCATTTGGAATTATGCGCTTGATGGCCTCCGTTTGACCAATCGCTGGGGGATGTAACAGCGGAACCATAATAAGAAGGTTACCGGAAAGATAAAAAGCTGCCGCTGAATGTGGGGGACGGGACTGACCCCCACATTCAGCGGCAGCTTTTTTAAGTTCATCATTCAAGAAAAGGCTTTGAATTTGCCTGATAACGTTACAGTTTTCTGCCATTTTGATCTTGCGCATTTGGCAAGTTGCTGATAGGATAATTCGAGTGGCGAAAGTGGTACATGCCTCACATTATGGATTAAAAAGCAGGTGAATAAAATGAATTTGTTAAAAGAATTTAAAACCTTTGCGCTCAAGGGAAATGTGCTTGATTTAGCCATCGGGGTTATTATTGGTGCTGCCTTCGGCAAAATCGTATCCTCGTTGGTGAGTGATATCATTATGCCGGTAATCGGGCTGCTGCTTGGCGGAGTGGATTTCTCCGGGCTTAAGGCTACGATCGGAGATGCAACGCTGACATATGGCGTATTTCTTCAAACAGTTGTGGACTTCCTGATTGTCTCCTTCTCGATCTTCTTGTTCATTCGTATGCTCAACCGTTTTAAACAGAAAGAAGAGGAAAAGCCCGAAGAGCCTCCAGCTCCATCCAAGGAAGAGTTGTTGCTGGCCGAGATCCGCGATTTGCTGAAGCAGCAGAACCAAACGGGTAATTAAGCTCTGCAACTGCTGAGAGTGTTTTCGTTAACTACGAGAGCACTCTCTTTTTTTATGGCTTCACTCTCCCTCACCCATAATTGGTGTTGACAGTTGATGATTCCAAACCTATAATCCTCACTATACCTAGTTAAATAGTATATATTAAAATAATGGAGAACCTGCCTATCCGTACTGAGACTGTTCTCACAAAGAGGAGTGTAAAAGCATGCCAAATGTTCAAACATTCAAAGCAACTGCCCATTTAGAAGAAGGCGTTCGAGTTGTGACCCAAGTAAGACAATTTGAATTGGTTATTGACGAGCCAAAAAGCCTTGGAGGAACTGACACCGGAATGAATCCTGTCGAAGCATTGCTTGCCTCCCTTGGGGCATGCCAATCCATTGTCGCCCGGGTTTATGCTTCTAAATTCGATGTAGTTCTGGAGGATTTCAGGGTAGATGTGGAAGGTGACCTGGATCTTGACGGATTTTTCAACCGATCCGAGGTACGCCCCGGATACTCCGATATTCGATACACTTTTTACATCAAGACTCCTTCGCCAGCAGAAAAGGTCGAGGCCTTTGTGGAATTTCTGGAGAGCAAATGCCCTGTGGGCGATACGATTGCCGAACCGGTGAAGCTCAAACGGAATCGCGTCGTTATTGAAAATTAGAAGAATACATAAAGGGCTGCAGAGTTGCACGAAGCAACATGACAGCCCTTATTCGCTACATTTAAAACCGCGTGATCTCACCCGCTTTTATTTCCAGGGACTCTCCTTCTACACTAACCCAGACGGTCTGAGCACAAGGGTTATGGATCATCCGGCTATCCGCTGAGAAGCGAAGCTGTTCCAGTACGCGGCAATAAGCAAAAATTTCAGCATTCGTGGCATACCAGATATCGTCCCGACCGGCAATCTTCTCTCCGAATCGATCAACCAGATCCCAATTCCGATCATTCTCGAATTCATAACTATGACCCCAAACGTACAGAATCGCCATCCGTGAAAATCTCTGCTCCATATGTACAAACTTCTCGGCATAATCCACCATCTCCATATGATGACAAGTCGGATGCCAGCGAAGCCACTCATCCGGCTTATGGAATAAGCCGTGGCTGTTTACTGTGCGGGCATATTCGATGCCAAGGGAACGCAGCAGGCCGACCACTTGATCGTTGTAAGTGCCAAACGGATAGCTAATTCCCTTTACCGGATAATGGACCAGCGATTCCAGCCTTTTCCGGTCCTCCACAATCTGTTCTATCGCTTGCTCCAAAGGCGTCTGGTCCAGGAAGGGATGATCCACCGTATGCGCAGCCACTTCATGTCCACGATAAAGAGACTCCACCTCCGATTCATCGATATACCCTTCCTTCCCGAGTGTTCCGCTGTTTAAATGAAACGTACCGCGTATCCCGTAATCATTCAGCTTTTCTACCAATCTCCGATCATATTCACGCCCATCATCAAAACTAAGCGTCAATGCTTTTTTTGCGCCGCCCGGAAACCGATCATATTGTATGCGCATTCAAGAACCTCCCTAAAAATCAATTCTTATTGGCACGATGCATCTCCATTCGCACCGATTTCATTTTCATTATACGATGTAATGGGTCCATGAATTGTATTATTTTTTGCTAACAGCATACAGGAATCGGCAGTAACCGATCTCGGCCGCATTTTTCATAAGTTCAATATTGAGCCATGCGAGCAGCTCATGGAATGGCCTATCTTCGAAGGGCCATCGTGTTCGTTCCATGGAAAGCAGCGCTTCCCCCGGTAACCCAGCCACTTCACGCTCCCATTCGTCCTTTAACCGGTTAATCCTATCCCAGGTCTCTTGTATGTTCCCCATAGACAGGACCTCTTCACGAGTCAAGGTTCCACTGCCAAACGAATGATCCAAAACCATGGACCACCAGTATGTGATATGCCATGTTAGCCAGGATATACTTGGCGGGCCAATCTCGTACTCCTCGGTTTCCGGCCAATCCGTACGCCAAACTCCAGATTCGTGATACACGTGAAGTCCCTTCATAGCAGGTCGCGAGTGAAACTCTTCGTCTTGCAGCCCAGTGAGATGAATGTTAAGCATCTGCCATGATATTTGAAACTGAAAATCAAGTGTGCTTCGGATAAGCTCGTTCGGGTTTGATATAGGATGTTCCCCCTGCACGACACTCCACCTCCATTTTAAATAAACAAATCAGACTTTTGTCTTTTAAATTATAGACATAATATTATAACGTCTTATTATTGTCAATAAACAAACTAAGTTATGATTCGCTAGAATGTTGAAATTGAAGTTCGGCGACATATGAAAATAAAAAAATAAAAAAGCCGCTAAAACGCGGCTTTTACCGTGTACTCATGCCTGATTCGGATAACCTGGTTGCTTTCACTAAATAGGACGCCAGTCCAGGAATCATCCGTGTAATGCCAGGGTAGAACCGATTGGTTTTGGCAAAAGCGAGCTTCTGAATTCTTCTCGCCCTTCGAAGCAGCTGCGTAAAGGTATCATTGGCCTCCTTGGTATACTCCTTCTGCCAATCAAGATAGCTGAGTTCTCCCTTGAGGTACTTGTCGGTCCAGTGAGAACACAACAGCGAAGATCGCAGTGCAACGGACATCCCGTCCCCGCACAGAGGCGGAAGCATAAGCAGCGCATCCCCGATATGCGGATATTCAGACCATGGCTCTGGCGTGTCCGACAAGTGGAGCGGCGCAATCGATACCTGGGTTCCTGGAACAGGCGTCCCAGCGGCGATTCGCTGGGCTAGTCTTCCGTTCGTCAGGGAAGCAGCGTGCAGAATTTCCGGAACCGATTTCCCACTCCCTTGTACTGCGTCCAGTGTCAGCAATGCGGCAACATTGACCGCTCCATTCTCGATCGGCGACATCCCGACATAACCACCCTCGCAAAAATACAGTTCGACCCGAGGAGGCAGCGTAATTCCGCTGTAGTGGGATTTCACACCAACATATACGGTATCATCCCGATTATCATCGGAAGCCGTAACGCCACGAGGCTTTTTTGTACCGTATGCGCCGATTACAGCTTTGGCCTGATATCGAAAACGCTCATTCCCCTGCCTCGTTTCTACTTCATACATCTGATGCTCCACCTTCTGAATATTCATTACGGTTGTTTTGGTGGCAATATGCGTACCCGCTTCCAATGCCTTCTCATGCAATAGAGCATCCAAAACATAACGACTGATACCATAGGCTTGCCCGGGTAATGGAGCTGTTATCTCGCCGCCTTGAGGCATGATGATTCTGGCATGCTCCATGGTGCCGGGGTTAACCTCATGTCCGAGCAGATGGATACCCAAGTATTCAAGCATTTCCCTGGTCTCGGGTGACATGAATTCACCGCAGGTCTTATGGCGTGGAAATTCTTGACGATCCAGCAGCAGAGTACGGTGACCTTGCTTGGCAAGCTGCAGCGCACAACTGCTGCCTGCAATTCCTGCTCCGATGACGATGACATCCATTTCCTTCGACATGTATGAACACCACCTTTTCACTCTTTCATTAGCACGTTGCCTTTTACTCATTAGGTGACAATTTCGTTTTATGATTTTGGAATCACGACGGAATAACGGAACAAAGGCTTCCATTCGTAGGTCATCGTTTCGTGGTTAAGCTGCTTCTTTAACTCTCTCCAATCCCTTCCTTTGAAGCCCTTGGCAACCGAAAGCGGACCATCGTGCCGAATGTAACGATTGCGCGAAATCATCCGCGTAGTAATCCATACGGCCGTGTAGGGTACCAGGTGGCGATGGATATCACTGATAACGACTCCATGAACCGAGGCTCTCAGCATATGCGACACGATATCAATCAGCTGCTGCCCATTAAAATGGTGGACGAACTGGGAACCGGTCACGATATCTGCCGATGCAGCCGGCAGTTCCTTGACATCAGCACGCCGTACATCAACCCTCGGCTCATCCCGGAATAGCTGCTTGGCCTCGTCGCATGCCTCCTCTGTCATATCGACAAGCGTTATTTTTAGCTCGATGCCCTGTTGATCCGACCATTGCAGCAGCTTCTGATTAACATCGCCCGATCCCGCACCCACATCCAAAACACTAAGGGTTCCAGGACTACCCATCGTTTTCCATAACTTTTCCACACCGGCCAGGGTGGGTCCCGGTGCCGCGAATATTTTGTTCAGCCGCCTTAAATGCTGAAGTGCTTCGCTCAGCTCTTCCCCTCCCATGGAGAAATCATCCATAAGCTCTTCTTCCTGTGCCCGCGAGGACAAAGCTCTAAAGAAGGACATGGTCCTGCTCCTTAACCGATGACGAGTAAGCCTTTACATAGTTAAAACGCATGAGCTCTGCTGTCAGGCCGGGTCCGAAGGCCATGGCTACACCTTCCGTGAACGTCTGATCCTGCGCCTTCATGTCCTGGCGCATGGCATTCAATACAAACATAATGGTGACCGATGACAAATTGCCCGCGGTTCTTAAAATCTCTCTGCTGTATTGGGTCTGCTCATCGCTTAAGCGCATAACTTCCTGCACGGAATCCACAATGCCCCGTCCGCCGGGATGGATGGCCCAGAGTTCAGGGAGCTTGTCCCCCTCCAGCAATACACGCAGCTCTTCTTCCAGGTGAGCACCGAGCAGCTTCGGAATACGGGGAGATAAAAAGAGATCAAAACCGGTATTGCCCACCTCCCATGTCATATCCTCCGTTGAATCCGGCAGCAGAACAGAATAACCTGAACCCAGCTTCAGATAATGCTGGTGATGAGATTCAGGAGGGCCGATGACACAGGAGGAGGCGCCGTCTCCGAAAAACGAGGCTGCAAATAACGCTTCTCTCTCCTTCACCGGCTGAAAATGAAGAGTACAAAGCTCCACGCATACGACCAGTACTTGCGACCCTGGAGCTCCTTGAACGACATCTCGCGCCATTTGGATCGCTTTAAGTCCAGCGGCGCATCCTTGAAATATCAGCGGCAGACGATTGACGCGCGGAGACAATCCCAAATGCCGAATCAGCATAACATCCAATCCCGGCTGATATTGACCCGTGCAGCTGACTGTAATGAGATGTGTAATCCGATCCGGTGCCATGTCGGCATCTTTCAGAGCCTTCTCGGCTGCTGTTAAGCCAAGCGGGAGTGCCTCTCTCTTGTACTTATCCATTCTTTCCTCTGTTGTCGGAACGGCTGACTCGTCATGGGAAGGCAGATAACGGCATGCTTCCAATGGATCCAGATAGTTCGATTCGCAAGTATAGCGTGTCTCGACACCGCAGGATCTGAATACTCTTCGGGCGAAGCGCGCCAGATCGGATCTGTTCTGCAGCGTAGATGCAATTAATTCTGCAATATCCGATTGTGCTACGGAATGTTTCGGCAATGCCGTACCCATCCCGAGAATCGCAGCATCGGACATACCGTTTGTTTGTTTCATGCTCAAACCTCCTGCATTGTCTTGGAATTATTCATGATTACCCTTCCCCGGGCATTTTGAACGCGTTCAAGACTCATTGAGGTTAGGATAACCCGAACTTGGCGAATTATATCCAATTCAAACCATGCCCTATAACCTCTCAAGGATAACTAGCGCCCCAACTCCTGCTTCCTCTATGACTGGAAGGATGAGATGCGAGAGGAATTGAACACCGCGGAACCTGACAATAAGCGTGAGTTAATGGTACAGATCTGGTATCCGGCCAGCCCATCGGCCAAAGGCAACAAGGCACCTTACGACGCTTACCCCGATATTTTTGAAGATGGATACAGCCAAGCGCTTCATATGCCTAAAATGTTATTCAAAAACCTTGGCTTGATCAAAACGCGTGCCGTAGAAGCAACTGAACTCTCGGATACGGCGCCTGCCTATCCTGTGCTTCTGTTCTCGCATGGCTTTAACGGCGTCAAGAACCAGAACACCTTCCAAATCGAGCAGCTGGCAAGTCACGGGTATATTGTTATCGGTATTGATCCCTGATGGACGCGTGGTTTATTTCTTTCCGCTTATTAATAGCGGCTACGAGTATTTGGATCAATTGAATAAGGTCTGGGTGGGGGATGCGATATTCGTGCTCGATCAAGTGGAGAAGCTGGCGAAGAATGATCCAGACCAGCACTCCAAATCATCTCGCGAGTAAGCGGTTTTTTTATGTATTACACACCAAATTGTTTCAGATGATGATCCAGGTGCTTGTATATTCCTTTTCCCCACTGCTCCGGGGTCAGTTTACCGAAAAATGGATGGGGATGCGATGTGCATTTCTCAGGTCCATTTTGTTGGAATGATATAATTTTCTCCTTCAATTGTTCTCTTTCCGTTTCAAAATCTCTTGGATCTGCAATCAATATTTCCGGAATGCTGGACATATTACGGGGTACTGGCTTCTCATTATATAAAACAGGCCTCGCAAACCTTCCAACGACCATACCCAACCAGCCTCTTGGCAGGTTTGTGATGCCGCTGGCTATGTCTTGGAACGCGGAGTTGTGAGCCAGCATTTGCGTTACATTCATTTTTCCCCATAGCGGCTGTGACAGCGGGCTTAAACGATCTATTCGGTTCAGTATTTCGGTCATATCCGTAGGATTGAATATATTTTTCATGGTTCCCTGCCCCTATAATCCAGAATTAATATTTTAACAAAAGGATTAATATCATCAACCCTGTGAACGAAAATGAGATTGTTGCCAATATCATGGAAACCCGGTGGCGCCTCGCTTCCGGAATATGCTTCCATTCCATGTAACCACGAAAGCAGAAGGCCAAGGTCACTAAGAACGGCCATAACGGATAAGGTTCGCTTCGATCGATCATCCATATTAATGCTATGATTACAATCATTAAAATCCAAGAACCAATAAGATACCGTTTATACCCAGGTGTATCACGCATTTCTTCTTCCCCAACATCCGTGACCTTATACTGGATCCATTGAACCACCATAATCGTAAGAAGCATGAATGAATACAAGCCTTCCATTAACGCCATCCCTCTTTTCAATTTCAAAAAAAACGCTGCGACACGTAAGAAAACAAAAGGCCCATGCTGGATTGGTGTACAATGGGAGTTATCACACACCCATTGTACAGCAGAACCCAACATGAGCAACTCTCATCTTAGCATAATGGAACCAGAACCACTAGATATTGCATCTACTGCGAATCGCGCAGAAAGGCCTGTAAATCTGCAGGCAAGTTATTGTTCCGGGTACAACTCTTGATTCAGTTCACTTGTTGCTGCCATGAACTGATTCAATAGGGATTCGCCAGCATCAGATTTGTTCAATGCCTGGTTTGTGGCCAGGTTTTCAAATTGAGTTATCAGTTCTCCTTTTTTCTCCAGCTCTTTCAAAACTCGCTGCACGAGCGGGTCTTCAGAATTCTGCTGGTCCGCATAATAAGCACTTTCAATTGCGTACAGGTCTTTATAACCTGCAAAAACTTCGTTAAATTCATCAAGGGCGCTTTGTGGATGGAGTTCATTGTCTAATTCACCAGCCCTGCTCTCCAGCTCCTTAAGCTTCTGTTCATCCTCTGTTGTGGCTCCAGGTGCATCCGCAATTTTTTTCTGTGCTTCATAGCTTTCGTGTGCATAGGAAACCTTCTCTTGCAGGTTCGGACTGTTTGCATCAACCTTATTCGCGTTCATGTTAGCCCATGTAAAACCTCCAATGGCCAAAACGCTGCAGACAGACAGAATGATCCACGTGTTTTTCTTCAACTTTTCTCAGCTCCTTTAGCTTTTGATTTTGATGGATACGATCCACGAACCGTAAGCGACATAAGATTTTAACGAGATATCCTTGTTCCATGTTCCATTGCTAACAGAATGTTGTGCAACCTTGAGATCGTTTCCAGGTCCATAACCGTTTACCATTTGTGAATGGATCGTATGTCCGGCTGAATTCACGTGTTGGACAATATCTCCCCGAAACAACTCATTGTAGATGGGTTGGAAGTTATTGCTTAATTCCTGCGACGTGTATTTGGTTGCCCTGTAGGCCTTCTTTCCACCTTGGTCGTTTATAACTGCAAAATGCTCTCTGAATTGATGTGCCCCCGTCCAAGAAGAAGTTCTTGGATTTGTAGACGGCGGAACATGAGGGCCATAATAGTACCAATCCACCGTATTTCTATTCTGTCCTTTGGTTCCATTAAATGGCAGTCCGCCTCCTTCATACAATGCTTGGGATACAAAGTTAGTGCAATCTCCTCCATCGCTGTTACTCCCATAATTAGCATAACTAGGATTCGCTTGTGTTGCCCATGTTTCTGCATAGTCGGCGGCGCCGCCGCGGTCAAACGAGCTATTGGTACTTGTGGAATTCGTGAACATGACTTCTGCTCCGAAAGCTTGTGTAGACATTAATAACGTGGAACAGGCAACAACAGTGGCAACAAATGCTGACTTCAACTTTCGTTTCAACTAAAATCCAGCCCCTCCCGTGACTCTCAGTCTAGCTAATTGTAAAGCTAATCCGATTATGTAATCACGAGTTGTCCGCCTTACCCTTAGCTTAAGCAAAGAGTGCTAAAATTTTTATATTGTAACAGGACAACAGGAATTCTCACATTTAAGATGTTCCCGCTGAAACCTGGCACAACTGACCTTCTTGTAATATAGACGCTTATAAACAGAGAAAAGTTATACTGAATTGTAATTTTTTTACTAAATATTTATTCCTCTCCCATTAATAGATAGATATTATGAAATAAGAGACCCTTGCAGCAAAATCGCTGAGGGCCTCTTCAACCAGTTTTTTGGGGATTGCATCTTACAGATTAAAATGAAGCAGCTTCTCGGGATTCATGACAATATAAACATTGGAGATAAGATCATTCTCAATCTGTATCGAAATAACCGAAAATGTAAAGGGACCCGTCTTGATAACAATACCCGGAAGAGCGTTCACTTCACGAAGCTCGCATACGAAATCCTGCGGTACTTTAGGCCGAATCGCCTCGAAATAGCGAGCGACGATTTTGGAACCGACAATCGGCCGGAGAGCGGCTTGCGCTTTTCCACCGCCGTCGGTGTATAGAGTGGCATCGACCTTCAGAATATCCAGAAGTAGATTCATATTGCCCGTCGCAAGTGCCTGAATGAAGGTCTCGACATGACGCACACCCACAGCTCTCACCTCAGACCGCGTTTCCGGTTGCTGCGCCAAACTTCGGCGTGCCCGGTAATCAATCTGTCTGCAATTTCCTTCGCTCTTGCCAACAATCGTGGCGATCTCGCTAAACGGCAGGGTGAATACCTCTCGGAGCAGAAATACGATTCGTTCCATATCTGAAAGCTGATGCAGAAGGAGCAAATAGGCGGTTGTTAGTGACTCCTTAATAATGTACTGATCCATAGGATCATCGCTAACTGCTGCATAAGGCTCTGGAAGCCAGGGACCAACATACGTCTCACGCTGCCTGCTGGCCGACTTCAGCTTGTTGAGACATCGATTGACCGTCATTTTGCACAAATAGGATTTGGCATTACGAATTTGCGTACCGTCCCCTTCTTCAAGCGAAAGAAATACGTCCTGCACGATGTCCTCAGCATCCATAACACTGCCCATCATCTGATATGACAAAGAAAATAGCAGATGCCTCCATTCGTTATACCAATGTTCGGTTTCTATTGCGGCTCACCCCAGTCCTGCGTTCATCATCATTGCGTTTAATAATAGCATGTGCCGCTCGTTTGGCACTTGCGAACGCGGCGTCCGCCAATACTTCTCCATGGCTTACCCAATCTCCTGCCACATATAACCCTTCCACTTCCGGTACTGCCGGACCCGGAGGGGGATCACTCTTGTCGGTGGAACGAAAATCATGAACGACCGTAATTCTTGGCAGATACTGCCGCGCAATCTCCTCGCTTCGCCATCCCGGATGCATTAAATCCATCGCTGCCTCAAGCTGCTGCTCATTATCCTGCGGATTCCCAGCGTGTTCACCAAGCTGCTTAACGAGATGAATGATAAAGCTTCCATCATCATTCAATCTGGCTACAGATGAAGGACTGTTATAAAAAATTGGCGCATCCAGCCAGAAACCGGCAATGTAAGATCGGTTTTTTGGATTCGGAAACCGGCGAAGCACTAAATCCAGGCAGGCAGCTGCCATGGGCCGAGTCTCGTTCTTCCAACGGAGCAGACTCGTCTTCTCCGCGCCCCTTACCAGCTTGCATGCTTGTTCAGGACTTCCTGTCATCATCACGTTTGGAACAGTAGTCGTTCGGTTGTCTGAAAAATGAACGATCCACGCCGACTCGTGTTGAACAACCTCAGCAACACCCAGTCCGGTTGCCATGACAACGCCTGCTCGCGAAGCCTGCGCTTCCAGTTCGTTGATGAGCGATACCCATCCCCCATCGAGATAAAACGCTTTACCCGCAAACGTACGCTGCAGTTGACGTACAGCCTCTCTTGCCCCATGAAGGCTGGGATCGGGCACGAAGGAATTGGATCGGCAGATCGAGTAGACGATGTGCCGGATCATCGGGTCGTTAATTTCCCGCTCCGCCCACTCTCTTAACGTCAGACGTTCCAACTGCCCCGTTTTGATTCTCCCAAGCTTTATCATGAACCGAACGAGCTCGGCCTTGCCGGATAACGAGAGTAAACGTGAGGTAAGCAGCTTTACGGGGCCCGTAGGAATGTCATACACTTTACGATTCCAGATGCCCGCAACGCGCGGAGGAGGGTTGGCTCCAATCAGCTTCACCCCTAACTCATTCAACACCGCCTCCCCTTCCCCATCCTGGTAAAAAGCATGCACGCCAAGATTCAAGGCTGCCCCTTTCTTCTTCACCGTCATCGCGCGTCCCCCAAGCCGATTCGATTTCTCGGCCAGAAGAACGGAGAGACCTGACCGCGCTAAATAAATAGAGGCAGTTAGACCTGCCAGCCCACCGCCTATAATGACAACATCAAAGGTTTTATCCCATTGATCCACCTTCATCACCTCTTCAATTTTATAGTTAAGACAATTGGAGGCGATCATTTGTTACAAACCAATTCTTAAAATCACGAAAAATTTTAGCATAAAGCCAAAAAAAGCCCCGATTTACACGGCAGCTCCAGGTCTATGTATTCTCATTCGTCTGACATATTGTAATGCATGCTGGAATTACATGATGAACACCTCATTCTTTGAAAACGTTCCTGATATAATAGAAATAGGTAAGGGTTTGATACGATCACCGCCTTTTCCCCTTCTCCGCACCGTGCGTGCGACTTTCATCGCACACGGCGCTCCATCTTTTTAGATTTTTATATCAATAGGTTCCAAGTTACTCATTTTACGGTACTGGTTGATCTTCTGAATTATGGATTCAGAAATTTCAATGGTAGACATGAGTTTAACAATCGTCTCCGGTATTGATGCATGAATTATTTTATGGATATCTTTGTGTAGGATTCGTAGATTTTTGTACATGTCCGTTCCTCCAAGGTGAAGGGGTTGAAGGTGATGACAATGTATTTCATCAGCGGTAAGGAAGACGCCTGAAATTTCGCATTTCCCCGCCTTCATACTGTATCTACTCAACCTGTTATCCAGATATTCGATGCTCCGATCCGGGATGTTGGACTTCATGAGTTTAATAATCTCAGAATTTATGTCCGGATTTAATTTCTTATGAAGTAGTGTTCTACCTTCAGATGTGAATGGGTTTAGATCTTGTTGAAAACATAAGTTGTTCATCGTTTTCACATCTCTTAAAGGGAATAGGAATACTCCTGCAACTTTAAAAGTTCTGTAGTTATTCTTGTAGAACTTTTTGTAGGTTGGTGGTGGAATATCTGGATGTTGATATTTCCCGATTGCTTTTAGACGATTGTAAGTGAATGCTTTCAGATCATAGGCAAGTCGTGCGAACTCAACACTAACATGTGTTGCTCGTGAGAAGTACCTGTGGATTCCAAGTACAAAGCTATTGAACAAGAGTGCATTTTGTGCAGTGGGCGATTTGTGTATTGTTTTGATTCGATCTTTTGCTTCCTTCTTGAGCTGTTCTTTCTTTTTGTTGTTTATGCCCGTGTATGCTACTCTCTTTTTTCCTTTTTTCTCAGCCCATATAGTGAACCCTAGGAAATCAGATTTTCGTTTTCTAAGGTTCACGATTTGTGATTTTTCGGGTGAGATGTCAAGTTTAAGACGATCCTTGAGATAGAGTCTGACTGCATGGTACCACCTATGGGCTGTCTTCCAATCGCGGCAGAGTATTTTGAAATCATCTGCGTATCGAACAATGTAACCTTCTTTGAGGTTGGTTTTCTTGAGTGCTCTAATTCTGTGAAAGTTCCCCGCATACGCATATTGTGTTTCAAAGTTTACCCATTGCCCAGCTACCCATTGGTCCAAGTCGTTTAGTACGATATTGGATAATAGTGGTGATAAAATTCCACCCTGTGGAGTGCCCTTTAATGGGGTACCTTCTCCTTCAATCTCAGCTTTTAGCATTTTGCTGATGATTCTCAGTACTCTTTTATCCCTTATTCCCATGTTCCATAGCTGTTTTAAGAGTAATGTGTGATTAACATTATCGAAAAACCCTTGTATGTCTACGTCTACAACATAGTGGAGGTTCGCCATATTAATTAAATGTTGCACTCTGGCAAGGGCATTATGTGCTGACCGCACTGGTCTGAAGCCGTAACTATGTTTGTAGAAATAAGCTTCAGCAATGGGTTCAATGACTTGTTTGAAGCATTGCTGAATGATTCTATCGGTTATACAGGGAATACCCAGCGGCCTTTTTTTCCCGTTAGGCTTGGGGATATGGACTCGTCTGACTTTCTTTGGTTGATAATTCAGTAGCCTTCTCCTTATTAGGAGTACCATTTCTTCATCAGTTAGTGTCTTTAGGTTATCAATCGTTTTGCCATCTGTTCCGGGTGTAACCGAGCCTTTATTTGACTTTATGGTGCGGTATGCCAAAAGGATATTTTGTTTTGTTATTATTAGGTCGTAAAGATTGTTAAAAGCTATCCTTTTTTGAGCGTTCTCATATAGGTCAGTAAAGGTACTCGTCATGTCGTAGTAGTCCCAGTAACGTAGAGTTTGCATTGTGGCCTCACCTCTTTCAGGAGATTTCCCACGTTCCTACCTGATCGGTGCAATTCACTTTTTGGAAAATTGATATTAATTTAAAAAGACTTGAGGCTGTTCCTCCACACCCATTACAGGTATTTCATCGGTCGTGCCTCTACTCTCACAAGGATTAGTACACTTCGGCATGTGTTCTGCCTTATAGTAGACGTCTGGGATGGCAGTCCGCTATTACGACGTTCCTTGCTTTCCTTGTTCCCTGAGACCTAGCTATTTGTGCTGAGCCTTAGGTGCCTCCTTTGAGCCTGTGGACTGGATATCGCCTTAGTTCGATATAGCGTATTTCCTAGATCACAATCGTACTTTACGCCATCCACCCTGATCATTGGTCAGGACATATGTTTCCATATGTTATGAATATAGACCCGTACATTCGGAGGTTCGTCAGATCCTAAGATCATTCTCACCATAGCTAACTTTTCAGCCATCCGGCATATCAGTTGGCATACCTTCTTAGATAAGTGGCTCTAGCCTTCTTTCTGCCGACTTTACCTGTGCTTCGAACCCAACACGCTGCCCGTGTTACGCACGCAGGAGATTAATGGGATTGTTTCAGGAAACCTGGTCCCCTCATTCCAATCCTCGGTCACAGAGTTAGACTTAATTCATTAAGTCTCCGCCTTTCCCTTTATAAACCGGTTATAGCAGAACAAGTCACTCGTCATCTTCATTCCATATCCCCTTGTATAAAACGGGAACCGCTGCAAGCCCCAAACGATCCGCCCAATCCTCTGTCTCATCCCATGAGAGGCATACGTTATGTTCGTTCCACACCGAGAACAGTAAGAAATAGGAAGGCAGCGCTGAGTACAAAAGGGAATGCTTGGCATATGCGTTTTCCCCGCATATGCGATATCCTTCCGGGATCCGATATTTAATCATACGCACATAAAAAAACTGACTGCTGACAGGACCGCATCCCGCCAAGCAATCAGCTGTGAAACTTCCGTCTACTTAACCGAGTTGCCTTTTGGAGCGACTGCGGTTGTTCCTCTCTCCACTAACTTGACCGGTACCAGCATCCTGCTCGGCGTCTGCTTCCCTCGTTCCAGCCAATTCACCACGTTTTCAGCCGCTTGACGACCAATCTCGTAAAAATTCTGTTCTACCGTGGTCAACGGAATGATGACATGCTCCGTCACCGGATTGTTATCAAAACCTATAATCGAAATATCCTCCGGAATACGGATGCCTCTCTCCATGCAAAGATTCAGCAAATTAGCTGCAATCAGATCGTTCTCTGTCTGAACCGCAGACACTCCTTCCATCCGGTAAGAGTCCAGCAGCTCATTATAAAATCGTTCGACGCCAATCTTTTCCCGGTATCCCTTCATATTCAGCTTGATGTATCTGCTGTCTACAGGAAGTCCATGGTCTTTAAGCGCTTGGCAGTATCCGAAATATCGGTCGCGCACGGAAGAGGTGGATTCGATGCTGACCGCGGTCAGAAAGGCGATTTTTCGATGTCCAAGCTCAATCAATTTGGATACGGCTTGGTAGGAGCCGTTGAAATTGTCCGATACAACCGCTCCTAAGGGAAGGCTGTCGAAATACTTGTCAATGGTGATGATCGGATAGTCTTCAAGGCAAAGCCGATGCAGAATATCGTAGTTCGTCTGATCGTTTCTCGGATACAGAATGATGGCCGCAATGCCCTTCCGGGTCAGCATCTCCAGCAGATCGCGTTCTTTCTGGGAGTCGTAATCGCTTTGGTGAATGCTCAAGTAATAGCCGTTCGCGTTTAGCCAGTCCGAAGCTCCGCGAATATAACCCATCGTACCACGGTCGTCCTCGGAAGGCAGGATAAGCGAGATCATTTTCTCTGTTCCATCGGAACGCTGCTCAGGGCCCCGGGTTCGAGACTTTACAAAGCTCCCGCTTCCCTTAATTCGGTAGATGAACCCGTCCCGCTCCAGCTCCTCGAGCGCTCTTCTTGTTGTAATACGGCTCACGCCGAAGGTGGTGCTAAGTTCAGCCTCTGTCGGAAGCTGGGCTTCCGGAAGGTAACGCCCCGATGAAATTTGCGATTTAAGCTCGTCCATAATGACGCTGTACAGCGGTTTATTGTCTTTGCTCAACTTGGTTCTCATCCCATCTTTATCTTTTTTCCAGTTGTGGACTAGTCGCACTCAAATTATATCGTTTGCATCAATAGCATGTAAACCGCCCTTAGGATCAGTCCTATCCCACTTTCCCCAATCCGGTCAAGCGACTCCCTTAACATCATGGAAATTCAGCCTTTCCGGATGGGCGGCTTACCTCATTTTATTTTACGTTTGAGTAGCGTTCATACTGTGCCTTTTTGATATCCAGATAGCTCTGGGCTCCCATCTTGTCGAGCGTCTTCACGTAATGATCCCAATCGGTATCCAGACTGGCTTTGCCCGTGACAAACTTTACCCGCATTTCCTCAATATATTTATTAATGTCGGTCAGGATCGCGCTTGTTTGATTCGCTTCGTCATCCGTGGGTACAAAATCCGGCCACAGCTCTTTGGGCGCCAAAACATCCAGCTCTGCCGGATCCGCCTTGATCTCATCCGCAACCGTCGTTCCCCTCGCTGCCATTCGCAAGCTGTCGTCCGGCTCAACATATGGATAATAGGCTCCATATACATTGTCAACATATTGGAAAGCACCTAGCTGGACGCCGCCCTTGTAGTTCAAGATCTCATCCTTGTATTTCGGTTTGCCATCAACCAGGTCGTAGGTTTCGCCTTCCAGGCCAAATGTGCCAAAATTGATGCCCTCCTCTCCATAGAAATAATCAATCCATTTGATTGTTTCAACGGGATACTTGTTTTTGTTCGTGATTACAAAACCGAAGATACCCTTGGCCGGAGGGCCGAGCACGCCTGCCAGCTTATCACCGTTCGGACCTTCCAGCGCATGGATTCCCACATAGTTTTCTGCTGCATCCTTACCGATGTAACCCGGCCCTTCCCACACGAAGGAGCCAATCAAGTTGTTAGAGCCGTCCGTTGACCACTTGGCATAATCATAACCGGTCGTAAAATTTTGCTGAGCAAGCGAGCCGTCCTTATACAGATCATTCATATAACGCAAAAGCTCCCTGTACTTCGGATCATTGAAAGTTGTTTTAACCGCGCCGTCCGCGTCCTTGTAGAGGTATTGGCCAAACGCTTTGGCTCCGCCTTCTCCCATGCCGAAGCTGCCTGCCAAAAAGCTCTCCAGGAACGTCCAGTATTGGGATTCGAGCACCCAGCCCAGACGTGAGCTGTCCTTCTCCCGAATCTTCATCAATGCCTCGCGGAACTCAGCGGTTGTCTCCGGAACTTCCAGCCCTGCTTCATCGAGCCAGCTTTTGTTAACGTACAGGCGAACGGAATTGAACGCTTTGGAGAAATCGACGTAAGGCAGCGCATAGATATGTCCGTCCGACATGGTGATGGCTCCCTTGATGTCCGGATTGTCCTTGAGCAGCTTGCTCAAATTGGGCGCGTGCTCTTCAATCAGTTCCTCCAGAGGGATAAACAAACCCTGCTTGCCGTATTTCATCAGCTCGTCCGTGCCGAATGCAATGCGATAAAACGCATCTGGCAGGTCATTGGACCCGAGCATCACATTTTTCCTTTCCGTCACGGCAGACCCGGCCAGCTCCTCAAACTCAACGTGAATTCCGGAAATCTCCTCATATTTTTGCCACATCCACAGTTGATCGGCTGGAGGATGTACATCGGTATATCCGCGTTTCACAATCTTTAACGTAATGCTTCCCGGATCGCCGTCCGTTCCGGCAGGCTCCGGTGTTGCCTCTCCTCCTGAACCGCCGCCGCAGGCGGAAAGCACCAGTGAGAACATCATTGTTATAGCAAGCAGAAGATACAGCCCTTTTCTCATATCCACAAACCCTCTTTCCACGATTATGAGGTCCTGACGGAAAACCAACTGCTTTTCCCGCTTCAGTACCGGCCTTACCCTTTGATAGCTCCCACCATGATGCCTTTCTCAAAAAAACGGGACAGCAATGGATACAGCAGAAGCAGCGGCAGGGCGGACAAAACAACGATGGCGTATTTCAAACCTTCCTTCACCATCATCTGATCTGCGTACTCAGCACCAACCGATATTCCGGCCATTTCCTTGAAATCGTTCTGAACTAAAATTTCTCTTAAAATGAGCTGAAGCGGAAATTTGTCCCGATCCGTCAAATAAATCATGGCGTCAAAATAGGAATTCCAATGGCCAACACCGTAGAACAGGATCATGACGGCGATGATCGGCATGGATAAAGGGAGCACAATTTTATACAGCATATGAAAGTCATTACATCCGTCCACATAAGCGCTCTCCTCCAGCTCGACCGGAATACGGGTCTGAAAGTAGGTCCTCATGATAATCATGTTGTAAGCACTAATCGCTCCAGGCAGCACCAGCGCCCACATCGTATTCAGCAGGCCCAGCTCCTTGTTCACCAGGTACAGAGGAATCAGGCCGCCACCGAAAAACATCGTAAAAGCGAACAACAGCGTGAACAATCCCTTACCGTAAAAACGCTTTCTGGACAGAGGATAGGCACCCAGCACCGTCATCATAATATTGATGGCTGTACCTGCGAATGCGTAGAGGATGGTATTGGCGTATCCCCTCCATATTTCACTGTTCTCGAACACTTTGGCATAACTGTCCAGGTTGAAACCTGCCGGATATAGTAGCAGCGGCTTGTCCCAAATCTGGCGTGGATCGGAGAATGAAGCCAACAGGACGAAAATAAGCGGGTATAGAATAACGATGGTCACCATGATCGACATAATAAGAATGATGATATCCGCCAGCTTTTCCCCTGTCGTTCGTTTGATGTTCAGCAGCACGGCTTAAACTCCCTTCTTTGCACGGTGATCTTTCCCTACCATAGGCTGGTCTCCCCTGCTTTGCGGGCAACGGCGTTGACGATGATCAGAATGATGAAGTTGATCACGTTATTGAACAGTCCCACTGCCGCGGAAAAGCTGTATTGCGT
Source organism: Paenibacillus glucanolyticus (assembly GCF_037333485.1). NCBI lineage: Bacteria > Bacillati > Bacillota > Bacilli > Caryophanales > Paenibacillaceae > Paenibacillus > Paenibacillus glucanolyticus. Next base: position 3,709,529 of record NZ_CP147845.1, read on the forward strand.
ATTCAAAAGCCCGCTTTTGTACATGTAAGTGGAAATGACCTCGGACGTTTCCAAATTCATTGGATTTTGCATCAAGAGGATCTTCTCGAAACCTACACTCATGATGCTTCCTGCACTCAGAATCGACAGAATCATAATCGTTGGCACAATTCCGGGGATGGTGATATGCCAGATTCTCCGAAATTTGCTGGCACCGTCCATGTAAGCCGCCTCATACAAGTCTGGGGAGATGCCCGATATGGCTGCGCTGTATATGAGTGACGACCAACCGACTCCTTGCCAGATGCCGGACCAGACATACAGATGCCAGAAATTAGAAGGCTCTGCCAGGTAATCTACCGGTTCCCTTCCTAAAGATGTAAGAACGGAGTTAAAAACGCCGTTCGTAGGTGAGATGAAAAAGAACAGAATGCCAACCGCGACCACGACCGAGATAAAGTGCGGAGCATAAGAGACGCTTTGTGCGAATGAGCGGAGTTTACGACTCCGAATCTCATTGAACAGGAGCGCTAGCAGGATGGGAGCGGGAATGCCGATCAGCAGGCCGTATAAGCTGATGCCAATCGTATTCTTGAGAATCGTCCAGAAGTAATACGCGTCAAACAGCCTTTCGAAATGCTCGAAACCGACCCATGGGCTGTTCCAGATGCCAAGTCCGGGCATAAAATCCTTAAAAGCAATCTGCACACCGTACATCGGCCAGTAATGCCAGATCAGGAAGTACAGCACCGCTGGGGAGATGATGATGTACAGCCCGATATTTCGCTTTAGCTGCCTCTTGACATGTTTCCATTTGCTCGGCTTGGGAACGGGATGTGGGGATGCCGAGTTTAATCGGGCGTCCATACTTTGTCATGACCTCCTTTTTTGCTTCAGATCAGAGATTCGGGAGATTAATGCAATCTCAGCAGAGCTAGAGAATCTCGATGCAATTGAATTCTCCCAGTTCAGAAATTCATCACCTCCCTCCTTATAATTTGTTCTAACATTTTTTATGTATATGATTATTTGTTATAACACATTTTAGTGAGGATTTATTTTCCAGTCAATATAGCATCGAAAAATTGTGACTTTAGTTGTATTAGGCCTGCATTTGTTATGACAAATTTCGACGAAGGTGTGAAACAGTAAATTTCTTAGCTTGTGAAATAAATAAAACAGCCGCGTAAATATCGTGGCTGTTGGCTTTTTTTCAATGAGTTATGAGATTGCACTCGGTTACACCTGGACGCTGCAAGTCCTTTTTCGCAACATAGCTGGGCAGAAAAAAAAGAGCAGATCATCTGCTCTTTTTTGCGTATTCCCATCAACCGATGTTACTTATCCAGGAATCCCAGCTGCTTTCCCCTTCGATCGGCTCCCCCCGCGGTTAGTAATGAACACCCCGGATAGTATGAGAATAAGGCCGATGATAAGGTTCCATCCGATAGGTTCATCCAACAGCGTATACCCCCAGATCATCGCCGTTGCAGGAACCAGGTAAGTGACGGAGGTGGCGAATTCCGGACTTCCTTTTAACACCATATAATTGAACAGGATGTATGCGACACCTGACCCGAAGATGCCAAGACCGACCAGAGCGCCCATGTTGGCAGGTTCTAAGATCTTTGTCACGTCAACCCTCTCCGTCGTAAAGGCAAGGATGCCGCTCCCTACCATCGCGCCAAGCAGAGTTCCGAACGTTAACTGATACATCGTGAGTCCACCCAGCAATCGCTTGGATAACTGTGAACCCACGGCATAACACATAGTGGCCCCGATCATCGCAGCAAAACCAATGAAATCGACGGTCATGAAAGAGCCTGGGCGAATGCCCAGCAGAATGATCAGACCGACAAGCGCAATTCCCATGCCGACCCACTGTATCCGCCGGAATACGGAGCCGAAGAATAGTAACCCTACAAGCATCGTCCATATCGGCGTCGTTGCATTCAATACCGAAGCCATGCTGCTGGCTAGCTTAGTCTCGCTAAACCCGATTAATGTCCATGGCAGAGCCATATTAATCATGGCGACTACGAAGGTTGGAAGCCATTTAATTCTTCGCAGGTCGAACGGCTTTCGCATTATCAGCATGATAATCGAAATAAATAGAAATCCGCAGGTAGAACGCAGAAATGCAATCCCCCATGGACCGAAATCGTGCAGTAAACTTTTAATGAAAAAGAACGAACCTCCCCATATGAGACTTAGGAGGATGAGCGCAATATACAAGGATCGTGCCAACGTAATACCTTCTTTCTATTTGTAGGACATCCTTATAATTTAACATCTCGTAAGGGAAGTTGTACAGAGCGTTTTTCTACAGCCCTCATGCAGGCAGGAGACAGCCTTTTCCTTATTTGAGCAAGTACTCCCGGCGAAACCCAAGTTTCCGACCTCTCGCGATGTAACATCCATACGAATAAGCATAGCCGTTTCATGCATTGCACTTCAGCTTACAGCATGGATGTCGGCTTGTAATCCTGGCGATACTGCCTCGGCGAAACCCCGTATTGTTTACGAAACTGATCCGCAAAATGATTGTAACTGTTAAAGCCGACATCCTGAGCAGCCTCGCTTGCGGTCCGGCCGGAATGAGTCATCAATAAAGCGGCATGGCGAACCCTCATTTGATTCAGATGCTCTACGATGGTGTACCCTGTCTCTTGTTTGAACAAATGTGCCAGCCTGGACCCCGAGACTCCGACCTCTCGCGATATGGCGTCAATTCGAATATCTTCCTTTAGCGAACGGGACAACAGCCCCAGCGTTTGCTCGACTCTAGGGTCCATTCTTTTATTTGTGCGCTGTGCAAGCAGAAGCAAAATCTCACGCAGCGCGTTCTCACACAGCGCCTCCCACAAATCTAAGCGGTCCAGTGAATCTTGCAGCACATTCCGGAACGCTTGCTCGACACGGCCTCGGACACGTTCATCGGGCAGGGTTTCGACCAGAAACTCCTGGTTTCTTAGCATCCAGTTTTCCGGAAGTCCAGGATAATGGATCCAGAGAAAGTTCCAGCGCTTCCCTGGTGCTGTCCCGTATTCATGAGTGATGCCGGCGCGCAGCAGTCCAAGTTGCCCGGATCCGCAGCGTTTCTCCCCGGCAGGCGTGCGAAAGTAGCCCTCTCCATGCAGCGTATAAACAAGCAGCCAGTCCTGCATCCCTTGAGGTCGACGCAGGCGATAAGCATCGTCTTGTTCAAAATGGTCGCCGAATATCGTTCCGGTACTTTCCAACGATATGACAGCCCGTTCGTTTCGCATGAACCTCTCCTCCCCGATTCCTCAAATAGCAGAATCCCGGTACTTTTAAGCAGATATCATACTTCCTCTCAAGATAAGCAGACCTTTTTCTATTGTCAACAGGAAAAACCATCATCTGATCGGAGGGACTACGATGCGAGAGAAGTTAAACGTATTGACCGAGGAGCAGCTGCACAAGTTCGAAACAGAGGGGTATTTAATTGTAAAAGGGCTCTTCCGGCAGGAGGAACTGGCTGAAATTGAAGCAACGTTTGAGGAGATCAGCCAAAAGACCGTACCCGGCCACTTCGAGCCGGTCTTCAATGATACAGCTGTCGAACCGCTGAAACGCTATCCGCGTGTTATGCATCCGCACCGTTTTGATGCAATCGCAAAAAAATACATGCTGCACAAGCCTGTCATGGACGTATTGGCTGATTTGTACAGCGAGCCTGCGCTCGCAGCTCAAAGCATGTTTTATTACAAACCTCCCGGTTCCCCCGGTCAAGCGCTGCACCAGGATAATTTCTACCTGCAGGTGGAGCCGGGCAACTGCATCGCGGCGTGGACGGCGATCGACGCGGCTGATGAAGAGAACGGCGGCTTGCTCGTCGTTCCGAAAACAAGTAATTATGCCCTTGTGTGCCCGGAGGAAGCCGATTCGCGCGAGTCGTTTACCACCCATTTCGTGAAACCGCCAAAAGATCAAACGGTCCTCCCCGCCATAATGGACAAAGGCGATGTGCTCTTTTTTAACGGCAACCTCATCCATGGCTCTTACCGCAACAAATCGAACCGTTTTCGCCGTGCCTTTATCTGCCACTATGCCAACGCGTCGGCAACCAAGATCGGTGCTTTCTACCGGCCGTTGTTCCGGGAAGACGGCACGGAGGTCCATCTGGACAGTAATCCGAATGGCGGCCCTTGCGGCGTCGAGTTGGAAACGCCGTATCCCCATTAGATTTCAGACGACCAGCGCACATTTTCATGGCACTGGTCGCCCTATGTTAACTTTCATTGAATAGAAGTTTTTAGCATGCATTGAACCACTCTGCAATTTTATATCGGAGCAGGCTCCCCATTTATATCTCTTGCTTGGAATCGATATAGGTCTGCTCTGCCACGATGGTAAATCGCTCCACGAGATCACTGATTTTGAAATTCTCCGCACCAATCATATAAGTCTTTACCGTATCATGAAACGGCGCATGCCAATGGGCAGGAACGCCCTCCTTGCCAACGATTGCCCCGACGATGCTCCCTGCGGTAGCCGCTGTGCAATCATTGTCCAGCCCCATTGCCACCGTCTCGGAAATGACCTTGGACACATCCGTCCCTCCGATCATTAAACCGAATACAGTCAAACATGCATTGTTGTTCGTATGAACGGGAGACATACCTTGAAAGCGCTTGTTCACGGCTTCTCGCGCTTCTGCGTAATTCCGGATATCTCCACCTATGGCGAGCGCCCATTCGATATCCTTATATAGGCTGCATTCGCTAGGAATTTCTGTCAGTCCAGTGCGAAGGGCGTCCACCGGATGATCGACGGCAAAGGCGGCTGCTTGAGCCGCACTAAAAAACATTTCGCCATAAATTCCGTTCCTTCGATGGCTCAAATAAGCGTCTCGATACGCGTACTCTGCCGCTTTCGACGGGAACCCCGGTGCAATGTATGCCCACGGATCGGATCGAATATCTGCACCGATCCATTGACAATACGGATTCTCTAAGCTTGCTGCTTCCATAGCCGTCTTGCCTGCTCTCAAGTTACGAAGGGCAACCTCTTCAGCCGTACATGCAAGCGGCAAATATTTCACCCAGCTCTTCCCCACGTCCTCCGTCGTAAAATGAATCCCATGCTCCTCCGCGATCAGCAGCCCCAGAATCGTATACGTAATATCATCGTCGACGGGAACTCCGCTCATGCCTTCAAGCGTATATTCATAAAATGTGCTCTTCCCATATCGCCGATGGTTCGGATTCTTAATCCGGGTCCAATAGCTGCGCGGTGGAAAGGCATCCCCAATGTACTCGGCCCAACTCTTCATTTCATCCACTTCCCATAGTTCGACGGGAGCTCCCAGCGTACATCCGGCGAATCGGGCGAGCATAGCGCCCTCCAGCTTATCTTTATACTCGGACTGATTGAATGTTTTCCACATTCTTCGAGGACCATTCGTACGAAGCTGCTGAATCCCACGCAGATCATTCGGCTCTTGGGAAGCCAGTTTCCCATCAACAGGCAGACCTTGCAATTTCTCCGCGGCTTCCTGCATTGCCCGTTCAATATCCTGCCAAATGCCGGAAACGCCATCTGCACCATATTCATGGGCTAATCGCCCGTACTCCATAATTTTTTCGGATAACTCAGCCAATTTCGGTTCTATAGGATAAGCCATGTCACTTTCTCCTCTCGCTTCATATGTAATCGATTTCATATCTAGTTTATAATATGAAAGATAACAATTCTGCTCAATAAGGACTGAAAACTATGCAGAAACAACCATCTTCCTATGAGATTATCGGTCAGCCGTATTTGCTCCCTCCCACGTTTCCCGTGGATTGGATCGGAAACCATGTCCAAAACGATGCCGATATTACGTATCTTCATTATCACAATTGTCTTGAAATCGGATACTGTCACGAGGGCTCAGGCGTGTTTTTTGTAGAGGACAAGATCCTGCCTTACTCAAAAGGCGATGTGAGCATTATTTTTCCGGGGCAGCTTCACCTTGCGCAAAGTGTTAAAAGTCAGGTGAGCCGATGGGATTTTTGCTTCTTAGATCCGAATGCGCTGCTTGGCACGGCCCATCCCCGATCGTGGAACGCCCCTGCTCCAGCGGGATTCGCTAATATCATCAGTCCGGGCGATGCTCCCGACATCACATTAATGACGGAATATCTCATGAAAGAACTAAGTCAGCAATTATCAGGCTACGAATCGGCCGTCAAAGGGTGCCTTTGGACGCTGATGACCCTCATTACCCGAATCATCGATCAGATGGCTGACGATACACCAGTAGTTGGAGCTGCCGATCGAAATTCCATGAACACAATTTCCAAATCGCTGGAGTACATCTCACAGCATTACATGGAACCGATTCATATTCATGAATTGGCGGCAGTTTGCAGCTTAAGCGTCACGCATTTTCGTCGAACGTTCCGCGTTTGCATGGGAATGGCTCCGCTCGATTACTTGCACAATGTGCGAATGCAGATGGCCTCTGCATTACTATCCCATACCGATAGCAGCATACTGTCAATCTCCCAAGAGGTAGGCTATGCAACAATATCCAGCTTCAACCGCCACTTCAAACATTGGACGGGAATAGCTCCCTCCAAATGGCGCGCGATAAAAAAACAGGGCAAACAACCCATGAAACCGTGAGAAGAGGTTCGTATCTTGATCGCAGAATACCATCCATTCCCATGCGCTCTCCAACATACAAAGAAACCGTCTGTTATCAGACGGTTGGATTGAACCAATGCTATGTATTTCGATACCCTCCACGCGGTTTATCTCCTTTTTCAATAACAAATCCCATTCTGGTATGGTAAGCGATGGAGCTTGTATGGATTGGAGACGTGATACAGCGAACAATTTCTAAACCCCGTTTATTCACTTCATTAAAATACGTTTCGTAAAGCTGACGTCCGATGCCACGCTGCCGATGCGCAGGATGGATGCCAACAAATGAATATAAGCCTCTTCATTTCGGCTTTGGGATAAAAGTCCAATAAGGAAACCTAGCATTGCTCCATTCTCTTCAACTATAAAACCCGTATCTTGAAAATGATCAAAAACAGCTTCGGCCGCATATCTGCCATTAGACGACCGTTCCACCAATTGTATAAAACAGAAATTGTCATCTCGTAATCAGACGATTGGGCCTTGGGGACAAAAAAAGAAGATGACCCAATTATAGCAAAGTCATCTTCTAAGAATTTTATACAAATACATTCAAAATAAAGAGCTTCTCCATCGAAAATAACTAAGCCGAATACTCTTTATTGTCAATGACGATGACGGGTTCAGTTCCTGATCTCGCAGCTGCGGTCTTCTTGGTATGGATAACCAATTCATGGATATTGCTGCAGGATTTCTTCGCACCCATGACCAATAACGGCACCCCTAGAGCGTCCAGTTTCAACCTTCTGGATAACAGTCCGCCCATCGTCATGGAGAATGGTACCGTTGGCGACGTGTTGGAATATATGATAGGCTCATCGTTCTGGTATTTGTCTTGCAGGATTAAGCTCAAGTTCTTCAATGCTTCCACTACCACCTTGGAGGATCCCCGCCCAACCGAGTAAACCGGATTCCCGTTCTCATCCAGGCCGTGAAAAATGAGCTTGCCCATATCCGAGGTTTTCAGTTTGTTGAAATAATCAACCGCCAGAATTTCTTCTTTTGTAAGCTGTCGATTCGTAGGCAATTTATTTAGATGATACGCTGCTGCCAACGACGTTGTGTGGGTCCCCCCGTAATCATTGTAAATAAAGATCATACATCCCGTCTCCAATCATAGAGTAATGTGCTTATTATTACCATTAAGCTCTGTCTCATTCGCCGGATCTCAGCATCGAGCTAGGTGATAACAGAAAAAAGCCCTGATTCCTCAGGACTTCTTCTTATCTCTATATGGAAATATTCATAAACTTGATTAATCCAGGTATACTGCTTTTCCAAGACGGGCCGATTCGTACAGAGCTTCCAGAATACGTGATACAACATAAGCTTGCTCAGGAGTAACGACAGGGTCTTTATCCTGATCAATGGCTTCGATCCATCTTCTCATTTCAACATCCGGAGCCTGTTCCTTCTTACCGTCATAGAAAGCTACCCCGCCGGAGTTCAACTCAATTTCATTGGTGTACAGACGGCTGAATTTCTCCCCGTTAATGCGCAGGCCGTTCTTCATATCGGCCCCGCCTTCCGAGCCGCTAAGTGTACATTTGGCTTCATCAATATCAAGCGTATTTAACGCCCAGCTTGATTCCAGGATGATGGTTGCTCCGTTCTCCATTACAATCATGCCGAAAGCGGAATCTTCGACCGTAAATTTCTCGGGATCCCACGGTCCCCAAGCATTTGCCGCATTCTCCTTACGGGACAATTCATGATATGTAGTACCCAGTACGATTTTCGGCTTGTAATTATCCATCATCCAGAGCGTCAAATCCAGCGCGTGCGTACCGATATCGATCAGCGGCCCTCCGCCTTGTTTTTCCTCATCCAAAAATACGCCCCAGGTCGGAACAGCTCTTCTCCGTACCGCATGTGCCTTTGCATAATAAATATGACCGAGCTCTCCGGCTTCGCACACCTCTTTAAGATAAAGACTGTCTTCACGGAACCGATTGTTGTATCCGATCGTCAGTTTCTTGCCCGTACGCTGAGCCGTTTCCATCATCAGTTTGGCATCCGCAGCCGTTTTGGCCATCGGCTTCTCGCACATAACATGCTTTCCGGCCTCAAGCGCAGCAATGGAAATTTCCGCATGTGAATCATTAGGGGTAAGCACATGAATGATATCAAGGGTAGAATCCTTTAGCAGCTCCGTGTAATCGCTATATACTTTTGCTTCCTCGCTGCCATATTTGCCAGCAGCCTCTTCAGCCCGATCTTTGACGATATCGCAAAACGCTGCAAGCTCCACACTATTCAATCTGCTTAAGCTGGGCAGATGTTTTCCGTTTGCGATTCCGCCACAACCGATAATACCAATGCGATAAACTTTTGACATGTATCATCACCATCACTTTCATGAGTTTTTATAAGAAGCATAATTATAGAGCCCTGCCCCATACATTTAATGAGGTCTTGACTCCACATATAAGGTATCATATCTGACCATTTTTTTTAGTATAACTATGCGACAATTCATATATAAAATCACGACATCCATCTCCTATTACAAGATGTTCGTCCAAGCCATCATAACAAAACATCATATACTACTAGCAATGGACTGATTTAATAGAACAGGTGGTGAAAGCTAGCCTTGACAAAATTTTTAGATGCACGCACCTCCAATCACTGGCCCATAGCATTCCCAGGCTCCACGGAACGTTTCGTGGTGGACACCCCCGTCATGGTCGGTCAAGTGGGTTTGAGTGTGCCTGTCGATACAACCGGTATCATCCGTACTCAGCTTCTTGGGCAAGTTGGCTTCTATATACTAAGTGAAGATATATTTGCTCCGATTATTCAAATTGATGTCATGCGGGGCTATTTAACAACGGATCCAGTTATCCATACCACTTATGTACAATATCAGCCTTCCCAGGTTCAAAGCCAAAGTGTCTCCTTTGTCGCTGCAGACTATAATGTAACCCCTCCCCCAACCGGTCTTCTGGTATATACCATGTATGTGACTGCACTTGTGCTGGATATGGGCAGAACAGGACCAGAATGCTTTAATGCTTCCGTATATACGGATTAGAGCATGCTTCCTATAGAAGTTGCATTGAAAAAGGCAGCCGATCATCGGCTGCCTTGATTCTTCATATAAACGTGACGAAAGCGTCATTCCTGTGATTCAGTCGTATTGCTATCGTATATTAACTTTTCATTCGCGGATCCAGAGCATCGCGCAGACCGTCCCCCATCAGGTTGAAGGCGAGTACCGTCAGCATGATCGAAACTCCGGGAAAAATCACCGTCCATGGGGCCGTTGCGATAAACTGACGCGAATCAGACAGCATCTTTCCCCATTCCGGAGCGGGAGGCTGGGCGCCAAGGCCCAAAAATCCGAGCGCAGCCGCTTCAATAATGGCCGTCGCGATGCCCAGCGTTCCTTGCACGATGATTGGAGTCAGACTATTCGGCAGAATATGATGTCTCAGAATTCCACTGTTCTTCATCCCTATAGCCTGCGCAGCGCTGATGTACTCCTCGTTCTTCAAGCTGAGGACTTTAGCGCGAACCAATCGGCCATAGGTCGGTATGTTGACGATGGCAATGGCATATAACGCATTTTGCAGCGAAGGGCCCAGGATGGCTACGATGGCTATCGCCAGCAAGATACTCGGAAACGCCAACAAAATATCAAAGAAACGCGAGATGATCATATCTATCCACTTGCCGTAAAAGCCTGCCAGAATACCGAGCAGCGTTCCCAGAATGATAGAGCCAAGCACGGAAAATGTACCGACCCACAATGAGATGCGCGTTCCATGCAGCACCCGGCTGAGCAAATCCCGTCCCAAATCATCGGTTCCAAACCAATGCTCAGCTGACGGAGGTTTTAACCGGTCGGCAAGCTCCTGCGCTTTATAATCATAGGGCGCGATTAATGGCGCGAGCAGTGCGATGACAATGAAGAACATAATCATGAACAGTCCAGCCATCGCGATTTTGTTCTTGCGGAAAGCTCTCCACGCATTACGCCAAGGTCCGGAAACCTTCTCGGAAGGAATGGCAGAGCTGTCGTTCAGGTGTGTTGTAATCTGTGGCATAGCTTCCCTCCTACCGGTAGCGGATGCGCGGATCGACTGCTGCATACAGCAAATCCACAATCAGATTGATGACAACGAATATAAAAGCGATGATCAGAATCCCGGACTGAATAACCGGGTAATCCCGTGAGCTGATCGCTTCATAAATATAGCGGCCGACACCAGGCCATGCGAAGATGGTCTCCGTTAATACCGCTCCCCCAAGCAAGGCGCCCGTCTGCAGGCCGATAACCGTAAGCACAGGGATGAAGGCATTCTTGAGCGCATGCTTGTATACAACGAAAAATTGGGACAGTCCTTTGGCTTTAGCCGTGCGGACAAAATCGGAATTCATGACCTCCAGCATGCTCGATCGCGTCATCCTGGCGATAACCGCCATCGGGATGGTGCCCAGCGCCACGCTGGGCAGTATCAGATGTTTGACGACCGTCCACAATTGATCGAAGCGTCCGGCGATGATACTGTCAAGCAAGTACAAATTCGTTACGGCTTCTACCGGGTCACGCTGATTCATCCGACCGATCGAAGGCAGCCAGTGCAGTTCCAAGGAAAATATCCACTGCTCCATTAACCCAAGCCAAAAGATGGGCATCGAAACCCCGATTAATGCGACCAGCATACTAATGTAATCAAACCATGAATTGTGCTTCCAGGCGCTGATGATTCCCGCATTGACGCCGAAAAAGATGGCAAAGGCCATGGCGGCAAACGTTAATTCAGCGGTTGCTGCCAAATACGGCGTGATTTCTTCGGCAATCGGCACCCTGGTACGGATGGATTGTCCAAGATCGCCTTGCAGCAAATCTCCGATATAGGAGAAATACTGCTGATACCAAGGATTATGAAGCCCCAGCTGCTCACGAAGAGCCTCCTTGGACTGTTCCGTCGCCTTTTGTCCCAGAATGGTCTCAGCGGGATCGCCCGGAATGGCATGAATGATAGAAAACACGATGATGGTCATCCCGATCAGAACCGGAATCATGATGAATATTCGCTTCAATATATAGGATTTCAAGATAGATTCACCTGCCAAAGGCGTTGTGGTACAGCCCGTTATTCAAAATAAACGTTATAGTAGTATTCCGTTCCTGTAGGAGCCGGTACGTATCCCTTCACATTTGCTTTGGCTGCAAGGAGAGGTGTCGTATGCACGAGGGGTACCCATGGTGCATCCTCTTTAATGATGACTTGAGCTTCTTTATACAGCTCCTCGCGTTTGGTCTGTTCGGTTTCCTTTTGAGCGGCAATCAAAATTTCATGGAGCTTGTCACTGGCATAATAGCTGTAGTTATTGGATGGGATGGCATCTTTGTCAAGCAGTGTGTACAGAAAATTGTCCGGGTCTCCGTTGTCTCCCGTCCAACCGAGCATGAAGAGGTCGTCTTTTTCTCCAGCTTGCGCATCATCCAGATACGTCGCCCATTCGGGTGATTCGATTTTGACCTTCACACCGATTTTCTCGAAATCAGCCTGAATCACTTCCGCTACCTTTTTACCATCCGGCATGTAAGGACGAGGAACCGGCATCGCGTAGAAGGTGTATTCGTCCGGCAATCCGTTCGGGTAACCCGCTTCAGCCAGCAGCTGCTTCGCTTTTTCCAAATCGTATTCATAATCCTGAATGCTGTCGTTATACCCCCACAGAGATGGCGGCAATGGATTGACGGCCGGTACGGCCTGTCCAGCGAAGAAGGCATCGATAATCGCTTGTTTGTTGACGGCATAACTCAGGGCTTGTCTTACTTTCACGTCGTCAAACGGCTTTTTCTTGAGGTTGAAGCCGACATAACCAACGTTGTTGGAGGGACGTTCGATCTTCTGCAGATCCGGATTGCTTTCAAGTATTGCCAAGTCGTCCGGGCTCAAATCTTCCATCAGGTCGATTTCCCCGCTTTGCAGCGCATTGAAGCGTGCAGAGTTGTCGGGAATGGAGCGAACGATCACTTTATTCAGCTTCGGAAGTCCTTCTCTCCAATAGTTCGGGTTCTTCTCCAGTGTAATCGAATCATTTCGTTTCCACTCTTTGAACATAAAAGGTCCTGTGCCAACCGGCTCGTTCTTGAAGCTGGCTTGTTTCTCTTGAATCGCCGTAGGGCTGGCAATGCCGAAGGAGGTCATCGCCAGGTTCTGCAGGAATGGTGCTTGCGGCTGATTCAGCGTAAATTCAACGGTATTGGCATCCACTGTTTTAACTTCCTTGATGACCCGTTTTCCATCGGGACCAAACATCGAGTCATAATAGTCAAAGGAGTCGCCTTCATACTTGTATTCGCTCTTTGGATCGGACCAGCGGGTGAAATTGAATACCACGGCATCCGCATTAAAATCGGTTCCGTCATGAAATTTCACGCCTTGGCGAAGTTTGAAGGTATACTTCAGCCCGTCTTCGGAAACCGTCCAGCTTTCGGCGAGCGATCCTTGAACCTCGGTTGTTCCTTCCTTATATTCCAGCAAAGAGTCGAACACTTGGTGCGTGATTTTGAGGGATTCGCCGTCTGTTACAATTGAGGGGTCAAGGGATGAGGAATCCCCGCCCCGTCCGACAATCAACGTATCCTGTGTGGACTGTGACGGGTTATTCGGTTCTGTTGTTTCTCCCGTATCCGTTCCTGCTGCACCATTATTGCCGCTGCTCTTACTGCCGCTGCAACCCGCAAGGGCAACAACGGTGCATAACATCAATACCATAACGAGACTGCTCCATCTTTTCACTTTCATATTCTGGCTCCCTTCTATTCAACCGAATATTTCATTTGTTTATATGAGGCCGGACAACTTGTCCAGACTATAAACCGGAAAGAAGAAAAGTGCTTCGACAGCTATAAAGAAATGGTTGCGATACGTACGTCTTAAATCGCTTTTTCGGTTGCATTCGCCCCGTTATACAAATGGCAGGCTGTCAGATGGGCGGGCTCGGTTTCCTTCAGCTCGGGCCGCTCGTTCAGGCAAATGTCCATCACCATTGGACAACGTGTGTGAAATGCGCAGCCAACAGGCGAGTTTGCGGGGCTTGGCAGCTCTCCCTGCAGAATGATTCGTTCGGTTTTGATATCCGGGTCCGGCTGAGGCACCGCGGAAAAAAGCGCTTTCGTATATGGATGCTGCGGCGAGGAATAGAGTGTGTTTTTCTCGGCAATCTCCACGATCCGCCCGAGGTACATCACGGCAATTCGGTCACAAATATGCTTGACCACACTCAGGTCGTGCGCGATAAAAATATAGGTAAGGCCAAATTCCTCCTGTAAATCCTGCAGCAAATTAACAATCTGCGACTGGATCGACACGTCCAGTGCCGAGACGGGTTCATCCGCAACGATCAGCTTGGGCTGGAGCGCCAATGCCCTGGCAATGCCAATTCGCTGACGTTGTCCGCCAGAGAATTGGTGCGGATACCGCTGAAGATGGCTATGCGTCAAGCCGACGACATCGATCAAGCGGCTGATGATGTTTTGTCGCTCTTTTGCATTCCCTACTCCATGCACGATGAGCGGTTCCTCCAATATCCGCTGGACAGTATGCCGCGGATCCAGAGAAGAGAACGGGTCCTGAAACACGATTTGCATATCTTTGCGCTTCAGCCGGAGCTCTTCCGGGGATAAATCCGTGATATCCTGCCCATCAAACCGAACCCTGCCGGACGTCGGCTCAATCAGACGCAGCAATGAACGGCCCGCAGTGGATTTGCCGCACCCGCTTTCCCCTACCAATCCAAACGTCTCACCTTTTTCCACGGAAAACGAAATATCGTCAACGGCTTTGACGACTTGCTGCTGCGATCTTCCGAACCACCGACTTCCCAGCGGGTAGTACTTCTTGAGATGCTCCACGTGCAGTAACGGTTCGCTCATACGACTTCCTCCTTCGGCGTTTCGTGCAGCCAGCAGCGGCAGCTATGTGCCTCTTCATATTCCTTCAGCTCCGGAAGCTTCTCAAAGCACAGCGGCATCACGTTCTGACATCGCTCGGCAAACCGGCAGCCCTTCATCTGTGTATTCAAGACCGGTACGTTGCCGGAAATGGAGAACAACCGGCGATGCTGCTCATTCATCCTGGGTACCGACTTGATAAGACCCTGAGTATACGGATGTAGCGGTTTTTTGAATATATCCCGCACACTCCCTTCCTCAACCACCTTCCCGGCATACATTACTGCTACCCGATGACACATCTCCGCGACAACACCGAGATCATGCGTGATCATCATCACCGCGGTTTGATATTCCTCATTCAAGCGGCGGATCAAATCCAGAATTTGAGCCTGAATCGTCACATCCAGCGCAGTTGTCGGCTCATCGGCAATGAGCAGTTCAGGATTGCACGAAATCGCCATCGCAATCATGACCCGCTGTCGCATCCCGCCGGATAGTCGATGGGGATATTCATCGATGATCTCCACTGCCCTTGCAATGCCAACCTTTTTCAGCATCTCAACCGTATGCTCTCGAGCGTGTTTCCTGCTTAGCCCCCGATGGAGGCGAATGGTCTCGCTAATTTGCTGGCCAACCGTAAAGAGCGGATTAAGCGACGTCATCGGCTCCTGAAAAATCATAGAAACGGCATTGCCGCGAATTGTACGCATCTCACGCTCTTTGAGCGGGACGATATCCTTCCCCTTAAACAAAATTGAACCGCCAGTGACTCTACCCGGAGGCTGCGGAATCAGCTTTAATACCGAAAGCGCTGTGACACTCTTGCCGCAGCCTGATTCGCCAACAACTCCAAGCACTTCTCCCGGCCTAACATATAGGCTCACACCATCCACGGCGGGTATTTCACCTCGGTCCGTAAAAAAGTGCGTGTGCAAATCCTGAATCTGCAAAATAGGTTGACTCATATTACAGCCTCTTTTCTGTAGATAAGATAGATTTTGCAGCCTTTTTCGACTCATCCTTCCATAGCCCGTGACCTTTCGACGAAAATCAGCATAAAATTGACCTCAGGTCAATTAATATGTCAAAAACTCTGACATCAAACCAAATATAGTTTATTTGATATGTTACTTTACATCATTTTTTTAGGTTAGACAAGAAATATTTACTATATTTTCTATGTTATGTTCATGAAAGATTTTACAAAAAACTAGAATGAGCTACTAGCCTGACAGCCAGAATTCAGCCAATGGAAATATCATGCTATAGAATTCATTAAATTAATATTTCATATTTATGAATTCAATATAATTCGGCAACTGCTCTCCATCTAGCAAACAAAAAAAAGCATCTGATCCAAGATCAAATGCTTTAAAAGTGATTTCGCAACAGGTTTCATCGGACTCTACCACGCTGCATGAGGGTGTCTTCGCATGAACTCAATCATACGGGCATCAACAAGTACACCCACATGCTGAAGTGCCTTTATCACAGCTCCGGATGCGGCCGACAATTCAGGAGCCTTGTAAACATACTGTTTATTTTTCCCAAATCGCAGGCTCTCATTAAACTTTAATTTCATATAGGGACTGTTCACGACACTGCCAATTCCCGTAACCGATACGTGATCTGATTGAAAGAACGATCCCAGAATCTCGACGCCTACCATGATTTGCTTCATGGCTTCATCACACACATTCTGGGCCAATGGACTTCCGGCTTCAGCTGCAATCGTGATGATTGGTGCCATGTCTCCAAACTTCTTGTTGCGCTCCTTACTCTCTTCCATAAATCCTGCGGCAGCCAAGAGGCGAAGCTGTTCCATATTCTCAACATTCCAATAGCTCTGAACGCTGCGAACCAGCGTTTCATCCGATTGTTGAATATTCCCGGCCAGTATTTGGTACACCGCATCATACGCAAGAAATCTCGCTGCGCTGGCGGCATAATGGTGAAAATCGATATTCTTAATCGGTGTCTCTTGTTCCGTTATGGCTAAAATCATGGAGCCCGTTCCAGATACAACCACGATACCCGGCTTCCCAATGAATGCACCTGCGTGCGCGACAACGGAATCGTTGACATACCATTTCGGGCATTGCAGCCCCTCCACATCGGTTAAACGGGTCACCCAATCCAGATCTTGATCGGACTCGTAACCCGCTATTCCCGCATATAGTCCTATGACTTGGTCCAGGCTGCAGCGCGCCATAGAAAGCGACGATTGAATGGTTTCTTGAACATTTTTGTGCGCATTGCTGTCCTTATGTATCGAGGATGCGCCGCCAACTGCATATGACCGGATATTACCATTCAAGTCACTGACCATGACGCGCGTTTGCGACCCGCCTCCGTCAATCCCAATCACTACCTGATCATTCATCTCCGAGATCCTCCTGAACTCCTATTCTGGCGCCTTACAAAGACGGGGCTGAACCACCGTCGATATTGATGGAAGTTCCGGTTACATAGGAGGCCGCGTCGGATGCCAAAAAAACGATGACTTTTGCGGCTTCATCCGTATCTCCAATGCGTCCCAGCGGAATCTTGTGGCGCGGGTCCCGAGCATATTGCTCCCATGAGAGCCCTGGCTCCTCCCGCTTCCACCGCTCCTCCAGCTGTGCACTGCGGATCATTCCTATGCATACCGTGTTTACTCTGATTTGATCGGATGCCAGATCATGACTCATGGCCTTGGTCATGGCCTGTCCGGCTGCCCGGCTGACACTGCTCGGCATGGACGAAGCCGGCGGCGTCTTGGCCCAGGACGTTGTGACATTGATAATCGCCCCGCCGCCAGACTTACGAATATGCGGAATCGCAGCACGCGAAAAGCGAATGGCGCCGAACAGCTTGAGATCCAGATCGGATGCCCATTGTTCGTCTTCAATCAGCTCGAATGGCTTCGCTGCCGCAGTTCCCGCATTGTTCACCAGGATATCGAGTCGACCGAAATGTTGAACGGTATCCCTTACCGCCGTCAAGCATTCCTCGGATTGAGTCACGTCCGCTGTTATCGTCAGCGCCTGAAATCCGCTTGAATCTCGAATATGTTCAGCCGCAGCAGCTAATTGCTCTTCATCCCTTGCACAAATAGCCACCTTTGCGCCTTCAAGAGCAAACGTGACTGCCGTTTCAAGGCCAATGCCCCGGCTCCCTCCGGTAATCAATACAACTTTGTCTTTGAGTCCTAAGTCCATATCTGATCGGCTCCTTTACTTTGATATTCCGAAACGTTGTCACTATCATACCTTCAACAAAGGAGATGATTTCCCCTCCTTCCGCTGCTGCAACAGCAAAAGCCGCGATCTCATCGCGGCTGCTTGACACTTCTATCTTTTATTTGTTCCAATGCTCCACATTGGATTCTCTTCTGGCAAAATCGACAAACTGGAATTTATCTAACCGGTGTCTCGATTCCGTATATTGAAAGAGTGTTGTATCCTCCAGATGAACGTAACCCCGGACTACGACGACATGTGTATCGTTTCCAAGATCCATGTAATCGTGGTCCATGGTTGTAGCACGTTCAACAGAAATTATTTTTTTGGCATAACTGATTTTCAAATGCAATTCTTCCTCAAGATATTGAAAAATAGAATCGCCGGTAATTTCCTTCGTCAAACCCGTGACGATGTCGGCAAGCAAACAATCAATATCCAGGATGATGCGTTCCCCTTCGATCTCCCTGGCGCGAATCACCTTCCACACGAGCTGGTCCGGACGGATTTGAAGCTCCTTCGCTATGCTCTCCCCTGCAGGGACGCATTTCGTTTCATACACAAAGGTTCGGCTTCTTCTGCCTAACCGTTCAGCCATCTCTTTATAACTGACCAGACCCGATACCGGAAAGTTCAATCTGCCTGTATCCAGAACAAAGGAGCCTTTGCCTTTAACCTTGTGGATATACCCGTTTTGCGCGAGCAAATTAAGTCCTTTGCGAACCGTTTCCCTTGTAATCTGATAGGTGGCGGCAAGCTCGTTCTCCGATGGCAGCTTACTGCCGGCCTGGAGAATTCCCGTATCGATTTGTTCGGCATAATCTTTGTAAAGCGTCCAATAAATATTGTTTGTCATCCCTTATCACCATCAGCTATTGTACCATGATCCAGCGATGATTACATGCTCCACAGGTACCGTCAGATTTCAGAATGCAAAACGGCTTGAAGCACGCGGGTCTGACCTTGAACGGCCTCTCCTTCATACTCCACAACCTCCTGAATGAGTTCCTGTCCATCCGGTACGATGATCGGCGTGATAACAGGCAAGCCGGCTTGTTCAATACGATGGATATCGAATTCAAGCAGCAATTGTCCCTTGGTTATGGCATCCCCCGTCTCTACATGGGCGATGAATCCCTCCCCTTTTAAGGAGACGGTGTTGATTCCCACATGGATCAGGATCTGGACCCCGTGTTAGTATCGGTCAAAATAATCGCATGTTTGCTCTTCTTGATCAGATGAGCGACCTGACCGTCAAACGGTGCGTAGACTTTCCCTTCCGACGGAATGATGGCAATACCTTGCCCCATTTGTTTTTCAGCGAACGCAGGGTCCGGAACTTCAGCCAAAGGCACGACTTTACCGTTCATCGGTGCAGCGATATCCACCATAACCTTCTTGGAAGCATCGGCTGAAGTACTTGCCTCAGAAACAGAGGATATGGAAGAACGGGTTGGGGCTGCAGTCGCACCGTCCGTCCGTTCATTTTCAACGTTATCTTGGGGAATTTCCTTCCCTTGGTTTCTGATTGGCCTCGACATCTGGTAACGTCCGAACAACAAGGTTCCCGTGAACGGAACAACCAGTACAATCGCCATCCCCAGGAAGAACACGCCCCACTGGTTAGGGAATATGGACAGAAAGCCCGGAATACCACCGACTCCGATCGAAGAAGCCAGAACGTTGTTGACTGCCAGCAGCACGCCGGCAATACCGGATCCGACCATACCGAATATGAAAGGATATTTATGACGAATGTTTACCCCGAAGATAGCTGGCTCGGTTACGCCCAGAAAGGCGGAGATCGATGACGTAACAGCAAGCCCTTTGGCCTTCTGTTCCTTCAGAATGAACATCATGGCAAGCGCGGCCGCACCCTGTGCAATGTTGGACAAGGCCAGCATCGGCCACAAGAACGTTCCTCCGTTACTGCCGATAAGCTGGAAATCTACCGCAAGAAACGTATGATGCATTCCCGTGATAACCAGCAGCGCATACAATCCGCCGTATATCAGGCCGCCAAGAGCGGCAAACGAATCGAAAATGCTGACCAGTCCTGAAGTGAGGACGTTGCCAATGGCAAAGGTGATAGGTCCCACCAGGATAAATGCGAGGAAGCCGGTTACCAGCAAGGCAACGGGCGCCACAATAAGCAGCTTGATGGAATCATGAACACGCTTGTCCAGAAACTTCTCGATCTTGGCTAATATATAAGCAGAGACCAGAACAGGCAGCACCTGACCCTGATATCCGATCTTCTCAACGTCAAAACCGAATAAATTCCATACCGGAACCGTGCCCTCCAGTTTGGCGTCCGCATACTGATAGGCACTCAGAAGATCCGGATTAACCAGAATCAGTCCTAATACGATCCCAAGCAGCGGGTTGCCCCCAAACTGCCGTACCGCCGACCAGCCGATCAGGACGGGAAGAAAAGTAAATGCCGTACTTGCGATAAGATTGATAATCGATGCCACATCCGCCCATTCGGGATGCACCTGAATCAGGGATTGTCCTTCGTAGAAGATACCTGGACCCGTAAGCAGATTATTAATGCCGAGCAGCAAACCTGCCATGACAATCGCCGGCAAAATCGGAATGAAAATATCCGCTAGCGTCTTAATGGCCCGCTGAATCGGATTTTGTTTCTTGCTGGCAAGGGTCTTCACATCATCCTTGGATGCTCTTGTTCCACCGGTGATATCCATCATTTCATTGTAGACCTGGTCCACCAGACCTGGTCCGATAACAACTTGAAATTGACCCTGAGAGGAGAACTGCCCCTTCACCAGATCGTTCTCATCCAGAGCTTTGGTATCAACCTTACTGTCGTCCGCAAGGGCAAATCGTAATCGTGTAACGCAATGCGTGGCGGCTTCAATATTGTCTTTTCCACCGACTGCTTCGACAATTCGCTCCACATTTTTGCGATCAATGGCCATAGCTGTACGCTCCTGACTATATAAATTTAGTTGGTTTCAATAAGCCACATATAAGAGGCATATGGTTGAAGTTTCACAACCTCGGCAAGCTCCGGTTGTTCCGTCGTATTGCGGATAAGCAGCTGCGCGGAAGCCATGTCCGGTTTCCCCCACATATTCGGTGGCAGTTCGTACGAAACGCTGCGGCTGCTAAAGTTGGAAATTACTATGAGCGTCTGCTCTTGCGTTCTTCTGGCATAGGCATAAACCTCGGGATGTCCTTGATCCAGCCGAACGTATTCCCCGTCGGTTAGAACACGAAGGTTCTTGCGCAGCTCAATGAGCTGGCGATAATGGTGATATATCGAATGCGGATCCTCCACTTGAGCTTGTGCATTGATCAGGGGATACCGCTCATCGATCTTGATCCATGGCGTGCCTGTCGTAAAACCGGCCTGATGACCGTCATTCCACGGCATAGGCAGTCTGGAATTGTCCCGGGACCGTACGGTCACAATATGGGCAGCTTCTTCCGGCGTTTTGCCCTGCTGCTGAAGAATCTCGTACATATTCAATGATTCGATATCCCGAAATTCGGACATATCATTCCATTTGGGATCCGGCATCCCGATTTCTTCCCCTTGATAAACATAAGGAGTGCCTTGAAGCCCATGAAGTGTAGTAGCAAGCATCTTCGCACTTTCTGTCCGGTATTCCTTATCATCCGTGAACCTTGTAAGCGCGCGCGGCTGATCATGGTTGTTCCAGAACAGAGCGTTCCAGCCTCCGCCTTGCTGCATGCCGGTTTGCCAATCGGATAGCACCTTTTTCAGCTCCTCAAAATCATAAGGCTTGAGCTCCCATTTTTGCCCGTTCGGATAATCCACCTTCAGATGGTGGAAGTTGAAGGTCATCGAGAATTCGTTCTCCTTCGGATTCGAATAACGGATGCAATGTTCAAGGGTTGTAGAGGACATTTCCCCGACCGTAACCAGGTTATACGGTTTGAACACTTTTTCATTCAGTTCCTTGATATACTCATGCACCCGCGGTCCGTCGGTATAAAATTTGCGGCCGTCTCCGGGAGACACGGAGCCGTCATCATCCGGGAAATCTGGATCTTTCGATATCAGATTAATGACATCCATCCGAAATCCGCTTACGCCCTTGTCCGCCCAGAACCTGAGAATATCAACGACTTCCTCTCGGACCTTCTCGTTCTCCCAGTTCAGATCCGCCTGTGTCTTGTCAAAAAGAGTCAGGTAATATTGCCCTGTGCCTTCGTCATACTGCCAGGCAGGTCCCCCAAACTTGGACTTCCAGTTATTAGGTGGACCTCCATCGGTTCCGGGATCTCGCCAGATGTAATAATCGCGATAGCGATTATCCCTGGATGTTCTTGCCTCTTTAAACCATGGATGCTCGGTGGATGAGTGATTCACAACGATATCGATCATCAAGTGCATATTTCTCTTTTTCAATTCTGCTACAAGTTCGTCGAAATCTTCCATGGTACCGAAAGCGGGATCAATACTGCAATATTCTGCAACATCGTAACCGTTATCATTTTGCGGAGAAACGTAGACCGGCTGGAGCCACACGATATTGATACCAAGCCCCTTTATATAATCAAGCTTCTCCATAAGTCCGCGGATATCGCCTGTACCACGGCCAGTTGTATCATTAAAGCTCTTCGGATATACCTGATAAACGGTGGAAGTTCTCCACCAATCCTGGAGCGGGTTCCCTATGGTATGCATAAAACGGCGTCCTCCTCATCATCTTGTATATACAGGTTATCTATGAAGAAATGATAACATGTATATACAGGTTGTCAACCATCTATCAATTAAATACCCATTTTTGCAACAATTAGACGACCACTCACAAAAATAAACAAGACAAACAAAGCCCCAGGCTCTGTTGAATCAACAGGACCCGGGGCTGTTCGATTATCCATTCTACCTTTCACATATCACGATACCATCAGTGATTTGGTTACATTTACTGAATGATGATGGTGTGAACAGCACTGTTCACGCCTCCTTCATTATCCGTAACGGTCAAACGCACCGTATACGTTCCTGCATTGTTGAATTTATGCTTGACTTTGGCCTTCGAAGCGGTTGATCCATCCCCGAAATCCCAAACATAACTCACAATTTCGCCGTCTTCATCCACGGAGGAGCGAGCATCGAATTCAACATTTTTCTTCTTCTTTGCATTAGACGGAGCCTGAATCACGGCCACGGGGTCCTGATTGGTCGGCGGTTCAGGATTCTCTCCTTGGCCGGAAGATACATACAGCCTTCCGCCAGCTTCAGTCTCGGATGTATTGCCGGCCGCATCCCGCACCCGAATCACTATGATTCCACCATCCAGCACCAGGCTGGACGGTGTTGTGTAGGTCCCCGAGTAGTGACCGGATTCCGTCTCGGTCAATGGAATTTCGCCTCGTCCCTGCGCACTCAGATCCAAAGGAAGCTCAATTCGGAAAGAGGCTTGAAGATTCGGAACACTGTCGAAGGAGACCGTTACAGTCTCTCCCGCTGTAATTCGAACATCCTCTGCTGGTGAGATATTGCTTATTTCCGGCAATGCGGTATCTACGTAGACGGTACGAGTTACCGTCGACTCATTGCCTGCAAGGTCTTTGGCTTTTACGGCTATCGTGTTCTCGCCTTCGTTGACCAGTACGCGATGCGTAAAACTTCCGTCCTCACCGAGCTGTACCTGCTGTTCGTTCACGGTCAGCGTGTCAATGAATTCATCAAGGGCGCTGCCGGTAACATGGACCACCTCCGTATTGGTGTGGCTGCCTTCCTCAGGAGTCACAATCGTTAATTCCGGGGCAGTCTGATCCAGCGTTACAACTACCGGCAGCGAGCGATCTGTAGCCTTTCCGTTGACTACAGCCTCGGCAGTGAGCGAGTTGGTTCCCGGTGTCAGCTCCACATTCAGCGTAAACTGCCCATTCTCAACAACGGTGGTCCCTGCCGCTTCCTCGCCGTTGTAGATCCGGATCTCTGCACCCGATGCCGGAGAAGTGCCTGTTAGGGTCACCGTTTGTTCATTCGTGTACGCATGATTGACAGGTGACGTAATGATAGGTGCATTAACTGGATAACGCACCACTGCGCGGATCATGTAATTGCCCTCTTCTGCGGGAGCCTGACTCCAGGCACCACTTACACGCTGCCAGCTTCTTAAGGCATTTTCGCCCGATTCATCGGTTGCAAGCCCAGGGGCATTGTTTCCTGCCTCCGTCTGAACGTACACGATGTAGAAATCGCCTTGCACAACAACGGGCTCTGGGAATTCAACTGTGGTCCATTGATCGTTGCGCAGTGCGGTTCCGTCAAAAGGACCTGCCAGCAAACGACCCGGCGCTCCATTCTCGCCCGAAACGTCATACACTGCATATTGGAACGCGGTGCCGCCTGGTTGCGGCCATTCGGTGTTCCAGAAGCGGAGCGATGCGCCCGTAAGCTGCGCGGCCTCGTGTTCCGGCGTCATCCTTACCGCCCAGGCATTGCCCGCTGCTACGAAGGCTCTGGCATTTTCAGGTATGCCATCGTCATACGCAATTTCGCCAGGGAATCCGATAAACGGTTTAAGGGTCACATTGGCCTCAGCTGTTCCGTTGCCAGGAACCGTAATTTCAACCGTTTCACCATAATAATCCGCAGCCAGAATCGATAACGTATAGGTGCCTTCCAGGACATCCAGGGTGAACCTGCCGTCTTCCCCTGTGCGCACATCACCGACCCGTGGATCTTCCAGAACTGCTATGCTAGCCCCACTGACCGGTTCTCCTGTACGTTCGTCGGTTACAACACCTTCAATCTGTCCATGCGGGATGGCTTCCAGATTGAAATTGGCTTTTGCCGATCCGCCATCAGTAATCGTAACGACTTCGGTTCTCGGATAGTATCCGTAGGCCTCGGCCTTCAGCGTGTAATCACCTGCAACATGAGAGAAACTGTATTTGCCAGTTGCCGGATCAGTCTTCACCGAACGCCCGGTCTCCAGCACCGTAACCGTTGCGCTTGCAGGCAGGCTTTGCGGTGTCACCTCTCCGGTTCCCGGTTTCCCAGCTTCCGGCTGCGGCTGCTTGCTTTGATTGAATTCATACTTGTCGGTTCTGCTAATTTTGTACCAAGGATTATCATAGGCCGGTTTCGGCTTGTCACTATGCAGTACTTCCGCAGTATCCTTGGTGACCGCTCCAGGAGCAACGCCAAGAATCCGGAAGTCGTCGATGTACCAGCCCGTTTTCACCACACTGTTATCCGAGGTCAGCCTGAATCGGAATTGGACCTCGTTTCCTTTCCATGCATCAAGATCATAAAATACCGGTGTCCATTGCTTGCCGTTGGTATTGTGAGAGAACTTCCCGAGCTCGGACCATGTGTTTCCTCCATCGGAAGAGGCCTCAACATAACCGTAATCGTATCCTCCCTCAATTTCATACCAATGATTAAAGGTCAATGTTGCTTCGGTAACCTGGGTCAAATCCACAACCGGGGATACCAGGGAATAATTCGAACCACTTTCATAGGTATTGTCCAGATCGGTCGCCCACGCATTGGGTACAGAGAATGCATGGCCAGGTCCCGAAACCGGAACACCGCGTTCCCACTCATCTTTGACGCCGGAATGCGTCCAACCGTTGTCGCTGCTGCCATCAAAATGATCGGTATAGATGTCCTCCGGCACCACGATGTCAATGGACACCTCGCTCGACTTCTCGCTTTCATTGCCGCTGTAATCGACAGCCGCCACGGTATAATAATAAGTAGAACCGGTGACAGTTGTTGTATCCGTGTACGTTGTTGCCGCCGTATTTCCAATCGCTTCATAGCCTGTGCCCGAAGCGGTGGATCGATATACGGTGTAAGACTTCAGATCCTCAGCATCCGGACCGGTCCAGTTTAAGGTTGCATTGCCCAATATATCGGCTGAAACGGCCAGCCCGCTTGGCGCTCCCGGAGCAATGTCATCCGGTGCCTGAATTTCAAAATCGTCGATGTACCACCCTGCCTTCTGAACCGAAGCATCACTCGTCAGATTGAACTGGACGAACACCTGCTGTCCGGCGTAGGCCCGTAAATCCACATATTGTGTTACCCAGCCTCCACTAGTCCCCGTAAAGCTAAGTACCTCCTGAAAAGCAAAATCATTCTCCTCGGCGGCAATGTATACTTTGCCCCAATCAATATTTCGCTCCAGGTCATACCAATGCTTGAAGGTTAACAGGCCACCCTCCGGACTGTCTGTCAGGTCGATTGGAGGTGCAAGCAAATAGGCGTTGCTGCTCGCACCGTACGTGCCCTCGAGGTTAGTCGCGATCAGCTTGTCCCCGGAATATGCACCTCCTGGACCGCTTGTTGGTGATCCCCAAACCCAGGCGCTTCCTGTCCCGCCTGCGGTAAAGCCCAAATTATTCTCTTCAAAATCCTGGATATATCCAGGCTGCACACCGTCCGAGACCTCAACTTTATAGACGCTGCTCTCAAATCCGTTATTGCCGTAATCATTGACCCGAATATAGTATTCCAGCCCTTGCGATTCGATCAGAAAAGCGGGAATGACCGCCGTGTACGTTCCATCCTTGCTATCCCCGGCTATGCGATTCATCGGCAGATAGACGTACTGGCTTGTGCCCGCTGTTCTTGCAAAGGCCTCTACAGCGGTGACGCCCACATTATCGGTTACGCGCGCAGTAAGCGGAACGTCAATCCCCGTAAAAGCCGAGCTCACTTGTGTATGCTCAAGCACCGGCTCTTCCAGATCATCGCCTGCGGTTACAACCCTGCCCGATACGGTGCCGATGCCTTCTACCACCGAACCTACAGCATCCAATGCATTAATGATTCCGTGACCATACCCATTGTTGGGTGAAGTCGGATACTGACTGTCCGTTCGAGGCGTGGCCGTCTCCATGATAATCTGCTCCAGCTGATCGACGTTTAGAGAGTGATTAGCCTGAAGCAGCAGAGCTGCCAGCGCGGTTGTATGCGGCCCTGCCATTGAGGTGCCGTCCCATCCTCCTTCATAAGCACCACCTGGTACAGAGGATCGGATATTTACCCCAGGTGCTGAAACCTCGGGTTTGATCTCATCATAGGGCGAAGGACCACGTAAGGAAAAAGAGGCTAGGTTGCCGTTAATATCGGTTGCCCCGGTGGCGAAACTCTCCGGATAGTTGGCAGGGTTGGCAACGGAACCCGGTCCGCCCGGGTTCGTCGGCCGCACATTGCCTGCGGAGAACTCGGGGAAGATCTGTGCATCACGCCAGGCCTGGACCATGGGCCGGAACCATTCGTCCAATCCGGCGCCTCCGCCCCATGAATTGTTAACCACATCAGGGGCCAGCTCTGGATGCAGATTGCCTTCCGCATCCACGGGTGCAATAAGCCATTGTCCGCCGTCAAGGATGATGGCATCTGTCGTTCCCGGATTGAATATCCGTACGGCTATCCAGGTTGCTCCCGGAGCAACACCAATCTGGTTGCTCCCATCCTCCTCAGAGCCGACCATGGTGCCCATCGTATGGGTACCGTGACCATCTCCATCGGCAGGAAGGGACGAACCGCTGTGCGGATCATACCAGCTCAGCTCAGGATCAACGATATTACCCGAAGCGTCATAACCTCTCCATTTTCGATTCAGGGCAGGATGGGTGTAGTCCACGCCGCTATCCAGATTGGCTACCACGATTCCCGTCCCGTCAATGCCCCTCTCCCAAACTTCCGGGGCATTGACGTAGTCAATGTTCCATTCCACATTTTCCGTTTGCGGTTGAGGAGCGTTTGTGGCTTCATCACGGGCTCCCTTGGGAACCGCAGGCTGAATGACCGATACGCCTGACTCCTGTACGGATGTCTTCGGAGTACTCGATTCCTTTTCCGTGCTTGCGTCCTTCGTGTTGACCTCAGCCTTCTGAAGGAAACGCTCTTCATTTGGCAAAATTTTATCCACTTCGGGCAGGAGCGCAATCTCCTCCATAACTTCCTGGGTACTGGTCACTGCCAGCGCATTAACAATAAAATAGCTTTTATATTCTTTGACCTTGCCGAGATCAAGTGCCTTATCCAGATAACGTTCCAGTGTGTATTGGGTTCGCGATGCCGTCTCCCGCAATGAACTTACAACGGAAGTCCTGACGGAGAGCTTGGTTGCCGAGGGGGTCTGCTTCTCCAGCGTTGCCTTCTCCATAGCCTGCTTAGAGACCGAAGCGGTGTCCACTTGTTCCTTCATCTTTACCAGATAGGTGACATAATCGTCTTTCTCAAACTGCTTGCTCAGCTTGTTGCTGACCTTGTCCGTTGCAATCTGGGCCAAGCTGGATTTCATGTCAATCTTCTGAGAGGAGGTGTTGTCTGCTGAAACCGGATGAATGAATGATGCTGCCAGGAGAAGCGACAGACCCATGGAGAGAGGCTTGCGTAACCGATTTAACTTTATCAAACTTTTCCACTCCTTTTACCCGGTTTTTAATCTGTGAATGGTTGGACCCATTCCGATTCATGAAACAGTGAATCGCCTTAGCCTGAGCGAACCCGCATGTCAGTGAAATTTACATGAAGCCTCACCTCCTTTTCAGAACAAGTTCATCATCGATTTGATTATCATTGCGTAATGGATAGCAGCATTGCGGAAAATAAGGATTGAGGGAAGAAGGATGTTCCGGTAAGACACTGAAGTTTGCAGAACATTTGCTATGGAGGGTAATCGATTGCGCTAGTAGAAACGCATAGGCCAACGAGTCTGTAACTCCTGGCAATCCGGGGTGTCATTCGTGATATGCAAAACTATTAATATTACATATAATATAAAAATAGTATTTATTTGTTTTTAAGAAGTAGTATAAAGTCATCATATATGAAGTTCAAGCATTTATCTTCTAAATAATAGAAAATAAGCCTTTTTAAGTCTCTCCTATCTATCCAATGACTCTCTACATGTCAGCTTCAATGCGCAATTACGCAAGTCATTCTATGACTTGGCTCATGGCCTGCATTAAGTCATTATCCGTAGAGCAAAGTAAGAGATATGTTCCTAGCGAGACGAGCACGCTAAATAGACTCTTACAGCCTGGCTGTAAGAGTCATTATTTTCTTGCTTCACTTAACGGGCGCTGAGCTGCCTTCGTTTGTTTTACTTCGGTTAAACAGCACCATCTGTCCTAATTCATCCGGATAGAATGAGATTAATTTAATGTCAGGC
Source organism: Paenibacillus glucanolyticus (assembly GCF_037333485.1). Taxonomy (NCBI): domain Bacteria; kingdom Bacillati; phylum Bacillota; class Bacilli; order Caryophanales; family Paenibacillaceae; genus Paenibacillus; species Paenibacillus glucanolyticus. The sequence continues at coordinate 3,738,463 of NZ_CP147845.1, forward strand.
CCGTGGAAGTACCTTTTGCCCATTCTCCTACCGGAGTTACGGTATAGGTCGTGCCTGCTCTTAGTTTATCGCCCTCCGTGAGATCAAACACGCCTACCGCACCTTTGCGGCTAGAATATTTATATACGGCCACCTGCTTATGACCCTCTGCGTCGATCAATTCCACGCTGCGGCCGGAGAACAACTCATCTCCCGGATCCTCGGATAATGTAACGGCAACCGAAGTTTCACCGATAGCCTCGGCTCCCACCATTTCCAGCGGGATGAATTCTTTAGCAACGAATGTCCGGCTTGCAATCTGTGCCCAATCAGAGGTGACGGTATACGTAACACCGGGGGTCAGCTGCTGACCTTCAGGTAAACGGAATTTTGGTTCTTGCTTGCCATCGGTCGATTGCGTGAATGGAACGTATTTTGCCACCATGGGCAGTCCGCCCTCCGGAGTGATGGTTACTTCTCTGCCCTGACCGGAGGAAATGACTTGATAAGCTTTCCCATCAGCTCGGTTGTTCTCATCTAGTATGAATGCGTTTTCTCCCCTGCCGCTGCTATATGCAGAAATAACGTAGCCATAGTCTACAACCCCATTAGACTTAAGCGCCTCCAGTTCAAACGTATCCTTGGCGACCTGCCTTGCCTCTGTCATGTCCAGCTTTGTGGCGCTGCCTGCAAATGTACCTGCTTTCTGCCCTTTGTAGGTAAGCGTATAGTCGGTATCCTCATTTTGTACGGATGTCGGAACAATATAAGTGGATATCGAGCCCGTTTTCAGACGCGGCATGTTGGTTAGCGCAAGTCCATCGCTAAATACAAAATCTTCTTTAGCCTGTGCAAATACCTCATTGTCTGCTGTCAAGGGAGCATCTAAGGTAATCATCAACGTAATGGCATTCAATGCGCGGACACTCGTAATTTTGGCTTCTGCCGAAGGGATCGCTTGGTGTGCCGTATTCAGCAGGTATGCAGCTTCTCCCCGAGTGACATGACCTGCGCCTTCACGTAAACGTTCCGCCCAGTAAGCCACGGATTTCACGTCGCGTTTCAATGCCTGCGATACGATAATAACCAGCTCGTCGCGAGTGACGGTTCCCTTTGGATTAAAACGTCCATCCGTCGTTGTCATGATATCCAGCGCCGCCAGCTCAGCTGCATAATCGGAATACCAGGCATTTGGATTGACATCCGTTAAGCCTGCCTGGTTCTCGGCTGCTCCCTCCAGCCCAAATGTAAGGACTACCATTTTGGCCAACTCGGCTCTTGTAATGGGATTCGTGATTCCCATCGTTCCATCCTGGTAACCCTGCATCACGCGAAGCCCGGACAACTCCTGGATCGCTTGCTGAATATCTTCGGGTGCTATCATGACTTCTGCTGCTTTAGCTTGCAGCACATTGAACGGTAGAGATGCCGTTCCCAGTGCAGCTGCCAACATCAGGGCAGCCCATTTAGTAGCATGCTTGTTCTTGTTCATGTGTTAACCCTCCTTAGAATCTATGCGTATCATTAGCTGATCGTCATAACTCCATCATAGAGGAGAGTCTTAAACTGCCAAGAAAGCTGGGATTAATAAATTCGAAACAATATATTAACTTTTTATAAACTCCATCAGACAGAAAAGCGATAGCCTGCTCCCCAAACCGTCTCAATATACTGTGGATTGGAAGAATCCAGCTCCAATTTTTCGCGCAGCTTGCGGACATGCACCGTTACGGTTGCTATATCCCCACTGGAATCCATACCCCAAATTCGTTCAAACAGTTCATTTTTGCTGAATACGCGGTTAGGGTGGCTTGCCAAAAATTCGAGCAGGTTAAACTCTCGGGTCGTAAACACGACTTCCTGATTGCGCACGTACACTCTTCGAGCGGATTTATCAATGACCAGGCCGCGTATATGAATCTCTGCATTTTGAACCGTCTCTTGTTTGCCCATCAGTCTCTTGTATCTCATCAGATGTGCCTTGGCTCTTGCAACTAATTCGCTTGGGCTGAACGGCTTGGTAATATAATCGTCGGCGCCGAGATTAAAGGCTCGGATTTTATCAATCTCTTCATTCTTGGCCGAAACGATTAGAATCGGGACCTCCTTGTTCTTCCTGATCTGGCGACATAATTCAAAGCCGTTCATCCCGGGGAGTTGCAGGTCGACAACGATGAGACTGTAGTCCTCGTTAAGTGCCAGATGTAATCCCTCATTGCCCGTATGGCATAAATCTGCGAAAAATCCATTCAGTTCAAAATAATCCCGCTCCAGCTGAGCAATTGTAGTCTCATCTTCAATGATGAGTATGCGTGTGGTCATGGATCCTCCTTAATTGATCGCCCTTTTGAGTGTAAAGAACAGGCTTGTACCGACTCCCAGCTCGCTTTCCGCCCAGATGGTACCCCCATGCCCTTCTATAATCTGGCTTGCAATTGCCAGCCCAAGCCCGCTGCCACCCGTAGAAGAATTGCGAGATGGTTCAACGCGGTAAAACCGTTCGAATATATGCGGGATCGCGTCGCGCGGGATGCCCATCCCATTATCTTGGATTTCAACCGTCACCCATTCGGGAGATATTCGGGTCGAGACACGAATGGTTTTGGGTTGCTTATCCATAAAATTTTGGGCATTTCCAATAATATTGAGCACTGTTCGCTTCAATTTTTCCAGATCGGCTATGACCTCAACTCGATCCGCCGTACGCTCCATCCACTCCAGTTGAATCCCCTTTTCATCAAGAATGAACTGAAGTTCATCAATGCAGTCGTCTAGAAAGCCGATGATATCTACAGGCTCGAACATGAATGGCACTTGCTTCGAATCAAGCTTGGAGTACAGGAACAACTCACCCACAAGTTTATCGAGATCAACCGCTTTGGCATAAATGATGTTCACGTACTTATCCATCTTCTCCGGTGTATCGGCAACTCCGTCGCGAATCCCTTCGATGTATCCTTTGATACTTGTAATAGGTGTACGTAAATCATGCGATATATTGGAGATCAGCTCCTTCCGGTTCTCTTCATCCTGAAGCCGGAGCTGAATCGAGGCCTGCAGCCGCTTTCGCATATCCTCAAAGCCCTCGTTCAATTGTCCGATTTCGTCTTTCGTCTGCAAATCAAGCGAGAATTGGAGATTTCCCTCCTTGATGTGCTCAGCCGAATTCCGGAGCAAATCAAGCGGTTTGACAACGCTGCGGGTAATCCAGCGGTATAACAGTACATTCGTTATCACAATGATGCCGATCAGAATCAGAACGAGGACAGGCAGCAGCTTGCGTGTCACTTCACCAAAGGGACTACGCTCCCGTATGACAAAGACACTTCCTTTCGCACCATCCGAATAACGGAAATCATACTTGGCATAAGCATAGAATCGTTCGCCAATGTTAAACGTATGGCGGATCTGATTATTGTTCAAGTCATAATGAGGCAGACTCCGTTCCAGTTCGGGCTGATTGAATGTATGGGATTCAAACACCTGATCTTTTTCCCGGCGGACATAGAGCCCGGCTCTCACCGTTCTCAGCTTGAAATCATATTCCTTCAGCAGCTCTTGGTTTTGGAGCTCGTCCGGTTCATTCTTAGCCAGGTATTTCAATTCCAGAAAGATGGACTCCTCTTGCTCTGTTAGCGGGTTGACCTGATAATGCACTTTATAAAAATCCCGAATGTCGCGAATGTCGCCGGTTGCTGCGATGGTAAACAATCCGGCAATCAACACAAATACCAACAAGCTGAGGACAAGCATGCCGGTATAGGATAATAACAATTTAATTCGGATGGACATCTATTTACCTCGCTTTGGCAGAGGATCGTCGCCTAATTTCGTGATTCCAACTGCATCACCCCTTACAGGGATGAATTAAAATGAACCCGAAACGATATCCCCTTTGAACATCGTAACGACTCGCCTGGATCTTCTTGCAATGGCTTCGGCGGAGCATGAGGCTTCAACGAACACGATGCTTGCTTCGTCTCCGACTCGCGGCCATACCTGCTCCCCCTTGTCATTAAGCGGTGTTATGCCACCGGTTATATAGCGGAGTGTGTGCGCCAGTGAGCGTTCATCCACCCATCTGGATATTTCCGCTAAACGACCTGCACGTTCCAACACATCCCCATTGCCAAAGGGCGACCATACATCAAAAATGTTATCGCATCCAACTGCCACCTCTACTCCACGCTTGTGCAGCAGACCAACGGGAGGGAACGTTCGGCCAATCGGCACGCTGGTTATAATAGCAATTCCTGCATCGGCTAATAAATCCCCCATCTCCTCTGCTTCGGACGGTGATATATCGCCCAGACCAAATGCATGACTAATCGCAACCTTCCCCTGCAGCCCTGCTTCCTGGGTTAGCTGCGCCAGTCTCTTCAAGGTGTATATCCCCTGGTGGTCGGCATCATGCAAATGCAAATCGATTCCTGCGTTACCTTCGACTGCGAGCTCCACCATTTGCTGCAGGGAGGCCACGATATCGCCATCAATCGTAGCCGGATCAACGCCTCCGACCAAGCCGGCTCCTCTGCGAAGAGCTTCCCGCACCCATTCCTTTGCCTGTGACCGCAATAAACCATGCTGCGGAAAGGCAACGATTTCGTGTGACAGCTTGCCCTCAAAGCTGTGCAAGGCTTGCTGAACAGCTTCCAAATGGTCTAATCCAGCCTCCGGATATATATCCACATGTGTACGTACATGTGTTACTCCGGAGTCTACATAGAGGTTGAGCAGTTTTTCCGCGCGGTCCTGGATACGAGTATCAAGCGAAGGCAGTGTTTTCTTCTCAATATCCAAGCGTTCAAATATACTGGAGACCGGCGTTACGGAACGCCAACGGTCACCTAGCAGCGTTTTATCCAGATGACAATGCTTTTCAACAAAAGACGGAAGCAGCAGCAGCCCTTTCACATCCTGTTGAACGGCTTGGTCCGGGATGTTTGTGTCGCAAGAAACCACCTTCGCGATTTTTCCATCCTCTATAAACAGATGACAACTTTCCGTCCTGGTGCCTGTAATGACACCATCTTGAATATTATAGCCGCTCTCCAGCCGGGCGTTTGTCAACCAATAAGATGACTTCATATCCATCGATCCCCTCTCTCCTAAACTGGTTTACGATTATGCTAACATAGGATCAACTATATGGATAATATGTATTAAATAAGATTCACTTAGGTTTTTCATATAGAAGAAAGAGAAAAACCACCCGCTAGGATGGTTCACAATAAGATGGTTCATATAGTTTTTACGATAATAACGTTCAAAAAACAAAACACCGCGATGTAAGCAATGTTAAAAACAGCGTCTGCTTCCCATGTGAACCAGCAAGATATGCCTCCCCGTACACGGACTATACAATATAAAATATGCGTTCTCCTGATAAATAAGGAATGCAGTAATCCGCGCACAATTTTGGCATCCGCTCTCCAGCCGCTCAACCACTGCCGGGTCCTTCACGTCATCCTTTTGCAGATCCCTGCCTTCCAGCCAGGTAAGTACGGAACTGTTCCACGTCTTCCCTTCGTGCTGTATGATCGTAATCAGTTCGCCATCCCGATTGCGGAGTGGCTTCTGAACATGAAGATTGTTCCAGCTTGACAGGCCTTCCAGCATGTTCAGCTCTGCTTGCAGACCCTCATAGGTATGCTGTAAGCCGGCCATGCTGTCTTTGACCGGTTGATGAATGCGCAGCAAATAGGAGCTGCCGTTCACCTCATCCACTTTGTAGGTTCTATTCTCGTTATGTCGTATAAAGGTAGTCTCGGATTCCTCAATGCCATAACCTCTTAAAACATCCTGAAGTTCTTCATCCCTCATATGTATTTCTCCTTACGATCAGTATAGGACTTTCGGGTGCTCCATATTAAATAATAACTCGATCTGCATGTCATTTCATCCTCCCCAAAAAAGCGAGTCACCTCAAGCTCGTTTTGTTTACATTTCAGAAACATATTAGAGACTCTATCGATATAACTCTCCTATATACTGAGTAAACAGCTAACGAGGAGGGACATCATATGAGAATGAATGGGGTTAAATACAAATCCATTCTACCAGCCGTCATGATCGGTTTGGTGGTTGCAAGTTTAATGATGAACGGTTTCGATACCGTTTCAGGAATGAACCAAGTGGAAGCGGCTGCGGCATCTTCCTCCAGTTCCACCTTCACTGCGTTTTTGGCAAACAACGCACCTGGCCGGACGCTGAAGTATGTTAACGGCGTTACCACGGTCACAAATCTATCAAGTACCGTTGTGCTGGTCAATAAAAAGAGAAACCTGCCTTCCCATTATGTACCGCAAGATTTGGTTATACCCCAAATTCCGTTCAGCTTCTCGGGGCCTAGTCCCAAAAAACAGATGAGAAAAATAGCTGCAACCTCGCTGGAAAAACTGTTCGCTGCCGCCAAGAAAGACGGAATTGATCTCAAAGCTGTGTCGGGCTACCGCTCCTACGCAACCCAAAAATCCATATTCGAACGCAATGCAAGCATTAAGGGCGAGGCTGCTGCCAACAAGACCAGTGCAAGACCAGGACAAAGCGAGCATCAGACCGGTCTGAGCATGGATATATCGAGTGCTTCCGTAGGTTATGCGCTGGAGCAGAGCTTTGGAAATACCAAGGAAGGCAAATGGCTGAAAGTCAACGCCCCTAAATACGGATTCATTATTCGTTACGGTAAAGGTCAGGAGAAAGGGACCGGCTATTCCTACGAGCCTTGGCATGTTCGTTATGTAGGGGTATTCATTGCCGGAGAAATTACGAGACAAAACCTGACCCTCGAGCAATATCTGGAAAAAAAACAATAATAACACGAAACGTTTTTGGGCCATTGCGGACCCATTTTTTTCGCCTAATTTCCTCTTGAATTTGCTTGCAGGTACAACCGCATATTTTGCAACACAACATGGGGACAAAGTACTCCAGATAGCCTAAACACGTACATTAACAGCAGCAGACAGGTTAGTTAGCACAGTATGATTTTCGCAAAGAGGTGAAAACAGTGCCTATTAAATCGGGGAAAGAGTATATCGAGCGGATTGATAAGCAAAATATCAACATTTGGTATAAAGGAGAGCGTATCGAAGGTCCTTTATCACAGCATCCTGCATTTCAAGGTCTTATTGAAACCCAAGCCGATCTTTATGATATGCAATGTGATGCGTGCTATTTAGACCGGATGACCTATCCTTCACCTGATACGGGAGAGCTTGTTGGTTTATCTTTTCTCCCGCCAAGGAATGCCGAGGATTTACAAAAACGCAGAATCATGATGGAGCTCTGGGCGAACAGGCACCATGGATTCTTAGGACGCTCTCCCGATTACATGAACACCGCGATCATGGCTCTATTCACGGCCGCTGATATTCTTGAAGAGCATAATCCGCAATATGCCGACAACCTCAGGCGATATTATGCTTACTGCCGGGAGCATGATATTACCTTGTCCCATGCGTTCATCCAGCCCTACGCGAGCAAGCTATCCGGTCAGAATGACGATGTAGAGGATTCCATCGCTGCTAAAGTCGTAGAAATTAACGACAACGGGATGGTCATAAGCGGAGCTTTTATGATGGCTACGCAAGGTGCTACTTGTGAGGAGATGTTAGTCTTTCCGACTCCGTCACCCACGATATTCAATAATGTGAATCCATCTGCCTTTGCCTTTGCGGTACCCAATGATCTGCCAGGGATGGCTTTTATCTGCCGCGAGAGTTACGGAGCCAGCTCTACCTACGATCACCCCTTGAGCGCAAGATACGAAGAGATGGATACACTCGTTATATTTGATCGTGTTCTTGTGCCGCATGATCGCATATTTTATTACGGGGATGAAGCCTATGCAGGGCGATTGTTTGGCGAGAGTCACTTCCATACCCATATGGCCCATCAAATCACCACTCGTTATATTGTTAAAACCGAGTTTTTACTCGGTTTGCTAGAGTCATTGGCAGATGAGCAAAATGTAGGGCTTGAACCGCAAATGGTCTTGAACGTTTCCAAGATCATTACATTCATCGAGACCTTTAAAGCCTTAAGACTGGCTTCTGAACAAGGCGCACTCCATGATAAATTCGGATATCTCGTTCCTGCCACCAGCCCGCTCCTGGCTTCCAGCATCCTGTTCCCCAAGTTCTATCCTGAGATGGTTGAGATGATTCAAATTCTAGGTTCCAGCGGCCTTATCATGATTCCCTCCGAGCTGGATTTCGATTCGGATACAGGACACTACCTCGATCAATATTTAAAAGGCACAACCTCAGAGGCCTACGACCGCATCGCCTTGTTCAGGCTCGCCTGGGAGCTTGGGGCAAGCTCATTCGGTGGCCGGCAAACCCAGTTCGAACGATTCTTCTTCGGCAATGCACATACGGTCGCTTATCGCATGTACAACAGTTATGAGGATCACGAACAGCTCCGGCAATTGATCAACGATTTTATAGCCAAAAACAACAGTGCATCTTAGCACAATATGAGGCGGAACGAAACTCATATCATAACCTCTCTCATGCCTGTAAGGTATGGGAGAGGTCTTGTAGAGTTGACCTTACATAACAATCCTTGCTTTGAAGAGCTCCTCCAGCATAGAGATTTCAATGGGAACAGTCTGCTCCCTAGCCGTGCGAAGCAGCGACAATGCTGCAGTATATCCCAGGTTATTCATGATATAGCTCTGCTGGCTCGCATCCTCATTCGTTACACCTGTTTCAGTTGCTTTATTAAGCTGTTTCGTCATCATACCGGCATATCAGCGCTTGAGTTTCGAAGAAAGATAGAGTCGAGCTGGTTCTTGCACCTTCCGCTACTCGTATAATCCCATCAAAAAGCATATAATGTACGTTGATAGCGGTCTGAGATATTTGGATTTACCAAAAAGGAGAGTTGGAGTCGATATGCGTCTTATTTCATCCTTGAGCTCCTTCATCAACGCTTGGCGGGATTATCCGGCCGAGAAGAATACGGTTCTGGGAAATCGCTATATTGTTCAAAACATGATTGGCGAAGGCAGTTACGGCTTAATATATAAGTGCATGGATCGGAAAAGTGGTCAGATTGTAGCCGTCAAACAAGCAAGACCCAGCAAAGGCAGCTACGCAGAACACTTGCTGAATCGGGAGGCTGCCATATTAAAATCTCTTCAGCATTCGCATATTCCGGCTTACCTGGATCTTTTTACGGACCATCGCCATATCTATCTGGTAATGTCCTATATGAATGGAGATACGCTGGAAGACTTGATTTTTGAACAAAACCAAAAATATCAGGAAGCCGATTGCGTGTCTATTACGATGCAGCTTATGGAGCTGGTGCTGTACCTTCATAAACAAGGTTTTGTTCATCTCGATCTGCGAATTCCCAACGTGCTGTTTAAGAATGGAGAATTGAATCTCATCGATTTTGGGTTGGCACGCAGAATTGGCGAGCCACCTCCGCTTCGGAAGCCAACACGGCCATGGTTCCGTCATGGCAGAAAGATATCTTCTGAACACCATAAAATATCGCAGGAAAGCGAGGATCTGCAGGACATCGGCCATTTTATGCTGTTTATGCTGTACTCGGTCTATGAGCCCGAGAGCAGCCAAAGCGTTATCGCCGAGCGAAGCTGGCAGGAAGAATTGCAGCTCTCCAGTGAGTTGAAAATGATGATTGAACGCTTACTCCAGCTGCGAGATCCATATTCTGGATCTTCAGAGTTTATGAAAGAGCTGCGCTGGCTGGTTAACGCCAAAAACTTCCCATCCAAATGATGGGAGGCCCTGAAGTTGATTATGGGGTTTACTCTGTGGTACGATCCGATTACGTAGACTGGAATAAGATGAACTAGAAAGGAGGAAGACCGAAATGTTTAAGAAAATAATCAATAAGCTTCTTCACTCCTCATCTCATAGTGATAGTCGAAGGCATCATGGCAGCTCTGCTAAGAATTACGGAAGAAAATACAGCAGCAGCCATGGGTATTCACGTCGTAAAGGCTCTTCTTCAGATTACAAGCGCAGGCATGGAAATCAAGGGCATGGCTATTATAAAAATAGAAGAGGCAGCTCAAGCTGACGATATGGAACCAAGCACTTCTCCCCTCACATGGTTGAGGGGATTTTTTGCGAGGAATGTCATACTGCAGCAATGATTTCATTTGATGGTGAAATTGACTCCATACAAGGACAATCCCAGCTTTCCGGCTACCCGCTGGGAGGAGAGATTCTCCCATGAAGTACTGTAGAGCGGCAATGCCCCCATCTCTCGCACGGCCATCGCCCAACCCGCAACAACTGCGGCGGCGTATCCCCTGCCGCGAAACTCGCCCAACGTCTCAAGCCCGGCTTCGTGTGCTTTTGCTGTCACCCGAACGCTGCGGCAGACCGACACAATCCTGCGGTCATGTACAAGTGCCACGCAAGGCTGTGCGTATTCTATTTCAGAGGCAAGGCATTCGAAACCGGCAAGCGAATGATCGCTCATATGTTCTCGGGTGATGCGTACCACCTGGATGGTCGACGACGTTTGAACTGGAATACAATAACAGGGTCCCGTCGTGTGATGTCCGCTCTGGAGAAGCTTCATATACGACCCGAAATGTTTGGGCTTCGCTTGGAAATCTCTCATAATCGGCTCGTCCTCGACCAGTTCTTTCAATAGAAGAGCAAGATTATCTGGAACATCATGGCGAAACCTGCAAAGTGCCGTCCCGTCTATCGTCCGACCCAGGAAAAAACGCGGGGCTGGATCCTCACCCGGCCATGGCTCGTGGATTGCGCGGATCCGCCCGTTTGGATCATGCGTGAACATCGCCTCTACGTGCAGCTCCATCAGCTCTTCGGCCGTGGGCTCGTTATCCCTGCAATGATTCAAGCTCTCATCCCCTTTTCAAATAAAAGATGTTTGCTGTGCTCCTTATCATCGTACCAAATCCATCCCGTTATGGCTCGGGTTTAAATCATTATAAACAAATAAACAGCCCCGTTTCCTGAACATCTGGAGACGGGGCTGTTTACCATCCATGGATCTCAAAATTCATGTTTCTCGTCCAAGTGAGTTTCGCTGCAACCTTGGTATGAATGCATAGGCAAATGTGAACAGCGGACTTAACCATAAGAATACGGCATAAGGTGCATATTCCACAACCGGAACGCCAAGGGTAGCCGCGAAGAAGGCCCCGCTGACACCCCAAGGGATTAACGGATTCACAAGCGTGCCGCAGTCCTCCAATGTACGGGAGAGCGTCTTCGCTGGAATTCCACGGCGGGCGTATTCCTCCTTGAACATTTGTCCTGGCAAAAGAATGGACAAGTATTGCTCGCCCGTCATACCGTTTACCGCGATTGAAGAAGCGCCCGTCATGAGGACAATGCTGCTCTTTCGCTTCAAGGGTTGAATGATTTTATGGAAAAAGGCTTCAATGATACCGCAATGCTGAAGCAATCCTCCTAACGATAAAGCAATCAAGATCAGGGACACGGACCACATCATCGACTGCAATCCACCACGGTTGACTATGGAAGCCACGATTTCGTTCGTGATTGTGCTCTTGTAACCACTTTGCATGACACTGAACCAGACATCGATGGCCGTCTGCTGCTGAACGAATGCGGTTACCATAAGTCCGGTAACAATACCCACAATCAGTGTTGGGAGGATCGGAAGCCGCTTGATGGAGCAAGCAATAACGGCGAGCGGCGATATCAATGTCAGCCAATGAAGTTGGAACCCATCATTCAGAGCTACCTTCATTTGCTCGATTGAAGACAAATCCAGGGAGTCCGTCGTTGGTGCGAGCAGGAAAAAGACCGTTGTAACAATAAGTGCCGGTACGGTAGTGTAAACCATGTTGCCAATATGAGTGAATAGTGATATTCCCGCTACCGCGGGAGCAAAATTCGTTGTGTCGGATAACGGAGACATCTTATCGCCGAAACAAGCACCGCAGATCACCGCTCCGGCTGCCAGGGTTGGAGAAACGCCCGTCGTTGCGGCAATTCCCATAAAGGCAACGCCAACCGTGCTGACAGTCGTAAATGAGCTTCCGGTGAACATAGAGACCACGATGGTCACATATAACGCGCTTACCGCAAAATAATGCGGCTCTATATAATCCATGCCATAGTATAAAATCGTTGGCACCGTGCCGCTCATCATCCATACAGCGATCAGAATTCCGATGAGCGATAGAATGAGAATCGGCATAATGGCCGTTTGAATTCCCTGGATGATGGCAGATTCGAGCTTCTTCCAGGAGAAACCGAATAAACGCAGCAGCGCGGCTGTGCCAACGGTGGTTGCAAGCAGCGGCAGATGCGGCTCCGCTTTGAGAAGAAAGATGGAGACAAACAGCAGTGCCAGAATAAATACGATGAGGATGATGCTTTTGGAGAAACTGAGCTGACGTTCCATGATGATGAGACTCCTTGTACATTAATATGGGAGGGAGATTTGATTTGATACCCGTCCCTTCTTATGCAGCGTTTGTTTTGATGGTTAAATATGTTTTACTTTCTCGCTTTTGCGCTTTTTTGCTTTTGGGCATTGAAGCACAGAAATTCACTATAAACGATAGTGTGGACTTAGTCAACGTCATGATCCGCCGGGAGAGGACACTTTAACCAGCATCAGTATGGATTGTGAAATGACAAAAAAAGACGGCTGCACAAGCAGCCGCCCTTTTGAGATCCCTATTCGTTATTTATATAGACTGAATTTTTGATTTACATGCGGACACACAGCCGATTGATGACCTCCATGGACTTGGCATTTACACGTTTCATGAAGGCGGCTACGTTGATGCGAATGTGATAAAACTTCTTGTAAAATACGTTATGAATTACATCGCTTTTCAGCCACTTCCATAAGCCTTCAATCAAGTTCAGATCCGGGGAGTATTTCGGCAGAAAAACGAACTGCAACCGTTTATGTTTTCGCAAGTAGGCTTGTACTTGAGCGGAACGATGAATTCGGCCATTATCCAGAACCATCACGATTTTGCCTTCAGGATATGCCTCCAGCACAGCATTAAGAAACTGGATAAAAGCAGGAGCATCATACCGCTCGCCGTCACGGTAAAGCACGTGTCCGGTCTCATAGTTCAATACGCCAAACAGCTTCGCACCTTCATGGCGGCCATAAGTCGGAACCTTTCGCTGCTGCCCCACAGGGAACCAGTTATATTGCAGCGACTGATACGCACGAATCATACATTCGTCTTCAAACAGCAAATGGTCGATCTCTTGGTTCATCAGCTTTTTTTTAGTGCGGGAAAGGTCACCGACTTGAACGCTTCCTGCTCCGCAGGATCGGCTAACTCCATCGTATAGGTCGCTTTGGTATGGCTGAATCCGAGCCGGTGCAGCAGGACGGACATTCCTTTTTCCGTGTAGCTTTCGCCGAACTCTCGTTCGACATAGAGCATGGCCAGTTTTAGAGTCCAGGTATACTTGGCCTCGATCCCTACGTCGACCGGGCGTTTGTTAGCAACTGTGTCTGCCAGAATCCCCTCTTGCTCGTCAGTAAGACGGCGAGGTTTGCCAGGTGAATGGCCCATCGCCAGACCTTTGATTCCATCACGCTCAAAACGATGAATGTATCCGGCGGTAGTTTTCTCTGTACGTTTGATCATCTTCGAAATGTCTTTAATTGTGTGGCCCTCAAGGCGGTGGAGAACTGCCAAATAACGTTCATACATCCGTTTGTCGGAAGTTTCACGCAACGCCAGTTCAACTCGATGCTTTTCATCAGTGATTGTCATAAGATCACGTCCTAAAATGGTTATTTTCCTTTTATTACCCCACTTAGGAACGCATGATTTGTCAAAATGCAGTTCATTAATTCAGTCTATATAGCTTGAATATATCCTTCTGCTTTCAACAGCTCAGCGATCAGAACAGCACCGCCTGCAGCGCCGCGCAGTGTATTGTGCGAGAGTCCGACAAATTTATAGTCGTAGATCGAATCCTCGCGCAATCTTCCTACCGAGACGCCCATACCACGCTCGATGTCACGATCCAGCTTGGTCTGAGGTCTGTTATCTTCCTCAAAATACGTGATGAACTGCTCTGGCGCACTCGGGAGACGCAATTCTTGCGGTCTACCCTTGAATTGCCGCCACCGGTCCAGGATTTCATCCTTCGCCGGCTTGTTCTCGAACGATGCAAACACAGTAGCTAAGTGGCCGTCCGTTACAGGGACACGAATACATTGCGTCGTAATCAGAGGTGAGCTTGCTTTAACGATTTCGCCATCTGCCACGCTTCCCCAGATGCGCAGCGGCTCCTGCTCGCTCTTCTCTTCCTCGCCGCCGATGTACGGAATCACGTTATCCAGCATATCCGGCCAATCGGTAAAGTTCTTGCCGGCTCCGGAAATCGCTTGATACGTCGAGGCAACCACGTGGGTAGGCTTATAATCGAGTAAGGCATGAAGTGCCGGGACATAGCTCTGAATGGAGCAGTTAGGCTTAACCGCAATGAACCCGCTCGAAGTCCCCAGCCGTTTTCTCTGTGCAGCAATGACATCCATATGACCCGGGTTAATTTCTGGAATAACCATCGGTACATCCGGAGTCCAGCGATGTGCCGAGTTGTTGGAAATGACCGGCGTGCCTGTCTTGGCATAAGCCTCTTCCAGTGCTTGTATTTCATTCTTCTTCATATCCACTGCGCAAAATACGAAATCGACCTCTGCAGCAACCTTCTCCACTTGTGAAGCATCCTGTACGACAATGCTTTTCACAGGATCCGGGATAGGGGTAGCCAGCTTCCAGCGGCCTTGCACGGATTCTTCATAGGTTTTGCCAGCAGAGCTCTTGCTTGCCGCAATAGAGGTTACCTGGAACCATGGATGTCCATCCAGCAATTGTACAAAACGTTGACCAACCATACCTGTTCCACCAACAATACCAACTTTAAGTTTTTCTGACATTCGTTGCTCATATCCTTCCATAGTGGCGTCATGTTCCCCATACATCGGTTCTAATCCAGAGTACGGATAATGGCATGCAATAAGCTTCTTCTTAGATAACTATTCAACTCGTCTGAATTGGTGTAGGATTCCTACCTTGAGCCTTCGTTTTTCTTCTGATATAACAAAAAATCCCACCCCCAAGACCGTAGTCTCAGGGACGAGATTGTTACACTCGTGGTACCACCCCAAATTTGCAAATATGTCGCCATATTCGCCTCGTCGAGTACGGCATTACAACGTAATGCATATACCCTAGCTCTGTAACAGGAGCTCCTGGCACATCATCCACCTCTCATGAGGTTTCCATGTGCTGCTCTGAGTCTTTTTTCAATAAAGAACGCTTCACTCCTTCTCAACTGCCGGAGCTCTCTGTGCAAGAATTCATTTATTTACTCGTCTCTTCATCGCATTTATTAGAATCATTATATATAAAACCATATCGCAGGTAAACCTTATTTATAAAATTTTCGGAAAGGATGATCCATTGAGGGTATCTTATTCCAGTTACGATGTTCACTACGATTCGGTTTTGAACACTTGCTTGCAAGCAAACCAGCTGCGGAGCCGCCCGGGGCCCTCAGCCTGATCTGTCTCTGATTGACTTTTAATTTTGACGGAGCCTCAAGATAAGTTCTCCTCGCGGACGAATTCCGCTGTTGGCGCAGAACGCTGTCCGTGGAACCCTCTTCCAACCCAATACCACAGAACCTCCACCACCGCGATTGCACCCGCTACGTCCAGCAGAACATGCTGCTTCACGAACAAGGTAGATCCAATGATGAACCACGCACATATTTTCACTGCAGTCCGTTCCCTATTGGAGAAACCGGCACTGGTGACCGCACCCTTGATCATCAAATAACTGGTCAGCACATGAATGCTCGGAAAGCAGTTGTAGGGATTATCCGTGCTGTACACCAGGTTCACTAGCCAGTCAAGAATCCCCGCCTCCATGATCAATGGCCGATCAACCGTTGTCTGGAACAAGAAAAACGTGATGTAACAAGCGATTAAACCGATGCACTGCGACAGCAGCGTCCGATAATACACACTTCGATCTCTGGCACAGAACAGAAAGAGCATAATAATTATAAATGGGTACCATATCAGATAGGGAATAATAAAAATCGGCATAAATGGAATGGCGGCATCCAGATCCGTCATCAGACTGTACACCGGCGTATGCGCCTGATTCAGGATACCGTAAAAAATGTTGAGCGCAGGAATCATGAGAATCCACAACATCGGGAGATAGGTTTTCCATTTCCGGTTCACAGACTTCCTCCCTTCCTCGGCACTTTCGGTCGATACCATTATATGAAGCAGAGACACGTCTACACACCTGTTTGCCATCTCAAAATACAAAAAGCAGCCCGATAACGGACTGCTCGCTGCTTGCTTGTCGTTAATTCTTAAGCCGTGTAACCGATTTTCCCGTTGACAATCGTCATCCTGACACTTGTGCGAAGCAGGTCATCCGGGTCCATTCCATCAGCCAAGTTACGATCCACAACCGTAAAATCCGCGTATTTGCCGAGTTCAATACTTCCCCGCTGACCCGCTTCTCCTGCGGCGCCCGCGCTGCCGCTTGTAAACAGCCGGATCGCTTCCGTTATGCTCAGCTTCTCTTCCGGCATATACCCCTCATGACTCTCTTCCGGCTTGCGTCTCGTGACGGCGGCATGAATTCCGAGCAGCGGGTTCAGCGGCTCAATGGGTGCATCGCTGCCGCCTGAACAAGGCAGCCCGGTAAGCAGCCATTTTTTCCATGCATACAACCAGCTTGTCCGATCAGGGCCGACACGCTCCAGCACCCATGGAAAATCGCTGGCTACGAAACGAGGCTGCAGGTCAACGGCTAAATTCAGCTTGCTCATTCGCTTCACCGCATCCGGGTGTACAACTTGAGCATGGATGAAGCGGTCCGGCAGCCTGGCTTCCCTACTCAGCGGAAGTTGCTCCAGCACCTCTGTCATCATTTCAGCCGCACCGTCTCCAATTGCATGGAATGCAACAGGATAACCGAGCTTGCGTGCTCTGCCGACAATCTCCCTTAGCTCCTCCGGAGAATGCATGGCCAGGCCTCGGGTATGCGGAGCATCATAATAGGCTTCCTTAAGCAGCGCTGTTCTGCCTCCGATCGCACCATCAGCAAAAAGCTTGACGGCACCGATACGGTTCCAGTTACTTCCGCTGCCTGCCTGGATACCAAGTGCCTCCATCTCATCCAGAAAGCCATGATACATCAGCTGATGCGTTCGGAAGTAAAGGCCCTCCTCCTTGAGCTCGCGATGGATGCGAAGCATAGCTTCAACACTGCCCAGCAAACGAAGATCCTCGGTATGTGCTCCAGTAAGGCCGAGCCGAAGCGCATCCTGACAGGCCTGAAACATCACCGTTTTCAGCATGGACGGATCAGGCACTGGCTGGACATCGGCAAAAGGGGCCGAAGCGTTCTCGTAGATACAGCCGTTTAGCCGGCCATTCAAACCGCGGCCAAATGCCCCCGACTCCGGATCAGGCGTATCGGCTGTGACACCCGCTCTGCGGAAAGCCTCCGAATTCCCAAGATAAGCATGGAAGCAGGTTCTGGTCAGATACACCGGATGCTCCGTTGTGATTTCATCCAGCTCCAGCAGGTGTGGAATCTTCCCGTCAGGAAAGTTGTTCTCGTTCCAGTTGAGACCCAGAATCCACTCTCCGGGCGGCGTAACGGCTGCCCGCGCCCGCAGCATGGCCAGCATCTCTTCCTTAGAAGCCGCTTCGGTAAAATCAAGCATACCCAGCTTCATTCCATGCATGCCGAGATGCATATGGGCGTCGACCAGGCCTGGCAGCACGCAGCCTCCGTCCCAATCCACTGTTCGATAGTCCCTGCCCGCCAGCTGCAGCCGCAGCTCGGCAGTTTTTCCAATGGCACGTATGACTCCATCCTCCACGTATACGGAATCCGCAGGTGAAGCGGCATGAGGTGAAAAAAGCTGGCCGTTAGTAAATAGAACAGGCTGCATATCCGAACTCCTCCTGATTTTTTCATTATTATACCAAACATGCCGTCACGCGTCAGCCTGTGCCAATGTAAGGATACTTCGAAAAAAATGAAACAAGCAGCCCCCGGAGGGACTGCCTGTTATGATCAGTTGATTTTGGTAAATGCCCACTTCTGCGCATCGGAGCCGTTATCACTCCACTGCTGAATGGCAGCCCCGTCTGCTGTAGAGGCGCTGGCAACGTCCACGACCAGCCCATTGGTTTTGGATATGATTTTGTAGTAACCGCCACCCACATCTACAATCCTCCATCGCTGTGCATTCGACCCATTGTCATCCCACTGCTGCAGCTGGACACCGGTCGCAGTAGATGAGTTCGGTACGTCGAGCACTTTTCCACTGTGTACAGCTGTGAGCTTGTAATATCCGTCTCCCGTGCTCTCAACCCTGAATCTCTGATTATTGGCAACGTAGTTGGTCCACTGCTGGATTTTAGCTCCGCTTGCCGTGGATACATCCACAACATCCATTACCTTGCCGCTTGCCTTGGCAGCTATCGTATAGATGCCGTCACTAATCACGTTCGATGCCCCATTGTCCTGATAAACACGTACATAATCCACCAGCATCTGTGACGGGAACGGCGTTGCGTTATTCGGACTGCCAGGCCAATTCCCGCCGACTGCGAGATTCAGAAGAATAAAGAACGGGCGCTGGAACTCCTCGGTATTGCCGGTCCCATTTTCAATATAAAATTCATTGAACTGCACACCGTCCACAAACCAGCGAATATATTTGGAGTCCCACTCCATGCTGTAAACATGGAACTGCGAGAAATCCAGATTGCCCGATACCCGTCCATATTCCGCGTGTCCTCCTGCGTCCCAGTGTACGGTTCCATTCACGTAAGGGTTATTATTCACCCGCTCCATAATGTCAATCTCTCCGCTCTTCGGCCAACCCACCGAGGTGATGTTGCTTCCAAGCATCCAAAATGCAGGCCAAAGCCCTTGACCCGATGGCAGCTTGATTCGTGCCTCTACCTTCCCGTAAGTAAAGGTTTTTAAATCTTGCGTTTTGATCCGGGCAGAGGTGTAATTCATCCCGCCGTAGGATTCCTTTTGCGCCGTAATCACCAGATTGCCGCCGGTAACCTGCACGTTCTGCGCACGGTCGGTATAATATTGCAGTTCATTATTTCCCCATCCGCCGCTGCCAGTACCGATTTCAGGAGTCCAATTCGCCCTGTTAAGCGAAGTTCCGTTGAACTCGTCGCTCCATACCAGATTCCAGTTCGGCGCTGCGTTTGTTGTGTTAACAGGCAATAGAACGACCAGAAGACTGAACAGTATCACTGCACATATTCCTTTTCTTAGCATCATGTTCCCTCCTATTATTTTCGGATCAAGGTTTCATAGATACCTAGTGTACATACACAGCTGTTCTTCCAGCGGACGGTCCACTGAAGCTGAAATCACCTCTCCTCCTGTTCATGATTCATTGCCCAAAAACCGATCTATGATGAACATTCACTTGTTGCTTAAACTTACATATATTAATGCGCTTACATTTTCATTATATGCCTAACATATACCACTATCAACCTATATTTATATTATTTTACATCTTCGTTTCTTCTTTAAATTCACATCTTCCCACGTGCTTTACGAGCAGCATAAATGCCGGTGTATCAATAGACGGAGCACCTTCCGGTCGCTCCCCTCCCCACTTCGGCATCGTATCCACTATTACCCCTGTACCTTGCATGGGCAGAGGACATAAATGTCCGTTCAGAATATCGCATTCCGCCTCCGCTATTCCCAGCACTCAAGTGTATTGCCTCCTGCAACAGGACAATCAAGCCACAGAAACAGGCCAACCCGTTGAGTCTGGTTGACCTTCTTGAACCTATATAAATTAATGAACTAACTATCCCGATTAACCATATAGTTTAATAAATGCTTTAGAAAAGCAGTGTTCCGCGGCATCTCTTGCAAGGCCTCCACCGCCTGGCAGTAATGTTCCCACATCTCTTGGCTGGCGCCTTCCTGACCCAGGATCGTCACAAAGTTTGACGTGTTGTTCTCCGCATCCTGACCGGTGGGCTTGCCGAGCCGCTCCAGGTCTCCCTGCACATCAAGCAAATCATCCTTAATCTGAAAGGCTATGCCTGCATGATAAGCAAACTTCTTCAACAAGGCGATTTCTGCCTCATTTACCTGAGCCAGAATGGCAGGCATGACCAATGAGGCCTCGAATGCAATACCGGTTTTGTAAAAGCAGATCATATTCAACTGCTCCAGGGTCAGCTTCTTCCCTTTGGAATCCAAATCCATCGCTTGCCCCATGCACATCTCACCAGCCCGTTTAGACGAATACTGGATTAAGGAAACGACAGAGCTAGCATCAAATCCCACAAGCGACGACTGCTCCTCGATCGCCTTCTGAATTAAATACAGACCCGTTATTTCTGCCGTGGCGCTGTTATGGACCTGATGCAGGGTTGGCCTCCCGCGGCGCGTAGATGCGTTATCCTGTGAGGGTAGATCGTCGAAAATCAAGGATGCGGTATGCATATATTCCAGGGATCGGAGGAGCGGCACAATCGCGGAAGGCTCCAATCCGTATTCATTTACCCCCATGACCCAAGTTAAAATCGGCCTTAAACGCTTGCCATCTCCCTCAAGCGTGTAGTTGGCCGTGTCAATCAGCGACACTTGCATGGGCGGTGTATCGCTTGGCTGCTTGATTTGCAATTGGCTGTTGATCTCATCGCGGACAGTTGAAAAGGTGTTCGAAAAGCATTCCTTTTCTTGGCGGTTGTTCCTTAACACCGTGATGATCTGATCCCGCAGCAACTTATCAAAAAAATCCACATGATCTGCTTTCCGCACCATCTTCTGAATCAGTCGATTGAAGTCAGGGTTCCCCGAGGAGAATATCTCCATGATTTCGTTATATTTCTCAATCCCGATCCGTGCTTTACAGCGCTTCAAACCATTAATGGCCCGATCCAGAATCACGTCCCGCGTCTTGGCATCCGAGTCATATACATTGTGGATCAGATGGGAAATGACGGCCCAGTATAATTCGAAGGGGTTGATCAGATCGGCGCGTTGACCGCGATATTTCAGATAATAGGTGTAAGGGGTGACGGCCTCGTCCTCCATGTCATCAAACATATCTGCAAAATCATCGGCCAACTGATTGTAGATGCCGTAAAAGAAGGTCCGTTCATCAAAGCCTTCATCCGCTTGAGCGCTTAGAACTGACCGCACAATCAAGCGGGAAGATGACGATTTTAGAATGATCGGCAAATATAACTCTTCATTGGTGTATCGGGCATTGGAAAGATCCTTAATACGATCGATATGCTGCGAATGAAAAAACACGTTGGCTTGCTCGAAAAACGTCTCCTGCGTTTCCGGACGCTGGTGTCCCTTAATATACTCAAAGGCATCACGGAGCTCCGCGTGCACGAAACGGATCAGCTCCACGTTATTACCGCCCCAATCACCTGGCTTCGGTACCGTTCCGGTAAGCAACGCAGTGCGTATCATATGGGAATACTGTTCTTTTTCCTGCTCATTTAAGACGCCCGAGTCCAGTAAATCGTCGATAAAGGGATAGGTTAGACCATAGGAGTAACCGAGCCTGATGGCATCATCGAGACGAGCTGAACGTTCCGCAGGCAATACCGAGTCATCCATATCTTCAATGACATGCAGAACAACGCCCACAATGATCTTCATTAATTTGCGCTGGGCATGCTCTGCATTCATCTCCTTCGGAATATGGCCTGCTACTTGCTTCAGCTTATGGATGACCCATATCACGGCATTCTCGATGCCTTCCTTCTGGCCCCACCGGTATAACCCGGCTAAACTCATGCCATCCGGCGTACCTCCTCCATCCGATTTGGTGGATTGAAGAAGATGTTTTTTTATATCCGCAACCATGCGATGAATGCTGGCTTTCGTGTCTGGCGAGTCCAGGGCCTTGCCCAGATCCCTCATATAAATATAGGAAATGCTTCGATCCAAGTAGCCATCCAGTTTACCTGTATAATGGAGCCACCCAATATATCTATGATAGTCCCGGGTATCAGGTTTTCTCTGTCCCGAGGAAAAAAAGGATAGCCATGAATAACGACGAACATGCTTCCTTTTCCACATTAGAATGTCTTCTGTCAGGATCGGCACATATGTCTTTTCCTTAACCTGTACATAAAGTGATGCAAAATACTGAGCCGCCTTCTGCTCAGCCAGCCGATATCCCGTATCGGCTTGATCTGTATACGCAACATTCATATGATGGAATCCCTCAACTTCTATTGGTGTTAAACATGTACCCATGTTTATAACCTTTATACGCAGAAGTTTCAATCGGGTTACATTCTCGTTAAGATAGCTGAAATCTAATCCATTTCCTGAATCCAATGGTCTAACGCTTCCGTTACTTCTTGCAACTGCTCCTCTGCGGTTAAGTAGGCTTCCCTGTCACCTTTTTGGAAACCGTAAGAACCGAACTGCCCATGGTTAGCCCCTGCAATATCTACATACATGGTACCGTCAGGCAAATTCGTCCTGGCAGTCTCCCATTTCGATCTATCCAATACCCCATCTTGAGTGCCGGTAATTTGAAGCACGGACATGTCCAAACCGTTCAGCGCCCCCTTATCGTCAGCGTAAGATGCCAAGAAAAAAACACCGTCAATGGCATCTGAATGTTCAGCCGCATACCTAGAAGCGAACACACCACCCAAGGAGTGTCCTCCGATCACATATCGGTTGTCTGGGTATTCCTCAATGAAAGAGTCGGCTTTATTTTGTCCGAACACGGCCAGATTCAAGGGCATGGCAGCAATGTACACCCGGTATCCTTTCTCAGCCATTTTCCTGGCAAAAGGCGCATAACTCTTAGGTTCCACTAAACCGCCCGGATAGAAGATGATGTCGGGTGGAAGGCTATCCCCGTTCACGGGCTCGAAGCGGTAACCGTCTGTCAGCTGTTCGACACCGATTTCCGTGTTGCTATGAAACACGGCTTCAGCTTCATCCAGCGGCTTGTACGTCAGTGAATCCAGAATGAGAAGGCATGCGATAACAGCAAGGGACAGGATAGTTACAGTCCATATCGTTATCCTCCGCCAGCTCTTGTTCCCCTGGTTAATGAACTTCTTCATGCTCTTCACGATCCCTTCGGGTCCATTTTTTCGTGAGTAAATTATACCGCAGGGTTAATTAATTTTCTATTGAACCTCCGCACGGAAGCATTTACTCATGTATATAAAAAAAAGGCTGCCGATTTTCTCAGCAACCTCGTGAAACCGTTCATGATCCATCGACCCGCATAAACCGGAACCAACCAAAATCAAACTGACTTCCCGGAAGAAAGATGAATGTTACCTTGTAACAACCGGCGATAGGTTCCAGATCAAATACCTGCTCTTCGTACCCTCTGGACTGCGTAAATTCTACCAGCTGATTGCTCTCTCCTTCTGGACTCTCAAAGCGGATATGAATCGTATTCTTGTCAATCGCAGAGCTGCCGTTAACGATCAATTTCGATGAGCCTGCTTCTGCAAAATCCATCTGATCAAACTCCAGGGAAACATTATTTCCTATCCCTTCAACGGCCTTGTTGTCCACAATGGTAAAGGTATCCCCATAAATTCGGTCGCAATCCGCTGCAAAATTCTGCTCAAATGCTCTATTCCCTTCATGAAAATAGAAACCCTTGATATGCACCTTCTGATGAAGGATAAAACAAATCGAAGTAACGCCCCGCAGCTTCTTCGACAACCGATAGGTTTCTTCCTGATAGACATTCCACTTGGACTCTTTTTGGTAAATACAATCGGCTATTTGTGAGCTGCCTTCTTCACCAGGCATGCCTTCCCAGATTTGCAAAGAGTACTCCTCGCTTGAGAGGGCAAATATCGGGATCGTGATGGTATCGGAGCCGTGAGGACCAAAGTCGATGTCCCGAAATCCGACTTGCGTCTCGCCGTCTCTGCTGGTAGCAACACCTCTTTCATTCCCGTTCCCTACTTCGCCTTGGCTGTAATCATAAAGTCCGGCAGATATGAAAGAGTACGGGTCTTTGTAAGCGGCCCCCAAACCGTCGACTTTGAATTCCAGCTGGGATATAAGCTTGATTTTATCCGTACCGTTTCGGCTTGTACACCGAAGACGAAATTCACCGTCACCCAAGGCCGTTACCTTGGCTTCATGCCCATCGGCTTCTACCCTTGCAATATTGGATTCGATCCCCGCATCGTTCACGACAGCCCATTGGACCTCCTGATAAGAGGTTTCTGGCGGATGCAGTCTGGCACGTACCACCTTCTCACGATTGGACGGATCAAACGCTTGACCCCTTTCGCTGATCAGCTCAATCTTCCGAAGCGGCAGCTCTTCCACACACCCTGTTAAGCTTGGCAGGTTCTCATTCTTCGTGCTGGCCGCTATCCCTTCCGTTCCTTCATTCTGTGCGGCTGTGGAATTCAAGGTAAGAAATTGGCTGTCCAGACCCATGGAAGACACTTCAATCCGGATCTGGCCCGGCTCCAAGGTGGAGCCGATGATCGCCATCAGCTTGCCGCTGAACAGTCTTCTGCTCTGGCCCTTGTACGGATCGTAATCCGTGCTGTCCCCGTTGTCCATACCGAGCAAGCGCCCCGCACCCGTCACATGTACCTGCACCCGGTTATTAGCGTTCTCGACAACAAGGCCGGCCTCATCTTCCATCGCAATTTCGACGAACACAAGGTCTGTGCCGTTCGCGATCAGATTTTCTTTATCCGGGTTCAGAACAATCTTCCTGGCATCACCGAATGAGGTTCGAACATCCGTGGCAATGATGCGACCCGCTTCGTCGTAAGCTATCGCTTTCAATTCCCCTTCGACATAAGGGATCTTCCACCAACCCAATAGCTCCCTTCCGTGTTCATGGTCGATATCATGGGTCCCCATGGTTATGCCATTGAGCTGTAATTCAACTCTCGGCGCGTTTGAGCAAATGCGAACATCGATCATTTGACCGTTATTAAAATCCCAATAAGGTAACAGATGTACCATCGGTTTAGTCCGGTAATCCGCCCATGCCGCTTGATAGATATAATAGGAGTCCTTCTTGAAAGTCGCTGTATCGATCTGCCCGAAATAAGAGTTTTTGGTATGATACGGCGTAGGTTCACCGATATAGTCGAATCCGGTCCATAGAAATTGTCCGAGTGAGAACGGCATGTCCCGCTCAGCCAGGATGCACGCCTCAGCCGATTTTGCTCCCCAGCTCGTTGAGCTGTTACCCAGGGAAGAACACTGCTCGTCATCGTCTGCCAGGATGGATTTTTCGAACGGGAAATGATAGATGCCCCTGCTTTGTACAACAGACGCGGTCTCACTTCCATAGATGATCCAATCCGGATGCTCCTCATGATGCTTCTCGTAATATTTCTCGGCATAATTGTAACCTGCCACCTTCACGATATCGGCGCATTTCCGAGCATTCTCCCAAGGCATATAATTCGAACCAATGGTAACGCTTGCATTTTGCTTGGGATCGTATTTCAGAACTTCCTCCATCAGCATCCTTGTTACTTCCTGTCCTCTCTCGCCTGCGTGGGTATCATAGATTTCGTTGCCAATGCTCCACATGATGAGGCTTGGATGGTTCCGGTCACGTTGAACCCAGCTCTTCACATCGCGTTGAAACCATTCTTGGAAGAACCGGGCATAGTCATAAGACGTTTTCGAGCGTTCCCACATATCAAAAGCTTCCGAGACGATGAGCATCCCCATCTCATCTGCCAGGTCCATCAGTTCCTTTGCAGGCATGTTGTGTGCTGTGCGTATCGCGTTAGCGCCCATGTCTTTCAGAATGACAAGCCTTCTGGCTAAGGCCGTTTTGTTAAACGCGGCTCCCAAGGCTCCTAGATCATGATGCTCGCAAACCCCGTTCAATTTCAATTTACGGCCGTTTAGAAGAAAGCCTTGATTCGGATCAAGCTGAATATGCCGAAATCCGATGTTGTGGGATATGCTTTCAATAACCTCATGCTGACAATCTGGTTCTGATTCTGATTCCTGATCTGTTCCAGCAAGCCTCATTTCGGTAATCAATTGATACAGGCTGGGTTCATCCGGGCTCCATAACAACGGATTCTCCACGACTAAGGTTTGGCGGTTCGTCGATATGCAATGGACGGCCGCTGCAACCTTCTCGGATCCCTCAGCTATCTTCTGACCTTCCTTCACGATGGTATTCTTGATAAACACATCAGCCATGGTGTTCACTTCCGTGTCGACTTCGACCTGCCATCCGCTTTCGTGCTGCTTGGTCGTGATATAAATGCCGTCCGTCACGATATGGCTCTGATCCCTGGTTTTGAGCCACACGTTACGATAGATGCCCGCTCCTGAATACCAACGGCTGTTCGGGCTTTGATACACAACCTTCACGGTAATGACGTTCTCCCCTTCAACGAGCGCCTCCGTGATCTCGTGTTCGAAGGAAGAATATCCGTACTTCCATTCTCCCACCAATTGACCATTAACATAGACGGAAGAATCCATGTAAACGCCATCAAAACACAATAGCACCTGCTGGTTCTCTTTGCTATCCCACGACCATAACTTCCGGTACCACCCGATGCTGTTCTCATATAAATCCATGGTGTTATAGATCAGCCAGTCGTGGGGTACATCCACAGGTTTAAAGATCAGATTATCCGAATCCGTTACGTCCAGACCGCTTTTGGCAAACGTCCATCCGTCATTGAACAAGGCTTTTTTATTCATGGATGCTGTACTCACTTTCTTCATTTATTGTGATGATGAGAAAACATATTAGCTAATTAAGGCAGTTGATTCTACTATATCATGTTGTTCTATTATCAGAACCCGTATCTGATAAGTTCTAAAGTTTTCAAAGGATTTTCTTTAAGCAAGAATATTCCTGGCCTTCAACGCAACAAAAGAAACCCCGCCGCAATCAGCAGCAGAGCTCCATGGTTGTTCCTATGTATTGCTTCCCAATAGGAATCAGTGCAGTTTGACTCATCGGGTTCCTTCAGGTATCGGCCTCAACTGCAATTCTTTTGTAAGCATCAATCGATAACTTAATATGCTCAAGAGCATACTCGTTATGGCAGCTGAACCCGTGAAGGAGAATACGATCAGAATTTGATAGCGAACGGCTTCCACCGGATCTGCCCCGGCTACAATCATACCTGTCATCATACCCGGTAATTGGACGAGTCCGACTGTTTTCATACTGTCGATTGTTGGAATCATGCTGAATTTAACAGCCCGCTTCCTCACATCCTGCATGGCCTGCGACGCTGTGGCTCCAAGCGAGAGCAGGACTTCAATCTCACCCTTGGAGGATTGAACCTCCCGCCGCATCTGATTCACGTATAACCCGGCTACGACCATGGCGTTCCCGATCGTCATCCCGCTAAGCGGAATGATGTACTGGGGTGTCGGTTCAATAATGTTCAAGCCAAGCAGCATCCCCATCATCAGCAGTTCGGTTGTCAGTATCGACAGCGCAATCCTCCACACGATCCCTCGCATCCCCGGAGCCCGCCGAGCCGCATTCCATGCCGCCACCCCAATCATCACCGAGATGATCATAACCAAATAAATCACATGCTCCGTCCGGAAAATATACTGAAGCACATATCCGATAGCCAGGAGCTGAATGGCTGAACGTATCGTACCCGTCGCAATCTCTTTCTCCAAACCAAGCTTCTGCCATACGGAAATGAGCATGGTCGCGATGACAAAGAGAAGTGTAAAACTAAGCGCCAGTAATGTCATAGTGCAGCCTCGCTAGCCAGGAAACGCACAAATTGCCTTCCCGCTTCTGTTGCCGGCTGACGAAAAAAATCAATCGTTTGCTGATCTTCCAATAATGTGCCCCCGGACATGAACCAGGTCCTGCTGCTGGTCCGTGCTGCCTGCTCCAAATCATGCGTAACCCAGATCATGGTTGTTCCTTCCCTCGCCTGCCATTGTTGCAGCATGTGCTCCACTGCTCTTGCGCTAATATTATCCAGCGATGCGGTAACCTCATCAAGAAGCAGCACGGCTGGCCGCAGCAGCAGCGATCGAATGAGCGCAATCCGCTGCTTCTCTCCACCGGACAGCTCGCTGGCATTCTTCTTGCGATCCAGTCCAGCAAGTAATGTCTCTTCCAGCAATTGCTCGGCAAGCTGCACATCATACACCTCTCCATGAAGACGACTTGCCGTTCGCAAATTATCCTCGACGCTGCCTGGCAGCATAACCGCTTGCTGAGCAACATAACAAATTTCTTTTCTCCACAACCTGGGATCCTTCTCCCGATAGGAGATTCCCGCATAAGATATATCGCCCTGATCCGGCATATCCAGCAGTGCTAACGTCCGCAGCAAAGTGCTTTTTCCTTGGCCCGATGGGCCGATGACAGAGATGCACTCCGGCTGCTGAATGACTGCAGACACTTCTTCAAACAGATAAGGGGATTCCCTGTTGTCTTGGTTCCAGGAATGTTTTGCTAACCGTTGAATTTCCAGAATAGCCGCCAAAATCTAGTAACTCCTCTCATAATCACTCATTTGCCCCTCGCAACAACAAAAAGAGAGCGGGATGGCTCCCGCGCTCTGCGCTACACGTGTCATTCCTATCTACCTATAAAAGCTTATACGAATTCATTACCCCCGTAAAGTATAGGTTCCACTGGATTTATTACTTCGTAAACAATTGCTCTGCATCGTCCATGGCCATGCTCTGACCTAGTGAAGAGTAGTCCAACCATTTTTGACCGTCAAGCGTATACACATGATTGTTCTTTACGGCCTTCAGATTTTTCCAGAGCGGGTTATTTTCCAGCTCGGCATAAACCTTTTTGGCATTATCATCATTGTTTACGATAAGGAAAATCGCATCGGCATCAAAGTCGGGGAGCACTTCCTTGGATATGACAGCGTACGGCTCTGAGGCAGAAATCTTCTCAACGCCGTTGGCTGGCTTCAGCTTCAAATCCTGGAACATAATAGGTCCAACCGGCCTGCCTGCACTTTGCACCCGGATCTCCTTGGCAGATACCCGGATTGCCATCGCTGTAGCATTTTCTCCCAATTCGCTTGCTATCAATTTACTAACCTGATCCGCCTTCTCTTCGTATTCTTTAATGAAAGCTTCCGCTTCTTTATCACGCCCAACAACGGCCGCAACGCGTTTCAGATGATCCTGCCATGTCCCCTCATCCAGATTGGTGCTAACCACCGGCGCAATTTTCTCCAGCTTCGAGCGTTCCTCACCACCGAAATGCTCATCGATAAAGATGTAATCCGGTTTCAATCCCAACACAGCCTCCATGTCGGAATCCCCGACTACGCCAAGCTTCGCACTGCCTTCAAGAAGATGCGCCACATGCGGCAGAAAGTCCCCTACTCCGCCTCCAATGGCAGATCCGGCAGGCTTAATTCCTAACGCCAGCAAATTATTCGTCATGTGTATCGACATCGAAGCGATTTTGGCATTCGGATCAACCTGCGTGACCGAATCCTTCTCCCCGGCTTTACCGCTATCCCCAGTTTCTTGCGCCGAAGATGAGCTGGCTGAGGTATTCACTGCCTCTGACGCTTGTCCGCCGCAGGCAGACAATATTCCTATACACAGTATAATAGCAAGGGTCCCGCACCATTTCTTCATCATCAATCTATACCTCCGTATGTAATGTTAGTTATAGTTGTACTTATTTTGTTGTGAACAATAAATATAGAAAATAAGGTCCCCCGACTGCGGCTACGACAACCCCTGCCGGCACCGCATTAGGCTGAAACAGGGAGCGGCCGATCGTATCAGCAGCGACCAAGATCACAAGCCCTGTCATGGCCGCTATGGGCAGAAAATGTCGGTGCTGCGGACCTACGAGCCGCTTGGCTATATGCGGCGCTGCTAAACCGATAAAGCCAATGCCTCCGGCCATCGATACGCTGGCACAGGACAAAGCCACGGCAAGCGCAAGCAGGATCAACCGGCTTCGGGTAACGGCACTTCCGAGGCTTGCTGCCGTTTCATCGCCCAATGTAAACAGATCAAGCGTCGCGGAACGATAATATATGATTGGAATTAGTACAACGATCCATGGAAATAATCCCCAGACGTTTACCCAATCTCTGCTCCAGACGCTGCCTGCCAGCCAGCGGGCAGCAAAGGTATATGTATCTTCATCTAATCGAAGAGAGAGCAGCAGCGTCATCGCACTAACACCTGCAGACACGGCGATTCCGACCAGTATCAGTCGAATGGGCAGCAGCCCCCTATAGCGGTCGTATGCAAATAAAAATATTACCAGTGCAATGACGGCTCCTCCCGCAAACGTAAACAGCGGAATCATCAGTGCGGCAGGTCCATCCAGTGAACGGAAGAATGAGATATAGGCAATCAACCCAAATGCCGCCCCGGCATTAATCCCTAGGATACCCGGATCAGCCAGCGTATTCCGCGAAACACCTTGAAATACCGCACCGGCAATGCCAAGGCCGGCTCCCGCCAGCATCGTAATGATAATTCGAGGCAGACGGTATTCGTACAGAATCATGCTCTCCTCCGCCGTGCCATAACCAATTAAAGCCTTCAGAACACTGGTAGGCGACAGCCGGATGGTCCCCGTGTTCAAGCTGATCAAGATGACGGTTAAGGCTACACCAAGCAAGACAATCGCAACACGGATTGTTCTTTTTCTTCTTAAGAGGAATATGGCCTTTTCATCCATGACTACAGATCACTCCTCTCTTTACGCGCAAGATAAAGAAAGAAAGGAACGCCGACCATGGCCACCATGGCCCCGATTGCGAATTCTCTTGGCGGATTGACCATACGTGCGGCAAAATCAGCCCATACCAGCAATATGGAGCCCAGAATGGCCGAGAGCATGATGATCTTCCTGTAATCCGCTCCCACAAGCCTGCGGGCGATATGGGGGACAATTAAGCCCACGAATCCGATCGATCCCGCGACTGACACAGAAGCTCCTGCTAGTACAACTGCAGCAGTCATTCCGAGAAAACGAACCCTGCTGGCTCGTACGCCCAAATTGGTCGCGGATTCATCCCCTAGTGACAAAAAGCTGATGGATCGCCCCATCATGCAGGCCCATATCGTTGCAATCAAAATGATAGGTACCAGCAGCTTGAGATGGGACCAGGTTACACCGGCTACACCTCCTGCATACCAGAAAGCCAGGTCCTGACTCAAAGCGAAATAAATCGCAATACCCGTGCTTAACGACTGGAGTATAGCGGCAACGACAGCTCCCGCTATCGTTAACCGAATAGAGTTCAGGCCGCCTGGCGTTAGCGAACCCAGCAGCACGATAAAAACAGTAGTCATAGCTGCCCCTGCAAATGAAATAGCCATCAAGGCCGAATAAGACAAATTCGGTAAAAATGCAAAGCATAACGCCACCATGAAGGTAGAACCCGCGTTGATGCCCAGAATGCCGGTGTCGGCCATGGGATTGCGGGTTACCCCCTGCATGATTGCTCCAGCCACGGCGAATGCCATTCCGGTTATTGCTGCGCCTAATACGCGTGGCAATCGGATCTCATGAACGATCTGATGCGCCGTCAATTCCGCATCGTAATGCATGACGGCAGACCATACCGTGCCCATGGTGAGATCTTTAGCGCCATAGGAGACAGACATGAACAGGGTAAGCCCCAAGCCCAGCAATGCAGCGAATAACAGCAAGATAAAGATGATATGTCTACTTCCACTCATAACAATAGATTTGAACCCCTTCTCTCCGTCCACATTGATCGATTCGTACCCAATATGATAATAATAATCATTATCATTGTAAACTATCTACCGAATATGTACATGATCTTTTTTAAGGATTGGAACTTGCAATCGTTCTTTGTGATGACCTGATGATTTCATATCCCTATTTCTCCAACCTTTTGAACTGAGAATCGTTATCATTTATATGTTCATTGTAGTTCCAGGCCCTTAGTAAGTCAATGAATTCCTCTATCAAAGAGATGCAGACTGTACCCCATTCATGGAACGCAAAAAAACCACTCCATGACCATGGAGCGGTTTTCCCATAACTGCAAAGAGAAAGGCCTATAATGTACATGATGGCGGTTATGATCCCGAAGAATTATCAGGCTGCAGATTGAGTTCCAGCCATTCATCCGTATCTTGAAAACCAAACTTCTTATATACCGGCCTACCTAGTTTGGAAGCACCGAGCCATATTTTCGAAATCCCCGCTGTTCTCGCCTCATCCACTAGTATAGATAACATCCTGGTTGCAATCCCCTGTCCGCGGTAATCTTCTCTCGTATACATATTCGTAATATAAGCCTTCTTGCCACTCTTATTCGAGTATGAAGGCGGGAAGTCATAGAACATGACGGCCCCCGTAGCAATGATCTCTTCGTTATCCTCTACGATCCACTCTATCAAAGAACCATCACTCATTTTATGGTTAAAAAAAGATAGCAATTCTGCATCGATATTCTGATAAGGCTCTATCCCCTCATCAATTAACTGCTTTTTCCTTAATTCGATCAATTGATGGATTTCATCCATGCTTGCTTTCCGATAATTCAAGCTCCCACCACCTCTGTATAATAAGCAGCCTCACCTTATCACTAAATCCTTATATATACGAACGGATAATCGAACTTATCTGTACGGAGTTTATCATATTCGAAGATCGAAGTCACCGGCAACAGCTTCAAACGAACAAAAGAGACCAAGCAAGCTTGATCTCTTAGCGTAACCTTACATTAATGCAGATACCCTGTTTCTACCTCGTTCAGAACATTTCGAGCCTGCTCCACCCACATATCATCAACAGTCGCGTCAGGGTCGATCGGTGATTGGAATTGATCAAATAGGGCACCTAACAGATGAGGTGCTGCGTGCTTATCGGTGCCTTTATTGTAAATATGACGGAACACGAACGGGCGTCCGAGTTTGATGGTCGCGTGACATCCTCCGCATTCACCATCCAGACTCCCCTTGGTTACGCGAAATGGAATCCGAAGCCACACCATCCGGTCCTGATCCAGCCTCTTATCCAGATAGCCATGCTTGTAATCCCAATTCCCGGCCAATGTAAAATCATGCTTGCATAAATAGGTGTCGATATTCACAAAACGGTCTTCGATATTCTCAAGCCTCGATTCCAAATTAATCAAATCGCTTACCTCCGGTTTTAGTTCTAGGATGGACGTGAATTCCAGGCTTTATACGGAGCGCCCCTGGGTCATTCTTGCTTTTTCATCCCACACTTGTTATGATTACTGACGAACGTTCGTAAGGAAAGGTGATACGATTGAAAAGTGACGATATTAAGCAAGCAGCGCTCAAGCATTTCTCGACTCACGGTTATGAAGGAGCTTCTCTCTCAAAAATAGCTGAGGAAGTTGGACTGAAAAAACAGTCCCTGTATTCTCATTTTAAAAACAAGGATGATTTGTTTCTGCAGGTTCTGCGAGATGCGGGCGAAGTTGAACTGCAAACAAAGCTAACGTTTTTCAACAATCGGCAGGACCCGTCACCAGAAAAATCGTTGTATGCGTTTTTGGTTATGGTCAAGGAGCTGTTTCAGCTGGATGAGCGCATGAAATTCTGGCTGCGCATCTCCTTCTTTCCTCCGGAACACCTCTATCACCTGATCGGAAATGAAGTCCTCGCCATTGAGGATCAAGTGCGGAAGATGCTGGAAGCGAAGTTCGCAGAATGGATGAGCAAAGAGCAAATATTTGTGGAGAAACCCCGCATTCCCGCCAGTGCATTTATGGGCATTGTCGATGCTCTGATGATTGAATTGGTATATGATTCAAACCCGGAGCGAATTAATGAGAAGTTAGAATCGGCTTGGACCGTCTTTTGGCGGGGCATTTCAAAATAAATCAAATTGTTATTCGCAATGAATTAGGAGAGTACATCATGTCAACCACGGAGCAACAGCAACAGAATATTCTTGATACACAGTCAACAGGGAAGGTATTCCTGCGTTATCTGATCCCCTCTTTAGTCGGGATGGTATTAATGGCCGTTAACATCGTTGTGGACGGCATCATGGTTGGAAACAAGCTTGGTGCCGCGGCTCTTGCAGGAGTCAATATTTCCGGGCCGGTATATACAATCTTCGTCGCGATGTCGATATTGATCGGGATCGGGGGAGCAACCCTTTATTCCCAGAGCATGGGCGCAAGTAACCCGGATCGGGCCCGCTTCATTTTTACCCATTCCGTTACGCTCATCTTATTGTTTACCATCGTTGTTGGTGGCATCGCGTTTTTATTCCATGGTCAGCTCGTTTATCTACTGGGAGCCAACGCGGAAACGGCTCCATTCGCATCGGACTATATGAATGTCTTTCTTACACTCGGATTTATCTTCACATTGGAAAATGCCTTGAGCATTTTCATCCGTAACGACGGGAATCCAACACTCGCCATGCTGGCCCTTATCGTTACGGCCGTCTCCAATGTTATCTTTAACTTTGTCATTCTGTACGTGCTTGAGCTTGGCATTCGCGAGATTGCTTTCGGCACCATTGCCGCAGCCTTCTTGGGGCTTTTGGTGTTAGGCACTCATTTTTTCAAAAAGAGCAGCAATTTGAAGCTCCAGAAATTCCGCTTCGATAAAAAGCTGTTTATCCTAACGCTCACTTTCGGTTTCCCGAGTTTTCTTGCGGAATTGGGTATTTCCGTCTTCACCATAGCCCACAACATTGTTTTCTCCAGACTTGCCGGAACCGAGGGTGTTGCCGCTTTCTCGATTGTTAATTATGTGCACGGAATTATGCTTTTGCTGTTCCTTGGCATGGGTTCTGCCATTCAGCCGCTTGTCAGTTATTATCATGGTGGTCAGAAGCATGATCGAAAGCGGGAAACGGTTCGAATTGCGACCTGGACTGCCATAGGTACGGGGGCAGCCTTTACGATGATCGGTCAAATAGCCGCAGCCCCCATTGTGAATATCTTCGGCGATTTCTCAGCCGATATTCAAAATATGGCCACTTCAGGGATTCGTATTTTCTTCATTGCTTATCTTGTTATGGGAATAAACTTTATTATGATGACCTATTTCCAATCGATCGGCAAGGTGAAAATGGCAGCATGGATCACGGCGGGCAGAGAAATCTTTTTCCTGCTTATCTTCTTATCGATCCTTCCCGCCTTATTCGGGATTCAAGCGGCGTGGCTGGCTGTTCCGATCTCGGAATTCGTCATGCTCATCACCATCATCATCTATGTGAAACGCCAAGGACATTACTTCGGTAAGCAGGGCACAATCTTATAAAGCAGGATTGTCGTCTCCCTTTTATTACAAGCCAAATTCTATGGAATCGATCGTAACCATAATATTCAAGGCAGCATGAAATTTTTTACTGCAAATTGTGATACTAGGACAGACCAAGACTGCAAACCGCAACTTTATTCCTGAGCAGTTAGCCTTAAAATCGTTAATATTCATATAATTTATATCATTTAGTAAGATAATTCCAAATAAGAAGTAGTTCCTTTTATACCGATCATCCGTTCGATGCGCGGAATTCAGCTTGTCCCGTAAGAACAAGGGCTCATCTTTTTTTGAAACATCAATGCTATAATAACTCCGTTTACTAAATAGAGAATGGGTGGAGTTCTCACAGAGAAACGGAGGGAAAACATGAAGGTGAAAGGTTACCAGAATCTTGCCGGCCTGTTGGTTGTCATGCTTCTGGTGGGGCTTCAAACCCCGGCATACGGAGATAGTACTACGGTAAAAGCAACTTGGATATGGCAAACCGATCTGATCAAGGATGGCGGAGAAGAACTGCTGGATTTTTCCCGTGAAGAAGGAATAAATCTGATATACCTGCAGATCAATCGTCAGATGCCAGCAGAAACATATGAAGCGTTTATACAGCGTGCGCATGACGCGCAGATTGCGGTGCATGCCTTGGGAGGAGACCCCCGATGGGCATTGACCGAATATCGCAACGATATGCTCGGTCTTGTTACTTGGGTTAACGACTATAATAATAAAGTTTCAACCAGCGCCCGATTTGACGGAATTCATCTGGATATCGAACCCTATGTGCTTGCTGAGTGGGAAACCGCGCAGGATCAGATTATCGCGGCCTGGGAACAAAACTTAACGCTGTTCCTAAGCCAGGCTTCCGGAATGGGATTAGAGCTTGGAATCGATATCCCCTTCTGGTTTGATCATTATACTTTGCCAAACGGAGTCGGCTTTAATGAATGGCTGATCAGTGCATTTGACCATGTGACAGTGATGGCGTACCGGAATCAGGTGGAATCCGAGCACGGTATCCTCGACCTGACGCGGGAGGAGCTTGAGCTTGCCGGCAGGCTTGGGAAGCAGCTTCTCATTGGGGTTAATACCAAAGAGATGCCCGGTCAGGCCCATACTACCTTTTATGGACATGGAAAAGAGAGAATGAATCAAAAGCTGGAGCATCTGTCCAGCGTGCTCGATTCCTACGAGTCCTTTGGCGGAATCGCTATTCACGATATACGGAACTGGCAGATCATGTCGGATGGAGAGGTTATCCCCCCTGGAGGAGGAAACCCTACACCTGATCCGGATCCTGACCCGGGAGAAGGCGAACGCGTACCGGATGCGGATCCTGTTACCCGGGATCCGGTGGTAAGAGGCACTTACATATGGGAAGCCCATGAAGTGGTGCAGAACAGCCGGGAGATTCTTGATTTTGCCAAAGAAAAGAATTTGAACTGGCTCTATGTCCGATTGGATCTGGAGCAGCCCTACAGCTCTTATTCCTCTTTTGTCAAAGAAGCGGCAGAGGCCGGCATCGAGGTTCATGCTATGGGCGGCCATCCGATATGGGCGCTTGAAGAGAACAGGCCCAGAATGCTCAGACTGGTCAATTACGTGAAGAATTATAATCGTGCCGTGGAAGGCAATGAACGTTTTCACGGCATTCATCTGGACATTGAGCCTTATGTGCTGCCAGCATGGAAGGAAGATTCGCAGCAGGTCATATCCGAATGGACCGCGAATCTGGACGCCTTTGTTACGGAATTGAAGAAGGACTCCAATCTGGAAGCCAGCATGGATATGGCCGTTTGGCTGGATAAGTATAAAGTGACGGGCCAAGACATATCCCTCAGCAAATGGATGATAAATCGTATGGATCATGTATCCCTTATGGCCTTCCGGGATTCAGCCGAAGGGTCTAACGGTATCGTCGCGGTATCCAGAGAAGAAATCGCGTTTGCGGATGAACTCGGCAAGCCGCTCCTGATCTCAGTGGAGATCAAAGAGAGCCATGAGGGCGACCATATTACCTTCTATGAGGAAGGCGCAGCCTACATGGAGGCAGAACTTGCGAAGCTGCCTGAATTATTAAAGGATTCTTCCTCCTATACCGGAAGCATTGTTCATGCTTATACGTATTGGAAAAATGCTAAACCCTGATTAATTAAATGGATAATAGCCCTGCTGCTCTTATTGAACAGCGGGGCTATTTTTTTATGGCATATGTTATAACTCTTTTAGAATCGTCCCTCCCCCCCATCGTTATCGGCTTGATTTGCTTCCGCAATTAGTGGATACGACTGGCTTCCCAGCAGTACTCTACGGCCTTGGAACTCATCGTAGAGATTCATTCGAATCGTCCCTCCGCTCAACACCTTGTGGAAGCTATTGTTGAACGTTATGGAATATGATTTATGGTTGCCTATCGTAAGGTCGGTTCCCAGCGTTAATGATGTTTCCATGGCTTTCCCTAGCGGGTCTATCATCTCCAGGATAAGTTTATGATCGTACGATCCCACGTTATATTCGCGATTTAGAGTCAG
The DNA here is from genome assembly GCF_037333485.1 of Paenibacillus glucanolyticus. Classification (NCBI taxonomy): domain Bacteria; kingdom Bacillati; phylum Bacillota; class Bacilli; order Caryophanales; family Paenibacillaceae; genus Paenibacillus; species Paenibacillus glucanolyticus. Next base: position 3,776,245 of record NZ_CP147845.1, read on the forward strand.
GTCGTAAATAAAATCAAGAGCAACCTTACTTTCGCTAAGGGTCCCCTCTGCTCTCGTAATGGATAGGTTATACGGGAACAATTCCACATTCCTTAAATTTGTCGCAGGCTGAATCATTCCAGGACTAAGGGCTAATCCAATCGTATTAATAGATCCCGTTGACTCCTTGCCTGGTTCCGTCAGCTTGCCGTCGGCTACGCCTTCCCCAATATGCAAGACAAGCTGTGAAGTGTTCACATCCAGCGGAATTTCACTCCACACGGTGACCAGATTTTTTCCGCCAGGGCTTACTGAGTTGGACGATTGAGTAACTTCGGCTTCATAGTATTGATTCTCAGTTGTTTTGTAGTAAGCCACCAGCTGCGATGGCTTGGATTGACGTGTTTCTGCGCTGGTCATGGCCAATTCCGTATATATCAGATTTGAGCTGCCGTCACGGTAGACGGTCGTTAGACGTTCGCGGACTTCCGCTTTCCTGCCTATCGTATCGATTTGATATGACTCGCCTGCAGCAACATGAGCCATTTCATAATCAAGTGCGCTCGCATTCAAAGTAAGAAATTTAACAGCATCCTCTCCCGTATTTTCCTGCAGTACAATCCTTAGCTGATTGAAATGGTAAGAGTACGGGACTTTGGTCAGCACATATAGTTCCACCGTTTCATTAGGAGCAAGTACCGTTATATCGTTCGGAGCGACGATTTGGGTAGTGCCGCTGAGATCCCGCATTCCCGCGTTCACCTGGGCTTTAAGGACTGGCAGTTGCACAGACGATGATGTCGTATTTCGAATTCTGATTTTAGCTGCAATTTGATCTTCATCCGTCCATGGCAGCCGGTGATAGGAACTGAGCTTTACCCCGAACGTGCCATACTGGTTCTCGACAATGCTCTCTAATCCTAAATGGTTTTTTCCTTCCTGGGCATAAGGAATTTTATAATACGCAGTAGGAAATATAATCTTATCCGTCACAGCAGGTTCTGATAATTGCAGCTGCAGCGCATTTTGTTTCAGATGTAAGGGCACATCGGCACTTAATTCAACGATCTTCTCCTCCAGTGGCTTCAAGGTAAGGTTAGCAAGTGCCTTGCTATTTACTGGAATGCTGTACCCTTCGGAAGCATTGATGGACAACTCATAAGCGGGAATCGTTATGGATTTTTCACCGATGTTTTTCATACGGAATTGAAGACTCCATTTTGCAGAATCGTTCTCTGTATAGACCGAGGCGTTTTTCAGCTGTGTTTCGATTGAATGATGGTTGATCGTAATTTTCTTGACGCCATATTCGTTTACGGGAACATAAGATGCTGCTGCCGGGAGCTTAAAGGTTTTTACTGGAAGATTCATCTTCAAGACTTCGTCTTGACGGGTATATTGCAGCATCATATTGTCGGTTCTCAGATTGGAGGGCACCTCTGCCACGTAGTAGATGGTTTTCGTTTGTTGCGGCTGTATCTTATAAAGACCTTCCGTATCAACTTCATCCTCAGGCAAAAGTTCGAATACCGAACCTCCTGCCGATCTCAGGTATGCTTTATGACCGGGATCACCGAGCACCTTCGTCCCCCTGTTAGAGAGATTAACCCCTACCTTCAGGTACACCTTCCCATTCAGTTTCAGTCTCTGTAAACTCTCTGCCCTGGTCATTACAGGCAACTGATCCATCATGATCTTAATGCCCTGGCCTTTGGCTACAGGATTGTCAGGGGCTGCCGCAGGAAGCTTGAAGGATCCGACCGGGAGATTTATATTCAAGGCTGCCTCTTCCTGGGCAAATTGAAGGATCATACGATCCGTTTTCACATAGGAAGGAATCTCCGTCCAATAGTACATCATTCTCTTCTCCCGCGGCTTGATTTGGTAACGGCTGCTGGTTTCATCTGGCAAGAGCTCAAATACCGAACCTCCAGCTGATTTCAAGTATGCCTTATAACCGAGATCTTCCAGTACCTTCGTCCCCCCGTTCGTGAGACTGACCCCTACCTTCATGTATACCTTCCCATTGTATTCCATTTTCTGCAGACTTTCCGCCCTGATCAGGACAGGCAGGTTATTCATGGAAATTTTCTTGCTTTGGCCTATTGGAACGATGGATGAATATTGGTTAGGGATCGTAAAACTCCCCAATCTTTTCTGGTAATTACTGCTGCTGAAATCCCACCCGAATAGGGACACCTCCACTCCGCTTGTCTTTGTGGACTTGCCGATATTCACATAGTACGTTATGGATATGCTCCTCTTTGCAGGCACTATCTTTGGGGTTGAGTCACTCGAAACAGGTTTGCCTTGCATGGTCGATCCGCCTGTCGTGGTAACCTCCGAGAAATAATCAATGAGATCCACATTACTTCCGCTACTGTTACTGTAACGAAGTGTATATATGAGGATATTCCCACTCGGCTGTGCAAAAATGTCCATATCCATCAGTTTCACGGTGACATTGCGCTTTAAACTGACCGGGGCGAGTTCATCCAGCGTGAACAATGACGCTGCTGTAATAGACTTGGAAACGGACGAAGCTGACATGGATGCCCCGTAAACTCCATTGGCCGTGAATGGAATTAATACCGCAGCGCTAAACAGAATGGCCACATACGTCTTTCTTGGCTTGTACATAAAGATACCTCCAGTTGAAAACAATGAATGAAATCAATTTTCGATTTCCCTCTTCTTGAAACATGAAGCAGCGCACGATGTGGGCTGCTTCATGTTTCATCAACCTGTTCGTTTAAATAGATTGCCGTCCGGTGTTGACTTGCCCGTGACCCATTGAAGTCATTGGCCAATATGATTATTCTTCCATGTACAGTGTAATTTTGTTTTGTAGTGTTTTGGCTACGTCCTCAGCAGTTTTTTCGCCTTTAAAGAATAGTACTGTTTCTTCCATCACAAGGTCGTTGATTTTGGGTTCGATTCCGCCATAACGCGCCAACTGAGGTATAATCTCCTTCGCTTTTGCGACTTCTTCCGTTGACAGCTTATTCTCTCCCGCTGTCTCAAGCGCTCTGATTTGCGTCTCGGCGGTTTTTTTGTTGACCGGCAGACCTTGCAAATCCTGCTCTGATTGCATCTCTTCCGATAGAAGAAATTTAAGGAAGTCCCATGCCTTGTCCTTATTATTCGACTTTTCATTCATCGCAAGCAGCATGCCTACTCGAAATGAATTACCTTTGCCGCCGTCCTCTATAGGCGGCATGAACACCTGTGGGTCGGCGAACAGCATTTTCCCAAAGTTAAGCGACTCGAATCGTTGCAGCTTGGATTTAACGAAAGCTTCCTTCAAATTCAGACTCTCGCCCGCTTTGCCCGATCTGGTTCCGTATGATTCAGGTTCCTGAAGAATCCCGTTGTCGTAATAGGATTTGATTTCGTTCAGCAAACCGATGAATTCAGGGCTGTCAAAACTGGCTTTTTTCTCGTTCAGGTTCATGAACTTGTCGATATTTTCACCAACTCTTTCACTGGTGAAATATTCAGGCACAACGTATTGTACAACTGGATCTTCGCCTTGCTTGGCAAGCTCTCCCAGCTTTTCGGAAAATTGAGCCCAGGTCCATGAATTCGGATCAAGGTCCAAGTCAATAATCCGTTTTTTATTCCCAAACCATATATCCGGAACGACGTTTGGAGCAATCGCATACAAGCCATCCTTATATTTAAGCGCGTCAAAAATGTTCATGTAATAATCTTCGTCGTTAAAACCCTTTTCTTCTGTCATATAAGACTGCAAATCAACCAGCAGATTTTTATCAGCGTATTTGGTATACGCCAGCGAATCAACCATAATAAGATCGGCAGCATTGCCGTTCATCAGCTCCGTATTGACGGTAGTGACATGCTTCTCCACTGCAGCCGGATCGTATCCGACCGGACGCGAGGGCGCCATAGCCCCGCCTTGTGGTTTGGGAGTTTCGTAGGATTGTTTCAATTCAATCGTAACGCCGGGATTGGCCGCTTCATATTTCTCTTTCGCCAGCTCCAGTAATCGGTTGGACGTAACGACCGATACGGTAATGACATTGGATCCCGAGCTGCTCTCGCCTGAACCCTGCTCCGCGCTTTGAGAACCGCTGGCAGAGCCCGCTGCCGGGGTATTGGATCCCGAGCTGCAGGCCGATAAGGCAACTGCACTTGCCAGAATACATAAGACTATACCTTTTTTGCCAATCTTCCATCTAATGCTCAACATAATCATCCTCTCGATTCGGCTGCCTATAAGCTGCCATGAATAAACTAAATCCGAACAGTGAACCCCATAAGCCGGGCGAAATAAGCTGTGGCAAGCCAAGCAGCAGCAGGGCTAGACCCACCACCAAATAACATGCAGCGATGCAGTAAAACAAACGGATAAATCGATCTGAAGAGGGGAGGGCGATCATTCTCCATTCTCGAATTCCAAGCAGGAATAAGGGTAAGCCAAGCAGCAAGCCGATTGCTGCCACAACCGGGATATAGGAATTAAGCCGGTCCTCCATCAATTGATAGGGAAGCATATGTCCGAATAAAGCGGGTTGCTCCTGCCAATGCTGGAAGAGCTTTGTTTTGAAAAAGCTCAGATCAATCCATCGGCCGGGAATATACTCAGCAGGGATGAAAAAAGAAAATCGAGCAAGCAGCACTAACACGGCTGTGCTGACGCCAATTGCAAAAAATGACAGCATCTGCTTCAGCATATAAAACCTTTCCCGTTTCATTACCTCGTTGGAGTCGCCGATCTGCAGCGCCAGCTTCATTCGGCTGTATGTGCCACCGGCGATTCTCCGCATCCACATCAGACCTAGTACAAGAGTGAGAATACCCGTCAGCGCCGGAAGCAAGCGCGGAAGCTGCTGAATCAGCCTTAAGCTTTTTTCGCCGATACGAATTTTGTAAGTTTCAACGGACAGGTTGTTATCCATCAACGCTTTATGGACTTCCGCCTCCCCGTTCAGCAGCGCATCCCCGGACGCTTCAAGCAAAATGGTTCCTACCCGAGATTCCGGGCTTAAATCGGCAAATACGGTTGACGGCAGCAGCGCCTCCGGCCTGACACCCTTGGTCATCCATTCCATCAGGTTATTTTCGGAACGGTAAATGCCAATGATTCGAAACTTCTTGTCTCGGATAAAAAGCTCTTTGCCCAAAACATCCGCAGAGCCGAACAGGTAGTCGGCCAGGCTGTCGCTAATGACAACGACCTGATCCCTGCGTTCAATAGACGCTTTTGAAATCATGCTGCCCCTATCCAGCAAGATGGACGTAAAGTCGCTATAATCCCCGCCGATTCCGGCAGTGTTAACCTCTTTCTGGCGGTTATCCGCCTTCAAAGGGAAACTTCCTTTTATGGAGTAAGCCGCTTTTCCATTCCAGGACTCGATCAGCTTATTCACCTCTTGGTCGGTGTAGCCGGCAATCCCGATTTGACCCGGAACAGAGCTTGCCTGCACCTGCAGATTAATCCGCTCGGAGCCGATCGTCCCGCCCGACTGCTGCCATGCCATGACGGCGGCTTCGGAGAACACGCTGCTGAAACACATCAGAAACATGCCGATGGCCACCAGAAAAGTAGCTAAACGCATTATCCTCACTCCGTTCCGTCTCCGTTGGATACCAGCACCCTCTTGCCTTCCTCAATCGGCTTATTGCTGGAAGTGACTACCCTATCGGACGGACCGATCCCGTCCTTGACCACGGTGTATTCCGCATCAGACTCCTCAACGGTCAGCTTGACCTTGCGAATGAAATACTCCTTGCCGAGAGAGCCCTTTCTTTCGGAAACGAGGTAGACAAATTTCCCATCTTCATTGCTCTCCCGAATTGCGCTGTTTGGAACGAGTGTTTTACCATCCTCCTCTGAACCTGCTTTTTTTGTCCATTCGAAATCCCCGGCCTCACCCCCTTCAAGTCGCTTGTCCTTAATAACAGCGACCATTTCCTTCTGATCCGCGGTCTGCTGCAGGCCTCCGCCTGGAGTGTTGTTCTGCGGGCCTTCCGGCTGGTCGAGCTTTTTTGTTTGAATGGACTGGATTTTGACCTCGAATTCGGCATCGTCCAGACTTGGAATCGTAATTTTAACGAGATCTCCAGCCTTCAAGCGTTTCGCCTGTTCATTGGTTACATCGGCTTTGAACTCGAAGCTTGTCGTTGCTACTTGGAGATTAACAACAGCAGTCCCGGGAGAGACAAGCGCGCCAACTGTGGCGAGAACCTCGGAGACAACGCCTTCCTGCGAGGAGGTCAGCACCGCGTAGTTGCTGATTTCCTCTCTCAGGCGGTCGACTTTGCGCTTCTGGGCGTCCAGATCGAGCTTGGCGCTCTCGATATCGCGGGCAAATCCGGCTGCCAGCTTGTCATCCGCAGCCTGCTTCGCTTCCTTATAGCTGGTCTGCAGCTTTTCTAGAGTGATCTGCTGTTTCTCGTAGTTCAGATGCTCCGTCTCGATCTGCTCTTCCGTATCCGACGTATCGAATCGGACAATCACCTGGCCCTTTTTGACCTTGTCTCCGACCTCCACCTCCACTTTCTTCACCGGCCAAGCGCCATTCTCGGATATCACCTTGACCTCTTCCGCCGCCTCAACCGAGCCGGAGCCGTTTACGGTGAAGATGAGGCTGCCGAAGGTCGGGCTAGCAGCTGAAACCCGGGGTAGAGAGTATTCAAGGATCGTATTGGAAAATAACGTAAGCACGAGCATCATTAAAATAAATGCGACCATGATTCCACCCGTTTTTCTTTTTTTTGATTTGCCGGAGGATCTCTCTTCGGTTAAAACTGCAGCTTCCATATCGATTCTCCTTTCTATCCTTTAACGCCTGAAAGCTGTACACCCTCGACAAGCTCCTTCTCCGCATGAAGCATAAGCAAAATCGCAGGCAGCATGTAGATGACTGATGCCGCGAACGCGAGGCCTATATCGTCCTCGCTGATATAAGCGAGATATACGGACAAGGGCTGTTTAATGGCATCTTTCAGAAAAATAAGCGGCTGTTCGACCATGTTCCAGTTGTCGATGAAGGCCAGAACTGCAAGCGCGGCTATTCCGGATCGGCACATGGGCAGCACAATCGTAAGCAGAATTCTCAAATGCCCGGCTCCGTCCATGTGGGCTGCTTCAATGTAGCTGTAGGGAACAACCTGCATGAACTGCCGCATGAGAAACACCCCGAATGCGTTGAACATGCCCGGCAGAATAATCGACCATTCCGAATTGAGCAAACCAAGTGAATTCGCCATAATATAGTTCGGCACAAGCGTAACCTGGAACGGCATTAGCATGACGACAATATAAGCGAAAAACAGCGGCTCCCTAAGGCGGAATCGGAGCTGGGAGAAGGCGTATGCGGCTAGCACCGATAGGATGACCTGCCCGGCCACAATCGGCGCCGTCAGCCTCATGGAATTCCAGAACAGCATCAAAAACTGCGGCTGAGCTAACAGAATGTCGTAGTAAGCGTTCAGCGTCGCTTTTGACGGGATCAGCTTAAGCTGGACGTACTTGTTCTCTTCCCCGATTGACTGCTGATTGTTTTGCTCCTCTTCATCGGAACTCTTGATAATCGGCTTCAGCTCGCTTTTTATTTCACTAGGCGTTTTGAAGGAATGGATCGTTGTCATCACGATTGGGAAAACAAAGACGACGACAAGCAGCGCCAGGAATGCGGTTAACACTCCTTTATATAATTTGCTGCCAAATTTCCCGCGCAGCATAATTCCGCCTGACTTCATTCGGCTCCACTCTCCTTCCAAGGCATCGAGTCGCCCTTTTATAACCACCGATTGAATCGGCGTTCTACGGTAAACAAAACAAGAACCATCAAAACAATTGTGCTTGCCATCAGAAACGCCGCAGAAGTCATTTTCTGATAATCTAGCTGCTGGAACATGTTGTTCATAAAATGCTGGAGCATGTACAGGCTTTGATGCGGATAAGGCCCTGCAAGCATATACGTTTCTCGGAATACCTTAAACGAGTTAATGATGGACATAACGAACACGAAGAAGGTCGTCGGGGTCAGATAAACGATGGTGATCGAGCGCCATTGGCGCCATCGCCCCGCTCCATCGATGCGGGCCGCTTCATAAAGATGCTCCGGTATGTTCTGCAGGCCCGCCAAAAACAGCAGCATGTTGTAACCGACATTTTTCCAAATATAGATCAAGATGACGATGAACATTGCCGACTCGCTGTCCATCCAATCAACCGGCTCCATCCACCAAGCCTCCAGCCAGCCGTTCAGCGTCCCGTTCCGTTCGAAAAAAATTTGCCAGATCAGCACAACGGAAGCGACCGGAATGACGAGCGGCGAGATGAACGACAAGCGGAACCAGCGCTGCCCGTACACCTTGCCGTTCAGCAAGCCTGCCAACAGAAGGGAGAGCATCATATTGATCGGTACGCATAATGCGGTGAATAAAAACGAATTCCATAACGCTCGTTTGAACGAATTGTTGCTGAGCAGATCGATATAATTGCGGATACCGACGAGCTTACCGTCGATCGGCGTATCCACTAGCGAGTAATAAAAGCCGATTCCAAATGGCAGGAAAAAAAACAAGGTCACTCCCGCTACGCTCGGAATCAAAAACAAAGCGGCATATGATCCGTCGGAACGGAAGACTCGAAGGAGACGACGACCGAAATTAATCCCATCCATCGGATGATTCCTCCTCCGGCAGCGTGATCCTAGATGCAACCCCATCTTGTTGCCCTGAATAGTCCAAATCAGCACATCGAACGTCGCTCTTCATCCATAACGGAGTCGGTGTTGCCATGTTGTTGTATGAAACGAGCGGATCAGACCGCTGAACCCTGCCGATTATAGTAATTTCCGTCAGCGATTTTCGAATCCAGTTGGGCATAGGGTAAACTTCCTTTCAAATTCCAAAATATTGTGAGTTTCTGCCCTTGCTCATCTATCGCTATTACGAATAGATTGAGCAAGATATGAAGCATAGGCCTGGGCCCATCTCGTTACAGATGAACGCTGTTCTTTGCGGACCATAAGTTAAAATTGACCAGATATCTCCACTAAATGCAGTCGATCCCCCGGTACCTGTCAATGCAAGAAATATAGGCAGGCAGCAACGATCCCTATGGCTGGAAGCAATCTGCGGATGCGTCTTCCTCAGAACCGTCCTTGTGATTACATCAAATCCCCGTCATATAGCATTGTTTATAGTCTGACATTGGTGAGCGCTGTCTGAGGAAGGTTAAAACTTCTCCGTAGGTTAAACAACTTTTTAAATCTCCTCTCTATCACTACTTCGCTTATATGGACAGTATAAAACTGCGATATATGATAAGTGAGATGGAGTTGTAATGAAGTTGTAATTGTTGAAAATAGTCCGCACGCACAAAAAAAGACTAGCTGCTTTATGCAGCTAGTCTTGGTTTTGAAGGTTGACAGGCGATCTCGGATAATTCTTGAGCATTACCATCAGATCTTTGTTGAAGCCTGTAACTTTCATGCTGGTTAAATTAACTGTAATTTGATATTTCAATGAATTGTCTTTCTTACTCCTGTAATATATCTCTGCTTCATCTGCCGAGCTAAACGAGCCAAAATCCGCACTCAAATCTGATAAAGAGTAACCTTCCTTATCTTGAATAAACTTGCCCGAGGTTTCAGTTATTTTAGAAGAAGGTATATTTTTATTTATATCTACTGTTGTTTGATAGTCCGATTTCTGGAAATTAGAGATTTTCAGGACATTGCCATCTCTTGCATTCAATACGATATCGTATCCTTTTTTGCGAGTGGGAGTTATGGTCATCGTAACATAGTACAGGCCATCGGGAATATTATTCAACTCTGTTTTGGCATCCTCCCTATCCTTCTGAGATGCACGCGAGGCAATGTTTTGTTCGACCAGCTCTTTCAACTTGTTTTGATCTGCCGCCATTAGCTCAAATTGAACTTGGTTCAACGTTAATTGTTCATTGAAATACTTGTTGACCGCATTTATGCTTAATGTTTTCACGGCCTCTTGTGAAAGCACGCCTTCGTAATTCACTTCATTGCTTTCTCGCTCATTGCTTATTTTTTTAACCATGACCTTGTCCTTCTCGATGCTGTTATAGAATCCACCGCAACCCGTCGTTAAGATCATGAACACAGCGAAAATAATAAGAAAGCTGAGCTTGTTCATTGTATCCCCCCGCCTTCTCGTTCTCCTTGATCGAAGATAAGTCTGAATGTCGTACCCTGATTCTCTTCACTACTCACTTCAAAGATGGCATGATGTATACGAGCTATGCTTTGACATATAGAAAGGCCTAAGCCCGCTCCATTGTTTCCTCTCGTTCTGCTTTTATCCGCCACATAGAACGGTTCAAAGATTTTGTCTTGATGCTCTTTGGGAATCCCGATACCCTGGTCGATGACTTCCAGCACGTATCGACTGCCGCGCCAGTATGCACGAATCGTAATGATTTGTTCTGCAGCAGATGCCTTGAGTGCATTGTCCACGAGATTGAAGATCACGATTTTTATCAAATCCTTTTCCAACAACAGACTGCCTTTTTCGCAATCGATAGCAATCGTAACGTGCTTCTCCCTAGCTTTCAACTCCATCGTAGATTTAATCTCAGCAATGATTGCTACCAGATCATGTTTTTCTAATTGATATTGATCCTCCTGAAGCAGGATCAAATCCATCAGTTTCAACGAAAGTGACTCCAACCGTTTTCCTTCGGAGTAAATCACATTCAGTCCGTCTAGAAGCTGCTCTTTGTTGTACTTGGATATCCGAAGAAAATTCGCATATCCGATTATTGATGTCAACGGTGTTTTTAATTCATGAGTAAAATTGTTAATGAATCGTTGCTTCTCTTGATTATGCAGCTCCAACTCATTGATTTTATCCTCGACAACGGCGGCCATATCATTGAAATTACGTGCCAGAACGCCAATCTCATCCTTTGATTTCAGCTGCACACGTTCCGAAAAATTTCCTTTTGCAATGATTTGAGCCGTTTGGTTAAGTTGTTTGATCGGTTTTGTCAGTCCTCTGCTTATGAAAAACATAATAATCATATAGAGTAAAACTGCGGCCATATCCACTCTAATGAAAAAGCTATACTGAGCCAGGCGCTCCTGATACACAAGAGAAATGTCTTTGATATAGGTGAACACATAATTTTTATGATTGATATCCGTAATATTCGTTGTAAACAATAAAGTACGTCCGTCGATATCCCTCAAAATATATTTGATTTCATCCGCGGCCAGTTTGTCCAATTCCTCGCGCTGCGATGGCATCTTAAAGTCCGTATTGCTGAAGATAGACTGCCCCTTGTCATTCATAATATCCATGTATGTGTGCTGATCAACGTTTTTCTCGACAAATTCTTTGGCAATATTCGTTAACACGGTTTTCTCGTAATCAATGGAATCATAGATGCGAAGAGTCGGAACGATCGCGTTGACACTAGAGTGAATGTTCATGTTCTGGCTGATACCGCTGTTGATTTCCTGCTGCAGCATCTTGCTATGATTTCTCTCAATGACCATGATACAGGCAGCATTAAAGATAAAAACGAAGGATAGAATCGAAGACAAATAAATTTTATGCCAAAACTTCATCGATCAATCCTCCAGCCGGTAGCCGATTTTGTATATGGTTTTGATATTTTCCTGCAAATGAAGCTTTTTGCGCAGCGATTTGATATGCATATCGACCGTTCTTGTTTCACCGAAATAGTCGCCGCCCCATACTTTATCGAGAAATTGCTCTCGTGAGAGGGCGATATTCTTATTTTTCAGCAACACAACTAACAAATCGTATTCCTTCGGTGTCAGCTCTACGGGTTGGCTATGGATGGTCACTTCCCTTTTGTCCATGTTGACTTGAACGTCTTGAAATTGCATCATGGATTCTTCTTTGCCGTATCTGCGTAGCACAGTTTCAATACGGGCCAAGAGCTCGATCGCCTCAAAAGGCTTGACCATGTAATCATCCGCCCCTAATTTGAGTCCGGTGACTTTGTCGTATACCGAGTTTTTTGCGGTAAGGAAAATAACGGGTATACGATGGCGTTGGATTTTTGAAATCAATTCAAAACCATCTATCTTGGGAATCATAACGTCTAACAGAATGAGATCAAACGTCTCACGTTCTATTGCCTCCAGCGCCGCCAATCCATCATATACCTCCGTGGTCGCATAGTTCACGATGTTGAGATTCATTTTAATGATATTGGAAATGTGAATATCGTCTTCAACGATCAATATCTTCTTATTCATTTTCTTATTTCTCCTGACCTGACGTTCAATACGTATTTATTAACTCAAACCATAACAAGCATAGTGTGCTGCTAACTTCAACGCCTCCATCATAAAGCTAATACCATTATAATTCTGGTCTAAGTCGTACAGTTTGACAATACCCAATGTTATTTGCCCTCACGAAAGATCAACCAGTTGTGAAGCCTCTTAATTTCTATCTCCCTCTGCTGTCTGTTCCTCCCATTGATTAGAGATTAGAGACCATTTGTTAAGAAAAAGTGTGAAAAATATTAAAAATTCCTTAAGTTCACCAACACAAAAATACCGCGATTTCTCGCGGTTAGTTAATATGCCGTTCATGAATCCTTTACCAGCGCTCTTTGCGCTCGCTTCGCGATTCGCTGCCTATCCTTGTTGTTAGGATAACCCGCTTGCATTTAATTAATCCTATAGCCGGATTTCAATCGTGGTGCCTTGACCGACCTCACTCTTGACCTGGATATCTCCTCCATGCGCAATAATAATATCATGCGTTATCGCCATGCCGAGGCCTGATCCTTTGTGCAATTCACCTGTATTCGTTCCCCGGAAATACCGATCGAATATTCGCCCAAGCTCCTCCTGCTTAATGCCCTTCCCATTGTCTTCAACACGGATCAGGGTATGAAGCCCATTCTTCTCCACCCGGACCTTAATGACGATATGTTCTTCATTGTGGACGATAGCATTGTAGATCAGGTTGCTTATGGCTCTGCGAATCAGAATACCATCAACCTCGATGGATATGAACTCGTCACTGCACTGAAAATCGATGGTTCGATTGGAATATCGAGCATCATTGAGTGTATCAATTACAACATTTCGAACCAGACGCACGATATTGATATTGTTTTTGTTCAACGTCAGCTCCCTATTCTTTAATCGCGTGGACAGATTCAAATCCTCAATGACGTCTTTCAAGTAGATGGATTTGCGTTCAATGATCTCGGCGTAATCCCTCATCTCATCGACGGAGAACTGATACTCCGGATCCTTCATCATCTCGGCATACCCTTGTATCGAAGCGAGAGGTGTTTTGATATCATGCGAGATATTACCAATCCATTCTTCCTTCATAGCATCCAATTTCTTTCTTTCCATTTCGCTTGATTTCAGTTCCTGAGACAGATGATTGATGTTGGAGAAGACGTCCTTGTATACCCCTTTAGGTCTATGGTAGACGTTGTAATTCTTGTTAGCCAGGCTCTTGATGCTGTCTATCAGAATATGCAGTGGTTTGGTCAACCGCTTGCTAAAAATATAGGCGATGCATAAGGCGATAATTCCATCAACCGCGATGATTGTCAGGCTAAACACCTTCAGCACCTGTCCTAGATTACGGGAATCGAAGGTTAATACTTGCCGCTCCAGGTATGGAGTCGTGAAACCTACCAAGTAGCTGTATCGATGGTTCGGCACTTTTTTCTCGCCAATGAAGACGGTGGAGAGAACTTCCTTCTCGACATACTTATAGATCTGCACGATATCGATGGGGGTATATTTTGTTCTGGCCGCTTCGGGTGCGAGATACCGATAGATTTCCCTGCCGTTCTCATCTAATATTTGTACCCACGCCTGATTATCCCGAAGTATCTCCTTGCCTCTTTCGGTAACTGACGGACCTGATTCTGCTATAAGGATATATTCCTTAAAGGATCGGGCTATTGCCTCTGCAGAGGTTTCACTCTCAGCTAGCGAGAAATCCTCGTTCATCGCCTGCAAGACAAATAACCCGAGTACCACCATGATATTCATAATAATGACGATAACGACAATCAGAACAACGGAGAACAGATACCTGCCGGTCAACCTCCATTTCATACCCTATTCATCCTCTGCGACAAGCTTATATCCGAGACCCTTTACCGTCAGCAAATATCGGGGTGCTGAAGGATCATCTTCTATTTTCTCCCGCAGCCTCCTTACGTGAACCATGACCGTATTATCAAATCCGAAGAATTCCTCACCCCATACCTGATCATACAGGCTTTCCTTACTGATGATCTGACCCGGATGTTTAAGCAGCAGTGTCAACAATCCCAGCTCCTTCGGTTTAAGCGGAATGACCTTGCCATTCTTCTTCAGCTCCACCTTCTCCTCATCTAACTCAAAAGGGCCTACTTTAATGAGACGATTAGCCTTATCCTCCAGTTGAACAGGATCAGCCCTTCGGAAACGTGCCTTAATCCGATAAGCCACTTCCTTAGGACTAAACGGTTTGGTGATATAATCGTCGCCACCGATGGCAAAACCCAAGATTTTATCAATCTCCTCCGCCTTGGCCGATAAGAAAAATATGGGGACATTGGAGACAGCACGGATTTTCTTGCATACCTCGTAACCTTCTCCGTCCGGAAGCATGATATCCAAAATGACGATGTCGGGCTGGCATCTCTGGAACTCATCCCACGCCGCTTCCGCAGTAGCTGCTGTATATACCTGATCTATGCCTTCCTTGACCAAGACAGTCTGAAGCAGTCTGACAATATCGGCTTCATCATCAACGATCAGTACCTTCTGATCAAATCCCATTTCGTTCACCCCCTGCTATAAACAACATCTTTCCCACCTTAAAAGCCGCTATACCCAAGCGGCGGCTCCAAGAATTCGATCCCGAACCTCCGGCTTACTCCTCCGCGAAAAATTGGGAAAGAGGGTTCTCCACTTTTTTATCCGACATCACCTTGCCCGTCTTGTCCAACACGTAATACTGATAATAAGCACTCGTGAATCCGATGGATTCCTGCATCTTCATCAGGTAAGATTCAAATCCTCCGTCGGCTACCTGATCTCCATTCCAGAAGAAGTGCAGCATCAAGCGATTCTGATTATATGGATGTTTGATAATGTAGGCACCGGCGGCTGAAGGTTGATTCATATTCGCTTTCCATGCAAACCCTATTTTGTTGGCCCGTTCGATGATGCTGGATCTTAAAGCCTGCACAAAACCGTTTGTCTTCTCATTGCCGATCACAATCAGGTTGCTGGTCCCCAGTTCTTTCTTCATTTTCCTCTTCAGCATCTGACGATCCCTGATTACGTCATAGTCGACTCCGCTTAAATCCAGAAACATCGTCAATTGGTTTACCATATCTTCCTGCTGCTTGCTTGCTGACTTGTTTGCTTGATCGCTGAGAACAATGGTTAACGCTTCACCATGAAGCGCTTTGTCGATCACGCGGCTCATGGTCTCGTAAGCCAAACCCGGAATCTGGGTTAAGGATGATTGATACAACAGTTGGAACTGATCGTGCAGATATGCAGATTTCTCCTTATCCGACATTTGATATTCGGTCTTCAGTTTAAAATTCGGTTCATACAGGGCCGTTCTCATTTCATTACGCGCTTCTTCGCCAAGCACATCTTCAATGGTTTGAAGCAGTCCGTCCATTGTAGCATTCTGATACACATAGCGCGTGAAATATTCTCTCATAAATTCATCAAACTTCGCTTCTCCGACGGTTCGGTACAATTGATATATCGCTTGACGGCCTTTATCATAATAAACTGGACTGGCCCAGTCCCCCACCTCTTCATTGGTTGACGCTATGGCCCGATCGATGGAGGAGTCGTCAAATTGAATGGATTTAAAGCCATTCATCTTATCTCCCTGCTTCTCGGCGAAATATACCTTGGAAAAGTCCGCAAATCCTTCATCCAGGAAGGATTCGGTCTCGGAATCATTTCCGATCAACGCATGGAACCATTGATGTGCGATTTCATGAACGAAGACGGTGTCTTGTGCGGGATCGGCATTACGTTTGATCTGCCCCATTTGAATCACCCGTGCGTACTCGACTGCCACACCCTCCACGTACGATTCGACAATCCGAAACTCAGGGTAGGGATAAACACCGTATTTATCACTGAAAAAATCAATGGCTTTGAATGCCTCATCCATGTATCGTTCAACAAGCTTATTCTTCCCTGGCTGGTTGTCAAAATAATAATATTCCACCGTAAGACCATCACGGGTAACACTGTCAACTTTGAAATTCGGACTGGCAAAAAATACGAACTCTCTTGTATTCCGGGCCTCAGTGGACACCACTTTGCGTCCGTTCACCACATCATTTCGTACCGAGATCGTGCCGGGCATCGCTACCTGATAATCGTCGGGAACGTTTAGCGAAACCTCATAGTCTGCCGAGGTGTAATAATCCGTCTCGAATGTACGGCTGTAAGGAGCTGTATTCCACTGATGCTTGTCCTCGTCATAGACAGACATGACCGGGAACCCGTGGGCTCCGTTAATGATATCTTTATAATACGATAAGCGCTGTGAACCGTAAGGTATTTTCAGATTGAAGTCAATCTGAACCGAGACCGATTCTCCCGGCTGAATGGGATGTTCTAATTGCACCATCAGGGCCTGGTCTTTGTTCCTGAACTCAAGAGTTTGGCCGTTTGCCGTCACTCCTTCAATATCAATGCCACCAAGAAAGTCTTCCGGCTTCTTGTCCGGGTTGTTACTGCTGATTTCTTCATTGGATCGCTTGAACATGGTTGTCTGAGTAGACTTCGAGCGGTTGGCATCGGCATAAGTATGAAAAACCAATTGCTTCAAAGTATCTTTGCTTGTGTTCCGATAAGTAATCCATTCACTCCCCTGCATCGTCATCTTCTTCTCATTCAACCGGGCTTGAATTTGGTATTGAACAGGCGCTTGAGCCTCCACATTCGCTGCACGCTGTGAAATCGTCGGAACAAGCGCTGCGCCCGCCGCAGCGCTGCCCGCATTGATGAGCGGGCATGCTGTCAAGATCAGTGCAAGCGAGCTGAAAACTGTTTTTTTGAATAAGGTTGATATAGCTTCTCTGGATGGGTTCATATGATTCTCTCCTCTGAGTTTTGAATTCTTTACGGTCTTATTTCTCTAACATTTCAAGCTTTGCCCTGGCTTGTTCCGGCAGCTCGTTAGCCTGTACTTCCTGATAGGAGCCAACACCCGATTTTTTAACATACACTCGCAGATAAGCTTCCTTGCGGAGCTCTTTTTGCGCCGTAAAGGTTAGCGTTTTGGCTGCTCCCTCTTTATCGAATCCTTCCAGGGTATATTCATAATAAATATACTTCTTACCATCATCTGACTTATCTTCCACTCGGGTGCCCTCTTGGATTTGCACATAATATTGGTCCGTACCCAGACGGTTGATGTTCACATTTTGAATAAAAATGATAAATCCAATGAGAAGTGCTGCTAAAATGCCTCCGAAAATCATCACTTTTTTCATGGTTATTCTCCTCTGCAATTTAAGTTTATTTATTTTTGGTTACGATTTTATAGTAGGCATTCACAGTGATAACGTAGTAGACCAGATAAATACACGTATACACGCCCATGCAAATCACAACCGGAATCACAATATTCATATGGAGCAGCTTGGACAATGCGGACAGCGCGACAGCACAGTGGGTTATGCCGGCTATCAGCGGCAGAGCAAAAATAAACATCACCTGCTGGGCAATCGTTTTTCTGACCTCTCGTTTATGCACTCCGATTTTGTTCAGAATCTGATACCTCGCCTTATCCGAATTCGCTTCCGTTAACTGCTTGAAGTAAATGATGCTGCCCGTCGCCGTCAAGAAGACGAGTCCAAGGAATCCTCCCATAAAAATCAACAGTCCCGTAGACTCCATGCCTCTGGCATAATCGCGATAATAGCTGGACAGTGATGCGCTATCCGGCAATATCGCCTCGATACCCGCCGTCAACTGCTTCGCTTTATCCTGATTCGTGATCCCGTAAGCTTCTAACTGAATGGATTGGGTCTGCCGTTCCAATTGGGAGAACAGCTCATCACTTACAACAATGCTGGAATAGACGGTCGCCGGATTCAGCACACTGTATTTCTTCAATTCCGTAAAGGTTATATTCTCCCGGAGCTTGTTCTGCTCAAGTTGAACTTCCGCTCCCACATACTTGGGTGAGATGCCTTCATAATAAACAGGGTCCAGTGCAGCAGCCTCATTCCCCTTTAATTCGATGGTGTCTTCACTGCCCTGCAATTTCGCGAGCTCATTAAAATCACGGTTAGAAATCACGGTATATGTCTGCATATCACCAGCAAACAGATCACCAAGACCGCTGACATCCGCATCCACTTCAATGACCGGAACGGTAGTGTGATACAACAGCTTATGGTCCGGGGACGAAGATATCATCTCGTCAACCCGCTTCGTTGTACTGTTGTCCCCACTGATAAACATCATGCTGTTTGGGTTCGCTTGCAGCGCGTTGCTTGCATTGCTGTAATAGAAGCTGTAGGCCGTTCCTACAGCAGTCAGTGTTGTAGCACTGAGCACCGCTATAATCGTAAGCGTACGTGCATTGCCTTTAATCCGGTATAGAAGCTGGGATATGCCGATGATATTCATCCCGTTCCAGTACCGCTTCTTATTTCTTCTGGATAGTCTCAACAGCGTAACGGTCAAGGTACTGAACAAGAAATACGTTCCAATAATGACCGTGACCAGAATCACGAGCGGGGTGAGCATGTATCCGAGTTTAGCCCATACGCTGGATTGCAGCAGGTTCTGCAGGGCAAGCCAGTATCCGGTACCGATTAACACCAGAGACAGCAATGCCGTGATCCATGACGCTTTCGGTTCTTGCTCCCCCTGCTGATCCGCATGAAACAATTCAATTAACTTGAAGCGGTAAATCAAGCGGTAACCTTGCAGTGAAGTAATGAGGGTTATGATCATGAACACAATGGCTGTGTTGAGGATCGCGGCAGGCGAGATCGAGAAATTCGAAACCGCATCGAAACCCATTATCTTCATCAAGAGTGATACGAAGAACCTAGCGAGCACGGAACCAAGTGCAATTCCTATTAATAACGCCAGAGCACCCATCAGAAAATTTTCATAAAATAACATGCGCCCGATCTGTTTCTTGCGCACACCGAGCAAAGAATACAGCCCTACTTCCTTCTTGCGCTTGCGCGTAAAGAATGAGTTCGAATACCAGATAAAGATGGCCACGAAAATAATAAGCACCACTGCGGCTGCGCTAAAGGCTGAGCTGATTTTCGTGGAGGCCTCCGATGCGGATTGAATCGTATGGTCGTATTTTAATGAAACAAATGTGAAGTAGATGACTATACTAAAGATCATAGATGCGAAGTACAGAAAATAATGGGTGAAGTTCTTGCGGATGTTTTTTCTCGCGATGCTAAACAGTGTCATCATGCTCACCCCCGAGTTCAGCCAGTACCTCCAGAATCTGTTCAAAAAACACTTTGCGCAGTGGATTCTCTTTATGAAGTTCCTGATACAATTGACCGTCCTTAATGAAAATGACGCGTTTGCAGTAGCTTGCCGCATAAGCATCATGAGTGACCATCATGATCGTGGAATGATGAAGCTCATTAAGCTTGCTTAAGCTTTGCAGCAAGCTCGTTGCCGATTTGGAATCAAGCGCCCCTGTCGGTTCGTCTGCCAATATTAAGCTAGGATTTGCAACGATGGCGCGCGAAGCTGCGGTTCGCTGCTTCTGACCGCCTGATATATGGTACGGGTACTTATTTAATATCTCGCGAATGCCGAACGTATCGGCGATTTCGTTCACCCTCCGTTCAATCTCGGCTGCGGGTACCTTGGACAAGGCCAAGGGCAGCAATATATTTTCTTTGACCGTGAGTGTATCCAGCAAGTTATAATCCTGAAAGATAAATCCGAGTTTATTCCGGCGAAAATCCGATAGCTGCTCTTCGTTCATCGTCACGATATTCTGACCGGCAATCGTGATCTCGCCCGCTGACGGCGTATCAATGGTTGAAAAAATATTCAGCAGCGTCGATTTGCCTGCCCCGGAAGGACCCATAATGCCAACAAACTCGCCTTCTTGAATCTCAAGATTAATATCCTGCAATGCTGTATATTGATTTCCTTTTAATCCGAATGTTTTTCCTACATGTTTGGCTTGTAAAATAGTTGTCATCTAACGTTCTCCTTCAAGTCGTGGATTGTTAAGCACAGATGTAATTATAGATGGCGAACCTTACACTATATTTATACGAACCTTACATAAAGCTTAACAAAGTGAGGGCAAACACTTTCAACGATATAAGGCTTCAGACCAAACGAAAAAACCCGCACAGGGTATGGTTCTATGCGGGTTGCAGCGTTATATGAATTCTGTATGCCTAACATCAGCGTTACTCTTCTACGATCAATGATAAGCTATCCATGAATAATACATACTTGCCGAATCCTTGGCATGATCATAAAACACCCTGAACATGCACAGTGCCTGCTGACTCTGATTCAGACTTGTAATCGCCTGCGCTTTGACAGCCGCATCTTTACCGCGAATCCCTGCAAGCGTCCTCTCCACACAAGCCCATCCCAATCTCTCGTCACTCAGCGTATCAAAATCCGTTTGTTTCATCGTCACTAATGTCATTAAACACCTCTTCTTTCTAAGTCTCATTTTATCATAATGTTCCACATTGAAAATCGAATAATAAAACAGTTGATGAATGATGAATCGATCGGATAGAATAATCTCGACTAATCCTGAACAGCTGTGAATCGGGTGATGATTGCACGAGCTCCGAAAAATGAGCGTTAGAAACAAGTTGGTTTGATTCTGAATTCCAGGAAGGAGCTTACTTTATGGCATCGCCCGAAATGAAATCCATCCGGCAGCAGCTGCCCCGCTGGCTGGAGACAAGCTTGCCCTGTGCTACGAGAGGCAACGTCGCCTCCTATATCCCGGAGCTGTCTAAAGCTCCCCATAACGCCTTAGGCATTACCCTGTTGAGTGCAACTGGAGAATCCGCCTCCGCTGGAGATTGCGGGCTGCGCTTTACGATGCAGAGCATCTCCAAAGTGTTTACGCTGATATTGGCTCTGATGGACAATGGCGAAGATGAAGTGTTCAGCAAGGTCGGCATGGAGCCGACAGGAGATAACTTCAATTCCATGCTGAAGCTGGAGTTAGTGAGACCAGGCATTCCATTCAATCCGATGATTAACGCGGGTGCGATTACGGTTTCTTCCTTGATCCGCGGAAGCAGTCCGGAGGAGAAATCCGAGAGGATCCTTCATTTTTTTAAGGACCTTGCGGGAAACGACCGCCTGGACTATGACATGGGGGTATACCGTTCGGAATCGGATACCGGCAATCTGAACCGTTCCATCTCATTTTTCTTGAAGGAGAACGGGGTTCTCAGTGGGGATGTTGAAGAGGTGCTGGATGTGTACTTTCGTCACTGCTCGATTGTTGTCGATTGCGCCGATTTGGCCAGAATGGCGTTGGTGCTGGCTTCCAATGGTACGGATCCGCTGACGGGCAAGCAACTAATCCCTCGAAGATACGTCCAAATCGCCAAGACGTTCATGACAACGTGCGGAATGTACAACGCATCCGGGGAGTTTGCCATCCAGGTCGGATTGCCGGCCAAGAGCGGTGTCTCGGGCGGTATATTAACCCTGGTTCCAGAACGTTATGGCATTGGCGTTGTAGGCCCGGCACTTAACGATAAGGGCAACAGCTACGCCGGTGTCCACCTGCTGCAGACGATCTCCCGAGAGCTCGATTGGAGTATGTTCTAACTTGTATCTTCAACGCTCGGATGTCCTAGCTAAGAGAGCCGCACAGTAAAAAGATTGTGAAAGGGTGAGAGTGCTATGGGTTCGAGAATCATGCACTTGATCATTGCTAATCGAATGGCAGATATCCTTTCGATAGGAGAGAGAACAGCATTCTTACTTGGAAGCGTTGCTCCGGACGCCGTCTCACCCAAAGACTTGTCGCATTTCTTTCGAGGTGAGGTACTGGATCATTCAAGACACATTGATTATAAAGGGTTTCTGCATAAATATCGCTCGCAAGCAGACAGCCCCTATATACTCGGATATTTTACACATTTAATTGCGGATGATATCTGGCTGAAGGGCTTTAATCTCCCCTGGTTGAGAAACCGAATGGAAGCCAATACGGAATTATATCGTTTATACCATCATGATTTTCATGTGCTGAATGGAAAATTATTAGAATATTACGGTTTTACTGATATATTGGGCAGCATACTCCGGTATCCTTCTGCCATACTTGATTTGGAAGAAGTCAAGTCGAGTGATGTGGAAGAATTCATTCCCTATGTATTAGGCGATATGGAGTACGATATAGAAGTTTTAAACGAAAGCCTTCAGGTCTTTACGCTTGATCAGATCATTGGTTATATCGAGACATCCGTTGATTTAGGGTTACTGAATATCAAACCTATACTTTCTTAAAATATATGCAAAATATATGATCTTCATCTAAATGGCTTTAGTAGAAAATGAATGGGAGCCGTTAAATACACGACTCCCCATTCGTTTGTTTCCATATGAACAATAAGAATTAGCATGGTTATTTTCTGAAAAACAATCTGCCAATTCGATCCGCAAATTCCTGCATATTTACGCTGGATGGATCCAGACGGTAATATCCGTTTTTTACAGCCTCCAGTACCCAAAGCGGCAGCTTCTTGCCCTCCAGCAGCGGGTAGACATTGTCGTACGCCCATACGAGATGCTCCCACCTCTTGTCGTTCCCGTCCTGAATATACTCTGACACGTCGAGCACTTTGCCTCTCCCCTCCTGCAGCAATACATTCTTTAAGTGAATATCGCGTGGGTTAAGACCTTTGTCCCGGACAAAAGCTCGAGCTGCTTCGACGTCATCAATTGCCTGCTTAGGGATAGATACACCATAGAGCAAACAGTCATACAGGGTTAACCCCGATTCATGGCTAATCACGACATAGCGCTCACCTGCTCCATAAAACACCGGAAAATAGGGGCTGCCCGTAAGCTTATGATAAACTTCAATCTCCGCTTCCTTCTTGGGAAGCGCCTGACTTGCATACAATTTGTATGCGTAAGAAGGCAAGGGTTCGTAGACAAATACAGCGGCATCTGTACCTATTCCGATACAGCGCAGATCGTCCGATTCTCCTTCAATCGTCACAGGATCATTGTCTCCGCTTTTAATAACCTCCATTCGAGATAATGCGGTTTCAGCCTGCTTCCATTGTTCGTTACTCATGAGCCACCTCATCGTTACTGGATAAAATCAGTATGATCGTACCATACTCGCATCATAAAAGACATCTTCGGATCAAGTGGTTCTCCTTAATTTTCTTGACAGCCTGCACCCTGTTTTTAACCTCTAACTTTTGAAAATATTATGAATGTATCGTTTCACGGTTCCGATTGAGATCATGAGCATTTGGGCAATTTCCTCATTGGAGCTTCCTTCCATTATGAGGACTAGCAATTCCAGTTCCCGCTTGGTGAAATGAATCTCGGAAATACCCGCTCCCATGGACTGACTTGAAATCATCGCATTCCGGATCACGTTTAAACGTATCCAGCAAATGATTGGCGTAACCAAACTCATACGATTTATGATCTCCCTGAAACTGTTTTGTCCACTACTGAAGCAATTGGAGCATGGGGCGGCCTTCATCTATAAAGATACGGACATAATCCTCGGTTGCCCGATCAATATGGCCCTCCCGATAGCACTCAAGGAAGAATCCGGAAGTTCTTGTAATGCGTAGGCCTGTCCCAAGAGAAGTAAAATTTCTAACTGGCTGCCGATCCGTGCCGTTCTGGTAGCTTCGCAGTATGCTGGATCAACTTGGTAATGAGATTAGGCTGTGACGAAGAGTTCATCGAATCATTCCTTTATTTCGTGGCATCGTTTACATAGCTCCATTATCACGGAAAATGTCGAAACGTTCAATCTGTTTGTATATTATCAAGAAAGGAACCGCGAAGAGGATTCGCGGTTCCTTTCTTGGATGTATCTACATACTAGGGCTTAACAAAATATCCGATATCAGAAGCATAATTTACCATTTTTCTGAAGAACTGCTGATCTGGCACAGCGCATTTCACTCCGGATTGTAACAGGAACTCCGTCGTTTGAGGACAAGTATACCGATAAACAGAATTCTTCGCCCCATCACCTTCAAACTGTGCCATTGCCAGTTCCAGGCCTTCCTTGTCTTTCGGCTGCTGTGGATCCAATAGCCATGTCTCATATTCCTTCCAATGCATCAGGGAAATATCATAGCCAATGGCCTTAAAGTGCTCCACCATCTCCTCATAAGAGATAGCGACCGGATTGCAGATATGGAATACTCGTCCGACGGTTTCCTGCTGCAGAACCAACGCGGTAATGGCTTCTCCTGCATAATTAATCGGCGTAATATCCACTTGCCACTGCACGTCAGGTGCTTTCTTTAAGAGCAGCATACCTTTGAGCATTCGGTAAAAAGCATTGTTGTCGATATTCTTTTGGAACATACCGCTCTCGGAGTTACAGGACAAGTTACCGACTCTATAAACGGCTGCCGCAATCCCTCTCTCCATACCCGCTTTAATGACCAACTTCTCTGCTTCGAGTTTGCTGTTCGTGTAGACATTCTCGATATACGACTCTTCATATCCTGATCCTCCAACGATAGCATCCCACTGGCCACCAAGTGCCAAATCCTCAGGGATACCGAGAGTAGATATAAAATGGAAGCGGATGTGAGGTCTGCTCTGAGCTAATGTCAATAGACGATCCGTACTCTCTACATTGACTCTGGCAAAATAGTCGGAGTCGCCAAAATGCTTCACTTCTGCTCCGCAGTGGATAATGGAATCGATGTGCTGCTGTGCCCATACCCAATCTTCTATGCGCAGGCCAAGATGTTCTTGTTCCAAATCTCCCTGAATAGCCACAACCCGTTTATCCATCAATGACTTAACGCCTTCTCCGAAATAGCCGGTCATGATCTGCTCAAGGCGGGCGTAAGGTTCCATATGCTGCGAAGGACGAACCAGGCAATACACGGTTGCAGTGGATTGACGCAATAACTCATGCAGTAGATGTGAGCCCAAATATCCTGTCGCGCCGGTCAGCAGTATGTGCTGCTGGGTGTACTCGCAGCCTATGGAAGCATTACGAATAGGGAAAGCGAGCGGATACTCAGCCAAGTCCTGAATGGGCTGACCTGAAATGTCCATAAGTTCAGCTGGGGTCTCTGCGCTGCCCAATTCCTCAATTCTCTCCGATAATTTAGCAATCGTCGGATAGACAAAGAAGTCATTGATTTTTAAATGGGGATAATGCGGTTTGAGTTGCACCAGAATCTCCAGTATTTTCAATGAATATCCGCCAATATCGAAGAAATCGTCGTGGATGCTGATTTTGGTTTGTCCGAGCGCTTTTTCCCAGGCAGCACTCACGTTCAGCTGTATTTCATTAACCGGTGCTTCATACTGGGAATCATCCGCTTCCAGATCCATCGACAACTCGTATAACGCAAGTTTCTTACGGTCGATTTTACCTGTCGGGGATAACGGCATCTCATCCAGAAAACACATATACTTAGGAACCATATAACTTGGCACCTTCTGACCTAAGAACTGCGCCAGCTCTTTAGCGGAAGCTGCCTGTCCATCATTCGATGTATAGAAAGCCGCCAATATCTTAGTTCCGTCTTCATCCGTTCTCGGGATAACCGCGATGTCCTTCACCGATTCGTGTTTAGCCAGGTTATCCTCGATTTCACCGATCTCAATACGGAAACCTCTGATCTTCACCTGGGAATCTTTTCTTCCCCGGTATTCCACTTGTCCATTCGGCAGCAGGCGGACCAAATCGCCAGAACGGTAAAACTGCTTTCCGGATTCCGGCATTATCGGATCCTGAATGAAGGCTTCCTTTGTCTTCTCGGGCTGATTTAAATACCCTTTGGCTACACCTACCGAGCTGATAAGCAGTTCGCCGGTTACACAGGTTGGACATAATGCGTTGTGTTCATTCACGATATACAATTCATAGTTCGCAAACGGCGTCCCGATATACACCGTGGCCAAATCATCAGGGACCGGATAATCCACGATATGTCCTGTTGCCACTACCGTAATTTCAGTAGGACCGTATAGATTCACAATAGGAATCTGGAGTTTCTTCTGGAACATCCGAACAGTTTCCCCGGCCAAAGCCTCGCCGCCGACCACGATGCTCTTAATGTTACGATACTTCTGAATCTCCTCCAGAGGCAAATAGGCCGCCAATTGATTGAAAAATACGGTAGGCAGTATCGCTACACGCGTGGCACTGGTATTTTCCACTGCCTCTGTGAAGGCATCGATGGAGAAACGCTGCTCATCGGACAGCAGGTGCAGTCTGGAACCACAAGCCAGCGACCCAAAAATATCATATACCGACGCGTCAAAGCTGAATGTAGAATACTGCAGAATAACGTCCCGTTCATCCATCTGTAATTTCTCTTGATTGGCCAGCGCCAGGTTCACAACGCCCTGGTGGGCGATTAGTGCGCCCTTCGGTTTGCCTGTAGAACCCGATGTATAGATGATGTACGCCAAATCTTCAGCTTCAACCTGGACGCCGCAGGAATCGGTTGGATACTGAAGGAACTGGTCATCCAAACAGAAGAATTCCGGCTTCGAATTAAATCCAGCCAATAATCCATCCAGCTTGGCTGTAAAGTTCTGATGCGTCAGAATGATAGCCGACTTGGTATCTTCGATAATATAAGCATTTCTTTCATCAGGATGCGAAGGATCAAGCGGGATGTAGGCGCCGCCGGCTTTGAGAACGCCAAGCATGCTGACGATCGTATCCAGCCCTCTTTTCATAAAGATGGACACAAACTGGCCTTTACGCAGACCCTTGCTTATGAGCATATGGGCGAGTTGATTGGAGACATGGTCAAGCCGTTCATACGTCATTTGATCCTGATCGGAAGACAATGCGATCCTCTTCGGAAATCTCTCCACAATGGAAGCCAGCATGGCTACAATGGTCGGGTTATCCGGAAGATCCCTCTTCGTATCATTGAGAATGGTATAGGCGTTCCAATCCTCTTCAGTCAGCATAGGCAATTGACTTATCGGCATATCCATGTCATCAATAACAGCGCTGGCAAGCTGCTCGAAATGCCTGCTGAATTTTAGGATCGTCTCTTCTTGATACAATGCCCGAGCATAGGAAACATGCAGTATCCACTGATTCATGGTCTCCTCATGAACCATCCAGTTCAGCCAGCTGTGGCCCTGAGTATGAGCATGGCCATAAACCGTTTGTAGGCTGATCGGCTGACCGTGCAGCCCTTCTATTTCCTGAAGCGATAGATCGGAAAGCTCAATCTGCTCCATTTTGGCTGAGATCTGTTTATAAACTTGTGTAAATGTATCACTCCCGCTTAGGTTGATCCTGAGCGGAAGCAGATTC
This sequence comes from Paenibacillus glucanolyticus, assembly GCF_037333485.1. NCBI lineage: Bacteria > Bacillati > Bacillota > Bacilli > Caryophanales > Paenibacillaceae > Paenibacillus > Paenibacillus glucanolyticus. The sequence goes on from NZ_CP147845.1 coordinate 3,803,749, forward strand.
CCCTTCCGATTGTTTACGCCGATCAGTAAATCGGTATCGTGGGTCATTCGATATAGAAAAACCGCATAGCTTGTCAGCATCCATGTGTTGATGTTGTAAGAATCACGAAGCAGCCTCATCTTATCGGTCTCGATATGAAGATGAATCGCCATGCGATTGAGCTCATGCTGCTGAAGATGCGCTGGACCATCAGTGTACAGATAGAATCCCGGTAAAGGTAGCTGCAGTTCGTTCAACCAATATTCTTTGCCTTGTTCGATCATCAATGTTGTATTCAAAAGGTTTCAGCTCCATCTTTTTCTCTACATTTTCTGTTACATCACACTATACACGCAATTTGTTAACAAGGACCTCCAGCTCAGTGGATACCTGATTGATCTGCTCGGCAGACTCGAAGATTTTAGTAAAGGACGCCTGCTGTTCTTGAGCACTGATCCGGATCTCGCCGGACACAGACGAGTTTCGCTCTGCGAGCTCAGCCAACTGTTTAATGGCAGCGGTTATCTGTTCGGTCTCGGCAACCATCTCCTGGGTAGCGGCAGACACCTCTTGGATCTGGCTGGTCACCGTATCGGTTGCAAGCAGCATTCCTTTAAACAGCTCGCCGGTTTCTTTAACAACTTCAATTCCCTTGGCGACGTTATGCTCGCCTTCGCTGATGGCTTCTACCGCAAATGCCGTTTCCTCCTGAATGTAACGGACCAACTCGATGATCTGGTCTGCCGATTTTCTGGATTCTTCTGACAGCTTCTTCACTTCGTTCGCTACAACCGCAAAGCCGCGCCCCTCTTCACCCGCTCTTGCCGCCTCAATACCTGCATTGAGTGATAGCAAATTCGTCTGCGAAGATATTTCGGTGATAACCTGAACGATCTGACCAATCTCATGTGAGCGGTTTTGCAGCTTCTCAATGATTTGGACTGAATTTTTGACCGAATGATCGATCGAATTCATCTGCTCGATAACCTGCTCTACATTTTGATTGCCTCGCTCCGACTGTTCCTTCATCTGCAAGGAGATTTCGGAGAGATCCGACGTATTGCCGGCAATGGTCGACACCCCGGACGAAATTTCTTCGAGCGAAACCACGCTCTCGGTAATGGACGTGCTCTGCAGCGCTACTCGTTCAGACATCTCCTCCATATTCTTGGTGATGACGGAAGAGTTGTTATTATTGACCTCCACAGCAGAGAAGAGGAACTTGGATTGCTCGGCGGATTGCTCAGATACGGATTTGATCGTTGTCACGAGTTCGTTGATATGACTGACCGTGGTGTTGAACTTGGCATTCACTTGCCCCAATTCATCGTCTCCGGCTTGCAGTTTGACGGTGAAATCGCCTTTGCTCAGCTTGTCCAACGCCCCCATCAGCGCTTGAATCGGAGCGAAGGTGCGTCTGATCGTGAAATACTGCAAAGCTAACACAACAAGCAAGGTAATAAGCAAAGCCATGACCGTTCTCGTTATTAATTCCTGTTTACCGGATGAGATCAGGCTTGCATCCACGTCGATACCCATGTAAGCGAAAACCTCGCCGTCGGCGCTCAGGAAAGGATGGAGCACGGTGATCCAGGTACCGTAATTGTCTGTGTACGCTTTGGTATGAACGAGCTTTTTCGTCTCCAGCATTTCTCTGACGGCATCAGCATGAATTTTAGGCTGTTCGTATAAATCACCAAGGTTCAGATTCTCTTCGGCAAACATGTCGAGAACCGCTGTCGGCATAGCCACTATCGAAGTTTTGTTGCCATCCTCTAACTCCGGTCCAAAAATATAGCCCTGCGCAACGTTCGGGTAAAGTACAGATAATTCGTCGAAAATGCTAATTAATTTCTTCTGGATATCGGCATTACGGTCCGTTGCCCCTTTTACCGCCACTGCATCCTCAACTGAAACCTTATTGACCAAGGTGCCCATGATTTTACCCGAATCTGACTGGAGCTGCTTAGTCAGCACGTTGTCCTGAATATAAAAGCTGGAACCAATAACGATTGCACCCGTGATAATAATATAGAGACTCGTCCATAACATATTTCTTGTAACGATACTAAGATTCTTAAATCTCAATCCTTTTGAGAACGTTTTAGGCTTGCTCACTCGGTGTCTCTCCTTTGATATCTCTTATGTATTTCATTTTGGCTAGGGCTTTCTCTATCAGGCTTTTTCACCACCTACTTTCCTAGACATCGTGAATAATTTCGGTGCTTTTCATGAATTGATTACATTTTTCATAAAAGGTCATATGTAAAGATCACTTCCCTCCAATGTTCTTCTGGCTTTGCACATTTCACTCATTATTTGTGTTAAGTGAAAAATCCGTTCAATAGACAGAACTACCGTATAAACTCATAAATCTTACATCTTTTGTACTATAATAATCGGCTTATATGCGTAAAATCTTAATACTTTAGTAATATAAACTTACAAAAAAAGTGTTATTTTCGACAACGGTTCGAATTTTATAGATATTCCTATTTCAAAATAACCATGCTGTCTCCGTCTGCCTGGCAAACAGAAAAAGACCGCGATATACGCGGTCCCGGGTGTTGGATTACAATCTTGGAATGGAATCCTCTTTTCAATTTTCCTTTTATAGCCTGCATATGCTCGATAGACGAATATTAAGTATTACCAGCCGCCTTCACCATGCTGTGGACTTGCAGCAGTATAAGGCTTCTTAATAATCGGACTCGCTTCATTCCCTGAAATCATAACATTGGGTAATGTAACAATGACCAGACTAGCAATTAACAACAGTGACACTAACTTTTTCTTCATCTTGATCGTAGACCTCCTTCATGAATGCAGCGTATTTTTGAAGATCAGAATAATCTATTTGGGATCGAATTTTCTCGATTGTGCTGCAGCACCTTACGATATTTGCTGTATTATTGATTTTATATGAAACTGCCAAACTATCCAATATATATCGAACGCCATTATGAATATTATTTCTTCGGAGATAATATAAACCTACATCTGTCAAAAAGTTTGCAAAGCGATCATCAAAAAATTGAGTCGTATAACTTCCAACATTCTCACTTCTTTCGAGCTGATCCATGATGATGTTCTTGAACCGTTCAAGATATTTATCGATATCGAATCGATAAATATTTGCGGCTTGAACAATTTTAAATAAGGCCATCAGCACCTCGTTCTTGCGAACCGAAACATAATCTACGTACTCTTCCAATACATCCGTATTCCCAGACATTAACTGGTAGAGATACTTGTTTCCAATGGCCCAGTCCTTGAATTGTTTCTTGGTTTGCTCAGATTCTTCATCCGTTTCTACAACCCAGCTAAGATCTTCATAAGAGGAAACGTAATACAGAGCTTTTTCATAATCAGCATCTTCGGCTGAGATAGCCCCTAGCATTAAGTTTGCATATAAAATGTAACCAAATAGTGGCTTTGCAGGCTCTATGGTCTTCTTTCTCTGGCTCTTTCGGTTTACTTTCTGTTCATATAGATTTTTTGAAACATGACCCATCAATTTTGCATAATATCTTGCTTTTGTCCATTTTCGTAAAGATAAAAATAAATTCGCGAGATCCTTTAAGGCATCAAGTTGCTCAGCTTCTCCTAAGCGTAAAATGTAAGATTCAAGTTGTAAAGCGCACTCTAAATTATGCTCTTGATTCTTAGTTAATGAGCATGTAAAGATTCTGTACTGGCATAAGGCTAATCTCTCAGCATGCTGGTACCTTTCACTTTCAGCCACTTTCCGGTAGATAATCACTGCAGCATCTTTATAACCTTCTTCAAATAAATGTTCTGCACAATCAAAAAGATGCGATGCATAACTAAGACTGTCCATCATGAGGCTGACGACTTGGTCTACAATTTGTAATTTCCCGAGCTCGGCGCAACTCTGGATAAAAGGCCCAAGCCGTCGCCAGTCAAGTGAAGACAAGCTGCAGCTTTCTGTCGCATATAATGAATAAAAATATCCTTTTTCAAGATTCATAGCCTTGGTTATTAAATCAAGACTTGATACAGAAATCGTTTGCTGTCCATTTATGATTCTGCTGAGTGTTCCCGAGTTGATTCCCGATTTATCTGCAAAGAAGGAGATTGTCAGATTCTCTTGCTTTAAATATCTTAATAATTCTGCACTAATCGTCTTGTTGTCTGTAGGTTCCAATAAGATCCCCCCCAGATCTATAATTTAATGTATAAATATACCAATGGTCAATATTATTTAGATATATATCTGAGACTCTTATTACTAATGATCGGATTCATTGTCATTATCATTAATATCACAAACCCTACCGATTCTCTAAACTCCAATATCGTTAAAACGTTTACCCTACCTGCAAATCTGTGCTAACAAAGCTTCAATCGCAATTCCTGCATACAAAAAACCACCACAAAAACCATGGATATGTGGTGGTTGTATACATATGGGATTAATATCTTAAAGTTTACATATTGAGTAACCTAACGAATATCTTTATAATCAAGATACCCACATTTAAGAAGGAGGCCTCGGGCTTTTGTCAAGCAAACAGCAAGATCAACCAACAGATCTGCAGGAAAATCTCACCTTGCGCATGCGGAGACTCGGAACCCGAACGGTACTGTACCAGCAGCAGGTAGCTTCCTCCCTCGGGTTATACAATAATGACTTTATCTCCATCGATATCCTTCATGAAAAAGGCCCCATTACAGCCGGGGAACTCTCCAAACTAACCGGGCTTACGACAGGCAGCGTAACTGCATTAATTGACAGGTTAGAAAAAAGCGGGTATGTTCGCAGGGAAAATGATCCCAAAGACCGCCGTAAAGTGATTATTGTTCCCTTATATGAAGATAAAGAAGACGTCAGCGAAACTTATCTGAAGCTTTATACGTCCATGATGGATCTGGCTTCCAGTTATACGGAAGAGGAGCTTGACCTCATTACACAATTCCTAGGCAAAGCAAGCACGGTATTGGAAGAGCAGATCCAACATCTCAGTTCCACCGCACGCAGCAAATCTTCTTCCTGAGCGCATGAGGCAAGAAGAAGGGCGATACTCCGACAAGTCATGGTGACTCTGGAGTATCGCCCTTCTTATTTAGTCCAATACAGCGGTTATATGCTCGGTCGTAATCGCCCAGTGCGAAGCCGTCCAATACTTGGCCTTGTCCTTCACACAGATAATTTGTGGCGACTCGTGCTTTACGTTCAGATCTTCGGCAATTTTATTGGAAACCGGGCGGGATTCGATGACTTTAACCAGAGTATAATCGACATCACCATTCGGTGTCTTTTTCAAATAAGAATCGTATTCCGCAAGAGCATTGGAGCTAACCGGACAAGTTGTACTGTGCTTCAAAATAACTTGACCGCGCTCTGAGGATTTCTCCAGAATCGCATTCCATTCTTCCAGTGTCGTGATTTCATTCCATTGCATGTATTATTCTCCCCTTTGATGATATTCTTGCAAGTATCTCTTCTATTATATAGCCAAAGCTATTATAAACATAAACCGCCCAGTCTCTCTTGTCCAGAATTACAACTCTTATCCGCTATGATTCTTCATCCGCTACCCGAATCGTGTCACGGCCGGAACGCTTCGCTTCATAGAGCGCCCGGTCGGCCATTTTCAAGAGTCTCTTCAACTCTGAATCCCACCATATCTCTGCTTCGCCATCAGTCGCTATAGGTTCAAGCTCCACGGACCGCTGCAGGTTAAATGGAGCAACCGTTCTTACCGCTTCTGAACCGCCGTCTTCTTCATTCTCGGTCCCAGAGCGGCTCCTAGAGCTTGAGTTCACCGAGGCGATGCCAAAGCTGGCTGTAATCTGCAGCGGACCTTCCGGTGTAACCAACGGCTGCGCCACGAGTTTAGTACGAATACGCTGTGCTGCCGCTTCAGCCTCAGACGGTGTCATATCCGGCATTGCGATAGCAAACTCCTCTCCGCCATAACGGGCGAATAAATCCTCAGGACGAAGTGCCTTCCGGGTCACCATAACTACATGCAGCAGCGCCTGATCGCCAATATCATGGCCAAACACATCGTTAATCCGCTTAAAATAATCGATATCAAACAGCAGGAAAGCCAATGGCTCCCGATGGAGGACAGCACGGCTCAGGATCGCTCGACTCAGCTTCATGAAGTGTGCCCGATTATAAATTTGGGTTAGTCCATCATAATATGCCATCTGCAGGAGCTCCTCCTGGAGCCGCGCCCTTTCCGTGACGTCGATGAGGACAATGAGTCGTCCGGCCTCCCGTCCCCGCTGATTGCGTACAATGGAAGACCTGATCTGGTACTTGAACATTTTGCCCCCGACCTGCCACTGGATTTCCTGAATATCCGCATCTCCATTGTCGCTGACTCTGCTGTCCTCCAAACAGAAGACCGGCTCCACGGTTGCGTGATGCTGCCATAAATCATGTAAAGGCTCGCCGATTGCTGATGCACTAAGTTCAGGCATCATGGATGCTGCCGCAGGATTGAAATCAACCAATCTGCTGTCCAGATCCAATACGAGCACACCGTCACGCATACTCGCAAAAAGATTGTCCCTTGCAATCGGCGCTACATGAAACAAGCCTTTAGAGGTGAGCGCCCAGAGATACAGTGCGGAAGTTACGGTCATGATGACCGGAATCGGATCTATTCCATCTGGCGTAAGACCGCCAAGATAGAGGAAATCGCCGATCAAGGGCAGGATAAGACCGATGAGCATGGTGCCAAGCTGTAACCGGTAGGATGGCATCCTGCGCCAGCTGCGCAGCAGCAGTATCACTCCACCGATCAAACAAGCGAAAGTATATGCGCCCTGGATGATATACCAAGGCCCTGCGATCACATCCACCTTCAGGCCGGAGATACCTGTGCGGAGCACGATATCTCGGTAATAAAGATGATGCCATTCGTTTGTCATGACCAGCAGCATCGTCACGACGGGAATGGCAAACATGGCAATCTGCAGATCACGCCTCAAATATCGTTCCATGCCCAGATAGGACAGAATGATTAACAGATTAAGGGGTGGCAGAAATGGCATGCCCAAGTATTCAATCTTGATCCAGAATTGAATTTCCTGAAGCGAATCGCTTGCCAACTCCAGAGCAGCACCAAACGTATAAATCGCCGCCATCATACTGAAGACAAAGAAGGTTTTGACTGTTGCCAGCTTCGAACGTCCCGACAGCGCGTACAGACTCATAATAATATTCAATACGCCTGCAGCGACAATAAGGGTAATGATAGCCGAGTAAGGTGTTCCCATTTATGTAGGCTCCAAATCTGCATGTGGTTAACCGGCCAGATGACAACCGATCGACTCTTAATCCGATGTTACCATAGTGTACCTATCGGAACAATATTCCTTCCATTAGCAGCTTGATATCATACCTGCAATTTTGGGTACATCCTAACCCCTTTTATAATCAGCCGCGGCATTCACCCTACTCGTCAATGAGACTCTCGGCCAATTGAAGAAGCTCATCTTTATTCACAAGCCCTTTGACGTTGACCATAATGGCATATACAATACTCCGATTAGGATCATACCATGAGACCAGGTCGCCGTTTGCCTCGTGTTGAAGGTAAATGCCCTCCATATGTTTCAATTGGACCTTCTCGGGGGAGGTATCCGGTAATTTCGTGAAACTTGCCTTTTTCCCGTAACCCGCGGTAATTGTAATAGCTGTACTGCTCTTGCCATCAGATAGATAAACAACAGAATTGGAAGCCTTGGACCATGCCAGCTTCTCCACAAACAACTTCTCTTGGCTGGTCGATGACTGGGCTTGATGCATCAATCTTTGCTTCAGGGCATCGTACTGCGCACGCTCTTCTCCGTAAAGCTGCGGCCCTAGAGGAAAGACTTGTCCATATGCAAACTTCACCCCGTCGGGCAGACTTCCAGGTTTCTTAATGGGAGGCGCCGAAGTTCGAGCCTGCTCTTTTTGAAAAGCTTCATAGGAGTGGTAGTCCGTCGGTCGATACTCGAATTTGACGGGATTCAAGGTGTCATAGCCATTGCCTTCATTGATGTAGTCATCCTTGATATAGTAGGCAGCGAGCTCTCCTTGCTGCAGTTTGGACATGACGCGAACTCTGTATTCCTCAAGCAAACCGCTTAGTTTGGCAGGGAGGCTCCCCGGCGGATCGATGGTTTTGACCACTACTTCCCCTTTATTGTTCAATATCTGGATATGCCCAGATGCTGCATACGCAGTGAAGGAGGCTAATAATAGGCACGGAATAACGATCGACATTACCGTTTTGCGTGTGAAGGATCGGTAACCTGAAGTATTCTTGTACGGGTTTATCTCCATATTTTGCTGAAGCCTGGACGTAATATCTATCTCGCGAAAATGATCATCTGTTACAGAATGCTGCTTCAGCTCTTCGATTGGATCAAGGATGGCTCCCACTGTTCTTCCCCCTTCCATTTCATCATAGTTTCTTTTACTTTTCTCCTGATTCGGGTCAGCTTTTTGCGAACGGCTTCCGGCGTTTTGCCGATGATTTCACTCAGTTCCGCATAGGTCTTATCATGAAATACGTACAGAACCAATAAACTTCTTTCTTCTGCGGGCAGACTGACAAGCGCTCGGGATAAGGGTTCGCTAAATGCCCCTCTTAAAAATTCCTGTTCGGCGCTTTCCGCGAAAATTTGTCCCTTCAGCAATCTCCCCAGCTTCTCCGATAACTGCCGTCTATGAAGCAGATTTAAACAATGATGATACGCGATTTTGTACAACCAAGCATTAAAGCTGACAGTGGCCTTATAACCGGAAATTGATTGATAGGCCTTTAGAAAAATCTCCTGTACAGCGTCCTCTGCATCCTGTTCACTTCCAAGCAGCCGACAGCAATATATGTACAACTGACGTTGGTACTCCCTCGCAATGGGAATAAATGCTTCCGCATCCCCATCCTGAACCTGGTGAACATACTCCTCTAATACGGCCGCGTCGATTGTCCCTTCCCCCTCTCTTTTCATGAATACCTATATAACAAAGCAGCACATGCAAAACGGACTCCGTTTAAAATATTTCGAACAAAAGAAACCGCGATTTACGCGGTTCCTGATTAATCTATATGTGTTTCTCCCCATCTGGAGCTGTTTTCAGATGAATTCTGACTCATGCTTCATCCAAGGGTAAATAAATATTTATTTTGCTGTCCGCTTGATCCAGCGCGTCGATGTTAACCCAGTACTCAAAATCAAACGATCGCAAACTCGCAACACAAGTATGTTACATGACCATGAATGGTAAGCCGTTAGGATCATGGTTCAATTCATGCACTATGACGATTTCTCAGCCTTCACAATCAGAAAATGAGGATTAGCCATAAGGCGATCATACCATTTGCCATACCATTCCCTCGCTTCCGGGTGATCCTTATACACGGGACTCGGCTGCGGCTCGACGATTTGTTTTATTCCAAACCTGGAGGAGGTAGCGTTTATAATTTCCTGCATGGGTCTTCTATAGAAAGTGACCTCTACAGGGCCGGATTCCTGCTTGTTCCAAACCTCTGACAGTAATTCATGGGCAAAGTAATCCGGACGATTAAAATGTTGAAAGTCCATGAAGGGGTGATGGACGGAGAAAATCAAAGTCCCTCCTGGCTTTAACACACGCTCAAATTCACGAAATGTCGGTGCCCAATCGTCGATATAGTGAAGCGTCAATGAACTGACAATAAGATCAAAGGTTTCAAACTCAAACGGCAGTGCTTCTGTTAGATCGCACGTCAATACCGTCGCTTGATCACCGACACGCCTTTTGCAGGCTTCGACCATGGCCGGGCTCAGATCAATCGCAGTCACCCTGGCCCCTTGCTGGAGCATATGCTCCGTATACCAGCCTGCTGCACATCCCGCATCAAGAACCGTCATCTGACTCATGTCCCCCGGCAGCAGCTCAATCATCGCGGGCCGCTCATAATATGCATTATGCCCACTCTGCTTATCGACATGTCTCTCGTAATCTCCTGCCAGCTTCTCGTACGCCTGCATAACCTTCTCCTTCATGGTTCTGAACCCCTCCTCGAAATTTTGGGCACGTCCATTCGGTGATTCGTTTACCAAGAGATAACCAACCTGCGTACACACATGCTCCCTTCTTTTTGATAGAGCGACAGATTGGGTATACAAACAGAGAAACCGCGAATTCTACGCGGTTCCTATGCACTTTCTTCAGCTAGTTGAACAGGTCTTCAATGATGGAACGATCGAATGGGCTTGCGATCTTATAGGTCCAGGAGTATCTTTTATGCTGGGTGCCTTGATTAAGGTCGATCCGCATATTATCAGGTTCCGTATACATTATAGTAAGGAGAGTGTGTTCGTAATTAATCCTGATATAGTAATACGTACCTATCGTGTAATTCTCTGTTCTTATTAATTTCACTTCGGAAAAATTGTTCATGATGCGATCAATCATGTCAGGATCCGTAATTTCCACCCTCTGGATGTCATCCCAGCGGTCACCGAATTTCTCAATACTGATATCCCTGATCTTCTGGGTATCGCTGTACCGGTCAGGCACCAGCTCCCGAAAAGAAGTTACCGATTGAAGTGCTGAGTAGAGAACCCCCGATAAAATAATCAGAGCAACAACCATAATAAAAATACGCCAAGATTTGTCACTCATCACGAGCCCCTGCTGAATGGCTCAGCCATTGTGGTCTGTCACTTAATCTATCCCTCATGTCTCCCTCCATGATACGGATCATTTGTTTCCATCATTGTATCATAATCCAGGAGCAGGAACGCCCATAATTGTTAAGGTATGTAAAATGAAGCAATCATGCGCCGATGTTTATGAAGCTTACTACCATCCTGCAACAAAGCCATCCGTTCGGGCGTCGCTTCCTCCGCAAAGAACACCGGTTTTCTCGTCTCGCCAGATGATTTGTCCTCTGCCAAAAGAACTGAAATCAGCAGCGACCTGCACCTCATGCCCCATCCGCTCAAGCCTTCTAGCCATATGCATCGGAAAATGCGGCTCAACCATGACGGTCTTCCCCTTCACCCACTGCCATCTCGGAGCATCCAATGCCGCCTGCGGATGGAGCCCGTAATCAATCAAGTTCATGGCAACCTGCACATGTCCCTGGGGCTGCATATAACCACCCATGACCCCAAATGCTCCAATGGCTTGGCTGTTCTTCGTAAGAAACCCCGGGATGATGGTATGATACGTACGTTTGCCCGGCTCCAGCCGGTTTGCGTGGGTATCATCCAGAGAGAACTCCAGTCCCCGGTTCTGCAATGAAATTCCGGTTCCAGGGACAACCAAGCCTGAACCGAACCCTGTATAATTGCTCTGAATGAAGGAAACCATGTTTCCCTCTCCATCCGCAGTCGCCAAATAGACGGTTCCACTGCCTCGGGGTTCCCCGGCTTCCGGCCATAAGGCCTCGCTGCCAATCAGCCTGCGGCGCTGTTCTGCGTATTCCTCGGTGAGAAATGCATATGGATCGCAGGACATCCTGGATGGATCCGTAATGTAGCGGCTGCCGTCAGCAAACGCCAGCTTCATCGCTTCGATCTGCCGATGATAGGCTTCAGGCGATTCCTGGGAACTAGCGGGATAGCCTTTCAACATGTTTAAAGCGATAAGTGCAATAAGTCCTTGGCCGTTCGGGGGAATCTCCCACACATCGTAGCCGCGATAGGATACCGATATTGGCTCCACCCACTCCGGTCTATATCCAGCCAGGTCTTCCTTTGTCAGAAAGCCGCCGGAACGTAAGATGCACTCGCTGATCGTATCAGCCAGCACGCCCCGATAGAACTCCTCTGCTTCTGACGAGCCGATGAGACGCAAGGTGTTGGCATGGTCAGGCGAACGCCATACTTCCCCTGCCTCAGGCGCTCTTCCATTCGGAGCAAACAAGTCAAACCAAGGTTTAAATTCCGTACCAGTTAATGCGGTGCTGTACCGCCGAAAAGCGGAATTCCAGTTGCCGGCTGCCGTCGGCGATACCGGATACCCTTCCTCCGCATAGCGGATAGCTGGCTCCAGCGTCTCGGACAGCGGCAGCCTGCCGAATGTACGGGAAAGCTCTGCCCAGGCTGCAGGCGCGCCCGGAACCGTGACAGGAATCGCCCCATAGCGCGGCATTTCGGTATGTCCAAGCGCCTTCACGGCATCAATCGAAATCCCGGCAGGCGATGGACCGCTGCCATTCAAACCGTGCAGCTTGCCTTCCGTCCATACTAGGGCGAAGGCGTCTCCGCCAATCCCGTTCGAGCATGGCTCAACGACCGTTAAGGCTGCCGCGGTTGCAATAGCTGCGTCAATGGCATTGCCGCCGCGCTTAAGAATGTCGAGCCCCGCGCCGGCGGCGAGCGGCTGTGAAGTAGCGACCATGCCCCGGTTAGCATACACGGGCAGGCGATAGGTGGGATAGGGATGGTACAACGGATCAAAGGACATTCGCGCGTCAGCCTCCTGTTTTCCATCTTTTTGCCGGATAATTTATCATCTCTGTGTAACGCTGTCAATCTTATTTTTAGGATTGATAGGCAAGGCGCCCCATTCTTAGAACTGGTTATACATGTTGACACGAGTCCCATCTATGATGAGTCCGCTGCTATCCACTACGATTTCCTGCTGATCAAACAACCCTTCGCTGACGGCCGTTCTATGGTCATTGGAATCAGAGATCTGAATCGGCGTACGTACAGCATAATAAGTATTTCCGAGAGGGCCCTGCGATTCGTTTAGGGTGAATACATAAGCGCCTTCGCTGTCTTTATGCACCGCTTGATTCGGTATGAGGAACTGATCCGTACTCGTTGTCGTTAAATTCACGTTCACTTGTTCCCCTCCGGTTAACCCCTCTTCTTCAAGCTTAATCCACATTCGAGACATCGTACTGGTTGAATTCTCAGCAGCATCGTCAGCATTTGCAAGTGGTGAGTTGATTCCTTCCGCTATCCTTTCTATCTCGCCTGTAATCCTTCTCTCTTCCTTATCATCCAACATGATATGATCCAGAACATCACCGACGTCAAACATGGAAGCGATTTGCAACGGGATCGACAGTTCGAGCCCATATCCTTTTGCCAGGTTGGTCATTGTTATATCGGGTGCTCCGGTGGAATTTAAACCATCCATTGCACCGACTTCTACAACAATGCCGTCAAACGGAGCCTCCATCTGCTGATTGACGGAAAGGGTATGCTTAAGGTTCTCGATATGCTGCGCTTGCGCTGCTATATCGATCTTTGCTGTTTCGAACGCGGTAGAGGCGCTAATACGAAGAGCTTCATCTTCCTCCTGCATCGCATGCATGATATTGTATTCAAGCAGTTCGATAGACAGTTCCAGCTTCTTCAGAGCGGACTGCTCCACAGCAAGCTGCTGCTTAACCTCACTGCCGTCATATTGCACAAGAATCTGGCCTTTGCGCACGGTTTCCCCTTTTGTAACAAGCACCTTCTCAACTTTCCAACCGGACGGGTTTACGAGTTCTCTCACCTCCTTCGGATGTACCGTTGATCGGCTGCTATAAGAATGATCCAGCGAGCCCTTGGTTATCACCGCAGTCACTACATGAGGAAGCGTTAAGTTCTGTATGGTGTTACCCGCAAAAGTAAGCACAAGCAGCAGACCTGTAAACAAACCGGCAATCAGGCTGAGTTTGCGTTTTCTCGCTTGGGTCGTTCCTTTTTCCAATATGAATCACTCCTGCCACTTAAACTAACCTTTGATGCCAGACAATTGAACGCCTTCAATAAAATAGGACTCCGCATGCAGGAATAGCAGGATCACGGGGGCCATGTACAATGCCGATGCCGCAAATCCGATGCCAAGCGCCTCTTTATTAATCTGTGCAAGATATAGCGACAGCGGCTGTTTATAAGCATCTTGCAGAAAAATAAGCGGCTGCTCGATCATATTCCAGTAATCCACAAATAATAGAACCAGCAGCGCTGCCAGTCCAGGCCTCGCAAGTGGCAGAATGATCCGCCAAAAGATGACCCATTGTCCCGCTCCGTCCATCATGGCTGCCTCGGAATAAGCTCCCGGGATATGCGCCATAAATTGCCTCATCATAAAGACAGCAAACGCTCCAAAGATGCCCGGCAATATGATAGCAGAAGTATGATTCATCAGCCCCAGCTTGTCTATAACCATATAATTCGGAACCAAAGTCACCTGAAACGGCATGAGCATCGTCATCAGATAGATCATGAACAGCTTGTCCCTGCCAGGAAATCGGAGCCTGGCAAAGGCATATGCGGCAAGTGAGCCAACCATTGTCTGTCCGACCACGATCGGTACCACCAAGCCGACAGAATTCCAGAACATGTTTAGAAACTTCGCAGATAAGATCAGTACTTCGGCATACTGGCCGAGAGAGATCCAATCCGGAACGATTTTCAGATTGATGAATCGATCTCTGCCGCCTTGGCCAACGTCAATCATCTGACCGATCAGGTCGTAATTCCGCCCGATTTCTTGCTCCGTCATCAGGGAGTTTGTCAAGGTAAGCAGGATTGGCACAAGCATCAGGATGGCTGTCCCACCGAGCAGCAGCGTCAGCAGCAGCTTGGACATCCACTGTATTTTATTCATGATGATCCTCCCCGCTCAACCCAAATTATTGCGAAATCGTCGTTCTATGCTAAGCAGCCCTGTTACCAGAATCACGATGCAAGCAACCATAACTGTAGCAGCAGTTGTCAGCTTCTGAATATCCAGAGAGAAGAACATGTTGTTCATGTAATGCTGCATCATATAGATGCGGTCATATGGATATTCACCTGCAAGCAGATAAATCTCTCGAAAGACTTTAAAAGAATTGATGATTGAGATAAGAACAACGAAAAACATCGTTGGCGTCAAATAGATAAGCGTAATATGGAACAATTGACGTAATTTTCCTGCACCTTCGATTTGCGCCGTCTCGTAGTAATCTTTGGGAATGGCTTGGAGTCCTGCCAAGAATAAAATCATGTTATAGCCGATATTTTTCCATACATACATCAGGACAATGATGCTCATAGCCCCATCCGATTGCATCCAATCGATCCGTTCTTTATGGAAATGATGCAGCCAGGCATTCAGCGTCCCATTCCAGTCGAAGAAAATTTGCCAGAACATGACGATGGAGGCGACCGGTACAACCAAGGGCAGGATAAACGAACTGCGGAGCCAATTGCGCAAGTACAGGGACTTATTCAACAGCAAAGACAGAACCAGTGAGGACATGATGAGCAGCGGGACGCCAACGCCGGTAAAAAGCAGCGTATTCATGGAGGCTTTGCGAAAAGAAAGGCTTCCCGTTACCTCCTTATAATTACCGAGTCCAACAAAAGCACCGCCTTGCGTTCCATCCGTAAAGGATTCATAGATGCCCATCAGGAACGGAAGGAGATAGAAAATCGCGAAGCCGATCAGGCTTGGAGCCAGGAACCCGATCGCCTTGAAACCATCGCTCCGCAGCAGCGTTCGTACCGTTTTCTTATTCATTCAAATACGTAGTCACTTTATTCTGAATAAGACTGGCAACATCATCGGCCGATTTCTGACCGGTGAAGTAGGCAACGGCATCCTGAACGATGATATCGCGTACTTTATCCGACTTGAAATCCACTTGGTGGATGGCACCGTTAACAAAGCTCTCCAGTCGATCGAGCATAGCTCCGTCAACTTCAAAGAATTCTCCTTGCAGAGGCCCTTCCTTGTATGCCTGCACCTTTCCTTGTTCCTTCAACTGGCTGATCCGTTGGGTGAATGCTTTTTTGTTAATCGGAAAACCTGCCGCCTCCAGTGGTGTCTGTGTTGGCTCCGACATCATGAATTTGATGAAATCCCATGCCTCTGCTTGCACCTTGGAGTTCGCGTTGATAGCAACATCCCGATAGGTTCGGAAATAACCTCCCGCCGGCGTATCCGAGGCATGCGGTTTGATGAACAGTTTCATGTTTTCGCCATATTCCCGTAAGGTTACAAGGTAGTCCCACGGTGAATTGATTTGGATGTTTCTAAAATAAGATTTGCTGCGAAAGTCTGTATTCACAATCCTGTCATCAAACATCGTCTTGACCTGATCCATAAGCGATGTAAAAGCGTCGTCCTCAAAATGAGCTTCACCGGTAACCCGGTTTATGTATAAGGAGTAGTTATCCAATACCATATCGGCGAGCAAATATTCAGGGCCCTCATACACCAATGCCGTTGAAAAACCGTTTGTTTTTGCAGCCACCAGCTGATTCGCGGTTTCCGTAAACTCTCCCCATGACCATGTCTTGTCGTCTACCTTTATGCCGGATTCGGCTATCGCTTCCTCGTCGCCAGCAAAACCCATTAAAAAATACGCAAGCGGCATGCTGTAAAGTCCGTCCCCTATCCGGGTGGCATCGAGGATATTCATAAAGTATTCTTCCTTCTTGAAGGTTGGATCTTGATCCAACATCGTACCAAGATCCGCCAGCAGCTTATTCTTCACGTAACTGTCCGTAGGCAGCATATCCATCTGGATTAAATCGGGGCCTTTCCCGGCCAGCATCGCCGTATTGGTCGCTGTTACATATTTCTCCATCTCAGCTTCCAAATGGGCATCATCGATTTGCACATATTCCAGTTTAATTTCAATATTCGGATGAAGTTTCTCATATTTCTTCTTAGCAGCTTGAAACCGTTCATCCGGAAAAAAAGTCGAGAACACAATGGTCTTCTTGCCTCCTGTATCGGAATCTTTCTCTTCTCCGGCACCTGGTACAGTCTCTTTCGATTCCTTTGATGTTTTACTTCCGATACTTGTCCCGCCATGGCTTGAACCGCCGTTTCCGCATGCTGCTAATGTGAAAACAATCATGCAGCATACCGTCAACCATAATCCAAATTGTTTCATCTTCTCAACTCTCCCTCTTCATTTAATAAATCGAAGCCATCTTTGTCCTAAGGTACTGACCGCTCCTCCACTCCACAAATGGCATACCCAATCCCCAATCCTTCGGACTCCTATCAATATAGGACGATCATGTCGCCAAAACTTCATCTACTTGTAAACAATTTGTCAACGAAAAAAAGCGAAAAACCGAACGATATCGTTCGGTCTTCCGCAGCATGGAGAAGATGCTATTACATTCCTATCCGTCTTTGCCTTACTCGAATTCTATTATAAAAGGACGAAGATCCATAGGTTTTGCCTCCTTGACCACTCGTGGTTTCACATAGGTCTTCCGGCCATTCACAAGAAGACGGTTATGGTCTGGACTCCAGTACATGTCCGACGGGATGATCCCATGATAAATGGGTTCAGCGTGCAGGATGTTTTTACCCTGAAGCTTGCCTGCATAAAGCGTATCCTTTCCGTTCAGGGAATAGGCAATATACTTGCGATCCTGGGAGAACTCGAAACTGTCTACTCTCTCTAACAGGATGGACAGCTCCTGATTTCTGCGATCATATTCGTACAGCGTTCCTTCCATTCCCTGGAATACAAATTGGTCATGATTCAGCCAGTCGATCTGATCACTTCCTATTTCATGCTCATACTGAAACTCAATCACGCTTCCATTGATTGTCCCCATCGCAACGATGCGCCCATTGCTGGACTGATCCAGCACAATGAGCATCATCCGGCCATCATCCGAAATCTTGGCTTTAATCGGAATCCCTGCCATGTCAAACCCTTTCAATCGATAAACCTTGGCCTTCTCGGCTTGTGTATCATAAACGCCGATGCTCGCCAGCCTTCTGCCTTCTTCCATGACGAGATAACTCACGTATTGGCTATTAGCAGACCAGGTGGGTTGTTCAAACAATAGCTGCTGCGTAGAATCCGTCGTAGCTTCCACCATCTCTTCTTCGCCACTCGGATACGTAATCAACTTCAACGAAGCACCTTCAGCTGATTTGGCTACCCCTGAAATGGTCTTGCCATCCGGAGATAAATGGTGATACATCGCATTGTTGCCCACGGCTTGAAGCGTTTCGACACTTTCATACGGGGCGGAGAGACGCTGAAACTGCAGACTTAATCCCTCTGACCGACTAGCCTCCTCAAAGAGACCGATCACAGACTCCGGTGTTGCCCAGCCGAGCAGTTCGCCTTGATCTGTGATGGAATCGGGAAGACGGTATATCGTCTTCACCTGAAATGGCCGCCTCTCTTCGTCCAGCGTATGATTCTCTTCCTTGCTCGGTATAATGATGGTCTCCGATCTCGGTCCATTCGCACAGCCGGTCAAGAGCAGGATGGCGAGAGTCACACACCATAACCCAGTTCGATTGTATGTCATCATGATCTCTCCACCCTTACATAAGGAATTTCCACATAGACGACGGTATGGGACTTCTCACTGACAATGCGTATGGTTCCCTTGTGGTCATCAACGATGGATTTAACGATGCTGAGTCCCAGACCGACGCTCCCTTCTTCCTTGGAACTTTGTGGCCCCGAGAAAAACGGCTGAAACAAATTCGCAAGCTGGTCCGGGGGGATGGGTTCTCCCGGGTTATCGAATAGGAAGTGAACGCCCCCGTTGATATGCTTGGCCTTGACAGAGATTTCGGAATGAGATGCGCTGTATTTGATTGCATTGTCCAGAAGATTGATAAAGAGCTGGCGCAGCCTGTCCGGCTGACCAAGCACAAACAGCTCTTCTTCCGTCTCACAGGTAATGCTCTTCTTGTAACGCTTGGCTCGGAATGACATCGAGTCAATCACATCGCGGAGTATTTCCCCCGTATCTACAAGTTCCAGGTCGCCATCATGAGCGTTGTGCTGGGACACCTCAAGCAGCTTCAGCACCATGCTGTGCAGTCGGCGACTCTCTTCGACAATGTGCGTCATTCCTTTATCAAAGAACTCTCTGTCGTCGTCCCCCTTTTCCCTGATGATCTCGGCATAACCAAGAATGGAGGTCAGCGGTGTTTTGAGTTCATGTGTCACATTGTCAAAAAAACGCTTCTCCTGTTCGTTCAGACTCTTCAGTCGGTCCCGATCTCGTTCAATTGTGGAAATTTGACTGCCGATCCGGTCTATCATGTCATTAAAATTCAACGCCAGTTCGCCAATTTCATCTCTTCGCTGGAACTGGATTCGGACATCCAGATTGCCGTTCTTAACATCTGTAGAAGCCCGCGTTAACTTCACCAACGGAATTGTGATATGCCTGGAGAGCATGTAGGAGAATAGAAATGCAGCAGTGAATATGGCGAGCGCGATGTAAAAAATGATATCCATGATGCGTCCGCTTTGTTCGTAGAGGAGGGTGAAATCTTTAGTAAAGCGCAAAATGCCCACCTTAACCCCATCAATAATTACTGGATAGGAATAAAGAACACTTCCGCTGTCGCGGCCGTACGTGATGGTATAAGCCGTTTTACCCTCAATGGCTTGCTGGAGATCCTCATTCGATTGTCCGATGAATTCCTTCTCGTCCGATGAGAACAATAACGTGCCATCAACGGTATATGCACTGACATGACTTGAAGTGGCGTGGTTCAAGTCTTTCACCATTTCCTCGGCCATCTGCCCGAAATAAAGTGTGTTGTTTGTGAAATGGTTGATGAGGAAAGCTTGCCGTACATAGACATTACTGTTGTTTTTAAGCCCGACCAGATCGGATGTTACAATCTTCTGATTGCTGGTCCGTATGACTTCTTTAACGGTCTGATTGAGCACAAGGAAAGAAAGGCTGAAGATCAGAAAAAAACCAACGATAAATTTGGCTCTGATGGTCCGAAGCATCCCTTATTCCGCCACTTTCTCGAATTTGTACCCGATGCCGAATACGGTTGTGATGAGATCGCTGGCATCCAGCTTTTTGCGGAGCCTTTGAATATGAGTATCCACCGTCCGCGTATCCCCCATAAAATCATAACCCCAGACCAAATCAAGCAGCTCCGAGCGCGTATAAATCTTTCCTCGGTGGCGATACAGGGTCATGAGCAGATCGAATTCCTTCGGTGTGAGATCAATCAAACTGCCGTCTTTCTTGACCAGACGCTCCTCCATTACGATCTCGATGCATTTAAACCGGATAACAACCTCTTGTGCCTCTTCTCTCTCAACATGGTTCGCCTGATCCAGCCGCCTAAGGATGGTGCGAATTCGCGCAACGACCTCCCGCAAATCAAAAGGCTTCGTGATATAATCATCCGCACCAAACTCAAGCCCAAGCACTTTATCCGTAATATCCGATTTAGCCGTAATCATGAATATGGGGATGTTGTAATCTGCGGTTACTTTTTTGCAAATATCGAGTCCGCTTTGATCCGGCAGCATCCAATCCAGCAAGAGCAGGTCAGGGCTGAAATCCTCCAGTTCCCTAAAACCTGCGGCTCCGCTGGCTGCCGTTCGGGTCTCGAACCCCTCCATAGCCAGCCCATACGCAAGCAAATCGGCGATCGGTCCCTCGTCTTCGATAATGAGAATTTTCGTTTTTTTCATGAGGTCTCCATTCTTAATCCTTAACCTGTTAATGAATCGATTTTAGCATATACCTTCTGCAAATGATAAATTAGATAAGCTGCAAGCGTGGTGAGTCTACTGTGTATCCGGTAAATGCAGCAGCTCTGGTACAGTGACAAATGAATAACCTTGGTCCTTCAAATCAGGAATCAACTGTTTAAGGGCTTCGATTGTGTTGGCAAGATGATTCTTACCATTAGCCGTATGCTGCAGGATAATGCCTCCCGGCTTTAACTGCGTGTGTATTCGCTGCATGATCCCCTGGGCAGGCAAGCCTGACCAGTCCATCGTGTCCACGGACCAGTTCACGATGGCTAAATCCAAACTTTGTATGGCCTCTACTTTTTCCTCATCCAAAGCGCCATACGGAGGTCTAAACAAGGAGGGGCGGTAGCCTATAATATCATTCAGCTTGTCCTGCGTATCATTGATTTGCTTCATCGCTTCTTCCATGGTTATCTCCTTGAAGTTGGGATGGGACCAGGAATGATTCCCTATGGCATGACCTTCCTCCACAATCCGCCGCACGGTCTCAGGATGGGACGCAGCCCGATCTCCCAGAATAAAGAAAGTAGCTTTAATATCGTTCTCTCTCAATATATCCAAAATCTGCGGCGTAACGATGGCATCCGGACCATCATCGAACGTTAATGCGACCTGCTTACCGTCTTTTGCCGATCCGTTAAAATACACCTTCTTCTCCATCGACTGATTCTGATTCTGATTCGTGCCGGATGAGCTTATCTCGTGTGGGCTGCCATCTGTTTGCTGACCAGCCGAGTGTCCCTGCTCTCCCATAAAATAGTCTCGGAGTCCGTCTACAATAGATTGAGCGGCTCGCTCCAGCCCTTCATTGCTCAGGAGCAAATGTTCGTCGTCCGCATTGGTGAGATATCCAACTTCCACAAGTACTGCCGGCATCTTGGGGGTAGCGAGCACTTTTAATTGTTCCTCTTTTATGCCGCGATCCCGGAGTCCAAGCCCCTTCACTACCTGCTTCTGAAGGGTTTGAGCCAACGGAATGCTGTCCTCGTGCCGATATAGGGTTTCCGTTCCCGAAGTTGTGGGATCTGTATACGTGTTGCCATGGATTGAAATCATAACATCCGCATTCCAATCATTCGCGATAGCTGCCCGGTCTTCCAATTCTACAAATTGATCATCTATACGTGTCATAAATGGCTCAAACAAGGGGTCTTCTTCCAGAATATCAAACACCCGCCCGGCAAGGGATAGGTTGAATTCCTTCTCATATGCGCCGCTTACACCGGTAGCACCGGGATCTTTACCCCCATGACCAGGATCGATAGCGATTCGATACGTCTGATTATTGTTAGGTGAATCAGGAAGAGTCTTATAGGTCTCTCCATGTTTAGCTGATGATGCCGGTATTAACTTCACCGTAGCTGAGCCGGTGTGCCATGCCAATTTGAATCCTAGGCAGAAGATGATTCCGATAAGTATAATATAGAAGACTTTCGCTGGTTTTTTACGTTTCTTGTGATGGATCATGGCTCCTCCTTCTGGGTGATCGGTTCATATTTTGTTAATGGAACTATGGCAGGAAACACCTCTCTTTTTATTTGCTAGACTTGTTCCATAAGAAGAATATAATCGCTGGATGTGACAATGATTTTACCGAGATGTCAACAACTTGTGTCAAAGCGCTGCTTGATGTAAATCCAAAACAAATCTATCGTTCCGCCGTCCGGCTGGGTTTCCTTTCATCCCATCTAAAGTCCGCCCGTTCCGACACAACAAAAAAAAGCAGGCTGCCGTGGCAGCCTGCTTCTATCGCAACTATACGAATATCTCCTGCGCTATCGCAGGAATGTTTCTACATTTCTACTATTATACGTTCAATGAATAAGCCGAGCGAGCGATTTCTGTCGCTTGAACCATGTTGCGCAAGGATTCCACTGTCTCTTCCTTACCGCGTGTCTTGAGACCGCAGTCCGGATTAATCCAGAACAGCTTCGGATCCAGCACACGCAATGCGCGATCAATCATACTTGTCATCTCTTCGACTCGCGGTACCCGTGGACTGTGGATATCGTATACACCGAGTCCAATTCCCAGCTTGTAGGTGTTGACTTCAAAGCTATGGATCAGTTCGCCATGGCTGCGCGAAGTCTCGATGGAGATCACATCGGCATCCATGGATTCAATCGAATCAATCATGTCATGGAACTCGCAATAACACATATGCGTATGAATTTGCGTCGTTGGCTGAACCGTGCAAGTGGTCATGCGGAAGGCTTTAACAGCCCATGCCAGATACTCCGCCTGATCTTCTTCCTTAAGCGGAAGTCCTTCGCGCACCGCAGGCTCATCCACCTGAATCATTCCGATGCCTGCTTGCTCCAGCGCCTCGACCTCTTGTCTTAGGGCATAAGCC
Source organism: Paenibacillus glucanolyticus (assembly GCF_037333485.1). Taxonomy (NCBI): domain Bacteria; kingdom Bacillati; phylum Bacillota; class Bacilli; order Caryophanales; family Paenibacillaceae; genus Paenibacillus; species Paenibacillus glucanolyticus. Next base: position 3,826,558 of record NZ_CP147845.1, read on the forward strand.
AGTTGATATGCAATCTGTTCGCGAGTGATATCTTCACGGACGAACGACCAGTTCATGATCGTAATCGGTCCGGTCAGCATCCCTTTAACAGGACGGTTGGTCTTGGACTGTGCATACTTCGTTTCCTCAACGGTCATCGCTTTCTCGAAGGCAACATCGCCGAAGATAACAGGTGGTTTTACGCAGCGGGAGCCATAGGATTGAACCCATCCATACTGTGTGAAGGCAAAGCCCTCAAGCTTCTCACCGAAGAATTCAACCATGTCCGTGCGTTCAAATTCACCGTGCACAAGCACGTCCAGACCGATCTCTTCCTGCAGCTTGATCCAAATATCGATCTGCTCCTGAATAAAGCCCTCGTACTGTTCATTATTCCACTCGCCCTTGCGCCACTGCTGGCGAGCCTTGCGCACTTCGGCTGACTGCGGGAAGCTTCCAATGGTAGTTGTCGGAAAAATCGGCAGCTGCCATTTGTTCTGCTGGACGACGTGACGCTCTGCGAACGGCAGACTGCGAGCCGGCTCCTGTGCACTCACCGCAGCAACAGCCTGCTGAACGTCATGGCGGTTACGCTCACCCGATTGCTTAAGCGCCTGAATTGCAAGCTCGGACTGCTCCAGTTCTTCAGCGATCCGGGCTGCGCCTGTAGAGACCGCTTTAGTTAACAGGACCAGTTCATTCAGCTTCTCATCCGCAAAGGCAAGAGCACCCTTCAGTTCGGGAAGAAGTTTCGTTTCGTTGTTCACTGTCACTGGTACATGGAGCAAACTGCATGAGGATTGAACGATGAGACGCTCAGCAGCCACGTATTTGGTCAATTCCTCCAATTGTGTCAGTTTCTCGCGCAGTGACGCCTTCCAGATACCGCGTCCATCGATGACACCCGCTCCCAGAACTTTGTTCGAAGGAAATCCTGATTCTTTGATGGCTTGGACATTACCAGTCTGCCCATGCACAAAGTCAAGGCCTATGCCACTGACAGGCAGCTGAATGATGTCCTGGTAGTTTTCTACAGCTTCAAAATAGGTTTGCAGCATGATGTTCAAGCCAGGAGCCGAGGCTGCAAATGTTTCGTAGATCGTTCTTAACCGCTGCAGATCGCCATCGCTTAATTTCGTGACAAGAATCGGCTCGTCGATCTGTACCCATTGAACGCCTTCTTGTGCCAATTCCTGAAGAATCTGCACATAAAGGGGTAACAATTTCTTGAGCCAAGCATCCGTCTCCGAGGGCTGATATCCCTTCGACAATTTCAGGAAGGTTAACGGGCCAACAATTACCGGCTTGCCTTCAATCCCGAGCTTTTCCTTCGCCTCTTTATAGGCAGCAAGCGGTCTGTTCTCCGTAAGAACCGGCGTCGCTCCATCCAATTCAGGCACGATATAATGATAATTGGTGTTAAACCACTTGGTCATTTCACTTGCCGTAGCATCCTTGGTTCCGCGTGCAATGCCATAATAAACGGACAAAGGCACCTCGCCACCCTCATAGGGAAAACGCTTCGGGATAATGCCAAACATTGTTGCCGTATCCAGTACATGATCGTAATAACTGAAGTCATTGACCGCAATGAGATCAATTCCCTTCTCCTGCTGCTTGCGTAAATGATTCAGTCGAATCTCCTGCAGCTGCTGGTGGAACTCCGATTCTTCAAGCTTCCCCGCCCAGAACGCTTCTAACGCTTTCTTCCATTCACGATCCGCACCAATTCGTGGATACCCCAAAACGCTGCTTCTTGTCATCTATGTAACACTCCCATACAAATTGTTACAAAGAAGATATCATGTATTGATCGGTATAGTGTAACTCGAATAAGCTATATCCAGTTATAGCTTAAGGCTATAACAAGTGTGTTTTGCGGGTTTAGCTCATGGGAATCATGGACAGAGTCTAGAGGCCCCGGTTCAGATTCGCCTTCGTTCTTATATTTTTTGTTATCCAATGCAAAGAGCTTGGCGATAAGCCAAGCTCTTGTAAACATATATAACTTGACCCTCTGAATCGGTTAGTGGCCTATTTTAGCAGCTTGAAACTCCAGCTCCATATTCCATGACAGTATCCTCCAAGGACTGTCTGACTGATTAAGCGAATGGCGGATATGACGAATATGTCCCGCTGTTACCTCATCCTCAAGCTCTTTGGCCCAGAACTGGCGGCCGATGATATAAGCCATACCATATTCCTCCCAGCTCGCGTACGATTGCTGAATCAATTGTGCGTTTTGCATCAGATAATGCCAAGCTTCTTCCTGCTGAATATGACCAAACGTCATGCATAAATGACAAATAAAAGCGGCTCGTCCCAAATCCCAGGCCAGAATGCCGGCAGTTGGCAGGTATCTGTGATAACGTTGAATGATGAGTAATTCGACTGCACTGAATTCATCTTGTATGGATGAAATATAACGGTTCTGCTGCTGTGGCGTCATGAGTGGCAAACCACTACGGAGACGATCAAATTTCACGCGATGCCCACCCTCTACCGTGAGCCAATTCAACACGCGCCAAGCCGAGCTTTCGTCCCTTATGTCCCATGCGTCGACCAATACCTCTTGATTAATCCGATCCCCTTCGGCTCCGCTTCGCGCCAGATCATATTGGCATGTAAAATGGACCCTGTTGTTATGAAGCAGAACGTCTCCCAGCGCTAGCGCCCAAAGCTGGCTTTTACTTAAATGACTGCTCATTGTTTTATCACGACTCCCGGATATTCATTCTGAAGCTGCGGATCTCCCAGAATATCCGGGTAATCCAAATTCTGCACGACCGGTTTATTTGCTGCCGTTGGAAGAAGACCTAACCTTGCGAACAGATTTTTGCGTTTATTCATTTGCTCCTCCATTTGCTTCAAACGCTCCTCGTACTCCCCATGCCCCGGACGATCCTGAAGCGCTTCGCGAGCCATCGAAAGGGCATCATGCGATTCCCCGAGCTGATAAAGAACCAGACTGTAATAGCTGCAGGTGTCTCCGCGGAGTCCCCCTTGGTAAGCCAGTTTAAAAAACTTCGCTGCTTCCTTATAGTTATTGACATAGTACAAAAAGACTCCGCCGTAAAACCAGATATAGGGATTTCGGGATTGCAGATCAAAAGTCTCAAAATACGTTTCCAGATTACCTTCAATCTTGTCCCAATTCTGCAATTCGGCATGAACCCTTACAGTATGCAGCATCGCCCATTCGTTCTGATCATCCAGACGCAGCACTTCTTCCAATGGCTGGATGACCTCCTTAAATCTGCGAGCTGCCAGCAGAGCGGCTGCAAAAAGCTTGATGTATTGGGCCCTGTCCATATCCGATGGCAGATACTTAAGCATTTCATTAAAAAAAGAGACCGCAGCATTCCAATCCTTCAGGTAAAAGCTGCTGATTCCGCTGATTAAGTTGGCATCAAATTGCGAATCACCAGGAACAAGCTCCATAAATATCCGCAGATCGGCGCGGCAAAGCTCGAATTCTTTCAGCATGAATCTCGCAAACGCCCTGTTGTAATATGCATAGGGATGGTTATTCCGCTCTATATCCGCATCGAATATTTGAACGGCTTCCCGATACTGGCCGTTCAGACGAAGCGCAGATCCGTATTCGAAATAGTGTTCTTGTCCCTTGTCATCATCCAGCTTGGCCTTTCCGAAATGAAACACACTTTCCTCATACTGATCCAGATGATAATAGCAGCTGCCCAGATCTGCATGAAGAAACCAAAGGTCTTCGATGTCCAGAGCTTTTTTATAATAAAGAACCGCTTCTTCAAACCGCTGAGCTTCTTTTGACATGACTGCCAAGTAGCGAAGCGATAACAGATGACCGGGATCCAGTGCCAGCACCAGTTCAAACTGCTGAATAGCAGCGGGATAATCCGACTGCTGGTACGCGTTTATCCCTGTTTGGCAGCGTAATTCCAACAGAAACGCTTCGTCCTTATTCTCTGCGTTGCCGGCAGCAGCGTAGTATCGGGTTGCTTCCTCGTATTGTTCCTCTTGATGCAGCGAATAGCCGAGTTGATAGTTCTGCCTAGCTGTAAGCTCGCCGAGCTGCACGAGCTGAAGCCATACGCCGACAGCCTGATCATACTGCTGCTGCTCCATATACAGACCGGCCAATTCATCCAACGTTTTCATTTGATCCGGTCGACCTTCAACCTCCAAGCGCATCTTCATTTGCTGCTCAAGTCGCTGATTCAGCGTGTCTATCTGAGTGTGAGCATGCAGGTCCCAGGGACATAGCTGCTTGATTCGAAGGTATAACTCTCTTGACTCCTTGATCCGCCCCAGCTGCTCAAGACATTGAGCTGCCCCGGTCAAAGCCTGGGCATGATCCGGGGTATGCACAAGAACTTTTTGGTACATGGAATAGGCATCTTCCAGCATTCCTAATTGAAGCATACAGTAAGCCAGGTCGCTGTTGTGATGGACTTCCGCATTCCCGGAAGCTTCCATCCTCTTGAAGGCTTGGAAGGCTTCCTCCCAATTGCTGTACTGCAAGCAAAGCTCCCCAATCATCCGATTGAGATCAGGTTCTTCCGGCATGATCTGAGCGGCTTCCCGAAGCCAGTGCTCCGCACCTTCCACATTCCCTTGGACTAAGCAAATCTGTGCATTTGATCGGGCAGCCAGAAATTGCTCCAGTTCATCCAGCGGGGTCATGCTGTCTGTTACATAGTCATAGCGAAGATCCCAGAAGCCTTCAAGCTGCATCATCACATAATCCACATATGTCTTGGGAAACAGCTCCTGCATCTCTATTTCCATGCTGCTCCACGCGAATGTCTCATCCAGCAATCTCCAGACCGGACCCGGAGCCCAAGCTCTATCCGCAAACAGCCGCAATACCTCGAATTGAAGCCGCTGTCTGGTTTCGAAGCCCGAGAATTTCTCATCCTCCAGCAGGGTAATCCAGCGATCCTCGTCCACTCGCGTTTGAATGTCATCATACAGATCGACAGCTTGAAGTAAAAACTCGTTAGCTAAAGCAGCCGGCAGGCTGTTAGAGGAATTCTGCTCTTGTATATCGGGTAAATCCCGCTCATGAACCGAGTCCTCCGTCCAATCATCAAACACTCCTGGATGATCTGTGTCTGCGTTTACTGCCGAAGGTGCTTGAGTTTGTCTTTGTATGTCCTTAGCTTCTTTTAAAGCGGCATCATAGGCTGTTCGAAGCTTCTGAAAGCCTTCAGGGTCCTCTTCGGGATGATGAAATTTAAGCCGGGCCATATAAGCGCGTTTAATAAGTACCGCATCCTCAGTAGGCTGGATGCCAAGAAAACTCCATATATCTGTCATTAGAAATCCGTCATCCTTTCGAGTTCGTCCAACCAGACCTTGCAATGCTCCGCTGCTTTACGAATCTCCCTGTCGTTCTGACGGCGGAGAATATCCTCGAATTGGCGAAGCACGGAGGCAATCTGTTCACGTGATGATCCGAGCGATTCTTCATAAAGCCGTTCCCCGCGTGCTAGCAGAAGCCTGTTCTCCATTCGGTCTCTAGGGTGGATTTTAATGTCCGAAAGCTCTTTAAATCGCTGCTCAATCTGCTCCTTGGAGAACTGGCCAGGATTCTCCTCAATCACAATTCGGGATTGTTCTCCGGTACTTACCACGGTGGCTTCCACTTCTAAAATGCCGTTGATATCATATGTAAAACGTACCTCGACCACCTCTTCCCCTTTAGGCGAAGCTGGAAGTTTGACCGAAAATTCACCTAGTCTGATATTGTTTTGCGTTAGCCGGCTTTCCCCTTGATATACAACAATGCTCATATCTTTCTGACTCTCACGGATCGTGCTATAGCTCTCTGTTCTGCTGACGGGCACAACCGTATTACGATCTATGATTGGACTGAAATGACCCGATTCAAAATACCCGGAGGCATTCTCTACTGAAACGCCTATGCCTAATGTATAGGGACACACATCGGTTAATACGATATCATGTAAAGCGGCATCTCTTGCCTTCATTCCAGCCTGGATGGCTGCACCAAGAGCCACTGTCTCGTCTGGATCGATATGAGCCGATGGCAGTCTGCCAAACAGTCTGGCAGCAAATCCAGTAATGATAGGCATGCGAGTCGCTCCACCCACCAAAATAATCGCATCCAAATCAGAGGGACGTATTGCGGCATCTCTTATCGCTCGTTCCATCGGCTGACGAAGACGGGCTAATAAAGGTTTAGCCAAAAGCTCAAATCGCTCCGCAGTAATCGTGCATCGCAGAAGCTCCTCATTGCTCACAATTTCCATATCCGCAGCTTTTCCCCTGGATAAGGAATGCTTGGCCTTTTCCGCCTGTTTTCGGATCAGGTTTGCCAGCTTGGGATCCTCCAGGTCAAGCATGCCTTCCTTTTGCCGGATCATGAATTCTTGCATCAGCAGTTCCGTGAAATCTTCCCCGCCAAGAAAATTATCGCCTGCTACCGCCTGAACTTCCATCAGGTCTTCGAATCGCTCCAGTATCGATACGTCGAAAGTCCCTCCACCCAGGTCAAAGACAAGAAATCGTGTGCTCGGTTCTTCTAAATGGAGGCCATAAGCAACAGCTGCAGCTGTAGGCTCATTAATGAGACGCTCGACTTTCAATCCCGCTAACTGGCCCGCTCGCTTCGTCGCTTTGCGCTGTGCATCGTTAAAATAAGCGGGTACACTGATAACGGCTTCCGTAACGGGCGTTCCAAGATACGCCTCTGCATCCTCCTTCAAGGCACGCAATACAAAAGATGACAAATCCTCCGGACTAAATTGGTGTTCGCCCAAGAGAAACGTTTTATTTGTTCCCATATACCGCTTGAACACCGAGGCAGTCAATTGCGGATGGGTTATCATTCGCTGCTGTGCCGCTTCCCCGACGAGAATTTGTCCATCTTCGTCCACGCTGATTACGGAGGGGGTCAAATGCTGCCCGAGTGCGTTCGGTAAGATTTTGGCACCTTCCGGAGAATAAACTGCTACCACACTGTTCGTTGTACCCAAATCAATTCCAATAATCGTCAATATGTTGTACCTCCCACGATGAACTGCATTAGCGCTGCATCAACGTTCAATTTAGCTGTTAGGCATGTTGACGCATTATAATACCTTAGTTGTCTAAAACGCCTATACAGTATATCGGACAATCAAGAACAGTTCTATAGAATTTAATCCAAACCTTTCGGCTAACTTCCTGGATCCACGATAAAGAAGCATCCAGTTCCTGCCCTCTGGATGCTTCCTTTTGTTCATTCAGAGTGTATACACATTATTTCAATAACCACAGTGCCGGTACATTGGGCGGTTCCCAGCCAGTCAGCGATGTATGCGGCTGACGACAGATGTAGGTTTTCCCTCCGTAGGTCACTTCGTCGTTGACTTTGTAGCTGACATTTGCCGCCCAGGGCTGCGCACCGCTTTGCGGAGCAGTTGTCACACTGATGATGGTACCTGCCGACACATTTCCGGCTGCATCCTTAGCCGTCACGGTGAATGAGTAGCTCGTATTAGCCGTCAACCCGTTAATCGTAGCGGACGTTCCCGCTGTATTAACGGAGCTGGTTCCGTAGGTGACTATGTAGCCTGTTACACCGACATTGTCAGTGGAAGCATTCCAGCTTAAGGAAACGCTTGTTGCCGTCTTGGCTGTCACTTGAACATTGCCCGGGGCCGTCGGAAGTGTTGTATCTCCCCCCGTACCTGGGGGATCGGTTGTCACGGTAAGCGGCGTGCTGGCTGCGGATTGGTTGCCTCTCGCGTCGACCGCCTTGACCGTGAAGGTATAGGATGTGTCCGGTGTTAAACCTGAAATCACTGTACTGGTCCCGGTCACGCTGACGGATTGGGAACCGTAGTACACGATATAACCTGTCACTCCCACATTATCCGTGGATGCCGTCCAGCTTAAGCTTACGCTCGTTGCAGATTTGGACATGGAGGTCACATGGGTCGGAGCCGTTGGCGGCTGCGTGTCCGGCAACGGCGGACTTAAAGCATCCAGATAAGCGCGATGACTGTTCGAGAATTCAAAATTGTTGAATTTATCCCAGTTGACGGACCAGGTCATAAGACCGCGGAAATTCGGATAGCCGCTTACGCTTCCCCGGGTTTTATAGCTCGGCAGCTGGACGCCTTTAATCAGTGCATCCAGCGCCTTGTGTACTTCCGCAACCGAAGTAAAACCCCCGCCTGCATTGACGTTGGCCGGCAGCCCGAGCACGACTTGGTCCGGACGCAGCGGTGGAAACATCTGATTCAGGTTTTTGGCAACAGGGAATCCGGTTAAGATCATATCTGCCATGGCAACGTGAAAATCGGCATTTCCCATATTATGATACTGATCGTCCAGCCCCGTAATCGGACCCGAGTTATAGTTCTGAACCTGCAGCCAATCGAGGATATCGCGTGTGGCATAAATAACCGGCAGATAAGCTCCTGCGCGGTTGTCGCAGCTGATGCAGCTGCCTCCGTAGAAGCTATAGCCAAGCTGTACAAAAAACGTTTCAGGCGCCATCGTTAAATAAAACGGTCCCGTTCCAAAATGGTTATTAATTGTGCGCAGGGCGGAGATCAAGTTGACGATGACCGGCGTGGTCGGGTTCTTGAAGTCGCTGTCCCCCGAATTTAAATAAAGCGAATGGCCTTCGAAGTCCACGTCCAGTCCATCAAATCCGTATTTTTCGATGATTGCGATAACGGAGTTCACGAAATTATCCCTGGCCGAAGTGCTGGGAAGCTGTACCTGCCCGTTTGCACCTCCTATGGAAATGATGACCTTCTTCCCCTGACTTTGAAGATATGCAACATCTGCTTTGAAGTCTGCCTCCGTATAGTTGTAAGGAATGAAGCCGATAGTTCCGTTGGTTACACCGGATGTTGGTTCAGCAAAAGATACGTTGATGATGTCGAATTTGGGAGATACGTCCCTAAGCTTGATAAAACCGGATCCGTTATCGAAGTTATGCCAATAGCCGACAAGGGTTTTGCTTGCCACAGCCGCGTGTGCTTTAGGGATATGAATCGCCGTTACCTGAAGAAGCGATAAGACCACCATAACCATCAGTGCCTTAATCCATGATGATTTGCGATGCATAAAGCGATTGACGGGCATCCTGAGTATTCCTCCTTCACAACCAAATGATAGCGTTCTCAAATCACCCTTAAAAAGAGTTGCATTCAGCGATCCCCCTTTCTTACCCGATTAAGGCGATCAGGACATTAGGGATCATATGTTTATATATGGTAATAAATTCTGGCTGAAAACGAATAATTCAGTGCCAGGCAGGAAATCCTAATTCGCGGCAACTTCATTAAAATAACACTGAGGAGATCTGTTCATGATCAAACATTTGAAGGATATCGGGCTCGGACTGGCTGTCTTAATCCTGATTGCAGGCTGTACGCCAAATAACCAGGTAAATCAGCAGCAAGTTAGCCACAAACCCTTAACACAGAAGCAAGTGAATCCTGCTCCGGTCCAAATATCGTCCCATACACGCAATGCTCAACCAAAGCCACTCTCCACCACCACACAAGCATCTTCCACTTCGACTTTTTGGATGAATGGTTCAAGGTTGTCGGCTAAAGGAACCCAGGACGAGCTCCCATCGGAGCTGCTTGATCTGCTTCAGCCAGGAACCAATAATCCAGCAGGACAAGCTCCGGCTCCGGCAAATAACAATGGAGAACAAACGTCAGACAGGAGTGGTGCAGGAAACAATAAGGGAAATCAGAAAGACTCCTCCCAATTCGCTCAGCAGGTATTGGACCTGGTTAACAAAGAACGATCCAAAGCAGGACTTGGCTCTTTAACCATGGATGAAGAGCTGTCCAAGATGGCTATGGCGAAGGCTGAGGACATGTATGATAACAATTACTTTGACCACAATTCCCCGACGCACGGGTCGCCTATGGACATGATGAAGGAATATGGAATCACCTATAACTCCGCTGGCGAAAATATTGCCAAGGGACAGACCAGCCCTTCTCAAGTCATGAAAGATTGGATGAACAGCCCGGGCCATAAAGCCAATATCTTGAACAAAAGCTATACCAAGATTGGCATTGCTTTTTACAATAACGAATGGGTTCAGGAATTTACCGGTTAACACTTCAGAAGCTAAAGCCTGGTCGATATGACCAGGCTTTAGCTTTTTATTTATCGTGCTTAAGGTGCCGCCCTAGGTAGCTGCCCCTGAGGCGGGTATATCTCAACGTGCATAGAAGGATCGACGTTTGGGCTCCGGTGGTTATTTAGTGGTTGCTGCCGTTTACAGCAGAAAAAATGTATGATAAATTAAGTTATATCTCACCAAGCAATATATAGTTTCATCTAGTGAAACTAAATTTAATCTTTTTTTTTAATCTCTGAACTCATTTTGAATGTAGGAGGAATAACCATCGAAGATTCAATAAAAAGCCAAGTGCAGCAGCAATTTGCCAAGAACGCTGGAAAATATGTAACAAGTCAAGGGCATGCCAAAGGTGAAGACCTGTCCCTGCTGGTCTCTTGTTCCCAGGCGGATCAGACGATGGAGGTGCTGGACATCGCAACCGGAGGTGGACATGTGGCTAATGCCCTCGCTCCACTTGTCCGCCGCGTAACGGCCTTTGACTTGACGGAGGAAATGCTGACAACCGCCGCTGCTTTCATTCATGGAAACGGCCATACCAACGTTGATTTCGTGCAAGGGGATGCGGAACAGCTGCCTTTCGAGGATGCTTCTTTTGATCTGGTAACCTGCAGGATTGCGGCCCATCATTTTCCGGATGTACCTGCTTTCGTGCGCGAGTCCCTTCGCGTGCTCAAACCCGGTGGTAAAATCCTGCTTATCGATAATGTCGCTCCGGAAAAAGAGAATTTGGATGAATTCTATAATGAAATAGAAAAACAAAGAGATTACAGCCACGTCCGTGCATGGAAGAAATCGGAATGGATTCATCTTCTGGAGCTCACTGGCTTCCGCACAGAAATGGCCGTGACTTTTCAGAAGCCCTTTCAATTCCACGACTGGTGCGAGCGATCCGGGCTGGCTGAGGAGGAGAAGATTCTACTGGAGCAGAAGCTGCTTCATGCTTCCGAGGAGGCACGGCACTACTTCTTGGTGCGAAGCGATAAGACCGGTGCTGTCTCCGGTTTTACCGGTGAGTCCATCTATATTCAAGCGAGCCGCTCTTCTGTACTGAACTGAGCTCCTACGCACAATATATATTTTGACAGAAAACCGCCATGTCCAGCATAGGCGGTTTTCTGTGCTGTGCTGTGCCGATCTCCCGAGTCATAATTCATATAAATGCTATTGACAGGCATCGCGAGTAGCCTTACAATAACCTGAGAATGATAATCATTATCGATTTTATATCCAACACACTCGATTGAAATGATGATTGTTCAAAAATACATAGCTTTTTTGGGGGAGAATCATTTTGAAAAAATATTTCACACTGTCCATCCTGCTAGCCCTTCTGCTTTTAAGCGCTTGTGGCGGTCAAGCAAACAGCACCAATACAGAAAGTAATGAAAGTAAGCCCTCCGAAGAAATCTCCTCTTCGAAATCCGATACCTTTACTTATCAATCGGAGAACGGGCCCGTAGAGGTTCCAACCAATCCACAGCGTGTCGTTGTGCTTACCCGATTCTTGACGGGGAATGTGATGGCCCTTGGAGTACCCCTCGTAGGCGTAGACGAAATGTCCAAAACAAATCCTCAGTTCGAGGAAAAGCTGAAGGATATTGAGGTGGTATCCGACGAAAGTCTGGAGAAAATCATCGAACTGGAGCCGGATCTGATTATCGGTCTATCCAGCATTAAAAATATCGATAAATTCCAAGAAATAGCTCCTACCGTAACCTATACCTATGGAAAAGTTGATTATTTGACACAGCAGGTCGAAATCGGCAAGCTGTTGAACAAGGAAAAAGAAGCACAAGCCTGGGTTGACGATTTCAAAGTCCGTGCTCAAAAAGCCGGAGAAGAAATCAAAGCCAAAATCGGTGAAGATGCAACAGTTTCCGTCGTGGAGACGTTCAATAAACAGCTCTACGTTTATGGATTTAATTATGGTCGCGGAACAGAGATCCTGTATAACGAATTCAAGCTTGCCATGCCGGAGAAAGTAAAGGAAGCTACAGCAAAAGACGGCTATTTCACTTTGTCGTCCGAAGTACTGAAAGATTACTTCGCTGACTATGTCATCTTCAGTAAAAACGCAGAGGAAGACACTTCCTTCCAAAATACGGATATGTACAAGAACATTCCGGCAGTCAAAAACAACCGTGTATTCGAAGTCGATGCCAAAACATTCTACTTCAACGACCCGTTAAGCCTCGAATATCAACTGGATTTCTTCACCCAACATTTCCTCGGCAAATAATCGCTCCCCCCCGCATCCTGAATCACACCGAGATTTAGTTATACTCGCATAACATCGAAGGACCTGTCTGTTATGGACAGGTCCTTCTGTTATTTTCTTTCTGTTACTTTCGTTTCAAGCATAAGCATTTACAAATAATCGATACTGTTTAACACCAAAATCACTCCGGCAATACACAACACCCACGATAACAGGGAACCGGAGCTTTCGGCAATCTTCACACGCAGCTTCTCCAGCGGTCTCTGCATCACGCCGCCTAATACAAGGTGTAATCCGAGCAAGATCAATGGAGGAAGCACCATCACCATATTATAAGCAGCCAGGATCGGAACCCATTGAACCGTGTTCAATTGGGCGGTAGTCATTAGCCCGATTGCTGCAAAATAAGGAAGCGCGGTGGCCACCTCAATGAGTGAAGTGGTGAAACCTAGCCCGATCATGGCGCCGAAGCTTTTTGATTTCGGGCGGCGCGGTTCGGATTTCTTTTTCGTAGGAACATAAAAACTCGCAACAAACAGGACTCCACCGAGAATGGCCATCATCCAGCTGACCGTTCGATTCTGAATGATATCGGATATCGATTTCATGACAGCACCCAAGCCGAGCATGAGCACAGCTCCAACCAGGAAGTAGAAACCGGCCACCGTAACCAAGTAAACACCTAAACGGGAGATGAGTCGATCGCGCTCGGTCAGAAGCAAATACACCGTTACCCCCAGCGCGGCCGGGCTTAGCATATCCAATAGTGAGAATACCCCAATGGATAGCAGCAGCTCCAGTGTCATGATGTCTCCCCCCTCTCCGTTTGTTGTTCTTCCTTGCGCGTTACATAAATATCAAATGCCCGTTCCATAAATGCAAGAAGCTCTTGTTCTAGTGGGTATAACCCCATCTGCTCGGACTGATCCGGTGATTTACGAATCTCCCACAACTTGTCCACGAAAGAGTCCTCTTCTTCAAAATGCTCCAAGCGTTTCTCATCCATGCGCCGTACAATTCTTTGCACATCGGGCGAATCCGGAGAATCCTCCATCAGCCTTTTGAGCTGACCTAACAGAGCGATCCATTCCAGCGAGTCGGGATCTGCACTGTTCATGTTAGGAAGCAGACTCAGCATTTCCACCTCACGTTCATCAAACATTTGATTGCGGAACGATTGTTTTAGCGATGGATCTTGTCCTGATAGCTGGATTAATTTCTGAATAACCGCCCAGCTCGTCTCGCCTTCCACCGCAATGCTGTGGAGTACTGCTCGTAAAGCCGATTCCATCTGACTCAGCTTCCTTTGTTCCTTATGAACAAAGTCTAACTGATTCATGAGACTGGTAGACCAATTCCACTCCCGGCTCGAGATCATATCTGATATTTCCTGCAAGCTGAAGCCCAGCTTCTTCAGAAACTGAATTTGCTGCAGTTTCCGCAGCTCCGCATCGCTATATATCCGGTGCTTGCCCGGTGTTTTGGAAGCAGGAATCAATAAACCAATTTGATCATAATAGCGCAGCGTTCTCACCGTAATTCCCGTCTGTTTTGATAACTCCTGAATAGGAATCGAATTCAACTTCAACACCTGCTTTCCTCCATTCATCTTATGAACTTAACTATATAAGATGACGCTGCGTCACTTTCAAGCAAATTCTCAAAAAAGTTATCTTAATAAACAAAAAAAGCCTGATTCGTCAGGCTTAACTCATCCAGTGCATCCGATAGAAGATGGAATATTTATTTCGATTTTAATATTTTCGTTCTGCTCAGTCCGATTAGATAGAGTCCGAAGGGAATCACCAGCAAATGAAGAAATGCATAGCTTGCCCACACTTGCTGAATGATGTTAGCAACATAAACGGTGTTGATATACGTATTCCAGGCCACAATGATAAAGAGAACAGATAACGGATAGATTAAGTGGTTCTGCTCCTTCAGCCTGAATACGGTTTTTATTCCATGAAGGATGGAGAGGAACAGCAGCGAGATTTTGATAAAAAACGTAAGCACCCAAAGCGTAATCAAGATACCTTCCACGCGTTGAAAGAAATTCCCGACGTTAATCGTCTTCGCTAATGCAAAGGCCGGGAACGTGCTGTTCTCCGTTTGTTCGATCCCAAGAATGAGCACGCTGAGCAGGACCGTGACACTTAACACGATTCCGCCTGCAACAGCTCCCCACAGCAATGCCTTCTCCCCCTTCCGCTCACCCTTGACCAGAGGGAGGAACACCATCAGTACAATCAGCTCCTGAAACATAGAGGAGTGAAATCCGGCATTGGCAACGGGAATCCATCCATCCTCAAGTATAGGCTTGATATGATTCCAATCAATCTGGGGAATAAGTGAGAGCAGAAGGACCATAAACAGAAACACAATCCACGGAAACATCAATTCACCCACCCGCGCTAGGATGATGATGCCCATTCTGGCGCACATGATGGCCGCAATCAAGAACAGAATCTGAATAGCTTCGATTGGTGTCTCCGGCATCATTTCGCTGGTTATAAAAAAACCTAAATTGCCAAGCAATGTTCCCGTAAGTATCAAAAAATAAAAAAGATAAATCAGTGACATGGCCTTGCCCAGGATTTTGCCCAGAACCAGCTCATTCATTTGAAAAATCGTTTTACCAGGGTATAGCCTTGCGATAGCAATATACAGCACAACCATAAGGATATTTATCAACAAACTGCACAAGGAGGCGATCCACGCATCCTCCCGTGCAGTATGCGCTAAACCAGAGGGTGTGACCAGAATCGAGGTGCCAATGGTCAAGCCGAAGGTTAATATAAAAAACTGCCGTGCCGCGATTCCCTTGTATTTTATCACGTGCGACCATACCCTTCTTGTTATGAAATCAGCCTGTTCAGTGGTTGCATCATGATGCTGATCCAATCCAGCGGCCGAAGCTCAGTGAGCTCCAGCATGTCCCCGATTATCGAAAGCAGCGTCAATCCCCATACGGCATAAAATACGATCATATCCCGAAGAGAACGCAGCCGAATCAGATGCCTTGTTTCCGTGACCACAACAATCAACAGAAACGTTATCAATACAAAATGCCAATTCACTTCTCATCGACCTCCTGATTTAAGGGTTGAATGATGGACCCGATCCGCCGGATCGCGACATGGGAGTGCACATCGATGCTCATCGATTGGAAGCTCTCTCCCCAGTGACTTCTGTACGTTTTCCATACCTGGGGATATTTCCGGTGCAGGACTTCACCAAGTGCAAAAATATCGGCTCCATACCGCTGTTGAACATCCTTAACATGTTTCTCGATGTTTTCGTTATATTTATCCTCGATGCTCCTCTCCAATGCTTCTATGGCCGAAGGCTGATTGATATCAATTGGACATTGAACGGAGTTGATATCCGCTTCTATCTCCATTTTGACGGAAAATCGAGGAATATTCTCAGCGCTCAGCATAACATCAAGCGATGTGTCTGCCCGGTTTACCGTGAAGCCAACAATCCCGCCGCTCGGACATGACACATATCCAACGGTGGACTCGACTCTGTTAAGAACGTAATTCACCGTTTTGCTTGGTGGCTCCCCAAGCCATCCCACCAGCCGATCCCCTTTGAATACACCTAATCCCGCATGCTGTAGGAGTGTAGAGGGACTGATTTTTTTTACATTCTCCACGGACTGGCCTTCCGCCGAACTTCCGTTTAATTGAACCCCGGACAATATCGGATCTGAACCGCTTTGCTTTAATTCGGTAACAAACTGCTGCAATGTAACTTTCCCCGTGGCCGCCCATTTTTTTTCCGATATCAGAATGGAGGAATAGAGCGAGTTCGCAGGGATATATTCGAATGGCGTCACCACCTCCAAAATCTCAGAGGCATTTCCATTCTTGGCTATCAGCATGAAGAAGTCTGTTCGCAGTTGATGATTTCGGGATATGTAATCAAGAACATCGCTGACCCCTTGCCGCGCCAGATCTTCCCCCAAGACCAATACGCGGACATGGGACAGATACAGCATGCGGGGCGCCATGCTTAACATCCGCTGAAGGGCGTCAGGTACCGTTTTTCCTACAGACTTGTAAGTGACCACAGGAAGACTTCCAATGGATCCCCCGCTCTTCGTTGCCAGCTCGCTGGAATTGAGCACTTGCGCGGATACAGCGTAACCGTCCTTATGCGTGTCGATTCCAAGTGCCATAACAACAGCCAGCTCATTCAGTTCCTTTCGGCTCCAGCATCCCGATGTGATGATCAGGCTTATCATAAGCAGGACTGATAGTATTGTTCTTCCCAGCATCCACAACCTGTCCCATCTGTTTAAAGTAGAATCCGCATGCCCATTTCTTAACTGCAGATCATGATTTGGCTTTGCCCATATACTTCTTCATATTGTGACGGGATAATCGGAGCAGTGCATCCTTCTGGCTCCTCCATCGTATGGGTGCAAAGGAGGTCATGTACGGAACTCCCATAGACTGCAGGCTGCACAGGTGCAGTGCCAGGACAATCAGGCCGATAATCATGCCATACAATCCAAAAGACGCCGCAATCGCCATCAGGCCAAATCGCAAAATCCGGACAGAAATCCCTACATTAAAGGCCGGCAGCGCAAAGTTGGCTATGGCCGTAATGGATACTACAATAACCATGGCGGCCGATACCAAACCTGCTTCCACAGCAGCTTGTCCGATAACCAATGTCCCTACGATCGAGACAGACTGGCCGATTGATTTGGGTAACCGAATGCCGGCCTCGCGCAAAATCTCAAATGTGATTTCCATAATTACCGCTTCAACAAAGGCTGGAAAGGGAACCCCTTCCCGCTGTCCAATCAAGCTAGTCAACAAATTGGTCGGCAGCATTTCCTGATGAAAAGTGGAGATTGCAATATACAGCGAGGGTGTAAGAAGGGCAATACCGAAACATAAATATCGGAGCAGGCGAACCAGGCTGGCAAAATCCCATCGCTGGTAGTAATCCTCGCTCGATTGAAAAAATTGCACAAACAATGCCGGAACGACCAGAACAAATGGGGTTCCTTCCACAAGAATCGCTATTCGACCTTCCAATATAGCTGAAGCAATGACATCGGGACGCTCCGAGTTGTACACCGTCGGAAAGGGGCTGTATCGATGATCCTGAATCATCTCCTCGATATAGTTGCTCTCCAGTACGCTATCCAGCTTGATCCCATTCAGCCGTGTTCGCAGCTCGTGGAGTACCTTGGTGTCGGCCAAACCATCCATGTACATGACAGCCAGCTGAGTATGGGTATGCTCGCCTACCTTGCTCTCTTCGATGCGCAGCTTGGGACTTTGAATTCTCCGCCGAACCAAAGCCGTGTTCTCGCGAAGCGATTCCGTAAAGCCCTCTCTCGGTCCCCTGACAACCGATTGCGAGCTGGCTTCTTCAACCCCGCGCTGCTTCAGCTTTTCAGTACCCACGTAGAGTGAGGTAGACGTTCCCTCAATAAAAACCACCGTATTCCCTGACAACACGTTCTCCTCAACCTCAGGATAGGTTGTGGCTTCCCCCACCTTCCCCATCGTAATCGTGAGTTCCTTCAGCATCCTCACGCGATCGTCCGGGGACTGATTCGTCAATTCCTTAAACAACGGCGAATCCATATGAAGAGCTTCTATTAAAAAGCGGGGGTCTCCCATCCCTTCAATGTAAACGATGACCGCAGGTATAGTACCCAGCATCAGCTCCCGGTAGATGATATCCCCGCTCTGCCCGAACCGGGTCTTCATATTTTCTATGAACTCTGAGATGAGAATCGGCAGCGCTTCTTGTAAACCTTCCTTGCGGGATATGTTCTGCATCCTGTACACGACTCCTCGTTTGATACTCAAGATGAGCTCTGCCTTACCTCGGACCGTACGACCATCCTGAATCTTTTTCTCTACTGTTCCCGGAGTTGGATATATTATACTTTTTGCCGCTTTAACATCCGATCGTTATAGGCCATAACAAAAAAAACGATCCGAGTATGTATGACTCGAATCGTTCTAAACGCAATCTGTCAGGTTTCTTACTCCCTGGATTCAATCTCTTTCCGGAGGCGTGCAATCATATCATCGATAGCGCTCTCCCCAAGCTCACCCTCGCCGCGTTTGCGTACCGCTACCAGGTCCGAGTTCATTTCTTTCTCCCCCAGGACAAACGTGTAGGGCGTTTTCAGCAGACCGGCTTCACGGATTTTATACCCCAGCTTTTCGTTCCTGATGTCAACCTCCACCCGTACGCCTGCATGCTCCAGACGCTTCTTCACCTTAAGGGAGAAATCGATATAGTGGTCTGACACCGGAATAAGCATCACATGAACGGGAGCGAGCCATAGCGGAAATGCCCCGCCGTAATGCTCTGTAAGAATCCCGATAAACCGCTCGATGGAGCCGAATACCGCGCGGTGAATGACAACCGGCCGATGCTTCTGGTTATCCTCTGCGATGTAGGACAGATCGAACTTCTCAGGGAATTGAAAATCCAACTGGATGGTGCCGCATTGCCAGCTTCGCTTCAGGGAGTCGAGAATGTGAAAATCTATCTTCGGTCCATAAAAAGCGCCATCCCCTTCATTTATCCGATAAGGCAGCTTCTGTTGATCCAATACCTCCTGCAGGGATGACTCCGCCTGCTCCCATAACTCATCAGAGCCCATGGAGTCTTCCGGTCTAGTGGACAGTTCAATCGTATAATCAAAGCCAAAGACTCGGTATACCTGACTAATAAAGTCGATCACCTGTCCAATTTCATCATGGATTTGATCAGGTCTTACAAATATATGCGCATCATCCTGACAGAACGTACGGACCCGCATCATGCCACTCAGCGCTCCTGAATATTCATGGCGATGCACCTGACCGAACTCGGACAATCGAATGGGAAGCTCTCTGTAGGAATGCAGCGAGTTTTGATAAACCAGCATGTGACCCGGACAGTTCATGGGTTTCATTACATACTCCTGCTCATCCACCTTCGAAAAGTACATATTATCCTTGTAGTGGTCCCAGTGACCGGACATCTCCCACAGGCGTTTGTTCATCATCAGCGGAGTGCGAACTTCGTCATAACCGCGGTGGAATTGAAGCTCTCTTGCAAATTGTTCCAGCTCGTTACGGATAATCGTTCCTTTGGGTAAAAAGAAGGGCATTCCCGGCGCATCATCCGAGAACATAAACAGTCCCAGCTCTTTGCCTAGCTTGCGATGATCCCTCTTCTTAGCCTCTTCAAGCAAGAAGAGATGCTCTTCGAGCTGCGCCTGCTTGGGGAACGCCGTTCCATATATTCGCTGCAGCATCTTATGATCCGAGTTCCCCCGCCAATAAGCTCCGGCAACACTCATCAATTTGAATGCCTTGATTCTGCCAGTCGAGGGCAGATGCGGCCCTCTGCATAGATCAATGAACTCTCCCTGCTCATAAACCGAAATGATTTCCTCCTCCGGCAAGCCAAGGATGAGCTCCCGTTTGTAAGGGTCGTCACTGAATAGTTGTTCCGCTTCTTCACGGCTAACTTCTCTTCGAATAATCGGTAAATCTTCCTGGACAATCTGCTGCATCTCCCGCTCGATGGCAATCAAATCATCGGTTGAGATCGAATGCTCCAGATCCATATCGTAATAGAAGCCGTCTTCGACAACCGGTCCCACTCCGAGGTAAACGGGCTTGCTGCCATACAAACGTTTAACCGCCTGAGCCATCAGATGAGCTGTGCTGTGCCGGTAAATGTTCAGTCCGTCCTCTGAATCCAGGGTCACAATACGTACTTCCGCATCCTCACAAAGTTCGTAATTCAAATCCACGAGCCTGCCATTTACTTTTCCTGCGACTGCACTTTTCCTCAGCCCGGAATGAATGGATTCCGCGATTTGTTTCATCGTCGTTTGTGCGGGATACTCCTTTTTACTTCCGTCTGCTAATGTTACTGTGATTGACATGGTTATCCCTCCATCAAATTTAGATTGAACGCAAAAAAACACACGATCCCCAAAGGGACGAGTGCGTTCGGCTCGTGGTTCCACCCTCATTTGATCCAGACCTGCAGCGCTGTGTGGCCGCGTGCTCATCGGATCCTCATTAAGACATCCGGTAACGGGGATGATTCGGTGTTTTCTACTGCCCTGTCCATAAGTAAACCTATAACTTAAGGGTTCAAAAACACAGCTACAAAGGGGTAATTCATGAAGCAAGCACGGAAGAAGCTTTCACCAATCACTTCTCTCTCTGGGCAGGTCGTTTCAAGAATCATGTCTTTGATGGTTGCTGATAGTAAAGTACTATAAGTCAGTTCTTTCCAATTGTCAATCATTCAGTTTTCACTTTTCATTGACCATTTAACCCGATATCCAATACCTAAACCGACAAGAACCCCGGGCAACGCACTGCCCAGCGCTAATCCAATACCAGCCCCAATAATGACACATGCGTAAATGATGATATCTCCCTTGTTCAATCTTTCCAGCTCCCTCTTGTAAGTATTTGATCCCTCATATTCCTTGAACCAAATACAGTTTACAAGATGACGCCGCGTCGCTTTCAAGCCTTAATTTTATGAAAAAAATGAATTTCATCCTAAATGAAGCCGTAACTCTAGATGAAAAAAAAGCCGCTGCATCCAGCGACTTTCTCGCACCTCCACGACTCTGTATCCATCCCGCTACAAAGCGAATTCAACAAGGTACTGCTCACAAATGGCTTCATATCCCAGCGACCGATATAGCCGCACCGCGTTTAGGTTGTCCTCCAGAACATTCAGATACACGTCTGAGGTGACTGCTCTCCCTTCGCGGGTCAAGGCTGCAGATACCTTTTTCCCGTATCCTTGCCTTCTCCACGCAGGTTCCGTTCCTATATTTCCCAGTTCGACATAATCCTCGCTGTAGATATGGTACCCGCCAACCGCGATCAGCTCCTGATCATGCACTACGCCGTAAAAAGGATTCTGCAATTCCTCTCTTGCAAAAGCCATTGTGTCCAGCTCTGTCATTATCGACTCGATCTGCTCAAAATATGACGGCCCTAAACGAAACACAGCCTCGTCCTGTGACGGCAAATCTCCGGGATGCTGGTGTTTCATCAACCAAATTCCCTTGGGAGGTTTCGTAACATCCATCTTTAAGCTAAGATGCGCCCATCTGTCCTTACTCACAATAAAACTTCCAACTGCACCGTCGGGAATACCCAATTCTTGCTTCATTAGGGCCAACACTGGCTGAGGCCGGAACGATTTCTGTACTGGATAAACCGAAAAGGCATTGAAAGGCAGTCCTTTCAGAAAGGCTGCCACTCCCAGCAGCTCCCCATGTTCCGAGAAATGCCCGTAATGAACCGTATGCTTTTTCCGGAACGTAAGGTAAGAATAATACAAAAAATGCCGTTCTCTATTTATAGATGCCAGGATAATTTCCAGTTCTTCAGGGAAAAGTCTGCGAATCATTGAGTCGTCTCCCTGTCTCAAAAGAAGTCCAGGAGATAGGTTTGCCCTGCAGGAATCATCGATTCCAATTGGGCTGCTGCTGCTGGGTTTCCAGTTAGCCGATGAATGGCATGTAAAGCCTGTGGCCTTTTGTATCCCATAAAGAGTGCAGACAGACTCTGAATATCAGTGGACAGATCAACCGGACCCTCGTAATCTGAAGGAAGCTCCAACAGCTTCGCTCTCCCCTCTTCATTGACCGACAGCTTCCACAGACCCGCATTCCAAGGTGCTGCAGGATCTTCCACCTCCACGGTCAACTCAGCTGCATGATGAGCTTGCGCTTCGAAAGCGTACTGCTCCACGAAGGATTTCAAATCCACGATACGCGCCATGAAGTAAGGGATAATCTCCTGCGTAATCCGCGGATCTGGCAGCATGAACGGCAGCTGATCATCCATGGGCACCATCACCATGTTGACTTGTTCAATCCTGGAATCATGGTTGGCAAAAAAAGTCCATAACGCGGTTCGCGCTTCTTCATTCAGGTAAACAAACTCGTCACACACAAGTTCTTTGTCTTTTAACTCATATAACGCATATCCCGTCGGCTTGCCTTCGGCAGAGTAATACACAACGCTGTGTCCATCACCCTGCAGGACGAATCTTTTCCACCAACCTTCATCGCGCACAAGGGTACCGTGATATCGGCTAACATAGGCTTGATATATGCCATCCAGCGTAGGGATATCGTCTACGCCTCTGACAATCCGGCCAGGCATCTCCGCTTTGCGCGGGAATTTAGCTGCCGGGATGACATACTTCTTATACTCTGCGAAAAGTTCCCATCCGAATTTACGATAAAACGGGATTGAGAACGGATGCAGGAAGGACAGAGTCTGGCCGTTGTTCTTCATCTCCTGCAATGCATGCTTGAGCAATGTAGATACATGTCCCTGTCTGCGGTTCTCCGGCCATGTAGCCACGCCGGCAATACCGCCCATATCAAGAATCTTCCCTTGCATATAAACCTGCAGCGGAATGATGGTCAGCTTCGCTTGCAGTTCTTCCCCATCAAAGATCCCCCAGAATCGCTCAGGCTTAAAATGCTTAAGAGAGGACTCTCTTTGCTCAGGCGTCAGCGTATATTGAAAGGCATATTCGGATAATTTCGTACTGATTTCAAATTCGTCAGATCTCAATTGTCTAAGTTCCATCACAGTTTCACCTCAACCGATTATATTTTATGTAATCTGGTTAGCAGTCTACCTGCCTTGCAATTCTTTGGTCATAAACACACTGTTCGGGTCTTCTGTATAATCCGAGAAAGGCTCGCCATATTGAAATCCGAAGCTGGCATAAAGTCTTCTTGCCGGTTCAAATGCATCCATGGACCCCGTTTCCAAACTGATCCTCTTATAACCGCGGCGCTCCGCCTCTTCTATGATGTGCTCAAGGAGTCGTCTGGCAACGCCCTTTCGCAAATGGGAGGTTGACGTCCGCATGGATTTGACTTCGCCATGTGTACCATTAAGCTCTTTAAGTGCTCCGCAGCCCATTAATTCATCGTGCTCCCACAGGCTCCAGAACGTAATTTCCGGCTGCTTCAATTCCTCAAGATTCAGAGCATGTATGCTTTCCGGTGGGGAATGCTCTGTCATTCCCTGCAGATGTTCACTCACCAATTGGATAATTGCGGATCCTGTAAGATCATCGACTTTTATTACCATGGGCCCACTCCTAAACTTCGTATAAATAAAATGCAATAATATCCATAATGTGGATATGTTTAAAACTTATTCTCTATAATACTAATATAGCATCGTGAATTACTTCAAGATACTCATGACAGCTAAAGTAATCATTTTTCGAACAAACTTTTTGTAAGCTACTTGACAAAGTTAACCGACTAAGATTATTATTAGCTCATGCAAAAAAGCAAACACATCACGAAAAAATAAATCAAGAACAATTCGGGAGGTAAGATCATTGTCAAAATTAAATATCGGTATTATTCTAGGTAGTACTCGTCAAGGACGTTTAAGTCCACAAGTGGGTGAGTGGGTAAAAAACATCGCGGATCAGCGTGGAGACGCCAATTATGAGATCGTGGATATCGCTGACTACAAACTTCCTTTGTTGGGCGAAGAGGATGCTACTGAACAAGCAACGGCTTGGAATACGAAACTTGCCAGCTTGGACGGCTTTGTATTTATCGTCCAAGAATATAATCACAGTATTTCAGCCTCTTTGAAAAATGCGCTCGATTACGCTCGTGAGGCATGGAACGACAAGGCTGCAGGTATCGTAAGTTATGGATCTGTTGGTGGCGCTCGTGCTGCCGAACATTTGCGTGGAATCCTGGGCGAGCTGTCTGTAGCGGATGTTCGCGTTCACCCTGCTCTGTCCCTCTTCACTGATTTCGAAAATCCATTTACACCTGAAATGGCCTTTAAGCCAGCTGATCTGCATCTTGTAAACCTTAACGGTATGCTGGATCAAGTGCTTGCTTGGAGCGGAGCACTGAAAACGTTGCGTTAATCTTTAATCCTGAAGTAAAAAGCGAGACCCGGATTTATCGGGCCTCGCTTTTTGTTGTTATGGCTTAAGAGGAATTGTCATTTCCAGATCCTTCAGATAGGTTTTATCGCCATAGCTGTTCTCTCCTTGGCCGATAACGCTCCAGTCCTTGTTGTTTACGGTGAGCGTAAACGGCTTGATGGTAATGGATTTAGGAGTTCCCTTAACCGGGCTGAACAGCTGATCGATATGGTACTCGGTTAGTGGTTTGCTGTTAAAGTAATCGAATTTTCTAGGAGTCAGAACGTTGCCTTGGTCATCTACCAGCTCATAATAGACCATGCTTGCACTGTAATTGCCCTCCTGCTGTGAAGATGCCGGCACGGCGCCCTTACTGTCCAGCACCAGGCGAGTCGACACGGGGGACATATCCAGCTGCTTGACGGTATAACTGAACTGCCCATCTGATTTCGAAACATTCGGCTTCAGGACAACAGATTTATTAGTGACACTCACAGGAATTGTGAAGTCAAAGCTCTCGTCTACCCGGGTAACACGGGTCTGAATGGTCAACTCAAACTGATCCGGCAGCTGCAGGTCTTTAGTAAGCTCAACGACATACGTATTCTCCAGTCTCGGGTGGTCTCCGAAGACTCCTTCGCCCGATTTCACTTCCTGTCCGTTGACCAGAATTTTGGGTGTTTCAATGTATCCTTTCATCTGATCTTCCTTAGCAACCTGCCTCGACTTGATATAATCGCTATCGGGATTTCCAATGATCTTTGCACCCTCATCTAAGTACGGCGAAGCTGTATTCGGCAAATCTACCCCATCACGCTCCAGAACAAAGGATAGACGGGTGCCATCATACAGTAAGTCAGCTACCTTCAATGTTACACCCTCGTGAGTAACACTCAGGTTAGGCTCCGATATGATCCCTTGTTGTATAGCTGCATCGACAGCCTCATGGCTCGTTCCTTCAAAAAGCAGGCCAATCATAGGAATTTGCTTAAGGGTTGCCGCCATCGCCGGCGATACGAACCCCGTGCCAATCACGGTCCCCCCTAGTACAGCTGTAACAGATGCAACGAGTAATGTCTTTCTTAATACATTCGGTTTTTGTTTGGTTGATACTCTTGTCATGTCACGATCTCCAATCTGATTCATAATTTGATAACTCATACTCTGCTTCGGAAAATTGGATTCACGAACCATTTGTTCAATTGCATCCATCTCAGCGAATTCCGTTTGTTCCGGCAACTGTCTCATGTGCCACCGCTCCTTTTTGGCTTATTCGGTCCATCAGTTTATGGCGTAAGCGTTCATACTTCTTCCGTACCGTTGCTGATTTGAGTCCCATAATCTCGCTTATTTCCTCGAAGGTATACTGTTCTACGGCCTTCAATAGCAAGATATGGCGCTCTTCGGCTGTAAGGTAAGTCAACAGCTCGTACACAACCGACTCGTGCTGAGATATTTGCATTACCGGCTGCTGCTCTTTACAATGCTCGATCAGGTTGAGAAAACGGCTCTGCTTCTTCTTGATATTGATTAGATGATGATAGGCCATTTTGTACAGCCATGCAGAGAAGGATACTTGCCTCTTGTACTGATGAAGATGTTCATAGGCACGAATGAAAATTTCCTGTACGGCATCCTCAGTCTCCGCATGATTCTTCAGAATATAGTAGCAGTATGTGTACATCTGCCGTTCAAACTGGATAATGATCGCATGATAGGATTGTTTATCTCCTGCTTGGATCTGTTCTATGACCGCTTCAATGGCGTTCCGTTTTCCTTCCGCTTCCCCGGGGATGGTTGGCTGCAAGCGAGCTCACCTCCTTCTTTGTTTACCTATATAACAATCCCAACTTGCTATTTTGTGACACGACTTTATATTCATGAGCTGCATGATCATAGATTCATCCGTCACAATAAAATGAACCCGCCATCATATGATGGACGGGGCCTGCCGGATTAGAGCCTATTTTGGGCATATTCTGCATGACAGCACAGCTACAGCTTTGGATAATTCTTAACATAATTTAAGAATCGTTTCGTAGCCGGAGACATTTCTCTCATAGAGCTAACCGCAATCCCCAGTGAGCGAAAATAGGGCTCCTGCAGCTCAACTAGGCGTATATTGCGTCGTTGCCCGCGCAGGACCAGTTCCGGAAGAATACTGATGCCAAGCCCCTTCTCCACCATGGCCATAATGGCATAATCATCTCCAACGGTATATTTAATATCCGGCTTCGTTGAGGCTCTCTCCAATACGCGATTCACATCATCGTCGGAGCCTTTGCTGGGCATGATAAACGGCTCATTCTCAATCTGAGATAAACGAATCGAGGCCTGTGAGCTAAGAGGGTGCTCCATGGGCAGCAGCACCAGCATCGGATCTTGATGCAGCGGCATCGCATCGAATACATCCCACGTTGGAAGCGAGAGAAAGCCGCAGTCAATCCTGCCCTCTGCGATCCAATCCTCAATCTCCCGATAGTCTCCTTCTGCCAAACGAATCTCGATATGGGGATAATCCTGTTGAAAATCCTTAATAATACTCGGCAGCCAGTGCACAGCAACACTTGTGAAGGTTCCTATATGAATGGTACCCAGTTCGATTCCATGAATAGAGGCCACTTTTTGATCCAGATGCTCATTCCACTTCAATATTTCCCGTATCGTCTTTACAATCTCCTCGCCATTGGTCGTCAGCTTCGTTCCAGAACGGCTGCGAATCAACAGCGTGAAACCAAACTCATCCTCCAGGCTGTTGATCATATGACTGACACCGGACTGCGTAAATCCCATCGCTTCGGCGGCTTTTGTCAGGCTTCCCAGCTCGACAACCTTCATCAATACTCTAAATTTATTCATGCTCAAGGGGGATTCCTCCAGATGGATATTCCATTAGATTTACTCATGTTTATCATAAGAAACATTCGTTTTACTTGTCTATTGTACGTGAGTATACTGATTCTGTTCAATCATTAGAAGGAGGAAATAGACTTGAAACCGCTGAAGGCCGATCTTATGATTTTGTTTATCACCATTTGTTGGGGCTCGTCCTATCTTTTTATGAAAATGGGACTGGATACACTAGGAGAATTTAACTTGATTGCCCTGCGATTTGGATTGGCCTTTATACTTGCAGCAGCCATTTTTTACCCCCGCTTGCGCCAGGTTAACTTGAGGACCATTCGTTATGCCATGCTTCTGGGCTCTATCTTGTTTATTATGTTCACAGCGCTTACCTTTGGCTTGAAGACAACGACAACATCCAATGCTGGATTCCTGATCAGCTTAACGGTAGTGTTTGTACCCTTAATACATACGTTCCTATTTAAGAAGAAAATAGAGAAGAAACTGATCGCAAGTATCCTGTTGGCTTTAACAGGTATTGCCCTCCTGACGATACAGCTTCCTTTTACGTTTAAAATAGGAGACCTGTTCTGCATAGCGGCGGCATTATGTTATGCCCTTCACATCAATGTGGTAAGCTCGGCCGCACAGAAGGTCGATACACTTAGCCTTGGCATTCTGCAGCTCGGATTTACCGGCTTGTATGCGTTTGTCATGTCGTTTATCTTGGAAACTCCGGTATTGCCAAGCACAACCCATGGATGGATCGCTATCCTTGTGCTCAGTGTGGTCTGCAGCGCCTTAGGCTTTATCCTCCAGACTATCGCCCAGAAGTACACAACCGCTACACGAACCGGACTCGTATTCTCATTGGAGCCTGTGTTCGCAGCCATGTTCGGATTCTGGTTTGCTCATGAGATCATGAACTCCGTTCAGTACTTTGGCGCAGCGCTTGTGTTTCTTAGTGTTGTCATAGCGAGTGTTGAAGTGAACACGTTGAAGCGTTCCAACATGAGGAACAGACCCCGTATTAAGAAAGAGAACACTGCCGCTTAAGCAAGGACCTTCTCTTGATTTATGCTGCAATCATGATAGGATAGCAAAAAAACCTTGACTTCTTACGCAAAAATCTATATCTTTATATCACGGCTTAACTGATGACGATATCAGTTATGCAGGAACGTGATTAAAGGGGAGTAGCTGTCACAGCAGAGTCGTCATTACGGGATAATTCCCCGGCTTTGTTGGCAACTTTACGTTGTTTGCGAGACCTTTACCACACACACTGTGGTGAAGGTCTCTTTATTATTAGAGACCTTCACCTGCCGGTGGAGGTCTTTTTATGCCTTCAATACTACAACAAGGAGGAAGTTGCATGGAGCTTTTATTGGAGTATGGGTGGGTACTGTTAGTACTCATCGCACTGGAAGGATTGCTGGCGGCAGATAATGCGCTTGTCCTTGCCATTATGGTAAAACACTTGCCAGAAGACCAGCGTAAGAAAGCATTGTTTTACGGATTGCTCGGAGCTTTTGTATTCCGTATAGGATCGCTGTTCTTAATCTCGTTCCTGGTAGACGTATGGCAGGTACAGGCCATCGGCGCACTTTATCTTCTCTACATCTCGATCAATCACACCCTGAAGCACTTTATCAAAGGTAAGAAACCGACAGAAGATGCTAAGCCGAAGCCGGACAAGCCTAAGAAACAATCCGGATTCTGGATGACCGTATTCAAGGTTGAAGTGGCAGATATCGCGTTTGCCGTCGATTCAATCCTCGCAGCTGTCGCACTGGCTGTAGCATTGCCGGCAAGCGGACTGCCGAATATCGGAGGTCTGGACGGAGGTCAATTCATCGTCATCTTCCTGGGCGGATTTATCGGTTTGATCATTATGCGTTTTGCTGCCTCCTACTTCGTCAAGCTGCTTCAGCAGCGCCCGGGACTTGAAGTTGCAGCATTTCTCATTGTAGGCTGGGTCGGAGTCAAGCTGGCTGTCATCACCCTTGCCCACCCTGATGTCGCCCTCATCGATCATCACTTCCCAGAGAGCTCAATTTGGAAAGCATCGTTCTATATTGTTCTTGTTCTGATTGCCGTCATCGGATGGTTTGGTTCATCGAAACAAGAAGTACAGGATGAGGATAATGCAATTAAAGAAGTGGAAGACCAACAACCTGGAAAAACATTTCAAGGATAATTCGTTTCCAGTATAGGAACCAAAAGATATAGACCCGAAAAATCTAAAAGGCGATTTGCAAACGGTGCTGACCGTTCACAAATCGCCTTTTTTTCATGCCTAGATGGTTAATTGCATATGAGACAAACTCGCATAAACGCCCTTGCGGGCAATTAACTCTTCATGTGTGCCCACCTCTTCAATCCCATTCTGGGACAATACCACGATTCGCTGTGCATTCCGGACAGTTGACAAGCGATGTGCGATCACAAGCGTTGTTCGGTTATCACTCAGTCGTTCCAGTGAATCCTGAACCGCTCTCTCGCTTTCATTATCCAGAGAACTGGTCGCTTCATCAAAGATAAGGATCGGCGGGTTCTTCAAGAACACGCGGGCGATGCTCAGCCGCTGCTTCTGTCCGCCGGACAATTTAACGCCGCGCTGTCCGATATCTGTATGATACCCGTCAGGCAATGCCATGATAAAATCATGGGCATTCGCTTTTTTCGCCGCTTCGATGATCTCATCCATGCCGGCCTCCATGCTGCCATAACGGATATTATCGGAAACGGACCCGGCAAACAAGTACACATCCTGCTGGACCATGCCGATATGCTTCCTTAATGAACGCTGCGTGATATCCCGGATATCTCGTCCGTCCAGTAAGATACGGCCTTCATTCACTTCATAGAAACGGGGAATTAAGGAACATAACGTCGTTTTTCCGACTCCCGAGGGGCCTACTAATGCAACGTATTCCCCGGCTTCGATATCCAGGGACACATGATTCAGCACGTACCCATAGTCCTCTTTGTACTTGAAGCTGACGTCCTGAAACGTCACACGCCCCCGAACTTGCGTAATCTCCGCGGCATCAACGGAATCCTCAATATCCGGCTCCACCTCCAGAATCTCCATAAACCGGTCAAATCCGGTGATTCCCTCCTGATACAGCCTTGCGAAATTAACCAATCTCTGGATCGGCTCGATCAGGATGCCGATACAGAGGAAAAAAGTCAGCAAATCGGCAAGCGCTAGCTTGGCATCAACAATCGCTGCTCCACCAAACACAATGACAGCTATCGTAATGAGTTGGGTAAAACCGACCAACCCTTCGTGAAAGTACGTTTCACTCTTGTATCCTTCCCTTCGGCTGTCGACAAAACGCCCGTTCGCATAGGCAAACTTCTTCTTCTCCACCAGTTCATTCGTAAACGATTTCACCACACGGATGCCGGATAAGGAATCCTCCACCTGTTCATTGATATCACCGATACGATCCTTGCTTACACGCAGCGCAATATTCATCTTCTTGTTGAAATAAAAAGCAAACACAGCCATGATCGGTAGAAAAAGAAATACGATCAGGGTAAGCTTCACATCAATATACATTAGAATGATGAATGCCCCAAGGAACTTCAGAATCGAGATCACGATATCTTCAGGTCCATGATGGTACAGTTCCGTAAGCGACAGAATGTCATTGGTGGTGCGGGTCATGAGCTGTCCTGTTTTGTTCTCGTCGTAAAAGCTAAACGACAACTTCTGAAAATGGTCAAACAGTTCCCTTCTCATGTCACTCTCCATATAAGCCCCCATCATATGCCCTTTATAGGAAATGAACATATCGCACAAGGTATGGATGATGACCATGGCCAGCATGACAGCCCCCACCGTATAGATTTGGTTCAGCGGATGGGGCGAATTTCCTTCTAACACGTTGATGGTGATGTATCTTATACATAGTGGAAGCATCAATGTTATGGCTGAGACAACAAAGGCGCATGCCAAATCAACACACAATAACCCCAGATAGGGTTTATAGTAGGACAAAAATTTTTTGGTTCTAGAATTCAAATACATCTCCTCCATTATAGTGGAGGGTTACTTATTCATGCCCCTCCAAATGTGGTTCATGGTGACGTCCTTTGTTTTTCTCATCGATAACACCCTTCCTTTTACTTGATATTTCCATCTTACTCCGAAGCGGCCGTAATCCGGAGTGTAAGAATCATTTATAATTAAAAAATCCCCTCTGGGAAGAAAAAAGCAGGCTTGGATCCCTGCCCAAGCCTGCTTCAGTATGTTCAAATTCTATCGATTCCAGCGCTCCGCAAGCAGCTCTCCGTTCAGGCCAGCGGCGGCTATCGAGCCCGACGAGGCAGCTGCAATGGCCTGGTACATCTCCGTTGCTGCATCTCCGGCACTATAGACACCAGGCACGCTGGTTTTACCATATGCATCAACAACGATGCTTCCGGCTTCATTGAATTCGCAGCCGATGGATGCAGGGAGATCCGAGCCGGACACCAGCTTCGGCGCAAAGAAGATGCCTGTGCAAGGGATGCGGGTTCCGTCCTCCAGCACAACCTGCTCCACCATTCCGCCGCTCGATTCAATAGACTCGATCGGGGCGTTGAATACGGGAATGTTATGCTGCTTAAGCTCTTCACGCTGCTCTTCCGTCCATTCATCGGGACCGTTGGTGCAAATTGTATATCTTTCGCTCCATCCTGCGATCAATTTGGCAAAGTGAAAGGCTCCCGCACCATTGGAAATCACGACCAGCGGCTGATCTCGCAGCTCCCAGCCATCACAATAGGGGCAGACAAATGCGCTTTTTCCATATACGTCAGCCAACCCGTTGATGTCGAGTGGGGAATCTTTTTTGCCAACGGCGAAGAGCAGCTTTTTACTGCGGTATATCGTTCCCTGTCCCGTTGTAATCTGAAAATCACCGTCAACCCCAGTAACGGCTGCAGCCGTATCCTCTACAAACCGGACCGAAGGATAAACGCTAATCTGTTCCTTGGCAATTCTCCGAAACTCGCTTGGACTAATACCGTCCCGGGTCAAAAAACCATGCGTCTCACGAGTAACCTTGTTTCGCGGCCTGCCTTCATCAATCACTACCACTTGTTTTCTTGCTCTTCCCAATACTAATGCCGCGCTTAATCCGGCTGGTCCGCCTCCAATAATAACTGCATCATACATGGGTTCACTCATCTAGTAACGCCACCTTCCTGGATTCTTAATATCCATAATTAGAGTGCAAGAAGTCACAACTTCTTGCTTGTTTATCAATCTTGCCATGCTGGGTTCGACAATTATAGACCCACAGCGTCTATTATAGACAATAAAGATCCGCAATACAAGTGATTTTTCTGGACAAGGGTTTCTTCCCTTATTTCACGTAAACACCATAGTCCAATACCACATTCCCCTTCTCATCGGGTGTCGTGAAGCGGGGATGATGATAACGCTCGAAGAACCATGCATTCGCCCCCTGCTGCCAGCCTTGTTCCGCGATTTTGGCCATGCATAAGTTATGAGGGTCCATGCCGTACAGCTCTCCGTTATCTGCATTGCCGTATAACCAGCACACGCCTACATCGCCTTCTGCCAGATCCTCGTACTGGTACCCGTCAGGAGCCGCCGTGTTGGTCGGGAAGAGCATGCCGATCCAATACTCAAACCGATCCCCATTCATACGCATAAGGCCGTAAGAAGAGCCCTCGGATTCCGGCAGCGCCCCGAGCTTTCCGATTTCTTCGAACCAGCCATTGAGGAACCACTCCGCCCATCGCCCCGCAAAGCTTCCTGCTGCATCTCGGTCCTCATCGCCATACCGTTTGCCGATCAAGCGTGCTGATGGAACATGTTCTTTGTACACCCTGGTCACTTCTGCTGCCACTGTCCTCTACCTCCTGAATTTGGTTTCCCTCTGACATTAACTATGTAATTCGGGAGCATCGAAGGAAATCCTGCACATCCTGGGCGCAAACTCAACACTCACTGAAATAAAGCTTGAACACTTCCCGCAAAGCATGTCACAATAAGCAGTGTAAGCATATTCAAACCGATTAGGAATGGGAGGCATTTCATCATGAAAACGATTAAGCTTGGAAGCAGTTCACTCGAAGTACCTGTTGTAGCCGTTGGTTGCATGCGAATAAATTCATTGGAAAAAGCAGAAGCCGAGCGCTTCGTGCAAAGCGCGCTGGAGGAAGGAGCCAACTTCTTCGATCATGCCGATATCTATGGCAGCGGTGCTTGCGAAGAGATTTTTGCAGATGCCATACATATGAACGCAGAGATCCGCGAGAAGATCATTCTTCAATCCAAATGCGGGATTCGTCAGGGCATGTTCGATTTCTCCAAGGAGCATATCCTGGACTCCGTGGATGGAATTTTGAAGAGACTGAAGACCGATTATCTTGATGTGCTTCTCCTTCACCGTCCGGATACACTTGTTGAGCCCGAAGAGGTTGCTGAAGCCTTTGACAAACTCGAAAGCTCCGGCAAAGTGCGCCATTTTGGTGTATCCAACCAGAACCCGATGCAAATTCAGTTACTGAAAAAAGCCGTGAAGCAGCCGCTCGTGGCGAACCAGCTGCAGCTCAGCATCACGAACACAACCATGATTCAAAGCGGTATCAACGTCAATATGGAGAATGATGCCGCTGTAAACCGCGATGGCAGCATTCTCGAGTTCTGCAGACTTCATGATATAACCATTCAGCCTTGGTCGCCTTTCCAATATGGTTTCTTTGAAGGTGTATTCCTTGGAAGCGACAAATTCCCTGAGCTTAATCAGAAAATCGATGAAATTGCGGAAAAATACAGCGTAAGCAACACAACGATTGCCATTTCATGGCTGCTCCGCCATCCTGCACATATGCAGCCCATTATCGGTACAATGAACATCAACCGTTTAAAGGACTGCATTAAAGCCGGCGATGTGACATTGACCCGTGAAGAATGGTATGCCATTTACCGTGCAGCAGGCAATATTCTGCCATAAATTCATTGCCAAACAGCCTCCTATCGACTGCGATAGGAGGCTGTTTCTATTATGATGCCGCGTTATGGGATGATGCAGCCTTGCGAGCTTTGATCGCGCTTAAACATACAGGTATCAGCACGAGCGCAAGCAATCCTCCTGCTATCGAGAGTGTCCCATAGCTGGTGCTCGCTACCACCATGCCGGATAAAGCTCCACCCGATGCTCCGGCTAAGGCAATCAAGACATCCACCGTTCCTTGTGTCTTGGCACGGGTGGAAGCAGGCGTTGCATCGATGAGCATCGCTGTACCGCTAATGAAGCCAAGGTTCCAGCCTAGACCAAGCAGGGCAAGTGCCGTTATGATGAGTCCCATGGATTCCGCAGGAGCTACTGCTGCGAGGATCCCCGAACATAACATCACGATTCCGGCAGTGACGGACATGGCAATCCGGCCGATTTTATCCACAAGGAAACCCGTGAACAGCGAGGGCAGATACATTGCCCCGATATGGATTCCAATCACTAACCCGACGGCATTCAAATCATGGCCGTGATGTTTCATATGAACGGGCGTCATGGTCATAATGGAGACCATCACCACTTGAGTCAGTATCATCACACAGGCTCCAACCAAGATCCCCCGTGTATTTCGCTCGGATCTGTTCACAGCTTCATTCGAAGAATCAACGACGTTGCGGATGTTCGCCTCTTCTATCGCTTGGGCAATTCCATACGGGTCCGGACGCAGGAATAACAGAAGAATCAAACCTGCAAGAATAAAGGCTCCCGCAGCAAGAATAAACGGCCCTGCCAATGCAGGGACACCGATAGATTCCGCAACTCTGCCCATGACGCCGACCAGATTGGGACCTGCAACGGCGCCGAAGGTGGTCGATACCATTGCCATACTGACTGCTGCAGCCCGCTGTGAAGGTTTGGCCAGGTCAGTCCCTGCATAGCGGGCCTGCATATTCGTAGCGGTACCTGCTCCATAAATCAGCAGCGAAGCGAACAGCAGATAAATATTCTGATGAACAGCCGCGATAATGATGCCGATAGCTGCAACACCACCGGCGAGGAAACCGCTAGCCAAGGCTGGCCCCCTGCCCCATCGCTGGGTTAGGCGTCCGACAAACCACGCTCCAAGTGCCGAGCCTACTGTAATGAGAGCAACGGGGATTCCTGCGTAGCTGTCCGTCTTCAGCATATCCTGTGCCAGCAGGGCACCGACGGTTAAGCCTGCCGCAAGCCCTGCACCACCGAATATTTGCGATAGAATGACAACAATAAGTGTCTTTTTATATAGCTGCTCCTGCAGCTTCGGAGAACCCACATAACGTTGAATCGTTGGTGTTCGCTTATTTCCCGCTTCGGAAGATGAAGATTCTTGTGTCATCCCATTTCTCCTTTAGTAAGTAATCATGATGGAACCAAGTTAAATTCATATCCCTCATAAGCAAATTCTATTTGAAAACCGATGCGACGTGCAATCCCGTTTGAAGGCAGGTTCCCTTCCGAGCAATCCCAATAAGGGATGAAATCATGTCTCAAACAATGCTCTACCATAGCATAAACCGCACATTGCGCAAGTTTGTTCCCTCGATGTGATTCCATGGTCTTGATATCAAGGGCGTGTATATTCCGATATCTGAAACCGGTCATACACAAGCTTACGACCTGCCCATGATAAAGTACACAGAAACCCAGGCCGTTTTCCAAAAAATCTTCCTGGCTCTGCCAAAACTCCCCGATGGTTGCCTCAATCATCTCAAGATGCTGCATTGGATGATTCCGGAGCAATTCCATAGTCACTTGCTGAACTTCATAGTCCGCTCCGAGCTCGGGTCTACGAATGGAGCGAAAGTCTGCAGGATTCAGATTATACACATATTGATTCCAGCCCGCCAGATGCCGATCCGCAAAAAGCTCTTCTTGAAAAACTCGGTACCAGCTCGGATGGTCACCGAGACATTCAAACCACTCGACACCGAGTTCTACGGCTTGGGGTGTAATGATGGTATCGATATAAGCCCGAATTTCGTAATTGAATGCCGGATTTCCGGAATCCCCAACAAAATGAAAACCGTCTAAATTACCCTGCCATATCATGCCTGACCGTGGATGATCCACGTCATCAACGAATACCCTCCCCGGATTCATGCCTGCTATGATGGCCTTACTCTCTAAGTTCATCCCCCGATTCACTAAATTTCGGCATCGATGAAACTGTGCTGGTTCAAGTTCATGTATCATGGTGATAACGCTACCTCTCCTAAGCTGATTTTAGTTTAATGTATTCTTTCCTTTCTATAACCTATAAGCAATTGAATCACAATTCAAGGGAACAAACAGCTTTATTAAAATAAATCAGATGAACAATCTTCGGAATACGGCATGCTGTTTGCATCAACTGCATCCATCCTCTTGTTCTTCATCTTCTGAGCGAATCACAACCTCGCAATCGATCTTCCGGCCTGTCTGCCCGTAAAGAGACAGCCTCCGAGGAAAGTTCCCTCCAGCGCCCGGTATCCGTGCAAGCCTCCTCCTCCGAATCCCGCCGCTTCTCCGACCGCATAAAGCCCTGGCACAGGCTTGCCGGAGGCGTTCAACACTCGACCGGATAAATCCGTCTGCAGTCCACCTAAGGTTTTACGGCTTAGAATGTTCAGACGCACCGCAATCAACGGACCGTTGGCAGGATCCAGAAATTTGTGAGGCTTGGCAACGCGGATCAGACGATCCCCTATGTAGTTCCTTGCTCCCCGCAGGGCTGTAATCTGCAAATCCTTCGTGAATTTATTGTCCATCTCCCGATCTCGCGCAAGAACCTGTCTCTCCAGATCTGCCAATTGAATGAGTCCGTGACCCGTAAGCTCGTTCATCTTGCTTACAAGCTCAGGCAACGTTCCCGCTTGGACAAAATCCTCTCCCCGATCCAGGAAGGCCTGCACCGGCCCCGGCGTACCGGCACCTGCTCTTCCCAACACTTGACGTATGCTCTTCCCCGTCAAATCGGGATTCTGCTCTGAGCCGGACAGAGCGAATTCTTTCTCAATCACTTTTCGGGTTAAGATGAACCAGGAGTAATCATATCCTGTATCCTGGATCGCTTTGAGCGTTCCCAGTGTATCAAAGCCCGGAAAATTCGGTGCCGGGAACCGCTGCCCCCTTGCATCCAGCCAGAGAGATGAAGGACCCGGCAAGATCCGAATTCCGTGCATCGGCCAGACTGGATCCCAATTCTGGATCCCTTCCGTGTAATGCCACATTCGATCCCGGTTGACCATCCGGCCACCTGCTTGCTCGGCGATTCCCAGCATGCGTCCGTCAACATGAGCCGGGACACCGGAGAGCATATTTTGAGGTGCCTTCCCAAGCCGTGACGGCCATAATTGTCTGATCAACTCATGGTTGGCCCCAATTCCTCCACTGGATACAACAACGGCCTCTGCATAACACTCGTATTCACCAATTACATCCCGCGAGCTTTTTTCGCCACGCAACACCGGGCTTGGGGCTAACACCGAGCCTTTGACACCCATCACCGCTCCATCATGCGTCATAAGCTCATCCACCTGATGCCGGGGCCGATATTCAACCAGTCCTGAGCTTATAGCCTCTCGAACCCTGAACTCAAAAGGCTTGACAATTCCCGGACCGGTCCCCCACACAATATGAAAACGGGGAACGGAGTTGCCGTGTCCCTCTGCCAAATATCCCCCGCGCTCTGCCCATCCTACAACCGGAAAGAATCGTACGCCCAGGGAGTGAAGCCATGCCCGCTTCTCACCTGCCGCAAAGTGAACATAAGCCTCCGCCCACCTTCGACCCCATAGATCTTCGTCTTCATCCCGATCAAAGCCAGCGGAACCAACCCAATCCTGCCATGCAAGGTCCCGGGAATCCTTGATTCCCAATCTTCGCTGTTCTGGTGAATCAACGAGAAATAGTCCGCCAAAAGACCACCATGCCTGCCCGCCAATGAAGCTTTCCGGCTCCTGATCAAGCAGCAGCACTTTCTTCCCGGCCTCAGCCATCTCTGCGGTTGCTACCAGACCGGATAGACCGGCTCCCACCACAATCACGTCATATTTCATGCGTGCCCCCGTTCTTCAGCTTAAGCTGACTAATTCAAGTCATGTAGAAATCATATTCGTCGGTGCGTAAACGTTTTCCTGTAACAGAACCAAATAGTTTGCTAAGCCAAAACAGCTTGCTATGTAAGCCCGTACAATAACAAAAGAAACCCACACCGAGCAGCCGGTGTGGGTTTCCGTATTCAATTATTAAACGCCGAATCCGAATCCGAATGCAGATACAATGATTACCAAGAGAATAAAGAGAACCAGTACTGCACCAACGGATCCGTAACCTCCGCCGTAACCGCCAACTCCATATCCAGCAACTTCACCCATTTGTCTAACCTCCTTTATTTTTCCGAACACCATATCCTATGCTCAATAATTCAAAGAGACTAGACTCTCGAGAAAAAAATAAAGCAAACGGGCGTTTGGAAGCGGCAGGAAATCCGATGTCATGAAAAAACCTTAATCCGCCAGCATTTTCTTCGCGAAACTGAGTACGTCCGACTTGGCGCTTTCTGCCCAGATGGTGTAGCGAATCTGACTTTCCTCATCTACCCAATCCAAATGATCTCTCCCTTTGGAGTCATCTGTATACACGCACTCCACTCCGTTGATGACGATGGTCTCTGTTTTCTCGTTTGGCTTCTCAGCCGGTACAGGAGTTCCGTTCATTGGCGGAGCCGGATGAATATAATTTGCAATGACATCCAATTTCACGCTGCCTTTCTCATAATTGAGAACAACTGCTGTTGCTTCATTCACGTCAGGTATTGCTTGGGTGTATAACGTTTTATTTCCTTTCGCGGCCTCTGCTTTCAGTTCCTTCTCTAACTTTTTATAGAGATCGGATGTTTTTTCCGGGCTCTTTAAGTATAGAACGGCATTTTGGAAGACATAGCCCTTGGGCAATATATTCGGTTTTGTCAGCGCGGGGGCGTCCATGGCCTTCGCCTTCTTCAAGTAATCAGAATACGTATCGTAAACAAAACCCTTGCTTGCAAAGTAAATTTGATCCAATGGATTATATTCTTTGTCGGCAGCATAGTATGCAACCATCTGACCCGGCTTAAGTCCTTTGGTCAGCTCATAAATTTGATCATCGAGCGAAGACGTCAACTTCTCTGATTTCACGGAAGAGGCTGCTGCAGGCTTGATCTTGGTCTGCGGTACCGTTGTGCTTGCTGCATAAGCATTAGCGGATCCGATCATCATCGTAGCGGCGAGAAATAAGGCAACTTTCATCTTGTTTTTCATCATGGTACAATTCGTGCTCCTTTCGGCGGCTAGGCCTTCTAAGTTTTTAAATACATTTCGTATAACGCCCAGCCGCGAATAAAAGGGACATTTTGTTAAAAAATCAGGGGGATTCTTTATTCCTGCAGGAGACCGGCGGCAATTTTCGCAAAATCATCGTTGGACAGCGGATCCTTCGGGTCGTCCGTAATCACATACATCACTTCTTCATTGTCGCTAAGCCATGTTAACTTACGGTTCGCGGAAACAGAGTTGGAGGACAGGATCATTTCTTTTCCATTCACCGTTAGTTTTACAGCTTGCTCTGTAGGAACACCCGCCTTTGAGCCCTTTTCTCTGGCAAATGCGATGAAAATAATCCGGCTTTCGTCTTTTCGGTATTCCATCACCGTAGATGCAATCTTCGACCAAGAGACCCTTTTATAAAACAGCCCCTGTTCTTCATCAGACCTTGCAGCTTGCTCCTTGAGTTCATTCAGAAGGCTCTCATACTCTGGCGTGCCCCATACAGGTTCGTTCCTAATTTGGATTTGGCCCCGGTCAAAGAAGTACCCTGACGGGACATATTCCGGTTCTTGTAACAGGGGAGCTCCCTTCTCCTCAATTTCCTTGGCCAGATCGTTATAATTCGGATGCTGAATCGTTTTGTAAAAATAGTTCAGAGGATATTTTTTGGCGGATGAAGTCATGTGCCTGTCCTTGATATAATACACGGCCTGTTCTCCCGGCTTTAACCTCTTGCTCAGTTCTTCTTCCGTTTCCCTTTCACGTTTGGCGTTATATTCCGATTCGGTGTATTTCCATGGCTTCATGGTAGTCAGTATGATTTCGCCTTCCTTGTTTTTGATCTGTATGAAGTATTGACTGGCGTAGACACTCATCGACGAAAGAATCAATATGGCAGATAGTGAGGCCATCATGAAGTATTTCCTCCGATTACGGAATACCCTTCCCTGTTTCTTCTGATGAATTTGACGAACCTGGCGCATGATGGCAGGGGTTACGTCAATCTCATCCTCTACCGATTGCAATTCCAAACTTCTCAGCATTCGATCTTCGTCCGACTGTCCGTAATCTCGCATAACTCCGTGCCCCCCTTCTCCTCCATCAACTTGATGACTTTCTGTTTCATGCGTGCATATTTTTTCTTCACTGCACTAAGATTCTTATCCAGAATCTGAGCGATCTCTGAGAACGGTTTATCTTCAA
Organism: Paenibacillus glucanolyticus; assembly: GCF_037333485.1. NCBI lineage: Bacteria > Bacillati > Bacillota > Bacilli > Caryophanales > Paenibacillaceae > Paenibacillus > Paenibacillus glucanolyticus. The sequence continues at coordinate 3,867,175 of NZ_CP147845.1, forward strand.
ACACCCGCAGCACCAGCAGATTCCGTTCTTCAACCGACAGCTTGTTCATAGCATACTCCAGCGGTTCGCTGAACCATCGGCGCTCCAACGTTTGCTCCACGCTATCAGCATGCCCTGCCGGTTTCATAAGCCGACTTACCCGTAAACGCACGCGTCGCTTGCGAATCAGGTTGAGGCAATGATGATAGGCAATTTTGTACAACCATGACGAGAACGATACCTTCGCTTCATAAAGATGAAGCTTGGTGAAAGCCTTGATGAATATATCCTGGACGGCATCCTGCGCATCCTGTTTGCAGCCAAGCATTCGGCAGCAGTATATGTAGATCTGTTTTTTGTACGTTTCGACGATGGGCTCAAAGCAATCTACCTCACCGGCCTTAACGCGTCTCACACACTCCTCGATGTAATCCAATTCGAAGCCGCACCCCCGCGTACACCATATTTACGTTATATAACACCCCTCCTGCCGAAAAGGGGACATCTGCAATCAAAAAACAAAAAACAATCCATACCTTAAGTATGAATTGTTTTCATATAATGTCGATATTTTCTTTTTAATCGGAAATACCCGCCAGCGGCAGGCCCCCGGTCCCTTTTTCAAGGTACAATCAACTCCGTGAAAAGAGCTTCCTGCGTACGAGCACCAGTCCACCAGCCACGATGACCACCGCTGCGCCGATCCAGATCCACAGATTCATGCCCGCTTCCTCCGCTGCGACCACGTCGGCTTCGGCCGTATTCGCTCCATAGAGTATCGCTTGCTCTCCTTCCACCACTTGAACTTGATCACGTCCAAATTTCTCGTAGAGGAAGTTGGCATGCTCTTCATTGTAAGGCGTAATGCCAACTTCCACCTTATCTCCTGCTGCAACCGTGTGGGTTACAGTAAAGCCCTCCCGTGAAAGCTCCTCTTGGCCTGCTCCGGCAACATAATCATCGATTTCCGCTTGTTTATCATCCAGGCTCTCATCAGCGGCGGACACGATATGCATGGACGCGGACATCACGCCATTCGGCGCAGCCGCAGCATTGCCTGCCCCTGCCATGAGCAAGACACACCCCAGCATCATGAGCTTAACCCATTGTTTTATATAATCCTTATTCATTTTTCACTACCTCCTGATTATCTCTGGTTTATGGCCTATGATCTTTCTGCTTAACAGGCTCCATGGATCGTGCAATGCGAAGAGCTTCCTCAGCGCTCACAAGCCCTGATATCATGAAGTGAATATCATCCGTGTACCAGTGAAGCTCAACATTCGGTGTGGTTAATCCGTCATCCTGCAGCGGTTCACCTGCGATCAGGTAACCAGCGGCACCGTTCACATCGACGGTTTCATCGAAATGCTGCGGCATGCTTGAATTCGCGCCTTTGTCAGCAAATAAACCGAAGGAACGCTCGCCTGCTGTATAACTGAATACGGCCGCTCTTACCGCTTCGTTCGGTCCCGTCACTGAAATTTGCTGAAGGGAGAAACCCTCCGGAAGATAGGACGGGACGCGGAGCTTATCGCCAAATGCCTGGCCCGCCTCTTCATAACTGCCAAGGATTCGCGGCTCGTCATTGTAGCCAACTGGCGGATCATCGATTGGAGGGTCAGGGTCCATTAGGGTTACAGGAGGATCCTGATCTAATGGAGGAGATCCCGGAGAATTGGAGAAATCGGGCTCAGCAAGGAACAGACATAGTCCGATGAATATCGCGGCCACTGTTGTTCCGGCGAACCACCGATGATTTCTCATTCTCATTCTTGTTCTACGCACCGGGCTCTCCTCCTGCAGGTTCGCTTCATGCTGGATACGCTGCTTCACCTTTTCGCACATATGCGAATCAAAGTGAAGATTGCTGAACAGCATTTCATCCGCTTCGCTTTTCACAAGGTCTCGAAGTTTGTCCTCCTGAGATGTCATAACACGAGTCCCTCCTTTGCCAGGTATTCACCCAGAAGCGCCCTTGCCCGGTGAAGCCTTCCTCGAACGGTTCCTTCCGGTGCGCCGGTTGCTTCAGCGATATCACGGGTTCCCAAATCCAGGTAGTAATACAAGTAGATAACCTCATGATAATGAACCGGCAGTGCAGCAATATATTTAAGAATGGTAGTTTGATCCAAGCGTTCTAAAGCCTCCTCCTCCACGCTGCGGAGAACGGAATTCTCCATTAGCAGCGGATCTGTTGGCTGCTCTTTCATCATTTTTAATCCCTGTTTATCCCGGCATGCATGGATTGCAATCTTGGTGAGCCACGTCTTCACGCTGCTATCTCCACGAAACGATGTCCAGTGGCGAAAAGCTCGCAGGAATACCTCCTGGCTGACGTCCTCTGCTAGATGTCGATCGCCCAAATAGAAGTAGGCTGTACGCAGTATGGAGGTGCCATACTCGGTCATGAATTGCTCCAGTGCCAGGGAGGGCTCAGACGGGTATCTGGATTTGTCGTTAGGGCCGGCCGGCCTTGCCATCTGTTGACCACCTCCATACCCTATAGACGGGGTAACTCTCGATTCCGCTACATGAATTCTGAAAAAAAAGAAAATAAAAACGGTCGAAAAAAAGGCCAGCCAGTAGATTCTGGCTGACCCGATCATACGAAAAAGCCTGATTCATCAGGCTTTTAAATAACGGACCCCATATGTCATCAGGTATTCCTGAACGGTCTCCGGTCCGTCTTGGGACCAAACTGCATTTGATACAGCCCCCATACCAGGATGCTTAAAGCGGTCATTATAAAGAAAATATTGCTGTAAACATAAGCCGACTCGTTACCTGTCAGCGGATTCAACCGCCAGGTTGCCGACTGATCCAATACCTTGCCTATAATGCTCATTGCCATCGCGCCGGATATAAAGTTCAGCATGGAGAACAATCCCATGCCGACACCGACCTGTTCTTTGGAAAGCGTTCTTGAGATCGTGTTGGACATCGCAATCTGCATAAAGGTTTGTCCTACTTGACCCATGATTAACAGCAGTGCAATGACATACGGTGAAATGCCAACAAAAGTGGAGGTCAGAATGAAGCATAGAACCAGCAGTGCAGCCGCAATGGAAAATAGAGTTGAATTCCCGCGTTCATCCGCAAGTTTACCCCCGACACGGCCAAGCGTGGCCGCTGCAATGGCAGCAGGCACCAGGACAAAGCCAATGCTCCCTGCAGACAGATCGTTCAGTGCCGTCAAATACTGGGGCGTAATAAAGGTAATGCTAAAATTCATGGAGGTCGATATAAAAGCGATGACCAACGCACCGGTATATCTGGCATTCATGAACAGCTCCGGCTGAATAAACGGATGGACCGCTTTTCGAATGCGGATCGCAAACATCAGTAGGAATAGCCCCCCGATAACAGCAGCCGCCCAACTGCTCTGCGTGATGGCTAGCAGGAACAAGCCCACCGCTGCCGCAAGGAATCCTCCGCCTATCACATCCAGCGGCTTGGCTGCCCCTCTCCCATCGTTCAGATATCTTCTGAAGAAAGGTATGGTCAGCAGCGGCAGTAATGAGAACAAGAACAAGATGCGCCAGCTGCCAAAACTCATAATCATCCCGGACACGATCGGACCCAGAGCACCTCCAAGTGCCAAGCCAATAGCCGATGTACCGAGCGCTCTCCCGCGTCTCTCAGGTTCAAAATATCGGATTGGAATAATCATGGCTATGGCTGGCAATACGGCAGCACCTGCTGCTTGAAGCACTCGGCCGAGAATAATCATCCAAAAATCAACGGCCAGCATCCCGACAACCGATCCGACAGCAAATAAGAGCAGCCCGTACGTAATCAGACTCTTCAGGCTATAGCTGTCTGCAAGTTTACCAAAGACAACCGAACCGATTGCATAGAGAGCCATATAACTGGTCATAATCCAGCTTACTTCAGATGGAAGCAATTCAAATTCTTTACCGATGGCCGGTAAAGCCACATTGAACATCGTACCGTTCATGACGGAGAATATGAGTGTTACAACGAGGACGCGGAGCAGTTTGTCCCCGTTGTTATACGTATCATTTTTCATGGTTATCCCTTCCCTCGTGTTTGAAAGATAAAATCGTCCATAATAAACACCTAGCTGCAGCATGGAAATGAGTGTATAATTTAATGAGTTTACTCATTATATGTTTATTATATAGTGAGTAACCTCACTAATTATGAGCTTAAGTATAAAGTCTGCTTTTGTCAAGGAGGAACTTATGAAACCAAACGACGCTGTACCCTCATCCATCGATATCATTCACATGCTTGTAAGAACTACTCATGCCATCCAAAAAGAATTCGACGCTCAACTAGGTATGTTCCCAACCCCATATCAAGTGTCCGGACCGAGACTTCGCGTGCTCTCTGTCGTCCTGGAAACCGGAAGCATTCGAATGAATGAATTAGCAGCAAGGCTGGGCATTAAAGCCCGCACGCTTACCGATTTAGTGGATGCTCTTGAGAAGGAACAACTGCTTGTCCGTGTCCAGGATCCGCAAGACCGCCGGGCTATCCTGATTCAGCTCACGGAACAGGCACAAGCGACCATTAGGCCCGTACTGGACTATCAAACGGAAATCGCCGAGAAAATCCTCGGCAGCCTTACCGAGAGTGACCGCAGGGTTTTCTATGACATGTTGTTAAGCCTCTCGAAGAACAAGGATCTGTCCGCCTGTATAGAACTTAAATAGCGGATTTGTTTCCGAAAACCCATAATTGCATACATAGAAAAGGAGCAGAGAGATCTGCTCCTTCAACATCCATTTCATTTCCCTGCTTTATGATGATCAAAATCGAAAGACGATCTTTACATGATCATTCTTGATTTCGTCGACAGTCTCCTGAACCCCCCGTTCCGCTCTATAACTATGAAGCGTCTTTCTCCAGAAGGCTTGTGCCCTCTTATTGCTGTCCGTGGCGTTCGTTTGGATCTCCCAGCTGCCTGAATGCTCGTTGAATACCTGTGCCGCAGCCGCCTCTGCGATATTCTGGCCACGGAAGGGCTTCATCACAAAAAACTCGTTCATGTAGAATTCACTGCCAAAGGTATACGGCGCGGTTGCAACCAATGCAAAGCCCGCTGGAATGTCATCGGCCCAAATAAGATACGGGAATAACACCTCTGGCTTATCCCACCATATATCGAACACTTGGATTTGATCATTCAAGGTTCTGGTATCATCATCTTCAAACACGCCATATCGATTCGGCTTCCATCCCCATATTCCTGACAAATCGTGCAGGTACAGCGGATACATATTATTAATGATAAATTTAGTCGAGGCATCACTTAACTCCACCGTGACTCTCATCCGTTCTCCCCCATTCTGTCGGCTATCTCGAAACCTTTGAAATACCGCATCTTGCCCTATTAATTCAGATATTTAACGGCTTCAACGTAAGCGTAACATCGTCCCAAAACCATAAATAGAGGAGGTATGAGTATAATTAACTTTTATATACTGACGTCGGCCGCAATAAAAAAAGCAACGAGCACTGTCCAGCTCAGACATGCTCATTGCTTAATATGCGTGTTAGTCCGTTACTTTCCCGCAAAACCCATCAAATCTTTCACATGTAACGTATTTTCTCGCGTTGTCAGCTTTTCCAGCAAAGTGAAGGCCACTTCAAAGGCTGTTGCCGGGTTACAGGAAGTGATCAGATTTCCATCGACAACGACTTGTTCGTCCACCACGATGGCGCCAAACTCGCGCAGCTGTTTCTTTCTGATGCTCGTTGGATGATCGTAGGTTGTTGCCCTGCACCCCTCCAGCAGCCCGGCCTTGCCAAGCGTCAGGGCTGCAACACATATGGGGGCGATCCACTTGTCTTGTGCATGGAATGCCTGAATGACGGAGGAGAACCTGGGATCGTATGCATCCTTGTAAAACCCGGCTTCCTCAAATCCGCCTGGAATCGCAAGCGCATCATAGTCATCAACCCGGACTGAATCCAGTGTCACTTCAGGAATCACGGTGAAGTTCCAGGTACACTTTAATCGGTCGTGCAATCCGGTCGTTACCACCTGCGTGGTGCCGTCTCCCTCAAGCATGTTCCATCCTAATACGTCGGTAAAGACGCTTGCTTCCACTGCCTCGAATCCATCGGCCAGCAGCAACAGCACTCTTTTCATCGTCATCCCTGCCTTTATGTTTACTAATAATTATAGTCCCCATTACCTCTCATGGAAATATACCTCCTGAAACTATTCTATCTGTCTATATCCTTTTCTCTCTTTGATGAATAGAATGTAAGACTTAATTAAAAGAGGTGAGCATATGACTCCGTTACAGTTGAATGGGATTGTAGGTGGGAAGAATCCTATTGATGTAGGTGCTGGAAAGACCATTTTGTTGCAGCAAATTGTAATCAACGTGAGAAACGGCAGAAAACTGGTTCTCAAAGATATTAACTTTTTGTTTAACAATGATGCTTTTGCAATCAAAATTGAGGCACAGCCATCCCCCGGCGTATATATTGCCAGAGGTGGCGCTGGTGATTTGCACCCGAACAAAGTATTGTTCAATAATAATACGGGGTCATCCGTTTTGATCTTCTTACTGGTTAGTGCCGTCAATACGTCCCGTAACAAGCGTTCGCTCAGTCGTTCTGACAGCTGGCACCTTAATCTCAAGCGACAATAAAGCATTCCTCCTACAAAAGGAAGCAGCTCCTGTGCTGTTTCCTTTTTTTTTATGGCGGTAAAGGGCATCATGCCGGAAAAAGCAGCCGCCGTCGCAACTTGACATCGTTTAATACCCGCGTACCACCAAATGAATGCCAGCGCCGTTACGATCGGAACGTACCATACGAGCGCCAGCCATTCTTGCATTCCAATTGCAGCAAGGGAAGCTGCCGGATTTTCGAACCATAAGGGAATGAGACACAGGATAAAGGCCGCCGCAGATACCCGTGTTGTCTCGAGTCCTTCAGCAGATACAATCGCTCATCGGTGTTAACAATACCGGACGTTGAATCCTTGTACTTGACTGTTGCTTCTCCTCCCCATTCTCCTTTCATGCATAAATTAAAACATAGAATGGAAATGATAACTAAATCATGTATTGCATGGACTAGGGAGTGAGTGTATGGATCTCAAACAGCGTTTGGCTGATTATTTCAGGGCAAATGCCGATTATTTCAATGTAGAAATTCAATTGCTGCAATATCGAGTTCAGGTGATCGGCTTGGATTCTTTGGTCGATCTTCCTCAGAGCATTGCTATGCTCCAGACGCAGACAACAAACATGGTCGATGACTCGCTGTCACCGGATTCATTGCTCAAGATTATTGGACAGCTTGTGGACCCCGATCTGGGTGCAATTGTGCCTGACATCATAAAGGGCAACTTGATTGTGCTGGAACCTCTGTCAGGAACATGCTGCGCTGTCCTTCCTATATCCAAAGTTGTTACCCGGTCGATCGGACCGGCTGAAACGGAGAACACCCTGTATGGGTCCAGCAGCTCTTTTCTTGAAGATCTCAACACCAATATCGGCATCCTTCGGAAACACTGCACAAGCGCCAACTTGAAAGTAGAAACTTACAAGGTCGGAAAGAGCAATCCCAAAGCCGTTTTGTTAATCTACGTTGAGGATCAGGTTAAGCCCGCGCTTATCGACAACCTCCGGAAGAAAATTGAAGCCGGTTTGGATAAGGATATCCAGCATCTGCAGCAGCTTGAGAAAATTCTGGGATCAAACCCCTGGACGCTGGTAGCCCGGTTTAACGCAACCGAGCTCCCGCAGAATGCGGCACATTCCCTGCAGCAAGGGAAAGTCGTGTTAATGATTGATCGACTGCCGTTTGCGGTCATCATCCCAAGTCTGATCTGGGATATGTTCTGCATGAAGGATGATCACAATTTCCCGCTGCCCTTCATGTATCTTATCCGCTTACTTCGCATTCTGGGCGCGCTGATTGCCACCATCATTCCGGGTCTCTATGTTGCCCTGGTGTCCGTAAACCCAGAAGTATTGAGGCTGCAATTGGCGCTATCCATTGCCCACAGCCGTCAAGACGTCCCGTATCCCGCCATGGTGGAAACTTTACTGCTTCTGGTTGTGCTGGAGCTCATACTGGAAGCCAGCATTCGCCTGCCCAAGAGCATAGGACCGACCGTTACGATGGTCGGAGGCATTATCCTCGGGCAAGCCGCAGTTGCGGCGAAACTCGTCAGCAATCTGTTAATCATCGTGCTGGCGGGCACCACCATTGCCTCTTCGACGGTAGTCGGATTTCAGAACTCTGTGCCGATCAGGGTCTTCAAGTATCTGCTCATTATTTTATCTGCTATTTACGGGGTATTGGGTCTGCTCGCGGGGATTGTGCTTATCTGCGCCTACATAGGCAACCAGAGCAGCATGGGTGTTCCTTACTTGTCCATGCCCTCATTGACCCAGAAGGATGAACCCAATGGCTAAAGGCGGACTTCAATCAGCCGTAATGTACGTGGTCTGTCATATGGGGCTTATCTTTTTTCTATATCCCTCGAGGTTTTTTTCTGCTATGCAAACCGGGCACTGGATAGGCATTGTATTCAGCTACGCCGTACAGATGACCGTTGTTTTCTTATATATCATGGGCTTGCGATTTGCCAAAAATCAAACGGTCATTGATATATTCCGAAGTGCAGGCAGGGTTGTTCCATGGATTGTCCTGCTGCCTGCCTTCCTGTACCTGGTCGTTGCGTTTATCGTAACTATTCGTGCCTACTCTGAAATGCTCACGCTGATTTTCTTATCCAACACACCCCTTTGGGCCATCCTGCTGCTCCTGTTCCTTGTCGCCTTTGTAATGGCTTGGCAGGGAATTGGCAGTATGGCCAGAACAGCCTTATTACTTGCTATCTTGTTCTCGGGTCCACTCCTGTTTGTCCTGTATCTATCCTTTCAGAATGTCGATTGGTATTACGCTTTGCCGTTCGTCGGCCATAAACAAACGTTTACCTTCATAACGGATGTAGAATTTCAAGTTAGTCTGTTTGTGTATGCGGGGGGATTCTTTTTTCTGGGACTACTCCCCGTCTCTATTCCTATCAACATGAAAAAGATGGCCATCGGCGGACTGCTGCTGCTCCCAATGTACCTGCTGTCGGTATATCTTCCCCTGCTGACCTTTGGCCAATCGACCGCTGAGCTGTATGAATTCCCCATGCTGATGACGATCGATACGGTGAACGTGACCTGGCTGATGTTTGACCGGATCACCATATTCTTCCTGCTCAGTTTGATGGCTTTTGCTCTGCTATACATGGCAGTCACCCTATGGACTTTAATGACCTTAACGAAAAAAGCACTGCCCTTTATCCCCGATCCTTACGGGCTAATCGGGTTGACGATTCTCCTATTTGTTATCTCATTGGCCATTCCGGACTGGGACTTCCTGAAACAGCTGCAGATCGGGATCATCCCGCTCAGGTTATACATTTTCATTGTCATCCCCGTGCTCACTTTCATTATGGGATGGCGGCTCAAGAACAAAGCCAATCGTAAAGCGGAGGTATCTTGATGATGATCATACGAACCCCTTTTCGTTGGAGGATGAAACTTCTGATGGTTTCGATAATCCTTCTCCCTTTATTAAGCGGCTGCTGGGACAACAAAGATATTAACCATCGAGCCCTCCCTGTCATCATGGGGATATCCCTGACCGAGCATAATCAGTACAAAATCTTCTTGGATATCCCGTCAGCGGATGATTCCAACAACATTACGATTGTATCGGATACCGGAGACACCATTAACAAGGTCATTGACCATATGAGTATGAATATGGAATCTCAAGTTGATTTGCTTCATCTGAAAATTGTTATTGTGGATAAGAAATTTGCGCAAAGCGGAATGCAGGACGTTGTGTCGGCCTTTAATCGGTCCCGTGATATTTCTTCCAAAACGCTGTTTGCTATCAGTGAACAGCCGTTGGAGCAATTCTTCTCCGAGATAAAGGCAAAGACTCTGAACAGCGGGAATATCATTTATGATTTTTTCGAAAAAAACGCCGGATGGAATCCCCAATTAGCCGATACACGGGTATGGGAAATGTTTCGAAGCATTAATTCCTATACGCATGATGTCATCGTTCCGCTTATTCGCTCAGGAAAGACAACGAATATCGAATGCATTGGCTCGGCCATTATCAAGAATGGGAAGATGACGGGACAGATCAGTCCGGAGGAAACGCTGGTCGCTAACGCTTTTTATGGAAAAAGCGCCTATGGCAAGCTCGAAGTTATGGACAGTGCGACAGTACAGATTATCAGCAACAAACTTACCCATAAGAGCTGGATGAAGAATGACCAGGCTTTTTTGAGGAGTAATCTGAAGCTGAATGTCACCATTCTGGATTCAAAGGGCCATCCCACGGAACAAGAGATTAAAGATAAATTGGAGCAACTGCTCACCTCTCGATTAGAGCATTTATTTAAGCAAACCCAGCAGGACGAAGCGGATATATTAGCATTAGGCCAATTTTTCAGAAACGATCTGACCCGTGAGCAATTGTCCAGATGGCGATCCGAATATTACCCGGAGCTGGACTTCGAGCTTAAGGTCACGACCAAAATCGAGAACCGGGGCAATCTCAAAAATTTATGATAGATATGAAAAAAGGACCCTTTGCGGTCCTTTTTTTACTTTCCTCTTATTTCATAAGCAGTGAAATTCCATTTAATGCCTCAAGCCGTATTTTGATTCTCCTCGGCGGTACCTACAGAGATGCGAATATTAAACCTCGCTGTAATCGATCTCCAAAAACTGTACGACTTCCTTCTCCCAGCGATCCTCTACAAAGGCAACATGCTGCGGATGCACATGGTATGCTTCATAATCAGCTTCGCTATCAAATACCATGGAGAATCCGAAATCGTATGTATTCTTATGGCTGATCTGCTTGAACACCTTGAACTCCTGAACCACTTCAATCGTACTAAGGGCAGATCGCCCATCCTCCAGAAAACGCAGCTCCTCTGCAGAGCCCTTCTCATGCTTCAATGAAAAAATAACGGAGTGAATCATTCGGTTTGATGTCATGTCAATCCCGCTCCTCTCATGTCGTCTTTTGATTCGGTTTCATGTTTCCTGGTCCATTTAAAAAAAGCCAACGAGCCGAGTACAGACGTGATGAACAGGATGGCTCCCATCGGCACGGCTGTAGACTCATCCATACCGACAAGCGGTGATACGATGGATCCCAGCAGGAGTGGAAGCAAACCTATGACAGCACTTGCACTTCCTGCGCGGTGTCCTTGCTTCTCCATGGCCAGCGTAAATGTGCTTGTTGCCACCATTCCAATGGTGATCATGTAGATGAATATCAATATAACAACGATGGCCAGAGGCCCTTTCAGCATCGTCATCAGCAACAACAGGAACGTTGCGCTCACCGCCATGATGACTCCGACCCGGAGCAAGCTTCGTTCATGAACGATGCCGCCAAACCGTCCAATAATGAAACTTCCCGTAATAATAGCGATCCCGTTAATCCCGAACAGTACGCTAAACATTTGCGGTGAAACACCGTAAATTCCCTGATACACAAACGGCGTTCCCGAAACGTAAGCAAAGCTGCCTCCGTGAATGAAACCCACCGTCAGGGCGTACCCGATAAAGGAACGATCCTTGAACAAACTTCCCATCGTACGGACGGAATGGCCCAGCGAGCTTGGCGTTCTTCTCTCCTGCGGCAAGGTTTCCTTCAGACGAAAGGCAACGATCAATACAATGAAGACACCGAATATGCTCAAGAAATAAAAGATCGTGTGCCAGCTTGCAAACGGGATCAGCAGGATGGCTCCGCCTGACATCGGGGCAACCATCGGGGCAACCGCGTTAATGACCGACAGCAGCGCAAAGAATTTAGTAAGCTCACGCCCGCTGAACACATCGCGCACAACAGCACGTGAAATCACAAGCCCGGCCGCCGCCGTGAATCCCTGCAGGAATCTGGCAACAACCAGTGCCGTAATATTCGGTGCCAGTGCACAGAACAAGGAGGATATCGCAAATAAGGCTAGCGAGACTAATAACGGCTTTCTTCTTCCGTGAGCGTCACTGATCGGTCCAACAATGATCTGACCAACCGCGAGTCCGATGAGACAGGAGGTCAAACTCAGCTGGACAAGCGAAGCCCGCGCCCCAAAATCATGGGCAATCTCGGGAAAGCTGGGCAAATACATGTCGATATTGAACGGTCCTAATATACCAAGCAAGCTGAGAAGCAAGGCTAATCCGAGGCGTTCTTTTCCTGTTGGGTTATGAAGCATGCGTGTCAAACACCTCTACTCTACTATTGTTTTGTATTCATATAATGTAACAGCTTTGTCCCAAATAGAATAGTGCCATTGCAAGGCAGCATGATAACATATTTGCATTTGCACAAGCCAAAGAGCCCGGTTCTGATCAAACCGAGCTCTTCGAAGCTTTTATACAAGATCCGGTTCACCTTCTCCGTGCTCAGCATCAGGAATGAAACGCCTTCCAGAACTCGCCTTCCGTATTGAGGATGTCTTTAATCTGAACAAAAGGAATCGTGAAAGTGGGAAAACCTGCGGCATAGGGGCCGATCTCATACGGTGCAAACACCAGATGAAGGGCATTCTCTGTCACATAGAAGGACTGGTCTGCGGCGATTCCCGTATAACTGCCGGGGAATACATACGAATATTGGGGATCTTCCTTAATCTGCTTGCCAACGATCCGGCTGAGCTCTGCGACATAATCACTGCCCGGTTTAAACAAATCCTTCAAGCTGTACATGCTTCCATTCTCCATGTTGATCACGGCATACACTTTGGTTGGCATGCCATGGGCGGCTCCAAAAGGATAATGATATCCGTTCAGCTCCATTTCAAGCAGCTTCTGCTTAAAGAAAATTACGTCGAAATCACCGGAATAGGAATAATCCAGCTTCTTATCGGCAGGAATCGGCTTCACCCCAGACATATCCTTCAGCTTGGTATTCACGGTTTGCTGAGTCCCCTGGTCTCTCATTCCTGTGACCTGCGGATAATAGATCAGATAATCCGGATTCGGCTTATACTTCTCTTCTGTTACCTGATAAGGCCGCTGCAGCGGAATAACGGTATTCTGCGCCCAGACGATACGTCCCGACCGGTCCAGATAGGATAGACGCAGATCGACCAATGCCTTAATCAACCCTCCGGGTTCTAGCGTAAGCGTACCGCTGCCGTTCACTCGGGGAAAACCCGGCGCAGGTTTGCCGGTACGGTCAATCAAATACGTTTGCTTCGCATCATACACGGAGGCCAAACCGTGCTTGTAGTCGGAGATATCGCGATACGTAAAGTCAGATAGCATCTTCCCGTCCCAATCTGCAATCGCATATATCGAGCCGATGAAAGGCTGTTCAGGATCAATCGCGCGCCCGAGCGCAAACCGTTCTTCCGTTAAATCCCGAATATCGTTGTATTCCGGATGGATCACCCAGGTCCCCTGTCTATTGATGACGCCATACTTCGACTTGTAATCTTCAGCTGTATTTACAATAGCTCTGCCATCGTGAAACGGAAATGCCGATGTATAGGTCGGCGGAATGACGATTTCCCCCTTCTCATCGATGTAGCCATATTTGCCCGTGCTCTCCTTCTGAAAGGCAAGCAAGCCCTCGCCAAGCGGTCCGACATAGGCAAAGTGATACGTGGCCAGTTTCCGTCCATGAAGATCAATGAGCGCATAATTATCATCTTTTAACTTCACAACAGCTTTACCATCAACAAAATCATTCGCGTCCGCGTACCGAGCAGGAATCACCTCATGACCATCGGCATCAAGGTAGCCGTAACGGCTGTTATCCCCATCACCGCTGCTATGATCGGTAACATAGAACACGGCCCTTCCTTCACGCAGTTCTGCAATGTATGGATACGCCCGACTTGTCAGAATTACCCCTTGTTCGTTAATCATCTTAAAGCCTTGACCATCCATGACCGTCGCGCGATGCTCCGAGAAAGGACTGATGGACTGATATTGGGGCTGCACAACATAATGGGCGCTTCTATCAATGACACCATAGCTGCCGTGTGCACTTACGATTGCAAGACCGTTATCCTGAAAATCCTGTGCATCATCATATACCGGATGAATCACCATCTCACCGCTATGGTTAATGTATCCCCATCGGGTTCCACTCGTTGTCTTCACAGATGCCGGGTATAACCGGGAACCCAGCTGTGCCTCTCCTCTTCCAGCCAGCATCTCCTGAATCCGGCGCTCAAGCTCAAGCAGCGTATGGCGCTCAGGGTATGGCTCTGCAAAAGAGAGTGCCTTACGGACGGACTTCAGCGCAGCTTCCGGCATTCCCGCACGATATTGCGCATCCGCCAGATAATACCAATAGAATGAATAATCCGGGTGTTCCTGGGTCAGCCTCTCGTAGTAACCCACTACGGCGGGAAAATAATACGGATAAACGTCCGGTGCAGCTTCAAACGCCCCATGATTCCATCTAACGACCTCAATCCGGTAAGCTTCGCCTGTATCATGAATCCACAGCGCGATTTCAGCCTGACCATCCGTCCCGATCGAACTTGGCAAATCAACGATATCGATATGGCTGTAGGTCATATCCGCGGGTGCTGCATCCTTCAGCCCCTCCGGTGTCCAGGCATATATCGACAACTTAGACCAGATGGCGCCGATCTGCCAGCCTATGATCAACTGGTTTACGTTATGACCCAGCACCGGTGCGGCCGTCATTAAAGTGACGCCATATCCCTGTCCCTTCACGTTGGCAACGACTTCCCAGCCTCCCTGACGGTGCATGAGGACCATTACATAAAGTTCACCGTTTAATCGATATACTCCCGCAATTTCAGGCACCCGATCTCCCGTAATGTCAGCTGCATAAACGGCTTCATGCGCACCCGACGCATCCTTCCCTACCAGTTCTGCGCCGTTAGGCAATTTGGCCTTAACCGCCTGCACCAACTGCTGCTCATTGTAAGCGGACATATCAGCATCCTCCCTCTTCGCAAGCTTTCTCGCCTAATCGTATGCCGTCTATTACCAAATATTCGCTGGCTTGAGAAGCTGCAAGAGGAACTGACGCCACTACGTGATGCGGTCCGGAACATCTGTCGGCGCTCGGTCAATCAAGTGCAGCTGATTGCCATTTAATCCTCAACTAAAAAGAAGGACCGTCACCAAGGCGACCGTCCTTCTTGATTCAAAAAGGCTTGCTGATCATCAAGTACAAGATGATTACCGGCAGTAGTGTTGCTGCCGTCCCGCCTACCGCCCAATACATCGACACTCTCTTGTATCTATCGGAAATAACTCCGCCGCCTATCGATTCCAGACTAAAGCGAATCATTCCTTTTTGCAGTGGTATCAAAATCCCTGCCCACAATATGCCTGTGATGCCGAACAGGATCAAAGAGACCGCCAGCCAGCTCATTCCACCCATTCCATATCCCGCCTGTACAGACATGACGACTCCAGAAATAATCAGCAGCAGCAAGCCTGGCAAGGTAAACACATAATCGGCTAGCATAACATTTTTGACCGTATGATGGATTTCCGTTGGATCCCCCTTCAGGTCTGCCCTCACTTTCCAGAAAGCTGCCGTGATAATATTGCCCAGGAACAGCACGCATCCGGCGATGTGAAGAAATAACCACAATGTCATAGGCCTTCCCTGCCTCCCTCTTTGTTCCCGGGCCGCAGAATGTCGGTTATAAAATCCGAATATTCCTTGGTACTGAATACATTTCCCTTCACTCCGATCAGTCCCCGCATCCGCAGCCCGAAGGATAACAGCTCGAACAGCTCGGCTGTCCGTTCAGCATCAATTGTATCGGTGATAACACCTGCCTCCTGGCCTGTTACAATCCACTGCTTGGAGGTGGCCGTGGCTTCCTTATAGAAGCCCGCAACGATGTCAGCTATCTCGGGCTGATCGCTTTTGCCGATAAGGTACATCAAGATGAGGTTGCTTACGTCATCCCGGCTTTCCAGGCTCGACATGCTGTTTATGATGGTATTCATCGGACCATCAAATTCCTTGATGTCCCCTTGCTTGTTCACTTCGCTCATGAAATGCTCGTTCTGTTCCGCAAGCCTGGCTTTCAATACATGGACAAACAGTTCGTCTTTACTGGATACATAATGAAAAATAGCTCCTTTGGACATGCCGGACCGTTTCATTATGTCATTAAGCGTCGTTTGGCTGCAGCCTTTCTCCCTTATCAGTTCTTCCGTGGATTCAAGCAATATCCGCTTGGTCTGCTCGCGCCGTTCTTCCTGCTTCATCTGGAATCCTCCTTCTTCTCGATGGGTTACCCCTGGGGCGGAAGCCATCCTGCTGCTAGAGCCGCAGCAAGGAACAGCATTTGCATAATCGTTCTCGCTCCGATTGGAGTGACCGGTTTGCCCCCAAGTGTCAGCTTCTTCTGGGCCGCATATATGTTGGCAGGAAATATAGCCAGGAGCATTAGTGCCAGCCCTGTTGACGCAGCCATCGCAGTTGCCGGGATGAGGAGCATAATCGCACCCGCAATCTCAAGAATACCTGTAAGACTGATCAGGATCTGGGCATTCGGTATTCTTGGCGGCATCATGGCAATCAGATCACCTCGAAGTCTGCCCCAATGCGCCGATGCGGCTACCAAAAACATGATGGCAACCGCAAACCGCAGGGAAATCACCCAATCATTCATGTAATCCCACCCTGCCCAGCCCAGCGTCCGAAACAATATAAGCGAAACCAGCATGGCTGCTAATGGTACCATCTCCTTCACCTCCAATTTGAATATTCTGTATTTTTATTATATATACCGACCATCGGTTTGTAAATATCTTATTTGTATCTTTAAGGGAGCAAGCTCACGGCTGTGATACAACCGGGCTGGCTCCCTTTTGCAAACACTATTCTCTTCCTACGCCCTGCCCTCTTCATAAATTCTGAACAGCAGGGTATACAGCACCGCACTGATCAGTGCTGCTGCCAGAATGATGGTGAAGATTCCCATAGGCGGCAGCCAAGCGGACAGGAATACCGTCACCGGTGCAAAAAACCTGCCGATCGTATACTGCAAACTGTCCGCCCCCATATACTGACCTCTTGCATGCTCGGGAGCATAACGACTGATAAAGCTCTGTGTCACCGGAGAACGAACCATTTCGCCAAACGTGAACACCGTCGTTACAAAGAACAGGAACCAAATATTCGTGTGTAAACCAAGGGCAAACGTACCGATTCCGGACAACAGTGAAGACAGGACAAATACGTTGCGCTCCTTCCAATGGTGGAACCATTTTGTGATCGGGATCAGAAACAGGACAAACAATAGTCCGCTATACCCCAGCAGCCAGCCTAATATTTCTGTGCTCGACAGCATAAGCGAATTTCCGTTCCAATGGATCAGTGCTTGGGAAGGTACATAATGGATGACATACACCGCTAGATACATATCCAATTGCATGATCGTCACAAGCGCAAAGATCCCCGCCAAAATATACAGCAGAAACACCTTATCCCTGAATATAATGCCATAGCCTCTCCATTGTTCCTTGAATGCATGTTGGATCGAGGCTGAACGTTCTGTGATTCTCGCTGACGCTGGCAATGTTTCATGAACAATGAAGTATATGGCGATGAAGTATGCCAGCAGAACGATGGAACAGGACCACAAGAGCTCTTGCCGATATTGGAAGAAAAAAACAGCCCCGAGTGCCGGACCCAGTACAGCGCCCACATTGTTGGCTGTCGTAAACATGGCGAATACTTGTCGCCGTTCTTGTGCCGGAACCAGATCCGCCACCATCGCCGTGCTGGCCGGTCTATAGATAGCTCCGCCGAATCCAATCGCTATAAAAGCCGCATAATCCATCCAATGTGAAGGCGATAGCGCAAACAGCGCAAACATGAGCGTTTGTAACGAAGCGCCAAGCAGCATGATGGGCCGTCGGCCTAACCGATCCGCCAAGGCACCCCCAAGCAGGTTGCCGATAATGCTGAATATCGGGGGGACCGTCATTAGAACACCCGCGATATGATTGCCCAGAGACTGACCAAAATAAACCGTTATGAAGGGAAAGTACATCCAATACAACATATTGAACAGCCCTTCGCCCAACAACCGGACCTTTAAATTGTTATCCCATAATCGTATGTGCACAAGACTCCCTCTTTCTATCCAAACAGCGCATGGTAAAAAGCTTCCGCGCTAACACGTCTCCCGGCCGGGTATTACAAACTATAGAGCATTTCCCTGCCAAAATATAGACTTATAATGAGGGCTGAGTTATACTAATAATATCAAAGCCGAGTATACAAGTATTTAATTTCGATGCCCCATAAAACGAACATTTGTTCCGCATATAATAAGACGCTCCGGTCGGAGCGTCTTTTTTAGTGCATTCATATATGCCATTATCATGCTGTTCCAGCTTGCCTGAAGGCTTAATCAGCCAGCATCTTCTCGTTATGCAAATAATCAAAAATCATCTGACAAACGGCGGATACACGTTCCCTGTCCTTATAAGTGAACCAAGCTAAGGCTTCAATCTCCGAAGCTGGGTTCAGCTCTCCTTCATAGTCCGCGGTGTAACAGGTCATCGTTACTTGAACGCCCTCTAATTTACCGTGAGCGGCCGCATGAAAGCTGTCGACGCGCGCTGCCGTCTTTCTGTTGATTCGAACAGACAGCTCCTCCTCGATTTCTCTCACCAGCGTATCGATATCGGATTCTCCCGGTTCGCGTTTCCCTCCAGGCAGATAATAGGTGTCCTTGCCTTTGGAACGAGCAGTTAATATCCTTCCATCTACGATATGAAGCCAGGCGATTTTATCAATCTCCGTATTCATCTGGATTCCTCCTCATCATTTCAACGCGTGTTTATGCCGCCTCTTGCTGCTCATGTTTCCCGCCCAGTTTAAAAACCAGGATGCCTCCGACAATAACGACAACACCGATCAGTTGGTTCTTCGTAAAGGGAACCTTCTCCAGGCCTAACCAGCCGAGGGAGTCCCATAACAAAGCAAAGCCGAGCTGTGAGGTCATGACGATCGAAATAGCGAACGTTGCTCCCAGCAGCCTTGTCGCCTGCACGAGACAGATCACCACACCGACACCGATCAAACCGCTGATCCAGTACCACGGCTCCATATTTTGAATATTAAACGTACCCTTACCCTCCACGATAAGACTCATGCTTAATGAAGCCACAAAGCCCATGCCTAACACCAAGGTGGTTGTGGACCATGATCCTGTTTTTTCATTGACTCTATTATTGAAGATATTTTGCAGACTGACCAGTGAACCTGCGATAAGTGCTAATATTAATCCTGCTATCATGCTCGATCTCCCTTGCTGAATGATTCATATTGTTGCGTGTTACTCTTCATAAATATTGCCGCCGGCTACAATTGTCAAAGCTTCTCGATTCTTAATCAGAATGAATCCCTTGCTGCGTTCAATCAGACCCTCTTGGCTAAATTTCAAAATCACGCGGTTTAAGTGCCGGTAACTGGTTCCGAGTAAATTCGCGATATCGGTGAGGTTGAATGCGGTTGGATCATCTGTCTTGAGCGTGTCCGAATCCTCCACCGAGACCGACAGCAAATAACTGGCCAACCGCACCTCTACCGGATGCAGCAAATTAAAGCTTAGGAAATTGGATTTAATATAAAATTTTCGTGTAATGATGCGCAATAAAAATTGCAGCAGCGGCGAATGCTCCTGTCCGTATTTTCGTAACCAGCGATAATGCACGCCAATCATGTACACGGGCGAGACGGCTTGAACCGTATTAATCATCGGATTCCCTTGGATATATTCAATATCTCCAATCACCTCAAGAGGTGTTTTGAAGGAAAGAACGAGGGCTTTGCCTTCCGCAGAGGTTGTGTATATTTTGATTTTCCCCTGGACAAGGATGTACAGCATTTCGGCAGGTTCTCCTTGCGTGCAGATGATATCCCCCTGATCGAAGCGATACAACACCAAATAAGGCATTAACTCCTCATGAAACACGGACTCCATCTCATGGTTCAGCAGAAAGTTTCGCAGAAGCTCTGCATTATGAATTTCCTTCACGTTTCTATCTCCCTCTCCAGCCTTCCAATCTTCGGCACCAGCCGCGCCTCATCATAATTTTATAATGACCACTCCAGCGATCATCATCCCGATGCCAATGAATTGTGGCAAACTCATCCTCTTCTTCACCACTCCGAACCAGCCGTTGCTATCGATCAGGAAAGTCAAAAATAGCTGCGCTATTAACAATGCAGATATCGTTAACGTAACACCGATATTCTGAATGGCCGTAACTTCACTGAATATAATGGGCGCTCCCAAGGCTCCTCCAATCAGATAAAGCGGCTTGACCTGTCCAAATCCTTGCTTGCTTCCGTCCCGGACGAACAGTAGAATAACCAAAGCCATCATGAATCCGGTCAACTGCGTTACCGTTGCGGCTTGCCAGGTGCCCATATCCTGACTGATCCGGGCATTCGCTACGCCTTGCAGTGTAATGCAAGCTCCGCCAATGAATGCAAATATAATTCCCCTCATGGTTCAAACTCCTTCATATATATAGGTCTGTATACTATTAAAAGTGAAATGGCTGAACTCAGGAAAGGACATATGTCCTGAAATGGTTTAAAACCTGCATGCTCTCCTATAAGAAATCACGAATTCCATTATATACTATCCGTCAACTTTGCATTTAACATACAAATAAGCTGCCCGCGTTTCTTGACAGCTTAAGTTTTATTCGTATAGCACGCCCCATTTACGCTCCCTCATATTAATCGTCTCGCATGGTATAAAACAGTTATAACCAAGTTTGCTTATATGGTGCGGCCATCATTATGTTTTACTATAAATATATAAATGTAAACCGCTTTACATATTGGAACGGGAAGGAGCTCCTGTAAGTGATGTTAGACAGACAAGACCATGCTCACAATGAACGCAACCGTATGAATCTGCAATCCGACTGCAGCAGCTGCTTTGGATTATGCTGCGTCGCGCTGCCCTTCGCGGCCTCGGTTGACTTTGCCATGAATAAAGATGGCGGGACGCCTTGTCACCATCTGCAATCCGACTTTCGCTGCGGCGTTCACGGCAGCTTGAGGCAGCGCGGCATGCGAGGCTGCACCGTATTTGATTGCTTCGGAGCGGGACAGATGGTTTCGCAGGTTACCTATAACGGCCGTGATTGGAGGCAAGCTCCGGAAACGGCACAGGAAATGTTCAATGTATTCCCGGTCATGCGACAGCTTCATGAACTGTTATGGTACCTGAACGAAGCCATGACATTGCAGCCAGCGCAGGAGATACATTCCAACTTAAGAGAGGCACTGGACGAGACCAAGCGGTTCACTCTGCTTCCACCCGAATCCCTGTTACGGCTGGATATCGCAGCACACCGGTCCGAGATGAACCGGCTGCTCCTTCAAACAAGTGAACTCGTACGGGAGAATGCGCGCCGTTTACACAGAGATAATCCTGTCCGCCGGAAGATCGGCAGCCGTGGAGCCGATCTCATCGGAGCTAAACTGAAAGGAGCCGACCTGAGATACGCGAACTTGAGAGGCGCATATCTGATCGCCGCGGATCTCAGTGGAGCTGATTTGAGAGCCGCTGATCTGATCGGTGCGGATCTCAGGGATGCCGATCTAAGGGGAGCTGACCTGACGGACAGCATTTTCCTTACCCAGTCCCAGCTTAATGCAGCGAAGGGCGACGCCAATACCAAACTGCCACCCTCCCTGTCACATCCGATACATTGGGTGGATTAAGCCTAATGAGGGACGGTATATCATATGAAATGGGTCACGAACGCTTGGAAGAGCGGCGGTAGCATTTTGCCCCATCTTGGTGACCGTAATTGCCATCATTTCACCGTCAACTACTTTGAATGGTTTGCAGGCCAATTCCACGAATCCTTCAATGAAACGATGCGGTTAAACACAAGCTTGTGCTCTGTTGAATACTTGGAATCCACGCAGAAATAGCCGTGTCGGATGAATTGGTACGTGTTGTGCGCAGTCGCTTCCGCCATCAAAGGCTCCAATACAGCGGCTTCGACTTTAATGAGCGATTCCGGGTTGATCAAGTCTTCCCAGACGTTACCCGATTCGGATAACTCGGCTGATTCCTTCAGCAGCTTATCATACAGATGAAGTTCCGCTGTGATCCCATGCCTGGCCGAGACCCAATGCAGCGTCGATTTCACCTTTCTTGCATTAAATCCGCTGCCGCTCTTGGTTTCGGGATCATACGTACAGTGGATCTCCTGGATTTCCCCTGTTGATTCGTCCTTCACGATATGCTCGCATTTGATAAAATAAGCGCCCTTTAAGCGCACTTCCTTGCCGGGCGACAACCGGTGAAATCCGGGAGTCGGCTCCTCCATGAAATCCTCCCTCTCGATAAACAGCTCCCGTGAAAAAGGAACCTCCCGGACCCCTTTCGATGCATCACCTTCATGATTCGGAACAATAAGCATCTCGCTCCAATCTTCCGGAACGTTGGTAATGATAACCTTCAGCGGTTTGATGACAGCCATCACGTTGTGGCAGCGTTCCTTCAAATCTTGACGGATGTAATGGTCAAGCATGGCCGAATCCACCATGCTGTTGCTGCGAAACACGCCGAGCTCACCCAGAAATTTCCGAATCCCTTCCGGTGTCACTCCCCGCCGCCGGAGCCCTTTAAGCGTGGGCAGTCTGGGGTCGTCCCAACCATCCACGAAACCACCTTCAACCAGCTCCCTCAGATACCGCTTGCTTGTCACGAAGCCGGAGATGTTCAATCGTCCGAACTCCCTTTGCTTGGGCGGCTCCTTGATTTCAAGCTCGGTTACCACCCACTCATACAGCGGTCGATGATCTTTAAACTCGGCTGAGCACAGCGAATGTGTGATTCCTTCAATGGAGTCCTGAATCGGATGGGCAAAGTCATACATCGGATAGATGCACCATGCGCTTCCGGTTCGATAATGCTCGGCATGAAGGATACGATACAGCACAGGGTCTCTTAAATTCATGTTGGGCGAAGCCATGTCGATTTTGGCCCGGAGTACTTTTGCTGATACAGCGAATACCCCCGCCTTCATTTGCTCAAATAATGATACATTTTCTTCAACGCTGCGCTCACGGAATGGACTGTTCTTGCCTGCTTCCGTCAGTGTTCCCCGGTACTCCGTCATTCCCTCGGGCGTAAGATCACAGACGTAGGCCTTCCCCTTGCGGATTAGTTTCTTGGCCGCTTCTGCGATTTGCTCGGAATAATCCGAGCCATAATAAACCTCCGGCGTATACCCCAGCCACGCGCTATCCTCCTGGATCGCTTGTACGTATTTCACATCCTCCTTCAGAGGATTCGTATCGTCAAACCGAAGGTTGAATGTTCCATGAAATTGGCTTGCTATGGAATGGTTGATGTGTATGGCATAAGCGCTGCCAATGTGCAGGTAGCCGTTAGGCTCAGGCGGAAAGCGGGTGGCCACGGGTCTGTGGTACACTCCCTTTTCAATATCTCCCTTAACCATTCTTGTCAAAAAATTCACCGTTTCTTCTCCCAAACTCTTATCATGAATCATGCTGAGCTCCTCCTTCGAATTCATCCCGAATAACTTCCTGAAAAAATAAAAAAATCCCGTCTCCAAGACATTAGTCTTGGGGACGAGATTGGTTTCGCGGTGCCACCCCTGTTTACCGATATATCACGATATCAGCCTTATCGGGTACGGCTATCACAAAACAAGCTTATACCCTAGCTCTGTAACAGGAGCTCCTGTCGCACCATCCCTTATCCATAAGTTCCGATGCGCCGCTCAGAGGCTTGGTTCAATAAACGGCTTCCTGCCCCTTTTCAGCTTACCGGAGCTCTCTGTAGGGAATCCTGTTTCATCTACTCTTCTCTTCATGGCGTTTATAATTTGATCCATAGTATCATCTATAAATAAAAAAGTAAACCGTAAGCGTCACTTAAAATCGCAAAAAATCTTATGAAAATCCCTCCGTTAAACGGTCCAGGAATCAGATTGGCAGCAATTTAACGGTAGCCAACTTGCCGCTGACCTGAATGCCGGTCTCCTTCTTGCCGACCTCGGCCAGATCATGGACCAGACGCTCAAGCAGCTTGCGGGCTGCTTCTCCCTCCTTGCCTTGAATGCGGATGACCGGCTGCACGGCTTTATCCGCTGCAAGCAGCTTATGCATTTGTGACAGCTTGGTATCGTAGTCGTGCTCCTCGATATGTACAGACAAGCGGAATTCCTTCACTTTAATTGGACCGGATGTTTCATTATGGCCTTTCTTTTCCTTCGCAGCCACCTGCTTAGCCTGCCCCCGGCTCACCAGCTTACATGGTGGCGGGCTGCTAAACAAAGAGGTACACACCAGATCGGCTTTGTGGCTCTTGGCCAGTGCGAGCGCCTCTTCCCTTGTGACGATGCCCAGACTCTCGCCGTTTAACCCGGTAAGTTCAACCTCTCGTGCCTTTATCTTTTCATTCATAATCAACATAAACAAGTCCTCCCATCATACGTGTCTCTCCCATTTCTTCTCTTGATAGAATAACATATTCCCTTATCTGCATGGATTGTTTTAATAATGACAATAGTTGTCACTATTATGGGTTATAGTTGAACTACAAACAACAAGCAATGGGATAGGTTCCATTGCCCTAAGGAGGATATGATATGCAGTCCGCTCAGGATATTCAATCAACCAAACGCAAGTATTTTCAATCAGGCAATTTGAAACTCTCCTACCTCGATTATGGTGGCGAGAGTCTTAATGTTCTCCTTATGCTGCATGGGCATATGAATGATGCCGAAACCTTCACGAAATTGGCCGCAAAGTTTACGGATTGGCGGGTGATCGGGCTTGACCAACGCGGTCACGGCTGGAGTGAGCATTCCCCGGATAAAAATTATTCAAGAGAGAGTTATGTGGAGGATATCCACACCTTGATTACATCCGAGTTAAAGGGACAACAGGTAACATTGCTCGGACATTCTTTAGGAGGTATCAACGCATACCAGTTTGCCGCCCGGTATCCGCAGTACGTTAAAGCCGTTATCGTAGAAGACATCGGGGCTGAGATTGACGTCGACATGTCCTTTATCGGGAACCTGCCGGAACGATCAGATACACTAGACGACCTTAAAGAGGCTCTTCTGCGTATTGGCCTAAGAAATGTCGATTACTTTGCTGAAAGCGTATTTGAAGATGAGAGAGGCTGGGGCTTCCGTTCGGATCTTCAGGGAATTCCGGTTTCTGCACAGCATACGAAAGGCGACTGGTGGAAGGATTGGTTGGCCTCCACTTGCCCGATCCTGCTTATTCACGGCAAACAAAGCTTCGCCTTGGACGAAGCCCATGCCAAGTTGATGGCAACTCGGAGGCCTCATACTTCTCTCGTTGTTTTTGAACAATGCGGCCACGATATCCATTCTACCGATTTGGAAGGATATACCAAGGCAGTGAAGGAGTTCCTAGACACGCTAACATAAAAAATCCAAACAGATAGCAGGCAGCATAACGAGAAGAATGTTGAAATTTTTTTATGTAGGATAGACTTTCAAGATAACATTCTCCCTGAAACTACGTAAGCGTGGTGATAAGAGTATGCAGCTGCTTGGCAGAATACTCATCTTTATTCCTCTATTCTTGATTTTTTATTTATTAGGTAGGTTTGTGATATTTGATATCATAGATTTTGGGATTAATCTCTCGGAATCTAAGACCTTAACTCGACGAAATTACACCCTTTTGTCGAGTTAAGGTGTTTTTTTCATTTCTCGAGGTTCTGCTTTAACGGGACAAAATAAGTTTGGTAAACCTCTCCTTCCTTGATTTCCAGGCAGTTCAGCTGTTTGCCGTACACGCATGCCCCATCAATGCCAATCTTGTCTCCGTCCTCACTGAACCAAACCTTCTCGGATGCATGCAGGTTGATGGCCGGCGTATGCCCGAATACAACGGTTTTGGGAAGACGGGTCGGATAATTATAGAACTTGTCGCGAATCCATATGAAATCATCCTGCACCTGCTGCTTCCAATCCTCCACAGCCGGATTAATCCCGGCATGCACAAAGATGTGGGTGTCTGTCTCATAATATAGCCGGAGTGTATTGAGGAATGCGAGATGATGTTCATAATGCTTCTTAATATAGGCTTTACCCTCGTTATACTTGTCCCGCTCCATTTCACCTTCAAAGAAATCAGCGCCGCAGTAACTCTCAATTGTATGTCGCG
The DNA here is from genome assembly GCF_037333485.1 of Paenibacillus glucanolyticus. Classification (NCBI taxonomy): domain Bacteria; kingdom Bacillati; phylum Bacillota; class Bacilli; order Caryophanales; family Paenibacillaceae; genus Paenibacillus; species Paenibacillus glucanolyticus. The sequence continues at coordinate 3,893,380 of NZ_CP147845.1, forward strand.
CACCGTTGCGAATCCAGCGCGAATTCACTTCCTCAGTATCCAGCAGAATAGCATCCAGCATCATCTGATCATGGTTCCCGCGAAGGGTGATGACTCCGCAATCTTGCAGTGCCATTACCTGTTCCACAACTTCCTTGCTTCGCAGTCCCCGGTCCACATAATCACCAAGCAGGATGAGTCGATCTTCATCCGGATCAAAACAAACGTCTAACAATAACTGATTAAACTCATCATAACAGCCATGAATGTCACTAATAGCTAAGACCCGAATCGTGATCCCCTCCACTTCTTAGGAAATGATTTAACCCCAAACACCCATAAATTGTACATTCTAATTAGGTATTCTAGCATAATCTTATCATTCGCGAAGAACACTTCTATACGGCCTGCCGTGGATCTCACATAAAAAGAGGCGCTCCATCAAGTCCTATTGACCCGCTGGGAACGCCTCTTTTAGCTTGCAGTCATCTCTACTTTATTTTTCGATACAGCTTTTCCCTGTCATCCATCGCTTCATAACAGTGGGTGTAGGGATTAAACAGAATGGATTCCTTATCCCCAAGAACCAGAAAGCCCAGTTTAGCCAGACTCTCATAAAAAAGCTGATGTGCCCTGTGCTGCAGCTCTCTATTGAAATAGATGAGCACATTGCGGCACAGAATGACATTGAACTCATTAAACGACTGGTCCGTCACCAAATTATGTCTGGCGAACACGATATTTTTCATCAATGAAGAATGAAAGATAACCGATTCATGCTGCGCTGTATAATAATCCGCAAAATCCCGCGTTCCGCCGGATCGGATGTAATTCTGCGTGTATGCCTTCATGTTACGCAAGGGAAAGATGCCTTTTTGCGCCGATTCCAGCGCATCGTCATCAATATCCGTTGCGTAGATACGCGCTTTGTCATACAGGCCTTCCTCTTGGAGAACAATCGCCATGGAGAGCACCTCCTCGCCCGTAGAGCACCCCGCATGCCAGATTCGGATATGCGGGTATGTCCGCAGGTACGGTACCACCTTTTGTCGAAAGGTCAAATACATGGAAGGATCCCGAAACATCTCCGTGACATTCACCATGAAGTAATTCACAAGCTGCTGCATACTGTCCGGTTGATAAAGCACTCTGGGAATGAGAGAGGCAATCGATTCCTCACCCATTCGCTGCATGCCATGTCGAATCCTGCGCCGGATGTAATCATACGCATAATTCCGAAAGTCATAACCGTACATCCGATAGATAGCCTGCAGCAGCAGCTCTACCTCAATCTTCTCGCGTTCGGCATATTCATCGTTGACCGATGGATTCATCATCTCATCCTGGTTGAGAATAATCTTCTGCCTCCTCTATGTGTAAAGCCATACCTTCAGCAAGGACAGCAGCTTCTCGACATCAATCGGTTTGGTGATGTAATCGGAAGCACCCGCATCAATGCAGCGCTGACGGTCTTCCTTCATGGCCTTCGCTGTCAGGGCGATAATCGGCAGCTTGTCGAATTGCGGGATCTCTCGAATCGCCTTCATCGTCTCATAACCGTCCATTTCCGGCATCATGATATCCATCAGCACCAGATCAAAATTGTGATCCTTCTGGAGCATCTCAAGCGCTTCCCGCCCGTTTTCTGTGAAGACCACGTTCAGTTTATAGGATTCCAGCACACTGACCAGCGAGAAAATATTACGGATATCGTCCTCCACCAGCAGAATCCGTTTTCCTTCGAACGCATCTTCATTGTTATACAGCTTACGCAATAGATTGCGTCGATCTTCCGGTAAATTGGCCTCTACCCGGTGCAGGAACAACGCCGTCTCGTCAAACAGCCGTTCCTGCGATTTCACGTTCTTAATGATGATGCTCTCCGCATATTTCTTCAGTTCGATTTCTTCCTTCATATCCAGTTCTTTACCCGTATAAATAATAATCGGCAGCTGCTGAAGATGCTTGGTCTGCCGAATGCGGTCCAGCAGCTCGAAGCCCGTAATGTCAGCCAGCCCCAAATCCAGTACCATGCAGTCAAAATGCTCCCGCCCCAGCTCGCGCAGTGCTTCCGCCCCCGTGGAAACGGCCGTTATGATGACATCATCATGGCCAATCAGCTCTACCATGCTGCTGCGCAGAATAACATCGTCTTCAACAATCAGCAGCCGCTTGAGATCACGATCGACAAAGGTTTCGATATGAGCCAAAGCTCCCTCAATCTGATTCTTGTTGGCCGGTTTCTTCAGGTAGGCCATTGCCCCCATGCTTAAGCCCTGCTGCGGCTCATCAACCACGGAAATGACATGCACCGGAATATGGCGCAAATCCGGCTGCTGCTTCAGCCGCTCGAGTATGGTCCAGCCATCGATGACAGGCAGCTGAATATCAAGCATAATGGCATCCGGTTTATAGGCATGCGCAAGCGCCAAGCCCCGGTCCCCTTTCAGCGCAACAATCCCTTTAAATTTATGTGCGCGAACGATATCCAGCAGTATTTTCGCAAAATGGATATCATCCTCAATGATTAATAAGATCCGGTCGCCAGGCTTAATATGTTCCCGGTCATCCTCCATTTCGGAGACGGTCAACAGATCGGGATCGGATAATTCAATATCCGTTGCCAGAACCTCTTCCGAAGACGAAGAAGATGAGGATACGCCCGGGATAACGGCTTCATGGGCAGCGGCGGCTTCCTGAATACCTGATGCCTCTGGTAGAACCGGGGTTTCCGGCACATATAGCGTGAAGGTGCTGCCTGTGCCTTCCTGGCTTTTAAAATCAATGTATCCGCCAATCAATCCGGCCAGCTCGCGGCTGATTGTAAGCCCAAGTCCCGTGCCGCCGTATTTGCGGCTAGTGGATCCATCCGCCTGCTGGAACGCCTGGAAGATGACATCTTTTTTATCCATCGATATGCCGATGCCCGTATCGGTCACGGAGAATGCAGTCCATCCCCCTTGACTCATTTCACTGAAAGGCTGTTGATGATTCGTACGGATTACCTGCAATGTTACAGAGCCCTGGTTGGTAAATTTGAAAGCATTGGATAACAAGTTTTTCAGAATCTGCTGCACGCGCTGTACATCGGTATGTAACGAATGAGGCAGACCCTGCTCCATCTCGATATGGAACTCAATGCCTTTTTTCGCCGCAAGCGGCTCGAAGCTGCGCTGCAGGGTTTCCTTAATCTCTTCGAGAATAACAGGCTCCAACTCAACCTTCATCTGTCCCGCCTCTACCTTCGACAGGTCGAGAATATCATCAATCAGATGCAGCAGATCATTGCCCGAAGAGTGAATCGTTCGCGCGAAATCCACCTGCTTCTCATTCAGGTTCCCTTCCTTGTTCCCCATCAGAATTTCGGACAAGATCAATAAACTGTTCAGCGGCGTCCTGAGCTCATGGGACATATTCGCCAAGAACTCCGATTTATATTTCGATGCAGACTGCAGGTCGGAAGCCTGTTTCTCCAGCATGAAGTTCTGCTTCTCAATCTCGTCTTTGATTTCTTCAATCTTGCGCATATGCGCTTCCACTTGCTCCGTACGATTGCTCAGCTCCATATTGTTCTTCTCCAGCTCTTCTTGCTGAAGCTGCAGCCGTTCTTCGGATTGTTTCAAGGCCTCGTTGGACGCCTTCATCTCATCTTGCTGTGACAGCAGCTCATCCGATTGTGCCTTTAGCTCTTCCGTTTGCACCTGAAGTTCCTCGGACATCGCCTGAGACTCCTCCAGCAGACGCTTGACTTCCATCTGGGCAAGAACATTATTCATCGCAATGCCCAGCGTACTCCGTGCCTGATCTACCAGCTTCAATTGTATTGGAGTAAAGGCTTCTAGCGAAGCAAGTTCAATAACCCCTTCAAGCTCTCCTTCATATTCAACAGGAAAAATGAGAATGCTGCGCGGGGCAGATTGCCCGAGACCGGTCGTTATTTTCACATGATCATCAGGAATTGCTTCCATAACGATGGTTCTTTTCTCAACGGCGCATTGACCGACCATACCCTCACCCATATTGAATATCGAGGCGCCTATATCGGTGCCTGAAGCAGCGAATGAAGCCGTCTTATGAAGCTTGTCACCCTTCCGCAGGTAAAAAACACCATAGGAGGCGCTGACCAGATGTGCCATTTTGGTAATGAAGGCCTCGGCAAGCGGGTTGATATGGCTGATGCCTTGATACGAGATAGCTACATCCCCGATACTGGTCTGGAGCCAGCTTTGTCTCTCGTGATTTTCGAGCAGCCGGTTGGTGGCTTCACCCAAATCCCTGACCTCATCCTTGGTTCGAACCACAATACGCTTGGAGCGTAAATTGCCTTCGGAAGACGCAATGTCCGAAATCGCATGGACCACTTCCCGGATCGTGTTCACGATAGACTTCGAAATCACCACGCCAACTGTAATGGAGAGAACAATGACCAATGCCAGAACAATATAAAGCACGTTTTTGAAGTCCGCGTTTTTTTGATCGAGCTCATCTACGCGCTTCTGTGTCAGACTTTTCTCCGTGCTGCGGAAATCTGCCAGCTGTGACCGCATTTGATCAACGATTTTTTTACCCGGGTCCTCCATGAAGAATTGAAGGACTCCTTCGTTGTCATTCGCTTTTTTCATAGCAACAACGGACTCTCCAGCGGTATCAATCCATTCTTCGATGTTGGCCTTGATCTCCTCCAAACGATTCTGCTGATCGGGATTATCGGCTATTAACTCATGGAGATTGGAAAAATCCTTCTGCCAATTGGCCTGTCCGTCTGTATAGGGTATTAAGTATCGGTCATCCCCGGTAAGGGCAAAACCTCTCTGTCCTGTCTCCATATCGAGCACATGTTTTTCAATCTGATTCGTCAAATTGTGAACTTCAATATCATGCTCCACGATAAAATCAATCTCTTTCTCAAGAGATGAAATTCGATCGCTGAGAACAAAGATGGAAGCTCCCAGAAAAATAACGATGATCAAATAACCAAGCACAATCTTTGATCCTATGGTAAGCCTCATATTATGTAACACGTTTTTCACTTCCCTTTCCCCGGCATCCATCCTTTTTTGAGGAACCAAACCATAAAGAAGAATACGCCGAACCCTTTCATCGAAAAAAGGACTTGGCGTAATTACGGATACTTCTGGCACATGTCGTACTCGAAGCTTGATATGATAATGTCTCTATCACTCACGTTTAAGTTTACGATAGTTTCAATGATGATGTCTAGATTTACATAGGGTCTTTTATATATAACTATATTTGGCCATCGCATCTCCCCACGGAGCATAACCGGCTTCCTGGAACCCCATTTGGGTGTATATCGTTTTGGCCCGCTCATTCTCGGGTTTATAACATAACATCACATGGTCTGTTCGGTCCGAAGCCTTTCGAATCTCATCAAGAACGAGCCGAATCGCAGGTTTGGCATAATGCTGCCCTTGAAACCTGCCGTCGATCATAAACCGGTATATCCAGTAGTTATCATCGCAAGAATGAGGACCGTACATGACAAAACCAATCATCTCGTCATCATGATAGATCGCCCTGGTTTCGAATCCTTCCATAAATTGTGCCTCGGCTATCGAGTATAGATTAGGTGCAATCCATTTCTCTTGTTCCGGCTTGGGTTTGAGACGGATGCAATCCTCCCAATTATCTTTATCTATGACATGAAGTGTTATCAAGTGCAAGACCCCTTCAATATGGTTTATGCCTCTATCCTAATCCAATGCGAGCTATTTTTCACGGTATTAAATATGTAAATCCAAATAGAGCGCTTCAAAACAAGATAATTAATAATTATAAGCGTTTGTTCCATATTCCGAACATGCTGCGACGGATAAACTAAAGTTAACTTTATTTAAATGGAGGCGTTTATCTATGCGGCAATTCAAAAACCATACCCAATCGAAAGGACTACAAAACATGAAACGAATGAGGGTTATACTATATGCAGAAAATATTGAATATTGGGGTTCTGGCCCATGTTGACGCCGGTAAAACCACACTAACAGAGCAAATTCTCTACCGATCCGGTATCATTGAGCGGGCTGGCTCGGTCGATCAGGGCAATACAACCACCGATTCCCTCGAAATTGAGCGAAGACGGGGAATTACGATTAAATCCGCGGCGGTATCGTTCACGCTGGGTGATCTTAAAGTCAATCTCATCGATACGCCGGGGCATGCGGATTTCATCTCGGAGGTCGAGCATTCCTTAAGTGTTCTGGATGGCGTCATTCTGGTTATTTCCGCCGTTGAAGGTGTACAGGCCCAAACCCGGGTGCTCATGCAAACACTGAAAGAACAAGGTATCCCTACCCTACTGTTCATGAACAAAATCGACCGAATGGGTGCGAACTACAACCGAGTTCGTACCATGCTGCGGAATCTGCTGGATGAACATATTTGTGAAATGAGCCGTGTTGATAATGAAGGCAGCACATCCGTTCACGTGGACATGGCAGATCCCCATAACTCAGGTTGGCTGGAGATCATGGCGCTGCTTAACGACGAGCTGCTGCAAGATTACGCTCATGATGTTCCTGTATCCAGCGAACGGCTGAAGGAAGAATTGCGCAAGCAAACCCGGCAGGGTAAAGCTTATCCCCTGTTTGCAGGCTCCGCCGCCAAAGGAGTTGGCATGGAGCCGCTGCTAGCGGCACTGAACGACTTTTTCCCGGTTAACGACCCGTCTGAGCTGAATCATGAACCGCTATCCGGCTTGGTGTTCAAAGTGATTAAACAGCCGAGCGGGGAACGGAATGTCTATTTTCGGCTGTTCGCCGGGAAAGTCCAGGCCCGTGATGAAATCTCGGTTACGTCACAGGACGGACAAACCACGATGCTTAAAGTGAAGCAGCTGCATGCTCTGCAGCATGGAAAATCCGCTCCGGCCGGTCATATTGATGCAGGGGATATCGGCATCCTGATCGGTAGCGAACTAAGGGTCGGCGATGTTATCGGAGCCGTGTCTGACAAGATGAAGATTGTTCACTTTCAGAAGCCACCCATTCAGGTCCATGTCTCAACGAAACAACCCGAAGACGAACATAAACTGCACAATGCACTAAGCGATCTGACCGTTGAGGATCCATTTCTGCAGTACGTTCAGGATACAAACACAAAGGAAAACATCATCCATGTGTTCGGCAAAGTCCAGCAAGAGATTCTGGTAGAGACGCTTCAGCGATACGGCATCGAAGCTGTTTTTTCAGCTCCCCGGGTCATTTGCATCGAGAAACCCTGCGGTGTCGGAGAAGCTGTTGAATATATAGGGGAGTGCCCATTCTATGCAACCGTCGGCTTGCGGGTTGAACCGGGAGAACCGGGATCCGGTCTGCAGTATCGCTTGGACGTTGAGCTGGGCTCCCTTCCTCTATCCTTCCAGAAAGCGATTAAGGATACCGTCATTGGGGTGCTTCAGGAAGGGCTGTACGCATGGTCCGTAACGGATATCATCGTGACGCTGACGCATACCGGTTACGCAAGTCCCGTATCCACAGCCAAGGATTTTCGCAGCTTAACCCCGCTTGTCCTTATGGAAGCGCTGAACCAAGCCGGGACGGAGGTATACGAGCCCATGAATGATATCCAATTCATCCTGCCGGAAAGCAGCTTAAGCAAAGTTTTATCCAGGTTAGCTGCACTTGAAGGAACCTACCAGGAACCTGAATTCCGTAACAACGTCGTTCATCTTCATGGCACGATTCCTGTGCGTACTTCCGACGAGCTGAAATCAGAAGTCCATTCCCTGACAAGCGGTGAAGGCATGCTCTCCGTTAGACCAGGCGGCTACGTGAAGGTGCAGACCACCATCCCTGAGAATAAACGGCGACAAGTAAATCCGCTGAATCGCGGTGAATATATGCTTCACTTGAATAAGATCCTGTAATGAAGAGAAGCAGGCACATTACACCACAGAAGAAAATTCCCTCCGCCCAAGCGAAGGGAATTTCTTCTGTCTAACACCATATCTAATAAGCGAAAAGATAAGTTCGAGCACGCTACACTTACGAAAGGCGGCGAACAACCCAATCATTATTCATATAATCTGAATATTATACTATGAAGAAGTAAGATGATTCTTAATCATGATATATCAGGAGGCTAGACGCTATGCCTGCAATAATAGGGGTTCTTTCCGTTATACTGATGTTGCGCGTCGTTAAACGCAGATCCCGGAGGAATAATCGCTAAGCCACCTTTCCCTCCCATACCCATAAGAAAACCGCCAGTTCTTCTACTGGCGGTTTATTGTTTATGTTTATGTGTATGTGTATGTGTATGAAGAACTTCATGGACCGGTACTTACCCTGTACAAATTCAGCCACCTTCTTGTTCAGATTCATTTATAAGCACGATTTCGCCATATTTGTCATCCACAATGAATTATTTCTGAATCTATTGATATTCTGGTCCGTAAATACCTCCTCACAATAATTATATGCGGCACATGAAATAGAAGCATGCCTATGCCTATTCTCGTTCTCTTTTCGCGGAGGTTGTGGGTCTAAGCTGGTTTCAAGTGTAAGTAAGATCAATAGTCCGATAATCCACCAGTTCATGTTAAGGTAACCGCCATTCTCTCTTTTTCGCACGAATACCAACCTTTCATCCCTGCAGCTTATGCTGGGTTATTTCTTCGATCTAGTAGACCTTGATCCTCATCCATAGTGGTTCATCCCCCTATCATATCCGTTCAATAACGATAACCTCCAGCAAGCCAAGTTGTTTGTTAAGCTGTTATACTTAATTAACGCTTCAAGCCCCATCGTAGTCTCGCTCTATCTTTCTTAGTCTGGTGCAACTCTTTTTGCCCCTTGTCACTTATTAAGAGAGAGGAAAAAACGTTGCTCTAGACCCACCCATAATCAGCTTGGTAATATAGTCAGGTACTATTCAGGGGCGTGCGGAAGGAGTCGGCTAGATGTGGAGCAACAACGTTTCAATGATTTAAAATTAGGTGAAAAAGGTGCCATTATCAGTATCATTGCTTATATATGTTTATCTGCAATCAAACTGTTCATAGGCTATACCGCGAACTCCGAGGCCCTGCGGGCGGACGGATTAAATAACGCCACGGACATCGTGGCCTCCATTGCAGTCTTGATCGGACTTCGATTGTCACAAAAACCGGCTGACCGGGATCACCCCTACGGACACTGGAAAGCGGAGACGGTGGCGTCCTTAATCGCTTCCTTTATTATGATGGCTGTAGGTATCCAAGTATTGTACGGGGCCATATCTTCCGTATTTGAAGGAAATCATGAGTCCCCTGATCTCATATCCGCGTGGACCGGTATCTTCTGTGCTATTGTGATGTTTATGGTTTATCGCTATAACAAACGACTCGCAACGAAAATAAACAGTCAAGCCGTTATGGCAGCCGCCAAGGATAACCTCTCGGATGCCTGGGTCAGCATCGGTACGGTTGTCGGTATTGTTGGCGCTCAATTTCATGTGCCATGGCTTGATCCGCTAACTGCCGTCCTGGTCGGCTTTCTGATATGCAAAACCGCATGGGATATCTTCCGCGATGCCTCTCACCATTTAACCGATGGATTCGATGAGAACATCATTAAGAGTTACAGAGAAACGGTGAAGCAGGTTTATGGAGTAAAGGGAGTCAAAGACATTCGTGCAAGAAATTATGGCAGCAACACAGTTGTCGATATCGTTATTCTCGTAAAATCAAATCTGGATATCCGGGTTGCTCACGATATCTCGGATCAAGTGGAGCATGAGTTAAAAGAAACGCACGGTGTTTATGATGTTCATGTTCATATCGAACCGAATTAAGCTTCCAACAGACGACAAAACAAGGTCCGGCCGTATCTACACTGGCCGGACCTTGTTTTGTCTATTTTGCGTCTTCGAGCGATTTTTCAAGATCAAGCTTAAATTGCTCCAGCGTCTCATAACGAATGATGGTAACTCCCTCCTCGATTAGGAGTTTCTCCAGACCCGATTCCAGGCATAGAACCGCTTCGTGAAGCGGAGCGAAATTGCCGGGATCCAGCACTGACACCAAATCCGGCAGCCCTTTGCTGAGATAAACCTGTTGATAGTTCAGACTTGAATCTAATGAGGTCGGCCAATACCCATGTTCAGCGTAATAAATAAAACGGGCGATCTCATCTTGGGCACCAATCGACCAGAAGTAGGCGATTGGATAATTCCCAGTTTCACAGGCCGTCTTGAGTTTATCCAAAATCCCCTTCAACTCTTCATAAAATCCCTTCATTCGGTCCGGATAAGAGGGCTGCCCCGTTAGCCCAGCTTTCTCCTCGATCAATAACGAAAGCATACTCTCGACGAGATGTTCGCATGCATCGCGAATGCTCTCTGCCGAATCTGCACACATGATGTAATCCATCTGTTCTTCCAAACGGGCGGGTTTTAGCGCAAAATTCATGATCTGGCTTTGGTTCTTGCCCCAGCCGCTCTTGAGATAGGTTCTATTGAGAAGTGCCAGACTCGAAAGCACCTGGATTAGTACATCATGAGCTTCATTGCGGTAGTATGTGATGTTTCCCTCGTATGGCGCCTTCCCGAGCTTATACAAATGAAGATACACGGCACGTAACTGTTCTTCGGCTTTATTAATAAACGACTGCTGGCTCGGAGGCATATCGATAATCGTTTGCTGCAGCTTCTTAAAGCGTGACAGATCCTCATCGCTCCGCGAATACAGCAGAATCGAGTCCGCGATGATGGAGGTGTTCGTTTCCTGATAGGTTGCCATGCGTTCGGCACGTTCCCAGCTGATCGGCCAGAAATCGAAGCTGATATCTTGCATAACAAACTGTATACTTGCACGATAACCTTTTGGCGTGGCCGGTATGAAGAAAAAATCCAGATCCGATCGCTTGGTAGCCGTGCCCTGTGAGTATGATCCGTAATAGGCAACAATTGCGATATCCTGTGGATAATTATTTTTGATATGATCCACCAACGTTTCAGCGACGTCCATTATATGTAACACCAGGATTCCCCCCTTTCAAATTCGAATGGCTTGCTCTATGATAACAGAACGGATTCGAACATCTTAAGGGAAACTTCAAGTATAGTTTAATTTTACACTCCGTAATAAAAAGCCAATGAGCAAAATGAGCAGACATGTAAAAAAGAGTGATGCATATTAGTCGAGCCTAATGTGCATCACTCTTTTATGAACGCCTTAGCAAGGAGGATAAACCTCCTCCAACAGCGTGATCCTAGCGCACTTTAGTAGTCTTCCACGTCGAATTTCCTATCTTTATAATAATACGGTCGGTCCTCTTCCGTAATCGTTCTTAAGACTCTGCACGGATTCCCGACAGCGATCACGTTGTCCGGCAGGTCTTTGGTAACCACGCTGCCTGATCCGATGACTACGTTATGACCGATGGTTACACCCGGATTAACGACCACGTTAGCACCTATCCAGACGCTGTCGCCTATGGTAATGGGGATCCCATACTCATATCCTGAGTTTCTAGAATCCGGATGAATCGGATGTCCAGCCGTGATGATGGATACATTGGGGCCAAACATGACGTTATCCCCAATCGTCACCCTGCCTACATCCAGGATCGTACAATTGAAGTTGGACATAAAGTTATTCCCAACCTCAATATTTTTGCCATAGTCACAATGAAAAGGCGGTAAAATATTAAGATTTGATCCGGCTTTTCCCAGAATGCTTCTCATAATCTCATCTATTCTCTCCTTCTCCTCGGGAGGACATAGATTATATTCGCGGATCTTCTTCTTGTTCGCTAATTGTTCTTCAGCAAGTCCATCCATCCATGCTTTATACGGAAGACCAGCCAGCATTCTCTCTTTATGGTTCATCATTTCTTCTATAATCTCCTTTATGTAAATGATGTTGGTCCATGCTATTGTACCAAATAAGCCGCTTGCGCTTAAATCCGCTGGATAAAGCGGTCTCCTCAACACGGTTATCCAGTATCAGCTTCCTATGGTGGTGTCATGACCAATGAAGAAGGTCCGGCCATATTTCTATTTGCCGGACCTTTCATCGTCTATTCTGCATTTTCGATCGACTTTAGCGCCGTGTCGAAGACTTAGCCTCGCAGGGTTATCTGCTGCTCATGCTTCTCCGAATAAGCTTCTGTAGATTAAGAGGCCTATATGTATCGATATGTTAATACTATGTTATCTGTAGCTTTACACTTCTCATGCCATTTCGACATTCACGATGTCTCATCAACTTCAAGGCCGAAAGCCTGAGTGGTTTGTCGGCAGTTAGTCAGTGCAGATGTCTCTGTTGTCTTTAATTACAGGCAATAAATAATCGAGAATTTCAGAAAATCTGTCAAATAAGTTTTCGTTAAATGCTACACCCCAGCATACTTCCCCAGCTTTTTGAAATGAGGTCATTTTCATCATTTTGTAAAGGAGGCTCGAGGATATTCAATTAGCTTTACTCCGACTTTCCTCATACCAGATGGTGAAATTGGCCTGCAGTGCGAATATCGTGTTATCCGAAATCCTCGTCTTCATTGAGACACCCTAAATATGTCTTTCATTATTGTTTGTCTAACTTTTTCACTTGATTGCTCTAACATTTGTACCAACTGACTTGCATAATAAGATACATAAGAAGAATCTATTTTAGATTCTTCATCAAAAAAATTTCCAGGGTATTCGGATCGGCTAATATCTTCTTCTCGAACTGCACCAAAATATTCAAATACATATTGAAATCCGGCATTCTCAATTAGTTCATCAACTACTTGTTCTATTCTTTCACGGCTTATATTATCTACAATGACTACTGGAGAAGATCCGCACCAATATGCCCCGTTTAAACAATGTCCATTTTGCAAATAATCTTTTCTAATTGATTCAATACATTTGATGGTATAAAAATTTGAAATCCATTTTGTTGAATCAGGGAATGTGACGACTACATCCACCTGAGCATCTTCTACATCATCTGCCCATCCTTCTGCACCTATATGAATATGCCTTCTTTTTTCAAACATAATTTCCACTCCTTGTCTTTTAACCCTCATACATATCAATCTTTTTTTGAAGGTATCACATAACGTTCTTACATTCAATTCGAGAGGCTTAAAAGAGCGATCAGTGACTGGGTGCGCAGCACATAGCCTCGCAGGATTGTCTGACGATTCACTTCTTCGAATCACCTCTTGCAGACCAAGGAGCCGTTAGGGGACGCTGCGTGAATACTATGTTAGGCGGAGTTCAATTGGAATATCACAAAATTTGTTCGATCTCGGCCGGCCGCGATGCGGTTGGGTGAATGGATGTGTCCCAGCGATCACTTCTCCGATTTTTCTTCCGGGACCGAGGCAGTTTGACTGCCTATGAGTGAACACATTGTTATACGAAGATCACTACTTCCTTGTATTACTCGCAATTCCATTGTTCTATAATTGTTTCGATTTCTAGCAAATCTCTTACTAGTCCATCATATTCAAATTGATCTGTATAATAAGTATCCTCCTTCCAGATCCCCTTCATACCAGCATTCTTACTCGCAGTGACATCATTAATTGGATGATCACCTACATATACACATTCCTCAGGTAATACTTTCATCAAATCAGCTGCTCTAAGAAATATGGCTGGGTCAGGTTTTCTAAGGCCCTCTACCTCAGAGATCAATATCACCTCAAAGTACTTCTGTATTCCTAAAGCGTGGATATTACTAGATTGAAAATCACTGAATCCATTAGTGATCATCCCAAGCTTGTAATCTTGTTCTTTGAGCTTTTCAAGTATTTCAAAGGTATTTGGAAATGGTCTAGCATACTTACAAAATCCATTTTTATAATCAGCTAATAACTCATTCCAATCAAGTTGCAGATCAAATTCCTTTATTAATTCCTGGTAGACTCTATCCTTCCAAACATATCCCCGATTATCCAGTTCAATAAAGCGATTAATGTAGCTCTCCTTATCTATATTCTTAGCCTTCTTTATGATCCGTTCATATTGATCGACAATGAATTCATATAGTGAACTGTTACGGTTTAATATAGTACCATCAAGATCAAAGATAATTGATCGAATCATATGTTTTTCCGCCTTTCAATGCGTTTCAGTGATGTTCGCCTAACGTTCCTGTATTCATGACGTCCCACCGACTCAAAGCGACGAATGTCGCCGGGCTCGATGTGCGCTTAGTCGGTGCGGATGTGTCCGGTGATTGCGCTTCCCTGCAACTGAAATGCCTCACGGAATCACTTCTAACTTCATGCCGGACCGAGGCAGCTTTTCTGCCGAAGCGTGAATATACTGTTATACGATGCCTTGTCTTCTAGAACTGCCACCAAATCTGCTCTTCACCTTTATTTCTTTGCCCTTTATATATTATATCTCCATCTTTTTCTGACTTTATATCAAAATTAATTTGATAGCTTTTTCTAAACAGGTTTAAATCTGTAATTCCTCTTTCTATTTCATCAAAGAAATCAAAGACTAATTCTTTTGCTTGTTCATTAGTTACTCGAACTCGTTGCAGTAGTAGTAACTAGCTCTTTACTATTCATGGTCTTTTCCGCTTTAACTAATGAATCTACTAATTGATTAAAATCGATTTCATTATTATTGTTACAGCCAACTGTAATAAGAGAAAATAAAATTATTGATACTATTAAATATCTCATTTAATCTCCTTCTCTTAATGATTTTACAAGGATTTCACATAACGTTTATGTATTCCCGAACCGAGAACCTTAAGGCCCGAAGGGCCGGACCGCGACGCGGTTAGGCTCGCAGGGTTGTCCGCCAACGCTTCCCTGTACCTCTGAATTCTCTCCGCAGTGAAATCCCTTCGCTCTTGGCGCACCAAGGGGCAAACGCCCCGCTGCGGGAATATGGTGTTATGTAATGTCTGCCTCATCTTCGAAAAACTTTCAAAAATTATAAGTACTTCTTAAAGGCTTTACTCGAATCACCGTCATAACCTAACTTTGTATAGAACTCGTGTGCTTGCTTCCTCGAAGCTCCGCTGGTTAAAAAGACCTTAACGCAATCCCTTGAAATACACAGATCTTCAATATGCTTCATAATGAGCGATCCATAACCTTGAGCTTGTCTGTTTCCAGATACAACTACACGTTCTACAACCCCAAAAGGTTGTGACTCTATCAACGCATCTAAACATAGATGCAGATGTGCAGTTGCAACGATCTCTTGGTCTACTTCGCAAATGAACAAGAAACTATTAGGATTTTGTTTAACTTCTTCTATTCTATCTTCCAACACTTTTATTTTTGTGTTGTTTGGAAGCAATTCTTTATATAGTCGTTCAATCGCTCCGGCGTCCTTTGTTTCAGCTTCACGAATTATCATTCACATTCTCCTCTGTATTTAGGCTTATTTCACGTAACGTTTGTGTATTCACGAACCCGAGGGGATTAAGGGAGCAACGCGACCGGGTCCAACGGACTTAGCCTCGCAGGGTTGTGAGCTGATTCTACTTCCCTGACTACCTCATCTTGCGAACCAAGGGCGTAGTCCGCAGTGTAGATACTGTGTTAGGCGATGTATCTGCCTTCTTCGATTACACTTTTCTAATAATGAGCCCTTCTTCAAACTCCTCTATCTTATCCATGTCTCTTCTAATTCTCTTAATCTATGAAAACGTACAATAGTGAAATTACTACCAATGTCTTCACTAAATATCTGATTTTGCAAAGATAGACCCTAGTTCTCCATTTTTTTTATGTAGCCCAAAAAAGAGAAAATGGATTATTTAGAACTTTCTATACTTTTGAAGGGGTCTTCTAAGTA
This sequence comes from Paenibacillus glucanolyticus, assembly GCF_037333485.1. Taxonomy (NCBI): domain Bacteria; kingdom Bacillati; phylum Bacillota; class Bacilli; order Caryophanales; family Paenibacillaceae; genus Paenibacillus; species Paenibacillus glucanolyticus. Next base: position 3,909,127 of record NZ_CP147845.1, read on the forward strand.
AAGGATGTAAATATGAAGTCAATATCATCACTTTAAGTTTTCAGGATTTAATCCTTTTAAAATATCAGGAATAAACATTCCATCTTTGCGGATTAATATATCATCAAACCATATCTCTCCACCGCCATAATCCCTTTTTCAAGTATCCTACACGCTTGGTTATTCGAAACAATTAGATAGCTTTAAATATTCATGTTTCAAAATACTCATCAATATACGATCGACATATTGACCATTTTTATAGACTTCGTCTCTTAGTATGCCATCCTTCTTGAAACCAGCCTTTTCATAACTCCGAATAGCACCAGGATTATCAGCGTCTACAGTCAAATACACTTTATGAAGGTTTAAACGCTCGAACGCAAAATCCAGAACAACACTTGTCACTTCTGTAGCATAACCTTTCCCCCATACCATTTTGTTCCCAATCCAAATACCAAATTCAGCATGCTTGGACCAAGGATGGATTTTAAACAATTGGGTACTGCCAATCGCGATGCCGTCTTCTTTTATTATGGTAAAATAGACAGCTGATGGATCTGTTTGCGCGTAACTCCGGGTACGTTCTCTAACCACTTCCGGTGTTAGGGGCATACCACTTCCTGATGGTAACGTTCGGTTAACTACAGGATCGGACAGCCATTCGTATCGCAGTTCCCAATCTTCTTCAACAACAGGCCTTAATGTTACTCGTTGTCCGTATAGCATATTTCCCCTCCGTGTACTTAGATAGGTAATTATTTTAGCCCACAGTTATAATAATAGATTTTATCTAGCAGTATGTCATATAACGTTTATGTGTTCCTGACGTCGAAAGGCTTAAGCTGCCTCAATCCATATGCGAAGCATGTACTGAAGCCGGGTGGTTCCGCCACTTAACCTTGCAGATGTGTACGCCTGCCCTACTTCTTCGCCGCTGAATTCCATCATTGTGAGTTAACTTCTATAACCTCGGGCGGACCGAGCGGTGATAACCGCGAAGCTGGAAAACGGTGTTATCTGCTGGATCTGCCCCACTTCTCCGAATCAAGACAGGACGTCGGCCACAGCCTTATTCTCTTTATAGACCTATTTGAATTTGATGTCTTTTCAGACTTTATAGCTTAAAAGCCATTGTCTCGGTAAAATTATATAGTTTTTTGACTGTTTATAGTCTTGTATTCTTCGTAATGGCTTTATCTAGTTTTTATATGTATTTAGGGCTTCATCTGTATTCTAAGCTTTGTTATTTAGATCATCCTAACATCTCGTTATTTAAATCGTTATAATCAGTTTCGATCCCTTAAAATTTCTTTAATCTCTCGTAATTCTTCTATCATTTCTTTCATTTGTTGATTGTTCCTAGAGTTGTCCATTCCAATTTTCACACTAAAGATACCAATTACTAGATTCACTGCCAACATAATAATAACTTCCAATATATCCTTCCTTTCTCCAAGCAACGGGACGTTGCGAATGTATAGCTCTCAAAATGTCCCTTTGGGGCAATATCTTGCAGATAACGTTTCTGTATCTACGAACCCTCACCACCTTAAGGGACGAACTTCCCGGCCGCGATGCGGTTAGGTGGTGCAGGGTTGTCTGGCTGCTTCTACTTCTTCGAAATTCCTCGGGCAGACCAAGGTTCCGTAGGAACCGAAGTGGGAACATGTTGTTATGTGAAGTTCCTGACTTCCTGAATATACTTTCAAAATCATTCCTTATTCAATGTGCATTTAAATCGTTCTACTCCAGGATACTTCTCTCCTAAACTTGTAATGTTAAAACCGATCTTTCTGTAAAAGTTCACTGCATTCTTATCGGTTTCGGCTTCCATTCTTCTTATAAGATTCTCTTCCATAAATTCCATTATTAATTTCTTTCCTAATCCTTTTCTTCTATTGTTAGATTTTATTGCTATATGTTTTAATTCAATTTCATAATCTGTTTGATAAATAATTCCGATAAGTCCGACTAATTCATGATTTTCCATTCTTCCCAGTAATATTCTTGATTTATCATTCTTATATCGTTCATATTCTTGAATTACTCGGTTATTATCTGGATACATACATTCAGCTAGCAAATTCATTATTTCCTTTCGATCTTTATAGTCCATTAGGTTAATCATGGATTTCACCTGATTTCTATGAGTTTAGTTCTTTCAGGAATTTCACATAACGTTATTGTATTCCTGATCCCGAAAGGCTTAAGATTGCTCGATTGATCCATGTGCAGCGATCAATCCCAACCGGGTGGCTCCGCCACTTAGCCTTGCAGGTTTGTCGCCTGATTGAGCTTCCTTGAAAATCCTCTTGGCGACCAAGGATCTCTTAGAATCCGCAGCAGGAATACGGTGTTAACTGATGTGCCCTCTTATTCGATTATTCCATATGCCTGTATACGTCCTTATTTCTATGTTCTTACAAGCTTTTCAAATGTCTTTTAATTTCTTTGACCTTTATACTATTTCATTGTTTTCTAACCAACGCACAATCAAATCAAAGTACCCCTTACAAACAGACATTATCTAGATACGCGTCCATCCAACCATCCATTATCTTCCTGAAATTATTGTTGGGGTTTCCAAAGGGGCTTGCCCATTGGCACACGACTTTGTAGAGCAAAGTGTAGTGTCTTATACGCTCTGTTAGCGTTGCCGTGAAAACGCCGTTGTCGGCGGCGCAATGGTACGGCAAGGATCCAGCCAGTCAATGGTTTAAGAGTGGAGATTTTGCGTCAGCAAAATACTACTCGTCCATTGACTAGCTGGATAGGCGTAACGGCCTGATTTGCGAGTAATTCTGCAAGTTGTACTTTCACATTGTTGGACTAAGGCATAATGGAAAAAACACTTATACTATTCGCCTGCTCTTTTTGTCGTATATCACAACGGTTACAATTGAAACAAGAACAATCACAGCATTTGCGGCAATAGTTCCCGCCCAAGTCATAGGCAGGATGCCAAAGACGGAGCTTGCCGCATTGAACATGGTATGGCATAATACGCACATAAACACACGGCTTATGCCTGATATTTTGTAGATTGCCCCGTATAAAAACCGAAACGCAATGAGTTGAACTGCAAACATCCAGAAGTCAATGAGGCCCTCGTAGTGACCCGTCCCTGGAATGAAGAAGAGAGGGACATGCCACAAAAGCCAAATGATTCCAACATAAAGAGATGATAATACATAACCATATTTCTTGTTAAACCCCGGCTGCAATATGTACGTCCAGCCAGCTTCCTCCAAGCCACCGATAATAAGGTTGCCAGGCAGGGCAAGGAAGAACATATAAAGTGGAAGAACCGTATCAGTGCGGCCTGAAACTGCAAGATGTATCAAAAAATACAGCGCAAGCCCTGCAACAACGAATAAATAAAGAAATGTGTTATTTTTGGCGTAAAAAACAGTTTTCAACCATTCCTTAAAATCTGCTATTTTGTTATTTTTCTTCAGAACGATATATGAAGCAATAGCGGGCGACAAAATATAGATTGCAAAAGGAATATTCATCCCAAACTGCTGTAACGATTGAACCGAAGAGTGAACCGAAAATCCGAATTGCCCAAGAGTAATCAAAGCACCTGACACAAGATAGGCTATGCAAAATGTCAGCAGCGTAAATTGTACTATGATTTTTTTGTCAGTCACGACTTCTTCACCTCACGTTTTGCAAATACATTAATTTTGACGGATGGACGCTTTGACTTTTATCACCTAATGTTTGCTTTCTGCCATTTCAAATTTCGTCTAGTCAGTCCCTTATCAGATACGCCCTCAACCAAAAATCCAATATCTTCCTGAAATAATTCGACTTATATTGCTACATTCCTTAAAAAGACAAAAACCGTATCCAGGTAACCCTTGCAAGCGATGAGTTTCAAGATACGAAATCGATCTTCCTATATTTAAAATAACGTCTCAAGTATTGGTTTGCTTCTTGTTGAACAATCTTTGGTCTTCATAGATTGGTTTACAAGCATTAGGGTATTTCAGTTAACGTTCTCTGTGTTCACGAACCCGAAAGGCTTAAGATAGCGTAGCTACCGGGTCCAACGGACTTAGCCTCGCAGGGTTGTCTGCTGAATCGCTCTCCAGCGTAGATACTTTGTTATGTGATGTAGATTACTTCCTTGAATACTCTAAGCCCTATATCCCCAATATTGAAATATATTCATTTTCTTTTAAATTTTCTTTAATCCATGTTTTAAAGTCCAATATCATTACTTTTAATTTTTTGAGATTTGCTTCGTAGTTATTTATAAAATCTTCTTCAGTGCATTCATATAAACATTCTACATATGTTCTTAGTAATTCAATGCTAGGTTGTTCTTTTATTAGAAGATTAAGCTCATCTAATTTTGTCAAGATCTTTATCCAAGTCTCTTTTGGAATCTCATTAAATGCACAATGATCATAAGTTTCAAATTCCTTCTCTATTGATTTTTCAAGTAGTGCGAAATCTTCTTCAGTGAAAAAAATAGAACTATCATTCCAGCATTTATTTAGGTATTTGCCTGGCAACACTTCTATGTAGCAGCTTCCTTCAAGTTTTTTTATATCTTTTATAATCATTATGGTTTATTCCCTCTTTACATTTTCTCATCGATTTCACATAACGTTCCCGTATTCACGACGCCCAGCGAATGCTGGGTGTGTCCGGCTCTGCTTCTGCTTTCCCGAAATCTCCCTGCTGGACCGAGGGCGTATGCCCGATGCGTGAATATAATGTTATGTGATGTCAGCATCATCTTCTAACTACTTAAGTCGGTTCTTTGATTTCTTTGCCATGGTTTTAAACTCTTCGTATTTCTCTCTCGATGCTTTAATTTTACTCTCAACAACATACGGGGCAGCAGCAGCTAAATTAGGTAACTTCTCATTTATGTAACTGTATAATGATCTTTTCTCACTATCGGTTGGAACTATAGGAGCAACAGGTATAGGTAATGGTTTATCATCGACTTCTACTCCTTCGAGTAAACTCGGCATTCCAAAAGCAAAGAAATTATGAAAAGCTCTTTTCCTATCTACTTCTGTTTCTTCATAATTGCCATTGGAATCTAATCGGAATCGGTCAAATTCGATGGTAAGCAATTGATGTGGCTTCCTGTCTTTATTTTTGTAAAATAAAATGACCTCAAGTACATTCTGATTTGCTAATTGAGGTACAGACTTATATTTGTGATTTTTGGGTTGGGAGATCTTTATAATCTTATCTCCATTAGAAGAAATGAATAAAAATCTGCATCCAGTCATTCATACCACTCTTTCAATTTTTTTATGTTGATTTCACATAACGTTCCTGTATTCATGACGTCCGACTTAGTAGGATGTGTCTGCTGAAATTCCTCCTCGAAATTCTTCCAGAAGACTTAGGCTTCACCGGAGCCGCTACTTGAATATTATGTTATCGGATGTTCTCATGTTTCTTCTTCATTCAATGTACGTAAGATAGGTATTTCAACTACTTCCCCTTTAGCAAGTTCTTCAGCAATCAATTTATAAAAGTCATTTAATAAAGTCACTGTACCATGTATCTTTTCATAACGGAAAGTAAAGTCATCAACAATTCCAACTATGGGATAATCTCTAATTACTCTATAAAACATTTCAACCTGTATAAGAACAAGGTTAACCAAACTTAGTAGTTGAAAATTCAGTTCTATCAAATATCCAAGAAACTCCTTGATAGTGTTCTTCACTCAATTCAAAATTTCCAAATGCACTTAAGATACTAGAATGCGCGAATTTACTATTAATCTGCTTTTTATACACATGAATTGTATCAGACATGTCTTTATAATTATTTTCAATCCATTTATTTGCTTTTGATTTTACTCCTGATTTCTCTACCATTGAACCTTGATCATTTTTGATAGCAAAACTATCAATTTTAGGATTATACAATGCATAACACGCCAATACTGAAGACTCAATTGATTAACGTAAATTAAAGCTTGTTTGAACAGTATGCTTTCTAATTAATGATAAAATCGCTAAATACAATGAATTATTGGTTTGAGATAAAAAACCAGCAAATATCCAGGCACTGATCTGATAATTTTTAGTAAATGTCCAAGATAACTCTATTGCCTCTAAACATACTTCAAAGATTAATCCAAATTGATCGTTTGCTCTTATAATCATCTCATGTTCTTCCTGAGATATTTCATAAATGCTGAACATTCTTTACACCTCCTGTACAGTTTTTTTATTCAGTATATTTTATGAGAATTTCCGATAACGTTCGTGTGTTCCTGACGTCGATTCCCCTTAGATAGCTCTTATCTTAGGGGGAATCGATGTGCCTGCCTGAATCCGCTTCCTCAAAATACCTCAGGTAGACCGAGCGGCGGCAGCCGCGGAGCTGGAACAATTTACGATTATTTATCGTTCTTTTTGAATAATGATGTAATAATAATTTCTGCACATTCTTCTGGTGAATTCAAACTTGTATCGACTGAGCAGCTATAGCGAATGTTTTGTGACATTATTTTATTTTGCTCATCTGATTGTTCTTCTCTTCTATCACCACGTTCTATATTTCGTTTACGACAAAGATCTAAAGGACAGTACACCTCAACTATTTCCAAAGGATACCCATTAAAAATATCTTTGACTTTATCATAATGTGGCTTTAACTCAGGCCTTTCAACAAGTATCCCATCGATTAAAACATTCTTTCCATTATCCGAAAATAATTTTGCAGTGTGATACATCATAATTATTACTTCACTTAGATATTTCCAGTAGTCTGTCTGCAGATGTTTATCACCAATCGTATTTTCAAAAAGATCATTGGCAACTACATAAAAAAATGGTTCAGAGTAAGATTGCATAGCTTCTACTATAGAAGTTTTACCTGAACTTGTTATACCATTCAAAAATATAATTCTCCCTTTATCCATGTTTCTCATCTTCCTTTGCATGGGTTTTATGTAGATATACTCTTTCTTATGTTTTATAAGATTTAGGGGGTTTCGGATAACGTTCCCGTATTCACGACGCCGAGTGGCTTAAGGTCACGAAGTGACCGGGTCCGACTGGACTTAGCCTCGCAGGTGTGTCCGCCTGATCCACTTCCTCGAAAACCATCTGGCGGACCGAGGGGCCGGCCCCGATGCGTGAATACATCGTTATAAGATGTCGGCGCTTCTCCGATTCACTTACAAATTTGTTTTAATGGGGTTCCATCCGCTTTTTTGGCTCCATTTTTTCGCCTTCTTCATAATTTCCCATATGAAATCAGTTTTGGCTGAATACTCCGGAGCATATTGAGCCAGCATTCCGGTGAGTGAGAGCCACGTCTCCGGCATTATGAGCCAGCTCTCCGGCAAAGAGAGCCACCCATTTTCTTGAGTGGCTCTCAGGTCTTATTATAGAACTATCGTATTCCGTTAACTTAATGAGTTGTGATACGATTCAGAGATTTTTTCTTTAGGCACAGGTTATTTCTGATTGATCGAACTGGAGTAATGGCTAATCTGAATGACATGTTATTTCTATTTCTTAAATGATAAACCAAACTTCTCTAATGCCATTCTTAGCTTTGGGATCGTACTGGGACCGACACCATGTAGCTTCAAGATATCCGACTCAGCATACTCTGACAGGCGTTGGAGTGAGGTAATATCGTTCCGTTCAAGAGCCCTTCGGGCAGGTGCACCTATCTTGGAGAGAAAATCACTTTCGATCTCTCTTTCTGCCTCACATATAGGGCAAGTTGGGCAATCAGAGCTTTTATAGTAGTCGTGACCATTTTTACAAGTCCTCAAGGTTGTAATAGCCATCGTAATTGTCCTCCTTTTCATGCAAACCCTTTATTCCCAAGTATAACATTTTGGAGTTTATTAAGTTTCTCATAAATTGCTTAATTGTCCGTTTGGTTGGTTAGCGCTTACGAAGTAAAAGACACTAGGGACGCTTCATCAATATCATCAGGTTATTGAGCAATTCTGCTCTAAAGCTTAACGAGACTGCCTTTACAGATTCATGGCAGCCTAGTTAATTCCCTATATTTATATCGTTCCTTTTTAGGCCGCTGGGTCAACCATAAAACTAAACTGGAACGTAGGTCAACCTGATCACCTGCTCGCCAATTCGATCGCTTGCCACAAGGCGCAGCGGCGGCCGCGGACCGGCGAAGAACGGCTTGCCGCGACCCAGCACGACTGGATGGAGATAGAGGCGATACTCATCAACGAGACCGAGCTCCGTTAGACTGTGCGCCAACTCCGGCCCGGCAACTTCAATCTCCCCTTCATGCAGAACCTTCAGCCGACGTATGGCCGCTACGAGGTCGCCCTGGATCAGAGAAGCGTTCGGACCGACAAGTCATCATTATCCAGACGATATCGGAAGCCTAATGATGCAAGGCCGGATGCGACACTCTCCATGAACACTAAATTCTTAACAGATATTTGAATATCAATGATGGGCTTTGCAGCTAATCCAGTTACTGCAGTTGGTGATCAATTCTTAGTATGTCAGAGCCAATCATTGTCGTGATCTTGGTTTGTAATTCATTGAATAGATTCGGCCAATTATAGCTGTATCGCTCAATAACGATTGGATCCTTCATTGAAATCACCAACTCAAATGATTTTAAATGCTCTTCGCCGATTTCTTATAACGTTTCTGTATTCACGACCCAGCGTATGCTGGGTGTCCGGCGAATGCCGGACCAAGGGCGTATGCCCGCAGCGTGAATATTATGTTATGCGACGTTTGATAGAACTTTTCTTTTTATACTGAACTACAACAAAAAATTAATAAACAATTGAGTTTACAATATAATTTCTTCGAACTTGCTATTCATGTAGTCATTAATTTCTCTATCCACTTTTTTTCAATTCAAGCAATTTTATTATATCTTGATCTACTATATAAATAATGTATTTATCATCTCTTAATGCATCCTTGAGTCTCTGTATTAAGAGTTTATCGTCTGTTATCTTTCTGGCAGCTAAAATGCCAAAATTCCCGATATGTTTATTTAATCTTCCAATTAGTTGATCCACTTCACTATTAGCAAGATCATCATTGTAATTTTTACATTCAATAACGATATTCGGACAAAAAATATTATAGTCATTTTTTAATCCATAAAAAAAATCCATGTTTTGACTCATTGCTAAAGACCACATCTATTCGTTTTCTACCTTCATTTACTTTGACTTCGGAGCGTTTACGAAATAGTTGGTCAGAAAATATAACTTCAAAAGCATCTTGAAGCACATTCTGATATTCATATGCCTGTAACTTCCCCGCTTCTATTTCTACAGTATCTCTCGCTGTAGCGACTTCGATATCCTTTTTCCATCTTCTTAATAAATCCACAGAGTAAGCCGATTCAGCAGAATCTATTTCTTTTGAACATCTCGTGCATACCCATATTCCATTTGATGCACTCTTACGTTCATCTGTTGTTAATCTTTGATCATATCTTGGGCCGTTTGGGCTTGCTGCTGTGATATGTGCAGCAATTCCAAGATTAACTGAAAGCTCCGGATCATTAGGATGAGCTTTTGAAGTCGCTCGTCTACAGACTGGATTAGAACATCTATGACCTGCTCTATCCGCTATAATTTTAGTTATCCTTAGCGAAAATGAGTCTCTCATTAGATGACCATCCCTATTGTTTATTTGAATCCGCGCTCATTGCAGATAACGTTCGTGTATCCACGACGTCCTACCAACTTAAGGCTGCGAATGCAGTCGGCGCGATGCGCTTAGTCGGTGCGGATGTGTCCGCCTGCACGCTTACCTGCCAATACTCATCGGGCGGACCAAGGAGTCGTCAGATTCCGATGCGTGGATATGATGTTATCAGAAGTAGTTGCCAACTTGAATTACTTGCGATTTATCTTATCCTTTGCAGCCTCAATAAAGTAATCTGTATTCATATATAAAACATGAACTGGATAATCTGAATAGTATACTGATTTTCTAAAGTTAAATTTACTAACTTTAAAATGATTACGATATTTATTCATAATTTTTTGTTTCTCTAAATTTATTTTAACGTTTCCCCAAGCTGTTAAGACAAATTGATATTCATCATTTAATTCTCTTGTCTTAAATAAAACATCCTTATAGTCCATTAATTCATTGACAAGTTTTATTGCTTTTTTACTTTTCTTTTCCCTTAAATTAAATAAGTTTTCCACATGAAAAGTATATTGTTCGGGTAGAGGTATGTTATTAATTTCGAATGCAGTCTTAATCAATCTTATAGCCTTACTCATTGTTTTATCAGGTTTAGTTAACTCCAACTCATCGATTGTGTGCTCTGTACTACAAAGCTTTTGAAATTGCAACTCTGAATCGGGCCTTGCCTCACCTGGATTCATCATTACAATTAGTCCTAATACTTCTCCTGGACCATTAACTGATTGAAACTCTGTATCATATCTGAAGATATGATGACCTATCGGAGTTGAAATAGATTTATATTTTGCATATGTACGCAGGGTATCCATCCTCCCTTTTTAGATTTATTTGACTTTGCAACTATTTCTGATAACGTTCCTGTATTCATGAACCCCAACGGGGTTGTCTGTTGAAATGCTTCTTCGAAAGCCACCTCGCAGACCAAGGCTCCAACGGAGCCGCTGCTTGAATATTATGTTATGTGAGGTCACTTAGCTTCTTTGAATTACTCTCATTGATTATGTCATTATTATTCTTTAATATTGCTAATTTGTAGTCATACCGTTTTAATATTTCTAAGATGTCCTTTTTTTTCTGCGCTTCAAATCCATGATTCCATTTAATCATTTCCAATAATCCTTTTAGTGTTTGTCTATAATTAGATTTTTCAATGCCTATTCTTTGTTTAATAAATCTATTAATTATTCTTAAGTCTCTTACAAATGTATTTGGTGTTAAAAATATGATTTGGTCTGCTAAATTGAAACTCTCAGTCAGCCACTTGTAATAAACTCCTTCTACAATCCAAGAGTCCTTTACTATTATTTCATTTAATAGTTTCTCACGAACTTCAGGAGAATTTTTCCCTGCCATTTCTATTGAACTACTCCACATTACCTTGTCTAGTTCATAGTAAGGAATGTCCAATTGCTTAGATAAATTTTTAGCTAGGTAAGTTTTACCACTTCCAGTAGAGCCAATGATGTGGATTCTTCTTGGCAATTGGGTCATAGTTTCTCCTTTATTTATTTGATTTCAAGCAATTTCACATAACGTTCAGAGATTTACGACGTCTCACTCCCTTAAAGGCCGTAGACCTGGCCGCGACGCGGTTAGGGAGTGCAGATGTATCCGGCACACTTCTTCGATTCACCTTACCCGGACCGAGAAGCGTTAGCGACAATGCGTAAATCTAGTGTTATGTGATGGTACTCTGAAATATTCCATCTAAAACTAGTATTTATCCCAAACCTAGTTCCATAGAAATCACATTATCGTCATATATGGTTCTAATAACTTCCTCTCTATTGTTTATCAAAACCTTTAACCACTCATTGAAATTATCCATGATTCCATACAATTTGGGGTTGTGGCTATCGAAATAAGCAACTATGTATTCTTCATCTATCATCTGATTCACAATGAAACACCATGCATTTCCATTATGATCTAGAGAAAACGGGATTAAATGGTCTACGTTCACAGATCCACCCTCTCTAATATTAATCATTTCATGAGTCTCAACGCTAGTCATTCTTTGTAAAGAAAGTCTCTGCATCGGCAAGATTTGTTTGTCTCCATCTCCTACTGCACTTACTTCTTGAATCATGTATATAAATGCACCATTGCTAAACTGTGATACAAAATCGCAATATGATTTTGGTAGTTTGCAATTCAAATCATTTTCTGTTTTTTCTATATCTTCTTTCGATGCTACTTCATATGTTTCATGGATCTCTTTTTCTTTAACAAGGGATTTTATGAGGCTTTGTCCATTCATTCTAGAACTCTCCTTTTTCTCATTTTGACTTCGCACTTTCACATAACGTTCCTGTATCCACGACGTCCCATCGACTTAAGCGACCTACGGGAGCGGCCGCGATGCGGTTAGTCGGTGCGGATGTGTCCGCTGAATCTGTTTCCCTGCCAATGCTTCTCGCGGACCGAGGAGCCGTTCGACTCCGATGCGTGGATATGATGTTAGGTGATGTTACCCACTTCCTGGATTTACTTTCAACAGTTCTTTATCTGTTCCGTTATATACAATCCTTCTTGAAAAATTAAACAATTCAACTGCATTCCATATGCACATCCGCCATCAATTCCTATCTTGTCTTTACTAAACCAAATATCTGATGCGCCATGGATATCAATAGTTCTTGTATGTCCAAAAATAACTCTTTTGTTTAGATCCTCAAAAGTGTGTTGAATGAATTCATCCTTAATATACATAAAATCATGTTCTGGCTGGTTCTTCCAATCTATAAAATTGGGATTCAATCCCGCATGAACATAAATGTGATCATGATCTTCGTGATATAAAGGTAATTCACTTAAAAAGTCTATGTGGTGACCAAAAAAAGTCTTAATTTTATCCTTCGCCTGGTTCAATACCTCATTAGAGATTTCGTTATTAATGTTATTAATATCACAATAACTTTGGAGAGTTTGTATTCCCCCATGTTCAATAAATTTAGATCTAATCAATGCGCTATCATTATTTATAAAATCAACCAATCGTTGGTCATGATTGCCTCGTAAAGCAATGGCATTATGCATACTTACTAATTCGATTACTTTATTAACTACTGCTTTACTATTAGGTCCTCTATCTACATAATCACCAAGCAAAAACAACTGATCATCTATCGAATTATATTTGATAAGTTGCAACATCTGATTTAATTGATCGATACATCCATGAATATCGCTAATCATTATTATTCGCTTCATAGAATCTCCTAACTATAAATGTTTTTAAACTCTTGGGGGATTTCACCTGAACGTCTTTTTCACGAACTTCGCAAAATTATCATCTCTTGAGATGTTTACGAACTTCGTGAACACATCTTCAACAACCAAGTGTACGACTCCTCTTCCATTTGATCTAACGGACTTTTAATCATTCTTATGTCCTTCACACTCACATGTGTGTACCTTTCGGTGGTGCGTACACTTTGATGACCGAGCAACTCTTGAATGAAGCGAATGTCAATTCCACTCTCCAATAGATGTGTGGCGAATGAATGGCGTAAGGCGTGAATACTAACCTTTTTCTGGATTCCAGAGACAGCACGTGCTTGTTCGAACACTTTTTGAACAGTTCGTTCAGTAATATGGCGCTCTGGGTGTTGACCTGGGAACATCCACATCTCAGGCTTTTCTTGTTGTAAATACGGTTGAACAATATCAATAGCTGTATCGGATAACAGCGTAAGACGGTCCTTTCGACCTTTGCCTTGAGAAACTCGAAGTGTTTTTCGCTCGAAATCAATGTCTTGAGTTTTCAAACGGACCACTTCCCCTACCCGTAATCCTGAGGAATAGGTAAGGTATAGGATCGCACGATGTTTTAAATTATGGAGTGCTTTTAAGATTAACATCACTTCGTTCATCGATAACACATTCGGCAACTTCTTTTCTTTCTTAGGGCGAACATAAGAGACGGTTTCCTCATGCAATAATACTTTATGAGCGTAGAATTTGATCGCGCTGAGCGCTTGATTAACATAGGAATGGGAACATTTCCTATGAAGCAAGTGCAAGGAATAACTCTGAATCATTTTCTCGTGATCCATCCCATTATTTTGCTGCTGTACAAAAGCATCAAATCGATGGACTTGACTACAATAAGCTTTTATCGTTTTTTTGCTATAACCTCGAAGCTGCAGTGCATGAACGAAAGACCTTTTTATCGACTCATTCCATGAATAGATTGGAATGTGATCCTGCATGTTAACTTCATTCTTAAACAAGCTGCACTCTTTCATCAACATGCTATCAACATGAATCTTCGTTCCTTCAAAAAGTGTATGCAACTGTCGAATGGATTCGGTACATTCTCACCCTCCCATTATAGCAGCAACCTAATTATTGGAAAGCAAAAAGAGCTCACAATCGCCGTAATCGACGTTGTAAGCTCCCGATACTTTCGGTGCTGTCCATCCTTTATGATCCAACCCCATTCAACTCAGTAATATTACATTTAGGGGTTTAAAATGCTTTTAGCCATTAAATAGATTAAACCATAATTAGAGTAGCCATGGCTACTTCATTTCTCACCTTACTTCAAACACGAAGATGCAGTGCAAGCGAAATCTTCGTACTGCACTTTCCGTGTAACATGATAACGAGTAGCGTAGCAAATCGATTTTGATGTTACACGCCGTCTTCGAATAACTCACAACTTAAGATATATATCCATCTGCGTTCAGTGGCATTCTTACCTAAAGAATAGAGTATACGTAATTGTTACTGCAGCTCCTCGTTTCACGAGACCATCTTGTGGTGGATCTTGAAGGGGGATCCCTACACTCCATGGGAAATGACGGCCATGGTATTACAATTGTCCATTGACGTACCCTACCAATTCTAGAAATCAGAAGGAATATTTGTCCATTTCATCGAAATACAATGTACTAATACGAAATCGATAGAAAGTGATGTGTATCTTATGAACGGAATTCTGGGCGTATCCGGACTATCATTCCTGCTGGTGACACTCTTTACGCCACTGCTCATCTGGGCATTACGCACCTTAAAGCTTACACAGCCGATACGGACCGAGCTGCCTCCCGATCATCAGGCCAAACGCGGGACGCCGTTAATGGCTGGGCTTATTCTGCTGGTTGGCGTGGCCATGTCACTGCAGTTTCATCCTGCGCCACTTACGGTTTTTTTGTGCTCATCCTTTCTCTTGTTCAGCTCCATCGGGTTTATGGATGATTTCAAAAAAGCAGCCTGGCAGGACCCCTCCGGTATTTCCGGACGCATGAAACTCGTGCTCCAGTTCCTGTTTACCGGTATACTGCTGTATGTGTTATTCCAGTCCTTCTCGCTGACAAGTGAGATCACGCTATTCCATGGATTTCAGCTTCATCTGCCTGTCAGCGTATACATCATCGTCATGCTATTATTCATTGTAGGGTCGGCTAATGCCATCAACTTTACCGATGGTTTGGACGGGCTGTTAATCAATGTGGCGATACCTACCTACTTTTTCTTCTTTCTGATCTCCGATAAACCCGAGGTGCAGATGTTCTCGCTGGTCATGATTGGCTGTCTGCTCGGCCTGCTGCTCTATAATATTTATCCTGCCCGAGCGTTCATGGGTGATACTGGATCACTGGCCATTGGCGGGTCCCTGTCGTTTCTGGCCGTCATTGAGAAGGTCGAAATTCTGATTCCGCTTCTGTTCTTCATCTATTTGGCTGAACAGCTTTCCGTCATTCTGCAGGTATGGTATTACAAGCGCACCAAGCTGCGGTTGTTCCGGATGACGCCTATCCACTACCACTTCAGTCTCAAGTATGGCTGGAGCGAGAACAAAATCGTGATGGTATTCGGGTTTGTTTCTTGGTTTATGGCTCTGTTCTGTTGGGTGCTTGTAAAGTATGCAATGTAGGGACTCTGAAATAGGGTGAACGTCGGTATAGCATATCGCCATCCGTGTATTGCGATTCATCAGAGACTTGGACAAAACCTCTAGGTTTTGAAGTAATTCACAAAACTAAAGGATCAGACCGCTAGGGCCTGATCCTTTAGTTTTCTTAAATTATTGAATCAAATCCGACTTCCTGAGTAATTTCTGAAGTAGTGTAGCAACTTCAGCACGAGTGATTTTGCTCTTTGGTTGAATGGTATTGGTTGTTCTACCATTTATAATATTCAGGTCTAAACCTGCGGCTATATGATCTCGAGCATAGCTTGAAATCGATGCTGCATCTTTATAGCCATCTAGCAGTCTGTTTACTCGCTCAGGAGATAAGTCAGGATTGATGCCCGTGATATTCATTGCTTTGGCAATGATAGTCATAGCTTGTTCTCGAGTAATCGTGTCCATGGGTGCGAACCGAGAACCACTATAACCCTCAATTAACTGATAATCATGAGCAGTTTGGATATAATCAGCAAACCAATCGGACTTATTTACATCCACAAACGAAATTTCGCCATTTACCGGCATCAAACCAAGTGCCCGTACAACCATAGCCACGAACTCTGCACGCGTAATATCCCTATTCGGTTC
Organism: Paenibacillus glucanolyticus; assembly: GCF_037333485.1. Classification (NCBI taxonomy): domain Bacteria; kingdom Bacillati; phylum Bacillota; class Bacilli; order Caryophanales; family Paenibacillaceae; genus Paenibacillus; species Paenibacillus glucanolyticus. The sequence goes on from NZ_CP147845.1 coordinate 3,925,294, forward strand.
GAATAAATTCTGGCCCATCCCAGTAACAATCATTCGTGATCCCATGTCATTGATTGCATGCTGTGCCCAATGATCTGTCACATCAGCAAACTCGACTGGATGCCAGACCAAGGTGTACATACTATTGGTCAAGCTGTTAACCACTGCATAATAACGATTGTCTTTTTTCTGTACATATGTCGGTACATGATGAGTGGAACCATCCAATCCTACAACAATCCCTGTCGTGATTTGATTCGGATCCACTGTCTCTGGAATAGGAATAACCCGTTCAACATAACGAGTGAAGCGATTTAATTCTATTTTTGCACCGTTAAACTCAGCCATTAAGGTAAAATGAACAGGCTCCACTAAAAGTGAAACTCCTTTTCGATTCAACACACTTTGGGCAAGGCTTGTTTCTGATGATAGGGCTTTAGACATCATGATTTCAATCGTCACTTCAGATAACGAAGCATCTGCCCCAAGTTGGTCCGCTATAGCTACAATTGGGAATTGATCCGCATGTATTCTGTAAGAAGCCATTGGGGTAACCAGCTCCAATACGGCTGATTGATCTGCCATCCTTTTAACAACATTAGCTGTCAGCAGTCCCACAATGGAGTCAGATGAAACATCAACTGGAATAGTAACTACGGCATTCTTACCTTCTCTCTCTAACCACTCTATCAGTTTATCTGGGTCAGGAGTAATGGTTGTTATTTTTCGATGGTCAACGACCTTCGTTTCCAGCTTGCCGATATTCTCTGACTTGCCATTGATCATTACAGGCACACCACCTGGATCCGGTTGTGACGGATTCGGAGACGGTGTTCCGCTGCCTTGAGAACCACCAGCGCTACCGTTATTGCCTGAATTTCCTGGATTCTCCCCACCGCCTGAGCTGCTTGGAGGATTTACGGTCAACACCAGGTTAGCAGTTGCTATCTCTCCATTCCCATAAACAGCCGTTATTACTGAAGAATGGGTTCCTGCTGGTAAGCCTGTCACAGGACGTACCGTCCAACTGTCGATACTTTCACCTGCAGCTACAATTCCTCCATTCCCCTCAACGATAAATTTGCCGGGTTCACTGGATGTAAGACTGTTGATCGTAGTATCGACCATCCCTGTATTCCTGATGATCAATTTTTTTGCTGGAGGCTGTTCGTAACCAACTGTTACAGGCGTAAAGGAAGGTGCAACAATACTCAATACAGGCAAACTTTCTGATATATCCTCAAACTCAGCACTAATGGTTACATCCCCACTTGGCATGACAAAGCTTCCATCTGTGATGGGGAAGTCTGTGGAATTGAAAGTGTATTTCAGTGATCCAACTTTCAGTCTCTTACCAAAATCCGGTACAGTGTTCAAGCTGATAACACTACCTGCTGAAGCAACAGAAGGGGTAGCTGTTATATGGCCGCCATTCAAATGGCTTATCGTTACCGTATACACATCAATATCACTGACTACTGTAATCGTGGCACTGCCGGACTTACTGCTGTCCACGGTCGAAGTTGCCGTAACCGTGTACTGGCCCGGCACGGTGTTAGAAGCCACACTCACCAATCCGTTCGCATCCACGGTCACATTGCCACTCGAGTCACTGCTGCTCCATGTTACCGTTTGGGCTGCACCGCCGCTGACATCCACCGTTGCAGTCAGCTGTTCCGTTCCTCCCTGCACCACAGTTGCACTGGCCGGGCTGACCGTCACGCTGTTTACCACTGGCGCCGCGGTGACTGTAATCGTAGCGCTGCCGGACTTCGTGTTGTCCACGGTTGAGGTTGCCGTAACCGTATACTGGCCCGGGGCGGTGTTAGGAGCCACACTCACCTTTCCATTCCCATCCACGGTCACATTGCCACTCGAGTCACTGCTGCTCCATGTTACCGTTTGGGCTGCACCGCCGCTGACATCCACCGTTACAGTCAGCTGTTCCGTTCCTCCCTGCACTACGGTTGCATTGGCCGGAGAAACTGTCACTCTGTTTACCACTGCCGCCGCGGTGACTGTAATCGTGGCACTGCCGGACTTCGTGCTGTCCACGGTCGAAGTTGCCGTAACCGTATACTGGCCCGGGGTTGTGTTAGAAGCCACACTCACCTTTCCGTTCGTATCCACGGTCACATTGCCACTCGAGTCACTGCTGGTCCACGTTACCGTTTGGGCTGCACCGCCGCTGACATCCACTGTTGCAGTCAGCTGTTCCGTTCCTCCTTGCACCACGGTTGCATTGGCCGGAGAAACCGTCACGCTGTTTACCACTGACGCCGCGGTGACTGTAATCGTGGCACTGCCGGACTTCGTGCTGTCCACGGTCGAAGTTGCCGTAACCGTGTACTGGCCCGGGGTTGTGTTAGAAGCCACACTCACCTTTCCGTTCGTATCCACGGTCACATTGCCACTCGAGTCACTGCTGCTCCATGTTACCGTTTGCGCTGCACCGCCGCTGACATCCACCGTTGCAGTCAGCTGTTCCGTTCCTCCCTGTACTACGGTTGCATTGGCCGGGCTGACCGTCACGCTGTTTACCACTGCCGCCGCAGTGACTGTAATCGTGGCACTGCCGGACTTCGTGCTGTCCACGGTTGATGTTGCCGTAACCGTATACTGGCCCGGGGTTGTGTTAGAAGCCACACTCACCTTTCCGTTCGTATCCACGGTCACATTGCCACTCGAGTCACTGCTGGTCCACGTTACCGTTTGGGCTGCACCGCCGCTGACATCCACTGTTGCAGTCAGCTGTTCCGTTCCTCCTTGCACCACGGTTGCATTTGCCGGAGAAACCGTCACGCTGTTTACCACTGACGCCGCGGTGACTGTAATCGTGACACTGCCGGACTTCGTGCTGTCCACGGTCGAAGTTGCCGTAACCGTGTACTGGCCCGGCACGGTGTTAGAAGCCACACTCACCAATCCGTTCGCATCCACGGTCACATTGCCACTCGAGTCACTGCTGCTCCATGTTACCGTTTGGGCTGCACCGCCGCTGACATCCACCGTTGCAGTCAGCTGTTCCGTTCCTCCCTGCACCACAGTTGCACTGGCCGGGCTGACCGTCACGCTGTTTACCACTGGCGCCGCGGTGACTGTAATCGTGGCGCTGCCGAATTTACTGCTGTCCACGGTTGATGTTGCCGTAACCGTGTACTGGCCCGGGGTTGTGTTAGAAGCCACACTCACCTTTCCGTTCGTATCCACGGACACATTCCCACTCGAGTCACTGCTGCTCCATGTTACTGTTTGCGCCGCACCGCCGCTGACATCCACTGTTGCAGTCAGCTGTTCCGTTCCTCCCTGCACCACAGTTGCATTGGCCGGGCTAACCGTCACGCTGTTTACCACTGGCGCCGCGGTGACTGTAATCGTGGCGCTGCCGGACTTCGTGCTGTCCACGGTCGAAGTTGCCGTAACCGTGTACTGGCCCGGCACGGTGTTAGGAGCCACACTCACCATTCCATTCCCATCCACGGTCACATTGCCACTCGAGTCACTGCTGCTCCATGTTACCGTTTGGGCTGCACCGCCGCTGACATCCACCGTTGCAGTCAGCTGCTCCGTTCCTCCCTGCACGACGGTTGCATTGGCCGGAGAAACTGTCACGCTGTTTACCACTGCCGCCGCGGTGACTGTAATCGTGGCACTGCTGGACTTCGTGCTGTCCACGGTCGAAGTTGCCGTAACCGTGTACTGGCCCGGCACGGTGTTAGAAGCCACACTCACCTTTCCGTTCCCATCCACGGTCACATTGCCACTCGAGTCACTGCTGCTCCATGTTACCGTTTGGGCTGCACCGCCGCTGACATCCACCGTTGCAGTCAGCTGTTCCGTTCCTCCCTGCACCACAGTTGCATTGGCCGGGCTGACCGTCACGCTGTTTACCACTGGGACAGGAGCTGATTTAATATGACCGTCATAAGTTAGATTGTCATAGCCTACGGCGACTGCTCGTCCTCCACCTATACCAATGTCAGCAAAATCAATGGACGAGGAAGCCTTACTCCATTCCTCAAGCCAATCAACTCCATTTCGTGAGCTTGCTACTCTTTCATTTGTGCTGACTGTATAAAATTTACCTGCGGCATAGGTCACTGAGGCTAGGCCCATTCCGTTGTAATTCAGAACCGTTGCCTTCGTCCAGGATATGCCATCATTTGACACGTAGGCCTGACCGGCTTCTCCTACCGCTACAAACACATGATTTCCGTACGCAATATCAAAAATCGCTTGGCCTCGATTCGTTGTGTAAACTTGCGCCCAACTTAATCCATCAGTCGATCGATAAATTTTGGTGGCTTCTCCATCCATATAGGTTGTGGCAATATACACCCCATCACCGTACGTTACTCTGTAGAAATTAGGGACTGAATTGTCGGTATACACCACTTCCGGTTTGCCATTTCCTATGAATGAATACAATTTGTCTTGTCCCGCTAATAGAACTAAAAAGCAACATGCCTGCCAACGAACTCTGAATGAAACGATTCAACCCTCTTTTTCTTGAAAACATACCCGCCCCCCATATTTAAGTGTATTTGGCTAGTTCACTCATTGCCTTATTCATTTCCCGATGATGGCTTTGTGAATGAAGGAAATGGAAATTACTTTCATCATAAACGAGACTCTCATTAAGGTAAATATAAAATTAGGGACTTTTCTCACAATGTAAAGACTTTTAGCCCACTTCAATCTACCTTTCATATTCTAATTCCATAATCTCAGAAACATAATTCGCCATTATTCGATATAAAATCACAAAATTTTAATGACAGCCCCTTTCCCATCTGTTATAAACAAATTATGACAACGATGTTGCAGCCCCTACTCTTAAATAAGGGAGAAAATAAACATTGATTGATACAGTTGCAGCAAGACCTGAAGATGAGATCTTTTTGTTTCAATTGTATTCATTGACTCGAGCAGACGAATTACAAAATTGGGGCTGGGGAGTAGAAGAGCAGGAGCAGTTTTTGCGTATGCAATGGAGAGCTCAAACCATGTCTTATGCTTCTTCTTACCCAGATGCCATTCGTATGATCGTCCGTTACAATGGTGCGCCTGTCGGTCAAATATATGTGCTTGATCAGGGAGCAAGATGGGTGCTAATTGATATTTCTCTTCTTCCGGAGTACCGCAATCAAGGCATAGGGACTCGTTTGATCATGGATTTACAACATCGGGCAACTCATGCCAATGCAGCTGTTCGTTTAAGCGTACTTCCTATGAACAGGGCATTGAGTTTGTACCAGAAGCTTGAGTTTGTTCCTGTACACAGCGAGGGTATTCATCAGGTAATGGAATGGCGTGCTTCAAAAACAAAGTAGGTCTGAATCATAATTTGGCGAGGTGAGAACAAATGAGTGAAGCTTTTTTAGGTGAAATTCGTATGTTTGCGGGAAATTTTGCCCCTCAAGGGTGGGCATTGTGTAATGGACAAATACTATCTATTGCTGGAAATGAAGCTCTATACACCCTACTCGGTACGCTTTATGGCGGAGATGGCCAGAACACCTTTGCCTTGCCCGACTTACAGGGCAGAGTTGCCGTTCATCCAAGTACTGCGTATGCAAGGGGACAAAAAGCAGGGGCTCAGGAGGTTACAATAAATTCAAATCAACTTCCGGCACATACGCATCAGGTATACACAGCCTCGGACTCCTCCACGATCTCCTCGACTCCAACGAATGCAACATGGGCTGATTCACCACGCAAAATATATTCCACTGCAACCGGAGCCAGCACAGTGAATATGAATAACACCGCCGTATATTCAACTGGTGGAAATCAGCCTCATAACAACATGATGCCTTCGACTGTCATCTCGTTCATTATCTCTCTAGAAGGCACTTTCCCGCCTCGACCTTAAAACAAAATACAATTCAGGAGGTAAGCGCATGTCAGAACCTTTTTTGGGCGAGATTCGATTGTTCGCCAATAACTACGCCCCCAGAAACTGGGCTTTTTGTGAAGGACAAATACTGTCGATTAACAGCAATCCGGCCCTTTTCTCTTTGCTCGGCACCGTCTACGGGGGAAATGGAGTTTCTACTTTTGCACTTCCTGATTACCGTGGCCGAGTCCCCATTCATGTTTCCCAAACCATCCCGCTGGGCTCTGCCCAAGGTGAAGCTTCACATACGCTAACATCTAATGAGATGCCAATACATACTCACCAAGCCGTTGCTTCTCAAACCAATCCGACGATGGCATCTCCTCTGAACAATGTATGGGCCGCTGTCCCAAACTCATTTGGATCGTCAGTAGGGCAAAATCCAATGAATTCAGGAAGTCTCTCCACAGCGGGTGGCTCACAAGCCCATAACAATATGCAGCCTTACACGGTTTTGAATTACGCTATTGCGATTGAGGGAATTTTTCCTTCTCGCAACTAATAAGGAGGACAATACTATGGCTGAGGCATATATCGGAGAGATCCGAATTTTTGCAGGCAATTTCGCGCCGAAAGGCTGGGCTTTATGTAATGGGCAGTTATTGTCAATAGCCCAAAACACAGCGCTATTCTCTGTGCTGGGCATCCAGTATGGAGGTGATGGGAGGAGCACCTTTGCATTGCCAAATTTAATGGGTTCAGCTGTAATACATCAAGGGACGGGAACGGGTTTGTCGCCGCGGCATGTTGGGGAGAAACTTGGTGAGCCGACGGTGACATTAACACAAACGGAGATTCCCGCTCATACGCACACGCCTCAAGGCATTGTTGCAACCGGGAATCAGAATTCACCTAAAGATGCTTACTGGGCCCAAGCTCCCAAACCTATACCGACTGCACCGCAACCTCCGTTGTATAACAACACTGCTGACACACAGATGGCACCTTTGGCTGTGGGGGTAGCTGGTTCTTCCTTACCTCATAATAATATGCAGCCTTTTATCGCCCAAAATTTTATCATTTGTTTGCAAGGCGAATTTCCTTCTCGTGGCTAAGCCTTAAAGCATTCAATAGATTCAAAAAAGAGGCGTCCATTATGGGCGCCTCTTACATTACAGACCCGTCAGTAGGGATTCAATCGAACAGACGGTTGCAAACTCTACAGTTCTATAACAACCGAATCTGCTTGCACAACTTCAGTTCCATTACCCGGAAGGCCAAACATTTCATGATCCGCAAACGCCTCGGAAATCGGTTTCTTCGCTGCAAAGGCGCTCAATTTTCCGGTGGGGGCCTTTGGAGTGGTATACGCCTCCGCCTTTCCTGCCAAAGTCATTACGATCTTTGTCACCTGACTGAGATCTACGCCTTCGTTAAGCGTAAAACCTCGTCGATCCTCAAGTGGGACCTCAATTGACCAAATCGACAATAAGCCTGGCATAATTCGGCTATTCCCATCACCCACTGCTCCGCCGGACAAATTGCCAATGTACTCTTTAGGTTCTCCAGCATCGCCCGCATCTTCACTTGGTGTCACTTCATATTCAAAGAAACCGTGGCTTTTGTTATGGACAAAGTCAAAACGCTCGCCATACGAATCCAGGAACGTGGAGTGACCGGAGTGTGTATACTCAATGTGAATGCTGCCCGCCGAATGCCGGGCACCCGGCAACTGAATGTGACAGTCACTGACCATCATATGAGCTTTGCCTGCAATCTTCTCCCTGATGAGTTTGTTCTCCAGTGTCAAAGGGAAAAAGGCTGTTCGATGGTCTCTGAGTGCTTCGAATTGCTCTGGAAAGGATGCTTCATTCAAAATGAAAGTTACGTTCTTAAACGGCTGCACCGGATTCTCCGATGCGTTCAGCGCATTTTTCAGTTTAATGGTCATATCAGCATGGATACGGGCGAGCTCTGCCACATGACTATCCCGGATAAACGGGAAAAAGTCCTTACTAAGCACCATATAGCGGTACGCTTGGTATTCCTGATACAGAAAATCGGTCAATGCCAATTTCAAACCGTTGTAGAGATCGAGAATATACGTATGGAACAGCGGCAGGCCTGCGTCCACCTCATCACCCATCGCCTGCCGGATCCTTTCTTGATCTGCACGGCGCTGTTCCATTTCGGCAAACCATTTTGCCTCTTCAAGATGTTTTGCTTTCACCGATTGTATTTTGCCTTGATATTCTTCGACAACGTTTAGATATTGATTGAAGGCTTTGCGATATCCCTCGACCTTCTCCTCCGGCATCTGCTTATAGATCGGCTTCAGCATGTTTTCGAACTTTTCGCGCGACATCGTAAGCATGGATGAACGATAGCCAAAGGAATCACGCGCCGCATTCATCTGACCGATCAAATCATATAGCTCTGCTCCATCCTTTAATACCGCTAAACCGGAAGAAACGACCGTGGTCACATTTTTGATGGATTTGGAAAGCTCCGCTTCCTTCTTCTTCTTTTCTTTTTCCACCGTTTTTGTGTTTTTGAATGGATCATCAATGACAATGGATTTGCCTGTATTCCAATAATTACTGACCGCCGAAGCGATAGCTCCCCCTGTTTTGAGCGCCGTTATGGCCGGAGTTACGTTAGTGACCAGTGCCACACCGTTAACCACCAGATCAAATGTAGCTTTCAGGGAATCCAGGGCGAGCTTCTTCCTGAGCGCTTGTACAAATTCTTCCGCTACTTTCTGGAGATGCTTCTCATTAGACAATATGCTTTCATACAGCTTGTCTGCTTCCGATTCCAAGCGCTCCCGTTCGATGATCGATTTTTGCCTTTGATCATCCAAATCGTTGATCCGGTTTACTGCAATGGATATGGTGTCCTTTAATATTTTCACGCGGCCCCTTTGATCGTTTTCAGCCTTTACATATTCATGATATAAGGTTTCAGCTTGTTGAGCAGCCGTAATTAGATTGCCACCAAGATCTTGGTACTTATCTAAAGGCATTAACGGCGTCCAGTTCCAGGGATGGCTGAAATAATCAAGTCCCTGTCCCAACTGTGAAAGGAGAATAATGGACTTGTTGCGTAGTGCCAGCCATTGAATGGACGCATCCAGCATGCTGCCTTGAAAAGCCGAATAATCGCTCAAAGCTCGAACCACGTCAAACCAGGCCTCATCCGGAGTTGTACGCTGCAGCCAATCCAGCAGACTCGCGGATTCTTCGAGCTTCTCCTCACTCCCCGTCAAATAGGCCAATCCAGCCTTATGCAAAGTCAGCATTTGGCGTTCAAGTGAAGCACCTAAGGCCGTTTCCAAATCAATCGGAGAGAATTCTTTGTACAATTCTGTTTTACTTAGCTTCGATCCATAAAATTGATCATATTGTATCTGCACCACGGTGGATTTGGCGGGTTCGCCATTAGCCGCATTAGTTGCGATAAGCCCAGATTTGCCGTCCATGCCGTCCTTCCCGCCAGCATCCCTCTTATTGCTTACCCGGGTGACGGAAGAGGTTCTCCCAACGGTAACAGTCTCTAGCTTATACCCGCCTATCCCACCCGGAGCTCCCGCTCCCGCTTTTCCCGGTAAGGTAGGTGCCCCGGCGATCCCGACTTCATTTTCCATCGTAATCCTGTGTTCTCCGCTGGAAACCACGTATCCGACAAAAATACATCCGGCATCTCCTCCATTCCCTGAATGACCGGCATGACCGCCGTTACCTCCATCGCCACCGTTACCACCCGGTGTCGAATAATCATTCGCGTAAAACCAGTGCTTCTCGGCGTCTCTTCCATCCTCACCCCGCCGGCCATCCATGCCGTCTCCTCCGTCTTGGCCACGACCTCCGTTGCTGCCATTAGCCACGAGCCTTAATTCCCCTTTTAGATCAAAACGTTCCGCAGCCAGCACCATATGTCCGCCGGACATCCCTGCTCCTCCATCGAGGCCATCCATACCATCTCCACCACGATCCCCATTCTTGATCGCCTTCATTCCCGGATCAGCCTTGGGTTCCTGTACAAAGTCCTGATCCGAAGGGACAGGGGCTCCTGACGTACTAATCGACACATTCCCATCAGAAGAAATGATTCTTGCATTCAGCATCAAATTACGCCCGGGCAAACTTAACGACCCGATAAGATGAATAGTATCGGCCTGAATCCAATAGTGAGCCGATGAATCGGATAAATAATCCTGCGTTAAATTTAAATCGGTAGCCGTTAGATAGATGTACCCCTCTTTTTTGCCTCGCTGGACACCGGAATATAACGACTGGCTTGTTCTTTCCATAACTTCCATCTGTGGTGGGTCTCCTCCCTAAGTCTCATAAATTGTGTGACAATCCCCCTTCTTTAGGTCCATAAATTCCACAAGATAAACTTCGGAATGGTGATAATTGTCACTATATACCTAATTGTAAGGGGATTTTATCCATAAATATATATTTTTTTCGATGGCTTAACCTCGCAACTTGCATCAAAAAAACAAGGAAACTGCAGCAGTCTCCTTGTTTGGGGTGTACTCATTTTCTATTGTTATTCTTTTTATTCTAATGGCCTTCCTTCTTTATAATAAAGATTCCGATTTAGAATCACAAAGAAAATATGTACGTTTCGGTACCCGTGCTCCGACAGTATGCCATGAATGCTGGCTGCCACCGCATCGTGAACCTCCTGCGCTCTCTGGAACATCAGAATTTCCACGGATAATGGCGTATTCGTAATGATCTGATAAGAAAGAAGCTCGATCTTCACAATCTCTTGCGGAATTTGAACAATACCCGCGAATTCGTCAACAACCTTAGGTGTTATTTCTTCAAGAAATACATCTGGAAAACCTTTAAAGCGTAAATATGGCACTCTAATCCCTTCATTTCGTCAATTTATTGTCTTATAGATGTCTTCTGAGTGACTTTTGTCTCTATCCCTACTATACAATATTGTTATTGTGAAAGGAATCACTATGATTCAGATCCACTCATCGCCTGGTAAAGTTCAGCTATAGCTATCATATAAGTTGCCATGTAAAGATCGAACCTATAGACTGGATGAGTGTAAGCGTTCAATCTACTAAATAAGGAGTTGAAGTTGAGCATGGGTCGTAATCTATGGGATGCAGAATGGGAAGTTACAGAACCGTTAGTGCAGCAGCTGTTAAACCTCCAATTTCCCCGCCTAGCCTCTCTGCCGATCCGGGAAATCGGGAACGGATGGGATAACACCGTATATCGTGTAGGCGATGAGTATGTATTTCGCTTTCCCAGACGACAGGTAGCCGTTGATTTATTGAGAACCGAAGCAAGAATTCTACCTAAGCTGGCAGGCTATATTACAGTGCCTTATGCCAAGCCCCTCTTCTTCGGGAAAGAGAGCACCCACTATCCAGCTCCCTTTCTCGGTTACTCCTATATACCGGGTAAATTTCCGATTGGAATATCGGACGATGCACGCGTGCAGTCTGCAGCTGCTCTGGCCAAGTTCCTGAAGAACCTGCACGTTTTCCCTGTGGAAGTCGCACAGCAAGAAGGCATATTGTTTGACCAGCGAAATCTGACGGACCTGGCTGGACGCAAAGAGAGAATGCTGGATTTTCTATCCCGGTTTAACCTTTATATCACGCAAGAGGAACTAGACGAAATCGCAAACTATTTGCAAGGGATCACCCTGGAACGAGTGGAACACCGACAGGTTCTCCTCCATGGCGATCTGCATTTTAAGAACATGTTAGTGGACGATTCGGGCATACTTGCGGGCATTATCGATTGGGGCGACGTGAACATCGGACATCCGGCCTGTGACCTCAGCATCGCGTACAGTTACTTGCCTCCAGCCTCAAGACAGGCTTTTTATGAAATCTATGGTGAAGTGGACGATGAAACGAAGATTCTCGCACGAATGATTGCGGTATACATACCTATGCTACTATTTATGCAGGCTGTGGACGATAAGGATGAAGCCATTGCAGAGGAGGCCAAATCGATTATTCAACGTGCTCTGGCCGATTGATCGATAGTTAGCCGGAACGGCATTCGGTCCCATGCTTAATTCGCAAAAACACGTCGCATAAGAAAGAAGCTTGAACCCCTTCAAGCTTCTTGATCACGGATCTACGAATCGCCGTTATTATATTTTTAACATCCCCATTAATGGCATAATGGTTTTAATTACATTCATTCCCAATTTAATGTGAGGCACGATCTGTCCCAAAAATCCAAAACCTCCACCACCGCCTCCGGCTGCAACAGCCTCTCCTTCCACTGCTCCTTCAGCTGCCGGTCCGCTTGGCGGACCTCCGAACAAGGCACTCAAAAAGCCGGAAATTTGCGCTTTATCCCCGCTGCGGGCAATCGAAGCCGGCATCTTGTTGTTGGCGCGGAGCCCTGATAGAGTTACTGCCTGACCTTCGATCTGACTCAGTTCACCAATATAATAACTGCCGTCTTTGAGAACGACCACAACCGGTTGACCTACCCAATGCTGTGACGCAGGTACAGATTTGGGAACAGTCCTGGATTTCCTTACGCGTTTCGAAGACATACGATGATCACCTCGCTTTCCATTCTCATGATTATGACATCATATGCAAATTTGCCTTTCTTTCTTGTGCCTTTATAGGATAGATATATAAATAGATCAAAAACCTAGTTTTACCAAGCTGAATCACTCTGAGTTCCCCTCATATCGAAGCTTTCCTATATAAACGATTCATATTTCGCCTCTGAAAATATTTTGTCACTGTGGCTTTTTGCCTCCCTCCGGTGTCTAATTTACTGTAAGGTCAAGAGGAGGTTCTTACCCATGTCTAGAGCTCATGACAAACTCCCTATTTATCCGGATGATCAGGGAACCAAGCGAACATTTGAGGATACGTATGATGAGTACCGCCAGCGGATTCGCCAATCCATCTCCCTTGATTTTGCCAGATATGTTGATATTCGAATCGATATTGGCGCGGCACTCAGGCTGTAGGCGAAACGGATGCACCTGATTGGTTTATGGGCACGTTTGATAACAATACGTTAAAAATCGTCTCGCCCTTGAATCCTGGACCCGAGCATAGGCTCCATACCCAATGGGCGGAAGCCCTGTACAATCAACTAAAATAGCATAAAAAGAGCAGTCACGTCATACACGCGGCTGCTCTTTTTTGATAATTGGTACAACTTGTGACACTCGATCTTCATGCACCACCGCAACAGCTCTCTGAACCATAACTGTTCCCTGCGACTCCCAATCAACATGTTTACTATCATTAAAATTGCTCGCGTTATAGTTTCCAATATAAATCCAAGTCACTCATGGATTACGTCTAATTTATGGTTTGGACTTGTTCACCGTATGGAGATCGTCCGGCGTTCCAGCAGAGAATACCGACAGACCTGCATAGATCGACCGGAAGATCACATACAGTCCGTATCCAAGCACACCGCCGGCCGTATTGAGAATTAAATCGTCTACGTCGAAACTTCCCATGGAAAACACAATTTGCGAGCATTCCAGTCCCAGGCTTAACCCCAGGGAAATCAGGAACGAACCGAAGAACCCGAGGAATTTGCTTCTGATCATTAAACCAATCCATATGCCATTCGGCATAAATATAGCGATATTACCAAAGAGGTTCATGACATCGTGCGGGCTCGGCAGCCGCTTCATATTTTGATTAATTGATTCAAAAGGCGTAAAGTTGGCAAACTGCAATCGCGCCTGCATATATTCGGGATTATCCATCGTCCGTTGCAGCTGCTGCCACAGAAATGAGATATCCACGGAACCGAATTTGAACAAGATCACCTTGACCAGCACGTATAAATATACGACATACAGCCCTAGAATGATCCATTTATGCGGTTGCTTCATTCCCCATCATCCTGACTGAGGTTCACCGTTACAATGACTCCATCGATATTGTTTCCAGATACCTCATACTCGCTTCCTACCGGAATCTCAAGCGCAATGTCTTTCGTTGTGACGGGCACATACGTTATTTCGTACTTTTTCCCTTCAACGGTTGTTTTGTAGCTGGATGAATTCTTCAGATAATCGAGATATTCCTCCAATGTCAAACCCAGATCGTTCATGATCATGCTGTGCGGCAGTCCTACATAACGAAAATGCCATGGTTCGTACTGGATGCCTGTAATCTCGGTCTTATCCGGGGGATATCTCAAAATAAACCCAAACTCCCACGCATGCTTCTGCAGCCATTTTCCTTCGGGCGCCTGATCGATCGACATCTGCGTCGATCCGATATCCATGGATAAACCAAGGTTATGTTCGCTGTAGCCGGGAGGCAAGGCATAATCCGAACCCTTTTCACGGTAAAGCACCTCCTGCTCTTCGGTGTCCCGGTACCCGCTGCTGATCATGAAATGATGGACTCCGTCTTCACCGGCCGCTTCAACCATCTCACGGAATTGCAGCGCAACGCTGCGCGATAACCGGATCGTGTTGTCCAGAAGCACATAACCATTCATCAAATCTTGTTCCTGAAACAACTTCACGATATCCGTCGGAACCGCTCCCTCATCAAGCGGATGTTCCTTGTTAACCAATACCAGATTTCCCCGGGTCACCTGCTCAGCTGTCACATGGATTGTTTGAGTCTCTATATTGGAATCGTTCTCGTCGGAGTGGTTGTCACTTCGAGTGGCGGAATCGGCATTCGCTTCTTGCCCATCTTTGTTCTTCGCATCATTCGCATTAGGGGCGTTCGTTAGAATGGACTCACACCCGACCAGCAGGAATATAACAAGCAATATAAAACCCTTCTTCAACTTCAACATCTCCCTCTAACTTTGTCTATCTAGCTTAAAAAATATAGTTTAAGGAAAAGTAGAGAAAAGTTAAAGTTTTTCTTAAGTAATGTGAGCTTCACAAGCCTCTTTTCCTTTGATAAGGCTGAAGCGGATGGTTTAACAACTAGGTAACTATTTTGGGAAAACAACCATTATCAACCTCCTCACTCGCTTCTATGAGATTGATTCGGGCCTTGTCACGATGGATGGCATGGAAATGCGGCATAAACTGTACAACAACCCGTTTAAACGGAGCAAGTAAGTCGACTTCAGAGTATCCTCATGCTGTCGGGAGCCGTGAACACAGCAAAGCCGATTCTAAATGGAATCGGCTTTTGGTGATGCCCTAGGCAGGTAGATTATGACTTATGTTCTCGTTCGACCTCCCGCTGAATCTAACGGACCAGACCGCTGCTATAGAGGCCAAAAGAGCACCTTTTACAATCTAACGGACACCCATAACGTTATACGGCGTTATAAACGCGATATCTCCCACTATTCCAATAAATAACGCCCCTCATGTCCGCTGCGTGTTTCAACTCCATTTTTTCCTGCCATATAACGCCCCCTCGGTCCGCCAGCAATCAAGCCTTTCAAGGTTTGCATCTTACCTCATCCACCCTGCTGGCAAGACTCACGATTCGTTTAACGGCACCAATCATCCATTCCATCTCCACATACTGGTTTCCCGGCGCATTGTATTCCACACCCCAGTAACCACGGTATCCACCTGCAAGCAAACTCCGTACCTTGTCCTCCGCATCAGGAAGGAGCACCGTCCTCGCATCAAAATGTGTATGTACCGCCCATGGCGCAACCATCTCATCCCCCGCAGTCTCATCTGCTTTCCATCTGCCAAGATGAAGCAAAAAGCCGAATGCCGGATGATCGACCTCTTCCGCAATCCGTTTCATTTCTCGCGGCAAGAGGGACGCGCCCATATGATTTTCAGGACCGATGAGATACCCCCGTTCCGCAGCACGATCCGCATATTCTTGATAGCGCTTGACGGTATATTCGAATTGTTCGTCCGACATCGGTTCCGATTCCTGATAACTGCCGCCTGTGTCGATCCGCACCGTTTCAGCCCCTAAGATTTCAGCTGCATCCAGATGAACAAGCGCATTTTCATACAGTTTCTGACGGATGTCCGGGTCGGGATCCCATAGATGTGCTCCATCTACAGCAAAATTAACCACCCTCATCTCTTTCTCATCGAGCGCTTCTCTAATTTTACGAATGTAGCTCTCATCAGCAAGTTTGTATACAGGGTCGCTCCGATCAATAAAAAAACCATTCCACAGATCAACCGCATCCATACGATACCGGTACTTCACCGTCTCCAGATAACCGAACACATCCATCTTTCCCTCTAGGAACGTATTGAAAAAAGAATAACCGCCAATCGAAATCTTCATCGCCATACCTCCTTCATCAAAGTTGGACTCAAGCTACCCCTAGTTTACCGTACTTCCAAACCATACCATATATGAATTCTTACTTGAGGGTGTATTTCAAATGGTGATATTCCCCTCCTGAGAGGAAGCCTTTATTCTTATACAATTGCTCAGCTCGATTTCCCGAAGTGACAAAGAGGCGCAGCAGGGGGTGCTGCGGCTCCAGAACGGTTAATGCCCTCTCCAGCATCGCGCCTGCCAAACCTTTGCCTCGATGCTCAGCTGTTACTGCAATGCTGTAGACAAGGGGCAACCCTTCCCATAAGGAAATCAAACATACACCTGCCATTTCTTCAGATGCTCGATCATATATTAGAGAGGATGCCTGCAGCAGCTTGAGATCTATTTGATCAAAATAATGGACTGTATCATTCATATAGACTTCGACTTCCCGTTCGTCCGGACCATTGGCATAAGCTTTCCTAAACACTTCAACCAGTTCAGAGATATCTTTTCTTGCAGGTACTCTCGCAATATAGTTAACATCGAAGGATGCTTCAAGCTGTTCGGTCGGCCGGATCATGCACTGCCTGGATTCAACCTGTACAAAATCCGCTTCCCGAAAAGCAAACTCCTGTTCATCAAGGACATTGTATGCATGAAGATCATGCTCCTCCAAACTCCAAGATTGAAGGGCATGGTTCTTGACCTCTCTGATCAGTTCAGAGGTAATGGAATACGGCGGTATTCCGAATACTAGTCCGATAGATTCGTTGTTCAAATAAACTCCCGCGGCTTTGTCATCGCCTGAAAGTACCCAGTAGCCATCGTCCGAATCCGATAGAATCTTGGCAAACTCCGCCCAGCTCGGTCTAAACCAGATATTTTTGTAATAGGTAGCAAAATATTTCGAGAACGCCTTAGGGTCAGCCTTTACCAACCTGTATTCCATAACCCACCGTCCTTATTCCTTTTTTTGATAGATCATGACTAGAATTAGGCTCATTATAAAGGTTACGAGATCCAAGGACAAAGGAATAAACGTCTTTAGAGAAAAAATCACAGCCCGCCCATCAAACCAACCCCCAGATAAACCGCTGTTCCCCACATAATCAATGCCGAAATCTTGTTCATCACGGGTAACAGCTTACCCGACGAATCCAGTCTCCCCGCCGACCTGCCAGCAATACCAAGGCCCAGGAACCACAGCCAGGATACAATAATGCATGCAATGGCAAATATGGCCTTGTCCGTACCTGAATATTGCAGCGAGCTTGTGCCTATAACCCCCATCGTGTCCAGCACGGCATGCGGATTCAGCAGTGATACGGATATGGCAAAAACAATTTGCTTTTTCGTCGTAAACGAACGAGCAGCTTCCTGTTGCTGCTCCGAAGGTTTTGTCTTCCATGTTACGAATCCCATGTAAACCAGGAATCCGATCCCGAAGGTAAACAACACCATTCGGATCCAGTCATATTCCAGAACGATCACGGATACGCCCAAAATGGCTAAGGAAATAAGCAGCGTGTCGCACAGAGCCGCCGTGATGATAACGGGCAGCGCCTTAGCGAAGCGAGGCTGAACCGCTCCCTGATTAAATACGAACACATTTTGCACACCTAATGGAAGAATAAGACCTAGTGCCAGGATGAACCCATGAAGGATAACGCCTATCATATGAAACCTAACCTCCTGCGGATATTTTCACCATTGTAAGGGTCGATCCCAGCAGCGTCTCCAACCAATTGGTTGGCACGAAACCCAACCAATGAATTATAATGAACAAAATACGTGGCGAAAGCGAGTTTCCTATGACAGAAGAATGGAAATTAAACAAGTCCTCCGACATACCGCTGCATCAGCAGATCTACAATTACATGAAGAACAGAATTATGAACGGGGAATGGCCTGTCGGGACCCGGATTCCGACGCAGAGAGACCTTGCTGCCAAATTTGGGGTAAACCGAAGCACCATCGTTTATGCATTGGGCGAGCTTGCCGCGGACGGCTTGATTCAATCCAAGGTTGGACAAGGGACGGTCATCGCCAACAATACCTGGAGTTTAATAGCCGCCACGCCTCCGCCAGATTGGAATCAGTATGTGAAATCCGGCTCCTACCAGCCAAACATCCATATGATCCAGCAGATCAACCGTTCGGAAACCGATCCGGATATAATCCGGCTCGGTACAGGAGAGCTCTCGCCGGAGCTGCTTCCCACTGGCCAGATGCGGGAGATCTTCAGCGGCAGCATGGCCAGCAAACTCTCTTTGGGATATTCTGAGCCGAAGGGGAGCCTCTACTTAAGAGAAATCATTAGTGACTATCTGAAAAAGAAAGGAATTCATGCCACCCCGTCATCCATTCTGATCATCTCCGGTGGACTGCAGGGATTGCAGCTCATCTCATTAGGCTTGCTGTACCAGGGCTCCGCCATCTTTGTAGAGAACCCCTCTTATCTGAACTCGATTCATGTGTTTCAGTCTGCAGGCATGTTTCTGCATGGGATTCCTATGGATCAGCACGGCATTAGAACGGAATCGATCGGGAGACTTAAGCGCCAACACAATGCTGCCCTGCTCTACACGATTCCTACCTTTCATAATCCGACCGGAACGCTGATGTCTTCCAGGCGGCGAACGGAGCTGCTTCAAATATGTGCAAGGGAAAGGCTGCCCATCATAGAGGATGATGTGTACGGGGATTTGTGGTTTGATGCTCCCTCTCCGCCGTCTCTGAAAGCGCTGGACCAGCAAGGGCTTGTGCTCTACATGGGAAGTATGTCCAAGACGCTTGGCCCCGGCCTTCGCATCGGCTGGATTGTGGGTCCTGAGCCGGTAATCGACCGGCTGTCCGATATCAAAATGCAAACCGACTACGGATCCAGCGCACTTTCCCAGCACGCAGTCGTCGAGTGGTTGTCGAGCGGGATGTATGAGTTGCATCTCATGCAGATCCGAGCGGAGCTCAGGAGTCGCAGAGATTTTACGCTCGATATTCTCAAGCAATATTTCCACGATATTGCCCAGTGGAACATACCGCAAGGCGGGTTCTACATCTGGCTTCACGTCACCAAACCTATCTCCATACGTCCTTTATTTGAACAAGCCCTGAAGGAGGGCATCCTGTTGAACCCCGGTAATATCTATAACCGCAGCGACCAGCAGCATCTTCGTCTTTCCTATGCCTATGCCTCCTGCAATCAACTGGAGAGCGGACTCATCAAACTGGCCGAGCTTATCCGTCTCCATACATAACCATAAGAAAAGGCCCCTTCCATGGTCATCAACCATGGGAGAAGGCCCTGTATTCACCTGAACGGATTCGTGATTGTGCCTGACGGCATATAGACCCCGCTGATCAGGGGCATGATCGGAATGATTGACGGAAACAGTGTATTAAACTGCTCCGGGGATTGCAGGATACCAACCATGAGCATAGATAAGGCTACGATCGTCAGCGTATAAATCACAACGACCATCAACAGCAAGCTGTAGCCGTCACCTAAATCGAACCCGAAGCCATAACGGAATATCATAAATACCACCATCATTTGCAAAATGCCTATCAAAGAGCTCTACAACCAAGCAGGCGTAAAGGGGACGGCGAGATCAGCTCGCCCCTCGCGTACCTTCGTCCTTGCGGCTTTTTCGTCCTGCATTCTGAATTCAAACGAATCGCTTTGATTTAATAATTCAATCCACTTCGAATTCGATTCATCCGGCGTTTCATATTACGATATTCGCTGAGCAGCGTTTCATATCCGAACCGAAGACTCTTCATAACGGGCCCAGACGGTACGGAATAAAGCAAGCCCAATTGCGAGAATAACCGAATATCGAACCAGGAACGGCGATGGAAAGCCGGGGTAGCCTAACAAATCCGGCATGATGGCGCCGACAACCAGAACGATACCAATGACGCAGGCCTGAATGGCCGGAAGCCGATAGGCCGCTTTTCCCGCAATAATGGAGAAAACCAGGAGAATATAGGGATTAAAAGCATCTGTGCGATCGGCCACAGCGAGGCAACGAGCAGTGTGACAAATAGCATTGCAGGCCTTGCCCGGCATAACAGCGCTATAAAATAAGCTGTGAAGAAAATAGAGATGCTCCCCAATCTCCAAGGCAACGGGTCAGAATTAACATGTTGAACCTCAAGCAGGAAGGCACATACCCAGCTTGATATTAGAAATAAGAGCCATATCCAGAACGATCGCACATCATCCCCTCACTTTCGGCCAACGAGTTGAAGGCTTCCAGCAAAAAAACGGTTCCAATTTTTAGTTATATCATAGCACAGGAACATACATGCCTCTTGGTTAAATAGGTATCCTGGAAATGAAAAATCGCTCCTTTTATCATTGTGAAAAAACATACATACACCTCTAAACCCTTATAAATACTAGGATTTATGCTGTCTCCAGATTGGCTATTAAAGGCAAAAACCAGCCCGGAATTGTGACGAAACTGGTAACACTCGTGAATATTTGAACAAAGTATGAACTGCGATTAAACCGCACCACTACAATGATTTGCCTCACACACCAATCCTTTTGTAACAAATTGAACACATAAAATTACACACATTGACACGAATGTGGATTTATATGTAAATTATACAAATTTATGTGTTTTGCAAAGCCAATCAGAACTTTCTACTATAGATGTGTTAGAAACATTTGAACGAAGCCGTTTCAAGGAAAGGGGTACATCATGAACAAAAGAGGGCCGTTATTTGCATTGTTATTAAGCTTCACCTTGCTCTTATCGGGATGCAGCTCACTCACGGTATTGGATCCGAAAGGACCGGCTGCCAGAACCCTATCCGATACAATCATATTCTCCATTCTCATGATGGTCGGAATATTGGCCGTAGTTTATGCGCTTTATATCTTCATGCTCACCAAATATCGAGCGAAGAAATCCAACGAAGGTTACGAACCGCCACATGAAGAGGGCAATAAATGGCTGGAAATATTATGGACCGCCATTCCGATCCTGATTGTTGCCGTCCTCTCGGTTGTGACCGTCAAAACGACGGTGGCCGTAGAGAATGTGCCGGAAGGCTATGAAAACCAAGAGCCGCTAGTCATCTACGCTTCCTCTTCGAACTGGAAATGGCACTTCAGCTATCCGGAAGAAGGAATCGAAACGGTGAATTACGTTAACATTCCAACACATCGCCCGATTGAATTCCGTCTGTACTCATTCGGTACAATCTCAAGCTTCTGGATCCCTCAGCTTCATGGCCAGAAATATGCGATGAGCGACATGATTACGAAGCTTAACATGGTAGCGGACGAACCGGGCTCCATGATGGGCCGTAACGCGAACTTCAACGGCGAAGGCTTCGCACACATGGAGTTCGAGGCGCTTGCAATGTCTTCGACCGAGTATGACAAGTGGGTTCAAGATGTCAAGGAAACTGCTCCTGAGCTGAAGGAAGATGAGTTTAAGAAGCTGCTGGAAACCGCGCATGTCGGTCGAATGAGCTTCTCCAACACGCACCTTGAATTCAGCCCGCCGCCTTCCGAAGATCATCACCATGGCGGTGATGTCAATGGCAATGAGGAGCATCAGGACCATAAAGACGTCCACCCGGATCCTGCTACAACGGAGGAAACGGAATTTGACAGCGAAACGAACGTGGATCCGAACGAGCCGCTGCCGAACTTCCCGGCTGAAGAAAGCCCAAATCATCAACATGATGGACATTAAATCGGTGAGTGAAACGTTGTTCACCCGATCTACTTCATACATCCAGAAAGGAGCTAGGCTCTTATGAAATGGGACGAATTTTTCGTTACCGGTGATCCGTTAATTTACGGCGCCATGGTGAGTATTGTTCTCGTCTCGCTTGCAATCCTCTTCGGCTTGACCTATTACAAGAAGTGGGGATATATGTGGCGGGAATGGCTGACCACCGTGGATCACAAAAAAATTGGCGTTATGTATATCATCTGTGCCTTGATCATGCTGTTCCGCGGCGGCGTTGACGCCTTGATGATGCGTGCGCAGACCGCTGCACCGGAGATGAAATTTCTGACGGGTCAGCACTATAACGAAGTATTTACAACTCACGGGGTCATTATGATTCTCTTTATGGCCATGCCGTTTATCTTCGGTCTGATGAATGTTATCATTCCGCTCCAGATCGGTGCCCGTGACGTAGCATTCCCTAAACTGAACGCAATCAGCTTCTGGCTATTCTTCGCCGGTGCGATGCTGTTCAACATCTCCTTTGTCATTGGAGGCTCGCCGGATGCCGGCTGGTCCGCCTATTTCCCGCTGGCCAGTATCGAGTTCAGTCCGACGGTTGGCAACAACTATTACTCTCTGGCGCTGCAGATATCAGGGATTGGTACGCTCCTTACAGGCGTTAACTTTATCGTAACGATCCTGAAGATGCGTGCACCAGGTATGACACTCATGCGCATGCCAATGTTCACATGGTCTGTGCTGATCACTTGTGTCATCATTATCTTTGCTTTCCCGGTACTTACGATTGCGCTATTGCTTATGATGTTCGACCGCGTGTTTGGTTCACAATTCTTCACGATGTCCAACGGCGGTATGGATATGCTCTGGGCCAACCTGTTCTGGGTATGGGGTCACCCTGAGGTATATATCGTTATTCTGCCTGCATTCGGGATATTCAGTGAGATTATATCGACCTTCTCCAAGAAAAACCTGTACGGTTACGGTTCCATGGTCTTCAGTATGGTTATCATCTCAGCTCTGTCCTTCCTGGTCTGGGCCCACCATTTCTATACGATGGGTCAAGGCGCTATGGTCAACGGCTTCTTCTCGATCACAACGATGGCGATTGCCGTGCCGACCGGGGTCAAAATATTCAACTGGCTCTTTACGCTGAGGAAAGGCCGAATAAGCTTTACGACACCGATGCTCTATTCACTGGCATTTATTCCGATCTTTACGATCGGCGGTGTTACCGGCGTTATGCTGGCGATGGCCAGTGCCGACTATCAGTATCATAATACGATGTTCCTGGTTGCCCACTTCCACTATGTGCTCATTCCAGGTGCCGTATTTGCCGTCATTGCCGGTTTCCATTACTGGTTCCCTAAAGTGTTCGGCTTCCGTCTGAATGAGAAACTTGGCAAAATTGCCTTCTGGTTCATTGCCATTTCGTTTAACGTTACCTTCTTCCCGATGTTCTTCCTGGGACTGATGGGTATGACTCGCCGGACGTACACGTACTCAGCTGAAACCGGCTTTGGCCCGCTGAATATGCTGTCGATGGTAGGTGCGGTCGGTCTGGCAATCGGATTTGTTATTCTCGTATATAACATCTACTGGAGTACACGTTACGAGCCGCGCGACAAAACAGGCGATCCATGGGATGCACGCGCTCTGGAATGGTCAACGCCAAGCCCGGTTCCTGTATATAACTTTGCTGTCACACCACAAGTAAAAGGCCGTGATGCCTACTGGTTCTCGAAGAAAAACAACGAACCGCTCTCAGATGAGAAAATCACGAAGATTCACATGCCTAGCAACACCGGAAAACCATTTATACTGGGTATTGCCTTCTTCTTCCTTGGCTTCTTCCTGGTATTCAGCTGGTGGATTCCATCCATCGTGGCTGGTGTCGCGGTGCTGATTATAATGGCTACCATGTCCTTTGACCGTGATCACGGATATTACATTCCGGTTGAAGAGATTGTTCAAACCGAACAGAAACTGCGGGGTGATACGGTATGAAAATAGATGCCACTCAGCCGCTGGAATATGGAACAGAGGAAAACCGCAATCGTATCTTCGGATTCTGGCTGTTCCTCGGAGCTGAAATTGCGCTCTTTGCTACCTTGTTTACCGTCTACTTCGTTCTCGTGAACCGCTTCGCCAGCGGTCCGAGCGGAGCGGAAATCTTTGAAATAACACCGGTTCTACTTGAGACCTTCCTGCTCTTAACGAGCAGCTTCACCATCGGATTGGCTGTTCATGCGATGCGTCTGGGTCTGAAAAAGCAGATGATGATCTTTATGGTCATCACCCTGCTGCTGGGTGCAGGATTCCTTGGTATCGAGATCTTTGAATTCTTCACTTATGTGCATGAAGGAGTTACACTCTCTACCAGCGCATTTGCGTCCAGCCTGTTTACACTGCTTGGGACTCACGGAGCTCACGTTACCTTTGGTCTCCTGTGGGGAACTGCCATTCTGATTCAACTTAAAAAGCATGGATTGGATCATTCCACAGCCAACAAGTCCTTTATCTTCTCGCTCTACTGGCACTTCCTGGACGTTGTGTGGATCTTCATATTCAGCTTTGTATACCTGAAAGGACTGATGTGACATGATTAAGCAGCTGTTTCCTATTAAGCATGTAGCGGGTTATATATCGTCTCTCGTCCTTTCAGCTGTTGCACTCGTGGTTCTGCTGGATATGCCGACAGCTTCGAAATTTGCCATCCTGCTGGTCACCGCGATACTGCAGGCTGCCGTTCAGCTCATGCTGTTCATGCACGTTGGCGAAAGTGATGACAAGAAATCCGTTTATATCAACATTGCGTTCGCTCTGTTTGTTGGACTTGTCACGATCTTCGGAACGCTCTTCATCTTCGTATGGGGATGGTATGCATAACAACCGGCAATAGCCGAGCTACAGATTAACCGATGAACGTATCGCATTGCGCGATCGCTTCATCCACATAGAAGGGGCCGTCCCAAAAGTCACTTGACTCCGGGAGGCCCCTTTGTGTTTTATAAAGACGCTGAGGAACGAAACATTCCTCCAATCGCTGTTGCCCCCCAATATCCTGAATTCATCTTTAAGGAAGGAATCGCTATGGGGCAGCGTTCTCCAGAATTTCATCGATCTCGCTCTGAAGTTTGGTCGTCAGGGTCTTCT
Source organism: Paenibacillus glucanolyticus (assembly GCF_037333485.1). Lineage (NCBI taxonomy): Bacteria > Bacillati > Bacillota > Bacilli > Caryophanales > Paenibacillaceae > Paenibacillus > Paenibacillus glucanolyticus. The sequence continues at coordinate 3,950,204 of NZ_CP147845.1, forward strand.
CATCTCCAATAATCCAGGCATGATTATAGGGTGCTTCCATTGGCGAATTGTCATACGCTTGCTGTATTGACTCTACGTACTTCATGATGGAACGGGGAACCCCATCCCGCTCCGTATATAACAGCGGTGCATGTTTACCCATATGGGACAATGGCGCAGCCGCAATGGACAAGATAGGAGAATCCGGGATGGAGAAGGAGAGGCTGTAGCCCGGTGAGCGTATCCCCCATCCGAACCCCGTTCCGGGATCATGGTACTGTGCGAAGTGAATGGCATTCTCGTATGGATCATCCCCGGCGATTCGAATCACGTTGCCATATTGCCGGAGATTTTCCTCCACGCTGTGGGATACCACCTTCTCCGGGCCGATGATATAGATATGTGCCTGCCCATTTCGCTTCTGAAGCGCCTTCACCGTATCTTCAGGCACGTCCTTCTCACTGACAAACAGTAGTGTCTCCGGCATATGCGCAATCCAGCTTACCGCAGGCAGCGTATAATTCGGGCGCTCCATCGATCCAATGATGACGGAGGTTGGAACGGATCCCGTTACCTTTGTTGCGTATTCGTCAATAGCAGCTGCTGCTTCTGCCGGCTCCGTTGCATCTATGTGGTCGACCTTATAGTCGAGTCCGTTCAGATCCTTCATAACCTTTTCCGATATCGGGCCGACCGTGATAATGTCAATCCCTTTGTTATTCTCCGCTCCCCTTGGCTTCAAGCGGCGCAGCTCCTCCAGCGTTTCCTTGGGAATCCCCTCCTCTTCCACAAACAACAGCGGCCCCTGGCTCAGCTGAGTCAGATCGGCACTGACAGCGGCTATGGGCCACTGGGCCGAATCCACCAGAATAACGCTCTGCGGGCGACTGTGCTCATTCGTGGACAGCCACAGCGTTTTGGAGGTCAGTACCGCCGCACTTACTGGATCCGACGTATTCAATCGGATGGTATTCTTGGTAGCTGACCATGGCACAGGGGTATCCTTCAGCAGCTCTTTGCTGTGAACAGCGGATGGAATCGAGGGCTCCGAATGATTCACAGTCTGACTCCAAGCGAGAATGCCTGCCGTAAGAAGGGCAAGGGCCCAGCCGGCGATCATTTTCTTCACCGTACATTCCTCCTGTCTGCACACAACGTAACACGCATGCATCTCTGCTATCCTTCATGCGGATTTAGGGGTCACATATCTTCCATTAACTTCTCTTCATCCAAATCCGGCGGCAAACCAGGACGTTCATGGGAACGGTTCCGCATCCATTGTTCTTTCAGCATCTTCACAAACACATCGTCCCGGGATAGCCAGACACCATACTGGCGCTTCATGTGCCGCTCTGCCTCGTCAAACGAACGGAATGTAAACGGCAGCGGATCGCCGTTCCACTCCACCACCCATTCTCCTGCGCGGGCATATACAAACAGCATATCCTCGCCCCAGCTTTCGTACAGAACACCGGACTCGGTACCTTTAATGTTGAACTGATTCCGTGAGGCATCTAAACGGATCGGTTCAAGTTCAAACGGATCGGCCGCAAACAGCTGATATACTTCCTCCGTTATTGTGCATCCCGATGCTTTAGCATGACCTCCGCCGCCGTACCGAATTGCAATTTCGGATACATCCACATGATCATGAATCGTCCGCAGGCTCATTTTCCTCCCGCCCATATTCAATATGGCGATATAATCAAGATGAGGATAGACGGATCCCAGCTCACTGGCAAGCTCAGAATGATAGGACTCGGCGTATACGATACCTACGCAGTATTCATCAACGAAGGTTTGAATAATTTCACGCTGCTTGCGGCGGATATAACGCTCGATTTTATCCTCTTCCATGTCCAGAATTTTCTCTTCAAATTCATCGAAGAAAAAGCCCTCCGATTCACGAAGACGCTGGATCATCTTGCTCTCAAACTCATCAACGGCCAGCATATAGAACAGATCATTCAACCGTTTCGCCTGAATCTTCTGATGTTCTTCCCATTCCCATGTATCATAGAGCCGGACAAGCTCCACGAATTGATCCATCCCTTCGCTCCTGCTCAGATGTCCATGCTCAATCAAATATTCATAAAATAATGAGGTTGCCGAGGCCGCTCTGCCGTCTCGATGCGTCACAACCACCTGTCCCCATATGTAATCATTCAAATGAAGGGCAGTTTTATGGTGATCGATAAGCTGAACCTGTCCTCCTTCTTCCACAAACACGTTTAATTCCTTCTCGATGTCGGGAGCAACCGATAAATCCGTAATAAACAGCACGTCGTACGGATGCTCCTGAACGGAGGTCCGGTTTAAATACCTTGCGACTTGCTGATTCAATCCGTGAATGGTGTTATATCGGACATCAATTCCTTCGCCGAAGGCGCATTTGGCTATGATGCCGCAGCCGATGCCATCCAGATCATTATGGCTGTACAGATGATACATAGGTGATTTCCTCCCTAGAAGGTGGAATGGACAAGCGGTACATACCTTTTCACCCCTACGATTCCCTAAAATCTTCCGTTTTATCCCCCTGCTGCTGTTCTGAACCATCAGAATTGGACAAAAAAAGAAGAAGTGGACAGAGCACCACTTCTTCTTGAATATAGAAGAGATTATGCCTGTTGAACAGGTCTTGGTCCTTTGGATGCCATAACCTCATGCTCTTTTCCTTACGCAGCATAACAAAAAATCCGATCAGCAAGAGGTCTGCCGATCGGATTTTTTTCAGTTCATGGAGGCGCGTTGCAGGGAATTGCAAGCCGTGCAATCCTCCTGCAAATAGAATATTGAAGTGAAACCCGCCTTCTTGAGCTTGCGCGCCGCCAGAAAGCCAGCTGAGCGCTTCGGTGTTACGATGACTACGGAATCATCTGGTTTAAGTTCCTGATCCCAAACATAAGACAGTCTTCCAAGGGAGATGTTAATGGTCTCTTTCCACGGATTTGCCATAAACTCGGACACATCGCGAACATCGAGCAATTTGAGTTCAGGGCATTCCTTTTGTGCAAGACGAAGATCGCTGCACTTCATGAACCGCAAGCCTGTTATAGGTACATACCTCCGGTAGTATAGAACGAATAGGAAAACCATAAAGACGGCTAATGCGATCAGCACGTAGCATTCCCCCATCAAAGTCATGTGCATCATCTTGATGCATGGTGGGTGAACCAAACAAAATCTTACCCCCACGGGTATATAGTATGTGCTGTCTGAATAAAAGTCAATACATGATTACAATGCACACTCTTCTATTTCAAAACCCAAGTCTTCAATCAATCCCCAGTCTGCCGTATGAGCCTGCCCTTCTGTCGTCAAATAATCACCAATGAATATGGAATTCGCTGCATAAAGACCGAGCGGCTGCAAGGAGCGCAGATTGACCTCGCGCCCGCCCGCGATCCGGATCTCCTTCGTCGGATTAACAAATCTCATCATAGCCAGAATCTTCAAACACATCATGGGTGTCAGTTCCTTGCGTCCTTCAAGGGGAGTTCCGTCGATTGCGTTCAGAAAATTGCACGGAATGGAATCCGCCCCGACCGATTTTAGAGCAAACGCAATTTCCACCCGTTCTTCCAGGCTCTCTCCCATTCCAAAAATGGCTCCGGAGCATGGGGACATGCCGGAAGTGCTTGCCTGCCTCACCGTGTCCAGTCGATCATCATATGTATGCGTGGTTGTAATATGTTCATAGTTATCTTTAGAAGTATTCAGATTATGGTTATATCGATGCACCCCGGCATCCGCAAGCTTCTGAGCATGCACCTCATTCAAAAAGCCCAGGCAGCAGCAGACTTTCAGACTGGTCGTCTGCGTAATCTCCTTCACCGCTTCAATGACATGCTCAATCTCCCGGTTGGAAGGGCGGCGCCCAGAAGCAACGATGCAATAGGTTCCGGCCTTTCGGCGAATCGATTCACGGGCACCTTCAAGAATCTTTTCTTTGGTAAGCCATGCGTACTTTTCAATCGGTGCTTCTGATACGATGGACTGGGAGCAGTACCCGCAATCTTCAGGGCACAGACCGGATTTGGCATTCACAATCATATTCAGCTTAACCTTATTGCCATAATACTCCCGCCGGATGCGATACGCAGCCTGCATAACAGACAACAGTTCCTGATCCTCGCTCTGCAGAATAGCCCGTGCTTCCTCCGGAGTTACTTCGTACCCTTGTATAACTTGATCTGATAATTTCAGCCAATCACGATGAATTTGAGTAATCATATGATTAGGTCCCCTCTCCGTTTTCATTGTCAACCAAAAATTATTAATTATAGGTTAACAATATGAGTAATAATATCACAGATCCCGGAACACAACAATCAAGATGGAAGCCTCTCCTCATGTAAAAAAAGGACTGCTTCGCCAGCCCCGTCACAGGGCTGATGAAACAATCCTCTACCTCGTTATCCATTCTGATTCGTATCAGGGTGCCCGCTTAGGCAGCATCTTCACATACTCATCAGACAGCTTCATTAATTGGAGAATATAATCATAATCGCTGCGGTAAGGCGTAATATCCGCAACCGGCTCCAGCGTTTTCAAAGAAACCGCCGTTCCATCCTCAAATCCATCCCCGGGTACAAACAGGATCTCATTGTTGAAGAAAGATCCCGTTGGCAAATAGTAACGCATGCCAATCACGTTACGATCTACATTCAGCAAGTCCTGCCCGAAAGCTGTAAAGCCCTCTTGATCAAGCGATATGCCCAGCAGGTTCGCCACGGTTGGCAGAATATCGACTTGTCCGCCGACCTGATCTATGACCTGACCTTCATCCATGCCGGGAACATGCATGATAAGCGGGATGTTAAACCGGCTGACCCGCTCATGGTAAGGAATACCCAGCGTTGAAGAAATGAGATTGGCATCCGCTTCAGCCGGATTGATACCGAAGTGATCCCCATACACAACCAGCACGGTGTCATCCCACACTCCATTTTGCTGCAGACGGTCAACCAGCGTTCCCAGCGCATAATCGGAGTAGTTCACCGACTTCAGGTAATTGCCCAGATGAGTTCCTTCCAGCTCTGCAGGCAGCGTCATCTTCGCGAATTCATCCTTGACGTTGTATGGGGAATGATTCGACACCGTAATGTAGTGGGCATAGGTCGGCTTGTTCTGCTGCTCATTCTCCAGCAGCTTCTCGACCCCTACTCGGAACAACTCTTCATCCGAAGGCCCGAATTCATTATAATAATCATTCGTGAAATAGGGCTTGTCATAGTAATGCTGAAAATCAAGTGCCGGATACATTTTGCTTCGATCCCAGAACTTTACGTCATTCACATGAAAAGTGCCGGTATCATACCCATGCTCGTTCAGGGTCCTTGGCAGTCCCGGCAGCTCCTTGTTCCCGAACCCGGTAGACATCGCCGTCGTACCCGTCGGATAAATCGAAGTATTCACTGCAAATTCGGCGTCTGATGTATTGCCTTGTCCAATCTGCTGAAAGACATGCGGGAAATAAAAGCCGCTATCGGCAAGCTGATTCATTACCGGCGTCAGCTCTTGCCCGTTCAGAGATTGACCAATCGGGAAGTTCTGAAGAGACTCCATCTGAACGATGATCAGATTTTTACCCTTGGCCGCACCGAAATAATCCGGCTTGTCCTTCACCTGCTTAACGTATGGATAGGTCGCTTGCAGCTGCTGGGCTCTCAGTATAGTATCCTGCAAGTTCCCTTCCGCCAGCGCGCGATTCTCCTGTGAGTTCCGCACAACAGCGGACACCTGGTAATTCATGAATCCCATTTGCTCTGCTCGAACGATTTCATTCTCGATTCCCCATTCCTTTCGAATGATGAATCCGGACAACACGACCGCTATGATAAGGACAGCGACCATTGAAAGTCGCCATTTCATACCTAGTCCCCGCGAAGCATATAATGCCGAGTAAGAACGTTCTCCACCGAAATGCAGTCCTCTTCTTGCACGTGAACGGACTTTTTTGACCGCCCATATAATCAAGAGCACGACCAAATCCAGAAAGAACAGAAAGTGCTCCGGCTCAAGCAGCGCTGTTATGCTGGCTCTTACCTGGTTCACCTGACCAATGCCCGCGAGCGCGGTATACGTTGGTATGGAACCGAAGTGAACGTTGTAAACAGCGGAAGCAAACATCATGAAAGACAGGACCACATTCAGGACGATGTATACCGTTTTCTTGCCTCTTAACGGCAGAATCAGCTCCACTAAGCTGATCAGTGCCAGCACTGACAGCGCATCGGTAAGCACCTTCCCCCAGGCAACCCCGTTAAATAGAAATACCCTTAGCAGGATCAGCTTCAATAAGAGCGTTATAAACACGAGTGTACTTAACTTCAACCTTTGCTCAAGGCTACGTTCCATGCTGCATTCCCTCTTTTTGTAAATGTAATGTTAATTGACAGCTTTCATTATAACAGGAATGTAAACGCCAATCTAATCCGCCCATTCCTCGGCTACCCCCGTCAATTGTCCAATGCATGAATCCCCAGTGTCACGTAGGATAAAGCATCCCAATCAAAAGGCTGGAGGGTATAATCCATGAAGATGGTTGTGACCGGCGGAGCGGGCTTTATCGGCTCTCATCTGGTGAATGGACTCGTGAACCAAGGCTATGAGGTCCATGTTATTGATAATCTGACAACCGGAGACCCAGGTCGCCTTCATAGCGAGGCAATTTTGCATGTGGCCGACGTGAACAGTCAGCAGACAACAGCGTATATCTCCGTGCTTAAACCGGACGTCGTATTTCATCTGGCGGCCCAGGCCGATGTACAGCGATCGATCAAAGAGCCTCCGCTGGATGCGGGTGCCAATATCATGGGCACCATAAACATACTTGAAGCTTGCCGTAAGGCAGGCGTACGTAAAATTGTATTTGCTTCAACTTCAGGCGTATACGGGGATTTGGAGAAACCTCAACTGACAGAGGATGATCCGGTCTCGCCCATCTCGTTCTACGCACAATCGAAGATTACAGGCGAACAGTATATTCGTCTCTATCACCAATTCTTCGGACTGAAGTACACCATCCTTCGGTTTGGGAATGTCTACGGTCCAGGCCAGACCGCTAAGGGTGAAGGCGGCGTAGTGGCGGTATTTGGAAATCGTCTTCGCCAAGGCATTCCCCTTCAGATCTATGGCGACGGTGAGCAAACCCGGGATTTCATTTATGTAAAAGATGTCGTGGAAGCCAATCTCGCTTCCATCCATCAAGGCGATCAGCATGTGCTCCATGTAAGCACTGGCAGCGGCCGTACCATCAACACGCTTGTCGATGTCATCGGCAGGCTGCATCCTGATCCTATCGATGTAAATTATATGCCTGCAAAGAACGGGGACATTCTGCACAGCTGCCTGAACAACGACAGGACCCGGGAGCTCTTGGCGTGGAATCCGTTATATAGTCTGGAACAAGGGATTGCAGAAACCTACCGTCACTGGCTGCGTACATCCTAGGGCAGCAAGCGACTTTTGCATTCATACGAAAAACAGCCTTATTCCCTTGCAAGCAGGGGCAATTAGGCTGTTTTTCGTGCATTTTTGGCGCATGCGGCTTGAAGGATCACATGCCAATCGATTGAAGCAGACCCGCAAAATGGATCGCATAGCTATGCGGGTTGAAATTCTGTTCGACGTGTCCCTTGGCATGACTTCGAATCTGTTCGCGCAGGGAACGATCATTCATTAGCACCAGCGCTTCGGCAACAGCATGCTGAATATCTCCCAGCACATAGAACTTGCCTGTCGAATTGTGAAACACCGATGTCGATACCCCATCCGAATCGGTTGTCAGCACCGGACAGCGGCAGCTCATCGCTTCAAGAACCGAATACGGCGCGCCTTCCACCTTCGAGGTGCAGCATAGGAATCCGCCGGAATCGCCAATGACGGAATAATAGTAGGGCATCTCTGCATGCGGTACGTTGGATCGAAGAGTTAACCGCTCCGACAGATCCAGCTCTTCAATGAGTGCAAGAAACTGTTCACGCTCTAGCGGCTGACTGAGTTGAATATCCTCGAACATCCACATTTGCAGATCCGGTACATGCTGTTTAAGCTGATGACCGATATGAAGAAATTCGCGCCAGTTCTTGTTATCCTCAATCCGCCCTAGCCATGCCATAATTGGGCTTGCAGACCTTGGATAGGGTCTGTACGTGAACTCCTGGCTGTCAAAGCAATTGTTGAAATTAAACTGCGGCTTATGCGGATACAGCTCCTGGAATAACGCAGCAATATGAGGGGTGTTGGGATTCAGCAGCGCAGCGGCATGCTCGTTGACGTACGGCGCTGCCTGTGTAAGCTGCGCATGCGCAACACTCTTAGGTCCATAACCCTGGATTTCCAGCACGAATTTCCCTTTGAAGCCCAGCATTCGAAGCCGCGGGAAGCTCGCATGATCTGTTGTCACGACAATGACGTCAAAGCCGTTGGAATCCAGAATATGCTTGATTTCAATATCATTGCGGGTTACATAGATCGGGAAATCAGCGGCATTCTGCATGCCGGATCCCCAGGCATAATACAGACAATGCGCCTCGATCCCGGCAAGTCGAAGTGCACGGCATCGCTGTCTGTTTAATGTTTCAACGCCCCCGCTTGGCACGTAGTAGACGAACAGCACCTTCATGTCGTACCCCTCCCCATTATTCGATGGCTTGAAAATCAGAATTTGAGTAGACGGCTACAAGCTGTCCCTGGTTCTTGGCATGGACGGTAACCAGCGTGGAGTGAGTGTAGTTAATGTTGGTCACGAGCAGCAGGCTGAATGCGGTATTATGGTTCGTGATATTGGGCACAAAGACCGTCGAACCTGCCCCGACATGAACGAGGCCAACATAATAGACCCCGTATAGGTGATATCCGTGAATAAGGACATCAAATTCTTCTGCCCCTGCATTGGTTATCGTGAGATCCACGGACTGTATATATCGCGCATCAATATGGCCGTACTCCACTGCATCTAAACGATAGATGGACATATCATTCCCTCCCAGGCAATTGCAGCATCATTAATATCAGGTTATGTAACTACTTCTGATCAGGTAAGGGCATATCCATAGTGACGATCATCCAATTGTGTATTTCTTGACTCCACGGTCCAAGCCGCTTCTTACGGATTCGCATTTAATAGTATGTGGAAGTGATCCGAAAGAAAGGGACGGTGACAATAGATGTTGAGCCTGCAGGATATCAAGGGACCCTATCATGCCATATTCAGTCTGGGAAATAATTGTTTGCCGGGCATTGAGCTAAGAGAACACGGGCTGCGCAAATTTGCCGGGCCAATCGATTGGATGGGCACCCCGGTGCTGCCCCAAATTTCAAGGATGCTTCGCAACCGGTTTCAAGGCATGCTGATTTATCCGAACCTCCACACGGTTAGCCAGGCCAATGATGAGCTGTACAATGTATGGGATCGAGAGTACGATCTATATCTGAATCATGATTTTTACGTGGTTAACAACTTCCCTCCCCATCTGGCAGCTTATCCTGAGATCAAGGTAAAATATGACCGGAGGATCGCCAGATTTCTGCAGACACTGGAAAGCGGAGGGCGAATCCTCTTTATTCGGACCGATTCCAGCTATGAAGATATCAAGGAGCTGGTAGATTCCCTGCAGCAGATCTGTGTCGGGCCTTTTCATGTGCTTGCTGTCAATCATGAGCCCGTGAAAGAGATCGAAATGGCGGACTGGAACATAGAGCATGTGTGTGCTGTGAAAATGCCGGACATTGATATCTGGATCAGCAACCGTTATCGCTGGACCTATTTGTTCCAAGGCATGTATTTGACCTAAATGAACGAAACTTCGATATGGATGTCGAGGCAGCTCAAGTACAGCGAAATGGCAGGCCAAGATAATCCCTTGGCCTGCCATTTTACATCAGGATTTAAATGTACGTTACGGGCTCATCGGGCAGCTTGTAATCTTTCGGCAGCGATTGAAGAATCCGATTCCATACCACATAGTCGACCAGAATCTCCGGATTTGAGATCTGGTTGACAAAAATTCGGTTGTACAAATCGCTCATCACGGAAAATGCTTGCTGATTCATGGGCTCCCCCCCTTTTTCATACAGATGATTTCTGAGCTATAGCACCGTAATATACGTTCAGCGTCCTTTGGACCATCAGATCCATGGACCAATGATCTTGAGCGAATGCCTTCGCATTCTGACCAAGAAATTTTCGGTAATCCTCCCGCTCCAACAGCAGACTCAGCTGTTTTGCCGTACTTACCGCATCCCCAACCGGTGCGATCAAACCTGTGTAACCGTGAGTCACCATTTCCGGCAACCCTCCTGCCGTGGATACAACGCTTGGCAGACCTGCCATTTGTGCTTCCATGACCGAGAAGGGCTGGTTATCCTGAATGCAAGTGTGTGCAAAAATATCCGCTTGCGCCAGTAAGCCGGGGACATTGTTGTGCTCGCCAAGAAAAAACACGTCATGCTGAAGTGAGGCTCTTACCGTCTGCTCCTCCAGTTGCCCCCGCATACCGCCATCCCCGACGATCCAGCAAACCCAATCGCTTCGCATCTGCTTCAGAACGGCCAGGGAATCGAGCAGGACATGGACCCCCTTCACGTATACCAATCGGGCAGGACAGATAATCACCTTCTTGCCCAGCGGCCGCCGGAGTGGTGTTCCGGCATTATATTTTGCTTGAAAGGCCGCAGCATCGAGCCCATACTGAAACACCGTAATTCGATGGTCAGGTACACCGCAATCGGTCATGAGAATATTTTTGGACCAATGGTTGGCTGCAATGGTCAGATCCGAAGACATGGCAGCATGATATTCAAGCGCAGGAAAATAGCGCCACGCCGGGCTTCTTTCATCGACACCTTTCGAGGGGTTGTTGCGGAAGTGATCCATCATTTCTCGCGCCACAGAGCCATGTACGTGGGATACGAGCGGTGTCCGCCCCGGTTTCACCCGGCCCAAGGAACGTGTCGAGAAGCTATCCTGCGTATGGATAATATCGTACTGCTGCAGCCCGAAATAAGCAGCAGCCAGCTCCATGCAATAACGCTCAAGCTCGTAATGGCGGATTGCATAATGCTGATTCAATCCCGGAGCCGTTTGCGAGTTAAGCTTTGACTCCAGCATAGGAAGCAATGCTTCCTTGGCCAGTTCCTTCCCCCGATTGACAATATGGATTTTTTTGTAATCCGGACTGTTACCGAGCAGATCCACTTCATGACCTAATTGTTCCAAACGGTTCTTGAGCTGCTCCATGAAGTTCCATACTCCGCCGACATGAGGGATTAACCAGTGAGTTGCTAGCAGTATTTTCATGGTATCCCCCATTAACCGCCATGCTGAGCCAAGTGCTCAAGTACGTGACGATAATTATTTTTTACCATCTCATATTCCCGGGCAATCGTTGCTTTATGCCGAATGGTGCCCATCTGGGAATGCACACGGTACATCGTAAGCATATCTGGCAGAAATCCGAACGAAGCCCCGTTCATCAACAGCCGAATCCAGAGATCGTAATCATGTGTGTAGGGAAGCTGCGCATTGAACAGCCCTACCCTGTGAAGCCAGTCTTTCTTCATAATAACAGTGCATCCATTAATCGGATTGGAATAGACCAGTTGACGGGCCAAATCCGCATTGTTCGCCATTGGAATCCCTTCGTACGGTCTTGTCACCCGATTGTGCTCATTAATGACTGAGAAACCAGTGAAACTGATGTCGAGACCCCTGCTCAGCATAAACGCCATCTGTCTTTCAATCTTCTGAGGAACAAAACGATCGTCTGAACTGAGCCAGGCGATATATTGGCCCGAAGCATGCAAAATGGCATGATTCAATGCGCTGGCTGTACCGCCATTACTCTTGCCCATATAGTAGATTCTGTTCTTATAGGGTGCGATCAGATTGGAATATTGCGTTGACCCATCATCCACCACAATGATTTCCACAGCAGGGTACGTTTGTTGTACCGCACTTTCCAAAGCTTGCTGTATATACTGGCAGTTATAGAAAGGTATGACTATCGTAACCGTCGGCATCATCCCCTGTCTCCTCCTTCTGCCTATCTTGATATGTGATCTCAATACACATCATGGGTTAGTACACCATATGCATTGTTTACGCATTCCGCACGGACCCCTGTCCCCTGACATTTGACCAAATAACAGGCAGACGGCACATGAAGCAGGGAAATTTGACAACCAAAATAAGCTGCCCCCCGCCGATTGGCTAGAGAGAACAGCTTATAAACCATGCTTCACTTAATTCAAATCAATATGCGCAGCCCAATCAAAGTCAGAATACCCACAATGACCGTAGCAAACAGACTTTTCGTTAGAAAAGCTGTAAGGAAGGCGGGAACAGCCGCAATCAGCTCAAGCAAGTGACCGGCAGGGTCGACACGCCCGTCCGATACGAGCAGTTCCTGGGCCAACAGGGCGCCCATGACCGCGATTGGCACATGATCCAGCCATCTTATCATCATATCCGGAATCCGCAGCTTGCTGAGAATCATAAGCGGCAGAACTCTTGGAATAAGGGTAACCACCGCACAGCCAATAATCAGAGCTGCAATATGCCATCTCATTTCCATCGTTCCATCACCATCCCCGCTGTAGCCGCAACCAGAATAGCGGCAATGACTGCTGCGCTTCCCGGCATCATCGTGCTGAAGGCCACTACTGCAATGACCGCAATGATAACGACCATGAAGTCCAATTTATATTTTTTGCGGCTGAGCCATTGCAGTGCCAGCAGCCCGATAAACATACCCGGCAAAGCAAAATCCAGACCAAACTGCTCCGGGTCCGGTATCCACTCGCCGACGAGCCCCCCTGCAACGTTAGCCGCACACCAGAACAGATAGGCTGTAATATTTAAGCCCACCATCCATTGATAACCCAGTCTTTTCTGCTCGGTCGCCTTGGCGGCAGCAACACCGAATGTCTCGTCAGTCAGCAGGGAGCCGATAAAGAAACTCTTTCCGGTGGAGAGACCTTTAAAGTACGGGGCGATCGCTGCGCTTAACAGCAGATGCCTGGCATTCACGAAGAAAATCGTGATGATGATCGAGATCACCGGGCTTGCTGCCGCCAGCATTCCTGCCGCGATAAATTGACCGGAGCCGGCATAGAGCAGGAGCGAGATTAACGCGATTTCGAGCAGGCTGAAGCCTGCAGTCCGCTCAACTACACCTGCAGCAAAGCCTATGCTCAAATAGCCTAGCAGGGTAGGAATACAATCCTTAAAGCCTTGAAGATACGAATTTCCCTCCATATGCGAAGGAAGCTGTTCTGACTTGGTGTCCATCTTGGTCCGATTCCTCTCTTACTCTCCGATTCTACTTTTAATTACTATGAATACATCCTCCTTCCTTGTCAACGCCAAATATGCCATTTATCCATAAAAAAAGCGCCCCGGAAGTGCAACAAATCTTCCGGAACGCACAATGTGATGATTGAATTTTCAAGCGGTCAAGGCTTCAAAATGATTTTAATACAGCCATCCTTCCGCTCATTGAAGATATCATAGCCATGGGCAGCCTTCTCCATCGGAAACCGGTGCGTGATGATATCCGAAGGATCGACCGTCCCCTCCTTCAGCATTTGATACAGCTTGGGCATATAATGAATGACGGGCGCCAGTCCCATTTTTAACGTAATATTCCTTTCGAACAGCTCGCCGAGCGGAAATGCATTATAGACAAGCCCATATACGCCGGTCAGCTGGATCGTCCCGAACTTGCGAACCATCCTGACGGCCATGTTGAAAGCTCCCAGAGAGCCGCCCTGCAGCCTGAGCATGCTGCCCAGCATTTCGATAGGGGTTCTTTTGGCATCCAGCCCCACACAATCAATGACAACATCGGCTCCACCATGTGTGATTTCTCTAATATATTCTTCAATTTCGGGTATTTTTTCGAAATTATAGGTTTCCACCTGGTTAGTTCGTTTTGCATGCGCCAGCCTGTAATCTACATGATCGATTGCAATGACCCGTTTCGCTCCCTTTAACCAGGCAAACTTCTGCGTTAACAGCCCGATCGGACCGCAGCCTAGAACAACCACCGTGTCGCCAGGCTTGACTCCCCCGTTCTCTACACTCCAGATGGCTGTTGGAAGCGCATCGGAGAGCATGAGCAATTTTTCATCCTCCATATCGGCATCCTCCGGAATAATAAAGGGCATAAAATTTCCGTATGGAACACGCATCAGTTCCGCCTGGGCTCCCTGGAAACCGCCGTATGCATCACTATATCCAAAAAAACCTCCGGTATCCTTGGCATCATTAGCATAGTCGCACTGGCTCTCCATCTGATTCTGGCAGAACAAGCATTTGCCGCAAGAGATGATAAAGGGAATAATGACACGGTCCCCAACCTTGACTCTGTTTACCTCGGGGCCAGCTTCCACCACAACTCCCATGGGCTCATGGCCGATAATGTAATCATCATGAAGCTGCTTCATCTCACCGTTATATAAATGCAGATCAGAACCGCAGATAGCTGTCGTTGTGACTCGGATCAGTATATCGTCGCTGCGGTGCAGGGCCGGATCCTTCATCTCTTTCACTTTGATACGATGTCTGCCTTGATAGGTGACTGCTTTCACGCACATATGCTCCTTTACAATCCAAAATCCATTTCTTACAGGATTTGGGGTGATTGATATGTTCAGTGTGCGCTAATTGCGGGCTAACTACTCGGCCATAGAAAAAATTAATCTAGCTCTATCCGAGCCCTTCGGGTTGTACCTCCACAGCCCCCTTTTTCGGTTTTCCGACCTTCAGGAAGAACACGAGCCCTAACAGTACAAGGGCACCCCCTCCTGCCTGCAGGGTGCTCATCGATTCATTCAACAGAAGGAAAGCGAGCAAACTCGCCCCCACAGGCTCACCCAGAACGCTCATCGATACGGTTGAGGCCGAGGCATATTTCATAAGCCAATTAAACAACAGATGACCGAATACGGTCGGCACGACTGCCAATAGAGCAAATATTCCCCACTCACGCGCCGAATACCCTGCCAGCGGAATATGCATGCCCACGTTATAGACAGCCAGAATTACAGCAGCTACCACAAAAACAAGCCAGCTGTACAGAAAGGACGGAAGCCGTCTGAGCAGTAATTGCCCAAGCAGCATATGTGCAGCAACAGCTGCCGTTCCCAGCAAAGACATCACATCACCGGTCAAATGCCCCGCACTCCCGCTGAGTCCGCTGCTGCCAATGAGCAGGAACACCCCAAGGAACGCGATTGCCATGCCGCCGATTGCGGCGAGTGATGTTTTTTCCTTAAACCAGAAGTAGGCACCAATCATCACGAATACGGGCTGCAGAGCCAGGATGATGGTAGAGCTTGCAACGCTTGTCCATGTTAAAGAGCCCATCCATAACAAAAAGTGCAATGCCAGCATGGCTCCTGACAGGATCAGCAGCAGCACTTCAGAGCGCTTCAATGACTTGGCAGCGGGCAGATATTTTCCCGCAAACGGCAGCATGATCAGAACAGTAATAACGAGTCTGTACATGGCTTGAACAGAGACCGGACTACTGGACCATTTCACAAAAATGGATGAGAAAGATATCGCAATAATGCCGATAAATAAAGGAATAAATACGGGTATAGGCGGTTTCTCTGAATTCATGATGGTTAAATGATTCACCTTTCGTGTTATATTAGAGAAATGATTTTAAAATTAAAACTTTCGGAAAAGGAAAATTAGCATGAAAAAGAAAGACCTGCGCAATCAAATGACCCCGCCCAAGTTTCTGGCGATCGGCTTTGCATCGATCACGCTGGTGGGGACGATCCTGCTAAAGCTTCCCATCGCCACAGCTGACGGGACCTCCACACCACTGATTGATGCGCTCTTCACAGCGGTTTCCGCCATCAGCGTGACCGGATTAACCGTTGTGGATACGGGAACCCATTGGTCCGTTTTTGGACAAATTGTCATGCTCATGCTGGTTCAGCTGGGCGGATTAGGCTTTATGACCTCTGCCACCTGGATTGCATTGATGTTCAATCGCAGAATCTCGCTGCGGGAACGCATCATTCTTCAGGAAGCGATGGGACAATACCAAATTCAAGGCATTGTGGACCTCATTCGAAGAGTCCTCGTATATACGCTGATTATAGAGGGCATAGGCGCTCTGCTGCTGACATTCAGGTTCTCTGCCATCATGCCGCTCTCGGATGCAGCTTACTTTGGCACATTCCAAAGCATATCCATATTCAACAATGCTGGCTTTGATCTGTTTGGCCAAATCCATGGGCCATTCTCCGGGTTTGCCACTTATGTAGAGGATCCTTATGTCAATATTATCATTGCTGTCTTGATTTTCCTTGGGGGAATCGGCTTCATTGTTATCTTTGATCTTATCGAGTACCCGAAAACCAAAAAAATATCGCTTCACTCCAAGGTTGTTCTGACGGTGACCTCTCTGCTAATCGTCATTGGAGCTGTCATGATCTTTCTATTGGAGCACAGCAATCCCAAGACATTAGGCCCGCTCTCGTACCCGGTCAAGATTATGGCCTCCATCTTCCAATCGATTACCCCGCGTTCCGGCGGCGTCAGCACCCTGGACATCGCGAGTCTGGAGCAGTCGTCACAGTTCTTTATGATCCTCCTGATGTTCATCGGGGCTGCGCCTGGATCCACAGGAGGCGGGATCAAGGTGACGACCTTCGCGGTCCTGATTGGTGCAGTGGTTACCATGATCCAGGGAAAACGCGATGTTGTTCTCTACCGTAACAGAATCTCGCAATCCCTGGTCTACCGCTCCATAACGCTAACGATACTGTCATTGCTGCTGTTGGTGGGGGCTTCCATGTTCCTGTCCGTAACGGAATCGGGTGAATTCCTAAGAATTCTGTTCGAAGCCGTCTCCGCCTTCGGAACAGCCGGCTTATCCATGGGTCTCACAACCGAATTGTCGCCGATTGGCAAGATCACTATCGCCTTGCTGATGTTCCTGGGCCGTCTCGGTCCGCTTACGCTGGCTTACGCACTTAGCCGCAAAAGCAACAAAGAACTGTACCGTCACCCGGAGGGCCGGATTACGATCGGCTAAACCGTGTGCATTCCCTCTTCTTGCCGGCACATATAAACAAACCGTACGCTCCCTCATCTGCCGGGAGTGCACGGTTTGTTTCATTTTCATCTCATGTTGAGTAGTATCCGATTGAACCGGCTCTTATTCTCCGAACTCGCTGGCATCGATCGCAGCATCCAGCAAATCATCAAACAACTCGTCATCGGTTTCGATCCGCTCATCAAGCTGCATAAACTGCTCCTCGATTCCCGGCTCGCCTGCGAAATTCAGGCTGTAATCCCAGTCCCGGCCGTTCTTGCTCAGGAATGTAATCTCGTACGATGCTGCATGTCTATCTATAGAAAATACGGTATACCCCACGAATTGATTGCTCTCATCCCGTTTCATATCCGCACGCTCGATTCGGACTTGTGACACGTTTCCACTCTCCTTCGTTTCGTTGTGAACAACTCACAACACTCAGTATATCACTTTTAATTGCCGCTGATTATTGTTTTTCTTATGCAACTTGATCTAGTATAATATGGTGGAAAAGAATAAATTTCATTGGAGGGTTCCAAATGTCCGATTTCAATACATCCTTGGACAAATATGCCGAGTTGGCTGTAAAGGTTGGAGTTAACATACAGGAAGGACAAACCTTGGTGGTTCATGCCCCTGTTGACACTGCCGAGTTCACTCGCTTGATCGCCAAGAAGGCCTATGAAGCAGGTGCCCGCCTGGTGAAAATTCTATGGACTGATGAAACTGTCACCAGACTTCAATTCGAAAAAGCAGCGGATGATGTGTTTACGGAAGCACCAAAGTGGTATGCCGGGGAAATGACTGAATTGGTGGAGAACGGTGCAGCTATCCTCCACGTCCTTGCGGAGAATCCGGATCTGCTCAGCGGCATTGATTCCGAACGCATCGGAAACTTCTACAAGGCCCGCGGAGAAGCGCTGAAGCAATATCGCGCCTATCAGCAGTCTGACAAGTTCAGCTGGTGCCTGATTGCAGTGCCTTCGGCGCCATGGGCTGCCAAGGTATTTCCCGATGCACCGGAATCGGAGCAGGTCAGCAAGCTGTGGGATGCGATTTTCCACACGGTGCGCGTGGATCAGGATAATCCGGTTGAGGCTTGGAACCAGCATCTTGAGGTGCTTGAAGCGAAATCTTCCGTGCTGAACGCCAAGAAATACAAGAAGCTCCACTACATTGCGCCAGGAACGGACCTTACCATTGAACTGCCTGAAGGCCATATCTGGGCGCAGGGTGACAGCATCAACGAACGCGGCCATTCGTTTGTGGCTAATATGCCAACAGAAGAAGTGTTTACTGCACCGCTCAAAACGGGGGTTAACGGTACCGTCCACAGCACGAAGCCTTTGAGTTACGCCGGCAATATCGTGGACAACTTCTCTCTTACGTTTGAAGCCGGTAAAGTAGTCAGCTTCACAGCAGAGCAAGGGTACGAGACCCTTGAGCGTCTCCTGAACATGGATGATGGTGCCCGCTATCTTGGTGAGGTGGCGCTTGTGCCGCATCAATCTCCGATCTCCGAATCCAACATTCTGTATTACAATACGTTGTTTGACGAGAATGCTTCCAACCACCTTGCGCTTGGCAGTGCCTATGCCTTCTGCATAGAGGGAGGTAAAGAGATGAATCAGGAGCAATTAATTCAAAGCGGTCTCAATACCAGCGTGACGCATGTGGACTTCATGATCGGCTCCGGCGAAATGGATATTTACGGAGTTACGGCAGAGGGTAAGGAAGAACCGGTATTCCTTAAAGGAAACTGGGCATTTTAAGAATATCGTGATCAAAGCAGCTATTTCATGCGAAGTAGCTGCTTTTCTTAAACTTTTCCTGCCTTTAATTGACCTGAGGTTGATTTACAAACGGAAAAATTGTGCGATAATCAAGAAAGCGCATGAAGCTACTTAAAGGTAGTATAAAAGGAATGGAGGTCCTTGTATGTCAAGCTTTGAACAAAAATTGGAGCGTTACGCCGAGCTCGCTGTCAAAGTCGGTGCCAATGTGCAGCCGGGGCAAACTCTTGTCGTTAACGCCATGATCGATGCTGCGCCGCTTGTGCGCCTCATCGTAAAGAAGGCCTATGAAATCGGTGCCAAACAAGTGAAAGTCAACTATAGCGATGAGATCGTCAGCCGAATACGTTACGAGTTGGCTCCGGATGACGCATTTCTGGAACCGCCGAAATACTACGCGGAGGAAGTAACGGAGCTCGCTGAGCAAGGAGCCGCATTCTTGACGGTCCTCTCCTCGAACCCTGATCTGCTCAGCGGAATTGATCCTGAACGTATCTCCAACCATCAACGTACATATGGCGCTGCGATGTCGAAGTACCGTCAATATCAGCAAGCCGATAAAATGAGCTGGACAGGCGTTGCCTTTGCTTCTCCGGATTGGGCGGCCAAGGTGTTCCCTGATGTTCCGAAGGAGCTGCAGGTGGACAAAATGTGGGATGCGATCTTTCATGCGGTACGCGCAGATCTGGATGACCCCATCAGCGCGTGGGAGGCGCATATTGATACGCTCCAGCAGAAATCCGACGAGCTTAATGCCAAGAAATATCATAAGCTTCGCTTTACCTCACCTGGAACGGACCTCACGATTGAACTGCCAGAAGGCCATATTTGGACCCAAGCGGGCAGCCATAATGAGCAAGGGGAACGCTTCGTTGCCAACATTCCAACGGAGGAAGTGTTCACGGCTCCTCTTAAAACCGGCGTGAATGGCACGGTTCGCAGCACAAAGCCTTTGAGTTATGGAGGAAATATTATAGACAATTTCTCGATTACGTTCGAGAACGGTCGCATTGTCGATTTTTCTGCCGAGCAAGGTGAAGATACGTTATCGCGTCTCGTCTCCATGGATGAGGGCTCCCATTATCTTGGCGAAGTGGCCCTTGTTCCCTACCGTTCCCCGATTTCGGAAAGCGGTATCCTGTATTACAATACGCTGTTTGATGAGAATGCCTCCTGCCACCTGGCTATCGGCAGTGCATACGCCTTCAACCTCGAGGGCGGCAAAACCATGACGTCTGATCAACTGCAAGCCAGCGGACTGAACACCAGCATTACCCATGTGGATTTCATGATGGGCTCCAAGGAGCTGAACATCACAGGAATCACGCATGATGGCACCGAAGAGCCTGTATTCATCGATGGCAACTGGGCGTAAGCCGCACTAGCCATCATTCAAATACCTCACTCGATCTTACAGGACGTCCTCCAGCAGAGGGCGTCCTGTTTTTCCAGTTATTTTTATCTGCCGACACGCTTCTCCTCCATGCAATGATGCATCCTATTTCGATTAATATCCTTAGATTACCGAACATATCATGAAGAGATGGGCGCACTCTTGAGATATCCCAAACCTACTCGAGAATGACGATTTGTTTAAGAGTCCAATTCCTGAGGAATACGTCGTTACATACTTCTCCAACATCAATCACCAGAGTCTGCTGTTATTTGAAATTGTAGGGCTTTTTTATCTGATATGTTGTAAAATGATGAGAGAAATAGGATGGTTACACCAGAGAGGGGAATATCGCGTGTCCAACCGATTACAGCTCCTCCTTGCAGCAGATTTCGCTGATTTGAGCGAACCTATTCAGGAAGAAATTTACTATGAATTTTATGATCTCGTATATGGACAAATATTGTATGTCGTACGGGATCATGCTGCTGTTGAGGATATCATTCAGGAGTCCTTTATAAAAGTGATTACAAGCAAGCCTAACTTCGAAATGGAAAGCAAGATGCGGGGATGGCTGCGCGTCGTCGCTAAAAACTCAACCATGAATTATTTAAGAAAAAATAAAAAATACCGTAACCAAGTGGATGTTGATAGTGTTTTTATTAATGAAGAGGACGTAGCGGTCTCCTCCGCGAACGTGGAACACCAGGTGGAGTCGAATATGCTGGAGGAATCCATTGAGCAGTACCTCGACAAACTCAAGCCTGAATACAGGTTATTGATTGAATATCGGTGGAAGCACAGTCTGACGTACAGGGAAATCGCCGAGCTGCTGAATACACGCGAAGAGATCGTCAAGCAGCGCTTGTTCCGAGCGAGAGAGTCCGTAAAGAAAATGCTGTATAGAGAGTGGGGTGAATTGGATGAGCAACGAAAAATACGATGATTGGTTTGATGAGGCCTTTGACGAAGCCTTTGATCGTGCAGCTTCATGTTCCTCACTCCCCACTGACAACGAATCGAAACGTCAATCTTGGCAGCAAGTCAAATTACAAGTCGAGAAGTTAAACAAACGAAAACAACAACGACGCAGATTACAGTTTTCCGGTATCGTTGCTGCATCCATGTTAATTGGAGCTTTAATATTCTCTCAACCAACAGTTACACAAGCCGTGTCGCCCATTTACCAACAAATCGTGGATTGGGGCAACGGCATAACGGGCCAGATATTCGGTAAGAAAGAGCCCGTCGATCCAAGCAAAGCTCTTACTGCCCCGCCACCGGATGCAACACCTATACCAAATAACGCTGATCCAGTACCACCAGCCGAATTGGTCGAAACTGAGGATATTCCATTTGCTGATTCTGATGAATCCCTCATTGAGTCACAAAAGCGTGTATTATTCAAGATACCTCAAATTGGGTATATCCCGAAAGGCTTTGAGTTCTATGAGGCAACAGGAATCGCGGAAAGTGAGACCGCGCCGCTCTTGGATCTGCATCTTCATTACAAAAATACAGATGAAAAGGTATTTTACATTGATCTCATTGACATGTCGTCCGAAAGATCCATCGGCCTTGGAGGGAAAGTGACAGAGACACTGACACTGAAATCGGGAGCTGTGGCCTACCTGACTGAAACGAATCTCCGTTTTTTGCATGACAATGACAAGATATTGGTAAATATCAGCGGATTATTCTCAAGAGATGAATTAATTAAGATAGCAAACAGCATACATTGAAACAAAATGCACAGATAAACTAAAGAAGCGCACTTCAGAAAAGTGCGCTTCTTTGTTTTATATAGTTTTATATACCGGAATTATTGCTCTGCTAATATAGAATTCGTATAATAAGTCGCTTCTTCATATGTACCATTCTCATTAATCCAGTGAATCGTCTTGCCCCGGTAATAATAACCTGTCTGAACACTGAAGTTTTTAATACCGCTGAGGGAAGTTTTGTTTGAACCGTTTTCATAAGCACTTCCAGTATCTATCCAAGCCGACCCGGTCCATCTCTGTAGGACAAAATTAATACCAATTGTATCTACAGCTTGTCCTGCTCCTGTAAATCCGTTAAGGCTTACCTGGGTACTATTTACCTTGCTAATTGTAGAATAATAGTTAATCAGGTACTTGTTGGCTAAGAGGTTAAAAGAAGAATTCAGATTCATTTCTACTGGTGGCGGTGTAGTTAAGGCACCTGGTGCAATGTCAGTAGCGGAATCCGCGTAAGCCCCTCCCGCCAGAGATAAGCTTAATAGAACACTGACTGCAAGAGTTGAAGCCATACGTTTAGAACTGCGTACTTTTGACATAACATCACCTTTCTTTCTAATTATTAGGAACATCCATATTTTAACACGTGATGTCAGCACAAAAGTATCTAATTCTTCACGGTTTGATATAATTTTTGAAACTTTTCTGCAAATAAAAAGAAGCAACGACATATTTTGTCGTTGCTTCTTCTAATATCCAGTTCACGCGCCTGCTTCTTCCTGAAGCAGCTGCTGCTCTTGCCTGATCAGACGAATGCGCGAGATTCGTTTATTCTCGGTCTCCTCAATCACAAAGTGATAGTCCTCATACAAGATAGACTGACCTTTATGCGGGAGCAGCACCTCAAGACGTGAGGACAGCCATCCACCGATGGTATCATAGTCTTCTGTATCCACATTCAGACCAAATTGGTCATTAATTTCATCAATCAGCATCAATCCATCAATGGAGTATTCATCCTCCCCCACCTTCTCAATTCCCGGACGCTCTTCGTCAAACTCATCTTGAATTTCTCCGACGATTTCTTCCATGATGTCCTCCAGCGTTACAAGACCTGAAGTCCCGCCGTATTCATCGATCAGAATGGCAATTTGCGTCTTGCTCCGCTGCATTCTTCGCAGCAGCTCGCTGATCTTGATGGATTCAGGAACAGCAATAATCGGGCGAATCAGGGAAAGCTGGTCACGGACGTAACCGCGCATCAGATCCTTGATGTGAATGAAGCCAATGATATGATCCTTGTCTTCGTCACAGATCGGATAACGTGTTCGCATCCCCTCGCTTGCAATTTTCAGATTTTCTTCCAATGAAAGATTATTGTATAAACAGATCATCTCTGTCCTTGGGATCATGATCTCCCTAGCGGTGGTATCGGCAAATTCAAAAACGTTGTCCACCAATACCATGTCCGTATTATCCATCATCCCACTCTCACTGCTCTCTTTCATCATATCCCGAAGCTCCTCCTCGGTGTGAACGTTGCGCTCCACCACAGGTTTCATCCGGAATATTCGGAGAACGTTATTAGAAAGACCGTTGGCAAACCAGATAAATGGAAACATGATGGTATAAAATATTCTCAGCGGACCTGCCGACAGCAGCGTGATTTGTTCCGCTTTGCGAACAGCCACCGTCTTAGGTGCCATGGCACCAAATACGATGTGCATGAGTGCAATCAAGATAAATGCAATCACCAAGGAAACGGTATGAACAGCCGTATTGCTCCATCCTATGCCGTTGAACCAAGGCGTGATCATGGCGGATATGGTTCTTTCGCCGATCCATCCAAGTCCAATGGACACGATGGTGATACCAAACTGGCAAGCGGATATATATCCGTCCAGATTCTTCAGTATGTTCTGTGCAAATTTTGCACGTCTATGTCCTTCTTCAACCAAAGCGTCAATCCGACTGCTTTTTACCTTAACAAAAGCTAATTCAGCTGATACAAAGAATCCATTTAGCAGGACGAGAAACAATACCAAGGTTAAGCTTATCCAACTCGGTAAGGGGTCACTCAATCGATCTCCTACCCGCCATACAGCATGCTATGACGAATAGGAACACCTCCTTCGGTTATTAAAAATGTGTGGTGCCATCAAGCATAACAACGTGTTCGGACAACGCATCAACTTCCCAATGGTCTCATCTCCTTATCTTATTCCGTCGTAATCAAGCTATATAAGTAATTATATAGTACTACGATACACAGTCAAACGTTGTCTTATGACATTAATAAGCGTTGTTACAAGCTATAATTTGATTCTCAGCCATTAACCCTCATTTCCGGTGAATTCATATATTCTATGAATAAACATTCAAAATGTTAAAAGATTACTATGAATCCCCGCATCTCCCTAGGACAAAAATCGCATTTCGCTGAATATTAGCCTGGTGAGCCAAATAAAATAACCCCCGTTTACATGGTGTAAACAAGGGTTATTCGTATTTCCGTTGGCTTATCTTGAAGTTGGCGGCGGGTTGCCTATAACACCCGGATATTGGTAATGAAGCGGCTCATCAAATACGACATAATCCAGGTTCACCATCAGCAGGATGATACGGCGTCCCGTCGAACGTTCGCTAATGACAATATGATCGCGTCCAGCAGCTTCGATTACGCCAGTGAACACTTTTGCATTCCATTGCGAGTTGTTTTCATATGTCATGTAAAAGGTAGCCTGTTTGCCCAAGTTCAAACGGAGAATATTCTCAACGTAAGACTGCTCGAATTGAGGGGCCGGCATTACAGTGCCTCCCGGAGTGATCGGGCTTCCGCTTGGAACCTCCGGTGGAATGTTGGCCGTATAACCTGCTGTTCCGCGACCAGGCACTCCCGGATAACGCACTCCATTCATGAAGTTCACAGGTGGCACACCTTGATTGTAGTACATAAGTAATTTCCTCCTTTAATGTATATCTTCCGCAATATGCGGATGTACAACGTGGATCAATAAACTGCCGGGCAATCGCCATATGTTGGACTGAAGAAGCAGTGTGCTTTAAAGCGGCCTGTGTTCTGCTGGTTGTACCAGGTAGGCGGGCAATCCCCTACCGGACGGAAAAACCATAATGCATTGGTTGCCGGCCAGGTGCGCTCTCCATTGATAACTCTTTGGGCTAGGCGCCGGTCGGCCTCCCTGGCTCTTTGATAAAAATAGCCTTTTTGTGTTGCTTCAAACCCTCCCGGGTTCTGGAACACCATATCATTCATGTTGCGGATGTTCATAAAGTCCAAGCAGTTGGACAGTATCCGGTTCACGCCGACATTCCCAACCATGAGCATGCCTTGCTCGCCTTCACCCTCTGCCTCTGCGCGGAGCAATCTTGCCAGAAGATCCACATCATTCGAATTTGCTTTGATGACTGCCACAGAGTTCCCCTCGCTTCCTTAAGATCACTTTGTATCGTATGTGCATTCGCCCATAAATGTGACAGTAGCAGCAGAAAAATATTCTGATGGTGCATTGGAGGGTGAACAACAGGTTGTCATAGGCTTATGCCTAATTTATTTGCATGCTTTTAAATACTATAATCATCGTATCGATTCTATGCGAAGAACGCCTCGAATGCTGCCTATTGGAGCTTGTTCGAGGCGTTCTTTTGTGAGCTGATTGGAACTAAACTAGAAATGGAACACCGCATAACGAATTCTTCCGACGTCTCGCTGTTTATTGATGTGTATCATGAACGTCTCCGACTTGGATTTGAATGCGAGGGCTTAGCGCTCATGCCGAAACCATAACACGTGAACGCTTCAGCTTTGAAAAAAGCAAAGTACGTACCATGCTCGAGGCACGGGATTGCCTATGTTCCTTTCAGCATGGATGAAGTTGAGAAGCGACCGGAAGGCTGTAGAAATTCCTTGCTTGAGATGCTCGATCATTATGGCTGCCAGACAGCTCGAACCCCAGATTTAAACCTATATGAAAAAGAAGCACTCCGCTATCTAAATATGCTGCATAGACCTTTTTCCCTTAGGGATATTCAGAATCGGGACCAGATTGTAGTGTTGAAATATAAACCCGATCTTCCTTCTCCGAAAGACCGTCAGTTCATCGTCCTTCATATCGAAGATAGATTTCCCGTCAACGATAACTTGACCGCTAGTCCCCTATCCAGATCCCATCCTTTGTTAATATCATTATGGGTATCATACTTCCTAATCCTCTATCCTATGATTTATTCCTGAACAGAAAAAGCTCTGTGCCGCAATCCAGCGCGGTACAGAGCTTTAGATTCATACTTTTATTCATCCCTAACTGGAATGACCGGTGAATTTATAACAGAAATGATAATGACCAGATCCTGCTTGAATCACAACGCCGGCTTTGCCATCGGAAGTGGAATGAATGCCCTTGGCTTCAAGCAGTGGCGTCCCATCGCCTTCCGTTACCCTCGTTCCGTCAAAAATACCAGGCAGACGGATTTCCGCTGTTGTATTGGGCGGAATGGTTATCTCCAGCTGGAAGTCCCCAGCATTGCCCAATCTCCAATACGACCGGACCCTTCCATACATCGTATCGATCGTTCCTGCTGCCCACGTCAATCCCTCGCCAGGCACGGGAGCAATCACGATTCGTTTATAACCCGGCGCTTCCTCCACCGTCTGGATTCCGGCAACCGTTCGATACAGCCAATCGCCGATCGCACCGTACGCATAATGATTAAACGAATTCATGTCGCGACTCCAGAAGCTGCCATCTTCCTTAATGCCGTCCCAATGCTCCCATATCGTTGTGGCGCCCTTGGTGACCGGATATAGCCATGAAGGATAGTCCTGCTGGAGCAGCAGCTTATAAGCTGCGTCATGCATGCCCTGCTGACTTAACACATGACTAATGTAAGGAGTGCCCACAAACCCTGTCGTCAAGTGAAACTTGCTCTCTTCCAGCAGAGTGTAAAGACGGGCTGCTGCCCGTTTCTCTGCCGCTTCATCCAGCAATCCGAACATAAGTGCAAGCACATGCGCGGTCTGTGTCGATGCCGCAAGGCGTCCGGATGGGGTCACGAATTCCCTGCGAAACGCGGCTACCACCTGCTCCTTCAGTTTGGAATACAGGGCCGCATCCTCTTTTTGGCCCAATACTACTGCGGTCCTCCGCAACAATTCAACCGAATAGGCATAAAACGCCGATGCGATCAAATCCCGCTCTGTGGCACCTACGTAGTCACCCGATTTCGCATCCAGTCCCAGCCAATCTCCAAAATGGAAGCCGGTATTCCACAGATATTCATTCTCCCCTTGGCCTTGAATGTAGGCAACCCAGCGCTTCATGCTCTCATATTGCCGTTCCAATATTCGCTGATCACCGTAACTCACATAGATCGTCCAGGGACATATAACCGCTGCATCCCCCCAAGCGGCCGAAGCGAAGTCTTCCTTGCCGAGCACATGAGGAACAACGAAGGGAACCGCCCCATCGTCACGCTGTTCTGCAGCCAAGTCGGATAACCATTTGGTAAAAAACGGGGCCACATTGGACAGATAGGATGCTGTCTGAATAAACATCTGCGCATCTCCTGTCCAGCCTAAACGCTCGTCACGCTGCGGACAATCCGTGGGTACATCGAGGAAATTCCCCTTAAGCCCCCATCTGATGTTGCTCTGCAATTGATTCACCAAGGGTTCGGAGCACTCAAAGGTCCCCGTCTCTTCAAAATCCGAATGAACCACAACGGCTTCAAAAGCTTCATGATCCAACTGCTCCTCCGTGAATCCGGATAATCGAACATACCGAAAGCCCTGGAATGTAAAATGAGGTTCATAGGTTTCTTTGCCATCACCCTTTAATGTGTACCCGATGGTTTGTTTAGCTGTTCGGAGATTCTCGGTATAGAAATTCCCCTCGCTATCCAATATTTCGGCATGTTCCAGTGTCACCACAGCGCCTTCTGTCCCCGTAAGACTGAAACGGACCCATCCAACCAGGTTTTGTCCAAAATCAATGACCATCTCGCCTTTAGGCGTAACCAGCCACTCAGTTGGCCGTACCGTTTGGATTGCTCTTACAGGTCCGTTAATCTGAGGCTTCAACATGTCATAACCATGCTCCAGCGATTCCACTCCATGCCAATCGCGAGACATATAATCCGGTGTGCTGAAATCCTCGAATTCCAGGCGGGCGTCATAGGTTTCGCCGTGATAGATCTCTGACATTACAATCGGACCTTTGGCTGACTGCCAGCTTGAATCTGTTGTGATCAGCTCCTCGCTCCCATCCGTGTATGTTATATGCAGTTCTAACAGCAAGGCTAGTCGATCTCCATAGATGGCACCCTTCTCCTGCCAGCCCAATTGCCCTTTGTACCACCCATTTCCGAGCCATGCTCCAATCGCATTCTGTTCCGTTCTTAACATGTCCGTTACATCATAGGTTTGCGTCTGAATCGTATGCTCATAACTGGTCCAGCCAGGCGTGAAATAACGATCTCCCACCCGCTGCCCGTTAAGCTCCAGCTCATATAGCCCTAATGCCGTTGCGTATATTCGTGCCTGCCTGACGGAGGAATTCAGCCGGAAGCTTTTGCGGAGGAGCGGCAGATGCGGGGAGTCGGTGGGCAGCAACGATAAGGGTGCAGATATCCATTTCCCTGCCCACTGCTCCCCTTCCAGCTTACCGGTCTCCCAATATGCGATATCTGACCATTCCGATAATTCCCCGTCTTGATTCCACAGGCGCACGCGATAGTTATAGCGCTTACAAGATTTTGTATCCAGCTCCTCCAATTCAACATGAACCGATTGTGATGAAGCCACTTTTCCCGAGGTCCAGTAAGGCTCAGAAAAATTTGGAAGATTCGAAACCTCAATCTCATAAGCGGTTTGGCTGACCGCTCTTTCATCCGAATCCAGCCTCCAGCTTATACGAGGACATCTCTCTCCAATACCAATCGGGTTATGCTGATACTCACACCGCAAGTCCGTCACCTTAAACATAATCAAGCCTCCGTTCACTTCATATTTATGGCACACACCTTGGTTATAGGACTTCTGCCGGAATGTAATATTCCACATTCGTGCCTATTTCAACTATTATTATAAGTGAACATCATCTCAATATTATGGGTATAACGGACAAGTGCATGCGGTATTACGGACTTTCTTCCGTTATGGTCCAGGAGGGGCATATATGATGAAAAGACCGATGGAAACCTACTATGGGGATCACTTTTTCCGGGATGACACCATGATGTACGTGAATCGAAATGCGGAGAATTTTTCAGGCTCATACCATAACCATGATTTTTTGGAAATCGCTTATATTGTGGAAGGTGAAGGCTTTCATCATCTGGAGAACACGGTGCAGCGAGTCCGCAAAGGCCATATTTTCTATATACCGCTCGGCGTGTCCCACGTATTCCGGCCTACTTCTGCAAACGGGAAGCCGCTCATTGTGAACAACTGCATATTCTCTGTACAGCTGCTGTCCAAGCTGATTGCCTTTGCTTCAGATTCCGATACAGCATCCTTTCTGCAACGAATGCAGGACGGCTCTCTTGGGTATAAATCGATTATGGACCAGCATGACCGTTTCGAGAAGCTGTTCGACTCCCTCTATGAACAAAATGCCATGCCAATCCGTGGGTCAGCTGTTTATTTGCACACTCTGCTTCTACAGCTGGTCATTGAATTCAGCCGGGCAATCGAGCATTTGCATACAAAGCCTTCAGAACTTCAACATCATTCATTTCAAGATGTTCTTCAATACGTGGAGAGACATTACATGCACGAGCTTTCGCTAACGGTTCTTGCCCATATCAGCGGATTCAGCGAACGCCATCTGCAGCGCTTGTTCCGCCGGTATACCGCTCAAAGCTGGCATCATTACTTACAGACCGTACGTGTTCGGATGAGCCGGGAGTTGCTGCGAACGACCCCGGATAAAGTCAGTGCAATTGCCGAGAAGGTAGGTTATAAGGACATTCACTCCTTTAACTCGGTATTCAAAAGGAATACCGGACTCACACCGGGTCAGTACCGCAGTGAAACCAGGATCGATTGAACAGAGGTCCAACTCCTAATAACGGAGTCCTCAAACTTTGAACAATTTTACATGCTCTTGCGCCCACTCGGCAAAGGTTCTGGCAGGTCGGCCCGTTACGATTTCAACTGTTGGATTGACGGTGTAGGCTTCGACCGGAGGGTTCATATGCCAGTTGATGACATAATCCATGATGTCCTCCCCTACTCCAAGTTCCGCCATGCGTTTACGCTCCTGCTCCTCTGTTAAGCGGATGAATTGAATGTCTCTGCCGATAAGATCGCTGAGGATTCGAACCTTATCTTGAACGGATAATGCTTCGGGACCGGTTAAGGTATAGATTTTACCGGCATGACCGTCTTCCGTCAGGGCTGCGGCAGCTACCCGTCCAATATCTCCTTCATGTATCAATGCACTGATCGAGTCTCCATAAAGATCACGGACGACCCCCTCCGTTCGTATCGACTCCCTCCAGCTCAGCACATTGGACATGTATTCAACCGGCTGCAGCTGTGTCCATTCCAGATTGCTTGATTCAACTGCATGCTCTACCGTGCCTTTCTTTCCGTCCCATAATACACTCACTCGCTGAACCCCTGCTGCTTCGGCAGCTGCAATGATCTCTTTCCCTGTCGTAAGCGGAACGTAGCCTGTTCCAGTGGTAATTAAATGCAGACCGCTCACCCCCTCTAATGCGGGTACCAGAGTGTTAGGATTACTTAAATCTCCGCCGACAACTTCAACAGCTGCAGGCAATTTAGCTGAAGCCGGATAGCGGCTAAGCGCCCTTACCTTATGACCGGCCTTAAGCAATTCTTCCACCACATGACGTCCTACATTTCCGGTTGCACCTGTGACCAAAATCGTCATTTTCATTCCCTCCCTATGGGTGATTGTTGTATTTCCATTAAACCGCAATTCGAAGTGGGTTACGTCCAGCGCTGGTCTTATGCCAGCATTATAAAAAGGCCTTATCCAAAGATAAGACCTCTCACTACGACCATAGTCTGATATTTACTTGCCGTACCAATGGTTCCTGATCGCATACAGCGCTGCCTGGGTTCGATCCTGCACCTCCATTTTTCCTAAAATATGAGTTATATGCGTCTTTACGGTTTTCTCGGTAATATGCAGCTCCACCGCAATCTCTTTATTGCTCCGCCCCATTGTAATTTGTTCGAGTACATGCTGTTCACGCTTGGTCAGAATATCAATCCCTTTGGCAGCTTCCCCGTCTGTTGCTACATGAGCGATTAACTGGTTTGTCACTTGGGGATGAAGCATTCGATTCCCGTTAACGGCAGCCACGATGGTCTCTACCAACACTTTGGGTTCAATATCCTTCAACTGATATCCAATGGCTCCCGCTTTGATGGCTGGCAGGACGGAATCACGGTCGGCAAAACTGGTAAGTATGATAACCTTGATATGAGGAAATTCGCTTGTGATCCGTTTTGTGGCTTCAACTCCATCCATCTCCGGCATCATCAAATCCATCAATACGACATCAGGCTGCAGCATTTCTGCCTTAGCCAGAGCTTCGCGCCCATTCAGCGCCTGATCCACAATTTCAATCATGGGCTGGGTCTGCAAGAAATAACGCAAGCCCCTTAATACAACGAGATGATCGTCAACGATGAGAACTTTAATCTTCATGCATCTACAACCTCTTTCTCAGTCCATAACGGAACCATGACTGTCAGCATTGTCCCTGTACCTTCTTCACTGCTAATGCTTAAGGTTCCTTGGATCTCGGCTGCCCTCTCCTTCATGCTGGTAAGCCCAAGCGAACGGTGATGCTGCTCTGAAGAACTGGGGGTAAACCCCCGCCCTTGATCCGAAATTTTCATATATAAATGGGGACCGACCTTCTCCATTCTGATCCATGCGCGATTCGTTCCCGCGTGTTTGCTGACATTGTTTAACGCCTCCTGGCCGATTCGATACAGCGTCCCTTCCACCTGCTTTGTAAGCTCTGGAATTTCCTTCATGAGAAACGTGAGCTGTATGCCAAGCTTCTCGGCATAATCCCTCAAAGAACCCAATATCCCTTTCGCTTCCCCGGAAGGCCTCAGCTGCCAGATTAACGTCCGCATTTCGGTCAGCGTTTCCTGAGCCAACTGTCCAATATCACTCATGGCTTCTGCCGTATCCGAATTCTCATGCAGGGTCTGCTCGCGAACCCCTTGTGCAAGCAGTGATAGAGAGAATAGCTTTTGATTAACCGAATCATGCAAATCCCGCGCCAGACGGTTCCGTTCTTCGACCAATAGCAGATCTTGCCATTCATAATATAAACAAATCTTTTCAATCGCAAGTGAGATATGCTCTGCCAGCACCTCCAGTATTTGGATCTCCAATTCACTAAAGGACGGGTTCTCCCTACCAATGAAGAGTACGCCCACCATCTCATAGGTTTGAAAAATACGCTCATGATGCTTTAAGGGCAGCGCTGCGGTATACATATAAGGCTGTACGCCCGGAAGTATCCGAACCGGACCTTCATGAACCACCACCTTCTGTTCCTCATACGCACGATGTACGCTTCCTGTTTTTTTGCTCGTTTTCTTAGAGCCCTTACGAACAAGCTCCTTAAGATTGTGTGTCACGCCATTCTGCCGAAAGGTGCGCAGATGCAAGTCATCATTTTCGTCAGACGTAATCATGGCTACACTTGGCCAGTCAAACGACTGAGCAAGCTGCTCCACAATGGCCGTATACATTTTGTTCATGTCATTAATTTTCCAGAGGTATCTTGTCACCTTGCTTGCCTTGGCATAATAATCCACGATAAAACGAGATATGCTATCCACTGCTTGCTTCTCCTTCTGCTCGGAGAGCCTCGTCCGCTCAACGGCAGTCCCAATCTGATAAGCAACAGATTGTAAAAGTGCCAGCTCACCCGCGCTGAAATGCTCTTTGCCCGGTGAGCCTACATTCAGCAGCCCCAATCGTTTTCCTTGAACGGTCAGGGGGATTGTAGCATGATGGGTCAAATTGCCGGTTTCTCCCCAGCTCTGTTCAATTGCGTTATATAAACGTTCGCATTCAATAATCGTAACAGGTTCATTTAAGCTTCCAGCCCAATGCATACGAAGACATAAGCAGTCCCCGCATCGCATCGGTTTTTTATCTTCCCTGGCTAGAGCTGGAGGGAGATTGAAATCCGCCATCTTATCATACTCCGGTTTATCACCAACCAGAAAAATCCAGCCTGTCTCAAGATGGGTTAACTCCAGCAGCCGTTCAAGCGTCGTCTGAAGCATTTGCTTCATGTCGTTGCTCTCATTCAGAGTTTCTGCAATGGTCTTTAGAATCATCAATTCTTCAACATACTGATCTTTATCACACAGTATCAGACTCACCTCCACTCCATTCCTAAAAATGAAATTACCCTAGATTCTTTAAAGCCGTTTCTCGAGCATAACCTCATCTTCCTGAATATAACCCGACTTCGCATAAGCTCCGATCGCCTGATCGTTGTCGTGACCTGTTAGCACCTTAACCGTCTTCACTCCACGCTCAACCAGCTGTTCCTCCAGGTGTGCGATAAGCATTCCTGCCAGCCCCTGTCTTCTCGCCCGCTCCTGAACATACATCTCCGTAATTTCGCCCATAAGCTCAGGGTAACAGAAGGACTGAAAGGACTGCGCACAGGCAAATCCCACAGGAACATCATTCAAATAAGCAATCGCCACAATCTCGTGCGCCTGTTTCAAGCTTCGCTCCACATCCTCCTGCGGCATTAGAGCTTCATTAAATTCCTCATTCAATTGAACCAGAACGGAAGCATCGGAATGAGATGCCATGCGAACCTGTTTGTGAATATCCATTCTATGTATCCTCCATTATCATCCTTTTAAAATATGGAAAAATATGCTATGTTGTTCCTCCAGTATACCACCTTCTCCAGCCTTTTATATACTTTGGGGTATCAAAAAAAGGGTCCTTGCTGCAAACACAGCAAGAACCTTTTTCAATTCCAAATCACTCGGCTTGTTCAGCCTGCATTAACCGAGAACATCAGACCGCAGTATATCAGCACAACAGCGCCTAACCCACTTAAGAGTCCGCCGGCAGCCGCGCGGTTCCTGCGAAATACATTCACGACATTCCACAAGAGGACAAGCCCGATACACAGGCTAAGAATCCCTATCCAGCTCCATGTAAATGCCAGTTCACCGATCGTAAACCCGGGATGGAACCAGACAAAGGTTGAAGCAGGACCGTAGGATGCCAGCGTATCTGTGACATCATGCGGGGCCGGCTGCTGGTTCATATACCCCGTTGCAATATATATCAACCAGATGAGAATGCTCTCGCTTCGCGCCCATGCCGTCGGTTGATAGCTTGCGTCATGGCGAAGCTTGCGCTTAACCAGATGACCGTTAACAAAGGCGAAGACCAGCAGCGGCAGGATCAGAATGTGCTTGACAAGCAAGGCCTGTCCGTAGGATAACGTCCAGCTGTTCACGGGATCCGGCGTCACCGCCGTCATCAGGAACAAACCTGATCCGATCACGATGACAACGCAGACGATTGCTGCTGGATGAAACCATCTCAGAAATGCACCCCAGCGCTCTGGATCCGTACTGAACCACCCTGTAATCAGCAAAGTTCCCGTCCAAATGGCCATCGCTGTAAAATGGCCAAAAAATGCAAGCTGCCCTGCGCTTTCGAATAAGGACGCTGCGTGGTTAAACGAGGACATGGCTGCTGCAATACCCAGCAAGGCAACCGGCATAAGCCAGCGTAATACCGTGCCTGAATTTCGGCGGACGATGATGGTCAAGACCGCCAGCAGTATCGAGAGGACCAGGATCCAGGCATAACGTTCGCCTTCACTGAACTTGAACATAATACTGTTAAAGGACTGCCAGAACCCAATATCATCCTTGAAGAACATCATAATCTGCAGCAGAGGGACGAAGCCGCACACCATAATGGCCACAGCTGAAACCGGACCCAGCCAGGCTGGCAAGGAAATTTCAGGTTTATATGCTTTTGGCACCAGGGACAGCACCGTGATACCTGCCAGAACGGCATAAGCTAAATATAAGAACGGTTCACTTAACCAGTAGTAAGACATTATTTTCTCTTCCGCGATGCTCGAATTCCAAAATATCCTGCGACAAATGCCACGATGACTATAATAGCGATCCAAATAGCAGATCCGCCACCTTCAGATGATTCGGCAGCCGGAGTGTTCTCAGCTTGCTGACCCTCAGTCGCGGTCTGATCGGTGTTGTCAACTGCCGTGTCATCAGCAGGTGTTCCTTCATCCTGCGCATCACCGGCATCCGCAGGCGTGTCTTCGGTATCGGCAGGCGGTGTTTCCGGCGCAGTCTCCGCTTCCGGCACTTCTACCTCGAAGGCATACGTCCCGTCAACAGGATGTCCATCACCGCCAACAATCTTCCATTCTACCGTGTAAGAACCGGATGGAAGAGGTGCTGCCAGCGTACCCAGCAGCGTACTCTGGGTTACTTTTACCTCCGACACTTCTACCGACTCGCCTTGCGCATTTTTAATCTTGACCGTACTCAAGTTTTCATCGATATTTTCATTAAAGGTTAGACTGACTTCCTTGACGCTTTCCGTCAGCTTGGCATCCGCGGCAGGCGTACTGGTTTCCAGCTTGGAATGGGCCCATGTTGCTGTCGGGAACACCAGCACAAGCAGCAGACCCAAGGTCAGCAAAACTGAAGTTTTCACATGTTTCAACACGTATATCTCCTCCAAACCATTATCTCAAATTTGAATCTTCCTCATCATAACAAAGTCATTTCGACAATGCCAATGAGTATATTGTGAACAATGATTTTCAAATATTTTACACAAAAAGGGCATGCCGCATATGACGCGACATCCCCTCAATGTTCCAAATAGCTGATCTACCTATTCTCTCTCATACCAATAACCCGGTATCCTCTGGGTCAGCCGCAGCAGTGCTTCAAGATAATAATAGTCGCCCCAGATCATATAATCGTCCGGTCCCATTCCACCTCTGACATAATAGGAACCGTGCTTGATCAAGCCTTCTTCCCCTTCCTCTCCAAGAGTAGAATATCGGCTTGCCAGGGAGGTCATCGACCGTTCGACCGCATCTGTCAA
This sequence comes from Paenibacillus glucanolyticus, assembly GCF_037333485.1. Classification (NCBI taxonomy): domain Bacteria; kingdom Bacillati; phylum Bacillota; class Bacilli; order Caryophanales; family Paenibacillaceae; genus Paenibacillus; species Paenibacillus glucanolyticus. The sequence continues at coordinate 3,986,321 of NZ_CP147845.1, forward strand.
TAGCCCTTTATTGCCATCTTCATTCTCCAGATGCTCCAATATTTCCAGCATGCCGCATGCTGCAATCGCAGATGCGGAGCTGTCGCGAGGTGTATCCGCTTCAACCGGAACATCGAAATCCCAATAAGCAACGTTATCCTCCGGCAGATGGCTGATAAAAAAGCGTGCCGCTCGTATAGCCGTATCCAAGTACTTCGCATCACGGGTATAACGGTATGACAGCGCAAACCCGTAGATCGCCCAAGCCTGACCGCGCGTCCAGGTGGAGCCGTCGTGATACCCCTGATGCGTCCCGCCTCCGATGGGAGTTCCATCCGACGGATTGAAGTAGAACGTATGATACGAGGAGTCGTCCCCTCGCATTAAATACCTGCGGCTCTTATCCGCATGCGCCACAGCCACAATCCGGTATCGCTCATCTCCGGTTTGGTTATAGGCCCAGTACAGCAGCGGAATATTCATCATGCAATCGATGATGATGCGTCCTCCGTTCTTCTCGTCCCCCTTCCGGCCCCATGCCTGAATATACTGTCCTTCCTCCCGCCAGCGCAGCATCAGATGGTCGGCAGCTTTCAGAGCGAGCTGTTTGCCCTCTTCATGCTCGTCCACGATCCACGCCGCTAATGCAGACGGCAGGTAGAGGAACCCGATGTCATGATGATCCAGATGCCGCTTCTCCTGTAAGCGCAGCTTATAATCCTCCAAGTGCGCTAGTGCCGTCTCCTTAAACAACGGTTCCTTTGTATATTCATAACTCAGCCAGATCATTCCGGTGTAGAACCCCTCGATCCAGTCATTGCTCTCCCCCCACTCGTAACGCTTCTCCGCCGTGATATGCGGAAATTTCTTCGGATATCGGCTCATATTGCTCTTGATCTTTTGGATCGCATCCTGAATGGCTTGTTCCCACATGATTTTACATTCCTCCTATTCTTTGATGGCTCCGATCATAACGCCCTTCACGAAATATTTCTGCAAAAAAGGGTACAGGAACAAAATCGGCAGCGTAGCCACCATAATTGTTGCGTATTTGATCGTTTCGCCCACCGGCATCCGGTCTCCTCCGCCTACTGAGGTCATCATGCTGTTGGTGTCGTTCTGAATCAGAATCTCGCGCAGAATCAGCTGCAGCGGGAACAAGTTCCGGTCCCTTAAATAGATGAGTGCATCAAACCATTTATTCCAGTGCCACACTCCGTAAAAGAGTACCATAACCGCAATGACCGGCAGCGACAGCGGAATGATGATCCGGAACAGAATCGTCCAGTCGTTGGCGCCGTCAATCCGCGCGGATTCCTCCAACGCATCGGGGACCCCTTGAAAAGCGGTTCGCATAATAATCAAGTTCCATGTTGTCATGGCGCTTGGAATAATCAGTGCCCAGTACGTATCCAGCAGGCCGATGTTTTTCATTAACAGGTATTTCGGAATAAGCCCTCCGTCGAAAAACATCGTCATGACAATCAGCATCATAATGGTGCTTTTCCACATGACGTTTTTTCTGGATAGACCATAGGCTCCAAGAGCCGTCATCAGAATGTTCAGCGTCGTTCCGACCGCTACATAAAAGATTGTGTTCAGATAACTGCGAATGATGTTCGGATTCTCAAATACCATCCGGTAGGAATCCAGCGAGAACCCCTTGGGCCACAGCAGGATTCCCCGATGCTGAACGAACTCGGCAGGCGTACTGATCGAAGCAAACAATACATATAGAAACGGGTACAGCGTTACGATTGACAGCAAACATAGAAGAATCACATTCGCCGCATCAAATATGACCTCACTGATTGATTTTGAAGTTCGCATAGATGGCCCCCTTTCCTACCACAGCTTCGTATCGGTAAAGCGTTTGCTGAGATAATTGGCTCCAATGAGCAGAATAAAGTTAATGAGGGAATTAAACATGCCGACGGCCGCACTGAAGCTGTAACTCGCCTCCAGAATCCCCTTGCGGTAGACGTAAGTGCCGATAACGTCCGCAGTCTCATAAATAACCGGATTATACATAATCAATATCTTCTCGTCCTGAAGCGCCATAAATGAACCAATCCGCAGGATCAGCAAAATGATAACCGTTGGCAGGATGCCTGGCAGTGTAATCTGCAGCATCTGCTTCCACCGTCCGGCACCGTCTACCTTCGCTGCTTCATACAAGGATGGATCGATGTTCGAGATGGCTGCAAGATAAATTATGGAGCCCCAGCCAATCCCCTGCCAGATGGCAGACGAGGTATATATCGTTCGGAACCATTCAGGCAAACGCATGAAGGAAATCGGTTTTCCACCGAAATACGTCACTAATTGATTGATCAATCCGTCAACGGACAAAAAATCCACCAGCATGCCGACAACAACTACCACAGAAATAAAATGAGGGATATACGTAATGGACTGCACGGTCCGTTTAAATACCCGATGCCGCACCTCGTTCAGCAGCAACGCCAGCACAATCGAGGCGGGAAACACAAATATCAGGTCGTACGCGCCCAGGATAATCGTATTGGATACGACCCGTTCAAAGAAAAAACCGTTAAAGAAGTCGCTGAAATGCTGAAAGCCGACCCAAGGGCTGTGCCATATTCCAAGTCCTGCCGAGAAGTTTTTGAACGCAATCTGCAGCCCGTACAGCGGACCGTAATGAAACACGGCATAAAATGCCACAACCGGAAGCAGCATCAGGTAGATCATGGAATTCCGGCGAAAATCCTTTGCAACTCTTATTTTGAAGCTATCTGGTTTATTCCGTATGACAACGCGGTTGGTCTCTTCCTTCAGCTGCACCGAATGCCCTCCTCTGATACAAGATCGAACACGCCGGAAGGGAGAAATCTGACTTCTCCCTTGGCATGCTTCGTCAACTTAACGGCTGTTGAATCGGTCGAGCGCAGCTTGCTGAATCTGAAGCGCTTCTTCAATGCCCATTCCCTGAAGCGTCTGGACGAATTGATCAAACCCGCTGATTGGCTCCACGCCCATAATGAATTTATTGACCATCTCTTCGTAATAGGTATTAATATCATTCATGATGGAGGCATAACGAGTGCTCTCTTCAGCCGTTGGCGAAATAATCGGCATCAAGCGCTTATTATCCGCCTTCATCCATGTCTCGATGGCTGCTTTCTGCTGAGGAAGAGCGGAATACTGTTCAATATACCGGCGATCCTGGACAAAAGGTCCCGAGTAGCTGGCAAGGTTATATTTGGACAGCGCTTGGGTGATGGATAAACCATCCGGGTTCTTCATCACTTCGTCCGTATAGGCCGGGTACCCGTCCTTCATGCTGTAGCTGACGCCTTCTACGCCAAAATTAAACAGCATATGTCCTTCTTCGCCGTACTTATAATCAAGCCACTTTACGGTCTCCACCGGGAATTTGTTCGCTTTCGTAATCGCCGCCCCGAATCCATTGAATGGCGAATCCTTCTGCCCCAGGATCGGAGTGTCGCCCTTCTTCAGCACGACGTTAGGAGCACCCAACAGTTTCACATCCGGATTGGATTTCAGCATAAGCTCCGAATATCGGCCCAAGCTGCTTCCCATGTATCCGGAGAATGCGCCCAATTGATTGTTAGTCACCTTGGCATCCTTCAGTGTGGCATCTGTGGCGGCGTAATCCTGATCGATCAGCCCTTCGGCATACCATTTGCTCATCGTCTCCAAATACGATTTAAACTCCGGTTGAATAGGGCCGTAGCTTACCTTGCCATCCACCTGGTAAAACCCTGTCGTAATTCCCCAGGCTCCGATAAACGCATGATTCAATGCCGTCATATCCAAGTCAAGCAGGAGCGGAATTTCATCGGCCTGCCCGTTCCCGTTTGGATCCTTGGTTTTGAATGCCGTTAACACTTCGTGCCACTCATCTATCGTTTCCGGTACGGACAGCTTTAATTTCTCAAGCCAATCCTCGCGGAGAATGATGCCGTTATAGGTCAGCAAATACTCATCCCCGCGGATAAAAGGAAATACGTAAATGTTGCCGTCGTCTGTCGTTATGAGTTTTTTGTATTCCGGATGCTCGTTTAACAGCTTTGATATATTCGGTGCATGCTCTTCAATCAGCTCATTCAGTCGAATGATCGTTCCATCCGAAATGGCTTTGTCCGGTCCGCCGGATACATTAGCCCAGCCGTACTCGATGACATCTGGCAAATTGCCCGAGGAGACCATAATATTGAAGGCATCTGCCTCCTGTCCGGCAGGGGGATGCTGAAACTTAAGCCGGGTCCCCGTCAATTTCTCCATTTCCTGATAAGCTGCAATCCCGTTCATATCCTGCATCGTTGCCGATGCGTTGGCGTTAAGAGATACCCAGTACGTCAGCTGTCCCGGATAACCCGGCTCACCCATTGAAGAAACACCGGCTCCTTCCTGCCCTTTTTCGCCCGCAGGATTCTGAGCTCCCGAGCTTTTCCCGCTGCATCCAGCCAGCATGGCTACGATTAATATGAAAATTGCCAGCCTTGTCGCTCGTTTTTGGTTTGTTTTCAAATCACGACGCCTCCCTTTTTCCTGTTTGAATGATCATCCGATTTAACCAAGGACCGAAGTGATCAGCCCTGTTTAAATTCTAGGGTCAAAGCGCCTTCATCGTATACCGTACACATTCATGATCTGTTAACAGAGATTAAGAATTGAGATGATCATTTCTTAAGGTGGATGGTAGAGAATGCAGAGTTTCCTTGTATTTTCCCGGGGTTATTCCTTCATATTTTTTGAATACCCGGATAAAACCCACATCGCTGGTATAACCGACGGAACGGGCAATATGTGAAATCGTATTTTTGGCATCCTTCATCATTTCCTTAGCATGCTCGATCCGAATCTTGGCCAGATAATCCGTCAGGTTGGTGCCGCTGTTCTTCTTGAAGAAAGCCGACAGGTACGGGGGCGTAATGTTGAACTGCTCGGCGATGGAAGCCAGACTGATCATGGTATCGTTGTGATGATCTTCGATGTAGATTTTGATTTTTTCCAGCAGCAGTGAAGAGGAATCTCCTCTCTGCTCTCCCACGTACAAGCAGACCTTGCCGAACATCCACTTCACCTCCTGATATAACTCTTCCACTGTGCTGCCTTCGGTGATATCCTCGATTGTTTTGCCAGCTGTTCCGAAGATGTCCTCATACTTCAAATTTAAAGCATTGAGCAGTTTGAACATTGTGCTGAGCAGGTTCGCGAAGAGGAGTCTCCCCAGATCCGGTGAGATGGACTTGCCCATAAAATTGTTGCTGTACAGGCACTGAATAATGTCTTGAGCTTTATCGACATCCCCGCTCTTCATCGCGTTAATGAGCTTGACCTCCGTCTCAATGGGAAAATCATAATACACCTCCGTTTTTTGTTTCATTTCATCATAGAACAGGATCGGTTTATAGGCTGTAAATATGGAATATTCGAGTGCTTTCAGGCTCTCGGTATAACCGCTGGACAAACATCCGGGGCCTGTATGAATCCCGCTGATTCCGATTGTTGTCACGGTTTTGAAGCGCAGTTCGATGACCTGTTTCACCTGCTCCGCCCATTCAACCAATTCCTCTAGCCCGCACTGCTGAGAGTCGGGCACGTTTAATATGATAGCAACCAGATTTTTCTCCAGTTCCACCGAGTAAGCGGCAAAAGGATGGATTTCCTCCGCTACCTTGCCGGTAACGAACCGGATCAGTGCCCACTCGCTTTCGCGCTCGTTATGAATAAATCCACTGGCATCCCTGAGCTCGATCAAGGCAACAGCAAACCCCCGCTCCGGAAACGAGATGCCCATGAACGCCATGGCATGATCGGACATATCACTTGCGTCCACATTACCCTTCAATAAACGCTGCAAAAAGTTGGAGCGGATGACCGGCGTTTGCCTGGACAGCTGCTCCCTCATCTCCGTCTGCCTGCCAAAGGAATCGGCCATCGTCGATTTGATGAAATCATATTCATTGCGAACGGCCCCCTCCCGTGCCGGGTGCGCCTGCCGAATAAAACGGATAATGTCACGCAGCGGATAATACGCCCGATAAGTCATGAACGCGCAAGCGGCTACCCCGGCGGCCAGACAGATCACAAGAACGCCGGCGGCCATTCTTTTGACCATATTAACCTTCTCCATGAACACTTTCTCGGGCACGATGGATACGTATTCCCACCCGCTTCTCTTCGAGATTGCCGACACAGTCATCATCGGATGATCCTCCGGTGTCTTCCCGACTCGGCTGACCGAGGCTGCTCCGGCACTTAAAATAACTTGTCCGCTGGCATCCTTGATATATATCGTCCCATGATTTGTCTTCACGATCTCTTCCAGGAGCCCTGTAATCTGTCGTTCGTCAATCAGCATGATTAGCGCACCTTTCGGATGGTTCTTCTCTCCAAATGGAAGCGTTTGCATATATGTCAGCATCCGTTTCTGATTCAAACCTTTCCCGACCTCCGTCACGGGCAAGTAACGGTTAAAGTGAACGCCGTGCAGGATATCCGACCGATACTGTTCATAGGTTAGATTTTCATATCCATAAATATCGGAGAACAAAACGCTTGAGGTTGTCTTTAAGGTTGGACTCAGAACCGTGTTGCTCTCCCTTAAATAGACATAAAAATCAGTAATAAAGCTGCTGCTGTTGCGGTAACGCTGCATTTCCTGCATAAAGCTGAAGTAATTGTAATGCTCGATGCCATTCTGAGGCGAGCCTGCCTTGAGCAGCGCGTCCAGCCTTGGATTCGACGTGATATTCCGGGAAATCAAATGCATCTCATCCAATCGGCCGTCCACTACCTGCTTGGCTTGCTCAATCAGCGCCATGTTGCTGTTATTCGCGTTCTCGATCATAATCTTCTCAATACGAGCATACAATCCGCCGAATACAATGACCGGGATCAACAGCACGACAAGATAGGACATGAGCAATGTAACGAACACGGACACGCGATTGGAACGCTCCATTCTTGCACTGGTTGTCGTCAACTTCCCCATACCCTCATTCCTTCCGGTTTCAATGGTTATATATCTTCCGTACTTACATTAATTACATCATACTGTTTTTATTTAACATGAACAGGCCATCTTCAAAAATGTTAATCGATCACGAATTTGTATCATGCTCGAAGGCTTCAGCCTCCACTAAGGCCACAACGAAATTCCTCCACCATGCTGTGCTCATCAGAGGCGATAACGCCAATCCATGAGATGAATTAGCCTCATCGAAGTGTGGTGTGTCCTCTAATTGCTCAGTGGTTCAACATTCTCAGCGGCCGCAAGAACAACGCCAAAAAAAAGGAACGCCTCTATAGAGACGCTCCTTTTTGGGGTTCAATCCGATTCAGCTTAAGGCTCATAGATCATTTTGCGGGTCATGCCCCCGTCAACGACAAGATGCGCACCTGTCACAAAGTCATTATCCGGATCGGTGAAATAGAAACAGGCTTTGGCAATATCAGCAGGAACTCCCACCCGCCCCGCTGGATGCTGCTTGTGGTCCTCCGAGCGAAGATTGTCATAGCTGCCGGTCTCAATCCATCCCGGACTAATGCAATTCACCCGAATCCGATCAGGTCCAAGACTAATTGCCATCGCATGACTCAATGCAACAATGGCTCCTTTGGAAGCCGCGTAGGCTTCTGAATTCGGCTCGGACATGATGGAGCGTGTGGAGGATATATTGACAACAGCTCCGCCTGCACCCGACTTTTTCATATATAATGCGGCTTCACGCGTCGCAAGAAAACAGCTTCTGGCATTGGTATTCATGACATCGTCCCAATCCTCGACAGACAGCTCATAGGGAGATTTCCAGCGGGATACTCCTGCATTGTTGATCAGGATGTCGATCGAACCGCCATGTTGAACGGCTTCTGCCATGAGGCGTTTAATACCTTCTTCCTTTCGTACGTCACAAGGGATGAAGACCGCCTTCAGTCCTTGTTCCGTCAAGGAGTGTGCCGCCAGGCTTCCCTGCTCCTCGTTAAAGTCGCTTAATATGACTCGCGCTCCGCTTGCAGCATAGGCTTCCGCCAATCCGCGGCCTATCCCATTGGCAGAGCCCGTAATCACGACTGTTTTATTCTCAAAATTCATTCGCAGCTCCTCCTTTTTCTCCTACATTATATACCACAGGAGGAAGCTGACTAAAATCAAGTCCGACATTTATTTAGGATGCTCATAACCCCTCACCACGCCAAGATGTGCCTTCGGGTGCCGTGCAAATCCGTAATACCGGGTACCTTGGAAACGCAGTAGCCCCTCGTCGCCTTCCGCACACATGCCGAATTCTTCACCGTTTACAATAAACTCCATCCGATCTCCGCTCTCAACTTCAAAAGTAAGATAATAGGTGGTACGAGTACGGCTCGACATCGTATCATCTGTCTGCTGCGTGTGTTTCACTTCCGTTCGCTTGCTCACAATTTTGGAATCAACCGATAGCAAAGGCTGTCGGTTATTCTGACTCCACTGCAAGATTCCCTTACCGGCCGACAGCAAAATGATCCCGATGACGACGATGAAAAACACGGGCATTACGCTGCCGAAAAAATCGAACATCCAATCTGATCCCGATCCCATACGGCTCCCCCCTCCACCTTGTCTTGAAATATGTATATGCTTCTTCTTGGACAATTTAACTCATATGTCGTGGAAAGTTTGATTGAAATTTTAAAGAACTTGTCCCTTTCTGAAAACGCCAAAAAAGAAGCTGGTCTCTGCTCTTGGTCAGCTTTCAGCTTCTTCGTGGGACTCAAACACCCTGATCTATTCATTTTCCTTCTCATCGCCATTCACATTCAATCGTAAGCCAATCTCAGCCATTTTGTTGTCTCTTCTTGTCCTGTCATTTCTTGATCCTCAGGTGTCAGCTCCTGTTCATTCCAGCATGCCAGGCATTGTTCCTCCGTATCGCATAAACATGTATCATCACAATGGTAACACAAGCGGAGGAAATTTATCGTCACTTGATCGGTATGCATATGAATCGTTCCCTTCTCTAACATAATGGAGTATCTAATTACATCTTTATAGTAGCATAGATATTCACTTTTTATTGTGATTTATTTCACAATATAATGTCAATAAAAAAAGGCTGTACCGGATCTGACTCTCTCAACAAGGTACAGCCTTTATTCAGTAACTTATAATAGCAAATTCAGACTATAAACCCTGCCAGGTTTCACCACCGTCACTGCTTTTCATGAGTCGGGAGCGCTTCTTGTCGGTGGTTTCAATCAGCATCCAGCCTACATCAGAGGAGGTAAACTGCAATTTCACCACGTTAGGATACTTGGCTAGATTATCTGCTAGTAACTTGCTTCTCGGGAATGGCTTCCAGGTTTTTCCTAAATCATTCGAATGATACACAATGCCGTTAACCATACGCCAGCCGTCATGAAGCCGACGGAAGACAGGCTGGATAGTTCCCTTACCGGCATCTCCCGTCATCGGGAATGACACCAGATTCCACGATTTTCCGGTATCTCCCGTGAAGTATCCCATGTAGCTCGCCTGATTATCCTTTACGCAGGTAACCGGAATATATACTTCGCTATCGCTGCCGCCTCTTCCCAGTAACTTAGGCGCCCCGGCGTAAACCGAACCGCACGGGTCAAGAAGCTTGCTCTTGAACACTTGACCCGAAGATTTCCACTTCTGACCACCATCACGAGTAATATACAGCTTCGAGGACTGCATCTCCCGAATGGTAGCAAATCCGACCAGCGAATCCGTGAACGTTAAACCGATGACTGATCCTGTTCGCGGAATGACGCTGCCTGGGACACGCGAAGTAGAATACTCCGTATTCTGCATGACTTCATCCCATAAACCGCCATTGTTGCTAGTGTGGAACAGGGATTTCTCCTCAGAGCCCCGGGATATGTCGCCTTTTGCCATGATCCATCCCTGCTGTGATGAAACGAAGGACAGTGCAGTGACAACGCCTGTCTTGGGCAGCGACGAGAGCTTCCAGCTGTCACCGCCATTGGTTGTATTCAGCAGAATGGTTTCCGCTGATCCCTGCTTATTTCGTATAATCCAGCCATGATCCTTATCCGCAAACACGATGTCTTTGCCATACTCCAGCTTGTCAATGAATTGAACATTGGAGGAGGGTGAAATATCCACCCACGTTTCACCATGATCTTTAGTTTGGTAAAGACGAAGTTCGGTGTTCGTTATTCCCCATGCAATTCCCGTTGACTCACTAAGGAGATGGAAGTCTGTCAACCGTGTATGTATCTGATATTTACTTTTTTCCTCAGGGGCCTTCATGGCCGTATCCGGCGTTACTAATGTGATGGTCTGACCTTCTTCTTCATCTTCAACCGATTCAGGAGGACCTTCCGGTGTAGAAGGTTGCTGTTGCTGCTGTTGTTTTATCGGTTCTGAGGTACAGGCTGCTAACATAACTGCCATCATTGCCAGCATACTGAGCCAGAATATAAAACGACTTGATCTCAAGAATTCTTCCTCCTCATATTTCGATGTGCATGTTGCAAATCCGCTTTTTCGACATTATAACATATTCCATCCAGCTGATAAGTAAAGAACTGACTTGCAAAATTTACAATACTGTAGCTTTTTAATAGATTCACTCTCATATTCGGGTAGGTTAATCCATAGATAGACATCAAAAAAACCCTAACGTGATTCATACGTTAAGGGATTAATTTACAAATATAATGCTCGCCCATTTCGAGGGTTCTTGATAATCACCAGGTTTATGAACCAAATCGTCCGGTTTGTTATGTATTCGCCTATGTGAAAAGACTCGGGCTTTCTAGAGATACCTTCCTTTTTAACCGGAAGACATATTAGAAGAGAGGTGGTTATGAAGCATGACCTTAGAGGTGTCTAGATGCAGGATAGAATGTGGATCTTCTATTATGAATTTTTCATATGATGAAATAAAATAATATTGTTGATTGCTGTTGTTGTTTTCATTCCTTATTTTCACGCATAAAAAAGCAAGCTGATTTCGTATCGAAATCAGCTTGCTCGAGGATTTATATATTAAGATATATCCCGGGCTGATTAAACCTCGGATATGACCGTATAGCGTTCATTGAGATGCTTAGGCAACTCAATTTCATCCAATACCGCAATCGCGTAGTCCTCATAGCTGACATAACTTTGACCGCTGGAATTGACAATGACATGATCCTTACCTTCTTGATAGCTTCCTGTCCGCTGACCATTCGGATTAAAGAACGCTGCCGGACTGAGATATGTCCATTTCACATCTGAAGAATTCTCCAGGTCTTTCAGGTTCTCTCCTGCATGGAATGCTGTCGGATAGTATTCCTTAGGAAAATCAGGTGTTTCCATCAGTCGGGTGGTTTTGGCCTCATCAACAAACAGACTTCCGGCTCCTCCCACCACGATCAGTCGGGTATCGGCTCCTTTCAGAGCATTTATCAGCACGCGTCCAACTTCAATATATTGAGTTTCCTGCCCAGGCGCTGCGCCAAATGTATTCACTACCACGTCGAAGCCTTGAAGATCGGCATCGGTTAAATCCAGCACGTTCTTCTCCACGATGTTAACACTGGAATCGGTAATCCTGGAACCATCACGAACAATTGCCGTTACTTCATGTCCGCGTGCTTGCGCTTCCTTGAGAATCAAATTTCCTGCTTTACCTGTTGCACCGATAATACCAATCTGCATGATGAATCGCTCCTTTATCAATTGTATATACAAATGAGAAGGTGAAAAAGAGCTACAGTTTTCCCTTTTTCAACATTTCACTGGACTCATGGAGAAGTTTAGTTAGTTGTTCGCTATGTTCCTTCCCCAAAATGGAAACATATTGTCCGTACAGCTGTTCAAAATATTGGTTCAGCTCCTTATATAGAGCTTTACCTTCCTCTGTTAAGAAAATATGCGTTTCCTTCCATTCGGACTTGCGTTCAACTAAATTCTTCTCTTCCAGCTTGTCAATGAATCGGGTGCTTGTGGATGGAGCAATCGATAACTTATCACATAACTCTTTCTGCGTGATTCCTGGGTACTGGTGTACCACCACCAACACATAGGAGTACGTTGGCGATAAGTCGGCTTTTGCAAAAGCATCCTCCGCCATCTTTGTCATAGAACGTGCAAACCGATTCGATGTAAAAAACAAGCATGAGGTCAAAATGGAATCATCTATGTTCATCATCATCACCTTTCATTTGTATATACAAATTATCACATTGCTATCTTTATGTCAACATCTTTATTTTAGTAAGTTTATTGGTTCATGTTTACCTCATACACCAACTGAGATGCAAATTGAATGAAGTATGAGCATGCATGAAATATATACTATTTCACTCTTCTTTTGTGAATTTTTCATATGTTGAAACAATCACCTGATCTATCGATTTCAAAAGAATCAGCATTAGCGAGTCTGGCTGGTATCGCTTCTTATCTTGGAGAGGATTACGATCGCGCCGCGGCATATGATATAACGCTGCTCGATATATTCTGGACTGCCATGACTGGTTACATACACGCTCTTGCTATAGCGCGTGCCGAGAATATTGCCGCATCGGACCTTGCACGTTACGCTCACAATTTCATTCGCATCATGCCTGATATTATGACCTATAACGCGAGCGACTTGGATCGCGGGATCTATCCTGGCAACAGTTCCAGTCTTCGTTCCGACGCCGCGAGTATGGAGCATATTATCCATGCAGCCGAATTTCACGGACTTGACAGCAGCATTCTTCATGAAGCAAATGTTTATTATTCAAAAAGCAGTTAACGCCGGGCATGGCAATGACGGTTTCTCACGCCTGATCGAGTTTCAATAAACCCTCTTCTTAAAGAACGATACGCAGACTAACAACGAATAGGCAAGTCAAACAGGTGACGAAAGGGTCCCCTCTTGACTTGCCTATTCGTTGAATTCGCTGCCTGCTTACCCTTTGACGGCTCCTTCTGTCAAACCTTTTTGAATATATTTAGAGATGAACAGGTACACAATCAATACCGGAATGACTGTCAGTGATACGGCTGTAGCCATAAGTCCAAAGTCGGTACCATATTGTGAACTGATTTCATTCAACAATGCCACGATCGGACGAACATTCTCTTTGTTAACAAAGATTAGCGCAGAGAACAAATCATTGTACGCCCACATAAATACAAATATACTTGCCGATGCAAAGACAGGCTGCGAGATCGGCACAAAGATTTTCACAAACATTTGCCATCGGTTGCATCCGTCCATAAACGCAGCTTCTTCCAGCTCTTTCGGAATGGTTGCCATATAACCGGCAATGACCAATGTCGCAAACGTCAGATTGCCTGCCGTCTGAGGAAAAATCAACCCCCAGTATGTGTTTACCAGGCTCGTTTTAATCAGAAGCTCATAGACCGGAACTACAGTTGCAAATGCTGGTATCAGCAGTGTTGCATACAGAATGGAGAAAATCGTTTTTTTGCCTCTGAAGTTAAATCTGGATAACACGTATGCTGCTAATCCTCCAAGCAATAGCACTAAAAACACGGTACTGAAGGACATCACTAAGCTATTAATATAACTTCTTCCAATATTGATGCGGTCAAATGCATTTTGATAGTTAATCAACACCGGATCCCATGCGATACCGAATGAATTGTTCATAACATCGCGAGATACTTTGAACGAGTTGTTCACAATCCAGAATAACGGATAGATTGTTGTTAAGGACCACGCTGTTAAAATCACGTACATCAACGTGGTGCCTAAGCTAAACCGACTCTTCCTAACTCGCTGAGTTTTGTGTTCAACGACGATGGTTGGCTCCATAACAGTACACCCCTATAATGCTTAGTATGTAATCTCGTCTCTTTTCAACAAACGGTTAGCAATTAACGCAAGCACTACGCCAAAGACCACCATGTAAATGGCAACGGCTGATCCGTAGCCAAAGTTCTGATCCACCATGGCTTTTTTGTACATATACGTCCCCAGTACTTCCGTTCCATTCTGGCCGCTTGTAATGACCCAGATGAACTCAAATATCTTCAACGTACCCGTAATAGCAAGGGTGATTACAACCTTGATATCACTCATGATAAGCGGGATGGTTAGCATCGTTGTTTTCTTAATGCCGGTTATCCCTTCCAGCTTTGCTGCTTCGTAATAATCGGCAGGTATTTTGGCCATTGCAGTCAGGAACAGAATGAAATAAAAGCCCACATAATGCCATACCGTTGGAATCGAAACTGCCTTGAGGGCGTTCTTCGCATCCAGCCACAGAATCTTCTCGATATTGAAATTAGCCAGCAAATTGTTCAATAGTCCAAAGTTATAGTTGTAGAACAGCACAAACAACAAGGAAATCGCCGTACCGGAGATGACAACCGGAAAGAAAAAGACGGTACGATAGAAACCTTTGAACTTGGCAATGTTATCGACCAGAACGGCAAGCACAAGGGCTATCCCAACCTGAAATACGATAACATACAGCATAATCTCTAGTGTGTGCAGGGTCGCAGCGCCCAGCAGCTTATCCGTAACGAGTCTCTCATAGTTAGCCCATCCCACAAACTTTTTGTCAAAAAAACCGCTTGTGCGATAAAAACTGAGATACAAACTCTTGAAGAACGGATAATATAGAAAGATTGTCATGATGGCAGCTGCAGGAAATAAAAACAGCACAATATACTTGCGATCACCCTTCATATTCATCACCCTTGATGTTTATTTTTCTTCATCCATGTCTAAATGACTACGCCGCCCTAATGAAAACAGAGGGCGGCGTGCATCACTTTTATTTCTACCGTTTCTGATGAAAACTATTTTTTGTTAGCATCCTCGGTTTTCTTGGCTTCCTCGATGGCTTGAGTTGGCGTTTTCTTGCCTTCAACTACAGGCTGAACGCTTGCACGAAGGTTGCCGAATGTTTCTTGTGAAACCTTACTGTCAACAGGTGCACTAATGGAATCAGCTTTAGCTGCCATTGCAAAACCATCAAGAGCCACCTGTGCCAAACCGGTTACTTCTACATCAGCAGCTGGCGTACCACCATTAGCTGAAGCGATTTTTTGGATGGTTGCCGGGGAAGTCAGGTGTTTCAGCAATTCAACGGCAGTATCTTTTTTGGCTGCATCGTCATAAGTGGATTTGGACAGGTAGAAACCGGAACCGAATCCGCCAACGATATCGTTACCGCTGCCAGCACCGTCAGGAACCGTCGGGAATGGAAGAACCGTGGAATTGTCACGGGTATCATCGCTCCAGCCACCTACTGCCCAAGATCCTTCGATTGTCATAGCAGCCAAGCCTTCGCTGTAATAGTTGCCGGACATGCTCAGATCAATGGTTGCAGCATCTTTAGGGAACGCGCCAAGATCATAGAGCTCTTTCATTGCAACATAAGCTTTTTCCCAGTTTGGATCGATGCCGTCGATCAGGCCTTTGCTTTGGCTTTCAGGACCCGCAGCAGACAGAATGGTATGCTCGATCAAATAGTGGGATTGGTCAAATGGTACGGACAAAGGAATGATACCTTTGGCAGACAGCGTTTTCACAGCTGTGGTCAGCTTCGCCCAGTCTGTTGGAAGCTCAAGGCCATTTTCTTCGAAGATTTTCTTGTTTACGAACAAACCTTCATAGAAACCAGTCAATGGTGCAGCATAAATGTTTCCGTCTTTTTGCTTGGCAAGCTCAAGCGCATCCGGAATAAATCCGTTCTTCCAGTCAGCGTTAGCATCAAGAATTTCGTTCAGCGGTACAACTTTGCCCGCATTTACAAATCCTTCTGCATCAGCACCAATGAAGTAGAACAACAGGTCAGGCTCGTTGCCGCTGTTCATGTCCGTGTTGACTTTGGTTCTGAAGCCATCGTCGTTTGCAGACATCGTGTCATTCTCAATCTTCACGTTCGGATGAGCTGCAGTAAATTCATCCAGTGCTGCTTGGAAAGCTTCGCGAGCAGCATCAGTTCCGCCGAAAGTCGAGAACACGCGGAGTGAAACCGGAGCGTTCTCTTCTGCTGGTGGAGTTTCCGTTTTCGGAGTCTCCCCTTCTGCTGCAGGAGTGTTCGTGCTGCCGCTGTTACCACATGCCGCAAGGAACATGGAGAGCAACAACATAACACTCATGAGTAACATGGAAGTCCTTTTCATTTGTAATCCCCCTAAGTATTTTTTTTCAAAACCTTATGTAAATACTTGCTGTCTACCAGAATTTTATTCCAAGCCCCGAACGTTTCAAAGGGGGATATTCATCTTCTATAGGGGGAAATTTTTCCATGTCATATATATAGAAGCTCTATGAGCGTGTTTTGTTGGACCTTTATATGACCGTAAATCTTATAGATACAGGGAAAAGATAGCGCTCCTTGTTATTGCTGCTAGATTCAGGAGATCCGAATGTGTTTTTCTATTATGAAATTTTCATATGATGATATTGTATAATGATGTCTTCATCTGCTTATGCTATCTTCTTTGATTTGAATTTCACGCCAAAAAAGAACCTGCTGAAATTCATCAACAGATTCTTTGAGATAAGCTTATCTCTTCTAATTTTAGCCCGTAATTGCTATTGCGACAGGTTTCAAACAATCCCCGGATGCTACACCTTGCCTACCCAATCGGCGCCCGCAACCTCTTTCCATCCGAGCCGAAAGCGCATTCTGCCATCATTCTAAAACCATTCGCATGATCCTAAGAATTAAAATATTGTGACGGATTGTCGCGCAGTGGATCTATAAATTCCTCGTATCTGCCGCCGGTATAAGACTCAATCACCCTCCGCCAAAAGGCTTGTGCGGGCAGATTGCTGCTTACCTGTGTTACCTTCCACCGCCCGGGGAATTCATCAAACAGCCATGTCGCTGCCCACGTTCCCAAACCGTGACGGCGATATTTTTGCATCACGAAAAATTCTGTCATATAGTAGTCGGCCTCCGTGGCATCATCCATTCGTTCAATTAGCGCAAATCCGGCGGGCCGCTGGTCAAACGTAATGAGGAACGGATACTTCCGATCGCGCTTTTTCCAGAATTCATCCAAATCGGGATAAGGTAAAAACAATCCTTGATCATTGACCGAGATATCCAGATACTTCGTAAAATCATATAGATACAACTGCATCAAGTTTACGATTACGGCTTGTTTTCTCTTCGGAACCAGCTCAATTCCCATACGCTCCGTTAGATCTGACCTCATGGTGCTGCCTCCCCGGGTATCTCATATAAATCTTTACTATGTAACATACATTCATCATATAATTTCAGCTAAACGAAACACAAGTACAGATCCTATGTGCAGGCAACGGCCTTACCGGACAACCGCCCCTGATCGCAGGATTATTCGGTTTCCATATGTTACACTAATAGCTAGCAATACCGTGTCTTCTCCATATAGATAAACATAGATAAACATTGAGGTGGAACATGAATATACAAAAAGATATCGACCGTGCAAAGCTTGATGAGAAAACACCGGCCATGCCTTGGTTTGTACAGCAATTTATCGACTACAAACTTCCAGACCTCTCCCCCTCGACCCTGCTCGAATATGTGAGGGACTATCAAACGTTTTTCAACTGGCTCCGATCAGAAGGGCTGTCACAAGCATCCTCCAATCAAGAGATTACCTTGATGGAGCTTGAGAAGCTCCGCATGGAGAGCATCACCAGCTACCGCTTATATCTGACAACCCGCAGGGACGGGACCAACTCGAGAATTACGGTTTCCCGCAAGCTGTCATCTCTGCGCTCCCTGTTCCATTACCTGAGCCAGATTGCCGAGGACGAGGAATTTTACCCGCTGCTCAAGCGCAATATCATGGCCAAAGTAGAAATTAAGCGAATTCATAAACCAAAGGATACAGCGGCCAAGCTAAAAGGAAAAATCTTGGAAGAAGAAGAACTTCAGGATTTCATCACTTACATTCATGAAGGATACGGACAGGATGTCGAGAACAACAAACAGGCGCTCTACGCGCACGAGTTGAACAAGGTAAGGGACGCGTGCATAGCCAGCCTTATCTTAAACTCCGGTCTGCGCGTATCCGAGGTGGTAAATTTGAATCTCGCCGATATCGACCTGAACAATAAAATGCTGCATGTATTCCGTAAGGGTAATAACGACGAGACTTTCAAGACACCGGTCTACTTCCGCGCGCAAGCCAAGGATGATCTGGAATTTTATCTCCAGCTTAGACAGACACGCTATAAAGTGCCCAAGAAGGAAAAGGCACTGTTTGTCGCACTGCGCAACGGGCAACATGAAGGACAGCGCATGACCAAACGAGCGATTCAAGCGATGATCATCAAATATGCCAAGCGCTTTGGCAAGCCATCCCTGACCGTTCATAAGCTGCGGCACTCGTTTGCAACCGACTACTACCTTCAGAACGATATATATAAAACAAAGGAACAGCTAGGGCACGCTTCCACAGAAACTACAGAAGTATACGCACATTTAACGGATAAAACGATGTCTCAAGCGATTGAGCGCCGTGCCGATGAATAGCAGCATCTAAATTGACAAAAGCATCGATGTGATCTCCTCAATATCATTCCATGTAACCAAGGGAACCGCTAGCCGCTGCTGAATCTCATGCAACGCTGACGGTTCCTTTAACATTTCAGGACGTACCACGATCCCTCTAATCTCCTCAACCTGATCCAGCAGCATCATGTCTTCCAGCCCCCGCAGCAGCACCAGCTTGGGATAAGCCATCTTTTTATAGCCTTCTACAAGCACCATATCAAAATCCATATACAAGGGTATCAACGATTCTAGACCCAGCTCCGTTTCCCTCATGACAGCCGTTCGTCCGGGAGAAGCAATGGCAATTCCTTCTGCTCCCGCTTCACGGAATTTGTACGTATCTGTCCCTTCATGATCCATATCAAACCCGTGAGCGTCGTGCTTGATCACGGCAGTCCGAATGCCATGCTGCTTCAGCTGAGGTATCAAAGCCGTGATCAACGTTGTTTTGCCGCTATTTTTATATCCGCACAGCTGAACAATCTTCATCCGAAGGCTCCTGGAAGGACAAGAACCTGTACTGACTGTCCTTTGACCGCTCCTCTAAGCTCCGGTGGTACCACGATCAAACAGTCGCTGTCTTTGATTGTAATCATGACACTCGATTCATCGAGCGCTGCAGGTGTCGCCACAAGCCTGCCGTTTATCACGGCCAGTCTTCCCCTGACAAAACGGGTGAAGTTGTTCACTTTGGAATAGTCGGCCCCCAGTTCGGCCGTCCATTCGGTCAGATATAACTGCTCCATACCGAGCATTTTGCGAATCGAAGGCCTGACAAACAACAGAAATCCTACATAACAGGCACCAGGATTGCCAGATAGCGCAAATAACAGCTTCCCGTCCTTAACCGCAGCCGTTGTTACGCTTCCCGGGCGCATCGTGACTTTATTAAACAGCATGTCCAGGCCACCGGAGGTCACAAGCTCCCCCATGATATCGTAATCGCCCACAGAGACACCGCCCGTTGTGACCACGATATCGTACTCGCCAAGTGCCTCTTCTACCTTCTGCCGGGCAAGCTCGATATCATCCGGAATCGCCTCCATAATGACCGGCACGCCTCCGGCTTCCCGAATTTGCGAAGCGAGCATGTAGGTGTTGCTGTTGCGTATCTTGCCTGGCTCAAGCGGCTCGGTGATGTCTAGCAACTCGGTTCCCGTCGAGAAAATCCCTACCACCGGCTGCCGGTACACCTTGACCTGATGAATACCGAACGTAGCCAGAACCGAAATCTCGCCCGGCCCGATGCAGGTTCCTTTACGCAGGAGCAAATCCCCTTCTTGCAATTCGAATCCCCGCGGAGTAATATTTTTCCCAGTATCAATCGAACGTTTTAACCCTACATAGGTTACACCTTCCTTCACTCGAAGCTCTGTCGCTTCAAGCATAACAACAGCATCAGCGCCTTCGGGCACCTGTGCGCCTGTCATGATACGGGAAGCCAGTCCCTGTTTGATCGGAATAGAAGATACATATCCGCATGGGATCTGATCAACAACCTTCAGCCAGACCATTTCCCCTTGATCACATGCCGCTAAATCGCTTGAACGAACAGCGTAGCCGTCCATACCCGAGCGTGCAAATGCCGGAAAAGGGTGCGGCGCAACCATGTCAGAAGCAAGCACGCGCCCATCGCTGTCCTGCAGCCGAATTTGTTCCTCCCCGCCAACATGGACATAAGACGTGGCAAGCGCTTGCGCTTCTGGCACCTGCATGGCGCGTCGATCGAATTTATCGTGTTTCTTAGTTAAATCAGCATAGGTATGATCCAAAATGATGTCCTCTCTTTCTGACTAAATGCTAACCCTTATTCTAACTGTACTACATTCTGTTCCAACTTCAAACCAGCTCTAATAGCAATGTCTGAGTTGACAATAACCAGAGACACATGCTCCCTCCCGTCTACAAAAACAAAAAAGGAACCGCAGTCCTGCGATTCCGTAAGCCATCCTCAATTCCTGCTACTCCTCTTCTTCCGTGACCTCGTAAAATACGATGTTTGAATCTACTTCAACCGTTACATTTGAGCCTTCGGGCTCGTAAGTGACACGTCCCTGATTCTCGGCCCTTTCATTAGCGGGGACCGCGTACTGCAAGACTTGAAATGAAACTCTGACCGTTTCACCCGGTGTCAATGATCCGATCCGAATTCCCTGAGCTGGATTGACATCAGCTGCCAGTTGGTTGTTAATGATCACACTATTTCCTTCAAACCTCGAGCCTGCGGGCAGATCATCAAACAGAGTCACGTTATTCAACATCGTGGGACCTACGTTGGTTATAAGCACAGTTCCGGTCATATTCGTTATCATGAATGAAAAGGTAAGGGTATTGCCGGTTTCCGTAACAAGCGGGAATACCGTCTTCTCTACATTCAACAGCGGTTGACTCGTCACGATGACCGAAGCCTGTGCACTTACAGGTCCTGTCTGTGCAGATACTGCCTGGGCCGTGTTGATAATGACAGTACCAATGCCGGTATCCGCCATCACGCCATATCGAGCTTGAATGGTAACCGATTCGTTCGGATTGAGCCGATCGAGGGTACGATCAATTCCCAGCAAAACATCCGTGATGCGTACCGACGTTAGGGCTGCCTCCCCGGTATTCGTTACCGTGATTCGGTAATGGATGGTATCACCGGCTCGAGTCTCCGCGCGATCTGCGATTTTGGTAATCGCAAGGTTGAATACCGGCGTTATCACAGGTGGAGGTGGCACCACAAGCGGAGGCGGCTCCACAGGTGGAGGTGGCACCACAGGTGACGGACGTACGGCCACCGATGTTACATCATGAATTGGATCGGTTTGGTCAGAAACGGCTGTCGCTGAATTGACCAACACGGTACCCGCTGCACTACCGGCTGGAATTGTGAAGTCTCTGATAATGACCGTGCTCCCTCCAACCGGCAAACTGGATAGGACCTCATCCAATCCGAGAAGCGCATCGGTAATGTGAATGTTGGTTAGTTCAACTTCCCCTGTGTTTGTTAATTCCAGCCGATATTCCACAAGCTGTCCGGGTATTGCTTCCGTTGGCGATACGCTTTTTTGCAAAACGAGTCCAGGGTTTAGAACAGGTGTCACCACTTCATTGGAAGGGATATCTCCTGTAAATATAGGCCCCCCGGTAACGCTCTGATAGTCAAAATTCACAACGGCTTCATTCACGATAAACCCATCCGGTGGAACAGACACTACCCTGACCTGATAGGTTACGGTGACCAAGCCTCCGGGAGGGACTGTACCCAGCGAGATCCCTGTTGTCGGGTTGGCATTCACATCGCTCACTGAATTAATCGTGACACTCCCCGGCACAAACTCCGTATTATTAGGCAAACCATCAAACAGCAGGGAAGCATCCGCCGGAACGGTACCCGTGTTTTCAATCACTACGGTATAAGTCAATAATTGACCGACCGTTGCGGAGGTAGCGTTAACACTCTTCTGCACCGTTATCCGCGGTGAGTTAATATCAATGTAAATTCCGACAGCAATGACGCTGTATCCATCGCCGCCCGTGCGCAGCTGAAAGACCGCCGTGGTCTGGTTATTTGTGAGCGTCTCGGAAATATCTACATTGGTGATATCCCAAGATTGTCTGCCGCCCACGATTTGACTGCCAGGCTGCCCGTTTATTTGATTTCGATCCCCAAACGTCCCCGTGGTATCCAGATTGCCGCTATCATCGTTAATTTGGGACGCAAAGAAGTTATTCGGATAATTGTTAGGGCCTTCCAGTACGGTCAAACTGTCTTCGGCAGGTCCGAACAACACCTGGTCCCCTGTTTTATTGGCATCTCCATCCTGGGCGCATAGAGCCATTCTACCCGATATCGGTCCAGAGGTCGGTGTCGCAAAACCGGATAAAACCGTTGTCAGTTCAGGTATGCCGGCTGCAATCTCGACAATGCCGACGTTTAGACTCAGATTGCGAAACGGCATCGAGGGATCCTCATACACAACACAAAGCGTCCACCCGCAGCTGTTCGCTGTGCTGTTGCCCAGATCAATATTACCCACCACACCGCCGACAGTGTAAGTACCAGCACCCCCGGCTTGCACCAATGAGGTCACATTGGCGGAACGAAAGTAATTGTAAGTTGCATTGCGGTATGAGGTTTGTGCTGTCACAGGGTCAGGCGAAATGCTGGATGTCGTACCTTCCGGCGTTATTAAAGAAACGGTCTTATCTATGAATGCTATATAATTATTAGTCCCTCCCGATACCCGGTAAGTCCCAGCCCAGACCAGTTCGGCATATAACACGTTACTATCGGGCGGAAGCCTCAGAATAGCACTCGCGCTATCCAGATTAAAATCCGATGTGGTCCCGGGCGGGTAGCTTCCGAACTGCATGGAAGTGTCCACCGTTACAAATGCGCCAATAAAATCCCGGGTGCCCGGCACTCCTGTTTGATTGGAGCGGCTTAACCCGAGTGTATTTCCGGTAAACGTAATCGCTCCAGTATCGTTGTTACTGTAGCGGAGAACAAACGGCACGTTGTATTCCTCCTTCAGTGGAAAGCCAATCCATTGTTTGGCTATGCGTATGCGAAGACACAGCTTTCTTGTGTATAGGCTTATATTCCAATATATGAAGGAGAGCATGCAGTGTATGCTGTCTGATGCAACAAAAAAAGCGCATGGTTCTTAGACCATACGCTTGTCACTTGCGGATTACCTTCGCCCTCTTCGGGATATTCCTCCTGAGCCTATTCGAGTCTTCGGTTTGGTGTAGGATTTCTTCGGCGAATCGAATAATCCCCCGCCGCTTTCGCCGCGCTTGATCGATCCGCGGTCTCCGCTTGAAGTCGGGTTCCGTTTAAAGAGGCTTCCTCCCGTACCGACGGCATCCTGACCCCGGCGTGTAATCTTTCCGCTTCGGTCAACCGTCAGGGGAGGAGCTATTTTCTTATCCTGACTTGTCGGCTTCTTATAGTTGCCCTGCTTCGGTTTATACACATCTTTGCTTGTATACCCGCGGTAACCGCCGCCTCCACCCATCGAATCGAATAAATTCCCGATCAGCACAGCGGTTAAATAACCCTGCAGGAAACTTGAGTCATAATTGCGCTGAACATATTCCTTGGAATCAATCTCAATCAACGTATCGGTTAGCTTCTGTGGATCCTGCTGCAAATGGTAATACTCATCACCGTATATCAGAAACATCCGCTCGGTATCCTCCGGAGACGATTGGTCCGGCGTATTGGCGGCCATCAGCTCACCGGCTACCTCGGGTACGCTTTTATCGGCTGCCCGGTATACGTAAGACGTTGCGTTCCCGTCCCGGTTGACGGATTCCAGCGGATAGGTATCTTTAATATTCGGTGCTCCGCATCCGGCTAATAAGGATACAAACAGACTCAGCACCAATATCATTTTTATGGATAAAAAAGAGCGTTCCTTCATGCCACCACTCCTAAGTCGCCCGGATAACTCGAACGTCCCCCGGTATCACTTTCTCGCCTTCATACAACATAAACCGCCCATTCTGCCATTCGATTCGCAGCAGCTTGTAATCATCCGATTGATATTGCCACACATGCTGCTCACCGCTCTGCGTAAATGCGGTACGGCCAGTTATCGAAACATGTCCGCCATATTCTTCCTCCAGATGAAACACATGATCGTCCAGATCGAGGATTGATGGCACCTCGTCCGGCGAGTCCAGTCGTCCATCGATAGGCGAATATAATGCATACTGAACCGTCTCACGTTCTTCAATATGAAGATAAGCTATGGTGCTGCCATCCTGAAGTGTCAAGACTACCGCATTGCGTCCGCGATTATGCACACGCCCCGTAACCTCATAGGTAACCAAGGACACTTCGCATATATCGCCCGGCGCCAACTGCAGCATGCTTTTCTCTGCTTTGGGTGGTTCTGGCTTCGCAAATAAATTGCCGATTCTTTTCCACATACTCATCTTTCCTGTCCCCTATCTTCTTTATGCGTTCTACAAGCAAGCGGTAATAATTAACGCACCAACCACATGCAGCGAGCCTGCAAACAGTCCGTAACCTGTCTTGCCCTCGCGTGTGCCTTTGTCCAGGTTCAGCTTGCCGAAATTCCGCAGCATAAGCTCTGTCAATGCTTCGAGTACAAACAGAATGATAAACGAAATTATGGATACCACAACGGCTTCCAACAGATGATATGACGTTCCGATCGACACGGATAAAATATACCCTTGTGCAATCAGTTTCAGAATCAGTCTTGTGGTTACTGCCATGTTGCCCGCTTTCACTTCTTCAAGATCGTTATACTTGGTGAACAGAGAATCCACAAACATCAAAACAAACAGCAGCAGCCCGCCGACAGCTGTCCAGAGTAAAACACGCAAGATCATATCGAAATCCATCTCTAATCCTCCACATTCAACATACAAAAAACTCTAATCGACCCTTCAGTGAGTCAAGCCGTCTTTAGAGGTTGTTTCCTTATATATCCTGTCAAACAAAAGCGAAGGAGAAGCACGGCTGTATTCAGCCCTGCTGTTTCTCCCTCGCCCCCTACACTATTTACATGTCTTACAGGATCCCATTACTTGTTCTCGTATTGTTTCATCAAAGCTGCAAGCTCATCCTCAACGACTTTGTCTTTGCCGAGGTTCTCAAACTCTTCGTCCAGAGATTTCTCACGGGTCGACATTTCATTGCTTGCTTCCGCACGGGCTTCCATGGCCAGCATCTTCTCTTCCATCCGTTTCAATCCGGCGGAAGCTGTGTCCGAGCCAAATCCGTTCATCGCTTTGTTAATCTCGGTTTGAGCTTTGGCAGCGTTATAACGGGCTACCAGCGTCTCACGTTTGTTCTTCATCGCGGTAAGCTGCTTACGCATCTCTTCCAGCTTGGCACGCAGATTGTCTGCTGCCAATTTGTTCTGATCATAACTTGCTTTGTACTCGTCACGTTTGGCTTCAGCAGCCTTCTTCTCTTCCAGCGCACGACGGGCAAGCTCAACGTTTTGAGCTTGTGCTGCCGTATGAGCCTGCTGCGTGCGTTTTTCCACGAGTGCAGCCTGTTCTTCATAAAGTGCTTTAAAGCGTTTCTCGATGGCAATTTGCGAAGCTACCGCTTTCTCGGCATCCTCAAGATCTTCCGTCATATCCCGAATGTACTGATCGGTCATCTTAATCGGATCTTCCGCCTTGTCGATAATGGCGTTAATATTGGACATGGTCAAATCGCGTAATCTCTTAAATATGGACATCGTTCTCTTCCTCTCGCTTTCACTTTAAAATGACTGGTATATGATTAATACTTACGTTGCATGATCCAAAACGTTTCAAAATATTTTTTAGTATCCGCGTTCATATGGTTTTGGCACCTTCTGTCCCCCATCAAGCGCCTTGGCTGCATGAACAGCCCAATATGGATCCCGAAGCATGCCTCTGCCGATCGCCACCAGATCCGCCTTGCCCGACAAAATTACTTCCTGCGCAGCATTGTATTCGTCAAGCAATCCTACGGCAATTACAGGCACTTTCAGCAGCTGCTTAAATTCAGCAGCCAAATCCACTTGATATCCAGGCTTCGCTTCCGGACCGCCATTCGAGCCGACAGGCCCTTCGCCCCCCGAAGAGATATGGAAGATGTCAACACCGGCATCCCGATAACGCTTGCAGATTTCGGCACAGTGCTGAACGTCGTAACCGCCGTCCACATACTCTTTGGCTGACACCCGCATGATAATGGGCATGCCTTCAGGAAGAACCTCCTTGACGGCTTCGACAACCCGCTCCCCAAACAGAGGAAGATCCTGGCCATACTCATCACTGCGCTGATTGGTGAGCGGCGAATGGAACTGATGAATCAAGTAACCGTGGGCGCCATGGATTTCAACGGTATCGAAACCTGCCTCGACAGCACGCCGAGCTCCTTCTCTAAAGGCTTGAATGAGCTCCTCCACTTCGGCGCCGGACAATGCCCTCGGCATTTTATAATGAGAACTGAACGGAATGGCGGATGGTGCCACGGATGGCTCAGCATCCTGTGCTTTTCTTCCGGCATGGCCCAGTTGAATTCCGATCTTGGTTCCATAGGAGTGCACCGTCTCCACAATCTTGCGATATGCTGGAATCTGATCATCACTCCATATCCCCGTGTCCTGATTGGTAATGCGGCCGTCAGGATGAACTCCTGTCATTTCCACGATAATTAAACCGGTACCGCCTACGGCACGGCTGACATAATGGACAAAATGCCAATCATTCGGAATCCCGTCCTCTGCTTTCACGGAATATTGACACATCGGTGGCATAACGATTCGGTTCTTGAGAGTCAGGTTCTTAAAATTGTAGGGTGTAAACAAGTCTGCCAAGCGATTATCTCCTTCCATATCCAAATGATCATGATGTAATTAAATCCGTTACGGGTTATTATACACCTTTTCGCAGGGAAAACTAAAAAACAGCGGTTTCCCATATTGAGGATAATTGTCTGTTCAGATGGGTATACCATACAAAAAAGCTAAAGGGGCCGATCGTGATGTTCAAACGAAACCGAGCAGGAAGCTTCCTGCTGTGGATGATGTTAATCTTTTTAATCCTGCCGATAAACCCGGCAAATGGGTCCGATTTACATAATCCTTCGCTTCACCACCAAGAGACTTCCGTCATGTCGGAGTCGGGTCAAGCTGTGGATCACTCCAAGCGAACGAAGAACAAGAATGCCGGAGAACCCCTGACGCTGAGTCAATTGCTCAGAAAGTACCCGGATACCTTTCGCTCCAGCGGCCCCCGGATCAAACAGATCGCTTTGACCTTCGATGATGTGCCGGATCCGCGATTTACCGGGAAGGTACTCGATGTGCTGAAGGAATATGATGTGAAAGCCACCTTCTTTGCCGTGGGGGATCGAGCCAAGAAGCACCCCGACCTTGTAAAACGAATCCATGATGAAGGCCATTCCATCGGTAATCACTCCTACAATCATGCCCAGTTGAACAAACTGAGCCTGGATAAATTCAAGAGCCAAATTGAACGGACCAATACCATTTTGAAATCGTTAACCGGAGTAAATCCCCGGCTCATCCGTCCACCTTATGGTGATATTAATGAGGAACAGCTTCAATGGGCGCGCAAGAACGGATATAAAGTCGTGAACTGGAATGTCGATTCCCTCGACTGGAAGGGGCTTAACAAGGAAGAAGTCAAGAAAAACGTTCTGTCAGCAGTCGGGCCCGGTGCCATTGTGCTTCAGCATGCCGGCGGAGGCGTGGGGTCAGATCTGAACGGTACCGTTGAGGCACTGCCGGATATCATTACAGAGCTGCGAAATCTAGGATACAGCTTCGTCACCTTACCCGAGATGTTGAGTGTATCTGAGTCCAAATAAAGATTACGTAGAAGCAAAAAGACGGCTGCCCGGGATAATTCCAGGAAAGCCGTCTTGAATATGCTATAAAGTCAAATACCATTATTCGATGATGAACAATTTGATGTCTTGAATTCCGAATTGCTTAACGGAGGATTGTGAGCCAGGGATGAAAATGTCGATTTTGTTTCCTTTAATGGCACCGCCGATATCACGGGCTTCTGCTACAAATGCTTTCTTCGGAAGGCCGGGATGTTCGTGTCCTGTTACAAGTACTTTGGTTCCCAGCGGGATGACCTTAGGGTCAACCGCGATGGTTCCCAGCTCGAGGGAATTCCCGAAATAATCGACCGCACCCCATTTGCCATTCTCGCTTGCAGCAGCAGAATACGCTGTAGCTTTCACGGACAACGTCTTGCTGTAATTAAACGTTTTACCCCATGCTTCAACTACTTTGCTCTCAGGCGAAACGTTCAAGCTGGGTGTAAAACCGGTTGTTCCGGGAGCGATGGGAGCAGCAGAAGCCGTCGAGTTCATCGATACCGAACCGGGGATGGTGATTTTGAGACCCGGATATATATTCTTCGCTTCAATTTTTGGATTGGCATTCATCAGCTTGTCCATATTCACGCCGTACTGTTTGGACAAGAAGTAGAAGGTATCACCGCTCTTCGCAACGTGCACGGAGCTGGCATGTGCCTGCATTCCGCCTCCGGCAAAAGTCAGGCCAAGTGCAACGGCTGTAATAGTGAACCATTTTGCTGTTTTTCCAGCGATCTTGTTATTGTTGAGTCCTCGATTGATTTTCCATGATTTCATTTGTTGTAACATCTAAGATGCCTCCCTTTATGTAGCTTGTTCATGCGGATGAAGTATGTCAACGAACATGAATATATCACAAATTTGTAACCTATACTGCAAGAAATTGTTACCAATAAACAAACAAAAACAGCGTCAACGCCTGAAAAAATCAGGTTTGACGCTGTTTTCGTCTGTTACGATTCAGATATAAAAGTTACAAAACCTTGCTTAAAAACTCTTTTGTACGCGGATGTGTCGGGCTGCCGAACAGCTGGTCCGGCGTGCCTTCCTCAACAATTTTTCCGCCATCCATGAACAGGATTCGGTCCCCCACTTCGCGTGCAAAGCCCATCTCATGCGTAACGATGATCATTGTCATGCCACCCAGTGCGAGTTTCTTCATGACCTCCAGCACCTCACCGACCATCTCGGGATCGAGAGCCGAGGTAGGCTCGTCAAACAGCATCACATGCGGCTGCATCGCAAGCGCTCGCGCAATCGCGATTCTCTGCTTCTGTCCGCCGGACAGCTGTGAAGGATAAGCGTCTTTCTTATCCTGCAGACCAACAGACTTTAGCAGCTCGTCTGCAGTAGCTTCCGCCTCCTTGGCAGAGACTCCTCTTACTTGAACAGGAGCCAATGTGATGTTATCGATCACTTTTTTGTGGGGAAACAGATTAAACTGCTGGAATACCATCCCCATTTTCTCACGGGTAGCGTTAATATTGTGATTCTTGGCAGTGATGAGTTCGCCCTCGAACGAAATTTCTCCGCTAGTCGGCACCTCAAGCAGATTAAGACAGCGCAAGAACGTACTTTTGCCGGAGCCGCTGGGTCCGATGACAACCACGACTTCTCCCTTTGCAATTTCGATGTCGATGCCCTTCAATATCTCCAGCTTGCCAAACGATTTATGAAGTTCCTTAACGGTTATCACTTGCACTCAACTTCCTTTCCCAGACACCCAGAAGCTTCGAAAGAACGAATGTCAATATAAAGTAGATCATGGCGGCCACAAGCAGCGGATTCAGCGGGGCAAAGGTTGAACCGCGCAAAATCTGAGCTTGGTACATAATATCGTATACCCCGATGAACGATACGATGGAAGATTCCTTAATAATAACAACAAATTCATTACCGATCGCAGGCAGGACACCCTTAAGTGCCTGAGGCAAAATAATGTGACGCATCGCTTTGCCCCTCGTCATCCCGAGCGAGCGTGCAGCCTCCAATTGACCGCGGTCCACGCCTTGAATGCCGGCACGGAATATTTCAGCCAAATACGCGGCGCTATTGATAGACAGCGTGAGAATACCGGACTGAATCGGAGAGAACTTAATATCGAATGCAGCCAAGCTGTAATGAATGATAAACAATTGAACCAGCATCGGCGTACCGCGGATTATCTCAATATAAGCGGTCGCCAGGAACTTCAGGATTTTCACTCCCGACATACGCATGAGGGCAATAATCAAACCGAGAATGAATCCGAAAAATACCCCTAAGGCAGAAATCAGTAATGTAAACTGGATTCCCTTCGCATAATAATCGCGATATTTCCAGAAAAATTCGAATGTATTCAGATTCTCGGTCGTACGTCCTGCCGCCAAATCACTGGCCTCGTCGACAAACTTCTGAATCTGGTTGTTCTCCTTCAAGCGCTCCAGTGTAGCGTTGATGCTGCTGAGCAGCTCTTCATTCCCTTTGCGGACCCCGATGGCATAAGAGTCGTTCTCAGCCGTTGGCTTGGCATCCGTGATGGCCATAGTCGCTTCATCCATATTCGTCTTGGCAATCGGATATTCAGCGAGGACAACATCCACCCGTTCAGATTCCAATTGAAGCAGCAAATCCGGTATTTTATCCAGTGAGACCACATTCGCTTTAGGAATGGTTTTGGCGATGGATTCCTGAATGGAGCTCTTCTGAACCCCGATCCGGGCTCCCTCGAGGCTTTCAAGTGTGTTAAACTTCAGCGCATCTTCCTTGCGCACCACCACGGACTGCTCCGCGGCATAATAAGGCTCCGAGAAATCGATGCTTTTTCTGCGTTCTTCCGTCGGATTCATGCCCGAAATAACAAAATCCACACGACCGCTTGTCAGTTCAGGCAGGAGTGCATCAAAGGAAGTATCCTTGATGATTAACTCAGCGCCCAGATCCTTGGCGATTTCCTTCGCAATGTCGATATCAAATCCGACGATGGTATCCACACCGTCTATCGTTTTATGGAACTCATAAGGTGCATAATCGGCACTCGTACCGAGAATCACCGTTTTCTTCTCACCCTCTGCATGGACGATACTGCCAAAAGACAGTACGACCACCATGAACAGAGTCATCCACGCTGTAAATTTACGTTTCATATGTTTCGTTTCTCCCCTAACTGTTACGGATAAATACATCAAATAAATAAATGCAACTGAGTCATTATAAAACATGGTGCATGAATATGCAATGAAAATTCATGGATTTTCATACAAGCTTACGCTGACCCTATTTTTCTTCATTGCATGCTTGCCCTATTTTATTACAACGGTTAATTAATCATTCACAAGAGCCGCTTATGTATCCTCGTATTCGTTGTATGTGTGAATAACTTTAATTATATGAAAGGTCCACTCATGAAATGTGATGAACTTCCATAACTACCCAGAGAACATCCATGTGCATACCCTCTGATCCATATTTTATTTCGCTGCACCTATATATAGAAATAGGTCTTCGGATTCACTCGTTATGCAACTGGCACTCAAATGAATATTGCATAATCCAACCGTTCACATCCCATCTTATAATACGTATAGATTCTATGCCCGATTATCATCTCCTGCCGTCAACTCTCTGTCTGTCTCTGCTTCCATGATTCATGCAAGCTTGCGGCTGGTTATTAATTAGCTATAGCTATACTCATATAGGAGGTGTAACCATGCTGTTAGAAGCACTGTATCATGTTCCAAGAGATAAATGGGCTTATGCATATGATACCTATACCATTCATCTCAGGATTCGAACCAAGAAGAATGACATTGATTCCGTTGTTGCTATGACCGGCGACAAATATGACTGGGACCGTACGTACTTCGAGATCACCATGGAAAAGGCTGCCTCTGATGAGATGTTTGATTACTGGGAGTGCGGAGTCAGGCCAAAATACAAAAGATTATCTTACGGATTCCGGATCCATGCCGGAGATGAGACGGTTTATATGGTGGATAGCGGGATCGGATGGGATTACCCTTACCCGCCTGCGGGTTACTTCGAATTTCCGTACATACATGAGGTTGATGTGTTCAAAGTCCCGGAATGGGCTAAAGAAGCTGTGTTTTATCAAATTATGACAGAGCGCTTTGCCAACGGGAACCCGGCCATCAACCCTGTCGGAACAGAAGTATGGGGCGGCAAGCCGGAAGTGGATAATTTCTTCGGCGGCGACCTGCAAGGTGTGCTGGATCATCTGGATGATCTGGTTGAGCTGGGCATTAATGCGATTTATTTTACCCCCCTCTTCCTCTCCCCCTCCAATCATAAATACGACACGGTCGATTATAAACAGGTGGATCCGCAATTCGGCGATAATGAACTGCTGAAGAAGGTTGTGGATACTTGCCACAGCAAAGGAATTCGAGTCATTCTTGATGCGGTATTCAATCATTGCAGTGAAGAGTTCCCGCCTTTTCAGGATGTGCTGAAGCATGGCAAGGACTCTCCATATGCCGAATGGTTTCATGTCAATCAATTTCCCTGCGAGGTAAAAGATGGCATCCCGACCTATGATACCTTCGGCTTCTATGGAAATATGCCTAAATTCAATACCGCCCATCCAGAGGTTAAGGAATACTTGCTGGGCGTAGCCGAATACTGGATCAAGGAGATCAAGCTGGACGGTTGGCGCCTTGATGTCGCCAACGAAATTGACCATCATTTCTGGAGAGACTTCAGACAAGTCGTCAAGAAGGCCAATCCTGAAGCTTATATCGTGGGAGAGGTATGGTCAGACTCCTTAATCTGGCTGGCCGGTGACCAGTTCGATTCGGTGATGAATTATCCTTTTGCTGATAAAGTGCTCGAATTCTTCAATGGCAATATGGATGGGCTCACTTTTGCTAACCGTATCGGATCCATTCTGATGCGTTACCCCCAGCAGACCAATGAAGTGGTCTTCAATCTGCTGTGCAGCCATGATACTCCTAGGCTGCTCACGCGCGTGGGAGGAGATACCCGGCGCATGAAACTCACCGTTGTATTCCTGTTCACTTTCATGGGAACTCCCTGTATTTTTTATGGCGATGAAGTCGGATTAACCGGAGATGGAGATCCCGATTGCCGCAAATGCATGGAATGGAATCCCGAAAAACAAAACCTTGAGCTGTATGAATTTTATCGCAGCATGATTGCACTACGAAAAAAGCACAAGGCTCTCAGGCAGGGTCGTTTTCGCTTCCTCCAAGCCAATCTTCATGACCCATGCATCGTATACGAACGTGCAGATGATCAATTGCATTTTATCGTCTGGATGAACAACAGTGACTCCTATCGTACCTTGTCCCACCCCATCGTCACTACCGATTGGTTTGATGCGCAAACCGAAGAATCCGTAAAGCCGGTAAACGGAATCATGCATGTTGACTTGGAGCCTTACGGGTACCGTATACTGTGCCGTCGCCTCAAACCATAATCTGTTGTTGTAAATGGCGATCAACCTCGCTGAGCTGTAGAAAGTGCCACCTCACAAAACGTATACCCAGTTGTCACAAAGGGGTACCTGGATAGCGGAAATCTCAAGCTATCCAGGTACCCCTTTATCAATGCCTTGTCCTATCGGCTGGAAATTTGATGGTATATCTCTTGATACTCCTTCGCCGATACGCTCCAGCTGTAATCCCCGCTTAATGCGTTCTTGCTCACTTTGCGCCAGTGTTCCGGCATGCGGTATATCGATGTCGCCCTGCGAATCGTGTTCATCATGTCATGCGCATTGTAATCCTTGAAAGAGAACCCGTTTCCTTCACCGGTGTATTCGTTATAGGCATGCACAGTATCATTCAAGCCACCCGTTTCACGCACGATCGGCACGCTGCCGTAACGCATGGCAATCAGTTGGCTGATCCCGCATGGTTCAAATTTCGATGGCATCAGAAACAGGTCGCTGCCTGCGTAGAATCGCCGGGATAATGGTTCATTGAACCTGATTTGGGCTGACATTTTGTTCGAATATCGATTCGCCGCTTCCCGGAACCAATGCTCATAGGAAGGATCTCCCGTTCCCAGGACAACAAATTGAATCTCATCGTAATACAGCAGCTCATCCAGAATGCGGATTACGAGATCGAGTCCCTTGGAATCAACCAGACGGGTTACCATCGACATTAACGGGATGTGTGGTGCCACCGGCAGATTCAATTCTTCCTGCAGTGCTATTTTGTTCTGTGTTTTCTTGTTCAGTCCACTCCGGTACTTCACGGCCAGATGCGGATCGGTAGCCGGATTGTAGCTCTTGGTATCAATCCCGTTTACAATGCCGCTCAGCCTTGAACCTTGTGCTGACAAGAGCCCGTCGAGTCCATATCCATAATAACCGGTTTGAATCTCGGAAGCATAAGTCGGACTCACCGTCGTGACATGATCTGCGTAGACAATGCCAGCTTTCATGAAATTCACGTTGCCGTAATACTCTACGCCATCCGCCTTGAAATAACGGCTGTGGATTCCCAGCAGATCAACCAATACCTCATACGGGTAAACGCCCTGATACAGGAGATTATGGATCGTGAATACCGTTCGAATCCCTGCGTAGAAAGGATTATGACGATAGACATCCTCAAGGAGCAGTGGAACCATCGCGGTATGCCAATCGTGGCAATGAAGCACGTCCGGCTGGAAATCGATGATCGGCAGTATCTCGAGCACCGCACGGTTAAAGAAGGAGAAACGCTCGCCATCATCCATATAACCATAAATACCGTCACGGCCAAAATAATACTCGTTATCAACAAAATAAATCGTTACACCGTCCTCAACCAAGGACTCGATACCGCAATATTGCTCACGCCAGCCTACCCGGACCCGAGTTTCTCCAACAAACAGCATGCGTTCCCGATACTCCGCAGGGATGCCGCGATATTTCGGCAGCACAACCCGAATATCCTCGCCCATGCCACGAAGTGATTTGGGTAATGCAGCGATGACGTCCGCCAATCCGCCTGTCTTGATGTATGGTCCACATTCTGATGCCGCAAATAACAATTTCAATCCTGCTTCCCCCTTTGGCTCCGTTTGGTTTTGCGAACAGTCTTCTCTTTTGCTGCTGCCGCCTTCAGCTGTTCTTGCTCCGAATCTTTCGTTTTCCTCGAACGCGGCGGTTTTTTCTTTAAAACGACCATGCTTAATGGAGGCAGCTTGATCTCCAAGCTATGGTTTTGCTCGTGCCAGGCTTGCTTCTCCGCTTTCATATCGCCGTCGTTCAGCAGTCCGGCGCCTCCGTAATCGGTATGATCTGAATTCAGTATTTCCACGTACTGCCCGGCTCTTGGCAAACCGATCCGATATTTGTCATATGCTCGGGGCTGAAAGTTAATGACGATGATCAGCGTATCTCCGTGCTTGGTCCCTTTCCTCATGTACGCTATAACACTCTGGTTGTTATCATTGGCACAAAGCCACTGGAAGCCATCCATGACGTGATCCTGTTCCCACAGCGCCCTTTCGTCCACATACATAGCGTTTAGCGCTGCCGTAAAAGCCTGCTGTTGGCGGTGGCTTTCATAATCCAGCAGCAGCCAATCGAGCTGCTCCTCATCCTTCCATTCGATGAACTGACCGAATTCCCCGCCCATGAACAGCAATTTCTTGCCAGGCTGCGTCATCTGATAACCAAGTAAAATGCGTAATCCGGCAAACTTCTGTTCATAACTGCCAGGCATTTTATTGAGCAGCGATTTTTTGCCATGGACAACCTCGTCGTGAGAAAGAGGCAATGTAAAATTTTCCGAATAGGCATAACAAATGGGAAATGTTAGTAAATTATGTTGGGTAGGCCGCAACACATACTCCTGCTCCACGTAGGACAGTGTGTCATTCATCCAGCCCATATTCCATTTGTAATTGAACCCCAGTCCGCCTTCGTGCACAGGGGCGGTTACCCCTGGCCATGCGCTGGATTCCTCTGCCATCATCAAGGCATGGGGATAATAGCTAAACACCGCTTTATTCAATTTCTGCAGAAAGGATATCGCTTCAAGATTTTCCAAGCCCCCCCGTTCATTAGGGCTGAACTGACCCTCGGACTTCTCAAAATCAAGGCGGATCATGCTTGTAACCGCATCAACACGAAGTCCATCAATATGATACATATCCATCCAAAATAAAGCATTGGAGATGAGGAATGAAATCACCTCAGGCTTGGCATAATCGAAAGACAGCGTTCCCCAGCCCGGTTTCTCCGCTTTTTGCGCATCGCCGTATTCATATAGCGGTGACCCGTCAAACTGGCGAAGTCCGTGGGCATCCTTGGCAAAATGCGCGGGCACCCAGTCCAGCAGCACGCCGATACCGGCTTGATGCAGCTGGTCTACCAGGTACATGAAATCATGGGGACTGCCGTATCTGCTAGTCAGAGCATAAAACCCGGTTCCCTGATACCCCCATGAGAGGTCGTAGGGATGTTCGGCCAGCGGCATAAATTCCACGTGGGTATAACGCATATCCAGCAAATAAGGAATAAGCAGATCCGCCATTTCACGGTATGTAAAGAAGGAGCCGTCCTCTTTTTGCCGCCAGGTTCCAAAATGCATTTCATATATGTTCATCGGCTTGCTGTAAGGTGATGTATTCTTCTTTTTCCACAGGGCATCGTTCCACTGATATCCAGACAGATCCGTAACTACCGATGCAGTAGCAGGCCGTAGCTCCGCATGAAACGCATAGGGATCCGCCTTTAGGAACGTTTCACCGAATGATCCAGTAATCTGGTATTTGTAAAAAGTTCCAGTCTGCATACCGGGGAAAAACCGACTCCAAATTCCTGAATCGGGTATCCTATATAACGTGTCATGGGTGCCATCCCAGCCGTTCCACGCTCCCGCAAGACCAACCTGCCTTGCGTGGGGAGCCCATACCGTAAAACGCACGCCCTCTTGCCCATCTTCTACGGCAACGTGTGCGCCCATACATTGATAACTGTGAAACCAAGTTCCTTCATGAAATAAATACACTTGTTCCGGAGTCATGTTTCCTTCCCTAACTGCTTGATTCAATTGTCGTCACCTGCTTTTTCTTAAAAATCCATTATTATTAATGTTATTACCCCATTCTTACCATGTTGAAAATAAAAAATGTAACCCATCAATAAATTTGTAATTTTCAAAATACTTTTTCAATATAATCGTTTCAAACCCCGGGAATGTCGTTTATGTAATGTACAACGTGAAAATACATTGGGAGGGAAACGTGATGAAGAGAAAAGACTGTATTGCTATGCTTCTGGCCGGAGGAGAGGGTAAAAGATTAGCCCCCCTTACGTCCAAGCTGGCAAAACCCGCTGTTCCATTCGGCGGACACTACCGTATAATCGATTTTCCTCTCAGCAATTGTGTGAACTCTGGAATCGATACCGTTGGAGTACTTACACAATACGAGGCAGAATCATTACACGAACATATCGGCGAAGGTGAACCCTGGGGACTAACACATACAGAACACGAAGGTATTGCGCTGCTTCCGTCAAACAACATAGATCAAGAAGGCTACTTAGGAA
The DNA here is from genome assembly GCF_037333485.1 of Paenibacillus glucanolyticus. Taxonomy (NCBI): domain Bacteria; kingdom Bacillati; phylum Bacillota; class Bacilli; order Caryophanales; family Paenibacillaceae; genus Paenibacillus; species Paenibacillus glucanolyticus. The sequence goes on from NZ_CP147845.1 coordinate 4,023,658, forward strand.
CAGCAGATGCCATTTATAAAAACATTCCTTACATCGATGAACAAAATCCGGAGCATGTGCTCATACTGTCTGGTGACCACATTTATCAGATGGATTATCGGGAAATGCTCGATGCTCATATGAAACAAGGTGCACCTGCGACAATTTCTGTTATGGAAGTTCCTTGGGAAGACGCCAGCCGTTTTGGTGTTATGAGTGTTGACGATAACCTGAATATCATTGAATTTGCTGAAAAACCGGCAAAACCGGAAAGCAATCTTGCATCCATGGGCATTTATTTGTTCCGATGGGATTACCTGAAGCAGCATCTAATGGAGGACGCAGCCGACTCGAACTCTAGCCATGACTTCGGGAAGGATGTGATCCCTAAAATGCTGTCCGGAGAGGAGCCATTGCTGGCGTTCCGTTTCCAAGGCTACTGGCGTGACGTAGGCACCGTAGAGAGCTTATGGGAGGCACATATGGATGTGCTCAGCCAAAATGAGCTTGTGCTTGAGAGAGCCGATTGGCCGATGTACACTCGTGCTTGGAAAACCAAACTTACTGCAGCTCGTACCCGTAATGCGGAGCATACGGATTGCCTCATTCACGACCAATGCACCTTTGAAGGAAAAGCCAAGAGCTCTGTTGTATTCTGCGGTGCAGAGATCGGTAAATATTCCATCGTGAAGGACAGCGTGGTGATGCCCAATGCCAAGATTGGCAAAGGAGTCCATGTTGAGCATGCCATCATCGGCGAAGGAGCCATCATCAAGGATGGAGCCGTTGTAAAAGGCGCTCCCGGCAACGTGGTTGTGGTGGGACCGTATGAGACGGTGCTACCGAAACCAACCGTACGTACCCAGCCGTCCCGTCTACTTCAGGATGTGTATGAAAAAGGTCGTATGCGTGCCAACGTTTCTTCATCCTAGCCTTCCCTCATTCCATGGAAATGGGGTCAGCAGTGATAATCTCCCCCTTCCTCCTTTATAAAAAAAGCGATCCCGTAAGACGGATCGCTTTTTCTCATGTATGTTGCCCTGCTGACTTTTTCTTAAGCGCGTGCGACTTACAGATTTTATATAGTTAGTTGGTTGAGATTAACCAAAAGTCTTCTCATATAAATTCACGAACCGACCGCCCATATCCTGCTCGGCCACGAATTGAAATCCCTGACGCTGATAAAATTGATTCAGTGTAGGCAGATGCGAAACGCAATCCAGCCGAAAGCCCCGTCTGCCCTTTGATAACAAATACGCCTCCGCAAACGAGATCATCTTCGCTCCGAGCTCAAGTCCCCGGTAGGAGGAGCGTACGGTTAGCCGATGCAGATACCCGAAACCCGGATCGTCCCGATCACCCCAATACGCAGCATCTCCGTACTGAAGGGTGAACATGCCAGCGGCTTCCCCTTCATGCCACAGAATAAACACCTCTCGCTCTGCCAAGTACTGCTGCATCAATTCCAGGGAAAATAGCGACGGGCTCCACTGCCTCCGTCCTTCCTGCTCCATCACTTCGGCTGCCTCCTTGAGCAGAAGCAGCATCTCCCCTGCATTTTCTTCCTCTGCGAGTCCCAGCTCAAAGCGACCCCGCCCGGTTGAAAACGTTGCTAACGCCTTATATCCCACTCTCCTGCACGCTCCCTTCTAAAAAAGCTTTGCCGGTCACCCGGCAAAGCTTAAGCGCTCGGTCCGGCCAGATCGTCCTCGCCGTTCTCCAAACCACCAGCCATGGGAATTTTCCCTTCCGGCAGCGGAAGTTTGACGATCACGGAGGTTCCTTGTCCAAGCTCACTCTCCATCTCCATCGCTCCCCCATGAAGCTCTATGAGCTGCTGGGTAATAGCGAGTCCAAGTCCTGTTCCGCCATTCAATGGGTTTACCTGGAAGAATCGGTCTTTGACCCGTCTAAGATGCTCATCCGATATGCCAATACCATGATCCTTGACGGTGACAATCACGAATTTTTCCTCTATGGTGAAGGATAAATTGATCGCACCGTTCTCATGCGAGAACTTGACCGCATTGTCCACGATATTGAGAAACACCTGTTTTAAGCGGTTGGCATCCCCGTAGATGATCGGTTTTTCGTCGGACACCAATTTGATCTGGATGCCCTTCTTCTCGGCTTTGGTCCACAGATTGAGCATGATCTCCTGCAGAAGCTCGCGTAAGTTCACGATCCCCTTCACAAGTTTCATTTCATTTTGCTGCAGCTTCGAGAAGTCGAGCAACTCCTCTACGAGGCCAATCAACCGATCGGTTTCCTTGGTGATAATCTGCATTCCGATTTTTGTTTCTTCAGGATCGTAACCGCCGGAGTCAAGCGTTTCGCTCCAGCCCTTGATGCTGGTGAGCGGTGTGCGCAGCTCATGCGATATCGATGAGATAAAATCATCCTTTACCTGATTGCTTCGCACAATCTCCTGAGCCATATAGTTCAAGGTGGAGGATAACTCGCCAAGCTCATATTTATAATCGCCCTTGATCCGCACGTTAAACTTGCCCTTGGCCATCTGGGCGGATACCGTTGTGATATTGTTGAGCGGCTTCACAATGGAGTTAGCCAGCCCAATGCTGAATGCCAGGACAATGGCAAGCACGGCGGCTCCGATGCTGATCGCAAACAGCGTCATTTTCATCAGTTTATCGTTAATGTACTCAAGCGATGTCACGTAACGAAGCACATAGGTGTTCTCAAAACCGTTCGAAACCGTTTGGGATACGGCCATGACGATCTGACCGGTACCCTGCTGCTTGCCGATCCAGCGGCTCGTATTGCCGGCAAGCGCTTGAGTGACATCACTGGTTTTGATCGTCTGCTCCAAATCGAAACCGGTCGAGGTGGTGAGGACTTGCCCCGCAGGATTCAATATTTGAAGCTCCGTATTATACAATTCAAAATGACGGAGCATCTCGCTCAACTGATTAACATTATCCGCCGAGGTCAATCGAAAGGGCTGATAAAATTCGTTGGCGGTGTGAATATGGTTTGTCATATGGTTGTATACCGTATCGTAATAATACGTTCGTACAGCGATAAGAAAGATAACCTCAATCAGCAGCAACGCAATGAACACTACGAGAAAGTAGTGAAGCACGATTTGCCGCCGAATGCCTTTTTTGATGATCATTGTCCCTGACCCTTCCATTTATAACCATGACCCCATACCGTCTGGAGGTATTCCGGCTCGGAAGGATTGCCTTCGATTTTTTGGCGCAGTCTCCGAATGTTCACGTCCACGATTTTGGGATCACCCATATATTCTTTGCCCCATACATGATCCAGCAGTACATCACGGCTAAGCGGCGTGTTTTCTTTCTCCAGGAAGAACTGCACCAGCGAGAATTCGGTCGGCGTCAGCTCCACTGGCTGCCCGTTCTTCTTAAACTGCTTGGAGATCAGATCCAGCGTGAATGGACCTGATTGAAAGGATACCTTAGCGGTTCCCGCACGCTGAACATTCACCCGTCGGAGGAGAGATTGCAGTCGCGCAATTAACTCTGTCGGACTAAACGGTTTGCTGACATGATCATCGGCTCCGACTGAAAGAGCATATACCTTATCCTGCTCCTGGACTTTCGCTGTCAGGAAAATAATGCCGATTCGCTCGTTCGTTTCCCGAATTCTACGGCACACTTCAAAACCGTCAATTCCCGGAACCATCACATCGAGCAAGGCGATATCGATATCTGGCGTCGTTTGCAGCATACGAAGGGCTTCATTGCCGTCTCCTGTCTCCAGAACGTCAAAGCCGTTTCGTTTGAGATTGATTACAATAAAACTGCGGATTGATTCTTCATCTTCTAATATAAGCACTTTACTCAAGGTCTAGTTCCCCTTTCTTTCGATAGGAGCCACATTATTGCTGCTTGGCTTTTTATCTTTTTTACTCAGCTTCAAATCTCCGTGACTCCGGTAAGCGATCACGCGGTTCTTCTCTTTCACCAAAATCTCCCAATCAGATTCTGCTTTGCCCCACTGGGCCATCGTGAAGAATTTAATCTCAGCGACCGATTCGCCCGTGTCCGTCAAGACAAAATTCAAATAAGCATTTTTGTTGGATTCCGGTGTGATGGTAATCTTCTGATACATGTCCGGCGGAAAGTCCAGATAAAAGCGATTATCCATGTCATAGTATCTTTGAAGTACAAATTGCAGGCCTTCCCGTTCGCCGCTCTCGCGAATTTCCCCGTCCCACTGGAAGTAGGTGGTAAAGAACGGGATCTCATCCACGATAAGCCGATCCTCCCAGCCGCTTGGTCTCGTAAGAACACCAAACTCCAAAATCCCGTCATCATTCACGTCTTCGCTCTCTACAGGCAGTTCCTTGTAGGTAAGCAGTTCGTCCTGAAGCACGTCAATAAACTTGCTATCTTCCATAATGATGATTTTGGAATACGAGGAGTTGGATACAACGGAAGCGTCCAGGATGATACCTTCTTTGTTTTTGGCCACTTTACCTGCGACAACATTGTAATAACTTTCAATATTTGGCCCAAGATCCAGCTTGTTAAGCTCTACAAAGGCATCTTCAAACTTATCATACTGATAGGTGCTGATATACGATAACTCCTTCTGCTGGAGATAGACAACCGTGATATCCTTGACCTTGTCACCATTCATATCACCAATATTAAAGTGCGTGTACGGCAAGGCAGGCACTTTTTCCAGCGAATCCCCGGAGAATGAATACACGGTCAGCAAGTTTTGGAGATTCTCTTCGCCGCGGGAGAAACCAGCTACGATATCAACCTTGCCGTCATTCGTGAAATCAACGAAATCAAACGATTCCAGAACCGTCCCTTCCCCGTCAAAATCTAGCTTCTTCACCCATGTATCACCCTGCTGCTGCATGATCATGCCATGGATCTTAACTTCTTCATCCGGCGTCTGATAGAAGACAACCGCTTCCAGAATGCCATCATTGTCCAGGTCATGGATTCGGATCGAACTGCTGTCCACGTCACTTCGCGGCCGGATAATGGCTCCGTTGTCCAGCTTAAGCTTCTGAAGTGCAGACTGGATGGCACCATTCAGTGTCGCTTTATCCGTCGGCAAATCCGGTTTCTTCATTAAGGAGACTGGGTCCTGAATGAACGTGCAGCCGCTTATGATCAATAGTAACAAGCCCGATAAGAGGGCTTGCATCACTCTATATTTCAATAAGTATCAACTCATTTCTATACATTCACCCAGATATAAGGGCAAACGATAATTACAGTCTTGACTTCTCACCATGCGTTAAACGTCTCCCGGTTACATCCACTGCAAGCTGCCCGCCCGCAAGACCCATGATGCGGGTGCAATATTTCTCGGCAAGCTCCAGGGGGATAACGGTAAATACCGTTAAACGTTCTTCTTCACACAATGTTTTAAGGGTCTTCAACACGTGTTCGGCCGAGGCCGGATCGAGCCCCGTCACCGGTTCGTCGGCCAATATAACCTTGGCCCCGTGGACCAGTGCCCGTGCAATGGCAATTCGCTGCTTCTCGCCGCCGCTGAGCTCGCCTGCCTTGCGCTTAGCCTTGTCCAATAAACCAAGATGCTCGATTGTATCCATGGCCCCCATATAATCATCAGATCGAACCATCCCCGTAACCATTCGCCACATCGGCGTTTGGCTGGATTGCCCGATCAATACGTTCTTAAGTGCGGTACGATTTACATTTAAGGCCGGGTTCTGCTCAAGATAAGCCCATTCCCGGCGAATCCTCCGTTTTCCAGCAGGATTCATCATATCTTCGCCATCGATGGTTAACTTGCCGCCATCCCATTTTTGCTGCATGGAGAGGCAGCTCATCATCAGACTTTTTCCGCTTCCGCTTGCACCGATCAGACCGATCATTTCCCCGTGTTCCATCTGAAAAGTAATATCCTTTAACACCGGTGTGCGTTCAGGGCCCATCGTTTTCTTCAGGCGATCCACTTTAATCATGTTATCGTCTCTCCCGTCAAGTGCATATTCCTACTCTCTAGTTTAGAAGAAAGCGAAAGCAATTGCCATGAGAACACACGTTTCTATTTCTGTGGAGATACAGATTTGACTTTAAACCATAAACCCGTACACGCAAACAAAATATACAAGCCTCCGAGCAGAACAAATATGCCTCCGTTCCATCCGGTTTCCATAATCGCCCCGCCGGCATTAGGGCCTGCTATGCTGCCCGCATTAAAGTGAAAGGAAGCCACAACGTTTGCTGCCGGCAGCAGCACTCGGGGAAGTATATCGGCAGCATAAGCCAGCCCAAGCGAGAAGAACGATCCGACCAATCCTCCCGCCAGAGTTAACAATACTAATATTGCCCAGAAATTCGTTCCTGCCACCGGTATGAGCAAGAAACAGCACCCGCCCACGATCCCGGCGATGGTCAGCACCCGTTTCCGTCCGAATTTGTCGCTCCATATTCCGAGCGGAAGCTGCAGCAGGAGTCCGCCGATCCCGACAAAAGGCAGCAGAGCCGAGATCTCGCCTAAAGTGAATCCGCTTCTTAATCCATATACAGGGAAGTTGCTGTTAATCCCCGCTTCCATGTACCCGTACAGAAAAGCAGGGATTAATGCAAACCAGGCCAAGCGGTAGCTTTTGAGATACCGGCCTCCAGGCTGCTGTTCCCCGTTTTCGCTTTTTTCCGGCTTCAGATTCGGGAGCTTAAAGAGCACAACCAACAGAATGAACAAGAACAGTACCGCCAGGATCAGAAACGGTACCGCTTCGCCATATTTTAATAGAGGAATGCCCAGCGGCCCAATACTAAATCCCAGTCCGTACGACATGCCGTAGAAGGATATGCTCCGCCCCCGGTTTTTGGCCGTTGACATCATGAGCACCCAGAGCTGTGCCGCATAATGAAGGGCACTGTCGCCAATGCCGACAAGCACCCGGAGCACAAACCAGACGGCCACACTCGGTATTAATAGAAATGCGACAAGCGACAGCATGACCAGAACGAGCCCGGACACAATCAGCTTTTTGAAGCCGACCCACCCGAGAACCCTCTCGGCCACCAGCGTCATCGCAAAGGATCCAACGTATAGTGCGGCTGCATTCAATCCGTTCATGGATGAGGAGATGCCCATCCGTTCCAAAAATATAGCCAGTACCGGCAGTAACAGTCCCTGGCTTAAGCCCGCCGCAACCACGACGGCAATTAATATAAAATAATGAGTTCTCCCTTGACGGGGGTTTACAACTTCTGCCACTGCAATATAGTCCTCCTCTAATGTGAAAAAACGATGAATTTAAACAGTCAGATGAACATTATAGTGGACAAGCCCAATCGATACAAGCCATAATAAGAACAATGCCATCAATTGGGAGGGTATCTGTGTAATGAAGTACAAAGTTAGTATTGATGTATCCATGGTGTACGAGCTGCTGGGCAGCTTCATGATATATGCAACAAGAAAATGGACCGATAACCTGGATATCGGAAAGCAGCTTATTACCGAGATGGACGAACGTTTGCCTCAGCAGGTGCGCGTCCAGTTCAGTGGAGCCCGTTTATGGCCGCTGGCCGATTATGACGTATTATATGCCCTGATCATGCTTAGGGGAGAACATGAGGAGATTCCGGATTTTCTTGAATGGATTGAATCATCCCCTGTGGGAGAACTCCATGGTCTGCTGCAGCCGCATTTGCCGTCCCTGTCACTGGATGAAATCTCTAGAATCCGAGCAGACTACACACCACTCATGAAACTCTGGTATGAGCATTATTTTTCCAATGTGGAACGGGATTTGTATCATTTGCTGGAGGAAGATGCCGAGGAAAAACGGATGCTTCTTCCCAAAATGGACGACGAGAACCTGATCGAATACGCCTCAAGCGGCGTTATCCTGGACGATGTGCGGCAGGAACATGTGGTCTTGTTCCCCGGAACTCATTTTCGCCCGATCAATACCTATTGCTTCTATGAAAATGTACTCCTGCTCCAATATCCGATCGATATCCCGGAGGAAGAGGAAGATGAACCCCCCGTTGTGCTCCTGCGCATGACAGAGGCGCTTGCGGATCCGGAACGTCTCCGTCTCCTGCGATATATTGCGGACGAGCCGAAGGCCGTATCCGAAATGGCAACTGAACTGGGGCAGCCTTATGAAGATCTGATGCATCATTTAATGATATTGAGGGCGGCAGGTTTGCTGCGCTCCCATCTGAAATCCGAAAATAACGAAAGATTCAGCCTGCGACCGGATGGAGCATCCGAACTGCAGATGTTCCTGGAGACCTACATTCGACTTTCATAGCAAGAAGGAGCGTACCATGAGCCAAACATCACAGCATATTATTTTCGACATGGATGACACCTTGATTCACTGCAACAAATATTTCGATCTGATCCTGGGTGATTATTTCGAGTGGATGACCGAATGGTTCCAGCAGTATGGTGTAACTACTCAGGATATCCGTACCAAACAGATGGAAATCGACGTAGCCGGCGTGGATAAGATGGGATTCGCAAGCGTTAACTTCCCCAAATCCCTGATCGCTACGTATCATTATTTTAGCAAGGTTCACGGAAGAGGAAGATCTCCAAAAGAAGAGGAGCTGCTCTTCAAATTAGGTCTAAGTGTGTATGATCAGGAAATTGAGGCTTATCCCGGCATGATTGAGACATTGGAGGAGCTTCGAGATGAAGGACATCAATTGTACCTGTACACCGGTGGAGAATCCAAAATTCAGACACGTAAAATCGAACAAATGAAACTAGCGGAGTATTTTAATGATCGTATCTATATCCGTCAGCATAAAAATATTACGGCCCTGGAAGAAATCCTGAGCCTGGGAACATTCGACCGCTCCGACACGTGGATGATCGGCAACTCGCTTCGCACGGATGTGGTGCCGGCTCTAACGGCTGGTATTAATAGCATTTATATCAAGCAGCAGCGAGAGTGGCAGTATAATCTGGTGGAGCTGAAACAAGAACCCCATAATGTGCTGTACACCGTTTCCGCCTTAACCGAGGTGCCTGAAGTCATTCAGGAGCATTTAAATTAAACCAAATAAAACCGAGCCGCTCAGGACAGCATCCTGAATTGGCCCGGTTTTTTGCTTTACTCTACATGACAACCCTTACTTCACGGACGCGCTTGTATCCTCTGCCTGTACGGATAGCTTTCCATTACCGTCGGCAGCCAGCACAATCCTGCCCTTATACGTGCTGCCATCATCATTTTTAAAAGATAATACCTGGGTTTTGCCTTGAAGCAGCAAGGATTTCAGCATCGCATGCGTAACATTCTTGCCCGCAAATTCCTTCCAGATCACATAACTGCAGCCGGTCTTGAAGTTCGCGCAGCCATAACCCTTGCGTCCTTCAATAATCTGCCCGTCACACCCGGGTCTAGGACAGCGCCCTAACGGTGATCGCACGGACGACGCATCGGTTGCTGTCTTAGATTTGGGAGCACTCTTCGGGGGACGCTCTTCGCGGGCGCGAGCCGCGGCATCCGCTTTCCCCGTGCTCCGCTTCCCTCTGCCCTTCGCCTTGTCCTCATCTCCACCGAATAAGGACGAAGGTGCAGGACGCTGCGAGGATACCTTGTTTATGATGGAAATGGTAAACTTCTGCACATTTTGCATGAACACGTCTGCCGAAGCCTCACCCTTGGATATTTGGTTTAGACGCCGCTCCCATTGGCCTGTCATCTCGGGTGAAGCCAGCAATTCTACACCTGCATGCCGGATCAGCTCAACCGCCGTTCTTCCTTTTTGGGTTACGGTGATTTTCTTGCCCTGCATCGTAATATATCCAACCTTTTTCAAACGCTCGATCGTTGCTGCCCGGGTTGCCGGCGTTCCAAGCCCGCTGTCCTTCATGGCATCCCGAAGTGCTTCATCCTCAATGGACTTTCCGGCGCTTTCCATCGCCTTCAGCAAAGTCCCTTCCGTGTAACTCTTCGGCGGCTGGGTCGCCTTTTCTTTCACTTCGGACTTTTTACAGTGAACGGGATGATCGGGAACCAGGTCGAATGAGCGATCGTTCCACTCCTGGGTCTCCTCTTCCTCGTCCTCTTTTCCCTTCTTAGAGGAAGGCTTGGCCTTCTTCTGCTCTTTATCCCGGGTTATCAGCACCTTCCAGCCGAGGGACAGCAGCTCCTTAATTCCGGTCTTAAACGTCTCTCCCTCAACCTCGGTAAGCACCGTATGCTGCTTGTACTTCGCCGGTGGGTAAAAATGCGACAGAAAACGGATGATGACCAGATCATAAATATGCTGCTCCTCCTTGCTCAGCGTGCCCGGACGCTTCAATGTCGGGAGGATGGCATGGTGATCCTCTACCCGCTGCGGATTGCATACGGCTTTGTTGTTGATATTAACGCGGCTCGGCTCGGCCCCTTCCGCCATGGAGGCATAGGGGGTCGATTTTAACATATGAAGCGCCTTGTGCATCCCTTCAATGTTCTGTTCATTGACATAGTTGGAGTTGGTACGCGGGTACGAGATCACCTTATGGCGCTCATATAGCGCTTGTGCAAGATCCAGCGTTTTTTTGGCAGAGTATCCGTACTTGGCATTGGCATCGCGCTGGAGAAGTGTCAAATCATACAATTTGAATGGATATTCCTTGGTTTCCTTCACTTCATATTTCGCAATGACACCGTTCTTACCGTTCACCTTGGCAGCGATCGTGTCCGCTTTCTCCTGGGAGGTCAACCGTTCTCCCTGCCATGTCCCGGTATAATCCAGCTTCTCTTGCTTAAACACCGCCAACACATCGTAAAAGGTTTGCGATTCGAAGGCTTCAATCTCCTTCTGCCGATCATAGATAAGAGCAAGAACCGGCGTCTGCACCCGCCCTACGGACAGTAATGTCTGATGACGCGTTGTAAAGGCGCGTGACGCATTCATGCCGATCAGCCAATCCGCTTCACTGCGTGCGCGTGCGGCTTGGGTCAAATACTCGAATTCCACCCCGTCCTTCAGCTCCGCAAAACCTTTGGCAATGCTTTCCGCCGTTAAATCCGATATCCATAATCTTTTTACGGGTTGTCTGAGCTTTAATTGCTGCTGGATCAAGGCGAAAATATACTGTCCTTCCCGTCCCGCATCACAAGCATTTACGATATGGCTGCAGCGCTTGGCTACCTCGCCAATGACCTTCAATTGGTCCTTGGTTTTCGGATTCGGGATGATTTTGAACTGCTCCGGAATGATCGGCAGATCCCGTAAATTCCAGCGTTTATACTTCGGATCATATGCATCCGGCTCAGCAAGCCCTACCAGATGTCCGATAGCCCAAGTTATGATATACTGCTCTCCTTCAAGATATGTACGGTTATTCTTCGCTCGCGGCTCGATTACCGCAGCAATGTTCCGTCCCATATCCGGCTTTTCGGCAATGACCAACGTTTTCAAATGACATTCTCCTCCCCGACCGAGTTGCCCCGTGCGCAGTGGCTAACTCCAAAAAGGACTTCGCTCTCGCGAAGTCCCTTTAACTACTATTTATGATAGCATATTTAGGAGAGGGTTTAAACCAGAACCGTAGCACCCATCAAATATTTGTCTACCTCGCGTGCGACTTCACGGCCTTCATTGATCGCCCATACGACCAGGCTTTGTCCGCGGCGCATATCGCCGGCAGCAAATACTTTGTCCACATTGGTTGTATATTTGCCATAAGGGGCTTTCACGTTGGAACGGCGATCCGTTTCAAGTCCCAGCTGTTCTACAAGCGTCTGCTCCGGTCCGTCGAACCCGATAGCAATGAACGCCATTTGTGCCGGGAAAGCCTTTTCCGTGCCCGGAATCGGTTGATATACTTTTCGTCCGGTTTCATCCACGATACGCTCGATCTGCACAGTGTGAAGTTCTTTCAGATTGCCTTCTTCATCACCAACAAATTTCGTGGTCATAATGGAAAATTCGCGTGGATCGCTGCCAAACAACGCTTTGGCTTCCTCATGAGCATAATCGAGTGTATACACATTCGGAAATTGCGGCCACGGGTTCGCAATCGGATCGCGCTGAAGCGGAGCTTTTTTATGCGTACCGAACTGGGTTACACTGCTGCAGCCATGACGCAAAGCAGTTGCGACGCAGTCAGAACCCGTGTCACCGCCGCCAATCACGATGACATCCTTGTCTTTGGCCGACAAGTAGTTACCGTCTTCAAGGCCTGAATCGAGCAGGCTCTTGATGGTCCCATTCAGATAATCCATCGCGTAATGGATGCCCTTAAGGTCGCTGCCCTCAATGTTGAATTCACGCGGCTTTGTTGCACCGCCACACAGTACGACAGCATCATAATCCTCCATAAGCTGCTTGGCCGCAATGTCCTTGCCAATCTCGGTATTGACCACGAACTCCACACCTTCAGCCGCAAGCAGATCCACGCGGCGCTGAACAACGCCCTTATCCAGCTTCATGGATGGAATTCCGTAAGTTAACAAACCGCCGATGCGGTCTGCACGCTCATACACAGTCACTGAGTGGCCCGCTTTGTTCAGTTGGGCAGCTGCTGCCAGCCCCGCTGGACCAGAACCAACAACGGCAACGCGGCGTCCCGTGCGCTTCTCAGGCGGCTCAGGGACAACCCAACCTTCTTCAAAGCCTTTGTCGATAATCTCTTGCTCAATGGATTTAATCGTTACCGGCTCCCCGATCAAGCCTACTGTACACGAACCTTCGCAAGGTGCAGGACATACGCGTCCTGTAAATTCAGGAAAGTTATTTGTTTTGTGAAGACGCTCGAGAGCCTCTCTCCACAAGCCTCGATAAACAAGATTGTTCCATTCCGGAATCAGATTGTGGATCGGGCAGCCGGATGTGCCGCCGATCATATCGATCCCTGTATGACAGTATGGTGTACCGCAGTCCATGCAGCGTGCTCCCTGGGTCTGGAGCTCTTCTTCTTCTAAATGTTTATGAAACTCTTCCCAGTCTTTTACTCGTTCTGCCGGGCTCCGGTCTACCGGTAGCTGGCGCTGAAACTCCATAAATCCTGTTGGTGTAGACATACTGCTTTACCCCCATCCGTTCTATCCATGCTGATTACCATGTACAATTTATCATATCATAAATCATCCGACATCTATCGTCAGATAACCACAGAAACAGCATTCAGCCTGATTTATTTTTTCTTATTTAAACTAAAAAAATTTTTATCAGTGCCAAAACCCTACTATTTGCGGCTATTTAAGCAGCAATGTGTATAAACATTAGAAATATAGTAGCATTTCGCTTTTCGCCTGTTAAATGGACTATATGCATGATCATTTGTATTATCCTACTATCCCAGGGTTCACAACATAGATAGATAGCTGCAGTCTATCCCTTCAATTGGTGCTCATTACTACTTGTGTTTTCGCTCATAAATAACAAACCGGTAAGTGTATGGATTTTTCTCATCTGTAATGCCCGGGATTTCTTCAATAATCTGCCATTGATCCCAGTCCACCTCCGGGAAGTAAGTATCCCCTTCAAAAGACTCGTCAATGAACGTGCAATACAGACGATCTACCTTGGGCAGCATCTTCTCGTAGATTTGTGCTCCACCAATTACCATTAATTCTCCGTTGTTCGAATAAGCCGTAGCATCCTCGATATCGTGAAGAACGATCCCTTGATCCTCCGACAGCGTAAAATTCTCGTCCCTGGTAAGCACAATGTTCGTTCTGTGCGGCAGCGGTTTACTGCCAAAAGATTCCCAGGTTTTACGCCCCATCAGAATCGTTTTGTTCAAGGTGTTCTCCCTGAAAAAAGCCATGTCCCGCGGCAAACGCCACGGCATTGTTCCGTTTAAGCCAATCACCTGATCCTTGCCCATTGCCCATATCATGGATATCATGATAGATCATCTCCTTCCTTGCTCTGATAGATTGTCATGCAACAGATTCAAAGGAATTACACGGCTACAGTTGCCTTGATGGTCGGATGATATTGATAACCCTCAAATTCAAAATCGTCAAATGTATAGTCAAAAATACTCTCCGGTTTGCGCTTAATGACCAGCTTCGGCAGCTCGTACGGTTCACGCTCAAGTTGGGTTTTCACCTGTTCCATATGGTTGGAGTAGATATGCACGTCCCCTCCGGACCAAATGAATTCACCAGGCTCTAGCCCGCATTGCTGTGCAACCATATGGGTCAGCAGCGCGTAACTGGCAATGTTGAACGGGAGGCCCAGGAAACTGTCCACAGACCGCATGGTCAGCATACAGGAGAGTTTCCCGCCCGCAACGTAGAATTGGAACACAAAATGGCATGGAGGCAGCTTCATGTTCTCAATCTCCGCCACATTCCAGGCGCTGACGATATGCCGCCTGGAGTCGGGGTTATTCTTAATTGACTCGATCACGTTTGCAATCTGGTCGATATGTTGTCCATCCGGTGTTTCCCAAGCCCGCCATTGCGAACCGTAGACCGGACCCAGATCGCCATTCTCATCCGCCCATTCGTCCCATATCCGCACGCCGTTCTCTTTGAGATATCGTATGTTCGTTTCCCCGCTCAGGAACCATAAAAGCTCGTGTACAACCGATTTAAGGTGAATCCGCTTCGTTGTCATTAGCGGGAACCCTTGTGAAAGATCAAAACGCAGCTGTCTTCCAAATACGGATAGCGTCCCGGTCCCCGTGCGGTCTCCCTTCTCTACACCATGATCCAGTATGTCCTGCAGCAGCTCCAAGTATTGTTTCATCTATAGTCACCTCACTAGAATCTCATATCAACAGTCTACCATGATCGTGGAATGTATGACACGCAGAAAATAACTCTGCATTTTACGATAATCCATACATTCGATCATCCGCAAAAAAACAAAAACAGGAGGCAGAAACCGCCTGCGCGTTCTCTGCCTCCTGGCCAAATATATAATGACTAAGGTAGTGTCCTAGAATTAACGGGAAATGATGTGGATCGGATGACCCATAACCAGTTCCGCAGCTTCCATTACGATTTCGCCCAAAGTCGGATGCGCATGGATAGTCAAAGCTACATCTTCAAGTGTAGCACCCATCTCAATGGCAAGACCAAGCTCAGCGATCAGGTTTGAAGCTTCCAAACCTACGATTTGTGCACCGAGGATAAGTCCTGTTCCTTCTTCGGCTACGATCTTCACAAAGCCTTCAGGATGGTTCAGGGATACAGAACGTCCGTTGCCTGCGTAAGGGAATTTGCCTGCTTTTACTTTGTGGCCTTTTTCCTTCGCTTGAGCTTCGGTGTAACCTACGCTGGAACATTCCGGATCTGTGAACACCACAGCTGGAATACATTTGTAGTCAACAACAGATGGCATTCCGGAGATCACCTCAGCAGCAACCTTACCTTCGTAAGATGCTTTATGAGCAAGTGCCAGACCGGATACGATATCACCGATAGCAAAGATATGAGGAATGCTGGTGCGACCTTGATGGTCGACTTTTACAAAGCCGCGCTCGTCAAGATCCATACCGATCAGATCCAGACCAAGCTCACCATCCGTATTCGGACGACGGCCGACAGTAACCAACAGGTAGTCTGCCGTTACTTCCTTCGTTTCACCGTTCACGGAATATTTCACGGTAACTTCTTTATCATTCTGCTCAGCACTTTCAGCTTTTGCACCTGTAATAATCTCGATACCGGTTTTCTTCATGTTTTTCGTAACAAGGCTGGTCATGTCTTTGTCGAAGCCAGCCAGTACGCTGTCCAGACCTTCGATGATGGTAACCTTTGAACCAAATTTGGAGTACATTTGACCAAGCTCGGCACCGATGTATCCACCACCGATAACGATCAAACTCTTCGGTACTTCTGGCAGGTTCAGCGCTTCGGTCGAAGACAGGATGCGTCCGCCGAATGGGAAAGGCTTCAGTTCGATTGGACGGGAACCTGTAGCAATGATGCAGTTCTTGAAACGGTAACGCGGAGATTCATGATCGTTGAATACACGCGCTTCGTTTTCGTTGATGAACATGCACTCACCGTTGAAAACTTCAACTTTGTTGCCTTTCAGCAAGCCGGATACGCCGCTGGTCATTTTCTTAACAACGCCGTTTTTGAATTCCTGTGTTTTTGCAAAATCAACTTTTACATTCTCTACAGAAATACCGAATGCATCCGCATGCTTAGCTGATTCAAACTGATGAGCAGCAGCGATCAGCGCTTTTGAAGGAATACAACCACGGTTCAAACAAACACCGCCGAGCTCCGATTTATCAACGATCAGAACTTTTTGACCCAGTTGGGCGGCACGAATCGCCGCCACATAACCACCAGGACCAGCACCAATGACTAGGGTATCAATATCCAAAGAAGCATCTCCAACTACCATTAGTTACACCTCCATAACAAGCAGCTCAGGGTTAGCGAGCAGTTGTTTAATATAGTTCATAAAGTGTTGAGCTGTAGCACCATCGATGATACGGTGGTCAAAGCTCAGGGACAATGCCATTACAGGTGCCGCAACAATTTCACCGTTCTTCACAACCGCTTTTTCGCTGATGCGGCCGGTACCAAGAATAGCAACCTCTGGGAAGTTGATGATCGGCGTAAAGAACATACCGCCTGCAGATCCGATGTTCGTGATGGAAATTGTGCTGCCCTTCATTTCGTTAGGAGACAGTTTGCCTTCACGGCCGCGAGCAGCCAGATCACGGATGCTGTCAGCGATCATCCAGATGCTCTTACGATCTGCATCTTTGATAACCGGTACAATCAGACCGTTGTCTGTATCTGTAGCGATACCGATGTTGTAGTACTTCTTGTACACGATTTCGTTCGCTTCTTCATCGATCATTGCGTTCAAAGCAGGGAATTGACGGCTAGCCGCAACGAGTGCTTTCACGATGAATGGCAGATACGTAACTTTTGTGCCTTTTTTCTCTGCGATTGGCTTCATGCGGGTACGGAAAGCTACCAGCTCGGTTACGTCAACTTCGTCCATGATCGTAACGTGCGGAGCTGTGTATGCCGATTTAACCATCGCATTCGAGATCGCTTTGCGGATTCCTTTGAATGGTACGCGTTCTTCTTCTGCACGAGTATCCACCGCTGCGGATGCTGCAGGAGCTGCTTTAGCTTCGGAAGACGCTTCTTGTGCAGGAGCCGCTGCTGCCTGGCCGCCGCCGTTCTTGAAGCCTTCAACGTCTTCGCGTGTTACTTTGCCGTTATTGCCGGAGCCTTGTACTTGTGTGATGTCTACGCCTTGCTCACGAGCGAATTTACGCACGCTAGGTGTAGCCAAAACTTCACGGTTAGGTGCTGCTGGCGCTGCCGCTTCACCGTTTCCGCCTTGCTTAGCGTCAGCCGGAGCATCTTGAGCCGGGGAAGAAGTTGTATCCGCGCTGCCCTTAGCTGCGTCGGCTTCTTGAGCGGCTTGCTCTTCAGCTGGAGCTTCTTGCTCAGGAATGTCGCCTTCAGCATCGATGATAGCAACCACTTCACCGACACGGCATACTTGACCGTCCTTGGCAAAAACTTCTTGAACCGTACCGTTCACGGGACAAGGAACTTCCACGACCGCTTTGTCGTTCTGTACTTCCATGATGATGTCGTCGTCTGTTACTTTGTCGCCTGGCTTGATATGCATTTTGATGATTTCACCTTCATGCAAACCTTCACCCAGCTCTGGAAAACGATATTCAAATTTTGCCAACTGAAAAACCTCCCTAGAAATTGCTGCTATTAGAAATTCAATACTTTATTTACGGTTTCAACGATACGCGCTGGAGTAGGCAGCCAAGTGTCCTCGATTTGTGCAAAAGGATACACGGTGTCTGGCGGTGCTACGCGCAGTACTGGAGCTTCCAGATGCAGGATCGCTCTCTCGTTGATTTGAGCAATAACTTCCGCGGCAACGCCGGCGGATTTTTGCGCTTCTTGAACCACGATGGCACGGTTGGTTTTCTTCACCGAAGCAAGCACGGTATCGATATCGATTGGAGCGATGGTTCGCAAATCGATGATTTCGGCCTTGATTCCGTTCTTCTCAAGCTCATCAGCAGCTTTTGTTGCTGTGTGAACCATCAGACCGTAAGCGATAATCGTCACGTCGGTTCCTTCACGAACCACATTAGCTTTTCCAAGTTCTACGGTGTATTCACCTTCAGGAACTTCAGCGCGGAACGCATGATACAGGTTCAAGTGCTCCATGAAGAATACAGGGTCATTGTCGCGGATTGCCGCGATCATGAGTCCTTTTGCATCATAAGGATTGGAAGGCACTACAACTTTAATACCCGGGGTTTGCGTGATGAAACCTTCCAGTGCGTCGGTATGCAGTTCTGCCGCTTTAACCCCGCCGCCAAACGGCGTACGGAATACGATCGGAGAATGGTAACGTCCGCCGGAACGGTAACGCATGCGCGCTGCTTGAACTACGATTTGGTCAAGAGCTTCAAAGATAAATCCAACGAATTGGATTTCAGCGATCGGGCGGAAGCCCTGGATACCGAGACCTACTGCCAAACCACCGATAGCGGACTCGGCCAGCGGCGTATCGAATACGCGCTCTTCTCCGAATTCCTTTTGAAGGCCTTCCGTTACACGGAAAACACCGCCGACATTACCCACGTCTTCACCGAAGATGACAACGTTAGGGTCACGGCTCAATTCAACGCGCATGGCGTCGCGAATCGCTTCTTTCATGTTCATTTGTGCCATTGCTTCATTTCCTCCTTAAGAAATACAGTTGACTAAACTTCCATTGTTAAGCCTTAAAGCGGCTAAATATATATCGAAACGTTATATAAAGACCTGCTGCACCCATGACAAAACCGGATGATTATCCCAGGATCAACCTATGACAATCATCGGCCCGTCATTTTTATTGAAAATCAGCTTTTTGCTCTTCAAGATGCTTAGGTGTTTGTTCGAACATGCTGTCGATCAAACCAGGTACTGTCATTTTTTCCGTTTGTTCTGCTTTTTTGATTTGCTCGTTGACTTTCGCTTTCGCTTCGTCTTTTACGCGAGCTGTATCTTCTTCAGTCCACAGACCTTTTTGCTCAAGGTATTTCGCAAGGCGTGCGATTGGATCCTTCTCGTTCCACTCGCCTTCCTCTTCCTTCGTACGATATTTGGAAGCATCATCAGACAGGGAATGCGGACGGAAACGGTAAGTTACCGCTTCGATCAGAGTTGCACCTTCGCCGTTGCGACCACGCTCTGCAGCATCGCGAACCGCCTTGATGACTGCCAGAACGTCCATACCGTCGACCTTCACGCCCTTGATACCAGCTGCAACTGCTTTATGAGCGATAGACAATGCTGCCGTCTGCTTGGAGAACGGAGTTGTAATCGCGTAGCCGTTGTTTTGCACAAAGAAGATAACAGGCAATTTATACACGCCTGCATAGTTCAATCCTTCGTAGAAGTCGCCTTCCGAAGATCCGCCGTCACCGGTGTACGTGATAACGACTTGCTTCTGCTTTTTCAATTTATAACCCATAGCAATACCCATTGCGTGCAGAATTTGAGCACCAATGATAATCTGAGGCATTAATACGTTAACGCCCTCTGGAATTTGTCCGCCATGCTGATGTCCACGGGAATACAAGAAAGCTTGATAAAGCGGAAGTCCATGCCATACGATTTGCGGCATATCGCGGTAGCCTGGGCATACGAAGTCGTCTTTCTCAAGCGCGAACTCACTGCCAACCATTGTTGCTTCTTGACCGGATACAGGTGCATAGAAACCGAGACGTCCTTGACGGCCGAGATTCACGGCGCGGTCGTCCCAAGTACGGGTAAATACCATACGGTACATAATTTCTTTCAGCTGATCGTCTGACAATTCAGGCAGAAGATCTTTGTTTACGATTTTGCCATCCGGGGAAAGTACAGATAGAGTATCTACTTCCTCGGTATATACTTCATAAGGAACCTTGGTCATTTTTTTCACCTCAATAAATATTTGAATATCAAGTTCCGCTGTTATAGAATTATTATACACCTGTTTTACTCCATTCGTCAAAGAAATGCGGGATAAAATTTCAGATTTCTTGACTTTTGTATGTATAACAGTTAATTGATAATACTATAACAGTATGACAAACATCATAGAACAGCAGACAACATAGACATGTCAGGGTAATTTTAACTTATTGTTTACTGCATTTCAAAAACTAACCCGAAAAAGGTGACGAATGATGACGAATGAACGTTTATTGAAGCGAACCATCGTTAAAGAAGTAATACAAAGCAAGTTTCTGCAGGAAAATCGGACACTGCGCATCTATCTTCCTCCCGGTTACAATGAAATTCTCAGCTATCCCGTTGTTTATTGTCAGGATGGAGAGGAATTTTTCAATTTCGGCCGCATCGCGACATGGGCGAACCAGCTCATTCTCGAAGAGGGCGTCGAGCCGTTCATCATTGTAGGCGTGGAAGTGAACACGAAAGTTCGCACAGAAGAGTATGCACCGTTCGGAAATCGATTCGACGCTTACCTTTCCTGCTTCGCCGAAGAGATTATTCCCTTCATTGAACAAAATTATCCTGTTCGCAGAGAGCCTTCCGAGCGTGTGCTCGCTGGCGATTCCCTGGGCGGAAGTGTCTCCGTGCATCTGGCCCTGCGTTACCCTCAGCTTTTTACAAGAATCATCAGCTTGTCCGGTGCCTTCTATGAGAAGTCCCAGGATATGATTCGGGAGGAAGCGGATTTGTCCTGGCTCGACATCTATATGATTGTAGGCTTGCAAGAGGACAACTATACAACCGATACAGGTGTCTATAATTTTGTTGAATTGAACCGTTCAACCAAGGCTCTGCTGGAGGAACGGGGTGCCCGGATATCTTATCTCGAGAAAGACGGGCGTCACCTTTGGGGCTTCTGGCAAAAAGAGCTTCCTGCTGCGCTTATGTACTTCCTGGGTTAATTCGAGTCGAGCACGACTGGCAAAAAAAGATGAACAATCGCGCATTTTTTATGGAATGTGCATTGTTCATCTTTTATGTTCAGCAGTCCGTTCTCTTGGTATCGCTTTCAATTGCTTTCGTCAAAAAAGCGGCTGACTCACCGCTTGTTCGAATAAGATTATAGCTTTTCTTCAATGATTTTGTCCAGTAAGATGTCACACCCGGCATCAATGAGCCGATACACTTCCTCAAAATTTCCGGTGAAATACGGATCAGGCACCTCGCGCAGCTTTTCATTCGGAAGCAAATCCATAAACTTCAGAATCGCAGCGTCGTTGCCCCCGGATAGTTTGCGCATATTCGACACGTTGGAATCATCCATGCCGATTACATAATCGAAGTTCGCGAGATCCTGGCTGACCACTTTACGCGCAACCATTCCTTCATAGCTGATACGCCAGCTGTCCAGCAGCTTTCTGGTTCCTTCGTGAGGAACGCTGCCGATATGCCAGTCACCTGTTCCTGCTGAATCCACGCTTACCTGATCCTGCAGCCCCCGCTGCACAATCTTATGACGCAGCACCGCTTCAGCCATAGGCGAGCGGCAGATATTGCCCAAACATACAAACAAGACGGATACCATAGTTCCCCTCTCCTTTACGATATAAAAATCGTCTTTCGCGTGTCTTCTCTACCCACGAATAACGTTTGTTTGCATCTCCATTAACCCGAGCTTACTTCTTTTCCGCTGGGTGCCTGACCTATTCCACGGTGAAGCGACCTTCTCGGCAATCTCCATTTATAAAGCACCGATAGCATCCGGAACAGGATGACAACTGCAAATAGTGTGAGCAGCTGCCAAGTCTTGGTTGCGATGCCGAGACCGATGGCGACACCTGCAGCCATGGCCCAGACAGCATAGATCTCATCGCGCAGCACTAGCGGTTTGCGGCCTGCCAGAAGATCGCGGACCATCCCTCCGCCACTGCCTGTCAGGACGGCTGCCACGATTACTGCACTAAGAGGGTGATTCATCTCTGTGGCATATAAGGCCCCCTGAATCGCAAAGGCAGATAAACCGATCGCATCGAACAAGGCCTCCGTTTTCTTCCAGTGCTGAATCAAACCAAGCGGCAGCACAAACGCTACGAATACCGATATCATTGCCAGTACGATTAAATCCCCCTGACCCCACAGGGTGGTTACCGGCACGCCAATCAGTACATTCCTTATTATACCCCCGCCGAAGGCTGTGACTAAACCAAGCACCACAACCCCCAGAATATCGTATTCTTCTTCCATTGCTACAAAAGCTCCGGACATGGCAAACGCAATGGTGCCAATGATGCTGAATACGTCAAACACATGCATGTCCAAAATTCAGTTCCCCCGCTCCCCCGTCAATTTTACATATTACATTGTAGCCGTGCCTATCAAAATTGTGCAAGCATGAAAACTGCTCTATACTAGAGTTCAATGGCAATTCTCTCAAAAAAGGAGGAATTTACTATGAAGCATACCCGCGTCCTGATCTTTACAGGTGGGGAGTTGTCACCACGGTTTCTGGAAGAGATCCAGAACGGAGACTTCATTATAGGGGCAGACCGGGGAGCCCTTTACCTGATTGAGCATGGCATTCGACCCAACCTGTCTGTGGGGGATTTCGACTCCATTCCGCCAGAGCAGATGGAACGCGTAAGGTCCATGAGCGAGAAGGTGGTTGACTGTGACCCGATTGATAAAAATCTGACCGATACCGAGCTTGCCTTTGACCTGGCACTTGATAAATCCCCCGAATCCATATTGATTCTTGGGGCAACAGGCTCGCGCCTGGATCATACGCTCGCTAACATCCACATGCTGATTCGAGGACTGCAGCATCACATCTCATGTTCTATATTAGATGAGAACAATTTCATCACACTGACAGGCACGAGCTGCATTGTCGAGAACAAGGGGTTTACATATGTCTCCCTGCTGCCGCTCACAACGGAAGTGACAGGCATCCATCTTGAGGGGTTTGAGTATCCTCTCCATAATGCCACATTACGATTGGGACAATCCTTAGGGGTCAGCAATAAGCTGGCCGAAGATAAGGGGACGGTCCGGATTGAGGGCGGTTTGCTGCTCATCATTCAGAGTAAGGATGGCTAATCGTTACTTTTTTGTAATCTTTAATCGATAATTGTTAACAACTTAAATCGACGTTAAAAACCCTTGTGTATCAAGGGTTTTTATTCGTTTCGGAACTATTACATGGAACTATTTCTTAATATTTTGTAACTTTTAATGATATTTTAATAATTCGCTTTCATTTCATGTGTCCCAACGCTTTGCGCCAAATATCCAAAATATAGACGGTTTCAAATCTGATATACTCGGTTCATCGCAAAAACAAAACTGCTTGGAGGTATACAACATGAATCGACAGAATTGGATTAAGAAGGCCGTAGTAATCAGCTTGAGCGCTACATTGGGAGCAGGGGCAGTCCTTACGGTTGCACCGCCAGCTCCTGTAGAAGCCGCATCAGTAAGTAAAGGAACTCAAGTCGTTAACTTTGGTAAACAATATATGGGGACACCTTATAAATTCGGAGCATCCACGTCCACTACAAGTGTTTTTGACTGCTCATCCTTCATGAAACATATTTTCAAGAAATACGGAGTAAACCTTCCACGTACATCAGCTGCCCAATCCAAAGTTGGCACAGCGGTATCAAAATCTAACCTGAAAGCAGGCGATTTGGTATTTTTCTCAAGCGGAAGCCGTGCCAATGGTAGCAACGTAACTCACGTTGCTGTCTACATGGGTAATAACAAAATTCTGCACACCTACGGCAAACCGGGTGTAACAATCTCCAGCCTGACAGGCAACTGGAGCAAAACGTACCTGAAAGCTCGTCGCGTACTGTAGTTTAATACTATCTATCAGAATAATGAAGACCGTCTTCCACTCAAGGAAGACGGTCTTTTGTGTTTGCATCGATCTCATCCTGGGATAAGAGTTTATATCCGATTCCCCGAATGGTGCGCAGCAGTTTAGGCCTGCGTCCTTTATCGATTTTTTCTCTTAAATGAAGAATATAAACATCGACCACATTGGTCCCCGTATGAAAATCATAATCCCACACTTCTCTTAATATGTCCTCTCGCGTACAAACCTGGCCCTGCCTTCTCGCCAAGAACAGCAGCAGATCATATTCACGATGAGTAAGTGCAAGCGTTTCATTCTCCCGGGTGACATTTCGGCATAAAGGGTCAATGGCCAGATCTCCGATGCGAATGATCTCATCCTGCTCCTTGCGACCTGTCTGAAAGAGTCTCAACAGATTGGAAATCCGCGCCAACAATTCCCTGGTGTCCCATTCATTCGGAATATAGTCGTGGGCACCAGACTCCAGCGCTTGAATAGCTTCATCAGAACCATCATTCCCAATGACGATAATAGGAATCTGCTCTCTTCTGCCTGTCAGCCGTTGCACAAGGTTAAAATGACTCATTCCCGGCAGCTTGCTATCCATGAGCAGCAAGTCAGCGTTTGTGCGCTGTAACGCTGCGACCACCTCGGAGTAATTTAAAGCATGTGTCACCTTGTAACCTGCTTGTCCGAGTTTCTCCATGAGCTGTTGAACCCGCTCTTGATTATCCGCCGCAATCAAAATAACTTTCTCCACGGGTTCTCCCCCGCTTTCAACACTTAATATTGTAAGTATGTCTATTTGTTCCTGCTTTCAGTCTTGTTTCAAATTTTTAACAGCTGTAACCAAAATCGTCTCTCAATCACCCTTATTTATCCAATTCATGCTGGGATCACCTACAATTTCCGTAGAATTACATCTTATCTTCTCATTGGATCTATTTTTATAATGGGATATATGAACACGAAAGGGGGGGCTTCTAACGCATCGCGCATATTGTTCGGAGGTGTAAGTCTCATCCGGTAATCAAGTCTGAAAAAGGGCATTTTCTTGAAATCGTTTTCATTCTTTTCAGCGAACCGCACGCCTTCGTCGGGTATCAATCATTTATGAAGGAGGAAAAATAACATGCGCAACAAACACGTAGCATGGCCCCTTGTCGTAACCATGCTAATATCCATTTTGTTTACGACTGCCGGGCCTGCCGTTCCCGTTTCGGCCGCAGGTGAAACCAACCTGTCACTGGGCAAACCTGTAACAGCAAGCGGTCAGTCCCAAACCTACAGCCCAAGTAACGTCAACGACGGCAATCAGGGCACATACTGGGAAAGCACGAATCAAGCGTTCCCGCAATGGATTCAAGTCGATCTCGGCGCCAATACGAGTATTGACCGGATCGTGCTAAAACTCCCCTCCAATTGGGAATCACGGAGCCAAACCCTGTCTGTGCAAGGGAGCGTGAACGGTTCAACGTTCACGAGTATTGTAGATTCGGCGGACTATGAGTTCAGCCCATCCGGGACAGGAAACGCGGTCACCCTCCATTTTGACGAGACAAACACCCGCTATGTCCGACTGAACGTTACAGGGAACACGACTTGGCCCGCTGCGCAGCTGTCCGAATTCGAAATTTACGGATCTGCCGACTCTCCGTCAACTCCTCCAACGGGAGACAATATCTCGATTGGCAAACCTGTAACCGCCTCTTCAAGCACATTCACGTATGTAGCATCCAATGCAAACGACAACGACATCCATACATACTGGGAAGGCGGAAGCAATCCAAGCTCTTTAACACTCGATCTGGGATCGGACCACGAGATTACCTCGATCGTATTAAAGCTAAACCCGTCGGCGGAGTGGGGAACTCGCACCCAAACCATTCAAGTGTTAGGGCATAACCAAGGTTCAACTAACTTCAGTAATCTGGTCTCGGCACAAGCTTATACGTTTAATCCGGCTTCCGGCAACTTGGTAACCATACCGGTCACAGCAACTGCGAAACGTCTGCAGTTAAACATTACGTCCAATTCCGGGGCACCGGCCGGACAGATTGCAGAATTCGAAGTATACGGCAAGCCCGGACAGAATCCGGATCTAACCATAACCGGTTTGTCCTGGACTCCTTCCTCACCGCTTGAGAATGATCAAATTACGTTACAGGCCATCGTAAAAAACATCGGCGGCGTTGAAGCTCCGCCTACAACCGTCAATTTCTACCTGAACAGCACGTTGGCTGGCACTTCTGCGGTAGGAGCGCTTGCAGTAGGAGCTTCCACCACGGTTTCGCTGCAGGCCGGTACCTATGCCGCTGCCTCCTATTCGCTCCGAGCAAAGGTCGATGAAAATAATCAAATCATCGAACAAAATAAAGAGAATAACAGCTATTTGCATTCCTCCCCACTGGTCATCGCACCTGTGGAAAGCTCCGATTTGGTAGGAACGGTACAATGGACTCCAACTACACCCGCTGCAGGTAATGCTGTAGCTTTTACCGTTAACCTTAAAAACCAAGGGAACAAAGCTTCTGCAAGCGGCTCCCATGCCATCTCAGTCGCGCTGAAGAATCCTGCAGGATCAACGATCCAAACCTTAAATGGAGCCTATAACGGCACGCTTGCTGCCGGTGCATCCACTAGCGTCACTATTCCAGGGACCTGGACAGCGGCAAATGGCAGCTACACAGTAACCACAACTGTCGCAGCAGATGCGAATGAAGCACCGGTTAAACGAGAGAATAACGTCAGTCAGGCCAATCTGTCCGTTTATTCATCTCGCGGCGCAAGCATGCCGTATACCCGTTACGATACGGATGATGCCGCTCGAGGTGGCGGTGCCATTCTAAAGACAGCTCCGACATTCGATCAAGCACTGACAGCCTCGGAAGCTTCTGGCCAAAGCTACGTAGCTCTTCCCTCTAACGGCTCCAGCCTGGAGTGGACCGTCAGACAAGGCGAAGGTGGCGCTGGCGTAACCATGAGATATACGATGCCGGACTCGTCGAACGGCATGGGATTGAACGGCTCGCTTGACGTTTATGTAAATGGAGCCAAGAAAAAAACCATTCCGTTGACTTCCTATTATAGCTGGCAGTATTTCTCCAGTGATCATCCTGAGGATGCACCGGGTGGCGGGCGTCCCCTCTTCCGATTTGATGAAGTACACTGGAAAATGGATACTCCGCTCCAGCCAGGGGACAAGATCCGTATTCAGAAATCCAATGCCGATAACCTGGAATATGGTGTCGACTTCATCGAAATTGAGCCGGTTCCTGCAGCTATCGCCCGACCAGCCAATTCGGTATCGGTAACAGACTTCGGCGCTGTAGCGAACGACGGCAACGATGACCTTCAAGCGTTTGAAGCCGCGGTTCAAGCTGCTGCTTCATCGGGCAAAACCTTATACATTCCGGAAGGAACCTTCCATTTGGGCAACATGTGGAAGGTAGGATCCGTTGGCAACATGATCAATGATATCAAGATTATGGGCGCTGGCATCTGGCATACAAACATCCAATTCACCAATCCGAATGCAGCGTCAGGCGGAATATCGCTTCGTGTCACAGGACAGCTGGATTTCAGCCATATTTACCTGAATTCAAATCTGAGGTCGCGTTATAATCAAAATGCCGTCTACAAAGGATTTATGGATAACTTCGGCACGAATTCCAAAATTCATAATGTGTGGGTAGAGCATTTTGAATGCGGCTTCTGGGTAGGGGATTATGCGCATACTCCGGCGATAATCGCGGATGGACTGATCATTGAGAACAGCCGTGTCCGCAATAATCTCGCGGATGGCGTCAATTTTGCTCAAGGAACAAGCAATTCAACCGTACGTAACAGCAGTATTCGAAATAACGGGGACGACGGACTTGCCGTGTGGACGAGTAACGTGAACGGCGCGCCTGCCGGCGTCAACAATACGTTCTCCTACAACACCATCGAAAACAACTGGCGTGCGGCAGCCATCGCATTTTTTGGAGGAAGCGGCCATAAGGCTACTCACAACCTGATTGTTGACACGGTTGGCGGCTCCGGCATTCGAATGAACACCGTGTTCCCTGGATACCATTTTCAGAACAATACGGGCATTCTGTTCTCCGACACCACCATTATAGGCAGTGGAACCAGTAAAGATCTGTATAACGGGGAGCGTGGTGCAATCGATCTGGAAGCATCGAATAATCCGATCCGAAATGTCACGTTTACCAACATCGATATACGGAACACCCAACGCAGCGCTGTGCAGTTTGGTTATGGTGGAGGCTTCCAGAACATCGTATTTAACCAAATCAATATCGACGGCACAGGACTTGATGGAATCACAACTTCACGGTTCTCCACCCCGCATCCGGGTGCGGCGATCTACACTTATACAGGGAATGGATCTGCGACGTTCAACAATCTCACCACACGAAACATCGCTCATCCTAATCTGTACTTCATTCAGAACGGTTTTAATCTGATCCTGCAATAAAACATGATGCAGCAAGAGGAGGTGCCGTGTAAGGCGCCTCCTCTTGTTTAGTTTCTACACCCATGCTGTATTTTACATTTCTACACCCATGCATTTTTCGTCATTATCCACCGACGTATTTATGATAAAGCGTTCTGGCTCTGGCTAAATCCGATGTCCCATGGACCAGCGTTCTGCCGTCCCCGAATATAACGAGACGATGGGGATCTGCCTGATAGATGATCATGTACGGAGTTACGGTGGCTTTTCCTTGCTGAAGCCGGTTCAATCGATCGGCTACTTCGTGAAGATCCAGCTGTAATGGTCTGGCAGGTCGGATCTGTACCGTATCTCTCCCGCATAACACTTCGCTTTTGTCCACATTCGCTGAGGTCAGGTATGGATAATCAGGATGCTCTCCGCACGTTGGACAATCTGATTTCTTGGCACGGTCCACGCCAAATTCCACCCGCTCATTGCGCCACAGGTCAAATGACAGCATCTTTTTTCTAAGGGCATTCCTTTGCCCTGACAACAGTTTCATCGCTTCCATCGTTTGATGGGCAGCTACGATCTGTACCGCTTGGGGGAGTATGCCGTTTATATCGCAGGTGTCCCCGCCTAAAGGAATGGTTCCGAGCAGACAGTTCAGGCAAGGGGTTTCTCCCGGCAGAAAAGTGTAACTCATTCCTGAACTCCCCACGCACCCTCCATAAATCCACGGGATCCCTAACTTAAATCCGATATCATTCACGATCAGCCGGGTTTCAAAATTGTCCGTGGCGTCCATTATCAAATCTGCGCCTTGGCAGAGGATCGACAATTCTTGGGCACGAACATCCATCACGATGCCATCAATGATACCATCCGAATTAATCTCAGTTAGCCGCTTAGCCGCTGCTATTGCCTTCGGGAGCCGGTCGATTGCATCCTGTTCGGTGAACAGCTGCTGACGCTGCAGATTACTCCACTCCACGTAATCTCGGTCGACGATGGTTACGTGCCCAACTCCTGCGCGAACCAGAGTCTCCGCCACGGCACTCCCCAGCGCACCCGCCCCAAGGACAAGCACATGACTGCTTGCAAGCCGCTGCTGTCCTTCGCTTCCAAAGGGTGCAAATCGCTCTTGACGGGAATAACGGTGCTCACGTTCTATCGAAAATGCATCGCTTCGGTCCGAGACCTGCGCAGCTGCTGCATCGAAAACCTGTTTGATGTTTATCGGTCCCTCACGCTTATCACTGAATCCAGACATGACCTTTCCTCCTGATGATCTATTTCTGCATACAAATACCCATCCCCCATGAGGATGGGCAGCCTCATCGTATCTTAATATAACTTGGTATTCAGCGCATACTAGCGATGACGCAGAATCCAGGCAGCACTCCGTGCTCTACAAGCCATTCCCCATAAAAGACCTTGCGCCTCCGGCGTTATCTGCTGCTCTATCGCTTCTTCGGCTGTTTCCCTGACAACGACGTCAATTATCCTATCCAACAGAGCCGGTCTACGGGATCGTTCTACACCGTATGCGTCAACCAATATACGGAGCTGACGGGCACGGATTTGGGCACTTGGTAAACCTACCCTCCCGGCTACGTCATCATTTTAGCATATCACAAATGTACATGGATTAAGAACACTTTAGAACCCTGACAAGGCACAGAGGTTGCCACCGATACCAAGAAGGACGAGCTGCAGTCAGCTCGTCCTTCTATAGGTAACCCCTTATTCAGTGCAATTTGATGAATGATACATCCTGCTGCTCTTAAGAATTCTGAGTAGACCAATCCTCTACGTTCCAGATCTTGGTCACCCAGTCCTCATAAAATTCAGGCTCGTGAGAAACCAGCAGGATAGTGCCTTTGTATTCCTTCAATGCACGCTTCAGTTCCTCTTTAGCTACAACATCAAGATGGTTTGTCGGTTCATCAAACAAAATCCAGTTGCTCTCACGCATCAGGAGTTTGCACAGGCGAACCTTCGCTTGTTCACCACCGCTGAGTGCCTTCAATGGGCGGGTAATGTGCTCATTCTTAAGCCCGCACCGGGCGAGCGCAGCACGAACCTCATGCTGGTTCAAGTGTGAGAATTCGTTCCATACATCATCAATCGGCGTAATATTGCCCGCACGAACTTCCTGCTCGAAATAAGCAGGCACCAGGAAATCGCCTTGATATGTCTTGCCGGAGAGTGCTGGGATTTTTCCTAATATCGTCTTGAGCAGCGTCGATTTACCTACGCCATTACAGCCGACGATCGCAATTTTCTCTCCGCGTTCAATGGTTATGCTCATTTTGGGAAGCAAAGGTCTGTCGTATCCAATTTCAAAGTCCACGCCCTCAAACACCGTTTTGCCGCTGGCACGGGATTCCTTAAAATTAAACACAGGTTTAGCCGCTTCCTCTGGGCGGTCGATCCGCTCTATGCGATCCAACTGCTTCTCCCGACTCTTTGCACGACCGGAAGTGGAATAGCGGGCTTTATTCCGCTGAATGAAATCTTCCTGCTTCTTGATAAACTCCTGCTGTTTCTCGTAGGCATCGATATGCTGGTTCTTATTGATATCGGCCATTTCCAGAAACTTCTCATAGTTAGCTGTATAGCGAGTTAATTTCGCAAATTCCAGATGATAGATCACATCGACCACCTGGTTCATAAATTCGGTATCATGGGAAATCAACATGAACGCATAAGGGTACTGCTTCAGATATTGGGTGAGCCAGTCGATATGCTCTACATCCAAATAGTTGGTAGGCTCGTCCAATAACAATACGTTGGGCTTTTCCAATAGAAGCTTGGCAAGCAATACCTTCGTACGCTGCCCCCCACTCAGTGTAGCAACATCCCGGTCGAGGCCAATCACGGATAACCCAAGTCCGTTCGCCATCTCTTCAACCTTAACATCCAGCATATAAAAATCACCGATGTCCAGCTGCTCCTGAATCTCACCCATTTGCTCAAGCAAAAGCTCAAGCTCCTCTGGAGAGGCATCACTCATTTTATTGGTGATTTCCATCATTTCTGTTTCCAGCTGCAGCAGGGGCAAGAAAGCATCCTTCAGCACATCGCGAACGGTTTTCCCAGGTGTCAGCTTGGTGTGCTGATCCAGATATCCATAACGAACTTTCGGTGTCCACTCTACCTTGCCGCTATCTTTTAACAGCTGGCCAGTCAAAATATTCATTAGTGTTGATTTGCCTACACCATTTGCTCCAACCAGACCAACATGTTCTCCGGCGAGCAAACGAAAGGATACATTTTTAAATAGAGTACGATCCCCGAAATTGTGTGATACGTTCTCTACAGTCAATAAACTCATGGCTATAGTAACTCCTGTCTGTATAAAATGAACTTATTTAATGTTAATTTAGTGGATTGTACACAGTCAAGAGTTTATTGTATCACATCCATGAGTCCAGCCGAAACTATAACTTTCAGGGATTACAGAACACCGGGATTATAGCAGCTTTTCTCTTGATATCCAGCAGCGGCTGCTTCCTTGGCATTGGGAAACACTTCTTCTACACGATAATTGTATTGACAGGCATCTCGATAATAGTATTTCAGCCCTCTGCTATCTATACCCCCGAAATAGACGGGGGCTTTAACCAGTCTCCCACCCCCAAGCGCATAATTATTGTAGTACTGATCGCCTACGGGAATGCCTTGGATAAACGCCATAATACCGATATCGTCAATCGTGTTCACCCAATCCTCCCGGGATATCAAAGGAAGCGTGAATGTATACGATATACCATTCCGCAGAGCGATCTGATTATGTCTTTGGATGTAATAAGCAAGTTGATCTTGAATCGTGTTCATAATGGTAATCCGACGAACTTGCTCAAACATATCCTTATCATCCAGCAACGCTACACCGGTTTCACCGATCAAGTCCTTCCGAAACCCAGACTGCCAGCGATTAGGCCCGGACTCAAATACATGAACAAAAGAATCCAAGGTAAATCGGATGCTGTTTCCGGTATCATCGGTCCAAGCGTAAGGGATTTTCGGTGTCCATCTATGCTGCATGATCTCTTCGCCATGTTCACTCGAATAGGTCTGCGAAACATACAGATAATACCCGTCATAATCGAGGACAACCATCGCTGGAATGTACCACCAGAGTGCAGCCTGTGCAGCTGTATCTTCCGCAATCCCCATATTGACATATAATGTCCGGGCGAAGGAATCCAGCGCCTTCTCTTTATCGGCCCGCATAAATTTTAAGGAATCATAGGCCGACTCCTTCGCCTGTGTTTCGTTATCATTCAGCATCATTCCGCCATCTTGTACAGCTGTGCGCAGAGCTGCCGTGTATTTCATTTCCACATACCGGACATCCTCCAGGCTTTCAGACCGCATACCCACAATAAGAAACAATGGGAAAAAGATCGCAGTAAATAGGATGGCAAGATCAATAGAAATAGGTAAGGGTTTGATACGATCACCGCCTTTTCCCCTTCTCCGCACCGTGCGTGCGACTTTCATCGCACACGGCGCTCCATCTTTTTAGATTTTTATATCAATAGGTTCCAAGTTACTCATTTTACGGTACTGGTTGATCTTCTGAATTATGGATTCAGAAATTTCAATGGTAGACATGAGTTTAACAATCGTCTCCGGTATTGATGCATGAATTATTTTATGGATATCTTTGTGTAGGATTCGTAGATTTTTGTACATGTCCGTTCCTCCAAGGTGAAGGGGTTGAAGGTGATGACAATGTATTTCATCAGCGGTAAGGAAGACGCCTGAAATTTCGCATTTCCCCGCCTTCATACTGTATCTACTCAACCTGTTATCCAGATATTCGATGCTCCGATCCGGGATGTTGGACTTCATGAGTTTAATAATCTCAGAATTTATGTCCGGATTTAATTTCTTATGAAGTAGTGTTCTACCTTCAGATGTGAATGGGTTTAGATCTTGTTGAAAACATAAGTTGTTCATCGTTTTCACATCTCTTAAAGGGAATAGGAATACTCCTGCAACTTTAAAAGTTCTGTAGTTATTCTTGTAGAACTTTTTGTAGGTTGGTGGTGGAATATCTGGATGTTGATATTTCCCGATTGCTTTTAGACGATTGTAAGTGAATGCTTTCAGATCATAGGCAAGTCGTGCGAACTCAACACTAACATGTGTTGCTCGTGAGAAGTACCTGTGGATTCCAAGTACAAAGCTATTGAACAAGAGTGCATTTTGTGCAGTGGGCGATTTGTGTATTGTTTTGATTCGATCTTTTGCTTCCTTCTTGAGCTGTTCTTTCTTTTTGTTGTTTATGCCCGTGTATGCTACTCTCTTTTTTCCTTTTTTCTCAGCCCATATAGTGAACCCTAGGAAATCAGATTTTCGTTTTCTAAGGTTCACGATTTGTGATTTTTCGGGTGAGATGTCAAGTTTAAGACGATCCTTGAGATAGAGTCTGACTGCATGGTACCACCTATGGGCTGTCTTCCAATCGCGGCAGAGTATTTTGAAATCATCTGCGTATCGAACAATGTAACCTTCTTTGAGGTTGGTTTTCTTGAGTGCTCTAATTCTGTGAAAGTTCCCCGCATACGCATATTGTGTTTCAAAGTTTACCCATTGCCCAGCTACCCATTGGTCCAAGTCGTTTAGTACGATATTGGATAATAGTGGTGATAAAATTCCACCCTGTGGAGTGCCCTTTAATGGGGTACCTTCTCCTTCAATCTCAGCTTTTAGCATTTTGCTGATGATTCTCAGTACTCTTTTATCCCTTATTCCCATGTTCCATAGCTGTTTTAAGAGTAATGTGTGATTAACATTATCGAAAAACCCTTGTATGTCTACGTCTACAACATAGTGGAGGTTCGCCATATTAATTAAATGTTGCACTCTGGCAAGGGCATTATGTGCTGACCGCACTGGTCTGAAGCCGTAACTATGTTTGTAGAAATAAGCTTCAGCAATGGGTTCAATGACTTGTTTGAAGCATTGCTGAATGATTCTATCGGTTATACAGGGAATACCCAGCGGCCTTTTTTTCCCGTTAGGCTTGGGGATATGGACTCGTCTGACTTTCTTTGGTTGATAATTCAGTAGCCTTCTCCTTATTAGGAGTACCATTTCTTCATCAGTTAGTGTCTTTAGGTTATCAATCGTTTTGCCATCTGTTCCGGGTGTAACCGAGCCTTTATTTGACTTTATGGTGCGGTATGCCAAAAGGATATTTTGTTTTGTTATTATTAGGTCGTAAAGATTGTTAAAAGCTATCCTTTTTTGAGCGTTCTCATATAGGTCAGTAAAGGTACTCGTCATGTCGTAGTAGTCCCAGTAACGTAGAGTTTGCACTGTGGCCTCACCTCTTTCAGGAGATTTCCCACGTTCCTACCTGATCGGTGCAATTCACTTTTTGGAAAATTGATATTAATTTAAAAAGACTTGAGGCTGTTCCTCCACACCCATTACAGGTATTTCATCGGTCGTGCCTCTACTCTCACAAGGATTAGTACACTTCGGCATGTGTTCTGCCTTATAGTAGACGTCTGGGATGGCAGTCCGCTATTACGACGTTCCTTGCTTTCCTTGTTCCCTGAGACCTAGCTATTTGTGCTGAGCCTTAGGTGCCTCCTTTGAGCCTGTGGACTGGATATCGCCTTAGTTCGATATAGCGTATTTCCTAGATCACAATCGTACTTTACGCCATCCACCCTGATCATTGGTCAGGACATATGTTTCCATATGTTATGAATATAGACCCGTACATTCGGAGGTTCGTCAGATCCTAAGATCATTCTCACCATAGCTAACTTTTCAGCCATCCGGCATATCAGTTGGCATACCTTCTTAGATAAGTGGCTCTAGCCTTCTTTCTGCCGACTTTACCTGTGCTTCGAACCCAACACGCTGCCCGTGTTACGCACGCAGGAGATTAATGGGATTGTTTCAGGAAACCTGGTCCCCTCATTCCAATCCTCGGTCACAGAGTTAGACTTAATTCATTAAGTCTCCGCCTTTCCCTTTATAAACCGGTTATAGCAGAACAAGTCACTCGTAATCTTCATTAAGAACCAAACCTCCGTAAGGAAAAGCGATAGCTGCCTTCCCGCCTGAATTTGATCCTGTCAATGCATCGAATATCAACAATCCGGGTGTACGATTCAAGCTCCGAACGCTTACCTGGAAGTGATCGCCGGCCGTTAGGCGGTATCTACGGCTGTCATCTTCCTTGGCAACATGCGAATCCGGAAACAGATATCGCATTACATCGTCCTGATAATAGGCATCGTATACAACGGAGTAGCGGTTCAGGAATGTGTCCGGATCTGAAGGATCGCCATATTCGGGATGGTATTTCTTATGGTGATGCTCCATCTCCACGCTGTACATGTTCCCGGTGGCTGCCAGCTCTTGCAGGAAATCATTGTACATGATAGGGGTAATATATCCCTTCGTACGAACGCTGTCTACGAACTTGGTAACGGATTGATAGACAACGAGCCGTGACAGGTCATCCTGCCTTCTGGCCATCTCGCCCGCGGGAACTAAATAGAGCAGAAGAAGTGCCAGAAAAGCCGCAAACCATTTCGAAACCGAGTTTGACATTGTTGCTACCTCACTTTAACAAACTGGATGCTATCCACTTCTCCATTGGTTCCGCGAAGATATTGCACGCCATA
The DNA here is from genome assembly GCF_037333485.1 of Paenibacillus glucanolyticus. NCBI lineage: Bacteria > Bacillati > Bacillota > Bacilli > Caryophanales > Paenibacillaceae > Paenibacillus > Paenibacillus glucanolyticus. Next base: position 4,059,456 of record NZ_CP147845.1, read on the forward strand.
ACGAGCGCTCATATCGATAATCGACAGATCCAGCTCTTCTGGATTACTGCCTGAGCTGAATCGTATTCCGTCCACGGACATATCGTAAACATTCGTCTGAACCTCACGAAGAGTAAACAATACTTCGCTTCCCTTATAGGTCAGATTTCTATCCTCGTTCATCATCTCCACTGTTGTCACTCCGGCATGCTGCTCCTGCGTCATCCTGCCCGCGGCGCTTATGCCTTGGTCGAGGAAGGTCTGCATATTAACGGCATACATACAGGCACCTATAAACAATGTCACCCCAGCTGCCAATTCAAGCATATTTATCGTTTGTTCACGCACGACGCGTCACCTTCCAAAAATAACTATTGATCAAACTTGATGCCCCTGATCACATTGGAATTATCCTTAACAATAGTCGCCCTGAATTTTCCGCTTGGGTTGACATACTCCGTGCTCTTCTCATCCATTACGAGATTGATATTCCCTTGCCTCGAATCCGGATTCAGGATAGATCCGTCCGTCTCCAAAACATTACCGTACCATTGCCCTGCTTTGTTTTTTCCGGTTGCTATGAAAACCCCGAACTGATCCTTATCCTTGTACTTGCGAAGTGCATTCGTAACCTGAGATCCGCTGATCGTTGTACCGTCATAAACGGTGAAAGCTGCCTGGGACAGCTCTGTTTGAATATCCGAGAAATTGTTCTGTGCGGTTTTGGTAGCTTCCTGTGCCGAAATAAACAAAATAACAACAATGGTGATCAGAGCAATTGTCAAAAATATTCCCGCGGCCACCTTCAGAGCTGATGATGCATTATTCATTGAAATCTCCCTCTTTTTCTCATTTATTATTTGAGTCTACGAATCATGACGACACTACACTACACTCGCGGCAGCATCTACAAACGCTGGATTTGCTCATAATACGTTTCCATCTGGGAAAAACTCATACCAATTAAGGGAATGACCAGATACATAAAGATCAGAGCATACATAGGGGTAAAACCGATCAATCGCGCCCATGCCGCCTTCGTATCAATCATCGCCTCATATTCCTGTTTGCGCTGCTCGAAGCTGAAGATCATCTCGCCATCCAGATCATCGAATACGTCCTTGATCGGTACTTTATCTACCGCAAGCAGCAATTTGTCTACCAATCGTTGAAAGTCAGGGAACCAAACATCTTCCTTCAGCTCCAGCAAAGCCAATTGGGCTCCATGCTCATAATGCAGCAGGCTTTTTTGGATCGGGATCTTAAATATGACGGCGAATCGATTAAGCCATTCCAATATGCCCTCAACCGAGATTCGTTCCATCCCCCGCAATATAGATATGACCGTCTGGAACTGATATACTTCATGCCGCATTTCCATATTGCGCACTTTCCGGTGAAAATACAGCAGCCATAGAGGGGCTCCGTATGCTGCCATCCCTGTCAAAAAGGACAACAGCAGCTCCCACCATTTTAGATATTCGCCATCATATCGCTGCAGCTTTATCATGATTCGATCAGTTATGATATCAAGCTGCTCCATAGTCAGTCCCATCTGATCCGTTTCGCTTACCATGTGCTTAACCTGATCGTGGGTGACATTCGGAGACATTTGCAATTGCTCCATCAACAGCCGATCCTGTTCCACAGTCTCTTCTGCCTGCCGTCGTTCGATCTCACTCATCTGACCGAACAGTGAATTGTTCAACGCTGCGGGAACATACAACAATTGATGTTTAGCCTGGACATGCAGACCCATTGCCACAGATAACGAAAGGAAAAAAGCCAAGAAAAAGAACGTTAACCTTCTGACATATAACCATTCGAATTTGATTCTTGCATTGCTTTCCTTTAATAGTCGGAGTTGTCTGTCATAGTTCAACGTACCAGGGCTCGGTGCCATCATATCCACAAGCCTACGAACGAAAGAAATACGATACAGTCTCTCTTCCCAAGTGACTTTTTTCTCTACCCCTGCACGGTAATCCGTTTCTCGATTCTGCTGAAGCTTCTGCAGCAGGACGTACGAGATTAGAATAATGACATAAATCGAAATCTTGGTAATAAAACCAAGCTTGCTCATATAAAACTCATCCATTGAAGGAAAACTGCTTCTTGCCCAGCGTTCGATCGGTTTCGTAAAGAAAACAGGTGCCAATGCGATAACATTCAAGCCCTTCATCAAATAATCGAGCTTGTCTCTTCTCAATATTTCCAATTGGATTTCCTTTTTCAATCCGCTTAATCCATGCAGGTAGATGGAGCCTTGCTTTCTGGCGTGATCGCCAAACTCCATAACAAGGTGGGAAATGCCCGCAAAAGCCTTAAGATAACGATTAGGTGCCACCTCATAATAACGTTCCAACTCTTCGTCGGGATCATTGGATACCAAGGCATTGTAAATTCGATGTGCATGAATTGATATTTCGTGTCCGGAGGTTTCAGCACCCTCGTACAGCGCTTCCTCCACCATGCCATGCTGCTGATAGTGATGACGGACTAGAGAGAATAATTCAACCGATTGAACGAGCACTCTTCGCTCCAGGCGATTGATGAACATCTCAACAAGCATATTGTTAATAACCGCAGCCGCAAGAATGACAATGACCATAAATCCGAAGTCCGGTTGGCTCCATATAAGCAGTAACGCTGTTAGCGTGAGGGTGCCTGTTATAGCGAAGGCAAGTTTCATCGTCTCAAACCGAAGCGCGATTTCATCGTAAGGATGAATGATCGCGATTCTCTGCCTGATCCGTTTGAGATAAGATCGGACCAAGGGGATTTTCACCCCGTACATATAGGCCAATTGAAACCACTGTCGGTACATCTCACGCAGTGGCTTGTTTTCTCCCATCTCTGCCCTTCCGACGCTTCCTCTATGAAAAACTCGTCTTCTGGATAGCCATAACACGATACCCATGGTGATCGCAAATAGCAGCAGAGATATAATGAAAACCAGGATCAGCACATCTTTAGAGGTCACCTTCTCCCCCCCAACCTGCAGTCAGAAATGCTTTGAATTCTTCCGCATCTTCCGGCTGCATCTGCTCCGTCATTTCGAGGATACTGCGCTCGGATAGCTTGGCAGCAGCTATATAAACTCCATCCCGGTACTCAATCACATTGCGGGATATGAAATGACCTTCTTCATTCAATCTCCGTATATGCTCTGCACTCAGCTTGAAATATTCCTCCAAACGTTTCTTCAAGCTGCCACTATCCGAGTTTATATTGATGTCTGGGAATGTCCCCTTCTCTATCGGGATACATTCTGTAATGCGCTCTATGTAACGGTTGCCATTCGCATCTCTTCTAAGATGAACATCAAAGTTGATGACACTGATTACCTGCTGCTCGGCAATGTGCTCCTGTCTGAATACTCCACTCTTGAGCAGGGAATTGCGCAGCGATTGAACCAGATCCTTGAATGTCTTGGCATGATGGGTAAATACCGTGAACAAACTGGCCACTTGGGACATCTGAATCATCCATGAAGCTACCTCGTCACTAGCTACCTCGCCAAGAATATTGACCGTACCGTCCGTTTTCTTCTGAAGATCCAGGCCTGCCTGCCCGCTTATGTGTTCCGTTTCCCTGAAGCTGAGGATGTTCCTTCGGCTGTAGATCTTCCTCAAATGCAGCTCAAAGGCCATTTCCTGAACCCGAAGCGTATAGGACGCATATATGTGGCCCACCATCGCCATAAGCAGCGTTGTTTTTCCCGACCCTTGTGCACCGGTGATAGCCGTAATCCGACTGCCCCTCATCAAATATTTCAACAATCCAATCGGCAGTTCCGCACCGCTGCCCGTAATCAACTGATCAAGCGAAACCTTAGGCAGATCGAATTTGCGAACAAAAAATGCCCAGGATTCTGCAAACGGAGGTCTAACCACGACGACCCGTGAACCATCCTTCATCTCATTTACCTTGTAACCGCTGGCTTCGGAAAGCTGTCCGGGATGATTGTATTTGTATATGTTCTGACATACCCTCTTCAGTTCCAGCATCGACCCAAACGAAAGGAAGGCCAGATGCATCGATATCCCCCGGTAAAAAATCCACACACTTTCACAGCCCGTTGAAGGTAATCCGGCGTGCTGTGCCCCAATTCCCAAAAAATCATCGTGAGAACGAAAGATCTCCTGTCCGCTGTCACGGTCGACAGTTATCCCGCTAACTCCACCGCTAACCCCGTCAATACGCTGATCTCTGATTTCATCCACAACAGAAAAGCCTTTGTACTGCTGATAAATGCGTTGAACCACGATATCCAGCTTCTCCTGAAACAAGAGCGGGCGCTGCTCGGACTCATAAATATAAGCCATGTCATCCGCCGTAACCGCATATACGCCGCCCTCTCCATAACCGGGGATCACCCGCGGTCTGGCAAGATCATATGTTTCGACCAGTACAGACAAGGCATCCTCACCATGTCTCTGTTTATATAGGTATAAGACGATTTCGAATTGATCCTGGGCTGTCAGGTCCAGCTGATTCTCGAACGAAATTGCAGCATTAATATTGGACTCATTCAAACCCAAATGGCTGACAAGCAGCTGTTTCAAGAAATCCTTTACATATGCCTTGTCCAGTACATCACCTGATACGCAGCCTTTGAGAGCGCGTCTCAATTCACTTCGCTTGTTCAATCTTCTTCGATACTCTACTTCATGGAGTCCTAAATCGGACAGTTGACTATGCGTCAGTTGATGCAGGGTATCCTTAACAAACTCTGTCATGGACCCGAGTGAATACGGGTCCGTTCCCCTTGTCATGTCAGCGGCTGTTTTCTTTGTGTCCAAATAGCGAAGGTATACAAACAACAGCGCAAACAAAATCAAGATTACGATCCAAACCATATTCAAAGAGCTACCCGAAAGCATGCAAGCCCCCCGCTTTCGAAGCACCGGCAGGCAGACCCAACTGCTCGGCAGCAGCGTCGGCTACATGATGCACGGCGTTATAAAGAGGATTCATCCGTCTAAGGTCAGCACCTCCCCGGCTGCGCTGCATATAGGGCAAAATCGAACGCATATTCCATGCATCCGTCATGCCGGAACAATACGGAACACCGAGCACCACGTTTTTAATGCCAAAGCGACGCTTGATATTTTGCAGAGTGCAATTGCTCTCCCGATCATATTTGCCGATTACATACAGCCGGTGCTTGTCCGTAAGCTCAGAGGGCAATCGTTCCTGTACAAGTTCTCGCTCAAGCGCATGCAAATTTTGGTTCAAAGCCACTACGATCAGGTCAGCACCTAGTAATATTGCTCGGTCTGAGGCCCCAGGTGCTCCATTCCCTGCATCGGCTATCGTGACATCATAACTTCGCTTGGAGGATTCCATGACTCTGTTCATTAGGGTGGCCTGATTCCCATCCTCCGCATGCTTGGCCGATTCGAATTCATGCTCAGGCATATGCCGCGGCCCACACAGCAGATCCAGTCGGTCTGACAAAAGTGGCAGGGTATAATTGCGTACATTCTCTGGACTCAATCTCCCACTTGCATCAAGCCTTTCCAAGGCATCCATGCCGCTGTCCTGGAAAGCCGTAATATAATCCAGTGTTTCCTTTCGATGTGTAAATGCTTGTTCCACTCGTTCTCCATGGTATCCGCCATGTGCCAGCAGCACTTTGACCTGATACTCGAACGCCAGCACGATGGGCAGGCTTGTGGCCAGCATGGTACTGCCACTGCCGCCCCTCAACGGACTCCACACAGCAATCAGACTCATGCATGCCTCCTTCCTGCTTGCCTTAACGCCCGGCGGATATGCCGCTGTTCCATCTCCGACAATCTGCGGATAAGTTCAGTAAGGGATCGCTTATACTGCCTGGACAATGGCTTAATGCCCAGTCTACCCGCATGCTCATTCTTAATTTTCAGGGCGAAAAACAGTTCGTCCCACGGCATTTTCACGGGTGGACCCAGCCACTCGATCCGACTTTCTTCCAGATAACCTTCGATGTAAGCTTCATCTGTTAAATCTTCGATCACCTGAACGTATACCCGATGGAACGGTGGTAATGGATCATCTATTCTTGCAGCTCTTAGCTCATCCAGCAAAGCTGAGCTCTTTCTCAGTCCTGTTACCTCGAATCCGCTGACCCAAACATAGGCATCGGCTTCATCCCATTGATTCTTATCCAAAAATTGCGATTTCTCTACATCCATAATGACGTAGTCATACGTCTTCTCATCTCTTCCTTCCAAATATTTCCTCAGTGAAGAGTAATTCTGAAATCCGGTTGCCACATCAAACCCGGCAAACTCAATGATCGGCAGTTTAGGATGCATCACGCCTATGCAATGTTTGTACTTCGCATCAAGCGCACCATCCACTAGCAACACCCTGTTATCTCCGAACGCTAATATTTTGCACATATACAAAAGCAAGTCGCTCTTATCACAGATGCCCGTAAATATCCAAGTCTTCAATTGCTAACACTCCTTCATTCGCCTATCTGTTATTCAAGATCAATATGTTCCCGCTCAGGGACTTGAGAATATCAAATCCGCATCAGGTGTTCCCACTTCTGTTGTGGGCTTTGGATCCGCTGTTCCCTGTGTTCCCAGAATCTGCTCAGCTTCAAGATCCATCTCACCGCGTAGCGGGGTATCCCCCTGTTCGTCAGATTGGTTATCAGCCGAACTGCTATTAGCAGGAGGTGTCGCTGGAGTGCTGTTAGTGGATGCCGGGCTCCAAGAGTCCGGACTTCTGGCACTGCCTCCAAACGTGGAACTATAGTGCACATCAGAAGCCTGAACCTGCTGATTCGAATTAAGTTTGCTTAAATCCTCTTCCAGCGTGCTCCGAAGCGAAATCTCCAGATGCTTTTCCGCTTTCTTCACTATGTTCGGATTGCTTGCAATCAGGCTGGATACTTCCTCATTCGGCGGATAGTTGGGAATCGCCTTATCCTGCAGCTCCGGTTCAACATAAGTAAGTGCATACAGTGTTGCACCATGAAGGTAAGCGTCAACCAAAGCACTGGAGAGCAGAAGAATCTCCTGTTCACTTAACGTCGTCCAGAATGCCGGATTTTGAAACCTGTCAATCTTCTTCTTGGACAAAATAATGTAATCCTGTCCTGTCGGGAATTGAACCCGGACATCCACAACGTCCCCCTGTCTCAAATTACTTGGCAAATATACGGATTTCATCTCCCGATGACGCAGATCTGACGGAGTAGGCTCCTCTTCAAACAGCATCGTGCGCGTGATAGGTGTTCCTTGCAGCAGTTCGATCTTTACCCCCTTCCCGGCGATCTCCTCCTTGACCGAAAGAAGATTGTTAGAAGCCCCTTCATACGGCAGCCGAACTTCCTTAATATCCTTTGCCTCAATGAAATGTCCAGGAGGAATATCTCTTACTGGAACCCATGCAACCTGCATCGAGTTCAACTGCTGAAGCTGCGTCTCTTCCAGCTCCGTGATCCGCAGCTCGTATTTCATTCGCTCTTCACCCTGCTGTTCCTTATAGCCGTTCAGATAGTAAATCATGGTGCCGGCACACAGGGCACCTGTCACGGCTGCGCCGGCAAGTCCGGCAAATATCAGCTTGCGGCTCCGCCGCCTGATAATCGGCATTGCTTCATCTCCTTCATATCAAATGCGGTTAATACTTTCGAAACCTGAATCTTCGCTTCCGTTCTGTCGAAGGCAGATAGTCCTGAAATACTTGGGCAAATGTCTGTTGGCTGCTATTCGGTATCTCAAATGGATCCGATTGCAGAGGCAATGCATGAACTTTGCTCGTTCCAAGCGCTTTCCTCATCTCCTGAATCGTTTCTTCCCCCGCGAGCGGCAGTGCATAAATCCGTCCAGGCTGAGGATGTCTGGACAGCATCCGGGCTAGCGTCACCACATCATGCTGCCGCCACTCCGCTCCTGAACCGATCACGATCGGCAGATCGGCCCGAAGGAATTCCTCCAACCGTTCGCTGTCACGATAGGACCCCAAATCGAGGACAACCGCATCATAACTGCCACCCAGCAGCGAGATGACCTCCGTTCTGGCCGTTTGGCGCCAAAAGTGAATTCCATTGATTTCAAACTTTCGAATGGACCCAAGCTTTCCGCCTTCCGCGATTTCCTGAATCCGGCTGAATGCGGTGGATTTCGCGCTCATTTCCACAATCGCCACTTTTCCATATCGCGAAGCCAGGAAATGTCCAAACGCAATACAGCTATGTGTAGTTCCTACACCTGACGATGCACCTAGCACAGCAGCCACCAGCGTCCCGGCAACCGTACCGGACTGAACCCCCGAACTATTCACGGGAATCGACTGCTGCCTGCTGAGTGCAGAACGCACTTCCATCGTGGATTGATATCGATGCTCGGGTGCATATTGCAGCAGTTTACGGATAACAGGCACCAGTTCTCTTGGCAAGTCACCACGAATATGACGCTCCACGCCTGTGATCCATTCACTGAACTTGCCACTGGTTGAGAGATATAGCAGCAGCGCGCCTAACCCATACAGATCCGATCGCGCATCGCTTTGCCTTCCCCCATACTGCTCCGGTGCTGCAAATCCGACCGTTCCAAGCTTGACCGTATCCTCGCCGCTCTCCTGCTTGTAACTTCTCGCGATGCCAAAATCGATGAGTCGAACCTCCAGCTGATCGGTCAGCATGATGTTCGATGGCTTTAAGTCCCGGAATATGACCTGAGGCTCATGACCATGGAGATACTCCAGCACGTCCAGCAATTGCTCTGTCAGTTCCATGATAAATTCCGGATTCACGTTTCCGCGGTATCCCCGAAAGTACTTCTCCAATGTCATGCCCTGAATGTAATCCATCACCAAATAGGTGTAGCCGGTATCCTGAACATGGAAAAAATCAACGATTCGCGGCAAGCGCGGATGACTGAGTTTAATCAGCAGCTGCGCCTCATCCTGAACAGCGCGCTGCATACCGGGCTCAGACATACTCTCCTTCACCGCCCATTTCTTGCCGGGCAGCTTCAAATCCTCCGTCAGATATACGCAGCTCATACCGCCTTCGCCGATAATACGATCTATAACATAACGTTCGCCTAGCACTTCCCCATGCAGCAATCTGCAAGGCTGCTGTTTCATGATTACGCCCTCTCCCCTGTCTTATAAGCACAACAAAAAGGGAAAACACTCCGCCACATCACTAAATCGTGATGAATAGCGGGATGCTTTCCCTGTAGTTGTTGTTGGTTAATTTTGGAATCATTATAAAACACGATTCATTCACTTGTAAAGACTTTTTTAATACTTAATCATATATAGCGTAATCTCGTCCCGATTATGAAACAGCTGCTTCGCTCCCTGAACCTGCATTCTCGCCTCTTCAAAAACCGCCATGATCTCTTTCACAAGCGCCATCGGTTTCTTGGTCAACAGCTTGACTGTAATGACTGCCGTGCCGCCCGCCTGAAGACTGTACAGGAGCCCTGTCACCATCTTCGCCGTTTGTTTCGGACTCCAGCTCATATCGCAGACCAGCAGATCGAATTCATGCTCCTTAAACGACACATCGGCCGCGTTCTTGTGGATGACCCTCAGGTTCTTGTGTCCGTGAAGCGATGGATGCATTTTGGCGGGATCCACCGCTGTAACCTGCAGGCCGCGCTCCAGCAAAAAGGAAGTCCATCCTCCAGGCGCAGCACCGATATCAAGGGCCTTGCGGAACGAATCAAATGGGATTCCGAACTGCTTCTCAGCCTCAAGCAGCTTGAACTTCGCCCTTGAGATTTGACCCTCTTCACGTTGAAAACGGACTGCGCCTCCGTTCCAATCCGACAGGTTCTCCTCTGGCCGCGACACGCCGACATACCATAAGCCGTCCGCTGCGAACAATGATATGATCCACTCCGGCGCCTGCACCGTGTATTCGAGTTGGAGCGGAGTCAAACGATGCTGAAGTTCATCCCGGAGCGCTGCCGGGTTTTCCGTCCACAAGCTGTTCTCCGTCTTTCGGATCTGGATGGATACTCGGCTGCCGCTGATCTCTTCCCGCTTCAGTATATACGCTTCGACCGCATGTAAAGCTTCATCAACGGTTTCCGCCGTTATTTCGAGATGTACGGGAAACAGATGCCGTAGAAAAATAGGGGGCTTGGACATTATCAGTCCCTTGGCCTCCTCTTCCGACCTGCCGAGTGTTGTTACAAACACCTCACCCGGTATCAACATCGTGCTCTTCAGGCTGCCAAACATCCGGCGCAGCTCTTCCTGGGCATAGGGTGCAAATCCATGATTTGCTGTGCACACCCATTTACAGTGCAAATCCTGACTTTTCCGATCCTCTTCTTCAAGACCCTGCATAACATTTAATTCATCCAAACGGATTAACCTCCAGAAATAACTTTGATCCAGGGACGTCCGCCATTCCATTCCAGCTGAGCGTCAATATCATAAGTTTGTTTGATAAGTTCAGGTTTTAATACTTCTTCTTTCCTACCCGAGGCCGTTAAGCGTCCGTCCTTGATAAGCGCCACATGAGTAAACAAAGGGACAATCTCCTCGATATGATGCGTAACGTACACAACCGCTATCTTACGCTGCTTCAGAGAATCAATCTCCAGCAGCATCTTCTCCCTTTCGTACAAATCAAGGCCGGCACACGGTTCATCCATAATCAGAATCCTCGGATCAGCCATAAGGGAACGCGCCAGCATTACTTTTTTTCGTTCGCCCTGGGATAAGGTTCCGAGAGGCTGCTCTGCCAAATGACCAACATTCATCTCATTCAGCAGAGTGTAGGCTCTACTCCGTGCTTCCTCCGGAATGTCCTGATAGAACCGCAAAAAGTGCATAAGCGCCTGTGGCGACTACTTCCCATACCGGGTCGCTCAGAGAAAGCTTTTCCAGCAGCGATTGACTAATATAGCCTATGGATTTGCGGACATCTCGAACGTCACATTGTCCATATACATGGCCGAGAACTTCAACTCGTCCACTGGAAGGGAACATATACCCCATCATCATTTCCAGCAGCGTGGTCTTGCCTGAACCATTCCGGCCCAAAATAACCCAGTTTTCTCCCGGTCTCATCTCCATGCTGACATTATCCAGAATATGACGGTCCCCTCGGACAAGCGATATATGCTGCAACGAGATCATGGCTTCACACTCCTGACAAAACTTGCAATATCCTGCACGGAGCCCATCCGGTACAGCACAGCCGGTACGGCGCCAGCACTTGATTGGACAGCCAAGAGAGCAGGAACACTGCGAATTTGATACCGTTCCACAATGCCCGGAAGAAAATTCACGTCTGCTTCAAGGAGCTTCATATCCGGAACCACATGCTCCACAATTTCGATCATTTTACGCGCAGCGGCACATGTACCGCATAATGGCGTATGCAAAAATACGATGACAGGATCAGCTTCCATATCCCGTTTCGCCATACGCTCTTGCCATTCGAGCCTCTCCACCAGTTCCCGCTGAGTAACCTCGATCATCTTGTACCCTGCGCGACTTCCCGCATTACGGATTCCGGCATCGGTCCATTATGAACCTGCACGCCTTCGGGCATATGTGCATAGAGCAGTTCATACATTTTTCTTCTGCCTGATGGACTTGAGGTGTGAAGATATATTTCCTTGGCCTGCAGCTTCTCGGCAATCATAGCAGCAACTACATCGCCGCCGTTCATTTGATCATGCCCCAACTCAAAATCAAGTGACAGCACATCCACTTCGCATTCGCGGAGCATCAACAGACATTCTTCCCCGTTTCGAGCCAGCGCAAATCCTTTCGGATTAGGACGCCAGTCGTCTAAATACAGATGAATCATACTACTCTCTCCCTTAATCAGGACCAGGACAGCACCTTGGCGATGTCTTCCCGATGTGTGCCGTCAGCCCCTTTTTCACTTTCCAGGACAAATGCCTTGCCCGTGAGCTCCTGTGCCAGAGCCAAATGCTTCAGCGCTTCTGTACCTATCATACCTTGCCCGACACGTGCATGACGATCTTTTCTCGAACCGGCTCCATATTTCGAGTCGTTTAAGTGGACTGCTACCAGGGAATCCCAGTAACCAAGCGACTTGCCTCTGGCAAGGAGCTCGCCTGTGTTGGATATATCCCATCCTCCTGCCGCAAACAAGTGGCAGGTATCGAGACAAAAACCTATTTTTTCCGGATAATCAGCCAGCTGTCTAACCTTTACACTCTCCTCAAGGGTCATGCCCATCGATCCATGGTCGCCCGCCTGATTCTCGATCAGCAGCTTGGCCTTGCCCTTCCAAGATGATAACACATCGTTCAAACAACGAATAATATTCTGATAGCCTTCCAGCACATCCTGACTCTTGTGATGCCCAAAATGAACAACGATGCCAAGCGAGCCGCAAGCCTCTGCAATTATAAGGTCATTCTTGAGTGATTCCACGGTCAACCCGTAGAATTCTTCGCCGCGGGTCAACCCTACCGCCATATTCGTCGGATAAGGCGTGTGCGCAATCGAAACAATCCCTTGCTCCTGGCAGAACCTGGCGCATGCGGCAGCATTCCGAATGTCCGGCGTCTTCAAATGGAGACTGCGCGGATTTTTCGGGAAATATTGATAGGCCAGTGAACCGATCCCGGCTGCACGCTGGGCTGCTGCAAGAAATCCGCCCCGGGTGCTGACGTGGCTTCCGATCCTGATCTTAGGCTTCATGCTGGCAATGGGGACAAAAGAAAACTTTGCGCGAGGTATGCTCCGCCTTCGCAATAGCGGTACCGCAGCGAACGCAAGGCTCTCCTTCGCGATCATACACCTTGCATTCGTCGTTATAGGCTCCTGTCAGCTGGTCCCCTTCCTGAAACGGCATCTCCATGTAACCTCCGCCATCAGTCGCTTCATTCATTACCTTAACGGTGCTGTCATACAGCTGCTCCAAAGACTGCTCCGACAAATCCTGGATTTTGGTCAATGGATGAATTCTGGCATCAAATGCGATCTCATCTGCGTAACAGTTACCGATTCCAGCGACAACCTGTTGATTGACCAGCGTAGTTTTTAATGCGCCACGCCGCTTTCCGATCAATTGGACAAAGCGCGCTTTGGTCATGCGTCGGTCCAGCAGCTCAGGTCCAAGCTCTTTTAGCGCATCATCGGCTTCTTTTGCCGTAAGAAAATGCAAATAACCCAGGCGCAGACCGATAAAATACAACACCTGATCACCAAACGTGATCTCGACTTGAGTAGAACGGGGAGGACGCTCTTCATCGATACGCCCTAAATACAGAATGCCTCCCAGCATCAAGTGAAGCAGCAGCCGGCCTCCGTTGTGGAGATGAAATACGAGGTGCTTCCCTCTCCGTTCCACAAAAATGACCTTGCTTCCTTTTAATACGGAAGTAAACTCATCAACAGGCACGTTTAGTGATTTCTCACGGTTCACGACAACATTTGTGATGGGTACATTGACAATGCTCTGAGATAACAGTCTTCGGTAGTTCTCCATTTCCGGCAGTTCCGGCATGATTCATCTTCCCTTCGTCGATCACAAAAGTTTATGTACGCTTCGCTTTTTACGAACACAGCAGTTTGACCACTTCACTCAAATCGCGGCATATATAGTCTGGCGTAACACCCGTTGCCTCGATATGTGCCTCCATGTTGAGATCTGTCGTTATACCCGTCATAACGAGCACCGTCTTGCATCCGGCATGTGCACCCGCTGCGATATCCGTACGGATATTATCCCCGATCACATAAGTTTCTTCCGGTGCCAGTCCAAGACGGTCCGAGGCAAACTTCATCAGAATCGAGGAAGGCTTGCCAATCACGGTCGGCTTAACTCCGGAAGCAGCTTCAATGGCGGCCCCAAGCGAACCTGCACCAGGCATTAAGCCGGTATCCGACGGGAGAAGCAGATCGGGATTGGTCAATACAGACACCGCCCCCTCCTGAATCCAGCGGACAGCACGGGTCAGTTTATCGTAATGAAACGCACGGTCAATTCCTTGAATGACATATTCAGGGGAGTCCTCCACGATCGTGAGGCCTGCAGACAACAGCGCTTCCCTCAGTCCCTCTTCCCCGAGCATCGCAACTCTGGCTCCCGGCGATTCCTCGGCAATATATCGGGCCGCTGCAAGGGAAGAGGTGCACACTTCGTTTGGCGAAGCAGGTATCCCCATTTCCATCAAATGCGCTGCCACCTGCTCCGGTGTTCTCGAGGAGTTGTTGGTTACGTACAGGTACGGAATCTGCAGCTCCTTCAATCGCTCAATGAGAAGATCCGCTCCCTCAATTCGGTTGCGGCCGTGATACAGTGTTCCATCGAGGTCTATCAGCAATCCTTTGGGTTTTTCCATCATGTTATAGCACCTTCTTTATTTCTTTCCTTCATACCCTAAATGATTCATCGGCTGAAGTAAAAGTGTATTCTCGCCAATCCGTTATCGGCATCCATCATCATGAATATGTATCAAACATAAATACCCCAGTAGTATTATTGTAAAGAAGCCCACATCCGGTTGCAAGGTTCATGCCGGGCGCCTCATCCTGGTGCTGCCGAGTCGAAAGAAATCGAAGGCTGTCCAACCATCAGCGAATATATATCGGTTTGTCATTTCCTGCGCTTTCCCGGAAAATAATTCACTTCACATTTCCCTGTAAGCCGGGCAGCTGCTCCATTTTTACGATCTTCTCTGGATGGGGTACAATCCGAAATCTTCAGCCAGCCGTGTATTCTCAAAAATCTGCTGCGCTTCCTTAAGCAGTGGCTGCAGATGCTCGATATCTTTATAGCGGGAACTAAAGTGGGTCAGGAACAGCGTCTTTACTCCGGCTCGTTCTGCTGCCTCTGCTGCCTGCTTAGCTGTACTGTGATAATATTCGTGAGCGAGCTCCGTCAAGTCATCCATAAAGGTAGCTTCATGAACGAGAAGATCGGCTCCCTTCGACAGGCTCTCCACCCCCGGGCATGGGCGCGTATCCCCGAGAATCGTAACCACTCTGCCTTTTTTCGGAGTTAGAAGCACGTCCGAAGCATGTATCCACCTGCCGCCGCCGAGATCCACGCTCTCTCCTCTTTTCAGCTTCCCGTATAACGGTCCCGGCTTGAGCCCGTAAGCCTCCAGCCGCTTCAGATCCAGACTGCCGGGAAGGTCTTTCTCCTCTATGCGGTAACCGTAGCTCTCCGCTCGATGATCCAGCTTTGCCGCTTCCACCCGGAAGCTATCGTCCTCAAACAACACACCGCCCGTATGCTCCATGATCTCCATCGTGTAAGGAACACGGGATTGGCTGATGTTTAATGTGGTCTCAATGAACGATTTAATCCCCGGGGGACCGTAAATCGCAAGCGGTAAAGTCACGCCTTGGGCACCGCGGCTCGAAAGCAGTCCCGGCAGGCCGAAGATGTGATCACCATGCATATGGGTAATGAATACCTTCTCAAGCTTGGACAGCTTGAGCGGGGATTTCAATATTTGATGCTGTGTGCCTTCTCCACAATCAAAAAGCCACAGACTTCTGCGCTCCTCCAGCAAACGCAGTGCAATCGAGGTCACGTTACGCTGTAGCGTCGGAACCCCCGCGTTCGTTCCTAAAAAATAGAGTTCCATCCCTCTTCTCCCCTTTCGGTTGTAAACCGGAGAAATCCCCCGAAACATTCGGAGGATTTCAACCCGGCTATGCCGGTATTCAACAGGTTAAGCTTTATCCACGTTAAAATAATGTGCCTCAGGATGGCTGAACACCATCGCCGATACCGACGCCTCAGGCTCCATCATGAATCCTTCGGTGAGTTGAACGCCGATATCCTCTGGCTGCAGCAGCTTAAACAACGGCTCCTGATCTTCCAGGTCCGGGCAAGCCGGATAACCAAAGGAGACGCGAATGCCTTGATACCTGGCACCCAAGCGCTGCTTCATGGTCATGTCTGCCGGATCCGGATATCCCCAAGTATCCCGCATCATGTGATGAATCCGCTCCGCCAGTCCTTCTGCCGTTTCCAGGGCAACGGATTGAAGCGCATGGGAGCGGAGATAATCTCCCTTGTCCTTCCATTCCCCGGACAGTTTTCCTACGCCGTGTCCTGCTGTAACAACGAGAAATCCGACGTAATCCATCACGCCGCTATCTACGGATTTCAAGAAATCCGCCAGACATAGGTATGGCTCAACCTGCTGTCTCGGAAACGTAAACGTATGCAGTTCTTTGGTTGTGTCATTCGGATCATATATGATGATATCGTTGCCTCTCGACTGCGCCGGGAAGAAACGGTACATGGCATGCGCCTGAATGATGCCCGATTGAACGGCCTCCTCCAGGATACCGTCAACGGTTTCCTTAAGGGATACTGCCTTCGGATCATTTGCTTTTAACAGCTGTTCCACGGATCCTTTAAGTCCCAGATGATGTCCTAACAGCATCTGCATGTTGATATAAGGCAGGATATGCGAGATCGGATAATTCCGGAGCACATGCCGCTCCATATCCGGCGGTATATACACCGGGACATCTGTCGATATTTTGGATCGCAAGCCCTCTGACAGCTTAGGCATCACTTTCACCACTTGAGGAGCCGCAGCTTCCGCTTCTTGCTCTGCCTTGATATCTTCAACCATTCTTGTCCGCTGCACCGGATCGCTAAGCTGGTTTGCCAAAGCAAGACCATCCATCGCATCCTTGGCATAGAGCACCATCCCATCGTACTCCGGACGAATGCGCGTTTTGGTGAATTTTCGTGTCAGGGCAGCTCCGCCTACCATAATCGGAACGCTGATCCCGGCATTCTTCAAATCCTGGGCCGTTGATACCATCTGCTGGGCTGATTTGACCAGCAAACCGGACAAACCGATTGCATCAGGCTGTTCACGCCGGTAGGCCTCGATAATTTGCTCCGGTGGTACTTTTATACCCAAATTAATGATTCGATAACCATTGTTGGACAGAATGATCTCCACCAGGTTTTTGCCGATATCATGCACATCTCCCTTGACGGTGGCGAGCATGATTTTACCTTTGACCGATGACTCGTTTTTCTCCATAAAAGATTCCAAATACGCCACGGAGGCTTTCATTACTTCTGCGCTCTGGAGCACTTCTGCCACGATTAACTCATTGTTGTTGAACAAGCGGCCAACCTCGCTCATTCCATTCATCAATGGGCCGTTAATAATCTCAAGGGCTCCGTATTTGGTTAATGCTTCATCCAAGTCCGGAATAAGTCCTTCCTTAGACCCTTCCACTACATAGGAGGCAAGGCGTTCCTCAAGTGTCAAATTCGAGACTTGAACCTTCTTCTCGACCTTCTTGTTGCGGAATGCCGCCACAAAGGCTGCCAATGTCTCATCATTGGTGCGGTAGATCAGCTCCTCCGCCAACCGGCGCTCCTCTTCCGGAATGGAGGCATACCGTTCCAGCTTCTCTGTGTTCACAATCGCATAATCCAGGCCCGCCTTGGTGCATTCGTACAGATACACGGAATTCAGCACTTCGCGTCCTGCTTCCGGCAATCCGAAGGAAACGTTGCTGATTCCAAGAATCGTATGCACTTTCGGCATCGCTTCTTTTATAATACGAATGCCTTCAATGGTTTCCTTGGCGGATCCGATGTACTGCTCGTCTCCAGTACCTACAGGGAATACCAGTGTGTCAAAAATAATATCTTCCGGTGAAACACCATACTTGTTCACGAGCAGATCATAAGAGCGCTGAGCTACCTTCAGCTTGTCGTCACGATGGATCGCCTGGCCGCTCTCATCAATGGTGCCCACTACGACCGCAGCACCGTATTTGTGTACCAAGGGAATCACTTGCTCAAATTTCTCCTCGCCATCTTCAAGGTTAATGGAGTTAATTATCGCTTTGCCTTGCGAGTATTGTAGGGCTAAGTCAATGACAGCCGGATCGGTTGTATCCACCATCAGTGGTACCTTAACCTTTTTCACCACGAGCTCCAGGAATTTGACCATGTCTTCACTTTCTTCACGATCAGGGTCCTGCACACAAACGTCAATAATATGAGCACCGTTCTTCACTTGTGCACGGGCAATCTCGGATGCCTCTTCGTATTTGCCTTCAACAATTAGACGCTTAAACTTGCGCGAACCCAGTACATTCGTACGTTCACCCACCATATATGGGCGGTTTTCTTGCTCAATATAGACAGGCTCGATGCCGGACAATGCCGGTAAATGCGTACCATCCAGCGGACGTGGCAGGAAGGTGTCCATCGTATTCTTTAGCGCACGAATATGATCAGGAGTTGTCCCGCAGCAACCGCCGGCAATATTGAGCCATCCCTTTTCTGCAAAAGCACCCATCTTCTGGGCCAACGACTCAGGGGATTCATGATACTGACCGTTCTCGTCAGGCAGACCAGCGTTAGGATAACAACTGATCGCACTTCTTGACATTTCAGACAAAGACCGGATATGGTCGCGCATGAATTCCGGGCCTGTAGCGCAGTTAAGCCCGATGGATACCGGATTTAAATGTTCCAATGAAATGTAGAACGCTTCAATATTCTGACCGGCAAGCGTGGTTCCCATCGGTTCGATGGTACCGGAAATCATAATAGGAAGGGTAACACCCGTCTTCTCAAACGCCTGGCGAATGCCAATGCTCCCCGCTTTAACGTTCAACGTATCCTGTGAAGTTTCGAGCAGCAGCGCATCAACCCCTCCTTCAATCAAAGCCACGGCCTGCTCCTCGTAACTCTCAATCAACTCGGCAAAAGTCACACCGCCGGTGACGGAGAGCGTCTTGGTTGTCGGCCCCATTGCCCCCACCACATAGCGAGGACTGTCCGGGGTAGAATATTTTTCAACCGCAGCACGCGCCAAATGCGCTGCTTTCAGGTTGAGTTCCCTGGCAAGCTCCGGAACATCATATTCAGCAAGGACAACGGAGGTTGAGCCAAATGTATTCGTTTCAATCAGGTCTGCACCTGCTTCAAGGTATTGTTCATGTATTTTCTGAATGACATCCGGCCGATGAATGACCAGCATTTCATTACAACCGTCCAGCTCCGGGCCGCCAAAATCTTCTGCCGAGAGGTCCTCTTGCTGTATCATGGTGCCCATGGCACCATCAAGAATTAATATTCGTTCCTTAAGTACTTCTTGTAAGCTAGGCTTGTTCAACTCATAAACCTCCCCGGAAAACGTTAAATCTTAGTGTATCAGAATATTTTTCAATAGAAAAGCTGAAATATGCGTTGTTACTCGGGCAAATCAACATTTGCAGATGACAAACGCGGTGAGGGGGGCTATAATACATATTAATCCAACGGGAGAAAGAGGGTTAGAGCTATGGCAGAGATTGTAATTCGCAATACGAACGAACGTATTACCGGGGAAGAAAATGTTCGGGAATTCCTGAATAACCAAGAGGTTGTTTACGAGCACTGGAATATGGAAAAACTCCCGGCAGCGCTTCAAGAAAATTTCAAGCTTAGTGATGACGATAAGAAGCGCATTTTGGACATCTTTGATGTAGAGATTCGCGACCTGGCTGCAAGACGCGGCTACAAAATTTGGGATGTCATCACACTTTCCGAGTCAACGCCCAATATAGAGGACCTGTTGAAGAAATTCGAAGAGGTTCACACGCACTCGGAAGACGAAATCCGTGCGATTGTCGGCGGTAAAGGGATCTTCATTATTAAAGGTTCTGACGATGTAGGATACTTTAATGTTGAGCTTGAGCCCGGCGATGTCATTTCCGTTCCGGAAAACACGCCTCACTTCTTCACATTGATGGAGAACAAACAGATCATCGCAGTTCGTCTCTTCATTGAAGAGAACGGATGGGTAGCTACACCGGTAGCGGATCCCCAGTTCCAATAAAACTGCAATGGTTGATTGAATAGGAAAATAAAATAAGGCAGCGCAACCATCCGATTCACGGATCCTGCACTGCCTTATTTTATTGTGTTGCATTACTCCATTACTCCGTTACCGTGAGTTCCTTCAACGGCATCGAGTGCTGTCCTCTTGCAGTGACGTGCGAAACGATACGATACGTTCCGGCATCGGGGAAGGTTTTTTCCATTTGGTATACCCCATCCTGATCGTGCTTAACCGGCACCTTCGCCTGTACGCCTCCACCTTCGAGTGTTACTTCAAATTCCACATCATTCGCATCTTCCACCGGATTGCCTGCTTGTGTCACCTTTGCTTGAATTAATACCTTCTCACCAGCCTGAATGCTCTCCGGCGTCAACGTCAGTTCTACAATGATAGGCTCTGCCATCACATCATCGCTGTATTCCGCTTGGCTGTCACTGCATGCAGCAAGCGCAACAGCCATAAGTACCATCGCTGCAAACAAAGCCACCTTTTTCGTTGTCATGCCTAACACCTCTTTACGATATAATGCTATGTATGGTTCATCCACGTAATGGTCAATGCCAATCTGCGTAAGCTTACTATCCATTATATCGTATTAACCTTTTTTTTCTATCTCATACAGCTTACAATTGTGTGACGTTTGTCACAGGCGGTAATCAACAACAAACCTCAGGCGACAGAACCAACAAAAAACAGCCCCGGATCGCATAATCTGCTTCAGGACTGTTTCTATGTACGATAACGTATCGATGGATATTTATATACTTGTAATTTACAAATTCCTCAAAATGCCGTGCAGTTCGGATAAATGCTTGATTTCAAACTTCGGCTGTATACCCGGATCATGGGGACGATCGACCCGATTGATCCATACGGTATGGAGCCCAGCCGCATTGCCGCCCTTAATATCCGTTGTCAGTTTATCCCCGACCATAACAGCTTGATCGGCCTCCACACCTAACAGATCAAGTGCATGCTTGAATATGGAGACATCTGGCTTACCCTTGCCGAAATCGCCGGAAATGATAATATGATCGAAATATGGGACCAGCTCCGGGACGCCATCCAGCTTCTCCTGCTGCAGATCAGGACTTCCGTTCGTAAGAAGCAGTAATTTCACGTTGCCCTGCAATTCCTTCAGAATTTCAAAGGTCTCTTCATATACATAGGGTCTTGTTCGACGTTCTGAAGCAAATCGTTCAGCCAGCTTCTCAGCCAACGACTCATTATCCACACCCACGCGAATAAGTCCCCGGCGCCACGACTCTTTGCGGTAAACGGGTGCAAGTTCCTGAAGTTTCCTGAATTCCGGCTGTGCTCCAGCCGTAAAATTCGCCCACAAGCCTTCAAACGGATTAATTCCGATCATTTTAGTAAAAGCAAACGTATCATACGATTCATATAATGCTCTTGCTTCCTCCCTGACCGCAGACAGCAGTTCAGCTGCATTGACGCCGGTTTCCGCTGCCCCCGCTTGGCTTGTCACTTCGAAAGCCTCTTCCACACTTCGTTCGTCCCACAATAACGTATCATCCAAATCAAATAACACTGCAGCTATCGGCATTTCTCTCCCACTCCCCATATTGACTGTTATCTGCTCTGTCGATTAGTCATGCTCCACTGGAATTTGATGAGTTTTGGCAAACTCCTCCAGCCTCTCGCCCATCGCTTTGGTATCATAAAGATTCATCATGCGTGAGAACACCCAATTGCCCGCTTTCCCTTTGCCCTGGATAACCACGGAACCCGAAGCAATTTTGATCTTCTCGATGTCAGATACAGCCAAACGGCGTTCCCGGTTGAATTTCATCGTGGATACAGAGGCACGCTCTATCTTCAAATAAGGCTTACGCAAGAAAATCATAAGCGCCAATAGAATATACAAACTGACACCCACCCAGTTCAACACATCATTGCTTCCTCCTGTTGCCCCAGACGTTGCAGTGCCCAGAAGGGCGTACAGCCCGGCAAGCGCAACGAGCACTAACGGCAGAACGTATTTACGTCCTTTAAACACATCACTCTTATCGGAGATGGTGGAACCTTGGTACGAGGACAGCCCTTGCTTCTTACGCTGCTTGTTGAGTTGTGACATATTCTTGTTGACTTTTCTTTCCCATGATCGTGACATATGGTTCCCCCTGGACTCAATTTCAATATGATTTAAACCATATAAACTTGGGAAACCGTGTTCAATTCTCTACAAATGAACCGGCATCCCAAATGTTATAATTCTATCCTTCTATCTGCCCATTAATTCTCTGATCAGATCATGAGACAGTTTTCATAGACTACTGCTTTAATCGTGGGCCGCCTTTTTCTTCATTTTCATCTACCCATTCAATCGATTCAAGCTGTTGTCTAAAGTTACTACGAATATTGTTAAGGTATATTTCCCGAAGCTCAGCCCGTTCCTTCTGCTCTTCTTCGGTCAACCCTTCACTCTTCTGTTTTCTTGCTAATACATTAATGCGTTCCACCAAAGTATCAATATCCATGCCTTCTCCTCCAATTCCAATATCATTTATAACTTAAACATGTGAAAAAGAGCTTGTCAAGGAAACCGCACCCTTGCAAACTCTCATTAAGAATAAATATGAATGTATGATCAGTATGAATGGGTTCTCCCCATCATTAACAATAGAGTATTAGTAATTAGAAATACACAATACGCGTTAGAATGGATTGCTCATTACATTACCACACCGGTAATGATAACACCTCTCCTGCCTGTATGTCAGGACCTTTCAAACCGTTCGTTCTTCTAATACTATCAATATATACGCGCGTATCCATATCAGCTGGTTTATGAAGGGAAGCGATACGCCATAAACTATCGCCGGATTGAACAATGACCAACTTCTCACCTGTCGGCTTCTCCATTCCCCCGGCAAAAACGGAATAGGCCCCCGTCCAAAAGGATGCAACAATCAGCAGAATGAATAGAAGTTTAATTAAGGGGATGGAAGTCATTCTGGATTTCAATTGATAGACCCAAGTCACCGAAGACTTCTCCGTTCGCACAGGAACGTTCTCATAAATACTACGGTATGTACTGTATTTCAACATGGAATCATCATCTCCCAAACAAGTGTTCTCTTATGAATTCATAATAACACGAACATTTGTTTGATACAATACCTAAAAGAACATTTGTTCTATCTTTTTTTAGAACTTATGTTTGTACGAACGGAAGTTCTATGTTATAATTTTCCCAAACGTTACTAAATGGGGTTGATACGGCATGTCGAAAATATCCAGCCGCCAGCTGGCGATCTTAGAGTTTATCCGCAACGAAGTTCGTAGCAAGGGTTACCCGCCTTCTGTCCGGGAAATCGGCGAGGCTGTAGGACTAGCTTCCAGTTCAACGGTCCATGGGCATCTAGACCGATTGGAGAAGAAAGGCCTGATCCGCCGTGACCCTACGAAGCCAAGAGCGATCGAACTGCTTGGCCAAGAAGAATCCGATAGCGCTAATCTGTTTACCCACACCATTGCCAGAGTGCCTGTTGTCGGTAAAGTCACTGCAGGCGTACCTATTACCGCCATGGAGAACATCGAGGATTACTTCCCTCTCCCTCAGCATTATGTAGGCGACGATAAGGTATTCATGTTATCTGTTGTTGGTGACAGCATGATTGAAGCTGGCATACATAGCGGTGACTATGTCATTGTTCGCCAGCAGCAAACTGCAGACAATGGGGACATTGTAGTAGCGATGACAGAGGAAGACGAAGCAACCGTAAAGACCTTCTACAAAGAGAAGGACCACGTTCGCTTGCAGCCGGAGAATCCTACTTACGAGCCCCTGCGCCTGAATCATGTAACCATTCTCGGCAAAGTCATCGGTCTCTTTAGGGATGTACACTAACTTCATATATCAATGAACAAGAGGTTACCTCCTTAGTTGGATGGTAACCTCTTGTGCTACGTTATTTAATCCTTAAGATTTCCGGTCCTTGCGCAAGACCATCACCATGGCATTTTGCCTAAGATCTAATTGATACATTCTCTCAGCCATATTATATTCAGGCGAGCCTTCCCCGCCTGGACCCTCCGTAGACTTCAGAACAAGCTTATTATCTTTCACCGTAGGTGTAGTGCCCGGTCTGTAATAGGACGTGCTGGCTCTAGAAAACTCCTCCTCAAATTGCAGCTGCACCGCCTTACCACTCCCATGCTCCACCGCAAATGCATAGATTTGTATTCCGTGACAGTCCTTATATTGCGGGGCGAGTATGAACACATCCGCTTCCTGAAAAGGCAATCGAATCATCTGAAGAGCAGCGGAAGTTGGTTGTATGAAGGTGAGATCCTCAAGGACAACCACATCCTCCGAGGTCCCCTCTGCCGCGTACTTCACTTTGTAATCCCCTTTAAACGACAGATCCGTTTCGAGTCCGAAACAGCTGGGAGCTCCTAATTCCGTTATCTCTTCCTTATCGATGGCAACTACCTGTAACGTTCCTTCATCCGTTGTACCTTCTGCGCGAATCGTCTCCGTCACAGATGGGGATGGTCCCCCCCCTGCCGTATGCTGTTGTACCGTACGTTCCCCCCAAGGAAACTGAATCAATAGCAGTAGAGTGACAAACAATAGCACGCCAGTCATACCAACACGTAAATATGGACGACGCTTTGATCTATGGCTACCTTGGGTCAGTGACACCTGTACCTTATTTTTCATCTCGGCGGTAAATGGTTCATTTTGAAAAGGACCTTGTTGCGCTCGCTCGTACCAATCAGGCTTTTCCTCATTCATAACCAGAATTCTCCTTTAACATGTTCTGCACTTTTTTTCTCGCCCGATACAGCCTGGATTTAACCGTACCAGTCGCTACGTTTAGAAGCTCCGCTATCTGAGTGATCGGCATTTCGTAGTAAAGATCTAGAACCAGCACCTCCCTGAACTTTCTTGGCAGACTCATAATCATCCTCCATATCTCATCCGTATACTGACTTTCCATATATTCCGCTTCAGCTGACCGGCTCTGGTCATCCAGACGCGGCTTGTCCTGCAAGGTCACTTTCCGCAAGAAAAAAGCCTGTTTGTGCCGGAACGCCGTATGTCTTGTAATCGTAAGCAGCCATGTCTTTAACGTCGACTGCCCACGAAACGTATGTATTCCATAATAGGCCTTAATAAAAACCTCTTGGGCAATGTCATCAGCAAGAGCATGTTGCTTGGTCAAAAAATAGGCGTAATTCCATATATCATTTCCATACTGGTTCATCATTTCATTCAAGGTTTGTGTATCCATCTTCGACATTTGTGTTACGTATTCAAGCTCCAACCGATTCACCTCATCTAATTAGAGTCATTGAAGCGAGTAAAAGTTCCCTAATTTTGATAAATAAAAAAGGCATCTTCCCCCACATGGAGTAGATCCCCTTCATTCCCGGTTAATGTTATCTGGTTTCTAAAGATTATGTTACTCAGTCGTTAAAGGAGCCTGGTCCCAATCCAATTTAAATTCAGAACCAAATCTTCTTACGGATTCTATATCAGCAGTAAGATTAAAATCCTGCTCAGATCCGTAAAAACCCAATTGATAACTTCCTGCCGTATCTGTTTCTTTCCAATCCAATTGATATAAATGTTTTTCAAAAGACATAAATAAACCATTAAGACTAAATGAATTAAGCCTATCAAGAGGAAATTCCGTCGTAACTCTAATATAATTTCGAATCGTCAGGTTGGTCCAACCAAAATTCAAATCATAAATTAAATGATCCGCTTTAAAAAACTTGAAATGGATCTGGCATCCTTCATTCTCACCAGGTATTCGTGATATAAAACGGAATTCAACCCGAGTTCCCTCTTCATGGAGGTCCCTAAGTACGGCCATTTATAATCTCCTCTACGGTTATTCCTTTGATTTCGGGTAATGTTATTGTAATCAAGCGTAGTTGGAATGACAAGTCGGCGCTGCCACACCTACACCGACTTAAACAAAAAAATCCCCACTGCCATATAGCAGCGGGGATTCCTCTATTAATACATCGTAATGTACTGATCGCGTTCCCATTGGTGAACTTGTGTTCTATACATGTCCCATTCGATTTCCTTCAGCTCATAGAAATGCGCCAGCGCATGATCGCCGAGTGCGTCGGAAATAACTTCGCTGCGAATCAATTCGTTGAGCGCTTCCTTCAGGTTTGCCGGCAAGCTTGGGATACCTTCCTCGATGCGCTCTTCTTCCGTCATCACATAGATGTTACGGTCAATTGGAGCCGGGAGGGACAATTCGCGTTTAACGCCATCCAAACCTGCTTTTAGCATTACAGCAAGAGCGAGGTATGGGTTAGCTGCTGGATCCGGGTTACGCACTTCGATACGTGTGCTGAGGCCACGGGATGCAGGAATGCGGATCATCGGGCTGCGGTTGCTTGCAGACCACGCTACGTAGCAGGGTGCTTCGTAACCAGGCACGAGACGCTTGTACGAGTTAACCGTAGGGTTCGTAATCGCAGCAAATGCGCGTGCATGCTTAAGAATACCCGCCATGTAGTTACGAGCGGTTACGCTCAAGCCAAGCTCATCACTCTCATCAACAAACGCGTTCTCGTTGCCTTTGAAGAGCGATTGGTTGCAGTGCATACCAGAGCCGTTCACGCCAAAGAGTGGTTTCGGCATAAAGGTAGCAATCAGACCATGCTGACGAGCAATCGTCTTAACTACCAATTTGAAGGTTTGGATCTGATCGGCTGCTTTGATAGCACTCGCATATTTAAAGTCAATTTCGTGTTGGCCAGGAGCCACCTCATGGTGAGATGCTTCGATCTCAAAACCCATCTCTTCAAGCGTCAACACGATATCGCGGCGGCAATTCTCGCCAAGGTCCGTTGGTGCCAGGTCAAAGTATCCGCCTTGGTCATTAAGCTCCATGGTTGGGTTGCCTTTTTCATCAGTCTTGAACAGGAAGAATTCCGGTTCTGGACCTACATTCATGGAAGTGAAACCCATCTCTTCGGCTTCTTCCAAAGCTCTCTTCAGAATACCGCGCGGATCTCCGGCAAATGGAGTGCCGTCAGGCATATAGATATCGCAGATCAAACGCGCAACACGATCCTCGGATACCCATGGGAAAATCATAAAAGTATCGAGGTCCGGATACAGATACATATCGGATTCTTCAATACGTACATAACCTTCGATGGAAGAACCATCAAACATCATTTTATTATCAAGTGCTTTTGGCAGCTGGCTTACAGGAATTTCAACGTTTTTGATCGTTCCAAGCAAATCTGTAAATTGCAAGCGGATAAATCGAACATTTTCTTCTTGTGCAATGCGTAGAATGTCCTCTCTGGTATAACTCACTTTATCCTCTCCTTTTTAAATAAAAACTAGTAATGTGAATGAAGAATTACAGCATGGCAATCCTTATTTATTAAAAAACCGGGATAATTCCCCTTGAATCAATGAAACCTGACCCGGTCTTTTAGCGGTAATCAATTCCTGCTTCAGCAAACGACGCAGCTGCGACTCTGACATCTCACGGCGTCTGTTCTCCGTATCAGGAGTAATGACGGTAGCCTCTTCAGACTCTTTTGTGACAGGGTTCATAACTTGCTTAATGCCAGCGATGTTAACACCTTTCTCAATCAAAGCCTTAATCTCTAGCAGTCGCTCCACATCATTGAAGGAAAACAGGCGTTGGTTGCCCGATGTGCGGGCAGGGACAATTAAATTATGCTGCTCATAATAGCGTATCTGTCTGGCAGATAGATCCGTAAGCTTCATAACGATGCCTATCGGAAATAACGCCATATTCCTCCGAATCTCATCACCCATATCTCATCAACCTTCCAAGTGGTCTATTCTGATCCTATTGTACATTTCCTGATCAGCTACGTCAACCGCATGTAAGGATAACTCACAATAGTTTACGATCTTTCATACTTTGAAGGGCCATAAGTACCCCATATTTAACATGAGAGTACGTCAGACCCCCTTGCATATAACCAATGTATGGAGATCGGATAGGAGCATCTGCCGATAATTCAAGGCTTCCTCCCTGAATGAACGTGCCTGCAGCCATGATTACCGGGTGCTCATATCCAGGCATATCCCAAGGCTCAGGCACCACATGACTGTCTACTGCCGCTGCCCGCTGAATCCCTTGAACAAAAGCGATCAAGTGATCCGGTCCGGTAAAAGAAACGGCCTGGATCAAATCCGTGCGTTCGTCCTGCCAGCCCGGCTTGGTTGTATATCCTACGGCCTCAAACATCGCAGCAGCATATACACTGCCCTTGACCGCTTGTCCCACCGTAGAAGGTGCGAGGAATAACCCCTGGTAAATTCCCCTCGTCGTGCCTAGCATAGCTCCCACCTCACGCCCGATTCCCGGAGCGGTAAGCCGATAGGCTGCCATATCCACATAGGCTGCCTTGCCGCAGATGTAACCACCGGTTTCGGCAATGCCGCCGCCCGGGTTTTTGATGAGAGAACCTGCCATCAGGTCAACGCCAACTTCGGTAGGCTCCAATTGCTCCGTAAACTCGCCATAGCAGTTATCTACGAAAATAATCAAATCCTCGCGAATGGAGCGGATACGGGCAACCATTTCACCAATCTGAGCGACCGTAAAGGAAGAGCGCCAATCATATCCGCGGGAACGCTGGATACCGATGACTTTCGTTGTTGGCGTGATCATCATCTCCACCTGATTCCAATCAATCTCACCTTGTTCTGTTAGCGCAATCTCATGATAACCGATGCCAAAATCCCGAAGGGAACCCGT
This sequence comes from Paenibacillus glucanolyticus, assembly GCF_037333485.1. Classification (NCBI taxonomy): domain Bacteria; kingdom Bacillati; phylum Bacillota; class Bacilli; order Caryophanales; family Paenibacillaceae; genus Paenibacillus; species Paenibacillus glucanolyticus. Next base: position 4,087,978 of record NZ_CP147845.1, read on the forward strand.
GCCGTCTCCAGGCTCGCCGATGACTTTATGAAGAGTGTCATACGGACGTCCGGAAATGTACAGCAGCTCATCTCCTGGTCTTAAAACGCCAAACAGCGCCGTCGAAATCGTATGCGTCCCGGAAGCAAAATGAGGACGCACCAGGGCCGATTCGGCCCCGAATACGTCTGCATATACTTCATCCAGCACTTCCCGCCCGCGATCATTGTATGCATAGCCGGTGGAAGCCGCGAAGTGAAAATCACTTACCTGATGCTTCTGGAAGGCATCGATCACCTTCCACTGATTGAAGTCCACGATCGCGTCAATCTCGCGCAAGCGCTGTCCTATTTTTGCTTCCATCTCATTGCTTAATTCAAGTATATCCTGCGAAAATCTTGCCATGACAAACCGCTCTCTCCTCTATTACACATGATGTCTCACATCTTAACACTTCATCTTTAATTCATGCTGTTGTATCTCCATTACTGCTGCTGAACGTAATCATGAAGCAAATAACCCATCTTATCGTAATCAGCTTTATTAATTCGAATCTCGTAGAGGATATCATTCTCATCAAAAGACTGCTCCAGCACGTCGCCGATACGGTATACAGCCGAGTTCAGATCGCCCCGGTCAGCGGGAATACGAAACGTCACATTCCCACCCGACAGCTGGTTCTGGATCGCTTCACGGACCGTGTCCAGGTCCTGATCATTATAAGCACTAATCTTTAATTGCCCCTCCCCGGTCGGCAGCATCTCCAACTGCTCCGGCTCACACGCATCCTTCTTGTTAAAAAGAACGATCTGCGGTTTATCCGCTGCTCCCAGGTCCTGCAGAATAGAATGAACCACAGCCATCTGCTCATCTCGCATGGGTGAGGAGGAATCCACAACATGAAGGATCAGATCCGCTTCATTGGCTTCTTCCAGCGTCGCACGGAATGCCGCAACGAGATCATGTGGAAGATTCTGAATGAATCCTACGGTATCCGTAAGGACCACTTCTTTGCCGCTTGGCAGTTCGAGTGCACGCGAGGTCGGATCCAGCGTAGCAAACAGCTGATCTTCGATATACACGTCTGCGGCCGTTAAACGATTCAGCAGTGTCGATTTGCCGGCATTCGTATAGCCGACCAAGGCTACCTGTACGGCGCCACTCTTCTTGCGGCGCTCCCGGTGCAGACTCCGGTGCCTTGTCATCTCATCCAGCTGCCGCTTCAGGTCGCTGATTCTGTCGCGAATATGCCTGCGGTCCGTTTCGAGTTTGCTCTCGCCCGGTCCGCGTGTCCCGATCCCCGCTCCGAGCCTTGACAGATTCTTGCCATGTCCCGATAACCGCGGGAGCAGATACGTAAGCTGAGCCAGCTCCACCTGAACAATCCCCTCACGCGTCTTGGCGCGCTGGGCGAAGATATCCAGAATCAATTGAGTCCGATCGATAATCTTCACATCGAGGGATTCTTCCAAATTCCGTACTTGCGCACCGGATAACTCTTGATCGAATATCGCGGTGGTTGCGCCCAATCCATCAATCGCCATGCGAAGTTCTTCAACTTTTCCCTTACCGATAAACCATTTGGAGTCCGGGACTTCGCGATTCTGGGTGATCACATCCAGCACCTCAACTCCAGCCGTTTCAGCGAGCTGAACCAGCTCCTGCAAAGAATATTCGGGATTGATTCCCGAACGTTTAACCTTATCCGTCACCAAGCTGACCAGTATAGCCCTATCTTCGATCTCTGTCCGGGTATCATGCGTTGTATTAGTCATATATCCAACTCCTTCTAACGATTACGTCTCTTATGTTAACTAACCACGGCTGCCTGCAATAAACATGATGATGATCAGGAAGCGGTGTTACCCCTTCATTATGTTCGAAGACAGGTTTAAAATCATTGTAATTTTCCGTTTAACTTAAAGTCCTCCGGCCTTAGTGTCATAAGCTCCAGCTTGCCGGGATTCCCGGTCACATATTGGTTCAGCAGCCGAACCGATTGATTGCGAATGGATTTCTCGATCACATTCCTCACATAACGGGCATTACTGAAGGCATGGAGTCCATGATCCTTCTCAGATTGCAGATGATCCTTCAGCTTGCTGAGCGACTGCGGCATCAAAATATAATCCCGCTCCTTTGCCATCAGCTCTGAAATCTGAATCAACTGATCCATGTTGTAATCCGGAAAGTCCATCTGTATCGGAAACCGGGAATGCAGTCCAGGATTCGTATCCATAAAAAAATCGATCTCATCACTGTATCCTGCCAATATCAGAATAAATTGATTCTTGTGATCCTCCATTGACTTTACAAGGGTATCGATCGCTTCCTTGCCAAAATCCTTCTCGCCGCCTCGTGCCAAGCTGTATGCCTCGTCAATAAACAGGATTCCTCCCAGTGCTTTCTTGACCAGTTCTCTGGTCTTTTGAGCAGTATGGCCGATATATTCGCCGACAAGATCCGCTCTTTCTACTTCAACCAGATGTCCTTTGCTCAGCACGCCCATCTTCTGGAACAGCTTCGCAACGATGCGCGCGACAGTCGTTTTGCCGGTACCGGGATTTCCTTTAAAAATCATATGGTATACATGACCGCCACTTAATAAGCCTGCTTCTGAACGCATCTGAGACACTTGAAGCAAAGCGTAAATTTCGAACACCAGGTCTTTGATTTGATCCAGACCTACTAGCTGATCCAGCTCTTTCTGTATTTCCTGGAATAGACTGTGCTGGGAAACAGGGTTTGGCGAAGGGGCCGGTTCGCGTTCCGGAACCACGCTGCTGACAAGCGGAGGTTCCGCGCTGCGGAGCACGACATTAATCTGCCTGGATGGCCGTCCTTCAGATCGGCCGTTAGCGGCCGTTACACGCCCGTTCATTGCTCCTCACCTCTTTATCCAAAGGGCTGACTATCTATTCCAATGTATTCTATTTACAGCCTGCTTATTAGAAGTTTCGTCCTCATAGGACACCAACTGCGATCAGCAGCCGATCAGCCGTCCATTTCGTGTAAGCAAGCACTTCTCTCGACTTGTGTTTGACCATGGGGAGAACGGTAGATTCCGTCAGCGACATAGAAGGATGATCATAACCAAGAGTGGTTGCTACCTCCATCGACCTCGTGCCATGATAATCATGCGTAATTATTATGGCCGTCTTCCACCCGTTGTTCTCCATGATATCTTGACTGTAGAGCAAATTCTCATAGGTGCTCGTGGCTTCGTTTTCCAAGTAGATGCGCTCTTCAGGTACGCCGGCCTCCACCAGGAAGTTTCTCATCCCTTCGGCTTCGGTATACGTATACCCTGGCTTGTCGAGACCGCCTGACACGATAAAAGTATCAAATCGTCCTGCGTTGTATTCAACCAATGCTTGCTCCAGCCGTTCCCGCAGTCCCGGGCTTGGCTGATCGCCCCACATGGATGCACCCAGAATGATGCCGACGTCCGCTTTCTCTGCCGGGCTGCTCTCTGCGCTTTCAATTTTCCAATACGCATAACCCGACCACAATACCCCAAGAACAACGAGAGAGAGCAGGGCATACATCCCTCTTCTAAACCATGCTCTCTTCTTCGTGCCCGCTCTCGGCAAATTCTTATGTATTTCCTGACGCATTATTTCTTCCTCCTAAATTCTCCGTTATGAAATAACTGGTCACGATGCTTCAGAGACATCATAAAGTAAGGAAATTCATGTGCGTCGATGGCCCGAAGAAGGTTCCTTGCAGTCACCTTAGCAAGCCTGTAATCATCCCGGGTAATATCATTCCGGCGCAGGGCATCCTCAAGCTCATCTTCATCCAGCAAAAACACTTCACCGTTCTTGACGACCACAACGTCCAGATACAGATCGTCAAACCAAGGGACACCCTGATCGGTTACTCCTTGCTTCTTGCAAATATCAATGTACCATTGCACGATCTTTCGCTTGTCATCAAACATGGCGGTAACGATGAAATGGCTGTCCTTCGGATAATACTGCAGCCAAGAATAACCTTTGTCCGCGATTCGGTAGGTATGACGGCCATACGTCTTCCACAACGGTTCTTTCAGGCCGTATATGGTATATAGCGTGAGATACCCTGTAAATTGCTCACATTCCACATACCGGGAAGTGAAGTGTCGGCGGGTGATACGGCGCCAATTCGCCCGATCTCCGAATTTACGTTTCATGGAACTTTTCCTCCCCATATCGTATTCCCAGCTTACCACATTTGGGTTTCACACTCAAAACAAAGAAGCCCCCGCAATTCAAGCGGAGGCTTTCTTGTTTGGTTATGGGCTTTCTTGCGGTGCATCCTGTGTATTCGCAGGATCCGATGGATCAACAATGGTCCCCGGTACCGTAGAAACATTGCCCGTATCCGAGTTGGTTCCCCCTGTGCCGTTGCCTCCATTGTTGGAGCCATCCCCTGAACCATCAGAACCATTGCCTGGGTTCTGGCCGTCTTGACCCGTTCCGGTCCCATTGTCAGGAGGTGGATTCGTTCCATTGCCGTTTCCGCTGCCAGGTCCTTCACCAGTGCCATTTCCATTGCCTGTATCTCCAGGACCAGTGCCATTACCGTTTTCGTTACCCGGAGGCACTTCGTTCCCTGCTCCATTGTCACCATCCTCAACCGGAGGCGGTTCTTCGGTATCTACCGGAGGTGGTTCCACTTCCTCAGGCGGCAGCTCCTCCGAAACAGCGACGACCTGCAGAACGTTCGAAGGTTCCGACTCCTTGCCAGTCGAAGTATCAAAAGCAGTCACGTAGTAATCGTAGGTCAATCCTTCCATGGCGCTCACATCTTCAATGGAGGTTCCGCCCAAGGAATCGAGAATACGGGTGTATTCCGCCTCGGATGTTTCCTTACGATACAAGTGATACTGAATATTGCTGCCTTGAACCGCATTCCAGCTCAGGGATACGGTCTGAGTCTCGCCATTATACGAACCGGTCAGTCCGCTGACGGCGGTTAATGTCGTTTCTTCTACTGGAGGCGGTGGCGGTTCGGTGCTCGGGAAGTTCTTCGCTTCATAACCCTGAACCGCCTTCTCCATCACTTTGCCCCATAATGAAGCCGAGATCGAGCTGCTTCGTTTCAGCAAATGCTGTCGGTCAGGCGTATCGTATCCCATCCACACAGCAGCGGTTAACTCCGGTGTGTATCCGACAAACCAAACATCACGGTTCGAGCTAACACCCTTGTACCCACTTTGCGTGGTTCCGGTCTTACCGGCTACCGGGCGACTGATTCGGGCGTTCTTGCCCGTTCCTTCATCAACGACGCGACGCATCATGTCTGTCATTTGCGAAGCTGTAGAAGCTTCCATTACACGCTTCCCTTTGCTTCCTTTGTTCTCATGCACAACCTTACCTTTGTTATCTTTAATCTGTTTGATCGCAAAGGCCTCTTTAAACTCACCGCCATTTGCGAAGGCACTGAACGCTTGTGCCATTTCAAAAGTATTTGTACCGGTATCCATTCCGCCCAGTGCAAGGGACAGATTCGCGTCACCCTCGGACATTTTGATGCCCAAACTCTGCGCAAAATCAAAACCGGTCTTAACTCCAATCTGATTCAACAGCCAGACGGCCGGAATATTCTCGGAGCGCTGAATCGCTTCAGGCATACTGATTGTCTCCGAGTAACCATGCAGGTTATTCGGACAGTAATTGCCGCCGAAGCACTGCTTTTTATTGCTCAGCCTGGAATCTTTCGTGAAATTCCCGGATTCCAGCGCAGGTGCGTACGACACAATTGGCTTCAACGCGGAGCCCGGTTGGCGACGGCTGTCGGTTGCCCGGCTGAACCCGCCTCTCGTATACTCACGCCCACCGGCCATGGCAACGATACCGCCGGTCTCTTGGTTAATAATAACCATAGAGCCTTCAACAGGTACATCATCCGGGCTTTCTTCGAAGTTAGCCGGGTTGCTGAACTCCTCCTCCACAGCCTGCTGAGCATTGATATCCATGGTGGTATAAATCTGGTAACCTCCGATGTTGACATCATCCTCGGTAAGGCCCCACTTCTCTTCGGCCTCTTCCATGACGTAATCAATAAACGCCGTATACTTCTGCTGTCTTTCAGGCGGTGTATAATCATAATCCACCTTTTTCGCTTCCTCAGCCTCACCGGCCGTAATGTACCCTTGCTGCTCCATCAGAGTCAGCACCACAGCACGACGTTCTTTGGAGAGGTCGGGGTTCTTCAGCGGATTGTAACGGGAGGGCCCCTTCGGCATTGCCGCCAGTGTTGCCATTTCCCACAATTCCAGATTGTTCAAGTCGGATTCCCCAAAATACCGCTCGGAAGCCGCTTTAATGCCGTAATAAGGTCCACCGAAGTTAATTCGGTTCAAATACATCTCAATGATCTCTTCCTTGCTGTGCTGACGCTCAAGCGCGAGCGCGATCGACATTTCCGTCGCTTTGCGGAAAAATGTTTTATCGCGTGTCAGGAAGATATTTTTTGCAAGCTGCTGTGTGATCGTACTTCCGCCCTCTACCATGGATCGAGCCATGATATCCTTGACCGCAGCACGGCCGATCGACCACATATCCACGCCGTTATGCTCCATAAATCGTTTATCTTCTGTTGCAATGAATGCCTGTACTAATAAATCAGGAATATCTTTGTACTCGACCGGGTCACTCTTCTGGATAGATAGTTCACCCATCAGGGTGCCGTTACGGTCATACACTTTGGAGGTACCGTAAGCGGTCAGTTTATCCTGGTTCTGCTCCAGCAGCTTCTCGCCGCTGATCAGGATGAACAAGTAACCTGCAAGCGCGCAGAAGATCGCAATGACGGCTGTAAAAAACAACGCCCATGCAATTCGTTTGCCTTTGCCTTTTTTCTTCTTCGATTTAGGTTTGGTGGTTTTGGATGTCTTCGAGTTGTCTTTGTTTTTGTTCAACCTTGACATCTGATTATCTTTTCCAGCCATTTGTCCCCCTCCTTACTCCCTTGCGGGATCAAGCCTCTGACTCTCGTCAAGTCTCGGAAAGAAAAGAACAACCTTCTCAGGTTGCTCTCTGCACTCCTTATAACTAAACGAATTATAAACAAAAAAGTTTCAAAATAATCAGGATGGTATGATTATGCTCTCTATGAATCAATCTAAAATCTATTGATCGTTGTTGTTATCCTGCATCAGGGACACATTGCGCTGCGGCATGAACGTGGAGATGGCATGCTTGTACACCATTTGCTGACGGCCGTCGCTGTCAATCACGATGGTAAAATTGTCAAAAGCTTTGATCGTTCCACGGATCTGAAAGCCGTTTGTCAGGTATACCGTGGCCGGAATGTTCTCTTTACGCAGTTGGTTCAAGAACGTGTCTTGGATGTTAATGGACTTGTTCATTAGCCGTACCCCCAATGGTTCAATTAGATTGTTTTGAAATATATTCAAGATTTCAGTGAAACTTTCCTGCTATTATAGCACGGATTTTTTGATAGTTTGCAGAAAAATTTCCCGAGTCGGTGACGTCTACCCACTCGATGTCTTTCATATGACGAAACCATGACAGCTGCCGCTTAGCGAACCGGCGTGTATCACGCTTGAGCAGAACCACCGCTTCCTCGTAGCTAAACTCCCCGTTAAGATGCGATACAATCTCCTTGTAACCAAGCCCTTGCATGGATACAAGCCCTGGAGCATACCCTTTGTCCATGAGCGCCACCACCTCATCAACAAGTCCCTGATTCAGCATAAGATCAATTCGCTCTTCAATACGGTTATATAGCATTTGCCTGTCCATTGTCAAACCGACCAAGCATAAGTCATAGGGAGACTGCTTGGTTTGAGGGGCCAGTTGGGCTGAAAGCGGGATACCTGTCATGTGGAATACTTCCAGTGCACGAACGACCCGACGTAGGTCATTAGGGTGAAGCCGATCGGCTGTTTCAGGGTCTACATCGGCAAGTTTCCGGTGAAGGGCTTCCGCACCATTTTCGTTAGCATAACGGAACTGCTCATCCCGAAAAGCCTCGTCCGCCCCGGTCTCGCTGAACTGATAGCCATAGCATACCGATTCCACATAAAGCCCTGTTCCACCAACGAGGAACGGCAGCTTGCCCCGGCCAGCAATCTCGGTTATCAATCTTCGGCTCTGCTCCTGAAATTCAGCCACTGAATAGGGATGATCCGGCTCGTGGATGTCAATGAGATGATGGGGAATGCCTTCCATCTCATCCGCAGAGATTTTGGCTGTGCCGATATCCATGCCCCGATATACCTGCATCGAATCGCCGGATATAATCTCACATCCAAATTCCTTGGCAAGTTCAATGCTCATTTTGGTTTTGCCTACAGCTGTCGGTCCGATAAGAACGAGCAGTTTCGGTTTTGATTCATCTGTCAATGGAAATCACTCCGTACGTTATTTTCGATTTTCCCCGCTCAGGCAAAGAAAAGCCCAGCCGCTCAAACTCTCCGCTGTACCGTGCTTCCTTCAGAACAACGGTCTTTCGTGCAACCCTGACCGCTTCTCTCACACTTTCCTCATCCAGCGGTTCCCCATTCGCATAATGCCTAAGCGGATTGATGGATGCCGAATCTGTGATCGGCTCGCGGAACATCGGATCGAAATAGACAATATCCACGCTCCGATCCGGCAGCGATTTCAAGTAGTCTAAGTGATGGCTGTGCCGTACCTCGATTCTCCTCATGGCCTGATCACTGGCCTCCAGATGACTTTCATAGGTCCGAAGGCCCTCTTTGAGCAGCGCATACAAGGGCAGCGAGCTCTCCAATGCGGTGACCCGGCTGTTCTCCCCGCCTTTGCCCGAGAACACCAAGGAGTCAGCGCCGAGCCCGGCCGTACAATCGAGAACAGAGTCTCCTTCGGCCATACCGGCAGCATCCAGCATAGGATCCGGATTGCCGTGCAGCACGCGTTTCAATCTGACAAATCCCATGCTCGGATGAAATTCCATGACAGAGCCGCCCGGTCCGCTGAGACGCACATGTCCGTTCAATACGACCAGAATGTCGTCGTCTCCGAATCTGCGGGCTAATTTTCGTAATGAATGACCGCCGCGCTGAACATATCGGCACCCGGTCTCCTGGGATAAGCTTATCGCACGTTTAACAATGTCCGGCGCTTCCGCTTCTCCAGTTGTAATGATCATGAAAGTCCTCCTTGCTGTTACATGACGCGTTTAAACATTTTCTCCAAATCATAAGCTGAGAATGAAACCACGATCGGTCGTCCATGCGGACAGGTGTATGGCTGGCGACAGGCGCCCAGACGCTGAATCAATGTCATGGCCTCCTGCTCGGTCAGCTTCTGATTGGCTTTGATAGAGGCCTTGCAGGAGCACATGATCGATGAGGTCTCTCTCAGCTTCGCAACATCAATATTTCGTTCGCTCAGCACCCACTCAGCCATCTCTTCAATGATGGCTTTCTCGTCACCCTTGGGGAACCAGAACGGGTGGGAACGCACCAGAAAGGTTTGGCCGCCGAAAAACTCCATATATACGCCGACCTTCTCAAACCAGTGCAGCCGCTGCTTCACCTTCTCCGATTCCGATGGTGTGAATTCAAGTGTAATCGGCAGCAGCAGCTCCTGTGAGGCGTCAGCCGGCTTACCGAACTGCTCGTAATAGTACTCGTAGTTAATCCGCTCATGGGCGGCATGCTGATCAATCAAATATAGCCCGGAATCATTCTGCGCAATCAGATAAGTTCCGTGGTGCTGACCGATCAATGTAAGTTCTGGAAATGGCGGGATTTCCGGGGCAGGCCCTGATGCAGCCTGAAGCCATTCCTTGGTTACAGACGGAATATCGGCATTCCCCTTGTTCTCATAACGGTAATCGCTGCGATAGGAAGAGGCTGCAGCCGTTTCCCGCATGGGAGCCGTTGCTGGCGTTCCGCCTGACCCATCCCCATAAGAGCGCCTGATACCGGATTCGGGCTGTAAATAATCCCGCTTCTCGGGCCATGCTGATCCAGGTGGGATCGGGAAGGACGTCATACCTTGATCGGATTGATCACCGCTTCGTGCCGCCGGGGCCTCTCCGTCTTCCCTGCTTCCTACCGAAGCATCCCGATCCTGCGCATTGGGAAAATGCAGCTGCTCCTGAATGAAGGCATGCTCGCTTTTGCCAATAGCTTGTTTGGCAGGGCGGGGAATGAGTATTTCCTGCTGCAGCACCTTGCGGATCTCCTCCTCCACAAATGCAAACAGCTCCTGTTCTTTGCTGAACCGCACTTCCAGCTTGGATGGATGCACGTTCACATCAATCAATGAGGGATGCATGGTCAGCTGAATGACAATGAGCGGAAACCGGTTAATCGGCAGCAGCGTGTGATACCCTCTTAAGATGGCCTGCATCAGGCCATAGTTGCGGACATATCTTCCATTGATGATCAGCGACATGCCGTTCCGGTTCGCCCGGGTGTAATCCGGACGGCTGATGTATCCGCTGAGTGTGTAATCCATATTCTCCGCTTCAAACGCGAGCATGGCTTTAGCGGATTGGGTGCCATAGATAGCCGCAATCACTTGCAAAGCATCACCATTACCCAGCGTTTGAAGCAGAGAGTTTCCATTATGCCGAAGCGTAAAAGCAATATCCGGCCGCGAAAGAGCCAACCGATACATGTAATCGGAAATATGCCCAAGCTCCGTCTGGATCGTTTTCATATATTTCAGCCTTGCCGGCGTGTTAAAAAACAATTCTTTCACCAGGAAATCCGTTCCCCTGGGTGCAGCAGTCTCTTCGTTCACACGAAGATGGCCGCCTTCGATTTCGATCTTCCGGCCGCGGCCGTCCTGAACATTGGACGTCACCAGCCGTACCTTGGATACCGCGGCAATGGACGGCAAGGCTTCGCCTCGGAATCCGAGGCTCGTGATCTGAAACAGATCCCGACCTTCCGTAATTTTGCTTGTCGCATGGCGGTAAAAAGCCGTCTCGCAATCTTCCGGGTCAATGCCTGCCCCGTTATCCGTGACACGAATGCTGTCGAGTCCGCCTTCTTCGACCGTAACGTCGATCTTGGTGCTCCCGGCATCGATGGCATTCTCCACAAGCTCCTTCACAACGGAGGCAGGCCGCTCCACCACCTCGCCGGCAGCAATCTGGTTTGCGATATGCTCGTCCAAAATACGAATAATCCCCATTGTTCCTACCTCCGTTTCACTTCAATCCCATGCAAAAATTATATATCCTTCGCCTGGATCTTCAGATCATTCAAGAACTGCATGGCCTGAAGAGGTGTCATATTCATCACGTCGGCACCCTTCACCGCATCGATAATACCTCTGATCGCAGGAGTTTGTACAGCTTCCGGCGCCATGGCATGTCCATCCTTGCCAACCTTCGCCGTTCTCGGATCAGGCACTTCGTCTTCTCCAAAAATAGAGAGCTGTACCACACCCCCCTTCCGTTCTCCATGGCTCAGGTCGCGAGGGGTATACGGGAACGCATCTTCACGCTGCTCCCTTGCCATTACTGCTCCATCGGTACCCTCGGCAGCCAAAGAGGCTGAAGCGGTCTCTTCCCGCTGCAATGCCGCCCCATGCTCCGAAGCCACAGCGGCCAGCGAAGCCTGCTCCAAGCCCTGCAGCAGGCCATAAGCACGGTCAATGATGCTGCCGGGCAGACCTGCCAATCTGGCGCAATAAATACCATAGCTGCTGTCTGCTGCCCCCGGGATCAGCTTGCGGAGAAAATGAACCTTATCTCCGCTCTCCTGAACGGCCATGGAATAGTTCTTAAGGCCGCCAAGACTTTCCTGAAGATGAGCAAGCTCATGGAAATGCGTGGATACAAGCGCCTTGCATCCGATATGATCATGCACATATTCAATGACGGCTTGTGCAATGGCCATGCCTTCGCTTGTTGACGTTCCGCGTCCCAGTTCATCAATGATAATCAGACTGCGAGGCGTTGCTTTTTCCGTCATGACCTGAATATCTGCCATTTCGACCATAAAGGTGCTCTGGCCTCCAATTAAGTCGTCCGCTGCTCCGATGCGGGTAAAGATCCGGTCTACCAGCGGGATAACCGCGCGCTCGGCCGGAACAAAGCAGCCGAGCTGGGCCAGGATTGACAATAAGGCAACCTGGCGCATATATGTGCTTTTTCCAGCCATATTCGGACCGGTAATAAGCAGGATAGAGGAGCCGTCCTTACGCAAATCCGTGCCATTCGCAATAAATGCAGAATCCTTCATAACCGATTCAACAACAGGATGGCGTCCGCCTTCAACGATGTAATCATACCCGTCGCTCAGCTCCGGCTTCACGAACCGGTACTCTGCACTGACCGCAGCCAGCGATTGGTAAACGTCGATTTCCGCGATTCGCTCGGCAAGCTTCTGCAATCGGCTCACTTGTGTATTCAGCTTGTCCCTAAGCTCGGTAAAGAGGGCATATTCAAGGTCCACCATCTTCTCCTGGGCCTCCAGGATCAAACCTTCCTTCTCCTTCAGCTCCGGTGTAACATATCGTTCCGCATTGGCGAGCGTCTGCTTCCGCTCATACCGGCCTTCCGGCAGGGAAGACAAATTGGACTTGGTTACCTCGATGAAGTAGCCAAACACCTTGTTGTAGCCGATCTTCAGGGATTTGATTCCTGTAGCCGCGCGTTCCTTGGCTTCCAGCTCTGCGATCCAGCGTTTGCCGCTGGTGCTTGCCTCACGGAATTCGTCCAGGCGCTCGTGATATCCCGGCTTGATAATCCCTCCATCACGTACGGACACCGGCGGCTCATCCACAATGGCGTCCTCGATCAGCTCGCACAGATCGTCGCAAATATCCGTATCCGCGGCTACACGCCGGAGGGTTTCGGAAGGAGATTGAGCACACAGCTCTTTCAGGGAAGGAATTTGTCTCAGCGACAGCTTGAGCGCATTCAAATCCCGACCATTCGCACTGCCAAACGCAATCCGGCCTACCAGCCGTTCCAGATCGTAAATCTCTTTAAGCGCCATCCGCAAATCTTCTCGCAGTATGTACTGGTTATAGAGATGTTCCACAGCCTCCAGCCGCTCTTCGATCCGGCTTCGGGACAACAGCGGTTTATCGATTCTCCGCCGCAAGAGCCTTGCCCCCATCGAGGTCTCCGTTCGGTCCAGAAGCCACAGGAGCGAACCCTTCTTCGAACGCTCACGCACCGTCTCGACCAGCTCCAGATTGCGTCTTGTGAATGGATCCAGGACCATGTACTGTCCCGGTTCATAGGAAGCAATCTGCGTCAGCTGCCCTAGTGACCGCTTCTGCGTCTCGCTTAAATACGAGATCAGCAGAGATACGCAGGCTCTGCGTTCCTCTTCCAGACGAGCCCAGGCGGGCTCCCCGAATTGGGTTCGAACCAACGCATCCTCTCTTCGATCCCACGCCGTATATACGATATTCCGGCTGCCGGGAAGCGACTGTGAAGAGATGATCTCAAGCAGCGCTGCGTCACCGATAATCTCGGAAGGCTCATAGAGGCCAATCTCGTCCCGGAGCCACTCCTCCGACCATGGAACCGAGGTCACATAGAGCTCGCCGGTCGACAAGTCGCATGCGGATAAAGACATCAATCCGCCCGCTTCTGTGACACACACCATATAGTTGTTCGATTTGTCGTGAACAACCTTGCCGTCCATGATCGTTCCCGGCGTTACGACCCGGACGATTTCCCGGCGCACCATGCCTTTGGTGACGGAGGCATCCTCCATCTGCTCACAGATGGCGACTTTGTACCCTTTTTCAATCAACCGCTGGATATACCCTTCGGCTGAATGATACGGCACTCCGCACATCGGTATTTTCTCGGTGCCACCGCCTTCGCGGCCGGTTAGTGTAATCTCCAGTTCCTTCGACGCGAGGATCGCATCATCAAAAAACATTTCATAAAAATCGCCTAAGCGGAAAAAAAGAAACGCATCCTTCGCTTGTTCCTTCACATTTAAATATTGTTCAATCATCGGCGTATATTTAGCCATGACGTACCTCCATGCCTTTTCTAGCTTGGCCTCTATTATAACAGAAATTGACCTCAAGGCATCAAGGCTTAACGGGAATATTCCACAGCGGTCTGATATCCCTGCTCTCATCCCAGGTTCGCCCCGCCTCGATATGCACAAGAGCAAGCTCAATTTCACGGGCATAGTCCTTATACTCCGGCAGTGCGGACAGATCCCGGTGCCACCCCGCTATACACTCTTTGAGCACGGTCTTATCCCCGTCGTAATAGGCCCGGTGGTATCGTTCGGTATTCAGGGGCCTTGCGAGCAGCCGGTCGCTGTATCGGGCGATCAGATAGGCGAGATACAGCGATACCTTCGCCACGAGGGGGGAGACGAGAAAGCTGGGAAGCGTTCGGTACTCAAAACCGCCATACGGCTGCCTCCGGAAATCTCCCAGGAAACCGTATCGGGGTCTGCGATGGCGCCCTTTGGGATCTTCCAGCAGCGCCAGCGGCAGTGCCAGATAATTATCCAGCGTCTGAAGCAGTGACAATGACAGCGGAACACCGCTGAAATGAATATGCCCACCAAGCGGGAAGTCCCCGCAAGGCAGAGCACCTGCTCTCCATGTCAGCGAACGATCCAGAATCATCGTTTGGGCAGTGCGCAGCGCTTTTTGCATTTCGTGAAGCAATTCCTTAGGGTCTGCTTTGGGTGACGGCCTTAATTCGGCAATGGGGTAAATGACCTCCCCCCGAAAACGCACGGCATCACTGCCGACTTCCCCGCCACGTGCCATGAACTCGGAAGCAAACACGATTTGCCCGTTGTCCTGCATCAGCACAAACTCCGGATCCATTCCGATCAGCAGCGATGGAGTGATTGGAGCGTCTCCGGTCTCGTTAAGCGTATTGCCCCCTTCCGTCGGGCCGCCCTTGGCACTCATAACCGCTTGATTCCGTCCCCCCTTCATTCGAACACTCTCAACCACGTATCTCCGCCCGGGCCGGGCCGTAATGATGACCTCTCCTTCATCCACACCCAGCGTATACAGCGAACGCAGTGCCGCTTTCTCCAGTCTCCGGTGCAGACCGTCTTCGTATCTCCCATTCTCGGGATCAGGCTCATACAACACCTCGCTGCCTCCCAGCTGATGGTGGCGGATCGAGGCTGCAGCCAGCTTCCGAACATGAACCGAGTATTTGGCTGTGTAGCGGTGCTCCTCCCCGGAAGCCATGCCCAACTGGCAAGGAATGCCGGACCTGATCATACGTGCCTGTGCCAGGATTGCATTAGCCCCATTGATTGGAACATAACCTTTTGCAGCAGTTGGTTTTACCATGGATTTAGTCATCCCCTAGCCCCCCTCGCGAAAAAAATAAAAAAGAGGGCATCCGCCCTCCGCAAAGCTGCCCTCACTGCATATGCTAAGATTATAATCATTCCTACAGGAGGGGTAACTTACAGTTCATCCTCCAGACCTTCGTAATCAAGGTCTTCGTAATCATCGACATCGTCTCCCAGGGCGTAGTCGAACTCTTTGTCTTCGTAGTCACCATGGTGGTTGGTGCATACTTTTACAACGACCTTGGTTTCGGCCACCAGCTCCACCGCATACTCTCTCTCTACCCGCAGGATGACACTCGTGCCATTCGAGGATACGCTGGCTTCGACGCAGCTCGGCTCCTGTGTCGCTTCTGCCGACACTTCCACCGTTGCTGCGCGATGCTTCGGATCCAGATAGGAAAGAGGCACGCGTTCTACATACGACACCGTTTCTTTCGCCACGTCGGTCTGCGAATTTTTGTCATAGGAATACCAGATGTTAACATCGTAAGTACCAATAACTTCAATTCCGTCTCCGGCGGCAACCGCCTCGTATTGATGGTTTATAATCCAGGCCCCCAAAATACTGGTCGGATTATTAGGCGGAGTCACGGTATGTGTTACGGTAGAGAACTTACGACCCTTGCCGCAGATCGCCTTCGTGATGATTTCTCTACATTGGTGTTTATGACTCAATGACATCTTCGAACCTCCTCCATACAATCATTCCATACATGTGTATGCACGAGATGGGCGAATGTTGAATGAAGTGGTCCAAATAAATTCATATGATGCTAAAAATATCAGATTTTTTTTTGAAAAACCCTGAGCTACGGGGCCGAATCCGCACGCTTCTGCGGTTTTTTTGCCGTGGGTGCCTTATACTTCTTCGATATATTCAAATAGTATTCCAGCTCATGGCAGAGCTGCAGAATCGCGGATCTGACCTCGAATTCCTCGCGGGTGGTCGGGAGATCCATTTCCTTGAACCGGTCTTCCAGCTCAATCAGCAGACCTTCGGACTTGCCCGTATATCCTTCAGCAACAACATCCTTGCTTAATTGATCGAAAATTTCAGCGGTCAGCACCCCGTGAGGAAGACGCTCGTACACCTGCGATATCTGATGCATCATGCTCTGGATGTTCTCCATCTGTTCCTTCCGCATATAGAAATATATGTTCCAAGAGCCGTCCGGATGAATCATCTGATTCTCCGATGCCCGCTTCGCTTCTTCTATTCCCCGCTCGATCTGCCGATTGGCCTCAATCAGTTCTTTACCGTCCCATATATGTTCAGGGTCTCTCAGCGTGAGCGAGAAATGATTGAAAATGACAGAGAAGAGCCCGTCCACCCTGCGGCGGATCTCCATCATCGCTCCCTCACTGTTTGGCATGTACACCAAGTTCACCAGCATCGCTGACCCAAGGCCGATAATTAGTAACTCAACCTGAGTAAGGAGAATGTCGAAGCCAATCTCTTCGCCCTGAAACACTCGAAACACCACGACGGAGCTGGTAACGATTCCTTCCTTGAAATTCGCTTTTGAAATCGCAGGGAATGCGAGAAGTATGTAGAGTGCCAGAACCCAGTAATGAAAGCCGAGAAAATAAAAAAGAATGCACGCCAGCAGCAGTCCCAGCAGCGAAGCAAAGAACCTGGATGATATGGAGCGCACACTCCGTTTGCGCGTGACGTCCACGCCGAGTATAGCAAGAAGACCGGCGGACGTAGCCCCCGGTATATTTAAGGCATCTGTAATTAAAATGGCAAGCAGGCTTGCCGCGGCCGTTTTGATGACACGAAATCCCATGTGATGAAGAGCCTCCAGGCGATTGTGATGGTTTTACTTCATCCTAGCCTATTTTCATGCCATAGACAACCATACAGGGAACCTGCCCAAGACAAGGCGCTTTAACGATGAGTTAACAATTTTCTTTCTATATATACAACGATTTGATACATGGCCGTGGCCACGACAGCGATAATGAGAAGGCTTGATAGGACGAGCGTAAAGTTGAATACCTGAAAGCCGTACATGATCAGATAACCAAGACCCGATTTCGCAACCAGGAATTCACCGACTATGACACCGACCCATGCCATGCCCACATTGACCTTCAGTGTAGACACGATGGCCGGATAGGATGCCGGCAGAATGACACGCTGAAAGACCTGACGCTTGGTGCCGCCGAAAGTACGGACAACCTTGATCAGATTGGAATCCACCTCATTAAAGCTGTTGTATACCACAAGGGTGGTCACAATGACCGTAATGGATAATGTAGTGATCACGATAGCGGTAAAGCCGGCGCCGAACATGACAATAAAGATAGGACCCAGCGCCACTTTCGGCATGCTGTTGAACACAACCATGTAAGGGTCCAGAACCTTATTAAGAAACGGTGACCACCAGATCAAGACAGCCAGCAGCGTGCCGACAAGCGTGCCCAGCAGGAACCCGACAACCGTCTCTCCAACCGTGATCCCCAGATGCCCCCACAACTCGCCGCTAACCATGTTGCCCCATATATTAGAGAAGATTTTGGACGGGTAGCTGAATAAAAGCACGTCAATCCACTTCCATCTTCCAGCCGCTTCCCACCAGATAAAAAACAGCAGCAGCAAGCTAAGCTGGACCGCCAGTACCCGATTCCGGATGCTTTTCTTCTTCTTTGTGTGCTTAACATAGATATCCTGGAGCCAGCCCTTCGAAGAAGAAGCAGAAGGCTCATGCCTTGTTGTCATAGGCTTCACTCCTTCCCGATGGTTTGCATTTCGCCCCAAATCTCATGAAACAATTCATTAAAGCCCGGCTCCTTGCGGGCAAAAAAAGGCTGCGCCCGTCGGATGTTCTCCGGAATATCAAATAACCGGT
Source organism: Paenibacillus glucanolyticus (assembly GCF_037333485.1). Taxonomy (NCBI): domain Bacteria; kingdom Bacillati; phylum Bacillota; class Bacilli; order Caryophanales; family Paenibacillaceae; genus Paenibacillus; species Paenibacillus glucanolyticus. Next base: position 4,106,065 of record NZ_CP147845.1, read on the forward strand.
GAATCCGCCCGGGATTGCGGTTTAAGAGAATGACCCGATCGCTCATCGCAATGGCCTCCGACAGGTCATGGGTCACCAGAATGGCGGTCTTTCCCCGCTCTTTCAAAGTCTCCACAATCAAATCCTCGAGCTGCAGCTTCGTCTGATAATCCAATGCGGAGAATGGCTCATCGAGCAGAAGCAGACCGGGATCCGTTGCCAAGGTCCTAACGAGTGCGACCCGCTGTCTCATCCCGCCTGAGAGTTGTGACGGATACAGATTGCCGCTGTCGCCAAGCCCCATCTCCCTGAGCAGATTCTGCACGGCGCTGCGGCTCTCCGGATTCAATCGTTCCGTCAATTCCAAACCAATCAAGGCGTTATCCATAATGGTCCGCCACGGAAATAAATAGTCCTGCTGCAGCATGTATCCCACCTCCGGTGACGGCCCGTATATCGGATCGCCATTCACGTAAGCGGCTCCTTTGGACGGCTGCAGCAGGCCGGCAATGACAGACAATATGGTCGTCTTGCCACAACCGCTAGGTCCAACCAGGCTGACAAATTCGCCGGGCTCCACCTTCAAGTGAATTCCTTCCACAGCCAGAGAGGCTTCCCGATCGGTGACATATACGTGAGCGATATCATTCAATTCAACTACCGGTACCATGGTGCTCTCTCCTTTCGTTCTATGGATCAGGAGTACGTCATTATTTCGCTAACTTCGCTTTCTCGGCAAACGTGTTGTTAACGATCTTCTCAGGAGCTACCCGCTCTTTCAGTTCGCCGGCTTGATCCATCACGTCCAGCAGATTGTTCCATTCTGCATCATCCACGATCGGATCGGTTGCGTAGCTCCCCTGCTCTTTGTACCGTTTAACAGAAGAAACGACGATATCCCGGTCGCTATCCTTGAAATAAGGCATGATGGCATCAGCAATATCCTCAGGAGTGTTGGCATCCACCCATTGCTGTGCCTTGTAGAGGGCATTGGTAAACTTCTGAACCGTTGCGTCATGTTTGTCGATATAACTCTGCTTGGTCATGAACACCGTATAAGGCAGATGTCCGCTTTCCACGCCGAAGGAAGCTACCACCTTACCCCGGCCTTCTTTTTCGAAGATGGAGGCTTGCGGCTCAAAGAGCTGCACAAACTCACCCGTACCGGAAGCATAGGCTGATGCGATATTGGCAAAATCAATGTTCTGAATCAGCTCGAGATCACCGTGCGGGTCAATCCCTTTTTTGTTCAGTGTGAACTCGCCTGCCATCTGCGGCATTCCGCCCTTGCGCTGGCCCAGGAATACCTTACCCTTCACGTTGTTCCAATCAAACGCGCCTGATCCGTCCCGGGCCATCAGGAATGTGCCATCCGTCTGTGTCAGCTGACCGAAGTTAATGACAGGATCCTCAGAGCCCTGCTGATAGACGTAAATCGAGGTTTCGGAGCCGACTAGCGCCACATCGATAGCTCCTGACAGCAATGCCGTCATAGTTTTGTCACCGCCCGGGGTCGTCTGCAGCTCCACATCAAGCCCCTCTTCCTTGAAAAATCCTTTCTCCAACGCGACATACTGCGGAGCATAGAAGATCGAACGTGTCACTTCGCCAATCTTGACTTTTGTGGCCGATCCACCGCCACCGCACCCGGCAAGCGCTACTCCGCAAACAAGCAGCATCGATAACGCCAGCCCCCACCATTTTTGACGCTTCATGGTAACCCTCCATTCCCTTGAACAAACTTTTCTTTTCAACATATGCATGCGTCTGCCCAAAGGTTAAACGCCTGGCAGTGTCACTCATGCCGCTGTACCCTATGTGCGGAGAAGATAAAATACCAAATGAGCTTTTCCTATGTAAAAGAAAAAAAACGCAGCCACAAGGGCTGCGTCTCATCCATTAAAGCTTATAAATCTCTTTATATTTCTCTTCCAGATAATCCGCCAGATAGTCCGGGTTCAGCTCTTCTCCTGTGATTCTCACAATAATCTCGGAAGGTTTCTCGCTCTTGCCGTACTTGTAAACCTTGTCTGTCAGCCATTCTTTGATTGGAGCCAAATTCCCCTCTTCAATCAACTGGTCAAGGTTCGGCAGCTCTTTACGCATCGTGTGAAGCATTTGGGCAGCATACATGTTACCCAGCGAATAGGATGCAAAATATCCGAAATCACCGCCGGACCAGTGAACATCCTGCAGCACGCCCATTCCATCGTTTGTCGGCATAATGCCGAGGTATTCCTTATACTTCGCGTTCCAGGTTTCCGGAAGATCCTTCACAGCCAATCCTTCGTTAAAGAGCATTTTCTCGATCTCGTAGCGAATGATGATGTGCAGGTTATATGTCAGTTCGTCTGCCTCAATACGAATCAAAGAGTTCTCTACCTTGTTCGCAGCCAGATAGAATTGCTCAACGTCCACTTCCTTTAATTGCTCAGGGAAGTACTGCTGGAGGTCCGCAAAATAACGACGCCAGAACGGGCGGCTCCGGCCAATCATATTCTCCCAAAGACGGGATTGGGACTCATGAATGCCCATGGAGGTGCCGCCGGAGAGCGGCGTGCCTGCCAGTGTCTTGTCGATATTTTGCTCATATAGTGCATGCCCGCCCTCGTGCAAGGAGCTGAATACCGCACTGAGCACGTCATCCGGAAGATACATGGTCGTAATGCGCACATCGCCAGGATTGAGACCCGTCGCAAATGGATGCACACTCTCATCCAGGCGTCCTGCTTCAAAGTCATAACCCATTTGCTCCAGCAGAAACAAGCTGAATTTCTCCTGCTGTTCCTTTGGGAACAGCTGTTTCAAGAAAGCTGTTTCCGGTTTGAAGGAAGACTCCTGGATTGCATGGACCAGCGGCACCAGACGCGCTTTCAGACGTTCGAAGATGGCATCCACCTTCTCCACCGTCAGATCCGGCTCGTACATATCAAGCAGTGTATCGTATCGGGTATCCTTCACGCCCCAATATTCGATAAACTCCTGCTTGAACGCTACGATTTTGGTTAAGTATGGCTCGAAACCTTCGAAATCACTATTCTTCTTCGCTTCCTCCCACTTCGTTTCCGATTGGGCGGCAAGAATGGAATATTCCTGGAAGCGTTCAGGGGGAATGGATTTGCTCTGGTCGTACATTTTACGCACTTCCGCGATCATGCGGCGTTTGCGATCATCCAACTGCTCTGCCTGTTCCGGCTCGGCAAAAAAAGACAGAAGCTGTCCCATCTCCTCCGAGATTTGCAGTTTAAATGCTTCTGTAGATAGAACCCCGATCGTTTCGGAACGAATTTCGGTTCCTTTGCGGGGAGCACCTGTCCGTAAATCCCAATGAAGTAGGCCTATAGCTTCGTAGTAGCTCATGATTTTGCGAACCAATCGATCAAATTGTTCCCATTGCTGTGAATGTTGTACTGCCATACGGGCTCACCTTCTTTTTTTAGTGATAGGAATCTTTTATACTCTATTGATGATACTTTTTACAAGGTATATAATCAACTTCCAGAAAGAATAAATAACATTCTACATATAAAGGAGTGTCAGGATGCCTTGATTATTCAACTCACCCCCCAAGCCGAGCAGAAGCTGAAGGATAAACTTGGGGACAAGCCAGGCACCATCAGGCTGATCTATGACACGGAGGGATGCGGATGTGCCGTCAACGGCGTTCCAAGCCTGCGAATTGTAGATGAGCCTACAGTGGATGATATCACTGTAGATACGGGAAGCCCTGTGCCTTTTATTGTAAACCGTCGGCAGGAAATTTTCTTCGAGGACAAGATGAAGCTTGACGCCGATCCCGGCGTGTGCTCCTTCCGCCTTGACAGCAGCGGACAACATTACGGCACCAATATTCAGATTATAGATACCCGAGTGCAACAACTATAAACGACGATCGAAACGAAGGAGAGAATATCCATGGAACAACACCTAAACAGCATTTTGGAACACAACCGCAGCTTTGTAGAGAACAAAGAATACGAATCCTATCTGACCGGTCGTTTTCCTGAGAAAAAACTCGTCATCATCACCTGCATGGATACACGGCTCGTCGAACTGCTTCCAAAAGCAATGAATTTCAAGAATGGCGATGTCAAAATCATTAAAAACGCCGGCGCTATCATTTCCCAGCCTTTCGGCAGTGTGATGCGGAGCGTTATGGTTGCACTGTACGAGCTTCATGCGGAAGAAGTAATCGTAGTAGGCCACTATGAATGCGGCATGGCTTCCCTGAACGCCGAGGATATGATCCAGCATATGAGAGACCGCGGGATCTCGGATGAAGTTCTCTCCACGCTTGAAAATTCCGGCATCCGCTTGTCCAAATGGCTTCGCGGTTTCGATAACATTACAGACGGCGTAAAAAACACCGTTGACCTGATCAAAAAACACCCGCTGCTTCCGCCAAACGTACCCGTTCACGGCATGGTTATCGACCCTAACACAGGCGCGCTTGATCTGGTAGTCGAAGGTTACGAGAACAAATAAATCATTCAAAGTCAAATTGGAGCACAAGCGCTGAGGCGTTTGTGCTTTTTTAGTCACAATTTTACCAAAAGCAGAGAGAAAGAACCCTCCCCCAGTTGTCAAACCATACAGTTTCAGTGTACACTTTTTATCAACCGGACCGATAGGCGGATTTCCATCCCAACCTTAGTGTCCACGATATGCGTTTCAAAGGGAGTTATGTCCATGAATACGTTGTCATACGGCTTGTTAGGACTACTAGCAAGAAGAGAATCATCAGGATACGATTTGATGCTTCGCATACAGCCATTTTGGCAAGCCAAACACAGTCAAATTTATCCCCTGCTGTCCAGCATGGAGGAGAAGCAATTGTTGTCCTCTCACTGGGTCCAGCAAAGTGATAAACCGGACAAGAAAATCTATGCGATTACCGAAAAGGGCATGCAGAAGCTGCGCGAATGGATGTACCAACCCATTGCTCCCGCAGTCACCAAAGATGAACTTTCTCTTCGAACCTTCTGCCTGTGGTTAGCGGAGATCGGCATCGCCGTTGATATTTTCGAGGACCGCAGAATTGGCTATCTGGAGAAAAAGCGTTATTACGAGCAGATTTTAGAGGGGATTCCGGAGGAAACCCGAGAGCTTGGAAGCAAGGCGTTCAGCAATTATGTACTCGCTACCAAAGGATTGATGATGGCTGAGACCGAGCTGAAATGGTGTGATTGGGTACTGGATTTATTAAAACAGCAGCAGCGCTCAACCGCCTCAAAACATGGTCGCACAAATTTTGAAACCTTATCGTGACTCGTCCGTAGTACTCTTTATTACTCTAAATTCACTGGGAGGTTCGACAGAACACGATGAAAAAAGTATTGACTATTCTTGTAGCGATTACACTGTTCTTTGTAGCGCTGACACCAGATTCCGCAGATGCCAGAAGAGGCGGCGGCGGTTTCAAATCCGGTAATAAGACATACAACAGCACTCCGAAAAAGAATGATACCAATAATGTGCAACAATCCAACAACCGTTCCAATAACACAGGAGCAGCCAACACAACCAAACGCGGATTCTTTAGCGGCGGCGGCTTGATGAAAGGTCTCATGATCGGTGGTCTTGCCGGTTTGCTCTTCGGCGGAATGTTCGCTGGCATGGGCTTCATGGGCGAAATTATGGGATTGTTGATTAACCTCATTGCAATCTGGGCTTTGATTATGGTCGTTATGGCTGTTGTACGCGCCGTGAAGAATCGTCGTCAACAAAACGAGCGTCGCGACAACAACAACAATAACAATAATAATCGGTACTAATCCATGGTTCTAAGCATGGACGAAATCATCAATGCGGTCTGTCTTCACCAGGCGGAACGCAGAGGCGTCAAACCGACAGATGTATCGCTTGAGCTTAGCTGGGATGAGGATACCGGTTATACGGCGGAAGTATGGGTAAGCGGAAGAACCCAGTATTTGATTGAGGCTAACCTCATTGAAGCGATTCTTCGCTACCTGCACTCCGAGTACAACATTCGCGCATACAGCGAACAGGTAAGACTTGAGCTTGAAGACGAAATTATCGCAATTGTTCAACAATAAGCAAGAAATCAAAAAAACTGCCGCCTTGCGTAACGCGAGGCGGCAGTTTTTTTATAATGAACCCTCTTCTTTTTCCAACTTATCTGCAAACGTTCCTGCAGGCTATTCATGCTGCTGAAGACCATCCGGCGTGTACACCATGCAATACTGCCGGAGTGAACTGTTGGGTAACGGAATGACCTTGACCATGCGATAATCGTAGTGCTCATAAATGGGTACGTTGCTTGGGGTCTGTGTCTCCAACGTACATAAGATATTCTTCGTATGACATTCTGCAAGCAGTGGCTTTATGATCCTCGAAACGTATCCTTGTCCGCGGCAGCCTTCCTGCACAGCAATCATATCCAAGTGCATATACTGCCGGTCGCCCAGCATCGATAGCCAAACTGAACTCATGCTGCGCAAAATGGTTAGTCCTCGAACAAATCCTCGTATCCCAATGATTCGGCAAATCGGCAAGGATTTGATTATGGCAACCCCGATCTGTTTCGCATACTTGACGTTAGAGAGCAGTGTTCCTGCCTGTCGCTCCGAATGGAATACCAATGCCACGGCCTCGTAGTCCTTAGACGTCGTTAATACATCCGAATAAGGATACAACATTTCAATATAGCACTGAAAAAAAATATTCAGTGCGTCGAGCCTCGTTGTCTCATCAGGCAAGATATGTTGATATAAAGGGTCATCCTTTGCAAAAGCTTGCGCCAGCGTGCTGGCTGCCTTTGGAATGTCAGATCGATCTACTCTCAATAATGTGCTATAAATAATTCCACCTCAAATTGAATTGTCCTTCGAATCAGCAGTTTCATACATGCTCATGCTATACGCTATTTTAGCTAGGAAGAATCCACATGAAACACCTGATACTGCTTCCGGTATTCCCCGGGGGTGTACGACGATTGACGTTTGAATAACCGTGTAAAGTAGTTATTATCCTGGAAGCCGCATTGCTCTCCGATTTTGATCAGGGACAGCTCCGAATGTTTCAGTAGCCGTTTAGCTCGCTCAATCTGCAGATGATGTCTGTATTGCAGCGGACTCATCCCCGAGTATTGCTTCAAGCAGCGCGCCAAATAATCAAAATGATAATGCAGCTCGCGCTCCATCTCTCCCGAATCAAAGGGCTGCTCCAGGTGATTCGCCAAGTAGGAAGCCACCTTTTCGCCAAGAATATAGGATCGGGCATGCGGACTGCTCTTTCTCATGCCGTTCTGCAATTGCAGGAGAAGCTGACCGAACAAATTATGCAGCTCAAACGATCGGTATGGTGTAAGCGCACTGTACAGTACAAGCATATCTGTCAATAATGGCACAACCGTTCGCAAATCTACAGTGGAAAATTTAGGAATGTCGATCATAGCAGGATGAGATTCCGTATCCTGATCCGTCCGCTTTAACAGAGGCTGCTGCCAGTTGTTCTTCTCCACCAGCTGCGGGGACAGCGGATACTGAAAATGAATCCAATATACCTCGGTCTCATCTTCTGTGGGACGGTATCCGTGATGTATTTTCCCGGTTCAAGGACCAGCAGCATCTCCTGCTCCACCTCATATTCAACTCCATTCTCCTCCATGTACAGCGTGCCCTTGGCGTAGATAATCATGTCAAACACCCCAAATCGACGCTTGGCGTGTACGATCCCCGGCTTCCATACCGTATGGCCTATCGTAGCCAGCTGAGGAAACGGCGGGACTTGCAGTTCAAGTACGAGCATCCCATCACCTTCTAAATAAAGATGTAGAGATTGTACTATACGAAGTCGTCATTCTCAGCTGTAACAAGGAACATAATGATCTAGAGTGGTAGGTTATAGAGGATCTTCTCCCTCTTGTGGACACCCAGGTTACCATTGTCACAGGAGAGCCTGTTCGGGAAGTATATCTGGCTCCTGGGACTGCACTTCCCTTCCATCAGGAGAATGGTACCTTAAGCTACTCGGTTCCCACATGGGCTTGCCATCAGATGATCGTACTCCAGTTCTGAGTAACGAACGAAAGCTGACGCCTCGATATTCCTCCGGTGTCAGCTTTTTCTTTTCCATATGTGTATCGCATTCGCCTTATCACTCACTCTAAGAATCAACATGATTCCGAATAAATTCCCGCTCATTTTTATTCAGTCGTTTAAGCGAGCTTTCAAATAAATAAAAATACATAGAACGAAGCTGTTTGATCTTCTCTATCTCTCCAGCAGGGATGGCTTCCCTGATTGCTAAGGCTAATTTGCCATTACCATTTACAATTTTCTCCGAGCTTAGGATAACGTCAATCAGAAGCTTCCCCTCTTGATCTTTCATTTTCATTTCATTCTCCATCGATGCTTTTTGGCTCCCTCCTATCATTATTCATAAATTTTATGCGAAAAGCGCATAAATATCAATATGCAATTTTCGCATAAACTAAACTTTGCTTGGGTGATATACGATGTATAAACGAATTCGGGATTTGCGCGAAGACAGAGATTTAACGCAACAACAGATGGCCGATTACCTGCATATTTCGCAAACCACTTATTCTCGATACGAAAGTGGTAATTTGGATGTGCCAAGTACGGTATTAATCAAATTAGCGGATTTTCATAACGTAAGCATCGATTACATTCTGGGTCAGACGGACATGGCAAAGCGTAATCATGACAAGAAATAATCCGGCAAACTAATAAGAAAATCGAATTCTCTCCATGCAAAAAAGTGAGATTACAATAATCTCGCTTTTTTTGCGTTTTTCACATTTTGTTAATTATTAAAACATTAAGAGGAGGGAGTTTATTGATTTTTCCTTTCTAATTAAAAATGTTATAATACACAAACTTCAAAAATGGGCTCAGCCTTAGAGCTGCAAAAGTTTCAGCAATTTACCAGAAGTAGGCTCTCTCTTATCTTAGAATATTATTAACGTAGCCCCGATTTGCTCGTTCTGATTCCGTTCCGACGAATATCCCCTCCCACATTTCAGATAAGGTATATAATATAAATAAAATCATACTTCTTTCTGACAATTGTAAAAATAGCACAATAATATTCTATCTCTGAGATCGTTTAGAGGATATTAGGTTGAAATTACATATTAAATAATTAAATCCCCATAAAAGCTCTTATGGGGATTTAATTATTATTCTTATACATTCCTATTTAAATTACTACAAACTAGCTACCATAATTCTTTTGGAGACTTATAATTATTAGAAAGAGTGGCTTGATAATTTTCAATCACTATTAGCATTGATTCTAGGTCAGTAATTATACTTTCAAGAATAGGTTTCTGAACATTCTGTTCATCTTCTGCTAATTTTAACAGAGCTAATTTGTTGAATAATGATAGGAACTGTTTAATTTTATCTACTTCCAAAAGAAGTATGTTTTCGTTTCTTAATCTTTCAATAGCGTTAAAACTTAAGTGCTTTTTTAATTCTAAGTACTTAACATTACGCTCAAGGCATTTATTTAATAGTTTAATTATATATTCTATTTCATACTCGGCTAGCAAACATTGGGCTAGATTTTGTTTTATATTTTTCAATTCCTCACTTTGTCTGTTTGCCTTAATCTGTATATAACTTGCATAGAAAGCGATGTAACCTCCAATCATTGAAGTGCCTAAGGCTGTGAATATTGATAATATTGAATTTAATTTATTAAAATCCTTATCCCCAGATAATAAGGTGTAGGCACAAAAAGAAATACCCACTGAGAGAGCTAATATAATAAAAGCACTTGAATTAATTCTGTTCCTAAACATCTTGTATTAAGTCCCCCCACAGACCATATTCCATTAATCCTGCAACATCAGCGGTGAGTGGGGGAACCGTAGAGGGGATGTCAAAAATGTCTGGAATCTTAGCTTGAATTACTGGTCTTTCCAACAATTCAAAGTAGATTTCAATCCTCTCTGGATGACGAAGTGGATAAAAGCCATCGCAGTCATCATTACAGTAAATATATTCTCTTGGAATTTCCTCTAATGAATAGAAGGTCTGATAAGGTTGATGGCAATTTGGACAACTTACAATGTATCTTACTTTAAGTAGTGGGGTTGCTTCATATTTTCTGAATATTTTTTCATTACAACAAATTGAAAATAAATTTAATGCTATCTTTTCGTTAATAGAAGCTTGATAACTAAAGTCTAAAGGATTTAGATAATCAGTTGACATCTGAGGTTTTAGAGCAAGCCATTCGTCTAATTTTTCTACGGCTGTAAAAATTACCTTAGTCTCCTTGCGCAAGTGTTCTAATTTTGGAAAGTACATGGTCAAGTTCATCCTTATTTAAGATATAGTTAAAGAAATGAATTTCATAATATTCTTGCGTGCATTCAATTCTAGTATCAATAATTCGTTTTCCTTCACCAAACCAATTAATCCATATTTTATCAAAAGTCCGCACCTTATCTATGGTGTCTTTTGTATCATAATATAACTCTGATAATTCAATTGCCCTACCATTTTCTTTTGTAGAGGATTTTATTTTTCCTCCTGAGTTATCTGAAAAAACAAAACTTGAAACCCAACCTAGCTTCCCTTCCTCTTTCTTTTTTAATTCTTCAAAATTACTTTGAATTAGTGCCCGTTCTAAAAGCCGAGTCAATCTAAATTCTAAATCAAATTCCTCTTGATTGATATCAGGCAACTTGCTCGATAATGTTTTAGATATTGTTATGACATCATCTTTAATTGCTTCTACTTGCTTTCTCCACTTCTTCTCAGCTCTTTCAGTAAGTTTGATTCCAATGTTGTACATACTTCTCTTGAAATGTACGGACTTAATTAAATCCAATCCATTAAATATTTTTTTCATTGCGTCTTCTACAATATAAAAGTATGCATTCTGGTTGACTTTTATAAGCTTAGAACCATCTTTGTCAACTATTCCACCGCGTGGTCTTATTCTAACTGTAAATGTACTCTCCTCAAAGTTAATGGTAACAAAGGCAAAATCCGTCTCTCTTCTAATCACTCCATCATAGTTACAGGAAATAGTCCTAGCATAGGTTAAAGTGAGTTGGTCTTCATCACGCTTCAACTCACAGATTTGTAATCCGGTTGGAAAATGAACATCTGCAATGAAATTATTCTCTGGTAATGAGTATCCCTTAGTTATTATTAACCGCTGTACTTCCTCATAAGTTAATGATTTCATATAAGCAATTGAGTTCTTCTCAACGTCTTTTACAAACAATAATCGATGGTGCCCATATCTTATTTCAGAATCAATAAACTGCCCTAATTGCTCTTTACTAAGCGTTCCTTCATTTACAGCTTCGTTAATAGTATCAACCATTGCGGTTTTAGCTCCATAAGCCTTAAACTTTAATTCTTTTAAGAATCTGCTAAAAGCAATTTTAGATATATTTCGCACATGTTCTTCATGGAGAATGTACATACTTTCAACTTCTAACATAATTTTCACCCCTATGTAGTAACAAAACTATAGTTTTGTAGTTCGATTGTACCAGAATTCAACCGGGATTTTTATCCTTTTTTAGAAACAAATTTATTTAAATACTTGTTACTATATATTAAGCGATTATAATTTTGAAAAAAGGGATATTTACCCGTAGTCAAAGAATGAGGAGATGGAAATTTGTTATAAGTTAAAAAAAATCACATTATAGGTTTGGTGTAAAAATGAAATAGTAGAAAGGGGAATTTCATATGATGACGAATTAATAAAGTCAATGGGATTTATATCTTGAGAAACAATTAATATAAAAGTTGTTATAATGAATTTTAAAGTTACGAAATAAAGTTTATAGTAGTTTTGTTATGGTTCCAAAGTATACATAATTTTAAGAGTTATTTCTATGCATTAAACTATTCTCTTGCTCATCATCAACGAGTTGTATTAAATAGAATTAACGTTGTACTCAGTTCAGAAAGAGTGCAGTTAACTATTAATATAACAATTCACAGTATTTAAAAATCAACTCATGGAGAGTTTAAATCCTTGGTATACCTCGGTCTTGAAATTGATTTTGAAGAATCCGGAATGACCGGCGGTTTTACCATCGATAATCCGAATGCCAAGGCAACATGCGGCTGTGGCGCGAGCTTCAGAACCGCAACCTATAAAGGCAACCGGCAAAAATGTGATTAACATAACCCAAAACCCGTTTCTCTGTGATGAGAACGGGTTTTTGTGTTTTTTGGATATAGTGCTTTGAAACCACCTATTTCTCCACAAGCTTCGCGAATAGGCGCCGGTATCGATGCCTGATAAACAGGAACCCTCTCTGTTTTAATTATGAAGTAAGCGATTTCGCAAAATTCTGATGATATTACACCCGAAGCCAACTCATCTTATGCCGCGATTCCAAGCGGGGAGAACAATACATATACCGCGATCATCAAAACAATCATGACAACTGTAAATGCTCTCGCATGTTTCCACGGTGTCAGGTCTACCTTGCCTGAATTGTACAGCACGAATTCTTCTTCACGCGGCGCAAACTTACCCACAATTAGCATGACAAACACACATACAGGGAACAGCACACTTAGGATATACAAGAAGTTAATCTCACCTAAGAAGTACTTGGACAACGCATAAAGTACGATATGTACACACAATGCGATTTTGGGCGCCATCGCTGGCACTCGCTTCGTGAAGAACCCAACCACAACCGCCGCGATAATCGGCACATTATAGAATCCAAACATTTCTTGCAAGTAATAATATAAACCTGAGGGTGCAAATAAAATAAGCGGTGCTATCGCTACGGATACGAGGCCGAGTGCGATAGCAAATATACGACCAGCTTTGACCAATTGCTTCTCTGTTGCTTGAGGCTTGAACAACGGCTTATAGATATCGAGCGTAAACAACGTCAAAGAGCTGTTCAATGCTCCATTGAAGGAGCTTAAGATTGCTCCAAACAATACAGCGGCGAAGAATCCGGATAACAGTGTTGGCAATACTTCGATTACAAGAGAAGGATATGCCATATCCGCATTTGATAATGAGTTATTGAACAAGTGATACGCAATGATACCTGGAATCACAAGGTAGAAGGCCCCGAATATTTTGAACATGCCTGCATACAGAACGCCCTTTTGGCCTTCCTTCAAGTTCTTTGCGCCTAGTGTACGCTGTACAATCGCCTGATTTGTACACCAGTAGAACAAATTATTGAATAGCAGGCCGAAGAAAATCGTAACAAATGGAACAGGTGAACTGCTGTCACCGATGGAATTCAACTTCTCAGGCTCTTTTTGCAGCAAGGTATTGACGCCATCAACCAGGTCCCCACCGCCTAGTGCAACTAGACCAAGAATGGTAATTAATAATCCGCCTACGATGAGACCTACCCCATTCATCGTATCTGACAAGGCACAGGCCCGTAGACCACCGAGAACAACATAGAGGATACCGACAACACCGATCACCAATGAAACGACAAGCACCATTCCATAGTCACCAAAGCCAAAAATAGAGGATAAGCTAAAAATTGTATCTAACACAAGCGCGCCTGAATAAAGAACTGTCGGAAGATACGCCATCGCATAACCGAGCAAGAACAAGATCGAAATAATCTGTCGTGTACGCATATCGTAGCGCTGCTCCAAGAAGTCTGGAATCGTTGTGATGCCTGCTTTCAAATAACGAGGCAGGAAAACAAATGCCATGAATATCAGCGCGATTGGCGAAGTAACCTCCCACGCCATGACAACCATGGATGAGCCATAGCTCTGTCCATTCAATCCCACCATTTGCTCGGTGGATAAATTCGTCAGAAGTAGGGAGCCTGCAATAACGATCCCCGTCAAACTACGTCCGCCTAAAAAATAGCCATCTGAACTATTCAAATCCACTGATTTCGTCTTATGCCACGAGTACCACGCTATGAAGCACGTATATAGTAAAAAGGTAATGACTGTGATGTAAAGCATGCCTTATTCCCCTTCCGCTCATCGAGTAACTACTGTTCTCCGTCGTTTATTTACCAGTCGATACAACGGACTGCACAGCAACCAACTGGCCCGTCTCGAACGATAGCTTGCACGCATATCCTAGTATGGTCGACTGAATACCATCGGCTACCGTTACCTCCGACTTTCGAGCTTCACGGATACAGCGGATAAATTCAATCACTTCATCCACGTATGCAAACTCGAACCGCTCCAGGAATCCGCTTGTGCATTCCTGTACGATTCCGCGCTCATCCATAAGCACAACTTGATTTTTATCTGGATTTGTACCGATACGCAAAGAGCCATGCGTCCCGATAATTTCTGTCTCAATATGGTAACCATGGGCACAGTTCCTACTTGCCACGAATATCCCCATCTTCTTACTTCCGAACTGTACGAGAGCCGCTCCGGTTTCTGCATCCTGCAGCTGTTCAAATTCCGGATAACGATGGGAACCGCCAATCGCCCATACCGTTTCCGCTTCAGCGCCAAGATACCAGCGCGCTAGATCAAAATCGTGAATCGCCATGTCAAGAAATAATCCGCCGCTGTAGTTGCTCTTAGCGAACTTCAAGAAGGTAGGCATCGCCTGAGCAGGATCAAGCCCATAACAGCGGACAAGCACCGGCTCGCCAATCGCACCAGCATCAATCTGCCGCTTGGCATAAGCGTAAGAGCGGTCATAACGTCTCATGAATCCAAGCATGAACACTTGATCAGGATGACGCTGTACAGCTTCCCGCACACGCAGTGCTTCTTCGATACTCAGGCCCAGCGGCTTCTCGGAGAAGACGTGGAAGCCCGCTGCAAAGGCCTGCTCGATCTGCTTGCAGTGGAATCCTGATGGAGAGGCAATAAAGATCGCATCAAGCTCTGTATTTTGCAACATTTCCTCGTAATCCGTGTATCCATACGGAACGCTAAGTTCTCGCTGAGCAGCCACTACTTCCTCTTCCTTCACACTGCATACGGCAGTCAATGTACAGTGCGGTATCCGAAATGCCAAATTTTCAGCATGCTGTCTTCCTAATCGCCCTAAACCCACCAACCCTACCGATATACGTCTGTTGTCGTTCAATAACACGCTCCCACTCCTTATTCTCCGGATCACTTTTTCACTAAAACTCCGGTGATTTAATATCCACGCAGCTGTCGGCTCATTTCTTTCATACCCCTCGTTCCCAAATCCCTGATGGAACCCGCTTCGACGTTAGAAATTTCCCGGACTATATACCTGCTGTGTTCCGAATATAACCTCTCGCTTTTATCGCAAATTCCAACGGATTTGCTCTCGCCGGGTCCTGTTCTGCTTCGACTAGCAGCCATCCTTCATATGCAGCACCCGATAATTCCTCAAAGACAGGCATGAAGTCGATGCAGCCGTCTCCCGGAACTGTGAACACACCGGACTTCACGGCTTGTAAAAAGCTCATCTGCTCAGTACGAACTTGATGTGCTACGTCTGCCCGCACATCTTTCAAATGCACATGCTTAATACGGCTTATGTGACGCTTCAACACATCCAGGTGACTCTCTCCAGAGAACACGAGGTGACCGGTATCATACAGCAGGGATACAAGTGCCGGGTCCGTGTGCTCCATGAGTCGGTTGATCTCTTCTGTGGTCTGTACACCGGTACCCATGTGATGATGATAAACAAGGTGCATCCCTCTCTCCCATGCCCTTTTTCCAAGTCCGTGCAAACCCTCTGCCAGAAGGCTCCATTGCTCCTCGCTAAATACAGGCTTATTGGCAAACAACGGCGTCTCCATCTGACATTGAACGCTGTGCCCTTGCTCTGAAACGACGATGACCTTTGCACCCATCGCATGCAGGAAATCACGATGTTCGATGAACATTTTCTCTGTCTCCGCGTAGTCCCGAACGGTTAAATGCGCGCTAAACCACGCGCTTGCTACTTCCAGGTTTCTTAAGTGCAGCGCCTTTCTTAAAGCGCTTACATTTCTGGGGTACTTATTCCCAATCTCCGTTCCTGTGAACCCCGCCAATGCCATTTCACTAATACACTGCTCAAACGTATTTCCTGCGCCCAATTCAGGCATGTCATCATTAGTCCAACCTATAGGGGCAATTCCAAGCTTTACATTTCCTGCAGCAAACATATTCATTCCTCCCAGCTGAGTGATTTTCAATGAATCCCCATACGGGAAAAGCCGAAAGTGAAGGTGATCGCCAATTAACCCTGCTCCATTCTTAGCAGTAATCTACGACCACCTTGCCTTCTGCCATTATTCACCGATCCAATTATCGGTTTAGTAAGGCCTTGCCTGCTTCAAACGACCCTCTCGGTCCTCCGCAGCCTGCTTCATTCCAGCCTGATCTGAAACTTGAGCGACGCCCACGTTCCACCAAGCGCCATACCCGTCTGTCATAGTCTTTGGCAATACCTTAATGTCCAAAAGCGTTGATGTAGTCTGTCGTTTAGCCCACTCCATCGCCTCGGCAAGCTCGTTCATTGTACGTACGGTACGCGTTGCAACACCGTAACCCGAAGCGCTTTTGGCGTAATCGATCGACAGCAAATCTCCGTCAAGCTTGCCTGTGGCCGCGTTACGCGCCCTGAACTCTGTGCCAAAGCTCCCCATGCCATGACCCATCTGCAGGTTATTAATACACCCAAAGCCGATGTTATCGAATAGCAGCACATTCACTTTACGCTTTTCTTGCAAGCTTGTGATCAGTTCGGAATGCAGCATTAAATAGCTGCCATCCCCGCAAAATGCGTATACTTCACGTTCTGGTTCTGCCATTTTCACTCCCAGGGCTCCCGAGATTTCATAGCCCATGCAGGAATAACCATATTCCATATGATACGTGCTTGGTTTCTCCGACTTCCACATTCGCTGCAAATCTCCTGGCAGACTGCCAGATGCACCAACAACGACTGCCTCATCATCAAGTAGATCGTTTAATGCGCCAAGCACCTGAGTCTGAGTCAGATGACTGCTCAGCACCTGTGCATATTCCAGCATGGCCTCATTGAAATGACCTTCAATCTCTGGTTTGAAGCCGCTAGCGTTATAGTCGATCTGTGTCAGCCTATTCCACTCTGTCGTCCACGATTGCTTAGCAGCTTCAACCTCTGTAGTGTAGTTCGACTTGTAAGTGGCCTGCACCAGTCGATCGTAGAGAGCGAGAAGCGCAGTGCGGGCATCCGCTACGACACCTACCGCATCAAGTTTACCAGCATGAAATGGCGAGACATTAATCGTCAACACCGCTTGGTCAGGATGCCCGAACAACTCTTTCGAGCCTGTAGTGAAGTCGGTGAACCGTGTTCCGACACCGATAATAAGATCGGCTTCGCGTGCCAGCTTGTTAGCCGCCTCATTCCCCGTAACCCCGATCCCGCCTACATTCCACGAATGGGATGCAGGGATCACGCTTTTTCCAGCCTGTGTCTCGGCGATTGGAATGCGGAACGCTTCAGCGAAAGCCATTAAGGCCTCCCCGGCCTCGGAGTAGCGGACACCTCCGCCGCATACGAGGAGCGGCTTCCGTCTTTGACCGATCAGTTCCACAGCCGCATTGAGCGCGGCATCGCTCGAAGGGCGGCGTTCGATGCGATGCACTCTACGCTGGAAGAATGACAGCGGATAATCGTAAGATTCCCCCTGTACATCCTGTGGAAGTGCGATCGTAACGGCTCCGGTATCCGCAGGGTCCGTCAGCACGCGCATCGCTTGAATCAACGATGACATCAGCTGCTCCGGACGGGTTATACGATCCCAGAACTTGCTTACCGGCCGGAATGCATCGTTAGTTGAGATCGTAATATCATGCGTTTGCTCAATCTGCTGAAGTACCGGATCCGGCTGGCGGGAAGCGAAGGTGTCGCCCGGCAGTAGCAGCACCGGGACTTGATTCGCTGTAGCGGTCGCTGCAGCTGTTATCATGTTTGCTGCACCCGGCCCGACAGACGAGGTGCACGCACAGATTTGTCTGCGAGCTTTCTGCTTCGCAAAGGCAACAGCAGCATGTGCCATGCCTTGCTCATTCCGCCCTTGATACACTTCAAGCTCCCCAGGATCCTCCTCCAGCGCCTGACCTATACCGAGCACATTACCATGCCCGAATATCGTAAATACTCCTTTTATAAATTTCTCCTGACGCCCATCAAACTCAATATATTGTTGATTCAAAAACCGAATCAGCGCTTGTGCTGTCGTCAATCGAATCGTTGTCATCGTTAGACCAACCGCCTTTCGAACACCGCTGCAGGTGTGAGATTACCACCGAGTCGTTACCATCTTTTTGCGTGTATAGAACTCCACTCCATCCGTGCCGTTTGCATGCAGATCACCATAGAATGAATCCTTCCATCCAGAGAACGGGAAGAAAGCCATTGGGGCAGGAACGCCCACATTCACGCCAAGCATACCTGCATCGATATTTTCACGGAACTGGCGCATATAAGCGCCGCTGCTGGTAAAGAGACAAGCACCGTTGGCAAATCGGGACCCATTTGCCCATTCAATCGCTTCATCAAGGCTTTTCACCCGTACGATAGACAGCACCGGAGCAAATATTTCATCCTTCCATATCTTCATCTCCTGCGTCACTTCATCAAAAATCGTTGGGCCTAAAAAGTAACCTCTGCCAGATGTTTGAGCATCATTGCGACCGTCCCGTACTAGGCGGGCTCCTTCTTCAACGCCAGCCTCAATATAACGGAGTGTGCGCTCTTTATGTGCTTCACGAATTACCGGACCTAAAAATACGTCTTCCTCCATTCCGTTGCCAATGTTCATCTCATTGGACGCTGTTACAAGTCGGGATACGAGTTCATCTGCAACCTCTTCGTGTACAAGTACAACGGAGCAAGCCATACAGCGTTCGCCAGCAGACCCGAATGCTGCATTAATGATTTGGTTCGTTGTTACATCCAGATCCGCATCTTCCATCACGATGGAATGATTTTTCGCTCCAGTCAGTGCCTGAACACGCTTCAAGTTCGCCGTACCGCGTTTATACACATACTCCCCTACCGGCTGTGAGCCAACAAAAGAAATCGCTTTCACCAACTTATGATCCAAGAGCCCATTCACCACGTCGTGCGCACCATGCACAATATTCAAGACACCTTTTGGCAAACCTGCCTCACTGAACAGCTCGGCAAGGCGGATCGCCAACAAAGGCGTGCGTTCAGATGGCTTCAATACAAATGTGTTGCCGCAGGCAATTGCAAGCGGAAACATCCAGCAAGGCACCATCATCGGGAAGTTGAACGGAGTGATCCCACCGACAACGCCGATTGGATAGCGGTACATACCCGATTCAATGTTCGTTGCAATATCTGGAAGCTGTTTGCCCATCATCAACGTAGGCGCACCTGCGGCGAACTCCACGCACTCGATTCCGCGCTGAACTTCACCATGTGCTTCCTTGAAGTTCTTGCCGTTCTCGTGCGTAATCAGCTTCGCCAGTTCGTCCCAATGCTCTACCAAGAGCTGCTGAAATCGGAACAGAATTCGCGAACGTCGCGGAACAGGTGTGCGAGACCATGTCTTAAAGGCACAAGTAGCGGCTTGCACTGCCTCATTTACTTCTTCTGTTGTGGAGAGCGGTACATGTGCGATCACTTCTCCTGTCGCCGGGTTGTATACAGGTTCAATATGAGTGGATGAAGAGGATTTCCATTCTCCATCGATGAAGTTGCGGACCGTAATTTCTGCTGCCATGATTTTTTATTTCCCCTTTCGTGTTTGAAATGGACAAACTTATAAATGAATTCAAAAAGTCCCCCGTCATTCGTTACAGTTGAACCCGTTCTGTTGTCTCCATGAAGCTTCGCAGTTCTTCTGCTGTTGGCATCGCTTCTGAACAACTGTGCCGCGAAATAACAATTGCAGCTGATGCACTCCCATAGTCCATCGCCGTAGCCACGTCGTGTCCTTGCATCAAAGCATAAATCATAGCTGAAGCGTAGGAGTCGCCGGCTCCGAACGTCTTAAGGACTTTTGTTTTGAAAATACCGCCCTTGAACGACTGCCCATCCTTCGTATAAGCAATCGATCCCGATCCGCCATGCTTGATAATAACAACCTGTGCATGATGCTCAAACCAAGTCTGAGCAGTTAGATTATCATCGGACTGCTGACCATCAAACGCCTCCATCATATCGAACTCCTCACGTGTTCCGATAATGAAGTCGCAATACTGCGCCGCGATCTTATAATAAACCGCTGTTTCGGATGCATCCTTCCACGTGTATGGACGGTAGTCCAAGTCGAAAAATACGAATACGCCGTGCTTACGGGCATAGGATAAAGCGACAAATACTGCTTCACGAGATGGGCTTGCCGCTAATGCAGTCCCAGAGATTAGCAATGTTTTCGCCTTCCTGATGTAATCTTCGGATACTTCCTCAGGACGCAGCAGAAGGTCTGCGACATGGTCACGGTACATCAAAATGCTGCAATTTTCAGGGCTTTTAATCTCTGTAAATGCTAACCCTGTCACAGCCCCTGTATGATCAACGGCTAACTGGGTCGTATCAATTCCCTGCTCCTCTAAATATTGCTTGATGAATCTTCCCATTTGATCATCCGAGATTTTGCCGATGAACCCGCTCTTCAGCCCGAGTCGTGCTACACCGATGGCGATGTTTGCCGGAGATCCCCCTACATATTTTGTAAATGTGCGTGTCTGTTCCATCGGACGATTGATTTCATTTGCATTTAAATCAATGCAGAGTCGGCCAAGCGAGATCATATCAAGCTGTCGCTCCCGTGAAAATTGAATCTTACTCATTTCAATCCACACCTCCCATTAGTCAAATACCGTATGTGCTGCTTCTCAGCTACATTCTTTTGTCACGTGTTGCATCGTACTGTGTTGCTCAGCACGCAAATCCTAAATTAAAGTTAAGCGCTTACCTTATGGCTCATTATAATCACATAATCCCGCCAATGTAAACGCTTTTTTAAGCTGTTCTAAAGTTCTTTATTTCACATTCGTTTTTTTGTTTCCTTTATAAAATAAAGGCTATAGAACAAGCTTATAAAGCTTTTTCGTTGGAATTCCAAATTCATATCTTGAAAAAGAAAACGCTGTCAGATATGATGAGATTATGAGTTAAGCGCTTTCCTTAAAATCAATCTATGTCAGAGAAAGCAGGAGATATTATGTTTCAAGTAGGTATCATAGGTGCTGGACGAATCGGTAAACTACACGCTGAACATATTCAACGCACATCGATGGCACGCGTCCGTTCCGTATCTGATGTCGATATTCAAAATTTGGATTCTTGGGCAACGAGCCTTCATATCCCGGTAGTAACTGACAACTATCAAGATTTGTTACAAGATCCCGAGATTGGTGCCGTATTCATATGCTCTCCAACGAGTACGCATTCGACGATCATTCAGGAAGCAGCACAAGCGGGCAAACATATATTTTGCGAAAAACCTGTAAGTTTCTCGGTAGAAACTACGGAACTTGCACTGCAGGCTGTGCGCGAAGCTAATGTAATGCTGCAAGTTGGCTTCAATCGTCGCTTCGACCATAACTTCAAGAAAGTTCGCGATACCGTGCAAGGCGGTGTCATTGGGCAACCGCAGGTATTGCGTATTACATCACGTGATCCTGAGCCGCCTTCAGCTGAATATGTAGCCAAATCAGGTGGCCTGTTCATGGACATGATGATTCACGATTTCGATATGGCACGGTATGTCATGCAGAGCGAGGTTGTGGAGGTATATGCACAAGGGGCCAATTTGATTGATCCGAAGATTAGCGAGATGAACGATATTGATACAGCCGTCGTCTTGCTTACTTTTGCAAACGGAGCGATCGGCATTATCGAAAACAGCCGCAAAGCTGTTTACGGCTACGATCAGCGTATTGAGGCATTCGGCTCCAAGGGCTCCATTGCTACGGAAAATGATCGTCCTTCAACCGCAGTCATTTCCACGAGTGACGGCGTTATGATGGATAAGCCGCTCTATTTCTTCCTGGAGCGCTATGCACAGGCGTATGTACAGGAGATCGAAGATTTCTTTCGTTCAATTCAAGGAGAGTTCCCTATCGTATGCAATGGAAATGACGGTTTGCAGGCTGAACGACTTGCGCGAGCAGCGAAGGAATCCCTTGTTGCAGGTCGTCCGATCAAGCTTAATCATATGAATGTGTTAGAAGCAATGTAAATCGAATATTTAAAATTTAACGCGAAGGAGGCATTCCGTATGTCTAATCTTATCGTCTCTCCGCATACACGCGATGCAGAAGGAAATATTATTCGTGTCACACCTGAGAGTGCAGACTGGAAATATGTTGGTTTTGAAGTATACTCCTTGAAGTCCGGCGAAACTCTCCAGCGAAACACGAACGATCAGGAAGTCTGCCTGGTGCTCTTAAGCGGAAAAGCAAACGTATATACAAAAGAAAAGCAATTCGGAATTATCGGACATCGCATGAGCGTATTTGAACGCCTTCCACCGTATTCTGTTTACGTCCCGAACGATGATCAGTACACCGTCATAGCAACCACTGATCTTGAACTAGCGGTATGTGCAGCACCTGGACGCGGGACCTACCCTGCCCGTCTTATCCAGCCGGAAGATGTTGGTGTCGAAACACGCGGTTCGGGAAACATGGAACGTCATATCCAGAACATTTTACCCGAGCAAAATGCAGCGGATAGCCTGCTGGTCGTGGAAGTATATACACCGGGTGGACATTGGTCCAGTTACCCACCGCATAAACATGATCAAGATCATTTGCCATATGAATCCTACTTGGAGGAAACGTATTATCATGAAGTAAACCCGGGTCAAGGGTTTATCATGCAACGGGTGTACACTGACGATCGTTCGCTCAACGAGACGCTAGTCGTGTCTAACCGTAACGTCGTGCTGGTACCGGAAGGGTATCATCCTGTATCCGTGCCTCCAGGTTATGATTCGTATTATTTGAATGTTATGGCCGGCCCCATTCGGACCTGGAAGTTCCATAATGATCCTGAGCATGAGTGGTTATTCCCTCGATAAACTCAACTAAATGGTCTGCAGTGTGGTTATACTATTAGAAGGGAGAATGGGTGTAGTCCATTCTCCCTTTGTTGCTTATAATAGACATAAAGAATGAGTCGTGCATGGTCAGGTATCAATTCATTACTAGACGGTGTCCTCCTGCTATGACGCATGAAGGAGAGAGCTATGAAATCTACGATTTACGATGTCGCTAATGCGGCAGGCGTCTCTATCGCAACGGTATCCAAAGTGGTAAACCGAACCGGTAACATAAGTCAAAAGACACGTGAACATGTGCTCAGCGTTATGGATGAGCTGCAATATCAGCCTAGCGCTGTCGCTTCCGCACTAACGGGAAAGAAGACATCTACCTTTGGACTTCTTCTATCGAATATTGCAAACCCATTTTTCGCAGAGGCAGCGCGTTCCCTTGAGGATGAAGCACGGGCTGCAGATTACAGCATCGTAATGTGCAGTACCGACAATGAGGACGAGCGCAGCTTGAATTATCTTTCTCTCTTGCAGCGCAAACAAGTCGATGGCATGATCATCGCATGTCATTTCACGGACTGGTCACTGCTTCAGCCATTTTTGGCAACTAATATTCCCGTCGTGCTATTCTCAAAAGATATCTCTTCCTTAGATGTACATACCGTTACAGTTGATGATTACAAGGGCGGCTATAAAGCAATCGAATATCTTGTTCACAACGGGCATCATCATATCGGAATCGTGGCTGAAGCAGGTCCTAGTGGCGAGCACCGGATTCGCGGTGGACAGCAAGCGATGAAAGATGCCGATATCCAGTACCGTCCGGAATGGATCACCAATGTTCATTCCTCCATTCGAGACGGCTATACCGGGGCACTTCAAATGCTGGGGCAATCTGAGCGGCCTAGTGCTATCTTTGCATGCAACGACATGCTCGCTGTTGGTGTACTGCAAGCCGCAGAGGAACTGGGGCTGCAAGTTCCGAGTGACCTCTCTATTATCGGTTTTGATGATACGCTGCTGTCACAGATCGTACAACCACGGCTTACAACGATATCGCAGCCTATTTCAGATATGGCACATCACACGATCCAACTGTTACTGCGTCATGCAGACACTCCCGACATGGCTAAACAGAAAGCGATTTTCCAGCCGAAGCTTATCAAGGGGCGTTCGACCCAAGCGATTACACCTACATCATAAACACGAAATTAATATAAAGAGTTGGGATTTGTTGTAAGGCATGAAACACGTATCAAAGCCCTGACCGTGGATTTCATGTTGTTCTATGAACAAAACTCCTCAACATGGTATAATCTACTATTGTGGTGGTTATCTTCCATACAGAACCGATTTGAGAGGAGAACAATTTCATGCAAGAACACAAACGCTGGAGTAGAGTCAAGCGCTGGGCCGGTGCCGGGGCATTAAGCTTAACCATTTTGTTAGGCAATGTCTTCCCGATTCATGCCGACACACCGACTGCTCCCGTACCCGACATCAGCCCTTGGTCGATAGCTACACTGAACGAAGGTGAGAAATACGGCATATATCCGATGGAATGGTATTATGACGGAACCTTCAGACAATCCATTACGGAAGATAAGTTTCAATCTTTAATGGCTACTACGGCGAAGAAGCTGGATCAGCTGGGTCTTAAGAAAAAAGAAGCTTCCTTGTCCTATGTAACAGCCGATGTAATCACAAGAGAAATGGTCATCACCTCTTTATTCAAGCTCCTGTCCAATTACGAGCTGCCGGAAGCTTTCGGGAACACGGCGGTCAAACCGATGGATTACATGCAGCAAAAAGGCATCGTAAAAGGCACCAAAGCAGGTCTGCAGCTGGATCAGCCATCAAGCGTCGAACAAGCGGTCGTGATGGCCAGCCGATTGATTGAGTATACATATGATATGGCCGATGGC
Source organism: Paenibacillus glucanolyticus (assembly GCF_037333485.1). Taxonomy (NCBI): domain Bacteria; kingdom Bacillati; phylum Bacillota; class Bacilli; order Caryophanales; family Paenibacillaceae; genus Paenibacillus; species Paenibacillus glucanolyticus. The sequence continues at coordinate 4,130,917 of NZ_CP147845.1, forward strand.
GGAGCCGAAGGCCTGATGTGGAAAGTGACTAACGATAACAACACACTGTATTTGCTCGGATCGGTTCATTTGGGATTGACCGACATGTATCCGATGCATCCGAGCATTCGCGATGCGTTTGCGGCATCGGACGATCTTTGGGTCGAGGTTGATATTGTCAACGGGGATATGTCTTATTTCCAAGAGAAGATGATGTACAGTGACGGTACGAAGCTGCAGGATCATATATCCGCAACTTCCTACGAGAAGCTGCAGAAGGCGCTGAAAAAGCTGGCACTGCCAGTAAACACGTTTGATAGCTTCAAGCCCTTTGGCGTATCCAACACCCTCTCCACGTTCGGTTATTTCGAGAATCCGGCCGACAGTGCGTTGGCCATGGCAACCGGTATCGACAGCTATTTCCTTACTAGTGCCATGCTGACAGGCAAGCCAATTCATGAGCTGGAGAGCATTAAGCTGCAAGCTGACCTGTTCGCTGACGTGCCTGCCGAAACGCAGGAGAAAGAATTGAATGAGCTGCTGGATGTCCTCTTGTCAGAAAAAGGATCGCAGGAAATTGCCAACAACCTGAAGCAAATGCAGCTGGATTGGATTGAAGGCGACGTGGAAGGCCTGAAGAAAACCCTGACCGCTGACGGACAGCTCACCCAAGGGGAAACCAATCAGCGTCTGATCGGCGAACGAGACAAGAACATGGCCATTAAACTGTCCGAACTGCTGGAAAAAGAAGGAGAGCATACTTCCTTTGTCGTGGTAGGCGCGGCACATTATGTCATGGATGGCATGGTTGTCGATTTATTAAAAGAAAAGGATTATGATGTACAGCTTGTACAGAAATAAACAAGGTATCCTGCTGTATTGATATTGTATCGCCCTGTCCGTATTCATGTGGACAGGGCGATTTTTTATATATAGAGATGCTCCGCATGTATCATGTGTCATTGACCTGCGCTCACAGATTACCGATAATAGTAGAATGAGTTCACTATCTTCAAAGGATTGGAGCTATAACATGAAATATCACAATTTGGAAGAGTGCATCATTGATCTGGAAAAAAACGGGCATTTAGTTCGTATACATGAAGAGGTTGACCCTCATCTTGAAATGGCAGCCATACATATGAAGGTCTACGAGGCAGGCGGCCCGGCACTGTTGTTTGAGAACGTAAAAGGTTCGAACTTCCGTGCGGTATCCAACCTGTTTGGAACGATGGAGCGCAGCAAATTCATTTTTCGGGACACGTTCGAGTCTACGCAAGATGTCATTGCATTGCGCAATGAACCCATGAAAGCGCTCAAGAATCCTTTTAAATATGTCGGGACGGGATTAGCGGCTAAAACCGCATTGCCTCTCAAAAAAACAACCGCCCTCCCGCAAGGGTTTCAGGAAATCCAAATCGCCGATCTGCCGCTAATCAAACATTGGAAGGACGACGGCGGCGCTTTTGTCACCTTACCACAAGTGTATTCCGAAGATCCGGAAAAACCGGGCATTATGAATTCCAATCTGGGGATGTACCGCGTCCAGCTTACAGGCAACGAATATGAAATGAACAAAGAAGTCGGCATCCATTACCAGATCCACCGCGGCATCGGCATCCATCAGGCAAAAGCAAACAAGCTGGGCCAGCCTCTTAAAGTAAGTATTTTTATAGGGGGTCCACCTGCCCACACGATATCGGCCGTGATGCCGTTGCCTGAGGGCATGAGCGAGCTTACCTTCGCGGGTTTGCTGTCAGGGCGCCATTTCCGGTACAGCTATGTCGATGGTTATTGTATAAGCCACGATGCGGATTTTGTAATTACAGGGGAGATTCATCCCGGCGAGACCAAACCGGAAGGACCATTCGGTGATCATCTGGGCTATTACAGCCTTGTTCATCCTTTTCCTGTCATGAGAGTGCACAAGGTGTATGCCAAACAGCGGGCCATTTATCCGTTTACGGTTGTCGGCAGACCGCCGCAGGAAGATACGTCCTTTGGAGAGCTGATTCATGAGCTGACCGGCGGAGCGATTCGCCAAGAGATCCCGGGTGTCAAAGAAGTGCATGCGGTTGATGCTGCCGGGGTTCACCCCCTGCTGTTTGCCATTGGCAGCGAACGCTACACCCCCTACCAACAAGTAAAACAGCCGGCAGAGCTGCTCACCATTGCCAATCGGATTCTAGGCACCGGCCAATTGAGTCTGGCCAAATATCTGTTCATTGCCGCTGAAGAGAAACAAGCGTTAAGCACGCACCATATCGAGGGGTTCTTGACGTATATCTTGGAGCGCATCAATCTGCACCGGGACATCCATTTTCAGACCAATACTACAATCGATACCCTCGATTATTCCGGAACCGGACTCAATACTGGCAGCAAGGTTGTCTTTGCAGCGGTTGGGGATAAAAAAAGAGAGCTCTGCCATGAAGTGCCTGAAACCTTGAAGGATCTGCCAGGATTCTCGACTGCCCGATTGATCATGCCAGGCATTGTGGCTATACAGGGTTCCCCATTTACCAGCTATTCCGATGTTCAGCAGGAAATGGACGGTCTAAGCGAGGCTATTCAAGCGAGAGGCCCTCTCCCCTCTTGCCCGATGATCATTCTATGTGATGACAGTGAATTCATGAGTGCGGCCATCAGCAATTTTCTCTGGGCGACCTTTACGCGAAGCAACCCTTCCCATGACATTCACGGTGTGAACGGCTACTATGAGCACAAGCATTGGGGCTGCGACAATATCATTATCGATGCCCGTTCGAAACCGCATCAAGCACCGCCCCTCATTCCGGATGCCGCAGTCGAACAACATATCAAGCGCTTGTTTACAGACGGCGGCAGTTTAAGCCGCATTCAAATACGCTAGCAGCCGTAAACGTGCTTTGAATCTTATTTCCTTCAAATGAAAGCAAACCTAAAATGGGCTGGTCCTTAGTCATTACTGACTTTGGATCAGTCCATTTATTATGCCAGCACCCTCAGCACATCTTCAATCTTCTTCCCATGCGAGATCACCCCATAATTCATCCAGGTCAGAAAATCGACCTCGTACACGCAGCCGCCCTGTACAGCAGGTAGTGATTGCCATTCTGACCAGTCCAGCATACTCCGTTCCTCCCCTTCCCAGGAAGAATGACGCTTATCAAACGTAATGAACAGATGATCGGCATCCAGCAACTTCAACCATTCCTTGGTAAGGCTGGCTATCCTGGCCCCCCGGGACAACTGCAGAACGAGTGGATGCGGGGTCAGACCAAGGTCCTTGTACAGTATAGGTCCCGTATATCCGTGATCAGGACCCGCATAGAGACTGATTCCGAGGGCTGATATTCGAAGACAAGCAACGGTCTGTGTACGGACCGATTGCCTAAGAAGCCTCTTGGCTTCGCTGGCCTTATGCTCATACTGTGAAATGATATCCAACACGCGGTCCTTCCTGCCCAACAGTTCCGCCGATTTACGCAGGGTCAGACGCCAATCCTCACCCGGGTGCGGGAACTGATACGTTGGAGCCAACCGTCCCAAACCATCGTCCGACATCCAGCGTTCAAACCCGATATTTATGATAATGCAGTCAGGCTTATGACAAGACAGTACAGCAATATCCTCGTTCTCAATATCAATAACCGGGACGTGCAGCAAACCGAGATAATCCTGCTTACCCCATCTGGAGTGTGAGCACTGCACGACCGGGGTTATTCCGAGGGCCACCAGAAAATCTTCAAGGAAAGGTGCAAACACTCGCATATTCTCCTGTCGGTAGTGGTTACGGCGATATTGTCCAGGAGAAACACCAACGGTTTGTTTGAAACGACGGTTAAAATAATATTCGCTGTTAAAACCGACAAACTGTGCAATGTCCAGCAGTCGGTCATCGCTTGCCAGCAGCATATGTTTTGCCCGATCTATTCGAATCCCGTTCAGATAATCGAGGGGATACTGGGTCGTAATCTCTTTGAATATACGTGTATAATGCCAGCGTGCAACATTCGCTAATTCAGCCAGTTGTTCCACGGTCCATGGGTTTGCATAATGCTCTTTCAGATGTTCAATCGATAACTCTACAGCATGACGCATATTCAACGTGTAAGAATCGTTCTGATTCTGACGATATAGGAATAGCATGAACGCTTGAAAACAGACGGCTAATTCGAAGGATTCAAGTTCGTTACATGTATGCCGGTGCCGATAAAGGCTTTCCAGATAGTCGATGCATTGGGAGAACGGGCGGCACAACAGTTCCCCCTGCCGCAGAGAAGATTGAGAGCTCCGTACAGGCGCAGTTTGTCCAGGGTCATCTCCCTCACTCCGCCAGAGTTCATAAGTTAAATGATAGAAACACATGCCTTCTGTTTCAGAACGGAGACGTGCTGTCGAACCGGGAGCTATCAGATAACTCTGCCCTCCACGCATAGTGAGCTCTGTTTTATCCAAGACCCATTTCCCGCTTCCGGCCGTCACGATCAGCAGCGTAAACTCGTTGCCCTGCACGAAATCTTCCCGCCAATCGATGTACTCTGAACGAAGCTGAATATCCTTCAACACATAGAACCAAGTGGAGCGGTTTATCCTGCCGTTCTCATTCTTCATCTCATCTTCCCCTGACCAAGAAACTTTTTTCGAATATAGTGCAAAGAAACAGAAAGCTCATCCAGCGCAGCCGGCAGCTTTCTGTTTATATTCTAGTTTACGGACGATCTGCTTATTGGACAAACCATTTCAAGAGATCATCAACCTTCATCATATTAGCGGTAATTGCGCCGGATTGCCAGTGCGTCCGATTGCCTTTATAGACATGTCCATTTTTGACTGCCGGTACCGACTTCCATAGCGGGCTATCAAATACTTGCATCGCTTCTTGGTTCTCCTCCGAGTCCCATCCGCCGTTCGATGGGAATACGATGATATGATCTGCATCCAGCTCAGGAATTTTCTCTTGCGACAAAATGGCCTGATAATCGGTCATGTTTCTCACAAACGGATGAGGGATCAATCCCATCTCTTTATAGATGTTGCCGGTAAAACGGTTTTCGATACCAAACAGAGCAAGCGTCTTATCCCCGATATTCAGCCTGAGGACGGCAACGGTCTCTTCGCCAACGGCCTGTTTCAGCTTCGCTTTGGCGTCAGCGATCTTCTCATTGTACTCGTTAAGCGCACGTTCAGCTTCTTCAGGAATACCGAGCACATCCCCTATCGTTTTCAGGATTTCCGTTGGTTTCTGCAGAATGGACTCCGGCAGCCGATAGGTGGGGGCTATTTTGGAATACAGTTCATATTTTGCTGCATCCACCGCACCGTCAACGATGATCAAATCCGGGCTTGCCTCCAGCAGCCCTTCCATGCTCCCTGTTATATCAAAGGTTGGCACATCCAGATCCAAGTAATCCTGTTTCCCCCAGCTCGGATGATACCACTGAACAACTGGCGTAACGCCGAGAGCCAAGAGATAGTCCTCCACATAAATACCCGCTACCCGTTTCGGATTTACCGGAATTTCGACGTCGCCGAATTCATCCTTCATCACTTTGGTATCAGCCTCTGTCTGATCCATCTTATTTTGAGCCGCCTGCTTGTCCGCCGTGTCCTGCTGATTGCCGCATCCAGCCAGAACCATCATCAGTACAAGTAAAGCCATTATCCATCTGGCGCTCTTGTGATGTGTCCTTATCCCTAACATAAAAACCATTTCTCCCCTTGCCTGTTGTTAAAAGGTACGAAACGAGATCCTATTGCATTTATTGATTATGATAATCATTCTCATTTCGTTCAGATACATTGTATCCCACTCAATATCACCAAACAATGCACTTTCTCAAAATATTTCTTATACAAACTCAAAAGAAAGGCCTCCTGCTAGGAGCCCCTCTTCTCTTATCCTATGAATATTAATATAATGAATAGTATTCAGACTGTTAATTTCTACCTGGGAGGGAAAGCATGTTTCCACGATTAGAGACAGAACGATTGTTACTGCGAGAAATTCACCAACAGGATGCTAGGGCTCTTTATGATTGCTTCTCGAATGACGATGTTGTCCGCTACTACGGACAAGACAAGCTGACTTCCCTCGACCAAGCGCTCCAACTGGTTGATTTTTTCGCCAAAAACCATGCCGAGAAACGCGGCCTTCGATGGGGAATCGAGCTCCAAGGGACGAGCGGTTTGATCGGAACGATCGGATTTAATCTATGGTCTCCAAGGCACAAGAGGGCCGAAATCGGCTATGAACTTCATCCTGAGTTCTGGGGTCAGGGTTATGCAAGCGAAGCTGCTTCGGCCATCATTGCCTATGGGTTTCACACGCTGGATCTGTCCCGTATCGGCGCCGTTGTTTTTATCGAGAACCAGGCATCCCGGACGCTCCTAACCAAGCTCGGTTTTGAAGCGGAGGGAATTCTTCGCCGATATATTTATCAAGACGGTGTTCCGCATGACACCCAGATGTACTCCCTATTAAGAGAGTAACCGGACGGGCATGATAGGGCTCCCCTATTGTCGTTACGTGTTATTCATCAAGCGATTCCGAAGCATCCAGGAAGGGTTTATTTACAAAATAATACATAAAGCCCATAAGCAGCACGCCTCCAACTAAATTGCCGAGCGTCACCGGAATCAAATTGTGCAGCACACCATCAAATGAAATCGTGCCCGGATGGTTCAGAACCAACGCAATGGCAAACGTACACATATTCGCAATGCTGTGCTCATAGCCGGAGATGAAGAAGCAGAATACAAACAGCATCATCGCGAACATTTTGGCGCCATCGCCCTTCAGTGACATGGGGATAAAAAATGCAAGGCATACGAGCCAGTTGCACAAAATCGCCCGGAAGAACAGCTGCACCATCGGGGTTGTCATTTTTTGCTCAACCACATGCAGCAGGAACCCGTTCACGGACGAATCCATAAAGAGTCCCGTCAAGAAAATCAACAACGCAAACGCGCATGCGCCCAAAATGTTCCCGATGTAACTGAAGATCCACAGTTTGACAACCTCAATCCACTTGAGCTTCTTGCGCAGAGCGGCGTACGTGTAGTAGAAGGTATTCCCGGTAAACAAATCTCCTCCCCCATACGCAATCAGAATGATGGCGGCGCCAAACGTAAGGGCAGCCATCGGGTATGTCAAGGGGGAATGCTCCAGATAAAAAAAGTTACCTGTCTTAAACGCGACAATGACGCCAAAGCCAATGAACATGCTGGCAAGCATGGACCGTGCTAAATATCGAAGCTGGCTTTGCTTAAATATTTTGTGTTTTTTCAGAGCAAGCTGCTCCACTTTGAATAGCGATTTGGTTTCCATAACTCCTCCTGAAGAAAGACGGTTCTATATAGATTACACGATTTTACATATAATTCATATCATCTTAAGCGGCCTCATCATCTCTTTCCGCAGCCGGTGTACCCGTTTGACGTGTGGTAATCACAGCCTTCTGCAAAACCAGCTTCGCATTTGAGTATCAATTCTGAGATTTCATCTTCATAGAATCGTAACCTAATATTTCTTCGCTTCCACTATCATGGGAGGATAAGTCCGGAATTCTTGTTTGATAAACGGAGCATGTGGTAAATACATGTTACAAAGGAGAGGATACAACATGGACATGAAACAGCCAGCTAAAAAAGCAATCGTCACCTTTACCATGGCAGGGGTTGTCGGCCTGAGTGCTTTGGGAGTGAATTATACCGTTTTCCCTATTCACCAAGCAGAAGCGGCCACAACGGCAAGCACCGGCAATTACGCTTCCGAACAGGCTCTTCAGAGACTCAACAGTTTCTATAAACCCGCACTAAAGGGCCAGTTTCCTGGTTCAGTCAGCGGTTTAACAATCGGTAAAAGCACAAAGCAGGATGTTTACAAGACGATTGGCGAGCCTTCTTTACCAGGTAAGGATGCAGACGCCTTTGACTTGTACGGTGCCAACATGGGGAACCCGGGCTATGCCTTCTCCTATAAACTGAACAAAATCCGTGAGATGCGTTATTTTGGAACCAATGTGGAACGACAGACTAATATCGGCGGCATTACGATGAAGATGTTAAAGCAAAACTGGTTTGCTCCGGATGCCACATCCACTTTCAAAAACGGCAAGACCACTCAAACCAAACTCACCTACAATCGGGGTGATTACAAATTAGAGTTTATTTTCAACAGCAATACGGAACTTGACCATATGAATCTGCTGAAAAAATAATGCAAAAAACCATGATTTCTTAGAAATCATGGTCAGAGCGTCGAGCCCGGTCTCTAAGAGAGTCCGGGTTTTTTCTTGGTTGCGTTGCGTTTCATCGATTAACCTTCCTTCTGCTTACATCAAATATTGATTCAACATGTCGTCCATCCACTCATGACTGTGTTCCAGACGTTTGCATCCTGCAGCTAGCGAACCCACCTGCTCCCTTAACACGTTGACATCATCCGTTCCTTCTATATAACGACTCATAAAGTGCAAAAACACATCGACCATGCGCAAGCGCATGAGAAACGGAATCGCCGTAATTTCTTCCGAACTTAACCGTACACGGCACGCAAACCCTTCACAGAACCTCTTAATGAGTTCTCGCTCAAACTCAGAACCCAGAAAACCTGAAATCACAACCGCAGGCTCCATTGCTCTCACGTCCCGCGTGCAAAACTCAAAATCAAGCAATGCGACAACTTTGCTTGATTCCTCTGCGTCTACCAGCAGGTTAGAAAAATTCAGATCGCCATGAACCAGCTGCTGCGGAAGCTTTTTCAGGGAGTCCAGCCTGCCGCATATATCAACATAGGCCTCTTCTAATATAAGAAGCGCGTCGCGGAGATCGCTTAACGGCTGTGGTGGGCGCTGGCAAAAATCAAGAACAAAGGCCTCACTGCATAAAGGATACGATTGAAGCAGCTCGTAATACGGCGGATACACCGGGTCCATACCAACTGAACAAACAGCAAGTGCGTTTACAAGCTCCCCCGTCTTCTCCCCGAAAGATAACACGGATTGAATCGAGTCTGCTTCCGGGCGCACTCCTTCAATGTAAGCAAATAGGCATGCGTATCGGTCGCTGCCATCCGATAATTGCACCACATGATCGCCCGATGTGGAGATGATTGGCACAGGAATCCTAAAACTTAGCGGCATCTGCTGCAGCGAGTTCAGTACAGCAAGTTCAAACTGGATCTTGCCCTTATCCCGATGTGTATTGTACATACGCATGACAGAACGGCGGTTCTCACGAACACGATGGATAAAACAGGTGGTATTGTTCCAGCCCGTAGGACCATCCACCGTGCTGCCGTTCCAGTCAGGCCAGTACGCTTCCATCAATCGTTGAATCATGATTATTACCTCTCCAACTCTTTGTAATCGATTCTTATGGCAGAAATCGGGGCTGGTTCACTTCCGAACCGTATTATACAACTTCAGTGCCATCCTAAATATAGGTTATGTTGAAATAGGAGCCGGTTCTATGATTTCATTAACATGGGCGAGTCGGCTTTGTGGAGGACCGTTTTTTTAAGCGCCGTTTAGTTACTCAGATTCCATGCTCAACATAATGATGAGCTCTCTTCCGTTTTAGCTACCACTACCTTTACACCGGTCTCCTGAATGCGTTTCACCACTTCCTGGTCTGCCTTCTCATCGGTAATCAACACATCCAGATCTTCGACAGCACCAGCTTTAGCAAAACCATCCTGACCGATAACATGATGTGTCGCCATTCCAATTCTGCGGCGGGAGACGGCAGAAGCCGCACGTCCAAAAGCGGCTACTTCAGGTGTCGCAACGAAGATTCCCTCATCGGAAATGCCGCCGCCGGTCATAAAACCGATATCAAATTTGAATTGGCGAACAGACTCGCTCGCAAGCACATCCGTCATATTGCCGGATGGTTTAACCCGTCCCCCAATTAGATACGTATCTATCCATTCGCGTTCGCGTAAAGCTTCGGCAACCTTCATGGAGTTCGTCACAATCGTCAGCGGCATCTGCTCGGGAAGATGCTTCAGCAGCAAGTAGGTCAGTGAACTGCTGCCGATAAACAACGTATCTTTCTCGCGTATATAGGAGACGGCAAGTTTGGCAATGGCGTTCCCTTCCTGCGTGCCTTCGCCATACCGTAGTTCCGGGGGTTGGGGCGGCTGCCTGACTTTCATGGAAGGAATCGCTCCTCCGTGTGTTTTCTGAAGTAAGCCCTGCTCCTCCATAATCGTCAGGTCCCGGCGAATCGAATCAATTGAGATTTCAAATCGTTCGGCCAATTCCTTGGCAATCACCCGTTTCTCTTGATGCAGCAAAGCAAGAATTTTCTGACGACGTTCCTCGGCAAACATTCCTGATTGATCTTGCATCATGCATTAACCCTCCATATTATTCATTATTTTTCCATCTACACCTCGATTATATTCATTTTTATTCTGTTTTGCAATCCGTTTTTATCAGTTTTATGCGTTTATATTCGTTTTTCATGAAATGAATTGCCTGGGAAAGTGGATGAATGCGGTAGCGTAGGAGCAGGATTGCGACTGCAAGTCCTTAAAAGGGTCTTGCAGAGCTGAGTGCGGCGCGTTCTGCGGCTGCATTCCTGAGGAAAAATACGGCAGGACACTTTTTCATAATGAAATTGTGGAAGACATGCCTGGATAACTGCTTTCCACATTATCCTCTCACAATGCGAAAACCGCAGTTCCCCGTTGAGCTGTCGGGCGTATTACCGCTTCTCGCAGCTACTCTATATCGGTTGCAATAGGATTTATGACACAGATACGAACCGCCTCGCATCGATCTGCTGCCGCTTGGCTTCGCATAGAATGGGTTGGCTGCAGAGGTCTGTTGATGATAGGCAGGACTGAACCAATCCGCACACCATTCCCACACGTTGCCGGACATGTTATACAGTCCGTAACCATTGGGTTTGTAGGCATCTACCGGCGCTGTACCGATGTATCCGTCGCTGGCGTTATTTTTGACCGGGAATTTGCCCTGCCATATGTTGCATTGATGTTCGCCGTCCTGCTTCAACAGATCGCCCCATGGATAAGTCCTGCCCTCCAAACCGCCACGTGCCGCATACTCCCATTCAGCTTCTGTCGGAAGCCGCACGCCCGCCCATTGGCAATAAACATCCGCGTCATTCCAGGAAACGTGCACAACCGGATGATCCATCCGACCTTCAATGCTCGAATCTTTACCCTCCGGCGCTGCCCAGTAGGCTCCTTCAACGACCAGCCACCAAGGCACTCCCTGCGGGACCTGGACGACGCTTGCCTTTGTTTCTTCCGAAACCAGCAGCTCAAACACATAGGACCATCCATATTTCTCCGCATCCGTCACATAACCCGTTGTTTCTACAAAACGTTGAAATTCCGCATTCGTAACGGTAAATGGCGATATCTCAAAACCAGATACACTTACTCCCCGAGCAGGACCTTCTCCGTCTCGTGGGAACCCTTCCTTCGTATCGGTCCCCATCATAAATTTCCCCTCTGGGATGTGAACCATGTTGGCATGGGGTGCAGCATATGGATCATGCATCTTGGCTCTGCTCGGAGTTCCATCACAATCCTTGGCTACGCTCAGATTTCCATCCTGCTCCTTAACTACGCTCAGTTTCCCAGCACAATCCTTGGCCACGTTCGATTTTCCATCCCGCTCCATGGCTGCACCCAGGTTACCATCAAGTCGATCCTTCCCATTGCTTTCCACAAGCTGTACCTTTTCCCTGGAACCTGCACAGCAAGCATGATGTTCTTGCATACCTCTGCCTCCTCTTCATGCAAACAACGGGACCTCCACTCTGTCGTGGCTGCCCCGCTGTTCTAACTTTCTCTAATCCCCTAAGCCAACTCCTGAGGATGGCGGCGTATCAGCTCCGGCACCGCTTCTCCGCGGCCCGTGTTTCTCAAACGCTCGATGTATCGAGGAAGATGACCTTTGGCATGGTAAGGGCCACCCTCCTTCATTACCGTCCACAGCGGGTCCACGTCAAAAGGCATCGTTGCCATCATAAGATCATGCCATTCATTGAGCAGGTATACAGCCTCCCTGCAAAGGTCCGGCCTTTCAGACGCCAGATTGTGCTGTTCATGCACATCCTCGTGGATATGGAACAGCATCTCTTTATCAAACAGATGATAGCCGTCATGATACGTTCGGATGTACAGCCAATCCCCGAATCGCACACTGCGCTGACAGACATGGGCACACTGGGATACCACCAGATAGTCACGGCCGCTCCCTTTCCCGCTTCGCAAACTCTCTGCATAACTGATGCCATCCCAGCTTTGCACGGGTGAAACGTTCATATATTCCGCCATCGTAGGCAGCAGATCCAGATGATAGTGCAGCTCGTTATCCGTTACCCCCTTCATCATGCCAGGCCCCCGGATAATCATCGGAATGCGGCAGGTTCCCTGATCTGCTGTCCCATGCTCGCCATAAATTCCAAGCTCCCCCATATTCTCGCCATGATCCGCGGTAATGATGATGATCAGATCATCCCACACGCCTTTGTGGATTAACAATTCAAAAATAGCGCCGATATGCTCGTCCATATGCCGAATGCCGCAATCATAACCATCCACCATCGCACGTAAATCCTCCATCGACCTGATCTCACCAGGATGGCGCGGATAATCGGGGGATACCTCGCTGTTGTACATGTTAATTTCGTTCACACCGTGCGGGCCCACCTTCTTCTGATGCTCCTGCAGCACATCTTCGGTAATCCAGTCAGGGAGAGGTTCGTGCTCGAAGGGATTTCCCAGCGACTCGGGTGCCCGATACGGTGTATGCGGATCCCAAAAATTCACGTACAGCATCCAGTTCTCCTCATCCGCATTCCGTTCCAGCCAATCCAGCACAACGGGGGAAACTTCTTCCGCCGATTCCAAACCGCCCTTGCCGGTGTTATACATTTCATTAAAGCCCGCATAGAAGGTCCAGGCCGAATGCCGTTCCCCGAACGGACTGATCAACGCCGTCTTCATGCCCGCACGTCGGAAAATAGCCGGGAAACTCTCGGATGCCAGCTTGTCGCGGAAATCCCGGGTAATGCCTTCATGCCTTACGTCAGCAGCCGTTCCTCCATGACCGACCACACCGTTATGAATACCGAACCTCCCTGTCATTAATGCCGTTCTTGAAGGGAAACAAGGCGCATCCGAGGTATAATAATTGTCGAAGCGAACACCTTCTGCCGCTATCCGATCAATGTTCGGCGATGTATTCCGATGATACCCGTAGCAGCCCAGATGGTCCGGTCTGGTAGAATCCAAATCCAGCAATAATACTCTCATATCCGCATCGTTTCCTTCCTCATCTAAATTCGCATATACTCTCTTCAGATCATGTCAGCGTTTACAAATATTCATGCAGTTGACTGAAATTATAGGCCACGATTCCACGAACCGTCGATGTACATTTCATTCATTACTTGTACATTTCTATTTCTTTTTTCAACAATCGTCCGATTAAAGCAATGATTTCACTACTCTTGGGGAGCCTGGATATGCTAGGCTATAGGTATAAAATCACTGTGAGGTGCTGACCATTGATCAAGTTGATGAGTGTGAATTTTGATGACTGCATTCCGAACTGGCGGACACAGCTTGAGACGATTGAATATAACGTTCTTGTAGTTGTGAGAGAAGGCAAAGTAAGGTACGAACTGAATGGGGAAGAGATGATTGCGGAAAAAGACGACGTACTCTTTATCCCGCAATCGACAAGACGCAGCGGAACGAACTGGAACGGCATACCTCATCAGAAACATACCATCCTCTTTACAATGGATCGTCATGAACCTACGGGCATCCCATTCCTGGATGAAGGGAAATGCCTAAAATTCAACCTGTCCCATATTCAATATGCGTATCATCGCTGCGAGCGTTTGTACGAAGAAATGCGGGGAGATAAAAGCTACCGTACCATGATCTGCCTGGGCATTATGCAGGAGCTGATCGGCATGCTGGCCCGTGAACTCGAGAAGACCGAGCTGGCACCAAGCAAACGCAAATACGCGGATACCATCAAATCTTATCTGCTGGAGCATTATCGCGACCCTATCGAAATCGAGTCGTTGGCAAAGTTAATCCATCGCTCTCCCAACTATGTTACTGCCCTCTTCAAGGAGGTGCACGGTCATTCTCCCATTCGGTATATGCATCAGCTGCGCGTGCTGGAAGCCTGCAGCCTCCTGCTTCATTCGGACATGACAATCGCTCACATCGCCCAGTATCTGGGTTATTATGATACGTCCTACTTTTACCGCATTTTCAAAAAATACACCGGCCTTTCGCCCTCCGACTATGTCCTGCAAGGTGAACGGCCCGATATTTCCAAGCTATTCACCTGATTCTAGAAATCCCTGGCTTTCATTCACTTAAGCGGCTTCTGTCCCGCGAACTGAATGACATGGGACAGACCTTGATGTCCCTGCCCTTCCTGGCGAACGACCTCTCCCATAAAAAAATGCACGATCCGCCAGTCTGCAAAGGGCTCGAGAATATCCGCTGGCGTGTATAAAAACTGTTGATCTTGCGGTCCCCCGCTTCGATAAGGAATTTGATGAACAGAATAAACCTCGGTGAGGAAGTAGCCTCCCGGCTTCACTGCTTCCCTCACACCGGCCAGAGTCTTCGTTCTCAGTTCCTTCGGAAAATGCCCGAACACACAAATGATTTCATCCCACAGATCCTTCGTCCATTGTGCTTCCTGCAGATCCACGAGCTCAGTGTGAATGCTCACGCCGTTTGCCGCGGCCAACCGTTTGGCTTTATCCAGGCCCGATTCCGCGTAATCCCATACGGTTACCTTCATGCCTTCACGAGCCAAATAAACCGCATTTCGCCCTTCTCCCTCGGCAATAGCGAGTGCATCACCTGAGAGTGCTAGTTTCTTATGCATGTCGGCAATGAATACATTCGCTTCTGTTCCAAATATGTAATCTTCCCCCTGAAACCGTTCATTCCATGGATTCATCGTTTCACACCTCTTTTTTGTAAGTTCACTTTATCCTCGAGCCTGAATCTGTACCAGCCCTGTACCAATCGAGTCTAATACCATATTACCATGGCTGAGGCAGGGTTGCAGCGAGCCCCCTCATGACCCCGTATTTCTTCTTGTAATGGCTTAAAGTCAAGAGCGGCCATATGTACCGATAGCTGTGATAGTGAGTATAGAAGCTGCCCGGAAGCCCGGCACCCATCGGATAGGAGGCCGTCCAGTCGTCTTCATGAAGCAATTCGATGAGTCTGTTTATCCCTCTGTTAACGGCAGTGGACGGCTCTGACTGAACCGCTATGAGTGCATCGAGTGCCCACGCGGTTTGGGATGCCGTGCTTTGGCCTAGAGGCATGTATTGCATCACCTGGTCGCTGGTGCAGGATTCACCCCAGCCCCCGTCCGGATTTTGAATCTCAAGGAGCCATGCAGCTCCTCTTTGAATCACCGAATGGTCCGCCGGCAGACCGGCAGCCTCTAAACCTGTCAATGCTGCCCAGGTGCCGTAAATGTAACAGATTCCCCATCTTCCATACCATGAGCCGTTTTTTTCCTGATGAGTGATAAGCCATTCGGTTCCTCGTTTGATAAAATCATGCTTCATGCCGAATCCGCAAAAGTTTCCGAGATATTCAAGCGTGCGTCCGGTAAGGTCGGCCCCGGAGGGGTCAATGGCCGCGGATTTCGCACCGTCTATCGCCAGCCACGTCAGCATTTCCTTATCGGTGTTTTTTTCGAAGGCGGGCCATCCGCCATCTTTATTTTGCATCGATAACACCCAGTTCAGTCCCCGATTGGTTGAATGCTGATAAATGGGCGTGGTATGCGACAACGAGTGGATCGCTCTTAAAGCCGCAGTCGTGTCATCCACATCAGGATTCAAGGTATTGGTCTCGGAGAAGCCCCATCCGCCGGGAACCGTATCCCGGTTATGAATGCTCCAATCCGCCGTTTTATCCTGTTGTCTGGATAAGAGATAGGCTGCTGCCCGCTGTGTCGTCTGTTGATCCCCGTCGACGCCGGACTCCTGCAGCGCATACAAAATCAAAGCCGTGTCCCAAATCGTCGAGGGCGAATTCTGAATCGTGACCTTGCCGTCCACGCGGTACTGCAGCGCGGTCAGCCCTTGAACCGCATTCATGAGTATGGGATGCCGTTTATCATAGCCCAGTGCAAGCAGGGCAAATACCATAAGAATGGTGCTGCTCGCATAACTATAGAGGGTGCCGTCCGATTCGATCCGATCCAGCATGAACTTCTCGCCCTTGGTTGAGGCGGCTTCATGGATGAAACGAGGAGTTCCGAGAAGTCTGCTGAGGCCCATACGTATGCTTTCCCCAATCTCCCGATTTTCCTGGGGTAACGAATCATCGTCATCATCGCGGGAATCGTTCAGATCGGACAAATCGGGAGCCGTCTCCGTAGATATGGAGAAATTCCTGTCGGCCATAATCAGCATGGGAATGAGATGAATGCGGGAGTACCCTGAGAATTCATATAGATTGATGGGCAGATAGGCAGGAAACAGAATGATCTCCAGCGGTATGAGCGATATGGACGCCGGCCACTTTCGCTGGCCCGTTGCAGCCAGGATCGCTTTTGTCAAAACACTCTTGGATTTACCCAGCCCGCCTTGCGATTGAATGTATCGTCTGGTATGTTCCATGTGTTCGTCGGACCATTTGCTGAATCCGGAGTAGAGCAGCCCATAATAGGCATCAATAGTAGCCGATAAGCTGCCTCCTTCTTCGTCGTGATACCAGCGCCAACAGCCTTCCGGCTGCTGCTCTGCAAGGATGCGATCATGCAATTCTCTGATAAGCTCTTCATTCTGAATCTCCAATATTCGAAAGAGGATTATGACATAGGCATCCAGCGTAATCCCGTTCTCAAAGCAAAAATGCCAGGACCCGTCTTGATGCTGCCGCTGTATGAAAAAATCAATCAGCTTGCTTATTTCCTCTTCTACCGCGCTCTGTACATCATTCATGTTCTCGTACCTCCATCGTAGCCTCATGATGAACATTATATGAGTGCAGGAATAAGGAAATGATGTGCCGCTTAAGGAACGTCAGAAACGATCATGAATCTCCATAGAGACCAGGGTCTGCCTATCATAAAATGTCCAGCCAAATTTTGATGGCCGTCGCCAGGATTAACACGGCTAGAATGATCTGCAGTACCTTGGTATTCATCTTCTTGCCTGCCGAAGCGCCCAAAGGAGAAGCAATCAGGCTGGCAATCACCATGATGAGTGCAGGAACATAATCCACCTGTCCTGTTGTCAACTTGCCTATTGCCGAGCCGATCGAAGAGATGAATGTGATTGCGAGAGAAGTGGCGATAGTCATCCGGGTTGGAATTTTCAGCACAACCAGCATAATCGGTACGAGAAGGAAAGCTCCGGCTGCTCCGACGATCCCGGCTCCAATTCCGACGATAAGCGCGAGCACAGCGGCGAGCCACTTGTTGAACGTAACCTGATCAAGCGATATATCGTCCACTCCTTTGTTCGGAATGAACATCATCACGGCGGCAATGAGTGCCAGGATTCCATAGATGAGATTGATGCCGTCTTCACTCATCATGTTGGAGCCGAAACCGCCGAGGAAGCTGCCCAGCAATATGGCTGAGCCCATATAGATAATGAGCGTTTTGTTTAAATAACCGCCTTTGCGGTATGCCCACACCCCGCCGATGGTTGCAAAAAACACCTGTACAGCACTGATTCCGGACACTTCATGCGCCGTAAATGCCGCTAGCCCGAACAACGGCGGAATGTACAGCAGCATCGGATATTTGATAATCGAGCCGCCGATACCGACCATGCCTGAAATAAACGAGCCAATGAATCCAATGAAAAATATGGTGGTGATGAAGATTGCGCTCAGTTCCATCATGATGCCCCCTTATATCTTAGGAAAAGGGAACCTGTGCCGGTTCCCTTTCCCCATCCATCTGTGTTCATTCATCAAGTTTACTTGATCGAGTCATGAAGTGATCATCCCTCATCACTCTGAATATAGAGTCGTTCAAACGAATGACGATCCATCCAGATCAGCGTACCGCACAGCGGTTAGGCCCGATCTCCATCTCACGCTGCTTGTCGGTGTCCGGCAGCATTTTCCCCATGTTCGTTTGACGAATTTCTTGATAGCTGTTCGGCTGCGGAGGCAAATTCTTCGTTACCATTGTTCGAAATTCTGCTTCATCGGACATATTCAGGCCGTGGTTATCCCGGTACAAATCGCCCAGTTTCTTCGCAACCGTCCCGTCCTCGTTCAGCTCGTCCATGATCATAAAGTGGGCTGGCAGCACGGTCAGATCATCCGATAATTCGGCGTAACGGGCATAAAGGGTTTCTCGCAAATCGCCAACCCAGTCCTCTGCCAAGCCGGCCAAGTCCGGGCGACCAATGGAATCGATAAACAGAATATCGCCTGTCAGCAGGTACTGATCATCGATGACAAACGAAGTGGAACCGATGGTGTGACCCGGAGAATAGAGCGCTTCGATGCTGATGGTGGTGCTGCCGATTCTTACCTTTTCTCTATCCTGCAGCGGTTTGTACTCAAACACGACCTCAGCAGCGTCTTTCGGAGGAAGCCAGTATGCTGCACCCGTTTGCTCTGCCATCATTCGTCCCCCGGAAATATGGTCGGCATGCAGATGAGTATCCAGCACATGCCTGATTTCAGCATTGATGCTTCGAGCGAATTCAAGATAAACCTCGGTCATACGGGTCGGATCAAACAAAGTAGCCTCACCGTTCGATACCGCCATATAAGACAAACACCCTTTTCCTATCCGAACAAACTGATAGAGCTCACCGCCGTCTGCGAGGTTTCCGACCTTCAGCGGAACCAGATGTTCACTCCACGCTTTCATGCCGCCCTTCAGGTAAGCCACATTCCGGCCATGCTCGGCCAGCATCTCAGCCACCATTACCGAGGAGCCTTCCTTGGCGCATACCACGAGCACCTCTTGATCTGACGGAATCTGATCCAGAATATCCTCTACCCCGTCGATCAGATCAAAGTAGGGTATATTCAGATGCTTCAATTGTTCACCTTCAATCTTCCACTCTTCAAAATCCGAAGGATTGCGAACATCCAGAATGAACTGACTTTCTTTATGAATTGCCTTCATGGCAAGTTCTTGTGCTTGCATTTCTCGTACTGTCATGTTGAAATTCCTCCCGTAGATTTATAATGCCTCGCGCCATCAACCTGCATATCCTACGCCCTATCAAACCGTCAGTCTTGCATAGGCACCCAGCACCCTGTGATCCATCAGCTTATTCGTCCAAGCCCTTCGTTGCTCCGCTCCAGCCGCTCATTCCCGGCACTACGTTTAGTACACTTGTAAATCCGCTTGCGGCAAGCTTTTGTGCCGCCATATCACTGCGGGTTCCCGTGCGGCAGATAACGTAAATGAAGTCCTGCCGATTCAGTTCATTCAATCGCTGATCCAGCTCGCCAAGCGGAATGGACACTGCATTCGGAATATGCTTGAAGGCAAATTCCGCCGTTTCCCTCACATCGAGAATCACGACCGATGCGCCGGATTGCAGCTTCTCTTCCAATTGCGCATTAGTAGCCACATGCGGGTAGGATCGTTCCGCCGACTCCTCCCCTGAAGACTTGCGCAGGTAATGCTTCAGCACGTCACCCTCTTCAATCGTTCCAAGATAATGGTGTCCCGAGCTTTCCGCCCACGCTTTCAGGTCGGCCTTGGACCCTTTGTCAGTCGCCTCAACCTCCAGCACTTGGCCACCTTCAAGTTCCTTCATCACTTTTTTCGTACGAACGATGGGCATCGGGCAAGCCAGCCCCTTCGCGTCAAGCTTTACATTGGAATCAATTCCGGCCATATCGTTTCGAGCCTCCATTCTATTTTTTATACCACCCAGGGTATATTTCATTCCAAAAAAAAGGTGCGTCAAACACACCTGTTACGGTTATACCGAAAACCAGCCTACTCGGTCTTGCCTTCCCATGCGAGCATGCCGCCCGTCATATTGATGACTTGATAGCCCTGACCCTCCAAGTATTCCGTCGCCTTACCGCTGCGACCGCCGGATCGGCATACCACAATGTACTCCTTCGACTGATCCAAATCCTGCTTACGAAATTCAACCAAACCAAGTGGAATGTTGACTGCGCCTGGAATTTTTCCTTCTGCGACTTCTTCCGTCTCTCGCACATCGATAATATGCAGGATTGTTCCCTCTTCCAGCTTCTTCTCTACTTCTTTAGGAGAAATCTCTCTCATACCTGTATACACTCCCTCTTCATATTAATATTCAGGACCACGTACTCATACCGCCTTTGACATTCGTTACCTTCTCAAAACCCGATTTCTTCAACAATGTACCCGCCTTACTGCTTCTCATGCCGCTCTGACAGATCAATACCACTTCCTGATCCTTCAAAAGTGAGTCACTGCTTAACCGAAGCTGATCCAGCGGAATATTGCGAAAGCCTCGAATATGATTTGCCTTGAATTCACGCGGTGAACGGACGTCGATGAATTGTTTGTTCCGATCCGCCAGTTCATCCTTGAGCTGGGCTGCCGTAATCTGCCTGACTCCCTTCGCCGGAAGAATTCTCCATAGGATAAATAAAATAATAAGTGCAATGAACACGATATTTAACATATTCATCATGAATTCCCCCTTGATATTGAGGTACAATCGCCCATCGCTCATTAAATGAACAAGTTTACGTTGCCATCCTGGGCATCACCCAGATAACCGGCTACACCCGCATATTCAATATCCTCAAACAGCTCCTCTTTTTGCAAACCAAGAAGATCCATCGTCATCGTGCATGCAACCAGCTTCACGTCTTGCTCCTTAGCCAGTTCAATCAACTGCGGCAGCGGAACAGCATTGTGCTTCTTGATAACGTCTTTAATCATTTTCGGACCCATCCCTGCAAAATTCATTCTGGAGAGTCCCATGTTATCTGCCCCGCGCGGCATCATTTTTCCGAACATTTTCTCCATAAAACTCTTTTTCTTGGGCAGTAAAACCTCCTCATCCTTGCGAAGAGCGTTCAACCCCCAGAAGGTGTGAAATATCGTGACCTCATGATCGTAGGCGGCGGCACCATTCGCAATAATGTAAGCAGCCATCGCCTTGTCGTAATCACCGCTGAATAGAACAATCGTTGTCTTTTTGGCTTCTGTCACCTCGTGATCTCCCCTTGTAATTCATAATGTTAGATTCCACTGCATTTCCTCATACCCCTATGGGTATGTTAAAACTCAAAAAAAATTATCCCTTCTTAATCCAAAATTTCAACACATCGCCGTCCTCTTGAAGTTCCAACAATTCGTTGCCAGTCGACTTGGCCCATGCCGTCAAATCGCTCTTTGCGCCTGGATCCGTTGTATGAATCTCCAGCACCTGGCCTGCTTCCATTCCCTTCATCTCCTGCTTCGTTTTCACGATCGGCATGGGACATGCCAAACCTGTGGCATCCAATACTTTATCCACGTTCATCATGATTCCTCCTTACACGTAATGAAAAAGATCTATTTTAATACCCATAGGGGTATATTATCCAGTTATGGACGGTGTGTCAACCCTGCGATCGGGTCTCAACCTGCTGCTCCAACAAAAAACAACGACGGTTATCTGCTTCGTACGAGCAGGTTCACCGCTTCAACCACAAGCTTTTCTGTATCTTGTCCGCTTTCTTCGGCTTTCTGTACACATTCCACAAGGTTTGAGCTGACTACGACGCCAATCGTACGATCAATCGCCGTCCGCGCTGCCGATAGCTGGGTAATCACATCCTTGCAATCCTTGTCCTCCTCCATCATCTTCAGAATGCCCCGCAGCTGACCCTCAATGCGCTTCATCCGATTTTTCATCTGATCATTGTAATTCATCTCAAATCCTCCTGTCTGTATACGAATTTAATTACCCTATAATTCTTATTGATTTACATGACATCAAATATATACCCATAAGGGTATAGTGTCAAGTGTAGGGATATCTCCATCTTCATGATGAAGTTTCATTTGGAATCCATTGAACTTATCCCCTTTTTTATTTTTGTCACACATTTCATGTCTGCTCTATGCTATTATACCCCATAGGGTATATAAAAAACCATTCATAATATCCACCAATATAGGGAGGAATATACTATGGGCAACAAAATCATCATTGTCGGCGGTGTAGCCGGAGGAGCTTCGGCAGCTGCCAGGCTGCGGAGACTGGACGAGAGTTCGAGTATTATTTTAGTGGAACGGGGAGAATATATTTCGTTTGCCAACTGTGGTCTGCCATATTATATAGGAGAAACGATTAAGGAACGCAGTAAGCTGTTGGTTCAAACCGTACCTGGTCTCAGCAGCCGGTATCAATTGGATATACGGAATTTAAGCGAGGTTACGTCCATTCAGCGGCAAGAGAAGCAGGTTACCATTAAGAACCTTAGAACCGGGGATATCTATACCGAAAGTTACGATTATCTGATTCTCTCGCCTGGGGCGAAGCCCATCGTGCCGGATATACCCGGCCTGTCGGAATCCCGCAACGTATTCACACTGCGCAATATCCGGATACCGACCGGATCAAACAATATATAGAGAAAGAAAAGCCGAAAGAGGCCGTTGTCGTTGGGGGTGGATTTATAGGTCTTGAGATGGCTGAGAACCTGGCCGAACATGGTATTCAGGTAACACTCATTGAAATGGCTAACCAGGTCATGGCTCCTCTAGACTACGAGATGGCCTCCATCGTACATTCACATCTGATGGAACAAGGGGTCCGTTTAATTCTGGAAGATGGTGTTCGAGCCTTTCACAATGGAGGGAGCCGGATCGAGCTTTCCAGCGGCCTGCTTGTGTCCACCGATATGACACTCCTGTCTATTGGCGTTCGTCCCGAGAATGTGCTGGCTGTTGAAGCAGGTCTGCAAGTCAATGAACGCGGCGGCATTCGTGTGAATGCCCATATGCAAACGTCTGATCCCCATATCTATGCCATCGGTGATGCCATTGAGGTGAATGATTACATTCACCAAAGCCCTTCCATCATTCCTCTCGCAGGACCTGCCAACAAGCAGGGACGCCTTGTCGCAGACCGTATCTATGGGAAAAGCAGCAGTTATAAGGGCACCCTTGGCTCCTCGATTGCCAAAGTCTTTGAACTGACGGTAGCGGCTACGGGTTCCAATGAGAAACGACTCAAGCAGATGAATATCCCTTATCAGGCCATCCACATTCATCCTTTGTCTCAAGCCGGATATTACCCCGGGGCGTATCCAATCTCGTTGAAGCTGCTGTTCCATCCGGAAAGCGGACAAATCTTCGGCGCACAGGCGGTTGGGGCAGATGGGGTGGATAAACGAATCGATGTGATTGCTACAGCGATCAAGGGCAACCTCAACGTGTGGGATCTGACGGAGGTGGAGCTTGCGTACGCTCCCCCCTATTCCTCTGCCAAGGACCCCATCCATTACGCCGGATATGTTGCATCCAACATACTGGATGGGTTGGTTGAAACCGTACAATGGTTTGAAATGAACGACTTGGTCTCAAGCGGCGCCACCTTAATTGACGTGCGTGAACCCAGCGAGCGGGAAGCAGGTTATATTGAAGGCTCCATCAACATCCCGCTGAACGACCTGCGCAGCCGTTTGAAAGATCTGCCGCAGAACGAAACCTTGTATGTAACCTGCCAGGTAGGGCTGCGCGGCTATTTGGCAGCACGCATACTGACTGAGCATGGCTTCCGTGTAAAAAACCTGGACGGCGGCTGGAAAACGTACGCTTCGGTTTATAAGTCATCCTAACCGGGCCCGCCTTGGTCCGGCTATGAAAGAATATGTAAAAAGCCCCGGTTTCGGGGCTTTTTCCTTAACAAGCATATAGAATCACCTAAATTAACTTATGCGCATACCATTTCTTTCCACGGAATCGCCATAGGAAAATAGCTCCCCGCACACCCCATTCGCAGTTCATCGCGAGCCACACACCGAGAATGCCATAGCCTAGGACAATCCCCATAATATATCCGAGAATGACCCGGAATAACCACATGGTCAGCATCGACGTAATCGAAGTGAATTTGGAGTCGCCCGCTGCCCGGAGCGCCGATGGCAGTATAAAACTAACCGACCATAACGGCACCTGTACCAGCGTATTAATCAGCAGTACGACAAACAGATCGTTCACAATCTCCGGAGGCGGGTTGAACAATCCCACCAGCGGCCTGTACAGGGGCATGAGAATCAGTCCCATAAGGGCGAGCGAAAATGCGCCCAGCCATAAAAAGGATCTGATGAATTTGCGGGCATCCGCAATATTTCCACGACCGATGCACTGACCTACCACGGTTACGATCGTTAAGGACAATGCACTCGCTGGAATTTGGAATACCGCAGCAAGCGAAGAACCGATGGCGTTCGTTGCGATTGCGTAAGTACCCAGGCTAACGATAAATACTTGGGTTAACAATTTCCCCCCGTTAAAAAACATCTGCTCCGCAGCGAACGGGAGCCCGATAAACATAATCTTGCGCAGCATGGATATTGGAAAATGAAACAGGTCGCGCAGGCGGATATGGAGCGTTGCGTCTACTCTGAACAGGTAGTACAGTGCGCAGGCTGCACCGGCAAAGCGGGCGATGTTCACGGCCAGCGTCATCCCCATAACGCCCATATTCAGGAGCGTGATGAATACGATGTTAAGCAGAACGTAGAGCAGGTTCATGATTAACGACAACGCAAGCGACGCCCGGGTCTTGCCGATCCCCCGCAGTGCACCGCAAACCGCCTGCACCACTGCAATCCCGATGAAGGAGGTGCTGCTTCCGATCAGATAAATTCGCGCACTCTCAAGCACTTCAGGTGAGGCTGAGCCAAATAGCAGATTCAGAACAGGCTGGTGAAGCCCAATAATCAACAGAGCAATCCCTAACGCAATCATCGCAACCGAAGTTACCGTAGCCGCGGAAGCCCTTGATACCATCAGGGCATTGCCGCTTCCCTTATACTGCGCCACCACGACGGTTCCCCCGGTGGCCACCGCCACAAACACATTGATCAGGAATATATTCAGGGAATCCACCATGTTCACGGCGCTGACAGCCGCTACCCCCGATGAGCTGATCATGGCCGTATTGACCAAATTCAAGCCAATAATAAACGCCTGATCGATCAGAATCGGGAAGAACAGAGCCAAGATCTGTCGGTAATCCATCGACTCCCCGGATAAATTTCTTTGAAGCAAGCCGTTCATTTGGGTTCGTAATCGAACCAGCATCTGTCATCACATTCTTTTCGCTGTAATATAAAGAAAAAACTCTTCATACGAAGAGCTTCAGGCTAACGGTATATAGAAAATGCCGCCGCAACTGTTCCTCATGGGAGAGCTCACTCCCTCGCCAAGGGGACAGATACGGATGAATTCATTTGATCCCGGATAAACCCCGTCTTTGATTGGAGGATATCACCAGACCCGAGTCCTGTCAACGGATGTGCGCCACAGCAAAAGACCGTAAACCGCTGATATACGGAGCTTCCCAAGAGCCTGCGGGTTGAAATCCTATATAACGCAGCAGAAGAGGGTGCACCCTCCGTTAGTGCGTAGAGGAGGTGGTATCTTTGGTGCGGTATTTGCGGAAGCGAAGTTAATAACCGGAGAGAAATAATATGGCAGCAGGTTCATTCAAGAATTAGCTTGAATCTACATTAAGCAGATTCTTATTTCTTCAACAGTCGTTGTCATTCTCGGAAAAATATGAATTATATGAAAAACGAGCTGTGCGCCACTGAACTGAACCTTCAACTGTTAGAGTGTGTCTAACAATTGGGGAGCAGTTCACATTCGCGGCTTGTTTTTTTCAGGTAAATTTTCCTCAATGTACAGTTTTTTAGACATAATATTTGTAGTTGTTGCTGTACTCCACGCCTTCCCGTGGTCGTTGCCCCTTACCATCTCTATCAAAATACATATGATAGATTTAAGGAGGTCTGGTAGCATGACAACCCATCTTTCGTTTGATGCCATTTTCAGTCTCGGATACAACTGTCAAGTCGCTGTTCAGCTTAGAAGAAACAAGCTGCGCAAGATGGCAGGGCCCTGGGATTGGTTCAACTTCGCCTCGACCAGTGAATTTTGCAAAGTCATTAGAAATCAATTCAGCGAATTCATGCTGCGGGATAATCTGGACATCTACGGCAAATCCGTGAATTGTTACTATGTACGGGACAAACACTCTTCCTGCTTGTCCTTTCATGATTTCAAGAACGATCCGGAGGAGCGCCCGCTGTTTGATTACCCTGCCTTTCGCGAACGCCTGGACAGAAGGATCGAACGGTTTAACAGCTGTTTGAATTCTACTCAAAACACACTCCTCGTGCGGATCATCCCGCATAAAAAAGATGCTGAAACGATTGATCAAGCTATTCGTGAAACATACTCAAACCCAAACGTAACCCTGTTATTTGTCATGCTTGGCAATGCTCCGCACATCGTGCAGCTCCCATCGTTCTCTGACCAGGTTCTCATTATTCAAATACCGAAAGGGGCCACTTGGGAGGGGGATTTTGATGCCTGGAAGGCTGTACTTGGAAGGTTTTCTCTTAAGTAAGGGAATAAACGTTTGACAAATTCATATTTTTCCCGTATATTTACAAAAAAAGAATCGGAATCTCTTACGAAGGAAGCACCCGTAAGTCTGGCGTCTAACCGCGCCTTTCTTATGGGTGCTTTTTTTGTCGCGGATCCGGCTATCTCTGCGTCATTTACTTGCTGCGCTGGAGATCATCTTTGAATTAAGGAGCGATGTTTATGTTTAGAAGAATGCTGTTTTCATGCCTTGTTATGATTCTGTTGTTTGCTGCTGCCCCCATTCATTTCGCAGATGCGTCAACGATTGAGTTCACCGATTCGGTAAACGCTCAATTTAAAGCCACAGCTGAACGTGCTCCGGGAACCATCGGTTCCAGACTCATCAAGCAGTACGATGATTTTAAATCAGAACGCAAGCAGGCGATGGATTGGGACGATCGAATCTCCGCTCTTCGATATGCTAATGAAGTCAGAACTTCGGAAACACGCAAGCAAATTAATGAAATCGACAAGGACCATATCCATAAACTGGAGGAACAGCTCCAGGCAGCCAAGACTAAATACCAACCATTGTTTAATGGATATACCGCCCTGAACAAGCAAATTACCGCAGCCAGGAAACTTAAAGATAAATCGCTGTCCAAGCTGCTGCAATCACAAGCCGACGGAATGAAAATTCTGGTTGGCCTGGGACGTCAGGATATTCGAAACAAACAAGCTGCGCTTACGGCCGCCAAGAAAGAGAGAACGTCCAAAGCCGCTAAGATCCGCTCTATCCTATCCGAGATGGATCCGTACAAAAGCAAAATCAAAGGCGACAAGAGTGCTATATCCACTCCAAACAAACTGATGGAAACCGAGTGGAAAAACTTCAAAGCAGCTGTGAAGGCCAAAGAATCTGCCAGAACCAGCGACACCCTGTCCCGTTTATTAACCCTCTCCGGTCAGATTCTGACGAAGAAGAAAAGCATCTACCAATATGAACAGAAAATCGAGACCATCATCACACGCGCTAATGCACAATTAAAATGAGCCCGAGATACAAAAAAACCTCTGCGGCAGGCAGAAGTTTCACTGGATTGTATGGGTGCCTTGATATAGTTAACGTGCTGTGGCCTGCAATGGGTAATGGACCCCGGCCAGTCTCGACTCATCGAGCAGCGGATAATCATATAACATCCCTTCATATACGATTTCGAACGCCGGATGCTGGAAAAAATCATGCGGCGTTACCGCTGAAGAAGGACGGTCCCACAAGTGGATTCTGCTCTGCTTCATCGCCTCGGCTACAAACTGCGAACAGAAGTAGGAGCGTTCCCGTGTGATATCGAGTCTCATCAGAACACCGATCATTCCGATGAGATTGTAGCCGTAAGCATCTTCTTCATCCTTGTAATGCTGAATCACGCTTCTTGCTGCCTCATATTGCTGACTAGCCACCTGGAGACGAAGGAGAGCACAGCGCGTGCCGGGGAAGTGTCGGAATGTTCCTTCATAGACATCCTCCTCCACAAATCCACCGCTCCAGGGATTGTTGGCACATTTCCGGCCAAAACTGAATACTTCATTCAGATTCTCATCCAATGCCAGCGAAGCATGGTTATATGGTGCGGCAGTAATTCGTTTAATCAATTTGGTAAACATCGTACCTGTATCAGTCAGCAGAACGTATATATTTTTGCTATCGGTCATTTGGCTTTCCCCCACATACATTTACATATTTCACTTGGATCCGGATTTCGTCAAATCCTTCGTTAACTTCATTGTAGTAGAGGCAAGCCATTTTCATAACCGACCATAGGTGTGATTAGGACCTGGACCTAAGTCGAGTTCTATCCCTGACCCGACAACGTAATATAGATAACTATACCCCATATAAGCGACGATAGGAAGATGGTGTCATGCCTTCATGCTCCATAAATCGCTTGTTAAAATAGCTGACACTGGGATAACCCGCTTCCACTGCAATTTGTCCGATCGTTTTTTCCTTGTGATCGAGCAGCCACTGCTTTGCCATCTGAAGGCGGCATCGTGTTACAAAATCCATCGGGGTCATCTCCATCACGTTGCGAAACAATTTGCAAAAATAGTAGGTCGTTACGCCAAGCCTGGCCGCCCACTCTTCCAGAATAAACGGCTGCGCAGCCTCCTGCTGCATGATCGGCAGGAGCTCCAGAATTCGGTTCGCCGAGCTGTTTGATTTATTGTCGTCCGATAACGCGGAAGCCTGCTCTACGAATACGGCGAGCAGGGAATAAGTCAACGTGGACAATTGTGCAGGTTTGAGCATACGATGGGTCTCTGCCTCGGTTAATAGAGCTTCATGTGCTTCCTCAAACGCAGACGGCTGACGAATGCTCCATAATTGACTCTTATGAAATCCACGCTCGATAAAATAATTCTGCAAACCGCTTCCATAAAAATGGAACCACCGCACATCCCAAGGGTCGTCCTCGCTGCTGTAATAACGCTGAGCCTGCATAGGAAAATACAGCACGGCTTCTCCGGGACCCAACGTATGAACCACATTATCGATTTCAATACATCCTTTGCCGGAAGCAACATAATGGATGTTAAAATTGTTTAAAGACCCGGCGGCCCGGATTACGGTATGATCCGGTTCATCCCGGTATATTCCAACCGATTCCGGCAGGCAGAAGAACGGCATAAACGGGAGGGTCAGCAGGTGGCTTTGTCGTTTCATCGCAACGCTCCTTGAATGACAATATTGTTATATCGCACTACAAAATAATATTATATCAATTTTAATTCCTGTCTTTTATAATCGCAATATAATCTTAATAAGTCGTATAGGAGCTGATGAACATGAGCCAGAAACTTCGTTGGGGAATACTGGGATGTGCCAGCATTGCCAAACGTTCGGTCATTCCCGGATTACAGCAATCCCGTCTGAATGAAGTCGCTGCCATTGCTAGCCGAGATCAGGATAAAGCCACACAGGCGGCAGAGGAATTAAATATCCCGACTGCATACGGCAGTTATGAATCCTTGCTAGCGGATTCTTCCATAGATGCAATCTATATACCGCTCCCGAATCATCTGCATAAAGAATGGAGCATCCGCGCAGCGGAAGCCGGCAAACACATTCTATGCGAGAAACCGCTCGCCTTGACTGAAGCTGAGGCAGCAGAAATGGCCGAGGCGGCGGCTAAAGCAGGCGTGCTTCTAGCTGAAGCCTTTATGTACCGTTACCACCCGAGGTATGACATGATCAAAGAGCTTATCACTTCAGGAGCCATCGGAGAGGTTCGGGGTATCCGCAGTGCGTTCACGTTTAACAGTTCAGCCAATCATGGGAACGTCCGGTTTCGCAAGGACTGGGGCGGCGGTTCCATCTATGATGTCGGTTGTTATCCGATCAACGCCGCGCGTATTCTACTGGATAGTGAACCCGAAGCCGTCACCGTCCAAGCCTTTTTCTCGCCGGAACATGATCATGTTGATATGATG
Source organism: Paenibacillus glucanolyticus (assembly GCF_037333485.1). Lineage (NCBI taxonomy): Bacteria > Bacillati > Bacillota > Bacilli > Caryophanales > Paenibacillaceae > Paenibacillus > Paenibacillus glucanolyticus. The sequence goes on from NZ_CP147845.1 coordinate 4,160,952, forward strand.
GCTTCCGGATTAATTGAATTCGAAGGTGATGTTTCTCTTACGTTTGACTGTGGGATGTGGGCAGCATATCGGAACCCGCTTGAAGTCGTGGGCACGGAAGGCCTGATTGAAGTCCCCTTCGCCTACAGCCTGCCCGAGAACGGTGCTAACTTCTTCTTAACGACCGGAGACGGTCGCAAAGAAATCGAGGTTCCTCATGCAAACGCATACAGTGAGCAGGGTGACCATATGGCCGAAGCCATATTAAACAACAAGCCCCTCCGTTTCCCGACGGAAGATGCCATCCACAACATGAAAGTCATCGACGCTTGCCTGCAATCCGCCCATGAGCGAAAGAGAATAGTGCTGTAATTGTGCTGTAATTACACCCCCAAGGAGGATATGAATATGAAATATATATCAATCAAGGGATTAGACAAACCGGTCTCTGCACTGATGAAAGGAACGGACTACTTCTATCATGATTCGTATGAGAAAGCCGCTGCTAATCTGGACGCCTATCTCGCTATAGGCGGCAATTCCGTTGACACCGCGCATATCTATTGCGGAGGTCAAAGCGAAGAAGTCATCGGCCGTTATATGCAGGAAAGAGGAAATCGTGATCAGCTTGTCATTTTGACCAAGGGCGCCCATCACGATCAGAACGGACCGCGTGTCAGCAAAAAAGATATTAAACACGATATCACGATAAGCTTTGAAAGGCTCCAAACGGATTACATTGATCTGTACGCGCTGCACCGTGATGACTCCTCTGTTCCAGCAGGCGAAGTGATTGAAGCGTTGAATGAATACATTGCGAATGGCAGTGTGGGGGCCATCGGGGTATCCAACTGGACATGGGAGCGTATCCGTGATGCAAATGACTATGCCGCCGCAAATGGACTGGTCGGATTCTCCTTCAGCAGCCCCAATCTAAGTCTGGCCAAGCCGAATGAACCGTTCTGGAAAGGCTGTGTCTCGGCGGACGCCGAAACCTGCGCTTGGCATGAGTCCGAGCAATTCCCGCTCCTCTCCTGGTCTTCTCAAGCCAGAGGATTCTTCACCGGCCGATTCACGCCGGAGATTCGAGACAATGCTGACCTTGTGCGGGTATTCTACAGCGATGAGAACTGGAAGCGGTTAGAGCGGGCCAAACAACTGGCAGCATCCAAAAATGTGACAGCCATACAGATCGCTTTGGCATACGTGTTGAACCAGCCATTCCCAACCTGTGCGCTAATCGGTGCACAGTCAGCAGATGAATTAAAATCCTGTGATGAAGGATCTCTTATTCAGCTGACAAAAGAAGAATTGGACTGGTTGGATCTTACAACGGATCAGATGTCCTGATCACACACAATGTTGGGTCCAAATTTACCGTCCAAATACTAACAACTTACCCTTGCAATTGAAGATCGTGAAGAGTAATTCCATGTATCCAAACCAAAACTCCAACCCCTATCCAAAGGTTGGAGTTTTTCTGTATCCGGATCATTTCACCTAAAACCACTCACTTAAATCGATACCACTGCTTAAGCGTTATAATGCCCACAGTCATTTGTCCAACGTATGCTTCGAACCAGAACCAAAATTTCTAACGGACTAAGCAGACGTTATTCGAAAATATCCGCCCCTTTTATAAAACTAACGGACACCAGAGTCCTAATAAACAGTAAAAATGGGGATTCAAGGCGGATTATGGTTGTATAGCGTATCTCTGGTCCGTTAGATTTGGAATAGAGCACGATATTAGCATATAACGGCCATGAGGTCCGTAAGATTTTCTAGTGCCTGTTCGTCTAGTTGCCCTACTGCTCACTCTGTTGCTCTACTGTTCATCTAGTTGCCCTACTGCTCAAGTTGCTCTACGGCTTACCTTGTACTCTACTGCTTACACTGTTACTCTACCTGATCACCCTGTTGCCCTACTGCTCACCCTGTTGCTCGTCAGCCCATCTAGTTGCTCTGCTCTTCATCTAGTTGCCCTACTGCTCTCCCGTTGCTCTACGGCTTACCTTGTACTCTACTGCTTACACTGTTACTCTACCTGATCACCCTGTTGCCCTACTGCTCACCCTGTTGCTCGTCAGCCCATCTTGTTACTCTACTGCTCACCTGTTGCCCTACTGCTCCCCCGTTGCTCTAAGGCTTACCTTGTACTCTACTGCCTATACTGTTACTCTACTGCTCACCCTGTTACCCTACTGCCCATTCTTTAGCTCTACTTACCTTGTGTCTATTGCTCACCTATTCCTTGTCGCCCTACTGCTTACTCTGTTACTCTACGGCTCACCTGGTCTCTGCAAACGCCCCTTCACTCCTCACGCACCATAATAATCATTACGAGATCCACAAGGCCAAAAAACCGACCCTGGTTCAGGATCGGTTTCTCTTAATTCTCTTCGCTTATGGCTTTCAGGCCAAGGACTTCATCCTGAATCCCTCGAGCATTCCTGTTATCACATCCATCGTTTCCTGAAGGCCTCCAGCCGTTTCCGGCATCTGTGCGATCCATAGCGAGCATTCATTTAACGCCCCTGACAAGGCATGGGTTAATGCATCCACAGGAACCGGCTTCAGAATTCCCTGTTCCTGCATCAAGACCAGCTGCTCTCTCAGATGAGTCATCGAATTCTGCTCGTCCATCTCGCGCCAAGCCTCCCAGCCCACAACACTGGGACCGTCAATAAGCATGATTCGCTTGTTTTGCGGTTCTACCACGGCAGTGATAAAGGCACGACAGCCAAGCAGCAGCTGATTCCAAGGATCCTCTGAGCTAGTCGCTTCCTGTTCTACCCGATCTGCAATTTCCGTTTGCACTAACTCAAGCACGGCAAGGAATAAACCTTGTTTATTCTTAAAATGATGGTACAGCGCGCCACGAGTAACCTTGGCTTCGTCAGCAACCTCCTCCAATGCTGTATTCGCATAACCCTTATCCGTAAAGTGGGCTCTGGCTACCTTCAGCAGCAATTGAATGGTCCCATGGGTCTCGCTTTTGCTTCTTCTCATAGTATACAGGTTCTCTCCTAAACAAAAATACTGATATTAAATTCGACGATACCAGCCCTAACACTCAGACGCAAGCGGCTTTATTTCATCCGATAGAGGATATGCCAGCTCCGTTAACAAAACAATCATGCAGGGATGGACACACTCATTTTCCAGCTCCGCTCTCGTCGGATGACCATACATCCTCGTTGTACTGCTCCAGAAAGGCCTGTGAAGGCGGGATGATCTTGATAACATCGATAAGCACCCCATTCGGGTCGCTGGTAATGAAATGCCGTTGGCCAAACTCCTCGTCCCGAATATCCAGATGAAGCGGCAGCTTCTCATTTATTATAAGCCTTTCGTACTCCGCATCAACATCCGCCACCTCAAAATTTAGAAGCAGTCCTTGTACATTCGCCTGATAAGCGGAAGGAACCGTAGGGTGATCTTTAGACAAAAAGGCGAGTTCATAGGAGTTCTTCCCTTGTTCTCCCCATTTCAGGCTTACATACCAATCGGCTTCAAAAACAATCTCAAATCCAAATAGCCGCGTGTAAAACTCTGCGCTTTCGGCTATTTGCTTTGTCATAATAACGGGATAAAATCCTTGAAGCTTCATATGGGAAACATCTCCTTATATTTGGGATGAATCCAATTTAACATACATACTGTATGTATGTAAACAATAATTTTCAATACCTTCGCATAAAAAAAGAACCTGCAGCGTTAACTGCAGATTCTTCTGCTTGCTACCACAGCAAGCTGACAGCCAATAAATTGAACAATGCAAGCGGTAATATTACATTAGGATTGGGCCCAAAGGGAGGATAACCGGGATAGAATCCTCTGTTTCCTTGTTCTACAAGAATGTACACATTCTTTGCATCTACATTAATGACTGTACCTTCAAAAGCTTCATCATCCATCGTATGGACTCTTACCTTGCGATTCATGACATTTTTCATGGCTGCATGAGCGTTTTCTCTATGCTTCTTCATGGAATGCACCAACTGATGGTCACATTGAAACAGCATTTGCTGTTGATTGGTATAATTGTTCATGATGCTCCTCCTTCATTATCTTCTAATCGCATTGTATGCAAACGGCCCGCCAAGGGTGTTCGCCTACCTGCTATTCCCGTTTAATCCATGCCAAATACGGGTATAGTACAACCAAATATAAGGAGGGCAGAACATCATGGATAAACAAAGTATACAGGCTAGAACCGGAGGTTTTTTTCTTGAAGATAACGGAAAAACAGTAGCGGAAATCTCCTACTCCCCTCAAGGAGAAGGTGTGATCAGCATCGACCATACCTATATTTCACCAGGTCTTCGGGGACAAGGGCTTGCAGACGAGCTTGTCCGCAAGGTCATAGATTATGCGCGCGAGGAAGAGCTGAAAATCATCCCCGCCTGCTCCTATGCCGGGCATTATTTTGACAAAAACCTGGACGATCGCGTATTGCTCTACAAATAGCATCCGGATCGGAACAGCATCCTATCCTATTATATTTCATTGAGAACGGATCTACCTTTTAGCTCGACCTTAGGACCTTAGCCAGCCATAAGATTGCTTCTCTTATCGGTTGGCTTTCATATGTCCATTATTTCCAAGTTCATATTGAAATTTGGGAATATCTATTGCGATAGAGTGATCCTATCCACTATGATCAGATGGTATAAGCTTAGCTCAGGGAGGCAACTGATATCATGACGCACGCAGCGGAAGATTGGGTCTGGGAACAGATGTTTAACAAGCTGCCCCTCGGGGCAATCCTGATTTCTGCGGTTGACGAGCAGGTAGTTAAGGTCAACGACCGGTTCTGCGAACTTATCGAATCGGAGCGTTCTGCACTGCTGCAGCGCAAACCTTCCGAAATCCAAGTGCTATCCGACCTATCCATCAACCAAACACTACTATCTTTAACTAATGACAGAACATCCCGTCTAAAAAAAGATTCTTTTTTCATTCGTCAGGATGGCAGCAGATTTTCGGTATCCGTGGATATATCGCTGCTTGAGCATCCTTCACCTGGAGAGGCTCCGTGGATATTATGCTGTCTTGGACAAGAAACGGTCCAGAAAGTAACTTCTCTGCCGGTCATCAAGAATGATGAATTGCTTGCACTCATCTTCAAGAGCGGACAAGATCTAATTTCCATTAGCAGCGAAGACGGAATCATTGAATACATCTCACCCTCTGCAACAGACATACTTGGCTATACCCAGGAGGAAATGACTGGGAAGCATCGAGCAGCCTTCTATCATGAAGTTGATTCTGAACAAATGAAGGAACCCGGAAAGCTATTTTCGGATGACCATAGTTTCATACGCCGTATCCGCCATAAGAATGGCCATTATTTATGGTTTGAAACGTCCTTCCAGCTGATACGGGGAACGAAAGGCGAGATTTCGAAAGTCCTTGCCATCGCGCGCAACATAACCAAGCGTAAAATCGATGAGGACACATTAGCCCAGGCGCAGCGAATCGCCAAGATCGGCTCCTGGCGTTGGGACTTGATCACGCATACGTTAACCTACAGCGAGGAAATGAGGCGAATCTATGGATACCAGATCAGCACCATCGAATCAAATCATGATTCACTGCTGGCAATGGTCATACCGGAAGACCGCGAACGCGTAGAGTCCATCGTAAGAAAAGCTCTTGTCGGTACAGCCGATGAAGTCATCTATCGGATCAAGCTTCATGACGGACATATTCGGACGATCCGAGCGCAGTGGGAGGTCTCCGTTACGAACGATGGCAGGCCCATTGAGATGGTGGGTATGGCCCAGGATATTACCGAGCAGGTATTGATTGAACAGCAGTCGCTGGACAATGAGAACAAGTACAAGCTCATCACCGAAAACTCGCTTGATTTTATATCGAGAAGCACCATCGAATGTTCAACATTTTTATACTGCTCCCCCTCCTGTTATTCTCTCCTCGGGTATCGTCCGGAAGAGATGGTGGGTACGAGTGCTTTTGATTACGTGTACGCCGAGGATATTCCCTCGCTTCAGGAGTATTTTAGCAGCTGCCTGGTCGGGAAATTGCTCACACCGATCACCTTCCGCTATATACATAAGGATGGCAGGCACATCTGGTTTGAAGTCAATTGCAAGTACATTAGCACGCAGGACAATCAGAGGAACGAGATTATCTCGATTGCCCGCGACATATCCGAACGCAAAATGATGGAATTTAAACTAAAGGAGAATGAACAGCGCTACCGCTCTCTTTTTGAATACAATCCATCTGCCGTTTACTCCATGAATCTGGACGGCGATTATTTAACGGCCAACCACAACCTGCAGGAGCTGACGGGTTATACATTGGACGAATTAGTCGGCATGTATTTCGGACCGATTGTAGCGGAAAAAGATATAGCTCGCACGCTGTACCATTTTAACCTGGCGAAGGAAGGCAGACCGCAAAGCTATGATCTGACCATTATTCATAAGGACGGCCATCCCATCGAGATCAATACCATTAACATTCCGATTTTTGTGGATGATGAAGTGGTTGGCGTCTACGGCATTACAAGGGATATTACCGAACGTATACGCACCATGGAAGAGATCAAGAAACTCAGCCGGGAGTTATCCCTGCTGCTTAACACGGTATCCGAGGGGATTATTGGACTGGATATTCACGGTCAGGTCGCATTCATCAATCCGGCTGGTGCAGCCATGCTTGATTACGATCCCCTTACCACCATCGGGAGACCCTGTGATCAGATTGTAAAAGAGATTCGCCATGACGGCACCTTCTATCGGGGCGAGGATTCCCCTCTTGTACAGGCTGTCAGGCAGGGAACTCCGCTGTCAAGAGCCGAGATCGTACTCTGGCGCGGAGATGGCACCAGCTTTCTTGCAAATTACCAGGTCAATCCGATCTGGGATCAGGGTGAACGCAAGGGCGCTGTCATGGTGTTCCGCGATATCACCGACGAAAAAGAAATCATCCGGGCTAAGGAGAATGCTGAACGAGCCGATCAAGCAAAAACGGAGTTTTTGACCATGATGAGCCATGAGCTGCGAACACCGATGAACGGAATTATCGGCATGATTGAACTGTTGAAGACAACCGAGCTCGATGAGGATCAGCGTAATTACACGGACATTCTCATGGAAAGCAGTGGCTCCCTGCTGCACATTCTGAACGAGATCCTGGATTTCAGCAAAATCGAAACCGGCAATATGACCCTCAATTCTGAGCCGATCGATGTACAAGCTTTGCTTGAGAGCATTGTCGATTTATTCTCGGCCAAGGCCAAGGAAAAAGGTTTGTTGCTATCGTGCAGCATAAACACCACGGTTCCCGATGTGATCATCGGCGATGGCTTGCGATTGCGGCAAGTGCTTGTTAATCTGATCAGCAATGCAATCAAATTTACGAATGAGGGCAGCATCTCGATGAGTGTCGAGGGATTGCACAGAACGGGAACTCAGGAGTTCACCCTTGCTTTCCAAGTGAAAGACACCGGAATCGGCATACCGGCTGAGCAGCAGCATCAGCTGTTCATGTCATTCTCTCAGCTTCATCCCTCCCTGAATCGTAAATATGGCGGGACTGGACTAGGGCTCGCGATAAGCAAAAAGCTGGTCGAGCTAATGGGTGGTGTCATCGGCGTTGAGAGCCGGGAGCAGCTTGGTTCCTCCTTCTACTTTACCATTCCGACACGTACGCTAAATGAAGATGGATCAGGATAAGTAATATGAGGACTTATTGTCTCCATCCGCACAAAAAGGGTGATCTACAGCCAATGCAGGCTGTGGACCACCCTTTTGTTCAATGAGCGAATATCGCTCTACTCGTATAAGGATTCCAGCTCGTCTACCAGAGTTCCTACATAAGCTACCGCTTTGGAAATCGGCTCGGACGTGGACATGTCCACACCTGCCATCGCCATCAATTCCAGCGGGCTCTTGCTGCCTCCGGCTTTGAGAACCTGAAGCCAGCGGTCTACGGCCGGCTGCCCTTCCTCACGAATCAGCTGCGCTGCCGCTGTTGAAGCAGTTAATCCCGCTGCATACGTATACGGATAAAGCCCCATGTAATAATGCGGTTGTCGCATCCAGGTAAGTTTTGCGCCTTCATCCAGCTCCACTGCGTCTCCCCAGAAGTCCGAGAGCACCGCACCCTTAAGCTCAGACAGCTTATCTGCCGTAATCGGCTCATCCGCCATCGCATGACGGTATACCCTTCTCTGCATCTCCGCTTCGAGAAGATGTGTCACATAATTATGATAGTACGTGCTCAGCAGTTGAAGAATGATCCACCGGCGCATCCGCTTATCCTCGGATTGACTGAGCAAGTGATCCGCCAGCAGCAGCTCGTTCATCGTTGAAGGTGCTTCGATGAAATACATCGAAGGACGGGCATTCGTGATGCTCTGATTATGGGCAGCCAGCATCAAATGACCTGCATGCCCAACCTCATGCGCCAGCGTAAAGGCATTTCGCATATTGTCCGCCCATGCCATCAGAATATAGGAATGCACACCGTAAACGGAGGAACAGAAGGCACCCGTGGATTTACCGATATTGTCGGCGTAATCCACCCAGCGCTTGGTGAACGTTGACTCAACGATCTCACCGTATTCCGGCCCAAGAACCGACAGCGCTTGAGAGATGGTCGAGCAAGCCTCTTCATAGGTTACGCTTGGATTAAAATCCGGATCCATCGGTGCTTTCAGATCGCAGAACAGCATTTGATCCAGTCCCAGCACACGCTTCTTCAGCTTCATGAGCCTCCGCATATGAGGAGCAAGCTCCGTCAGGATGGTATCATGAATATTGTTGTACATTTCCATTGTCACTTGCTGCGGCTTCAACAGCATATCTGTTACGGAATCGTATCCGCGAAGGCGAGAAAGCACTACTTGTTTCTTCACTTCCGTGGCGTAGGCTTCAGCAAATGTATGACGAGAGCCGTGCAATGATTTCGAAAATGAAGCAAAGGCTTCACGGCGAAGCTGTGCATCCTCGGACATCTCATAAGAATTCTCGTATAAACGGAACGAGACCGGCTTCGTATCTTCGTTCACTTGGATATCATCAAAAGTCATATCCGACAGCTTGCTGCGCAGGTATATGCGGTAAGGCGAACCGAGCACCTCTCCGAGTGATGCGAGCACGCTTTCCGTCTCAGGGCTCAGGCGGTGCGGCTTGGATTCCAGTAGCAGATTCAAGCTTCGGGCGTAAGGGGCGAGCCCTTGGTTGTTTGTTATGTATTGATCGATAATCCCTTCTTCAAGATCCAGCAGCTCCGATTCAATGAATGTCAGGGAGGACTGGATGCGGGATAACACATCACCGGTTTTCGCCGAATTTGCCAAATTAAGCGGGTTGGTTCCATCTTCGGATTGTCGAAGTCTGGCATATGCCCCGACTTTGCTGATGCTCTCCATCAAAACTTCCTGTTCGTTCAGGCATTCCAGAAGAACAGAGGCACCTTCACCTAGCTTGCCTTTAAATCTTGTCAATTCAGCGGCCTGCGATTCAAGCGCTTTTAAACCCGCTTCAAATTCGTCTTGCGAGACAAATAAATCATCCAGATTCCAGGTAGCTTCAATCGGAACCTCACTACGTGTCAGCATTTTTCCCATGGAAACAGCTCCTCATGTCTTATAATCTCATGACCACATATTCCTCACTAAATATTAGTAAAAGAATAACAATTCCATCATATCACAGTTTATTTCTGGAGCGTATCCGATTTTCTATCTTGACTTCTGGACCTGTTTATGGATATAGTTATCCCATACTCTGATCTAAAGGAGAGATTTTGATGTCGGTGGTCGTTCTTAACTAACCAAATTTCATATGGGTCGAAATGGAAAATTATGGACATTCCCTGCTTAGGGCTATGTTTATTTTTTGATGGTTATTCATTTCGTCCGTTGAATTAGTTAAGAACTGCGGATATCAATTGAAGCCCCTTTGGGTTTATTCCGATATGATATGGTGATCCGTGCTGAGTTCAGCGCGGATTTTTTGGGTCTCCCCTCTGCTACATCAGGGGTTATTTGGAGCTATCCCATCACACCGTACCCATCAGAATAACGGCCTATGGGCGGAAAGTGAACCTTAGTAGTTCACTTTCCGCCCTTTTTTGCGTTGCATGACACTCATTTCCAGAAAAAGGAGAACCGAAAACCATGAATCCATTTGCATTAAACAAATTAGAATATGAGAATATTCGCACCGATCTCGAACGCTTTGCCGTTTCATACCTGGGTATCGAGTATATACGGAAAATGGCGCCGCTCACCCAAATGAAAGCCATCCGCCATAAATTGAATGAAACCGAGGAAGCAAGAATTCTGCTCCATACCGGAGCGAGCGTACCCATTCCATCACTGGAAGGAGTCGAGATGATTTTAGATCTGCTCGGCACAGGATATGTGCTGTCTGAACGAGATTTCGGGAATATGGTCCAGTATCTGAGAAGCTGCCGGCAGCTCATTCAATATATGAATGCCAAGAGCGGCATCGCACCGACGATAAGCTCCTACGCCTCCTCCATGCATGAGCTGCGGCCGCTGCTGTCCGAAATTGAACGCAGCATTCACGGTGGCCGCGTCGTGGACCAGGCCAGCAAAGATCTGGCTAAAATCCGCAAGAAAATAATCGTAACCGAGGAACGGATCAAGCGGAAGCTCGACAGCCTTCTGAGCCGTTATAAAGCGATCATGCAGGAGAGTGTCATCAGCAAGCGAGGAGGACGTTATGTGCTGCCTATCAAGAAGGAGCATCGCAAACTCGTGAACGGATCGATTCTGGACGAATCGGCAAGCGGGCAGACGGTATTCATTGAACCATCTGACCTGCAGGGACTCCAAGTGGAGTTGAACCTTCTTCATTCGGACGAGGCACGGGAAGAAACCAAGGTTCTGAGTGATTTGACCGCACTCACCGAGCAGTATCAATTCGAACTGAGAACCAACGCGGATACGGTCGGGATCTATGACTACATTATCGCAAGGGGCAAATATGCCATTTCCATAGGCGGACGCAATGTCCATTTGAACCAGGAAGGGTTTATCCACCTGAAATCGGCCGTTCACCCGCTGATCGGCTCTTCCATGGTGCCGCTGGACTTCACCATTGGGAACCGTTACAAAACACTGATCATCACAGGTCCTAATACGGGCGGTAAAACCTCGGCGATCAAGACGGTTGGACTCATTACGGTGATGGTTCAATCCGGTCTGCTGGTACCTGTAGCGGAAGACAGCCACTGTGCCGTCTTTGACGAGGTTTCCGTGGATATCGGAGATGGGCAGAGCCTGGAGCATGCCCTCAGCACCTTCTCTGCACACATTCGCAACATCCGCGACATTTTGCAGACGGCTGGCCGCTCAACGCTCGTGCTGCTGGATGAAATGGCATCCGGGACGGACCCGGGAGAAGGTGTAGGCTTATCCATTGCCATCCTGGAGGAACTGCATAAACGTCAGGCTACCGTTGTGGTTACCACCCATTTTACCGAAATCAAAAATTTTGCGGAACGTACGCCAGGCTTTGAGAACGCACGAATGGAATTCGATGCCGAGACGCTGGAGCCGCTCTATCGCCTCCGGATCGGGGAAGCCGGCCACAGCTATGCCTTTGTCATCGCAGCCAAGCTGGGCATTCCTGAAGCCATTATCGCCAGATCACGCGAAATCACGGAAGCGGGAATTTCCAGCGGCTATACAGCCGTTGTACATCGAGAAAGCAGGGATCCCGTAGGCTTGGAGGAATCGAGCTCACCGGAACTCCCTGTCCTTCCCCCAGTCAAGCCGAACGAGTTAACGGACGTCAAGGCGAGTGAGGACGAAGCCTCCTCTTCCTCTCCCTTCCATCTCGGAGATCGAGTCTATGTACCTTATTTGAAACGAAGCGGTACCGTGTATGAAACTATAGATGCAAGGGGTAATGTAGGCGTCTTGATACAGAAGGACAGAATGAGGATTAACCATAAACGCCTGAAGCCTTACATTGCAGCAGAGGATCTGTATCCGGACGATTATGATCTTGACATCGTATTTGAGAGTAAAGAGAATCGGAAGAAACGCAGCATAATGAAACGCAAACACATTGAAGGACTTGAGATTGAAAAGAAGCCCGAGTGACTCGCACTTTGTTATGGCCAACCAGCCATCAGAAGCATACCCCGAACCACGCATCGTGCGCACAGGGAGCCGTGCGCACGATGTTCAAAATTTTAGAGTCGGTGTCGCATCGGATCATCGGAAACGATAACCCATTTTATGTTTTAAGGAGAGATATCTATGAACATTCGGACTGAAACTGGAGCAGATTACGAGAAGGTACACACCCTTCTCACCCGTGCTTTTCCGGGACAGGAAGAAGCCATTCTGGTACAACGGCTGCGTGCCGATAATTCCTTTCAGCAGGAGCTGTCCATCGTTGCGGAAGAAAACGGGAAGATTACGGGGCACATTATGTTTAGCCAGGCCGCGCTTTGGGAGGGAGGTCATGCCCATTCTGTCGCCGCACTGGCGCCGCTGGCTGTGCTTCCGGAATTTCAACGTCAAGGAATTGGCGGCAAACTCATCGAAGAAGGTAAACGGCGGTGTCGGTCGCTTGGCTATCCCCTTGTCTTTCTGTTCGGCCATCCGTCGTACTATCCTAGGTACGGTTTTGTACAGGCCAGGAACTACGGGATGGAGATGACCCAGTTTACCGTTTCGGACGAAGTTTTCATGGTTGCTGAGCTTCAGGAAGGGGCACTCCACAGCCTGCATGGAGAGTTCCGGTTCCATCCAGCATTTGAAGAACTGGGCTAAGCTCTACTCCAAAGACCACATCATGCGAATCGGTTAGAGCGATCCGCCTAATCCTTGGTGGCATTCATCTTCAAATATGTTGTACAATATAGTCTAAATGACTATTTGAAGGATGGTTTTCAACATGTATGTAGCTCAGGATTGGCAAGATTACGAGGTTATCGATACCGGGGGCGGGGAAAAGCTCGAGCGCTGGGGAGATGTCATTCTCAGACGCCCGGACCCGCAGATTATATGGCCGATTGAGCAAGAAGACGGAGAATGGCGCAGTGTTCACGGACACTATCACCGCAGTTCGTCCGGCGGCGGTCAGTGGGATATGAAAAAGCAGCTGCCGGATCGGTGGACCATCTCGTACGACCAATTGAAATTTCATATTCGACCCACCAATTTTAAACATACTGGTCTGTTCCCGGAGCAGGCTGCCAACTGGCGCTGGATGATGGACAAGATCGCAGCGGCAGGTCGGCCGATAAGCGTACTGAACCTGTTCGCTTACACCGGAGGTGCTACGGTTGCTGCAGCGTCTGCAGGCGCACAGGTGGTTCATGTCGATGCTGCAAAAGGCATGGTCCAATGGGCTAAGGAGAATGCTGCATTATCTGGCCTTGCCGATCGCCCTATCCGTTATATTACGGATGATGTGTTTAAATTCGTACAGCGGGAAGAGCGTCGGGGGAATAAATACGATGCGATTATTATGGACCCTCCTTCCTATGGCCGCGGACCTAGCGGGGAAACGTGGAAGCTTGAACAGAGTTTGTACCCGTTCCTGGAAAGCTGCATGAACATCGTATCCGATAATCCGCTGTTTATGCTGATTAACTCCTATACGACCGGCATTTCCCCTACGGTATTGAACAACATGCTGACCATGACCATGAAACCGAAGTACGGCGGTACGATCAGTGCAGGCGAGATCGGATTACCGATCACTCGAACCGGCATGAACCTGCCTTGCGGCATCCTGGGTCGATGGGAGTCCTAAATCGATGAGCAGACGGGAATCCGCAGTGTACCCGGTCGTACCGATTCTGTTCGAGGATAATCATGTGTTAGGCGTGGCTAAACCGGTGAATGTCCCTTCTCAGGAGGATGCTACCGGAGATCCCGACATGCTGACCATACTAAAGCAGGACATCAAGGAGCGCTTTAATAAACCCGGCAACGTATTTTTGGGTCTGGTGCATCGACTTGACCGTCCCGTTGGAGGGGCAATGGTATTTGCCAAGACCTCCAAAGCCGCTTCCCGATTATCCGAAGCAGTTCGGAGCCGCAGCTTCCGCAAGCAATATGTAGCGGTCGTTCACGGCATTCCTTCGAAGCCTTCCGGCCGACTCGTGGATATGCTGTATAAGGATGCAAAGACCAATACCGTCCATGTGACTTCAGAAGGCACTGACGGGGCGAAGGAAGCCATTCTGGACTATACGGTGCTCCAAACCTCGGAAGGCTTCAGTCTTGTCCTGATCGAGCTACACACGGGCAGACCACATCAGATCCGTGTCCAGCTTAACCATGCGGGGCATCCATTGTTCGGGGATCAGAAATATGGCAGCAAGGTGAATAAAGCGGGTCAGCAAATTGCGTTATGGTCTGTGCTGGTTGGATTTCCTCACCCCGTTACCAAAGAGGACATTTCCATACACTCGATGCCGCCTCCCGTGTATCCCTGGACCTCATTCTCCCTGGATAAACTGGAGCTGGCATTACAAGCTTACCGATAAAATCACAAAAAAACGAAATCCTTCCTAATGGATTTCGTTTTTTTGTCTTACTTAACGATTATGGAAATGAAAGTAATATGTTATTCCTTTACATTGCTTACAGCATGCCGAAGAATAGGGCAACGTCTCTCCTTGCAAGCAAATACCGCATGAAATTTCCGGCACCAGGATGGTTTGCTAGGGCTAAACTTGGCTGGCCCCACGCGTGAGCTGCAAGGTGTAGTCTCGCTCAGGGGCTTTTCACTCTATGCTTCTACCAAAACTTCCTGTGGTGCTGTGTTGATTTTTCCTAACAGATAGACAAGCAGTTGTTGATTATGGGATGATATGCGGTTCAGAATTTGGGAAAGATACTCTTCCCTTACCTGCAGCCCCCGCGTATATTCCTCGCGACCTTTATAGGATATCGTAACCCACACGATCCGTCTGTCATGCACGTCCCGCTCTCGTTTGATCAATCCGTTCTTCTCCATCCGGTCCAGCAGCATCGTCACAGCAGCCGGACTTGTTGCCAAGTATGGAATGAAATCGGATGGTTTCATCCGCTTCTGCTCTGCAAGCACCTCCAGCACCATCAGTTGTGGCTCCGTCAATGTAGGTGCTAATCCGGCTTCCATATGGAGTTTATAATCCTTGGCCAGCTTGGACCACACTTTGGCAAATTCGGCAGTATGCATATTATCCCGTCCTTTCCGTTATGTCTGTCAAGATCGATCATCACAAGCGTGTTGTGGTCAAACTCGAAACGATAGAATTCCACCGAAGTCATGCTTTTCATATTAGTTTATAGGATTAACTTTTCGCGGGAGACCTCGCAATATCCTTCTTTTTTCGTTAAAAAATATAATTTCCAATCAAGCGACAAAACCTGATATCCCTTATATGACGGCGTATTTCAAGGTTCACTCAACTTCGACAATGCCAGACATATGTCAAATAGTATAAATGTAAAATGTCCCCTTTCGCAAACGCAGAATATAACAAAAGCACCTCGACAAAATATCATCGAAGGTGCTTATTGTCCATCTTACACTCTCAGGATTATGCTGATTAGATAATCTATGTTCAACTTTCTTTGCCTGTCTCCGTAATGGGCAGATTGACCAAATCCACAATCTGTCCTTTTTTGCCAACATCGGCAAGAAGCTTGCCAATCGATTTACGTTCTGCGATCGGAACCTGCTCCGTATGAATCGGATAGGCTTGTCCATCTTCGCTGTAAGCCATAATCTGCAGAGGTTCCCGGCAGTAGAATGCCCCGGCAATGGCACTGCCGTTAGGCTTCACCCGCTTGCCTTCCTTGAACTCAAACGTAGCCATCCCTTTGCCGCCACGGCTTTGAGCCTGGTAATCCAGCAGCAGACTGCGCTTGCCATAACCCAGATCGGTGATCGTCAGAATCTCACCCTCGTCGTTCTCCACCCATAAAGCTGCAACAACCTCGTCTCCGTCACGGAGCTGGATACCCCGAACCCCACCGGACACGCGTCCCATCGCATTGACTTCCTGTTCATTGAATCGGATGCTCATTCCTTCTTTGGAGATCAGCACAATATCTTTATGGCCATCACTCATGACAACCTGGATAATGCTGTCATCCGCTGCAACCTTGGCAGCAGCGACCGCACCAGCCCGCTTCGTGGCATAATCCTTGAGCTCGGTGCGCTTCACTTGGCCTTTGCGGCTTACAAATACCAGCGATTTGCCTGGATCTTCAAAGTTTGATACCGGTATGACGGATACGATGTTATCCTCTTTTGGCACTTGGATCACATTGACTATGGCGGTGCCGGCATCTTTCCATTTGTACTCCGGAATCTGGTGGACCGGCAGTAAGAAGTATTGCCCCCGGCTTGTAAAGATGAGCAAGTTCTCCAGTGTGTTGACTTCAAACAGACGGGTGATGTAATCGCCATCCTTCACGCCGGAGCTTCCCAGCTCACCGCCGCTGCGCGTAAAAGATAACATGCTGGTGCGCTTGATGTAACCTTCGTTCGACAACGTTACGAGCACATCTTCGGCATTAACCAGCACCTCAAGATTAACCTTGATCTCTTCCACTTCTTCCTGAATGACCGAACGCCGTTCGATGCCGTACTTCTCACGGATTTCGAGCAGTTCCTTGCGAATGACAGCAATCAGCTTTTTGTCGCTGTCCAGAATCGCACGCAAACCCTCGATTTTTTTCGTCAGCTCGTCCAGTTCTTTTTGCAGGGAATGAATTTCAAGGTTGGTAAGGCGGTATAATTGCAAAGTCAGAATGGAATCGGCCTGACGCTCCGTGAAACCGAACATCCATTGCAGGTTGTTCTGTGCATCCTGACGGTTTTTGGAGGCTTTAATCGCCGCAATAACCTCGTCCAGAATGTTGAGGGCCTTAACCAGACCTTCCAATACGTGCGCCCGGTCCTCCGCTTTCTCCAGCTCAAACTGCGTGCGATTGGTGACAACTTCACGCTGGTGCTCGATATAAGCAGTAAGCATCGCTTTGAGCCCCAACTGCTGAGGGGTTTTATTCACGATGGCAACCATATTGAAATTGTATGTGATCTGCAGATCGGTTTTCTTCAACAAATAAGCAAGAATTCCGTTTGCGTCAGCATCCTTCTTCAGCTCAACGACGATGCGCAGCCCTTCGCGGCCGCTCTCATCCCGCACCTCGGCAATGCCCTCGACTTTTTTCTCAAGCCGAATATTCTCCATGGCGGTGACAAGCCTCGATTTAACGACCTGATAAGGAATTTCCGTGATCACAATCTGCTGCTTGCCGCCGCGAAGCGATTCAATGTCCGTCTTCGACCGCAGATAGACGCGGCCTTTACCTGTGCGATAAGCATCCAGAATGCCTTCGCCGCCCATAATGATGCCGCTGGTCGGGAAATCCGGACCTTTGATAAAGGTCATAATTTCAGCCAGCTCAATCTCTGGCTTTTGCATGACGGCAATACAAGCATCAATCACTTCCCGCAAATTGTGAGGCGGAATTTCAGTGGCAAAGCCTGCGGAAATCCCGCTTGCCCCGTTAACGAGCAGGTTCGGATACCGTGAAGGCAGCACAACCGGCTCCTTGGCCGTATTATCAAAATTGTCCTTGAACAGCACGGTCCGCTTCTCGATATCCCGCAGCAGCTCCATCGCAATGGATGACAGCCTTGCTTCGGTATAACGCATCGCTGCAGCCGGATCATCATCCTGGGAACCCCAGTTTCCGTGACCGTCCACCAGCACATGCCCCATCTTCCAAGGCTGGGCCATACGGACCATGCCTTCATAGATCGATGAATCCCCGTGAGGGTGATAATTACCCATCACATCTCCGACCGTTTTCGCCGATTTACGATATGGTTTATCCGGTGTGTTACCCGAATCGTACATGGCGTACAGAATTCGCCGCTGAACGGGTTTCAGGCCGTCACGAACGTCCGGGATTGCCCGATCCTGAATAATATAC
Organism: Paenibacillus glucanolyticus; assembly: GCF_037333485.1. Lineage (NCBI taxonomy): Bacteria > Bacillati > Bacillota > Bacilli > Caryophanales > Paenibacillaceae > Paenibacillus > Paenibacillus glucanolyticus. The sequence continues at coordinate 4,178,908 of NZ_CP147845.1, forward strand.
TTGGAATACCTGCCGAATCGATCACCTACAACCTCTTCCAGATAAGCCGGTAAAAATTGCTCCGATAAACTCATTCATTCACCTTCTATTCCTCAAACTCCGCGAAGTTTACATTTTCTACAATCCAGCGCTTGCGAGGGTCCACCTTATCGCCCATCAGCGTTGACACGCGACGCTCCGCCTTGGCAGCGTCATCGATCTGCACCTGCAGCAAGGTCCGTGATTCCGGGTTCATCGTTGTTTCCCACAGTTGTTCCGGGTTCATCTCACCCAGCCCTTTATAACGCTGCAGCTCATAATTCTTGAATTCCTTCAGGTAATTAGCCAGCTGCCCTTCTGTCCAGGCATAACGAATCGTTTCCAGTTTCCCGGATTTGCTGGCGATTTTATATAATGGAGGCTGCGCAAGATAGACACGGCCTTCATCAATCAGCGGTTTCATGTACCTGTAGAAGAACGTGAGCAGCAGCACTTGAATGTGAGCGCCGTCCGTATCCGCATCGGTCATGATAATAATCTTCGAATAATTGCTGTCCCCAGCCGTAAATTCCGTGCCGATCCCCGCACCAATCGCAGAGACAATCGCACGATATTCATCATTCTTCAAGATATCGGCAAGCTTCGACTTCTCCGGATTCATCGGTTTCCCTTTAAGAGGCAGAATGGCCTGGATTTTCGAATCCCGTCCTTGCTTGGCAGAGCCTCCTGCGGAGTCCCCTTCCACAATAAACAATTCGGTTCTTGAAAAATCCTTCGATTGCGCTGGAGTCAGCTTGCCGCCAAGGTTCGAGCTTTCACTGCGTTTCTTGCCGCTGCGCATTTCATCGCGTGCTTTACGAGCCGCTTCCCGGGCTTTAGACGCCTGAATGGCTTTCTTCAGCAGCGTCTGGGCAACCTGAGGATTCTCTTCAAGGAAAATCTGCATCTTCTCGGTGACTATGCTGTCCACGGTGCTGCGGGCAGAGGCGCTTCCCAGCTGATCCTTCGTCTGACCGACGAATTCAACCTCAGCCATCTTGACGCTGATGACCGTCATCATGCCTTCGCGCAGATCGTTTCCTTCAAGATTCTTATCCTTCTCCTTCAGGAGATTGTTCTTGCGGGCATAATCATTCATCACGCGCGTATAAGCCGTCTTAAAACCCGTCTCATGTGTACCGCCGCCGCGGGTCGGGATAGAGTTTACGAATGAGGCCAGCGTCTCCGTATAACCGGCATTATATTGAAGGGCGATTTCGACCTCGATGTCATCCTTCTCCGCGTAGAAATGAATCACATCGTGCAGTACATCCTTGCCTTCATTCAAAAACTGTACGAACTGGCTTGCGCCGCCTTCATAGAAAAATTCTTCCCCATTTCCGCTTCGCTCATCTTTTAATACAATGCGAAGTCCTGAATTCAGGAAGGCGATTTCCTGCAAGCGCTCTGCAAGCGTGTCGTAATTCAAATGCGTGCCTGTAGTAAATACACGCGCATCCGGTTTAAACGTAATCTTCGTTCCCGTTTTGTTGGTGTTGCCGTGCACTTCAAGCCCGGTTACCGGTTCACCGACATGCTCTTTCCCTTTAGCATCCTGCCAGTATTCGAAGCGCTGGCGATGAACTTTACCTTCGCGGTAAATTTCAACTTCCAGCCATTCGGACAACGCATTCGTAACCGATGCGCCAACTCCGTGAAGACCGCCGGACTTCTTGTACCCAGAGCCTCCGAACTTACCCCCGGCATGCAAAATGGTAAATACAACTTGCGGGGTTGGTATGCCTGTCTTGTGCATTCCTGTTGGAATTCCGCGCCCATTATCGTATACCGTCGCGGAACCGTCCTTATGCAATGTAATTTCAATTCTCGAGCAGTACTTGGCCAAATGCTCGTCTACGGCGTTGTCCACGATTTCCCAAACCAGATGATGCAAGCCTGACGAGCTTGTGCTCCCTATGTACATGCCTGGCCGTTTGCGTACCGCAACAAGGCCTTCGAGCACTTGAATGTCGTCAGCATCGTATCCTGAACGGCTGTTACCGCCATTCTTTGATGACTCTGCAAACATATCGATCTGTTCGACCATTCATGCTCCTCCTTCAATTTCACGTATCGAGTGTATTTCTTCGTTCAATATTTTAGAAGAACGCTGTTCTCTAAAAAAATGCAAACAAATGTTTCATGCTTTGTCCATTTTAATTCAAGATATCCCTTCTCGTAAAGACACTGAATGAAACAATAACCGCACAAGCCGCCCAGAGGGCCAATACGATAAGGGAAAAATTCAATGTCATCCCTTCAATCGGCGGCAAATTGCCTGCCAAATAATTTGTCAAATTCAGGTTCACCATGAACAAATATTTCGCACTGCTCCAGGCCGAGGCCATATTGATCAATATATTGCCCGCAATCAGAGCCGCCATCATAATCACGATGCTGGCCGCCGTACTGCGCACCAGCACCGACACCATAAAAGCAAGCATACCTATACAGATGCCAACGAACCACACCAAACCGCCCTGCATCAGCAGGTACTTCCACTGGGGCACGGCATGAACTCCTGACATATCCACCTCAGAGCCAACGATCTGGAAGCCAGTGAATACCGGTATATCAAATCCCTTGTACCCGAAGGCAAGACCGGATATCAGATAAGCAATAATATAAGTGGACAATACAATCAGAGATGTAAACATGATCAGAGCGATCAGTTTGCTCAGCAGCACCTTCCAGCGCTTGACTGGCCTTGTAAGCAGCATCTTGATGGTTCCTGTCGTCCGTTCGCCGGATACAATATCCGATGCAATGGCCATAATGAGCAGCGGGATAAACAGGGATATCGCATTGTTCAGGAACTCCCGCGTGAATGTAACCCCGTTTGGTTGATTAGGATTCACATCATGCTGCAAATAATACTGCATTTGCTGAATAAAAATCAGACGATATCTTTTCCACTCATCCGGCACCCTGTCACTACTGAGTGAGTTCTCATTATCCGTTATCCGCTGCTGAAGCTCAAGCCGCCAGTCACTGTTGAACTTCTCCTGGCTCCGCTCCGCCGATTTCATCTGGGCATAGGTAAACATGGGAACAAGAGCAAGCAGAACAAGCAGGACAACATAGAAGCGCTTCCGTTTTATGATCTTAATGCACTCATTCTTGATCAGAGGCAAAAGACTACTCAATGCTCTCACCTTCCGTCATTTGCAGGAACAGCTGCTCCAGCGTAGGATTGATCCGGTGAACTTCCCGGACCTGTACACCCCCGGACACCAAGCGTTCCACTGCCCTTGACGTATTATCCGAGCTGATTCGGGTCACAACAGCTTCCGGCGACATGCCTGCCAGCAGATTATCGTCAAGCACTTCCTCCGGATGATTAACGATCTCACAATAATCCAGTTTTTGCAAAATCCTCTTACCTTGCACTGCCGGATTAAGATCCCAGATCACATGATCACTATTGCCTGCAATCAATTCGTCAACCTCACCGACCGCCAGCACTCTTCCACTGCTGATGATCGCCACACGGCTGCACAGAAGCTGAATCTCGCTCAGTAGATGACTCGATACAAACACCGCCAGCCCTTCCGCGGCTAATTGGTGGATGAACTGCCGCATCTCTTTGATCCCCTTCGGATCAAGACCGTTGGTAGGCTCATCAAGAATAAGCAGTTTGGGCCTGCCAAGCAGTGCCTGTGCAATCCCCAGGCGCTGCCTCATCCCCAGGGAATACGTGCTCACCTTGTCGTGAATCCTTCGGTCCAGCCTCACGGTGTTTACAACTTCCTCAATCCGGTGCTGATCGATGCCGGGCTGCATCCGTGCAAAATGCTCGAGATTTTCCCATCCCGTCATGTAGGAATACATTTCAGGATTCTCTACAATGGAACCAATATAACGCAGCGCCTGTTCCTGCTGACGGTTGACGTCATACCCGCATACCCTGATCATACCAGATGACGGCTTAATCAAATCTACCAGCATGCGGATTGTGGTTGTCTTTCCAGCCCCGTTAGGACCGAGGAATCCAAAAATTTCTCCTGCACGGACGTCAAAGGAGACATCATGTATAATCCATTTTCGACCGATTTTCTTTTTTACATGCTGGACGGATAGTACGATTTCTTGCGCTTGTTCATTCATCGATTCCAACTCCCCATATGACATGTCTCTGTGACTAGAGCATTCCCTGCACAATTCGATCCGCTATAGCCTGATATCCTGCACCATTCGGATGAAAGTGATCCGACGACAGATATTCGCCTAGCTTGTGCTGGAACAGATCAAATGTCGGGACCAACGTCATATTGGGATCCCTGTTCACGATTTCCATGGCCGCTTGATTCCATGCAGAAACAACGATATTGCCGGGTATCAGCAATTCTTCCAAATCGGAAAAGGGATGATACAAACCGACATAGACAATTCTTGCCTCCGGGTTGATCAAACGTATCTTTTCCAAAATCGCCTGCAAACGTTCGGAAGCCATTGGCAATGCCCCCATTAACTTCGCAGGATCAAGCTCCAGCTCATCGGGGCTGGTCGCCTCCTCCATTAAATCGCTCCCCTGAAAAATATCATTGCCGCCGATGGAGAGCATGATGACGTTTGCTTGCTTCAACGCGTACTGTATTCCTTTATCGTCCAGCTTCGGCAGGAGCCCCTCGGTTGTCATTCCGTTGATAGCCAGATTAGCCAGAAGTTTGGCTGTTCGCCCGTCACCGTTCATCTGATCGACGCTTCGACGTACAAACCCGCTTCCGGAGTTGTCACCTGTTCCTTTGGCAAGCGAATCTCCGATGGCTGTTACCTTCAGATCTTTCGGCAGTGCAGGAAGGGATGGCCCTTGATCTGGTTTCGCCGGTGCTGCCTCTTCGTCGGATATCTCTGGTTCGCCGCCGGATAACAAAGGCTCGCCTTGCGGATTATTAATATCCTTGAAAGCATACACAAAACCCAGAATGAGTACAATCGTTACAATAACCGACACGGAGGCAGTAATACGCCATATCCATGCAGATGATTTCATGACATTCCCCCTACAAAATTCCTCATTACATTACCTTAAGACTTCTATAAAAAATTTGCAAATCGCAACACGCAAATAAGACTGCCCCGGACGCAGTCTGACGACGTGCTCGGGGCAGTCCTGATTCATATAAATGATATTAATTGCTTATTGGCTAATGAATTCTTGAACCCAGTATCCGTTGTAGTATCCTACACCGATCATGGTGAAATTCGGAGAAAGGATATTCTCACGGTGTCCTTGGCTGTTCATCCAGGAGTTCATCACTTCTTGTGGTGTGCGCTGTCCCTTGGCAATATTCTCTCCAGCATAGCCGAAGGAAATACCGTAAGCTTTCATCATATCAAATGGCGAGCCATGCGTCGGGGACGTGTGGCTGAAGTAATTGTTGTCACTCATGTCTTTTGCTTTATCAACGGCTACCGTAGTCAGTTTTGCATGTACGGTCAGCGGCTTCAGACCTGCATTTGCACGTTCTTTATTCACCAACGTCACAACCTCGGAAGCAAAATTGGATTGCTCCGTGGTACCTGTCGACTCGGAAGGCTTGGACGGTGTAGTAGATGGATTGCTTGTTTCCGGTTTGCTAGCCTCTGGTGTGCTCGTTTCCGGTTTGCTTGTTTCTGGTTTGCTTGCTTCTGGTTTGCTTGCTTCTGGCTTGCTTGTCTCTGGCTTGCTTGTCTCTGGCTTGCTTGCTTCTGGAGTTTCAGCAGCTGGCTTGTCTGTCTGAGGTTTTTCCGTTTGCGGCTTCTGAACTACGCATTTGAATTGTGATTCATAACCTTGGCTCTCTAGAAATTTTTGAATCTTTTGCTGCCAGTTTAAATAATTATTGCTCTCAGCAGGTGCGGCAGACGCCGTAGTTGGAAGCATAATGCCAACAGCCAGTACAGCAGCAATACTTCCACCCGCGATTTTCTTTATCCACTGGTTATTCATGAATACTCATCTCCCTATGCTCGTAGTTGTAGAGTTTGCCTGACCGTCCATTCTTTGGTGTGAACTTCTTAGGTGTAGGACGATCAAACAATAGTTACATTTTTGTAATCAGGTACGAACACATTGTAACACATTTGATACCTTCAGCAATCCTACAATTGTTGGAAAAGAAGCCTTTGATTCCTACTTCCTATTAATCCGCTTTTGTCACACTCAAGTCCTGGTTCCTGATTGAATCCTGTGTCTTATGAACGAAACTATTAATATGATCTTATATCGGATACATGCCGCAAGAGTTTAAGTCACCAAACAAGAAAAAACCCATCCCGGGGAGGGATGGGTTTAATGAAAAGACGAGGTTACAGTTTTTTGCTAAACTGGTATCCAGCCTTTTCAAATCCAATATGTTCATAAAATGCATGTGCGGGAGCAAGTTCTTCCCGGTTGCCGCTTGTGAGAAACAAGAGGTGGCTACCATGCTGTCTTCCCCATGTCTCTGCACCGCGTATTAGTCGTTTGCCAATTCCTTGGCCGCGGCAGCTTGAGGTTACAATAACCGAAGTGATTTGAGTGACCGGTTCGGTCATAGTGAAGGATTTGACTTGACGAAGCATGATCATACCAACAACAACGCCATTAACCTCTGCAATCAGATTGCCGTATAACGGATTGTCGTTCATCGCTTCCATCCGTTCGCGCATAACATTAAGCGTGGTCGGATAATTAAGTTCTCGCATCAAGGATGTGACAGCTTCCAAATCATTCTTCTCAAAGTTTCGAATCAGCAGTGCAGGCGCAGATAATACGCTTTCGATGCTCATTATACCCTCATGCTTCCCTTCTTCTATGAATTCTGAGTAAACTCTATATCTATTTTGTAAGTTTATGAAGAAGATTGCAAGTATCAAGCGACATTTTTTTTACATTTGTGTCGGTTTTGTTAAACCTTTGTTAAGCCGTTTTTACAAAAATCGGTATTGAGCTTCAATCAACCCATGGTAAGTCCCCTGCTTCTGCATAAGCTGGCTGTGATTTCCTTCTTCAATGATCTCGCCATGGTCAAGCACAACGATATGATCGGCATGCCGAATTGTTGATAAACGATGCGCCACAATGAAGGAGGTTCTGCCCTGAAGCAGCACTTTCAAGGCTCCCTGAATTTTCAGTTCCGTCTCGGTATCGATACTGGCTGTTGCTTCATCGAGAATCAGGATCCGCGGATCGGCAAGCAGTGCTCTGGCAAAGGACAGCAGCTGCCGCTGACCCATGGACAGCATGTTTCCGCGTTCTTCAACCTCGGTTTCATATCCGCCAGGCATCTGAACGATAAATTCATGAGCGCCGACAGCCTTGGCGACTTCCTCAATCTCTTCGTTCGTGGCATCCAGACGACCAAAGCGGATATTCTCCCGAATGGTTCCCGAGAATATAAACGTATCCTGCAGCACGATACCAATCTGGTTTCGAAGGCTTTCAACCGTCACCGACTGAATATCATACCCGTCAATCGTCAGCTTGCCATCCGTTATATCATAGAAACGGCTAAGCAGATTGATGATGGTGCTCTTGCCCGATCCCGTATGGCCGACCAGTGCTATCGACTGACCTGCCTTCACATCGAGGTCGATGCCTTTAAGGGCCTGGCGTCCTTTTTCATACTCAAACACCACGTTCTCCAGCTTGATATCCCCTTTAATCGTGGGCAGTTTCTTTGCCCCGGGCTCATCATCAATGCTGGGCTTCTCGTCAATAAATTCAAAGATACGCTCAGAGGAGGCCATCGCCACAAGCAGCTGGTTGTACATTTGCCCAAGCCGATTGATCGGCTCCCAGAAGTTTCCTACATATTGAGTAAAGGCAATTAACAAACCAATGGTCAGCTCGCCTTGTTGAATCAAGGTCGCACCGAGCCAGAACAGGATCAATGAGCCGAAGCCACCGGTAATTTCGATGAGCGGCCCAAAGCCCTGGTTCATAGCAGATGCTCTATCCCAAGACTTCTTGCTGTCCATATTCATGTTATCAAAAAACTTCATATTCTCTTCTTCCTGCGTGTAGGCCTGGGTCACGCGGATACCCTGAATCGATTCATTCAAATGGGAGTTAATCCGCGAGTTCCGAATCCGTACATCCTGCCATGCACGCCGAATGCGTACACGGAGTTTGGTCGAGATGAAGAACATGATCGGTACGGTAACAATAACAGCTAGACCAAGCTTCCAGTTTATTAACAGAAGAATGACCACAATACCTACCAGCTGCACGCAGTCGATGATCAGATTGACAACCCCGTTAGTAAACAAATCCTGCAAGGAGTTAACATCATTCGTAACCCGGACCAGAACCGAACCAGCTGGGCGCTTGTCGAAAAAATTAAAGGACAGACGCTGAATGTGCCGGAACAGATCTGCTCGCAGGTCATAGATCACTCGCTGACCGATGATATTCGTAAACTTGATCCGGAATATCCCTGCAACCCATTGAATGATATACATCACCAGAACGGCTATCGTAATCTGATACAGCAGGGTTAGACTCGGGTTCCCGTTCTTGGGTTCGATAGCCCGGTCAATGGCCAAACTGGTTAAGAACGGAATGGCAAGCTTCGTTATGGTGCCGATGACCATCATCAGTCCGATCAACGGGAGAATCTGTTTGGCATAAGGTTTCATATACGAGATCAGCCGAGTCAGCTGTGTCCAGTTAAACGGTTTTTCAATCGCATCATCGTCCTTGTATACAAAACGCTCATTGGTTTCTTCCGAGTTTTTCTTCATCCTGGGAATCTTTTGCTTCTGATGCGGTTCAGTATTTACATTGGCGTTCATGCTTGCACCTGCCCTTGCGTACCGCCTGATTGAGCTTGCTTGGCGATAAGGTCCGCATATTGTATTTTATATACATCCTGATAAGGTCCTGGCACTGCAATCAAATCGTTATGCTTGCCGCGCTGCACAACACTTCCCTCATCCAGAACGAGTATTTCATCCGCATGGCGTAAAGAGGAAATCCGGTGAGCGATAATAAACGTCGTTCTGCCGTTCATGACTTCCTGGAAGCCGGATTGAATTTCGTGCTCGGTTTCCATATCCACTGCGCTGGTCGCATCATCCAGGATCAGAATTTTCGGATCCTTCAGCAGAGCCCGGGCTATTGCGATCCTCTGCTTCTGTCCACCGGAGAGTCCCATTCCCCGTTCGCCAACAATCGTATCGTAGCCGTCCTTCATCTCCATGATGAACTCATGAGCTTTGGCCAGCTTGGCTACCCGGATGATCTCTTCCATACTGACGTTTTTCATCCCGTAAGAAATATTGTTGCGAATACTGGATGAGAACAGGAATGTCTCCTGGAATACCGTGGCGATCTGACCCCGTAAACTTCGCACCTTGATATCATTAATGTTGACTCCGTCCAGTTTAATGCTGCCTTGATTTACATTGTAGGCATGCATCAAGAGCTGAATGATTGTCGATTTGCCAGAGCCCGTTCCGCCAAGCAAACCAATAACGGAGCCGGGACGCGCATCCAGATTAATATCTTTCACGGCAGCCATCTTATTGCCATAAGCGAAGGTGACGTTATCAAATACGACGTGTCCCTTCACTTCGCTTGGCACCAGGTCTACCGCACGCTCGCGGTCTTCCACATCAATCGGCTGATTCAGCAGCTCCAGCACACGTTCTCCGGAAGCCTTGGACTGCGTATAGTTGTTAATGTGGAAGCCAATTCCCCATAAAGGGCCGATTATGTACCAGATCAAGGTGAAGAATGCTGCCAGCTCCCCCACGGTCATGGAGCCTTTGATAACCATGCCACCGCCGACTGCAAGCAGAATGACGACACTGATATTCGCAAACAGCTCCATCATCGGGAAGTAGCGTGCCCATAGTGAAGAGGCAAATATCTGGTTGGTTTTGTAGCGCTCATTCCGTTCGGAGAACTTCTCCACTTCGTGAGGTTCGCGTGCAAAGGATTTAACGGTTCGAACGCCCGTAATATTCTCCTGAACCGCGGTTGTCAGCGAGCTCAGCGCAAGACGCATTTCCTGGAACGCCGGATGGATCCTGGATTCGAACTTCAGGGCTGCCACAACCAGGAATGGCATCGCTACCAAAGTAACCAGCGTTAATTGCCAGCTGATGGTAAACATCATGATGGAACCAAAGGTCACCATCAATACTAAGTTAAGAAGCTGGGCAAAGCCGAACCCGATAAACATCCGGATTGCTTCCAGATCCCCCGTAAGCCGCGACATCAAATCCCCGGTCCGAGCCGTGTCATAATAGCGAAATGATAGAAATTGCAGTTTTTCATAGCAGGCGTTTCGCAGCGAGTATGCCAGGTAATTACCCAGCCTCCCTCCAAAGAATCCATGCAAAAACTGCATGAAGGCTTTAAGGATGACCACACCCAGCACTGTAAGTGCGAGCTGCGGTACGATCCCGTAATTCTCCAGCTTGATTGCATCGTCGATCAGCACTTTCAACAGCTGCGGATAGACGAGTCCCAATGCGGTTGCAATCGCCAGACACAGCATGGAAAGAAAAAGATAACTTCGTTTTTCCCAAAAGAAGCCCTGCAGTTGCCTGAGAACATTCATGTTTATCCTCCTTTGGATTATTTTCGTTCAGGTTATGTAGCATTTATGAAGTTTATCATCGACCCGAACCCGCGGCAAAGAGGGAAAACCGTCATAAATGAGCCAAAAGGACCTAAAGGCGGCAAATAGTATAACTTATCTTTGTTTCATGATTAAATCATCGGGAATTCTCATAAATACTAGGGGATATAATCACATTGTCAGTCCCTACAACCATCAGGCTTCATCCACTCTTTTCGACTTTTTTGAACATGCTTACAAAAGGGTAAAATCCTAACCTGCTTTCATCCTAGTGACGAACGCTGGAACGGATAAAAAGACGCGATCCCATCCCCTTGACATGCCTCTGCTAATCTTGGAAATCTAATTTAATTAGGACAAAAGACGCCCCGCCAAGATGGCATACGGGACGTCTTTTTAGAGAAAACATGTAAATTTGGGGTTCGCAACAGACAGAGATCCGCGAAAGAGCACAACGGCTATTCTTGTGGGACTTTTATTGAACCGGAAGAATTGCTATGCACTCTTAGTCAGACGATTAACCTGATCAGGTCCGCTCATGCTGCACAGTCGCGGACAATGCATCCAATTCGTCAGCCAGTTTTCTCCACATCATCGGGGATTGACCATCCTGCAGGGAACTGATGATGGCAGCCATGGATTCATTAAGCTGCTCCTCCAATACCGATACCTGATGCTTCAATGAAAGGGCGCCCATCTGTACATAGTGATCCGTTAGCTGTTCTTCACGCATGGCGACTACATCCGCTATCGCTTCCTTTACCTTCGGTTCGGCTGCTTCACGAAGTTTGGAGCTGCCGCTGCCTTCAAAGAAATGCTTCGGGTTCTTAAACAGCGACCAGTAGGATAACCAATCTCCTTGAATTTGGAGCTCCGTTTCTCCAAGTGCCGGCGCTTCCCAGTCCGATTCCCGCCGAATCCCAAGCGACAAGCCCTCGGCCATGCCATTCATATCGGCTGCTGCCTTGGCAGCCGCACCTTCGGTTAATGTGCGGCCGGCCTGCTCCAGACGAAGCGTTGTCGCCCACAATTCCTGATCCAGCTCAATGGACAGTGTCCGCATCAGATCACGGCCGCAGGCCGCAAATGCCGCTTTCAGATGGCCTGCGTCTTCCCGAAGTACGGAAGGGTTAAAGGATTCCTGGAAAAAACGATTCATCGCGTAGTCCAGCCGCTGCCGTACATGAAAGAGCAGCTCGCTGCTTTCTTGCGATATTTCCCGGGTTATGTTGTGCTCAGCCAACGCGGCCAGGGTAGATAAAGCTTGCACATGAGCCTCTTTGAGCTCAGTGATTTTACGCTCGCGCGTGGTTTCATCCTGGGCAGCCATATCCGCCCAAGCGCTGATGCGATTCCGCACCGAGGTTATCTCGTCATAACCCGCACGTTGTGACAGCCTTGGCAGCTCTTCCACAGCGAATCGGCTGATCGCTTGTTCAAAGACAGGGAAACCTGACTCCGCCAAGGTGTCTTCATCCTCATCCTGCTTGCTGCTCAGTGCAGCCAAACTGGACACGGGGAATATATGCGGGCTGCCCACTCCGCTTGCGGTGAGGTTGCTGCGAACATGTTTCACAACCTCCTCCAGCTCCTCTTCGGATTGTGCAAGATCAGCCGCATTGACGATAAAAAACATCTTATCCAAGGCAAAACTGTCTTTCACCCGACCAAGCTGGGACAGAAATTGTCTGTCCGCTTTCGAGAAGGCATGGTTGTAATAGGTGACATAGACAATGGCATCCGCATTCTTTATATAATTGAACGTTACACCGGTATGACGGGCATGCAGGGAATCGGCTCCGGGCGTATCCACCAGTACGATCCCTTGCTCCGTCAGCGGGCAGCTGTAATACAAGTCAATCCCTTCGACAAAACAGGACTTGGTTTCATCTGCTACATAGCCGCGGTATTCGGCCAGTTCTACTGTTTCCGTGGTACCCAGTTTCGTCTCCATCTCATTCCAGCCGGAGGCGGCTGCCTTCAGGAATCCGTAATGCGGCAGTCCTGCCGGATGAATGCCGCCTGGGGTTAGTCCCTCCGCTACGCTCCGCCAATTCCCCGGATTCGGCTCTTCCAATCCCAATACGCTGAACGAATACAACAGATCGTCCCACCACATGTCGCGGCTCTTCATCCGCACGGCTGCAGTACCATGGGCATTCCCCTCAGCCGGTGCAACAATCCGGTTCACCGCCGCCGTTGTCGGATGCGGTGACACCGGCAGGACCGACTCGCCAAGCAGGGCGTTGGCGAAGGAGGACTTCCCGGCGCTGAACGCTCCGAACAGCGCCAGGGTGAACGAGCCGCCCGCAAGCGCATCCGCGCGGGCGGTTAAATCCCGCGCGGCCGATGCCAGCGCGGGATGCGGCGCCAGCAGCGCGGCGGCAGCGCGCAGCTCTGCTGCCGCGGCCTCCAGCCGCTGGCGCCGCTGCGGGGCCGCCGCCTGCGCAGCGGCGCGGCGGGGCGCTGTGCGCCCGTGCCCCGGCTGCGCCGCTGGGGCACCAGCCCGGGCAGCCGCTTGTGCGGGCTGCCCTTCCGGCTCCCTCACCTCCGGCAGGAGGCCGGGGGTGAGGGAGGTCCGCGGCGGGAGCAGCTGCGCCAGCTCGGCCGCACGGGCGGCTTCCGCCTGCTGCAGGGCCGCGTAGCCGGCGGAAGCCGCGGACTGCGCCAGGAGCTCCGCGCCCTGGCGCTCCAGCTCCAGCAGACGGACGGCTGAAGCGTCCGTCAACACCGCCATGAGCCGGTCGGCAAGCGCCAGTACGGCTCGGCGATAGCTGCCCTTGATTTCCTCGGCCAGCTCCCGGTTGTAGTTCAGCACATATTCACCGGACACCGTTGCCTCCGGGTTCACCGTGCGTGTAATCATATCTTCCTGAACCGTCGGGAGTTCAGCATCCATCAAACTCTCCCAATTCGCGCTCCATTCGGTATGCTGCTCCACGCTTTTACGGAACAAGGTCCGCAAATGCCAGTCAATCTGAGCGGTTGTCTGTTCCTTCAACCGATGATGGAAAGCCTCCAGACGGCGGCGACGCTCCTCCTCCGTCTTCCCTCCTGAAAACAGAAAACCAACCTTGAAGCCGCTCTTGCGGCTTTCCAAAAAGGACAAACTTAAATCGCGGACATCCGCCGGAGTCAGATTAGCATTCGCCAGAAGAGTATCCGCTTCTTTGCGGAGTTTGCTGCGAACGACTTCCGGAAGGAGCTCCTCGGCAAGCTTTTGATCCTCCAGCTCCTGTAAGCGCGCCTTCAGCGCAGCAGCCGCTTTTTCGCCGCCCATCTCCTCAAGCAGCCGCTCCTTCTCCTCCTGATGACTGCGCGTATAGGCCTCCACATGCTGATCGGCAGCATGCCGAATAGAGCAGGATACACTATATTGTAACAAGGGCTCCCTATGGGATATCAGTTCACCGATTAAAGACTTCAGCGTTTCCCATTGATTGTAGGGATGATCCTGGACTTTAAGAGATGTGCACAATAACCCCTTATATGTGATTTTCCACTGAGCGAAGGCTTTTTTTACGTCATTCAGATAAGAAGCCAGTGTAAGCTCATCATCACGATGCTTATCGATCTGATTCACGATCAGGTAAAGCGGCTTCCCCCAATCCGACAAACTCTTCGCAAACATCAGATTACTCTCAGACTGCACATGATTGTAATCCATCACATAGAAGACGATATCCGCCATATGCAGGGCTGAATGCGTGGCAAGCCGATGTCCGTCATCCGTTGAGTCCACTCCCGGGGTATCCATCAACACGCCAGCTTCGCCAAGCAGCGGCACATCATCCCATACTTCAATCGCGGAATACTCCCTGCCTTCCTTGCAATATTCAGCCAGTTCGTCAATCGTGACTGTTAAAGGTTCACCCGAATCCGCAGCAGATCGATGGATCAGCGCCCGCGGTTCACCGCTGCGGATCGTGACCACGTTCGCACTTGTCGGTACCGGACCCGACGGCAGTACCTTCTTGCCGCATAGTGCATTAATCATGCTTGACTTCCCTGCAGAAAAATGTCCGCAAAAAGCAAGCGTAAGCTCACCGCCTGTACCCTTGCGTATTAAATCCTCAGCCAAGGTGTAGGAGGATTCATCATTCCACTCCAGGAATCGGTCACGAACCTGGGCCAGTTCCGAAACGTTATATCCAATCTCATGTTCAGCAATCAACTTCAATGTCATTTCTCGCTCCTGTCCATTGATCTCTCAATCTCTGACACAAATGATTCACATCATTTTATTTTATCACCGCTTGCTTCGTAAAGGAATCATTGCATTTTGATCCGGAGCCCATTCTTGCAAAATCACACTTCCAAGTATATGCAAAATGGCAGGCCAAGGAAGATATCTCTTCCTTGCCTGCCATTTGTCCAAAGACCATTACGACTGACGCAAACAGGAAACATGAAGTTGCATTCTTGTTCCATGCTAGTGCCAGGATATCCAATATTTTAAAACATTAAAATGGGAAGCTCTTAAGATACAACGGTATTTTCTTCGGCCGGAATCAAAATTTCAAATACATTCCCGTGCTGAAGAATAGTCAGACCGCGTGATTTATCGCGCATAACAACCACTTCCGGCTTTTGCGACATACGCTCCAAATAATGCTCCGGAGCATCCCCGGAGTGGCTGAACGTAACACCTTCAACTTCTTGTTCTTCGTTTTCGCTCAGTTGGCTTTGGCTCTCCACCACATGTTCAAAAATATCCGAGAACAATTCAAAATTGTCGGTGTAAACAGAGATGCATTTCATGTGTAATCCCATCCTCTTTTAAATTTGGCTCATGCTGATTCAGGTTGCCGTCCTCTCCCGATTTGCGAAGAAGTCAATCCCGTTCACTGTTATTTCCAGATTTCCATTCGCTTTTGGGGCTGAGATAGAAATCCGGAGACAAAGGCGAGCGATATTCTAACTTAAAGATCTCGTCTGCTTCGCTGGCAGTTCGAAGGCGTTCATCACACCGAATCGGCTGAACTTCTTTTTTGTCTATTTCTTGCTGATTTTCGTTTGTTCCTTATTCTTCCTGACTGCTGAGGTTTTCATACGCTTCTTTCCTTCGCGGCAAACATCCAGCAGAGGGCACACCTGACATTGCGGATTTTGGGCTTTACAGTGATACCTTCCGAAAAAAATAATGCGATGATGTGTCAGCGTCCATTCCTCACGCGGCACCCGCTTCATCAGCTTTTTCTCCACTTCCAGCACGGAATCTTTCCAGCCGGCCAGTCCCAGACGCTTGGATACCCTTTCCACATGCGTATCAACCGCAATAGCAGGTACACCAAAAGCATTGGAGACCACGACGTTGGCTGTTTTACGTCCTACGCCCGGTAATTTGACCAGCTCATCATGAGCTTCCGGTACCTCACCGCCATACTGCTCGATCAGAATACTGCACAGATTCTGAATATGTTTGGCCTTGTTGCGATACAAGCCGATCCGTCTAATATCCTGTTCAAGTTCCTCAATCGGGACAGATACATAATCCAAAGGTGTTTTGTATTTCTGAAACAGATCCTTGGTCACTTTATTCACCGTTTCATCCGTGCACTGCGCGGATAGCAGCACGGCGATGGTCAGCTCAAACGCATTGCTGTGAACCAGCTCGCAATGTGCATCTGGGAACATGCTCTCCATCGTATCCAGAATATGCCGCACCGTTGCCGCATTCATATGAATTCCCTCCCGCAAAAAAAAATCTTGATGCGGAAATCCCCGCATCAAGACGGTGTTTCTCGAGCAATCCCAAGTAGATAATCTACTGTTTTACGATCTCTACAACGACACCGTTGTTTAAGTACAGTACAATATTATCATTTTCCTTGAGGGATTGCACGGACAAAGTAGTGTCACCTTGATGAACAAATACTTTATCAGATAATGCATACCGGAAATTATCGTTAATCGATTTACGCTTCACTTGAATTTCCGAGTTGTTCGCCAGCCAGAATGCACGTTCAAGTTTCTCCATGACGTTCACGATGGTGACGCCTTGAATGTCCTTGCGGATCTCTACGCGATCGCCGGAGACCAACGTGCTCAAATTCGTTGCCGTAGAACCATTCTTAACAACTTTTACACCGCCGCTTACACCCAGTGTCTGAGTGTTGCCGGAATGATCCTTCACTGTCAGCATATTACCGGAAGTATCTATACCCGTAACTTCACCAAGGGTCAATTTGACTTCGGCAACGGCAACGGCCGTTGTACCTTGAAGTGTGATATTAACAAGTGTTCCGGGACGCAGATCTGCAAGCAGGATCGCTTGTCCACTGTCTCCCGTCAAGGTAGCCTTGTCGGTATAAATATCGCTTGTAGTGCCCCCCGATTTTACACGAATTCGGTTCTTCGAAGGCTCCGTAAAGACAACCTCAAATTGAGCCGAAGTTTTGAGCTTTAAGCTCTGCAAGTAGTCCTGGTTGGTTGACAACTGGGCCGACACTTCGT
Organism: Paenibacillus glucanolyticus; assembly: GCF_037333485.1. Lineage (NCBI taxonomy): Bacteria > Bacillati > Bacillota > Bacilli > Caryophanales > Paenibacillaceae > Paenibacillus > Paenibacillus glucanolyticus. The sequence goes on from NZ_CP147845.1 coordinate 4,195,938, forward strand.
CACCCACACGTACATCGGCCAGGGACGCATTCGATTTTCCGAAGATATCCACAATCAGAGCACTGTTATATGGTATCTCTTCCACTTTGCCATTCGCAGACAGAATGGAAATGATTTTCTTGGACGTGTTGATACTGCTGATTTTGCCTTCAACTTTGTAAACCACTTCTAATGACAGCGCGCGGGTTCCAATCAAGGTCACACTCACTTTGCGCCCTGCGCCAAGCAGCGGCTCCACTTTGTCAAGCGTCGTTCCGTTGCTAGATTCCAGCTTTGTCTTGTCATCCAGGATAATGACTCTAGGCTGGTTGTTGGCATCCTTGACCGTCAGCCAATGCGTCTTCGAATCATAGTTTACAATGGTGACCGCGTCCAGTTGCTCCATCTGACGCCCGGTCACTTCGATCTTGGTGATTCTCTCCTCACCATTGATGGTAAGTGTCACTTGATCGCCGGATACCGAATCAGCCAACAAATCGGACAACACCGGCTTTACTACGCCGCTCATAATGATCTCAGGCTTCTCCGCCAAGAACTTCGTTTCGAGCTGTGTGCTTCCGCTGCGCTTGTAGGTGATGGTCTTTCCGTTATCTTCAACGGAATACAATGTCGCTTGCACGGTTCGATCGACGCTTTGCGTAACCTCGAGCGATTGCAAGATGCTGTTTTTCACGGTGAAGTTCACGGTGAAACCCGTTTTCAGCTCAGCCGGCGTCAGGATTTGATTCTGGTAACGAATCACCGTTGCATCATCCCACGTGTACGAATCCTCATAACCGGTGCTATCCTTGAGCGTTACTTTTTTGTTTGCCGTGTCAACGTTCTGAACTACGCCAGCTCCAGTCTTGTTAACCAGGCCGCTCTTCACGCGAATAGCCACGATTTTCTTCTGCGGACTGTAGGTTTCACGCTCAATGGTAAGCAGGCTGCCTGCTGCCAATGTTTTCGGATCAATTTTGTTGCCGTTCTGATCCAGGAATACGGTGGTTGTTTCGTAGCTTAGCTCCTCAAAGGTACTGCCTGTATCCAGCCAAATCACGTTGTTGGGCGACAACCTTGCATAGGTGCGGTCGAACCGCTCCACCTGTTGGGTTGCGTCCGTAATTTCTACATAGGCAGCCGTACCGTTATTAACAACCACCACGGCTTGTGTATACGGATTGATATCTGAGAATTGCAATCTCTTCTCGGAATCGGATGCAAAGTATGCCGTGGAAGCATCCAGCTTGAACGAATTCAGCTTGCCATCCGCATACAGCTCCAATTTACCGTTCTCAAGAGAAGCAATGGAGCCTTTGTATTGATTCTCATAATTGGTCGTAATGTAGGCTTGTGCCCGGCTGAAGAACGTTGCAAGCTGGGCACGAGTCACAGCCCCCTGCGGATCGAACTTGTTGCCGGCGAGCCCTTTGGCAAGCCCCAGCTCAACCGCTACATTAACATAGCCCAGACGGTCGGGGGTTATTTTGGCGTTATCCGCAAAGCCTGTCGCTTTATTTTTGGCTGCATTGGCCTCCGTGGTACGTCCAATGGAACGGACAAGCACTTCGGTTATCCATTCGCGGGATGCTTTCTGCGCGCCCCAAATGACTTTCTGATCCGTATAACCGGATTCCTTTTGCTTGTCGAGCAGGTTTTGCTGAAAAGCCAGTTCAACATATTTCGTAAAATAGTCATTCACTTTAATATTTGTCGGTAATGTCGCAGCACCGCTGCTTAATTGATTCTGCATGTTTAAAAACCGGATCGCCATCGTTACAGCTTCCTGCTGTGTTACGGGATCATTCGGACGGAATTTTCCGTTATTCCCGGTTACGATCCCTTGTGCCGCCAATTGATAAATGTACTTCTCTCCCCAGTAACCGGAACTAACATCACTGAATACATTAATGGCCGATTGGGCTGCATTTGCTGTTGGTGCGTTTGCCGTTTCTTCATCTGCCGAGACGATCGAAGCCCCGCCTCCGAATGCTATAAGTCCGGCCATGACGGCGGAGACCACTTTTTTGGAATGAACATGTTTGCTGTGTCTAAGTACCATTTTCTTTCCCCTCTCAATAACTACTGCTTCATCATATACTAATATTCGACAGCAGAACGTGATCTCCTTCAACCATCATTACCGAGTCATAGGATTTTCCAAATCGACATGCCCCATCAACGATTCGGCCTGCTGACCATCTACCAGGAGCTGAAGTGATTTGACTTCGTCGAATTGGAAAAAGGTTTTCTTGATCGCATGGACAGCAAATGACTCTCCTCCTGCTCCCAAGTTGGCTTCATCAGGAACCGTAACGTCGATCGTCAAAGCCCCGTTTTCGAACTTCACCGAATTCAGCTCGATTTTCTCCCACAAGGGAATCATTTCGGCGTTATCACTTTTTTGGAGAGCCTTGTATGCCGCTTCGTATTTTTCATTGGCTTCTTTATATGAAATATCCGCGGTGCCTTCAACCAACTCCATCAATTCAGGGTCGGTATAGTAGGCTTTGATGCTCTCTGTTTTCACATCCGGTGTGGTCGTTTCATTACCGCCACCCGATCCATTGGAAACTCCGCCGTTCCCTTGTCCTGTTTGATCATCAGGTGCAGGCGTAACTTGCCCCGGTGTATCGTCCGGTGCTGCGCCCGGTTTCTCTCCACAGCCTGCTCCAACCAGCATGACGGCTGCCAATAATCCAACTGACCATATTTTTTTATTCAAAAATAGCCACCTCCTGCAAATCACGATAACTTTCGTATCGTTAATCAACCTTCAAATAATTTTTAATGCCTCTGACAATAGCCGCAGCTACGCGATCCTGCGTCGCGGGATCAAACAGCTTGCTCTCATCGGTTTTGTTGCTCAGGAATCCTACCTCCAACAGAGCACCCGGCATTTTCGTTTCACGAATGACATGGAAATTGCCATATTTCACGCCACGGTCTTTTAAGCCCATGGCTTGAACGATCTCTTTGTGGAGCGCATTCGCCAGCGCTTTGTCAGATTCATTGTAATAATACGTTTCGGTTCCGCTTGCAGTGGAAGGGCCACTATTAGCATGTATCGATATGAAAACATCTGCCTTCAGATCGTTCGCAATCTTCGCGCGATCCTTCAGCTCGAGGAAAGTATCGTTACTGCGAGTCATGACAACTTGGATATTTTTTTCTTTGGCCAACAACTTCTCAACCTTTAACGCCACCGCAAGATTGAAATCTTTTTCCTTCTTCTTGGTTACACCGATTGCACCCGGATCGTGGTCTCCATGACCCGCATCGATAACCACGAGTTTCTTGCCGCCCGTACCCGGATCCGGTGTAGGGTTCGTAGTTGTGTTCAGATCGACAATGAACAGGCCTGATCCGTTCTCTGGGCCTGATACGGTGTAATTTTTGGCGGAGTTCAGATCAATAACGATGCGCACGGTCATCGGATTGCTGTTATACAAGGAGTAGCGGACCATTTTCACATCCGGGTATCCCGAAACCGTCAATTGACCGCTCTTTGTTGCATCATTAAAACTGGCGTTGCTGCTGAATGTATCCGAGAAATTCGTATTCTCCATATCAATGACGATACGATCCGGATTGCTCAATTTAGATACATTCGGCTTGGCATTCCCTGTAACGGCAACCATCAGCCTGTTCTCACTAAAGCTGAGGCCATCCACCGTCGACGTGTTTCCTCCAGGTTGTTCACCAGGATTACTCCCGCCGTTGGATGAAGTAAGGTAGACCGCCTTCTGGGCATTGTCCCATCTAACCTCAAGTCCCATCTGCTCACTTATGAAACGGATCGGAACCAGTGTTGTTCCACCGCGCAGAACGGGTGCTTTGGCCATTTGTACACGCTGGCCGTTAATGTCAGCATACTGGCTCCCAATTACCATCGTTACTTTCTGTGAGCCGTCTTGGACAGTTACCGTCTGACTTGCCTTGTTCCAATTCACGTTATATCCGAGATTTTCGGAAATGACACGGATCGGAACCATGACTGTGCCGTTGTTGTTCTCCACCTTCACGCCAGATGACAGATTGATTTGTTGACCATCCAGGTAAATTTTTGCGCTGTACGAACTCGCATCCGCCATTTTAGGAAACGCAATCATGATGACAACCAGAAACATTAAAAAACCGAACTTCTTCATCCTTCACCCCTACCATCCTATTATTTTGCCATAGATTGGCGTTTCTGCACTCGGCCTGTCCGACATTACCTGACAACCTATAGACGCCGAGTCTGAATGAAAGTTGCGAAATTGTTCCCTTTTTACCATAAAAACACCTATTTCAAAAATCGAAATAGGTGTTTGGACCTTCATATGAAACTTATCGTTAGTTCTTTGTAACTAGTTTCGAGTCATCGGATGTTCAAGCTCTACATGCCCCATCAAACTTTCCGTCTGATTGCCATCAACCAGAAGTTCAAGGGATTTCACTTCATCGAACTGAAAGAAGGTTTTCCGTAAGGCATCAAGCGCAAACATTTCTCCCCCCGCTCCGAGGTTAGCCTCGGCCGGCTTGGTAATGTCCAGCGTCAACGCCCCCTTGTCAAACTTGAGTGAATTCAGAGTGATCTGCTCTGACCACAACGGATTCAGTTCCGCATCGCTGCTCTTTTGAAGTCCTTCAAAGGCTTTTGTATACTTATCCTCTTCATTCGAATACGTAATCTCTTTACTGGCTTCTTTCAAATCGATGATTTCCGGATCCGTATAATAGAGTTTAATATTGGCCTTCTTGGCTTGAGTCTCCGTCGCATTCACGTCCTTCGTATCGGCTGGGGTGCCAGTACCTTCACCAGCCGTATTCTGCGGCGAATTAGTTGTCCCCTCGCTTGCGTTTACGGTTTGCGCTGCTTCGTTAAGATCACCAGTTGCCGCATGATCAGGATCCTCCTGAGGCGTTTGCGCTTGTCCTGATGAAGACTCCGGACTCGTGTCGGCGGGGGCTGCAGCCGGCTTCTGTCCACATCCGGCGCTAAACGCAAGCAGAAGCGCCAGCAATCCTGTCATCCAATATTTTTTGTTCATCGTTTTTGTCCCCCTCTAAGTTCATCAAATCCTGTACAAGTTATTGTACTTTAAGATATTCTTTAATACCCGCTACAATGCCTTGTGCAACACGATTTTGAAAATCGTCATTAAACAACTGGGCTTCGTCACCCTTGTTGCTTAAGAATCCAACCTCAAGCAGGACAGCCGGCATTGTTGTTTCTCTTGTAACATGAAGACTGCTGTATTTAACTCCTCGATCTTTAAGACCCGTCGCTTTTGCCAGATGTTTATGGATCACATTCGCCAAAGATTTGCTTGAATCTCTCGTATAATACGTCTCAGTACCATTTGGACTGCTGGACGGGTTGCTGTTTCCGTGAATGGATACAAATATATCAGCTTTCAAATTATTAGCAATTTTAACGCGATCACTAAGCTCAAGGTGTGAGTCATCGCTGCGAGTCATCACCACATGGATATTTTTCTCCTTTTTCAGCAATGCTTCGACCTTGAGGGAAACGTCCAGATTAAATGCTTTTTCCGTCCTTCCTGAAGGGCTGATCGATCCAGGCTTGATTCCACCATGGCCGGCATCAATAACAACAATCTTCTTGCCGTTACTGTTGACAGGAGGCACAGGCGGTACCAGGATATCCCCCTCAGCGTTCAGATCAACCATGATGATGCCCGATTCATTGGTTACCGCATAGTTTTTAGGTCCTGTCAGATCCAGAACGATGCGCACGGTTGAAGGATTATCGCTGAAGAGTGCATATCGTATGTTGGTCACGTCAGGGGAGTCTGTGACGGCCATATTGCCGCCGCTTTGGACGTTCACGGCATGTCCAGCCAAAAATGAAGCGGAGAATACCGTGTTCGGAAGATCGATAACAATCCGATCTGGTCCGGTTACACTGAACACATTCGGTGCTATGGCACCACCCTCTGTAGCAATCATTAATCGGTTGTCGCTAAAGCTAAGCCCCGTCATCGCTGGCTGGTTACTCGATTCAACAGGTGGTGGCGTCTCGTTTCCTGTATTGTTCTCGTAGCCAGGATCAATCTCCACTTCGGAGACCGGCGGAATGGAACTAGACAGGAATACCGCTTTGGTCTGGTTGTCCCATTTCACATCAAGACCCATCTGCTCACTTACAAACCGAAGCGGCACAAGTGTGGTCTGCCCATTCAGTACGGGTGCCAAATTCAAATCTACCGATGCGCCGTTCAGCTCTGCTTGCGGGCTGCCTACCACCATACGAACCGTCTTCTGGCTATTCTCAACTGTTACGGTTTGACTGGCTTTCTCCCATCCTACCTTGAAGCCGAGATTCTCTGACACTACGCGTATCGGAATCATCACATTACCCTTCATATTGGCTACTTGGACGCCCGAAGACAAATTCAATTGTTGCCCGTCAAGAAAAATAGTTGCGCTTGAAGAACTGGCTTCACCAGTCCTTGGAAACGCCAGCAAGAAGACTATTAACACCATTACAAACCCTAACTTCTTCATGAATCCACCTCGATCATCCCATGATTGAATTTGAAAAGCAAATGAAGCAAAAAAGAGAAGTGCTAAAAGTATGTAAATCAGCATTCCGGCCCAGGTCCAGCCGGACAAATACTGACATAAAACGTTGGTTCCCATCATAACCGCTGCATATTAATTCCATAATACCAAAAAAAACTTCCATTTCCTACACAGGAAATGGAAGTTTAATAATCTTGTAACCTTTTGTAGAGTCATTAGCTAGATTAAGCGAACAGACGGTCCCCATGCTTCTTCTCATAGGCTTCAATTGCACTCTCATGCTGCAGCGTCAAACCGATGTCATCCAAGCCCTGAAGCAGGAATTGGCGGCGATGCTCGTCAAGATCAAAGTCAATATGAAGTCCTTGTTCATCGGTAATCGTTTTGCTCTCCAGATCTACGTTCAGTTTATAGCCTTCCGTGGCATCTGTACGCTGAAACAATTCCTCGACTTGCTCCTCCGACAGTTTGATCGGCAGGATCCCGTTCTTAAAGCAGTTATTGTAGAAAATATCCGCAAACGATGGAGCGATGACAACACGGAAACCGTAGTCCAGGATGGCCCAAGGTGCATGTTCGCGGGAAGATCCGCAGCCAAAGTTGGCGCGGGAGATTAGAACGGTGGATCCCTGATAACGGGGCTGATTCAGCGAGAAGCTGTCGATATTGCCTCCCGCCTCGTCAAAACGCCATTCGTAAAACAAATACTGGCCAAACCCTGTTCGTTCGATCCGTTTCAAAAACTGCTTAGGAATAATGGCGTCTGTATCTACATTCACCCGGTCCACGGGTGCGACAATACCGTTTAGTTTCGTAAATGCTTGCATATATTTCTCCTCCGTCCTTCTTAGCTCACAACTTCTTCTGCTGCAAAGTTCCAGTCACGTACATCCACGAAGCGTCCTTTAACTGCAGCCGCTGCTGCCATTGCCGGCGATACGAGATGCGTTCTGCCGCCACGACCTTGACGTCCTTCGAAGTTACGGTTGGACGTGGAGGCGCAGCGTTGTCCAGGCTTAAGAACATCCGGGTTCATCGCAAGACACATGCTGCAGCCTGCTTCACGCCATTCAAATCCGGCTTCAACAAAAATCTTATCGAGGCCTTCTTTTTCCGCCTGAATCTTCACTCGGCCCGATCCTGGTACAACGATAGCTGTCACATTGCTGGAGACTTTATGGCCTTTTGCAACAGATGCGGCAGCACGCAAGTCCTCAATGCGTCCGTTCGTGCAAGAACCGATAAAGACGTAATCAATCGGAATCTCTGAGATGGGCGTCCCCGGAACAAGGTCCATGTACTCAAGAGCCTTCTCGGCAGCCTTGCGCTCATTCTCGGTCTTGAAATCCGCCGGGTTTGGAACCGCCGAAGAAATGTCAGTACCCATTCCGGGGCTCGTTCCCCAGGTTACTTGAGGGATCAGCGTTTCAACATCGAATTCAACAACCACATCAAACTCGGCGCCTTCGTCTGTCACAAGTTCCTTCCATGTCGCTACCGCAGCATCATAAGCTTCGCCTTGAGGTACATATTGACGTCCGCGCAAGTATTCGAATGTCGTCTCGTCCGGAGCGATCATGCCCGCTCTTGCTCCGCCCTCGATGGACATGTTGCACACGGTCATGCGCTCTTCCATCGACAACTCGCGAATAGCTTCCCCTGTATATTCAATAACATAGCCTGTTGCAAAATCCGTTCCGTACTTCGCGATAACGCCGAGGATCATGTCCTTCGCCGTTACGCCCGGATTGCGATGACCGACAAAACGCACTTCCATCGTCTTTGCTTTTGCCTGCTGCAAGCATTGAGTTGCCATGACATGCTCAACCTCGCTCGTACCGATACCGAACGCAAGCGCACCAAACGCACCGTGGGTGGAGGTATGGCTGTCACCGCATACAATGGTTTTACCTGGATGAGTCAGTCCCAGCTCTGGGCCCATAACGTGCACAACGCCTTGATCAATCGTATCCAGATCGTACAAGGTAACGCCGAAATCCTGACAGTTCTTGGTCAGGGTATCGATTTGCTGCTTCGAGATCGGATCCGTAATGTTGAAGCGATCCTTAGTTGGAACGTTGTGGTCCATCGTCGCAAACGTCAATTCAGGACGTCGAACCTTGCGGCCGCTAAGACGCAGACCTTCAAATGCTTGCGGGGAAGTCACCTCATGCACCAAATGCAGGTCGATGTACAAAATACCCGGCTTGCCTTCTTCCTGATGAATAACGTGGTTATCCCAAATCTTTTCGAACATTGTCTTTTTACTCATCATTATCACCCCATTGTTCATTACGTTCATATGGAAGATCAATACTTGCATTCTTCTTAAAAAGGAAGACCTGCAACGCATCATCTTTACGTTGATAGTAATATAACATTTCCTTCTTCATTGATCCAAGATATAATATCTATAGATGTAATAGGATTCAGCTATAACGGAGTGATATATTTATGGAACTTAGACAACTGCAATATACGCTGCAAATCGCAGCCGATAAAAACTTCTCGCGCGCAGCCGAGAAACTTCATATCGCGCAGCCTTCACTTAGCCAGCAGCTCTCCAAGCTGGAGAAGGAGCTCGGCGTTCTGCTGTTCCAGCGCAATACGAGCAACGTTGAGCTTACCCATGCCGGTGCCAGCTTCGTTGAGCATGCCCAGAAGATTATGGATGCCGTCGAGCAGCTGAAACAGGAAATGTCGGACATTTCCCAGCTCCGCAAAGGCAAAGTCGTCGTTGGCAGCATGCCGATTACAGGTTCTCATCTGCTGCCAAGGGTCCTGCCTGCATTTAAACAGGGCTACCCCGATATTGAAATCACCCTCCTGGAGGATTCCTCCATGAATCTGGAGAAGCTTACCGCCAGCGGCAAAGCCGACCTCAGCCTGCTTGCGCTTCCGCTCTCCGAACCGTCGCTGTCCTGGGTTCCCATCGGTGAGGAAATGATCGATTTGGCCGTGCCTCCGCAGCACCCGCTTGCCCAGCGGGCAACCTCTGATCCTGTCAGGCCGATCACATTGGATGAAATCCGCGATGAAGCCTTCGTCGTGCTCAAGAAAGGCCAGGGCTTCCGAAAGCTTACCCTAGATCTATGCCGGGAAGCCGGTTTTGAGCCGAATATCGTGTTTGAGAGCAGCAACATCGAGACTCTCCAATCTCTTGTTGCTACCGGAATGGGAGTAACGCTGGTGCCTCGATTTATCGCCCGGGCAAAACGAAGCGAGTTTATTCCGGTATACCTGCCGCTCGCCGAGCCGGTTCCGAGCCGCACACTGGTTGTGGCCTATCGCCACGGCCGCTATTTGTCCAAAGCGGCGGATGCGTTTATCGACACCTTCAAGCAGGTCATGGACAACCTTGTGGTTACAAGCGTTCAGGATAAATGATGCCGTAACAAAAAAGAGGCTCTGTACGTGGTCAATGGGGACGGGACTGACCCCATGACCAGGCAGAGCCTCTTTTTTTACAATCAATGAAAGACCGGAAGTCCCATCATGTGTAATCGTCTACTTGCGCAGGTTATGCTTGTCAATCATTCGATTCTGTTCATCTGCGGTGCGAGACTGATCCTGAATCGATTCGTTTTTTCCATTGCTTCCACCGGCTACGTTTTCAACAAAGCTGCGGAACTGCTCTTTCTGTTCTTCTTCCTGCTCATTGTTTCGGCTGTCGAATGGGTTGTTCTCTGCCATGATTCCAAGCCTCCTCTCAGACGGATTACCCATAGTATACCCGCCTCTGCACAGATGAAACTTACATTTTTAGAGGAGAGATCATAGAGCAGGCTATTGAAAGTACAAATTCGGACGACGATCCTCAAACACCGGAATCCGCCCTCTCACTTCATCCGGGAGATTACGATCAAGCGTACCTGTCAGAATGGTTTCCTGCTCATCCCCTTCCGCAATGACCTCGCCCCAAGGATCGATTATCATGGAGTGTCCGAAGAAGTCCGTATCGCCGCTGGTTCCTACACGATTGCAGGCAACCACGTACATTTGATTCTCGATCGCTCTTGCCATAAGCAGGGTTCTCCAGTGATGCAGGCGCGGATGAGGCCACTCCGCAGGCACAAACAGCACTTGAGCGCCGCCTAGGGCAAGAGTGCGTGATAGTTCCGGAAACCGGATATCGTAACATATAGACGCGCCTGCCTTGATTCCATCCAGATCAAAGGCTACGGTATGCTGGCCTGCTTGCAAATGCTTCTCTTCGTCCATCAGGCGAAACAGATGGATTTTGGAATATTTAGCGACCTGCTCCCCGTTCCGATTGAACACATACATGCTGTTATAGATTTCATTGTCCACTCTTTCAGCTACAGATCCGCCAACCACTTGAATCCGGTGCCTCCGCGCGAAATCGCTCAGCATGGATGAAGTTTCTTGTCCCATGGGATCGGCCAGCTCTTGAATCCGGTCGAGCGCGTACCCTGTGTTCCACATCTCCGGCAGCACGATCACATCCGGCTTCGTATTGGCGGACGCGGCCTTCTCCATCAATTCCAGCATGTTATTCATATTGGCATTTACGTTGCCTATCTCTATATTCGCTTGTATAAGCGCAATATGTAACTGAGCCTTGGCTGTTTCCGTCATCTTGCAACCTCCTGTTAGTCGGAATGAATCACGTCGGGGAAGCCGGATCTTGTTTTTCAACATGGATCTTGCTTCGTTTTTTTGATTCATCCGATGCTATATGTCCTCATCATAGCCTCCTCAGCCCAGCAACTGCAACACCCAAGCCCCATTTCCCTCTATACACCCCTGATAAATCGTGTTAAATTAATCCTAATTGTTTTCAAGACCCCAATCGATTCGAGCGTAAATAGATAACGGAGTGATGAACCTGCGATGAACAGAAAATTAAAAGATTTCCATATAGAGCCGGCTGAGATCATGTCCCAGCTGCCTACGCAATTTTTCGCCACCTTGGTCTCCAAGGTAAACCGCCAGGTTGCGTTAGGACACGATGTGATTAATCTCGGCCAAGGGAATCCCGATCAACCCACACCGCCACATATCGTATCCAGTCTTAAGGAAGCGTCGGACAATCCGCAGTTCCACAAATATTCGCCATTTACCGGCTTCTCCTTCCTGAAGGAAGCCATTGCGCACCGGTACAAGGAGGACTATAACGTGGACCTGGATCCGGAAACCGAGGTAGCGATTCTGTTTGGAGGAAAAACCGGGCTCGTGCAGCTGCCGCAAATCCTGCTTAATCCGGGCGATGTTTGCCTTGTCCCGGACCCCGGTTACCCGGATTACTGGTCGGGCGTAGCACTGGCCAGGGCGCAGATGACATTCATGCCGTTAACCGAAGACCATCAGTTTCTGCCTGATTATGATGCAATAACACCTGCAGACAGGGAAAAGGCGAAACTCATGTTTTTGAATTATCCCAATAATCCAACATCCGCGGTTGCACCATTATCGTTCTACGAGGATACGGTGGCTTTTGCCGCAGAACACGGCATTGCGGTTGCCAGTGATTTTGCCTATGGTGCCATTGGATTTGATGGCAAGCGTCCGGTCAGCTTTTTGCAGGCAGAAGGCGCCAAAGAAGTTGGCGTAGAATTCTACACGCTCTCCAAGACCTACAACATGGCCGGATGGCGAGTCGGCTTTGCCCTGGGGAACATGAAGATTATTTCACTGATCAACCAGATGCAGGATCATATCTATGTCAGCCTGTTTGGCGGCATCCAGGCAGCAGCGGCTACAGCCCTTACCTCATCGCAAAACTGCGTCGAGCAGCTTGTAGCCCGTTACGAATCAAGACGGGACGCCTTCTATGGCGCCCTTGCGGAAATCGGCTGGGCAGCCCAGAAACCGCCGGGTTCCTTCTTCAGCTGGCTGCCCGTTCCGAAAGGCTATACGTCGGTAGCCTTTGCCGACTTGCTGCTGGAGGAAGCCAAGGTAGCGGTTGCGCCTGGCGTCGGCTTTGGAGACCATGGTGAGGGGTATGTCCGCGTTGGCCTGTTGAGCAGCGAAGACAGAATGCGGGAAGCCGCTTACCGCATTGGCAAGCTTAACCTGTTCGGCTAGCCTATTTCCTTTTGAAAAAACAAAAACGATGTGCTATTCTTGCAGTAACAATCGAATGCAGTTTCAAACGCGAAGACGGGACCAGTACGAAAGCATACGGTACGATAAAGAGAGCAAATTCCATGGGCTGAAAGAATTTGCCGTGACCTCCTTTCCGAATCCTACCCCCGAGCGGCCTGGCTTGCCAGGACAGTGCCTTCTGTTACAGGGCTAAAGCCGGATGAGCTGCGCTCATCAACAAAGGTGGTACCGCGGAAGTTAAACTTTCGTCCTTTTTCATACAGGACGGAAGTTTTTTTATTATCCATTTTGGATTCAAGCAGCTGCAGCCACTATCATAAATACAAGGAAGTGATCACGATGCTCTCTCGCATCGTCGTAAAAATCGGAAGCAGTTCCCTTACAACAGATGAAGGTAGATTGAACCTGGACTCCATTGCTTTTTTTGCAGGCGAACTCTCTGCGCTGCGAAGTGCTGGTCATGAAGTTCTGCTCGTTACATCTGGAGCCGTAGCCGCCGGGTTCCGGGATATCGGTTATGAAACGAGGCCGCGGCAATTGCACGAGAAGCAAGCGGCAGCCGCTCTGGGTCAGGCACTGCTGATGCGGGCTTATCAGAATGCGCTGGCCGATCATCAGCTGAAAGCTGCGCAAATTCTGTTGACCAGAACGGACTTCGCGAACCGCAAACGCATGAATAATGCCAACATGACCATCACCGAGCTTTTGAAGCAGGGAGTCATTCCGATCATCAACGAGAACGACACCGTGTCGATTGACGAGCTGAAGTTTGGTGATAACGATACGTTATCCGCACTTGTAGCCAATCTTGTCCGGGCGCAGCAGCTTATCATTCTGACCGATACGGACGGATTATACACGGCAGATCCCCGTAAATCGCCGGATGCAACCAAATACGAGGAAATTCATGAAATTACCGAGGAGATTTACAGCATGGCTGGTGGAGCGGGCTCCAGCGTAGGCACAGGCGGCATGCGTTCCAAAATCGATGCGGCCAAAATCGCAACCCGCGGCGGCGTTCCCGTCTTCATCGGCAAAGCCAACGAAACCGGCGATCTGCTGAAGGCATTGGAGCATACAGGCAAGGGAACCTATTTTGCCACACATCTCTCATCTCTTCCCATGAAAAAACAGTGGCTCGGCTTTATGTCCTCGCCGCTAGGCCGGATTGTAGTCGATCCGGGTGCGGAGAAAGCGCTGATTCACGGGGGCAACAGCCTTCTGCCGGTTGGCGTGAAACGGATCGAGGGCAGTTTCCATGCCGGGGATGTTGTGGAGGTTGTGAACATTGGCAACGAGAGGCTCGGCAGGGGAATCGTGAATTATGATGAGGACCAGCTCCAGGCCGTGCTCGGTTTACCGAGCAGTCAAGTGATCGGAATCATCGGCGAAGTCCATCGCCTGGAGGTCATTCACCGCGACGAATGGATCACGCTAAAATAGTCAGCTCACCATCACTATATATGTCAATAAGGAGGAATCATCATGAGTGAGGTACAAAACAAGGCCCAGTTAGCCAAAAATGCCGCGCTCCGTATCGGCAGGCTGAACACGGAGGAGAAAAACCAGGCTCTGCTTATCATGGCAGACGCTTTGATCCGGCGTACGGCCGATATTATCGAAGCAAATGCGGAGGATCTTCGCCGCGGCAAGGAGCTCGGCACCTCTGCCTCCCTGCTGGACCGCTTGGCTCTGAATGAATCCCGCATTGAGGGGATTGCCGAAGGATTGCGCCAGATCGTCGAGCTGCCGGACCCGATCGGCGACACCTTGGAAAGCATTGACCGCCCGAACGGGCTGAGTATCGTGAAGAAACGTGTTCCGATCGGGGTCATAGGCATTATATATGAAGCACGTCCGAACGTGACGGTGGATGCAGCCGGGCTATGCTTGAAGACAGGCAATGCAGTCGTGCTGCGCGGCGGCTCGTCTGCGCTTTCCTCCAACCGCAAAATGATCGAGGTGCTTCATGAAGCCATGGAGCGCACGGCACTGCCTAAGGAAGCTCTTCAGCTTATCGAAGATCCGAACCGCTCCTCCGTGGATGAAATGCTGAAGCTGAACGGACTGCTGGATGTCATTATCCCGCGCGGCGGCAGCTCCCTGATCCAGAACGTTGTCATGAACGCCACGGTGCCGGTCATCGAAACCGGCGCCGGAATCTGCCATACCTACCTGGATGCCACAGCACAGCCGGACATGGCTGCTGCGATTAGTATCAATGCCAAGGTGCAGCGTCCTTCGGTCTGCAATTCCATGGAAACCTTGCTTGTCCATGCCGATTACGCCAAGCTGCACCTGACCGCCCTTGCGGAGGAGTTTCGGGAACGGAATGTCGAACTGCGTGGATGCCAGCGTACACAAGCCTTTGCGCCTTGGGCAGCCTTGGCTTCGTCCGAGGACTATGCAACGGAGTATAACGACTATATTTTGAACATCAAAATTGTGGACCATCTGAATGAGGCCATCGAGCACATCTCAAATTATGGTACGAAGCATTCAGAATGCATCGTTACGGAGAATGAAGATCATGCCAGTCGTTTCTTGCAGGAAATCGACGCAGCGGCTGTTTATCATAACGCATCGACCCGCTTCACCGATGGCTTTGAATTTGGCTTTGGCGCCGAGATCGGCATCAGCACCCAGAAGCTGCATGCCCGTGGACCTATGGGACTGCCCGCGCTTACTTCCTCCAAATATGTTATTATCGGTAGTGGTCAAATACGCGAATAAATCATTCAATTTATCCATGAAGGAGGAAACAACGATGTGCCAATCCCCACAGAACCGCCCTTTAATAGATAAAGCAATTACCTTTTACGGCGCAGGCTCGATGGCAGAAGCGATTGTACGAGGCTTAGTGAGCCGTTCCGTCGTGCTTCCCGAGAATATTACGATGTTGAATCGAAGCAACGCCCATCGTCTTCAGGAACTGAGCGAGCGTTACGGTGTCCAGATCAACAATGACGATGCCGCCAAAATCGAAATTCTCAAGACGTCCCCGGTAATCGTGCTGGCGATGAAACCGAAGGATGCAGCTAAAGCGCTGAAAGAGCTTGGTCCGAAGCTCTCCAGTGATCAATTGATCATCTCCGTGATTGCCGGGCTGTCCATCTACACCACGCAAACATTGCTTGGAAACCAACAGCCCATTGCAAGAACAATGCCGAATACTTCCGCCTCCATCGGACTCGGTTCCACAGGAATTGCGTTCTCGAAGGAAATCAGCGAAGAACAACGACAGCTCGTGCTTACCCTGTTCGAGGCTGTAGGGAATGTGACCGTTATTGAAGAAGAGAAGATGGATATCCTGACCGGTATTTCCGGTAGTGGTCCGGCTTATTTCTATTATATGATGGAAGCCATGACGGCAGCCGGCATTCGAGGCGGCCTGTCACCGGAGCAGAGCCGTGAATTGACACTGCAAACGATCCTGGGCGCCGCCCGGATGGTCCAACAGACCGGAGAGCAGCCGTCATCGCTGCGTGCGAAGATTACGTCACCGAACGGTTCCACGCAAGCCGCCTTGGAGACACTCGATCAAGGAGACTTTTTTGAAACCGTCATTGCCGCTGTAAACCGCTGCGCCGAGCGTTCCAAAGAAATGGGCGCCATGCTGAAGGAGCAAATCTCATGAGCCAATGCATCGCAACTTACCGTATCTACGACGATCAGGCGGATTTTCGTAAAAAAGCGACTTCCATTGCCGTTGGCATGACGGTTGGCAGCTGGACCGAACTGCCGCAGGCCAAGCGCGAAGCGATGCAGAAGCATCTGGGAGAAGTCGTCGATATTCAGGTTAACGAAGGCTGGGAGCCAGGCAGCCGCTATGCGGATGTTAGCATTGCGTATCCCGACATTAATTTTAGCCGCGATATTCCTGCCCTGCTCGTGACCGTGTTTGGCAAAATTTCCATGGACGGGCGCATCAAGCTGACCGCTCTGGACTTGTCTCCCGACTTCCTTAGCGCATTTCCGGGACCGAAGTTCGGCATCGACGGAATCCGCGATATTCTCGGTGTTCACGACCGTCCGCTGCTGATGAGCATTTTCAAATCGGTTATCGGGCTGAATGCGGACGAGCTTAGAGCCCAATTCATCCGTCAGGCACTCGGGGGCGTAGATCTGATCAAGGATGATGAAATCCTGTTTGAGAACGATCTGACCCCGATCGAACAACGCGTACGCATGTGCATTCAGGCCGCTGCTGATATCGAACAGCAGACAGGTAAAAAACTGCTGTACGCAGCCAATTTGACAGGCCGAACCTCGAAGCTGCGGGAGCAAGCACTACGCGCCATCGATGCCGGCGCAAATGCCCTGCTCTTCAATGTGCTGTCGTACGGATACGATGTTCTGCACGAGCTAAGCAGCGATCCGGATATCACGGTCCCCATCGCGGCGCATCCTGCCCTTGCCGGTGCGATTTACCCGTCTCCTTACTACGGGATAGCGGCTCCGGTACTGCTGGGTCAGCTGATGCGGATAGCGGGAGCAGATCTGGTGCTCTTCCCTTCTCCTTACGGATCCGTAACGATGCCAAGAGAAGAGAATCTGGCCATCCGCGACGAACTGCATAGTGCCAAACTCCGTGTGAAGCGCAGCATGCCCGTACCGTCTGCCGGAATTCATCCGGGACTTGTTCCGCGCATCATCCGGGACTTCGGCAACGATGTGGTTGTCAACGCTGGCGGCGGGATCCACGGCCATCCGATGGGAACCGAAGCGGGCGGCAAAGCCTTTGTACAAGCCATTGAGGCAACGATGAAATCCGTGCCGCTCGCCCACTATGCCGAAGAACACGAGGAACTGAAAGCCGCACTGGACATCTGGGGAGGAGAAGTATGACATCAGGAGAGAAACAGCCGATTATTTTTTGCGACTTTGACGGAACCATTACAAATAACGACAACATTGTAGCCATTATGAAGCATTTCAAGCCGGAAGGTTATGAAGCTGTCATGCAGGATACACTTGACCGTTCCATCTCCATTCGGGAAGGCGTGGGCCGCATGTTCGCCCTCTTCCCTTCCTCCATGAGAGACGAAATCACGGATTTCGTCCTTCAGCATGCAGGCATTCGCGAAGGATTCGGAGCATTCCTTGACTATTTGGAAGCCGAACAAATCGAGTTTTTTGTTACCAGCGGGGGGATCGATTTCTTTGTGGATCCGCTGCTGAAGCCTTTTGGCATCCCTGCCGACCATATATTCTGCAACGGTTCGAATTTCGAAGGGGATCGCATTGAAATTACCTGGCCCCATCCTTGCAAGGGATTTTGCCGCAACGACTGCGGCATGTGCAAGGTAACCGTAATGGAACGATTCCCTGCTGATCAGTATTACCGGATCCTGATCGGTGACAGCCTTACCGATTTCGAAGGCGCGAAGCAGGCCGATCTTGTCTATTCCCGTTCCACGCTCACCGAGCAGTGCAGGAAGCTGGGTGTGCATCATGTGCCGTTTGAGACATTTACCGATATCCAGGATGACATGAGAAACAAGTTTAAACAGGAGGTGCTGTAAATGGCATTTTCAGATATCCCGCTTGAACAGAAACAGGCGGCGCTGCATGATCTTAAAGAAATCAAGGCGCTGTTTGCTGCAAGAAGCTGGTTCCCCGGCACCAGCGGTAATCTTTCGGTACGCGTTGGCGAGTTTTCGCCAGAACAATTTTATTTTGCAGTAACCGCCAGCGGAAAGGACAAGTCCGTACATACGCCAGAGGATTATTTATTCGTGGATCAGGACGGTGCGCCAAGTGAGGCAACGGGTTTAAAACCTAGCGCGGAGACCTTGATCCACTGCGAGATTTATCGCAAGACCGGCTGCGGTGCCATTTTCCATGTGCACACCATCGATAACAATCTAATCAGTGACTGGTATGGTGAACAAGGTTATGTACCTGCTCAAGGAATCGAGCTGATCAAAGCCTTTAACATCTGGGATGAAGATGCAGCGATTCGCATTCCTGTCCTTCCGAACTATGCCGACATCCCGCGGATTGCCGAATTGGTTCCAGATGCGCTTGACCCTGCGGTACCCGGCGTTTTGCTGCGCAACCACGGCATTTATGCTTGGGGAAAAAATGCCTTCGAGGCGAAAAAACATCTGGAGGCGTTCGAGTTTATATTCGAATACTCGTATCGGCGTCTTCTTCTCAATGCTGCCAGTACTAAATAAATCAACCAAGTAACACCATTAGAACTTCAACAAGCCGGGATCAGCCGCTTTGACATGTGGCTTGCACCCTGTCTCGACCTGTTTGCAGGGTGCATCCGGCGCTATTTTTTCCGAGGAGCGTGTAGAGGTGCTTGAAAGTTTATCCATTGGCATTGTGTTTATTCTGTACGGGTTGGTCCTCTTTCTTCTTCCACCTAAAAGTTCCAAGAGTTTTTACGCTTATAAAACCACATCATCGCTTAAAAATGAACGGAACTTCAAAGCAGCCAATGCCTACGTCAGCCTGCTGCTGATGGTGTTCGGTGTCATCCTTCTGCTGATCGCCAGGCTTACAGGCCATTTCTTAACCACCGGTATCGCAACTTTCATCGTCTTTATCTTGATCTATATTCTGGTTGAACGAAAACTAAAAAACATCTAAAACGATCCAGATCGTTTTAGATGTTTTACTTTATGTCCTTATATGGATTATAGCCGATTCTGATCATGCTCCGTTAAAGAGAGGGCAGGTATAGGTACCTGCTCAGGCGTTGAATACGTATTCGCGATAAACAAACAGGTTACAACAAACAAAGCAATATACAACAGATAATACAAATTCTTAGCCACGATATCTCCCTCCACGCCTTTTTCAATTATATTAGATCTGCTATCCAGCATCATATTGACTTGTATGCACCGTCTATGTAATGTGCTTTGCCCTAGCTGCTTCGGTCCCTCACGACCACTTTGACCGAAGCCGGCACGGACACCGTCACATCGAACCACGAAGACGATCCCCTGAATGCATAACGGGGTGGATCGTTCAGCTGAACATACAGAATATTACCCGATTGTTTGATTTGAATGAGTGCAGGCAGCCCGGCTTGGCTCCAAATTTCAGAATCTTCCGTCCGCAGACTGCCAAAGATGAGCATCTCATCCGCACTGGAAACATCCTGCCTGATGTTGTGATTGTAACTGCCCTGAACAATGACTTTCTTAACCTCGTCCGGTATGGCCACCTTCTGGTCCGGTATCGGAATCGTTTGCTGTATAGCCATCGTTTCACGCCGAATCTGCTCCATCAACCCAGTTGCACTTAAAGCTGCCATACCAATGCAGCAGAAGGTTAGAAAACCAATAAGGAGAATGCTGAACATATCGTATCTAACCGTATCCTGCTTACGAAAGATTAACGTATACACGACGATTTCCGTGCCTAACAGGACAAATACGATGGGCCACCATCTAACAGCGGAACTGTACACCTCTACACCCTTCCAGGCTGATAACAAGACAAGCAAGCCGAGTATAAGCAGGGAAAGTCCCATGGAGAGTGTACCGACTCTCCACTGCCGGGCAAACTTCGATGGAGGGGCAGCCAAATCGTGAATAGATATATTATTCGTTGTCGGATTCATAATAGGAACGCTCTCCTCTCACAGGTCCTTTTTTCGAACCTGTCATCAGCTTGATTCCGCCCCCTATCAGGAGAACCGCTACGATTACCGTCTTCATCAAGTCGCGGAAGCGGGAATCCACATACGTCGCAAGATACGGCATAACAAAGCTGTTAAACACAAAATAAATCCCCAGAATCAGCAGTCCAAGCCCGAGCCAGCGCTGTTGATGTCCAAGCCCCGAGATGATCGGCCGATCCCGCAGCGGTTCCCTGCCATACCGGCTTACTTGCTGCAGGCCGTCAAAGAACGCATAGAACCAAATCAGCGGAATCAGAAACAGGAACACGGACAGCTTCAGCACATCCAATACATAAATGCTGCCCAGAAACAGAACCATGAGCTGAAGCCCGCGTTTTTGCAGACCCAGATACATTTGCCCGGCTCCAGGGAGCGCGGATAACAGGGTGGCAAACACCTTGCTGCGGCGCCCGCTCTCCCGGCCGCTCTCCAGTTCGTCAAATAGCGTACGGTCCTCCAGCAGCTCCCCGGCCTGTTTGCGGTGAACGAGCTGTACAACATCAAACATGCAGTAGAGCCATATAATGGGCAGCATCCCCAAAAACAGCAGGAATACGGATTCATGGGTCAGTCCTGTCAGAAACAGGAGGATCGTCCCAAGACCGAAAAATGCGATTAAAAACGACAGTCCGCGCTGCATCAAGCCCAGTTGAAAATGTCCCAGGCCCGGAATGAAGGATAATAAAATCGTGTAGAAGCGTTCCGACTCGTCGCTCTTATCCTGACGAATTTCCATGGGTCTGCCGTACTCGTCATGGATAATCGTGACGGGTGTGTACCTGATTAAGGCGACCAGCAGATCAAGCATGCTGATCCCCCAGATCATTAACGCCCCGAGAATCCCCAGGATCAATACCGAATCGGAGTGTGACATGATGCCGAGCAGAAATCCTCCAAACAAACTTCCGAAGAATAATAGTGGATACAGCAGGGCGCGTCCCTTCCTCCCCCAATAATAGTGACCGAGGCCCGGAAGGATATTTAATATGAAGGCGAACCCTTTATTTCGTTGCGGTTGCACTAGGCATCTTCCTTTCGTATTTTCTTATCTGGACAATAGCTGGTCCAGCCAGCCCGTTGTTTTATTCATCAATTGCTCGCTGTAAGAAGGAGTGTTCGATAAGGGAACTTCACCACTGATCTCGCCGGGAAGAAGACGGTCGAATGCTCCGGTAAAGAGGAACAGCATGGTAATGGACGCGGCGAAGGTATAGTGAACGATGGCGCGTTCGTACCAGCGCTTGGGACGTTCCTGAATCTGCGACGGTTCTTTGCGAATGTATGGCTTAACGTGCTCATGATCTACCACCTGATCCGCAAACCCTTCAGGATCTGCCAGATTGGGGAGTTCCGAATCAAGCTCTGCCAGCAATTGCATATATAACTCCAGCACACTGTCATCCGTTAACATGAGCTCTTCATAATACGTTCGTTCTTCAAGTGAACCTTCCCCTCGAATATAGCGTTCAGTCAGCTGTTTAAGCCTGTTGTCCTTAACGTTCATTTCCATTCCTCCTCCTTCCAGGATTTCCGAATCCATTGTCTGGCCCGGTACAGCTTCGACTCCACGGTCTTCACCGTAACGTTCAGCTCGGTCGCAATCTGTTCATAATTTTTCTCATCCAAATAAAAGGCCGTTATAATTTCTCGGTGATTGTCCGGCAGTTGTTCGATCTTCTCTCGAAGCTCTTCTCTTCGCTCCTTATGTATGAGCAGAGAGACCACATCTTCGTCCCGGGAAGGGAGTTTATCCAGCACTTCATCATGTTCACCGGGCAGCTGCTCCGGTGGTTTACGGGAAAGCTTCCTCTTCATATCAATCGCTTTATTTAGCGTGATGCGCGTAATCCAGGTTTTAAACCCTTCAGATCGGTACTGGGGGAGAGCTTTATATACTTGAATAAACACTTCCTGCGACGCATCCTCCGCTTCCTTGGCATCCCGCAAAACCGAGTACGCCGTATGGAACACGTGCTGACTGTAATGGTTCACCAGTTCCCGAAAGGCTTCTTGCTCACCCTGCAGGATGCGCGTGATTAACGTTTCCGCATCAATAGCTCTCCCCTCCTTCCCAAATACAATAGACGTCAGCTTTGGCGGCTGCCCCTGCACTTTTTCAAAAAAATATTTATATCATCAAAAAACGAAGTCCAAATGGCTAAAGCTGGTCCGCTTAGTCTTCCCAAATTCTCCAAACAAAAAAGAACGCCCATCGACGCCCTTTTTTAGAATTGATGATATAGACCGCAACCAGAATGTACAACTTCAAGTTACAGGATCATGCCGCTAAGCACAAAATAAAACGTTCATAACAACGTGCATGACCGTTACGGGGATCATTCCCTGTGAACGGGTAAACACGCCACCCATCATAAAGGCCACGCTATGATTTTATCATACGCCTCTATCATGATGGGATCAACTGGACATTGATTGATTAGTCCACCGGCTGAACCACATTCAGCAAAAATGAACTCCCGTTCAAAAAAGCATGAATATAGGCTAAAGCATAGATCTGCTCACCCTTCAAGCCATCCGTCTCCCTTGGATTGGAGGCGTGATGGCTATAATTCTCCATCATAATCATAATGAAAAAACATTCCAAAGTCCGAATGAAATCTGACTCCAGCTTCCGCACGCTCTTATAACCTTCAATCACCTTATATCGCTGCTTCGGAACTAGTGACAGCATAACCGCCGCCAGATCATAAAGAAAATAACCGAAGCCACATCTGCCAAAATCAATCGGTTGTGGACACTGTCCTGCAAACACGATATTCCCCAAATGTAAATCGGCATGAATGAGACCATAACTTCCATCATGAGCGGTCATAGCGTTAAGCTCTGATAAAACCTTCTCAGCGGCACGCTGATACAGTGCCCAAGAAACTTCTGACATAAAGGTTTCTGCGTATCGCTCCAGCTTGGCAACAGCTGTTCTATAGCTGTCTATCCCCCATGTGGGCCTAGTAAAAGCAGAAGGCCAATCAAAACCGATGGCTGCTTCGTGTAGTCCCGCAATCATGGCCCCAACCTGAAAAGCTTGAACCTCTGTAAGTTTATCGATGACATGCTCACCATCCATCCACCTCATGATAGTGACATAGGGAGATCGGAATCCTCGGTCCGTGTCGATCTTCATCACTCTTAACCCATTGGAAGCGACTACACCTGTCGGTACTGTGATTCCTGTTGCAATAAGGACATCCAGAAATTGAAGTTCCGATTCGATTTCATTCCTGCTCCATCGGTCTGAATGAATCCGCAACAAATATGTTTCTTCCAAGTTAGTCCGGATTTGATATGTAATGGTATCCGATAGGCCGATAAATCTAATGCCAACCCATTGCAAGTTATAGGACTGAAGTGCAGACATGGCAACCTTCTCAGCTCTTGCAAGCAGTCTACCCCGCTGCTCTTCGTTTTCAAATCGAAAAAAATCATCCACGGTCTCACCTCTCCTTGATTCGTTACAACGTTCCTGACTTATTATACTGGCGCAGTCCTGCCAAGCCTATATAACAAATGGATTGAAAAGATTTTTATTGGCATAGCAAAAAGCCACATCAGAATCGAGTCCAATGTGACTTGTCATTACTTGTTTTTGGTATATACGATTTTTTTGATCGAATCGCAGGATAGACAAAATTGAGAAGAAAGCTCATCGATCGTGGTACCCGAAGCAAACTTTTGCCGGATTTCCAGGTTTCTCGTTTTCAGATATACCCGGCTGCCGGAATTTTCTCCCCATTTCTTGCGCAATCCTTCAGGTTTCGGGATGTACACCATCCCGCCCTGTACATATTTCTGAACTTCCTTTAGCAATTCTTCTGGAAGTATAATATCCGCGTTTATATATTTCATGGTAAGCTCTGCTCCTTAAAATTAAAATAAAGGTTTTAAGGATGCAAAGTCCATTAGATAAACGGCCTCTCTACACGAGGTAATCAGGCGGCAACTTTCTTATCGCTCCATGCAAACAACCGCCGTTGTTCATCAAATAGACTTTGCATAGAGCTCATCTGCAATCTTCCCTTCATAATCATGCCCCTCCCTTCAAAATAATGACATTCCGACTGGTTATGACCATTATAACCGATCATACGCCGAAATCGAAATGAAGTTGTTCAAACCACTATACGTGTAAAAGATTGCATCAGCTCTTTCACCGTTTTGACATAATGGGTTGGCTGGCATGCCGTCAGCTTGTCCTCTGATCCATATCCATAACCAACAGCCATACTGTGTACCCCGCAGTTAAAGGCACCAGTCAGATCATGCTTCCGGTCTCCAATCATCACGGCGTCCGAGGTTTGGATATGGCATGTATCCAGAACGTACTGGATAACCTCGGTTCTGTCGGATCGGGTTCCGTCAAGCTCAAGTCAAATCCTTGATCTGCAGAAGATCACTGATGATATAAGAAGGACGATGATGATCATGCAAAACTTTGCCTCGACGATTATAATAGCAAAAATCAATGCCGGCACGCACAGCTCCTTCATAATCATCCGTGAGTGAATCCCCTATGTACAATACCTCACTCGGACTTAACGCCAATTCCCTCAAGGCCATCTCAAAAATCAACGGATCCGGCTTCCAGCACTTCACCTCGTCCGAGATGATAAAGGAGTCAAAATAATGAAACAAGCCCCCTGTCGTAAGACGCTGGCGCTGTGCTTCACCTATGCCATTGGAAATCACTCCAAGCGCAAATTTTCCATGCAGATGCTCCAGAATCAAATCGGCGTTAGGCTCCTTATGATCAGAACCGCAAAAGAATCCCCAGTATGTTTCCGAGATCTCCCTGAACTGATTGAAATCCCGCTTCAAACCCAGAAAGGTGTCCGTGAACGAATGCTCCAGCACCTGTCTGATGTCGTGATTATTCCGGGTGCGGTTCATCCAGTATTGGAAGTTAATCGGACCAAAGACACTCCAGAACTCATCCCAAGTCAGATCCTCATGCAGTCGGTAATGTTCAAGCGCTTGCTGCATACACGTCTGCTCGCTCTGATTGTAATCCAGCAGCGTGTTATCCAGATCAAAAATAATGGCTTTATATTTCATGTCTCTCTCTCCTCACATCCGGTTGCAGTAAATAGATGAATTCGCTGATGCAGGAATATTCTCCTGCTTCTGATAGCTCCTGTCTGCACATCCCATTTTCAACTATATAAAAAAACAGCCATCAATCCAATCAAATAGCGGATAACAAAAAAAGCACGTCCATATGGACGTGCTTCATCTATCTTCCGATATTCCTGAATTTCTGCGTATAAGCTTTGGCATCCTGCGCGGTGCGTACACGATTGCGGCTCCATTCGAGCAAGATACGGTCGATATAGCGGAAATGAAGCTTGCCCGCAAATACCGCTTCCTTCAGAGCTAACAATATCAACTCGTCCGGATATCGGTCCGCATCGACCCAACCGGAGATGGTCTCCAGCTCCATGGGCGATAAGGGACGGCCGAACTCTTTTTCGAATATCGAGAACAAATTTCGTTCTTCCTTCTCAGGCGTTGACTTCTCCGAGTCCGTTCCTTTGCCCGAAACCGGACGGGCATTTAATAGCGGGGACGCAAACGTGGTTCCATCAGCGCTCATCTCCTTGCCCTCTTCAGCCAGGCAAGAAGCGAGCCTCTCATACAATCCATTCAGATTGTAGCGCTCATAATGAATCCCCTGTGTCTCGTCCACATACTCATCAATGCCGAGCAGCCCTTCCTTCATCAAGCGCTGCAGGCTTGTGGCGATGAAAGAAGCCGGAGCTCCCGTTACGTCCGAAAGCTCCTCCAGCGAAGGAAACGTCTTGAACTCCACCTGCTGATATCCGATCAGATGTATGAGAAGCATTGCTTCACGGTCGCTTAAACCGATGGAACGATAATACCGAAGCAACGCGTAAGGGATAAGGGTCATCCCTTGGCTCATGCCGGCAGCTGCGCCCGCTGTCCACCCTTTCACGCCGGTGTCAGCGTTGCCGTGGTCCATAGACTCACCTCTCACAGCTTACGGATACAACCGGTACAAGGTCCGTGGGAACGGAATAGTCTCACGTACATGATCCAAACCGCAAATCCAGGCAACGGTACGCTCCAGACCTAAGCCAAAACCGGAATGAGGGACTGTACCGTATTTACGCAGATCCATGTACCATTGATACGTTTCCATCGACAGCTCATGCTCCTTGAAGCGCTCTTCAAGCAGCTGCGGATCGTCTATCCGCTGCGAGCCGCCGATAATCTCGCCATAGCCTTCCGGTGCGATCATATCCGCACACAGCACCACTTCAGGACGATTCGGATCCGGCTTCATGTAGAATGCTTTGATCCCTGCCGGATAGTGTGTTATAAAGACCGGCTTATCATATTTCTCCGCGATAGCCGTTTCGTGTGGTGCTCCGAAGTCCTCACCCCAAGGGATATCGAAACCTTGCGTATGCAGGAATTCAATTGCCTCGTCGTACGTAATTCGAGGGAATGGTGCCTGTATCGCCTCAAGCTTGGAAATGTCGCGACCGATTGCCTCAAGCTCCTGACGGCAGTTCTTAACTACGGATTGCACCACATAACTAATGAACTGCTCTTGTACCTGAAGGCTCTCCTCATGGTCTGTGAAGGCCATCTCAGGCTCAATCATCCAGAACTCAATCAGGTGACGACGGGTTTTGGATTTCTCGGCACGGAACGTAGGACCGAAGGAGTATACCTTACCGAGTGCCATAGCAGCGGCCTCCATGTACAGCTGTCCGCTTTGCGTCAAATAAGCATCCTCTTCAAAATACTTCGTATGGAACAGGTTTGTTGTCCCCTCCGCCGAAGTTGGTGTCAAAATCGGAGGATCCACAAGGGTAAATCCGTTCGTGTCAAAATATGCTTGAACCGCACGGATGATTTCGGCGCGGATCACCATAATTGCCCGTTGTTTCTGTGTGCGAAGCCACAGATGACGATGGTCCATCAAATAATCGACACCATGCTCTTTAGGGGTAATCGGATAGTTTTCCGTAAGATGAATAATTTCAATGCCGGTAACCGTCATCTCGTAACCCGACTGACTGCGCGGCTCTTCACGTATCACACCCGTCACATACAAAGAGCTCTCTTGTGTCAGGCTTTTCGCGTCATCCCATACCTGCTCGGATACTTCGCTCTTCACAACAACACCCTGGATATATCCCGATCCATCGCGAAGCTGCAGGAACTGAATCTTCCCGCTGGAACGCTTGTTGTTAATCCAGGCGCCGATCGTGACGGTCTCACCGACATGCTGGTTGACGTTACGAATCACACTTTTGGTGGCCATGCTTAAATCTCTCCCTTATATCACTACTATTTAACGGTTAGAAGCTTGTACGATACGATGCGTATCCCGAGCAATAACCAATTCCTCGTTGGTAGGAACCACGAGAACCACTACCTTGGAATTCGCCGTTGAAATACGACGCGGCTCGCCGGAACGAATGCTGTTCAGCTCCTCATCCAATTCTACTCCGAGATAGGTAAGCTGCTCAAGCACTCTTTGACGAAGAACGATCGAATTCTCGCCAACTCCCGCGGTAAACACGATAACGTCCACACCGTTCATTGCCGCAGCATAAGAGCCGATGTATTTACGAACACGATATTCATACATATCAAAAGCCAATGTCGAATTCGGATCGCCCTTCTCCATGCCTTCCGTGATCTCGCGCATATCGCTGCTGATTCCGGAAATCGCCAGCAGTCCGCTGTGCTTGTTCAGCATCGAGTTTACTTCATTGACCGTCAATTCTTCCTTGTTCATGACAAACGGAACGATTGCAGGGTCCAAATCACCGCTGCGGGTACCCATCATCAGACCTTCCAGCGGGGTCATGCCCATGGAGGTATCGATAGATTTTCCGCCTTGAACAGCTGTCAGGGAAGCGCCGTTGCCGATATGACAGGTAATGATCTTCAAATCCTCGAGCGGGCGGTCCAGGAACTCTGCTGCTGCCTGGCTGACATAAGCATGGGATGTTCCGTGCGCACCGTAACGACGTACTTTGTATTTATTATAAAGAACTCTCGGAATAGCGTATAGATACGATTTTTCCGGCATGGTTTGGTGGAATGCCGTATCAAATACAACCACCTGCGGCACGCCCGGCATATTCGTTTCTGCAGCCTTAATTCCCATCATGGACGCCGGATTATGAAGCGGAGCCAAGTCAAACAAACGGCGAATCTCGGCTTTTGCATCGCTATCTACAAGCGCGGACGCTTTGAAAGATTCACCGCCATGGACCACGCGGTGACCGACAGCCTGAATGTTCTCGATGGAGTCAATAACACCATGTTCTTCATTAGTCAGCATGCCAAGCACCTTGCGGATGGCCGTTGTATGCTCCAGAATTTCGCTAACCTCGGTTACGTCCTGTTTTCCGGTCGGCTTATGGGTCAAAATGGAGGAATCCATACCGATCCGCTCAACGAGCCCTTTGGCCAGTACGGATTCATCTGTCATGTTGTACAATTGATACTTCAGTGAAGAGCTGCCTGCGTTGATTACGAGAATATTCATACCCGGTCACCATCCTTGTCGTACTTGAAAAAGCCTTCTCCGGTTTTGACGCCCAGTTGTCCTGCGCGAACCATTTTCTTCAAGACAATCGATGGACGGTATTTCAGCTCGCCATACTCGCGGAACATCCGCTCCAGCGCCGCAAGAATGGAATCGAGACCAAAGCGGTCTGCCATCTCCAGCGGCCCGTGCTGGAAGTTATAACCGATTCTCATCGCATCGTCGATATCTTCTGCCGAAGCCACACCTTCTTGAAGCAGATGCATCGCTTCATTGATGAGGAGCGTGATCATGCGTGTTGTAACGAAGCCTGGGGATTCATAAACCATGATGCCTTTTTTATCGGACACTTCCTCGACAAAGCGTTTCGTTTCCGTGAACGTATGATCGGAAGTTTTCAGACCGCGGATAATTTCAACCAGATCTACCTTGGAAACAGGATGTATGAAGTGCATGCCAATAACACGCTCAGGATATTTGGTAGAGCTGGCGAGCTCCGTCAAACTAAGCGTGGATGTATTACTTGCTAATATCACATGGCTGGGACATACTTGATCCAGCTGTGTAAACACTTCTTTTTTCGCTTCCAAGTCCTCTATAATGGTCTCAATCACCATATCGCAGGTGCTAAGCTCGGCAAAATGAGTTACTTTTTGAATCCGGTTCAGTATCAGTTTCTTCTCTGCTTGGGTAATTCCCCACTTCTCCAGCTGTTTATCTAGACTGGTCTCAATCATTCG
Source organism: Paenibacillus glucanolyticus (assembly GCF_037333485.1). Lineage (NCBI taxonomy): Bacteria > Bacillati > Bacillota > Bacilli > Caryophanales > Paenibacillaceae > Paenibacillus > Paenibacillus glucanolyticus. The sequence continues at coordinate 4,225,453 of NZ_CP147845.1, forward strand.
GTATGAATAGTCCAGTTTCTCTGGAGTTTTCTCTACGAGCAGTACGTCAAGACCCTTTGCAGCCAGCATCTCCGCAATGCCCTGCCCCATAGTCCCGCCGCCTACAACGCCGATTTTTTTGAAGTACATGGTTTCTACTCCACCCTTTCCTTATCTCTATACTTTATTGTACCCCATTTGTCGAAAAATACAGTTTAGAGCACAAAGTATAATAATATCTTAGCACGACAAAAAAGTAAAAAAAAATAACCAGCATAACAATTTATGCTGGTAAAAGCGCGTTTTCACGAAATTGACAACGAAATTGTTCTCCCGAGAGGATTTCTTCCTTCAACAGGATGTCAAGAGAATTGTCGAATATTGGCCGATTCTGTTCCAAGAGGCTTTTCGTTCGGTTCATTAACTCTTCCAGAATCATATTATTCTCTTTCATTAACTCTTCCGTAGTTACCATATTCATATTGATGATGCCGAGCGCCGTCAGTCCTGACTTCATCATCGTCTCTACGATGTTAAGCGATTGCTCAAAGTCATTGCTGGAGCCCGTGCTTCGGCCCCCGTAATAAATCTCCTCGGCGGCGGCACCGCCAAGCGCTATCATAATCTGCTCTTCCAGGAACGCCTTGGTATACAGGTATTGTTCCTGTTGCGGATTATGCCTAACATAACCAAGTGCTTTACCACGCGGACTCAATGCTACTTGCTTGACACTGCCGGGACGCACAAGCTCTGCCATAATAGCATGTCCCAATTCATGGATGGCAACGCGCTTCTTCTCTTCGAAATTCGATTCTCGGTCCGAGCGTTCACCCATCATCACTTTGTCAATCGCCATGGATAAATGGCGCTGATGGATAAACTGCTCATTCTCACGCATCGTATAGATTGCAGCTTCATTCATGACACTCTCCAGCTGTGCGCCGGAAAAGCCATAGGCTTCCTCCGCGATTTTGTCCAAGTCGACATCCTCATGCAGCGGCTTGTTACCCGCATGGAGATTCAAGATATGTGTACGCCCCTTCTTATCGGGCAGATCCACCTGAATATGGCGGTCAAATCGTCCTGGACGCAGCAGTGCACTATCCAGCATTTCTTTGCGGTTCGTAGCAGCTATAACCAGTATACGCGGAGTATCCTGAGAATAAATGCCGTCCATTTCAGTTAACAGTTGATTCAGTGTCTGGTCATATTCACGCTGCTGGCCGCCTTCACGCTTGCCGCCAATCACATCAATCTCATCTATGAAAATGATCGCATTTTGTTTGTTTTCTTTTGCAGCGCGGCTTCTGGCATCCTTAAACAGATCCCGGACACGACCGGCACCAACCCCGACATACATTTCAACAAACTCACTGCCGGATGCAGCAACAAAGATAGAATCCGTATAATGGGCAGCGGCTTTGGCCATCAGGGTCTTCCCTGTTCCCGGAGGCCCGGTAAGAAGAATGCCCTTCAACGGACGAATGCCAAATTTCTTGATATCTTCATGACGAATGAGAAAATCCAGAGCCTCGCGGAGTTCTTGCTTGGCATTATCCTGCCCGCCGATTTCTTCGAACGTCAGTTTGGCCGGTCCGCTCTTCTTTCGCTTGCGTTCATTACCAGCCCCCACCGCGATGCCGCCCTTCATCTTTGCAATAAACAGCAGCGTACCCACGAGTGCCGCAGCAATAAACAGAGGCACAACGTTGACGCCTACAAACACGAGGAATACCAACAAAACCGGGATAAAACCCAGCATGATCTCTTTAGCCAGTTTAGGCATGGTTCCAAACCCCCATTTTACCCGGTTGACGCGGCAAGATAATAAATTTACCAGACTTCCCATCCGACAAGCTGACATAAACATTGGTGTCATCAATGGTTGCTTTCGCTTTTAAGTTTGTGGACTCGCCAGCCAATTGCTCAAGCGAAGATTGGATATCGGTGTACTGCTTGTTGTCCATCGCTTCTGCAACGGATAACATCGCCTGCTCCCACCATTGGTCCAGCGCTTCCGAGGAATGCTCCTCCACCTGGATTTTCAGCTCACGCTGCCCAATTACAGATTTGCCTTCTTGCTTTATATGCTGCACAAGCCCCTGCAAATTCGTTTCCGGAGCCAGATCAAGTTTCAAAGTAACCGTATCCTGTTTAATATCTATATGAGAACTCTTCACACCATCATACTGCGAAACAACATTTGCTAGCGGGTTATGCTGTGCCATCTGCCGATACAGAAACCATCCACCAAAGAGGACCGATGCTGAGATCACGACAGTCAGCACGATAGGTACAATGCGTAGTTTCATGAAGTTCCTCCTTAAAATCTTATATAGTTTTTGTCTATCATTTTCTTTGTATATAATGACATGTAATAACGATATAATACGATGCATGTAGTTTGTATGCTTAATTTGTACAAATATGAGTATATCACATTTTATATACTTTTTCATGCGTATCTGTGAAAATATTTAGAACAGTTTTTCCATTTTATTTATTGTAAACGTTGTCAATTGATGTGAAAAAAAGAGGCATCCCGAAATTGATAGGGATGTCTCTCTTTACTTTTCTACTATTGATTTGGAAGAATAATGTCATTGCCGATCGGATTTCCATCTTGGAAACGATAGAATCGATAGCCCCGCTGACCATTGCTTTCGTACTGGAGCTGCCATACAAACTCATTTTCATACATACCCGGCAGCAATCTCTTAATGGTTGCTCCTGGCAAATCATTGTGAATCTGATCCAGTATCTGTGCTTCTGACATTCCGGAACTCAATAAGACTGACTGCACCGCATCGGCACCATCAACCGGTACATTATCATCGGTGAATTTCACCCAGACCATTCGGTCCTGATTGTCTTTATCCTTGCCGCTGACAACCCAGTAATTGTTGTCCTCGCCCCACACCGATTTATAGGTCTTTCCTGTCGAAACCAAACCGCCATGCTGTTTGGAAGCGTTGATTGCCATTCTCTCTTCATTCCAAGTGTCCTTCATGACATGCGAATAGTAGAGCTGCAGACCTAGCAGCAAGAGCAGCACTCCGGATACACTTAGCAATATCCACTTCGTTTTTTTCTTCAATCCGTCTTCCTCGCTCCCCTTGATTATTCCCTAGAGGGTTGTAAGACGCTCAAATGCAGACTGGGCTTCCCGGCGAATACGTTCCTCGTCGAGGGTAAGGCTGGCGCCATTTTTCACTACCTGCTTGCCGTCAACCCATACATGCTCTACATCCTTTGCACTGGCTGAATAGATCGCATGGGACACATAATCGGTTCGAGGAAGGAAGTGCGCCTGATCTGTATTCAACGCGATCATATCCGCCTTCATGCCGACGGCAAGTGTGCCTATATCTTCAATGAAAGCCGATTTGGCTCCATTCTCCGTACCCATCCGCAGTGCTTCGGCTGCTGGAATGGCCGTAGGATCACCGCTTACCCCTTTATGGATCAATGCAGCCAGACGCATCTCTTCAAACATATCCAGATTGTTATTGCTCGCTGGTCCGTCGGTACCCAGGGACACGGTAACGCCGGCTTTCAGGAGTGCAGGCACGCGCGCTATACCACTGGCAAGCTTCAGATTACTGCCTGGATTATGAGAGACCGCGACTTGATATTTAGCCAAAATCTCGATCTCTTCATCAGTCAAATGGACGGCGTGCGCCAGAAGTGTAGGACGAGAGAACATGCCCAGCTTCTCCAGATGCGCAACGGGACGGAGTCCGTAGTCATTCACATTCTGGGCCACTTCCGTGTCCGTTTCCGACATATGTGTATGCAGCGGCAGATTCAAATCATGGGATGCTTGGACGAATTTTTCAATTAGATCCGGTGGACACGTATACGGTGCATGCGGCGAGAGCATCGTTGTGATTCTGCCATCGGCTTTGCCGTGCCAGTCCTTCGCAAATGCAACCGCCTCATCCAGTTTTTGCTGCTGAACCTCAGGCGGACATAATCCGATAACGCCACGGGTCAGGACACCGCGCATTCCTGAATCCTCTACCACTTTAGCAACCTGGTCCATGTGATCATACATATCCACAAAAGTTGTGGTTCCGCCCTTGATCATCTCCAGCACGGAAAGAGAGGCTCCCCAGTAAACATCATCGGCCGTGAATTTGGCTTCCATCGGCCACATTTTTTCCTGCAGCCATACTTGCAGCGCCAAATCGTCTCCATAACCGCGGAGCAGTGACATGGCAGCATGTCCATGGGTATTTACCAAACCAGGCAGGAACAACAGATGTGTGCCGTCGATAATCTCGGTTCCTTCCTCTACCGGCGGCTGTTCCTCACCAAGATAGGTAATGCGGTCATTCTCAACAACCATGTATCCACGAAGAACGGATCTTCCATCCTCAAGCACAGCAAAAGTACCGTTCTTAACCATCCACTTCGTTGTCGTCATGTGAAGCTTCCTCCTTACCGTTGTCCAAATAATAAGCCAAGCTCTGCAAATCGGTTGTAAAATCGGCCGTATGAATACGGATATGAGGTGGAGCTTTCAGGATGGTTGGCGCAAAATTCAGAATCGCTTCGATGCCTGCTGCAATAAGCTGATTAGCTACGTTTTGCGCCTCAAAATCCGGAACGGTAATAATCCCGATACGAATGCCGTATTCATGTACGGTTTTCTCAAGCTCTTCCATCGGCTGAACCGTCAAGTTGTTGATTTTCATACCAACTTTGGGGGAATATGAATCGAAAATAGCCACAATCTTCATATTATCCTTCAGGAATGCATTGTAATTGGATAATGCATGTCCAAGATTACCGGCTCCAACCAATGCTACATTAATCTTCTGGTCCAGCTTCAGAATCTGGCGAATCTTCTCAATCAAATAGGAAACATCATATCCGATCCCTTTCCGTCCAAAATCACCGAAATACGCCAGGTCCTTACGAATTTGAGCAGGATTCAGATCCAGTTTCTGCCCCAGCTCCTGGGATGAAACAGTTGAGACCTCCCGCTTCTGAAGCTCATTCAAATAGCGCAAATATACAGGTAATCTGCGGACCACGGCTTCCGAAATTTTTTCCGATTTCATGCATGCTCCCCCTAGTAAAGGTTAATAACTACATCTCTTGCATTTTCATTCTTCGTTTAGCTATCATTCATCGGATTGGTTATCTGCCCCAACCTCGACCTCTTCCTGAAGCCATTCCGAGATGCGTGGAACAATTCCCTCTGTCGGCATATGCTCCATCTTAGGTCCTGGCAAGGAATATAAGAAATATTTCCCGTAATAGGATTCAATCACCCGGGTATCGTATACAATCACGATCCCTTTATCCTGTGCCGTCCGGACCAGGCGGCCAAACCCTTGCTTGAACCGAATAACCGCTTGCGGAACGGAAAGCTTCATGAAGGGGTTCTTTTTCTGCTGCTGCAGCAGTTCACTCTTGGCTTCCACCAGCGGATGATTCGGCGGCTGGAAAGGCAGCCGTACAATAGCAAGACAGGTCAACGCCTCGCCCGGAATGTCGACCCCTTCCCAGAAGGAGCTGGTGCCAAGGAGCACCGATGCGCTGCTCTCCTGGAAGCGTCGAATCAACTTGGTTCGACTGGTCCCGTCCATTCCTTGCCCCAGCACCGCAATGTCGCTTAATGCCAATGCTTCCTTCAGTGGCTCATGCACCTGACGCAGCATCCGGTAAGAGGTGAACAGAACGAGCATCCTTCCATGGGTAGCGATCGCCGTTTCGGCCAGTGACTGCACAAGTGTGTTCACAAAGAGGGCATCCCCGACCGATCCCTTCACGCTCGGAAAATCACGCGGAACGACAAGCAGCGCTTGTTCTCTGTAATTAAACGGAGACGGCAGCTGAACCGTGTTCAGATTACCGGCGTCAGCCGCTTCCTGAAGACCCAGATTCTCGATCATGAACTGGAACGATTTATCCACCGACAAGGTAGCCGATGTCAGAATGACGCTTTGTTTTTTATCAAAAAACAATTCCTTTAAATGAGTGCTTACATCAACAGGCACTGCATAGAGCTGCAGCGATTTACTGCGGAAATTGCCATTAGCCTCCATCCAGTATACCGTACCCTCATCATTAAGAGCCATGAAGGAGCGCAAGTCCTCACGGTGAGCGGCCAGGTCTTTAAACAGTCCGGACAGATCCGTAAGCAAGCTGTCTGCACTGTAATCATCCAGATCTTCCTTCATTTCAGCAATCAGCTTGTCACCCTTGCGCACAACGTCACCCAGGGTCACATGAATCTGATGCTCCAGCTCCGCCAGCGATTGCCAATCCTTCGGTTTCTTGAGAGGCGATAACCGAAGTGAGAATTGGCCCGCGTCTCCTGGAGATGCATCCCCGCGTTCCGGCAGCAGTGCAAACAGCTGATCGCTAAGACGATCCCAATTTTCTTTGGCCGTGATGAGATCTGGATACATACGGTCAATGACAGAAGACCATTCTACGGCCTTCTCATGCGGTGAAGCCTGAAGCAGCTGGCGAAGCGCGGGAAGCTGTCCGCTGCGGCTGTCCTTGTACATCCGGGTCAACGTATGCACAACCGTAAAATATTTCATTTGCAAGCCAAGGTGCTTGCCCGCAACGTCCTCAAGATGATGTGCTTCGTCAATGACGAGGCGTTCATAACTCGGCAGCAGCTGATGATTGGCTTTAACGTCAGTGAACAGCTTCGAATGGTTCGTAATGACCACGTCGGCAACGCTCGCTTCATGTTTGGCCCTGTGGTAGTAGCATTTGCGGAACCATGGGCAGGCACGTCCAAGACAGGAATCCGAATCGCTGGAGATCGTCTCCCAGAAATCTCCGCCACGGCCGCCGAGGTTCAGCTCTTCATCGTCGCCGTTTTCTGTCTGTGTCAGCCAGACCAGCATCTGTGCTGCAATGATCACATCTTCCTTCGGCGAATGAAAATCTCTTCTATTTATTTTATGTTCAAATTTTCTCAAACACAAATAATGTCCTCTCCCCTTAAAAATAGCTGCTTTAAAGGGAAAAGGAACAACCTGAGTGAGCAGCGGTATATCCCGGTCACGCAGCTGTTCTTGAAGATTGATTGTATGCGTGCTGACCATGACCTTCTGTTCCTGCTTCACACTTTGATAGATCGAAGGCAGCAAATAGCCGAGGGACTTCCCTGTTCCCGTGCCTGCTTCAATCAACAGATGTTTATTATCATCCAGTGCCTGCATCACTTCTTGGAACATCATATCCTGAGCGTCTCTGCTCTCGTAATGAGGCAGCGTTTCCTTCAGACGGTCCCGGACATCGCTCATGTACTGTTCGAAGCTCACATCAGCCAGTGGGTTCGGCTCCGATTCGTCCCTTGCGGGTGCAATATCGTTCCAATCATCAACAGCCAGCGCAAACTGGCGATAATACGTATGGGTATCTCCGCCCTGTACAGCTTGGAATTCCCGTTCCGCCCGGATTCCGTCAAAGAACCAGGCCAAATCGCTATCCTCATCAGCAAAAAGATCACTTAACCGTTGAATGGTCAAGAGCGGAAGCTCATCGATCTCCTCCAGACATTTCAGCAGCGCATAGGCCGTTGCAAGTGCATCGCTGTCCGCTTGATGCGGACGGTCATGCTCCAGGCCGAAATGGGAAGACACCATTCCAAGCTGATATGAAGAAAGCGAAGGGAAGCATATTTTCAAGAAGTGCATCGTATCTAGAATCCGACCGCTGAACGGTAAATAGCCACAGCGATCGAGTGCATTTTGCAAAAAATTAAAATCAAAAGCTACGTTATGCCCAACCAATACCACATCGTCGAGCATGGGCACAAGTTCCATCATCATTTCCTCTAGGGATGGAGCGTCCGCTACATCGCTGTCAGAAATACCGGTCAAACCGGTGATAAACGGAGGGATTGGAATCCCGGGATTGACATAAGTGCCGTACACGCGGGATATACTTCGATCCTCTTCGATGATGGCCAGTCCGACCTGAATAATCTCATCTGCAGACTGGTTGCCCGTGGTTTCAAAATCCAATACGGCAAATTTCATTCGACTAAATCCCTTTCCTCCAGACTAATTAACAGCATACCAGAAGTTGCGGGTTTTGAACATTCCGGGTAAAAAATCCCCTCACCCTCCCCTTCCTGCTTCACACGGCAAAAAGCGATGCCAAAGTCTCTTTAGAATGAGCTCTGGCATCGCTTCTTGTTAGGCTTTTTCTTCTACAGCAAAGAGATCAGTTGGCTGCCGTACTGAAGTTCACCGCGGTTCTTCTTGCAGACCTCCAGATTAATAATGGGATCGGGCAGAGTCGGATCGCTGTGAATTGCCAGTGCGAAATTTTCTTCGGCCTTCCCTTGTTGTCCATTCAATACCTCGATGCATCCAAGTGCATTGTAGATCATCGCCCGGAGCTTCTTGTTATCTGCCAGCGGCAGAATGGACATCAATACATCAGATGCCTGAGCTGTCTGCCCCATATAAAGATGGGACATCGCAATGTACAGCTTGATCAGAAGGCTCTCCGGAAATACCACAGCGGCAGCCCCAAACTGCTGTATTGCCGGCTGGAACATCAACAACTTGTAATAACCTTGGCCACGGATAAAAGCATCAAGCTGCAATTCAGGCGCTTCGGTCGGCGGAAAAACCGGGGGTGATACGGCATTTTCGCGGAAAATGGCCATCTTCTCTTCAAATTGGAGCCACTCCTCGATAATTGCTTCACTCATGCTTTTGAGCATGTTCCAGTTTTGTACCAGCGCCTGTTTTTGGGGACCTTGTGCAGAAGGGTAATGCTTCACAATTTCATCTAACATGTTGTTCATTTCAGCGAATACATGTTGAAACATAGCTGCATCCCACCCTTAGCGGAAAAATGAGATCAGTGCATCGACCTGAACTCATTTTCTGTAGAAGTCGGTCTTTTCATCCCTTTGGGCTTCCGTCACATTTTGGCTCTTAGAGAACCGCCGCGTGGACTTCGCGATACTCCGTCGTAACCGGCTTATTCATTTCGTCGACAATCACAACCGTAGGCGTATGATGGTCGTATTCCTCTTTGGACATCATGGCATAAGAAATGATAATTACATTGTCTCCAGGTTGAACAAGCCTTGCTGCGGCGCCGTTCAGGCATATAACCCCGCTACCGCGTTCGCCTTTGATAACGTACGTTTCCAAACGGGCGCCATTGTTATTGTTCACGATTTGAACTTTTTCATTCTCCAGCAAGTCTGCAGCCTCCATTAAATTTTCATCAATGGTAATGCTGCCCACATAATTCAGATTGGCTTCCGTCACCGTAGCCCGGTGGATTTTGGATTTCATCATCGTTCTAAACATGGGATCCCCCTACTTTTGGTTGGATTAGCGCATTGTCAATGAGACGAGTTCTGCCGAAGCGCACAGCCAGCGCCATAATTACCGGGCTGTCTCCATCAACCATACGATAAGAATCTTCCACTGGAACAAGTTCCGGGAATGTGAGTAATTCTGCATATTCAATATCGGCCAGTGGGGAACGGGATATATATTCTCGAAGATGTGCACGGATCTCTCCTGCCGTTGCCGCCTGCCCTTGCTGGATTGCCTCCTGAGCCGTCCGCAGTGAACCTGACAGCACAAGAGCCTGTTCCCGCTCTTCCGGCTTCAAATACACGTTCCGCGAGCTCAGGGCCAGACCGTCGGCTTCACGGATGATGGGACAGGGCACGATGGTGACATCCATGTTCAAATCCCGTACCATTTGTTCAATGACAGCCACCTGCTGCGCGTCCTTCATCCCGAAAAAGGCGTAATCCGGTTTTATGATATTGAACAGTTTACTGACAACGGTGGTTACGCCGTCAAAATGCCCGGGGCGGGATGCTCCGCACAATAAAGACGTTATTTCCGCTACGGAAATCTTGGTTTTTGTTGGCTGCGGATACATTTCCTGTACAGCTGGAATGAACACCACGTCTACGCCTTCCGATTCCGCCAATGCCACATCACGCGCTTCATCTCGCGGGTAGGTTTCGAAATCTTCACCGGGACCGAACTGTATCGGATTGACGAAGATGCTGATGACCACCGTTCCTGACATTTCACGTGCTTTACGCATCAGACTGGCGTGTCCTTCATGCAAATAGCCCATCGTCGGCACAAGACCTACCGGTCCGTAACCGGATTGCTGGCGATCCTGAATTTCGGATCTCAATTCCGCAATTGTGCGAATCACTTTCATGAAGTCGTGCCCACCTTTTCCTTGGTACCGCCATATAATGTCGTTTCTACCACTGCTTTAGTCTCTGTTTTGAACACATGCTCTTCGGCCGGGAATGAGCGGTCCTTCACTTCCCTAACATACTGTGAAATGCCATCGCGGATGATGGTTCCGACATCAGCGTAGGTTTTAACGAAGCGTTTGTCCCGATAAGGGGACGCATATTTCAATATATCATGGTATACCAGTACTTGACCGTCACAATAACGACCGGCACCAATGCCAATGGTTGGTATGCTCAGCGCTTTGGAAATTTCAGCTGCTGTTTCTTCCGTCACCAGCTCCAATACAACTGCAAATGCACCTGCGGCTTCAAGTGCCTTCGCGTCATTCATGAGCCGCTCGGCATCACGAGCATCCTTGCCTTGTATGCGATAGCCGCCAATCTGATTCACGGATTGAGGCGTCAGCCCGATGTGCCCAAGTACCGGAACACCGGATTGTACAATACGTTTGACGGTATCGGCGATTTCTTCGCCACCCTCCATTTTCACGGCATGCGCATGGCCTTCCTGCATCAACCTCCGAACGCCTCGCAAGCTTTCATCAATGCCCCCATGGTAGGTCATAAACGGCATGTCGGCTACGATAAAGGTCTCTTCCGCCCCCCGAGCAACCGCGCGAGTATGGTATACCATATCATCCAGCGTTACAGGAATCGTTGAATTGTAGCCCAGCACTACGTTGCCAAGCGAATCGCCTACCAATATCATATCGATATCTGCTTCCTCCGCCAGCTTGGCAGAAGGATAATCGTACGCGGTCAGCATCGTAATCGGTACGCCCTTCTTCTTCATGTTTTTCATTTTTACAATGTTTAGTGCTTGTTTGCCTGCCATTGTGACACAGCCTCCCTGTGTAATTTAGTTAAACACAATAAAAAAAACCTTTTAGCACGACCGCTAAAAAGTCCGAAAGGCAAAAAAGAGTCACTCGCGATCGTCCCTTCTGTCTCGGTCCTTTCGGCTCAGAGCAGAATCCAACGTAACCGGCATAACAGTTATGAAGGTGTTCTATAACATGTTTCTTGCAAAACTTGCGCAGAGTGCAATTCGCTGTTCACGATACCGCCTCTGGCTATAGTATAACAAAATGCCGCTGCAATTTCACCATGTTTGATTTACCTGGTATTAAAAAGAATATCTCCAGAATAAACAGGTATCGTCTCATTCTCGTTATTCCGCACCAGCAATGCGCCGTCCTTATTGAGGCCTGTGGCGATTCCAATGAAACTGTCTCGCATCGTCTGGACACGCACCTCCCGACCGATTGAGCCTGACAATGCTTCCCAGAGCGATGAAATCGGTTCAAATCCCTGCTCGTTGTACAGTTCATACAGAACTTCCATCTCCGCCATGATGGTTTGAATCAATTCGGTTCGATTGATGGTTTTACCGCCAGCCATTCGAATCGAGGTTGCAACGTCACGCAGCTCTTCCGGAAAATCCGTCTCCTTCAGATTGGCGCTAATTCCGATTCCTGCCACGCAGTAACGGACTCTTTCATCTTCCGTAGCAGACTCCAGCAGAATCCCGCAAACCTTCTTACCCTGAAACAAAATATCGTTAGGCCACTTGATATCCGTCTTTATTCCAGCGGATTTCATGATGGCTCGGCAAACCGCCACGCCCGTCAGCAAGGTCAGCTGCTGGGTTAAATGCAGCGGCTGTTTCGGCCGTAGTACGAGGCTCATCCATATTCCCTTGCCCCGCGGGGAATGAAATCTCCGCCCCATTCGGCCGCGCCCGCCCGTTTGTTCTTCCGAGATGACTAAAGTGCCTTCCGGTGCTCCCTCTTCAGCCAACTGCCGGGCGTCCTCTTGAGTAGAGGTCGTTCTGTCCAATAACGTTACTTGCTTGCCTAGGATTTTACTGGTCATCCCCGCTTCCAGTTGATCCACACTCAGCTTGTCCGGCGATTCCATCATGCGATAGCCGAGTCTCGGGAGAGCTTCAAAATCATAACCCAAACTTCGCAGTTTATTGATCTGCTTCCATACAGCCGTCCGACTTATGGACAGCTTGCGGCTTATTTCTTCTCCTGACAAAAATTGACCGGAATACTCCTGAAACATACTCAGCAGCGAATTGTCTTGATCATGATCCTTCATTATTAATTACCACCCGCTTTGCTTCATTAATCAACGATTCCTTATCGTTGTTAATTAGACCTGCCGCCGCCTTCTCCAGCAGTTCCCCGAGAAGTTCGCCAAGCCAGGCTCCACCGCGCTTGTCCAGCGCCAGCAGCAGCTCGCTTCCCGTAATATTCAGATCCTTCAGATTTCGAATCTGAAGCTCCTGCAGCCAGCCCTCAAGCTGCTCCATCACGGCCGGCGATACGGTCGCCGCTCCGGTCCATTCCATAGCCGTCTGCATCTGCAGCCAGCTATGAGCCGCTTCCGCCCCGTGAGCAAGAACAAGCTTGATCCACGTCAGCCTGCCGCTCTGTTTTTCTTTTTCTTTTTCTTTTTCTTTTTCTTCATTGACCTGTGCATATGATTCGTGAAGCGCCAGCAATTTCACAATCGCTTCCCGCTGTTTATTGGAAAATGTCCATGATCTCAGCAGTCTCTCAGCTTCCTGGGCCGAAATGCCGCAGGCAAGCAGCAGCAGCGACCAACGGATGGACGAATGCTCCGGGGCCGTCCGATGGATGGCTTCCATGATAGGAACATCATGCCCCGTGTACGGAAAAGGGGCTTTCATTCGTGAGTAAAGTCCGCTGCGGAGAAACATTTCCAATCCCCGTAATGGGGATGGTCCGGTCATGATTTTCTCAAATTCACTGCGAATTCGCTCCATGGCAATCCAGCTTAGGGTATCTCTCTCCGATAGAATTCCCTTCCAGGTATGCAGGGCAATGGAGAAACCAAACACCGAAGCGAAGCGAATACAGCGAACCATACGCAGCGCATCTTCACGAAAGCGAAGACGGGCATCGCCGACACAGCGAATCACTTGTTTATCAATATCCTCTCGTCCGCCAAACGGATCCACCCAGGAACCGTCGATGCCTCTGGCCATGGCATTCATCGTAAAATCGCGCCGCGTCAAATCTTCCTTCACATCTCGGACAAAAGCGACCTCGGTCGGATGCCGATGATCCTCATACCCGCTCTCCACCCGATAAGTGGTCACTTCGAAAGCCTGACCTTCCATCAGCACTGTAACGGTTCCGTGCTTGATGCCTGTAGGAACCACTTTCGGAAAGACAGAGCAGGTCACTTCCGGCAAGGCCGAGGTCGTAATATCCATATCGCTGACCCTGCGCCCCATGTATTCGTCACGGACACAGCCTCCGACCCAGTATGCTTCATATCCATGCTGAAGCAGAGTGCGGATCACGTCCGCACTCCGCTCAGCCATATTCGGGTCTGCGTTGCGCCATTGTACTGAATTAAACATCTCTGCCATAGTATTCCCGTTCCTTCACCCGAAAAACAACGAGAGGGTAAGCTTAGCCACAGACCGGCTTCAGCTTGCCTACCTCCCGTCCCAACACTCGGTAATATATTTCTTCATATTTGCCGCGGATTAACTCATTACAGAACATTTTGCTGGATCGCTGCAAACATGCTTTCCGCAGACGTTCGCTCAGTGCTTCATCCTTAAATATCTCAAGCACATGCTGAGCCATTGAATGCGTATCTCCGATCGGAGCCAAATATCCTGTCTCACCATGCGTAACCAATTCAGGGATTCCGCCTGCTGTGGAACCCACGGTGGGTACCCCACAAGCCATCGCTTCCAGGGCAACCAGACCGAAACTTTCCTTTTCCGAAGGAAGCAGCAGTACGTCGGCCATGGATATTACGTGGGCAATCTCATCTTGCTTGCCAAGAAAATGGACCTTGCTGCTGAGTCCCAGCTCATTAATCCGGCATTGGATCTTCGGCAGCTCAGGCCCTTCACCGACAAGCAGCAGCTTACTTGGGACCTGTTCCTGTACCTGTGCGAATATCTCCAACACGTCGCCTACTCGCTTCACTGGCCGGAAATTAGAGATATGCATCACAATCTTTTCATCCGGATCGGCATAGTCTCTGCGCAGCGACTCCGAATCCCGAGGATAATACACCCTAGGATCAACGAAGTTGTAGGTCAGGTCAACATCCCGGCTTATATCAAGCAGTTCCCGAGTCTCTCGGATCAGATCCTGAGAAACAGCCGTAACCGCATCACTCTCATTAATCGCGAGCCGAATTAGATCCTTCAGCGATTCATCCTGTGCCAGCACGGTAATATCCGTCCCATGCAAGGTGGTCACGACTTTAAGCTGATCCCCGACCATCTGCTTCGCCAAGAAAGCACATACCGCATGCGGCACCGCATAGTGGACATGAAGGACGTCAAGCTGCTGCATTTTTGCCACCTGCGCCATTTTGGTTGCTAGCGATAGATCATAAGGCGGGTACCTAAACACATAATAATCGTTCACTTCAACTTCATGATAAAAAATATTTTTATGAAAAGTCCCTAACCGGAACGGGATGCTATGTGCTATAAAATGAACCTGGTGACCTTGCTCGGCCAGAAGCTTTCCAAGCTCCGTCGCCACCACCCCGGACCCGCCCAATGAAGGATAACAGGTAATTCCGATTTTTAATGGTTGTTGATTCATGTCAGGCCTCCTTTACCTACGCCTCTATATATTATGCCTGCTTGGAGCCGAATAGATGAACAACATATGGACTTTTACAAGCAAAACCTTCTGCATAAGGAATAAGCCTGCGCGCTCCAAGCAACGAATCCCTGGCCCGCACACGCTCTATGTATCCCTCTGTCAAAGGGGTAGAGACTGCATCCTCTTCAGCCTTCTGGAATTGGGAACGGTAACAAGACAAGGCTTGCTCTTTAACTCCGTAATAATCCGTAACGTCAACGACCAAATCCGCTCTTCCTATGTCATTGATGAAATAAAAATAAAGCTCGTCCACTTTGACCGGTGAGTGCTCCGGCATATAGCGTCGAAGTTTTGCATTGAACACCGCTTCTTCTACCAAACGACTGCAGGCCACATGATCGGGATGACGATCTTCCCAATAGGGTGCAAACACAACCGAAGGAGCAAACCTGCGGATTTCTGCTGTCACCAGCTCAATATGCTCAGGTGTGACGAATAAACCTCGATCCGGCAATCCCAGATTCGTACGGACCTTGAGATCCAGCACACTGGCAGCATGATCTGCCTCTGCTTTGCGAATGGAGACCGTTCCATTGGATGACATCTCTGCCTGCGTCAGGTCACAAATCCCGATAGACAGTCCTGCCGCCGCATGCTTCGCAATCGTTCCTGCCATTCCAATCTCGGCATCGTCTGCGTGTGCCCCGAAGATTAAAATATCCAGCTTGCTGTTCATTAGCTGTCCACGCCCGGTTTGTATTTATGCACAAGCTCTCTCCATGCAAAATCCCCGCGGTCCAGCGCTTTGACGAGAATTTCTGCAGTGGCTACATTGGTTGCAAGCGGAATTCCCTGCACGTCGCATAAACGAAGCAGTGCGTTAATGTCCGGCTCATGAGGCTGTGCCATCAAGGGATCGCGTAGAAAAATAATTAAATCCATTTCATTATCCGCTACGAGCGCTCCAATCTGCTGGTCGCCGCCAAGCGGGCCCGAAGCAAAGCGATGTATGCTGAGCTGGGTTTGTTCCATAATACGGGTACCTGTCGTGCCTGTGGAGTACAGTTTATGATCTTCAAATACACTTTCATATGCAATAACGAAATTGACCATTTCCTCTTTTTTACGGTCATGAGCGATAAATGCAATATTCATAGTCATTTCTCCCCTATGTTAGTCAATAAAATGATCAAATCCATAGACCAAGCCGGTATAACTCATTACCTTCTCCATTGCCATCTTTACACCTGGCATATAAGCTGCACGCTCATAGGAATCATGACGGATCTTCAGACTTTGACCGTATCCTCCAAAAATAACTTCCTGCTGCGCGAATACACCCGGCAAACGGACGCTGTGTATGCGGAAGCCGTTATAATAACCGCCTCTGGCACCTTCAATTACTTCCTCTTCCTTCGGATTGCCTTGGCGAATTTCCTCACGGTTCTGTGCAATCATTTCTGCTGTTTTTATCGAGGTGCCGGACGGAGCATCCAGCTTCTGGTCGCCATGGGTTTCAATAATCTCAACATGTGGCAAATATTTTGCCGCTTGGGCAGCAAACTTCATCATGAGGATGGCTCCAATGGAGAAGTTCGGGGCAATTAAACCGCCGATATTCTGCTCCGCACACTGCTTGTCCAACTCTTCGATTTGCTCCGGAGTGAAACCGGTTGTGCCTATAATCGGACGCACACCATGCTTAATAGCCAGCGCCGTGTTGCTGTAAGCAAATTGCGGAGTTGTAAAATCAACCATAACATCCGGTCTGTATTCAACCAGCGCCATTTCCAAATCGGATGTTACGCGGATGCCGCAGGCTGGCAGACCAACAAGTGTCCCTGCGTCTGCGCCTGCATCAGATTTTCCTACGGCTGCTACCAGTTCCAGTTCCTCATCACCTAGCACCAGCTTCACAACTTCTTTACCCATACGGCCGCCGGCACCGACGACCGCTACTTTCATTTTATTTGCCATCTACATTTCCTCACTTTCAATCCGATGCTGAATCCTGCAAATATGATCTCAAGCGCTGTTTAAGCTCCTCCATAATATACTGAAGACCACTTTCCTGAGGATACAGCGCAATGACTTCTTTAAGCGTGGATATGGCAAGCGCGTGCTCGTCGAGTTCACTATAGACAAGGGCCAGCCATACATACGCCTGAGCATATAAAGGGTCCATCGCTACGGCTGATTTCAGATGCGATATGGCCTGATACAGCTCCGTCTTGGTGACATCCTTGCGGTTCTCCACCATTTTTCGGGCTCGCTGCACCAGTTCTGCAGCCTTAATATGCTGTAAATGAACACCATACTCCGGTTTGTCAGGCTGCAATCTTACGGCTTCTTCCGCGTGAATGATCGCCATATCCAGCTTGTTGCTTCTGCCATAGGTGATGGAGCATCGGTAGTGGACTTCAGCATCTCCGGGATTAGCGGCAATCGCTTGCTCAAACCAACGCAACGCCTCGTCGAAATCATTTTGAAGGATGCATCGATATGCTTTTTGTATATAGCTTTCAGGTTTCACTGGCTGTCCCTCCCCACAGCGGGTTTGGTACAGCATATGTAGCAGCAGCCTAATCGGTGTTTATTTTCGTCCAACGATCGGCATCACGCGTCGAAAATTTATGCATGACTTTATTATGGGCCTCCGCCAGATCAATGCCAAGCGAATTGGCAAAACAGATGGTGATAAACAGGATATCTCCAAGTTCCATTTCAATGGAATTATCCGCTTCATCCGCTTTCTTCGGCTTCTCGCCAAACTGATGATTAACCTCTCTGGCAAGCTCGCCGACCTCTTCCGACATCCGGGCCATCATGGATAAAGGACTGAAATAACCTTCCTTGAACTGTGATATATAT
The DNA here is from genome assembly GCF_037333485.1 of Paenibacillus glucanolyticus. Lineage (NCBI taxonomy): Bacteria > Bacillati > Bacillota > Bacilli > Caryophanales > Paenibacillaceae > Paenibacillus > Paenibacillus glucanolyticus. Next base: position 4,243,162 of record NZ_CP147845.1, read on the forward strand.
CGATCGACTTCCTGCTGCATTTCAGCCATTGATTTTTCCAAGATTCCGATAACTCCCTTCACTGCGCAGTAAGCTTCCAACATGAAGTCTTCAGCAGCTTTCACTTGTCGTCACGGCGACAGGTTTTAAACCTATGTTATCGTAAAGCCCATTTGAAAACAAATAATTTTTTATTGCTGCAACATTATCGGCACATACTAGTTAGGGATACGAGTTAACCAGACATACGGATACAGTCCACTACAGGAAATTCAGGAGGTCTTATGAGAACATCCATGTTGATGCATCAGCTTCGAACGATGATTCCAATCATCATCGGTTCTGCCATATACGCATTCGGTCTGCTCTATTTCATCATTCCGAATGAACTCATGGAAGGTGGAGTCACCGGTATTACCGTCCTTCTCAATTACGCCTTCAACATTTCCCCGTCCATCTCGACCATGGTATTAAATATTCCGCTATTTTTGGTTGGAATGAAAATCCTCGGAAAGCGCCAGTCCATCTATACGGGTCTCGGTATCGCCTCACTAACCCTGTTCCTCTGGTTATTCGAGATGCTGATCAATCGGGGATATATTGTGCCGTTTCGGACAGAGCATGATTATATTCTCGCGTCTCTCTATGCAGGCGTAACGCTTGGGGCTGGGCTCGGCATTGTGTTTCGATTCGGCGGAACCACCGGCGGCTCCGATATTATCGCCAGAATCATTAATCGCAAGTTCGGCTTCAGCATGGGTCAGATCATACTGTCACTTGATATTTTGATTATCGGGCTTTCGTTATTCTTTATCCCGCTCGAACGGATTTTATATACCCTGGTTGCCGTGTTCATTGCTTCGAAGGTCATCGATTTTATACAGGAGGGTGCCTATGCTGCCAGAGCTTTTACCATCATTAGTGATCATGCCCCCGAGATCGCCGAACGCATCACCATCGATATGGAACGCGGGGTTACGCTTATTCCCGCCATCGGTGTCTACTCCAAACAAGCCAAACATATGGTTTACTGCGTAGTGTCCAGACAGGAGATCCGCCGACTGACCGAAATAGTCAAATCCATTGATCCTCGTGCGTTCATGATCATTAACGATGTCAATGATGTCCATGGGGAAGGATTTAAAGAGGAATAGCCCGGTTTGCACCGGGCTGTCTTCGAACTCATATCATATGTTGCTTACAGTTTACGCGGAAACATCGGTTTAGAGCTATACTGCTGACCGCGATATTTGCGATAGCCTACAAACGTTAAAGCTGCCAGGATGAAGGCACCGATGACCAGCTGCCATGTCCAAGGCTCCCTAACCTCTGCCAGAGGAGCAAGGGCCGGCTCATCCTTCTTCTTGCCAAACAGCATATTCATCATTTCCTCGCCCTGCGGCAGCACTCTTTGTACTTCGGATGTTTCTCCAGAGGTCACCAGACCACCCGCATAGGAAATCCAGGATTCAATCATGTTCACATCCTCAGGCTTTCGCTGAATAACGATGGACGGGCGTATGAGCTCATAATGTTCTTCCAGGCTGTCGTAAGCCCTTTTCATGCCGGGTTTATCCTGCTGCGCGGCATACTGCCCCATTACTCTAAGATCTTCACGAATCACCTTGAAGTACTGGAGCCATAATGCATCCCTCGAATGAATCAAGCTGTCTGATGCCATGCGGAGTTTACCTGCAGACCTCATCCAGTGCTGAGGTTCCTGCACGGCTCTTGCAGTAGCTTCTTTCATCTCCAAAATGCTCTCGGCCAGTGCATGAATACCTTCAACTCCGGTCAATCCCTGAAATGAGGAAGCTTCAAAAAGGCTGGATACCCGGCGGGTATCCTCAAGCACGGCTTGTACATTGCCTTCCTCCACATGACGGTACAGCTGCTCTACTTCCTTATTCAGCGCTTTGGCCTGAATGGAAGCAGCGGGCGAGGTTTCCGTATCTCCACTCGCGGGATCAGCCCATATAGGATCACTGATGCTGATGGCATGCAGCAGCAATAGTGCAGACAGGACTAGCAGGAACTTGCGAAAGGTTCGAAACATGGGACATCCCTCCTACCGTATATGTATGGCAGAAGGGATGTGCATAGAACTGTATTGCCGAATTGGCTATAGTCGTTTGGAATTACCGTATCTCATGAATATCCAGGCAGCAAAGCCGCTAGAAAGAGTCAGGAGGTAGGTAAAGAGCTCTACAGCGGAAAGATCATCATATAACTCCCCCGGCAGCCAAGGAAACACTCCATAAGTATAATCCACTGTATCATTCAATAGAGTCCATGCGATGGGCCCGGTAAGCGCTGTCCAGCGGTAATGAAACAACCGGACAAACAGCAGCGCCTCCACCGCCATCGCCGTATGCGAGGCAACCAGCATCCAATCCTGCCATGCCAGCACATCCCCTTGGGCTTGTCCTGCAAATATAATGGCAACTGCCCATACCCCGTACTTCACTGAGGTAACAACGGCCAATGCCTCAATGAACTGCTGAAACAAGGCACTGCCCAATCGCTTAGGCGGGTATAGAAGCAGCAGTAGTGCCAAACAGAAGAACAAACTCGCCGTCGGACTGTCCGGTACAAATATGACCTGCCATATGTAGCCGTGGTTCACCGTGTCAACCATTTGACCACCGTACCATATGTAGCCATAAATCGTTCCAAGTGCATTGCATATGAACAATAACCACAGAATCGATCGCTTACTTAAAAATTCCCGGCTCCACAGATGTGAAATTGACAAACTCCGTCCTCCTTGTCTCATATGACTGTATTCTAATTACATAGCTACAGCCGATTATACCTAAACGCCCGATACATTTCATCTAAACCCTTCCTATTTAAAAAAACCTGACCGCATCAGCGGTCAGGTTCCTCTGTGTATCATTACTCTCCAGCAGCTTCTGCTTTCTGGCTTGCAAGCCATTCAGCCAACTGATCAAGCTCTGCTTCGGTTACACCAGCACTTAAAGCCTGGTCTTTCATTGGAGGCATAGTACCTTGGCCATTTTCAATGATAGCCATGATCTCTTCCTTGGTGTGGGTATCTCCAACACCGCGAAGCGATGGACCGGATGCCCCTTTCAAATCTGCAGCATGACAGGAGATGCATGTAGCTGTCTTAAAGGTTTCCATTGCCGGATTATCCTTATCCACAATCGCTACAATACTATCTTCCGACTGCTTGCCGCTGGTCGTCGGGAGTCCCGCTGCATGTTTCTCTTCTGCTTCTTCTTCCCGCTGAATATGCTCAGGCTTCTGTCCCGTAGCTTCCAACTCATGCACATAGTGCGTCCATGCTGCATTCGTCAGATAAATGACGGCAAACAACGACAGAATCATAAGTGCCGAAGTAATCGGCCTTTTGTAGAAGCGCCGTTCTTTCCCTGTATCAAGGAAAGGAACCAGCAGCAATGCACCGAAGGCGACCCCTGAAACCCCAATTGTACCTAGAACGACATAATCACCGGAAGCGTAAGGAAGCTTCAAGTATTCATACAAGAACAGGAAGTACCAGTCCGGCATCGGGATTACAGAAGCCCCCGGATCTGCCGGATAACCAAGCGGAGCCGGTTCCGAGATGGTCAGCACAAGAAATCCGACCAACACAACGACCCCAACCATCCATTCCTTCAGCAAGAAGTTAGGAATGAACGCTTCTGATTTACCGGGATAAGCGGTGTAATCCGGCGGAGTAACCCATCCGCTGCCTTTTTTCACACGCGAATCGCCGACAAAAACTACTTTCTCATCAGATTTATGACCATGTGCCATAAATATGCGCCTCCCTTCTTCTTATAGTGGACCGGAAATACCTTGTCGGCGGATCATAATAAAGTGTCCTACCAATAGGGCAAGAAGGACAGCCGGAAGGAAGAATACGTGAATAGCGAAGAAACGTGTTAGCGTTTCGGCACCAACAATCGTACCGCCCTGCAGCAATTCTTTAATGATTGGTCCAAGCCAAGGTACGGAGTTCGCAATCTCCAATGTAACTTTTGTAGCGAAGTAAGCTTTGTTATCCCATGGCAGCAGGTAACCTGTCAGACCAAGACCGAGCATAACAAAGAAAATGAGCATGCCGACTACCCAGTTCATTTCACGCGGCGCTTTGTAAGAGCCTGTGAAGAACACGCGCATCGTATGCAGGAACATCATTACGATTACCAAGCTTGCGCCCCAGTGATGCATACCGCGGACAATCTGTCCAAAAGCAACCTGTGTTTGCAGGTACTCGACACTGTTGTAAGCGTTTATGATATCGGGCACATAATACATCGTCAGGAACATCCCCGACAGAATCTGGATGACTGTGATAAAAAACGTCAAGCCGCCGAAACAGTACACAAACGCGGAGAAATGATGCGCCGGGTTTACGTGTTCCGGTACCTCGTGGTCTGCAACGTCTCTCCAAATCGGCGTGATATCGAGACGTTCATCAATCCAGTTGTAGACATTCTTCAACATCTGAATCTACGCCTCCTATTTAACTACGGTATTTGGCACGATGGCGCCGAGGTAAATCCAGCCGTTATCAATTTTCGTCTCGTACTGGTCAAGCGGCTTCGGCGCAACTGCAAGATTCTTACCGTCCGGTGTATAACGTGCACCGTGGCAAGGGCAGTGGTACTCATCCGGGAAATTCTTGTTGTTATTCCATCCAACAAGGCATCCCAAATGCTTACAAATTGGTGAAAGCGCTACAATCTCACCTTGATCGTTCTTACGAATCCACGCCGTCAAAGTGGCTGTACTGTTGTACCAGCCGTCCTGCTGTTTGAGTTCAAAATGGAATTCTTGTGGATCGTTGGTAATTTTGCTCTCTTCCGCTACCTTTACAAAAGATCCTTCTTCTTTATTCTGAAGAATCGGATCAACGGCAAAGCGAAGCATTGGCAAAACTACCCCAGCAGCCATATAAGCTGTGGCACCGCCCAACGTGTATGTAAGAAATTGTCTGCGGGACATCTCTTTCAGACGGGGTGGATTGTGCGATTCTTCATGCTCGTCATTGTGGTTGCTGCTCATTCTGTGTTCAACCCCCTTTGTCAACCGTTCTTAAGTGTCATCAATGATCAAAATCACACGACTTACTAGGACATACTAATAATATATTAGGCACCCAAGACCGTCAAGAATTTGAACCCCAAATTTGGGTTCGCTTCCAATAGCCCTTTCATAAATTGTTGGTTTTTTGTCACATTTCGATACGGCTTTCCTGCTGCCACATTTCACTGATTTGTTCGGCAACAACGGCCGCCAAGGGGGTATCTCCATTGCCTTCAAACCTGCGCCGGGACAGCACCAGCGAACTTTCAGGCACATCCTCTTCAGAAAGCTCACGATCGGCTGTCATGACAACAACGTATTTGAACCCGATGGATTTGACATTGTGACAAACTTCATTTAGAAGCTTTATATCTTCAGTCTTTCCATATTGTATGGCTGGATATGTAACCAATCTGCCCTTAAACGGAATTTCTGCCAAATCCATAAAATCCCGAAGCCGCTCCAGTGCAGCAGTCACTTCCCACGGCGACTCCAAACCTGATAATCCGGTATACGGAATGAGGCAGGTATCATAGAAAGGCTTCAGTTCCTCCCAAGTTTGCTCGTCCACTTCACTAAATTTCATGCAGGGTACATCCTTTCTGCTCACTCATTATGATTTTTCTTCATTATAAGAGTGATTCTGCAGTAAGGCAAAAAAAAGAAGAAATGCGATAAAGCATTTCTTCAATTCAAAGTCCTCAGTTCATCCGTCAGGTTTCGGAAAGCCACTTCGTCGCCGGAAGCCAGCGCTTCGTCAATTTCTTTATACAGCTCTTCACTCCGATGCTTGCGCAATGCTTCGTCCCACACCATCTCGGCCGCCAGACCTAACATAACCTCGTAAGTAACCTTCATCTTATCCATTAGGATGCACCTCCAAACTAAATTTGCATATAGCTTATATTCTTTCCCATTAATTGCTTTACTCTCATAAAATCATTTTGGCTGTTTCGACTACCTAACCATGCTAGAGGATCAAATCGTTCGAATCGCTGATATGTATACTGGCTTCCGCAGCCTTTAAGCCAAGCGCGGTCATTTTGTACGAAGTTCCCATCGTTTGGCTCTCCCCTATACGGACCATCCCTAAATGCATCAGCATACGGATAATCCGATGCTCGAGCATATTTTGCGGGCTATCATAATAGAAAGGACGGATTAGCCAACCCAGCGATTCATAAAGAGATGCAGCTGTAACCCAATCTCTTGCACATTGACTGATCCAGTACACAAGAGAAGTGATATTGGGAATTGCGCCCTTATACAGTCTTAACCAAAAGCGGAATATCTGTATCACGCTAACTTGATTTCCTTCCTCAATAAACGAAGTTCCGCTTTCCGTCAAGATTAACCGTGCATTGCTTTCGGTGATCCATTTTCTTGCGTAAGCATAATCGTACAGCAGTGCAAATCGATCGGGATATTCAATGCAGGATCGGCCGTACCCAAAGCGCCATGCACCTTTCGTGATCAGCGGCTCCGTAATATGCAGCGTGCTCATCAGCTGCTGCTGGTTCCGCCTGTACATAAACCCTTCCTGATTCAATTCAATATCATGTCCACCGACATACTTAAGAATCAGCATCAAATCTTCCGCGGCCAGTCCCTGCTCGTCCCGATATACTTCCGGATCATCCGTCAATCGCTGCAGGTTTTCATGGAGACGTTCACGAAGCACGTCCCGAAAGCGCTCCTTCAAATCCGAAGGTACTTGAAACAAATATTTGGTGGAGTGGGTAAAACCGTTAAACAGCCACCCGCTTCGGCGATAGCGTGCAACAGCCTCACGCGGACTTTCCGTTTTCTCGGAAGCCTTCTTTTTCACAGGGGCCTTTGCACCCTTCTCTTCCACATCCGCCGTAAGGCGTATCGCAGCAGTCAATTCTTCCAGGCTGTAGCCTGTTCGAGTGTCAAAGACCAGGTTGTTCAGGAAACGCAAATCGCTTGGTGTCAAGCTGCTAACCTGCTCCTCGAAGAACTCTCTTCTTCCGAGCTTGGACAGGATGCTCTGAATCAACTCATGCTTCGAATTTCTCTTGGCGTCACAATCGTAATGATTCGCTATATTGCTAAGCTGTCCAATATCGGCATATGTGAGCATATCCGCTAGATTCATCTTCCATCGCCTCGCCGTTTTACAACCATTATGGGAAGGTTTTGAACATTTGATACCTGTTTGCTTCAGTTTACGAAATTATTTTTTTGTATATAAAAATGACTATGCTCTCTTATATAATGATAGAATGCCTATAGAGTCAAAATATAACATTTATGAAGCGCTCATCTAATAAAATGAAATGCACGTTGATATGAAAGTGATTTTCAAAATTCAGGAAGGGGAATTATTGTGAGAACACCAGAGCATGAAATATAACTTGGCACCCATAGAATTCGAGGGCCTCCATATCCAAAGCAATTTCAGATGCAGTTACAACTCATTATAAATTGTTATGGAGGTTGTCAAACCATGATTAAAGACAGACAGTTTATGGCCTATATCCAAGAAGTGGATCAGCATTTTTCTGGATGGGACTTTTCACATATCACGGCTTCAGGACGCATGCAGTCGCAGCTTCTTCCCTGGTCCTTGGGCAGTTTGGTCATTCCCTTGTTGCGGAATGCCAATACGCTGCTGGACATGGGTACGGGCGGTGGGGAGTTCTTATCCTCTCTTCAGCCCTTGCCACAGTCCGTCTACGCAACTGAAGGATATAAGCCTAATGTACCGGTGGCGAAGAAGCAGCTCGAGCCGCTGGGGGCAAAGGTTGTGTATTTCGAAGACGATGCTTCCCTTCCTTTGGAAGATCATTATTTTGATCTGATCATCAATCAGCATGAATCCTATTCCGTCTCGGAGCTGCGGAGAATTTTGAACGATCGCGGTATATTCATAACCCAGCAATCCGGGGGAACAGATTGCGCAGGAATCAACGAAATGTTTGGAGTCCCGCTGAATGAAGAGTTTGCTCATTGGAATCTGGAAACGGCGATGGAAGAGCTGCTCGATCATCGTTTCAACATCACTCTCAGCCGGGAAGACTTCCCGCTGCAGCGATTTTATGACATCGGTGCGGTGGTGTATTACCTGAAAGCCATTCCGTGGCAGATCCCTGATTTCACTGTGGAACGCTACCTGGAGCCGCTGCATCGAATCTATCTTGTCATCCAGTCCAAGGGCTACTTCGAGGTTCAGCAGCATCGATTCATCGTGAAAGCAGAAGTTTAAACGACAGTCCTTATAATAAAGAGGAGCCTCCCCCGGGGAAGGCTCCTCTTTATTATAATTCAATGTACTTACGACTGCTTTGTCAGCAAATGCTTGGTACAGTTAAAGAGAAGGGGCGACCAATCATCGTCTTTTCTCTCCAGGACGGTGAGCGACAAATTGCCAATGCGTTCACTCAGAACACCACGACATACCAGTTTGTACAATTGCGCCAAAAAACCGCCATGACTGACAACCAGAATGTTTGCATCCGGATGCTTATGCCACATATCGTCAAGGAAAACAAGCCCCCTCGACTGCAGCTCAATGTCTGATTCCTGCCCTAAATCCTGCAGATGCCAGTCGGCACCGAACCTGGATTCACGTTCTTCCGCTGTTAAACCCTCCACCTGTCCGTATCTGCGCTCACGCAAACGGTTATCCGGTGGTGCCAATGGAATATTCAGCATGGATGAGATGATCTTCGCCGTCTCCTCGGCACGGGAGAGACCGCTGCTAATCGCAAAATCCCATCGATAGGACTCCTGCAGGAGTCTTTCCCCTAGCAAACGCGCTTGATTACGACCTTCCTCGTTAAGTGGAATGTCCGTTTGGCCTTGTATTTTGCCTACAGCATTCCAATCTGTTAAACCGTGACGAACCAAGCCGATCTGCATGCCACATCTCCTCCATCCTCATGTATTTTATCTTCTCACCCGATTTAATCTCTTCAGGAAAAACAAGGCGAAGCCGATTCCCAGCAGGGACAGGATCATCCAGTATTCTGGCTGAGTTGGGCTCATATCAACCACAAAAGGATCAATAATTCCGCTGTTGGTTTTCGGAATGTTGTAATCGTCCTGAGCAGCCAGGCCTTGGGCTGTGTCAGCCACTCCCGTAGGCATTATTCCTGTAGTTACCGCTTCCGGTACGGGCTCCGGCTGATTGCCCATCGTTGCAAAATAGACAAAGCTGCAAACAAACAATGCCAGAAACCCTGCAATCATTAGAGTCAACCGTTTACGAGAAACCCGGCTTACCGCGCGGCTCTTGGATGTTTCCTCCACCAGCCACGGGAAATCACGATAGATCCGGTCCATTACATTGCGGTTGATTTGGTCAGCGTCCATATCCGGAATTTCATGCTCCAACGCATGGACCAGATCTTGACTCTCCACCCACATTTCGTACTCCTCTGCACATGAACTGCAGGTTTGAACATGTGCTTTCAGCCGTTGTCGCCGCAGATCATTGTCAGGCAAATCCCAGACACTTTCCATCAGCTCTTGGGCTTCATCGCAAGTCATCTGCTCTTCATCCCTCTCAGATCCTCAAAAACCGGCTCATGAAAATAAGGTTCGAGCTGAATTTTGACACTGCCACGGGCTCTGAACAACAACGATTTGACCGAGCTGACACTCTGACCCAAAATATCCGCGATTTCTTGATAATCCAGTTGATCGTACTCCCGAAGAATCAGTGCCGATCTTTGTTTCTCCGGCAAATTATTAATGGCTTCTCTTACCATATGTACTCGTTCGCTTCGCAGAATCGCCTGTTCCGGAGCAACCTCCAGCGGAGCCACCGGAACGACTCCACTCTCCTCAAGCGGCAATGTGCCGCTGCGATGCTTGCGGAGCTCGCTGAGCACGGTGTTCCGTGCAATGGTGTAGAGCCATGTTGAGAAGGATGCATCTACTTCTCGGAATGAATGCAAGCTTCGGAAAGCCTTGTAAAATGTTTCCGAGCATAAATCCTCAGCCATAAGCTCCATGTGCGAGCTTTTTAACATATGATAGACAAATGCTAATATTTTCCTCTGATAACGTCGCATTAATTCGGAATAAAGTTCGGTATTGCCTTGCTTGATTTCCTGGATCAATTGGGAATCCGTCATATGATTTTTCGTTCCTCCTTCACCCACCGGTGCCTCTTCCTTGTCCTGTACTTGTTCAAGGATGCAAAATCAAGGATTTGCAAAAGTACCGTCAAACCATATATAGTTACGCCTCATGTTGTCTGACTATTCTATGTATTTGGCAATTTCCCCAAATCTTCTACACTAGTACTCTAGCATTATAGCACAATTTGGAGAAAAGTTCAGGTTTGTGCCAGGAGGTTTACCACGGTTAGGAAAATAGACAAAAAAAATCCGCCTTCAAATTTGAAGGCGGTTGCACAAAGTGCAATATTTTGGATAGGAGTGGAGACTCTTATCCCGAGACTGTGTTTTTTTTTATGTTAATTGTCTAAGTTCTTTTATGAGTTTCAGGGCATCTTCGAAACCGAAATTATATGCGGTATATAATGAAGAATTTTTTTGTAAAAAAATATCTTCAAGCATATTTAGATCATCAACCATATGTAACGGAACATGTTTCTTTAACTTATTCAGAACCACGTTAAAGCGATCATAATATTCCTTATGCTCTTCTTCACAATGTTCAACGACTTCCCAAATTCGTCTTTCTTTTGCCGGTTCGATCCATTCGATTAACATGTCGTTCCCCCTCCAGAATCTAGATGATAAGTGACCAAGAGTGCTATAATGGTGAATATTCACATCAGAGAAGGTGATTAATTGACTCCCCGGATAGGGAAGAGTCGCCTACCCGAATGGTTTGCAAGGACTTCTACAAAACAAGTTGACCTGGCAAGATACCTGTCGGTCTCAGAGTCGTACATATCCCAAGTCATCAAAGGCGATGCTCAGCTGTCAGTCATTAAAATGAAAATGACTGCTGACTTCTTTGAATGCCATATGGATGAGCTTGTACATTGGATATATGACTAAGGCGACAAAGAGCATTTCAATATGCTCTTCCCATCCGGCTAAACTTAAGTCATGAGTTAAGTTTAGTTGTAAAAATCCGCTCACCCTCTAAAGTCGGAAAGTGAGCGGATACATCCTCTTCCTGAATAACTCAAATATGGGATATATTATCTCAGCAGTCAATCCGTAAAATTTGGTATTAACTTGCATAAAATTCCTTTCCTTAAACACTCCCTCAACTCCATGCTGTTTGTCGTATTGGCATAATGTTACTACGAACATTTGTTCCTATCAAGTCTTGTTTTCGTTTTTGTGTAATAGTAATATGGAATATATGTTCGTATGTGTATGGAGGCGTGTTAAATGAGAATGGCAGAAGCAATTACAAGCGAGGATATCTTTTATGTCAAACATGCTGTGATCCTTCCCCTTGTCATTACAGCCTTTGAACGAGATTGCCGATATTTGGGGTCAAATCTAAAAACACCAGGACCATATGTAGATACAATAAAACTTGCCATAGATAGAGCTTGGGTCGATTTAAGGAAGATAAAGAAACATTTATGGAAAAAGGGTTTGAAGGTATACGAGGAGAACCATACCAAGCAAGGCATTAAGGCTAAGTTTAAGTGTCGGGGATACACATCAGAGCTAGACTTACACTGGGAGTTTATAACAGCAGAAGCTTCTATTTTAATGAGGAAGTATTTGGGGCTAGATGTTACGATATATGAGGATCCAACAATACCAGAGCATTTAAGGGAGCGATATTAATTGTTGAGGGAAATTAAGATTGCCATCAACATGCAGCAGTCAGTATACATACGATTAACTGATGGAGAAGCAATTCAAGGTGTACCAGAATCTATATCCGACCGAGTAAAGATTAGACAGGACCAGGGGACAGTGTGGATCCCTATATCAGATATTGATCATGTCAGCCGAATAGTGCCATTACGTAAAAAAGACCCTACCAGCACTTAGCCTGTAGGGTCTTCAGTATTATCACGACTTTGTTAGTGTAGCTGTCTTCGTATCTTTATTCCAATCCACTTTAGCTCCGAGAGCATCACCAACTGCTCGAAGGGGCACATAGGTAACACCATTCTCAAGCTTCCCATCTGCGATTTGTTTACCATTTACGATGACATTCACCTTATCAATCACAACGGCAGCAGCCTCTTTCCTCTTCAACCCCAAATATTTAACGATCCCCATGACGTGCCCCGCGATTAAAGCATTAATAACTTCCTGGCGCTTCAGCTTAGCTGCATCAGCTGCCACATCGATAAATAGGTTTTCGGTCAGGACGGCAGGCATCTTAGATTCGCGGCACATGTGCAGGTTCGCCGCTTTCTGCCCACGATCGGTAACCCCAAATGACTTAAGCGCCGACATGATTTCGGAATGAAGCACATTTTGCAGGGTCCTTGAAGCAGCAGAGGCATTAGTATACCGGAACGACTCAAATCCACCAGCCCCGCCTCCTGCATTGCAGTGGATGGAAACTAGGAGATCCGCAACGGCTTTGTTAACTGCAGCGGTCCGATCTTTGAGCTCGTGAAACACATCTGTGCTCCTGGTCAACAAGACCTGCGCGCCTTCGTAATCTGACTCCAGACGTTGCTTGATACCTTGGGAGATCGTTAAGACAACATCCTTTTCCTGCAGCCCGTTCCCGACAGCTCCAGGATCCTTACCGCCATGACCCGCATCAATCCATATTTTCTTCATTTTCGGTCCTCCTCCTGATTCGACTCAACCTCAGGCAAACCAGCCAAACTCGTCAAAAAGCTAGTGAGAGTGGCCAGTAAAACCGTACCCCCTACAACATACCAATCAACTTCATTGAAAACCGATGTAGCTCCGATTACGCCGATCGCTGTTTGTGCTGCCGTCTTAATTGCTCTGATGCCTGCTGCTTTAAACCATTTCATTTATAATCATCTCCTATTCTTTCATCTCATCAATTCGTTTGTGTGCTTGCTTGGCCGACTCCTCGACTCGTGTCAAACGTTCAGCAAAACCTTCCATGCGCTGTCCATGGATACGGACATCCACTTTAATATCATCGATTCCGCGCTTGATGTAAGATACATCGGTATGAAGCGATGCATCTGCGGTTGCTTCCTGTACAACCTCTGCTTTAAAGGCCTTTGTCTTCCCAACCCATCCGAGCACAATGCCGCTGATGGCAGCGGCCACTGTGATAATTGCCATGATCACGCTCCAGTCCACCCTTCTTCCCCCTATCTGTATTCGAATAAAGAAAAGCCCTCAGGACCACCCAAGGGCAAAATAAAAACGCCTTACGGCGCAAAGTAAATGAGTTCAGCGAGTTACATTGGACACCACCTCCTATTTGTACGGTACCTTCCCACGAGCAAACTCGTTCCCTCTCTCAGCTATGGTGTTAATCTTCTCCTGGAGCTCTCGCAACTTATCACGCTTCGTCTTGTTACCCAGGCTCTTATCCTCCTGGACAGCGCGGATCTCTTTGCGAACCTCAGACATACTCTTGCTGAGCCGGCCCATCTCTTTCCGGAGCGGGTCACTATACCATGCTGGCACTTCTCGCAGATCACGGTCGGTGTAAGCCTGGTCCAGTTTCTCCTTGTAACGATAAAACTCTGTCGAGATGTCATTACTGAATACCGGATCTGCCGTTATCTGTTGAGTTAATGTGCTTCCAACATCCCCGCCTGGAGACAACAACGGCTGGCCAAGTTGACCGAGTACCCCGGTGTACTGCTTCACGAGGTAATCAAGCTTCTTCGGGCTCTGTTCAAATGGCGTCCCATACGTCTTATCACCAATCCATCGGGCAATATCTGTAGTCTTCGTGTCAGCCTGTAAGCCTGGAGACAGATTCTCTAGGTAACCCGGAACAATCGGCGCTCCTGAGAATGTTTGATTTGCAGCAAGGTCTGCAATTGGTCCGAGAATGGTATCTCCCATTGCTCCTAGCATACGATCGGTGAATCCTCCTTCTTTAAGCGCACCGGAAATACCCGGCGGAACAAATCTGGTTCGAAGCTGTTCTGCAAAATCTCGGAACGCAGCGGGATCATCCTTAGCGAATTTCTGCATCAAGCGTTCAGGCAGATCAATGAATAGCGTTCCGAGTTCCATTGGTTTAGCAATCCGGAAGAACGTTCCGTCACCTTTCGGGATTAACAAGAAGTTGTCCTTTATCCTGTTGCTCACCTTCTGGTAATTGGAATCGTCATGGTTCACTGCATACATCACAGCACCCGGAACAGTTAGAGCTAGGAAAGCTTTGGTTATTGCCTTTACAGGATTGTTTTTATATAGCCGAGCAATTTGGTCAACACCTTGAATCGCAGCGTTCATATAAGGAAAAATCTTATCGAGTTCATGAATCATTTTCCCTCGCCGCTTAAAGTTGACGGTTAAATCCTGTGCTTCAAACAAGGCACTTCTCAGATCGTCAGATAACCCACTCTTGGATGCCCGCTTAAACTCAGCCAAGCGCGGTGCAGACTCCACCGCATTCATAGCGTTTTCCAAACCGTAGAACAATCGTGGGCCTAAATCCTTCAGTAAACTTTTAGGCAATACGGACCGCTTACTCTGCGCTAACAGATTTCGATTTGCCGCTATTGAGGATGAGTGGCCGCCACCAATCCGCTTGTATTGCTTGTATAGCTCTCCATCGCGCATGATCTGGAAAGCCGCATCAGCCATATCTGCTACAAAGCGCAGCGGGTTATTGGTTGTCTTGGACGCAACGTAGGCGTGCGGAATATCCCGAAACAGGTTCCTGGTGATACTAAACACAGGGTTCGCACCCGTGGTCAGTGTCTTCATTTTGTTTGTCACCCATCCGATGGCATCCATGACCAGATTGCCGGCCTTAGGACCCAGCGCTGTAATGGCTTCCAGCAGCTGTGGATCATTTACTTTCAGGTGCGTCTGTTCACCATCAATCAGCACTCGAACGATGTTGTCCTTATCAAGCGCTGTCTTGCGCATCGCCTTATCAAAGTCATCCGAGAACCGGGCCAACACTTCATCGAGCCCGTCACCGTCAAGTGACAGCTTGGTCAGATCATCCACCCGTTCAGGTTGTTTAACGATCTCCAAATAATCAGCGAATGCTTCGGGATCTTTTTCGATATGCTTAACGGCCTGCTGCATTACCTGATTCCGCTTGGCTGTTTTCACGAACGAATCTACGTTCTCGATAATCGCCTCGATCGGGGAAATGATCTTCCGCTGGGATCCCGCCTTCTCATACTTTTTAACAGGTACAGACTGATTACCAAAACCTTTCTTGGCACGTCCCGTCCCGCCACTTCGCTTCTCCAGCGGTGTGAAATAACGCTTATTCGGAACATAGTAAGGGTTAGCGTCAAACCAAGCTTTGGCCTGCCCCGGTGAAATGATTCCGGTATCGACAAGCCAACTGTTCACCATCTGCTTATTAAAGGCATACAGTCTCTCTGCTGTCTCCTTAAACTCCGGAAACATAGCTTCATATTCAGCTGCCTTTTGTGCACCATATTCAGGTGTCCAGTTTAGCTTCTGATCAAAAACCATCTCGCCCCGATCGGCACGAGTAACCGCATGCTTATTAATTAGATAGTCTTCAAAATCCACATAGATGTCACTGCTTACTTTTCGGATCTGCGATTTCGTAGAGCTGTCTACGCCACCACGGACCGTCTTCGGCAAGCCTGAGAGAATCTCTTTCAAAGATTCGCCTACCACTTTACCATCGCTATCCACCAAAGCATCCGTTACTATTTGGCGCGCAGTCATGTCTGATCCACGAGTAGCCAAAGCGCGCTTATGAATACTTTCAGCGGCACTGAGCGGCTTCTCTAAAACATCCTCTACCAGCTTGTCAAACTGGTTCAGTGGATGAAGATCATCCACCAGATTCGTATAGAGCCGATCAGCAGCACCAGCTAAGTTAACCGGCTCCCGATCCAGACGAGTCACCAGTTGGGAGCGGGTGTCATTGCTCAGAGATTCGTAAGGCTTCGTTTTAGCGAATGCGGATATCCCAAGACCGCTGTTCTCTTCAAACTGGCCTGGCCGCAGAATAGGATCTGCGTTCGGATCAACTTTAACCGGAGTAGGTTCTGCAGGTGCGGTTGTCCGCTTAGCAGCTTGTCTTCTGAGCAGGAACTCCGGGATGTCCGAAGTGTCAATATTTCCTTTGCTTCCCGTTGGTGCGGTTTCTTGTACAGCTCTCTTGGGTTTAGTAGGAGTTCCTTCACGCCGTAAATCCTTTAAACGCTCTGCTACAATCGGTCCTTCAGTTACATTCAAAGCTGGGTCAATCCCTCTGAGACTACTCTGCAGGTTATCCTTTACACCTTGATAGGCTTGTAACTGTTCATCATACCCGACCTCTTGCTTCCATGAATGGACAAATCCACTCTCATCCTGGAACCCGTTATCCACTCGATCCCTGGCCAACTGGTATAAATCCTTGTTGCTAGGGACCTTACCATTTGCTTTGTAGAACTCCTGATACCAAAGTGGGTTATTGGACATGCGTCCGGTTCTGCCAACCACTTCACCTGCTGCGTCTCTTTTCAGAGCTCCCTGTTCGACGCCTTTTCGTGAGTCACGAGATTCCTTCAGGTACTTATATTCTTCGATGACTCGTTGCTCATACTGGCTTTCCAGTTCACTAAGAGTCTGGTTAATTTGCTTAACCTCAGCCCGTCCTGTTTGAGCGTTAACCATTTGGGATCTGAGTCCTGGTGAAGCCTCTGGAAGATCAAACGAGTATGGATTGACAATCGGATCTGCCCCATAGGTGTTCTGTGACCGTGCTTCTGCTCCCCGCATTCTGGTCTGTGATCGAGGTTCTGGAAGGGCAAGAATCTCAGCCACTTCCTTTTCAGGAATCCCGTTTCGCTTAAACAGGTTTGATAATGAACCTATCGCCATATCCCCCACAGCACCAAGACCGACACCAAGTGCAGCGTTCCGGACGATCTCCCCGCCGCTGTCCTGTCCTTGAACAAGCCCAGCTGCAACGCCGCCAATACCGCCTGTAATCGCACCTTCCATTCCTGTTCTAGCTAAACGGTCAGCGGTGGCGACCGACATCCGAGGTGCAGCAGAGTTAATTGCTCCTGATGCCGCTCTCTGAATTTTTTGCCCAGCATTAGTCCCCATCACTTTACGAGCAACTTCAAGTGGTCCACTTACTAGGTTCTGTCCTTTAACCCCCGCGGCCGCCGGGTTAAAGGCTAACCCAGCTACCCCGCCGATGGTTCCTGCAATGTCTGCTGCTCTGTCCGCAGTTGGATTGCCGGTTGTTGCTGGTCGGGCTGATGGAGATCCAAGGACCATACTGCCACCGGCTCCCACGGCCCGGGTTGTAAACTGACCAGCAGGATTGCCATACCAAAGCCAGTTGTTTGCTTTTGCGAATGGGGAAACAGTGAAGTCATAGACGCCTCCCCAGAATCCCTCCGGACGCTTCGCTTGAATCTCCTGCAGGCCCTTTTCGTATTCTGATAACTGTGGAGGTACTGGCGGACCTTGAACAGGCGCGAATTTCATGCCACTATTCTGCTCCCAAGTCGTCTGAGCTGCCTTATCTCCAAAGACCCCTCTCGTGAGCGACGAGTTTAATGGATTAAGATCCGAAGGCTTGATATCAAGTGTCGATACCGCAGACTCCGGTATTTCAGATTCAAGGGAACGATTGCGGATAGCGTCGAAGACAGACGTTGAGGATTTCTGATCTTCTATTTTTGGAGAATACACACGATCCAAGACACGCTGCTTTGCCTCCTCGCCTTGTCTTCTACGGTTACGTATCGAATCGAATTGACTTGCCATCATTCCACCACCTTAATACCATTTCTTCTTGTCCCAATGTTCGAGCGCTTTAACCGGATCCTTATAGCGATTCTTAATATATTTCAGTCCTGCCACAGCCTGCTCGTATGGATCGTCCCAGTTCACACTGCTTCCCCCGTAATCCTTCCTGGTCATGTCCAAAAATTGAAATAACCCAGCAGCGGATGATTTAGAATTCTTCGCGGCTGGGTTAAAGCTGGACTCACGAGCAATGAGCTCCAGCGTTGGCTGTAGCCAGCTATTCGGAAGGCCTAAATCACGAATCGCCTTGCTAACAGCTGTACTGGCCGTATTGTAGTTTTTCGGGTTGGCTTTGGCATCGCGCTCGGCCTTGTAGTAATTCTTGTATGCCCCAACACCATTCGATGCGGTGGTGGGGCTACTCAGTTTCCCGAGGAAGCCCCAAACTTTTTCATATACTTATCGATCTCAGCCTTGGTCATGCCGAGTGAGTTAAGGATCTGGTTCGTCTCCAAATCACTAACACCTGAATCAACCACATTCAAGAACATCTGTTCTCGCTTAGCAGGATCACTAGTGATTTGCGTTCCTGACTTGGTTTGATTGCCGAACTCATCAGTAGAGAACACAGGCTCCGTGTAAAGACTCTGCATGCTTTGAAGCACCTGATTAGCAGACAATCCTCTGTAGCTTTCTGGGGATGGGTTCGCCATTTGATAATCAAGCTGCGCCCAAGCACGGGCGCTATCGTCTTGACTCAGACCGATCTGCGCTTCTCGGTATGCTTGCTGGTTCTGTTCAGACAGCGATTGGAGAGCATAGTTCAGGCCGAATTGATTTACATCCTGGTCGAACTTCAGTTGCCATTGTTGATCGCTGATGGCGTCGCGTGCTTTCTGATAAGCAAACTGTTCCAGATTGAATTGGTTGTTGAATGCCTGCTGCTGCGCTGCCATCGTCAACGGAGCTTTGCCCGTTTGTGTTTGTCGGATTAGACCAGACCAATCTGATTGCGGACTGACCATTCGGCCTGTTGCATCCCATACGCTTCGAGCCGCATCCCAATTCGCTGTTTGACGCTGCATGTCCATTTGCTGGCCTTGCAGTGTTCTCAATGCCGGATTATTCTGGCTAGCTTTCGAGGAGTGGACATCGGCTCCGTAGAAGCTAGGATCAATCCCTAATGCCTGAAGCTGTGAACGAATACCATCAGCTTGTTGGCTGAGAGCTGCTCGATCTTCGCGGGACATCCCCTTAGTCTCCGCCTGGCGTTTCAATTCCAAAAGATTACTAATAGCCTGCTTCGCTTCATTTGGCAAATAGTTCCCGGTAAGCTGCGCCTCCTGGATCGGATTCTGGAAATACTCCTGATGCTCCAGGCCATATAGGTTCCCAAGATTCGCAAGCGTGTCCTGCTGAGTACTATAATTCATCTGCTGCACCTGCAAGGATCGGTTGGCATCATCGTTATAACGCTGATAGGCTTGGCTCATCAGCTGCGGAACCAATGTATCCGCTAAGCTGGCTAACGTCTTATCACCGATCTGATTCTGAACGAGCTCACTATATGAAGACTTGCCCTGCCCCTGCACCCGGAGTACAGCGTTCGTATCCACCTGCTGGTCTGCGATATTCCGCTTGGCTTCGGCAAGCTGAGAAAGATATGCAGGATCCGATTGTGGGTCATAGGTGAACGGATCCGGAGCTTTAAATTGAAAACCACTGTTATTATTAATGAAGTCCTTCATCCGGTTCAGCGTATTTTCTGTTGGGCTGGTGTATGGCGTAGGCGTATTGGTAGGCTGCGGGCTGCTCTTTACATTCGCCGCGGCCTGAACAAACGGACTCGTTGTCTTTTGCATATTCATGTTTCCTGCCGGACTGAAGCTGTTCCAGGCGTTATTGAAATTCTGCTGATTGGAGTAAGTTGTTCCCTTGTTGTTGTAATCAGCTTGCATGAATTTTTTGCCGTCTACCGTAACGTAACCATTGGAATAACCGATCCTACCATTATCTATGCCCTTGCTATTCAGCCCTTGCCTGATGCCGTAATCATAGGTTGCCATAACACACCTCCATTTCTTTGCATGAGAAAAGGACCCTCATGTGAGAGCCCTTCGAATAGTATTATTTATTTCTGCAGCTCAGTCAGCTGGGCTTCGAGATCGGCAAGTTCATTTTCTTTTGTGCTCAATTTTTCTTCAGTTTTTATCAACTGGTTGGCTATTACTTCATAATTGGTATTCGCCACACCGATAACACCCTGTTCATTATTTCGGTCTACCCTTTCTTTAAGTTCAACCGCCTGCTTATCCAATCCTGCAACTTCCGATTTAGCACGTTCTATTTCGTATTTCTTATCATCTATTTTCTTTATTAAAACATCGACGGAAGGATCAGATGGATCTTCCGGAACAGATGATTCTTCTGGGGTATTGTTTGTATCGGTCGGAGTCGTCAAAAAAATGTCCCCACCTTTCTGAATTTCTATTTTACTTCCGTAACCATCAGCGATCTCACGAACTGGCAAATAACTTTTGCCTTGGATTATTACCGCTTGCCCGATTGAGTTCTCATTTAAACTAACATTTTTAACACCTTCAACCTTTTCTCCAATTAAGTTACTAACTTCACTGGCTAATGCTG
This sequence comes from Paenibacillus glucanolyticus, assembly GCF_037333485.1. Lineage (NCBI taxonomy): Bacteria > Bacillati > Bacillota > Bacilli > Caryophanales > Paenibacillaceae > Paenibacillus > Paenibacillus glucanolyticus. The sequence continues at coordinate 4,263,645 of NZ_CP147845.1, forward strand.
TGGTTGATAAAGTGAGAAATGCTCCTATTAAAATACCGAAAAATATTTTCTTCATTGATATCTTCCTCTCGCCAATTTTCTCCAATCTAACACAGCCATTCGTTAAAGTTAACTAACCACCCAATTTTCTCAGTCTTTGATCTAAAGCATCCAATTCTTGCTTCAATGTTTTGGATTCCCCATTACTCCATAAAGAGTTCCATCCAGATAGTCTTACCGAGTTTGCGTATAATTGAATATCGTTCTGAGTAGATATATCAATATTCGCGTAATTGCTAGTAATACTGAAGGTATTGTCTGCTGGATCATAAAATAAAAACGAATTAATCCCATTGGCTGTGAAAAGAACGATTGGGGATAGGCGTTCAACCGGACTGTAAATTTTAATCGCATTATTGGCATTCTTATACGCCCCGATCATATCATCCGTATCGCTCATTTCGACCTTCGGATATCCGTATCGGTTGGTAGATATATATGACCCGTATATCGCTATAGACTCAATGAGTCCTGAGATGATGTGTCCTAGGTTTGCCGTAATTGCAGAGAGTTCGTTAACAGTAATCTTATCTGCCGTAACAGCACCGGCTTGGAGTTTATCAGTTGTAACCGAATCGGATTTCAGGTTCTTCGTCTCAATGCTTTGAGCCCGGATATTGTTCGCATCCAGATTACCATTCACTAGGAACTCTAAATCCTTCGCCATCTTTGCAACCGTATTAGCCAAGTCTTTCACATACCCGAGTATCACGCCGATGTCCTGGGTATCCGGCGGTCCGCTTATCCGTGGAGTATCGCTCCAAATCGACACGCTATCAACCTCCTAATAAAGCGGCAGCTGCCGCGTTTGTCTTGTGAACTCATGAATCCTTGCCCAGCCGGTACCGGAGAATCTTACACGGATCCAATTTTCTCGAGCGAACTTGGATACCGGTATGATGACTCTGCGTACTTGCGGTGAGCTGCTGCCGGCAATCGACTGGACCAGCGTCCAATCCTCTCCGCCGATAGAAGAAGAGAGATGGATGTCCATGCTCCCTGTCAGCTCCACAACCATCCAAAGTTTATACCAACGCATCTTTTGAGCTATGGAGCCTCCATTGAAGGGCTTCGTAGTAGCCGACCAGCGAATCGGATCCCCACCATCGGTAGAGCCCTCCATACGTAAAATACGGCCGTGTGCATCACCGATATAGAGCTGATTTTGCATGGACGCAAACTGCGCGGCGTGAATACCTCTCCATAAACTCCAAGCTTGTACACCAGGCCGAGGATCATAGACCAGCATTCTGTCAGGGGTTAGGTTGAAATACAACTTCGTACCGTCAGAGCCGGCGACACTCGTATCCGTGACCCCTGTCACGAATTTCCCGATCACATCTGAAAACGATTTGTTCGGTAACACCCCGCCGCCATATTCGAAGATCCCAACCTTGTGGATGAAGCGCATAAACCCTTCCTGAGTAATAGCACTTTTATGATTGGCTACACCCATGTCTTCAGTGATCAGCTTGGTTGTAAAGTCTTCTGGCAAGGCGCCATAGAGCTCATGCAGGCTGTTCGGCATGCCGATCGTCAGCTTGGTCAGGCTCCCGGTCAGCATATTGATTTGCTCGCCTCTCGTGGACTCCATCTGACGCCGGTAGCTATCATCTTTATTCCCCGTAAACTTATCCCATCGATCGGGTTGATCCAGAGCACAAGCCCATAACTCATTATCCACCGCACACCAAAGCCGGTTCTGGTATGTGGTCATGTACTTCCCGTTGGAAGGGGCCCCGCTCAAGTTTGACACTGTGCTGCCGTCATACTTCTTCACAGGATCAACGCCGTTACAGCCAATCAGGTTCACGTCTGATAAGTTTCCCTGGAAGTTTGTGAAGGACCAATCCGCCCATGTACTCAGTCCGCTTGCCAGTGTAGTCCAAGACCCTCCGTTCCAGCGTCTCCATGTCCCATCGTTAAATACAGCATGCAGCTCCCGGTCTTTCCATACGCCCATCCCGAGCACCCTTGAACCAAATGATCCGAGAACAGAAAAACCCGGTCGCGTCGAAACGGCCGGGTAATCGTCACTTGTCATATTTTCAATATCCGTAAAAAAGTTATCCGGAATAGATAGAGCATCAAACGAATTCAAGCCCTTAAAATCACGGATCGGGATCGGCTGTGATAACCCGGGTAGAGCTTGGTAATTAGGCTGGTTATATTGAACTGGCTTCATCCTGAATCACCTGCTTGATAATTCTGTGCTGCCACATTCCACGCTGCCTTATACTGGCTCTCATAGTTGGCTGCCTTTACACTGTCGTCCTGGGTATGAGCCAGATAGGCAGCCAGTGCAGGAACATATGTCCAGTGATATTCTTCAGGTGCGTCTGGAACCGCAGCTAGATTGGCCGGAACAAAAACACTCACCCCAATCCGGCGATATCGCAAAAATCCCTGCAGATCCGTATAGGGTGCAGGGAATAAAGAAAGCGTATGGGTTTGGTCATCGAAGGAGTAAGCATTCTGCGCAGGCGTAACATCCTCCCGATCCAGGCTTTGATATTGGAACATCCCCACCAAGAGCTTATCGATATTCTTCAGCCGAACATCTGGTGGAAGTGTGTACTCCGATTGGGCCGCTGCACAGGAGAACTGAGCAATTTGGGGTATCTTCACCACATTGAAGAAATCCTGGTTGATGGCGTTCAGCTGCAAAACCTTATCTGCAGATGAGACCTCATTCGGAACAAGAATATCTGCCTGTTTGACGATTTCTCCTATATTCATGTTTAACCTCCAGTCATAAAGACACTCCTTAAATGTGCATTTTCACAAGTACATCCATTTTTTTTCATCAAGATGCCACCTTCTTCAGACTGTTATAAAAACAAAAACCATACATTTTGTGTTACTTTAAGTGTATGATTAATAAAAAAAAACATCCAGCTAAGGAAGGTATCAATGAAATTACTAGCCCCAGTCATAAACAAAAATAATGTTTATCTAAACGATATCGAAGCATTTCGTGGCATTGCAGCATTACTTGTATTTTACTTTCATGCTAACATGCATTACTTCCATTACTTTGACAGGCTTACAGATTACAACTTGTTATTGACATTATTTTTTGAAGGACATACCGGTGTATCATTGTTCTTTGTTATAAGCGGATTCCTACTATCTATGAGTTGGGTTAATAAGCGTGAAATCAACCTAAAACAGTATTATATAAATCGATTGATTAGAATATTGCCGTTGTATTACATATCTCTTGTGTTTTTCATAACAGTTCAAAAAGTGGGAGAATTAAGTGGTGTCATCCCCTACTTTCTGTTTTTGCACAACACCGGTATAACGAAAGCTGATCTTGGAGATGCAGCAGGGATATACTGGTCATTAGGTCCAGAAGTTCATTTTTATATCATCCTTCCTTTTTTGATGCTTTATTTCAACAACAAAAAGATTTTGTACGGCTTGATATTAATTTCGTTAATAATTAAATCCGTCTTCCCACTGGGGGACTCTATTTTCGGTAGAATTGATCAGTTTTTAATTGGAGTCTTGGCTTGCGATATTTACTTTAACAAGTTCAAAAAAATAACCATCCAACAATGGAAAGCGTGGACGGCATTTTTATTAGCGAGTATAGGTTTGATTATACTGTTAAAGTATTTAAGTTCATTAGGTGGTTACAAAGCTATACCAGCTTCTACTACGCTCTATACATTCTATAGAACGGGCGAAGCACTACTGTGGGCAACGATATTGGTGTCCTTCATGCTAATAAAATCCAAACTCAAGATTATTGTCACAAACCCTATGACGACTGTAATAGGATTATGTTCATATAGCGTATACATTTGGCATTATCTTATAATTTTCGTTTTAAAAGATTACCGAATGAATTTTCATTTGGTATTTCAAAATCTGTTTGGTGAACACCTGAATATAGAGTTCCTGGTGTACTCGACCTTTATTATTCTTCCTGTTGTCCTATTAGTTGCTTTTGCAAGTTATTTATACATTGAGCGTCCATTTTTGCTTTTGAAAAAAGGTCACTCAAAAAAAGTAAAAGATTCAAATTCCACAACACCAATTGCTCCAGAAAAGCCTGTCACATTCTAATGATTCGACCTAGCCACACTTTAAAATGGCTAGGTCTTTTTTTAATTTATCACCGCAAGCTTTCTACTTACTCCGTTAGAATCCTTGATTGTAATATACCCCACAACAGGCGCATCCGATCCAGATGTGAAAGACCCCATTCTTATTGAACCTGTTCCTTTAGGTAATAATGAAAGATCAATATCGTTTGATACGCCTTTAGCCTCTATTGATACACGTCCAGCAGTCAGGAAATTCAGCGATATAAAGTCCCTTCCAAAATCACACCCTGCCGTTAGTTGGGAAGGTGCAGCAGCAACTGCTGTTGAGATAGTTGAGGTTACGTCAACGGCACTACAACCAATAAATAAGGTATTATTACCTTCATTTCTAAAGCCTACATTTGAACTTTTAGCAATGCATCCTATATATCTAACGTTATTTGATCCTGTGCTATTACGATAAGCATAGTTTTTACTATTGATTACAACTAATTGAGAAACAGAAACATTATCAGCATTACCTTCCGTGTTTCCTCCTATGTTAACACCTGTGTAACACCCCTCAATAACTCCGCCTGTGATAGATATATCAGGGCTACCACAATCAACGCCTAGAACTCCTGTGTTGTCAGGGACATTGGAAGAAACATAAATCTCGGATAGTGAACTCCTTCTTGCCCATGCATTAGGTCCATCTGCTAGATTCTGGGCTCTAAATCTAATACCTGTTTGGTTAGCTCCTGTGCGTCCAACATTAACCACTTGAATACTGTTTGCTTTTACGATACCTCTCATATCTAAGCCGGTTTGGGAATCAAGACGTAGACCGAAGGTGTCTATAAAAATCCCTTTAACAGTGATACCTTTACTATCCACTCCAGATGTACTTCTGTTTTTAATGTCAATTCCATCTGCTCCAGTTCTGAAAGTGTGAATTTTTTCAATTACAACGTCAGAGTGTACACCGTTTTGTATGCCAATTCCGTAGCTACCAACATGATGGATGTACAGGTTTTTTAGCCGCGTTCCACTTACGAAAATATCTTTGTTATTTTCTGTTAAACACTGAAATATACCATGTCCTCCCCCTACGTCAACCCATCCTCCGTCAATCTCCAAATTGGCGATAGTTGAGTTTTTCCCATCTGCTAGGTATACACAAACATAATGCGGTGAAGACGGCTTCAAAACCGTAACTCCAATTCCCGACCCCACAAGCGATACACCATTACGCAACACTAAACATCCAGTATTGGTATCGATCGACACCCCGTAATTCCATAGTGTCATTCCTAAGGTGGATGCGTCTAATTTATAGGTTCCAGGGGGCAATGATACAATCCCTCTACCATTATTAAAAGCATCGTCTATAGCTGTTTGAATTGCGGTTGTGCTGTTGTTGACTCCGGTTGGGTCAGCTCCGTATTCTATGACATTATAGACTCGTGGTGTATGCACCTCAAGGGTAGCAAGACCCTCTACAGTCGCATCTAGAGAAATCTTATCGGCAGCGCTCATCAACCCACTCACGCTCACTGTTGCGTCGGGGATCGGATCACTTCCGTCTCCTGTATGCTCACTTCCATGAGGTCCCGGAGTAGTGGTTCCAGTAGCTGTAACCCTTACTTTCTTGTTTACTGGATCTGGTGTGATCGTAATGCCAACTCCGCCCTCGATATTTAAAGCATCTTCCTTCTCAGAAGCGGGTATGCCGTTTATTTTCGAATAGGCGTTTTGATTGACTTCAGCCCCAGGTTTAATACTGTTCAACTTAGCCTGGTCACTTCCGGATATAAAACCAGCATTTACGTTCGGTACCGCAAGAGCGTGTGCTGAACCGCCTGTTCCGATGTGAGCCGATAACTTAGAATCGGAATACTCCTTCGCGTTCTTCTCTGCCTTATCCGCTTTTTGCTGTGCCCCACCTGGCGTTTCCCATTGTGGATGTCCTTGCTTAGCAATATCTTCACTCGTGTCACGCCAAGGGAATCTACTTCTCATGATCTCACCATCTTTCCTTTACCTCGTATCGCTCCCAGCCAGAATTAGCTGATTGGTAACCGCTCAGGAGCTCCTGATACTTAGCGTCATATTCCTGTGCATCTCTACCACTTGTGATTTCACGAAGCACCCCGAAAACAAGCACCATGTCGTAATCAGGATCGAAGCCGGTTGGTCCGTTCATATCCGTTAATCTCAATTCAGGCAGCACCGGGATATGAAATATTTTCAAGCCCATTACACAGTCGTCTTCTGGAGTTGGAACCAGCCCCAACTCACCTGCTTGGAAATAGTAATACGGCTTAATTGACCGCTGATGGAACTGCCGAAGCGGGATCCTCCGCCACTCTTCGTCCCATATCATATCTACATCCACCACATTGCCAGGAGGGCAAGGAAGTACATACCGCGACTGACCCGCAGTTAAGTCAATAGCGGTACACACCGTATCAGCTTGCTGCTGAGCTCCGCCTGATTGACGAAGTAACCGATCCCGGACCTGTGTTACCTTCCGAACAATGGAAGCGGGAGACAGGAAGTTAGGAGCCTTTTCCGCGATCTCCTCCACTACGTCCTTTAGCAGCATTGCCGGCAGCCTCCTTTCCGGGCTTCGTTTGCCCTTGAAGCAAAGAGACCAGATTCCCCAATAACTCATTGGTTTTCTGCTGCTCCCGATTTATCGCGTTCATTGCTTCCAGTTCATCCCGATACACAAGTATCACCGCTTGTCTGTTCTGGATAATCGATATACTTCACCTGGATCCACGGAATAAAAGTCTGCTTGCCCTGATAGTTGGATATCACAACACCAAACTCATCCACGGTGTGCAGGGTTCTATTCTCAGCCGCGTTACCGTCTTTCGTCCATACAGTTACCTTACTTCCGATATGGTCAACTATATTTGCGTTCATTTCATCATCACCTTTCCTTCTTTTAAAAACTCGAACTCGAATGCTTAAAACAAGGAAAGGGAGCCGAAGCCCCCTCTGCTTGTTGCTATGTCCTACTGGACGTTATGGCCATAGATAAATGAGTAGTTTGTAAACCCATAACCCCAGCGACCGATTGCTTTGTGTTTAGTGGCTTCGGTATCGAAATCTGTCATCGTACCGTTCTCGACCTTTCGTCTCCACTGCCAAATGTTGAATTCCTTCATGCGGGCTGAGTCAGCTGCAAACCAGTTTTTGCGGTGACTAGCTTTAATAAATGTATCGACGATAACTTTGATATTACCCATGTACATATTGGCATCAAAGTTATTGCTTCCAGGTTCATACTTTGGCAGCTCTGAATCCGGCAAGCCTGCAATCTTAAATGCTGCACGAGCATTGTATGGTGCTACGATAAGCGTATCCGGAATGACGGCCATGGTGTTACCTTTATCGTCAACCCACTCCTGCATAGCGACCGCAGTCTCGTCCCACGAGTCGATGGTCAAAGGCTTGTCACCGAGGTTAGACTGAACATCCGTGCTGTTTTCAGGACTGTATGGGTGATCCGCAGCGCAAAGCGGTTTGCCATCTGGGCCTAAGTAGCTCTCGTTCCGACCGCGCCAGTTCGGACCAACTGCCGAAAAGGCATTCACCAAGAACTCGACAGCTTGAAGTTGCTGGGTTTTGTAAACAGAATCAGCAAGGGAAGCAATACGACGCTTGATTTCTGTCAACTGCAGATCATCAATGAAATCGCGTTCGATGATACGACCATCGGAGAACTTACGGTTTTTGATGATCTTCTGCCAGAGCTCATCGATATCTTCATAGTAGACCTGGTTATTCGAGCGGCTCCATTCTTCCATCAGGCCCTCGCCACCGATTCCTTCATAGGATTCCATTAACTTATTGGAAGTTGTTACGTTATACAGGAGTGGAATGAAGTCCTTTTTATCTTTCATCGCGAGTGAATAGAGTTCCTTAAATACAGGCTCCAATACTCGCGGATCCCAACGAAGTGCTGTTTGCATATGGTTTATGCCTCCTTATTTCAAATGGTTATATTAGTTGTTTAAGAAAATTGCCGGTTCTTGACTTTGACTCGTGCCGTTTTACGCTCGGTGTTCACCTCGAAAATAGCCAGTGGTCCACCGACAATTGTGGCGGCATCGGCCGAGAGCCCATCTGCAGCCAGTGCGACTTCTGAAGCACCGGAAACAAAGCCAGCATCTGCAATTCCCGTATAGGCTGCTTCGTACCAGTCACCCTCTCGGGCGAGAACGTACTCAGCTGGCTTGTCCTTTCCAGCTGTAACATTTGTCGTCAAGAAGCCGGCAATCGGATCTGTAGGCTCAGCTTTGGTTATTCGACCGCCAACAATTTTAATAGCTTGATTGGCAAAGCCCGCCTCTCCATCTGTCATCAATTGCTCAGTAATCCGTGTCGGATCCTTACCGTAATCGTTGTATACGTACTTAAATCCTTGAGGCATGCTAACCCCTCCTATTTATTTTCAAAGTTTTTAGCGTACTTCTGGGCGTTTTTCGGGTCAATTCCGAATGCTGCAAAAGCAGAAGACAGCTCTGCCGGAACTTCTGGCTGCCGTTCCCCGTTACCCTGTCCAACTACTTGCGCGCGCTTATTCAGCCGTTGATTCTTCAAAACGGACTGCTCTGTTCGCTTGCGTTCATCGGCCATGATGCTGTCACGGTGGACAAGTTCATAGGCGTCAATCGGATCATATCCGCGCTCAAGCCTTGAATGCATTTCTGGTGTCAACCAAGGTGCTGATCCACCATCCGGGTTCACCTGATCGGCCAGATGCGGGTATTTGCGGAAGAGGTCTTCCCACCCCTGCAGAAGCTGCTGCTGGCTTTGTTCCTGCTGCTTGAGCTGCTGTTCTTGCTCACTGCGCTGAATGACATCCTTGGCCTGTTTGATCAGCGGATGGTTATCCAGGTATCTCTCCATGGAATCCGGATCGATGCCAGCATCCTCAGCCTCTTGACGCAAATGAGCTTTAAGCTGATCGAATTGATTTTGCTGTTGCTGTACGGCTTCCTGCTCGATCTTGTCCAGGTTCGCAATCAGATCGGCGTGATCCTTGTACCCTTGCTGACGGGCAAGGCGATCCAGTGCGGTTTCATATTGCTTCGCCCGGCCTTCGATCTTGTCGTAATTCAGACCCTTACGGGCATGGGCCTCGACTTCTGTTTCCGGGATGAAGACATCCTGACCGTTATACTTGACCGTAATCCCTTTTCGTTGTTCTGGATCGACCGGTTCGCCGTCTATGGGTGGAGCAGCTGTCCTATCGTCCAGTTCATCTTCAGGATCATTATGGTCGTCTTCGTCTGTTGGATAATGAAGATCGAACGCCTCATAAACACTTCTCATTTCCTGTTGTTGCTCGTCAGCCTGTGGGTGGGTTGACTCGACTTGCTCACCTGGGTTGGTGGATGGGTCATTTACATCAAACATGGTAGTTCCTCCTATTCCGCTATGGGTGGCGGCAGATAATAAAAGGCCAGATGGATTCTCACCACTGGCCAGGTAGAACAGGTGAAACCGGCTGCTGACTCTTCATAATCTCATTTGCCGTCTTCGCTGCTTCAAGATTCATCTTCTGTTGTTTCAAAGACTGTTCAAATTCACGCTGTTGCGTCTCCTGCTGTACCCTCTGATCCATGAGCTGGGCCGTGGCTTGCTGGAGTTCCTGATTCTGCTGTGTGAGCTGCTGGACCTGCATTTGAAGTTGTTGCATCTGCTGTTGAGTACCTGCCTCTTGCTCAATCCGGCGCTTGATGACATCCATCGGCTCCATACGCCCTGTGCTGATGACATAGCGGACGCCCTCAGCATCGATCATCGGCAGCTGCGTAACCGGATCAATCGTTTGCAGCAGGTTAAAGGCAAGCTGTAGCCAATACTCTCGATCCTGTGGCTTGTCTACTCCGATATGAACAAGAATATCGAATTCTGGTACATACTCTTCCTGGACCGACCTTATGTCAGGCACAGGCTCCCCGGTAGAAGGATCCGGAACTTGCTCACCGGTATCGTACTCAGATGGCACCTTAGAGACGATCGTATCCCGGCTGATACTCAGCTTGCGGCCTGTGATACGGGCAATGCGTTCCGTTGTGTAAAACTGTGCGATCAGCTCCACATACTGGCTAAACACTTCTTCCAACGCATCCTGTATAAGATCAGAAGTTGTATTCAGCCTAGTACCTGCAGCGGCCATGAGTGCTTTAGCCTGCTCTCCCGATGTGACGTTGCTATTCGCTTGGCCGTTCGAACTATCAAACTGACCGGGAATCTTCTGCAGCATCTCATCATAATAAGACAGCATGTTAAATAAGCTCCCTGGGATGTTGATCCCCTGAAGCTCCTTAACGTCATTCATCCGACCTTGCGCAACCGGAAGCATAGCTCCAGGGAGACTACGACGTTCCTGCCATGTATTAGGTTTGGTGATTGCACCATCCTCATACATGATCCCGCCGTTACCTTGTTTAGCCATGGTTTCGATCGCAATCTCTGCATACTTGTTTTTCATGATCTGCGGCTTAATCATGTCACGCATGAAGCCCTTACCGAACACATTACCTTCATCCGGATACAACGTCCGTGCTGTAAATGGGTATTGGCCATGATCATACACATAAGCCTTGTGCTCCAAGAACACACCATCAGAGGAAATATAGATGCAGTGAACACCCTCCATATTGCCTTCTGCCTTGGCGATCAGCTCAGAAGGATCAACTCCCTGCAGCAGCTTTTCCTCGGCCAGATCCCGGAACAATTCCCGATCTTCTCGGGTAACCACCTTAGGCAATCCGCGATACCAGTATTCGATCAGTCCGGACGACTTCTGCCTAGCGTTAAGGTCTATTGGACCTGAGATGCTGTCGATGGAATCACCATAATTCCAGTCATCCCCGACTGACCGATCCGGCTGCACCTTCTCACCTTGTTTAGGCCAGCGCTTTTTGAAATACTCCAGTGTCTTTGGGTACCTCGTAATGATGGCGCCCATCTCCTGAAGATGAATGAAATCGGAAACTCGCGGATCCGGAAAGAAGCTGAATAGATCAACTGGCAAAATATCATTCCGGCCTGTATACCTGTTCTGACCTCGTCCACCTTCCACCGTTGGGTCAAACACCGTTTTATAGATAAGCGGCCCGTGAATAACCATCCGGCGTATCGCCCGAGCATGCTTCTGCTTGAACTTGATCTGCCTTAGCTCATACGGCATGAAGTCGTTAAGATCCCGGGCTTTCTGTTCGTCATTCTCTTCCTGGGCATCGTAATCCGGATATGGCATCCAACCGGTCAGCTTACCGACAATGCTCTCGATCTGCGAAAAAGCCACATTCTCCACGGCATCTGGTCGGAGCTTGGACACTGCTTCTGTCCGCAGGCCGTACCAGTGATCGCCCATGTAAAAGCGTTGCTCTTGTCGCCATATGCTGTCCATCTTCTGACGCGGCTCCTTGAATACCTCGAAGTCAGTCATAACTTCATCCACGATACTTTGTTGTTCTGGTGTGTTGGGGTTAACCGTTTGATCGTCACCAGATGAACCACCGAAGATGCCATTCACCTTATCGAGTAACCTCATTCATCATCACCGTCCATGATATCCGGATCATCGTACCAGCTGAGGGGCTTTCGACTCTTTACCTCTGGAGGCGGGTCTTCCCTTGCACGACTAGAAGCATACTCCGTAAAATTCCGAGCCATGAGCCGATCGTTCAGATCCTTAATGGTCCTCTGCTGAACAGTCAGCTGCACACCCTGGTATGTGATCACCATTAACAAAATAAATGCACAAAAATAGAACATGATCAGTCACACTCCTTCATGTATAGATGATGTATATCGTAACGAATACGATTAAACCAAAATCCCTCAACCATGCGGCTTCTCGGCTTCTTGCATACGCTATGCATAAACCATTTTCCACACAAAACAAATAAACCCTTATACATCAAGGGTTTGCGGTAACAGACTATTTCACAAAACCTTGTATTTTGTGCACATGTCTTGCATAAACAGTGAATAATCGGACTTACCAGAAACCTTGCACTATGGGTATGTCATCATCGTCATCGTCCTGGTCAAAGTCGTCATGGGATTCCCGGATCTCGTCGGGATTAGCAGACCAGGCATCCTTCACCTTGCCTGCGGTTGGTCGGCTCATTACCCAATAACGCAATGCATCTGGTATATGATCCAGCGCATGAGAGGCAACGTCCTCTACCTTGTTTGGATCATGCATTAAGGCCGGAATGGCTTCAATAGCTTTTACGCATGTGCTGAAGATCTTGAGCCTCGTATCTTTGTAAAGATTGCCTGTCACATGGTCAATCGCATCGTATACATGAAGCCATTCCCTCAGCCGTTTCCATCCGTTTACGCGTTCCTTCTTGGCCTGGATCAGATGTACACCCTTCTGGGCAAATATCTCAGCCGGAGTGATGTTCTCCGTCTTGGCCTTGTTCCAGAATGACGTATCTGCCACGTTGTATTCGTACCGTTCAGACACTGGACTGTTTAGCTTCGTGAGCTCTACCTGTTCTGAGGTGAGCAGCTTACTCTGTGCCAGTTCCCGATACAGATAACCGGTACCATCGGGAGCCAGTGCAATCCAGATACAGACGAACGGATCTGTATACCCTTCGTCAAACGCCCGATATCTTTTCCATTCCCTCGGAATGTCAAACGGCTCAACAACATGAATAGACCGAGTAAATTCACTGAAGTATTGACCTGCAAATACATCCCAATCCCCTTCGAGCAGCTGCTTCCGCTCGATATCAGGAAGAGCTAGCAAACGCGCCAAATAGCCCGGATCCGTTTGGACCAGAGCCTGATTGTCGTGAACGTTAGCGGGAATGAAGATCCGGCTGCGGATGATGGGTTCGCCTGCATTGGGTGTTCCATCAGGCCAGTACAATGTATTTCCATCGTCATCCGTCTCCATGATCTGGTGGACAGTCTCAGCCGGGCCAATCGATACGAAACGCTTCTTCGCCCAGGTGTGACCCACGCCTCCCGGGTTCGTTGTGCTCTTAACTGAACGAGGGAAGGGCTTGCTACCACGCAGACGAGAGAGCATATATAGATACCACTTCTCTTCGAACTGCGTCAGTTCTTCCCAGCGGATGACATCATACTCCGCCCCCTGGTAATTTGTATAGTTGGCATCATTGTCCCAGTAAGCTAGTTCAATTATGGAGCCATTCACGAATACCCATTCATGCTTAGCCTTGTTGTACTTGCCAAGTTCTTTCGGGTATACCTGCATCGTACGGGAAATGATAGAGCGCTGCAGATCGGGGTATGTACGCCGGAAGATGATCTGACGGCTGCCTGCATACTGCATAGCATATTTCAACGCGTCCCAGATCGTCGCCTCCGACTTACCTCCGCCAGCTGCGCCTCCATACAGGATCTCATCTGCCTCAGTCTGGTGATACACCTGCTGCCGGGGCTGGGGCTTGTAGGGAATAACAACCTGATTACTCATCGTTCGTCATCCCCTTATCGAAAACCACCTGCAGAGCACCGCCGCCTTTGCCTGTAAGCTCCATTTTGTCGTTGAACATACCAAGATGCCTAGCCACATTCTCCAAGGCCTTATCCTGGTCTCTCATCTTGATTTCAAAACCAGATTGGGTCTGTTTGACCCCGGCATACAACATGCGGGCCTGGGGGCTAAGATCTCTAGTATCCGTTGCGTGGATCTCTCCGAATCCTTCCCCTTGGCAGCGAGGGCATTTAGGATGCGGGCGAAGTGTCGAATCGAAGCCGTACCCCCCGTTGTTTTCAGGAAGCGGTTTCTCCATTTGACGGGCGATCTGTACCGCATTTAGATACTCTTCCTTATCAACCCACTGATATGCATGATCCAAGCCGAAACAATATCTGCAGCAGACCCGGCGATGATAGATAAGATCGTTCGGATCTGCATTGGCAATCGTCCACCAACGTTCCAGGACCATATCGGCGGTGATCTCAGTGCGCTCAGACCGTTTATCCATGGCCTCTTTTACAGCAGCGGCAATCTTAGGGTTCCTTAGTAACCGATGACCCTCCACACCGGCTGCGTTATCGCTCTTTACGCTATAGCCAGCGGCCTTGTATGCTCGCGTGGCATTGAGGTCAATCAGGTACTCTTCGACAAAGCGTTGCTGTTTGGCCGTCAATGCCATCGCTGTCAGCTCCTTTTTCAGAAAATCAAAATAGCACCCGTTAAGGTGCTATTTTAAAAAAACTATTATAAAAATGAAGATAATGAAAAACATTGACAATATTGATGCTATTAAGAGAGCTAGCCATATATTTAAAAGTAATGTTGTTGCAATTCCCGTACCATCTATGAAAAAGAGAGCTAACAAACTTGTAGCAGATAAAAGAAACATATAGAAAATAGATGTCATTAGCCATCCTAATATTTTCTTGTCTGTCCCTAATTGCACCAACTTATCGTAAAACTTGCTCAAATTAGAAGTTTGAAGAATAGAAACCCCTGCAATAAAAAAACCTAGTGAGGATGAACTGAGTGCAATTGATCCCATTAGTATATTGGGCAGTTGAATAAATTGTGAATAATTAACCTTAAAGGTTGTCAATAACAGTATCAACGGCGCAAGAAATAGAGATAGTTTAAGAATTATCTTTACCAAATAGACCATCTCCTTTCCTTATTTATTCGTCAGATCCGTCTGATAAATACATTTTTTTCAGTAATGCCTCTTGCCTTAAGAAAATAGTTTTAGTAGCATCCATGATTACGTCCACTGTTTCTTTTTTCCCTTTTTTCAAGTTTACATCTTCGTAATCACTAAACTTCTCAGTAAGTAGATCTAACGGTTCTTCGATCCCATTATGTTCTGTAGTCGCTCGTAGTGACGATAAATAATCTCCACCTAGTTTTAGGAGTTCATTAACCTTTTGGTTAACTTTCGATACGTCTAATGAATCTGCACGTACCACTACTCTCATAGTATTCCCGCCAAGGGTATTTGCTAAAAACATATCTCCCAAAATTGATCGCTTTCCAGACTGTAATGATTGCAGGTTTTCCGGCATTTTGAAAGAGTATTCTAATTGCTTAATTCTAGCTGCATTCTTAAAACGATTAATTTTGGTCAAATCCGGAAGAATGCTCAATTTGAATTGTGTAAACCCTTCAGAAACTATGTTAGTTTGCCTAATTAACTTCCGAATAAATATCCCTAACTTATCATCATTTACCCCACCAATTTTCCTGTGCAGAACAAACGTATTGGTAAGTGGGTAATATGCGAATCCCGTGTTTACGATTGGTCCTTCATCTACTCCTGTGGCATATACCATTCTTGTACCGTCTAAGTTAGATGCTTCACCTTGTAACGTTGTATCTAACCTTTCAATAACTCCTATCCAGTAATTGTTCTGATTAACGGATTCCTTTCTCAGAAAGCTGATTCTAAGATATACTCCAGCAACCTCAACATTATGAACTTTTTTGGATTGAATTAAAGCATACTGATTTTCTAATAATTCATTTATCTTCCCCTTTAGTTTACTTGGCTCGGAAATACTAAAAAATGTACATGTTACTCTCTTCGTAGGCAAATAGACCCCTCCTGAAATGTGTCTTTATGACACCATTCTACAAAAAGGGTACATTTTCCTGCAAAAGAAATGCCGACTCGATCCGAGACGGCAAGTAAGGGGGAGATGAAAAAGCTACGAATAATCCGAACGGCAGGATTTGAACCCACACTACTTGCGCCCAAGGCAAGCGTGCTACCCAGCTACACTACATCCGGTTATAAAAAGAGACGGCCGCCTAACGGCTCGTTTGGTCCATTGCCGACCGTCTCCTTACATGAAGGGCACAATATCATTTTAGCAGGGGTTGACACGGAAAACAAGAACAAACGTTCGACATTTTAAAGTCATTTTACTGACATTATCGTGCCAAATTAATGTACTCGCTTTCTGCGACTCTTCGTCTACGGCTAATTGTCCGTTCTGTTAGCTGTAATTTATCCGCGATAACTGGGATCTCAACGCCATCTGCGTATATCAATCTTAACAGCTCCGCATCATTAGGCCGGTACTCTTCAAGTGTAGTTAAAAGAAAATCGATCCGCTCAACCTCAGCCTGCAGATCCTGCAACTCAGTTAGTCGCTCAATAATCGCTTCAATTCCATCCCGTACGTCATATCCTCTCGCAGCGATCACCTTCTGAACCTTTCTCCGCAGCTCCTGCAGCAGCTCCGTGTCTTCCGGATCCATCACTTGGGCTGGGACAGCTTGCTTCTGGGCTTTAACCCCAGCTGGGTAACTGGACATGTAGGCGTGAGCCACTGTTTCTAGCTCCTGTTCTCGTTTCGACAAATACATGTATGTCGGCAACCCGCGTAACCTCCCGTGCAGCTCCTGCAGTTGGTCATCCTCATTCAATCGGGAAACGGTGATTCCGGCACCAACGCTATACGTCGATAGTGCCTGTATGCGGGCTTTCTTCTGACGATATTGGGAAAGTTGCTCTATCACCTGCTGTTCTATTGTCATGATGCCTTCATCCTTTCTATTCTGGCTTTAACGGCTTCCATCAGGGCATCTTGCCCGGCAGCCTTACGTTCCAGGGCTGCCACAGCGTCCTCGTCCATTGTCCCTTCAGCTACCAGGCGGATAACTACGATGTTGTGCCGTACACCTTGTCGGTGGACCCTTGCATTAGCCTGTTGGTCTTCTTCCAGGCTCCATATCTGATCAAACCAGACAACCGTCCGACAGCTTGAATCTTGGAGATTAAGGCCGTGACCTGCTGACTTCGGATGTAAAAGCAATAGGGGGATCTCGTCGTTATTCCAAGCCCGGATATCCTCATTCCCATCCTTACCTTTCCGCAAGATCCGTGCTTGTGGGAATCGCTCCTGGATCCGTGACAGGCTATGCTTGAAATTGTAAAACACCATAACCGGCTTGCCGTTGGCTGCCTCGATCACATCCTCCAAGGCATCCAGTTTTGCCTCATGGATCAACTTAACACCCTTTTCCTCGTCATACACTGCGCCACTGGCCATCTGAAGCAGCTTATTCGACAGGACAGCCGCGGTATTAGCCACGACATCAGCGTCCAAAAACGGAAGCAGCAGCTCCTTCTCTAGTTTGATGTATTGCTCTCTTGCTTTAGGGCTTAAAGGAATCTGGATCGTCCGATCAATCCGTTCAGGCAGCTCCAGCCAATCCTCGGCTTTCATGCTGACAGCAATATCTGAAATGGCCTCGTATACCCGTTCCTCTGCTTCCTGCTTGGCCTTCCATTCGTAGACCACATGGCCGCTGCGGCTACCCGGTGTAAAATAACGATCGCGATAACCGGTTATCGTCTTACCAAGTCGTTCCCCTTGATCGATCAGATACATCGGCGCCCATAGATCCATAAGGCTGTTCGGGGCTGGTGTTCCGGTTAGACCGATCACACGCTTCATCATGGGCCGGACCCTGCGAAGTGCCTTGAAGCGTTTAGCCTGTGGATTCTTGAAACTGGAAAGCTCATCGATCACTACGGTATCAAACGGCCACTGGCTGCCGTACTCGCTGACAAGCCACTCGACATTTTCACGATTGATCACGTAGATATCAGCCTCAGCCTTCAAGGCTTTCCGACGTACAGCTGCACTGCCCAAAACCTTACTAATTCGGAGATGTTTCAGGTGGTCCCACTTCTCAATCTCTCGGGCCCAAGTGTCATCTGCTACTCGTAATGGGGCAATCACCAATACCTTTCCTGCCTCAAAGTAATCGTTCAGCAATAAATCCATGGCTGTCAGGGTACTAACGGTTTTGCCTAGTCCCATCTCAAGCAGTAATGCGATGTATGGTGTGTCCAGGATCCGCTGGGTAGCATACTCCTGATACTGATGCGGTTTAAACTTCATTTGGCTCTCACCTCGTCTATGAACCGGTCAATATCTTCGTTCGAATCAAGTTTATAATGCCGGTGTCCCAGCTTTAGCAGCTTTCTCTTCCAGCGTTCCTGTAACGGGGTTAGCTGCTCTCCTGGTGCTTTCATTTCCACGTATACCGTTTGGCCGTTAGGGAGAAGCACAATCCGATCAGGGACACCTCGCTCTCCAGGGCTGACCCACTTAGGTGCTTCACCTCCGATCTTTTTGACTTCACGGACCAGACGGCGTTCCAGTGCAGACTCTCTCATATTTACTCCTTTCAGCCTGTTGCTAGAGTTGCTCTCACATACGCGTACTGCGTTTTTTTAGCGTTTAAGTCATATATGGGCCTTACGCTTACGGGTTAATTTATATTTTTACTATTTTTATAGATTTCACGGCAACATCGGCAACAGAAACATGATAAGCCTTGATATTATTGGGTTTTCAGTGTTGCCGAAGGTCTGATTTTCACGGCAACATCACGGCAACATTGGCAACGTTTAGTGTTGCCGTGAAAACTTACAGCAACGCTCTCAGCAACACTTCTCAGCAACGTTCAAATACAAGTTGAACCCCGTATCCTGGAACTCTTGCTTTGCCTTTGCGCTCCCTCCACCCTGGAATGCGGCGTATAATATCAGCAAGTTCTTTCGACTCCCACGCTCTCATATCGCCTCGCTTCTTTCCAAGGCATTCGGTCCATATTTGGGCTGCACACACTCGATCCCGAAGGTCATCGGTAGGTCGCCCCATCTCATCCTCTAACGGCATATCAAGCCATTCCTGAATAATGCCTTCTCGTGGATCCGTCTCCATATGCGCAGCTTGTTGTCTTTCCGCCTCCATGCGGGCTTCGCTGTCAAGCTCCAAGGTTTCCCCCGCCTTAAACCAGCTCAAAACCTCAGCCCATATTTGGCTCACTTCTTCCTCGGTCAATTCCTCCCAATGGCTTCTTGTCGCCCGATCGGGGAATATCTCAATGGGCCAAAAACGACGGTTTCCGGTCGCATCCCTGAGGAAATCCCGTGTATTCGTCGTCCCGAAGAAAACACATTTCCGTGGGAACTCAGATACCTGGCGATCATATGCCACCCGATAGCGGTCTTCTGTCTTGGATAAAAACGCCTTAACCTCTTCAACCTCGGTCTTTTTCATGGCCGACAGCTCGCCGATCTCAAAGATCCAGCCACTCTGTAGGTGTTCCCCGGCTTCCTTGTTCTCAAATGTCCGTAAAGAGTCAGAGAACCATTCACGGCCAAGCTTCGCCAAGAGGGAGCTCTTCCCGGCACCCTGTGGCCCGACAAGGACCAGCATCTGGTCAAACTTACACCCTGGACGATACAGCCTAGCAACGGCAGCCAGCAGCATCTTCCGTGTCGCCTGTCTGGTGTAATGGATGTCTGGTGCGCCCAAGTAATCGATAAATATCCGTTCTGCACGTGGTAGGCCGTCCCATACGGCGCTTTCGACATAGGACTTGATCGGGTGAAACGTATTTCGATGGACTACCTCCGTGAATGCATTCTGTATGGTCTTGGCTGAATTGATGCCGTGTACCTTGGCAAACCAATGCTGAAGGCGTTTATCATCAGCACCCAACCACGGCTCATAGGAGCGTCCCAGACGTTCCTGTTCACGCCACGGGAGCGACCGCCGAATAACCTCCGTGTTCCCAAAAGCGTCATAAGCCAGAACGTTCTTCCACGACCCATGTGACAGCATGAGCTCTACATTTCCCGCCGTGGGCAGTGGCTCCCCTGTCTTATGATGGATTTCTAGTTGATCCTCCCAATCCATTTCATCCGGGTCGTCCTCGTCAGCGGGAAACTCATCTGCCATTTCAGCGAAATCTGCTTGGCGCTCAGCGAAGACGAGCTTCTTTACCTCCGGCCGCTGTGCTGCCCACTGCTCCATAGCCAGGTGACTCGGCTTCTTCGCATCTGGTGTATGATCTTTCACTCGCTCGTCCAGATGACCGAATTTATGAACTCGTACAAGGTCAAAAAGATTATAAGTGCGCCCGTCTGCGATCGGATCGCTGTCCTGATGGGAGAATGCGAGATCCTGATCCGGATAGACTTCCAGCCCGTTACCGCTGGAGCCCTTGGTGTATGTGTACCGATCCGGCATTGAGCCCTTTTCGTATACATCCGATAAGAAGGTTTCGATCCCTTCTTCAATGGTGAATGCCCTACAGAAAAAACCGATCATCCCGAACTTCTCCCGAGGATCCTGTGCTCTCTTGGCTGCCAACTGAGCAGGAGATTTATCCTCTGGATGCCGCGGCCAAGCCATGACGTCATGCCAATCAGCATACTCGTCCAGGATCCGATCTATAGCAAGCGGTTCCCCTTCGAAAACTTCCAGGACCGGATCTGCGTCCTTGCTGCAGCTCGGTAGGTACATAAGCCGGTGGACATCAAACGTGGTCTTGTCGAAATACTCCATACCGATATGCTCCGACAGTTTGCGGCTAACTGCTGCATATTCATCCGGGCTCATATTACGATCCCCCGGAATGATCAGACGGTATTTCGGTTTCTCCGGCCGATGACTGTGTGTAGAATAAATAACGTAAGCCGACCCACCTAGAACAAGCTCAGCTGAGAATAAGAAATCATCGTCTCCGCGATCGACATCCAAGGTAATCAAGCTCCGACTATCGACATTCTCCTTTTTCCGCCGCCCTGTCCGGACAAGCCCGCCAACAAAAGCGGGCCCATCCTTCAATTTACCGCGGGCGTTGTTGTTCATCTTGTCGTACTGGGCCATCGTCTCTGCCGTCCGCCGGACCTTCCGCAGCCGGTCCACGAACTCATCCCAGGTCAAGTATTCAGTTTTCCAGTTCGTATCAGCCCGGTGCTTGCCGAAGCTAATGTCCAGTTCCTGCATGATGCCACCTCAATTACGTTCTATTTCAATAACCGGTAATTCCGTCAGTAGTTCCTTTTGATACGCGGGCAAGTCATAGAGCTCGATGTAACCCCGATCTTTGCTCCATAAATCGATATGATGTGAAATGACGAGTACAGAGGATCCTGTCGAGATATCCAGGCTCATATTCCAATGCCGGTTCTTTAGCGACCGAATGAACCGGCGAAGCATCTCATAATTAAGCGTGATAGAACGACCCTCGATTTCCAGAATGACCGGTTCTCCCTTTACGTCTCTGATCCGCACGCCGATCTTACGCCGCTGAGCCTGTAGCTGTTTATTCGCCCGTTGCTTGGCTGCTTTACTTAGAGCTTTTTCATCCAGGGTAAGAGGCCTCATGTTACGCTCTCCGGAATATGAATAACCGCATAATGAGATACACCAGATATCATTTCAGCGCTATCACTGTTCAGCCAAAGCATTGCCCCCGTTTCATCAACGTCCAAGAAAGCAGTCACTGGACGTATCCCAGTGGACACGAGACAAGTTACATTCAGCTCTGGCGGATTCTCGGGATCATACTTTTTCCAAGGGATTTTAGTCTCTAGCAGTTTCTTCAGAACCTGTGTCGGGGTTTCCACTTCAGCCAGTTTCTTGACATGGTCTCTAAATCGTTGCCGATCTGCGTAATAGTTACAGTTGATACGGGCTATTTCTTCTTGGGCTGCTTTAACTTCACGCCAAAGGTCAATCACATTTTGATCGCTGTACTCACCAGCATCCACAAACTTTTCAAAATCCTTTTGTGAGAATTTCAGCAGGTAATCTACGTCTCTACTCATTCCATTACTCCCAGCGGCTTTCCCGAAAATCTTTTCTGAACATTCCGCTGAACATAACGGTGGTTCAATCGGCAATCCCATACAGCCGCAGGGCGTATCCATACTAATGTATGTGCAACAGTATTCTGGTTCATAGTTAGTAACATCAGAGCCGCAGACTAAGCATTTCCATGTGTCGGGGCAGAATTTATCCGATTCGATTTGATTAATGATATCCGTCAGAACCGTCTCACGTCCTAAGTAGAATCGGGTGTTCTTTTCGTTGAACTTTTCCTTGATGCAAAATTCCAATTCCTTTTTCAAGCATCCCATCAGCTTTGTCTGGTCTATTAGCTTTACTCGGTTAATCAAACTTAGCCCTCCTCCACAAATCGTCTTGCAAACCTTAACTGCTGTTCGATATAAGGGTCCCTAGACTCTCCGCCCATCGCCAGCCAGTCGCCTATTCGCTTATTAATATCCTCCAGGACAACCATAGGCAACTGATCTGAAATTTTCAGAATCTCGTCCATTGGATTTTCCATTGAGTTAACCCCTTTTCTCCACGATTTCCACTTCTACTGGCCCGCAATAATAACCGCCGCATCCTGGGCATAAAGGTTCTTCAATCTCATCGTCAGGTTTCTGTTCAAGCGCAAAGCGTTGTTTACAGTCATCACACTCAAAAGCTTCCCACTTCATAATGCTTTCCTCCTCGGTGGTGGATCTGGCAAGATCACGTAGACCTCGCCGATCAGCTCACCACTATCGTCATATATCAAATCCCAAGGGATATCCTGAAAATACGGATCTTGTTCAAACATGATCATCCACCAATCAACCTATGCCAGGCTGCCTTTCTTTCTTATTGGCCGCCCAAGTTCATACTTGAGGTAAATCTCTTGAATTTTCCTCATTCTATTCCAGATTGCCTGATGGCTTACTCCTGCCATGTTACCAATCTGCCGATAGTTAAATCCTTTCATTACTAGCTCCACCACTTCACGATCACGAGGCTTGATTGAGCTAAGAAACTCTTCAACAAATACCAATGAATTATCATCCTTGGATATTACTAAGAAATGAGAGTTTGATTTTTCATCCTCCGTACCTGACATATAGTTAGTTTGGGGTCTATCAATTTCATAAATATTTAATGATGCCAGATACTCCATTGCTGTCTGAACGTAAGAAACGGGCTTCCCAAGCAATTTTGCAATTTTCTCCAAGGGTTCTATCTCTAAACCTTCGCGATATATTTTGTTAGCTAATGTAACGGCATGGGCTGGAAATCTAATCCGAGTCCCCCGCCGAGCTAGAAAATTTTGTAGATATCCTGCTACAGTAGCAAATGCGAAAGTTGAGAAAGCATAGCCTGTTACTGGATCAAATCCCTCATAAGCTTTCATGAGGCCTATTTGGGCTTCTGCAACAAGATCTTCATAACCGATAGCAGGATCTAGGATTTGCCTATGGTATCTCCCAGCCAGCCTGTGAACCATACCATTATGTTTTTCAATATCTTCATTAGTGAGAGCGTGTTTCATTAAGCTCAATCCTTCTTATAAAAGTCCGTCTCGAATGCTTCGGCACGAAGTGGAAGGCCAGGCGCCCATTCGATCGGCTGCCCCATAATTTCAGTTATCTCATTTAAGGAGTCTCTACCATTGTCATAAGGTTCATCGACAATGACCTCATCATGGACGTGCATCCGAGTCTCAAAGCCAGCTTCGTCCAAGCGAAGCATGCTCACGGCCAGACAGTCCCGACTGATCGCCTGCACAATGTTCTCGACCAGCTTAGGGCCGTAAGTATCGATCTTGCCCCATGTCTTCTTTGTCTGGTCCACTCCGTCATAAACCAAGGCCGGTTTATCAAACTTCCCGTCAACGATCCGAGGGTTTACGTAGGACAAACGCCGACCAGAAGGTAACCGGATAAATAGATAGCCGCCTTCGCAGTAAAATGTCAGACCATACTGTAGCTTGATCGTTCTTCGCTCTTGGACGGCTGTCATGGCTGCCCTGTCCACGTCCCACCAAAGCTTTGTTATCTTCGGATTAGCTGCACGCCATGTCTTAACCAGAGGCGGCAGCTCGTCCGGAGCTAGGCCCATTTTGAGGGCCCCCATTTGCTCCAGTGCTCCAACTGCACCACCGTAACCCAGTGCAAGCTCTGCGATCTTCCCTTTTTGTCGTAAGTCCTTCGTGATCTCTTCAAGAATAAGATTGAACATCTGCGCCGCCGAAGCTTCATAAATCATGCCATGAGTCTTGAATACCTCCAGCCGCCAGGTCTCTCCAGCCAGCCAAGCTATCACCCGCGCCTCGATCGCTGAGAAGTCTGAAACGATAAAGCGACATCCCGGCGAAGGAATGAAGGCCGTCCGGATCAGCTGAGACAGAACAAATGGCGGAGCGCCGAACAACATTTCAAGCAGTTCATAATCTCCAGAAAGCAGGAGATTTCTTGCAAGCTCCAAATCCGGCAGTTTGTTCTGCGGAAGGTTCTGCACCTGCACCAGTCTTCCCGCCCAGCGGCCCGTCCGGTTAGCCCCGTAGAATTGCAGCAGGCCCCGAACTCGTCCATCTTGGCAGCGTGCGCGCTGCATGGCTTCGAACTTCTTCACGGATGTTTTAGCCAGCTGCTGCCGGAGCTTCAGCATCGTCTTAACCTTTTCTCTCTTTGCTTCCTTGATCAGTCCTGGAATTGTGTCTTTGGTTAAGCCTTCGATCTGGATCCCTTCCTCTTCCTCCAGCCAGGCTTTCAACTGCGCCGGACTATTCGGATTGTCCAGACCAGTTAGCTCCTTGGCCTCCTGAACCGTTCGAATCTTAAAGGCTTCATCGCATTCGATGGCCCGAGTATCTAGCTCCGGATGAAGCTGTATCCCGTTATCATTGATCTTCTGATCTAAAGCCCAGAGCTTATGTTCAAATTCGGAAATCTCATATTTCTCGATCATCTTTCGTACAGCCCGTTCTGCCTCCACGTCCTGCCGGTTATATTCCTTGTACTGCTGCCACTTCTCAGGATCATGGTACGGAAGGTTTCGTGTGCGCCCACCGTTTACCTTGGTCGGCTTGCAAGGCATAGAGAAGTATTTAATCAGAGCCTTACCTGCGCTGTCCTTCTGTTCATCCACTTTCAGCACCTTGGCAACTCCGTCCAGATCTCCAGGTAACCCCAAAGTAAGGGCATGAACGCTTGAGCAGCGCCATTGTTCAGGCGGCATCGGTACACCCAGATGTTTCGCCAGCGCAGTTCGTTCAAAATTGGCATTGAAGGCCGTTTTGATGACGTCCATTTTGAGGGCCTTGATTACATCTCCGGGCAAGGCTTCATAATCCATCAGATCGATAACAGTCACTGGATCGTCATCGAAGGCAAATCCAAATAGCAGGATTTCAAAATCTGGAGCCTCAACGTAGGGATAAACGCCCGATTTTTTGATGTCTACACTGCTGAATGTTTCAAGGTCGATCTGCAATAGGGTCATATCACTTTCTCCCATTAGAATTTTGCGGTTATAAAAAGGGGCCTGATATCAAGCCCCTTCAAAGAAGTCAAATTAGTTCATGAAATCATCATCGTCACTGATGTCTACAATGATCTCAAAATCCTCATCGGCAAAATCAGCGTTCACGCTACTTCTGCCACCACCAAGTGGCTCACCATCCTGCACTTTTACAATGTTGTTCAGACCTGCGGCAATCCCCTTATTTCCCTTCGTATCGAAAAGATAGAAGTTAACCGACACTTTGGCATAGCAGCCGCTATACACTTCTGTTGTATCCGTAATTTCCTCAAATTTGGTTTTTCCGTTGGTGTCCCTTCCGATTGGCTTCGCGATACCGGGTTTATTCTTGCTGGAAGCGTTGAAGAAATAATGCCCCGCGTAAGCCTCATCGTCCGGACGCTCCTCGTCACCATCACGTAAAGGCGTATGGAATTTAGCAGGCAGTTTCCCATTGTACTTAGCTTTCGCTTGCTCTTTCAGACCATCAACGACCGCTTTGATCTTACGAAGAGTGTCCTTATCGTCCTTGGGAATAAGAATAGAAGTACCGTACTTCAAATCACCGCTATCGTTCTCTTGAGGCTCCCACACGTTTGCATAAGACAGACGCACCGTCCCTGTGATAACTTTTGTATTGATTTCGTTCGCCATATTTTCATTTCTCCTTTTATTTGAATTAGTTCTTCCAACTGACCAAGCACCGGACGACATTCGTTCTATGTGGTAATCAGCTATTTCACCCATGACTACACCTCAAATTCCTCTCCAGCAAAGTCCTGGTCCACACTGTTAAGCTCCGGCCGCTTGTCCGTCTCCGGCACCAGCACTGGCTTACCTGGCGGCTTCACGATCAGACCGTCCAACAAGGAAGCAAGCTCTTTCTTTCCGATCTTCTTCTCCAGATCACCAATGCCAAGCAGCTCCTGCGGCTTGAGAAACTTATCCGCCTCAAACTCGGCAGACTCCAAGGCCTTACGAGCAGCAGCCTTATCGGTAATGGTCCGGTTACTCCGACCCTCCACAAGTTTCCACGATGGGATCCTTGCACCTGATTTAGCCTGCTCGAAGGCATATTCTTCAACGTCCTTGGCCCAGACTTTCAACTGCTCGGCTACGAATAGAACTGAACCAATCTCATCCATGGATAGAAGAGCAGGATCCTGAAACTCATACGCCAAGGCCTTCATATTCTCATCAGCCCGAGCACGACAGTTCCCTTTAACTTTGCACCAACGGCAGTGACTACCAGGCTTATATTCACCTTCGCCAGCGTCTGCCAGTGCAGCTGCAGGTGTAACAACGTCCAAGGCCCATTCGAGTAGTTCATCAAGCAGAAGCGTATCAGTACTGACGCTATCCAGACGGGGCTGGACGATCGTCATGCTGACCTCATTGATCGAGTATAGGTAATTCCAGTTAGCCCAGGCCCCTAGACCATACAACCGGAGCTGAGGGTTACCGATCGCGCTGACCGGCACACCCTTGCCGTACTTTAGATCAATGACATCAAGCATCCAGTCCGAGATGATTACAACGTCTCCGGTCCCATAACCATCAGGGACCCATTCTGAGAAATCCACACGCTCCTCAAAAAGTATCACCGCGTCCTTCGATCGAGCCTTGGCCGCCATGAAGCGTTCTTCTACCACATCGACATAGGCAGCCACAGCGTCTTCCATTTCTGGACCGTAATAAGAGTTGGTTTTCTTGAAATCTGCGATTGCCTTATCAAGCTTTTTTCGCTCAGCTGCATTACAAGGTGTTAGCCTCCGGCGAAGGATCAGCTCGGACAGTTCATGCGCTGAGGTCCCCTCATCTGAAAACTCGCTACGCTTATCCGGAATACTCTCCTGTTGTCGAGCACTAGGCGGACAGTTTATCCACTGATCCGCCTTGGACGCACCCAATAAGGCATGAGCCCGTTCAGCATGTGCTGGCTGTGTCATAGAGCCTCCAATGCGACCATGAAGGCTTTCCGTTTCTCTTCTGGGACATCCGAGATCGCCGCACTTTCAAACTCGCCAAGCAGTTTCTTGATTTCCGGCTTCCTCTTTGGATCTTTGCCCACTTCCTGAGCCTTAGCACGAAGCTCAACGACAGTTGGAATGTCCTCATCTTCATTCGGCTGGCTATCCACAGCCCCCTCATCTGGAGCAGAGTCTTGTTCTGTTTCAACCTTCGATTCTTCTTTTTTAGTTTCGTGAGCCTTCCGCTGACGTGGCTTAACTTCTTCCTTAACAGGTGCATCTGAGGGAGTGGCTCCGCCGAATGCGGCCGAAAGGGTAACAAACTCCTCTATAGCTTGAGCGGCGTTTTCGCCGTTGATCGTGATTTGTACTGGCATGTATAAGTCCTCCTAAGAATTAATTGGTTTGTCCAGCTTGTCGAAAGTATCGACGATTGATTTAATGCAGTCCTCGCAGATCAGCTTTGAATGAAAAGATCTTAGCTTGGACTTGTCAGTCTCAGGACAGATGAAACACCCTGGAGCATATCTAGCGAGAATGATCTTGTCGCCTTCCGTATAAAATTCGAGTGGATCTCCCTCAGCGATTCCGAATGCTCGACGAAGCTCCCTCGGAACCACTACTCGGCCAAGATCGTCTATACGACGAACGATTCCAGTAGTTTTCATATTGCAATCCCCTTCCAGTCAGTGTTAAACTGACCTTAATATGCTGATTGTTTGATTTGCGGCTTGACGGCTCCTACCCCGTTCAAGCTGCATTTTTCTTTTTCATCCTTGATGCCAAGCTGATATATTGCTTGCGGTAAATCTCGCGAAGCTCCTTGGACTTTGTCATCTCGATCAGTTGCTGCAGATTCCCACAAGTCCAGACCCTTAACCTCTTGTTCACCTTCTTGTTTCATCTCCCTTCAATTGTTTCGGTACGAATTTACAAGTACTCGTTAATTGACTTCATTCCGCCCACCAGTTCGAAATTGTCCATCACGAAATTTTCGATTTCCTCTCTACTGAATCCACCGTATTCTGTTAACCTGCTGTAGCAATATAATTTCTCTAATGCCTCATGCTTTTCAGAATAACTATCCCTCACAATGTCACGTATCGTCTGCCAATGCTGGGCCATGCCGCATTCATAAAACAATCCCGAATGACGATCATAAACCCCTAAACCGGTATTCCCACACCCCTTCCTCATGAACGACACTTCCAAGGCTTTATAATCGTTACGTTCAAAGATGATGTCGAAGATCAAACGGGCATCTTCGCGCCAATCCAGTAGCGTTATCGCTTCAAGGTTGTGACGTTTGACGAACTCAGAAAGAATTTCGTTTAGTAGATCGTCAGTCAAGTTTTTATCCAAATACTCATAACATGCGAATTGTTTCGCCCGATAATATTGCCCTTGAATGTTCTCTTCGACGAAGCGCTGTAGAACGATACGGATAAGAGTAAGCGGATCGCAAGTAAAACTAAGGGTTTCCACTTACTAGACTCCTCCCTTCCCAGCAATAATGGTTACGGCGCCGATCTTCTCTACCAAGCATTTTCCTGAACAAACTAGCTCATGGCCGATCTTTGTAACGAGCTGCCCGAAGTAGATCTCCTTGCCACATGTCTCGTTAGCGCAGTAGTCTAAGACTTCATCTTCAGCAGCCAAGTTTAGAACTCTACTCATGTTGCAAACTCCTTTCTATCCTCTTTAGATGGTTAATTATTTTTTAATGACGCCTTCTCTCTGTTTCTGTTTACGAATTTTGATGCCTTTTGCAAGAATCTTTATAAACTCCCGTTCGTACGGTTCGAGTTGCCGGATTGACATTTCGCTCCCTCCTCATTTAAGAAAGTGCTAATTTCATACTCCAATTGCTCGATCTCTGAGTTTAGATCTGTCGGGTCTATCCCCATCCTTTTAATACGTCCAATGACATCCTCAAAGCTTTTCATGTTGGCCTCCTTCATGTTCGGATGCTATCGCCTTAAGCACTTCATCCGGAATTATTTCTTTGTACTTTGCAAGTGCTAATCTTTCGTAGGTCAAGGAAGTAACGGGAGACAATACATTTGCAAGAGCTTTATTGACTTCGTCAGATGGAGGAGGCATAAAACCTCTAGATATCTTACTTAGATAAGAGCGAGAAACGTTTTTGTTGTGAACTTTACAGCGCTCAACAACTTGGGAATAAGACCAACCACTTTCTACGAGTGCACTACGTAGTAATTCTGAATATTTCAACTTCTTCACCTCCAGTCTTTATCGTTTACTAAATGGTGAACGATATCGTTAAGTAGATAGTAAACGGTATGATCGTTCCAGTCAATAGTAAAAATTAAATTCTGACTGTTGACTTTTTACTGAAACGAAAATACAATTGATATCAAATGAAAGGAGTGTCTCAATTGAATTACTATGAGTTGCTGAGAAGTTATATAAAAGAATCCGGGTTATCTCTTTCCGCGATATCCGAAAAGCTCGAACAATACGGCTATAAAGTAAGTAAGGGGTATATTAGTCAGTTGCAGAACGGTAAAACGGAGAACCCAGCAACCGAGGAATTGAATAGAGCACTCGCAGCAGTAACTGGCGGTGATGTTGAACAATTACTAACTGCCGCATTGATTGAAAAAGCACCAATTGAAATAAAAGAGAAAATCACAAAACTGAGTATGCTAAAGGAGTTAAAAAAAGATCTGAATAAAGCTCTTATCGTTGAAGAAACTCCTGCACAATATATTGCTGAAAGTCTTATAAAAGTTCCTGTCCTCGGATCGATCGCGGCGGGCCAGCCAATAGATCGGATTGAATTAATAGAAGACATTGAATACATAAATAAGTCTGTAGTCAGAGGAAAAGAAGCCTTCTGCTTGCGCGTGAAAGGCGACAGCATGATAGGTGACAACATTGCTGAGGGCGATATCGTAGTCTGCGTAAAACAGAATGAAGTCTCTTCTACAGACATAGCTGTTGTAGCTATCGAAGGGGAAACGGCCACTGTGAAAAGAATTAAATGTGAAGGCAATATCTGCATCTTAATGCCATCTAACCCTAGGTTGCAGCCTACTATTGTTGATTCGTCAAAAGTTGAGATTATTGGAAAGGTCGTTGAATTACGAAGAAGATTCTAACAGTAGATCCATAGAGCTACTTCCTGGAAAGGGGGTGAACACTAAAATGGTCCTAAGAAAAAAAGAAGAAGATCAGATTGAGGCTGTTGGCTACATCCGCCAAAGTGATGAACGAGAAGATAAGGAGGATATTTCGGAGCAAACTCAGCTGAGAAAAATTGAGTCGTTTTGTGACTTTCACGGATTCAAGCTAGTCAAAGTTTTTAAAGATATCGACTACTCGGGATTCCGTATAAAATACACGAAACGACCTGGGCTTATGGAAGCACTGGAGTATGTTGAGAACAGGCCCACCGTCAAGAAGTTTGTATTCTTTAACCTCTCCCGTCTCACACGTTTAAGAAAAGACTACCAGGCTATCCGTGAAACATTAGAAGGCTTAAGCATCGATATTTGTTCGGCTTCTGAACTCCTGGACTTCAGTACAGCAAACGGCCGTTTCATAGCCGGCGTCTTGGTAGATATGAACGAGTATTATAGCGATAGCTTGAGCGACACAATGAATGAAACTAAAAGAACCAACGCCGAAAAAGGACGTTGGAATGGTGGGCCAGCTCCGTATGGTTTGAAAAAGAATAAAGATGGATTCGGATTCATTGAGGATTTTGAGGTAAGTTATTTCATCAGAAAATCCTTTGAGATGGCGAAAGATGGAAAAGGGCCTTACCTAATTTCAAAATGGTTAAATAACCAAGGCTTTAAAACAAAGACTGGAAGAGAATGGGCTCCTAGACGTGTTAGGTACATGCTAAAAAATCCGACCTATGCTGCTATGCAAAAATGGAAGGATAAATACTATCCTTTATCAGAGTGTCCGGAGTTGGTCTCTTGGGATGACTTCTCCTACATCCAATCAACTCTGTTTGGTGAGAGTAAAGTCTGGAAAGGGAGACAACGACAAATGCTCTCCTCAATCTTGATTTGTCCAATATGTGGAGCGAGAATGCACTCAAGATATTTTAACGACAGAAGTAACCGAAAATATGTATGTAGTCGTAAAATTGAAACAGGTGATTGTAAAAGTCCAAACCTTGATCAGGCTTCGCTGAACGCAGCTGTCATTAAGCTTCTAGGCGGGATTGCAGAAGAAAAATTCGAACCGGCTCATATTATACCTGAACTTGTTGGAACTGAAGACAAAAGTCTGAATTCAGTTCGTAAACTTCAAGATGAACTCTCCAATATCGAGCGTGCGGAACAACAAGTATTTGATGACTACTATCTTCATCAGAAGATAAATGAGGAACAATACAACAATATCATCAGGAGATACGAGAAGAGAAAAATAGAAATTCATCAGTTGCTCGATAAAATCCCGTTACCAGTATCTAAATCATTTGGTGACTATGATGACGTATTGAAGGACTTAGCAGGAGCAATTGACGATCTTGAAGATGATGACAAAAGAAGATCCGTCGAGCTTCTAGTCGAGAAAATTGTACCTGGCGAGCCAACGCTGGTACATTTTAAGTGGGGCGAAGTTAAAGAAATTGTACCCACAGAAACAAAGAAATACAAGTCTAAATTGATAATCTATTAAAAAAAAAGACCGCGA
Organism: Paenibacillus glucanolyticus; assembly: GCF_037333485.1. Lineage (NCBI taxonomy): Bacteria > Bacillati > Bacillota > Bacilli > Caryophanales > Paenibacillaceae > Paenibacillus > Paenibacillus glucanolyticus. The sequence goes on from NZ_CP147845.1 coordinate 4,295,506, forward strand.
AAGTCGCGGCCCGTCGCCCATTTTGGAGCAACACAGTTTTTGGATAGGAGTGGAGAGAAACCATACTGTACTTTTATTATATGTATACGTTTACATTTTGTCAACACATTAAACACATTTATTTCCGGTTGTTTTAAACAACCGGAAATATCACTGGTAAACCGAATGTCCTTGCGATATCAGCAGCTCTTTAGCACGCTCCTGTTCCATTTCATTGCGGAAGGAAAGTCTCATAACACCCGGAACATCTTCCCGGCTCTCGATAATCTGCATGTTGCTGAGGTTAATGCGGTTTGTTCCCAAATCAGTTGCGATTCGACCGATGATCCCTGGATGGTCAGGTACGTCAAGATACAAATCGTACCGGGATACAATCATACCCTTACGTCTCTCAGGAAGCACACTGCGGAACTCCCCCGCTCTGCGGAAAGCCTCTTCGATAGCAGGTCCGTCTTGATTCTCCAGCATATCCATAAACCGCTGAATTCCTTCATTCCAGTCCCGAAGTAAAGGAAGCATTACATTGCGATTGTTTAATAAAATGTCCCGCCAAACCACGGGATCACTGGATGCAATTCGGGTAATATCCCGGAAGCCACCTGCAGCAAGTGTGCGGTACAGCGGATTCTCCTCATTATAGGAGCTGATTTGGTTCACCAAAGCCACTGCGATCACATGGGGCAGGTGACTGATCGCCCCTACAATCTCATCATGCAGTCTCGGCTCTACCTTCACAATATGCGCCCGTGTATGAGCAAGAAGCTCCACAAGAGTATCCAGCTTCTCCTGAGGCACTTGATCTGGAGGGGTGAGGACATAATAAGCATTCTCGAACAAAACCGTCGAAGCAGCACCTACACCTGATCGCTCCGACCCAGCCATTGGGTGTCCTCCGATAAAGCAAGCTTCCTTAAGTGTTAGCTGTGCTGCACATTCCGCAATGCTGGCTTTTGTACTGCCTACATCTGTGATAATGCACCCGGGTTTAAGCGGCAATTCGCTTAAACGCTTTATATATGTCTCCAGGCTGCCTACAGGAACGCACAGGAATATCACATCCGCATCCTGGGCTGCTTCTTCTACCGATAGGGTAACCTTGTCAACAACGGACTTGGCCGTAACCTGATCGGCATATTCCTGGGTGTGGGCATAACCCGTAACGGTTATGCCTGGTTTTCCTTTGAAGCATAATGCTAACGAACCGCCGATCAAGCCGACGCCAAAAATAGAAATGTGCATTGTCATGTTCTCTCTCTCACTCGTTTCAAGCTGCGATTATTTGTGGTGTCATTCGATCAGGCTGGAGAATTCACTTCGTGGAGAACTTGCTCCAAAGCGCCGATAAAAGCCTTGTTCTGTTCCTCGGAACCTACGGTTACGCGAATGTAGCTCGGGTAGACCTCAAATCCCGGTCGCACGATAATGCCTTTGCTAAGCAGTGATTTGAACACTTCGGTACCCGGATTCTGTACATCCACCATGATGAAATTACCGTTCGCAGGGAAGTAGGACAGCCCGAGGCGATCGAATTGCTGCTGAATATACGTAATGCCTTCGGCATTCCGCTGGCGGCATTTGGCAACAAACTCCTGATCCTTCAGAGCAGCTTTCGCGGCTACTTGGGCAAGGCGACCTGTGTTAAATGGCTCGCGTACCCGGTTAATCAGGGAGATAACTTCCTGTTGACCGATGCCGTAACCGATGCGAAGCGCTGCCAATCCGTATATTTTGGAGAAGGTACGCAGAATAACCAGATTAGGATAGCGTTCCATCAGCTTGATGCTGGCTGGATAAGAAGCGTCCGTAACATATTCATAATAAGCTTCATCCAGTACAACCATTACGTGGGCAGGAACCTCATCCAGGAAGGATACCAGTTCACTCTCGGATACGATGGTTCCCGTAGGGTTATTCGGGTTGCACACCCATATTATTTTCGTTTTGTCCGTAATGACATTGACCATGCCCGGAAGATCATGCTTCCCGTTGATCAGCGGTACCTCAATGCTCACGGCACCTTCAATGTCTGCATTGGTTTTATACACGGAGAAGGTCTGATCCGCCATAATGGTCTCATCCCCCGGCTCCAGGAACGCTCGAATAATGAGAGCAATAATCTCGTCGGATCCGCATCCGAAAATAATTTGACTGCGTTCAATTGCCAGCTGGTCAGCAAGCTCTGCCGTTAAATCAGCCGCGCTTCCGTCCGGATACAAGCTGAGTGTTCCCAGTTCAGCGGTGATCGCTTCGGTTGCCCGCGGCGAGCAGCCATAAGGGTTCTCATTGGAAGCCAATTTAATGACAACATCAAGTCCTAATTCTTTTTTCACCTCTTCAATCGGCTTGCCCGGTTGATATACAGGAAGATTTACAATTTGCGCTTTTGGTTTCATTCGATATTCGCCTCACCTTTCATAACTGCTGTACACAACGCTAACCTTTTAATTGTGCCACAAACTCTCTAATTTGCAAAAGTCCCTGCTGACGCGTCTCTTCTTTTTCCAAGAGAGGTATATTGGATTCAATCTGGCGTACAATCGCGCTTCCGACAACCACACCGTCACAGATTTTCGAGAATCTGGCCACTTGCTCGCCGGACGATATGCCAAAACCAATCGCAATCGGAACATGGCTGTATTGCTTCACCGTTTCAAGGAAGGACTCAATTCCCGAATAAAAATCGGAGCGCTCTCCCGTCACACCAAGCGAGGATACGCAATAGACAAAGCCGGTCGCCTCTGAAGCAATGCTCGCAATCCGTTCATGCGAGGTTGGTGCCACCAGCGGAATCAGGTGGACGCCTGCAGCATGTGCCCGGCTCCTGATCTCTTCGGATTCCTCCACCGGAAGATCGGGAATGATCAACCCGCTGATATCATTCTTCAGCACTTCCTCAAAAAATGTATCCAGCCCGGTTTGCAGAACCGGATTGTAATAGGTAAAGAGAATGAACGGCAGCTTGCTTCCGCGGTCTCTAGCCAGACGCGCAGTTTCCATGCAAGTTCGGATCGTTACCTTGCTCTTCAGTGCACGCTCGGAAGCGCGCTGGATGACCGGGCCGTCGGCAAGAGGATCCGAATAAGGAACGCCGAGTTCAATAATATCGGCTCCTGCAAGTTCAAGCTCGTGAATGATATCCAGCGTCGACTTCACATCGGGATCGCCGACAGTAAGATAAGGAATCAGGGCGGTTTTGTGTTGCTGTTTCAACGATGCAAAGGTCTCATCAATACGGTTCATTCTGTTATCCCTCCCGTGTAAGCCATGATGGACTCCACGTCCTTGTCACCGCGACCAGATAAATTAATCACCACGATATCGTCCTCAGACCATGTTGACGCCATCTTCACCGCTTGTGCCACGGCGTGGGCGGATTCCAGAGCCGGAATGATGCCTTCCGTGCGGCATAACAGCTGCAGGGCATCCAGTGCCTCTTGGTCCGTTATCGGCACGTACTGCACACGCTCAATATCTTTCAGGTATGAATGCTCCGGGCCAACACCCGGATAATCGAGGCCGGCAGAAATGGAATGCGCCTCCTGAACCTGACCGTATTCATCCTGGAGCAAATAACTCATCGATCCCTGGAACACACCATGTGTTCCTTTGGACATGGTAGCCGCATGAAAATTGGTATCCACACCTTTACCTGCCGCTTCAACGCCGATCAGGCCCACTTCCTTATCTTCGAGGAACGGGTAGAACATCCCGATGGCATTGCTCCCTCCCCCAATCGGAGCGAGAATCACGTTCGGAAGGCGTCCTTCCGTCTCCAAAATCTGCTTGCGGGTCTCATCCCCGATAATTCGCTGGAAGTTCCGCACCATCATCGGATAAGGATGCGGACCTACGGCAGATCCCAGAACGTAGAAGGTATCCTCCACGTTGCTGACCCAGTAGCGAAGCGCTTCGTTGCCCGCATCTTTCAGGGTACGGCTTCCCGAAGTCACCGGAATCACTTCTGCCCCGAGCATTTTCATACGGAACACATTCAACTGCTGCCGCTTGGTATCTTCCTCGCCCATGAACACTTTGCATTCAAGACCCAGGAGAGCAGCTACCGTTGCAGTTGCGACGCCATGCTGTCCGGCACCTGTCTCGGCAATCACCTTGCCCTTGCCCATGCGCTTGGCTAATACGCCCTGAGCGATGGCGTTGTTGATTTTGTGGGCGCCTGTATGATTCAAATCCTCGCGCTTGAGATAGATTTTGGCCTTGCCCAGTTGCTGGCTTAACCGTTCTGCATAATACAGAGGCGTTTCCCGCCCGGAGTACTGCTTAAGCAAATAAGCGATTTCTTCCTTGAATTCAGAATCCTCCGAAAAGCGATTATATTCCTGTTCAAGCTCTATTAAAGCGTTCATGAGTGTTTCCGGCACAAACCGGCCTCCAAACACCCCGAAACGTCCATTACGGTCCGGAAGCTGTGTCATTTCCCCTTCACCCTTTCTACGAATGCAGTCACTTTGTTTATATCCTTCACGCCAGGTTCACTCTCTACACCGCTGGATACATCCACGCCGTATGGAGCATATTGGCCGATTAAATGCGATACATTATCCGAATCGAGCCCGCCTGCTATAAACAAGGGGATTCCTTGCTGTGAGGCCCACCGCTGGTAAGGTGGAATCAGGTCCCAGGCAAATGTCTTGCCAGATCCACCGCCGTACACCGGATCGTAGGTGTCCAGCAGCAATCCGTCGATGCAGCCAGCGTACGCATCCAGTGAGGACAGACGATCCGCTTCCGAACGGTCACTCTCGATAGATACAGCCTTAAAAACGGAAACCGGGAAGCGCTCCTTCACTTCCCGGCAAAATTGCGGCGATTCCTGACCGTGCAGCTGCACGACATCGAGCGCCGCTTCTTGAAGGAGCTCTTCCAGCTCATTCAGATCAGGGTTAACCAAGACGCCGACGGCGGCAGGAGTCTTGCCCGTATCCCATTGCCGCAATACTTGAATCAGCTGTGCAGCTTGCTTGGGCGATACGTTTCGCCGACTCTTCGCAAATACAAATCCGATATAATCCACAGGTAAGTTTATCATAGATTTTAGCACTTCAACGCTTTGAAGTCCACATATTTTTAGAACCGTACTCATCAGCGAATGCTCCCCTTTATTCTGTGTCTGCAGCAATCGGCAAGGGTCCCATCAGATCATTAACCGCCCGGAATACATCCTGCTGACGCATGAAATGCTCTCCTACCAGAACACCATGTGCCCCGACATAATGCAGGTAAGATATATCTGCGGGTCCTGAGATTCCACTCTCGCTGATCAAGGTGATTCCGTGAGGAACTTGCGCTGCGATATCAGCCGTTGTCTGAAGCGAAGTTTCGAACGTACGGAGGTTTCGATTGTTAATCCCGATAAGCTGAGCGGTGCCCAGCCCAAGAACCGTTTCCAGCTCCTTCTGATCGTGGACCTCGATCAAACAATCCAGACCAATGGAGCCCGCGGTCTCAATGAACTCCGCGATTTGCTGCGGCTCCAGGATGCTTGCAATCAACAGAACCGCATCCGCCCCCAGGAGGCGTGCTTCGTAAATCTGGGCCTCATCAATCAAGAAGTCCTTGCGAAGCAAGGGAATATGAACAGCTGCTCTAACCGCTTTTAAATATTCACCGCTACCTTGAAAATAGTCTCTGTCTGTCAGCACGGAGAGGCAATCCGCATCGGCCGCCTCATACGCTTTAGCGATCATAACCGGATCAAAATCCGGCCGGATCAAACCTTTGGAAGGAGATGCCTTCTTCACTTCGGCAATGAGTCCCATGCTGCGTTTTCGTCCTGTGGACAATGCCTTCTCGAATCCCAATGTGGGCGGTAATTCCGCGATCTGTCTCAGCGCCTCCGAGACGCTGAATGTTTCGCGCAGCTGAGCAACCTCTTTGCGTTTCGTTTCTACAATTCGATCAAGATACATAACTCATTTCCCCCGTTCTTGAGATCAACTGCTCCAGCTTGGACTGAGCCAATCCCGTGTCGATTGCTCCCGCTGCCCGCTGTACGCCTTCTTTCAAACTGTCCGCCAGCCCCGATACGTAGATGCATGCTCCGGCATTGGCAAGCACAATATCCCGGTAAGCGCTCCGTTCACCGCGCAGCACTGAACCGATAATCGCTGCATTTTCCTTTGCGTCTCCGCCCAGGATGTCGCTCATCGGATGAACCGACAGTCCCAAATCATGAGGGTGAATATCGTAAGTATGGACTTCACCGCCGCGAAGCTCAGATACACGTGTAGGCGCCGATATGCTGATCTCGTCCAAACCATCATGGCTGGTTACCACCATTGCGCGTTTTAGGCCGAGTTCTTTCAGCACTTGAGCAATAGTTTCCGTTTTATTCATATCGTAAATGCCGAGCATCTGCCGATCGGCGCCGGCAGGGTTCGTCAAAGGTCCAAGCATATTAAATACGGTCCGGATACCCAGCTCTTTTCGCGGTGCAGCGGCATATTTCATGGACGGGTGATAGATTTGTGCAAACAAGAAGCAAATACCGATATCATCCAGACATGCAGTTGCCTGCTCGGCAGTGAGGTGAATATTGACACCCAATGCCTCCAGCACGTCTGCGCTTCCCGCCCGGCCTGAAGCCGAACGGTTGCCGTGTTTTGCCACTCTGACCGATACCGAGGAGGAGATGATCGCGGATACGGTAGAAATGTTGAACTTGTGAATGCCGGATCCTCCGGTACCGCACGTATCCAGCAGTTGATTCCGCTCGGTAACAACGCGCCCGCCCGCTCCTCTCATCGCTTCGGCAAAACCCGTTATCTCCTCTACCGTCTCCCCCTTCATTCTCAAGGCAGTGAGCAGTGCGCCAATCTGCGAATGTGTTGCTTGGCCTTCCATGATGGACTGCATCACCCCACGGGCTTCATCCCGATTCAGGTCTTGACCCGCAATCAACTTCGTAAGACTGGATTGTACCGGTTCCATAACGTTCATAACGTTCTCCTCCTTCAGTTTAGGGTGTGTATTGATACAGATAATCCTGATTGATCAAATCGTTAGCGCCTGTGCTGGTCGGAAACATCGCCTCCGCTACGCGGATCGCCTTGAGCATGCCCTTGGCTTTATTGACGGTCTCCTCGTACTCCTTCTCCGGAACCGAGTCCCATACGATACCGGCACCTGCCTGCACATAAGCCTTGCCCTGACGAAAAATAATCGTGCGGATCGTAATGCAGGAGTCCATATTGCCGCCAAATCCCAGATAGCCGATGGCTCCGGCATAAGCCCCCCGGGCTTCCCGCTCCAGCTCGGCAATGATTTCCATAGCTCGGAGTTTCGGAGCCCCTGATACCGTTCCCGCCGGAAGACAGGATAGGAAAGCGTCAAAGAAATCTTTGTCCTCGCTCAGCTGTCCGGATACGCTGGATACCATGTGCATTACGTGAGAGTATTTTTCAATCTCCATAAACGTGTCGCATTTCACCGATCCAAATTCCGATACACGCCCCAAGTCGTTCCGGCCCAGATCCACAAGCATCAAATGCTCCGCCCGTTCCTTCTCATCGCTCAGAAGCTCTTCCGCCAATGCCTTATCCTCAGCCTCGTCGACGCCTCTTGGCCTTGTACCCGCAATCGGCCTTGTCTCGAGCCTCCGTCCATCCACCTTCACCAAGGCTTCAGGGGAGGTTCCAACAATAATGTCATCATCCATTTTGAGATAATACATATACGGCGAAGGGTTCAGCGTTCTCAGCACACGATAGACGTGGAGCGGCGATACTTCCGTCTCAATATGGAAGCGCTGGGACAATACGACCTGAAATATGTCTCCTGCTCGGATATACTCCTGGGCTTGCTTCACATTGGCCATGTACTTCTCCTTGGTCATGTTGGATTTGATATCCCCCATGTCAACGTCTGCCGGAATGCCTCTGGAATTTACATTCTCACGCGGTCCCTGTCCTTGCAGCTGCTCAGCTGCCGCTTCCAGTTCACGGCATACGTCGATATAGCTTTGACGGATGGTTTCATCCGTATCTCCGGGCTTGACGTGTACATTGCCAATCAGCATGATCTGCTGCTTCACATGATCGAACACGATGACCTGGTCACAGAACATAAAGCGAATATCATCCATTCCCAGATCATCCATGGCATGCGCCGGGAGCTTTTCATAATATTGAAGCAGGTCATATCCGAAAAACCCGATAGCCCCTCCGGTAAAAGGAGGCATATCCTTCAGCTGCGGGCTGCGGTACGTTCGCAGCAGCGCCTTCAGCTCCTCAATCGGCTTGCCTTCGAGCAAAGTTCGTTCCCCGTTCACTTCGATTTCGATCTTGCCTTTCTTACCCGTTATCATTAAGAAGGGGTCTGTTCCGATAAACGAATACCGTGCCCACTGTACACCGCCCTCAACGCTCTCAAGTAAAAATGCCCGCTTCCGCTCCGCATACCGCTGAAAAATGCGAATCGGGGTCTCCATATCGGCTAACAGTCTGATCGCTACCGGAATCAGGTTGTATTCACCTGCCATTGCCACCACTTGCTCCATTGATGGATTCGCCATATCAATCCCTCCTTAATGAGTGTAAACAACAAAAAAACCTCTACCGAAGTAGAGGTTAACGTTCAGAAAAAGTCTATGAAAAAAGAGCGTGGTCAAGAGAAAGTCAAATCAGTCACAATGACAAACTACAGCGGCTGCGTTCCATTGCCAGGTTCACAAATCCTACTTGTAACCCAACGTACGAACAAGCTGTACTATTCGTCATGAATACTAATCATTCTCTAACCCGATTGTGTTGTTACCTAAATGCCTCAGCTCTTCTCAACTCAACTCATCTGTAAAACCTAACTCTACTCAGCTATTCTGATTTCACTATACAGGATAATACCCTTATTCTGCAACCCAAAAATTTTAGTCATCAGGCGTTCGAGCCCGATAAATCCGGGCGCAGCCGCTTGGCTTCGTTCAAATACACATGCTTAATCTCGCTTTGGCTTTTGTCCGTGTTGACCTGCACCATAAACCGAATGCAGCGCGGAAGACTGCCCTGAACCGGTATTTCAACCGAACACATCAAAGGGACGAGATCCCAACCCTCCAGCTGGCGTATCGCTTTGGCAGGGAACGCCGCGTCGAGATCCTGAGTCATTGTAATCCATATATTGCTAATATATTCCGGTTGAAGCTCATTACGTCGTACCATCTCTTCAAGCAGTCGCAATGTCTCCTGCACTATTTCCTGTTCATCATTCCGAGTGACGGTTGTCGCCCCCCGGATTCCCCGATTCATCATGAACTATCCCTCTCCCTTCAACTGTTCAACCACGGATCGAACAGCTTCTACCGGCACATCCTTGACAATGGCTACAGAACCGACAGCTTCCGGTACAATAAAGACCATTTGCCCTTCGGTGAACTTTTTATCGTGCTGCATGGCTTCCATAATTCGTTCAACCGAGACATCCTCCGGCAAGGTTACAGGCAGGTTCACTGCCTTCAACATGCTCACGGTCTCGTGATGGAGATCGGCACTTCTGCCCAGCAGCTCTGCGAGGCGAGCCGATCCGGCCATGCCGATCGCTATGGCCTCACCGTGCAAAAAGCGTCCGTACCCTCCGACGGCTTCAATCGCATGTCCAATGGTGTGTCCCAGATTTAGAATGGCGCGCAGGCCGCCTTCCCGCTCATCCTGGGATACAACATTTGCCTTAATGGCGCAGCCGCGCTCGAGTCCATAGATCAAGGTCTCCGGATCCAAGCTCAGCAGCTTCTCCCCATTGTCCCGGCACCAATAGGCAAAATCACGATCCAGAATCAGGCCATGCTTCACCATTTCGGCCAGACCCGAAGACACTTCGCGCGGAGGCAGTGACGCCAGCGTATTCACATCGTAAACCACCATCACCGGTTGATGGAAGGCGCCGATCATATTTTTGGCTAACGGATGGTTGACCGCTACCTTGCCGCCAACACTGCTATCATGCGCCAGTATGGTGGTTGGAATTTGAACAAATGTCACCCCGCGCATGTAAGTAGCCGCTACAAACCCCGCCAAGTCACCAACAACGCCCCCGCCTAGCGCAAATACAGCAGAGCTCCGGTCCAGTTTGCCGTTGATGGCTGTGGTCATAACCTCTTCATAAACTTGAAGCGATTTGGAGGATTCACCAGAAGGTACGATATGAGAAATGACCGTGTACCCTTCTGATTTTAACTGCTCCTCAACTTGAGACAGATAATGAGGCGCAACTTTATCATCCGTTACGATCAGATGCGGACTCTTCCGGCTAATCCCATGCTTTGCACTAAGCGTATCGATGGAATCCAGAATTCCTGCTCCGATATAGATCGGATACGAACGCTCTCCCAGTTCCACCTGCAGTGTTCTCATATTAGTAGTTCTCCAGCTGCTTCAGGTAGTTTTGGTAGTTCGCATGGATTTCTTCCATTGAGTCACCGCCGAACTTCTCAAGAAACGCTTTGGCTACCTCCCAAGTGACAACATGCTCCATCACAACGCTGGCCGCTGGAACCGCACAAGCATCCGAACGTTCAACCTGTGCCGTAAAAGCTTCCTTCGTATCGATATCTACACTCTGAAGCGGCTTGTATAACGTCGGAATCGGCTTCATGACACCGCGAACGACGATCGGCATGCCATTGGTCATTCCGCCTTCAAATCCGCCCAGGCGGTTAGTTGCACGGTAGTACCCCCGTTCCTCGCTGTACATGATCTCATCATGCACTTGGGAACCGCGCAGCTCGCCTGCTTCAAACCCGATGCCTACCTCGACGCCCTTGAACGCATTGATCGACATTACGCCTTGTGCGATGCGGCCATCCAGCTTGCGATCATATTGGACGTGGCTGCCAAGACCAACCGGCAAACCTTCGATGATGCATTCAACAATACCGCCTATGGAGTCGCCTTCTTTTTTGATCAGGTCTATGTAGGCTTCCATCTTCTTCTCCGTCTCTTCATCCACAACCCGGACCGAAGACGCTTCCGTACGCTCAATCAGCTCATCAATCGAAAGGTTATGCGGAGGAGCTTCAATCTCACCGATCCGGATCACCTGGCCTGCCACCTTGACACCGAACTGTGCCAGGAATTGTCTGGCAATTGCGCCAACCGCTACGCGGACCGTCGTCTCACGTGCGCTGGAGCGCTCCAGCACGTTGCGCAGATCCTTCAGGTTGTATTTCAAGCCGCCGTTCAGATCGGCATGTCCCGGTCGTGGACGGTGCATCCGTCTCTTCGCCTCGTCATTGCCTTCAATCGGCTCCACATTCATAATGTTCTGCCAATGCTTCCAGTCGTTATTCTGAACGACCAATGCAACCGGGGCTCCCGTGGTATATCCGTGCCGAACACCGCCAAGAATTTGAGCCGTATCCTTCTCGATTTGCATGCGGCGTCCCCGGCCATATCCCTTTTGTCTGCGATGCAGTTGAAAGTTAAGTGCTTCAAAATCAAGCTCCAAATTGCTCGGTAGCCCTTCGATTATAGTTGTCAGCTGAGGACCATGTGTTTCCCCAGCAGTTAAAAAACGTAAACTCATGATGCTTTTCCCCCTTTAAACTTTTAAGCGTTAAACCGCTAAACTCCGTAAACATCTTCTGCTCATTATAGTATAGGTCCAACGCTTTGACAAGAATGTTGCCAGACAAGCAAAAGCGCCTCTCATCCTCAGGATAGAAAAGCGCTTTATGCGTTAATTATTGCCATCTCTATTGAACTTTGCGGTAGAAAAAGGTTTCATTGCTCTCCAGGCCGTATTGCCCCGGATTAAATATCTGCTCGGTGCTGCCCACAAACAGAAAGCCGCCCGGTTTCAGGCTATTGGCAAATTTCGTATACAGCTTATGCTTAGCCCCTTCCGTGAAATAAATCATCACGTTCCGGCAGACAATCAGATCATAACCGCCTTCAAACCGGTCGGTCAGCAGGTTCTGTTTATGAAAGGCAACTTCCTTCTTCAAGTTCTCATTGAAACGATACAGAGAACCTTCTTCCTTGAAGTAGCGAAGGACGATATCCGGAGGCACATCCTTCAATGACCTCTCGACATACAAGCCTTCCGCCGCTTTATGTAATGCGCCATCATCGATATCTGTGGCCACGATGCGTGCACGGTTCAGCATCTTCTGCTCAGCCAGAATCATGGCAAGTGTATAGGGCTCTTCGCCTGTGGAACAGGCAGCACTCCAGATCTTCAGCACACCCGGATTCTGATGCGACAATTCAGGCAAAATCTTATCCCGGAAAACTTCCCAGCGGTTCGGATTACGCCAAAACTCTGAGACGTTAATTGTCATCCGGTCCAAAAATTCATGGAAAAGTGGCTTGTCCTTCATCATCGCGTCATAAAAGGCCGAGAATGTTCCGAAGCCCTTCTTCATGCGCAGCGTTGTCAATCTTCGCTTCATTTGCGTTTCTTTATAATCTGCCAGATTGATCCCTGTGCTTCGTTCGATGCTTCGAACAAAGCTGATATAATCCGGATCATCCAGCACGGGTTCTTGTTCTGTCATCCGTATCATCCTGTTAATCAGATTATTCGCTCCCGCGCTTACTCAATACGTCTACAGCCAAGGGGATAGCGTCTTGTTATACTCCACCAACTCATTCTCTTCAAAAAAATTGGAAATCTCACGTTGTGCACTCTCCGGGGAATCTGATCCATGGATCAAGTTATGCGGCGTATGCGCTGCAAAATCACCACGAATTGTTCCAGGCAATGCTTCCTTCACGTTTGTTTTGCCGATGACTTGGCGAGACAAGGCAATAATGTCGTCCCCTTCCCAAACCATGGCAAATACCGGTCCGGATGTTATAAATCCTACGAGGCTGGCAAAAAAGTCTTTCCCTTCATGCTCAGCATAATGGCTCCTCGCCTGCTCGTCCGAAATCTGCACAAACTTGCCTGCAACCAGCTTAAATCCTTTATCCTCCAAACGGCCGACGATTCGGCCGATCAGTCCACGCTGTACACCATCCGGTTTAATCATTAAAAAAGTACGTTCCATAGGCCTCATCACTCTTCCCCTCACTCTAGGATATTGAACAATCATTCCATGCTCATGTGATGTTACATGTTTGTACCCGTATTTTAACAGAAAGCTTCCTAATGGTTAAGGCTAATATGACCGTTTCGTAATAAAATTTGCAATATCTCTAAGCTGTTTCTTGCTCCTGATGTCAGGCAGCGTATCCAATGCAGCCAGTGCTTTACCGATGTAGCGATCGGCAAGGGCTTCAGCTCTTGCGATCCCTTCACTCGAGGTTACAAGCTTCACGGCATCCGACACGTCGCATTGGCCGTTCAGCGCATGAATTCGATCCAGCTCCGCAAGCAGTGCTTCCCTCCGCTCGCTATCCTTCAAGGCAAATATAACAGGCAGGGTAATGTTCCCCTGACGCATATCGCTGCCCGGCGGCTTGCCGATCTGTTTCTCCGTTCCGCACAGATCCAGAAGATCGTCCTGGATCTGAAACGCCATCCCCACGTTGTATCCGAACCGATACAGGCTGTTGGCCACCTGGCGATCCGCATCCGCGGCAAGCGCTCCGAGCTGGCAGCTGACCGCAATCAAAAGCGATGTCTTGCGGCGAATGCGGAGAAGGTATCTTCTTACATCCTGCTCCGTATTAAAGAAATCACGAATCTGTTCCATTTCGCCAATGGACATTTCAACCATCGCTTTGGCCAGAATCTGATGAATTTCGGGCTGCTTCAGGTGAGTCGTCAGTTCGAGCGCTTTGCCGTATATGTAGTCGCCGGTATACATGGCGATCCGATTGTCCCATTTTGCCTTAACAGTTGGCTTCCCGCGTCTTGTATCGGCATCGTCAATCACGTCGTCATGAACAAGGGATGCGCTGTGAATCAGCTCAAGCGGCACTGCCACATGCTTCAGCTTATCGATATCATAGTCGCCGAACTTGCCGCCCATCAGCACAAAGACCGGCCGGAGACGCTTGCCGCCTGCTCTCAGCAGATGCAAGGATGTTTCCGTCAGCTCAGGGCTGTCGCCCTCCACACTGAGATAAAGCTCCTTCTCAATGACATCCATATCTTTTTTTAATGTTCCGAATATATCAAATCGTTTCATTTGTTCACCCGTATGCTTAGTTTCTCGTTCCATAACTCCGGCACCACTTCACGCTCCAGCAGGCCAAGTTCATATGCGAACTTGAAATATAAGCGTAACCCTTCCTGTTGTCGTTCGTCAAAATGGTAGCACAGGTTCGAAAAGTATTTCATCCAGTAGCCGCCAGTACCTCCAATACGCCGAACCGCTTCATCGACAATAGGGGAGAGGTCGCTCACACTCCGCTGCTTGCTCTCGAGGAACATGGCGGCAATCTCAGCCATGCCTTCGGGATTCTGCTTCACAGCATGCCTGTTCACCGCCCAGACGGCAAACGTCATGCTGCAGCCGGTCCATTCTTTCCACCATTGGCCGAGATCCGTCTTATAATAATCCGAATGGCTCCATGAAGCCCGAATCGCATGGTCCCCAATCAGAAGCGCGGCATCCGCTTCAGCCATCATCTCGCTTAACACCGGTTCACAAGTGCGATAGGAATAAGTGCCCCCCAGTGATTTTTCCAGAAGAATCTTCAGCAAGTTGACGGAGGTTGCCGACGTATTGGTTAGCGCAATGGTTGCGTTCTTCAAGGCATCCAGCGGCTTTTTCGAAAACAGGAAGATGGAGTTAACCGCCCCATCTGCGCTCACGGATAAATCCGGCAGCAGCAGGAGCCGGTCCGACATTTCAGCATAGGCAAACGAAGAAAGCGCCCCGATATGGATTTCACCACTGTGCATCCCGCGGTTCAACGCGGCCGGGACTGCCGTTATCATCTCTGCAGGAGTATCCAGTATTGACGGATGTACGTAATGAAATACCGGCCAAGCGTTGGTGTAACTGATTTTGCCGATGATAGTCTTGCTGTCTGCTCCCGGCATGTCAGTCACCCCATCTTTTGTACAATTGATGTTCAATACGTAGGCTGTCCAGCACCTTGCCTACCAGAAAATTCACAATATCATCGATGGTTTTCGGACCATAGTAGAACGCCGGCATCGCAGGAATGATTTTGACGCCAAGCCTGGCCAGCTTCAGCATATTCTCTAAGTGGATCGCATGCAGGGGCGTTTCCCTCGGAACGAGCACCAGCGCGCGGCCTTCCTTCATCATCACATCGGCTGCCCGCCCCATCAGATTATCGGAGGACCCGTGTGCCACCGAGGATAATGTACCCATGGAACAAGGCATAATGATCATGCCTTCAACGAGATAGGATCCACTCGCAATCGTAGCTCCGATATCAGCGATCGGGTGATAAATCACCTTCCCCTCATATCCACCGAATTTTTCGGACAGCATCTCCTCGCGGTTGCCTGCCTGAAAATCCATTTCCTCCTTCAGGACACGCCAGCCTGCATTCGAAATGATCAGGTGCACATCATAGCCCAGCGAGAGCAGGCTTTCGGTAAGGCGTACACCGTATATGCTGCCGCTGGCCCCCGTAATCCCGACAACCCAGCTTTTTCTGCGCGTGGCTTCCATCAGATATACCGCACCACCAAATCAATCAAAGTAAACACAAACAAGATGATGCTGAGCGTACTGTTCATGGTAAAGAAAGCTGTTTGCAGCCGGCTCATGTCGTTTGGCGATAAAATGTAATGCTGATAGAACAAGATTCCGCAGGCAATGAGCATGCCAATCAGGTACCACCAGCCGAGCGGGGTGACAAAGAATAGAATAATAAAGCCAGCCGCGGTCACTACATGGAATCCCCGGGCAAACCATAACGCTTTATGCAATCCGAATCGGGAAGGAATCGAGTACAGCTTCTCCTTCGCATCAAACTTCTCGTCTTGGCAAGCGTAGACAATATCAAATCCTGCAGTCCAGAACGCCAGCGCAATATAAAACACGATCGCTTTCCAGTCGATCTGACCGGTTACCGCAACCCATCCGCCAAGCGGAGCCAATGCGGTTGTAAGTCCGAGAACCAAATGGCACAGCCATGTAAAGCGTTTCGTAAAGGAATAAATAATAAGCATAAAAATTGCAATAGGCAGCAATCGAAAAGCAAACGGGTCCAGCATAAACGTCGCCCAGAAAAATACTGCAAAAGACAAAATAATAAATAAAATCACTTCAAGCGGCTTGAGCAGTCCTGCCGGAATGGCCCGGTTTGCGGTGCGAGGGTTCTTGGCGTCAATGTGTTGATCTGTCAGCCGATTCAGTCCGAACGCGGCGCTGCGAGCCCCGAACATGGCCAGAAAGATCCAACCGATATCTCCCCAGGAAGGCAGCTCGTCAAACACAACAGCCGATCCCACTAAAGCCCCCATAAAAGCGAAAGGCAGAGCAAACAGTGTATGCTCCACTTTGATCATTTCAAGATACGTTCCTATTTTCTTAAACATCCAGATTCTCCTTGATCCCAATATGTAAGGCTGCGATGCCACCAGTCAAGGGATAGGCCTGAACCTGTTTAAGTCCGGTCTGACGGAAAGCTTCGGCAAGCTCCTCTCTTCCGGGGAATAATGCCAACGATTCCGGCAGCCACTTATACTGCTCATATCGCTTGGCTACCAGTTTCCCCATCCGAGGCAGCACTTGTTGAAAGTAGAAATAATAAATGCCTTTGAACGGCTGCCAGGTGGGCTTGGACAGTTCCAGGCATACAACCATCCCTCCAGGCTTAACCACGCGTTTCATCTCTTGCAATACCTGCATATAATCCGGTACGTTGCGAAGACCGAAACCAATCGTTGCGTAGTCGAATTGACCATCTTCGAACGGAAGGCTCATCGCGTTGCCTTGAACCAGATTGATCTGCTGTTCCAAACCCTCTTTGGCCACCTTCTGCCGGCCGACGTTCAGCATCCCCTCGCTGAAATCAAGTCCGACTATGTGTCCGGATTCACTTGCCTGGGCCATACTGATCGTCCAGTCGCAAGTTCCGCAGCATAGGTCGATGGCCGTATCGCCTTGACGCATATTCATTTTCCTCATCGTATACTTGCGCCAGGCTTTATGTCTTCGAAAGCTGAGAATGTCATTCATCAAATCATATTTCCCTGAGATGCTTTCGAAGACGGAATGAACATACTGCTCTTTCGGATTTTTGCCGTCATGCTTATTCATGTCCAGCTTGTTCGTTTGATTATCCACTGCATCCCCCTACCCTTCACTTACGACGGACCGGAACGTGCTGAGCCGTTTCAGGAAAGGGTCCAATATGCCGGCGTAAGGGCTCTCTTCTACGCGGCTTGCCAGCTGCTGCTGAATGGCACTTACCGATTCCCGGAGCTTATCCAGCAGCTTCTCTGATGCCTTGTGCTTCAGAATCAGCTTCTTCCAATCCTTCATATCCGTCCTCTTACCGACCAGCATTTTCCGTTCCTCATCGCTTCCCGCCTCGATCAGATGCCAATAGGCGTAACCCCATCTGCCGAATTCAGGCGTTGCACAGCGTTCCATCTCCTGCACAAGTGTTTCACATTCCGTGATTTCCCTGAGCAGCTTCTCCCAAGTCTCTTGCACGGATTCCTCAAGCAGCGGAGTAAAAGAAAGAAACAGCTGCATGTTCAGCTGTACCGTTAGACTTAAATAATCTTCCGAAGGCAGCAGTGCTTCTTTCATTTTGCCGTACAAATTCATCTTCATCACGTTAACATCGCTCACAGCCTTGCTAAGAAGTGAGATAACAGCGATTTCGCCCTTCAGGGCAAGAAGTTGGTAAAATCGGCTGCTGAAGTAATCCCCTGCGAGAACTTTTAACTGCCGGGATCTCATCAGCGCCTCTCCTTGATTGCCCTCCGTAACATCGATGCTCTCATGCGTATCGAGTCCCACTTGAACCAGTGAGGTAACCAGCGCGTACAATTCTTCGTGTCCGGAAATATTTCGTCCCGAATCCTTTAAAAATATGTATAGCAAATGAACACGGGCATCCGGGAATTCCGGAAGATCCGTGTGGTTCTTAATCATATCATAATTCATATATTTCTCTGCCAGTTCTGGTACGCGATACGATTTCATTCTCAGCCTCCGTGCACTTGATGTTCTTTTGTCCAATTGAGCCCACAATCCAATCTATTATAACACATGTTCAAGGCACGTACATGCCCTGTCATCTACTAATTTACCCGTTTCAAGGGCTGCTGAATTGCTTCAGCCAAAGATTCGTAAATGTTATGTTGAGGGAGCTTGTTAAGGCCGGCGGCATATCGCCGTTCTCAAGTTGGGTGAGTGCTTCTGCATACCGAGGATCCCATGTTTCTCTGCTCATGTTCGATGCCAACAGCATGTAACGCTTCCCGCCCCAGCGATCAATGGCTATCACTCTCAAATACAACTGCTGTACATTATCGGTACCCTCAAACGAGAAGGACATAACACTTGCAACATCCTCATAGACGTCGGTTACGGTATCTGATTGATCGTTTAATTTGATATCCAGAGTCAGAGCGCCGTCATCATAATCCGCACGGCTAATCCTAAGATGGAGAGGGAGCTCCATCAGCGCATCCACTAATCCGGCATCGTTTAACTCCCGGGAATGATAAGGGATTGCAGCGGTCACAGCTCCGACCTTATAACGCGTTTGTGACTGCACGCTAATAAGCAGCGCAAGTATCATGCAGGCGATAGCCGCCGGCACAAGAACAGCTCGTACGGATGGCCAATGCTTCATATTATCTACCTCCTCTGTCCATAGTTTCCTCCGCTCCCATTAAGTCCATACCTCATTGTATAAAGAAAAAAAGCAGGCTATGCCTGCTTTAAGATATAACGATTAGTTTTCGGACTAGAGGATCGATAGAGCTGTTAGCGTCACTGCCACCCCGAGGGCAGCAATTCGGGCCATATTCATCAGAACAAAATTTTGTACCGCGATCACGAATGTCTTCTCTTTAGAAGGACGAGCCGTAAATTGCACCCCTTTTTTATAAACCGGAATAATCGTTACAAACACCAGAAGAACAAGCACGGGGTGCACCTTCAACATAAGAAGGGCCAGCAGATCAAGGTATGCGAGAACGTAGAAAATACGGAACAGCGATAAGGAATGCTTGAACCCGATGTATACCGGCAGCGTGTACCGCTTGTTCTCCATATCCTCATCCATATCACAGATGTTGTTTGCCAGCATGATGTTAGCAATTCCGAGAATGGCCGGAAGGGACACGACAAGCAGCAGCAGAACTTCGGGAAGATTCACCTGAAGCGAGAGCATCCCTCCATGTATATCAAGAACCGCCAGTCTGTCCTTATCCACGTGGATCCAAACCGAGATAAAAATGATGACAAATCCCATAAACAATCCCGAGAACAGCTCTCCAAGCGGCATTCTTGAGATCGGAATCGGACCGAACGAATATAAGATCCCTACCGCAAAGGACAATCCTCCAAGCAGCAGGATCAGCCAGCCCGTGGAGAGAAAGAGCGCGATGCCGGAGCCGACTGCCGTCAGCAAAAGCACCACAATCACACACAGGACTGCCGTCTCCTTTAGTTTATAACGCACAATCGCATTATGCTGCTCATAACCGAAACCATTCGTCTTGATCGCTTTTTTGTAATCATAGTAGTTATTGATCGCTGTCGTTGCCATATCAAACGACAATAATGAAGCCAGCATAAGGACAAAATGATACCCTTCAAACTGCTGAAAGCGAAATAGTGCGTACAAGGTTCCTAACAGGAACGGGATCATGCTGGCTACCTTTGTCTGAATTTCGACCAGTTTAAAAAAAGATCGGACTCCCATCTTCATCACCCTTTATCATAAAAGTATCTAACTCCAGATTAAAGGATGTGAAAACAGGAGGCTGTTCGAATTGTACTTGACAAAACAGCTTCAAAAGTGACGAATGTTACTTTCTAGAGGCAAACACCAACCTAGTCGGATGTATCCTTGTCTATTCTTCTACGGCTCCACGGTGTTCCCAGCAGCGGCAGTGCCCAGCGGTCCAGGCCATACCAGCCTGCTAGTATATCCATCGTAAGTTAACTCGACAATAGGACTTTTAACAATGTGTTTACGCACTTCCACGTCAAAAAAACGTTCCATACAAAAAAAGCCGCCACCGATCATGGTGGGGCTTCTCAATAATGCCAAGTGAAATTAACTGCCAGATTCGATTTTCCCGTGTTTCGTCATGACTTCCGCTTTACCGCGTATTTTCACTGCCGATGTATGATCCGTAAACTGTGCGATGATGACTTCGCCTTTATCCAGCTTCTCGGTATGATGAAACCGGGTGTCCTGTCCGCGGGTAAGACCGATGACTTGAACCCCGTGGTCAAGTGCTTTGACAACAAAATAATCTCCGTTCTGAACGTTCTCCATTTCCAGACCTCCTGACCGTAAGTCTAAAAGAAAAGGCCGTGAACGAATTCACGACCTGTGCTCTTAGGTAATATGTAGAAATCTTTATTTGATTCCGTCTTTGAGCGCTTTACCAGGTTTAAATGCAGGAATTTTGCTCGCAGGGATTTCGATTTCTTCACCTGTCTGCGGGTTGCGGCCTTTCCGTGCGGAACGCTCGCGAACCTCGAAGTTGCCAAAGCCAACCAGTTGAACCTTGTCTCCACTTTGCAGTGCTTCAGAGATCGCATCGAAAACGGCATCAACCGCTTTAGTTGCATCTTTCTTCGACAGCTCAGTAGATTCAGCTACTTGTGTGATCAGATCCGATTTATTCATTCTTTCACCTCCCTAACAAGGATGTGCTCCACTTGCTATTCACTGTTTCCGTTTTACCGCAAATTATACGTGCAATCGGGTATTTTACCCCTATCTCGCGTTTAGAATGCATGACGCGGAACAAATTTATAGTAATACAGCCATCTCATAATTTCAAGCGTTTTGCTTTATTGGACCAAAGAAAACACGAAAAACAGCCGCTAATCGGGACTTTTGACCCGCTAGCGACTGCTTTTTTCCGCTTCCTATCAACGCCTGGATTAGAGAATAATGGCGATCAAACCGCCGGAACCCTCGTTAATAATGCGACCCAACGTTTCCTGTAATTTGTATCTTGCATTGTCTGGCATCATGGCAATTTTGCCCTGAATTCCTTCGCGGACGATCGAGTGCAGCGAGCGTCCAAATATATCGGATTCCCAAATTTTGATCGGATCGTTCTCGAAATCCTGCATCAGATAGCGGACAAGCTCCTCACTCTGCTTCTCTGTTCCGATAATCGGCGAGAACTCGGATTCCACATCGACTCGAATCATATGGATGGAAGGCGCCGTCGCTTTCAATCTTACCCCAAAGCGGGTGCCCTGGCGGATAAGCTCAGGCTCATCGAGAGCCATCTCAGCCAGCGAAGGAGCTGCAATACCGTAACCTGTTGTTTTGACCATCTCAAGAGCTTCAGCGAAGCGGTCATACTCCCGTTTGGCATGGGAGAACTCCTGCATCAGCTGCAGCAGATGATCTTTGCCACGAATCTCAACACCAACGACCTCCATCAAGATCCGATCATACAATTCGTCAGGAGCGAAGAGATCGATCTCTGCGACGCCCTGCCCCATATTCATACCGCTAAGACCAGCGTGGTTAATAAAGTCATACTCCATGAACTGGCTGACAACACGATCCACATCGCGCAGGCGACGGATATCTTTTACGGTGTCTCTAACCGAGTTCTCGTAGTTGCTGCGCAGCCAGTGGTTCTCGTTAAGCACCATAACCCAGCTAGGCAGGTTGACATTCACCTCATGTACAGGGAACTCATACAATACTTCGCGAAGAACGCCGGTTACATCATCTTCGGTCATTGTAGCCGCGCTCAGTGTCATTACCGGAATGTCGTACTTCTCTGCCAGCTCATTACGCAGTTGAAGGGTTTCTTCACTGCGTGGACGCGTGGAGTTAATCACAACCACGAATGGCTTGCCAACTTCCTTCAGTTCCTCAATGACTCGCTCTTCCGCTTCAACGTAAGAACTGCGCGGGATCTCAGCGATGCTGCCGTCTGTCGTTACAACAACACCAAGTGTTGAGTGCTCCTGAATGACTTTGCGTGTTCCGATTTCAGCCGCTTCCTGGAACGGAATCGGTTCTTCGAACCATGGTGTCGAGATCATTCTAGGGCCGTTCTCGTCCTCGTATCCCTTGGCGCCTTCAACAGCGTAGCCTACGCAATCCACCAGTCGTACGTTGACCTCAAGACCATCCGTAACCTTAATCTGCACCGCATTGTTTGGCACAAATTTCGGCTCGGTTGTCATGATCGTTTTCCCTGCAGCACTTTGAGGCAGCTCATCGACAGCTCTTACTCGATCCGCCTCGTTCGTAATGTTCGGGAGAACAATCGTCTCCATAAACCGCTTAATGAAGGTTGATTTTCCCGTACGGACGGCACCGACAACACCTAAGTAAATGTCCCCTCCGGTCCGTTCGGCAATGTCCTTAAAAATGTCCACTTTTTCCAAAAGAGATCCCCTCCTCAAATTACTCCGAAGGAAAAATGCTTTAAGAGCATCCGCTTCGTGTTCCACTCATAGCCAAAGCCATTGCAACAGATGAGCAGCCTTTACAATGTCGCCAGCATCCCGCCGCCGGTATTCCATGAGTTTTGATGGAAACGGCAAAGCGGCGTAACTCGTACATGCATTTGGACTAGTAACATCATATGTACCGGGTTCAAAAATATGACGGTTGCCCCTTAAAGTCCGTCCAGTTTTTTTTAAGATATCGAAGATGTCTAAACAAACTAGACACGAAAAATCAAATATCCCAAGAAAAAACCACCGCATGGAGCGGTCTGTTCTCATGATGCGTCCCCGGACGTTGCCCTAAACCTCATGATGTGGGCAACCGACTCTTGCCCGCACTACTCTTTCAGATTATGAATATGCGCGCACTTTAATAGATATTCCAAATAGATTCATTCAATTTCAAAAAATCATCAAAAGGAGTGCATGGCCGATCCTTTGCTGCTAAAACAAAAAAATACCCGCCGGGCTCGACGGGTATTACAGATAGGAGTCAGGATTGCGGCTGGGCCACGGGCTGCCCGTCCTTCCACGTGTAAGCGACTGATTTTACGGGGACATAGTAGGATTCTTCCTCCAAAAACACCCGTAAATCTTGTCCTTCTTGGGGATCGGCCCCATTTTTCTGGATGGCCTGCATAATATCGAAGGCGTAATCCGCATAAACGGTACCCTCTTCATCCATGATGAAGGTCATCTCCTGACCTGAATACACACTCATCAGTTTCAGGGACTTGGCATCGGTCTTGGACAAGTCCACCGCCGTATAACCCGGATAGAGGGCTTCGCCTGCCGGCAGGGCGTTGTCATGGGACATTTTATACAGATTCACTGCTCTTTGAACGTCATTCACCTTCTGGGTCGTGGTCAAGTCCATGACCTTCACGGTCGGCTTCGTTTCTTCATTAATAATAAGAAAGTAACCGCTGCCACCCTGCTCGAAAGCCGTGTTCGGAATCTCATCGAGGTATCCTCTGCCCTTGAGTTGATCCAGATCGACCCGGTACTTCTCATACCGCGGAATCTCCTGGCCAGCCGTTATAATCGGCAGTATTCCCTGCTCCTTGTAAAAATCGTCCACTGCCGATTGTATTCTCTTGATACTCTCCCTGTATGAAACCTGGTTCTCCTGTAATTTCTCATCAGGGTACAGGCAGCCGGTAAGCAGCATCGGTAAAAGTACCAGGATCAAGACGGCAGACATCCGCTTTGAACGGCCCCCTGCTTGGGTCATCCCATTGACTATACTCAACTAACATCATCCTTCACTTTAAATAAAATCATCCAAATCTCGGCTCCTCGCAGCCTCCAACTGCTTGCGTACCGCAGCTTTGAGCGGATCCTCCGGAATCATGACCGTTACATGGTTTGTTATTCTTGTTTGACAGGATAACCGGTAGCCTTGCTCGATAAGGGTTGAACCCAGCTTTCGAATTTCCTTGGATTCAGGGGGCAAGCAGTGCCCACGCTCCTCCTTCGGTATGATAACCTTGCACATCAAACAGCCGGCTTTTCCTCCACAACGGGTCGGAATACGTACACCAGCCCGACGAGAGGCATCCAGAACATTCGTATGTTGACGAACCTTGGCTTTTTTCTGATCTGGCAAAAACAACACCTCGTAGTCCACCGGTAAACGCACCCCCTTTTCTTCCTTATGTACACAAACCTTCGTAATTGCATCTACATATGCTGTGCTAAAGCTGCAGTCCCATTAAACGATTCAATATCTCAAGATGCTCCACGCTCAGACGATTACGGCTTATTAACTGCTGGAGAAGCGGAATGTGATTGTCCTTGTCCTTCAGGATAGCCTCCCCAATAGCTTCATAACGATCCTGCCTGTCCCGCAGCACGTTGAACACCAGTTCATGGGATAACGGCATCAGCCGTACCGCAGCGTCCCGTATACGGCTCTCTGGCGCTGCTTGGTACAAGAGTGACTCAATCTCTACCCTATAGGAGGATCCTGAAGAATTGATCTGAAAGCTGCCCACCAGCTCGATAGGGACTTCGTTAATGACATAGTGGCTCAGAATCGAGGAATACATTCCTTCCTGATCAAGGCGGGGAGCATCAACTGCCGCTGAAGCCAGCGTCTCATGTAATGGGTGAACACCCTCCGCATCGGTATATAAATCGATATCCCTCGGCGGTTTATCCAGCTTCACGTCCTGTAGAAGCAAGCTGCAGCTCCCGCCAAGCAGCCATGCGGTATAAGCCCGATTCAGTCTGTGAATGGCGGCAGCTAGTACCTTCTCCAATTCCGGCAGATCATTCAGCGTCATGCTGCACCCCTTTTACCTTATCATCCCTGACGGCTTCCTTTGTTATATGATGGAGGCCAGTCCAATAATAAAACCAAAAATCATCATCATAAAGGCCACAAACGACAAAGTGCCGCGCAGGAAACCCTTCGTCTTGCTTCGCGCAAGTGTAACCACGATGACAGACAGCGCCATAATCAATAATGCGACAAGGGACAGCCACATCTTTTGCATTGGATCCATGTCACGAAACTCTCCAATCTCTCATCAAATTATTCAACCTATTATATCACGAAAACGGTACCTCCTCACCCCAGGTTTGTCGAAAAAAAGAACAAAAGCCGCCGCCCAGCCGGACGTGGCTTTTGTTCATCATTGCTGCAACTTATTTGTTCATCATCATTTTCATCAAGGCTTCCATATTGCTTGGATTCATGCCGCTCTTCTTCACGGCTCCGACAATCTCCTGGATTGTATCCTCACTAACCGGTATGTTCGCCATGGAAGACACCTGTTTGATCAGTTGACGGAGCTGGGCTTCATTTTGCATTGTAGACGGCTTAACCGTGCTAGCCAGCTTATTGACAGCCCCTGAAGAAATTTTCTTGCCGCTTTTCTTGTTGATCGCATTCAGTACATCCTTGTGAAAGCTTTTGCTCATTTCCACCCCTCCTCCGACATCCTCACAACAATATATGAGAGAGCTATCGGAATGGTGAATAAGCTAGGTGTGCCACTGTTCCCAAGTTTCAAGCGGCATCAATTCCATCTCGGTCTTGGGATCCCGGCCCATTAAAGCTTCCACAGCAGTACGGGGATTGCGATCCTGGAAGAGCACATGATACAGCTGATCGGCAATCGGCATCTGCACGCCATATTTCTCAGAAATGGCATGTGCCGCTTTGGTCGTCCGAATTCCTTCCACAACCATCCCCATGGAGCCCAGAACTTCGTCCAGCTTCTTGCCTTGGCCCAGCATAGAGCCTGCTCGCCAGTTCCGGCTGTGTTGACTCGTAGCGGTAACCACAAGGTCCCCGATGCCGGCAAGCCCGGCAAACGTAAGCGGATTTGCTCCCATCTCCATACCGATTCGCAATATTTCCGCCAACCCTCTGGTGATGAGCGCTGCCTTGGCGTTGTCACCAAAGCCCAAGCCATCTGACATCCCGGCACCTAGTGCAATGATATTCTTCAAAGCCCCGGCAAGTTCCACACCAATCATATCCCGGTTCGTATATACTCTGAAATACGTGTTCATAAACAAATCCTGGGCAGCTGTGGCGGCCGCAGCATCCGATGATGCTACAACAACGGTAGTAGGACAGCGTCTAACTACTTCTTCCGCGTGGCTTGGTCCGGATAATACCACCACACGTCCTTCCTCACAGCCAAGCTCCTCGGAAATGACGGTAGACATCCGCTTCAAGGATTCAGTCTCGAACCCCTTCGTCGCATGGATGACCAGCATATCCTCAGTCCAATATGGCTTCAATTGGCCCGTGACCTCCCGCATAGCGGATGAAGGTGCAACAATGACCACAGCAACAGCCGAAGAAACCGCTTCTTCCATATGGGTTGTAGCGCGGATATTCGATGATAACTCCACACCGGGCAAATAACGGTTATTGGTATGAGACTCGTTAATTTCACGAGTCTGTTCCTCCGTTCTTGTCCAGACTACAACATTCAGATGATTCGAAGCGAGAACACTTGCCAAAGCGGTTCCCCAACTACCTGCCACCAGAACAGCGACTTTGTCAGACAACACGCTTCCCTCCTTTGTCTTTTCCTTTTCCCGAACCCAACTTATTCTCACGACCCTGTACAAGCTTCACAATATTCGTACGATGCCGCCAGAAGGCGAACACACATATAATCAAGCTTGTCCAAAAAATCGGCCAAGAATATCCTGCAATTAAAAGAAAAACAGGGGTGAGAAGCACAAAAATAAGGGAACCCAAAGATACATAACGGGTAAAAACAATCGATAGAATTGCAATAATGCCTGCTATAAACGCCGGTAAAAAGCAAAGTGTGGCCAGCACACCAATGGCGGTTGCAATCCCTTTGCCGCCTCGAAAACGGAAATAGAGCGGCCAATTATGACCGATTATGGCCGCAATTCCGCATAAACCAGGCAGCCACTCATTGTCTCCCCCGAGCCATCGTCCGATCCAAACCGCAGCGATGCCCTTCATTACATCCAATGCCAACACAAGTATGGCAGGCCCCTTCCCCAAGACGCGGAGGGTATTGGTTGCCCCGGCGTTGCCGCTGCCATGCTGGCGAATGTCGATCCCTTTGAGGATTTTGGCAAATAGTACGCTAAAGCTCACCGAACCAAGTAAATAACACACTACAATCGCTACGATCTCCAGAATCAAGCTATTCTCCCCTAACTCTCATCAGACTTTCTTCGTGTAAATATCCTGATGGGTGTACCTTCAAAATCAAACGCTGCCCGAATCTTGTTCTCGAGATAACGCTCATACGAGAAGTGCATCAATTCAGGATCGTTGACAAATACAACCATGGTTGGCGGTTTAACCGCAACCTGTGTTGAGTAGTTAATGCGCAATCTTCTTCCTTTATCCGTTGGAGGCGGATTGATGGCAATCGCATCCGATATCACATCGTTAAGCAGATGTGTCTGGACGCGAAGTGAATGCTGATCGGCCACATGTTTAACCACGGGGAGCAGCTTCTGCAATCTCTGCTTTGTTTTGGCGGACAGGAATACGATCGGTGCGTAGGTCATGAACAAGAAATGATCCCGGATCTTCTTCTCGAACTGCTGCATCGTCTTATCTTCCTTCTCAACCATATCCCATTTGTTGACAACGAACAAAGAAGCTTTACCAGCCTCGTATGCATACCCTGCAATATGCTTGTCCTGCTCGATGATGCCTTCCTCGCCATTAATGAGCACGAGCACCACATCTGCACGCTCGATGGCACGCATCGCACGCATGACACTGTATTTCTCTGTCGTCTCGTAGACCTTGCCCCGCTTACGCATACCTGCGGTATCGATGAGCACATAACGCTGCCCGTCTTTCTCGAACGGTGTATCAATTGCATCACGCGTAGTCCCGGCAACGTCGCTGACAATAACACGTTCTTCTCCCAATATCGCATTAACGAGGGAAGACTTGCCGACATTCGGTCTGCCAATCAAAGCGACACGAATAACATCCTCGTCATATCCGTCATCCTCAAGCTCCGGCAAGTTCTCCACGACAACGTCAAGCAGATCCCCGATTCCGGTCCCGTGGCTTCCCGATATACCCACAGGATCGCCAAATCCTAAGGAATAGAATTCGTAGATATCATCAACACGCTTCAAATTATCCACTTTGTTTACGCTTAGAATAACCGGCTTGCCGGATCGGAACAGAATTTGTGCAACTTCCTCGTCCGATTGAGTAACCCCCGCTTTAGCATCGCACATAAATACGATGACATCCGCTTCTTCAATCGCAAGCTCTGCCTGCATGCGTATGGATTTCAATATCATGTCGTCACCGTCGATTTCGATACCCCCGGTATCGATGACGCTGAACGCTTTGCCGTTCCATTCGGCACTTCCGTAAATCCGGTCACGGGTAATGCCCGGTTTATCTTCAACGATGGCTAATCTGTCGCCAATCAGTCGGTTAAATATGGTGGATTTACCGACGTTAGGTCGTCCAACGATAGCCACTACGGGTCTTGCCATAGTCACTCCTCCTGTCAATTCTTACGATTATCATCATAGCAAAAAACGTTACAATTGGCTAACCTTTCATCTTATTTCTATTATGCTCTACCCCATGTTACAACATCCGTTCACGTTCGTCCCCTAAAAAAACAAATGGCGAACCCAGATTTCTGGGTTCGCCGACTTCGTTATGATAGGTCAATAGACCGAACAAAACTGTTCCCGGGCTTACTTGAATTTGCTCAGCTTATCGCCAAAACGCTCTCCAAGCGTAACACTCATGCCTTGATTGTTCAAAGAAACGTTAGGGTTGTCTTTCAGATCGATTTTAGGACCTTTGGACGGTTTTTCAGCTCGTGGAGCTTGAGCTGGTGCCTCTTCAGTTTCTTTGATGCTCAGGCTTACACGCTGCTCGGAAGTGTTGATATCAAGCACTTTAACCTGAACTTCCTGGCCTTCTTTCAATACTTCTTGCGGAGTACCGATATGCTTGTGGGAGATTTGGGAGATATGAACCAAACCTTCAACACCTGGAGCCAGCTCAACGAATGCGCCAAAAGTAACCAGACGTTTTACAACCCCTGTCACGATGTCGCCAGTGTTGAATTGCTCTCCAGCTGTTTCCCATGGACCAGGAGCTGCTGCTTTGATACTGAGGCTGATTTTGCCTTTTTCAGGATCAACTTTCAGCACTTTCACGCGAACTTGGTCGCCTTCGGACAATACATCGGCAGGCTTCTCAACATGGCTCCAAGCAATCTCGGATACATGAACCAAACCGTCAACGCCGCCCACGTCAACAAATGCGCCGAATTGGGTAAGACGTTGTACTGTACCTTCCAGCACTTGACCGTCTTGAAGCTCGGACATTACTTTTTGTTTGTTGGATTCGAACTCTTCTTCCAGAACATCCTTCTGGGAAAGAATCACTTTGTTGTTCTCGCGGTCCAGTTCTTTCACTTTTACGCGAAGTGTGCGGCCTTTGTAGTCGCTGAAATCTTCAACAAAATGACGTTCTACCATAGACGCAGGAATAAAGCCGCGTGCACCAACATCGGCTACAAGTCCGCCTTTCACCACGTCAGCCACCGTTACTTCGAATACGTCTTGATCTGCAAAATGTTTCTCAAGCTCTTCCCATGAATTCTCGGTGTCGATCGCGCGCTTGGAAAGAACCAGGCTTTCCTTGTCGTCGTTAATGCTAACGACTTTGCATTCTACCTCTTGGCCAACCTGAACCGCATCAGATGCATTATCAAGTTGTACAGAAGACAGTTCGCGAACAGGAATTACGCCGTCATATTTATATCCAATGCTTACGTAAGCTTGGTTGTCCTCCAGTTTGACGATCGTCCCTTTCACGGTGTCCCCTTTTTTCAAGGATACGATTTGGTCCAGCTGCTCTTGGTTTTCAGCAGCCTCTTGATTTCTTGTTTCTTCCGACATGTCAAATAACCTCCTCAATTCAAACCCCATTTATTTAAACTCGCATTCGCGAAGTTCAAAACATAATTGCTGTAGTATCTTCCCAACTTTCCCATGCTTTTTATGCATGGAGCGAATAAATCAGTTCACGGTTGGTTTGCCGCTTGCACGCATTTCATGAATCTTCGCCATGATCATTCCAGTTGCCGCATCCAGTGCCTCTGGTGATTTATCCCCCTCAAACTGGGACAGATCCACAGGTGCGCCGTAGATGATCTTCACTTTTCTAAAAAGCTTGTAATCACCGATAATCGCAGCTGGTATGACCGTTGCCCCGCTGCGGAGAGCAAAACTTGCTGCACCCCGTTTCGCTGCGGTAGCATCCGAGTTGCGTGTCCCTTCGGGAAAGATGCCCATGATCTCGCCGGAACGCAAGATGGTAAGGGCCATCTTGATGGAATCTTTGCTCACTCCACCGCGCTTCACCGGAAAAGCTCCAAGCTGGCGGACCAGCCATCCGAACACCGGAATTTTGAACAGTTCCGCCTTCGCCATGAATTTCACCTGGCGTTTGACGTGGATCCCGACAGATATTGGATCTCTTATGCTAATATGATTGCTGCAGATTAGCACGCCGCCTTCTGAAGGTATGTTATGTACGCCGACAGATTCAAATCTGTAGAGAATAGCGAACAAACCGCGGACCACCGCTCTGCAAAAAAGATAAATCATTGCTTTTTCTCCCCATCCCACTTAAGTTTCGCAATATGAAAGAATCGCTTCAACAACCTGGTTGATATCCATATGTGTCGTGTCCAGAATGATGGCATCCTCTGCGCATCGGAGCGGCGACACTTCACGTTCCTGGTCAAGCCTGTCACGTTCTGCGATATCTTTTTCCAGTTGTTCCAGCGTGATGCCTTCATCACTCAACTCATTGAAGCGGCGGAGAGCACGTTCCTTGACACTGGCCGTCATGAAAATCTTCACCTCAGCATCCGGCAAAACCGTCGTGCCAATGTCACGCCCATCCATGACAACGCCTTTCTCCAGCGCCATTTGCTGCTGCAAACGGACAAGCTTTATCCGTACGCCCTCGATTCGTGCATATTTGGATACCACTGCACTAACCTGGTGTGAACGAATATAGGGTGTGACATCTTCCCCGTTCAGCAAAACCATTTGACCATTTTCATGCGGTTTTAATTCAATCACCATGTTTTGTGCATGTTGAAGCACTTTTTCGGGATCTTCCGGAGAAATCCCTTGGTTCAGCATGAACCAGGTGACTGCCCTGTACATGGCTCCGGTATCCACATAGATGTACTGCAGCCTGCTGGCCACCATACGTGCTACTGTGCTTTTACCCGCGCCTGCCGGACCGTCAATGGCAATATTGATTCTGTCGCGATAACCTGTCCCCTGCATAACCAACGGGGCATTCCTCCTCAAACATATACCTCGAAATCGAAAGGGCTTACCATCCAGATAGGACGGAATCACACTTCCTGAGAAAAAATATACAAGAAAGCGCGAGATGAATTCTGCACCATTCTTATATTTCAAGAAAAAAGCAGGCGCCCGCCTGCGACGTGAAAATTATACCACACTAGCTAGAGTGATGCAAAAGAGAAGGGGTGTTTTCCCCCATCCAATCGTTTACATTTGGCTCGTTGACGGGAACGCCCTCCATTTGCTGAACCGGCGAAATATAAGGTCTGCTGGGCTCATAATGCAGCAAGAGCTGGGTAATGACCAAAGAGACTACAAGTCCGATCAGCAGCTTAAACAGCGCTTTTCCGTAACGGTCATGAAGGGCTTGTCCATTCTCATGGAGCGCAGCATTAAGTTCTGTTTCTTCATTCAACGGGTCTTGATGAGGCTTTGCTTCTGTCATGGCAAACGGTCCCTCCGGTACAAATTTCGGGTAGTGTACCACCGTTATACCATTTTTATGCATCATCGATTGCGAAAATCGAACTGTCTTTCGAAACAGTACCGGATCAGCTTTTGACGTTCCATATCTACGATATGATTGAATTTCAGCATAACGATGCTTCGATTCGTGGGCAGCTGCTTAACCCGCACCACCTCGCCTTCAAAAGGGACGTGCTCCACCGCACCATTCTTGTACGGTATCAGAACCCAGCAAGTCAGCAAGCTTCCTTCCGAAATGGATTGGCCCGGTTTTAGATGAAAGGATACGCCGCCGCCGCCGACATCATCGGTTTTGGTTAAGAACTGTGTGCCGTCTTTAGCAATAACAGCAACTTCGAGCTCCGCCTGCACCCTCAGGAAACTTCTTCTCTGAACCTTCGTTATCTGATCGGGATCCGGCTTCTTAATACGAACCAGCCGTATAATGTCTTCGTGATGGCTCAAGACGTAGGAATTAAAGTAGTTCTTCACGCCGCCCTCACTTAAGAAATACGCTGACAGCTCGTCCCCAATGAAGAGCTTCTTCAGCCTCCCGGTGCCTTCCTGTAGCGGAACCTCCATATACATGGATTCATCATCCATGTCGGAAATGCGGGATTTATATACAATCTTGGCTTCCTTTTCATCCCCCGTATCCAACTGGATATAGAGGACATCATTGATCTTTGGATACAATGCGCTCACCCACTAATTCATGATAATCAATATTTACCATTATATCATGCGAGCCCTGGGTCTATGGGATAAAATCTTCGATTGAAAATGTAAACATGTCTCCCCTTCGCAAACAACGGTTTGTCTGAGGCACTATTCAAGCGCTGATTCCACTGCATCTGCACATTAAAAAAACCGGTCAAGGAGTCTCCTTAACCGGTTCATGCCACCATGTTTAGCGCCGTTATTTAATGCCTGCCTGTGCATCCTTCACGACTTCAACCGTTTCCTCAAGGCCGGTATCCGAATTAATATAGATCCGGTATTGCGAGCCGTTGATACGTCCGCCAAACTCGTAGCACAGCACATCCTCCGAACGGTCATTCTTAATTAATGCTTTGCGGTGATAAAGCACCTTGAATTCAGGGTTCAGCACTTTCTCCGCTTCTGCAAGACTCATCTTCGGCTGTGGAATTTGCCGCTTCATCTGGTGCTCATATACAAAGTCGCTGGCCTGAAAACCAATGACATCCCCGTTGTCCATCGCCGAACGAACGGTGATTTTCTCCGGATAGATCAGGACGCCGTCCTCTTCACGGACAAAAGAGAAGTTGGCGAGGTTGTCGTATTGGTCAGCTGAAACCACGGTCATGTCGGAGTAACCCTTTTTCGTCAGGAATTGCTGAGCTTTGTCGATGGCATCCTGGACCGATACTTTCTTCGCACCGACCTTGCGCTCATCCGTATAGGAGATCAATTGCCCTCCTTTTTCGGTAAAATCCAGGCTGAGCATATGACCGTTCGGGTGTTTTACCTTAGCTGTATAGGATACCCATTCCGTGCCGCTGCCGTTCTTCGTGACTTGGACTTTGGCCTGGTTGCCAGCATCCGAGAACTTCAGCGCTTTCCGCTTCACATCCTCTTCCGAAATCGGCATGCCTGCCAACTGCTTGACAGAGCGTCTGTCATAAATGCTGCTGACCGACGGACCCCAGTCCAGCTCAGGGTAAGACTCGACTTTTTTGTCTACCGTTTTGAAACCATCGATAATGGAGTTGTCTCCTACCTTGTTCGTGGCAAGTGCTGTTTCTACATCCATCCAGCGCAAGCTGTTGGTGATGACTTTGTTCTGCACATGCTGCAAATCCTTCGTAATTTCGCCGGAGTTGGCATATAGGGATTTCAGCGTTTTAACCTCATTGTCACTTAGCGGTTCCTTGGTGAAATCTCGGACACCTGTTTTATAGGCAAAATTCGATATCCGGGATAAGAATTCTTCGGTCTTGTTGAAGGGCAGCAGCGTAAGCGGCAGCTGGCTGATCTCATTCTGTGCCTCGCTGGTCAGACGCCATACATTCATCAAGCCCTTCCGGTGCATCCCCTGGGAAGTAGAACTGACCGCAAGTGTGTTGCCGAGCTCGGCATGGATCCTGTCCATATTGTAGGACAAGTCGTGGAATGCCCGTTGGTATTGGTTCTCGGCGTTAATCAATATTGCGTTTTTCTCTTTATTCTCTTGATATCCCCATACCAGAGCCCCGATCAATAAAATTGTGGCCACAGGAAACAGAATAGCACTTAATCGTTTGTACATGATGCGATAGTCTCCTTTCTTCTACTCACTGAGGTTAGTTTGACTAGAAGGAAGAAGTCTTATGCATATCTGTATAATTACTTCATCATTTAGAAATCTTCCTCAATATCGAAGTGATCCCGGTTGTTGCACAGGCATTGCTTAAACCCGGTTTCGATCCGGCCATCTTCCTTCTTCCCGCGCAGAATAAAGCGCTCACCACAATCTTTGCAAAGGATTTTCACTTTTATACGCAAAAAAAGACACCTCCCACTCTATATTTCCTTGGCTGACAGCCAAGGCCTATAGAATGAAGTGTGCCCTTATTTATTACGTGTTAACCTCTTCCTCCCGTTTTATGAAACGAAAAGGAGAACGGTTGTTAGCCCTTGAGATCTTACCCATGCCGCCATACCATAACAGCACCATCAGCGGCACGATGAACCATATCCATGAATGGGCCAGCAGATTCAGAATCAGGTCGTACAGACCGTGCCACATCCAAGGCAGGAGGAGGGACAAAGCTAGGAAAAATCTTCTCCGCTTTCCTTCCGTGAATCTCGCATGCCCCATGTAGTAACCCATGATGACACCGAACATCGCGTGCCCCGAAACGGGTAGCAGTGCCCGCAAGAACATGGGACCAAAAGCAGCCTGACTGTACCACGCGTAAAGCAAGTTCTCTACAGTAGCGAAACCCAGCGATATAGCCGCTGCATAAAGGATACCATCATAAGGCTCGTCAAATTCCTTGTGTTTGAAAATAATATGGTACATCATAAACCATTTCAGAAACTCCTCAACGCCCGCTGAAACGAACAGTGAGTTGACTACCGGATGATCGCCAAGCCATAGTATCATTCCCCGCTGCAAAATCATAATCGGGAAAACGATCAGAACCCCAAGCATAAACACCTTGATCACCATATGCAGGGGTTCTTGATCATACCTATCTTTCAGGTAAAAATACGTGAGCAATGCGAGTCCCGGCGCCAAAGCTGACGCAATTACCGAGAACACCAGCACTAAAAAATTCCCCTTCCGTTAGTTGCGGGCCTGAAGTCCGGCACGCACGCCCACATTGATTAACGCTGACGCTGGAAGTGTGTACAGATTACCTCAACTGCTTGCTGAGGCATCACTTTCTTCCCGTATTCCTCCAGCACAGCTTCCGTTACTGAGGAGGATTCGCCGAATTCAGCCAGCATGGCAATGACCGCCGGCAGCTTCTCGCTGTTCAGTTCCTCAGGATCGAAATACAAAAACCATTTATCCATATAGTGATAGAGCTTACCTGCTCCGTCTACAAGTTCCTTCAACATATGCGATGCTTCAATGAGCACTTCAAAATCTTGAAAAACATAGACGATGGTATCACTTTGATCCAGCGTTACTTCCATTTCATAAATCTCGTCCGGCATATCTTCTTCGGACAAGCTGCTAAAATGGTGATCGTATTTCCCTCTCGTCACAATAACCACCATGCCCTGGGCAGGCAGTGCAAACACCTCAACGGCAAGAGGTCCGGTGGCATCAAACCCGAGTTCACTGTAGGCCTGATCCATCATCTCCGTAAACAGGTCATAAACTTTCGGTATTTCCTGCCACATCTCTTCCTTCTGGATCCCACGCTCACTCAGATCGTCAAACGTGAGGAAAATCCGTATCTTATCTTGACTCAAACGCTCTATTTTCATGACAGGATCCTCCTTACGTAAACAAAAGTTTATAACAAATTATGATGTCTGGATTATGACGTGATAAAAATGGTTTTATATAATTGATTTTATCATTTAATACCCACAAATGCACGTAAATATGTAGCTGAAGAAAAAAGAATCATTCACAGGGATGTGAAGTCCACTCCCCGAGAATGATTCAAAAAGGTGCGTGTCGTTTACAAACCCGGTATGACGGTGTGAGTCTCTTTGAGAATCTGTTCGACTTCGTTCTTCACGTCTGGATTGTTGCGGATAAAGTCCTTTACTTGCTTCAGGTTGGCAGCTTTCGAATGGGTCGATGTCTGTCCACCAGAAGTTCTGTCGGAATGAGTGGAGCCGTTACGGCCTGAACTGGGAGACACGCTTTCATGGCTTGAGCCGTAGTTATGGCTTTTTGTGCCTTGAATTTTACTCATCGCGGTATCCGCAAAGCGGCCCAGGTTCACATCTTTCATCATGGAAGAGAAACCCATGTTTTTACGGGAAATCATCCGGCATGCAACGGCACCGATAATGACACCATATAGAAATGACGAAGTCTTCACAAATGATACCTCCTTCTATGTTAAACTCGAGATTATTGTTCTCGCACCGCCAGGAACTCATGCTACATAAATACAGGAAAGTGAGATGGAATCATGGTTAGAACACGAACAGTCCTTCTGCTGGCCTGCTGTCTTATGCTCAGTGCGTGCGGCAACAACGGCGCTGCTCAGAAGCAAGACGCGGCTGCGGAAGGCGGTAATGTGCCGACAACACAGCAAAATGAAACCGGGCAGGTTCCCCCTCCAAGCGGGAGTACCGACGCTGTAAACGAAACGGACAAGCCTGATCCGGAATTGAGTGCGAATGGATCTCAAGAACCGCCGACGGATGAACCGGATAAAAAGCCGGATGCAGTGGCTTCCGCCAAACCGCAATATCACATGAATAAAGTGTACCGGATTGTACCGAATGACGATTCTGTGCCAGACAAGGTGGTGCTGCTCACGTTTGACGACGGCCCCAAGGATGAGGACATGATTAACCAATTAATTGACACTCTCGACAAACATGAAGCCAAGGCCATCTTCTTCGTTAACGGATATCGAGTGAAAGAAAATCCCGAATTGCTGAAACTTATCCACGACCGCGGTCAAGTGATTGGGAATCATTCCTGGGATCATATCGATCTGAAAAAAGAGAGCAAACAGAACGTAGAGGAACAAATTGGGAATGTACAGAAAATCGTAAAGGAAACGATTGGTACGGAACCGAAATTCTTCCGACCTCCTTTCGGCTCTGGCGGGGATACCGTCAAGGACATTGCCAAGGATCATGATTTGTTATTCATGACTTGGTCCAACGGCTCGCTGGATTGGGAAAGCAAAAACAAAAACAAACCCGATGCTGTGGTTAACAATGTACTGGAGCAGCTTCATCCCGGCAGCAACATCTTGATGCATGAGCTTCCCTGGACCGTCGAAGCACTTGACAGTCTGCTCACCAAGCTCGAGTCTAAAGGTTATGGATTTGTGGATCCTGGATTGATCGAACCGAAAATAAGATAACCCTCAATACAAAAAAGCCTTAATTCCGCCGTCATCACTTTGACGAGTTGGAATTAAGGTTTTTTGCGCAATGTAATGACATGATATTCCGCCGGACACTTCAAGCGCAGCGGGATGTGCGAGGTGCCAAATCCGCGGCTGATCAACATTCGGGAAGTGTGAAGGCTGTCGCCAACTTTTCTCGGCAGTGAATACCAACCTGATTTAAACTTCTTATAGAAGCGCTCCAGCCGTACGGCACCGGCAAAAGGAAGCACGATCTGTCCCCCATGCGTATGTCCTGCCAGCAGGAGATCACCGTTCGTTTCCTCCCTGTCCTTCACCCAGATCGGATCATGGACAAGGATGATGTGGTATGAATCTTCTTTTGGATTGCCGCGAAATTGCGTATACGGATGCTTTTTGCTTGCTGGCTGCCGAATTCCGCTCAGCGTTATACTCTCTTCATTCTTCTTCAGTGTAATTGTCTTATCACTCAACAAGGCAACCCCTGTCTCGCGCAGAACCTGACGAACCGCATCCTTGCCTGCATATAGATCATGATTACCCAGGACCGCATATACGGGGGCTATACGGAGCAGGACCGACATGTTATGCCTCATCCGCTGAAAGGATACCCCTTTTTCCGTAATATCTCCTCCAAGAAAAACGCAATCCACTGGCAAGAGATTGGAGGTCAGCTTCTGTTCTGACAAAACTCTGCGATGTATATCGGTTATGAACAATATTCGATACCCGTCAAAAGACTGAGGAATACGGTCGGATACAACTTCCTCTTCACGTACGCGATATCCTCCGGCTTCGGACCTCATCCAGCCGATTGTGCCTGCACCAACAGCCGCAGCACCGGCTAACCACATCAACACACTCATAATAACTCCTTTAATAATTCGCTTAATGGAGGCGCGCCGATCAGTCCCCACCACAACAGTCCTACCATTAATAATATGAATATGACAATCAATGAGTTCACAAACCATTTGCTCATTCTGACACGATAGGAGGAATACGTATTCGTTCGTTTAGGCGCCGATACCTCTTCCCCGGATTGACCTGAGCGTGACCTTGTCGATCTGGACCGGCTCAGTCCTTCAGTCGGACTGTCGTCCTGAAGTTTCTGCTCCACCGGTTCTTTATGTACCGATGATTTAGAGCGATTTAATGTATCTTCTGCACGTTGTGACTTTGATGCAGTTCCTTGTTCCGAAGCAGCGGGTGTCTTGTTCTTCCGGCCTTTATTACGGCTCCGATGTCGTTCCATTCTGCTAAGCTCGTTCATTTTCCTCTTTCCTCCGAAATCGAATCAGCATCCCTGAGATGAAATCAATCAGAAAATGGCACAGTATAGGCGCCCACAGAGTACCTGTATGAATATAGACGTACCCCAGGCCATAACTGCTCAAGAAAACCCATCCTGTAGGAAGCCAATGCTTTAGATATCTGACATGTATAAGCGCGAACAAAATGCTGGTCCAGTAGGGTCCAAATGCATGCTGTACCGCTCCACGAAACAGAAGTTCCTCACATACAGATACGATCAGGGCAATCACCAAAATATGCCATACCGGCCTGTTCCGAAACAACATTTCATTGATTCCGCCGTCATCCATACTATCTTCAGATACAAAACGGGACAATACAAAATCCACGATCAGCATAGCTGCAGCAAGACCAAGACCCCAATATACAAACTCGACTTCTTTCGGAATGACAAACAGCTCAAACGGATTCCTCTTTTGAAACAAGATCCAGATCAAACCCACAATGAGGGTTAAGGCTTGGGTAAGATACAGATTGATAAGCAGCAGTCGGTCATTCAGTTGATGGGCTTCGATTCTTTTTACGCGTATTTTAAATTTTTTCATAGAAGATGGGCCTGTCTTTCATCTTGATATTTTAGGATAATCTTCGTGTACAACCTCAGTGATATAAGATTGATTCCATCATAGGCGGGCATAAGCATCATAGCAAATTACCGGCATGGTATTCAAGGCTATCCCCTGTTTCTTCGCTCTAAGGACGGAATAAACACCTATTGACACAATGTTAGAGCCATGATACATTATGAAAAAATTAATCTGTGAAAACCGATGATGGAAAAAAGAAGCTGCAACGTCCTCAGAGAGCCGATGGTTGGTGGAAATCGGTGGCGGTAAAGTATTCTTGAGCGTTCCTGAGATATTTCGCTGAACATTGAAGTAGGCGTAAATCGGATGATATCCGTTACCAATCATGGTCTGAACAGACCGCTTGAGGCTGCAGCAAGACAGCAGCGAATAAGGGTGGCACCACGAATAACTCTCGTCCCTTACTACGGAAGTAGTATGCGGATTGAGAGTTTTTTATGTTCCTGATTCTTTGTCACGACACCGCGTCAAACCTGTATAGAATTCTTCTGGCTTTACTAGGCAATCTTTGAACGTGTATAACGGAATGCGCGCCAAGCGTAATCCTTATTCAATATTGCAGTACCGCATTTATAGAGGATTTTAAGGAGGAAGAGAAACCATGTTTAAAGTATTGGTATCGGATCCGATCAGTGATTTGGGGATTCAGCAGTTGATGGATGCTGCCGATGTGCAGGTAGACAAAAAAACCGGGCTCAGTGAAGATGAGCTCACTGCCATTATCGGTGAATACGACGGACTCCTCGTACGGAGTCAGACACGTGTAACAGAACGCATTATGAATGCAGGAACAAACCTCAAGGTGGTTGGCCGGGCTGGTGTCGGTGTTGACAATATTGACCTGGAAGCCGCTACGAAGCGCGGTATCGTTGTCATTAACGCTCCGGATGGCAATACGATTACAACGGCCGAGCATACCTTTGCTATGATGATTGCCCTTGCCCGCCATATCCCGCAAGCCTATGCAAAAACTATAGGCGGATCCTGGGATCGCAAATCCTTCCTCGGCGTCGAGCTGCGCAATAAAACGCTTGGCGTTATGGGAATGGGACGAATCGGCAGCGAGGTTGCCAAACGCGCCAAGGCATTCGGCATGAACATACTTGCCTTTGATCCGTTCTTAACGGAGGAGCGTGCAGACAAACTCGGCGTGAGTCTCTCCTCGGTGGATAACATTATCCGCAATGCGGATTTCATTACGGTCCATACTCCGCTTACTCCTGAGACCCGCCACATGATCGCAAGACCGCAGTTTGAAGTGATGAAACGCGGCATGCGTATCGTGAACTGTGCACGCGGCGGTATTATCGACGAGCGCGCACTGGTCGAAGCCATTGATGAAGGCATTGTAGCTGGAGCTGCTTTTGACGTATTCGAGCATGAACCGCCGGAAAGCGACCATCCGTTCCTGACCCATCCAAAGGTGATCGTGACTCCGCATTTGGGTGCATCTACGATTGAGGCTCAAGAGAACGTAGCCATCGATGTATCGGAGCAGGTGCTGCATATTTTGCGCAATGAGCCGTTTAAGAATGCCGTCAACTTCCCGCTTGTAGCAGCAAGCGTCATGAACAAACTCCAGCCATACTTCTCCCTCGGTGAGAAACTCGGCAGTGTGGCCGCGCAAATTACCGCGCACGCTGTGAAGGAGATTCATGTCGACTATGCGGGCGAGCTGGCTGAAGTGGATACCCAAGCGTTGACACGCTACATCGTAAAAGGCGTGCTTGAGCGTCATCTCGGAAACGAAGTGAACATTGTAAACTCCATGCACCTGGCCAAAAGCCGTGATCTGCATGTCGTTGTATCTCAAACACCAAAAACGAAAGACTTTACCAATCTGGTTACCGTTACGCTTAAAACCCAAAACGGTCTGGAGCGGATTGTAGCCGGTACACTCCTTCTCGG
This sequence comes from Paenibacillus glucanolyticus, assembly GCF_037333485.1. Lineage (NCBI taxonomy): Bacteria > Bacillati > Bacillota > Bacilli > Caryophanales > Paenibacillaceae > Paenibacillus > Paenibacillus glucanolyticus. Next base: position 4,336,665 of record NZ_CP147845.1, read on the forward strand.
TTATGGGGAACGGATTGTCCGCCTTGACAAATTCCCGGTCGATATCTCGCCGGAAGGTCATCTGATTCTGATCTCTCATAACGATAAACCGGGCATTATCGGTCGTGTCGGGACGCTGCTTGGCGAGAACGATGTCAACATCGCCTCCATGCAGGTGGGCCGTAAAGTCATCGGCGGCGAGGCTATCATGCTTCTGACCGTAGATAAGGACGTGCCTAAAGATGTTCTGATCAAACTCACAGGGCTGGCAGAACTGAACACCGCGCAACAAATTGCACTGGGCTAAACAACTGATTCAGATAAACGCGGGTTAGTCGATGTTCCACGTAGAACAAGATTACCCCCTTTATTTCAACAAAAAAACACGCTCCATGTGAGCGTGTTTTTTCTTTTGTGCGGGCATTCCCTATGATTCTACCGCTTTTGTGGGAATGATCATCGTAAATATGGTGCCTTTGCCAACCTCACTCGTTGCGTTAATCGTTCCGTGATGCGCAGTCACGATGTTTTTCACAATGGCGAGACCAATACCGGTACCCACCGTTTCACCTCTTACACGCGCTTTGTCCGCCTTATAGAACCGTTCGAAAACAAAGGGCAGATCTTCGGGTGGAATGCCGACACCCTGGTCGCAGATTTTCACCTGAAGTGCTTCATCGTCCAAAAGGGTGATCCGGTCTGCGGTGATCTGGATTTGCTTGCCTGAAGGGGTGTGACGGAAAGCATTATCCAGCAGATTCGTAAGCACCTGCTCCAGCTTATCTTCGTCTGCTGCTTCAAGCATCAGATTCGGATGAAGTTTATTCAACTGAAGATCAATTTCCCGCTCCTTGGCACGCACGGCGAATTTCCGGTATACCCGCTCGCACAATTCACCGGCATCCATTTTCCTCAGTGACAACTCCGCGTGTCCCGCTTCCATGCGTGTCAAATCAAGCAGATCCTTCACCAAGCGCCCCATCCGTAGAGATTCCTCATGGATGACCTGGATAAGCTCCCTGCTCTCTTCCGGCGAAGCCGCCATGCCGTCAAGCAATGCTTCGCTGTAACCCTGCATCATCGACAGCGGTGTCCGGATTTCATGTGACACATTCGCAATGAAATCCGTACGCATCTTCTCCAGGGTCACCTGCTCGGTAATATCCCTGAGCACGACAACAGCGCCCCGGATCATATCGTCCGCGTACAGCGGGGCCATATGGGCCGACCATATCCCCTGCTTGACATGCAGGTCTGCACTCTGGTCCCTGCCTTCGTTCACGGTGCTGTAATAGAGCTCGCTCAGCGGCTTCGGCATTACATCAGCGGCCCAGCCGCCCCCTTGCAGCTCATCATCCCACTGCAGTCCCTTCCAGGTCTTCATGATTTCCTGTCCGGGCGGGTTCACCAGTATTACTTGACCATGATGGTCAAAGGTAATGACCGCGTCACTCATACTTCTCAGCACGCTGGACAGATGCTCCTTCTCATGGTTCAAATTACGAATATTTGTCTCCAGTTCGGCTGCCATATGGTTAAACGTATTGGCCAATTCACCGATCTCATCACTGGTTACCAGATTCAATCGTGTTCCGTATTTCCCTTTCCGAATATCATTGGCAGCCTCAATCAATTGCTGCATGGGCTGCGTGATCTTGGTTAACAGAAACAGTCCAAAAAAGGTGGTCATCGAGAATCCGATGATCGCCACATAAGTAAATAAACGTTTGATGGCATCCGAATTCGCAAACGTGGTGTCGATATACGGCAGCAAAAATAATCCGAGCGTCAGCAGTACGCACGCAACCAAACAGGTTATCGTAATCCACAGCTTGCCGACGAGTGATCTCCAGAAACTCACGTTACTTCGGTACCTCCAGCTTGTAGCCCACTCCCCACACGGTTGTAATCATCGCTGCGGAATCGGAGGATACCTTATTCAACTTCTCGCGCAATCGCTTCACATGGGTATCCACTGTGCGAAGATCACCGAAAAACTCATAATTCCATACATCCTTAAGCAGTTCTTCACGAGAAAACACTTTATCTGGCGAGGATGCCAAATAGTGAAGAAGTTCGTATTCTTTCGGCGTCAGGCTGATTTCGTGTCCTCCTGCCGTCACGCGGTGAGCGTCGTGCTCTATGACGAGATGCGGGAATACGATGCTGTTGCTTGGATTCGTTTCCTTGCTCAGGTAGGCAGTCGCTGAAGACCGGCGTAAAATAGCTTTTACACGATAGATAACCTCGCGCGGACTGAACGGCTTCACGACATAATCGTCGGCCCCCACTTCAAAGCCCTGTACGCGATTGATCTCCTCGCCCTTGGCAGTCAGCATCAGGATCGGCGTAGACTTCACCTGACGAAGACGCGTGCACACCTCGACGCCATCCATGCCGGGCAGCATGACATCCAGAATAACAAGTCCATAATCTTCTGAGCTGGCTTTGCGAAGCGCGGTCTCCCCATCCTCCGCCTCTTCGATTTCATAACCTTCCTTCTCCAGATACATCTTCAACAATCGACGAATCCGTTCTTCATCATCTACAACAAGGATACGATTTCCGTGCTCTGACATTGGCAGCAGCTCCTTCATGTTTATAGGGAAAATCAGAAGTGGCCCTCTTGAATAGGAAAGGGCCCTTCTGATTGTTAATTCATTGCTATTAAGTTAACCATTAATCGGTTCCGGCATAAGAGTGCAGGCCCGCAATAATCAAGTTAACGCCCACCAGCGTGAACATGACAACGATAAAGCCAATAACGGACAGCCAAGAGGAATGTTTGCCCTGCCAGCCCCGTGACAGCCGCAGATGGAGATATACGCTGTAGAAGAGCCAGGTGATAAGCGCCCATACTTCCTTTGGATCCCAGCCCCAGAATCGGCCCCAGGCAATTTCCGCCCAGATCATGGCGAATATGAGTCCGCCGAGCGTAAATACCGGGAAACCAATCGCAATGGCGCGATAACTGATCTCATCCAGATCATCCGGATCCAGTCTGCCGAGCGCAGGCTGGATGAACTTCGCCAGCGGCTTGCGCAGAATGAGACGCAGCAGACCGTACAGGATCAAACCGCTGAGCAGCGACCATATTACTGTATTCAGCTTACGTCCTGCATTCACCCCGTGCATCCATGACGGAGCTTCCATGAGCGGAGATTTCATGCCCAGGAAGGATTGCATACTCTCCGTCTCACTCTTATATGGTGCAACAAGTGGAGGCATGTTATATTCCACTTTTACTATTGTACTATTTTCTGTCTTCGGGTCAACCAATGTCTGATTAAACTCGGCCTGATATCCGCCCGCACGGAAGCTGTATACCGACAAAATAAATCCGATCAGTACCACGATGGCAAACATGCAGAGCTCAAGCCAGCGCTGTTCCCTGCGCGAGCCCTTGTCAGTTCCGCTAAAGTTAACGGTACGAAGCAGGTGCATCAATCCGGCTATAAAACCGACGGCAAAAAACGCATCACCCAGCGCCGCCAATGTCACGTGAATCCCCAGCCAGTAGGATTGAAGCGAAGGAATGAGCGGCTGTACCTGCTGCGGAAATACGGCTGCATAAGCCATGATCAGTATAGCCAGCGGCAATGCAAACAATCCGAGCAGCGATTTTTTGTAGATAAAATAAAGGACTAGGAAAGCAATCATGATGGCCATCGACAAGAAGGACATAAACTCATACATGTTGCTGACAGGCACATGCCCCGAGCCTGCCCATCTTGTAAAGAAGTACAGCAAGTGGCCGATTAAACCGATCGTTGCTGTAACAAATGCAATCTTGCCCCACTTAGCCAAATGAGCTTCCGGATCCCGTTTACGGAACCGGCGTCCCATAACGGCAAGTGCATACATGATGAATGCCGCGCAGTATAAGGTAAAGGCTACAATAAAGGCGTCGCCGCTAAACTCAATTAGATTCATCCTTACTCCCCCTGTTATTCTCCAATGACTTTTCATCGACTTCGATATTCATTTGCTTGAGGATCGCGGAGATTTCCTTGCGAAGCCCAAACCAGTTTTTGTTCGTATGTGCGCCGAGAGTCAGTGTTTCGTTATCAATACGCAGCCAGATCCGGCGATGGGTGAAATAAAAGCCCATAATCAATCCAATCATGCCGATAAAACAACCCACCCATATGAATGGCATCGCTTTATCCACACGAATATTCAAATACGTCGTAGATTCCGAAAAGTCCACATCATCCATGCTGAGCACGTCCAGCGATACGAGCGACTCCCCACCCGCCAGCTGTGCATTGATTGCTTCCTGATTGAACCGTTCCTTATCGAGCTGCTTGGGAAAGTAGAAGTATTGAATGCCTTCCTTCGGCAGATCAGGCCCCTTAATCAGAAATAAGAATGCAGGCGCATTCGGGTTGGGTGACAGGTTGACCGGATTACCGTTATCGCCAAGTCCAAAATCAGTAAAGGATTGTGTAAGCGTTAACGTATATTCCCCTGCCTGATACTCCCTCTGGGGATCATTGATCGATAATGTAATCTTGCCAAATTCTTTACCGCTCTTACTATCAATCAGCACCGGCGAAACCGTACGAAGAATCGGGGTCAGGTCATAATCGAATTGGTAAGCTTTAAACCCTTTGTAATTGAGCGGATGATTAACCTCAATGTTATGGCGTGTCAATTCCACGAGCTGAGGCTCTTTATCCAGTCCATCGCAATTGGCCTCACACATATACAGAACAGCCTGGGTTTGGAATTCTTTTGGCAGCACTTTGTTCTTGCCTTTGAATTCTTCAGGCATATCCTCTTCCGTGTAGAATTCAACCTTAAATCCATTATTCAACAAATAATAACTGGTGTTCTTGATGTGCACAGGTTCCCCCTCGGGAAATGCCATGTGCTCGTCCATGTGCAGTCCGGGCAAATTCCGTCCGAGAACTGCAAGTAGGAATATAATGAGACCGATATGAAGCACATAAGGACCCCAGCGGCTGAACCGCTGCTTCTCTGCCAGAAGCGTCCCGCCGTCCGTGCGAACCCGGTAGCCCTTCTTCTTGATCATCGGCTTCACCCGTTCGACCCACTCTGCTCCATCCTCCCCGACCTGCCCTTGATAGACAACTTTCTGACGGGTAAGAAATGACATATGCTTCGGGATACGCTGTCTGCTGAGTGCCTTGTAGAGCGGCAGCACGCGATCAAGACTGCAGATGACAAGCGATGCGCCGATCATGACGAGCAGCAGCACGAACCACCATGATGTGTATGTATGTGACAGCCCGAGCAAGTAGTATATATGCCCCAGCTGCCCGTACTCCTCTTTGTAATAAACCGAGGGGTCAATATTGAGGAATGTGCTCTCTTGCGGAAAAATGGTCCCCAAAGAGGAGCCAATCAGGGTCAGCAAGATCAAATAAATGGCTACCTTTACCGAAGAAAAGAAATTCCATACCCGATCAATAATACCGGGATTTGCTTTTTGTGATCGACGGGCCACCCCGTCATAACGCATTTCCAGAACCGGCTGGGCCTCTGCTTCTTCGGTCAACGGCTTGCCGCATGCCTCGCAAAGGACCGTCCCCGTTGGATTCTGGTGTCCGCAATCACACTTTGTGTTTTGGATCAAAGGCTTGGAACCTTGACTCATTTCGCATTCACCAACTGTTCAATTTGTTTGTCAAGGGTGTTCAAATCCAGTTCGCCTATACGAATATGGTCTATCTTGCCGGAGGCGGAAACAAAGAAGGTTGTTGGCATGGGTCCGACGCCAAAGCTGGCAACGGCATCCCGCTTAGGGTCCATCAAGATGGGGAACTGAACTCCCGTCTGAGCCACAAAATTCTCAACGGTCATCTTGTTCTCTCCCACATTTATGCCAATGATCTCAACGCCCTGACTGCTCCATTTCTCCCACTGAGCTTGAAGAGCCGGCATTTCCCGCACGCATGGCGGACAGTAGGTGCCCCAGAAATTAATAACCCTGGCTTTACCTTCATATTCACTCATGGTATGTACTTTGCCATCCATGCCTAGAAGTTCAAAATCCGCTGCCTTCTGTCCCACTTTGGGAACCTCGTCAGAGCCGAATACAACCGTTGCAACGGCGTACACTCCGACCAGGATGATGGCAAGCAGAATAACAATCTGTACGCTTTTCTTCGATTTGCCCATAAAGCAGCAGCTTCCTTTCTATGACATTCATCATATCGTATACTACGGGTGTGAACATCCTATGAACAATTATAACGAAATTTGTCATAAACGCCGCTCGCCATTTTGAATATTATGTGTCGGGTTTAACGTTTTTTCTTCGGATTCCCGCCTGGCTTCGCGGCTTTGGCCATCTGCATGAGCTGGTTGATTTCATCCGCTGTTAGATGGCGGTACAAGCCACGTTTTAAATTTTGCAGGAGCAGATCCCCGTAAGAGATCCGTTTCAAGCGCAATACCGGATGGGAAATGGCCTCAAACATCCTTCTCACCTGACGGTTACGGCCTTCGTGAATGGTGATGGATATAACGGATTGCTTATTATCAGGATCAACATCCTTGTATTCCACTTCGGCTGGCGATGTCATGCCGTCCTCCAGCATAATCCCCTGGCGCAGCTTGTCCAGCTCAGTGCCATGAGGCACCCCTTTCACAGTAGCCAAATAGGTTTTTGGCACATGATATTTGGGGTGGCTGAGCAGATTGGCAAATTCGCCGTCATTGGTCAGCAGCAGAAGTCCTTCTGTATCGTAATCCAATCGTCCAATCGGATAGACGCGCTCTTTTATGCCCTTCAGATAATCCGATACAATTTTTCGACCTTCGGGATCAGAAGCACTCGTAATGACTCCCTTCGGTTTATTCAGCATGACATATACCTTTTTCTCATGCTTGATCGGTTTGCCAGAAACCGTGATCATATCCTGGGCTGGATCGGCCTTCGTGCCGAGTTCGGTAACGGTCTCTCCGTTCACCTGCACCTTGCCTTCAAGAATCAATTCCTCGCACTTGCGGCGGGAAGCGACTCCGGCCTGTGCCATAATTTTCTGTAATCTCTCCATGTTCGTTAGGTCACCTCATCCCTAATGATAACCATCGACAGGATAAATCACAAGCGCGTTCCATGGAAAATGTGCTCCAGGGCAGGAGTCGGAGTGTGGAAATAAGTATAGCGGAGAAATATCATGAAGCCTGGATAGCTCCAAAATGATTTTGCTGGCGGTAAAAAGCTGGGTTTTCTGATCCAAATTCATGGACTCGTAACCGAGATTGAAGTCTCCTTCCAGGCAGATGTGTATGTGATCCCGCCGCATCAGCACAGACGAGGAAGAAACCGACCCATCCGGGTGGATCTTGAAATCCCAATTCGGCGGCTCCTGCTCGCATACGGTATGATGAATAACAAAACCCTCGAATTCCACTTGCGCCACCCCCACTACAATTCGTAATTGCAGCAGTATATGACACCGTGAAACCAAGGGTATAGGCATACGTCCTGTTACATCGAAAAACGTCCCGTCTTGTTGCATACCTTATCATACCATCGCACACTCCATAGGATATAGGGCTAACCAAAAACCAGCAAACAAACGGCGATTGCGGCAATAAACCCAACCAAATCGGAGAACAGCCCCACCTTCAGCGCATAACGTCCGTTGCGAATACCAACTGCGCCAAAATAAACGGTCAGCACATACAAGGTTGTATCCGTGCTCCCCTGTATAGTCGAAGCGATCCGGCCAATCATGGAATCCGGGCCGTATGCCCTGATCAGTTCCGTGGTGTAGGCAAGTGAACCGGTGCCTGTCAGGGGACGGAGTATGCCTAGCGGCAGTATCTCGCTTGGCACTCCCAATGAATGGAGAAAAGGGCCCGTCCAGCCCACAAAAAACTCCAGCGCGCCGGAAGATCGGAAAACACTGATTGCCACCATCATGCCGACCAAATGCGGAATGATCCCAATCGCCGTGGAGAAACCGTCTTTGGCTCCATCCACAAACGATTCATATACGGGAACTTTGCGTGTATAAGCGTACAGAGGAATGAAGGCGATAATGACGGGAATGGACCATGCGGATACGAGGTTAATCCAAGACAGCAAAGTTCATCACCCCTTTACGTCCGGGCCCAGGCTTGTACCGATTCCCGGCGCCTTCTGGCGACGAATCGTGCGTCTGCGGTACCACCTGTCAGCCATAATTGCTGCCGCAGTAGCAACGGCTGTAGCCAATAACGTGGTGCCTACAATCTCTGAAGGATTGGCCGATTCATAATTCAGCCTGATCGCGATCAGCGTGGTGGGTATGAGCGTAATGCTTGCTGTATTTAATGCAAGCAGCGTACACATTGCTGGAGAAGCCGTCTCCTTGTCCGGATTCAGCTTCTGAAGCTCTTGCATCGCTTTAATTCCCATCGGAGTTGCCGCATTGCCCAGACCGAACAAATTAGCGCTCATATTTGACAGTATATAACCCATCGCGGGATGATTCTTGGGCACATCCGGGAACAGAAAGCGAACAACTGGCCCGAGCAGCTTGGCAACCTTTTTCAGCAGGCCCGAATCTTCTGCCAGCCGCATCATGCCAAGCCAGAACACCAGTATGCTGATCAGACCGAAGGAGACTGTCACCCCTGTTTGAGCTCCGTCAAATGCGGCTTTTGTGACGCTGTCAATGTTCCCGTTAATAGCCGCAAAACCAAACCCGACCAGTATCATCCCCATCCAAATCAAATTAATCATCTCTTCGCCCCCAGTTCGATGCCTCGCTGCATGAGAGTGTAAACAACTCTTCAGCGAAGACTAGTTATGATTGGCCCTGAACAGATGCCTGATCACTTCTCCGGCCGACTGCCATAATGACAACGAACCCAGCGGTCCGGATGTGCTTCTGGACTTCTGCATGACGTCCGGGGTTTCAGGAAGCCTGCTTCCTTCTTCGTAAACAGGAACTTTACCTATGCTGACGTTATCCAGCAGCAGTTCAATATGGCCGCGAAGTCCGAACGAAACATCCGGCGCAGTCGCTTTATGCAGAACGAGTCTCTTCACCAGGCGACTCTCCTCATCATGCGCAAACGCATAGGTGAAGGAACTTCCCGTGACAAGGGTGTATCCCTGGATTTTCTGCCCTTTTTCGGTAACCTTCTTTAGAGGAAAATGGGCAAATCCGTAATCCAGCATGTTGGAATGATCGTTCCAGTCATTACCATCGTTCAGCGTTACGGCTGCAATCTGCTGGCCATTCCGGGTGGCGGAGCTCACCAGGCAGCGGAATGCTTTTTTGGTGTAGCCAGTTTTAACACCGTCGGCCCCTTCATAGAAACGAAGCATTTTGTTCTTATTGTCCCACTTGTAGTCCCATGACTCGTTTGGATTAGGCGCTTTTTTGGTTGGTGTTTTGACAATTTCACTAAAAACAGGGTTCTTGAGTGCGTAAGCCGTCAGTTTGGCCATATCATTAGCCGAAGAGTAATGCTCGTCATGATCCAGTCCATGCGGGTTCATGAAATGCGAGTTCGTCATGCCAAGCTGGGCTGCCTTTTCGTTCATCAGCATCACAAAGCCTTCCTCTGTACCGCCGACATGCTCGGCAATGGCTGTAGCGGCATCGTTACCCGAACGAAGCATGAGGCCGAACAGTAAATTCTCAAGGGTCATCTCCTCGCCCAGCTTCAAAAAGATAGAGGAGCCTTCCTTGGCAAAAGCATTTTTGGAGATCTTGACACGGTCGTCCAGCTTGCCATGTTCAATCGCCACAATGGCTGTCATAATCTTTGTCAGGCTGGCGATTCTTAAGCGCTCATCACCGTTCTTGCTGTAAAGCATCCTCCCGGAAGTCACATCGATCAGCGCTGCGGCCTGAGCATGGTTCGCTGGCCCTTTCTCATGATCTGCATACACCACGGGCGCAATCGTAACCAGCAAGCAGCATACAGCGATTAACATGGATAACAAGGACTTGCCTTTTTTCCATTTCATTTTCATCATCTTATCCTCCGGTGTTCAGAAATCTTGTACAAGTATATGTCGCCTTCGCTTAAGGTATGTCCAATTCATCAGAGAAACGTCTATCGACGGATTTATACAGTTGCCATGGGGCTTTATTTAGAGGAGGTTTTCCTGCACGCATCATCTTAACGGCAAAAATCCCTTCCGTTAGGAACGGAAGGGATATGCTTGCTCCAATCAGTACGCAGGCGGTGGTGTTGTGCCAGTGCTGTTGCCTGTTTGAAACATCGACTGAATTTGCTCAAGCAAATACGGGGTCGAATCAATGATCCGTTCGAACAGATGGGTCTGGTTATCCAGCGGCACGATGTGCACGCCTTCGTTTCCTACGACTAGAAAAGCAATCGGTCTGATGGATACGCCACCGCCGCTGCCTCCGCCAAAAGGATGGGAAATATGGTCGCTATGCGTCCCGTCTGTGGAATGATGGTGTGTGCCACCGGCTTCAACATTGTAGTCGCTGCCGCCAGCTGCAAAACCAAAGGCCACTTTACTGATGGGCAAGATTACGCTGCCGTCAGGTGTATTAACGGGGTCGCCAACGATCGTATTTACGTCCACCATTCCCTTGATGTTCTCCATTGCCGTTTGCATCAAGCCTTGAATAGGGTGTTCTGCCATGATCTAACTCCTCCTTTCACCTTTAACACGCGAACTATAAGTACCAGTCCAGCATACATAGCTTTTCCGCAGGAGATTTTCGCTATACAGTATAGTTCAGTGGAAATTTGCGGCGGGCCATTAAATATCGGTACCACATCGATTTGAGGCATGTCCTTCATGTTTAAACGGTGGGACATCCATCCAAGAAGCGTATGCTTCACCCCATGCAGCATCCCGGTTGCAACGGCCGTATCTGCCGCATGTTCCAAGGCAATCCGCGTCGACCATCGGACATCCATGAGATGAACCGCCGCCATCGTCTGCTTAACCCATTTTTTAAGACCTTTCGTCGATAATAATGCCCGCACATAATCCCTGTATCGAATGGTTCTGCTTGAAGAAATCTTCTCCTTGTTAGAACCTAACGGGATCCCCTGTTCTCCGGGAACGGTCTCCTTCTTATATTCAATGCCACCGTTGGCCAGATGAAAGGGGACTTCATATTTGCGCGTAATCAAACCGAAAATCATCTTAAGTTCCGCTAACGCTTTATATTCATCTTTTCTTAGAACCACATCCAGCTTAATCGTTATCTTGGAACTCAGCACAACGATCAGCAATACGATGAGGAGGACAACCAGACCGACCGCCAGAAAAATCCAAACCCTCACAAAGTAACCCCCAAAACGAACTTAGTAAAATGTAATCCGCTTGGCTTAGTATGGCAAAATCTCCTCAAAATGATGCGAAAACTATCCCAGGTTCCCGATTTCATGTACTTTCAATCAAAAAAAATCCCGGACGGTGAATTCACCACGCCCAGGATCAGCTCTTACTTAAGGCTTATAATATTGAATAATGGCTAGCTTTCCTCCACATCATCAAATGTAAGCTGACGACCATCAAGCTTATCAAACAGCAGCTGCGTTTCCTCTTCCAGATTATCGGTATCCTCAAACTGCGACGGCTCCGGCAAATCCTTGATATTGGCAAGTCCGAAATATTCGAGGAACGATTTGGTTGTACCATACAGAATGGGTCTGCCAATCGCCTCCGCTCGCCCGACTTCCTCGATCAAACCTTTACTGACAAGGGTGTGAATTGCCCGCTCGGACTTAACGCCGCGAATATCTTCAATCTCTACGCGCGTAATCGGCTGCCGATAGGCAACGATGGAGAGTGTTTCCAGCGCTGCTTGAGACAGTGAAGACCGTGAAGGCGAATAGGCCAGGCGTTCAAAATACGGCGCATGCTCAGACAATGTAGCCATTTTGTAGCTTCCCGCGATTTGAACAATCTGAATTCCGCGCTCCTGACGCTCCCACTCCTCCTTCATATCCTCAAGCGCTTCGCCAACCAGGCCATCCGACTGCTCGGTGATCTCAGCAATTTGCCTTACCGACAAGCCCTCTTCCCCCGATAGGAACAGAAGCCCCTCAATAATCGATTTCAGCTTCGGATAATCCATCAACACGTTCTTCCCCTCTCCACTCCATGACAATATCTTCAAACAACTTCTCTTGATAGCACAATATCTGTTTCATTTTCATCAATTCCAAAATGGCCAGGAAAGTCACTACGATTTCATGCCGTTCCATCTCTTCGTGAAGCAGCTTGGAGAACAGCACACGTCCTCCCGGTCCCACTTGCTCCAGGGCATCCATGACTTGACGAATCCGATCCTTTACCGATATTTCATCCCGCTGAATACGGGCATACGATGTACGTTTGACTGCTTTGTTTAACGCTTTTTGAAAAGCACTGATCAAATCTGAAATGTGCAGCCCCAGCACCGGGTTCTCTTCCACCTCAGGCATAAAAGGAGTGAGGTCTTCCGCTTCCTTGGAGTAGATCAGACTCCGCTCCCATTCCTTCTCATGAAGATGGCGGGCAATGCCTTTGTATTTGCGATATTCAATCAGCTTCTGAATAAGCTCCGCTCTCGGATCCATGTCGTCCTCATCATAAAAATCGAACTCGTCCATTTCGATAACCGGGGGCTTCGGAAGCAGCAACTTGCTCTTTATAGACAGCAGCGTTGCAGCCATTACCAGAAATTCGCTTGTAATTTCGAGCTCCAGCTCCTGCATATTGTGCAAATAGGCCATGTATTGTTCGGTAATCTCGCTGACGGGGATATCCTGGATGTCGATTTCCGCTTTATCAATCAAATGCAGTAGCAGATCGAGCGGTCCTTCAAACGTTTCCAGCTTGTATAATACGGTCACGGTGAATCCTCCCGCCAAAAAATAAAATGCAGTGCTCTGAAAAAGAGCACTACATTAAATAAGCACTATTTTAGGCTTTTCGTCAAGTTTGCCATTTCGATGGCCGCCATGGCTGAATCCCAGCCTTTGTTACCGGCTTTCGTTCCCGCACGCTCCACGGCTTGTTCGATATTCTCTGTCGTTACCACACCGAAAATGGTAGGTACGCCGGTCTTCAGGTTAATGGCCGATACGCCCTTAGCCACTTCGTTGCACACATAATCATAATGGGTAGTGGAGCCGCGGATGACGGTTCCCAGGGTGATAATGGCATCATATTTGCCGCTTTCTGCCATCTTCTGGGCAATGAGCGGGATTTCAAACGCTCCCGGCACCCAGGCCACATCAACTTCATTCTCCTGGGCTCCGTGACGCTTCAATGCGTCGAGTGCGCCGCTCAGCAGCTTGCTGGTAATAAATTCATTAAAACGACCCACGACAATACCGTATTTCAGACCTTCGGATATTAATTTACCTTCAAATATTGTTGCCATAATGGGATGACTTCCTTTCGGATTGGAGTTTATATAAGGTCTCACTGGTGTTTACAATTGCTCCTTGAAGCCCGCTGCGCTGACGGCTGCTGCTTCCGATCGCTGTTAACTCCTGATTTCAGGATTTATTTTCCAAGGTGGAAATCAGGAGTTAAAGGCGACCGCTAACGCTTCTCCAGCAGCATTCCGTCCTCTTCGCTCGGTCTGTCTAAGAAGCAACCAAAAAACCAGATTGACCTTTTATTTTGTTGGGGATTAGTTGGTGCTCTCGTTCTGCTCGATATCATCGAATTTCAGCATATGACCGAGCTTCGCTTGCTTCGTATGAAGATAGCCGGTGTTATCCTCGTTCTCCGGCATCTGGATCGGCACGCGTTCCACGACCTCCAAGCCATAGCCCTCCAAGCCTTTGATTTTGCGCGGATTGTTTGTCAGCAGGCGGATCTGCCTTACGCCCAGATCCTTCAGAATCTGAGCCCCGATGCCGTAATCCCGCAAATCGGCGGCAAAGCCAAGCTTTAGGTTCGCGTCAACCGTGTCCAGACCTTCTTCCTGCAGCTTATAAGCTTTCAGCTTATTGATCAGGCCAATGCCGCGCCCTTCTTGACGCATGTAGAGAAGAACGCCTCTTCCCGCCTCATCAATTTGACGGAGTGCCGCCTCGAATTGAGGACCGCAGTCACAGCGATGGGAGTGAAATACATCACCTGTCAGGCACTCGGAATGCACACGCACCAGGACAGGCTCGCTGCCGTCAATCTCCCCTTTCACCAAGGCAATATGCTCTTTATTGTCCACATCGTTGGTATAGGCAACAGCCTGGAACACGCCGAAATCGGTAGGCATCCGTACAGATACCTCTCGCTGGACAAGCTTTTCCTTCTCATTGCGGTAATGAATCAGATCCTTGATGCTGATCAGCTTCAAGTCATGTTTCTTGGCAATCTCCACCAGATCCGGAAGTCGTGCCATTGTACCGTCCTCCTTGATCACCTCACAGATGACCCCGGCAGGATAGGACCCGCTTAATCTGGCAAGATCTACAGCAGCCTCTGTATGGCCGGCCCGGCGAAGGACTCCGCCGTCTTTGGCTATAAGGGGAAACATATGCCCCGGTCTGCGAAAATCAGCCGCGGTTGCGCTTGAATCCATAATGCCCCGAACAGTCACGGACCGTTCATAAGCGGAGATGCCTGTCGTGGTATGCTTATGATCAATAGAAACCGTAAAGGCCGTTCCATGATAGTCCGTGTTCTGGGTAACCATCGGTTTAAGATCAAGCTCCTGTGCCCGGGACTGCGTCATCGGCAGACATACCAGCCCCCGGCCTTCCGTAATCATGAAATTAATGACTTCCGGAGTTGCCTTGTCGGCAAGTGCGATGAAGTCCCCTTCATTCTCACGGTCTTCATCGTCTACTACAATGACAACCTTGCCTTCCTTCAAATCTGATAACGCCTCTTCGATGGTATGAAATGAAAAGCGCTCTTCCATTGCTACTCCTCCTTCTTCTCATGGAGATACCTGTATGAATATCAGCTAGGCAAATCCATGCTCGGCAAGGTAATCCCTGCTGATTCCCGGGTTCGTCCCACGTCTGCTGCCCGCACCCTCCGAGCCGTAATGCAGCAAGTGGTCCACATATTTACCAAGAATGTCGCATTCGATATTAATCGTATCGCCCGCTTTTTTATAGGCCAGCACAGTCTCGGCCAGCGTGTGGGGGATGATGGAAACCGTAAAGGAGGAATCCGTTGTTTTCACAACGGTCAAGCTGATTCCATCCAGTGTAACCGAGCCTTTGGGGATGATGTATTTAAACACGTCATCTTGCGAAGGTGCAATCTCATAGACCACCGCATTCTGATCAGCCTGCACGCTGCGAATCACGCCGACTCCATCCACATGTCCCTGGACGATGTGGCCCCCGAATCTGCCTCCGGCCGCCATTGCCCGTTCAAGATTCACCTTTCCACCTGGTTGAAGCTCCTTAAGGTTGGTATTTCTATAGGTTTCCGGCATCACGTCAACCGTAAATATCCCTCGATCTATCGTCGTTGCAGTCAAGCATACGCCATTGACCGAAACGCTGTCACCCAGCTTCAAATCCTCCATGATCCGGCTGGCCGAAATGCTCAGCAGCATGGCTTCGCCTTTGCGGCCAATTCGCCTCATCTCACCTATTTCCTCAACCAATCCCGTAAACACAGGCTTCCCTCCTTCCTTCCCGATGTCTTACATCCAGACCGGAATGCCGGTGATGTAAATATTGTCGCCCAGTCTTTTACTTTCAAGCCCTGTCAGCACGATGGCTTGGTTCATTTGCTCATAACCGCTAAACATGAAATTCCCCGGAGCATCGTACCCTCCAATGATTTTTGGGGCAATAAACTGGATAAGCCGATCCACAAGCTTCTGTTCCAGCATGGCGCCGTTCAGTGTGCCGCCTCCTTCAAGCAGAATCGAGGAAATGCCCATCTGGCCGAGCTTCGCTATGGCCGCCTTCAGATCAACGCGCGGACCTTCCCCGCATGGGATCACTTGAACTCCCCGCTCCTCCAGCAATGTCCGCTTGCCTTCATCTGCCTGCTCCGTTGTCAAAATCCATGTGGGCGCCGTTCCGTCCGATACCACATGACTATCAAGCGGCATTCGCAGGCTGGAGTCCACAATGATCCTGACCGGATGCAGCCCTCCAACACTCAGTCTCGTTGTCAGGCTTGGATTGTCCGCAATGACCGTGGACACCCCGACCATAATGCCTTGATGACGATGACGAAGTGTGTGAACTAGCTCCCTGGATTCTTCGCTCGATATCCACTTGCTGTCACCGGTTTTCGATGCAATCTTGCCATCCAGCGTGCTTGCTGTCTTCAACGTGACGAACGGCTGACCCGTCGTAATGAATTTAATGAAGGCTTCGTTTAAGCGAAGCGCACGTTCTCTCAAGATCCCTGTCACGACCTCGATTCCGGCTGCCCGCAGCATCTGGATGCCTTTGCCCGCAACGAGCGGATTCGGGTCCTCACACGCCACGACCACCCGCTTGACCCCTTCGGCGATCAACCTTTCGCTGCAAGGAGGTGTCGATCCGTAGTGGCTGCAAGGCTCCAGCGTCACATACACCGTGCTGCCAGCCGCTTTGGTTCCGGCCATGTTCAAGGCATGAATCTCGGCGTGCGGGGTTCCACGCTCCAGATGGGTTCCCACTCCTGCAAGCGCACCATCCTTCACAATGACACAGCCGACAACCGGGTTGATACCGGTCTGTCCTTGAGCACGTTCGGCCAGGTCCAGTGCAAGTGACATATAGAATTCATCGTTGACGATATCCATGGTACACATGGGCCCCCTCTCACAACCTCCATAAAAAATAAAGTGATCGATGTACATTCCACATTGTTAGACTGCAGTTAGCAGTAATTGGTCTTTCGATATCATAAAAGCCCCTGTTTCAAAGGGGGCATACTCTCTGATATCTAA
Source organism: Paenibacillus glucanolyticus (assembly GCF_037333485.1). NCBI lineage: Bacteria > Bacillati > Bacillota > Bacilli > Caryophanales > Paenibacillaceae > Paenibacillus > Paenibacillus glucanolyticus. The sequence continues at coordinate 4,353,467 of NZ_CP147845.1, forward strand.
AAAAGCCCTGCTTCAGATTCAGAAGAATCCGGAACAGGGCTTGATGGAAGTTAAAGGATGACAAGGTAAATAACCGTCATGAACGCAGGTTTTGCCTACAACAAACAACTCAAAGCCATACACAGCGACAACAAATAATCGCCAAAGCCTGCTTTGATTCGCATGTGAAAACCTGCACATAACGCATGTCACGATCTGTGCATAGACACGACTGCACTTGCTGCCGCCAATGTGTCTTTCACTCCTTCTCCCATCCAGACTATACTGTCGGTCCCGGATTTGCACCAGGTCCACCGCATACGGTGTCATTCACACACGTATCCGGGTCACGGACTAAGATGCAGTCATTGGCTAACATTACGTTAAGCCCACTGCATTCATCACCGCCGGTAGGGAATTTCACCCTGCCCCGAAGGATTAAACTTATGAAGTTGTTTTATCTTATGATGAATCTTATCACCACCTTTTGAAAATTGCAAGGAAAAACCACTAACTTTTTTTAAGCACATAACTTTAATATTCATTTCCCATGACCTGCTGTTTTCTTCAATGATGCGCTGGGAGCAGGAGTATCCTGTCGTAAGAGAGAACATAATTGATGGATAAACATGAGGTATTGATCTCTGTTAAAAAGGAGCAAACAACGATGAAAACATCCCTGGACATCATCGTCCGACCTACGGAAATTGACGTCAATGGACATGTAAACAATGCTAAATACCTGGAGTATCTCGAATGGGGCCGAGAAGAATGGTACGAGGCTGGGGACCTCCGGTATGACGTGCTAAAACAACTCGGTGTCCAAACCGTAACCGTCAACATTAATATCAATTATCGCAAGGAGTGCAGTCAAGGCGATCGGTTGACCATCTCGACCGAGCCGAAATCTGTCGGACGGACGAGTTATGTCATGCTGCAGCAGATCCACAACAAGGAAGGTGAACTGTGTGCAGATGCAGAGGTAACCAGTGTAGCCATGGATCCCCATACTCGCAAAAGCAGATCAGTTCCGGAGGAGCTTCGCAGATTATTTCCTTCGTAATCCGCATCCCCGATTTTCTAATTACCATCATCATAAAAACAGGCACACCCTAAGGTGCGCCTGTCCAATCCGGAAGCTAACAATTACGCTTCGTATACTTCTACTTTTTCCATTTTGTCGCGGCCCTTGAATGCATCCACGTACTCCATGCCTTCCACAACTTTACCAAACACAGTATGCTGACCGTCCAGATGCGGCTGCGGCTCGTAGCATACATAGAACTGGCTGCCGCCTGTGTTACGGCCTGCATGCGCCATAGCCAAGCTTCCACGCTCATGTTTGTTAGGGTTAATCTCACAGTTGATGGTATAACCCGGACCGCCGGCACCTGTTCCTTGCGGACAGCCGCCTTGAGCGACAAAGCCAGGGATTACGCGATGAAATACAAGGCCGTTATAAAAACCGGAGTTAGCCAATTTCTCAAAGTTGGCTACCGTGTTCGGCGCCTCGTTCTCAAACAGATCAAGCAATACCTCTTTACCGTTTTCCAGTGTGATCTTCGCTTTTTTTGCCATATAGGTGTATCTCCTTCCGTTATTAGACCGCTTCAGTAGTTTTGTTACATAATGCATTTTATAGTTTACTATGAATTGAGCCTCGAAGCAAAATGAACTTGTCCTCGCGCACCCGCCATGTCGAGCTGAACAGGCACACCAAAGAGCCCTGACCGCAGCCCTGAGGCATTGGCGGGCCCTCTGATGGAATGGCTTTTCATATCTAACTGAGGTGATTATTTAGCTCGTTACGGTTTCTTTTGCCACATTCGCAGGCACGATGTCGTTACTGATGATGTCTGCAAGCGACTCGCGACGTACGACCAGATTGCTCTGGCCATCCTTCACAAATACGACTGCCGGCTTGCGGATGCGGTTGTAGTTGCTTGCCATAGAGTAGTTGTAGGCACCTGTACAGGATACAGCCAGCAAATCACCTGTCTCTACCTTCGGAAGATCCAGATCCCAGATGAGCATATCCCCGCTCTCACAGCATTTGCCAGCGATGGACACGGTTTCTTCAACCTTATCGTTAGCACGGTTGGCAAGCACTGCTTCATATTTCGATTCATACAACGCCGGACGAGGATTGTCCGTCATCCCGCCATCTACGGCAACATATTTGCGTACGCCTGGAATATCCTTGCTTGTGCCCACCGTGTACAGCGTGGTGCCTGCATCGCCAACGATGCTCCGGCCCGGCTCCACCCAAATTTCAGGAAGTTCGGAACCCAGACCAGCAAAGTGAGTTTTCACCGCATCCGTAATCGCTTTTACATACTGGGATACTTGAAGCGGAGTGTCTCCATCCACATAACGGATACCAAACCCGCCGCCAAGATTTACAACCTTGAACACAACGCCCAAGCCTTCTTTTACAGAAGAAGCAAACTCGGCAACACGCTGAACGGCCATCTGGAAGCCTTCCACCTCAAAAATCTGGGAGCCGATGTGGGAATGAATGCCCATCAAGTTAATGTTCCCTTGTGCTTCTGCAAGCTTTACCGCTTCATATGCGGAGCCGTTACCGATATCAAAACCAAACTTGGAGTCGGTTTGACCTGTGGAGATGTACTCATGCGTATGAGCCTCAACACCCGGTGTCACGCGAAGCAGAATGTTAACGGTGCGGTTCTTCTCGGCTGCAATGGCCTGCAGCATGTGCAGTTCAATCACGTTATCCACTACAAAACAGCCGATATGTGCATCAAGCGCCATTTCAATCTCTTCCGGCGTCTTATTGTTCCCGTGGAAATGAATCCGTTCCGCAGGAAATCCTGCTTGCAGCGCTGTGTACAGCTCGCCATCGGAAACCACGTCAAGCGACATGCCTTCCTCATCCGCCAAGCGGCACATAGCCATGACGCAAAACGCCTTGCTTGCATACGCGACTTGGAATTTCAACCCGGAAGCATTGAATGCCTCGATATATTCCCGACAGCGGTTGCGCACCGACTGCTCGTCTACAATATATAGTGGTGTTCCATATTGAGCTTTCAAATCGGATGTGTCGCACCCGCCGATTTCCAAATGCCCCTGATCGTTGATCTTACTTGTACCGTGTAAAAACATGCTTACAATTCCTCCGATCCATTGTTTCAAAATAGGATAACCGAATAATTGTTCACAGTATAGCAGACAACGTAAGCGAAGCAAAATGGATTTTTCAACACAACATTTGTGTTATTGTTAATGCTCTCCTCGCGGATTCATGTCAGAGCCCATTTTTGTGTTGTCACGGGTTTTATTGATAGCCGGCCTTCTTCTCGACATCAGCAGCGGTTTCCGGAATAAAATTTCGCCCATTGCTTTTGCACTAAATGGTATGAATGGCCACAGGTAAGAGGAGTTATAGGAGCGGTGGGTGGTCAGAACCAGAATCAGAAGTGTGGTCCCTATGACAAAGCCCTTTGCTCCAAACAAGGCCGTGGCAATCAGCAGAATCAGCCTGACCATCCGGTTGGCAAGCCCCAGCTCGTAACTCGGGGTCGCATACATCCCGATGGTCGCAACCGCCATATACAGAACGACCTCGTTGACAAACAATCCGGTTTTAACCGCGATATCGCCAACCAAAATGGCAGCGATCAACCCCATCGCCGAGGCCAGCGGCGTCGGCGTATGAACGGCAGCGAGCCGCAGCAAGTCCACACCGAACTCAACGATCAGAAACTGCAGAATAATCGGAATTTCCGTATTCTTCTGCGGTCCGAGGATGTCCAGTCCGGGTGGCTTCATTTCCGGATGGATCACCAAGAGCATCCACAACGGCAGCAGGAACATGGATGCAAATATACCAATAAAGCGTATCCAGCGGAGATACGTCCCCATAAACGGGGTCTGCCGGTTCTCCTCGGCATGCTGACAGAGATCGAGGAACGTGGTCGGCATAATCATCACACTCGGAGAAGTATCCACCATGACCACGATCCGGCCTTCGAGGAGATGCGAGGACACTACGTCAGGCCGTTCAGAATACCTGACAAGCGGATAGGGGTGCCATCCCTTGTTCACAATCGCTTCCTCCAGCTGCTTATCGCCTAGGGGCAATCCTTCCAGATCCACTTCCTCGATTTTATTGCGAATAGCCTCAACTTGGGTGCGGTCGGCTATGTCATCGATGAAGACCAGACTGACGTCCGTTCTCGTCCGCCTTCCCACTTTGATGATCTCCACGTGCAGTCCGGGATCACGAACCCGTCTCCTGACCAGATTCACGTTGGTCACAAGCGTCTCCGTAAACCCGTCCCGGGCGCCTCGAACGACACGTTCGACCGCAGGCTCTTCAAGTCCCCGAACCGGATATTTCCGGGTGTCCAGGATGATGGCGGAATGGGCATCCTCGATGAACAGGGCGCATAAGCCTGAGAGAACCTCGTCAATTACCTTGCTGAGCCTCGTATCCCGTTCCACCTGGACATGAGGAATATATCGGTTCATCATTTCGTTCAGCGCCTGGTTGTTTACGTCCTCAGGCTTCAGGTACGTCAGCCGGGTTAATATTTCCGTCACCACCATATCGTTGGTGAACCCGTTCAAGAAGAGAAGCCCTGCATTTCTGCCGGCAAAATTCATTTCGCGGAATATCACATCAAACGAGACTCCGAGGCCGATCACTTCCTTAAGCGTTTCTTTCAGATCACTCAGCTTCGCGGGAACATCGTCCGTCTGCTGCCAATAGATGACCGATTCCTTAGTGCTGTCAGAGGTTTCGGCTTCCCTCTTCTCCTTCAGTGCCTCTTCATTCAACTTTTTAATCTCCGACGGGGGAACAATCGGAATATCTTTAACCAGATCACCGTTGCCGTCATTATGTGCTGTTTTATCGTCCATAACCTACCTCCTAGCCATAAACTATCATTTACTGAATACGAACCAGTCGAACAGGGAGCCCGCCACCTTGCCTGCCACCATGGCCATTAGAAGGCCGAACAGATACCCCTTTAACCGGAGCCGCTTGGCCAGGATTGGCAGCACATTCAGAACTTCCGTCAGCGCGGCTGCCAGCATGCCGATAAAAATGCCGCACATCAACCCGATTACGGTACTCACGATCGGTCCCAGCGGAACGGACCATCGCCAGAAATCTGCCACCGTCCCGATAAAAGACCCTGCAATCAGCGCACCTTCATACCAATGCACCCGGTTATAGGTTCCGGTCAGCTGAGACAGTCTGGGAATGATGTCCAGCACAATGATGAGCGCGATCACTCCGCCGCCGACTGCAATGCCTCCCGCTACGCCGAGAACACAGGTGAATATAGCCTGGAGAATGGACAAGATCATGGTTTTTCACCCGGTGGTTTAGCCGCGGTGTTCATTTTTCGGTATTCCTCGGCAACCACGAATTGGTCCAAATTTTCCTGGTAAAGATACATCTCCACCTCAAGCGGGGTCGGCTCCTCATTCCATTTTTTCTTGAACAAATGATTGAAGAACACCGTCATCCCGAAACCGAGACCCAGGGAATACGCAATTTGAAACAAGTATGGATGCTCGTCTCTTTTCCCTGTCACCATTTCGACGATTCGAATTTGTACCTCGAGCATATTGACGTCCGCATGAAAGTTCATGATGGTTAGTGCGGACCCGAAAAACAACAGCAGCCAGATTAGCGGAAACCAGAGTTTCGATCGTTTGCTGTCAGGTCCTACGAGCTCCACGAGGGTATGATGATTTCCCATCGTTTCAATATGGGCGCCCGGAATCACCTTCTTAATCTTCGGTATGATTTGAATCAGATCCATGACGAGCCGGTTGCCATCGATATCCTTCGGCTGCGTTAGCGGCAGGTCTCTAAGCCTTCTCTCCCATTCGGGTTCACAGACTATGAAGGCAACATCACCTAATTTGACGGTCTGATCTCTCGGTAACTTGATGCGGCTCCGGAGCTGCAGAAACACCGTCGGAGTGGGATTAACCTTCATCCGAAACACTCCTTTACTGCTAAATTACCGTTAGTATGGGAAATCCTCCTCGTTTCTACTCGGATTTACCATACTTTCTTTTTTCGGCCACTTGAAAAACAGCTTCGGAAACGCAAAAAAGCGCCACCCTAAAGGCGGCGCCGAATGGAGCAGGCTTATATAGAAAAAAGGAAGCGCTACTGCGCAATCTCGTTTCGAATGCTCTGCAATATTTTTTTCTCAAGCCGCGATACCTGTACCTGGGATATCCCCAGCCGGCTGGCAACTTCCGACTGTGTCTGATCCCGGTAATACCTCAGATACACAATGAGCCGCTCCCTCTCGGTCAAGCCGCCTATCGCTTCGTTCAAGGCCAGCTTGTCGAACCATCGTTCCTGCGATTCATCGGCTATCTGATCCATCAGCGTAATGGGATCTCCGTCATTCTCAAATACGGTTTCATGAATCGAGGTCGGCGGTTTATTCGCCTCCTGGGCAAACACCACTTCCTCTGGTGTTACCCCTAACTCTTCGGCAACCTCTTTCACCGTAGGCAGACGATCCAGCTGCTTGGACAGCTCGTCCCGCTTCTTCCTGACTTTGTTCGCCATTTCCTTGAGCGACCGGCTGACCTTCAGGGTCCCGTCGTCTCTCAAGAAACGCTGAATTTCTCCGATAATCATCGGTACGGCATAGGTAGAGAACTTTACGTCATAACTGAGATCGAACTTGTCCACTGACTTCAGGAGACCGATACAGCCGATTTGAAATAGATCATCAGGCTCATACCCCCGGTTCATGAACCGCTGAACGACAGACCAGACAAGACGAATATTACAGTTGACGAGCGTATCCCGGGCGACATTATCCCCACTTTGGCTAAGTGCAATGAGTCGTTTGACCTCCGCGTCGTCCAAATAAGTCTGCGAAGTTTTCTTCACATCGGCATCCATTTGTCCAACCCCTAATTATATAAAGCTTTCTTAGATTCGATCCTCTTTTTCATTTTGATCGACGTACCGCTGCCTGGTTCGCTGACCACTTCAAATTCGTCCATGAAATTCTCCATGATCGTGAATCCCATGCCGGATCGCTCCAGCTCCGGCTTGGATGTATAAAGCGGCTGCTTGGCCATTTCCAAATCTTCAATGCCTCGACCCGAATCCTCAACGCGCAGCGTGATCATATCCCCGTCAATCGAAGCCTCAATCTTGACAACGCCCACCGGATCGCTGTCATAGCCATGGATGATGCTGTTCGTGACCGCTTCGGAAACCACCGTTTTCAGGTCACTGAGCTCATCCATGTTAGGATCCAACTGGGAGATGAACGCAGCTACGGCGACACGGGCAAAGGATTCGTTTTCCGACTTTGCGGCAAACTGCAGAGTCATAAAATTATGCTGTGCTCTTCCTTCACTCATGACACTACCTCCAAACCCGAGAGTGCCGTACCCTCGTTCTCATATATCGGCATGATTTTGAACAGCCCCGACATTTCAAGCAAGCGGTAAACTTGCGGCTTCACATCGCATACCGCCATCTTTCCACCCTTTTGCTTGATGAATTTATAGCGTCCCAGGATGACCCCGAGACCTGAGCTGTCCATAAAGTCCAATTCCTTTAAGCTCAGCACCAAGTGCTCTGTTTGACGTCTCTGAATGGCTTCTTCCAGCTGCATCCGGACATGATCGGCCGTGTGATGATCCAGTTCCCCGGATAGACGGACGATCAGAATATGCCTGTGATGCTCCATCTCAACCTGCAGATTCATGTTTGCTCACTCTCCTCCCTGACATGAACAAAGATTTCTACATTTGAAAAAGACATTCCTGCATCACGACAAAACTAGAAGAAAACTCCCATTAATCTACATGAAACAACTTGCCGGTTGTCCGTTTGAACAGCTTCCAGAAGCCTGCCTTCTTCACCTCAACCGGAGATGTCAGCTCAAACTCCTTCACCAGTCGGTCCCCCTGATAGACCAAGAGCTTGCCGATGACTTGTCCGGCGGAAACAGGAGCCTTCACATTCTGATCCATCTGAATTTCATGACGGATATCCGGGTCCTTTACGCCCTTCTTCACAAGCACGCTGTAGTCTCTGTCCGCTTGAATGGACAGTTCCGGCACATTTCCTTTCTGAACCTTCACGATGCCCAATACTTCGCCTGGCTTATAGATAGAATGCATCGTGTATTGAGCGAACGCATAGTCAAACATACGGGATACTTCATTATTCCGCGTCTTGGTGTCAGGAGCTCCCATGACAACGGCTACTGCGCGCAGTCCATCCCGTTTGGCCGTTGCGGACAAACAGAATTTAGCCTCTGACGTATATCCGGTTTTCAGGCCGTCTGCACCTGTGTAGAAACGAACCAGCTTATTGGTGTTCACCAGCCAGAACGGCTTTTGCGAATCCTTTCGCAAATAATCCTGGTACGAGCCTGTATATTTGGTGATCTGCTCATATTTCAGCAATTCCCTGCTCATGACCGCGATGTCATGAGCTGAAGTATAGTGATTCTCTGCCGGAAGTCCGTTGCAATTCACAAAATGCGTATCTTTCATTCCCAGCTCAGCCGCTTTGTCATTCATCATCTTGACAAAACCTTGTTCGGAACCGGCAAGCTTCTCCGCCATCGCAACAGAAGCGTCATTGCCTGATGCCATGGCAATGCCTTTCAGCATTTCATCAACGGTCATTTCTTCCCCAGGCTCAAGAAAAATCTGCGATCCACCCATGGAGGCAGCATATTCACTGGTACGTACCTTATCCGTCCACTGCAATCGTCCCGCATCAATGGCCTCCATCGTAAGCAGCATCGTCATAATCTTGGTGATGCTGGCCGGAGGCAGCTTATCATGGCTGTTTTTTTCATAAATAATGGTTCCGGTATCCGCATCCAGCAATATGGCGGAACGAGCACTAGGCGCCAGTTCCTCTTGAGATGACCCTTCGCCGGTTTTACTATTTTCTTCTGCATAACTTGGAACAGCCGTACTGGACAACCCAACAAATAGAACAAGGAATCCAGCGATCAACGCTTTTTTCAATTCCGTCCCCTCCTGACATTCGTAATGGCATCCCGCAAGTATACGGGTCTGCTATTCATTGTCGTCAGGATGAAAACAAATTATTCCAGTATTTTACGGAAAAGTTAGGACTCTATACTTTCGGGAGCATAGCAAAAAGGCCGTACTCCGGTAGATTCGCATCTACTAGAGTACAGCCTTGTACTTGGAAATATTACATTTTCGGGATAATGGCCAACACAAGCGCAAGGAATTTCTCGCGAACCTTCTCTGCTGTCTCCATAACCTCATCATGGGAAAGCGGCTGATCCAGAATACCTGCTGCCATGTTGCTGATGCAGGAGATGCCCAGCACCTCAAGCCCCGCATGTCTGGCCACAATCACCTCAGATACCGTTGACATGCCTACCGCATCCGCGCCCAGTGTGCGCAGCATGACAATTTCAGCCGGCGTTTCATAGGTTGGCCCAAGCAAGCCGGCATAAACCCCTTCTCTAAGAACAACGCTCTGACTCACGGCTACTTCTTTTGCCAACTGACGGAGCTTCCGGCTGTAGGCCTGCGACATATCCGGGAACCGTACGCCAAGCTCAGGATCGTTAGGTCCGATTAACGGACTGGTTCCCGTCATGTTCAAATGATCGGAGATCAGCATAAGGTCGCCCGGCTCGAAGGAGGTATTGATACCGCCTGCCGCATTGGTAACGAGCAAACTCTTCACGCCCAGCTCTTTCATGACCCGTACCGGGAACGCCGTCACTTCCGGACCATAACCTTCATACATGTGGAAACGGCCCTTCATCATGACCACAGGTCGGTTGTGAATCGTGCCCAGGAGCAGCTCCCCTTCATGACCTTCTACCGTCGATACCGGAAAATGCGGAATGTCGGTGTATGGGATCGAAACCGGGTCCTGAATCAATTCGGCCAGGACACCGAGTCCCGAACCCAGAATCAGGCCAACCTCGGGCTGAACGCCATTCTGTTCGCGTATGTAAGCTGCTGCTTCCTTAATGCTCTGTTGATTAACTGAACTCATGTTAATACCTCTCCTAACTGAAAATAAGTTGTAGATCAGTGGACATGTTGCGGTCCTTAAGATCTCGGGTGGTAATGATCATAAACTTCCTTCATGCTCTTCTTGGTGGATTGATACATGCCCGTGGTGGATAATGCCGAGTGACCCAGCATTTCCTGAACGGAGCGTAAATCGGCACCATTCTGCAGCAAATGTATGGCAAAGGAATGGCGAAGGGTATGCGGCGTTATTTCCTCATCGATTTCGGCCAGCTTGCCGTACTTTTTAATAATTTTCCAAAATCCCTGCCGTGTCAAGCGGGTACCCAGTGAATTCAGGAATAATGCCTCTTCCTCGGCATCTCTTATAAGCTGGCTCCGCATATCACGCATATAATAAGCCACACTCTGGGCTGCAATCTGGCTGATCGGAAGAATACGCTCCTTCCCCCCGGGTACGGCACAGCGCAAAAATCGCATCTCCATATTCAGGTCATGAATGCTGAGTGAGACCAGCTCCGAAACCTTGATGCCTGAGGCATAGAGCAGTTCCAGCATCGCCCTGTCCCTTGCCCCCTGCGGCGTGTCGGAATCCGGGGCGGACAGAAGCTTGTCCACCTGCTCAATGGTTAAAGCCTGTGGAGGCTTCCGTTCCGGCTTGGGACGATCCAGCAGCTGGGTTGGGTCTTGTCCGATAACTGATTGACGCACCAGATATTGAAAAAAGGACCTCAGGGAAGCCGTGCAGCGAAGCTGGCTCGATGCCGCCTTGCCCTGCTGCCTCAGTCTTCCCAAATACAATCCCAACACCGTCCGGTTCACATCCTGTGGATGGGTCACTTCCCTGTCCGCTGCATATTCAATAAATCCGTTAAGGTCTGCCCGGTAGGATTCAATCGTGCTCCGGGACAGTCTCTTCACTTCTTCCAAATAGGTTACATATTCGTCCAGATATTGCTTCATGATCACTTTATCTCCTATTCCGTGCACCTAAAAAAACACAGTCATTCCCCGTACCAATAATACAATCGCAGGCGTTCCGCCGGCGAATACCGGGAATCCATGGTGCTTTCAGGCTGAAATGCCTTTACAGCTTGGCCCGAAGGTGCACTGTAAGGATCCATCGGGGTCAGCCAGTCGCTTACCCAGCCCAGCACAAAATAAAAAAACATCGCCAGAACGGCAAACATCGAAATAAAACGGATCAGTGAGCCTATTTTCCGAATCGATATAATCACATGCAGCGCCTCTCTTTCATCATCGCGATATGAAAGCTGGTATTCCAGGTATCGCATCACGTAAAGCCTATGATACAAGCTGCAGGATTATGACGACATGACCCTTATTTTCCTATACGGAATAAGGTAAAGGCATCTGATATTTTGAAGAATAAAAAAAACGTCTGACGACGTACTTGTAAATGGTACAGATGGAATGCTCTTATGTGAACGAAACAGATGCGTGCATGTTTATGATTATAGGATTGCTATCTAAAAAACCCTCCCGGCTTACCGCCGTAGAGGGCTTGCCGTGATCGTCATCACTGCTGTTTGGTTAATTGATATAAAATTTATGATTTGTCCTGGTCATTCTTGCCCTTCTCTTTGCAACGGTAGCATATGCCATGGAAATCAAGCCGATGGTCATGAACGGTAAAGTTGAACTCTCGCTCCAACCGCTCTTCCAAAGGGCCGAGCCAATCCTCGCGTATCTCATCCATGCTTCCACATTGAGTACATATCAAATGGTGATGGTGATGCTTCGAAGTATCCGTCCGCAAGTCATAACGGGCGACACCATCGCCAAAATTTATCTTCTCTACAACATGAAGCTCACTGAGCAGCTCTAGGGTACGGTACACGGTTGCCAGACCGATCTCCGGAGCCTTCTCTTTCACGAGCATAAATACATCCTCTGCGCTAAGGTGGTCGTCTTCATTTTCCAACAATACGCTTACCGTGGCTTCCCGTTGGGGCGTTAATTTGTATCCTTGGGATTGTAGCTGCTGCTTAATTTTGTCGATCCGCGCTTCCATCGTTTCCCTCCCCCTTGGAAATCACTGCACGTTATTGTTCACTTCCTTCATTATAGGGGGATTTGACAAACAAAGTCAAACGGTTTTGCTATATGGAAAAATTCGCGGATTAAAGCAACATTGGAGTGACCCAGCGCATCATAACAGGGGTAACCCAGGTTTCAAAGGATGCAACTCCGAGTGTCAGCAGGACCATGCAGAACGTCAACAAAGCATAAGATGCAAATGGCTTCATCATGCTGCCGCCGCGATTCATAATAAAACGGTCTCTGATGATATATAGAGAGAAGGTGATTGCTGCTACACTGCACATCATGAGCACCGGAATAATCAGCAAATTTTGCGGCGCAATCGACACCAGGGCAAACAGCAGTCCTTTCCACGAATATTGCCCGACCAAATAACCGACCGTGAACCCGATAAGAACTCCCTTTAAGAAATCCAATATCAATATTCCAGGAAGTCCGATGACGGACAATCCCAGAATCCATATCAAGCCGATCCATTTCAGATGAAGGGCTGCGATGCTCCAGTAAGAAGATTGACTCATGGCTTCTCCACCGTCCTGCACGTTAACAAAAAAGTGATTCAAATATCGGGCCATTTCCTGCTGCTGCTCCAGTGAAAGTGCATTGACCATCAACGCTCCAAACAGTACGCCGACTAAGAACAGGACGGCAACAAACACATAGAGCGTAGTCTGATCCTTAAAGGCTTGGCGGAATGATGACATAGAATAGAGTCTCCTTTCTGCGTCTCTACTCTACTCTATGACACTCGTCCTTCTTCTATGACTTTCGGTGAATGAAAGAGAGTCCCGTGGATTTATCGAAGCACTTTCCCGTAAGTGCCTCCCCCGCCTGCCGACAGGGACAGCGTCCCGTTTCGGGCCATGACAATGCTTGCCGCCAGCTGATCGCCGGCAACTGCCGCAAGCTCTGCCTCCGTCGCCTGATGAAGGATATTCATTTCCGTTCCAAAGGCTTGCAGCAGCTTCGACATGGCGGATTTGCCAAGCCCGGGAATGAATTCTAGCGGAACCTGATAGTGATACTCCGGTCGGCTGAGGGGAATCACGGGTTCTTCACGATCCGAGACATGAAGAATCCGATCAAATACCCCCTGTACCAACTTGGTGCTGCCGCAGTATGGGCAGCGCTTCATTTCTTTTATATCACTGCCCTCATCCAGAATGCTATTGCATCCGCTGCAATAGGTCCGATGGTATTTTCCCAGTCGGGGATTAAGCCCGTAGTTTGCGCTGATTTTCCTCCCGTCCTTGGCCTCGAGTGCCATTCGGAATTCCGCAAAAGAAGGCTCAGCCATGTCAATTCGGTTATACTCCCTGCCGATCTTACCAAGCGAATGGGCATCGGAGTTGGTCAGAAAGGAATAACCGTCCAGCTCGCTTATCCGCCCTGCCATCGAGGAGTCCGCACTGAGCCCAAGCTCGATTCCGGCGATCCCGTTCAGGTCGAATACCTCGCTCATACGATCCGCCATGCTGCCATACAGCCCCTTATGAGGCGTAAACACATGTGCAGGCACCAGCAAACCGCCGCGGTCAACAATCTCCTGCTGCAATTCACGCGGAGTAACGTAGATGCGCTGAGAGCTCAGCTGCACATTTTTCATAGATCTCGCCATCCAGACGGTGAAATCCTGCATCGTACCCAGATCTGGAAAATAGGCCAGCACATGGGCTGCACCACGGCCGCTTTCACGAATTTCGATCTCGCTGCCAAGCAGGATGACCGTATCCCGGTACGCTATCCCTCCGCCATCGATCTCTTGCATGGCTCCACTGTCGAGACACTGGATAATATCCTCCTGCACCGAAGGAGAGTGGCAATCGATGATGCCAATCATCTGGATGCCTTTTCGCTCCGATGCCTCGATGGCAATATTCTCAAAGGTCAGATTGTTGCTTGCGCTTATTTTCACAGCTTGCCCGCTGCTCGTGCGTCCGATGTGAATATGCATATCACCATAAAAAGAATGAAGCTTCCGGGCCGTTGTCTGTTCTAAAGATGACAGCATATCAGATTTTCCCTGTCAGTTTGTACATATTCCAGGCATACACAGCCAGGATGGTCTTCGCATCGCTGATCCTCTCTTCTTGAATGAGGGAATAAGCTTCTTCCAGCGTAATTTCCATCATTTCTATAAATTCATCCTCATCCGGATTCATATCGCCGCTAACGAGATCTTCCGCCAAATACAAATGAATGATTTCATCCGCAAAGCCCGGTGACGTGTAAAAGGAATGAAGCTTCCGAATGGAACCGCAGGTATACCCCGTCTCTTCCTGAAGTTCGCGCTTGGCAGCCTCCAGAGGATCCTCCCCACGCTCCAGCTTGCCCGCAGGTATTTCAACCTCGCAGCGGCCCAGCGGCTGCCTGTACTGATTCACAGCCAGCATTGTGTCGCCTTTTAATGCCAGCACGGCGACCGCACCCGGATGCCGGACAACTTCACGGCTAGCGGTCTGTCCATCCGGAAGTTTCACCGTGTCCACCTGCAGCGAGATAATTTTCCCTTCAAAAATCGATTGAGAAGACAACGTGGTTTCTTCCAGCAATTTATCCGAAGCTTCCCGGTTCTTACTGCCGATATCGCTCATAAAATGACCTCCTTTGTTTAAAAACGGCATGTCTGACCATGCTATTGCATAAGGTGTATTATATCAAAATTCCGCAGAAAGAAGGTAACACCCATGAAAAGCTATAAAGGAGACCATTCGATTCATTTGGTAGGACAGGCCTGGCAGATTCGGATTATGCTGAAGCAGTGGCAGGAGCAATGGGGCTCAGAGACGAGAGTTATGGATATTATTTCAAAAAATACAATAAATAAACGCGAAAGCGGGACAAAGAATTAGGTTCTAAGACCTATTTTTCGACTTTTTTCTGTTTTTTTCGAATATAGACCATGACCTTTTCACCTAAACGGGTGTTATACCATTGGGAGGCTTCGACATGCGACAATTACCTATTATTGAATCCGAACCAATTACAAATCCACCATCAACTGATTATGAACGCGGAAAATGGTACAAAAGACGCGGGTATCTCGATAAAGCTCTGGAAAGTTTCAAGGAAGCTGCGAAGTCCGATCCAACTGACAATACCCGTTCCGGATGGAAAGAGATTGACCTAAGCTGGCTTGAGTACGGGTTATTAAGCATGCGTATGCGCGCCTTCCACAAATCTGAGGAGGCCTTTAAGACCGTCCTGCATCACGCGGGTACATATGCTCAGGAGGCGCTCAATCACTGGGCAGCCCTTCTGCTTCTGCAAGGGACGACCGATGAGGTTATATATGAGCAGCTATTGGCTGAAACGAACCGCTTTCCCGCATCCCATGCAATGGTTGGCAGGTCGTTGTATTACATCGGAGCTTACCCTTTTGCTTCCCTCTGTTTTGCCAATCAGGAGAACTTGAATCCCGATACCTGCATCCCATACGTGTCCTGTCTCATTATGACCGATCAGCTGCCTGAGGCCATAGAGCTTATTGACAGTTATCTGCATGGCTCCAAGAACAGCCAAGGAGAGCAGGCCTGCCCGAGAGCAGCCGAAAGGAATCACTTGGCTAGAATCAGACAGCTCTGTGAGTGGAAATGGGAAGGTAGAGCTCCGGACAGGTTCATCATCATGTCCGAATTGCTTGAGTTAGCCCGTACCGCCATATCACTTGGCATGGTATCAGTAGCCGAGGAGCTGCTTTCGGATTGCAGCGATCACACTGATTATGCACTGATCTGTTTTCTTTATTATGAAGGTTACAGGGGACTCGCTGTATCCAAAATAAATCAATTGGAAGCGCTCCCTCTCCAAGAACATGGCAGCTATAGTATGAACGTATGTTTTATAGCGGCAGAGAGTCTGTATGACCAAGGAAAATACGATGAAGCCGCATCCTTGCTGGAGCAGCTAAGACGGTCTTATCCTGAACACACCGAGACGCGATTCGGCGAAGCTGCCTGTTATTTACAATCTGCCTTGATATCCCTCTCCTCACGACTGGAGGAGCAGTATCCATCAGAACCTGCGCGGAAGGAAATCGAGCAATACATGGACAGCATCCATGCCGCGCTGCATGTTGTAGAAAGCACGAACTGGCATACTACCTGGTCGCCTGCACAGAGACGAATAGAAGGCAATTCGTTGACGATGTCATTCTTGAACTGATAGATAAATTCACAATAAAAGCCCGAAGCGGACTTCATCGTCTGCCTCGGGCTCTTTTATTGTATTCCTATCAACTAAGCCTTAGCCGTTTCTTGGATAATCCCTACGACAATCTGGGCAGCTTTTACCAGATCAGCCGCTTGAATGCGTTCCTGCGTGGTATGGATTTCTTGATATCCGATGGCCAAATTGACGGTTGGAATGCCAAGACCATTGAAAATGTTGGCATCACTGCCACCGCCGGACTGGAAGGTTCGGGTTGGGAAACCTAATCCACGGATGGCACGCTGTGCCAGCTGAACAACCTCATCATGTTCATTAAAACTGAATGCTGGATAAACGATTTCGCTGATGAACTCGCAATTGGCGTTGTATTCGCGAACCGTGGTCTCGAGCGCCTCACGCATATCATTGACTTGTTTATCCACTTTCTCCTGAACGATGCTGCGCGCTTCCGCATCAATCTGAACATGGTCGCACACGATATTCGTTGCGCCCCCGCCCTGAAACTTGCCGATGTTCGCCGTGGTTTCCTTGTCGATGCGTCCCAGCTTCATTTTCGATATGGCTTTGGAAGCCACTTGAATTGCACTGATGCCATCCTCCGGATTGACACCTGCATGAGCAGATTTTCCTTTGATAATCATCTTGATTTTTGCCTGGGTTGGCGCTGCAACAGCAATCGAACCCAATTCGCCATTGGAATCGAGGGCAAACCCGATATCCGCGTCCAAATAATCGGGATCGAGCGCACGGGCTCCGACCAGCCCCGACTCCTCACCTACCGTAATCACAAACTGGATTTGTCCGTGGGGAATGTTATTTTCCTGGATTACCCGAATACCCTCCAGAAGTGCTGCGATTCCCGCTTTGTCGTCCGCGCCGAGAATGGTCGTGCCGTCGCTTCGAATCCAGCCGTCTTCACCAAGTACGGGTTTGATGCCTTTACCGGGTGTTACGGTATCCATGTGGCAGGTAAAGAGCAATTTAGGCGTTTGTTCAGCAGCCTGATCCGCTTTCCAGGTAATAATCAAATTACCCGCGCCGTGACCTGTTTTTTCCTTTGCATCATCTTCGGTGACATCAAATCCAAGACGGGTAAATTTATCTTTAAGCACTTTCGAGATCTCTTCTTCATGTTTCGTTTCGCTATCCACCTGAACTAATTCCATAAACTCTCGAATGATACGTTCTTCTGAAATCACTAGACTTCCCTCTCTTTCGCAGATACGATACAATATCCTTATATCCATTTCTTAAATCGATGATGCAGATGCAAGTCTTGTTCATCATTAAACCTATTTCAAAGGAGTTACACCATGCAACGTAAAAAGTGGTTTCGAATTGTTATCTATCTTATGCTGATTGCTATGATCGGATCAACGCTTCTGATTGTACTTGAGCCTTTGTTCCTTCGTTAAGGCCTTGCCGCTACTCACAGCTCCCGTTTACAACCAATGAGCCTCATATGGAAATACCCGGGTGAAGTAAGGCACGATCTCCCGGGCTACTTCCTCTACTTCAAACGTATGCCCCGTACAATCCTCCAGCGAAGTTACACCAAATTCCTGTATTCCGCATGGAATGATGCCTGAGAAGCCCGCGTCGGCAATTCCGGATTTAATATTAAACGCAAACCCGTGGCTCGTCACAAATCCGCGATGCTGTCGACATTTATTAAACTTAACGCCAATTGCGCAGATTTTCGAATCCCCTACCCATACCCCGGTATATTCGGGTTTGCGCCCTGCTTCAATATGATAGGAGGCCAGGTAATCAATAATAACCTGTTCCACATCGCGAAGAAATCCGTGCAGATTCAAATTCTTCCCGCCATCCAGAAGCAGCAGCGGATATCCGACCAGCTGCCCTGGTCCATGATATGTAATATCTCCGCCACGATCAATTTCAAACAGGCCGATTCCCTGTTTCTCCAGCTCCTCTTTACTAAGCAGCAAATGCTCCGGATGGCGCTGTGAACCCATCGTATAGGTTGGAGGATGCTGAAGGAGCATCAAACTTTCGTGACGCTCCCCTTGATCAATGGCAGAAACATGCAATTTCTGAAGTTCCCAGGCCATACCATAATCTACAATTGGCGTATACGATACGTCTAACGGTTTATTCATCTGCTCACGCCTTCTTTCATAGGGTTCCGACTAACCTAATGAAAACTTTATGCCACTGACTTCATACGAAAAAAACGGCAATTTTTAGTAGAGCTTTGTATCCAAGGTATAACCTTCGAGGTTATCTTTAACACGCTGCAGGAACCTTCCGCAGATGACGCCATCCAAAATCCGATGATCCAGAGACAGACACAGATTCGCCATCGAGCGAACAGCAATCATGTCATTGATGACAACCGGCTTTTTAACGATGGATTCAAAGGTCAGAATCGCCGCCTGCGGGTAGTTGATGATC
Source organism: Paenibacillus glucanolyticus (assembly GCF_037333485.1). NCBI lineage: Bacteria > Bacillati > Bacillota > Bacilli > Caryophanales > Paenibacillaceae > Paenibacillus > Paenibacillus glucanolyticus. Next base: position 4,372,112 of record NZ_CP147845.1, read on the forward strand.
GGATACGACAGAATCGAACCGAAGGATCCCGTATTGTTTACCGTAAACGTCCCGCCCTGCATATCGTCCAGCTTAAGCTTGCCCTCGCGTGTCTTGCGTGCCAGCTCCTCGATCTCTCTTGCCAATCCCGCAATGTTCTTCTGATCGGCACGATGAATAACCGGCGTCAGCACGGAATCCTCTGTTCCGACTGCCAGTGATAGATTGATATCGCGCTTCACCACGATTTTATCCACTGCCCAGAAGGAATTCATGATCGGATAATCTTTAATTGCGTTCACAACGGCTTTGAGCAAGAAGGCCAGGTAGGTGAGATTAACTCCTTCCTTGCGCTTAAACTCGTCCTTCAGCTGATTGCGAAGCAGCACAATGTTGGTCACATCTACTTCAATCATGGTCCAGGCGTGCGGGATTTCCGTCACGCTTTGACGCATATTTCTAGCGATTGCATTGCGCATTGGAGTAACGTCAATAAAATATTCCGATCTTCCGCCCTCCATTCCCTCCACTTCGATGGTTGGAATCTTCGGCGATTCCGTCAGATGCAGCCCGGAGTGGCGCACATTCGGGATAGCCGTACCGAGCGGTGGCGACGGTTCCGACGGCGTCTGATGCTGCAGACCTTCAAATGGTGACATCGAACGATGCTGTACCGTCTCTTTCGGGGCTTGCGATGGATTGAAGGCCGCTCCTTCGGCCGCATAACTTGCGGCTGCTCCACCTTTTTCGATATAAGCCAGTACATCCTTACGCGTTATTCTTCCACCCATGCCGCAGCCCTGTACTTGCGAGAGGTCAATCCGGTGCTCTGCAGCCAGACTCTGCACCGCCGGTGAATAACGCGAGCGCATCGAATACGCTTCATTAGTACCCTCTTGGGGTTGACCCGCTGTGGAAGCATTTCGGTTGATTGCCGTCTGTGACAACACCGCTGCCTCCTGAGCGGAAGCAACCGATATCCGGCAAATTACCTCACCTACATTAACGGTTTGACCTTCCTGGGCAAGAATCTCTCCCATGACACCATCCAGCGTAGATGGAATCTCCGCATTAACCTTATCGGTAATCACTTCGCAGATCGGTTCGTACTGCTCTATGGAATCCCCCGGCTTCTTCAGCCATTTGGCAATTGTCGCGGAAACAAGGGATTCCGCCAGCTGAGGCATCGTAACATCGGTCAATTTCTGATTTTCAGACATGCTCACAACTCCCTGTTCTTAATAAAGCGCCAATTGACGCATGGATTCTTTGACTTTGTCCTTGTTAAGCATAAAGAACTTCTCCATCGGTGGACTGATTGGCATGGCCGGTACATCCGGACCGCAGAGACGCATAATCGGGGCATCCAAATCGTAGAGGCAGTGCTCCGCAATAATAGCGGATACTTCCCCTCCAACGCCGCCGGTCTTATTATCCTCATGCACGATCAGCACTTTGCCCGTTGTACGGGCTGCTTCGATAATCGCTTCCCGGTCAAGCGGTTGAATGGTACGCAAATCCAGGACATGGGCGCTGATGCCCTCTTCCTTCTCAAGCTCCTCGGCAGCCTGCATAACAAAATGCAGAGGCATGCTGTAGCTGATTACCGTAATGTCCGATCCTTCACGCAGCAAATTTGCTTTGCCAATCGGTACAACGTAATCGTCGTCCGGAACATCGCCGGTTATTAGTTTGTAACACTTCTTATTCTCAAAGAACAGCACCGGGTCCGGGTCGCGTACAGCCGCTTTGAGCAGTCCCTTGGCATCATAAGCTGAGAACGGGGCAACAATCTTAAGTCCCGGTGTTCCAAAGAAAACGGATTCCGGACATTGGGAATGATACAATCCCCCGAATATCCCGCCGCCAATAGGTGCACGAATGACAACCGGGCAGCTCCAATCGTTATTGGAACGATAGCGGATTTTTGCCGCTTCGCTAATAATCTGATTGGTAGCCGGGAACATAAAGTCGGAATATTGCATCTCGGCAATCGGCTTCATGCCATACATCGCAGCACCAATCGCCACGCCGGCAATCGCGGATTCTGCCAGCGGCGTGTCAAGCACCCGTGCTTCGCCGAACTGGTCCATTAAACCTTTGGTTGTGGTGAATACGCCGCCTTTTACGCCAACGTCCTCACCAAGGACGAATACCGATTCGTCACGCTCCATCTCTTCCTTCATGGCCAGACGAATTGCATCTATATACTCCATTACCGCCATTCTGCTGCGCCCCCTTCATCATCGGCATATACGTGAAGAAGCGTATCTTCCGGCTTCGGAAACGGAGAGTAGTCTGCAGATTCCGTCGCTTCTTTGATCTCCAGATTCAATTGTGCGACCAGATCCTGATCGCGTGTTTCGTCCCAGAGCCCAAGGTCGATTAAATAGGTCTTAAAGCGGGCAACGCCGTCTTTTTTCCAGTTCTCTTCAACCTCTTCTTTTGTCCGGTAAGCCAGATCGTTATCCGATGTGGAATGAGGGGACAAACGGTACATCATGGATTCAATCAGCGTAGGTCCTTCCCCGCGAATCGCACGTTCGCGTGCTTCCTTCACGGCTGCGTACACTTCAAGCGCATCATTGCCGTCTACTCGAATACCAGGGAAGCCATACCCAAGAGCACGATCGCTCACCTTACCGCTAATCTGTTTATGAAGCGGCACCGAGATGGCATATTGGTTATTCTCACACATGATAATGACAGGAAGCTTGTGAACACCTGCAAAGTTGCAGCCCTCATGAAAATCGCCCTGATTGCTTGATCCTTCACCAAATGTAACAAACGATACAAAGTCCTTCTTCTGCATTTTCGCGGCAAGCGCAATACCGACCGCATGCGGAACCTGGGTTGTCACCGGGCTTGAGCCCGTCACAATCCGCAGACGCTTGCTGCCGAAGTGTCCTGGCATCTGGCGTCCCCCGCTGTTCGGATCTTCAGCCTTGGCAAATGCCGACAGCATCAATTCCCGAGGCGTCATGCCAACGGCCATTACAAATCCGTAATCACGGTAGTATGGTAAGAAATAATCCTTCTCCCGGTCCAGTGCAAAAGCAGCAGCAACCTGGCATGCCTCCTGCCCGATACCCGATACGTGAAAATTAATTTTGCCCGCACGCTGCAGCAGCAGGTTGCGCTCATCGAACTTTCGCGCCAGTACCATATATTTGTACATGTCTAGCACTTGTCCGTCGGTCAGTCCAAGCTGCTCATGCCTATTGTTGTTCGCCGTAACCGTTTCATGTTCTTTCATGGAGATCCCTCCTTTATGTGAGCCATGACTATCAGGCTTGACCTGCCCATTTCGTTAAGAAGGGGGCATATTAGATCAAGTATTAAAACCTGGTACTAAGACTTGGCTTAATGTTATTATAATCCCTTTCTCCGCAAAAAGAAATGAGGGATTCCACAAAAGAATACACTCATCTCTACAAACCAATAGCCCGTCCATCCACCGCAAGCATCGCTTCGCCTATAATTTCCGACAAAGACGGATGGGCATGGACAGCCGTCCCCACTTCCCATGGTGTCGCATCCAGCACTTGAGCTAATGCCGCTTGACCAATCAGCTCCGTTACATGCGGACCCACCATATGCACACCCAGAATATCCTGTGTCTTCTGATCGGCAATGACTTTAACAAACCCTTCCTTCGTTCCATGGATCAGTGATTTGCCAATCGCCGAAAACGGGAATTTCCCAATCTTGATCTCATGCCCGCGTTCTCTGGCCTGCTTCTCGGTCAGACCAACGCTCGCCGCCTCATGACGGGTGTATACACAGCGAGGAATCCATTCACTGCGGAAAGTCTCCGACTTCTCGCCCGACAGATGGTTTACGGCCGCAATGCCTTCATGACTCGCCGCATGGGCAAGCTGAAGCCCCCCGATGCAATCTCCGATCGCATATATGTGAGGCTCTGTCGTCTGCATATTCGCATTCACCGTTATTACACCGTTCTCCACCCGAACATCGGTATTCTCAAGGCCAATATTCTCGGTATTGCCTACTCTTCCGACTGAGAGGAGCAGCTTGTCCGCGGATAACCTTCTTGTCTCATCGCCTTGCTCGATCGTAATGGAGACGCTATGATCCTGGATTTCGCAGCTGTCGGTCAAAAGATTAATGTTCGTGATCACCTCAACGCCTCTGGCGGAAAGCATCTTCGTAAGCGCTCGCCCGATTTCTTCATCTTCGGATGGCAGCAGATGAGCGGAGGCCTCTACTACCGTCACCTTCACGCCAAAATCGTTCAGCATGGAGGCCCATTCCACGCCGATGACGCCGCCCCCTACGATCATAATGGATGAAGGAAGCTCCTCCAGTTGAAGTGCATGATCGCTTGTCAGTACATGTATGCCGTCCGGCTCAAGGCCCGGTAAGTGACGCGGCCGCGATCCGGTCGCAATGATCAGATGGGCGGGAACCACCGTCTCCATCTCCCCATCCGGAAGCTCAACCGCCACAGCACCGCTCCGCGGGGAGAAAATCGATGGACCGATGACTCTCCCTTTTCCTTGTATGACGGTGATTTTATTTTTACGCATTAAATATTGGACGCCCTGATGCAGCTTATCCACGATGCCGTCTTTACGCTTCTGCACGTTGCCAAATGACAGCCGAATCCCGTTCGTCTCGATTCCGTAACTCTCGCTATCCTTCATTTCTGCATACAGTTCAGCACTGCGAAGCAATGCTTTGCTGGGAATACAACCGCGGTGAAGACAGGTTCCCCCCAGTTTGTCCTGTTCAATGATGACCACATTTTTGCCAAGCTGGGCAGCACGAATGGCAGCTACATAACCACCGGTTCCCCCGCCAAGAATTGCTACGTCACAAGTTATAGCCACAAACGGCACCTCCATAATAAGTCCAGTTTTCACTATCATTGTACTCTCTTTTTTTCGGATTACAAAATCCGAATCGATAATCGAAATAGACATCATCATATGAAAAAGGTATGATAAACGTTAGTTACTTACATCAGTCGCAGGAAGGAATCTCCTATGAAAATGTTAATTTCCCGCTTTATTGCCATCTTGATTTTGGTCATCCCGGGCTTCATGGCAATGAAGGGTTTCTTAATGATGAAGGATGCGGTTTTTCTATATATTTCCGTTCATGGGGATGATAGCGTGGCGAATCCCGCTTTCGGCTGGCTGCCGTTTTTAGGCGGACTTTCGCTGTTTGTCATCGGCATCAGTTTCTTGGGCGGGTGGATCCTGTTCCGGGATCGCAAACGAAATTACGTCGGCCCGAGATTCAAAAAGAAGCGTCCGACGTCAAAATCAGGAACGCCATCCAAAAGTTAATCAAGCGATATGAAACAAACACCGGAGAGCCATCCCCGGTGTTTGTTTTTTTTGATTGTTTGAACCAGCTATTCCATCAAAGCATCCTTCAATTTGCTCGACATTCTTGTCTGTTTGGAAGTGGCCTTCAAAACGGTTTTGCGGAGATTCATGTTTTGCTTCGTTATAACTTCAAGTTCTTCATACATGGCATGAATTAACGTTGCTGCTTCCGGAGATAAGCCTCCCTGCGACTCCACCTCTTGCATACGTGCCTTCCAGGTTTCCATCTTGTCACTCATGCTTGTCTCCCTCTCAGAGCATTTCACTCTACTCATACTTGAACGATCTATCCGTTCCTATTAATGAACTATCGAACCTTCAGATCAGCAGACAATTCAGCAATCAATTTTGGCATCCATTCCTTCAACTCCCAAAACGAAAAGCCGGCAGTAGCCGCTTTGGCATGATCCATCGTCCAATCCCCCGGAATGCCGAAAGGAGACATATGCTCAGGTGCCGCCGATGTCTGAAGAGGTGCCGATCTTCCAATTTCCTGCTGAATCAAGCCCATGATTTCTCTGACTGATATTGTACCGACGGAACAAGCATTAACCGGTCCTTCAAACTGAACCTGACCTGCCCACTCCAGAAACTCGGCCGCCTCCTCAGCATGCACAAACGATATTTCCGCATCCGGATCGGGCAACCCAATAGCTTCTCCGCTGGCAGCATGCTCAATATGGAAGAGCAGTCTTCTTGTATAATCATCCGGTCCCAGGACAATCGGTAATCGAACGGCGGTGACATTCAGGTTATGTCGGCTAAACAACACGGCCTCAGCCTGACGCTTGCCTTCCTTGTAGCTGTAATCCTGGCTTGCATTCATCATGACAGGATATCTGTAAGGATCGAAGTCCTCTTCCCGCACAGGGTGATCTGCAAAATCATATACCGATAGCGTGGAGGTCAGCACATATTGTCCAACCCGTCCCGTAAAAATATCGGCTGCTTGTCCCGCTTCTTCTGGAGTATAACATATATTATCGTACACGATGTCAAAGTCCTGATTCCCCACCGCTTGCTTCAGGCTTTCCGGATCTTTGCGATCCACGGCAACTCTCTGTACAGCACCTCCAAAAGAATCCTGGTGTTGTCCCCTCGTCAAAATCGTAACGGCATCTCCGTTAGCCAGCAGCCGGTTAACAAGCCTTCTGCCAAAAAAACGGGTTCCGCCCAATACTAGAATCTTTGCCATTTATAATTCCTCCTTACCAGGAAATAAAGTTATCGCGTTTAAAATTCGGTGTATTCATCTTAACCAGTAGTATCGTTATCTGTCCCTTTTTCTCCATCTGCATCGCAGACTCCTTCTTTTCTCCTATTTTATCTTTGTAACCACCTTCCCAAAAAGCAAAAACCGACCAAGCTGGCGCTCAGTCGGTTGGCTGCTGCATATACGGAGCTGCTGCTCCTGTTATACGAATTAGAATCAGGTTTAGGAGCAGAGGTTATGACCTGGATGCCAGATCACTATCCGCTCTCGGTACCCCGAAATCCGGCATTCCATCCTCTGTCCACTGGAAAATCTGCACCCGCGTATGTCGATTCGGATCGTATAAGGGGTCTCCCACAATCTCCTTATAACTTCTCGCATGGTAGACCAGGATGTCCTGCGAGCCATCCTCGGAAACGGTGAAGCTGTTATGCCCTGGCCCATATTGGCCGTTAGCTTCCGATGTAGCAAATACAGGCGATGGTGATTTCATCCACGAGTCAGGATTTAACAGGTCACTGTCCTCATCTGCCGTCAGCAGTCCCATCGCATAGTTATGGTCGGTGGCGCTTGCCGAGTAGGTCATGTAAATACGTCCGTTGCGCTTAAGCACAGCGGCCCCCTCGTTTACGAGATATCCGATCTTCTCCCATTCGTACTCGGGAATCGATATACAGACCTGCTCGCCTGTCAGCGTCCATGCGTTTTCCATCAATGAAATGTACAGATTGGAGTTGCCTGGAATAGCAGGATCCTTCTGAGCCCACACATAATACCGGTTTCCTCTATGCTCAAACGTTGTTGCATCCAAGGCAAACGACTCCCACCGGGTAATCACTTGGCCTTTCTCCACCCATTCCCCATCCAGCGGGTTTGCCGCCTCGTTCTCCAGCACAAACATACGATGATCAAACAACCCGTCCCTTGTTTCTGAAGTATGGGCAGCTGCATAATAGACATACCATTTGCCGTCGATGTAATGCAGCTCAGGAGCCCATATGTTGGCACTCATCAGGCCTGATTCATGCTTGCGCCAGATCGTCGCCTCTTGTGAATCCGCGAGCCCTTGTATCGTTGTCGAGCGCCGTAGCACAATGCGGTCGTATTCCGGGACGGAACCGGTAAAATAATAATAACCATCGACATGTTTATAGATCCATGGATCTGCCCGCTGCTCGATCAGGGGGTTTTTTATATATAATTCAGACATGGTGACGACTCCTATACCTTATTATTTTATTTGTATTCTATCTAACCCTTGATACCGGCGTTTAAGTTAATAGACTGCACAAAGTATTTCTGGGCAAACAGGAACAACAGCAGCGTCGGAATGATCGCTAGAATGGCAGAGCCCATTAATTGGCCGATCATGCGATAATTGCCGTATATGTCCTGCAGCAGCAATAGACCTGCGGTGACCGGCATTTTCTCCACATCCGTATATACGATGACAGGCCAGAGAAAATCATTCCAGGACCCTGTGAAGGAAAACAACCCGCACACAATCAATACCGGCTTCATAAGCGGCAAGATGATAGAGTAATAGATTTTAAAATCTCCCGCACCATCAACACGAGCCGATTCATCCAGATCCTTGGGAACGCCCATCATAAATTGCCGAACCAGAAAAATGTTACCCATGCCCGCCAACCCCGGAATAATCATCGCCCATGACGTGTTCACCCAGCCCAGCGCATCGATGATTTTGTAAGACGGGATGAGATTAACCACGCCAGGAAAAAAGGAGATACCCAGCAAAGTAAAGAACAATGCATCTCTGCCTTTAAACTTCATGCGTGAATATCCATAACCAGTAAGTGAAATGACCACAATCACCAGCAGTGTATGCAGGGTTGCAATGAACACCGAGTTCATCAGCCAGCGTAAAATAGGGGCCGTCGACGTGTTCTGCAGAATGGTAACATAATTATCGAAAATCCAGTTGACGGGCAGCAATCTGAAACCGCTGGACACCACTTCAGCTTGCGAGCGAAAAGATGTGGTAATGCCAAAAATGACGGGAATTGCCCATATGATACACAGCACAATCAGAAATGTGTAAGCTATATATTTTGAGATGCTTATATGGGATGCAGCCTTCTTCGGACCGGATGGACCAAGCCTTGGATTCTTCATATCGGTTTCATTTAATACCGGTTTCGACATTGCACAGTACACCTACCTTTATCGTTTCCGTTGCTTGCAAGCATGGCTTGCCATCTATGAAGCGTTTCGGTTCATGACATAGTATTGAAGAGCTGAGATCACAAGTATGACTAATCCCAGCAGCACTGCCATTGCGGAAGCCATACCAGCAATCGATTCTCCATGACCGAAAGCCAGCTGCCGAATGTACATCATCAATACCGTTGTGCTCTGCCTTGGTCCCCCGTCCGTCATCATGAGCGGTTGACCGAATACGTTGAAGGCTCCGGCCGTTGTCATAACAAAGGTATAGATCAGCGGAAAACGAATCGACGGCAGCGTGATGCTCGAAAACCTGCGAACCGGTCCTGCTCCGTCCATTTCTGCTGATTCGTACAAATCCTTGGATACGCCGCTTATGGAGGCGCGGTAGATAATCATGTTTCCACCCACGCCGCCCCATACCGTAATGACAATGATAATGAGCCAAGCGTAGGGTTGATTTGCCGCCCAGACGGTTTCCGAACCGAAGATATTATTCGTGATTCCAAGCTGCTTATTAAATATTAATGACCAAATAAGTGCCGCCGCGGAAATCGAGATGAGTCCGGGTATATAGAGAATGGACTGGATGACATTTTTCATTTTCACTTTTTTATGCTCAAGTGAAACAGCAATCATTAAAGGGATGATAATTAATACAGGCACGCTCAGCACAACGAAAATCAGCGTGTTTTTCAGACCATTCATAAACTGGCTATAGAACGTGGACTCCGTGTTGAACAGAATTGTTTTATAGTTGGCAAGCCCAACCCACACGGGATCATTGATCAAATTCCATTGCGTAAACGATGCATATATCCCGTAAATGGTCGGCAGCAGGATAAATACGATAAATAAAATCAGATGGGGACCTACAAAGAAAAAAGGCGTCAACGACTTCTTATTCATACCCTTTCATGTCTCCTTTGGAGAAGAAATGTGTCTTGGATCCAACGACACGTTTCTTTTTTTCAATCGGTTCGGTTCAGATTCCCTGCCTGTTATTTCGCGCCGCTATTGCCCTCAGCTATTTTATCCTCTACAAACTTTTGCATTGTCACCAAAGTTTCGTCGATATCGACATTTCCTCTTACGATATCCCCTGCATAGGTATCTACGGCTTCTGCCACATACGGATAGTATTCATAGGTGTAGATGTACAACGATTCGATCTCCTTATCGTTAGAAGTGAAGAACGACTGGATGTAGCTGTCGTAATCAAGGCTCTCAATGACTTGTTTACTGGCCACGATCTGTCCCGCCTTTGCCCACTCTATGGAGTGTTCCCGTATGAATTCGAGGAACTGGCCGATGGCTTGTTCTTTTTCATCCGTTCTCTTCTCGTTCTTCAGCATGGAGAATAAGTGTGAGGAGGCACGGTTCGTGAATGTATCTGCACTGGTCGAATAGATGTTGGTTACGCCAAAATCCAATCCTTCCACGCTGGCATGTGCCGTCGAACTCCATGTGCCGTCTGTAGAAAATAAAACGTTTCCAGCTTGGAACATCAAGTATCCGTCTTCGCCGAACGGAGTCATTAACCCCGCATCCGATATCTTCTTAATCTCGGTTAGGGCCTGCTTCATGGCTTCTGTGTTTACGGCCGGCTTGCCGTCTTGCTCGATACCGCCGCCCAGATTCTGAATCTGAGCCAACACAACCCAGCCTAACAATGCATCGTTGACCACATAGTCGCCTTCATCTAACTTTCCTTGCAGGGATAATATTTCATCAATGGTAACGACATCGTCATCGAGAAAACTTTCGACATTGTATTTTTTGAGCAGGTTCTTGTTGTAATACATCGCATTGCTATGAATATCGAGAGGCACAGTATATTGGGTACCCTCCACATTTCCGGTTGCCCAGGCTTGTGGCAAATAATTGTCTTCTTTCAGTTCTGGTTGCGCTTGCATAACCGTTGTCATGGGTTCAAGTACGCCTTGCTTCACAAAGCTCGGCACCCGGTCGGCATGAATAATGGACAAATCCGGTACGCCCTTGCCGGAGTTCAGAACCGTGGATATCTTGGTATACATATCCGAAGTAATCACATGTTTCACTTTATACTCGGGATTTGTTGCATTATAGTCCTTTACGAGCTGATCCATGTAAGCTCCGTCATCACCTGTCAAAGGCGTCCAGAAGGTGATGGTGTTTTTGTCTCCGTTTCCACATCCCCCTAGAACTGCTACGGCTAACCATACAAGTATCAGTGAAACCCCCATTTTTTTCTTCAACAAACTCTCCTCCTATTACTAATCATTTGGTTAATCATTCACCTGTCAGGGAAATGGAAACGATTAACTTTGGTTCAGTATACACTCGCTCTGAAAGCGGTGTCAATAACTTAAATATAAATCTAATATAATAATTTTATATTTAATTAACTATTATGTTAATCATATACTCGAAATTTTGTTTCTATAAAAGAGGTGATTTATATACAGGTTAACCTTGCCTATGGTATGATGCTTATTAGTTAATGATCTTTGTTCATCTTGGTTCATGAAAACTTTTTTGAAAGAAGTGGTCATATGCAATTGGAAATAGACAAGTCATCGCTTGTGGTTTATGAGGCGTTGGCCAGCGAAGTTCGAATCAAGATAATTCAGCTGCTCTCCAAAAACAAAATGAATATCAAGGATTTGGCTCAAGAACTTCAAATTAGCAGTCCGATTGTGACAAAGCATATTAAAAAACTGGAAGATGCGGGGATTATACGCACGGAGAAAATCCCCGGAAAATCCGGACAGCAAAAAATTTCAATCCTGAAAGTGGATCATATCGAAATCAATTTCCCCAAAAAAATTTTTCATTCTTTTGCTTCCTATGAAGCTTCGGTGCCTATCGGCCATTACACGGATTATGATCTGAAGCCTACCTGCGGCCTTGCGACTGAAAAGGAGTTTATCGGAAGGGTGGATGAGCCTAAGTATTTTATGGATCCGAAGCGGGTTGATGCAGAGATTCTATGGTTTACCGAAGGGTTTATCCAGTACAACATCGCTAACTTTCTTCAGAAGGACGAGAAGCTGCAGCAGTTCGAGATCAGCTTGGAGCTGTCGTCGGAATTTCCTTTTTCCAACGATGTTTGGCCTTCGGATATTACGTTCTCATTAAATGGGATTGAACTCGGTACGTGGACAAGCCCCGGGGATTTCGCAGATACGCGAGGGAAATATACACCTGAATGGTGGCCGCACAACATCAACCAATATGGACTACTGAAAACGATCCGGATTACAAGTCATGGCACATACATTGATGGCGACCCGCTCTCCCCTGTCTCTGTGAACGATCTGGATACCACTTGTGACCGTTGGACCTTTCGAATTGAAGTAAAGCCAGACGCGGAGCACGTTGGAGGAGCCACGATATTCGGCAAAAAATTCGGCAACCATGAACAAGATATCGAGTTCAAAATGTATTATCTGTGAGGGGGATAGGATCCCGAGCATTAAGAATGAGGAGCATATAGCGAGAAGAAACCAGCCGAATCAACGGCTGGTTTCTTTTGTGGAGATCTTATTTTTTATTTCACTTAGCAGGAAGATAATTTCGGCAAACGCTATTGTGAAAAAACCTGATACGGTACCAATTATCAACCAGGGTAAAGCAACCATATAATCAAAATCATCATATGACATTTCTGGCTTACCAATTATAAAGAAAACAATCACTGAACAGATTACCTCAATAATTCCGATCGAAAATACGATACTTCCAATCGTATTCTTACGCTGATTGCCTGTTTCCACGGATTTAAGAGCGATAGAACTATTCACGTCTGTTTCCTCTTCGTTTGTTGCTGTCCCACAATGAATACAAAACGGTGCATCAACAGGTAGATCTTGTTTACAGTTGTTACAGTACATTTTGACCTCCTACATTTTATCTCCCTTCTCTTTTTATCGTATACTGTAACTTTTTAATGAAGGGTATACTCAATAAACAAACTAACAAAAAAATAAAATCACTCCTTCACAGGTTACTCATTCGCAACCAATAAAGGAGTGATTTCAATGTTAGTCCTTACCCTTTCAAGAAACCTTATGCTCGATTCTCAGCTTGTCTGCCACCATCGCGATGAACTCGCTGTTTGTTGGTTTGGATTTGCTGATGTTGATCGTATAACCAAACAGATGGCTGATGGAATCGATATTGCCGCGCGTCCAGGCCACTTCAATGGCGTGACGGATGGCACGCTCCACTCGGGAAGGCGTTGTTTTGAACTTCTCGGCAATGGCCGGATACAGTGTTTTGGTTATCGCACCCAAAATTTCGATATTGTTGTATACCATAGTAATCGCTTCCCGCAAATATTGGTAACCTTTGATATGAGCAGGAACGCCAATTTCGTGAATAATCGATGTGATATTCGCATCCAAATTCTTGCCCTTGCCCATAGGAACCACATTGGATTTCATGCTTGAAAACGGCGTGCTGGACGAGATATTGCTTGGCGATCCAACCAGCTGGCGAATGCGGCTAGCCAGAACCTCCATATCAAACGGCTTCAGAATATAATAAGAGGCACCCAATTGCACAGCACGCTGAGTAATATTCTCCTGACCAAATGCCGTGAGCATAATGACTTTCGGCTGTGGAGACAGGTTCATATCGCGTAAACGCTCAAGTACGCCAAGTCCATCCAGATGAGGCATAATAATATCAAGGATTAGCACATCTGGTGCTTTTCCTGATTCCTCAATCATGTTCAATACTTCTTCGCCATTATAAGCGATTCCGGATACCACCATGTCTTGTTGATCCGAAATGTATTCACCAAGCAGGTTTGTAAACTCACGGTTGTCATCTGCCAATAATACTTCGATCTTTTGCAATTCGTGCTCCTCCTTTATCAGATCAGTGATTAGTTTAGAACATTTTCTTGTGTTTAAAGTTTTCGACATGCTTATTTAAATTCCTTCTGTCGAAAATTATTTTTCTTTATTTTTTTTTGAAGTTGATTTATAATTAAATATTTTGTTTCAAATTAATCTGTATTTCGTTATTTTACGACAAAAAATCTCAAGGCATTAACCTGCCTTAAGATTTTGAGGAATTGACTCTGTAGATTGTAGTACACCGGAATCCTGAAGCATCCATTCAATAAAGCATCCATATCCCGATTTGGGATCATTCACAAACACGTGGGTTACAGCTCCAATCAGCTTACCGTCTTGGATAATTGGACTGCCGCTCATGCCCTGTACGATACCGCCTGTCTTCTTGAGCAGCCTTGGGTCCGTAATGCGCAGCACAAGCCCTTTCGTTGCCGGAGCGTCCTGTTTGGACACATGAACAATCTCAACTGTGAAGCGTTCGACTTCCTGACCTTCAACAACGGTCAAAATCTCGGCTGGGCCTTCCTGAACCTCATGAGACATGGCAACCGGTATCGGCTCCTGATAAAGCCCGTGATCCGGCAGATCATTCATTTTACCAAAAATGCCAAAGTGGGTGTTACGCTCGACGTTGCCCAAAATCTTGCCGTCCTTCGTGAAGGTTGCCCGTTTTTCTCCCGGCTCGCCTTCTTCACTACGGCTAATGGACGTGACGTTAGACTGAACGATCTGGCCACTTCCAACCTCAATAGGGGTTTGAGTATTCATATCGGTGATGACATGGCCCAGGGCGCCATAGACTTTCTGGTGGGGTGCATAAAAGGTCAAGGTGCCTACACCTGCGGCAGAATCACGGATATAGAGGCCAAGGCGCCAGCTTTGATCTTCCTGGTCATAAGCTGGACTCAGCTTGGTCTTCATTTCTTTACCGCCCCGCTTAAAAGAGATATCCAGTGGCCGCTTGGCTTTGCCCGCCTTCTCCACGAGATCTGCAACCTTAGTTACGTCATTGAGCGGCTTGCCATCCATCGTCGTAAGCAGATCGCCAAGTTTTAAACCTGCTGCTTCTCCGGGTGACACTTTGGCACCGTTTTGAACGCGTACCAGGTGATGACCAACCACGAGAATTCCAGAGGATTTCACTTTGACACCGATGGTTTGACCACCCGGGATTACCTTGAGTTCAGGCATCACTTTGACATGTACAGTCTTCAGAGGAATTTTACCGAATAATTTCAGTGTAACTTCAGCTTTTCCGCTTTGCTGAGGATTTAAGTGCAGCGGATGCTTCAATGATACTTGAAGCTGCGATTCGCTGGAGCCGTTGAGTTGCACGACATCCGGACGATCTACTGAAGCGAGTGCTTGAACGGGCATGGCAACATCCAGGCGGGACTGCTGACCGGAAATCAACCTAAGCTCATCAGGCAATGAAGCAAAAGATTGGACAGGATCAGCAGATCCAAGGAAACAAAGAAGGAAAGCAAGAACGAAACCGAGCAGTTTTCTCCTGAGGTTAGGCTTCAATGGCTGTCACGCTCCCTTTTTCTTCTTTCGCTTGACGAAAAGGTGGTCGCCAATTGCGTACCTTTAAGTTACCCTGCCCTTAAGGTTTTATAACTGTCAATCATTGACCCAAAGCCTTTCTGGAAGCCTTTTGCGCTGCCGCCAGATTGAGCATTTCCTGGGCATGATGCAGCGTCTTTTCCGTGATTTCGACTCCGCCAAGCATTCGTGCAAGCTCTTTTACACGCCCCTCTTCCGTCAGGTTCTCCACTTGGGTCATCGTTCTGGAGGCTTCAAGTTTCTTCTCGATTAGATACTGATGATCCGCCATACAAGCCACCTGAGGCAAATGCGTAATGGAGAACACCTGACAGGTTTTGGCCAGCAAAAACAGCTTCTCAGCAATCGATTGGGCTGCTCTGCCGCTAACACCCGTATCGACTTCATCAAAGATTAAGACCGGAATTTGATCATGACGGGCAAATATACTCTTCATCGCCAGCATAATTCTGGACATTTCACCGCCTGAAGCAATCTTGGCAAGCGGACGCAGCGGTTCTCCCGGATTGGCGGATATGAGGAATTCCGCTGTATCCATTCCTTGTTTGGTCAGCCGTACTCGATGTCCTTCATATTCATATCCGTTAGGATCCACCTGCAGCTCTAAACGTACCTCCAGAGAGGTTCGCTCCATCTGAAGATCCTTCAGCTCGCCTTCCACTTGTCGTGCCAAATCCTGCGCGCACTGCTTGCGGGCAATACTGAGCTCTTTAGCACTAACCAAAAGCACGCTCAATAGCTCATCCCGTCGCTGCTCCAACGCTTGAATAAATTCGTCCTTGTTTTCCAGCATGTCAGTTTCCTGCTGAATTCTCACGTAGTATTCCAGAATTTGCTCCACATTATCCCCATATTTTCGGCGTAATCCGGATATCATTTCTAAACGAAGCTCAATGTCGTTAAGCCGCTCGGGATTGAATTCAATCCCGTCCCGATAATCGCGAAGCTGGAATACGGCATCCTCAAGCTGATAATACGCAGATTGAAGCTGCTCGACCAGCGGCTTTAACCCCTTCTCGTCATAAGCAGATACATCTTCCAATTTCGACAGTGCCCGGCTGACGGATTCGAGACCCGAGGCCCCGTACAAGAGGTCGTATGCTCCTGCTACGGAGTCCATCATTTTCTCACTATGGGACAGCTTGGTCCTTTCATCGGAAAGTTCCTCGTCTTCGCCTGTTTTTAGCTCGGCTGCCGCTATTTCCTCCAGCTGAAAACGATACATATCCAGCATTTGATACGCCTTTTGGCTGGTCTCTTGCAGGTCCCTAAGCTCTCTTTCCACTTTACTAAACTCGGAGTACAGCTCCTGGTATTTACGCTTGGCAGGTCCTATGACCTTATCTCCGTACGTATCCAACAAGCTCATATGCTGCTCTGAACGCAGCAAACTTTGATGCTCATGCTGACCATGGATATTAATCAGTTTCTCGCCGACTTCACGGAGCATACTTAGATTCAGAAGCTGTCCGTTAATACGGGACGTGCTTTTCCCTTGGGCTGTCAGCTCTCTTCGGATCAGCAAATGTTCCTCCCGATCCGCTTCCACACCCAGCTCCTTCAGCGTATTCCAAACCGGATGATCAATGGGAAGCTCAAATAAGGCTTCGATCTCCGCCTTGTCACAGCCGTAGCGAATCAGCTCAGCAGAACCGCGCCCGCCTGCAATTAACCCAAGCGCATCGATAATAATGGATTTACCCGCCCCAGTCTCCCCTGTTAGGACATGAAATCCCGGATAAAATTGCACATCCACACTCTCAACAACTGCCAAATTACGAATGGATAACGTGTTTAACATGCTTAACACCTCCACAGCCTGCTTATATATAGGACATTGACTTACGATATGAATTTATTGATCTGGGATACAACGTGTTCCCCATCGGCCTCCGTACGGCAAATTAACAATATGGTGTCATCTCCGCAGATGGTTCCCATAATTTGGGACCACTCCATATTATCCAGCAGTACCGCAACCGAGTTGGCTGTTCCAGGCAAACATTTCATGACGACAAGGTTTCCGGTACGATCGATGTATACGAAATTATCGATCAGTGCTCTTTTGAGCTTCTGTACAGGATTGTAACGCTGATCAGTTGGCATGGAGTATTTGTAACGCCCATCATCCGTTGGCACCTTAATGAGCAGCAGTTCTTTTATATCTCGTGAGATTGTAGCCTGTGTAACCTGAAAACCCTCAGCACGCAAAGCATCCACAAGCTCATCCTGTGTCTCAATATCATGGTGGGTAATTATATCCCTGATTTTAATATGGCGTTGTCCCTTCATAAAGAGCCTCCTGAGTATTAACTGTTGTATTCATCATTGCCGATCCATTCTTCGTCTGACCAATCTAAACCTAAACGGTGAATGACCTGTTCATTCATATCGATATAGAGCAGCCCGGCACATTCCGGATACAGCAGCAAAAATGGCATGAGCCGGTCACGGATGCCCGAGCCTGTCCAATCGACCGGCATTCGGTCCCGCGACACCTTTACCATATACAGCTCACCTCTGTCATCGGATGCAACATAATCGACAAACAGACGACTATGGATCGGCCTCTGTCCCGTTTCGAAAGATAAGTTTATTTTTACTTTACCCCCAACTACATCATATCCCTCTTCTTCAAGCATCCCAATCGCTGGATGATCTGGTATTCGCTCATTGATCGGGATACCCGGCAGCCGGTCCGGTGATGGTGACATCAGCCAACGATTCAGCCTATAGCCGATAAGCAAGGCAATGACGACACCAAGCAATATCATTAATAACCAATCATAACGCTCATTCATCCTCTCACCTCGAATTTTGTATTCGCGGATGAGAACATAAATTCCTCTTTTTCAGCAAAAGAAACCCATCATTTCGATGAGTTTCCCGTAAATGTATGAGCCGCTTGTGTTACAACGGTGTCAATCCATTGACTCAAGTGGACAGCATCTTGTCCATCTCCCTGAATCGGTGCTTCCGAAACTTCAGAAACCTCCGGCTCTAAACGCCAGTGGGCCAGGAATTCAATATTTCCTTCCCCTCCGGTAATCGGTGAGAAAGTAAGATTTTTCAATTTGAACCCTATCTCTTCAGCAAAAGTCAGCACCTGCGTTAGAACTTCCTTGTGAACCTTCGGATCCCGAACCACGCCGGATTTACCGACCTTCTCCCGCCCTGCCTCAAATTGAGGTTTGATCAGAGCGGCAACATCTCCGGGTTTACCCAGCAGCATTTTCAATGGTGGCAAAATAATGCGGAGGGATATAAACGACACGTCAATGCTTGCGAAATTAGGCTGTGGGCCCTTCAAATCCTCCGGTGTCATATATCGGAAATTCGTTCGCTCCATGACACACACGCGCTCATCGTTACGCAATGACCAGTCCAGCTGATTATAGCCAACGTCAATTGCATATACATAACTTGCCCCGTGCTGGAGTGCGCAATCCGTAAAGCCGCCAGTCGAAGAGCCGATATCCAGCATCGTGCGCTCCTTCATATCGATATCGAATTCACGAATCGCCTTCTCAAGCTTTAAGCCCCCACGACTGACGTACGGATGAACAGAGCCTTTGACTTTCAGTTCTGACGTCCTCGGGATTTTCATGCCGGCCTTCTCGATCCGCTCGGTTCCAGCGTAGACCAGTCCCGCCATAATCGCAGCTTTGGCTTTTTCCCTGCTTTCATAATATCCCTGCTCCACGAGCAAGACATCAATCCGTTCTTTCTGAGATGAATCCATATTATACTCCCGATCGTTACTAAGACATAAAACTTCTCTTGCCAAGCTCAGCGGTCCGAGCGGTTTTCAATTTCCGGATTTCCTGACACACCGATTCCAGGGTCAGCCCTACTTCTTCACGCTGCTGCGGAATGCTTCCATGCTCGATAAACCGATCCTCAATGCCCATTAAGGATACGACTGCATCATGTATTCCCTGTTCTGCAAAATACTCCAGAACCGCACTGCCCATACTGCCCGCTTGGGAAACCTCCTCTAGAACCAGCATGGACGTACCGGTCTCTGCCAAATTCTTGAGCATCTCTCCATCGAGCGGTTTAATGAACCGGGCATTAACGACTTCTACCGAAATGCCTTCCCGCTTAAGCTGCTCGGCCGTTTCCTCGGCTAATTGTACCATCGGGCCCGAAGCCAAAATGGCATATCCTTCACCCGGACGAACGATTTCCCAAGTTCCGATAGGAATGGGTACCAGTTCGGTATCCATCGGGACACCACGAACGTTGTTCCGAGGGTAACGATATGCAATCGGACCCTCATTATAGTCGAGAGCTGTTTTCATCATATGACGAAGCTCATTCTCATCTTTCGGCATCATAATGACGATATTCGGGATGTGACGCATAAAGGCCACGTCGTATACCCCTTGGTGTGTTTCGCCATCAGCGCCAACAAAGCCGGCGCGATCAATCGCAAACATAACGTTGGCGTTATGACGGCAAATATCGTGCACGATCTGGTCATAAGCGCGCTGCATAAACGTCGAATACACGGCAAATACAGGCTTCATGCCCTCCATCGCTAGAGCTGCGCACAGTGTTGCTGCATGCTGTTCGGCGATGCCCACGTCAATCATCCGGTCAGGGAATTTCTTGCTGAACGGGATTAAGCCGGATCCGCCCGGCATCGCTGGCGTAACGGCTACGATGCGTTTGTCCTGCTCACCCAGCTCAATCAAAGTTTGACCAAACACTTCGGTGTACATGGGGTTGCCAACAGCTTTAAGCATTTGACCGGATTCAATCTTGTAAGGAGTAGAAACACCATGCCATTTATGAGAATCTGATTCTGCAGGACGGTAACCCTTGCCTTTGGTGGTTACCGCATGGACCAGAACAGGTCCATCTACGTTGTCAGCCTGGTTTAACGTATCGATCAGCTTGTTCAGATCGTGTCCGTCCACAGGTCCCAAATACGTAAAGCCAAGCTCCTCGAACAGAACGCCGGGAACCATCATGTATTTGAGGCTGTCCTTCATCTTCTCCGCAGTCTTTGCCAATTTCCCGCCGATAGCAGGAATCTTCTTCAGCACCATCTCCACTTCGTCTTTAGCGCGAAGATAAAAGCGGTCTGAACGAATTTTGCTTAAATAGTTATGCATGGCACCCACATTGGGTGCAATCGACATTTCATTATCATTTAAAATGACTATCAGCTTTTTCTGCTCATGGCCAATATGATTGAGAGCCTCAAACGCCATGCCGCCGGTAAGGGCGCCATCCCCGATCATGGCGATAACCCGATTGTTCTCACCCTTCAGATCGCGTGCCATAGCCATTCCCATTGCAGCTGATAGCGAAGTGCTGCTGTGCCCGGCTTCCCAGACATCATGCTCGCTTTCAGAACGCTTAACGAAGCCGCACAAACCCTTGTATTTGCGGAGCGTGTCGAACTGATCCATCCGACCCGTCAGGATTTTGTGTACATAGGCTTGATGACCCACGTCAAAAATCATCTTGTCACGAGGGCTGTCAAAGCAATAGTGCAAGGCCAGCGTGAGTTCAACCACTCCCAGGTTCGGTGCAAGATGGCCACCGGTAACGGACAGTTTTTCAATTAGAAAATTACGGATTTGTACAGCTAAATCCTCGAGTTCGTTCACCGATAAGTTCATTAGTTGTTTGGGATGTTTGATATTTGGAAGAAGCACGAAGAATCTCCCCGCTTTCCTTGATTAAGTTTACGTTTCTGAGGCTGACTTGTGAATCAGCCATTAATAGACATTATATCACAAAAAAACCTTATGCATGTAATGCACGCTTAGTGGTCCCGAGCCATCAAGAAATCTGCAATCTCGAGCAGTC
The DNA here is from genome assembly GCF_037333485.1 of Paenibacillus glucanolyticus. Lineage (NCBI taxonomy): Bacteria > Bacillati > Bacillota > Bacilli > Caryophanales > Paenibacillaceae > Paenibacillus > Paenibacillus glucanolyticus. The sequence goes on from NZ_CP147845.1 coordinate 4,393,090, forward strand.
TGGATGGATCGTTGAAATTCCCCTCGGTGATAACCCTCTTGGCTTCTGCTGTCAGGCGTTCAACCTCTCGCCTTGATGGGTCCAAACCGATGAAGTACGGATAAGTTACTTTTTCCTGCTTCACATCGCTCTGTACCGGCTTCCCAAGCTTGGACTCATCCCCGACCAGATCCAGAATATCATCCTGAATCTGAAAAGCAAGCCCGATGTGGTGTCCAAAAGTCCGAAGCGACTCAATCTGGGCTTCCGTGCATCCGGCGATATGCCCGCCTGCCATGAGTGAGAACATGATCAAATCACTGGTCTTGTGCAGATGGATATACTCCAGCTGCTCCAGCGTCGTCAACCCTTGTTCACCCTCCATGTCGGCAACCTGGCCTCCTACCATTCCCCGAGGCCCTGCATACTCAGCAAGATCCTCCACAATCGACAGCACGCGTTCTGCCGGAACGCCAAACTGTCTGGAAGCCTGAATTATGCTATAGAAAGCGTGGGTCAGCAAGGCGTCACCAGCCAAAATAGCACTGGCCTCACCAAATACCTTGTGATTTGTCGGTTTGCCTCGGCGGTAATCGTCATCATCCATCGCTGGCAGATCATCGTGTACGAGCGAATATGTATGGACCATCTCAACAGCACATGCCACCGGAATTGCGGCATCGCGTGATCCGCCCCCCGCTTCGCAGGCAGCAATCACAAGCAGCGGACGCATACGCTTTCCGCCTGCCATTAAAGAATACGACATGGACTTGTGAAGGGTTTCAGGAACTTTCCAACTTGGGGGAAAAAGATTCGTAAGCTCACTATCAAGCCTGTCACAAATTTCATTCATATATTGATTGATCGGTTGTCTATTATTCACCCAGTTCACCTGTCTCCTCCAGCGTCCCGCCAAAGGGCTTGCGCTTAAGTTCCCCGCCTTCTTCAACAATCATTTCGATCTTCTGCTCAACCTGCTCCAGCTTTTGGCTGCACATCTGCGACAGCTTCATGCCCTGTTGAAATAAATCGATGGCCTTCTCCAGAGGTACGTCTCCATCTTCCAATTGCTCTACAATGGTCTCAAGCTGAGCCATTGCCTCTTCAAAACTGATCTCCACGGTTTCATTCGCCATGCCCTTCATCCTCCTTCATTCCCCATACTTGACACTGCAGCTGTCCATCACTGACCCTCACATTAACCAAATCGCCCAACTGCACATCCTCTAAAGACTTCACGAGTCTCTGCTCTTTCTCGTCATACACCAGACTATACCCTCTGGACATAATCTTAAGCGGACTGAGTGCATCGAGATGCCGCATTTCGGTTTGAAGCTGTGACAGCCTGGATTTCATGATGGACTGCATCGCATTCATTAACTGGCGGTTAGCCTGATCTTTCCTTCGCGCCGCAAACTCCGCTTGCGTGCGCGGATTGTACCGAATCAACCCCTGATGCAGTGATTTTTGCCGCTGACGGCTCAGGGATAGCTGCGATTTCAAATTCCCGTGCAGCCGCTGTGACAGCATGTCCAACCGCTCAGCATGCTGCAGCATGTATCGGCGAGGGTGAACAAGGACGGGAGAGCGCTGAAGTGAAGCTAAACGCTCACGGCTCCGCTTCAGGCGCTGCTGAAGCCCCTGATTCAGCTGCCGCTGTCTCTGAACAAGCTGCCCCTTCAATTCTGCGCTGCTTGGTACCGCAAGCTCCGCTGCAGCAGTTGGCGTAGCTGCCCGAAGATCGGCAACAAAATCGGCGATCGTAAAATCCGTCTCATGACCAACGGCCGATATGACAGGAATGTCCGATTCATAAATGGCTCTTGCTACGATCTCCTCGTTAAATGCCCACAATTCTTCAAGCGATCCACCGCCGCGTCCTACAATGAGTACGTCTGCCTCAGCCATGTCATTCATTGTCCGAATCGCTTTAACAATCGAAGGAGCTGCTCCTTTTCCTTGGACCAGAACGGGATACAATATGGTTCTCGCTTGAGGGTACCGCCTTCTAATGGTAATCATAACATCCCGAACAGCGGCTCCCGTCGGCGAGGTAATGACGCCAATCGTCTTGGGATAAAGCGGCAGGGGGCGCTTGCGATCAGCCGCAAACAAACCTTCCTCCTCCAGCTTGGCTTTCAACTGTTCATATGCCAAATACAAACTGCCGATACCATCCGGCTGCATTTGAACAGCATAGAACTGGTACTGCCCATCCCGTTCGTAAACCGACACGTTTCCACGAGCTATGACCCGCGAGCCTTCCTTCGGAATAAAGGGAAGTCTCTGATTGTGGGTGGCAAACATAATTGCACGAATCCGACTTCCTTCATCTTTGAGGGTGAAGTACATATGACCGCTGGAATGATGGGTGAAATTCGAAATTTCACCTCGGATCCAAACATCTGAGAGCCGCGAGTCGCCTTCCATTTTCATACGGATATAACGGTTTAAATCCTTTACGGATAAAACGCGTCCTGGATCTGCCGATTTCATATTAGGCCAACCCATTCAGCCTTTTGGCGGCTAACAAGGTATTCTGCATCAGCATCGTGATGGTCATGGGGCCTACGCCTCCAGGAACCGGGGTAATAGGGCCGGACACTTGCTTCACGCTCTCGAAATCAACGTCCCCGGCAAGCTTTCCGTTCTCCAGGCGATTCATCCCGACATCGATGACAACGGCTCCAGGTTTCACATAGCTGGCATCGATCATATTGGCTCTGCCGATCGCGACGACCAGAATATCCGCTTGACGAGCAATTTCGGCCATGTTGGCAGTTCTGGAATGACACATCGTAACCGTGGCATTCTCCCGCTGAAGCAGGAGGGACACCGGCTTGCCCACAATATTGGATCTGCCGATTACAACGGCATGCTTGCCCGCAATCTCTATGCCGGTTCGTTTAATCATTTCAATCACACCTGCTGGAGTACATGGAAGCAAGCTGTCATCGCCTATTACGAGGTTACCCACATTAACCGGATGGAAACCATCCACGTCCTTCTCCACCGAGATTGCATCGATGACAGCTTTCTCATGGATGTGTTTGGGCAGAGGCAGCTGAACCAGAATCCCGTGAATGGAATCCTGGGCATTAAGCTTGTCCACCAGCGCCAGCACTTCTTCTTGGCTGGAATCCGCGGATAGCCGATGCACCTCCGAATAATAACCCAGATCCTGACATGCCTTTTCCTTGTTACGAACGTAAACATGCGAAGCCGGATCATCACCTACAAGTACAACAGCCAAACCAGGACGTACATTCTGCTTGGACAATTGTTCTACTTCTAACGCAATCCCCTTGCGAATTTCCTCGGAAATCTGTTTACCGCTAATAATCGTTGCTGCTGTCATCCTTATCTCTCCTCCACTATGATGGAATGATGCGGCCTTTACGTTAAGTGCGCACAGTTCAAGACTGACGCAGCTTCAGTTTGACTTGGTCCAGTTCTTGAATCATCCGGCCCAGTACGCCGTTCACGAATTTACCGGACTCATCGGTTCCAAAATGCTTGGACAACTCAATTGCCTCGTTTACGGCAACCTTCCCGGGCACATCTTCACGGCTGCTCAGTTCATATACTGCCAAACGGAGAATTTGACGATCCACACGGGAAAGACGACTCACCTGCCAGCCTTTCAAATAATGAGCGAGCAGTTCATCAATGGATTCCTTGGATTCCCAAGTTCCGTTAACCAGCTGCAGTACATACTCCTTCATTTGGACTTCGTCACCGATTACCCGCTCGGTCTCATTCTCTTCGGCCGCTTCCGAGAGCAGCATCGACACGGCTTCCATGCTGTCGACTTCGTTCATCTCCATTTGGTAAAGGCTCTGAACGACAATCTCTCTAGCTACACGTCTTTTCATTTCGTTCCTCCTGTGGACCCTGCCTGAATCCATTTTTTCTAATTAGTATGATCCATTTATCATCAAGACTTGACAACAATAAAACTCCAAAAAAAAACCTGTGAATATCTCTCTCCGCAAAAAAGGCGCACTAAACCTGTCCTCAGCATTTTTTCCGGAGAAAGCATATCACAGGGTTCATTTAAACGGCCGCCAACGCTCAGAAAGCCAGCGCCCCCATTCCTGAAAGTGGAACATGGAGCCTTGCTTCAAATCCTTACGTTTGCCAAATATATAGCCGATAAATACCACTAATGCAAAGAACAACATATCCCAAAAACCGGATAATAAATAAATCAGTCCGCACACAAGCCCGCCGGTCACGCCGGCAATTCTTCCTCTGTGACTCTCCCATATTTCTTTCCAGGGCATTTGGGAAGCTCACCTCTATTCCACGCGGCTCTTGAAGCTTGGTGCCTGAACCACGTTAGCAATATACACGGATACGGATGACACAGGTATTCCAGTTGTATCCTCAACAAAGTCGTGCACCTGCTTCTGTACTTCGGTTGTCAGCGTTGGAATGGATTCCTCTCCATCAACCACGGCGCGAATCGCGATATCCAGACCTGACTGGGATACTTTGATTCGGGACTTCAAATCCTTTACGCCTCGGACGCGTGAAGCAGCCTTGAGACACAGATTCTCGATCGTCTCCACAGAGATTTGGATATCGCCAAATTCTGTACGCTGATCAATGGAATTCAGGTTCGAGCGATCACGTCTTACTGAGATGTAGAAGAAACGAATGCTCAGCAAAAACAACACCGCAGCTACGATAATTCCAGCCCAGAAAAGACGTTGTTCCTGCACACTCGTTAACGTATACGGAACAGCGCCGCTCAACAGGAGGATGGCAACTACGGATATAACACCGATGCTTAAGCTGTAGATAAACAGCAGAAGTCTGTCCATTATTTTGGCCACGATTCAGCACAGCCTCCCTTATAAATTAGAGTAAACCCTCGACATCGCTGCCCAGGGCTAGCCTGAAACTATTCTATTTCACGCGTTGAGCCAGATCCAACTCTTCCGTCTTCTCTACGGATTTCATGAAATGGACATCATGAATATGTACATTGACTTCAATAACCGTAAGCCCTGTCATATTCTCTATTGAACGTTTCACGTTGCGTTGGATTTCTCCAGCTACTTCCGGAAGACGATACCCGTATTCCACAATAACGGATACATCAACAGCAGCTTCGCGTTGTCCCACTTCCACTTTAACACCCTTGGATAAGTTTTTGCGTCCGAGCAGTTCAGCAATACCGCCTGCGAAGCCTCCGCTCATTCCTGCAACTCCACGCACTTCAACCGTGGCAAGTCCAGCGATGACTTCAATAACTTCCGGCGCAATCTGAATCTCACCGATATCTGTACGTTCGAATTCTGTAGGCAAAGTTTCCGCCATTGTCTCAACACACCTTTCAGAATAAGTAAGCGGATGCACCCGAACTGCATAAGGCATGCGCTCTTATTACTCATACTATACCATTTGGCCAAGTTTATGACAAACTTGGCCAAAGTATTCAAATCTCATTTTCTTCCAAAAATTTAATATCAAAGTCACCCTTCAGGAAGGTGGGATGATTCATCAGTTTTTGATGGAACGGGATTGTAGAATAGATTCCCTCAATCTCGAATTCCGCCAAGGCGCGCTTCATCTTCGCAATCGCTTCTTCACGAGTCGGCGCCCATACAATCAACTTGGCAATCATGGAATCATAATAGGGCGAAATGGTATAGCCGGGATATGCCGCGCTGTCCACCCGCACGCCAGGACCACCTGGAGGTAGATAGAACTGAATCGTTCCCGGTGCAGGCATGAAGCCTTTGTCCGGATTCTCGGCATTGATGCGGCATTCGATGGACCAGCCGTTAATGACAACATCCTCTTGACTGAAGGAAAGTGTGTTGCCTTCAGCGACAGAGATCATTTCCTGGATCAGATCCACCCCGGTTACCATTTCGGTCACCGGATGCTCTACCTGAATCCGCGTATTCATTTCCATGAAGTAGAACTGACCGTCTGGCGACAATAAAAATTCAAGCGTTCCGGCACCAGAGTAATCAACAGCTTTCGCCGCGCGCACCGCCGCTTCTCCCATCCGGCTGCGTACCTCTTCACTTAGCACCGGACAAGGAGCTTCTTCAACCAGCTTCTGTCTCCGGCGCTGCACGGAACAGTCACGCTCTCCGAGATGCACGGCGTTGCCGTGTTTGTCAGCCATAATTTGAATTTCGACATGCTTCATGCCGGTTAAATATTTCTCAAGATAAACTCCCGCATTGCCGAATGCTTTCTGAGCTTCCTGCTGTGCGTTTGTAATCTGCTTAACGAGCGACTCTTCGTCCTCTGCGATCCGAATTCCCTTACCCCCGCCACCTGCAGTGGCTTTGATAATGACCGGATAGCCGATATCCCGGGCAAGCATAACCGCCTCGTTCAGATCCTCTACCAAACCGTCCGAGCCCGGAATAACCGGTACACCGGCATCCTTCATCGTTTGTTTTGCAACGGCCTTATCCCCCATACGGTTGATTGCGTCAGCCGAAGGACCGATAAAGGTAATATTGCAGGATTCACAGATCTCAGCAAAGTCCGCGTTCTCGGCCAGGAAGCCGTAACCCGGGTGAATGGCATCACACTCGGTCAGTGTGGCAACACTCATAATATTGGTGAAATTCAGATAACTGTCTTTGGATAGTGTAGGGCCGATACAATAAGCCTCATCCGCTAAGCGAACATGCAGCGACTCGCGATCCGGCTCCGAGTATACAGCAACGGTTGCGATGCCGAGTTCCCGGCATGCCCGGATGATACGAACGGCAATCTCTCCCCTGTTCGCAATAAGCACTTTTTGAAATGTCATGCAGTAACCTCCTTCGGACTCTTACGACTCTCGTTCTTGGCGAGTCCCTCCATATTACTCCGGCTTCACCAGAAACAGAGGCTGCCCGAATTCTACAAGTTGTCCGTTCTGAGCGAGAACCTCTACGATTTCGCCTTTGATCTCTGCTTCCAGTTCGTTCATCAGCTTCATGGCCTCAATGATGCAGACCGTCGATTTATCAGTCACCTTGTCCCCGGGACTAACAAACGGCCCAGCTTCTGGAGAGGGGGAACGATAAAAGGTTCCTACCATCGGTGAAACGATTTTATGTAATGAGCTGCTGCTATCCTCCACTGTATCCTGCCCCGGTGCGGCTGCAGGCGCCTGATTCCCCGTATTCGGCTGTACGATCTGTGGTGCCATCACTTGCTGTGCTGGTATGTACGCTTGCGGCGCAGCTTGATAGTTGTTTACAACCTCAGCTGCATTGGGTTTCTTAATGGACAAGCGTGTACCTTCGCTCTCAATCTCCAGTTCATGTACGGAAGTTTGATCCACCAGCTTAATAAGTTCTTTGATTTCGTTTAATTTAAACATTATCGACGTTCACTCCTTCACTTTCTTGGAAGCCCTTGCTTAGGACAGTCAGTCAATAGCTTAGAGTATTATATCACAATCAGGCGAAATAGAAAGAGCCCAAGGCAATCCTTAGACTCTTTCAAGAGTATCGTATAAAGATGCTTTATGTTGAATCCTGCAGACGGGCTTACGGCGTAACATATCGGACAGTTACTTTATCCGGTGAAACCTTCAGTTCCTTCATCACAAGATCGACAATGCCGGCTGCGCCTTTGGCATCAAGTTTGTCGCTCAGAACAACAACATTGTACTTCTCGCTTTCTTCTTTTACAACAGCGTTGCCAAATTGCTGCTGCAGCGACTCCTCGATGCTGAGAATCACTTCCTCTTTCTCTTCAGCCGCTTTCAGCTGTTGGGTTGCTTGTGCCGTTTGCTCCGGCTTATCTTCGTGATTGTCGATCTTTGTCATCAAATCATCGTATAATTTCATATTTTTTTGTGCCCGCTCTAATTTATAGGACTCCAATTGAGCTTCAGCGGAAGTTGCGTTGGCAGCCACTTGCTCTAATATTTCTTTCTCTGATCCCTCTCCGGTATTCGTGCTGCTGGTATCTTTGGAATTCTCAGCTCCATCCTTGGATTCCTTCACCTCAGGCTCTGCCGGTTTTTCTGCTGCCCCATTCTCTTTTCCTTCATCCCCTTGCTCTCCCTGTGTCGCTTCCGCAGGGTCTTGAGCACCTGTGGCACCTGTGTCGGTTGTTCCAGCCCCTTGCTCATTAGCACCGGAATCGCCGTCCGTGCCTTCTTCGAGAACTTCGTTCACAACCAGTTCGTCACCAGTGCCTGTAGTTCCGTTTGCTTCTTGTCCAGCACCTGGCTTCTGTCCGTCAACCTGCGTGCTCTCGGCAACAGGCGGTGCTTTGGTTCCGGAATCATCCGTAAATAAGTAGTAGGCTGACAGAATGACCATTAAACTCAGCATGGAAACCAACCAGATGGTTTGTCTTTTGTTATTCATTTGAACTTTTCCTCCTTTAATTGAAAAACCTTGGAATGAACGATCGGCTCATTCGCGAGACTCCTTGCTTACTACTGCTTGCGTGGGACAACGGATATTCGATAGGATGGGACATTGAGGCCGCGCTGGATCGCATCCACGATCAAGCTTTTGACAATTTCATTCTCCGCGCCCTTGGCTACGACAAGCACACCCCGGACCTGCGGCTTGATCTTCTTGGTAATAATGGGCGTTTGATCACCGGCTGAATCGTAAGTGACGATCTGCCCGTCGCGCTGATAGCTTGTAACATGACGTTTCCCCCCGTTTGCATCGGTTTCCTCCGTCAGCTCTTGTGTATCCTTCATGTTGCGCTGAACCACCAGTTCTTCCGTAGAATCCACGGTTACCATCACATCGACGGATCCTACGCCTACAATCTGTTCCAACATGGTCTTGGTACGCATCTCGAAATCCTGCTCTATCGATTCAAAATCCGCGCCGCCGCTGCTTGAAGTCCCCCCTTGCGTTGTAGATACTGAGGCCGATTCGGGCGGTGGCTCACGGCCGATATTCTCGTGATCAAGCTTCTTTACATTCACGAAAGAATTGAACAGCATGATTGCCACACCGATAAGACCCAGAATGATCAACCAGCGGAAGGTTTGTATTTTTCTTGCTCCGCCAGCTCCTCCGCCAAGCCACTGTTCCAATCGCTTCAACCAATTCCCCATCATCCTCACCTCCGCTACAGCTTTTTATCCTGCTCCTGGCCTGGCATATATATCGTGATCAGATCCGGCTCCAAATCCCAGCGACGGCTGATGTAATCCCGTACGGGCTCCGCCCTTGCCTCCTCGGCTATGCTTACGGCCTCTGCGTTATCCTTAGCGTTTGCCTTCCCATCTCTTTCCGTTGATGAAGGCTCAACGTTGACTCGAACAGAATCCACAGGGGGGATGCCGATGGGGTGCTGATTTTCTTCCTCTACTGCAGCATCCGCTTGTTCCATCCCGGTCAGTCTGACATCGACAGAACGTATTGCCGCGCCGGAATATCCCTTGTCCTGTCCGGCAACCGCAGCCAGTACCACCTTAACCTCTTGTACCGCTTCCCCTGTTTCTGCGGAAATTTCTTCCTTCATCACCCGTGCCAGTTCATTGCCTGCCCACTGAAGGCTTTGACTCTGCTGCATATCCTTCAGCTTCTCGGCCTGTGCCATAATCTGTTCCAGTTGAACCTCTTCCGGCAGCCCCTTCTCCTGACGCTCCAGCTCCATCGCCAATTGGTTCTCGGGCGGGTCCGTAATCAGCGAGATAATCGGACTTAGCAGTGTGAGTAGGATGAGGAGGCTTAGAACTAACCGGGCATAACGTTCCATCGCCTTGCCAGGCAGTATCAGATCAACGAAGGCCGCAAAGAGGACCACCATAATGACGCTTTTCAGCCAAGCTCCAAGCCAGTCCATTCGTCAACCCTCCTAAACTGCGACTGTTGCATTACCTTTTCACCTCATCATGACGGTGATGTTGCCTGCGGTGAGCAATATCGTTATCGCCAGGAAGAACATCATGCTCACGGCGGCCAAGGCTGCAAACACATACAGCATCGTCTTTCCGATCGTTTGCAAGCAGGTCCCGATCGGCGTGTCCCCAAGCGGCTGCATCACCGCAGCTGCCAGATTATATATCAAGGCAAGCGTCAAGATTTTGATTGCAGGAAATGCACACAGAAACAAGATGATGATGACCCCTGCCAGACCGATGGAATTCTTAACGAGCAATGAGGCCGAAATCACGGTATCCGTCGCGTCTGCAAACATCTTGCCGACTACCGGAACGAAATTGCCTGTTACATATTTGGCTGCCCGGATCGTCACGCCGTCCGTAACCGAGCTGGTTAACCCTTGAACGGAAATGACGCCGAGGAACACGGTAAGCAGCACGCCCAGAACCCCCATGGAGATTCCTCTAAGCAGATCGGCAAGCTGGGTCAGCTTGTACTTTTCAGACAGCGAACTCACAAGATGCAGCAGTGCCGAGAAGAACAGCAGCGGGAAAACAATCGTGCTTATCAAGGTGCCTACCGTATGTACCATGAATATGACCAGGGGATGAGCAACCGATACCGTTACAACATTCCCCATTGACGCCATGAGCGCAAAGAGCAGAGGAAGCATCGCCATCATGAAGTCAATCATCTGCGTGATCGCATCCCGCGCATATCCAATCGCGATGCTGAAGCTGTTAACAGCAATGACCAGCACGACCATATAACAGATCGTATAGGCTACGCGGCTCACCGTGCTTTTTTCAAAAGCCGTCTGCAGGTTCTCCAGGATGAGACTCATGATGCTCAGCATGACGATGGTAGCCAGCAGTTTGCCGTTATAGAGCACCTCATGCCATAAATATTTCCCAATACCGGACATAACCCCTTTGAAACTTAACCCGTCGCCGCCCGGCAGCAGCATATCCATCAGAGACGGCGTCTTGCCGTCCGGGAAGAATCCGCCGTAATCCTTCATCAACCGGTCCCAGTATTTCTCAACCTGGTCCGTCGGCAGCTGCTCCGTCTGCTGCTCCACCCAATCTCCTGCCGGATTTGATGCCTCAGCCGCGGATACCGTGCCGCACAACAAGCCGGAGAGAAACAACATCAAGGTTAGTAAACGAAACACGGCTAAGCCTTTTTGAATGGTCGCTCCTCTTCCCATGTCCCCCCACCTTTATCAAGCCGGGAGGAGCTTCAGGACCGTCTCGATAATGATCCCGATAATCGGTACAGCGAGCACCAATATGAGCACTTTTCCCGCCAGTTCTATTTTGGATGCGATTGATTCCTGTCCGGCATCTCGTACGATCTGGGCTCCCATCTCCGCAATATAGGCAATGCCGATAATCTTCAGGACCGTCTTTAGATATATGATCTGGACTCCGGAGTTCTCCGCCAAATCCTCCAGCATGGATATGACATTTCCGATCTTCCCGATGAGGAAGAGAAAGATCAGCACTGAGGTCGCCACGGCGAGAAGAAAGGCAAAGAGAGGCTTCTGTTCCTTGACCACCAATATCAGCACGGTTGCGATGAGACCCAGCCCTACCACCTGGATAATTTCCATAAAGGTCCACCTACTGGAATAGAAAAATACTTTTGATTTCCTTAAGCAAATCGTCGAGCAGTCTTATGACCATAAACAGCACCACCACAAACCCGATAAGAGTCACCCAATGCGCCATGTCTTCCTTGCCCATTTGTTTCAGAACGGTATGGATCATGGCGATAATAATGCCGATACCCGCGATCTGGAAGATGGCATTCACTTCAATGTTCATTTCCTTGGCACCTCGCTAAAAGATCAAAATGACGATCAATGCTCCAATTAGCAGCCCCAGACTCTTGCTCATCTTTTCATATTTGACCTGGTCGTCCCTAGCCGCTGCTTCTTCATGCTTCAGCTGACCGACGGCCAGAGCTATATGTTTGATCTGGTCCTGCCTGTCACTGGTGCCAAGTACGCCGCTAAGCTGCTCCAACACCTCTCGCTCGGCACTTTTCATCGATGTTCGCTTCCAATATTCGCCAAGTGCCTTCCGGATGCTGTCCTGTGCGGATAACCCGTAGTCGGGTCTCATGTAAAGTGCAGCTGAGGCAAACAAGGATCTGAGCGGCTCTCGAAGGGAAGTGCCAATTCGCTCCAGTGCATCGGGAAGCGGTGTAAAACCGTAGCTGATTTCCGTCTCTAGCCGTTGAAACGCCAGAATGAGTTCTCTTAGCTGCCTGGGTCTTGTCGCAAACTGCTGGGCTTGAAAAAATCCGGCCAAAGTACCTGCTCCCAGCACGAGCACCGCGCCCACCAGTTTAAGCATAGGCATCACCGCCAGGCGGGCCGCTCGCAGCCGGCTGAAGTGTGCGCTGACCTCCGTCATACAGCTTGTATGATCTTTGGTCACCCGTTCTGTTAAGAACGGCATACATCTCAAACATCCGGTTCTCCAGTAATCCGGAGAGTGCTGGTCGGCCCCGCATATCCTGGACGGATGAACCATGCGCCGTTGCAATCACGCTTATGCCTGCATGCAAGGCTTCAATGACAGCTTCGGCGTCTTCCGGGCGGCCGATCTCGTCCACAATCAGCACATCCGGCGACATGGACCTTATCATCATCATCATCCCTTCCGCTTTCGGACATCCATCCAGCACATCCGTACGGGGACCCACGTCAAATCCCGGCACTCCCCGCAAACAACCTGCAATTTCAGAACGTTCGTCAACGATGCCAACTTTCATTCCCGGCCAATGCACGGCCGACTTCCCCCATTTGCCATGGCTGATTTGCCTCGCCAAGTCCCTGAGCAGCGTGGTCTTGCCTTGCTGAGGCGGAGATAGAATCAGCGTGTGCAGGACCCTCTTCCGCTTGCGGTCCAGTAAATGCGGGATGATATCGTCTGCTGCTCCCTGTACTTCCTTGGCAATCCGTACATTGAATCCGCTGATGTCCCGAATGTGTTCAACTCTACCTCCGCTAAGCACGGTCCGGCCTGTGAGTCCAACCCGATGACCGCCGGGTATCGTGATGAACCCTTTGCGCAGCTCCTCTTCCATGGTGTAGAGGGAATGATTACTGATGAGATCCAGCAGCCTGTGGGTGTCTTCGCGTGTCGGTTTATACGCTTCTTCTGGCCGCAGAGTGAGTCCGCCCCGCAGGTCCAGAAAGTGATGCTTACCCGCCGAATTGATTTCGAGCGGACGCTCCTCCCGGATGCGCACCTCCTCCACATGATGGAGAAGCTCGTTCGATAAGCCCAGCAGCATTCGTTTTACGGTTTCGGGAAACAGTTCCAGCCAGCTCAGTGTCATTTCAATTTCCCCCAAGTTGTCCTTTTTTGAAATATGGCGCTTTACAGAACGTCATTTAAATAAATAGAACTTCTTATCCCATGTGTATGCTTGTACCGAGAAATTATGCAGCGAATCTATCATTTTTTTAAAACTCCGTATAAGAGACAGGAGACGCCGCACAAAATCCAGCCAATCTTCCCCCAAGACAATTTATCTGCCATTCCTACAAGACCGATCGTTGTCGTAATAATCAACACCAGCGGACCCGTGAAAGCCAGTGCTGAATTAACAGCCAGCGCTTTATCAACTTGATTCAGTCGAAGCATGATGATGGCCGCCACAATCTCGAGACTGCCGGAGAAAATTCGCAATGTAGCCATACTAGCGACAAACTTGTCCAGCATGCTGTTTATCCTCCTTCTTCCTTCTTCACGTCAGTGATGTTTAAAAATATGCGAGTGACTCTCGTTTTATCTCTATTTTTTTTCAATTTCATAGAACCGATATCTGAAGCGAATGAACAACGCAAAAAATCCCGATCGATATCGACCGGGATTACTCTATTAAAACAGGTATAATAGCTGAAAATGTTATCGTCGAACCTGCGGTCCGCCAACGGAAGCCTGCTGGTCTGTATCCAGCCCGTACGCAGTATGCAGCGCCTGTACAACACCTTCGAGATTGCTGCCCTCAATTACGCAGGACACTTTAATCTCGGAAGTGCTAACCATCTTGATGCTGACGCCTTGCTGTGAAATCACATCGAACATCTGAGCTGCCACACCAGGATGGCTGACCATTCCCGCTCCGACAATCGACACTTTCACAAGATGATCTTCCGATGTCACATCACGGTACGGAAGTTTACCGCGAATCTGCTCAATTACGGACAGTGCGCGTTCGCGATCGCTCAGGGAAACGGTAAAGGAAAAGTCCGCTTCGCCATTCTGCACACCACTCTGCACTATAATATCGACGTCAATCGCTTCCTTCGCCAGCTCTCCGAACACTTGAGCCAAGACACCCGGCGTATCGGCAACACCTAGGATACTGATTCTGGCCACATTCTTGTCAAATGCAATTCCGCTGACAACCACACCTTGCTCCATGCTTGTTTCCTCCTTAACAACCGTACCCTCGTTATGATTAAAACTGGATCTGACGACTAGCTTGACTTGATTATGCTTCGCATATTCAACCGCACGCGGGTGAAGGACCGCTGCACCAAGATTGGCAAGCTCCAGCATCTCGTCATAGGAAATCTCCTTCAGCTTCCGCGCGCATTGGACTACCCGCGGATCTGTAGAGTAGATTCCGTCCACATCCGTATATATTTCACATACATCCGCTTGAATGGCTGCTGCAAGAGCAACCGCGGTGGTGTCTGATCCTCCGCGACCAAGCGTCGTAATTTCTCCTTCTTCGGACATTCCCTGGAATCCCGCGACAATGACGATGTGACCATCGTCAAGTGCCTTATGCACGCGCTCAGGCATAATGTCGGTTATACGAGCTTTGCCATGGACCGCTTCCGTACGGAAGCCTGCCTGCCAGCCAGTAAAGGACATCGCCTTGTGCCCCAGGCCGTGAATAGCCATGGACAGCAGTGAAATTGATATCTGTTCCCCTGTGGTCATCAGCATATCCATTTCCCGCGCCGGCGGGTTATCATTCAACAGTTTCGCCTGATCGATCAAATCGTCTGTTGTATCCCCCATAGCAGACACTACAACTACACATTGATGACCTTCATCTTGTTTCTCTACAATTCTTCTGGCAACACGCTTCATGCGTTCTGTATCCCCAACAGAGCTGCCTCCGAATTTCATGACGTACAGTGACAATGCTTCTTTCACTCCCCGCTAATCAGTATGTAACAGCATTCAGGTGGTTTCTCACTTTAAAACAGTATAATACGAAAGTGAGTCATCCCGTCAAGGATTTTCAAAAGCAAAACGTGCACAGCGCATGGATCCAAGCCCGGCTCATCGCAAAAAACTCCCGTACATGCGTACAGGAGTCCTTGATTTAGAACATATTGGCACCCTGCGAGTCTTCGAAGGGTCCCGTTTAAGCCATACTAAGCACGGGAGATATATTTACCTTCGCGCGTATCAATCAGAAGCACATCGTCTTCGTTAATGAACAGCGGAACCTGCACATTGAGGCCGGTTTCCACTTTCGCACTCTTCGTAGCACCCGTAGCCGTGTTGCCTTTGATTCCAGGCTCGGTCTCAACAACCTTCAGCTCAACGCTGTTTGGCAGGTTGATACCAAGGATCTCACCTTGGTAGCTGATGATGTTAACGTTCATGTTCTCTCTCAGGAAGTTAAGCTCCCACTCCAGCTGCTCGCTGGTCAAGCTGAACTGATCATAAGTTTCGTTGTCCATAAACACATGCTCTTGTCCGCTTGCGTACAGGTATTGCACTCCGCGGTTGTCGATGATGGCACGACCGATGGTTTCCCCCGCACGGAATGTCTTCTCAACGGTGTTGCCGTTGCGAAGGTTTTTCAACTTGGAGCGCACGAAAGCTGCGCCTTTACCCGGCTTCACATGTTGAAAATCCAAAACGCTAAAAATATCGCCATCCACTTCTACGGTCAAACCTGTTTTAAAATCGTTAACTGAAATCACTAAGATTCCCTCCTAAGGATACGGTCTAATGAATTGCATTTCATTCCTGATCGAACATTCTTGGTCATAAGAGACTCCTGGAGCTGCCTCTTTATAGTACAGTGTAATCTTTGGACGAGCTAGTCAGTATATGAATACCCGTTTCCGTGATTACGATATCATCTTCGATACGCACGCCGCCAAGCCCAGGCAAGTAGATACCCGGCTCGACCGTGACCACCATGCCCGGCTGCAGCACATCATCACTCATCTTGGAGAGGCGCGGAGATTCATGAACCTCCATACCCAAACCATGTCCCGTGCTGTGGCCAAAATATTCGCCATATCCATAACGTGAAATGATATCACGTGTTAAGGCATCTGCCTCGCGTCCCGTCATGCCTGGTTTAATATGATCCAGTGCGTGAAGCTGCGCTTCAAGCACAATATCATAGATTTCCTTCAGTTTAGGGTCAGGATTGCCGAGTGCAACAGTTCTTGTCAAATCGGAGCAGTATCCGTCAAGCAGCGCACCGAAATCAAATGTAACGAATTCATTCCCCTGAATGACGCGCTGACTGGCAACACCGTGCGGAAGGGCGGATCGTTCGCCGGAGGCAACGATGGTGTCGAAGGAAGAGGAGGTCGCACCATGCTTGCGCATGAACATTTCCATTTCCAGATCGATCTCCCGTTCCGTTTTACCGCTCGACAGAATGGTCAGCACATGACTGAACGTTTGATCCGCCAAATCTGCCGCTCGCTGCATGATACTCAGCTCTTCAGCATCCTTAAATATACGCAGTTCCTCCACAAGGCCTGTAATCGGCGCCAAGCTGATTGGTGCAAGCTGTTCGGAATATGTGGAAAACACACCGTATGTAACATGATCCTGTTCAAAACCAAGCGAGGTGATTCCTTCTGCAGCAAGCAGATCTTTAACCGTATCCATGACCTTCGGTCCATGCTCGACCACTGTAAACCCAACCGCTTGCTGCGGAGCCTGTGTCATGTAACGGAAATCCGTCAATAGATAAGATTCATTCAGCGTGATCAGCACATAACCGGCAGATCCGGTGAATCCCGTCAAGTATCTGCGGTTGACCGGGCTTGCAACCAGCATAGCCGACAAGCCTTTGCCTTGAAGTTTCTCACGCAGCTCAACAACTCGTTTGTTACTCATTCGTTACCCTCTCCTCTCACCCATTTCCCAAGAGCAAACTATCCTTCTTGGTCATCCAGAACTTGTAAAAGGGCTGACAAGCCCAGTGTGTAACTGACTGCGCCAAAACCCGCGATTTGCCCGACAGCAACAGGTGCTATGACGGAAGTATGACGAAATTCCTCCCTGGCATGAATGTTCGATAGATGAACTTCCACTGTCGGAATACGGGCGGAACTGATGGCATCACGTACAGCGTAGCTGTAATGAGTCAGTGCGCCTGGGTTAAGGAGTATGCCGTCCGCGAGCCCAATAGCTTCATGGATCCGGTCAATAATTGCACCCTCATGATTGGACTGAAAGAAGGTAATACCGATACCGGCGAGATCCGCCTGTTTGCGCAAATTATCTTCGATCGCCTGCAGGCTGAGTGAACCATAAATGCCCGGTTCCCGGAAGCCGAGCAGGTTTAAGTTCGGTCCGTTTATCACCCATATGGATTTCATAGGGTTTCCCACCTTTTTCGTCAAATAACCAAAAGCTATTTTACCATAGGCAGCATGAGATTGAGAAGTTTTTCTTGTCTAGCCTGTCACCTTCTTCGGTTCACGCAGTTTCTCATCGGTGAATTCCTGCGCTGCCGTATAGCCGATAAATAGTCCCCACAATATAAAAATACAAACTTCGGAGATGTTTGTATCCCACGGCAGCTTCTTGACCGGGTCCGTCAGTCGGAGCCACGGGTTGAGGGCAATAAACAACACAGCCCACCATAAAATTCCATAGGCAATCCCGGGCCATGGACCCTTGAGTTTCCTTAGCAAGAGCACATAGATAAGCGAAGCAATGACGGAAAAGGCGATGAAGGATAGCCACCCGGCGATTTGACCCGCTGTGCTCTTGAGAAATTCATGTTTGAAGAATGGCTCCAACAAAAATCCAGGCAGCACCTTCGTAAAACTCAGCCAGTAAAACAACCAGAGTACAGCCCCCCAGATCAGTCCAGCATAATAGCCCAGCTCCAAGGCAAACAAGAATGGACTCGTTACCTGATTCTGCTGCCGAAATTGATGTTCATGCATCTATCGATTCTCCTCTCTATGCTATGGAAACACTTCATTGCCTCAGTTCTTCTTTCAAAGTAGTATGCACCTCTTCCCTTACGGCTAATCCAACTAGAAATTACTTTCAAAATTCGATACAATAGTTCATAGAACGAAAAACATGTCAGGGAGGGTGAACTGGTTGTCCGATAAGTCAACCCCGATCAGCTATGGAGGCCAAGCTGTAATCGAAGGCGTTATGTTCGGCGGCAAGCATGTCAATGTGACAGCCGTGCGGCGAAAAAATAACGAAATCAAGTTTCTAGAGGTGCCTCGCGAAGACAAGGCATGGGTTCGTAAGCTGCGGAAGATTCCGCTTCTTCGCGGCATCGTCAGTCTCATAGATTCAACAATCAAAGGTTCCAAACATCTGAATTATTCGGCTGATGCTTACGCAGACGATACGCTGGAGCCGGAAGAACGCGAGAAACAGAAAGAGAAGGAAGACTCAGGCTGGAGTTTAAGCATGATTATTGGTGTCGCCGCCGTCAGTGTGCTTTCCTTTATATTCGGTAAGCTGTTGTTTACACTCGTACCTGTTTTTGTAGAAGATTTCTTTTTTGGCGATACATTTGATCACTATATTGTGCATAACCTGATTGAAGGCGTTATTAAATTAATACTGCTCCTTGTGTATTTGTGGGCGATCTCCCAAACACCTGTCATTAAGAGACTGTTCCAGTACCACGGTGCTGAACATAAAGTCATAAGCGCATTCGAAGCAGGTGAAGAACTGACGGTGAAGAACGTTCAGAAATATACGCGCCTGCATTATCGCTGCGGCAGCAGTTTCATGATGCTGACTATTGTGCTCGGCGTTGTGGTTTACTCGGTAGTCCCATGGGATACCATGACAGAGAGGGTCATTCAACGAATCGCGCTTCTTCCGGTGGTGCTGGGCGTTTCCTTTGAGTTTCTGAAACTCACCAATGCCATGCGTGATACGCCGGTGCTTCGTTTCCTCGGATATCCCGGTCTGTGGCTGCAGCTTCTGACTACAAAGGAACCTAATGATGCTCAGGTTGAAGTATCCATCGCATCCTTTAACAGAATGCGTGAGTTAGATGCTCAATACGAGAATGTTACCGTTCACCAATCTGTGACAGGAAGTGTGCTGGATCCCGCGAAAGGGTGATAATCCATGAGAAGGCATGCGATCATTTTTTGGACGGCTAGCACCTTAGCCGCCGTAGGGCTGCTGGTACTCCTGTTAGAACCTGGATCAAGAATGAGTATTCTGATCCCCTTGATTATTGTTGGCGTTGTGTATTTGCTCTACAAGTTTCCGCCGCGCCGCTTAAGCAAGCGTCCCAAGGTGAAGCCTTCCAAGAGAACAGCGGCAAAAATGGCAGCCAAGAATGCTCCGGTGCGAAAGAGCAGTCCAGCTAAACGCAAACAGTACCCGTTTCAGGTCATCGATGGGCAAAAAGGTAAATCAGACCCGCCGGATGATGTTCCTAAATATCATTAACAATAAAAAACCGCCCCCTGCATGGAAATGCCGGGTGGACGGTTTTTTTATTGTTCAGAGCTCCAGCGGCTGAAAAATATCGTCCCTGCCGTTAATCCGGAATTATACAAATCCTCACTCTCGTCCTTCGTCAGGTTGAAATGTGTCGTTCCGATACCGAGCGTCGGGATTTTAATCGTTCGGTTTCGATTTTTCTGCTCGATGTACCGTTCATCGTGGGCCGACAGCATCGTCTCAAACATGGCAGTCAGCATGCCGATGGGCCCCTCGATCAGATGAGGAAAGTTGCTATTCTTTCCAACCATTTGAAAACCAAGCACAGGCAGCGGCTTAGGCCCCCCTTTGGAATCACGGTCAAAGAGCCACAACGGGAAATTGCTAAGCAGCCCTCCATCCACAATGTAGACAAACTGATCTGCCAAGGATTTGCCCTTAGCAGCCCTGCCCAATAAGCGAAGAATGACCGGATCAAAAAAATAAGGAATGCTGCAGCTCATACGAACAGCCTTGGCCACAGGGAACGTTTGCGGGTTAATTCCATATTGACGAAGATCATCAGGAAGCACCAGCAGCCTTCCGTTTGTTATGTCAGAGGCTACAATATACAGCTTGCCTGCCGGTATGTCCGAGAAGGTAAAGATCCCTTTCGCAAGTAAAATGTCTCGAATCCAGTTCTCCAGGGCTTCTCCGGAATACAGACCCTTCTTAATCAACACCCGCAAGGCAGGACCGATAAACTTCGTATTAAATATCGGGGCGCGCTGGAGAAACGAATGAAAAGGCGTTTCCTCGATAATATCCTTGATCTCATCCGCGCGGTAACCGGCTGCCAGCACGGACGCAATGATTGATCCGGAAGATGTTCCGGCAACGCGGCTGAACTCTACCCCGGCATTCTCCGCTGCTTTGACAGCCCCTGCAAGCGAGATGCCCTTGACTCCCCCACCTTCAAAAACCGCATTGATTTGCATACAAAAATCCCCCGCCTCACATGGTCTAATGACTATGTATGAGCACGGGGGATTTTTCATACCTATAGGACTTGCTGGATTATCTATAATATGATTGCAATTGATCTTTAAGACCTAACGGATTGCTTAAAATATTTTCTGCTCTAAAGAAAATGCTGCCTGTAACCTCTGAATAATTCTGATTGTACTTCAATTGGTTAATAATTTCCGATGCGCTTTGCCAACCGATTTCACTGGTTCCAAGCTTGTAGGGTGCATGACCGATAATGAGATCCACGTCCGTTCCTCGAACCTCGCCAACCCACCAGTCAACCAGCTTGTCATAATCGACAGCCGGATTACTCATGCTCCAGTAAATCTGTGGAGCTACATAATCGATCCAGCCGTTCTGGATCCACGCCCGTACGTCGGCATACATGCTGTCATAAGCGGTCACACCGGCTTTGGTATCGGATCCGGTTTTATCCACTGACTGGTTGCGCCATACACCGAATGGGCTGATTCCGTATTCAACGTTAGGCTTCGCACGGTGAATACTCTCACCAAGCGACTGGACAAATGCATTGATGTTGCCGCGGCGCCAGTCTCCGAGATTGGAGTAAACTCCATTATTGTACTGCCGGTACGCGGCATCATCATTAAATACCGTATTGGATGGATAGAAGTAATCATCCAGATGAATGCCGTCGATATCGTACCCGTTCACCACTTCCATAATGGTATCAATAATGTGCTCACGCGCATCCGGGATACCTGGATTGATATACAGCTGCTTACCGGTGTTCACGATCCAGTCCGGATGGCTTAAGGCCACGTGAGATGGATCGAGTGTTGCCGTCAGGATATCGGTGTTGGCCCGGAACGGATTGAACCAAGCGTGGAACTCCATATTCCGCTTATGTGTTTCTTCTACCATGAATGCCAGCGGATCATACCCCGGGTCTGCCCCTTGAATGCCAGTCAGCACCTTGGACCAGGGAACCATGGAGGAAGGATACAAGGCATCTCCAGCCGGACGCACCTGCACGTACACGGTATTGATGCCAACTTCCTGGAGTGAGTCCAGTAAGGAGGTATAGGATGCTTTTTGCTGTTCGGCGCTGGTTTTCGATTTTGGCCAATCGAGATTGAACACCGTGGAGATCCAGGCCCCTCTGATCTCGTCTCCCGTGGATACGGGCGGCGGAACGACAACCATGCCTGTGAAGAGCGAAATACGCTGTGCCGTTTGATTCCACTCTACTTGCAGGCCAAGATTCTCACTGATAAACCGCAGCGGAACCATAACCCGACCGTTCTTAATCTCAACCGATGCATCCAGGGCTACGGATGCGCCGTTCACAATTGCGGTTTTTTTGCCGGAAGTCAATTGAAGATTGGAACCGTCCTTACCGATCGTTACCGTCTTCGATTTCTGATTCCAATCGACCGATGCGCCAAGCCCCTCACTGATAATACGTGTTGGAACCATCGTCACATAGACCTTGGGCAATATGTAAGGAGATACGTCACTGTTCAGGTTAACACCGTCCAACTGTATGCTGATACCGGCTGTCTTCGCTTGCGCAGTTGGGACCACCGACGGGAGACACAATAGCAGCATAATCAGCACCAACAACCATCTACGAAGCTTCATTTCTATTATTCCTCCGAAAATATGAAATTTGCAGGTAAATCTAACCTATTAATAAAACACTAGAAATATGACAGTTTAGTTTAAAAAAGCATCTGTCACAAGCGGACAGATGCCACATTACGATTCGTTGACTAATTCGTTATGAACGTCACGCAAATCCTGAAGTCGATTCTCATCACGCTTGAAATACTCGACAAGCGTCTCAATTCTCATAATGGAATCCCAGCTCAAATGATGCTCGATTCCCTCAACGTCCTTATAAATATTTTCATCCTGTACACCGATCATCTCAAGGAATTCCTCAAGCAAATGATGGCGTTCCATGAGCCGCTTGCCCATTTTTTTGCCTTTGCTGGTCAACACCAATCCACGATATTTTTCATAAATCAAATATTCGTCTTTGTCCAGCTTTTGAATCATTTTCGTGACGGATGAGGGGTGAACCTCCAAGCCTTCGGCAATATCCGAAACGCGCGCATATCCTTTTTCGTCAATCAGCTTGTAGATGCGCTCCAAATAATCCTCCATGCTAGGTGTCGGCATCTTATTCCCTCTTTTCTATAATTACATAACCATTGCAAAAAAACCTCTTTTACCTGCACTAGTAATGATACATGTTTTTAAGACCCGTTGGCAAGTCCTGGTCCAATCCTATAACATTATTGACTTATGAATTGGACCAGCTTAACCTGCTCATTAGAATTTGAGCCACTCCGGCGTAATGCCTTGCAGCCAAATCGTAATTTTGTACATTTGATCCGTAAAGAGCAGAACCCCCATCAGAATCATCAGGATGCCGCCTACCTTCATCAACGTGCTGGAATATTTCAGGATCCAGCGGGTAGAGCCGATAAAGAATGCCAAGATGAAAAATGGAACGGCAAATCCTAGTGAGTACGAAGTGATCAGCGGGAACCAGGTTCCTGGATCAGAGGCTGCCAGTGCAATGATTGCCGTTAAGATCGGCCCGACGCAAGGCGACCATCCTGCGGCAAACCCGATGCCAAACAAAAACGTTCCTATGTATCCGGTCGGCTTCGATTTAAAATTGAATTTCCGATCCTTCATTAGAAATTTAGGCTGGAAAAGGCCGATCAGCATAAGTCCCATCACAATGATAAGCAGTGCAGACAACTGGCGAATCAGATCCTGATACTCTGTAAAAAACTCCCCGAATAAACCTGCCCCCCAGCCAAGGGTGTAATAAACGGCAGAAAACCCAAGGATGAACGCCAAAGTGTGCGTCATGGTCCGGAAGCGGACCTCCTTGCGGTTCTGCTCGTTCTTCAGGTCATTCACCGACATGCCTGTAATGATGGATAAGTAGGACGGGTATAACGGTAAGCAGCATGGAGATATAAAGGAAGCAAAACCGGCAGCAAACGCAATGCCGATATTAATATCAGCCATTTTATTTCAGAACCCCCTTATGTCGTAAAGCCCTTTTTGCCGACAAGTGTAACGATAAGCAGACTAATCAGCAGCAGCACGATAGTTGCACCCGGTGCCAAATTGAATACGCCCGCAAGCATCAGTCCCCCGATAACGGCAATTTCGGAGATGATAACCGATAAAATGATGGAGCTTCGGAAGCTTCTCGCCAGCAATAAACTGATCGCTACCGGTATGGTCAGGAGCGCAGATACCAGAAGTGCGCCCACAATCTTGATGGCCGTGCTTACGACAAGTGCGGTCAGAACCGTAATGATCATGTTCATCATTTTGACAGGCAGCCCGCTGACGCTTGCCGCATCCTCCTCGAAACTGAGCAGGAAGAATTCTTTGAAGAACATGACCACCACCGCGATCACGATAATCGTTACACCGCCTACCATATAAATATCGGTGGTATCCAGCGTATAGATGCTTCCAAATAAATAACTCATAACATCCGTATTATAGCCCATTCCCAATGTGAAAAACAGCGAAGCCAACGCTACGCCGCCAGACATAATAATCGCGATTGACAGCTCGGCATAGCTTTTGTATGCCTTTCTCAGCTTCTCAATCGCAAAAGAGGCCAGAACCGCAAACACAAGTCCTGCGGCTAGTGGATATACTTCAATCAAAAATCCCAGCGCCACACCCGCAATCGTGACGTGCGACAAGGTATCGCCGATCATGGACAGCCTGCGCAGCACGAGGAATATCCCGATAAGCGGGGCTGTTAAACCGATCAGAACCCCTCCGATCAGCGCCCGCTGAAAAAAATCGCTAAGCAAAATATCAAGCAATGATAACGTCTCCTTCTCCTGCTTCACACAGTTCCGTATGCAAATGTATTATACGAGCGAATGCTGCAGGTCAACTTCCGCGCAATTCTCGATTTCATGAGAATGGCGAACATAAAATTGTATTTTCCCGTTCTGCGATACCGGCGACTCTCCCAAGTAGTCTTTAACCATGTCCAGGTCATGGGTCACCATCAAAAAGGTCATATGATGATGGGCATGCATATGGGTAATCAATTCAAAAAATCCGGCCTGAGTCTCGGCATCAATACCAATCGTTGGCTCGTCCAATATGAGCAGATCCGGACGATTGATAAGCGCACGGGCCAGGAATACACGCTGCTGCTGACCGCCGGACAGGGCGCCGATCCGCTTGTCTGCAATATCCTGAATACGCATGACTTCCAGAGCATCCTCGCATTTCTGATGATCCAGACGGGTCAAACGGCGAAACATTTTCTTGCGGTTATATAACCCGGACATCACCACTTCGCGCACGGTTGCCGGAAACAACGGGTTGAACGAATTTTTCTGCGGAACGTATCCAATCCGCTCCCAGTCCTGAAATTTCCGGATCGGCTGACCAAACAGTTCGATGGATCCTTCCGCGGCAGGCAGCAATCCAACGATCATGCGAAGTAACGTGGTTTTGCCCGCTCCGTTAGAGCCGACGATCCCTACAAAGTCTCGTTCTTTGATGGTGAAATTAAGATCCTTGATCACCTGCTGATCGCGATAATGAAAGGATACATTCTTGATTTGTATAATCGGTTGATGGCAATCCTGCGCTGCCGGTTCCATAACCAGGCCGCCTTTCTCTCTGTAGTCTCTCTATCAAGTATACGAGCATATTAACATTCCATAACACAAAAGAAGAGGGGGATATTATCCCCCTTCTTATTTATTGTAATGCCTTCGTTAGATTTTGCAAATTTTTCTCCATCAGCGTGAAATAATTCTCACCGCTGTCCACCTGCTCCTTCGTCAATCCCTCAACCGGATTCAGCACCAGCGTTTCCACGCCCGCTTCATTAGCCAGCGTTTTTGCAAGTTTATCCGATACAAGTTCTTCGAAGAAAATATATTGAACTTCCTTCTCCTTCACCGTTTTGGTCAGGTTCACAATGTCCTGTGCTCTCGGCTCAGCATCTGGAGACAATCCCATAATCGCATGCTGTGTCAGACCATAATCCCGGCATAGATAACCGAATGCCTGATGAGATACAACGATGTCTTTTTTCGGCAAACCGGACAATTGATTCGTAAAGTCGTTATCCAGCTTCACGAGCTTCTCTTTCAATCCTTCATAGCGCTGTTCATATAAGTCCTTATGTTCGGGATCCACTTCAACGAGGCTATTCTTGATGTTCTCCGCCATCGCCAATGCCGATTTCGGACTTACCCATGTATGTGGATCTGCATGATGCGCACTCGCGTTATTCTCCGTTGCGCCTTCTTCGTGGTCATGGCCTTCATGATTTTCTTCGGCACCTTCCTCGTGGCTGTGGTCGTGCTCCTCTTCATGAGCTGCTTCTCCATGCCCGTGACCATCGTCACCCTCTGCATCAATCAACTGAATGCCTTGGCTGACTTCGACTGGTTTCACCTGGGTATCCTTATCAAGCCCCTTCAGAAAACCGGGTACCCATCCCTCAAGACCTGCGCCATTATAAAGAAACAGCTGAGCTTTGGAAGTGTTGACGATATCCTGGCTGCGCGGAGTCCAATCATGCGGCTCTACGCCGGTTGGCAAAAGATTTACCACATTGACCTCGTCGCCGCCGATTTCCTTCGTAAATTCATATATAGGATAAAAGGTAGTAATGACGTTGACCTTGCCTTCTACAACGCCTCCGCCCGATTTACTGCCACACCCGGACAAAATGACAACTGCCAATAACATGGAGGTTATACTCCAGGTCCAACTGTTAAGCATATTCTTTCTCTTACTCATGTTCATCTCCCCACACCGCTCCGTTCATTTAATCGTAAACTTTACTAACAAGATTATAAGAGCAGGAAAACCCAATTGTCAACCAAATCGTAAAAATTACTATTAGATTTCGATAGAGATGTTATGTACTCCTTATTAACGGAAAAAAATAACGGCGTACCCTTAACAGGGTACACCGTCTATTCCGACTTCATTCAACATAGTCGCACATTATTTCACGACAGCTCCATTAGGCATGCTGTCCGGTACCGTTGCAAGCGTTAACTGATCCCCCTCGGAAGCTGCCAGGATCATCCCTTGCGACATTTCTCCTCTTAGTTTCACCGGCTTCAGATTGGTCACACAAATCACTTTGCGTCCCACCAATTCCTCCGGCGTGTAAAACTTGGCAATGCCGGATACCACTTGCCGCTGTTCGAAACCGAGATCAAGCTGCAGTTTCAGCAGCTTGTCTGCTTTCTTCACGGGCTCTGCGGAGATTACCTGCGCCACTCGAAGCTCGACCTTGGCAAAATCCTCTATGCCTATCTCCTCTTTGAGCTCTACAGGCTCTGCTGCGCTATTCTCGGATGAAGAAGCACCCGAGGCAGAAGCCTCTTCCTGGACAGCCTTCGTGCCGCCTGTCATCGCCTCTACGATGAACGCCACTTCTTGCTCTGTGTCCAGACGCGGGAAGATCGGCTCGCCTTTTTGCAGTTTCGTTCCGGCCGGAATGGCCCCGAACTGACGGCCGCTCTCCCAAGTCGTCAGCTCACCCTCCACCAGGCCGAGCTGATCCCACATTTTCTTCGGCGTACGGGTCAGGAACGGCTGCAGCAGAATGGACGCTACGCGGAGCGTTTCCACCAAATGACTCATCACGGATGCGAGTTCGTGGCGATTGCCCTCATCTTTAGCCAGCGTCCATGGCTGTGTCTCATCAATATATTTGTTGCTGCGGCTGACAAACTGGCTGATCGCCGTCAAGGCAACCGAGAATTCCATATTCTCCATAGCGGTCTCGACTTTGTCATACACGGTCTTGGCGGCTTCCTCTATGGCGGCATCAAACGGTGTCACACCTGCAATTAATGCCGGGACTTCTCCGTCAAAATATTTATCGACCATGGCCACGGTGCGGTTCAGCAGGTTGCCCAGGTCGTTGGCAAGATCCGAGTTTACCCGCTCGACAAAGCTCTCCGGCGTAAACGTACCGTCCGCGCCAAATGGAACCTCGCGCAGCAAATAATAACGAAGCGCATCCAGTCCATACCGGTCAATCATCGTGACCGGATCAACCACGTTCCCTTTGGACTTGGACATTTTACCGTCCTTCATCAGCAGCCAGCCATGGGCAAACACTTTTTTCGGAAGCGGCACATCGAGTGCCATCAGGATGATCGGCCAATAGATCGTATGGAAACGCACAATCTCCTTACTCATCAGGTGTACATCGGCTGGCCAGTATTTATCATACATGCTGGTGTCCTCTGCACCGTATCCAAGTGCCGTTATATAGTTCAGGAGTGCATCAATCCACACATAAATCACATGTTTCGGATCGCTTTTGACTTTTACGCCCCACTCATAGGTCGTACGAGAAACAGCCAGATCCTCAAGGCCCGGTTTAATGAAGTTGTTGATCATCTCATTCTTGCGGGACACCGGCTGGATAAAATCCGGGTTCTCTTCATAGTACTGAAGCAGGCGGTCCACATACTTGCTCATGCGGAAGAAGTAGCTCTCCTCCTTCACAAGCTCTACCGGACGACCGCAGTCCGGACAATTGCCGTTCACCAGCTGACGCTCCAGGAAAAACGATTCGCAAGGTGTGCAGTACCAGCCTTCATACTCGCCCTTGTAGATATCATCTTGCTTGAGCAGTCGTTCAAATACCTCCTGCACAACCGTTGTATGGCGCTTCTCCGTGGTACGAATGAAATCCTCGTTCGAGATGTCCAGCTTCTTCCACAGATCCTTGATTCCAGCCACAATGTCGTCCACGAACTGCTGAGGGGTCTTCCCTGCTTCTTCCGCTTTCCGTTCAATCTTCTGTCCATGCTCATCGGTTCCCGTCAAATAACGGACATCGTAACCTCGAAGCCGCTTGTAGCGAGCCATAGCATCTCCTGCCACCGTGGTGTAGGCATGCCCGATATGCAGCTTGTCGCTTGGATAATAGATGGGTGTTGTAATATAAAACGTCTTTTTGTCGGCCATAAAAACCTTCCTTTACCTTAAATTAATTGTTGCATCAAGCCATTGCCGGCATGCAGGAAAACAGCAAAAAACCCCCGTCCCCATGGGACGAGAGTTGTTCTCACGTGTTACCACCCAAATTCCCTGTACCCTTAAGGGCAACAGGCTCTTCTGCCGTCAAGCGGCCGTCCATTAACGCTGGCTCACGCCGCCCCTTTACGGCAGCCTCCCATGCTGGCTGCAGCGCTCAAAAGCGGATCCTCCAAGACCATTTTCCGAAATTCGCCATGACCGGTTTCCAGCTTCCCCGGCTCTCTGTACAAGGCGCAGCTTTTCGTACTTATCTCTTCCTCGGATTTACCTATAATTTCTTATCATTTTAATAAAATGGGCTGCCGGGTGTCAAGCCGGTCTGTGCGGACATCCTATTCCTACTGTCAGCATGCCACAACCGCAAGCATTTTACCAGGGACAAGGGCTATTCCTCCGTCAATGGAGAATGCGACTCTCCTTTGCGCGGCGGAACCATGTCAATGCCGCCAGGATTAAACGGATGACATCTTGCAATCCGCTTGGCCGCCAGCCAGGACCCCTTCAAGGCACCGTGCACTTCAACGGCCTCCAAAGCGTAGGCTGAGCAGGTCGGATAAAATCGGCAGGTTGCCGGTTTTAACGGTGAAATGAATTTCCGATAGAAGTGTATCGGCACCTTCACAACCCTGCGCGCGGTGCTCATGCCCGGTTGTCCCGTTTTCCTCCACTTGAAGGTGAGGTTCCCTTATCGGTATTATCCTTGCTGCAATCCCGGCAGTAGCCAAACACTTCGAATTTATGCTGAACGACTTGAAAATCATCCGGCGCATCGGTCAACTGCATCGGACAGAACGTGATCGGATATGTCTTCTGGCATTGCAGGCAGATCATATGATGATGGTGATGATCCTCGCTGCACCGTCCTCTGAACTTGATCCCTTCCTCGAACACGACCTGCTCCAATACGCCAAGCTCATACAATACCCGAAGATTACGATACACCGTATCAAAGCTCAAACCGCTGTACTTCCGGCCCATATATTCGTATACATCCTTGGCTGTCAAATAGCCGGGATGTTCCCCAAACAATTTGGCAAGCGTCTTGCGCTGATCGGTAATGCGCAGCCCCTGTTCCGACATGGCGTCGATAATCTCTTCTGTCGTAAGCATACGCAATAACCTCCTCTTCATGAAGATACTCTCTCCTTATAATGCCTGAAAAATGAGACATCGTCAATGTAAGCGGTTATGTGCCTGCTGTGTTCGTACATTGAAAGCCATGATTTAATAACGACGGCTTCGGATCACCGCACCGACGGATAAGAATCATCATAAAAAGGGCAGCCCTCTCACCATTTCCGTGGTTGTAAGGACTGCCTTTGTTGTCATAAGAAAGTAATATTAGTTCTTAACCTGCGGCAGCGGCTGCAAGAGGATGTTGATTGGCAGACTGCTTCCCGGTGCTGCTGTGAACAAAATCTCTACGCTCTGCTCGTAATTGCCTGTACGGTACAGTACTGCGGCTTCATTCGGAGCGGAAATTGCGCCTCCGCTTGTATTCGGCGTCTGAATGATGTTTCCGTTCACCATCATCGCGCCCATGTATTTGCCTCCGCGCGGATTCAGGGTAATGAGCGTATTAGGCGCTACGCGATGCAATTTGATTTTGTACAGTACACCGAAGTTGCCGGCATTGGATTGATATGAGCCGTTAATGCCGTCATACCCTTCCAAATTCGGATCATTTGTCTTGTCACCCAGCGCAAGCCGGGAAGGTGTATTCCCTACCAGTTCGTAAGACTCGATGATCCGCGTGGAATCCGGATAGGTTCCCCGATTATGAACGCCATCACTCGGATGCAGAATCAGATAAGGAAGCTTTTGAATCGGATCCTTGACTTCATCAATCATGATAACGTCATATCGGATCGGCGAATCCGAATACAGATCAGCAAACATCGAGAGCACCTGCTGGTTCTTCATCGTTTGCGCGCTTAAATCTTGTAAAATGATTCGACTTTCCCCAGGTGCAAGGGAAATCGTCTTGAACGAATCCGGTGACTGCATCGATTCAAGGTAACGCTGCACGGCTGCTTTGCCTGTCGCTGTAGGAATATTAATCGGTCCGCCCATTCCGGTATACTCGGTTGTCAGGCGTGCCGTCGATGTGTTGATATTAGTTGCGACTACGTACATCTTCATGTTTTTTCCGGTTGCGTTCAAATGGTGAATCATGAAGCGTGTGCTGGCATTGCCAATCTCGCGGTACACAATCCCCTCTTGATATACTGTTTCCGGAGAGTTGCTGCGGATCAACAAGCTGGGCTCGGAGCTTCTCGTAATGGGCATAAGATTCCATGTTGGCACCGCTGTTCCGTCAAACGTATATTTGTCGCCGATACCCGTAAATAACTGATTGAATTGATCCTTTGTATACAAGACCTCATTCGTTACGTTAATGATTTTCTCATAAGAGCTGGTGGCGCCATGCTTATCCGTAACAATCAATAACACTTTATGCGGGCCGGCCGTGAAAAAGGCCTGATCATTGTTTTCCCATTTATACGTAATCTCATCGCCAGGATCACTGTCATAACTCTGGTTGATATACGTAATTTTCTCACCGATCTTATATTCCTTCTTATCGGTATCAAACATCGCTACAGGCGGGGTGTTTGGAGCTGATATATGGATGCTGAGTGTATACGGCTCGCTCCACTCCCCACTCGAATCCTGTACGGAGTAGGAAACCGTATGCACGCCGGGTTCATTGAAAACCTCTTCGCGGCCTTCCCAATGCTCATTTACGATCGCAAGGCCTGTCGGCGAATACGAGTTCGTTTTATACGTAACCTTCTGACCGGCAAGGATCTCACCAGACTGAACGGTAAAGGAAGCCACCGGCTTTGAGCTCACGCTGAGTATAATCCGCTTGTTCGGCTGATCCACCCGATAAGAGATATCAAGCGCCTGCGTAATGCTGGTCAGCGGCACCATGAACGTATTGTTGGACTGGTATGCCGGGCCCTTCATTGATTTTCTCTGACCATTCACAGTGTATACGCTGCTGTTCGTCTTGAAGCGAAGCTCATCGCTGCCACGGATAATGATCGTTTCTTTTGTTTTCCCGTCATAAGTCAGTTTCAGGCCGACCCGATCAACAAGGGAACGAATCGCAACATAGGATACGCCATTCTTGACAGCCATCGGCTGTCCAGCGGTATACGTTTTCCCGTTCTGGTACATCTTGTTGCTGTTCATCATCAGGATCAGGTCATTGGGGCCAAGATTCGGTATATTGGGAGTCTCGCTCCCTGGTTCCCCGCCGTTATTTCCACCGGGCTGTTGACCGCTATTGCTGTCATTGCCCATCTTGGATAAATCCAGAATAACCTTCTTCTCTGGCTGATTAACCTTATATGGAATATCAAGCGCTTGCGTGATTGCGGTTAATGGAACCATAAACACATTGCTGCTCTGATAGGCAGCGCCTTTCATTGGGCGCACCTGTCCGTTCACTTTATAATTGCTGCTTCCTGTCGTAAAGCGTAGTTCATTGCCGTCTTTAAGGATGATCGTTTCCTTTGTCTTGTTATCATAAGCCAGCTTTAGTCCTGCGCGTTCAACCATCGCACGGATAGCCACATAGGATACTCCTTGCTTCACAGCCATCGGCTGTCCTGCCTTGTACTGCTTACCGTTGTGATACATTACATTGCTGTTCATCATCAGCACCAGTTCATTGGCTGAAACCTGGGAAGTGCCGATCTCGGACTTATCTTCGGTCGTACTGCCCTCTTCATTTTCTGATACCGTATTATCGGAAGGATCGCTTTCCTGCTCCTCCTGCTGTTCATTTGGTGCAGAAGAATCGGAATCAGGATCGCTTATCGTACCTTCGACTGCCTGGGTCGGTGTTTCATTTGGCGTTTCTTCGGCTTGCTGCAATTCCGTCTGCTGTTCTCTGCTCTGCTGGGTTTGTCCTTCCACCGGGGACTGCAGCGCTGAATTGCTAATTAGCGCCGGAGCTGTAATATCCGGTGATTCAGCTGCCACGGGAAGAGCCGTTGATACTTGGGCCGCGGCAAGGACTGTAATCATCGAGATTCTTTTGAAATTCATCCTTTACTCCTTTAAAACACTCAGTATAGTCTGTCTGCCTCTATGGGACATAGTATTAGACGCCAACATTCCCGAAAAGTTGCTCAGAAATAGCTGGAAAATAGGAAAACCGGAGCATTCCCCGTAAGGAAGACTCCGGCTCCAATAACATTTATTTAATTATTGACATAATCCTGGTGGCCGCTCCAACCCAGCGGATAAGTATCGCTAATGCTGACCGGGAGTTTCCCTTCCGGTATCACCTTGCCCAACAAGACGCCGGCAGCCGCATTCATATAATAAGGTGTGTTCTCGTAACTGCACAGATATGTTGCAACGGGAGGAAGGTCATTCATATCATATGGATTGCGGGTTGCAACAACAACGATTGACACACCCTCAAGCTCAGCCAGCTTATTCACCAGCTTCTGTTGTCCCGCGGGGAGACGGCTCTCCGACGTGTACGTAGCCACTACAATTTGTCTATAGCCTTCAGCAGCCTTAACTGCTTGCTCTACCTCCGCATCCGACATATCGGTTCCGACACGCAGATCGTCTGCCTGCACCCCATAACTTCTCAGCGCATCGCCTAACGTATAGCTTTTGCTCCAGGCTTCATCCACCTGGGTAGCTTGCAGCAGCTCTGGCCAGATAACCGCAATCGCTTGCTCTGCCTGAAGTGGAAGCTGGCCTTCGTCTTTCACCAGCGTGATTCCTCTGCCCGCGATTTGGGCCAGTAATTGTTTGGTCTCTTCCGTCACCTCTCCAATCGATTGGACCGGCAGCTCTTCGGCAAGCTTCGCATTGCGCTCCTTGAGCGCTAATATCCGCTCTACAGACCTGTCGATCAGGTTCATGGACAATCTTCCGCTTTGAACGGCTTCAATGACAGCTGTAATCGCTGCGGTCTGCTCTGACAGGGTATGGCTGACCAGCACGCAGTCCGCGCCGGCTTCAATAGCACGAATCGCTCCTTCAGGAATGCCATACTCTTTGGAGATGGCATGCATCTCTAGACAGTCTGTCACGATCAGCCCTTCAAACCCCATCTCCTCTCGAAGAAGTCCGGTCAGCACGGCATGCGAGAGGGTTGCCGGGAGATCACTCGATTCGATTGCCGGGAAGCTGACGTGCGCGGTCATAATCGCATCAACGCCAGCCTTGATCGCTTGCGCGAAGGGGTATAATTCTACACGGCGAAGGCGTTCCATATCATGCGGCACAGAAGCCCGCCCCAGATGGGAATCGACGCTGGTGTCGCCATGTCCGGGAAAATGTTTGGCTGTTGCAGATACTCCCTCTTCCTGGTATCCCTTGATCGCAGCTGTCCCAAGGGCAGCAACGGCTTGCGGGTCTTCACTGAAGGAACGTACGCCGATCACCGGATTGCGAGGGTTGTTGTTGACATCCAGACAAGGCGCAAAGTTCATGTTCACACCGAGTGAACGAAGCTCACGCGCCCCAATCTGTGCCACCCTGTAGGAATCTTCCGCGCTTCCCGCTGCGCCAAGCGCCATATTACCAGGAATGCGGCTGATGCCTTCATGATCGATTCGTGCAACCATGCCGCCTTCCTGATCAATCGAGAGCAGAAGCGGAAGCTTCTGGCTGCCTGAGGCGAGCTGCTGCAACGATTCCGAAAGCTCGGCCAGCTGGGGCAGCGTTCTCACGTTTCGGCGGAAATAACAGATACCCCCGACCTGATATTGATCGATCAGTATGTTTGCATGTTCATTCGGCGTTAGGGCATTGAATCCGCATATAAACATTTGCCCTACCTTTTGCTCTAAAGATAAATCCGCTATCGTCCATTTCATGGTTTCAAAAACCTACTTTCTATCAATTTAAGGACCATGCAAGGCTGGTTAAGCGGGTTCGTATGATGACTTGGCAGCCCGCATTCGTACAGGGAGATCTTAGACCGTTGCCTCCCCGGACATTTCCCGGAATTCGGATGGTGTCATGCCCGTGGCCTTTTGAAACACCTTGGTGAAATAACGGCGTTCATGATAACCGACAAAAGAACCGATCTGCGCAATATTCTTATCGCTGTTCACAAGCAGAAACTTGGCAGCCTCCATTCGCTGTCTCGTCAAGTATTCCACAAAGGTAAGACCCACATGGTTCTTGAACAATAAGCAGAAGTAACTTGAGCTGATGCCCAGATGTTCCGAGAGCTCCTCAATGCCCAAATCCTGCCCCATATGGGTATTGATATACTCTAATGCGGATGTAACCAATTGGTCGGGTGTTTTCTTGACAGCTACAGGATTTGGAGCCTCATCAATAAGCGAAACGGTGCTGTAATACTTCTCTTTCGCTCTCTTCTTGCGGATTTCCTCCCCAATGTCCCGAATCTTCATCTCCAGTTCACCGTAATGAATCGGCTTGCTGATATAATCTTTAACGCCAAGTTTGATTGCTTCCCGCGCATATTCAAATTCCTGATAACCCGTCAGCAAAAAGATTTCCGCCTTGCTCCCCTTATCGCGGATCTTCGTAATAAAGGACAATCCATCCATCACAGGCATCCGGATATCCGACAGAATCAAATCGAGATGATGCTGATCAGCTACTTCAAGTGCCTCCATCCCGCTTCTGGCAAGTCCGACAACCTTCATCCCCATCTCTTCCCAAGGCAGAACCCTGCTGAGATTGTTCAAGATGGGAGCCTCATCGTCAACTAATAATACCTTCAGCATGCTGCCCTTCCCCCCTGTCATAATTGGGTATGACACATTGTATAACGGTTCCGCCGGGACGGCTGGAGCATATGAACAGACCGTAATAATCCCCGTACTGAATCCTCAGCCGGTCTGCCACGCTTCGCAGTCCTAGTCCACGCCGTTCCTGGTTCACTTTAAGGTTCTGCATCGTTGTCTGTTCGGACACGTTATCCTCGGATACCATATATTCAAACATCGACAGCTGTTCGGAGGTCATCCCAAGCCCGTTATCCTCCACCCGGATGAAAACATTCCCGAGTTCCTTCCACGCGGATATGCGAATCATTCCCGTATAGGCTATCCCTTCAAATCCATGCTGTATGCTATTCTCGACAAGCGGCTGCAGCGTCAGCTTCAGGATACGGCTGTGCATAAGCTCCCTCGGAACGTCGATTTCATATTCGAACAAATCCTCGAACCGAAACTTCTGAATTTCGAGATAGCTCTGCAAATGCTTGATTTCTTCCTCGAGTGTGATCTCTTCCTTGTCCTGTATACTGATTCGCAAAATGCTGGCAAGCCGGTATACCATTTCACTGACCTTGCGCCCTTCATTCTGGATGGCAAGGACATTGATAGATTCCAATGTATTAAAGAGAAAATGCGGCTTAATCTGTGCCTGCAACACCCGCATCTCTGCTTCGGTCTTCTGCCGCTGTTCCTTCTTGATCTGCGCAAACAGATTGTTGATCCGGTTCATCAAATTGTTGAACCCTTTCGAGAGGAGCAGCAGTTCATCCTCTCCCTTCTCTTCAACCCTCGCGCTCAAATCCCCATCCTCCACTCGGCGCATAAAGCGTACAATGACAGCGATCGTGCCGGTAATCCGGTTCATGAACAGACGGTTGAACACAATGGCTGTGACAAGGCTGATGCCCATAATGACAAAGAACCATTTGGCAAAGGAAGTAACCTCCTGCGACAAAGAATTCCAATCGGTAACCGAAACGAGATTCCAGCCATAATCGTTCAGATGATAGATGGAGACAATGTTCTCATTGCCGTTAAACTTGGCTTTAAAGCTCTGGTAGCCTTGTTTAAACTCGACTTTTTGCTTCATATACTGACTGATATTTTGGCCATCCATATCATTCTTTGGATCAAAGAGGATTAATCCCTCATTATTAACTACCATGAATGAGGTGTTCTGCAGATTGTTCGGGAGTGTAAGGTTACGGAAGATCTCTTCAAATTCCCATTTTTTGATCTGAACAACAAGAATACCTAGCTTGCGAAGTGTGGAGACATCCTTAATGAGCCTGATCTGGGTGAAGACCGGGTCCGCACCCGTCAATTCCGGAAATTCATGCGGAGCCAGCCATTTGGGAATTCCGTTCAGTTTGACAACCTCTTCATATAGAGGACTATTCTTAAATTGTTCGTAAGGCAGGGTTCTGAAATTTTCTTTACTAAAAATCGGAATCGGTGGCGACTCTTTGCTGAAATGATACAAAAACGCATAACTGATCGCAGGATGATTATATAGAAGGTTTCGAAAACTGCGCTGTCTGTCATTGAGATTGAGCTGCTCGGAATCCGTTATCAGGTTCTGTGAATACGGATCTTTTGCATTCAGCGCCATTGCAAATACGGATGTGGCAATCCCGTTGTCCGTGACATATTCCATCTCCTTAAACACGTTCAGAATACTGTAACTGATCGCTTTAAGCGAGTACTCGGCTTGCTGGCTGTACTTTTTCTCAATCGAGTTATAGGTAATAAAGAAAGTAAATAGACCTAGCACAAATAACGGAATAATAATGAGCCCCAAAAAAGCCGTGAATAGTTTGTTCCGCAAATTCATACGCATGCTCCCGCTCCTGTATTACCCCTTGACACTTCCTGCGGTGACGCCTTCAATAATCTTCTCTTGTAGAACTGCATAGATGATTAGGACCGGAAGTACGCTGAATACGATACCCGCCGACATCTGCGCGTAGTTCATATTATAGGCGTCTCTGAAACCGACCATTCCGACAGGCAGCGTTCTCAGTTCATCATTAGATAGGAAATAGTTAGCAAGCAAGAATTCGTTCCAGTTACCGAGGAAGTTGATAATGAAAACGGTAACGATGGCCGGAACGGTTAGAGGTAAAATAATTCTAGCAAACAACCCGCCAGACCTCAATCCATCAATAACCGCCGCTTCTTCTATTTCCCCTGGCAACGACCGCATGAAGGCAGCCAGAATAATGACAGAGAAGGGTATCGCATTAGCAACATACGGTAGAATGAGAGCCATATGTGTGTTCAAAATGTCGAGCTGTCTCATCATGCCATAAATCGGCAGCATCAGAGAATTGTTAGGAATCAGCATCCCTATTAAAATACATTGGAAAACAATTGCGCTGATCCGGTTGTACCGCATGCGTGTGACCGCAAATGCCAGCATTGCCGCAAACAGGATCGACAAGCAGGCAGACAGCACGCCAATGTACAAGCTGTTCCAGAAGTAGGTGCTGATCTTGGCGTTAACCCACGCATTGACGTAGTTATCGAATACAAACGTGCTTGGCAGTCCAAACGGGTTCGACGCGATGGACTGGTTATCCACTTTCACGGAAGAGAACAACACGAACAGGAATGGATAGAGAATGATGAGCAGATAAGCCATCAGGAATATATGCGGGATCAGTTTCTTCAGTGCTCTCATCAGTATTCAATCCTTTCGTTGCGACGTGCAATCAGCACCTGGTAGAGCACCGTTACGATAATCGTGAAGAGGAAGATCAACACGGCAATCGAATTGCCAAAACCATGTTTGAAACTCGTAATTGCATATCGAATCATATATGTTGCCATAACGTCGGTTGAGCCGGCCGGCCCGCCCTTGGTCATAACCAGAATAATATCCGCCGCTTTCATGGCTCCCGCGATCGAAAGCATGATCACTACAGAGATAATTGGCATAATTAATGGAAGCGTGATTTTCGTGGCTCTTTGAACGCCTGTCGCACCATCCATCGCGGCAGCCTCATCAAGCTCCTTAGGTATGGATAGAATCGCCGCAAGCACCATCACGATGTAAAAGCCGGTCCATTGCCAGCCGTTCGTAATCAGGATGGCAATCATGGCCCATTTTCGATCAGACAGCCAGTAGATTGGCTCAACGCCAACCAATCCTAAAATTTCATTCATCAGGCCAAAGTCCGGGTTGTAAATGAACCCCCACAAAATGCCGATAACTGCTGTTGACATAATAGATGGTGCAAAAACCGCTGTCTTGTAAAGTCCCTTCAGACGTTTCACGTTTGCAATAAGCAACGAGAAAATCACGATAATCGGAACCTGGATCAAACAGGAAAAGAGAATGAAATAAACGTTATTCTTAACTGCTTTCCAAAAAGCATCGTCATTAATTGCGGTAACATAGTTATCAAGCCCAATGTACTTCACATCTTTGGAGATGCCGTTCCAGCTCGTAAAGCTGTTATCAAACGCAGTGAAAATCGGGTATATGAAAAAGGCCAGAAACAGTATGAATGCCGGCAGCACAAAAACGATGTAAATCAGAGGATTTCTCAGCGCTTTGTTCATGGTAACCTCCGTATTTATGTCTGTAATTTAGACGAAAGGACACCCCCATGTCTAGCAGCGGGTGGTGCCCTTTAACGTCTAATCTTGATTATTTATTCCTCTGCAGCATTGGCCGCTTCTTGTACTGCTTGAACATTCTCCAGCATCTTCTCGGTATTAAGCTCGCCGCCGATGACCTGTTGGATCCCCATGCTCAGTGCCGTATTCACGTCTGCTTGGACAAGTGCATCAAAGGCAGGGAAGGATTTGTTGATTTCACTTACTCCTCTGAAAATATCCTGCATGAGCGGATCGTCTGAAGTGGAGTTCATGGTTGCCAGATCCATCTTCATCGCCGGCAGCACGCCGTCTTCTTTCAGACCGCGAAGCTGCATTTCATCTGTCCACATATTTTTGATGAATTCTTTAACCGCTTGAAGTTTACGAGGATCCTCAGCCACCGAAGCAGAGAAGCCGTATCCATTATTAGCATCCTGCATGACAATCACAGGATCGCCTTCATTAACCGGAGGCAGGTTAAAGTATCCGATCTTGCCTACCATATCGCCTGCTTGAGCCGGATCTCTGAATACGGAGTTAGCCCACGATCCGTCCATCATCATCACAGCTTCGCCGGAGATGATCTGGTTTCTCATGTCCGCATACTCGAAACCGAGCTCGCCTTTTTTGAAGTAACCTTTCTCAACCCATTCCTCATGTTTCTTAATGCCTTCAACGACTTTCGGATCGGTCCATTTGGTTTCTCCCGTTTTAAAGCCATACGTAACTTCCGGTCCTGCATAGTAGCTCCACAGATTATTCGTGGTCATGAGCGGAATCCATGCGTCCTTGGAGGATTGTGCAAACGGAATTTTTCCGTCGGCTTTGATTGCTTCCGCAATTTGCTCCAGCTGTGCCAAAGTTTTCGGCACGGTCAGACCTTTCTGTTCGAAGTAATCCTTGTTATAGAAAATCCCTTCAATGGAGATACCAATCGGCAACCCGTAAATCTTACCTTCATGCGTGAATGGATCCAGCGTTGAAAATTTATCTTTAATGCCGAGTTCTTCCAAAATAGGGGTTAAATCAAGCATCAAGCCTTCTTTGGAATATACGCCTGCGTCCGGGCTTCCGAACACATCGAATACTTCCGGCGGCTTGCCTGCGGCCATCTCGCCTCTTAATTTCTCTTTACGGTTCACTTCGGAGTCTACTGCGTCCAGCTTGATTTTAAGCCCGGGTACAGCTTCTTCAGTTTTGCTGACCACATCGTTCAGCAATGCAAGACGGAACTTCTTGGATTCACCTACCTGCGTATGGCGAATTGTAATTTCAAACGGTTCATTGCTGGCCGCGCCTTCCGTACCACCTGATGGTTTCTCTGCTCCCTTGTCACCGCATGCGGACAAAAGTGCGGACGAGACGAACAGAAGCGACATTAATAATGCCAGACCCTTTTTCTTCATTGTCTTTGACCCTCCCGAAGTATTTGTATATTTGATAGGCGTTTTCCTTACATCTTC
Organism: Paenibacillus glucanolyticus; assembly: GCF_037333485.1. Lineage (NCBI taxonomy): Bacteria > Bacillati > Bacillota > Bacilli > Caryophanales > Paenibacillaceae > Paenibacillus > Paenibacillus glucanolyticus. Next base: position 4,433,460 of record NZ_CP147845.1, read on the forward strand.
ATTATAGAAAGCGATTCCACTTTTCGATAGGTCGATATTTTTCTATCTAAGGGATAAAATCCTCCACAAAAAACAATAACCCTTCCATAATGAGGAAAGGTTATTGTTATAAATAATAACATATTATGTTCAGTATAATACAACAAAATTAGTTCGCCACCGATTATTTTTGCTCGGCTGCTTCGCCAATCAACTGATAAGCGCGTGCGATTTCTTCCTCTGACGGTGACGGAACTCCTTCTAGCGGATATGCCATTCCGAGTTCCTTCCATTTGTACACACCCATCTGATGGTAGGGCAGAATTTCGAATTTATCAACGCCTTGTAAAGTGCGAATAAATTGACCGAGCGCCCTCAGGTCGTGTTCGCTGTCATGGATACCCGGCACATATACGTGCCGGACCCACATTTTTCGACCATGGTGGGACAGCCAGCGGGCGGTCTTCAGCGTCCTCTCATTCGACTTCCCGGTCAGCTTGATATGCTTCTCATCGTTGATATGCTTCAGATCGAGCAGAACCAAGTCGGTATGCTCCAGCAGCTCCGATATTTTCTCCGGCTCATTATAACCGTTGCTGTCAAGGGTCGTGTGCAGATTCCAGCGGCGCTTTACTTCCTTAAACAGCTCGGTTACAAAAGGATACTGCAGTGTCGGCTCGCCTCCGGATACGGTCAGCCCTCCACCGGAAGAACGATAGTAACTTAGATAAGGCTCAATCTGAGCCAGCACATCCTCTACCGTCATTTCCTGTCCTTCATGCAATCCCCACGTATCCGGATTGTGGCAATATTGACACTTCAGCAGACATCCCTGCATGAAGAGTACAAAGCGGATACCTGGACCGTCCACCGTTCCGAATGTTTCTATGGAGTGTATATGACCTTTAAGCATAGGGCGTCATCCTTTCTGTATCCGCTGTTGTTACTTTCCATTCTTACATCGTTCCGTGGAAGGTACGATTGATCACGTCGAGCTGTTGTTCGCGTGTCAGTTTGACAAAATTGACCGCATACCCGGATACCCGGATCGTTAACTGCGGATAATTCTCCGGATGTTCCATCGCATCCATCAGCTGCTCCCGGTCAAACACGTTCACGTTCAGATGATGAGCCTTGCTTCCAAAATATCCATCCAGCATCGCAACCAGATTGTTCACGCGAATCTCGCTTTCCTTCCCGAGGGCTTTCGGTACAATCGAGAATGTATTCGATATCCCGTCGAGGCTGTCCTCATAAGGCAGCTTGGCCACGGAAGTCAATGAAGCGAGGGCACCCTTCTTATCGCGTCCGTGCATAGGGTTCGCACCCGGCGCAAACGGCTCGCCCGCCTTGCGGCCGTCCGGTGTGGTTCCCGTTTTCTTGCCGTATACGACATTGGACGTAATGGTCAGCACCGATTGGGTCGGCATCGCATCGCGGTATGCCTTGTGTTTGCGAATCATGCTCATGAAGGCTTCAACGAGTTCTACGGCGATGTCGTCAACCCGATCGTCGTTGTTACCGTAGCACGGAAAGTCGCCTTCTATTTCAAAATCAACTGCAATCCCTTGCTCATTGCGTACTGGCTTCACCTGTGCATGCTTGATTGCACTCAGCGAATCCGCCGCTACGGACAGGCCCGCTATACCGCATGCCATCGTCCGCAGAATATCCCGATCATGAAGCGCCATTTCAATCCGTTCGTAGCTGTATTTATCATGCATATAGTGGATCACGTTCAGTGTGTTCATATACAGCTTTGCAAGCCATTCCATCATCGGCTTGAATCGCTTCATGACCTCGTCATAACTCAGAACCTCTGCCGTAATAGCAGGGTATTCCGGACCAACCTGGGCGCCGGATTTCTCATCCTTCCCGCCGTTGATTGCATACAGGAGCGCTTTGGCCAGATTGGCTCTGGCTCCGAAGAACTGCATCTGTTTCCCGATGCGCATAGCGGATACGCAGCAAGCAATCCCGTAATCGTCTCCGTAAATCGGACGCATGAGATCATCGTTCTCATATTGGATCGAGCTGGTTTCGATCGATACCTTCGAGCAGTATTTCTTGAAGCCTTCGGGCAGTTTCTCAGACCATAATACCGTCAAGTTCGGTTCCGGGGCAGGGCCCAAATTATACAACGTATGCAGGAAACGGAAGCTGTTCTTGGTTACTCTTGTTTCCCCATTTAACGACATACCGCCAATCGATTCTGTGACCCATGTTGGATCACCGCTGAACAGTTCATTGTAATCCGGTGTACGCAGGAACTTCACGATCCGCAGTTTCATGACAAAATGGTCAACCAGCTCCTGTGCAGTCTCTTCCGTCAGCTTGCCTTCAGCCAGATCACGCTGGATGTAGATATCGAGGAAAGTAGATACCCGGCCAAGCGACATGGCTGCGCCATTCTGTTCCTTGATAGCAGCTAAATAACCGAAATACAGCCATTGGAATGCTTCCTTCGCCGTATTCGCAGGCTTCGAAATGTCAAAGCCGTGCATGCCCGCCATTTCCTTCAATTCCTTGAGTGCATGGATTTGCTCGGACAATTCTTCCCGCAATCGGATCACCGGCTCATCCATCGCATCAACCTCAAGCTCGCCCAGCTCTCGCAATTTATCCTGGATCAAGACATCTACACCATACAAGGAGATTCTGCGATAATCGCCAATAATACGACCACGGCCATAAGCATCGGGAAGACCTGTAATAATCCCTGCCTTACGAGCTGCCCTCATCTCCGAGGTATAGGCATCAAACACGCCCTGATTATGTGTTTTGCGTATGCCTGAGAAGATGTCCACTACCGCTTGCGGCATTTCAAAACCATATGCGTTGCAAGCATCAATCATCATTCGGATTCCGCCGAACGGTTGTATCGAACGCTTGAACGGCTCATCCGTCTGTACGCCGACGATCTGTTCCTTCTCCTTATCCAAATAGCCAGGTTGATGGGACACAATCGTGGAAGGCGTATTCACATCAACATCCAGCACCCCGCCATTATCCCGTTCTTTTTTGGTTAAATCCGATACGATATCCCAGAGTGCCTTCGTGTTGTCCGTTGGTCCTGCCAAAAAATCATCAGAGCCATAATAAGGTGTTATGTTCTCTGCAATAAAATCATTAACGTCAATCCGCTTGTTCCATTTACCTGATTTAAAACCTTTCCAGCCCACTTCTTTTTCAATCACCGACATATTGAATCCCTCCTAGATTATGCTGCAGCTTGCTGCACAGGCGGAGTCACACATTGATCCATCTCAGATCTTAATGTGATTATTTTCACGATCAATGCTGCCTCGACCCCGCCGTGTACCTTCAAACTTCTATATCAAAGACCTGAGATTCAGCTTTCTTCTACACTTTTATTGTAATCCTGTTCATTCTCAGCATCTGTGATAAAAATCACAAACTTATCTTTTCCCGTGATTTTTATCACTCTGTTTTACCCGCCCGCTTCTGTTATGCAGTCCGCAGTCCACAACCCGTCTCTCGTATTTCTTGGATCTAAAAGCGGCCGTAGAACGTGTTGCGGTATACTTCCGCAAGCTCTGTGACAAGCGGCAGCTTTGGATTGCTCGTAGTGCACTGGTCTTCAAAGGCCCGGTCCGCCAAATGCTCAACACGTTTCTCAAAATCTTGAGGATCGATTCCCAGCTGCTGGAACGACTCTTCGATGCCCAGCTTCTTGTTCAGCTCTCGGATTGCACCGATCAAACTGTTGACGCCCTCTTCCGTCGTTCTTGCAGGCAAGCCCAGAATCCTTGCAATTTCTGCATATCTCTCATCGGCTACAAAGTGGGTGTATTTAGGCCAAGCGGCAAATTTGGTTGGCTTCTTGGCGTTGTAGCGGATGACGTGCGGCAGCAGGATTGCATTGGTTCGCCCGTGAGCTGTGTGATACTGGCCGCCCCATTTATGCGCAAGGCTATGATTGATGCCAAGGAATGCATTCGCGAAGGCCATGCCGGCAAGCGTCGAAGCATTATGCATTTTCTCTCTGGCCAGCTTGTCGCCGGTAAGCGCCGACTGCTCAAGATACTGGAACACCAGCTGTATGGCCTTGATTGCCAAACCATCCGTGAAATCGTTAGCCATGACCGATACATACGCCTCGATGGCATGTGTCAAAACGTCCATCCCGGTATCCGCTACCGCTGTTTTTGGCAGGGTGTATACAAATTCCGGATCGATAATCGCAACATCCGGGGTCAGCTCATAGTCAGCCAGCGGGTACTTGGTATTCCCCAGCACTTTATCCGTAATGACCGCAAACGAGGTCACTTCCGAGCCCGTTCCCGAGGTGGTTGGAATGGCAACGAATTTTGCCTTCTGTCCAAGCTTCGGATATTTATAGACCCGTTTGCGGATATCCATAAATTTTTGCTTCAGATTATTGAAGTCCGTATCCGGGTATTCATAGAACAGCCACATCGCTTTTGCTGCATCCATCGGCGAACCGCCGCCGAGGGCAATGATGCAGTCCGGCTGGAATCGCTTCAGCATCTCCGATCCGCGTTCTACCGTCGTTGTGGAAGGATCCGGCTCAACCTCCGAGAACACCTCGATAGGAACCGGCACTCTGCGCTGACGCAGATAGTGCTCTACCCGCTCTACGTAGCCAAGCTTCACCATCATCGGATCGGTTACGATAGCAACCCGGGTAATATCGGGCATTTTGGCAAGATACTGCGTGGATCCTTTTTCAAAATAGATTTTATCCGGCACTTTAAACCACTGCATATTCACGGTTCTGCGGTTCACCCTTTTCACGTTGATGAGGTTGACGGCTGTTACGTTCGACGAGGTAGAGTTACGGCCATACGAACCGCAGCCCAGCGTCAACGATGGCAGGTTCGTGTTGTAGATGTCACCAATCCCGCCTTGCGAGGATGGCTGGTTCACCAGAATACGGCAGGTCTTCATCCGGTCCGAGAATTTCATGATGATTTCCTCATTGTGCGAGTGGATGACCGACGAGTGGCCCATGCCGCCAAATGCTACCATTTCTTCCGCGCGCGTAATTCCTTCCTCTGCATTTTTCACTTTATAGCAGGCCAGAACCGGACTGAGCTTCTCGGCAGACAGTGGATATGCAGGACCTACTCCCTCCAGCTCGGCGACCAGAATTTTGGTGCTCTCCGGCACTTCAAAGCCGCAGGCCTCGGCAATCCTGAATGCCGGCAGTCCGACGATTGACGGGTTAACCGCACATTTCTCCGATATCATCGCGTGTGCAGTCAGCTTCGCCAGTTCCTCCCTGTTTACGAAATAACAGCCGCTGGCCATCATTTTTTTCTTCACTGCCGTATAGATAGGCTCCTCTATAATGACTGCCTGTTCAGAAGCACATATCATGCCGTTATCAAAGGTCTTGGACAGAATCAGGTCATTTACCGCCTGATCCAGATCTGCACTCTTTTCAATGAAGCAAGGCACATTGCCGGGTCCTACACCAAGCGCAGGTTTACCGCAGCTGTAGGCTGCCTTTACCATCGCGGATCCGCCGGTAGCCAGAATGCAGGCAACATCAGGATGGTTCATCAGTGTATTGGTTTTATCCATGGAAGGAGCCTCGATCCACTGAATGCAATCGGCCGGAGCACCTTGAGCAACAGCAGCATCCCGCAATATCAGGGCAGCTTCCCTGCTGCATGCCTGTGCGGATGGATGGAATCCGAAAATGATCGGGTTTCTTGTTTTGATGGAGATCAGTGCCTTAAAAATTGTTGTGGAGGTGGGATTGGTTACCGGGGTAATCCCCATGATGATCCCGATCGGCTCCGCAATTTTCTGAAAGCTGTCAAAAGCGTTATCCTCAATGACACCCACCGTTTTGTCATACTTGATGCTGTTGTGGATGTACTCTGTGGCAAACAAGTTTTTGATAATTTTATCCTCATATACACCGCGGCCAGTTTCTTCTACAGCCATTTTTGCCAGCTGCATATGCTTATCAAGGCCTGCGATGGCCATCGCCTGCACAATCCCGTCAATTTGCTCCTGATTCAATTCCATAAACTTTTCTTTCGCCCGGTTCGCTTTGTCAATCAGACCTTGAATGTACTCCCCTGCTGTCTGTCCCTTTACTTCGCTCGTTCCTTTGCTCACAGCCATATCTCTCATCCTCCCATGGTTCATGATTCTTTCTCTTCTACGGTTTGATCGTATCACAGCCATTTCTAAAATCATGTGAAATATTTCACAATATTAAAATTTATCTTTTCTGTGTGATTTATACCTGTCTTCGCCCTATTTCAAGTGAAAGAGATCACAAAGTTTGAAAATTCGCCATCATTTCCCTCTTGTTCCGCCCCACAAGTGAATGTTTTCACGTTATAATGTATTTAAAGATTAAACAGATCAAATTTTAGGATGTTAGGGGATACCAACATGAAAACTGTAGACAATGTAATGGAAATCGAAAACCTAGGGAACACCCAGTGCTTCTCGGAACAAAACCGCAACCGTCTGCTGGTCACCATGAAGGAAAGAGTACTCCCTGAAGGCTCCCATTTGTTCTGGGAAGGTGACTTCGCCGACAAGTTGTACTTCGTGAAACAAGGAAGAATTAAGTTAACTAAATCGACTGATGAAGGCAAAGAGCTTATTCTATATATGTATCATCCAGGGGATATGGTCGGTCAGGCCGATCCATTCTTCAGCACCAATCACAGCTTCTCGGCAGAGGTGCTTGAGGATAGTGTGGTCGGGGTTATCGAGCATAAGGATTTGGAGATGCTGATCTGTCAGCATTGTGATTTTGCCATTGATTTTATGAAGTGGATGGGCATTCACCACCGGATCACCCAGACCAAATTCCGTGATCTTATGATGTACGGCAAGCCGGGTGCATTAACCTCGACGCTGATTCGTCTGAGCAATACGTACGGTCAGCATCAGGCAGATGATACCATTCTCATTAATAAGAAGATTACCCACACCGATCTCTCGAACATGATTGGGGCAACTCGCGAAAGCGTGAACCGGATGCTGAGTGATCTCCGTAAAAAAGACGCCATTGAATATGCCGGGGGTATGATTGTCATCAAGGATCTGCCGATGCTGCAGGAAATATGCCATTGCGAGATGTGTCCGCTCGAAATTTGCCGGATTTAATGTCACTGCGTCTCGCTGTGCATAATATACAGCCTTTTGACCACAATAAACCTTGTCTTTCCAAACCAAAATTAAAGGGAGTGCTCAGCATGCGTGAAGGTTTGATTCCTGCTGTTCTTGGAACTGTGGTTTCTGCTTCGGGTGCCGCTCTGCTTAGCAGCAAGTATAAACTTGCCGCAACCGGTATTCTCGGCTTCGGACTGGCTCATCTTGTGCTTGGTGCGATTGACCTGGTGGAACACCGGTAAACGATTGGAAAGACTGCACGTCATAAACACACCTTCCTCTAGAGGGTGTGTTTATCTATGTTATATGATCTGAGCCTCCATATAGGCTCGTTCTCCGCTTGGCACTTTCAGATAAGGCCGGATCCCGGCAAACCCCTTCGCATCCAGATCCACACCCGTCATCCAGTTTCCCTCCAGCCAGTCACTGCCCGATTGCATAATGACAGCCGGTGCCTGAATATGTTCCTGATACAAAATGACGCCACCTTGAATAGCCTTGAACGTCTTCCCTTGCTGCAACAAGGGTTCGGCACTGATGTACGTCGGCACAAAATAAGCAGCAATCACATCCAGCTCCTCCCCGTCAAAAAACGGCTCACTGCCGAGAAATGGATGGAGCATTGCAATCTTCTCATAATGGGACCAGATTATCATCTGCAGAAATCTGCCCAGACGCCCCTTATCCTGCCCGCCGGTTGTTTTTGATTTATCCGTTTCATAACCGATGAATTTCCATCCACGGGGACCCTTCACCCATTTCTGAAACATGTCGTTCACATCGCTGCAATTCCGGCTGGCGGCATCCGCCGATTCTGGGCTTGTTCCGGATAAAGCCAACCACAGCGGCTCGGGCAAATACTGACTCAGCATCCGCTTGGTCTTCTCAAAAATATGAAGGACTTGCATTGAAGCGTTTTCAAGTTCTGAGATATCCTCTTGTCCATAATGAAAATGGGAGATATACGTTCGCTTGATCATGGGCTCGCCTCCTTGATTTACCGCTGGGTTATATACATCATATAGCAGGTGCATCGGATTGGTGCATGTCCACATATCTTGCTTCATTGTAAAAAAATCATACTTCAAATTTTGAAAAAAAACCCTGAAATGAGTTGTCTCATGCCAGGGTTTAATCGTCAACGGGGATCTTAAGATGACTCATCTTTCGACCCATTGCTCTGCCCAGGAAGCCACTTGTTCCATTACCGGACGAAGTGCATTCCCTTTTTCAGTTAGTTCATATTCGATACGTACCGGCGTTTCCGGATAGACATGACGAATCAATATGCCTTCGCACTCCAAATCCTTCATCCGCTCCGAGAGCATTTTGTCACTCATGGACGGAATCAAATTGGAAATATCCTTAAAGCGCTTAGGCCCGCTCATCAATGTCTGAATAATCAAACCGTTCCACCGTTTGCCCAGAAAAGAAAACGCAGATTCAAAACGGGGACACATCGTAACATTTGTAACTTCCATATCTCTTCACCTCTTTACGAAGTCACCTTGTTTATAGAAACTCAATAAACTAAACCATAATTCTTGCAAAACTTACGAATTGTAAGTATGTTTCATTTTAGCATATTTTCGAGAAGCTGAAAACCACCTAGCCCCTTTTTCCCAGAAAATCAGCACTTATCCTGAAATCATCCGAGCCAATATATCCAAATCGGACTCGATCAAACGGGATAATTTCCTATTATACAGTACCGCAGCTGGATGGAACAGAGGAAAAATCATATGGGTTTCGGTTGAGAACCTATATCCAGCCGAAGCATCCCCCAGGCTAATCGCCTGTTGTACAGGGCCCTCGATCAGCTTTCCATGCAGCGATGTCACCGTTTCATGGCTTCCGATCAGCCGATGCAGCGCGGTATTTCCCATGGGAGCGATGATCTTCGGCTGGACCCATCTGATCTCTTCATCCAGCAAGGGCGCATGCGCCAAAATTTCCGCTTTGGTGGGTGTACGGTTCGAACGGCTGATGATGTTCTCACCGGACGCCCGCACGATCACCTTCTCCTTATAGGGCCTGCTTCTCATGGCACTGGTAATATACACTTGCTCCCGCGTCAAGTTCAGTCGCTCCAGATAAGCATTCATCTCCTGACCGGCCTGCCCTACAAAAGGTCTTCCTTCCAAAACCTCATAGGCCCCGGGCGCTTCTCCAACAAACATCACGGCTGCGGAGCTTGTTCCTCTCCCCAGCAGAAAACCCTCAACAGGTTGATGAGCCAGCCTGGCCTGGCATATGGCGATAATGGTGGGATCGACAGGTGCGCTTTGTACTTCATTCATGCGTACAGCCCCCTTCTTGTATAACATACAATACCCCATACTTACGTATATTCTATCCCTAGCCTCCAAAAAAATTTACGATTCTGCCGCCGCAACTGGAAAACGAGCCGAACAAGGACAGATCCTTGAACGACTCGTCGTTGTGTTTACTTAAGTACGCTTGTATAAAAGGCTTAGACTAGTACTGGAAGCGCACGAACAGGCTGGCTGTTGCCGAATGTTTGCTTACCTGCAGTTGAATGAGCCCAGTTGATAGCGTTGGTTATCACTTTCAGTACTTCGGGATTGTAGTAAGTTGGATAGGTCTCGTGTCCCGGACGGAAGTAGAAAATGTTCCCATGACCGCGCTTGAACGTACAGCCGCTGCGGAAAACTTCGCCGCCTTCGAAATTGCTGACAAATACCAGCTCATCTGGGGCTGGAATATCAAAGAACTCCCCGTACATTTCCTCATGCTCGATCATGATAGGACCCGTAATTCCCGCCGCAATCGGATGCGTTGGATTTACACTCCAGATAATTTCCTGCTCGCCGGCTTCGCGCCATTTCAAATCACAGCTCGTTCCCATCAACGCTTTGAACGGTTTGGAAAAATGCCCCGAATGAAGAACGATCAGACCCATACCGTCCAGCACGCGCTTAACGACTTTGCTGACGATCTCGTCACTAACCTGGTCATGAGCCATATGCCCCCACCACAGCAGCACATCAGTCGAATCCAGTACATCCTCAGTCAACCCGTGCTCTGGCTGATCCAGCGTTGCCGTTCTGATGATGAAATCCGGATTATGCAGACCCTCCGCCAGGGCTGTGTGAATCCCTGTCGGATATACACTCCGAACCTCATCATGGATCTTCTCGTGTACGAACTCATTCCATATGGTTACATTAAGCATGTTGCTGTTCCCCCTAATTGCGTATTCGCTAGGTTGCCCTAAGATGTTAGACCCACCACATTTCTCCGAGCGGCTCTTCGATCAGCACTTGCTGAAGGTTTTGCACCGCTTTGGAGAAGCCTTCTTCGATGGACATCAGCCCATCTTCATGTTCAATACTTACTACATAGTCATATCCAACCAGACGCAGGGCACTCATCATGTCTGCCCATTCCTTCACATCGTGTCCATAACCAACGCTGCGGAACTGCCATGCACGATCCAGCATTTTTTCATAAGACTGCATATCGGTCAGACCGTGCTTGTTCACGTTAATCGGATCGATGCTTGTATCCTTCGCATGGAAGTGATGAATAGCTCCCTCGCGGCCCAGAATTTGAATCGCTTGAACAGGATCAATTCCTTGCCACCACATGTGGCTCGGGTCAAGGTTCGCACCAATGACTTCACCCGCTGCTTCACGCAGTCTGAGAAGTGTGCCTGGCGTATGAACCGAGAAGCCGCCGTGCAGCTCAAGACCGATTTTAACGTTACGGTCAGCGGCGAATTTACCCCACTCGGTCCAATAAGGAATGACCTTGTTGTCCCACTGCCAAGTCAGAATCTCTTGGTAGTCGTTAGGCCAAGGTGCTACCGGCCAGTTCGGATATTTAGCATCCTCATGATCGCCCGGGCAACCGGAGAAAGTATTAACGACAGGCACTTCCAGCTTCTCTGCAAGCTCTACCGTTTTTACATACACATCGTGGAACTCTTTAGCGATTGCCTTTTGCGGGTGGAGCGGATTGCCGTGACAGCTCAGTGCGCTAATGATCAACCCGCGGGACTCTACCGCGTTCTTGAAGTTTTTCAGTGCTGTTTCATTTTCAAGCAGCTCTGCAGGGTTGCAATGTGCATTGCCCGGGTAACCGCCAGTTCCAATCTCAACCGCTTTAAGACCCTTGGATGCCACATAATCCAAAGCATCCTCCAGCTTACGTCCGCTCAGCAATACCATAAATACGCCTAATTTCATTGTGTACCTCCTGGTTTTTCATTTTGTATTTGTATTTCTTGTCAGGTTCTTAATTATCGAAATAAACGGCTTTTCCTGTCTTGGCTGATTCATAGATCGCTTCCAGAATCTGCGTTACCACAAAAGCCTGTTCCGGCTTAACGACAGGGTCTTTATCTTCAATAATGGCTTCAATCCACATTCTTGCCTCGCGGTCTGCGTCGCTTTCCTTGGAACCGGAGTAGAACGCCACACCGCCAGCATTCAGATCCACTTTGGTTTCATACAGTCTGCTCATTTTCTCCCCGTTAATGCGCAGACCGTCCTTCATGTCAGCTCCGCCTTCAGTACCTGCCAGAACGGCCTTGGCTTCGCCAGTCTCAACAACGTTAAGCGCCCAGCTGGATTCCAGAACAATCGTTGCACCGTTCTCCATGGTGATGAATCCGAACGCTGAATCCTCCACCTTGAATTCCTTCGGATCCCAAGGACCGAACGCATTCGCAGCATTCTCACGATGTCCCAGCTTATGGAAGGTTGATCCAAGCACACTCTTCGGCTTGTAGTTGTCCATCAGCCACAGCGTCAAGTCCAGCGCGTGGGTACCGATATCGATCAGCGGTCCTCCGCCCTGCTTCTCTTCATCAAGGAATACACCCCAAGTCGGAACGGCACGGCGGCGGATGGCAAGTGCTTTACCGTAATAAATCTCGCCGAGCTCGCCTTCTTCACAGATTCCTTTCAAATACATGCTATCGTCACGGAAACGGTTATTGTAACCGATGGTAAGTTTTTTTCCGGTACGCTCTGCAGCGTCCAGCATCGCCTTGGCTTCAGATACCGTCTTGGCCATTGGCTTTTCGCACATAACGTGCTTACCGGCTTCCAAAGAGGCTACCGTAATTTCAGAGTGGGAATCGTTTGGCGTACATACATGGATGACATCAATACTGCCGTCTTGAAGCAGCTCTCTGAAGTCCGTATATACTTTGGCACCTTCGACTCCGTACTCATCGGCTGCTTTTTGCGCACGCTCTTCTACGATGTCGCAGAAAGCTACCATTTCTGCCTGTGCCTGCTTCTTCAGGCTTGGCATATGCTTGCCGTTGGCAATTCCCCCGCAACCGATGATTCCGATCTTCAATGTTTTCGACATGTCCATTTCCTCCCATACGCATCTGTTAATTTTGGATACACTCCAAATATTATTGCAACGCTTTCATGCGGATTGCTGCCAAGAGTTCATTCCTGCCAAATCCGTCAGAAGCTGGTTTGCAAGTACTTCATAACCAGTTTACAAGAATAGAAGCCGGGCTGCCAGTTCGCTAAAGGCTCATGGATACATACGAGAAAACCAGGACCTGCCTGCTCGCCATTCAGTCACTCACAGTGCCATTTATTCAGCAGATTCTGCCTGCTGCGGCGATGGAAGTCTGCCATAACGGTATGTGCTTTGCAGAACAATATGTCTGCCTTCAAGCGACGACTGCTGAAATGACTGCATGATCTCCAGCACATGATAAGCCAAGCGAGCGCTGACGCGGTGGTCCTTCTGCTCATGGATCGATTGAATCATGTCATCAATGCCCAGACCCCGCTCATTCTTGCCGCATTCAAATACAGGATCCAGCAATTCCCACTCTTCGGAGCCTGGTTTACGAAGCTTTACCTCTCCATTGAAGAAATTGGGATCACCCAAACTAAGACTTCCCTGGGTACCGTAGATTTCAAGCCATGGCAGTCCAGAACCGCCGAAGATATCAAAACTTGTAATCATGGTCGCAATGGCACCGTTCTCAAAATCCATCGTTCCGGCTAAATGCGTCGGTGTTTGCACTGTTATCGGTTTTCCCTCCAGCGGGCCGGAGCCGACAACGCGGTCGGGAATCTGAATGCCTGTGGATGCGCTGATCCGGCTTGCAGGACCCAGCAGCTCAACCAAGGCCGATACATAATAAGGCCCCATGTCCATCATGGGTCCTCCACCCGACGCGTAGAAAAATTCAGGATTCGGATGCCAGGCCTCCGGACCGGAACCCATCATGAATGCCGTAGCAGCGATAGGCCTGCCAATCAGGCCGGATTCAATGGCCGCTTTAGCCGTTTGTACACCGGATCCCAGAAAAGTATCGGGTGCGCAGCCGACACGAAGGCCTTTTTGATCCGCAAGATTCAGCACACGGCGGCCTTCATCAAGGGTAATAGCCAGCGGCTTTTCACTGTAAACATGCTTACCTGCTTCCAGGGAGGCAATATCAACATTGGCGTGGCTTGACGGAATGGTCAAATTAATAATGAACTCAATATCAGTCTGTGCGAGCATCTCCTCAACGGTATACACGTTCGGGATGTTGAACTCATCAGCTTTCGCTTTCGCGTTTTCGATAATAAGGTCAGCACATGCCACGATTTCAACCCAAGGGCTGTTCTTTAAGTTCGTGAAGTATATGCCGCTGATGTTTCCGCAGCCAATTATACCTGCTTTCATTTTTTTCATCGCTGTCACTCCTTGAGTGTTTAGATGTGCTCTAGACTAGTACAATGGTATTCTTTTATGCTTTCGTTTAAAATGAAGAATATGATTAAAACATGAACAATCTGGTCATTATTTTCTTATTCTTCAAAGGGGACTTTAGCAATGGATTCAAATCTTTCCAACCAAGTCGTAGCAGCAGATTTCTCTTTTCACCGCAAACCTTTCAAGATGTCCCTGGCGGACGGTTTTGATACCTACTTAATGCGATGGCAGACCGACGGAAAATGCCGCGCGAAAATCGATGATAAACTATCGCTCATTGAGGCCGGAGATCTGTTGATTTTCACTCCCGGACAGCCATACGAGCTCCGAATTGATGATGAATACAACGCTTTGGGAGAGTTAACCATTGAAAGCGGGGATTATCATATTTTTTTCAAAGGGCCTTGGGCTGATGCATGGTGGAATTCGAAGAAACGGCCCACCAAAATCCGTGTTCCGCTCGAAGAACGCTACCTGGGTCTGTTCAGGCAAATCCTGCTGGAGCAGCGGCGCGTATCCGATCCTTATCCGGAAATCTCCGATTATACAGTGCGCATTCTGTGCCTCGAAGTGGACCGTCTGCTGTCGGAGCAGCCTTCGACGACGCCCAAGACGTATCTTGCTTATCGCATGAAGAATTATATTGAAGAGAATGCCTCCTCGATGTTCAAGCTGGAGGATGTTGCCGCCCATGTCGGGATTAGCGTCTCCCGTGCGGTTCATCTGTTCAAGGAGGCATTCGGTACAACCATCATGCAATACACCATGGACGTGCGTCTGAGCATGGCCAAGGAACGGATTGTGTTCAGTCCTCTTTCGCTGGAGGATGTAGCCGAAACCTCCGGCTTTGCCAACTACACTTATTTTCACCGTGTTTTCCGTTCGCGATTCGGTGTTTCGCCTAAACAATTCCGGATGGCCAGCCGAACGTCAAATTAATGAGCCATTCTGACCATAAAAAAGCGGGTCGACCAAGGTTTTCTCCTTGATCGACCCGCTTTTGCCTAAGATCACATGTAAGATATGCCATGAGTTCACGCTTACTTCTTATCGGCACCAAATGTGGCTACTGCCTCAGAGACAACGATCGCCAAATCCTCGTTTCCGAATAATGACAGCACTCCAAGCAGGGTCTGATCCGGTATCTCACCCGCTTCTTCCTTAGGCACCGTTAATGCCAGAACCCGGGTCAACTGATCGTTGGCGGGCTGACTCGGATATGCTTTGCGGTAAAGTTCGGCTGGATCCAGACCGTGATTCACGCACCACTGGGCAAATACGAGGATCATCATATCCTCATCCTGGCGGTACGATTCCGCAATCCGTTCTTCCATGGATTTTCCGGCTGCTGACTCCATGTAATAACTCCTCCTCATGCGATGGGAACTTCTTTGTCGTTCCTTTCGTCCATGAAGATATTATACCGCTTATTGCACCCTATACAAAACCAAAGCTAATCGACCATCTTTACATGGACCGGATTCCTCTTCGCTTTGTCCTCATTCTTCTTCTTCATCCAAGTTCCAACACCAATGATAATGGCGATGACCAGAATTTCAAAACCGTACTTCAGAAAGTCATTTGAGAACCAGTCATGAATCATGGGCTCTGCTACGATCATCTTCGATGCTGTCCATGCAAGCACCGCTGCACCGATGGTAATAATGATTGGAAAGCGATCTGTCAGCTTCAGGATAATGGTACTGCCCCACACCATAATGGGAACAGAAATTGCAAGTCCGATAATGACGAGCATGAAGCTTTCACCCGCTGCTCCGGCTACCGCAAGGACGTTATCGAGTCCCATCATGGCGTCCGCGATGATGATCGTACGGATTGCTGCCCACATTTGGTTGCCGGCAGATATTTCATGCTGTTTCTCATCCACCAGCAGCTTGTAAGCGATCCACAGAAGCGCAATGCCGCCGATCAGGCGCAAGCCGGGAATCATTAGGAGCTGTACAACGAGAAGTGTAGCCACAATCCGAATGACAATCGCACCAACGGTACCCCACAGGATAACCTTCCTCTGGTCTTCTTTCTGGACATTACGAGCCGCAAGTCCGATAACAATGGCATTATCGCCTGCCAGCACCAGGTCAATGAGGATAATCGACAGCAGTGCCGTCCAAAATTCCACCGACATCAAATCCATGCTTCTCCCACCCTTTCTTTGATTTCTTTTAGGTTTCCACCTGCGAATGCCCTCCATCCAAAAAAAATGCTGTTACCTTAATTTATAAGGTCTACAGCGTTTTTTGAACGCAAAAAGAGACCTTCACCTCATTCATAAATAAATCAGGCAAAGGTCTCGCTAAACAACAAATTCGTTGCCAATAAAGCCGGGGATAGTTAGTCCCGTCATGACGACTTTATTTATGATATAGAACTTATGAGTAATCAGCAGAGCTGGATTAAACTCTATATCGCAAGAAAACCCATCTTCGAATCGCGGTCACTCATCCTTGAAAAAGGCCACGATAAATAGGTTTTCTTATAAAGCTACTCCCCTTTGGGATATTCAATTTTACATATTATAACATATGGAAAATCGCTTGTATATTCAATTTTTTCCATAAAGTCATAGTCTCTCCGCACCGAAAATCGGGCAGAATTCCCGCTTTTTTGCTATTATTATGCTATTCAGCTTTATCATGCAAAGCGAGGAGACATAATGAAACGATGGTTTATACCGGCAATTTATGCTGCCGTCCTGGCATTAGGTTTTACATACAGAGCAGAAATCATGGACTGGCTTCGAGGAGAACCCTCGCTCTTCCTGATGGTGATGCTGGCCACGCTGCTGGCCCTGTTCCCCATTGCACCCTACAAAGTCGTAATCGCTGTACTCGGATACGCTTACGGCACGATCTGGGCTGCAGCTATTTCTTGGTTCGGCACAACGGTAGCCGCCATTCTCCTGTATGCGGCAGTTCGCGCACTGTACAAGGAGAACGGCAGGCGCTTGCTGAGGAAATATGCGGCTGCAGAAATGTTTACCACAGCGGTGGAACGCCGTCCGTTTCAAGCCATATTGCTCGCACGGCTGCTGCCCGTCATACCGCAGATGGCCGTCAATATCTATGCAGGGGTGGCCTCCATTCCCTTCTGGACATATACAGCTGCTTCCGCCATCGGTAAAATCCCTGCGATTCTCCTGTACGCTTGGATGGGCAGCGGACTTGCCGAGCATCCGGCAATATTCGCTGCCATTGCTGCAGGACTCATGCTGGTAACCGCTCTAGGCCTGGCGATATTCCGCCGCCTGAAGGCAAGGAAACATGAAGATTGAGCAATATTTTGGTTTCGCCAACCAAAAATGATTATAATAATAATAAGACTTACATTTATATTGTTATTACGATGGAGGGATAATATATGAGTAATCGTTCAAACCCAAGCGAATTGGCTACCTTTGCGGGAGGCTGCTTCTGGTGTATGGTCTCTCCCTTTGATGAGCTGCCCGGCATTTTGAATGTTGTATCCGGCTATACGGGCGGACATAAGGAAAATCCGACCTATGAAGAGGTGTGCTCTGATACAACAGGCCATTATGAGGCCGTGCAAATCACCTACAACCCGGAAGTGTTCCCATACGAGAAGCTGCTTGAACTCTTCTGGCAGCAAATCGATCCTACCGATGAGGGTGGACAATTTCATGACCGCGGCTTGTCGTATCGGACCGCTATTTTCTATCATACAGAAGAACAGCGAGAACTGGCAGAGCAGTCGAAGCAGGCTGTAGCGGCCAGCGGACGATTTGATGGACCGATTGTAACGCCGATTATTCCGGCCAGCACCTTCTATGCAGCCGAAGAATACCATCAGGATTATCACAAGAAAAATCCGGGCCACTACAGACGCTACCGCAAAGGATCCGGCCGCGAAGACTTCATTGACCAGCACTGGTCCGATCCCGTCGATACCGAGGATCTGAAACAGCGTCTTACGCCGATACAATACGAAGTAACTCAGAATAATGCGACCGAACCTCCGTTCCACAACGAATTCTGGGACCATCACGGAGAAGGAATCTATGTAGACATCGTGTCGGGCGAGCCGCTCTTCAGTTCTACGAACAAGTATGATGCCGGCTGCGGATGGCCAAGTTTCACCCGTCCGATTCGCGAATATAACATCAAGGAAAAAATGGATCTCACCCATATGATGGTCCGCACCGAGGTGAGAAGCAAAAAAGGCGACTCACACCTCGGTCATGTATTCGACGACGGCCCTGGACCCAATGGACTTCGTTACTGCATCAATTCAGCGGCACTGCGTTTTGTTCCGAAGCAAGACATGTTGCAGGAAGGCTACGGCGAATATTTGCAGCTGTTTGAATAAACAGGAACATCCAAAGTACATTGTCCAATCAACGGACAATGTACTTTTTTTATGGAGTTAGAGTGTTTATTCATTTTTATAGGACAGGGTAATAATACAGTACAGACTGAATCCAATGAAATGGAGGGATCGCAATATGCCTTGGAGCAAAAATGATTATCCGCCATCGATGAAAAATCTGGAGCCCCGTGTGAGGAATAAAGCGGTGGAAATAGCCAATGCCTTACTGGAGGAAGACTACGATGAAGGTCGGGCCATCGCAATCGCCACCGCCAAAGCGCAGGAGTGGGACGAAAATCACCCCAAAGAGGGGAAGTAACATCCATCCCTGACCGCATACTAAAGAAGCTCACCCTGATGCGGGTGAGCTTCTCTTAATGGGACCGTATTATGAACGGCCGCTAACGGTATGCTGTGCTGCCTTCGGAGTAACCGGAGTGCTTGGGGCACGGACCGCCTTCCGAAATGGTTTCTTTTCCGTTTTCTCGGTACCGTACGTAACTGTGATCGTGATCACTTGTCCGGCAATCGATACGGCTAATATGGTGTATAAAGTCTCAACCAATGGCATGTAGAATAGCGATAATAGCAGTACTACGGCATCCATCAGGAAAAACACCGTCCCTACCTTAAGCCCGCTCCACTCGCTGAAGAGCACGGAGATCACATCGTCTCCACCTGTTGCCCCACCGAATCGGAGCACAATACCGGCTCCAAAACCTGTTAATAAACCAGACAGCAGCGCGGCTGCCAGTAAATTATGGCCCAAATCAATCACGAGCGTAGAATACCGCTCTATTAATGCGTAAAACACAGTGAACATACTCGCTGCAACAACCGTATTGAAAATAAACTTCCGGCCTTTGATAAACAAGGCAACCAGCAGTACCGGTATGTCCATCAGGATCATACTTAATGCCGGCGGAATATCGAGTGCATATTTGCCAAGCAGCGCAAGGCCAACAAAGCCGCCTTCGGTTAAATGATTGTGAAAATTAATGTGATAATACGTAAAAGCCATTAAAAACGTTCCGAACAACATCGCCGACATGGTGATAATTGTGTTTTGTCTTTTCCTCATACAGGATCCCTCTTGTCGTAGTAGATTGGTCAGACATAGGCCAATCTCTACACTGAGGAAACCTGGAGGAGCTCATCCTTCGAACCATAGTTCCCATCCTTTCGTGAGAGACCGTCCTTGTCTTCAGACGTCCGACTTCGCTCTACGAAGGAAGCTATGTGTATGAGAGATCATAACGTTTCCAAATCGTCCTTTGGGGATTCGTCCTTCGGGGACACATGGTATCCTGATCCTTTCTTTCTCGTTATAGTTAACTGCTAACATTATTATAACACAGATTGCAGGCTAGCTAAACAGCCATCGGTACTCATTGGAATTTACTGGATGAACACTTGTGTGATGCGGTACATCATCACCCCCAGGAAGATACGCTCTGCCTTACCATGGATTACATGAACATCAACATAATTGCACACTCAAGTTGAATATCCATCCACTCTATTCATGATATGTACGCCTATATCGTGAACATACCAAAAATTATACATTGCGCGAAGCATAATCCTCGAATACGATGTGTATATTAGAACATATGTTCTTATACGTATTTCATTTATGAGGAAGTGTTACTTATGAAGCCTTCAACTCCTCCACTGCCCTCTGAAGAAGACGAAGCATTGATCAGAGACTATCTCCTGTACAACCTGCTCCAATCGCTTCTTAAGCGGGACATTCAAATCCTGAAGACCCTTAGTCTCAAAATGGCAGACCTCTACATTTTAAATTTGCAATACATGCAAAAAGGGAATTCTGATCATGCCTGGTCGGTTCAGCAGCAGATGAGGCAGCGCGGTATCCGGATTCAGAACCAGAGCCGTACCGCAGAAGATGGGGTGCAGGTGCTGTATCTATGCCGCGGATATGAACGCAGGCTGCTCAGCGACTGGGCCTCTCTCAAGGAAGCAATAAAGGAACAGCTTGTTTCGTATCTTGGCACGGATTTGGCGGCATACTAGCTCCAACTACGTACAAGACAGGAGCTTTCATGAAGAATATTTTCCATATTTATTCTACTGATTTAAATAGAATCGTTCGAAACTGGGCTGCAGCCGTCATCATCACCGGGTTGGCCATTCTCCCTTCACTATATGCCTGGTTTAATATTGAGGCCTCCTGGGATCCCTACGGCCAGACTTCGGGGCTGTCCATCGCTGTCGCCAACTTGGATAAAGGAACCACCCTGCGCGGCGAACCGATCAATCTGGGAAAAGAAATCGTGGAGTCTCTCCATCAAAATGAAAAGCTGGGCTGGCGGTTTACGGAGGATAGCGAGAACGCCATTCAGGGGGTAAGGCGCGGTAATGATTACGCGGCCATTGTCATTCCGGAGGACTTCTCTGCCCGTATCGGCACGGTGCTTAGCAACGAGCCTGTCAAAGCCCAGATCCTCTACTATACGAACGAGAAGATTAACGCGATTGCCCCCAAAGTCACGGCACAGGGCGCATCCGGCGTTGTCGAGGAAATCAGCAAAAACTTCATCAAAACCGCCAACGGTACCATCTTCGAGATTTTTAATACGCTCGGGATTGAAATCGAGAACCAACTCCCTGCGATTAATAAAGTGCGAAACCTTCTGTTCCGGCTTGAAAAAAGCTTTCCTGAGCTCAATGAAGCGGTAACCACAGCTCAGGAGGATATTAAGCTGGCCAACCAGCTCGTTCAGCAAGCCCATACCGCCCTCCCCCGCCTGGAAGGAATCGCTACCGAGGGCAAGGAAATGGCGGGCGCACTGGCGGACTTCGCCAATCAGGTTGCCGGTGCCTCGAAGTCTCTGGAGCCTGCCTTGCGTCAAGATTTGGAGGTATTGGATGCAGCTACTGGTGCCCTCTCTCAGGCGCTGGACGCTTTAGGGCAAGCCGACATGGATCCGAAGGAGCTTGCCGACCGCCTGAACGCTGCCCAGGCTCGCGCCGAGACAGCTGCTGAAGCTGCAGCTCGGCTGAGCCAATTGTTTAAGCGGCTGGGCTCCGTCTCCCCCGCAGCAGCTTCAGGTGCCGCCAGGCTTGAGGAAATTGCGGCAAGATGGAAATCTGCGCATTCCGTGCTCCAGACCCTAACACAAGCGGTGGAACGGGGCGAGGAAGCACCCGCCGATTCCGTTGCTAAGCTGAAAAAACTTGCCGATGACATTACAGATCTGACCAACACACTGTTAAGCCGCTACGATAGCGAGATCGGTCCAGCCATAAGCAAAGCCTTCAGCAAGGGCTCCGATACCGCCAAGCGTGTCCAGAATGAGCTGACACAGGCGCTGACCAGCGTGCCCGACATCCAGCGCCTGTTAAAGGATGCCCAGAGGGGGCTCACAGTGGGGGGAGAAGAGGTGCAGCTTGCCCAGAGCCGCCTGCCGGAGGCCGAGCTTCGCATTACAACGCTGGCCAACCGGCTCCGGGAGATGGAAGCTGAGGGCGATATTCAGGAAGTCATCGATCTGCTTCAGAACAATTTTGAGCTCGAAAGCCAATTTTTTGCCGAGCCTGTCACACTGGAAGAGAATCGGCTGTACCCGATTCCGAACTACGGCTCCGCGATGTCTCCCTTCTTCACGACCTTATCGTTGTGGGTGGGTGCCTTGCTGCTTGTGTCCCTGCTCTCCGTTGATATTCATGATGAGGAGAGAAGCTTTCGCAGCATCGAGGTCTACTTCGGGCGCTACTTAACCTTTCTGACCCTCGCTCTGTTCCAGGCGCTGTTTGTCACCCTCGGCGACCTCTACCTGCTCCGGACCTATGTGGTGAATCCCGGCTGGTTCATCCTGTTTGCGCTGCTGATCAGCTCCATCTTCATGCTGATTGTATACACTCTGGTGTCGGTATTCGGCAATGTCGGAAAAGCAATGGCCATCGTGCTGCTTGTGCTGCAGCTGGCGGGTGCGGGCGGCACCTTCCCGATTCAGATGACACCGCCATTCTTCCAGGCGCTGCACCCGTACCTGCCCTTTACCTATGCCATTAGTATGATGCGGGAAGCCGTTGGCGGCATCCTGTGGGACATCGTGATCCGGGATGCCTTGCTCATGCTCATCTTCGCTGCCATCGCACTGGTCATCGGAATCGTGCTCAAGAAGCCAATCAACCGCGCCAGCAGCGGACTGGTCCGCAAAGCAAAAGCCTCGAAACTGATTCATTAAATCGGCATGCAAATAACCCTAATGAAAAGGACATCCCCACCGGCTTCTTATCACCAGGGGATGTCCTATGTGCTGTCGTTCCATTATCACTTTTTGGTATCCGATATTTCGTTCAATTGCTGCAGTGTATCCTCTCCCACGTCCCCCAGCCGCCAGATCGCAATCTTCGCGATGCCGGATGCCCGCGCCGTTTCAATCCAGCCCGCGACGGTCGTCCCATCCGCATACCACACGGTATGATCAGCGCCGAGGTCGTCGGTATATTCAAAATACAAGGCCCCGCTCGCTGGGTCTCTCTGCGGCTCGTCTGGAATTGAGTTCGCCAGCTCGATCGCCCGCTGCTCCGTCAGCGATGTGACTTTGCCACCCTCCGCCCAGTCAAACCCGCCAAGAGACAGAGCCAAACCATGCTCGCCGGGGATCTGCTGCAGTTTCTCTGCGAGCTCCCGGATCATGGCATGATCCGCCTTCGGTCCAGGTCCGCTGTGACCACCGTGCAAATTATAGGCCATCAGGACATAATCCGGCCCCTTCGGCAGGTCAAGCGATGCCACGCGGACGCCCGGCTCCAGTACAATTCGAAGAGACAGATCTTCTGTCCGGAGGCGCTCATACAATTCACTGTACAGAGCGGACAGATTATCCCAGTCTTCCTTACGGACCTTCTCGTAGTCCAGTTCCACACCGGTAAAGCCATGCCGGGTCACCTCAGCCACGATGTCCCCGATATGCCGGCTGCGGCTTTCCGGTGTAGCCACGATCCGGGATACAAGATCTGCATCTTTCTGCACCGTCGATCCATCCGTATTGAAACGGTCGTTCACGATGGTCAGAACCCTGCGAATCTGTCCGTCTTCCCGGGCAGCCTCCATGACCTTAGGGAGAGCCTCCAAATAATCCGGTGTAATGTGGAGTTCGTCTTGTTGATTGAAGTAAACCGCAAACAGATGGATTTCTTCAAGCCCTCCGGCAAGCAGCTTCAAATCCGTTATCCCCGTCTTCCACTGCCAGTCCGTAATCCAGGCGGACAACCTGACCCCTGTCTGGGGCGGCTGTAGTACCCGTTCCTTCTCTTTGCCTTGTGGCCACCAGATGATGACAGCAGCGCACATGGTCACCAAAACTGTTGTTGCTGCCCATTTCACCGTTCGATACCTCATTCGTTGATCACACCCTACGCCACCCTAATTTTAAAAAGTCTCCACGGCCCAGTCGACAGCCCGGTTCACGGTTCTCTGCACGCTTGTTACCATACCGGTAAATCCAGTCGGCTTATTGGTAAACAGCAGCTTCTGATCCCTGTCCGAAGACTTCGACAGGATCCTGACGTCTTCAAAAATGGCATCGTAGATGTCATCCTTCTCATTCTGCTCATGAAATTGCGATTCGAACGCTACGCCACCGGCACCAATCGAAGCATGCACTGGCTGCTGGTCCAGAATCAGCTGCTGATCAACGCTCAAGGACAGTGAATTGCCATCCACCGAGATCTCCAGCACCCGGCTTCCGCCGATGTTCACAGGATAATCGTTCTCGTCATCACGGGCGCCGGACTGCGTTTGTTCCTTCGTATACACCGACGCCTTGTCGAACTGCAGATCCTCTTCTCCCCATCCTACCTTCGGCAAGGAGTACGTGAACAGTGTCTCGGGAGGCTGCCCCGCAATCTTCTGTTCCACCGCCACGTCATTATTCTCCAGCAGAAGGCGCAGATAAGAACCCTTCATCCGGTCGTAACGAACATAGACGGATTGGCGTCCCACCACATTACCGAGCGCTTTTGCCGAGACGGTAACGTCAGACGCTTCACTTCCCTTCAAATATACGCCACCTGCCTGGGAGGGCGGAGACGTAACCACCATGCGGTTATCCTGGAATTCGGCCGCTCCGCCAAGCAGCTCCCACTTGTCGGCCTGCCGCTTGTCCCCCCGAACAAACTGCATGGGCTGCCCTTGATCCTTGCGCAGCTTCATGACAAGGTGATTGGTGGACCAGTAAGGCGCAGGCTGAACCCGAGTCAGATTATAAAGATCGCTGTCCTTCGTGTTAAAGGCGTTGCCCTCCCGGTTGAAATTCATGCCGAACAGCTGTTGAATCTGATCCGTATTCGCGTTCGCAACAAGCTGATTCATCCCGCTGCCAAGCGCATTGGCGTGCATAATCATGTAAGTGCCGGGAACATAGCCGAGCGCCTCCGTGTAGACCTTATTCATCACCTCATAATCTGCACGGACCCGTTCTTCCATCTCTACGCGATTCTCCAGCGGAATCATATTCTCATCGCGGATGAAATCCATCAGATAGTGGTTGTAATACTCCACGCTGGCTTTGCTGGTCAGCTCGCTCTCGTCTTTAACACCGATATAGCGGCCTTCCTTGTCAAAAATATTAATATACGTCAGTCGGTTGCCGTTGGTCCCCAGCTCCCAAAAACCCGTGCGGGTCATCTTCAACATATCCTTCGGCTGCAGAAACTTCCGTTCGCTGTTGCCCATTTTGTTCGCGTAAGACAAAAAGGTTGCCTTATAATTGTATTTCTCCAGCAGCGGCTGCGCGAACAGGGCAGAATCGTTCCTTCCGTCTTCAAAGGACAGATACAGCGCTTTATCCGGCAGCTTCTTGCCTTCGGCGTAATAATCGATAATATCCTGCTGCGATATCGTGACGTAGCCCTGGTCATGCAAAGACTTCAGCTGGGCATCCAGCTGGCTTTTGGACACCAGCTTGGACGTTCCGGTACGACCAACTCCAAAATAGGACAAAGCGATAAAACCCTGTTCCTGACGCCAGGCCGATTTATCCGGCTCCTTATAGGCTCTGAAATCGAAAATCGCGTTCGCCAGCATAATCGCAACTACGCCCAAAATCAGAATCTGTGCCGTAACCTTTATGATTTTCCCGCGATTCTTTCGCCGAACATTAAGGGCAGTATTTTGTTTCTTCCCCATTTGTCATCCTCACTTCAACCGCTTTGACACATCAGAACGGTAATCCGAATTTTTTGCCTTTGCGCTTGCGGGCTTCCTTCTTCAGTCTGGCTTCAATATCCTGCGGCGTTTCCCTGGTCCCCCAGGTCGATTTCCAGAAGGTAAACCAGGCTACCGGCATTTGCCATAACAGCACAAATTCATAGAACAGACAGAACACGAAGCCGAACACCCAGAGCCTGCTCTTGCGAAACAGTAAATGGGCAAGGCTCATAAGCAGCGCCATCAGCAGCAAGCCCATCAGGAAGGTTCCCGGAAAAATGCCGTGAACGATTGGCACATACATCAGATTGTAGGCAACCACAACAGGCGCCGCGATCGGCACAATCAGCCCGATATAGAAGAACAGCGCCATGAACGGCTCTTTCCGCCATATAAAACTGCCAGCCCGCAGAGACTCGCGCAGCCAGGAGCGCTTCCAGCGCATCTGCTGCTTCAGGAATACCTTCATCTGTGAAGGAACGATGGTTGAGCATATGGCCGAATCCTGATAGCCGGTACGGTGTGTTTTTAGAATAAAATTGGTCATGCTCCGGTCATCACCGAAGGTTGCGGGTCTGCCGAGGAACTTCTGGTTCAGCCATGCATCCGCATGCTGGACAATCAGCTCTTTTCGGTAACAGGACAACGGACCCGACAAACAGGTTACGCTGTCAAACCATGATTCTGCCGCTTTCATAATCCGAAATGCAATATAATATCTGACCGTCTGAAGCTTCGTCATATTATTGGTATATTTATTCTCGACGTCTGTCCGTCCGGCCACACCGCCCATTTTCGGGTCCTGGAAGGGTTGAACGAGATGGCGTATGGCCGTCGGGTCCAGAAAACTGTCGGAATCCACAAAAACAACCAGATCATGCTTCGCCATCTCCACACCTTTGACCAGTGCGGCCCGCTTGCCTGCATTCACCGGCAGCACCGTATAGGTCAGACGTTCCCGGGTAGCGTAACGCTCCGCCTCAGAATGAATCAGTTCGATCATATCCTGGATCTGCTGCACCGATTGGTCCGTCGAACGGTCATCCACCACGATAACCTCCAGCTTCTCAACAGGATAGTCCTGATTGATACAGCTGAGAATCGTGCGTTTGATCCAGTCGGCCTCATTAAAGCAGGGAATGATAATCGACACGCCAGGTGTATACCCGGGATTGATCGGCACATCGCGGTATAAGGCTCCGAATAGGTAACGAGTCAACAGAAACAGTGCTGCAATAATGCTGTATAAATACAGCACCATATTGTATTTAAAATAGATGATACTCTCGGCGCGCATAAGCATAATGAAGAGCACCGACACGAACAGAAGCGTGCTGGCGGAGTAGACGGAATATCCCCACCGTTTGCGCTGAAAATAATCGGTTAGCGGCTTCTCGAATTCAATGGCAAGCATCAACTCGTCGCCGGATTCCGTTTTGTTTACAAACTGGCGAACAATGCTTGCATCAATCCGCACAGCCGATTCGAAGCCCTCGGGCATCGCACCCGGAGGAATTCGGAATCGGGCCTTCACCTTGTCGCCAACTTCAAGGCCCGATGCGTCCGGCACCCTAAGCAGCAGGCCTGTACCCGAAATATCGGCCGCCTGCCCCTTGGTTCCAGAGCTTTTCTTTTTCCCCTTAGGAACAATCAGCACCTCGAAATCTGCCACATAACGCAAACTGAGCATCCGAAGTTTATTCAAATATTCGGTATTGGACAGATCGTCTCCAGGTTGCAGCGCTCGATTCCCCCTCCGGTCCGCATTCATGCGAATTTGCTCCGGATCAGGCACATACGAAAGAGTCCTTCTGTCCGTACGCGGTAACGTAAGTACTTCCTTGGTACTCTTTTGTTGCTTACTTTTTTTTATCCCCATTGCGTTCTCCCATCGTTATCTCACAAACTCCAATAATGAAAACCGTTGGCTTCACATTCGGCCTTTGGATAAACTCCCTTCACATCAATCAAGAGTTTCTCCTTCTCCGTGCTGAACATCCCGTTAAAATCGGAAATCGCAAGCTGCTTGAATTCATGGTGAGCGACCGCTACGATTGCAATTTGGATTCCTTTTAACTCACGCATATCCGACAGCTCGATACCATATTCTTCATATGCCTGCTTCGAATCCACGTATGGATCCGTCACCATCGGCTGTATCCCGTAATCCTGCAGTTCGCGGATAATATCGATGACCTTGGAATTGCGTATATCCTGGCAATCCTCCTTAAAGGCAAGACCCATCACCGCAACCTTCGCTTGCACCAGATCAAGACCTTGGCGAACTGCAAGTTTAATGACATTCTGGGCGATGTATTTTCCCATCCCGTCATTGATATGCCTTCCGGCCAGAATGATCTTGGAATGATATCCGGTATCCTCGGCCTTGTATGTAAGATAATACGGATCAATTCCGATGCAATGTCCACCGACGAGACCTGGCCGGAACGGCAGGAAATTCCACTTCGTTTCCGCTGCCCGGAGGACGGCATTCGTATCGATATCCATCTGGTTGAACAGCATCGACAGCTCGTTCATAAACGCGATATTGATATCGCGCTGAGCGTTCTCAATGACTTTGGCTGCTTCGGCCACTTTGATGCTTTCTGCCCGGTGGACGCCGGCTTCGATAATCAGCTCATATAGTCTGGCGACCGTCTCCAGCGCCTCCGGATCGCTGCCGGACACGATTTTCACAATCGTTTCAAGCCGGTGCACCCGATCTCCCGGGTTAATTCGTTCCGGGGAATATCCCACCTTGAAATCCACGCCAAAGCGCAGACCTGACTCCGCTTCGAGGATTGGAATGCAAATTTCCTCCGTAACGCCCGGATAAACTGTCGATTCATAGACAACTACAGCCCCACGCGATAAGGCACGACCCACCATCCTGCTGGCACTGCGCACGTATTTCAAATCCGGCACATTCCCGCTTTTTACGGGGGTCGGAACGGCTACAATAAAACAACCAGCCTCCCTCAGCTTGTCCGGATCTGAAGTGAATACCGCCCTGCAGTCCCTAAGAGATGCATCTCCGATCTCACCGGTGGCGTCCATTCCGCTGCTGTACTGCTTCACCTTGTCTTCACTCAGATCAAAACCGATAACGTCCAGTTTCTTCGAAAATGCAACCGCCAGCGGAAGACCTACATATCCAAGACCCACCACCGCCAATTTGTCCAATCGGTCTACCATGTTCTCATACAACCCCATATTATTCCATCTCCGTTGCGGCCTTGTTTTGCTGCATCATGTCCGCCATTTTAACAAACGTGTATCCCTTGCCTTGCAGGCCTTCCAGCACGCTTGGCAGAGCTTCTATCGTGTGAATATCATCCAGCATGTGCAGCAAGATGACGCTGCCTCGTTCCGTTTTGGTCATAACTCCGTTCACGATATCTTTCGCACTGTTTGAAATGTCCCAATCCAGCGTTGTCACATCATACATGGCAATCACCGGATAACCGACAGCGGCCAGCGCTTTCGCCCGCTCATCATCTACCACGCCGGTTGGCGGACGGAACAGCATAACGGGCTGTTGTTGAATGGCTTCCGTAATGACCTGATGAGCCTTGACCACATCTTCCTGCAGCTCTTGTGGTGTTAACGAAGTAACAACAGGATGACTATAGGAATGGTTGGCCACATCATGGCCGCCTTCTACCATCGCCCGTGCCAGGTTCGGGTTGCTCTCCACTCCTTTTGCCCGCAGGAAGAAGGTGGCCTTTACATCATGCTCTGCCAAAATATCGAGAATGCGGGTCACCGTTTTGTCACTTCCGAAATCGTCAAACGTCAAGGCTACCTCTTTTTTGTTCGTATCCACTTTGTAGACGAGTTCATACTTCGCCTGTTGATAATCCGGATTGATTCGGGCTGCGTCGTATCCCGGAATCTGTTCAAGCGGTTTGCGCTCTCCGCCATTCTCAACAAGCTCGTTCAACGTAACAAGCTGATACCCGATATCATCTGCTGCCTGGGCTATATATTGAATAGATGAGATCACTTCCGGATTGACGTCGGTATTCATCGAGATAATACCGCCTCTGGAAATGAATTTGGCCACATACTCTCCGATCTCTTCCGCACTCTGCATATTACGGTCCTTGGGGTTGATGTTGTAACTCACAACCGCCTTCATGCCGAGATGCGCAGCCGCCAGGGGTACATCGGCAGGGTAATCGCCGGAGCGTGTCCGAACATAGCGCGGCTCTGCTCCGGTTTCCCGCTTGATAACGTCATTCGCCAATTTGATTTCCTTATAGATCTGATCATAATCAAGCTTGTTCATATCCAGTTGGTTCAGTGTATTGTTCTCGATTTCGTGACCTCTGGCCAAGATGGCGCTGGCAATATCCGGCTCCTCCGCCACTCTCATGCCCGGCAGGAAGAAAGTTGCCTTGATCCCCCACGCATCCAGTTCATCGATCAGAGCGGTCATGGTCGCTTTATCACCCATGCCATTGAAAGTAAGTGCCAATTCTTTTTTGGCTGTGTAAACATACGGGATCTCCCTGCTCTTCTCCCCGGTATACCGCTCTACCTTCGGCGCGGGCGCCATCGGACCGGTTCCTTCATTAGAGGCTGGTTTACCGCCAAATAGACCACAGCCTCCCAATAATATCAGGATCATGAATAGTGCAGTCATTCTCGAAAGTATGTATGGAACTCGGAATTTAATAGAAACTCTTTTCATCTGGTTACTCCTTCTATATTTCAAACCGGGACTTTTGTCATGCAGTCATCCTGAACAAACCAGTAGAATATAACACCATCCGTCCATAATTGCTACAGCTGTTTTAAAGAATTCATGGATTTTTTTCTTTTTTTAGATGGCTGTAACCAAATTGAGGGATATATGGTTCATTATACCTATTCGCTCGATCCATCCACTGCTTTTGAATCATCTTTCATCCTCCTAGACTTGATGATTCATTATAAAATTCAATTCTATACAATTTCTAAACAATTCAAAAAACGCATAAAAAATACCCCCGAAGATCTCTGAAGACCTTCCGGGGGTACGCTGAAAGTTGAATGAGTGAATGATATGAAGCTGCTTGCACATTAACCCGGAATACGGACCGGGCTTACTACAAAATCACCGTTTTTCCTCGACCATCGCCGTCCGTTTGTGAACCCAAGCCTGGTAATGATGGACAGCCAGGCCTGCAAAGGAGGAATGGTCGCTGCCAAGCTTGGCGGCGCTCAGGGCTTCATCCTCCATTTCCTGCTCGCTCTTGGTGAAGAAGGTCAAATGCTCCCCTTCTTCCGTATCCCCAAGCTCCATGCCGATCCAGACGGACTTGCCGAGTTCGTCCGCCTGCTTCAGCTCTTCCTTGGACAATTCATACATTTGCTCCCCGCTGTCCCGGTATGCCATAACGGCAATTGCATCCGTATTCTGAATCATCCAGCGGCTGAACGAATCCGAATTCTCGCCTTTCGGTCCAGGTATGGAATCAAGCCAGAACGGAACGGCGGCACTGAGCGGGAGGTTCTGACGCTCCGCCTCCTGCACCCACACTTTCATGTTCGCGCTCCATTCTTCCACGACCTGCACCTGTTCCCGGTCCCATCTCCTTAGCACATAGGGCTCGACATCGAACTGCACACCCTCAAATTTCTCCTCAGGTGCAGAAGCCTGATTGTACTCGTCCAGCCAGGTTAACAGCTCCATCCCTTGACCCTGGCCTTCCCCATAAGCCCAATCCGGCTGCCCGCCCAAAGCATGTACGCTGATGCCCTTCTGATGGGCAGCCGCCACAAAGCGGCGATATTCCTCTTCCGTAACCTCTTTTTGGATTTGCAAAAAAATCGTTGTAATTCCTTCCCTCCCGCTAAAGGCTACAATCTCCTCCGTTTCACTCCGGATCAGACTTGCATCCCACAGCCAGGTGGCTTTGTTCTGATTCACCTTGCCTGACGGAAGAAGAAAAAGGATCAGCAGCAAAAGGCAGATGCCGGCAACCAGGATGATCAACTTCGCTTTTGCGTTTATATACCTCAGTCTTCTCGTCCACTTCATCAGATCAAGACGGCCTCATCCGGCTCGGCAACATGCTGAACGGAGTGGCCAATCTTGTAGATATGAGGCTCGGCATACGCCTTAAATGCATTTCTCGTATCCAGGATCGGCACGCCCGCGGAAGCGATGGAATGGTAATCGAGATTACTATGATTCGTGATCAGCACAATGCAATCGTAACGACTGAATTTGGTGAGGTCATACTCCACGCTGCGGATCGTTGTGCCATGCTTGTCCACAAAGCTGTTGGCGTACGGATCGTAATATTCCACATAGGCGCCGTTCTCCTTAAACTGCTCATATACTTCAAGTCCCGGCGATTCGCGCAAATCGCTGATGTCCGGTTTGTACGCCATGCCAAGCAGCAGGATGTTGGAGCGCTTAATCGATTTGGCATACTCATTCAGAATCGTAGCCGTCTTGTTGATCACATAGTATGGCATATTGTCATTTGTGGATTGCGCCAGCTCGATGAATTTGCTGTAGAAACGGAAACCCTTGGCCTTCCAGGATAAGTACATAGGGTCCAGCGGAATGCAGTGACCGCCGATGCCCGGTCCCGGATAGAACGGCATGAATCCGAAAGGCTTGGTTGCTGCCGCATTAATTACTTCCCAAATATCAATGCCCATGCGGTCACACATCATGGCCATCTCGTTCACGAAGGCAATGTTCACGCTGCGGAACGTATTCTCTAGCAGCTTGGACATTTCCGCAACCTTGGGGTTGCTGACAGGCACAACCGTCTCCACGTACTGCTTGTACAACGCCTCGCCCAGTTTAAGGCAAGCATCCGTTGTTCCGCCGATCACCTTCGGCGTATTGCGTGTATTAAACCGGCTGTTGGATGGATCTACCCGTTCCGGCGAGAAGCACAGGTAGAAATCCTGACCGACCTTATAACCGAGCTTTTCGATCTGCTGCTGGATCAGTTCCTCGGTTGTTCCCGGATAAGTCGTGCTCTCCAGAGTAATCAACAGATTGGGTTTCATGAAGCGTTTGAGCTGATCGACTACCATTGTAATGTAGGATGTATCCGGGTCCTGGTTCTCGCTGAGCGGCGTCGGCACACAGATGCTAACCGCATCAATGACCGTAATCATGCTGTAATCCGTTGTTGGTTTAAAGCGTCCGGTCTCCATGCAGGCTGCAAGCTCTTCGGACGAGATGTCCGTGATATAGGATTCTCCGCGATAGATTCGATCAATCTTGTCTGAATCGAGATCGATTCCAATCACCGTAAATCCCTGTCTTACCATTTCTACGGCGAGCGGTAATCCTACATAGCCCAGCCCCACAACACCCAAAACAGCTTTCTTATTTTCAATGGCACTCAATAAAGTTTCGTATTCCTCATTCACAAGTATTCAACCTCCATCGGATGTATAGTCTGTTAGTCTATCGTCTCACTTTTTGGCTAAAGGATAGACCTCGTTTTGTTGAACTCTCTCCTTGCGATTAAAGAACTTCTCAGCTCAACTAATCACGTATCCATTCTTCATTCAGACATTCCTCATCAAGCTAAAGACGTTAATAACCATGTGTTTAATGAAGGCACCGGCGGATGCGGGCATCCAGCTCTACCGGCGAGAACGGCTTGGTTACATAATCATCCACCCCGTTCTGGAAGCACTGGCTGATGGTCTGCTCCACACGCTTCTCGGTCAATACAACAATCTTTGGCGGTTCCTTCACCTTGAGCTGCTGGATATGATGAATGAAGGGCAAACCATCGATGCCGTGCAGATTAAGCTCCGTCAGCACAAGATCAGGCTCCCATTTCGGGATAAGATCCAGAGCCTCCAAGCCATCCACCGCTTCGAGTGTTTCATAGCCTTGCATGGCCAAGCGTATTTGCAAAAATTCTCTCACCGTGGCGTCCTGATCCACAATAAGAATTCGACTCTGATCACGGTCTGCTTCCTCCTGCGTGAATATATGAATATCCGAAGAGGTGCTGAGCCTAGCCGCTTCCGCCATCTGCTTCATCGTCTGCGTTGACGGTGTTTCAGTAAGCGCTGCAAGCGTAATTCTCGGATCCGACTGCTCCAGCCGGCCCTGAAGATGCTGCTTCAAGAGCAGTGCCTGATAGTGGGCGGCATCCAGCGTATACCCAGGCAATGTAAGGGCCAAGACGCCGGTACTGACATCTCGCAGAACCTCGCTGTTCACACCGGACAGCTGGTCCACAAAGCTTTGGACCTCCGTCAGCTCAGCATCCGTTCCGGACGGATCGCCAGCACAGTACAGAAACAGCAAAGCTGTTCCGTTTCGGTGTCCTCTCACTTCCTCCTCCAGGCGGCCGTAGAAATCAACGGCCTGCACGCGTTGCAATGTTGCGGATTGAGACATAATTGTAAGTCCCACCTCTCTTTATGGTTTGACGCTGTAAAAACATGAACCGGGCCTTGATGTCAGGCTGCCTCGTTCTTGTCTTTCCAGCTCTGCCGGGTCATGGTTCCCCATGAATTGTTGTTTTGCATGTATTGAATATGCCCCTGTACCCTCCACAGCACGCCCAACTGGTGGTAACCCACAAATTTGAGTGCCGAGAAGAGAAGCATCTTCACCAGATCCGACAATTTGGTATACCGCCGGAAGGCCATCTCCTCCAGGATGAGGGCGCCTACACTGAGCAGGTACCCGCTTAAGAAGTTGACGAGTCCAAACACGACCAGTACTTGCCAATTTGTCATATCCAGCATTACATATCCAAGCAGAGCCAGAAGGCCCGTGATTCTGAAATAAGGGTTTAGCGCTTCAAAAATAACGTTGTAGGGCATTGTCAGCAATCCCATGACTTTATATTTCGGGTTGAACAGCATATTGCGGTTCTCGATCATGTTCTTCAAATTTCCCCGTCCCCAGCGCTTGCGCTGGTTGGACAATATGTTGTAGCTGTCCGGCGCCTGCGTCCAGCACACTGCTTCCGGACAGAAGGAGACTCGATATTTGATTTTATTTTCCAGCATATAGCGGTGCAGCTTGATGATGATATTCATGTCTTCTCCGGGATAACCGCCCCGATAGCCGCCTACGGCAATGACATAATCTTTTCGAAACATGCCGAAGGCTCCGGAGACGATGATAAGCCCGTTAAGATGACTCCAGCCGATTCGTCCCCCCAGAAAAGCTTTGAGGTATTCAATCGATTGGAACATGGGCCACATACGGCGCGGCAAGGATACGTCCTTAACCTCTCCGTTCTCAATCACGCAGCCGTTGGCAATTCGAACATCTCCCCCGATGGCCACCGTCTCTTCCGGGTTCTCCATATACATCCGGGCCATCCGGATCAGCGCATCCTTCTCCAGCAATGAATCCGCATCAATGGAAGAGATCAGCGGATAACGGGAGAGGTTGATTCCCGCGTTCAATGAATCCGCCTTGCCGCCGTTCTCTTTATCAATCACGTATAACTGCGGATACTGGGGGTTGTAATAAATCCCGCGCATCTTATGGGTATGGATGTTCCCGCGCAGCTCCGGATTTGGCAGCAGCGTCAATCCATACTCCTCAATCAGCACCTGCAATGTGTCGTCGGAAGATCCGTCATTGATGACAATAACCTCGTACGTGGGATAATTCAGTGTCATCAGACAACGAACATTCTCTGCGATCGTCAGCTCTTCGTTGTAAGCGGGAACCAGCAGGGATACGGATGGTACCAGCTCGGAGCCGGACAGCGTATTGTATTTTGAGTAATTAGCCCGTCTGAAAATATCCCGGATATTTCTGAAAGAGAACAACAGAATTACAAAATAAAGCGCGCTAACGGCCATGACGTAATATATCGCCACCATGCCGTAAGTGAGCAGGATGTCTCTAAGCAGTGTAATCCCCTCCTACTCCTGCAACGGTGCCGATGCGCTTATTCGGTTGAACACCGAAATAACGATCGTACACCAGTTTTCTTTTGTTATAGGCAACCATTTGCTCCACTTGTTCATGTTCGCCTTCCTTGGCCATGATCCGTTCGATCCGGTACAGTGCCGTTTCCCTTGCCGGACCGGTTCCTGTCAACGCAGCCTGACACAGTGTCTCGAAACCTTGTTCTCCAAGCATGGCAAGACTCTCGGCGCTATGATTACGCACATACCAATTGTCATCCTTCAGGGCAGAAGCCAGAAGCGGAATGCTCCCTGCGGCATGAAGCCGTCCCAGCGCCTTCGCTGCTGCTGAACGTACTTCCCACGCATGATCATTCATTAGCTCCTCAATGGTGTCATCCTTCAGGGCAGGGTTGGAGCTCAGGTACAGCTTGACCGCTTCTGCGCGTACGTCCTTCTCCTCGGATCCCACCAGTTTGCCCAGTGCAGGAACGACCGCCGGAATGGCTTGCCCCCACATGGCAACGAGCGAAACCTTGACCAGTCCCGGATCCGGATCATCCAGAAGCTTACGCATAAGGCTGGCCGAATCCAGCCGGGTCTCGAGCAAAATATCGGCAGCCATATGATGGATGGCTTTATCGTACGAGAGCAGCTTCGACAGCATCTCCCGAATCTGCTGGGACTGCACCGCGCTTTTGGCTATTGCCCGCGCAATGATGATGGTCATGGGACCGTATTTCATGCGATTCATCATATGCTGAAGCTGCGGCACCGCCTCTTCGGCACGCATCCCCCCAAGCCGGTAGGCCGCCTCGATTCGGCGGTCTTTCCGCAGGCTGGACAGTGCCCGGATATCGGCCTCCACAAATCCGGCATCCCTGCACAAGCGAAGCAGCTTCTCTCTGGCATCCCCTTTGAACTGCTCGATCCATTCCATAAACTTGGCCTGAATGACCCGGCGTTCTGCCGGGGTCAGTTTGCCAGGCGGAAGCTCTGGCGTTATATCGCCATGCAGATGGGTCTGCACATACACAAAGTAATCATGGTACTTTTTCTTTAAACGTTCCATTTCTTTCTGCTCGGCATTATGCTTGATCTTCATTTGGAACAACAGGATAATGCCGGCTGCAATGAGGCCGAGACATACATAGATGAATACGTACGCCATGGCTAAATTTGAAAACATATCCGATGGCTCCTCCTTTTATTTAGCATCTGATTGCCGCCCCGGTTCAGGCAGGCGGGTGAAGATTTCCTGCATATCGTAATAGCTTTGCTTCAACCGCTCACTGTACTTGGTGGCTTCCCACAGCTCCCATGTATAGGGTTTGATATCCTGCAGGTTTATAGCCTCCGGCGATTCGGCTGCCGAAGCCCCGTTCTGCTTCGAGCGTTCCGCAATCCATGGTGCCAAGCGAATTCCATCCGCCGTCACGGTGCTGAATGAGCGCTTGTCTTGAAGCGGAGTGTAATCCACAACCTGCAGCGAGCTTGGGTCTCCGAATCCCAATAGCATCCAAGGAATTCGCATCTCAATGAACTGTCCTTGATACTGCCACGCTGTAAGAGAATTGAAATCCGGAGATTCCGGATCGGTGGTCCCCCGTTTGAGAATTCCTACGGTTTCATCCACAAACGGATGAGAGAAACGGGTGTCCGGGGGATTCATCAGCAGGCTGATCGCCAGCTTCCAGGAGTGAAACGATCCACCCGGTACTACAGGATCATTCTTCGTGCCCTTGGCTTCCTCCCCTGGCAGCATCCAATATCCTTCTTCGCCGTACAATCGGCTGTGAAAGTCATAAGATGGCGCTATGGTTACCTGGGACTCGTCCTCTTGCCCTAACTGAATCAAAGTCTCCAAAGCTCCGCCGGTAAGCGTTCGTCCTGCCAGCTCCTTCTCCGGGATGTCTCCGCCTTGAATCGTGTCCGCTCCAATGAAGAGCTTCGAACGCTCAGGGTCAAACACCTCGCCCAGCTCCATGCCAATGTACAGATAGGCTTCATCATGAGTCAGCCTCATGCTCTTCACCCCCGGAGCCGTTCCGGACCAAGCCTTAACCTCCCCATCAGGAAGCTTATCCCAGTCAGCCAAATCGCCGTCAATCGTAATCTGCTCTGTTTTACCCGGCTGCATGGCCAGAACCCCGAACATCTTCTCGTTGGTCAGCACATTCAACCAGAATGCCCGGCGGTCTGCTGGGATTTCAAAAGGCATCGTATTCCATGTTTTCTTGAACCATTCGTCCTGCCACATGAACAGGATTGCCCCGGAATATCCCTCATCGTAAATATCCTGGGTTAGTGAGACGTTGACCAGACCCTGCTCTGCTTCATCATGCCCGCCTTGATCCTTCCCTCCAGGACCATGGTGTGAAACGCCTATGGATGACGGCACGCCATATTCGGTGACCATGATCGGCATATCCTCGAACTCCGCCTTCAATTTGCGCAGGTAGGCTTTGTATGTGTTGTATTCCCCGTCTCCATCAGGAATGGTCTGCAATGTTTCGTCCGTTCGGAAGAAATCCGGATAGTACGGATACACATGGTAAGCCGCAAAATATCCTGCTTCCCAATTCACCGGTGTGACATGCCTCGCGTCAACAGACACCAGATCCTCCTCGAACAGCGGTTCGCCGGGATGCTCCAGCACATCCGTTGTGACCCAATTCGTAAATGTCATCGGATGCTGCCAGCCATACTTCTGCTCTTCGGTAGCCGTATAATCCAATAAAGATGCCAGCCAATTCTCGAAGGGGCTTGCGTCTTCCGTCCCCGAGAAATAGGAGCCCTCGTATTGAGGAACATCCTTATGTACCGTATTTGTTTTCTCAACCATGGCGGGGTCCCACTCTGTACCCACATGCCAGGCCATCAGGTACTTGCCTGCATTGACCTTATACTTGCCACTCGACTGCCCATGTTTGGGCTCTACGTTGATATCCCCATAGACAGCCGCGACTGCCTTGGATATTTCGGCTTTAAACGTCTGGACGATTTCCTCGTCATAAGCATCCTGACGCTCGATCAGCTGCTCCTCCGGCGACCAGATGCCCTGCATAAAGTACAGGGGGTCTTCGCCTTTATCACGGTTATATTTCACCAAAGCCGAGTAAAAGACCGGATTGTGCACCGTATAGACCCTGATGACGTTTGCTCCCATGTCATCAATCTGCTTGAACCAACGCAGGTAATCCTCCTCCGTTGCCGGCAGCTCACCAGGATAATGCCCCGGTACCGTTGCACCCAGATTCACGCCTTTGGCAAAAACCTCATTCCAAACCTCTTCGTTTTCATATTCCAATAAAGAGGTGCCCTCGGTTTTGAACTTCATTTTCACGCCGTCCGCATCCGCATACGTTTTTAATGACGGTCTTAGATATCCTAGAATTACAGCGGCACCGCAGAGAAGCACTATAGTGCAAAGCGCTGCGATTACCCACCATTTTCGTCTGCTCATCGTCTTCGTTGCTCACCTGCCCCTTCTATGACATGCTGATTGCTGCACCGACGTTCATGACGTGAGCTATACTCGTCATTCTATAGCCGATGCGTTCCCGATACCATATTCCTTCTTTACCAACTTTTCTAATACCGACAGTAGTCTTAAAGAAGCGGATTTAACACTCCCATAACTTTTCCCCCGAATCATGCATCGCCGTCTCTTCAACCTTGTCATTTGACAACTTCACAAGATGATGTTAGTTACGTGTAGCTAAC
Organism: Paenibacillus glucanolyticus; assembly: GCF_037333485.1. Taxonomy (NCBI): domain Bacteria; kingdom Bacillati; phylum Bacillota; class Bacilli; order Caryophanales; family Paenibacillaceae; genus Paenibacillus; species Paenibacillus glucanolyticus. The sequence continues at coordinate 4,472,389 of NZ_CP147845.1, forward strand.
GGGCATGGCCCCGAAGAAGCTGTAGCCTGTATGACTTTATCCCATGAAAGGAGTACAGCGTGTTCAGACCGTTTTCAGAAAATTTTCGTGAATCGTAATATTAAACGCAGAAAAATTGCTAAAGTTCCGGTCATTTTTACATCATTATCCATAGTTATGACAAAATTGATACCAAAGTCGTATAAAAAAACGGCTGAGAACCGCATTCTGTAAAGGATTGGCAATATTAGCCTTTTATACAAAATGAGAACAGAGTCCTGTACCGGGATTGGGTAATATTCTATAGATTTGATTATCAGGATCAAGTGGTAAGTATCGCCTATTTTTGATGATTTCGGTCTCGATTACTTAGCAGTAGTTTACATAAATTAGTTTGAAAATTTACACAAATCCGGGCATGACAACATAAAACAGACCCGATAATTAGTCTTGCGGGTCTGTTTGTAAGGCTATGAGGTTGAAAAAGTTACCTTGATTACCGTTTATTCTACAGGCAAATGTCACCTTCACCTCCAAAATGTCGAATATCTCCACTCCTCTACCCGCCCCTATATAAGCGCCAGCGGCGTTAATTGATTCATCGTTTAGACATCGGCAACATCCGACCCTGAAATCCACTGTAGTTCCCCGGACATCTGATGAATTGCCCACGTCTTTGTGACCAAGTCGATTGTACCTCCCCCCGAGGATAAAGCCCGTCCTCCTTATTTCTGAAAATTCAGGAGATCAAGCATTCGATGCACGCCGACACCCTCGATCAAGATCGGAATACGGGGACCTTCATCGCGGCCAAGGACCAATTGATAGATAAGACTGAACAAACGCTTCTGATTTTGTTTCATCATCTTCTTATCATCATGGTGGCAGATCGCATAGATCTTCTCCATTCGTGTTGATCCAGTAAGCTCGGCATCCTTCAGCAGATCGCATACGGTGTGAAGCCATTGCCGCTCCAATGAATCCAACGTCTCGTACCGTTGGTGATCCTGGTGCTCCTTCACGGTAATCAGCTTTTGCGGATACCAGTGTTTGATCCAATACTCGGCTCGTCGTGCGGTGGGTTCGAGCTGCTCCTTCGCATAACTTTCACCAACTCGATGCAATAGCTCCTGCAGAAGTCGGTAATCAAAATTCACGAGCGGCAATATGCCGGATAGCTGGCTGAATTTGGGAGCCCGGCCCGGATGGCTGTCCGGCATGGAGAGCTCGAGTGCAGCCTCAATATCAGGGCTTAACTCCTTAAAAGCAGCAGGATTGCGGTAACGCTCATATTCGGTATAGTTACGGATCACATCTTCATCAAGTCCGATATGGAAGGGTGCATTCGGCTGATACTTGGCAAACATAAACAGAATATTCTCAGGCGCGTACACCTTCAGCAGGTCCCCAGGCGTATAGTTGCTGCCGGAAGAGCTGGACATTTTTGCATGGCTCCCCTTCATGCTTATAAATTCGTAGGCCGCATAGGAAGGCGCTGGATTTCCGAAAATGTTCTCCGAGATCACTTTGGATACATTGTAGCTGCCTGTTTCCGACGAATGGTCTCTGCCTCCCGGCTCGAAGGCGACATTTTCCATCTTCCAGCGCATGGGCCAATCGATTTTCCACTGCAATTTCATATGCGTTGCCTGCAGGATCGACAGGGTGCCCCGATGCCCACAGATGCAGGCATAACCCAATCTTTCCGTTTGCTCATCGAATTGCTGTATCGTCGTTGTATCCCTTCTGCATTCCTCACAGTATACCTGTACTGGATAATAAACAGCCCGTTCTTGGTCATGGGCTCCACCCGTTTTGAAGGCATGCAGGATATCGTAAATTTCCGTCCTGTGTCGGATCGCATGAAGCATAAGCGAATTATACCGCCTGGATTGGTACTCCCGGCTCTGATAAATAAACTCGGGTTCGATCCCGAATTCGGCTAAGGCAAGCTCGAACTCCTTCTCATAATGCTCCGCATAGGAAGCATGACATCCGAACGGACATGGGACCTCCACGTAGGGCATGCCGATGTACTGCTCAAACCCCGGGTCCACTCCCGCAGGAACCTTCCGGAATCGGTCAAAATCATCCCAAGAGAAAATAAACCGAACCTTCCTGCCCTGCTTTCTCAGCGCTTTTGTTACAAAATAGGCCGTCACGATTTCCCGGAAATTTCCGATATGCACAGCCCCGGAAGGACTGATTCCGGCTGCGCACACATAGGTCTGCCTATCTGGATACCTCTCGATCAATTCGTTCGCGATTCGTTCTGACCAATGCATTCCGAGCCCTCCTCTAATTCGTTTGGTAAAAACCAAAAAAAGCCCTCATCCGCAAGATTGTCATCTTGAGGACGAGAGCTTTGAGAATACGCTTCGTGGTACCACCCCGGTTTGTGAAAGCTGTCACCAGTTCCACCTCTTCAGGTACGGCATCACGATGCTTATACCCTATCTCTGTAACGGGAGAGGCCCGTCGTAACATCCTTGAGCCCTTCTGCCCAATTCCTTACGCAGCTCCGAGTCTTTGTTCATTAAGAATATTGCTGCTCCATTCCCACCTGCCAGGAGCTCTCTGCAAACAACGTTTCTCAACTACTCTTCTCTTCATAGCTTTTCATTGTTTCCATAATATTTAAGCCATATTAAACCATGGCAATTCGAAATGTCAAGCAAGTTTACCAACAATCCGCCTATAGGTTGCCTCGTCCGAGACAACATACAGCTTGGCGTCCCGCGGGATCGGCTGATCCAGCTTGCGGTTAATGGTGAGGTCGTTGCGATCGGAGATAAGCGTCGCTCCCTGCCGCAGCAGATCCTGAAAGGCATCGCCATAAGTCTTCCATGCCTGGTTCAATGACACTTCATATATATCATCGCCATGCTCACGGCTAAGCAGTTGCATCAGCACATCCGAATTGCCCTCCTGCAGAGCTGCACGTACCGCTAAGCGGGAAACCGCATCATGCGAAAGAACAAACTCGTTCACATGGTTGTGGCGGAAATTCTGAACATGCTTCTCCTGAACAATCTCCACCGTGGTATGTACATTTGGTGCAATCCGTTCAATGCTAGAAACAATCAAGAGCGATTTGCCATCCACCAGCGCCGATTCATCAATCCGAGCGTCTGCAAATACAATCGCCGATTTCGCCTCCAGGATATTGGCCCGCATCAGCACGTCATCTGCTGACGGGTCCCCGCTAATAAAATGCACCTGTTCGAGATGCTCTGCAGGATGCTGACTGGAATCATCAATGACAACAATCTCGGACTCCGGCGAATACGACAAAATCTCATCGATGGCGGATTGCGCTTTTTTGCTCCAGTTTATAATGATCACTTGACCGCTGCCCCGAAAATTCAACCTGCCCGCCCCTCTCTGCCGCTGCATACTTCCAAACGATTCGATCACTTTACCAATTACTAAACTCAGCAGCCCGATACCAAAAATATATATAAATATGGTCAGTATCTTGCCGGGCACTGTGACTGCATAATAATCGCCGTAACCTACGGTTGCCATCGTGGTAAGCACCCAATAAAAGGCGTTAAACCCGTTCTGAAAGGTTTCCGGTTCCAGCAGAAATGCCAGCGTCGAGCACAGTACCACAAACAGAATGACAAGTACGCTGATCGTCGTTTTACGCAGACGCATCATTTTCAAAGATAATCTTAGAAAAAAGTGCACGTTCCTGATCCTCTCCCCAAGGGCGCTATTCTTCCTAAATAATCAAGCTGCTGATCGCAAAGGCTGTACCGATAAACACCATAGCGAGCAGAATTCCGATAGCTACATTCCCCTTTTGCAGTTGCTCGGAGATGCGAAGACCCGGCGTAACCAGCTCGAATACCCAATAGGCAACGATCAAACATACATACCCTACGGCAAACCACAGAATCATATGCCAGATCGATGAATTCGTGTATGCTGATATCCCCAGGATAATGGCCGTTGCCATAAATTTGCCTCCAAAAGCCAGTCCTACCGCTGTATTCCCTTTCTTCAGCTCCTCCATGTCGTTAAACCGGGTCATCCAGCTAAATATCAACATCCCCAGCAATTGAAGCACGATAATGCAGAGCACACTTATTACAATATTAACAACGACCGTCAATCCGCCCACCCCCGAAATTTTGCATAGGCCAAGTCGTAATCGGCGAAATCATGGACTTCCTCCAATACAACATCAACCGTTTTCTTTTTCTCCATTGCGGTAAAACGCTTCTCGTCAATCGGCTGTTTGATCCGGTTTCCTGTCGGCAATTCAACTACCGCAAAATGTCTTGTTTCTTTTTTGTATGTTGTTTTGTATACACCAATCAGCTTCACATCCGTTTTAACCGTGACTTTCAGGTTGGTTAAATCCGCTTGCGCGCTCTTCTTGTCCTTGAACGATTTGATCGTCTGCCAGGAGGATAACCGGATATCATTCCGCTGATTCGCATCGGTGGCGAGTTCGGCGTCCATGAATTCAAGCGTCCAGATTTTGTCCCCGGTTGCATAATTGTTGTCGTTTGGCAGCAGCTCGTTATCCGGCAGCACTGTCATATCTCCGCCAATCAAATCGCCTACCGTGCCTTCAACAATTCGGTAGTCCCATGGCACACGGGTAGAGGAGGATACTTCCTCTGAAGAACCGCTATGGAACACGGACGACTCATTGCTTCCGCATGCGCTCAGCGCCAGCACCATGATCGATAGAATCAGTACAGCCAGCACGACAGAAGGCTTCCTCTTCCTTAGAGGAGCGCCGCTTGGCTGCATTCCCTTTTGTTTCAACTGCATTTATTTCACTCCCATTGCGATAAAATGGCTGGAATTCCCCGTAATCAAGCCGCCCGCCCGTCCGAGCAAGCCGCAAGGAGTTCCATTCAGCACGAACAATCCGGTCAATAAATGAAATGCTCCTTCCGCTGTCTCAACCCGAGCCAAGTCCGCTCTTCGTTGATAGACCGTCGGGAACATCACACTCGTGTCGTAGCCGTCCTGATCCTCTACTTCAAGCTGACCTGCCTGATCGTACAGTTTAACAGAACCACCTTCACGGCCGAACATGGATTTGGAGACAAAATGACCGGAGAACACCGGTTTGTTGTATGTCGGCAGCATATATTTAAGGATGGCTTCCCGTTCGTTCTCCTCGTACAGAAGCCCCAGCTCATACATCCCCCACATGGCGGCAAGCAAACCTTTGGATTGCAGCAGAATGCTGTGCGGTGAGTTGAACAGCTGCAGTCGTCCCGTCTCGATGGCATAGGCCAGCGCATCTCCGCCATCATCGACGGACATCCATTCCTTCGGGTATAGGGCAAACATTCGGTGGATCTCCCGGCCGGCACCGTCCTTCAGCATGCCTTCATCCACCCACAGATCAAGACAATCCACCAATTGAATATCAAGACCGCTATGCCGGACCAACGCTTCAATCGTACCGGAGTCCTCTTTGTGCTCACCATATGCAATACAGGCTGCCGTATCGGGACGCTCCACTCCCCACGCCGCTGCAACCAGCTCCTGCATTCCTTCATTGGGCGAGAAGATTCCGGCTTGCCGACACAGCCATGGAGTGGCAATGGAAGCTTCAACATAGCCTGTAGGCGTATCCGCATTCAACTCAAGCAGCTTGATGCTGCCGTCATGGGCAATGGCAAAGTCAAACCTGGCATACCTGCTGATCAGCCCCTCCTCCGGGAGCGGGCATTCATCGAGCATTTGCCATAGGATTGGCGGAATGCCAATCAAACTGTATATGTGATGATTGCGATGAATATTGCGAACGGTTTTGTCTAAAATCGTCCACAGTATAGATGCCGCTTCTTCCAGCTCGTGATAGGTCTCTTGACGCATGGTCACAATCTGGTCTATCCAGTAGGCTTCCCCTTCCATGTCCGCCCACGTAAATCCAAGCTCCGCAAGCTCTGACACCCGCTCGTTCCGATTGGGCTCGGGCTTTCCTGTAACTTCAAACACACTTTCTTGACTCATCCTCCAAAACCACCGGATCTGGAGCTGGATTTCGAACCCGAGGAGCTGAATCCACTGGAATTACCGCCAATGCCGCCGGATTTGGACGAGGTGGAGCGGCGTGTAATCGTACCCGAAGATGAGGTTGAAGTTTTGGGGCGAACAGTCGAGTTTACCACCGGTTTGTTCTGGAACGTACCACTCGAATACGTGCGGGGTTTGTATGGTTTACCACTGTTCGCGTAATAACCGCGGTGATTGTTATACCATCCGCTGGATGAATAATAGGAACCGTTGTTAAACAGCATGTGATAGAGCAGCAGATCATCCCAGCCGAAGCCTGAGTTGTACCCGCCATAGTTGTTGACAACCGTCGTTCCGCCGCCTGAGCCTGCTGCAGCTCCCTCCACCGGCTCATCCTGGAATTCTTCCTCGCTTGGAAACGGAATGTTCCAATCCACATTCTTATCAAAATACTTCTTTACTTCTTCTGTTGACCAGGACACCAACTGCGGCTCGTCAGCCGAGGTAACCGCTTCCGATGCGAGATCCTTTGCGGCTGCGCCCGAAACCAGAAAAGCATTCGCTAACAAAGCGATGCCGAGCGAGCTTGACAAGACCCGGATCGGTTTGCCATCCGGCGTCAGCCATTTCGATGCCGGCTGCTCTTTTTTGTCTTTTTCATGACTCAAGATGATTTCTCCTTTCGGACAGGGTTCATTCGTTCCGCATCGGAACGAGCAGAAGCTCCAGTTTGCCCGTGTCTACATTTAATCTGCCTTCAATCGTTTCGTATTCCCGGCCGCCTGCGACGATATAGTTCACATGCTCCAGTGCGGCAACCATGTTAATCGTCCATGCACGCTCTTCAATCTGGATCAGTTCACCATCCGGTCTTTTTTCAAACAAAATGACATTCATTCCATTATCCACTGGTTCTTACCCCTTCCATCTAAGCAGTGAGTATTGATACGTGCAATATTTGGAATCGTTTCAGAAATCTATGATCATTTATCAACGCTTGCAGAAGCGATAATCTTCCAAAGACGCAATCCATATAATAACACCGCTACAGATTATTTACACCTTCGAATTAACATTAAAAAACTCCCGAAAATGAACATTCTAGCCATACAATGCCTGATTCTTTACGTTTTATAGGGTGTAGCATCAAATTTCGTGATCATGGTCTCCCTTGACATTGCCACTCATGTCATCGTTTAAAATCAAGGGCATTGCCCGCTTGATGCGGAAGGCTCCAGAAGATGAACGACGCCCGGCGCGATAAGCAACGCGCTGCGATCGGGAACACCACATGCAAAGAAGCATGGATCATTCCGCGAGGAACGAACCATGCTTCTTTTTTATAACCATAATCGCTGGTTTATCTGATCAATTCCCTGATTTCTTGCAGGTTATCGTGTTTCCGTCATATCGATCACTCCTTGTAAATGAATATTACTGGATCTCAACGACAAAAGGCACCGTCATCACTTCGCCCTGGTGTTGAAATTGCCCCCAAATCTTGTAGATGCCGCTATGGGGAAAGGTAGCGACAAACTCCGCTTTCGGTCCCGTGCTCTGCTCCTCCAGAGGATGCACATGGATGTACTGCTGGGCGTCTGCGGACAGAATGACAACATGCCCGACCGCGCCCAGGTATGGCTCCAAATCGCTGATTCCCTGCTTTGTCTGCGCATCCCGAATATGATAGCTGAGCACAACCTCTTCATTCGATAAGGTATTGCTCAGGCTCAGTTCAATTTCCTTGCCGTTTACTTGTTGGATCAGACTGGTGTCAGGTTGAACTGCCGAAGCTTCTCCTTCTTCTCCCTCGATCCGGAGCCATTCGCTTAGCGTCGTCCCTTCAGCACCCTTGGGGACAAAATCCGCAAACCATTTATATTCGCCGCCAGCCGGAAAAGTAGTTTTCACGGTAAATTTACCATTCTCCATGTAATCGGGATGGATATGGTGGAAAAAAGACAAATCCCGATTCACGATGATCAGATGCAGCAGTTTCTCATGATTGACATCAAATTCCTGGACGGGTGCGCCGTTACTGTCTGTGATCTGAATCGATAGCTCGGTTTCGGTGCCTGCGCTTACCGGCTCATTCGATGTAACTGCAGCTTTGTAGTTGTTCGAGGCAGCCTCATGCCCGCCTTCGTGTCCACTGTGTCCGTTCTCTTCCTGGTTTGCGTTTTCCTGATTTGAGTTCCCTCCCTGGCCACCCGTATCTTGTACCTGCTTCGCGTTATCGCATGATGTCAACAATCCCAAAGCAAGCAGGCCCGTTAAGATTAGCAAGGTCCCCTTCTTATTCCACATAGGCTATCACTCCAATCATGGATATACTTTGCGGTGACTTTAACTCTCTTTTATTAGTATACCCCCCTATCCTATAATTAATCAATTTTAGTTTTCTTCCTCCCCACACAGATAACACCTTGCAATTGAGGCAAGGTGTTCTTCTATTCTTCACTATTACCCCAAGAACCCATCTATTCCTTATGGCTATAAGCGCGTACAGCCGATGATTTCATAAATCTTCTCCATGTCCACATGCTCCCGCACGATGTCTGCCACACGGTCGAATTCCGCGAATTTGCGTGCCTCGGCTTGGAACGTTACCGGAATGGCATCCAGTCCCTTACTCCCCCGGACACCGTTCAGCCATGACCTGCGGAAAGCATCGTTGTCAAACAACCCGTGCAAATAACTTCCCCATACTCGGCCATCGGCGGTAGCCAAGCCTTCTGGATGGATAGGAGTATCTTCTTCACTTTTTAAAGAATTCTCGCAGTCTGCTTCTATTAAAAACAGTGGATGGTGCCCCGATCCGCCAGGCATCGAGGTCCATTCGGTCACGCCCATATGGATTTCATAGGCCGCTATCGCCACATTGGCCTCTGTATCCGGTAGAATGAGTCTCAAAGGATGTTCCTGTGACAATCTCCCTTTTACGCGAACGGTCCTTTTCTGTTGTAAAAAGGAGGTCCGGATCGGCAGCAGCCCAAGTCCTGCCGCATCCCGTTCGTTTCCTTCCACCGCATGCGGATCGGACAACTGCTCGCCCAGCATTTGATATCCTCCGCAGATGCCAACCAGCTGCACATCCCGCTGCTGCGTCTGTTTCATAATCGCATCCGCCAGCCCCCGATCCTGGATAAACCCGAGATCGCTGATCGTATCCTTGGTGCCAGGCAAAATAATGACGTCCGGCGTCCCGAGTTCATCAACCGATTGGACAAAGCGCACGGTAACATCCGGCTCCCAGCGCAGCGCATCAAAATCCGTAAAGTTCGAAATCCGCGGATACCGGATAACAACAATATCGAGGTCGCGTTTTTCCTGTCTTTGATATTGAAGCTCATCCAGCACAACGGAATCCTCAGCCTCGATTCGCATGTCCTGAATATAAGGGAGAACGCCCAGCACGGGAATGCCCGTCCGCTCTTCTAGCCAGTCCAGTCCCGGCTTCAGCAGTGCCAAATCCCCGCGGAACTTGTTGATGATAAACCCCCGGACCCTGGCAACCTCATGGGGCTCCAATAGTTCAAGGGTGCCTACGATGGAGGCAAACACGCCGCCGCGATCGATGTCTGATACCAAAATCACCGGCGAATCCGCCCATCCCGCCAAATTCATATTCACAATGTCGCGGTCCTTGAGATTGATCTCCGCCGGACTTCCCGCGCCTTCCATAAGCACGATATCGTATTGCTCCCGGAGCCGATCGAGTGCAGCCAGTACGATTCCCTTGGCCTTCGGCAAAAACTCCGTTCGGTAATCCATCGCACTCATCTGCATTTCAGGCACGCCGTGGATTACGATTTGCGAAAACATGTCCTTCATCGGCTTGATCAGGATCGGATTCATGTCCGTGTTTGCGGCAATGCCGCAGGCTTCGGCCTGCACGCCCTGCGCTCTGCCGATCTCTTTGCCATCCAGCGTCACGTAGGAGTTAAGCGCCATATTTTGCGACTTGTATGGAGCTGTGCGATAACCATCCTGGAGGAGAATACGGCATAGCGCGGTCGTTAGGATGCTCTTGCCTACGTCCGAGGCCGTGCCCTGCAGCATAAGTACTGCTCCCCGTGCCTCGCCGTTATACGTATGCGTATCGTTTATGTATGTTCGTTCACTCATCTTCCTCACCCTTTTCCATGACTTGATCTGCTTGTTCATCATTATAACAAACCGCTGCCAAAGGGGAGCATTATGACTCCATTCCGGAATCTTAGGTTCCTGTTCGGCGAAAACGTACACAAAGCAGGCGATCCGCCTGGATCACCTGCTTTGTGTCATTCAAAACCTTTATAGACACTCAAATGTGCGAGCGCTTAGGGACAATATTTTTCACAATGAGGGATACATTCATCTATTAATATACTTTTTTAGTCAAAGTTGTATTATCTTGGATAGGTGACTAGAGTGGTTAAGGGAGGAACTGATTGAATGTTAATGTATTTCAGCGAGATTAGCAACATCTATATTCATGTAAAGTGGTTTACGGACAATTTCGAATGGGTTCCCCTGCCCTTCCCCCGTGTCGTTACATTGACCTTCTTGTTTTGGTTAGCGTTTACATTGTTCGTCTTACTGGTATCGAGTGTGTTCAACGATCCGTTGGGTAAGACGCGGCCCGTGGTGCGGATTCATCAATTCCTGTACCGTCTCAGGCCGCATACCGAAGTCATTCTCCGCATCGGGCTGGCCATCGGCCTGGTACTGCAGCTTCTGAGCGGTTCTTATCTGGCACCCGAATTCAGAACCAATTCCATGTGGATTATCCTCGGCCTCTCTGCCGCCGCTGCGTGTCTTCTGTATCAGCGTACATTGCCGATCAGCGGTGCCATCCTGTTCCTGTTGTATATTCAAGCTTCATTAAACTACGGTATCTTTCATTCCATTGATTATTTGATTTATATCGGTATTGTGTATTATCTGTTCGTGTGCGGCACGCCCTTGAAAAAAACAGCCGCTCCGGTCATGTATGTATGCACAGGCATGTCCCTCGCCTGGCTCGCCATGGAAAAGCTGACCATTCCAGAACTGGCGTGTTCTGTCATGGGCAGCTATGGACTGCCTACCTTCGGATTCTCCATCGAACACTTTGTTATGATCAGCGCTTTTATCGAAATTGGACTGGCGTGGGCATTCATCGTAGGCATCATGAGCCGATTCACCGCCCTGCTGGTATCAGGTATTTTTATTATGACAAGCCTTGTATTCGGTTACAAGGAAGTCATCGGGCACACCATCATTCACACGCTGCTGATTCTGTTCCTGATCGAAGGCACAGGCGATCTGCGGACACCTTTTCAGTTCCACCGCTCGCCCGTCCTTCGCGGATTATTTGTAAGCGTAAACTTTTGCCTGTTTCTGTTCAGCTTAATGGCCTTGTACATCTGGATGGGCAAAACACTGTGAGACAGCTGTTAATTTCCTGGTCCCTGAACCCCGGCTTTAATTCGGGAGCTCTACTGCTGCCCTGGCTTCGCTTGCCCGGATTACGGCATCCAGCACCTCTTGATTCCGATAGCCGTCCATGAATCCAGGAACTCCATCGGCAGGCGCACCGCGTAATACGGCTGCAAAATCCGCATATTGCTTCACCTTGCAATGCTCCGGCACTTCCATTGTCGTTCTGGAGAGCTGACCTGGCTCCTCCTCTCGAATCCATATGAGCCGGTCCGGGTCCAATGTGCTGGCATGTGCCGTACCGAAGTCGCCATATATGGACACCTCATGCTGATTGCCTGAGCCAAATGCATTGCGCGATGTCTGGAATACGCCCATAATGTCACCCGTCATCCGCGCCTGAAAGCTTGCAAAATCGTCTACTTCGATCTGGGCCATTGCGCCCGTTACCGGATCGCGGCGTTCCGGAATAATCGTGTGCAGCTGTGCGGTTATTTCCTCGAACTCCCCGAACAGAAAGCGCGCCATATCAATCATGTGCGATCCCAAATCACCCAGAGTGCCTGTGCCCGTGATGGCTTTATTGTATCTCCACATGTAAGGAACCTGCTCGCTTGGCACACCGAACCCTTGCAAATACTGAATCGAGAAGTGACGAATCGTACCCAGCTTGCCTGTGCGCACCAGCTCTCTGGCATAACGGAAAGCCGGTGTGTAACGGTATGTAAAACCGATCATGGCCGGAACGGGCTGTCTTTCATACTGCTCCAGCAGGGGCACCGCTTCTTCGAAGACGCGAGTGAATGGCTTCTCCGCCAAAAAGGGCTTGCCTGCCTGCAAGCATGCACTGATAATATCTGCGTGCACATTGTTAGGTGTAATCGAGATTACGGCATCGACGTCCGGATCTTCAATTAAATGATGGAAGTCAGCGTAACGCTTGCTGTCCTCAATGCCGAGCTGATCGCCTACCCGAGCCACAGCTTCACCATTTACGTCACTAACGGCGACAAACTGATACATGTTCTCTTCATTCATCCAACGGATATGCTCCTGAGCCATGCCCCCCAAGCCAATTAATCCAATGCGAAATTTATTCATCTAGATGCACTCCTCTTCTATATAACTGATGGTCTTAGGATTGAACAACAGGGACGATGGGCGCAACCCGTCCGTAGGATGTTTTTGCCCCATCAACAGGCACAGCCCAGAACACGCCGTTCGTGATCACCTGCAGAATCTCGGGCTGGTGGTACACAGGGAACATTTCATGGCCTGGACGGAAATAAAACAGCTTCCCTCTGCCTCTCCTGTAACAGCACCCGCTGCGGAACACTTCGCCGCCTTCAAACCAGGAGATAAATACCAGTTCATCCGGTGCCGGTATTTCAAACCGTTCTCCATACATTTCTTCCCTCGGAATTTCGATATATTCACCAAGACCCTTCGCGATAGGATGACCGGGCTCGACCACCCACAGCCGTTCGATCTCGCCATCGTCGCGCCACTTCAGCATGCCGGTGTTTGTACCGAGAAGCTTGGAGAAGATCTTGGAGCCATGACCGGAATGAAGGACAATCAGTCCCATGCCGTCCAGAACGCGCTGACGCACCTTCTCGACAATCTCGTCCCGCACCTCATCATGTGCCAAATGGCCCCACCACAGCAGCACATCCGTGTTCGCCAACCGCTCATCGGTCAATCCGTGATCCGGCTCATCCAATACTGCGGTAGCTACTTCTAAGCCTTCAACTCCTTCGAGATGATCCGCTATTGCTCTGTGAATCCCATTCGGATAAATGCTCGCTACCTGTTCATTATGTCTCTCATGCCGGTATTCATTCCATACTGTGACTTTGATGTTTCCCATGATTGCAACCCCCTGTAGGTCGATAGAGTTCTTCTTTTATTCCCTGAATAATCACACTGCCCCACAGCCTATTGATCTGCGGGGCAGCCTGAATCCGTGCAGCCGATCCTTATTTCACGCTGATATAACGCTGATAAGCTTCCTTACGGATCTCGATCAATCGCTCTAACCCCATGTCGTTCAGCTTCTTGACATAAGCGTCCCATTCCGCATCGATATTGCCTTCGGATATCCACTTCGCCCGGGTTGTGCCGACAAAGCCATCGATATCCGTTGTGAGTGTAGGCAGTTCCTGGAACTCCTCAGCACTGTACATCACATTCGGGAACGGCGTGGTTACATAATCGCTGCCCAGCTTGTCAATGACCAGCTTCAGACCGTCCCCCGTAGTCTCATCCAGAATGATGTTTTTCTCGAAGCTCGGGCTCACATACTTCGGTCCGAAATCCCGGACGGACTGTTCCCAGTACCAAGCGTCGGCACTCGTTCCTTCCGGAGGATTCATCAGGGTAAAGGTACCGTCATCGTTCTTCTGGATTACAGTGCCGATGGCTCCCCAGAAATTCTGGATGCTCGCTTCATTGGTGTAGAACTGATCCGCCCAACGAGCTGAGACCTCCGGATGTTTGTTCGACGTTGTAATGAGGAACTCATTTCTTCTTAAACTCATGCCCTGCGGCTCACCGCCCTGATATCGCTTGCCGTCAGGTCCTGCGATGGACGGGATTGCAATGTATTGATCCTTCCACTTGCCAAACACGGCATCCGGGACCCATTGATTGGAGAAACCGATCAGCGCCGCATCCGGGTTCTGATGTTTCGCCGTGGACATGGTGCTGTCCTGCGTGAAAATCTCTTGGTCGATCAGGCCTTCCGAATACAGCTTGTGTGCCCACTTGATCGCTTCCTTGTAATTCTCCGTCACCGGATAATAAACAGGCTCATTGTCGATGACCATCATGCTGTTGGCATTGATGTCAGTGATGCCGAATGGATTCAACAAATCCATGCTGATATTGCCCGATCCGCTGACCGGAATTTCATCCGCCTTGCCATTTCCGTTCGGGTCCTTATCTTTAAACGCCTTGAACACTTCATACAGCTCGTCTGTGTTATCCGGAACATCCAACCCGAGTTTATCCAGCCACGTTTGGTTAATGATCGGCTGGATTGACGCCTTCGGTCTCGACGGCAAGCGTGCCGGCAGGGAATATATTTTACCGTCCGGGAATGTGCTCATCTTCTTCATCTCTGGCGTTTCTTCCAGCGCCGCTTTCAAATTTGGCATGTATTGATCAATGTAATCGTCGAGCGGACGGAAATAAGACAGGTTGTTCACGATGTCGGAATCGCTGAATACGATATCACCGAAAATAATATCAGGCAGCGTCCCGCTGGCCAGCATTATCGATTTTTGCTCTCCCCAATCATTGGAGGACATGATTTGCCAATTGATTTTGACATTAGTCTCCTTCTCCAAATCCTTGAGCCACTGGTTCTGAAGGAAGGTGTCCCCCATATTGCCCCAGCGAACAGTCAGGACGTCCAGGGTTATCGGCTCATTCACAATCGGCAGGCCCTCTCTATTGAAAGCGGCCTCGGTATCCGTCTTAGCCTCATTGTTCTTGCTGCCGCTGCAGCCGGCCAGGTTTAACAGCAGGATTGCCGCCATCATAATAGAGAAAGCCCATTTCAGATGATGCGGCCTCTTTTTATTGTTTGTTCCCATACCACCATTCCCCCAATTATTATTTTCTTGGATCCATCCGGTTTTACGACTTCACGGCTCCGATCATCACCCCCTGATTGAAATACTTCTGCACAAACGGGTAGATGCACATGATCGGCACCGTTGCCACGATAATCACCGCGTAACGCATAATGTTAGCCAGACGCAGCGCAATGGCCGCGGCCTCTCCAGTACCCATGGCAGACTGCATCTGGTTGGTGACCAGAATGTTACGCAGAATCAGCTGCAGCGGATACAGGCTTGTGTCTTTTAAATAAATCAAAGCATTGAAATAGGAATTCCAGTGACCCACGGCCGTCCACAATGCAATGACCGAGATGACCGCTTTGGATAGCGGGATTACAATCGTCATGAAATACCTGAGGTTTCCGCAGCCGTCAAGCTGAGCCGCTTCCCATAAATCCTCCGGAATGCTGCTCTGAAAAAAAGTCCGGGCCACAATGATGTTAAACGCCGCAACCGAGAACGGCAGCACCATGACAAGGAACGTATCGTAGAGATGAAAATCCCGGATCGTCATAAAGGTAGGAATCAGACCGCCGTTAAAAAACATCGTAAATATAAAGAGCAGCGAAAAATACTTGCGGCCCGCAAGGTCTTTCCGTGACAGGGCATACGCTGCGGAAATGTTAACCACGAGTCCGATGGCCGTACCCACAATCGTATACAGTATCGTATTTCGGTACCCAATCCATATATTAGAGTGCTTCAGCAATTCCTGATAGCCTGCCAGCGTAAAATCCTTGGGAACAAGCCACACCTGTCCATTGGCAACCGCTGCCGGCTCGCTGAATGATGCAATGATTATGAAGTAAAGCGGGTAGATCAGCACGATCAGCATCAGGACCGCGAACACATACAGGCCGATTTCCAGCGCTTTGTCGGAAGATCGAGTATTTTTCTGCCGCGGCGCCCTTTTCTCTCTAACTTCCACTAAGCCCATAGAACCCTTCCTCTCTTTTTGTTACCACAGACTGTTCTCGCTGTATTTTTTCGAAATCTGGTTGACCAGAATAAGCAGCGCAAAATTAATGACTGTATTAAACAGATTGATCGCCGAGGAGAAGCTGTACTGGCTGCTCAGCATCCCGATTTTGTATACATAGGTGGATATGACCTCGCTTGAGGTAATATTGAGGCTGTTTTGCATCAGATATACTTTTTCAAAACCTACGCCCAGCAAACTGCCAATCCGCAAAATAAGCAAAGTGACCACGGTTGGCATCAGCATCGGAATATCAATAAACCGGATTTTCTGCCACCGGCTTGCCCCGTCCATCGTTGCCGCCTCGTACAAGCTCGGACTCACCGCGGAAAGCGCCGCGATATAGATAATGCTGTCCCAGCCCGTATGCTGCCACACATCCGACCATACATACACACTGCTGAACAAGCTGGCAGAGCCCATCAAATTCGGAGCCTCCGCACCGAAGAGACGGAAGATATTCCCGATCAGTCCCGAACCTGGCGAGAATAGAATCAGCATGAGCCCCACCATGACAACCGTGGATATAAAATGCGGCATATAGGTTACGGTCTGGAAGAACCGCTTGAACCTATTCTGCCGCATTTGATTGACCATCAGGGCGAGCATGATCGGAATCGGAAACGTTGCGACACTGTACAAACTGATGACCAGCGTATTGGTAATAGTGGTTGAGAATTGATAGGAATTGAAAAACTTCTCGAAGTATTTCAGTCCTGCCCACGGGCTATCCATAATCCCAACAGCCGGGCTGTAATCCTTAAATGCGATCAGTATGCCGTACATCGGAACGTAAGAAAATAACAAGACCAGTACAACCGCAGGCAGCAGCAATAGATACAGGCCCCAATTTTTTCTTATCCGCCCGAGTGTCGGGTGTGTTGAGCTATTCAGTTGGCCTGCTTTCAAATCGATTCCCCTTTCTCCTCTTGTTGTCGTGAACCCGGTATGTCGTGTAAGCAACTCAAGTATACTTCCGCCCAGAATCGTTATTTGGACCTCATGATGCTCTATTCGGACCTTTGCCCCTTTCTACAGCCAGGGAAGCTCTAAATTTCAGGGAGGAACATGCTATGATCCGGACTTTACGATGTATTATTCGGACTTTATGGTAAAAGCGACTGCGTTCGCTCCTGTTTTTTTTGCCTAATCCCTATATAATATCGTTATCATCAATAAAACGCTTTCATAAAAAGGAGATTGGAAAGGAACCCCGGACATCCCTATGGTTAAAGCACTGAATAATAAGCCTTATCCCATCCGTCACTACGTCAAAATCATGCTCTTCATCTCGATTTTTGCCCTTGTAGTGGATCTGGTGATCAGTTTCGCGTCCATCTTCATCGTGAAGCAGCAATCCACAAGGTATCTTCAGGATACAGCGAATCTGTATATAAGGCAGATCAATCATGACTTCTCGTACATCAACCACTATATGGGGTGGACACTCGCGAATGATGAAAGCGTCAAGATGATGGACACCCCGGGCACCGACTATGTAGATTATATTAAGTCAAACGAACGAATGCATAAGCGCTTTAACGAGCTTCAGAAAAACTATGGTCAAGAATACAACTTTTTCTTCTATCTAAAGGATCAGGATTTCTTCCAGAACTATGCGCCTATGTCGCTGTCGTATGCAGAGTTCCGGGACTTAAAGGAGCAGATCGTAACACTCACCGATTCCAAAAACGTATACGAAACCTTCTACTCGAACTGGAACCCGATTCAGGTTCAAGACAAGTTCTACGTAATCAACATCGTGCCTTATCATAATCGCTATCTGATCTGTCTCATCTCCGCGGATGATTTGATCCGTCCGCTGCAGCAGCTGAATCTGGGTGAGGAGGGTTCTGTCTCCCTGGTGGATCTTCAAGGTGGGTCCCTCTCCAGCCCGGGTGCCCGTGAAGCCGATAGTCTGAATCTCGAAGGCACCAAGGCTTCCCTGCTTAGCTTCTCGAAGCCGCGCTCAACGGTTACCGAAGGGTTCTCGAATGCTTCCTTCAACGTGCAGCTGGTCATCCAATTCGGCGTATTCGAGACCATTATGATAGCCCAGCTGCTCATTATGCTTCTGTTCGTGGTGCTCACGTGTACGCTCAGTGTTGTCATGCTGTATTTCAAGAAAAAGGTGTTGAAGCCGATTCAGAATTTCTCGGAGAATGTGAGGCGCATTCACGAGGATAGCGAGAATCTGGATTTTATGAGCAGCGAAATTATAGAGCTTGAGCAGGTGAATTCCCAGTTCAAACATCTGATCGAACAGATCAAGAAGTTCAAAATCGATATTTACGAACAGGAGCTCGAGAAGCAAAGAATTCAGCTGGATTATATGAAGCTGCAGATCAACCCTCATTTTTTCCTGAACTGCTTGACAAACATCTACAGCATGGCGCAAATGCACATGTTTAAGGAAATCGAATATATGTCGCTGTCCACATCCAAGTATTTCCGTTACATCTTTCAAAGCGTGGATCATGTCGTACGGCTGGAAGACGAAATTGAGCACGTCCGAATCTATTTGGAGATCCAGAAGCACCGTTATCGGGATGCTTTTTCTTACCGCATCGAATATAAGGATGATCTTGCCGGCCTAACCATTCCTCCCTTGGTACTTCAGACTTTCATCGAAAACGCGGTGAAATACGCGGTATCCAGAGACCAGGAGCTGCAAATACGGCTGTCCGTCGCCTTGGTGACAGAAGGAGAGAAGTTTTATACAGTCATCCAGATATCCGATACGGGACCCGGGTTTCCTGTGGAGGTATTAGATAAGCTCGCTAACGGCAAGCCACTGGATCAAAGCGAAGGAAAACACATCGGGATCATGAATACCATGCAGCGGCTGGAGCTGCTCTATCACCATCGGGCTCAAGTTGAGTTTTCGAATCCGGCAGGCGGCGGTGCCTGCGTCAGTTTGACGCTTCCACAGGCCATGCAGGATATAAGGAGGGAAATTCAATGAATGTATTGTTAGTGGATGACGATTATTTTGTCGTGGCTGCGCTGGAGAAGAAGATTGATTGGCGTGCACTCTCCATTGAGCAGGTCCATACTGCTTACAGTGTTGCACAAGCACGTGACATTTTACAGAAGCATTCCATTCAAATTCTTGTCTGTGATATCGAAATGCCGCAAGGGAGCGGGCTTGAGCTTCTCGCCTGGATACGGGAGGAGCAGTACAGCATCCAAACGATATTCCTGACCAATTACGCCGATTTCAACTATGCCCAGAAAGCCATTGAGCTGCAAAGCTTTGATTATTTCCTGAAGCCGATTGAATTCGATAAATTAAGCCTCATCATCTCTAAAGCGGCCTACAAAGCCAAGGAACAGCAAAGTTATCAGGAAGCAATCCAGGATGGGCAACTCTGGAAGAAAAATCAAAAGAAACTGCAGGACCATTTCTGGCGCAGGCTGATCCGGGAGAAGAAGGCTTCGTCGGACCGGGCGGCCATCGCAGGTTATATCGCGGAACAAAACCTGTCCTACCAGTTGTCGGATCTGTTTCTGCCCGTGCTCATCACCATCTTTCCGTATGACAAAAGTCTGGGCAAGGAAGACAAGGATCTGTTTGACTATGCGTTCCTCAACGTGTTGTCCGAATTGTTCCTGGACCCTCTTATTTCCGTCGAAACGGTTATGGAATATAAGGATTACAATTGGGTGGTCATGCTGAAATGGAATCGGGCCCCCGATACCCGGGTAATCGAATGCATCTGCTTGTCGTTCATTGAAAAAGCCAATCAATTTCTCAGAAGCGATGCTTGCTGCAACGTATCGACCTCGGTGGCTCTGGAAGCGATCAACAAGTCCATACGGGACCTGCTCCAAATGAACGAGGATATGATCAAAAAGCGGAATCAGATCTTTTTCCTGGAGCAGTATCCGCTGCAGGAAGCCGTTTATGCGCCTCCCCCTCTTCAAGACTGGGAAGAGCTGCTGAACCAGAACAACCCGGGAACTTTTTTGGGAGAGACCCGCAATTACTTGCAGAACCTGGCCAAGAATGGCGTCTATAACGCCTCCGTGCTGCGTTTGTTCCGCCTGGACATCGTGCAGCTCGTGTACGCCTATCTGAAGAACAAAGAGATTCAGGCACACAAGCTCTATACGGGTAAAACCAATGATCAATTATTCATGCAATCGCTGAACTCGATTGAAGATATGGAGAAATATATGGAATATCTGGTCAGCACGGCAGCAGAATATCATTCCTTTGCCGACCATTCCCAAACCGTTGTGGAGGAAATCAAGCACTATATTCAATCCCATTACGGTGACGAGCTGACACGAATGAGCCTGGCGGAGATTGTCTATCTTAACCCGGATTATTTAGCCCGCCTGTTCAAAAAAGAGACGGGGATCTCTTTGGGCACCTATATCATTCAAGCCCGCATTAAGGCGGCCAAACATCTGCTGGAGGCAACCTCGTTATCTGTATATCAGATTGCGGCCAAGGTGGGGTATGCCAACTATTCCTATTTCTCGAAGCTATTCAAGCAGGATACGGGCTGGGCGCCGAGCGACTATCGAAGGGAGCTGCTGGCCGGGCAGCGCGTGCAAGTGGATCATGTAAAATAACGATAGCTTGCACAGCCATCAGGGCAGCTTGTAAGCCCAGTGACGGAAAAAGAAAAAGTACCCCGGCTTCAAGCACAATCTGCTTGGCCGCGGTACTTTTTTTGCAATATTCAATGAATGCTCAATCCGTGCGAGTTACGCAGGGTATATGTCAAAATCCTTCAGGGTATCGCCCGTTCTGGCCGATTCGAACACCGCTTCGATCAGATTCAGGACGCGCAGCACTTCCTCGTTCTTCACGATGGGTTCTGCCTCGCCCCGGATAACGGCCGCAAAGTTATCGAAAAAGCTGCTGGATTGACGATACGGCTCAGGCAGGGCTCCTGTAATGGTAGCTTCTTCGGAAGGAGGCGCCATCGTTTTGGTCAATCCCACTCCGGCCTGAATCGGCTTCGGCTCTACTATTACGGCATCCTGGTTGCGGGTAACAACTCTGCCGTTTAACGACCAGTCCTCAATAATGCCTGTCCCTTCCGTGCCTTTGACATACCAGCGGGGCAGTGTAATGAAATTTGTTGTTCCCACTTCAATCAGAGCCGAGACCCCGTTCTCGAATTGCAGTACCGATTCAAAGCCGTCGTCCACCTCATCACCCAGAATAAAACTCAATCGGCTGCTCAGGCTGACGATCTTGCTGTCCACCATAAACAGGATCTGGTCCAGCAGATGCACGCCCCAGTCCAGCAGCATGCCGCCGCCGTACTGTTCAAGATGGCGCCAGTCCCCCGGGATGCCGTTCGCTCCGTGCACCCTCGATTCAATCCGGAACAAATCGCCGATCGTTTTCTCATTGTACATCTGTTTAATCGTCAAGAAATCCTCGTCCCAGCGGCGGTTCTGGTGAACCATCAGCACCCGCCGGGCAGCATCGGCAGCGGACACCATCTCTTTAAAGTCGCTTACAGAAAGCGTTACCGGCTTCTCGCAGATGACATGTTTGCCGGCGGTAAAGGCCTGAAGCGCAAGTTCCTTGTGCACGTCATTCGGCGTTGCAATCAGAATTACGTCCACTGCAGCATCCTGAAGCACTTGCTCGTAGCTGACATAGGCAGGGTATCCGTCCTCAGAAGACACCTTCCGCCGATCTTCCAAAATATCATAGGTTCCCGTAACCTCGAGATATTCATTGTCCTTGATCAGCTTGGCATGGTAACTTCCCATTCCCCCATAGCCTACAATTACAATTGCTTGTTTGGTTTTCCCCATAGTCATAGATATCCGGCTCCTTTTTAACATCTCTCAGCTGTTCTTGCATCATTGTCATTATAATATATTCCGTGAAATAACGGTTCTCTTTTACGATATTGTATTACCGCGGCGATCTCAAGGCTGTGAGTTACTTCGCTGTGGATGATATTATTTCTCTTCTTGCTAAAAAGCGTTACCCTGCCCATTTCACCAGGGTAACGCTTCTCACAACTCCAGATTATTCCTTAACCACTAATTTTAGCGGTGCGGCAATATTCTCTTCGACCTCTTTGCCCTGCAGCACATCCCTGGCCGCGCCGACAGCCAGTTGGCCGATTAACTCGGGCTGCTGCGCTACTGTTGCTGTCAGCTTGCCGGCCTCGATGGATTTCAAGGCATCGTCATTCCCGTCAAAGCCGATGACCATGATGTCTTTGCCCGAACTTTGAATGGCTTCAATCGCGCCAAGCGCCATCTCGTCGTTGTGGGCAAAAATCGCTTTGGCGTCCGGGTTGCCCTGCAGCAGGTTTTCCGTTACGGTAAGCCCCTTCGTCCGGTCAAAATCCGCCGCCTGCTTCGCCACCACACTCAGCTGCTCATCGGCGATATCATGGAATCCCTTTCCGCGCTCGCGGGTCGCAGAAGCGCCCGGTACGCCTTCAAGCTCGATCACCTTCGTATCTTTGCCGAGCTGCTCCACGATATATTCGGCTGCCATCTGGCCGCCCTTCACATTATCGGAGGCAACCAGCGCAGCGACCTCGCCTTGATCCGCCGAACGATCCAGCGTAATAACCGGTATGTCCAAGCTATTCGCGGTTTGAACTACTGTTGAAATCGCAGAGGAATCCGTCGGATTAATTAGTAATGCATGAACACCTTGTTGAATCAGATCGTCAACGTCATTGCTCTGCTTGGCCGAGTCGTTCTGTGCATCAACGACAACAACCTGCATCCCTTGTTTGGCCGCTTCAGCGACAACGCCATCCTTCAAGGATACAAAGAACGGATTGTTCAGCGTGGAGATGGAAAGACCGATCTTGATATCTTTGACATCTCCGCTGGTTTTGGGCTTCGCCCATTCCGGCGGCTCCAGGGAACACCCGGTTATGAAGATCAGCATAAGTGATACCAGCAGCAAAGTTGTTTTTTTCATCGTTCATTCTCCCCCTTAAGCCGATTTTCTACGGTCGAGCAGTACGGCAATCGCTATGACAACGCCTTTGACAACCATCTGATAGAAGGAATTCACGCCGAGCAGGTTGAGTCCGTTATTCAGTATGCCGATAATCAGCACACCGATCAGCGTCCCGACAATTCGGCCCCGTCCGCCGGTCAGACTGGTTCCGCCGAGAACTACGGCAGCAATTGCATCCAATTCATAGGAAGTGCCCGCCGTCGGTTGTGCGGAATTCAAACGGGATGTGAGAATCGCACCGGCCAGGGCGGACAGCATCCCTGCCAGGGAATAGATCATAATCTTCACGCGCGGCACTTTAATGCCGGATACAAGCGAAGCTTTTTCGTTACCGCCAATGGCATAAGTTTTGCGGCCAAAGGACGTTTTATGAAGGATGACCCACAACACGGCAAAGGTAATGATCATGGTAATGGCCGGCACCGGAATGCCAAACAGATATCCGCGTCCAAACAGCTGGAATGCGAGGCTGTCACCCAGGCCCGTGATCGGGTTGCCGTTTGTATAGACAAGTGTAAGTCCTCTGAATATGGTCATCGTGGCCAAGGTGGCGATAAACGGCGCCATCTTGCCCTTGGTGATCATGAGACCATTGATCATCCCCATCACTCCGCCGAGTGCAACGCCGATAATGATCGCAAGAATCGGGTCAAACCCGGCCAGCATCATATTGGCAACAAACGCACTGGACAGTGCCAGAATCGATCCGACCGACAGGTCAATGCCCCCGGTCAGAATAACAAACGTCATGCCGAATGCAATCAATGCATTAATCGATACCTGACGCAGCAGGTTCAGAATGTTAAGCGGTTCCAAGAAGCTTGGATTCAGGACGGATACAATGACGATGAGAATGATTAGTCCGAGCAGAGGACCGAGCTTTTGCGTCAAACCTGAGACCTTAAATCCTTTTTCCGCCTTGGCATCGTTGATAGTTGTCATATTACTGTCCTCCTGTAGCTAGAGTCATGATTTGTTCCTGCGTTGCCTGTTCGTGGTCCAGTTCACCGGATATCCTGCCCTCATGGACAACGAGTATCCGGTCACTCATCCCGAGCACTTCCGGCAGCTCCGAAG
This sequence comes from Paenibacillus glucanolyticus, assembly GCF_037333485.1. Lineage (NCBI taxonomy): Bacteria > Bacillati > Bacillota > Bacilli > Caryophanales > Paenibacillaceae > Paenibacillus > Paenibacillus glucanolyticus. The sequence continues at coordinate 4,496,417 of NZ_CP147845.1, forward strand.
AGACCATCAGAATCGCGACGCCGCGCTCGGTCAGCTCATTCATCAGCTGGTAAATTTCCCGCTTCGCGCCGACGTCCACGCCGCGTGTCGGCTCATCCAGGATGAGTACGCTCGGCCCGATGCCAATCCACTTCGCGATAACAACCTTCTGTTGATTACCGCCCGAAAGATTGCGTGCCTGCGTTTCCGAGCTGTGTGTCTTGATCTGCAGCCGCTTTGTCAACGTATCTACGAAATCCTGCTCCTTCTTCCCGGAGATGAACCCTCTCGAAGAGAAGCTGAACAGATTGGGCAGTGCCATATTCTCGCGAACCGAGAAATCCAGAACCAACCCTTCATCCTTGCGGTCCTCCGTTATAAATCCAATGCCGTGTTTGACGGCATCATCCGGCTTCCTGATGGAGACCTTCTTGCCTCGTACCCAAACCTCGCCGCTGTCGAGCGGGTCCAGTCCAAAAATCGCTCTCATCATCTCGGTACGTCCCGCTCCCATCAAACCGGATACACCTACGATTTCACCAGCGCGAACCGAGAAGCTTACATTCTCGAACCGGCCTTTTCCGCTAGTATTCTTCACTTCGAGAACGGTCTCTCCCGGAGACGGCTGCCGCGCCGGATAACGCTCGGTCAGCTCCCGGCCGACCATTTTCTTGACAACTTCATCAAAACTCGTGTCCGGTATCGCCTGGGTGTCCACCGATTTACCGTCCCGCATGACCGTAATCCGGTCGCAGATCGTAAAGATCTCTTCCATTCGGTGCGAAATGTAGACGATGGATACGCCTTCTTTTTTCAAAGAGCGGATGACGTCAAACAGCTTCTCGATTTCCCTTTCGGTCAGCGCTGCCGTCGGTTCGTCCATAATGATCACTTTCGCTTGGGTCATAAGTGCTTTCGCAATCTCAATCATCTGCTGCTGGCCGACGGAGCACAATCCCGCCTCCTGTGTCAACGGAATCGTAACCGCCAGTTTGCGGAACTGTTCCTTCGCAAGCGCCTTCATTTGTTTCATGTTCAGGAATCCGATACCCGACGTCAACTCTTTGCCGATAAACAAGTTATCCAGCACCGTCATCTCCGGCCAAATGTTAAGCTCCTGATGAATGAAGGCTACACCTCGCTCCTCCGCTTCCTTCGGGTTGGCAAAATAGGTCTCCTGACCGTCGACGACAATCTTGCCTTCATCCCTGCCGTGAAGACCGGTCAAGATATTCATCAGCGTCGATTTGCCTGCGCCATTCTCTCCCATCAGGGCATGGACCTCTCCTTCCCGGAGATCAAAGTCCACGCCTGCAAGCACCCGATTCGTGCCAAACGATTTATGAATATTCGTCATCTCAATGTTCATGGTGCTTCCTCCTTTTTTTAACCGAAATGAACGCCAGCCTGTAAAATGCAATTCGCGTACGGTCTCGCTTCTCCTGTACGGATGACCGCCTTTGCGGTTCGAGTCCTCTCTTTAAACAACTCGTGCGGGCAAGCCTCGATCTCGTTGCCTTGAAAAAGGTCCTGTATATCATGCAGTGTTTCCTTATTATCAAGCTTCATTTCTTCGGCAATGACGATTTTCTCGATCACCATATCTTCGGCAATCGCCTCCACCACTTCCATGAAGCTTGGCGTGCCTAACTTTAATGCCAGATCAATCTTGAGAACTCCGGGAGGAATCGGAAGGCCAACATCGCCAACAACGATGGTGTCGGTGTGCCCCAAATCAGCCAGCACTTTTGCGATATGACTGTTCAGCATTCCGCTCTTCTTCATAATCAGAGGCTCCCTTCCACTTCGTCGCGTGTCGGCATCCCGCCTTGTGCTCCGAACCTCATAACGGATAAAGATGCGGCACGGTTCGCAAATCTTAAGCTGTCCGTAATGCTCATGCCCTCTGCGAGAGCCACGGCGAAGGCACCGTTAAACGTGTCGCCCGCTCCCGTTGTGTCCACCGCTTCAACCTGGTAGCCCGGCACAACCACCTCTTGGCTTCCGTCAAAATAACGCACTCCGTTCTTGCCTTCCGTCACGATCAGCTTGTTCGGGTATCGGCGCAGCACGTCGCTTAATGGCTCATCTCCAAAAAGGATGGCGGCCTCGTGTTCATTCGGCGTAATATAAGCTGCCTGTTCGATAACGCGGCTCGGTACCGGGCGAGCAGGAGCCGGATTCAGCATCAACGGCACATGGTATTTCGAGCATATTTCACTGACGTGCACCACCGTTTCTTCCGGAATTTCCTGTTGAATCAGCACGATATCCGAAGCCTTGATCACAGCTGCTGCCTGACCTACGTAGGCCGGGGTAATCCGGTCGTTGGCTGCTTTCACAACCACAATGCTGTTGTCACCCTCCGCCAAAATGATGTGCGCGGTTCCGCTCTCTATACCTGTAACCGGTTCCACATAGTCCGTAACAACACCATTCGATTGCAAATTGTTCAAAATCGTTTTACCGAAGGAATCGTCGCCCACGCAGCCGACCATCGTCACCTCTGCGCCAAGCCTTGCACAAGCAACAGCCTGATTGGCTCCCTTCCCTCCAGGTACCGTCTTGAAGCTGTCGCCAAGCACCGTTTCCCCCGCGCCGGGACGCTTGGCGGCGGTTACTACCAGATCCATCGACGCGCTTCCAATCACCACGATTTTTGCCATTATGATTCCACCTTTCTCGTTGTCTGCCGCTCCATAAATTCTACCGGGAATTCAATGCTGCTTCTCTCAATATGCTGCCCTTCGATAAGTTCAATAAGTAATCTTGCCGCTGCCCTGCCCATTTCATACGCGGGCTGATGTATGGTTGATAACGAGGGAGCGAGCAGGCTGCTAAGTAAAATATCATCAAATCCGATGATTTGTACGTCTTCCGGCACCCTTTTCTCCAGCCGATGCGCTTCCTTCAGCACCGCTGATGCAACAATGTCGTTACTTGCAATCACGCCATCAGTGTCCGGATATTGGCGAAACAATTCATAAGCAAACCCTTCTGCGTCGGTTAGGGAAAAGGATGTCGTCTTCAGCACTTGATATGCTGCCCCCCGGTCTTCCAGAACCTCGACGGCTCCTTCAAAACGCTCCAGCGCCGGCCGCACATCCGCCGGACCTTGCATAACCGTAATTTCCTTACTGCCCCGGAGCATCATCTCCTGTGCGGCAATTCTGCCGCCCTCGCGGCCATCTGCGAATACAGAAGGCCTATCGTTCGAGGTTCGGTCCAGAAAAACAACGGGAATGTTCAGACCGGTGTACATATCGGCCTCCGGATCATTCGTTGACGAAATGACGCCAACTACATTGTTCTGAACGAAGGTCTGGATGTATTCCATTTCCTTCTGCTTCTTCTCATCGCTATTTCCAAAAATCAACCGGTAATCGTTCTCCTGCATCTCATCCTCAACCCCGCGGGCAAGCTGCGGAAAATAAGGGTTCATGATGTCCGGAAGAAGCAAGCCGATCAATTTGGATTTTCTTTTATATAAAGAACGCGCCACTTCATTCGGCGTGTAATTCAATTCTCGAATGCTCTGCTCCACCTTGGACCTGGTGTCCTCGTGCACGTAACCGTTTCCATTTAAAACCCGCGAAACTGTCGCTACAGATACTCCTGCCTGCTTGGCCACATCTTTTATCGTTGTCATCCTAAAATCACCTCACCCATGTGTAACCGGTTACAGATATAAGATATCACATCTGCTTCTGAGCTGCAAGCTTTTTGAAGGAGGGATATTCTTGCATCCCTTCCGGTCAAATCTTCTTCCATTCTTAGATTATAAAGTAATAAATTACGGTAATCTTACAAAATCCCACACTGGATTTTACATCTGACTCCTATACTCAATACCTGTAAGGCCAAGCTGGAAAGTGAGGTAAACATGATTATGGAAAAAGAATTTACGCTCCCTTCTCCGGGGCACTCTCTAACACCATCCGTCAGCGAGGCACAGGCTTCAAATGAGACAAAACCCGTCTCAATCAAGAAAACCAAGCGCAAGGAAATCATGCTTGCCTATGCCTGTTTAACCCCTTCGCTGCTCATCTTCGGTCTGTTTCTATTCTACCCGCTGCTCAAATCGGTTTATCTCAGCCTCTTCCTGACCGATCCGCAGGGCCGGGTGGCTGAATTCGTCGGGATGGACAATTTCAGGGAGATATTAACCTCCGAGATGTTCTATAAAAGCTTTGGCAACACACTGCTGTTTATACTGCTGACGGTCCCAACCGGCATTGCGGCTGCTGTTCTGCTGGCAGCTCTGACGCATAACAAACTGAAAGGCATGAAGGTATTCCGCTTCATCTTCTCGCTGCCCATGGCCGTATCCGTTGGTACCGGCTCCATGATCTGGATGATTCTCTACCATCCAACCCTGGGCGTGCTGAATTACTTCCTGTCGCTAGTCGGAACTCAGCCGATCCAGTGGCTGACCGATCCGAAATGGGCCATGATCTCCATCGCGCTGATGACAGTCTGGATGAACCTGGGTTTCAACTACATCCTGATGCTGAGCGGAATGCAGGGCGTATCCGAGGATATATATGACAGCACAAAAATAGACGGCTCCGGTCCGTTTCGGACGTTCTTCCGGATTACGATGCCGCTGATTTCCCCTACTTTATTTTTTACATCCGTTGTGTCGGTCATCGGCGCCTTTCAAGCGTTCGGACAGATTAACATCCTTACGAAGGGCGGTCCGATGAACAGCACCAACGTCATGGTGTTTAACATCTATCAGGATGCGTTTGTCAATTTCCGATTTGGCATCGGCAGTGCGCAGGCACTGATCCTGTTTGCCATTATCCTGCTGTTAACCGTCTTTCAATTCAAATTCGTGGAGAAGAAGGTGCATTATCAATGAACATGCGTCTCATGCCCAAAAGCTTCGTTTACATCGCCCTTCTTCTAGGTTCGCTGGCTGTTGCTTTTCCGCTGCTGTACACCTTGTCAACATCGCTTATGAGTGAGGCCGAATCGGCCGTTTATCCGCCGCCTCTGCTTCCCGGGGCCATCAATCTGTCGAACTTCGCCAAGGTGATTGATACGATTCCCGTGCTGACCTTCATCGGAAACAGCCTGATCGTCTCCATTGCGATTATGCTGGGGCAGATTGTGACAGCAAGCCTGGCAGCTTACGCCTTTGCCTTTCTCCGGTTCCCGGGAAAGACCCTGCTGTTCAGCCTCTTTCTCGCCACCATGATGATTCCTTGGGAAGTGATCATGATTCCGAACTATTTAACGGTCAAAAGCTTGAATTGGCTGGACACCTATCAAGGGCTGATCGTGCCGTTTCTGGCTACTGCCTTCGGTACCTTCCTGCTGAGACAAACCTTTTTGCAGCTGCCGAAGGAACTGTTTGAAGCGGCTCGGGTGGACGGCTGCGGACATGTCCGGATATTTCTGAAAATGGTGCTGCCGTTATCGATTCCCGGAATCGCCACACTGGGCGTGTACTCGTTCTTGAACAATTGGAACATGTACCTATGGCCGCTCTTGACAACAAACCGTGTCGAGATGCGCACCGTCCAGATCGGGATCGGCATGCTGCAGTTTGAGGAGATGAATTCGTGGAATCTGATTCTATCCGGTGTTCTGCTGCTTCTGCTTCCTTCCCTGCTGCTGCTGGCACTTGGGCTGAAGCCTCTTGTTCGAGGCATCACGGCAGGCGCATTAAAGGGTTAATGGCTATATAGCCAAGACCATGCATGATCAGCCTTGCGAGCCGGTTGTCTCTAAGAGACGGGACCACGCAATTTCTGATAGATAGAACCATACTATATTTTCAAAAGGGAGAGATTAACCAATCATGAAACGTTTTGGGAAAAGATCCTTCACGCTGCTCCTGCTTTCCTGCTTGATGCTGATCAGCGCCGCTTGCAGCAATTCGCCTACCACCGGGGAGACGACTGCTGCCGCAGGCAGCGAGCCGTCCAAGGAGCCTGTAAAAGTTGTATGGTGGCACTCCATGAGCGGTGAACTCGGCACGGTCGCGGACAAGTTAATCTCCGATTTTAATGCCGCTCACGAAGACATACAGGTAGAGGGCGTATTTCAGGGCACCTACGATGAAAGCCTGAACAAACTCAAAGCTTCCCTGGGCTCAAACAGCGGCCCTACGATGATTCAGGTGTACGAGATCGGCAGCCGTTTCATGATGGATACCAAGGCAATCCGTCCGGTTCAGGACTTTATGGATGCCGAGCAGTACGACATCTCTTCCCTGGAGCCGAATATCAAAAATTACTATACGTTCGACGATAAACTGTACTCGATGCCGTTTAACTCCTCCAACCCGATTCTGTATTACAACAAAGATGCCTTTAAAGCAGCCGGTTTGGACCCTGAGAATCCTCCAAAAACCTATGAGGAGGTAGCGGAAGCAGCAAAAGCCCTGACAAAAGGCAATCAAGCGGGCGCATCCTTCGCCATCTACGGCTGGTTTATGGAGCAATTCCTTGCGAACCAGGGCGTTGAGCTGCTGAATAACGGCAACGGCCGTACATCCCCGGCCACCGCTTCACAGGTTAACAGCCCTGCCGGCGTGAAAACACTGGAATGGTGGAAGCAAATGGTGGATGATAAAGTGCTGCTGAACCTGGGGCGTAAAACGGATGACACCAAAAAAGCTTTTGCAGCCGGACAAATCGCCATGACACTGGACTCCACGGCTTCGCTTCGCGGCATTGTCAGCGCGGCGGAAGGTAAATTCGAAGTCGGTACCGGCTTCCTGCCCAAACCGGCTGACGGCGGCGACGGCGGCGTCATTATCGGCGGTGCCAGCCTCTGGCTGATGAACAACAAATCGGAAGAAGAGCAGCAGGCCGCTTGGGAATTCATGAAGTATTTGGCCGAGCCGCAAACGCAAGCTTACTGGCATGTCAACACTGGCTACTTCCCGGTTACAACCAAAGCCTATGAAGAAGAGCTTGTGAAAGAGAATCTGGAGAAATACCCTCAATTCCAAACAGCCGTGGATCAATTGCATCAAACCACAGCCAATCTGGCAACACAAGGCGCTGTCATGGGGGTATTCCCTGAAGCTCGCCAGCTTACCGAAACGGCCATCGAAGAGGTGCTGAACGGTCAAAAAACACCGCAGGAAGCCCTGGACAAAGCTGCTTCGGAAATCAGCTCCAAGATCGAAACCTATAATAAAACAGTAAAATAATAAAAGAGAAATCGTTCGATTCTTTCAACACCCTCCTGCACAGACATTGGACCTATGGGTCCCGATGTTTGGCCGGAGGGTTTTTTTGATGTGAATCTTCATATGCCCGCTACAATCAGCTTGTATGGGGATTAACCCAAGTCACGAAGCAGGGCCAGTGAATACAATGTTACAAAGTGGAGGTGAGCCCATAATGAGAAATCTTCCATCCACCGTAACAATCCTCTCGGTGCCTTTTGACCGCGGAGCTACCCGGCGGGGAGCCGGTCAGGGACCGAATGCGATATTCGGATCGGGTCTGAAGCGCAAGCTTGACACACTCGGTATCCCCTATCGCGTCGAAGAGCTGGCTGCCCCCCCTGAAATGAAGGATGAGGCACACAATCCTCAATTAAAACATGTGCAGGAAGTATTATCGATCAACGAGTTGCTCGCAGCTCGCGTATACGCCCTAGCAGAGACAGGGGTCTTCCCGCTTGTGCTTGGCGGTGACCATAGCATCGCAATTGGCACACTGGCCGGACTGACCCGGCACCACCGCAATCTGGGGGTCATCTGGCTAGACGCCCATTCCGATCTCAATACGCCGGATACAACGCCATCTGGCAACATCCATGGCATGTCACTGGCTGTCAGCTTGGGTAAAGGCGATACACGGCTGACATCCATAGGTGGTGCAAAATCCCCCATCAAGCCGGAAAATGTGGTGCTCATCGGTTCGCGTTCCCTCGATCAGGGCGAACGGGACCTGATTCGGCAAGAAGGCATTACTTGCTTCACGATGCAGGACATCGACCGCTTGGGCATGTTCCGGGTCATGGAAGAAGCCATCCGCATTACCTCGGCGGGGACGGATGGTGTTCATCTGTCCTTTGATATCGACAGTGTCGATCCCAAAATCGCGCCTGGCACGGGAACGCCGGTTCAGGGCGGACTCAGTTACCGCGAAGCACATCTTGCCATGGAGATGCTGTCTGAATCCGGCATCGTAACCTCAGCCGAATTCGTCGAGAACAATCCGCTGCTGGACCGCGGTCAGACCACGTCCCGACTGCTTGTTGGCTTAATCGCCTCCATGCTGGGCGAAAGCATCTTGTAATCATGAAGCTTCTCACGTCTGCAAGCTTCATGATGAAGTGTCTGCGTCGTGGAACAACTACCTATCAGGGCTTCTTAGACTTCTCCAACCTCTCCGGCTTCTTCAGACTACTAAGGAGGTTACGCCATGGACCCTACAAGGCTTCATATCGAGAAAGCCGAAACGTACGGTGCAAGAAACTACTTCCCCCTTCCCATCGTCATCGCGGAAGCGGAAGGGATTCATATCACGGATGCGGACGGCAAGCGATACATCGACATGTTAAGCGCCTACTCCGCTCTGAACGCAGGCCATCGTCATCCCCGAATCATTCAGGCGCTGAAAGATCAGGCGGATAAGGTGACATTAACCTCACGCGCTTTTCATAACGATCAGTTGGGAGACTTCTACGAGAAGCTGTCCGCATTCACCGGCAAAGGCATGATTCTTCCCATGAATACCGGAGCCGAAGCTGTTGAAACCGCGCTCAAGGCGGCTCGCCGATACGCTTATCGGAACAAAGGCATCCCGGCGGATCAAGCAGAAATTATCGTCTGCGAGGGTAATTTTCACGGCCGTACCCTTACCGTCACCTCGTTCTCCTCATCCAGCGAATACCGGGAGGACTTTGGCCCGTTCACCCCTGGCTTCAACATCATTCCCTATGGGGATTTGGAAGCGCTCGAGCAGGCAATTACACCGAATACTGCCGCTTTTCTTGTCGAGCCGATCCAGGGAGAATCCGGAATTGTCATTCCGCCTGACGGATATCTGAGCGGCGCTATGGAACTGTGCAAACAGCACCACGTCCTTCTGCTCGCCGATGAAATTCAAACCGGCTTCGGCAGAACGGGAAAACGGTTTGCTTGTGACTGGGAGAACGTGGTGCCCGATATGTACATTCTTGGAAAAGCGCTTGGCGGCGGCGTCTTCCCTGTCTCTGCTGTGGCGGCGGAGGCAGATATTCTTGGTGTATTCGAGCCGGGATCCCACGGCTCTACCTTTGGCGGGAATCCACTCGGCTGCGCGGTAGCGATCGCCTCAATGGACGTTTTTGCCGAAGAGGGGCTCGAAGCCAGATCCTTAGAGCTTGGCGAATACTTTCTCCAGCAGCTTCGTTCCATTCGGCATCCCGATGTTAAAGACGTGCGCGGCAGAGGATTATTCATCGGTATGGAGCTGCATGTACCGGCCCGACCCTACTGCGAGAAGCTGAAGGATCTCGGGCTGCTCTGCAAGGAAACCCATGAATCGATCATTCGCTTTGCACCGCCGCTCATCATATCGAAACCGGAGCTGGACCAGGCCGTGGAGATCGTACGGCAGGCGTTTGCGTGACAACGAATACCCTGGCCGCCGCATATGCACCAATAAAAAACAGTTTGTTCACCCGGCCAAGAAGAAGGCGGGCGCAACAAACTGTTTTTCTTATGGGTATTCGTTATCCATTCCGTGCAGACGCCTAACAAGCAGCCCGAATCCGTTGATTCAGCCGGACTTCGGCTTCATTCTTCTTGTGAAGAGGAGCAGCTGAGATACCACGGCAAGCACGGGAAGCTCGATCAGCGGTCCGATGACCAGGGCAAGCGCAATCAGGGGCTGGTCCGGAAAAGCTGTCACCGCGATAGCCAGAGCTACCGGAGAGTTTCGGGCAATGATCGTTAAATGTAAACTGACCGAATCCTCATAGGAGAAACGCAGCATTCTGCCTACCAGACTGCCCGGGACGTAATTGACCGTGAAGTAGATCAGGATCGGAACGATAAGAATATAGATCATTTCCAGGTTCTTCAGTAAATACGAGCCCTGAGATGCAAACATCGCCACAATGGCCAAAGACAGAAACATAATCTGTGCTTTGGCAAAGAACGGCACCAGCTTCTGGTCCAGCACCTCCTTCTTTTCCCTCAGCAAAAACCGGGTGAGATGTGCGAGGGTGAACGGCACCACGAGCACCAGCAGTACACTCTCCATGATTGTTGTCATCCGCATCGTTTCAATCGTGCCGGCGAACAGCAGCAGATAGAGCGGCAGCAGCAGCACCTGAAGGATCAGATTGATGGGCAGAACCGATGTGGACAAGGGCACATTGCCTTTTGCAATTGAAGTGAACACCAAATACCAGTCGGTGCAAGGAGTCACCATCAGCATGATGAAGCCTATCCAGAGGGCAGGATAATCCGATAAAAAGACAGCACCCAGCACCCAAGCCAGCAGCGGCGTCCAAATAAAATTAATGATGGTGCTCGACCCTAGAAATCAGATGTTCTTGAAGGCCTGCGTTAATTGCCGCAGCGGTATCGTCAAGAACAATCCATATAACATCAGCAGCAAAAAGGGAACAATCACATATTCCGCATAACCCGAAGCAGCCGGAAGCTGCCCCAACAGCAGCCCGATCCCGACCGCACCCATAATGATCAACGTTTGAAGCTTCTCAAATAAACTCATCCTTCACTCCTTACTTCTTGCTACGGAGTACGAGGCTCCTGCAAATCTTATGGCGGAGTCCTACCGCATTTCCTGTATAATTGATTGTATAATATGGACTTCCAATTCGTAACCCCAAGCGTCATTCGTAAAGGGTCGTTAAGCCTTTCCCCTTCATTTCCGTGAATCACGCTTATCGTATTTTAATCATACACCGACAACATATCGCTCAAGGAGGTTTTTTCATGAGAATCGCTGTTTGCGGAGGCACCGGATTTATAGGCCAAGCATTATGCAAGCGTTGGCTCCAAGACGGGCATGACATTGTCATTGTAACGAGATCGGTTCCGAAATCTCACGCACAAACCGAACATAACGGGCACTTATCCTATCTGACCTGGGATGAGATGAAGTCCAATCCCGAGCGATTTGAGCATCTGGACGCGCTCATCAATCTTGCCGGCTCCTCTCTGAGCCAGCGCTGGACACGGGAGGGCAAACAGAGAATTCTGCAGTCCCGGCAAAAAACCGTATCCTCTGTAGCTGAATTGATGCACAAGTTGGAGCATAAACCAGCGGTCATTGTTCAAGCTTCAGCGATGGCGATTTATGGTACTTCCGAGCACAAAACGTTTGATGAGGAGAGTCCTGCCACCATTATGGATTTCCCGTCCGAGGTTGTATCGGAGTGGGAACAGGCAGCAGACCACATCCCTGTTGACCGGTTAATCAAGCTGCGGATCAGTGTCGTGCTGGGCAATCCAGGCGGGGCACTCCCCAAGATGCTGCTGCCTTACAAAGCGGGCGTCGGCGGTAAGATAGGCAGCGGCAAGCAATGGTTATCTTGGATACATATCAACGATATCGTAGATTTAATTGACTACTGTGTCCGGCACAAGGAAATATCCGGAGCCGTCAATGCCGCTTCGCCGCATGCGGTCAGGAACGATGAATTTGGCAGATGTGTGGCCAAGGTCTATCATCGTCCACATTGGCTCCCCTTGCCTGCCTTTATGCTGCAAGCAATCCTCGGAGAAATGTCCCTCATTCTGTTGAAGGGCCAGCGAATCGTCCCGGCCAAAGCCCTGCGTCACGGCTTTCAGTTTCGCTATGCGGAATTGACGGAAGCGCTGCGCCAGATTAGAGAAAGCTGATAACTCATAAAAAAACAATTGGTTTCCGATTATTGGAAACCAATTGTTTTTTTATACATTTTTTATTGAACCGGAGACAGTTCGCTTTCCGTCACCCATTTATGGTTCTTGACTTCTTCACCCGTGGTTGATGTGAAGTCCACCATATACACCGTCGTTTGTTCCGCAGAATCGATGACCGCAGTTGCGCCCTCCATCCCTTCCATATGGTCCGCGTTAACTACAACCTCCGTACCTGGCTGCAGCGGTTCCTTACCGGCATCCTTCAGCTCTTCTTGAATCACCCATTTATGATTCTTCACTTCGGGACCGCCATTCGTTGGTGTATACGATATCGTGTACACCGTGGTATCATACGCTCCAACAATTGTTGCTTTAGCCCCTTTCATCCCGGGCATATGGTCAGTTTCAATGAGCGCTTGGGTACCAACCGGATAAGTTGGATTCTCTGCCGCCTTCAATCCTTCCGGTACCTCGCCTGAGCCGGAATGGTTCATGCTGCCGTGATCCATCCCGTCCATGCTCCCGGAGGTTTCCTTGCTTGGTGTGCTCTCGGGGTTTGCACCGTCCGTGTTTCCGCAGGCCCCCAATATGAAGATGAGAGATGCTAACACTCCCAGGATGATCGGCTTCCATCGTTTCTTAGCTGACATAAGTATAAACTCCTCTCTAGAATTGAATATTTATAGCATAGCATCTACTTATGAAGAACTTGTGTAGCTGTCTATGCACAACATCACTATACCCATTTTTTCTTTATAACTTATCATTATGATATAAAATAGAGAGACATCGTATTATCCTGTAACTTACATGACCGGCAGATACAGAGCCGTTTTTGAGAAGGAGAAGACTCTCCCATGCTGATTGACAACCATTTATTTGTATCGTTTTATAAACGGGCCAATTCCATCCTGAACCGTACCCTGAACCGTCTTGAACAGCAGGATCTAACCGTTCATATTCACTATTGGGGATTCATGCCGCGTCATTACGACAATACCGAGCATAAACATTCTTTTTTTGAAGCTTGTTATGTATTAACAGGCAGCGGCTCGTATATAGAAGACGCTACAGAGTTCCCCCTTCAACCAGGCACCATGTTTCTCTCCCGGCCAGGCGTCCAGCACCGAATCCGAAGCAAGGAGGGCTTGTCCTTATGCTATGTTGCTTTCGAGCTGGATGAAACTGCACATAACGAGCTCTATGCGGCCGCATTCCGGCTGTTAGCCAAACAGGGCATTCCCGTGCTTCAGGAAGGGCAGCTGCAAGCGCCCGGGCTCCTGTGGCTGTCGCTGTTATCACAGTTTCATTCCGTGGATAAAACCTATTCCCCGCATGTGCTGAACAGCATAGCCACGTCACTGATTTTATCCATTGCTGCAGCCCACGGCCCCGGGTTCTATCAAGAGCCTTCCGGAACAGAGGTCCATGATGAAGGGACCTCGATGTTTCATCAAGCCGAGCTGTTCATCAAGGATAATCTCAACGAGCCGCTGTCGCTTGAGCGGGTGGCGGGCCATCTCCACATCACAACCCGTCATTTGACACGGCTGTTCCGCAAATACGGTCATCAATCCTTTGTCCATTATGTGCAGGAGCAGCGCGTGCAGAAGGCGAAACACCTGCTCCTGCATACAGATCGGCAGATTAAAGAGATTGCTGTATTTTGCGGATTCGAGTCCGTACACTACTTCACAAGGGTGTTTACGTCCAAGCTTGGCGTGACCCCCGCCCGGTTCCGGCGCTCGCAGTTTTCTGAGGGTCGCTATGACTCTGAGCTTTAGCACCTCTCCACTGATGTCCTGATCGTACAAAAACAATTCCTCTTTTTATAAAGACGTATCCTCCCTTGCCTTCTACAATGAAGTCGTAACCAGACAATCCGAAGGGAGGATACATCCATTCATGACATCTGCAACTGCCTTTCAATCACATCCAATCAACCATTTGGACTTTCGCAAGGAACCCCTGTTTATGAAGTATGGGACAGACGCTTGGTGTTCTCTTATCCTATCCGCCTATAACATGAAGTCGCAGCAAGAGATACCAGGAAAACCCGGAATCTTTGTAACTCTCGATGGAACACACGGTGCTCATTTCGATCAATTGCTGGTCAAGCTTCAGCAAATCTGTGACCAAGAGGGGATCCCCTTCCTGAGTGATTCCACGTCCTATTATGTAAAATCCGAGGCCCAGCTCCGAGCTGAGATGGCGCCTTATTTGACCGATAACCGGGCGTTCGGCTATAAGGCAGCTGATGTCAGACCCAGTCAATATTTTCAGCATAATGCAAGAGAATCCTTAAAAAAAAGCGCGCTTGAATTTGAAACGAAAAACGGCATTTACGTTGTATACGGACCCGGCGCCTCCATGCTGGCGGACAGAGATCCCGATCTCCGCTTCTATGCCGACTATTCCCGCGAGAACCAGCAGCGGCGACACGCCCAGCATATGGGCAGCTTCGGCTTGGGCATGAGTCACGACAAGGTTGAGACGTACAAGAACTGTTTATTTCTCGAATGGCCTGTTTGGGAAACTTACCGCCGCGACTGGTTAGCCTATTATGCCCAGCAAGAGGATAAGAAGGCGTTCTACATGGACTTGAATCACCCGGATGAGCCGGTGTGGCTGCCTGTAGCAGCCTTCAAGGAAGTACTGCACAAAGCCGGTCGGCAGCCGTTTCGGGTCAAGCCGTTTTTTGCCCCCGGGATTTGGGGCGGTCAATACTTGAAGGAATTATGCGGCCTTCCCGAAGAATGGTCAAACTGCGCCTGGAGCTTTGAACCCATCGCTCCCGAGAATACGCTGCTGCTGCGCGTTCAGGACGTCACCCTTGAAATTCCCTTCACCCTGTTGATGGAGGCATCGCCCCATGACATATTGGGACAGCGGAATGTCGAGTTATTCGGCGATTACTTTCCGATCCGGTTTGACTATCTCGATACGATGCAAGGCGGGCAATTATCACTTCAGGTGCATCCGCTGCAAGAGTATGCCGAATCGCAGTTCAATGAGCATATGACACAGCAGGAGTCCTATTACATCATGCGCAATACCCCTGGAGCTAAGGTGTATCTGGGACTGAAGGAAGGAATAACCGGCGGACAGCTGCTTGAAGCGGTGGAGGATGCCCACCTTCACGAACAACCGCTAGAGCTCTCCTCGTACGTTAACGAATATGACTCACAGACGGGGGATCTCTATCTCATTCCGCCGGGAACGGTGCACTGCTCCGGCAAAGATAATCTGGTGCTCGAAATTTCCTCAACCACCTGGTGGTTCACTTTCAAAATATACGATTATTTGCGGCTCGATGGGGACGGCAGGCCTCGCCCGATGAACCCTGATCATGCACGCCGGAACATCAACGATGCCATGAATACGTCTGCCGTAGAAAACGGACTTATCGCCCGGCCAACGCTCATCAGCACGCAAGGTCAGAACTCGCTGGAACTGCTCGGCCAAAGGGATGATCTTCTCTTTCAGGTCAGCAGGCTGTCTCTGCACGATACGTGGAACGCAGACACACACGGGGAATTTATCATGTACAACCTCGTGGAGGGTGAACACGTCCGCCTTGTCCCGGCAGCAGACGAGGGTGCTGCCGTTGAGTGGGGCTACGGGGAGTCCTACATCGTCCCTGCATGTGTGGGCGAGTATCGTCTGGAGAACCTCTCCAGCTCTCCCTGCACGCTGATCGCCGCCCAAGTCAATCCGGAGTGGAGCCATCCCTTGCTTCCGCCTTCCCGGACTTTCGGAGAGGAGAATTTCCATGCCCTGCGATGATGGAGCAGATCACCCAAGCGAGCCGTTTCCTGCCCGAATCACCATCACGCTGGATGCCGGCGGCACATTCCTGAAAGGGGCACTCATCGTGAACGGGACGTTTATTCCCGGTTCGTTCCTTACCTGGCCTTCAAAGTCTCAGGGCTTGGCAAGCGACACGATCGCCAGCTTCGCCGATGCCTGCCGGGAGCTGCTGAACGTATTTGCCTCCACCTGCAGACCTTTGGATTATCACGATTCAATCCGAATCGGTTTTGCTTTTCCCGGACCTTTCAATTATGCAGAAGGCATCGCCCTCCTTCAGGGTGTCGGCAAATATGAATCGCTCTACAGATTGTCGGTGCGCGACCTGCTCCGAACGGAATTTCAGAAACAAAAGAGCTTATTCCCGGGCATCATGACCAATCGTTTAACCGCAGCCAATATCCGGTTCGGCAATGATGCCTTCATGTTCGGGCTTGGCGCCAGTATCCGGTTTCCGTCCGAGCGGTTAATATGCCTTACGCTCGGCACAGGCCTCGGGTCAGCCTTTATAGACAATGGGCAGATCGTCGCTGGCAAGAACAGGGTTCCAGACAGCGGAATGCTGTTTGCCGAACCCTACCGGGATTATACGGTGGACTGTTATTTTGGGAGAAGGGGCATTCTGAATTTGGCTGGCGAGCGGGGACTGCTCGTGGACGGAATGGATGTAGCCGATCTTGCAGAAGCAGCTACACGCGGTCACACGCAAGCTGAGGATCTGTTTCACGAATACGGTTACAGGCTGGGAGAGATGCTGCTGCCTTATATAGCTGACTTTAAACCCCACCGCCTGGTACTCGGGGGGCAAATCTCAGGCAGTTTTCCCTTATGGGAAAGGGATATACAACTGGCTTTAGGCAAATATGCCATTCCTATTCTCCCTCTAGAGGATGGAATCAGCGCTGTGTTTAACGGCATAGAGGGACTTTTTGTAGATGGATAGCCACACATACGTCCCACTTAATAACTAGGAGGTTACTGTTACATGAACTTATCAAACCAAGGTGATCACAGACCCGCTCGTCCCTGGACCATTTATGCCATCCATCATTCCCACACGGATATCGGTTACACCGAGCGCCAGGAGAGGATCGAACAGTACCACGTTGACTTTATTCGCCAGGCGGTCGGCATCGCAGAAGCCGCACATCGCGGGGAGCGTCCGGATTGGAGCTCATTCCGCTGGACCTGCGAAACCTTCTGGGCCGTGGAGAAATTTCTGGAAGCGGCCTCTCCCGAAGAGAAAGAAGCTTTTCAGCAAGCTGTCATCCGAGGGGATATTGAGCTGTCGGGAACTTATCTGAACATGACCGAGCTCCCGGACTTTGACCTCCTGAAGCGCAACCACGGGAAGGCTCAGCAGTACGCGAAATCCTTCGGACACCGAATCGACAGCGCCATGACAGCTGATATTAACGGCTACGGATGGGGATATGCTGACAGCCTGCTGCAGAATAACATTGAGCACCTGTTCTCCTGCATCCACACGCATCACGGCATGTATCCACTGGGTCGCAAGCAGACCCCATTCTGGTGGGAAAGTCCGGAGGGCGGCAAGCTGCTTGTGTGGAACGGCGAACATTACATGTTTGGCAACGAGCTCGGATTCTGTCCGGATGCACTCGGCAAATACATCATCAAAGACGAATTCCAGCATAACCTGATGGAGCCTGAACATCGCCACAACGACATCGCATCATTACGGATTAACCGATATTTATGGAATCTGGAACAGGAATCCTATCCCTATTCCTTCGTTCCGATCATGGTGTCCGGTCTTGGGACGGATAATGCATCTCCGAATGCGGACATTGCGGAATGGATGACCAAATGGAATGAGCAGAACGGTGACCGCATTACGATTAAGATGGCTACCCTCTCCGAATTTTTTGCGGCTCTGAAGCAGGAGGACTTATCCGAGCTGCCGGTGCACCGGGGCGACTGGCCGGATTGGTGGACGGACGGTGTTGCCTCCACGGCGATGCACACCCAGATTTACCGGGATGCCCAGCGCACGCTTCGCAAAGTGAAGCGGCTGGATCCGGCTTCCGAAACGGTAAGCCCCGCCGAGATCGATGATGCTGCACAAGCACTAACTATGTACGCGGAGCATACGTGGGGTTATCATTCCTCCGTGTATGAGCCATGGCATCCGCAGGTTCAAATGCTGGAGGTTCGGAAGCAAGCCTATGCAGCTGAAGCAAGCAAGCTGGCATACCGGGCATTGGATAAAGCGCTGGTTGCCCGTCAGGGTGCGCTTCTGGCCCCCCATCGCCCTCTGCGGTATGAGGTGATCAATACAGAGCCCGCCACAGCCACACTGCAGGTCGCTATTCCGCTCGATGGCTGGGAGAACGTCATCTTGAAGAGGAAGTTCGAGCTTATCGATGAATCGAACGGACAGTCGCTCCCGTATCAGCTGACGCACACAGGCGCCCTCGCAGCCGAGCTGACGCTAACGCCGGGTGAATCCCGCACGCTGTCGATCCACCCGCTCGAAATGGCAGAGGTCGGCTCCCCTTCCGGGAACATGGTGACTGCGCGCAACACCGAGCCAATTGCTTGTGAAGGAATCGCCGACATTCGGTTGGAGCCCCTGGTCCCTTATCCGGTCATAGTGGGTGAGAGCTTCATCGAATCGGATTCGTTCCGCATCGAATGGGAGATCAACGCGGGCATTACGGCTTGGATCGACAAGACACGTTCAACCGATCTGCTGGATGATACACGCCGGCATGGGCCGTTCACGCCGGTTTACGAGGTTACGCCTGCACAGGATGAGCACAGCCCATCCCAGATATGCGCTACCCGTGCCCGTATGGGCCGCAACCGGAAGGGTACCCATGTGCAGCGCGATGCCGGGCGCCTGACTCGCGTCAACGTGCTCGACAATGGCCCGCTGTTCGCTCTGATCGAGCTGGTCTTCGAAGTGAAGGGGCTCAGCTACTATGCCCTCCACATCAAGCTGTTTGCGAACCAGCCTCGTGCCGAGGTGTCCGTCCGCTTCCACAAGGACAGTGTCTGGCTCCCCGAAAACGTATATGTGGCACTTCCATTCTCCATGGGTCCCGAAGCGGAGCTTTATGTTGAAAAAGCCGGCTGCCACATCCGTCCATGGAAGGATCAAATTCCGGGAAGCTGCATCGATTACACCAGTGCCCAAGAGGGCATATTCTGGTACTCGGCCCAAGACCGGGAAGCGCTCGCTGTATCGATGACAGACACGCCGCTTGTGCAGTTGGGAACGCTAGAGCATACGCCGCGCCAGCTCCATACCATGCAATCGGCGGACAGCCGGCCTTACACGTATGCGTGGATATTGACCAACTACTGGGAAACCAACTTCAAAGCCACGCTCGGCGGCTTCTATGAGTTCCGATATGCGGTAGAGCGGCATCACGGGATCGACCCACAACAGACCAAGGAGGCTCTGCATGCTTCAACCGGGCAATTTACGATTCATCGGATAAAATAATCATGTATGAAAAACAGCTGCCTTGAATTCAAGGCAGCTGTTCTGATTATATATAGGGAGAATCAACGTGTACCGGACCCCTGTTCATTTTTCCGAATCCTGACTCCTCAGTGGTCTCGATCCGTTGCACCCTGTGTACCCCGTTATCCCTTTGATCAAAACCAACAGAAGCCTGAATGATCAGACTTCTCAGAATAACAGTCGCAGACTGTTTTTACGTGTTGACACCGAACCCCCCTGGAAGTTTCTACGTCCAAGCCCACATAAACCCGTCACGATCCCAGGCAATGCGGCCGCCATGCAGTTTGCGGAATGCCTTCTTCACTTCCTTGGACAGCGAGGCATTTCCGTTCTCGTTAACAAAAACGAACTCCTCACCGAAGTGCTCGCTTACATACCGTATGGCCTCGGTCTGATACAAATTGCCTGTGAATCTGATTTCCTCGACCATCCATTCGGCCACCTGCTGTGCTGTAAATGCCATATTACATCTTTCCCTTCCTTCATGCGTCCACTTATTATAACAGAACTGAACCCATACACACACGAAAGGCCACCGTACTTCTCGTTGCCCCTCACCCTCGATAGAATTCCGAAGCACATGGTTAGATGTGATATGTGCCGTTTGTTTAATGATTTCCTATTTTGACCGGCAATCCCGTTTCAGCAGACTGCAAAGCTGCATATGTAATCTCCATTGTGCGGACGGCATCCTCATAAGAGGATAGGATTCCTGAAGTTTCGCCTGTGCGTACCGCATGAATAAATGCTTCGTTCTCCCGTTGATATGGGTTGGCCGCATTCCGGTATTCCGTTCTCCTGCCTTGTTCATTAACGATCAGCCTGTCTGCTCTGATGTCAAGACTCCCCTGTTCCGTATAGATAACCAAGCCTACCTTCTCCGATTCTGGCAAAATACAGGTATTGGAGATGGCTGCCACTGCCCCGCTCTTTAACTTCAGTGTAGCGGTTCCCACATCGTGAACGCTTACATTATCATGCATATCCTTCATCGCTCTATGGGCAAAGGCCGCATACACTTCATCCACTTCCCCCAGCAGGCAGCGCAGCAGGTCAACCATATGCGTGGTTTGTTCTATGAATTGTCCTCCAGAGCCTTCCTGTTGTCTCCACCAATACACCTGCGGCATATCACCCATCCAGTAGCCAAGAGCCATGCCGATCTTTCGGCTTTCCAGCAGCTCAGCCGCTTTGATGGCAGCGTCCGTATAACGGAAATGATAACCGACTGACGTCATTAGCCCTGACTTCTTCACCCCTTGCGCAATCTTCTTCGGGATTTCCAGATTCGTGCCAAGCGGCTTCTCGACCATAAACGGAATATGCCGATCCACAAGCAGGGACTCTATCTCCCCATGCGCAAAGGGTGGAACACAGATATAAACAGCATCCGGCTTGCTATCATCCAGCATCTGCTCAACGTTCGCATACGCTTTGGCAGAGCTGTATCCTTCTATCGCTTGGTCTGCCTTATCCTGGCTTGTTCCGACAAAGGCAGCAACACTCACTCCGTCCATGTCGGATAAAATACGGGCATGCATCTTGCTAAACCAGCCGGTGCCGATGATTCCTACGTTCAATGCCATATGATTCCTAGACCTCCTCCTGAATTAGAAACGCAATGGTTTTCTTCTCATCGATTAATAAAATAAACCCAGCAGCGAACATAACAAACATCAGAATGTTGGCCATGCTATCAACCGCTGTGGAGCTGATGTCTTCAGATTACATCAAATGGACCTGCGTTCCAATGATAATCATAAAGATAATAGCTGCAGACCCTATCCATGAAAAAAGGATGCAAAAAATAAAAGCAGCCGGTACATCGTGTGTACTTGGTTTGAACGTTAGATGTAGCTGTCCAGCGTGGAGGGAATGAAGCCCCGTCCAAGTCCTTTATCATAAAAAAACTGCCCCCCGTTCACTGTAACGGGGAGCAGTTGCTGTATGTTATTTAAAAATCATCCATATAACAATGAATGCAATTAAGGATGCCAGATAGATGATGAGCAGCTTCGTGAGATTGGTCTTGGTTTTCCGTTCATAATTCGGATTAGCCTTCTTATTCTCTTGTGATAACCCTACAAGAAGTGTTGATACTCCTCCAATTAATGCCAGCGCAATGACAATCATGTACATAACCAACCCCAAACAACCCCATTCAATTATTCATTATATAGAATCTGCTATTGACCCGAGGTACCAGGATCAACATCATGCATCATAACTTGTTCGTTCAGCCTCATTATAATGAACAAACGTTTAATGCACACCATCCAATTTCGCGCCAGTTCGGACCATCCAATTGGTCCTTCAGCCACCATCCATTTCATTGTATCCTAAATCACGTGTGATCATCCGATTCAGCCTGTCCAGTGCCTCTTCGGCTTCAGGCATTGGAAAAAGAGGCCAGACATGCATCATATGTTCATACTCCCAATACTCGGTATCAACACCCTCATCATCCAATCGATCACGCAGCAGCCGGGCATCCGGCAGCAGGGAATCATCGGTCCCGATCAGGATCACCGTGCTTGGCAGGTTCTTCATATCGCCGAACAATGGACTGACCGCAGGATCGTCCATGGGCAGATTCCCTGCATACATCCTTCCGACTGCTCCAAGCCCGGCCGGCTGCAGGAAGACATCCCGCTGCGGTATGCCGAGTTTGGCAATCTGCGGATTGTCCATGGCGACGTCGACCCATGGTGCAATCAGAATTAATCGCTTGGGCGTAAGTGGCGTCTCTTTGAATCCTTGGGCAACGTTCAGCGCTAATGCGCCGCCAGCCGAATCCCCCATCAGAAATACCGGACTCTGGGCCTTAGAGCAGACAAACTTATAATATTCGCGCATCAGCTCAGTCAGATCCCCTGCTTCTATGCTTGGCACGGTCGGATAGTTGGGCATATATATCGATAATCCGGTTAATTTCGTCCACTGTTTAACAAAAGCAAAATGAGGCGGGAGAATTTCTTCGATATAGGCGCCGCCGTGCAAATATAGGAGCGTTCCCTTCTCCCGAGCACCATGCGATATATAATAGTTCATACTCAAACCGCTTTCGCTCTGGAGAGATCGCATTTCAAATCCTTCCTGCTCGCCGGTAAGGGCTGGATAAGGAGGCAAGGTATCGATATACTGCCGAATTGCCTTGGCATCCTCCCATTTATGATGAAATCCCTCAGCCGTCAGTTTCTGTTTGATAGCTATGCTTTCTTTACTCGGCATCTGGTCCAATCCCCTTTTGTTTGTGTTATTAATCGTATGTAAGTCCATCTATATCACTGCACATTGCACCCGGGCTGTAGCAATTGATACAGAACAACGCGCAGCAAAGAAGCCTCGCCTTTCACAAATGAAAGCGAGGCTCCTTGGTTTGATTATTCTATTTTGCTCTTGTGAGCGATTGGGAAAGCTCCGTAAATATAACCCCGAGCGCATGTGCCCCGGCGTCCGGGTAGCCGATGCTCCGCTCGCCGACGGTTCCGGCTCTTCCCATGCGAGCTACGAGGGCCTCCGTGCTTTTTGCACCCTCCACGGCTGCCCGTGCCGCTTGAACGCCGGCAGCCAACAGATTCTCCCCGTCATGCGCGCTAACTCTCCAAGCCTCAGCATACGGAATGAGTGCGTCCATCAGCGTCTTATCCCCCACAACTGCCCCTCTTCCAAAGGATCTTTCACCCGTGTCCTGTATTCCTTGAACCACGGCTTCCATCATCTCGGCGATTTCAGCTATGGACAGCTCCTTCTTATGCAACGCATATTTGCCCGCCGCCCGAAAGGCAGAACCCCAGATCGGACCGGATGCGCCGCCGCAATGCTCCATGATAATCAGTGAACAGGCGTTCAAGAAACTTCCGATATCAGCGGCCTCGGATATAAGCTCCTCCCATTCGGCTTTGAGTTGCTTGAATCCCTTGGCAACACTCATGCCAAAATCACCGTCACCGGCGTGCGCATCCAGTTCACAGAACGGGACTTCGTTCGCAATAATGACCTCACTCATTTTGTCTATCAAGTAGATGATGTTGTTCAGTGACAATTGATCGTCCGAAACGGCAGCATACTCTTCATGTGTCACCATGTTGTAGGATTCCGGCTGCTTCTTATGCCGGGATTCCTCTAGAACATCGTGAAATACGACAGGCTCTAGCGGTCCTCGTGTTACGAGTGCAGGCGTGTCACATGGCTCGCCCAGCAAATATTTCAGCTGGTCCGTCAATTTCATGATGGAGACCGAAGCGCCTACCATATCGATGCTTGTCATGTAATTGCCGACAAAGACTTTAAGCACCGTAACGTTCCGCTGATTTAATTCCCGCATGACAGAACGGTTCAAGAGATACAGCTCCTGCAGCGGGGTGCCCCCGAAGCCGTTGACCAATACGGCAACTTCCTGCGGGCTATCACCGTTTACTTGCAGACTTTCCAGCAGCTCCGCTACCATTCTCCGTGCCAGCTCGTCAGCCGGAATCATCTGCTCACGGCGGATTCCAGGCTCGCCGTGAATGCCTACGCCATACTCCATTTCCTGCTCGCCAATGGAGAAAGTCGGCGTCCCCTTGGCAGGCACCGTGCAGGACGTGAACGCACAGCCAATGCTTTTGACATTATCGATGGCATGCTGAGCCGCTTCTTTAACCTGCTCCAGCGACATGCCGGCCTCTGCGGCCGCACCCGCTATTTTATGTACCAAAACCGTGCCCGCGACCCCTCTTTTTCCTACGGTGTACAGGCTGTCTTCAACCGCGATGTCATCGTCAACCTTCACATAGTCGACTTGAATGCCATCTTCATTCGCCAGATAGGCGGCATTCTTGAAATTCATCATATCTCCGCTGTAGTTCTTAATAATCAACAGGGTGCCCTTCCGACTGGCCGATGCCCGGATTGCCTGATACACCTGAATTTGGGATGGAGATGCAAACACATCGCCGCAAACCGCGACGTCCAGCATGCCCTTGCCGATAAAACCCGCATGCGCAGGCTCATGCCCGCTCCCCCCGCCACTGATCAAGGTTACTTTGTCCTGGTTCATGTTTTTCTTTTGGATAAAGGTATGCTTATGATGAAATTCCAACTCTGGATGAGCCATGACGAAGCCGCTGCACATCTCTCTGACGAGGGTTTCCGGTTTGTTCATGATTTTCTTCATAATTATCGCATCCTTACGATTTGGAGTGGTTAATTTAGAGCAGACCCTATATTAATCTGACTGATGTCACAGAAACGATCCTAATCTTCAGTAGACGGATCAACATGAATGTCACTGTCAGGATCGGTCATTACCCAGCGTGTGAAGGTTACGTGCAGCCCGGAACGGGTCGGCGAACAAATAAAAGGCCCTGCTTGACTTGCTGTATTGATCGGAAAAGGCGCCACTCGAAGAGTTCGCCAAGGATGCATCTCAGTTCTCGCCCTAATGATGACCGCATCATTCATTCTCGAAGCGCGGATCGTGACATTCTCGCCAACCCACTCCGGTACAGGTGCGAGCGACCAATCCGAGTATCCTTGGGTGACAACAACAGCAAGCTGCGGGATTCCATCATTAATCTCGATCCCTGCTTTGATCCATTGCCCCGGAGCGTTCATCAGCATGATTCCTGCCTGATCATAAAGCTCCGTAAACGATTGCAGCTGAAACGTTACTTCCATGGCCGTATCCTTTTCCCACCGTGTGAGCAGAGAATGTCCGCTGTCGCGTTGAAACCCGTATAAGGTTTTCTCCCAATAATCACTGCCTTCTCTGGACTCTACCTTCAAATATTGTCCTTCCTTCGTCTCGGTGACTGATATCGGCACGGTTGTCCATTGACCCGAATCCCAAGATATTCGGCTACGTATCATTCCATCACGACTCCTTACCTCATCTAATGTTATTTCAGTATCTTCACAAGCGGGATTCCTGAATGAACTGCTCCGCGCTATGCAGTAAAAGAATGCAGAAGGAACGGTTATGTCCGATGAAAAACGAAGACACATCGTAGCGGCTACGGGAAGGCTCATAGGTTATGAGCGCTCGATGTTTCATGTTCCTCATAAGAAGGTTCGTGAACGACTCCGCAGGACCGCGGTCGGAAAAATACGTAAGATAGGCATACAGCGAATGGTCCACAGGTTCATCGAGGGGACTCACGCCAGCGCAGGAGAACTCGGTGACCAGTCCTGCACGCTGCAGCCGGATCAATATCGGATGCAGCTGCTCGTCAACCGGCGTTTTGCCGAATAGCCGCGTACGCTTGGGCAGCTTGCGCACCTTGGGTCTGTTAATCCAATCGTTTAACTCCCGCCTTCTCCGACGCCACTGCTCGTCGGTATGTGTGCTCAGCAGCAGCTCGCCGCCAGCATCATGTCGTTCCTGATGCATACCATCCCTCCTCTCTTCAATTTTGCAGGAACCTGCTAATCTCAGTGTAGTCCCATTTCGTATGAAGTCAAATAAGCCGGACCTTGGGTCCGGCTCCTGGTGGTTCGTATGAACTAGCGTGTTTCCCGATGAAGTGTTACTCGCTTCAAGCGCGGACTATATTTGCGCAACTCCATCCGCTCCGGGTGATTTCGTTTATTTTTTGTCGTTGTATAGTTGCGGTCACCGGTTTCCGTGCATGCCAAAGTTACCGTCACTCTCATATTCAGCACCTCCTCATCTCACATTTTATTAATCGTAATTATTACGATTAGTTAAACCATACTTTAATCCTGTTCTTATGCTTTGTCAAGAAGCAGGTCTGATTGCGCTCAGTCTTCGGTACTGGCTCCCTTCGCCTTGGCGGCTCTGGATAAACTCCACAGCAGGACGGTGATTAACAGAAACGCGGTTAGAGCCATAACAGGAATTGTAATAAAACCCAGCCAGGTGAAGTAATTTACGTTGCAGGGAGTGGGGCCGCAAGCTGCTAAACCATGATTGCTAAACAACGAATAGAAGCGCTGATACGCGATGTGGTATACCGAAATGGCTCCTCCGATGCAAGAGAGAGGAAGAACATACTTCAAGATTCCCAAATCTTTCTTGTAATACGCAATGCCCAAGAGAATGGTTAGCGGGTACATAAAAATCCTCTGAAACCAACACAAGTCACATGGGATATATCCTTTGATTTCGCTAAAATAAAGGCTTCCCAGAGTTGCTGCAATCGAAATGATCCATGCAGCCCCGAGTCGGAAATCTGGCTGGAATTTATAAGTCGTCAATGGGTTCATTCTCCTTATTCATCTCATATTTATGCTGCTCTGTATCATCATAGTGCACATGCTGTCCCCAAAGAATGACCCTTACGGGCTATATTCGCTCGTTCTCTGGACGATAATACGAATGATCATCGGCACAAATGTTTATCATGCTTACCCCATCCAATTCACGGGCTGAAGGCACCATCCATGTTCAACAGATTGATAGAGATTTGTCATCATAATGATAAAATTATGAAAGCCCTTTATTTGTGCATAGTGATATGATCAAGATTACAGACAGGAACAACCTGAATATGTCATGAGAGGATGAGGAAAGTGTGGAAGCCGGATCGTAACAGCACACAACCTCTATATCAGCAAATTGCTGATGATCTGGAGCAAAGAATATCTTACGGTGAGTTTCCGCCAGGGAGTTTACTTCCATCCGAACGCAAACTCGCCGAGCAATTGGGAGTTAATCGAAGCACCGTGGTTCTGGCTTACTCGGAGCTTCGGGCGCTTGGTATCATAGAGAGCCGTTCCGGGAGCGGAACTCGGGTCAGCAGCTCCAAGTGGGGAGCTACACCCAAGCATACGCCGAACTGGCACCGTTACGCGGAGGGAGGAAACTTCCTGCCTAACCTGCCTTTTCTCCGTCGCATTCGGGAAGCATTGGCTTATGATCCCTCCCTGATTGATTTTGCGAGCGGAGAGCTTGCCGGCGATTTGGCGCCGAACGAAGAAATGAACACGATATTGAGTCAGAAACCGGATACTCCCTATCTGGGTTATGACAATCCGCAAGGATATGGTCCACTACGACAGGCATTGGTAACTTATCTCAAACAATATCGGGGGATTCATACCACTGAATCGTCCATATTAATCACGTCAGGCTCCCAGCAATCGCTGTACCTCATTACGCAGTGCTTGCTTTCGCCTGGTGACGCAGTGGCTATTGAAGACCCGTCATATTGCTATTCACTGCCTATGTTTCAATCTGCCGGTCTTCGATTGTTCAGACTGCCTGTTGATGAACGAGGGGTACAGCCAGAGGACATACGCTCCCTGTACAAGAAACACCGGATCAAGATGATTTTTATTAATCCGAATTTTCAGAATCCGACAGGCACCGTCTTGGCTGAAGAGAGAAGAGCCCAACTGCTTGATGTTGCAAGTGAGCTTGGGCTTCCTATCGTGGAGGATGACCCCTTCAGTTTGACGGCCTACCAGTGTTCGCCCCCTGCACCGCTGAAGTCCGTGGATTCAGTCGGGTCGGTGCTGTACATTGGATCTCTATCAAAAATCGCAGCGTCCGGCCTCCGCGTAGGCTGGATGGTCGCCCCGAATTCTGTCGTTGAACGGCTCGCGGACGCCAGACAGCAGATGGATTTCGGGCTGAGCGTGGTTCCCCAAAGCCTCGCTGGACAGTTTCTCAGCTCCTCCTATTTTGCGCCTCATCTGGACAAGCTGAGAGCTAGCTTACTGTACAAGCGTGACTTACTGATGGAGTCCCTTCGGAAAGAGCTGAACGGTCTCGTTCAGTTCCATGTGCCTGAGGGCGGTTTGCATCTCTGGTGCAAAATCATGCCGGAAGTGAATGATAGCAAGCTGCTGGAAGCTTCCATTCAAAAGGGAGTTATTTTTGCGCCGGGAAGCGTATATGGTTCAGCATCCGGTTACGTTAGATTCACTTATGCCCGTGCCAGGGCTGAGGATATCCCGTCCGGCATCTCGAGGTTTGCTCAAGCTCTGCACGCCACGATTCAATAGGGCAGATCGTTAACAAGGGGATGTTCTCCTCCATGGAATAAAGAAAAGGTTAGCTTACCAGAAGCTAACCTTGTTCTCGTGACCTAACACACTTGTTCCTATTGAATCCTGCTCATCAATTCCTTAACGAACGCAAGACTCGGCAGCTCGCCGGTGACTCGATCAACCATTTTACCCTGGTCATCAATCAAGACGGTTACCGGAAGACCGCTGATGCCGTATTGGCCTTTGATTGTATTGTGCTGATCCAGCACAATCGGCATCTCCAAATGATGCTTCGAAGCGAATGCCTCCGCTTTCTCTCGGCTTTCTCCTATATTGACAGCGATAATCTGAGTGCCGGATTCCTGCGCGTACGCTTCGTTCAGGATCGGCATTTCATTAACGCAGGGACCGCACCAAGACGCCCAGAAATTTAACAGCACGGGCTGCCCTCTGTAATCGGAGAGCCTGACGGGCTCGTCCTGAAGATTCACCGCCTCAAAGTCGGGAGCCGTTTGGCCAATCTCAGCGGTTTCCTGATCCCCCAGCAGGGCATGTACGAGAGCGTATATTCCGGCTGCCGTTACAAGCGCAAGAATCAGCCGTCGGATCCATGATGAATGAGCTAATCGGTTCATTTCATTCCACCTCGCTTAGACCGCCTCTACTTCAGCAGCGATTTGACGTCCTTCAGAATTTTGTCATAAGGCGGGTCTATGTTGCCATCATATTTCGCGACAACCGTACCCGATTGGTCTATCAGGTAGAAGGACGTGCCATGAATGACCTGATCCGCTGCTGTATCCATGGCAATAGGTGCTTTAAAGGATTGCAGCACAAACGATTTAATATCCTCAAACGTATATCCCGTGAGCGCATGCCAGTTCGTGAAGTTTGCATCAAATTTGCCCAGGTAACTCTTGAGTGCTGCAGGTTCATCCCGTTCCGGGTCTACCGAAAAGGATACCAGCGTGGCTTCGAGCCCCGCATCACTCAACCGCTGCTGCAGCTCTGCCATATTGGCAGTCATGGTTGGACACACCGTAATGCAGCGTGTGAATACAAAGTCCGCGATCCACACGTTTCCTTTCAGATCAGCTAAAGAGACCTCCTCTTCATCCTGATTGATGTATTCAAATGGCTGGACCGGAATGCTCAGCTGACTCGGCTTGGAATTGCCGCATGCGGCTGCCACCAGCAACACCAGCATGAGCACGCCTATGAGCATGATCTTTTTCATGTATCCCCCTCCTGCTCCTCGTTCATGTTCGCAAGCCACGCCGCTATGGATTGGATCTCGCTCTCCTCTAGAATCTTCCTGTAGGAAGGCATGCCTCTATAGCCATCCGTTACAATGTTGCGTATTTCATCCTCCGAGAGCCTCGTTCCGACATCTTTAAGACTAGGACCTACCCTTCCGCCTAAATCGATAGCATGGCATGAGAGGCACTGACTCTTGTAGAGGGCAACCGCCTTTTCATCCTCCGGTGTAACAATACTGGCGCGAAGCGCAGAGTCGTCCTCGGTTCTTTCACTGCAAGCAGACAACACCAGCATCGCCAGCATAATAAGCATCAACCTGTATTTTCGGGTCATTGTATCCGCCACCCCTTCTTACCCGATCACTGCTACCTCAGTTCACTTCTCCACATGATCTCCTACAGCAATCTCTTTTTTTGGCATCACATGCATGCCTCTTGCGGTCACATGCGCAGTCACTTCATAGGTCCCTTCGACCTCAAAAGCCTTCTCTATTCGGTACCTTCCGTCTTCTTCATGTTTAGCTTCTATCCGTTGGAACTCATCCTGATCGGCCAGTCGGAACTCGAATTCCACCTCTTGGGCATCTTCAACAAGCGACTCGCCTTGTGTCACTCGCGCTTCAAAAGGGACGGTCTCCGAGGTCTTTACCGGACCCGTCGGCAGAATCAGATCGACCCGGATCAATTCTTCAACCTCTGCATCGGACGCAGGAGCCGAAGAACACGATACTAATAGCAGCACGCACAATATAAGAACAATCAACCCCGATTTCTTCATCATTTCACCCCATTATGCATGCCTATCATTAAAGCGCAGGCGTATCCAGAATCATAACAATGAACACGATCATCAAATAATTTACGGAAATCATGAAATTGGTTTTAGCCCAGCGTTCATCCTCCGAAACGGTTATTCCATGCAGCGTATGCAAGAGCCATATCACACCACCAATCACAGACACCGTCAGAAATACGGGACCGGAGAAGCCGTAAACGTACAGCAAAATGACGGTTGGGAGCAGCAGCGTTACATAGGGAATCATCTGCACTTTGGTACGCCTAACTCCCTTACGGACAGGCAGCAATGGAAACCCTGCCGCTCTGTACTCCTCCACCCGCCGGATGGCCAGCGACCAGAAATGCGCGGGCTGCCACAGGAATAGCAAGCAGAATAACAGAACAGCTCCGGTATCCACGGTTCCCGTGCCGGCACAGTATCCGATAACAGGCGGAACCGCTCCCGATACCCCGCCTACAGCGGTGCTCCAGGTTGAATTTCGTTTCAGCCACATCGTATAGATGACAATGTAAAAGAACATCCCCAGCAATCCAAGCCACCCGGCAACCTTGTTCACGTTCAGGAACAAAATGACTTCTCCTGAGATACCAAGAGCCACAGCACACCAAACAGCATGGGTTAACTTTATTCGTCCCGTCGCTAGCGGCCTATTGCAGGTTCGGGCCATTTTGCGATCCAGCTTGTAATCCCAAACGTTATTAAAGATGCAAGAAGATGCCATCGTAAGTGTTGTTCCAAGCAGCATCCAGCACAACAGGCCAAAGTCCACCACCCATTTGGAGGCTAGCCAGTAGCCTCCAAATGCAGCAACCAGATTAAGCTGAATAATGCGCGGCTTTATAAGCTGCATCCAATCCCCCAGTAAGGTGGCATTCTTCATACAGCTACCATGTTATACAGCATGATCCACATGGACCCCGCTACGATAACCAGCAGGATAACCAGACCCAGCACCAGCGATATCAGATTGTAGCGCGGCTTGTTCTCCTCACGCAAATGCATGAAGAATAAGAGCTGAACCATAAGCTGCAGCACCGCGGCAGTCATCAGCACGACCGAGTTCCAGGTTCCTTCCAGCCAATCATTCATCACAACGGTGATGGGAATCAGGGTCAGAATGATTGAGCAGAAGAAGCCGATGGTATACGATTTGAAAGAACCGTGACCCTCCGGGGTTTGATGCGAATTCGATGGAACCATATTAACTCACCCCCATTAAGTACACGACCGTAAATACAAAGATCCACACCACATCAAGGAAATGCCAGAACAGACTAATCACATTCACCTTCCGTTTGGTTACCGGGGTGATTCCCCGCTTGGCCAGCTGAATGATCAGGGCGATCATCCAGACCAGTCCAAACAGTACGTGCAGTCCATGCGTACCCACCAGGGTGAAAAAGGCGGATAAAAATGCGCTGGTTCCTATCGTCGCGCCTTCGTGTACCAGATGATTGAATTCGGCAATTTCCATCCCGATAAATATGGCGCCCAGTCCAGCTGTAACCGCCAGCCAGGATATGAGACCCTTAACGTTGTGCTTGTGCATGGACAGCAGCGCAAGACCGCAGGTATAACTGCTGGCAAGCAAGATAAACGTGCTTGTTATAATTCCGCCCATTTGAAACAGGTCTGCAGGTCCCGGACCTCCGTCCGTATTTTGCTGCAGCACGATATAGGTGGCAAAAAGCGTTCCGAATATAATGACATCGGTCATCAGATAAATCCAGAAACCGAACGTTCGCACTTCCTCCATATCCGGATGACCATGATGTTCATCATGCGCGTGAGCTTGCAATATTTGTTCTGATGTTTGGGACTCAGCCATTAGATACTCACCTTCCTTATGGCAGCTTCTGTTCGCTCGATTTCATCAACCGGAATATAATAATCCGTATCATAGTTAAAGGAATGGTACAGCAAACAGCCAACAACGCCTGCCAATCCGGTATATATGAATCCGGTCCAATCGAATATGAAACCAAAGCCTGCTATAAACCAGAAAGCCGACATGACAATCGGGACTCCGGAATTTTTAGGCATATGAATCGGCTCCAGCTTCTGCTTAATGGCTTGATGCGCCCCTGCGGATTGTTTCTGCTCCCACCATTCATCTTGACGGGATGCATTCGGCAGAACGGCAAAGTTATAGACCGGTGCCGGCGACGGAATGGACCATTCCAGCGTGCGGCCGTTCCACGGATCGCCCGTGGTGTCCCGGTTCTTGGCCTGGTGCTTGAATCCATCCACGATCTGCCAAACCTGAAACAGAAAAGCAATGGCCATCAGCACGGCACCGATCGTGGACACCAGGTTCAGCTCCCACCAGCCTTTGTCCCAGCTGTAAGTAACCACCCGGCGGGTCATTCCCATCAGGCCGAGCACATACTGCGGCATAAAGCAGCAATAGAACCCGATGTTCCAGAACCAGAACGCCCATTTTCCGATGCGTTCGTTCAGTGTGAAACCGAACATTTTCGGCCACCAATAATACAATCCGGCAAAGTACCCGAATACGACGCCCCCGATGATCACCTGATGGAAATGTGCCACCAGGAAGTAACTGTTATGGAACTGAAAATCCGCCGGAGCTACGGATAACAGAACGCCGGTCAAACCGCCGACAATAAAACATGGAATGAATCCAATCGTCCATAACATTGGCGTTTCGAATGTGATTCTCCCCCGGAACATGGTAAACAGCCAGTTGAACACCTTCACGCCGGTAGGGATTGCAATCAGCATGGTTGTCAAGGCAAAGAACGCATTGACGTCCGCGCCCGATCCCATCGTAAAGAAGTGGTGGGCCCATACAAGGAAGGACAGGACGCTGATGATCATCATGGCCCATACCATGGACTTGTAGCCAAACAGCTTTTTCTTCGAGAACGTGGATACGATCTCTGAGAATATCCCGAATGCCGGCAGAACGATGATATACACCTCAGGGTGTCCCCACATCCAGATCAGGTTGATATACATCATCGGGTTCCCGCCGCCGTCAAGCGTGAAAAAATGAGCCCCGGCATAACGATCCAGAAAAAGCAGCGCAAGCGTCGCGGTCAGAATCGGAAACGAGAAGATAATCGCGATGCAGCTGGATAGCACCGACCAGGAAAACATCGGCATTTTCATAAGTTTCATGCCCGGTGCCCGCATTTTCAGAATCGTCACCAGGAAGTTGATCCCGGTCATCAAGCTGCCGAGCCCCGAGATTTGGATTCCCCATATATAGAAGTCCTGCCCCACGCCCGGATTGTACATGGTACCCGAATACGGCGGATACGCAAGCCAGCCGGCATCCGGCGAGCCTCCGATGACAAACGACAGGTTAAACAGCATCGCCCCTGAGAAGAACAGCCAGAAGCTGAGCGAATTCAGGAACGGGTAGGCTACGTCTCTCGCGCCGAGCTGCAGCGGCACCATGATGTTGAACAAACCAAACATGAACGGCATGGCCATGAACAGAATCATGATAACTCCATGCGTAGTGAAAATCTGGTTATAATGATCCGGCGGCAAAAAATTAAGCTCCGGCATGGCCAGCTGCGCCCTCATTAAAAGCGCATCCACTCCGCCCCGAAACAGCATCAGGAAGGCAGCCAATATGTACATAATGCCGATCTTTTTGTGGTCAACGGTTGTCAGCCATTCCCGCCATAACCACTTCCACTTCTTGAAGTACGTCAAGCCGCTTACAGTGGCGATCAAGGTTAGCACGATGGTGACATCCGCCCCATAGATTAACGGATCGCCCGTTACAAAAAACTCGGAAGCAAACTCTTTTATTTTTTCCCACATTAGAAGCTCTCTCCTTACCTAGTCACCTGGTCCTCGAATTCGAAGTTTTGCGTGTTTTTCCATGACAAGCCATGGTTGTGAGAAGCGGCATATTTGGTCACCGTCATCTCGAACAGACCTTCCGGAAATGCGGAATACGATTGAACCTCAGATGTGGACGGCTCTCTCAGCTGTTTATAGCCTTCCAAAGTCAGCTTGGGCGAATCGGTCTTGACCTCCTCCACCCATGCGTCAAACTCCTCCTTGGACGTGGCCTCCACATCAAAATACATCTTGGCGAAATCCGTGCCTGTAAAGTTGGCTCCGGAGCCCCAATACTCCCCTACCTCATCGGCCTGCAAATACAGCGTCATCGCCATGCCCGACATGGCGTACATCTGACCGCCCAGCTGCGGTATCCAGAACGAATTCATCGGCGAATCCGCCGTAATTTCGAAGCGGATGGGCACATCCTCCGGAATCTTCAACTCATTCACCGACGCTATGCCCTGCTCGGGATACTGAAACAGCCATTTCCAGTTCAGGGACGTTACCTGCACCGTAAGCGGTTTCTCGCTGGAGGCGATCGGTTTCGACGGCTCCAGGTCATACGTTGCTTTTACCGTGATAATGGCCAGCATCAATATGATGAGCACGGGAATTCCCCACCAGATCAGCTCCAGCTTCGTGCTATGCTCCCATTCCGGCGTATACGCTGCTTTTCTTCCTTTTTTATCCCGATACCGCCAGATGATGACGGCAGTCAGAATCAATACCGGAACGATGACGATGCAGCACAGCAGGGTCGAAATAATCATCAAATCGCGCTGCTGCTCCGCAATGGGCCCTTTCGGGTTCAGAACAATGATATTCTCGCTGCATCCGGTCATCGC
Organism: Paenibacillus glucanolyticus; assembly: GCF_037333485.1. Classification (NCBI taxonomy): domain Bacteria; kingdom Bacillati; phylum Bacillota; class Bacilli; order Caryophanales; family Paenibacillaceae; genus Paenibacillus; species Paenibacillus glucanolyticus. The sequence goes on from NZ_CP147845.1 coordinate 4,531,206, forward strand.
CAGCAGCATGATGGACAGCAAAAAAACCAATCCCATCCATCGAAGTGCTCTCGGTCGTTTCATTACATTCAGCTCCAATCTCTGCTCACTTGTCGTGACTTACTTTAGTGGAGAAGACATTCGGTGTCACCAGCCGTTCGTTCACTAAAAATACAGGCCAAGTTCAATTTTCTGTAACAAATTTCATATACAAGTCCGAATTTCAATCTCATCAACTCATCGTCTCTTCCACGTACGGATCGCAAAAACAGAAAGCAAACTAAAAAGCAAGGTGGCGAGCACGTTGTGAATCAGGCTTGCAAAAATATAGACATGGCTGTTGTTCATCGCAAGTGTCAGCCACGCTCCGCTCAGAATCTGCGCGAGCACCACGAGATTGAGACCAACTGCCAGCGCTGTCAGGCCTGTTGAGCGCTCCCTGATCTCGTATCTTCTTACGGCTAGAAACAGAATGATCAACAAAAGCAGTAGAATCGCAGCAGCAACACGATGAAGAAAGACGATGCCCGAGGCGCCTCCCAGATAGGGGATAACTTGGCCATTGCACAGTGGCCAGCCTATACAACCGGCCTCCGACTCGGTATGCCGGATATAGGCGCCAAGATACACCACACCGCAGCAATACAGCCAGATCCCCCAGCCCAGATAACGAATAGATCGCGGAACCCTGGCATTGGAACGGTAATCGTATGGGCTTGTGCCATACATCCATACCACCAGCAGCATGCTGCTGGCCACCGCAAATAAAGAGATTCCGAAATGAAGAGCCATGACCGCTGGCTGCTGTGGCCACATGACGGCCGCGGCCCCCATCAGTGCCTGGATCACGGTGAAGAATAAGGTGCCACCGGCATAATAACGCGCTTCCTTATGGCCCCCGTAATATTTCCGGATCACGATATACGTGACAAGAACGAGGATGCCGACCACCCCGGTTATCATCCGGTGCGAATATTCAATCATGGATTCGAGTGTATATGCCGGGATGAATTTCCCGTTGCACAGCGGCCAATCATCGCCGCAGCCGCGACCGGAACCGGTCTTGGTTACAAGCGCCCCTGCCAGCAAAACGAAGAACATGCCGATAAAAGATGACCATGCCAGCATGCGATGCCGTGATGTTATTGCGTACAATATAATCCACCTCTTGTGTCTGAATTTAAGCTGGAGCAAGATCCGTTTTATGACCTGTCCCATTGCACAGAATAACGAGTTGTCGGCCATTCGTGACCATCCATTATGGGTCTTTTTCTGCCATCCGCTTCACGTAGTTGACAAAAAAAAAGAACGCCCTGGGGCGCTCTTAGTCTGAATCGTTGTTACGTTATCCATCATTCGTTCTTTGATACAGTGCCAGCAACAAAATCATTCCGATAATGCAGGCCGTTCCCGCCCACTGAAAAACGCCAAAAGGCTCTTTCAACCAAAAAACGGTGGTTAGCACAGCCGCCAAGGGCTCGAGCGTTCCAAGCAAACTTGTTTCTTTGGGCGAAAGGCTCTGCAGACTTTCGATGTAGAACCAAAATGCAATCATCGTGCCAAAAACGATCACGAAGACTAGATATAAATAGGCCTCTGATTGCAAGCCGGCCAGATTTATTTTCCATGGCGGATGAAACCAAGCAAGAGCACTTCCTCCAATCAACATAGCCCATCCAACAATAACAAGGGAATCGTATTGTTCAAGTAGAGGAACTGCATATATCGTGTAAAAGGCCAGCGCAATTCCGGATAGAACCCCCCACACGATCGCAGGTGTCGGCACGGAAAGCTGCGTGACGGAGCCATTGGACAACAACAAGAAACAACCTGATACAGCTAGCAAAGCCGTAATCATATCTTGCCTGCTCAGCAGCTTCCGTTCCTTTATAGCAAGGTATACGATGATCATGACAGGTGCTAAATACTGCAATAGCGTCGCAACCGCAGAATTCCCATGCTTTATCGATGCTAGATAGGTATACTGAACCGTTAGCATGCCAAGTAATCCGAAAACCATCAATTGCATCGCTGTTTTGCCATTCTTCCAAATCTTCCATATCTGGGATCGGTCCTTGACGAAAAACTGTATGCTCAACAGCAAAATCCCGGCTAAGCATAGACGCGTTGTCACCAGCCAATTTAGATCTATAGCGTACTGCTGCATGAGCTTTTGCGCTACGGTTCCTCCCATTCCCCAACATAATGCGCCGAGGATGACAAGACCTAATCCGGTTCTCCGTGCAGGTGTTCCCATGTTGATGTCCCCATTCAAAATATCATAATATTGATATTGTAAAGGTTGATCAACAGATGGGATATAAAAATAGGATCTAAAAATATAAGTATATTGAGGTGGCTTCTTGCAGCACAAAGAGATCAAAATCGATGCGGGCAGCTTAAGAGAGCTTACGGACCATCGTACCGTTGTACTTCCTCTTGCCTGCTATGAAACGGTCATTAAGCAAAACATACACGGTCACATACCGCTTCATTGGCATACCGAGTTACAGTTTGTTTATGTTGTTCAAGGAACAGCGGTCTTTCGCATCAACGAAGTCCAGCAGGTGGTCAAACAAGGCGAAGGCATATTTATCAACAGCGGGAGCTTGCATATGGCCGAGGATAGGCATCATTCAGGCTCTGTTTACATTTGTTTGAATGTGTCGCCTTCGTTTGTCCTGCCCCAAGAATTATATACGACCTATGTATATCCATATATCCATGCAACCAATCTGCCTTTTCTGTTCCTTGCCCCCTCCGAACCATGGACTCTCCGTATTTTAAGTTCGATTGAGGCGATCAACACATGTATCAAGTTGCAATCGCCGTATTATGAAATCCATATCGTTGAACATCTGGCTTCCATATGGAGAAACTTCATGCAGAATGGAATGGTACTGGAGTACAATCAGGCCGAAACAAGAAAGAATCAGCGCATGAAGGAAATGCTGAACTGGCTCCATATGCATTATGCGGAGAAAATCAAATTGGAGGATATCGCAAAAGCGGGGAACTTGAGCCGCTCCGAAACGTGCCGTTATTTCAAGCAAATCCTCAACACATCGCCAATGCAGTATGTGATCGATTATCGGATCAAACAAAGTCTCGTGCTGCTTCACGATCCTGAATCGAGCGTGACAGATGTCGGTTATCGGGTCGGTTTTAACAGCACAAGCTATTTTATAGACAAGTTTCGAGATGCCATGAACATGACGCCCTTAACGTACAAGAACCAAGTGCCTCGACAGAAGGATATCAGCCCGTAAATATAGGGCATGCTGACTTGGTCAGTACTTCCCATCTGAATTTGCTTCCTTATTTAACATTTCAACCTGTCAATGAAAAAAAGCCGGAAAGCTTCCGGCTCCTTCCGTCGCCCGTATATTCTTCGGTCCCCCACCGCACTTTCAATACATCATCTGGCTACTGTTTTCTTTATATAAACAAAAAATGCATCTATTACATATTGATCAGTTGTCAAAAGAACATACGTTCGGTATATAATAAAAAGGAGTCTAGCGAAGCAACATGAAGCCAATCCGATCGGTTCCCCTCTGTCGCTGTAAACCGCGGAAGAGCTGCATATTCAGATGCGGGTGCGGCGCGAGACTAGAAGATCTACACCAACCTATAAGCGAGGTATAATACTATGAATCTTAACCCAAACGCTGTTAACTATGCCCATCAAACCGGACACGATAGCGGGGAAACCCGTCAGCTTCTGCAATCGCTGCTATGGAACAGGCATGACCTGCCCTCTCTGGAGCACAGCCGTCTCTACCAGCATCAAGAGGGGTTCACGCTCACCGGAACGGTCGTAACCAGTCTGGATACCCAGCCCCTCCACTGCTCCTATGAAGTCGAAACAACAAGCGGCTGGAAGACCCGTGAGGTTCGGATTCACCTCTCTAATGGCACCGAGGAACAGTCCCTTCACCTGAAACAGGATGAGGACAATCGCTGGTGGAGCAGCGGCACAGAATTAACGTCATTTGCGGGAATGAATGACATTGATCTCGGGATCACCCCGTCCACCAACACGCTCCCGATCCGGCGTCTGCAGCTAAAACCGGGGGAGAGTGCGTCCATGATCGCTGTCTGGATTCAGTTCCCAAGTCTGACCGTCAGCCCTCTTCCTCAACGATATACGCGTACGGGTGAACGCTCCTACCGTTATGAGAGCAACAACGGGGCCTATCAAGCGGATCTGGAGGTCGACGAGCACGGGTTTGTCACGAAATATGCGGACGTTTGGAGCCGAACCCGCTGAATAAACTCCGGTGGAGTTTGGATGCCGAGGATGACCTGCCCCTTATTTTGCCGGATCGGGTAAAATAACTTTTACGCGTTCCCCACCCTGCCTTCAACATGACAAATATCCCCTGCGCGGTCTGGCTTGACCTTGCAGGGGATTTTTATACTTCTTACCTCTGGCTTCTTACCTCTGGCTTTTTTTTGCTTCTTATCTCTTAGATCACGGCTTTATGTGTTCATGCTTCTTGCTTCTTGCGTCTTGTTTCTTGCTCTGCTTCCTGCTCCATGCTTACTGCTGCTTCTACCCTCTTGCTTCATCCTTCCTGCCCTAACTTTCCAATCAATGCGGGACAAATACAAGCTGCAGCACAAACAGCACGGCAAAAATATACATCAGCGGATGAACTGCCTTCCACTTGCCCTTCACGATTTTCATGAGCGGGTAGGAAATAAAACCGAGCGCAATTCCGGTCGCGATGCTGGATGTAAGCGGCATGGTCAAGATGACCAGAAACGCAGGGAACGCTTCGTCAAAATCATTCCACCGGATGTGCTGGACATTGCTCATCATCAGGCACCCTACGACGATGAGTGAAGGCGCCGTAATGGCAGCTAGTCCGGCCACCGCTCCAATCAGCGGACTGAAGAAGGCCGCAACCACAAACAATCCGGCAACCACAACCGCTGTCAGGCCTGTACGCCCGCCTGCGCCGACCCCTGCAGCGGATTCAATGTACGCGGTTGTCGGGCTTGTGCCAACCATGGATCCCGCTACCGTTGCCACCGAATCAGAGAACATGGCACGCTCGGCTCGGGGCAACTTGTTATCCTTCATCAGCCCCGCCTGCTCTGCAACACCGACAACCGTACCTGTGGTATCGAACAATGTCACAAGCAGGAACGAGAACACAACGGCGTAAAGCCCGTGTCTGATCACATCCGAGGCTGCCGTAATCGGATTCCATACCAGAATGCCCTCCGGCAGTGTAGGAACAGACATAATGCCACTCGTAAAGGACAGCATACCGGCAAAATAAGCAATAATTCCGGTAATGATCATACCGATAAAGAGGGTACCCTTCACATCCCGGGACAGCAATACAAGTGTAACCGCCAGCCCGACCAAAGCGAGCACCACCGAGGGCTGATGCAAATCGCCAAGGGCTACTAGATTATCCGGATGCGCCGTAATAATGCCGCTCATCCTGAGACCGATAAAAGCAATGAACAGGCCGATTCCGACCGTGATTGCATGCTTGAGATTCGCAGGGATCATCTCGATCAGCCTGCGCCGAAGTGAGGTCATCGACAACAGCAGAAACAGAATACCCGCGATGAAAACGGCGGAGAAAGCTTCAATATACCCAAGTCCGGCATGTCCTTGAACGACAGAGTAGGTGAAATAGGCATTCAATCCCATCCCTGGCGCTACAGCGATCGGGTAACGGGCTACGAGCCCCATCAGCAGTGTACCGATGACAGCGGCTATAATCGTAGCCGTGAAGCTTTGTTCAAATGGCACGCCCGCTTGCGATAATATCAGCGGATTCACAACGGTCACATAAGCCATCGTGAAAAATGTCGTGGTCCCGGCAACAACTTCTGTCTTAACCGAGGTACCGTTAGCTTTTAAATCAAACACAAAATATCCTCCATTCATGATGCATGGACCAGCCAAAGAGTCTGGACCTTTTGGTAAGTTGCATGATGTTTGTTATACTCAAAACACAATAGGTGTTTACTCTATATCCTCGATTGGTACGCTATTCTCAGGTAGGCGTAAGCCACATCGATTACAGGAGGCCATAGACTATGTGCGGACGCTTTACACTCACCGTGACGTGGGAAGAGCTTATGACCAGGTATCTTATCGATCCCGAGTCGGTATCTCCCTTTCACATTCCCCGATACAACATTGCTCCAACCCAAATGGTAACGGCCATCATCAATGACGGCAGCACCAACCGAATCGGACAACTGCAATGGGGGCTTGTCCCGTCCTGGGCCAAGGATTCCTCCACAGGCGCCAAAATGATCAACGCACGCAGCGAGACACTGGAGGAGAAGCCTGCTTATAGGATGCCCTTTTATCGGAAAAGATGCCTAATTCCTGCAGACGGTTTTTACGAATGGCAAAAAAACGAGAATGGCAAACAGCCCTTTCGCATCGGCTTGAGAAGCGGTGATTTATTCAGCATGGCAGGTCTGTATGACATCTGGATCACCCCCAGCGGAGAAAAACTGAGCACCTGCACCGTCATCACCACCGAGCCCAACACACTCATGGTGCCCATCCATAACCGGATGCCGGTTATTCTCAGACCCGAGGACGAGGCATTATGGCTGGAACGGACGACAGCTGCAAGTGAGCGTAACCCCTCCAACCTGCAATCTCTCAAAGAGCTTCTGAAGCCTTATCCCGCTCAGGATATGCAAGCCGTACCAGTTAGCACAACGGTCAATTCCGTCAAAAATGATACGGAGGACTGTATCCGCTCCATTACTCGCAGCTAAGTCAGCCTGAACGCAAAAAAACTTTGCCTATCCTCCTGTCTCCTCGCGACATTGCCTGGGCAATGATTCAATCGCCTGTGCCTGGATCCATACAACCCAGTCGTCATTCAGAATTGCTTGCAGAATTATCATTCCTGTTTCAACAACATTTAAGCCCCTGCTCATAAGGAGAAGAGTACTCCAGAGAGGGGCTTCTTCTATGCTTGTAAAACCTTGATGTCATCCAATGGTTTAACGAAACATTCCCCACAGCTTGATCAGATGGAATGTATTGTTCGGGTCAATACGCTGTGCAAGCACGAATTGCACCATTTGCTGCTCCTGCGTTGAACTCAGCTTCTCATTCAGTATGCCGCTGGCGGTTCGGACCAATTGATGCACCTTGGTACTGTTTTGAAGATCGGCTTTGGTCAATCCTTGGGTGAGTCCCTTGATTTTCTCCTTGATTGCCGGGTTTTTCATTTTAAGTTTAATCCGCTCCACCAGCTGCGGACTAATCCCGTACTGCTGATAACCCAATGTTGAAGCACCTCCAGTCATAAATGCTGTCACCTTTTTTGATTATATGACGAAGGTCTGTCCATTGTGCCAACAGATTACACGCCGCTAATCCATGATATCGCCCTGAAAAATCTTCTCCTGCTGCAAAAATTCACGCAAAGGCTCATACTCGGGTGACGTCCAGAAGGCAGTGTCACTGACCAGAGCAGCGGCATCACCTCTGGCTTCTTCCACTACTTTGAAGTCGGCCACCATGTCGGCCAGCCGGAATTCCGGCAGCCCGCTCTGCTTCGTACCGAAAAAGTCGCCAGGGCCGCGCAGCTCCAAATCTCGCCGGGATACCTCAAAGCCGTCCTCGGTTTCGGTCATCACCTGCATGCGCTCCTGTCCTACCTCCGACTTCGGATCGGCCACAAGAACGCAATAGGAAGCATGCTGTCCCCGGCCTACCCGCCCGCGCAGCTGGTGCAGCTGCGACAGGCCGAAGCGGTCCGCATCCATAATGATCATCAGCGTTGCATTCGGCACATCCACCCCAACCTCAACTACCGTTGTAGAGATGAGCAGCTGCACTTCATTGCTGTAGAACTGGCGCATGACTTCATCCTTCTCGGCAGGCGTCATGCGGCCGTGCAGGAGTCCGACAGCATACTTGGGAAAGGCCTGCTGCATCTGAACATGCAGGTCAATCGCGTTCTGAACATCCAACTTGTCCGACTCCTCAATCAATGGAGCGATCAGGTATGCCTGCCGTCCCTGGTCTACTTCCCGGGAAATAAATCCGAGCACACGCTCCATGAGTTCGTGTTTGACCCAATAAGTTGTGATCGGAATACGCCCTTTCGGCCGCTCCGACAGGGTGGATACATCCATATCCCCAAAAGCGGTAATCGCCAGCGTCCGCGGAATCGGAGTTGCCGTCATCGTCAGCACATCCGGGTTATAACCCTTACGCCGGAGCACGCTCCGCTGATTCACGCCGAAGCGATGCTGTTCGTCCGTCACAACGAGCCCAAGCTCACGGAAGTACACATCATCCTGAATAAGGGCATGTGTGCCCACCACAACGTCTGTCAGCCCCATCTGCAGGGAAGCCAGCAAGTCCTTGCGCTTCTTCCCCGTAACGCTGCCTGTCAGCAGACCCACGGTAATTCCAAAGGGTTCAAACAGCTTCTGCAAGGAACGCATATGCTGTTCCGCAAGAATTTCCGTCGGCACCATCAAGGCACCTTGAAAGCCCGAACGCACGGTTGTAAACAGGGCAATGGCAGCAACAATCGTTTTTCCCGAGCCCACATCTCCTTGAAGCAAACGATTCATGCAGTAGGGGGAGCGCATATCGTGCAAAATCTCCAGCTCCACCTTCTTCTGCGCATCGGTAAGCTCAAACGGGAAGCTGCGCACAAACTCCCGAATGGTTGCATTGTCAGCCGTATGTACAACACCGTCCATCCGTCCCCGGTTCAGTGCCCGGAACGCCTGCATCTTCAGCTGGAACAGAAAGAGCTCTTCATACACCATCCGGCGTCGCCCTTCCTGACCTTCCCTGGAATCCACAGGCTGATGAATCGTCAAGATAGCCCCTTTACGGGGCATCAGATCATACTTTCGAAGCAAAAATTGCGGCAAAATCTCGGGAATCATCTCCCCGTACTGCTCCAAAGCCTGTCCCATCGTTTTTCGGATCCAGGATTGCGTAATCTTCCCACCGATGGAGTAGACCGGCTGCAGCGTCCCGCTGCGGAAGGCCCCTTTATCCGGGAACTCCGATTCGGATACCGTAAGCTGCATTCTCCGTTGATCCCACTTGCCCGTCAGCACGATCTCCCGGCCAGCCGTCAGCTGATCCTTGAGAAAATGCCGGTTGAACCAAGTCGCAGTGAACATCCAATTCTCTGCGAGCATTTTGCAGGTTAGACGGGATTTCCCACCATAGCGCTGCAATACAGGCACACTGGCGATCTTCGCTTGAATGGTGATTCTGTCTCCGTCTTTCACTTCACTTAAGGACCGGAGCCGGTAATCCTCATACCGGAAGGGGTAATATTCCAATAAATCCTTAACCGTAGAGACGCCAAAGGCGTGAAGCTCCCCTTCTTTCAGGGCGCTCACGCCGTTGATCTGTCTGACGGATATTTGATCGAGTTTGAGACTCATATCATCTACCTCACTTAAGCAGGCCATATATATGCTGCAATGGTTCCCGGTCCAACATGCGTACCGATAACCGGACCGATCTCGGAGAACACCGTTTCCTCAATCGTAAACACAGCGGACAGCTGCTGCAGAAAATCCTCAACCTGAGCAGGGTCAGCTGTATGACCCACAGCCACTTTAATATTTTTTACGCCGGATAAATCCTGTTGAAACAGCTCAATGATTTTGGCGGTTGCTTTCTTGCGTCCGCGCACCTTGTCTACCGGGAAAATGATTCCTTCACCATCAATGGACAGGATAGGTTTAATGTTGAGCAACGTGCCCAGCACTGCCGAAGCTTTACCGATCCGCCCACCCTTCTGCAAATATTCCAGCGTGTCTACCAGGAAGTAGAGGCGGCGCTTGGAACGAAGATCTTCCATGGACAAAATAATATCTGAAGCAGCAGCTCCCTCTTGAGCGAGCTTGGCTGCATGAACAACAAATAATCCGAAACCGTAGGAAGCTGATTTGGAATCCCACACGGTAATATCCGCTTCACCTTCCATAAGAGAAGTTGCAAGCAATGCGGACTGATACGTCCCACTCAAGCCCGATGAGATGTGAATCGACACGATGGAGCAGCCTGGATGCTGTTCCAGGATGGACTCATACACGGCTACAAAATCTGCGGGAGATGGCTGGGAGGTCGTTGGAAGCTGTGGCGATTGTACCAGCTTGGTGTAGAACTCGCCTGGCGTAATTTCGACTCCGTCCAAATACGTATCTTTCCCAAACATAAGTCTCAGCGGCACGATATGAATGTTGTGTTGCTTCGCCAGGTCTGCCGGAATATCCGCTGTGCTGTCTGTCACAATAACGGTCTTATTCACCGGAACCCCTCCTAAAAATATACCCTGCATAATGTTGAATCCTCTATACACGTACACATACTTCCCTATTTCTTGAATCAGGACTCCACAGAGAACAGATAAGAATAAATCGGCTGTCCGCCATAGTGTACTTCAACTTCTGCGTTCGGGTAGTGCTCCCCTAGCCAGTCGGTCAGGGCGTTGGTCGATTCCTCGGTTGCATCCGCTCCGGTAAGAAGTGTGACAATCTCGTCGCCGGATTCCAGCATTTTGCCAAGTAAATCCTGCGAGGTTGTAATCAGATCCGCATTGGCTGCAACAATGTTGGAATTGCGAATTCCGATAAACTGGCCTGCCTTGATCTCCAGATCATCAATCGTGGTATCCCGAACCGCATAGGTCACTTGACCGGATTGAACGCGGGTGATGGCGTCCAGCATGCTGTCCGTATTCATGTCCGCACTTTCGTCCTCCTGGAATGCGAAAGCTGCCGCCATCCCCTGCGGAATCGTCTTGCTCGGAATAACCGTCACGCTGCGCTCGCCTTCAAGAAGCTCCCGAGCCTGCTGGGCAGCCAGCACGATGTTCGAGTTATTCGGAAGAATGAACACTTGCTGAGCCGAGATCGAAGAAATCGCATTGACAAAATCCTCCGTGCTCGGGTTCATTGTCTGTCCGCCGGAGAGAACGACGTCAACGCCCAAGCTTTTGAAAATATCGGAAATGCCTTCCCCTGACGATACCGCAATGAAACCATAAGGTGCGATTTCGTCCGCAGGAGGAACAGCCGGCGCTTCCGGCGTTACATGCTCTGCCGGGATATCCGCAAACAGCTCTGGCATCGGTGCAATATCCATCCCTGTTGTCAGAAGATCACGATGCTGCTCACGCATATTCAAAATGTGAATCTGAGTGATTTCTCCATACTGAAGCGCCAAATTCAACACTTCGCCCGGAGCTTTGGAATGCACATGCACTTTGATCGTTTCGTCATCGGAAATGACAATGATGGAATCTCCGTTCACTGCAAGCGCTTTCCGGAAATAATCTTCATCGAATTCCGCGCCTGCTCCCTCTCCAAGCTGTCTGTTAATAAAGAATTCCATATCATATAAAAATTCAATGTCCTCTGTGGACAGTCTGGACTGGGCTGAAGCCGGAGCTTGAACCGCAGAGAAGTCAGGGACCGCATGGGAGACCGGTGCTGTATTGCTCTTTTCGGCTTGTCCTTCCGACACAGCATATGATCCGGAGGGGACGTCTTGTCTGAGTGCCTGCAAGAAACCTTCGTAAATGTATACCAGGCCTTGACCGCCCGAATCCACGACACCAACCTGTTTCAGAACAGGGAGCATATCCGGTGTCTGGGAGAGCGTTTCCTTCGCTTTCGCCAGCACCTGCTCCATCAGCTCAACAACATCGTTGCTGCGGCGGGAGAAATAAACTGCATGTTTAGCCGCTTCCTTTGCTACCGTAAGGATGGTGCCTTCTACGGGCTTTACAACCGCTTTGTAAGCAGCTTCCACGCCTGTCTGGAGCGCAGCAGCAAATTGATGGGTATTAAGTTCTGTATATGGTGCTGCATACCGGCTGAAACCGCGGAACAACTGGGATAAAATAACCCCTGAGTTCCCTCTGGCTCCCATTAGAAGCCCCTTGGACAGCACACCGGCACTATGTCCGACGGATTCCGAATGCTTACTCTTCAGTTCTGCAACGCCTGCAGTCATCGTCAAATTCATGTTTGTCCCCGTGTCGCCATCCGGCACCGGGAAAACATTCAGGGAATTGACGTGTTCTGCATGCTGCTGCAGCTGCTCCGCTCCGGCTAGGACCATCGCGGTAAATTCTGTTCCATTCAAAGAACGCTTACTCAATGAGAATTCCCCTTCCTGGCTTGATACCCATAACACTTCTTTTCGTAAATTTCATTATCTATTTCATAGCTTATAGCTGACGAAATGCCCAAACGGTAAATAATAGACTTGCCATGATTAAATCGATCATAACATCTTGATGGGCTACCCTCTCGTCCTCTACGTCTGCCGGCGTTCCAAGCATCTTGAGAGCCATGCCGACTAGCCCACAATATATTTCTTCGGAAATATTATGGACTAATCAACATTGTACTATAAGAAGAAAGAGAAATAAATGTTTTTAGGATAGTTGACGGAGCAATTTTTACTGTGATATTATATTTAAGTATTGTTTCATGCAGGGTTAGGTACAAGGAGGTGTAATGAATGGCTCGCAAATGTTATGTAACTGGCAAGAAACCAAGCAGTGGTAACCACGTTTCTCACGCTAACAATCACAACAAGCGTTCTTGGGGTGTCAACGTTCAAAAGGTTCGCATTTTGGTGGATGGCAAGCCAAAACGTGTATACGTCAGCACTCGTGCTTTGAAATCCGGTAAAGTGACTCGCGTATAATCATCTCGTGTTATATGAAGAAAAACTTCTTAATCTCCAGGCACCGTTTGTGGGCTATCCGGGACAAGGAAGTTTTTCTTGCGTTTAGATACATATTCTTCTCCTAAACAAAAAGCACCTTGAGCGGATAGCAGGTGCTTTTTTTATTTAGATATAAGAAAAATGAACGAGCAAAACTCCCGCTTTCTTATATCGCAAGAAAACTTCCGGTCGAACGCGGTCTGTCTTCGATAAGTACGTCGCTAGACACTCTTCTTTTGATATAAGAAAGCGAAGGAGACATCGCGCTTGGCTTACTTATACCGCAAGAGAAACTTCCGCACGAGATGCGGTATCTCCTCCATGCGCGGATCGGAGTGTTCTTGCCTCTTTCCCTAGAACCGGCAAGGCGGTGCCAGTCCCGGGCGGAGGTTTTGTTACGCCGGGACAAGCTGTCAGCTCTTGTGAAACGTATTTAAGATCGCCTTCACAAAACCTCCCAGAAACTTCGGCAGCTTGAACGTATAGAATTTCATGTCTCACCCTCCCCATCATTCTCATGCCTTCCTAGATTATGTTATGCACCAAGCCCATAGATGTGAACACAGACAAAAAAGGCTACATGAGAACCCTGCTCATGTAACCATATTTATGCGGGAAAACCCCGCCCTATGCATCCCTTGCTCACGTTCCGGTCAAGATGTTACGCTGTTTCGAATATTTGCGATGGCTGCTGCGCGATCCGGTTTGCCGAATACCGCACTTCCCGCCACCAGGACATCAGCCCCTGCTTCCACCACAAGGGGCGCTGTCTCCGCTGTAATGCCTCCATCCACTTCAATATGGATATTGGGGTAGTCAGAGCTTGAAATCCATTCACGGAGCTGTGAGATCTTGTTAACGGTCCGCTCGATAAAAGCTTGTCCCCCAAATCCAGGGTTTACAGTCATGACCAGCACCAGATCCAAATCAGGAAGCACCTCCTGCAGTACATGGGCCGGCGTGGCCGGATTGATCGCAACGCCTGCCTTTACGCCATGCTCCTTAATAAGATGGATCACACGATGAAGATGCGGACAGGTCTCGGCATGAACCGTAATCAGGTCAGCTCCTGCCTTTACGAAATCCGCTATATAAAGTTCCGGCTGCTCGATCATCAGATGCACGTCAAGCGTCAGGCTCGTGTGCGGTCTGATCGCTTGGACGATAGGCGGACCCAGCGTAATATTAGGCACGAAGTGACCGTCCATCACGTCCACATGAATCCAATCGGCTCCGCCGGCCTCGGCATCCTTGATTTCTTGTCCCAGCTTGGCAAAATCAGCTGACAGTATGGATGGGGCAATTTTTATCATAGTTTCAGTACCTCCGCTTCTTGTCTTTCATTTCTGCAAAAAACTCCACATAATGCTCGTAGCGGCTGGCTAGAATGATTCCATCCTCTTTGGCTTGAATCACCCGGCAGCCCGGCTCATGCAGATGACTGCAGCCTCTGAATTTGCAGTTGTCGGCATAAAGAGCAAACTCCCTGAAACAGGTCGAAAGCTCCTCGACGCCCAGCTCCAAAAAGTCCAATTGGCTAAAGCCCGGTGTATCGGCAACGTACCCGCCGTTATCAAGCTCGATCAGCTCGACATGACGCGTCGTATGCCGACCCCGGCCAAGACGCAAACTGATTTCACTGGTCTCCAGCGTGAGGCCGGGCATCAGCGCATTAAGCAAAGACGACTTCCCGACACCGGATTGACCGGAGAATACGCTGATATGGCCCGCCAAGCGATCCTTCACCTGTTCGGTGCCTGTACCTTCGACCGAGCTGGTAATCATCACTTCGTAGCCTATTTGCTCGTACTGGCGCTTGACCTGCTCCAGTATATCGTCTGAGGCATCCGCAAGATCCTGCTTCGTCAAGCAGATCAACGCTTCAAGACCGGCATGCTCAATATGTACCAGGAACTTGTCCAGCAGGTGCAAGCTCAGGTCCGGTTCTTTAACCGAAAACAACAGCACCGCCAAGTCGACATTAGCGACAGGCGGGCGAATTAATTGGGAAGACCGTGGAAGAATTTCTTCCACGGTCCCTTCCCCATTCTCAGTCAGTGAGTACATAACGTGATCTCCAACGAGCGGAGAGATGCCTTTCTTTTTGAAAATGCCGCGGGCTCTGCATTGAACCGCTGGGTCCTCCCCGGATATAATGTTGCCGTCTTGCAGTGGTTTGACATAGTAATATCCGCTTAGTGCCTTCACGATCAATCCCTCAAGCATATAATAGGCCTCACCTTTCTTGTTGAAATTTTAGTGTTCTCATGACTTGTGTCCTAATCATTATCCTTGTTGCCTCGACCCTTGCCGTTGCCATTATTGCCGGATTCCCAATGATTGGCTGCATCGTCTTCGCCATTGTTACCCTCTTCCCCGTTGCCTTCGTCCGGATTGGTGTCGACCGGCACATCAGGCGGAGCAGGCGGCTCTTCAAAGGTCGGCTGCGGCACGGTTCCGTTCTTGACGTCGCTGTAACTTACGCTGTACGTATCCACCTGGCGGCCATCACGGAATATCATCACCGTGGCATCCTTGTTCGGTGCCAGCAGCAGCTTGACAGGCACCATTTCCGACGTCGTAATGACCTTGTTCACGACTTCCTGGTTTTCTCCCAATGCATCGGTAAAGACCACACGAATCTTGCTTTCTTGGCCCTCCATGCTAGGTGATACCGGCACGCTGTAATTATATTCAAGTGCATCCGATGGATAGCCGGAGCTGACGAACAGCGTGATTTCGGCGCCTGGTGCAACTTGTTGATTGGCCTCATGCGGCCACTGCTCTATTACGATGCCCTTCTTCACTTCAAAGCTGGATCTCTCTTTAATTGGCCCAATCTTAAAACCATTCGACTTCAAAATATTGACGGCGTTCTCCTGCTCTAAACCAACCACGCCCGGCATAGAGACCAAATTTTTGCCCTCGCTTACCGTTAAGGTGATTTCCACCTCATCGGGATTGAATTCTGTTTCAAAATCCGGACTTTGTTTAAAGATCAGACCCTCCGCGACATCATCATTTTTCTGCGAAGATTGTTTAATTGAGATTGGTTTGACTCCCATCTCTTTCAACTCGGCAACGGCCTGATCAAACGTCTTGCCCGAGAGATCCGGCATTTTTTCGAGCGGCTTCTTATCCCCAACCGACAATTGAACCGGAGAACCCTTCTTCAGCATGGTCTCCGCTTCCTTGTTCTGCGCAAAAACAATGCCTTCATCGACATTCGGTTTATATTCCCGGAGGACTTCCTCATCCACCGTCAAACCGCTCGCCTCGAGCTCGCGAATCGCTTCCTCTTCCGTCATGCCTACAACCTGAGGAACCTTAACCTCCGGTACCTCCAGCATGTTGTTCACATACATGACAACACCAGCCATGATACCCAGGAACAGGAGTACCGATCCGATGATAATGGTCGGCTTGACCCATTTTTTCTTCGGTTTACCGGTGGGCTTTTCCTCATATTCCTCATTGTCCGCATCATCGTCCGGGTCATCATGCTGACTGCGCTGCATCGTTTTGAGTGCCGGCATGACCAGGGTTGAATCGGCATCTTCCTCAAACTCCATCTTCGGTTCATTGAGACGCATTGGGTGCAAACACGTCTCCAGGTCGTCCATCATCTCTTCCGCAGACTGGTAGCGCTCCTCCGGATTTTTGCGCATGGATTTCAGAATAATATTCTCCACGCTTTGAGGGATAAGCGGATTGACCTCTCTCGGCTCATCAAATTCCTCCTGGAGATGCTTCAGAGCAACACTAATCGGGCTCTCGCCCAGAAAAGGAAGACGGGCAGTAAGCATCTGGTATAACACGATACCAAGCGAGTATAAATCCGATTTCTCTCCGGTCACGACGCCCTTGGCGTGCTCCGGCGAGAAATAATGCACAGAGCCCACAACGGAGCCTGTTTGCGTAATCGTTGTCGACGTGACCGCTCTGGCAATCCCAAAGTCGGTTACTTTGACCCTCCCATTGCGGCCAATCAGAATGTTATGCGGTTTGATATCCCTGTGTATGATCTGATTATGATGGGCATGCCCCAGTGCATCACAAATCTGGGTAGCAATCCGCACGGCTTCTTCCACCTGCAGCGGCGCCCGTTCTTTAATGATTTCATTCAAGTTCTGGCCTTCGATATATTCCATGACGATGTAATGCACTTCTTCCTCCTGGCCCACATCATAGATGCTGACCACATTGGAATGCGACAACGAAGCCGCTGATTGTGCCTCACGCCGGAAACGGCGAATAAATTCCTCGTCGTGCACAAACTGCTGGCGCAGCACTTTGATCGCTACGTTTCGGTTCAGCAAAATATCCTGAGCCTTGTAGACCAGCGCCATGCCACCGCCACCGATGCGTTCAATAATCTTATAACGACCAGCCAATTCATGTCCGATCATGAATCCCACCCCTTTATACGTTGCCCGTCAACCTCTTCATGATGTTCAAACATTGCGACAGTAATGTTGTCCTCACCGCCAGCGAGAAGTGCCAGTTGAAGCAGGCGATCCGCTCTTTCTTCCAGAGGAAGGTCAAGTGAACCCGAAATTTGTCCAATCAGTTCACGGCTGACCCGGTTGCTTAGCCCGTCACTGCAGAGAAGCAGCACTTCGCTTTCTCCTATCGTAACCGGTGTAAGCTCAACCGTCACATCCACATCCGTTCCAAGCGCCCGGCTTAATACATTTTTCCGGGGATGGGTTTCCAGTTGATCTTCCGTAATCTGACCACTTTTATAAAGCTCATTGACCAGTGTATGATCATCCGTGAGTCGAATCACTTGTCCGGGAATGATTTTGTAGGCCCGACTATCCCCGATATGTCCGATATAACCCTCGGATCCTCGCAGCAGCACCGCTACAATTGTCGTTCCCATATTGTGAAGCCGCTCATCAGACGAGGCTTCCCGATAGATAACTGCGTTAGCATGCAAAATGGCATCCCCCAGCGCAGCCCGAATACTTTCCATGGACATGTCCTGCTCCAGTGAGGACAAATCCTCGGCTACGGTGTCTACCGCAAGCCTGCTGGCGGTGTCACCTGCAAGATGACCTCCCATACCGTCAGCAACCACACCTAAGGTGTAGCCATGCTCCAGTGTGCTAACAAATACCGAATCTTCATTAACAGGACGAACACGTCCCACATGGCTTACATGAACCGTCTTGATCAAATGTTCTCACCTCAACTCCATATGCTTGGCCCGCAGCTGACCGCAAGCGGCAGCGATATCATGGCCTTGTTCACGACGGATGGTCACGTTGACCCCCTTGTCTGCTAACGCACGCTGAAATTTGAAAATGTCGTTTCGCGATGTGCGAACATATTTCCGCTCCGGCACGTGGTTAACCGGAATCAGATTGACAAAGCAGTTCATGTCCTTGATGACGTCCGCAAGCTCTTCGGCATGTTCAACCTGATCGTTCACCCCACCGATCAGCGCATACTCAAACGTAATGCGCCGTCCGGTTTTCGCCTGATAATGACGAAGCGATTCAATCACATCATCAAACGGAAAACGACGGTTGACCGGCATCAGCTTCGAGCGCAGTTTATCGTTCGGTGCATGAATGGAGATGGCCAGATTAATCTGGGTATTCTCTTCTGTGAATTTATAAATGTTAGGCACAATGCCACTCGTCGAAACGGTGATGTGGCGCTGGCCGATATTCAGCCCTTTTTCATGGATCATCGTGCGCAGAAACTTCATGGTTGCCTCATAGTTCTCGAACGGCTCGCCTGAACCCATGATCACGATGCTGCTGACACGCTCTCCCGTTTTATCGAGAATCTTCTGCGCCTGAACCACTTGGGCCACGATCTCGCCGGAGGTCAGATTCCGCTTCAAGCCTCCCAAGGTGGATGCACAGAACGTACATCCGATACGGCAGCCCACCTGTGTCGTAACGCAAATGCTGTTACCGTAGTTATGCTTCATAATGACCGTCTCGATGGCATGGTCATCATGCAGGCCGAACAGGAACTTGACCGTTCCGTCCTTGGATTCGAGCTTGGTGATTTCGGACAACGTAACGAAGCTGAACTGCTGCTCCAGCTTGCCGCGGAGCTCCTTGGACAAATTCGTCATTTCCTCGAAGTCATTTACCCGCTTCACATACAGCCAGTCATAGATCTGGGTTCCGCGAAACGCCGGCTCTCCATTCTCTTGAGCCCATGCTTGTAGTTCTTCCAGTGAATAATCGTATATAAAAGGTTTCATTCTCACCACACCTGTCTAATTTAGAGGATATTCGGAAACATTCTCCTGAAATCCCGCTATTACATTCATATGCATCTCTTTTTTCATTCTTCCTATTCTAACATAAATAAAAGAGACGGTAAAAGAGGAAAACCCGCCGGCACTGGCGGGATACGACTATAGTCATAACAGCAGGACGCCCTAAGAGGACTGTCTGCTGATTCTTGCAATGTAGAAGCCGTCACTATGATAGTGTTGGGGCAGAATCTGAACTCCCCCTCCTCGCAGAAGGGATTTCTCCTCCAGGCGGCTCAGACTCCCAAGACCATCGTCCGCAATGGCAAACTCCGCATGGCCTTCCAGAAAAGCAGATACCACGCCTTCGTTCTCCTGCGGTTCCATGGTACACGTGCTGTATACCAGGATTCCGCCTGGACGAAGCAGGGAAGATACCGACTCCAGCAGCCTTAACTGCAGCGCGGCAATCTCAGCGATGTCCTCCTCTGACTTGCCCCACTTCAAATCGGGCTTGCGCCGGATCACACCAAGCCCCGAGCAGGGAGCATCCAGCAAAATTCGGTCAAAAGACGCAGGCTCGAAGCGATCGGCCAAATCCAGCGCATCCCCAGTCACGGTCATAATGCTGTCCAGTCCCAGGCGGCTTGCCTGGTCCGATATCAGCTTGCCTTTGTGGGTATGAATGTCGTTGGCAATAATGGAGCCTTCATCCTTCATCAGTTCGCCCATGTGGGCGCTTTTGCCGCCAGGAGCCGCACAGCAATCCAGAACCCGCATACCCGGCTCAAGCTGAATGGCTTCAGCGACCAGCATTGAGCTCTCATCCTGGATGGAGATCAGCCCATCCCGGTACCAATCGGTCAGCGCCATATTTCCTGCGCCTTTAACTACAATCCCATAGGGACTGAGGGGCGAAGGTGTCGCATCCAGGCCGTGGCTGCCCATCAGCTTCAACATCTCCTCACGGCTGATCATCGTTGTGTTGACTCTGACGCTGACAGCCGGCGGTTCATTGTTTGCGGCACAGATTGCCTCTGTCGCCTCGGTTCCGTACTGG
This sequence comes from Paenibacillus glucanolyticus, assembly GCF_037333485.1. NCBI lineage: Bacteria > Bacillati > Bacillota > Bacilli > Caryophanales > Paenibacillaceae > Paenibacillus > Paenibacillus glucanolyticus. The sequence goes on from NZ_CP147845.1 coordinate 4,551,201, forward strand.
GCAATCCATCGCTCAACCAGCCACTGCGGATGAGAATGCAGGAGAGAGATCCGCCGGGCAGCAGGCATGTCCTCAGGGATTGTCAGGTCTGCCTTCTGACGCAGAATATTCCGAAGCACCCCGTTCACCATGCCGGAGATCCCTTGATGCCCGCGGCGCTTCGCCAGATTAACAGCCTCACTGACAACCGCATGATCTGGAATCCGATCCAGATATACGACCTGATACAGACTCATTCGAAGCAGCGCTCTTACCCAGGGCTGAAGCTTGGCGACCCCTTTGTTGACATACCTGTCCAAAAAATAATCAAGGGTGTTCAGCCTCGATATTGTGCCGTAGATCAGCTCCGTAGCAAGGCCTGCATCACTCTTGGATAGCGAGGCCTTCTGCAGAGCCGAGTTGAGCAGGAGATTGCTGTACGCTCCCTCCTGCTCCACCTGTGTCAGTACATTCATTGCCAGCTCCCGCGGGGATTCCTGACGTCCCTTCGGGTTACGGTTACCGCTCACGTCAGCACCGTCCCGACCGCCAGGCTTGTCCCGCGCACGAATTGGGCAGCATCCATCGCCTTCTTGCCGCTAGGCTGGACGGTAAGCAAAGTAAGGGAGCCGTCACCGGTCTTCACAACGATGCCCTCTTCGTGAAGTCCAAGGACCGTTCCGGGCTGGGCTTCGCTGGATATCACTTGAGCGCTGCTCGGATTGGCCGCTGCCCATACCTTAAATACTTCTCCGTTCCATAGCGTAAATCCGCCGGAATACGGAACAAGACCACGGATTTGATTATAAATTTCTCGGGAGCTGCGGCTCCAATCAATCTTCTCATCATCCCGGGTCAAATTCGGTGCATACGTTGCCTTCGCCTCGTCCTGAGGCTCAGCATCCACCTTGCCCTTCACCAAACGCGGAAGCTCCTGCTGAAGCAGCTTCGCGCCTGCTTGGCTCAGCTTCTCGAACATGGTTCCGGCCGTATCGGTTTCTTCAATGGGAACTTCGGCCTTGGCAATCATGTCGCCCGTATCAAGACCCTCTGCCATATACATGAGCGTAATGCCTGTTACCGCTTCTCCATTGATGATGCTGCGCTGGATTGGTGCTCCTCCCCGGTAAGCGGGGAGCAGCGATCCGTGTACATTCAGACAGCCCAGCGATGGCATATCCAGCACCGATTTCGGCAGGATTTGACCATAAGCGGCCGTTACGATCAGATCCGGCTTATATTCCGCCAGTTCAGCCACAGCTTCCGGGCTCCGCAGGCGCTGGGGCTGCAGAACCGGGATACCATGGCGAAGCGCGGCTTCCTTCACCGGCGTCGGAGTCAGCACTTTTTTACGCCCTTGCGGACGATCTGGCTGCGTAACCACGGCCGCTATGGAATAACCTTCGGCAATCAACATTTCCAGGCTGGGTACTGCAAAGGCCGGGGTGCCCATAAATACTATCTTCATCGGTTCTCCAGCTCTTTTCTTGGCTGTTCCGGAACATATTCGTACACCCGATCAGCGATTTCTGTAAACAGCACCCCGTTCAGATGATCAATTTCATGCTGAAACGCACGTGCAAGCAGCCCCGTACCCGTAACGATGAGTTCATTGCCTTCACGATTAAGCCCTTTAACCGTCACTTTCTCCGCGCGGCGCACATCCCCGTTCCATCCCGGTATGCTAAGACAGCCTTCCGGTCCGAATTGCTCGCCTTCGCTCTCCACAATCTCTGGATTGATCATCTTGATGAGACCGTGCTCGTCGCCAGCATCAATGACGATCAGACGCTTCAATATGCCGACCTGCGGCGCAGCCAGCCCCACGCCATCTGCATCGTACATCGTATCTGCCATGTCATCCAGCAGCTTTTGTACGTTCGGCGTGATTTTGGTAACTTCCTTTGCCTTCTTGTGAAGAACCTCATCCGGTTCTTTAACGATAATTCGAATCGCCATGTATACGACACCATCCTTGTGCTTTTCATCATTATATGCGGTATTACATTAACATTTGCGGATCAACATCAATACTGATTTGGAGTTTGCTGTCCCGCGCCGAATCCTGAAGCTTCTCGGCAACCAAACGCACCAGCGAGACGGCATCCATCGTTCCCCGCCATTTTATCATACATTGAAATCTGTATCTATTTTTTAACCGCGGAATTGGCGAAGCCACGGGACCCAGTATATCGAGCGCGCTCGCGTCAAACCGGTCCAAGCTTCCGAACCATCCTCGCCGGTCGGATTCGCTTTTTATGGCAGCGGCAAAATTCTCCGCCATTCTAACCAGCAGCGGCAGCTGCTCATGGGACAGCGTCACCAGTATCAGCCTGCAATACGGCGGGTAGTGGAGCGCCTTGCGGTGCTTCAGTTCGTCCTTGACGAAGGATAAATAATCATGGCTGCTCGCGTGAATGATCGAATAATGTTCCGGAGTATACGACTGGATGACCACTTCCCCAGGCAGCTGATGGCGCCCGGCACGTCCGGCAACCTGAGTGAGAAGCTGGAACGTCTTCTCGGCAGCCCGGAAATCGGGCAGGTTCAGCGCCGAATCGGCTGTAATGACACCGACTAAGGTAACATCCGGGAAATCCAGTCCTTTGGCGACCATCTGGGTGCCTAGGAGGACGTCTCCCTTTTTATCTCGAAATTGCTTAAGCAGCTTCTCGTGGGAGCCCTTCTCTGTGGTCGTGTCCACATCCATTCGAATGACGCGTATCCCGGGAAACAGCTTGGCCAATTCTTCCTCGACGCGCTGTGTGCCCGTACCGAAATAGCGTATATGCTCGCTTCCGCAATCCGGACACACCTCTGGTGCTTGTGCCGCATAACCGCAATAATGGCAGCGCAGATTGTTCGATTTCTGATGATAGGTCAGCGAGATATCGCATTCCGGACAACCTGCCACATATCCGCAGCTCCGGCACATCACAAACGTAGAGTAGCCCCGCCGATTCAGAAGCAGTACCGTCTGTTCTCCGCGTTCAAGCCGCGTTGTAATCGCTGCATGCAGGGAACGGCTAAACATAGAGCGGTTTCCATCACGCAGCTCCTCCCGCATATCCACGATCTGCACCTCCGGCAGCCGGTTCCCCAGCGCGCGGCTTGGCATCTCCAGCAGCTGCGGCGCAAAATGATCCTGCGCCTGCGATTTTGCCGCATGATAGCTCTCAAGCGAAGGCGTTGCAGAGCCTAAAATGACGGCAGCGCCGGTCAGCGAGGCCCGGTGAATCGCAACGTCCCTGGCATGGTACTTCGGTGTTTCTTCCTGTTTATATGATGTTTCATGCTCTTCATCCATAATGATCAGACCTAGGCGATCAAACGGCGCAAACACCGCCGATCGGGCACCCACAACTACAGAGGCGCGGCCTTCCCTTATTTTGCGCCATTCATCATAGCGTTCACCGTCCGAAAGCCGACTGTGCATGACGGCCACGCGGTCGCCAAAGCGGGCTTTGAATCGTTCCACCATTTGCGGGGTGAGCGATATTTCCGGAACCAGAACAATCGCCTGACGCTCCTGTTCCAGGCAGCGCTGAATGGTCTGCAGGTAGATTTCCGTCTTGCCGCTGCCTGTAACCCCATGCAGCAGAAATACGCCATGCTCACGTTCGTCAAGCTTATGCACGATGCTGCGGTACACCACCTGCTGCTCCTGCGTGAGCGCCAATGGGGTGCTCGGCGTGAAGTTCCGCCCTCTGTATGGGTCGCGAAACACTTCGACATCTTCAAGGGTAATCAGCCCTTTGTCAGCAAGCGCTTTGACGGTACCCGCTGTGACGCCAAGCGTCTGCAGCAGATCCTTTTGCGATATCGGCAGAAAGTCCTCCATCTCCAAAATATATTGAAGCACTTCCTTTTGACGCTGAGCCTTCGCCGGAAAAGACGCTAAAGCCGTGCTCGCTTCCTCGCTCGAAACGGCAAGCTCTATCGCCTTCATCGTTTTTTTCTGCAGTTTATCCTTGATCTGCTGAAATTCACTGAGCCGTCCTCGGCCAATCAGCGCTTTTATCGTTGCAGCCCCATCCGGAAACGCCCGGGATAGCTGCTGAAGCGACACCTCGCCCTTCTGACCGACAAACCGGATGATCTGCTGCTCCAGCTCACTCTCGGGCAGGAGAGCAAATAGTCCGTCCGCTTCCTCTGTGCTGTCCATGTCCATATCAGAATGGGCAAGGGAAATATAGCGCTCCGCTTTTCCTTTCAGCGCCGTTGGCAGCATCGATTGGAGAGCAGATATATGACGGCAAGCATAGCGCTCCTTCATCCATTCCCCGACCTCAATAAGTTCAGGAGAAAGAGGCGGCATCACATCGAGCACTTCCTGAATCGGCTTCATTTTGGCCGTATCCATCTCGGGACGCGGATGCAGAGAAACCACGAAACCCTGCAGCGTACGGTGTCCAAAGGGCACTCCGACACGGCTTCCTACCTCAATCCAGGGGCGCAGATCCTCCGGGATCAAATAATCAAAAGGCCGGTCCGTATCCTTGGACGGCACGTCCACAATTACACGGGCCATTTCCATTAGGATAACCTCCCGGGTAACCGCTCCGCCGCCAGCGTTAAGAGCCTCAGGGCCACTTCCTCCTTGGACATTACGGGAAGCTGCAATACCAGCCCCTCTGCGTCAAAGATATGAACGCTGTTGGTATCCGTGCCAAATCCCGCGCCCTCCTGCGTAACATCGTTGGCAACGATCAAATCGCAGTTTTTACGTTTCAGCTTCTCTTGGGCAAACTGCTCCACGCTATCCGTCTCTGCGGCAAACCCGATCAAGAATTGCGAGATTTTCCGGCGCCCCAGACTCTCCAGAATGTCCGTTGTTTTTACAAGCTCAAGCGTCATGGTCTCGCCGCGCTTCTTGATCTTGGACGCTGCAACTTCTGCCGGGCGATAATCAGCGACAGCTGCCGCCTTAACAACGATATCACTGTTCTCAAACACGCGAAGCACCGCTTCGTACATGTCCTGAGCTGATTCCACCTTTTCCGTGGAGATTCCCTCAGGCGGAGCTTCATCCGTGTGGGCGGCAATGAGGTGAACATCCGCTCCCAGTATTTGGGCAGCTTTAGCAATCGCAAACCCCATTTTCCCGGAAGAATCATTCGTGATATAACGGACCGGATCGATACGCTCTACCGTACCCCCAGCCGTGACAACCACTTTTTTGCCTTGCAATGGGCCAAGAGACTCGCTTCCCGTGCTCACGCTCACCTCTTCCAGCTGAGATGCTTGATCATTGAAAAACCGTTCAACCACGTCAACGATCGTATCCGGCTCTTCCATCCGTCCCTTTCCGACATATCCGCATGCCAGAAGACCTTCTCCGGGTTCAATCATGGCCACTCCGCGGGAAACCAGCGTCTCCATATTCGCCATAACGGCCGGATGCGTGTACATATGCACATTCATCGCCGGTGAGATCATGACGGGTGCAGTGGTCGCAAGCAGCGTTGTGGTCAGCATGTCGTCTGCCAGGCCGTGCGCCATTTTACCAATAACATTCGCAGTTGCTGGAGCGATCAGCACCAGATCGGCCAAATCGGCCAAGTGGATATGCGAGACTACCGACGGGTCCCTCTCATCAAAAGTATCGCTATAAACCGGGTTTTTGGTCAGAGTCTGCAGCGTTAATTCCGGAATGAACTGCTTCGCCGATTCCGTCATAATGACGTGCACATCCGCTCCCCTCTGGACAAGCCTGCTGCATAAAGTCGCTGCTTTATACGCGGCAATGCCACCTGTAACGCCAAGTACGATGACTTTTCCGTTCAACATGACAATCCCCCGCTTTCGATTGGTCTGAAAGTTACACTATCATATCTTGTCAAAAAAATAACAACCTTTCGGTTGTCACATTTTTGCGCGCTAACGCTGTTGTATTCAAATGTCGGAAAAAGTCCTAGTCCTGGCCCTTCTCAATCTTCACGTAATCGCCGTAGATCTCTTCCAGAGCGACACCGACATACTTATGAGATTTCGGATGTTTCAACTCGCTAACTTCTCCTTCACGCAATTGGCGTGCACGGCGGGAAGCCGCAACCACAAGAGAATATTTACTGTCTACCTTATTCATCATTTCATCAATGGATGGATATAACACAGTCGAAGCACCTCTTCTTATTTTACTTGAAAGTTTATGCCGTCTATGAACAGACAGACAGCTTACTTTCTCACCTTACAATGTTCGGCTATAATGATAGATTCTATTCTCTTACAAGCGAGATTGATTTCATCATTCACTACCGCGTAATCATAATGCTGCAGCAGATTGATTTCGTCAACAGCTACGGACATACGATGGTCGATTGTAGCCTGACTCTCTGTTCCCCGGCCCTGGATTCGGTCTTTCAATTCATCCAGCGACGGCGGCATGAGAAACACAAAGATACCATCCGGAAACTTCTCCTTCACCTTCAGTGCACCCTGCACTTCGATCTCCAGTATAATATCCTTGCCAGTGGCTAATGTTTCTTCCACAAAATCACGCGGGGTCCCATAATAGTTCCCGACGTATTCCGCATATTCAAGCAGCTGATCATTGTCAATCATATCCATGAATTGCTCGCGACTTTTGAAAAAATAGTTCACACCATTTACCTCACCGAGCCGCGGCGACCGTGTCGTTGCCGACACCGAATACACCAATTCCGGAACCCGGCTGCGAAGCGCCGTACAAACGGTTCCCTTTCCCACCCCGGAAGGACCGGACAATACAATCAATAATCCTTTAGACATAGTACTCCCCATCTTATTCGTCGTTGTCGTCATCTTTGCTGGACAGACGGTGAGCCACCGTTTCAGGCTGCACAGCCGATAAAATCACATGGTCGCTATCGGTAATGATAACAGCCCGTGTCCTTCGACCATATGTAGCATCGATCAGCATATGACGGTCCCGTGCTTCTTGAATAATCCTCTTGATCGGAGCCGATTCAGGACTCACGATTGAGATGATTCGATTGGCCGATACGATGTTTCCGAAGCCAATATTAATAAGTTTGATTGCCATAGTGCGGTTGCTCCCCCTATACATTTGACTCTTATTTGCCGATGAAGCTGCGGTTATTCCACATTGGCGGCTTGCTCACGAATCTTCTCCAGTTCCGCTTTCATTTCGACAACACGGTTTACCAGAGTCAGATGATTGGCCTTCGATCCAATCGTATTGACTTCTCTGTTCATTTCCTGAATCAGAAAATCCAATTTACGGCCTACAGGATTTTTCTGATGAAGCAGCTCCCTGCACTGTTCCAAGTGACTGTGAAGACGAATCAGCTCCTCGTCCACATTGGAACGTTCGGCAAACAGAGCGACTTCCATTCCGAATATATGTTCATCAACAGCAAGCGCCCCCTCAGCAAGCGACTCGATGCGCTGCCGCAGACGCTTCCGGTATTCTTCCGGCACGTCTGGAGCGAGCTCGGTCATCTCGCGGTGGAGCAGCTGCAGGCGGTCAAGTCTCTGTTCGATGTCCCTCACCAAAAAAGACCCTTCCCTGCCGCGCATTTGCATCAGACCGTCCAACGCTTGCTCAAGACCTTGAAGAAGCGCATCATTCCATAACTTCTGCTGCGCTTCATCCATGGGAAGTCCGCTCGGACTAACAAGAACATCTGGCAGCGACATAATATCCCGCACCGCCAGATCTCCCTTAATTCCGTATGACTTCAAATCCTCGGCAGCCTGCAAATATGCCTTAACCATAGCGTGGTTCAGCACAGCACCCTGGGACTCGCCGTTGTTTTCCTTGTTAATATAAACATCAATCCGTCCGCGACCGATTCGGCTCTGTACCGCCCTTCGAAGCGAATCCTCGAAGCATGCCCATTCACGAGGCATTCGAAAGACGATCTCACAATACCTGTGATTGACAGACTTCAATTCGAAAGAGATATTGTAACCTTGAAAATCGACAACGGATTGCCCATATCCGGTCATGCTCAATGACATCGGAATCACATCCATTACACTATTGTAATTGATAATTATTAATGAAACAAGGGGGTCAATCGGCGGCCCGATTTCTCCCAGACATACTCCATTAATTGCACACTCATTTCATAGAACATAAACGGAGTCATCAAGTAGATGCCGTTAAAAAGCTCTGTTGCCACGTCCAGCAGCTCCTTGCCGATCTTGACGCCCATGGCCCGTCCCGCTTCACCTTCAAGCCCGGCCATGCGCATCCGAACTTCGTCCGAAAGCTGAATGCCCGGCACCTCATTGTGCAGGTACTCCGCATTCCGTCCGCTTGCCAGCGGCATGATGCCGATAAAGATTGGAATCTCCAAATGAGCTGTCGCTTCTCTAAGTCTAACCATCAGCTCGGGGTCGTACACAGGCTGCGTCATCACATAATCCGCACCGGAGGCAATCTTCTTCTCCAGGCGTGCAACCGCCTTGTCGAGATGCCGGACATTGGGATTAAATGCGGCCCCGACAACAAACTTGGCTTTTTGCTTGAGCGGCTTGCCCGAGAAGGCAATGCCATCATTCAGTTGTTTGATCATTCGTATGATTTCAAATGAGGTCATGTCATAAACCGAGCTGGAATCCGGCAAGTCTCCGAATCGCGCCGGATCCCCTGTCACGGCCAGCACGTGATCGATGCCAAGAGCATCGAAGCCCATCATATGCGACTGCGTTCCGATAAGATTGCGGTCACGGCAAGCGATATGAATCAAGGGCCGCAGACCTGTGCGCGCCTGTACCAGATGACCGAGCGCCATGTTGCTCATACGCGTTACGGCCAGCGAATTGTCAGCCAGGGTCAAGGCGTCGGCACCGGCTTTTTTCAAAGCTTCCGCACCTTTCATGAACTTCGTGATATCCAGATCCCTTGGAGGGTCCAGCTCTACGATAACCGTGTGACGCTCCTTCACGATATCTACGATTGTTGGTTCCCCGCTGCGCTCATAAAACTGCTCTTGAGCCGACTCATGGATCACGATGCGGTTGACCTCAGCCTCTTCAACGACTGGCAGCGGTGAAGGCACGTACCCGGATAAGGCCAAGGAGATTTCTGAAATATGCTCCGGTGTGGTTCCGCAGCAGCCGCCGATAATTCTGGCACCCCGATCCGCAAACTCCAGGGCCGTCTTGCCGAAATACTCCGGACTCGCGCCATAACGGTATTCTCCGTCCACGTAATCGGCGATCCCCGCATTAGGGTAGACCGATGCCGGAAGATTCATAACGCCGTTCAAGGTTTCCAGCGCGCGCATAATGCCGTTAGGACCGGTCCGGCAGTTGAAGCCGATGATGTCCGCGCCTTCCTGGCTCAGGATGCGGTAAGCATCCGGCATCGTGAAGCCGTCCAGCGTACGGGCTATATCCTCGACCGCAAACTGGCAGATTACCGGAATATCACTCAGCATTCGCGCCTGCGCCAACGCCAGCTGCATTTCGTCCACGTCATAGAACGTCTCCAGCAGGATGCCGTCAACGCCTTCCGATATCAGAACCTTCAGCTGCTCTTCGAAGTAACGCTTCAGCTCGCTGGTAGAAATGTTGTTTCTTTTGCCTGCCCGAATGGAGCCCACAGCCCCCACTACGTATCCGTGATTACCGGCAGCTTCACGGGCGATTCTTACACCTGCACGGTTAATCTCTTCTACCCTCGTCTCCAAACCGTATTTGGACAGTTTGTCGTAGTTGGCAGAGAACGTGTTCGTCTCGATCACCTGAGCACCAGCTTCAACATACTGGCGATGAACGTTCCCGATGACCTCCGGGGAGGTTAAATTCAGTTCTTCATATGATATGCCTACAGGAAATCCCTTTTGATATAAATAAGTACCCATCGCGCCGTCACCGACCAGTACCTGATTCTCCCATGCCTGCCGAAGATCCGGTTTCATCGCGTTTTCCCTCCACCTGACATTTATTTTCAACTAATGTATCATAAAACTCTCATAAAGATAAAGAGACAAAAGGGAGACCTTCCAAAGGCCTCCCTACCGTGTCCACCCCTACAGGACAAACTTTATAAAATGCTAGTTTTTATCTCGCAATCGTGCCTAATCGCCAACAGCTGTGCCTTAAATGGCTAACGTTCCTTTATACACGAGCTCGGCTGGGCCTGTCATATAGACATGGTTGTCGTTCTCATCCCACTCGATAAACAAGTCTCCGCCTTTCAGGGATATCGTTGCGCTGCGGTCTGTTGATCCATTTAGCACAGACGATACCAGCGTCGCACATGCGCCCGTTCCGCAAGCCAGGGTCGGACCTGCGCCGCGCTCCCATACCCGCATATCCACTTGATCCCGTGAATTCACGGTCGCAAACTCCACGTTAATCTTTCTCGGGAACAGCGGATGCACCTCCAGCTTAGGTCCCCATGTACCCAGATCAAAGTTAACAGCATCGTCAACATAAATCACGCAATGCGGATTACCCATGGATACTGCAGTGAAACGGAACTCCCGGCCGTCCACCTCAACGGGATGATCCACAACCGGGTTGAGATCAATGGTTGTTGGCACACTCAGTCCATTCAGTACAGGCTCGCCCATGTCTACCCGCACACTGCTCACTTGACCATCCTGCACCGTAAGGCGAACCTGCTGCACTCCGGCACCGATGGTTTCTATCGTTATCTCCTCACGGTTGATATGCCCGTGATCATATACATACTTCGCGACACAGCGAATGGCGTTGCCGCACTGCTCGGCTTCGGAGCCGTCCGAGTTCATAATTCGCATCATGAAGTCCGCCTTCCGGGAAGGCAATATATATACAAGTCCGTCAGCACCGATACCGAAGAAGCGATGGCACAGCTTCACAGCCCGTTCGGACGCATCATTAGGAAGTTCTTGTTCACCGTATACAACAACGAAGTCGTTGCCAAGTCCGTGCATTTTCGTAAATTCCATAGTAAAAACCCATCTCCTCTGCAATTGCTACGCTTGTGCATAGTTTATCGCAGAAGGGATGGGCCATCCATTCATTTTACGCCGAAATATTTGCACTCTTCGTCATCATGCTGCGGCGGTTGCGATTCCGTCTGCCTCCCCACACGCTTCCCGCCCCCATCAGGAACGTAGGGATCCCGGCAGCCACGAGCGTAAGCGCCCATTCCTTCAGACCGAGCGGAACCGTTTTGAAGATCGGCTGAAGCGCCTCGATGTACATCACGCCAAGCATCAGTAAGATCGAGGACAGCACGGCCAGCACCAGGGCTTTGTTCTGGAGCGGATTGCGGTGGAAAATCGACCGCGAGCTGCGGCAGTCAAACACATGGATCAGCTGTGCCATGACGAGTGTAGCAAAGGCAACGGACTGCGCTTTGGCCAGCTGGGCGGGATCGTTTGGCGCAATGCGCAGCGTGACCCAGAAGGCGCCGAGTGTACACAGGCCGATCAATATGCCGCGGCTGATGATTTTCCAGCCAAGACGTCTTGCAAAAATATTTTCCTTGGCTCCCCGCGGTTTGTGCTCCATCAGATCCTTCTCCGGCTGATCCACGCCAAGCGCCATTGCCGGGAGGCCGTCGGTGACCAGGTTCACCCACAAGATCTGGATCGGAACAAGCGGAAGCGGCAGGCCCAGCATCATGGCAAAAAACATCGTCAGAATTTCACCAACATTGGAAGCAAGCAAATAACGGATGAATTTACGGATGTTCTCATAGATGCTACGCCCCTCCTCGATCGCCGAAACAATCGTGGAGAAATTGTCGTCGCTGAGCACCAGTGACGAAGCTTCTTTGGTTACATCTGTTCCGGTAATCCCCATTGCAATCCCGATATCCGCTGCCTTGATCGCCGGTGCATCATTCACGCCGTCTCCCGTCATGGCAACTACATGCCCTTTGCGCTGAAGCGACTTGACGATACGGAGTTTATGTTCCGGCGATACACGGGCATAAACAAAGGTCTGATCCACCTTCGCATCCAGCTCCTTGTCATCCAGCCGGGCCAGCTCTTGACCCGACATCGACAGACCGTTCCTTGGAAGGATGCCAAGCTGGGCGGCGATTGCTTCTGCCGTTGTCCGGTGATCGCCCGTTATCATTACGGTCTTGATGCCCGCACGGCGGCAAGTCGCAATCGCATCTCGCACTTCGCGGCGCGGCGGGTCAATCATCCCTGCCAGTCCAACAAAAATAAGCTGACTCTCCGCCTCTTTCTCCGTTTCGGGCTTATCGTAAGAGCGCAGATCCCGATACGCCAGGCCAAGCACGCGCAGTGCATCGGAAGCCATGCCTTCATTGGCTGCAAGCACCTTCTGACGGAGCGTCCCCGTGAGCGGGACGATATTGCCGTCCCACATTATATAGGTACAGGCATCAAGCAGGACATCCGGGGCGCCCTTCGTACACAACAAGCGTCCGCCCTGATGGCTGACGATGACAGACATCAGCTTCCGTTCCGAATCAAACGGGAACTCTTTATCTCTTTGATAGACAGAGTTCAGGCTGCTCCGGTTTAATCCCATTTTGGACGATAGCGTCAGCAGCGCTCCCTCTGTCGGGTCCCCTTTTAGTTCCCAGGCAGCGGCTGCCGGTTCTTCCTTGCTCTTCCGCTTGTTCCGCATTTCTTCCTGCACGTTCTCATAAATCTCGGCATTGTTGCACAGCCCGCTAATTTGCAGCAGCCTGCGCAATCCCTGATCCGATCTCAGTTCAACAGGCTTGCCTCGGTGGAGGATCTGGCCCGTCGGGTCATAACCTTGTCCAGTTACTTCCAATGATCGGCCTCCCAGCCAGACTTGGGTCACCGTCATTTTGTTCTGGGTAAGCGTTCCGGTTTTATCTGAGCAGATCACGGACGCGCAGCCAAGCGTCTCCACGGATGGCAGCTTGCGCACAATCGCTTTGCGTTTAATCATCCGCTGCACGCCCAGTGCGAGGGCAATGGTTACGATCGCCGGCAGACCTTCAGGTATAGCGGCAACCGCGAGGCTGACACCTGCGAGGAACATGCCCGCAGCAGGCTGTCCATGCAGAATGCCTGCAAGAACGACCAGAATCGTCAGGCCTAACGACACGCCGATCAAAATTTTGCCAAGCTGCTCCAGGCGATGCTGTAGTGGAGTCTCCTGGGATTCCGTATTCTGGATCAGATCGGCGATTTTGCCCATCTCCGTGTCCATTCCTGTGCGAATGACAACGCCCTTGCCTGTGCCTCGGGCCACCATCGTGCCCATAAATCCGATGTTCTTGCGGTCACCCAGCGGAACATCCGCATCGCTTATCGGCTCGGCATGTTTGTTAACCGGCAGGGATTCTCCGGTTAATGCCGATTCCTCGACGCTGCAGCTGCTGATTTCGAGCCAGCGAACATCGGCCGGAATCCGGTCGCCGCTCTCGACCAGTACCACATCGCCCGGCACGAGCTCTTTTGCCGCAAGCTGAACCACTTTCCCGTCCCGAATCACCCTGGACGTAGGTGCGGACAGCTGCTTTAATGCCCGGAGCGAGCGCTCTGCTCTAAACTCCTGAACGAAGCCAAGAATCCCGTTGATCAGAATGATGGCTACAATCGTTACAGCATCCAGATACTCGCCCAGCAGGCCGGACACCAGGGTGGCTCCAAGGAGCACCAACACCATGAAATCCTTAAATTGATTCAAGAACAGAACAAATGGAGAAATTTTAACGCCCTCGGAGAGCTCGTTATAGCCGCTTTTTTTCCGTCTCTCCCCTGCCTCCTCTTCCGTGAGGCCCTGCTGCGGACGCACTTGCAGCACCTGCTGCAATTCTTCCATATCCATCTGGTGCCATTGCTTTTGTTCCATGCTTCCATTCCCTCCCGGTTGTTTTGCAAGTTCCGGCGGATGACAGCTTTTCCACCCTTTCTACGTAAATGTATTCGGACAGGTCCTGAATTATCACAGAAGGGGCCTTAAGTTTTTAAGGGAAATATGGCATCATAGAGAAGTACGATTAGGAAGGGTAACAAACAGATAGGAGAATGAATGATGGCATTAGACGGTATTGTCACACGCGCAATCGTGCATGAGCTTCAATCATGCCAGGGTGCGCGGATCAATAAAATATATCAGCCGAACGATCGGGACATCGTCCTTCATATGCGCACAAAACAAGGAAATGCCAAACTGCTGCTATCGGCCAACCCTACATATCCCCGGGTGCATCTGACACAGGAGACGTTTGTGAATCCGGCTGAAGCCCCGATGTTCTGCATGGTCCTGCGCAAGCATTGCGAGAGCGGCATCATCGAGGACATCCAGCAGGTCGGCATGGAACGGATTATTCATATTACGATCCGTCAGCGTGACGAGCTTGGGGATATATCTTCCAAAAAAATCATCATCGAGCTAATGGGCAGACACAGCAACATTATTTTGCTCGATCCCGCAAGCGGCACCATTCTGGACGGCATCCATCACGTAACCCCGTCCATCAGCAGTTACAGAGTGGTTATGCCCGGGTTCTCCTACACGAATCCGCCGGAGCAGCACAAACTTAATCCGCTGGAAACCGGGCAGGAAGCTTTCCGAGAAGCTTGCTTGATGAGTGAGGAGCAAGCCGTTCCGTGGCTCGTAGGGACATTCAGCGGTCTAAGCCCTCTGGCAGCCCAGGAGATAACCCACCGCACGGGCGCTCATGCATCTGCCGAAGAGGAAACGGAGAAGGACTGCGGCAGCCTGTGGAGCACATTCGACGAGATCATGGAATTAGTTCGGAGCCATCAATATACCCCGGTTACAGGCCTGAATGGAAAGGGGAAATCGGTCTTCTCCGTCATTCCGTTAAGCCTCCTGGCAGGAGAAGCCGCAACCTACGACTCCGTCAGTCAATGCTTGGAGGATTATTATGGTGATAAAGCGCAGCGGGATACGGTTAAGCAGAAGGTCAGCGACCTGCTTCGGTTCCTCCAGAATGAACGAACCAAGAACATCAAGAAGCTGAATAACCTGAATGCCGATTTGGAGGAAGCCGGTGATGCAGACCGGTATCGCATCTATGGCGAGCTGCTCTTCGCCTCGCTGCATCAGATTCAGAAGGGAGACCGGGAAGCAAAGCTGACCAACTTCTATGATGAGGACCAAGCTTCCGTTACCATTCCACTGGATCCGCTTTTGACTCCATCGGACAATGCGCAGCGTTATTTTAAAAAATACAACAAATACAAAAATAGCCTCGCCGTCATCGATGAGCAGCTGATTAAGACCCGTGAAGAGATTGATTATATCGAAAACCTGCTGCAGCAGCTGGCGCACGCTTCCTTGAACGATATCGACGAAATACGCGACGAGCTGATTCAACAGGGATATTTGAGAGATCGAAACCGCAAAGCCAAGAAAAAGAAAAAAAATGACAAGCCGACGCTGCATGTCTATACTTCATCCGAAGGTGTCGAGCTCTACGTTGGCAAAAACAACCTTCAGAACGAATATGTGACCAACCGTCTCGCATCCTCCAATGATACATGGCTGCACACCAAGGATATTCCAGGCTCTCACGTCGTCATCCGAAGCAGCGATTACGGTGACGCCACGCTGCAGGAAGCGGCTCAGCTTGCCGCTTATTACAGCCAGGCTAAAGAATCGAGCAGCGTGCCGGTCGATTACACACTCATTCGACATGTTCGCAAGCCGAATGGAGCCAAGCCCGGATTTGTCATCTATGACAATCAGAAAACCTTGTTTGTCACACCGAACGAGCAGCAGATCAAGGCCCTACCCAATTCGGTGAAAAACAACCGAAATTAATACAAGCTCAAACACAGTGGCATCGCTACACAAAGAAACGGGTACCCTGGCAGATCAACTGACCTGCCAGGGTACCCGTTTATGATTTAGCTCGCGCCTGCTGAAGCTGTTCCAGCACCTGCATAGGCACCTGCCGACTGCCGATATCCCCATGAAATACCTGGCCCTGCCTCTCGCCATGATAATCCGATCCGGCTGTGACGATTAAGCCGTATTCCTTGGCCATTGCCAAATAGCGCAGCTCATCCGGGGCTTCATGATCGGAATGAT
Source organism: Paenibacillus glucanolyticus (assembly GCF_037333485.1). NCBI lineage: Bacteria > Bacillati > Bacillota > Bacilli > Caryophanales > Paenibacillaceae > Paenibacillus > Paenibacillus glucanolyticus. The sequence goes on from NZ_CP147845.1 coordinate 4,567,149, forward strand.
AAACCTCAATTCCCTTAAACGCAGCCGCTTGGATTACCTCTCTTACCAATCCATCGTCACCGTACAGCCCCGGGTGCGCAAGCACCGGTACTCCGCCGGCCTCGCGAATCCATTCGCAGGCCTCCTTCGGATGAATTCGCGGCTGAGGGACGTAGGCCGCTGCGCCTTGCGCTAGATAACGATCAAAGGCATCCCTAAGATGGAGGGCATGTCCTTTCAAAACCAGCGCATCCGCAATATGCGGGCGCCCGATGCTCTCATCAGGCTCAAGCTGCCGTCCCAAACCCTTGATTACTTCCTCCATCGTAAGCTCAATTCCCAGCTCCTGAAGTTTATCTATGATGCGCGCATTGCGTTGTTCCCTTGTTCGTCGCAGCTCTGCCAGACGTTCAAGAAACACGGGATCCCGGTAATCTACATAATAGCCAAGGACATGTATATCCGTTCCTCCGGCCATGGTGCTGATTTCCACGCCCGGAACGACAACCATGTTCAATCGTTCTCCCGCCTGCAACGCCTCCTCGACGCCAGCCACTGTGTCATGATCCGTTATTGCCAGCGCTCCCAGTCCCCGCTCGAAGGCAAGCTGCACATTCTCTGAGGGACGATTCATTCCATCCGATGCCTGGGTGTGGGAATGAAGATCACAGCCCATCCGCTCCGTCGTTTGGTCCATCCTGCTCCATCTCCTTTCTTTGCTGCCAGTTCCGATATGCCTTTGCCTAGCGCTGACGCTCCCTTAGATAGGACAGAAACGTTATGGCTGACATGGGCAGCAGCGCTGAACGCAATTGTATCGAATAAAAGTTCCGTTTAAACGAGGCATCGGCAATATCAATCATTTTGACTAAACCGAGCGCAGTTTCATGTTTGACCGTTGAGATCGACAGCATCGTAATGCCGAGGTCTTCCTCTACGGCCGATTTCACCGCCCCTGTGCTGCCAAGCTCCATTACCGTTTGTATGCTCCCGGGGTCAAACCCCCGCTCCAGCAGAACATCCTCCATGACCTGCCGGGTCCCCGATCCCTTCTCGCGAAGGACAAACGGATAGGCCAGCACTTCCTCCAGATAGATTTTGTCTTCCCTTGCCGCCAGTGGATGCCCTGAGGGTACAATCAGTTTGAGCTCATCCTCCATGACCGCATCGAGCACCATATCCGGATGTTCCACCGGGGCTTCAATCAACCCGAAATTCAATTGGTGGCTTGCGATTTCCTCAAGAATCTGCGTGGTGTTCATCACTTTAAGCATAATGGATATGTCCGGATACTCCCGTCCAAAAGGACCCAGCAAACGGGGCAGAACATACTCTCCGATGGTCAGGCTCGCCCCGAGCTGCAGCCTTCCCTGAAGTTTGTTCGAGAAAGCGGCCATCGCCGCATCCGTTTCCTGAGACAACTCCAGACTCCGTCGTGCAAAAGGAAGCAGCGTCATCCCTGCCTCGGACAATTCCATGCGTTTGGTGGAACGATTAAGAAGCTTTGTCCCGAAGTATTCCTCCAGCGCTTGCACCTGCATCGTCACGGCCGGCTGACTCATGTGGAGCGCCTGCGCGGCAGCGGAAAAGCTCCCCCGCTCGGCGACCGTGTAAAAAATATGTAGTTGATGAAAGTTCATAACATCGGTTCCCCTCTCGCTGCCTCTCTTGTTTTATCATTGTAACGGATCACAGCAGCGCATACAAAAAAAGACATCCGCGCTTACGCTCGCATGCCACATCATGAATTATGGTTCATCTCTATTTACGCTTACGGCTGTTCTTGATCAGTGTCATACGACGCGAATGGCGAAGCCATGAGTAATAAGACTTCAAATCACGAAGCTCAATGGTTTCAGACATACGTCCCAGAAAAGTTACAATGATCATCCGATGCAGTGGATTGCCAATCAGATCACGCTCATGCTCCAGCTCCGAAAACTCCGCCACAACAACCAGGTCGTCATCAATCAGATAGACGTCCTGTTCGTTACGATAATACGGCACGATCCGGTCCTGCTTCAGGCATTCCCACATCCAAGTTCCGATCTCCTCATGGGATGTGTCATTGCCCTCCACCCGGTCTGTATAACGGTTCTTCGCATGGTTGGTAATCACGATGTCGGCTACCTTTTTATCATTTAACTTAATATAAAACGGCTCATAGGTGCTCCACCGCTCAGTCCCTTTGTCGCGCATGGAATATCACTCTCCACCAAATGGGTCTTTGTATCTATGTATATATACCCAACATATTACATCATTCCACTAGTATTCACAAGATTGAAACATCGTTTCTTGTGAACAATCACCGAAAATTTAGAAAAAGCTCTAGTTGTATCCTGTGTGGGAAGGTGCAACGTCATATGGAATGATGGACCAATTAAAGTGTAAATTGTACCGTATTTATACTATTTTATCAAACAAGATTCCGATTTATGCCAATCTATCGTCCCCATTCCATAATAAACTTTGCGCAGCGGAGGTGAGCGATGTAATTTCCACAAAAAGCGAAAGCTGCAAACTGCTGACATGCTTATACAAAAAAAGCGGCCCCCGGGAAGGGCCGCTTTACGCTCATCCGCCAACTATGCGATTACCGTTGACTTCAAAATCCGGTACAGCCTGTGGGCTAGGGGCCGTAAAACTTCGCCTTGTCCGGCCCTTTGCTGCTGTACTCCGTCTTAATCTCATTCCGGTAGGAGCGCTCGATCTTACGAACGTAGGACAATCTCCGGATGTTCTTCATTGTCTCTTCGGCACGGTCAGCGTTGACGTACATGACAACATAATGCATACGGCGTGATATATAATGCACGCTGCCGTATTTCTCCAAGTTCCTTGCTGCCTTTACATCGCTGACCCATATAATAAAACCGGTCCGTTCAGCCAACATCCTAAGCTCCTCGCCTCACTTTCATCTCTATCTCTAGTGTGTGCCTCTTATCCGCAGGAACAAGCTCCGCCGCTGCCGCATCCCTTCTTCGGAAGAGGATCATTGCCCGGAACCTTGATGCTCTCGGAGACCGAAAAGGCAATTCTCTCCGACATTGAGTGCAGCAAATCGTCCAGATTCTTCTCGGCCTGCTTGAACCGTGCGACAGGCTCGTACGCCTCCAGCTCGGATTCCACTGCGGCTACTTCGTCCTTCGCCGAATGATAATTCGGGTGAAAGTGACCGAACCGCTGAGTCTCATCAAACAGTTCTTTCTTGGATTCAAGCTTTCTGATCAAAGCCTGGATCGTCGGATCACTCTCTACTTCCTGCTTCCAATATAGATAATCCGCCACTTCGACGGAAGCATTAATCATGTCGCCTATTTCATAGGCATAGGTGAGCACCTCGGCCATATCGACCGTGTTTAATTCCGATACGCTCATGAACTCATCCCGCTTTTCTATTAGTTTGGCCCACACCTGGGTGGAGTGGACTCTTTTATCATAGCATAACGCTCGCATCTTAAGAAGGGGAAATTCAAACGCTTTTACGGAACGACAAGTCGCATTTCCTTCCATTCCCCTTCACCTAACTGCACGGTACTCCCCATCTTTTCCGAATCCGGTTCGTATAGCGCACCCGAAATTTTCCATGGCTGGCGTTCAAGCTGAAACGGAATAAACTCCATGCGGCTGCCATCGATCGCTATCTCTAATTTGGCTGACAACTCAAGTGCCTGCTCCATCATTTGCTTCGCCGTCGAGCTGTGATACGATCGCCAATCCCGCGTCCACATCACAGGAATATGATTCAGGTCCGGAACGATCGAAACTCTATCCGGAACGCAATCATCCAGCTCAAGAACAAACTCCCTGCGCGCAGGGAGCATCAATCCGCAGGCTGGATTGCACACATAACGAGCCGCATGGTAACGATTATCCGATCCGTCGCAGGCCAAGACTTCGACTCTTTCCTTCAGGGTTATGCCCGCCTGTGGTAAGTTCTCCGGATTCCACGATCTTTCAGTATCCTTGCCCCACTGACATAGCGCAGCCTGCACGTTCTCCGGTACCCCCGTCCCCGCATGCTCCTTAAGGAAGGACAGTATCTTTTCCGGTCCCATTCCTACTTCCGCTGCCTGTGCCACAGAGTCTCTGGTCAGACGGTAAACCGTCATAAGATCATCCGAGATGCGTTCCGTGCACATGGCAGCCGTATATTTAACCGTATAAGACACATCTGGCGGGATCAATATTTCAAAATCCGGTTGGATAAAGAACTGCCCTTCCACGGGATGATTGCGGTTCCCCCCACTCAGCAAAGCTGATGGATCCATACGCCATCTAAAATGCAGCCTGCCTTCTTCATCGACTCCAAGATCGGTGTACCCGCACCCGGTCAGCAGCCGTACCCATGGAGCAGCATCCTGCACCGACAAGCTCTGTGCCTTGGACGCATCCCTTTCGGGCCGATCCATGCTGCTTGCCAGCAGCTGATCAACGGCAAACCAGATGCCTCTGGTTAGAGAAGAATCGCATATCCGCCAGGTAAAATGCTGATATTCCGCTTGATTCGGAACATAGCGCTCCATCATGTTAAGAAGCACTAATCGGTCCATCGCTTCACGCGGAAGTGCCAGCCAATGCTGCAATGCGGCCGTGTTTGCCTTCAGTGAGCCCTGCACCGGAGCTGCCAGCTCAAACGTGAGCAGCAGATCCAATATAACCGCGACATGAGGAGGGTAAGCTTCATCATGGGCATAACGGAGAAGAAGTCCCTCCACGTCGGACGGTGTTAGTTCTGCCACGCTACCAAGCCTCTGAATATGCTTCTTATGCAGAACCCCTTTGCCGGTCATAGCTGCGTGATGCTTGGCAATATATACGAGTACATTGAACAGGTCGACTGTGATGCCACTCCTGCCTTCCTGCAGCAGCTTCACGGCTGTCGCGGTAAGCGGTTCAGGCTTCAGATGACAGAAAGCCTCCTGAAGCGTCTGCAGCTTGTCAAAAGGGATAAAGTACAGCCTCTCGCTCCATCCTTTTTTGACCGCCTGGACCCAGCCCTGCTGCCGCAAGGATACAAATGCGAGCTGCACCTCCATCCCGCTTAGACGCTGAACATGCATGGAGCGCAGCCTGTCGTCGTCAAAGCTCTGTCCCGCAAATCGGCGCCAGATGTGTTGGAGAACCGAACGCTCCTTCGGATGAAGCTGGTCTAAACTGCAGCGTCCCGCGCTGTTCTGCTGGTCCGTCATCTCCAGGAAGCCTCCTTCCCGCGAGATAATTCGAACCGGGAAGTCCCCGAAATCCCGCGCAGATCAACAGAACCCGGAGGCTTCGCCAGAACCGTGTGATATGCATACCCCTGCTCAATCAAGAACAGCTGCCTCCGTATGGCAAACATCTCCTCCCGGCTATCCTCCGAGACTACTGCATAAAAATAAGCCCGGTTCTCCCCTTGCTTCGGCCGCAGCAAGCGTCCGAGCCGCTGTGCCTCCTCCTGCCTTGAACCATAGCTGCCCGAAACCTCGATCGCAACGGAAGCATCCGGCAAGTCCACTGCGAAATTAGCCACTTTAGAAACGACAAGCACGCGCACGTCTCCTTCCCGAAACGCCTTATACCATTCATTCCGCTGATCCTGCGCCATCTGTCCCGTAATGAGGGGTGCATCCAGTTGCCGGGCAATAGTATTGAGCTGATCCAGGTATTGGCCGATGACCAAGATTTGAGCTCCTTTGTGTAAATCCACGAGCTGCTTTACAACTAGCAGCTTGGACGGATTCTCGGCCGCCAGCCGATACTGCTCCCTTTTGCCTGCAGCCCCGCAAGCTTCTTTGAGTTCTTCCGGCATCGGCACCTTCATCTCAACGCAGTCCACCGAGGCAATCCAGCCCTGTTCCTCCAGCCGTTTCCACGGCATTTCATACCGTTTGGGACCGATCAGCGAGAACACGTCATGCTCCCGTCCATCCTCCCGAACCAATGTGGCCGTCAGGCCAAGCCTGCGTGTTGCTTGAATATCGGCCGTTGCACGGAACACCGGAGCAGGAAGAAGATGAACCTCATCATAGATGATCAAACCCCAACGGCGTTCGTTAAACAGCTTCATATGCGGCTGCTCATCGTCCTTTCCCTGGCGATGAGTCAAAATTTGATAGGTGGCTACCGTGACCGGCCGAACATCCTTGCGCTGACCGGAATATTCACCAATGTCATCGACAGACAGCGACGTTTTGTGTAACAGCTCGGTGATCCATTGTCTGACAGACGTTGTGTTGGAGGTAAGGATCAGCGTCTCACACTGCAGCTCGCGCATGGCAGCCATGCCGATCACCGTCTTTCCGGCTCCACAGGGCAGCACGAGCACCCCGTTGCCTCCTTCACCGCCGATATCCCTGAAGGATTCCACAGCTTTCTGCTGATACTCGCGAAGCTTGAATTCTTGATCAGCTTCTTCCGGCAACTCTCCGCTCGATTCCTCACTTCTTCTCGTATCCGGTCGTTCTCCCGCCCAGAAGATGTTCAAATATTGTCCATCCAGATATCCCGCATGATCCAGAACAGGATAGCCAAGCCGGGTCAGCTCCTGTTTTAATACGCCACGGCGGCCAGCAGACACCTCTGCCTCGTTCGGCGAAATAAACTGCACCCCGATCTCCACCAGAGAGTGCTTGGACTTCAGTTCCTGCATCACGGATTCCTCCTCACTGCGCAGGAGCAAGGAATGCTCAAGCGTTGGATGCGGAAGCAGCGACAACTGCCCGTAGCGGCCAACGATCCGTCCAACCTCTTCCAGAAGCGCTGCCGGCACGTCCCACCTTGACAGCGATTGGAGACTCGAGCAAATCATCTCTGCCGTCATTCCCGCGGCGGCGGCATTCCACAACGTCAACGGGGTCAAACGATATGTATGAAAAGTTGCAGGACTTTTGATCAAATCCGCATAGTGCGCCAATTGTTCACGTGCGGCCTCAAATTCAGCATGCGTGGTTTCAAGAAGTATGGTCCGATCCCGCTGGACAATGCATGGTTTGTTGTGCACCATTTTTCCCTCCTCGTATCATATGGATCTCCGTTTTCCATAGCTGAGCTAAAAAAAGAAGCCCACATCCAATGTCATGGATCTGAACTTCCCCTATGATTTATAGGATTTCCAAAATACGAGGGTTCATGCGCTATGAATGCGATTTTCTATGGTTCTATTCCCCATTCTGATAGCTCGATACCATTTCTATCAACAGCTTCGCCCCGTAACGCATCGCATCTTCATCAAAGTCAAACATCGGATGATGGTGAGGATAAATCGCCTGCTTATCCGGGTTACCCGCCCCCACGAAAATAAAGCAGCCCGGGATCTCTTGGAGATAATAAGCGAAATCCTCTGCAGGCATTAATTTAGGAGAGACCATCACCTGCTCCGCTTCGAATACCTTAGGTGCCGTCCGAAAGAAACGCGCGGTTTCTGCTTCATCATTTACAACGGTCGGATAGCCGACGAGATATCGAACCGATGCCTCTGTGCCATAGGTTTCCGAAACCGTCCGGGCCATATGCTCGATCCGCTCCCGGATCAAAACCCGGGTATGTTCGTCGAATGTGCGAACCGTTCCGGTGATCCGGCAAGTGGAGGCAATCACATTTTGCGCCGTCCCTGCTTGAAAGGTTCCTACCGTAACAACGGCCGGCTGAAGCGGATCAACGGTACGGCTTACGATCGTCTGGAGCTGCATGACAAGCGCTGCACCGGCCACCAAGGCATCAGCCGTAACATGCGGCATCCCGCCATGTCCTCCGCGCCCTGTAATATCAATGAAGAACTCGTCTGCCGCTGCCATCAGCGGACCTGGCGCACTGGCTGCCGTCCCTACGGGGAACGGCGACCACAGGTGAAGTCCATACACTACGTCGGCTCCTTCAAGCGCTCCATCCTTGATCATCTCCACGGCTCCGCCGGGACACACTTCCTCCGCAGGCTGGAACATAAACCGAATCTCACCCTGGACCTCTTCCGGATACGTACTGTAATATGCCGCAGCACCGAGCAGCATGGAGGCATGACCATCATGTCCGCAAGCGTGCATAACCCCTTGAACCTTGGATTTGTATTCACAGCTTTTACCGTCTTCAATCGGCAGTGCGTCCATATCGGACCGCAGCACCACGGTCTTGCCGGGTTTATCCCCTTTTAGAATGCCTATAACACCATGCCCGCCTACGTTCGTCTTGACCTCCAGACCCAACTCCTGAAGCCGGGACGCTATAAATGCTGAAGTTTCTTTCTCCTGGAACGAAAGCTCCGGGTTCATATGTAAATGACGCCGCCATTCCACCATCCGTGGAAACCACTGCTCCCAAAAAACTTCCTTCGTCAAGTTGCATCATCCTCTCCCCGCTATTATTGCGGCTCAATCGATCGCAAGAAATCCGTAAAGCTTACTTAACAGCAGTCCATGCCCGACCATCGCATCCATATGGCTGCCCTCCTTCATCTTGCGATACACCTCCCTGAGCGGAACCCACACAGCTGTCACATCTTCGTCATCCTCTTGATTCGACTCCTTCTTCCCGGACACCTTCAAATCGTCGGTGAAATAATAATGCACGCAGCGGTTAGCCAGGGAAGCCATTGGATAAGCGCAACTCATATAGGTCAGATCCTTGCAAAGAACACCCGCTTCTTCCTCAAGCTCCCGCTTTACGGCCAGCGCGCGTTCCTCCCCCGGCTTAACCGTCCCGCCCGGGAGCTCCCACGTGATTTCATTAACCGCTTCACGATGCTGACATACCAACAATAAACAGCCCTGATGAACAGCCACCACCGCCGCCGATTCCGGAATCTGGTCCATCACAACAATTTCCTTCTGCGTGTTTTCTTCCACTGCGTAATAATCCGTGCGGTAAACGATGCGATTCATAGGTAATTTCCACCCTTCATCTGAATTGAAGCCCTATGAATATATAACCACTGGAATGGAAAGCGTACATTTCACAGCGTTTTCACTTTCTTTTATTCTAACAGAAAAGAAGAATGCCTGTCGTTATCAAAATCTCTTCTGGATAAAAGGTCTCAAATGAAGCGTGACGGGCGCTTCAGGCTTGCACAAGTTCCTGAAACATACTATCATATTAAAGAACTTTGCAAGGACTATTAAGGGGGTTACGACCACATGATTTTCGAAAATACAGGCTTGGACGGATTGCACAGTGATTTAGCTTACCTTGACGAATGTGCTGAGAAAGTTGGCTTCATTCGTTGGCAGTGGGAATACTACCGTGCTACATATGACTTGAAAATCGAAGATAAAAAAAATCAGGCTGAGTACTTCCTGCGCATGAACACCCGTGCGGTTGAAGGCAAGCTCGAAAAACCGGATACCATCCTCAAAATCGAAGCGGTATACCTGGGTAAAGCTACGTTCCCGCACGGACTTGAGTATGAATCCATGGCTCCTCAGCCTGTTATGAATGTGGCAACCAAGAAGCTTCAAGAGCTCAAAGCTCTTCTGGAAGCGTAAGGTCGAACATTATGAATACGACCAAACCTCAGCCGAAGAGAGGGACGCCTGATTTTCAACTGCTGATCCTTACCTTGCTGTTAGTGGGATTCGGACTGATCATGGTGTTCAGTTCCAGCTCCAGCTTGGCCGTTTTCAATGAAAAATTTAATAACGATCCACTGCATTTTACGAAACGGCAAGTCGCATTTGCGGTCCTTGGCACGTTGGTTATGTTTGTCACGATGAACATCAACTACAAGAAATTCAAGAAGCTCTTTATTCCGGTGTTTTTTCTGACACTGATTCTGTTGATTCTTGTGGTCATCATCGGCTCAGCCACCAACGGAGCCACAAGCTGGTTCAATTTGGGGAAACTTGGCATTCAGCCGACCGAGCTTGCCAAAATTGCGACCATTGTCTATCTAGCAGCGCTGATCACCAAAAAAGGGGAACGAATCCGTCAGTGGAAGGGCGGTTTCTTCCCCGTACTCATTATTGTGGGGATCGTTGCCGGCCTTATCATGCTCCAGCCGGATTTAGGCTCCTGCTTCATTCTGGTCGCTACCAGCGGCCTGCTGATCTATGCAGGCGGAGCCAGCCTCAAGCATATTCTCGGCTGTATCTCGCTGGTTGTGCTCGGTTTGGCGCTCACACTGGGTATCGGATCGCTCTTTAACTCCGGCGGTGACCAGGAGCAGGCCTCCAAGAACTATAAAGTGGGCCGTATCGAGGCTTTCATGGACCCGTTCCAAGATGAATCAGACACTGGCTACAATTTGGTTCAATCGCTGATTGCTATCGGTCAGGGTGGTCTTACCGGGGCCGGTTATGGAGAAAGTGTGCAGAAGCTGCATTACCTGCCGAATCCCTACAATGACTTTATCTTCTCCGTCATCGGTGAAGAATTCGGCTTTATCGGAACCGCCATCTTCCTGCTGCTCTATCTATATTTCATACTGCGGGGAATCATTGTTTCACTTCGCTGCTCGGATCCGTTCGGGACGTTAACAGGTGTCGGAATTATGGGACTCATCGCCATCCAGGCATTCATCAACATCGGCGGAGTGACCAATACCATTCCGATTACCGGTGTTACCCTTCCGTTCATCAGTTATGGCGGATCTTCGCTGCTGGTAATGATGCTGAGTATGGGCATTGTGCTCAGCATATCTAGAGACAGCAACCGTCCGATGAAAGAGGAGCAGGTTAAATCCGTAATTAAAAAAGACTACCGGGCAACCGTGTAGTCTTTTTTCTTCATTTTTTTCATTGTTTGCGGGGGAAGTAACCCCCTAGGATTCGTCTTATTTTGCTCGAAACTGAATATCGTCGATTTCATCGTCTTTAAATGCTACACCTTCGACCTTCACGTTTACCTCAACCACACGAAGCCCTGTCATGCTCTCCACTGCTTCGCGGACATTCTGTTGAAGCATGCGGCACACTTCATGTATAGGTGTCTCATAGAGCACGATAATCCGCAGATCGATCGCAGCTTCCAGCTGCCCTACTTCTACCGTAACACCTTTTTGCACATTTTTGCCGCTCAGTCGCTTAGCCCAGCCTTCTGACAATCCACCGGACATTGCTGCAATACCTGGGGTTTCCAAGGCAGCCAATCCGGCAATTTTCGAGACGACATCATCCGAAATTCGAATCAAACCGTTATCCAGTTGAAGTTGTTCCGTCATGCCATATCCTCCTTCACCTCATTATCCGTTATTGTAAATGGTAACGGACCTAAAAAGCAAATGCTCACTTCGCAAAAGCCGGATAATTTTTCAAAAAAATTGGGTATATTGTAAAAAGTAATACGAGAATCGTCGTTTCGACTCGTATAGAACTTATCATTACATAAACCAAAGGTAGGTGCAGGTTATGAAAAAGTGGTTGAATCCCTCGCTTCTCATCTTTACCTTTCTGCTGAGCGCGCTTGGGCACTTTGCGAATTGGAATTTCACGCTCCAGTTTATTTTGTCTTCCATTTCGGTTATTTTTGTGGCCGGCTTTCTGGGCAGGGCAACCGAAAGTGTTGCGCATTACGCCGGTCAGCGGCTCGGGGGGTTCCTCAACGCCACCTTCGGAAATGCGGCGGAGCTGATCATCGCAATCCTTCTGATCAAAGAAGGTTTGTACGATATGGTCAAGGCAAGCATCACCGGCTCCATTATCGGCAACCTGCTGCTCGTGTTGGGTCTCAGCCTGTTTGCCGGAGGACTGAAGTTTAAAATCCAGAAATACAACGTGACGCTGGCGGGCCTGAATGGATCACTGATGACGCTGGCCATCATTGCGCTATTTGTCCCTGCCGTCTTTCTGAACACCCACTCCATTACGGAGGGACAAACCAAAACGCTCAGCCTCATTGTCGCGGGAATTCTAATTGTGGCTTACCTCGCATGGCTTGGGTTCTCGATGATCACGCATAAAAATTATTTAGCGGATGTCAGTGATGATCATCATCAGGATGCGCTGCCGCACGAGCACGGTCCCACCTGGTCCAAGAAACGCTCGATTCTGTTCCTTGTGGTAGCAACCGTCATGGTTGCGTTTGTAAGCGAATGGCTTGTCGGGGTGCTTGAGCCGATCAGCCATGAGTACGGTCTCAGTGAGCTGTTTATCGGGGCATTCCTTGTGGCCATTATCGGTAACGCGGCCGAGCACAGTGCAGCCATCATGCTCGCCATGAAGAACAAGATCGGTGCTGCGGTTGAAATTGCCGTTGGCAGCAGCCTGCAGATTGCCTTGTTTGTTGCTCCGGTGCTTGTCTTCATCAGTTTCTTTCTCGGCAATACAATGGATCTCGTGTTCACCACGCTCGAGCTGGTTGCAATCGGCGTCGCCGTATTCATTGCAAGGTCCATCACGCAGGATGGAGCCTCTAACTGGTATGAGGGCCTTCTGCTGATCGCTGTATATGTAATTTTAGGCGTCTCTTTCTTCATGGTATAGGCACAGCCGCAGCCCCGGTATGAATGCAAGAAAAACCGCATGTCAAAAAACGCATGTCGTGTGGGCGCGACATGCGTTTCTCTATGTATGCGCCTGTACAAGTACAGGCTATTTGGATTGATTCATGGCTTCGTACAGGAGCGCCAGATTGCGTTCAAGCTTGCTGATCAGCTGCTTTCCCGTACTTTCCGGAAGAAGCCCGGCCCGCACCGCGAAATCAACCTCTTTTGAAAAACCGTACATTTGGGTATCCAGCACTTCCTCATAGAGAGGACAATAACGGGTCGCCAGATTCTCCATCTGTACTTCAATAAGCTTTAGGATTTTATCTGCATCTTCATGAAGAAGACTGATCGCTTTTAGATTCAGCTGTTCCTGTAAATCAGATGAAGTCATGATCTTCCCCCCTATGTCAAAAATCACAGCACAGTTACTATCTTTAATATTAGTCGAAATCGAATCTCAATACAAGGACCTGAATAAAATAGACCCCTGCTCTACGAAAAAACACCCTTCCATTGAATGGAAGGGTGTTTTTGGCGACTGTTATTCAGCCACGACGGATACATTCAAACCATGTTTGGTGAATACGTCGATCATTGCTTTTTTAGCTTCATCAGCATCTGGTCCGTGTACATGCAGTTCATAGCTTTGGCTGTTGACAAGCGTTGTGAACAGACCCAAGATGCTTTTCACATCGATGTACTTGTTCTCTGCCTGCAAAACGATAGAGGAAGAGAACTGGCTAGCGGTTTGTGAAATTTCCACGATAGATTGATTATTGGACATACGAATCCCTCCGTAACTTTAGGATCTGAATAAAGCTCATCACTGCACCTTCATGATACATTGAATCCGTTTTCTTATGCAACATTTTTTCCAATCTATTTAAGATTTTCCGGATTTAACGCTGCGAGTTCTGGAATCACAAATATACCATCCTTGCGAATCAGACGATCGTCAAAGTAGATTTCCCCGCCGCCGTACTCAGGCCGCTGGATTAAAACCAGATCCCAGTGAATGGAGGAGCGGTTGCCGTTGTCTGTTACATCATATGCTTGACCTGGCGTAAAATGCAGGCTTCCAGCGATTTTCTCATCGAACAGAATATCTTTCATCGGCGTCAAAATGTACGGATTAAAACCGATGGCAAACTCACCGATGTATCTTGCACCCTCATCCGAATCCAAAATCTCGTTCAGACGCTTGGTGTCGCTGCCCGTTGCTTCTACGATTTTCCCGTTTTCAAAGCGGAATTTAATATTCTCGAAGGTTACCCCGTTATACAAAGTCGGCGTGTTGTAAGAGATGGTTCCATTAACAGAGTTGCGAACAGGAGCCGTGTACACTTCGCCGTCCGGAATATTTTTCTGACCGGAGCATTTTTCGGCACCGATGTTTTTGATCGAGAAGCCGAGTTCCGTACCGGGTCCGACAATACGAACCTTATCGGTGTTTCTCATCAGCTCGGCCAAAGGATCCTGGGCACGGTCCATTTTGGAATAATCCAGATTGCAGACATCAAAGTAAAAATCCTCGAATGCCTCTGTGCTCGTGTTGGCGAGCTGCGCCATACTGGCGTTGGGATAGCGGAGAACTACCCATTTCGTGCGCTTGACACGCTCTTCGCTATGTACCGGGTGGGAATAAAGCGCATTGTACAGCTTCATATTCTCCTCAGGCACGTCAGCCATATCGTTGACGTTCTCGCCTGCACGTATGCCGATGTAACAATCCATTTGTTTCATACGCTCCAGGTCCAACTCGGCCCACAGCTCCAGCTGCTCCTTGTTGGCATTCTTCAACATGGCGCGTTGAACCGTGCGGTCGGTCAACTGTACGAACGGACGGCCTCCTTGATTCCCGACCTCCTCAATGATCGCATTTAGCAAATCACGCTCCGATCCGATCATCTCGATGAGCACATTTTCTCCCGGCTGCATATCTACGGAATAATTCACGAGATTCTGAGCCAGTTTCTGAATTCTGGGATCACGCATATGTCTTATCCTCCTTGTGTTGACTGTTCCCTACTTCAATAATTGAACAGTGGTAAATTTATAGATTATTGTAGCATGGAAGCCGGCTTGCGTCAGCGCTCCACGTGAAAAATATTTTCACGTCACTTACGTCAATAACCGGTAAATGTAACTTCAGACAAGAGCGTTTCCGTCCGAGTCTTGCCGTGGCTATCTATAAATGAAAGCTTTCGCTCCATCGTTAATTTGGCTGGAAGATGGTTTTTCTTGTTAATTGTCAAATGATTTACGGAAAGAGCATCCGCCTTCTGCAGCCTATTCCTCATCTCTTTATAATCTCTTTCCCACACGGTCTTCAGCTGTTTACGCACCTTGGGATTGTCGCTGTATAGCGGGTCTCCTTTACGCTCAATTCGCTCTGCCAGCACCTTCATCTGTTCATCCAAGGAGCCATATGCCATCTCGGCTGCCGCTTCCGGGGACAATTCGATTCGAAGCACCTTCGTCCCTCTTGCCGCGCCGAGCTCTTGAGTCACCGTCTTCTCCGAATTACCCAAATACTCCAGCAATTCCAACGGATTGAGGCGGGTCATCCACATTTCGTCAGCTCCCTGTGATGAGAGTGTGCTCCACCTGCCTTGCTTGCGCTTAAGTGTCACTTTAAGCCCATCTGCTTTATATATCGAATCCGCCGGTCCCTTTTCTTGAAGCAGCTTCGCGGCCTCGCCTTTTGACGATAACGTTAAATCCTTGTGATGCTGCAAATGCCCTTCAAATGCCATACTTTGCTGAAACGGACCATTCTCCTCGCTCCGAATCGCCGCCTCCCCTTTAAATGAGAAATTGTCGATGCCAGACAGTCCCGAAAGGGCACGATTGAACGATTCTTCGGCGGACAGCTGTTCCTGCCAGGCACATCCCGTTAAGCAGCTTATGAGCAAAATCATTCCGATGAGTGTCCATAATTTCCTCATTCTCATAATCATCAGCCTCTCGTTGATCTTGCTCTTAGGCTATCCGTGGCTCATGACATTATTCAGATTACAAAAAAAACCCTGCAGCCACAGCTGCAGAGTTGTTAGTCCAAAGCAATCTCGGCTCCCGCCCTCTCCACGACGATCCGGTTGCGCCCGCTATTCTTCGCTTCGTACAGCGCCATATCCGCTCGATAGAAGAGCGATTCCACACTGATCTTGTCGTTGGTCCAGTTCCACTCGGAAACGCCGCAGGAAACCGTGACTCTCGGATCGGTCTCTTCCGCCACCCTTAAACGAATACGCTCAGCTACCTGCACTGCCTGTTGAATGCCGAGTCCTGGCAAATACACCGCCAGTTCCTCGCCGCCCCAACGGGCAGGAATATCGCTGTGTCGAATGGTACTTTTCACAATGCTGCTGACCTGCTTCAGGATCTTGTCGCCTCTCTGATGGCCAAACGTATCGTTAACCAGCTTGAACTCATCGATATCCACAACAATCAGAGAACCGCAAAAATCTCGGTTTTGACATTCATGAATCATCTCATCAAGATAATGTCTTGCATACAGTTCAGTCAGCATATCCCGATTCGCCATTCGTCGCACCTCGGCATGCAAAAAGGCATTCCCGATTGCCAGACCGATATGGCTTGTAAGCGCTTGAAGCAGACGATAGCTGTCATATGAGAAATAATGCCGCTTCGCGTGTGTTAAGAGAACCACGCCCCGAACCTCGCCGTTAACCGTCAGCGGAGTTGCAATCATCGAGCTTGAATTCGTGCTGTCCATCAGTCTCGACTCCGCCGGACGTTCTTCATGATAATCCGACAGAATGAGCGGCTCCTTCGAATGATAGACCAGACCGCCCAGACCGTAATCCTTCTCAAAGACCTCCTTCGCCAGCCACTCGGCGTTGCAGGACACCACTTCAAGGCCGCCAAGCTCCTCGTTGTATATCAGAATGCAGCAATAATCCGCCTCCAGGATTTTGAGCAGCTCATGGTTGGCAAATTGGAATATTTCCGCCAAATGCAAACTTTTGTTCAGGCGCTGCGTCAGCTCATTAATCATACGGAGCTCGTGGATCATCAGGTTGGACTGCTCGTACAGCTTGGCATTCTCAAACGCTGTACCCGCCGCATCGGCCATCATGCCGAGCAATTCCAAATCCATGTCCGGCAGTTCGGATTTGTCCACTTCCACGTGAAGCACGCCGTAAACTCCTTGCTTGCCCCCCATTGGAATCCCGATCTCCACTATAGGATGAGGAGGCTCATGTTCACGGATCGTCAAGGTGCCTTCCATAAATGTTCGGACGTAGACCTCCTCCTGCCAGTGATGGAGAAGCAAGGGACGCACCAGCGGATGCCCGCTTTCATGATCCTGGGACATAAACAATTCGACTTTCGCCCTAGGATACAGAGCCAGGACACTATCAATGGCCTCAATAAGCACGTTGTCCACATTAATCTGAACATGCATCCGCTTTACATACTGAAATAAAATGGAACGGCGATGAACTTCGCGCTCCGCCTGGGAATGAACTTTCTCCAGATCATCAGCAAATATGTATTCGAGCTGGCGATAGAAGCAGGAGCGAAACAACAAGGCATGACTCTCTGCCAGCATAAGCGACTGCTCCTGTTCCATGGCATCTGTAGAGACGCAGACCAGCACCCCAAACAAATCGCCATGAACACGGGTGAACAGCGGAACAGAGCATAGCACTCTCCCCTCAAACGACTCCTTACCCATACCTGCCGCGGCTTCTTTAGCAATCATAGTATGCGATAGCGTATCGTCTTCACTCGCATAAAGGTATTCTCTTATTTCAGGTGCCCCTGTCAGCCAAGTCCCCTCATGAGAAAGAAGGGCCCAGCTGAATTTCTTCATCGCTTGTGTGCCTGCACTTTCTCTCTGCCACTCCATATAGCTGTCTGTTATGAGAGGCTGAAGGTAAGGGAAATCATGGGGTGTAATATCCAAGCCCTGAAGCCAAAGACAAGGCTCATTTCCCGGAATAGGCCCGGAATCATTGAACATGACCACAGAACCGGGAGAGCTTTCGTACACTTTCCGTTGTTCTTCTGACATATTGGGCGCTCCTTTGCACCATTATAAAAGGCCTATCCAAGACTGGCGTTCCGATTCATAATGTAAGGATCCATTAGTGCTGCCGCTTTTAGATTGCGGTAACCCAGCTGTTCAACATGTTGGGGAGTATAATCACCGAAAACGTTCCGTTATGTAACTAGATAAATGCGACTACTTAATTCACTAATATCTTACTCTTTTCTACCCATTTTTGCATTAAAATTTATGCGTTTTTCACAATATTTTTAGGTCCATGGTCCTATCGACAAATTTAGACAAAAAACAAGAAATGGTAAGTTACAGGTTGAACTTGACTTTATATCATTACTTCATATAATATTTATTGTTGAGTAAGAATGCAATGCATTCGATGAATTTGGGCGGGTTGTGTCACCCTCACGTTATTTGTTACTGACAGGACAGCGGCTGAACTTTCCTGACAGATCTTCCGGAAATCACGGGTTAGAGTAAACAAATACGGCGCAAATAGAGCCCTAATGAAACTTTAATTAAAAAGGAGTCTATATAACATGGCACGTTACACCGGTCCTAAATTTAAATTAAGCCGTCGTCTGGGAATCTCCCTGAGCGGTACAGGTAAAGAATTGGCAAAACGCCCTTTCCCTCCAGGTCAGCATGGTCCTAACCAACGGAGAAAAGTAAGCAACTACGGTATGCAGCTTCAAGAAAAGCAAAAGCTGCGTCACATGTACGGCTTGGGCGAGAAGCAATTTAAAACCCTGTTTAACAAAGCAACTAGCATGAAAGGTATTGCTGGTGAGAACTTCATGTTCCTGCTTGAGAGCCGTCTGGACAACCTGGTTTACCGTCTTGGCTTCAGCAACAGCCGCGCAGGCGCTCGTCAATTGGTTGCTCACGGTCACGTGACTGTGAACGGCAAGAAAGTCGATATCGCTTCTTACGCTGTAAGCACAGGCGATGTTATCGGTCTTCGTGAAAGAAGCCGCAGCCTCTCTTCCATTAAGGAAGCTTTGGCTAACCGTGTACATCTTCCAGCTTACATCGAGTTTGATGAAGCTTCAATGGAAGGAAAGTACATCCGTCTTCCAGAGCGTTCCGAACTTTCCCAAGATATCGACGAGAAACAAATCGTCGAGTTCTACAACCGTTAAGATTAACGCAGAACTCAAAAAACCTGAAGGCTCCTGCCTTCAGGTTTTTTTATGCCTAAATACGGACCCTCTTGATTCATCCGATACCCAACAGAGTGTAAAACCGTCTTGTGTCTTTTCTCTCTGTGATCACGTACTTTACTGTGCCTTTGTTTTAAGAAAGCTTTAATCTGGCAAATTTACGTTTGCCCACCTGAATAATATCGCCATCTTGAGGAGTGATTTCACCATAGATGTCAGTCCATTTCTCTTCATTCCATTTTACAGCGCCCTGCTGGATTGACCGCCTGGCCTCAGCGTTCGAAGCCGCAAAGCCAAGTTGCGTAAGCAGCTTGATCAAACCAATCTTGCCGTTCTCCAGTGTCTCTTCGGCTACAACGAAATCCTCAATCTCTTCAGGCAGAGCATGCTGCTGGAAGACGGTTACAAAATGCTGCTGGGCAGCATCCGCTGCTTCCATTCCATGATACATACGTACTAAAGTGTGCGCCAGCCCCATTTTGGCATCCCTAGGATGTACACTTCCGTCCTGTAGCCCTGTCTCCAGCTTGTTCAAATCCTCGCTTCTTACATCGGTAGCCAGCCTATAGTATTTCAGCATGAGCTCATCCGGAACGGACATGGTTTTGCCATAAATTTCGTTAGGTTCTTCATCGATTCCGATGTAATTGCCCAGGCTTTTACTCATCTTCTGCACGCCGTCAAGTCCTTCGATAATCGGCATTGTGATCGCAACCTGCGCCTCTGTGCCATACTCCTTCTGCAAAGTACGCCCCATCAGCAGGTTGAACTTTTGATCTGTACCGCCAAGCTCTACATCGGTCTTAAGCGCAACGGAATCCATTCCTTGCATCAGCGGGTAAAAAAACTCGTGAATACTGATCGGCAGCCCGTTTTGGTAACGTTTAGTGAAATCATCACGCTCCAGCATACGTGCAACGGTTACCTTTGCCGACAAACTGACAACTTCTGCAAAAGTCATCGGTGCGAGCCACTCGGAATTGTAGTATATCTTTGTTTTATCAGGGTTCAGCACTTTGTAAATTTGTTTTTTGTACGTTTCCGCATGATGCTTCACTTCTTCTTCCGACAACTGCTTACGCGTTTCGGATTTACCGGTTGGATCCCCGATTCGGCCGGTAAAGTCGCCAATGATGAGCTGCACCTGATGACCAAGCTCCTGAAACTGGCGCAGTTTCTGCAGCACGACGGTATGGCCTACGTGAAGATCCGGCGCAGACGGGTCCATTCCCAGCTTCACACGCAGCGGCTCGCCGGTTACGACCGATAGCATCACCTTATATTTCATCTCATCTTCCGGAACGATCTCCACGGCCCCACGGGAGATGACCTCCATCTGACGCTCTACCTCCTGCCTCTGTACCATTGACAATAGTTCCCACTTCATGTTCCATTACGCCTCCTCATCTATTATGAAACGCAAAAAAGCCCCTTCTCATCCCAAGGGACGAGAAGGAGCGCTCGCGTTACCACCCTAATTAAAACCCGTCTTCACACAAAACCTTCGCGCAAAAAAACGGATTTTCACTTCATTACCATAACGGAATTGTCATCCCGGAACCGGACTACACAGCAGCTGTGCACCAAATACGCAGCTCTTATTCCCCCGGACAGCTCTGGACGGTAATTCAAAGGGGTATCGTTATCGGTTTGCACCAGCCACCGACTCTCTGAAACGATAGGATCCGCCTTCTACTGGAGTCCTTCAACGCTTTTTTCGATATGAACTTTGCATTATTTGTAACATAGGCTTTGCGAAAAAGTCAAACTTCCTCAAAAAAGGACACGCTATACGTGTACACATGATTCAAAACCTTCGATTTATGCTATAATAGGTGCGTTAAAAGGAGGAGTATACATTCATGGTTGAGGAGAAAAAACAGGAGCCTGAGAAACAGAAAAAACCGCGCAAACGGTCCTTTCTGCGGGTTTTCGGATCCGTTATCGGATGGCTCTTTGTGGTAGGTCTGATGGGCGCTTTGTTCGCCGGAGGAGCCGTAGCCGGCTATGTAACCTCTATCGTTGAGAATGAGCCAGTAAGATCAAGAGCGCTCATCGAGAACACGATGAACGATAATGCCATAACCGGCTTCGCCTACTTCGCGGATGGCTCACCGATAGGACAGCTTAGAACCGAAGAAGACAGACGACCGGTGGAGTTCAAGGAGCTCCCCCAGCTTGTTAAAGATGCCGTCGTATCTATAGAAGACAACCGGTTTTATACACATAAGGGTGTTGACATAAAAGGTACAGCTCGCGCCGTAAAGGAACGTGTGCTGAATGAGCCGGTCCAAACCGGCGGCAGTACCTTGACACAGCAGCTCGCCAGGCTAACTTTCCTAAGTCGCGATAAAACCGACAACCGCAAGGTTAAGGAAATGCTGCTGGCCATGCGTATGGAACGTTTTTTAAGTAAAGATCAAATTCTAACAGCTTACTTGAACAAGGTTCCTTACGGTAACGGCTCAAGCGGATACCAGTTGTTCGGCATCAAGGCCGCCGCTCGAGGGATATTCAACATCAACAATTTGAATGACCTGAACGTTGCTCAAGCAGCATATTTGGCAGGTCTTCCGCAGCTTCCATCCTCCTACTCTGCCTTCAACGGCAAGGGAGAATTTGATGAGAAGGCATTCAACCGCGCGGTGAACCGCCAGCACCGGGTATTGGCGAGCATGCTCGAGGAAGGCAAGATAACCCAAGCTCAATATGAAGAGGCTAAAGCATTTGATATCAAACAATCACTTGCCCCTCGCACGCAGAAGGCTTATGTGACTTATCCTTATCTCATGATGGAAGTAGAACGCCAAGCATCGAATATTCTGATGAAACTGGGTCAGGAAGCGGATGAGAACGCAAAAGGCGCCCAAGGGAACTCAGAGCTTATGGATGCTTCCAGAACTCAGCTGAGTACTGGCGGTTACCGTGTTTACACAACGATTGACCGTACATTGTACAAAACGATGCGCACCATTGCGGAGGATGATAGCAACTATCTCCCTGACAGCGCGGAAAAAGGAATGGAACAGACCTCCGCCATGATGATTGACAACAAAACCGGCGCCATTCTCGGTATGATCGAGGGCAGGGATTTCAACACCGAACAAATGAACTATGCTACGCAAATGAAACGACAACCTGGATCTGCCATGAAACCTATTGCCGCCTATTTACCGGCACTGGATTCAGGGGCACTCCAGCCTGCGAGCGTAGTCGATGATTCACCCATCATATTAAAAGACTACAGCAAGGTGTACCACATCCCTAAAAACTCGTACACCGGGTATAGAGGATTGATGACAGCCAGGCAGGCACTCAACGATTCGACCAATACGGTGGCACTCAAACTGTTTAACAACACGGTCGGCATCGAAAAGGCTTGGGAGTTTTCCAAGAAGCTAGGCATCACTACCTTGGAGGAAGACGATTATAATGCTTCAACCGGTGTACTGGGGGGATTGCATTACGGAGTAACGGTAGAAGAACTTACCAATGCTTACAGCGCCATCGGTAACCAGGGTAAATTCACCGATGCATTCATGATTGAAAAAATCGTGGATTCCAAAGGAAAAATCGTCTACAAGCACGATGTAAAGCCGGAACAGGTATTCTCCGAGCAGACAGCGTATCTCATGACGGATATGCTTCGAACCGTTATTACGAACGGTACAGGCAGCAAGGTTAGAGACAATTACAAGAAATTTAATGAAGTTCCGGTTGTCGGTAAAACGGGCTCCACCCAGAATTACGGGGATGTCTGGTTTATGGGTTATTCGCCTGACATTACACTCGGAGTATGGGTCGGATACAAGGAGCAAAAAAATACTCTGGTTGGCGATCAGCGCAAGCACGCCCAGGCCATTTGGGCAAGAATCATGAACGAAGTGACAGACGTCAAGCCGGACCTGTTCCCTACCAAAACGTTCGAGAAACCGGAAGGCATTATCTCCAAAACAGTCTCCGCATACAGCGGTAAAATACCGACGGCATTAACGGACAAATTCGTAACGGATCTGTTCAATGCGAAGTTTGTACCTACTGAAAGCGATGACGGTGTCGCAAAGGCGAAATATATCACTTACCGGGGTGTAAATTACATTCCGCAGGAAGCAACGCCGCTTGATATGCTCAGGGAGCAAATCGTAATCAAGCGCGAGAAACCGCTTGATGAATTGATTGTTGAGCTGCAGAATGCCCTGAAAGTCATGAAAGGAGATAAGCGACCTCTAGAATCTTATCTTCCACAAGACGCAAAGAAAGGCATGCCAAGCAAGGTCGACCCAAGAACCGATGATGGCAAAGCCCCTACTCCACCGAAAAATGTACATTATTCGATGGGCAGCGGCTCGATAAGCTTTAATGCCAGCGGATCGCCTGACGTTGTCGGATACCGACTCTTTAAATCCATTAACGGCAGTCCGTATACGCATCAAGGTCAGGTTATCCTTGGCGACGAAAGCCTTGTCTTCTCAGGCCTTGGGGCTAACGGCATGTTTGCCACGTATTATGTTGTAGCCGTTGATGTAGCCGGGAAAACATCCGAGCCAAGTGCAATTGTGGGGGGTACCACACCAGGATTCCCTCTTCCAGGCGAAACTGGAACGAATCCTGATGATACCATCGACAATCCGGATGACGGGATCACGGAGGAAGATCCCAATATCGATCCTGGACTCGGGAATGAAGGTGCTTCAACCGTACCGACTGCACCGGGTCAGCCGACCCTGGTGGCTACTCCTGAGGGCTTCTCGGCCAGCTGGAGCGGCAATGCTCCAGAGGAAGAGGTAATGGTCTACAACATTTACATCAGTCCAAATAGCGACGGCAACTACCAAATTCTTGGCTCTAGCAAGAGTACGGAGTTCTACTATTCCTCTGGTGGTCCGATAGGCGGTACCTATAGAATTACTGCTGTGAATCCGATCGGTGAATCCCCGGCTTCACCGGCCGTATATTTTGAGAAGAAATAGTTGCGTTAAATAGAAAGCCAGTCCCTCTTACAGATTACCTGTTCGAGGGGCTGGCTTTTTTGTTAGAATCAGTTCATCGTATCTTCTCTGAACACAGAACGCATATAACAGAAGTTACTACTTGCTGGATCAGGTTGACGGGCCTCTATAAGTTTATGCTTCCTTATCTCTTAAAAAGGCTGAGAACGAGCATGGTCGAAACCGTGCTCATTCCCAGCCCTGCATCGATTCTTAGCTTAATCTTCAATCGTGGACAGATCACCTGTAGGAAGATCCAGCTCCCACGCTTTCAGTACGCGGCGCATAATCTTACCGGAACGTGTCTTCGGAAGTTTATCCTTAAACTCAATTTCCCGAGGGGCTGCGTGAGCAGATAATCCTTCCTTCACAAAACGGTAAATTTCATCCTTGAGCTCCTGAGAAGGAGTATATCCTTCACGCAAAGAGATAAAGGCCTTGATGATCTCGCCTCTGGTAACGTCAGGCTTACCGATAACGCCTGCTTCGGCAACAGCCGGATGCTCAACCAGTTTGCTCTCTACCTCGAACGGTCCAATCCGCTCGCCTGACGAATTGATAACATCGTCGATTCTGCCCTGGAACCAGAAGTATCCTTCTTCATCCATATACGCCGAGTCACCTGAAATGTACCAGCCTGGAATTCGGAAATATTCCTCATACTTCGCTTCGTTATTCCAGATTCCTCTCATCATGGACGGCCATGGAGTCTTAATTGCCAGATTCCCCATCGTGTACGGAGCTACTTCTCGTCCTTGATCATCCAGGATCGCGGCCGTAATGCCTGGCAGCGGGCGTCCCATGGATCCTGGCTTGATTGCCATGCCCGGATAGTTACAGATCAGCTGACCGCCAGTTTCTGTCATCCACCACGTATCATGAATACGCTGGTGATAAGCCTTGTGACCCCAACGGACAACCTCGGGGTTAAGCGGCTCGCCGACGGACAACACGTGGCGCACATTGCTCAAATCATACTGGTCGATAAGCTCCGAGCCTGCACCCATCAACATGCGGAATGCAGTCGGGGCGCTGTACCATACCGTCACTTTATTGTTTACCAGCGTGCTGTACCAATCCTGCGGACTGAAACGGCCACCACGGACAACATTCGTAACCCCGTTCAACCAAGGCGCAAAAATACCGTACGAAGTACCCGTTACCCAGCCCGGATCCGCCGTGCACCAATATATATCATCTTCCCTTAAGTCCAAAACAACCTTGCCGGTATAATAATGCTGAATCATCGCATTCTGCACATGATACACGCCCTTCGGTTTCCCGGTAGAGCCTGATGTATAGTGCATGATCAATCCATCTTCCCGCTCAAGCCATTCAAGCTCCAGATCACTGGATGCAGCTTCTACTTCTTCGAAGTAACTTACTAGCCGCGGATCCTCTTCCTCCAGTTCACCAACAACAAAAATATGCTTCAGCTCGGGCAACTCGTCTCGCTTTACACGCGACAACAATGCAGGCGTAGTGATCAGCGCAACAGCTCCGCTGTCCTCCAAACGGTCCTTCACCGCCGTCTCCATGAATGCTTCAAACAGGGGTCCAACCACAGCGCCGACTTTCAAAATCCCCAACAGTCCTGCATAGAGTTCGGGACCACGCGGCATAAAGATAAAGACCCGATCTCCTTTGCCGACACCATACTTGCGCAGCACGTTGCCGAATTTGTCGGATTGCTCTTTCAATTGTGCATAAGTAAGAGATTCCTCGCGTGAAGCATCGCTATACAAGAGAGCAACTTTGTCTCCTCGTCCCTCCGCTACATGCCGGTCAATAGCCTCATACGCCATATTCACTTTACCCGACTCATACCAAGTAAAATGTCTCTCGATTTCGTCCCATGAAAACTCGGAGCGTGCCTGCTCGTAACTCTTCATATTGGAATGTGAAACTTCACTTGGCAATATTTCGCTATGCGTTTGATTCATGATAACATCCTCCTCATTCTCATATCGTCTCCTCATAGTGGACAGCGCTTACAAAATGATTGAATGAAACATACGATTTACACATTGCGGTGGGCCGTCATGTTGTCACAGTCATCGAGTAATGAAGCCCTAGATTTCGCAAGGAAACATATCGTTAAGTACGATATAATTGTGAAGGTTTTATGTCGAAAAGATTATATCATAGCTGTTGTTTGCCTGTCATTGCTTTTCATTTTTTTATTTTTTTGCTATAAGTAGGGTATGGAATTGAAAGGAGCGTAACGGATGGAACACTGCAAGGTATACCAGTCTCATGTTTTGTTCCCTGAAGACCGCCGCCTGATCATCGAAGGCCCTGTACCTCCCGAGCAACTATCCGAACTAACCATGCACCCTGATCTCAAGGCTTTTCGTCGTCCTGGTGAGCAGCATGAAGCTTTGGTGGAAATTGCAGGCCTGCCCGAAGGCAGAATTATCATCACGAGAGACCGCAACATGATCGTAGGATATGTAACTTTTCATTACCCGGATGAGCAGGAACGCTGGTCTGAGGGCAATATGAAAGATTTAATTGAGCTGGGTGCTATTGAAGTAGCGAACGACTACCGTTCGCTGGGACTTGGGCAGCAGATGATTAAAACTGCCTTTCAAGAAGGACAGATGGAGCAGTACATCGTCTTCACCACAGAATATTACTGGCATTGGGACCTCAAGGGAAGCGGCCTTAACGTATGGGATTACCGCAAAATGATGGAGCGATTAATGAAAGTGGTCGATATGGAATGGTATGCTACCGATGATCCGGAGATTTGTTCCCACCCGGCCAACTGTCTGATGGTCAAAATCGGGCGACATGTGCCGCTATCATCGCAAGAGCAATTCGACCGCATCCGGTTCAGACAGCGATTCATGTATTAATCGATAGAATATAAACAAACTCCCCGGATTCCCCGGGGAGTTTGTTTATATTGTCCTGCACTACGCTACGATATGCAAGACTATGATAGTTTCGCTTTATACTATTTCATTGCTAGAGTCTGCCCAGCATATAATTCACGATTTCGTGAGAGCGCCTGGAAGCTTTCACTGTAAATTCGGGGAAATTGACATGCGCCGAACCGTCTGCCTTGTCCGACATGGATCTGATCACGACATAAGGCACGCGGTTCATATAGCATACCTGCGCAACGGCAGAGCCCTCCATTTCCGCGCAAGCTCCGTTTAGATCCTCGTAGAGAGTCTGGACGATTTCACGGCTGGCAATGAACTGGTCACCGGACAGTACCTTACCGATCACATAGTGATCAACAGACAACTCTTTGCAAGCTTCTTCTGCGAGCTCGATCAAGGATTGATCCGCAGGAAAATCAGATACCTCCTGATAAGGAATCATGCCACGGGCAAATCCTAACGGGGTCACATCCATATCATGCTGCATACATGAAGAGGAAATGACAATATCGCCGATATTCAGATCCGGATGCAGCGCACCTGCAACACCCGTAAACAATATTTTCGAAACGCCAAAGGAGTCAATCAAAATTTGCGTGGTGACAGCAGCATTAACCTTGCCCACCCCGCTCTTGCAAACCACAACCTGTTTGCCGTGAAGCGTTCCCGAAGCATAAGTAACCCCTGCTTTAACCGTCGTCACTTTATTCTCCAATTGACCAAGCAGCAGCTCCACTTCTTCGTCCATGGCCCCAATGAGGCCGATTACCTGTGTTGTCATACTTCGTCCCTCCTGTTCAAAAGCGCATAAAGATTTCCACCAGAAAAAGCCCCTTAAAACCAGGAGCTTTCTTCAGATTAATTCGGTGTTAATTTTAAAGCTTTGGTACTCTCTTCTTACTCGTTCACATGGCTAACCGACAGACGAAGAATCGTTTCATGCGGCAGAATCACGCGAGGATTCTCCACGTTCTCTTTCTTCATCAGCTTGGTAAGCAGACGCATCGCCACTGCACCAAGATCATACATCGGTTGAGCTACGGTTGTCAGCTGCGGACGAACCATCGAAGCCATCCGGATATTATCTACACTGATAATCGAGAAATCATCCGGTACCTTATAACCTTCATCCTGAATGCTGTGAATGGCACCAATCGCCATCTCATCGGTAGCTGCAAAAATCGCTGTTGGTTTCTTCTTGAGTCCCAGGAAGTATTTCATAGCTTCAACACCGGACTCATAGCGGTAGTTCCCGATCCGCACCAGATCCTCTTGATATTCGATGCCTGCAGCCTCAAGCGCCTTTTTGTAGCCTTGAAAACGGGCATAACCGTTAGCCGGATCCTGCAATGTACCGCTGATCATAGCGATCTCGCGATGTCCATGCCGAACCAATGTGCTAACCGCATCAAATGCCGCCTGCTCATGATCAATATCGACTGAAGGATACGAACCTCTCTCATCGCTTGTCGCACACAGAACAATCGGCACAGCCGATGTCTGGAATGCCTGGATGTGCTCGTCCGTCACAGTCCCGCCCATAAACAGCAGGCCATCCACTTGCTTCTCCAGCAATGTGTTGATAACGCGGATTTCTTTTTCCTTCCGCTTGTCGGCATTACACAAAATTATATTATAGTGGTACATGTTAGCAATATCCTCAATACCACGGGCAATTTCCGCAAATATCGAGTTCGAAATGTCCGGGATCACAACGCCGACGGTTGTGGTCTTCTTGCTGGCCAGACCTCTGGCTACCGCATTCGGACGATACCCTAAACGTTCAATCGCTTCGTATACTTTTTTCCGGGTCTGAGGCTTAACGTTCGGGTTATTGTTTACAACCCGGGATACCGTCGCCATGGAAACGCCTGCTTCGCGCGCAACATCGTAAATGGTTACCGTCAAATTCCTTCTCTCCATTGCCAATAGATTTTCATTCGTTCAATACCAATTGAATTTATGATACGACAAATTACTGCTTTGTGCAACGACACGGCACTAGATGCCGTCCAATTGAGTTTTCAGCGCTTCAGCCGTAATATGAAAATGGGATGTATGCCAGACTGGCGCTCCTTCTTTTACAAGAATAACTTGTGGCGATTCGTGTACAGTGCTCAGAGTTTCCGCAGCCTGAGTCGATATCGGTCGGTCAGCAATGACGTCGATCCATACATAGTCAATCTGCTCGTTCGGCCGGTCCTGGAGGTAAGCCTGGACTTCCTTATAAGCTTTGGCACTTATTGGGCATCTGGTACTATGTTTGAACAACAGCAAGGGCTTCTGTTCCGAAGATTCAAGCGTGTTGCGTAACTCCTCGATAGTAGTCATTTTCGTCAACGTCGCCATAGGATATACATCCCCTTCATTGTATTGAAGTTCCTATCCTCTATCCTAACAAAAAGTGCGTGAAAAATCCAACAACCGCGAAAATTTTCTGAAAATTATCTTGAATAATGACCGGAGTTTTCAGGAATGAGGGATTTTATGGCGCTTAACTGCTCAAGTCGCCCCTCCATTTGTCTCATCCAGTCATCATCGCCCATGTTCTGGGCATACCGAAACAGATCCAACAGCATGTTAATTCGGTCATCAAAAGCTTCCATGCAGCGTGACTGCAATTCTACCATAGAATCATCAACGTATGTACGGAACACTTCTCGTAGAACATAGGCTGACTCATTGACATCTGCAAACGAGACGCTTATTCGCCTGCTCTCATTGCTAATCGATGCGAGATAGCGAAGTAAATCCGGTTTAATAAGAGGTAGAAGCTCATACTTCTTGCAAGCCTGACAGGCATAAACAGGAACATGACATATTCGAGTTTTTCTTTCATGAATCAGCTTTCTTAGTTCCAACTTCATAAATTGTCCGCAGTTGCAGGTTTTGAACAAATTGCCCACCCCAAATCCTATCGCGTAATCTAAAACCAAAAGTCCCTTGACACAAATCTGTCACCTAAACTAGTTCTATTCGACTATCATACCAAAGAATCCTGCTAATTTGTGATAATGCTTTATTTACCAGATATGTTTCCAAATGTTCATTTCCGGGTCATTCCTATGAAACGCCCCTCTATCTTTGTTACAATATATACAGACTCAAGAGATGTAATCAGTCGTAATACGGATAGATCAAAACATTCGCGGAGAAAGGAGTCTGTTATAACATGAGACTGACAGGAAAAAAAGTTATAGCGCTTGTAGACGAGGAATTTGAGGATCTGGAATTGTGGTACCCTGTATACCGGGTCCGTGAAGAGGGGGCGGAGGTCCATCTTGCCGGGCTTGAAAAAGGAAAAACGTACACCGGCAAATATGGTGTTCCGGCTCAGGCCGAGTATGCATTCGAAGAGCTGAACAGCAAGGACTATGACGGGATTCTCGTCCCAGGCGGCTGGGCGCCGGACAAACTGCGCCGTTATGATAAAGTGCTCCAGTTGGTCAAAGAAATGAACGAAGACAAAAAGCCGATCGGACAAATCTGCCATGCTGGATGGGTGCTGATCTCCGCCAAAATTCTGGATGGCGTCACGGTGACCTCCACGCCCGGGATTCGGGACGATATGGAGAATGCCGGCTCCATCTGGGTGGATGAGGCGGTTGTGACCGACGGCCACATTATTTCGGCGCGCCGCCCACCGGACCTGCCGCCATACGGCAAAGCTTTTTGCGATGCTCTGGCACAGCGTGACTAGATTCCCCTTAACCTAACGATGCACAAACAGCCTCTGCATTCACTGGACCGTGAATGCAGAGGCTGTTTTGGCGTAAATATAGCTTGTCCTCCCAGAAAAGAAAACCTGAAATAAAAATTTCAACCCTTATTATGAACCTTCAAGAGGCCGTGCTGTCCGTACCGTTGGTGCCGTTCAAATAACTGCTGCGTTCCGCAAAGGCGCTGAGACGTTCTTCAACAGCGGAGCTGGTGCGCAATTTGAAGCAAGCTGCTGCCTCTCCCTTCGCTTCAGCCGCATTTGTATTCAATATGCGATGCTTCACGCGAAGCAGGGATTGCGGAGACATGCTTAAATCCTGAACGCCAAGCTCAAGCCACAGCGGAATCGCTCTCTCGTCCCCGGCCAATTCTCCGCACACACTAACCGGAATGCCAGCCTCGTGTGCCGCCTCTACCGTCGTCCGAAGCATGCGCAAGACCGCAGGATGAAACGGATGGTACATATGCGCGATCTGTTCATTCATCCGGTCCACCGCCAGCACATACTGAACGAGGTCGTTGGTGCCGATGCTGAAGAAATCCGTTTCTTCCGCCAGCAAATCCGAGATGGTGACAGCTGCCGGTACCTCAATCATGATCCCGACCTTAATGTCAGGATTGTATGCAATGCCACGACGGTCCAAATCGGCCATCGCACGCCGAAGCACGACATTAGCCTGCTTGACTTCCTCAACCGAGGATATCATCGGGTACATGATTTTGACGTTGCCATAAGCGCTCGCCTGCAAAATAGCTGACAGCTGCGTCTGAAACAGCTCCGTCCGATCCAAGCTGATACGTATGGCGCGGTAACCGAGGAATGGGTTTTCTTCTTCCGGCAGCGCGAAGTAATCCAGCTGTTTATCACCGCCGATATCCAGCGTACGTATCACGACCGAGGCTTTCCCAGCGTTCTCGGCCACCAGCTTATACACTTCAAACTGCTCTTCCTCGGTCGGGAAATTGTGACGATCCATATATAAAAATTCAGTCCGGAACAGTCCGACTCCCTTAGCCCCGTTCTTCAGCGCAATATCGAGCTCCTTGACGGAGTTCATATTCGCGGCCAGATTGAAATACGTGCCATCCTTCGTCACCGCGTCAACGGTTGCTAGGAGCTGCAGCTGCTCTTTCTTTTTCCGCTGCTGATCGCGTATTCCTTCATAACGTTCCACAATCAGGGTGTCCGGCTCCAAATACAGCAGGCCCTCGTCCCCATCCACAACCAAATGCTCCCCGGTCTGGATCGGCTTCTCCAGCTTGTTCTCAATGCCTGATACAAGCGGTATGCCAAGCGCACGAGCCATAATTGCCGAGTGAGAGGTCTTGCCACCTGTCATCGTTACTATACCAAGAACGTGGGAAGGGTTAAGATGCACCAGCTGTGACGGAGAAAGCTCCTTCGCTACCAGGATGTAGGGCTGGGTATCGGCTGGAAGCTTGACTTCGGGAGCACCGAGAAGATGCTTGAGCAGCCGGTTGCCAACATCCTTAATATCGAGCGCCCGCTCCTTCATATATTCGTCATCCAGCAGATCGAACATGGATACGAAATGATCAATCGCCTCTTTGACCGCCACCTCGGCCGCCTTGTACTGGCGTTCGATGATCCCTTGAATTTCATTCATAAATACAGGATCCTCCAGTATGGCCAGATGCGCATCAAAGATCTGCGATTCTTCGTGCCCCACCATTTCCTTGAACTCGTTCTTGATATATTCAATTTCATTCTTGGAGGTTCGTATGCCTTCATATAAGCGCTCGAACTCTTTGGCTAAATCGACAGCGTCCATTTCGGAATCGGGAAGATCCAGCTCCCAATGCGGCAGTACGAAAGCCTTACCGATCGCTACGCCTGTTGCTGCGCCAATGCCTTGTATCATGATTCTCTACCCCCAGCATTACTCTCATTTAAAACGACGGACATGACAGATGACTGTCCTCTCTTAACGGACTTGAATGGAGCATAGCTCCAAGATCTTACTTTATCGGGATTGGTGATGACCATTGGCGTGGCCAGTGATGCGGCATGTGTCTTTAGATAAGCCAGATCAAATTTGACCAACAGCTGCCCCGGTTCAACGGTATCCCCTTCCCCAACTACAGCCGTAAACGGCCCCTTCAGCTGGGAAGTATCGATGCCAATATGAATCAGCACCTCAAGCCCCTCAGGTGTTGATATCCCGATCGCGTGCATCGTCGGGTAGACATGCATCACGGTACCGTAGACCGGGGATACAAGCTCCCCTTTTTCCGGTATAAAAGCAACACCGTTGCCGACAAGCTTGGCGGCAAATATGTCATCGGGCACCTCGTCAATCGGAAGCATGCGCCCCTGTACAGGTGCACTGAACAGAACGCGCGGCAAATCCTGCTGCATCAGCTTGTTGATTTCCTCGCGGATGAGCTCGGAATAGGTCCCGAACACCACTTGCACATTCCCTCCGCCCAGCTTAATGATGCCAGCTGAACCCAGCAGTTTAAGTGCATCGGAATCAATCTGGCGATCGTTGTATACGGTCAATCTCAGACGCGTCATGCAGGACTGGACCTGAACGATATTGTCTTTGCCGCCAAGCGCCTCCAGTATGAGCGGTGCCTGGTATGGGATATCTCCCGCCCGGCCTTCCAGCGCCGAGCCTTCCTCGCGCCCTGGTGTCGGGATCTCGAAGGTACGTATCGCCCATCGGAACAGAAAATAATAGACAAGGCCGTACACGATCCCAATCGGTATGATCATCCAGGCGTTCTGAGACAAGTGAAAATTCAGCACATAATCGATAAATCCGGCCGAGTACGAAAACCCGTGATGGATATCAAATGAATAGGTAAGCACCATGGCGAATCCGGCCATCAGGGCGTGGAGCACATACAGATAAGGAGACGCAAATAAGAACGCAAATTCGATCTGCTCCGAAACCCCGGTTAAAAAACAGACAAGCGCGGACCGCATAAACGTTTTTTTCACTTTCGGCTTCAGATCTTCACGCGCTTCTTGAATGATAGCAAACGCAATTGCCGGCAGGGCAAACATCATGATCGGGAAGAGCCCGGCCATGAAGTCCCCCGCAGTCGGATCACCTGCAAAAAATCGAGGCAGATCCCCCTGAACGATGGTACCGTCTTCTGTCTCATAGGAGCCCAGCTGAAACCAGTACACATTGTTCAGCAGGTGATGCAGGCCGAACGCTGTCAGTACCCGGTACAAAATACCGTAAAGAAACAAACCGAAAGCGCCCATATGTACGGTAAGCTCATAGAACGCATCAAAACCTCGCTGTACAATCGGTGCCATCCCCAGCATGATCCATGCAAATATGGTGGAGAACAGTCCCATGAACAACAGGACAAACCGGGAGCCTCCAAAAAACTGTATGGCTTCGGGAAGTTTGATATGTTTGAACCGGTTATAAACGTAACCGGACATGACTCCAAAAATAATACCGATCAAGGTTGAGGGCTGCACACTCCCGTCACCCAGACGGGATATAACCTGATCATAAATGAACATACCGGCCAGAGCCGCAAGCCCTGCAGGACCTCCCTGATTCGAGAGCCCCCACGCGACACCGATGGCAAATAAATACGGCATATAATAAAACACACCGTGTCCGGCTGCCTGGGTAATTTCCCCCAAGATTCCGAAGCCCCACGCCGACCATGGCAGACTCCCCACGCTAAGCAGGAGAGCTGCAGCCGGAAGCGCCATTGTAGGGAGCATGACTGCTCTGCCCAGCTGCTGTAATGATCCCAACCAATTCAAGGCGAGCCCTCCTTTCTATCCTTGATGGTAAGCGTTAAGCCTGTTTTTGTCAAAAAGAAATAAGGGCCATGTCACACAGAAAAGCAAGTCCTACAAGCAGGAACAACGGCAGGTTCAGACCGTGTCCAGTCTGCTACCGGCTGCTTCAATGTAAGACTTGCTTTACTAACTCGCGATACCCTGATTACAGATTCATGTTAACGCCCGCCGAGTGCAATAGAGTCCTCCACCTTAATGCACCGGTCCATGATCGCGATCATACCGCTGCTCTCGGCGATGGCCGCAGCCTCTTCACTGATAATGCCCTGCTGCAGCCAGAGCACCTTGGCGCCGATCTCGGCAGCTTCCCGTGCGACCTCCGCGCAATATTCGCTGCGTCTGAACACATTGACGATATGGACGGGCTCCGGTATGTCCTTCAGAGACGGATAACTCTTCTCCCCCAGAATTTCAGCTGCACCAGGATTAACCGGGATGATGCGGTATCCGCGCATCTGCATTGCAGCGGATACCATATGGGATGTACGATCCGGCCGGTCAGACAGACCTACGACAGCGATATTGCCTGCATTACGCAAAATATCCGCGATTTCTTCACGTGTCGGATTTTCAAACGCCATGGTTTATGACCACCTTTCCATTCCCTTGATATGCGTAGCGGAGTTCCCCTCTATTTTACCCATTCCACATCGGCGCCAAGCGCCCTCACATGATCAAAATACTGTGGGTACGACTTCGCTACGTGATGCGCGTCCTTAATGCGGATCGGCTGCTGCGCGCGAAGACCAACCACCGTCAGGGCCATGATGACGCGATGATCATAATGGGCATTGATCTCCACGCCGCCCTCGACTCCTTCCGGCCGACCATGCACGATGATCTCAGCCTGACGTTCTTCCACATTGGCTCCCGCTTTCCGCAGCTCGTTTAAGTAATCGGTAATCCGGTCACATTCCTTGTAGCGGAGATTCTCCACATTGTAGAACCGGGAGGTCCCTTCGGCAAATACGGCTGCCGCCACCATGGCAAGAACCGCATCTGTCGCTGCGTCTCCATCAAATTCGAGCGCCTTCAGGGTACCGTTCCCCTCCACATGAACGTTACCGTTCTCATGCGTGAGGGGAACCTCCATCTTACGGAGAACATCGATAATGGCACGCTCGCCTTGCTTGCTGTCCTCCGACAGATTGCGGATCGTAACATGCGATTGCGTTACCGCTGCAGCCGCCAGGACAGCCGCAGATCCCGGATAGTCCCCTTGAACCGTGTAGGTCTTCGCTTCGTATGATTGTCCGCCAGGAACGCGGAAGAACGTATAATCCTCTGCTGCGTCTATGGTGATGCCCGCCTGCTCCAGCACTTCCAGAGTCTGACCGATAACCACCTTGGATTTCAGATCACCGGTTACGGTAATCTCGCTATCCTCGGCAAGCAGTGGGGTCAAGAACAGCAGTGCGCTTAAATACTGCGAGCTGACCTCCCCTGATACGGTGAGCTGTCCGCCTTTCGGATGTCCGCCGCGTATCGTGATGGGCAGTCTGCCCTCATTATGCTCCACTTCCACACCCAGTTGGCCCAGCGTCTCAATAAGATCATCATGAGGGCGTTTGCCAAGGGAATCGGGATAGGTATTTACGAAAGTTACTTCTTTAGACAATGCGGTGACGCCCATCAAGAAGCGCAGAACGGCCCCAGCGTTGCCCACATTCAATTCCTTCACATCGCGAGGAGATTTGCCAAAACCTGTAATGACCGCTTTCTCCTCGTCCTCCTCGATCACGGCTCCGAGATCCTGAATGCAGCGTCTCATAGCATCACTATCTTCACTGTGAGCAGGGTAATAAATCGTGCTGGTCCCTTCCGCAAGCGCAGCTACAAGCAAGTAGCGAGTGGTATAGTTCTTGGAGGACAGAGCTCCAATCTCTCCGTTCAATTTCGGTGTCGGCCTGACGATTACGTCCATGGTATGTATCTCTCCTTGTATATATTATGATGCGGATATCCTCGCTTGAATCATCCATTAGGATAAATTGACAGAGGAAGAACCGCTTGGTTATCATAGTTCATATGAAACCAGAAACTAAAGATCGATATGATCTTAAATTTTTATGATTAGAAAAGAGGTCTATATGATGAAACCGATCCCTCAGATTGAAACTTCGGAACTTAGAAGCCGGCTTCAAAACGGCGAAAATGTGTACATGATTGATGTCCGCGAGGACGAGGAAGTTGCGGCAGGCATGATCAGCGGTGCCAAGCATATTCCTATGGGCGACATTCCGAATCGCCTGGATGATATCCCGCGCGATCAAGAAGTAATCATTATCTGTCGCAGCGGCGGACGCAGTCAGCATGTGTGCGAATTTTTGAGTCACCAGGGTTTGGACAATGTAACTAACATGAAGGGCGGCATGCTGCAATGGCATGACGATGAAGAATAGGAATTCCATCAAGATGAAGGTGCGGGATGAAGATCATCCCCGCCTTTTTTTGCATAATGCTATCCACGCCATGCCTTATTACGCAAGCAGCAAGCCGATCTCTTGTCATCTTAGCCGCGGTAATGCGTTAAAATGTCAGTCGCCACTTCTTCCGCGGAACGGCCTACAGTATCGAGCATGACGTCCGCAAACAGGTATTTATCCTTCCGCTCATCCAGAATGCGCCCGACCCTCTCCTCTACATCTCCCGCAAGCAGCGGCCGATTGACATCGCCCCGAACCCGTTCCACGATACTGGCTGTATCTGCGGTCAGCGCAACAACCCAGCCGCCTTGTTTCATCGCTTCACAATTCTCCGAGCTCAGGACAGCTCCGCCTCCGGATGCAACAACAATTCCCTTCCGGAGCAGAACACTGCGAAGTGCAGCAGATTCCGCTTCACGGAAATAAGACTCTCCATCTGCCTCAAACATCTCGGGGATGGTTCTTCCATCCAGCTTCTCGATTTCGGTATCCAAATCTATTAGCGTATATCCAAGCGAATCTGCCACGAGGCGTCCTACGGTCGACTTCCCCGTGCCCATCATCCCGATCAGAATGATGTTCTTACCCATCTTATCCAAGTATCACACCCCATTTGCTGCTTCACTGTAAAGGTTGTTCATATCATACCACAGCCCCAAATCTTTCGACAATGGACCTGACTCTCTAAATCCTACATCTGCAGCAGGCAAAACTCCTATTTTAGCGAGTCTATCTCGTTCACTTGGATCATATAATTATTACAAGAATACCAGACTCACCAGACTCAAAGAAAGGAGTGAACCTCATCCATGTCTTTCCATCCGACCGGTCTGACCTCCTCGTCCATACGCATCCGCCGAATACTCGACCCATCCTATCCCTTATGTCGTGAAGACGTGATCTGGGTGCTTCATTTTGTGCAAAAAAAAGTGGCTCTGAAGGATCCGGCGCTGCTGGATCTTTCAAAGCCACGATTACTGCAAAATTTCAACAGTTATAGCGAAGCTGCGCTGCTCTTGCTCGGAAGCGGAAACCACGTCCACACAAAGAGCGACGACA
Organism: Paenibacillus glucanolyticus; assembly: GCF_037333485.1. Lineage (NCBI taxonomy): Bacteria > Bacillati > Bacillota > Bacilli > Caryophanales > Paenibacillaceae > Paenibacillus > Paenibacillus glucanolyticus. Next base: position 4,604,612 of record NZ_CP147845.1, read on the forward strand.
TTCGCACCTGTCTGTTAGAAGCCATGCACGGACTTGCTGAGCTGCGGGAAGCGATCTCCCCTTCTCAAGCCCGCACCGATTGACCTCTGTCCTATACCTGAGGTTTTAGTCCATCCAGTTGTAGTGGAACGTTCCTTCTTTGTCCACACGTTTGAAGGTGTGAGCGCCGAAGTAATCACGCTGTGCCTGCAGCAGGTTTGCTGGCAGGTTTGCTGTGCGGTAGCTGTCGTAGTAGGCAAGCGCACTGGAGAAACCAGGAACCGGAATACCCAGGGACACCGCGGAAGCGACAACTTTACGCCATGCATCTTGATAGGTTTCGATAATATCGGTAAAGAACGGATCCAGCAGAAGGTTCTTCAGCTCAGGATTGTTCTCATATGCATCGGTGATGTTTTGCAGGAAACGGGAACGGATAATGCAGCCGCCGCGCCAAATTTTAGCGAGGTTGCCGTACTGCAGGTTCCAGCCGTACTCGTCGGAAGCGACACGAAGCTGTGCGAAGCCTTGGGCGTAAGATACGATCTTACTTGCAAACAGCGCTTTGCGCACATTTTCAATGAACTCGGCTTTGTCGCCGTCAAATGCATCCGTTTTAGGACCGTTCAGGATTTTGCTTGCTGCTACGCGCTCTTCTTTCATGGCGGACAGGAAGCGGGAGAATACGGATTCCGTAATCATGGACAATGGCACGCCCAGATCCAGCGAGCTTTGGCTTGTCCATTTGCCTGTTCCTTTTTGACCAGCCGTGTCCAGAATAACGTCAACCATCGGCTTGCCGGTTTCTTCGTCGTATTTGGAGAAAATGTCAGCTGTAATCTCGATCAGATAGCTGTCGAGTTCGCCCTGGTTCCACTCCGTAAAGATTCCATGAAGATCCTTCGCATCCAGACCCAATACGTCTTTGAGCAGTTGGTAAGCTTCGCAGATCAGCTGCATATCGCCATACTCGATACCGTTGTGAACCATTTTTACATAATGGCCGGCACCGTCTGGTCCGATATATGTACAGCATGGTTCTTCGTTAATTTTAGCCGAGATGGCTGTCAGAATAGGTTCAACCAGCTTGTATGCACTTTCTTGTCCACCCGGCATGATGGAAGGGCCTTTCAGCGCACCCTCTTCACCACCGGAAACGCCAGCACCGATAAAGTTGAAGCCTTGTTCAGCCAGTTCCTTGCTACGGCGCTGGGTATCAGGGAAATAAGCGTTACCGCCGTCGATAATAATATCACCTTGATCCAAATGTGGAATCAGCTGTTCAATGGTAGCGTCAGTAGCTTGTCCCGCTTGAACCATGATCAGGATTTTACGAGGAGTTTCAAGGGAATCCACGAATTCTTCAATCGAAAAAGTCCCCTTCACTTGCTTGCCTTCGGTTTCCTTCAGCATATCTTCCGTTTTTTGCGGAGAGCGGTTATATACGGAAACGGTGAAGCCTTTGCTTTCGATGTTCAGGGCCAGGTTTTTACCCATTACAGCAAGGCCAATGACACCGATTTGTTGTTTTGACATCTGGTTCTCCATCCTTTGCTCCAATATATTTTTAAACAACCCATCCCTATCCGAGATGATTTGCAATAATCTTATATTAACGTTTTTCATTTGACAAGTGAACCCCTGTCACAAAATCAGAACACGCGCGAAAACACCCCTATTTTGTTTCGGAGTGTTGTTCGTGCTTTAAACTTGTATCTGCGAGTGAAGTCAGGTTTACCACTCCAACCTCATCAGCTCTAAGGAAAGCTCAAGTAATCTTTGCTTGCACGCCTCGACTTTATCCCGGTTCCCCTCTAGCAGCGCTTCATGAAGCTTTTCAAGCTCATCGTCCGTTTCCAGTCTGGACAACAGCAGCCGCTGTTCCCCCACATCCGACTCGAACAACCGCAGCATTTCCTGCTCCGTCATCGGCGTCCCCTTCTGGAATAAAACCCGCTGGCGGTAGCCGGATATTTCCACGAGCCTTATGACCTCACCGAACAAAATATTCTCAATCAATATTTGCCGGTCCTTGAAACGTTTGACGACAGCGTGGCCACGGGTATTCTCGATTAATTTTTCCATCCATTCAGCCAGCTTGGGATCGCGAATCATATAATCACCTACCAGCTTAAATCCGCTGCCCGTGCGTTGAAACCGCAGCTTTACCAGCTTGCGCCCTGTCCGGATTGAAATGACAAACTGCGTATCATTCTCGCTCCAATAAAGCGAATATCCTTCTTGGATCAATTCCTTGATTAGGTCCTGGATATGCCGGCGATCAAACCGGAGCTCCAGGTTGCAATACTCCACTTCCTCGCTCTTATTCACGGCACTCCCTCCTCCGGTTTACTACCGATCACTAGACGACGGTGAAGATTCCCCAATGGCTGCTTTTGACGTTGTCTTATCTATATCTTATACTCCATCTTATGTAACGGTAACTTGGTTTATTGACTATTTTTAACCCACATGAAAATCCGGTGAAGCTTTCGTGGGCGATGCGTGACGTCCATTGGCCTTATGGTATAATAAGTTATTCAAAAGCCGAGTTTAGGTTCTATCTAAATCAACAACAGGGAGGCCATCACATCCATGACGGTTACCGGATTCACAGATAAAGATTTCGAAGTATTCTCCGTTCCCGGGCTTGAAGCCCGTATGGAGGTTCTCATTGAACGGGTAAGACCCAAGCTGGAGACGCTGGGTGCCGAGATAGCGCCTTATGTATCCGCTTTGGCCGGTGAAGAGATGTTTGTGCACGTGGCCAAGCATGCAAGACGCACCGTCAACCCTCCCATCGACACCTGGGTCGCTTGGGCTGCCAGCAAGCGGGGTTACAAAGCTCTGCCCCATTTTCAGGTGGGCATGTTCGGCACACATCTGTTTATTATCTTCGCGGTCATATACGAGAGCCCGAACAAAACCGTGTTTGCAAGCAATTTGGAAGCCAAACTGAAGAAAACAGCGAAGGCACTCCCTAAAAACTTCTATTGGTCCACGGATCATATGAACCCGGCTGGCACGCCTCATCAGGATATGAATGAACAGGAGTTCGCCTCACTGATTCATAAGCTGAAGCAGGTGAAAAAATCCGAGGTCTTATGCGGTCTGCAGATTCCACGCGAGGAAGCCGTCAAGCTGGACGGGGACGAGCTGGTTAAGAAGGTGCAGGAGACGTTTGAGACGCTGCTGCCGCTTTATAAATTGGCATTTTAAGCGAGAATGCAATCAAAAGGGGAAAGGGCTGCCTGAGCGGCTCTTTTTTTATGGGTGATATTTTAATGAAGGAAAGATGAAGATCTCAAGTTTCCTCCTTAATATGTCTAAAGTTTGAAGGGTTCGTGTACAAAGCAAGAAAAGCCGTACATTCTCCTTGCATTCCCCCCCTATTTTGCTATACTCAATTTTGTTTATATAATAACCGTATTCAACAAATCATATGAAAATACAGACAAGGAAAGGTTGTGACAACGTCCATGGACCACAGTCGTACACCGCTCTTCACCGCACTTAAGGAACACGCGGCCAAAAACCCCGTGCAATTTCACATTCCGGGACATAAGAAGGGCCTCGGCACCGATGCCGAATTTAGGGAATTTATAGGGGATAATGCCTTTTCTATAGATTTGATCAATATTGCGCCGCTTGACGACTTGCATCAGCCTACAGGCGTAATCGAGGAAGCCCAGAAGCTGGCTGCTGACGCATTTGGTGCTGATCATACCTATTTTAGTGTACAAGGGACAAGCGGAGCGATCATGACCATGATCATGTCGGTCTGCTCGCCTGGGGACAAAATCATCGTACCGCGGAATGTTCATAAGTCCGTGCTTTCCGCCATCATTTTTACCGGCGCCAAGCCCGTATTCGTATCGCCTGCCCAGGATCATAATGTAGGGATTGACCACGGGATCACCATCAGCTCGGTTCGGAAAGCGTTAAAACGTCACCCTGACGTAAAAGCTGTATTGGTCATCAACCCGACCTATTTTGGCGTAAGCGCAGATCTGAAAGAAATCGTCGATTTGGCGCACAGCTATAACGTGCCTGTTCTGGTGGATGAGGCGCATGGGGTATTGATTCACTTTCATGAGGAGCTTCCGATGTCGGCTATGGAAGCAGGCGCGGACATGGCAGCGACCAGCGTTCACAAGCTCGGCGGTTCGATGACCCAAAGTTCCGTGCTGAACGTGAATACCAAGAACGGTTACATTAACCCTTACCGCGTACAGACCATCATCAGTATGCTGACAACAACGTCAACTTCCTATATTTTGCTGGCATCGCTGGATACTTCGCGCCGGAGCCTGGCTCTTCATGGCCGTGAGATGGCTGCAAAAACGATTGAGCTGGCACAATATGCACGTGATGAGGTCAATAAGATCGAAGGCTTGTACAGCTTTGGTGAAGAAATTTTAGGCGGTGAAGCAACGTACTCCTTTGATCCAACCAAGCTGACGATCCATGTCCGCCATCTCGGCATTACGGGGTATGAAACCGAGAACTGGCTTCGAGATCACTACAATATTGAAGTAGAGCTCAGCGATATGTACAATATTCTGTGCCTCATTACACCAGGAGACAACCAGGAAACGATCGACATTTTGCTGACGGCGCTCCGTGAGCTTTCGGACGTATACATGCATGTGAATGAAATTAACGAACTGATTGTAAAAACGCCGGAAATTCCGCAATTGTCGCTTATCCCTCGCGATGCTTTCTACGGGGATACCGAGGTTGTTCCTTTCAAGGAATCAGCAGGACGCATTATTGCTGAATTTATTTATGTCTATCCGCCAGGAATTCCGATTCTGCTTCCGGGTGAAGTTATTTCCCAGGAAAACATTGATTACATCATTGATCATGTCGATGTAGGACTTCCGGTTAAAGGTCCTGAGGACCGCAGCATCCAAAATGTGAAGGTCATCGTGGAAACCAATCCGATCTTCTAAATACCTGTACACACAAAAAATCCCGATGCGAGAGGTTCGCACCGGGATTTTCAGTTAAGGCGTACTATTCCTGGTTTGCAGCAGCGACCAGTTCGTTATAAACCGCCTCTACTTCATTCCATTCCTCTTCGTCCTCAATATTGTAAAGAACCATTTCCTCGTTCTCTTCTTCCATACGTAGAATGACGCCGTCCGCTTCCGGATTTTCGCGTTCAAGCAAAAGCGCGTAAAGCTTCTCGCCGACATCAAATGTCTCAACAAGAACCATCTCTACTTCTTTTCCTTCTTCATCCGTCAATGTCAGCACAAACTCTTCATGCTCATGGTCGTGGTCATGACCGCAAGCATCTCCGTGTTCATGTTTGTGTTCACTCATTGAAAAAACCTCACTTCGGTTAAATTATCATACTTTCGTATCGTATCATGGATAGCTTCTTCAGGTCAATTTCCCCAAGGGACGCTCTCATTAGTTAAGTGCAGTGATCACTTTCTCCGCAACTTTCACAAATCCGGTATCCGATTTGACCTTTACATAGAAGCCAACGGAATACTTGCCGGTTGTTTTAAAATCGTACGTAAAATCATAGGTTCTGAACCAGAAGTTATCCTTGCGGTCCTTCACTTCCTGGGACTGGATATCTTTTATATTACCCGAAGGATCCTCGATGGCGACTTTCACTGCATGGATGTCATTGTTCAAGCTGTCTACCTGACTGAATACATTGAACTTCAACTTGCCTTTGTTCACGTTGCCGAATACAGTATCTCCTTTAAACAGAAAAATATGCACATTCGGCTTGATGACTTGAACTTGTCCATTGGAAGAATTCCAATCCACCGCACCGTCAAATTCCCTCACCGGCACATAGGTTTTGCCATCAATTAAATACCCGCCATCTTTTAATTCACGTCCGTTCATCCATACACGAACCCGTTCATTGACGGAATCTGCAAATAAAAGGGTGCTGCTACCCATTAAAGAAAGCACGAGCATACATGCCATCACTTTTTTCCACTTCATTTTATCATTTCCCTCCATTGGCTCATCATGTTGTTATATGTGTATACTACATGTCAAAAAACAAGTTGCGGACAATTTTGCACTTTGTGGTAAAATTTTTTCCTCATGCCTTTCGGCGTGTGCCTATCCTGATTTTCACTGCAACATCGGGGTGTTTCTATCATAAACTCGGTGTAAATCTACATATAATTCGTTAAAATATACATTAGCTTACTGGACTAACATCATTTCATCAGGAGGTTTCATCCATTGACACTGAAATTGCAAATGCTTGGCACCGGCAGTGCGTTTGCCAAGAACTACTACAACAACAATGCACTGTTCCACGACGGGGATTTCACGCTGCTCATTGATTGCGGTATTACGGCTCCTATGGCACTCCATCAATTAGATCTGACGTTCGATGATTTGGATGCTCTGCTCATCACGCATATCCATGCTGACCATGTTGGCGGTATGGAGGAGCTCGCTTTTATTATGAAAATGAAATACAATCGCAAAATCCCGCTCTACATCGCTGAAGCGCTGGTCGAACCGATATGGGAGCATTCTCTCAAGGGCGGATTATACCAGCAAGGACATATCTCCTCCCTGGAGGATGTATTTGACGTTCGTCCCCTGAAACCTGGGGTGAAAGCCGATATCTCTTCGGGAATCTCGGTAGAGCTGATTCATACGCAGCATATTCCAGGGAAGGATAGCTATTCCCTCTATTTGAATGACCGGATTTTTTACAGCGCGGATATGGTGTTTGATCCTGCATTGCTCCACAAGCTGGTGAACGAGCGGGATTGTGAATTTATTCTGCATGAATGCCAGCTGCAGGGTCCGGGCGAGGTTCATACTACCCTTGACGAACTGCTAAGTCTTCCTGAAGAGATTCAGGAGCGTACCTATCTCATGCATTACAGCGATGACGTTGAAGCGTTCATTGGCAAGACCGGCACCATGGAATTTGTAGAGCAGCAGCGGGTATACGAATTGTAGATCAATATATATCATGCATAGATTGTAAGGCTTCCCGGGAATACTAAACTCGGGAGGCGATATGATATGGACAATGGTCAACAAGAAGTCGTAGGCGTACGCAAAAATGGCGACGGCGACATCATCGAACTTAAGCTGGATAACGGAACTGTCGTTGACTACAAAACAGCTCAACACATGGTCAAAAATAAAGAGATCAAGAACCTGAACGTCTTCCGTGGACGTGACGGCGACGAACACCTTCGTTCCAATGCGGATGGCGATCCCAGCAACAACCTGGACAATCTGCCGACGTTTTAATCAACAAAAAAAAAGACCTCGAGTTCAACTCGGGGTCTTTTTTTTTCTATATAACCAATTTGGATGTTCGGCATTTTCGTATAATTAAACCGAAACCGTCTACAGTTCCTTTTTCATACGGACATGGGGAATGCCGGCATCATCAAACGGCTCGTCCGATATCGTCTCATAACCCAGCTTGCGGTAAAATGGCTCTGCCTGCACTTGAGCATCCAGGATGGAATACTGCAGCTTCAATTCACGCGCCTGCGTTTCCAGCGCCATCATCAGTACCCGGCCAATCCCTTTGGAACGAAAAGGCTTGCGAACCGCAATGCGCTGCATTTTGGCGGAATCTTTATTGTAATACGTGATGCGGCCCGTTGCCGCAAACTGCCCTTCGGACTTGATCAGCACATGATGCGCATCCGATTCCAGGTTGTCGTAGTCATCGATCTCCAAGTCAATGGGCACCTTCTGCTCCAGCACGAACACGTCCTTGCGAATATCCAGCGCCTGCTGCAATTGCTCTTCGGTTGATACATTTATGATTTCTGCTGCCATTTCAACACCTCTTTTATGTAGAATCAATTTCTTGTGATTTCTGCAGGTCGAGATATTATACAAAATATTCGTTTTCCTGTATAGTAGAAGCTACTGTCTTCTTGAAAGGAGCGTTGCCTCTATGGGCATGGGAGCTACGATATTTTGGGCGATTATCATAGCCGTCCTGATCATCTACCCCGTCTTTTGGGCGATTAAAAAAGGGTATTCCCGCAAATGGGATGAGGAATAGCATCGGCCGTTATACGACAAACCGCCAGCCTGCCAGCCGGCGGTTTGCTCTGCTCGTTGATCGAGCAAGAGTACGGACCGTTCGCGGAATTCGATCCAGCACGGGTCGTCCTTACAGCTTGTTACGGATTCAGATCGTGTAACGTATCCTCCGAATCCATCGGGGATACCGGCTCCAGTGACCCACTTCCCGGTTTGGAGTATACATCCTGCTCAACAGAACGGCTGTAAACATCAAGCAGCACAGGTGCTGCCGGAGCATGCAGCGGCTCAAGCTGCACCGACGTTCTCTCCGGGATACTGCACCCGCTCCCGAGAGTAGATATTACGATGAATGAAAGAAGCAGCCCTGCTTGTTTGAAACGATGGGATTTCCGACCTCTCATGCCATTCACGCTCCTCTAATGGAAAAATCATGCTCTATGTAGTGTGAACCGGAACATGATTTTTTATAACGAGAAAACCATTGACAGCCATAATGTCTGCTGGTAATATATGAATTACCTTTTTAAATATTTCATGATCTGTTAGCTCAGCTGGGAGAGCACTATCTTGACAGGGTAGGGGTCAGTGGTTCGAGCCCACTACAGATCATAACCGAGAGTCCTTACACTGTAAGGACTTTTTTCTTTTTATCATCTTCCTCCCATTAGGCAAAAGTATCAATTGGTGCCCTTTATTCAAGTAAAGTGTATTTAATCATTTTTTGGTGCCGCGAATAACTACAACAATACTCCCCCTTATCGATGGGTCACGCCCTCTAACCAATCGATAAATGATTTCTTCGGTACCAACATTTTGCGACCTACACGTACATGATGAAATCGATTTTCTTTGATCAAATTGTAGGTCTGATTAATTCCAATATCAAGAACCTTTTGAATATCAGCAGGCGTTAAAATCTCGGGGGATCCCTCCAAGGATCATCGCTTACCTGTGTTAATTTGAAATTACTCACTTGTGACTTATGAACCTCTTCTCTCCACTCCATTCGCTTGATATCATCTAATATCATTTCAATCTCCCGGTTAACATACTGCTGCAGATCGGTTAGTCTTCTCTCTAGGTATTTAATCATCCTATCATTCTTCTTCGATTATATCGAAGCGAAAGGGAAAGTAACTTTTAAAATCAAAATCTGGAGCTAGATCGTGGTCGTCCACACCCGCAGTCCATTTGAGAACCCAGAAGGACCCGGACTTCCTTTATTCAGAAGTCGTCGCATGCTATTAAATCAACAGTACATGTAAAAAATGAATCACAGTACCGATATATTTTGCAGGCTAGGTGAAATGGTTTGTTTTAAAGGAGAGGATGTGGAACTAATGGCTGGATGTAGAAAGTTTTATGAGAGCTAAGTCTCCGAGTTGGAACTTTCCTGAGAATGAAGAACTGTATGATGTTATGGAGGGTTCTATGGGCTGATCGAGATCATAGCTGTTAAACCGTGAAAATTAAACACCAGTAGCTGACCTACACAATACAATTGCAGAGATCTTGGTTAAAGAAGCGAAAAAGAAAGCTGCTCAGGATAATAAGGGACTGGGGACTGCCCCCCGTTTATGAGACAGGGATCAAAACACCTTTCAAGTTAAGCAGCCAGTCGTCGGTAATCCACCGGCGACGGGTTATTTAATTTCGTCTGAATACGAATTGAGTTATAGTAGTAAATGTAGTCTCGAACGGTCTGTTCAACGATGGCCGTCGTTGCAGGTTAATCCTTCGAGATAGAACGTTTCAGACTTTAGCGTGGAATGAAACGATTCGGTAGAGGCATTATCAGCGGGCGTACCCTTACGGGACATGCTCATGGTAATGCCTTTTCCTTTCACCGCCTCTTGATATGCTTGTGACGTATAGACGCTGCCTTGATCGCTGTGGAGCATGGAATCTTTTGTGAGAGGCAGCTGATTCAGCGTATCTAAAACAAATGCTGTGTCTTGTTTGTCTGCTATACTGTACGCCACGATCTCCCCGTTAAACAAGTCCAAAATGCTCGACAGATACAACGTTTTTCCTCCAAACGGCAAGTAAGTGATACCCGTTACGAGTTTTTGCATCGGCGCATTGGCCTCAAATTGACGTTTTAACTGATGTTCCGCTATATGTGTCGGCTGTCCTGTTGGCTTGCGTTTCTTAGTCCTGACTCGACACTATAATCCCTCAACGTTGCATAATTCGCTGTACTCGTTTGTGATTGATGGATTGCCCTTTCGAAGCAGCGCAGTAATCTTTCGAGGAATTTATGCCGGGTGCAAAATTAACGAATCTCCTCGGTAAGTAGATCTTCTCGTTTTGTAATAAGGGGTCCTTTCCAGCGATAGTATGACGAACGAGCAATCCCTAATAGTTCCCATGCTAGTTTACTGACAGCTCTCCTCGAACAGATTCCATCCAGGCTACTACGGCCTCTGGTGACACCTCCTCTCCAACTCCTTGTACTTTTTTAGTAACTCCAGCTGTTGTTTCAGATACCGATTATCTGCCTTTGCTTACCGACAGGCTGCTCAAGCCGATGAAGTTCCCCATTAAGATACCACGACATCCAAACTTTAAAGTTGAGTGACATTCCTGATCTCTAGCTTGTCCATGACCTCCTTCGTCGGGATACCTGGTAACCTCATTTTAATTGCCTCATTTTCACTTCTACGGGGTAGCTAACTCGTGTTGCCAACGTAAAAACACCTCCAAGTTGTCTTCCACATCTTAACAACATGGTTTCTTTCACTTGAAGGTATTTTAATTTGTCTCATATTACGGGGTCAGCCCCGAGGGGCAATTATTGGACCGTTCCAGTTCAAAAGTTTCAATAAAAGCTAAAGGCAAATTCAGCATGACAAGAGCGACGGAAAGGAATTTTTATGAAGGATAATTCTCTGTGAAGATTTTTCTATCCTATCGTTGAATTATGGCTCTTAAGGATATTTAACCACGTTGGAGGATTATATATGGATTTTGATATGGGTGGATTTATAGGCGGCGTATTAGGCGTATTTGGAGTGTACGGCATCGCTGTTTACCAAATACGTAAGCAACGACAGGCGGAAAAACCGGCTAAAGATCGCAAGCTTACGGTCTGGCAACAATTCTGAGCCAAAAACTAAATTCAGCCTGGGGCTATTTTACAACAGAGAATTTTGAATAGGGAGAACTTTTTAGAAATATAGATCAAATGAATCATCAATTACAGAAGCATCTGCCTGAGGCAATCGAGACAAAACAAGAAACTTGTTTCAATAATAACTAATATTATTGACGGGTTGTCTGCGATTAGTGAGAAGTATTCAAAGGAAAATCGAAATCACGATAATTTCATGGCTTATGAAACTGAACTTCTTACTTATACAGAATTTATGCGCAATAAGTGTCACGAGTTAATTGAGGAAATAAAAAAACGTAATCAATAAGACTTTTAACCGAAATAGCAGCTGAAGGAGCGGAATTCTGAATCCGGGTCCTTCCAGCACTCAGAAAACAAAGAAATGTAAAGTAGGGTTGATTTCATTTGCGAAAGAAGATGTAAATAAGCTGGACCAATGTAAATAGATTGATTTCTTATCACGCGAATCACCTCTTCCTTAGAACTTTATGGAAAAGAAAAAGCACCCTAAGTGGGTGCTTGCTCTTCGATACGAATCAATATTCATTTTCATCAAGGAATAGCACTGTAATAAGTAAAGCTAAATTCGTACGATTCAGTATTTACAAATTCATGAGCTTTCACTCGCAAGAATAACGTAGCTCCTTCAGGAACATACAGGTTCTGAAAAAATGATGGATAACCAGTATTACCTTTGTTGGTAAGGCCTCCAGTTATCAGATTCGTTTCTCTTGTTTCGTTATATTTAACAATCGCCCCCAATTCCAAGATATTATCAGCGTACCCACGAGGCCAAACAGCACCGAAAACGAATCGATCTTGTCCTGTATTATTGGTCCATTTGAACCAATCCTCATCTTCACCGCTTTGTAAGAAAAGATTAAAGTTGTTTTGTTGTTGTAAAAGATCGATAGCTAGTTCTCTAGAGTCACCAACCCCTATCACAAATGGGGCCACTTCACTTGTTGTCGCATTGTCAGCAAAGGCTGCTTGCGAAAACGAAAAAACACTGGTTGAAATCAAGAGTACCGTCAACATTTTTTTCAATTTCATGTTACTCCTCCTCTTAAAATCTATGTATTTCGATCAACAACATCATAACATTTGGAAAATTTAATATATATAGGGGTAAAGTATCACATTTTTACGAAATAGATATTATCTTGATGTCTAATAGAGGCGCATTTTGTCAGGTGTTCCTTTATTGGTTTTTCTTTACTTCGCAATAATAAGCGTATATCCACAGGTATTACGAAATATAATGTTACCATTGCAGTTGAAAGGATCATTAAGGCTTATTCTGTCTGGTAAGTATTTTGTTAACAAGGACAATTCCTAATATCTCCGTGATAGCAATTACTCCAAAATACCATAATCCTGATAGCACGGATCGCTCGTCATTACCGATGTTAAATATCCCATTTTCCCCCTCCAAAATGCATGATTCGACATTTTTGCATCACTTCACCAGCATTAAGAGATGATTCAGCTCGACGAGGAAGTTACTGTAAGACTCGTAGCATAAACAAGGTTGCTAATGTTTTTTTGATATTCATACTTAATCCACCTCTCTGACCCATGTATTCCCTCAAAAAAATATTAAATTTGGTAAAATTAATATATATAGGATGAATGCATTTTATCTTTACAAAATTCTTATTATTCTGATGTCAAATAAAGGTGTAATTTGTAAAAACAAGCTATATGTTAAATTTGAGTTTAAAAGTTATATTATTTTCTGGAAATTAGAAACTTTTTCAATTAACTTGGAGGTTTTTTCAATGTATGGTATGTATATATTGTTTATTATCTTGATTATTGTTGGAGTTACTCCAACCTTTTATAGACTCTACAAACGAATAAATCTATTAGAAGGCATTAGAAAACTTGAACATGTGGATTAGTATCTAAATGTAGAAATCAACCTCTCCACAAGGAATAGCGTATAAGCCCAAAATGGATGGGAGGAACACGAGATGAATCTGCTTATCATTGCAGGAATTGTTTGTCTCTTGGTTACAGGACTCTTATCTGGAGCATTCACTACAGGAGACCAGCAGAGAGGTAATTTCTATGCTGAATCGAAGGTGAACCGGACTTCTAAAAGGAAAGCAGCCAATTGGTTCTTTTTAGCCGGTGTTTTACTGCTTGCAGTTGGTGGCGCGGTGCATCTTCTGTTACGTTAATACTTTACTTTTAGGAGGGACTTCATGAGTGATTTTGTTAGCAACGAAGATCATGGAATAGAAGTTAAGAGGGTTCAATATGTGCTGATCTCCCTGCTCTCTATTTGTACATTGAGAAGGGTCCCCGCAATCGAAACATTCAGGAACGAAATATATGTTCATTTAATGAAATTGAAAATCTCAGATTAACCTATCTCTATCTCTATCTATCCAACTCCAGCAGATGATTTTGACGCTGCAGCAGTTTTGGGCATGGGGAGAGCAGAATTGCATCATCCCAACAATGGTTACGGGTGCCTCGCCTATCGAATTTCAATGAGCTGTCCAGAATACGGCACCTCTCTCCATTCCGTTATAGTCAGTAACTCCTCTTCTAGAACAATTAGGCTTTGCATATCCCGCCAGACATTAAACCTAATGTAACCTTGCCGCTCTAATGATTCGATACCTTCCAAAATTTCAACCGCCTTCCGGCCGGTAAGATATTTGAGCAGCCTCAAGGTTGGGACACGGCTGCGATGAGCCTGATAGGTAATCAATATTTTGAGCAGCTTGACCTCCAGATCATGAAGCATGCGAACCCCTTCCTTTCTCATGTCTCCAGGACAGAATGTTGTTTACATTAAATACACGAGGTTGACCTGTTTCCAGGCATGTTGCCCTAATGCGCGAATCCCGAACACTATGGATCTGTATTTTACGCTGGGTGATCTTACCCTTCTGATCCTCGTAAATGATTTCGATGGTTTGTTCCAGGTATTTTTCAAACATCATGCCACCGCCTCTAACAAGAACATTTGTTTGTATTATATGCGAACATTCGTTCTTTATCAATAACAATTTTACCCTGATTATCTTGCAGATAAAATCCACAAATTTGCCGCTGCCTATAGCTCCTTATCCATACTTATACAGCCGCTTTATTGTTTCCTCCCCATCTTACACGCAAAAAGAAATCCGGCACCTAGACGGCACCGGATTTCATCATCATTCATGCAGCTTATCTTAAATTGGAGTCCCTCAGTCCCCTTACTGCACATATCAACACAGCAATTATTTCAGAAGTTCTTCCGGTGTCTCTCCACTGTACACAAATACGGGACTTGCGGTATTAACTACGAATACGGCTACCATCGTCAGAGCAGATGCGATAAATGAAAACAACTGATGCCTAACCTTGCTGATCCATAACATGAGCTTGTCCTCCTTTCCAGTGTACTAAACTGAGCGCCTGGATAAAAAATATGACAGCCAATGTGGGGGACTGAAGTCCAAAATTAAGCATAACGATAAAACAGCTAATCAAGCGAAGTTTATAATAATGTTCCCTCGGTATTCGTGACTGCTTCTCGATTCGGCTGGGAGCAAACATCATAACCAGCAGCAGACTGAGAACGTTCATGACCAGCACCGTGACATGATTGACGTCCACGAAAGATACCAGGGTAAAAAGAACCGTCGTGAAAGCGATGCAACCGGCTCCCGTCTTAAGGTGGAAGCCTCCAGAGAATTGCCTCAGCACCGCAAAACCTATCATACTTATAAGGGCCTGCTTCGCATTACCGGTGAAAGCAGAAATGAGCAGCGTGAAGATCACCGTGAGCATCACGTTCAATAGAATAGCAGCGGCGTGCTGTAAAACAGAAATAGAAGAATTATGATCAGGTATCTGTCGTTTTATCACTTCCGCTATCCGCTTTGACAATCCTTCTATGATCATAAGAACCCCGCTCCTCTGTATTGATGGCATAATACAAGAAGATTCCAAACGTTATCCCAAAGAAAAGAAGATGCAGCCATAAACGATTGAGGTAAAACAGAATTGCCATCAACATCAAAACAACGATGATTAACGCAATCAACAGGATATGTTCAGATTTAATGCGCAGTTTCTCAAGATCGTATTTAAACCCTATCCGAAACTTATACATGACCCAAGAAATTAATAATCCAGTCGCGCCCGACAATAATTGAAGGATATAACCATTGGCAGGATTGGTCTGAAGTGTGTCAATAGAACCGAAGAAAACGGATAAATAGGCACTCTGAATCAAAGCATACAGCATGTACCCGATGATGGTACAAATAGCCGACCAGATAACAGGAATCTTGATAATGGCTGAGAACAAGAAAACAAAAATCAGAACGGTAATGAGAGGAGCCAGAAAGTCCAGTTGAAGTTCATTTCGCATGATGAAACTTTGTAAGTTGGCAAGGATCATGATCACCAGCGCCTGCCATATGTACTCTTTGGTTTTAAATCTAAGCAATGTCATAATCAGTGAATAAATCGCCAGTGTTTCAAAGGTTGAAAACAACATAAACCAAATGGCTTGCATTCAAAGATTTCCTCCCTATGCCATAAGAAATGGGTTTGATGTGTACTACGCCGCTTCCCGATCTACCCTGATTGCATTGGAAAGTCATAACGCCTCGATCAGATGGTATTCCGACAGTCCATTAGCTTATGGAATCAATCGAGTCATCCTAAAAGAATGCATGTTCTTGGAGTCATCAGAAGGCGGCTGCCACTTCTTATATGTCTGGAAACTCTGTTGGAAAATACAAACAACATCAAACGGTGTTACAGCTCTGGATCAGGTTTAAGAAGTCTTAAACGCAATCGATTCAAAACGCTAAACACCCTGGGCATCAAAGCACAGCAACGTTAAATTATATCCAGAAAACTAAAACCAAGCCTTAGTTATCAAGTATCCACGACCCTATGAACATGACTAATCCAGAATAACTCTGGTCATTCTATTGCGATCCTGACATCATCATCTAAGTCGATTATATAAGGCCTAATAGGCATAACAACAGGTAATTAAATACAAATGTGGGGGAATCCATGATGGATTAATGAAGTGTGATGAGAAAGAAGGGAGTTAATTAGTTATATCTATTATTATATACGAACTTTTGTTCCTGTTCAATTGCTTTGGAGCACTTTAAACCATTTATCTCTGACATCTACCTCCCACGATAAAAAAGGATGTCCCAACATCTTCCAAGATGTTGGGACATCCTTTCTATGTGAGTAGCACAGGTATCGCTTACGGATGATACCCTACCAGATTGGATATATCAGCTGCCGCCTGTAATACTTCCTGAATCCAATCCTCTTTATGCTGATCGATACGATCGCTTGGACCAACCAGACTGATTGAAGCATTCACCTGACCCTCGCTGTCGTATATAGGTGCTGCTATACCTGTTACTCCGACATTCCTCATATTCGAGCTGATCTCATATCCTTGATCCTCAATGCGGCTGATTCGCTCGCGCAGTTCCTTCACACTCTTCATCGAGTGCTCCGTAAATGCAGCCAGCGGCTCGATCATAATCTGCTCCTTCACTCCTTCAGGACTGAATGCCAGTATGACCCGCGAAGCACTCGTGGCATACAAGGGAAACCGGCGGTATGCATCAATAATAAATCGTATGGGCAGCGGAGAATCGATTTTGTCCATATAGATCGCTTCGTTCCCTTCACGCACACATAGACAAACCGATTCTTTGGTTAGCTTGGCAATACGCTCCAGATAAGGCCTTGCAACGCTGACCCAATCATTGTTCCGTTTAACCCGGTTTCCGAGCTCCAGACATGTATACCCAAGCGAATACTGTCGTGTCAGCCTATTCTGCTTAATGAACCCTTCACTCTCTAAGGTCGCCAGCATTTTATGTACGGCCCCCTTGGACCATTGCAGCTCCTTGCTAAGCTCGGTAATCCCCCACTCCTTCTGATCGCGGAGAAATAACTTCAGCAATTTGCAGCTTTTTTGTACGGATGTCAACAACTGATCCATCTTTAGCCTCCTATCAGCCACTTCCGTTTAATATGAGATCGTTTTTGACGCGCTGAATATATGTCAATCATGTTCGAAACAGTCTATCAAAAAAACTTGGTTTCATGTGAGATATTTCATTGTAAACACGATTGAATATACCATGTTGCTATGTTAAAATCAAAAACAATATTTCACTATTATAAAACATCGTTCTCTAATAGTGAACAAATAATAAGGGGGAATCATTGTGAAAAAAGGTCGCCTTGCTTCTATCATTCTCGCTTTAACACTCTCCACCTCGCTGTTATCCGCATGCGGAGGCGCAAAAACGGCTTCAAACGGCGGTGCCGAGTCAGCGGAAGGTTCCACCATCTCCGGTGAACTGGTTTTTGCCGGCAACGGTGCAACGGTAGAATCCCTGTTCAAAGATGAAATCTTCAAGAAATTCAATGAAAAATACCCGGATGTCAAACTAACCTACGTGGCCGGCGTCGCGACGGACATTGTTGCCAAGGTGAAAGCTCAGCAGGGTTCCTCCCAAATTGATATTGCATTTATTGAGGGCAGCGAACAAGAAGCAGGTCGCGTTGAAGGACTCTGGGAAGCCTTGAATGCGGACGAAATTCCGAATATGTCCAAAATCGATGACCGCTTCAGAGTCTCAGAGAACAGCGGCGTGACCATCAATTACACCCCGATGGGGATCTCTTACAATGCCAAGCTGATTCAGAGTAAGAACCTCCCCGTTCCAGCATCATGGAACGATCTGACTCTCCCCGAAATGAAAAACAATATAACGCTTACCGAAATGTCGAGTAATTTCGGCCGTTCGGCAACGATCATGCTGGCATATGCCAACGGCGGCTCGGAAGCCGATATGACGCAAGGGTTTGAACAATTGAAAACGATTGCTTCTTATATGCCGACATTCGCCAAAACAGCCGCTCAAATCCAGCAGAATCTGCAGGATGAGACAGCTGCATACACCGCCTGGACCATGGCGCGCAGCATCGTGCAGAAGGATGCGGGTGTCGACCTGGAATTTGTCATTCCTGAAGAAGGAGCAAACATCGTGCCAACCGTTGCTTCCATCGTAAAGGGAGCGAAGAATCCTGAAGCGGCTAAGGCATTTATCGATTTTATCCTGACCGATGAGATTCAAACCCTGTTTGCCACAAAGTTGTATTACAACCCGGTCATGGACGTTACGCTTCCGGACGACATCGGCAGTCTGATCAATTTTGACAAGAGCAAAATTGTGAATTTCGATTACGGTGTAATCAGCGAGAACAAGCAAGCCTGGCTGGAAACCTTCAATAAAGACATCGCTCCGCTTGTAGGCAAATAAGTTCGATACGAAGATTCAGAATCGGAGGAAACACAGATGACGAAGGAGTATGACGTTGAACTGCATCAGATCCGCAAGTGCTTCGGCAGCACCGTGGTGGTAGACGATTTTAATCTTCAGGTGGAGCGCGGGGAATGTGTCACTTTTCTCGGTCCATCCGGCTGCGGCAAGACAACAACATTGAATATGCTGGCTGGTTTTCTGGAGCCTGACGGAGGCACTCTGACGATCAAGGGCAAGCCGATGAACGGTGTTCCCTCAAATAAACGTGATCTTGGCATGGTGTTTCAAACATACTCCTTGTTTCCGCATATGACAGTTGCAGAAAACGTGGCGTATGGCTTGAAATTGCGAAAAATCCCCAAATCCGAGATTGCTGCCAGAGTGAACAAAGTGCTGGAGCTGGTCAAGCTTCCCCACCTGGCTGATCGTTATCCCAAACAGCTGTCCGGCGGCCAGCGCCAGCGCATTGCGATTGCCCGCGCCTTGGTAACCGAGCCCTCGGTACTGCTCCTTGACGAGCCGCTGAGCAACCTCGATGCCAAGCTCCGGGAAGAGCTGCGCGAAGAGATGAAACGGCTCCAGCAGGAGCTCAAAGTCACGACCATTTTTGTTACCCACGACCAGGAAGAAGCCATGTACATGTCCGATAGAATCGTTGTCCTGGATCATGGACGGGTAGAGCAGATCGGAACACCGGAAGAAATCTACCAGAGGCCGGCTTCACCCTTCGTGCACGAATTCGTAGGCAAGTCCAACCGCTTTCAGGTCAAGCTTGCCGCTACAGACGAACACCTGTGGCATTTTGCAACTAAGGAAGGGATCCTCCTGCAGGCAGACCGCCATTCGCGGCAGGAGTTAACAGGAGATGCTGCCGTGGCTTATGTCAGACCTGAGCATATTGTCATACAGGAAGTGGTGGGAGACGCTCCACCCCCCAGCATGAATACCGTGTTTGGCATCGTGAGGCTGGTTTCCTTCCTCGGTTCGATTGTTGAAGTTATCGTAGAATGCCATGGTCAATTGATCACCGTTCGAACCGGCATCGCTCCGCACCTTCACCTGGTTGAAAATAAATTCGTCCAGCTAAGCTGGGACTCCCAGCATGTGAGTGCTTTTCCAGCAAAGGAGGCATAGCCTATGAACTCCCTGCTCCGATCCAAGGGCTTCATTGCCACCTTGCTGCTGGTACCCGGACTTATCATTATTCTGGGTGTGTTCATCCTGCCTATGTTCTACATGTTAATGATCAGCTTGCGCGAGGACATGGGACAAGGAGCCTGGACACTGGCATCCTATGCGCATCTCTTTAAAGATACCTATTATGTGCAGATTCTGTGGAGAACCGTGAGGCTTAGTCTGTATACGGTTTGCGTTTGTCTCGTCCTTGGCTTCCCGGTTGCCATGTACATGGCTCAGGCTACGCCGAAAATGCGGGGTCTTATAACATTTCTCATCATCTCCCCTCATCTGATCAGCGTAGTCATCCGCAACTTCGGCTGGGTCGTGATATTGGGCAACAACGGTTTTATCAACAATACGTTAATGTCGCTAGATGTCATCTCCGAACCGCTGCGGCTGCTGTACAATGAGCTTGGTGTTGTGATTGGATTATCCGATTCGCTGATCGTTTATATGGTCCTGGCCATTTCCACGAGCCTGTATGCTGTTGACTCATCCCTGTACAAGGCAGCCGGCATTCTCGGCGCAACACGATTCAAACAATTCTTCAGCATCACGCTGCCTCTGAGCATTCCCGGCATTTTTGCCGGAACAACACTCGTGTTCAGCCTGGCTATGAGCTCTTTCGTCACGCCAGCCCTTATGGGTGGCACCTCAGTAAAAGTACTGCCGGTGCTGGCTTATGAGCAGATGATGGCATCACTCAATTGGTCCCTTGGAGCTGCCATTGCATTCCTGCTTCTCGGTTCAACCATCGGTTTGGTCACGCTATTTACCAAGCTGGTGGAAACGAAGCGTTATAAGGAGGTGTTCTCATCATGATTCGTGAAAAAAAATCTCGCAGACCCTCCGTGCTTGGCATCATCACGTTCTTTGTCGTGCTGATGGTCATCTCCCCATTGCTGATCATCATCCCGACGTCGTTTACGTCGACGGGTGTCCTGCGGTTCCCGCCGCAGGGGTTCTCGCTCCAGTGGTATGAGAAAATATTCGACCGTCCGGAGTTCATCGAGTCGTTCGGGTTCAGCCTGCAGCTTGCTATCATTACCGCCGTTATCGCAACCGTCATCGGTACGCTGGCTGCACTGGCATTGCACAAGTACAAGCCCCGCGGCTCAGGCGTCATCAGTTCCCTGCTGTTATCACCGCTGACGGTTCCGGCACTGATCATCGGCATTGCGGCTTTGCTGTTCTTCACACGCATTGGGCTTGCAGGCACGTTCCTCGGTCTGTTATTGTCCCATATTCTGATTTCTGTGCCTTACGTTGTACGACTGGTTTATACGGGACTCAGCACCTTTGATTATACTTTGGAACGGGCCGCATCCATTCTTGGGGCAAACCCGCTGCGGACCTTCTGGGACGTTACGTTTCCACTGATCCGCCCAGCGGTGCTCTCCGGCTGTGTGTTTGCGTTTCTGACCTCATTCGATAATGTCACCGTGTCACTCTTTATGATCTCGCCGTCCACAACAACATTGCCGATGGCTATCTTCAACTACATGCAGGAATCGTTAACTCCGCTCGTTGCATCGATATCCTCTATCGTGATCTTGCTGAGTTTGGTATTTATTTTCATCTTAGAGCGCGTATACGGCTTGGATCGTTTGTTTGGCTCCAACTCACACGCTCATTAAGGCAGGTAGAACGGATATGAAATGGGTAACCCGACTGGAACTGCTGCTCCCGGAAATGCTCCGGCTGCTAGAGCAAAGCGTCAACATGGATTCGCCTTCCCAGCGTAAAGACTTAACCGACCGAATGATCGACTGGTATGAAGAAATATGCCTCTCACATCTGGATGCCAGAGCTATCCGGGTTCCAAACGAAGAATATGCCGACCGCCTGGAGATTCATATCGGCAGCGGGCAGCGGCGCATCCTGCTCATTGGACATGCGGACACGGTGTGGCCCGCAGGCGAATGCGCGCAAAGGCCGTTTCGTATCGAGGGAGACAGAGCCTACGGTCCGGGGGTTCTGGACATGAAGGCCGGGATCATTCAAGCCATATTTGCCTTAAAGGTGGTGCAGGAGATGGGAAGGCTCCCTGCCGATGTTACCTTTATTCTGTTGATTAACAGCGATGAGGAAATTGGAAGCCCTTCTTCCCGCCTCTGGATCGAGGAGCATGCCCGCTCCAGCCAGGCCGCCTTTGTGCTGGAGCCGCCGATGGAACCGGAAGGCGCCGTCAAAACGGCTCGCAAAGGAAATGGTCGCTACCATCTCCAAATCGAAGGTCGTGCCGCTCATTCCGGGGTTAATCCGGCTGCCGGCGTATCGGCGATCCACGAGATGGCGCGCCACATTCTGAGCCTCCAGGAACTGAGTGATGACAAGCGCGGCATACATGTCAATGTCGGCATCGTAAACGGAGGAATCGGCTCCAATGTCGTTGCCCCCCAGGCGGAAGCCTACATCGATATCCGGGTAGAAACGATGGAGGATTTCAACCGAATGGCACATAAAATGCAAGAGCTTGCTCCAATCCACCCGGAGATCCGCCTGCAGATCGAAGGGCAGATGAATCGGCCGCCCATGGAACGAACGGCGGCGATTATGAATCTGTATCATTTGGCACAACAGGTTGCCGAGGAAGAACTGAATCTGCCTCTGCCGGATACCAGCACGGGCGGAGTCAGCGACGGCAACTTTGTTGCCGCATGCGGCACGCCGACACTGGATGGCATGGGCGCCCGCGGCGACGGGGCCCATGCCCTTCACGAATATGTGTTGATTGCCGATATCCCTAAACGCGCTGCGCTTCTGGCCGGCATACTGGTCCGGGTATAAAATAGCGGTATCTAGTACGATACATAGGAAATCAAAGAAGGGGCATCCATCTCGGATGCCCCTCTCCTTTGCCGTCTCCAGTCCTACAATAGGATTAGAGCCTTGTGAGCAGGTCTGTTTTTGTGTATGTTAGTTTTGACTGGAAATGACAGCCTAAGGAGAAACGCCATGCGAACCAAAATCCTGCAAAACTTAACAGTTCTATTCCTTACATTGAGTTGGTTAACCACCTATGCAAATAGCGACAGTCCACTCGACCAGCAAACGTTGGATCGATTACGGGAATCCTATGATCTTGAGGCTCCTTCGACCCAAGCTACGGCTCCATATATGCCAGACAGGTGGAGTCAAGGTGACTGGGGAGTCAGCCTGGACTCGTCTTCACTGACCGAATTGTTTCATGCAGCCCTGCAGCCTGTGTTCTATATTGCCCGGCAGCTGATTTATATGTTGTCCTCGTAACGCAGCCCGAAGCCCGCTTCATCCAGTCTCGGATCGTTACCCGAACATTCCGCTTTTTACTTGTACAGCTTGGTCCATACCCATCCATTCACAGCGAGCAATACAACGATATAGGCCGGAATGCCATAAGCAATGGTACTGCTTGCATAATGCAAACCGATGAATCCGCCTACAACAATGAAGTAGACCAGAACCCACCAGCCTTCCTTCTGCTGAGCCATATTAAACGCTTGGGAGAATGGCGGAGTCCTCAGCATAGCCTTGGCTGATAACGGGATCAACATCAATCCGGTAAGCAGCACAATGAGAATATCCGGCAGGATTCGCATACCGAATATGATGACAAACACCACCGCATTCACAGCGAACAGCGGCAGGAATATTTTGATGGCAAACGCCTTTAAAGCCCCTTGGTACAAGGGGGTCATGCTCGGCATCGGGGCTGACCCGAACAGCCAGAAGGCTTTGGGCTTGCCCGAGTATTTCAGCATCATCACGACCGTAGCAACCATGATGAGCATAACATACAGCACATAATAGGATGATCCCCTGCCGATTTCTGCGAATGAGGAATTACGGATTGTGGAGAAAAAGAATAAATAAGGCAGCAGCACGGCTAACCCTAAAGTAGGGTACACCTTAAGCTTAAATTCTCGCTCGTTCTTAAGCATGCTGGCAGACAACCGGAAACAGGCCTGCTCCGTGCGCGATCGGCATACCCATCTGGCCAAGAACCGGTCAAACTTTCCACGCTCCCGCCCTTTTCCCGCTTCGCTGTGAGCCAGCTTCTCCAGATACAACTCGAATGACGGAATCAAGCGGGCATATATCATCATAAGCAGAATCGGGACAAATACGGCTAATGCCGAGAGAAGAATCAGCCACCCGCCCCCCTCGCCAAACAGCCACTCATAAGGAGCCGCATACCATACTGGCGGAAGCAGGATTTGCCACCAAGCCGGTGTAAACACCAGATTGAAATCAATCAGATCAAAGGAACGAATCACAAACTGATACCCGATGGCCAGCGTGGCGGACAGACCAATCTGCACGTAATTGATCAGATCCTTCAGTTTCTCTCCGTCCCAATATTTCAGCAGCACCAGATAAATCATGGAAGTACTCACAAGGATGAGCATATTCATCAGGATCAGCTCAAGGATATAGATTAAAAAGAATCCAACGCCGTGCTTGATCAATCCAACGACCAGGGAGCCGGCCGAAAGAGCCCCGGTTAAAAGAAGCAAATAAATACCTGCATGAATCGATCTGGCCAGACCGACCGTTCGACCGTCGATCGGCTTGGTCATCAGTATGCTTCGGTCGCGCACATCCAGCAGCACCGAGGAGAAATCCGAAATCATGGAGGTCATAATCAGAAACATTAAGATTGCGGATAAAAGGCTCATCGGCAGTAGATATTCCGGATCGCTCCAGAACACAAACGGCGTCAGGACGAGCCCGATCAAGCCGTACATCCAGAGAGAGCTGACAAACAGGTTCTTGTCCTGCTCCTCCTTCTTCCGATTGACTGAGGACAAGATGACAGGGGCCCGCCTTGAGTCCATGATGAGTTTGACATGTAATATACGGCGCAGGACCTCATAGTCCACACCCGTCCTGGAGATCACGCCTTGAAATCGGTCCAAAATCTTAAGCATTCGAAATGAGGATTCCGGCCCCGGCATGTCAGCTCTCCTCCCGAACGATCGATACGAACCGCTCAGCAATCTGGGCATGATCATGGAAACCTGTCAGCTGATTAAATACCTCTTCCAAGGAGCCTTCATGTGAATGCTGCTGCAGCTCCTTGAACGTTCCATCCGCTACGACCCGGCTATCGGCGAGCAGAACGATGCGGCTGCTGATTTTCTCAACAACGTCCATGATATGCGAGGAATAAAAGATCGTCTTGCCTTGAGCCGACAATTGGGCGAGAACTTCTTTAACCACCATGACACTGTTCGCATCCAACCCGCTTAAGGGCTCATCAAGGAATAACAAATCCGGGTCATGCAGCAGGCTCGAGATCAGCAGTACTTTTTGCCGCATCCCCTTTGAGAATGTAGCAATCCGCGAGTGATAAGCTTTGTCCAGACCAAAGCAATCCATTAAATGTTTGGCCTTATAATCCGCAGTATCATATGTAAGTCCATACAATTCACCTGTAAAAGTCAAATACTCGGCTGCCGTCAACTGATCGTACAATTCTGCGACCTCCGGCACATACCCGATTCTCCGTTTATAGTCGATATTCCCATCGGAAATATCCTGCCCGAATATGCGAACGGTCCCCGTGTAACCCTCAACCAGTCCCAGCATAATCTTAACCGTTGTGCTCTTTCCCGCTCCATTCGGACCGATGTAACCAATCATCTCGCCGCGGCGCACTTCCAGATCAATGCCGTTCAATACATAACGATTATCATATTTCATGCGCAGATCTTGAATCGATAACACTTCATCTGTAGACATCGTATACGAATTCTCCTATTCTCTCATTGTCTTCACATACCTACCTTATTATGGGAGCTCAGGAAAATCAACCTTTCATTCATATTCGCTCTGCAAAATCCCCATATGCAAAATATGATGCCAAACACCCGGTACAAGCTTGTCTGGAGCTGCCCTCATGCACAAGCCGATCCATTCATACAGCTTGACAACTTATCATGAAAGGGTAACACAAATTCTTATCGTCAAGATTCGATCATGCACTGAGCTTGTCTCACAAAGTCTTGTGTCACAGCCAAGCTCGCTACCAGATTTAAATAGATTGTCCCGCCTTGCCCTCTACAGCCCTCTTTGAAAACAACTTGTTCTATTTTTCGAAGTGTGAACAATTTCGTCAACATTCGCGAATAACCGCATATATATGGGGGAGAACGAAAAGAGGTGATCGGACATCATAAAGGGCATCAACCGCATACTGATTTTTACCTTGCTGCTGGTTTTCTTCCTCCCTAACCTGACCCATGCCGCCTCAGGGCAGAAACTGGACAGTAAATACGCTTCGTATGCACAATTTATCGTCATTAATAAATCCACCAACAAGCTGACGTATTACGAGAAGGGAAAGGTCATTAAAACATTCCCCGTCGCCACAGGCAAAAAGCCCTCCTATACGCCGGAAGGCCTGTTCAAAATCCATGAAAAGGTAAAAAACAGACCTTACTACAAGGAAGGCATCAAGGGCGGAGATCCGCGCAATCCGCTGGGGGACCGCTGGCTGGGCATTAACGTGAAGGTCAACGGCAGGATCAGTTATGCCTATGCGATCCACGGGAACAACAATTCGAATTCGATTGGAAAATACGTATCCGCCGGATGTATTCGCATGCATAATAAGGACGTGCGCTGGCTCTACGACAAGGTTAAAATGAATACCCCTGTCCTCATCCAAAAATAATCCAAAAGCTTAGAAGCTGAACACTTGATGGTGTTTGGCTTTTTTAATTTCTATGAGCCATACGCAGCTCCAAACTCTATAATGTTGCGATCTGGATCCAGCACGAAAATTTGCGCAAAACCTGCAACGCTGTCGGGATTGGCAGTATATTCAACACCCATTCGGTCCAGCCATTCCTTGGTTTCGCGGTAGCTCTTCACCCAGATCGAAAAATGCCCGTCCGTCGTATCGATTCCGCGCTCGCGAAGCGTATCGCTGATCGGATGCTCCAGCAGATGGAGCTGCTGATCCCCCACCGCGTACCAGACCCCTTTGGATGTAAACGGCGGACGCCGCAGCTCGCGGAACTTAAGGACTTCCGAGTAAAACACCTTGGCTTTTTCCAAATCCCGAACGGCCAAACTGACATGGTGCAGTCCTACATATTGAATCATGTATCACACCTCACTTGTAAGCGGAATAAATGCTTTATGATGGTCTGCCAGCCATATCATACTTCATTTGAATCGAGGTATGTATCTCCATTCTAAAGGATACCTTATACATTATATAACATGAATCAACCACTTAAGGGGGGAGTTTCACCATGGATATCCATTCCGAGGAATACAAAATCGCATCACTGAATGGAAATGAAGGCACCTTAAAAGCGATTGAAGATGCCGAGACGAAGATCGCCGAGCTCACAGGCAAAGATATCACACTGATTGCTTACGAGAAAGAACAAGGTCCAGAGGATACACCATAAACAAACCCTGCACAAAAAAGAGCTGCCCTCCATGAGTCCGCATAGACTCTGGAAGAGCAGCTTTTCTTTAGATGAAGCAGGACGCCGTCACTGCTGCCTGATAGGTCACGTTAACCTCCAGCGCTCTGCCGGTAAGTCCGTTCTGATCGAACGGCAGCCGCTCGGCTTCCAGTTCCTCAATCTCTTCGATATGCCCATCCACATAATCGGCAAGCCGATCCTGTGTGGAAGAGATTCGTGCCAGCAGCCCCCCGTAGCGGAGGTCCAGTACCTCCCAGCCAAAGGGCTTATACGTGTTCATCCAGAGCGCACGGTGCGAGAGCCGCAGCGCCTCGATGCGCTGCTTTAGCACGAGCAACGGGGAATCCGGTGCTGCTGCAAGCTCAGCCAGCTGATCCTTTTGTCCCGTTTTATACCACTTTTTCAGCGTAACGCCGAGGGTGCTTTTAATAACAAGCACCGATGCCAATCGTTCATAAAATTCATACAGACGACTGAACGGTGCCGGGAATTGCTCCTTGCATTGCCGCCATCTCCGCTCCAGTCCAGCGTAATGCTGGGGCAGCACAGCTTCCGCTTCACCTTCCACATGTTTGTCCAGCAGCCCTAGCAGGGGATCCTGCCACAATAAATATTTGGATGGGTTCGCCATCCAGTGATTGCCCTCCGACACGCCGGGAACCTCATCCATATATTTCAGGGCGTTCAGCGATTCAAACAAATCGATGCCCGTACAGGCCGCAAGCCGCCTTGTAAGAAGCTTATCATCAACCTCATCGCCATATCCATGCTCGGCAAATAGCTGCAGACCGGCAAGAATGACCAAGTGATTGCTTTCGTTGCCGTTATCTCCCCAGGCGGTAGCAATCACCTCGCGGATGCCTTTGGTTTTGGCAGCACGCAGGGCAGGCTGGCTGGTCATCCATGTCTTGCCGTTGTTGGGACAGATACTGTTCCACATATGGATGCCGCCGGCAAAAATCGGCTTGGAGCCCAGCCTCATATGCTTCTCATATAACTGTTCATATCCGTTTTCATCACGGCGTCCATAGTCCCAATACACAAATTGAACGCCTTTTGGAATTCGGCTCATATTGTCATCCGAGAAATCCGCATCTACATTGTACAGCGCCCCTTGATAATCATTCGCCAGCAAATTAAAATACATGTCGCTCCAGATCATCGGCTCGAGTCCGAGACGATCGGTGATGGCAAGCACCCGGTTGACATGGTCATTCATGATCTGGAAACGGTCCTGAACCCCGTTCAATTTCAGATAATTTCCAAGACCTACCTGGAATGCCTCATCCATGCCGATATGAATTCGCTTGGAACGGAACATGCCGGATGCGGCTGTGATCATCTGCTCAATGAAAGCATATGTCTTCGGCTCGCCTGCGAGCAGAATATCGGCATGGTCCTTCATATCTGCCGCATACCCCCATTTTAGCGCTTGCTGCAGATGCCCCAGGGTCTGAATACACGGAATCATCTCGATGCCGAACAAATCCGCATAATCGTCGCACTCCTTCAGTTCCGAAGCTGTATACCGGCCGCGCATGTATCCGAAGTAGGGCTGCTCTTCTACCTCGTACGTATCCTCGGTATACATCATCAGTCCGTTCAGTCCCATCAGCGCCATATAACGGATAAACTGTTTGATCACCGCCACCTTGAGAACGCCATTGCGGGAAACGTCGAGCATCGTGCCGTTAAAGTCAAACTTCGGTTCCGCCGTCAGCTCGAATAAAGCCCGCTCCCTGGCCTGCTCCAGAAACAAACCGAGCGCACGGAAAAAGTGTATGCTCTCCTGGTAACGGATCAGTCCCTGCCCATCCTTCAGCGCCACCTGAATCGGACCTTCCATCTGAACGACCCGAATCTTAATGCCTTCTCCGTCTGTAATGGAGATGTCCAATATGTCTGAAAGCTCGCTGATCCCTTTAAGCAGTTTTCCAGACAGGTGATCAAAATGAATCTTCATGTCATTCCCTCCATGATCCCATTTTTGAGATGCTGTCTATCATTGTGTGAAACAGCAAAGCCCGATCCCTTCATCTTGGAATCGGGCTTTGCCAAGGCGAGAAGCTAATATCCTTCCCAGCCTATATATTAGGTTTCTTACTCGGCCGAAACTTTAACACCAAGTGTCACAATCTCATATGGCTTGACTGGCAGCGTGCAGCTTCCCTTGTCATCCAAGCTTTGAACGGATCCCTCTTCTTCCAATATCGAGCTCTTATAAACGCCTTGGGTTGGCAGGGAAGATTGCAACTTCAGCTCTGCATCCGTGCCTGCCATATTGAACCAGCGCAGCATCAGATCGCCTGTCTTCCGGTTCACCTTCAGGGAAGAGAAGGCAAGCTCTTCATGACTCCATCCAAGCGGCGCGGAGGTCGATGCAACGGTACCTGCATGAACTCCGGTCTGAGCAACCGTCCATGGGATCTGGAACTGGTAAGCCTCGGCATAAGCGCCGGAAGCGATGCCGTCGCCCTGGTGCGGAATCACTTCCATGCGAACCGTATGAACGCCGATACACTGAGCTTCCGGCGTTGGGAAGTAACCCCAATCCCCGAGCTCACCGACGGAGCGCAGCAGTGTAACCGCGATCGTGTTGCGACCGTCACGCAGCACTTCATATTCGTTCAAGCCCTGGTTCGCCACCGTCAAGCCTGCTGCAGCCGCGGTAACATCCACGAAGGCCTGCTGATGAGCCGTATAACTCGGGTTCTCCCATTCGGCAGCCGGCTCGTTGTCCCGCTTCGCCACTTCGAACATGGAATCCACGTTATGAGACGCTGCCTGCAGATCCGTTGGGAACAACGCACGCACCCGATGATCCTTCGCCTGATTATCCATCGTGGCTTCGATCTCGACACCTTTGCCGCAACGGTTCAGGCTGAGCACGGTACGTATGGACAACGGCACCATCTCGCTCGATCTTTGGGCCTTGCGGTTCGGGTAATACACCAGTTCATGCTGCTCTTCGTCCAGCTTGCCGTCGGCCATAGCCGGAATGGACCAGTTATGGACGATTTCGATGGAAGCGCGGTATGGCGAATCCTCCAGGACCGAAATTTTGGCGGTTTGGCCTTTTGTAGTCCATGCCGTTTCGCCATCCGGCTGTTTATACATATATTCGTTACCGATATCCCCGGTATTCTCATAGACGCCCAGATCGCGGTATACCTGTCCATTCTTCTTATCCGTTAAGGTGAAGGAACCGTCCCCTTCGATCTCAACCTTGAGCAGCTCGTTCTCCATTACGTTGGATTGGCTGATCAGGGATTTAATCGGAGTTGGCTTATTATCACTTTTCACCCATGCGTAGGTTGTCAGACCCATTGCTGCAATTTCGCTTGCCTCGAATGTCAATCTGACCCTGCGGCACATATAAGGCTGGCGGAACCGGTCATCCGGGAGATCGTATCCGAACTGAAGACCAAGATCTTCAACGGTACACGGTACCGATTCACCCTGCGCGTTAACCAGAACGCGGCCGGACAAATCGATTTCCTTCATCCGGCGGCTCGTTTCTTCCAAAGAGTAGCCTTCCCGGAAATAGAGCCGTTTAGCGTCCAGCTCGATGCTGACCGTACCGCTGCGTGTCCATCCGGTCGTATTAAATACGACCAGCGGCAGCGGATCAGAGCCCCACTGCTCGAATCCGGTTGTGTCAACCGCATCCGCGATCACGCGGACGCTGTCATCCACAATATTTTCAGCCACGTGGGCGCTTTTCTCGAAGCGGGTGACCATCTCGCGGTGAACCTCGTCCACGCTGCAGCCGCAGATGCTGTCATGCGGATGATTCTGCATCAGCGTTTTCCAGGCATAAGTGAACAGATGATGCGGATACTCCTTGCCAAGCAGGCTTGCGTACGACGCCAGCGGCTCGGCCACTTTTTCCAGCAGGGTCTGGCCGCGCTGGTTCATCTGCTTCAGGTATACACGAGCCGAGGCGGTATTCACGAGCGTTCCCCAGCCGTCCGTCCGCTGGCTGCGCAGCTCTCCTGTTACGGAGGACAGGTCCTGCGGCAGTTTCTCACGAACCGCTTTCAGGTAATCATCAAAATTGGAGTGAATGAACTCCGTATCCGGATACAGCTTCTTCGCCGTACGGATGCCTTCCGGGAGATCCGTCTGAATCGGCTGATGGTCGCAACCGTTCATATAGAGCAGTTCGGGCGTGGAAGCATACTTCTCGGCATCCGCCAGCTTGCGGTCCCAGAACTTCTTCGCCTCTTCTTTGTCAACAGGAACTTCGTTGCCGTTGCTGTACCAGTTGGCAAACAGGATGCCCAGCACCTTGGAGCCGTCCGGACCTTCCCACATCAATTCGGAGAACGAGGACTCATAACCGCTATCGGAAACGGTATTGTTAAAGCCAGTTGGCTTCACGCCCCGGCCGAAGAAGGCGTTATCGATACCGGACTGTTGCATCAGCTGCGGGATTTGGCCCGTAAGTCCAAACGTATCTGGGAAATAACCGATTTTGGCAACCGTGCCATAACGCTCGGCATCCTGGTGCCCAATCTGCATGTTTCTCACATTGGCTTCGCTGCTTGTCAGATACGCATCCTGCAGAATGTACCAAGGCCCGATGATGATGCGTCCGTCCGTGATCAGCTTCTCAAGCTGCTCCTTCTTCTCGGGTCTTACCTGCAAATAATCTTCAATAATAATGGTCTGACCATCAAGGAAAAAGCTGCGGTATTCCGAGTCCTTATCCATCGTCTCGAGCAAGCTGTCCATGAGCTCGATCAGCCGTACATGGTGCTTTTCATACGGTAAATACCACTCGCGGTCCCAGTGAGTATGAGAAATAATATGTGCTTTTCTGGATTGATCCATCTCTACGTAGTCCCCCTTATGTTAGCCTTTCGATACGGTAATTCCAACCTCATCCGGGCGGTACACCGATAACAGGTCCCCGCTCGCATCCACTGCAAACAATACCGAGCGATCCGCCTCAAGCATAAATGAATAGATAAGACCTGTTGAAGGATCCTTCACTTCGACATTCGTATCCCACGATTGCTCTGAACCGAATACGAAGAGTGCCCCTTCTTCAAACGTTACCTTGCGTCCGTATACGCCGGAATGGTCTCCACCTTGGCTCCAGATCAGCCCCGTGTCGGCAGCAGATAACTCCAATGCGTATCGATACAGTGCAGATAGGGTATCGATCCGGTCATTCAACTCAACGGGAAGCGGACTCCAGAGAAGGCGTCCGGCACCGAGCCTGACCTCGATGACGGCGTCGCCAGCCTCATCGGCTGAATGTACGTCGCTGCTGATCACAATTTCCTTACTAAGCTCGGCGATTTTTCGATGACCGTATGACGCGGGCCATGTGGTATCCCCGATACGCAAGCTCTCTTCCCGGCGCACATTCACCACTTTGCGCTGTCCCAGCTCTGCCGTCATTCGCTCGACCGGATGCCAATAAGCATCCAGACCGACAGGTCCGGTCAGAAGGAGCGTGGCTCCCGTTTCTTTTACGATATCCATCAACTCGGCAAACGCCCTGTCATCTATATTATGAGCACTCGGCAGAACGATGAATTTCACCGGATGTCTCCGCAGCGAGCTTAGATCATACTCTCCAACCGCGCGGAAAGGCACATTCAGCTCGTAAGCCAGGGCGCGTGTCGCCTTCGTTGTTGCTTCAAAAGCAAGCTTCCGGTTCGAGAAATCGTTCGAGTATGGGAAAATGACCGCTGTCTCTTCAAGCTTCCGTCCCTTAAACAAGTCCCGGATGCCCTCCATGAATGCGCCAAAATCATACGACACATCCGCTTCCGGCTTCTCCGTCCCGTCAGCGCGGACAGCTCCGATATGCGATTCATTGGCATTATCCATGTAGAAGTTTGTGTTCCAGATCCAATGAACGGCGCCTGCACCGCCTGTTGAGAAGGCGTACGCATATTTGCGCTCCAGCAGGTTCCGAAGCTCGGCTTCGCTCCGCTTAGCCCGGCCATCCGGTGTTTCCACGTACATGATGCCCGTTTCCTGAATGAGGTTTGGTTTATCCGGCGTTTTGGCAAATATGCCGTCCCAGATCAGATAATCGTTAAACCACCAGGAGTGAACCGTTGTATAGTCCACAGCCTCCGCATAGAAGAACGGGGATGGACGCTGTGCTCCTAAGGCCTCATCTTGTCCAACCGTAACCATATGGTCAGGGCATACCGCTTTGATATCATCATATAGTTCCTTCGCCCAGCGGTTGTGCATGTCCATCGAGAAGAGTACATAATCGAGCCACTGGGTGCCCTTTTTCCCTTGATGCATATCTTGAACGTCGAAATTAATGGCTTCAGGTCCCGGAGGAACCGCAGACTCGAATGCCGGCAGCTGATCGGAAGTCATGTTCCAGCGTTCCTGCAGAGACTCAACCGAGCCATGACGCTTCTTCAGCCAATCGATATACGCTTGCTGCTCGAACGAATCCTTAGCTGAACGAGGACCGTCCGAGAAGATCTGCGGCGGATCGAACATGGAAGGCTCGTTAATCAAATCCCAGTCCACGTTCTTCGTAGCTTTATGCCTTGTGATAATGGAGCGGATAAACCGCTTCTGCGCTTCCACGCTTCGCGGATCAAGGTAAGGATTCTGTCCTTCCCAAGTCTCCGGTGTAAAGGAGAAGAACGTAAACGTGACCTGCAGATCATGCTTCTTCGCCGTTAACAGGAAGGCGTCAATCGAACGCAAAACCTCTTCGGATGCATGCCCGTCCACCTGCATGATATTGCGGTAAGCGGTCCAGATCCCGGTACGAATCCAATTGATGCCGGCATTGCGCATTTGCGCCATATCGCGATCCCACACATCCGTATTCGGAAGGAACAGGAACTTACGCGCGACATCGGACGTCATGTAAGTCATCCCGACAACAGGCAGCGGGCGGCCATCTTTGATAAAGTAATCCCGGTTGCAGGTGACTGGCGTTCCAGTCTCCAAAAGCTCATGATCAGCTCCCCAGAAGCCTTGTCTCAGCCTGCGGATTTCTCCATCCGGACCTTCGGC
This sequence comes from Paenibacillus glucanolyticus, assembly GCF_037333485.1. NCBI lineage: Bacteria > Bacillati > Bacillota > Bacilli > Caryophanales > Paenibacillaceae > Paenibacillus > Paenibacillus glucanolyticus. The sequence continues at coordinate 4,638,682 of NZ_CP147845.1, forward strand.
TTCACACAACACCCGATAAGATCCCGGCTTGATATCAAGCGCAACCGGAATGCGCTGTACATGAAATTGTCCAGTTACATCAACGATTACGGAATGATTCCATACCGGAGCTTCATCCAGGTCATGCTGAACCGAGATGCGGAACGTCCAGCTCTGCGGCTCATGGACAGGCAGATTCCGCCCCATCCGTTGTGCCTGCAGGGTCAGGGTCGCGCGCTCGCCGGACTCATAGGTTGCATAATTCGGCTTGATCCACAGCTCGGTAATCCCTTTGGCGCAGAACGCCGCCCACCGGCGCACCTCTTCTCCCCCATCCTGTTCCCAGAAGGAGGCGGAGAGAGGTTGATTTACAAACAACCAGCGACCTCCCAGAAACGGCCCGCCAACGTTCTCCCACAGAACTACAGGAGCAGCGACTTGCCTTCCCTTGGCTGTACATCCCTTAAGGAGCGGATAAATCCGCGTATCCATCGGTCCTGCCGAGCCCATCTGGTGAGGCAGATCGCTGCTCTTGGTAACATGCGGAACCAAGTTCCATGTATCCTTAACGGTAAACCGTTTGTGACTGTTCTCCATCAGCGGAATATCTTCACTCGCGATCAAATCATTCACGCGCCCACAATCCACAGGCAGCGCCTCATGAATGTTCAGCTGCTGATGATATGCCGTCTGTTCATGCTCTACCACCCAGGCACCGTCCTCCATGCGGACGGGACGTTTGAATGGGGCACCCCCAACACTGACCAAGCCGCCGCCATTTCTCAGAAAGTCCAGGATGGCTCTCCAGGCGGATTTCGGAAAGTACGGAGCGTGTAAATTGACAAAGCTAACGCCTTGTCCCCCTGCTGCTGCCAGCGTTTCAGCCAAGTTCTCTGCGCCGCACACGGAATCGAACATATCCAGACCGGCTGCCGATACCGGCAGTCCGGCAGCTTCAGCTGCCGGAAAGGACGGATCATAGAATACAATCAGGCGTTCGCTCATAGAATCCCTGCTTTCATCGCCTGGTACACCAATTGCGAGAACAGGCTGTTGGACCAGGCAAACCATGATCTGGTAAAGACTTTAGGATCATCGGCATGGAAGCCCTCATGCATGAAGCCGGTATCCGCATCGGTCGCTTCCAGCAGCGCGATCATCTCCAGCTTCTCTTCTGCCGTCTGCGCCGTAATTCCCTGCATGGACAATGCCATATGCCAAATATAATCCGGCGGCGTATGCGGACTGCCAATTCCCTTGGCAACCGCCCCCTCGTAATAGAAAGGATTTTCTTTGCTCAGCGCAAATCGTCTGGTGTTCTGATAGATCGGATCATCTGCAGTCACATAACCCAGATACGGAATAGACATCAGACCGGGCGTGCCTGCATCATCCATCAGACAGTAATTCCCATAACCATCAGTTTCATAAGCGTAAATCGGACCAAACTCCGGATGACGGTAAATACCATATAACTGAATCCCGTGATCCACATCGGCTGTAAGGCGCTTCAGCTCATCAAGCAGTTTCATATCACGGAATACCCATTCCGCAAATTCCTGCATTTGACGAAGGGCTACAACGGCGAACATATTCCCTGGAATATTGTAATGGAAATCGCAGGCATCATCGCTTGAACGGAAGCCGGACCAGATCATGCCCGTATAGTTAACCGGCATGCCGAGTCCGTTGTTGCGCAAGGAATCGGTAGGTATGCCGTTGTCCCGCGTGAAACGGTAAGGTGATTTCTCGAAATGATGCTGTTCGGTTTTAAACAGCTCGATGATTTTGATCATCGCCGACTTGAAGTTTGCATCAAATACGTCCGTCAGGCCAGTTTCCTTCCAGTACAGGTAGGCCAGGCGGACAGAGAAGCAGAGTGAGTCGATCTCGAACTTCCGCTCCCAGACCCATGGCGACATCTCGGTTTCATCCGTTGTGTTCCAGTGCCAGTCGTTCGCCGATTCATTGAAGGCATTGGCATAAGGATCGATATGAATATATTGGAAATGGCGCTTGATCAATCCGCTGAGTATACGCTGAAGCTCTGGATCATTCTTTGCAAACGGAATGTAATGAATCACCTGTTCTACTGAATCACGCAGCCACATAGCCGGAATGTCACCGGTAATAACAAATGTCGTCCCGTCCTCCATCAGCTTCGTTGTGGTCTCGAGCGTGTTTGGAAAACAGTTCTTGAACAGCTGCAGCAGCTTGGGACGATGTGCTAATTTTTCTTCGGCCTCTTGCAGAACCGCCTGAATCGATTGCGGCAGCTCAAGCTCCGGCATTGGTATTTTGGGGAGTCTGAATTGTTCCATGATTTGTTCTGGCTCCTTTTGATTAGGTATGTTGTGTAGTCAATTTGATGGTCTTGATCTCATACGGCAGGAAATGAAGGGTTAACCTTCCTTCTGCTGTATCCAGCCTTTCGAGTTCCTCTTCAATTGCATTGGACAGATGGACCGTTTCGCAAGGATAAGGCCAAGTCAGTTTCACTTCGTCTCTACCCCCGGCGGATTCATAGAATCGCAGAATATAACCGGTTCCATCCTCTGCAGGTTTAACCGTATCCAGCACAACATGCTGGCTCTCGAATGGGATCAAAGAATGAACAGAGGGCTGAATGCCCTGCTTCGAACTTGTTCGCACGCATGGCAGTTCATGATTCAGCTCGGCAGCTTTACGAACGATGCCGGCATTTCTCCAGTCTCCTTCGTGCGGATACAGGGAATATGTGAATTCATGCTCTCCCAGGTCTGCTGTAACATCGGGCCATTTCGGCGCTCGCAGCAGGGACAACCGGATCGTGCTGTCCTGAATGTCGTACCCGTACTTGCAGTCATTGATGAGGCTGACGCCGTATCCATGCTCCGATACATCGGCGAAGCGGTGTCCACAGACCTCATATTGCGCCTGCTCCCAGCTCGTATTGCGATGGGTCGGTCTCTCAATAGTACCGAACGGAATCTCATACGTTGCCTTATTGGCAACAACAGCGATCGGGAAACCGACTTTCAGCAGCTTGTGCGATTCGTTCCAGCTGACAAAGGTCTTGAAGTCGATCCGCCGGTCATGATGATAAAAAATCAAATCCTGCGTGATCTCCGAGTTATGGATGCGCCAACGGAAACGAAGCACATCCTGTACTTCACCCGCCATCAGCAGCCTCATCTCGATCAGTTGCGCTTGATCGGCTATTTGCTCCTCATAGCGAGTATCGATATCCCATGCATCCCACAGGGTCGGACGGTCATGGAAGAAGTGGAAGCGGTTTGCGGCTTCCCCTGGCTTAATCACTTCCCGCTCCGCATCTTTGTCCCACAGACTCACGATTTCGCCCTGCGCGTTAAAGCGGACCTTATAAAACTCCGTTTCCCAGCCATCCGAAAGTCCAGTAGAACACTTCTCCGCCGCTGCCTCGTTTCCTGCCGAGGGTCTAAGCCAAATCGTTTTGTAACCAAACGCGGGGATGCCTTGAACATAAACGTTCAAGCCCTGAAAGGCTTCGCCGCTCTCTAAGGTCCGAACATCATACTGCAGCAGCGCTCCATCGGAATCATAGGGAGCGTGGCTAACAAGCTCCGGTCCGCCCTCAATCGAAATGACCCCATTTCTTTCCCATCCAAGTCCATTGAAGATGACATAGGGTAGACCTTCCCCTTCTGTATCGGCCTGACCGGCCAATACCTGCAGCCCTTGGGTGAGACTGCGATTCCCCTTCCGGAACACCTCGGCATATTCCTTCTCAGAGGTAACATAAGACTCCGTAATGGCAGAGCCCGGAATAATATCATGGAATTGATTAAGCAATATCAGCTTCCAGCCCTCATGCAGCTCGCTGACGATTTCCTGCTTCTGCCCACCGTCCATCGACGGGAATGCAACCGAGCTCCATAACTCGGCTTCACGGTACAAGATTTCCGCCTTGCGGTTAAAGCGCTTGTTCCGTGCGTGGGTTGTGTAGGTTCCTCGATGCAGCTCAAGATATAAATCTCCGCGCCATTTCGGCAGCTTTGGCGAAGCGGCGTCAATCCCTTCGAAAAATTCGGCGGCCGTGCTGTACTTGCTGGCAGGCTGCCCAACCATCAGCTCAGCCCGATTGATATATTCCAGCATCTCGCGAGTCACACCCCCGCCGCCATCACCGTGTCCATAGAGCAGCATCTGCTCCGGATGGACGGGTCTTTGCCGGTAAGACTGCCAATGCTCGTGAACATCATTTGGCAGTGTGTTCTCGTTCACGCCATGATTAAGATAGGAGAGCATCGGTGTTCCGTCAATGCCCACCCAGTGGAATAAGTCGTACGGGAACACATTCGTATCATTCCAGCCGAGCTTTGTTGTCATGAAATAACGAATGCCGCCATGCTTCAATATTTGGGGCAGTGATGCACAATATCCGAACGTATCCGGGAGCCATTCAATATGTGATGTCAAACCGAACTCTTCCTGATAGAAGCGCTGTCCATAGAGCATCTGGCGCATGAGGGACTCTCCGCTCGGAATGTTTAAATCCGGCTCGACCCACATCCCGCCGACCAGTTCCCAGCGTCCCTCCATGATTCTAGCCCTCACTCTCTCGTACAGCTCGGGATCATGATCTTTCAGGAATTGATACAGCAAGGGCTGGCTCTGCGCATATTTGTATTCCGGGTATTCATTCATCAGCGCGTCCACCGTGGAGAAGGTCCGGCTTGTTTTTCGAACGGTTTCCCGGACCGGCCACAGCCAGGCGATGTCGATATGAGACTGTCCGACCATGTGCTCGGTTCCTTCAGCATGGCCGCCAATGGCTGTAACCTGCTGCACAAGCTCTTGCTCAATCGCGGTCACCATTTCACCTGCGATGATCGATGCCTCATTCAGACTTACAAAACGATCCATCGCCTGATACAAGGCCTCCATCAATCGGATGCGCCGCATATCGTTGTCCGGCAGCAGTATAACCGAATCCCTGATAACAGTTGCAGTGTACATCAGACTCTGAACAGGCACGTTCACGTTGACAAGCAGACTCTGTACTCGGGTAATCGGAGGCTGGATGACAGCCTGCTGATTGAGCGGATCCACGGGCTCCGGAATCGGATCGTATAATTCGATTTCCAGCTCCATGTTCATGCCGGTGCGCTTCGGATCAAGCGTTACAAACGTATGATTGCGGTCCAAACCCTGATACGAAGCTCCGTTAACACGCAGCAAAGCTTCGCCTCCGGACTGAAACAGAAGCCCTATCGCGCCATCTGCCCACTGCGGGGGCAGCTCAAGGCTCATTCGAAAGAAATAGGTTGTGCCCTGCGTGCTCGGGAATCTGTTGAAGTCATGTCCTTCGGCAAAAGGGGCTGAGTCTTCATACACGCCCGGAACCATATAAGTGGTCCGCGTAATATCCCACCCCTTAAGTTCTCTCGACTCAAGCCACTGGCGCTCCGACAATTCGCGTATAAATCGCCTAATGCGTTCCATCCATCAGCCCTCCTGCACGGTCAAATCCGCACTCAGCGTGTCATTGACATGTCTGCCAACCATGATTCGGAACAGACCTGGTTCAACAACCTGCTTATAATCTTGACCGACATATTGAAGCTGTTCGGCGCCTATCGTAAATTCAATCTTTCGTTTTTCTCCAGCCTTCAGAGATATTTTGCGGAAACCCTTCAGTTCACAGGCTGGTCTTGTGTATTTGCTGGCCACATCGCTCACATACAGCTGAACAACTTCGGATCCTTCCCGAGTGCCGCTATTCGTGACGTTGACGGTGACAACTGCCGTTTCGCCGATTCCAATGACATCCGAGGATAGCTGGATATCCGAATAACTGAATTCGGTGTAACTAAGCCCATACCCAAACGGATAACGCGGCTGGGAATCTTCTTCGAGGTACCGCTTGCCGCGCGACCGCTTGCCGTTGTAATAAACCGGAAGCTGTCCGACATCTTTTGGGATTGACAAGGTTAGCTTCCCGGACGGATTCACATCCCCGAACAGGATGTCGGCAATCGCATGTCCGCCCTCCTGACCCGGGTACCACGCTTCCAGAATGGCATCGGCATGGTTGTCGATCCACGGTTCCGCAATCGGCCGGCCGTTGATATACACAACGATCATCCGCTTGCCAAGCTTATGAATCTCTTGGGCCATTTCCAATTGAACGCCGGATAGCTGCAGCGTCATCCGGTCGATGCCTTCGCCGCAGTCCATGTCGCTTAAAGCGTCGTCCGTGACCTTCGAAGCCCCTGTGCGCAAATCGATCGTTCCTTCGCCGAAATCGCGGGCGCTGGAGCCGCCCAGCACCAACACCACGGTATCGGCCTGATCCGCACAAGCTAATGCGAATTCAAAACCCTCCCTGGAATCGTCCTTAATACGGCAGCCCGGAGCATACAATACATGGTCTGGAACATCCCCCAGCTTGGCACGAACCCCATCCAGCACCGTGACCACGCTTGCTGGCGGCTGTGGTGATGTATAGTCCCCAAGCTGATTGTATCCCTGATCGGCATTAGGTCCAATGACAGCAATCACGCCCCCGTCCTTCGGTAACGGCAGGGCCTTTCCTTCATTCTTAAGCAGCACGATGCCTTCTGCCGCAAGCTGTCTGGCAAGTTCTACGTGCTGTTCGCTGCCGATCACTTCCTCGGCGATCTGTGGTTCAACGTATGGACTCTCAAATAAACCGAGTTTAAATTTCAAAGTCAATACGCGGCGAACGGCTTCATCCAGAACGGAGGCCTCCAGCTTGTTTTGCTCGATTGCCGTTTGCAGATATTTCCCAAACATCTCACCCGACATCTCCATATCGATACCGGCCGATAGAGCCTGAACAGCGGCATCCATTCCGTCTTCTGCCGTATCATGGCCGCTGGCCAGCATGTCGATGGCACCACAGTCGGTGATCACCATGCCGTCAAAGCCCCACTCCTTGCGGAGAATGTCGCCTAACAGCTCCGTATTTACGGTGCAAGGCACGCCATCGATCTCGTTATAAGCCGGCATAATGGAGGCAGCTCCCGCTTCCACGGCCTTCCGAAACGGCAGCATATCCACTTCCATCAGCTCACGGGTCCCCATGTGCACAGGTCCCGCATTCCTTCCGCCTTCAGAGCTGCCATAACCTACGAAATGCTTCAGCGTTGCTGCAACACTGCTCGGACTGTCCAAAGACTCGCCTTGAAGGCCTTCAACCGATGCGACTGCATATTCACTGATCAGGTAGGGGTCTTCGCCAAAACATTCCTCGGTACGTCCCCATCTGGGATCGCGTACAACGTCCAAGACCGGGGAATAGGTCACAGCACCGCCCTGACTGCGCGTCTCAAGCGCAACGGCGCGGCACATATCCCGGTATAACTCCACATTCCATGTGCTTCCGATTGAGAGCGGTACCGGAAACACCGTGCCGCCAATGGCCATATGACCATGCGAGCATTCCTCCCCGATGAGAATCGGAATGCCGAGACGGGAATTCTCGATTGCATACCGCTGAATTTGATTAACGGCTTCCGCTCCTTCACGTGGAGAAAGACCGGTTTCAAGTGTTACACCGGTCCATGGATCGGCGCGAAGGGTCCCGTACAGGGAGCCGACGCCGCCATCTTTCACTTGCTCTTTAAATGAATCCGCTAAGGTAATCCGGCCTTCCTTCACCTCATAGGTCTTCCAGCCGAACGGCTGGACCAACTGGCCCACCTTCTCCTTCGTTGTCATAAGGCCAAGAAGATGTTCCACTCTTTCCGCAATGGGTTTACTGGAATCTTGATAAGTCATCTCATACCCTCCGGTACATGAAGAATTTATTCTTTAACCGCGCCGATGGTCAGACCTTGAATGAAATAGCGCTGGAAGAAAGGATAGGCCAGAATAATCGGCCCGGTTGCCAGAACGACCATGGCCATCCGTGACGTATCCTGCGGCATGCTCTGAAGAGCGGCCATGCTAAGAGATGAATTCTGAGAATTCTGCAGGATGAACTGCATGCTGGTCTCAATCCGCATCAGCATGGATTGCAGTGGAACCAGGTTGGGATCATCAATATAGAGAAGTGCATTAAACCAGTCGTTCCAGTAGCCGAGGGTGCTAAACAGTCCGATGGTTGCCAGACCCGGCAGGGAAAGCGGCAATACCAGCTTGTAGAATATTTTAAATTCACTCGCGCCGTCGATTTTACCGGATTCAATGATGGCATCCGGAACACTCGTGCTGTAGAAGGTTCGAAGAATCATAATATAGAAGGCATTAACCGCCAGTGGCAGGATCAGAGCCCAGATCGAATCCTTCAAGCCGAGCAGTTGCGTTGCTACGATATAAGTCGGCACCAAACCGCCGTTAAACAGCATCGTGAAAAATGCAAAGAACGAGAAGAAATTACGATATCTGAACCCTTTGCGGGAGACCGCATAAGCGTACAGCGAAATAATAAACAAACTAATCAGCGTACCTACAACCGTCACAAAAATCGTAACGCCGTACGAACGAAGAAGTGTATCCCCGGTTTGGAATACATATTTATAAGCCTCAAGGCTCCATTTTTCCGGCCAGATCTGATATCCGTTGCGGGCCAGAGAACCTTCATCTGTAAATGAGATGATCATCACGAATAAGAACGGAAATACACACAGGAACGAGAAAATACCGGCTATCAGGTTGAATACGACATTCCACCCGGATGAAAGCTCATGGAAATCTTTCATCTTGCTTTTCGATTTGAACACATCACATACCCCCTTCTTGGTAGATTGATCGATTAGAACAAAGCGTTATCCTTGTCATATTTACGCACGATGTAGTTGGATACCATAACCAGGATAAAGCCGACTACCGACTGGTACAGTCCTGCAGCGGTACTCATTCCGATTTCGCCTGTTGTTTTCAGACCACGGTATACATAGGTATCGATAACATTCGTTACAGAATACAACGTTCCCGAATCCCTTGGCACTTGATAGAACAGACCAAAGTCAGCGTAGAAGATTTTACCGATCGCAAGAAGAGTTAAGATTGTCATCAGCGGTTTCAGCATCGGAAGGGTAATGGCTTTAATCTGCTGCCATTTGTTCGCTCCGTCAATCATTGCCGCCTCGTACAAGGATCTGTCGATCCCCATAATCGCTGCCAGATAGACAACGCTGTTGTAACCTACGGATTTCCACAAGCTGATCAGCGTCAGGAATATCGGCCAGTACTTGGCCTCGGAATACCACTGAACCGGCTCCATCCCGAACCAGCCCAGGATTTGATTCAGCATCCCCTTGTCCATGCTCAGGAAACTGAAAGCAAAATAACCTACAATAACCCAAGATAAGAAATACGGCAAGAACATCCCGGTTTGATAGATTTTGGCCAATTTCTTGTTCACGATTTCAGACAATACGATAGCCAGTGCCACGGAAAGAACGAGACCGAGAATAATAAACACAAAATTATAAAGCACGGTATTGCGGGTAATGATGTAAGCATCGTTGGTACTGAACAGGAACTTAAAGTTTTGGAAGCCTACCCATTCACTATTAACGATGCTTGCCCAGAAGCCGTCCCGGCTAAAGCGGTATTCCTTAAATGCAATGATCGTCCCGAACATAGGCAAATATGAGAATAAGAGAAACCATAGGGTCCCCGGTAAAACCATGAACAGCATGGCCTTATTCGTCATAATATTTTTGAAAAACTGTCCGATTGCTCTCACGCTTACCCCTCCTCGTGAAGTATATGAATGAACAAAAGAAGGGCGGTGAACATCCGCCGCCCCGTCCTTGTTCATGCTGAAGCGGTATCTTTGCCCATAGTGGACATGCGGACTGCTTCATGCATTGTTATTACTTGCTTGCTTTCCAAGCATCAATTTGGCTTTGTGCTTCAGCCATGATCTTGTCCAGGCCAGCAGCTTTCAGCTTTTCATTCGCTTTTGGCAGGAACTCTTCCGGATTCACGGTACCTGTCATCAGCGGTGCCCAGAACTCTTCTTTTACGTTATTGACTGCAGCGAGCTCTGTGGATACTTTGGTTGGATCGAAGTTGAAACCGAGCAGCGGAGCAGGCTTGCCGGACTCGTTAAACTTCTTGAACTCTTCCCATTTGTTCTCGGGATCTTCAGGATTCAAGTACGTCAGCATAACATTCCCAAGTGCGAAGGTAGGCATGTCGTAGTTTTTCGATTCTGGCAAGTTTTCCATTACATTCTCGCTAAGCTTCTTGTAATGCACGTCTTCGATACCGGAGTCAACCAGGTTGCGAAGATATACGTCCGTGTTCAGCAAGTTCAGGAATTCCATCGCTTTCTCAGGGTACTTCGAGTTAGCGGAGATCGCTTGCATGGAACCCATAACCGACCAGTTAAAGATGTTGGCATCGCCAGCCGGCGTGGATACGACCGGATAGCCATAGCTTTGGCTCCACAGATTGTCTGCGAACGGCTGTGTTGCCGCACGATCCGCAAACCAGTTGCCGGATGTCATCAGGTCTTGCGTCGAAGTTGTTGTAGCTGCTTCTGGGGAGATATATCCCGCTTTGTAATACTTGTTCATCAATTTGAGCATGTCCATCGTTTCTGGCATTTCGAGGAAGTTCACAACTTTTAATTCTTCCTTGTCATCCAGGTATACAGCCATTGGCATCTTTTCGATGATGTAATCAAACGGAAGCAGCGGGCCGAAATCCTTGCTTACGGCCAATGGAACAACGTTTGGTTCATTTTCCTTAATCGTTTTGAGCAGTGGCTCCAGGCTTTCCATCGATTTCACGCCTGAAATATCGAGATTGTATTTATCAAGCAGTGTTTTATTAAAGCGCCATGCTTCTTGAGCAGGAAGCTCTTTATTTGCCGGAATTGCGTAATTGTGTCCGTCTACCTTGGAACCTTCCAGGAACGCCGGATCAATTGCGTCTTTAATGCCTTGTCCATGGCTTTCGATCAGTGCATCCAATTCCATGAATGCGCCTTTACGTGCATTTTGTACATAGTCGAAGGCCCATGAGCTTGTGAAGAGGATGTCCATCGGTTCGCCGGAAGCTGCCATTACCTGCATCTTCTGGTTGTAGTCACCGAAGTCGATCATTTTCATGTCAACGGTTACACCAATCTTCTCAGTTGTGTATTTATTGATTTCCTCTTCAACCTTGTCAACATCCTTTTGAGGTGTTCCGATCGTGTACCAGATCAGCTCTACCGGTTTCTCGGCAGTTCCCCCGCCATTTCCTGCACTCTCTTCCTTATTGCCTCCACATGCTGACAGCAGCATGGATGCGGACAAAAGAAGCGTAAGCGGCAGAAGCCATTTCTTTTTCGATTTACTCATGTTTATCCTCCCTTTTGAATCCTTGTGTCTCTACACCTATAAGGTTATCCCATGAAAGCAGTTTCACATAGGCGAAAAATTAAAGGAATTATGGTGAAAATAAAGAAAAAAACTCTGATTAAATCAATCAGAGCATTCCTCTAAAGTCTCTTGGCGATACGCCGACAAACTTTTTGAACTGTTTATAGAAATAACCCGTTTCCCAGTAACCTACATTTTTTGCGATATCTTGAACTTTGGCAGAGGAGTTTCGCAGTAGTTCTTTGGCTCTATCGATGCGGTACCTGTTAATATACTCCGTAAAACTCTCTCCCGTTTCTTTATGAAAGAGATGCCCAAGATACACGGGATGAATATGGTATTGGGCACCTAACACCTTCAATGACAAATCCTCGTTAAAATGCTGCTGGATATGGTGCAAAATCTGCTGAATGACAGGGCTCTTCACGTCATTGTTGAGCGAGTCAACCAGACCGCCGACCCCTTCTTTCACGGCCGTAATCAAGTCGTCTATCGATATGGACTCCATAATATCGGTAATCGTGTTTTTTACAAAATCGGGGGCAGCCGTGTATTGAATATCGTTAAGCTCCAGCTTCAGGCGAACAACCATCTCAACCGCGACACTCTTCAGTATCGTTGGGGTCATGCCCTGCGTGTGGCGAAGCCGGTCAAAATCGCTGTCGATCAGCTCAAACAGCCCCTGCTTGTCCCTGCCAGCGATGCCTTTTGCATACTCAGGCCACTGGACCGTGTAGGATTCCGCGGCTTCGCCCTTCTTCGCCTGAACATCAACATAATCCACGTAGGAGGGCTGCTCCAGCACGAGATAGTATTCCTGTGCCTCCTTCGCATGGAGATAGCTATCCTTATAATTTCCTCCGAGGCTCTCTATGCTCCCAAGCGATATGCACAGCTCCTCTTCATAACACTGCTCGCGCACCTGCTGCAGGAGCCTGATTGCCCTCGCCTTTTCCGTATCCGGCTCCCTCATCATAAATATCACCACATGGTCGCCGTCATTGTCCCGGAAATACATAACGCCCTGCTCCTGCTCCATCAATTGATACAGACAGCTCTCAAGCGGCGTGAAATCAGCTCGCAGTATGGATGCCATGACATAGGGCAAATTCAGGTTCAGCCCCAGAAGATTAGCGCGTTCCTCCAGCTCCTCCGGCTCAATCCGGTCCGTGATCCAGCGGTATAGAATATTGCTTCGCAGAATGTTAATGTCGTATTCGTCCAGTCTCATTTCTCTCTTGGCATTGTTCATCTTATCGGTCGTACTGGCAATGGTCTCTTCCAGTTCCTTCAGATTGATCGGCTTGAGCAAATAATTCTCGATCCCGAGACGCATACCTTCCTTCAAATAGGCAAAATCGTCAAAGCCGCTGAGGATGATCACCTTCAGATTGCGGTTCAGCTTGCGTGCGCCTTCTATCAATTCAAGTCCTGTCATCACAGGCATTGATATATCCGTTATGAGGATATCAACGGGGACGACCGCCATCTTCTCCAATGCCTGGCGACCGTTTCCTGCGTGACCCACCACCTCAATGCCATACTTGGACCAATCCACGACATCTACCAATCCTTCTATAATGAACGGTTCATCATCCACGATAAATACCTTATACATTGTTATCCAACTTCCCTTCTGTCACCGGAAATCTGACGGTCACCGTCGTTCCGTTACCCGGCTCACTCTCGATGTCCATCCCGTAAGAACTTCCAAACGTCAGCTTTAACCGTTCATTCACACTTCGCAGCCCAAAGGATTCTCCGTTGGACTCAGCCATCTGCAGTCTTGCACGGATATCCTCAAGCCGCTTTGGTTCGATTCCCTTCCCGTTATCCTTGATCACAATGCAGACCTCACCGTCCTGCTGCGTAGCGGTGATCGATAGCCAGTTATCATCCTGGTCGCTCCGCAATCCATGTACAATATAGTTCTCAATGAGCGGCTGCAGCGACATTTTCATCATCGGCACACTCTTGATTGGTTCCTCGCAGAACATTTTATAAATATACTTGTCCTTATAGCGAATACGGAACAGTTCCAGATAGAGCCGGCAAGCTTCCAGCTCATCCTTCAACGTATAGTTGGACTTGCGCTGTACGATATTCTTAAACAGCATCGATAAGCTGTAGATCATATCACCAACATCCTGAGCGCCCTGAGAGAGAGCTCTCATTCGTATCACTTCAAGCGTATTATATAGAAAATGCGGGTTAATTCTGGCCTGCAGCGCGGACAGCTCCGCGTTCTTCTGGTTGATCTCCGCTTTATATACCTTATCGATATATCGTGTCAGCTCATCCAGCATTTCATTAAAGCTGCCGGCAATTTGCCCCAGCTGATCCTCCTTGGTATCCTGCATCCGGGCAACAAACTCGCCCTTCTCCACCTTGCGCATGAATCGGATGATGTTATCGGTCCGCTTGGAGTAGTTCACAATCATCAGGGCCGGAATGGAAACGGCAACAACAATGCATAACAAGGCTGCAATAATAATCGTGCTCTGCAAGCCATGCAGGGATTCCGCAACCTCGCGCTTCGGAGTAATCCCTACCACCGTATAGCCCGCCTGATTGTGAGCCGATATGGTTACATACGACTCCTCGTCCAAGAATACGGTTTCTTTGGAATTGAGCAGCCGCTCCGCATACGGATACTTCTCTCCATAATATCTGCCACCAGAATCAAACATTACGCTGCCATCACCCGATAGGACCATTACAGATCCCTTCATCTCATCCTCGCTGCTGTTCAGCACGGTTGCGAGCGCTTCCGTCCGGAATAAAACAAGCAGCTGCCCCAGATTCTTGTAGGTGGTCATATCATTGATCGGACTCCGTATCGAGAATAGCGGTACAGCGGCATCTCCAGCCAGCTTGCGAACCCAGAAATTCGGCAGTGTGACGCTCTGGCTTTCCATGGCCATAACATCGGGTATGTAAGAATGCGTAGCGTTCGCCTGATAGAGCCGGGTCATGCTGCCCTGTTTATATACATACACATACTGCTTCTCGGCACTGTACAGCATAATATTCTCAATATCCGGATCATCATCCAGCCGCTGCTTAAAGTATGCAAGCACACTGTCCGTATTGGACTGTCCGCTGCCCACAATCCGGTTCATCCGCTTGGCAATATATTCATTAAACGAGTTCATGAGAAAGTAGGAGGTGTCAAGGCCAAGGGAACCATTGCGATACAAGTCATTCACGTAGGACTGTACATTCTCATATTTTTGATTAACGTGCCGCTCCACCCGTTCAACTCCGCTGCGCTGGATATCCAGTTCGCTGCGAACAGCGGATTGAAACAAGAAATAATACATTAGAAAAGATAAAGTTACGATGGTGACCACCGCAATCAGGGAAATCAAGAGCAGCATTTTGGTAAACATATTATTTTTGATGTATTTTTGATAAAACCCAACAGGAGACATCGGTTATCCCCTTCCTGATGTAAAGCTTTTCATTATTAAATATAACATCGACCCGCCCTTATCAACGGATGAAATTTCTTCCAAACCGTGAAGGTGCAATCTGCCTATTTTAGGCCGATTCTGGGTCGAATGCCTTCCCCGATTCATAACATGGATGAAAAAGGAGGTGGATGATGATGCCCAAGTACCGCATCATTGTCGATGTGGCCAACTATCAGCTGCATTTGCTGGACGGTGACGCCGTGGTACATACGTACCCGATTGCTGTAGGCAAAATGGCCACGCAGACCCCTCCCGGCAATTACACAATCGTCACCAAAGAGCCCAATCCAGGCGGACCATTCGGAGCTTATTGGTTAGGTTTGTCCAAACCGCACTACGGCATCCATGGCACGAATGATCCTTCATCCATCGGCAGATCCGTTTCCCATGGCTGCATTCGGATGTACAATGAGGATGTTGTGCAGCTTGCTTCGCTCGTACCCCTGCATACCCAGGTCACCATACGAAACTAATAACATAGACTGGTGATTTCAAATCCCTCCAAATTGGTTAAATACAAATGTTATATGGTACTTACGTATTTACCTATTCGTTGTTATGGAGGGATTGCCCATGATGCAGAGCAAATATTTCAGGACATGCTTCGGTATAATCGCGCTGCTCTTAATCATTTATCTAGGATCCGAGATCAGCTTTTTGTTCCGCCCAATCGTCTCCATGATCAACATGTTGATTGTTCCTGTCGCGATGGCCGGCTTCTTCTATTACCTGCTTCGGCCAATTGTCGATTACCTGGAACGCCAGAAAATCAAACGCTCCATTGGTGTCTTGATGCTGTATTTCGTGTTTGCCGGACTCTGTGCGATCTTTGGCATCGTGGTGTGGCCGACACTTCGGGAACAGATGGAGACTTTCATAAGCAACGCCCCTTTCCTAGTGGAGGGCGTCCAGGAACAGATTGACCAGCTGCAGCAGAATCCGTACTGGTCCCGCTTCATACCAACCGAATCAGAGTTGACCACTTCGCTCACGGAATATATGAATCGTATCATTACCTGGATTAGCAACTCCATCAACAACCTGATTACCGTTGTATCCGGTGTTGTTATCATTATTGCTACGATTCCCATCATTCTGTACTACATGCTCAAGGAGGGCAACAAGCTGCCGCCAAGATTGCTCAGCGTTCTGCCTAGACGATTCCGCCGTGACGGTCAGGAAGTGCTGGGTGAGATTGATTCCGCACTCAGCAATTTTATTATCGGCAAAGTCATCCTTAATCTTATACTTAGCGTTCTGATTTATATCGGATTTTTAATTATTGGACTGCCCTATTCCTTGCTGTTAACCGTGATCTCCTTCTTCTTGAATTTCATTCCGTATATCGGTGCGCTGCTTGCAACCATCCCTGTCGTTATCGTCGGGTTCATTGAAGCTCCGTCCATCGCCATATGGTCTGTCGTTGTCATTGTGATCGCACAGCAAATTCAAGATAATATTCTGACCCCTGTAATCTATGGCAAACAGCTCGATATTCACCCTCTCACCACGGTGGTCCTTATTCTGGTAGGTGGAGATTTCTTCGGACTCCTCGGTATCCTGCTCGCTATTCCTGCCTATATGATCATTAAAATTCTCGTGGTGCGGATCTACGAACTCTTCCTTGCTGAAAAAGTAGAGGAGGCTTAAACGCTTCAAGGAATTCTGCTTATCCTTCATTCAAACAAAAAAAGGATGTCCCCGCCAACTTTACGATGGCTGCTGGGGACATCCTTTATTCAAATAATTACGCATTGCCCCGCAAGGACCGAACGACAAAATAATGCTCGTCCTTACGCAAAATCATTCCATTTGACAGCGTGACCGTTTCCTCATCATGAGAAGCAAGAACGGCCTGAGAGGAGACCAATTGATTACCCCTCCATACCATCACACAAGATCCAAAGTAGACTGCATTATCAAATTGAATCGTATGATTCACGACATAACCGATAGAGTTTAGAGCCGGAGAAGAATTTCTCGGCATTATTCTATGAATGGAGCGAAACGGGATGACAAGCTCCCCCGGGCCAAGAATGACCTTCTCCTGAATGGGGTCCCATGATTTCAACACACCTTCAACCGTGCTTTTCGCCCCGTCTAAACGCTGAATGACAACATGACGACCGATCCAATGCTTCATGAAGGTCACCTCTCGCGGATTATTCAACTCCATCGCCCGGTGTGCTTGGGATGTCCCAATTCACCGGATCCATACCCTTTTGCATTAAATAAGCATTCGATGCTGAAAATGGACGACTGCCGAAAAAACCTTTGTGCGCTGCAAATGGACTCGGATGATTGGACTCAAGCACCTTGTGCCGACTTCGGTCTATGAAAGAACCCTTCTTCTGTGCGTAACTGCCCCATAATATAAACACCATTGGCTGATCGCGTTCATTCAGCTTTGCAATAACGGTATCCGTGAATCGCTCCCACCCGATTCCTTTATGCGAATTGGGCTCACCTTCGCGTACCGTAAGAACCGCATTAAGCAGCAGCACCCCCTGATCAGCCCATGACTGCAAAGAGCCATGGTGCGGAACAGGTACACCCAAATCGGATGCCAGCTCCTTATGGATATTGCGCAGAGACGGAGGAATCGTAACTCCGGGTGAAACGGAAAAGCTTAATCCCTGTGCCTGCTTTCGTCCGTGATAGGGATCTTGTCCCAAAATAACGACTTTTGTGGATTCATACGATGTTTGGTGAAGAGCTCGAAATATATCTTCCTTAGGAGGATACACCGTGCTGCGCCGGTATTCCTCGTCCACCCGTTCCATCAACGCTTCAAAATAAGGCTTATCCATCTCTCCGTTCAGGATAACGTCCCAATCATTGTTAAACATCCGCATCTCTCCTCCCCTCCTCCTCACACAGGTCAGCGTGGAATTATAAAAGAATGCGATTTTTATAGAAAGGACTTTAACGTCTTCCATTCCGTTTGTTCCGATAATAGCCTTCGTCAAAAAAATTGACCTCTTGTCAATTTAAAAAATAAGCCGGCACCCATACAGGGGGCCGACTTATTTGCATCTTACCAGACGCTGTTATAATGCCGAGGACGGGGGTCGAACCCGTACGGTAGTCACCTACCGCAGGATTTTAAGTCCTGTGCGTCTGCCAATTCCGCCACCCCGGCATATTTTATCTTAGATTCGCTCTATTCAAATCACCATATGGGATTCATACCGATTAACGGAAAATTTTGCGATTCTTTTCGTTCTGGCGACAAAATCGATAATACCATGTCTAACCATATGATGTCAATATATGAAACTCATATTTTTTCGCATCACCCTGAATGCGATCCCCCATTTTTCTCGATTGCCCCGAGTCGCTGCTCTAATTCATCGATTCGATCGCGCTGCTCCGTTATGTCCGATGCTTTACCGGAAGCCTTTACCTTTGTCCAATCCACCACCCCCTGGTAGCGGCTCACGTCAATCCCTTGGGCATTCGAACGATTACGTGATTGCATCTGGATCACTCCTTTCTACCATTACATGCTCTGCATGCGGAACATGCTTGTGCCGATCGGTGTTTAATGTCGAACGGCGTCTGAGCCAGACATTAGGAATAATTTTACCGTGTTCACCAAATGATAAAGAAGCTTGCATGTCACATGCCAAGACTAGAACAGCAGAGAAAAGGATAATGATCACCATGAAAAAGCTCTCAACTGTTATATGGCTTACTCTCTCCCTCTCCCTGTGCCTTAACGAGCATGTTGATGCAGATCATGTGCCGTCTGCTTCCAAGGGAAGAGACTACTATGAGGAGCGCGGAGAGATCGTATGGGAAGTGCCCACACCCAGCAAAGTGATTGCCCTCACCTTTGATGATGGTCCGGATGCACATACGACCGTTGAAATTCTGGATCTGTTAAAACAATATGGCGCAAAGGCGACTTTCTTTGTTGTGGGCAACCGGGTGGAGAAACACCCCGATATCGTGGCACGTGAGCTTCACGAAGGGCATGAAATAGGAAACCACTCCTACACTCATCCTTCCTTCCACAATATCAACGCCAGCAAATTAACCAGTGAACTGAACCGGACCCAGGAAGCGATTTTCAAAGCGACAGGCAGTAAAACCGTATTGTTCCGCCCGCCCGGTGGAAGTTACAATGAATCCATTGTAAGGACAAGCAAAGATATCGGTATGCTGACCGTATTATGGTCATGGCACCAGGATACGCTGGATTGGCGAAAGCCCG
This sequence comes from Paenibacillus glucanolyticus, assembly GCF_037333485.1. Taxonomy (NCBI): domain Bacteria; kingdom Bacillati; phylum Bacillota; class Bacilli; order Caryophanales; family Paenibacillaceae; genus Paenibacillus; species Paenibacillus glucanolyticus. The sequence continues at coordinate 4,657,668 of NZ_CP147845.1, forward strand.
GCGTTAACCGGATCGTCAAAAAGGTTCTGGATAACGCGCACAATGGAGACATCGTGCTTATGCACGATTTTGTCCCGACCAGTACACAGACGGTGGAGGCGCTCAGCGTGATTTTGCCGGAGCTGCAAAAGCGTGGCTTCACATTTGTTACTGTATCCGAGCTGCTCTCCTATCATGATAAATCGCATAAGTTTATTGAAGTAAACCACTGATTCATCCCATTGCAATGCTAAAATAACCGCTGCCTGCAGGAGGTAACGGTTATTTTTCATCAGCTGATTTCTCGCTGTTTCGGACATTCAAACTCCCACTTGAATATTTTAAATCCATTTGATAAGATACAGAACGAACGTTCAGTATAGAAAAATAATGACAAAATCTGTACCTATAAGGGGGGCGCTAATGAACAAAAAACAACAGCAAAGCGAAGACACCAAGCGGCGCATCGCTGAAGCGGCCAAAGCCCTCATTATGCAAAAAGGATACAAGTCGACCTCGATTGAGGAAATCGTTGAAGCAACGGGAAGCAGTAAGGGTAACATTTACTACCACTTTAAAAGCAAGGAAGGGCTGTTTCTGTATCTCATCGAAGAATGGGATCTGGAATGGGAGCAAAAGTGGAGCAGCAAAGAACATCAATATACCACCATCACAGACAAATTGTATGGCATCGCTGATCAATTGGTGTTTGATGATTTGAACCACCCGTTCTCCAAAGCACTGGATGAATTTCTGAACAGCAACGAGAGTATGAGCGAGGATGTGGAACAGCGGATTACCCAGATCATTCGGAATCGACTCGAATTTAATCAGAAATTGCTGCAGCAAGGGATTGATCAGGGTGAATTTGAGAACCATAACGTGGAGCATCTCTCGATTATATTTGAAAGCTTGATCGCGGGTTTAAGCCAGATGTCTCAAATGGCTAAGCTCGACAATGTGCTCGCGCTTTATCATTCCGCCATTCGTGTGCTCTTGTATGGTATCGCCAAGAAACCTGGCATGAATAACGGCAGATAAACGTTCCATTTTTTGTGGAATGTTACAAACCGAACGTTCAGTATGCAATTATATAAACATGTAAATCACGACAACACGTGGGATCGTCATTTATTTTTGGAGGAATCATCATGTCATTACTGCTGCGTAATAATGGAGCGATCCTGCTCCTCATGTTCAATATATTTTTAGTCTTTACCGGTATCGGTCTGGTCATACCCATTATGCCCACCTATATGACGGAGCTTAATATTAACGGCAGTACCGTGGGCATGCTCGTGGCTGCTTTTTCATTAACGCAGCTGCTGTTCTCGCCACTCGCGGGCCGCTTGTCCGACTCCGTAGGACGTAAAAAAATTATCATCTCCGGTATGATTGTATTCGCCTTATCGGAATGGCTATTCGGGGCTGCCAGCACGCCGACGCTGCTGTTTGCAGCCAGAATGCTTGGCGGCATAGGCGCCGCACTCATCATGCCTGCCATTATGGCCTACACGGCTGACGTGACTTCTAATGAGGAGCGTGCAAGAGGCATGGGCTTCATTAATGCTGCGATTACCACCGGATTCATTATCGGGCCGGGAATCGGGGGTTTCATTGCTGAATTTGGGATCCGGGTTCCCTTCTATGCAGCCGCGGTCGCGGGCGGTATCGCTGCCTTGGTAACGTTAATTCTGCTGCCCGAATCTTCAGCCAAACAAGAAGCGCCTACCGTACTGGGACGGAAGAAGGAGAGTCTGTTTCTCCAGCTGGCGCGTTCCTTCAGAGAGCCCTATTTCTTAAGTTTGGTCATTGTATTTGTTCTCTCCTTCGGTCTTGCCAATTATGAGACTGTGTTCGGATTGTTCGTGGATCATAAATTCGGTTTTACCCCCAAAGATATTGCCATGATCATAACATTTGGTTCGATTGCCGGCGCCGTTGTGCAGGCCACAATATTCGGATGGATCCTGAACCGGTTTGGGGAGAAAAGAGTCATCACACTCAGTTTGTTAACCGCGGGGATATGTATACTGTTAACCCTGTTTGTGCATAAGTACTGGTTGATATTCCTCGTAACCTTCCTGGTGTTCCTGTCGATTGACATCCTGCGTCCCGCTATCGGTACGCAAATGTCCAAGCTGGCCAAGGACCAGCAGGGCTATGTTGCCGGCTTAAACTCCGCTTACACCAGCCTTGGAAATATCGCAGGCCCGCTTGTGGCCGGGTATTTGTTTGACCTGGATATCAATTATCCGTACATCGCTGCCTCCATCGTGCTCATTCTCTGCTTCTTCCTGGCCATGCGTGCCGGCAGAGCCTGGTCCGCTACCGAAGCCGTCATGAATGAACGTTGACGAACAGGGAAACGATCCCCCTACCGCTATATCTTTATAACATGGAACAAGCGCTCGTCAGCATCTGACGGGCGCTTGTTTTGCTATGTATTTTAATAAGCCACCAAGACAATGATTGCCAATAGAGCCACAAGCGCAAATAAAAGTGCCCAGCCCAACTCGAAGCGTCTTTTTTCTTTATAAGCCTTGAAGGCTTTTCTCGATTCAAACACGAATACAATCACCAAAAAGGCAAGCAACACAGGCAGTCCCCAGGACTGATTCAATACCCATTCTGACACTATGATCCCCCGTCCTATGTACTAAAATGAGCTGACATACCAACCAGCCGCAGCCCTTGGATTACGTCTGGTCTTTAACGGCTCCTCTAAAATGTAACGCAAGTCGCCTGCGATTACAAATTCCCCAAGGAGAACATGTTGAAACCACGGAGAGATTTGGGCGTATTGTTTCAAAGGACCTTTCGTGAAAACATGATGATCTGATTCGTCATTCGTGACAAACGAAGAACTAAGGCAGCAGCAACAACCCTTACAAAATGGAGGTGCACAAGAAGTATGAAGAAGTTGGGAAGAACCCAATTAGAGCATTCCGGTGGTGTTATATCCTTGATCTTCGATGTTGTACTTTATATCCCCCGCTTGATCATCAGATGGTTAAACTGATACCAAGCAGCACGCTCGCTATGATCATTTATGGCTGCAGCCATATAAACAAAAAAAAACCCGCCAGCCAAGGCTAGCGGAGTTCTTCAAAGCATCATTCACTTATAATGTGAAGTTGGATAAATGACTGCATTTCCTCTAACTTCAACTTCAAGCTCTTTTATTCCAGCAATATTAATTTCAATCTGTTCAGGCTTGTCCTGGGGAATGAACAACGATTTCAATTCTTCTCGGTTGTCCTTGTTCTTGAGAATGATCGTTACATCTTCTTGGATTGCACGTACATCCAAAACCAGTGTTTGATATTTAGATTGCGGGAAAAGATACACACTTGGCAATGAGCCCTTAGTAAGAATGACTTCCTTAAATTTATCCGTGTATTGTGTATCTCTAGACAAAGCTGCGTTATAGTACTTTATTTGCTCATTCAAAATAGGGGTTATTAACAGCTTCTTTCCCAGTGGACTGCATTCGGCAGTACATTGCGCTGTCAAAAACCTCATCCCATGCATCGGCATACTTTGGGTTGTCTGTTTGAATGCTGAGCGGCTTCCCGAGTAGATAACCAACCTTCTGGTCAACCAATTTACGCACAAACGCATTAGCCAGCTTGTTATTGGCTAAGTTACCGACAGGTTCTTTTGCGCCACTAGCTCCAATATGTCCGTTTTATTACGGTAATAGAGTTCTCCAATCTCCATCCATTTCCGCTTAGGGGAGGTCCTCCACCCGCCAATCTCAAGCTGAATGATTTGCTCTAATGTAGCTGCCGTCTGGGCACCACGAATGATAATGTCTTCAATTTCCTTTTGATATTCATCTGTCGGCCACAATAATGACACGATATTCCTCCTTTCACGCTTTCCCCGGGAAGAACACTCCGCCCCGACGCTTCACGATGGTATGAACAAAATAACGATCACCGTCCATTTGGTGATCGTTCTCTTTGACCGGCTTATCTTCGCCGTGTGCAGCTGCTTTCTCATCCCAAACATAGGAGCTGAACTCCTGGAATGTCTCTTTACAGCAGTCATTGTACTTGATTAGTCCTTCAACTAATGCTGAAGCCACGTCACGGATCCCAGACTCGAGTCAACGCTTCTTCCAGAGCGATGATGTCGTCAATTTGACGGAATGTCTTTTCCTCAATCTCGGATTCTACCAGCTCCGTGCGCGTGACGGGAATCGTCTAGTCAGACCGGATTTCTCATCGTGCACCGTCACGGCTTCCTTTACCGACTTGAGCTCATACAGAATCCGTCGTTCCTTTTCGGTCAGACCGTTGGTCAGTCGTTTGATCCGTAGCAACATCCTACGTTCGCGGATCTCGAATTTCATAATAGCTTCATCCGCCTGCAGGATCGGGTCCGTATCAATCAGATCGATGAGATCCAGCTCATCACCTTCCAAGGCATCAAGCCAAATCGTTTCATACTCCCCCGTCTTTACGGCTTTTTTGTTGCGATGTGGACTACCGGTTCCACCCTTATTACCAAGTGCTCTTTTATTGCCCGGAGGTGCTCCGCTGGTGGAACATCATTACTCATAAAATCACCCCCTCGACATCAAATTTCGACATTAGGAAGGTTTTTCCTTCTTAACACAAGGCCGTCTGCTGCAGAACTGCTTCGCGCCCGTTCATTCGCCCCATTCACACCTCTTACACTTCTCTGGTTGTTTTGGCTTATAACGTTATCGCTGCACTTTATTATGTTATCGTCCTATTAGCATTGATTATCAGGGGAAAAATACAGCGCATGCATGAATAATGATTGCTTGGGGAATTTTAAAAATGCAAAAACCAAAACAATATAGGAGGATTCAAATGAAAAATCCCCTCAATACCACAAGAATTAATTTTGATCAACAGCAACCCAGTCTAAATTTCAGCGGCCCTATCAGTAACACAGAAACATTAACCACTGCACCTTTGCAATCTCAAGCACCTCTCCAACCACCACTAACTAAAAGATATTGCCCAATAAATACTGAGGCATACGGCTACTATACAGGGAGTTATAAACCTGATTATGCTGTTGATCGTCAGGAGACTAGTCAATGGTTCATCGCTAGTACTCGGGGTGAAATATTGATTTCATTTCCAAGTTCCGAATACATTAATTCCATTGAGTTTACTGCCTCTACTGGTTTAGACGCAAATTTTGAATACACAATTGAGGGCAATAAACTTGGAGAATTGCCCAAAATAATCGGAAAAGCGACAAGATTTATTAGAGGAGGCTGGGCAAGGGTCGAAATCGAACCAATTGTAATTGCTCCTACTGGATGGTACGATCAAATAAAAATAATTTGTGAATCTATTAACGTACCCAATGCTTATGCTTCAATAAATGAAATCTACCTACAATAGGCGTCGTTGAGCAAAAATCAGAATAAGCGAGAAGAGGTACGCCCCGGTCATATGCCGCATTCATGCAGCCGTGCGTGTCATTCTCGCTTTTTCTATGCTTCTATAGTAACATGGTAAATTTATCAGGTGGTGCTCAAGTTAGGTTCAATAAATGTTCAAATTGGGCTCTCTTTAATATCGGGCTTTACTTACTATTCAACAGACACAGATAAAGCATTGTAAATATGATCCAAGGCTTGAATATCTTTTGTACTTAACCCATTTCTTTGTCCGATAATTGCATCAGGATCTTTTGGAACGATTGTGTCCTTGCCATTTTTGGAGAATGCATTTCGAGGATAATGCATTAAGGAACCATAATCATACAATCCAACATCTTCCCCATCTGTTATGTGCTGATCAAAATTATGTTTATTTTCTTCAATTATGTTTTCATAATAAATAGTTACATAGCTATTTCGATCTTCTCTTGATTGTTCGTGCCACAAACCAATTGCATGTGCCATTTCATGGATAACGTTTCCTTTTGAACAATTATCCGCCAAGCGAATATCTTGTCTACCACCAATCATGCCAATATGTGAAGAGCATCCTGTTGAATGAATAAAATATACATAGTTAGGTTGGTTACTCCTTTTCACAAAACGTATACTCGTTTTGTTTTCCCATTCTTTTATCGCCTCAGTAATTCGATCCTTATTAGGAAGAGCAGAATCAACTTCATAATAAACTGTTTTGTTAGGCCATCTAACATTTCGGATAGGCTCAAATATTATGGCTTCCGTTTCCATTTTATCTTTTGAAATTATCTTCCTTTCTTCACCCAACACAATATCTCCATCAATAATAACCATTCCGTCAATTGAGTGGTATGCTATTTCTCTCCATGAGCCATCTTTAAGCTTGATAAATCCTTTCAGAGGCATTTTGTTATATATTTCCTCAGAGTAAACTTCACAAAAATGTTGTTCCACTTTTTCTACACTCCTTCATTTTTAGGTATAGTGTTCAACAAAATCGAGTAAAGGATACTCCAGTTAATTTAGAGATTTATGGAATATGCTCTATGAAATTCTGTATCTTAGCTAACGTGAATTACTCTCTCCGATGAGCATCCTGCTCAAAGAACCCCATGAGCTTCAAACTGTTTGCCATACTCTCAGTGCCTTCTGATATCTTCCGCCGAATAGTACTGTCACTTAGACCATGCCGGAAGAACAGCAGCGTCTCCTTATAGGAGTAACCTTGCATGTACCTGTAATCGACAGCTCTCTTTGCCTCATCGTCCTGGATCAAACTGAAAGCCCTTCGAAGCTGATGAGTATAAAACTGGTACTGCTGATACACCCAACGTTGCTTCTCGATCAGAATCGTAGCATTGGCCGTCTTATCAGCATGCAGATCCTCCTGATCGATGCGGCGAGCTGCTTCACCATCAATAGCCACTTGCCTTAATTTTTCTTCGAATTTTTCAAAATCGTGCATAAGCATTGTCATCTCTTTATATTTTCCGAGCAGGAATTTTGTGCGCTGGATCTCCGCTTCATTCGCTGTTGGAAAGAGTTCCCCTTGCCCCCATGACATCGCCATTCCCCTCAATCCCCTTTGTGATATAATCGTTGAGAGAAATATATTACCTATTGACCCCCGACCCGGCCAAGGATTAGGGGGTCTTTTCACTTCTAAATATCATCAGAGCCCACATCGTCAGATTTGATGTTCAAATCCGTACATTGCGGATTAGAATCGAATCTGCCCGACTCGATTTGCTTGATAATGTCCGTCAAAACCGACTCACGCCCTAAGTAAAATCGAGTATTCTTTTCCTTAAATTTTTCTTTGATGCAAAACTCTAATTCCTTTTTCAATCCTTCCAGCAGCTTTGTCTGGTCTATTAGCTTTACTTGCTTATTCATGGGCTACATCTAGTCTCGACAACCACCGAGTTATGTCCATTGCTAGCTCAGTGTTTGGTGTCAATTCAGCGTATTGAAACAACGCTCCAACCGCAGCTACGTCCTTGTCCGGCATTAATACAAAACATGATCCATCAACCGCACGACCGGTCTCATTGTCGATCACTGTGTACTTGTTATAAAGCCCTGGTTTCGGCTCCACGCCAACATCCACCACCTTGATTGCCCGCGGGCTTTCGCCCTTCTCGATAGCTCCCCTCAAGACCAATCTTTCCAGAATATTGTGCGCTGTTGAGGTTGATCTGCAGTTAATCCCTTTCGCAATCTCTCGCACGGTTGGAGGATAACCATGCTTATTTACGCAAAATTTAATGAAATTTAAAACCTCTGCCTGCCGAGCTGTTAAACAATACTTCTCGCTCATCCCATCACCTCGTCCCAACACTTATCACATAAAGGTGGTTCAATGGGGTTTCCCATACAGCCACACTCTCGACCGTTACAACAAAACACAGGTGTATAGTTTTCTAATGGCGTTCCACACTTTAAGCATTTCTCTTCTCGTTGATCATCCATGCGGCACCTCCAGTAGTTCAGGATCCTCCAAAACCTCATACTCGATCTTCCCATTCGCCTTCTTCCCACTTTCTTAACGGGAATGTATCAACTGTGAAATATCCATCCTGGCAGAGACTGACCTCCCGTTTGTTGATGACATCCAGGTAAAACCCGCATTCCTCCTCAGACCATCGAACGACCGCTCTCTCATTCCATTCGTATGTGATGCCATAATCCAGTTCCTGTATACCAGTGATTAGAACAGAGGCATTCTCGTATATTTCCTTGCTATTGCGATCGGGCAGTCCGGTATACTGGCCGACTGTTTCGGAATCGACTTGATGTGGGCCATTATCGGTATACAGCCAGTATTCCTTGCCGCCATCAGTTGATTCGACTACATGGACGCCAAAGCCATGTAACCATTGGTCATCGCAACCCTAGCTAATGTCTCAGCCGGAAATCTCCCTCGACCAACTTCCAGGTAGTAATAACCGTTTGGGCTTTCGTAGCCCAATAATTGAGACATTTCCTCTAGAGACAACCCCTTCAACTTACGAAGTGTTTTTATTTTTTCTAGATTGACCTTTTTCACTCCACCACCTCCACATTACCATTTCGGTAACTCCTGATACGATTATAATTTGCCAATTCGGTAATACCAATAACTTAATTACCTTTTTGGCAATTTTATTTCATTGCCATTTTGGTAATGCTATTATTGTTTCATGAACTGACAAAGAGGGAGTATATATGAAGACTCTTGGAGATCGAATTAAATATTTAAGAGAAAAAAAAGAAATAACACAAAAAGAATTGGCTACCAAAACAGGTTTAACTGTTGTTCAACTCTCTCGATATGAGACTAATGACAGAAAGCCTGATCCTGAAGCATTAAAGCAAATTGCAGATGTATTAGATACTAATGGCGATTACCTGCTCGGACGTACTAATGATTCCTCGCCTAAAATTACTGCCAACAAAGAAGATGATGAAATCGAGGAATTGCTCGACGATCCAGTACACGGGGCATTCTTCAAAGGATATCTGGATGCCCCAGAACAAAAAAAGGCAGAGATGCGCCAATTTTTAAAGTTCATTTTGGAGCAAGAGAAAGATCGTAAACCTGGTCAACAACAAGGGGAATAAATCCTATAGCAAGTACCTCATCCGATGGGGATATGTGAGCGGAGTTTAACAATGAGTATTTTTGACCTATTTAGAGTAAAGAAAATAAAGGCCGAGCTTGAAAATGTTCGCCAGGACTATGAAAACTTAAAAGTAATTATGACACCCGAACATCAAGATGCATTCGATTTGACAACAGAAATAACAAAATTATCTCAAAAAAAAGATTCACTTCTAGCCGAGATTCAACACAATAAAAATCAACTGGACAAGATGCAATTACAGTATGAAATCAAATCTAAAGACATACTAGATCTGGATGACCAAATTAGTTTGGAATCGTTCTCTCTCTATAAACCCAAGTTTGAATTCGCAAACAGTACTGTATTCAAACAAAAACTAGATACATTGAGAGATGCGCAAAAGTTAATGATCAAGGAAGGCACTGCGTGTGAAGGTAGCCAGAGCTGGACAGTAAACAATAATAAGACCGAAGGAAGAAAAATGGTCAATGATATGATTAAACTTTCACTTAGGTCATTTAACAATGAATGCGATGCCTGCATTTCGAATGTAAAGTTTAATAATATTTCCACTTATGAAAAGCGTATTTTCAAATCTTTTGAAACTCTTAATAAGCTTGGTAAAATAATGCAGGTTAGAATTTCTGAAGAGTATTTCCAACTTAAATTAACAGAATTATATCTCGCTTATGAATATTCCGTAATGAAACAAGAAGAAAAAGAGGAACAACGTCAGATTCGAGAACAAATGCGTGAAGAAGCTAGACTCCAACGTGAAATTGATGAAGCTAGGAAAACTATTGAAAAAGAGAAACGTCATTATTCAAATGCTCTCGAAAAAGCAATAAAGCAGCTTGATCTCTGTAAAACAGAAGAAGAGCGCTTGCTCATTCAAGAAAAAATAAGTGAGCTAGAAAAAAGTCTACATGAAATTGAAGCCAATCTTAAAGAAGTTGACTATCGTGAAGCCAACCAAAGAGCTGGTTACGTTTATGTAATCTCTAATATAGGCTCATTTGGAGAAGGTGTATTTAAAATCGGTATGACTCGTAGACTAGACCCATACGATCGAGTATACGAACTCGGAGATGCTTCGGTACCATTTAATTTTGATGTTCATGCTATGATTTTTTCGGATGATGCCCCCACCCTTGAAGCAAAGTTACATAAGACGTTTGAAAACAATCGTCTAAATATTATTAATAAGCGAAGAGAATATTTTAAAGTATCATTGGACGAGATTGAGAATGTAATAAAAAATAATCATGATAAATCTGTTGAATTTACTCGAACATCTGATGCGGAAGAGTATCGCGAATCAATTTTGATTAGAACTCAGCGAGAGAATGTTGATTCAGAACCACCACATATTTCTTGGCAAGAGGTAGCTGTTGGCAATCAACTGACGGAAAAAGTATAGAACAGATACTAAAGGAAAAACAACTGTTGCATGTTTATAAAGAATAGCTACAATCTTATTTGCATCAAAAATAGCCGTTATTGGCTATTCTTTTTCACTTCAAAACCGAACATACACTCCCATTTCTTAGGTATTAACAGCATGTTCAGATTTTATGAAACCACTCTCTTAGAACAGTTTGTCGAAGACTTGTATAAAAAACACGGAGTGCTTACTCCACAACAACTGAATACTGAAGAATTATCCAGGCGGCTGAACGTATGGGTTTATTATTCGGAGCTAGGTAGTGAAGCGGTAGAAATAAAGAGTGGGTTAGGATCCATTAACATTTATAAGAATCAGTCAAGGGTAAGGCAATGGATCGACTTTTTACATGAACTTTGCCATATATTACGACATTCGGGTGATCAGAGAATTATGCCAGAGCAATATACCAAAGCTCAAGAATCTGAAGCAGATAATTTTGTTCTTTATGCAGCAATGCCGATTTCAATGATCTCACAACTTCGATTACCTGTAAGAAAGAATGATGCTATTCATTTCTTAGCCTCTATTTTTAATGTCCCGTTATATTTAGCTAAAAGGAGACTGGAACAAATTCAACATAGATTGTGCCAAGGGATGTTGTTAACGGAGACAGTTGCTCAGGTCGAAGACAAGTGATCATGTTAGACATAGCGATCATGATGATATGAGAGAGACTAAGATCTACGCCTATTATGATCCCGCTGATGATTTGATCGCACCTTCACAATTTATCATTCATGTAGACCATGAAACTTTACATACTCAAGAAGAGCTCATTTTCTCCATCGATGGCCCATTCGAGGTAGTCGAGGATGGCCAGCTTGAGAATTTCATAGACAGTAAACCAGTTAAGTTTATTGATTTGGATTATACCAGTGACGGTAGAATCAGTTTAAAGCTAAGCCATCTGGCAAGCAGATATTATAACTCTGCCAATAAGTTTATAATTCAGAAAAGGGATATTGAGGAATTACTATGGTTCTATGGAGATGAATTTTAAGGAGGGCTTTTGTATATGAAAGGTCATGTATATCCAAGAGGAAAAACTTATACTTATGTAATCGATCTGCCACCTGATCCAATGACAGGTAGCCGGAGACAAAAATCAAAAGGTGGGTTTAAAACTGAAAAGGAAGCCTGGACAGCGTGCCACCTAAAAATCGCTGAAATAGAGAACGGCTTGCATGTCGATGACTCGAAGATAACGCTTCGAGAATATCTATTAGAATATCTCGAAACCCCTGCCAAGCCGAATTTCAAGCCTACTTCGTATGATACTGAGAAAACGGTCATTGAAGCGCGAATTATTCCTGCACTTGGTAAAGTAAAACTTCAAGCATTGACTCCACGAGCAATCAAAACATTCTACGCCGAGTTACGAAAAACCTATTCAAAGGAATATGTAAAGACCATCCACGGCATTCTGAAGCGTGCACTGAGAAATCGCATACACCGAGTCAGGGCTCTTGTCAGAGGATATCATGAGCAAGGTATCCATGAGAAGTAAGGTTAATGCGAACGAGCAAAAGGAAATGAAGTTCTGGTCTGTTGAAGAATTCAACCAGTTTCTAAAATCATCGAAAGGTCATGTTCACTATATTGTATTCTCGCTGGCAATTTACACCGGCATCGTCGTGGTGAATTTGAGTACGGTGATGGGTATGAGAATAATGATCTCGTATGCTGCTACCCAAACGGCGGTTATATAAAACCGAAACGTATAACAGAAGGAATGGACGTTTTGGTCCGGAAGGCAGGAGTAAAGAAGATTCGATTCCACGATTTAAGACATACCCACGCGTCATTTTTACTCCGGATTGGCATAAACCCCAAAGTGGCAGCTGAACGCCTCGGAATGACTCCAGCAATGTTCAATGAACGATACTCTCACTTACTCCCTACTATGCAAGATGAAGCCGTCGATAGGATTGAAGCAGAGCTTAAAAAGTACTCTGAAAAGACGCTAGATCCTGTGGATAAATAGCTGCCGTTAGCAAATCGAAGTAACCTATATTTTCACCATAGTTTTATGCTACGTGTAACGCCCTTTTAAACAGCAAAAAACCCTTGCATCGCAAGGGTTTTCGATAAAGTGGGCCCTGAGGGACTCGAACCCCCGACCAATCGGTTATGAGCCGACCGCTCTAACCAACTGAGCTAAGGGCCCTGAACATACATGTACACATAAACATAAGGACGTCATACATACATCGTTTAAAAATTGGTTGCGGGGGCAGGATTTGAACCTGCGGCCTTCGGGTTATGAGCCCGACGAGCTACCGAACTGCTCCACCCCGCGTCAATGCTGTATCAAACAGCGACAAGAATAAATATACACCATTCCCTTGCATCAAGTCAAGTACTGTTTTAATGGAATTTAATCAAGGCATAAATCGAACGCCGTATCGGCCCTTCCTGGAACGGTAAACCTCCACCATCCGCGGATCATTGTACCCGAACAGCCATCCATCCTGCTCCAACCGTTTGGCGAAGCACCCTGCTTGAAATTTGGTTTTATACAGCTTTCCGTAATAGATCCAATTCATCCTATGCGACTCCTTACCTGAAGTATAATCTGCTGCTGTCATATTATGTCCAAACTTCCACTAAAAAACCGCAATATCCACAAAGTCCTTCCCTAATAAAAAAAACAATCAGCCCTATACCGTACCACTGATCATAGCCCCGTCATGTAGACACAAAAAAAGAGAGTTTTAATTAAGGCGGCGATCTTTTCCCGGAATTCAACCGAGGAAAAGTCGCCAAGTTTGTTTTTGTCGCTTAATAAATCGCTCCGCCTATTGTCCGTCAGCCTCTGCAAACCGGGCAGCAATGCTCATGAGCTCCTGCTCCATCGAATTCATCATCTGGATAAAATTCACGAGCTGTGCCTTTGTCTCCTCAGCCTCTGTGCGAAACCGCTGCTGCGAAACACCCTCCCATTCCGCATTCAGCGTCTCAATGATCTGTGACATTCTGGCTACCAGTTCCCCGCCATAGTCACTTCCGCTGCGAATGTCTGCCGCTGCGCGGCGCAGTTCCTCCGGGGATACCTCTATGCGTCCTGACATGAACTACCTCACGCTCCTCCCTTATGAACCTTTATGAAAATATACTCTGGGATGTTATGTAGCTTTTGTCTCAGCCAGCACGGTTTGAAACTGCTCCTCCTCTTCGTCCTGGTAGCCGGTAAATATTATGTCCTGGATATCCTCATGATTAAACACATAGGCAAATTCCGGGCTAACATACCCTTCCGGGTACGGACAGGCCAGATAATCGAACATTTGCGGCTGCTCAAGTGCAAGAATCTGCTTGCGCCCGTATATCACCAGCTTCTTCTCCCCTTGTTTCAAAATAACAATCGATCCGTTTGGCAATAACTGCTGTGTCATAATTACCCTCTCCTTTTCTTGCTTGGACGATGCGGTGCCGCCGGTGCGCGCCCCTGTTTCATTTTGTTCAGATACGCTGCGTTCCGCTGCTCCTTCGGCAGCCCCAAAACGGGGTAATGCTCTTTCAGTTGATCCATATGATTCTGAATGAAGAAGTAGCGATGAATGAACACAACAGCCAAATACAGACCGAGAATCAACAGGACGGAAAAAGCCGCCATTCCCATCACGAACCTGCCAATATCTCCGATAACCGCGACTGCCAAGTAATAACCTGTGTAGCCGATAGCCGCAAACAGCATGGCGGCCTTGCCAGCTTTTCCGACCCGACCCTGCCTCTCCATGGATTGGTAGGCTCCTTGCTGCAGCGCTCTAAAATGCAGGACATAGAATAGAGCGAGCAATAGCAGCATGACCGCTACCGAGCTGAGACCATATCCAATGGAATCCACTCCAGCCATGTGATACATCATTTTTAATATAGCGACTTGACAAGTAACGGCCAGCGCCAAACCATACAACCCCAAATACAGCACGAAACCGACCTCGGATTGATACGGGTTTAAACTCAAGCCCATTCCCCACAGCAGCATAGCCCCCCATACTGCGCAAGCGATGTAAAAATAGATCGACATCATCGGCTCCGACAAAGTAACCAGTGCAGGTATCAGCATAATAAATAAAAAACATACGATGCCGCCCCGGATTTGCTCTGCGGGTATCAGCCGGAAATGAAATAACGCTTCCTCCGAAATCTTTGTGCCCATCTCTTACACTCCCCTTATTTGAACCAACCGGCTATCGTCGACCCTAATTTCTCAACTCCTATTTTTAAACCCTCGGTTAAAGTATCCTTCTCGCCATTCCCGTCAAAATCTGCAAACTTGATCCCATCCATGACATAGGAAGCACCCACCGAAACACCAAAACCGATAGCCGCACCCGCGAGGGTTCCAATCGGACCGCCCACCGCCGTCCCGATCAGCGCGCCGGCTTTGGCACCAGCTGCTGCGGAGGCTACAACCGTACCCAGGCCGACACCCACATCCACGGCAGCGTCCCCGGCTATTTTGGCTCCACTTTTGTTCTCATTGATATTCGTGACCAGATTGCCCGCCGTTTGCATGGCGATACCGGCATAACCGAGCTTACCGCCTTTCCAGCTAAGCGAATCTTTAACCGCTGCGCCCGGAAGGACATATTTTGGGATTCGGGGGTGATTCCGCCAGTTGTATTCGGCATAGGTTTTCTTGCGGATATTGGCCATCATTCCGTTGGTCACATTGGCTCGCATATTCCCGCGTCTGTCCTTCTCAAGCCAGACTCCAAATCCGTTCCGGTACATGTCCCAGTATTTATACATCGTTCCTGATGCCGTTACGGTCCCGAACAATACGCCAGTGGCCGCCAGCGGGTTGCTGGACCATTGATCAGCCGTTCCTCCAAATGGAGCGAGCGCATTAAATTCAACCCCTGCTGCCATTACGGGGGGATCTGACTTTTTGCTCCCGTTTTGTGCCAGGCTCGTCTGTAGCAGCAGATGCGGACTAATTTGAGCTACCGATTGTTTGCCGAAGGTCAAGCTGTTCCCAAGCGACTGGTCGGTTTGCGAGAAATCGCTGGCCTTCTTCACCAACTGCCCGCTATTCTGCTCCAGACGGCTTACCACCGACTGACAAGCAGCCCTGCACTGCGCCAGGCGCTGCTCAACCTGTGCACGATGACGTGTCTCCCACGACATGCTCTGAATGCGCTGCTGCATCCGCTCCTGAAGCTGCTGGACTTCCCGTGCAATATCAGATACCGCTGCTCCTTGCTGGTTCAGCATTTCGGGTACTACACGTATTTTGGTCATATCAAACAATCCTCCATGTAGTTGATCGAGAAGACACACTGTAAGATGTTAGAGCCATGTTTGTCCTCTATCACTTTATACGCTCTATTACGGCTCCAAGCTCATGGATGATCTCTGTAACTTGGGCGCCCCGGATCTGATCCTGATCTCCTTCAGGGCGGATCAGCCAATTGGAATCTTTCCCCCTTAACAGTTCAATTCCTTGGATTCTGCAATTCAGATCCGGACAATAATACACAGTGAATGAAGCATATCTCTCCGGACTGCTTACAGAGTCAGCCAAAGCCGTAACAACGGATTCCGGGTAGCCTTGCGCCAGCAAATGCCGCTGCGGCTCCTGCTCACCTTGTTCAGCGTTCATCCATTGCTGGAACCAACCCTTAGGCAGAGCCAGAGGGCCCGTGCTGCGGTTTTTCCTATCCTCAAGCTGCAGGTAGCCAATGATCTTCAACCAGGCCTCTGAAGGCGTTCCCAGCTCCTCCAATACATATATCCGCTCACCGGATGGACCGCTCTCGATTTCGGATTTTACGACAAGGGCTGAACTGTAGTAAATAAAACACTCCTTCGGTTCTCCCTCAGAACCGGTAACCCTCATGTGAATCGTTAACAGGGTCCGACTGCATACTTCTATGTATTCCAGCAATTCCTGCGCAAGAACCGGCTCGTTATCGACGGTATCTGTAACAATCAAGCCTTCCTCCAGGAGCTCCTGTTCTATCCTGGCCACTTCTGCGGGCATCTCCTCGGCAAGCGTACCGCGGAAAGGATCTTCGAGCCCGATGACAGCTCTTGCACCAACGATGCCGGTTAACACAAAAAATTGTTTGCCGGTCAGTTTGATCCTTGACGAAAATTCCAAAGATCTCTCCTCCTTACGGTCAGTCCCGCCTATTTTTGTAAATAAATCACAAGCCATCATTACTATTATAGGTGAGACGTCTCCTCCCCCTCTACCAAATCCTGGCCCTAAATTTATAGGAACATATACCCAATTCAGTCACATATAAAACAATGAATCGCTGAAAACCTCAAAAAAAAACATCCCGGGTCGTAAACAACCACTGGAATGTTCTTTGATTTCATGTAGGATGAGGCGGGTCATCCTTCTGGATAATGCCGTAATACATAATCGTCATCAACTGCTCACTCACCGCGTTAATGCTACCCAGACCATTATACCACTCGCTCCGCGCCGTAAACTCCTTAATGAAGGTCATGAAAGCGACCAGCACCTGAGGGGAGATATCTTTTCGAATCTGGCCAAGCTGCTGGCCCTTAAAGATCAGCAATTCAAAATCAGGCACTACATACTTCTGGTTGAACTGCATCAGCTTCTCCATCTGCTCCGGAAATTTGGCCAGATCCGTCACGAACTTCTGCGACACATGCACCGAAAATTTCTCCTGATCCCTATAGAAAATGGTTAATGCTTCAAGAGGATCCCTGGCCTGCTCCATCACATCACGATAAATTGACATCAATTCCTCAATCATCCGATCCACTACATGATCCAGTAACCCTTCCTTGCTCTGATAATAATTATAAATGGTCATCTTGGAGACAGGCACCGCTTCCGCGATTTGTTCCATGCTTGTCTGCAAAATTCCATGTTCCAAAAACAACCGTTTCCCAGCTTCCAGCACTGCTTCTTTCTTTGCATTCATCGGTTAAACGATATCCCTTCTCTTCAGCATAAGGACACCTATGGCTGTGCCAGCCGCATACAGTCCTAATGTAACGACCCAGCTCACCGCTGTCAACCCGCCCCCCCGGACAATATCCAACGCATCGAAGAGCCGGTAGGGCGAGATTGAAGATACCTTATGCATCATCTCACTGCTGCCGGAGAGCAGCTTGAGCAGGAATGCCAGGACAGCGACTCCAGCTCCAACGGCCACAGCCGTGCGATCAGAAGAGAACCAGGAGGTAAGCGCGTAGCCGATCCCCATGAACAGCAGCACCAGTAAATAACCTGACAACAATAGCAGCAATAAGCCTCCATATTGCTCCAGTTGCACCGTATACCTAGCCAGCAGCAGAATAAGCAGTGAACCGACAACAAACACAATTGTCATATGCAGCCAGTTCGCAAACGCTTTGCTCCAGAATACCTCTCCTCTGCTGTAAGGCAGCGTGAACAGAAATTCTGCAGTGCCCCTGTCTCGTTCCCTGGATATGCTTCCAGCTGCCCACGACGTCGCAAAAGAAGATATCAGCACGATAAAATAGGGGTAGGCCTGCGTTGCCACGAACCCTTCGAAGGTACGAAAGCTTTCAGGCTCTATGCCAAATGCTTTAAGCAGGCCTTCCGGCAAACCTTTTATGAGCTGTTCCATTTCCGGATTGTTCACAAAGGCTTCTGCCTTGCCCAGCAAAAGAATCAGTATTAATAAGGTCACAAGAAAACACGTCCAGAATCCGCGTCTGTTTTGACGAAGCTCCTGTTGAACCAGATTCCACCTCATACCCGTTCCTCCTCTGCATGCTGCACCCGATAATCGTCCATGAACATTTCTTCAATTGTTGGCCTTCGAATCGTCAGATCCGCTATCGGAAGCCGGGATAATGCAGCCAGCGTATTCGACAACGGGTTTCCTCCCGTATCAAACCAATGATACGTTCCATCAAACTGGACCTTTGCATCGATAAACTTCAAAAGGTCGTTCTCGCGCTGATCACCCGGCATTTCCAGCCGAAGCATGATCCGATGGCTTCTCCCGGCAGACAAATCTTCCATGCGTGATATACGGAGCAGTTCACCATCACGTATAAAAGCAACTCGCTGGCACACCTTCTCCACCTCCGACAGCACATGAGTCGAAAAAAATATCGTCATGCCCCATTTCCGGTTGAACTCACCCAGCATTTGAAAAAACTCATGCTGCACAAGGGGATCCAGACCAGAAGTGGGCTCATCGAGAATAAGCAGTTCCGGCTGGTGCAGAAGAGCCAAAATGATGCCCAGCTTCTTTCGATTGCCAAGGGAATAGGCTTTGATTTTGATGCCGGGATCCCATTGCAGCCTTTCGGCATATTGAAGAGCCTCGGTCTGTTTAACTTTCAGCCCATGTGCTCTGGCGGTAAATTCAAGCATCTCCCTGCCCGTCATATTAGGATAGAGGATGATCTCTGATGGTAAGTAACCGATGCGCCGCCGAAGTTCCGGCTGCTCTTGCCGCATGGATGTGCCAAGCACATGAAGTTCACCCGAACTTGGAGACAATAACTGCATGATCATTCGAATGGTAGTCGACTTCCCAGCGCCATTCGGTCCAATAAAGCCAAACACCTCGCCCTGCTCAACTGACATGTTCAAATCCTTAACTCCGTATGTAGAGCCAAACTTTTTATGGACACCTACTGCTTCAACAGCCAACATGGTCATCCCTCATTTATACTTTTATTTTATTTATAGTATAAACTATGCCATGATTTAATCCCATATACCCCCTATATATTTACTTTATTAATTCAGAAAGTATAAATTGGTTTCTCACAAGGAATAAACAGCTACGGTTCTAGAGGGACTATCCCTTTCTAAAAAGATAAAAAACGCCGCCTCTGCAAAAAATCTCAGAGGCGGCAGTCGGATCAAAAATTATAATCTGTACAATAATGTTTATAGTCCGAAGGAGGAAGGATTCGCTCTCCAGGACTGAAGTAGCTGTACATCCTCTTCTTGTATCCGGTTCTCGGATAGGGCTACATCGATGAGTGCACCGTAGTTGGACAAGCTCTGCAGCGGAATTCCAGCTTCGGCGAAGGCTTGTACCGCTTTATCCAGCTGATAGCTGAATATGGCCAGTACCGCCAGCGGCTCTGCACCTGCATCCTTGACCGCTTGCGCTGCTTTCAATGAGCTGCCGCCGGTGGAGATCAGGTCCTCAATCACAACCACCTTCTGCCCCGTCTTGATCAGACCTTCAATCAGGTTTTCCTTGCCATGGCCTTTAGCCTTGTCCCGAATATAAGACATCGGCAGATTCAACTTCTGGGATACAAAGGCCGCGTGCGGAATTCCTGCTGTCGCCGTTCCGGCAATGGCTTCCGCTTCCGGATACTGCTCCCGGATGACAGCAGCAAACGATTCAGCGATGTAGTCACGAATCTCGGGGTAGGACATCGTCAGGCGGTTGTCGCAGTAAATTGGGGATTTGATGCCCGACGTCCATGTAAACGGCTGGTGTGGACGAAGGGAAACGGCCTCAATCTTCAGCAAATGGGATGCGATCTGATGCGGAATATTCGCGAGTGTACTCATGCTTGAATCATCTCCTCAATAATCTGTTCTGCTGCTTGTCTAGGGTTCGCGGTAGCGGTGATTGGGCGACCAACAACTAGATAGTGGCTGCCCCTGCGAACCGCTTCTCCCGGCGTAAGCACCCGGGCCTGGTCACCGATATCCGCGCCAGCAGGACGAATGCCCGGGATAACGGTTTTAAAATCCTTACCGCACGCGGTGCGAATGGCTTCCACTTCAAGCGATGAAGCCACGACGCCGTGCAGTCCGGCTTGCTGGGCCAACGAAGCGTATCTTACAACGGTGTCCTCTACAAGCCCTGGGATCCCGATTTCGTTATTCATGACATCCTGATCCGTACTGGTTAACTGCGTTACCGCTATAATTGTAGGCATGGCAAGACCCGGGGTTTCCGCCACTGCGGCCTCTGCCCCGGCTTTTGCCGCCTGCATCATGAGCGCACCGCCGCCGGAGTGGACGTTAAACATGTCCACACCCAGCCGCGTAACGCTGTGCGAGCCGCCTTTTACCGTATTGGGGATATCGTGCATCTTCACGTCCAGAAACACGGAATATCCTTTTGCCTTCAGTTCTTTCACGAAGTCAGGACCTGCGGCGTAGAAGAGCTGCATGCCCACCTTCATGTAACAGGGAATGCCCTCGAGCTGCTGAACCAGATCCTTCGCACGATCGGCATCCGGGTAATCCAGAGCCACCATTAGGCGGCCCGCCATTTCATTGTAGCTTGAGCTTGCGTTCATCTGTACCCCTCCTTCTCGATTTAAACCGGCATCGCTTCCGAGGAGAAGTTGATCGTCTCCAGCATGGTCAGAAGCTCACGAACCGTATCGAGCGAGGTCATGCACACTACGCCGTTCTCAACCGCTTCACGGCGAATACGGAATCCGTCACGCTGCGGCGTTTTGCCTTTGGTCAATGTGTTAAAGACAAAGTTCGCTTCACCTGTGCGGATCATATCCAGAATATTTGGTGTTCCTTCGGACAGCTTGTTAATGGTCGTCACATCAAGTCCCGCTTCTTTTAATGCCGCGGCTGTTCCGCCTGTTGCTATGATTTTATAACCAAGCTTATGGAAGCCTTTGAGCAGTGCTGCTGCTTCGGCTTTATCCTTGTCTGCGATGGTAGCGATAATGGCACCCGTCGAAGGAATCTTCATGCCTGCACCGATCAGCCCTTTATATAGTGCCTTGGCATACTTCACATCGCGGCCCATCACCTCACCGGTAGATTTCATCTCCGGTCCGAGTGTAGGCTCAACGCGGCGAAGCTTCGCAAAGGAGAATACCGGCACTTTAACCGATACATAGTCGCTTTCCGGCCACATGCCTTCCTCGTATCCCAAATCCTTGAGCTTCCCGCCCATAATAGCCTGCGTAGCCAGGTTCGCCATCGGGATGCCGGTAACCTTGCTCAGGAATGGAACTGTCCGGGAGGAGCGCGGGTTCACTTCGATCACGTACACTTCATTTTTGTAGATAACGAACTGGATGTTGACAAGTCCGCGGGTATTCAGTTCCTTGGCAATCTTGATCGTAATCTCCGTGATCTTTTCCTTCAGATCCTGGGACAAGTACTGTGGAGGGTATACCGCAATCGAGTCACCGGAGTGAACTCCTGCGCGCTCTACATGCTCCATAATTCCCGGAATCAGAACGGTGTCGCCATCGCAGATCGCGTCTACTTCCACTTCCTTGCCCATCATGTACCGGTCAATCAGCACCGGATGATCCGGGTTAATCTTAACCGCCTCTTTCATGTAGCTAAGCAGCTCGCTGTCGGAGTATACAATCTCCATGGCCCGTCCGCCGAGTACATACGATGGTCTTACCAGTACCGGATAACCCAGCGATTGAGCCGTTTCTACAGCATCATCAACCGATATTACGGTTTTCCCTTTCGGTTGGGCAATGTCCAGTCTGGACAGGAGCGCTTCGAATTTTTTGCGATCCTCGGCTTCGTCAATGCTTTCCAGACTTGTGCCCAGAATCTTCACGCCCGCTTTGCTCAGCGGTTCGGCGAGATTAATGGCCGTCTGCCCACCGAACTGCACGATGACGCCGATCGGCTTCTCCTGTTCGATGACGTGCATAACATCTTCGAAGAAGAGCGGTTCGAAGTAGAGGCGATCCGACGTATTAAAGTCGGTTGATACGGTTTCCGGATTGTTGTTGATTATAACCGCTTCGTATCCCGCCTTCTGGATCGCCCATACAGCGTGCACGGTGGAGTAGTCGAACTCGATGCCTTGACCGATCCGGATCGGACCGGAACCCAGCACGATGACCTTTTCCTTGGCGGATTCGATGACTTCATTTTCCGTTTCATAAGTTGAGTAGTAGTATGGCGTTGTTGCTTCGAACTCTGCAGCGCAGGTGTCGACCATTTTGTAAACCGGACGCAATCCATGCTCGTGACGCAGGAACCTGATTGATTCTTCGGTTGTATGTGTACTCGCATTGCCTTCAGCGCGAAGCTCGGCAATTGCGCGATCCGTGAAACCAAGACGTTTCGCTTCGTACAGGGTTTCATAAGTCAATGAAGCTTCTTGGCGGATGTGATCTTCATATTTAATCAGGCGCTCGATTTTGTCCAGGAACCACCAGTCGATGTTTGTAAGGTCTTGGATCTGCTGCAGTCCATAACCGCGGCGGAATGCTTCGGCGATCAGGAATATCCGCTCATCGTCTGCTTTCACAAGACGCTGCTGGAGCACTTCATCACTCAGCTCAGCGGCACCTTTCAGGTAAAGACGGTGCACACCGATCTCCAAGGAGCGGACTGCTTTATGAATGGATTCCTCAAAGGTGCGTCCAATCGCCATCACTTCGCCGGTTGCCTTCATCTGTGTTCCCAGCTTCCGGTTAGCGTGGATGAACTTATCGAATGGCCAGCGCGGGATTTTGCTGACGATATAGTCCAGGGTAGGCTCGAAGCAAGCATAGGTCTGGCCCGTTACCGGATTGACAATCTCGTCCAGCGTGTAACCCATGGCGATTTTGGCTGCCATCTTGGCAATCGGATAACCCGTTGCTTTTGAAGCGAGCGCAGATGAGCGGCTGACCCGCGGATTTACCTCAATGACGTAGTATTGGTAGCTGTTCGGATCCAGCGCGAACTGTACGTTACATCCGCCTTCAATGTTCAGGGCACGGATGATCTTGAGCGATGCGCTCCGGAGCATTTGATACTCGCGGTCAGACAGCGTCTGGCTTGGTGCCACAACGATACTGTCGCCTGTATGAACGCCCACCGGATCGAAGTTCTCCATGTTACACACAACGATACAGTTGTCGTTCGCATCGCGCATGACCTCGTACTCGACTTCCTTCATCCCTGCGATGCTCTTCTCGATCAGACACTGTGTAATCGGGCTGTAGCGAAGGCCGGAGCTGACCGTTTCGCGCAGTTCCTCTTCCGTTGCGCAGATACCTCCGCCGGTTCCTCCCAAAGTGTAGGCAGGACGAACGATAAGCGGATAGCCGATCTCATCAGCGAAGTCCATTGCCTCTTCCAAAGTCGTTACGATGGTGCTCTCTGGTACAGGCTGCTCAAGCTCGCGCATCAGCTCACGGAACAAGTCACGGTCTTCCGCTTTCTCAATCGATTCCAGCTGAGTTCCGAGCAGTTTGACATTCTCCTGTTCCAAAATGCCGGCACGCGCAAGCTCAACCGCCATGTTCAGACCCGTTTGTCCTCCAAGCGTTGGGAGCAATCCGTCCGGACGCTCCTGTCGGATGATTTGCGTGACAAAATCCAGGGTGATGGGCTCAATGTATACTTTATCCGCCATGTTAGTATCTGTCATGATGGTCGCGGGGTTGCTGTTGATCAGCACAACCTCGATACCTTCTTCTTTCAGTGCTTGGCAAGCTTGCGTTCCTGCATAGTCGAATTCCGCTGCTTGACCGATGACAATCGGACCGGAGCCGATGACGAGAATTTTTTTGAGTGTTTCATTTTTAGGCATATTAGCGAGCTCCTTTCACGGCTGCGGCCAGAACCGCCTGGCGCGGCTTCCGGACTTCATTCTGTTTATGGTCTCTTATCATTTCAAGGAATTGATCGAACAGATAGCTGCTGTCGTGCGGTCCAGGTGCAGCTTCAGGGTGATACTGTACGGAGAAGGCCGGGAATTTCGAGTGCTTCAAGCCTTCAATCGTTTTATCGTTATTGTTGATATGCGTGACTTCAAGCTCCGTGCCTTTAACGGAATCTTCATTTACTGTAAACCCATGATTCTGGGAAGTAATATAGCAGCGTCCGCTGGCAAGCTCTTTAACCGGATGGTTCCCGCCGCGGTGTCCGAATTTTAGCTTCTCGGTGTCAGCGCCCGCAGCCAGTGCAAACAATTGATGACCCAGGCAGATGCCGAAGATCGGATATTCGCCAAGCAGTTGTTTGACCATGTCTACAGCGTACGGAACATCTTTCGGGTCCCCAGGGCCGTTGGACAACTGGATTCCATCCGGATGGAGTCTGCGGATTTCGTCCGCAGTGGTGTCATGCGGAACTACGATCACATCGCAGCCACGGGAAGTCAGCTCGCGTAAAATCCCGCTTTTTGCACCGAAGTCAACCAGAACGATCCGTTCCTTGGAGCCGGGGCTCGTAAACATTTGCGGTGTTGAAGTACTTGCCACCTGATTGCGAAGTTCAGCAATCGTTGTGTCGCCGAGCATTTCCTTCAGCTCTTCTACCGGCTTGTTGGACGTTGTCAGAATCCCCTTCATGGTTCCGTAATGACGGATGATGCGGGTCAACATCCGTGTATCGATTTCGCTGATCCCTGGAATTCCATATTCCTTCAACAAGCTGTCAACGCTGTATTCTGCACGCCAGTTGCTAGGAACAGGCTCATGACGACGAACAACGAATCCGTGGACGAACGGCCGAATGGATTCAAAGTCATCCCGCGTGATGCCGTAGTTTCCGATCAAAGGGTACGTCATCGTCACGATCTGTCCGCAGTAGGACGGGTCGCTCAGCACCTCTTGATATCCTGTAATCCCTGTATTGAAAACGACCTCTCCGGTCATTTCAGCATCCGCGCCGAAGGATTTTCCGCTGAACAGCGTACCGTCCTCCAGTAACAATCTTGCCTGCATCCCGATCACTCCTGTCATCTATGTGTAATATATTTTATAAGTCATTGGCCTAAGTGTTACTTAAAATCCATTTTGTTCGGACCATTTCATATCGCCGTCCACCCAAGTCATCACAGGCCAGCCCTTCAGCTTCCAGCCGGTGAATGGAGTGTTGCGGCCTTTCGTAGCGAACTCTTCCGGGTTCACTTCCTTCTCGGCTTCCAGGTCAATCATGGTCAGGTCCGCTGCTGCCCCGGCTTCCAGCACACCCGTTGCAAGACCGAATACTCTTGCCGGATCACTTGTCATCCGTTTGACCAGCAGTGCGAGATCCCATTTGCCTGTTGCAACAAACTTGGTATAGAGCAGTGGAAATGCCGTTTCGAATCCAACGATACCGAACGGTGCGAGCTCCATGCCTTTGGCTTTCTCTTCAGCGCTGTGCGGGGCATGATCCGTCACGATCATATCAAGCGTTCCGTCCAGCAGACCTTCTATACAAGCCTCTACGTCACGCGGAGTGCGCAGCGGCGGATTCATCTTCCAGTTTGCATCAAGGCCGGGAATATCTTCGTCCGATAGCACCAGATGGTGGGGGCATACCTCAGCTGTTACCGAGATGCCAATCGCCTTCGCCTGGCGGATCAAACGTACGGACTGCTCTGTGCTCACATGGCATACATGGTAGTGTACCCCGGTGGCTTCCGTCAGCAAAATATCCCGTCCGACATGGATTGCTTCCGACTCGTTCGGAATTCCTTTCAGGCCATGCTGCTGGGCGAACTTGCCTTCGGTCACGCAAGCTCCCTTTACCAGCGAATCGTCCTCGCAGTGAGCGATAACCGGCATGCCCAGCGCTTTAGCTTTTTTCATGGCATCTTTCATCATCTGTGCGTTCTGTACGCCGACCCCGTCATCCGTGAATCCAATCGCCCCTGCTGCCTTCAAGGCTTCGAAGTCTGTCAGTTCACGGCCCAGCTCATTCCTGGTTATTGCAGCGTAAGGCAGCACCTTCGCAAGATTCGCCTCACTCGCTTTGTCCAGTATCAGTTTCACCGTTTCAGGCGAGTCAGTAACCGGCCTTGTGTTAGGCATGCAGGCGATGGTCGTAAATCCGCCCTTCACTGCTGAGCGGCTGCCGCTCTCGATCGTTTCCTTGTGCTCATAACCCGGCTCTCTCAAGTGCACATGCATATCGATGAATCCCGGTGTGACCAGTTTGCCCTCGGCATCGATTATCCGCACGTTCTCGCCCGCTTCCGGCAAGGCTCCAGCCTCACTCACAACCGACTGAATCAATCCGTCTGCAATGACGATATGTTTGTCTTCGAGCTGTCCTTGTTCATTGATCACTTTGGCATTCCTTATCACTTGCATTTGCATCTTGGTTCCCCTCCGCAGCAGAAGCACCGTTCGCTTCTTTGTATATTGTATAATAAAAATTCATGTTTGTGTATAATTATTAATATTTATTCATCTATATTCATGCTTCAGGTTAGCCCTTCATCGCCCGTTCCATAACCGCCATGCGAATCGGCACTCCGTTCGCCATCTGATTGAATATCATCGATCTGGGACTTTCCACAACCGTGTCATCAATTTCAACGTTCCGGTTCACGGGTGCCGGATGCATAATCATCGTGTGCCCTGACAGCCTCGCTGCCCGTTCTTCCGTAAGACCGTACTGCTCCCGGTATTCCGCGCTGGATTTGAATACTCCTGCGTTATGACGCTCCAGCTGAACCCTCAGCATCATAACCACATCAGCCTTCAGCGCCGTTTCCATCGATACATAAGGTGCATACTGGGCAAGCTCTGGTGCCTGCATCGTTTCCGGTGCGCAGAACTGCACATGCGCTCCGAATTTCTGCAGCGCCCACAAGTCCGAACGCGCCACCCTGCTGTGTTTGATATCTCCGATGATAGACACCGTTAATCCTTTAAGCTCTCCGAAACTTTTCTTCATTGTATATAGGTCAAGCAGTGCCTGCGTTGGATGCTCATTGTTGCCATCTCCTGCATTCACCAGTGGAATCGACACCCGTTCTGCCAGTTCTTGAAGCACTCCTGAAGGTTTCAAGCGGATGACACCTGCGTCAATCCCCATCGATTCCAAGGTCCGCACGGTATCGTAGATCGACTCGCCCTTCTCTACACTTGAGGCTGCCGCTGCAAAGTTCATCACCTCGGCGCCGAGTCTTTTCTCAGCCATTTCAAAAGAAAATCTCGTTCTGGTGCTGTTCTCGAAGAACATATTAACCGCAAATTTTGATTTGAGAACCGGTACCACTTTGTCGGACTGCGCTTCCCAATATGCCGCCCGATTCAAGATCGATCCAATCTCGTCTCTGCTAATATCCTTCAATCCTAAGAGGCTGCGTTCTTTCACTGAAATGGCTGTTGTCATGATTATCGTTCCTCTCTTTGGCTAATGGTCACTTCATCCTTGCCGTCGATTTCGGTTAATGCCACCGTAATTTCCTCATGTTTAGAGGTAGGAACGTTCTTTCCGATATAATCCGGCCGGATCGGCAGTTCGCGATGGCCGCGATCTGCGAGAACCGCAAGCTGTATCATTCTTGGCCGCCCGCAATCCATCAGGGCATCCATCGCCGCCCGAATGGTTCGTCCGGTGTACAGCACATCATCGAACAAAATCACTTTCTTATCATGGATGTTCAGGTGCTCCAGACTGAGCTTTGCTCCTTCCACCCGCTCTGCGGTGGCTTCCTTACTATCCCGGTCATCCCGATAGGAGGTCACATCAATCTCTCCCCAAGGAATCGGCGTACCTTCAATCTCGTTCATTCGCTCGGCGATTCTCTGAGCCAAAAATACCCCGCGTGTGCGGATGCCGACCAGTACACAATCTTCAATCCCTTTATTCTTTTCCAATATTTCATGGGCAATTCTCGTTAGCGCGCGGCGGATGGCCGTCTCGTCCATAATCACATGCTGTTCATTGCTCATCCTTAAGTCCTCCTTCAACACGTTTGATTAGCCCTTTCCAGTTCCTGACGATCCGTGGGTTTCTTACACACAAAAAAACTCCTTGCCCGGCTTGGACAAGGAGTTGATCTCATAGAGATAGTGTGGAAAGCGCAGCATCTATCCGCAGACAGAGCTATGCCTCCTGTTAATGAACCTCGGTTCACGTTACCTTGCCAGCCTCACGGGACTGATTTAAAGGTGCTATTCGATTGATCTTATTATGACAGACCCCACAGGAGATGTCAACCTCGATCATGTCGAAAGTTGTCGCGTTCCGAACAGAGTTTATTGCGCTATTAAAATTCGAATTCCACATCGCTAAGTCTGCTGCGAATTTCGGAAATTACCCGTTTCTCTTCTTCCTCACCGTCAGCAATGAAGGTCACGGAGAAGCGAACGAAATGTCCTGCATCATCCCAAGGCACCGTAGAGATCAGTTTCTCGCGGATCAGATATTGGGAGAAGTCCTCTCCGGACTCAAAGCGGCGGCCGCCTTTAACTCCTTTTGGAGCCTCCACATACAGGAAGAAGGAGCCTTTCGGTTTCTCGGCTGTAAAGCCAAGTTCATTCAGCACGTCCACCAGCATATTGTGACGACGCGAATACTTCTCTGCAATCTTCTCGGTAATTTGCGGATTGTCCAAGCCGTATGCAGCTGCCTTTTGGATGGCTATGAATTGACCGGAGTCGTTGTTGTCCTTCACATCGCCAAACGCTTTGACCACAAGCGGATTGCCGACGATGAAGCCGATGCGCCATCCTGTCATGTTGTAGGATTTGGACAAGGAGTGAAGCTCCACGCCAACATCCTTCGCGCCAGGTACGGAGAGGAAGCTGAGGGGCTTCAAGCCATCGTAGGTGAGCGCTGCATATGGAGCATCGTGGACGACGACAACTCCGTACTTGCGAGCCCATTCCACAACCTCGGAGAAAAACTCAACGGTTGCGCTGGCGCCCGTCGGGTTGTTCGGATAGTTCAGGTAGAGCAGTTTTGCACGGCGTGCAATGTCTTCAGGAATGGAACTGAGATCCGGCAAAAACGCGTTTTCTTTTTTCAATTCCACATTGTATACTTCGCCGCCCAAATACTTGGTGTGCGTGCCAAGCACGGGATATCCCGGAACCGTCATAATGGTTACATCCCCCGGGTTAATGAAGCAGGATGGCAGCATAGCCAGTGCAGGTTTGGAACCAATGGAGTGCAGCACTTCTGTAGCCGCATCGATTCCTTCGACTCCAAACACATTCTTCAAGTAGCGAACAGCCGCTTCCTTAAACTCAGGAATTCCGTTATCCGCATATCCCCGGTTTTCCCGCTTGGAGGCTTCCTCAGCGAGTTTCGCCACGATGCCTGCGTCCGCCATCTCGTCCGGCTCGCCAACACCCATATCGATAAGCTCCGTGTTCGGATGCTCCTGCTTCGCAGCTGCCTTCGCTCTCTTGATTTTCTCAAATTTATAAATGGCTGTATCTTTGCCGTAGTTGGCACCGCCGATACGGTTAGCAAAGTTTTGCTGAATGTACGTTTCCTGATATTTGTCAATACTCATGATTTGTATTCATCTCCTACTCTTGCAATGATATTCATCCATAAATATGCCGTAAAATCTCGGCAGGAGCCATGCATTATATATCAAATGATTTGTACTTTTTCAGCTTGATCGTATGTCATAGACTTAAGCCTCATCAGCAAAATCCAGCTTAAGACAATTCCAGCCATTCCGCCAGGAGCTCGTCACGATTCGCAGCCAGCGACTCACGCTCATTCCAGCGCTGTTCCAGAAGCGCTGCATCCGTTCCGTCAACCATCGGACCCTCTGTCTCAAGCCATCCATCAAGCTGTTGAATGAGTCTCTCCAAACGGTCGATCTCCTCCTCCAGCCAATGGCTCCGTTCGGCAGAAGATGGATTCTCTCTTATTCGGTTTGAATGTTGCGCAGGTTGAGCGCTGGTCTTCTCTTTCGCTTTCTGCTGCGCTATCTTCGGCAAGGCAATGTCATCTCTTCCGCCTGGAAGCTCTCTTGCAAGTGACGCTGCAGCCAACTGATCCTTCTTGGCTCGAAAATCATCATAATTTCCCAAGTAAACGATAAGCTTGCCTTGATCCAAATCCCATACTTTATGAGACAGCTGATTGACAAAATATCGGTCATGAGAGATGGCAAGTACGGTCCCCGCATAATCTCGCAATGCATCCTCCAGCGCTTCGCGTGAGGCAATATCCAAATGGTTGGTTGGTTCATCCAGAAGAAGCAGATTCGGCTTCTGGTATATAAGCAGTGCTAACCTTAATCGTGTCCATTCACCGCCCGACAGCTGCCCGACTGTTCTTAATACAGCCGCACCGTAGAACAGATACCTTGCCAATATCCCGCGAGCTTCGCCTTCCTCAACTCCGACCTTGCCGCGGAAATATTGAAGCACGGATTCCTTGGGATTCTCCGGCTCTTCTTGTTGCGCCAAGTAGCCAACATCCACCCTGGAACCCCATTCCAGCGTTCCTGAATCCGGCATCAGCTCTCCCATCAGCACCTTGAAGAGCGTTGTTTTACCGCTGCCGTTCGAGCCCATGAGCACAATCTTCTCACCATACTCTAGCAAGCCGGATGCCCCTCTCAGCACCCTCTGATCTCCGTAAGCAACCTCAACTTGTTCAAAGTATGCCACACGGCGGCCCGAACGATCCTGCGGATTGAGATCAAAATCAGCTTGCCTCCGTTCCAATACAGGCCTCTTGACCTGTTCCATCCGTTCCAGCGCCCTGCGCATGGATGCCGCCCGTTTGAAAAATTTCTCATTGCCGCCGATGCGTCCGAATTCCTCCAGCTGCTTGATCGATTCCTTCATCTTTTTGATCACTTTCTGCTGCTCTTGATACTCCGCAAACTGTTGGAGCAACCGTTCCTCCTTATCTCTCATGAATGCGGTGTAACCGCCACTGGCTGTGAAAACTTCCCCATCCTCGATCTCAATCGTTTTGGACACCACCCGATCGAGAAAATATCGGTCATGGGAGATAATGACGCAGGTTCCCGGATAGTCGCGCAGAAAACCCTCCAGCCATTCGGTACGTGCCAGATCCAGATGATTGGTCGGTTCATCAAGCAGCAGCAATTCCGGCTGTACGATCAGCTGTGATGCCAGCATCACCCGAGTTTGTTCTCCGCCAGACAACGAGCCGAAAGTATGCCCGTACTCACGCTTGGAGATTTGAAGCCCTGAAGCAATCCTATCGATGCTGGCCTCCAGTTCATAACCGCCCTCGATCTCAAACCGCTCCTGAAGAGCTGAATAGCGGCGGAGTACACGATCTAATTGCGCTGCATCCGCAGCGATCTCAACATCACTCATTTTCTTCTCAAGCTCTGTCATCTCCGTTCGGTAGTCCGCCAGATGACTCAAACCTTGTGATAGAACATCCATCACCGTCCAGGCATCCATATAGCTCGGAATTTGCTCCAAATATCCGATTTTCGCATTCTTCTTTATCGCCAATTGTCCTTCGGTTGGCTTGTCATGACCAGCAAGAAGACGCATCAGCGTTGACTTTCCGCTTCCGTTCCTTCCGATGAGAGCAACCTTCTCGCCTTCTTGGATTTCAAATGATATCTGGTCCAGCACCAGATTGGCGCCGTGGTATTGAGTAAGTTTTTGTACATTGATCATATTCATATTAGGTTTCCTCCTGTATGCTCCGAACAAATTTCATCCGTACTGTTCGAATGCCTGTTAGCTGGAGAAGAACCGGGCGCTGCAAATGCAAAAAGGGCCCACAGAGCAAGCTCTGCGGACCCTTAAGAATAGTAAGCCTTAATTAGGGCTTAATCCGTGCAGGCAGGCAGGTGACTTCTCGCGATGGTACAACCGTATAATTGAAATTGGACAGACCTCTCCCGTTGTAGAGAAATGCATGAACAATGCCAGCCATAGATACAGGCAGCTGGCTAATACGGTTGTTTACCATCTCGATATTCATCCTGCTCACCTCCTTCATTAAAGTTATCGTCACTATAACATACCCGACAATTCAAACGCAAGAAAAAAAAGGAACCGCTAGCGGCCCCTTAGGATCGCCAGCAATTCCTCCATATCCTTCGGCATCGGTGCAGAAAACTCCATGTACTGTCCGCTTGAAGGATGGACAAAACCTAAAACGGCTGCATGAAGCGCCTGCCCGTTCAGTTTGATTCCCTTGCTCTTGCCGTATACGGGATCACCCACAAGCGGATGGCCGATATACTTCATATGCACGCGGATTTGATGCGTTCGTCCTGTCTCCAGCTTCAGCTCGAGAAGACTATAGTCTCCGAACCGTTCCACCACGGTAAAATGAGTAACTGCATGCTTGCTGTTTCGGTCCGTCACCGTATATAATTTACGATCCTGCGCATCCCTGCCGATAGGTGCATCAATCGTTCCTTGATCATGACTGATATTTCCATGTACAAGAGCCAGATAACGACGGTTCACGCTATGGTCCTTCAATTGAGCGGCCAGAGAAGCATGAGCTTTATCGTTCTTGGCTGCCATGATTAAACCGGTTGTATCCTTGTCAATTCGATGAACGATGCCAGGCCGAAGCTCCCCGTTAATGCCAGACAAGTCCTTGCAGTGAAACATCAGCGCATTCACAAGCGTTCCGGACGAATGCCCCGGTGCCGGGTGAACCACCATCCCTCTCGGTTTATTCACCACAATCACGTCCCGATCTTCAAAAGCAATTTCAAGCGGAATGTCCTCCGGAATAATCTCAACTACCGATGGCTGAGGTACACTCAGCACAATATGATCACCCTGACTCACCTTATAATTGGATTTTACAGGTTCCTCGTTGACCTTAACATGTCCATCTGTAATCCACAACTGCACCTGGGAGCGCGAAACTTCTTCCCCTAGGCTCTCCGTTATGTATTTATCTAAACGGGTCTTGGAGGAATCAGCATCTACGGTCCACTCATGAAGCTCCTGGCCCTGTACCGTTCCATCGTTAAAGTCCGCATCCATATCCATTTCGTCTTGCAACATCATTCATTCCCTTCTGTACCCGAAACTCCACTTGTTGTCTTCATCTTCTCGCGTCTTCCGTCCAGAAGCGTATCCAATATAATTAACGCCACACCGATCACAATACAG
Organism: Paenibacillus glucanolyticus; assembly: GCF_037333485.1. Taxonomy (NCBI): domain Bacteria; kingdom Bacillati; phylum Bacillota; class Bacilli; order Caryophanales; family Paenibacillaceae; genus Paenibacillus; species Paenibacillus glucanolyticus. The sequence goes on from NZ_CP147845.1 coordinate 4,690,834, forward strand.
GAATCAGCAATATTAAATATCGGGAATGTGTAGCTGCCGAAATTGAACTGCAGAAAATCCACAACCTCTCCCATTACCAGGCGATCGATGAAGTTCCCCAAGGCCCCGCCAAGAACAAGCGCAAGTGCTGTAGGCAGTAATCTGCGTCCTTCCTTCACTACCTTTTGCAAGTACCAGATGATACCCGCCACCACGATAAGCGTTACAACAATGAAGAACCATAATTGATCCTGCAATATGCCAAAAGCGGCTCCCCGATTTCGGCTCGATGTGATCAGGAAGAAATCACCGATTACCGGAATCTGCTCATATAGCTCCAGGTTTTGTGCAATCAAGTACTTGGTGCCCTGATCGATAAGAAATAAAACAAATGCAATCAAATAATATACCACTTGTTTATGTCACTCCGTTCTTGTCTTCTCCAACCAAACGTTCACCTTCGCTGATCGGTACATAACTCGTCTTATTGTAGCACAGCGGCTCAGAAATCGTCCATTCCTGTCCATTGGCGAGAACATTTTCCGTCAGTAAAACCGACACGATAGGTGCACTCTATACATATGAATCAGAAGGTCAACTTCGGACCATGAAAGGAGCCTGATATGTCGCATTTAACTCAGGAGCAACTCGATATTCTGCAACAGAAGCTGATGGATCAAAAAGTTGAGCTTGAACGGCGCATGATCTATAACGACCAGCATGGGCTCGGCGAGTCCGAGAGAGATTCAACCGGCGAGTTATCACATATCGATAATCACCCCGGTGATCTGGCTACAGAGCTCTATGAGCGGGAAAAAGACCTCGCCCTCCAGGACAGGGTAGATCTTGAACTTCAACGTGTCATTTTCTCACTGGAAGCCATCCATCACGGACGCTACGGTGTTTGTCTGACCTGCGGCCAGCCCATTCCATATGAACGGCTGGAAGCACTGCCTGATACGCAATATTGCGTAAAAGACACTCCGCGTGAAAACCTGTCCTACAATCGTCCGATTGAGGAAGAGGTGCTGGCGCCCGCTTTTGGTAAATCCAGCATGGATGAACATGAGTATTCCGCTTTTGATGGCGAGGACGCTTGGCAGATCGTCGAAAGCTGGGGCACCTCCAACACACCTGCTATGGCGGAAGGAAACGACATTGACAGTTATAACGAGATGGATATCGAGAATGGCGATGATCATGGCGGTTTTGTTGAGGTATATGAAAATTTCGTTGCAACCAATATCGATGGTTCCGAGGTCTTTATCGTGCGTAGTCCCCAGTACGTTGATTACCTGAATCGGGGCGAAGGAAGTTACCTCCTTGATCCCAACGGGGACCCCGATGATGAATCCTTCAGCTAACTAATAGTTCCGGGTGGGCGGTATGACTGCGATTAGGGCAGCTGCCGGCCCCTTGTACATACTTGCAAAATTCCTTGTTATGTCAACTCCAGCTGACGCTGAACAATACGCACAATGTCTGCAATATAATCACCGATAATCGGCAAATTCAGTGCGCCCAGCGCCTGAAGAACGTAGATGATGGTGGCTGCAAAAAAGGTAAAACCAATCGCAATCCCCACGCCGCGGGCTGTGCCAGCCAGCAGATTCGTCCATATCAGCTTCCAGGGCCGGTTCAACAGCTGAGTGTATTCCGCAATCCGGGACTTCTCCAGCTGTTGTGCAATGTCCGTGGTCATTCGGTGTATCGCGCTCAGTTGATCCTTATCTTCATCCAACACCTTCTTCTCTTCTGTTAACTCCGCTTCATCCGACTTCTCCGCCATATTTCAACGCCCCTTTAGCCGCAATCTCTGCCTGGATACGAAACCACGATTCGCTGATTATTATGTATCTATTGGTAGAATCTCATTCGTATAGAACCTAAACCGCTGAAGAACCCTGCTTCAACTTGAATATGAAAAAAACCAACGCCCCATGATAGGGGCATTGGTATTAAATCCAATCTATCTTTCAGGCGATATGGATACCGATCGTTTTGCCGCCAAGCTCAACCCGCTCCATGCCTTCACTTTGTCCAAATTGCAGATCGTTCACGAGCACATTCTCGCGCAGAACCTCTTCAAAAGCGGTAATAGCGCCTCTAAGCTCATCATCCGTGTCAAGAGTCAGGTTGACCCGCTTTTCAATCGGCAGATCCAGTTTCTTGCGTGTATCCTGTACGGCACGCACGACTTCACGAACCCAGCCTTCCTGCTCCAGCTCTGGGGTGATATCGGTATTGAGCGCAACGGTTAACCCATAACCCGAAGCGGATGCAAAGCCCTCCTTCGCTTTCTTCTCCACCAGAAGCTCGTCAGCAGTAATCTGCAGCTCCTCACCTTCCAGTGAAGTGACATTCACACCGCCCGTTTGAACCGCTTTGCGAGTGTCGTCACTGCTCATCCCCTTCAAGAACCCTTGCAGGAAACCGATATTCTTACCGTATTTCTTACCGGCAACCTTGAGATTCATCTTCAGCGTGAAATCTACGAAGCCGCTGTCGCTGGTCTCAACCTCGATTGCTTTTACGTTGATCTCATCCTTGATAATGTCTTCGTATCCGGAAAGATCAAATTCACGGTCCATGGACACAATCAGCTCGGACAGCGGCTGACGCGTCTTGATTCCGGTCTCGTTGCGGACGTTGCGCGCAAGCTCCACAATCTGTCTTGCCGTCTCCATGTCCTGCTCCAGCGCCTTGTCGATCAGCGCATCGTCTGCTTGCGGGAAGTCGGCCAGATGCACGCTCTCTCCGCCGCCCAGGTTGACAAAGATATCTTCGGACAGCATCGGCGTAAATGGAGCCATAAGCTTCGAGAGGGTGAGCAGCACATGCGTCAGCGTTCCATACGCAGCCAGCTTATCTTCGCTGAGCCCGCTGCCCCAGAATCGGTCGCGCGAACGACGAATGTACCAGTTGCTCAGCTCATCCACATAGGCTTCGATGGCTTTGGCTGCATTCAGGAAATCATTCACAGCCAGCCCTTTATCAACTACTTGAATCAAGCTGTTCAGGCGGGAGAGAATCCAGCGGTCCAGCTTATGGTCCGATCCCTTGAATTCATGCTCCTTCGGATCATAGCCGTCAATACCGGCGTACAGCGTCAGGAATGCATGAGTGTTTACCAGCGTATCCACCACTTTGGATTTCGCCTCGCCAACGATCCCTTTGGAGAACCGCTTGCTGTTCCATGGCGCACTGTCAGCCAGCAGCGCCCAGCGGAAGGCATCCGTACCGTACTCTTCGATGATATCCCAAGGATCAATGACATTCCCTTTGGATTTGGACATCTTCTGTCCATTCTCATCCAGGATATGACCTGTGGCCATGACCGCTTTGTAAGGAGCTTTACCCGTGAACAAGGTGGATACGGCCAGCAGGCTGTAGAACCATCCACGTGTCTGGTCAATTCCTTCGCAGATCATATCGGCAGGATACTGCTGTTCGAATTTCTCCTTGTCCTCGAACGGATAATGATATTGTGCAAACGGCATCGATCCACTGTCAAACCATACGTCGATCACCTCAGAGGTGCGTTCCATCACGCCACCTTCGCAATGCGGGCATTTCACTTTCACTTCATCCACGTAAGGCTTGTGAAGTTCCAGATCCTCCGCAATCTCGCCAACCGCGTTGGCACGAAGATCAGCAATGCTGTGCGGGGCATATTGTCCTTCGCACGTGTCGCAGACCCATACGTTCAGCGGCGTTCCCCAATAGCGGTTCCGGCTGATATTCCAATCAACCAAATCTTCCAGGAACTTGCCGAAGCGGCCATCACGCACGTGGCCCGGATACCAGGTTACCCCATTGTTGTTCGCAATCAATTGATCCTTAACGGCTGTCGTCTCGATGAACCAGCTCTCCATTGCATAATAGAGCAGCGGGGATTTACAGCGCCAGCAGAACGGGTAGCTGTGCTCATATTTCTCTTTGCTGTACAGAAGACCTTTTTCAGACAACGACTTCACGATGTCCAGATCGCAATCTTTGACGAAACGTCCGGCAAAGTCTGTCACTTCATCGGTGTATCGGCCTTGGCCATTGACCACACTTACAAAGCTGATGCCATTCTCGCGGCATACCCGGTAGTCATCCTCACCGTGAGCAGGAGCCATATGCACAATGCCCGTACCGCTTGCATCCGTAACAAAGGAGGCGCCAACGACTATATTTTTTTTCTCCGCTTGTACGAAGGTAAATGGAGAATCATAGGTTTTGCCAACCAGCTCAGAACCTTTCAACGTAGATAGAACGGTAAACTCGCCCTTCATGACATCCTCTACCAGATTTTTAGCGACGATGTAGATGCCGTCCTCCTGCTCTACGCGCGCATAATCCATATCCGGATTTACAGCTAGCGCCACGTGGGATGGAAGTGTCCAAGGCGTGGTCGTCCATGCCAGTACGTATTCTCCGCTATCGTGCAGCTTGAATTTGGCAGTTGCACTCAGGTCTTTAACATCCTCGTAGCCCTGGGCTACTTCATGAGAACTGAGTGTCGTCTGACAGCACGGGCAATACGGGCTTACACGATGACCGCGGTACAGGAGACCTTTGTCATGGATTGTCGCCAAGATGTTCCATACACTCTCAATATAATCATTCTCCAGCGTGATGTAGGGATGATCCAGATCGGTCCAATAAGCAATCGCTTCGGTCAGCTCACGCCATTTATGCTCGTATTCAAACACACTTGATTTACATTTCTTGATAAAGGCTTCCACGCCGTAATTCTCGATTTCCTGCTTGCCGGAGATACCAAGCTGCTTCTCCACGCCAAGCTCAACCGGCAGTCCGTGCGTATCCCAGCCCGCTTTCCGAACGACATGGTAACCTTTCATCGTCTGATAACGGCCAACAAAATCTTTAATGACCCGGCCAAGCACGTGACCGATATGCGGCGCACCGTTCGCGGTTGGAGGCCCTTCATAGAATACATAATTCGGCTTGCCGGCCCGGCTTTCGATCGATTTCTTGAACGTGTTCTCCTCGTTCCATTTGTTCAAGATGCGCAGCTCTCTTGCCCGCGCCTTCTCTTTGACGTCTACTCTGTTCATGCCAATCGTCCTTTCGCCCTGATTCGTAATGTTCTGTGAAAATAAAAAAAGGCCTCATCCCCAAAGGGACGAGAACCTGTTCTCGCGTTACCACCCTAATTTCGCTGAACAGACTTCCGCTAGAAGACTATCCATAACGACACCTTAAGTCCATGTCTTCACTACAAGACAAGGTCCGATGTAACGTTCGGCAGACGGTTTAGCTTACACACGCGGTTAAACGCTTCAGCTTCACTTCTCCGGGATGATCTTCTGCTTGGTCTGAACGCCGGACTTTCAGCAACCGCCGGCTCTCTGAGGGACAGATCCTTCGCGTACTATTCCCATCAACGAATTCGAATATGAATCAACAATATGTTATTAGTTATAGACTCTTTCCGGGAAAAAGTCAACCGGATACCCGCCTAGTATACCTCTTTAGGCTCAAGACTTGCTTCACGGCTCTCCAGCGTCTCCCAGCCTTCTTGCTTCAAGAGCTCCAATTGCGCCTCAACCAAGGAGCGGAAACGGGTACGGTAGATGGATGCCTGCTTCTTCAACTCTTCAACCTCAAGCGCAATTTTGCGGGATTTGCTCAGCGCATCATTGATAATACGGTCTGCATTCTTCTCGGATTCCTTCACGATCAGCTGAGCTTCCTTCTTCGCGTTGTGTTTCAGCTCGTCCGCTGCTTCTTGAGCGACAATGATCGTCTTGGATAAGGTTTCCTCAATATTTGAAAAATGATCCAATCTTTCCTGCATCGTCAACAGCTGGTTTCCCAGTTCCTTATTTTCCCGGATCACACTTTCGTAATCTTTAATAATCTGGTCCAAAAACTCGTTGACCTCGTCCTCATCATAACCCCGAATTCGACGGGCAAATTCCTTGTTATGTATATCAAGCGGTGTCAATGGCATGGTGTGCACCTCCTAAATATATGGGCCTTACAAGACGGTTCATCCGCTGTAGTAGCCAAACCACCCGTCCATGAAGACAATAGCGGTCATTCTGATTTATCGGCAAATCCATTGTAATTATTAATGTACCTTGTATTGTTTCGACAAAAAAACGGCAATTCCTTCAAAGGTCAGGCATATTTCCCAACCTTGATACGGTACCGCCCTTTTTTCGTCAGGCCGCCTGTCTCCAGTACTTTAAACCTTCCAAAGCCTTGGATGGAGACAACATCGCCTTCTTTTAAATTCGTTGAAGGATCCTCTTCCACTTTCCAGTTCACACGGCATCGGCCCGCCTTGATCGGTACCACGATTTTCGTCCGGCTGATCCGGTATGCGTCACTGGCGATCCCGTCGAGTCTCATGGAAGATGCGGTAATATCCATCGTATCGAAATTCGTATGCGTGACCTGAAGCTTGTCCAGCGGCAGCAGTTCCGTCATCACGTGCACCCTGTGAACTTGACTGAGATTCAGATGCAGGAACGAACTGATGTCCTCGGCAACCACCGTATGGCAGCCGTCCTCAAGCACATGAATATCACCGATCTTGGATCTCTTGATGCCAAGACCCAGAATCGAACCCATGTAGTCGCCATGGTCGAGCTCCAGAAACTTCTGATCCCCGGAAGATATGCTGAGCACTTTCATCTTCAAATCCTCGCCCTCAAGATCCCGGTAATCCGGTGCAATCAATGCCCGAACGCGCTCTGCGTCAGCATGTCCACCCTGAAACAGGGCATGCACATCGGGGTGACGATTCACGAGCGACTCCAGAATGAATCTCTGACGAGGGTCCAGGAAATCCGTCAGCTTCGCTTCATGATACTGTCCGGCATTGACAACCCATTCCCAAGCCCGGTCCACAAATTCACGTTCGTCCCTGTGAAAATGATCATAGATGTCCAGTTTCATGCTTATTCACCTGCTACAGTAGATATCCGAGGATAGCATACACGCCCCGTTGTGCCAGCTGCAGAACGAACAACGCGACAATCGGAGAAATATCGATCATGCCCATAATCGGCGGGATAAACCGGCGGAATGGAGCCAAATACGGCTCAACTAACTTGCCAAGCAGCTCCCCGACAAAGCTTTCTCTCACATTCGGGAGCCAAGACATTAAAACGTAGACCAGGATCATGTAAAAATAAATTTGGAACAGGGTTCCAACAATGCTATAAATTTCGCTGCTCAAAGCCTAGATCACCTCATTCTGTTATATTCATGCTCGTCAGCTAAAATCTCGGAGATGGAACCTTGAATTTCGACGGTATCCGGTGTGCATAGGAAGATATTCCCGCCTACCTTGGAGATTCCGCCACTAAGCGCATATACCGTTCCGCTGAGAAAATCGATAATGCGCAGCGCCTGATCATTGCGTACGCGCTGCAGATTAACGACAACCGTTCGGAATGAGCGTAGATGATCTGCAATCTCCTGTGCTTCATCATATGAACGCGGCTCCACTAATACAACCTTAACGTTCTTCTGTGAATGAATGCTGACGATATTTGCATTTTTTTGATTTTTCCGATGATCAAACGGGGTTGCCTCCACCGGCTCGTCCTGCGAGGCAAGAACCTCGCGTTCCACAACTTCTTCTTCCTCTTGCAGTCCCAAGAAATTCATAAACCGGTTCATCACGCCCATCGTCAATCCTCCTCTTTACCTACTAAAATTGAGCCGAGACGCACCCAGGTCGCCCCTTCTTCTATGGCTACTTCAAAGTCATTGGACATACCCATGGACAATTCAGTCAATGGCTCCAATGTCAGCGCCTGCTCATTCAGCTCATCTCTTAGTTGTCTTAAACCACGAAATACAGGACGCGTCTGCTCCGCTGACGATTCATATGGAGCCATGGTCATGAGTCCGGTTACCTTTACGTGTGAAAGACTGTTGATTTCCTTCAAGAACTCGGCTGCTTTCTCAGGAGCCAATCCGTACTTGGATTCCTCGCCCGAGATATTAACTTGCATAAAGGCGGATACCTGAAGGTTCAGCGCTGCAGCCCTCTTCTCCAGCTCATGGGCTAAGGACAAGCGGTCAAGTGAATGAATATATTGAAATTTATCAATGACATCCCTGACCTTGTTGGTCTGCAGGTGCCCGATGAAATGCCACGTTCCCCGGTCTCCAAGGGCGTTCCACTTCTCCTGGGCGTCCTGCCAGCGGTTCTCGCCGATATGCTGAAGTCCCTGATCCAGTACCGAAGCTGTTTTATCCAAGGAGACATATTTAGTGACCGCAATCATATTCACTTCATTCCGGTCCCTGCCGCTTCTTGCGCAAGCCTCCGTTATTCGCTGTTCCACCTGATCGATACGTTCCATCAAACTCAAGGGACGACTCACCTCTTTCTCATCCCGATCCAACTTGCCATACGACCCGTTGTCCCTCCATCCTTGCGGTAGGAGAAGAACAGATCGTGATTGCAGCTTGTACACCATGAAGTACATTCGATATGTTCCGCCAATATTCCTGCTTTAATCATAATGTGTCTGTTTATTTCTTTCAAGTTCAGCATGTATTTTCCGCGTCCCTTGTCGATATACAGGGCTGATTTTGCAGCTTCCTCTGGCGTAAGCCCCCCGAATCCAATATCACGGACACGATCCATGACCCGATCATCCACCTCATAGCAGCACTCGCCTATCGACGGACCGATGGCTGTACGAATATTCTGCGGCATGCTGCCATACTCCAGGGCCATCTTGGCGACCATTTCTTCAGCAATACGGCCTACCGTTCCCTTCCAGCCGGCATGGGCCAAACCGACAGCACCCGAAACGGGGTCCCAAAAATACAATGGCACGCAATCCGCGTAGAAGGAAGTCAGCAGCACGCCGGGGACATGGGTCACAAGTCCGTCTGTATTTTGAAAGGCCGAGGTCCGATCCAAGCTTCCTCTGCCTCTGTCCTCTTCATGAACGACACCAATCTGAACGCCATGCACCTGTTCACCACAGGTCCAGTCCTCCAGTGAAAACCCAAGGGACGCAGCGGTTAATTTCCGGTTCTCTACAATGTCACCCGGTTCATCTCCGACATGAAAGGCCAAGTTCAGACTGTCATATGGTACCCGGCTAACGCCTCCTTGCCGGCCTGTGAAACCGGCTGAAATCGCAGCAGCCTCCGTTTCCCTTCCCCATTTTTCCAGCACGAACAGACTCGGTGTCTGCTTCTCCTGACTCACAAACGGTTCCATGAACATTTCACCTCTATCCCAGTGTAACAGAAAACATACGCTGGAGACACATCAACCGATTGGCGGCTTGTCAGAAGCTGCGCCGATCATGGCGATCCGGGCGATCCAGATATTCCACCGGCTCCTGATCTTCCGGCATTCTTCGCAGCTCCTCCATCTTGACAAGCACTACATCCGAACCAATCTTCACGATATTCCGCCAGGGGATGATCAGATCACTCCCGCCGCCAAACAGCCCCATAAACTTGCCGTAACTCGGCACAACAATCGCTTCAATTCGACCCTGCCGCAAGTCGAGTTCCAGATCACTGATCTGTCCCAGCCGTTTGCCATCAATGATATTAATAACATCCTTCGTTTGAAAATCGGAAATTTTCATCTTTTTCCCCACCATTTGATTTTCAGGTATCATGAGCATTCACACCTTAGATGTATTTGAGGATCGGGCATGCCGTTTACATAAATACCCTCTGTTCAGTATATGAGCCGCATGAGTAAAATAACTTACTTAAATTAAAAAAACGACCCCTTGAATGGGATCGTTGTCTTTTCGTTTGATGGCTGGTCTTCCTAAGTTTTGACATGCTTCTGCATTTGCTTGATCGCTGACTTCTCCAGACGGGACACCTGAGCTTGGGAGATGCCGATTTCATCAGCAACTTCCATCTGGGTTTTGCCTTCATAAAACCGCATGGATAAAATCATTTTTTCACGTTGTCCGAGCTTGTGCATCGCTTCCCGGAGTGCAATTTCTTCAATCCAGGATACATCTTTGTTCTTATCATCACTGATTTGATCCATCACATAAATCGGATCTCCGCCATCATGATAAATCGGCTCAAACAAGGACACGGGATCTTGAATAGCATCGAGTGCAAAAACAACATCTTCCTTGGGCACATTCAGCGCTTCGGAAATTTCAAAAATCGTCGGTTCGCGCGAGTTCGCATTTGTCAGCTGATCCCGGACCTGAAGTGCCTTGTAAGCAATATCACGCAGGGATCGCGAGACGCGAATCGGGTTATTGTCCCTTAAGTAACGACGTATTTCTCCGATAATCATCGGTACGGCATAAGTGGAAAATTTAACATTTTGCGACAAATCAAAATTGTCGATGGCTTTCATCAATCCAATGCACCCTACCTGAAACAGATCATCAACAAACTCCCCCCGATTATTAAACCTCTGGATGACGCTGAGGACCAGTCTCAGGTTGCCATTCACCAGTTTTTCTCGAGCTGATCGTTCATTGTTCTGCTGCAGATTATGGAACAGCTCCCTCATTTCCACATTCGTCAGAACCGGCAGTTTTGACGTATCCACACCACAAATTTCAACTTTGTTTCGCGTCATGATGACTAACCTCCCAAGGAGAAACATTACTGTACATTATCTCCGAGGGGGGTTATTTTATTCCTTGGGTTTTCCAGTTACACCATCTTGTTGAATTCTTTGCGGAGTCGTTTAATAATTCTCTTCTCCAATCGGGAAATGTAGGATTGTGAGATTCCAAGCAGGTCTGCCACGTCTTTTTGCGTCTTTTCTTCCCCGTCCTGAAGCCCGAAACGAAGCTCCATAATCATGCGTTCCCTGTCGCTTAATTTATCAAGCGCTTTTTGCAGGAGTTTCCGGTCCACCTGCTCTTCGATGTTACGGTAGATGGTGTCATTCTCGGTGCCCAGCACATCGGATAAGAGCAATTCGTTGCCATCCCAATCGATGTTCAGCGGTTCATCAAAAGAAACCTCGCTTCGCGTTTTGTTATTCCGCCGCAGGTACATCAGTATTTCATTTTCAATACAGCGCGAGGCATATGTAGCCAGCTTGATTTTTTTCTCCGGGTCAAAAGTATTCACCGCTTTAATCAGTCCGATCGCACCAATCGATACCAAATCCTCGATGTTAATGCCGGTGTTCTCGAATTTGCGGGCAATGTACACAACCAGACGCAGGTTACGTTCGATCAGCATAGCGCGGGTGGCTGCATCGCCGGAAGGCAGCTTCTTGAGCAAGAACTCCTCTTCTTCTTTCGTAAGCGGAGGCGGAAGCGCCTCACTTCCTCCGATGTAGTAGATTTCCTGACTCTTCAGGCCTAGTAAAAAAAGTACGCGGTAATACTGCAGCTGCAATGCTAATCTCCATTTAACGGGCATCTCGTATCCTCCTAAACGTTTTCCCGAAGGGACAACATAACTTCGTAAGTGTAGTCACGGTTTTCCTCGCTTGGCATGATAACTTTCCATAAGAGTTTCAAAGATTACATCAGCATTCCATATAGATTACACGATTCGAAGACTATGAAAATAGCTTTATCATCGTTATCCCGCAGTCTTCGCCTCACCAGATTCAACAAGGCTAGATTCGGTATTCTGTTGTAAAGCTTCCTCCTGAGCAATACCTGCATGAACCTTGGGCGTGCCCTCTCCCTCCGTCAAAGCCGGATGGATAATGGCCCGGTATGCCCTGTCGCCGGACAGCGTTCCGCCATCAAGACCAATCAACACTTTGGATGATACGTATTCCAGTCCTCCCAGTTCAATCCGTACCATGTCGGGCTTTAGGGCAAGCATGAATGCGGCCCCCCGGTTGACACCACGGTACGGAACTAACCGCAGACGGTCCTGCCAGTCAAATTCCTCTGCCCCCAGCCCCATAATTAATTTGTCCGGTTCCCCCTCCATCAGCTGTTTGCTCCAGCCCTGGGGCAGATAAGCTTCCCATAGCGCTGCTTCCATCACCATAACGGGCGTGCGCGTCAAGGGATCGCTTAATTGGTTTCCTGTATCGAGCAAACCCACACAGGAAATTTTGGTGCTGCCAATCCATACGGAGACATCACCTAACAGGGTTTCACGGTTCTCGGTTTTACGTTTCGTGGTCTGAACCGCCTTAAATGCGAATACAACTACAAAAAAGGTAATGCATGCAAACCAGAATCCCACCTTCAATTCAAAGGATAGCCCTCCCGATGTCGTATACCATATCCCACTGAACAATTCTCCCGAATTTTGCACCAGATAATGAAATCCGATAATACCTCCGGCTGCGGCAAAATTCACCATATAAAAAGCTCCCAAATGACGAAGGTAACTCTGCAAGCTTGCAAATCCAAAAGCAATCCAGAGCATAATCAATGAAAGTCCAAACTTAATGAGAAAGGTGTACAAAAACGACAATTGCGGGACAAACATCATGACAACATACAGTGCGCCTACCACGGAAGATAACACTAGCCTCCACCATCTTGGTTTGACCCTGCGCATCCAGGCGGTTAACGCCAGCAATATGCCGTCAATGACGAGGTTTGCCAAAAATATGAGATCAATATAAACAACCAGGTTGTTCACCTGCCTAGTCGAAAAATCCACTTCCGTTATGCTTCTGTTGTTTTCTGGGCAATGGGAGATGTTACTAGTATAAAAAGAATAGAATTCAAAGTCTGTCTAAACCTGTGGGCCGATTACAGACTTTTTTTGTCGATGAAGGGCAGTTTTTAGAAACCGGAGCCAAGAGGACTCTCCGCTCGTCAGTCAACCATCTTGATCTTGGGAAAAAACCAGGGGAATATCCATATGTTACGCAGCGTTTGAGCACCTGAACCTTTATTCGTGAAAGTGTGACAGCATCAGCACTATTTACTTCTTACTCTCTTATGGATGGGATGGGATGTGGTATGGCAAGGCTGTGGAGAAAGATAAAAAAAATAAACCTGTCTTCATCAGGATGACGAAGCACAGGCTTATTCGAATTAATCATTATTACGGGAACGATTGCGAAGGAATGTAGGAATATCGAGCTGATCATTGCCGTTCTGATTGCCAAACGGCTTCAGATTCACATTGCTCTTGTCCGTTGCCTGCTGCTGCTGCTGCTGTTGTTGTTCCCCTTGAGGCATTGCAGGGCGACGTCCAGGAGGGATCGGTGAAGGTTTGCTCTCAAAGCCGGTAGCGATCACCGTTACCTTGATTTCTTCCTTCATGCTTTCCTCGATAATCGCACCAAAGATCATGTTCACTTCCGGATCGGAAGCTGAGGTTACGATCTCGGCCGCTTCATTTACTTCATACAAGGAGAGATTGGCTCCTCCTGTAATATTCATGATAACACCACGTGCTCCCTCAATAGAGGTCTCAAGCAGCGGGCTCATAATTGCCTTGCGGGCAGCTTCAGAGGCACGGTTCTCACCGGTAGCCAGTCCAATACCCATCAGCGCAGATCCGCGTTCTGTCATGATGGTCTTCACGTCGGCGAAGTCAAGGTTGATCAGACCCGGTACTTGGATCAGATCAGAAATGCCCTGAACGGCCTGACGCAATACGTTATCAGCTTCTCGGAACGCTTCCAGCATCGGTGTCTTCTTATCCACGATCTCCAGCAAGCGATCATTCGGAATGACGATGAGTGTGTCCACTTTCTCTTTCAATGCTTCAATGCCAAGCTCCGCTTGGGAAGCACGCTTGCGTCCTTCGAACGTAAACGGACGAGTGACAACCCCAACCGTTAATGCCCCGCACTCCTTAGCAATTTCAGCTATGACAGGAGCTGCGCCTGTTCCGGTTCCGCCGCCCATACCAGCTGTAACGAATACCATATCCGCACCCTTCAGGGTGTTCATAATCAAATCACGGGATTCTTCGGCGGCCTTCTTGCCGACATCAGGATTGGCACCAGCACCAAGGCCGCGAGTCAACTTATCCCCGATTTGCAATTTGTGTTCGGATTTAGCAAGATGAAGTGCCTGAGCATCCGTATTTACCGTTATAAATTCAACACCCTGCACACCATTCTCAATCATTCGGTTAACAGCGTTGCTTCCGCCGCCACCTACTCCGATTACTTTTATTTGAGCCAAGCTATCCATTTCAAAATCGAATTCCAACATCTAATCCATCTCCCCCTCAATGTGCGTGGATGGCACGTCCACTGTCGAATGAATCCGCTATATAAACTCGCTGAACATCTTTTTCAGGCGTTCAATAAATCCCGGCTTCTGGCTGGTCTCCTGAGTTGCTGCGACAGGATTTTGCTGCTTCGCGCGATTCACCGGTTTCTTGCTGTTTCCGCTGCTGTTGTTGCTTCCTCCTGTATTGCGTACACGTACATTCCGGATTGCATTATGGAGGATGCCGACTCCGCTGCAGTATCCCGGATCACGAACACCGATAAAATCCGGAACAGCAATCCGTACGGAAGTCGCCAGCTCATTTTGTGCCACCTGCAGCACACCAGGCATGGACATAGTGCCCCCAGTAAGTATATAACCACCAGGAAGCTCACTGTAACCCAAGCGTTTAATTTCTTGGCTTACCAATTGGAAGATTTCCTGAATACGAGGTTCTATGATAGCTGCCAGATCTTCTTGAGTGAACTCCTTGTCCACATTGCTTCCAATTCTCGTCACTTTAAAAGTTACTTCGGGCGCAGCACTCTCAATCAGTGCGCATCCATACTTCAATTTCACCTTCTCTGCTTGATCCGTCAGAGTTCGCAGTCCATATGCAACATCATTCGTAACAAAATCGCCACCAACCGGAAGCGTCGAGGTTGCGGCAATGCTGCCTCCCTCAAACACAGCCAGCGTGGTTGAGCCTGCTCCGACGTCCACCAGTACCGAACCCATCGTTTTCTCATCCTTCGACAAGGCGAGTTGTCCGGCACCAAGCGGAATCAACACCAGATCCTTCACTTTCAGGCCTGATTTCTCCACGCATCGTAACAGATTATGTATTGCCGTTTTGGCGCCAGTAATAATCGTCGCTTCTACCTCAAGCCTCACGCCGATCATTCCTCGCGGATCTGAGATTCCTTCCAAACCGTCAACTACAAACTGTTTAGCAACCACATCGATAATTTCACGATCAGGTGGAAGCGCCACGACCTCCGCTGCCTTCAGCACGCGGTCGATGTCCTCTTCGCCAATTTCTCGATCCTCGTTCGATACTGCCACAACTCCATGGCTGGATTGAAGTCCGATATGATTTCCGGAAATGCCGACATATACTTCGGATATTTGAATACCGACCATACGCTCCGCATGATCTACAGCGCTGCGAATGGATTGTACGGTCTGGTCGATATCTACAATTGCACCCTTGCGAATTCCCTCCGAGTCGGCAGATCCAACTCCAATAATATTAAAGGTTCCATTATTAACTTCCCCAATAATAGCACGAACTTTGGATGTACCGATGTCCAAACTAACAATGATGTCATTGTTGCTCAAGCCCTGGCACCTCCTGTTTTTAGCAAATTAATTTGATAATAAAGAATACATTTCTACTTATTCCACACTCGCAGGTCTTTCCCTCTTTTTTCAACATTTTTTTTACTGCCAACATTTGCTATAACAGGCCGTAAAAGTCATTCAAAAAAGAAGAACCGAAACAAGTTGTCAATACTTTCAATTGTACCATTTATTCCTATTCCTGAGTAGGGGGTTATTGCCCTTCCTCTGACTCTTCTGTAACTTCTTGTTCAAACGGTACATAAGCGTCTGCTTCCAGCATCGTAATCACACCCGGCCGCTCCATTTCGGTAACCTGACTCAGGTACTCTACTTTATCCCGAAGCAGGGAAACCGTAGTGATGACTTCGAATTTGGAACGTGTGTACAACTTGATCCGGTCCGGGAAAGAGACTGTCGGTGAAGGCATGATTTCCGAGATGTCCGAGGTCAAACTATTGGGAATCTCCGCAAGCACTTCACTTAACATAGCCTTGTTCGGGTCCGATGGATCCCACTTGGTCAGGATCGGCTTCTCCACGGCGATACCGCTCGCTGTAACAGGAACGGAAGTACCGCTGGCCAGAATCGCTTGAAGTTCTCCGTTCTCCGACAGCTCATAGGCGACCGTAGGATGCTCCGTAACCGCGATTCGCACCTCACCCGGAAAGCTCTTGACCACTTCAGCCGACTTGATAGTTCCCAGACCCACGAGGCGTTCCTGCACATCTTTAGGCTCTACGCTGAAATATTGGTCTCCTATGCGAAGTCCGCTTTGCTTAGTAAGCTGCTCATTGGTATTAAACGTATTGCCTGTAAAATGAATCTCGGTAACTTGGCTGACCGGCGATCGGAAAAAGAGAATCGTCAGCAGCGCTGCAAACAGCAGCAAAAGAATCCATATAATTTTCCTGGCTGTTTTCGGTTTGGGCTTGTCCTGCTTAAGGACAGGCATATGTGTCTTGGACATATCCACTCTCTCCATAAAGACCTGTTATCCCCTCCTCTGGAGGGGATGCTCAGGACCTCAATTGGCTAAATCAAGCGGTTTGGGCACAGGAGACTGACGATAGATCCGTGCACCTAAACCTTGGAACATGTTTTCAATACGATCATAACCGCGATCAATATGGTGAACTTGCTCCACCACGGTCGTTCCCTGCGCGGCCAAACCGGCAATGACGAGCGCCGCTCCAGCCCGAAGATCGGTTGCCTCCACAGTGGCTCCGTAAATTCTCTGAACACCGCGTATAAACGCATAGTTCAGATCCGTGGAAATGTCTGCTCCCATGCGGGAGAGTTCCTCCACATGTTTGAACCGTCCCTCAAATACCGTTTCTTTCATAACACTAAATCCATCGGCCAAGGACAACAAGACCATGACCTGGGACTGCAAATCGGTCGGGAAAGAAGGATAAGGTGAAGTCACAATTCGTTCAACAGCTTTGGGACGGCTCATACAGCTTATGTTTATTATATCATTGCATACACTGGTTTGAACACCGGCGCGCTTCAGCACATGTATAAGAGAAGTTAAATGAGAGGGATTGGTCTTTGTAAGCGTAACACTTCCCCGGGTGACGGCGGCTGCAATCATGACGGTTCCCGCTACGATCCGATCCGGTATGATCTCATACTCGCAAGGCGTAAGACGCTCCACGCCGTGGATCGTAATCGTATCCGTTCCGGCACCGATAATGTTGGCTCCCATCTTGTTCAGGAAATGCTGAAGGTCTTGAATTTCAGGCTCTCTGGCTGCATTGGTGAGCACCGTTGTGCCAAGTGCCGTTGCTGCTGCCATCATGATATTCTCCGTTGCCCCTACGCTGGCAAAATCGAGATGAATATCCGTTCCGATCAATCGGCTTGCTCTGCAATGGATTTTATCGTTGCTCTCCTCGATTTCCGCACCCAGTGCCTGCAATCCCTGAAGGTGGAGGTCGATCTTGCGTTCCCCGATCGCACAGCCCCCGGGCTGATAGATCGTCACTTCACCAAAACGGGCCAGCAGAGGTCCCATCAAAAAGATGGAGGATCGCATCTGCTTCATTAAATCTTCCGGGACATGAAACGAATTGGCAGACGAGGTATCCACGGTAACCGTCTCCAGCTCATGCTTGCATTTGGAGCCAAGACGGCCAAGAATGCTTAGCATCACTTCAATATCCAGCAGATGCGGGACATTGCTTAATCTTACAGTCCCTTCTGCAAGAAGACTTGCTGCTAGAATAGGTAAAGCTGCATTTTTTGCTCCATGGATACGTATGGTTCCTGATAGGGGCCTTCCACCCTCAATCACCAATTTGTCCAATGTATCACCTCCGAGTTTACCGCTCGCCCAGAACGTACACCTCAGGCACCATATGAATTCCGTTCTTCTCTGAGATGGTTTCCTTGATGCGTTCCATCAAAGCGAGCACGTCCTCTGCTGTCGCTTGACCGGTGTTCTCAATGAAATTGGCATGCTGTAAAGAAACTTCTGCGCCCCCGATCCGTAGGCCCTTGAGGCCAGCAGCCTCAATCAACCTTGCGGCATGGTCGCCAGGCGGGTTGCGGAATACACTGCCTGCGGTTGCGGATTGGAGCGGCTGTGTACGCCGGCGACGGTCCTTGTAAGAGGCCATAACAGCTGAAATTTCTTTGCGGTCTCCTTGACGGAGCCCAAATACCGCTTCAGTCACAATCCCTTTTCGTTCATGCAGAATGGAGTGTCGGTAATCAAACGCCATATCTTTCGCAGCATACGTAACCAATTCCCCTGTTTCCAGTACAATGTCAGCGGACTTGAATATGCGTGACACATCAGACCCATGGGCGCCTGCATTCATGTAAACGGCACCTCCAACTGACCCAGGAATACCTCCGGCAAACTCAAGACCGGCTAATCCTTGTTTTCCGGCCAGAACACTGAGTTTGACAAAAGACAGACTACCGCCTGCAGTTACTGTCTCTCCGTCAAAATGAAGCTCCTCAAATCCCTGACCCAGCTTGATGACCGCTCCCCTAATGCCTTTATCGGCAACTAACATGTTTGAACCGCGCCCGAGTTGCGTCCAATGAATACGATGGGCATGGAGAAGAGTGACCAGTTCCTTGAGCTGTTCCTTGTTCTCAGGAATAATCAGGCAATCGGCTGGTCCGCCTATTTTCCACGTCGTATATTTTGCCAGCGGTTCATTCCATAACACGGCTCCGACATTGGCTTCAGATAGTAGCGATTTCCACTGCTGCATTTTAAATAAACCTCCCTTGACTTTCAAAACCAAAAGGCCATTCCTTCTGCTTAACGAAGGAGATGGCCGCTGTCAGTAATGCCGGCCTCATGGGTGTGTCACGATTATAGAGTATCTTATGTCAGGCTCCATAGGTGTGTGACAATCGCCCAGCCGTTTTAGCGTTTGCCGGTTAACCGGCGGATTTCTTCGACCATAACGGCAGCCGAATCCGGTTTGCCAAGCTTTTTCGAAGCGGCCGACATCGTCTCTCTGGTCGAGCGACTGGTCATAATCTCCTCAAGCTTTCCAAACAGCGTTTCTGCCGTCAAATCCTTTTCAAGTATCATGCTGGATGCGCCCGCTTCTTCCAACTGCCTTGCATTCGCCTCCTGATGGTTGTTGGTAACGTTAGGAGAAGGTATAAGTACAGATGGAATACCAAGCGACGTGATCTCAGCCAGGAACGATGCCCCGGCACGATTCACGATCAGCGAAGTGGCCGCAAGCACCTCCGGCATATTATGAATGTATGGCATGATATGAAGATGATTAGCCATCGTGCCGAGCTGCGCTAAAATGGATTCCCGCGTATTCTCGAAATACGTATCGCCTGTTACGAACACAAAGTGCACGCCAGGCAGCTTATGAAGAAACGGTGCCATGCCCATCATGGCGTTATTGATCGCCTTGGCCCCACGGCTTCCTCCAACGATAAGAACGACTTGAGCTTCCATCGGGATGCCAAGCGTAGCAAATCCACGTTCACGATTGGCGGTTAATACCGTTGTCGCGCGTGGATTTCCTGTATAAACCGTTCTTTTGGCTTTAGGAAAAGAGGATACCGAACCTTCAAAGCTGACCGCGACCGTGTCCGCATAACGGCTGAGGAACTGGTTGGTTAGCCCCGGTATCGCATTCTGCTCATGAATCATGGTCGGTATGCCGAGCTTGGCGGCTGCATAAACGACCGGACCGCACACATATCCGCCTGTACCGATCACGACATCGGGCTTGAACTCCCTCAGCAATGCCTTGGATCGCTTCACGCCTTTGAAGAAACGCATAATCGTTTTGACGTTATCAAACGACAGCTTGCGCCGGAACCCGGTGATGTCAATGCTCTCAAATGGCAGCTTCTCTTGGGGCACCAGTTTGCTTTCCAGGCCGCGCTGGCCTCCAATATATAAAAACTCCGTCTTCGGATCTTCCTTCTCACATTGTCTTGCTATGGCAACGGCGGGGTAAATATGTCCCCCCGTTCCGCCGCCGGTCAATACGACACGCATACCCTTCACCTCGCATAACGGGAAATATTTAATAGAATGCCAAGGGCCGTCAGCATCAGTGTCAGTGAACTGCCCCCGTAACTGATGAGCGGCAGCGTAATTCCTGTTACCGGCATCAAGCCGATAACCACACCGATATTGATCACGACCTGGATGGCGACCATGCCTACGATTCCTACAGCCAGCAGGCTGCCAAAGCTATCCGGTACGGTCATGGCCACTCTCATGCCCCGCCACACCAAGGCAGCAAACAAGAGCAGTACGATGAGGCCGCCAATAAACCCGAGTTCTTCAGCCAGGATCGAGAATATAAAGTCAGTCTGCGGCTCAGGCACATAAGCGTACTTCTGACGACTCATGCCAAGACCGAGTCCACCAAGACCGCCCGGCCCAATCGCATAAAGGGATTGAATAATCTGATAGCCTGCACCCAGCGGGTCAGACCAAGGATCCAGAAACCCGGTAATCCGCTTCAGCCGGTACGGAGCTGCCAGAATCAAGCCTATGAAGCCTGCTATTCCGCCTAAAGCAAGGAAGCCCAGATGCTTCATCCGTGCCCCTGCGGTGAATACGATCATCATCGCAGCTCCCAGCATGACGGCTCCTGTCCCCAGATCCGGCTGCAGCATAATCAGTCCAAATGCCAGTCCAATCAAACCGAGGGGCGGCAGAAGTCCCTTCGTAAACGACGTAATATCGTAGTCCTGTTTACTGAGCCAGCGCGATAGAAACAGAATCATACCGAGTTTCATAAATTCAGAGGGCTGAATGCCAAACGAACTGATGCCAAGCCAGCTTCTGGCCCCGCCGCGCACAACGCCGACACCCGGAATAAGAACGATAACAAGGAGGAAAAAGCAGGCCAGAAGCGCAAGCTTGCTGTACTTCTTCCAGACTCGGAAGTCAATCTTGGATGTGAAATACATCGCAGCAAGGCCCAGACAGGCAAAAAACAGCTGACGCTTCACAAAATAAAATTTATCGCCATAGTCATGAAAAGCGAGCACGGAGCCCGCGCTGTATACCATGACGATTCCGATGGCCAGCAGGGCCAAAATACAGATAAGCAGCCACAGATCGGGCGCCTGGCGGTTCTTGTTCATGGAAAGGCCACCTCGTACATCCTTAGTAGGGGCTTATCCACCCCCCTACTTAAAGGTTATGCACCGCCTCTTTAAAAATGCTTCCTCGTACCTCAAAGGAAGGAAACATGTCCCAGCTCGCACATGCGGGAGATAGAAGAACAATGTCTCCGCTCTCCGCAAGTTCAGAAGCTTTCCGGACAGCCGAGGTCAAGGTTGCGGCGGCGTCCTTCCCATTATCGACGAGTATGATGTCCTTTAATCCCGCTTTGGCTGCAGCATTCGCGATTTTCTCCTTCGTTTCGCCAATCAGTACGACAGCTTTCACCCTTCCTTGCATGGAAGGAATCAAATCCTCGTAATCCGAACCCCGATCAAGCCCACCTGCAATCAATATGATAGGTTCTTTGAAAGAGGTCAGAGCCATATTCGTTGCTTTGGAGTTGGTTGCCTTGGAGTTGTTGTAATAGGAAATCCCCTGAAGCTCGGCAACAAATTCAAGACGGTGCTCGACACTGCGGAAGCTGGACAAAGCACCTTCCAACTGATCAGGCGCAACTCCGGCTGCAATGGCGATCGCACAAGCAGCTAAGGCATTATCCACATTGAATCTCCCAGGCAGTCCGATGTTCTCCACACGGATGATCTCATGCGTAAAACCTTCACCGTCTGTATAAATAATCGTGCGCCCTACATCACCCTCATCATCATCCGAATCCTGCGAACCCGGAGCATACGGCGTCGAAAGGTAAACCCCTTCGCGAAGGGTCTCAGTCATCGAGAAAGGAATAATGCGCGCCTTGATATACGGGACAAGATTTCTGCACACGGGATCATCCCAATTGAGCACAGCGGTATCATCCGCAGTCTGATTGACAAACAGCCTGGCCTTGGAGGAGATATAATCGTCCATTCCGCCATGGTAATCCAGATGTGTCTCCGCAATGTTGAGAAGACAAGCAATGCGCGGCCGGAACTCTTCTGTTCCTTTTAATTGAAAACTGCTCAGCTCTACAACCATCCAGTTGTCCGGAGTTGCTTCCGCAGCTGCCTCGGACAGAGGCGTGCCGATATTTCCGGCTACAATCGGTGACAGTCCTGCGCTCTCCAGCAGCTTGCCCACCCAAGTTGTTGTCGTTGTCTTGCCATTGGAGCCCGTGATCCCTATGATCGGCGCTTCACACAGGTGATAGGCCACCTCGACTTCTGTCACAATCGGTATCTCCAGCTCAAGCGCCTTCCGGACAGGAGGGACGGAATACGGAATCCCGGGATTTTTGACAAGAAGCGCCACACCGGGATCAATCAGGTCATCGGGATGTCCACCACAAATAACAGAAATACCCAAAGCCTCGAGCTCCGAAGCTTCAGGACACTGTTCTCTTTCCTTTCTATCGTTAACGATGACCGAGGCTCCGGCCTGATGCAGTACCTTAGCTACCTGCACTCCGCTTTTGGCCAAACCCAGCACAACGACTTTTTTATCCCGATAATCATCTAGCTGCTTCATATGTTACAACCCCTTGTTGATATAAAGTCCAAGTCCCGCAAGTATCAGTCCCACGGCCCAAAATGTAATGACTACGCGCCACTCCGACCATCCGGACAATTCGTAATGGTGATGGATCGGGCTCATTTTGAATATACGCTTGCCTCTGGTTTTGAATGAGGCAACCTGAAGCACGACCGACAGCATCTCTATGACGAATACCCCGCCGACAACCAGGAATAGCAGCTCGCTCTTGGTTACGATGGCAATCGCACCAATAGCCCCTCCGATTCCCAGAGATCCCGTATCTCCCATAAACACCTTTGCGGGGTGTGCGTTAAATACGAGGAAGCCCAGCACCGCACCGATCATCGCCGCCGCGCAGAATGCCGCTGCAAACGTGGTCGACTGGATGGCTACAATCGCATAGGCTCCAAAAGCAATCGCGCTGACACCGGACAGCAGACCGTCCAATCCGTCCGTGAAGTTGACGGCATTGCTGATGGCAAGCATCATGATGACGATAAACGGATAGTAGAACCAAGGTCCCCAGTCAAAGGACCAGTCGATGCCCGGCACACTGATAGCAGTGCTATGTCCATTGGAGATTAGCAGCCAGCACATAATACCGGAAAACAGAAGCTGTCCAAACAGCTTCTGCCGGGCCGTGAGTCCTAATGACCTGCGAAATACGATCTTAATATAATCGTCAAGAAATCCGATCAGCCCGAAGCCGAGTGTCGCTACGATCAGCACGTAGAAATCCGTATCGACAGGCGAGAATTTAATATAAGTCAGCGTAAAAGCAAGCAGGATGACTACGCCGCCCATCGTTGGCGTCCCCGCTTTTTTCAAGTGGCTCTGTGGTCCGTCGTCCCGGACCTGCTGGCCGAACTTCATCCGCCGCAGCAGCGGAATGAGAAGCGGAGCCGAAATTACCGCAAGTATAAACGCTACACCGATCGTCAGTAACAGCAGTTGAAAATCCATCAGCTCACCCCCTCACTCCGTTGTTGCCGCCAGGCAGGGCCTTCAAAGCATCGACCACGTGCTCCAGCCTCATACCGCGCGAGGCTTTCACTAATACGATATCCTTCTCGGATACGTGCTCAAGCACAGATGCAATCAGCTTCTCTTTATCGGTGAAGGAAAGCACGGCCCCATCAGGGAAGCGCAGCTTTGCTCTCTCCGCCGTATGAACCGACAGCGGCCCGTAGGTAAACACAAGATCCGCATTGTCCGGAGATAAATAGTCTCCTATCTCCGCGTGGAACTCCTCTTCCCGCTGACCAAGTTCCAGCATGTCCCCGAGAACGGCGATCCGTTTGCGATAGCCTTTCATATCGCCCAGCACATCCACAGCCGCCTTGACCGCCGTCGGACTTGAATTATAGGCATCGTTCAGCACAGTAACCCCAAACGGGGTCTCCACCGCTTCAATTCGCATGCTGGACAGCTTCAAATTGGCAAACCCGCTGCGAATGGCTTCATCGCCGATACCCAAATGAGCGGCAACCGCCATCGCCGCGAGTGCGTTAACCACGTTGTGACGCCCGAGAAGCGGCAGGCTGAAGCCTTCTCCTGCATGTCGGTTCGACGTGAAGATGATGCCTCTGGCATGAAACATCAATCCAGTGGGGTAATCGTCGTTAGTCTCCTGATTCCCAAACGTAAAGATGTTCAACCCCTCCGGCTTCACCGTAGACTCTTCCGCAAGCACCTGATCGATCAACGGTTCGTCTCCATGGTAGATCAGCAATCCGCCTGGCTTCATGCCGCTGATGATCTCCAGCTTGGCGCGAGCGATTTCCTCCCGGGAACCGAGCTGCAGCATATGGGCTTCGCCAATATTGGTAATCACGGTCATATCCGGGCGTGCTATGGTCGAGAGCAGTTCGATCTCATGCCGTCCACTCATACCCATCTCAAGCACGATGATGTCGGTATCTTCTTTCATGGCCAGTACGGTCAGCGGAAGTCCGATATGGTTGTTGTAATTGCCTTGTGTCTTGTGCACTTTATACGTGGTCTCTAGCAGCGCAGACACCATGTCCTTAACCGTGGTTTTACCATTGCTGCCGGTAATTCCGACCACCTTCGCACTGGTCTCCGATAAATACGCCGCAGCCAGCGATTGAAGCGCCGTCAATGTATCCTCAACGAGAATGAGCGGCAGATCGGGAACAGGCTGATGATCCCGCTGCCAGAACGCCGCGCCCGCTCCGCTTGCAAGCACGCTTTCGGCGAACTCGTGTCCGTCAAACTTCTCGCCCACAATCGGAACAAACAGATTGCCAGGCTGTATGGTTCGGGAGTCAGTACCGACTCCTTGAATGATGATGTTGGCATCTTGGTTACGTGAGAGCGTGCCGCCGCACAGGTCGGCGATGCTCTTTAATGATTTATGGATCACTTTTGTCTGCCCCTTATCGCGTCTTTGGCTACGATGCGGTCGTCAAAATCAAGCACTTCGCCCGCAATCAACTGGTAGGTCTCATGACCTTTCCCCGCAATCAATACTACATCGCCCGGGCTTGCCATTTCAATAGCCTTTTCAATCGCCTTCCTGCGATCAACAATGAGATTGTAGCTTTCTGCTGCCACTCCGTCCTCAATCAAGCCGGCTTCGATATCCTTCAGAATCAAATCCGGGTCCTCGGTACGCGGGTTATCGGAAGTCACCAATACAACATCGCTATATTTCGCGGCAATTTTGCCCATGATCGGCCGCTTGGTCCGATCCCGGTCACCACCGCAGCCGAATACCGTGAGCACACGGCCTTCCGCGAATTCATTAACGGTACGAAGCACGTTTTCGAGACCGTCCGGCGTATGCGCATAATCCACGATTACAGCGTACGGCTGGCCCTCATCCACAACCTCCACGCGTCCATCCACTCCGGGAACGGACTCCAGGCTGCTCTTGATGTCCTCAAGCGGCACGCCCTCGAGAAGCGCTGCAGCGATGGCTGCCATCGCGTTATATACATTGAACTTCCCTACCATGCGAATCGAAATATCTGCGCTGCCACGGAATGTGTCCACATGGAACGAGGTGCCTTGAGCAGTGATCGATATGTTGCTGGCCCGCACATCCGCATCTTCTCCCAAACCGTAAGTAATTACTTCGGCAGCGGTAATCTTGGCAAAATAAGCGGAAGCATCATCATCCGCATTCAATACTGCATATTTGCGCGATTTTTCATCCTTGGCAAAAGCGTTGCCCAGCCGGGAGAAAAATAACCCTTTCGCTCCGCGGTACTCTTCCATGGTGTGGTGATAGTCCAGATGATCCTGCGTCAGATTCGTGAATATGGCGGTCCGGAAATCCGTCCCCTTCACCCGGCCCTGCTCAAGTGCATGCGAGGATACCTCCATCACACAGCACTCGGTGCCTGCGTTAGCCATGTCGTTCAAGTAACGCTGAAGCTCCAGTGCCTCCGGTGTCGTTCTCGGCATCGGGAAAGACTGATTGCCGTATTTCATCTGAATCGTTCCGATCAGTCCGGTCTTCAGGCCGTGGTCGTTCATGATCGTCTCAATCAAATACGTTGTAGTGGTCTTGCCGTTCGTTCCGGTTACACCGATCATCTTCATGCGGGCGCTCGGCTGATCGAAAAAGGTGTTAGCCAAGCCTGCCATCGCAAAACGGCTGTCTTTTACGATAACCTGCGGAAGATCAACCTCGAGCTTACGCTCAACGACGAGTGCGGCTGCGCCTTTCTCCGCGGCCTGGGCAGCAAACAGATGTCCATCTACCGTATGACCCGGCAAGCAAATGAACAAATCCCCCGGTTTCACTTGTCTGGAGTCCGTTTCAATCCCCGTAATTTCAACATCTCCGGATCCATCGATCACAGCAGCAGCCAACACGGATGATAATTGCTTCAATTTCATTGTTATCCCTCTCTCTATATATCTGCATCATCCGACCCGCTTGCCGGCTGGATGATGCCATTAATGTTCGTGTTTCGATTCCTCGGGGTCTTCACCCATATAAATCCGAATGGTAGAGCCTCGCTCCACCCGGCTTCCCGGCTTTGGCGCCTGGGAAATGACCGTATTGCCGGTCCCGGACCTAGCCAGCATGAAATTCATATTCAGATCCTCATACAAATCCTGAACCGTCGCCCCGACCAGGTTCGGCACGGTCACCGTTGGTGTCTCGCCGTATTTGTACTCGCGGGCAAGCTGATCTTTACGCGGCGGAACATTCATGTAGTGCAGTGCATCCTCCAGAATGTTCTGCACGATGGGAGCAGCCACGACGCCACCGAACTGAATGCCCTTCGGGTTGTCAACGGCTGTGTAGACCACGATCTCAGGGTCGTCCGCAGGTGCAAACCCGATAAAGGATACGATATGCTCCGTTGACGAGTAGCGTCCATTAATGACCTTCTGGGCGGTTCCTGTCTTCCCGCCGACTCGATAGCCGTCGATGAAAGCCGGGCGACCGGTTCCCTTGGCTACGACGCTTTCCAGCGCCTCGCGCACCTGCTTGGATGTTTCTTCCGAGATTACTTGTCGGACGAGCTCCGGCTCGATTTCCTCAACCGTCTCCCCCGTCTCCGGATTGATCCACGCCTTGGCTACGTGCGGCTTGAACAATTTACCTCCGTTAATGGCAGCAGATACTGCCGCAACCTGTTGAATCGGTGTAACCGATACCCCTTGGCCAAACGCCGTTGTGGCCAGCTCAACAGGCCCGACTTTATCAAGCTTGAACAGGATTCCGTTCTCTTCTCCGTTCAAATCAATGCCCGTCTTCGCTCCAAAGCCAAAATCGCGGATATACTGGAACAGACTTTCCTTACCCAGTTTCTGGCCCAATGCCACAAAGCCCGGGTTACAGGAGTTCTGCACAACCTCCATGAAGGTTTGGCTGCCATGACCGCCTTTTTTCCAGCAGCGCAGTCTCGCTCCTCCAACCTCCACGGCACCACCGTCGAAAAAGTGATCGTTCTTCAGATCCACCTTGTCCTCTTCGAGCGCAGCAGCAAGTGTAATAATCTTGAACGTCGAGCCCGGCTCATAGGTCATCCAGATCGGTAAGTTGCGATTATAAGTCTCGGCCGAGAAATCCTGGTAGCTGGCAGGTGAGTATCCCGGCCTGCTAGCCATCGCCAATATCTCTCCTGTCTTGGGATTCATGGCAATTGACCAGGCTCCATTGGCCTGATACTTCACCATGGCCTGATCCAGCTCCCGCTCCATGATGGACTGAATCGATTTATCAATCGTTAACTCTAAATTCAGTCCGTCACGAGGCTCCACGTATTTTTCTGAAGAGCCGGGCATGATTCTGCCGCCTGCATCGGACAGATAGGATATTCCGCCATCGAACCCTTTCAGCTTGTCTTCATGTTTGGCCTCAAGGCCGGTAAGTCCCTGGCTGTAGGCCCCCGTAAATCCTAATATATGGGCGGCCAGATCGCCATAGGGGTAATAGCGCTTGTTATCCTCAGCAACAACGATACCCGGCAGCTTCAAATCACGAATTTCCTGAGCCAGCTCCATCGTAATTTTTCGTCCACCGGGATTTATCCGTTCCAACCTCGAACGTTTGGTAATCTTCTTCTTGATATCGGCTTCATTCATGCCAATAAGCCCTGCCAATGTTTTGGCTGTATGGTCCGGATCCTTGACTTGTACAGGAATCGCCCAAATGGTCGGTGTTGTTATATTCGTAACCAGTGCGGTCCCATTACGGTCCAGTATTTCGCCACGCTGTGCCGCAAACGGAATATCACGGCGCCACAGATCCTCCGCCTTCGCCGACAGCTCCGCACCTTTCCCGATCTGCACATAGGCTAGTCTGATGATCAGTGCAGAGAATAGCAGGAGCAGCAGCAGCAGGCTCCAGAGCAGCCGTCTCCGCTGAGATACCTTGGATACTTTCACCTAAGCTTCCCTCCCCGTTTGAACCCGAAAGCTCATGAAATGCGTTCTTCACATGAGTATTCGGGACAACCTTGGGTTAGAACAAGCTATTCCCCGTCTGCCTTACCTTCAGTTTCACCTTCGCCGGTTGCTCCGGCTTCGTTATCCGCAGGAGGCTCGGCTTCATCCTCCGGGGTATCGGTTCCTGTTAACAATTCCTCCGCGGATTTAAGTGTTAATTGCACGATTCGCTGACCATTCTCCTTGGCTTCCAGTTGGGAAGCAACGTAGCCCTCGCCCTGAACGTTAACCTTTACTTTCATCAAGGTGAGCACTTCCATTGCATCCCTTAGCGATTCGCCCTCTAAATTCGGAATTTCCATCGTCGGACTATCCTCTGTAAGAAGATAAATACGCTGTCCTGCACTAACGGTAGCTTTTGGAGGCGGGTATTGCTCCTTCACCATGTTCCCATTGCCTAAAGTCTCAAATGCTACTCCATCCTTTAGGAGTTTAGCTTTTACTTCGCTGAGCTTCATCCCCGTAAAGTCTGGTGCCTCAAGGGAATCCTTCGCAGACGTCACTGGATTCGATTTTTCTTTATCCGGTGTACTGTTCGATTTGGGAACGCCCCAATAATTCAATGTTTTGGAGACAATCTCTTTAAATATAGGTGCCGCCAGCGCACCGCCGCCCTTTTCCACGTTCGGTTCGTCGATAATGACCAGCACGGCAATTTTCGGATTCTCAACCGGAGCGTACCCGATGAAGGAAACCACCTGTTTCGAACGATCCTTGTATCCGCCACCGGATTTTATGGCCGTACCGGTTTTGCCCGCAACACGGTAGCCGTCAATATACGCCCGTCTCCCTGTACCATTTACTTGATCAGCTACGACCTGTTCAAGGTATGTCCCTGTTTCTCTTGCAGCTTCAGGAGTGATGACCTGCCGCACAACTTCCGGCTCAATTTTCTGAACCTTGCCCGTGTTGGGATCTTCGATCTCCTTCACCATATGAGGGACCATGAGCTTGCCTCCATTGGCAACGGCCGAAATGGCCGCAATCTGTTGAATAGGCGTTACAGATACGGCATAACCGTAGGTCATGGTTGAAATATCGGAATCATAAGTCATATTCAAGGTACCCAAAACTTCATGCGGGAGATCGATATTCGTTTTCTCCGTAAACCCGAAATCCCGAATATAGTTCGTAAATCGCTCCTTACCGAGCATTTCGTAGCCCAATTTTACAAAAGCGACGTTACTCGACTTCTTCACGCCTTCCAAGTAGGTGATTGGACCCCACCCTACGCTGTTAATGTCGCGGTGGGTTCTTCCCCCCGCTCTTATGGATCCAGATTGATAAATGGCACCCGGGTTAAACAGCTTCTCCTGCACGGCACTGGCCAGCGTTACAATCTTGAAGGTCGATCCCGGCTCATATATGGACCGCACAGCATGATTATTAAAATTCTTTTGATTCCATTCCGAATATGTATTGGGATCAAAAGTTGGCATATTGGCCATTCCCAGTATTTCCATCGTGTTCGGATCCGCCGCGATCACCGTCATACTGATTGGTTTATACTGGTTATACGTCTCGCGCATCGCTTCCTCGATATAATACTGGATTGTATCGTCCATCGTCAGCACTAAATTTTTCCCATTTATCGCAGGCTGGTATAACTCATCCTCGCTCGGGAGCTTGATCCCTTTCTTGTCGCTCTTGTACGCAGCGAATCCGTCGGTTCCCTTCAGATCCTCATCATAGTATTGCTCAATACCCCCGACAGCCTTACCCTGACGCTCGGTATATCCCAGGATATGCGCAGCCAATGTCTTCTGGGGATAATAGCGTTTTGACTCTCTTTGAAAGCCGATGCCCGAATCCGCCACTTTACCGGCAGCCTTTAATTTTTGGTTCAAGCCATCACTAAATTCTTTAACCTCGTCCTTCTTCTCCTGATCGATTTTCCATCCTTCATTGCGGACTTCCCGGCCCTGGAGGTACTCACCTTTTTCATTTTTGGCCTTGACCAGTTTACGGAGCTCATCCTCATCCTTGCCGAGAATTTCATGCAGCCCCTTTACCACCTCGTTCTCCAAGCCGTTAGCTTGAATGACGGCCGGGTTCAGAACAACCGTAAACGCAGGGGCATCCATGGCCATGATATCGCCGTCCCGATCCATAATCGTCCCGCGCGTTGCGGGAAGGTCCTGTTTGCGCAACCATTTCGACACGGCTTGTTCCTTCCAAAAATCGTTGTCAATGACCTGCAGCCAAAACACCCGACCAATCAATAAAGCAAAAAAGAGGGTTATACATCCCCCTATTAGCACGGTACGCAGTTTAATTTTTTTTATCATCGGTCAAAACCTCACACTTCAATCATTTTGTCCCGAGTCTGAATCCTGTGTCCCGGTTGATCCCGAGACGGGTGATAGATGGATCGCGTTGTCATCCTCAATAGGCACATAACCAAGCTCTTTGGCCTTCTCCAATACTTGCGTCTCCAGTGTCTGCTTCTCAACCTGAAGCTGATTGATATTCCGTTTCGCTTCTACTATCTTATTGTCCGTATCATGAATCTGTCGGTTCAAATCATAAGAATGAACATGGCTCATGCCGATGACGCCCATGACAACAACCACGAACACCACGGACAACAAATACAGCAGCTTTTCTTTTTGGGGAAGCTGGGAACGACGTTTAATGACTTTCGTCTTCTCGAGATAAGCGGACTGCTGCTGCGTTTCCTTCTGTCTCTCCTGTACGGCTAAATTGCCGCGCGTGTAAGCCATGGCTGATTCTCCTTCTTCAGGGATTTTACGTTCTACAGTTTCTCCGCAATCCGCAGCTTCGCCGATCGTGCTCTTGGATTACTCTCAATCTCTTCCGCTGAGGGGATGAGCGGTTTACGGTTAACCAGCTTCAGGTCACCTTGGCCGCCTCCACATACACACATCGGAAAATCAGGAGGGCACGTGCACTTGGGAATGTAACTGTTGAATATCTGTTTGCATATCCGATCTTCGAGCGAGTGGAAAGTGATGACGGAGACTCTACCACCTGGTGCAAGACATCTCACGGCTTGGTGAAGCGCGTCTTTGAATGCACCGAGCTCATCATTTACCGCAATGCGAAACGCTTGAAAGCTGCGTTTAGCTGGGTGGCCGCCCGTTCTCCGAGCTGCGGCTGGAATCCCTTCCTTTATCATTTCGACAAGCTCTCCGGTTGTGTGAATAGGACCCTGTACCCTTCTTTCCACAATAACCTTCGCAATTCGCCTTGAAAATTTTTCTTCGCCGTATTCGTACAATATTCGTGCGATTTCCTGTTCCGGCCATTCGTTTACAATCTTGGCTGCCGTAAGCTCAGCGGATTGATCCATCCGCATGTCCAGCGGGGCGTCATGATTATAACTAAACCCTCTCTCCCCCTCATCGAATTGCGGAGAAGATACGCCCAAATCGAACAGTATACCGTCAACTTGTGGCTGCCCGTTCTCGTCAACTCCCACTTCGCTTCGGAGCACCTCCTCCAGATCGCGAAAGTTAGTTTTGACAAGGGTAATCCGGTCCACGTAAGGCTTCATGACTTCCCTGGCATTGTTCAATGCCCAGTCGTCCTGATCCAGTGCGATTAACCGGCCATTCGAACTTAGTTGGGAAGCAATGAGCGAGCTGTGCCCTGCTCCCCCGAGCGTACAGTCAACATATATACCGTCTGGTTTGATGCGCAGCCCTTCTGTCGCTTCTTGCTTAAGCACTGTGATGTGATGGAACAAAGCTGCAGCCCTCCATTGTTTCTCATTCATGATTTTTAAGTAATACTTGTCCATTTACAAAGTTTCACATGCCGGTCATAGATCAAAATCAAAGTCTACCAGCTTCTCAGCAATGTCGTTAAATGTTTCCTCCGACTGCTGATAGTAATTTTGCCACTGCTCCTTGCTCCAGATCTCCACTCGGCTCGATACGCCGATGACGACGCATTCTTTCTCGAGCTTGGCGAACTCGCGCAAATTGCCCGGCAAATTTACCCTTCCCTGTTTATCCCATTCACATTCCGTCGCCCCGGAGAAAAAAAACCGGGTAAATGCGCGTGCATCCGACTTCATGAGCGGCAGGGACTTGAGCTTCTGCTCCATGATGGCCCATTCATCTCGGGGGTATACAAAGAGGCAGTTATCCAAACCGCGGGTTACGATAAATGAATTGCCCAGGAGGTCACGAAATTTAGCAGGGATAATGATTCTCCCCTTATCGTCGATGCTATGCTGAAACTCCCCCATGAACATCAGGCATTCCACTCCTTAACCCCGATTCCCCACTTTGCACCACTTTCCACCACTTTAGGATAATAGATTCGGCGTCAAGAATCAAATTCCTTCAAAGATGCATTTGTTTTTTTGGAACTTTCTCTCAGAACCACCGCACAAAAAACCTCCTTTCATTCCTCATTGGGAATAAAAGGAGGTTTGCAAATGATCTAAAGCTGCTGCGGTATTAGTGCTGAGCCCAGCTGTCCAAGTAGGATTTCTGCTCATCGCTCAGGCTGTCAATTTGGATACCTAGACTTTCCAGTTTATATAATGCAACCTGTTGATCCAATTCGTATGGAACATTAACGACACGGTTACCGATACGCTGGTATTGATCATTCACATGTTTAAGCGACAACGCCTGAAGCGCAAACGTCATATCCATGATTTCTGCGGGATGCCCATCTCCTGCCGCAAGATTCACAAGGCGGCCTTCTGCAAGCAGATAAATCTTACGGCCATCGTTCAGATGATATTCCTCGATATTGCGTCGAACCGTACGAACCGACTTGGAACGTTCCGTGAGGTCCGGCTTATTGACTTCTACATCAAAATGACCGGCATTCGACAGGATCGCTCCGTCTTTCATGACATCGAAATCTTCCCCGCTGATTACATCCCGGTTGCCTGTCACCGTGACGAAGAAATCTCCCAGCTTCGCTGCTTCACGCATCGGCATAACGTGGAAGCCATCCATGTAAGCCTCAACCGCCTTAATAGGATCAATCTCGGTCACAATGACGTTGGCGCCAAGACCTTTAGCGCGCATAGCCACGCCCTTGCCGCACCAGCCATACCCTACAACGACGACGGTTTTGCCTGCAACAACCAGATTTGTTGTCCGGTTGATTCCGTCCCATACCGATTGTCCGGTTCCGTACCGGTTATCAAATAAGTATTTGCAATACGCATCATTTACAGCGACCATCGGGAATTTCAGAGAGCCTTCTTTTTCAAGGGACTTCAGACGCAGGATTCCTGTTGTTGTCTCTTCGGCACCACCCCGGATTCCTTCAAGCAGATCCGTGCGCTCCGAGTGGAGTATTGTTACGAGATCCCCGCCATCATCAATGATCAAATCCGGTCTTGTCTCCAGAGTTGAAATGAGGTGCTGCTTATACTCTGCCGGATCCGGATTATACTTGGCAAACACCGTGATTCCGTCTTCTACCAGCGCGGCGCATACATCGTCTTGCGTAGACAACGGATTACTGCCGGTAATGGTCACTTCAGCTCCGCCAGCCTGAATGACCTTTGCCAGGTAAGCTGTCTTCGCTTCCAGATGCAAGGAAATGGCCACTTTCAAGCCTTTGAATGGCTGTTCTTGTTCGAACTGCTCGTGCACCCGGTTCAGTACCGGCATATGCGCCTGCACCCAATCAATTTTCAGATGGCCTTCCGGTGCCAGTTTCAAGTCGGTAATATTGCTGGTTTGTATTGATGATGAGCTCATATTAACAGCCTCCCGTGATCTGATGATTGAATTCCTGCTCATTATACGTAAACAACCCGGTGAATGCCCGAACTTTCGTATGGGATTTCCATCAGGCTATCCACCAGATTCAATCCATAACGATTCATGTATTCAAGGATGTTGTACACCCTCTCCTGAGGCTTGCCTTCCGGTAACAGCGTTTGCTCGATCCGCTTCCACTGTGCCAAGGCGGCCTCATGCTGCTGTTCCAATGCATTCCGGGATTTACTCAACAGGTAATCCATCTGCTCCAATATCTTATCTTTATTGGTTAATCCTAATTTTAACAGTCCTGACTGCATTCTGCCAAGATCTTCTATTAAGGGTTGATATAAAGCTTCAAATTGTTCACGGGTCTTGCTGAATCGATCCTCCAGATTCAGTTCGTCCTTGCTCGCAAGCCATGTCTCGCGCTTCTTGTCGAGGCGGTTCTGAACATCTTCGAAGGATATTTCATATTTCTCCATGAGTTTATGGACGGTTCCGTCTACGATGGAGAACGACATTCTCGGTATGATCAGCGGCATCTGCAGACCTAAATCAGCAAAGGCATAACGCGTAATCGCCCAATAAGAAATTTCCCCCGGACCGAGTATCGTTCCCAGCACAGGCAGCAGACAATCCTGCATAATTGGGCGAGTCAGCACATTGTTGCTGAAACGCTCGGGATGCGCATGCAAATCTCGAAGAAGTTCCTGCTCTGTGAGCGTAACCATGCCTTTACGGTCTGAGAATACATTCCCCTCCCGGTACAGCAGTAAGCGTCTGCCTTCATGCAGGTAGAACAGGTTAGCCCCATTCTCGGAAACATCGGCCTGAACATCATAACCAAGTCCCTTGATATCCCTTGCAGCCAGCTGATACGAAAGTCCTAAGGTTTCATTATGAGTGATCAGCGATTCGAATACAGGTACTTCCAGCGCCCGAAGTCCGGGGTCCGCCGAATCCAGCAGTATGAGGCCATATTTGCCAAACAAACGGTTGATCAGTTTAGCGAAGGCCTCGCTGAGCCCCCTCGAGCCGTTACACGCATCACGTGCCAGCTTCAATATATCTGCCTTGTACTCGCTGTCTGACAGCTTCGTTTGCAGCTCTGACAGCATCAAATTCCAATCCTCTTCGGCAACGCCAGTGTAACTGACAGACGTTCTAAGCCCATCCTTTGCGTCGAGCTTGATTTTGGAAATCTGCTGGTCCTGACGTAGGAAAAAGGTATGATTCACTTCATCCCAGTCATGATCCTCCCCAGCAATCCAGAACACAGGCACAACGGGACGATTCAAGCGTTCCTCCGCTTCACGGGCGGCTTGAATGACGGTAATCGCTTTATATATAACTAGCAGGGGTCCAGTGAACAGCCCGCTTTGCTGTCCGCCAACCATGGTTACCGTTCCCGGCTGCTCCAGAAGCTGGAGTGATGTATGTACGGCGGGATGATCATTGTGTAGCTGATTATACGTACGAAGACAGTCTACCAGCACTTTACGCTGAACTCGCTTATCTTCGGAAAGATCCAGCCATTTTACCCGCTCGGCATAGCCGTGCTCGCTGCGATGATCTTCACCATAGAACCCGCTTACCCGTTCGAAGTGGTGAATATAATCCTGAGCGAGACGCGAAGCGAGGGACAATGGTTCCGGAACGATATTCATGAGGTCTGCCTCCTATTCTGAGTCGCAACCAAATCTAGATTGTTAAGCACTCGAATTTCTTATATATGATTAGCCTTTCTTGATTGTACCGAATGTTGGCATTCTGCGTCAAAGGAAAAGAATAGCCGCCGGCATACAAGCCGGCGGCTATTCTAGAGATCAGCATTTTTTCTGGATTTAGGACAAGCGCGCTTTAAGCGTAGGCTTTAGCAACCCAGTGTCCTTTAGATACCTCTATCAGCTCCGAATCCTTCACGTCCAACTGGACGGTTCCGTCCTCGCCTTTGGCTGCTGAAATCGGTCCCTGCATATCATTCTCGAGCTTGAGACGTTTTTTGTTTGCCTCGATTTCCGGATCCGGAATCGGAATCGCGGACAGCAATGTTTTGGTGTACGGATGGATCGGATTCGCATACAGTTCTTCACTATCTGCCAGCTCCACCATTTTACCCAAGTACATTACCGCTACCCGGTCACTGATATGCTTAACCATGGACAAGTCATGCGCAATGAAGAGATAAGTCAGGCCAAGGCGATCCTGCAAGTCCTTCAGCAGGTTAACAACCTGCGCCTGGATGGAAACGTCAAGCGCTGAGATCGGTTCATCACAAATGATGAATTTAGGGTTAACCGCAAGTGCACGGGCTATCCCGATCCGTTGACGCTGACCGCCAGAAAATTCATGAGGGTAACGCGTCGAATGGTCACTATTCAAGCCAACCATATCCAGCAGCTCCTCGATCCGCTTCTTGCGCTCGGCGCGGCTGCCTGCCATTCCGTGAATATCCAGTGCTTCTCCGATGATATCCGAAACCGTAAATCTTGGATTCAGCGAGGCATACGGATCCTGGAAAATCATCTGCATGTCACGGCGCATCGCCTTCATTTTGCCCGGAGACAGCTTGTAAATGTCGGTTCCGTTAAAGTTAACGCTGCCGGCAGTTGGTTCGTAGAGCCTCAGAATTGTCCGTCCTGCTGTTGACTTGCCGCAACCGGACTCTCCCACCATACCAAGCGTCTCGCCTTCGCGAATATAAAAATTCAAGTCGTCGACCGCTTTAAGGATGTTGCCCTTACCGACATTGAAATACTTCTTAAGGCCCTTTACCTCGATCAAGTGGTTATCCTTCATGAACCTTGCGCCTCCTTCGCCATCGGATGCAGATTCCAGCAGCGCGCCATATGCGTGTCACTGAATTCCGTTGCGCCCGGATCTACCCGTTCACAAATTCTCATAGCTTCATCACAGCGCGCAGCGAACGGACAGCCTACCGGAGGTTTAATGAGATCCGGCGGTGTTCCGATAATCGGAATAAGCGGCTCGTCTTTTTTCTGATCCAGACGCGGCATCGAACGAAGCAGGCCTTTGGTGTAAGGATGCTGGGGATTTTTGAATATCTCCCATTTCGTTCCGGTTTCCACGACTTCACCTGCATACATAACGATAACACGGTCACACATTCCGGCAACCACACCAAGGTCATGCGTGATCAGAATGATCGATGTTCCGAGGCGCTCCTGCATTTCCTTCATAACATCCATAATCTGTGCCTGAATGGTAACGTCGAGTGCCGTTGTCGGCTCATCGGCGATCAGCAGGGTCGGCTTGCATGCAAGCGCGATGGCTATCATCGCACGCTGGCGCATACCGCCGGAGAACTCATGCGGATACTGATTGAAGCGTTCCTCGGCATTTTTGATGCCAACCAGCTTCAGCATTTCAATCGCATGTTTTTTTGCTTCCGAGAAGGACATCCCTTGGTGCTTAACCAGCACCTCCGTGATCTGCTTCCCTATTCTAATGGTCGGATTGAGCGAGGTCATCGGATCCTGGAAAATCATTCCGATATCCTTGCCGCGAATCGCTTCCATCTGTTTATTGGTTTTTTTGAGAAGGTCTTGTCCTTGGAAAATGACCTCTCCTTTTTTAATTTCTGAGGGCGGGGACGGAATCAATCGCATAATGGTCTGGGCAGTAACACTTTTACCGCTTCCGGACTCACCGACGATGGCAACCGTCTCCCCCTTGCCGACTTCAAAATTCATGCCGCGCACAGCCTTTACTTCACCGCCGCGAACACGAAACGATACGTTGAGGTCCTTCACCTGCAAGATCGGTTCCATACCTTCCCACCTCCTATTTTTTCAATTTCGGATCAAGAGCATCACGCAGTCCATCACCGAAAATGTTGAATGCTAACATCGTCAAGCTGATAAATAGAGCAGGGAACAACATCCGCCATGGATAGTACATCCATCCGGACAGCGCATCATTAATCATGGAGCCCCAAGAAGCGACCGGAGCTTGAACGCCAAGACCAAGGAAACTCAGGAAGGCTTCGGCGAAAATTGCACTAGGCACCGACAAGGTCAACGTAACGATGATCGGTCCCATCGCATTGGGTATCAGATGCCGGAACAACAGGCGGGAAGTCCCCGCACCCATGGAGCGAGAAGCAAGTACATACTCTCTGCTCTTGAGCTGCATGATCTCGCCCCTTACAATCCAGGACATATTGATCCATCCCGTGATGGTTAAGGCGAGTATGATCGTCCCTAAACTTGGTTCGAATACAACGAGCAGTAAAATCGTAACAAGAAGATATGGAATGGAATACAGAATTTCTGCAAACTTATTCATAAACTCATCTACACGGCCACCGAAGTATCCCATGATGCCGCCATATATAACACCAATCATCAAGTCAATAGCAGCTGCTGCAAGACCAACGGTCAATGAAATCCGAGCGCCCATCCAGGTACGTACAAAAACATCGCGTCCCAGGTCGTCGGTTCCAAACCAATGTTCTGATGAAGGCGGCATGTTCGTATTCATGTAATCATTCGTCTCATAGTCATAATTCGAGATCATCGGGCCGATAATGGCCATGATGATGATGAGGATCATAATAATCAAGCCAGCCATCGCTAGCTTGTTCTTACGCAATCTCTCCCAGGAATCTCTCCACGAGGATAAACTTTCACGCTGTATTACTTCGGATTGTTTCTCATCAGGACCAATCTTCTGAAAATCTTCAGGCTTCAGGTTTAGTGCCGCAGGATGAGGCATACTTTGTTCTTTCTCCATGTCTACCTCTCCTTCCCGCCGGTCAATTTAATACGTGGATCAACGAATATATACACGATATCCGTAATGAAACGCGCCAGCATCAACAAGATGCCGTAGAAAATGGTGATACCCATAATCACTGTATAATCACGGTTTGTAATACTTTCAACAAACTGCTTACCGATACCGCCAATACCAAAGATCTGTTCAATAACAACCGAACCTGTGATAATATTCGCTGTCATCGGGCCGACGTAGGTTACGACCGGCAAAATACCATTTCGGATGACATGACGGAACATAATGGCAAACCAATTAAGTCCTTTCGCCTTCGCCGTCTTGATATAATCCGAATGCAGCACCTCCAGCATGCTGGATCGTGTCAAACGGGCAATAAATGCAATCGGTTGAGCGGATAACGCTATAACCGGAAGCACGTAATCTAGCGGTCCTTCAAAGCCCATGACATTGAAGATGCCTGCCTTCTCAGCCAACAGGTACTGCAGCAAAGATGCGAGTACAAAACTCGGTACCGCGATCCCCAACACCGAGACAATCATAGCGATGTTGTCAATCAGCTTGCGGTGATACAGTGCTGCAAGCATCCCCAGCAGGACACCCACGATAACGGATACGACAATCGCAATGAGACCCAGTCGCAGTGAAGGCCCGAACGTGTCGACAATAATACCAGTAACGTGTTGTCCCTGCTTCTTCATGGACAAACCAAAATCACCCTGGACGATATTCCCCAAGTATTTCGTATACTGCTGAAACAACGGTTTATCTAAATCATACTGTTCCATCAACCTCGCCAAAATTTCAGGCGATGGCTTTTTCTCTCCCATAAACGGATCGCCCGGTATGGCTTTCATAAGAAAAAAAGTGGCTGAGATCAGTATGAACAACGATACAAGCATATAAAAAAACTTACTCGCCACATACCTCAGCATTTCGCTAGCCTCCTGATCAGTTGTTCTAAACCAAGCCGTCTATATAATTGTATAATTCCAGAACGGATTGAGCATCCCTTAACTTTCCCCAACGGACACAAGATTTGGAAACCTTGCGCTCATACAAAAAAATCGGGATATATATGAGGTTTGAATGCCCCACATATATATCCCGAACCGTAACCTTTTATAATTGGTTTACAAAAGACTACTCGATATATGCACGTGTGAAATCGATATCACCTTTATAATCCAGATGGAGGTTTTTCACCCATGGTTTAACCAGGGACACACTGGAGTAGTAGTAAATTGGCATTACAACCTGGTTGTCTTGAACAAGAATTTTCTCGGCTTTGGACATCAGCTCCATGCGCTTAGCATTGTCGCTAGTAGCATAAGCATCTTTCACAAGTTTGTCATATTCTTCGTTCTTGAAGCCAGTGTCGTTGTTACCACCTTTGGATGTCCACATATCGATATAAGTCATCGGGTCGTTATAGTCTGCTCCCCAACCGGAACGTGCAACTTGATAGTTCAGATCCGTACGGTTTTTCAGGAATACGCCCCACTCTTGGTTTTGAACTTTTACATTAACGCCGAGATTATTCTTCCACATATCGGAAACCGCAAGTGCAATTTTCTTGTGATTGTCATCGGAGTTGTGGATCAGAGTAACTTCAGGCAATGTGGTATAGCCTTTTTCCTTCATACCTTGCTCGAGCAGTTTCTTAGCCTCTTCAAGATTTTCTTGGAAGTAAGTATCCGGTACCTCTTTGCGGTACTCGTCGGACTCACCCTTGATACCCGGAGGAACAAAACCAAATGCAGGGATTTGTCCGCCTTGCGTAATTTTTTCTACAATTGCCTTACGATCAATCGCCATCGAGAATGCTTTACGGATGTTTACATTGTCAAATGGTTCTTCAGTTGTGTTAAAGACATAGAAATATGTCGATGAAATACCTTTGATCATCAGCTCATCGCCAAGTTCCTTCTTGATCGCACTCAGCTGATCCGTCGGGATGTTGCCTGTTGGATGCCCTGCATAATCCAGCTCATCGTTGCGATAGCTTGAAACTTCAGTTGCCGAGCTGTTGACGATACTCATTTTGACTTTTTCAAGTTTGATGGAATCCTTGTCCCAGTACTGGTCGTTCTTCACAAGCTCGATCTTTTGACCTTTAGTCATTTGTGAAACCTTGAACGGACCGTTACCGATCAACGTATCCGGCTTGGTTGCCCAAGAAGCATTTCCTTCAACGGAGCTGTGAACCGGGAAGTACGTTTGGAATGACATCAAGCTGAGGAAGTAAGGTGTTGGGTTTTCGAGTGTAACTTCCAATGTATAATCGTCAGTTGCCTTTACGCCAACCTCATTAGCGTCTTTAATGTCTCCAAGATTGTAAGCTTCAGCATTTTTGATGTAATACAGCTGATAAGCGTATGGTGATGCAGGTGTAAAGTTTGGATCAAGTACACGTTTCCAAGCATACTCAAAATCTTTTGCTGTTACTGGATCGCCGTTGCTCCATTTGGCATCTTGGCGAAGGGTGAAGACATATTTCAGTCCATCTTCAGAAATATCCCATTTTTCGGCTACGCCTTGCTCTTCGGTGCCGTCCGCACCTTTACGAACCAAACCTTCAAATACAGAACTAATTACCGTATTCGATGTGTTATCCTGAGCCAAGCCCGGATCCAATGTAGGAGGGTCGGAAGCAAGGTTCATGCGGAAGACCTGCTCTTTAGGCTTGTCCGTTCCGCCATTATCGGCGCCTTCGTTCTTGTCAGCTCCACATGCTGCCAACACGGAGCTGAAAGCAAGAATAAGCGTCATAAGAAGCAGTAATTTTTTGTGTTTCTTCATCTTGCGGTATCCCCCTCATAGATTTTAGGTATATGCTTATCGATTATACAACCAGTGGTCAAAAAAATCCAGAAATCAATAAATTGAAAAATCTGCCTGACCCAAGAATCAAATAGATTTATCATTGAATTCTAGTTATTACATTGTTCTTACGTAACTTTAATTATGTATGAAAGGATACCAAAAAATGTGAAAACTACGTAACCGAAACTCATAGCAACGAAGCCAAGCCGCCAGACGGCTCTCGCCAGTCTTTTGCCGTTAACCTTGCCCTTCCAGCGGTTCTGCGCACTTCCGATTAGCCCAGTTGCAATAAGCAGCATGAGGAGAATAAGATAGAACCCGGATTTGGACTGGAACGTATTATTAAACAAGGCGGATACCGAAAACAGCAGGAAAAAAGTGGTGACATCCATAGCCAGCCCAAACGCTTGTTTTCGATTTTTGTTTCTTTGCAAGACGATCATATAAACAAGGATAAATGGAATGAACGGAAATAGACTTAATGTGTTAAACACACCCTGCAAGAACCCCATGCTTAAACCCCCCTATGTATTCATCCCCTCAATGAGCTGCACAATGAGCTCGTGTGTTGGCACCGCAATGCCATATTTACGCCCCAGGCCTACAATGCTTCCGTTAATCCAGGCCACTTCGGTCGTTCTGCTGTCCATAACATCCTTTAGCATGGAAGACGTGTTACCCGAAGTCGATTGACAGACAGCTACAATCCATTCCCAGAGCCTGCTCCCATAAGAGATGCCGCCCGCTTTATATACGGCGATCCCTTCATCATAAAGCTGCTGCATCAGCCTGACGCGTTCGGGCGATGATAACAGCTCTCCATTAGGAATCCGCCACAATGCAGTCAAAGGGTTAATCACCGCATTCATCAGCAGTTTACGATAGATCATCACATCCATTTCATTCGACAATAAAGCTTCAAATCCTGCTCTATTCAGCTGTTTAACGAGCTCATTTTCATCATTTCCCTCTGAAACTGGGCTTGCAGAGTCCTGTTCGGGCATGAATTTGCCGATTGTCGTCGTTCCGCGGCCAGCATGCAATACAGATACGAGACTTGTGCGTTTGGCTCCCTCTGTTGTAATGGCCGCATACAGTGTCCATGCAGGCAGCAGTTCTTGAAGCCGCTCCAGATGCCCCGTCCCGTTCTGATAGCAGATCAGCCTGCGATGGTCTTGACCATATGGAGCCAGCACCCGGGCTGCCAGATCTTCGATCCCTTGCTGCTTCAACATCAGAAACAGATAGTCCGCATCGGCTGCAGCCCCTCGCTCGGCAAAGGAAGACAGTGTGCAGACCGTGAGCGAGCTGGAATCCATCCGCTTGTGCCGGCCTGTACCTTCCTCGATGGTGATGCCTGAAGCCTTCAGCATGTCCGCTTGCTCTTCACTGCGGCACCATAACGTGACACGGCAGCCGGAGCTCGCAAGTTTGCCTGCATATAACAGGCCCAATGAGCCTGCACCGATGATATGTATATTCATGTTCATGTGAATCCTCCAAAAGTAATCAAACGTTACGTACTAGCCCTAGTATATATCAGAATAATCTCCTATACGCACAAATAACCCGCCAAAGCGCATGAAATGCACTAATGCGGGTTACGGTGAATAGCAAAACAACCTTTTTTCCTATTCGATTCGTTCGAGATTACCGTTTGCATCCATTTTGAAGCGAGTTTTAAGTTCCTCATCCTCTTCGTTTAAGAAAGCCAATCTTCGTGCCCGATCCATAATCTGAATCAATGCCTTATAATCATCATTGACAACATGATAGTCAGTTTTCACTTCGCTTACTTCCTTTAGCAAACGTTGATTCTCACTGCGAAGCCTTGCGAGCTCATCCTCTTTCTCACGCAAACTCTTCTCAAGCGATTTATACTGACGCGAACTTTCCTGAAGCCCACCCTTCCATTGACGAAGGAAACGGATGACGGCATCAATAGAAAGCGTTTCTTCACTTGCACCTTCATTCTTGTATACATCCTGTTCCAGTTCCGGAGCAGCCAAGCCAGCAACCTGCGGTCCGCTTAAGGAAGGCTGCTTCTTATAATAACTTCTCTTCTGACGCTGAGATTTCGCCAAACTGATAGCATCCTCATATTTCTTGCGAACACAACTGTTCCAACGAAATCCGCATGCTGCCGATGTCCGGCCTATTCTTTCTCCCACTTCCTCAAAGGCAGCCAATTGGGTGCTGCCCTCACGAATATGACGCAGGGTCACCTCCGCCAATATCAGGTCGTCCTCTGCACTCCATGCATCCTGTCTCACTGCTGACATACCATAAAACCCTCCTAACGACATCCTAAAATAACCGTCTTCAATACCGTAAATCCGGCTGCTGAATAGGGTATAAAAACTGCTTAATTCATTTCTATGCCTCTCATAGAGTTCATAGAATCTATTTGATACTAAAATGTATTTCCATTTTGGATACAGATCATACTCTTACAGGAGGGAAAACCACCGATTAGCTGAATTTGTTAACGAATTCAATGCCCTGCTTCTGGATAATAATAAAAAATGAAGGGTTTTCTTGAGTTAGGCGTTTACACGTTTTTCCCATAACGCTATAATGTTCATAGCAGCATTATGTGCGTACATACGAGAGGAGGATATAATCGTGGCACGGATGTTTCGAGTCCT
Source organism: Paenibacillus glucanolyticus (assembly GCF_037333485.1). Classification (NCBI taxonomy): domain Bacteria; kingdom Bacillati; phylum Bacillota; class Bacilli; order Caryophanales; family Paenibacillaceae; genus Paenibacillus; species Paenibacillus glucanolyticus. The sequence continues at coordinate 4,735,217 of NZ_CP147845.1, forward strand.
TGGCTTTTTCACCCTGACTATCGGGTTGATGGCCTTTGCCGGTGATCATATTGAAATGGCTCTGCTCTTCTTCCTGCAGACTGCATTTTTCGTGATCCTGGGATATTTGAAATTCACGGAGAGAACCTATATTCTTCTCTTCTGGGCTTATATGATCGTGACCTTCACGGGCTTTAGCTATTGGACGGTCTTCATTATGGGCAAACCACTCTAACAAGCATAACCATGCAAGCGATTTATCGATCTGCCGGCGGTCAACCTGGACAACCTGAGGCTGCGCTGGTGGGTTTTCCTTGCGCTTAGAGAACAAGTACTTAAAAAAGCGATCAGGTGCTTTAGCTGCCGGATCGCTTTTTTAGTTCCTAAGGATTGATAATTGAGTCGTACACGTCATATATTGGTTAAACATGAAGGGACAACGGATGGATTCCTTTCGACTAACAACCATTCAAGGAGGACTCCCGTTTGAATGTTCGAGTAAAATATCCGATCCTCCCGTTCTTGCTGTTCATCGCCCTGTTGTTCTGCTTCATTGCAGCTCCTGTCGCGGTATATTCGCAGCAGGAAACAAGTCCTGCTATGCCTGATTCGGAAGAGGCGCGCCAACTTCTGGAGGACAGCCTATCCATCGTGGAGATTGATCATGAAATTGAACGGATAACCAAACGTCTGGATGAATTGCAGGTGCTTCAGAATGAGCTGCAAATCAAGATTCAGGATATGGGCACACGCATTGAAGACCGGCGGGATCGGGCAGGAGCTGTTCTTCGGTCTTATTACATGGGAGAACGGGATCACTTATTCTTGATGCTGTTTTCCGCCAAGGATTTAGCCGGTTTTTTTCGAATCATGGACTTCTACGATATTATCATTCAGAACGACCGGGATACGCTTACGGTTTACAACAATCAATACCGCTCCCTCGCATCAGCCCAGGCTGAAGCAGCTCGAAACGCCGCTCAGCTCGCGGATGTAAAGGACAGCCTTGTCAAGCAGCGCGAGCGGGTACTTGCGCTTGAGAAGCAGGTTGACGGGGCTCTGACAGCCAGCGGCAACCCGGATGCGATGAAAAAGCTGATTGAAGAATTCACACGGTATTGGGAGAATGTAGGACTGTATGAGGTGAAACGTCACTTTCAGGCCCTGGCCAGTGCCATGGAGAATCTGCCGCAATTTGTCCAAGGTAGCAAAAATATGTTGAAAACCAACGGGAAGGTGTACACCATTGATATCCATGAGGATGATCTCAACGCATTTTTGAGGTCCCAGGATGAGATTTTTAATGCCTTTTCGTTTCATTTTGACGACGGGAAGGTGACAGCTACCGGTAAAAACGGCAATCTATCCCTGCTGATTGAAGGAAAATACACCGTAATCAATGAACCGGAGAACGCCATCATGTTTCAAGTTGATAAACTTGTGTTTAATCGGCTGGAACTCCCGGATACTACCCGCAAAGCTTTGCAGGAAGAATTCGACATGAACTTTTATCCGAAACAGCTGGTGTCCTTCTTGAAGGCAACCGAAGTATCGAGCGAGGACCAAAGACTCGTGGTGAAAATGGAACTGGACTTATAGCGGGCCCTCTCTCTCTGGTGCCGTAGTCCTGACAAAACGAACAAGCTGCCCTGGATAGGCAGCTTGTTCGTTTAATTATTCGTGTTGATCAGACCTGTACAACCTCATATATTCTTCCCTCGTCATTTCCCCAAGCAGCAATCGGCGTGCCGACTCGGAATAGGTAAGAAAACCTTCCGCATCCCCGAATTCCAGAGCAGCCGCTTCATTCCGGGAGAGCAGCACTTGAGCCGGCACGGCCGCTTTTTGCCAGATGCCCCGATCTCTTAAGGCTGCACCCGTAACATACAGCTCCGAAACAACCGGCAAAGTTCCGACGTCTTTACTCCATTCATGCTGAATATCTTTATCTGTCATATAGGTAATCCATTTCATCGCTAAGGCGGGGGATTCCGTGTGCGCGGCTACCGCAAAACTTCTCGTCCGGACGACAGGTGTGTTCAAATGGGTCTTTCCCATCGCAAGGGCAAGAGATAAACCTTCGGTATCCTTGTCTGAAAAGCTAGAATAGGGTTCAATGACCACCGGTGCCTCCCCCTTCCCAGAGGATGGAGAAGACGGTTCCTCAGTGTTCCTCGGAGTATCCTCCTCGACTTGGTTCGTTTCCATCATTTGCTTCCTGTTGTGAATCAGCATATCCAGCACCTCTTGCTCCGGCTTGGAAGGATCACCTTCCAACAAGTGGACTGCTGCACCGAACGCATATGGATCATTCGGATCAAATGAGATCACAGGGGTTTCTATATGTAGCTCAAAAAATTCCTGCCACGCCTTACGGCTCTCCGGCATTTTGAATACAGTACCGTCCTTCTCTTTGGCCTGCCAGGTCATCACATAGGGATCTATATCAAATGGCATCCCCCATTGATATCCGTTCCACTGCAGCGGCGGCAGAAGACCGCTCAAGGTATCGCCGCCAGGCATGACCGCTTGCGATGCATCAACCGGCAATAAATAGCCGTTCATTGCAAGCGCTTTAATATAGTGTGTATCCATCAATAAAACGTCGGGCCCTTCTCCAAGGGTCATCTGAAGCAAAAAAGACTCTAGCTGCTCTTCATTGGTTTCCAGAGGAACGATTTCAATCTCCGCCCCCGTCTCCTCCTTAAACCGCTCATTGATCGCTTTAAGCTGCCGCATCTCATCACCGTTCAACTGAACTCCGACTTTAACAGGACCCAGATCACGATCCGGAATATCCGGCCTTTGCTGTGGAGGGATCGGCTCATCCCCCGGCGGTTCTCTTCTTGTATTGTGAGTGAAGTCAAAACTGGGAGATAAACTGGATAAGGACAACAGTAAAATGGCGAACAGGAACCAATATTTTTTCCGCTTCATATCCCATCTTCACTCCTTCTGCAGGCACATGCCCTTATTTTACCAAACTTCTAGTGCTCTTGTCCTATCTTTTTTAATATTTATCTAGTCCATATTTTGTTAAAAACCGAAGACAAATAGGACTGCCCGCTGATCATAGGCAGCCCATATCATTATGATTATTCTTCATCATCATTTCTCGGGAAATATAAGGATTACAACAGATCCGCTGCCAGCTGCGCCAGCTTGGAACGTTCCCCTTTTGTCAGCGTAATATGACCGCTTAAACTCTCTTGTTTGAAACGTTCTACCACATAAGTCAGGCCATTGCTCACGGCATCCAGATATGGGTGATCAATCTGTTCCGGATCCCCCATCAGGATGACCTTGCTCCCTTCTCCAGCACGGGAGACAATCGTTTTGACCTCATGGCGGGACAAGTTCTGGGCCTCATCCACAATGATGAATTGACCCGGAATCGAGCGGCCCCTGATATAAGTTAATGCCTCCACCTGGATGCTGCCCAGCCCCATCAGTATTTTGTCGATATCTCCCGATTTTTTTGTATCGAACAGGTACTCGAGATTGTCATATATCGGCTGCATCCAAGGTCTTAATTTCTCGTCCTTCTCACCAGGCAAATAACCGATATCCTTTCCCATTGGGACGACCGGGCGTGCGATCAGAAGTTTCTTGTATTTATGTTCATCCTCGACCTTGGACAGACCCGCTGCCAATGCCAACAGCGTTTTGCCCGTTCCGGCTTTCCCCGTTATGGTGACAAGTGGAATGTCGTCATTCAGAAGCAATTCAATCGCCATGCGCTGCTGGGCATTTCGTGCGCTGATGCCCCATACAGGTTCGTTGCTTAGATGAAGGGGCTCCAATCTTGTTGCGTCTTCATTTACATGAAGCAGCGCAGACTTCCCTGAACCCATCTCGTCCTTCAGGATAACAAATTCATGCGGGTACAGCGGGTAGGACAATTGAAGAGGTTTAATAGGCAGATAACGGTAGCTGTAAAATTCATCGATGACCGAAGGATGCACCTTTAATGTGGAGAATCCGGAATACAATTCACTTGGATCTGCCGTCCGGTCTGATAAATAATCCTGTGTCGTTAATCCGAGCACATCCGCCTTGATTCGAACGAGCACATCCTTACTGACCAGCACGACAGGTCTTCCAGTGTCCTTTGGATCCTCCTCCAATTTATAATTCAACGCGACAGCCAGAATGCGGTTGTCGTTGGATGCCTCGCTAAATAACTCCTGTACCTTGACAAAGCTCCGATGATTCAGCTCAACCTTCAATGTCCCGCCATTCTCCAGGTGAACCCCATCATGCAGGTGCCCCTGTTCTCTTAACCCGTCAAGCAAACGGGAGACCGTTCTGGCATTACGGCCAATCTCATCGGCATTTCGCTTTTTGGAGTCAATCTCTTCAAGAACCACCGCAGGAATGATGACTTCATGCTCCTCGAATGCATAGATCGATTGAGGATCATGCAGCAGTACGTTCGTATCCAGCACAAATATTTTTTTCATCTTATCCCTCCACTGCTTCTTCATCAGGTACACACATAAACCTTTCCGTCCCGGACATAATAAGCTTAGCGACTGGAGTAATTTAGTGAACTCTACTACGAAAGGACAGATCAATCCATGAGAGCTGCTCTATCCATCATGCTAACGGTGTTTTTGCTCGCAGGCTGCGGGACACCAAATCACAATGCATCACCCTCTCCTCGTAATAAAACCAATGGAACCACAGTGAACAATGTTAACAACATGAATGGGAACAGAGGTTATACCACTAACAATGTAGACGGTACAACTCCGGATAACACCAATTCTGGGCGAGTCGGCAACGTGAATGACAACAACGGGAAAGTTGATACCACTACCGCAAATCACCTGAAATCACTTGCTGAAAGTGTGCCCGGCGTGAAAAACGCAAACTGTGTAGTCATGGGTAAAACCGCTGTTGTTGGTCTTAATGTAGATGGAGATTTAGATCGTGCAGAAGTCGGAAGCATCAAATACACAGTCGCTGAAGCCCTTCAAAAGGATCCAGCAGGTGCCAACGCACTTGTTACCGCTGATCTGGACGTTTCGAATCGCATAGCTGAACTTGGCCGCCATATCCAGCAAGGTCATCCAGTCTCAGGCGTTGCTAGCGAGCTTGCAGACATCGTAGGCCGCATCATCCCTCAGCTGCCTAAAGATGTAACGCCAAGAGACGGTAGTGCCGAGGATGTCGGAGCTCAGACGGTAAAACCGAATAACCACCATGCGCCAGCCAAACATCAGCACAAGAAATAGCAGTGTCTGACGATGAATCGTCTTTGGATTGGTGGTTCATCCGTCATAAGCCGAGTTTGTCCGTCAAGCGTCTCCAAATTTCATACAAAAAAGCCCAGTGAATGCTCACTGGGCTTTTTTCATGGTCATAACAACGCCTCGAACCAGCAATGCTGCTGCATCGGAGACATGACCCGTATCGTATTCGGAGTGCTGTGCCGAATTTGGTATAAATTTGACATCCATGCCGAATGAACCTGTCATCTGGGACATGGAATCAGAAGGATGGCATCTGCATGCTTCCCATCTGCGGATGGATTCTGCCCGCACAAACGCATGGGCATCCTCATCAGTCTGCCGATTCTGGTGGATGAATGGGTGTGTCGTATGCATCATGAGGTAGGGCATTCCTTCGGCCTCCTGTACAATGATCTCCATCTGATACATTGTATTATACCATACGATAAAACTTGCCTTCAATTGTCACGGAGTTGCTTTAGAATCCGCTTCTGTCCCCTGTGCATTGTGTTTGCCAGCAAGTTCGTCTTGCAGTGCTTGTCTTGCTGCGTCCAGTTCATCGTTATTAATGTAGACGTTAGGACTTCTCCACTCACCGGTTATTGGCATAAATTTAACATCTTCTTTTCCAATATCATAATAAGTCATAAGCAAATCTCGGATCTGCTGCTGCTCGAAATCGGTGGTCATATTGTCACTAACCGCATCTAGCGCATTGCCAACCTTCGTAACGCCACCGAACGATTTCATCCTGTCGAGCAGGGAATGCAGCACCTCGCTTTGACGAGCGTTGCGATCAAAGTCGTTGGATTCCTTGGTCTTCGGACTACAGTTCATAGATTTGCGGTAACGTACATAATCTAGCGCCTTCTTGCCATCAAGCTTCTGCGGACCCACCGTCAGGTTAATATCAGTTCCATCCACCGAATCCCGATGGCACATATTGTATTGGACGTTAACGTCTACACCGCCGAACGTATCCACAACATCACGGAAGCCCTGAAAATCGATAACTGTCACATAGTCGATATTAACGCCAAGATATTTACTCATCATCACTTTCATTTCTTCTTCAGCCGGAATACCGCTGCCCGGCTCCTTCTTCTCAGCTGCATTGTATGCCGCTTTAAACCTTGGATAATAAGCGTTGAGTTTGGATGACTTATATCCTTCAAGTTCAATCAGCGTATCCCGAGGGAGTGATACCAGCGTTGACGAATTGGTTTCCGGATGCATGGTGGCCACCATTACTACATCCGTCAAATAAGTTCCGGTCTCCGGCCGATGATCCGTACCCAAGAGAAGCACGGTGAGCGGCTTTTCTTTTGCGGATTGTCCAGGTGCTACAGGCTTGTCGATCCCGCTTTTTTCAATAACCTGATTCCCCTTGACGAACAGGTATCCGGCATAACCTGCTGCTGCCAAGACTGCGATTAACAGTACGATAAGAACAAATTTAAAAAATGATTTCCATGGACTTTTTTTCTTTTTTGGCACTGGCTGTTTCTTGCCCTTCCCCCCACTTTTGGCTCTCGGAGGGAGATTGGTATGATTAGAATTCATATCATAACACCTGATTTCATTCAAATTAGATGAATGTCCGATAAACGCTTCAAATATCGAAGCATTTACCGGACCATGGTTGTTGACTTCTCTCTCTTATAAACGATGGGGACTGACAAAAAGTTGCCGTATACTTGTTGCCATAGCTGCTAAATTTCTACAAGGCCTAAGACTTAGGCTCAGCCTGGGACTTCTTCTTCTGACGATCTTCGACAAAGTAACGAATACGCACCATCAGCATCAATGCCACAGCTACTAACAAACATTGGATAATCGGCAGCTTGTCGATCTGAAACACAAGCAGTATCGCCGAACCCAAGGCCATCAAGATATACAGCAGAATTTCCTTTAATAAAGGAAGCTTCTGCTTTACACGGAATACCTTGTTGTAAACGTAGGTGATCAGCACAAAAATGACAATATAGGAGATGAGCGGGTGCGAGGCAAACCATTCTTGCATGATAGGTTCACTCCTTTAGACAAGTAGATCTCTATCTATTATAGATTTGCTTGCGCCATTTTACGATGTTTTTCTGCACGCTCGCGCTCACTCTTGTTCAGGATCTTCTTGCGAAGACGAACGGACTTCGGTGTAATCTCGCAGTACTCGTCATCATTCAAGTACTCCAGAGCCTGTTCCAATGAGAAGATGACCGGTGTTTTCAATTTAACAGTATCATCCTTAGTTGCCGAACGAACGTTGGTCAATTGCTTCTCTTTACAGATGTTTACAACGATATCGTTATCGCGGGTATGTTCCCCGACGATCATGCCCTCATAAATTTCAGTACCCGGCTCCAGGAACAGGGTTCCGCGATCCTCAACCGACATCATCCCGTAGAACGTTGTAGAGCCGTTCTCCGTAGAAACCAGAACGCCTTGGTGACGTCCGCCGACTTGGCCGCCGATAAGCGGTCCATAGCTGTCGAATGCGTGGTTCATGATGCCGTAACCGCGAGTCAGCGTCAAGAAGTGTGTACGGTAACCGATAAGGCCGCGGGCCGGAATCAGGAACTCCAGACGCACTTGTCCGTTGCCGTTGTTCACCATGTTCACCATCTCGGCCTTACGAGCACCGAGGCTCTCCATTACAGCACCTGTGCTTTCTTCAGGCACGTCGATCATCAGACGTTCGATCGGCTCCATTTTGGCACCGTCGATTTCTCTGACGATAACCTCAGGCTTGGATACTTGAAGCTCGTAGCCTTCGCGACGCATATTCTCAATCAGAATACCGAGGTGAAGCTCACCGCGACCTGAAACGATGTACGCATCCGGACTGTCGGTTTCATCCACTCTCAAACTTACGTCTGTTTCCAGCTCTTTGAAGAGACGGTCGCGCAGTTTACGGGATGTTACCCATTTACCCTCGCGTCCGGCAAAAGGACTGTTGTTTACAAGGAACGTCATTTGCAGAGTAGGTTCGTCAATTTTAAGAACTGGAAGTGCCTCGGGATGTTGGGGATCGGCAATGGTTTCTCCGATATTAATATCTTTAATTCCCGCGATCGCCACAATGTCTCCTGCTCCTGCTTCAGCAACTTCAATCCGCTTCAGTCCTTGGAAACCGAACAGTTTCTCGATACGGGCATTCTTGGTGGAACCGTCGCGAAGCATAACGGTTACCGGCTGACCTTGCTTAATAATCCCGCGGTTCACACGACCAACGGCGATACGGCCAAGATATTCATTGTAATCCATCAAGGTTACGAGGAACTGAAGAGGCTCGTCCACTTTTTCGGTAGGGGAAGGAATATGGTCAATAATGGTTTCGTAAAGAGCAAGCATGTTATCATCCTGCTTATCGGCATCCAAACTTGAAGTACCGTTCAAGGCTGATGCATATACAACAGGGAAGTCCAATTGGTCGTCGTTCGCTCCAAGCTCGATGAACAGGTCCAGGACTTCATCAATAACTTCAGCCGGGCGAGCCGCTGGGCGGTCGATTTTGTTAACTACAACGATTGGCGTCAAGTTATGTGCAAGCGCTTTGCCTAATACAAACTTGGTCTGAGGCATACAGCCCTCATAAGCGTCAACCACGAGCAGAACGCCGTCGACCATTTTCATAATACGCTCTACTTCACCGCCGAAATCGGCGTGTCCAGGTGTATCCACAATGTTAATCAAGAAATCTTTATACGTAATAGCCGTATTTTTGGCTAGAATGGTAATTCCGCGTTCGCGCTCCAAATCATTGGAGTCCATCGCGCGCTCCTGCAGCGTCTCATGCTCCCGAAAAATACCGGACTGCTGCAGCAGTTGGTCTACAAGTGTTGTTTTGCCATGGTCAACGTGAGCAATAATGGCAATGTTGCGAATCTGATCTCTTGATTGCATAAATATATCTCAAATCCCTTCTATTCGAATGAGCCACAAAGAAAGCGCCGGACGACATGCCGACGCTTCAACATACTTCCTATAATATAGGTAAACGAGCGGGAAAATCAAGTCTTTTCAGAAAACTTCCAGTAACATTTATCTCTTACCAATTACCAACCTCTGCTCCATTTATTATTCCGTCTAGAGCGATTACGGCCGAGGATCATCCAAATGCCTGCAGCAATTAAGATCAGGGCAATAAGATAGAATCCCCCGGTATCTAGCCAGGTGAATATAAAAATCAGAATGGAGAGCAGCGTAAGTCCAAGCGCAACAGGCAGTGCAGCACCGGGACGCGGAGTCTCATACAGATAATACTCATACAGGCCAACGGCAACGCCAAGAATCAACACAGGCCATAATGAAGCCATCAGTCCCCATCCTCCAATATTGCATATGAAGAACAGGATCCCGTAAACCGTTAGAATACCGCCCGGTATGAGGATGGCGGCAGAGGCACGGCGACCAAAAAACATGATATGCAGAAAAATACCCGGCAGCAGCAGAACCAGCGGCCATAATGTTCTGCCTAAAAATCCAAACACACCCAGCTTGCCGAGCAAAATAACGACTCCAGCGACAACGATGAATATACCCAGCGCCAAATCTTTTCTGGAGGACATTTGATCACCCTCTCCTCATTATATGTATCACCCAAAATAGCGGTTTATAAAATAAGTGGTTACGTTAATTTTAGCCCAAACCGACAAAAAAAACCATATCTTGAGTTTGTTCCACTCAAAAATAGCATCGCCCTGCAGCATATGCCTTAAGCAAACAAAAAAAGATGGCTGCCGATGCAGTCCATCCTTTTGTTTCCAGCTTCCTATTTTATTACCGGAGTCTCACCCGTTCCATATGTTATGAACCGGATTATGTCCCCGGCCGCCTTATCGTCTGCAGTCCTCCAATCAGAACGACAACCCCTGCAATGACGATTGGCAGCGCGTTATGGGCATACGGCATCCAGGAAGCCAGAAGCAGACCGACGCGCGAGTCCTGTATGAGCATTTCGCCTGCCGTAAATGCTAGAATACCGGCTCCTATGTAGAGCAGCACGGGGAAATGATGAAGCAGCTTAGAGATCAGCCCGCTTCCCCATACAACAATGGGAATGCTTAACAGGATGCCGATGACAATCAGGGCAAGGTCACTATTTGCCAGGCCCGCAATAGCCAGCACATTGTCCAGGCTCATCACAAAATCAGCAACCAGAATGGTATTGACCGCTGCCCATATCGTCAAGGATCGGGACATGGCAACATCCTCATGCTCTTTTTGTGTCATTAGTTTTATGGCGATCCAGATCAGGAGCAGTGCACCGCCAGCTTGCAAAAACGGGATTTTGAGCAGCAGAACCGCAGCAAAAGTCAGAATGCACCTCAGAAGAACCGCTGCGCCCGTTCCGATCCAGACCGCCCGTTTGCGGTGCAATTCAGGAAGGTCCCTGCTGGCCATCGCTATGACCAGGGCGTTATCACCACTGAGTACAAGGTTAATCAGCAATATCTGTCCCAACAAAACAATCGTCTCCACAAGAACAACACCCCCACTCTACACATATGTGGTAATTGTCCAAGCTATGCTTGCACATCGGGAAAAATAGGCCTATAATAAATCCACTTTGTTTATTGTGGAACCGTATTTTAAGAGGAGTGACATTCATGGAAACCACAACCGCTGAATTTTTTCTCGCACTAATCAACATTGTGTTTCTGGATTTGATCTTAGCCGGAGACAATGCCATTGTGATCGGCCTTGCGGCACGCAACCTCCCGAAGGAAACCCAGAAAAAAGCAATCATCTACGGTACGGCCGGAGCGGTTATTCTTCGTATCATAGCCACCATTCTTGTTGTATGGCTGCTCAATATCCCTTGGCTTCTGCTCGTTGGAGGCGTACTCCTGATCGGGATTGCCTACAAATTGATGACGGACGACAACAATGATCACGACAATATAAAAGCAGGCAAAAGCCTTGGAGCTGCGATTCGCACCATTATTATTGCCGATGCCGCCATGGGGCTGGACAACGTAATTGCTGTTGCAGGAGCAGCCAAGCACAATATGATTCTTGTTACCGTGGGTCTTCTCATCAGCGTTCCCATCGTGGTGTGGGGCAGTACCTTGTTTATCAAATTGATCAACCGGTTCCCTTGGATCATTTATGTAGGCTCTGCTGTACTTGCATTCACGGCATCCTCCATGATTACCGATGAGAAGCATTTCCTCAGCTACTTTGAAGGACATCTGATCATTAAATACCTGTTCATTGCGGCCATAATCGTGGGCGTACTGACGGCAGGGCATCTGAAGAAACGATCTGTGCAGCGGCGTCAGTCCTCCACCCTCTCCTAATCGAATACTCTACTGTACGAACAAAAACACCCCAGGGGATCAGCCTTGGGGTGTTTTTCAACTTTTGTTTCATCTGCGTTTATATACGAATTATAACCTGATCCTGGATAAAATCTAGAACCAGTCTTCGTTTAATGTGAACTCTTCATTCTTCTCAGCCATCGTACCGATCTTGCTGTCAGGCGTAATGATGACAGTCTCCGTGCCTTCAACCGCAGCCTGAAGCAGAGCAGGGAGCCGAGTTAACGAGGCCTCCACTTTCTCGATAATGTTCAGGTTCGGATTCGTAGTTGGAGATTTAGGCACAAATAACGTGCAGCAGTCCTCATACGGTAAAATCGAAGTCTCAAACGTACCGATGTCCATTGCGATATTAATGATATCATTCTTATCCATCATGACAAGCGGCCGAAGCAGAGGCAATTCGGTTGCTCTGCCAATGACATTCATGCTGGGCAGTGTCTGACTGGCTACTTGTCCGAGACTGTCCCCGGTCACAATGGCCAAGGCCCCTTCACGCTCAGCGAGCGAGGAAGCAATACGAAGCATCGCCCTGCGCATGAAGGTAATAATCAGATTATCCTGCCCAATGCCGACAAAAGAAGTTTGCACATCGGTGAATGGTACGAGATGTAGCTTGATTTTGCCGGTATAACCGGATAACAGTCTTGTCAATTCCATTACTTTTTCCTTGGCCAGCTGGCTCGTGTAAGGGAAGCTGTAGAAATGAACGCATTCAATTTCGAGGCCCCTGCGCATGGCCGACCAACCGGCTACAGGACTGTCAATCCCACCAGAGAGGAGCAGCATGGCCTTGCCGTTTGTGCCGAGCGGATACCCGCCTGCCCCTGGAATGACTTCATAATAGAGGTACGTCTCATTCTCACGAATTTCCACGCGCAGCTCAATATCCGGCTTCTTCACCTTTACTTTAAGCTGAGGATAGGTGCGCAGCAGAGGGGAACCGACCAGATGATTCATCTCTTGTGAGGAATGGGGGAACTGCTTCCATACTCTTCTGGCATTGACCTTGAAGGTTGTCGTATCGGTTAATTCCTTCTGTCCCACAAACTCAACTGCTGTAGCAATAATGGGGTCAAGCTCGGATGGACATACACGAACAGGGCTGATCGAAACAAGCCCAAACACCTTCTTGAGGGCATGGATCAGAATCTCGGGAGGTTCTCCGTTCAGCTCAATATACAAACGACCGTATTCCTTCAAAATTTTGGCTCCTGGATACGGTTTAAGCACGTTTCGAATATGATTTAACACCGATTTCTCGAATCGGTTGCGGTTTTTGCCTTTTAGGGTAAATTCGCCAAAGCGAAGCAGCAGCATATCATAAGTCATCTTCGGTTACCCTCTCTTTCTATAATGGGACGCAGTTTACTGCACGCATTAGCCAAAACCTCCACGAATCGAGCCGCATCGCCGAGCTGATGCTCTTTACCGAGACTGATGCGGATTCCGGAAGAAGCTACCTCCATGCTTTTACCCATAGCAAGCAAGACCCGACTGGGCTCGCTTAATTTGGAAGAACAGGCGGATTTGGTTGATATAAGCATTCCCATCTCTTCCAGGGCATGAACCATCACCTCCGGTCTTAGACCCGGATAGGAAAAATGAATAATATGCGGCGCATCCAACTCATTGCTGTTTAACACCAAACCGGGTATTTTGCGTATACCCTGGAACAGAAGCTCCCTCAGTTCCATCATCCGGGCGTAGAGCTCAGGTTGTCTCTCTTGGGATAGCCGCATGGCCTTCGACATGGCAACCGCACCTGCGACATTCTCCGTTCCTGCCCGCAGTCCATTTTCCTGCGATCCACCAGATATCAACGGAAAGAGCTGAACCCCTTGCTTAACGTACAGGACACCCATCCCTCTTGGACCGTTGAATTTGTGGGCGGACAAGCTGTACAAATCCGCTTGCCACTCGGAGATGGTTACGGGCAGCTTGCCAAATCCCTGCACGCCATCGACATGAAAGAGTGTGCGCGAATTCACTTCCTTCACGATCCGGCCAATATCAGCCAGTGGCTGGATGGCGCCAGACTCATTATTCACATGCATGATGCTGACAAGTACGGTATCTTTACGAACAGCTTCCTTCAAGACATCAAGATCAATCACACCAGCAGCATCGACTGGAAGATAGGTTACTTCCCAGCCAAGCGATTCCAGCTGTTTGCAGCATTCATAAACCGAAGGATGCTCTGTTCCCGTTGTGATGATATGGCGCCCCCGGCTGCTGTACTGCATCGCGGACCCTTTAATAGCCATGTTATTGCCTTCCGTTGCACCAGACGTAAATACGAGCTCTGATGGCAGAACATCAAGTGATGCTGCGCAGACCTCCCTTGCCCTTCTCAGAAGTTTAGCGGCTGCCTCCCCTGAGCGGTGAAGAGCAGACGGGTTCGCGTAATGTTTCTTCATCACTTCGGACATCGTATCCACCACTTCATCAAAAGGAGGGGTCGTTGCAGCGTGATCCCAATATATCAAGGTTATTTCCCCTTTCCATTCTTACGCCATCGCATGTTGTAAATCATATCATTCCAGACCTTTATATTTACACAAAAAGACCAAACGGTAAAGCCGCACTCCATCTCAATCGGACAAAGTCATGCTTATCGTTTGATCCTCTATCAGGTTTACTATTCATCCCGAAGCGGGGTTATAAACTGTATTTCGACTGTGCATTCATTACTTTGCCAATATAAGCCTGGGTTTCCTCAGGTAACATATGTACCATCGACATAAGCTCCTCATCACTGGATGCGCCCAAACCTGCAACTCGTGTCGGACCTGCATTGTAGGCTGCAAGCACCATCGCCAATTCCCCGCCGAACCGCTGAATCAGACTGGATAAATATTTGGTGCCACCTTCAATATTCTGAGCCGGATCAAATGGGTTGCTGACCCCAAGTCCCCTTGCCGTCCCATCCATGAGCTGCATCAATCCCTTTGCTCCTGCAGACGATACTGCATTGGGGTCAAAAGAAGATTCTGCGTCTATAACCGCCTTGATCAGTGATACGGGCACACCATATCGTTCCCCCGCTGATGTAATTAATTCTTCAAATGTCGTGGGCTTGGTCGCTCCCGTGTCATTCAGCGCTCCCTCTACCGGATAATACGAATTGGATTCCTGGACAGCACCAAGCTGCTGCCACAGCAGTCCATCCTTAAAGGTAACACCAGGGGCAAGCTGCGTAATGGAGCGCTCTACCGGCTGGGACGAGGCTTCTTCTTGAATCAGGCTGCTTAATACATCCACAAAACCGGCTGCCGATCCGGTGGAATTCGTATTTACCTGTGGTACATCCGTCATTTGCTTCCATGATATCGAATCGATCTGCATCATATGGCTCACTTTCTCCCGCAAAAATTTCAAACTTGTCCTTTCATTTTACCATGGAATTGGAACAATCTGCTATACCCCTTCGACAAAAAAATTGCGGATCACCCTTTTTGATGGATGACCCGCCCATATAAAATGATCTATCTGCTGAAAGGAATCAGGATAAAATAACTGAGCGTTGCCAATATGCCAAGACCCATTGACCATGCCCCCGTTGTTTTGCTGCCTTTACTATAAGCATAATAACCAACAACCGTTGCGATGGGGCCCAGAATCACCGACCACATAAACAGGGAGGCAATACCCATTACCAAGCCGACATATCCTGCCGTGCGGCCTGCAGACAAGCCTGTTGCATCATCCTCGTCCACGCTGCGCACAGACGTTTCCATTGGCGGGGCAACCTCAGCTGCGTATTCCTCACGGTGATCTTTACGAGGGAAGTCCACTCTGTTCCGATTGCTATCCACAATCTTTATCTTGTTGTCGCGGTGTTTATCATCCATTGCTAACTCCTCCATTTCCTTCAATCTCTAATAAGCGGTTTTCCGGAGAATATCCGGCACTCCGGGCATTCCGTTTAACCCTTTGGCTTAAAGGTAAGGCAGCAGGTCTCTGAGGACTTGTCGGCAACATCCTGGTGATCGTCCACATAAGGCTCTGCTCCATACTCCTCATTGAGTTTTACGTTTGCATGACGGTCGATTTCGATCATAATCATCTCGGCGTGACATAAATTTTGTTCTCCCCAGTAATGGCAATTGCTTACACTGCACTTAACTAATGGTTTGGCTTCGTTGGCCATTTTAGCATCACCTCGTCAACATTTTTTCCTGAGTTAACTGCTGGTATGCACAAGAATGATTGTCAGTTGGTGTTAAGAGTCACCACGCAAAAAAGAGATGCCAATGTATGGCATCTCTTGTTCTTTCCTTGTTTGTATTAAGCGTGACTTTTCTCGGATTGCATACGGCGCTCCGTTAAATAATCACTTTCGTAGTAGGCAAGATCATCGCGAAGCTCTTCATAAATTTTGGTAATATTCATAATGACGTCACGTGCTGGTCGAACCGGCTTCTTCCGAAAACGGATGGCATCCTGTCCGGTGTAAGCATACCGGCCATCTTCCGAATAACTTTCGTTTTTCGGATAGAAAAAACTATTCACGCAGCGGTGATACAAGTTATACAAAGCCTTCTCGGCAAAATCGATATCAAAATTAGGGCGACGCTGTACAACACCAAGCTTCTCATAGGAAACTTCTGAAAACACAAGCAAATGGCGAACATCTGACAGAAATCCTTTGTAAAAATGAACGGTTTCCTCGTCCTGTTCTGTTACCAATTGAGATAAAGCATGTTCATTCAAAAATGTTTCCATAATCGAAATAGCAGATTTCAACTTTTCTCTGGATTCGGAGCACAATTTCTGAAGATTGTCTGCTGGCATTACGATAGATCCCCCTTAAATGGTCGTGACCATACAGGTCATTTTGCCTGACGGTCGTTTTAATATGTACTATCCTAACACAAATTTTGGGATAACGAAATCCCTATCATGAATACACTTACAAGGTTATTTTTAGTACAAATCATTTTTCCCATTCAACCCTAAATTTCACAATGCCTCGAGAACGCATAAAATAGATTCTCACTCCCCACGCTAAGACTAATTAAAATACGTAATGCGGCGAGGAGGAAAATTTGTGAAGTCACGTACCATGTGGAGCATCATCGGTGCCGCGTCTATTCTTGGCGTGCTCCTGATCTCCCTGTTCACCCCGGGTTCGAAGCAGCCGGCTCCAACTGCCGAACCATCACAGCCTTTGCAGCCTCAGCAGGAGAATAAAGCCAAGAACTTTACCATGTTAAGCGACATCAAGGCTACGGATAAATTAAACCGGCTCGATGCAAGGGGTCACTTAAGCAAGATGCTGAAGAACGAGTCTTTACGAAATGCCGGACAGATTAAAGCCTATACGCTGAAAGAGCAAAAAACACACAAGCATTTTCAGCAAATTCGGTGGTACAACCTGAAGCAGAATAAAATGACCGATATACAAGGTCAGCTTCCCAAGATGAGTAAAAAGGATAAGGATCTGATTGCCCACCATTTTCAGATGGCACAGCAGAAGATCAAACATGGCGAAGCGTATGATTCACCAAAATTTACTGCTGCTGGGCAGCCTTATTTTGTTGTAGCGGAGCCATCCCAGGATGGAAAATATGGTGCAGCCGCTTTGGTTAACCAGGCTGTGCTTCAAGAGGTCAGCAATCACCAGAAGCGCAATCTGCGCTTGATCCCGTACCCGAAGGAAGGAAAATTCCGGGTGGAATCCATTCATGCCGATACACTCTCTGACATTACCGTCAAGACCGGTCATGATAATGAGAAGGCCAGCCATTTTTACGAAAATGAAATCGTTGTGTCTTTTCAGGCTGAACCGACAAAGCAGCAGCTTCAGCACATCGGGAATGAGATTTCGTGCGATACCCCTAGGAAACTTGGCTATGCTTATATTTTTCGGTCCAAGAATATGGACTACCAACATCTTCGTGCCTACTTCCAGAAGAACTGGGACACCAAATATACCGAGCCACACTATATTTACTTAACCAATGACCGTCTGCCTCAATCGCGGATGTCCTCCGATGCCTTGCCGGATGGTGCAAATGCGCAGGTCAATATTCCAAATGATCTGCTGTTCTCCCAATATCAGTGGAATTTGCCTGTCATTGAGACAAATCGCGGCTGGGATTTATCCAAAGGGAGTGAGGATGTTGTCATCGCCGTGATAGACACCGGAGTCGATCTTACGCATACCGATTTGAATGGACAGCTGGTGGAAGGCTACAACATTGTGGACAATGACCAGCAGCCGCTGGACGATGTCGGACACGGAACGCATGTGGCAGGCATTATCGGCGCTCTGGTGAACAACGGTGAAGGGGTCGCCGGGGTTAGCTGGTACAATAAAATCATGCCGGTTAAAGCGCTTGACAGCTCGGGTTCCGGCACAACCTATGCTGTAGCAGAGGGCATTATTTGGGCGACAGATCACGGAGCGAAAGTCATAAATATGAGCCTTGGCAACTATGCAGACTCTCAATTCTTACACGATGCTGTAAAATACGCCTATGACCGTGATGTTGTCCTGGTTGCCGCCTCGGGCAATGACAACACAGAGCGCCCTGGTTATCCTGCTGCCTATCCTGAGGTGCTTGCTGTCGCAGCGACAGACTCGAATCAAAAGAGGGCGGAATACTCCAACTACGGCGACTACATTGATGTATCGGCCCCCGGAACCAATATCGCCAGTACGTTTCCAGGCAATCAGTACGCCGCTCTTTCCGGAACCTCAATGGCCAGTCCTCATGCAGCTGCCATGGCAGGGCTCATCCGTTCTCTTAACCCGGACCTGACAAATCAAGAAGTTATGGATGCTATGATCAAACAAGCCGTAGATCTTGGCGATAAGGGAAAGGATAAGTATTACGGTCATGGTCAGATCGATATTTTCCAATCTCTGAAGGCCGTTGGCGCCTCGGAAGTTCCTCTGCAGTTATGGCCAGGCCATGCGTTACGCAATCTGGAACACGAGCTGCGCAAACTAAACGGGTCTAACCGATAATAAATATAAAGAATAAAGCAGCTTACGCCCATCAAGCGTTGGCTGCTTTATTTCTCTATCCGTTCAACAGTAGCTTCCGATATTATTTCTTGCGGCGGGAACGGCTAGTGCGTACAGCCGCTTTCTTCGACCGCTTGCTGGATACGGTAACGCCGCCGTAGCCTCCAGGGCCTGTTACTACCTCTTCCTCGCTGTACGTGTATACATGTTTCTCCACCGGCACACAGTGTACTTTATCCACCACTTTAATTGGATGAATAACAGGTACGATTTGCGGTATAAAGTGGTCTCTAACAACTACAATCGGTTCGCACATAATCGGCGACACAGGACATGGATTTTCGTTATGACAAGACATAATTTTGCAACTCCTTTCCGTTGATGCTTATAGCTTATTATTCAAGGGGCTATTTGGTATGGACGATTGTCCTTGAGAGGCAATTCATCCCCTTTAATTTTCGCGGAATCAAGAAAAAACGCGCATTCTCTTTACACTCCTCAACACGGAGCGGTAAGAAAATACGCGTTTGTACCTTTACGGATTAGATATAAATAAACCGTTGTTCAGTTGGGAAAGTTTTCCGTAAGCCGGGTTCTGTGCTCTTCGTGGTCATAGCGGGAACTACCCTGCCACCATAAGCGACAATCATCTATCTAGGCCGATCATTACTAATCGACTCAAGCGACCAACCCGGACGCGCCTCGGGCTAAGGCTGTCTCCTCGAAGGAAACTGCGTCCCATTAGGTCTTGCTCCAGGTGGGGTTTACCAGGAACGAAGTCACCAGCGTTCCTCGGGGTCTCTTACACCTCGGTTCCATCCTTGCCTGTGCCGCAATGAAGCGGTCATCGGCGGTCCATTTCTGTGGCACTATCCTTCAACTCGCGCTGACTGGACGTTATCCAGCACCCTGCCCTATGGAGCCCGGACTTTCCTCTCGCGGCTTGCACCGCCAGCGATTGTCTGTCAAACTTTCCGGACAACATTATATATTATATCTTGATTTGCAGCCATACACAACCCTGCAAACTTTTACAGCAGCTTCGCAAGCGAGTATTAACTTCCAAGCACTAACCTGTACATAACAACATTTACCTACATAAACCGAAACGGCTCCGTATTAATACGGGAAGCCACAACCCGAGTGTCATACTTATGCTCCTGCAGCTTCTGCTCCATCCATTCGGCAACCTTAACCTTCATTATTTTCTCGGCATTATGTCCAGGATCAATAATGGTTAGTCCCGCAGCCAGTGCATCCTGCGCCGTATGATAATCCACATCGCCTGTAACCAGCACATCCGCGCCGCGGAACAGAGCTTTCATCATATAGCGCCCTCCGGAACCTCCGATGACCGCCGCCTTCCGTATGGTGCGGTCGAGTTCCCCTACGACACGAACGTGAGGGACATCCAGCTTCTCCTTCACTACTTCCACCAGTTCAGCCAGCGTCTGGGGCTCCTTCAGCTTGCCAACCCGGCCAAGGCCGAGGGATCTTCCCTTCAGATCCATGGAATACAAGTCATAGGCCACCTCTTCGTAAGGATGCGCTTTAAGCATCGCCGCAACGACCTTGTTCCGGATCGTATGAGGAACAATCGTCTCAATTCGAACCTCGTTAGCCCGCTCCATCTGACCTTCCTTGCCCTGAAACGGACTGCTGCCTTCTCTTGGCACATAAGTACCAAAACCCTCGATATTGAAGCTGCAGTGGCTGTAATTTCCGATCGAGCCTGCACCTGCACCCAGAACGGCATCCAATACCTCCTGATGATGGCTCTTCGGTACAAATACCACCAGCTTCGACAACTGCTCGTTATGCATGTCATGGATGGGTGACGTGTTCTCTATGCCCAATGCTTCAGCCATCCAATCATTCATGCCGCCTTCGGTCACGTCGAGATTTGTATGACTCACATACACGGCAATATCATGCTTAATCAGCTTTTCGTATACTTTGCCCATCGGCGTGTCCGTCTGCAGCTGTTTCAATGGACGATATATTATAGCATGGTGCGCGATAATGAGATCGGCACCAAGTTCGATAGCCTCATCCACGACTTCATCATTGACATCCAGTGCTACGAGCACCGTCCGAATATCCTTCTGCAATGTTCCGAGCTGCAGCCCGATCCGATCATCGGGTTCGGCTACATGCTTCGGGGCTAATTGCTCCATGTATTGAATTACCGTTTGTCCTTTGGCAAGCATGCCAGCACCTCCTGAATAAATTCAATATCCGATCGAATCTCGTTAGCCTTGCCGACTGCCGAGTCCTGATCCGAACGCGAAAGCGATTGAAGTATGTAGTTCATCTTCTCTATCTCGGCTTTCCACTTATCGTGAAATACGGGATTCGGAGTCTTCGTCAGCCAAGGTCCCATACGCAGCAGCCAGTCCAAATTCAACTCAACGCCAATAGCGATCGTTCTTTCCGAATACACCTGCTCATTCGTCAGATTCGTCAATTCTGCAGGCTCCGCAACCAGTACCTCATAGATTTTGCCGTCTTCCTCCAGAATGAACTCCTCAATCAGCACCCAAGCGTGGGAGTACAGCCATTTACGCAAAATGTCCTCTCCGACATTCGGCTGCAGGATCAGCCTGTTCACGCCGGCCAGCTTGTCCTCGCCGCGGTCCAAAATAGCGGCAATCAAGCTGCCGCCCATGCCCGCGATTGTAATGACATCAGCCTCACCTGCTGAGAGTACATCCAAGCCGTCTCCTCTCCGTACACTGATCACCTCGGTCATTCCTGATTCCATAACCTGCTTTACGGCAGCGTCGTAAGGTCCCGGATTCACTTCACCCGCGATCGCTTTGATCGCGGCTCCGCTTTCCACAGCAGCCACAGGAAGCAATGCATGATCGGAACCGATATCTGCAAGCCTGCTGCCGCGTGGGATCTGCTCCAATATTTGCGATAATCTCTTTGATAATTTCACAATGACACACCTTACCATTCCATATTTTCATCCGAATCACAATCTATTCATTACCCTAACAGACACGATGCCAAACTGCAAACCGGCAAAATGAGCGAAATAATTCGGTGCCGTGTCATTTGCAATGGGTTTGGAAAAGAGCTAAAATAAAGACCAATAAAACAAATACAGGAATAAATACCAAAACCAAGAAATCGTTGCGCCGCGCTGCTGAACTTCGAAAAAAAGGACCTGCTGCTGTTACTGCAGAAGGTCCGTGGATTAAGCTATTCGAGAAAATCCTTCAAGCGCTTGCTGCGGCTTGGGTGACGAAGTTTACGAAGCGCCTTGGCCTCGATCTGCCGGATTCGCTCGCGTGTAACACCGAACACTTTACCAACCTCTTCAAGCGTTCTGGTGCGGCCGTCATCAAGACCAAAGCGAAGACGGAGTACATTCTCCTCGCGCTCGGTCAGTGTATCAAGCACATCCTCGAGTTGTTCCTTAAGCAGCTCATATGCCGCTGCGTCGGCAGGCGCAAGTGCTTCCTGGTCCTCGATGAAATCGCCCAGATGGGAATCATCCTCTTCCCCGATTGGCGTCTCAAGCGAAACCGGCTCCTGGGCAATCTTCATGATTTCCCGGACTTTCTCAACACTGAGTTCCATCTCTGCAGCAATTTCCTCCGGCGAAGGCTCACGTCCAAGCTCTTGCAGAAGTTGTCTGGATACACGAATCAGTTTGTTGATGGTTTCCACCATATGAACAGGAATGCGAATGGTACGAGCCTGGTCTGCAATCGCACGCGTAATGGCTTGACGAATCCACCAGGTGGCATACGTACTGAATTTAAACCCTTTTTTATAGTCGAACTTCTCCACGGCTTTAATCAAGCCCATGTTGCCCTCCTGGATCAAATCCAGGAACAGCATGCCACGCCCGACGTAACGCTTGGCGATACTTACAACGAGACGAAGGTTGGCCTCGGCAAGACGGCGCTTCGCTTCCTCGTCCCCTTGCTCAATCCGGTTCGCAAGTTCAATCTCATCATCAGCAGACAACAGCGGAACCCGACCAATCTCCTTAAGGTACATACGAACAGGATCGTTAATCTTGATCCCCGGTGGCAATGAGAGATCATCGTCAAACCCAAAATCCTCATTCTCGCGGGATTCGGAGTCTTCCGATTGCCGATGAGTTCCCTCATCGTCATTCTCATTTACCACATCGATTCCAAGGTCGGCAAGCTGTTCATAAAACTCTTCCATTTGCTCCGTGTCCTGGTCGAAAGGCGATAATTTCTCCATAATATCTTTATAGCTCAATACGGATCTCTTTTTACCCTGTTCAATCAACTGATCCTTGACTTGATCCAGCGTAAATTCCGTTTCTAGTTCAGTATGCTGATCATTCGCCATCTTTCGACTCCCTCCTCCCTAGAAACAGCAATGTGCGGTCTTCATTGTCTTTCTAGGGCGATAATCTCACTTGCAATTTGTGCGGCTCTCATAAAATCACCTGAGCGCTCCGCTTTTATCATTTCTTCTTTTTTCTGGTCGATCTCTCTCTGCTGCGGGAATTTCAGTACCTCGCGTATGCAATCATCCAGCACTTGGACATTCCACTCGGCTGGTGCTTCCATCATCATGATGGAGCTGACGGTCATTTCCAAACGGTCATCCTGGAGCGATGACATGAAACGGCTGATATCCGGAGATTTGCCTTGTGCGTAAAAAGCATATAGATAAGCAGCGATTGCCGCATGATCTTCGATATTAAACGCTTCTCCCAGGCGATCGCCTACGTATCGCGCTGCCTCTGCATCCTGCAGCATCAGCGACAGCAGCCGCCGCTCTGCAGCATGGTAAGCAGGCAGAAGTGTCGGGGCGGACTGGCGCCCTTTTTTATGCCTACCATTATTCCACCTTTTTTCCTTATTATCCCCATTCTCCATCTTTTTTTGCATAGACTGCCGAAGCAGATTGCAATCCTGCTTCAGACTCTCGTAGGAAAGATGCAGCTCAGAGGACAATTCCCTCAAGTAAACTTCCCGTTCGGTTGAGGAATTCAGTACTGCGATAATCGGCAATGCTTCTTTGGCATACGCAATCTTACCATCTTCTTCTAGCAGTATATGGTTTTTCTTCAGATATATAAGTTTAAATTTTGTTGTTGAAACGGCCGTTTCTACCACATGCCTGAAACGCTCGGCTCCGAACTTCCGGATATAATCATCCGGGTCCATTCCTTCGTTGACCAATGCGATTCGCACTCTGAGACCAACGCCTTCCAGCATTGGAATGACTTTCAACGCAGCGGCCATACCAGCCTTGTCGCCATCGTAGATAACAACAACTTCATCAGCCATCGATTTCATGATAGCTACTTGGTTTTCCGTTAGAGAGGTCCCCATCGTTGCCACGCCGCTCTGCAGTCCTGCTTCCCATGACGATATTACATCACCGTAACCTTCAAATAACAGAATTTGACGCGATTTGCGTATGGATGTTTTCGCCTGGTGCAGGTTGTACAATATGCGGCTCTTATTAAATAGAAGTGTCTCCGGAGAATTTAGATACTTCGGTTGACCGTCCCCCAGTATTCTGCCAGCGAATGCAATCACTTTGCCGTTGCGGTCATGTATCGGAAACATGATTCGTCCGCGAAAACGGTCGAGATAGCCCTCTTGTTCATGTCTTGCGGATAATAACCCGCCCTTCTCCATCTCTTTCAAGTCAAAGGATCGCTTGCTTAGGAACTGGACCAGTGTGTCCCAACGATCTGGAGCATAACCGATCTGAAACTGGTCAATCACTTTGTCGTTCATTCCACGGGAACGTAAATACTTCATGGCTTCTGTACCGTGCTCCGTATTCTTTAACAGGAAATGGTACAGCTTGGCACTGAGCTCATTAGCTTCAATCAAACGTTCTTTTTCCGGATTACGAGGAATTACGGGAACCCCTTGACCTTCCGGTAACGAGATATCATTCTCTTCTGCCATTGTCTTGACGGCTTCGGGAAAAGAAAATCCTTCGATTTCCATTCTGAATTTAATGGCGTTTCCGCCCTTACCGCAGCCATAGCAGTAAAAGATTTGGCGTTCCGGTGTAACCGTAAAGGAAGGAGTCTTCTCTGAATGAAACGGGCACAAGCCCTTCAGGTATTTCCCCTGTTTGGTAAGATGCACGTATTTGCTGACCGTGTCCACGATATCGCTCTTGGCCAGAACTTCCTCAATGACATCATCCGGAATATTGCCTTGTCCGGTACTCATCCAAACCACCTTCATCTCTTTTGGCACGTAAATAGTATTCGCTACGGGTGGACATTCTCCTGCAATTCATGCAAAAGTTTTGTCAGTTTATGTTGAAAAAACCTCCGGTCTTCCTCAAGCAGCTTCTTGGGCCCTTTGCCATACCTGCCTTGCTTTCTTGCCTTAGCCTGATGATGACGGGTATCCAGCATGAAATCGATATCCGTATTATCGAAAATACGCCCGCGAAAGGAAATCACATGGCATGATTTGGCAAGCGCCAGTGCAGCCAGTCCATAATCCTGCGTCACCACGATATCCCCCCTGGATATGTGGTTGGCAATGTAGAGGTCGGCACTTTGATCGCTCCGATCCACCTGGATCGTCGTAACACCCTCTTCAGCTTGTAACAGATGATCGTAGGAAGAAACAAGCAGTACAGGCACATGGAACGTACGAGCAGTCTCTGCGATTTCCTTCTTGACTGGACACGCATCACCGTCAACCACGATCGTAATGCAGATGCTATCGTTCATTCACATTCACCGGCTCTATCTTTAATCTTGGAATAATCCTTATGCTGTATATTATTATATACGTCTTTGGCAGATTAAAATCCTGCTTCTGATAATAAACAATGACCCCTACTTGCTTGATCCCTGCCGATGGACTCTTATGCACAGCGAAAGCGGCATCCCGCGCTTAACCACGGGCTGTCGCTTTCACTGAACAATACATTATACCATTTGCAAAATCATACTGTCACTATCTACCACACCAATTTTGTAAAATCAGCATACTGCTTCAAATCGCCATCAATTCCGGACAGAAGCGCAAGACGATTGGCCCGTACAGCTTCGTCCTCAGCCATAACCATAACGGAATCAAAGAATCCGGTAATCGGTTCTTTTAGTCCACCCAGCAAGGACAATGAACGTTCCCCGTCGGCAGCTTCGAGCGCTGCTTTGTAATCTTCGCGGACAGCGTTCCAAGCTTCATACAGGGTAGCTTCTTCCGTTTCGGTGAACAGTTCCGGATTGACTGCAGCCTTGCCGGCCTTGGCAGCCAAATTGCTGACCCGGTTGAAGGATTCTACCGTTGTTTTGAAATCCTGCACGCCCTCCACTGCATTCATCAGCGCATGGCCTCTTGAAACAACGGATACCACATGATCAAATCCGGCTGTAATAACTGCATCCACCACATCGTAACGCTGATCCTCGGACAGAAGTTTCTTCACGCGAAGCCCGAAAAACTCCTGAAGGTCCTTGGCAATTTCGTCTGTCGAGCGCTTCAGCGCACGAATATTCTCATGAATCTCCAGCGCAATGCCGAACACATCCGATAACGTAATCGGAAGTTTGTGCTCCAGAATGATCTGTACAATTCCTGCTGCCTGACGGCGCAGCGCGTATGGATCCTGGGAGCCCGTCGGAATAATGCCGATGGAGAAGCAGCCCACAATCGTATCGATTTTGTCAGCGATACTGACGATGGACCCTGCCTGAGTAGATGGTACCGAATCGCCGGCAAAACGAGGCTGGTAATGCTCAAATACCGCTTTTGCCACCTCTTCTTTCTCACCGGATTTTCGCGCGTAATCTTCACCCATCACGCCCTGCAGCTCAGGGAACTCATACACCATCTGGGTGACCAGGTCGAATTTACAAATATCGGCTGCACGACTCACGGAATCGGCTGCATCCGCGGAAATGCTGAGTTTCGTTGACAGTTGATCGGAAATTCGGCGGATTCTGCGAACTTTATCGCCAATGGTGCCCAGCTCTTCATGAAATACAATGCTTTCAAGCTTCGATAAGGCGTCTTTGATCTGAAGTTTCTGATCTTCCTCATAGAAGAATTTCGCATCCGACAGACGGGCACGCAGTACCTTCTCGTTACCTCTTGCAATGACATCCAGCGAACGGCTGTCTCCGCTGCGTACGGTTACGAAGAATGGCAGCAATTGTCCCTGCTTATCCAGAACCGGGAAATAACGCTGGTGCTCACGCATTGAAGTAATTAACACGTCCTGCGGAATATGCAGGAACGAGGAGTCGAAAGTTCCATACAGCACGGTTGGGGTTTCAACCAGGAACAACACCTCTTCCAGCAGATCGTCCTTAATGGCGATATTCCAGTCTTTTTCCTGGGCCAGCGCCTGAATTTGCGACACAATCATCTCCTGGCGTTCATTCACGTCAACAATGACATGCTGTTCGCGGAGCACTTCGCGGTAAGCGGACGCTTCCGGAATAACTGCTTCGCTGCCAAGGAAACGATGTCCGCGAGTCACATTGCCAGATTTCACGCCCGTTATTTCCAGATCAACCGTTTCGCTGCCCAGCATAGCCACCATCCACTTAATCGGACGGACAAATTTAAATTCGTGCGATCCCCAGCGCATATTCTTCGGGAACGTCATCGAGGTCAAAATGCCATGAAGACCTTCGGACAAAATAGACTTCGTATCAACGCCGACACTATTCTTCGTAACGTAGATATACTCCACTCCGCCAAGCTCCTTAAAGGTGAAGCTCTCGGGGGCAACGCCCTGGCTTCTTGCAAAACCGAGAGCCGCCTTACTCCATTGACCGCTCTCATCCAGCGCGATTTTGCGGGAAGGCCCTTTGACTTCCTCGCTAACGTCCTCCTGCTTATCTGCAACATCCTGTACCCATACCGCCAAGCGACGCGGTGTAGCATACGCCGTTACATCTCCATGCCCGATCCTGGAAGCATCCAGCCATTTGACCATTCTGTCCTGAAGCTGTTCCATCGCAGCGCGCAGAAATCGTGCCGGGACTTCTTCCAGTCCGATTTCAAACAATAAATCCTTAGACATGGTCTGCGCCCCCTTTCTTAATCAGCGGGAAGCCCAGCTTCTCGCGCTCCTCCAAATACGTAGCTGCCACCTGACGAGCCAGGTTGCGCACGCGCATGATGTATCCCGTTCTCTCCGTTACACTGATCGCGCCTCTGGCATCGAGCAGGTTAAAGGTATGGGAGCACTTGAGTACATAGTCGTAAGCCGGGAACACCAGATTCTGATTCATGGCTTTGTTGGCTTCTTCTTCATACATGTTAAACAACGTGAACAGCATTTTGACATCCGATACTTCGAACGTGTATTTCGAATGCTCAAACTCCGGTTGATGGAATACGTCCCCGTATGTGATGCCGTTTACCCATTCCAGATCGAACACGTTCTCTTTGTCCTGGATGTAGGATGCAAGGCGCTCCATACCGTAAGTAATCTCAACAGCTACCGGATTTGCGTCAATGCCGCCAACCTGCTGGAAGTACGTAAACTGGGTAATTTCCATACCATCAAGCCATACTTCCCAGCCAAGACCCCATGCGCCCAGAGTTGGTGCTTCCCAGTTATCTTCAACAAAACGGATGTCGTGATCAAGGGGATTGATTCCAAGACGCTTCAAACTCTCCAGATACAGCTCCTGGATATTATCCGGCGAAGGTTTGAGAATGACCTGAAATTGGTGATGCTGGTATAGACGGTTCGGGTTCTCTCCGTAGCGACCGTCAGCAGGGCGGCGGGAAGGCTCTACATACGCCACATTCCACGGCTCGGGTCCGATCGAACGCAAATAGGTCATCGGGTTCATCGTACCGGCACCTTTCTCGGTGTCGTACGGCTGCACGATGATGCAATTCTGCTCTGCCCAAAACTGCTGCAGCGTCAAAATCATCTGCTGGAAATTCATGATTTTTAGCTCCTTTGCTTTCTTTTTCAATACATTCCATCACGATAACAATTCTCTGTACAACAAAAAGCTCTCGCCCTACGCCTGTTGTACAGACATAGGGACGAGAGCTGTAGCTTCCCGCGGTTCCACCCTACTTGGCACTGCTCATTCGCTGTCATGCTTCAAACCAGCCAATAAGCAAAACCCACTTTATCGGTTCATCATGCTCCCGGGTGCCTCTTCATGAATCTCTCCCACCAGGCTCTCACCATCCCCGGCTCGCTATACAACGGATCGATAATCCACTACTTTCCCGTTCAATGCATGTCAGTATTCAAAAAACTAATAAACTGATAAATATCATACCTCATTCTATACCTTACGTCAAATGTTGTACTTGTCCATCTGGTCCAAAAAGTTTTGCGATTTCAGACGCAGTCCGAGCTGCATATCCATTAAGGCTCGCATGACCGTTTTGAGCTCGGCCTTGGTCTCATCCTTCACATCCACATTGCCAAGCCGTCGCAGGTCCAATCTTCCGAACAGACGCAGCAGCTTCAGGGTTCTCGGTGTAACGGACATCGCCGGCGGATCCAAATGCTTGCAGTATCGACACAGCACTCCGCCAAGGCGAGGGCTCACCAGCATATCTTCATCTTTTCTAGTCTGATTGCATGATATGCACACATCCAGCTCCGGCCCATAGCCTGCGGCCTGAAGGATTTTCATCTCATAGAGATTTATGATAATTTGGGGATCCTTATCCTCTTGAAGAGCTTCCATACAAGCCTTCAGCTGATGAAACCAAAAAGCGCCTGTCTCCTCATCCTGCAGCACCCGATCCAAGAGCTCGCAGGCATAAGAAGCATAGGCAGCTTTGACAAGATCTTCGCGGAGCCTATGATGAGACTCCATAATTTCACCAGCATTCAAATTGCCGAGCCCTGTACCATTACGGAAGAAAACATACTCTCCATAGGTAAACAACTGTGTCAGAGCAGCATGCCGGCTTTTCACCTTTTTTGCTCCTCTGACCAGCACACCTACCTTGCCCGATTCTTTGGTGCAAAGTGTAATGATTTTGTTCCCTTCGCCGTAGTCCATGCTGCGGATGACAATCCCTTCCGCCCGATATAGCATGCGTTTTCCCCCAACCATTCCTGGAGCAACCAATGATTACTCGTCTTCTTCATGCGGGGCCGCCTCTTCTTCAACGGATGCTGCTGCAAGAACCGATTCACTTTCGGCTTCCTTATACAGCAAATATGCATCGACATCTCCTGTCATCGCAAAATACTTCCACGAAAAATCTCGCATTCGTATTCATCCTCTCTTCGGAAATGACGTTTCGCATCTACGGAAATTAGGATGTGCGTCTGGAGCCGTTTTATGAAATGCAATTGTTGGCAGGCGGCACTGCGTATGTTTTCCCGTTAGATTTGGACACCGGATGGATTACTCCCCACGGTGAAATCCGAGATCACGAAGGACACGATCTTGATTGCGCCAATCTTTTTTAACTTTAACCCAGAGTTCCAAGAAAATCTTGGATCCGAGCAGTCTTTGAATATCCTGACGGGCTTGTCTGCCTACTTCCTTGAGCAAAGCGCCCTGCTTTCCGATGATAATGCCCTTCTGCGAATCACGCTCCACAAAAATAACGGCTGAAATGTACACAGTTCCGTTCTCCTCCACCCGCATATCTTCAATGGTAACAGCGATGGAGTGGGGCACCTCTTCCCGGGTCATATGCAAAATCTTTTCGCGGATCAGCTCTGCGCACACAAACTGCTCCGGATGGTCCGTTACCTGATCCTCCGGATAATACTGCGGGCCTGGCGGCAGGTATTTCTGAATCTGATCAAGCAGCGTATTCACATTGCTGCCGAGTTTCGCAGAAATCGGAACGATCTCGGCAAAATCATGGAGCTTGCGATACTGCTCAATAAGGGGCAGCAGGGCAGTCGGCTCGATTTTATCGATTTTGTTCATCACCAGGATAATCGGAGTCTTGAGCTTTTGCAGCTGCTCCGCAATGTAACGATCCCCTCCGCCGATTCCTTCAGAAGCATCAACAAGAAACAGAGCTGCTTCAACCTCGCCTAATGTGCCCAATGCAGTCTGATTCATATAATCCCCAAGCTTGGATTGGCGCTTGTGAATACCCGGCGTATCCAGAAAGACTACCTGTGAATCATTGGTTGTGTACACTCCATGAATTTTGTTTCTCGTCGTTTGCGGCTTGTCCGACATAATCGCAATCTTCTGACCAATCACTTGATTCATCAGGGTCGATTTGCCTACGTTCGGTCTTCCGATAATAGCCACGAATCCGGATTTAAATTGTTTTTTCTGCATAACATTCCTCCGCTACTGTTCCTGTATCAACTTGTTGTATTCTTTTTAATTAATTCCACTAATTCACTCAAGCTTGCTCTTTGTTCAGATCCCAGGGGCCAAATGCTCCCGGCAGCAGCTCACTGACGGTGGTCTCCTGTATATCGCCTTTCAGATTCCCCATAATCACTTTCATATCCGGCTTGCACAACTCCACCAATACTTGGCGGCATACACCGCAAGGTGAGCAGGGGCCTTCTGTATCAGCAACAATGGCAATCGCCTGGAAGCTCCCTGCTTCATGACCATCTGCAATCGCCCGGAATAATGCCGTACGCTCTGCACAATTGGTGGGACCATAGGCAGCGTTCTCCACGTTGCAGCCATGGTGTACCTCTCCATGCGCATCCAGAAGAGCTGCGCCCACACCAAACTTCGAGTAGGGTATGTAAGCCCGCGTGCGTGCCTTGATTGCTTCCTGCATTAATAATCCTGCATCCATGTATAGTTCCTCCTATAGATCAACTTGTTGATATCAATTTGTCATTGATTGTATCCATTCCCAAACCGGTTGATAGAACACCAGTAAACCGACCATGACGGCAAACGCCGCTGCAACTAACGCTGCACCGGCTGCGGTATCCTTAGCCAATCGGGCTAAAACATGTTTTTGTGGCGAGATTAAATCGACTACGGCCTCGATTGCGGTATTCATTAGTTCTGCAATGAACACAATGGCGATGGCCAATATCAGAAATAACCAGCTCATCCGGTCCAAGTGCAGCAAAGCTGCTGCGATGAGTACGATCAAGGCAGCAGCCATGTGTATTTTCATATTGCGTTCCGTTTTCACAGCCGTGACGATGCCCCGTAAGGCACAACCAAATGCCTTATATAACGATTGTCTGTGCGGTTTCACTATCTTGTCAATCCTACTTCGGTTAGCACAGCCTCCTGTTTGCCCATCATTACGGCTTCGCTCGCTTCATCCTGATGATCATACCCGAGCAAATGCAGAAATCCGTGAACGAACAGAAAACCCAGCTCCCGTTCAAGAGAGTGACCGTATTCTTCGCTTTGCAGCTTTGCACGCTGGACCGAGATGATAATGTCACCCAGAACATCCGGGACACTCTCCAGTTCCTCACCTTCGTCAAGCTCATAAATGATTTCGAGCTCGTCGTTTGTAATCTCATTCATGGCAAAGGACAGCACATCGGTTGGGCGGTCAATCCCCCGATATTCCCGGTTCAATTCATGAATCTGTCCATCATCAACAAAGGTCAGATCCACCTCTCCATCCGTTACTCCCTCGGCCTCTCCTGCCTTCTGAAGGATCGCTTCAAGCACAGCGATAAACTCCTCGCCAATGTGAAATTCCTCTTGTTCATTATTCCATGCCAGCTGCAGGCTCATTCTTAAACGCTCCTTCTCTTGTTCCTAACTGGTTGCCGTTGTCCCTGAAGCAGTTTCATCCGTTGATGGTGCCGGCGGTTTAGGCCGCTTCACATCTTCCGGATATTCGATCCGGGAATGGAAAATTCCCATCACCGTTTCCTTCAATGTCTTGGCGATAATATCCAGTTCCTTCATCGTTAAATCACAATCATTAAACTGATGGTCGTCCAAGCGGCCCTTGATGATCTTCTCGATCATCGATTCAACCTGCTCCACCGTCGGTTTGCGCAGCGAGCGAACGGCTGCCTCCACGCTGTCGGCAATACCGACGATGGCAGACTCCTTGGACTGAGCCTTCGGCCCATGATATCTGAAATCATCTTCCGTGAAATCCGGTTCAATGCCCTGCTCTTCAGCCTGACGAACCGCTTTATGATAAAAATAATGTAAAAATGTCGTGCCATGATGCTGCTCTGCGATATCTCGTATCGGCTTGGGCAGCTTGTACTCCTTCAACATTTCCACGCCATCCCTTGCATGAGCAACGATAATGGATTTGCTCAGCTTCGGCTCAATGGAATCATGCGGGTTCTCCATATTGTTCTGGTTCTCGATAAAATAGATCGGTCGCTTGGTCTTCCCGATATCATGATAGTAGGAACCGACACGGCAGAGGAGACCATTGGCGCCAATCGCTTCCGCTGCAGCTTCCGACAAATTGCCGACCATTACGCTGTGATGGTAAGTGCCTGGTGTCTCTGTCAGCAATTTGCGCAGCAGCGGATGATTCGGATTCGACAATTCTACGAGCTTTAATGCCGACAGGATGCCGAAGGTGACTTCGAAGAACGGCATAAGCCCGATGACGAGGATAGCTGTCAACAGCCCGCCCGCAATAGCAAAGCCTATTGAATACAGCGTTTCTGTCGTGGTCCAGGTATCGTTATTGATTAACAACATGATAAACACGATCAGCGCTCCGAAGAGAGAAGCCATAATACCGCCCTTCAGCATCGTTGACCGCTGGCTCGCACGGTGGATAGAGAAGATCGCTACACATGAAGTTACGGCTGCGAATAAACCGAATTGGAAGTCAAACAGTTCCCCTCGCACATTCAATATCACACTCGCCATGATACTGAAGATAATGACACTGAAATAGGCAAGCGAGGTTTCCAGCAGCAAGGTTACCAGAATCGCGCCGATCGCAACGGGCGCAAGATATCCTACATAGATCTGGGAATCACTTTGCAGGAAAGCGGTCAAATGCATGGTGATCAAGGTGATCACGTACACGAGAAGCAGCATTAACAGCTGCGAATTGTTGTATTTGAATTTGCCGGGATCCGATTGTCGGATGAACATCAGTATGCCAAGCGATAGCAGAGCGGACAGCAGCAAAACACCCAGCTCCGGCCAGTAATTCACTTCATCCTTAAGCAATCCATTCTTGCCAAGCAGCTCATAAAGTTCCGGTGTGATGAGCTGACCCTTGGCCACGAGGATATCCCCTTGTTTAATGAATACAGGCGGGGTATTCTCGCGTTTCTCAACCCTTGCTTCCTTCGTTGCTACCTCGTCAAGAAATTTGTTAGGCGTGATCGCAAGACGCGACAGCTCCTGAACAACTTCTCTTGAAGTCCGATCATCTAACCGACTTGTACTTACCATCTCCGCAACTCTTGCGCGTGCTGTCTGCGCATCAAAGATTTCGTTCAGCATCAGCCGGGATACGATTTCCCGGGCAACGGATTTCATCTCGATAATGTCTTCAGAATTCAACCTTGGCAGCTTAATAAAAGTCTCCTCAGGGATGCGGTAGGTTTGTTCCTCGATCACACGCTGCATCTCGTCGAGCAGCTCTTTGGAATAAGCTTCATTTGTGCTGTTGGCCGAAACAAAATTTTGCACGAACTCTTTTGCCATTCTCGGAATTTCATTGCGATAAATCCCGACTTTTTCTGATGAGCTGATATCCACATCTTGATTCAGGCGCTCAATGCGATCAAGAATTTGGGTAACCAGCACGTCATTTCGCAAAGGAACAAGAGGGTATATGGGCTGGACGCTCTCTGCGGCAGCCTCTTGTGCCTTCAATGTAGCCTTGCTGTCCTCTATTTGTACAGGCGACACGATGTTCTTCTCACTCTTCGTATTGACCTGAATGTCATACCGCTCCGGCAAAAGCTTCGATGCTAGACTGATATAAAAGAGCAACGCAAGCAGCAAAAACAGAATATAGCGTGTTGCCACGCTATATTTCCATCCGCTGTTTTTACCCCATATGGACTTGTCCGTCGATGGTTCTTTGGAGGCCATTGCGACAATCCCCTTTAATCTTGGTTTTCTGCTGCTTTATCATAAGCGACGATGATTTTTTGAACTAAAGAGTGCCGTACAACATCCTGTTCAGCAAAGTAAACAAATCCGACTTCCTCAATATCGCTCAAAATCCTTTTAGCTTCGATAAGTCCTGATTTCTTGCCACGCGGCAGGTCAATCTGGGTCACGTCCCCTGTAATGACCATCTTCGAGCCAAATCCGAGCCGTGTCAGAAACATCTTCATCTGCTCCGGTGTTGTGTTCTGCGCTTCATCCAAAATAATAAATGAATCGTCCAGCGTCCGTCCGCGCATGTAGGCAAGCGGCGCAATTTCAATCAATCCCCGCTCAAGTGCCTTGGCGGTTTGATCCGGACCCATCACATCATATAACGCATCGTACAGGGGTCTGAGATAAGGATCCACCTTCTCCTGCAGATCCCCTGGCAGAAAGCCCAGGCTCTCTCCTGCCTCGACTGCAGGCCTTGTCAGAATAATCCGTTTCACGGAGCCTTCCTTAATCGCTGCAACGGCCAGCACGACCGCCAGATAGGTTTTCCCGGTTCCCGCAGGGCCGATGCCAAATACGACATCCCGTTTCTTAATCGTGGTCACATAGTGCTTCTGACCGATGGTTTTTACTCGAATAGGCTTACCCTTGAAAGTTGTCGTGATCTCGCCCTTGTATAGATCAAGCAGTTGGTCCGCCCTCAATTCCTTGGCGAGTTCTACAGCATACAGAATATCGCGTTCAGTCAGCATGTAACCGTTCCGGACAAGCTGAAGCAGCACTTCAAACAGCTGCTGGAGACTCTCCACATTTCGGTGTTCTCCCCGAATCGTGATGACCGCTTCCCGTGAATCGATGGTTGCGGGAATTTCTTTTTCAATTAATTTAAGAAACGTATCTTGTGGTCCGAACAAAGACAGACCTTCTGACGCGCTTTGCAGTAAAATTTGAATGCTGGTCGTTTGCTGTGACAAATAGCCTCATTCTCCTTGATTGTATACTATGGGAAGTTCTTTCGCGATGGTCTCTTCCACCTCAAAAAGCACTTTCATATAAACTTTACCATTCTCTTTCTTATCATGCAAAATTTTTTGGCTTACGAACCTTGATTTCGCTCCGTATTTCGCTAAAATATCCCGCTGTGCCCCCTCGATGCCCTCTTTTTTCGCTTCTTCCTCCGTGATGGTATGCTGAACCTCCGTGACCTCCATAATTTTTTCTGTCATCCAGCCCAGCGGAAGCACGCGCGTTCTCCATGTGAGGGGATCATAATAGGTCAACGTTTCCTGTTGCGAAAATGGAATTTCGCCATAACCCCACAGTTGGACGGCCCGATCGCCAAACACGATATAAGATCGTTTTTTCCCTTCGCCCGTATAGACCTTATGCGTCTTAACCAAGGGGACCTCAATGTTGTACTCATGCCACACAAGCCCCCTCACTTCTCCATTGGCCACCACTCTCTCCGAGTTCTCCTCATCCCCGAGGACACCGGAAATCAGGACGTCGCCCTTCTTCACCCGGGAGTTGATCCCTACTTTGGGGACCCCCTTCTCAGCATATATGTGGGTAATGACAGCATCCTGTGTACTGATAAGATGCCTTGGGCTCTGAAGAGGCGGCTTCTCCGGCACGGCAGCTTCTACAATCTGTATACGTATGCGTGTCCCGTTACGTTCCACTCCCACCCATGAGGTTCCCGGTAGGCGGGCCGTCATATTCCCGGACAGCTTGTCCAACGATTCCAGCTTAAAAATCCATTGAAAAGGATAAATCCCTTCCTGCTTGGCTGCATCCAGCACATCTTCCGAAGCAATGGTCTCATTCCCCTCTACCTCAACATTCCATATCATCGAGGAAAGGGTCAGCAATATGGTAAAAAACAAAACAATGCCAAACACAAACGCTTTGCGTTTCAACAGACGCCGAGCCTTAAAGGGGTAACCGCAGCGCTCCTTGATGCGCGTGCGGCAGCCTGTCCGTTTTAACAGCGGACGGAGCCCTCTAAAATCCTTCAGCAGCAGTTTAAGCTCCGCTGAATGCGCCCCTGTCGGTGTAACGTCCCAAACGGGAATCCCCGCCTCCGCCAACGAATTGATGAATGCTTCCACATGCTCACCGCGAACAGCAAGCGTCAAATATCCTCGAAGGTTAATCATTGTCGGAATCTTCACGGTTTCTCCCCCGTTCCTATGTATTGGATATTATGAATGGTTCCAATGATGGTCACTTCATTACTCTGGATTGCCTGAATCGCAAGACCGGACCCTGAAATCTCCAAAGAACCCTGCGTCAAAGACAACACAAGTCGTTCCTCTGAAAAATGCCGGACTCCGCGATGGTTCTCGATATGCAGCTCTTTATTGCCAATCAGGGTCAACCGCGGCAAATCAAATAACAGGTCCTGTGGCAAATCAAGCATTTCTTGGGTCCATTTCTGCAGCTTGCGGCTGATGCGGGACATATGGAGACTTTCCCCCTTCCTGTACTGTACACCTTATGCCCCAAGTAGCTGTTTTATGAGATCAAAAGTAAAAAGACCGCAACGTCAAAAAAATCTTGACGAGGCGGTCTCCCACTTCTATTAATCTACTTATCGACGAGGATTCATCGGGCGTTTGGCACGTGGGGTTCCTAATATTTCTGACCATACAATACCATTTCGTGCCTGTTCTGCAAAATTCGATCGACTGCCGTCAGACTGTTCACGATCTTCGTCTCGAATTTCGACAACGGTTTCCGGTAGTGCGGTGGTCATCCTGTTCAACTCGGAATGTATCCGATCCAGATCCGATTGCATCATGCGCATCCTATGATCCATGCTATCGGATTGACGATTCATCTCCTGGTCACGTCTCATTCGATCAATCTCTTGATGTTCAAGAGAGTATCCGTTCCCGGTCCCCGGTTCTTCTTCATCGATCCTGTCAAAACGGGAGGTTTCATGAGCAGGTGCTGGACGGGAGACTTCCGGAGATGTCTGTACCCGCCTTGTTTCAGGCCGCTGCTGCGGATCCTGCTGCCTCTGCTGTCCCGGTCTTGCAGGACGTTCTCCCTCGCCACCGAATGTTGGCATACGGGTGGTTTTCCCCTCCTCAGGGTTCTTGCCGCGCCTTCCGAGGGCGGAGATGATGAAGAAGCCTATAACAGCTACAATGTAAAAATTTTCAATTAACCAGCTCACTATAGGCTCACCTCATCATTACTTGTTTTTGTTGTCTCCCGGATTATCATTGTTCTCGCCCATCTTGCCGAAGGATCCCCTCATTTGCGTGTCGGCTTCGATGTTTTTCAGGTTCATGTAATCCATGACGCCGAGTTGACCGCTGCGAAGGGCTTCAGCCATGGCCAGCGGAACTTGGGATTCCGATTCCACAACGCGCGCTCTCATCTCTACGACGCGAGCCTTCATCTCTTGTTCCTGCGCAACTGCCATCGCGCGTCGTTCTTCCGCCTTCGCTTGGGCAATACGCTTGTCGGCTTCAGCCTGTTCGGTCTGCAAATAAGCACCGATGTTCTTGCCTACGTCCACATCCGCGATATCGATGGACAGGATTTCAAATGCGGTACCGGCATCCAAGCCCTTGGACAGTACCGTTCTGGAGATCAGATCCGGATTTTCCAAAACATCTTTATGAGAGTTACTCGAACCGACGGTTGTAACGATACCTTCCCCTACACGAGCGATGATCGTTTCTTCCCCGGCGCCCCCGACCAAACGGTCAATGTTGGCACGCACGGTTACACGGGCTTTAACTTTGACTTCAATCCCGTCTTTTGCAACAGCGGCAACGATTGGCGTCTCAATGACACGCGGGTTAACACTCATCTGAACAGCCTGCAGAACATCGCGTCCCGCAAGATCAATTGCGGCTGCACGTTCAAATTCAAGTGGAATATTGGCACGTTGAGCTGCAATCAGGGCATTTACAACCCTGTCTACATTACCGCCTGCCAAATAGTGACTTTCCAGCTGATTGATATTTAAACCAAGACCTGCTTTTGTCGCTTTAATCAGCGGATTCACAATTCGGCTTGGCGTTACACGCCGCAGGCGCATAGCCACCAATGTTATAATCCCTACGCGAACGCCGGAAGCAATCGCCGAGATCCAGAGCATTAACGGGAAGAAACTGAAAAACACACTAAGTACGATGATCGCGACAACCACGATCAACAGAATCGTTATCAAAGAACCATCCAATGCCATACTTACTTCACCCTCCATTTGAAAAATATTTTCATCATATCCTGGAACCGATTAAAACACTTGCCCTTTTCATACTACACAATTACGTGACGAGGTTCACCCTTTTTCTTCCTCTACCACAATTCTAGTACCGTCTGTCTTGATCACTCGGACCGGGCGACCGGAATCAATGAATCCTCCCAGCGTGACCACATCCAGACGTCTTCCCTCGAGTTCCATCGTTCCAGCTGGACGGAGCGGCGTAATTGAAGTTCCAATGAGACCGATTAATACATCCCGGTCTTCATTCGGAACATATCCCTGCTCCCTCGATAAGCTGTCACTAAGTATGAACTTCCGCCATATCCCGCGTTCCTTGAATACGAGAGCGACAACGATTACAGCTACAAGAGCCGAGGCGGCGGCAATACCAAGGGACAATGCCACATGCGATGTGCTGTAGGCCGCCAGCACGACACCGGCGATCAAACTGGCTGATCCAATAATGCCCAGTATGCCGAAGCTTGGCACAAACAGTTCCAAGGCCAGCATCACAATGCCGATAATAAACAGCAGCCAGGTCTCCCACCCGGCAAAACCGGCTACCTGATTACCGAAGAAATACAGTACAAATGAGGCCACGCCGAGAATTCCAGGTACGCCGAAGCCCGGTACAATGACTTCGATGATAACACCTGCGATACCAATGAATAACAGCAGTGTCATTACCCCAGGGTGTGTTAGGAAGGTAGCCAGCTTTTCCGAGAAAGTCGGCTCCATCCGGAATACATCCTGAGTAGAATAATCCATCCACGCGATAACCTCTTCGGTGCTGTTTGCAAGCGTATCCGCATAACCCGTCTTGAGTGCTTCATCTGGCGTCAATGAAATAATATCACCGGGTTGTTTTGTCAATCCGATCTCAGGCATATCAACCTTCAGATTAATGTCAGCCATGCCCATGGCGATATTCTTGTTTCGCCCGCTTGCTTCAGCAGCACCAGCCATCTTGCTCTTCCACCAGGAAACCAGCTTGGCATCTTCAATCCGGTTTCCTCTGGCATCGACCATATAGGCTGCACCTATCATGCTGCCATCCGACATAGCAATCTTATCTGCGTTCAGCGCGATATAGCTGCCAGCCGATGCAGCATCGCCTGTAATGTAGGCTACAATAGGAATATTGCTGTCCTTCATCAAGGTGGCGATTTTCCCAGCCTGATCGACCAGTCCGCCAGGCGTATCAATCTCCAGAACAATGAGCCCGGCCGACATTTGTTCGGCTTCCTTAAACCCGCGTTCCATGAAACTGGTTAAACCCCGCTCGATCTGCTGTTTAACCGGAATGACATAGACCGACCCGACGTTAGCCGCCACTGCAGGCTTTGTCGGACCAAAATACATCCCGATGGATATCAGTATCATAACCGCGGCTGCCGTCAAAGTCAGGAACCTTCGCATCCAGATCTGTCCCTTCATCTTTCTCCCTCCTTTTCGAATTATTAAGCCATCCATCCCCTAATTCAACAAAATGAGTTCAGCGACCTGCCTTAAGCATAAGCATATGTATTTACTTGCCCTCATATGGTAGTTATTACGAATCAGAAACGATTTCGTTTCAAAAAGTATGCCCATCGTTGGAAAAAACCATCGATTAAGTAAATAGCATTTCTAACAAAGTAAGCGGTTTAGCCACAGAGTAAGAAAAAACACCCCTTGAAAAACAAGGGGTGTTTCACTTATGTTGTTACAGAAATTGTTGAACTACTTGATTAACAAGCTTTCCGTCTGCACGCCCTTTAACTTTTGGCATGAGAGCGCTCATCACTTTACCCATCTCGGCTTTTGAAGAAGCACCGGTTTCCTGGATGGTCTGCTGTACAATGACTTTAATTTCTTCTTCAGTAAGCTGTTCCGGGAGGTAGGCGCTAAGGAGCTCAATTTCTGCTTTTGCATCGGCGGCAAGATCGTCGCGTCCCGCTTTTTCAAATTCT
Source organism: Paenibacillus glucanolyticus (assembly GCF_037333485.1). NCBI lineage: Bacteria > Bacillati > Bacillota > Bacilli > Caryophanales > Paenibacillaceae > Paenibacillus > Paenibacillus glucanolyticus. Next base: position 4,775,870 of record NZ_CP147845.1, read on the forward strand.
TGGAGGGCATCTTTGCGCTGTTTGATTTCACGACTAAAAATATCAAGCACTTCGTTGTCATCCAAACTTCGTTTCAAATCTATTTCAAGATTTTTTATCGTCGAACGAACCATTCGAATCGTTGAGAGTTTGAACTTGTCCTTACTCTTCATCGCTTGCTTCATATCTTCGTTCAATCGTTCGCTAAGATTCATGCTTTTTTCAGATCCTCCTAAAACTTTCTCTTACGAGCAGCCTCGGACTTTTTCTTGCGCTTTACGCTTGGCTTTTCATAATGCTTGCGTTTCTTCACTTCAGCCAATACGCCATCTTTAGCAATGGAACGCTTGAAGCGACGAAGTGCAGCATCAATTGTCTCGTTTTTGCGAACTTTAGTTTCAGACACCAGTTTTCCCTCCCTCCGACCAGACCGTCCAAGAGCATTAACACGGTTCATCAAACTTCATTATAGGGCAAACCGAAATAGGGTGTCAACCTTGGGCGCCTAATTTACAATAGTCTCAACAATTGGAACAACCCCACAGAGGTCAAACACTGGGAGGTTGATATCGTTCTCTTTATTCCAGATGCTATGTATGAGCGGGTGAAATGCCTGTCAATGCACCTAAACGACGGCCGCCCATCAGATGATAATGTACATGGAACACCGATTGTTCTCCATCAGGTCCGCAGTTGTTAATCAGCCGATAACCGCTCTCTGCAATGCCAAGCTTGGCCGCAGCTTCTTTTGCTGCTTGGTGCATCTCACCAATCAGCTGCGAATCCTCATCCTGAATATCGTTCATGGATGCGATATGCTTCTTGGGAATGATCAATACATGAACAGGTGCTTCCGGGTTAATATTTTGAAATACAAGCACCTTATCATTCTCGAGTACTTTCGTCGAAGGAAGCTCACCCTCTACAATTTTACAAAAAAGACAATCCATGCACGGTTACCCCTTTCTTACGTTCTCACGCTTTTATCATATAAGAAAATGGACCATGCGTCCAATAAATGACTTTATCAGCAGCAGGCAAAAAAAGAGAAGCACCCCTGGAACGCAGCTGTCCAGTAAGGAGGCGCTTCATCATGAGAGCAAGGGAAAAGTTAGGAATCCCCCATGATCAAGCGCCTGCCCGGTGCTTCTTGTATATGTCGGCTTAACTGTACTATAACAGTGCCTTGTTGCTGTTTCCGTGATATATATCACATCGACTGCTCTAGCTGCTACAGCGATTCGATCGCAAGCTGCGATCCTTCTCCAGCCTGCTCCGCAGGCCGCACGACCAGCTTCCGTGGCAAACGCGCCCGAAGCTCTGGCACGTGACTGATGATGCCGACGGTAAGCTTATCATTATGAAGCCGCTCCAGAGCGGTGATAACCGTCTCCAGCAGTTCCGGATCCAGGGTGCCAAAGCCTTCATCAAGGAAGAAGAACTGGAGCGGATACTGCCCCCGAAGCTGAATCTGCGCTGAAAGCGCCAAAGCCAAGGCCAGCGAGGTTAAGAATGTCTCACCGCCGGATAGCGTGGATACCGGCCGCCTTACGCCGCCGTTGGCGTCATCCCGAATGACAAAGCCTCCCCCGGAATCCACCTCAAGCGAGTAGCGCTGCTTGGTCAAGAAGCGAAGACGCTGGGAAGCAGACTGGCTCACCTGCATCAGCTGCTCCTCCGCAATGTATTCCACGAATGCATTGCCTCGCAAGCAGGACTGCAGTTTGGACAAGCGCTCGCTTTCCCGTTGAAGGCCAAGGCGCAGCTCTTCCAATTCCATAAACCGGATATGTCGCTTCTCCAAATCTTCCAGGTCCCGCTCCGCTCTGGCTTTCGCCCGTACGGCCTCCTCATCGGCCGTACGAGCCACCTGAAGCTCGGCAGAGCTTCGTTCCCATTCCTCTTGACGGAATGGATCGGTGCCGAGCTTCTGCTCGACGTCCCGAAGCCTTAGCGTCCATTCTCGTTGTCCCTCACGATGCGCCTTCACCAGCTGGGCACATCGTTCGGTTTCGCTCTCGGATAAGCAGGCTTCCATAACGGCTGCCTCCGTAACAAACGGCGAGGCTTCCAGTTGCTTCTCCCATGCAAGCTTGGCAGCAAGATACAGCTCCTGTGCGGCGTTTGCAGCCTGTTCTGCAAGAGCTGCTTCTTTGGCTGCAAGCTGCGCCGCCTCATCGGCCTTTCTGCGCTTGCCTCTGGCTTGCTCAGCGGATTCCTTCAGAAGCTTCAATCTGGATCGGCATTCGCTCAACAGCTCTTCAGCGGATCGTTCCCCAATCCATGCCTGAAGGCGCTCTTTCTTGTCTTTCAACACTTCAGCTTTGCCCTCACGCTGGGCATCCCACTGAATCAGCAGCTTCTCCAGCTCACGGAGCTTCTGCTCCAGGCGGAGGACCGCCTGCTGCTTCTCCTCAATGAAGGGAACGCTTCGTTCAAGCCCTTCCCTAATGGACTCGGACTCCGCATCCTTTTGCTGCATGAGCTGAAAACGATCAGCCGTCTCTTCCAAAGGAAATGCCGGGTTGTCCTCCTGCCATAAACTTTGAATGTCGGCAGTTTCGACTTCCAAGCCTGCAAGCTGATCGCGCAGCTGGTTCACTGTCGTATGACCATTCTCAGCCGCAGCATTCTGCTTCATGAGCTCCTGTTGGCAAGCGTGGAGGCTCTGCTGAGCCTTGGACGCCTCCATGCGGCACTGCCCAATGGAAGCTGCCTGTGCTTCCGCTCTTTGCACCAGCCATGCAGTGTCTGAAGCAAGCCTCTCCACATCGTACGGTGTTTCAACAACAGGCACTCCTGAGGCTGCAGCTTCCACCCATGCTTCGTCCTGCTCCTCACGAGGGCCCTCGAGAAGGAGTTCGCTTCCAGCGAACGGCTCCGTCTGGGCATTCAAATGACTCACCAGAGATTCCGCTTCGTTAAGCTGCCCCCGCAGGGTCAATCGGATTTCCTGTATCTGATGTGCAATCCGTGACAGTCTATCCAGGTTCTCGTCAGAGGTCGTATCAGACGGCTCCGAAGCTGCGGCAGGAAGAGGGTGATGCTCGCTTCCGCATACGGGACAAGGCTTACCCTCCTGTAGCTCAAGAGCCAGCGACATGGACAAATCATGAAGCTGCTTTTCACGAAGCAATTGATTCATCGCCTGGTTTACCTGGCTGGCCGCAACTGCCGTCCGGTCGGCAAACGCCGCAACTTCAGCGGCAGAACGCTGCAGATTGCCGGCATGTGCCGAGAGCTTTATGTATCGCTGCTGCAGTTCCACTTCCTGCTTCTGCAGCATACTGAGCCTTAACTCTTGCTCCTTGAGTTTGATCTCCTGCTGTTTCAGTTCGTGTTCTGCCTTTTCCTTATGCTTACGGGCTGCCTCCAATGCCTGAACCTTCTGCATCGCCGCATGAAGCGCCTGACGCTCACCTGAGCGGGTCTCAAGCCCTTTGAGCTTATCCTGCAGCTCCTCCCGCCGTCTGCGTCCTCGTTCAAGCAGCTCCTGCTCCTTCTGGAGCTGCACGCCCACCGTCTCGAATTCTTTGCGGGCATCCGCTCGCTGTACATCCAACCGGGCCAACTCGTTGGACAAAACATCCCGCTCTTGCTGCAATATGACAGCTTGCTCGAGCTGCTGCTCACGCAGCACGAGCTTCGGCTCCTCTGCGATGAGCGCTGCCTGGGCAGCTTCATCTGCTGTGCCCGCCTGTTCAGCAGCCTGCTGAGCTGCTGCAGCCTGCTTGGTGAGCCCCTCGGCATGCCTGAGCCGAGTTTCCCACGTTTTGCCGGTATCACGCCACGTCTCAAGCGCAGGGAGGACAGCGGCAGCTGCTCCCGTCAGCTCCAGCCGGTGCTCCAGCCGCTTAATCTCTTCCTCTTGAGCAGACAATTCATCCAGCTTGCCCAACAACCGTTGCTTCTCCATGTCCAGCTCGCGAATTTTTCCCAGAGCTTCATGCGCCTCAATTGTGGCCTGGAGACGGCTGCGGGAGGATACAGCGAGTTTCTTAGCATCTTCCAGCGCTGTTTTCGCTTCTGCCAAAGCCTCTTTGCCCGCGCTGCCCAGCCCTTGCTGCTCCGCTTCTATGGATTTCAGGGCACCGTCCGTATCCTTCACCCGGCGGCTGAGCTTCATGGCAAGCTGATCTCCGTACCTCTCCAAATGAAACAGCCGCTGGAGCATCTGCCTGCGATCGCTGCCCTTCAGGGATAAGAATTCGGCGAATTTCCCTTGAGGGAGCACGACCGCACGGGTAAAATCGTCCATCTTCAATCCGATTTTCTCTTCTACGCAGCGGGTGACGTCGGCCAGCTTATCCGCCATCACTTGCTCCCCTTCGGGTGTAACTTGGATAAAACGGCTGATCGTATTGCTGATGGAGAGCTCATTCACTCGTTTAAATCTCCGCTCTACCCGGTATCGCTCCAGCCCGGCAGCAGAAGAAAGCTCAAACGTAAAGGAGACAGACAAGCTGTCCTCCGAATGGTTCATGATTCCCTGGGTGCCGTTAACCGCGCGCTCCACTTTCCCGTACATAGCCAGTGTAATGGCATCTAGCAGTGTGGATTTCCCGCTTCCAGTCGGACCGAATATCCCGAAAAGTCCGGTTTCACACAACGTTTCAAAATCAATTTCCTGCGTACTGCGGTAGCTCTGCAAACCGGATAACTTCAACAGAATCGGTTTCATCTACGCTTTCACCTCCGACCCGTCGGGTTCCTCTTCCTCTACAAGCTCCAGGAACAAATCAACCAGATGGTCCTCGGGCTCCGCCCCGCCGGTTTGCCGCTGATAGAACTTTCGGAACAGATCTGGAAGCGGCAGTCGGGAACGCTCATTCTCCAGCTCCAGCGCCTCCATCTCCGGATATACCGGGCGAATGTGAACAATCCCGTCTCTGCTCTTGCGCAGGCGCTGGATGTCCGCAAGCCCCATGGCCTCCGTCAAGGATACCTCCAGATCGATAAAGGCATCTGGATCACGACCCTCATCAAGCCACTGATAAACTTCCTCCAAGCCGCCCTTTGCCTTCCAGCGAACTAGCGAACGACCGCTGCTTAGAAACAGCTCCTCAATCACGGGGACTCCACCTGGCGACACGTCAACCATCGTCACAGATTTGGCCTGCCCAGCTTCCGAGAAGCTGTAAGCCAGCGGTGAACCGCTGTAGCGGATGATCCCCTCCCCTTTCACAGCCTGAGAGCGATGCAAATGACCCAGCGCCGTATAGGCTGCGCCGACAGAGAGTGCGGACGGATCGACCGTATAAGCTCCGCCAACCTGTATCGGTCGTTCAGAATCGCTCTCAACGCCGCCAAGAACATAAATATGGCTCATAGCCAGGTTAACCGTCTGCTGGGAAAACTCCCGTGCCATCATCCTCATCAGTTTCCCTACTCTTTCGCTATAAGCACGGCGGAGCTGGTCCTCGTCCCCATCCACCGAGAGCAGTTCATTCAACCGCGCCTCCGAGGGATAGGGAAGAGCGGCTATCTTGGCTGTTTCTCCCGTACGTGCCGCCGAAACGGTCACGGCATTGGCGATAGGAGTTCCAATGAGGGTAATGCCCCTGGTCAAAACAAGCGGCGTGATGGATGCCACACGCTCCGGCTGATCATGATTGCCGGCAATGACCACCATCGGGCGGCCTCCCTCTGTCAGCCTGGCTGCCGCATCATAAAACAGCTGCTCCGCTGCCGCAGGTGGATTTACGGAATCATAGACATCTCCCGCCATAAGGATCAGGTCTGCCTTCTGATCCTTAGCCAGCTCAACCACCTCATCCAGAAAGTGCTCCTGCTCCGCCAGCCGGCTCCGTCCTTCAAGCGTTCGCCCCAAGTGCCAGTCTCCGGTGTGCAAAATACGCATCGCAAATCTCCTCTCCCAAACTTCCAACAAACTCAAACTCACTAAATGGGTTAAACCTGAACGGCCTGTCCCCCATCAAAAAAGTACAGCCATTTCTCATATACAGGCTCGCCTAAAATGTCTTCCAGCGCCTTTGCATACAAATCCAGTTGAAAACGGTACTGTTCCGCCAACGCCGGAATGCCGCCGCGGTGCTCCAGCACCCGATCCGTTTTATAATCCAGCAGCACAAGTCTTCCATTGTGCCGGAATAAGCAGTCTACAACCCCCTGGATCAGCACCGTCTCGTCCTGAAGCAGTTGAACATGCGGGTGATCGTTCGCCGTCTGTTCCGCGATTTGGTCTATAAAAGCAAGCCCTTGATAGGCTTCCGCTGCAGGCAGTGCATAGGAGAACGGCATTTCACGCCATGTATCTTCTGCTTCCATAAGCTGCTTCCCAACTGCACAATCAAAAAGGCTGCTGATTTCCGCCGGCTCCACGACAGCAGCCTGCTCTCCGGTTATGATTTCCTTCTCCACAAGATAGCGGATGGTTTGTTCAATCTCGGAAATCCGTTCAGCAGCTCCCCCCAATCGTTGAAGGGGCAAGTGCTGCATAATCGTATGGTAGACCGTTCCCCGCTCGGCTGGTGTCAGCTTCGCAGACTCCATGAATTTTGGCCGCCTCAGGTTCAGTGTGAAGGAAGCGCCAAGTCCTATATCTTCCTGGCTCTGGCGTTTCACGGCCTGCTCCTCTATCAGATCCAAGGAGGGACTGTCCTGAAGCGTCAAGAGTTTCTTCATCTCCGTCACAGACGTTTTGGCGGAAATTTGACTGACCGCTTCATAGCGATAGCTCCAAGACAAGCGCCGGTCAATGGCTTCCCACTGGTGATCGGACACAGCATCCTCCTGCTGCGCCGTCGCTGAATCCAGTTCTACCGGATCAAGATTGTGAAGAGCTTTTAATTTGTTCATTCGATCCAGACTGTCTGCTTGAACATCATCCGCAATTCCACTCATGCCCTGCGCCAAAGATTCCGGTGTCTCTATCGAAAACAACCACTCTGATTGATCCTCAGCCAGCACACCCAAATTCCCCTCTACGGGCAACCCTGCCATTTCACGGAGCAAGGTCGCGGAAGGGTGCCGGATCACGGCAGGACCGATCCAGTCCAAATAACTCCGGCCTCGGGCAAGGACATAATCCGGCAGCAGCAGCTCGGGATTATGATCGGCCTGCGCCCATGCAGACACTTTTTTCGGCAAATCCTTCACCGTACCGACCAGGATCATCTTCTCCTTCGGTCGTGTGAGCGCAACGTAGAGCACTCGCATCTCTTCGGCCAGCAGCTCCAGCTGCGATCTGCGGCGGATTGCCAGATTAGGCAGGGTGGGGTAACTGACCCGCATGCCCTCATCTACAAATTTCGGTCCAAATCCAAGCTCCTTATGCATGAGGAAGGGCGAGTTCAAATCCTGCTGGTTGAAATTCTTGGACAACCCCGCCACAAAAACGACCGGGAATTCCAGCCCTTTGCTCTTGTGAATGGTCATCAGACGTACAGCGTTTCCTTGGCTGTCCGTTCCGCCGGCAGTCCCAAGATCTCCCCCCCGCTCCCGAAGCCTTGAAACAAAGGTAAGAAAACGAAAGAGTCCCCTTGAGGAAGTATCCTGTTCATACTGCACCGCACGGTCATACAAGGCTGTCAGATTTCCCTGACGCTGCTTGCCTCCCGGCAAACCGCCGATCCAATCCAAGTAACCGGTCTCGCTGTAGATCCCCCAGATCAGCTCGCTCAGGCTCCCCTGACGGGCCTCCTGACGCCAGCGCCGCAGCCGGTCCATGAACAACCCCAGTTTTGTGCCCAGCTCCGTTGATATTTCAACATTCGGGCCGTTCATCCGCATCGAAGCACTTGAAGAGCTGCCTGCAACCAGCTCATGGCCTGCCGCCGCTTCTGCCATACTTTCCAGCTCTGTGCCCGGAGTCCACTTCCCGTCAACGAGACCTAATGAACGTTCTGAATCCAATACCGGCGCCAGTCCACCTAACGCAGCAGCTGCCTTAAGCGCATCGTAATAAGTACCTTTGGCGCACAGGCGGACCTGTGCCATCTCTTCCTCCGATAAACCGAGAATGGGCGATCGCAGAACCGATGCCAGAGGAATATCCTGCCGAGGGTTATCGATTACCTGCAGCAGCGATAAGATAATCTCCACTTCGGTTGCCTGAAAGTATCCTTTGTTCTGCTCGCCGAACGCCGGAATTCCCTCCTGTCGCAGCTCCTCAATGATTAGAGGCGCCCATACCATGGCAGAACGCAGCAAAATGACCATATCTCCATACCCGGCGGGCCGCATCGATTTCAGTGCCTTATCGTAAACCATGAGCGGCTTTCCGCTTTCGCCGGTCATCTCACGGATTCTGCGGGCAATGGCACGAGCTTCCAGTTGGGCGGTTTCCATCTCAAGCGCCTCAACCTCCATCATGCCCCCGTCCTCTTCCGAAGCCGATTCTTCGGACGGTTCCTCCGCACCCTTTCCGAGACGGTCGATGAGAAGCAATTCCGGCGTATAAGGACTCATGCCCCCTGTATCCTCGCGTTCGGGAAAGGAAGCGCCGGATATCAGCTCCGCTCGCTCGTCATAGGCGATCTCCGCTACGGATTCATTCATGATCTGTCGAAACAGCACATTAACAGCATTCACAACTTCCATCCGGCTTCGAAAATTTCGAGCCAGATCAATCCGCATGCCCACAAGGGACGTGTTGACGTCCGAGGAGAATTTTTTGTATTTATCAAGAAAAAGTCCCGGCTCTGCCAGGCGGAAACGGTAGATGCTCTGCTTGACGTCTCCAACCATAAACCGATTTCCCGGCGCTTCTCTGGATATCAATCGTACGATATCTTCCTGCACACTGTTTGTATCCTGATATTCGTCCAGCAGCACTTCGTCAAACTGCTCGCGATATTCCATCGCCGCATCGGAGGGCATCATATGACCCGGCACGGAATCCGGATGGCGAAGAATATGTAGGCAGTAATGCTCCAGATCGTTAAAGTCGACCAAGCCTTTGGATGCCTTGGCCTCCCGGTATCGCTCGCCAAAGGAAACAACCGTCTCGGCCAGTTCCTGCATCAGCGGCGCAGCCGTATGCAGCTCCTGCAGAAATTCTGATGCCGGTCGGCCGAACAAGGCGCTTTTCAGCTCATTTACGGTCTTCTTCACATGGTCCCGAAGTTCCTTGACCCGTTCCTGCAGCTCAGGCAGGACATCGTCCTTCCTGACCGATTTCAGCTTGCCAAAAGAAACCTCGCGAAAAATACCGTATAACGATTCCCACGGTGAAGAATCGATGGCTTCAAGCAAAGAGGCCACCAGCGACAAATCCTCATTCAGATTATCCACATACGGTGCTGGCCCCCCGGGCTGCATAGCGATGGTTTTCGCTTGCAATAGCAGGCCTGCAGCTCCGTTCAATGCTAAACGTGCATCAGCCAATACACTCTGAACCCACGCTGTTTGTCCGAGCGCCTCGGTATCCGCTACATGGAAGCTTGCCGCTGTGTCTCGGAGCCAGCTTGCCGGCCATGAATGACTGCGCGAGAAATCGTAGAGGCGCTGCACGAGACGATACAGTGCATCGTCCGTTCTCTCCCCGCTGAACCAATCAGCCAAACGGAGAAACGTACTGCCCTGGTCCTGCTCTGCTTCACCATACTTCTCTTCGAACAGCTCCTCCAGCATATCCTGCCGCATCAAATCCGCCTCATGTTCATTCAGAATGCGGAACCCCGGATCCAGCGGGATCAGCTGATAATACCGGCGGATGACTTCCATGCAGAAGGAGTGCAGCGTTGTAATCGACGCCCTGCCAAGTAAAGCGAGCTGGCGCCGGATATGCTCGTTGTCCTGGTCACGGTCCAGCTCGCGTTCAAGCGCTTCCCGAATCCGACCGCGCATTTCGGCTGCCGCTGCCTTGGTAAAGGTAGCCACAAGCAGCCGGTCCACACTGAACCCTGTGGTATCGTCAAGGATTTTGCGAATGATCCGCTCAACAAGCACGGCGGTTTTTCCTGAGCCTGCTGCGGCTGCAACCAGGATGTCATCACCCGAAAGTGCAATGGCCTTCCATTGGTCATCACTCCACATGCTGCCCTCAGGCTTTGCTATCATCTCTCTCACCGACTCTCTCCTCCCTTCGGATGTCCCAGCAGATCCCAGACCTGATCGCGTCCCGGCTTGCCCAGCAGCTGGTAGTCGCTGCCCTCAATCGCATCGTCGAACTGACACACCGGCCGGTAGGAACAGTACGTGCAAGCTGTTTCCTGCTGGATTCGGTAAGGTTCAATCGCTACATCGCCGCCGGTAATTCTGGAGCCGATCGTCAGCATATTTTCCCGCACTGCGGATAGCAAAGTCTCCCACTGATCCGGCGTCGCAACGGCTGCGCTGCTGTAGAAGCTGCCGTCTGTTTTGACGGCAACAGGCAGAATAGCCGAATGGCCTTTTTCAAGGGATGAATCCATGAGGGAAACGGCTTCACGGTCTGCAAGCAGCAGACCTTTCATTTTGTAGCGCTTGAGCAGTTCCTCTGCCGCCTGTTCCGGCGTCATGCCGTTTGCGGATTGCAATACCGGATCATGAACGTGGAAATACAGCGTTCCCGCAGGCAATGCCTGTTCGCCAAGCCAGTCCTCCGCAAACGTCAGCAGCACGTCCAGATAGGTCAGCATCTGCAAGGACAATCCGTAATAGACCTCATGCAATCGCAGATCCTTCTGGCTGGATTTATAATCAATGACCCGAAGCATGATCCCATGCTCGCCACGTGCCATATCCACCCGGTCAATACGACCGACAACCTCCATCTTCACCCCGTTAAGCAGTTCAAACGTCAGCGGCGGCAGCGGCTTGCCGGGACCGAAATCAAGCTCAAGGCCGATCGGCTCGAATTTGCCGCGCCGGGCTTGTTCACCCAATATAACGGAAGCTCTGCCCACAATATTCTTCAGCTTCCGGGAGATATATCCATACCGTTTGGAGCTCAACAAGATTTCGCCCTGCAGCATCGGAGCGAGCCGATCCACGGTAGCCTCCGCCTCACGCAGACACTCATCTGCCGACAGGTCTCCCCAGCTTCGATGCTCCGATTGAAACTTCACTGCCATGCTGCTCAAGGCAGCATGGAACAGCTGTCCGATGTCAGGAGCCTGCAGTCGATACAGCTGCCGCTCTCTCAGCTTTAATCCATGTGATGCAAAATGTGAAAATGGACAGGCTACAAACCGCTCCATCCGGGATACGCTTGTCCGCAGCTTCGTTCCATACAATTGCCTGCTGGTCTCTTCCTTAAGAGGCTGCGCTTCATTCCGATAGGACAATGAAGAGAGCATCGATTCCAGACGCGGCCGAAATTCCGGCTTCTGAGCAAACCAATTGTACATATGCCACCAAATGTGCGGAATGTCCTCTCCATTCCTCCAGTCGCGAAGCCTTCCCGTTAAATACGCAAGCGTCTTGTGCGGACGGGCCGCATATCGCTCCTGTTCGGGAACCGATTGCCCGGCATGCGGCCTTGGATACAGGGGTGTCTCGTCGATCTGGAACATCAGCTTCAGATGACGGATCACCTCGGAAGGCAATAACGTCTTGCCTTCATCAACTGCAGCAGGATAGCTGACCCACAGCTGCTCGCTGGCTGAAGTAAGCGCGTTGTAGATCAGGAAGCGCTCATCCAGCAGTCTGCGGGATATACTCGGGGCAAGCTCCAACCCGCGATCTTCGAGATGGAGCCGCTCCGGCTCTGTCAAAATGCCGTCATCCTGAAACTGGGCTGGAAGAACGCCATCGTTAATGCCGAGCAGAAAAGCATACTTCACCCCGCCCGTTCGTGTCCGGTCCATGCTTCCGATAAGCACCTGATCCAGAGAGGGTGGTACAAGGGCCATCTTCATTTCAGTGAGACCCGTATCCAGCACCCCTGTAAACAATTCCGTGCTCAGCTTCTCTGCACCCATCATCTCCACAATCTGGTCAAGCAGGTCAAGCACGGCTCCCCATACCTGGCGATGCTCCCTGGCTTCCTCTGGACGTCCTGCGTCCAACGCGGCCCGGCTGAGCAGCTCCAGCTTCTCAGGTACATCGCACTCCTCCAGAAGGCGATAAACTGCCGTACTCTGATCCATGGCGGTCGCAGCCTTTTTCATCCGTTTCTCGAACGCATGAAGCGGCTCTGCGATGACCCTTCTTGCGTATTCAATAGCCTGCATGCTGTCGAGATTGAGCACCTCGTTTTCTCCATCCTCTAGAGAGAGACTTGGAATCCCCTTCCACGGACGGCCATCCGTCCAGCGGTAACCATGAATCCCGGAAGCGAGCACATGATTCTCCAACCGGTCCATATCCTCCCGGTTCAGGGAGCCGTCCAGCGGAAGCAGCAAATCCGTCTTCACGCAGCGGAACACATCCTCATAACGCCATCTTCGCCCAATGACATCCAGAGCCGAGCGAATGAATTCAACTAACGGATGGTGCAGTTCGCTCCGCTTCTGATCCAGAAAATAAGGAATATCGTATTCCTTGAATAACGGGCCTACCAGATGCTCATAATCTCCCATATTCCGGACGAATACCGCCATCTCCCGGAATCTCGCTCCTTCCTCCTGCGCCAAGCGCAGCATCTCTCGAAGTGCCCCTTCGATTTCGGCCCGGCGATGGCTGGCAGCATGAAGAAGCAGCCCTTCTCTGCGGCCGTTCTCCTTGTCCTCATGATTCCCGTCTCCATAAGCTCCCGTCCAGCGCTTCTTCCGGTCATAACCGCGCTCAAGATGCGCCAGCACTGGGGAATCCTGAAACCTCGGCGGCACTTCAGGATGCAGCATATGGTGTTCCGCATCCATTCCCAACTCATCGGCAATTCCTTTCAGCTTTATGTACGTCACCGCGGTAGGATGAAACAAATCCAGCTCATGTGGAACAGCCCCATCCATATAAGGTTTGTCGAGTGTCAGAGCTATCGTGACGTGATTGGCATGATGGATAAGCTCCCCGAGCACCCGATACTCCTGCGGGGTAAAGCCATGGAAGCCATCGATCCAGATGTCGGCACGCTTGATGTATTCTGAGTCCGCCACGCCCTCCGCCAGTGAGGCGAGTGTGTCTTCCTCATCCGTGTACAGCCGCGATATCTCGAGTTCGAAATCACGGAATACAGTTACGATATCTTCCAGCTTTCGGCGAAGCATCGGAGAATTTCCGGAGCCCGACATCATCTGGCTCAGCTGCTCCTCCACACAGGAAGCGTCAATGCAGTATCGCTTCATTTCCGTGTACAACTCACTCAGCTTACCGACAAAACCGAGCTGCTCGCCTGAGGCGCCGAATAGCTGCAGTTCTTCTTTGCGCCTCCGCAAAATTTTATACATCAGCATGCGTTTTCCTTCTTCACTGATCGCCACTTTCGCTGCTCCGCCAGTCTCCTGCATGACCCGGTAGGCCAATCGGCGGAAACTGAGCACTTGCGCACGCATCATGCCCCGTATGCCTCCCGCATTCACGAGTGCGTGTTCGGCTTCATAGGACCCCTGCTCCGGAACGATCAGGATCATCGGATTCCCCCTGGGATCCCGCTCCAGTCGATCCATCATCTCTTGACGGATCAATGTGCTCTTGCCGCTGCCTGACCTTCCGATCACAAATTGAACGCTCATGCTATGCCCCCTCCCACAGTGTCTGCCAAAGGGTACTCCTTCACCTGAGAACACGATATCGTTCCGATGAAATCATACCCTTGAATCTATGATTTATTTGACCAAAAAGGATGTAAAATCCATTGTAATTGTTAGCACTCTATCAAAAAAGATGCTGATTACTAGTATAACATAAGTGCGGTTTGATGGAACATACGTTTGGATTTCATTGCCATTCCAATATATTGTGTGCATAAGAAAAAGGACCTCCCCTCATGGTTTACCCACCACTTGGAAGATCCTTCTTATCCATACGATTCGGCAGCGCTCTATAGTCTTGATTTGCTGCGCACTTCAAACACAGCGAATTTCAAATAATGCCCCTCGTCCACCCCAAGGATTTGAGGGTGATCTTTACCAGCGGCACGCCATTCCACCAATCTCAGAATTTTGCCTGCATCTTGGGCCGCATCCTGGATCGTATCCAGGAACAAATCCGGCCGCATATGGTACGAGCAGCTAGCCGTAACCAAATAACCGCCCTCGTTCACCAGTTTCATGCCATGCAAATTGATGTCCTTGTATCCGCGGCAAGCCCCTTTGACGGCTGACTTGGTTTTGGCAAATGCCGGTGGATCCAGAATTACCACATCCCAGGAACGGCCGCCTCCTGCTGTCAGGGGTTTGGAGGTGTCTACCTTCTGATCCCCTTTGGCCCGCTGTTCACGTTCATCCAGTCCTTTTACCTGGTTCCGCAAATATTGGAAGGCATCATCCACAACGAACTCCACCCGATCCTGAAATCCGTTCAGTTCGACATTCTCTCTGGCACTGTCTATTGCATGCTCCGAAATATCGAGGCAGGTAACTTTCTTGGCGCCATATTGGCAAGCATGCAGGGTGAAGCTGCCCGTATGGGAAAAGCATTCAAGCACCGTGGCTCCGTCCCAATATGGAAAAGTAACTTCTTTTCCACTCTTGTTCACAGGCACCTTCTTCAGCTCACCACCCGATTCCACTGCTTGAAGCGCAATTCCGCTGCGGCTTCCCCAGCCAGTCATTAACGGTTTAATGGAAGCCCGATTCTCACGCTGGTCAAAGAAATATCCCGTCTTCTGTCCCTCTTCGATATCAACCTTAATCTTGAGGCCGTTCTCCGTCACGGTTACGTGGCGCGGACACTCTCCGTAGAGGACCCCTTTGCGCAGCTCAAGTCCCTCCAGCTCACGAACGGATACGTCGCTCCGCTCATAGATCCCTTTTGGCTGCATAACCTCAACCAGCGCACTCACAATCTCTTCACGGCAGCGATCCATACCCAGCGTCAGCAGCTGCACAACCAGCACGTCAGCGAAACGGTCTACAATCAAACCGGGTAAAAAATCGGCTTCTCCGTATACCAGCCGGTAGGCGTTCTCTTCCCCGATAAACCGTTCCCGGTGCTTCAGGCACTCCTGAAAACGGGCGGCAAAAAAAGCCCGATCCATCAACTCAACCGGCTCGTAGGAAACGGTGCGTACCGTGATTTGAGACTGCGGATTGTAATAACCCGAGGCAAGAAACCGCCCTTGGTGGTTTAACACAGAAACCAGATCCCCCGGTTTCGGCTCTCCCTCAACTGAGGCAATCTCGCTTTTATAAACCCAGGGATGCCCCTGCTCCAATCTCTTTTTTCGACTGCGCTCCAAAATAACCGATGGCACTGTATGTTCACTCCTTAAGTTATCCCCTGCGCCATATCTATAGGCATGCATGTCCGCCAGGGGTCATATACGTAATAAGAAAAGCGTCTACCGACGTGTTTTTTGCGTAAGACAGACAGCGTGTAAAGGATGTTTTTCTTGCGATTATCGAATTCGCTCAGCTTCGGTGAACTGTTATAAATTCCATAATCTTAAGAAAAGCACCGATGGAGGTCTTACCGAAGAGATCCGGTCAAATCCTTCCGCCGCGGCCGACGTTATTATCTCACACTTTATTCCTCAGAAAAGGAGAACATCATGCTATCCTCACTCTGGTTTCCCATCTGTTATGGTCTTGTTCTGTTCCTGTTCGGTATGAAGGTCATGGAGGTTGCCCTCCAGCGCTGGGCCGGTCCCCTGTTGCATAAGTGGCTCCACCAAGCGACATCCACACCCATCAAGGGCATGATCGCCAGCACTGCGGTAACAGCACTGCTCCAGAGCAGCACCGCTGTAACCGTACTAGCGATAGGATTCGCGAATGCCGGCCTGTTGAGTTTTGCCGGAACCCTGGGCATCATTCTAGGCACCAACATCGGCACAACGGTTACCACGGAGCTCATCAGTCTTCAAATCGGACAGGCAGCCATGCCCCTCCTTGTCCTCTCCCTGATGTTATGGATTGGAGCTGTACTCGTCAGCGAACACGTACCTTCCAGCTATGACAAATTAAAAGAGAAGCTGATCCGCAGTCAGTTTCTCTGCTTGGCGGTTGCCGGATTCTCGCTTGTGCTGCTCGCCATTCAATTCATGCAATCCATCGGCCCCACCCTTCAAAGCCTTGGCGTGTTCCAATGGTTTCTCGACCATGCTTCGCGAAGCGTCCTCTGGGGCATTGCCGCCGGAACGCTGCTGACCGCGCTCATGCACAGCAGCGCTGCAGTCATCGCCATGGCAATGGGCCTTGCAGCAAGCGGAGCACTGCCTCCCGAGATTGGCGTCGCCATCGTGCTGGGCTCTAATGTGGGGACCTGCGTGACAGCTTTAATAGCTGCGCTTGGCAGCACCCGGGCCGGACGATTTGTGGCTTGGTCCCACATGGGTCTCAATATCGGCGGGGTTCTTCTCTTTACGCCCTTGATTGCAGGTTTAACGATGGTATCGGGCTGGTTTGCCGCAGACCCGGCTGGTCAGATCGCCCATGCACAAACCTTGTTTAATGTCGTTTGCTCTCTTATCGCGCTTCCGCTGTGCTATCTGCCATTCTGGAACAAACGGGCTCAGACCTAAATCTGAATATCTTCGTCTACAGGAATGCTGATATCAAGCAGCGTAAGCGCTTTGCGCAGGATAACATCATTATTGTTGTAACCGTTACTGCGCTGCTTCCTCCATGCGGTAAGAGGCTCAAACCAATCCACCCCGTTAATTTCCTCGACCTGGGGTTTCAAAACACCCTTTTCTGCCTTTACCAGGTAGTAGTGAACTTCCTTGTCCACCTGGCCTAATTCGGGATGATGGTATTTATATGCAATGATGTCCACTGGAGAGGTGATGGATCCGACTATACCTGTCTCCT
Source organism: Paenibacillus glucanolyticus (assembly GCF_037333485.1). Lineage (NCBI taxonomy): Bacteria > Bacillati > Bacillota > Bacilli > Caryophanales > Paenibacillaceae > Paenibacillus > Paenibacillus glucanolyticus. Next base: position 4,792,648 of record NZ_CP147845.1, read on the forward strand.
CGCATATTTCTCGGAGTGCCGTCTGCTCGACGGTTTCACCTGCTTCCATCTTGCCTTTGGGAAGCGAGGTTTTTCCGTAACGGTCCAATATGAGCTGGATCTGAAGCGCCCCTTCATAATGACGGTATACAACACCGCCTGCGGAAATTTGTGTATATGTCATGTCCTGTTCCTCCTTCATGTACAACAAGGATTCCACTTCCAAATGGCTAGGAAATGAAATCCTTGTCTGGTATGGCCGCTATTGGAATTACTGGGCAGCTGCCTTAAGTCCATGATCCATGACGCTGAGGAGTTCGCCCTCGCATTCATTTACACCGGCTTTGGTCACTTTTACGCGGCACAATTTGCCTTCGAGATCAGACGAGCCATTGAATATGAGCTGGAGGTAGTTATCGCTGTAACCCTGCATCTTTCCGCCTTTGGGAGCACCCTTGTATTCCCGCTCCGGTATCACGTCCAGAATCTTGCCTACAAACTGCTCCGCATAAGCAAGCTGCAGCTGCTCCGACAAGTCGATCAGATCATGGACACGGGCGTTCTTCACTTCCTCGTCCACCTGATCCTCCATACGTGCTGCCGGCGTACCGGTACGCTTGGAATAAGGGAACACGTGCATCTCGGAGAATTGAATGGCCTTCATCAGATCATAGCCGTTGCGGAACATCTCATCCGTTTCTCCTGGAAATCCAACGATGACGTCGGTGGTAATGCCGACATCCGGCATCGCTTGGCGGATCAAGCCCATCTTGTTATAGAACTCTTCCGTCGTATATTTACGGCGCATCCGTTTCAGCACCGTATCATCTCCAGCTTGCAGCGGAATATGGAGGTGACGGCACATTTTACTGGAACGGTTCAGAACGTCCAGCATCTTCTCGTCGATCTGGCTCGCTTCAATGGAGCTGATGCGAATGCGTTCCAGACCGTCAACCCGGTCAAGGTCCCACAACAGGTCGGACAATCGGTATTCCTCGAGATCGTCGCCGTATCCGCCCGTGTGAATACCGGTCAACACGATTTCTTTATATCCTGCCCCTACCAGCTGATGAGCTTGCTGGATAATGCTCTTCGGATCCCGGCTCCGCGACAGTCCGCGGGACCAAGGAATAATGCAGAACGTACAGAAGTTGTTGCATCCGTCCTGAATTTTCAGGAATGCACGTGTACGCTCGGCAAAATCCGGAACGTCCATCTCCTCGAACACTCTGGTCTTCATAATATTACGCACCGCATTAATCGGCTGGCGCGTTTTTTCAATATCCTGAATGAAATCCATGATTTTATCGCGATCCTGGTTTCCGATTACAAGATCCACGCCTGGAATATCCAAAATCTCGGCAGGCGAGGTTTGGGCATAACAGCCCGTTACAGCCACGATGGCTTCAGGATTGCGGCGAACCGCGCGTCTGATCATTTGACGGCTCTTTTTATCCCCTGTATTGGTAACGTGGCAAGTGTTAATCAAATAAACATCAGCGGTTTGTTCGAAGTCCACCTGGTCGTAGCCTTCATTTTTGAAGTATTGCCAGATGGCCTCGGTATCGTAAAAATTGACTTTGCAACCCAACGTATAAAACGCTACGGATGGCATGTTCAAACGCCCCCCATTTCTCCAGATTCGTATAGTGCGCAGGCAAGCGCGGTCATGCCGGCAGTCTCGCAGCGGAGAATCCGCCTTCCCAGTCCGACGGACACGGCTCCCGCATCCTCGGCAGCCCGGCATTCCTCTTCCGTAAATCCGCCCTCAGGCCCAACGACCAGCAGCAAGCAGGCTTGGGAGCCGGACTCCGGCAGCGCCTGCTCTACAAATGGCTTGAGCACGTCCCTTAACTGGGAACCATGCTCTTTCTCATAACAAAAACAAACAGCATCATAGCTGGAAAACGCTGCAAGCAGATTCCTCCACGATAAAGGCTGTTCAACAGACGGTACCCGGTTACGATGAGCCTGTTCAGCAGCCTCCTTCGCGATTTTGCGCCAACGCTCCAGCCGCTTGCCTTCCTTCTTGGCATCGTACTGAACAATCGTTCGTTCCGATAAGAAGGGAGCAAAGGACACCGCGCCAATCTCGGTGCATTTTTGGATGACGGTCTCCATTTTGTCGCCTTTCGGCAAGCTCTGGGCAATCGTCACCTGCAGGCGCGGCTCATTTCTCATCTCCATGGATTCAATCACAACGGCAAAAACGCTAGCCGCTTCTAAACTTTCAATTTCAACCATGGCTTCGCGGGATACCCCATCGCTTACAATCAGTTTATCACCAAGCCTTCCTCGCATGACCTTGGTGATATGACGGGCATCATCGCCCGTAATCTCTACACGGTCTCCCTCGAATTGTGCGGGAGTCACAAAATATCGCTGCATCTTTATATCCTCACCTAACTCAAAAATCGCCAAACCCCATCATACAACTTTTCATGCGAACTGACCAGAAAAAATCAGTGTCGATAACCGCCGGTCATCAAAATGAACATATCCAAAATTTTGGAGGACAGCGCATATGCCGTATCATACAGGGGCTTGATCGTATAGTTCTGGAAAAAAGGCAACAGAATGATCAACAAGAATATAAGGATCGACCATTGCTCAAACTTTTGTATCTTCGCACTCATCCGCGGAGGAAGCGCGTTCTCCAGGATGCGGTAGCCGTCCAGCGGCGGCAATGGAACCAGATTAAACAGACATAAAAAGAAATTGAGCAATATGAATATATTAAAGAACAAATGTACCGCTTGATCCGTCTTGGTTATTCCTTCGGGAGGAATAATGCCGGTTTGATACAGAACAGCATAAATGAGCGCCCCAAGTATGCCTAACAAAAGGTTGCTCAGCGGACCCACCGCCGCCACGATAATGCTCATGCGGCGCGGGTTGCTAAAGTTCTCCCGATTAATGGGAACCGGTCTTGCCCAGCCGAACCCGGCAATCAGCAGGAGGACGATGCCCAGAAAATCAAAGTGCACCGCAGGATTCAGTGTCACTCTGCCCAGCAGCTTGGCTGTAGGATCTCCGAATTTATTAGCAAAATAGGCATGTGAAAACTCATGCACGGTAAATGCAATGATTAAAGCAATCAGGTAAAACGGAAGCTGTTCCAGCGGATAAAATAGCAGCTTATCCAAAAAATCCATAATCAGTTCTTCCTCGCTACGAATGCAACCCAATCATCCTCGCGGCAAATGTCCGCGATTTCGAACCCCGAGGCAATCAGCGCCTTCTCCACGATTTCTTCTTTGTTCTTGTAGATTCCGGAAGCGATATAGGCGCCGCCTGGCTGAAGGGCCTGGTAGACATCGTCCACAAACAATAGGATAACCTCCGCCAAAATGTTGGCCACTACAACTTGTACCGGCAGTCTCACGCCCAGGTCCGATTGAACGGACGAATCCGTCAGTACCGAGAGCAAATCACTTTCCTTCACTGTGATGACATCTTCCAGACCATTAAGACGGGTATTCTCCTTCGCGCTGGATACGGCAACCGGGTCCAGGTCAAGAGCCAGAATTCGCGAAGCCCCCAGATGCGCCGCACCGATGGAGAGAATGCCTGATCCCGTCCCGACGTCAATGACTTCCTCACCGCCCTGGATTACCATCTCCAGCGTACGCAGGCACAAGGAAGTGGTTGGATGTGTTCCCGTTCCGAAAGCCATCCCGGGGTCCAGTACAATAATGGATTCATTGTCCGATTCAGGCGTGTATTCCTCCCATGTCGGTTTGATGGTTAACCTCTCGGACACGCGGATCGGTTTAAAATACTGCTTCCAGGCAGTCGCCCATTCATTCTCATCCACCGTCTTCATCTCATAACTTACTTCACCTGTATCAATGCCAAATTCCTTCAGTTCCTCCACACGAGGGGCAATTTCATCAAGGACCGATTCCAGCGTAACCGTCTCATCAAAGTAACCTTTGATGACGGCAAACCCTTCAGGAATATCGTTAAACGGAACAATCTCATCAAACCATTGCCCAAGGGATGTATCCCGCTTCTTGTTCGTAGTACCGGACTCTTCAATTGAGACGCCTCCGGCTCCTGCTTCATGCAGGAAATTCGTAATCATCTCCACGGCTTCCTCCGTGGTATGTATCGTTAATTCACGCCATAACATGTGCTACAGTTCCTCCTCGTTCATACATAAATACCATTGTACTATATGGAGGACCCCTGATACAAAGTTTGTACGGAAATGCGTGGCGACTATTCTGTTGATCATATAATCAAAAAAGTCCTTCTTACCGCCTCCGCAAGAAGAAGGTAAGAGGGACCAGGCAATACATTAAATTCGTAACGATCAATCTACGTCTTTACTGGTTTCGTCGAGAATTTTCTTCAATTGGCGTTCATCCGCTGCCTCGCTTCTGCGAAGCGCCTCGACATCATCGTGATCGGCTTCCATTGCCGAGAATTCAACATCCTCAGCCTTGGCGGATTGAAGAGCAATCATCTTCTCCGTTTTGCTCGAAATTTTCCCTTTTTTCACACGTCTCATCATGAGTGCTATTCTCCTTTCCTTATAAACGATTAGCGCTGACCTGCAACACTTAAACCATGCCGCCGGATTCTTCGATGATTCGCATGGCTTGAGTGAATACGCCTTCATCCAACACAACCGTCAACAGAATATCCCGGCCTTCGGTTCCGTCCTGCCCTCCGCTGCTCATCCCGCTGGCAGAAGGATCCGCCGCTCCGAGGATTCCGGCTCCCGGCCCCGAAATGTCCGCATTTAGGGTCAACGTTGACAAGCTGGCAATATTACCTGTCAACGGATTCATCGGTTGGTTAAGCTCCCCGCCGGGATAAGCCCCAAATCGGTCGATAGACATATCCGCAACGCGCAGCGACTGGAGCTTGCGAGCTGCGTGCTGTGCCTGATCAGGGCTTTTGAAATACGCCAAAATATTTTTCTCTGCCACTTCACTTCACCTGCATTTCCTCTTCAAAATCGCGCATCTGGATGGAACCCCCCTAGGATGCTTCATCATTGATCCTTTTATTCTTGGGAGCTGTAGAAAAAACAGCAGGCCAAAGGTATGTTATCCTTCAGCCTGCTGTTATATTTCGTGCTATGAAAGGGAATATCCCTATATCGGTATTAGTCACCACGGAATGCTTTTTTCACACGGTCAAAAAAAGACTGTTCCTGTTCGTGAGTCTGTTCGCCATCAAGCGAAGCAAATTGACGAAGCAGTTCTTTCTGCTCATCACTCAGCTTACTTGGCGTGATAACCACGACTTTGACATGCTGGTCGCCCTGTCCCATGCCGCGCAGCCGCGGTACCCCTTTGCCTTTCAGTCGGAAGAAGGTGCCGGTCTGTGTTCCAGCCGGGATCTTCAGCTTCACTTTTTCGGTCAGCGTCGGGATTTCGATCTCATCGCCAAGCGCGGCTTGGGCAAAGGTAAGCGGTACTTCGCAATAAATGTCGTCCCCTTCGCGTTCAAAGAAATCATGCGGCTTCACACGGATAACAATATACAGGTCACCGGCCGGTCCGCCGCGTAATCCGCCTTCGCCTTCGCCTGTCATGCGCAGCTGAGCTCCGTCATCCACACCGGCAGGTACACGAACATGAATTTTGCGCTGTTTTTTCACTTTACCATTGCCATGACAAGTCGAGCAGCGGTCTTTGATAATCTTTCCGGTTCCGTTACAGTTGGAGCAAGCACGGCGGTTCACCATACGTCCGAATGGCGTATTTTGCACAACCTCCTGCTGTCCGCTGCCATTACATACCGAGCAGGTATGAGGCTGCGTGCCTGGTTTGGCACCGGAACCATGACAGGTATCGCAGGTCTCGGTTCTCGGGATATTAATATCCGTCTCCTTGCCAAATATGGCTTCCTTAAACTCTACCGTCATGGTGTACTGCAGATCGTTCCCCCGCTGAGGCGCATTCGGATCACGGCGTCCATTGCCGCCAAAGAACATATCAAATATATCTCCAAAACCGCCGAAATCACCGGAGAAGCCGCCTCCGCCCATTCCTTGGTTCGGATCGACATGACCGTACTGGTCGTAAGTCGAACGCTTCTGACCATCGCTCAATACATCGTAAGCCTCTTTCACTTCCTTGAATTTGGCTTCCGCGTCAGCCGCTTTGTTTACATCCGGATGGTATTGGCGAGCCATTTTGCGGTACGCCTTCTTTATATCATCATCCGATGCATCCTTGCCAACACCGAGCACCTCGTAATAATCACGCTTATCAGCCACGGTTTCACCCCAATCTCTTTATTACTCTTTACATAAGGAAAGCCAAAGTGCGAAGATGCGCAGCTTTGACCTTCCCATACAATCTATTCAGATTAACCTTTGTTTTTATCTTCGTCAACAACCTCGTAATCTGCATCAACGACATTGTCTTTCTTCGGAGCGCCAGTGTCAGCACCTTCAGCACCTTGCTGTTCTTGTGCTGCTTGCTCATACAGCTTCACGGACAGCTGCTGCACGATTTGAGTCAGCTCCTCAACCGAAGCGTTAATCTCTTCCAGGTTATCGGCTTCGAGCGCCTTTTTCACTTTCTCTTTCGCTTCGTTCGCTTTTTCCACTTCGGCCGCATCAACTTTGTCTCCAAGGTCTTTGATGGTTTTCTCTGTGGTGTATACGAGTTGGTCCGCATTGTTGCGAGCTTCTACCAGCTCTTTACGTTTACGGTCTTCCTCGGCGTGAAGCTCAGCATCTTTCATCATTTGTTCAACTTCAGCGTCACTCAAGCCGCTGGAAGACGTGATGGTGATCTTCTGGCTCTTGCCAGTGCCTTTATCCGTAGCCGAAACATTGACGATACCGTTCGCATCAATATCGAAGGTAACTTCGATTTGCGGTACACCGCGCGGTGCTGGAGGAATATCTCCAAGCATGAAGCGTCCCAATGTTTTGTTGCCGGCAGCCATTTCGCGCTCACCTTGAAGCACGTGAATTTCGACACTCGGCTGGTTATCGGCATACGTGGAGAATACTTGGGATTTGCTTGTTGGGATTGTCGTATTGCGATCGATCATTTTGGTGAATACGCCGCCTGCGGTTTCGATACCGAGGGACAGTGGAGTTACGTCGAGCAGAACCACGTCTTTAACGTCACCAGTCAATACGCCCGCTTGAACAGCGGCACCAAGCGCGACCACTTCGTCAGGATTTACGCCTTTGTGAGGCTCTTTGCCTGTCAATTTCTTAATGGCTTCTTGTACGGCTGGAATACGGGTAGAACCGCCGACAAGTACGATTTTATGAATATCATTAGCCGTCAAACCTGCATCGCTAAGCGCTTGACGAGTTGGTCCAAGCGTACGCTCTACAAGTGAAGCGGACAATTCTTCGAATTTAGCACGAGTCAGGTTGATCTCCAAATGCTGAGGCACGCCATCAGCAACGGTGATGAACGGCAGGGAAATCGTTGTTGTAAGTACGCCGGACAATTCCTTTTTCGCTTTCTCAGCTGCGTCTTTCAAACGTTGAACGGCAGCCTTGTCTTTGCTCAGGTCAATGCCCTGCTCTTTTTTGAATTCTGCTACCAGGTAGTCGATGATCACTTGGTCAAAATCGTCTCCGCCGAGTTTGTTGTCACCGCTGGTTGCTTTTACTTCGAAGAAGCCATCGCCGAGTTCCAGAATAGAAACGTCGAATGTACCGCCACCAAGGTCATATACCAAAATCGTTTGGTCTTCGGATTTTTCCATACCGTATGCCAAAGCAGCTGCCGTCGGCTCGTTAACGATACGCAGAACCTCAAGACCCGCGATTTTACCGGCATCCTTGGTTGCTTGACGCTGACTGTCATTAAAATATGCAGGAACCGTGATAACGGCTTGGGTTACGGTTTGGCCAAGATACGCTTCCGCATCGGATTTCAGCTTCTGCAGAATGATTGCGGAAATCTCTTGCGGTGTGTAGTCTTTGCCATCGATGGTTTCTTTGTGATTCGTACCCATATGACGCTTGATGGAGATAATGGTACGATCCGGGTTGGTGATCGCTTGACGTTTGGCTGTATCCCCAACAACACGCTCGCCATCTTTCTTAAATCCGACGACGGACGGGGTTGTACGAGCACCCTCCGGATTCGGGATAACTACTGCTTCCCCACCCTCCATTACGGCTACGCAGGAGTTGGTTGTTCCTAAGTCGATACCAATTACTTTGCTCATGAAAAATTTTCCTCCTTATTCATTCACACGAATCTTCGTATGATATTGATCATTTTTTTATATGATAAACGACCATTCGAGAGTCGCTTACATGCTCACTTTAACCATGGCAGGTCTCAATACTTTGTCTTTCAGCATGTAGCCCTTCTGCACTTCCTCGACCACGATGCCTTCCTCGAATTCATCGCTTTCCACTTGCATTATCGCTTGATGATACTCCGGATTAAACGGCTCGCCGATACTGTTCATCGCCGTCAAGCCTTCGCTTGCCAGAACGGATTCCAGTTGACGGAAAATCATGTTTACCCCTTTGGAGAAGGATTCAAACTCCGGATTGTCACCGGATGCCTGAAGGGCACGTTCAAAGTTGTCAATCACGGGCAGAAGCTCCGTAATGAGTTTGGAGGAAGCATATTTACCAAGCTCCTCTTTCTCCTTCTGTGTACGCCTGCGGAAGTTATCGAAATCCGCTTGCACTCGCAGCGCACGCTGCTGATGCTCCAGCACTTCAGCCTGAAGTTTCTCAAGCTCGACAGAACCAGCCTCATCCGAAGATTCCGTTACAGGAATCTCCTGCTCAGGGGTTACTTCACCCTCACCCGGGCCTGGCGTGTTCTCCAACATTTCTTCTACTATTTCCTCTGATACTGTATCTTGAACGGCATCCTTATGCTCATTATTCAAGACGCCTTCACCTCCTTCATATTCTAAACCAGGTTGTCTGTGATTCATTTATGGGATTACGCTATTCGCCTATTTCCTTCATCTTGATTACATGATGAATCCGAAGCACGGCAGCCGCTACTTCGCCGGCTGCCCGCAGTCCGTGAAGTTTGACCGGAGCCGGATCAAGCACCCCAAGCTCCTCATAATCCACAACACGGCCGCTGTCACAATCAATACCCATACTATCGGAGATGGCACGAATTTGTGCTGCGCGCACTTCTTCCATCTTCTCAAGCGGATTGTAACCGGCATTCAGAAGGATCTGCGACATCGGCTTGCGCAGCGCCGCCGAAACGGCCTCCATCCCGAAGGCTTCCATGCCTTTCTGGGCCTCCCGGATCCGTTCCAACTCGTAGGACACGGCAAGTTCGCTTGTCCCGCCGCCTGGAAGCACCCCGCCGGATACGGCCGCCTGCAGAGCCGATGCTGCGTCTCCCGCGATTCGGGCGGCCTCGCCCACCACTTCAGAGGTGCTTGCACCGACAATGACCGTCACAATACGGTCTTGATTGCCGCATGCAAGCCGGATCTTCTCAATCCCTTCATCATAAGAGACACGCGGGGTATGGCCCAGAAGAGCCGCAAGCTCCTTCGAGTCTTTATGTAACGCCTTCCGGCGTATGGGAGTAGCCCCCGTCATGTCGCTTACCCGCCGAAGATCCGCACGCGATACGCGCGGCACAACCATCATGCCGTGGTCGAGGCAGAACTGCTCTGCATCGGGGTGGATTCCTTTTTCAAGCAGAATGAGTTTTACGGACAACTCCGACATCTTCTCTAAATCCGAAGCGAACACTTTCCTAAGATCCATATATTGCGCAAACCCGGCTTCCGTTGTCAGCGCCTCTTCGTCTATCTCATCCGGCTCCAGGGAATCGAACAGCACAAGCACCTTGGCATCATCATATGATTGTGATTCGCGGGCGAAGATCGGCCTCTGCCGCAGCAGAACCCCTTCAAACACTTCATTCTCGGCATTCTCCAGAGCAATTATACTGTCTGCAAGCGAGTAGGAAGGGTCCTGGAGCCGATTAATTCCGGCCTTGTGTGCAGCCTGCATGATTAATTCCACAATGTCCTTGCGTTCACGGCCAGCAACGTACACCGTCCGCTCAAGCAGCGGATCGTCCAGTCCGTCAATGACCCGAACCCGGTCAGATAACAACCGCAAAGACGTCTCGATTCCCTGACGCAGACCCTCCACCACCTTGGAAGCCGGGACACCCCGCGTAATGCGGGATACGCCTTCCTGTACCAGGGCACCTGCAAGCACGGTAGCGGTTGTGGTGCCATCCCCGATCTTCTCCTGCTGGGCACGCGCCACCTGTATGAGAAGGCGGGCTGCCGGATGGGTGACATCCATTTTATCCAGAATCGTGACACCGTCATTGGTAATGACGACTTCACCGCGAGGACCCACCAGCATCACGTCCAGCCCCTTGGGCCCAAGAGTACCTTCCACAGCGGACGTGACAGCCCGGACGGCATTACTATTGTTCAGCAGCGTAGAGTACCGCTCATCTCCATCCACTTGGCTATGTTGTCCTTGGCTCATCTGTCTCACTCCTTTATTTGTACCAGTGTGACAGCAGCTTCGTCAGGTCATGGGATAATACATTCAAGATGCCGATCACCCGTGCATATTCCATTCGTGTAGGGCCGAGTATTCCGATGGAACCAAGCGCTTTGCCATCGATGGAATAGGTAGCCGTTATTAAACTGCAGTTGGAGATCGCTTCATGCGTATTCTCCGTACCTATCTTCACCTGAATGCCGTGCTCCCCAGGAGCCGGTGCCATCAGCTTCATCAGGGCGGGCGTCTGCTCCAGAAGCTCAAAGATTTCCCTTACCTTATCCACATCCTTGAACTCGGGCTGATTCAGCATATGGGTGGTACCGCTAAGATACACACCGCGGTGGTCCGGTTCGTTATTAAGCGCAATATCGAGCATGCTCATGAGATCCTCGTAATGCGAAATATGCCGCTGCATTTCCTCGCCAATCTCCGTATACAAACGGGTCTTGAGTTTATATAGAGGCACGTTGACAAGTTTCTTGTTCAGAAGGTTCACCACTTGCTCCAATTCCGAAACGGACACGCCCTTGGGAATGGAAACAATCTTGTTCTCGACTTGCCCAGTGCTGGTTACGATGATCGCTACGGCCTGGTCCTCATGAAGAGGAAGAAGCTGGAAATGACGCAAAGACGTATGAAAAACTTCCGGTCCCAGCAGGATGGAAGTGTAATTAGTCATCTGAGACAAAATGCCGGCTGTATGCTGAATCATCTGCTCCATCACGTTCAGCTTTTCTGCAAAAAATGATTTCATCAAATGCAGCTCCGCAGCGTTCAAGGAAAACGACGACGCGAGATGATCAACATAATAACGATATCCCTTATGAGACGGAATTCGTCCAGCTGACGTATGAGGCTGCTCCAAAAACCCGAGCTCCTCCAGATCAGCCATCTCATTTCGAATGGTAGCCGGACTATAACCCACATCCCCGCGTTTGGAAATGCTTCTCGAACCTACCGGCTCAGCAGAACGGATATAGTCATCCACAATGGCATTCAAAATCATGCGCTGACGATCTGTTAACATGTCGCTCCCCTCCTTGCTGACTGCTAAATTTCGCTTTCGTTAGCACTCATCGTCATCGAGTGCTAACCGATATAACAAAAATACCAAACCGACCTGAGGATTGTCAAGTCAGTTCAGTACTTTAAGAACAGCTATTTCGTCACAGGCGTGCTGCTTCTTGCAATGGATGCAGTCGGTCCACACCTTCTCCGGGAAAATCTCCTTCTCAACGACGTCAAAGCCGTTTTTGATGAAAAAGGATACCTCGTACGTCAAGGCCATCACTTTCGGAAGCTCACGACGCTTCGCCTCTTCCAAAAGGGAATCCACCAGCATCGAGCCGATGCCCTTTCCTTTATAACCTTCAGAGATGCCGAGTGATCGGATCTCAACCAAATCGGTTCCGAGCTGACACAATGAACCACAGCCGATAACATGTCCATCGGATTCCGCAACCACGAATTCTCCGATCTGTTTCTCCAGCACTTTTTTGGACCGGGGCAGCATGATCCCCTTCTCGGCATATCCCTGAATCATCTGATACAGCGGCTCGACATCCTCAAGCTTTGCTTTTCTGCATACCGCCGACATGTTGTCCGTCTCCCCTTTACACGCTCCGTCATGTTATGAATAAATATACAACAGAGCGCATATAAGTTCAATAGATTAATTTGTCGACAGACTCCCTATAAATTCGGCGAACACATCGTTGCCAAACAGAATTCCTTTGCTGCTCAGCTTATAGCCGTCTTCCGTGGAATCCAGAAGCCCAGCCCCCACCATTTTATCCAGCGGACGGGCGAATTCCTGCTCCATGGGAACACCGAATTGCTGCTGGAATCGGGTCCGTGATACACCGTCCAGCACACGGAGTCCAACCATCAGGAAATCCTCCATCGCTTCTTCCCTTGACACCTCAAAGCTTTCCAGTCTCGGGAGTCCTTTGTTGGCTGCTTCATTATAGGGATTGACCCCTTTGATGTTCACGTGACGCTGACGGCCTACATATCCGTGCGCTCCTGCGCCCAGTCCATAATAATCCTCGTTCCGCCAGTAGGTCATGTTATGACGGCTCTCAAATCCGGGTTTGGCAAAATTGCTGATCTCATACTGCTTATATCCGGCCGCCTTCATCCGTTCCATTAAGAGAAGGTACATATTCAGCTCGTCCTCCTCGTCCGGAAGCGGCAGCTGGTTTCTCTGGTACATCGTATGGAACAATGTGTTCTCTTCCACCTTCAGGCTGTATATCGAATAGTGGGGGAGCCCCAGTGCCAAGGCCTTATCCACGCTTTCCGCCAGCATCTCCAGAGTCTGGTTCGGAAGTCCGAACATCAAATCGATGGACATGTTGTCAAAGCCTGCTTGTCTGGCGTTGTCCAGGCTCCGGTACACGTCATCCGTATCATGGATTCTCCCGATGCCAGTCAGCAAGCTGTTCTGGAAGGCCTGCACCCCGAAGCTGATCCGGTTCACGCCCCCTTCACGCATGACGGACAATTTCTCCAAATCCGTAGTACCGGGATTCGCTTCCATCGAGAACTCAATATCCTCCGTCCATTCGGGAAAATGCCGCCTCACGCTTTGCAGAAAATATGCCATTTCATTCGGCTTGAGAACCGTCGGTGTTCCTCCCCCCACAAATATGCTCTTGATGATGCCCGGAGGATTGGCCTTAACGGTCAGTTCCATTTCCTTATCCAGCGCATGCAGATAATCCATAACTGGCTGATCCTTTAATACATAGGAGTTGAAATCACAGTAAAAACATTTATTGGTGCAGAACGGAATATGGATGTATACTGCTTCCGTCCGTTTATCGATTGCCATCATTCTTTTTCTTGCCCCCTTATGTGCAGCCTCCTGCACGACTTACTTAAGTAATTACAGAAGTTCATTCTCTACTATAACGCTACGCCTCTTGTAATGAAAGAAAGGAAAGCCGAGAATCGGCTTTCCCATCATTTGCATTGTGAAGCTGTAAGACTGGCGGCTTCGCTGAGACTAAACACGTCCTGCTGAACCATCCGATTACTAGTCGTCGATTTTCAAGACGGCCATAAAGGCTTCCTGCGGCACTTCGACGCTGCCGACTTGCTTCATCCGCTTCTTGCCTTCCTTCTGCTTCTCAAGGAGTTTCCGCTTCCGGGAGATGTCACCGCCATAACACTTGGCAAGTACATTCTTCCGCATCGCTTTCACCGTCTCACGGGCAACTACCTTAGTGCCCACGGAAGCTTGAATCGGCACTTCGAACATTTGGCGAGGAATCAGCTCGCGCAGCTTCTCGCAAATGGCCCGTCCGCGGTGATACGCGCGGTCCTTGTGCACGATAAAGGACAAGGCGTCCACTTGTTCGCCGTTGAGTACAATATCCATCTTCGCCAGATTGGATTTACGATATCCAGACACCTCGTAATCAAACGAGGCGTACCCCTTCGTGCTGGATTTAAGCTGGTCGAAGAAGTCGTAGACAATTTCCGATAACGGAATTTCATAGGTAATGGTAACCCGAGTTGTGTCCAGATATTCCATGTTGACGAATTCGCCGCGTTTGTTTTGGCACAGTTCCATGATCGATCCTACATAATCGTTCGGCACGATAATGGCTGCTTTAACATAAGGCTCTTCAACATAATCAACCTTGCCGACCTCAGGATAATGGGAAGGGTTATCGATCTGGATCTGCTCCCCGTTCGTCAGCGTAATGCGGTATATAACGCTTGGCGCGGTCGTGATCAGCGGTATGTTAAACTCGCGTTCAATCCGCTCCTGGATCACATCCATATGAAGCAGGCCCAGGAATCCGCAGCGGAAGCCGAATCCGAGTGCACTGGACGTCTCCGGCTCAAAGCTGAGCGATGCATCATTAAGCTGCAGCTTCTCAAGCGCCTCGCGCAGATCGTTGTAGTCTGACGTTTCGATTGGATACAATCCGCAGAACACCATCGGGTTGATTTTGCGGTAACCCGGGAGCGGCTCGGCTGTCGGACGCTTGGCATCCGTTACCGTATCGCCGACCTGCGTATCGCCTACACTCTTGATGCCCGCTACAATGAAGCCGACATCTCCGACGTTAAGCTCGTCCACGATGGACATGCGGGGCTTAAATGCACCCACTTCAATGACTTCGAAAGATTTGCCGGTCGCCATCATTTTGATTTTGGAGCCTGCCTTAATGCTTCCGTCGATAACACGCACATAGACGATGACACCCTTATATGGATCATAGTGGGAGTCGAAGATCAGCGCTTTCAGCGGTTCTTCCGGATGGCCCGTAGGTGCCGGTACTTTCTGCACCACCTGCTCCAAAATCTCCTTGATACCGATGCCCGCTTTGGCGGAAGCCAGGACCGCATCGCTGGCATCAAGCCCGATGACATCCTCGACCTCTTGCTTTACGCGCTCAGGATCGGCGCTTGGCAGATCGATTTTGTTAATGACAGGCAGGATTTCAAGATTGTTATCCAGTGCCAGATATACGTTGGCCAGCGTCTGGGCTTCGATACCCTGCGCAGCATCAACAACGAGCAGCGCGCCCTCACAAGCAGCCAGGCTTCGGGATACCTCATACGTAAAGTCGACGTGCCCCGGAGTATCAATCAGATTCAATATGTACTCCTCGCCGTTATCGGCTTTGTAATTTAGGCGAACCGCCTGCAGCTTGATGGTAATACCGCGTTCTCTCTCCAGATCCATCTGATCCAGAACCTGCTCCTGCATTTCACGCGAGGTTAATGCACCGGTATACTCTAATATACGGTCAGCAAGTGTCGATTTCCCATGGTCTATATGTGCAATAATGCAGAAATTACGAATTTTTTGTTGTCTTGCTTGTACGTCTGTCATGCCTAACCCCCAACAACCACCAGATGTTTGAATCAACTTATTATACCAGTTGAGGGGATGCACAGCAATGCTGAGAAAAAGGTGAATTTAATCCGTGATGGATCCGAACATCGACACCACCCAGCGTATGCTCTGGTCAGACAGCTGCTGGAGCAGTCCTGCCGTCTTGTCCGCAAGCACATCCGCAGGCGGTTTTGAGCGTTCGGGCAGCAGAATATCGCTGGGTGACGGCTCGAATTCAGGCTCCGATGCACGGACTTCCTGTTCCTGAGCCGTGGACTCTGATGCCGCCGGGGTCTTGCGCGTCCCTCCCCAGCCATTCCCTCGGGTTGTCTCGCCTTGCGTCTCTTGAACATGGCCTTGCTGCACATTCTGCACAGCTGAAACGCCGTCTGCCGGTACAGGCGCTCTTGACCCTCCAAGCTGCATGCCGACCAATATGCCGATGCCTGTCCAAATGATAAGAGCCACAAACCGTTTCCCCATTCTTGACATCATAAGTCCCCCTCCGATTTCACGTGTGCTCTGCCCTGTATTTGCCAAGGCAGCTTTCAGAACTTAGCCTGCCTTGGCTGCTTTACGCTCAGTGTCCGCAGTGCCGCTTTCTTTGGTTGGCGCTGAAGCGGCACGTTTGTTCGCTGGATCACTGTCTTTTTTCACGCTGGCTTTCTGGGCCTCCTGCTCCTGCCAATACACATCTGCAATAATATCCGCCAACGCTTCAGACGTACGCTGTAATTCTTCCTTGGTGTTGTCGATCCCGCCGATTTCGATCAGGATGCTGTTCGGTGACAGGGATTGGTTGTACTCCCCGTTTCCTTGATCTGCGGATTTGCCCCACACGCCCCGTGAGACGCCGGGATAGGATTTCTCAAGCTTGGCATTGATTTTACTTGCAAACTCCTCGTTCTTTCTCCAGTTCTCGTTCGCATGACCGATAATGAAGTAGACCTTGGCGTAGTTCAAACCGTTCACGGTGGCTGTTGTTTTGTTGTAACGCTGCGAATCGCGGTGGATATCGATCAGATAGTTGATGCCGTCATTCTGGGACATGGCTTCCATGACCATCTGGCGGGAGTATTTATAGGAATAGTTGTAGTTGTACCCCGGTACGGTAGATTGATAGTCACTCTTGTCATGCAGGGTGCCAATCCCGTTGGCCTCAAGTCTTTTGCTTAGAAAACTGCCCACCAGCATAACGTTTTTGCTCGGCGATACCGCCCCCGGATTATCGGATGGATGCGTGAGCAGCGGGTTATAGGCCTCCTGCGGATGCGAATGATAGATTAATACAGCCTTCTTGCCGCCTGTGGTTTTACCGTCCTTGGATGTGTTTCCAGGTTCATTCTTGCTGCCAGGCTCTTCCTCGGCCCCTTGATCCGGCCCGTCTTCACCGCCTATGCCGTTGTCGCCCTGCTCTCCTTGCGGCGGTTCCTCGCCCGTAACCCCCGGGTTCTCTTCCGGCTGTTCCGCTGCAGGATCCGGCCGGTAGTCCGCCGGGGCTTCGCCATCCTCATTGCCAGAGCCGTGGGACAGCTGTACCGGTTGATTGGCCTTCATACCCGGAAGCTCACCCGCGAGAAGGCTTTTTGGATCTTTGGGATTCACACTCGTGAGCAGTTCAAAGACGAAGGTCGACATTTTATCCCCGGAGAAACTTGAAGTCTCTTTCGAAGCCGTCATATGCGGCATTTCCATTCCGATCATATCAATGAAAAAGTGGCTTGATAGGGAAGCGGCCAAACCTTTCATCGACGACACAGGCGAGGAATTCATCCGTTGCTCCGCCATCCCGCCGAGCCCTAGTAAAATAAAAAATATAAGAGAGCCCAGCATTAATATGACTAATGTTCGCCCCATGCTCAGACCTTCCATCACCTTGCGTTTCAGTCGGGCAATATTCCATATACGAAACTTGCGATTGTTCATAACGAAGTCCTCCTCGGTTCGCCGGGAGCTATCAGGCCATCTACTCGCCGTTCCCGCGACTCTGTAATCTCTTATATTCCAAATCTATGAACCGAGGAGAATCGATAGAACTAGATCCATGGAAAAATATAAAAGCTCCGATAGATTCGGAGCTTTTATAGATTGGAGCTAGTGGGTGTACGCCCCCACATTACCGGGATCCACGGCCTCATGGAGCGCCGCGTTTAACCCCGATGCCACGATATTGGCAATATCCTCGATAAACTCGTCAATTTCCTTCGGCGTAACGATAAGGTCGTGGCCCAAAGGCTCCAGTACTTCCTTCACGAGCGCAAGCCGCTCCGCCTCCGATATATCATGGAGCATGCCCATGATCTTCCCGGTCTCCGGTGCTCCCTCGCCGAAATGTGACTTCATCATTTCAATCGCATTATTTACGATAGTGGAGGCATAACAGACCGTTGGCACTCCAATCGCAATGCAGGGGACGCCGAGTATGTCCTGCGTCAGACCCTTGCGTTTGTTGCCAACGCCCGAGCCGGGATGGATTCCGATATCCGCAATCTGAATGGTCGTGTTAACCCGCTCCAGTGAACGCGAAGCCAGTGCATCAATAGCAATGATCAGGTCGGGACGGGTCTGCTCCACAATGCCTTGCACCGTTTCGCTTGATTCAATCCCCGTCAGACCGAGGACGCCGGGTGCAACCGCACTGACCTGGCGATAGCCTGGCGCTACACGATCAGGCATGAGCTCAAAAAACTGACGGGTCACCATCACATTCTCGACAACGAGTGGTCCCAGCGAATCCGGGGTTACATTCCAGTTGCCAAGCCCCACAATCAACACACTCGCCTTAGGTCCGATTCCGATTCGAGACATAAACGCCTCAAACTCGCGTGCGAACACAACCGATACCTGATCCTGCAGCTCTGTATCTCCCTTGCGGAGATCGGGAACTTCCAATGTGACGTAGTGACCCTTCACTCTTCCGATCTTTTGGGAGGCAGCTTCGTTCTCTACGTCAAGCCTCGTAATCTTGATTCCGTCCTCCTGAACCACATCTTCCAGCAAACCCGGAATGGCTGGACTGCCTGCGCCACCGGCCAGTTCTCTAGATTCCACCGCGAGGTCCGTTCGGACCGAATATTTTTGAAGATCCAGATCCATCTAAATTCACACTCCTCCTCATATTGCTAATAGTGTGCGAGAGTAGGGGGGAGTTTATGCAGAAGTCCGAATGAGTATTGCTTTTTGTCCACCCCCATGCTAAAATATTTTAAGTTGTGAATCATTTCGCTCTATTGAAATGCCTTACAGGAGGTGAATGTAATGCCAAACATCAAATCCGCGATTAAACGTGTAAAGACAAGTGACAAACGCCACGCGCTTAACATTTCTCAGAAATCCGCGCTTCGCACAGCTGTTAAAACTGCTGACGTAGCGTTGAACGGTACAGAAATCGAAGCTGCTAAAGCTGCTTTCCAAGCTGCTTCCAAAAAGCTTGATAAAGCCGTTACGAAGGGCCTGATCCATAAAAACGCAGCTGCCCGCAAGAAATCCCGTCTGGCGAAAAGACTGAACGCTCTTACGGCTCAAGCGTAAGTAACGTTTGTTGAATACGACATTGAAAAAGCCCTGAACAGTTCACGCTGCTCAGGGCTTTTTGTGGAGATAAAAGGAGCATACGCTAGTGATAGCCGCACGCTCCGATCTCGCAATAACATTCAGGTGTGTCGTTGAACAAATGACTATGCTCCAAGCCTTAATAGAAACAATTCAATCCCCAGCACCTTATCCACAGCCCCGGTCTTCATCTGATAATCCAGATTAGCCAGATGGTTCAGTATGCCTTCCAGACGAGCCGTCTCAAACTTACGGGCCTGTTCTCCGGCAATCTTCACCGCATAGGGATGCAGTCCGATCGTGGATGCAATCTGCTGCTGCGAGTAGCTTTGGGTGGATAAGGTCTTCACTTGCAGAATGATTCGGAATTGCCTTGTGATCAATGCAGCAATCTTGATCGGCTCCTCGCGTTGTTTCAACAGCTCGTAATAAATACCGAGTGCCTTGTCCATCCGGAGATTTGCGATATCCTCGACCAATGCAAACACATTCTGTTCCGTGCTTCGAGCCACCAGCATATCCACGGTTGCGATATCAATGCTTCCGCCTGAACCCGCGTATAAACACAGCTTCTCGATCTCGCCCGACAAGGACTGCAGGCTGGTTCCGGCATTACGAACAATCGCTTCAGCCGCACCCTCACGCAGTGTGCAGCCGCTTTGCTTCACCTGCTTGTCCACCCAGCGGAGCAGCTCTTCCCCGCCTAAAGGCATGAAGGACAGCGCTACACCTGTCTTCTTCACGGCTTTAACTACCTTTTTGCGCTCATCCAGCTTCTCTTGGCCCACCATAAAGACAATCACACTATAATCAGCAGGATTGGTCAAATAATCCAGCAGTGCCTCTGGACGATGATCCACTTTCCCGTTATCTTTTGCAGCGGTAAAAAAAGACGTATCCCGGACAAATATCAATTTTTTCTGAACCATAAAAGGAACCGTCTCCGCCTCTTCCACAACGGCTTGAATCGAAGCTTCCCCTAAATCCATATGAATCAGGGCAAAATCACGGTCTTCTTTCGGGATCAGCTGGGCTTCCAGAAATTCGGCGAATTCCTTCATTTGAAATTTCTCGCTGCCGTACAGCAAATAGACGGAAGACACATCTCCCTGCTTGACCGCCTTGGCCGCCGCTTTGGCATCCATCGGCGTCCCCCCTTTCTACACTGTACACTATACCAAAAAAGAGGGCCCAAAAGCGATAGATGACCGGCAGAATTATGAGATCTGCTTTTTGAACAAACGGCAACAAAACTAGAAGGATTTCGCAAATCATCATCAACTCGCTTGCGATATCAAATCTTGCGGCAATTGGATGTCCAATCAATCCGGAGTCCTCAAAAAAACAAAGAGACCTCGGCTTTAGCAGCGGCAAGGTCCCTTCGTCCCAACACATCTATATAAACGCCGGCAAGAATGCTCTAGAAACACCCCGCCGCCGGTCATACGACTGTGGTTGGTATAATGCTCTCTCTAATATATAGTGTATTCATATCTCCCGGCATTGGTGCGCCGATTTCATTATCTATATATATATTTCTATTGCTTCGGCTTCTTCTGTTGTGTGGCAGCAGGCGGCTCGGTCTTCTCTATGGAATAAACAGATTCAACCAATTCGCTGTTCATCTGCACTTTGTACTTAAACGTCAAGCCATCCTCAGACCATTGACCGGATACCCATTTGCCGCTGAGTGGAATCTTCTCAAGTGTTTCCATCGCTTCTGGCGACGTATTGCTTCCCGAAGGCAGCCGATAAATGACCAGCTGATCCAGCTCCAGCGAAGCCCTGTACAGACCGTCCGGAGATGACCATTGCTCCGGCATCATCGCAATTCCCATTGACCGTTCGGAAGATTCAGCACTTCCGGCTCCTGCATCTGCTGAAGGATCATTGCTTGGAGACAGCGTCTCTGGCTTCGTATCCGCCGACTCGGAAGGCGGGGTCTGCCCATTCACTCCCTCATTATTCTGTTGAGGTTCACTGGCTGGAGGGGCAGACGGACTTGTAGCATTGCTTTTCGGTACCTCATTGTTGCTCGTTGCAGGTTGTTCTGGCGCTTGAGGTACCCCTTCATTGTCCTTTTTCACGGAAGCATCGGGTGCCGGCGTTTCTTCCCCAGTTTCCTTAGGGGCGTCCGACGGCTCAGCTGTTCCCTTGGTTTCATTCGGATCCGGATCGGATTCGGTTGACGATTCCAACGCCGAGCTTTGAGTGCTGTCGGAAGGGTCGCTCCCCTCCTTCTCCGTGCTATTGGCCGCTGTACCGCCATCGGTAAACAGCTGCGGCGTACCTTGATCCTGGATCTCGGTCGATTCCTCTGTCGATCCAGCGCTTGTCGTACTTGCCTCTTCATATGGAATTTCCGCATCGGATAACATCTTCGGCTCATTATTGAATATGGCAACGCCAAGTATAAGCACTGCGGCAGCAGCTCCGATGGCCGTTCTCCCGCCAACCGTACTCCACCAGCTGCCTGCACGTCGTGGACGCCGAATTTCCGGCATCATCTCTGCAGGCTCCTGGTTTTTTACGGCTGGGGGTATGACAAGGTTATGGCGATCACGGTCAATAGCATCAAGTCTCGGCATGATAGCATCTACCAGACTGACAGGCGGGGTTACGGCCGGAAGATCCTCAAGCTCTCTATTCAATGATTTCAATATATTAAAGGTCTCCGCACACATGGGACACAGAGCAATATGCTGATACATTTCGGCCGTCTCATCGGAAGTAAGGTCCCGGTCCAAATACCGGTGCATACGTTCCACCACCTCTTGGCAATTCATCCTGATACACCACCTTTCTGATGCTCTTGGAGCATATTCTGCAGCTGCTGCCTGGCCCTGAACAAATAGGATTTCACCGTATTGAGCGGGAGGTTCAGACAATCAGCGATTTCGTTGTAGGATAGGTCCTGCAAATATCTTAAGACAATGACGGTGCGATGATGATCCGGGAGTTGATTAATGGCCTCCTGGATATCCTGAGCGAGATAACCCGACATCACTTCCCGTTCTACATCGAGATTATCCCGAAACACCAGATCATGTTCATCGATGGAAACCGTCGGCTTCGTTCTGCGGAATTTATCAATGCATATGTTGGTTACAATTCGCTGGACCCATGTCTTGAACTGGGCCTTCTCCTCGTAGGAGTTAATCTTCGTATATACGCGTATTAGTGCTTCCTGGGCTGCATCCATGGCATCCTGTTCATTGTTTAAAATATAATAAGCAGTTCGGTAAACATGTTGCTCAATTTCTCGCAATAGGGTGATTAGAGCGTCGCGATCGCCCGATTGAGCGGCTCTTATGAGTCCCTGCTCCACCACAGTGGATCCCCCTCTCCCTGCATACAT
Source organism: Paenibacillus glucanolyticus (assembly GCF_037333485.1). Classification (NCBI taxonomy): domain Bacteria; kingdom Bacillati; phylum Bacillota; class Bacilli; order Caryophanales; family Paenibacillaceae; genus Paenibacillus; species Paenibacillus glucanolyticus. The sequence goes on from NZ_CP147845.1 coordinate 4,814,866, forward strand.
ACAGACGGATAGAATAAAAAAATGTTGCAGTATGTAACCTATTATTTTTTTCAGGAAACTTCATCTAACTATACCAAATATAAAGTTTATAGTCATCTGCTGCAATTTCCTATATAGATCATACTACGATTCCGGGTCTCAAGGACAGCCGTGCGCATTATGGAAGCTTCGTGCGGATCTCAATATGGTTCTCCTTCATCCTCATCTGGACTTCACCATGAAGATTGGTCTGATAGATGATCGACCCGGACCGTTCCAGCCGTCCTACCACATCCGTATGCGGATGCCCGTACATATTGTTAACACCAGCAGAAATTACCGCCGTCCTCGGCTTCCAAGCATTCAGCCATGCCGCCGATGTCGAGGTTTTGCTTCCATGATGGGCAACCTTCATGACATCAACCGGGTTATCGGCTTGGAGTCCCGATCCTTCGTGCAGCAGTTCCTCCAGATGCAGCAATATTTTCTGTTCGGCAGCCTGATCCGTATCTCCGGTAAATAACACTCGGCTTCCATTCATCTGAAGGACAAATACTAGTGAAGCATGATTCTGTTCCTTAATCAACGGTAATGAATTTATGGTTTCTCCACTTTCTGGGAAAATAGGGAACAAAAATTGTATGTCCGTGTACTTGTCAACCTTCCAGGGTCCCCGCTCGGCGCCAGCCTGATATATCGGAACATTCCGTTGTACGGCAGTTGACATCAGCTCCCGGAAGGAGTCAGAGTCGGCCAAGGTCCCGTTAAAAACAACCGATTTCACAGGAATTTCCTTCAGTACGGCCAAGAGACCACCAATATGATCCTGATCACCATGCGTCATAATGACGGCCTCAAGCTGGTGAACCCCCCTTTTTTTTAACAAAGGCACCACCACTTTCTCTCCCACTTCGAACGGCGCTTTTCTTTCCTTCCAGGCATCCTTTTCCTTGCGAAAATTCACCGTTCCGCCGCCGTCAATAAGAATATGCTTGCCTTCCGGAGTTGTTACCAAAATCGAATCCCCTTGTCCAACGTCCAAAAATTGCACCAGACCTGCCCCACCCATGGAAGGGGATTGATATCCGGTATACAGCAGTGCACCCAAAACCACGGACAGCAGCATGATCACGGATCTTACCGCATAGCGCTCGATATAATGACTTGTTGTAATGAACCCCCTCCATCGCAACGAGCCAGCCCATTGATCCACAAGCGGAAACACGGCAGCCGGTTCAGATAAGTCTGCTCTGCTGTTCAAGGAATCACGACCTTCCAACGGAACCGTGTCATCGGAGTTATTCATCGCTGCTCCTTGATGCTCTGACTTCTTCTTCACAATCGAGAGCAGTACATACAGGACAACATAGTACACCAATATCCATGCCAGCGAAGGAGATGGCCACAACGTCATAAAAGCAGAGGAGGCATTCATCCATTCAACGATACGAAATGTCAGCTGATTCAGCCATTCGGTTATATTCGCCAGCCAGCCTGCTCCCCGCATCCATACCCAGCTGAGCAGCAGGGACACCATCCCTAACGGGAGAACGATCAGACTTATGACGGGAACGAGAATCAAATTTGCGATGACAGACAGGAGCGATACCTGATTGAAATAATAAATCGTGAGCGGAAAAGAGATGAGCTGAGCCACCACCGTAATGCCTACAGTGCCCGCAAGCCAGCGGGGCATAAATCTCAGCAGCGGCATCAGCTTTGGCACGAAAATCATCAAGCCTGCAGTCACGATGAACGAGAGCTGGAAGCTGACGTTGACAAGAAAATACGGGTTCCACAGCAGCATGGCAAGTGCCGCAGCACTAAGAATATGCAATCCGTCCTTCAACAGCCTTCGCCTCGCAGCATACAAGCCGATCATGCCCATGATTCCCGCACGGACGATGGAGGGACTCGCCCCGGTAAGCAAAACATAGACCGGTATCAGCCACATGACCACGGTGAGCGAAGTCTCTCGCGTCATTCGAAGGGTCGTGCACAAGAATAAGAGACAGCCTACAACCACGGCAACATGCATGCCTGATATCGCAAGAATATGTGTTAAACCCAAGCGGGAGAACTCCATAAATGTATCGGGATCCAGATCATCCTGACTGCCAATAACAAGTCCCTTCATATAACCTGCATGAACTCCGGTGTATAATTGCTCCAGCTTGCCGCCGAGTGTATCTCGGGCAGAATCATTCCACCTGAGAATATGGCTTAAGCTCCAGCCGTCAGGTGGTGTGATCTGCGCTTGGTCGGCGCCCTTGACCTTGATGATCCAATGCATATTCTGAGTGCGCAAATATTGAAGATAATCAAAACCGTCAAAATTTCGCGCTTCACCCGGTTTTTGCAGTTCTCCGGTTAACTGTATATGATCTCCGCGCTGCCACTGGCCTACTATATCCAGCTCGGACTTGTCCAATAATCTGACTTGAACCATAACGACATCATGCGTCTTTAGATCCTGGTCATTGTCCTGGTGAGCATGAGTTTTCATGTGGGTTAATGTAGACTGCCTGAAACCAAGATCAGCCTTCTGCAGCGAAACTTTGAAATCGGCCCTGTCTCCATCCACCTCCACAGGCGAAGAAATCACGCCCTGTGCGGTCACAGGATAAGTATCCACTGTCTCTGCTGCGGGAAGTCGCAATTCCAAATCACTTACATTTAACGCGTCGTGCCATTCCCAGTAGATGGTAGAACAACACAACGAGCACAGCATGCAGAACACAAACAAAGGTCCCGTGCGTCCCCAATGACATACAGCCAGCAGCAGGAGCATCAGCCCGGCAGCAATCAGGGCCAGTCTCCATCCATCGTACATACATGCAGCCCCGCTGCCCATAACCCATATAACAGTAAACACAAGTAACGGCCTTCGCCTCATAATTGGTATATCCTTTCGTTGTCATAACAAAAAAAGAACCTGTGCCTGCATATCGCAGCCAAAGGTTCTTCCTTTGTGACTTCCTATTTCGCATCCTATTTCATAGAAATATTACGTAGACATCCTTCACGCATCATTCCGCTACAGTCATTAATGTCTCTCGTGGGGGCTCGTACGACTCAAGCTGCCGGAACAAAATCCCCTTCTGTTCCATCATGCGAGACACCTTGCCCGAATCCTTCGGATACGAGCGGTGGAATACCACTTCGACAATGCCGCTGTTAGCCAGCATATTCGCACAGGTCCAGCAAGGCTCATCGGTCACATAGACCGTGCTGCCTTCCCTGTCGATCCGGTCTGTGAACAGCAGCAGGTTTTGTTCGGCATGAATGGTGCGGATACAGCGCTGTTTTTTCACCATGCGCTCCTGGCCATCCTGCACAACCAACTCGTAATCCTCCGCTATCATACAGCCTGCTTCCGAGCAGTCAGGAACCCCCATCGGCGCGCCGTTGTATGCTGTACCGAGCAGCTTTTTCCCCTGCACCAGCACCGCCCCAACATGACGCCGCGGGCATTGGGAGCGGGTAGAAACCATAAAGGCAATATCCATGAAATACGTATCCCAATCTTTACGTTGATCTGCACTCATCATCTGTCACCTGTTTCTTATCGATATCTCCTTTATTGTAGCACATAGCTAAAGTCCAACGTAAGGCTTCATCTTCTCCAGCATTTTGGGTCCAATGCCTTTGACATTCATTAAATCCGCTATACTCCGAAAAGGCCCAAACTGCTTCCGGTAATCGATGATGGCCTGGGCCTTGGCTTCCCCGATGCCGGGGAGTTCCATCAGAGTCGCTGCATCCGCCGTGTTCACATTAATCAATCCGGACTGTACCGAAGACGACGGCGAATCCACGGCAGACTCACTAGCAGAAGCTCGTTGCTGCGTCTGCAGAGCGCCACCATCGGTCTGGGAGGAACCCGAAGAGGATTCGGGCTGGACAGAAGCCGGAGGCGACGTTTCGCCTGGGGAACCGCTTACGGTAGCAGCACCTTGGCTGCTGCTTAGTGAGAGATCCTTCGTGTTGCCCGCAGGCTCGCTTCCTGTATCAGGGTCCGCCTTCTTCGCAGCATCAGGAACGTCACCAGCCTCTGCTGGAGCAGCATCTTCCACGGCCCCGTTCCGGGAGTTCGCGGAGGACGTCTTCATTCCCTTTTCTCCTTCAACCCCCACCACTTGCTCCAGTTGGTCGTTTAACGGCTGCCAGCCCTCAATCCCCTTGTCGGTGCCGCCTGCAAACAAAATGAATCCGCAACCTGCGATGGTTGCCGCAAGACTCCAACCTAATGATATCCGTTTCATTCATGACCTCTCCTTATCATAAAAATTCATATCCATTGCGTTCAAAAACAGAATACTTGCATTCTCTCACCGAAATCACATGAAAAACCGTCATGAATCGGCATCTTCCCCGCATACATTAACTTAAGGACGGTACATTTCTGCCGTAAAGCGCGAAAGGAGGGAACGTACACATGAAGGTCGGTTTTATCGGTACGGGCAGCATGGGAAGTCTGTTGATCGAAGCCTTCATTCAATCGGGCGCACTCCTGCCTGAGCAGATTCGAGTCAGCAACCGAAGTCCTGAAAAGGCGCAGAAGCTGGCAAAGCAACATCCCGGTTTGACTGTATGCAGCTCTAACACAGAGACAGCTTCACAGAGCGACCTGTTCTTCTTATGTGTCAAGCCGCTGGAGTTTAAAACGGTCATCAGCGAGATCAAAGATCAGCTGGAAGCCCGGCAAATCGCGATATCCATCACGAGTCCGGTGCAACTGATCCATTTGGAATCAACGCTGCCATGCAAGGTGGCGAAAATCATACCGAGCATCACCAACATTACCGGAGGCGGAGCATCGTTATGTATGTATGGTTCCCGAATAAAAGAAGAAGACAGGCAGCTTATAGAAAGCCTCCTGTCTTATATCAGCAGGCCGCTCGAGATACTGGAATCGCACACGCGAATCACTTCCGATTTCTCCAGCTGCGGGCCTGCTTTTTTAAGTTTATTCATGGAAAAATGGATCGACGCTGCCGTTGAAATGACCGGTATCGACCGTAAGACCCTCAATGCATTAGCCGGTGAAATGCTGCTTGGCACCGGCAAGCTGCTAACGGAGGAGGGCTTCTCCCCCGAGCAGCTGCAAGAGCGGGTGGCGGTTCCCGGAGGCATCACCGCCCAGGCTTTGACACTGCTTGAGTCAAACCTGAACGGACTGTTCTACCAATTGATCCAGACCACACACGACAAATATGAGGAGGATCTGGCAAAACTGGATGCTGCCTTCGGTTTTACGATTAACCGGCCACGATATTGACCAGTTTACCCGGTACGGCAATGATTTTGCGTACACTCTTTCCTTCCAGCGCCTGCTTGACATTCGGAAGGGAGAGGCTATGTTGTTGCATGGCTTCTTGATCCATGTCTTTCGCGATTTTGGCACGTTCTACGATTTTGCCGTTGACTTGAACAACAATCTCAACTTCTGCCTCTACGGTCCAAGCCTCGTCAAAATCAGGCCATGGCTCATAGGTTACACTCTCGCTGTAGCCTAAACGGCTCCACAGCTCTTCAGCCAGGTGAGGCGCAAGCGGGGAAAGCAGTTGAACGAAGCTCTTCATGGCCTTCCGTGGAAGCTCATCCGTCTTGTATCCCTCGTTGATGAATATCATCAGCTGGCTGATTGCTGTGTTAAAGCGCAGATGCTCGAAATCATCGGTCACTTTCTTGATCGTTTTGTGCAGCGTACGTTTGAATTCGTCCGTACCCTCGCCCTCAACGATTCTAGGATTCAATTGACCGTCGTCACCGATGAACAGGCGCCATACACGGGAGAGGAAGCGATGCGTTCCCTCAACGCCGTTAGTGTTCCATGGCTTGGTCGCTTCCAGCGGCCCCATGAACATCTCGTATACGCGCAGCGTATCGGCTCCATACTCGTTAACGATGTCATCCGGATTGATGACATTGCCACGGGATTTACTCATTTTTTCATTATTGTTGCCAAGAATCATGCCCTGATTGACAAGCTTCTGGAATGGCTCCTTCGTATCAACAACACCCAGGTCATACAATACTTTGTGCCAGAAGCGCGCATACAGCAAGTGAAGCACGGCATGCTCCACGCCACCGATGTACAAGTCAACCGGAAGCCACTCCTTCTGCTTCTCCTTGGAGCACAATTCATCATGGTTGTCAGGATCGATGTAACGCAGATAATACCAGCAGCTGCCTGCCCATTGCGGCATCGTATTGGTCTCGCGGCGGGCTTTCATGCCGGTTTCAGGATCTACCGTTTCCACCCACTCCGTAACGTTAGCCAGCGGTGATTCACCGGTACCGGACGGCTTGATCTGATCGACATCTGGGAGAAGCAGCGGAAGCTGATCCTCCGGCACGGTCTTCATCGTTCCGTCTTCCAGATGCAGGATCGGAATCGGCTCGCCCCAATAGCGCTGACGGCTGAACAGCCAGTCACGCAGACGGTAAGTTACCTTCTTCTGACCCTTTCCCTCTTTTTCCAGCCATTCATTCATCGCTTGAATAGCCGCTTCATTATCCAGCCCGTTCAGGAAACCGGAATTCACATGCTCGCCACTGCCGGTGTAGGCTTCCTCTTCAACATTTCCACCCTGAACGACTTCAATAATCGGAAGACCAAACTGTTTGGCAAATTCCCAGTCACGGCTGTCGTGACCCGGAACCGCCATAATGGCTCCTGTTCCGTAACCTGCCAGCACATAGTCCGCAATCCAGATCGGCACTTTAGCGCCGCTCACCGGATTAATGGCGTATGCTCCGGTAAAGACACCGGTTTTGTCTTTTGCCAAATCCGTCCGCTCCAGATCACTTTTACGGGAAGCCTGAACTTGATAAGCCTTGACCGCTTCGCGCTGATCCGCTGACGTAATTTTGTCCACGAGGTCATGCTCCGGTGCCAGCACACAGTAGGTAGCGCCGAACAGTGTATCCGGGCGGGTTGTAAATACCTCCAGATGGCCATCGTAACCCTCGATGTCAAAACGAACCTCGGCACCCGTGGATTTGCCAATCCAATTGCGCTGCATATCCTTCAGGCTTTCGCTCCAGTCCAGCTCATCCAGATCCTCAAGCAGGCGTTCTGCATATTCGGTAATACGCAGAATCCATTGACGCATCGGCTTGCGAACGACCGGATGTCCTCCGCGCTCACTCTTGCCATCGATGACCTCTTCGTTCGCCAGCACGGTACCGAGTGCTTCGCACCAGTTAACCGGCACTTCAGCCACATAAGCCAAGCCGCGGTTATAGAGCTGGATAAAGATCCACTGGGTCCATTTGAAATATTCCGGATCGGTGGTGCTGATCTCCCGGTCCCAGTCATACGAGAATCCGAGGGATTTGATCTGGCGCCGGAACGTATCGATATTTTGCACGGTGAACTCGCGGGGATGCTTGCCTGTGTCCATCGCATACTGTTCTGCAGGGAGTCCGAAAGCATCCCATCCCATGGGATGCAGCACATTGTAACCTCGCATCCGTTTGTAACGGGACACGATATCTGTTGCCGTGTATCCTTCCGGATGCCCTACATGCAGGCCTACGCCGGATGGATATGGGAACATATCCAGTGCGTAAAACTTCGGTTTGGATGATGCCTCTTCGGTTTTAAACGTTTTTTTCTCGTCCCAGTACTGCTGCCACTTCGGTTCGATGGCCTGCGGGATATAGCCGTGGCCGGTTGTCTGATTGTCCGTCATACTTCAATGCTCCTCCTTCACATTCGAGAGACAAGGCCTGATGCCATTGTCCAAAAACAAAAAAACCTCATCATCCATAGCGTTGATCGCTAGGGACGAGAGGTTTGATTCCCGTGGTACCACCCTAGTTAGCCAAAGGCATACTTTGCCTTTCACTCCCTTTGCATCCTTATCGCGGATGAGACGACAATGCTTCATCGGCCAGTTGCTGAAATAGCCATTCAGCGGCCGGGTTAACATCATTGCTCCGAGGCGAGTTCATTCCTATCGTCAACCGGTTTTCACCAAACACCGGCTCTCTGCATGATCGAATGCGGAAGTACTAATCCTCATCATCGCTTTCATATTACCATTTTAATGTGGCTATTATACCCAAAATGTACGATCAAGTCAACGAAAGTTCATCTCCGCTCCTGCGGTAATGCTCCGGTGTCGTTCCGACCATTGATTTGAACATCCGGCTGAAATGAGCCAGATGCTTAAACCCGGATGCCTGGCTGACCTCCGTTATGCTCAGATAAGGGTGAAGCCGCAGTAAAATTTTAGCCTGGTTGATCCGCCGGTGATACAAATATTTAAACACCGTTGTTCCCGTCACCTCCTTGAATAAGGAGGATAGATAATGCTTGGTAATATGCATATCGCGGGCGATTCTCTCCAGCGTCAGATCGTGCATATAATTTTCCTCGACAAACGATACCACATGCTGGACATGCCGCTCCTTCTCTGAGATCGAGTCCTGACCCTGTACAGCGGCCTGACACCAGCCTGCAATGACGTACATCAGCTCCTGGATGCGCAAGGTCATGCGTTCCTGGCGGTAGTGGGTCGTGGACGCTGACAGGCGATGAATATCGGCCAGCAGGGCCTCGAACTCTTCCCGATTGGTCCCGGTTAGGGTCATACGATGATTCCGGAGCGTATCGAAGGGATCCAGCAGGATCGTCTTGGCCGATTCCGACAGCCCCTTGCACACCCAGGCCGGGTCAAAATGCAGAATGCTTCTTACGTATCTGGAATCGGGTTCCACACTCGGACAATGAAGCGTCAAACCATTCATCAGCAGCAGATCCCCCGGCTTCAGCGCAAAGACAGAGTCACCGATTAGATAGGTGCAGCATCCCTCGTGAAAATAATAGATTTCATAAAAGGCGTGGGAATGGAATTGCCCGCTGATAAGGGGCTGTTCATTATAATAGCTCAGATCTATTGGCTCTTTCAGCTGCATCCACTCAAAGCTTGGCAGCCCTTTGGATGATGACGAGGACATAAGAGAATCGCCCCTTTAGCGGCCTGGGGTTGTAGAACCCCTGAACATCGCGGAGTTTTTCTCTATTATATATGATTTTCTTGAATGCGCACGGCTTCATTCTGAGCAATCACGCATAATTCGCCGGCCTTGAAGGCGTGCTCCTGGGACATGGCAAACTCGGTCCGTTCCAGACAATCCAGGATCAGCTCTCCGAAAAACGGATAGCCTACCTTGCCCTGCAGCTCCATATGAAACTCCCCTTCGCCGTTAACCAAATACAGATGATCGCCTTGTGGATGTCTGGCAATATCAATGTATTTACGAAGTTCGATATATCCGTCCGTTCCCAAAATAACGGTTCTTCCGTCGCCCCAGGTACCAAGGCCCCCAGGCGTCAGCCAATCGACACGGAAATAATTCGTGGCCCCATTGTCTCCGAGAAGTGTCGCATCTCCGAAATCCTCCAGCTCCGGGTAGGCCGGATTCGCATAATTGCCCACCTTGCTGCTGAGCACCTTGGCATCGCGGCAGCCTGCAAAAAACAAAAACTGCTCAATCTGGTGAGACCCGATATCGCACAATATGCCGCCATACTGCTGATGGCGGAAAAACCAGTCCGGACGGGATGGAGCATTTAAGCGGTGCGGTCCTGTTCCCATCACCTGCACCACGCGGCCGATCACGCCGTCCTGTATCAGCCGACCCGCGTGGACCGCACTCTCCACATGCAGCCGTTCACTGTAATAAACCATATACTTCCTGCCTGTCTCTGCCGCCTTTGCACGTGCCGCGCTTACCTGCTCCAGGGTGGTGAACGGCGTCTTATCGGTAAAATAATCCTTGCCGTGTGACATAACCTTCAAACCAAGCTCACATCTCTCCGATGGAATGGCGGCAGCCGCTACAAGATGAACTTCCGCATCCTCGAGCACCTGTGCCTCGGAGGAAGCGGCGGTTACGCCGGGATAGGTCTCGAGAAAAGCCGCTACCTTGGCGGGGTCTGAATCATACACCCATTTTAAAGTTGCCCCCGCTTCAATTAATCCGTTACACATGCCGTATATATGTCCGTGCTCCAGCGACATGGCGGCAAAGACAAAATCCCCGGGCTTGCACACCGGCTGGGCTTTGCCAACCGGCGCATAGAGCATTCCATTACTGCGATCCATACCGATTGCCTCCTGACGGTTCATTAATAGGTTCCGAACGTTTTGCTCATATCAACCGGTCCAACCTCTCTGACGGTCTTCTGGCTGGAAGATTGGGCAATGCGTTCCTGCAGCAGCTCATAATACAAATCTTCGTCCAAGGGCAGATCCACCCAATGATCGGTCCAGGTGGACAGATGCATCGCGTTTGACAGCGTCAATCCGTGGATCCCCTCTTCGCCCGGCGCAATCAGCGGCGTGCCTTGACGAATGGCATCCATAAAATTTTGAATAATACCGCTGTGCTGAGGATTATCACCCGAGATCGGCACATCGCATTTCCAGCATTCCGGTTCTCCAAAACCTCCGGTATACTGCTGATTGAATTCGGGTTCCGGAACGCGAAGGCGCCAGAAGGTAAGCTTTCCGTCCTCAATGACGATTTTTCCACGGTCCCCCGTCACTTCGTACCGGTTCGTTCCAGGCGCTTCGCCCGTTGTGGTGATAAAAACTGCCGTTGCACCATTCTCATATTCAGCATAAGCCGTCACATCGTCTTCCACTTCAATATTGCGGTATTTGCCAAACGAACAAAAGGCACGAATCCTCTTCGGCATCATTCCGGTCGTCCACTGCCACAAATCCAGCTGATGCGGAGACTGGTTGATCAGCACGCCTCCACCTTCACCGCCCCAGGTTGCACGCCAACCGCCGGAATCATAATAGCTTTGGGATCGGTACCAATTGGTTACGATCCAGTTCATCCGCCGGATCTCACCAAGCTCGCCGTCTGCAATCAGCTCCCGAAGCTTCTTATACAGCGGATTACAGCGCTGGTTATACATAATCGAAAAGACTTTGCCACTGCTCGCAGCGGCAAGGTTCATTTCCCGAACCTGCTTGGTATAGACGCCCGCCGGCTTCTCGATCAGGACGTGGAGTCCATGACTGAGGCATTTTATCGCCACTTGTGGATGTGCATAATGCGGCGTGGCAATGATCACCGCATCGATCTCTCCCGAAGCTATTAAAGCATCCGCATCATTCCAGATTTTCACATCCGAGGGCAGTGTTGCCTTCGCCTCTTCCTGCTTAGCCGGGTTGAGGTCACATATAGCGCTGAGTTTCCCTCCGGCAATCCGGCCTGCTGCAAGCGTTCTGGCATGCGAGAATCCCATGCCGAGTCCAATGACGGCTACTCTTACTTGATCCATATTTCTTACCTCCCTTGTGAATGAATGTCTACACGCGCTGTTTATGATCTGCCCACACCTTCATCTGCTCGGCAAAACGGAGCAGCATCTCCGTAGACTCATACGTACCGCTAAAGTCTTCAATCCCGAAATAACCATCGTAGCCCACCGAATGCAAATCCTGTATCACTTGCACCCACGGAACGGCTCCCTGGGCAAGAGAAACCCATTCTCCAGACCAGACTGCCGTGCTTCCATCCTCTGATGGAGTCTTGCGGTATCCTGCATTCTTAACATGGACATGAGCCAGATAGGGACCCAGCAGTTCCAGGCCCATTCGGTAATTCTCATACCCTTCATGGACCATATTGCCCGGATCATACAGCACCCCAATATGCTGTGGATTGAAGTGGGATACAAGACGGTGCGTTAGTCCCGCACTCGGCGCAATCGTCAGATGATGTGTCTCCACCAATGCCTTGACTTGATAAGCCGCTGCCAAGTCCTGAACCTCGTGTAAATACCGTACCGCTTGATCGTACAGTTCATTGTAGTTGTGCTTTCGGTCATATCCCGGAATACCCACGCGAATAAATGAAGCTCCGATCAGCTTGGCTGCCTGCATGACCTTTTCCGTTGCTTCCACATCACCACAGGTCAGATAGGGGACCACCGCAAGACTGCGCCGTCCAAACTTGTCGGCAGCTTGGCGGAATCTAAGCCAATCCTCCTCCGTGCCTCCCGGATCTATTGAGCATCGATTATGACGCCAGAAGGAAGGCTTCTCCTCTGCGGCATCGGCTGGAACTTCCTTGAAGCGCCATTCAATGCCCTCAATACCGGCATCAGCCGCTGATTTAGCCAGCGCCTCAGGCTGCAAATCAGGTGTTGCGACTGTAAAAACAGACAGTTTCATTATTCCGTCATCCTCTCTTCAGACCTGTGAATTTGCATGAGCAACATTTGATCATCGTTGGACTCATTTCTTATCATTCAGAGCGTCATAGATTCATAGAACCAACCTTGCAGATAGCGCTCTCATTTCTGTCTTTTCTCTCTCTCCAACATCGTAGCACAGTCCAGGAGGCAAACCCATATCCCTGTATCCGAACCTTAACCACAGTCAAACAAAGCGGAAAAGAAGTGTCTTTGAATACAATCAACCGTCCTTAACGCAAAAAAGCACCCCTGCCGTCCTGGAACAGACGGTAAGAGTGCCTTCCTTATCATAAGTATTCATTATTTTACGGCAACGTAGAACAGCCGGGATGCATCCTGCCCTGCTTCAATCCACTCAAAGTCGGCATAACATTTCACATCCCGAAATCCGGCCTTCACCAGTTCAACTCTCATCCATTCCGGGTCGTATCCGCGCTGGACATGAGTCTCCTCAAAGCGGCGGTAAACCGAAGGATCCTGATCGTCCCTGGCAAAAATGGAAAGATGATGTTCAATCTCACAACGACGTTCATCCAGGTCGCATGTCCAGATATAGGACACTTCCCGTTCATCCAGAACGAATGGCTGCTCTTCGTCATAACGAATCAGCGTATTGGGGTGATGCACATCAAACAGGAATGTGCCGCCTTCCTTAAGACCGCTGTAAGTCCGTGCAAAAGCGGAGCGTATGTCCTTCTCCTCCAGCAGGTAGTTCACACAATCACAAAATGAAATGACAGAATCCACCTGCTCTGGCAGTTCCCAGGAGCGCATATCCTGCTGTACCCAGCGGACGCTGCCCTCCCGAAATAAACGGTGCCCCTGCGGTGTTCCCTCGAGCTTGCGTCTGGCAACGGACAGCATGTCCGCTGACAGATCAATACCTGTTACCTCAAATCCGGAGTTAACCAGCGGGATGGTGATACTGCCAGTTCCGCACCCGAGCTCCGCAACGCTTTTTGGCATTCCGTGTTTATCCCAGGCTGTTCTCGCAAAGCGGATCCAATCCGGATAAGGCATGTCTTCCATGAGTTGATCATATACGTAAGCAAACTTGCGGTAAGACAACATGATGACACCACTTTCCTAGAAGCTTCCCCTATGATCCGGGTTGTTACTTAGAATCGGTATTCTCTTCTTTATTGACCATATACGTCCAGCTGTCCTTCTGGGTAACGAGCCCGTCCTTCATCAGTTTGCCAAGCGCACGTTTGAAAGCGGATTTGCTTATGCCAAATCGCTGCTTGATGATATCGGGCGGTGTATCATCCGAATACGGCATCGCATGGCCCGGGCGCTCCTTCAGAAAAGCAAGGAGCCGGTCGGCATCATCTGTCCGGCCGATCTCTTTTTGCGGAACCATGGACAGGTTGACCCTTCCATCTTCCCGAATATGACTTACCCGGACTTTGACCTCTTCGCCAAGGCGCAGCATGCGTGTCCGTTCGGAGGAATGGATCATGCCGATTGCACCAAAGCCGACCACGCCTCCGTCAATGATGACAAATGTGCCCATCTGGAGCGGTTTATAGACGAGGGCTGTGAACCATTCGCCCTTCCATGAATCAGGCGCATGGAACGAAAGCGGAGCCAGCTCCTGCTCGCCGGCAAGCTTCGCCCGAAGACGCCCTTGCTTGTCATGCTCCATAATGACAAACACATAGTCTCCCACGACCGGATGCAGTTCCCGCATCTCAGGCAACTCCCGGATTGGAAGCAGCAATTGTCTGCCAAGCCCCATCTCAAGAAAACACCCAAGACGGGGATGAACATCCGCCACCTGCAGCTTCGCGGTTTCACCCAGTGTCAGATAAGGTTTCTTCATCGTTGCAGCCAAGCGATCTTCCGTATCAAAGAAAATAAATACCTCTACCGTGTCCCCCGGTTCAATCTTGCCCGTGAGCTCCGAATAGTGAAGAAGCACATCCCGATCGCCGCCATCCAGAAAATAACCGTAAGGAGAAACTTCTCTGGATACAACCAGCTCCGTCAATGTGCCGGCAATTAAACTCATACGTTCTCCACCACTTTAGCATCCGACCACAGACGCTCGATATTGTAATACTCGCGCTCATCGCGGTGGAAAATATGCACGATAACATCTCCAAGATCCATCAATACCCAGCGGGCTGCGTCCATTCCTTCCAGTCCGCGAAGAGCTACGCCTTCATCATGGGCCCGTTTGCGGATTTCGGTTGCTATCGCTTGCACCTGGGTATCCGAGTTACCGTGACAGATGACAAAATAGTCTGCGATTAGCGAAATCCCTCTGAGATCCAGAACAACGAGATCCATTGCCTTTTTATCTTCTGCGGCGGCAACTGCCACATTTAACAACTCATTCGGTTTCAACGTCATGAATTCGCCTCCAATTGCTTAATTAGATCGTTGCGGGCTAATACCGTCAACGGATAAATAATTTGTCTGCGTGATAGCAGGTGTCCGATCGTGGAATCAAAACCGGCGGCAAGCGCCTCTTCAAGGCTATGGTTGGCCAGTTCGCGAATATTATTCACCCCGGGAAAATCCCGTCCCGGTTCCATGTAATCCGCAAGGCAGACCACCTTGTCCAGCAGCGTCATTCCTATGCGTCCTGACGTATGGTAACGAATTGCGTCAAGCACCTGGGCATCCGTCACCCCATACTCCTGCTGCGCTACAAAAGCACCGACCTCAGCGTGCCAGAGCTGCTTGTCGTAATGGAGCAGCTCTTCGGAGAGTTTATGATCCACCATCATCTGGTGAAGCCTCTGCACAGGCCAATATTTTGCAACATCATGCAGGATGGCTGCCAGCTCCGCCTTAACCGGGTCGGCTCCAAACCGGCCGGCCAGGATGACGGCGGTTTCCATTACGCCCTGCGTGTGCTCCCAGCGTTTGGCCGGCATCTGGGAGGATACAGCGTCAATCAGTTTCTCACGGCTGTACAGCATATATACCGCTCCTAACAATATAATCATAAACACGGTCCGGTACCATATAACGGATGGACAAGCCCGATGCCGCTCTATCCCGAATCAGGGTGGAGGATATTTCGATCAGCGGCATCTCCGCCGTGACCACCACCTGACGCAGAAATTCCGGCAGCTCATCCACGGACAGCTTGGTCTCGGGACGGTTGAGCCCGATAAAGATGAGCATTTCCGCCAGTTCCTCAATGCGGTTCCACTTGGGAAGGTATGCCACCATATCCGCTCCGATAATGAACGAAAATTCATGCTCGGGATACGTATCCCGCAGCTCTCTGACGGTGTCGACGGTGTAGGAAACTCCGCCGCGTTGCACTTCCCAGTCCAATGTACGAAAGGACGGATGGTCGGCTACAGCCTCGGCCGTCATTTCCAGCCGCATGAGTCCGGTTACGCCGGCATCTTCCTTGTGCGGGGGGATATGACTCGGCATGAACCATACCTCATCCAGGTCATAAGTATCCCGTGCAGCTTCAGCTGCCAGCATATGCCCGATATGAATGGGATCAAAGGTTCCACCCATTATCCCTACCTTCATCCGGATCGCCTCCCCTTATAGAGAGTTATTCTACTGCCTTACAAGGAGCAACGTGCTCCCTTATGGCAGTTCGATGGTCTTGTAATCTTTGGATTCTTTATAGAGCACGATCGTTTTGCCGATGACCTGCACCAATTCCGCTTTGGCTCCCTCGGCAAGTTCCTGCGCGATTTCCCGAGGATCTTCAAGGCAGTTGTTCAATACGGATACTTTCAGCAGCTCACGCTTCTCAATCGCCTCGGAAATATGGCGGATCAGATGCTCGTTGCTTCCTCCCTTGCCTACCTGGAACAGCGGATCCAGATGGTGCGCAAGGGAACGTAAATGTCGTTTTTGCTTTCCTGTTAACATGCTTGGTCATTACTCCTTAAATATTCAATTATTAAATCCAACGGATTGTCGAAAGCTATATTGTAGCTTTTGCTTCACCATTAATCAATAAACAAGATACACCGGTTCAGGCTTGAAAGCTGCTCAGAACCGCTTCCTTCATGGCCTGCACAGGTGCCGTCAATCCCGTCCAATACTCCAGTGCATACGCGCCCTGGTTGATAAACATCCCAAGTCCGCCATGCACGGTGCATTGCCGCAACTCACCTTGCCGGAGAAGCTCCGTCTTCAGCGGGTTATAGATCAGATCGCTGACCACGATCCCTTCCGGGATGTGCCCTTGAGGGATAGGAATCTCCGAAATCCGGGGAAACATGCCTACAGAGGTTGTGTTGATAATGACATCCGCTGTAAGCAATGCCTCTTCGGCATAATCTTCACCGTATCCCCTCAAGTCGGCAAGCGAGCTCCATTCCTCAGCCAGCGCCAGCGCTTTGGCGGCTGTCCGGTTCACGATCGATATCGTCTCGGGCTTTTCGCCGATAAGGGCATAAATGATACCCCGGGCAGCGCCTCCGGCTCCAAGGACAACAATGCGCTTCCCTTTGAGGTCGGGACACGCTTCATCCTTCAATGAACGAACATATCCGATGCCATCCGTATTGTAACCCTTTAGGGTGCCGTTGTCATTGACGATGGTATTGACGGCGCCGATCTGCCGCGCCCCTTCATCAACGACATCCAGATACTTCATAACCTCCACCTTGTGGGGGATCGTAACGTTTACGCCACGAAACCCCAACGCTTTCACAGCCTGGATCGCTTCCCCTAATCCTTCCGGACGTACATGAAGCGGCACATAGGCGCCCGATAACCCCAGTGCGGTTATGGCCGCATTATGCATGGCCGGCGATTTCGAGTGGCCGATGGGATCCCCCATAACGCCAAGGAACAGGTAATCACGCTCGATCCATGAATTCTCTTTCATTTCTCCTCCGCCTCTCCCGCCATAAGCCAATGGTGCACCTATGGATGAGTCACTTATATCAAGGATGGACGCGACAGAACTTTGATTCCTTTCGGTGCATGAACCGCTACAAGCGCACCCTGCTCACCGTTGATCTTGATCCAGCCGAGGCCGGATATAAACACGTCTTGGCGCGTTCCCTTCGGTATACGGATTTCATGTCTTGTCCATTCCGGTAATTCCTCAAGCCGTTCCTTAGTCGGGGGCGAGAGGAGCTCTCCGGCATGCTCCGCAAACAACGAATCCGCCCGTTCCAGCTTGGTCCGATGAATGCCTAATCGGCCGCTGATGAAGCAAGTGAAGGATTGATGCTCCCCTTGCAAAAAGTCAAAGCGGCCAAAACCTCCGAAGAACAGGGTCTGACCCTCGTTCAGCTGGTATACCATCGGTTTCAACGAATTCTCCGGCATCACTGTCCCCAAATCCTCACGGCTGACTACCTCGCTATAGCGCCAAGGGTATACGATGCCCGGCGTATCAATAATATACCGGCCATCATCCAGCGGGATATTGACCATATCCAATGTCGTTCCCGGATAACGGGAAACGGTCAACTCCTGATCCAGATCACTGTAGTCGCGGATCAAACGGTTGATCAAGCTGGATTTGCCTACGTTCGTGGCTCCAACTACATATACGTCACGGTCGCCTCTGTGCTGCCCGACCATCTCCAGCAGCCGCTCGAAGCCTTGATTCTTCTTCGCGCTGCAGAGCACAATATCTTCCGTTCTCAGGCCATGCTCCTTGCACTGCTTCTGCACCCAATTCAGAACCTTGTTCCAATTGGTAACTTTCGGCAGAAGGTCTGTTTTATTAACAGCCAAAACGACAGGGTTATTGCCGACAAAACGCTGCAGTCCTGAAATGAGACTTCCTTCAAAGTCAAAGAGGTCCACAATATGAATAACAAGCGCATTCTTGCCGCCAATTTGTCCGAGCAGCCGTAAAAATTCGTCCTGATCTACGGTTACCGAGGATGCTTCATTATAATTCTTGATCCGGAAACAGCGCTGGCAAATGACCGGGTCACGGTCCCAGGCCTTCTCCGGCAAATAGCCGGGCTTGTCCTGTGCTGCACTCTGAAGCGGTATGCCGCAGCCGCTGCACTTCTTGATGTCTCCGCCTGTAGGCAACGTCATGATTTCGGTTCCTCCTCCATCCATAATCCTTTTTTGCGTAAACGGGTCAATGCGATGCGTTCCACCCGGCGATTAACCAGACGGGTAAACCATCCCTCATCGCTGATTGCGATAGGCATAACCAGAACCGTATACAATCCAAGGCGATTCCCGCCATATACATCAGTCAGCATCTGGTCACCGACAACCACCGTTTTATCCGGAGTGAGCTCCATCATTTTCATGGCTTTGCGAAACGGAGTATTGCTGGGCTTACGGGCTTCGTGCACATATTGGATATCCAGCGGCGTCGCAAATTTGGACACGCGTTCGAGCTGGTTGTTCGAAACAATGATGAGCTGAAAGCCAAGCTCCTTCACTCTTTTGAACCAAACGACCAGTTCCGGTGTCGCCAGCGGAGCCTTTGCACCAACGAGGGTGTTATCCAGATCCGTAATGATTCCACGATACCCCTGCTCATATAATTCTTCTAGGTTAATATCAAAAACCGTATTGACACGGAGCTTTGGGATTAACATTTCAAACAAGTTCGTCACCTCAATTTCATACGAAAAACTATACCATATTCCGGTTCCTTAGTAAAAATAATCACGAGCCTTTTTCATCCTTCATACCGCGTAATCATCATGACCAGCAAAAGACCACCCGGCAGCTCAGGAAGAGAGCCGGGCGGTCTTGAAATTACTGGATATCAGAGCACGTATCCATATCGAGGTATCCTGATATCGCAAGAACAACCACCACTATGCGGTCTGTCTTCCTGGAATTACGGCGACAGCCGTTTTTCATGCACAATTCGAATCTTTTTTATAGACTTCTTCAGTTTCTCGGCATCATTTTGAACGGAACGCCACTGCTCCTCCTGCACTTCAGCAGGACTGTAACGTGCAGCCTCGAATTGCTGCAGCAGCGGTCTCATTTCGGATTCCAGCGCAGGATGTGCTTGCAACCAGCGCTTCACCGACTCACGAAGCGTTTCATGTTCCTGGCGTACCAATCCCTTGCGGTGCACGGAACGAATCCAGCGTTCGGTTTCGGCAATGACTTTATCCGCTGCCGTCAGCGGCTTGCCTGCACGAATGCGCGCTCCTGCAAAACGCAGGCTGATACGCATTCTCCACAAAATATACAGAATCCACAATACGATTACAACCGCGGCAGCCGTTACAATCATTTTGACCCACCCGGATTGTTGATCATTAGAGGCGGAAGCAGGAGTGGTTTCATCCTCTGCACTCTCTTCTTCTTCAACGTCTTCCTCAATGACCGGCTCGGCATCTGTGTCGGCTGTCAGGATGGGCATGCTAAATCCCGGCGTTGCCTCAATCGGAACCCATCCGTACTCACCGAAATATACCTCCACCCAAGAATGGGCGTCTGCATTCGTTACGGTATAGTTCCCTGGCTCAATCGGGGTTTGACCATCCATCGGCATGTATTCCGAAGCCGTCAGGCTGCCGGGAGCATAACCCTTTACCCAGCGTGCTGGGATATCAAGGGACCTTGTCATCATGACAAGCGAGGTAGAAAAGTAATCACAATATCCTTCCTTGACCTCAAACAGAAAACCATCCACGAAATCATCGCTCTTCTTGCGGGTAAGGTCAGGGGTGTTCGTATAGGTATAGTTGCTTGTTAGATATTGTTGCAAAAGCATAACCTTCTCATACGGAGTATCTCCTTCAGCCGTAATTTCCTCAGCCAGCGTTGTGACGCGTTCCGGGAAATTTCTCGGCTTCTGGATATAGGCATCGTCCATAGAGCCGGAATACAACTGATCGTATGTTCTTGTGCTCAGCTCATCAATAGGAATAACCGGCACTTCAGAGGTTAAGGTATAACTCTTCGGATAATCTGCATCCCGGACATCATCCAGATGCATTTCCGCGCCTTCCATCTGCCAGCGGAGCCGCCCCGGATCAATATCTTCATCCAGACCCTCCAGCTGCTTAACAGAGTATGCACCGAACAATACGGGGTACACCGTATCACTCAGCATCGTCACTGATTGCTCCAGTTTCTTGGTGGATAGTGATCCGTTCGATTCACCCGGCAGTTCCTCGCCGATCTCTACGCCTGTACCGGAACGCCGGCTGCTGGCTCCGTCTGCCCAACCTGTGCCGGAATACACCGCTCTGGTCTCGCCGCGCCAGTAGCTGCGTTCATCCGAGGTGATTGACATCACCGGTGAGTAGTCGAAGTTAAAGCCGCCGCCAAGATCATTGTCCTCTCTTCCGTAACCGGACATGCTCTCTGATGAAGACTCGATAAGAGTTCCGGTTCCGGTTGTACTGCCCGTGGACAGCGGCACCCCGCTCCATTCCCTCCATGCCGTATAAGGATCTGTTAATGTCGGCTGCACATGAGGCATATTCACGCCAGCTACAATAATCAAAGAGAATATAACCAAAATGTTAGCAATAATCTTAAACGGGTATTTTGATAAGTTGATCCAGCCCTGAGGAAACCGTCTGCGGAACCGGTTGAAATGGCTGGAAACAAGCCAGCCCATTCCGGCTCCGACCACCCAAGCGATCTCATCCCACAGCACAATTTTTGTAAAGGAATCCAGCACGGCAAAGCTGATGACATTCAGCCCGACAATAAAAAGGACGCGTCCTTTGGTTTTGGCCCAGTGTGCAATGAACAGGAAAATCGCCCAGGCAGCGACAGCGAACCATAAATAGGGAAAGAGATACATGATTTCTTCAGCCAAAACACTTTCACTTGTCATGACAGGAACCGGATTGCCGTAAGACTTCAGCAAACTGTACACGCAATAGAGAATCAAAACAAACTGTATCAGCAGCCTGTAGCCCTGTTTAATGGGAAGCAGGGCTTCAATGACAGCCGTGATGGTTAACGCCGCTATGACAATGGCCGTCGTTTCCGAGAGCCAGATCGTTTCGGTGAAGGATACCCACTGCATGCCCATGATCCAGAGCCAGAGCATCGCCAATGTACTGAAGAAGGTCGTGGACAGTTTATCCAGCCATAGTCTCATCAAACACCACCTCCAAGCGCAGCCGGAAGCTCATCCAGCGAGGAAACCGAATAACTCGATATGCCCCGGGATTGAAGGAGCGATATGGATTCATCCTGCCGCTTCTTTTCGTTCGGGTTATGAATTTGCAGAAAACAAGGGTTCATCCCCCTGGTTTCAACCCAGCGCATAATCTCGGATGCTTCCTTGCCACTCATCGGACTGATCAACAGGAACAAGGCGCCTTTGGGAAAATGACGATAGGACTTCTCCAGGGAAGCGATCAATTTGCCCTTTCGGTTATAATCCACATCAACCAAATGCTGAATCATCCGCATCCGTTCGCCCGCATGGTCGGCGGGAGCGAACATTTTGGCTTCCTGCGTGGTTGTGAACAGACCTGTACCCGCATGCTCCTTGGCACCATATTCAATCAACGACGCCGCTGCCGATACAGCGAGCTCAAACTGCTGGGCGTTATCAAACCCTTCTGCGGTGCAATCCAGAACGATCATCGTCTTCGGAAAGGATTCATGCTCGAATTCCTTCGACTTCCAGGAGCCGGTCTTTGCCGTAGCGTTCCAGTGAATCCGGGAGATCCGGTCACCATATACGTAATCGCGGACTCCATTGATCTGCGTTGTTTCCCGTCTTGAAGCCGATATCGTTGTATGCGTGCCGCCTAATCTGGAATTCCGAATGTTTCGATGCCACTTGGGGATATAGATGGTTCTCGGCAATACGCGAAAATCCGTCTGAACTTCAATCCGTCCCTTGTGCTCCATTAAGCCGAAAATATCTTCGCTTATGCATTCCGTCTTGGAAAAAGCATACCGCCCCCGCTCAAGCGGCGGCGTCTGGAATACAAGCTTGCCTGTACCGCGAAGGTTCGGAATGATGCTGTCCTCGAAAGACCAGGAGTCGCCGTTATGCCTCTGCAGCACTTCACGTACAATCATGTATGGCATAGGCAGCAAGCCTGGAACATGAACCTCCAGCTTCACGCGAACCTGTTCACCGGCATGAAGCTGCTCTCCAGCACGCTCCGACCCGCCCAGTACGCTGCGCTGCGCTTTGACTCGATTGACACCGCCAAAGCCAGCACCGATCAGATATATCGTCAGGAGGCTCACCATCGAGAACAGCATGAGCGAGGTTTTGCCTCCTTGAAACAAAACGTACAAAAGACACAGGCACCATACCGCCAACACCGCTGCCAGTCTGGACGGCTGCATGCCATTCAAAAATAACGAAACCGCACGGCGCATGCCTATTTCCCCATTTGTACAGGCACTTTGACCTGACGCAGTATAAACTCAAGCACCGATTCCGGACTCGCATTGTCGAGTCTGGCTTCCGGACGCAGCATGATCCGGTGCGAAAGTACGTACGGAGCAAGCGTCTTCACATCATCAGGCAAAACATAATCCCGCTCGTTCAAGAAGGCGTAGGCTTTGACCGCGTTCATGAATGACAGGGTTGCCCGGGGGCTTGCGCCCAGCATAACGGAAGGATGTTCACGCGTCGAGCGGGTGATATTCAGCAGGTAGTCGGCAACAGGCTCGCCGATGAAGACGTCCCGAATTTCACGCTGAATGGCGGAGATTGTATCCATATGTGTTACCGGCTGCAGCTTGTCCGCCAGCTGTCCGTCACGTGAACGGTACATCAGCTGCTTCTCCGTTGCGGCATCAGGGTAACCCAGGCTGAGCTTTAACATAAACCGGTCCAACTGGGCCTCCGGGAGCATGTACGTACCTTCAAAATCGATCGGGTTCTGGGTAGCGCACAACATGAAGGGATGGGGAAGTTCGTGGGTCGCCCCGTCCACCGTTACACTGCGCTCCTCCATCACTTCAAGCAGAGCCGATTGCGTCTTGGTGGTAGCTCGATTTATTTCATCCGCCAGCAGAATATTGGTCATGACCGGGCCTGGACGGAAGTAGAACATTTCGTCACGAGGGTGGAATACCGAAACCCCTGTTATATCACTCGGGAGAATGTCCGGATTGCACTGAATGCGGCGGTAGTCTCCCTGCATGGATTTAGCTAATGCTTTGATCAATTGGGTCTTTCCTGTGCCGGGCACATCTTCGATCAGAACATGTCCGCCGGCGAGCAGCGCCGTAAGGAGCAATTGGATCTCAAATTCTTTGCCTAGCAGGCACGACTCCAGATTGGTTCGTACCGAGGTAATGATTTTCATGGATTCTTGGCTTACGGGCATGTATGACTAACCTCCTGTAAGGGAATAAATACTTAATTTAGTACTATTGTACATGATCGAAGTCCCGGAGTACATTCGAAGAGATATTTTGGTTATTAACCTGTTTACAGGTCCGCATAAACAGGCAAAAGACCCTGGTACAGTACCAGGGTCTTGCAAACCGCATCATATGGCTTATCCCTTCGGACGGACGAACAAAGCTGCAAGAAAAGAGAAAATGATCGCTGAGGATATCCCTGCACTCGTTACTTCGAATATCCCCGTCACGACCCCGATCCAGCCGTCCCTCCCCAGCTCCGTTAAGGCGCCGTGAACAAGGGAATTGCCAAAGCTGGTGATAGGCACCGAGGCTCCGGCTCCGGCAAATTTGACAAGCGGTTCATATAACCCGAAACCGTCAGCAACGGCTCCGGCCACCACTAAAGTACTCATCGTATGTGCGGGTGTCAGCTTGATAACATCCATCATAATTTGCCCAATAACGCAAATCAGACCGCCTATAATAAAAGCCCACAGAAACTGCATACCATTATCCTCCCATCTCTAAGGCTACGGCATGAGCAATACACGGAATGCTCTCGCCCTGCTGGTACGAAAGCGGCGACAGCAGAGCCCCGGTAGCCACAATCAGCACCTTTTTTAATTCGCCTTTGCGCATCCGTTTCAAGATATGGCCGTATGTGACTACAGCCGAGCAGCCACACCCGCTGCCTCCGGCATTCACATATTTCTGTTTCTCCAAGTCGTAGATCATCAACCCGCAATCGGCAAACACCGTACCGTCCATGATGACATCATTCTTCTTCAGAAGATCCTTGGCGATGGGAAGCCCCACCGAGGCCAGGTCACCGGTGACAATCAAGTCATAATCCTTCGCCTGCCGGCCTGTATCCTTAAAGTGCTTGGTAATCGTATCTGCTGCCGCAGGAGCCATTGCCGCCCCCATGTTGAACGGATCCTTAATACCCAGGTCCACAACCTTGCCGATGGTGGCATAGGTGACCGCAGGGCCATCCCCCTTGTCCGAAACAACGGAGCAGCCTGCTCCCGTAATCGTATACTGCGCATAGGGCGGCTTCTGTGATCCGTACTCCGTCGGATAGCGGAACTGCTTCTCCACCGTGCAGTTATGGCTTGCCGTTCCGGCCATCACATACTTGGCTCCTCCCGAATCCACCAGCATCGAGGCGACGGCCAGACTTTCCATGGAGGTGGAGCAAGCACCAAATACGCCGATATAAGGCACACCCATCTGTCTGGCGGCAAAAGAACTGCTGATGATCTGGTTCATCAGATCCCCGCCGACAAAAAACTGCAGCTGGTCCTCTTTGATGCCCGCCTTCTCCACTGCTTTTCTGGAAGCATCCTCAAGCAGCTTCCGCTCGGCCTTTTCCCATGTTTTTTCATTAATTTCGATATTGTCATACACAAAATCAAAATCATTCGCCAGCGGTCCCTCGCCTTCTTCCGGTCCTACAATGGTTCCCGTGCTGATAATGACGGGTTTATTCTCGAACTGCCAGGTTTGGCCAATCACCTTCATTGAACGTTACCTCCCTTCGATGCCAAAAATGGCATAGATGACACCGATAATAAACGCAGCAACGGTACCAAACACAATGACAGAGCCTGCAAGTTTAAACATGCTGGCCCCAACGCCTAGAACCAGGCCCTCTGCCCGATGCTCCAGCGCTGCGGAGCACATGGAGTTGGCAAACCCCGTAACCGGCACGGCACTGCCTGCCCCGGCCCACTGCGCGATTTTGTCATACACGCCGAAGCTGGTCAGGATGACCGACAGTATAATCAGCACGGCAACCGTCGGATTGCTTGCTTCGGTTGAAGTCATATCGAATACGGACATAAAAAACCGCTGGATACACTGGCCGATCAAACAGATCAAACCTCCGACCAAAAAAGCGCGCAAACAATTTTTAAGGATGGCGCGGGGAGGTTCGTGCTTTTTGGCAATGGCCTGATATTCCGCCGAGCTCATTGTGGTGATATCGGACTTGGACTTTTGATTAGAGCCGGACATTCAAAACACCTCCGCTTGAATTAAGTATGGAATTTCATGAAGCGCCGAAGAGACACTATGGATATCACTCGATATCATTATGCTTTGAATGAACTTCCTTTATGTTTGGAAAATCATCCTTCTCATGATGAGGCACAGCTTGTCCCCCAGCATATGGAGAATCCGCACGAAAATCAGCCTTCAGGAATACGACCTGAAAGCTGAAAGAAGTCTCGCTGCCATTATGCTTAAGGCTGTCATTATATAAGAATGAACTTCAGCAAAATGACGAGTAGGATGAACAGGACCATAATGAGCAGAAGTTCTCTGACTTCGGCATGATGGTCGTACCAAACAACCCCATGGTGGTTCATATTCTGCCCCTTCCCGACTGACAAAATTTCACTTGTTTTCCTATCATCCTATTCCTATCCCACATACAGGGTGCTTGTCATTTACTTTTTATTTGGAGTATCTTGTACGGCGCCGGTTTTGTAGACTTTTCAGATATATAGGGGCATACTAGAAAAGTAAAACTCATACATACCTTTTCAAAAGGAGCGATATTCGTTATGAATGAATCAACATTGGAATTATTTCGAACACTAACGGAGTTTCCGGCTGCGCCGGGCTTTGAAAGAGAACTTCGTTCATGGGTGAAGGATGCCCTCTCTCCATATACAGATGAGTTCGTGCAGGATCGCCTGGGCAGTCTGTTTGCTGTTCTCCGCGGAAACGATGAAGGGCCAAAAGTCATGGTAGCCGGTCACATGGACGAAGTTGGATTCATGGTCACCGGCATCACCGAAGCGGGCATGGTCCGTTTTCAGCCGCTAGGCGGCTGGTGGAGCCAAGCGGTCCTTGCGCAGCGCCTGCAAATTATTACAGATAAGGGCCCGGTCGTCGGCGTTGTCGGCTCCATTCCTACTCATCTGCTGGATGAAGCACAGCGCAGCAAACCTGTCGACATCAAAACGATGTATATTGATATCGGTGCGGACAACAAAGCGGAGGCCGAATCGTTTGGCATCCGTCCCGGTCTGCAAGTGGTTCCGATCTGTGAATTCACCCCGCTGGCCAATCCCAAAAAAATCATGGCCAAAGCATGGGATAACCGCTATGGCGTAGGCCTGGCCATCGAGCTTGTGAAAGCTCTTCACGGCGAGAAGCTTCCAAACACGGTATATGCCGGTGCGACGGTTCAGGAAGAGCTGGGGCTGCGCGGGGCGCGCACTTCGGCAAACCTGATTCAGCCGGATATTTTCTTCGGACTGGATGCCAGTGCTGCAAACGACATGATGGGTGACAAGAGCCAGTTCGGTCAATTGGGACAAGGCGCGCTGCTCCGCATCTTCGATCCAACGATGCTGACTCACCGCGGAATGGTGGAATACGTTCAAGATACCGCGGAGACTAACAAAATCAAATACCAGTATTTTGTCTCTCCGGGCGGTACCGACGCTGGCCAAGTACATCTTAGCGGCATCGGTGTTCCATCCACCATCATCGGCATTTGTTCCCGCTACATCCACACTTCTTCATCCATCATCCATACCGATGATTATGAAGCAGCTAAAGAACTTCTGATCAAGCTTGTTAAAGGTCTTGATCGCTCGACGCTCCAGACGATTCTGGACCGCGCATAAGCGATATCAGTTCAAGGAAGCCCCTGCTGGCTTTCAAAGTATATATTGCTGATTATGTTAAATAAGGGTATCCTGCATCGTCTTGATCAGACCGCGGGATACCCTTTTTTTCCTCATGTTCACACTATGAAGACAGCGTCTCTTTATGCCTTGCCAAACGAAAGGAGATAATCATCGTTAAATAGACGAAAACCACCAGCACCGTGTTCAGCACAAAAATCATGCGAAATCCGGTCAATCCTCCTGCCGCCTGGCCTGGAAGCGCCAGCATGGCACCGCCAGCCGCCGTCCCGAACATCATGCCCAGATTCCGCGACAGCGCCAGAATACTGCTGATCAAGCCGAGATCGCTCTTGGATGTTCGGCTCATCACCAGAGAATTGTTTGGAGGCGTAATCAGCCCCATGGAACCGCCGAGCAGTACAATCAGGAGAATCAAAAAGAATATAGGGTAGGCAGGCGATACAAAGCCCAGTACGAGTAATGCGGTCGTCATAACCAGCAGACCGGCCGACAGCAGCGGAAATGTCCCCAGCTTGTCCGACAGATTGCCGCTCAAGGGAGAGAATATGATCAGCGACAACGGATAACCCATCATGATCAGCCCTGCCGTCGCAGGCTCAATGCCAAGCTCACTCAGCAGGAATACTGGGAGTACAAGCTGGGCCGAGAAAGCCGCCATATAGGAAATGATGGTAATGATAATCCCCACGCTGATGCCCGCATCTCGGAACAGATCCAGCTTCATGAAGGGCAGCCGCCCTTTTCCTTGCCGTTCCCAGCGTGAGGACAGACACCACCCGATGAAGGAAGCAGCGCCCACCCCAAACAGAATGAACAGTACCGCAACCTGCCATGAGCTCCAGCCCCACTGAGCGCCCAAATTCACAGCCGTAACCAGACCAGTCAATGATATGGCAAAAAGGGCAGCCCCAGGCACATCCAAACGGCTTTCCGACCCTTCCGGTTTGTCCTTCGGTATGAACCGCTGAGCAAACATCCACGCAATCAGCGACAGCGCCGTCAGCAGCCAGAAATTGCTTCGCCAGCTGAACCATTGGATCAATATACCGCCAAGGCTCGGACCAATCATGGAGCCTGCTGCAACAAACGTGCTGATCAGCCCGAGCGCTTTGCCTCGCTGCTCCTTGGGAAACACAGAAATGATCAAAGCCATATTGGTGGCCTGGTACATGGCCGCCCCTATACCTTGAAGAATGCGGGAGGATATCAGTCCGTTTAATGAAGGCGACACGGCACAGCAGAGAGCCCCGGCCATAAAAATAAAATAGCCGATATTGTGAATTTTCCGTCTGCCCAGCATATCGCCGAGCTTGCCCATCACAGGCAGCAATATGGAAATCACAAGCAGGTAAGCCGTAACGATCCATTGGGCTGTTGGAATAGTTGAATCAAAGGTTCTTGCAATGTCTACAAGCGCAATGTTGAACATGCCGGCTGACAGATTGGACAGAAATGCTCCTAAACAAATGGTGTATTGAACGATCATCCTCGATCTGTTATTCACGCAGGCCTCACCAGCTTATTCATGAATTTGTGCATGCGAAGAGAGGACCCTCACAGAAAAAGCTCCCGCATGCGGAGAGCTTCATTCTGCCTGGATCATGCACTCAGACAACCTAACGCGCGGTCGTCTGAGCCGCCGACATCGGCCTTACTGATTCATCTGGAATCTTATCCATCCAGATATCAATCACATGCTGCACCCCACTAACTTTCCCGAAATACCCTTCAATATTCTCGAGTGTCATATCATGGGCGCTTTGCGAATACGATGCGCAGGCATCCGCTACAAGCACGATATGATAATCCAGCATAAAACCGTCCCTGGCAGTGGATTCCACGCAGACATTGGTGCTGACTCCCGTCATGATTAACGTTTCGATTTTCAGCGTTTTCAACACGGAATCCAGCCTTGTATTCACAAAAGCGCTGTACCGGTGTTTATTGACAATGATGTCATCCTGCTCCGGAGCAACCTCATAGAACTCGGCTCCCCAGCTCCCCCTCCGGCAGACATGGGCCGACCGTCCCGATGACCTGGTAGTCCAGGCGTCGGAATCCGTTGCTTTCTCATGGAGTGTCTGAATGAAAATGACGGGCACATGAAACTCCCTGGCGGACTGAAGCAGCTTATGCAGCTTCGGCATCATCTCTCCTACCCCGCTAACATCGCAGCCCGCTCGGGGCAGCGCTCCCTCCGGATGACAATAATCATTCTGCACATCAACCACGATCACCGCCGCTTTGCTCTCAAGCATCAGCTGATTCAACGATTTCATCGCGACTCTCCCCTTCCGATTGTGTATTTGAAAGAATGAACCCCATCATTTACTTCTTGGCATTGTTCACAAACTGCATGTCCACAAGGGCATCGTAGGAATAATCCCCCTTGAATATCCCCGTTTCGATCATGACATCCATGTCATGTTTCAGCGCGTCTTCCGAGATCAGCCCGTCCAAACTCCATAAATTGTCTTCATAAGCCCGGTCCAGCGCCGCTTGAATCGCATCATCGGAAAGCGTCGGGAATTCGGCCTTCAAATTCTTCTTCGCCAGTTCTTTATCGCTCTGAACAGCTCCAAGCGCTTCGATGATGGCGTCTGTAAAGCTTTGAACGGCTTCTGCATCCTTCTCGATTGTGGACTTCCTCACACTGAGCACCGAATACGAGAAATCACCCAAATCATGAAACTTGTAAAACGGCTCCTCCCACACATTCTTCGATATCCCGTCGCTAATCTGCGGCTCCGCCCCATTGGCGATATCGGCAGCCCCTTGCTGAACCATCGTCACGACCGTGGAGCCGTCTGCCGGCTCAAGCAGCTTCACGTCCTTCTCCGGATCCAGACCAAGCTGAATCAGCAGATAGCGGGTTAACAGATTGGGCGTACCGCCATGGCGCCCGGCATTGATCTTTTTTCCTTGTAAAAAAGCCTTCAGGTCCTCGGGAGAATGGCTGGCGGGTGCGGTGCCTTTCTTAGCCATTAAATACACATTCGCCCGGTTGACAACGTTGACGACAGAGATGATCGGATCGGAATTGTTGTTGTTAGCCAAGGCGTTGGACTCCGTCCCGCCAATGACGCCCCAAGCATCGCCGCTGACCACGGCGGTTACATGCGCACCTCCCGCGGCTTGGATGACCTCGACATCCAGCCCCCTTTTCGCAAAGAAACCTTCGCGCTGGGCCACATATAGAGGAAGATAGCCTGTCGAATGGAGCGGCTCGGCGATCACGATTTTCTTCAGCTTACCCTCGCCGGAGGCGGAGGCGGTGTCATTCTTCTCATTGCCGCAGGCTCCCAGCAGACTTGTGAATATGACAAGTGCGAACAATAGCGAAAGCTTCCTCATTTTACGGTTCATATGAACTCCCCTTTTATATAGAAATAATAAGTTCGATTTCTGTCTATTGTTTGGTCAAGCCCTTGGACAACCATTTCTCTATGACGACTACTCCCCAGTACATCACCATGGACAGCAGCGACAGGACAACTACGCCCACCCACACGAGATTAATATCGAGTATGGTCCCCGCATACATGATCATCCGGCCGACACCCTGGCTTGAAGCGATAAACTCACCCACGATGGCTCCTGCCAGCGCAAGGGCAATGTTAATCCGCAAACTGCTGATAATCCAGGGCATGGACCATGGGACAACGACCTTGGTGAAGACCTGATGCCGCTTGGCGCCCAGGGAATACATCAGCTTTTCCATATCAGGGTCCACGCTCTTTACACCGCTGTATGCGGAAAGCGCAGAAACGACAACCGTCATGGAGAAAGCGAGAGCCACCTTGGAGAAGAATCCAATTCCCAGCAGAATGACGAGTACCGGAGCCAGGGCAAGCTTGGGCATGGCATTCAGAATGATAAGATACGGCTCGCTGATGCCTGCATACGACCTCGACCACCAGAACGATAATCCGAGCAGCGCTCCAAGCAAGGTTCCGAACACAAAGCCGAGGATCGTCGAGCCGGATGTGTACGTAATGTCCCTCAACAGAGTCCCTTCGGCCATTTGAGTCCAGGTCGTGCCAAGAATGGCGCTGGGGCTGCTCCAATAATAGGAATCCAGCAGACCGATCCGGGTGAACACCTCCCATACCAGAAAAATAAATACAGCCACAGCGGCGCGTCCCCAGACGATCCGCCGACTCCTGCGGCGCTCCATCGCCTCTTCATCCAGGATGTACGGTACAACCTCCGGCCGTTTGGATGATCCGGTCACCGACTCCGCCGGTGCCACGGCGTGTACAACAAATGCCTCTTTACGTGCAGTTTCCATCGCTATCCCTCCCTCTTCGATGCTTGTCGCTTACGATATTTGCTCTTCTTCATGCCCGGCCGACAATAAATCCATCAGATGATGCTTCAGCTCCATAAATGCAGGAGACGTCATGTCTTCCGTTTTGCGCGGACGTTCCATCGTTACCGTAATTTTGGATTTGATTCGCCCCGGTCTGGAAGAGAACACATAGATATCATCCGACAAATAAATCGCTTCATCGATGTCGTGGGTAACAAACAGAACCGTCTTTCCAAAATCCTCCCAGATCTGCAGCAGCCAATTTTGCATAGTCAGCCGGGTCTGTGCGTCCAATGCGCCGAACGGCTCGTCCAGCAAAATAATATCCCGGTCGTAGAGCAGCGTCCGCAGCAGAGCGGCGCGCTGTTTCATTCCTCCCGACAGCTCCCTCGGATAATGCTTGTCAAAACCCTTCAATCCATACTTCTCCATTAAGGGCAGGGCCCTTTCCACGGCTTCCTTGTAGGGGACGCCTCTAACCTCCATGCCCAGAATGATATTGTCGAGGATCGTGCGCCAAGGCAGGAGCATATCCTTTTGCAGCATGTAACCCACGTAACCGGTTTTGCCCACGATGTCCTTCCCATCAGCCAGCACTCTTCCCGTGGACGGCGGCATCAAGCCGGCGATAATGTTAAACAGGGTTGATTTGCCGCACCCGCTGGGACCGATAATGCTAACAAAGCGCCCTTCCTCAATCGACAGACTCGTCTCCCGCATGGCAGCAATTTCTTCCCCATTTCTGCGGAACCATTTGCTGACACCCGAAATTTCAATTTTTTGAGTCATACCCCTTCCTCCTTCATTCTGATTTCATGATTTTTCAGAAATACCAAACATTTATTTTCAAAAGCGGATGAAAAAAATCGCCAGTCCAGCCCCAATCTATGCACATACGTGCATGCTTGGTACCAAACTGACGATCGGCCCGCTCTCTACTTAGAGTTCCGGCATGTCGTTCAGATATGTTTCTACATCCTTCTCCAAGAATACGATGGTACCGGAGTATTCGGTCTCTGCATCGTAGTCTTTAAGAATGGAGATGATTTTAAATTGAAATTGCGCTTCGAGACAGGTTTTAATCTCCTGTTTGAATACCTGAAATAAAAGATGGTCCAACTGCCGGGTAGAGAGGGGGTAATTCTCATCCAGCAGTTTGAGGACGGGGACTCTACTATTCCTCGATACAATGATGATTTTGTTGCCGACGAAATCGACTTTTTGCTGCTTTACACCCACGTTAAATATTTTCTTATTTATCGCGTTGTAAACCCTCAAAAGATCCTGTTTGAGTTCGCCTGCTGTCGTCATTGTCCAACATCCCTTTGTGTAAATTTTCATTACATTGACCGGGGTAGGTATAGGGTGTTTATCGAGTTTTCTCTGTCCTTGGGTATAATTATAGGCGATTACAGACACTTGTCAATACAATAACGTCAAAAAAGTTACCAAAAATCAATTTTATGTTAAAATATATAACATTAATATGACACAATTTCATTTCTCTACCTTAGCTCTACTCTGTTCTTGTTTCATAGATTGTTAGAGATATCCACTGATTCGGCTAGGCCCTGTGCCCTCTTCTATTCCCCGTTAAAAATCCGCTCCAGGAACAAAACCGCCTCCCGCTTCTGGTATTCATTGACTTCATGGCCCGAGAACGGGTAGTCCCTGATTTCTTTATTCGCCTCTATCCTGTTGTATGCGGCATATATCGTCTCAGGCATGCAAACCGTATCCTTCCAGCCCACGGATACCATGACCGGCGCCTTGATTCTGGGCGCTAAATTCAGCATGTCAAAATGCGCGAGATGCGCCAGAATATGATCCAGCTGCTCCGGGAAACGTTTGATGTACTGGGCGATTTCGGTCAGGGAGCTGACCGAATACAGAATTCCGTAATCCATTCTGCACATATTGGGAATGTCTGCTACGATGGCTGAAACCTTCGCATTCAGAGCCCCTGCGAGCAGCGCCAGACCTCCGCCTTGACTCCCGCCAACCACGGCGATTTTATCCGAGTCCACACCCGGCTGCTGCGACGCTGTTTCAACTGCCCTCACAGCATCCATGGCAATTGCCATGTAATAGGAACGATGCATATCCGTAATCCCCTGTGTCACCCAGCCCTTCACCACGCCGCTGTCCATGGACAGCAGATTTCCCGTCTCCCCGCCCTGTCCCCTGACATCAACTGCAAACACTGCGTAACCGAGCATCACCCAGTGAGCGTACCGTTCGGGAAGTCCCCGATCTCCCGAATAACCCGGGAAGGTCACGATACATGGCATGGTCTTCTTCGTTGAAATACCGCTGGCTGGCGTGATATACCATGCATGGATGGGGGTATCATCATAACCGTGATAGGTAACCTTTGATACTTTCATATGAGGAAATGGCGTATCTTCCGGATGATTGACAATCTGCAGCGGCTTATCGTCGTAGTTCTTGAGCGCCTCCTCCCAAAACCGATTCAGTACCTGCTCGTTCATCGTTGGTTCCGGACGCAGGCTGCCAAGTTCATTCTTGCGAAGCTTAATGGTATCCATCTAGTGTTCAATCCCCTTTTCGCGTGTGAAGTAGAAGTACATGGTTAACATGATTATTCGGCAAGTGACCTGCAATCCCCTTCGATAGAATAGGAAGCAGCCCCGAACAAAAAACGGCAGGTCCTTCGATAAAGCGGT
Source organism: Paenibacillus glucanolyticus (assembly GCF_037333485.1). Classification (NCBI taxonomy): domain Bacteria; kingdom Bacillati; phylum Bacillota; class Bacilli; order Caryophanales; family Paenibacillaceae; genus Paenibacillus; species Paenibacillus glucanolyticus. The sequence goes on from NZ_CP147845.1 coordinate 4,848,979, forward strand.
ACAAGGAACGGGACGGCTACCCGTTAACCTTTTGTAAAAAATAATAAAAGCTATCATAGATTTATAGAGTCGAACATATCATAATAGAAACTATGAAATAACGAGGGTTGATATAGACGAAGCACTCACCTAACCCCCAAATGACATCTTATAGCGAATGGAGACGATGAATATGCTGCAAGGTTTAACTAGCGCAGGACTCGGAAAACTTGAAAGCGATTTACAGTTTATCGAACTCGCGGCCAAATATGAGTTTCAATGTGTCGATATCGATGCCAAGGGTCTTGCAGACCGTCTTGGAGTAGAAGCGGCAGCCGATCTGCTGCAATCCCATCACTTGGAGATAGGCGCAATCGGTCTCCCCGTTGAATGGAGAGGATCAGACGAACAGTTTCTCAGCGGCCTTGAAAAACTGCCGGCAGCGGCAGCGGCTGCCAAAGCCCTGGGCTGTACGCGCTGCTGTACATATATTCTGCCTGCGACAGATGCGTCCGCAGCACATTTTATGGCGCTCGCCACAACAAGGCTGCGGGCCTGCGCCAGCATTCTCGGAGCTTACGGGATCCGATTGGCGCTGGAATTTGTAGGACCGCATCATTTGCGTACCCAATGGAAGAACCCGTTCATCTGGACCGTCCAAGAGACTCTGGACTGGATTGATGCAATTGCAGAACCGAATGTCGGGCTTCTGTATGATGCATACCATTGGTATACCAACGAGATGACAACCGCCGATATTCGATCGCTGCGTGCCGAGCAGATTGTCCATGTTCACATTAATGATGCCAAGGACATTCCTGTCCAGGACGTACTCGACAATGATCGGCTCTACCCGGGTGAAGGCGTCATCGATCTGCCGGGCTTCCTTACGGCCCTGAACGATATCGGTTATACCGGCCCGGTTACGCAAGAAATTCTGACCCCGTCTGCACCAACGGGAACACCGGAAGAGCTGGCAGCCAAATCACGCGAAGCCTTTAATAAAGTATTCGGCGCTGCCGGACTGTAGCGTGATCATGTGATTCGTACGGAATGACCGCAAGATAAGTAACATTATGTATGGCAATGAGCTGTTATCCAAGCTCGCGGTTCAGCCGCTGACGGAATGAATTCTCGTGTTCAGGGTACACTGAAACGGTAGTTTAAGTACCTTTTCGGGAGGCCGCAATATGAACGGGTTTGAGAAGGAAGAACGATCGGAAGCCACCGATCTGTCCACCGTTGAGTCACAGCGCAACGATCTGGCACCGGAGGAATTTCCGGAGGGACCCTATGGTTCCGATCTTCGCAGCGAATCCCTCGGCAAGAGCAGTCCGTGGCGCGCGGATCAACGCCCTCCGAATCGATTCGATTATGAGGATCGCAATCTGCACATGGGCATCAAGCGGGATTATCCCGGTGAAGATGAAACCATTCAAGCAGATCCGGGACAAGAAAAACCAGAGTAGAAACTGTATATACCAACCGTCATTCTGTGGACAAGACGGTTGGTTTTTGTCGTAACAGGGCTTGTATGTCCCGGCCGAAGAGCATAACCGCCTATAAAAATACATAAGATGGCATAAAAACCTCAATCGAACACCATGATGCACTGGCTCATGAGCCTTATCGCAATTTACCGAAGATACAGAGATAAGAAGGAGTGGGGGGAGCTGCTTATGCCAAACCAGAGGAAAAACGAAGAATTCGTTATCTATGTTGTCACTTTATCCCATGTTACACACTACATGTCCATCGAGTTTATCGGTGGATCCTGCGGCTATATCATCGCACAAAGAGCACTTCAATCCGATCTGCTTGGCATGATCGGCAGTATCCTGGCTCCGATTGCGATTCGCCGCGTGCTGCAGTGGCAGCAGCTTAAATCCGGCAATTCTCCGCACCTGAGTCTGCGCTCGCTGTCAGGTGCAAGGGAGCTAAACCCTACATAGATCAAAGCGGCGGCACCTTGGAGAGGTGCCGCCGCTTTATACTTTCCAACTTGTATTTTTGCTACCGGACAAGGTGTTTAAATTGAACTTCTGCTCAAATGCAAGTAAAAATCAAGATCTGCCTGCAGATGAGATTTCATTAAGCGCTCAGCCTCTTCAGCATCATGAGCACGGATTGCATCCACGATCTGCTGATGCTCATCAATGAGGAACGGACGTTTATGATGCACCACCGCTCTGCGAAACAGATAAATAATGGACTGCATTCGATCAATGATAAGAACAAGCTCCGGATTGCGGCTTGACTGCACAATAATATCATGGAACATCTTGTTAGCTTCCATGGTTTCGCTGACGCTCCCGCTGCGGGCCACAGCAATGCATTCCTGCAGCTGTTCCAGCGTCGCTTCATCCATATAAAATGCCGCACAACGAGCAGCAAAACCTTCGAGCAGCATGCGCACCTGAAAAATATGGCGCAAATCCTCGTCAGACGGATTCACCACCCGCTTATTCTTGATGAGACCTTCCTGCTCCAGCTTTCGGATGGACTCACGGACAGGAGTGCGGCTTACACCCAATTCCTCCGCAAGCCGTTCCTCCACCAATTTCATGCCGCCCGGCAATTCGCCGTTCAATATTCTATCCCTGATCAGCTCATAACAATGGAGATACGCCGCTTGGAATCCTTGTTTAGACATTCATTATTCCCATCCTTCGTTTACACATAGAGCATGACTTATACACCGTCCTTAAATTATAGGGGAAAGCATGGTCCATTAAAAGCTTTCTTTCAATTTTTGTATCCACTACATCTACACTTGTATCCAATGATAATATTTTTGTATACAATTTTAAATTTATTGTGTACAATTAGTTCGAATTTTAAATATCGTTATCATCTAGGAGGAACTTACATGAATATTGGATTCATAGGTCTAGGTATCATGGGTAAACCGATGGCCGCAAACTTGTTGAACAAAGGTTACAGCCTTACCGTTTATGATCTGAATACAGAGGCCATCGATCATTTAACGCAATTGGGGGCAAAAAATGGACAATCACCTAAAGAGGTTGCAATTGAAAGCGATGTCATTATTACGATGCTTCCAAACAACGCCATTGTGAAACATGTCATTCTTGGAGAAGACGGTATCGTTCAAGGCGCTAAAGCCGGGACGGTTGTCATCGACATGAGTTCGATCTCACCGGTTGTTGCCAAGGAGGTCGCAGAGAGCCTGCAAGACCACGGCATAGAAATGCTGGATGCCCCGGTCAGCGGCGGCGAACCCAAAGCAATCGACGGTACACTGTCCGTTATGGCCGGCGGAAATGAAAGCGTTTTTGAGAAAATTAAGCCAGTACTGGCTTGCATGGGCAAGGACATTACGTGGGTGGGTCCCAGCGGCAGTGGTGCAACCGCCAAGCTCGCCAATCAGATTATGGTCAATGTCAATATTGCCGCTATGTCAGAGGCGCTTGTGCTTGCTGCCAAAGCTGGCATCGATATCGAAAAAATGTATCACGCTATTCGCGGGGGGCTTGCCGGGAGCGCCGTTCTTGATGCCAAGCTTCCAATGATCATCGAACGAAATTTCAAAGCCGGTGGACGCGTTGATATCAATCTGAAAGATTTGACAAATGTCATGGAGACGGCTGAAGCATTTGATATGTCCCTCCCATTGACCGAGCATGTCCGCCATATTTTTGAAACCTTGAAGGATGAAGGCAAACAGGCAAATGATCATGCGGGCATTGTCCAATACTATGAAAAAGCAGCAAATGTGGAAGTCAAAAAAATGCCGAACTAAAAATAATATCATTGTAAAGGTGGAAAATACATGTTAACAGGACCTATGCTCATCGTAGTATTCCTTATTGCGTTAGCCTTCTTGTTCCTGCTGATTATTAAATGGAAGGTAGAGCCGTTTCTGGCTCTGACCGTCATCGCATTCGGCACCGCGATTGCCATTGGCATCCCGCTCAAGGAAGTGCCGGGCATCGTAACGTCGGGATTTGGAAACACGCTGGTCGGGGTAGGCATTCTAATCGGTCTTGGCGTCATCTTCGGCCAGTTTCTTGGCGCTTCCGGTGCAGTTGAAAAGATTGCCGGCTCGCTTCTGAAAATATTCGGCATTAAAAATTCACCGGCCGGATTGGCCATGTCAGGTACCCTTGTTTCCATACCGGTGTTTTTCGATGCAGCCTTCGTCATCTTAAGCGGACTGCTCAAAAGCTTGGCAACTCGAACAGGCATCTCGATTGTTACATTTGTAACCGCTCTCGGCATCGGTCTCATTACTTCCCATAACATGATTGCGCCAACGCCTGGTCCGATGGTGGTTGCCGAGAATACCGGGGCTGATCTGGGATTGTTTATCTTGTACGGTATCCTGGTGGCAATCCCCGCAACATTAGTGGGCGGTTTTATTTACGGAATGTTTATAGGAAAACGCATCCAAACCACAGAAGAGGTCGTGGTTGCCGAGGAAGCCGAGAACAAAGCTCCGCGCAAAGAAATCAGTACCTCCTTGTCTTTCGGGATGCTGGCACTGCCCATTGTGCTTATTCTGGCTAATACCATCTCCAAAATGCTGTACCCGGGAACAGCCATAGAAACCTTCTTCGGTTTTATCGGCGATAAGAACATTGCACTGTTGATCAGCGTGTTCGCGGCTGTCATTTTCCTGCGTCCTTACATCGCGGAGGATTCGGGCAAGCTTTATTCCGAAGCTATCGCGACCGGCGGTATGATTGTACTTATTACCGGAGCGGGCGGAGCATTCGGGGCAGTCATTAACCATAGCGGCATTGGCGACTACCTGATCACAACGATGCAAAGCTGGAGCATTCCGGTGTTGATGCTGGCCTTCATATTCTCGCAGATTCTGCGCGCATCGCTGGGCTCCTCAACCGTGGCACTCGTTACGACCTCCAGTATTATGGGGCCGCTCGTTCTCGATCTGGGTGTTTCTCCTATTTTGCTCGGACTGGCCATCTGTGCGGGCGGTATCGGTTTATCGCTTCCGAACGACTCCGGCTTCTGGGTCGTGAACCGCTTCGGCAAGCTGACAGTAACCCAGACGCTGAAGGTATGGACACTCGGCGGTTTCATCGCCGGATTGACAGCGCTCGCATCGGTGTATGTATTAAGTTTGTTCAGCGGCATCTTACCAGGACTATAACGGGCACGACTATACAGATAAAGGGTGATGAGAACCTATGAATACGAAAAAGAGAATGGCAGCAGATGTGTTGGATCACCTGCCTCGCATCGATGAAACATGGGTAAGAGCCAAACTTGCGGACGAATTGGACGGATTTGACCGGAAAATCATCGTGCTGGATGATGACCCAACGGGGGTTCAAACGGTACATGGCATTTCGGTATATACCGATTGGACAGTCAACACCATGATCAAGGGATTTGAAGAGGAGCAGTCGATGTTCTTCATCCTGACCAATTCCCGCGGCCTTGTGGCAAGCGACACAAAAGCGGTGCATCGTGATATTGCCCTTCATGCGGAAGAGGCATCTCAAGCGACAAACAAGCCATATGTGATTATCAGCCGAGGTGATTCCACCCTGCGAGGCCATTACCCGCTCGAAACGGAAACACTGAAAGACACGGTGGAGGCACAATCCGGCATCTCGTTTGATGGCGAGGTTATAATCCCCTTTTTCAAGGCAGGCGGACGGTTTACGGTTGATAATGTGCATTATGTATTGTACGGTGAAGAACTGATTCCCGCCGGTGAAACGGAGTTCGCGCGCGACCGTACGTTTGGCTACACCAAATCCGACCTGGGGGAATGGGTCGAAGAGAAAACCAATGGCGTGTATACCGCCGCGAATACAACCTATATTTCACTTCAATCCCTTCGAGCCTTGGAAATCGAGACCATCGTGGATCAGCTCATGGCAGTTGAGCATTTCAACAAAGTTGTGGTCAACGCAGCCGATGATGTAGATGTCGAAGTATTCACCATTGCACTCATTCAAGCGATTAAAAAAGGGAAACATTTCATGTTCCGAAGCGCGGCTTCCTTCACCAAGGTGATCGGGGGTGTCAGCGACAAACCCTTGCTTACAAAAGAGGAGCTTATCCAAGAATCCTCCACAAGTGGTGGGCTCATCCTGGTAGGATCGCATGTCCAAAAAACGACAGAGCAGCTGGAACAATTGAAAACCGTTGATTCGATTACATTCATCGAATTTGATGTTCACCTGGTCACCGATGCGGCTGCATTCCAGTCGGAAACCGATCGTGTCATCGCTCTAGCCGAGAGTGCTATTGCTTCCGGCAAAACAGTTACGATTTATACCCGGCGCGAGCGGCTGGATCTGGGTGAAGGCAAACAAGAAGAAGAATTGAAGCAATCCATCAAAATTTCCGATGCCGTGACCAGCATCGTGGAGAGACTGCAAGCACGCCCTCGTTATATCATTGCAAAAGGCGGTATAACGTCCAGCGATATCGGCACGAAAGGTCTCCGGGTCAAACGTGCCACGGTAGCCGGACAAATCAAACCTGGCGTGCCGGTATGGATTACCGGAGATGAGAGTTTGTTCCCCGGTATGCCGTATATCATCTTTCCGGGCAATGTGGGAACACGGGATACACTAAAAGAAACAGTCGAACTGCTGGAACGGTAGAACCTGTATTTACGTTCTGCATAAACCAAGCTAAAGCCACCTCCCTAAATGGGAAGTGGCTTTGTTTGCTCTATATGAGAACCATGAACGTTGATCCAAGAAAAACTCCAACGGGCTGCGCCTATCGCTTCTGCTTGTAGAACTCGTGATACAGCTTCATCAGCGCCCTCTTCTCGATGCGTGACACATAGCTGCGTGAAATGCCAAGCTCCTTGGCAATTTCCCGCTGCGTCCGTTCCTCTCCGCCGGCTTCCAGGCCAAAGCGACCAATAACTACTTCCTTCTCGCGATCATCCAGTATATCGAGATTCCTATAGATCTTGCTCTTCTCAATCTTCAGCTGCACCGCATCCACGATATCATCCGCTTCTGTTCCGAGGATATCTATAAGTGTAATTTCGTTCCCTTCTTTGTCCGTTCCTATCGGATCGTGGAGGGATACGTCCTTGCGGGTTTTTTTAAGCGAGCGCAAATGCATCAATATCTCGTTTTCGATACATCGAGCTGCGAATGTGGCCAGCTTTGTGCCCTTGTTGGGCCGGAAACTTTCAATGGCCTTGATCAGACCGATGGTTCCGATGGATATGAGGTCTTCCAAATCCTCACCGGTGTTATCGAATTTTTTGACGATGTGTGCGACCAGCCGAAGATTATGCTCAATCAGTTTATTGCGCGACTGAGGATCGCCTTCGGCCATTCGCTGCAGATGTTTAGCTTCCTCCTCCTCAGTCAGAGGCTGAGGAAACGCGTTGTTTTTCACGTACGAAACGAGCAGGGTCAACTCTTTAATAAACAAAGCAATTGCGGTAAACAGTCCAGGCACTTTGGGACACCTCCTGCGAAGTTACAATGCAACCGGCCCTTATCGCGCTCGGTTTCTCGGTCTTCTCATTGTATGTAGGCAGCGGCCCAGAAGTGCCTGTACGGGGGAAAGTGATAAGTAAAAAACACAAGATGCAGACATATAACGGGACATATCATTACGCATTAACCATTTATGGCTTTCATAGTCGCACCAAGCTTTAAAAACGGATCCTAGGCAATGGCGGAGGCATATCAGGGCGGTTCAACTGCTCGAATAACCAATCGTAGGAATGCCTGCCGCTGATTTGATGGGCCCCCGGGAACAGATCGGTTTGCAGCTTCTCCTCAGAGCCTTCGCGCCGGTATATTTCCCTGAGCCGATCAACTGCAGCGTTAAAACCGGCAGCGGGAAATATCGGATCATGCGTTCCAGACTCCAGAAACAAGGGCCTGGGAGCCATCAGCCCCAGCCATTCGGGCAGCTCGGCATGTTTCAGAATACCGGGGATGTAATTGCACACGCAGTGGCGGATTTCCATGATACTGTCCTTGAAGGTGTTGGGATACCCAGCCAGCACAGCGGCCCGGATTCGTTCATCCAGCGCCGCGCACAGGAACGAGATCAGCCCGCCGCCCGAAAAACCCATAATGCCGATTCTGCCTGGCTGAACCTCGGGGCGCTCGGCCAGATGGCCCACTGCCCCAAGTGTCTCGGCCACGCGCAGACCGGCAACCGTCTTGCCATACATCATCAGCTGGGTAGACAACCGATGGCAGGAGTTCGGGGTATCCGGGTCCCGTGCGAGATCCGCCATAAGGCGACGTTCACCGAAACCGGCTACATCCGGGGCAATTACCACCATGCCCCGCCGCGCCAGCTCAACCGCGAAATGCCGATGGATGCCCGGTTGTTCGGTATCAGTTGATCCGTCCTCCCTCAGCCCCACAATCTCCCTGCTTCCATAGCCATGTCCATGAACGGCAACGACGGCAGGCATCGGCTTTCCCTGACTGCCATCCGGAATCAATACATAGGCAGCATAGGATACACCAGGTACGGCGGACAGCTCCACCCTTTCGCGAACATAGCCTTCACACGGCACCCGTTCAAGCAATACAGGCTTGTGGTTTACATTGATTTCGAATTCGCCAATCAATTGCCGAAGTACTTGCTTCAACAGCAGCTTCCTCTCTGATGGACTCATGGAAACCTGTCTGTCTTTCGCTTCTCTTATTGCTTCGTTATACATGTGCTCCAGCAAAGTATCTGCTTCCCACATCCCGAACTCACCTCCTTCGATTTACTCGCTGTTTCACATAAGGCGTCCCTTGCTTGGATTCATGTACATCCCTGGCCTACCGGGGGTATCAGGGCCCCATATTGCCGGGCTGACCACGACCACCCTGATCTGCTTTGCCATCTCTTATGTTCTGTTCCTCCGCCAGGAGATCAGAGGCCGATCCTAATCTTTCGGTCATACGAACAAGCTCATCTGAAGAATTCATCAGATGAGCTTGTTTTGTCATCAAGTGTTCTAAAGGTCATGCCCTTTCGGCCTTATTTTCCTTACACTTGTTGTATCGCGGCTTGCGACAAAAATCCAATCTTCCGAAGCCAGCCCTCGCACAGGCCCGTCCATTGCGCGACACTGACGTCCGCTTCGGCCAGCCCAAGTCCATGGCGCCCCTCCGGGAAGACATGAAGCTCAAACGGGATGCGCTGCTCGCTTAGTGCCCTGGCATACATCAGGCTGTTCTCGACCGGAACCGCCCCATCATCCGCGGTATGCCACAGAAAGGCAGGCGGGGTCTCCGGTTTCACCGCCCGCTCCAGAGACAGCGCCTGCCTCTTGTCCTCCGAAGGCTCCTCACCCAGCAGATTGAACATGGAGCCCTCATGGTAGTGATCTTTAAACGATATAACCGGGTAACACAGAATCGAAGCGTTCGGCCGTGAGCTATGCCGCTCCACAGCATCTGCCGACTCCGGGTTCCCTTCATCGAAATAAGTGCTGGCAGTAGCCGCGAGATGTCCGCCGGCAGAGAACCCCAGGATCCCGATGCGGTCCGGATCGATGTTCCATTCCTCAGCATGATGTCTTACCAGACGGATCGCTCGCTGAGCATCCAGCAGCGGATGGGGGTAGCGGTAAGGGGCCACGCGGTAATGAACCACAAAGGCCGATAAGCCAATCGAATTCAGCCACATGGCAACCGGATCGCCCTCGTGGTCTCACGTCCTCCATAACCACCGCCCGGCAGCACAAGCACGGCTCCGCGAGGCGAATCATTTTCCAAAAGATAAGGTTTCATGTACGGTGCGAATTTCTCTTCCACCGACTCATATCCGGGAATATCCTCTTCCCAAAGCTTCATTATACCCATTCCTTTCTGCCCTCTTGTCAATAGATTCACTTCCCTCCGTTCGCACCTTCCTCAGGTGCCAAGCAAATCCAGTCTGAGCGGTGTAAACGTATCCAAAAGAGCGGATGGCTCAAGGGCTTTCACCCCGTGCTCTGCTCCGCCGGGAATGACGATGGTGTCTCCCTGACGAACAAGGGTCTTCTCTCCGTTGATCTTAAATTCAATGGCACCCTTCAAACAGTAACTCATCTGCTCATGAGGATGGGCATGCAGTGCCCCTTCCGCCCCTTCTTCAAAATGAACCTCCATCATCATCAGCCCGATTCCCGGTTGAAACACCTTTCTTGTAACCCCAGGCTCCGCTTGCTCCCAAACTCCAATGGCCGCCATGTTCCTCCTCCTCTGCTAATCCATGTCTTAACTCTAAGCAATTTCTGCCTTCCGCAAGGAACAACAAGAAGAACAGCTGATGTCGATGTCCCCGCACCATCCCCGCTCTTCATGAAAAGGCGTCACTCCTGCGGCTTCCTTATGAACCTGTCTACTTCTTCGCCGCAGGTCCCGCGAATTCCTATATGAACGCCAGATTATTCACCGATCCTTTTCGCATCTGCCCAAAGAGGCAGCAGCTCGGCTTCCGCATAAGGCAGATGTCGTTCCGGCAGTCCTCCAAGCTCGCGCAGGGAGTAACGAATGAGAATGGCCTGCGTTCCGGCATTCATGTCCCCTTCCACCTCACCCATACCTAACGGAACAGCCGCGGGCATGTCGGGATAATACTCTCCCGGCTTTACCTGCGCCACATTCGGAGCTGGCGGGGAGTGATCGATCTCTCTGGAGAATCCTCCATCCTCACGCTTAAGCTGTGCCATGTTGTGCAGGGTAATCTCGGTGATCTCGGCCAATGCCTTCATTGGTAGTTCCATTCTCATCGATGACAGCAGACTGATCGGATTCCGAATATAACACATATCCACTGCCCTCTCATTTCGCAGGGCATGCCGCAATGACCGGTATATCTCTGTCGTCCGCGGCAGCGGAACATGGAATCGGTTATAGAAGGTCAGCAGCTTAAAGGTCCCTGAAATTTGGACGTAGGGGGCGCCTTCTCCCCACAACCCGGTCTCCGGATCCTGCATGCTGGCGAAATAAGACAGCGCTTCTCTTAAAAAGGGCTGCCGCTGCTCCGCTGTCATCTGCATCAGATGCGGAGCAGAATTGCACAATCTGTCGCAGCCGCGCCAGCTGTTCGCCAGACTGACCGAGCGGAGCCATTCGGCATAAACCTCCGGTGAATCGCAGTATTCCGGCGCCATATTGCGATGGCCCGGCAGCGGGTGCAAGGGGGCAGCTCCCAACTTGCCAAGAGCCCCCAGACTATAACCGAGTGCACGGCCGACCATCACATCGTCCCTTCTCATCCGGGGATCAGCATCATAGAAAAAACCCGTTACCGGGTCCTGCTTCGCTTGAAAAAAACGGACGATTCGAGCTCTCCTCTCTGCGCTCAGCAAGCTGCCTGCTCCGCAGCACTCGATGATATTCAGCGCTTGGGCCGTCGATTCGATATCGGGCGTAAACGCCTCTCCCTCCCTGGAGCTGCGTGCATAATAGAAACCGCCGCTCACTTCATCATACTGAAGCGCAAGCCACTCGAAGAAACCTTCAAACAGCCCGTCACCACGTTCAATAATGTCTTCTAAATAGGATTGCATTCAAAGCCCCCCCTTTCAGCTGCTTAGGACGTTATACGAAAAATTCCGGAAGATTACCTTGCCTTTACCAACGGCATCCAATCCGATGCGAAGGCTCTGAAATCCGCCAAACGTGTTGTGATGAAACCCTGAGACGTCCACCACCTTGTCGTACCGCACCCATTCCAACCCATCGAAGCTGTAATAGAATGAGACGATATGCGCATCGTTTACCAAACGCAAAAATGCCCTGCGCTGATCATTCGGCATCGTGCCGTATCCCTTGAAGGACCGGAAATGCCGGACTCCGTGCTCGTTGACTCCCATGCCGAGATATGCCGCATCATTATAATAGAGCAGCAGACGACCTTCTGCAGGTCCCTCCACAACGACCTCCACCTCTGCCGAATAACGCTTACTGCCCGCCATATAGAGCAGCGGAGAAGCTGTGGCTTCCTCCGCTGCCGCTTCAGCAACCAGCTCATGATTCCCCGAACGGAACCGGACCGCAGGCTCCACACCCTCGCATTGCCAGTGCAGGCCCAGTTCAGAATCGTCAAAGGTATCAAGAAACGACGCTGCCTCATCTGCTGGAATCGCACCTTCCACACCATCCGGATGATCGATCCCTTGACCGCTTCCCGCAGCACGAAACCACCCGTCCGGGGTCCACTCGACCGGCTCAAGCAGGGTCTGCCTGCCAAGCGAATGAAATCCGTTGGCATAGGCATGGTATACCATCCACCACTGACCGTCCGGAGAATCTATCAATGATACATGTCCTTTGGACCACCATGGCTCACTCCTGGATTCCGTGTGAACTATCGGGTTGTACGGAGAATGCTCCCACGGGCCCGAAGGCGTTCTGGATCTTGACGATACGGCCATATGGCTTGTAGGCGGACCAGCCGTCCCGCCTACAGCCACCGTCAAATAATAATAGTCATCGTGAAGGGTGATCTTCGGTCCTTCCAAACTGTATGCCTCCACTACCCAGTCATCCGGATATCGCCAGCCGTCATACACGTGTCTGATTTCGCCGGCAATCGCTAATCCATCCGCTGTCAGCTCTACACAATCACCTCCGGACATATGCAGATAACGCTTTCCGTCCGGTCCTGCCGTATGCCCTGGATCAATTCCCTTGATGCCCAGATTGATCGGTTTGCTCCATGGCCCTGCCGGACTGGGCGCCGTTACAACCCAGTTCGTTCTCCCCGCCGGATAATAGATATAGTACACCCCGTTATGCTCCACAAAATCCGGCGCCCACACGTCCCCCTCATAACGGGGGAGCGCAGCCCCAACCCTGCTCCAGTTCAGCAAATCGCGCGAATGCCAGATAATAAGCCCGGGCGTCAGCTTATAGGATGAATGCGTCATATAATAATCCGCGCCTACCCGGATGACCGAGGGGTCGGCATAATTCCCGGCAATAACAGGCGCATACTGTCTCTTTTCCATTAGCGATCCACAGCTCCTCTCTACCCCTTGATTGAACCCAGCAGCGCACCTTTCGCAAAATGCTTCTGCAGAAACGGATATACACACAGGATCGGCAGCGTCGCAATGACAATGACCGCCATCTTCACCGTCTGCTCCGGCGGACGGACAAATTCGTCCATACCGGACGTGTCCGCTGCCAATCCGCTGGCCAGAATGACAATCTGCCGCAGGATGACCTGGACAGGCCATTTGGCCGCATCATTCAGATACAGAATCGCCGACATATAGGTGTTCCAGTAGGTTACCGCATAGAAAAGCGATATCGTTGCAATGGCCGGCATCGACAGCGGGATGACAATCCGGAACAGAATGCCCCAATCGCCTGCGCCGTCGATCTTTGCGGATTCTTCCAATCCCTCAGGCAGGTTCTGGAAGAAGTTTCGCATGATAATGAGATTGAAGGCGTTGATGGCCGTCGGGACAATCAGCGCTGCATAGGTATCGATCAGGCCCATCTCCTTCACAACGAGGAACGTGGGAATCATACCGCCGCTGAAGAGCATCGTGAACAATACCATGAACATTATGAAGTTTCGGCCGTCCAGATCCCTCCGCGACAGTCCGTATGCCATCAGGCAGGTTAACAGCATGCTGAACAAGGTGCCGAAGAAGGTTACCCCCACGGAAACGCCAAGCGAGCGAAAAACGGTATTGGTTGAAAATACATATTTATAGGCATCCAGGGACCATACGGTCGGAAACAGGACAAACTGCTTCTGCGCCAGCTCCGTCACCGTTGTGAAGGATCCAGCGATGACATGAAGGAAAGGCAGAATCGTAACCAGGCCAATGATCGACAGCAGCGTATAGTTCACGATATCGAAGATTCGGCTCGAAATCGTTTTATCTTGTACCATAGCGGTCCACCTTTCTGTTATTTAATAGATGCCTTCTTCTCCGGCTTTTTTCGCCAGCTTGTTGGCCAGCATCACCAAGATCAGACCGATCAGTGATTTGAAGAACCCGACGGCTGTACTGAAGCTGAATTGTCCTTGCTTGAGACCCGCAGTATATACATACGTATCGAATATCTCCGCCACATCCCGGTTCATCGAGTTTAAGAGGAGATAAATATGTTCGAATCCAAGTTCCAGCACATCCCCGATTTTCAGAATCAACAGTACAACGATCACGCTGCGAATGGAGGGGAGGGTAATATGCCACATTTGCCGAAAACGGCTTGCCCCGTCCATTCGGGACGCTTCGTATAAACCGGGATCAATCGCGGCCATGGCGGCCAAATAAATGATGGTCCCCCAGCCCGCTTCCCGCCAGATGACCTGCATGACATACATTGGCCTGAACCAATCGCTGCTCATGAGGAAATTGATTTTGTCGAATCCGGCCATAACCATTAACTCATTAATGATTCCGCGGTCCATCGAGAGCATCACAAACGAAATGGATACAATGATGACCCAAGACATGAAGTGGGGAATGTACACCAGCGTCTGGATAAAACGTTTAAACACCTCGCGCCGCACCTCATTCAGCATCAAGGCTAGAATAATCGGCACAGGAAAATAGAACGCCAGGTTCAAGAAAAACAGCAGCAGTGTGTTGCCAAGGATCGTGAAGAACATCGGCTCGGTAAACAGCCGTTCGAAATGCTTGAGTCCAACCCAGGGGCTGCCCGTAACGCCAAGATAAGCCTGATAATCCTGGAAAGCTATGATCAATCCCGACATCGGGATATATTTAAAGATCAGAAAGTATAAAAATCCCGGAAGAATCATGAGGTAGATCGCCCGGTTTTTTATGATTCTTCTCATTCGGCCAGACTCCGGTATTTTGGGGGTGCTTTTGCGCATCCCGGCCTTCACTGCGGTTTCGCTCATGATCTAAAGACTTCCTTTCTGCCCCGAACCCCCGGGGGACTGCAGAGCATCGCAGTCCCCCGATTCCTCGGGATGCTGGCCTGTTCATTATTTAGAGGATGAGTAGGAAACATTGAATTCATCTATAATTTGTTGACCGCCGCTCTTTAGCCAGTTATCTACGACGGACTGAAATCCGGCCTCATCGATATCGCCAAGCATGTAGCGATACGTACCGTCCTTAATCATCTCCTGCAGCTGTACGCCTTTTTCGTTAAACGTCTTGGAATCGAGCGCGGCCGACGGGTCCTCAATCAGATAATCATTGTTCTCCGTAATCATCTCTTCGGATTTTGCTTTGACAGGGAGCATATGCTTCGGTTCATAAAATCCTTCGATTGTTAAAGGCCCGCCGACCTGGATCGCTTGATAGGGCTTCACTTCACGATCCGTCAGCTTGGTGTCCTCCGAAGGAATGACCTTGCCGTCCTCCAGCTTGTGATGCGTGCCTTCAACCCCCCAATAGATCAGGTTGCCAAGTTCTGGACTCATCAGTTGATCCATAAATGTAAGGACATTATTCAGATCCTCTTCTGTTTTAATGGCGGTTTTCGGGAAGAGAATAACCGAGCCATAGCCGGGCACAGACCAGATGCCATAGCCGTTCGGTCCGCCTTCGATTTTATTCTGGACGTCGAGCTCTGCATCCGGGTTCACTTCCACGACCTTCGGATGCAGGCTGGATACATCCCCCATCGCTCCGATGTAAACACCGGACTTGCCAGTGATGAACAGATTTTGCTGATCGGTTTTGCTGGTGACCGGAAAATCCTGATTAATCAGGCCTTCCTGGTGGAGCTTCTTGAAGAAATTCATCGTCTCCATATACTCAGGAAACATGAATTCGGGTGCCAGCTTGCCGTCCTTCTCGCCCCAGTTGTTAGGTGTACCGAGCCAGGAGCTTATCGTCTTGAAGGCACCATAGACCAAATCGTTTCGGTCCGTCAGCGGGATGGTATCATCTTTGCCGTTGCCGTCAGGATCGTTCTCCTTGAACTGCTTCAGCATGTTGTAGAATTCGTCGATATGGGTTGGAGCGCTGAGCCCAAGCTTGTCGGCCCAATCCTTGCGGTAAATGATGCCTTGGCGCGACAAGGGCACTTCACGGTAAAGCGCATAGATTTTGCCGTCCACCGCCGTGTTCTTTAACACCTCCGGTTTCAGCCGACTGAGGTTCGGGTACTGATCCAGCAGCGGGCCGATTTCCCAGAATTGACCGTTGCGGATCGCATCACGCATATTCACCAGCGAAGCTGCATTCTTTAGATATGTCACTTGCGGCAGCGTTCCTGTGGCAAAGGATGCATTAACCTTTTCGTCATATGTACCGTCCGGTACCCACTGAATCTCCAGCTTGGTGCCCGTTTTCTCTTCCAGCAGCTTCTCAATCATATCGGAGGGAACTTCAGGGGTATGGAGGTTGGCCATGATCGAGATGGCTACCGGTTCGCTCTTATTCTCCCCTTGCGCTGCACTGCCATTGGAAGTGCCGGTTGCCGCAGGCGCGGAGCTGCCGCCGCCACAACCCGCCACCACCGATAAAGCGGTTACAATTGCCAGGATGGAACTGGCTTTTTTCTTCTTCATCTTCTGACCTCCGTATTAAAATTTGAATGGGCCTGGCAAATAACAGCTTAGATTAGGGCGCTCCGTTACGTATATAATCCCAAGATTGGATGTAGCGATTTCGGGCTCGCCTCATATGTGGAACCACCTAATCAAATCTAATGATTATGCTGCCACTGTCATGGCACTCGCGCGCCAAGTCAAAAAAACCGCCAGGGAACGTGCTCCCCAGCGGTTTACTCATGCAGATACGCCCCAACCGTCCTTCGGTAAGACGCATTATATTCCTCGATAATTTGCCTGCCCCCATCTTCAAGCCAGCGATCAATCTCGGCTTCATATCCCTTCTCATCCATCATGCCGAGCATGAATTGATATGCGGCGTCCCGCATATGCTCATTCAATCTGACTCCGATCTCATTGTACAGCGGAGATTCCAGCGGGCCGGTCGGATCATAGATCAGGAAGCTTTCATTATCATAAATCAGCTGCTCTGCCTTATCCTTGACCTTATTCGCGTTAACCGGCTGCAGCATGCCCGGTATGGTGCTGAATCCTCCGACCATCAGGGCCTGGTAAGGCTTTACGTCCTTTTCCTTAAGCTCAAAAGCATCCACCGCCATGGCTTTGCCGTTCTGAACGGTGTAATGGGTTCCTTCGATTCCCCAATAAATCAGATTCGCAAGCTCGGGACTCATTAACGCATCATAGAAGGAGAGGATTTTCTTCAATTCCTCCTCCGTTGCAATGGCGGACTTCGGAAACAAGATCACCGTCCCATATCCCTCCGAGGCCCATATGCCGTACCCTTCCGGTCCGAGCACCCGATTATGCACATCCAGCTCTGCTGCTGGATCATGGGCAAGAAGCCTGGATTCCAAAGACAGCACGTCCCCCATCGCTCCGATATATACGCCGGCTTTTCCCGTAACAAACAGCTCCTGCTGATCCGTTTTACTGGTAATCGAAAAATCCTCGTTCATAAGTCCTTCACTATGGAGCTTGCGGAAGAACTTCATGGTCTCCATATAATTCGGGAACACAAACTCGGGCTGCAATGAATCATCGTACCATCCCCAATTATTCGGCGTTCCGTAATAGGAGCTGATGGTCTTGAATGCCCCGTAGATCAGATCATTCCGATCCGCCAAACCCATGGTATCATCAACGCCATTGTTGTCAGGGTCATTGTATGTAAACCCTTTCAGTATTTCGTACAGCTCATCCAGCGTTTCCGGTGCCGAAAGCCCGAGTCGGTCTGCCCAATCCTTACGGTAAATGATGCCTTGACGGGCTAAAGCGCGCTCCTGATACAGGCTGTACAGTTTACCGTCAATGGAGGTATTGTTCAGAACCTCCGGTTTCAGGTTCTTTAGATTCGGATAGTCCGCAAGCAGCGGTCCGATCTCCCAGAAGAGCCCGCTCCGAATCTCATCTCTGAAATAGGACAAGGATGCGGCATTTTTTAAATACAGCGCCTGCGGCAGCGTCCCTGTTGCAAGCGAAGCATATACCTTCTGGTCATAGCTGCCGTCCGGAACCCACTGAATGTCCAGCTGAGTGCCCGTTCGTTCCTCAAGCCATTTCTCAATCCAGTCGGATGGAACCTGTGCGGTGTGCAGGTTGGCCATAATAGAGATGCTGGTTAATCGACCAGAAGACGTACTTCCGTCATCCTCGCCTGAGGATCTGGCCATGCTGAGGCAAGCAGCAGAGACAATAAGGACAGCCAGCGTAAGAAATACATAGTTTGACAGACGGGTCATCACTTCCGTTCTACCTCCGTTCCCATCATGCTTCTTGCAATTCCCATATGAATGGGATGATCATACCATATGTACATCTTTTTACATGATAAGCCCATGATGATCAAATACAGTGATTATTCATTTCGAAATGATTATTGAATGAAACCAGGGTTGCCCATACAATGATTATACACTTTGTAAAATGGGAAGGTGTAACCTATTGCATCCAAAAAGTAGCTTTTATTCTAAAATGGTCCTGTTCGGCTGTGTCATCAGCATCCTCCCTCTTGCAGCCCTCGGCTTCTTCTCGTTCATGAAATCATCAACCTCTGTGCAAAACCATGTAAACGGCAGCAATATTCAGATTATGAATCAAACGAACAGCAATCTGGAGCAGGTGCTGCGGACGGTGGACTATACACTTAATTACGTGATTAATTCCAACATTCTGCAAAGTGCGCTGTATCGTCCGCTGTCCTACTATGACTTTCAATTGTATAACAAGCTGAGAGAAGAAATGAGCCTGCTGCAGTCTCCTGAAACTAAAGTAACGGATGTCATTCTCGCGAATACAACCACGAACTGGCTGATCAACAATCGGGGCATGTACCCATTTAATGAATACGCTTCCAAAGATACACTTTTGACACTGATGGAGCTTCAGGGGAATTCCAACTGGGTGATGCTGGATACGGAATCCCTGGGCTCCAGCGATACGCTCAGTTATGCCTGCCCTTACACCATTGCGCTTGTTAAGAAAATGCCGCTCTCCGCCTCCATCGCCCGGGGAGTCGCACTTGCCACCATTCCGAGCTGCAGTCTCGCCGCGATGATGGACAGCCCTTCCGATTCCCGTGAGGTCATGGTACTGGACCATGACTACCGGATTATCGTGCATCCCGAGCAAGCGAAGCTTGGTCAGTACCTGACGGATAACGGGTATGCGAAGGAGGCGCTGAACCATTTTGACAGCAAGTCGGGGCAATTCGAAACGAAGATACATAACAAGCCGGTGTCGGTTACCTATGTACGGTCCGATTTTAACGGCTGGCTGTATGCCTCCTTCACCGAAATGTCCGCCATTACCAAGGAGTCCCGCTCCATCGGCTGGTTTACGCTGTATATCTGCCTGCTGATGATCGGCCTTAGCGTTCTGCTGGTATGGGTAGGTACCCGCAAGATGTATACACCCATCCGCCGCATCTTCCAACATATCGTAGAGCGCCTGCCGGAAATTCAAGCGAATAAAAAGAGCGAGCTGCAAGTCATCGATGAACATATCCGTGATATGTTCAATTCGAACACCAAGCTCCGCAGCGAGCTGCGGCAGACCAGCCAGCAGCTGCGCACCTTTTTCCTCCATAAACTGTTCCTCGGCAAAATCAGTCCCCAGGAAGTGATGGAACAAATCGAATTGTTCGGCTTCGAGGAGCAAGTATCCGCTTGGGAGCACCTGGCGGTGTTTACCCTTCAGATCGACATGCTGGATGAAACGCGTTATGAACGCAAGGATTCCGATCTGCTGCTGTTTGCCATCAACAATATTATTGAGGAGATGATCCCCTCCGCCCATCGGCTGCCGTCCGTCATTATTGACCTAACGCAGGTTACACTGATCGGACGGGGCGGGATTTCCCTGGAGGAATTCAATAATGATCTCTATACGTTATCTGAAGAGATCCAGAAAACGACCCGCCATGTCCTGGATCTTGAAGTCAGCATCGGCATCAGTTTGCCATATGAGAGCTTATCCAAAACATCACGCGCGTATCAGGAAGGGCTCGAAGCGCTCAAGCACCGCATCAAGCTCGGCACCGGCGTCATCATTCCCTATTTCAGTCTCAACTCCGGCAAGCATACGCGGGTCTATTTCTATCCGATGCAGCTTGAGAACGAGCTGATTGATGCCATTAAGCTGGCTGACGAGGAACGGGCCATCGAGCTGCTGAAGCAGTGGCTTGATGAAGTGTTTCGCAAGGATCGGACGCCCCATGATTACCAAATCTCGCTCATCCGGCTGTTGAATGATCTGATGATTGTGATGCAAGAGAACGGGATCATGCTGGAGCAGCTTGATATCCGGGACAGCTCCCTGGTGGAGGAGCTCCTTCGGCTCTATACTAACCCCGATATCGAGAGCTGGTTCAAATCCCGTATTATCCGGCCGATGGTGAGTGTATTCCGGGATCGCCAAGACTCCCAATATCAGAATCTGTCGGAGCAGATGATTGAGATGATCCGCAATGAATTTGACCGCAATATTACGCTTGAGGAATGCGCGTCACGCCTGCACTACAACAATTTCTATCTAAGCAGTGTATTTAAAAAAGAAACCAACATGTCCTTCAGTGAATACCTGTCCCAATACCGCTTCAAAATGTCCAAGAAGTGGCTTGTCGAAACGGATATGCCGATTAAGGATATCGCCGAGAAGCTGAGTTACAACAATTCGCAGAATTTTATCCGCTCCTTCCGCAAGCTGGAGGGAATGACGCCCGGACAATATCGCAGCAAGTACAGAGCCGTGCCTTAAACCGCAGCAATACCGCATCAAATTACCAAAAAAGGTCACCTGTGTCCCGTACTTTTCCTTTGGTAGAGAACCTACAATTAGAATAGTCACTTTTTTGTTCTGATCATGTGGATCACTCTAAACCATCCCCAAAGGAGAATCTGTGTAATGACACAACAAATGCAGGCCGATATCGTCATTCTCGGCGGCGGGACAGGTGGAACAGCTGCCGCGCTCGCCGCTGCGAAATCAGGAAAAACCGTCATCATGACGGAGGAGACCGCCTGGATCGGAGGACAGCTGACAAGCCAGGCGGTTCCGCCCGACGAGCATCCATGGATTGAATCGTTTGGCTGCACGCGCAGCTACAGGCAGTTCCGCGAAGGCGTCCGCCAGTACTATCGCGATCATTTCCCCATGACTCCCAAAGCAAGATCCAATGTACAGCTAAACCCCGGCAGCGGCATTGTCAGCCGGTTGTGCCATGAGCCCCGGACCGCATTAGCTGTGCTGCAACAAATGCTGGCCCCCTATATTCACAGCGGGCGGCTCACGATCCTGTATCGATATGCGGCGGTGTCTGCCGACGTTAGCGGGGATCACGTGAACAGCGTAACCATTCAACATCTTGAGACCCAGGATCAAATCCTGCTCCAGGCCCCGTACTTCGTGGATGCCACCGAGCTCGGGGACCTGCTTCCGCTGGCGGGTATCGAATATGTTACCGGAGCGGAGTCCAAATCCCAGACAGGTGAACCGCATGCCGTCGATGGGGAGCCGCTGCCGCAGGACATGCAGGGCTTCACGTATTGTTTTGCCGTGGATTATCTGGAGGGCGAGGACCATACGATTGAGAAGCCAGAGCTGTATGATTTTTGGCGCGATTACAAGCCCGATTTCTGGCCGGATAAGCTGTTAAGCCTGACCGCCGTCAAGCCGTCCACGAATGAGCCGATTGAGTATGAGATTTTTCCGGGCCACGGCAAATTCCCTCTCTTTCAATACCGGCAAATTCTGGACCCGAAGCATTTTGCCGAAGGCACGTTTGAAGGCCCGGTTTCTCTGGTAAACTGGCCGCAAAACGACTATTGGCTGGGCTCCATTATCGATGTACCGAAGGAAGACGCGGACCATCGTATGTATCAGGCCAAGCAGCTGAGCCTGTCCCTGCTGTATTGGCTGCAAACCGAGGTGCCGCGGCCGGATGGCGGGCAGGGCTACCCCGGGCTGCGCCTGCGGCCGGATGTTGTGGGTACGGAAGACGGAATGGCCATGTATCCTTATATCCGTGAATCCAGAAGAATTCAAGCCGAGTTTACGGTACTGGAACAACATGTGGCAACTGAATCGCGGCCGGACGGTGTTGCCGAGACGTTCCAGGATTCGGTCGGCATCGGCTGTTATCGGATCGACTTACACCCGAGCACCGGAGAGCGCCCTTACATCGATATCTCTTCCCTGCCATTCCAGATTCCGCTGGGCAGCTTAATCCCGAAACGGATGAAGAATGTGCTGGCTGCAAGCAAGAACATAGGTGTAACCCATATCACCAATGGCTGTTACCGATTGCATCCCGTTGAATGGAACATCGGCGAAGCCGCCGGTTATTGCATCAGCTACTGTCTGGATCAAGACATCCTGCCGACAGACGTGCGAAACGATGCAGAAAGACTGGCCACGTTCCAGCAAAGGCTGGTCAGTGCAGGGATTGAGCTTGCGTGGCCGGCACTGCGCCCGGTCTGATCCCACTCATAACAGAAACGCCAAAAAACCAGCTCAGGGGCCATCCCCCGGGCTGGTTTTTTTCCTGACTATTCACAACTCCTCAGCCGTTACGAACCGGATGCGTTCGGGGAAATGCTGGCAGGTACTGCATACCGACAGCTTGTAGCCTTCTTCCAGTGCATACTGTTTAAAAGAATACGTCTCTCCACTCTCCCCAACAACAGGTGCCCACTTGCCCTCCTTCAATTCCAATGCAAAAGAATCCAGCGGCAGGTGCAGCCCCTTGCCCACTGCCTTAATATAACTTTCCTTTAACGTCCACAGATCAAAGAAGTGAGAAAGCCGCGCCGACGGTTCACGGTTTAACAGTGCGTGAAACTCGGTTTTATGGAAAAAGCGCTTGGCGATATCCATATCGATGGCCTTCATCTTCTCCACGTCGATCCCGACGGGCTCATGGCTGACGGCGCACACAATCCAATGCCCTGAATGCGAGATATTAAAATGCAGGTTCTCATAATCCTTCAGGAACGGCTTGCCATATGTATTTCTTATGATTTCTATGTGATTTCGACCTTGCCCCAGCTTCTCCCGAAGAACCCGGTGGACCATGGCATCTCCAAGCACTGAGCGGTGGTAATCGCCCACCCTTCTGAATTTGGATACGTATTCCTGCCTTTGGGGTGACAACGTCAGGAATAAGGCTCGGAACGTCTCATCACGGATATGGTCCAAATTCTTGATTGCATATACCTCGACAGCGCCGGGTTGTTCCTGATTCAATGTAGCCATAACTCCGTCCTTTCACCAAATAAATAGTCCACTGTTCACTTCGATGCACAGGTACAATTCCCCTGCTTGCCAGGTGCAGTCTGCCCCAATTACTGGTGTAACGGCTGCAGCCAACGCTGCCAATTGACAAGGAAATAATCCCCAAACATAATGGATGAATATCACATAAGTTAAAGGTGGGCATCAAGTTGGACACACCCTTGGTTTTGAATCGTGTTGTAGATTTATTTAAAGAGGAGCTTGGTGGCAATCTGGTCGGCATATATTTGCATGGGTCATTGGCAATGGGATGTTTCAACCCGGACACCAGCGATGTGGATCTGCTGCTCGTGGTACGGGACAAGCTGACCAGGGAGCAGATGAGACGGCTTGCCAAGAACATCATAAATTTACACGATACCATGCCCAATCAGCAGGGATTGGAGCTTAGCCTTGTTCTGGAATCCAGCCTGCAGAATTTCGTGTATCCGCCCCCGTTCGAATTCCACTATTCCGCCTTTCATCGCGAGAGGTACCTGACCGACAACGAATATGTTTGTGGTGGATTCGAGGACGCTGACTTGGCCGCTCATTACACCGTGATCTATCATCGCGGCATTGCTTTGTACGGGAAACCGGTTCGAGAAGTCTTTGATCTTATCGACCGGCAGTATTACATCCAGGCGATTGTACAGGATGTGGAAGGCGCGGTGCAGGACATCACCAACTCACCCATGTACTATACGCTGAACCTGTGCCGAGTGCTGTACTATCTGAAGGAGGGCGTGGTATCCTCCAAAAAAGAAGGCGGTGAATGGGGCCTGCACGCACTCCCCTCCAAGTATCGTCCCTTGATTCAGCGCGCTTTAGCTCAATATAGCGGCGGTGCCCGTAATGCTGCGGATTCCGCACCGGATGAACTCATGTCGTTTGCGAGCGATATGCTCGCTCAAATTTATGAGTCGCTGGAATAGACAAGGGATACGCAAACCTTATAGAATAATATCGTTTATGGTTTCAATGAATCGTTTTTGATCTTGAGGATTATAGGCATCAGGCAAAAGACGGAGCAATTCATCTGTTCGATTTTTCAAGTCTTCAAACGTGCTAATATCATAATCTTCTAAATTAAATGCAGACATCCGTTCAAACATTGCCTCGTCGATATAAGATAAAAATAGTTCTATGCTATGCGAGTTCATCTTGGTTGAAGCCATAGAATTCTCAAATCGTATAAACGAATGAATGGATAAGTTAAGCCTTTCATCTGCGTTAATCAACAGATTCATATTTTCAACTTTTCCATTTGTTTCTACGACCTCACCCATCGTTTGACTGAAATACTCAAGCCCGTGGATAAATATTCTGTACGAGTTGGTATCTCCGATTCCATAATTATTTTTATGATGTGTGTATTGATATAGAAATACAGCAGACAATAAAACATTCAAGATGATAGAAACGATTAGAGTGATTTTTAGAGGTTTTTTCAATTTTTTCATTCCATTCAAAGAGGATTCATGTATTGTATAATTAACAGGAGCAGCAATGATTCATCCATTGCCAGGATACGGTTAAAATCCTATCATTATTAAAATAAAGATAGTAAACGAAATATTTACTATTATTTGAAATAATCGGTTTTATATGAAAAAAATGACCGATCAAGAGGTGATTATGATGAACGGTAAGACATTTGTTATTATCATGGTTGTTGTTTTGCTGGTAATTGGCGCATTCGCTTTAATCGCAGCGGAGCTCCTGAATTCATTAGGTAGCCCGGATAGCAATTGACACCTGTTTTCGGCTGCTTCGGACTAAAGCTGCATCAAGATCTGTGCTATTCCAGAGGCCTAATACATAAAAAATCCCCGTTCGTTGATAACGAGCGGGGATTTTGACTTTATCGATTCATGAATTCTGCCATCTGCAGCATTCTGGTTAATACTACCGCTCCTTCAGCCCGGGTGGAATGAGCTCCCGGCACGAACCTGTCGGCCGAACGTCCCTCCATCAGGCCTAATCTTACGATGGCCGATACGGCCTCTTCCGACCAGGCTGCAATGCTGTCGCGATCCTTGAATCCTTCCAATATAGATGCGGGGTCTCCTGCCTCCAGTTCCGTTCCGGCAAGCTTCAGCGCCCGGAGCAGCAAGACACTCATCTGCTCACGTGTAATCTCTTCGTTCGGACGAAACGTACCATTGCTGAAGCCCTCGATCAGCCCATTCTCCACAGCAGTGGCCACAGCGGCTGCATACCAATCGTTTGTCTTCACGTCCTGGAAGCCCGCATCGGCTCCCTGCTCCTTCAGTCCAAGAGCACGAACGAGCATCGCGGTAAACTGCGCCCTCGTGATCGGCTCATTCGGACCAAAACGCGTATCACTTAAACCCTCGATCACTTTTTTCGAAGCCAGCAGCGATACGTCCTCGCGTGCCCAATGACTTGTTAAATCCGCAAACGTCTTCGCATAGGAGACAACGGAATACACTCCACTCTCCGTCCATTTAAACTCCGCATGGGATTTTCCGTTGGCCGTTCGAATGAGTGCCGGCACGAACACTGCCTTGCCGGATGCCGGATCCCATCGTAACACCGTCGTTTGGGATGGGCTGACGACACGGGACACCACCTTGGTAAACTTCGCGTAAGCTCCCTTCAGTGCTGGTAGCGTCGATAACTTGTCACCCTGTTTCCAGGCCAAGGTTATAGCAAGCGACGCATCCAGCATGGAGGCTCCATCCTCCATGGCTGCCTTCATCCGGTCCTCTTCTTCTTTCGAAGCAAAACCGATGCGAATTTGCAGGCTATCGGCCGTTCCCCGACGCTGCAGCGCTTCCGTCAGCGACTGCAGCGGAATTTCCAAGCGGCCAAGGGAGGATTCCAACAGGATGGATCCCTCTGGCAGCTCCTTCACCGCAGCGCTCAGTCCCTGAACCGGCAAGTGAAGAACGACGGAATCCGACGTGTCCGTCACCGTATACGTAAGCAGGCGCGAGGCCGCAGGCAGCTTGCTGAGACGTTCCACATCCGCGAGCATGGCGCTCTCGTTTGCATCCGCTACGATGACCGTACGACCACCCTCAGCCGTTTCTTTTTTGATACTCAGGCGCTCTGGCACAGGTGGTTTAGGAGGTGTCGTTCCACCAGATGAACCGGAGCCGCTACCAGGAGAACCTGGATGGCCTGGCTCCGATCCCCCATCACCCGTTGAGGTCCGGATCACCTCAAATGTTTTACTGTTTGTTTTGTATTCGTCAACGAATACATCCACCGTGATGGAGTTCACACCGGTCGCCAGCGGAATATTAGCAGTAAATTCTCCGCTCGCTGACATGACGGCCTCCGCACCATTAACCTTCACGGTTGCTTTGCCTGGTCCCAGAACTTCAACCATGCCTTTTAATGCAAGCTGGCTGTCGCGCGTTTCTTTGCCTTCATCATCCATCAGTCCGCTTAGTACCGCCGAACGAACCTGGTCGCCCGCATTATAGGCATTGGCAACAAGCTGCCGCAGCGTTCTTGTGCCTGAAGGATCCAGCGTCGAAATCACGAAGCCGCCTTGCGGAATGACGCTGTTGTTCTCCTCCGGCGATCCCCAGCTCCATTTAATGGCTTGGTTCCGATTGACCACGCGTGTGACGTGACCCGTGGGGTCCACAACCACTTCAACCCCGAAGCGGTTCGTACCGGTTGAGTAACCGAAGGCCTCCGTCATCACATTGACGTTGCCCTCAATCCGGTTAATATTATAGAAATTGCCTTCGAGGAACGAATCCGGACTTCCAGGCAAACTCATGCCAAGCTGGTAATCCTTCACCCACTCCTTATCCTGCAGAGCAGCTGCCGCAATCGGCCAGTTGACCTGGGATGCATCAAACAGCATAAGTCCGTTCGTGGATTTCAAGCCCGCCTGGAACACTTCGCGCTGAACGGCCGGTGCCTGCACATTGTTCATCGCAATGCCCGCATACAGCGGAATTTCCCCGTTCGTAACGATGTTGCCAAGCGTGATGTATTTCTGAATTTCCTGACTGGTGGTTTGATACGCCCCGATCATCAGGAAATCCAAATGCTCGATATACCCGGTCTGATAATATTCCGGCGTATACACCGATTCGTCCGGCATGCCGAGCGCGGGATTAAACCGGAAGTTCTTGCTGCCCCAGTTAACGCCGTTCAAATAATACGTTTCGTACCAGGATCCTACATAGGAGGAGACTTCGATCTTTCTTCCCTTTGACGCTTCGTAGGAATCCACCAGCGTCTTCACTTCGCCGAAGAAGCTCTGAATCGTCCCTGAGCGGAATTCCCACCAATCCTGAATCAGTGGGCCGTATACTCTTGCATTGTTTTCATAGTAGAAGATATCGTTTGGCCAATTGACAAGCTGCTTGCCCCGGGCCTGCAAAAACTGCTCGAACTTCACGCGGGTTTCGTCACTGAAATCGGCCCCTTCGTTGTCATACCGGCTCCGGTCATGGATAACGCCGTCCACATCATAGTTCTTCATGATTTCTTCAAAGGTTCTGAGCTGATAATTTCGGACCTCGTCATTGGACGGGTTGACAAAGGCTACCAAGCCCTGCTTTTTGCTTTCGCGAAGACGCTTGATCTCCCCGTTGTTTTCAGGAAAATACACGCGCTCCTCCCAGTCGAGGTGATCGTTCAGAACCGCATACTCGTTATGAGCGATCGATCCCTCGGCAAACACGTTGATTGCCGCATGAATCTCCAAACCAAGCGCATGGCCGTGGTCAATGAACTCCTGCAGCAGGTCCAGATCCGGGCTTGCTCCCGCTTTTTCGGGTGCCTTGATCTCACTGACGTAAGGTCTGCCTGTCAGGTCATTCTTTTTATACGATACATACCCTTCAACGCCTTTTACATCAAACGCAATCGAAGTAACACCCGTCTCCTTGGCTTTTGTCAGAAAAGCCAGAACATCCTCGCTGGTTTTGAACTTTCTCGCATTGGAAGCCTGGTCCACCCAGAGAATAACTTCTTTTTCCGGGGAAAACCCAGGTCTTGCAAACACCGCAAGATGACGAACATCCTGCTCGATGTCATTCTTCAGCACTTTGACTTCGATATAGTTGGTCCCATTCGCAAGCGTATAAGTGTAGGAGAATGAACCATCTGCTTGAAAAGAAATCTCGTTATCGTTCATCAGCAGTTTAATCGCCGTGATATCGTCCATGTTGTCAATGCGGCCAGAAATCACGGTGCTGCCTTCCGTTACCGTATACATCGCCTGGTTATCCAGCGTAAGCCGGGCAATAAGCCCGTTGCCGCTCATGATGTCGCGTACCTGTACCACTTCTCCGTTCTTGCGCAGCTTAATCATGTCCCCAACCTTAAAGTTCTCGGCCAAATACCGCTTGATGTTATTGCCTGCATAGCTGTTGTCCTGTGCCATCAGCACATAACCGCCTTCAGGTATTTCAAGATCGGTCGGTCCAGTCCATACCGGAGGTTTGCCGTCGATGGATGGATTAATGACCCTTAGTACACGATTGTTGGCATCCACCTGCACGGCAACATTGGTCTGAGGAATCGTGATGGCGGTGCCATAATCCCTTGTAAACACCGCCACGATGTTAGGCACGCCCGTGACATCCTTGTCAACGTAATCCAGCTGCTTGCGCGGACCTTCAATGTCGATGGTAATGTCCTTTGGCGCCGCCTCAACTTCAATATAATCCTGGTTCTCAATCGGTTCATACACGATGTTCAGCGTTTGAGCAGCCAGTTCGCCCTCTCCCTTGAACAGCTTAACTTCAGCTGCGTTCGGACCCGGCTCCAAATAAACATTCGTGCGAAACACCCCATCCGCTGTAAGCGTGCTCTCATCGCCATTGACGGTGACGCTTAAATCCAGGTCCTCGGCATAATTAGCCACAAAACCTGCAATCTCAACGACCGGAATATCCACGGTTGTATCGTTTGGTGTAATCAGATGCAGCTCCGGCGGCAGCGGATCCGGACCTGGGCCCGGGCCCGGGCCGGGCTGCTCCGGCAGGAAATCGGCCGCAGTCACCTCTACTCCAGCTTGCATCAGCTTCACCGAGTCTCCCGTTTTGTTATGATTAAAGAGAGGTTTCTGAAAAAGGGATTGATCCCACGCATTGGTGCCGCCAGCTACAACAACGTAACCCCCGACAGGAATCGGCAGCAATGTGCCGGGATCCCAGGCAGTCGGCGGATCGCTGTCCGGTCCAACGATATCCTGTACGATGCCGCTTGCATCCACAGCAACCGCAACCTGCAGCGTCGGAACCCACACCTCGCCGGTATATACGGAGCCCGTAACGGTTGCACCGCTGGTGTACAGTGCCAAATAATCATTTTCCCCTTCCAGCGGGTCACCTGCCACGTTAATATCCGTAAACTCCAGACTCTGTCCGCCTTGGGAGACCAGCGTAATCGGGTCGGGACTCGCGCTTTGAGCCGGGGAAGCTTCGTTATCCGCGAACGCGGAAGAACCAACCGGCACGATGAGTGATACGATCAGCGAAAGACTGAGGAGCAGAGCAATCCGCCTGCGAAATAAACGATACATTAATGATTACCACCCTTCTTGTATTAAGAATGAACCGTGCTCTTTAAATTCAACCAACACCTCTTTATTCTTAATTTTGAAAAAGCAGCTGCAAATGCAGACTGCTTCTTCAAATGAAATCATTTACTTCGTGGATTGGAACCATTCATTCGCTGCGTTTACCATATCGGCTCCACCTTCAGCTCTCCATTGAGCAAGGAATTGATCGTATGCATCAATCGGCTTCGCTCCGGAAATGAATTGCAGCACATTGTCATCCAGCATGGTTGTCAATTTCAACTGATATTTGGATACAGCTTCAATTGGCGGTGCTGTTGACATCGGATCCACTACGATAATACCCTCGGCATTTTTCTGGAAAGCTTCGAAATGTGCTTGCAGAACCGGATCCTTACGAACGCGTGCCTGCCAGTAGATCGGGTACTTCTCTTCATCGACACCTGTAAGGAAACTGCTTGCATTGTTGAGCTCATCATTAAAGATCGGCAGAATTGGATAGTACTTACCGTCCTTCACTTCATGATGGACGCCTTCTTTACCCAGCGCGATGCCTTTGAACGTCTCAGGCTCCAACTTCGCGTTCAGGAATTCCATCGCGGCTTCCTTGTTCTTTGAGGATTTCAGGATAGCTACATACCAAGTGGTGTTCGTTTTAACACCGACAACGGCTTTGCCGTCTTTGCCTTTCAGGTAAGGGATGATGGACGTTTTGGCATCCGGGAAGTTTTTCGTAAGCGCATCAATCGTTGTCCCGGCATTCCACCAGGCCAGCTCATACATCGCAGCTTTACCACCCGAAAACTTTTCAATGGATTTCTGTGCGGTATTAATCGGAGTCTCGTTATCGAGCAATCCTTCT
This sequence comes from Paenibacillus glucanolyticus, assembly GCF_037333485.1. NCBI lineage: Bacteria > Bacillati > Bacillota > Bacilli > Caryophanales > Paenibacillaceae > Paenibacillus > Paenibacillus glucanolyticus. Next base: position 4,879,557 of record NZ_CP147845.1, read on the forward strand.
TTATACAGTTTGTTCATAAAGGTTAGGTACTCTTTCATCTCTGGAAGCTCCGCCCGATGCATCAGCTTGCCGTCGACCTCTTTCCAATCCGTCAAAACACCAAATGTCGTGGCAATGTTGCCATAAATAGCAGGGGCCTTATTGCTCACCGTGAGCGGAATGACATTTTTCTTCTCTTTGATCGTTTTGAGCACATTGTAAAGCTCATCGGCGTTTGTCGGTGTGGACAGTCCCAATTCATCCATCCAATCCTGTCTAACCACCAGTTCCTCCCCGATACTTACGCCTGCTCCAGTCTCGGGAATGCCGTAAATCTTCCCGTCGATGGTGGCACTGCCGAAGGATTCCTGCTTAATGGATTGCTTAATATAATTGCCGTGGGATTCCAGCAGCTCATCAATTGGCTCAAGTGCTCCCGCAGATGCCAGATTGTAGAACTGGGCTGCATTCAATTTCACCAGATCATAATTGTCTTTGCTGGATACGAGCAGGTTCAGCTTCTCGTCCGCATTTTCTGCCGGCAGCAGTTCATATTCCACATTGAATCCGGTTCTTTCCTGGATGTACTTGGCCGCATATTCAGTCTTCGGATCAAACAATCCATATTGCATGATCATGCGCAGACCCGGTTTTTCAGCAGTTTTCCCTCCGTCCCCTTCATCTTTCGGGGTCGTAGCCGGCGTATCCGAAGGCTGAGCTGCCGGTGTATCGGTCGTGCCGCCTCCCCCGCCGCCGCATCCGGACAGCGCCAGCGTAAATCCGAGAATTCCAGCCAGTACTGCGGATTTTTTAATCTTGATCATGGATAACCCTCCTTGTGATTGAGAAATTCAATGAATCCTGCCACCTGAGCAATACGAAGCGCATCACCACCTTTATAAGAGAACCCCACAAAGTGGGGCCTTGCTCCGAAGTCCATTCAGGTACTTTGTGGGGACCCCGGAAATTATAATAATGTTAAGAAAAACGTCTATCGACGTGCTTTCTCTAGAGATCGACCGCTTATAGAGGACATTTTTCCTATGAAATAAGGTGGGTAACCTTCCGGTACTTCCTTGTCTCTTAAGAAACACCTGATGAATCTAGCCTTTAACCGAACCTACCAGCACGCCTTTGACAAAGTACTTTTGCAGGAATGGATACACCAGCAAAATCGGGATCGTTGCCAGCAGGATTGAAGAAGCCTGTATGGACTGAGGTGTTGCGTTAATCGCGGCGTCGACATTATCCTTCAGGAAATCCCCGCTGGACGAAACCAGCAGCTCCTTCAGGTACAACTGCATGGGTTTGATCGCCGGATCGGTAATGTAGATCATCGCCGCAAAATAGTCATTCCAGAAAGCGACCGCAAAGAACAATCCAATCGTTGCCATGACGGGAAGCGAGAGCGGCACAATGACCGAGACGAGGATGCGGATATTCCCCGCGCCGTCCAGCTTGGCGGATTCCTCCAGCTCATCCGGAAGACCCTCGAAATAGTTTTTAATAATGAGCATGTTGTACACATTCACCATCGCTGGCAGGAACAACACCGGAAAGGAGTTTACCAAGTTCAAGTTCTGCATAAGCAGGTAAGTCGGAATCAGGCCGCCGCTGAAGAGCATCGTGAATACGAAGATCAACAGCAGTCCTTTTCGTCCCCGCAGTCGGTATTTGGACAACGGATAAGCCGTGAGCGTAGTCAGGAACAGGCTGCAGGCCGTTCCCACCACTGTCAAAAAAATGGACACCTTGAGCGAATTCAGGAACATGGAATCCTGAAGCACATATTTGTAGGTTTCGAATTGAACCCCGACCGGGAGCAGCCCTACCTGCCCTGATATGACGGCGCCCTCGCTGCTCAAGGATTTGGCGATCAAATTCATGAAAGGCAGCAGCGTGGTTAAGCCCATCACAATGAAAAAAGCATAATTGAATACCGAGAAGCATTTTTCCGAAAACGAGGTTTGGATGACACCTCGGGTGGTGTTTGTTCCTTCCAAAGCTTTTTTGTGATCCATATGCGCCATCCTTTCTTTACCAGATCCCGCGCTGTAAGTATTTTCTGCTCATAGAATTGCCAATGATGACCAACGTGAAGGATATAATGGCTTCGAACAAGCCAACCGCGGTGGAGAAGCTGTAATCCTGGTTCCCGAGACCCTGCCGGTATACATAGGTTCCGATGACATCCGACACCTGGTACACCACCGGATTATACATGACAAGAATTTGCTCCGTTCCCGCTTCCAGCACGTTCCCGAGCCGCAGGATAAACATCAGGACAATAATCGGCGCGATCCCCGGCAGCGTGATATGCCACAGCTGCTTCCAGCGTCCGGCCCCGTCAATCTTCGCGGCTTCATACAGCATCGGGTCAATCATTGTAAACGCTGCCAAATATACGATCGTGCTCCAGCCCGTTTCCTTCCAGCCTGCGGACGTGATCAGCACGCCCCGGAACACGCTGTTATCCAGGAAAAAAGCAATCTGCTCCATCCCCAGGGATACCAGCAATTTGTTGACGATTCCTCCGTTTGTTGAGAGGAGATCGATAAACAATCCGCCAACGATGACCCAGGACAGGAAATGCGGAAGATAGATGACGGTTTGCACCGTGCGTTTAAATACCATATTCCTCAGCTCATTGAGCATCAGGGCAATCATAATGGGGAGAGGAAACAAAATCACGATTTTCAGGAAGCTGATGATAACCGTATTTTTGAATACCTGCGCAAAGTCCGGCGACGTGAACAGCTTCTCGAAATGCTTCCATCCTACCCACGGGCTGTCGGCAAATCCGGTGAAGATGTTGAAATCCTTAAATGCAATCGTAATCCCGTACATCGGTGTGTATTTGAACAGTAAAATGAACAAGATGCCCGGCACGAGCAGCAGGTAAAGATCCCACTCTTTCCAAATGTCCGTCCCTAAACGGCCCCAGTATCCTCGTTTTGGTTTTATCTCTCTATGCGGTGCCGGCGATGGTTCTATCGTGGGTTTCATCGACTCGTCTCCCCCTTTCTATTGATTCAATCTCCTTGGTTACTACACATTGTAATTCGCGCCGAGGAGACTGAGTAGGCGAGGATGATTACTATTTATGGTAATATGATGTTGTGTTGGGGCATAGACGTCAGTAATTATGACATGAGGTTACGGCAGGCGTTTCATGAGGTGTTAACTTGTCACGATCGGCTAATCGCTGCCAACGAAATTCAAATCTGAAATTCAAAGCATACCCTGCCAAAAAAAGAGGATGGTTCATCACTCCGCATACGGATTGTCCTTCCGATCCCTGTTACCCCCGGATTTCATCTGAATGGATAGATAATGTGGAAATCCGGGGATAAAGGAGACCGCTGCCGCTTCTCCAGAACAATTCCGCCTGCTCCGTTGAAGCTTGCTCATTAGGGTTTAGGCGGTCGATTTATGGCTTGCCGTGCACCGTCGCCAAAGGCAGCACCTCGTCTGCTCTGCGCCGAGCTTGGCCTTTCTGCACAACCATCTGAAGCGCCCATGCGGGTGATTACTTCCGTCCTGCCGATGGTTGGGTCTGGAGGGATAAACAAACGAGCCGTTCGGGATGTATGCCCCGAACGGCTCGTTTGGTTAGTTTATGTACTGCGCGCGCTCTGCTGCGCTGCGTTTTACCCCCTCCCCCACTTCAAGGGGGAGAGGCTTTGGGGGTAGTATGAACCCACGCGGACCAGCGGAGAGGACGTATCGATTCCGGAAAAGCGGTAGCGGTCGGCTGAAAGTTTTCCATAGGAAAACTCACATCGAAAGCATAATCTGGAGCCGAATTTCTTCCTCCGTAACCATCATTCCAGAAATTCGGCGACAACAGCGATTGGAGGAACGATATGACCGCGGAGCGGGCTTCACATCTCTACCTCCCCCACCCTCATGGGGGGAGGCTATTTGGGGCGGTTTGAACCCACGCGGACCAGCGGAGAGGACGTATCGATTCCGGAAAAGCGGTAGCGGTCGGCTGAAAGTTTTCCATAGGAAAACTCACATCGAAAGCATAATCTGGAGCCGAAATTCTTCCGCTGTCATCATCATTCCTGGAAATTCGGCGACAACAGGTATTGGAGGAACGATATGACCGCGTAGCGGGCTTCACGTTTCTTCCTCCCCCCAACTACAAGGGGGAGAAGCTTTTTGTGGGCATGACCCCCACGGACCAGCGGAGAAGACGTATCGATTCCGGAAAAACGATAGTGGTCGCCTTTGGAGCCGAAATTCTTCCGCTGTAATCATAATCCCAGGAATTTCGGCGACAACAGCGATTGAAGGAACGATACGACCGCGGAGCGGGCTCCCTCCTTTCTTCCTCTCCCCACTTCAAAGGGGGATACGTTTTTTGTGGGCATGACCCACACGGACCAACGGAGAGGACGTATCGATTCCGGAAAAGCGGTAGCGGTCGGCTGAAAGTTTTCCATAGGAAAACTCACATCGAAAGCATAATCTGGAGCCGAATTTCTTCCGCTGTAATCATAATCCCAGGAATTTCGGTGACAACAGCGATTGAAGGAACGATACGACCGCGGAGCGGCTTTCAGATGTGTGCAGTAGTGCCGTACAGCCTCTCCCGCATGCTCATCCCTTAAACTCCCCCGGGTTCACGCCCCAATACTTGCGAAACACCTTGGTGAAGTAACTGACATCGCGGTACCCGACCAGCCTGGCGGCATCGTACACCTTAAATCCATCCTGCAGCAGCGACTTGGCCCGTTCCATTTTGCGCTCCAGCACATAGGTAGAGAAGACTACCCCCATTTCCTGCTTGAACAGCCGGCTGAGGTAGGAGGAATTGACGTATAAACGGTCTGCTACCGTATGCAGCGTAATCTCCTGGTCCATCTCCTCCTCAAGCAGATTCAGAATATCCTTCACCACCTGATTGCTCGTCGTTTTCCGCTGCTCGCTCATAAACGCGACAATATGTTTCACCGTTCGCTCCAGGAGCGAGAACGTCTGCATTTTAGTGCTGAGCAGTTTGACGTTTTGGAAATAATCGATATCTTCGCCAACCACGCGTTTCACCGTCCAGCCCTGCTTCTGGATCATTCGGGTGAAAAAGCTGTTCATATAAAGAACCGCCTCATGGAATTCGTCCGAGGATTCGGATCTCGTAAAGGCCTCCTCCCACAACCCCTTGAGCGCCTCCAGCGCCTTACTTTCGTCCGCCGTTTCCAGCGCGATCTCAAGGGCCTTCTCCAGGTTCTGCTGCACGATCACGCCCTGGATATCCCGTCTCAGCTGTTCCCGGTAAGGAATCGCGAGATCGTGTCCATACACGACGCGCTCCTGCAGGGCCCGGCAGGCCTGTACATACAGCAGGCTCATTTCTTCAATCGTGCCGATGGATGCACATATGCCCGCACTTGCCGTTAACTTCAGCACTTCCCTCGTTTGCGAGAGGAGCTTGGATACATCCGCGTTCAGCCGCAGCATGGCCTCCTTGGCATCCTGGTCCTCCTCCACAATCAGCACCAACAGCAGCAGGTTGCCCGAATCCGATGTAATCCAGCGGGAAGGATGGGGCAGCAGCTCCTTCGCCAGGCACTGCATGGTAAACTGCAGCAGCTCCACATCTCCACGTTGAAACCGGGTCTCATGCTCAGGCAACGGGTCCAGATCCACCACAGCCACCGCAATACGGTCATGCTCCTTCAGCGGAATATATAACTCCCTGCTCTTGCTGAGAATGTCCTGCCTCGTATATTTGCCGCTGATCCATTGGATGAAAAATAGGTTTTGCAAATACGGAAGATTATCCTTCCATTTCTGCTCCAGCGCCGCCTTGCGCTGCCACTGCTCCAGATCCCCTCGAAGCTGCTGTCTCGCTTCCAGCACAGCCTCGAGAATTTCTTCCTCGCCGGCCGGCTTCAACAAATATTTGGACACCCCGTATTCCAGCGCAATCTGCGCGAATTCAAAGTTATCATGTCCGCTCAGGATGATCATTTTCATTAATTTGCTGATTTCCTGTCGGCTTCGCAGTTCGCCAAGGAGCGTCAGTCCATCCATTTCAGGCATCTGCACATCGATCAGCATGATATCAGGCTTCTTCCTGCTCACTAGCTCAAGTGCCTCGACTCCGTTAGATGCCATTCCCACCACTTCAATCCCGTGTTTGTCCCACGGGATATTGTGGGCTAGTGCATTGCGCAGCCGAGGTTCATCTTCCACAATCATGAGATTCATTCAGGTCCTCCCCTTTTAAGCCATCTAGAAATGAACTATAACTCCATATTAACTTCCTTGCAGCGGTCCAGCGGAATGGAGATGGTGACGGTTGTGCCTTCGCCAGGCACACTGTGCACCGTCAGATTGGCCTCCCTGCCGTAATACAGCTTCATCCGGCTAAATACATTGCGAAGACCAAACAGATCCTTCACATTCTCCTCATCCTGAGAGGAAGCCGGCACGCTCCGGGAGCCCATCATTGCAAGTTCATGCTGTATGTAACGCAGCCTTTCCTCTCCGATGCCCGGTCCATTGTCCTGTACACTGATCACTACCGTATTCCCCTTCTCAATACAGCTGGAAATCTTCAGGCATCCCCCTGATGACTTCCCCTCCATGCCATGAATGATGGCATTCTCTACCAAGGGCTGAAGCAGGAGCTTCAGGAGTGGTACTCTCTTGCTGTCTTCCGAAATCTGATAGTCTACGGTGAAATTGTCCATGAAGCGAAGCTGCTGAATGCGCAAATAGTAGTGCAGGTGGGTGATGCTCTCCTCAATCGTGAACACCTGCCTGCCCTTGTTCAGGCTCAATCGGAAAAACTTCGACAGATTCATGACCATCTCGCTGATCTCATCCGCATCATAATTCTTCGCCGTCCAATAGATCGAATCCAGCGTATTGTACAGAAAATGCGGGTTGATCTGGGATTGCAAAAATTTCAGCTCCGTTGTGGTCAATCTCAGCTGCTGCTCATAATGGTCCTCGATCAGATGCTTCTGTACCACAGCCATTTTGTTAAACGACTGGATAAGAAAACCGAACTCGTCCTTTCGCTTGGTATCAACGTGGATGTTCAGCTCCCCGCTGCTGAGCCGCTTCATTCCGCGGGCCAATTTGAGTACAGGGGACGCAATTCCACTGTAAACCACCCACGAAATAATGATGGCCAGCAGGACGCTAAGCACGATTATCGCAACCGTGAACAAGCGCAGCTGATCGGTTTCTTTATACAGCTCACTCTTCGGCTGGACCAGCTCAAGACGCCATGTTGAATAATCCGAGTCAATGGTGACGGTCATCTCTTTGTCGGAGATCTCCTCCTCGTACACTCTGCCGGTCTCCACCACCACTTCTCCCTTTTCGTTTAACAGGGCAATCCGGCTGTTCTCCGAAGGCAGCAGCGTCTTGATAATATTCAACAGCTTGCTCTCGCTGAAAGACACGACCAGCAGGTTCGACTGCCGTTCACCGTTATATAAGTCCATGGCCCGAATCAAGGAAATGCTGTCCGTGTTGGTCATCTGACCAAAAGAGACGCCTTCCGCCACAGGGTATTCCGACATAACGTAGGAAATCCCCGTTCCGTTTCTCCGGGCAGCTTCGACGAGCCATTCCTGCTGAGTTTCGCCCATCAACCTTTTTCCTCCGTAATGGGTGGAAATAAACATGTTGGATGCCTGGTGGTACACGGTAATCTGGGACACATACCGGTTCACCGACACAAAATCCGATAACTGATCCAGGATATAAGAAAAATCCACAATCGATTGAGGTGAGAAATTGGTGCTGTTTTTATTGAGCAGCTCGTTCATTCTAAGATCACCAGAGATTAGGGAAGAGATCTCCTCCACATTTTGCAGTGCCAGATCAAAATGATTCATCGCAGACGATAAGGCCATCTCTGTCCGTTCGACGGCCTGTTCATAGAGAATGGCTCTGGACCGCTCTACCGCAAACAGGCTGATGATAACCAGCGGCAGCAGGATCAGCAGAAAATAACCGGTCAACCGGGTTTGAATATTTTGCGAAAATCGATCCCTGATCCAGCGAAACATTGCCATCATTCCATCTCCCCCTCCCTCGCCCAAATCGTCCTCATGGTTTGGCATACCATTCATTAACTTCCTTCGTAATTTCATCTCCTCCTTCTTCCTTCCACGTCTTCACATAGTCATCGAAGGCATCCAGGGGCTCAAGTCCCATAATGATTTTCGTAAACACATCCTCCAGATTTTTAAGCTTATTGTTGTACTTTGTCATGGCAGGTGTAGGGACTCCGTAGAATGCGTTGGGAATGATATGATGATTAATCATCTGCAAGTTGTTGTATAAATTGAAGTCGCCGAGCGAGTCAAGCCGTTCCTTAAACAGCAATTCATCCGGCACGTCGACCAGGGACTGGTAGATCCCGCGATATAAATGCTTGTCATGAAGCGTAAAATCCGTAACAATCTCCCCGTCCTCCCACTTCCAAATTTCATTCTCGAAGCCCAGCTTCAGCGTTTTGTAATCACTGGCGATAAAATCCAGCATCTTGATCACCTCGGCAGCATTTTCCGAGCTGGCCGGAATGACATTGTAGCCGCGGATAATATCCTTGCCTTCCACCCCTTTAAAACCGGAAGGTCCAGTCGGATATGGAAGCGGAATCCATTCTGCCTCCGGATCCTTGTTCATGTTGGCCGCAATCGGCCCCCGCGTGTCATACCATGCCGCGGAGAACAGCCCTACCGTGCCATTTTCTATTTTTTCGAACAGATTGTTCTGTAAATTCAAAGGGAATTCCCGATCCAGTAAATTCTCCTGATACAACTTGGCAAAAAATGCGAGGGTCTCCTTCGTTTCAGGCAAAATGTTTCCGTTCACAAGCTGCCCGTCCCGTTCAAACCACATATTCCGCTGCGTACCGAAAGCACCGAAAAACGGGGAGGAGCGCCCCAATTTCGAGGTAAGGGTTAACCCGATCGTATCCTGAAGGCCGTTGCCGTCCGGATCATCCAGGGTAAAGGCGCGGATGACTTCATAATATTCCTCCAGCGTTTCAGGAGGTTTCAGGCCGAGCCGATCGAGCCAATCCTTGCGCGCATACATGAGCTCTGCTCCGGTCACTTCATTCAAGCTGGGAACCGCATAGATTTTGCCGTCATATCTCACCCGATCCCACACCTCCGGCGGAATTTTCTCTCTCAGATGGGGACCATACTTGTCAATTAACTCGTCCAGCGGCATAAACGCTTTCTGTTTGACATAGTTGTCAAACCATACCGGCTCATAGGTATGAAGCATATCCGGCAAATTGCCTGAAGACATAATCACATCAAGCTTCTCGTTGTATACCTCAGGCGGCGGCAGATTAACCCCAATCTCAAGTCCGGTACGCTCTTCAATGTAATTTAAATACGGATTGTCATTCTCATCCATGCCTGCAGGGAACGTCATCCCGAGACTCGAAATGACGATGTTGATTGAAGCACTCTTCGGTTGATTTTCCGGCGGGCTGTCCTCCTCTGCAGGATTTGGACCGCTGCATCCGGCAGCGAAGAATATCAGAAATACACATAGAAGAATTAGAACGTTACCTTTTAGCAGCCTTGACCCCTCTCGACCCACTCGTTGAATAAACTCATCATTACAGGCCTTGTTCTTCGGCATATGTCCTCACTCCCTCTAACTGGTAAGCTAATACTACTATATAACGATTTTATGGTGAGTTAGATCACCTTTATAATCATTCTGTAATGAAATCCGGCTTCCTTCACCCAGGCAAAAGAAAAGAGCCGATACCCTGGTCATTCCCGAACCAGGGTACGGCTCTACATGAAGCAACAAATATGGTTCCTGTCATACTCCAACTACTATTTCGGCTCCTCTTGGTCTCGAGTCTCCTCCAGCAAGGGGATTTCTTTGCGCAACTCTTCCGATTGCACTTGGATCACTTCGAACGTACGGCCGCAGTGGGCACAGAATTTGGCGTTGAGCGCTGAGCTGTTGCCACAGCCTCTGCATACCTTCTCATCCGTAAGATTGGCGATGTGAAGCAGATTTTGCTCGATTTCAAAATTCAATTGATGGATCTTGGCTACATAGCTTTGGATGCTCTCCTCTTCGGGCGGCCATTCCCCCGCCTCAGTTGCAGCAAATACAACTTTTCCGATTTCCAGCAGCTGCTCATCGATATCACTCTTCTTACCGTTGTTTTGCAGCTTTAACCGATTAACTTCAACCAGGATTTTGGCTTTGTTTCCGGCGTCAGACACGCCGGCCTTAAATTTATCAAAAAAACTCAAGCTGCACTCTCCCTCTCTGTTTGACTTCTTTTTCGAGCTGTCATCATTTTATTCCTTCAGTGCGATTCTCAGAATTTTATCATGGTCCGTGTAGTTAATGCCAGCACCAAGCCCCCTTGCAAATACCTGAACAGGCACATAAGTCACGCCATCGATGACCTTGGGAGCGACTGCCACGGTCTCCGATTTACCGTTGTAATATATCGTTTTGCTTCCGATCGTAAGCGTTATTTTATGATTCCCTCTTTGCACACCAATGCTGGCAGCTTCACGATTCCAGGTGACCCTAGCCCCCATTCCCTCTGCAATTTCCCGCAGCGGCACCAAGTTGATGTTGTTATACACCAAGGGCTCACTATCAAATTTCACCAGGCCGCCGTTGACATAAACCTTAAGACCGGACTTGGCATAGGCCGGAGCAGCCGGCTTCGGCGCGGACTTAGGCGTGCTGTTTTGCGATGATTTCGCCTTGGGTGCGGATGAAGACGACTTGCTGCCGGAAGAGCTTCCTCCCCCGTTATGATAATGATACTCCCCATATGACAGCCCCCAGCGTTCACAATTGGTTCGGCAGGTGTGCCCGCCGTTGGCATCCGTTCTTCCCGGATGTGCTGATACGACCGAGCCTGATACAAGCAGTAAAGCAAGGGTACAGCATAACATTTTTTTCTTCATGACATCGTAACCCCCTGGTATAATATCCCTCCAGTACATTCTAGCATATTCCTATATAGGAGATTCATATATTTAATTACATTATATAGAAGGAAAAATTTTTCCATTCTGCTTATGCCTTCATTGTTTCACTTTCTTCCCCTGCGTTTATTCGTTACATAGAACCGATCCTTTTGAGCCAAAATATTGCCAGAAAGGAAAGTGATCCTAATGAGCAAAAAGAAACCCGAATTCGACGGACAATTCCCTGGCGTTGACCCCATTCCCGAGCCAGACCGTCCGGATCAAGCCGCAACCGACAACATCGATGATCTTGTCCTTGGTATTTTGGAGGATAAGGATGAAACGAAACTCGATATCGAACCCCAGACAGAAAATTACGATAAACTTCGGAAAAAGTAGAATTAGACAAGCTTCAATATAATGTAAAAAATATAATCGATCTGTAAAAGTGTTTGAAAATTATTTATCGTTCTCATTTTGAGAACGATTATTTCTATGTTATGATTAACATAGAAGCTTGGGACGAAGGGGGGAGTAACTGTGAACCGTTTCTTAAAAACAGCAAGAATCGTATGGATGCTGATACTTGTTTTGGTTACGGCATTTGCTCTTTACATTCCCGTCCAAGAGTATTACAGCAACGAAATTGAAGATGATCGGTACGTCTACAAGAACGACCTTCATCTGAAAGCGGCTGTTCTGAAACACTCTCAAATTCTCTCCAAACTTAAGGCAGCTGGCAACTCCTTGCCATTGTTCTTAATGTTTTCGGCCGTCCTTCTGCAGCAGGCTCCCAGAACACGTCTGCCCTATCGGCCGATTATTCCACTTCGGCTCCGGCTTTTATTATTATTCCCCATTAAATACACATCCATATTCGTTTAGTTATTCCTCCCTTTCGCATTCAAACTGACTGCGGTTTCTTAAATTCGCCAATTTTTCATCACTCATGCAGCAACACAACGAGCCTGTGCTGATTGACCTATGCACTTAGGTTTATATAAGACTGTGCAGAACATCATGAATGGATTGTTTTATTTGGCTACTCGTAATTTGGATATCCGTGTGACGTTGGTCTACCCATAACTAAAAGTGTATTTTCTTAGGAGGATTTTAACCTATGCATGTTCGCGAAACGGATTTACCCGGAATTGGCAAAAAATTTGTAATCGATACCCGTGGTGGTGATAAGCTGGTCATCATCATTCATGACGACGGTCGCCGTGAAATGTACCATTATGAATATGACGATCCGGAAGAAAGCATCTCCATGATCTCCCTGGATGATGATGAGGCTCGTCAAATTGCCGCCATCGTTGGCGGTCTGACCTATAAACCCAAGGCGCTAGAAACAATCGATATGGCGCTGGACGAATTGATTATTGAGTGGTACCGCATCGAGCCCCACTACTATGGGGCAGGCAAATCCATTGGTGATCTGGGCGTACGTCAAGCTTCAGGTGCAACCATCATTGCGGCAGTTCACAAAAACAGCAAACATATCAATCCCGGGCCTGACGTTATTATCACGCCAGATTCGACGCTTGTCGTCGTTGGCGAACGTCAACAACAGCGGCTATTTAAACAAATCTTGATGAACGGACGTGGTTGATGAATGGATCATTTGGTTTTAGAAGTCGGACTGGCGATTGCGTTGATCGCCCTGGCGGGGTTGCTATCAGCTAAACTCCGGTTTTCCGTCGTCCCTTTCTATATTCTTGTAGGGATGGCGGTAGGGCCCCACGCATTTCATTTTGGATCATTTGATTTTCGTTTTATAGAAAGTGCTCCGCTCATTGATTTCATGGGGCGGATCGGCGTACTGTTTCTTCTGTTCTACCTCGGCCTGGAATTCTCTGTCGGCCGGTTAATCAAATCAGGCAAATCCATCGTTGTCGGTGGGAGCATCTATATTGCCATTAACTTTACACTTGGACTTATGATCGGAATTTTTTCCGGATTTCCGGTGGCGGAAACACTGATTGTTGCAGGAATAACCACAATTTCATCAAGTGCTATCGTAGCCAAGGTGCTCGTTGACTTGAGAAGGACAGCTAATCCGGAGACCGAAATGATACTCGGGATTATCATGTTTGAGGATGTATTCCTGGCCGTATATATCTCTATTCTGTCCGGTCTCGTATTAAGCGGATCTTCTTCGCTGGGTGGAGTATTGATATCTGCGGTTATTGCACTCGGGTTTATGCTGCTTGTCATTATTCTGGGCCGAAAAGCCGTGCCGCTTCTGAATCGGGCGCTGAATATACGGTCTAACGAATTATTTGCACTGGTTGTTTTTGCCGCATTGTTCCTGCTGGCAGGCTTCGCTGAAACGATTCATGTTGCGGAAGCCATCGGTGCACTGCTTGTCGGGCTTGTCCTGGCAGAGACAGAGCATCGTGAACGGATTGAGCATTTGATTTTGCCATTCCGCGATTTCTTTGGCGCTATATTCTTCTTTAGCTTCGGTTTAACGATCGTACCATCCGAGCTTGGTGGAGCTGTATGGTTATCGTTGATCGCCGTTGTCATCACGCTGTTGGGTAACTTTATTGCAGGTATGCTTGCCGGACGCAGTGCCGGATTGTCTTCCAAAGCGTCCTCCAATATCGGTCTGACGATTGTCTCCCGCGGGGAATTTTCCATTATTCTCGCCAATATGGGTAAAGCCGGCGGGCTAGCTGCCTTCATTCAACCGTTTGCAGCCTTGTATGTGCTCATTCTTGCCATACTCGGACCATTGCTGACCAAGGAATCCAAGCATGTATACAACTTCTTGAACAAAATATTTAAATTTAAAGACCATAAGGAGAAGAAACCGGTTAAACCGAAGCTAAAGGATGAAAGTCTTGGCGGATAAAGGAGGGTACATTGCCTATGGTTCAAGTCCCGGTTCGTGTCACGAACGGTGCACAAGACGCCGCAAGCAAGGCAAGTACACCCAGAAGATTGATCATGGCTGCCACCGGAGGGCTGATTGCGGCGTTCGGCTTAGATCTGTTTCTTGTACCTAGCGGAATCATTGCAGGCGGTGTGACAGGAATTTCAGCACTCGCTTCGCATCTGACAGGGCTTCATACAGGCATGTTTCTATTTGCACTCAATTTACCTTTGCTCCTGCTTGTTTATTACAAGTCCAATCGGGAAAAAGCCATTGCGGCAACGATCGGGCTGCTGACCTTTTCCATATGCTCGATCCTGTTCTTCCCGATGCCTGCTCTACTGGACAGCAAGATCGGGAGTGCAGGCATTGGCGGCATTTTCCTTGGGCTTGGCATCGGGATCTGCCTTCGTTACGGGGTTGTCCTCGATACCCTTCAATTACCCAAGATGCCGCAGCAGCTATCCCATCTGCTGACCCGGTTGAAGCTGCCCCACAACCATATCTTTATCAATATCATGGTACTGACATTGGCAGGGCTGCTGCTTGGCTGGGAACATGCGATGTATTCTGCCATCGCATGCCTGATGGCGCTGGAGACGGGTCGCATTACGACCTCCCGTCTTCCGCTTAAACGGGAGGTTCGGATTGATAGTACGAGTGAAGCAGAGATCAAACACAGTATGAAAGCCATCATGGGATATGAACCCCAAACGGAGAGTTTGAATGAAGATACAGGATTTGAGAACAACTCATTAAAATCCTCCCGGCTTGTCTACCGGGTTCATATTCTGGAGATGCCCAGACTAAAAGCGATCGTGAGAAGCCTTGATCCGAATGCGGAGATTACCATCATTCAGAAGTAAGTGTTCTCTCTTCCATGGAAACAGGCCGGCTAAGGGTTTGCCCTAGCCAGCCTGTTTTTTTAGATATCAGAGAGTGTAAACTCCGAAGTTTAGGCCTTCCTGATATCACAAGAAAAACATCCCCTAACCGCGGTCAGTCTTCTGAGAAAATACGTCGATAGACGTTTTTCTTATGAATTTCGTTATTTGCGAAACTGCTGGATCAGAAACAAAATCAAGGAGCCCACCACGCTGATGACTAAGCAGGTTACAATCGGAAAATAGATTTTGACATTGGGCTTATCCACAACGATGTCGCCTGGCAGCCTGCCGACAAATCGGCCAATGACAGGCCATAGCAGCCCAATCACGATCAGGGCGCCCCCTATCCATAACAGTGCCCTTGTTACAGGATGCAAACTATTTCACCTCATTCATCAAATCAATTCATCATACGAAAGGTTTCCTTGTATCATAATGGATTTGATGGACTCGCCGCAAGGTACGCGCCTCGACTTCGACTGTGTTCTAGCCTTTCACTGCTCCGGCCGTCATCCCGTCGATAAAATACTTCTGGAAGCCCATAAACAAGATGAAGATCGGAATAATCGAGAAAAAGGAGCCCACAATCAACAAATCATAGTTGTTCCCGTAAGGGGTCAGCAGTGTCTTCAAGCCAATCGGAAGGGTATATTTGCTGTCATCGCTGAGTACCATGAACGGCCACAGGAAGTTGTTCCAGCTGTTCATCCCGTTCAGGATCGCCATGGCTGCGAAGGATGGCTTCATCACCGGCAGGATCAACCGCACATAGATCCCGTATTCCGTAGCACCGTCCACCCGCCCTGCCGCAATCATTTCTTTTGGAATCCCTCTTAAATACTGCCTGAAGAAGAAGATCGTAGCCGCGCTTGCAATCCCCGGCAGCACAATGGCCGAGTATGAGTTCATAAGGCCGAGATTGTAAGTCAGCGAATACAGTGGAAGAAGAAGAATTTCAAAAGGAACCATCATGATGAGCAGCACGCATATAAACAGGAAATTCTTGCCGATGAAATCATAAGCTGCAAAACCATACGCAACGGTTGCGCTCACCAGCAAAGTTAATGTAACCTGTACCACCGTAAGCAGCAAGGAGTTGAAAAACCACATAAAATAAGAATGATTCCCTGTAAACAGATACGTGAAATTGTCCAGGTTCATTACCGACAGATCGAATTTTAAATTCAGGCCATAACGAATCAAGTCCTCACCGGGCTTAAAGGACGCGATGGTAACGGCGTAAAAGGGTACCAGGATCAGAAAACACAGTGCGGAGAACAAAATCAAGAGGATCACTTTGATCAGTGTTTCTCTTCTCATCCTCAATCCTCCTTCTTGAACATTCCTGAGAGTTTCAGCTGCGTCAGATTAATGATCATGGTAATGGCCAAAAGCACAATCCCCACAGCGGCCGCATACCCCAGATTGTTCTTCTCGATGCCTTGACGGTATAGGTAACCGACAATCGTAAGGCCGATATTTTTGGGAGAATTGTTGCCGTTCCACAGCATCATACTCTCAATAAACATAGCCAGCCCTGCATAAATGCTGATCGTTATTACATAAATCGTGGTCGGTTTCAATAATGGCATCGTGATTTTGGTAAACTTCTGAAAGGCCGAAGCCCCGTCGATGGATGCCGCCTCATAATAGTCATCCGGGATGTTCTTGAGTCCGGATAAAAAATACAGCATATTAACCCCCGTCCACCGCCATGTGGCCAGAGCCACCAAAGCAATGAAGCCGGTAACCTGTCCCTTCAGAAACTTCACCGGTTCCACCCCGAACCAGCCCAATATGCTGTTGATGAGCGACCCTTCCATCTCTCCAAACATCAGCCGGAAGATGGTACCCGCCACAACAACCGACGTCAG
The DNA here is from genome assembly GCF_037333485.1 of Paenibacillus glucanolyticus. Lineage (NCBI taxonomy): Bacteria > Bacillati > Bacillota > Bacilli > Caryophanales > Paenibacillaceae > Paenibacillus > Paenibacillus glucanolyticus. Next base: position 4,896,127 of record NZ_CP147845.1, read on the forward strand.
TGCCGGAAAGAAAAAAGACGATTTGAAAAACTCTCTTCCCCACATAAACTTGTTGTTGATCAGCACGGCAAACAGCATCGGAAACGGAATCAGAATAAGGAGTGTCAGCAGCATATAAATCGCACTGTTCATGACCGCCTTCAGAAAAATGCCGTCCCCCATCAGCTTCTCGTAATTAGCCAAGCCGATCCAATCAGCTTCCTGACCCAGCTGGATCTTCTGAAAGCTCATGCCAAATGAGCTGCCTAACGGAAGTACCCAGAACACAAGGAAAACCAGAATAAACGGCAGCACAAAAACATAAGGAGCAACCTTTTGAGAGTACAGAAATTTTTTAATCATCACTTTACTCCTTTGATAAGAGCCGCCCATCGTATGAGCAGCCCTTCGTTATGGTTACCGATGAGCCGGAATCATTTTAATTCCTGTTCGATTTGCTTCTGGGCATCGTTCAAAGCTTCTGTAATGTCCTTGCCATCCTCAAAAATCTCATTAAATGTCGTTGTGCACAGGACGTTGTTGATGGTGGGCGAAGCGGAGGTCGATTTGATTAACCGGATTTCATCCCGGATCTCATTCAGAACATCAAACGGGTTGTTCACAAAATATTGGACAAACTGATTCTCAGGGTTGTGCGTGACATCCTTCATATCCCAGACATCCATATTGACCGGATCAAACCCAAGCGTGTTCCATATCTCTTTGTTGGCATCCAGCGACAATTTGGCAAACGCCAGGAAGTCTTTCGCCAGTTGAACATCCTTTGCGGTCTTGGTAACAACGGTACCGGTTCCGCCGCCGCCAACGGATCTTGGCATGCCTTCTTCAATTACCGGGATCGGTGCGATCGCTATTTTTCCTGATAAATCGGACATGTAGTTGGTGTATCTGGACATTTGCCACAGCGGCATGAAGGCGGTAGCATAATTCCCTGCATTAAACTCGCCATAAGCCTCTTCCGTATCAGGCTGACCACCGGCGATAGTCGCAATGGCATTGCTGTCCTGCAGATCCTTGAGCAGTGTCATAGCCTTGATCATGGGCTCCGAATTCACGACCGGATTGCCGGAATCGTCGGTGAGGTCGACCCCTTGCTGCGCCAACAGCATGGATGCCTGCCAGGCTGCACTTGTATCCGCCGTTCCCATATATTTGCCGGTTTTTTCATAGACCTGGATGCCGGCCTGCTTGAAGTCCTCCCAGGTCACGATATCCTGATAGTTAACACCAGCCTCCTCCAGGATTTCGGTATTATAGAAGGCCACGGAGGCTCCAACATGAGTTGGGACGCCGTAATTCACGCCATCCTTGCTGTAAAGATCAATCCGGGATTTGACGATGGTATCTCGGTATGGATCAATAACGTCATTGAGCGCTTCCAGCTGCGGAGTTCCAGCTAGAAAATCCGGGAATTTGCCTAACTCGATATCGGCAATATCAGGGGCACCCGTGCCGGACTGAACCGCGATGGATAGTTTATTGTGCATGTCGTCATATGGCATGACCGTCACGTTCAGCTTAATCTGGCGATCCGGATTCTCGGCGTTCCATTTGCCCAGCATCTTCTCAAAATGCTGTCCGTGCAGCTCAACGAATGTCCAATAGGAAAGCTCCGTGGCGCTTTCTCCCGCCCCTCCGTCCAGAACCGAGGTTTCTCCCCCTGCATTGTTCGCTTTACCGCATCCCCACAGGAACAGCGTCATGCCTAACACCATAAGCACCATTATCCATTTTTTCCTCATCATACGGGACCTCCCTCAATTTTCATTCCTATATCCTCTACACTCGAAAACAGTACTTCAGCCTTTAGTTCTTCAGTCTTCAGATCTTCAATACTTTAGTTCTTCAATACTTCAGCTCTTCAGTACTTCTGTATCCTGCTGAATAGAAAGCGCTTTCATATTGTGTGTAATTTGATATGATTTTGAGAGATGGAGCAGCCCTTGGGACCGCTCCATAAGTTAACTCAGGCCTTTTTCAAACGAATAACATTCCAGGATGCCTTGGCAAGTCGTGCCGTCACATGTCCGCTGTCAAGTTTGGCTTCTCCCCGGTTGTGGGGTTTTACCGTCTCCTCCGACGCGGTATTCACGGCCTTGAGGTCGTCATGCTCCATTACGATATGCTCGATAAGCCGGTATCCTTCAAAGCTGCGCACATCGCATTCGAGGTCCAATGCTTCCTCCAGATGACGGTTCACGGCAAAGATCGTAATCTCTTCGTCGGCTTCGTTATGAACAACCGCACTATCCAGGTACGGAACATCGGTAAAGTCCTTGGAATCATACTTCGGCGAGTCGACGATCGGCAGCAGCGATACACCCCGGCCATACTTCGAAACGTGAAGATATGGATAAAATATCGTCTGCTTCCAGGCGCGTCCCCCATTCTCTGTCATGATCGGGGCAATCACGTTCACGAGCTGCGCCAGACAAGCCATCTTCACCCGGTCTGCATGACGCAGGAACGTAATGAGCATGCTGCCCACCAGAATGGCGTCCTCGAAATTGTACACATCCTCCAGCTGAGGCGGAGCCACGCTCCAAGGATCGATCTGCCTGTCTGCATCGTTGGAATGATACCAAACATTCCATTCATCGAAGCTGAGGTACATCGTCTTTTTGCTGCGTTTCTTGGCCTTGATATAGTCGCAAGTGGACTTGACCGTATGGATAAAGTGATCCATATCCAGCGTGAGCGCCAGGTAATTGGCCGTATCGTTGTCGCGGTTACCGTAATACTGATGCAGGGATATATAGTCCACCGCCTCATACGTATGATCCAGCGTTGCGGCTTCCCATTCAGGGAATGTTGGCATGCCGGTGCTTGAGCTGCCGCACGAAACCAGTTCAATCGCGGGATCAACCAGCCGCATCGCTTTTGCCGTCTCCAGTGCAAGCCTGCCATATTCCGCAGAGGTTTTGTGTCCAATCTGCCATGGTCCGTCCATCTCGTTGCCAAGGCACCACGTTTTGATCTTGTGCGGCTGTTCATAGCCGTGACTGCGTCGCAGATCGCTCCAATATGTACCTCCAGGATGGTTCGTGTACTCCAGCAAATTTCTGGCAGCATCAATGCCCCGGGTGCCCAAATTCACAGCCATCATGACCTCCGAGCCAACCTCCTTGGCCCAGGAAATAAACTCGTTCGTGCCTACCTCGTTCGGTTCCAGCGTCCGCCAGGCAAGCTCCAGCCGTTTCGGCCGCTCGGTCACGGGTCCTACTCCATCCTCCCAGTTGTAACCGGAGACAAAGTTCCCGCCGGGGTACCTGATAATGGGGACATTCAGTTCCTTAATCAATTCCTTCACGTCACTTCGAAAGCCCCCTGCATCCGCCGTCTCATGACCGGGCTCGTAAATCCCTCCATACACAGCACGACCAAGGTGCTCAATGAATGAACCATAAATGCGTTTATCAACTTGCGCGATTCGAAACGACTTATCCACGATCATCCGTGCCTTCATTTTCTCAGCTGCCAAGTCCTTCACCTTCCGTTAAAATAATTATGAAGCATTTTAAATAAACCTGAATGAATTCGTTTTCAGATATAAAATATCATATGAGGAGTGCTATGTAAATATACAAATATAAAATGATTTATATAAATAAATAATAAATGAATTTTCAGTAGAGAATTTAGTTTATTTTTGTCGAAATTCGCTTATTTTGTTGATATCCATGCTTTTTATTTTGATATAAACCTCAAATAAAAGAAGTGTCTGCTATCAAAATGATCTTTTTCTTCACAAGATTCTCGAAGATTTGGAACACATCTTTATTTCGCGCTGATGTTGATTTATAATTATTTGAAATAAACATCATTCCCTGTACACATCGTTATTTAATCCCTTAATCGGAAGAAGGTTCGAGATAAAATGATCTACATTAAAGATTTAATGAGCGGGCTTGATATCTTTAAAGCCCTTAGCTCCGAAATTCGCATTCAAATTCTGGAGCTGCTGGCCAAGAACCAAAGCTTGAACCTGAACGATCTGGCAAATAGGCTGAACCTCAGCAACGGTGCCATCACCATGCATATCAAGAAATTGGAGGAGAGCGGTCTGATCGAGATCAACACCACAGGCGGGAAGCACGGCATACAGAAGATTTGTTACTTGAATAAAGACACACTGATGGTTGATCTTCGCAGCAAGGACATTGATAATTTGTACGAGGTGGAGATTCAGGTTGGGCATTACAGCGACTACCAAGTCATTCCGACCTGTGGATTAGCCACCAAGGACAGTATCATCGGGGATTTTGACGATCCACGCTATTTCGCAGATCCAGAGCGGATTCATTCGGAAATCATCTGGCTTACCGAAGGTTTCCTGGAATACCGGATTCCGAATTATTTGAAGTCGAACCAGTCATTCCGCGAGATCCAATTCTCGTTGGAGCTCGGTTCTGAGGCTCCGGGATATTGCGATAACTATCCATCGGATATTTTCTTTTATGTCAACGGCATCGAGATTGGCAGCTGGACAAGTCCCGGTGATTTCGGCGACAAACGCGGCACCTTCAATCCCGAATGGTGGCCGCCCCATTTGAACCAGTACGGCATGCTGAAGCTGATCCGGATCAACAAGGAAGGCAGCTTCATCGATGGATGCCGCATTTCGGGCGTAGGCCTGGACCAGATTCAACTGGATTACAAGAGCGAGCTCACCTTCCGGGTTGCTGTCAACGAACGATCGGTCAACAAGCGCGGCTTAACCATTTACGGCAAACATTTCGGCAACTACAGCCAGGACCTGCTGGCGCGTGTGCTGTATGATGTGAAGGAAGAGTAAGGGTACATGATGGGGAAGTTCTGCGTAGGCAGCTTCTACTCAACATCGGACATATGAACAAAACAGCTGGATGCAGGGAAACCCTGCTCCAGCTGTTTTTCTGCCGAGGGTGGCCGGCCTCTGACGAGAGCGGTGGACTCTGCTGTAGGTGGCTGACCTCTGGCGAGGGCGATTGCTACTGCTGCTGGTGGCTGACCTCTGGCGAGGGCGGCTGGCATCTGCTGTAGGTGGCTCTGACCTCTGGCGAGGGAGATTACCACTACTGCAGATTGCCGACCTCTGACGAGGGCGGTGGCATCTGCTGTAGGTGGCTGACCTCTGGCGAGGGCTGCTAACTCTGCTGCAACTCGTGGATTTCTCAGGGCTAACGGACTGAGAATCCGTTATTCACGCCAAATGGCGTTATTTAAAAAACTAACGGACACGAAAGACGTTATTCTGTAGAAATTGCCGGAAATCAAACTGATTTTGTGATAATAAGGACTCCTGAGTCCGTTAAACTCGAAATCGGAGTCGATTACGGAGAATAAGAGCAATGGAGTCCGTTAACGCGCCGGGGGATGCAAAAAGAACGCAAAGAGCAGAGCTAACAAGGATCCTTGAACAGCACGCGAGCGGTCGAGCCTCCTTCATCGGTCTATGACTTTCTGGAGGAGGATAATATGGTGCAAACAGTGATAGGTAGAACAGTAAAATAAGGAGTATGACTAGAGGAACAGTCACAGAAAGACAGCCACAGGATGAACAACACTGGAGAGAACATAACTGAAGGAAAAGTGGCATAAGGAATAGTTACTGAAGGAACAGTTGAGGAACACGGGAGGGATAGAACACCTATAGGAGGAGCAACCACAAGTCATCAACCACAAGTCGAACTGCCTCAATTCGAACAACCACATGTCAAACTGCCTCGAGTCATACAAAACTCAAGTCGAACAACTACGAGAGGAACTGTGTGATAAAGAGCGTCTAAACAGAACAAAAAGGGGCATCCACTAGAATTCAGATCTTTTGGACGCCCCACCTCATTAATGAAACAAACGATCTCTCATATATGGTCGCCAGCATCGAGCCTGCCCTTGACCACGCACTGTGCGCAGTGGGAAGTTGCATCACCACGCGCAATGTGCGTACAGGGAGCCCCGTCTGCACCAATTCACACCGTACGTACAGGGAACCGTGCATACAGGGAACCGTGCATACAGAGAGCCGTGCATACAGGAAGCCGTGCATGCAGGAAGCCGTGTGCACCATGAACACACACGCACAGGGAACTACGCACCTCGCACAAAATGCAAACGAACAGCCAATCCCATTCGCAAGTTATATTCAGTCCAGTTAATTTCAGTACCTGTAGTCACCAGTTAATCATCCACTATCATGTTATCTCCCTATCGACTTGCCCCAACTTTTGCCTCATTTAAAGCCCTTAAAATAGTATGGCGGTCACGGAGCGCGTGCGCCTCCTTCAAGCTCTGATGAAACAGCTCCTCATCGATTCCAAGCTTCTGGAGGCTTGAAGGTCCTCCAGCCTGCTGCAGTAAGATAGCAAGCTCTTCCTTCGCAGGAACCTTTCGCAGCCATTCCTGAACTGACGTTCGGTACTGCTCCCAATCTGTAGGCTCGGCATACGGATAAACTCCGTGATCTGCCGCATCATGATAAAGGCTTGAAATCTCGCTGCAAGCCACCCCCACCTTGGCACCATGAAGGAGCGCGCGCTTGCCCAGGCGCAAATACGCCATCTCCCAATAATGGGACAGATGATGCTCCGCCCCTGAGGCGGGATGGGACTGTCCGAACAGCAGCATCGCGATGCCGGATTCAATCAAGGCCGTCATCAGAATGCGGATGCCTTCCTCCGTGCGATCGCCGATGGCCTGCACATGCTTGACGCAAACCTCCAGCGCCTGTTCTGTAATGGCGGCCACTCCTTCATCATAGGGCTCGCCTGCCGTGGTAGAAGAGAATTTCCAATCCAGCAGCGATGTATATTTGCCAAGCATATCGCCAAAACCGGCGGCAACCAGCGGCTGGGGTGCCTTAACAAGTATATCCAGGTCAGCGAATATGGCGAGGGGAGCTGTAGCCGCAAAGGTCTGCTTGATTCCCCGGACTACAATCGGCGCGCCTGCTGAAGTAAAACCATCCACAGAAGGAGCCGTAGGTACCGAAATGAACGGCTTGCCGGTCCGGTGAGCTACAAAGCGGGTAATATCATGAATCGTGCCAGATCCCACAGCGATCAGGCATCCTGTCCGCTCCGGCTCCACTTCAATAAGCAGCTGCATCAGCGAGCGCTCATCCGCCACAACGTCTCCTTGCTCATCGGGCTTGATCAGACAAAGCCGGGAATTCACACCTGCTGCTTCCAGGCAGTTCATCAACGTTTGTCCGGCAGCTTCATATGTGTTCGTATCCGCTACCAAGACCGGTGACTGAAGACCCTGCCGAATCAGATACAGAGGCACATCAAGAATAACTCCCCGCTCAAGCGCCATATCATCAAGACCACGGAACGTTGGCTGGACTTCCTTCATCTGACTCATCAAACGTTTTGCGTAGTTCAGAGATTCCGTCATGCAGTTCCTCCCCTTCATTCTATCCATGTATGATCCTTGCCAATTTCTCTCGATCTATTCCCATCCTGACAGCAGAGCTGACCTTGCGAAGCTATAACGCGATAGCCATCCCCGGTATCCCACGCTCAACCCTTCCAGCTGTTTCTACCTACCTATGGTTTATTCAGCCGACTGCTTAATCCGCTTCAGCCGTTTCATCACGTCATTTTCGCCCCGTCCAAAATAATCATGCAGCTTGCTGTACTCCCGATACAGCTGCTCGTACACTTCCACATGCTCCGGAATCGGTTTAAAGGTTTCTTCCTTCACCCGTGCCATCTTCGCGGCAGCATCGATAATCGAATCATATCCGCCCTGCGCCTGACCCGCAGCGACAGCGGCAAACATGGCAGCCCCGAGCGCCGGTGTCTGCTTGGAGTCGGCCACCACAATTTCACGATTGGTGACATCGGCATAGATTTGCATTAAAAGGTGGTTCTTCTGCGGCAGTCCGCCGCAGGCATAGAGGACGTCCACCGGCACGCCATTCTCGTGAAAGGCGTCCACGATTTTGCGTGTACCAAACGCCGTTGCTTCCAGCAAGGCACGGTAGATTTCCTGCGGCTTCGTCAGCAGAGTCATCCCTAATATCAGCCCGGTCAGGTCTGTATCCACCAGCACCGAACGGTTGCCATTCCACCAGTCCAGCGCGAGCAGACCGGTTTGGCCCGGCTTGTAGGCAGCCGCTTCCCGCTCCAGCCACTGGTGAATGCCGATTCCGTCTGCAGCCGCAGCTTCTGTTACATACGCGGGAAGCGCTTCCTCAACGTACCATTCAAAAATATCGCCGACGGCCGATTGTCCCGCTTCATAACCGTACAATCCCGGGATAATGCCGTCTTCCACGACCCCGCACATCCCCTCAACCCGCTTCTCTTCGGTACCGAGGATGATATGACAGATCGACGTTCCCATCGCCATGACCAGCTTGCCTGGAGTAACCACACCGACAGCCGGAACCGCCGCATGAGCGTCAACGTTGCCCACTGCAACAGCGATACCGGGGGTTAAACCCATCACCTCGGCCATGGTTTCTGTAAGTCCGCCCGCTCGGCTCCCGAGGGGTCTGACCTCGCCCCGGAGCTTGGTTTCCGCCAGATTCTCCAATCTCGGATCCAATGCTTTAAAGTAGGCCTTGCTTGGGTATCCATCCTGCTTATGCCATATCGCCTTGTAACCAGCCGTACAGCTGTTGCGGACCATATTGCCAGTCATTTGGAAAATGACCCAATCCGTCGCTTCCAGAAACATATCCGCACGTTCATATATAGCCGGCGCTTCATCGAGAATTTGCCATACCTTAGCCATCATCCACTCGGAGGAGATCTTCCCGCCGTAACGCGGCAAAAAGGATTCTCCGCGCTCAGCGGCAATGGCGTTGATCTTGTCAGCTTCGGGCTGCGCGGCATGATGCTTCCACAGCTTCACCCAGCTGTGCGGCTGATCCGCCAGCTCCGGGTGGAAGCAGAGCGGCTCGCCAAGCTCGTCAACCGGCAGCATCGTGCATGCCGTAAAATCAATGCCGATGCCAATCACATCCGCCGGATCAATACCGGATTGTTCAATGACAGCAGGCACGGAGACCTTCAGAACCTCCAGATAATCCCCCGGATGCTGAAGCGCCCAGTCATACTCAAGCTTCTGTCCGGAACCCGGCAAAAACTCATCGATGACATGATGCCGATATGGCGTAACATGATCCGCGACTTCCTGCCCGTCTGCCAGATTAACCAATACCGCACGTCCGGACTGCGTCCCGTAATCGACGCCAATGGTATACTTTTTCCCCATCTCATTTCCCCCCACAGATGAAATCATGAATGATGATGACCATGACAAATTTTACTTTTGACCGTAATAGGCATTAATCCCATGCTTCCGCAAAAAGTGACGATCCAGCAAATTCTGATCCATCGGTTCAATAGCAGGGTTGATTTGCTGCATGCGAGCCGCAATCTTCGCGCACTCTTCCAGAACCACTGCATTATGCACCGCATTATGGGCATCCTTGCCCCATACAAACGGCGCATGAGAATGGACAAGCACGCCGGGCACCCGATTCGGATCCAGATCCGCGAAACGCTCCACGATGACGTTGCCCGTCTCCCGCTCGTAAGCGCCTTCGATCTCTTCACGGGTCATGGGACGCGTAACCGGAATCTCCCCGTAAAAATAGTCGGCGTGCGTTGTTCCATAGGCAGGAAGCGCGCGTCCGGCTTGGGCCCAGCTCGTTCCCCATGGCGAGTGGGTGTGCACAATCCCGCCAATCTCTTTAAAATTCTGATAGAGCACCAGATGAGTCGGGGTATCGGAGGAAGGCCGTAAATCGCCTTCAACTACATTTCCCTTCAGATCGAGCACGACCATGTCATCGATTGTCAGCTCTTCATAAGGCACGCCGCTGGGTTTAATAACAAACATCCCGCGTTCCCGATCAATGCCGCTTACATTCCCCCATGTAAATGTGACAAGTCCGTACTTCGGAAGCTCCAGATTTGCCTCCAGCACCTGCTGCTTTAAATTCTCCAACATGAACAATCTCTCCTCTCTATATTTGAAAAATATAGTTGTACGTACAAGTTGGCATGCAGGGGTCCGTCTTTCCGGACCTCAAATCTTCTATAATGACCTACTGTTTTTTCACTGATTCTCTCTCCACCAGCTCAGGCTCATAAATCGTATCGGAAATTTCCGTTTGATTCTCGATCATACTGATCAATTGTCTCGCGGCAGTGATCCCCATCTCCGTCTTTGGATGAGTCATCGTTGTCAGCTTCACACCGGAAGCAATCGCAAGTGTCGAATCATCGAAGCCGACCATGGATACATCCTGTGGAACCTGTAGTCCGCATTGCCCCGCGGCCTCCACCAGAGACACGGCCAGCTCATCGTTGTAACATACGAGCCCTGTCGGGCGCTGCTCATCCGGCTGCTTCAGCAGTTGTACGGCCTGATCGTAAGGGAAGCTCCCCTTCTGCTCGGTTGTGTAGGTAACCACCCGCTCCGGCGATACGGGAATGCCCGCCTCTCGATGTGCCCGCAAGAAGCCTTTTAGCCGATTCACGCCCTGAAGATCGTCCCGCTTGAAAAACCCGGCAATCGCCGTGTGTCCGTTCTCGATCAAATGGCACGCTGCCTTGTAACCGCCTAACTCATCATCAAGCTTGAGGCAAGGACAATCCAGCTCCCGATACTTCTCGTTAATCATCAGAAAAGGAATTCCCTTCTCCTGCAAGGATAAGAAATACGACAGGTTTGGATTGCCTTCCGCACTCTTAGTCGGTTCAATAATCAGCCCGCTAAGCGGCTGGCTGGTCATAAGCTGAAGGCTGTCCATCTCCTTATCCTTGTTATTATCCGTGCTGGAGAGCAGCAGGCGATATCCCTTGCTTCGCAGCTCGGCTTCGGCTCCCCTGACAATATGCGGAAAGATGTAATCCGAGATGTACGTCGTAATGATCCCGATCGTCTTGACCTGCTCGCTCTCCCGGCGCTCCGGATTTCTTGCAAACGTTCCTTTGCCCTGTATCCGTTCCAGCCAACCTTCCTTCTCAAGCTCGCCGAAGGTCTGGCGTACCGTCTGCCGGCTTACGCCGAACTGATCCGCAATTTCATGCTCCGAAGGGACCTGTTTACCCGCCTGAAGCCGGCCCGATTCAAACCAGGAGAGCAGTTCGTTTTTTAATACAATATATTTGGGTATCCGTCTATTATTCATCATTCACCTCTAGCCTCACGCACTCATTATGTTAGGATTTGGAGTAATCCCAAGTTATCTCGCTATTGTAACACAGGCCAGGCGAATGCCGACAGAACCAGTTACCGCAGGCGATAGGCCGCTTCGCTCCAGCGGAGCTCATTCTTAAACCGCTGCAAGGTGGTATCCTTGTCAATAATAACCGCTTCAATACCCGCCATATCGGCCCAATCGCTCAGATGCTCAGACGTCATTGCATAAGAGAGGACGGTGTGATGCGCCCCGCCAGCCAATATCCATGCTTCTGCAGACTCGCGAAGGGATGGCTGCGGCTTCCATAACACGCGGGCCACGGGCAGCTTCGGCATCGGCTGCTCTACCTTGACGCCATCGACCACGTTCACGAGAAGTCTGAAGCGATGTCCCAGATCAATCAGCGAAGCGTTGACTGCCGGACCGTCCTGGCCGTTGAACACAAGACGGGCCGGGTCTCCCTTTCCTCCAATTCCGAGCGGATGAACCTCCAGCGTCGGCTGATCCAGGGCGATGGTCGGGCATACCTCCAGCATATGAGATCCAAGAATCATATGGTTTCCCGGCTCGAAGTGATAGGTGTAATCCTCCATGAAGGAAGTGCTTTTATTGCCCGCAAGGACCTTGAGTACGCGCGTCAAAGCCGCTGTCTTCCAGTCCCCTTCGCCGCCGAAGCCGTAGCCGGATTCCATCAGCCGTTGAACGGCCAGTCCCGGAAGCTGCTTCATGCCGTGCAGATCCTCAAAGGTCGTCGTAAATGCGCCAAACCCGCCCTCTTCCAGGAAACGGCGCAGTGCAATCTCGATCCGGGCTTGATACGCAATGGAATCACGCACATGCCCCTCGCTAAGCCCTTCTTTTGCTATCGAATACCGCTCTACATATTCATTCAGGAGCGCCTTTACATCCTCATCTCCCACTTCATTCATCGATTGCACAAGATCGCCAATGCCGTAACCGTTGACGGACCAGCCAAGCTTAATTTGGGCCTCCACCTTATCTCCTTCGGTTACCGCGACCTGGCGCATATTGTCACCGAAACGCGCCACTTTCAGCCTGCGGCTTTCGGCATAAGCCGCGGCCGTCCGCATCCAGCCGGCGATACTGTCACGAACTTCCCCATCTTCCCAATGACCCACAACCACCTTGCGGGCAATGCCGAGACGGGCACCGATATGACCATATTCACGATCACCGTGGGCGGACTGGTTCAAGTTCATAAAGTCCATGTCAATCGATTCCCAAGGAATATCCCGGTTGAATTGGGTATGGAAATGAAGGAGCGGCTTTTGAAGTTGGGATAGGCCTGCAATCCACATCTTGGCCGGAGAGAACGTGTGCATCCAGGTCATTATGCCTGCACAGGACTCATCGTTGTTGGCCTCCAGAATCAGGTTGTATATTTCATCCGGTGTCGTTACGATCGGTTTGAACAGAATAGGGTACGAAAATACAGGATCTTTCCCCATCTCCGTTGCCACAATGCGGGAATGCTCAGCTACCTGCTCCAGCGTTTCAGGACCATACAAGTGCTGGCTTCCGGTAACAAACCAAAAAGAATGCGGTTTCAATTTCATGATTAGAACGCCTCCTGAATGAATGCTTTGTCACTATCTTGTACATACCTATTATTAAATTATTTGTTTTATGATAAATTGTACGTACAAGTAGAATCACTCACATTCTACCCCCGCTCCTGAAAAATAGCAAGACGAAAATAAAAAAAGAGCTGTCCCATAGGCTGAAAATGCCGGCCTATATGACAGCCCCTGCTCCCTCAAACTGCATGTTCCCGGTCGCGATAATCCAAGATTCAAGGCAGCTCTATACCGTCAAATAATGCTCAAACTGCTCCATGTCAATGGCATCTTGAACACCTTCGGCTACAACCGTGCCTTTATCCATGACATAAATATAATCCGCTACGCTCCGCACAAACTCGATGCTCTGCTCCACCAGGATAACCGACGTTTCTCCTTTGGCTTTGATCCCGCGGATCACGTCTTGAATTTCCTCCACGATGGACGGCTGAATGCCCTCCGTCGGCTCGTCAAGCAGCAGCACCTTGGGCCGAGAGGCCAGCGCCCTTGCAAAGGCGAGCTGCTGCTGCTGTCCGCCGCTCAAATCTCCGCCCTGACGATGGTACATTTGCGGCAGTACGGGAAACAAGGCTAACACATCCTCCGGAAAAACCTTGCTCCTGGGCACGCATGGCTCAAGCCCGAGCAGCAAATTCTCTTTCACGGTGAGCTGAGGGAATATCTCGCGCCCTTGCGGGACATACCCGATGCCTCCACGCGCTCTTTTGACAGAATCCCAGCCGGTAACCTCCTGTTCTCCCAGACTCATCCGCCCCTGACGGATCTTCAGCTGTCCGGTTAAAGTGCGCATAAGCGTAGTCTTTCCAACGCCGTTGCGTCCGATCAGACATACAACCTTCGCCGGGTCGACTACCATGGATACGCCGCGCAGGACGGCGCTCTCTCCATAACCCGATTCAATGCCCTGCAGCTTGAGCATTGGTCTCCCTCCTTTTGCCCAGATACACCTCGGCAACCATCGGATCGCGCTGAATTTCCGCCATGGAGCCTTCCTTCAGCAGTTTCCCTTCATGCATCACCGTAACCTTCGCGGCAAAAGAACGAACGAAATCCATATCATGCTCAACCACAACAACGGAACATGCCTTGGCGATATCCTGAAGAAGCATTCCTGTCTTCATCGTCTCCTCATCCGTCATTCCGGCTACCGGCTCATCCAGCAGCAGCAATCGCGGCTTCTGAAGCAGCAGCATGCCGATTTCCAGCCACTGCTTCTCCCCATGCGACAGAGAACCTGCCCGAACATGGAGCCGATCAGGAAGCCCGATCTGCTCCAGCACCTTCTTCATCTCGAACGTGGTGCATCGATTTCTCCTTACCTTAAGCGCCCGAAACACACTTCGATCGGGATCGAGTGTCAGCTCCAGATTCTCTTTAACACTCAAGTTTGCAAAAATCGAGGGTGCCTGGAATTTCCGCCCGACACCGAGACCTGCAATTTCATAATCCCGCTTTTTAGTAATGTCCAGGCCGTCCCCCAGCAGCACGCGTCCGGCAGCAGGCCTTGTCTTCCCGCAGATCACATCCAGCATCGTGGTTTTTCCAGCACCGTTTGGGCCGATAAGAAAATGCAGTTCATTCTTGCGAAGCGCCAGATTCATGCCGTTTACCGCCACGAACCCGCCAAAAGTCACCGTGATATCCTCTGCGGACAACACGATTGGTGAAATGCCGATTTCTCTCACTTCTCCACGGACTGGGACGGAAAAATCAACCTTCTTTGCGTACGGCTGCATGGACAGTACCTCCTCTTCGGGATAATGACGAAACCACCTTGCTCCATACTCCTACCAATCCTTTTGGCATCAACACAACCACAATGACAAACAAAGCGCCCAATACGAGCAGCCAGCCTTCTGGGTAGGCTTCGCTGATCCCGGTTTTGGCCGAATTCAGCAGCACTGTACCGATAATCGCGCCGATAAGGGTCCCCCTCCCGCCCAGAGCCACCCATAATACCATTTCAATGGACGGGACAATCCCCATCATGGAAGGGGATATAATGCCTACCTGAAGTACAAACAGCATTCCGGCAAGCCCGGCCAGACCGCCCGAGACGGCAAAAGCAAACGTCTTGTAACGGGAAGGGTCAAATCCGAGAAACCGCACCCGGTTCTCTCCATCCCTTGACGCTTCCAGCACCTGACCCACGCGGCTGCTCACAATCCTTCTGCACAGCACATATGCCCCTGCCAAAGCAGCCAGCGTGATGAAATACAATCCGATTTTGGTTGACGGCGTGTTCAGGTTAAAGCCCAGAATCGAAGGGTATCCCGTCAGTCCGTTCGTGCCCCCCGTCCACTCCTGCTTGCCTACAAACAGCGTGACTACAATCATGACCAGAGCCTGGGTCAGAATCGTAAAGTACACGCCCACGATCCGGTTGCGGAACGTAAAGAAACCGAGAATCAAAGCGAGCAGCGCCGGAAGCAGCATCCCGAGTATCAGGGCAGCGGGAAACGACCGGAAGGGTTCCCAGAACCAGGGCAGTCCCTCCACACCGCTCCAGCTCATAAAATCGGGCAGGGACGTCCCGCTGGCCTCGAGCTTAAGATACATCGCCATAGCATAAGCGCCAAGTCCGAAGAACACGCCGTGTCCAAGACTTAGAATACCGCCATATCCCCAGATCAGATCAAGTCCGACCGCCAGAATCGCCAAAGCCAGAAATTTTGTCAACAACCCCAAGCGAAAAGGGGTCATGAACAAAGGAGCCATACACATGAGAAGCAGCAGAACACTCCACAGAATCCGTTTTGTCCGGCTGCCGGGATTTCCTGTCAACCATTTCAGCACCATACCATCCCCTCCTCTCTAATCCAGACTGCGCGTTCGAAGTGCAACAAGCCCGCGAGGCTTCCACTGCAGGAAAGCCACGATTAAGGCGAACACCAGCACTTTGCCGATGGAAGCCGAAGTGTAGGTCTCAAACAGCGTATTAAACATACCGATTCCCAGCGCCCCGGCAACCGTTCCGATCAATTTTCCAACACCGCCAAGCACGACCACCATAAAGGCATCCACGATGTAGTAGGTTCCAATAGACGGACCGATGGGTCCGAGCAGCGTCAATGCGCAGCCGGCAATACCCGCGATACCCGAGCCAATCGCGAACGTGAGACCATCCACACGCCGGGTTGAAATGCCAAGGCATCCCGCCATGTTCCGGTTCTGCATCACCGCTCTCATCCGCCTGCCCTGAACCGTTCGATAAATATAGAGATACATTGCCGTCAGCACCAAGGCCACCAATACAATAATGAACAACCGTTTATAAGGAAGCACGATGTTTGAAGTGATCGCAAGCCCTCCGTTCAGCCAGGATGGGCTGATTACGGCCACGTTCGGAGCGCCGAAGATGAACCTTGCGATCTGCTGCAGCATCATCCCGACACCCCATGTAGCCAGCAAACTGTCCAGCGGCCTTCCGTACAGGTGCCGAATCAGAATCATTTCAAGCAGCCAACCGATGAGGGCAGCAACCACAAAGGAAACCAGCAGCGCCGCTATGAAATAAGTATCAAACCAGGATTTCGGCATATACGCGGTAAACAAGCCCTGGGTGACATACGTGGAATAGGCGCCAATCATGATCAGCTCGCCATGGGCCATATTAATAACATTCATCAATCCGAACGTCACCGCCAAGCCAAGTGCAATCAATAATAAAATCGAGCTGACACTCAATCCGTTGAACACCTGCAGGATTGTCATTTCCATTTCGGGAGCCTCCTTTCACGAAAAGGCCCGGGAGCCTTTTCGTGCCTACTGCTTTATTCTCCGCTTAACCCCTTCGCCCAATCGTACGTTTTCAGATACGGATCGGGTTTAACAGGTTCTCCCGAGTTCCAGAGCTCTTTAAACTGACCATCTGCCTGCACTTCGCCAATGCGCACCGTTTTGTAGATGTGCTGATTGTCGCCGTCAATAGTGACTTTGCCTTCCGGTGCAGCAAACTCGATGCCTTTAGCCGCTTCCTTGACCTTGGCTACCTCTGTTGAACCGGCCTTCTCTACCGCAGCCTTCCATAAGTACACAGCGGTATATCCCGCTTCGATCGGATCGGCTGTAACCCGGTCGGAACCATACTTCGCTTTGTATTTATCAACAAAGGCTTTGTTCTCCGGCGTATCCGTAGACTGATAATAGTTCCAAGCTGCCAGATGCCCCTCAAGAATGTCAGCGCCGATTCCGCGAATTTCCTCCTCCGCCACGCTTACGGACAACGTGGTCATATCCTTGGAAGTGATGCCCGCATCCTTCAGCTGCTTGAAGAATGCCACGTTACTGTCGCCATTCAGCGTGTTATAGACGATATCGGGTTTCGCCTCTTTGATCTTGGCAATAATCGTACTGAAATCGGTATGACCCAGCGGTGTATATTCCTCTCCCGCAAGCTCCCCTCCCTCTGCAGTCAGCTGTGCCTTGATAATTTTGTTGGCCGTCCTCGGGAACACATAATCCGATCCGAGCAGGAACATTTTGCTGCCCCGATTCTCAAGCAGCCAGGATACCGAAGGCACGATTTGCTGATTGGTTGTTGCACCTGTATAGAAAATGTTAGGGGAAGATTCTAACCCTTCATATTGGACCGGATAAAATAAAAGACCGTTGTTTTGTTCGAAAACAGGGAGCATCGCTTTACGGCTGGCGGAGGTCCACCCTCCGAACACGGCGGCAACCTTATCCTGCTGCAGCAGTTTGCCCGCCTTCTCGGCGAAGGTCGGCCAATCCGAGGCACCGTCCTCGATCACAGGTTCGATCTGCTTGCCCAGCACACCGCCTGCCGCATTAATTTCTTCGATCGCAAGCATTTCGGCATCCTTGACGGATACCTCGCTGATCGCCATCGTTCCGCTTAGGGAGTGAAGAATGCCAACCTTGATTGAATCACCTTTGGCTTCGATTGGCGCGCTGCCGTTATCCGCTCCGGCGTTCGGAGCAGCTTCCTTTTCCGTAACACAGCCTGACATCAAAATGGCGCATAATACAAAAGAGGCCCATCCCTTTACAATTACGCTCTGTTTCTTCATACGCTCCCAACTCCCTTTTTCTGTTTCCGAACATTCTGTCTGCATCTTCTTATCTCTGTTCGTTAATCCACATTATAGTTGCCTTATATTTCCTGTGTCAATAATACTTACATAAATTTATTTCTTTTTTTCATTTTTAGTAAAATCGTCGCAATTTTTCAATATTAAATGTTAATTAACATAACATAAAATCGAAATTACAAATCGAATAATCGTCAATTTTTAATTTATGTAATATATTATCACACAAAAATAAAACAGCCTTTTCTTAAAAAGGCTGTGGTGTAGAGACTATCTATAAAGGTTGTTTATGTTTTTGACTATCGGATGGTCTTCCTGTTTGTAATTGAGATAGGTACCCGATCCGGATAATCCGTAATGATTCCGTCTACGTTAATCTGAAGCACATACGGGATTTGCAGCATATCCCTAATGGTCCAGACAAAGGTTTTCATCCCGGATTGATGGATCTTTTGAACTAATCCCTTGGTGACAAGCCTCATTGAGACATTCACGTATTCCGCGTAAGCCTTCATATCTTGCATTCGCTCCCTGGACAACTCGCCTGAACTGGTGATGACCACGCCAAGCGGAATATCTGGCATCAGTCTATGAAACCGGAGCAGCGCATCCGTGTCTGCCGACTGGACAACAACCATTTCCTTATATCGCTGAGGTCCGTTGGCACCCTTCATAACCTTTTTCAGCCCATCTGCAACCCCTTGCTCAATGCCTGGGTACAAATCAGGCGATTTCAATTCGATCAGCAGCCCGATTCGTCCCCCGAAATGCTCAAGCACCTCCGACAGTGTCGGAATCAATTCTCCTTTGTATTCCGATCCGTACCATGAGCCGGCATCCAGCTGCCGCAGCTCCTGAAAGGTTAAATCCCCCACATTTCCTTGACCGTTCGTCGTCCGATCAACCGTCGTATCGTGGATGACCACCATTTCTCCGTCCTTGCTCATCTGGACGTCCAGCTCCAACATGTCTGCTCCCATATCAAAAGCTTTGGCAAAGGAGGCCATCGTATTTTCAGGAGCGGCGCCCGACGCCCCCCGATGAGCGATATTGATCCAGGACTGATTGGCGTCACCCTCGGACCCGATCCAGGCTGCCTGTTCTCTTATGTCATGCAAAGGATAATTCGGCACATCGGCAGATATTCGGAAACCGGCAACCATGAGCGCGGCCGTCATGATAACGATCATTTTTTTCATATGCTATCAATCTCCTATTGGATCGAACCCTGCTGATTCATAATAGATGCCTAACTCAGACTCACGCTGAACCAGCTTTCGTTATCACTTCTGATGCTAATTCTTCCCTATACAGCCGAATTTCAGTCAGCCCGACTTCCCCTTACAGATAGATCGTGCAGAGCCTGGAGGGAATCATTTTTGTGCATTTTATATTTTTGGTATTGTAATATGAACGTAAATGGAGTAATTTGTACTTATATGAACATTATTTGATTTATTTACAATAGAATAACGAGGAGATGAATGATAATGGAAAGACGTTATGCCTCACACCCTAATGAAGTGAAACAATTTGACACGGACCGACTCCGCAAGGAATTCCATATTCCCGCCCTGTTCACACCTGACAAGCTGGAACTTGTCCTTACCCATGAAGACCGTTTGATTATTGGCGGTGCTGCTCCGGTTCGGGAACCCATCACACTGGAAACCGACCTTAAAGAGCTGGGCGTTTCCTCTTTCCTGGAGCGTCGTGAGCTTGGCATTATTAATATTGGCGAACATGGAACCGTACGGGTGGACGGCACGGAGCACGAACTCAGTAACAAAGAATGTCTCTACGTTGGCATGGGGGCGGAAGAAGTCATTTTCACAAGCTCGGATCCTGAACATCCTGCCAAATTCTATTTGAACTCGGCTCCGGCGCATCAAACCTTCCCGACTGCCAAAGCTACCCTTGAAGAAGCCGATTCCAGCGCATTGGGCGATATCAAAAACTCCAATGATCGTGTCATCTATCGGTTTATTCACCAAAAAGGCATTCAGAGCGCCCAGCTCGTGATGGGTATGACCCTGCTGAAGGAAGGAAATATGTGGAACACCATGCCTGCCCATACCCACCCAAGACGCATGGAGGCCTATCTGTATTTTGATTTGCCGGAAGATGCGGTTGTCATCCATCTCATGGGTCAGCCAAACGAGACACGGCACATCGTGATGCGCAATGAACAAGCCGTGATTTCGCCAAGCTGGTCTATCCACAGCGGAGTAGGCACAAGCAATTACACCTTTATCTGGGGTATGGCCGGAGATAATAAAAGATATGATGATATGGACCCCGTGTCCATGAAGGATTTAAAATAGAGGGGATTCATCATTAAGCTACGGAAGAGTTGAGATTCATATGAACCCGTTACGACGCTATGAAAAAATAATGGAATTCCTTCTCACCCACAAAGAAGTGACTGTCGCGGATTTGAGCCAGCAGCTGCAAGTGACAGGAAAAACAATTCGCGAGGATCTGACCAAGCTGGAGGAACAAGGCCTTATCGTTCGTGTGCACGGCGGAGCTGTCCTCGCGCACAGCGATCAGTTTGGCATCCTGCCATCCAAAGAGCCGCTGGCAAAGAATCGGGACGAAAAGACCGAGATTGCGCTAAAAGCACTGGCCCATATCAACACCGGCGACATCATTGCGCTGGATGGAGGCAGCACCACACTGGAGATTGCCCGCAGACTGGATGATGTGCCCTTAACAGTCATCACGAACGATGTGTACATCATCAGTGAGCTGGCCACCAAGAACAACATCCGACTTGTGGTTCCAGGCGGCTACCGGGTAAGGAACATGCTTGCAGGTCCTGAAGGCGTATCGTATGTGAAGCAGTTGAACATTCAAAAAGCCTTTATCTCGGCCACCGGCGTTCATCTTGATCATGGATTGTCCATTTACACCAGGGATCTGATCCCCTTCAAGCGTGCTTTAATCGAAACCGCGCTTTCGGTTTATGCCGTTGTTGACCACCATAAATTCGGTCAAACCGCACTGAGGACTTTTTCCACCCTTCAGGAGATAAGCGGCATCATTACCGATACAGGCCTGCCCTCCGATACGATAAAACAATATGATGCAGCGGGTGTCACCATGCTGTAACTCGCTTGCTTGAAAGGAAACACTCGAGCAAGCCACTTAATTTCAACCTTATGAAATGAACAAAATGAGAGGGGATGCTGTGCATGAACAGGTTTGATTTATCTGGCAAAACCGCAATCGTAACCGGATCTGCTCGCGGTCTTGGGCAAGGAATCGCGATTGCCCTTGCCGAAGCCGGTGCGGATATCGTCGCCGTGTCCATGAATACGAGCGCGGAAACAATTGAGGCGATCACATCTTTTGGCAGAAAGGCTTCTGAGATCAGGGTGGACTTAAGTGACCAGAGCCAACTGCAGCATACCTTCGACCAAGCGCTGGAGCTGACGGGACACGTGGATATTCTGGTGAACAACGCCGGCATTATCCGCCGGACGCCGGCCAAGGATCATGCTGCCCAAGATTGGCTCGATGTAATGGATCTGAATCTGAACACCGTATTTATGCTGTCCCAACTGGCAGGCAGACATATGATTGAGCGCGGCAGCGGTAAAATCATCAATATTTGCTCCATGCTTTCCTATCAAGGCGGAATCAACGTACCCGGCTACACCGCAAGCAAACATGGTGTCGCCGGTTTGACCAAAGCGCTGGCTAACGAATGGGCGGCCAGCGGCATCCAGATCAACGGAATTGCCCCGGGATACATTGAAACCGATAACACGGCAGCTATCCGCCAAGACGAGGACCGCCGCGCTTCCATAACGGATCGCATCCCAGCCGGTCGCTGGGGTAAACCTGAGGATATCGGCGGACCTGCTGTCTTCCTCGCTTCCGCCGCTTCGGATTACATGAATGGACATGTGCTTTGCGTTGACGGCGGATGGATGGCCCGCTAACATCAATACACGGTTCAACCTGAACCTGACGTTATCATAAAGCTCCTACTGTACGGACGTTTATAAGGTTACGCCTTCTGCTGCTATTATGCGCAGAGATAGCGTAACCTCTTTTTTGTAATTGCCCCCCTCTCTTTAAATGTTTCAACTCTCCTGATCCTCACTAAAGTCCTGACATTGCACGAATATACGAACCATCCTTTGGGACATGCTAACTTTACGATATGGGCCTCGAAGGACCTTGAATAAAGAAAGGATGGTTTGGGCGTCATGCGCGGAACAAAATCGATACAACGTATCCGTTTGCTCTCCCTGTTCACTCTGATCGGTTCCATTATGCTTGCCGGCTGTACGGTCAACAGCAACGACCGGGTGCCAACCCCGAATATGGGTGTAAATCCGTACCGGGTGAACACCGGCTACCTGCTTCGGAATGCCGTGGAGCGCGGAACCTTGCGAATTGCGACAGAACGGGATTACCCCCCCTTCAGCTACCATGGAACAGGTGGAAGACTAACCGGGTTTGATGTGGAGGTTGCCGAAGAGGTTGCACGTCATATGGAATTAAAGGCAGAATTTGTGGAAACCGAGTGGAAGAATCTGCTGCCGGGTTTAACGGAAGGCAAATATGATGCGGTATTTAACCAAATCGAAGACCGCCCCGACCGGAGGGCACTTTATGATTTCTCCGTAGCTTATCTGTCCTCTACTCCGGTTCTGCTCGTGCGTTCAGGCGAAGATCAAGTCCGTACCTTCCCGGACATTAAGGGAAAGCGCGTTGGTCTGAACCCAACAGGAACCTATAATGATATTGCCAAGAAACATGGGGCGATAATCGTTCCGGTCAAATATATATATGACGCAGCCCGTATGCTTGCAAGAAGCGAGCTTGACGCCATAATTTCAGACCCGCTGTCTGTGACCAACCTGAAGCAGCAGTTTCCGGATATGCCGGTTACTACCGTTCAATCGGCCAACCAGGCGTTCGAGGTCTCTGCCGCCTTCGTAAAAGGCAATCCGGATCTCGTAGCCGCCGTTGATAACGCTCTGGCTACCATGCAGCAGGACGGAACCTATCTGACCATATGGAACAAATACTTTGGAGATGCTCCATCAAGTTACAAAGGCATTCATGATCGCAAGAATAAGTAAAAATGGCTAGTGAATCTTGAGGACAACCATGCACCACTTTCAAAATTGTCATCTCACCAAAAATAAGACGCCTGCTCCGCTGGTTACCAGCAAAGCAGGCGTCTTTTTATCGTGCATATTAGGATTCTTCGGTTGTCTCTTCCGCATTCGCTTCCTCAGTACCTGCGTCCTCGGTCTCTGCAGCCTCCACAGCGCGGGGCACGATGACACTTGCCAGCACTTCCTCCTCCGATGCGTGTAAGGTAATGCCCTTCGGCACTTTGATATCCGCAACGGTGAGTTTGTCCCCAATCTCCAGAGCGGATACATCCACTTCAAGGGTCGAAGGCAAATCACCCGGCAATCCTTCTACGTCTATCGCATTCAGCTGGGTTTGCAGAATACCGCCCGACTTGGTGCCGACAGCAGTCCCCTGAAAATCCACTCCAATGCTGACGCGAACCGGCTTGTTCATCGAGATCCGCAGGAAGTCCACATGGGAGACATTGCCGCGTCTCTTCTGAATGTCCTTAATCAACACCGGGATTTTACCGGAGCCTGGAATATCAAGCTGGAACACCTCTGAGCGGCCCGTATGGAACAGCTTGGACGTATCTTTGAAATCAACAGCTACAGGGATGCTTTCCTCACCCGCACCGTATACGACACCGGGAATTCCACCATTCTCACGAAGCACACGGCGAGAAGCCCGCGTAAATTCATTTCGAACATCGGCTTTGAGTTGAACGTTGTTTCCTTTTGACATGAGTGACATCCTCCTTTATCGAAAACAAAGTCTATCTCATTATTACCCTATTTAGCTGCTAACTAATCATGCAAAAAAGATGTTTTGCAATTCAAGTCAGAGGGTAATACATGGTACCCCTTTTGAAAATATAAAAACGGGAGCCCCCTCTTCAAAAATGAAAAGGAGGCTCCTTATTTTTTTGCGCTGAAGATGTTTCAGCTGGCCATATCCCGCTGACCTTTCTTGTTGAATCCTTCGTCCTTCCCGCTTCGAAGTGAAAACCGGACTTCCACTTCATCTGGCGGAATATCGATAAACCAGTCATTCTCGCCTTCCCGATCCTCCCAATCGTTAAGCCTGACGATGCAGCCGACCCGCTTGGTTCCGGAAGCGACATGGAAGACCACCCGGGCTTTACCGCTGCTGCCCTGGGTAAACAGCACGCTGCCATCCTGTACACCCGTTCCCCATACCCATAGGTTCCAGCCATCATACGCCTGGTCACGTCTCTCGTACTCAACCTCAACGGTGACGAGCCCCTTCTTCATTTCGGTTCTATCCTCATATAAAACCATCAGGGATAGTCCTGGCACGGTGACGGCCCCTTGATCCGACGTCTCAATCGTCTCGGTTCCTGCATGTTGTTCATTCACAACGATATTCCAGCGATACAGGGTCGGCGGGAGATCAACCGACATTTCATGTTCATTCCCGTTAACGACAACCACGATCTGGCTCCAGCTGTCACCTGCAGCATTATTCATGAGCCGGTAGGCGATAATCCGGTCGCTGCTGCGCAGCACCTCCATATGCTCTTCGATCTCTTCTCTTGTGGTCATACGAAATGCCGGGTGGGCTTTCCGCAGGGCGATAAGACCCTTGTAATAGTCAAAGACGGGTCTGAAGCGTTGTTTGTTGCTCCAGCGGATCGCATTAATGGCGTCCCCGCTGCGGTAGCTGTTATGATCGCCGAATTTCGTGCGAAGCAGCTCATCACCGGCATGCAGCAGGGGAATCCCCTGGGAGAGAAGCACGATGCCATTAGCCAGCAAGCTGCGGCGAACAGGCACTGCCCGCATCACATCTTCATCCGATACACCGGCATATGGATTTGAAGCAGCCGTTGCCTGCCATATATCGCCGCCGTCTGGCAGCTTCCCGTCCATCAGATGCAGCAGACCCGCCTGCTGCTCCATCCCTTCTGCAATTAAGATTTTGTCCCACAGGTTTAAATTATCGTGAACTGTGACGTAATTAACCGTCTCGCTCGGATGAAGGGCAAAATCATGGATGGACCCCATCATCCCTTCCACAACAGCCCCTTCATACCACGGCTCGCCAGTAGCAAACCCCCGGCCCCGCCCGTCATTGTCGCCCTTGATGGCATGCCGGAAATGATCATTGAATACAGCAAAGCCTTGATCACGCTGACTTCCCTTGACGGTCTGCTCCGTCAGCGGGCTCATTCCCCCTGTCCAGGGCTCACCATAAAACAGAAGAGAGTTATCCACCTCATGACGCAGCTCGCTTACAATCTCTCTCATCGTAGTGGTATCGATCAAAGCCATCAGGTCAAACCGAAATCCGTCGATATGAAATTCTTCGGCCCAGTATCTTAGAGAATCCTTAATATATTTGCGCACCATCGGTTTCTCCGTGGCCAGCTCATTCCCTACGCCGGAGCCATTCGACAGGGCACCGCTTACGTCCTTCCGGTAGAAATACCCCGGAGCCAATCGTTCAAAGGGACCATCATCCACTGTATACGTATGATTGTAAACCACATCCATCACGACACGGATTCCCCTCGAATGCAGAGCCAGGACCATTTCCTTCAGCTCCCGAATGCGCGAGGCAGGATCTGTGGGGTCTGTGGCATACGATCCTTCAGGCACATTGTAATTCTGCGGATCGTATCCCCAGTTATACTCTCGACTCAAATGGCCTGTTGCATATCCATCCAGCTCGTTAACCGTTCTAAAATCAAATATCGGCAGCAGGTGCACATGCGTTACGCCCAATTCTTCAAGATGGTCCAGCCCAACCGCGTTCCCGCCCATATCCCGCAGGCCGCCCTCTGTAAAAGCCTTATACTTTCCTCTATATTTCATTCCCGAATCGGCATGGATCGAGAAATCGCGTACATGCAGTTCGTAGAGCACCGAATCCGTAGGCTTAAGCAGCTCGGGTCTAACATCCAGCTCCCAGCCTGGAGGATTGCTTTTTGCCAGATCAATTACAGCGCCGCGGCTGCCATTAGCCGAGACGGCTGTTGCATAAGGGTCAACGGCATAACGGACAGCACCGTCCGTTGACTCGATTTTGAACATGTAATAGGTTCCATGCAGATCCCTGTTCACTTTAGTCGACCATACACCTTCATCATTCCGGTCCATACCGTATAAGGTACCGCCCTCGTGATCTGTCACGAACCCCTGAGGATCATACTCTCCTGCACCTTCATACAAAGCCAGCGACACATGAACCGCATCCGGAGCCCACACCAAAAAGGCAGTCCCTTCTCTGCGATAAATCGCTCCCAGCTTCAGACTCGTGCAGCTCTTGATCATGTCCATACTCATCATCACCGTCACTTTTAAGTAGATTTACTTCCTAGTATGGGCGCCTGAATCATAAGACAGACCTCTAGCACATGAATTTTAGAACGCTTTCATATATCATGGTATGCCAAAAGCCCTGATTTGGTTTGGGTTTGAAGCCAAGTCACTATATATTTAGGCTATTATACTAGCAATTATGCCAGCTGTCTTTCTTTTGATCAAAAAAAACATCTGCCCAATGGACAGATGTTATCAAGGTCATATTTTTAAACGTGGAAAAAGTTTTGTAGAGTCCCTGGAGAAAACCCGGTTGCTTCATCAGGTGTTCCAAATTCTTCGATCGTCCGCCTTATTCGGCTGCAGCCTCTATGGATTCGACCAGAGATACAACTTCCTCTGCGGTACCCATCTCGAGCGCTTTGGCTGCGAGGGCCTGCATATCGCCGCGGGACAGCTTCCCGATCTGGCTTCGCGCTGGCAGAATGGATGTGGCGCTCATGCTGAACTCATCCAGACCCAGACCGAGCAGAATCGGAATCGCTGTAGAGTCACCAGCCATTTCACCGCACATCCCAACCCAGCGACCCTCGCGATGAGCGGCATCGATGACCATTTTGACCAATCGCAGAATCGCCGGATTGTATGGCTGGTACAGATAGGCCACCCGTTCATTCATGCGGTCAGCCGCCATCGTATACTGAATAAGGTCATTGGTTCCGATGCTGAAGAAATCAACCTCTTTGGCAAACTGATCGGCCAGCACGGCGGTGGATGGAATCTCCACCATAATCCCCAGCTGAATCTCCTCGGATACCGGAGTGCCTTCGCTCACAAGCTTGGCCTTCTCTTCTTCCAAAAGAGCTTTCGCTTCACGGAATTCACTCAGTGTCGCTATCATTGGAAACATG
This sequence comes from Paenibacillus glucanolyticus, assembly GCF_037333485.1. Classification (NCBI taxonomy): domain Bacteria; kingdom Bacillati; phylum Bacillota; class Bacilli; order Caryophanales; family Paenibacillaceae; genus Paenibacillus; species Paenibacillus glucanolyticus. The sequence continues at coordinate 4,923,226 of NZ_CP147845.1, forward strand.
ATGCGCAGGTTGCCGTGGACGCTCGCACGCAGCAGCGCGCGCAGCTGTGTTCTGAAGATATCCTGACGGTCCAGGCACAGCCTTACGGCGCGGAATCCGAGGAACGGATTCATTTCCTTCGGCAGATCCAGATATGGCAGCTCCTTGTCCCCGCCGATATCGAGGGTACGGACAACAACCGGTTTGCCTTCCATTTTTTCCAAAACCGATTTATAAGCGACATATTGGATCTCTTCCGAAGGAAGTTTGTCTCTGCCCATGTACAAGAACTCGGTGCGGTACAGTCCTACTGCTTCCCCGCCATTATCCAGTACGCCAGCTACGTCATTCGGTGTCCCGATGTTGGCAGCCAGCTCCACATGGATTCCGTCCTTGGACACGGTCGGTTCAGAGCGAAGTTTCTTCCACTCCTCGATCTGTTTGGCGTAGGCTTCCTGCTTCGCACGGTATTGCTCCATGATAGCTTCAGTGGGATTAATAATGACATCCCCTTCAAGTCCATCAACGATGATCCAATCCCCGTTTTGAACCGAGGAGAGCACGTTCTTCGTTCCGACAACGGCCGGAATTTCAAGGGAACGGGCCATGATGGCCGAATGCGAGGTACGTCCGCCGATATTCGTAGTGAATCCCTTAACGTACTTGCGGTTCAGCTGTGCCGTATCCGACGGAGTCAGGTCTTCTGCAACCACGATGACTTCTTCGCTGATCTCCGAAGGGCTGACATAATTTAGTCCCAGCAGATGCTTGAGAATCCGTTTGGTTACATCGCGCATATCGGCCGCCCGCTCCTGCAAATAGGCACTCTTCATGTTCTCGAACATTTGAATGAATTGGGTAGCCGTTTCATTCAATGCAAACTCAGCATTAACCGATTCGGAAGCGATTTTTGCCTTGACCGGCTCAATCAGTTCCGGGTCATTCAGGATGAGAAGGTGAGATTCGAAAATCTCCGCCTTCTTCTCCCCGAGCTCCTGAAGTGTGCGGGCTTTGATCGCCTCGAGCTCAGCCTGAGACTGAGCCAGTGCTGCATCCAGCTTCGCGAGCTCGGCATCCGTATCCGTCACTTGCTTTTCGGTGACCGAATAGTCAGGATGCTCAAGTGTAAACGCCCGTGCAATCGCGATGCCCGCAGATGCCGCGATTCCTTTCAGATTATTCATGAACCTCTCCTAACCCTTCGTTCACCATCACTTCTTGAAGTGCTGTAAGCGCCTCGCTCTCATTGCCGCCTTCTGTGATCAGTGTCAAAGTGTCACCTTGCTCCAGTCCAAGAGACAGAACGCCCAGAATGGATTTCAGTGTTACTTTTTTGCCGTTAGCTTCAGCGAATGAATTCGTGTCTTGAAATTTATTAGCTGTGTTTACCAATGCCGTTGCCGGGCGTGCGTGGATTCCATCTTCGTCAATAATTCTGAATGTTTGTTGCATGTTCATCATCCTACTTTCGTAAAGTTATTTTTTATGATTCCTTAATATCCATGTTGGGCTAAGGTTTCGTTATGGTTATGATTCCTTGTTCGCCACGTTTTACTTCACCCGTCTTGTTCAGCTTCACAGAAGCACCTTCCGGCAGATTTGAGAAAATAATAGGAGAAATAATCGATTTTGCATTCTCCTTCACATATTCCAGATCCACCTGCATGATTGGTTGGCCCGCGGATACCGAATCGCCTTCCTGTACAAGAACTTTAAATCCCTGCCCCTTCAGCTTAACCGTGTTGACACCGATATGGACAAGGACTTCTTTGCCGCCATCGGACATAATGCCGATAGCGTGCTTACTAGGGAACACATTAAATACCGTTCCTTTCACAGGAGAAGCAATGGTTCCGTTGTGAGGAATAACCGCAAACCCATCCCCGGTCATGCGTTCTGCGAACACAGGGTCAGGCACGTGGGAGATATCCACCAACTCTCCGTCGACAGGGGATACAACCTCCTCCATCACAAGCGTCTCGCCATCCTGAGTCGCCTGGAATTCCTCACTGGCTGCCGGCATGCTTTCTGATGGGGCTGCTTGAGGTGCCGAAGACGGTGTTATTCCGGACATAATGTCCTGAATTTGCGACTTAATCGTATCGGAGCGGGTTCCAAATATCGCCTGGATATTATTCCCCACCTCCAGCACGCCTGACGCACCGAGCTGCTTCAGCTTAGCCTTGTCAACACTGCCCTTCTCCTTCACCTCAACGCGGAGACGGGTAATACATGCATCCAGATGCGCGATGTTCGACTGGCCTCCAAGTGCAGTCAGAATGTGAAGCGGCAGATCATCTTTACTGCTTCCTCCTGCTGACCCGGATCCGGACTCCGCAGCCGATCCAGATGCTTCCTCCCGGCCCGGTGTTCTCAGATTGAATTTCCGAATGACAAAACGGAACCCAAAGTAATAGATCACTGCCATGATAACACCAACGATGAGCACATTCCACCATGGCGTCCGATTCGGAATGACACCGAATATCATGTAATCGATCAGGCCGCCGGAGAAGGTCATGCCAATCTTCGTGTCCAGAATATGCATCGTCATGAAGGAAAGACCCGCAAACAGAGCATGCACGGCGAACAGGATCGGCGCCACAAACAGGAATGAGAACTCAAGCGGCTCCGTGATTCCTGTCAAGAAGGAGGTCAGTGCAGCAGACCCCATAATACCTGCTACAAGCTTTTTGTTCTCTGGTCTTGCTTCATGATAGATGGCCAGGGCGGCCGCAGGAAGACCAAACATCATAAACGGATATTTCCCCGTCATGAATGTACCCGCGGTAAACTCCACGCCGTCCCGAAGCTGAGCCATGAATATATTCTGATCACCGCGTACCATTTGACCTGCCTGGTTCACATATTCACCGAACTCAAACCAGAATGGGGAGTAAAAAATGTGGTGCAGACCGAATGGAATCAATCCGCGTTCCACTACGCCGAACACAAAAGCGGACAGCGTCAAATTTTGCTCCAGCATGAAATGGGATGCCGTGTTAAGCGCCGACTGAATCGGTGGCCATATAAACACCATCAACAGACCAAGCAACACCGAGGTTGCGGCTGTCATAATCGGGACAAACCGTTTGCCTGCAAAAAAGCCCAGATATGACGGAAGCTCTATTTTGTAAAATCGTCGGTACATGCTTGCAGCCAATATACCGACGATGATCCCGCCAAATACTCCGGTTGCCAGTGTCGGAATGCCCAGTACGCTGGCATATTCGTAATTCGTGCCGATCATCGATGGCGTCACGCCAATGACACTTCCCATGGTTACGTTCATAACCAGGTAACCGATGATGGCGGCAAGTCCGGCCACCCCTTCTCCGCCGGCTAAGCCGACAGCAACGCCGACTGCGAACAGCAGAGACAAATTCGTGAACACGATTTGACCCGCGTTCATCATGACTGTTGCAGCCGCTTGCACCCAAGCTGCGTTCAGCCATGGAGCATACTGCAGGAAATCGGGGTTAACCAGCATATTTCCAAGACCCAGCAAAAGTCCGGCCGCCGGCAATATTGCCACTGGCAGCATCAGAGCTTTACCGACCCTTTGCAGTACGCCAAAAAGCCGTTTGAACATGAAGTTTCTCACCCTCTGTCTAGTTGTTGTCACAAGCGAATGTAAAAGGCACAGTAAAACAAACAAACCAAAAAAGGCATGAGTAACCACGGGAAATGGTGGTCTAATCTCATGGATTAGATTACCCAAAAATGGGTAATTACAACCAATTTCCTGCTGTACTCATGCCTGATCGAATCAGTTACACGTTAATTTGATGTTTTACTTAATAACTGATCGTATTGTAACACCGTTCATTTATCGTTGCAACCACATGAAGAGGACTTAATAAAATCTTCACATTTGCTCGTTCTGGCCTTTGCGCTGCATCAGCCGCTCCAGATGGATGGTCAGATAACCAGCCTCTGCTGGATAGACAGGCTTCTTCAGCCGCTGCTCCATGATCTTCGTCAGCTTCCACGCCAAGGAATATGTCTCAGGATATTCACGCTTCAGAAGACCGTCCAGCGAACTCGTCTCATTCACCGCTTCCCCCCGCCTTATCCGCTCCAGCGCGAACCGAAGATGGGTCAACAGGCGGGAATAATCCAGCGTATCCTTCGGTATGGCATAATCCATCTGCTGCTCCACGGTATGTACGAGATCCGCGATCAGCTCCGAATGCTTGCGAACTTCCGAAATATGCTGGTTCGTAAGAGCGCCATGAAAATGAAGGGCTATAAATCCGATTTCCTCTTGACCCAGATCCACCCCGAGTTTATCCCGAATGGTACGGACTGCGTATTCTGCCATCTCATACTCTTCAGGATACATCTCGCGAGTTTCATATAAGAAAGGATTATGAATGTAAAGCCCCTGGGCGTGACGTTTAATAGCAAATGCGATATGGTCGGTCAACGCAATGTGGATATGCTCATTCAGAGGAGCCTCACTGGATTTCGCAGCATTCAGAATAATATCATTCATCGCCTCAATCAGCTTCTCATCGATATGAGGCACCAGCTGCTTATACTGCTCCTGCTCCTCCGGTTTAGTCAAAATGAACATTTTCTCGGCAGCGGAGGCCGGGATGCTGTCTTTATTCCTGCGATTAAAGCCAATTCCCTTGCCGATGACAACAACCTCCCCGTGCTGAGGATGCCGCGCTATGATTACATTGTTGTTCAACACTTTAGCCACTTGTAAGCTGCTCACATTCGCACCTCTTTTTGATTCAAACGCGTATACTCGGATATCTTATCAGAAATATGAGAGCACAGCAAAATCATTTGTGGTTGCCAATGTATTCAAGGTGCTGTACCACTGCCTGTCAACACACATGCCCCGATTCAAATCGCATCTAACTGCGTTTAAACGATTATGATTCTTCCTTCGCTGCGCTTGTTTCTACAGGAACCGGCACTGGCACCAGCTCCGGCTCGACCGCAACCGACTTATGGACAGCTGCTGGTTTCTTGGTCAATCCCTTGATCAGCTCTTCCACATCAATTCCCGATACGCTCTTCAGCATTTCAGGCGCCGTAGACATAAGCTCGGTCACATAATTGCTCACGCGAGCCGCTCCCTCGCCTTTGCCTGTATCGACAACCGTCAGCTTATCGATGGACGAGATTGGCTGAGCAATCTTGCCAGCAAGCTCAGGCAGCATTTTTACAATGATGTCGAGCACCGCAGCTTCTCCGAACTTCTGGAACGCTTCGGCAAGTTTTTCTTTGGCATCGGCTTCGGCAATACCCCGAAGACGAATGACTTCAGCTTCAGCCGTACCTTTTGCACGCTCTGCATCAGCGACCGCCATACCATCCAGGCGCTTCTGTTCGGCAGAAGCTTTTGCCTGTGTCTCGATGGAGTACTGCACGGCATCCGCTTCGCGCATCTTGCGGGCTTTATCCGCTTCGGCTGCCTGCTCCACCGCGTAGCGATCCGCTTCGGCTTTTTTCTTCACGTCCGCATCATACTGCTTCTCGCGGACCATGATTTCTTTTTCCTGCAGATCGATTTCACGTTCCTTGCGGACGAGCTCGACCTTCATCTGCTCTTCAACCACTGTTTGTCTGGCACGGGCTTCCTGGATATGGTATGCCTGGTCGGCTTCCGCCTTCGCCGTATCCTGCTCCTTCTTAAAGGAAGCGACCTTCAGTTCTCTTTCCTTCTCAGCTTCAGCGATATTGGTATCGCGAACGACCTCAGCCTTCTGTCCTTCTTCTTCCGCACGGGCTTTCTGAATCCGCGCATCCCGAACCGCTTCCGCTTCGGCAATCTCTGCATCCCGCTTCACCGTGGCAATCCGCGGCTTACCTAGTGCTTCCAGGTATCCATGCTTATCGCGAACGTCCTTAATGGTGAAGGATACGATCTGCAGACCCATCTTCTTCAAATCTCTTGCCGCAACGCCTTGAACCTCCTGCGCAAACTTGTCGCGGTTACGGTATACTTCCTCCACCGTCATCGAACCCAGAATGGCACGCAGATGACCCTCAAGCACTTCCTGGGCTTCGCCTTTCAGCGCTTCAATCGGCTTGCCCATGAACTGCTCGGCTGCGGTCGCCACGTCTTCAATGGAGCTTCCGACTTTAATAATGGCAACCCCATCGGCCATCACCGGCACGCCCTGCTCCGTGTACACTTCAGGGGTCATGACATCCAGCTTATGGGATAAGAGCGATACGAATTCGGAACGTTGAAATACGGGTAGTATAAAAGCGCCGCCGCCGCGTACGATTTTGATTTTGCGGCCGGATTCATCCTCCGATAAATTTTTGCTCCCCAGGAATGAACCGGTTACAATCATCGCTTCATCCGGACTCACCGTTTTGTAACGAGCCCAGAATGCAAGTCCCAACACAACAATAACGGCTACGACAATGGACGGAATTACTAAGTACTCTGGCATTGAATCAATCATCTCCTTTTCGTTCTTCCAGTTCGGACACTCTCAGGACACCATCAACAACGTCGATAACTACCACGCGGACACCTGCGGGAAGGATCTGACGATCAAAGCTGGACGCAATGTGCATGGTGTTGCCTGCTCCAATCTTGACCATTACTTCACCAAATCCCTCTGCAGGGAGCGGTACAGTTACAACGCCAATCCTGCCCGCCAGCTCTTTAATAGAGAAGCCTGTCGAGTTCTCGCTGTTCTCCATCGGTTTGACATACCCAAAGTAGACGAGAATCGAGATGACGATAGCTGACAGGATAGACAGCGTTACATGGGCACCTGCTGCCAAATTCGTGTATTTCATCAGCATGATTCCGGTACCGCCAAATACGGTGATTCCCCCAGCGATTACAACCGGATTGAAAAAATCCACTGACAAAAAGTCCAACAATCCGTCAAGTGCCGAGCTGAGTATGTCACCAAGCACCACGGTTACGATGGCGAATAAGACGCCTCCGATCAGACAGCCCCAATATAACGCTTCCATGTTGATTGCCCCCTCTGGAATTCCTTACTGTGTATAACAAGTAATACGGCAAAATGTTTGCTAAAGTTTCAATTATTTGCCTCAAACGTATGAAAATCTCTGCATATCTATATTCCACACGCCATCGCAAAAAGCCTGCTCGGTATGAACCGGCAGGCTTGCATCGTCCCCCCTGCTATGCGAGCAACAGGTCAGGGCGCATTAAAGCGACATTTTATAAATTTCAACAACGTCTTCGCGCTGCAGCTTGCGGAAATTGCCAAACGGTCCAAAACGCATCGCTTTGTCGGCCATAGCCTCGATCTCACGATCGTCGATATTGTAAGCTCCCAATGTGCTAGGTGCGCCGATGGAAGTCCAGAAACTGCGAAGGGCTTCAATGCCTTCCAATCCGATCTCCTCATCGGTCTTTCCTGTCGGATCAACTCCGAACACATTCACAGCAAGCGACTTGAAGCGCTGAGGATCTGCGCTAAGATTGTATTTCATCCAGTTCGGGAAGAGTATCGCCAGGCCGCCGCCATGCGGAATGTCGTATACGGCAGATACCGCATGCTCAATATTGTGGGTAGCCCAGTCTCCCGCCATTCCCATATTGATCATGCCGTTCAGGGCCATCGTTCCACAGTACATCGTCGTCTCGCGAAGCTCATAGTTCTCCAGATCCTCTACGAGCTTGGGTGCTGTCTCTATCATGGTGCGAAGTATCGTTTCGCAGAATCCGTCTTGCACCGGCGTATTCGTATCTTGGTGGAAGTAGTGCTCCAGCACGTGAGACATAATATCAACGACACCATACACGGTTTGGTCCCGTGGAAGGGAGAACGTATGTACAGGATCCAGAATTGAAAATGCAGGGTAGGCGTGCGGGCTTCCCCAGCCCATCTTCTCCTGGGTCGTCTCATTGGTAATAACGGAGCCGCCATTCATCTCCGAGCCCGTGGCAGCCATCGTGAGCACGGTCCCGAGTGGAAGAGCCCCTTGCGGAGCCGCCTTGCGCTCTACGAAATCCCACATGTCGCCGTCATATTTGGCACCAACGGCAATCGCCTTGGAGCAGTCAAGCACACTTCCTCCGCCAACAGCCAGAATGAGGTCAATGTTATGCTTCCGGCACAACTCAACGCCCTTATGAACCGTGGACAGACGCGGATTCGGTTCCACTCCGCTCAGCTCTGTTACCACAGCATTCGCTTCTTGCAGCAACGCGATGACCTGGTCATACAGCCCGCTGCGCTTGATGCTGCCCCCGCCGTATACTAGCAATACATTCTGGCCGTATTTGGCCACTTCACTACTTAAAGCGCTCAGTTTGCCCTTGCCAAATATCAACTGAGTCGGATTATGAAATACAAATGGTCTCATATTTATTACCTCCATCGCATCGTGTTTGCAGCTATTATTCAATCATGCATGCTCATTCATTTTATATCATTCCTCCTGTGTAAAACAAACAACCGTTCCTCTCTGCGGAAAGGACCGGCTGTTTTTGCTATTAACGCAGTTAAATGGATATTTTTTATCACGGAGAACTACATGCTCTCACGCTGGAATCCCATACGGCTTAGAAATTGCTCAAAAGCCTGCTGTCCGTCTTCCGTCTGTTTGTACACACCGGCATGCTCCAGGATCGTGGTGAACTTCTTGCCAACTTCCTGGCGGATCAGCTCCATAGCCTCAGCCTTGTCGGACAGGGCGGCTCCCCGTTCCCGCAGCTCTTCGATCCAATCGCCGTGAACAGCAAGCGGATGGTCTGGGGCCTGGCTGTCCGCATACAGTTTCTCGTTCCCGACCAGAACCTCGGCAATTTGGTCCAGCTCTTCCTTGAGCCTGCCCGGCAGGATCGCCAGCCCCATAACTTCGATCAAGCCGATATTCTCCTTCTTGATATGAAACATCTCCCGGTGAGGATGAAAAATCCCTTCGGGGTGCCGTTCACTGGTCCGATTGTTCCGCAACACCAGATCCAGCTCATAGATGCCTTCGTCATTTCGCCGGGCAATCGGCGTAACCGTATTATGGCGGACTCTCTCTCCCTTCACCTCGCTGAACGCTTCAATGTCTTGCGAAGGGTCACTGTAGAATTTCCAATTCTCATAGATGCTGTTGGCACATTCAAGGAGCAATCCCCGATCACTTGAGGCCAGCCGGATAACCGACATCGGCCACTTCACGATGCTGACGGACACGCCGGGATAAGCCTCATGTGAGAAGCCCGCCACCTTCGGTGCTTTCTGAATCGGGAAGGAATGACGGCCTCCTTGGAAATGATCATGCGTAAGAATTGAGCCCCCCACGATCGGGAGATCCGCATTCGACCCGAGAAAATAATGCGGGTACGCATCCACAAAACTCAAGAGGCGGGCAAGCGTCTCCCTGGTCAGCTTCATCGGCACATGATCATGATGGAACACGATGCAATGCTCGTTGTAGTATACATAGGGCGAATACTGGAAGAACCAGCGCTCCCCGTTTAACTCCAGCGGGATAATCCGCAAGTTTTGCCGTGCCGGATGATTGACCCTGCCAGCATAACCGACATTCTCACGGCAGAGCTGACATTTGGGATAAACAGGCGGTGGCAGCAGCTTTGCCATAGCGATTTCCTTCGGACTTTTCTCCGGTTTGGATAGGTTAATCGTGATCTCAATATCGCCGTACGCGCTGGCATGTCTCCAATACTCATTCTTGGCTACCCGATCCATGCGAATGTAGTTGGAATCGATGCACAGATCATAGAACTGTTGTGTAGCTGCAATGATCCCCTGCTCCTGCTGGGCTGCTCGAAACCGGGCTGTCACTTCCGAAGGCCTTGCCATAAGACGGCCCATGATTTTGGCATCCAGCAAATCCCGGTACGTATCCGTGTTCTCCGGTATGAGTCCGTTCGCCGCACCGTAATCGATCAAAATGTCCAGCATGGCCTGGGGTCCATCCGGAATCTGCTCATTCACTTCGTCGCCATACGGCTCGCTGAAGCCGAAGTCCTCCAGCAGCAGATTGCGGCTGTAATCCACATCGGCTGCCTCGATAAGGCCTTTATGCAGGGCAAATCGCACCAGCATTTCAATCGCATGCAGAGCCTGCTTCGATTGCTTCAATTCGGGAGTTCCTGATGGTACTGATTTCATCGCCGTAGTCCCCCTTGGATTAATTGTCTCCGTAACCGTGCGGATGACTGCTGTGCCACTTCCATGCACTATCGATAATCTCTTCAAGCGACGTTTTGGATGGTGTCCATCCAAGGACGGTACGCGCTTTATCTGAAGAGGCTACTAATACAGCAGGGTCGCCGGAACGCCGTGCCTCCATGACAACCGGAATGTCAGCGCCAGTCACCCGCCTCGATGTCTCAATAACTTCCTTCACCGAGAAACCGAGCCCGTTGCCGAGGTTAAATACATTGCTGGGTTCCCCACGGCGGAGATACTCTACCGCGCGCAGATGGGCGTTCGCAAGATCGCTGACATGGATATAGTCACGCACGCATGTTCCGTCCGGCGTAGAATAATCATCGCCAAACACGGAGATGCTTGGGCGCTGCTTCAAAGCGGTTTGCAGCACAAGCGGGATCAAATGGCTCTCCGGGCGGTGATCCTCTCCGATGGAGCCGCTGGCATGGGATCCGGCAGCGTTGAAGTAACGAAGAGATACATATTTTACACCGAGCACGGTATCAAACCAGGACATCATCCGTTCCATCATTAGCTTGGTTTCCCCGTACACGTTCGTTGGCTGCGTCCGGTCTGTTTCCTCAATCGGCACCTTCTCAGGCTCACCGTAGGTAGCAGCCGTTGAGGAGAAGACGATTTTGCGTACACCTGCTTCATTCATCGCTTCCAGCAGACAGAGCGTTCCGTATACGTTGTTGTCGTAATACTTCACCGGGTCCTTCATGCTCTCGCCGACCAGCGAATTCGCAGCAAAGTGGATAACGGCATCGATATCATTCTCCGAGAACAGCTGGTTTAGCAGCGTCTTGTCGCGCAGATCGCCAACATACAGCTTTCCGCCAAGGAGCGCTTCGCGATGCCCGGTCTGCAGACTGTCGATAACAACAACCTCTTCTCCCTTCTCAAGCAGTTCCGCCACAGTGTGAGAACCGATGTAACCTGCACCGCCAGTTACTAAAATCGCCATATTATTCGCCCTCCTTCACTTCATGCACACCTTGACCAACGCCGCATACATAGAAATCCGGCTTCAGTCCGGTTCTGCTTTCATACTGCTGCCCCACTTCCGCTATGAAGCGTTCCACCGCATCCTCGTGGACCAAAGACACCGTGCAGCCCCCGAAACCGGCCCCCGTCATCCGGGAACCAAGCGTTCCTGGGATGCGCTGGGCTTCCTCAACGAGCGCGTCTAGCTCATCGCCTGTCACTTCATACAGATAACGCAAGGAGTCATGGGACTGGTTCATATACTGACCGAACGATTCCAGATCCCCGTTCTTCAATGCTTTCACGGAATCAAGAACGCGCTGGTTCTCCTCCACGACGTGCTGGGCACGTCTTCGGACCGTTTCATCCTGGATGTTGTCCTGTAATGTTACGAATTGATCCGGGTTCAGCTGTGCGAGATACGTTAGTGCAGGAAGCTCATTCTGCAAAATCTCCAAAGCATGGTCGCACTCACTTCGGCGTTCATTGTATTTGGAGTCGACAAGCCCCCGTCGTTTATTGGTATTGGAAATCACGATTTTATATGGTCCCGTCTGGAACGGTACAAGTTCATACTCAAGGGTATCGCACATTAACAGAATGGCATGATCCTGCTTGCCGTTAGCCACGGCAAATTGATCCATGATGCCGGAATTGACGCCAACGAACAGGTTCTCCACTCTCTGTGAGAGCTTCGCGATCTCCACGGTATCCGCTGCCTTGCCCTCCATGCTCAAGAGCGCGTAGGCTGTGACCACTTCGATGGAGGCAGAGGAAGACAGACCCGCGCCGTTAGGAATATCCCCATGGTAGAGCAGGTCATACCCGCTGCTAAGATTGGAGCCTATTTTATGCAATTCCGTAATGACGCCAACCGGATAATCCGTCCATTGATCGCTTTTGTAACGGTAATCCTCGTCCAGGCTGATCGTTAATTCATAAGGGATATTGGTTGAAGAGAAGCTTACCTTCTTATCGTCACGCGGACGGATAATCAAGGTTGTGCCAAACTCCAAGGCTGCCGGAAGAACGTAACCTCCGTTGTAGTCCAGATGCTCCCCGATCAGATTCACCCTGCCGGGTGCGTTAAATATCCGAACCTCATGCCGGCTTTCTCCGTGCTTGTCCATGAATCTTTGCATAAGCTGTTGTGTAGTCACTGCCCATCACTCCATCCTGTACATATGGTAGTTTTACTGTCTTCAGTATAATGGAAACCTCGTTTAACGATAATGAAATCTTGTGTGTTACATATGGATTTATGTGACTTTAAGAGGTACAATAAACTCATAATTAAAACAAATCTGCAATCCCGTATTTTCCCAATCCTATTCTAAAGGAAAAATTATGATGAAACCAACCTATTCTGTTGCCTCAAATCCTGCCCAGCAGGGCAGCGGGTGGCTCCACGTCCGATTTGCGGGGGAAAGCCAGACCAGACCTGAGCATGCCCTGGGGCCAAAAATATACGATCATTACTTGCTGCATATTATCGAATCAGGATATGGCATATTTCGAACGGAAACCGATATGTACCAGCTGGGTCCCGGCGATTGCTTTCTCATCCATCCCGGTCAGATTGTCAGCTATGAATCTGACGCGAGTTGCCCGTGGCAATACCGGTGGGTCGCCTTTGACGGAGAGCATGCCGGTGAAGAAATGAATCGCCTGGGGCTCACGCCCGACAAGCCCGTCCTGCATCTCATGGAGGCGAACAACCCGATTCCCGGATATGTCTCCCTCATCCAGAAGCATTTTCAATCCAGGGAAGAAAGCTCCCACATCGCCGCCATTGGTTACCTGCATCTGATCTGTGCCGAGATCCTGAACCGCAGCGACCGCCCGTCGCTGCTGTCGCTTGCAGAGCCTCAGGTTCAGCGCACAGTGAAGCAAATGATCAATTACATGACTTCCCAATATGCCCACCCCGTCTCCATCGAACAGATGTGTGCGAGCCTGGGTTACAACCGCGCTTACTTGTCGCGCATATTCAAGCAGGAAACAGGCATGACCCCGATTACGTACCTGCTCAAATTAAGGATCGACCAATCCAAGCGGCTGCTGCGCGAACGTCCCGATTTGTCCATCGAGCAGGTCTCCGCATCCGTAGGTCTGACCGACCCACTTTATTTCTCGCGCCAATTCAAACGCCTTGTCGGCCGATCGCCAACACGATACCGGAAGGACATCATGTCCGCAGCAACACCAACGGAGCCATAAGCGAGTTCATGATCATATTTGCACCAAAAAAGGAGCGCATATCAGGCCGGGTAATACATCCTGAGGCGCTCCTTCTTCGTTTCGCTAGGTTTAGTTTGGCTATTGCATCAATTATTCTGGCCCTCTGCAGTTGATCCGTTCTCCGTCCTCAGAATCGCTTCAATGCGATCCAGCTCTTCCTTCGAGAACTCCAGATTGTTCAAGGCAGCCACATTGTCTTCGATCTGGCTTACCTTGCTCGCGCCGATGAGGGCAGATGTCACTCTGCCGCCCCGAAGCACCCACGCCAGGGCAAATTGGGCAAGACTTTGGTTCCTCGCTTGCGCGATCTGGTTCAGCGCCCTGATCTTGCGCAGCACCTCAGGCGTGATGTTGCTTTCGTTCAAGAACACGGACGCGCTTGCCGCACGCGAATCGCCAGGTACGCCGTTCAGGTATTTATTGGTCAAGAGTCCTTGGGCAAGCGGGGTAAACGCGATGCTTCCCACACCATTCTCGTCCAGAACATCGAGCAAGCCGTTCTCCACCCAGCGGTCCAGCATGGAATAACTCGGCTGGTGAATAAGCAGCGGAGTGCCCAGGCTTTTCAGAATGGAGATCGCTTCCCGCGTCTTCTCCGGCGAATAGTTGGACACCCCAACATAAAGCGCCTTGCCGGAACGTACCAGATGATCCAAGGCGACCATGGTTTCTTCAAGCGGCGTTTCCGGATCCATCCGATGATGATAGAAAATATCGACGTAATCCAGGCCCATCCGCTTCAGACTCTGATCGAGACTTGACACCAGATATTTACGAGAACCATGGTCCCCGTATGGCCCAGGCCACATGTAATAACCCGCTTTGGATGAAACAACGATTTCATCGCGGTAGGCTTTGAGGTCACGGGAGAGAATTTTGCCAAATGTCTCTTCGGCAGATCCTGCAGGCGGTCCATAATTGTTCGCCAGATCGAAGTGGGTAATGCCCAGATCGAAGGAACGCGTAACCATGCTCCGCCCGTTTTCATACGTGTCGATACCACCGAAATTATGCCATAATCCAAGGGAGATTGCCGGAAGTTTCAGCCCGGAACGCCCCACACGGTTATATTTCATTCCTTCATAGCGGTCTTCGCTAGCCACATAGGTCACTTGCAATCCCTGCCTCTCTAAAGTGAATAGATCCATTGCTAAATTCATCTTAACGTGTTTCGCTGGACTTTGACAAGAAAACGATTACAGTTATGCGTGCAGCAACACGCCGCAGCTGTCGCCGCTACGTGCTGATCAGCTTATCCACTTGTGTCATGACCTGCCCGATCCGATCGGCGATCAAGAGGCCGGCCCGGTGATCGTACGGGGTCGGATCTGCATTCAGCAGAGCCACCTTGCTTCCTTGAAAATAGGATATCAGCCCAGCCGCAGGATGAACCGTCAGGGAAGTCCCGCCGATGATCAGCAAGTCCGCTGTCGATATTTCCTGAATCGAGCGCATAATAATGTTCTGGTCCAGCTCCTCTTCATACAGCACGACATCCGGTCTGATCAGCCCACCGCAATCCTTGCAGCGCGGGACAACTTCCTTAATGTCCATAATATCCTGCAGGCTGTAGAACCTTGCGCAATCCATGCAATAATTGCGGTGTACAGAGCCGTGAAGCTCCATCACATCGGAGCATCCTGCGCTCTGATGGAGTCCGTCGATATTTTGCGTAATCACCGCTTTCAGTTTCCCGTCAAATGCAAGCCTCGACAATAGCCGGTGACAGCCGTTTGGCTGTGCATTCGGATGAAGCATCTTGCTTCGGTAAAAATCATAAAACACGTCCGGATGCTTCATAAAAAACGTGTGGCTAAGCATAACCTCCGGCGGATATGGCGATTGATGCTCGCTCTGGTAAAGCCCGGCTGCTGAACGGAAGTCAGGTATTCCGCTCTCCGTGGAGGTACCGGCGCCCCCGAAAAAAACAATGTAGTCGCTCGCTTCGATCCATGTTGCCAACTGCTCGATCTTCTCCCTGTTCTCCACTCTAAACACCTCCGTACAGCCCTAAAAATATCACGTCTACCTGTGCACGTCTAATTCATTATAATCGGATATGACAACATCGGCATCTGTTAGATGTGATGTGTCCCCTTCATCCGTCAACAACCCTACGGCCAGGGCCGCACCTGCTTGTTTGGCCATCTGCATATCCCCATTGCTGTCACCGATGACAACCGTTTCTTCCGGCTTCACTCCGAGGAGACCGCATGCCGTTTCGGTCATCTCCGGATGCGGCTTACCGTTTCCAACCTGATCTCTTCCTATAATGACGGTAAAATAAGAGCGCAGCCCCATCCACTCCAGCTGTTCCAGTGCACCCGAGGTCTGATCGGACGTGACCACTGCCATTTTCACAGAGGCCAAACTGCATTTCCTCAGAAAATCTTCCAGCCCCGGCATCGGAAATGCCGGTTTTCGCTGACGAACTTCATACATCGCATTTTTCGTGATCTGATTGACCTGCACAATGGCTTCGTTCCAAGGCATTCCCGCTGCGTACAGTTGCCATGCCAGCAGCCCCGTCGTCTCTTCCACGGTCCCCATGGCGAGCGGCCCCCTGACATCGTAACCGGACACGCGCCCGCTTACATCATGCTTCGTGCCCAGCACCTTCTCTGTGGGCAGCGTGAAGCCGGCTCCCATCAGCCCCAGCCGCTCTTCCATGTACTTGAGGACATACTCGGCCCAGCCTCCCCACAGCGCCATGAAATGGAGCAGCGTACCGTCTTTATCAAACAAGATCGCTTTGCAGGGAATGGAGTGTCCCTTCACTTGAAAAAACGGCAATGTCATAAAACCTCCCTATCCTATTCATGATCATACTCTTATTAAACCATGAAATAAACTCTGATTTAAGCGGAATTGCCGCTTTCCTTCAGAAATTCATCCCAAACTGACATTTACCAATCTTTAGTCGATTGTTTTGATTCATGACAAATAAGTCGTGGTAAGTAACATATACGCATAGCAAATACGACGGTAAAGGAGTGATTTGTGATGGCACAAAACGGCAATCGCAAGATGACCCGCGAAGAAGCTGGACGTCTTGGCGGCGAAGCGACAGCAAAGAATCATAGCCGCGAGTTCTATAAGGAAATCGGCAAAAAGGGCGGCAAAGCGACGTCCAAAAACCACAGCCGCGAGTTTTACCAGGAAATCGGTCAGAAAGGCGGCGAAGCCACCTCGCGGAATCATGATCGTGAATTCTATCAGGAAATCGGCCGCAAAGGCGGCAAGAAATAATGATAAACACTCGAATGAGCAGCCTGCTCCCATTCATGGGACAGGCTCTTTTCATGCCGCAGCAACAGGCCTCCCTCCATTGTTTCCTAATTAATATCATGTAGAAAAACCTACCTTTTTGTGATAGACTCATTTAAAACCTATTCGCTGTTCACAGGTACCCGGCTGCTTTGCCGGAAGACCGCGCTAAAGCGCAACAATTTTATAATAGATCTGGGGGGAAATCGACATCATGGCAACCAAAAAAATGCGTTCAGACATGATCAAGAAAGGCTTTGACCGCGCACCGCACCGCAGCCTTCTGCGTGCAGCAGGCGTTAAGGAAGAGGATTTCGGCAAACCGTTTATCGCCGTATGTAACTCCTACATCGACATCGTTCCCGGTCATGTGCATCTGCAGGAATTCGGAAAAATCGTGAAAGAAGCGATTCGTGAAGCGGGCGGCGTTCCATTCGAATTCAACACCATTGGGGTTGATGACGGCATCGCCATGGGACATATCGGCATGCGTTACTCACTGCCAAGCCGCGAGATCATCGCGGACTCCTTGGAGACGGTCGTATCCGCTCACTGGTTCGACGGTATGGTCTGCATTCCGAACTGCGACAAAATCACGCCGGGCATGCTGATGGGCGCCCTTCGCGTTAACATCCCGACAGTTTTTGTCAGCGGCGGACCGATGAAAGCCGGCGTGGACAGCAAAGGACGCAAATTGTCCCTGACCTCTGTATTTGAAGGAGTCGGCGCTCACCAGGTTGGTAAAATCAATGATGATGAGCTGCTGGAATTGGAACAATTCGGATGTCCTACTTGTGGATCCTGTTCGGGCATGTTCACGGCCAATTCCATGAACTGCCTTGCCGAGGCGCTGGGTCTGGCTCTGCCGGGCAACGGTACCATCCTTGCCATCGCTGAAGAGCGTAAGGAATTCGTAAAACAATCAGCTACACAATTGATGGAACTTGTGAAAATGGATCTCAAGCCGCGTGATATCGTAACGGTTGAAGCGATTGACAACGCGTTTGCACTGGATATGGCCATGGGCGGTTCCACCAATACGGTGCTGCATACGTTGGCACTTGCTCATGAAGCTGGTCTCGATTATCCGCTTGAGCGTATCAATGAAGTTGCCGACCGTGTTCCTCACATCTCCAAACTCGCTCCAGCTTCGGATTACTTTATCGAGGATGTACACTTGGCAGGCGGTGTTAGTGCGGTCCTGCACGAGCTCCTCAAGAAACCGGGTGCATTGCATGGAGATCGTATCACCGTAACCGGCAAGACGCTGGCGGAGAACGTGGAAGGCTGTGAAATCCAGGACACCAACGTTATCCATCCGATTGACAGTCCTTATTCCGAGCGCGGCGGACTCGCTGTCCTGTACGGCAACCTGGCTCCTGAAGGTTCCATCATCAAGGTCGGCGCTGTTGATGCGTCGGTTGGCGGGTATCATAAGGGGCCTGCCATCTGCTTCAACTCTCAGGATGAGGCGCTTAGTGGCATTGCCAACGGCAAAGTTAAGGAAGGCCATGTGGTTGTCATTCGTTATGAAGGTCCTAAAGGCGGTCCGGGTATGCCAGAAATGCTGGCACCAACCTCGCAAATCGCCGGTATGGGTCTTGGAGCCAAAGTCGGCCTGATCACGGACGGACGCTTCTCCGGTGCTTCCCGTGGTATTAGTATCGGTCATATCTCGCCGGAAGCTGCCGAAGGCGGACCTATCGCATTCGTTGAAGATGGCGATATCATTGAGCTTGATCTGATCAACCGCACCATTCAATTGCTGGGCGTCAGTGATGAAGAAATGGCGATTCGCCGCAGCAAATGGGTCGATTTCGAGCCAAAAGTTAAAACCGGTTACCTCGCCCGCTATTCGAAGCTTGTAACGAATGCAAGCTCAGGCGGCGTATTGAAAATCTAATTACAGCATAGCAAGGGGGTTATTCCTCGCAGGCATTGAACAGCCTGCGGGAATAACCCCCTTTTTTATATCGATGAACATTTAATGTCATAATTAATCATGATAGCAGTAAAAAGTCCAATCTTTCCACTTACATTCCTTGCGATGCGCTGGCAACTGCCAAATCCCCCATCTGTTCCTGCTGCAATTGCTGCGGTTCCTCCTTTGGAGGCTGAACCTGTGTCTTCTTCTCAGCATAACGTTCGATCAGAACGTCCACTGGCATCATGAGCATTTTCGGCTCCATCATCTGGCTTCCTTCCTTCAGGCGGGCCTGACCTTTGGGATGAATAACACTGAGCAGCAGTTTAAGATACAGTCTGGTCGAACTTGCGAACAGCCCCCGCGGTAAATCCATGACATGAAATCCGAACTGCTCCGGTCCCCGTGAAATCATGGTAACGGCATACAAACCTTTGACATCCTTGAATTCGGGACGCTCCAGCACCATATTGGCGAGGGAAGGCAGATCGTTCTGCACGGCGCGAATCATTTTAATCGCAAGCTGCACCTCCGAACGGGAGCGGCTGCCAATCTCGAACAATTTTTTGTTGTCAAAATGAAGCTCAAGGACCTCGTCTCCCTTTTCCAGGCGGCTCCCATCCTCCATCACGACGGTTTTCCCGGCAAACGGCCGTTTACGGAAATGGAGCATCGGGTCTGAAGGAGAGACCGTTTCGAGTGCAAACACGGCATGAAAGACTTTTTCCCACAAAAGCCACAATGAAACCATCACGCGCTTCAGAGGAGACAGCTTCCTCGCTTTCGCTTTGCTCTCCTTAGCCATCATATCGTCGATTCGGATACTTCTCATCCCCTTCTGCTCTGCGGCATTCAGTACACGCTCCAATGCGATGAGCATCTGCTCCGGTGCGTCCGGGTTTGCTCCCATGGTCGTCCCGCAGTCATGAAGCAGCATCACCTCGCCGCCGCGAAGCTTGGCTAGCATTCGCTGAGTCAGTTTGTCAGCGCCGATCTTGCTGCGCCAGTCATTAAACATGGATGACCACAAGATGATGCGACAACCGGTATTCTTGGCAAAATCGAACAGATTCACAATTCCCCAAGGCGGTCGGTAATAACCTGAACGTTCACCAGTTATGGTGTAGATAATATCATCCGTTCGCTTTACTTGCTTACGAACCGTCACAGGTCTCATCAGCCAGTTGCTCTTGTGAACATAGTTATGGATCCCGATCAGATGGCCTTCGTGATGAATGCGTTTTACAACTTCTGGATGTTTCTCTGCATGGGAACCAACCAGGAAAAAGGTCGCTTTCATATCATACTGCTTCAGAAGATCCAGAAGCCTTGGCGTATAGAGAGGATCAGGCCCATCATCAAAGGTTAAGGCGAACTCGTTTGTGCCTGTGCCCCTGCGAAATACTCGGAAACCAAATATTCGGGTCAGGATGCCGGGAATAAATGCATAAAAAGATGAAAGGTAAAACAACCATAGCAGTAATGTTTGCATGCTAACTCCCCGCTTTTTCTTTCTTTTTCTAATTAACACACTATTATTATTTTAGCATAGCACTTAAAGAAATAGGCTTTTTTTTCACAAATCGTGTACAATGATATCAATTAATAAAGTATAAAGGAGCCGATATTCCACTATGCTTCCCTTGTATAAAAAATATTGGAGAACCGCTTTCGATATTGGATTAATCGTACTTACGGTTTACCTGGTCATGTACATATTCAGCAAGCTTTACCAGATTGCGGCTCCCGTGTTTTTATCTTTCCTCGTTTTCCTGATTATTGAGCCTTTATCCAAATTCCTGCACCGCAGGGGTCTTCCGAAGCCGTTTGCCGCCGCGATATCCGTTCTGCTCTTCCTGCTGATTATCCTCGGCATCTTGTTCGGAGCAGGGGCACTCATTGTATCGCAGTTCATGAACCTGCAGGAGAATTTGCCGGCTTACACCGCAACGATTCAAAAACATTTCTCCGAGGGTCTGATCTTCCTGCAAAGCAAGCTCGAGGCACTGCCGCCTGATCTGACAGAACGGGTTAACGGCTATTTTCAAGACATTACCGCTTTTGCTCAAGGGGCTGCCGAGTCGTTCTTTCATTATATCGTTGGTTTCATGGGTTCATTCTCCTCGTTCATCACCAGCTTCGGGGTAGCGATCATTCTCGCCTTTTTCCTGAGCATTGAGATTGGCAGCTGGCGGAGAATCGCAAAAGAAAAAACGCCCAAAACCTTCAAGATGGCCTTTGTCTTTCTGAAGGAAAATGTATTTAAGGCGATCGGTTCTTATTTAAAAGCTCAGATGAAGCTGGTCAGCATTACGTTTGTTATTGTATACATAGGGCTGTTGATATTAGGTACAGGCAACTCGCTGTCCATTGCGCTTATCTGTGCTGTATTCGATGTATTGCCGCTGCTGGGTGTTCCCGTTATTCTTATTCCGTGGATTGTTTATTTGTTTATTGTCGGCAATACAGGGCTTGCCATTGGACTAATCGTTCTGCTGGCGGTTGTCATGATCTCCAGACAACTGCTTGAACCGAAGATTACAGGCAACTCAATTGGCGTCTCATCTGCATTTTTGATGTTGTCCTTCATGATGATTTCGCTGTCCATATTTGGAGTTGCCGGTTTGATTCTGGCTCCGATCCTGCTGATTCTCATTAAGGAATTGCTTACACAAGGATACCTGCAGCAATGGATTCATCTGCCGAGAGAAGAATTCGATGTGTCTCCTTGGGACATGTCCCGCTCTTATGCGGAGCCCGAGCCCGAGGGCGATTCAACCGAAGCCAAGAAGTCAGAAACCTGACCGAATATCTCCGTCGCCTGATTGCTGCTGCTTGGACTCCGATTCTCCACCAACACAGCCACAGCGTATCGTGGCTTCTCCACGGGGCCGTAACCGACAAACCACTGGTTGTTTCGGGGACGGCCCTTTACGGTTACCTGAGCCGTTCCAGATTTCCCTGCAAGTGTCCATTTCCGGTTTTTCAAAGAACTGCCTGTCCCCTCTTGAACCACATCCTCCATCCATTCCAGCAGAATGGATGAGGTTTCCCGGGAAATACCTTGTGCTGACTTACGCTCCTTAAGCGGATGGGTATCCTGAAGCAATTGGCCATTAGCGTACCGAATCTGTTGTAGAATACGAGGTTTGGTCTTTACACCGCCGTGAAGCAGAGTCACAATCGCATTTGCCGCCTGCAGCGGGGACACGGCCGCATCCCTTTGCCCTATGCTAGTCTGTACCCTAACCCCTGCATCAGAAGCATCCACGGAGTCCGAGAATACCGTCCCCTTCTCCTCATGGTCCAATGGAACAAAAGAACGAAGACCTAAGAATTCCTGTGATCTCCAGCCCACAGTTTGCCCAAAACCAAGCGCCGATGCCGCATCCGCTATTTGCTGTGCGGATAATCTTTCCGCAAGGGTAGCGAAGACGACATTACATGATTCGGCAAAACCCTCGCGAAGCCCAATCGTTCCATGTCCACCCTCTTTCCAGCAGGAAAGTCCGAACTTGCCGTATTCGCCGTCACAATGGAAGTGCTCTTCAGGGGAGCTTAAATCATGCTCAAGAATTGCAGATGCCGTGACAATTTTGAAAATGGAGCCAGGAGTTGCCGCTTTCAAGGCACGATTTTCCCACTGCCCGTCCTTTGGATGAATCTGCTCCGGATTATAGAACGGCCTTGAGACCATAGAAACAATATCGGCATTGTGCGCATCCAGTACAACAACGGCCCCTTCCTTCATGCCCGCTTTCTCCGTTATAGCTTCGATCCCTTTTTGAATATCAATATCAATCGTTGTGGATACCCTCAAGGGATAGTACGGATTATCCGGCGCCTTTACCATCGGCTTGATATCCTGTATCACCTCATTGGTACTGTTGACTGGAAAATAAACGATGGTAGGACCTTCTCCCCGTATCAGTGAATCCATCGTTTTCTCCAAACCGCTCGTCCCCGTAACCTCCGGATAATCACGAAAAAACAGATTCTCCTTCCGCTGGCCGGATACAAAACCAAGCCACTGCATGCCCGATTGGCGATTGCCGTAGCGCTGCTCATAAGGAAGAACCTTCAGTTTGGGAAGTTCAAGCTCTTGGATCTGCTGGATCTGAGCTTTGGTTAGGGTACGAGGAATGACCGTATTCTCTCCATGCCACAACTTCGGCTCCTTTAGCTTGCCCCATGTCTGTACCAAACGATCCTTATTTGTCCCCAGGATGCGGGCCAGCTGAACTAACTGATTATGGGAGTCCTTCAGCTCTTTCTCGCTTACCGGGAACAACACCACTGTCCAAACCAGCTTACCCGTGAGCGGCTTTCCGTTCCGGTCTGTAAATTGACCGCGGCCAGAATCCAGCACAATGCCTCGTTCGCGCTGTATGAGGGAGGCCTCAACCATCGTATGCCGACTGCCGGGGACCCGCTGATGTTTCATCACAAGCTGCACCCATGCGAGTCTTAGGGTCAAAATGGCGATAAGCATCGTCAATATCAGCCATCCGTATGTAATTCGCTTATTTCGGATCAGCCTCATGTCCTGCTCCTCCAATTAGTTCTTTGTTTCTCCATTATTTCCATGTGGAACCTGAATCAATCACATTGAACTGATAGGGGAGGATTATCAGAAGGTAATGAGTGAGCCGGGTAGACAAAAAGACTGCTCCATCAGTCTTAACTGATAGAGCAGTCTATGAATGGAATATTACAGTCTAAAGCGAGACAAGGTCTCTTTAAGCTCATTCGATACATTTTCCAGCTGTGATGACAGATTAACCAACTGACTGCTAACACTTTGCTGCTCCGTTGAGAGAGAAGCTACCTCTTCGGAAGTCGCCGAGGATTCCTCGGCAACCGCACTGACGTTGCTCATCGCTTCAGAGAGCACATTCTGGGATTCGTTCAGCTCATCAATGGAATGCGTTACAGAATCCAAACGTTCGATAAAGTCTACCATCTGCTGCTGGACGGATACGAAGATGTCATTCGTTTCCTTCACGGCATCCATCTGGCCTTTGAACAGCGGATTTGCATCCAGCAGTACCTGAACGGTTTCATTCATTTCGGTCATGATACGGTCTGTGATCTGGCTAACCATATCTATGGATTGCCTGGACTGGTCCGCCAACTGGCGGATTTCATCGGCGACAACCATAAACCCTTTGCCCGCTGCTCCTGCACGGGCCGCTTCAATCGTTGCATTCAAGGAAAGGATGTTCGTTTGCTTCGTGATGTTCTGAAGTACATCCAGCACTTTGACAACCGAAGAAGTCGTTTCCTTCAAGCCATCCACCTTGTGCATCATGGAACGTGTCATATCCTCGGTCTGGTGTGTCTTGTCGAGCAAGTCGCTCAGATGCTTCGTGCCCAGCTCACTGGAGCTTTCCACATGACGGGCCGATTTGCCCATCTCATCGTTAGCCGTAACAACAATTTGCATCTGCTTCGAGATATTGTTGGTCAGATCGCTGCCGCGCTCGGCTTCAACTGCCAAGCTGCTGGCTCCGTTCGCAATCTCCTCGGTGGCAACGGCAATTTCTTTTGCAGAGATGGCCGTTTTCTTCGAGGCATCACTTAACTCTGCAGCCGTCTTGAGTACTTCCTGAGCCGTATTGCTTGTTTGCTGCACGAGGCCGGTAATCTGCTCCATCATATCGTTAAAACTTGCGGAGAGCTGACCGATTTCATCCTGGCTCTTATGGTCTGTGCGAACATTCAGATTACCTTTTGCGCCTTCCTTCATCAGGAGGTTGAGCTTGCCTAATGGACGGGCAATCATTCTCACCATCCAAATACCGATCAGTATGGCGAATATAACGTCAACGGCTGCCACTATCAGCGTAATTGTCAAAATGCTCGTTGCATCCTTCGTCAGTTCACTGGTTTGAACCGATCCCACAAGCTTCCAATCATTGGTGCTCAGCGTATTATAAACGGCCAATACCTGCTTGCCGTTCTCATCCTTGGTTCTTACGTTATCCGTCTTCGTTTCTGCCTTGAATTCCTTTGTAAATGCCCAAGCTGTCTCTGAACCCACGATCGAACTCTCACTGGAGGATACAATCGTGCCCTCTGGGCTGATCAACTGCAGCTGGCCGTTTTCACCCAGGTCAATCCCCTTCAGTTGCGTATCCAGTACGGAAGCGTTAAGTTCAAACATAACAACGTACGTAGAAGTCAGATCATTCATTGATCCAAGAGAGCGTGCAATCGTAAAGTACGGAGCTCCGCTGTTCTGCGTTGTTGGCAGCCACACAATCTTTTTGTCGCCATCCTTCAGCTCTGTATACCAGCTTTGTTCAAGCACGGTTTTGGAGGTCTCCGAGGTTTGCCCCGCCGAGATCATCTTCTCACCTTTGTCAGGGATCAGATAAATAGCCCTGATGGACGAATCTGACGTGATTTGGTTAGATAGTTTATCCCGAATGCTGCGTTCTACGGTAAACGAATCATAATCACTCAAGTTTTTATCCGAGTACTCTGACAACAGCTTCTGCAGTTCAATATCATAGAAAATTTGCCGTCCAGCGTTCTCGTACTTATCCAAGATGATGTCGATTTTCTCAGAAGTTTGAATGATCGTCTGCTGATTGCCGTTGGCAGCATTCTTCTCAATGGTGCTCTTCGCTTTACTGTAAGAGAGATAACCCAACACGATAACAAAAAATACGATCGCTGACAAAAAGATTAAAAACAACCGGATCCCTACGGATTTTGCCGGGTTCACAGGCATTCGGCTGATGGCCGTTCCCATGTTTGAAATGAACGACTTTGCATTATGTATTCCCGTTGATGCCGAAGGTGCTTTCTTTTTCTCTTTGTTTCCCCCGAGCTTCTTGTCTCTTTTCGGCTTCTTATCATGCTGTTCGACTTCTGACATTAGCTGTTCACCTACCACAATCATAATATTAATACGCCGGCTAATCTCTTGAACGTATTCGTTACTTTTTATTTCGACAATTGGAGGTGTTTTCCTTTGGGTTTTCGCAAAAAAATAATCCATTACTCCTAATTTTTTTGAAAATAAAAAGAATCCAAGGTCCATCCACGGACCCGGATTCTCATGTGTGTAGTTATATAGAACTATATCTTTTTTACCCTTTGCGCTTTCGCATCATATCAAAGTTACGCACCGGCTGATCCACTTGCAAGCGAATAAGCTGTAAGGGATGCCGTGCCGCGTTCAGCTCATTTCCATCCTCATCCTGAATAGGGCCAACTACCTGCTTGAAGAAGGTACCTTCTGGGCCAAAAAACTCAATTTCGTCACCAGGCTTAAAATGGTTTCGCTGCTGTATTACAGCTGTACCTGAGTGCTTGTCATACGCCATAACCAATCCGGCAAAATCATAAGGCACGGCCTTCTCTTCCGGTTCATAGATATGGTCCTCATGATCCGGGGTATCATAGAAGAATCCGGTATTCAGCGGTCGATTGGCCGCTTTGTTGATTTCCTCGATCCATTCCGGCTTCAGCACGTAATGTTCAGGGTCTGCCATATAGGAATCAATCGCCTGTCTGTACACATTAACAACCGTAGCTACGTAATGAATGGATTTCATCCGGCCCTCAATCTTGAAGCTGTCAATGCCGACCTCAATCAGGTCCGGAATATGCTCCAGCATGCAAAGATCCTTCGACCCCATGGTAAATTGGTTGTCCTCCGGTTGAAACAACGGAATCTGTGTAACGCCCGGTTTGAATGGAGACGGCCTCGATGCCCGCTGTTCCATCATCTGCACCTCTTCGGATACCCAGTTGCCGTTATCTTCTCTTCCATCCTCAAACAAATCGTATTTCCAGCGGCAGGATTGGCAGCAGCCGCCCCGGTTGGAGTCACGATCCGTAAAATGATTTGACAACACACAGCGTCCGGAAAAGGAGGAACACATCGCACCATGAATAAAGGCTTCGATCTCAATATCAACATGCTCTTTAATCGTTGCAATTTCTTCTATGCTCGTCTCGCGGCCCAGCACAACCCTTGGTAATCCTTCATCCTTCCAGAACTTCACGGCCTGCCAATTAAGCGTAGACTGTTGTGTGCTCAGATGAACCTCAAGTTTGGGCGCGGCACGCTTGGCAACCTCAATGATGGCCGGATCTGCGGCTATAATCGCTGCGATGCCCGCTTCCTCCAAGCTGCGCAGATAGGATTCAATCCCCTCTACGTCCTCATTATGCGCGTAGATATTGGATGCCACGAATACTTTAGCACCGTATTTCTTGGCGAACTCCACGCCTTCCTTCATTTCCTCGAAGCTGAAATTGTCCGCGTTCGAACGAAGACCGTATTTCTGTCCTCCAATATAAACTGCATCGGCGCCGTAGTGCACCGCAAATTTCAACTTTTCCA
This sequence comes from Paenibacillus glucanolyticus, assembly GCF_037333485.1. NCBI lineage: Bacteria > Bacillati > Bacillota > Bacilli > Caryophanales > Paenibacillaceae > Paenibacillus > Paenibacillus glucanolyticus. The sequence goes on from NZ_CP147845.1 coordinate 4,950,122, forward strand.
AATTACCAGCCGGGGCGAGCAGTTCTGGCTTGTCCAGGCGATAGCGTTTGCCCTTGTATTTTGGCTGTGCCATTGCTTCCATGCTGTACACTCCTTAATAAACTTGTTCCTTATAGAAAAATCCAAACGATAACTCTCGCTCCGGATCCTGAATGGCACGAATTTCATCCATCCAATCCTCCTGAAATGCATAGGAAGAAGGGTCCGCAGTATATAAATCAATCGCCTTGCGGTAAATGCTTATCACAAGCTTATTATATTGGCGCGGCTTCAGCAGCGTCTCCACCTTAAAGCTGTCAAGACCGGCTGCCATCAACAGATGCAGATCCTCGAGGATACAAATATCCTCCGAACTCATAATATGAGTTCCGTTGACATCTTCGTAAATGGGATATTTCTCGTCTTGGCGCTCAGCCTCAATGAGAAACAGTCCCCGTTCCTTGTCCAGACTGCCTTCATTTACGGGTCTACCTTGCTGCGACATATAACTGTTCACCAGACGCCGCTTGGAATGGTAGATATTGGTCATGCCATGGACCTGAACCTGTGCTTCCACTTGAAGCAGCGGCTTCATGTCCGTTACTTCATCCATATTTAATTCACGCGCAAGAATGACCCGGGATGCGCCTTTGCTCCCCCAGTAATTGGACGTTGAGTAGTTTGTGGCCGTCATTTCCGCATTCCAGTGCAGTTTAATCTGAGGAGCTAGCTCCTTCACCGCAGTAAGTACGGACGGATCGTTAAACTCCACCGCATCCACGCCGATTTCACCCAGTGCCTTGACATAAGCAGGAAGCTCAGGCAGCAAATCATTGGTCATCAGGTTATTTAAGCTTACATACACTTTACTTCCCTGTCCATGCGCATGCTGGACTACTTGACGAATGTCGTTCAAGGTCAGACTGCCGGGCAGTCGCATGCCAAAACGATCTTCACCAACCAGCAAAGCATCCGCTCCCGCTTCCAGGTAAGCAGCAGCATCTTCCAAGGAACCAGCAGCCGCCAATAATTCAGGTTTGATACTCATGAAATATTTCCTCCCTATTCGGGGTTGTTCAAAAAGGATCCTGTCTATTGAATCCGGATCTTTTGATCAAGTCATATTATGGTTGTGCCATTTTCTTACTCTTCTCAATGTTTTTCAAATGCTCTTTATACGTTTTAGCAAACAAATGCTCTTGCGTACCGTCTTTCTTGGTTACGTAGAACAAATAGTCTGATTTCTCCGGATTCAGAGCGGCCTGAATGGACTCCAAACTCGGGCTCGAGATTGGACCGGGCGGCAGCCCCTTTTGTCGGTAGGTGTTATACGGGCTTTCAACCTCCAGATCGGCATAAAGCAACCGTTCCTTCGGTTTATCTAACAGGTATTGAACAGTCGCATCAATCTCAAGCCGCATATCTTCTTCCAGCCTGTTATAGATAACGCCGGCTACAAGAGCTCTCTCCTGTTCTGCAACCACTTCCCGCTCAACCAGTGAAGCAATGGTCATAAGCTCATGGAACGTCACGCCGCGTGCCTCCAGTTGGCTCTGCAAATCAGGAATTTCCGCAAGACGTTTCTCGGTTTCCTTGAGCATGGTCTCCACAATGCCTTTAGCTGTTAGATTCTTCTTCGGCACATCGTAGGTTGCAGGAAACAAATAGCCCTCCAGATGGTGCCTGAGATCCGTTCCTTCCGGGATCTCACCTACAATCGGTACGTCCCAACCGGTAGTCTGATCCACAGCATCCAGAAATTCCTTCTCATCGATTCCGCTCTCACGAGCGATGGTTTCTGCCATCTGGAGAATGGTGTAACCCTCAGGAATGGTGAACCGGACCATTTCCTCCGCCTTCACTTCACCGTTGCTCATCTTGGACAGCAGCTCCTTGAAGGGGGTTCCCGGTGTAGCCTCATATGTGCCGGCCATAAGCCGGCTGCCTTCGTTCGTAATCTTCAGATAACCTTTAAGTATAAGGGCGTTCTTGATCAGACCCTTGTCCTCAAGCAGATCGGCAATGGATGATGTGCTCATTCCGGACTCCACCGTGAATTCAACCGGTGTTTCAGAGGTTGTAACAGGCTGTAAACCGTTCCAAATGTAGAACAAGCCTCCGCCGGCAATAAGGATCAGAACCAATACCGCAATAGCCAGTTTCTTCAATCTACTCATCCCTTCACACCAAAAGGGGCGGACAAGCTCCGCCCCTTCCTGAACTTTCATTTGAAAACGTAAGCACGTGCCTCTTACGAGAACAATTAATCCTCGTCTCCCTCGGGAAACGTCAGCTCATCGTACAGCTCCGATACGTTCTCCCATTCCTCGTCATCATCGATGGTTGAGAGTTCCAATCCGCCATCCGCATCCTTTACGATACGAAGCACCTCGTACTCCTCATCCGTACGGTCCGGCTGAACCAGAATGGCATATCCTTGGCCATCCACTTCAAATTCGGCGGCAATATCATATACCTCGATATGGCCTTTGTCGTCCTCAAGCTCCACACTCTCACCGAATGCTTCCTTAAGTACTTGGGTCCATACGATATTTTCAACCGAAAAATCAGTCATCATTCGTCTCTCCCGTCCAGCTCATCCACGAGCGTATTGAAGGTTTCCTCAACAATGGCCCATTCTTCATCGTCTTCAATCATAAACAATTTCAGATCTTCTCCATCTTCCTCATAACGGAAGGCGTAGACCTCGTCTGTTTCTTCGTCTGCGGACTCTCTTGGTACAACCATCATATATTTAGCATCCGAGCCATCAACCTCGAATTTCATGATGACTTCGAATTCTTCCTCGTTGCCTTCATCATCGGGAATATAAATAATTTCCGGTTCTTCTTCCATACCAATATGCTCATTAGCCATTGTTATCACCCTCACCTTTACCTTTTAGAATCCAAGTAGTTTTGCAAAATCAAGCTTGCCGCCATCTTATCTACAACCTGTTTTCGCTTCTTTCGGCTGACATCGGCTTCAAGCAATGTCCTTTCAGCGGATACTGTTGATAGCCGTTCATCCCAAAGGTGAACGGGCAAGGATAGGGACTCTCGCAATGTATTTGCGAATTCCATGCAGATTTCGCCCCGTGGACCAATCGTGCCATTCATATTTTTAGGCAAGCCGACTACAACCTCACCGACCTCGTTCTCTTTGACGAGTGTGGCAATCCTGACCAGCTCACCTTCATCACGGCGGCGTTCGATAACTTCAACCCCTTGGGCCGTCCATCCGAACACATCGCTTATGGCAACACCGATTCTGCGGTCCCCGTAATCTAATCCCATGATTTTCTTCATCCCTGTGTACTCCTAACGGTGACTGGCTAAATAGAACCGGACCAGTTCTTCAATCAATTCATCTCGCTCTTTCTTCCGGATCAAACTTCTGGCATTATTGTGCCGAGGTATATAAGCTGGATCCCCGGACAAAAGATACCCTACGATTTGGTTAATCGGATTGTACTCCTTCTCTACCAGCGAATCATATACCGAAAGTAGAATGTCCTGGGCGGAAGCCTCCTTCTCATCACCTTTTACATTGAACTTGACTGTCTTATCCATGGAGTCCATGTGTGACACACCTCGCTTCTTCAAAGAACATGAGTTACCATGCTTCGTCGAATAAATATTTACCAGCTTGATCTAGTTATATCATAACATAACCCTAAGTCTCTACGGAAATCCAAAGCGAAATATTTAGGAAGTGTTCCAAAAAATTCAGGATTGTGTACAGCAAAAATATTGATTCCGGTTTGCTGTACACAATCTGGACAAGAAAGGTTATACGCCCTTGGCCACAAGTTCCTCTGCGTGCTGCAGCGCTTGGGCAAGCTTGGAAGCATCCTTGCCTCCGGCTTGCGCCATATCCGGACGGCCGCCACCGCCACCGCCGCATACGGAAGCCACTTCCTTAACGAGCTTGCCTGCATGGTAGCCCTTTTTCACCAGATCCTGCGGAACAGCTACAACAAAATTCACCTTGTCGTCTGCCTTGGAACCGAGTACCAGAATGGCATCCGGCAATTTGCCTTTCAATTCGTCGGCGATACCCCGAAGTCCGTCCATGCTGCCTGCCTGTACTTCCACAGCAAGCAGAGGCGTATTTCCAACCTGCTTCACTTTATCGGTCAATTGGCTGGCCTCAATGGCTCCCAGCTTGCCTTGCAGGGACTCGTTCTCGCGGGCAAGATCCTTCACTTGTTGATTCAGGCCCTCAATCCGCTTCGGCACATCCGTAAGATTGCTCTTCAGCAGGCCGGCGGCTTGTTTGAGCAGATCCAACTGTTCCTCCAGATGCTCGTAAGCATAGCGGCCCGTTACCGCCTCAATCCGGCGTACGCCCGATCCGATCCCGCTCTCGCCCAGCAGCTTAAAGATTCCGATCTGGGACGTATTCCCCACATGACATCCGCCGCAAAGCTCGATGCTGTAATCGCCGACTTGAACCACTCGGACGATGTCGCCGTACTTCTCTCCGAACAAAGCCATGGCGCCCATTGCTTTCGCTTCGTCAATGCCCTTGCGTTCGATGACAACCGGGATGCTCTTCCATACCTGCTCATTAACCCGGCGCTCAATATCGCCAAGCTCCTCTTGCGTGATGCTGCCAAAATGGGAGAAGTCAAAACGCAGACGCTGCGGCTCAACCAGGGAACCTGCCTGGTTCACATGATCGCCCAACACTTCTTTTAACGCTTTGTGCAGAAGGTGAGTCGCCGTATGGTTCTTGACGATATCATTGCGCATGGAGGCATTCACCTGTGCTGTCACGGTATCGCCCACTTTAAGCTCGCCGAGTTCTACAGTTACAAAGTGTACATGCTGTCCATGAGGAGCCTTGAAGAGACCTTCGACTCGGGCACGGACAGATCCGCCCTCCAAAACACCCTGATCGCTCACCTGACCGCCGCTTTCGGCATAGAACGGCGTAGCATCCAGAATGACTTGACAGGTCTGGCCTTCGCTCACGCTGTCGGCAAAACTGTCATCGGACACGATGGCGAGTACTTTCGCCTCGCGAACGGTGTCATTATATCCAACAAATTCACTTTTAACCGTATAATCGGAAAGAACGCCGCCTTGTATCTTCATGCTTTCCGTCTCATGACGGGCTGCACGCGCACGATCGCGCTGTTCCTTCATCGCAGCGTCAAAGCCTTCGCGGTCCACGGTCAAACCGTTCTCAGAAGCATAATCTTCCGTCAAATCAAACGGGAAGCCATAGGTATCATACAATTTAAATGCGTCGCTGCCGCTGATCACCGATTTTCCCTGCTTTTTGGCTTCAGCGCTGACCTCCGCCAAGATGCCGAGCCCATCCGAAAGCGTTTTGTGGAACTGTTCCTCTTCCGTCGCAACCACCTTCTCAATGAATGCCCGCTTCTCCACGACCTCCGGGTAGTACACTCCCATAATATCGCCCACAGTTTCAGTCAAGGTGTACATGAACGGTTTGTCCAGCCCCAGCACCTTGCCATAACGCACCGCACGACGGAGCAAACGGCGGATCACGTAACCGCGTCCTTCATTCGAAGGCAACACGCCATCACCTACGGCAAACACAACCGTGCGAATATGGTCCGCAATAACCTTCAGCGCCACATCATACTCAGGAGACTCATTATATTTCACGCCAGCCAGTTCCGCCGTTCTCTGAATAATAGGCTGGAACAAATCGGTGTCGAAGTTGGAGTCTACATTTTGCAGAATGGATGCAAAGCGCTCCAGACCGGCGCCCGTATCAATATTCTTGTTGGGAAGCGGCGTATAACTGCCGTCCTTGTTCAGGTTGAACTGGGTGAATACCAGGTTCCACACTTCAAGCCAGCGTTCATTCTCTCCGCCAGGAAACATCTCCGATTCCGGAGTGCCCTTGCCGTATTCTTCGCCACGGTCATAGAAAATTTCGGTACAAGGGCCGCAAGGACCTTCGCCAATCTCCCAAAAGTTATCCTGCAGCTTAATGATGCGGCTCTCCGGCAGACCTATTTTTTCATTCCACAATTTAAATGCTTCTTCGTCTTCGGGATAAACGGTGACAGACAGCTTCTCGGGATCGAATCCGATCCACTTCTTGTCGGTCAAAAATTCCCAGGCCCACGTGATAACTTCTTCTTTAAAGTAGTCTCCGATGGAGAAGTTGCCCAGCATTTCAAAAAACGTATGGTGACGGCGCGTCTTGCCGACATTCTCAATATCGTTGGTACGAATACATTTTTGCGAGTTTGCAATTCTCGGATTCTCAGGCTTCACGCGCCCGTCAAAGTAAGGCTTGAGTGGAGCCATACCTGCATTAATCCAGAGCAGGGACGGGTCATTATGCGGTACAAGCGATGCACTCGGTTCAATATTGTGGCCTTTCTCAGCAAAAAACTCCAGCCATTTGGAACGGATTTCACTAGCTATCATCTCTACACATCCTCCAGTCGTAATATAGGGATCGGATTGACTTGCATCCAAACACAAAAAACGCCCCTGAAATAATTCAGGGACGATGTTCTCGCGGTACCACCCTGGTTATCGCCCATTTCAGCTCCAGACTGTTTCCCTGGAGAAGCACGTGACGATCGCCTTGTTGCAGCTTGATAACGGGGGCCAGCCGGTGAATTTGACTCACACTCAAAAATTAGCTGTTCAGCTTGGGACACTTCCAGGTTCTCGCAGCCAGACGGATGATTGCCCGTAAGGAACCTGTTCTCTGAGCAAGGTACTCTAAGCCTACTTGATTTTCTCATCGATTTGTACGGTTATGGATCTAACATTTCAAGTATATCTAGGGTGAATCTATCTGTCAATGCAGGAGCATGGCAAGTCTGAATTGGAGCAATCAGCCTGATTTCCTTCTTACATAATAGGCAAAAAAATGCTGCAGCAGCACTTTGATGACAGCAAAAACGGGCACAGCCAAAATCAAGCCCACTGTTCCTGCCAACTGCCCCCCGACTAACAGGGCAAAAATGATCAACAGTGGATGCATATGCAGCTTTTTTCCCACCACTTGGGGTGAAATGACGTTGCTCTCCAGCGTCTGACAGATCATATTCACAACCACCACAAGCAGCACCATCTTCCATGAAATGGTGGATGCCATCACAAGCGCAGGAGCCGCGCCGAGAAAAGGGCCTAAATACGGAATGATGTTGAACACCGCCACGATGCTGGCCAGCAGCAGTGCGTAAGGCATGCCCACGATAATATACCCCACGTAAGCCAGAACGCCGATGATCAAGCACACCAGAAACTGCCCGCGGACATAATTCCCAAGCGCCGTGTCGATCTCCTTAAGCAGCATGACAATTGATTTGCGATGACTCCGGGGCAGATACGATACGGCGGTTCGCTGGAACACCTCAAAATCTTTTAATATGTAAAAGATCAGGAACGGAACAATCAATACATTAAACAGGATGTTGATGGTGTTGCCGATATTGTCCATAAAAGCCGTGATGCCGCCAGCGAGCCTCGATTCCATCTGAAAGAACCAGCTGTTCATCCCCGTGCGAACCCCAGGCGGCAGCAGCCTGCTATCCAGATTGGTCATGAGACTTTGAGCATTCATTGTTAATTCGGGCAGATGCTCATTAAGCTCTTCCAGCTGCCGAATCAGCATCGGAATCATATTAATCAGAATGACCGCGAGCGAGGTCAGAAAGACGGCATAAATGATCAGCACGGCCATGCTGCGGGGAACTTTGCGGTCGGAGAGCATGCATACAACCGGATTGAGCACATAAGATATGATCATGGCAACCAGAAATGGTGCCAGAACAGCCTTGAGAAATCGATAGACATCCAGAAACAGCGGACGCAGCAGCCAGACAAAGTAAAGAGAGATCAATCCAAGCATCAACCATACCAATAATCGAAACCACTTGCTCTCCGTCAGCTGTTCCACAGGGTACCCTCCTTTTTCGCAAGCTATCCTGTAGTATATGTACAAGCTTCCAGAAATAAACTAAGATTTCCAGCAGCGGACATGAAAAAAGACTCCTGCTATACAGCCGCATCGGCCTTTGGCAAGGAGTCGTTTATCTTGTAATATGTACGCGCACTTTAAGAGGACGCGTGTATTTGAGGGAAATCCGGCTGCATTTCATCGCCGAAGAACAGGTCATCCAGCGAGCTGAGCGTGCCGTCCTCTTCTACTTGGTATACTGACATTTTCTCTCCGTTGACTGTCAATTCGATAAAGCAACCCCAGCAATAAAACTGGTGGGAGCCAATCTTTCCGATATCTTTGGAACTACAGTTTGGACATTTCATCCTACCTCACCCTATCCGTTCACAGAATTAATGGCTTTTTCCAGACGCTGTTCGCTCATCGGGGGTACCATGACGGCACTCTCGCCGATAGCCATTTCCGCTGTGCAAGGCAGCCATTTGCGACCTTCGATCAAATCCGATACAAATCCATCAGATATTTCTAACCCTAGTATTGTATTGCCCTGTTCCTGCTCAAAATAAACATCCGATATACGTCCAAGCAGGATTCCATCCTCGGTCAAGACCTGCATCTCTTTCAGTTTGCGCTTGCCCAACAGGTACGTAAGCGGTATATCATTGGCGCCCAGCTTTCGGACAGCCTCCTGGTTGCGAATCATGACGGCATCTTCCCCATAGGCTACAATATCTTCCCATGAGACGCTTTTCACATGAGTGGAAAACAAAGCCTTGCCGTCCAGTTCCAATCCGGTGATCAACCAGTTCTCATCTAGTATAAAATCGTGGATTTTGCCGATTTCCTTACCGTTCTCCACGTCGAATACAGCCAGTCCAATCATTTCTTGAAGTTTCATAATACGGTGGACACCTCCTCATCCTCCATGGGTTTAAAATCAACCGCCGGTCAAAACGACATCCGACTAACGGCCAATCTCAAAGGATGAAATGGACGAACGCATACCCCCTTTTCCTTAGAAGAAGAAATCCCTTAACATCTATTTACGTAACCGATTAAGGATGGTTCCAATTTTTTGGGCAGTGTACTCCATTTCTTGAGTAGTATTACCCAAACCGAAACTAAAACGAATCGCAGAGCGCAAAACAGGGTCAGAAAGTTTCATGGATTGGAGTACATGGGATACTTCCAGAGATCCCGACGTGCAGGCTGAGCCGCTTGCTGCCGCAATCCCTTCCATATCGAGGTTCATCAGCATAGACTCCGTGTTGGAACCAGAAAAGCTGATATTTAGGATGTGAGGTAGGTAATGATCCAGGTTTCCGTTGATCACAAAAGAATCCTCGCCAATCTCCTGACGAAGACCCTGAAGCAGGGTTGATCTCAGCCCGCTGTAATGCTGAATACGCTGCTCCATGTTTCTCACGGCCAATTCCACAGCCGCTGCAAAACCGGCTATTCCAGCCATATTCTCGGTTCCGGCACGACGTTTCTTCTCCTGCAGCCCTCCGAACAGGCGTGGGGTTACACTGATTCCTCTGCGGACAACCAAAGCCCCAACGCCCTGCGGTCCGTTGATTTTGTGAGCGGAGAAGCTCCACATATCCACCGGCAGGTCGCGGCATGAGATTGCCTCTGAGCCCAGAGCTTGCACAGCATCACTGTGGAACACAATTCCCCGGCTGCGGCATACCTCGCCGATCTCAGCAATCGGTTGAACAGTGCCTACTTCATTATTACCGTACATAATCGTCACAAGCACCGTGTTGTCCTTGATCGCGCCGACAATGTCCTCCACGGACACACGTCCTGTACTGTCTACAGGGACATAGGTCACCTCACAGCCCTGCCGTTCCAGCTCATGGCATGTATGAAGCACTGCATGGTGCTCGATCGCTGACGTAATGACGTGTTTGCCCTTCGTTCCGAGCGATTCCAGCATTCCCAAAATAGCCAGATTATCGCTTTCGGTTCCGCCTGCGGTAAACACCAGCTCGTCCGACTGGCATCCTAAAAGGGCCGCGATTTGATCACGCGCCCCGCTTATAATCTTCTTCGCTTCTCGTCCAAAGGCATGGACGCTTGAAGCGTTGCCGTATTGGCCTGTCATCACATTCATCATCCGCTGGGCAACTTCCGGGTGCACCGGAGTTGATGCGGCATGATCCAGATATATTGATTTCATAATAGGTCACCCTTAAATGTAGAACATATATCTGACAGGATCTACAAGACTAAAGTTCATTCTACAACAACCCTTTCAGATTCAAGATTTTAGTGTCTTCTATAATAGTACAATCTATAAAGACAAACAACAACCTACAAGCTTTTTGTGGTTGAGGTGTGGGTACTAATATTTATTGAAGTGCAATGAAAAAGGACTCCGCCGCTAAGAACTGGAGTCCTTTTTTTTCGATTTCTTTTTGATCAATTTGCCGAAACAATCTCGTCGATCTTAATCCAATGCCATTCTCCCTCAGGCATGGACAACTTGATTTCTCGACTAAACGTGTGGATCAGTACGACAATACCTGTTAACTTGGTGAATAATTGAATTTCCAGTTATTTGGAGTTATTCAAAGTCTAATCTAGTTATTCAGCGGATATAAGAGCTTATTTCTCTTCATCCTCTTTGATGAGTATAAGGAATATTTAGTAAAGTTTATGCAACTTATAGATAAGGAGGAATTACATTGAAGAAAAAGAAGTCAATTATCACTACCCTTGCCATGGTAATGTGTCTCTCGTTCCCAATAGCCACCTCCGCATCAACTACGTATCCAGATTCAACAGTTTCAATTATCTACAATAGCTCTACTGATGTGTACAGAGCAAGTGGCTCGGGAGGCGATGCTACAACACAATTTTTGTTATCCCCCACTGTTGGTTTAAGCAATGGAAAAACTATTTCAACACTTTTCACAATGGAGAACACAAGTCGTGGAGGGATTGTCCCTAGTCACTGGATAGGACTTCCAAACACTCATTTGCAGTTTAAAAACATGTACGCTTCTAGCGGAAATGATTCAGATGCATCAACATGGAGTGTAAATATTTCTGTTAGTGGAACTACCAGTACTTACCGGTATACTTTTGGAGATAATAACACCGGTGATTTCATAAACCCTGGTCAAAGTGTAAACGCTTGGGTAGATTATAACTGGACGGGGACATCAAATACTTCAATCAGCAATCTAATGCTTGCTCATGGAAATGAGAATTGGACATTTCTAAATGGATGGACGGCCTCAGGCTTGTTTGCAATGGACGCACAAATCGGGAGCAAATCAAGTATGTATCTGGAAACTGGTAGCAGACTCTCAGCAGAAAAAAACAATGCTAACGATCTTCCAGATGCTGAATTATTGAACATTAAAGAAGAACGAAAACAATTAGATTTAGCGATTGAATCAGGACAAGCCAAACCGATCAATCCAAAAGTAACAGTAAACGATGAGTCAGGTAGAGAAATCTGGTCGGGTAAAGCTGATGAATGGAATAAAGTCCAAGATGAGGTATTTAAGCAAAATAAGTTAGGAATATATTCAACCAACTAAGATATCAACCTTCATGAACTCTTTTCCTCGGAAATCATACAATGATTTCCGAGGTGCTTTTTTATTTCATTCGTAAGGAGGGGTTAAATAAAATTGAGGAAAATCATCACATTCCTTGTTGTCGGAGTAGTAATGTTTTTTATTTTACTCGCTATTGATCATTCCTACGTATCCATGAACAAATATATTAATGAGCTGTCCCCTGCAGCAAATATGGAGCGTTTGAAAATTATTTTGCTCAGTCTTTGTCTAGGTATTGTTTTCGATTGGTCAAATGTCATTAAGCTTGTAAAAAAGAAAATAAGCATACACTATTCATTAATATTTCCTTTTCTAGTCTCATTATTTTTAGCAATGCTCCCCGCATTCTTTATAGATATTGAACCCTCATTTTTCACAAACATCTTTATGAAATTACACGTTAATATAATATTCGGAATACTGAGTGGTATAATACTTACTAGAATTTTCGTGAAAAATGAATCATAAAAAATAAAGACCCAACATAGGGTCTTTATTTTTTATGTGCTTATGTGGTATTCGATATCCTGCAATACAAAGGGCAGGACCTGAGGAAGATACCGCTACTCCTGCGTAAAGGGATTCTTAACACTTATCTATCTACATGTCACCCAAAATCGTCAGTTAAAAATTGCAGATGATTTTGAATGGGCCTTAAAAACTAAGTGTTGTGGGTAACTTGTGGGTAACGCTTTTCCTCAATAACTCTCAATCCCTTTGAATAGTCGGGATTTCAAATCCCTGTCAAATGTAGAACATGTAATTGTCTGCAGCAGACTGTTCATGATAGTTGATCAGGTAATCGAGTGTTGTGGAATCCAATACTTCAGCAATGCTGTCGCGGATGCGCAGCCATAGATCCCGCTTCGCCGGATCGTCCTCTTCCGTAAAATCCACAGGGGATATCGGGCCTTCCAGCACGCGAATCACATCACCCGCCGTGATGGTAGCCGGGTCGCGAGAAAGGATATATCCTCCATACGCGCCGCGAATGCTTTTGACCAAACCCGCATTCCGAAGCGGTGCAATCAATTGCTCCAGGTAATGCTCTGATAGCTGGTTCTTCTCGGCAATGCTCTTCAGTGAGGTTGGGCCTTCGCCAAACTTGGCAGCCAGCTCCATCATAATCGTTAATCCGTATCTTCCTTTAGTTGATATCTTCAAGGGGGTGACACCTCTTTCGGTAATTTGTATATTGTGTTCATCCTGTACATAAATTGTAGGTGGTTGGGTGAAGCGATCATACGGCTCGCACAGCGAAGGATACACCGAATTCTGTGTTTTTCTCCGTATTCCGATCATTACCCTCAGCTTATGGTAACATATCCTGAACCTCAATGGGTAATATTCCAGCTGGAAAACCAAAAAATGTTCACCCTGAGTGGACAAAATGAAGCGTGTGAACCTTGTTCCAATATGTTAAAATACGTCCATGGGCATAATTCAATATGAAAATGGTGATAACGATGGCAAATGAAAATCATAACACTCGTATCGTTGTCGGCATGTCAGGAGGAGTCGACTCCTCCGTAACAGCGCTCCTGCTCAAGCAGCAGGGCTATGAAGTGATCGGCATCTTTATGAAAAACTGGGATGACACCGATGAGCTTGGCTACTGCACAGCCGAAGCGGACGCTGAAGACGTGCGCCGCGTGTGCGAGCAGCTCGACATTCCCTACTATACCGTCAATTTCGAGAAGGAATACTTTGATAAAGTATTTTCCTATTTTCTTGATGAATATAAAGCCGGGAGAACACCGAACCCCGATGTCATGTGCAACCGTGAAATCAAATTCGGTGAATTTCTGAACAAGGCAATGGATCTGGGAGCCGATTATGTGGCCACCGGCCATTATGCCCGTGTCATCGAAGAAAACGGACAATACCGTTTGCTGCGCGGTGTCGACAGCAACAAGGATCAAACCTATTTCCTCAATGCACTGAGCCAGGAGCAGCTCTCCAGAGCGATGTTCCCCATCGGGCATCTGCCTAAGCCGGAAGTTCGCCGTCTCGCAGAGGAAGCAGGACTGTATACCGCCAAGAAAAAAGACAGCACCGGCGTCTGCTTCATCGGAGAACGGAATTTCAAAGAGTTTCTTGGACAATACCTCCCCGCTCAGTCCGGGGATATGGTCGACATTGTAACCGGCGAAGTGAAGGGCCGTCATGACGGTTTGATGTATTACACGCTGGGACAACGCCAGGGTCTGGGAATCGGCGGTTCCGGCAACGGAGAGCCGTGGTTTGTTGCCGATAAGGATTTGACTAACAATATTCTTTACGTAGTTCAAGGCGATCATCCGAGTTTGTATTCAACCGGACTCGCTGCCTCCGGAATCAACTGGATTGCAGGTCAAGACGCTATGCCCAAAGACGCCTACACCTGCACAGCCAAATTCCGTTACCGTCAGCCCGATCAGGAAGTAACCATAACTCCGCGCGAAGACGGAACCGTTCATGTTGCTTTTGCCAAGCCGCAAAAGGCAATCACGCCTGGACAAGCCGTCGTCTTCTATCAAGGGGATGAGTGCATCGGCGGTGGAACGATCGAAACGGCGGATAAAGTGTCTTATTGATCGGCTAGTTTAAACTTGAAGAGCACACACTTCACCCGGAAGGTTTCCGTTCCGAGAAGTGTGTGCTCTTTTTATATAAGAAGAAATATTATCGGAGAACCCATTCCACAACGTCTCCATGCTCCACGCTGGCCGCTACATCAATTAATCGCTGATTCGAGCTGCCTCTGAAAGGAAGGGAGACATCTCTCAGCTCCATTTGAAATTTGCCATCCACGATCACGTCGCACAGCAAAGCCAATTCACGCCGCTTCGGCTGCCTCATCAATGCTTCAAAGGTGAATCCCGTATAAGCCCATACATTTTTCCCGGGACACAGCTTCCTGAAGCTGTGCAGAAATGCACTGCATTCCTCCGGAGAGAAGAACGGATCCCCGCCACATAAGGTCAAGCCATCCAGCAATGGATTATCCAACACTTCTTGGAGTATTCTCATGGACATCGCTTCTGTAAACGGTTCCCCTGCTTCAAAATCCCAGGAAGCCGCATTAAAACATCCTTCGCAGGCATGACGGCACCCGCTAACAAAAAGAACGGCCCGAAGCCCGGCTCCTTCATTGATGCTCTCAGGCAAATATCCGCACACATTCACAGATGTTTCACCCGGTCCCTGACCTCAGCCTGCTTAGCGGAATTGAAGCGCTCGGTATAATTGCCGGTTAAATACCCCGTTACCCTGCGCAGCCGCTGGAAGTTCCCATCTGCTTCCGAAGCACCACACCCGGGACAAGCGCTCCCGATAATCCCCTCATAATTGCATGCGGGGCACCGATCGACAGGGTGATTAACAGAGAAATACCCGATATTCTGCTGCAAGGCAAACTGCACGACCTCCCGAAAAGCAACCGTATTCTGTCTCGCATTCCCATCCAGCTCTACATACGAAATGGCTCCTGCATTACACAGCTCGTGAAAGGGTGCTTCCGAGCGGATTTTTCGATAGGCTGCCATCGGATGGTAAACCGGAATATGAAAGGAATTGGTGTAATACTCGCGATCGGTTACCCCCTTGATCACGCCGAAGGTATGGCGATCCAGCTTCGTGAATTTTCCGGATAACCCCTCTGCCGGTGTTGCAAACAAGGAGATGTTCAGATTGTATCTTTCACTGGCCTCATCGCAAAACTGCCGCATATGCCTTATGATCTCAAACCCCAGCCGGTGGCTGGTCTCATCCTCCCCGTGATGCTGTCCGGTTAACGCCTTCAGGCATTCAGCCAGCCCGATAAATCCAAGCGCAAGGGTGCCGTGTTTGATCAAATCCCGCACCTTGTCCTCCGGTGACAACACTTCGCCGCCTTCCCACACGCCTTCCCGCATCATAAAATCAGATGCTTTAGCCGGTTGATCCGCTTGCAGCTCATAACGATGAATCAGCCCCTCCACCGCAATGGCCATATAATGATCCAGCTGCTTGAAGAAGTGGGTCAGATCCGGTAAGTCCCGCTTCCCTTCGAGTATTCCATGCTCAATGCCAAGCCTGACCAGATTAATGGTGTTGAAGGACAAATTGCCTTTTCCACTCAGGCGATTTCGCCCAAAACGGTCTGCAATCGTCCTTGTTCGGCACCCCATGGTGGCAATGATTGTATCCGGATCGTCCGGGCTGTAGTAGGCAAGGTTAAACGATGCGTCCACATTGACAAAATTCGGGTACAGCCTGCGGCTGGAGCATTCTACCGCTTTCAGGAACAGGTCATAATTGGGATCTCCTTCCCTTTGATTGACCCCTTGCTTGCACTGAAATATATGCTGTGGAAAAATCGGCGTCTCTCCCCCGCCAAGTCCCCTCATCGTGGCGTCAAGCAGGGCATGGGACACCAGACGCCCTTCGGTGGACGTACACATGCCGTAGTTCAGCGAAGTGAAGGGAATCTGACCGCCTGCCCGGCTGCTCATCGTATTCAAATTATGGATCAAGGATTCCGCAGCCTGCTTCACTTCATTCACCGTCTCATTGTAGGCGTATCGGTAAGTTCGAGGGTATGTTTCCTTCAGCTGCTCATTGTCTATGTATAATTCAGTGTCCGGAAGAATACCTGCCGTCGATGTTCTCTGTGCTGCCTCCTCCAGATAGGCCACACCCTTGCGAAAATGCCGGCGAAAGGATTTACCGACATACGGTGCCAGATCCCAATCGATTTTACTGCCCGAAACACCGCCGAACTGACTGTTTTGCTGGGATTGAAAAATAATGGCTACCAGCGCCATTGCCGTCATAATACTCTGCGGCGGCCGGACGGATCCGTTTCCGGTATTAAAGCCCCGCTCCAAAAGACGATTGAATGGGATGAATATACAGTTCGTCGTTCCGAGCGCATACTGATCCAGATCATGCACATATACATAACCGTCCTTGACAGCTCTCATAAGCTCCGCCGGGAGAACGAAATGACTTGCCATCCACTTGGCATATTCGGAGCCGATACGGCTCATTTTTCCGCTGAAGGAATCCCCGTTCAGATTTGCATTCTCCCGCAGCAGATCGAGATTGGCTACCCCAATCACATCCCTGCTGATTTTGTACAGCTCCCCCCGGCGAACCCGCTCCAGGTCACGGATTTCCCTGTATTGCTGATAGGCCGCGGCTACCTCTGTATAACCGCTGCTCTGCAAATGTTCAACCACGATGTCCTGAATCTCCTCGACCGTCACCTGATCCATTCCCGCCGCTATATGGGCTGCTCGAACGCCAATCTCTAACGCAGCTTGCTCCCGGGAAGCACCCTCTACCGCTATAAATGCTTTATCCACCGCCTTCACAATCCGGCTCATCTCAAAATTCACCAGGCATCCGTCTCTCTTCATGACTTTCATGAATTCGGTCAACTCCTTATAGATAGATCAAGATCACTATCACACTATATATAGTTTCGTTAAACAAATTTACATCTATATATAGTTTGGCGCTGTGATATAGATCACGGTTCAGGAGAGAGTCATGCGGGGAAAATGACAAATGAGAAAGAAGACCCAAATCCTGGGCAACCAGCTTGCCGAAGTAAATCCGGCGAACGAAAAAGATGCCGCCTACGATTCATGAATCGCAAGCGGCATCTTCTGAATTTTCATTCCTTTCATTCCAGTAACCGATCAGCTTGCAGCTGGCGGCATTGGAGTTGGCGTCGGTTTGGCATAACCGGTGCTGTATTTCTCGTCGATGGCAGACCGGATATCCGTCAAACTCATGCCCTCGCTGCTCATTTTTGCAGATTCTACGGCGATGTCCAGGCACACTCCGCAGCGGGTACCATGATCATCCCATACCACGGTCCCATCCTCTTGAATCTCATCGATAAAACAGTTCAAGTTACTCTCATGACCGGCACTTTCCCCGCACCCGCAATAGCAAGGAATATATTTCAGCACATCACTCACTTGTGCAGACAGCGCATAAATCGTTTGAAGTTCGCTGGTCTGATTCTTCAAAAAATCAGGCAGCTCGTCAATGGAAGCCGTCGCCTCCTGAATATCCCCGTTCGTCAGCTGAGTCTGGTGCCCATGCTCATGCGCCGCTTCCGCAGCCTGCCCATTTGTGACCTGCTCCTGGACGCTTTTTCCCGAACAGCCGCTGAGCAATACACCAACAGACAGCAGCAGGATGACAAACCGTTGTTTCCCTGTTCTCATTACTCTTATCCTCCAATTAATTAGCGGTCGCAGGGCTGTTGCTCAGCCGTTCCGCTATTCTTCGCGTCGTAGTCTCTGATTGTGGGCGATCTTCGATTCGTTCCCCTGCTCGGTTGCCTGATAAAACACCCTGCGGGAGAGCTCCTTCGGTAAATAATCCTGCTTCACGTAATGGCCTGGATAATCATGCGGGTATTTGTAGCCGATATGTCCCAATTTCACGGCTCCCTGATAATGTGTATCACGCAGATGAAGCGGAACCTCTGCTGATTTCACCTCATCCATGGCCGACATGGCACGGGAGATGGCGGATACAACGCTGTCCGATTTCGGGCTCTCCACTGCAAACAGAATCGCCTGGGCGATATTCAGTTTCGCTTCCGGCCAACCGTTATTCCGGTACGCATCCAGCGCACTTACCGCCTGCACCATCGCTTGCGGGTTGGCTAAGCCGATATCCTCACTGCTGGCGGCAATCAAACGCCGAATGAAAACCATCGGATCCATCCCGAGCTTTTCAACCGCGTACAAAAACCAGAACAGAGCCGCATCACTGGACCCCCGAATGCTCTTATGAAAGGCTGACAGCACATCATACTGTGTGGACTCATCGGCACGCACGATGGGCCTGCGAATCGATTCCTCCGCAACATCCAGCGTAATATGGATCGTACCGCTGGCATCCGGAGGCGTAGTCATGGCTGCCAGCTCCAGCGCATTCAGCGCGCGCCGGATATCGCCGTTCGCCATGGTTGCAATGTGATCCAGCGCTTCCTCTTCCGCTCTGAGATCCATAAATCCGAGGCCTTTGTCTTGATCTGCCAGAGCACGCTGCATTGCAATCATGGAATGCTCCTTGGTCAGCGGCTGAAGCTGGAATAAGGTCGATCGGCTCATCAAGGCCCCATTCACATAATGGAAGGGGTTCTCGGTCGTAGCACCGATAAATATAATCGTGCCGTTCTCAACGGCGGGCAGCAGCGCATCCTGCCTGGAACTGTTAAAGCGATGAACCTCATCCAGGAACAGTATCGTTTTGGTCCCATACAGACTGCGGTTGCTCTGAGCCTGCTCAATGACTTCCCTAACGTCCTTAACGGACGCCTCCACCGCATTAAGGCGAACGAAATGTCCCTTGGTTTGCTGGGATATGATATGGGCGAGGGTTGTTTTGCCGCAACCCGGCGGGCCGTACAGCAATATGGAGGAAACCTGATCCGCCTCAATGGCCCGCCTAAGCAGCTTGCCCGGTCCAATAATATGTTCTTGTCCTATATATTCATCAAGCGACGAAGGGCGCATGCGATCGGCCAGCAGCCGGGAATCCCGGTCCCCTTCACGCCCGATACTGAATAAATCCATTGCTACACTTCCTTGTCTGATATCAATGCAATCCTAAGCCGGTTTTAATAAAATCCGTCACGCTCTATCATATCATATTCGATTTAACTGTGCCTGTGGAAGGCAATGACTTCATAATTTGTTGATCTGGTAACACCGATGAATATCTGCTTGCTTTGACAAAAAGTCAAACTTTTATCTTTCTAAAGCGTTTAAGATTAAGCAACGTATGATTAGAATCAACCACGACCGGAGGATATGAAATGAACCGTAAACCTGTACGAAAGAAAATAACTCTGATCATCCTGCTGCTTGCCGCTTTCTCTATTCTCATCGTTTGGACTTTGATTCGATTTATCGATCAGTTGGGTTCCTCCTACCAAATGCTTGGATAAGCGCAGCAAAAAGCCTCGTCGGGATGAGCACATGAAGCATGCATGTATCACCCCAAAGAGGCTTTTTTTCTGTTAATTTCGATCACCCTAACATCCGTGATGTTACATCATTACTCCACAGGCCAACCATTGACAGTAATCTCTGACGTTTCCGTCATGACATAGGAAGGCAGCGGCTCTCCATGCAGCAGCCACAGCTCATGCAATGCCCGGGTGCAGCCCACATACATTAGCTTGGCATCCCAAGCTTTCTCCGCATAATGTGCCGCATCCGCATCCGCCACGACAACGGCATCAAACTCCAGCCCTTTGGACAAATACACAGGGAGAATGGAATAGCCGCCCTGATAGGTTCCTTTGTTGCCATCTATCAGGTTCAGGTCGGGCCAATCGGCACTTAATTGCTCATGTAAATCTTTCGCTTCCCGTAAGGTGCGGGTAAGTATCGCAACGGTCCGGTATTCTTTGGAGATGAGCGTATCCAACGCCCGTGCTAAGTCACCTGTTCTGGAGTCCTTGGAATCATATGGTATAAGACGGACGGCATCGCCGCTTCGGAATACGGGTACAGCCAGCAGGTCACTGCTGACCCCCTTCTCCAGTATGTCGTTAGCAAATTCAATAATCTCCATCGTGGAACGATAGCTGCGCGTCAGAGCAAAGTAAGCCGTCTCCTCTTCCTTGAAGAGGGAGCTCATCTCTTCCCAAGCATGAACGCCACGATACGCATGGATACCTTGCGATAAATCACCTAATATCGTGAAAGAATGTCCTCTCACGAACAGGTCCAGCACGGCTACCTGAAATGGAGAGAAATCCTGCGCTTCATCAATCACGATATGGTCAAACCGCTGATCCCCGGAAATATCATTCAGCAGGCAGTGGAAATACAGCAGTGCCGGGAGATCCTCTTCCCGGATCACGTTTTTCTTCAAATCTTTGCACGTTGCAGCAAGCACGCCGGAAGGGATAAGGGCCGACAGCTCTTCAAACCACGTACCGGCCGCTTTAGCCGCACCGAACAATTGTTTATATAATGAAACCGGCTCGAACTTCGGCCATCGATTGCCATAAGCCTTTTCGCGTTGAGCCGCCCTTTTCTTCCGTTCTTTCATCACGGCTGCCGAAGGAGACTTCTTCAGCTCCATTTCTACCCAGCGGTGTAATCTTGCCAGCAGCCGTTCCTTGCGCTTCGCTAACGGATAAGGCTTATATTCCTGGTAGAACCATTCGGCTATCGTCTCCTGTTTTAGAACGGCTCCATCCCATGGGGAGAAATCGTCATCAGGGAGAGCCTCGGTTTCCAACGATTCCACACAGCGGCGAATAAGCTCCATCAGCCTTAGTGAACCTTTGTAGCGGCCGCTGACATTGTCATCAATGTCCGGCGTTCCCTGCCCTGGTTCTGTCTCAAACCATTGATTCAGCGTCTGCGCATGATCTTCCGAGGAGAGCTGAATATCCAGTAACTCCGAAGCCCAGTCGCCGAATGTACGCTGCTGAATGTCGCCAACCCCAAGCTCAGGCAGCACATCGGATATGTAATCCAGGAACATCAGGTTCGGCGCAAAAATAATCATTTTCTCCGCAGTAACCTGCTCCTTGTACTGATAGAGCAAATATGCCAGTCGGTGCAGTGCTACCGTTGTCTTGCCGCTTCCCGCAACCCCTTGGATAATGAGGGCGGTGTTTTTCGCTGCCCGGATGATTTTGTCCTGCTCGGCCTGTATCGTAGATACGATATCCCGAAGCCGGTTATCCTTGTTTTCCCCGAGACGGTAGACCAGGAACTCATCGGATACAGCGGGTCCGCCGCTATCCCGATTGTACGTGTCGGAGACCCGCTCCAGGATCTGCTTACGGATTACAACGTTGCGTTTCAGATACACAAGACCTTCGATGATTCCTTCGGGTGCTTCGAATGATGCTGGATCGGTACCGCCCGTAAACGAATAAAAAAGACTCGCGACAGGAGCGCGCCAGTCAATCACCATCGGATGATCCCCGGCATCTGCTTTATCGAAGCCTATCTTCCCAATGTAGAGCGGTTTCTTCGCTCCGTTTCCGTTTTCTTGAAAATCCAGCCTTCCGAAGTAAGGCTCCGGCAAACTTTTGGCGAGGGCTTGCCGTTTCTCTTCCCGTCCTGCTTCGAGCACCTGCTCCGTAAAATCATGACCCGTGTATACGGGAATGCCGCGCAAACGCTCAAGTTGACGGTCAATCTCGACGATAACCTCGTTTAGCCTTGACTCTTCTTCTTGATAGGCACTTTGAAAAGATTCTGACACTTTCAGTTACCTCCTAAGAAACATATTATTTTCGCATCGGAATTCTGGCTTTATAACTGACCTCGACACAAAAGGAGTTTCATTGTAGCACAACTTGCCTGGATATACTAGCACAGCTCTGCCGCATGAATTACGCTGTGTTTGTTCAGCTACATAAGCATTCCTTCAATCGCAGCAAAAGACGCAGCATCCCCTGTTCGGATACTGCGTCTTTATATATTTTTAAATTTTTGCGGCTGTTGCTAAAAGCCTCGTTTACAAGGATACGCCGCCTTTTTCGAGCAGCTCTTTCACGGTTACGCTAACCATGATCAGACCGGCTACAGGAGGAACAAACGCATTGCTTGCCGGTGGCTGCTTGGCCTTCCGAATCTCGGGTGCATTCTCGGGCACAATCTTCTCCGTAACGTCCTTACGTGGTTTCATCGGCTCCTCTAGAGAGAATACCACCTTGACCCCTTTTTTGATGCCGTCTTTACGCAGCTTCGTGCGCACGATTCGAGCAATCGGGTCCATGGAAGTTTTGGATATATCAGCTACCTGGAACTTCGTTGGGTCCATTTTGTTGGCTGCACCCATACTGGAGATGATCGGAATGCCGCGCCGCAGGCACTCCTTAATCAGATGCACTTTATAAATAATCGTGTCCGAAGCATCGATCACATAATCCAGCTCATACTTGAACAGCTCTTCATACGTCTCTTCGGTGTAGAACATGTTCAGCGCAATCGCTTCACACTCCGGATTGATCAGTTTAACCCGATCCACCATCAGATCGGCTTTCTTCTGACCCACCGTTGTGGTTAACGCATGGATCTGACGATTGATATTGGTGATGTCCACCACATCTTTATCGATCAGAATGATGCGGCCAACCCCGGTACGGGCAAGGGCTTCCACCGCGATGGAACCCACGCCGCCAATACCGAGCACAGCCACCGTACTGTTCTTCATCACTTCAAGGCCCTCAGGGCCGATGGCTAATTCCGTTCGGGAAAACTGATGCAGCATAATTCAAGCAACCTCCTTTATCGAGAACACCTGGCTTATTTCTCGTCGCCCGGCTTCTTGGCAAGTTTGATATGCAGCTGCTCCAGCTGTCCACCGTCCACTTGGGAAGGAGCATCCATCAACAGATCCGTTGCGCTGGCCGTTTTCGGGAATGCAATCGTTTCACGCAGGTTGGTGCGCCCTGCAAGGAGCATGACCAAACGGTCAAAACCGAAGGCGATTCCGCCATGCGGAGGCGTACCGTATTCAAACGCGTCCAGCAGGAAGCCGAACTTCTCATGAGCCTCTTCCGGCGACAATCCGAGTGCGGCAAACATTTTTTCCTGAATCTCTCGCTGATAGATCCGCATAGAACCGCCACCGACTTCATACCCGTTCAACACGATATCATAGGCTTCCGCGCGTACGGCAAGCGGGTCCGTGTCTAGCAGCTCCAGATCTTCATGTTTTGGACGGGTGAACGGATGATGCTCGGCTACATAACGCTTCGCGTCTTCGTCATAGCTGAGCAGCGGGAAGTCCAGCACCCAAGCAAATTTGTATTCGTTATCGTCAATCAAACCAAGCTGACGCCCGATTTTCAGACGGAGTGCACCGAGAACATCCGCAACCACTTTTTTGTTGTCAGCGGAGAACAGCAGCAAGTCACCATCTTCGGCTCCCGTACGTTCTCTTACGGCTTCAATCTCCTCTTCGCTGAAGAACTTCACGATAGGCCCTTTGAATTCGCCTTCCTTCACTTGAATCCATGCAAGACCCTTCGCTCCGTAACGGGCGGCATAGGGTCCCAGATCGTCAATCTCTTTACGGGTCCAAGTACCGCAGCCCTTAGCGTTCAAACACTTCACTTCGCCGCCCTTTTCGATGACGGAAGAGAATACTTTTACACCGCTGCTTGCTACGATATCGTTCATTTCGATCAATTCCAGACCGAAGCGAAGATCCGGCTTATCCGAGCCGTATTTGCTCATG
The DNA here is from genome assembly GCF_037333485.1 of Paenibacillus glucanolyticus. NCBI lineage: Bacteria > Bacillati > Bacillota > Bacilli > Caryophanales > Paenibacillaceae > Paenibacillus > Paenibacillus glucanolyticus. The sequence continues at coordinate 4,973,800 of NZ_CP147845.1, forward strand.
GCTTCAGCATGACTAATGCGCTGGAACGGCGTTGCAAGCTCGACACCTACGGTTTCTTTGAACAGCTTCACCATCAACTGCTCCATCATGGTCAGCAGATCATCACGTTCCAGGAAGGACGTCTCAATGTCGACCTGGGTGAACTCCGGCTGACGGTCAGCCCGCAAGTCTTCGTCACGGAAGCAGCGCGCAATTTGGTAATAGCGCTCAATTCCGCTCACCATGAGGAGCTGCTTGTAAATTTGCGGGGATTGCGGAAGCGCAAAGAATTCGCCTGAATGTACGCGGCTTGGCACAAGATAGTCACGTGCGCCTTCCGGCGTGCTCTTTGTCAGAATAGGTGTTTCCACATCCACGAAGCCTTCGCCGTCGAGGAAGTCACGGAAAATTTTTGACGCTTTCGAGCGCAGCATCAGCGTTTTCTGCATCTCCGGACGACGCAGGTCCAGATAACGGTATTTCAGGCGAAGCTGCTCATCTACCTCCACACCGTCCTCGATGAAGAACGGAGGTGTTTTTGCTGCGTTCAGCACTTCGATGTTAGTCACTTGAACCTCAATCTCGCCTGTTGGCAGATTCGGGTTGAACGTTTCAGGATCACGCTTTACGACTTTACCGGATACAGCCAGTACAAACTCGCTGCGAACTTTGTCGGCAACTGCCAAAGCTTCGCCTGAGAAATCCGGATTGAATACAATCTGCATAATGCCGCTGCGATCACGAAGATCGATGAACAGCACTCCACCCAAGTCACGGCGGGTTTGTACCCAGCCGTTCAGTGTTACATTTTCTCCAATGTGCGCGGTTGTCAGGTGACCGCATTGATGCGTCCTTTTCATCGGTTATCATTCCCCTTTAGTATAATTAAGTCGCTAAATCACGACGATTAAACAAACTCTTGAACCAGACTATCCAATTTCACGATGCGCTGCTCGCCGGTTTCCATCGATTTCAGAGCGATTTCTCCGCGTGCCAGTTCATCATCGCCCAAAATGGCGGCATATCTGGCCTGCAGACGGTCAGCAGATTTCATCTGGGCTTTCATTTTGCGGCCGAGATAATCCCGTTCCGCAGATACGCCCTTGCTGCGCAGCTCGTAGATCAATTTTGCCACTTCCCGCTCAGCCGCTTCGCCCAGTGCTACCAGGTAGACATCCAGCGGCTTCGCAGCCGACAGGTTGACGCCTTGATGCTCCAGGATCAATAGAATCCGCTCAAGACCAATCCCGAACCCGATACCCGGCTGATCCGGTCCACCGATCTGATCGACCAGTCCATTAAACCGTCCGCCTCCGCCTACCGTGTCAATTGCGCCGATCCCCTGTGCTTTGAATTCAAATGCGGTGTGCGTATAGTAGTCCAATCCCCGAACGAGTCTTGGATTGATCTCATACTCAATGCCCATGGCATCCAGATATCCTTTTACTTTCTCGAAGTGTGTGCTGCACTCCTCATCAAGGCTATCCAGGATCGAAGGAGCATCATCGAACTTCCCTTGATCCTTCTTGCAATCCAGCACACGCAGCGGGTTGCGCTCCATTCGTGATTGGCAGTCCGAGCACAGGCTGTCTTTCATCGGCTCCAGGAAGGCCAGAAGTGTGTTTCGGTAAGCCGCCCGAACCTCTGGCGTACCTACAGAGTTAATCTCCGCTTTAACTCCGTTAAGCCCAAGCTCCTTGTAGAAGCTGTATCCGAGTGCAATAACTTCGGCGTCAATGGCCGGTTCCGCAGTCCCGAACACCTCTACCCCGAACTGATGGAATTGACGGTACCTGCCAGCCTGCGGCCGCTCATAACGAAACATCGGCCCGATGTAGTACAATTTGGATACGTCAGGTTCGCCGTACAGCTTGTTTTGCACATAAGCCCGAACGACGCCAGCTGTTCCCTCAGGACGCAGAGTCATGCTGCGATCCCCTTTATCCTTGAATGTGTACATTTCCTTCTCCACGATATCGGTGGTTTCACCTACCCCGCGTTTGAACAGTTCGGTCTGCTCAAACATCGGCGTGCGAATTTCATGGTAATTGTATCTCCGGCACAGATCCCGTGCCTTCTCCTCGATAAACTGCCATTTCTCGACGGCTCCAGGAAGTATGTCCTGCGTGCCAGTCGGCTTTTCAAATTTCTCGTTTGCCATCTTCATCCCTCCACGTCCTTTGACATCTTCACGACTGAACATGTCCATGCCTTGATCTGTGTTATAAAACCAAAAAAATCTCCCGCCCCGCTGTCCTAAGACAACAGGGACGAGAGATGTTCATGACGATATCACCCGTGGTACCACCCACATTCCGGATATGACACGCATTAGGGCGTGTTCAAGCATCCGCTTCATCCGTTTAACGCCCGGCCGCGCAGTTCGGCTACTGTCTATCCCACCGGTTACCCGGTGCTTGCTTCGCCGTCTGTTCTCGGGGAGGTCATTCGTCCACTCATCAAGCGAATCCTTACAGCCAGGGGATTCTTCTCTGGTCTTGTGGGGATGGAGTACTTGTTCCCGTCATGAAATCCGTTATTCATAAAATATAGTATACCCAAAACATTATATTTTTAGATTCTAATGAACCGCCGCACTAAAGTCAAGAAACTTTGTAGAATTTACCCGAAAAAAGAAAAAAACCTACAAACCACTGTTGTAGGTCCAAAACATATATTATATAAAAAAGGGGGTCATGCTGTTATTATAAACAGCGAATATTAAAGGAACATTGAACAAACATTACAGTTATATTACAAGCGAGAAAGCGCTTTTATTGAAACGGCTTCAAAGGGGCTGCTCCAATGACGGAACAGCCCCTTTACGTTAATGGGATATGCCTTCTTCGCTTGCTGCAATCATTATCATCCAATAGGATTGCAATGCTAAGCTATCCTTTATTATTTAGTCAAAACGCTCCACGTAAGCGTTATTTGCCCGCAGATCATGCACAATCTGATCATAATCCTCGTCCCTTACTTTAACGGACAATACGTATCTCAGATCATCATAGTCGCGGTCCGTCACATCCGCCTCGCGCCAGCCGTCTCCGTTCATATCATCGCTGTCAGGCCGATCCTCTGCCCGGTCGCGGCTTGCTTCCCGCGAGCCCACAATGACGCCTGGAGCGCCTACTACTCCGCCGGGTGCACCCATCGTCGTGGCACCCGCAGTTGCTCCGCCTGTGCCTGAATTACCCCAAGGCACGAGCGGGACAAGAATATTCCCTCCCCCTCGAACCGAATCCTGCAGCTGTCCTACCTCAAGCTGCTCGGTGCCGTAGGTCAACAGTGTCGTCCTTGCGCCCTCGGCGTCGTCTTCCGTTCTGAAATAGGCTTGAATTTGTCTAGACATGTCCATTCCTCCTTTTTATCAACCAACTTGTTTGAAAGAGCGGTATAACATAGACAACCCATACAGCTATTTTTCCGTTACAGTGCCTTTAGCAGCTCACGCACGAAGGCTGGCTCGTCTTTCGGCGTTCGGGAAGTAATGAAGTTTCGATCTACGACCACTTCTTCATCCTTAAAGGTTGCGCCAGCGTTCACCATATCGTCCTGAAGCGGAGGATAGGAAGTGATGGTGCGTCCCTTCAGCAGATCGGCACTTGCGAGAATTTGCGGCCCATGGCATATCGAAGCAATCGGTTTGCCTGACTTGTCCGCTGATGTGACGAACTTCAATATATGGGAATCCAGACGTAAATTTTCCGGAGAAGATCCACCTGGAATAACCACCGCATCATAATCGTTTATATTGACGTCGGCAATGGCCTTATCCGTTGTATAGGAAGCCTTGCCCTGTTTGCCCTTTACCTCTTGTCCTTGTTTCAATCCAATGATATCTGCTTGATGTCCCGCTGCCTTCACGGCATCATAAGGAGTCTTCATCTCGGAATCTTCGAATTGGTCAGCTAGTAGAAATGCAATTTTACTCATCTGGCATATCTCCCTTCATGATTGTCCTCGATTTGTTATTACCCTGTAATGTCTTTTTTATAACAGTGGAATTATTGAAGCGGGTAAGGGGGTGCCTTTTTAGAAGGGAACAGAAAAAACCCGAGTTTATCTCACCCAGGCTCTGCTTATCAATGCAATATCATCCTTATTCACTGCGGCTATATTCTAGGATCTCGGCAGCTGTTTCCGAATATTTCCCTTAATGTTTCTTTCCTGTGCCGGTTCCTCTGAAACAGCAACCATGCGTTCCATGCTGGCTGCTTCCCTTATGTCTCCTGAACCGACCAACACAGGCAAACTGCTCCATATCGAGAATTTGGGGGATTGACGCATAGGCAGCATGACTCCTTTTCCAAAGAGAATAATGGACCTGCGATTACTCACACAGGATGCCCCATCTCTCTGATATCATGCATTTGCATATGCGATTCTAGATTTATGACTTGCTGTCGATAATCAGCGTGACGGGTCCCCAATTGGTCAGCGACACATCCATCATCGCTCCGAACACCCCTGTCTCAACCTGCAATCCCTTCGCCGAGAGCTCACGATTAAAGAACTCGTACAAGGCATTGGCTTCATCCGGCTTTGCCGCAGCCATAAAGTTTGGCCGTTTTCCCTTCCGGGTATCGCCATATAGAGTGAATTGGGAGACAGAGAGAATGGCTCCGCCAACGTCCTGAACACTGAAATTCATCTTTCCGTCCTCATCCTCAAAAATCCGCAGCCCTGCCACCTTGTCGGCAAGATATTTGGCATCCTTCTCTTCATCGCCGTGGGTCACACCCACAAGCACCATCAAGCCGGCTCCAATCTTGCCAACAACTTCATTGTCGACCGTCACTTGTGCATGCTTGCATCGTTGAATAACAACTTTCATATCGGAATATCTCCTTATCTCCATATAATAAAACGGCCTGTCTCCCGCAGGATAACAGACCGCATTCATATAATAATCCGTGCTGTCATGAGGCCCGGGGCCCCTTAACAGAACGACCATGCCAACATTCCAATCACTGCATGATTCGATGAACGGTATATACATCCTTTACCCGCTTGATCCGTTCCACAACGGATTGGAGGTGATCCGTATTGCGTATTAAAATCGTCATGTGGATCATCGCCATCTTATTCTTGTCGGATCGTCCGGTTACGGCAGATATATTCGTCTTGCTCTCTGACACGGCCTGGAGGACCTCGTTCAGCAATCCGTTACGATCGTGACCGGTCACTTCGATATCGACGCTGTAATTAGCCTCAATAGTCGATTCCCATTCAACCTCAATCACACGTGCGGCATCTTCGCCTTCATCCGTAGTTGGCAGGTTCGGACAGTCCGATCGGTGAACCGATACCCCGCGTCCCCGGGTAACATAACCGACAATGTCGTCTCCCGGGACAGGATTACAGCATCTCGCAAATCGCACAAGCAGGTTGTCTATGCCCCTCACCCGTACCCCGTTGGTCGGACGGCTGCGTTTCTCTGCCGGCTTGATCTCCTTCATCTCAGAAGTCAATTCAAGCTGATTCGCTTCCTCCTGCTCCTTGCGGAGCTTCTCGGTCACTTTGGTGCATATCTGCGCGGCGGTGATACCCCCAAAGCCAACGGCCGACAACATATCCTCGATATCATTAAAAGCAAACTTCTTGGCCGCTTCCATTAATTTATCATCGGTCATCCATTCGGATACCTCAAGACCCAGACGCTTGATCTCGCGCTCCAGCATCTCGCGTCCCTTCTCCACGTTCTCTTCCCGCTTCTCTTTCTTAAACCACTGCTTGATTTTGCTGCGGGCGTGAGAGGATTGGGCAATCTTCAACCAGTCTTGACTCGGGCCGTACGAATGCTTCGAGGTCAAAATTTCCACGATATCGCCGGTCTTAAGCTGATAGTCCAGCGGAACGATCCTTCCGTTAACCTTGGCACCGATGGTGCGGTTTCCTACTTCCGTATGAATCCGGTAGGCAAAATCAAGCGGTACGGAGCCTGAAGGCAGCTCGATGACTTCGCCTTTGGGTGTAAATACAAAAACCAAATCAGAGAAAAAGTCCATTTTCAAAGATTCTACAAACTCTGAGGCATCCTTCGTTTCATGCTGCAGCTCCAATATTTCACGGAAGAACGTCATCTTGTTGTCGAAGCTGCCTCCGTTGCCTCCTGAGCCTTCCTTGTAGGCCCAGTGTGCCGCGATCCCGAACTCTGCCGTACGATGCATCTCCCAGGTGCGGATTTGAACCTCTGTCGGCTCCCCGTTCGGTCCAACCACGGTCGTGTGGAGGGATTGATACATATTTGTTTTTGGCATGGCGATATAATCTTTGAAGCGGCCAGGCATCGGCTTCCAGAGGGTGTGAATGATGCCGAGCGTAGCATAACAATCCTTGATGTTGTCCACAATAATGCGGATTGCAAGGAGATCGTAGATTTCGTTGAATTGCTTGTTCTTTACGGTCATTTTCTTAAACACGCTGTAGATATGCTTGGGTCTGCCGGACAGGTCGGCTTGAATGCCCATTTCATCCAGCTTCTCCCGGATACAGACAATGACGTTGTCGATGTACTGCTCCCGTTCAGCCCGCTTCTTGTGCATTAAATTCGCAATGCGGTAATACTGCTGCGGATTCAAGTAACGAAGCGCGATGTCCTCCATTTCCCACTTGATCGCGGAAATACCGAGACGATGGGCAATCGGGCAGAAGATCTCTAGTGTTTCATAGGAAATGCGGCGCTGGCTTTCCTCGGACTGGTACTTAAGAGTGCGCATATTATGAAGACGGTCCGCCAGCTTAATCACGATCACCCGGATATCCCGTGCCATCGCGATAAACATTTTACGATAATTTTCGTTTTGCTGCTCTTCCTTGGACCGGAATTGGATACGTTCTAATTTAGTCAAACCATCCACCAGCATTGCACACGTATCCCCGAAGCGCTCGCGAATCTGCTCAAGTGATACAGTTGTATCCTCAACGACATCATGAAGCAGTGCAGCAATAATAGACAACGTGTCCACCTGCATGTTCACCACGATGTCTGCAACCGCAAGCGGATGAAGAATATAAGGTTCTCCCGATTTCCGCACTTGTCCGTGGTGGGCTTGCTCCGCAAATACATACGCTTCCTCAATGCGGAGAAGATCGGGTTCTTTTATATAGGCGCTGGCCTTTTCGAGTAATCGCTCTATGCCCATTTTGGAGTCCTTCTCTTCCCTTTCTATATAAAATGGAACCCGCCCTTGTCAAAACGTGCAGGTTCCCTCGTGATTGTTTTCCTATCATTATGACGCTTGTGGCGTTATACGTCAACATGTGCAGCATCCTGACACTTATAGTATGCCCGTTTCCGGCGCGGAGACATCAAAACTTGACATGAATTGGATATTTTGACGAACTATAAAAATTATTGTTGAAAAAACGAACGATTGTATTTAATCTATTAAAGATCGTACGCGAACGGTCCTATATTTAAAGTCCTATAGAGGAGTGAAATGGTTTGCAACGTGAAATTCAAGTAGATGAGAAACTTCCGTTTGGTCCAGGCTTCCTTCTGAGTCTGCAGCATTTGTTTGCCATGTTCGGAAGCACGGTGCTTGTACCGAACATATTCGGCGTGGACCCCGGCATGATCCTGCTGATGAACGGTATTGGTACACTGCTCTACATTTTCTTATGTAAAGGAAAAATCCCGGCCTACCTCGGCTCCAGCTTTGCGTTTATCTCGCCGGTTCTGATCGTACTGGCCGGTGACCCGGAAGCCAACTATGGCAAAGCATTGGGAGCCTTCATCGTCACGGGGATCATCTTCTGTCTTGTGGCTCTCATCGTTAAATATGCAGGAACCAAATGGATCGACTTCGTATTTCCGCCTGCGGTTATGGGTGCCATTATCGCGATGATCGGACTTGAGCTTGTTCCTGTTGCTGCTGGCATGGCCGGCTTTTTGCCGGAAGAGGGACAGGCCATTGATCCTAAAATCATTACCATCTCGCTCGTTACGCTCGGCGTCACGGTATTCGGTTCCATCCTGTTCCGCGGCTTCTCCAAAATCATTCACATCCTGATCGGAATCGTAGTCGGGTATGCACTCTCCTTCGTTCTTGGAGTGGTAGACACAGAGAAAATTGCGAATGCAAACTTCCTGTCAGCACCGCAGCTGACCACACCGGTGTTCGATAACGGAGCGATCTGGACCATCATTCCGGTTGCGATCGTTGTTATCGTTGAGCATATTGGCCACTTGCTTGTAACCAGCAATATTGTGGGCAAAGACCTCTCTAAAGATCCCGGCCTTCATCGTTCACTGCTTGGCAACGGTATATCCACTATCCTGTCCGGGTTTGTAGGCTCAACACCGAATACCACCTACGGTGAAAATATTGGTGTCATGGCGCTTACAAAGGTATACTCAATATTCGTGATTGCCGGAGCAGCCGTTATTGCGATCATACTCTCCTTCTCCGGAACGTTCTCTGCCGTTGTAGCGAACATTCCTACACCCGTAATGGGCGGCGTATCCCTGTTGCTGTTCGGAGTTATTGCAGCTTCCGGTCTTCGGATCTTCGTTGAGCAAAAGGTCGATTTCTCCAAAGCAAGCAACATGATTCTGGCTACACTGGTGTTGGTAACAGGAATTAGCGGCGTAACTTTGAAGATCAATACCGTCGAACTGAAGGGTATGGCATTGGCAACCATCGTAGGTGTCGTTATGGCTCTGCTCTTTAAAGTATTCGAAATTACCGGTCTCTCCAATGAAAAAAATGATGGACCGATCGTGGAGAAAACACCAGATTGATTTCATCATAACTGGATCTCAAATCAAAAAACGCCCTGAGCTTATAGCTCAGGGCGTTAATATTTCCCGGGAAAATCAGGAAGATCTTTGTCGTTTACTCGTATTTCATGAGTGTAAATACATCGATTCCATCCAGCTTCGAACGGCCATTCAAATCGGCAAGTTCGATCATGAAGGCAGCTCCAACCACATTGCCGCCCAATTGACGGATGAGGTTAATTGAAGTTGCAATGGTCCCGCCAGTTGCAAGGAGATCATCCGCAATCAGAACATTTTGCCCCTTCTCGATGGCATCGGTATGCATCGCCAAGCGATCTTTTCCATACTCGAGGTCATATCCCACTTCAATCGTTTCGTATGGAAGCTTTCCGCTTTTGCGAATGGGAGCGAATCCGACCCCAAGGGCATACGCCAGCGGTGCACCCACGACAAATCCGCGAGCTTCGGGACCAGCTATCACATCGATCTTAAGATCGGACACCATGACCTTCAATTCTTCGATGGATTTGCGATATGCCTCACCGTTCTTCAACAGTGTGGTAATATCTTTGAAGCTGATCCCCGCCTGCGGAAAATCGGGAATGACACGAATATAATCTTTAAAATCCAAAATAATCTCCTCCTGTATGGTTGCGGCTAAGATACACCTTTTGTGCGGGACATCATCCACTGGGTTAATTGTTCGGTACCGGCATGAAGCAGATGCTGCTCCATATCCGCCAAATCGCTTAATTCCCTGAAGTGACGGGAAGCATCCAGCGGTTTTTTCTCCGGCTTCGGTATAAAAGTAATTTGTCCCTCGACACGCTGAATGAACGCCAATTCTTCAAACACGTCCAGCACTTTGACTAACATGCGTGGAGACAAGGAAGCCTGCTGCTGCAGACGCGCAACAACCTCGTTCTCCGGCAGGGGTCTGGACGTCATTCCAGCGAGTGAAACGTACAGCTTTTTAAACTGTTCCCGGTCCGGAATTAGCAATCGTTCACGCTGACTCCGGGTCGGATGTAACATGAATATATTGGGAACGGAATGGAAGGCTGACATGAACCCATCCAGCTGTTCAGCCGTCTCCGGTACGTCCAGTACGAACAAAACGGAAATGTCTTCTTGATTGTGGTTCTCAGCAATTTCATTATCCGGCAAGACGCCAGCATTCCTATCATATACCCAAAGGCACATATCATACAATTGGGTTTTTATTTCCGGGTGTGAATCTTTTGCGTATACCACTGCCGAACGGGCAGCCGGACAACGGAGATGCGGTTCCAGATCCGCTCTCCACCTCTGAATTTCTTTCAAAGGCTCTTGGATTCCCCGATAATCAAATACCTGCTGATAGGAGGCGCGAATGTCCTGAATCATCAGCTGCACCTTGCGGCTGCCGTTCCATTCATTCACGGAGAGCTCTCCCAACACGTCCACGATAGTACCTACGGGCAAAATATCGGCAAGATGCCCCCATCCAAATGAGATGGCATCCATCACGTCCCGCTTCTGCTGGATACGAAGCTTCAGGTGTTTTCCTTCCTTGCCGATTTTCCGAACATCCTTAATGACAACATCACGAAAGACAATCTTTGGTACAGCATTCGCCATCCCAAACGGTCCTAACTGTTCGATTTGCTCCAAAACAGGCACAGATATCTCCGACATGCTGGCTTCGAGGTCTGCATCACATACGGCAATGAGATGCTCTGCATCAAGTGCTTCTTCTGCATACACATGAAGTCCCCGTTCAAACTCTTCCAAGCGGTCCCGCTGGAGGCTCATGCCGGCAGCAGAATGATGACCGCCAAAATGGTCCATCACGTCCCGACAGGAGTGTAAAGCCGCATAGATATCGAATCCTGGAATCGAACGGGCAGAGCCTTTGCAATTCCCCGTATCGGGGTCAATCCCGAGTATGACAACAGGTCTGTAGAATCGCTCCAATATTTTGGAAGCCACAATTCCAACAACACCAACATTCCAGCCTTCACCGGCCAGCACGATGACGGGAGGAATCTCCCGCCCTCCCCAGCGGGACTGCACCATTCCAAGGGCTTCCTCAACAATGGTCTCAACCACTTGCTGCCGTTCCTTGTTCAGTCCATCCAGCTCCCAGGCTAAACGCTCTGCTTCTTCCCTGTGCTCTGTTGTAAGGAGCGTAACCGCACGACCTGCATGATCGAGGCGGCCGCTGGCATTAATTCGTGGTGCCATAGAAAAAGCCACGTTTACTGCGGTTACCTGCTCCACGTGAACCCCCGATACCTCGAGCAAACATCGAATGCCTTCATAACGAGTGTTCCGCATCGATTCAATTCCGTGCTTCACCAGCACCCGATTCTCTCCAGTGAGCGGCATCAAATCAGCTATCGTCCCGATGGAAACGATCTGGAGCCATTCCTCAGGCGGCTCCCCCACAAGAGCCTGAGCCAGCTTGTACGCCACTCCTACGCCCGCCAAACCCTTAAAAGGATAAGGACATGTGGGAAGCTTCGGGTTGATCAGTGCATAAGCCTCAGGCAGCGTCTCAGGCGGCTCATGATGGTCTGTGACAATCACGTCGATGCCCAAGCTGTTTGCGTACGCAATTTGCTCGACTGCACTAATTCCCGTATCTACGGTAATCACCAAACTGACCCCTTGTTGATGGGCCCAATCCAGTGCATGATTATGTAAACCATAACCTTCATTGGAACGATGAGGTATATAAATATCATAGGATGCGCCCAAATGACGCATCAGATGAATCATCAACGATGTGCTGGATACTCCATCTGCATCGTAATCCCCATAGATCAGAATATGCTCACGATCCTCCAGCGCTTTGCGTATTCGCGGTACTGCCTCTTGCATTCCCTGCATGAGATAAGGATCATGCGTCAGCTCAAAGGTACCATGTAGAAATCTGTGTCCATCCTCGGCCGATTGTATCCCCCGCGAAGCCATAAGTGAAGCCACAATGGGCGACAACGACAGGTCCTGAGCCAGCCTATCGGTGATTGATGACTCTGCCGGGTGTATTCGCCATTCGTATTTGGAATACAGCACAGGGACTCACCTTCCTTTTCCTGCCTTTTTCCTGCTGTCTTAGCCTGTAACTCATCCGTTACTGCGTCAGTGTCGGCATATCATTGTCCATCAAGTCATAATTCGATTTATACGGATAACCCGGTTCATAGGGAACTACGGCAACCTTGGCATCCGTAACCTGAATGAAGCGATGGGTTAAAAGCTTTCGGATCCGCTCGGCAATTTCCTGTGCCTCCAATACGGAAGTACGCGGATTCACGGTGATTTTCACCTCGATGTTCACATGGCGAAACTGTCCGTATTCCTGAACTTTCAGTTCCGTGACCGTTATGACACCGTGCACACGCTGAATCGTATCCATAAACTCCGCTTCATGCTCATGTCGCTTCTCTTCTAAAAGCGTTCCATAAACGGAATGAACGATCAGTATATACCCTTTTCTCACTACGAGACAAGACACAATAAGAGCTGCAATCGAGTCCATGTATACCAGCGGAGCCCATTCGAAATAAAAGCCTCCCATGGAAAGAGACACCCCGACCAAGACCGTAAGAGAAGAATATAGTGCGAATCGGTGGTCAGCGGACAGCATCGCGTGCCTTGGATCATTGTTTCTTTTGATCTGCCGGTATTGGTACTGAAATACGGCTTCATTTACTGCCAGTGAGACAAGGACTGCGATTATTGCGCCTTTGGTTGGCGGCTGGAGGTTGCCTGATGCCATGTGCTGAATGGCTGAAATAGCAATTTGGATGCCGCCCATAATAAACAATACGGCAAACAAGATCGAAATTACTGGCTCCGCCGTTTCAGGTGCATCCCGTTTGCTCCGAATGGAACTCTTATAGCCAAAGATTCCTGTGCTCGGCATCCGGTTCACCAATAAAGTTACTGCGTTCGCCGCAGAGTGCATAGCATCTCCGATTAGAGCCTTGCTGCCGGATAAATAACCGACAATGCCTTTGCACAATGCCAATGCAAAATCAGTTACAATGCCTGTCCAGACGACAGTTTCGGTATGATTCAATCGTTCATTGTTCACTTGAGGCCCCCCTCAATCGTGTCCAGTCAATCCTGCACATGATCATGCTGTTAACTTTAGAAAGCCGCGTCGCCTACGACGCGGCTTTCACTTGTATAGGATCTCTGCTGTCTAGATTGCAACGCCATCAGCCCATTGGATTAAATTTCAATTTTATCTTTGTTTGGTTTAGGTGCATTCGGTTTATTGCTGACATTACGTTTTTTTAGCACAAGCCACAACGGACTCGCAATAAAGATCGAAGAATACGCACCGAAAGCCAAACCGATACAAATCGCCAGCGAGAACATCTGAATCGACTCACCGCCAAGCAAGAGCATGAAGAACGCAGCGATGAATACGGACAAAGCCGTATAAATCGAACGACCGAGCGTCTGGTGCAAACTTTTGTTTACGAGATCATTTAGATCCGATGATCTTTTAATCTTGGCAAACCTTAAGTTTTCCCGTATCCGGTCAAAGATAACAATCGTATCGTTAATCGAATAACCGATGATCGTCAGAACGGCAATGATGAATGTTAAATCCACTTCCAACCCGAGAATCGAGAAAATACTGATAACCACAAATGCATCATGCAGGAGCGCTACAATCGCTGCAATCGCAAACCGCCATTCAAAGCGAATGCTGACATAGATGATAATCCCGATACATGAGAGAAGTACGGCATATATTGCGTTCCGTCCAAGCTCCTTAGCCATCTCGGGGTCAACCGTATTGATCTCGAATGTTGCCGTGTCATCCAGCTTCTCGATGCCGGATCTCAGCTTCAAATCCTGATCCTCGGTGAGTACCTGGCTGAACCGGATGTTCACACGATCATTACCCGGCGTAACACTTGCATCTTCACCGATCCCTGCTTCTGCTAGCACGGATTCAATCTGCTCCGTTGTCAACGGTTTGGAGAGTGAGATATCGACGTTGGAGCCTGATTGGAAGTCAACCCCATAGTTAAGCCCTCGAGTCAGGAGAAATACCAACCCCAGAATCGTAATAGCTATGGATAGTATATAGAAAAATCTGCTTTTGCTTACGAAATCGTATTTCTTAAAGCTCACGAATGTCACGCTCCTTTACGCCATAATGGCTCGGTTTGCGGGCCCAACCAATATTCACAAGCAGATTGAGCAAGAAACGGGAGAAATAAACGTTCGTGGCAATACTTACGATAATCTCCAAGATCAATACGAGCGCAAAACCTTTAACCGCACCGGTACCAAACCCGAACATTACAGCGGCAACAAGAATCGTTGTCAAGTTAGAGTCCATAATCGCCCGCAGGGACGACTTACCGCCCGATTTCACTGCGGATGGCACACTCTTACCTGTCTTGATCTCTTCCCTAATACGTTCATAGGTAATGATGTTGGCATCAACGGCCATACCAATACCAAGTATGAATGCCGCGATACCTGGAAGCGTCAAGGTAAAGTCAGCCCATACGAAAATAAGAATCAGCAGCCATGTATGCAAAATGAGTGCAAAACTTGCAAGCAAACCTGGTACACGGTATCTAATGATCATGAATAACAGAATCGCAGCAGACGCTATAAGACCTGCTTGCAGCGTTTTAGTAAGAGACTGCATACCGAGTGTTGCCCCTACGCTCTGGGAGTATTTCTCTACCAGTTTCAGTGGCAAAGCACCGAGATTAATCGTATCCCGGATCTGTTTTGCTTCATCTAGGGAGTAATTCCCTGTAATTTGCGCAGTGCCGTCTGTCAATACAGCTCGTACCGTCGGAGCCGACAGAAGTTGGTCATCCATGAAGATAGCGAGCTCTTGACCAAGAAGACGTTCTGTAATTTCAGCGAACTTCCCTTTGTCCTTCACTTTAATATCTATCATAGGCTGATTAAGCGTGTCATAGGCAACCGATGCGCCATTCTCGACAAAATCGTCGCCGCGGAGCTCTATTTTACAAAACTCCTCGCCTTCTTTACAGCCGTCATTGCTTCGGAATGTGAGGTTTGCAGGTTCTTTCATTGTTTTTCGAACTTCGGCCTCATCCGTTACGCCCGCCACTTTTAGGCGAATCCGGTTTGTCCCTTCCGGCGTAACCTCCGGCTCTGACGTTCCCATCGCATCAGCGCGCTTTTGCAAGCTCTTCGCTGTTTCCTGCAGTGCTTCTTTTGTGACTTGCTGACCTTCCATTAATGGCTCGGCTTCATAAAGGATTTCAAATCCACCCTTTAGATCCAAACCAAGACGGACCTCTTTCAACAAGCCTGGAGTTGTAACGGCCATTAAAATAGTGATCACGAGCACGGTTCCAACGAAACTGATAATTCTCTTCATGCCGTCCCTTGTTCCCCCTTTTTACTCAATATTCCTATTATAGCGATGTCATAAAACCCAGTCAATTTATCAAAATTTGTCGGGCTTATGGATGAACCCTTATTCCGCAAGGCAAAAGGGACCTCTCCGATTAATCGAAAGAAGATCCCTTATATGCTGATATTGTCATATAGTTCATTAATGCTGTTGCCTTCAAGGACAGAATGTCGTTGACCAGTTTGTGGAGGGATGGGACGCCTTCCTTCTCATACTTGCTGCTGACACAGTTCCAAATATCATCGCTGGTCACATATTCGTACCCGATCAGATGCATTTCTTCAACTTTGCTCAAGCATACCATCTCAATGGTGCTCATCAATTCTTCCTCGCTCATTTGCTCGAGTTCCATGCATATGGCCTCCTCACTGACTCCCTGTTGTCCCTAAAATACATTCGACATCCTACTTTGCTTTCCTTCTATTCCTACCATGTCCTGAAAAAAAAGTAAAGTCATCAGATGGGACAGGTAGGGCATATCCATAAGAATAGCCATGTTGTGTCATCGTATTCAGTCTTAACCAGGGAGTGGGATGGACAGTGAACAAGCAATCATTTATTAAAGGAACGCTGATCTTACTTGCAGCCGGCATATTAAACCGCCTACTCGGGTTTATTCCCCGTATCGCCCTCCCCCGGATCATTGGACCCGAGGGTGTCGGCATTTACCAGTTGGGGTATCCCTTCTTTATCGTGCTCGTAACTATCATTACGGGCGGAATTCCGCTGGCCATTGCCAAAATGGTTGCTGAAGCCGAAGGAGCCGGGAAGCAGGATGCCTCCAAGCAGATTCTTCATGTAAGCCTTATGCTGACCCTGATAGCAGGTACCCTCTTTACGGGACTCAGTCTACTACTTGCTCCTTGGGTAACTGGTGTTCTTTTGCCGGACGAGCGTGTATATCAAACCTTCATCAGCATGACACCCATGCTGATCATCATTGCCGTTTCGTCCGTGTATCGAGGATACTTCCAAGGAAAACAAAACATGATTCCCTCCGCAAGCTCCTCTGTGATCGAGACGATTGTCCGAATTATTTGCATGCTGTGGTTTGCCCATCTGTTGATGCCCAAAGGTATCGCATACGGCGCGGCAGGAGCCATGCTCGGCACAGCTGTCGGAGAGCTGATCGGGATGATTGCACTGCTGCTGCAATATTCTGGTGAGGGACGCAGAACCAACAAACTGATGCCGAGATCACCACAAGAGGCAATCACGGCACCGATTGTGAAGGAAACGCCCCCCACCAATAAAGGCATCCTGAAACGTTTATTCGGTATCGCTTTACCCGTCACCGGCGGTAAAATGGTTGGCTCCTTCTCTTACTTGCTGGAGACCATTCTGACGAATCGCAGTCTGGCCATGGCAGGTATTGCGACATCCGTAGCTACCGCCCAGTATGGAGCTCTCCAGGGCATGATTATCCCGCTTCTGCTATTGCCCGGTGCCCTGACCGTCTCTCTCGCCATTTCCCTTGTTCCTTCACTCTCAGAAGCAGCCGCGCGTAATGATCGGGCTACCATACACAAACGGATGAACCAATCCCTTCGGCTTGCCCTTGTCTCAGGCGCTCCCTTTGCTATCCTCATGTTTGTTTTGGCCGAGCCGCTATGTCTGCTGTTATACGACAATAGCGAGATTAGCGATATGCTCAAAATCATGGCGCCCTTCGCTCTGTTTTTGTACGTGCAGTCCCCCCTGCAAGCTGCACTGCAGGCACTCGACCGACCAGGTCGTGCTCTATTGAATACTCTGGTCGGAGCTATCATCAAAATGAGCCTCATCGTTTATTTGGCATCCAATCCGGCCTTCGGCATCAAGGGTGCCGTGATCGCCATCATCGTAAACAGCATCGCTGTCACTTTGCTGCATGGATTTAGCCTGTCGAGACTGATCGGCTTTCGGTTCCGCCTGCTTGATTATGTGAAAATCGGAGCCGTTATGATCATTATGGGCGCCTGTGTTCTGTATGGCTATAAACATCTTCCGTTTGCATCCTTACCGTGGCTGCAATTCCTGGCCTCTGCGACGGTTGGAGTCATGGTCTATTTGATCGTGATTTTTATGACCAGGCTGGTCACTCCTCGTGACCTGGAGCGTGTTCCCGTCGTTGGTTCCTGGTTCAGCCGATTGAGCCGCCGTTAATCCCGATTCTTGCGGTCAATGTAAATACGTCCTTTATGGTCAATCGAGCACAAAAATATATCTTTAAAATCTTTGGCACCATGATTTTGAATCTCGTTTTTAAGCCAGAATCGTGTCTTTTCAATTAATTCCAGATTTTCGTCCTGTACCTTTCCATCCAGTATAAGCGGAATGGGAAGCCCTTCGTACGTAATTTTGTGGTATGGAATATCGACGACGGTTGGATCTACTTCCTTGGATGTGGATTTGGATGAAGAAGAACCGGAAGAATTTGCGGAACTCGGGGTCTCTGATGAACTTGAAGAGTGGCTGCTGCTGTTGGAGCTATTCGAACTGCTGTCAGCATCCTTTGGAATGACGGTGAGCTGGCCGGAAGTTTCGAGAATCGCAAACTCCACATCCGCCAGGCTGTCGATGTCTTTGCCTCTTAGCTGCTGCATCAAATCATCCAGATTATAGCGCAATTTTGTCATCTCTTTGCGGTGCAGCTTGCCACGGGACACCAATACGCTTGGCCTTCCGTCTGCAAACAGGCGTATCTTTCGATTCTTCAAGCCAATGTAAGCAAGCCCTACCTGAATGCCCACCAGAACGGCGATAGGAGCAAGCCCTTCCCAAATCGGTTTATTGACATCTTCCAGTACAAAAACGGCAATTTCAGCGATCATGATGGATATGACCAAATCGAAGATGGACAGCTTTCCGATTTCCCTTTTGCCCATGATTCGCATGGTGACAAAAATGACCACATACATCAGAATGGTCCGCAGAATCAGAATAGTCATATGAGACATAAACAATCCCTCCCTAGCTTGTCGAACATTCTCATGTACAGCTATTCTGGCCTGCTGCACCTCTTCCCATTCGATTACAATTGCTTAATTAATGGTAATCATGCAAAACCGGTTGCAAAATGTTCAGTTTGTACTATATGTACAGGCTTGGCCATACAATGTTTAATAATCAAGATTAGTTAAGGGGGACGATTCATGGAACCAATCCGGCGAGTATTTACCTTTAGGATCTCCAATCCGATTCTTTCAGGTCTTTTGTATTCTTTTTTCTGGATGTTTCTGGGTGCACTGGCTTTATCACTGCTGCTATGGAGCAGCGGGCTGGCTGAAGACGACTTATCCTTTTATACGTTTCTCGTACATGCTATCGCAGCGTTTATCGGTGGATGTGTAAGCGGGAAGCGAGCAGGAAACAAAGGCTGGTATTACGGCTGCCTCACAGGGCTGTTATACGGCGTTACACTGCTCGTCATTGGCTTTCTTGCCCTGGATAGCTCCTTGTCTCTTGGAGACTTGACACTGATTGCCATGGTTTTTGCTGCTGGCGCAATCGGGGGAATGTTCGGGGTCAATTTGAAGAAATAACACACTTCCTAAATCTTCCATGAACAGTCCATTGCTACACTTTTACTCACAAAAAAAACAAAGGCCGATTCCATCAGGAACCGGCCTTTGTTATGGCTGTCATATCTTCACGATTACATCCCGTATGTAGGTGAGACGTGATTATGCATCCGTGCTTACACTGTGGCTGATCGAGTTGCGGTCGAACGTCAACTTCGTTACATCGTTCACTTTCAAGACCACAATATCGTCGGTAATCTCCACGATCGTGCCGTGAAGTCCTCCAATTGTTACCACTTTGTCGCCTTTGGACAAGGCGCTAAGCATTGCGTTTCTAGTCTTCTGTTTCTTCTGCTGTGGACGAATAAGCAGGAAATAGAAGATAACAAACATCAATACGAATGGCAAGATCAGACCTAATATGCCGCCACTGCCGCCATTCGCCGCTGCTGCTAAATCAAAAGTTTCTATCATATCTTTCCCCCCTTTCATAAAACTTATCATGATGGCCATGATTTTAATTTAAAACCCTTTTTTATTATCATGTAGGCCGTACTTATCAAAAAACTCATCGCGGAAATCAAGCAGACGGTCTTCCATAATACTCTGGCGTACGCCCCGCATCAAATTGAGCAGGAAATGCAGATTATGATACGTCGTCAATCTCATTCCGAACGTTTCATCGCTCTTGATCAGATGACGCAAATAAGCACGCGAGTAGTTACGGCAAGTGTAGCAGTCGCATTCCGGATCCAGCGGTCCGTAATCCCTGGCATATTGAGCATTTCGAACGACAAGACGGCCTTGACTTGTCATCGTTGTCCCGTTGCGGGCAATCCGAGTCGGAAGCACGCAATCGAACATATCCACACCACGAATCGAGCCCTCAATCAACGCATCGGGTGATCCGACTCCCATCAAATAGCGAGGCTTATTGTTCGGCAGCAGGGGTACCGTGTGATCCAGCACTTCATACATCAGCTGCTTCGATTCTCCCACACTAAGTCCACCAATAGCATAACCCGGGAAATCCATGGAAGTCAAATCCCGGGCGCTCTGGCGGCGCAGATCCTCATGCATGCCTCCCTGGACGATCGCGAACAGGGCTTGATCTTCCGGTCTGGCATGACTCTTAAGGCAGCGTTCAGCCCAGCGGGAAGTACGCTCAGTGGATTGTTTCACATATTCGTACTCCGCAGGATAAGGCGGGCATTCATCAAAGGCCATCATAATATCAGATCCCAGCGCGTTCTGAATCTCCATGGCAACCTCGGGAGAGATGAACAGTTTATCACCGTTCAGATGGGAACGGAAATGTACGCCTTCCTCCGTTATTTTCCTCATTTCTGCCAAGCTGAATACCTGAAAGCCGCCGCTGTCGGTCAAGATCGGCCGGTCCCAGTTCATGAATTTGTGAAGTCCGCCTGCTTCCTTGACGATGTCATGCCCGGGACGAAGAAAGAGATGATAGGTATTACTCAAAATAATGTGAGCATCCATGGCTTTGAGTTCTTCCGGGCTCATGGTTTTTACGGTTGCCAATGTTCCGACCGGCATAAAAGTCGGTGTATCGATCACACCGTGAGGAGTGTGCACCCTGCCAAGCCTAGCGCCTGATTGTTTGCACGTTTTAATATGTTCATACGTAACAGCTGCTGCCATTGTGATTACCAACCTCCGAAGTTAATAGATAAACATAGCGTCGCCAAAGCTGAAGAAGCGGTACTTGTCTTCAACTGCTTCCTTGTACGCTTTCATAATGTGTTCACGTCCAGCCAGCGCACTGACCAGCATAACCAGCGTGGATTTGGGAAGATGGAAATTCGTGATCAGTGCATCCACGACCGTAAACGAATACCCGGGATAGATAAAAATACTTGTCCAGCCGCTGCTCTCCCGGAGAGGCTCGCCGTTCATCTGTGAGCCTACCGTTTCCAGCGTTCGGCATGAGGTCGTTCCAACAGCTATGACCCGGCCGCCGCGCCGCTTCGTTTCATTAAGCAGATCTGCCGTCTCCTGAGAGAGAGAATAATACTCTTCATGCATGACATGATCCTCGACCACATCCACGGACATCGGACGGAATGTTCCCAGTCCCACATGCAGGGTGATGAAGGCGATGTCCACCCCCTTGGCACGGATCTGTTCCAGGAGTGCCTCTGTGAAGTGAAGGCCTGCTGTCGGTGCAGCTGCGGATCCTTCGTGCTTCGCGTATACGGTCTGATAACGATCCCGGTCATCCAGCTTCTCTTTAATATAAGGCGGGAGCGGCATTTGACCCAGCTCATCCAGAATCTCCTGAAAAATCCCTTTATAAGAGAAGGAAAGGGTGCGAGCACCCATCTCTCCTTCCTCCTCAATAACCGCTTTTAATTTGCCATCACCAAAGGAAATCACATTTCCCTTTTTCAACTTCTTGCCGGGTTTCACCAGTGCTTCCCATCGGTCTTGCCCCATACTCTTCAGCAGAAGGACCTCTGCCTTGGCACCGGTATCTTCCTTTTCGCCGAACAATCGTGCAGGAATCACCTTCGTATCATTTAATACAAGCGTGTCTCCCGCATTCAGGCTGTCTATGATATCTGCGAACGTTTGATGATTGATTTGCCCGCTCTCTTTGTTAAGGGTGAGAAGTCTTGACGAACTTCGATCAAGCAGCGGTGTCTGCGCAATCAATTGTTCGGGTAATTCAAAATCATACAAATCTACATTCATGTCGGTCAGTCCTTCGTAATAATCGTGTTGCGGTAATAGTGTTGGAGTATCTGCTTATAATCATACCCTTCATCGGCCATTCCTTTGGCACCCCACTGCGACATGCCGAGTCCATGACCGAAGCCTTTGCCGGTAAATTTGAAGCCGGAAGAGTTCTCGATTACACGTGCTTTCCCTGTTCCATTCATCACAACGGTCCCGGAGCCTCTAACATTTCCGTTTCCGCTTCCAGAGATGACCGATACCGTTTGACCGCTTGAAACCGTTGATATCGCACCATTCGCGCTCAATACAGTATAACTTCCGGTCGATTCAATATCAAACAGCGTGCTTGGCAGACCGTTGAAAGCAGAGCGGAACATATCCGGATATTTGACGTCCAGCACTTGTCCATTAGCTTTAATCGTAAGGGCACGCCCGGATGGGCCTCGCTCCGTTACATCCAATGAAGAAATAGAGGCTGGCAGGCTGTTAGTTGTTTTTCCTTTTAGAGAGGCCAGCAATTCGTCTGAAGTATAAGGACCGCGAACCCAATCATAACTGTTGGACTCCGCCACCTTTTCAAGAATAACGGCAGTGTCTCCCGGATTCATCTTGCCCACAGGCTCAACGTTCGATTGGATTAACGGCAATTGCCGCACATTCGTATCCTTGGAAGTGACGGTCATGTACAGAAGCCCTGCCGAGGTTTTATTGCCGGTTTCTTTTGCATTGTCCTCACGGACATAACCGGTAACCCCGCTCGGAAGGAGCACATGATACCATGACTTGAGCGCAGCTTGGGACGAAGAATCCCCTGGGCTTTCCACTGCTGTAAACAGATCGTTCCGGTTTCCCCATACCTCAGTGGAGTCCGCCGTCATCCCCCCGCTGTTGGAGGAAAATACGGTTTCCACGAGCTTGCCGTCCTTCAAAACAACTTCGCCTTCAGTGGCATCTACAGCCTGAATAATGCTGGCATACTCATAGGCTGTTCCATAATAGGCTTGGCTTAATGTTGTATCCACCACATGTGCTACTTCAAACTTGCTGCCTTGGAATAGAGCATAACTGCGCGCTGCAACGGCTTGAGCTTTCAGAGCCTCTGCTCCCCAGGAAGACGGCACTTCGGCGCCGACAACGGAATACAGGTACTGCTGGAACGGCAATTCATTCACAAGATAGAGTTGGCCGTTCTTTTGCCCGATCTCAAATGTCCCTCGATAAGAACGATCCGTGCGCTCTTTCACATTTGTTGCAGCCCCTGTCTTCCCTTCCAGGCGCAGTGTGGACTGAGCGCCCGCCAACATGTAATGCTGTGTTTCTTGAGGGGTTGCCAGGTTCAGGCTGACATCGCGTCTCAGAATCAGTCCTGAAGTATTAGCATCCTGTTCGACAAGTGCAGCAGAAACTTTTCCCGCTTCCTGTTTGATTGCTGCCAAATCCGATGTGTTCGCGGCTTCCCCTACCCATACCTCATAAGTAGAAGCTCCTCCCGCCGGCACCAGCACGTTGAATGCATCAATGCCTGCATCCGCAAACGATTTACGAACCGTCTCCGCCTGGGCTTCTGAGCCATACGATCCAGCCGACAGATGCAATCCGCCTTTGACGGAAGGGGTCTGTCCGTTCAGATGAGCAGCCGCAGTCTTTGCTGTTCTCGCTGCTGCTTCAATAGCTGATTTCTCGGTTCCATACATACCGGCATACAATTTATATACCTTGCCATCAATAAACAGCATCGGTTTGTCGCTCGTGCCCTGCAGCTTCTTCGCTGCTTCTGAAGCTGTTTTCCAATCCGTTGTCTCAAGCACCTTGACGCGGTATGTATCCACACTCATCCGAACCTGCTGATTGGCAGGAATATTTACGAGTGTTTCCAGAGTGCCAGCAGCAAGCATTGAAGCCGTTAAAGCTTCCATGGATTGCAGAGTAACTGCATTCGTTGTTGACTTATACTGACTTCCCAGATCCAAAAACATCGCGACTCGTATCGTATCCAATGAAGGAGCAGCCGCATGCACGGCTGGTGCGCTCCATACACTTCCTGCAATTGTCAGTGCCAAGAATCCTTTTGCGGACCAGCGGAATAATGATTTCGTCCAGTTCCTATCCATTTGCGTCTTTCCTCCTGTAGCTATTAGGATGTAGTATGAATTTCATGACTCTATAAACTAACGGCGGTCCTCCGGAAAAGGAATGCCTAAATGTTGATATGCTGTGGGAGTAACGACCCTGCCTCGCGGTGTCCGCTGCAAAAAGCCAATCTGCAAGAGATACGGTTCATACACATCTTCAATCGTTTGACTCTCTTCTCCGATCGTTGCCGCAATCGTATCCAGACCCACTGGCCCGCCTCGGAAACTTCGAATCATAGCATTAAGCATTTTATGATCGATAAAATCCAGACCCATCGGGTCAATCTGGAGCATCTTCAAAGCCTCTTGAGCAATGGCTGGCGTTATCATCCCATCGCCGCGAACCTGGGCGTAATCACGTACACGCTTCAAGAGCCGGTTAGCGATACGAGGCGTCCCCCTCGATCTCAGGGCAATCTCGTCAGCGGCATCACCTAGTATCTCGATCCCCAAGAGATCCGCATTGCGTGACACGATGTAACTTAGCTCGTCCACCGTATAGAATTCCAACCGGCTAACCACTCCAAAACGGTCCCTAAGCGGCGCAGAGAGCAGCCCAGCCCTGGTTGTGGCGCCTATTAACGTGAACGGCGGCAGATCCAGACGCACCGAGCGTGCGCTTGGCCCTTTGCCAATCATAATATCCAGCGCAAAATCCTCCATGGCCGGATACATCACTTCCTCTACCGTCCGGTGCAGGCGATGGATCTCATCAATAAACAAGACATCCCCTTCCTGCAGATTGGTAAGAAGTGCAGCCAAATCTCCCGGTCGTTCGATTGCCGGACCGGACGTCGTCCGTAGATTAACACCAAGCTCATTGGCAATAATATTAGCCAGGGTCGTTTTGCCAAGCCCCGGTGGACCGTACAATAACACGTGATCAAGCGCTTCGTTGCGCATTTTTGCAGCTTCGATATATACCTTGAGATTTTCCTTAACCTGATTCTGTCCTATATATTCAGCCAAATAACGCGGACGCAAACTAAGCTCGACAGCCTGTTCGTCCATCATCAGATTGGCGGAAATAATTCGATCGTCCATCTACAAAACTCCTTTCCTGCAGCGATTTCTCTATCTAACCGGCAAATAGCTGCTGCAGCGCCCGTTTCATCAGCACATCGACGGATTCACCGCTGGCCCCAGAATCCTTAATCTTGAGCCAGACCTTGTCCAGTTCACTATCCGTGTAACCCAGAGCCTTCAATCCCTCGCGAGCCTCTGACCATGCCGAACCATCATTCTCCGCTTCCGGTTCCTGTATTGCAAAAAGTCCTGTCATCATCGTCGCATTGCCAAATCCTTCGAGTTTATCCTTAAGATCCAGAATCATGCGCTGCGCTGTTTTCTTACCGATTCCTGGCAGTTTGACGAGAAAGGATACGTTCTCCTGATAGATCGCTGAAACAACATGGTCCGGAGACCCCCCACCCAAAATGCCAAGGGCCACGCGCGGTCCGATCCCCGAAACCTCAATGAGTTTACGGAATAATTTTTGCTCCTCCCTTGACGGGAAGCCAAACAATAGGATCGCATCATCACGCACATGATGGTGTGTATACACCGTCACTGTCCCTTCGGTTTTCGCAAAAGCATACGGATTCGGGCAGAACACGCGGTATCCGACTCCCTGAACATCCAGTACAATATATTCACTTTCTAAGTGGACAACCTGTCCCCGTAAAAAATCGATCATTTTCGCAATACCTCATTTAACATGGAATTAAGTGTATATGAATGCGCATGACAAATCGCTACCGCCAATGCATCTGCCACATCGTCAGGTTTAGGGATGCTCTGCAGCTTCAGGAACATCCTGACCATCTCCTGAACTTGTTTCTTCTCTGCCTTGCCATAACCGACGATCGCCTGCTTCACCTGCATCGGTGTATACTCTGCAATCGGAAGTCCCCGCTGGATGGCAGCAAGAATGAGAACACCTCTGGCTTGGGATACCGACATGGCCGTCGTTACATTGCGGTTAAAGAACAATTTCTCAAATGCCACAGCCTCAGGCTCGTATTTATCAATAAGCTGCTGCATGCCTTCATATACATGAAGCAGCCTCTCCTCATCCGGTGTATGGGCTTCCGTCTGGATGCAGCCATACTGCACCGGAGTCACCTTGCTCCCAACCTTATCTACAAACCCGAAACCCACAATCGCAATCCCCGGGTCGATCCCTAAAATACGCAAAACCAATCTCTCCTCTGATGAAGCGAACATATGTATCGTTCTCTCATTATAACAAAAGATCGACTTCAGTTGAGGAAAAACTTTAAACCTTTGATTAGCCGTAATATAACTTTCATATTTGCTCTCTCCGGCTGTCCCGGAAACGCAAAAAACTGCCCGAATGATTCGGGCAGTTTTTTATCTTAATTCGGCAAATACGAAAACAGAAACTACTTAAGGGCTTGGCTTCATGACATTCTCGGCCATATCCCGAGCGTAGTCGCTAAAGGTTGACAGTACACTGTTATACTCTTCAATGTCCTGAATACGAATACCGTCTTCTAATTGCTTAATGACATCCTTAGGCAAAGAAGACTCCATCGAACCGACATCGAGCTGAAAAAAGGTTCGCATGACCTTCTCCTCTTCCGGCGGACCATCAAACAGCGTTAAATTGCCTTTGGAATCGACGCTAATATATGCTTGTCTCTTACAAGCTGGCGAAAGATCTGAAATGGTTTGCTCCAGCCAGACTTCGCCTTTATCATCCAACCGTCCCTGCCATAAAGGATTTTTATTCATCAATTCATAAATACCGTCTGCCGTGAGCCTTCCCAAATCTTGTTCTTCGGTGCCACACACATACGTTATGCGAACGTGAACATGTTTCTTACCCTTTGACGTATTCAACTTCTGCATGAATTCCCTTTGATCCTCTATGCGCTCTTCCTGCTTGTCGTCTTCAATCTTCAGGTAGTGCATCGTTTCCACAGCCAGTGGTGTTTCATCTGATGTAGCCGTGAGCAGCTTCTTCATCTGATCTTTTATATTCTGGCCGGACCATATCACGACACCTGCGATCAGAACGATCGCACAAGACCAAATGGCGCGTCTCCAGCGTCTCCAGCGTTTTCTGAACAGTTTCTTGAAAAAATGAAAAACACTCAAGGTAATCCCCTTCTATTCAATGTTTTTCATATTGTGACCGGGACACTGCCAAATTATTCAGCAGAGCATTTATAATTAGAATTATTTTCTACCTGCAACAAAGAAAGACTGCTTTCAGATGATCTGAAAGCAGTCTTTCTATTTGAATCGGGATGACACGATTTGAACATGCGACCCCCTGGTCCCAAACCAGGTGCTCTACCAAGCTGAGCTACATCCCGTTAATAAATGCCGGTGAAGGGACTCGAACCCCCACGGTTTCCCTCACGATTTTGAGTCGCGCGCGTCTGCCAATTCCGCCACACCGGCATAATGAAATTTCGTATGAATCAAATATTTTAATAGTTTTTTTAAGAAAAATGGCACGCCCTGAGAGATTCGAACTCCCGACCTTTTGATTCGTAGTCAAACGCTCTATCCAGCTGAGCTAAGGGCGCATAATGGAGCGGACGACGGGAATCGAACCCGCGACCCTCGCCTTGGCAAGGCGATGCTCTACCGCTGAGCCACGTCCGCAATGTAATATGTACTCCATCCTGTACTCACATTGGTAAAAATGGTGAGCCATGAAGGACTCGAACCTTCGACACCCTGATTAAAAGTCAGGTGCTCTACCAACTGAGCTAATGGCTCTTATTACTAAGAGTAAAGAATGGCGGAACTGACGGGATACTCTCTCTTCGTTCGAGACTGCGAAGTCTATGCTAACGAAGATGATGCTTCGACGAACCCAAGTATATGAGTTCTCATCCCTGAAGCTTGTAAGAATGGCGGAACTGACGGGATTCGAACCCGCGATCTCCTGCGTGACAGGCAGGCATGTTAGGCCTCTACACCACAGTTCCATGAGGCTTAATCACTTATTCTAGTGATTAAATTGGTTGCGGGGGCAGGATTTGAACCTACGACCTTCGGGTTATGAGCCCGACGAGCTACCGAACTGCTCCACCCCGCGTCATTAAAAGGTGTATATATGGTGGAGGCTGAGGGGTTCGAACCCCCGACCCTCTGCTTGTAAGGCAGATGCTCTCCCAGCTGAGCTAAGCCTCCAACTGTATTTCATAATGATAGGATTCTCATCCCCAGAAGCAATATAGATAATGGTGACCCGTAGGGGATTCGAACCCCTGTTACCTCCGTGAAAGGGAGGTGTCTTAACCCCTTGACCAACGGGCCATATATGAAGTCCTTGCTGGCGGAGAGAGAGGGATTCGAACCCTCGAGACGCTTTTGGCGCCTACACGATTTCCAATCGTGCTCCTTCGACCAACTCGGACACCTCTCCGTATGGCTCCCCGAACAGGACTCGAACCTGTGACAACTCGATTAACAGTCGAGTGCTCTACCAACTGAGCTATCAGGGAATATGTATTCGCTTGGCGACGTCCTACTCTCCCGGGACCCTGCGGTCCAAGTACCATCGGCGCTGGAAGGCTTAACGGTCGTGTTCGGTATGGGTACGCGTGGAACCCTTCCGCTATCGCCACCAAACGTATATTCAGGATCCGGCATCGCCAAATGCCGTGATCGTCCTCCTTGCAAGTATAACTTGTACACTTCCAATTCAGTTTTGATCACCTGAAAACTAGATACGAAACGAAGTTGCAGCACATTGAAATATCTTTGGATAAGCCCTCGACCGATTAGTATTGGTCAGCTCCATGCATTGCTGCACTTCCACCTCCAACCTATCTACCTCGTCGTCTTCAAGGGGTCTTACTAGTTGGGAAATCTCATCTTGAGGGGGGCTTCACGCTTAGATGCTTTCAGCGCTTATCCCTTCCGTACGTAGCTACCCAGCCATGCTCCTGGCGGAACAACTGGTGCACCAGCGGTACGTCCATCCCGGTCCTCTCGTACTAAGGACAGCTCCTCTCAAATTTCCTACGCCCACGACAGATAGGGACCGAACTGTCTCACGACGTTCTGAACCCAGCTCGCGTACCGCTTTAATGGGCGAACAGCCCAACCCTTGGGACCTACTTCAGCCCCAGGATGCGATGAGCCGACATCGAGGTGCCAAACCTCCCCGTCGATGTGGACTCTTGGGGGAGATAAGCCTGTTATCCCCAGGGTAGCTTTTATCCGTTGAGCGATGGCCCTTCCATGCGGTAC
>NZ_CP147845.1:5007500-5690000 GCF_037333485.1 Paenibacillus glucanolyticus
TCTTGATGCAGGAGATTGTTTGCGCGATTTTTTTGCTGCTGTTCTTGTTTTATTAGCCTGTTGACGGTTTACTTTCGCTCTGGATTTTGCAGCCTCTTCGACACCAGTATCTCTTATCGGCAAATCATCATCAGCATTCTCAAGCTCATTACTGCCAGAAATGTTGCTCTGCTGTGTCTCAAAAGGGCTGGGAGCAAACTGCTGCTCGTTTTGTCGTTCATTCCAGTTCTGCTCATATGGATTTGCAAATGAAGGATATGTGCCATGAGCTGCCGGGGAACCATATGCTCCTGCATTAAAATCCATCCCACCCTGCCATGGTTGATAAGGAACTCCAACGCCAGGTACGTGGTGACCGTGATGTTCATGTTGCGGGTACCCGTGATGAGGCATATTGTAGTACGGACTTATTTCTCCTCCATGGCACCCGCAAGGTGATGGAACATATCCGTAAGTCATTGCTGTATGATGATGCTCGGGATATGGCTGGTAGTTGGAACCCATACCGCCCGTATATGATTCCGTAATCGAGAATTGTGAATATTCCAAACTCATCGGTTGTTCAGATACTCCCGGGTATCCAGCCGTCGCATTCCCCCAGCCCTCATTATAAGAGACTGGCATCACTTCCTGTGAAATCTGGTGAAACGGATGTACCGCTTTGCCAAAATCCGCGCCTTGCCATTTTACAGGCTCATGATATCCCCATGGCCCTTCAGGAGAGACATATTGTGGCATCGTAAATGCTGGCGCATTTTTATGAGGGAATTCTGGACATGGATGTGGCATCATGTGAACTGGCATCTCCATAAATGGCGGGCACGGTTCCGCGGTCGGATGAATCGGATGCGGCAGCGGCATGGTTTTGACAGGGAACGTATACTCAGGTTCAATGGGTTTATATGGCGGTTTAAATTCTGGTTTGAATTCTGGTTTGAACTCAGGCATAACGACAGGCTTCTTAAATTCCGGCATCACTTCTGATTTCTTAATCTCCGGCATGATTTCCGGCTTCTTAATTTCAGGCATGATTTCTGGTTTCTTGATCTCCGGCATAATGATCGGCTTTTTGACTTCCGGCATCATTTCGGGTTTCTTAATTTCCGGTTCGATTTTCTTAGGTTCCTCTGGAAAAGGTGAAATCTCCGGCAGTTTTGGCAGAACCGGCGGTTCCGGTTCCTTCACTTCAGGTACCGGCGGCTGCTCGATCGGCGCCGTTATTTCTTCCTTCACGCCCGTGTATTCCTTGCTGCCTGGTTTCTTCTTGCCAGGGGTCGATCCAGAGCTCATCGAAGTCCCCTCTTCTGCTCCTGTCTCCGTGTATACCCCTGATGACGGGATATTGACGACTTCTCCCACCAAAAGGGCATTCGGATTTTTAAGCTGCGGATTGGCATCAATGATTTCCTTCAAGGTAACTCCCCATGCCTTGGACAGCTTCCAGAGAGAATCTCCTTGCTTTACCGTATGCTTATGGATGATTGGCTGGCTGCCGCCAGGTACCGGAACAGGCTCTGTTGGTACTTTGATCTTGGTACCGACCTCGAGCTTATTCGGATCCACGAGCTGTGGATTGGCATCGATGATTTTCGCTAATGGGACGTCATATTTTTTGGACAGCTCATATAGGGTGTCGCCTTCCTTGACGATGTGTATCTTCACGCCGCTAAAACCTCCTACACTCTTCTAGGCGTCATGTAATTCGCCCGCTTTCGTTACTACATCCTATGCACGGAATAGGCGATTGACATCCCTCAAGACAAAAAAAATCCTTCCATCGACATGAAAGGATTGTTGAAGACACATAACGAGCTGTCCTATAAAATTAAGATTCCCATACTTTATAACCGTCTTGATCTACAATTTTGCGGAATTCTTCGAGCAGCTTCAGAGTAACCGGGCCAGCCTGCCCTTTACCGATAATCCGACCGTCAATTTCGCGAGCGGCAATAACCTCGGCAGCGGTTCCTGTAAAGAATACCTCGTCTGCAATGTATACGTCGTGCATGCTAAAAGGCTCTTCCTTCAATTTAATGCCCAGTTGATCGCATAAATCGATAATTGCCTGACGCGTAATGCCTTCAAGTGCTCCCAGATAGCAGGGCGGTGTTGTGACCACTCCATTTTTGACGATGAAAATATTATCCCCGGAACCTTCGGTCACATATCCTTGCGCATTCATCATGATCGCTTCATCCGCACCCGCAAAGTTCGATTGAATCTTCACAAGAATGTTGTTTAGATAGTTCAAGGACTTGATCTTGGGATTAAGCGCATCTGGAATGTTGCGGCGCTGAGCCACAGAAACGGCCTTCAAGCCGTTCAGATAAGCTTCCTCCGAGTAAATGGCGAGCTGCTCTACAATGATTAACACGGTTGGTTTAGGACAGCGCCGCGGATCCAGGCCCAGATTGCCAGCACCACGAGATACCACGAGACGAATATAGCCATTACGCATATCGTTGCGTCGAATGGTTTCTGCCATAGCCTCCAGCAGTTCATCGTATGCCAGTGGAATAACTAAATCGATGGACTTGGCGGAATCGTACAGCCGGTCCAAGTGTTCCTTGCACTTAAAGATGTTGCCGTTATATATCCGAATACCTTCGAATATACCGTCTCCGTACAGGAATCCATGATCAAAAACGGATACTTTAGCGTTCTCTTTGGTAACCAATTCTCCATCTAAATAGATCCATTGCTCTGACATTTACTTAACCTCCATCTTCTCACGCTCGTACGCATAGCCCGGATAAGACCCCAGCACGCGAACCAAACATCCAAGCGCTTCAATCTCTCCCATTGCTGCGACCAACAGAACGGAATCGGTAGAAGCCATGACATCGATATAAAAATAGTAATTACCAAGCTTTTTCTTCGTAGGGCGGGACTCGATGCGGGACAAATTCAAACGCCGCCATGCAAAAGCAGAAAGCACCTGATGCAGCGCACCCGGAACGTCTTCCGGCAGCGTAACCAGGATACTGGTTTTGATATGCTCCGGCGAACGGTTAATTGAAATCGGATCACGACCGATCAATACGAATCGGGTGTAATTGTTATCATGATCGGTAATACGCTCGGCAAGCACGTTTAATCCGTGTGTTGCCGCACCCAGTGATGTTCCGATCGCGGCCCACCCCTGGCCTGGATTATCCTTTACGATTTTAACCCCTTCCGAGGTGCTGCCTACCTGCTCCAGCTCCGCTTGAGGTGCTGCTTTTGCAAGAAACTGACGGCACTGCGCAGTCGCAACTTGATGGGACCAGATCTTTTTGATTTGACTGTAATCCATCGTTCCGTCACTCGTAAGGAATTCCGAAGCATTTCCGATTAAATTTTGGATGGAAGGATATACCCACTCCACCTGCATCGGCAGGTCCACCTCATTCACCAGCCAATCCATGTGAAGGCTTACCGATCCTTCAATGGTGTTCTCAATCGGGATAACGCTATAATCGCTCTTGCCTTCTACTGTAGACATAAATACATCAGAGATCAGTTTATAGTGCACAAACTCCACCGGCTCACCATTAAGGAGATAGCGTATCGCTTCATGAGATACCGATCCTGAGGGCAACAAGGCTATTTTTTTCATGAAGTAACTTCCCCTCTAATCATATCCAAAAAGGATTTGTTGTTTATATCATCCATCAGCTGAACACCTTCGGCAACTGGATTCAGCTGGTAACAAGCAGCCGAAATTCCTTCCGACTTCATCGTCTCCATCAGATACGTGCTCAGTTGTCCTTCTACTCGCGGATCTTTGCGGTCCACGAAAGCAATCATAGTCGGACCCGCCCCGCTAAGCGCGATACCGAGTGCTCCCTGGTCAGGTGCTTCCGTCAAAATCCTGGACATCCCCGGTACGAGCGGTGCCCGGTAGGGCTGGTGGATACGGTCTTGCATTGCAGCACGAATCAAATCCAGTCTGCCTGCGCAAAGAGCTGCTGTCATTAAGGAGGACCGACTAATATTATATACAGCGTCGGCTAAACTGACCTGGGCAGGCAATGCTTCCCTTGCCTTGGATGTCGCCAACTCAAAATCGGGAATGACTACGAGCGTTCCGAGGTCCGCCGGAGGTTCAATGCGCATATAATCCGCATGAGCTCCATCCCATACCGCCGTAATAATTCCTCCAAATAAAGAAGCCCCCACATTATCTGGATGCTTCTCAAGATTCGTCGCCATATCAAAAAGCTTGGAATCCGGCAATGGTGAGCCGATCAGAGCGTTGGCAGCTGCTAATGCACCTACAATGGCTGAAGCGCTGCTGCCAAGACCCCGGGTGAGCGGTATTTCAGAGTACATGGAAATTTCGAGTTCCGGGACAGATTGTCCCGCTTCCTCAAAAACCATCTGAGCCACCTTATAAATCAGGTTGCTCTTATCTGTCGGCAGACCGCCCATCTGATCACCATGAAGATGGAATCCGGTCTGCTCCGACGCTTTGATCTCGATCCATGAATAAAGAGACAATGCCATGCCGAGTGTATCGAATCCGGGTCCCAAATTCGCCGTACTGGCCGGAACCTTCACCCGGACTCCTTGGGACAAACTCATACCTGCGCAGCTCCTTCAAGCTGAGCAATAGCATCCATTACGGCAGATTCTGTATCCGACACAACGAGCGGTTCGGATTTCACTGTGGAGATCGCGATGTTGGGATCCTTCAGACCATGTCCTGTCAGAACACAGACAACGGACTCCCCGCCTTTAAAATATCCTTCACGCTTCATTTTATAGACACCTGCAATGGAAGCAGCAGATCCAGGCTCGGCAAAAATCCCTTCCCGCGATGCGATTTTACGATAAGCTTCCAAAATCTCCTCGTCCGTAACATAGTTAATCTGTCCGCCGGACTCCTCTGCAGCAGCAACCGCCGTTTTCCAGCTGGCTGGATTCCCGATGCGGATGGCAGTGGCCACTGTCTCCGGATTCGCGATAGGCTCCCCTTTGACGATAGCCATCGCGCCTTCCGCTTCAAACCCAAGCATTTTTGGAAGTGAGGACGATTTGCCTGCGGTGTGATACTCTTTAAATCCTTTCCAGTATGCGGAGATGTTCCCCGCATTGCCGACTGGAATCGCCAGTACATCCGGCGCTTTGCCCAGTTGGTCTACGACCTCGAATGCCGCAGTCTTCTGGCCTTCGATACGATACGGATTCACCGAGTTCACAAGCGTGATCGGATGCTTCGCAGTAATCTCGCGAACGATTTCCAGCGCACGGTCAAAGTTGCCGTCAATGGCAATGACCTTCGCTCCGTAAATCATCGCCTGAGCAAGCTTACCCAAAGCAATATTATTGTTAGGAATAATGACGATGCAATTCAACCCTCCGCGGGCAGCATAAGCAGCCGCTGCTGCGGAAGTATTACCGGTAGAAGCGCACATAATTGTACGGCTTCCCTCTTCCATCGCTTTTGCTACGGCCATCACCATTCCACGGTCTTTAAAAGATCCCGTAGGATTAAGTCCTTCAAATTTGAAATGCAAATCAATCCCGAGCTCTTCCGATAAGTTAACGGCTTTGATCAGTGGCGTATTCCCTTCCTTGAGTGTAAGAAGCGGAGTACGCTCATTCACCGGCAAATATTCTCTGTAGGTTTGAAGCAATCCTTCATACGGCATCTCTCTTGTTCTCCTTTTCTTGTGAAAAAATTATATAGGGTTCATGCTTTGAATCGCTTATCCTTCAACACGATAAACACTTTTAATTCGGCGGATGACATCCAAGCCTTCGAAATGATTCAGTACCTTATCCATGTTGGCTTTGCTTGCGTTATGGGTGACGATGATAATTTCAGCATCCGGGTTATGCTCATTCGGCTGCTGGACAACGGACTCCAAGCTGACATCATGCTGGGCAAACACCTGCGTAATTTGGGCAAGTACGCCCGCTTTATCATCCACATGAAGCAGAATGAAATTTTTGTACACGATCTGCTCATCGGTTTTGAGTTTCTTCAGTTTATAAGGGACGATGGCTTTCAAGCCGTTAACGCCCAGCTTCAGATTCTTAATGATGGCTACCAGGTCTGCCACTACGGATGTTGCCGTTGG
Source organism: Paenibacillus glucanolyticus (assembly GCF_037333485.1). NCBI lineage: Bacteria > Bacillati > Bacillota > Bacilli > Caryophanales > Paenibacillaceae > Paenibacillus > Paenibacillus glucanolyticus. Next base: position 5,013,569 of record NZ_CP147845.1, read on the forward strand.
CATCTCGCCGGCACCGGCTCCATAAAACATCGTTTCGCCGACAGCTTCCCCGTATACGTAAACGGCGTTAAATACGCCGTTTACTGCTGCGATGGGATGTCCTTTGCGAACCATCGTCGGCTGAACGCTGATGCTGAACTCATCGTCCTGCCGCTCTGCAATTCCCAGAAGTTTCATCTCGTAACCCAAGCGCTTGGCATACGCAATATCGTCCTTTGTCACTTGCGAGATTCCCTTGACAGATACATCCTGCAGCTCCACATTCGTACGGAAGCCGAGGGTACCGAGTATCGCCATCTTGCGTGCCGCGTCCAAGCCTTCCACATCGGAAGTCGGATCAGCCTCTGCATATCCAAGCTGCTGGGCCTCCGCCAAAACATCCTCGTAAGAGGCGCCCTCCTGGCTCATTTTGGTCAGAATAAAGTTGGTTGTGCCGTTCACAATCCCCATAATTTTCATGATACGGTCGGATGAGAATCCTTCAATCAGCGTCCGGATAATCGGAATGCCGCCAGCTACACTGGCTTCGTAGAACACATCACACTGCTTCTCTTGAGCTTTTGCCAGAATTTCGGCACCGTGCAAAGCCATGAGATCCTTGTTAGCTGTTACGATATGTTTACCCCGATCAAGCGCTTCGAGGATATAAGACTTCGTCTGCTCGATTCCGCCCATCACTTCCACAATGACATCGATCTCGGGATCGCGGATGACTTCCCATGGATCTTCGGTTAGCTTAGTCTGATCCACGCTGACGCTGCGGTATTTCTCCAGATGTTTTACTGCAATACGCTCTATCGTAATCGGCGAACCGACCTGACTGCTCAAATCCTCCTGATGCCCCTCTACGATGCGGACTACCCCTGTCCCTACGGTTCCTAATCCCAAAAGCCCTACTCTGACCGGTTTCATTAATACACTACCTCCTGTATCCCATCACATAGATATCTATTTATTTGTCATATCTTACCCTTGCCCTATCATTTGGACCCTTCTTACCCCGGTTATTCGCCTCAAACCGTCGAGCAGATCATCCAGCTCCTCATTAAGCCGGGAAACCTCAACGGAAATCACAACATTTGCGATCCCTTGCAGCGGAATGCTCTGATGAATAGTAAGCACATTCCCGCCTTCACCCGCAACCAGCCCAAGCACCTCGGACAGCATCCCGGAGCGATGTTCCATATCGATAGAAATCGTTACGATTTCATCACGTTCCAGTTGATTGATTGGATGAATGCCATCTTTGTACTTATAAAAAGCACTCCGGCTAAGCCCAACCTGCTCAACGGCTTCATGAACCGTCCTAACGTCTCCCGACGCCAGCAATTTTTTCACTTGCATTGTTTTAACTACAGCTTCGGGAAGGATGTCTTCCCGGACCAGATAGTAGCGTTCCTTCACAAACGTCCTCTCCTCAAAGACTACTGTATTCGTATAGTGGACATTATACTGGATATACCAAGTAAGGGCAATACATAAGTGTCCATTTTTTAGAGATTACGATATTATTATGTCAACTCTATAGCCTATACTATATCGCAATTCCTATTGGAACTCATCGTAATTAACGTCAAAATTGTAAATGTAGCGTAAGAAAAAGCAGCCTCCGATACTCGAAGACTGCCGATTTCTCTACCAGCTATGTATAGGTCAGGGGCAAACCACAATATTCACATGGAAGAGATTCCAGTGGATTTAACATAACTTTATTTCCGCAGCCGATGCACTCATGACTTTTTGGACCCGGTGGGACCGTTGTTTCAAGTGGTGTTTCATCTGTATTATGGACCAGATTATGAGTACTTTCCATGCCGGGTTTATCCGAATGCTGGTTATAGGCGTTCAACCGCACCCTCCCCTCTTTTATAATGCCGTTAGGAAAGAGTTTGTGATTGAGTAAATACTGCAAATCTTTCAGTACTGCGGATAGAGGTTGATGAACATGCAATGCAATGTCTTCAATACTGTGGAGGCCGTTTGATACCAAAGATTCATACTCTTTCGCGAGTGTATAAAATCTCTTGTTTGCTCTTAATCTTAGTCCATATAGGACAGCAACGATTAATATACCAATAATACCTACCGCTAAAGCCAATCCCATAGCTTTATTAGCCCGTTGTGAAGGCTCGAACTCACTGTATGGAACAAAAAAGTAATACATTACAATAAAGATGTAACCACCGATAAGACAATTGGTTAATTGATAGTAGCTATAACCCTTCCTATAGTTAAGATGAGTTGAGCTGATAAATTTCCATAGTACCGGCAATAAAATGACCGGAAACAATATAAAACTCCCTAATAAGATTAAAGCATCCCAACCGGTTGGTTGGGGTTCGTACTGTTGAGTTTCACTCACTTTCAATCCTCACTCCTCCAAAGTGTTTGAGGTAGCATCCTTAATGAAGTACGATTCCGCAGTAATCGCATTCCTTGGTATCCATCTTGTTAAGTATGACTTTGGATCCACAGCCAGAACATTCCACGGTTTTAGGCTGCGGAGGATTTGCTTGCATGTCAACAAGTGTGTTTGTGGTGCGAATACTCCGTTGGGGACTCACTGAATCCATAATCGAAGTGAACTGGCCCTGTTTATCCAAGAAATTCTCAACCTCATCATTCCGTTTAAAAATCAACTCTCCATCCACAATAGCACCTCGTGGAAAATGGCCTTTATCCATTAAATATTCTAAATCCTTCTCTACACTGATTGGCTTCTGCCTCATCTGTTCTGCAATCTCTTCTATATGATTAATTTTATGAATAAATATAACCTGTTTGTATTGCTCAACCATATTAGAGTACCGCTCATTTCGGTTTAGCTGAAACCCGGCAACTACAACCAGCAAAACAAAATTAATCAAAAATACTCCTACAATATAAGCAAAAATAGAGTTAAAGAAAAAACCATAAATAAGATACGAAACAAAACTGAACAGTAATTGAAATGAAATTAATTTATAGGTGAATCCTTTTCGATAATTGAGATGTTGATTAGAGACAGCCCTCCAGATGGTTAGCGGAATCAATATATAAGGCAAAAGCAAACTGCCAGTTATCAAAACATGATCCAATGCCTCTGGTCGTGGCTCATACTTGTCATGTTTTTGATCCTTTGTTTGTATAGCCAATACTAAACCTCCTTCCGTGGATTACATGTAATTCAACCAACTGCCACAATACTCACACTCTTTAGACTCCTCTGGTTGCAAAATCACTTTTGAACCACACCCCACACATTGTGTTGACTTAGGCAGTTTGCTAGGAATGCTTCGAATTAATGAGCTTTCTGCAGCAGCCTCTTGCTCTGCCTTTTGAGAGGAATCTGTCTCAACTTCTAACGTATCATCATCATTGTTACTTTCATCATCTTCTTGTTCTTGTTCTTGTTCTTGTTCTTCCTCTTCCTCGTCGTTTTCTCCATCCCAGTAGATAATCCCATCCTCAATAGTCCCCGAAGGAAGTGTGTTCTCTTGCATTAAAAACATGATGTCCTCAGTCGCTTGCTCAGGCTTACGATTAACCTGCCTCGCAATCTCCGCAATTTCATCGTGATCTTGATTTAGGAGCAATTCTTTGTAGCTTGTTTCAAGTCCCTTAAAATACGTGTTAGCTCGCATACTCATCACTTGAAAAGTAACAATAAGAGGCAGACAAAACATGGCGACTATTAGCATAAGGGATTGGGTTTCCTTTGTCCTTATGGATGATTCCAATCCAGCGAACGACACAAAATAAGCGTAGATGAATATCCATAAAAAAGTCATGACTATTAGAGTGGATAAAAGACTGTAATTAGAACCCTTCCGATATGAAAATCGATGAGAAGCAACCACTTGAAGTAAACCCACAGCTAAAAACACTGGTGGAAACACAGCGGTCCCAAATATTATAAAAAAATCAACTTTAGTGAATGTAGGTCGGTAAACACTTGTTTGATTATTCATTCCTTGTTCTCCTTGACTATCATGTGGCTATTATTCTTATTAGATTAACTCCTTAAGCAACAATCATCGTACCGCAATACTCGCATTCTTTTTTCTCAAGCTGCGTCACGACCGTCCTTGCCCCGCAGCCAGGACATTCCACCGACTTTGGTACGCTACCCACCTGAGTTTCGGTTCGTTCGGAATTTACAGATTCCGCTGCATCATTGCCCAGTGTATACTGCACTCTCTGCCCGCTGCGTGAAACAAACTCCCCCTGGGTAGGGGATTCGGACTTGTTGAGCAATGAAGGAATGCTCACCATCCCATTATCAATCTTCCCATAGGGAAGCATACGCTCTTCAAACATAAACGTTATATCCCGGGCAGCATGTGCTGGCGTCACCCTGGCGTCCTGAGCGATCTGCCCAATATGAACCAGCCTTTTCCGTATGATGGCATTCGAATAAACTTGCAGGAGGCTGCTGAATTTCTTATCTTCTCGGTTAGCGATCACAAACATGATAATGGCTGGAATTAGTATGACAATGCCAAGCACGATCGTGGAAGAGATGAGCCCGTCAACATCGTTATCATCCATCGTGCCTATCATTATAAGGAATTCCATGACTCCAAATGTGAGAACCAGCACCCACCCAAAGAGTCTGTTGTTCCTTCCTTTACAGCTGTTATGACGCTGGGTGACGAGCACCCGAATGGCCGCGAGCACAATAGCTAACGGAAAAAATATAGCCGCCAGCACGATAATGAAATAATCTATTTTCGTGAGTCTGGATTTAAAAAGCTTCTGCTTCAATGAACCCCCCATACGCTCTCCCCTCAGTCATCTGCTTTATGTTGATCCCGCTTTTGCTTTCAGAAGTGCCGTGTTCCGGTCCTGTACTGTTCTGAGAATATCCCGGATGATATGAACGGCCTGCTCTGTCAGTTCATGATGTTGTTCCTTCTGGGATCCACCGATCAGCGCAACTTGATCCTCCAGCATCGCAATTTTCTGCTGGATTAGATGCTCCACTTCAACTAAAGAGGAGTGTGTGATGGGATCGCTGTAGCGAAGCGTTTCCTCGAGCTCGGCTACCTGGCGGTCTAATGCTTGAATATTCTCAACTGGCATCTGGCTAAGCTTCCTGCGAATAGAGCCAATCCAATCCACAATCTCTCGCTTCCCCGTGAGATGATCGGTTTCCCTTTGTTCATGAGTACCTGCATATTTCCCAACCAGGGCTACCAGCCCCAGAACAACAAAGAACACCAATAAAGTGATGAGATGAATCATCATGTACGAAGATACAGGCAGCTTAAATAAATATCCCAGCAAAATAACCTCCAACAAAACGGAGACGGCATAAATGCCAATAATAGCTCCTGAAGCAATAAAAAACGGAACTGCTGCGGAAGCCGCCTTACGTCGATGGATAAGGAATCCAATAAATATGAAAATGGCCGCTTCGGCGCATCCAAGGGCTATACCCGATATCCAGGAATTCAACTGAACCATCCCACCGGTAAATCCGAACAGGAGGATGGTTACAATCGGAAGCACAACGGCAGCCAGCCATAACTGGTTTCGACTCGTGGTTCTTGTACTCACTCTCTTCCCTCGCTTTCATTCCACGTCAATTTATGGCCGCACTCCATGCAGAACTTTTGTCCCGGTTTAATCTCATGATTACAGCCTGGGCATGCAAGCACTTGGCTTGACCCGCAGCTAGGACAAAATTTTGCTTCCGCATCCACTAATTCACCGCATTCTCTGCAAGGCATAGGGAGGAGTGCACCGCAATCCGGACATTTTACAGCACCTGCCGGGTGGTCATGACCGCACTTAGGGCAAGCGTGATACGGATCTCCACAGTGAAGACAGAACTTGGCATTGGGAGGCAGAGGCTGACCGCAGTCACTGCACGGGATGGTTTTTACCGTTTGTTCCTCCGGCTTCGTGAGAATGGAGTGACCGCATCCCGAACAGAATCGAGATTCTTCCCCATTCAATGTTCCACACTTGGCACATGCCTTCTGTATCACTTGTATATCTTTTTTCTCCCGAACTCTTGAACTTTCAAACATTTGGCCCACGGTCTCATACATCGGGCCAACCATGCCAAGCCCCATACCCAGTCCAGTCCCCATAACAGCTGCCGGGCTGCCGGGATTCTTTGCCGCACCCTCCAGCGTATTAAAAGTCCTTTCCTGATGGTAGGTATATCCGATGATGTCCATTTCCGCTTTTTTTGCCAACGCTTCCTTGATTCGAATCGCAGCGGGGTCATTCTCGGGGATATTGATGGAATCCACATAGAAATTAAGCAGGGTGATTCCCATTTCTTCAAATGAAACAGCAATTGCTTCCATGATGTGCTTCGATATTTCCGCTATGTAAGCATTGATTTCTACGACGCTAATTTTTTTATGAACAATATATGAGGATATGATCTCTGTAATATTGGACATCAGTACGCCACGATAGTATTTGACAAGTGTGCTCTGATCAAAGGTTGGAAGGGTGCCGACCATCGTTGCCAGAAACTTTCGCGGATCGCTGATCTGAACACCGAATTGGCCAAAAGCTCGAAGCGATACAATAATGTTATACTTCGGATCCTGCAGCTGGATTGGCGAACTGGTCCCCCATTTCACATCCAGTGAGCGAAGTTTATTAACAAACCAGACTTCCGCCGTAAACGGAGACTTTCCGCCGAATGGAATGTTGATAATATTAGATAGTATCGGTATATTCGCTGTACTCAGCGTATGTCGTCCAGCAGAAAAGGAGTCCAATGCCTGACCGCCCTTATACAGAATAGCCTCCTGCGTCTCATGAACGATAAGCTGGGTCCACGTGCCTAACTCCTGGTTCGGATAACGCCAAGCAAACACATCGGGGGGCCCTTCGTATTTTACAACTTCAATGATTGCCATAGTTCTACTCTCCTTTTTGCACGGTTCGTTCCATCTGATGATCTATGGAAATAGGTACTAATGTACTACTATTGTATACGATTTATCCGATAAATGGATGCAAAATTTGGAAAGTCGAAAAAAAGACAAGCTATGAGCCTAACAATACGATGAACAGCGTTTGGCATACTTTGGAGATAACGATGTAGACGGATGTGATTCCATTCATGAAAAAAACGGCCAAGTCTGCTGTTCAACAGACTTGGCCGCTTCCTTGAATATATGTTTATGTGGTGCTGATCAATAGTAGCTGCTTCCTTCAACAAATTCGAATTCGAAATCGCCGATTCTTACAATGGTCCCTTCAGTCGCGCCACGCTTACGAAGCTCTTCATCGATACCCATATGACGCATCGTTCTGGCGAGTTTCAGGATCGCATCATGCGAATTCATCTGCATCCGCTTCAGCATCCGTTCAATTCGCTCACTATGGACCACATACATTTCATTATCCCTGGTAACCGTAAAGGAATTGTCGTTTTGCGCTTTGAATTTATAAACCTTACGTTCGGAAACCTCGGTTACCTCTTCGACCGTCGGCTCATCCGGAATGCTCTCAAGCACATCGATCGTGCGATACAGAAGTTCCTGGATGCCCTGACGCGTTAGGGAGGAGATCGGCATAATCTCGATGTCAGGACGGATTTCCTTAATCTTCTCCTTAAAGGCAGCTAGATACTCCTCTGCCTCAGGCATGTCCATTTTATTGGCAGCCACGATTTGCGGGCGCTCAATCAGGAGCGGATTGTACAGTCTGATCTCATCATTGATTTTTTCCCAATCTTCAAACGGATCTCTACCCTCTGTGCCTGCCATATCCACAACATGGATAATGACACGAGTTCTCTCCACATGACGGAGGAATTCATGCCCCAATCCTACGCCTTCATGTGCACCCTCAATCAGACCAGGCAGATCAGCCATGACAAAATTGCGCCCGTCTCCAACGTCAACCATACCCAAATTCGGAGTTATCGTCGTAAAATGGTAAGCGCCAATCTTCGGCTGTGCCGCAGACACAACGGATAACAAGGTTGATTTGCCTACGCTTGGAAATCCAACGAGACCTACATCTGCCATAACCTTAAGTTCCATGGTTACAAAGCGTTCTTCGCCTTCCTCACCGTTCTCTGCAAGTTCAGGGGCCGGATTGTTCGGTGTGGCAAAACGAATGTTCCCGCGGCCACCACGGCCTCCTCTGGCAACAACCACCTGCTGACCATGCCTGGTCAGATCGCCAATCACTTCGCCGGTATCGTCATCTGTCAAGATGGTACCTGGCGGAATACGAACAATCGTGCTGTCCGCGTTGGCACCATGCTGACTTTTATTCCGACCCTTTTCTCCGCGCTTGGCCTTGAAATGCTTCTGGTAACGGAAATCCATCAGCGTGCGAAGTCCTTCATCCACCCGGAAAATCACGTCGCCGCCCTTGCCGCCGTCGCCGCCGGCAGGTCCGCCTTCAGGAACGTATTTCTCACGACGGAATGCGATGAGCCCATCGCCGCCGTCTCCACCTTTTACATATACTTTTGCCTTATCTACAAACATGAAATCACCTTCCTCAAGTCACAAACGGCAGATACAAGCGATACGAGGTTTCCCCCGGCTCCATCTGTTCCACCCGAATGCCTTCGCCTTTTACGGATTGTTCAATCTGAAGCTTCAAGCTGTCCGGTTCTCCGAAGAATCCCTCTCCCTGAGCCCACACAATCAGCTCTTGCTCCTGCTGCATAAATGTTAATGTTAACTGCCGAGATTCTCCCCATGACGCTTTGCCGCTCAATTGGAAGGCTCTCACCGTTTGAATGATCGCGTGGGTAAAAGACTCTGCCGTTTGTGGCGATACTTTGTCTTCCAGCTGCACCTGGTCCACAACTTCAACGTCCAATTGCAGATTGTTGCTGTACGTACGGTATGAATGTAAGTAAAAAACCAGTGAAGGAATGCCCAGCTTAGAGATTCGACTCTCTGTAGCCATCCGTTCCTTTATTCTTTCCACAGAACGCACTGATTTATCATGCTTCCCCAGTTGAATGTAGCCGTACAAAATTTGAAGCTCATTCATCCAATCATGACGATGGTGATTCAGCATCTGAATCGCCGTTTGCTCTACATTCTGAATGATGGCCTGCTGTCTGCGTTCCTCTGATTTACGAACAAGCCATGCCCCGCAGACTGCAGCAGCCACAGCCCAAGCCGTCAATACTGCTCCTGCCGCCCATGTGGGTTTCCATACCATCCATGCTACCGGTATTACTGAGGTTAACCCCGCCCCAGCCGCTATCCATTTCCAGGATTTCATCGCTTCTCCTCGTCTTTCAACAGCAATTGGTTACATTCACCAAATCCCAGTATATCATAGTCTTTCAGGGCGGTTCATCCCCGGATTATCATTCTTATACAATTTACAAAAAAAGAAGCCCCGGCAACGATGCCGAAAGGCTTCTTCTGTATGCATAAGAAACAATTAAGCTTCTACTGCAGCCGCTACTGGAGCGACATCAACCGGGTAGACGCTCACTTTCTTGCGATCACGACCCCAACGTTCAAATTTTACAACGCCATCGACTTTCGCAAACAAAGTGTCATCTTTACCGATACCCACATTCGTGCCTGGATGAATTTTGGTTCCGCGTTGGCGAACCAAGATGCTTCCGCCAGATACTGCCTGACCGTCTGCACGTTTCACGCCAAGACGTTTCGATTGGCTATCACGACCGTTCTTTGTGGAACCTACACCTTTTTTCGATGCGAATAACTGAAGATCCAATTTCAACATGTTGTCTACCTCCTTCTTCAAGTAGTCAGTTCTTGTATTCTTATATATTTGCCGTATGAATCGGCAATTCCCTGTAACATAACAACCATGGATTCGAGAAGCAATTGAACTTGACCAGAGACAGCATCGTCTTCCGCTGACGGAAGATTTGCGCTAAGAAAGCCGCCCTTCATCTTGGTCTCCATAACCGTTCCGGTTAACGCTTCAATCGAATTGACCGTTCCCACTGTAATGCTGGAAACTCCAGCACATACAATATCTTCTCCAGGATCGGAATATCCGGCATGCCCCGTTACCTTGAAGCTATGGATGCGTTCATCTTCCCCGCGTATTACTTGTACAGTAATCAATTACCGCACCTTCTTACGCCTGGATTTTCTCGATGGTTACTTTAGTGTAAGGTTGACGATGACCTTGCTTCTTGTGGTAGTTTTTCTTCGGCTTGTATTTGTATACAACGACCTTGCGGCCTTTACCGTGCTTCTCCACTTTCGCAGTTACAGTCGCACCGGAAACAACCGGCGTACCTGCTACCAAACCGTCCTCTTTGGAAACGGCCAGTACACGGTCGAAAGTCACGCTCTCTCCGTCACCTGCAGTCAGCTTCTCAATGAACAATACGTCGCCCTCTTGAACTTTGTATTGTTTTCCACCTGTTTCGATAATAGCGTACATTTGCTTGCACCTCCCTATATCTCAGACTCGCCTAGTAAAGGTGTCCGTTCCACAATGAAACGTCCTTGCTAACCCAACCGGAGCGGTTACAGCATGTGCAGCAATTCATCACTAAACACATACCCAATGATAATATCATATTCCCCATTCACCGTCAACATCATTACTCGATAACAATGCCTTTGCCTCCGCAATTAACGCAAGGCTTGGCAAATGGGAGCGAAGAGTTTTCCCTGGCTTTTTTACGGGTCATTTCCAGCAGCCCCAGCTTGGTCCACCCTACCACAAAACTCTTCGTGCGGTCTTTGCGCATTACGGCCTCCATGACGGATACCACCTGCTGCCGATGCTCTTCGCGATCCATATCAATGAAATCAACGATAATGATGCCCCCGATATCCCACAAACGCAAAGTTCTTGCAATTTGCTGTGCGGCCATAAGATTTGTCTTAAGCACCGTTTCCTCGAAATTATCGCCACCGATATATTTGGCTGTATTTACATCCATTATGGTCATGGCTTCCGTCTGGTCTACAACGATGGTCACACCTTCCGGAAGCGTGATTTTTCTTGCGAAGCCGGCTTTCATCTGCTCGTCCAACCCATAAGCCTGAAAAATCGGCCCCCCTCCCGTGTGGTATGTAACCTTAGGCTCCATACCGGGAACCGTCTCTTTCAGATAGCTTTTGGTTTCCTCGCCTTTCAGCATACTATCGATCACAAGTTCGTCATGAAGCGGATCGAAGGAATCCCGAATAAAGCGCTGCAGCAAACCCAAATCCCGATGCAGCAGTGCCGGAGCTGACGATGATTCTGCCTTCTCCAGAATCCGAGTCCATTCTTTTCTCAGGTATTCCAGATCGCCGCTAAGAAATTCCAAGGGCTCGTCCTCGGATACAGTTCGGATAATAATTCCCTCTTCATCTGTGCGAAGCTGCTCACCAATGCTCTTCAGACGGGCACGCTCGGCTTCACGCCCAATTTTTTTGGAGACGGCCACATAATCCGCTGTAGGCATATACACCATACACCTGCCGGGAAGCGAGAAATGGGTCGTTACTCTTGCTCCCTTGCCCCCTCTTGGTTCCTTCATAACCTGTACCGTCAGTTCTTGTCCGGCCGTCAGCAGCTGCGAGATCGATGGCTTCTGCTTCGGCTGCTTCTCTAAATGAGGATGGAGCACATCATCAATATATAAAAATGCATTCTTTTTCAGCCCGATATCTACAAAAGCCGCCTGCATCCCCGGCAATACGTTAACAACCCTGCCCTTGTAAAAACTTCCGACTACACTCTCCTCACGACTTCGCTCAACTGCGAACTCGGCTAACCTCCCATCTTCGATGAGGGCCATCTGTATGGTCTCATGTTCACAATGAACTATCATTTGCCTCATGGCATCACCCCTCAAAAAATGGAAGACAATATTCTATTTTTATCCTAACACAATCTCTCGTGATATAAATGGATAAAGAATGATGGTCCACCCTGCGTCTTCCTCATGATGTTTACGATTTACGCATACCAGGGCGGACCATTTGATGCAAAATAGGAAGAAATCACATGCTGTTCCGGCACGACGGCAAGCAAGCTGCCCGGTCCGCTCATGACATAGATCAAATGATACTTCTCTCGTTTAAATAGACGCATAATATCGTCCAAAGGTTTCGAAGAATCTGCAACGATTGGCTGGGCAGGACCAAGTCCCTCCAGATTTCGTTCGTAAATCTCGCTCCGATTCACGAGAAATCTCAAGAAACGGTAATGCACGTTCCGGTAGTCTTCAAAATTGGAATATGCCAGAAACAAGCCGATCATCAGAACGTTTAAACGGATGCCGCCACCCAAGAATAAAGGCTGCAGACCATATCCGATCATCATCAGACTGCACAATATACCGGCTCGGGAAGCCCATAACAAGGTTGCATGATAGGGTGCGAGCAGACTGATGACGGCCTGCAGCACTTTACCACCGTCCAGCGGGAGAATCGGAAGGAGGTTAAACAGGGCGATGACCAGATTCCCCTGAATGATATACGACAACAACTGCTCGTCTCCCCACCCGGCCCATCTGCAGGTCAGGGTAATACCGATCATGATCACATTTTGCAGCGGTCCAGCCAGAGCGATCACGATTTCCTTCATAGCCGTCATCCTGCCGTCATCTTCAATGACAGCAACGCCGCCGAACGGCAGCATTTGAATGGCTCGTACCTTGAACCCCATCGCTGCCGCTGCGGCGGCATGTCCTAATTCATGAATAAATACAATAATAAAAAGGGTCAGCAATTCCAAAAAACGACCGGTGAACACTGACGCCAGCATGACAATAACAAAGAGAGGATGCAGCGACAATACAGTTCCCTTAAACTTAATCAAACGGAATCACTTCCGCCGGATCGACATCACGATCCCCCTCTTTGAGTTCGAAATAAAGGGAGGGCGCGCTCCCTGTGCCCGAAGTTCCCAGCGTACCGATAATATCTCCGCCCTGAACCCAATCATTCACCTTGAGCCCCGTTTCTGCCAGCCTGCTGTACAGTGCCGTTCTCTCACCCGTATGCTGTATGAGAACGGTAATCCCGTTCTGCGGGTGTTCATTTACCTCAAGCACACGTCCGGTCTCTATACTCTTAACCGCTCGGTCCGCTAAAGAACCCCCTTCAGCTTCCAAAACGATACCTTTCAGATCGACAGCGAAGGATTGGACCAGGCGTCCCGCAAGAGGAGGAACCAAGGAAGTTCGGGCATTAACCTTCGTAGAGTTTTCATCGGTTTGTCCAAAAATAGGGATGAAGGAGGGCGCGCTGCCAAAGTGCTCCTCATACCATACCTGCGCTGCCTGAAAATCCATTTCATGGCTCAAGCCTTCGATAATAACAGCCTGGGTTCGAAGCGCCCATGGCTGCTGAAACGAAAACACACCCCAGACTAACCCAAACACTAATACACTTACGGTAATACGGCGAACCAGTCCGGGGACAAACGAAGCCTTTCTCGGTGGCTCTCCAGGATCTCCAGGGTCCGGGGTATCATACCAGCCCCGATGCCCTTGCTTCCAAAGCCGCTCAGGGTCCGGTTCATTCTCCACATAACGGTCGGAAGGTTTCGCAGGATCGTCCTGTACGAAGCCAGTCTTTTTGACATTGGAATTTACAGATGTTCTCTCAGGAATGGCAGGCCACGGCTTATCGGCTTGCATAGGTGTCTGCTGACTTTCCAACAGCTCCCGAATGCGGGCTTCCCGTCGGTTCTTGACTGAAGTTTTAATGTCCATAGTTCTTTCCCCCTTGGGGCTTGTTTTTTTACTCTATCCTATGAGGATATGAAAGATATTTAGAACAAGCCCCGTTGAAGAGGTGGACAGAACAGCTGAACCTTAACAAGGGTCCTTGCGAAAGAAACCAAAAAACCGATGCCTTGCGGCACCGGTCCCTTCTAAACGCTTTAACCCATTCCAAAAAACTTTTTGAATTTTGTGAACATCCCTTTTTTCTGATGAATTTGCATCAGGGGAACCGTATCGCCAAGGATACGCCGGGCGATGTTTCTATAGGCAATGGCAGCTTGGGAATCCGGGTTCATAACGGTCGGCTCCCCCATGTTTGCCGCTTTAATGACCATCTCATCGTCAGGCACAATACCGATCAGATCAATATTCAATACCTGAAGCACATCTTCTATCTCCAGCATATCGCCCGATTTCACCATGTTCGGACGAATCCGGTTGACTACAAGTTTTGGTGACTCGACGTGAGAGCTCTCAAGCAGTCCGATAATCCGATCCGCATCCCGGACTGCCGCGTTCTCAGGCGTTGTCACTACAATCGCTTTATCTGCACCGGCAATGGCATTCTTGAAACCCTGCTCGATTCCAGCCGGACAATCAATAATGACGTATTCGAATTCCTTTTTCAATTCAAGCACAATATCTTTCACTTGATCCGGAGAAACGGCATTCTTGTCTTTCGTCTGGGCTGCAGGAAGCATATACAACTCATCGAAGCGCTTGTCCTTGATCAACGCTTGATTAAGCCGGCATCGCCCTTCTGCAACGTCGCACAAATCGTATATAATCCGGTTTTCCAGGCCCATCACGACATCCAAATTACGAAGACCGATATCTGTATCAACCAGGCACACTTTTTTTCCCAATAGTGCCAAAGCCGTGCCGATGTTCGCTGATGTCGTCGTTTTACCGACTCCGCCTTTACCTGAAGTTACGACGATTGCCTCTCCCATATTCTACACCCCTTTAAACACATTAAAATCCCGACCCAAACGTGAGATGTTGCTGATCTTGTCGATCTCCATGCTTCCATCCTTCAAATACGCAAACTCCATGACCGTCTCCCGCGTCTCCCATTCATCCGGCGGTCTGCTGATCATCTGGGAAATACGGAGCTGGGTAGGGGCAAAATACGATGCTGCTATAATGGCTTCTTCGTTGCCGTCAACACCGGCGTGCGCAGTGCCGCGCAGGGCGCCCAATATGTAAATATCACCGGTACACGAAATCGTTCCGCCGGGATTTACATCACCAAGGAACAAGAGATCGCCTTCATGATGCAATACCTGCCCGGAGCGAACCATCCCCGTCTTAAGCGTAAGCTTCTCCACTAGCGACAGCTCAGACTCAAGCGGCGGCGACTCTACATTACGTATCAGCAGGTTGCCCTTTTGCTTCAATATGTCAAGAATCGTCTGTTTCTCTTCTTCGGAAATTTGCCTGGAACCGAGTTTCACATCCACATGAATAATCGGTCCGGTCAAAATATTCTGATGACTGTGCTCCAGCTTGTAGCGCAGCTCACCAAGCAATTCTTCCAGCTCGCACTGGTCGTCAAGCAGGAATACCAGGCCATCTTTGATGCCCTTAATCGTTACATGATTGGATTTTACAGCCATAAGCCTGTCCCTCCCATCCCTATACATTTCGCGCTCAAACCTTCAAGTTCCTGCTAGTCTAGTAAAATGTCATAATGGAGGGTTCAGGATGCCTTCCTTCTCTGATTCTTTGTAATCAGCTCAATCTGCTTGCGAAGGGGAACGTAAATCGCCAGAGCAAAGGCAAAGTGAACAAGGAGATTGGGAAGCATATGATGGAGCAGCGACCAATTATAAGAGGTCGGATTGAGTCGAAATATCTTATATATGCCAAAGAGCGTGCTGTCAAACAGCAAACTTCCCAGAATGACCACCGTCATCATCATAGGCAAAGGCGCCCGGGGGGATTTAAACACCAGTCCCACCAGATACGCGGATATGCCCATTGCAAACGAATACGTGCCAATCATCTCACCGTAATACACGATATCGTGTAGAATACCAAACACCAGGCCGAGCACGAGCCCGGTATGGCGATGGTAATAGATTGATACAAAAAATAAACAAACCAATACGAAATTCGGATAAATCTGAAGCTGCAGCGAGCTTGGCGTTAACCAGAAAACCACCGTTCCCTGCAGAATGAACAACACGAACAGCAACAGGAGTAAAATCTGCTTGCGCGCCATCTTATTCAGGCTCCTCAGGCGTAAACACAACGGTCAGGTATTTCCAGTCGTCAAACTTGGCCGCCGGTTCGATGGTAGCCGTTCTGCTCTGGCCGTATTGGCTAACCTGAACACTCTTTACCTTACCAATAATCAATCCTTGCGGAATCACGCCTCCGGCACCGGATGAAATGATTTTATCTTCAGGCTTAATCGGATCATCTTCTGTAATACGCGTCATAAGAAGCGTGTTGGTCTTCTCGTCGTAGCTCTCAACCATGCCAAACGTTTTGTCTTCTTTACCCAATGCGGTTACCGAAATTGGCTGCGGATTCGGATCCTGTGCATCCATCGTTGTCAACAGCTTCACCGTGGAGGTGAAGTTGCTTACGCTGCTGATGATGCCAACCATGCCATCCACTGTGGTGACCGACATGTTTACTCTAACTCCGTCGCGTTCACCGAGATCGATGACAAGCGTTCGGTTGTTAGGGTCCGAATTCACGCTAAGCACTTGAGCGGTTCGATATTCGTATTTATCTCTATTTTTCTGGTTTTGGGTAAAACGAAGTTCTTCCTTCAGCGCCTCGTTATTCGCTTTTATGCTGTTATAACTCGCACTCTCACGTGAATACTGAGCAACCGCCCGGCGCAGCTCTTCATTCTCTTCATAAATTTCCTTCATGTTCCGCACGTCTTCAAAGAAACCCGCTATATAGGCAGCGGGCTTATAAAACACACTTTGCACAAAACCTACCGTATCTTTGACGAATTTTTCGGGCCAAGATAAAGAAGCTCTCGGGCCGAGCGTAAATCCCATAATCGCGATAAACGCTACCAGCCCGATGAGCATAATAAACAAACGCTTATTGCCCAGCAGCTTAAACAGTTGCAACACCCTCTAACTTACTGTTTTTCTCTCCCAACATTAGGGGTTTACACTTATCTTCAGATGTCTACCTTCTAGAACGGACGGCAGAGCTGCTCCGGGATTTAAACAGATGAATGTTCTCGAGCGCTTTGCCTGTACCGATTGCTACACAATCCAGCGGATTCTCGGCAACAATCACCGGCATGCCCGTCTCTTCGGCAAGCAGTTTGTCCAGGTTACGAAGCAACGCGCCTCCTCCTGTAAGTACAATTCCACGATCCATAATGTCCGCAGCAAGCTCGGGAGGACATTTCTCCAGGGTTACCTTAACCGCTTCAACGATAGCATTAATGGTATCTGCCAGTGCTTCACTAATCTCATCTGAAGTAATCGTAATGGTCTTCGGCAGGCCCGTAACCAAATCGCGGCCGCGGATTTCCATCGTTTCCACCGTCTCCAGCGGCATAGCAGAACCTACTTCCATCTTGAGCTGTTCGGAAGTACGTTCACCAATCATCAAGTTATATTGACGTTTGATATACGAAATAATAGACTCATCCATCTCATCGCCCGCAACACGTACGGAACGGCTGGTTACAATACCACCGAGCGAAATGACAGCCACTTCGGTTGTGCCTCCGCCGATATCAACAACCATGCTGCCTGTCGGCTCCCATACAGGCAAGTCCGCACCGATTGCAGCCGCGAATGGCTCTTCAATGGTGTAAGCTTCGCGTGCGCCCGCTTGCTTGGTAGCATCTTCAACCGCACGCTGCTCAACCGCTGTAATACCGGAAGGAACACATACCATCACATTCGGATGACGCGGGAATATGGAACGCTGCTTCTGCGCCTGACGAATAAAGTATTTAATCATTGTAGCCGTAGTATCAAAATCGGCGATGACGCCGTCTTTCATCGGGCGGATCGCACGAATGTTGCCCGGTGTGCGTCCAATCATCTTCTTAGCCGATTCTCCTACTGCTTCAATGCTCTTTGTATCTGTACGCAGAGCAACCACGGAAGGCTCTCTAACGACAATTCCTTTCCCACGAACATAAACCAGCGTATTTGCCGTCCCCAAATCGATTCCCAAATCTTTCGTAAAACCACCTAACATGATGTATCTCCCTTTCTTCGTCAATCTGAACTATTATATTACATCAGGCCCCGTTCCTTCAAACTTACAAACGATCCATCCCCTATGATCAGATGATCCAGCACTTCGATCCCGACAATTTGTCCTGCCTCCACTAAGCGTGTAGTCAGCGATATGTCTTCCGGGCTGGGCGTCGGATCTCCGCTAGGATGGTTATGCGCACACACCAGGGATGCACTGCTGCATTTGATGGCTGCTCTGAACACCTCGCGGGGATGAACGATGGAAGCGTTAAGGCTCCCCATCGATAACGTTTCCTGGGCAATGACATGATTTTTCGTATTTAAAAATACACATACAAAATGCTCTTTCTGTAAATAGCGCATCTGTTCACTGAGCAGTTCTGCCGCGTCATGCGGACTGCGAATAATAACTGGCTCTACATGTCTCGATGCGGCCAAGCGCCGTCCAAGCTCAATGCCAGCCTTCAGCTGAACAGCCTTAGCGGTTCCAATTCCTTTAATTTGCGTAATTTCCTCAATGCTAAGATCCACGAGCTGCCGAATACCGCCTGCTTCCCCCAGCAGCCGCTGGGCTATATGTACGGCAGATTCCTGGCGGGTCCCGGTCCGAAGCAATATCGCCAGCAATTCTGCGTGGCTTAAAGCGCTCGCCCCATACTGCATCATGCGCTCTCTTGGTCGTTCATCATGGGGGATGTCGCGCAGCAATAGCGTTGGCGACTCCATATATTCCCCTCTTTTCTAAGATTTAAATCAGCAGGCCAGCCAAACCTAAGGATATCCCTATAGTCCGGATGCCGTTGTTCTATATCTATGAATCGGTTAGTACATCCATCCCCATATCAGACAGCATGTCCGAGAGCAAAGAAAGCGGCAGACCGACTACGTTAAAATAGTCGCCTTCGATTCCTTCCACGATGGTTGCACCCAGGCCTTGAATCGCATACGAGCCTGCTTTGTCAGCAGGTTCCCCGCTCTTTACATAAGCCGCGATCGCGTCATTGCTTAACGATTTCATCTTTACGGTTGTCACACGGTGAGAAACCTGATTACGACCTGATCTCAGATCGACACAAGCCACACCCGTGTATACGAAGTGAGCCCGTCCTTGAAGCATGGACAACATCCTTGCCGCGTCAGCCTGATCCGCCGGTTTCCCAAGAACATGATCATCTACAACTACAATCGTGTCGCTTCCCACAATGATACCATCTTCCGGATCATCCGTCAGCTTGCGCAGTACCGCTTCCGCTTTACGCAGTGCCAGTGATTCCACAATTCGCTCTGGCGACCACCCTTGCGGGGTGTCCTCATCTGCTTCACTGGGCATAATCTCAAAAGGGATACGAAGGGAGGCAATCAATTCCTGACGCCGAGGAGAGGTGGAAGCCAAAATAATACGGCGGTTTCTCTTCTCATTCAAGGGGGATAATCTCCTTTGTCATGTCTTAGAGTCTGCGGTACAGCCAAACGGCAGCAATAATGCCAAGCAGGCTGAGCAGGCAAACTTTAAGTTCAAGGTTAATGTCATAACGAATAATGTCAAAATCAGCTTGAGGCGACCACTTGATTGATGTGGAAGACGTTAGAAAGGACAGGGCTTTAACAGGCAGAAGCGCCTTGGCAAGCCATGATCCGGTCAGCCACCCGAGCAGCAAAAACAAGATGAGCATTCCTTTGTTTTTCTTCATGCATCCTCTTCCCTCGCCATATTTTGACACCCTAATTATTATACGGTGAATCGATAAGCAATACAAACAGAAATCCGGCATGGGGAACTATTTCCAATTCCACGCCGGATTTTACGTTAATTTGAATTTATAGGCCATCCAGGAGTTTCTTTTGACCCATGACATAGTTCATCATGCCTGTTTGAATCTCCCACAAATGCCCCTTGGATTGATTTTTGTTATATTCAGAGAGCGCTGTGATCGAGCTGTTCATCGACTGCTGCATGGCCGGCAGCACAGCCCCGGTCTCAGGACCCAATCCTGCCGAAAGCTGCTGCACCGATTGGATCCACTGCTGATGCAGATTCGTGATGGTGTTCATATGGTCTGCCGCAACGGCTCCCGCCTCCTGCATCCCCAACAGGGATGCCGAAAGTTTGCTAAGCTCCGATACCAGCTTGCCGCTTATCGTAAAATAGTCCGTCAACGTCTGCTCTTCACCGCTAAAAGAGGCAGACTCTAATTGAGGCAGCGATATCTCTCTTACATATAATTCAACGCCTTCAGCCTTCAACTGATTGCTGAGCAGCTTGGCCTGCTCGCGGTCCGGTGAGATGCCTGCATAAACGCGGTTCTCCTCATCCAGGTCCCCTCCCGCTGCAATGCCCGATTGCAGCAATTCCCCCTTCGCTTGCTCCGCCCGCTCCGGCGTGCTGAATACGCCGTATTGGAGCATATAGAAGGCTTGCCCCGGGAATTGAAGCGCCGTTTGGGGCAGATCAGACGACAAGGGCGTCACCGTTCCTTCGGATGGATCAGCCGGTGTTTGATTGACTACGTCATTACCTTCAATCTGCTCGGAAACCGTGTCCTCTCCCGCGCTCCCGCCGTTAAACATGGACAAGACCATGTATCCGAACAACAAACCCGTAATAACAGCTGCGGACACAGAAACAGCCATCTTCCAGAAGGACGTTGGTTTGCGCGAACGATAATAACCGTAATCATCGGCAGGAGAATCATATAGACCGGATTCCGGTCCAAGATCCCAGTTGGAATTATTCGTCCCGCCGTCCCGCCCCCCGGAATAATCGTGCTCGTGGGGATGGTGGAGATCCTCATCCAGTTCCGGATATGTATCTGTATACTCAGGGGTATCACTCTGATACCAGCTGTTTGAATGATCGAGCCGTCGTCTCTCCTCAGCCAGTCGCCCCTTGGTCCGGTTATTACGCGATTGCCGCCAGTCTTGATCGTTTACGTCGAAGGCATGCCCGTCCTCCTCTTCCTGCAGCGGCGGTACAATGCGGAGGTGATCCTGTTTGGAAAGATTGGGGTCATAGACTTGATCCTTGTGTCCTGATGAAACCCTTTGACTCAAATCGCGTTCCTCATGCAAAGGTTCTTTGCTCCGATCCTTGGGCGGATCGTGATCGAAACGAATCGTCATCCGTGCTTTGTTCATATCCACACACCTCACTTGTCCTTCTACACCTAGCTATATGATCAAGCTTGGCAACTTATGAGTGTGCAGATAAAACAAACGGGCTAATCAGGAGATAATCCCGATTAGCCCGCTTCAAAGTACGACATACAGCCGTGCCTTCACTCAGACAACTGAGCAATCCCCTGATGCGGTGAAGCAGCAAGAGATTGTGCGCAAGAAAGATAAATCACTTCTTGCCTTTAATGGAATCTGCCAAGGCAGCTCCAACCTTCCATATATCGCCTGCGCCCATCGTGAGCACAAGATCGCCTTCCTTCACACGGTCTTTGAGATCGTTCAAGACGTCTTCCTTGGTAGGCAAATAACGAGCACCCGCATTGCTGTTCTGGACAATCAGCTCCACCAATTTTCCAGAGCTGATACCCTCGATCTGCTTCTCGCCGGCAGGTGAATAAATGTCGGTAATGATCACTTCATCCGCTTCACTAAACGCGCGGCTAAACGCATCCAGAAGGAAAAAGGTCCGCGAGTACCGCTGCGGCTGGAATACGGCGATAATCCGTTTACCCGTAGCTTTTGCAGCACTGATCGTTGCCTCTATCTCCGTCGGGTGATGCGCGTAATCGTCAATTACCAGAATGCCATCTGCTTCGCCAAGCACCTGGAAGCGGCGTTTGGCTCCATTGAATTTGACGATAGCCTCTACAATCGCTTCAAACGAGATTCCGCCCTTCAAGCAGCAAATCACCGTCGCCATTGCATTGTAGACATTATGTTTACCTGGTACGGACAGCTCCACAGTTCCAAGCTCCATTCCGTTATGAAGCATCATGAAGCTAACTTGCCGGTCTCCCAGCACCAGGTTGGTTGCCGTATACTCCGCATCCGAATGAATGCCGTATGTCGTTACGTTACACTTGAGATCAGGCAAGATGGCCTGAATGTTATGATCATCCGCGCAGACCACGGCCGTGCCGTCTGGCTTGATCTGGCTGAGGAACTGCACATAAGCAGCCTTAAGGCGATTGAAATCCCCCTCATAGTTCTCCAGATGATCAGCCTCTATATTCAGTACAACGCCCAGCCACGGATGATATTGAAGGAATGAACCGTCGCTCTCATCCGCTTCGGCCACCACATGCTCGCCCTCACCGGCTTTGGCATTCGTGCCAACGTTCATAATTTCCCCGCCGATGATAAACGTCGGATCAACACCGCATTCCTCCATCACAAGCGCAATCATGGACGAGGTAGTTGTCTTGCCGTGTGCGCCTGCTACCGCAACCCCTTTTCGTTCGTTCAAAAGACGTGCCAGCATCTGCGCACGGTGCAGAACAGGAATGTTCAGCTTCTCGGCTTCCACCCGCTCCACATTGTCTTTGGACAAAGCCGTTGAGTAAACCACAAGGTCTGCACCCTGGACTTGCTCTGCGGTATGTCCAATGTATATTTTGGCGCCCTTGGCCGCCAGCTTTTCTGTCAATTCTTGCGATGCCACGTCAGAACCCGTGACTTTGTAACCCATCTCCAGCATGACTCGTGCAATGGCGCTCATCCCGTAGCCGCCAATTCCGATAAAATGAACATGTTCTGATGTATTCAACAGATATCACCAACCTTTTTCAGAATCGGAAAGGCCCAGGAGGTTGGAACGCACGTCGGCAATCAGGTACAACGTGCCCGACACCACCCCAAGATCCTCCGCTTCCGTCCGTGACTTCAACTCTTCAAGTGCGTTTTTCCAATTTGGTTCTATGATGATTTGCAGTGTGTGTTTGGCATATTTCTCCCTTACCTGCTCTACGATGTCACCAAGCGCCTTGGCGTCCAGTTTCTTCCGGAAATCCGGTTCAGTCAGGATAAGCGTATCCACTATTGGCAGTATATGCTGCAAATACGATTCATGATGCTTATTTGCCAGTATTCCCATCATTAAGTTCAGTTTCCGGTACTTATAGATCTGCGGCAGGCTTTTAGCCAAGGATTCAGCCCCTTCGGGGTTATGCGCGCCATCGAGAACAATTCTTGGAGAAGACAACACCTGTTCCAGTCTTCCCGCCCAGAAAGTCTCTTTAAACCCGGTACGCAATTCTTCCTCATCCACGATAAAGGCCATATACTGACGAAGCACTTCCAGTGTCATCATGGCAAGCGCGGCATTGGCGCATTGGTGCTCACCCAGCATCGAGATGGCAAGATCCATATCCCGAAACGGTCCGTGGAAATGGAAGACCTGACTTTCCTCATCCCCATGCAATCGTGCATAAGAGAATTGATCATTGACGAGATACAGGCTTGTGCGGTTTTTCTCCGCCGTTTCCTTCAAAATTTCGACGGCTTCCGGCTGAGTTACCGTACTCACCACAGGGACTCCAGGCTTGATAATGCCCGCCTTCTCCCTGGTGATCTCCTGAATGGTATCGCCCAATACGTCGGTATGATCCATTCCGATGTTCGTGATCACCGAGATGATAGGGTGAACAATATTGGTCACATCAAGCCGACCGCCAAGCCCCGTCTCCCATACCACGACGTCCGGATAAACAACCTCGCCATAATACAGTATCGCTAGTGCCGTGGACACCTCAAACATTGTAGGCGACCCCAGCCCCGTCTCTGTTACTTCAGCCACAAGCGGCTGCAGTCGATTAGCGAGCTCAAGCAGCGTCTGTTCCGGTATGTCCTCGCCGTTAAACTGAAACCGATTGGTAAACTTCGTAATATAGGGAGAGGTATAGGTACCTACCGTGAATCCCCCTTGAAGCAGCACTTTTGTTAAAAAAGCGCACGTCGAGCCTTTACCGTTCGTTCCAGCCACGTGAATAAATTTTAAACGACGCTCTGGATG
The DNA here is from genome assembly GCF_037333485.1 of Paenibacillus glucanolyticus. NCBI lineage: Bacteria > Bacillati > Bacillota > Bacilli > Caryophanales > Paenibacillaceae > Paenibacillus > Paenibacillus glucanolyticus. Next base: position 5,037,387 of record NZ_CP147845.1, read on the forward strand.
GCCAAGCAGCTCCATCAATCGCAGAATTCTATCCATGCCAGGGCGGATTCCAAACGGAATCAGCCCATTAATCCAAGCCACCGCTTCCTCATAGGTTTGGAACGGAGCCGCCACTGCAGCTGCCGATTGATCACCCATCGCTCTCACCTTCTGGTCCAGATTCATCTTGCTTCAGCCTCTCAATTCTTCGATGCGTGCAATAACTTTACTGCGTTTGTCTGAGTAATCCACAAGCTTCGCGCGTTCTTCTTCAATCACCTTCTCGGGTGCTTTCGACACGAAGCCAGGATTGTTCAGCTTCTTCTCCACACGCTCGACTTCACTGTTCAAGTGCTGAATTTCTTTCTCCAGACGCGTGATTTCTTGAGCGATATCAATCAAACCGGAGAGTGGCAAATACATGTCAACCCCTGTAACCACGGCGGTCATGGCTTTATCTGGCGCCGTCAGCTCAAGTGAGGATTGATACTCCGACGTGTTGCAGAAGCGGCGGATATAATCCGCATTGCGATCGATGATGCTGGCGATCTGCCCGCTCACCGGTTTTAGTTGCAATTCAACTTTTTTGCTCATCGGTACGTTCACTTCCGCCCGGATGTTACGTACAGCGCGGATAACATCCATGAGCAGGTTCATTTCGGTAACGGCTTCCGTGTTCTCGAATGCCGGATCATAGGTCAACCATGAAGCCAGCATAACCGTCTCTCCCTCATGCGGCAGATGCTGCCAGATCTCCTCGGAGATGAACGGCATGAACGGATGGATTAGACGCATCGTGCGGTCCAGAACATAAGCAAGCACCGATTGCGTCTTTTTCTTGGCCGCTTGATCTTCCCCGTACAGGGACAGCTTCGCAAACTCAATATACCAGTCGCAGAGATCATCCCAGATGAAATTGTAGAGCAGTCGACCGGTTTCGCCAAATTCGTAGGCATCAATTAGACGCGTAATGTCGCGGGAAGTTTCGTTCAGGCGGTGCAAAATCCACCGATCCGCCGTTCCCAGCTCACCGGAAATGTCGATATCTGCGGCGGTGAAGCCTTCCAAATTCATGAGCGCAAAACGCGATGCATTCCATATTTTGTTCGCAAAGTTACGAGCCTGCTCCACGCGTTCCCAGCGGAAACGAAGATCCTGACCCGGCGTGCTGCCCGTTGAGATCATATAACGCATGGCGTCTGCGCCGTACTGCTCGATAACTTCAAGCGGGTCGATGCCGTTGCCAAGCGACTTGGACATCTTGCGGCCTTCGCTATCCCGAACCAGGCCATGAATCAGGGAATCCTTGAACGGCATTTGATCCGTAAATTCGAGCCCCTGGAAGATCATCCGTGATACCCAGAACGGAATAATGTCGTAACCTGTTACGAGAACGTTGGTCGGATAATAACGTTTAAAATCCTCGCTGTCCAGATCCGGCCAGCCCATGGTCGAGAACGGCCAGAGCGCCGAGCTGAACCAGGTATCCAGCACATCCTCATCCTGTCTCAGATCATCCTTGCCAAGCTTCGCACGCGCTTCCTCTTCATTCATGGCAACAACCACTTCACCGGTGGACTCGGAATACCATGCCGGGATCCGGTGGCCCCACCATAATTGACGAGAGATACACCAGTCGCGTACATTCTCCATCCAGTGCAGGTAGGTTCGCTCAAACCGGTCAGGCACAAAGTTAACGCCCTTGCCGGATTTCTGCGCCTCTACGGCTGCCTGTGCCAGCGGCTGCATGTTAACAAACCATTGCGTGGACAGGTAAGGCTCAACCACCGCGCCGGTTCTTTCACTGTGACCAACCTGATGCACGTGATCTTCAACTCGAAGCAATACACCCGATTCCTTCATGTCATTCACGATTTGCTTGCGGCATTCGCTGCGGTCAAGACCTTGGTACTTGCCGGCAAACTCGTTCATCGTACCGGACTCATCCATCACCGTAATTTGCGGCAGGTTATGTCGCTGTCCCATCTCAAAATCGTTCGGATCATGCGAAGGCGTAATTTTAACGGCTCCGCTGCCAAAATCCTTCTCCACATACTCATCGGCAATAACCGGGATTTCCCGGCCGACAATCGGCAGTACCAGCGTTTTGCCAATCATGTCTTTATACCGCTCGTCTTTCGGATGAACAGCTACCGCTGTATCACCGAGCATCGTCTCTGGACGAGTCGTAGCTACGGTAATGAAGCCGCTGCCGTCTTTTAGTGGATATTGCAAATGGTACAAATGTCCATTGACCTCTTTGTACTCCACCTCAATATCGGACAATGCCGTACGCGCGGCCGGATCCCAGTTAATGATACGTTTGCCGCGGTAGATAAGGCCTTTGTCATAGAGCTTAACAAACACCTCGCGAACCGCTTCCGACAAACCTTCGTCCAGCGTGAAACGCTCTCTGGAATAATCCAGCGACAGGCCGATCTTGGACCATTGATCCCGGATCGTATTCGCGTACAGATCCTTCCATTCCCATACCTTCTCCAGGAACTTCTCACGTCCCAGATCGTAACGGGTAACACCTTCCTCGCGAAGCTTCTGCTCCACCTTCGTTTGAGTTGCAATGCCCGCATGGTCAGAACCAGGCAGCCAGAGCGCATCATATCCCTGCATCCGCTTCACGCGAATGAGAATATCCTGCAGCGTGAAGTCAAGAGCATGGCCGATATGAAGCATTCCCGTAACGTTAGGAGGAGGAATCACAATCGTGTAAGGCTCCGCGTCCGGACGTTTGCCAGCTTCAAAGAAGCCGCCTTCCTTCCAGTACGGATACCATTTTTGCTCGGCTGCCTTCGGATCATACGTCGTTGGCATTTCTAACTGGGATTGGTTTTGTTTTTGATCCATATTTTCGTACCTCCGTCACTGTTAATCAGTTTTGCCAACCAGAAATGTTTTAGCCTTGAGAAGCGGCCCATGATAGCATTTTTGGCATGAAACAAAAAAAGCCCCTCGTCCTCAAAGGACGAAAGACTGTTCTCTCGCGGTACCACCTTTGTTTCGTGCTTACGATTGTTTATCAACCGTTGTCCTCCCGTGAAGAACATGAAGGAGCGTCAAGCACGACACTTTACGCAGATAACGGCTGCGGCCGGCGAACCCTAACCAGGGTAGTAAACGATCCCTACTCTAACTCAAGTCCGCAACTCCGGGGCGACTTCGGCAAGCTGGTTCCTGCGGAATCTCACAGCGCTGGGTAGCAATTCCGCTCTCTGAAGGCCATACCTTCCTACTCTTCCCGTTCAACGTTGTTCTAGCTTTTGGAATACCTGTACATATACTATTCAAATATACCGTGGTTGTTGCATATAGTCAATATTTCGAGTGTTTCCGAAGAATTTAAACATCATACCTGTCCAATCCAAATATTATGACTTACTGAAAATACTTCCGTGTTAGCTCCCTCATTTGCTTCCATCCTTGTTTCTGTAAAACAAAAAGCAGACCAAGGATTTCCCACCTTGACCCGCTTTCTTCTTGTACGATGAACCCCCTCGATTACTGGGGAATGTATAAGACCTGGCCTTCTTCGACATTCTGTTCAGACATGCGGTTGTATAACAAAAGTTCCCGCGGCGTCAGTTGATAGCGCTCCGCAATCAGATCGAGTGTCTCCTCACGCTGAACAATGCACATCCGTACCTTGCGGAATGGAGTTTCCTCATGTCGGTTGCCAAGGAAGAGACTTTTCCACTCCACATCCTCGGACGCAGCGGACTCCACCAGCTCTTCGGCTTCTTCTTCCTCGTCCCGAGCGGCTTGGTCCTGATCCTGCACCGTTCTGCTCGATTGAAGCAATGAAGAGAAACCTACGCCCGAAGTACTTGTGGTGCTGTTCTTTGTACTGAAGGCAACTTTCAGCTCCGGCTTCGTCGTGACCTCCTCGGGTTTAGCGGAGATTTCCTCGGCTATATCCTCTGAAGCCTCTGCCCCCTCGGCAAAAACAGGCTGAGCTTCTTCCGTTTCCGATGATTCCAGCACCGGTACGGCTTCCACCTCTTCGCCTTTGCGTTCAACAATGCCTGGGAAATCTGCTGCCGGTTCTTCCTGAACCGTCTCCGGCTGAGGCGTTACCCGCTCGAATTGCCATACACTTGGAATAGACGGCTCAGGCTCAGCTGCCTGAGGGATCGTTTCCGTCTCATTATGTAAGGCATATTCGACGGTGTCCCGGGCTTCCTGATCACTGGAGAAGCCTTCAGCGCCAGCTGGCTCTTCCGCATCCTGAATTTGATTCTCATACTCCGCCCAGGATGCTAAATACTGCTGTGTGCGCGCATCCGTCCCCGACACGTTGGCCCTTGGCTGAGTTTCGTTAAAATAGGGAGGTGAAGCCGAATTTGTATCTTCACCAGCTCCTCCGCCTTGCAGCTGCTCATACGGATTGGCAGTAAACTGCTGCTCGCCGTTCGAATAGAAATTAGGCGTTTCAGGAGCATGTACCACTGTGAATTCCTCATTGGCCCATACCTGATCCCGGGAACCCGGTGCCGCCGCCTGAATTCCTTTGAGAGAAAGAACCCCTGTAATATTCAAGCTGCGCTTGGATAGCAAATCTACATCAAAATTCTCAATCTCAACTGCGATGTCATCCAAAGAAGATACCCGGTTCAGCGGAACCGTGATCTCGACCGGAATCCAGTGCTCGAGCGGCTCGGTTTCTCCTGCTTCAGTGTCACCTTTATACAGGCCTGCGAGAAGCAGATGCCCCCGAAGTGTGGCCTGATCCTGCTGGCTGATCACCTGAATGTGCGGGATCAACTCCGCCTCTTCCAATTCTTCGATTCCCGGCAAATCTTCCGTTAAATTAATACGCTCGTAAATATCAAACCGCAATCCGTAGGACTGGTCAAACACGGGAATGTCCTCCTTTTTGGCATATACTATCCGTGATCTGTTATCACGGCATGAGCCTAAGTTTCGCCACTCAATTTATCTATATGCCGAAAACAGGAGAGCATGACTTTTTTGCGAATTGTTGCGTGAAAGTTACAGATTTATTCAGGATTTTGCAAAATCCTCTACCGTCAGGATCCCTCTATGATTAACTCTCTTAATTCCATCATGTCCTGAGGCCATGGGGCCTGTACCTCGACCCTCTCACCTGTTAGAGGATGATGAAACAGCAAGCGTTCACCATGCAGCGCCTGGCGCGAAAACAGTGCCGGTCCCCCATACAAGGAATCTCCCAGGAGCGGATGTCCCATATGACTAAGGTGAACCCGGATTTGATGCGTACGACCGGTTTCAAGACTGATATTCAACAAGCTGGCCCTCGGGTATACCTCAGAGGAGAGAATATGCGTTATGGCAGCCTGGCCGGTTAATGACACTCTACGGCGGCTTGAGTGATAACGGTCCTTGCCGATCGGCAGGTCGATCACTTTAAGCTCCTGTCCTACCCTGCCCTGTACGATAGCAGCATAAATCCGCACAATCTTCTTCTCTCGCATCGCTTCATCAAGCTTCAGCTGTGCGTATTCATTCTTGGCATACAGCACAGGACCGGTTGTATCCTTATCCAGACGATGAATATGCCGGACCGCCGTATGAATCCCCTCTGCTTCGTAATAAGCGGCTACAACATGATTCAGCGTTGTTTCCTCGCTCTCCTGATCGGGGTGGACGGCCATACCGGCCGGTTTGTTCACGACGAGACAGAACTCATCCTCATGCAATACGTGCAGTTCCTGCCATCTCGGTTCGATGCCGTAATCGCGATAAGGAAAAAGGACCAGCCGAAGCCGGTCCCCTCTCCATTGTATCCCTTGCTCATGGCGCAGCTTGCGATACAGCTTCTCGGGCATTCCGAACGTCTCGAGAAGCCACTTGGCAGCGGCCTGTTCCCGATCCGGCTGGCTCAACAGCACCTTGCCAGGTGTCAGCTCCAGCCATTCGCCCCTCTTACTCCAGTTCCCCTTGTAACTCATAGGCTCTTGAAGGCGCTGCGGTTCGCTTCAATGGTGGCATCGATATCCTCCACCGTATGGGCTGCCGAGATGAACATGCCCTCGAACTGGGAAGGAGGAACGCTGACTCCCTCTTGAACCATGGCCGCAAAATATCGGCGGAACATATCCAGATCACTCGTCTTGGCCGTATCGAAATTCACCACTGGCGTATTCGTAAAGAAAGGACATACCATGGAGCCTATCCGATTAACGGACAACGGGATTCCGAACTCCTTTGCATTGGACTCGAGTCCGGCCTGAAGCCGGGCGCCCCGTTCCTCCAGCTGCTCATAGACTGCTGGCGTCAACAGCTTCAAGGTAGTGTAACCGGCAGCCATGGCCAGCGGATTTCCGCTCAGCGTTCCCGCCTGATAGATTGGTCCTGCCGGAGCAATCTGGTCCATCAGTTCACGCTTGCCCCCGTAAGCACCGACGGGCAAGCCGCCGCCGATCACTTTGCCCAGGCATGTCAAATCCGGTGTGACACCATAACGTCCTTGAGCACAATTCAAATCGACCCGGAATCCCGTCATCACCTCATCAAAAATAAGCACACTGCCGTAATCGGAGGTCACCTTGCGCAAGCCTTCCAGAAATCCTGGAAGAGGAGGAACTACGCCCATATTGCCTGCTACCGGCTCAACGATTACAGCTGCGATCTCTTCGCCAAACCGTTCAAAAGCAAGCTGGACCGATTCAAGGTCGTTATACGGAATCGCAATCGTGCTAACAGCCACGCTTTCCGGTACGCCTGGACTATCAGGCAGGCCCAGGGTTGCAATTCCAGATCCGGCCTTGATGAGGAGGCTATCGGCGTGACCGTGATAGGAGCCCTCGAATTTGATGATTTTGCTGCGTCCAGTGTAACCACGCGCCAGACGGATAGCGCTCATCGTCGCTTCCGTACCGGAGTTCACCATCCGTACAACCTCGATCGACGGAACTCGCTCACAGACAAGTTTAGCCATCTCGGTTTCCAACAGTGTCGGGGCACCGAAGCTTGTACCCTTTGCCGCCGTCTCCTGCAGGGCATCAACGACCTCAGGATGGGCATGACCCATAATAAGCGGCCCCCACGAACCCACGTAATCGATAAAGCTGTTACCGTCAATGTCATATACCCGGCTGCCCTCTCCACGCTCGATATAAATCGGTGTTAAACCCACAGACTTAAACGCACGTACCGGACTGTTCACGCCACCGGGAATATATTGCTTGGCTTCCTCAAAAGCAGAACGCGACAAATCTTCTTTCCGAAAATCTTGGCTCATATTATGCACTCCTTACTCTTTAATCGTTAATGGTTACAGGCTGCGCATCCAGCGTGCCGCATCCTTCGAGAAATACGTAATGATAATATCCGCACCGGCGCGCTTCATTCCTGTAAGCAGCTCCATCACAATCGCCTGCTCACTGATCCATCCCTGCTGGGCAGCCGCCTTGATCATGGAATACTCGCCGCTAACGTTGTAGGCTACAATCGGCAGGTCGAACTGGTCTCTGAGCAATCTGACCACGTCCAGATAAGCCATCGCAGGCTTCACCATCAGCATATCCGCACCTTCCAGCACGTCCGTTTCTGCCTCGCGAAGGGCTTCCCTCACATTGGCCGGATCCATCTGATAGGTCTTCCGGTCACCGAACTGCGGAGCAGAATCGGCCGCTTCACGGAACGGCCCGTAAAAGGCCGAGGCGTATTTAACCGAATAGGACATGATCGGCACATTATAAAATCCGGCATCATCAAGCCCCGCACGGATCGCCTGCACAAAACCGTCCATCATATTGGATGGCGCAATGATGTCGGCGCCAGCTTTGGCCTGGGATACCGCCGTTCGTACGAGCAGCTCCAGCGATTCATCATTCAACACATCGCCGCAGGTGTGCCCGTCACGCTCGAAGGTATGCACCATGCCGCAGTGGCCGTGGTCGGTAAATTCGCATAAGCAGGTGTCCGCTATGACCAAAAGATCCGGGTACCACGCCTTTATGAGACGAGTAGCCTCTTGAACAATACCGTCTTCCGCAAAACCGGATGTGCCTACGCTGTCCTTGGTTTCAGGTATACCGAACAGAAGCACGGCAGGTATGCCTAACCCTGCGATTTCATCCACTTCCTCTTTCAAGGTGTCCAGAGAAAAATGATAGACTCCCGGCATCGACGAAATTTCGTTTTTAATGCCGCTTCCGTAGGTTACGAAGATCGGCTGAACCAGATCCTCTGCATGAAGCACGGTCTCGCGAACCATGCTGCGAATGCCGGCATTTTGACGCAGCCGGCGATGGCGTACGATTGGAAAACTCATGGCGTAATACCTCCAAGTGATGTACTTTTGTTCATGTATATAAAAAGAATATTATTGCGAAGCACGCCGTGGATCGTCCTCGTTCCAGGCACATAGGGCACTTACCAGACTATCCACAGTCGCTTCTTCGGCAAGAAGCGATACGGACAGTCCCGCTTCCTCAGCCGTCTGAGCAGTCAATGGACCAATGCAAGCAATTGCCGATTGTTTCAGTAAGTCGGCAGGATGCGCTACGCCCATTCGCTTCAACAACTGGAACAGATTTGTGACCGTAGAAGAACTGGTGAACGTAACCGCATGGATGCCGCCCTCCTGAAGCAGCTTCAGCAGTTCCTCATCGTCTTCCCCGCACAGCACGTTCTCATAGGTCACGGCTTCGGTCACGTGCAGTCCCATATCCGCCAGCTTCTCCGGCAGCCACCTGCGTCCTAAATCCCCGCGAGGCAGCAGCACATGCTGACCTGGCTGGAGCTCAGAGCCGTAAGCATCAATAAGGCCTTCCGCCTGAAAACGCTCCTTGAGCACCTCGGCTGTAATGCCGTAATTGCCGAGGGCATCAGCTGTAGCCGGACCAACCGCAACGATGCGGGCAGCGGCCAAAGAACGAATATCCCGCCCATTCTCCTTCAAGTGACGGAAGAAAAACTCCACCCCGTTGACGCTGGTGAAGAACACCCAATCATACGTAGGCAGCTTGTCCAGCGCTTGTTGAATTCCGGCAAGTATTTCATCTGAGGAAGGCATTACCGTTTCGATAACAGGGAACTCATAGGGTTCTCCGCCCAAATCCTCAATTTGCGACACCAATGAGCTGGCCTGGCTTCGAGCCCTTGTGACCAGAATCCGCTTGCCGAACAGAGGCAGTCGTTCCGCCCACTTCAGTCGCTCCCGCTGAAGCACAACCTCCCCAACCACAATAACGGCAGGCGGCTGAAAATTCGCTGCCTTGACCTTATCCTCAATGTCTGCCAGCGTTCCCGTCAGCGTATCTTGCTCTGCACGGGTTCCCCATCTAATAAGAGCCACTGGCGTTTCCGGCGATCTGCCGTGCTTGATCAGTTGACGGCTGATATAACCGATCTTGGCCACGCCCATCATAAAAATCAAAGTTCCTGTTGCATGGGTAACCTTATCCCACTGAATCATACGATCCAGCTTCTCCGGACTCTCATGTCCTGTAATGATGGATAAGGAGGAGGCATGATCGCGATGTGTCACAGGAATGCCTGCATAAGCCGGCACACTGATTGCCGAAGTAATTCCCGGCACGATCTCATAGGAAATGCCATGACGGTACAACAGCTCCGCTTCTTCGCCCACTCTTCCGAAGATGGTCGGATCACCGCCCTTTAAGCGGACAACCGTCTTGCCTTCCAGAGCAAAATCAACCAGCAGCTGATTGATTTGCTCCTGTTTCATCGTATGCCGATCCGGAAGCTTGCCCACATAAACCTTCTGCGCCCCGGGCTTCGTCCACCGCAGCAACCGAGGGCTGGCTAATCGGTCATACACCACGACATCCGCCTTTTCAATACATTCCTTGCCTTTAATCGTAATCAGGCGCGCATCGCCCGGACCTGCTCCCACCAGATAAACCTTACCTGCCATCCCCTCAGCCCCTAACTTGTGCCAGAATCTTCTCCGCTCCTTTGGCTTTCAGCTTTGCAGCTACTTCCACTCCGAGCGATTCAGGGTCGGTTCCTTCCGCGCTTTCCTTCAATATGATCTCGCCGTCAGGAGAACCTACCATTCCTGTTAATTGTATAACGTTTTGTTCTCCGCGGGAATCTCCTGTGTCCACATTCTTCAGGATGGCATAAGCCCCAATAGGCACTTGGCATCCACCGTTCAGCTCGCTTAGAAACTTGCGTTCAGCCGCAACGGTTCTTGCGGTGACCTCATCGTTATAAAGTGACAACAGATGCAGGAGCTCCGAGTCATTTTCACGGCATTCAATGCCAAGTGCGCCTTGGCCTACGGCAGGCAGACTGATTTCAACCGGCAAATGCGAAGTGATCCGGTCCTCCCAGCCCATGCGCTGGAGGCCTGCGGTCGCCAGAATGATGGCCTGAAATTCGCCTTCCTCCATTTTGCGAATACGGGAATCGATATTTCCCCTAATCCAATCGATCTGCAGGTCCGGGCGGTATGCCTTAAGCTGACTGGAACGACGCAGACTGCTCGTCCCCACCTTGGCACCTTGAGGCAGGTCATCCAGCGTCGCTCCTTCCTTGGAGATCAAGCAGTCACGAGGGTCCTTTCTTGCCGGCACCGCGCCGGATACCAGACCCTCGGGCAGAACAGAAGGCATATCCTTCATGCTGTGAACAGCCATATCAATTTCCCCGTCCAGCATTGCTTGCTCGATTTCTTTAACAAACAACCCCTTGCCGCCTACTTTGGAGAGGGTGACATCCAGAATGCGGTCGCCTTTGGTGACGATTTTCTTGACGGTAAAGTCATAATCCAAACCGTGCTCCTTCGCTAAACGCTTCAAATCATCGATAACCTGTCCCGTCTGTGTCAGTGCGAGGGCACTTTGTCTACTCCCAACCACAATTGTGCGCATCTTCATTCCTCCTGATTGTTCTCGATCCATAGCTTGATTTTGTCCGAATTCCAGGGTACGTAACCTCCGCGGCGAATCTCGCTCAGGACATCCATGCGATATACCTTGTCGAGCAGCCGCCTGCGTACTTCTGCAGACTCTACCTCTTCCCTAATCATCGAACGCATCCTGTATAACAAATCCAAATAGTCCTCATACTCAGGCCCGAACTGTTCTTCCAGCCGCTCACGAATATCGTGTGAAACCTTCGGCCCCGCTCCCGATGTGGATATAGCCAGCGTAAGCCGTCCCCGACGCATCACGGTCGGATAAATAAACGTTCCGGCCTCGCCGTTACTGGCTACATTGGCTAATATTCCAAGACTGTCGGCATCCTCTGCAATCTTCATGTTGAGCTGGGAATCATCCGTTGCAGCGTGAACCAGAAAAGCCCCGTCCAAATCACTGGGCCTGTACTTTCTGTCCGTCCATTGAAGAACCTTGCTCTTTGCTAAGCGTTGAAGCGCCTCGCTTCTTAATACAGGGCTTACAATATGTACGCTTGCCCCGGCATTAAGCAAGGTGAGTGCTTTGCGCTCCGCCACCTTGCCACCGCCGATAATCAAGCATGAACGTCCTCTGCAATTCAACAGCACGGGTACGTATTCATCATACGCCATTCTGCCATCACACTCCTGACCAACTGTGGAAAGCGGACCACGCATTCAAAAAAAAGTTCAGGATGATAAATCCATACCCGATTAATGCCCATATGGCCGCTTCCCTGCCCGATCTTCTCCATAAACGGCGTTTAACAAAATAAACGATATACATCGCAAGTGCCGTCAGTGTAGACAGTACCTTGATATCCAGAAACAAGGTCCAGCGTCCTGCCATTGCCACCGACATCGCCGCTAAAATGAGCGACGCCACCAAAATAATTGTCCCGGCCATCAGCGCTTTATACGAGTAAATATCCAGTTTCTCCAGGCTTGGCAGCCGGCGCATCGTATCGTTCCACTGCTTGTGCTTCAGCTTCCGATGCAAAAACATATAAATCGCTGCAAACACAGCCCCAACGGTTAATGCAGCAAAGCTGACACTCGCCAGGGCGATATGGACCAGCAGCAGACGATGCTCCGTCTCCCAGCTGTACATGGCGTTGTCTCCTGTCGTGAACCATAACCGATTGATCAGCATGACACTGAACCCTACAAGGTTCATCAGCAGGACGGCGAATTCCGAACGCTTCATGTAGGCCAGCGCAATCGAAGTAATGGATATGCAGAATGCCAGCAGGAAGAGAAAATCAAACAGCGTAAATACCGGAAAGTGAAGATGTCCGCCTTCCATGGCTCGGATGCCGATTCCGGCAGATTGAAAGAGTGCTGTAATGACAAGAAGCCCTGTGCCTATCCGCTTCGCCACCGAATTGCGTGAAATGCAATCCGAGATATAAAACAGAAGGCTCAGGGCATAGATACAAATGCCGGTGATATAAATTATATTTAACAGCATGGGATGAACTCACCCTCCTCAAAGGGTGGCTGGGGCCAGAGAGACCTTAAGCGGTTTCTCTTCTGCCTGCTGATCTACAGCATTCGGTATCCGTTCAGCTTTAACGGGTGCAGCTGCTTTCTTGATGTTGCTGCGGGCTTCCTGCTCCTTCTCTTCGATCAGGCTTTCCAGCGCAAAGATTTGTGAAAAATACTCCAGTGCTTCTCCGCCCTGCTTGCCGCCCGTCATTTCTTTGATCCGGTTAATCGGATCATGCATCATCTGGTTGACAATGCTCTTGGTCAACCGACGAATGACTTTCCGCTGGCGTTCATCCAGTTCCGGAAGCTTGTTGAACAAACTTTCCATCGTTTCTTCATGAATAACATTGGATTTTTCCTGCAAGGCCCGAATCGCCGGTCTGACACCGAGCGTCTTCAGCCATGTGTGGAATGCCTCCATCTCTTCTTGAATCATCACTTCAATCTTCGCTGCTTCCACACGGCGCATTTCCATGTTGGTCTCTACGATGCCTTCCAGATCATCAATGTCATACAAGAATACGTTGGACAGATCGCCAACCGTCGGATCGATATCCCGGGGAACCGCAATATCAATCATGAACAACGGACGGGACTGACGTTTCTTCATGCTCTCTTTAACCCGCTCCGCATTCAGAACATATTCATTAGCTCCCGTTGAGCTAATCACAATGTCGACGTCATTCAGTGAATTTACAGCCTCGACAATTGTGCACGGCGTGCCTTTGAACTTGCGGGCTAACTCCTCCGCACGGCCGAGCGTGCGGTTGGCAACAATCACTTCTGCAGCTCCGTTGGCGTACAGATGTTTGACCGTGAGCTCGCTCATTTTGCCTGCGCCGAGAATCATCACTTTTTTATCGTTAAATGTACCAAAAATTCGTTTGCCCAGCTCAACCGCAGCATAACTGACAGATACCGCACTCTCCCCAATCGATGTTTCGGAATGAGCACGTTTGCCAAGCGTAACGGCCTGCTTGAATAACATATTAAACCACGTACCGGTCGCCTGATTCTTCTGCGACGTCAAAAAAGCATTGCGCACCTGTCCCAGGATTTGCGTCTCTCCAATGACCATGGAATCCAGACCGCAAGTGACCTTAAACAGATGGGAAATTGCCTGTTCGTCTTCATATATATAGAGGTGCTGTGTAAATTCTTCACGATTAATGCCGAACCACTGTTCCATGAAGCTGCGGATAAAGTAGCCGCACATATGAAGGCGGTCTACCACAACATAAATCTCAGTACGGTTGCAGGTAGCGACAATGACGCCCTCCAATACGCTCTTGGTCGAATTAAGCTGCTGTAACGCCTCAGGCATGTCTTCATCCGAGAATGTAAAGCGTTCTCTGACCTCCACAGGCGCCGTGCGATAGTTCAACCCAACAACGACGATGTGCATTGCATGTTCACCTGCCTATTTCTCCGAGTAGTTTTGCCGTTCACAACGGACTGTCTTGACCCTGTTCATTATATCACAGTATGCTGAGCACTCTTGTCTATTTTATGAAATGTTTATGAAATCCCCATACTTCATCATTCCATTCATAAACATTCTTAACTGTTCCGTAATACCTTACTATTGTGGATAGAGAACACTTGATATATACGTGTAATTTCTTCGAAAGCGGCTTTCAGAGGAATACGTTTCGTTTGTTGTCACGCTTACTCGTCTCTTCAAAATAAATAACCATGGAAACATCCATGGTTATCAGTATACACATTTTTTAAGAGGCTAATTAAACGAGCTCAGCCTGTTTCATCTCTGGCGTTTCGACAGTCATTTCGCCGAGTCCGCGCACGAGTTTCTTAGCATAGCATTTTTCAGGTTTCAAAGCGGATACCAGATAGTCAATAGCTAACTGCGGATCTACTGTCTCCCCGCAGGTATAACAGTCAATCGCAGCAAAACCTCTCTCAGGGTAAGTGTGAATCGAGAGATGGCTTTCCGACAGCAACACCAGCACAGTAGCACCTTGTGGTTCAAACTGCTTGGATTGGACGGACAATACCGTTGCTCCACATGCTTCAGCGGCTTCCACCATCTGAGCTTGTAAAAATTCTGCACTGTTCAATAGTTCAAAATCGACTCCCCAAGTATCAACAGCAACGTGTCTTCCGAAAGTTGAGTATTCCATCTTCCGGTTTCCCCCTTCCTAGGAATAAAATGTTTGAAAAATTTCATCCGCTAGGACCTACGTCATTCACTTCCCGAGGGAATAATCTCTCGCAACATTACATGTCCTGAGTGAATCCTGGTTCCTATATTCTTTTCAACGAGATTAAAAATAACATCTATGACGTTTAATTGCAACACCTTTTTTAAAATTAACCCATAAATATTTTACAGCTCAATATATGTGTGTCTGCACAACTTGGTGCCAGAGAACGACCAAATGGATCTTATCATCATTTATATTCATAAACATACAAGAAACAAATGTATACATTTAAAAAAGCGCATAAAAAAAGCCGCCCCTTACGGGCAGCCTTCCCTAGGCTTCTAGCACAAATAACCGTTGATTAAACCGTCGCAGCCGTTCATCTATAGTCTGAGTAATATGTTTATCATTCCCTGCTGCAATCCGCTGGTCCAAAAGCACGTTGATATGGTACTGGATGGATTCAATCTCTTTCTCTGCTTCATTGCTGTTGAAGAGACGCTGCAACTCGCCTGCCGTATTCTTGTACTCA
This sequence comes from Paenibacillus glucanolyticus, assembly GCF_037333485.1. Taxonomy (NCBI): domain Bacteria; kingdom Bacillati; phylum Bacillota; class Bacilli; order Caryophanales; family Paenibacillaceae; genus Paenibacillus; species Paenibacillus glucanolyticus. The sequence continues at coordinate 5,052,421 of NZ_CP147845.1, forward strand.
TAAATAACAATGCTGTCGCTTCCGGCAATCTGCGTAATTCTGTGCACCGTTCCAGCGTGGTAGTCGTAGCTCATCGTAAAACCGCGATAAATCCGATTCACTCTGCCTGATCCTTTAAAAGCCGCAAACAGTTTGCGTACGGCATTTGTCAGGTGAGGAGTGACCAATCGGCACGACAGCTCACAGACGTACAAGCCATTCTTGCGTTCAAAGGGCAAATGAACTTCTTCCCCGCTTTCATCTTCGAGCACAAACTCCTGCTCTCCGCTATCCATGACTTTTACCCGGTTCGTAACCCGGAAAGCTTGGGTATACTGCAGAAATTGATCCATTTGAACATCCGTCATTTGCATTGTGGCATTAACATATTCTGTGGCTAACCGCTGAGCCATAAAAATCTCCCTCAATTCTTTTAACTTACTACCATTATACAGCAGACCCAGGCGGTCTTTCCTGCCGTCCGAATGAGAATATCCATCATATTTCATAAAAAAACGGAATTAGCCGGAATCAGACTGACATTTCCCACAAGATGCTCACTTTCCTGTAAAGAATGCACCGATTCCCTATATCACCCTTGAAAAAAACATCATCAAACAAACGGGATCAGGCTTGTTCATTGCCTTCAGTTCCCGAATCAAGGGATAACTCTTCCTCTTCGTGCTGAGTCCCCATATGAGACTCCATAATAGCCCATAACTCATCTTTACCCAGTCCGAGCTCAGATGAAAACATCACGAATGAATGATAGGGCTTAAAGCCCAGTGTATCCTTAACGATTTTCACATGCTTCTGACGGCGTGTTTTCGGGATTTTATCCGCTTTGGTTGCAACCACACATACCGGACGGTTGTAATGCTGCAGCCATTCATACATGCTGATATCATCTTTTGACGGCGGGTGACGCATGTCCACGATCAACAGGACAAGCTTCAGCTCTTCCCGGTTAAGCAAATACCGCTCAATCATTTCGCCAAAGGCGGCACGCTGCGTTTTGGACACCTTCGCATACCCATAGCCGGGAAAATCGACCAGATACAGGTCATCATTCACCCGATAATAGTTGAGCTGCTGCGTTTTGCCGGGCGTAGAGCTGGTACGCGCCAGATTTTTACGAGCTATCATACGGTTAATCAGTGATGACTTGCCCACGTTGGAACGCCCTGCCAGAGCAATTTCCGGCAAGGCGTCTTCAGGATATTGGGCAGGTACGACAGCACTGATGACAAAATCGGCTTTCGTAACTTTCATAATTTAGACTTTCCTCTCTAGTGCACTCCCGCTTGTTCAACGAGCGCATGCTCCAGAACCTGATCCATATGGGATACCGGAACGAACTCAACGTCGTTCTTCACGCTGTCAGGTATATCACGCAAGTCACGTTCGTTATCCTTAGGGAGTAATATTTTTTTGTAGCCGGCACGGTGGGCTGCCAGAGATTTCTCTTTCAAGCCACCAATCGGAAGAACGCGTCCCCGAAGTGTAATTTCCCCCGTCATGGCCACATCGCGGGCTACATGCCGTTTGGTTAAAGATGAAATAAGAGCCGTGGCAATCGTAATTCCGGCTGATGGACCATCCTTCGGAATGGCTCCTTCCGGGATATGGATATGAACATCGAGTTTCTCGTGGAAATCCGGATCAATACCCAGCTCCACCGCCTTCGAGCGAGTAAAACTGAAGGCAGCCTGAGCCGATTCCTTCATCACATCACCAAGTTTACCCGTCAGGGTCAGCTTGCCGGTTCCAGGCACCACCGTAACTTCAATGGTCAGCGTCTCGCCGCCCACTTCCGTCCACGCAAGCCCCGTGACCGTGCCCACTTGATCCTCAAGCTCGGCCATGCCATAGCGAAACTTCGGAATTCCGAGATATTCCTTGATATCTTCAGCCTTAATCTCAATAGATTCCGATGCATGGGTCACAATCTGTTTGGCTGCCTTGCGGCACAGCGCTGCCACCTGCTGCTCCAAATTGCGGACTCCGGATTCACGGGTATATTCCCGAATCACCTTCATCAGAGCTTCCTCGTCCAGTATCAGCTGTTCTGCTTCAAGCCCATGCTCGCTCTTTTGTTTAGGCAGCAAATAACGGTTCGCAATCTGCAGCTTCTCCAGCTCCGTATATCCTGGAATGTACAGCACTTCCATACGGTCAAGGAGCGGTCTGGGAATGTTATGAAGCACGTTCGCCGTCGTAACAAACATGACGTTGGACAGATCAAACGGAATTTCCACGAAATGATCGCTGAATGTGTTGTTCTGCTCCGGATCGAGCACCTCAAGCAGTGCTGAAGATGGATCGCCCCGGAAATCGGAAGCCATCTTATCAATTTCATCAAGCAGGAACACCGGATTCATCGAACCCGCTGTTTTCATTCCTTGAATGATACGTCCTGGCATAGCCCCTACATAGGTGCGCCGGTGTCCGCGGATTTCGGCCTCGTCTCTCACGCCACCTAAGGAGACACGTACAAACTTGCGCTCCAGTGAGCGGGCGATGGACCGGGCTAGCGATGTTTTACCGACGCCTGGAGGGCCAACCAAACATAGAATCGGCCCCTTCATCTTCTTCACCAGCTTCTGAACCGCCAAGTATTCCAGCACGCGTTCCTTCGGCTTCTCGAGACCGTAATGATCCTCATCCAGTACTTGTTCTGCTTTGACGATATCCAGATCGTCTTCGGTCTTACTGCTCCAAGGCAGCGCCAGCAGCCAATCGACGTAGTTTCGGATAACGCCGCCTTCGGCAGAGCTTGCCGGCATTTTCTCGAGACGGTCGATTTCCTTCTCTACCTTCTCATGCACACGTTCCGGAAGCTCAAGCTCCTGAAGCTGACTTCGGAGCTCCTCTACCTCCCCGGTACGGCCTTCCTTGTCGCCAAGCTCTTTCTGAATGGCCTTCATCTGTTCGCGCAAGTAGTATTCCTTCTGGGTCTTCTCCATTTGCTTCTTGACCCGCTGGTTGATCTTGCGTTCCAATTCCAGCACTTCACGCTCATTGTTCAATATGTCTAGAAGCTTCTCGAGCCTTTTGCGAACATCAATGGTTTCGAGAATTTCTTGCTTATCCTTGATCTTCAGCGACAAATGACTCGTAATCACGTCTGCCAGACGACCTGGCTCGTCAATATCGGAAACGGCCGCCAATGTCTCTGGTGTCACCTTCTTGGACAGATTGATATAATTTTCAAACTGAGACAGTACGGTTCGCATTAATGCGGAAACTTCAGGGTCATGGTTCTCCTCTTCAGGCAGCTCGCGAGCCATGACCTCATAGTATTCCTCTTGATCCGTATATTCAATAACCTCCGCCCGTTCCATACCTTCCACAAGCACACGTATGGTACCGTTAGGAAGCTTAAGCATCTGGCGTACATTCGCAACTGTGCCAATCCGATAAATATCCTCTTGCGTCGGTTCTTCAATGTTCACTTCCGATTGAGAACATAGGAGAATCAAATTGTCTTCAACCATCGCCTTTTCTAAAGCCTTTACCGATTTCTCCCGTCCTACATCCAAGTGAAGCACCATGCTCGGATAGACAAGAAGACCTCTTAAAGGCAGTAAAGGAAAACGACGACCTTTGAATTTACTGGGTCCCATCGCTTTCGCACCTCCAACGGCTCTCAATGTTGACACTATTCCTATTTTATCAAATCTGCGTATAAAAAACCAACAAAGTGAAACTTAACATCCTCCAGCGTCCGTGACTTTCCCGTTGCGCGGAGGCGTTGCCTGCAGCAATGAAGCTGAAGAGGCTGGAAACACTTCGTTTCCGGGGAGCTGCACAACCTCCGGAGCGAACGATCCGCCAAAAATGTGGGCGAATACTTCGTCCACCGATTCTACAGGAATTACCCGTAAACCGCCACTTAAATCTTGGAACAACGTTTGCCAATTGTCTTTGGGAATGATTACACGGGTAGCACCTGCCTGGAATGCCGCCTCCACTTTGGCGATGACCCCGCCAATTGGCTTCACCTTTCCATGAATGCTCATCTCGCCGGTCATCGCGACCTTGTTATCAACCTCAATTCCTTTGATAGCCGATACAATCGCCGCAGCCATCGCAATACCCGCGGAAGGTCCGTCAATCGGCGTTCCCCCAGGAAAGTTAATATGCAGATCATAGTTCTTAGGTGTAAAACCCATAGAGCCCAGGACTGTTAACACATTCTCGATCGATCCCTTGGCCATGCTCTTACGACGCAGCTTCCGCGAGCCTCCGCCAAACTCCTCTTCATCCACAACCCCGGTGATATTGTAGGTACCCCGTCCCTCCTCAACAGGAACCGCAGATACTTCAATTTCAAGCAGCGCCCCCATATTAGGGCCGTATACAGCTAATCCGTTAACAACGCCAACCTGCGGCTTCCCCGGTATTTTTCGATCCGGACGAGGCTGAAGCTGACTGCTGCTGGCGACCCATTCCACGTCCGCTGCACGAAGCGAATCTCTTTTTTCGGTCAGCGCCAGACCAGCAGCCAATTGAATCATATTGACCGCTTCCCGGCCGTTGGAACAGTACTGCTTCACCACTTCTACCGCTTCTGGTGCCGAATTCAGCCCAATCTTCTGAATAGCATCCTCTGCAATCCTTCCAATCTCTTCAGGCAGAAGCGGTCGGAAAAAAATCTCCATGCAGCGCGAGCGAAGTGCAGGAGCAATCTCTTCCGGTGAACGTGTCGTTGCACCCACCAGACGGAAGTCGGCCGGCAGGCCGTTTTGAAAAATGTCGTGAATATAAGCAGGTGTGTTGGCATCCTCAGAATTATAATATGCACTTTCCAGCAGCACCTTGCGGTCCTCCAGCACTTTTAAAAGCTTATTCATCTGGATCGGATGCAATTCCCCAATTTCATCAATAAAGAGGATTCCTCCGTGTGCCTTGGTCACCGCTCCCGGCTTCGGCTGAGGAATGCCTGCAACCCCCATGGCTCCCGCACCTTGGTAAATCGGATCATGAACAGACCCGATGAGCGGGTCAGCTATGCCGCGTTCATCGAACCGGGCCGTTGTTGCATCAATTTCCGTGAACTTGGCGTCATATTTAAACGGAGATTGCGGATTCTTCTTCGCTTCCTCCATCACTACGCGAGCAGCGGCTGTTTTGCCTACCCCTGGCGGGCCGTATACAATAACATGCTGCGGATTGGCGCTGCAGAGAGCAGCCTTTAGGGCTCGCAAGCCGTCCTTTTGCCCCACGATGTCATCCATGGTTTGCGGTCTTGTTTTCTCAGCCAGCGGTTTTGTTAACGATATGGACCGCAGTTTGCGGAGTTTATCAAGTTCCTTACGCGATTCCCGATCCACCGCCGTCTTGCTTGTTTTCTGTCCGCGCAATAAATTCCAAAAATAAATGCCGATGATGACTGCAAAAAACAGCTGCACCAGCATTATCACAATACTTAAGTTCACAAGTCATTCCTCCTGTACTCCATTATGTCTTCATCGAATCGTTAATACATGGTAGTATTGCCGATTCCTCGAATGGTAAAACGCGGATAGCGAAAAAGTCATGACATTGTTGGGAAGGCGCCCCCTGCTGCGGCGTATGACATCCTGCTAAACAGAAAAGCGGCAGTCTCTTGAATTCAAGAGACTGCCGCTTTTAAAAAGTGCAATTATAACGTTATAAAAACCAAGTTATTAAGCTTAAACCGTGGATTTGTGCTTGCGGCCCGGGATTTCGCCGGTTTCCTCGTACACCTTCACGATATTGTCGATTTCCTTCTTAAGCTCCTCCACCATGGTGGCTTCTGGAACTTTACGAATCATCTCTCCATAACGGAAGAGCAGGCCCTCGCCACGCGCGCCGGCAATACCGATGTCGGCTTCTCTAGCCTCACCAGGTCCATTGACTGCGCATCCCAGAACGGAAACTTTAATCGGCACTTTGATCTTCGAGATGTATTCCTCTACCTCATTGGCAATGGAGAACAAGTCAATATCCAGCCGTCCACAAGTCGGGCAAGATACCAAGGTTGCCGCATCCGAGATGAGGCCGAATGATTTTAGAAGCTCCCGGCCCACTTTGATCTCTTCCACGGGATCAGCACTCAAGGAAATACGCATCGTGCTTCCGATTCCCAGGGACAACAGCGCTCCGAGACCGGCAGCGCTCTTCACCGTACCGGAGAACAGCGTCCCGGCTTCGGTAATTCCCAGATGGAGCGGATATGGAATAACCTCAGCAGCCTTCGTATACGCCGCGATAGCCATCGGTACGTCAGATGCTTTAAGCGAAACGATGATATCGTGGAAATCCAGTTCTTCCAGTATCCCGATATGATACAAGGCGCTTTCCACCATAGCTTCCGGTGTAGGATACCCGTATTTTTCGATAAGATGATTCTCCAAGGAACCGGCGTTAACCCCGATCCGAATCGGAATCCCCTTCTCCTTACAAGCCTTCACGACAGCTTCGACTTTCTCACGCTTGCCGATGTTGCCCGGATTGATCCGAACCTTATCAATACCATTCTCGATAGCCATCAAGGCAAGTTTGTAGTTAAAATGAATGTCCGCCACAAGCGGAATATGAATGCGTTTCTTGATTTCTTTTATAGCAGCGGCAGCTTCTTCATTGTTAACCGTTACCCGAACGACCTGACAACCTGCTTCTTCCAGACGCAAAATCTCGGCAACGGTTGCCTCCACATCTGCGGTCTTGGTAGTGCACATGCTTTGAATAATGACTTCGTTCTTTCCCCCAATGGTGAGGTTCCCCACCCTGACGGGCCGTGTGTCTTGTCTCAAAAACATGGTACGATCTCTCCCATATAACGCCAAAGCTCCACTCCAGCAAAGCCCGACTGGACATAACTGGAAGTGGAGAATCAGCGTAGATTTATTCCACGCCTAATACGCTATGGCGTATTAAGCACTTTCTTCTTGTTTCTTGTCATCTTCGCTTCCCTTGCTCTGCAGCTCAGGAATCACTTTATCGCGAACAACCTGCTCCGTGATGACGCAATCCTTGATGTCATCTCTGGACGGAACTTCGTACATAACATCCAGCATAATGCCTTCAATGATCGAACGCAATCCGCGTGCACCGGTATTCCGCTTAATTGCCTCGCGGGCAATCGCTTCTAGAGCACCTGGCTCAAACTTGAGGTTGACATTGTCAAATTCAAGCAGCTTTTGGTACTGTTTCGTGAGCGCGTTTTTCGGCTCGGACAGAATGCGTACCAGCGTTGCCTCATCCAGCGGCTCCAAAGTGGAGACTACAGGCAGACGGCCAACAAACTCCGGAATCAAACCGAACTTGAGCAAGTCTTCCGGCAGAACCATGGTCAGGTATTCACCTGGCTTAAGATCCTTTTGGCTCTCTCCGGAGGCATTGAAACCGATGACCTTCTTGCCGATCCGGCGTTTGATATACTGCTCCAGACCGTCAAATGCACCACCACAGATGAACAAAATGTTCGTTGTATCGATCTGAATGAATTCCTGATGCGGATGCTTGCGTCCTCCTTGCGGTGGAACAGAAGCAACGGTACCTTCAAGAATTTTCAGCAAGGCTTGTTGAACACCTTCACCGGATACGTCACGCGTAATGGACGGGTTCTCCGATTTGCGGGCTACTTTATCGATTTCATCAATATAGATAATGCCGCGTTCTGCTTTTTCCACATCATAGTCTGCTGCCTGGATCAGCTTCAGCAGAATGTTCTCTACATCTTCACCTACATAACCGGCTTCTGTCAGTGAAGTTGCATCCGCAATAGCAAACGGAACATTGAGAATTTTAGCCATCGTTTGTGCAAGCAATGTTTTACCGGAACCTGTAGGTCCAAGCAGCAAAATGTTACTCTTTTGCAATTCAACATCCTCAATCTTGTTCTGGGTGTTGATGCGCTTATAGTGGTTGTAGACAGCAACCGAAAGGGATTTCTTCGCTTGATCCTGTCCGATTACGTATTGATCCAGAATGTCACGAATATCACGTGGCTTCGGAATATCCTTCAGATCCACTTCTTCCTCATGTCCGAGTTCTTCCTCTACAATCTCGGAGCACAAGTCAATACACTCGTCACATATATAAACACCGGGCCCCGCAACCAGTTTGCGGACCTGCTCCTGGGATTTACCGCAGAAGGAGCATTTCAGCTGCCCTTTGTCATCGTTAAATTTAAACATGCTATTACCACCCCTTAAGATTTGGTCGGTGAAGACAGAACATCGTCAATAATACCGTACGCCTTCGCTTCCTCCGCGCTCATGAAAAAGTCGCGGTCTGTATCGCGTTCGATTTTTTCAAGGGGCTGACCCGTGCGCTCCACATAGATTTGATTCAGCTTATGTCTGGTCTTGATGATCCAATCTGCATGGATTTGGATATCGGATGCCTGACCCTGAATACCCCCGAGCGGCTGATGTATCATGACTTCACTGTTCTCGAGAGCATAGCGTTTGCCTGGTGCTCCGGCAGTAAGCAGCAGCGATCCCATACTGGCGGCCATACCTACGCAAATGGTTGACACATCAGGCTTAATCAACTGCATCGTATCATATATACCCATCCCGGCTGTAACCGAACCGCCAGGAGAATTGATGTACAAAGAGATGTCCTTTTCCGGATCTTCCGCAGCCAAAAACAGCAGCTGGGCAATAACAAGATTGGCAACATCGTCATCGATCGCACTGCTGAGGAATATAATGCGATCCTTCAGTAATCTTGAGTAGATATCGTAAGATCTTTCGCCTCGACTAGTTTGCTCAACAACCATAGGTACAAGACTCATGCGACCAACCTCTTTTCCTTGAAAAATATACGGCAGTGTTACAAAAGTTATTCTAACATGTTCGCAGCACGATGTCATTTTTTAACCCTGTTTACATTCTATGAACTTCCCAAGAATTATATCCTGCCAACTTGTCTCATTATGTATGTCGAAATTAATAACCAATTCATGTCATAATTAGTATTAAATTGGCTATTGTTAGGTAAAAATAAGGCACGCATGAAATGTACGTGCCTTATCGAATGTGAGGGCAGCTTTTCGCAGCTGCCTTTTTATTATTCTTCAGTTGCAGTTTCTTCTTTTTTCTCCACAGGAGCGCCTTCTACACTGTTTTCCAGCAAGAAGTCGATCGTTTTGCGAAGAAGCAATTCTTCACGAAGGCTGTCAAGGGAACCGTTAGCACCCAGGATGCTGCGGATTTCTTCAGCGGAACGTTTGTACGTATCAGCCATATTTTCCAGCTCTTTGTTGATTTCCTCTTCCGTTACTTCGAGCTTCTCTTCTTTTGCGATTTGCTCCAGCACGAGGTTGTTGCGAACGCGTTTTTCAGCGTCTTCTTTCATTTGTCCTTCCAGATCGTCACTGCTTTGGCCGGAGAAGCTAAGGAACATTTCCAGGTTCATGCCTTGTTGACGAAGACGGTTGTCGAAATCGCGCATCATGTTTTGAACTTCGGATTGGATCATAGCGTCTGGAATTTCAATTTCAGCATTAGCCGCTGCTTTTTCAACAGCTTCGTTCTCGCGAACGCCTTGTGCTTCTTGCTCTTTGCGAGTCAGCAATTGTTTCTTCAGATCTTCCTTGTACTCATCAAGGGTATCAAATTCACTAACGTCTTTAGCGAATTCATCATCCAGCTCAGGAAGCTGTTTGCGCTTGATTTCGTGTACTTTCACTTTGAAGACAGCTTGCTTGTTAGCTAACTCAGCTGCATGGTAGTTCTCTGGGAACGTAACTTCCACGTCTTTGAAATCTCCAGTAGCCATACCAATGACTTGATCTTCAAAGCCTGGAATGAAGGAGTTGCTTCCGAGTTCAAGGGAATAACGCTCAGCTTGTCCACCTTCAAAAGGCACACCGTCAACGGAACCGTCGAAATCGATCACTACGATATCACCGGATACAGACGCGCCTTCATCGATTACAGCAAGCTCAGCATGACGTTGTTGCAGACGCTCGAGCTCTTCGTTCAGTTCCTCTTCAGAAACTTCAGCGGCTACAGCAGCTACTTCAACACCTTTGTAATCACCCAGTTTAACTTCAGGTTTCACCGTTACTTTAGCTTTGAACTTGAAAGTTTCACCTTTAGCGAATTGCTCGATGTCCACTTCCGGACGATCTACAGGGAAAATATCCGCTTGATCTACAGCTTCGCTGTATGCTTCTGGAAGCAAGATGTCGATTGCATCCTGGTACAAGCTCTCTACGCCATAACGAGCTTCAAAAATCGGGCGAGGCACTTTACCTTTACGGAATCCAGGTACATTTGCTTTTTTAGCTACTTTATTAAAAGCTTTGTCGAGGGCGGATGCAACGCGATCCGCATCAACCTCAACGTCAAGAACGCCAAGGTTCTTCTCTATTTTTTCCCAAGTTGCTTTCATTTATGCTTTCCCCTCCAAAATAATTCACGTGGTCGGCGCAATAATGTATCACGTACCGAATAACCACTATAGTATAAACAACATTAAATCCTTTTTCAAGGGCGAACCCTTATGCTACGATACCGTAAACGTTTTCCAGGCTATGGCTATTCTTCCACACCCGCTGCCACAAATTGCTTGAGAGATCGGTAGGCTCCCTCATAGCGGAACCGCATGGTGTCCGTTATACCGTAGAGCGGGCGGATTTCCTCCTCATTCCGAAACCCCTTCAAACTCTCCGATACAATGTCATGGAGTGCGGCCGCCCATATGTCAAGCGTAGATTCTTCTTCATCCAGCATGGAATGGTAATCTTCGGTACCGTAAATGGCCATTATGAACTGGGACCATAGTTCTTGTGCAAAATAAAACAAAGTCGGTTCATGAATTTCCGTCTGATCTGCAACTCGCTCCAATATTCTCGTTATGGCAAGCGGAAAACTCCCCGGGTCCAGCGGCACCGTGTCGATCTCAATCTCTACGGCTTCCTGTCCCCGATGAAGGCTTACATTTCCCTCCATGCCCCTTCTTCGGAGTGTTTGCAGCACTCGAAATTGCAGCAGGGGATGAAGCGGCGTATCCTGCAGCCACTCAACCAAAACCGCATCAATCTCCGGACGATCCAGATAGGCGAGCTGTTCCAGTGCCAGAATGGTCTGTTCGGTCAACGGTCCGTTCATAACGGAAGCGAGCAGCTTGTCGGCATATCCGGCATCCTGAGCAACTTTTTCCTTAACCATCTGCCTCGCCATTTCCGCTTCGTCTGGATCATCCTCTTCGATATCTGCATCGGAATCAACCGAACGAGGTACAGCCTGTTCTGGAAACGCAGCTTCAAGCCATTCGAGGAGCGAATGCCACTCTTCATAATGCCGTTCATTCTGTCCGCCGCATCTCAGCAGAAAACGCAAAACTTCCATTGCTTCACCGTATCGTTCGTTCTCGAGCATAACCGTAAGCTGAATCTGGTAATAATCCAGCGTCTTCGGAAACAGGATGATGTTCTTATCCTCATGTTCTTGGGAGTAAGAGTCCTTGATAAGGACACCTCCTTTCTATTCCTGTTTTTCATATTCGTTGATTATAGCATATGTACTGCCAAGTTAAAAAAAGAGCGCGGTCTATGCACTTTCCTGCCGTTCTGAAACATTCCGGCGACGCCTTTATTGAAATCCATCTTATGTCTTATCAATATAACCCGGAATGACACACTAATAATCTGGCAGATTCAAAAATGTTCGCAACTTAAATTAATTGTTGAATTTCCCCAATGCATGTGATAATATATTTTTTGCTTGAAAAATTTCTGTGTCCCAGTAGCTCAGCTGGATAGAGCAACGGCCTTCTAAGCCGTCGGTCAGGGGTTCGAATCCCTTCTGGGACGTAAAATGAAGGAGCAGCCACTTATCATCGTGGCTGCTTCTTTGCGTATTCCAGAAGGGACGATGAACCCGGAATCGGGTTCGCCTTAGCTTACGCTTAGGGAGGGGTTACTTCGCAGCCGGCCTGCAAGACCGCATCCCTTCTGGGACACAGTCCGCATATGAACTCCATAGGCCACAATCACAACTTGAACGGACACCAGGAGCGTTATTTCAGAAAAAACGTCCCGTTTTAAAATTTAGCGGACACCACAGCCGTTATTTAGCAATTTAACAGGCAAATCACCCTCTTTTGGCGTTTATAACGGCCCTCAGGTCCGTTAGCATATCTGTTAGAGCTTTTTCACCATATTAGCGGCTTCTGAGTCCGTTATGGCGACCCAGCTCCATATGAATCAGTGGATACGGCTTGCCTGCACCATCCAGTTCCGAGCGGCCCGTCTGCACAAAACCGTATTTTTTGTAAAAAGCGTGGGCTCCGGCGTTCTGTTCATTTACATCGACAGTAAGTTTATCCCCCTTCAACGATTCGGCATGCCGAATCAATTGGCTCCCCGCTCCTCGCCCATGATGCTGTGGATCCACAAACAACATTTCGATTTTCGAGCCGTCCAGGCCCATAAATCCAACGGGCTTGAAATCCTTGTTCAAGCACACCCATAACTCCACAGCTCGAAGTGCTCCATTTTTCACCATTTTATAATAAAAACGGAGATCCTCCTCTGTAAGGAAATCATGCGTGCTGCACACAGCGCGATGCCACAGCTCCACTAATTGATCATGATATTCTTCTTTATAAGCAACAATATGACCCGTCATCCGAAATTCAACCCCTTCTCAGGAAAATCACTAGGTAAATGTAATGATATTGTACAAATCACTCCATACTATTATATAGAAATCCTTAATAGTATTCAGGTCTTTATCGTTCAGGAGGGATATAGGATGCCATTATGGCTTATGTACGCACTGCTGTCGGCGGCCACCGCTGCACTTGTCGCTATTTTCGGCAAAATCGGCCTGCAAAATATCGATGCCAATTCAGCCACTGCCATTCGATCTGTCATCATGGCACTGTTCCTGCTGGGCGTGGTGGCCGTTCAGGGTAAATTTTCCGAGCTCGGGGAAATCCTCGTGCAGAAGAAAGCCTTAAGCTTCATTGTGCTAAGCGGAATTGCAGGAGCCATGTCCTGGCTGTTTTATTTTTTGGCACTGAAATACGGTAAGGTATCGCAGGTCGGGCCCATCGATAAATTAAGCGTGGTCATCGCCGTAATTCTTGCCTTTTTGTTTCTTGGAGAGAAAATATCCTGGATTAACGTGATCGGCGTCGCACTCATTGCTGTTGGTGCCCTGCTCGTTGCCGTAAAATAAAGCCGCTGATCAGCGGTTTTCTCATGATCCACTCATAGTTACAACCTATTGAATCTATCACATTTATATATTTCTAATTATAAACAAAACCTGTCACAATGAGGTTATTCATAAAAAAGGGGGAGTCTTACGATGTCGGAGCAAATATGGAAGCCTCGGGATTACGATCGGCAGTTGTCGTTTGTTTCAGCTTATGGAAAAGGTTTGGCAGAGCTTCTGGCGCCTCGAGCCGGCGAGCGGATTCTCGACCTTGGGTGCGGGACCGGTGATTTGGCTTATGAAATATCTACGGCCGGTGCATACGTGACCGGTATGGACTCAGCCGTGGAGATGATTGAGCAGGCCCAAACTAAGTATAAAAGCCTTGCATTCCGCGTTGGAAATGGCGAAAACTTCACGGTCGAAGCACCTTATGATGCTGTCTTCTCCAATGCGGCGCTGCACTGGATGAAGAATGCTGCAGGTGCAGTCCGCTCTGTGCATGGCGCACTAAGGAGCGGCGGCCGATTCGTCGCCGAATTTGGAGGACAAGGCAATATTGAAACGATCTATGAAGCCCTAAGAACTGTATTCGCCGACCATTATGGAATCGATGCGGACACACGAAATCCGTGGTATTTTCCTAGTGTGGCAGAATATGCGACTCTGCTGGAAGCCCAAGGGTTCAGGGTCCGTATGGCACATCATTATGACCGTCCTACCAAGCTGTCTGAGGGCAAGGAGGGGGTTCGGTATTGGCTCCTGCATTTTGGCGATCATTTCTTTACCGGATTTACAGCTGAAGAAAGGGAGCATGCAATTGCCCGCATCAGCCAAATAAGCTACGACACGCTCTGGCATGAGGATGCCTACTACGCAGATTATAAGCGCTTGCGTATCATTGCGGAGAAGCTTTAACAATTTTATGGTTGATTTTCTTAATAGATTGGTTATAATATGAAAAACTTGAAAATGTGATTTTCGTTGATTGGGAGAGTAACTGCTTCAGACTTTAGTCCAAGCGAGCCGGGAGGGTGGAAACCGGTACAAAGTCGGCCGTGAAACGGACCCAGGAGATGGTCTTCCGAATTGAAGGATTGTAGGAAGCCCCGGCTTACACCGTTATTGTATGAAGGTGGTTGAACCCTTGCCGGTTTAACAACAAGAGTGGTACCGCGAGCACAAGTCCTCGTCTCTTTATTGAGATGAGGGCTTTTTTTATTTTTCCGAGGTGTTCTTATTTTTCAAAGGGGGATTTACCGTGTTAAGTCAATTAATGATTACCAGTGTTCAACAAGCAGCAATCCAGGTGTGTGACTCTTTCGGCATCAAGCTGCCGGAATCCATCCCAGTCCGGGTCGAGCAGCCCTCCAGCATAGAGCACGGGGATTATGCAACCAACATCGCAATGCAGCTTGCCAAGCTGCTTCGTAAGGCTCCCCTGCACATTGCCGAGTTAATTAAAACGGAGCTTGAGCAGGATGTTCCCTTCAAACAACTGGTTTCGGCCACGGAGGTCGTGGCTCCAGGTTTTATCAATCTGCACATCGACTGGGAAGCGTGGGCCAACCACCCATTTGAACTGCCGCCGGCGACCCATGAAAAGATTGTTATCGAGCACACCTCCATCAATCCGAACAAATCTGCGCATATCGGTCATTTACGGAATTCCTGTATCGGGGATACGCTGGTCCGGCTGATGAGAAAGCTTGGCTATGAGGTGGAGGCGCATAATTATATCGACGATCTTGGCAATCAGCTGGCGGATACGGTTGTTGGAATGCTCCATACCCCGCTGTCCAAGGAACATGCCAGATTCGGTGATTACTGCTGGGATGTGTATTCGAGCACGAATAAAGCATACGAAAGAGAACCTGCACTGGTTCAACATCGGACGGAAGTTCTCCACGCATTGGAGGAGGGACATCAGAATCTTTCCTGGATCGGATTGCTCGTAGCTGAAAGAATCGTTAAAGAGCATCTTGAAGAAATGAAGCAGTTTGGCATTGGATACGACCTTCTGGTATGGGAGAGCAGCATTGTCAGAGAGGGATTTTGGGATTCCGCTTTCGAATTGTTGAAGAACACCTCACTGTTCCATCAGGAAACCGAGGGTAAGCTGGCAGGCTGCTGGGTGCTCAAACAATTAGGGGGAGATAAGGCAGACGATCCCGATTCCGAGCACAGCATGGACAAAGTGCTGGTACGCTCTAATGGCATTTTGACTTACACCGCCAAAGATATTGCTTATCATTTGTGGAAATACGGACTGCTCTCCAATGATTTTGTATATACAAAATTCACCGAAGATGTTTGGACCACGAGCACTCAGGGTGAACAGCAGGCATATGGCAAAGCCGATATGGTTATCAATGTCATTGATTACAGGCAGCAGTACCCACAGCTGATGGTTAAGCAGGCACTGGAAGGCTTGGGATTCAACGAAGAAGCCCAGAACCTTCGACATGTCAGTTACGGCGTGGTTTCACTCAGTCCTTCGGCAGCAGCGGATCTTGGAATCGACACTTCCGACGGAAAGGCGTCCTATGCCATGTCCGGACGTCAAGGGATCGGGATCAAAATTACCGAGCTTATCCAGCAAGTAGCCAATGTCATCGAAGAGACCCGTTCGGATAAAAACGGATTGTCCAGCCATGCGATAGCAGCAGCCTCCATCCGTTACTATCTGCTTCGCTTTGCACTGCAAACCGAGGTTGTGTTCGATCTGAAACAGGCCACGGAAATTTCGGGAAATACGGGAGTCTACCTGCTCTATTCCTACGCGCGTGCACTTAGTGTTCTCAATAAAGCGCAGGATGCCGGTGTCTTGCCCTCTATGCCTGCTCACTTCCCTGACATGGAAAAAGCAGAGCATGCGCTGCTGAGGCATATCAGCACCTGGCATGATACCCTTTATGCTGCCGGACGAGAGCTATCCCCAAGCGCCATCTGTAACTTCGCGTATGAGCTGTGCTCCTTGTTCAACAATTTTTATTCGGCATGTCCGATTCTGAAAGCCGAGGCAGACGTACAGCGTTTCCGGATATGGCTCACTTCGCTGTTTAAGGATACCCTTGGCGAAGCTTTGGAAGTGTTGGGATTGCCAACGCCGAGCCGAATGTAAAGGAAACTCTGTGGGAGGTTCCTGAATGCAGCTGTAGTTTCTTTAAAAAAGCCGCCCATTCTTATTCAACAAGAATAAGAATGGGCGGCTTTTTTCCTTTATTGCAGCCCTCTGACGGTCAGTCTGACCTGAACTCCATCCGTTGCTGGCTCTTCCTGAAGAGTCCAGTTGACAGCCAGTGCCTCCTTCAAGCGAGCCAACTGCTCCTCCTTGAGCTTTAACCCCTCAATGATTCCCTCACCCACACGGAAGTCGGATTCCGAGCTGAGGTGAAAGGTTTCCTCCAGCCATATTTTCAGACCGTTTCGGGTATTAAACGTAATTTTGTAGCCCTCGATAACGGCTTTTTCCAAATCTTCCCCATGCTCTCCCGCATAGGCGAACAGTTCCCCGTAATGAAAATGACCATTCTGAGCAATCTGAAATCTCTCATTCTCTCCCGAGCGTACTGCCTCCAGCAATTCAGAGGAGGTGAGTCCCGATTTTCTGGCGTGCTCCAATAGGATGGCGGTATTCTGTGATATTTTAGTAAGCTGCATGCTTGATGCCTCCTCAATATATATACGAAAATATTTTTTCTTCTATTATAAGATGAAATGATTATGAAGTCAGGTCTTCTCAAAACATTAACTAATCGTGTCATGGATATCTTTCATTTGCAAGAAAGGCGGCCCTTGATTGGACGCAAAAACACCGCCATAAATGGCGGTGCCTCTTTTACGTCCCAGAAGGGATTCGAACCCCTGACCGACGGCTTAGAAGGCCGTTGCTCTATCCAGCTGAGCTACTGGGACATATATGTATGAAATGCTTTAAAACAGTAACGAAGTATATTATATCGCATATTCGGCATTTTTTAAAGAACTTTTTTTGAATACCCTCATTACAGAATCAGGAACGCGCTTACTGGGTAATATGTATATCATCAGAATGACTTTAGGAGTGTGATACCATGAGACAGCTTCTGTCCTCTTTATCGTATTTCAGCATCTTTTTTGCGCCGTTTCTTCTCCCCCTCATCGTGTGGATTCTGTCTCCGGACGCCTACGTTGCCAAGCACGCCCGCCGTGCATTATTCTCGCACGTATTCCCGGTTATCGCAGCGATACCCATGATCTATATGGCCGTAACCTCGGGGTCCTTCGGCTCCATTATCGGGTATCTCATCCTGTTCGGGATCATCTACTTCGGAGCATTTGTATATAACATCATCATGGGCATTCAAGTATTGCGGGAAACGGCTTACTAAACACATCAGATGATTGAAGGGCCATGCAGCTATCATGCTGCATGGCCCTTCTTGTCTAGGCTTCCAAAGAACTTTGCCAATCTTTTTCCTAACCCCTAAAAATACTGGGGTCCTTCGCTGAGCCGCTGATTCAACTGCTCGTACAATTGACCGGTCGAGAGGAGCTGCTGTTTAAAGGTATCCCGATCCTCCTCGGCCGTGGAATGAACACTATTCTCGAACGCTTCGTCCGTAGCATCCACAAAAGCATCATGCATGCTGTTATCAAACCAGTCGAGCTCCATGCTGGCGTTGCTCCGGACGATTCTCACCAGTTCGTAGCCTCCCAGCGGAGACGATGGTGTCAGGTAAGCCAGCAATGCGCTTTCTCCCTCCGCTTCAGGATATACCTCCACCTCGGCGCATGGCGCACCGTTAACTTCGGTAATCCGTCGAATTTTTGCGTCTCTAATTGCGTACATCATGCATTCTCCTTCATGGGATGTGCAGGCTTCTGCACAATCCTTTTTTTATTTTCACGTCATATCGGAGAGCAATCGCAGCTCCTCCATCTGCTGACGCGTTGCCGGCGTACCCAACTGATATATCGTCCGGTACACATTATCCAAGGAAGATTGAAACAGGGCATTGGAGCTTTGTTGCGGCGTATCCGGCCAAGGAAACATGTATCCAAGTGCTTCTTCTTCCTTCTCCTGCATCATATCCAGCTCAATCCGGACTTGATCAGCCTCTTCCGGCGTAGCTTCGATCTCCCATTCATAAGGGCTTGCCCCCTGCTGAGTCAACACAGAACGGCTTTGCACGGAAACGTAATAGGTTGACTTATCCATGGACGCTTCTCTCCTTTGCTTTGAAATTCGTCCTCTTTCTTAGTTTTCGTAAAAGGACAGACATTTTATGCCTTCCTTCGGCATATATCTGTATCACTTTGGCGACGTAGGATTAAAAAGTTGGGACAGCGTATGACAAAGACAAAGAGAGGATGAACCGTCATGTGCGGAATAACCGGTTTTATACAATGGAGCGGCGATTTGACGCAGGATTCGCAGCTGCTGGTAAAAATGACAGAAAGTTTGGCTCACCGCGGACCTGACGGATCCGGCACCTGGATTTCCAACCCGTGCGCATTTGGACACCGAAGACTCAGCGTGATCGACCCCGAAAATGGAGCTCAGCCGATGATCATTCATCAGGAAGAGGAAGTCTACGCCATTGTATACAACGGGGAATTATATAATGCTGCTGAGCTTAAAGACGAATTGATACGACGCGGACATCGTTTCAATACCAAGTGTGATACGGAAGTGTTGTTAGTCTCCTATATCGAATGGGGCCCCGAGTGTTTGGAACGCCTCAATGGAATATTTGCCTTTGCCATTTGGGACAGTGCGCAGGAACAAGTGTTTCTGGCACGGGACCGGGTGGGAGTAAAACCCTTGTTCTACAGCTACATCGACGGAACCTTGGTTTTCGGCTCTGAACCCAAAGCACTGCTGCAGCATCCGAAGGTGGAGCCCGTGGTCGGTGCTGAAGGACTTGCCGAAGTGTTCATTATCGGTCCTGCACGGACCCCGGGGCATGGCGTCTATAAAGACATCTCCGAACTCCGCCCTGGCACGGCGATGATATTTAACCGGGAAGGGTTGCGCAAATACACCTATTGGAAGCTGGAAAGCAAACCGCATGAGGATGATGTAGACCAAACGGCAAGCTACTTGCGCGATCTCCTCCGGGATACGGTAGAGCGTCAGCTGGTATCTGACGTGCCGGTCTGCTCCCTTTTATCCGGGGGGCTTGATTCCAGTGCGCTTTCTTCCCTTGCCGTCGATTACTATAAGCGGACGGGCCAAGGACAAGTGCATACCTACTCTGTCGATTATGTGGACAACAACAAGCACTTTCAGTCCCATTCCTTCCAGCCTGGCGCAGATGCGCCATGGATTCAACGGATGCACGATGAGCTTGGGACGAACCATCACTGGATTGAATTCGATACTCCCGAATTGGTTGAGGCGCTGGATACCTCCACGCAAAAGCGCGACCTGCCCGGCATGGCCGACGTTGATGCATCGCTGCTCCTCTTCTGCCGAGAGATCAAAAAAGGCGCCACCGTTGCCATATCGGGCGAAGCTGCCGATGAAATATTTGGCGGATATCCTTGGTTTCACCGGGAAGACATGCTGAACTCCGGCACATTCCCATGGTCGGTCGCTCCGGACATGAGAGCCGGACTTCTGTCTGCCGAAATCCGGGACTGGATCAGACCCCTGGAATACCTGGGAGACCGCTATTCGGATGCGGTAGCTGAAGTCCCTAAGCTGGACGGCGAGACTGGCCAGCAAGCCAAAATGCGGGTTATGTCCTACCTCAACATCACCCGTTTTATGCCAACCCTGCTGGACCGCAAGGACCGGATGAGTATGGGCGTCGGACTGGAGGTCCGTGTGCCTTATACCGATCATCGTCTGATCGATTATGTGTGGAACATCCCATGGAGCATCAAAACAGCAGGCGACCGTGAAAAAGGCATTCTGCGCAAGGCGCTGGAGGGCGTGCTCCCGGATGATGTCCTGTACCGCAAAAAAAGTCCGTATCCCAAAACCCACAATCCGAACTACCTGACCGCCGTCAAAGCGCAGATACTGTCCATACTGGATGATGGCACATCTCCGCTGCTTCCGCTCATTGATACTGCGCGGATACGGGAGCTGGCCTCTTCGCCGGACGCGTCCTCCAATCTCCCTTGGTTCGGTCAATTGATGTCCGGCCCGCAGCTGTTTGCCTACCTGGCCCAGGTTCATTTCTGGCTTAAAGAATATAACGTATCCATACGTTAAACCTTATTCTACTGAAAAAACAAAGAAACCATACCCGCTCACGCCGGTATGGTTTCTTTTTGCAATCATCTCGATTCAGCTCAGCGCCTGCAGATACGCGACCAGCTTGCGAAGGGCTTCTCCGCGGTGACTGATTAACTGCTTCTCCTCCAGGGAAAGCTCTGCCATCGTTTTCTCATGGCTTGGCAAGTAGAACAGCGGGTCGTACCCGAAACCGCCGCTTCCGGATGGATCGGAAGTGATCCACCCTTCGACATGCCCTTCCGCCTCCAGCTTTTCTCCTGAAACCGGATCGTACAGCACCAGCACGCAGACGAATCGGGCCGGGCTTAACAAGGGCTGCTCGGTGTCCTCACCCAGTCTTAATTGCTCCAGCTCGCCGATCAGCTTCTCGTTATTATCCTCATCCGCGCCATGCTCACCTGCATACCTTGCGGAATATACACCCGGAGCGCCGTCCAGCGCATCCACGCATAATCCGGAATCATCTGCAAGCACAGGCAATCCCAGTGCATCACCGACCGCTTTGGCTTTCTTGAATGCATTGGCTGCGAAGGTAACTCCATCTTCAACGACATCAGGCAATTCAGGGTAATCGTACATACTCTTGACTTCCACGCCAAGCGCAGCAAAAGCATGTGCAAATTCCTTCACTTTCCCCTGATTGCGGGTAGCTACAATGAGAGTATCCCCAAGTATCAGCGTCATATCTTAGACTCCAGTTCCCGCATTCACGGAACCGATTTTGGCTGCAATGGGTCCGAGTGCTTCCTGTTGACGCTCGATCAGCTCGCGGATTCCTTTTTCCCCAAGCTCCAGAATCTGATCCAGCTCCTCGCGCGAGAATGGGCTTTCTTCGCCGGTTCCTTGAACCTCAACGAATTTACCCCCTCCGGTCATAACCAGATTCATATCCACCTTCGCTTTGGAATCCTCTTCATAGTTCAGGTCCAGCAGCGCCTGTCCTCCAGCGATACCCACACTAATCGATGCCAAGTAATCCGTGATCGGAAATACTGCGAGTTTATGTTGTTCTGCAATTTTATTTACCGCTATGGCCAGGGCTACAAATGCTCCTGTTATGGAGGTGGTCCGCGTTCCGCCATCCGCCTGGATCACATCGCAGTCCAGCGTAATTGTCCGCTCGCCAAGAGCATGCAGATTCACAACAGACCTGAGCGCTCTGCCGATCAGCCGCTGAATTTCCATCGTCCGGCCAGTGAGTTTACCGCGATTGGCTTCCCGTTGATTCCGAGATTGTGTTGCGCGCGGCAGCATTGAATATTCAGCCGTCACCCAGCCCTTTCCTTGTCCTTTCAGAAACGGGGGAACTTTCTCATCCACGGTTGCCGTAATCAGCACCTTGGTGTCTCCCATTTCGATGTACACGGAGCCTTCCGCATATTTATTCACATGGGTCGATAAATTCATCGGTCGAAGCTCATCGCTCTTACGTCCGTTAGATCTCATGTTTTCTGCCTCCTACTTCTTATCGCAATCCTGATTAGCATTCCCTATTCTACCAAAGTGCAGGCACAAAAGCACCTTTTTGGGGTGCATCTTGTCAAACAAAGCGATAAAATCGTCAGATCGAAATTTCGTTAATAAATTCCGGACGGCTTACTGGCTCACTGTAGTTGCGGCTGTCCGTTCCAACCACCTCAGCCAGATCGTTCATCCGGATTTTCACCTTCGCATTTTCCGAATTTTCGGAAACCGTAAGCACGACAGCCTGCAGCAGCTCGGTCGGAACCTGCTCTCCCTGTTCAAACATGCTGTCCTGGAGCGATACGGTTACGGCGCCGTCCTCCCCTGTTTCAATGGATGCAACGGTTGTGTCATCCGGAATGACTTCAACGAGTCCATCACCATACTGCGGTCCACGAATCAGCTCATTCAAGGCGGCCTGGACCGCATCTTGTCCGGTCGGAACAAGTCTTGTTACCGGTACATAGTACTGGATCCCGTCTGGCGTTAATGAGGAGAAATAAACGGTAACCGGTGAGGAAGCGGAGTATAACGCATCATCTGCCTTCTGCAAATTAATGCCCATCGCACGAGACAGCGGACGATCCAGCGGCGTGTGATTCACCGGCATCTCCGTCAGCTTGACTCCATCCACCCATACCTGCATCTGCTCAATGCCTTCATGTCCTGTCAGCGTCCACGTCAACGCCTCCAAAATTCTTCGTTCATCTGCCGCTTTATATTCCGTAAACGATTTATTGAATTCAACAACAGCCAGTTTGTTCTCCTGATCTACCGTCACATTATTGATTTGGGTACCGGCAGGCAGCACGGCCTGGAAGCCCTGTGGAACAAAGCCCGCGTAGCGCCCTCCATTCACAAGCACTTCAAGGGATTCGGCCACCTCATTGGCACCCTCGACCTTCGGAATCCCCAAGGTTACTGGTGCCAGCATTCCTCTCGTATCGGATAAATAAACCGTGGTTTGTGTGCCAATGTCGCCCTGCGCCGCTGTAGATCCGGCCGTGTTCAGCATCTGCTTCTCCACTTGTGCAGGCGGTGGGTCAATCGCTTCCGATTGTTTCCCGGAAAACACACCACAGCCGGACAATACGATCGGAACAGCAAGCAGCCCGGCGGCGGAAAGCCTGCGAAGATTGCGTTTGTTACTTTTCATGTATTGTTCCTCCCTAACATTTTTTTGTACAGGTTGTACTCCTATGTATACGAGCCCTTTCCAAAAAAATAACTCTCAGTTTTGCCCTTTCTGGACAAAGGGGTGCCGGAAAAAGTACAATCGTCGTAAGCATCTTCATCAACCCACAAAAATGAGGTGAGTTCCATCATGGCAGAAAACGATACAAATATCCCTTACAGTCTGAACAGCAAAAAGGTAGCAGAAGCAACACGGAGCCTGCTGCATGAGCGTGGAATCAAATTGGAGGAAATCGCAGAGCTGGTAATGATCCTTCAAAAGAAATACTATCCGAATTTGACGATGGAAGAATGCATCGAAAATGTGGATGCCGTGCTCAGCAAACGCGAGGTGCAAAATGCGGTATTGACCGGAATCCAACTGGATATTTTGGCGGAGGAGGGCAACCTCATCTCTCCGCTTCAGGAAATGCTGGCCAATGATGAAGGGCTATATGGCGTGGATGAGGTTCTGGCATTTTCCATCGTTAACGTGTACGGTAGCATCGGCTTCACCAATTACGGATATATCGACAAACTCAAGCCCGGCATTCTGGAGCAATTGAATGATAAATCAAGCGGCAGGGTCCATACCTTCCTGGACGATATCGTCGGTGCGGTTGCCGCAGCCGCCAGCAGCCGGATCGCCCATCGCAAGCAAGCGGACCGGGAGATCGAGTTGTACGGCACGACCGAAGAACTCCCCAAAGAATAAACCATTTCAAAAAGGAGATTCGCAGCTATCGCGAATCTCCTTTTTTATCGCCTATCAATTGGACTCCTCCACCTTGACCTAATCGAAGGAGCCCGGTAATTTCAAAGAATCATAGACGATAGCGCGCTTACCGAAATCTAAGCTTCTCCAGGCTTGGAGATGAGTTCCTTCTATAATAAAGAGGCTCATCTTCGGCTATGAAAAATCGGGCTGTCCAATTGCATAAAACGGTAAATCTATCTAGTCATTTTTGCAAGCCTCAATCATATCCTATGATGAAGAACAATCCAATAGAGCACTTATGGATACCCCGCCAATCTCTATGACGGGGTTCTTTTTTTGTCAGAAAAATAGTAGACTACCTGTTCATACTGACCTTTACGGAAGCAATGTCCCAGATGTCGGATGCATAGCGGTGAATGGTATTGTCGCTGGAGAAATGACCCGAATGGGCAATATTGATAATTGACTTCTCGGTCCAGGCCCTGGCATTCAGATAGACGTCATCGATATCCGCCTGGGTCGCAACATAGCTGGAAAAGTCCTCCAATACAAAAAATTCATCATTGTGATCCAGCAGGGACTGCAGGATCTGACCGAATTCCAGCTCGTGACAGCAGAACGGGCCTGAGGATATTAATTGATCCAGCACACGGGCGATTCTCGAATCCTGCGCATACCTCTCTCTGGCTACATACGCCCCGGTCCGGTAATATTCCAGCACATCCGCAAGTTCCAGACCAAACAGGAACATATTATCTCTGCCCAGCAGCTCAAACATCTCCACATTCGCTCCATCCAGCGTACCGATGGTCAATGCGCCATTCATCATAAATTTCATATTACCCGTGCCGGATGCCTCCTTGCCGGCGGTTGATATCTGCTCGCTCACATCGGCAGCGGGAATAATCTTCTCGGCAAGCGAGACCGAATAATTCTCGAGAAACAGCACTTGAAGTTTGTCATTTACCTCCGAATCGTGATTAACGACATCCGCTACGACATTAATTAACTTGATGATGCTTTTGGCTAAATAGTAACCCGGCGCTGCCTTCGCCCCAAAAATGACGGTACGCGGTACACGATCTGCCCCCGGCTGATCCTTAATCTCGTTATAAGCATGGATGACACGCAAAATGTTCAGCAGCTGCCGCTTGTAGCCATGGAGCCGCTTAACATGGACATCAAATATCGAATCAGGATTAATCTGTATCCCTTGTTTATGGGCAATATAGTCCGCAAGCCGTTCTTTATTGCTCCGTTTGATTCGCTGAATTCCTTGCTGAAAGGCAGAATCCGTCTTTAATGACTGAAGCTGTATCAGTTGAACGGGATCCGTGATCCACGAGGTACCGATGCCTTCGCTGATGAGCTGGCTCAATCCCGGATTGCTGTGCATGAGCCAGCGGCGGTGGGTAATCCCGTTGGTCTTGTTGCTGAACCGCTCCGGATACAGCTCATATTGCGGTTTCATCACCTGCGTCTTAAGCAGTTCTGTATGCAGAGCTGCTACGCCGTTCACATGATAGCTTCCCACGATGGCCAGATTGGCCATTCGTATTTGATCGCTCTCCACAATCGCGAGCTGTGATATACGCTCTTGGTCGCCTGGATAACGATCCAGCAGCATGCTGCAGAAACGTTTGTTGATCTCTTCAATGATCCTGTAAACGCGAGGTAGCAGCTCCCTGACCATACCAGCCGGCCATTTTTCCAATGCTTCGCTCAGCAGGGTATGATTGGTATAGGACACGGTCCGGCTCGTAATGTCCCAAGCCTCATCCCAACCCAAACCCTTGTCGTCAACAAGAATCCGCATCAGCTCGGGTATGACCAGTGTAGGGTGTGTATCATTAATATGAATTGCGACATATTCCGGCAGCTCACGATACATCAGCCCCAGCTTGTCAAACGTTCTGAGGATGCTCTGAACCCCCGCGGAACAGAGAAAGTACTGCTGCTTCAGCCGCAGAAGCTTGCCTTCGTAAGCCGAATCATCCGGGTACAAAAATTCCGATATGGATTCAACCGACCTGTTATATTCTAAAAATTTATAATAGCTGTTATGTTGATTGGCCGTACGGATTCTGGACAAATCCGTTGCCGATTCGGCGCTCCACAGGCGCAATGTATTCACCTGCCCCTCGCCATAACCGATCACAGGCACATCATAAGGGACGGCCAGAACACGTTCGTAGTCCACCGTGTGAAACACCGTTCGTTCTTCCTGCATACCGATTTCCACATGACCCCAGAAGCGTACTTCCACCGCTTTGTCCGCCCGCCGCTCTTCCCAGACGTTACCCCGCTGGAGCCAATTGTCAGGCAGCTCAACCTGATAACCATCAATAATCTTCTGTTCAAACAATCCATACTTATAACGAATCCCGCATCCATGGCCTGCATAACTCAGTGATGCCAGCGAATCCAGAAAGCATGCTGCAAGACGCCCAAGCCCCCCGTTGCCGAGACCTGCATCCGGCTCCTGCTCCTCAATCTCTTCCAAATTCCAGCCCAGCTCCAGCAGACCGCTCCGGACCATGTCCAGCACGCCGAGATTCAGCAGATTGTTTCCCATCAGCCGCCCGATCAAAAATTCCAGCGAGAAGTAATATACTTGTTTCTGCGCTGTATCCCGGTAGGTCCGATTGGCTGCCGCCCATTGCCGTCCGACATACTCCCGGATCATGCCCCCGAGTATTTTATAAACATCCTCAGGCGCTGCTTCCTCAAGCCCCTTCCCCAAACGACTCACCAATTGCTCCGTAAAGACCTGCTTGAATGTTTCCTTGTTGTTAAACAAAAGAAAGTTCCTCCTGACGGACTCGTTTTATTTTTGATATCAGATGGAGATGTCCTTGGCAATTACAAAGGGCTTGCGAAAATCGCCCTGAAGTTTATGATCCCGCGAGATGATCACGTCTTTATCGAGTATGACGTTCTCAAGCCTTACGTTTTCACCAATAACGCACTTTTGCATAATAATCGAATTGTGAATGCTCGCACCTCTTTTTACCTGTACCCCTCGAAACAGAATGCTGTTCTTGACTTCCCCATCGATCTGACAACCGTTGGCTACCAACGCATTGCTTACATCGGCGGAGTTCAAATATTTTGCCGGAACCTCGTACTTGATTTTGGTGTGAACAGACTGCTTGCGAAACAAGCTGTTGTATGCCGTGGGGTTGAGAAGATTCATGCTGGTGCGGTAATAGCTTTCAAGCGAGTTGATCACCGCATGATATCCGCGATATTCGTACCCTGCAATATTCAGCTTATGACGGTTGCGCATGATCGCATCCCGAAAGAAATTGCTGCCGCCATGGGCTATGCAATGATCCGCCATCTCAAGAAACAACGATTTCTCCATCACAAACAATTCCATGTAGACCCCATCGTGCTTGTGTTCGTAATGAATGTCCGTTACGATGCCATCCTCGTTGACATCCAGGTGTGTGCAGGAACGATGCTCATCTCTCGGCTTATCCACTCTTGTGTATACCAGTGTTACATCAGCGCCCTGCTCCAGATGGTATTCATACACCTCGTTCAAATCGACCGTACTGATATGCTGACTGCCGGAATGCACGATATATTTTGCAGCCCCCCGCTCAAAGAAATCCAGATTGTTATAAATATGTCGCAGCTCGCCGGCGGACACATCCGTCTCATCATTCCAATCCGGTGGAAGGATGAATAAGCCGCCCCGCTTACGATGCATATCCCACGGACGACCTTCACCGAGATGATCCATCAAGGATCGGTATTTCCGGCGAACGAAGAGCGCGATATCCTGGATGCCGGCATGCATCATGTTCGACATCACAAAGTCAATCAAGCGATACCTGCTCGCAAAAGGCACAGCCGCACCGCAGCGGTAATACGTCAATTCATTCAGCACATCCCGTTCATGCTCCAAATTAATAATCCCCATGAGTTCTCTCATCTGCGATCCCGTCCTAACCTTGATTAATGTGGGACGAAGACGATTGAAGCAGCTTCAGCACGTCTTCATCATTACCGCTTACAAGCACGATCTGGGATGGATCTTCCGGAGGCGGACCGATGGTTGTATGGTCTTCAATGACCATATCCTCGGTCACGATGGCACGGTGTATGCGAACATGGCTGCCAATACGCACCTTGGGCATGATAACCGAATCGGTGATGACACTGCCTTCCCCTATCTCAACGCCATAAAAGAGGACCGAGTGCTCCACCTCGCCGCATACGGTGCAGCCTTCATTAATCATGCTGTTCCGCACGACCGCGGTTGGCGAAATATACTCTGCCGGCTGATTCGGATTCCGGGTATAAATCCGCCATAACGGATCGTTTAAGTCCAGCTTGGGCTTCTCGCTGAGCAGATCCATATTGGCTTCCCATAGGCTTTGGATCGTGCCGACATCCTTCCAATACCCGTCGAATGGATAGGCGTACAGCGTTTTCCCATCATCCAGCATATTCGGCAGAATGTCTTTGCCAAAATCATGGCTCGTTCCTGGAAGCTCCGCATTCTGCAGTAAATAGGATCGCAGCAGCTTCCAGCGGAACAGATACACGCCCATGGAAGCTGTAGTGCTCTTGGGCTGTGCCGGCTTCTCCTCGAATTCATAAATCCGGTAGTTCTCATCCGTATTCACCATGCCGAACCGCTTCGCTTCGTCCAGACTGACTTCAATGACCGAGATGGTGCAATCGGCATCCTTCTCCTTGTGGTAAGCCAGCATGCGGTCGTAATCCATTTTGTAGATGTGGTCTCCTGATAAAATGAGGACGTGCTCGGGATCATACTGATCAATAAACTTGAGGTTACGGAAGATTGCATCTGCCGTCCCGCGGTACCAGGTAGTCCCGTCTTCGCGTTCATGGGGCGGCAGCACGAATACGCCCCCATTCAGCCGGTCCATATCCCAGTCGCTGCCTACACCGATGTAGGAATGCAGCACCAGCGGCTCATACTGCGTGAGCACACCGACGGTGTCAATTCCAGAATGGGAGCAGTTGCTGAGGGGAAAATCAATAATCCGGTATGTACCCCCAAAATAAACAGCCGGCTTCGCCAGTGTCTTTGTCAGACCCTTCAGCCGTTTGCCTTGACCTCCTGCGAGCAGCATGGCAACCACATCTTTTTTCTTCATGGCAGATTCTCCTTTTCAGGGGCTTATGAGATACGAATCCTATAACATGAAAATTGCAGATTGAAACCCAAGTGATGGAGTAGATCATGGTGGTCAATGATTAAGACTAAAGATGATACAAGAGGGAATGCTTGCGCTTATACAGCACAGGTAACATTAAATATATGCGGGTTATTAGAAAACTCTGACTCCGGATAACGAAGGATCCCCCTAAGTTGAAGCGCTTTCCTATTCTAAGAATGTACTCTGCTGCAGTCTTACAGGGGATGTACCTACCAAGCATCCAGACGCAGCGGTTCGGACGCTTTTTCCCGGGGTATCCCATAGCGGATGCTCCACAACGTATCCCTTCTGATCTATTAAACAAAAAACCGCCCTTTCTACGCATGATGGAAGCAAACGTACAAGCAGACGGTTTATTCATGTCTTAATTATATCAGGAATGCCGCTATTTCCGCACAGAAAAATAGCACATTCCGTCCTCGTGTTCCACCATCTCGGCTTCCCTGCGATCGGTGAGCTCGGCGAGATGGGCAAGCGCTTCGCACATGGCAAAGCGCAGCTGGTGGATGCCGAGCTTATCGCCGAAGAGGGCGGTGCAGACCTCGAAGGCGGTTAGCCGTCCGGCTGCGCCCAGCATGCCGGCGATTGCCGTCAGGCGCTCCTCGTGATGAACGAGGAGCGTGTCGATCCGTTCACGGACATGCGTGAACGGGTGGCGGTGTCCGGGATACGCAGTCCGGACATGCAGTTCCCGCAGGCGGCGCAGCCCTGCGAGGAAGAGCGCCAGCGGCCCGGCGTCGCTGCCGGGCAGCAGGCTGACGTTGGGCGAGATTTGCGGCAGCACAGCATCGCCGCAGAGCAGAATGCCGCTGTCGGCATGGAAGAACGACAGATGCCCCGGAGCATGGCCTGCGGTTTGGACCGGTATCCATATCCGGCTCCCCATCCGGAAAGGCAGGTCCTCCCCGATGTACGAGACTTGCGGCTGCGGCGTAACTTGGGGGAAGAAGCTGTTCAGATGCTCCGGCAGCTG
Organism: Paenibacillus glucanolyticus; assembly: GCF_037333485.1. NCBI lineage: Bacteria > Bacillati > Bacillota > Bacilli > Caryophanales > Paenibacillaceae > Paenibacillus > Paenibacillus glucanolyticus. Next base: position 5,082,314 of record NZ_CP147845.1, read on the forward strand.
GTCAAGCCAGGATTCCGGCATGCCATGCAGCCCAAAGAACGACGGAAGCGCGCTGTCCATAGTAGAATCCGGGCCCCACATCAGCATCGCTTCCTGATGGGCACGCTCGGACATCCAGACCTTCGCACCGGTGCGCTCCTGAAACCATCCGGCCAGCCCATAGTGATCCGGATGATGGTGAGTCAGCACAATCGAGACGATGTCGCTGATTCCGATATCGAGCTGCTCCAGCGCAGCCTGCCATTCCTGCTCCGAGGAGTCCGTACGCGGGCCTGGGTCAAGGATGGTGACACCATCATCTCCCCGCAGCACATAACTGTTCACCCAGCGCAAAGGATTAGACAGCGTAATCTTCACCTGACTGAGCTGATGCTCTTCTATATGATTAATCCCGGGGATTTGTCCCTTCTCTTCCTGATTCATCGTAGATGCAACCTCCATCTGCATTGTGGCTTCAAAACCTGACCCTTTCATCATAAGCTTGTAATCGGGATATGTATACAAAAGGCTGAGCTCGTTGGGAGCGGTGTTCAAAGAAGAAGGCACCCCCGTATGGCCCATACCATCTTGGAGATGCCTTTTCTTTAGCGCCCCTCCAAGTCCCTCACAGGGACTTGCACCGCCGCCGACTTCCTTCCACACACCCTTTTTCCCCAGGCTCATCCTTCCACTCCACTCCAACTCAATGAACGCTCGACTTATACTGGGAAGGGGTAACACCGGTCCACTTCTTAAAGGTGGAGCTGAAGTGCCGCTCCTCCTGATAGCCGACCAGGCGAGCGACGGCGTAGATTTTCAAATTCTGCTGAAGCAGCTCCTTGGCTTTCTCAATCCGGTATTGATGCAGGTAATCCAGAAAATTGACGCCGAGCTCCTGCTTGAACAGGGAGCTTAAATAAGTATTGGAGATATAAGCCTCGCGGGCGACCGCCTCCAGTGTAAGGTTGGTATTGTATTTCTCCTTGATCAGCTCCAGTACGGACTGCACCGTACGGTGCAGGATACGGTTGGAGGAGCAGGCTTCCACAAGATGCTGCATGATTTTTTTCACGATGGTAGCCAGCTCTTCCAATGTCTCTACTTGCGGCAGCTGTTCCATCGAATTCACCAGTTGGTTCTTCCACTCAAACGCCCCGATCCGGTGCTCCTTGGCGATTCTTTGCAGACTGATCATAAACGTTGTCGCCCGCAGGTTCACCTCCTGCTTGCTGTAATGGGATTGTGTCTTAAACATCTCCAGCCATGCGTCCAGTTGATCAAGTGCCTGCTCGAAACTTCCATGCCGCAAGTAATCCAGCATCTCCATTTCACATAAGTCAAATCTCTCATTATCCAGAATGGATGTGGACTCCGTACTATTATCATATCCGCTATCTTCGCCCCGCAGCTTCTCGGAATAGAAGAACACGCCGCCTCTGCCTTGATAGAAACGGGACTCCATCGCCTGAACCGACTCCTGATAGGAATCGTGGGCCTGATTGATCGATGCCTTCCATGAACCTAGTGCAATACTGACGGTCATCTTTAAATATTTCTCCAAATTTCCCTGCAGCATCCGGATTTGGGGCTCTAATCTTTCTTGGGACGGAGCCGTGATCAACGATGTGTTGGCCGAGCCTCTTCTGCCCCTCTCCGCCATGCTGGCGACCCACAACAGATCGTTGCCTTCCTGGAACACTTCGATCCGCCCGCCATATACATTGTCCAGTGTTTCCTTCACAATGTTAACTGCCGCGTAGCGAAGAAGAACGACATCCCGTTCATCCAACGGAATTTGAGACGTATCCACGCGAATTAGTCCTACCTGAACACCTGCATTCTGGATATCCATCTGCAGCTCCAGCATGAGTCGGCCCCTGTCCTCCAGCGGAACAGCGGGATACCGTGTCCATTGGGACAGGACCTGACTCTTCATTAATGGAATGTTGCGGTTCCAGGATTGGTCCCTTTCCTTAAGCCTGGATTCGCGCGCTTCCTGGAACTCTGCCGCCTTCTTAGCCTCCAGCACTGTCCTAAGAATCTCTTCCGGGCGGCAAGGCTTCAGTATAAAATCGGAAGCACCAAGTCGAATGGCTTGTTTGGCATAACTGAATTCATTATATCCGCTAAGAATGATCGGCCTGAACTTAAACCCGCGAGACTGTGCCTGTTCGATCAGTTCCAGTCCATCCATATGGGGCATCCGAATATCCGTCAGCAAAATGTCCGGGCTGCAGCTTTCCATGATTGACAACGCCTCGCTGCCGTTTCCCGCTTCCCCGCAAATGACAATCCCGTGGGATTCCCAATCAATTAACCGCACCATTCCCTCTCTTACCGATATCTCATCTTCCGCTATGAGCAGTTTCATAAACAGATCAATCCCCTTTCCTCTCCAGATGGATGACGGCACAGGTTCCTTTACCTTCCCTGCTATCCAGTTCAAGGTAGGCACCGGATTGGAACAATCTCAGCCGATCCTGAATATTCAAAAGCGCGAACCCGGTTCGCAGCTCATCTTCCTTAGCCTCCAAACTGCGGTTCTCCACCCGCTGCAAGCCGGAAAGCAGCTTATGCAGCTGCGACTCTGTCATCCCGATCCCGTTATCCAGCACCTCCAGCACCACCGAATTGTCAAACCCGTACGCCTTCAGGGTAATAAAACCGTTCCCGTTCAGCGGCTCAATCCCGTGTATGATCGCATTTTCGGCCAGAGGCTGCAGAATAAGCTTGGGTATCATAAAGGAGGAAACCTCCTCGGCAATCTCAATCGAAAAATCAAACCGGTCCATAAAGCGGCGCTTCTGTAAAAATAAATAATTCCGCACCAGCTCCATTTCCTGTTCAATTGTGAAGAAATCCTTGCCGTCGTTCAGACTGAGCCGGAATACCTGGGATAAGGAGTACACCATGTCCGCTATATCCTTCTCACCCTTTCTCTCGGCCGTCCAGCTGATCGTATTCAGTGTGTTGTATAGAAAATGGGGGGATATTTGCGCTTGCAGCGTTTTCAGTTCCGCTTCCTTCTGCTTTAACTGCGTAGCATACACATCATCGATTAATACCTTGATCCGCTGAACCATCGCATTGTATCCGGTCCCAAGCTCCCCGATCTCATCCTGTCCGGTAAAATGCACCCGCTGCGTAAAATCCCCCGTCTGGAGCTTGCGCATGGAGCGCGAAAGCTTCATCAGCGGCTTCGTAATCATATTGGACAACAACCACGTGATGACAAGACTAATCAAGAAACAAAGAACCGCCACGGCGACCGTCAGCTGTCCGATCCGTCCCAGCTCACTCACCAGCTTCTCCCTTGTATTGACCACAACGACATGCCAGCCCGTACTTGGAGAAATCGTCTGTGTAATCATCCAATCCGGCGATTCCTTCCACAGCCCCAGTCTCTCTTCCGTTGAGAACCTTGTTTGAGCCGCTTTCGTCCCGTTATAGGGTAGCTCTGTGTCATATTTTCCGATCCAGCGCTGATCCGTAGCTGTAATGATGAGCCCGTCTTCGCTAATGACAAACATCTCGGTTGCAAGCGTGGGCTGGCCCAGATACAATCGGCCGATACGGGCTGCGTCCACGCCAATCATAATCAGCCCTGCCGGTTTCAAGTTATAGATGTTGCCGATGACGCGCGACAGAACGATTTTGTGATAATGATCCCCGACAAAAATATCGTCCGACGGCTTCACCAACCCATAGACGGGACTGCCCTTAACCTTGAGCGCAGCTTCATAATAGGGACCCTCCATAAAATGGGACAATGTCATCGCACTCGTAATTCCCGCCTGATTGGTTGCAAACGGTTCCAAATGTTCGTAGCCGGGTTTGAGCGTGTATAATATCATCGATTGGATGGAATCGCTGGCAACCATCATATTGGAGATGGTTTTGAAAGCTTTTTGCCGTTCCGCAGGTTGATAATCGGATTCCAGCAGTCTCTGTATCTCATCATCCAAAAAGAGGTTGTTGGAGAAAAACAGCATTTCTTTTGCGACACTGTCGATCTGATCGGCTGTTTTTTGAGTGAGCTGATTCTGGGTCTGCTTCATCTTGTCCATCACTTCATTGGACGATATTTCATAAGCGATCCATCCCATAGCAACGATAGTTGCCATCAGAAGCGGAACGAACCAGAACAGCAGCTTAAACCGGATCGGCATGCCGGCATACCACCGCTTGTATCGTGGGGTGTCCTTCATGAATGCAATCACCTGTTTTCAGAAGAATATGTGAAGGATTGAAATTACTGTTATTATAGCGGATTCCTTCTGCAAAAAGTTGCGCTCCACCCCAACACCTGAAAAATGCATACATCCATCTGAAATTTTCGGCATGTTGCACACTTCCTCTGCCCGGTATGATGAATCTTGCAAGCTGAAAAATATCAATAAAGGTGGGTTAACCAAATGAAACCTATGAGATTATGGCTGCTGACCGTTATCATGGCTGTCCTTCTGGCAGGCTGCGGCGGCTCCGGCGGAACCACTGCAACCGACCCGGGATCGAATCCGAAACCGGATGAAGCCGGTACAGATCAAGGCACGAAGACCGAGGAAGCAGTAACATTGAAGATGTTCACAGCTTATGCCGACCGCGCGAACGGCCCGGGAAAAATAGAACAGGAAATCATTGATGCCTACATGCAGGAAAACCCGAATGTCAAAATCGAGGTTGAGGCATTGCAGGATGAGCCGTACAAAGCAAAAATCAAAGTGTATGCCTCCACGAACCAGCTGCCGGACATTATTCAGGCATGGGGACAACCATCCTTCCTCTCCCCGCTGCTCGACAACGACATGCTGCTCGAATTGAATCCGGCTGACTTTGATGGGAGTCATTTTGTTGCCGGTTCGGTTGACGGCTTCAGCAAAGATGGAAAAATGTACGGGATTCCCCGGAATACGGACTATGCCGTTCTCTATTACAACAAGAAGATTTTTGACGATAACGGCTTGAAGGTGCCCACCACGGTGTCGGAGCTGCTGGATGTCGTGAAACAGCTGCGGGCCAAGGACATTAACCCTGTAGCGATTAACGGGATGGAAGGCTGGACGCTGCCGATTATGTTCGATTACTATGCACAGCGTGCAAGCGGCGATTTTACACTCATGGATAAAGCCTTTAACGGCGAAATTTCTTTTACGGATCCCGGCCTTATTCAGGGGGCAACAGATATGCTGGCTTTTGCTGAAGCCAAAGGCTTTGCAGATGGCTGGCTGACAGCTGATTACGGCACGGCCAGAAATCTGTTTGGACAAGGACAGGCGGCGATGTTTTTCATGGGGAACTGGGAAGCGAGCTTGGCTACCGATGAGAACTTCTCCGAGGAGTTCCGTCAAAATGTCGGCGCCATCTCCTTCCCTGCATCCGACAAGGGCGCGCAAACGGACATTGCAGCATGGTATGGCGGCGGTTACGCCATCTCCAAGAACACCAAGCATGCGGATGCTGCTATCGCATTCATGAAATACTTCTTCACACCGGATAACTGGCCGAAAAAAGTATGGCAATCGGGCGCAGGCACGCCAGCGCAAAAGTTCGACCCATACTTAACAGGTGAAGAGACCGAGCTGCAGAAGCAGCTGATCGATATTTTCACCAATATGACATCGTCAGCCGGCACGCCGCTTCAGGACATTTCCAGCGATGAATTCAAGCAAAAATCGATGGAAATCCATCAGCAGCTGCTGTCTGGCAAAATCACGCCAGAGCAATTCGCCAAGGATCTGGATGCCGCAGCTGCTAAAGCAAACGGCAAATAATAATAATGAAAAAACAGGAGCGTTCCAGCAAGGTCTATCAGACCGGTGGGTGGGGCGCTCTTTTTTTCGTCTTGAACAAATTTTTATATGAGACGAAGGATTTTTTTACCTTTGTATGGAATAAATATACTTAGATCTGTTTACATTTGTAAACATAATCAATAAAGGAGGGTGAAATAAGCATGGATCAGGAGTTCCGCAAGAAGATGTTTCGGGGAGCCAAGATTGAAGACACCATCCTAGAGCTGGAGAAGCTGAGCCTGTTATGCGAGAGCTACATGGACAAGAGTGAATCCATTGACCGTCAACGGTTCTATGAAGGAATGGCTATCGCCTATACCACCGTCGCTCTAAAGCTGAAAGGAGAGTTTGATTATATTGATCGGGACGTGATCGGTCATCTCTACGAAGCAGCTGCACATAACAAACCCCAGGAACCATCAGCACCTGTTCATACCGGGTCTTGCTCATTCTGCAATCGGAGCAAGGATGAAGTCGGACCATTGGCTCTCGGACCTGGAGTGTCCATCTGTGGGGAATGCCTGGAATTTGGCAAAGAAGTCATGGGAGCGCCACAACCCTGATTCTAAAATTCACCTTGTAACTAGAAGGATCAAGCTTTTTGTCCAGTCGGTTGAATGGGCCACGATTCATCCTTGCCAGCATTCGATGTAGATACTTTAAAAAGAATCCTCCTTTTGCGATCTAACAGATCGATGAAAAGGGGGTTTTTGCTCTGCCGTTTAGCGCATGAACATCCCCTATTTACAGGTTTATCATCCGGTAGATGATAACCACCCTTTCGTCTTGGTCGCATAGGCCGCGAATGAAGGTTTCGATTCTTCAGATGAAGAACGCTGTTTTTACGAATTCCCGTTCTTGATTTGTTTCGCCGGGGATCTTGACTCTCTCGCCGTCATTTCAGGAATCGGAGGCTAATCTGCGTTGTAATGGTCTGATAAAACAACCTCTGAAAAATGAATACACTCATCGTAAATTTCCGGCATGTTCACTGCCCTCCGCGCTCGGATACGATAGCAGTATCGGATATTGGGGGCTGCGGAAAGCATTCGGCCCCCCAAGTTTATGAAGAACGGAGATGTTGAACACCATGCACAAAGTACTCAGTGACAAAAAAGCGATCTTTCTGCTCATCGCTCCGGGCTTGATCTTGTTTATATTCATGATCTGCATCCCGATTTTCATGAGCGCTTATTACGGCTCCACCGATTGGAGCGGCATCGGTCAATACCAATATGTGGGCCTGAGTAATTATAAGGAGATCCTGTTCGAGGATCCTGTATTTTGGAATTCGCTCTGGAATGCACTGCTGCTCACGGCTGCCACGCTTGTGATTCAGCATCCGATTGCCATCCTGCTCGCCATCTTCCTTACGCATTGCGGTAAATACGAGAAGATATTCCGGACCATTTTTTTCATCCCCGCCGTCATCTCGATTGTCGTCACCGCCAAGCTGTGGAGTGGCATTTTCCATCCTAACTACGGATTGCTCAACAAATTCCTTGAGGGCATCGGGCTCGGCGTATTGAAGCATGACTGGCTCGGCGATCCGAACACCGCCATCTGGTGCATTATTGTGGTTGTCATGTGGCAAGGGTTTGGATATGCGCTGCTGCTGTACTACTCCGGCCTTCAAGGTATTCCCAAGGATTTGGGGGAAGCCGCCAAAATCGATGGTGCAACCCATACACAGCTGTACAGCCGGATTATGATTCCGCTGCTGGCTCCCATGATGCGGGTAGCCATCATCATTGCGGTCACCACCTGCCTTAAACAGATGGAAACCGTATTTCTGATGACGAACGGCGGACCAGCCAACAGCACGCAGTTCTTGGGCAACTATATTTACAAAGTCGCTTTCTCCTCATCCCTTTATGGATACGGGAATGCCATTTCGGTGCTGTTCATCGTGTTCTGCCTGATTCTTACGGTTGTGCTGAATAAAGCTTTGAAAAAAGATGTCGGGGAATTTTAAAAGGAGGGGTTACCGTTGTTTTCAACCATACAGCCATCAGCTCAAAAACCGCAGACTAAACCTGCTTCAAGCCGGATTGTCCGGCGCAGCCCCTGGCCTAGACTAGCACTGTTTGCATTTATGATCGTTGTTGCCTTGATCCAGCTCTTCCCATTAATCTGGCTGGTCGATTACTCACTGCTGAAGAGCGGGGATTTCTTCGGAAAAAACTTTCTGGTATGGCCCGATCCGCCCCAATGGGCAAACTATAAAAATGCGTTCACCTATGGTCGTGTGCCATTATTCTTCTTTAACAGCCTGCTGGTTACCGTTATCACGGTTGCGGCTTCGGCCGTGCTGGCACTCATGATGGGTTATGCCTTTACCCGGATGAAATGGAAGCTGAGCGGCTTCTTTCTCGGTTTCGTCATGCTTGGTATGATCATTCCGATTCACGCCACGCTGCTGCCGAATTTCATCCTGTTTCACAAGCTGGATATGCTGAACAATCTGTTTACCTTGATTCTTCCTTACACGGCAATTGTCATTCCGATCAGCATGTTCATCATGACCGGGTTTCTTGAGACCATTCCCCGCGCCATTGAAGAATCGGCTGTGATGGATGGCGCCGGTATATTCGGCGTTATCTTTAAGATCATCTTCCCGATCACGAAACCGGCAATCGCCACGATCTGTGTGCTGAATTTTATCAGTACGTGGAATGAGTTCATTATGGCCAACACCTTCCTCACCAGCGAGGACATCAAAACGATCCCCTTCTCCATCATGAAGTTTGCAGGAGAGTACTCCTCCAATTACGGTGCGCAATTTGCCGTTATGACCATCATCGCTCTGCCAACCATTCTGATCTATCTCCTCTTCACCGAGCAGATGACCAAGGGCATTACGGCGGGAGCAGTGAAGGGATAGGTCCTGTCTGGATGAAGCAGCAACCTAGAACCCTCGGAAGGCTGCAAGTCCTCTCACATTAGACCCCCCCTGAAATCATGAGAGAGACAAACCTGAGGTTTGCTCCTTCTGTTTCAGGGGCGTTCTGTTTCATATATAAGTGGGTCTCATTGCGGAATTCATTCCTCAATCCCGTACCCGGGCAGCTGCCTCGCACGCACGCTGGATGGCTGCCGCGGCCGGGAGATTGACCTTAACTCCGTCTTCGCCCATCCATTCGACCTCGCCGGAAGCCGCGCCGCGTCCAATGATCAGGCGCTGCGGAGCGCCTGCGAGATCGGCATCCTTGAACTTCACCCCGGCACGCTCATCACGGTCATCCAACAGCGGCTCCAGACCCGCCTTGATCAGCTCCTTGTATATATGCTCAGCCAGATTCATCTGGGCCTCATCCTTAACCGCAACAGGAATAACGTGAACCTGGAACGGAGCTACGGACATCGGCCAGACCAAACGCTCCCCCGAAATCCGCTGCTCGGCGATGGCAGCCATGACGCGGGAAACGCCGATACCATAGCAGCCCATAATAAGCGGTTTCTCCCGTCCATCGGAATCGAGGTACATGCCATTCATAACTTCGCTGTATTTCGTCCCCAGCTTAAAGACATGACCCAGTTCGATCCCGCGATGAAACTGAAGCGGAGCGCCACAGCGCGGACAAGGCTCTCCTTCCTTCACATTCCGGAAGTCGCCGATGTATTCCAGTGAGAAATCTTGCCCGGGGCGAACCCCCTTCAAATGAACATCAACCTGATTGGCTCCTGTTATGCCAGCTGTCATAGAGGCGACTTCGTAATCGACGAGTACTTTCAGTGACAGGCCTACCGGTCCCGCAAACCCTACCAGAGCTCCCGTCGCCTGCACCACTTCTTCGGCGCTCGCCAATTCTGCAAGCTCCGCCTTCAAGTAGGATTTCACCTTGGTTTCATTCGCTTCACGGTCACCCCGGATCAGCACGGCATACAGCTGGCCGTCCACTTGATAGATCAGTGTCTTGATCAATTGCTCCGGGCCCACTTGAAGAAAGTCCGTCAGTTCCTGGATGCTCTTCACATTCGGTGTGACTACCCGCTCGATGGCCGAATCGCCGTCGACCTTCACCGAATCCACGCTGCCCTGCCTCGCTGGAACGACGGATTCGGCACGTTCCAGATTCGCCGCATAACGGCAGTCTCTGCAGGATACAACGGTATCCTCGCCAATATCTGCAAGCGCCATAAACTCATGGGTCTCTCCTTGTCCGCCGATGGCACCGGCATCCGCTTCCACCGCCCGGAACGTCAGACCGCAGCGCTCAAAGATTCGTTCATACGCTTCATACATGCTCCGGTAGGACACATCCAGGCCCTCCCAGTCCCGGTCGAAGGAATACGCATCCTTCATCAGGAACTCCCTCCCCCGCAGGAGGCCAAAGCGCGGACGCCGCTCGTCCCGGTACTTGCTCTGAATCTGGTACAGATTGACCGGCAGCTTCCGATAAGAGGAAATTTCTTGACGCACAATCGACGTGATCACTTCTTCGTGGGTCGGTCCGAGCACAAACTCCCGGTCATGACGGTCATGCAGCCTGATAAGCTCCGGACCGTAAACGTCGTACCTGCCGGATTCCTTCCACAGCTCAGCAGGTTGTACTGCCGGCATCAGCATCTCCTGTGCTCCTGCCGCATCCATTTCCTGGCGGATAATCCCCTCGATCTTTCGCAGGACCCGCCATCCGAGCGGCAGATACGAGTAGATCCCTGCCGCCGTCTGACGGATATAGCCGCCACGGAGCATCCATTGATGGCTCAGCGCCTCCGCCTCGGACGGCATATCCCTCATCGTTGTCATCAATAATTGGCTTTGCCGCATGTTCCTCATACTCCTTTTTCATCCATGAAATTACCTGCCGAACGCAAAAAAGCACATCCGCCTCCTAGGGACGAATGTGCTCGTGGTACCACCCTGATTCGATCTTGTCCGACGTATAAACCAATCTTCCAAGAAACTCAATGCGGCGGTAACGGGCCCGGGCCGGCACCGCTTGTTCACGGCGCAACTACAAGGTAGGAAGAACGCAGTCGGACGGTTGGAAGCCTTTCAGCCAAGGGCTTCTTCTCTGTCACGCCGAGGGTTGCAATTCTCATGTCCTTGATGATCGTTATTCACGGGAAATTCATTTTCCAATACATTACAGCCGGGAAACCGCAATGTCAAGCACAAATAGGCCGGGCCCCTTTATTTAATGGGCTATATGGTCCAGCACTTGCTGCAGTATGCCGATGACATGCTCATCTTCATACGTGTAATAGTATGTATTGCCATCCCTGCGGTACTTCACCAGTCTCAAGCTGCGCAAATAGCCGAGCTGATGGGATACCGCCGACTGGCTCATGCCAAGCACCTCGGCGATATGGCCGACAGGACACTCCTCTTGCGACAGCAAGTGGAGAATCCGGATTCGCGTCGGATCCGATATGGCCTTCAGAAGACGTGACGCTTCCATGGCCTGGTCTTCATGCAGCAGCTCATGGTGCTCTTTTTCCATAAACTTATCCCCTCTTCTCCGTGATACCTTAACAATTTCGCGGGCATCCCGCGACACTCCTGCCTAAAGCTCGGAGCCCCGGTGTCTTTTGCCAAGGGCAATCCTGCGTTATTAAGCCCCTTTGCTATAGAGCCAATCATACTTGCCACACAACCGGTAGCCCAGATGATCTTCCTTACCTTAAGCTCCGTTACATCCACGAATCGAAAGCCTGCAGCGACGACTCTCTTTTTCAACACCACTTTACCGTACTTGACCGCTTGTTTCAATTCATAACCAAATATCGGGTCTCCCTGGCACCTCAGCCTGCGACTGACCCATGAGGACCTCCCGGCTGTTAAAACGTAATGTCCAAGCCACCTCTCAATAAATTGGATAAATCCAGTTGACAATACACGCATTCGGTCATACTATAGGCATAAAGTTGCTTCGAGGAAACAATATATGCTCGGCCCAATTTATTAGGGAGAGGTTAAACTTTATGGATGAGACAAAACATCTTCAGCATTTGCAGCAGGCAACGCTCGGAGAGCGCTTCCTGATTGAAAAGGTGGATATCCGTGGAGAGCATAAACGGCGGCTTCTGGACCTCGGATTTGTTCCGGGTTCCGTGATTGAGGTTCTGAAAGCCAGTCCGCTCGGTGATCCCACCTCTTATAGAGTAGCAGGTACCGTCATTGCATTAAGAAAAGAAGAAAGTCAGTTAATCTGGGGTAAGGTGATGTCATCATGAGAACTTATACCGTTGCGCTGGCGGGAAACCCGAACACGGGAAAAAGCACGCTGTTTAATGCCCTGACCGGCCTAAAGCAGCACACCGGCAACTGGTCCGGCAAAACGGTCAGCCTGGCGAGCGGCAATTATGAATACAAGGACACCCGCTTCCGGTTTATCGATCTGCCGGGAACGTACTCCTTGTTCTCCAACTCTGCGGACGAAGAAGTGGCGCGTGATTATATTATTTTCGAGAAACCCGACGTTACGCTGCTGGTCCTGGATTCAACCGCTCTGGAAAGAAGTCTTAATTTGGCGCTTCAAGTGCTGGAAATGACCGATCGGGTCATCGTATGCCTTAACCTGATGGATGAAGCGAAGAAAAAAGGCATCAAAATTGACGCCCGCAAGCTAACGGATCAGCTCGGCGTTCCTGTCATTCCGATATCGGCCCGAAACAATGACGGACTGGACACCTTGTCCGAGCAGCTGCTTCTCATGTGTACAGGACAGACTCGGACGACACCCTACCGGATGAAATACAACGAACAATTGGAGTCTCAGATTTCCAGGCTCGAGTCTGAATTAAGGGACATCTTTGGGGGTGAATATCCCGCCAGATGGCTTGCGATCCGCTTTCTTGACGGAGATCAGAAGCTGATTGCAACACTCAAGCACAGATTATCGGTTTCGGATAAAGGAGGGATGACACATGGAGCAGCTCAAGCGCTTGGAAGCTCTAACAGCGGCCATTCCTGCTGAGCAGGTAGAGGATGTACGAGAAGACATCGTAGGCGAGTTGTTCAAAAAATCGCGCGAGCTGTGCAGTGACGCCGTGACCGTGACCAACCGGGAGCTTCTGTACCGTTCCGAGCGGCTGGACCGCATCTTCACCTCCAAGCTGTGGGGATTCCCGATTATGCTGGCCATGCTTGGCATTATTTTTTACTTAACGATAGCCGGGGCTAACGTGCCATCTTCCATGCTGGCGAGTTTCTTCGGCTGGATTGAAGGATACCTGACCTTGGCCTTTCAAGCGCTTCATGCTCCGGATTGGCTCCATGGGATCCTGATCCTTGGATTGTTCCGGGGTACCGCCTGGGTCATCAGCGTGATGCTGCCTCCGATGGCCATCTTCTTCCCGGCTTTCGCTCTGCTCGAGAATTATGGCTATTTGCCACGGGTTGCGTTTAACCTGGACCGTCTGTTCAAAAAAACGGGAGCACACGGCAAGCAGTCCCTTACCATGGCGATGGGATTCGGCTGTAATGCTGCAGCCATCATGTCCACCCGGATCATTGAATCGCCGCGTGAGCGGATGCTCGCCATCCTGACAAATAACTTCGTGCCCTGCAATGGACGCTGGCCTACGCTGATCCTGCTGGCCTCCCTGTTCATGGCTGCAGGCTTTTCAGGTGGAGCCCAGACACTCGTGACCGCTTCCGTTGTCATGGGCATGGTGCTGATCGGTGTCGTTGTCACACTCTCGGTATCATGGGGGTTATCCAAAACCGCTTTGAAAGGCGTTCCTTCCCATTACACGCTGGAGCTGCCTCCATATCGGAAACCTAAAATTCTGAATACCATTCTGCGGTCTACCCTGGATAAAACCATCTATGTCCTGCGCAGAGCCGTTATCGTAGCGGCACCCGCAGGTGTGCTGACCTGGATTCTCGCCAACATTCATATCGGCGATTCCAGCATTTTGCTTCATTTTGTTCATTTTCTTGATCCGTTTGCCCAAGCACTCGGACTCGACGGCTTCATTCTTATGGCCTTTATTATCGGACTTCCTGCGAATGAGATCGTGCTGCCGATCCTGCTCATGGGGTATTTGGCTACAGGTTCTCTCACTGAGGTTACCGATATGTTTGCCCTTAAGCAGATCTTTCTGGATCAAGGCTGGACCTGGCTGACCGCTCTTAACATGATGCTGTTCTCACTGCTTCACTATCCGTGCGGAACCACGCTCGTCAACATCTGGAAGGAAACCAAAAGCGCCAAGTGGACGTTCCTGTCCTTCGCCATCCCGACCGCAATCGCGATCGGTGTCACGTTCATTGTTGCGCAGGTGGTCCGGGCGCTGGGCTGGGTTTAAGTATAACAATAGCATGTACAATAATAACAACGAGCCGCGTCAAGAAAATTCTTGGAGCGGCTCGTTGTTATTTTCTCTATCTGCATGTTATGAAACCCTATCCTATCCCAACTTTAACCTTTAACCGAACCTGCGGCGATGCCTTCCACGATTCGATCACTGAGGAAGAGGAACATCAGCAGGATTGGCAAGATACTGATCATCAAGGTTGCGCCAATGGCGCCCCAATCGGTGGTGTACTGTCCGATAAAGTTCTGAACGCCCACCGTCAGCGTCTTAAACATGTCCGAGCTAATGAAGGTGTTTACAAATATGAATTCATTCCAGTTGTATATCATATTGATGATGGCTGTCGTTGCCAGAACCGAGCCCGTCATCGGAAGAACAATCCGGAAAAAGACCCGATGAACCGAGCAGCCGTCCATCACCGCCGCCTCTTCCACTTCCTTCGGCAGCGTATAATAGAACCCCAGCAGAATCATAATCGTAATCGGCATGTTGAAAGCCACGTAGGACAATATCAAAGATATCGGATGGTCCGTCAATCCCACTTTGTTAAAAATGCTGAACAGCGGGATCAAGGTGGAATGCACCGGTATCATCATCGCAACCATAAACAATCCGAGGACAAAGGAACTGCCCTTCCACTTCATTCTTGTAATGGCAAACGTAACGAGGCTTCCCAGGATGACCGTGAGCGCCGTCGCTGCAACGGTAATCCAAACGCTGTTCAGGAAATATACGCTTATATTTCCTGCGCTCCATACCTTCTCGTAATTCTCCCAACGCGGATTCATCGGGAGGGACAGAGGAGGCAGATCGAATACTTCCTGGTTGTTTTTTAATGAGAACAGCAGCAGCCATACGAGCGGAAACAACTGAAATACGGCTACACCGATCAGCACGACATACAGCAGCATGTAGCCAAGCTTGCGTCCCGCTCCATTACCGGATCGGGCACGCCCTTCCTGGAGCTGTCCTGTGGCTCCGGATATCATGAAGCATCCCTCCTTATGAATATTGGATCGTTTCTTTTGATGCCGTTAATTTACGAATGACCCACGTTACGATCAGGCAGATGACAAGCAGGAAGAACCCGATGGCGCTGCCGTAACCGAAATCATAAGCGCGGAAAGCCGTGTGATACATATAGGACGCCATCACTTCACTCGAGCCGTTAGGCCCCCCGTCTGTCATGACAAAGATCAGATCAAAGTACTTCAGGGAACCTACCACCGCAAGCACGATCGTAACCTTGATCACTTCCATGATGAGCGGAAGTTTGATTCTGAACGCGATCTGCATGGAGGTTGCTCCATCGATTTTAGCTGCCTCCACAAGCGAAGCCGGAATATTCTTTAATGCCGCATAATAGATCAGAATATAGAAACCCGCATACTGCCACAGAATTGGAATAAACAATGCAAACAATACGAGTGACGGCTCGGCAAGCCATGCCGGCGGATTCGATATCCCGATGGATTCCAGGAAGCTGTTCACAATCCCGTTGGTCGGATGATAGATGCGAAGCCACAGCTGGGCAATTGCAACCGATGACAACAGCATCGGGATCAGATAGATTTTACGGAACAGGTTGGCGCCTTTGATCTTCGAGGCCAGCACCATCGCTACAGCCAGATAGATAATAAGGCTGGCAGCCGAGAATACGGCTAACAGCAAGGAGTGCCATGCGCTGTCCCAAAATTTCCCGTCCGTAAGCAGAGCCTGGTAGTTATCGAGTCCGATAAAGGTCATCGCGCCGATTCCGTTCCATTCGTTCAGTCCGTAATAAGCGGTCAGGATGATGGGAATGTAGACAACGGCCATAATGACAAGCAGAGCAGGCAGTACATACAGCGCGATGATTTTTTTGTTGGACATCACTTTATCCAAAGTGTCCGACTCCTTTCTTCTTATCGTCTTGAGGAAAGATTATCCGGCAATAGCTGCCGGATAATCAGGTCCTGTTTCTTGGTTGTCTGAGTCTTATTTGCCTTTGGTAATCACTGCATCATGCTCTTCGGAGAATTTCTCCGGCGTTACGGCTTTACCGAAGAGTGCCTGGATCATGTTCAGATGCGTTTCAGCGGCATTGGCCTCCATTTGAACGTCTGCGAACAGCGTGATGCTGCTGGCCTGGTTCATTTCATCAAACAGATCAATGTACAGCTGTGGAAGCTCCAGGGTGGATGTATCGACTTTGGTTGCTGGAATGACGCCTGCTCCTGTAACCGATTGTTCGCCCCATTTGGTTACGAAATACTCAACAAACTTCTTGGACTCCTCTTTCACCTTGGAGTTTTCGCCGATGAACAAACCTACGCCCGGTCCACCTACCCAGCTGTTGATATCGCCTTTTCCGCCTTCAACCGTCGGGAACTTGAAGAATCCGACACTGTCGCGGAACTCTTTCGGGATCTCCTCATTTGTTGTAAAGTTCGGCAGTTCCCAAGTGCCCATCATATACATCGCTGCTTTGTTGTTCAGGAATTCGGATTTGGCTTCCTCGTTGGACAAGCCGTTGAATCCTTTGACAAATGCGTTGCTGTCCACCAAAGATTGAACCTCGGCGGCCGCCTTTACAAGCGATTCATCCTTGAAAGAACCGGCACCGCTAATCGCATTGGCAAGCGCTTCTTGCCCGCCGATCCGGTCTGCCAGATACATGTACCACAGGGATCCGGTCCAGCGATCCTTATTCCCGAGTGCAATCGGGGCAATCCCGTTATCCGAGAGCGTTTTCACGATTGTCTTGAATTCCTCGTAGGTTTGTGGAACCTCCAGGTTAAACTGTTCAAAAATCGCTTTATTGTAATATACGGGAGCGATATTGAATTCTAGTGGAAGCGCATACGTTTTGCTGTCAATGGCATAAGCTTCGGTGGTACCGGCTACAAACTTGCCATTCAGCTGACCCTCAAGCAAATCGTCTACAGGAGCAAACAGATTGCCTTCGACATAAGGTTTCAGGAATCCGGCTGCCCAGGTTACTCCAACGTCCGGAAGCTCATTCGAAGCAGACAGCACTTTCAATTTGTTTTTATACTGCTCATTATCCAGTACTTCCTGTTTGATCGTAACGTTAGGGTTTTCCTTCTGATATTCTTCGATAATCTGATTCACAATTTTGTTCTGTCCGGCGGATACGCCAGCTGGCCACAAGTGCATGAAGTTCACCGTAACTTTATCGCCTTCGCTGCCACCGTTGCCGGAATCTCCTGTGCTGCTGTTGTTAGATCCACAACCAGCCGCTACCAGAGCGAGACACAATGTCAGAAGCAGAACCGTCCATTTTTTGTTGAACACGTTTACAACCCCTTTTCTAGTATGCTGTTCGCGTAATGAAACCGCTTTAATCAAATTGTATCAGTGAGGGGATGATTCTATAAGGTCATAACGATTGGGACTAATTCCACTATTATTAGATTTCTTCTCCGCTGTCCGATACGCTCTGGCGATATTGGCTCGGGCTTACTTCCTCAAGGTCGCGGAACACTTTCACAAAATATTTTGACGTCTGGTAACCCACCTTCTCCGCAATCTCTGAGACAGGCAGCGCTGTGCCGGCCAGCAGCTCCTTGGCCCTCTGCACTCTGCGGCGCGTCATATATTCACTGAAGGTGAGCCCTGTCTGCTCTTTAAATAACACGCTGAAATAGCTGGAGTTCAGGTGCAGCACCTCGGCCACTTCCTTCAGCGATACCGAATCCTGGAGATGCAGGTCTACATACTTCAGTGCTTCCTGCACCTGGATGCTGTATCCCTTATCCTGCTGTGCTGCCTCCAGCAGTTTCGGATCCACCAGTTTCTCCATTCGCTCAATCCGTTCTAGTTTATCCCCGCGCTCGAGCGCTGACTCTACTGCGGCTACCAGTTTTCGTTTATCCAGCGGCTTCAGAAGATAATCCACCACCCCGTACTGCAGTGCTTTACGGGCATAATCAAATTCCGAATAGCCGGATATCACGATGATGACCGGGGGATGCTCTAATTCATGCAATCTTTCAATAAGCTCAAGTCCTCCAATCTCAGGCATGCGGATATCGGTCACCACCAGGTGAGCCACTTGCTCCTGCAGCCACTGGAGCGCCTCTACACCGCTTGCAGCCGTTGTTATCCGGCAGCGGCCGGATGACCAAGCCTCCAGCGTCTTCCTTACGCCTTCTCTCGTTCTCGGTTCATCATCAACGATCAGTATCGTTTTCATGCTATTCCCCCTCCCCCTTTATGGCCGGAAAATCATTCGGTATTTCAAATGAGATGGTGGTTCCCTGACCAACCACGCTGTCAATGTGCAGACCGGCTTGCTCGGAAGCGTAGTACAGCCGGATTCGCTGCTCTACATTGGCAAGGCCGACCCCGCTGTTTTTAGAGGATGCCGCATAACCTTTTTCCATCGATGAATAAAGAGTGGCTACCGTTTCCTCGTCCATGCCGGGACCGTCATCGGTAATTGTGATGACCGTGTATCCCGGATGATCAGCAGCTTGTGCACGCACGATTACGGTGCCTGGACCCAGCCTCTGCTCCACCCCGTGCAGAATCGCATTCTCCACGATTGGCTGAATCAGCAGCTTTGGAATCGGCACATGACGGCTCGCTTCATCTGCCTCAATTCTCCAGGACAGCCTGTCCAGCATCCGCATTTTCATAATCATCAAATAACGCTCCGCATGGTCAAGCTCATCCCGGATCGATACCCATTCATCCTCGTCTTTTCTGTTGATAACGTAACGGAACAATCCAGACATCGCGACCACGATTTGAGCCAGTTCCTCTTCCCCCTGATCATCCAAGGCCCAGTAAAACGCTTCCAAAGTATTGAAAAGAAAGTGCGGATTGATCTGCGCTTGCAGAGCCTTAAGCTCCGTTCGGCTCTGAATAATCTCCTTCTCGTATACAACCTCGATTAATTCGTTCAGCGAGTCAACCATCTGGTTGTACGAATTGTTAAGCTCATTGATCTCCATTGTCTTCGAGGTGACCGGAATCGGTTTAAGGGTTCCCAGCCTTACGCCGCGCATGGCTTTGATCAGATTCAAAATCGGACGGATGATCATGGTGGTCAGGATAAAGCTTAAGAATAGAAACAGCAGCGCACCGACGCCCCCGGATACGATAATCGCGGTCCGCAGTACCGCTATGCCTTCGGTAGTATAATCCACAGGCGTCAGGATGACCAGGTTCCACCCTGTCGCCTCCGACTGCTTCTGTACGGCGATGAAGTCCTCATTGCCAATGGCAACCGTCTCCCCTTCACGATGCAGAACATCCTTCGCGTCCACCGCTGTCGCAAAATCCGATGATATTTCATTTCCCGCCTGATCAAACAGCCCCATCGTTTCACGCGAATCGCCAGCCGTGCCGCCAGTGGAATCAGCAAGCGCAAAATAATCCTTCTCCAGCTTCACAAGCAGGTATCCGCCATGGGCAAAGGAATGGTCAATCAGCCGGATTCTCCGAACAGCCACCACCACCTCCGGGTCCTTCGGATCCTGTCCGAACCAAACCAGCCTCCCCTTTCCCGCATCGGCCGCCAAGATCCAATCGACCCCGACCCGGCTCGTCAGACTGCCTTCATCCAGCGGAAACAGCCGCCGGTAGTCCGTCGTATATAATTCAAGTGAACGAATGCCTGTAGCGTAAGATTCATATTTGCGGACCTCCTGCTGGAGCGATTGCCGTTCTCCGAAGCTGATCGGCTTGCCAGCAGTTTCCTGTGCCAGATAGCGCTGAACCGTTGCGTTGGTAGAAATTTGCGCCGTGAGTGTATCCACCTGCTTGAGCAGCGCATCCAGCTTGCCTGTTGCCTGCACAGCCGTCTGCTGAATATGCTTCTCGGCGCTGTTGCGCAGCAGTACGGATACCTGGTCGTATACAAAAACCCCGACTAATGCCAGCACAATGATCATCACCAGCATAAATCCAAGGAAGATTTGATTCCGCAGTGTATTCAGCCTGCCAAACCTGTTCAAGTTCTCGCACTCCCTTTCGACTAGGAACTGTTATTCACTATACACAATCTTGCCGAAGTTAGGGAGTCCTCGTCAACCCAAAGCGGGTTGCATCTATATGTACTTTTTCACTAAAAAAAGAGGCAGCGCGCAGTTTAGGTTTCCCTCGCACTTCCTCTTACGATACAGCTTCATATGATGGGCTATACCGGATATAATTCCTGATGCTGTTCAAGCTCTCTTCTGCATTCGTTACATAAACCTCTTACGGCACCGGCATCATCCGCGCAGAAGGCCAGTTGGCGCTTGTGTCGGCATCGACTGCAGGGCTGAGCGTTATTTTCGCTGCTGATTTTCACGTTTGCTTTTGATTTTAACTGGATGACATTGCTTCCCCTAACGCTGCTCGACTTACGCTTCATTCCTGTAACGACGAAGACAACAAGGATGACAACGATCATGGTTCCCAATATCCATCCCACGTTTATTCCACCTCCAACATGTGCAGGCTATTTGTACTAAATAGCTAGTCTACCCGATTCATTTTCACATGACATCCGATATGTAGTTACGCACCAAACCCATTGCCATTTATTAAGAAGCAGCTCCCATCCATTTTAACACAAAAAAGCCTTCTCAATCCCGGTAAGAATCGGGAAGGAAGGCTTTCGCTGTGCTTTCGTTACGTGCAACCGGCATGGTGTCAGATCTTCAACTCACCGAGTTTTATCAACTCAACGACAGCTTGCGAACGGCCCTTAACATTTAGCTTCTGCATGACATTGGAGATGTGGTTACGCACCGTCTTCTCGCTAATAAACAACTGCCCGGCGATATCGCGAGTCGTTTTGTCTTGCACTAGCAATTCAAATACTTCGCGTTCACGGTGGGTTAACAAGAACTTGCTATTATGGTCGGTCCCCTTCAATGGTGTCACCCCTCCTTGCCCGGGTATGTGTGGTCTAACAAGGGTAAGGGATACAGTCAACTCATCTTATGTTGGAGAAGGGGGGAAGGTGCGGAAGGGGCCATCAATTTGGGCGCTGGGTTCATGTTGATGATTTTTATCCTTGATTCCTCCCGAAGGTTCCTTTATGATGTGGGGGAGTAAAAATTATTTTCTTTATTTTTTCATTTTTTTAAAAATAATTTTCAAATCAAATCCCATCCGTTATGCCCAACAAATAAGCTCACCGGGAACCTTGAAGGAGGCTTTTGATGACACCAATCTTGCATATTATCTCTGTCGAAAAGGAAAGCCTGCCCCGTCAGGAACGACGGCTCGCAGAGTTTATTTTGACAGCTCCATCCGAGATTGTGCATATGGGCATTAAAGATCTTGCAGATCAGTGCGAGGTCAGCGCTGCCACAGTCACCCGCTTTTGCAAGAACTTTCAGTGCAAGGGATATCCTGATTTCAAGCTCAAGCTTGCCGCAGAGATCGCCCATGCCGAGTTGGCTTCACGCACAGGAAGCACCCGTTATCAGGACATCGTTGCAGGCAATCCGCTTGCCGGAATCGTAGAGGCGATTGAATCCAATCACCTGACGTCGATTCGGGATACGACAGAGCTTCTGGATTTGGGGCAGCTGGAGCGCGCAGTGGATGCCCTATGCCGGGCAAAACGCATTGACCTGTATGGTGTGGCAACGTCCTCTATTGTGGCACAGGACTTTTACCAGAAGCTGATCCGGATCGGGAAAAACTGCACCGCTTTTGCAGACTCCCACATGCAGATCACCTCAGCCTCCACGCTGACTTCAAGTGATGTTGCCGTGGCCGTTTCATACTCCGGCGAAACGCCGGAAACCATCGATGCGTTGGCGTGTGCCAAAGACACAGGCGCATTTACGATCAGCGTTACTTCCTACCGAAGCAGTGCCATCTCCTCCATGGCGGACATTACACTGTATTCGTCCTCGCTGGAGGAAGGAATGCGCCGAGGTGACATGGCCTCTCGCATTGCCCAGCTTCACATTATAGACATTCTGTTCATGGGTATGGCCAGTCGGGACTTCTCCACGTATGTTCCCCGTCTGGAGCAGTCATATCTTAATGTTCAAAACTATCGCAAAAGCCGAGGAGGACAATAACTAATGAATATTTACACATTCCGCGATGAAGAACAATTCGTGCAAACAGGCGCAAACCTGATCACCAGTTTGCTGCACACCAATCCGCGCGCTACACTGGGACTGGCTACAGGCAGCACACCCGTTGGGCTCTATGCCAAGTTGATTGAGATGCACCGTCAAGGGCTTGTCAGCTTCGCGCAGACCACAACATATAATCTGGACGAATATGTGGGCCTGCCTGAGAATCATCCGGAGAGCTACCGCACCTTCATGAATGAAAAATTCTTCAACCATGTAGATATCCAGATCGAACGGACTCATGTGCCGAATGGCAACGCTGCCAATCCGGAAGAGGAATGCCTGAATTACGATAAAATGCTTGAAGAATTTGGACCTGTTGATCTCCAACTCCTCGGCATTGGACATAACGGACATATCGGTTTTAACGAGCCGGGTGAAAGCCTCAGCGGCGGGACTCATCTGGTAGAGCTTCAAGAGAAAACTCGAAACGCCAATGCTAGATTCTTCCCAACGCTTGCGGATGTTCCGACCCACGCCATCACGATGGGGGTTGCTACCATCCTCAAAGCCCGCCAAATCCTCCTTCTCGTCCGGGGAGAAGATAAAGCCGAGATTGTACATCGTGCGTTGAAAGGGCCTATCACGACCGAGTGTCCGGCATCACTTCTTCAGTGCCATCCGAACGTTGTTGTGCTGTTGGATCAAGGTGCAGGGAGATTGCTGGTATGAGCAGCGAAGCCAAGAATGCTGTCCAATTGTTGTATGGTCAAGTACTGACGCCCAGAGGCATCCGTACAGACGGTGTGCTGGCCATTCAAGGCGAGAACATCGCATACGCTGGTGATGTTTCCGAACTCCCTGCAAGCCTTAAACAGGCAGCCGCAGAGGTTATCCATCAGCCCGATGGCTATATCGTACCTGGCTTTATTGACATCCATGTTCACGGCGGTAACGGTGAGGATTTTATGGACGCAACGAAGGATGTTTTGGATCAAATTACATCCTTCCACAGCTCTCAAGGCACCACGGCGATGCTTGCTACCACGATGACTGCGCCTAAAAAAGCAATCGATCGGGTACTGAAGGAAGTAAGCGACTATCGTAATCAGGGCATGTCTTATACCAGACTGGAAGGCGTCCATCTCGAAGGCCCGTTTATCAGCCCAAAATGGCCAGGTGCGCAAAATCCTGAGCATATCGTCCACGCGAATATCAGGTGGCTGGAAGAATGGGTATCTCAATATCCGGGGCTGGTTCGTCAGGTCACCCTTGCACCCGAGCGTGAAGGGGCACTAGAGGCAATCTCGTGGCTGGATCAACACGGAATCGTGGCTGCCCTGGGTCATACGGATGCAACCTATGAGGAAGTAGAAGCCGCTGTCGAGGCCGGCCTTAGTCATGGCGTGCACACGTTTAATGCGATGACAGGGCTTCACCACCGCAAGCCAGGCGTGGTTGGTGCGATGCTTGGCGATGATCGGTTAAGCTGCGAAATCATTGCAGACGGCATCCACGTCCACCCCGCGGCAATTCGGATACTGGCCCGCATGAAGCAGGATGGGAATCTGATTCTCATCACGGATGCCATGTCGGCTACCGGCATGCCTGACGGCGAATATACGCTGGGTGATTTGCCCGTTGTTGTTGAGAAGGGCATTGCCACGCTCAAGCATAACAGAGACAGTCTCGCGGGCAGCACATTAACGATGATTAAAGGGTTCCAGCTGCTGGTTCGGGAGGTTGGACTCAGCATTGAGCAGGCCTCCACCATCGGAAGTATGAATCCAGCCAGAAAAATTGGCATCGCCGATCGCACGGGATCGCTTGAAGCCGGCAAACTCGCCGACATCCTCGTTCTTTCCAGCGATCTTGAGCTGCAAGGAGTATGGATTCAAGGACAACGCAAACATTAAGGTATAGCATTCATTATAAATAGCAAAGGAGCCGCCTAGGATAGGATGATTTCAATCCTACAGGGCAGCTCCTTTTTGTATAGAAATTTTACCGGCTGTTTCGATTGCCGCCAAACCAACCGTCGTCCGTATCATTTTTAGTCATGTTGCCGCGTGTATCATTCATACCATCACGAGTTCCTACATGAAGCGGGAACACACGGTTAATCCATGACCCAAAATCACGGGAAAGTGTTCCAACCGTATTCTTGGCGTTACCCCCCGTTACAAAACCTTTGGCATGCTGATAAAATCCCTCATCTGTGGAAACATATACTTGACTGATATGTGGAGCGGTTTTACGAATCTTGTTCGTAATTTCATGACGCACATGCTGAGGAACCTCTTCACGAGCGCTCATCATGCCCATGTTGTTTCCGTAAGTTCCATAAGGCACTCCATTGATGCCAGTTCCCATATGAGTATTGTTTACCGTCCCGTCGGTACCGGTAAGACTGTTGGTACGCGTGCCGTACCCCATATAATCATTGGTACGAGTTCCGTTAGTACCCATAAGTCCGTTATTGCGCGTTCCGTTTAACGTATTATAGTTGCTGCCGCCAAAACCGCCATTCGTCGTCGTTCCGTTAACGCCAAAGCCGCGGTTATCGGCGGTTCGGCCAAGACCTGTTGTGTTTTCTACAGCACGAGTGGTATTCTCCACGACACGCTCTGTGCCTCTAGCCATATTGCTCAGAAGCCCCACACTGCCTGTACCCGAAGTGTTGAACGTACGGTTCCTCACATTCGTTTTGTTCATGCCTGTCATTGAACGGCCGTCAGAACGGTTTGCCGTGCTCATACCCGTAACATGTCCATCAATGCTGTTGGTGTTCGCGCCCTCTTTGGGCAGCGAAACATACGCGCTGTGATTGGTTACGAATACATGTGCAGGACCCATGCCACTGATATCCGACACTTTTTGGGACAGCGTTTTGCTGTACTTCAGGTTTGTCAGGTCATGCTGCTGGGTGCTGCGAATGTGCTGGTTGTTGTTACGCACGGAGTTCACACCAACACGACCCTTGTCCACGTTGTTTGTACGTGTCGTGTTGCCGTCTGTGGTGTTGCCGCATCCTGCTACCGCAGCCATACTGAGGAGCAATGCTGTGGAGACGGTCAGGTTGAGGGCTTTGGATTTAATCATGATTCATCCTCCATCTCTATAATAGGTGTATTAACATCGTTTAGGATGACCTTGCGCCGGAATCGGTATGCTGAAAGGTTTTAACATGGAAGATTACTGCTTATCATGCCTAATTTTATGTACAAAAAAACACCGATCAGATCATGATCGATCCATCGGCGTTTGATTGTTCTATTATGAAGAGGACGGCTGTGCCTGTATTCTGGCATAATCCATAATATCGGCCAGCGACCGCTCCAGAGGGTACTGTGAATTCCAGCCCAGCGCTTTAAGAAGCTCGGTACCCTGCTGCCCCCCGGTTCCTTTATTTAATGAATCTAATGAGAGGGGAGCGGATTCAGGACCCCAATCCATCGGCACGGCTGCCTGTGTATGCAGGAGCAGTGCCTCAGCGAGCTCTCCAAGGGTATGTTCCGTACCGGAACTGATCGGATAGGTCATCCCAGAAGTGCCCTCTTGAAGCAATATGCTGTAAGCTGCTACCGCATCCCGAACGTCCAGGAAATCCCTTGATTCGTAGCGAGAGCTTATACGGAACAACGGAAAATTTCGACCTGTTTCATAACCCGCAATATAGCGGGCAAGCAGCGTACAGAAGCCTGTTGATTCGCCGGGGCCAATCAGATTGGACGGCTCAGCCAGAACGATATGCTGGTTGTACAAACCATGCCAGGCAGCTGCGGACCAGCTGGCAAAGGTTTTACTGAGGCTGTAAGGATGAGGAACGGCAGCCGCACCTTTTGCAGGGTCCACACTTAACCTGGAGCCTACCATAACCAAACGGCTATCGGGGCAGTGCTGCCTCAGCGCTTCAAGAAGGTATATGGTGGCCATCACGTTGCTCTCCATGTAAGAAGCCGGTTGTTTCCAGGACTCTGAAGCTGAATTTTTTCCGGCTAAATGCAAAATATAATCAGGAAGGCTCTCTTGAATCAGAATATCCACCTGTTCACGGTTCTCGAGATGGCACACGGCCGGAATGACGCCTTGTATGGACTCCAGCGCCTGCTTGTTCCGCCCGGCAGCAATAACGGTACATCCCTGCCGGACGAAATAGTCGCAAGCATGCAAGCCGGTAAAACCTGCTGCCCCTGTTATGAGAATTTTTTGATCCTTTAATGATCCTGCTGCCATGCGTACATCTCCTTTAACATTTGAACATAATCCGGGAATGGATATAACGCATCCAGCCGCGTGCTTCGCAGAGTCCGATCCTGAACCATATCGTCGGTTGGCACTACAACAACATCATGTTTTCCCCATATGTCCTTGAACAGCAGCAGCAGATCGTATTTGCTTACCGGATTCGGATGTCCGAGATGTATCAGACCCCCGACGTCCTTATTCATGAAGAACTCGATCGCTTTAGCAAGCTCAAGCGTGGTTACCCCGTTCCACTGCACGGCGCGATAACCGGAAACTTGACCTCGCTGCTTCATAAACCAGTTGAACAAACCGATTCCACTCTGCCGGATTTCGGGTCCTATAATGGAGGTGCGAATCGTTAGGTGATCCGGGTCCTGCACTTCGCCCAGTGCTTTCGTTAACGCATAGGAAGTCACGCCATCGGGAAGATCGTCTTCCCGATAACCCCCTTTGTCTCCGAGAAACACGCAATCCGTGCTGATATGAATAAGTCGGGCCGATATGGCGTCCGCTAAATACCGCAGACGATGAGGCAAAAATCCGTTGATATGATATGCATTAATTTTGTCATCATCTGCCCGTTGATTCAAAACACCTACAGCGTTGATGATCATATGCGGCCGAACCGCTTTGATTATATGCTCCACGGCACTCATATCGGTTACATCCAGCACAAGGCCTTGTGAATCATGTCTGTCCCGGGTCGTGTAAAAGACATGATGCTTGCCGAACGACTGAAAGTACTGAACAAGCATATGTCCCGCCATACCGTTGCCCCCGAGAATGAGCATCTTCATGGCAAGAATCCTCCGCGTTGAAGGATTTCGCGTATCTCGGCCTTGGTCATTAATTGATGCTCCGAGCTGAAGCTGTTGAAGGATACTTTGGATAAGCCCTGATACCGCTCCTTCAGATCGGGAATTTCGAGTGTCGGCAATATGACCAGGTATTCATCATCATAAACCACCGTAGTCAAGCTTTCAAAATCACTCATAAGAATTTCATGAATCTTCTCACCCGGCCGAATACCCGTTTCAACCAGTGTAACGTCGCTTCTGCCAGAAGCATCTATCAGTACTTCTGCCAAGTCCACAATGCGGCAGGTCGGCATCATCATAACAAAAATTTCGCCGCCTACACTTTCAATCGATGCCTTGAACAGCAGGGATATCGCATCCTTCAAGGTCAGGAAAAATCGGGTCATGTTATGGTCCGTGATGCTGATCTGACCCTTCTGCCGGATCTGATTCTTGAATACATGAACAACGCTTCCGTTCGTTCCAAGAACATTTCCACCCCGCACACAGACAAATTTGGTGTGCTTACTCAACAGATTAGCATACACGATCAGTTTCTCGCCAATCGCTTTGGTCATGCCGTAAAAGTTGGATGGATTCGCTGCCTTATCCGTTGAAATATAGATCACTTTTTTCACTTGATTTTCAATAGCAGCCTCAATAACATGCTGTGTGCCGACCACATTGGTTTTCAGAGCTTCATAGGGATGCTCTTCGCACACAGGAACGTGCTTCAGTGCCGCCAGATGGAATACATAATCCACATCCTGACAGGCTGCTGTTAGAGCTTCCTTGTCGCGAATATCTCCGATTCGGAAAGTGAGTCTTGGATCTTCAAACTCACGGTCCATAGCCACCTGCGTAGCCTCGCTTCTGGAATAAACGATGACCTGCTTAGGATTTAGCGGCAGAAGCTGCGTGATCAGTTCATGTCCCCAAGAGCCTGTGCCGCCAGTCACCAAAATCCGTTGATTAGTGAACATTCACTTTCCCTCCAAGCACATATTTTACGACGGTACGCGACACATTGTCCGCTAAATACCCCTCAGGGCACACCCAGTCACGACCCAGCTGCGTCATCAGTTTGACCGCTCCATGGATACGCTCAGCATTCAAACCGGAGACGATGTTGCTTCCGCAGTCCACAGTTTCCGGCCGCTCCGTCGTCCGGCGAACCGTTACCGTAGGAACGTGCATGATGCAGCACTCCTCCTGCACCGTACCGCTGTCCGTGATCGCGCAGAGTGCCTCTTTCTCGAGTCGTACAAAATCAAAAAAGCCGAATGGCTCATGAAATTCAATAAGCGGATGAAGTTGAACATCCTTGGCCCCTTCAAGACGCGAGGCCGTCCGGGGATGCAAACTGCATATGAGTCGCTTTCCGAACGTTTCAGCGACCGCATTTAACCCATTTAATATTTCCGTTAAATTCTCAGGTCGATCCACATTCTCTGAACGGTGTATCGTAATCAGAAAATATTGCTGGGGGGAGAGCGACAGCTTCTCCATAATCCGGCTCTGATTGACCTGAGCTTCGTAATGCTTCATCACTTCATAGATCGGGTTCCCTGTCAGGACAATGCGTTGACTAGGCACTCCCTCTCGAAGCAGATGATTCTTGCTGTAGTTTGTATAGGGCATATTGATGGAGGACACCGCATCTATGACTTTGCGGTTCTTCTCTTCAGGCACATCCAGATCAAAGCAGCGGTTTCCGGCTTCCATATGCACCACCGGGTATCCCAGACGCTCTGCCAGCACAGCACATAACGCACTGTTTGTATCACCCAGCAGCAGAACCGTGTCCGGCTGCTCCTGTTCCAATATTTCCTCCATTCGGCTGAACATAACGGACAACTGGCCTCCCAGCGTGGCCTGGCGGTCCTGAAGCACATAGTCCGGACTGCGGAGCCCCATCTCCGAGAAGAAGACCCCGCTTAAGGTATTGGTGAAATTTTGTCCCGTATGCACAAGCACATGCCGCGTTGCATACTGGTCTAGAAGAGGAATGATCAAGCTTAATCGGATAATTTCGGGCCTCGTACCCAAGATCGTCATGACTTTCATATCGGATTCTCCCTTGCCAACTTAATCACAGATCCGAAGGCGATAACTCCGTAGCACGACCATTCTTCTCGCTTTCGTGAGACAGCAGAACGGAAGCGGACTTTTTGAAGTAAGCCTAGACCGTTCACCGCTCTGCTGTTGACCTCGTCTCATGCCTTTCGTCGCCTTGCGGACGTTCTGCGTAGTCTAAGCCTTGATGCCCGTCGCCTGGTCGCCCTGCCTTCCGGTCTCTTGGTTCGTCTACGAACGAATAACCGACGCGCAACAGCAGCACTTCGTTTCTTCCTGCGGCTATTCTGCTTACGTCGTCTCGCCGGAACAACCCGGCGCTTCACCCGTCTTGCCGTCACCTGAAACCATGCAGGATATTCATTCATCCAGCGTGAAACCATGCCGTTCAATCGCATTCCGTACACCTCTGGACCAAATACAGCCTGGATCTGAAGGCGGTTCTGCATACCCAGAGCCTCGCCCCGATCCTGCTGATCCAGGATGAACCTCACCTTCTCTGCCAGTGAGGCCGGGCTCCCGGGAATCGCGAGCAGATGCGGGCATCCGGCAGCCGTCAGGACCTCCTGAAGTCCTCCTGATGCGTAGGCTACAACCGGCTTCCCGTGCAGCAGCCCCTCCAGAGCCGTTAATCCGAATCCCTCCGGTATCAGACTCGGTACCACCACGACATCAAGGGCACAATATACTTGAGTGATATCGTCTTGAGATCCGGCAAATATGAAACGATGCTGAGCTCCCGCCGAAGCAATGCGATCGCGGCACAATATGTCATAATCCGGATTCAGCGCACTCCCAACGATGAGAAAGGCTGCGTCGGGGTAAGCATCCTTGAGCGAGAGCGCCATGTCTATGAAGTGATGCACCCCTTTGCTCTCGATCAGAAATGAAGAAATCATACCAATTAACGGTTGATTTGCAGTGATGCCGAGACTGCCGCGAAAGGAAGCTCTCGTTGTCGCCCATGCGGCTGGCTGAATATCAGACTCAATCCAGGATGGAGGGAGTACCGTCATTTTGGACTGCCTGACTTCCACCGGGAAACTCTCGGCTACGGATTCGGAAATGCTGACCAGCCAGTTGCTGTACTGATGGATTAACGAAGTGGCCAAATGGGCGTTCCCGTTTTCCGTAATTTTTTCGGTCAATTGCCATACTACGGGAATTCCAAGTCTCTTGCCCGCTGCTGCCGGCATAAAGTGCACACACGTATTTGTCAGAATTACCTGCGGGGCCTCACCTGCAATCCATTTCATCAATCCACGGAAAACCGATGTTGCCATCAGCTTATTGGCTTCGGCCAAAAGATTGGAACCCGGTGTATACACGCTGTGAAACAATGGAATTCTGTGGATTTTGACCGTAATCCCGGATTGTCTCGCCAATATAGTCAGCCGGCCTTCGTTCGGTGCAACCAGAACGCAATCAAAATAAGGAGTCATCTGTCCGCAGAAGAACAGAAGCAGCTTCTCCGCTCCCGTAATGCTGGATGGATTGGATACGTGTGAAAAAATCAACATTTTCGGTTTAAAGGCCATCGGTATTATCCGCATCTACAGTAACCGTGATTGTGGCAGTACCGGATGCGATCCACCTCCTTTTCACCCAGTTGGTACAATATATTAGAAAAACAAAGACACCGTAACGACGCTTGTTCCCCCATCATTGAACTATTTCTGAGCCAGGATCAAGGAAAGATAACCGAGAAGAGCGTATTCAGGCGGTGTGCATAGGTATGCTCCTGATAGGTTCTCTCCAGGGCACGATGTGCGATCTCTTTTCTCAGGTGGTCGTTAGCAAGATAGTACTCTACCTTCTCCAGCAGCTCACCCTGAGACCGGTAGGTGTCAATCTCCACACCTGGTGTATAGAACCGCGCCAGATCTGACCGCTCATCGCAGAGCTGAAGCGTGCCGCAAGCACTAATCTCAAACGTACGCGGATTCGGGGAAGCCGCCGGTATATGTCCGCTGTTCTGATTGATTTCATCGTCATCCACCGCACGGTGCAAATTGATGACAATCTTGGCGCTGTTATATACGTCCGCAGTCTCCGCCGGACCCATCCACTTGTTGATCTCAATCTGGTTGTTAAATCGGCCGTAACCCGGGAATTTCTCCCACCAGTTACCGTTAATAAAGGTCCGGTGTGCCATCAATTGGTCCATAATGGGCTCAAAAAACTGAATTCGTTTCGGATACGCTGTACCAACAAAACCGATATCCCGCTTAGCTGCTCCCGGCATGGCAATCGGACGATAGTGTACGGGAAACGCGGCAAACGGCAAATAGTGAACCTGGGAGCAGCCTAAGTTCTGATAATGGGCCACGCAGTTCAGTTCCAGTGTAAATACATAATCGTAGTGGTGGATCCAGTCTACGGTCATATCCGTATAATACGGATCGTCCGTCATCCAGACGGCCGTCCGAATATCCATGGCCCGAACCGCATCCATCTGTTCCACAGGCAAATACATGCCGTCAAGCACCAGTACAAGATCCGGCCGCGTACGGCTTGCTTCTGCAGCTACGTCCTGCTTGGCATCCGTCAATGAAACCTGGCGTACCATGCCGTGCAGTGTACCAATAATCGCCTCGTCAATCGGCGAGTAAGGAAATCCTTTTCCCGAGCTGACAAACAACACATGGATATCCCTCACAGGCGGCGTATAGACAACCCGGTTAACGATACCCTGTGATTTCCCTCGAAAATACCCCTCATCATATCCGGCGTGCATACCTGCATTCCTGCCTCGTCCATATGCATCGGATACGGCGGACCGACGGGGTCCGGCAGCTAAACTTTTAGGCATCCGCTTCGCTCCTCCCTGATATTTGCTCGGACAACTTGCTAATTCAAACGTTGGGCCTCGATCAATGTCAGAAGTTCAGGCAGTCGGTGAACATACGTATGTCTCGTCATGGTCGTCTGCAGCGCTCGCTGCGCTATACTTCTGCGCTGATCCTCCTGAGAAAGATAATAGGAAATCTTATGTTTCAATTCTTGGACAGAACCAAAGGTCTCGATGTCGATCCCAGGCGTGTAATAATGGCTCAGATCCTCCCGGATATCCGTAATTTGCAGTGTTCCGCAAGCATTGATCTCAAATGTCCGCGGATTGATCGAACGGCCCGGTAAATTCAGGCTGTTGCGGTTGTCATCACCGCTCTGGGTTGGCCTGTGCAGGTTGATTACAATTTTGGCGCCGTTGTAGAATTTCACGGTTTCCGCAGGCGGTATGAAACCGCTGTGTATGAAGGGGGAGAGCTCTTTATAGCGGGCAAGCCGCTCCCAGTAGCCTCCGATGATGCGAACCTGCTTTCCCTTCAAGAACGGTGCCAATTCATCAAACAAGGCCGCACGGTTTCGGAACGCATTCCCGATGAAGCAAATGTCCGAACGATAAGCCGGCCCTGCCATCAACGGGGTAAACAGCTCCGGATGAACCCCCAAAGGAAGATAATAAACCTCCCTCACCCCGACACTTTGATATAATGGAACACAGCTCAACTCATGCGTGAACACAACATCAAAGTGTTGTGCCAGCCCCGGTGTTTCCTCTGTGAAATACGGATCATCCACAAACCAGATGGCCGTTCGGAAGCCTGCTTCGCGGAGCTGAGTCATCGAATGCTGAAAATCATCCGGAAAAACATGCAGACCGTTCATGACCAGAATGATATCCGGTCTCTGCTGCAAGGCTGCTTCCAGCACCTGTTCCGGACGTACGACGATGCATTCCCTGACGATTTTGCCAAGTCCGCTGGATACTCCTTCATCAATGGATTCAAAGCCTTGGGGGACATACATGACCTTCACATTGAAATATGGCGGGGGCTCGGTTGGAATACGATCGATCAGCGCACGGCACCCACCCAAACGGTAACCTTCACTGTAACCTGCCCGGTAGCCCTCCTTCTGACCTGTACGCTTCGATAAACTCACCATTTCCACCCTGTCTCTTATGGGATTTACAAAGGTTCATATAACTATATGCCAAGAGGACGAATGCATCATGGACGACTGTCCCTGAGACGGGGAATTTGGCGGATGCCCTTACGTCTAGCCTGGTCATGACAGGATTGGCAAAAAATAAAAAAGAGCGGTCTCCCACGGATTCAAGCCTTCCGTGAGAGCCGCCCTGCCTGCCGTCATACCGGCGCAGGTGGGATTTGACCGTCTTCGTATCCTTGTGCAAAACCCGATTTAAACCCTTCATCATAGGCCTGATTGTAGCCCTGATTATACGCTTGGGAAGAGGCCGGAAAGAACACGCGTCCGCTTCTTCTTAAACGGTAGCGCCCCCGGATTCCGCGACGTTTACGTAAGCTGGAGCTGACGCCACGACGCCGTCTCACGCCCTTTACGACCTTCAAACGTCTTACAGCTGAGGATATTTTTCTGCTGCCGATAGGACGTGTACGTCTTCGCGTTCGTAAAACCGTTGATTTCACTTTCATCCTTTAACCTCCTGAGTCCTTTGATTCTTCCTGTGCTGCTGTACTAGAGTTGGCTATGCGTCCAACCGCAAGCCATGGGGATGAAGGAGATCCCCATTGGGTCCGGTTCAAGGGAATTCCTGTCAGCATTTCAGTCATGACCGACTGGTAGCCGGTCAATAATCGAATATTCTCTGCAAGCTTTCGCGCGGTCACATCAGAATGAGCAGAAACCTCTGCAATGTTCTGAAGTATGTCTGCCAGCGCCTCCTGACTTCTGGCAATGGATGAGATCATGGCCACTCTTGCTGTATGTTCCCGGTGGGTACGTGTAATCATCAGTCCGATTCTCCAAAATCAAACTCGTCAAAACCTCCGCTGGCAGCCTGATCCTCGGTACCTAAAGCCACTCGCAGATTTCGGCATAGACCTGATCCGATACGCGTCAGTCCCTCGATCTGCTCCACAATCTGCTCATGAATGACCAGCGAATCCTTCAATCCGCCCATTGAGGGCTCTTGGGACAACACCCATTGACGAACCTTCTCCGCTTCGACGGCCTTGCCCTCCAGGATCAGAGAGGTCTCGCGCTGAATGGCGACGGCCGCTTCCAGCATACGCATCAAAGACTCTTCTTTGCTCAACTGCACTCCCGCCTCAGTCATCCGGTAATGATACCGGGTTATTCTTCATCCTGCTCTCTCAGTTCCTTTAATACAATCTCCAGGCTGTCCGCCGCCGTTTGCTGCAGGTCCGCCATCGCATTCAGATAAGACACGATACTGCGATTAACTTGTACCGTATGCCCTCCAGATGATCTTGATCCTTCAGCAAGCTGAAGTTCATAATCAGGAAGAGAATGTATAATTTGAGCCATGCGAACAGCAGCATGGCGCTGAGCTTCCAATATCCGGGCCAGCTGCTGCTGAGAATGTGAAAGATGCGCAATCATATCATCAATTTTGCTTTCCACGTCGGTACTCCCCTTCACTCTTCTATCTGTTCAGCATATGCGGAGAACGGATTCTCCGTGCAAAACACCCGCTATAACTTTCCTCCTGCAAATACGGTGGATGCCTCAATTCTGGACCTCTGCTCCACCGGTATCCGTTCCAGCCATTTGAGCATGCTATCCTCTGCAGAACCGATATCCTCCATCCACAATCCGATCTCTTCCGGAAGTTTACGCCTGAACAGCAAGCAGCTTAATTTCTGTCCGGAAAGCGGGACTTGCTGTGCCGCCTCTTGTGTCGTCGTTAAGCCCCCGGAACTGGCATAGACCATTCGGATAGCAGGCTCGCGCTCAAGCTCCCTTATCAGTACCCCCAGCCAGTTGTCCAGATTCGGAGCATCATAAGCCAATACGGCGATATATTCACCAAGCGATGTGGAGATGGCCCTGTTTATGACAACAGCAAGATTGTCGCCGCT
This sequence comes from Paenibacillus glucanolyticus, assembly GCF_037333485.1. Lineage (NCBI taxonomy): Bacteria > Bacillati > Bacillota > Bacilli > Caryophanales > Paenibacillaceae > Paenibacillus > Paenibacillus glucanolyticus. The sequence goes on from NZ_CP147845.1 coordinate 5,117,386, forward strand.
CTTCCCCTTAATATGCCGTATGGCTCCGCTCCGTCCAAGAATATACCGTCTCGTGGCCGGTGTGGCCCCAGCATCTGCAACAAGCACTTCATACAGGTGGGGGGTCATGGTCTCCACATGCTGAATGATTTGAACGGCTGAATCATGATGCGGATGGGCAGGAATTATAATGCTCGTTCCATCAAATACACTGCCTCGATCCTCCTGTCCAAGCCTCAGTCCCAGTGCATAGCCTGCCTGGTAACCGGCTCGGTAACTCTCCCCGGATCCCCCTTCCCGTTTCTCTGTGGTATTGAGCGTGGCTCTCGCTGCACGTCGTCTTTTCATGGCAATGCATCCTTCATGTGTACAGCCGCCTCCTGCAGCGATTCAAAAGTACCGGCATCACACCACCATTGCTGCAGAATGTCATACACCAGTGTCCCAGCAGCTGCGTACAGATTATTGACATCGGTAATCTCCAATTCCCCTCGGTCCGACGGACTGATTCGGCTGATGATTTCAAACACACTATGGTCATACATATATATTCCGGTCACCGCATGACGGCTCCGGGGATTTACGGGTTTCTCCTCAATGAAGAGCAGTTTCCCACTGCCATCCTCCGCAAAAACAGGCACGCCGTACCGATGAGGATTATCCGTAGGGCTGAGCAGCACCATTGCAGTACCAGGCGGCTGCTGTGTATAACACTGGATGAAGGGCTTTAAATCATCCTGAAACAAGTTATCCCCCAGGAGAACAACAAATTTCTCGTCTGGCGGGATGAATCCCTTGGCAAGCTCCAGCGCTTCCGCGATACCCCCCGCTTGTTCCTGCACCCTGTAGGTTAGATTGACACCGAAATTCCGTCCGTTCTCCAAATACTCCGCATACAGACCAACCGATTTGGAGCCGGTAATTAACAAAATGTCATCAATGCCAGCCTGCTGGAGCTTGTGTATTCCATATGCAATCATCGGATACTTTCCTACCGGAAGCAGGTGCTTATTCATATATTTCGTTAGCGGAAGGAGCCGGGTGCCGTTTCCTCCCGCCAATAATACGCCCTTCATGATGCGTCACCTCTCTCCTCGATGAATTGTAATGGGTCCACGTTCCATTTTTCCACAAACCGTTTCCGGTTTCGTTCAATCAGGTCCTGGAACCCGCCCGGAAACCGATTCCGGAAGCTCGCGCTGCCCTCATGATGTACCAGAACGTTGCCTGCGACCAATAGCTTGAACCCGCCAAGACGGGCACGATAACAGTAATCATCATCCTCGTAATGACCGGGCGAGAACATTTCATCCAGCAGTCCAACCCGGTTCATGACCGTGCGCTTAAACAGATAACATAGTCCGACAATGCGGTTCACTTCCTGCCAGCGCCCCGGATTCGTCACATTCCAGCGCTCCGCTTCATGGATGTAACCCGTGATGTCCGTATACCCTGCCTTCACCTGCTGAATTCCGCTTGCGTAATTCGTTACAGGTCCAACGATCCCGATCTCCTCCCGGCTGTACAGCGCCTCCAGCAATAACGTCAGCCAGCGAGGCGAGACAAAGACATCGTTGTTCAGCAGCAGTAATTGGTCACCCGAAGCCATCCGAAGACCGCGGTTGCACGCAACGGGAAATCCGGTGTTATCCGGCAGGGAAATCAGCAGCAGCTTCTCACGAAGACAATATTCGCCGGTGCCGTCCCGGGATCCGTTATCTACCACGATAATCTCGTAGGGTACCTCAGTATAAGCACGAATATGATCCACGCAAGTTCGCAGCAGATGCAGTCCATTAAACGTGGGGATAATAATGCTTGTAAGTCCGCTCATAGGCTGTTCCTCCGTAAGGCTAGTTCCGTTCGTGACACCTGTCCCCATTGAAGACGTGCGCCAAGGTCTTTCATCGTTTCTCCAAGTGCTTCAACATGATCGCCAATGATCAGCCTTGCCACCGGATTGTCCTTGCCCCGGTTCGTTTTTCTTCTCCGGTTCATACTGAGAACATCCACCGTCTGCACCGCTTCAATCCGAAGTCCCTGTCTTATAGCCAGGGACTGGGCCATGGGCGGAACCGCAAGGTTCCCATACCCAATGCGCTCCATGGCATGCCTTGTCATGGCGTGCGGCACAGCCGTTAGAGAATTAGCCTCGAGATCATCGCGCCCCATCATTCGATTGAGAAAGGTTTTACAGCGGGTAACCTCATCTTGTCGTTCAAAAGCCGGCAGCAGCGGCATAATATCGTTTAAAGCTACATCCACTCCCCGATCTGCCGCCACCAGATACGAGCTCAGTTTCTCGGCAGATACCGGCATATCCCCGTCCATGAACAGGATGATGTCGCCAGTGCTCATCTTGGCCCCCATGGCACGGGCCACGTCATGCCCCAGACGATCCGGAATATGCGCAACAATGACCCCTTCAAATGAACGTGCTGCAGCGTACGTGTGGTCCTGACTTCCATTCTCGACCACAATGATCTCATGGAATGGAAGTCGCTTCAGCTCCCGCAGCACCATCGGGATCGAGCTTGCCTCATTGCAGGCAGACACGATAACGGAAACGCGCCCGTTCAGAGGCGGCAGCAGTGGCGCGGGGACAGGCTCCCTGGAGCTTCTGGCGTACCCGCGCCGGAAAGCTTCAGCTGCACTCGGCATTACATGGTAGAATTGGTGCCGGGGAATTCCACTGGAATACAACCACTGCCCAAAGGCAGCCGAGGCCGCACTGCTGGAAACAGTCCTGTTCCTTTTGCCAGCCATGCCTCCCGCACTCCATGCCAGCCGTTGCCACCGACTGCTCAGCGAGGATCGGAAGGCTGTGGAGGCTCGGGGGGAGCCCTTTGCTTTTCTTGAACGCCTTTGGCTGTAACGGCCTGATCGGAATGATTTTTTATAAACTACCTTCTGCACGTGCTCACCTCACCAAGCTCCGTCTTCGTCCTCCATCGTGATATCCGCCGCGGACGCCCCTCTCCGCAATCACGGCTTCCAGTGCTTCCAGATGATCGCCCAGCACCAGCATTTCGAGCGGATCCCCGCCCGTTGTCCGTCCCGGGTTCAAGCGTCCGACCTCAACGCGATAAACCGCCTCCACCCGCAGCCCCCGGCTCATCGCAGCTGCCTGCGCTTTGGGAGGAATCGACAGTTCCCTTGCACCCATGACATCAAGTGCCCGGCGGCTTAATGCATGCGGCACGGCTGTCATGGACGCTCCCCGCAAATCAGACCTGCCCAGAATCGAATTTAATGTATATTTCGCAAGAATAACCCGGTGAACCGGCGACCGATCGACAGGGCCGGTGTAATCGTTCAGGGCCACATCCACACCAGACAGCACCGCCTGTACGAATGGCCTTAATTCACCAGAAGGAATAACCATATCGCTGTCTGTAAAAAGAAGAATTCGTCCTTTAGCTGCTTGTGCGCCTACACTTCGTCCAACATCGTTACCGAGCGGCTCCGCAAAAGATAATACCTTAGCTCCCATTCGCTCTGCGACCGATGCCGTTTGATCCTTGCATCCATTCGCAACCACAATAACCTCCGTTTCGGGGTGAACCGCCCGGGCCTCTGCTATCACCGCACCGATTTTGCCTGCTTCATTCATAGCCGGAATAATGACGGATACCAACGGATTCGGATGATTATCGATTGGGATCTGTGGTTCCGAAGGACGGTAGGTTATACGGTTAGCCGGATCTGCCGGCTGCACTCCTCTTCTGGAGGCTCGCCGTGCAACCGATCTTCGTGGTCTTAACCGCTGCACATTACGCATATTCGTACTCCTCCTCCCATGTAACGTCACTTGCTCCTTGGCAATCTATGCTATTGTATGTTTGCTCTCACTCACCGTAACGGCATATGTACGGTTATGCGCCATGCTCATCCCCCATCTGCTACCTGTACACACAAAAAGGGCGGGGAGTTTCCTCCCCGCCTTTTTTTCACTCCTAATGTCCGCCTACCGCTATCCACGACACCCACCCGGCAGCTAGCTGACTGCCTTCGTTTCTTGTAATGCCAACTACCGCCTGAAGTTCGTTCCGTGACCTAACCCCCGCCTGAAATGCCGGATCGCTGCACGATACCACCATCGCATAGTTTGCGTCGGCATAGGGAGACTGAAGCGATACGGCAACATCGATGTCGTCCACGTCTTCCGGAAACACGAACGGTATATTGCCGAACTGCTGCATTAACGGCCTGTCAGTTGTCCCTTGCACCGGATTAAAGTTCAAATGATCCACATCCACCGAATGGATTGCAATTTTAGAAGAAGTAATCGATTCAGGGGACAGATGAATGCTGTACACGGAATAGTCTTCAATCGCCTCACTCCTTACGCTGCGATGCCGAAGATGAGCGGCGCCGATCGTATCATCGGCCAGGGCATATTCGCTTCCACCATGATCCGCGCTCGTTCTGAACGTGGATGTTTTGAGACGGCCAGGATATCGCCGGTACGATCTCTTCCCTCTTCCCCTGGTGATCCTTCTGGCTTTGTTCACTGTCGGCTCTCTCCTCTGCTTCTAATCGTTACTTCATCCTATTCGGCAAGGGGGGCTCCTGCCACAGTCCCCTCGGTTTCCATCAGATGGTCTGCATCAGATGGACCCAGCGCTCTGCTGTGTGGTTCCATCTGAACCGCTGCCGCACCGTTTCACGGCCAGCCATTCCGATCTGTCTGCGAAGATTTTCGTCCTGAAGCAGATTGTTGATCCGCTCTGCAAGCCCGGTAGGAAAATCATCGCTTTGAACCAAGTAACCCGTCACCCCATTCTCTACAATTTCCGGAATGCCTCCTGCGCTTGATGCGATAACCGGTACGCCTGCCGCCATTGCCTCAACGTTGACCAGTCCAAAAGCCTCTCTGGGCGCAGATGGAACAGCCACGATATCCGCCAGCGTGTACCAGTCGGCTATAGCCGGATAAGGCACAAAGGGGCGGAAGCACACCCACTGCTGATACGGCCTGGCAGCCCTTTTTAATTCCCTTACATAAGCGGTTTCCCGGTCCGAGCCGTAAGCTGCGCTCCCGATAATGAGCAGCAGCACGTCCGGATGCTTGTCAATGATCTGTGGCAGTGTTTCAATTAAGTGGTGAACGCCTTTATCGGGTATGAGCCGTCCGGCAAACAGGAGAATGCGCCGCCCGCTCCATCCGTGCTGAGCAAGCCTTGCTTCCTTCAATGCCTTGGCAGCCGGGCTGAAGGGCGGGGTAAAATGCTCAAGGCTAACCCCGAGGTGATTAATCGTGATTTTATCCGACAGCCACGGATGCCTGGTCGTAATATCCTCCAGTAGAAAACGGCTGTTGACTACAATCCCGTCCATCCAGCGAGCAATGTTCCCAAACCGCTGTTCACTCATGTACGGAGGCGTGACGAAGGTATTGGAATGGAGATTGAGTACTGTCTTCACATCAGGAAGATGCATCTTCAGGCGCTGGGCTAGCAGCGGCCGATTGTGCACTTCGATAATATCCGGTCTCCATTTTTGAAGCCTGCGCAGCAAGGAAGGATAGTAGTTCGCTCCAGACGGAAGTCGATAACACGGTACACCGTTGATCGCGTCCTTGGACGGAAGCCCTTTTCCCAACACTCCGAATATGCGCACATCCATGGCTTCCTGTGCCAAGGGAATGGTCTGCTCCACCACACGCTCCACGGAGCTGCTCCTCCCCGATGGAATAACAAACGACCCCGGCGTCACAACCGCCACCTTCCGCAAACTCATAACTCCACACCCTTCTCACAACTTAGCTATATGAAAAAACCTCTGCTGATTGATTTCAAAGGAGACCCTGGCTCTATAGCCGTCGTGTTTGTATGCTGTCTCCAAAAAGGCGCACTCCTCCGTCATTTGTATGGCCTAATACCTTAACATATACCGGATAAGGGGCTGTTGGTGACTAATATTAATAATAAAGAATAGGCCAACCACGGGCGACACCCGTCCATCCGGGACAATCTTCCTTATGCATACGATGTGGTACAAAGACTACATGATCTATGGTAACAAGGAGGATGACCATGCATCCGGAATTTGTCGGCATTCTGCTCAACAACAACACGTATCGCAGAATTTCCAGCGGGAGAATCGGCACTGAATCACTGGCTAACTATGAAGAAGCCGCTGCCATGTACGGGCTGGTTCCTTGTTTTTTTACCATTCATCATATTTCACGGGATACCGGAAAGGTGACAGGATACATCCCGATTTCATCCGGATACACCAAAGTGCATATTCCCATTCCCCGTGCGATCCATATGCGAGCCATATACAACAGACGTGAACTCAAGCTGATCGATCACCTGATTCAACAAGGAATCTATGTGTTTAACGGGCGCACCCGCTATGGTAAAGACAAGATTCACCATGTGCTGGAGCAGGATCCTGAATTGGCCCACGCCTTGCCCCATACGGTAAAAGCTACTCCTCTCTCGATTCGGTCCATGCTGAGTCAGCACGGTGACCTCGTCTTAAAGCCGTGCAGCGGAAGTGTCGGAGTTGGGATTATGCGGTTAAAAAGGAGCCCTGGACGCACCCATCTGACCTATTCCCGTTCCTTGCCTTCTGCAAGAGGCTGGAGAACGGTAGCGTTGGCTGAAGGGAGACTTCATCCTCTGATATACCAGAGGATCAGGCGCGCGCCCTTTCTAGCGCAGCAGCGAATCCCCCTGGCAGAATACAGGGGACGTCCTTTTGACATCAGGGTCACTGTGCAGCGGGGAGGCAGCGGCGGCTGGGAGATTGCTGGCATGTTCGCCAAAACCTCACCGCCCCAAACCTTTGTCTCCAACATTGCTCAAGGAGGCTCAGCCTATCAGGTGCCTGATATACTGACCCGCTGTATGCCTCATGCACCTGTAGGAGCTACCCTTGAGCGTATCTCCGAATTTTCTCTGCATATCGCCCGCATCCTGTCCTTGTTTATTCCATATGCAGCCGATTTTGGACTGGACATTGGCATCACGGAAGATGAAAGACTCTATTTCATTGAATGCAACGGCTGCGATCAACGGTATGGCTTCCTGGAGGCAGGTATGGGAGAAGCGTGGAAAAACTCATACCGCAATCCGATGGCTTTTGTCCGCTATCTGTATGACAATGCGGGATGGCCCCCGTATTGAAAAAGGGACTGAATGCGATGCCTGTTATGGTCCATTCGCTTCCTATAGGAGGGGGAAATCCTGCAAATTGGATGAGAGCATACAGCCATGCTTCACAGGTCGTTCACCTCAATGCAGCGGTAACCTGTGAAGGGAATGAATTTTCATCAGTGGAACAGCATAAAAACCAGCCGCTGCCCAGAGAAATCGGGCAATGGCTGGTTTTTAGATGTTATTGAAGTGTGGGTTGGATCAGTGAGGAACCTGAGATTTGAAATCTCCTTTACTGGACTGATCCGCATGATAGAATACAACATCCCCGTCTGTCAGGTTGAATCTCTTCCCGTAGGGATCCGTATGTGTATTGCTATACCCTTCGAGCTGCCACTGATTCATGAGTGGGCCATGAATGTATTGCAAATGCGGCTTGGCCGTATTGCCGTTTCGGATCGTCTCCAGGTTGAAATTCACCACAATATACCCTTTTTTCAGGAATATCGCCGATTTCTCATCCAGACGATTCGCCCGTCCGTACGCCGCCAAATCGGTTCCCTTCTTCACGACATATACGTCGGCAGGCAGACTGTATTCACCGTACCAGCGCTGAATGGCAGCGTTGGCACGCTCGGTGTCAACGGAGGCAGGTAAACCTGCCTTGGGCCCGATCAGTGTTCGTATGCCGGAAGGAAGCAGCATCCAATCCAGCCTTCCCACCCAGGTTTTGCTCTTGCTAATTTTCTCCATATACTGCTTCGCATAGGTCGCTGCACTCATCCCCGCCGGGGCACCGCCATGGTTATACAGATAAGCGGCGGTATCCTGCAGTTCGTCTTGCGGAACATGGCGCAGCCTTTCATTCAAAACAACGTACCGCTTCTCCGTATCCTGCGGCGAACCGATGCGAATGAACTTCCGGTTCCCGCTGTGATAATACAAGTCAACCTCCTGGCGTCCGCTGCCATCTTTATTTACATAATAAAAACTCGGTGTGATCGAAATGCCATCTTGGGTGCCAAACATATTGCCCTTGGTCTTCAAATCGAATTATTGGAATAGGTAAGGGTTTGATATTATCTCCACCTTTTCCCCTCCTCCACACCGTGCATGCAATTTTCACCGCACACGGCGTTCCACCTTATATGCTAAAGTTATATGCTCACAAGTTTACATGCTTTGCGATAGAGATTGATTTTATCAATCATAGCGTCGGTAAGTTGTAGGATACTTTTGTAATGTTCAATCGTTTTATCTTCTGTGGCATGTACTAACCTGTGTACATCGCTGTGAATAATGCATAGGTTATTGTACTTATCTGTGCCACCCAGGGATAGAGGTTCGTAGTGATGACAATGAACCTCTTCTGCCTGTAAGAATAAACCCGTGACTTCGCATAATCCCTGAACTCCTGAGTACCTTGAAAGCCGATTGTCGGAATATTCAAGAGTCCTATCCCAGACGTCCGATCGAATTAGTTTCGATAACTCTACTTGGACGTGAAACTTGAGATTTACGTGAATGCTTTCTCTGGCTTCAGCATTATACGGGGTTGATTCCTGGCTGAAGTTTAGTGGTTTACTTTTAGAAATGTCCTGTAAAGGGAAGAGTAGCGTTCCTGCAACCTCCCAAGTTTTATTATTATTTTTATAAAACTTAGAGTATGTTGGAGGCGGCCGTTTTGGTCTTCCGTATCTACTGATGGATTTGAGACGATTGAACATAAATCGACTTTTGCGAAAGGCAATTTCCTGAAAGTCCATGCTTACATGTGATGCGAATTTGAAATAGTTATGTAGGCCAAGGACAAAGCTATTCCATTGTGAGATCGTTTTTGGAGTAGGAGATAGCTTAATTTCAGTGATCAATTTATTTATTCGTTTCTTGATCTGATCCTTCTTCTTATCAGAGATGAAACTATGAGCAACATGCTTTTTGCCTTTAGGAACGGCCTTAAACTTAAAGCCCAAGAAATTGGATGATTTCTTGCGCAGATTTATGACCATTGATTTCTCTGGAGAGACATCTAGTTTAAGTCGTTCTTTAAGGTATTGTTTTACTGCATGGTACCATTTATAGGCGTCTTGTGAGGTTCTGGCAAAGATCTTAAAGTCATCAGCATACCTTACGATAAAGCCCTCTTTGAGTTTTGTCCTCTTCAGGGCGGCATATTTATTTCTTTGTGTGTAAGGATGTTTGGTTTTAAAATTTTCCCATTGCCCTGCAACCCAGTGATCCAAGTCATTAAGTACTATGTTGGATAATAAGGGAGAGAGAATTCCACCTTGCGGTGTACCTTTACGAGGTATTCCTTCCTTTTCAATGGGTGCCTTCAACATTTTTCCTATAATGGCCAGTACTCTCCGGTCTTTAATCCCTATATTCCAAAGTTGTTTAAGAAGCAGTGTATGGTTTACGTTATCAAAGAAGCCTTTTATATCGATATCAACAACAAAGTGGAGTTGGGCGTTGTTAATTAATGTATCGCATCTTGACTTTGCATGATGCGTGCTTCTTAGAGGCCTGAATCCATAACTATGCTTATAAAACTTTGCTTCACAGATAGGTTCTAAAACTTGCTTGACCATTTGCTGTATTAATCTGTCCAGCATACTAGGAATACCTAATGGTCGTTTATCGCCATTGGGTTTCGGGATGAAGACACGTCTGACTAGTTTCGGTTTATAGTGATCAAGTGTTTTACGAATCGTATTGATGAATTCATCCTGACTGTAGCTATTGAAATCATCAATGCTAAATTGATCAGTGCCTTGAGTCTTTGATCCTTTGTTGCTTTTAATCATTCGATAGGCTAGAAGTATATTATTATCAGAAGTAATCAGTTCATATAGCCTGTTAAACGAGCAACCTTCTTTACTTTTAAGGTAAAGAGTATCAAAGATCGATTGCATCCCGTAGTATTCAGCGTATCGCAAATATGTGATGATTGTGGACAACTCCTTGAAAAGTTGTTTCCCACTTTCTTACCTGACCGATCATCTGCAACTTGAGTAATTTAACTTAAATTTATAAGGCTTGGGGCTATCCCTCCGGAATGTTTCCATTCTTTCATAGGTACTGTGCCCCTACTCTCACAAGAGTAAATCATGTTGCCATGAACCATTCCCTTGATAGAGGTTTAACAACGGAGTTGTATAAATGTCTCTTGCTTTCCACGTTCCGATTATTCTAGCTATCCATGCGCGTTTTAGGTGGCGACTATAAGCCTGTAAACCTTATACCCTCTTTGTTAGGTATCCCGAATTTCATAACTTCAAATCTTACTTTTCGGTAGTTTACGCTGCTAGTGCAGCACAATTCTTTCGAATTGTTATACCTCTAGACCCGTACATTCATCGCTTGGTCAGTTACTTGTGTAACATTCTCACCATGACGCGCTTTTCAGCACCCCGACCTATTTCAGACCATATTTCTCAAAGAGAAACTTAGGCCCGATTCAGCCGACTTCACCTAGCTTCAAACAGAGACAAGCTATCTCTTGTTTCTGCTTGTAGGAGTATTAGGTAGGAAGTTTAAGCTCAACATGAAGGCTTTCATTCCTTCCTTCGAATAATCAGTTGTTATTCTTTTTATTTGATAAGAACCCACTCTTTTCATACCATTAGGCACTTATAGAGTAACGTGTCGCACTGAAATGGTAGCCTGTCTTCACTGCTGCATTCTTATATCCCTGCACTGGATGCTTACCCGGTGCGATGGGAAGTGTGTAGGGCATCACATTCCCGCGTACTCCGCCGTCAATGTCGCGCAGTCCTGTCCAGTAGGATACGCCGCTTGGTGCGGCATTCCCCTTTTGCTTGCGGAAGACAGTCTCCCAGTTATAGTCGGCAACATCTGTGATGTGAAAATCATATACGCGCCCGATCACATCAACCGGCTCCATATCGGTAGCCACATGATGGGCCAGATCAAGGTTTGCACCGGGCTGTGTCGTAAAATCGGTCGGGGCGTTCTCCGCAATCGTACGGAAGTATACCTCATAATTCCCTTCATCCACCCAGACCGGCAGGAAAAATTCCGTATCCAACTGCGGTGTCGGGATTGTGATCCAGGTGCCCTTTGGATAAAAGATGCTCTTGTCACTGCTGTAAACATCGAACGGAAAATATACCTGCTTCGATCTTACATACTTGGCATAGTCACGGTCTCCGTATCCGTGAATGTTCCGGTGCTGGCCCGAAGTCGGAATGCGGACCGTAAATGGCCGATCCAGGATGAAGGCCGAGCGGTTCGGATTCGGCGTTGTCTTCTGGTTATGCGCCTGATCATCCGTCACGGAGGCGTAGTTGACGACAGGGGTATGCACGGTGACCGTATTGATGGCGTTGACAGGATATGTTTTATTGGAGCCGCCATTGATATTTCCAGGTATGAGTTCATAATCAATCGTGCCTGTACTCGTGGTATTTGCCTTATTCAACAGCGTACTGCTGATGAGATAATTTTTGCCGTACAGGACATCCCTTTGGATCGTTGTTGCCGGAGGTATTATTCCTGGTGTCGGTGCGGTTCCCTGAGCCCAGCTGTCACTCATGACAGTAGACCCGTTAAACAGGACACGGTCGTTCTTGACCTGATTTTGGCCTACTGCCGATTCGGCTGCCGAAGTAAAATCCGGGGTTGGTACAGAAGGTCTGCTCGAGCCGCCGGAAACGGTCTCCGTACCCAAGTCAACTTCTTCACAGGAAGCAGGCTCCACATGATCGTCCACACTCGCGTTGTGTTCAGATGTAAGAACAGGGGGTGTGTAGCCGGCAGGAGTCAGATTAACCGTACCGCCAGGTAAGGCGTAATTGCTGACGGATGATCTGGCTAGCCTGTAGACTTCCAGATTATCGATTTGCCAATATGAATACGGCCGGGTTATCGTGACTTGTTCTTCTACCGGGACTTCTTCTTCCATCGGTTCGTCCGGCGTACCGGGGTCATTCGGTCCTGTGCTGGGCGTTCCCGGTATGGTCCAGGTTAGAATATAGGTCTTCTTCACGGGAACCGTATAGGTGATTTCCCCGGTCATGTTGGCCCATTGATTCTGGTATAAATAATTGAGTCCAAATACGTTCACGTACAAGGATTCAGAAGTAGGTATCCCGTCCAGCACATCAAACTTCTCGGAGTCCCGATCGTCAGCTTTCACTACCCCGGTTGCCACAGGGTCCATAACCGTATGTGATGATACGGTCCCTTTACTCGCCGTACCAATTTGAATCCCGCAAGTATTAGGTGGACCACCTGGATCTACCCCTCCGTTATTCCCGCAAGAGGAGCCTGTCCCAACCTGGATTGTGGCATCGTCCGATTCATCCAAAGCCTGAGCCGCATCCTTAAAGTGAGCTGTAATCGTAGCTTGTCCTGTTGCCGCCACGGCTGTAACTGCACCTGAAGCGCTGACGGACATGACGCTGCTATCCGAACTTCGCCATGTCAGCTTGTCGTGCCTTTGCAGATTGTATGTACTACCATCTATCTTCGTTAATTTCGCGGTAAGCTGGATCGTACCGGCTGGTGCTACACATGTCGGTCCAGTGATCTCTAAGCTTGATGTTCCATCAGCGAAGGTAGCTCGAAGGAGTTTGTCTTTGTACATATATGTATAGGAATCAAAGTCTACGAAAAATTTCGAGAAGTACCAAACTTGTTTGGCTCCAGGATTAGCCCAATATCGATTATAGGTGTCGTTGTTGAAAGTCTGAGAAAAGTGAATAACTATCACATCTAGATCGCTATTATTATTTTCTACCTTTGCGACTTCTCCCCCGACAGTACTCGGGTCTGTTCTGCCAGCTGTTCCATGAACATCTGGAATTAATGTTCTAAAATCTATTTCTATATTAGATGCTCTTAATTGATCGGATATCGCACTACCACGAATCCATGTACCGCTTAAAGGGTTACCTGGTTCGAGTATTAAAAAGGCTTCCGTACGATTGATTTTTGCCTCTAGTTTGGGATCTGTGCACCCTGGGTATTTAGGCAGTTGACGTCCTTGAATAGTTTCTTTCTCCACACTAACGTTACATCTCGGATCACTGTTGTCCATAATCAATCCTGTGGTACTAGAAGCCTTCCAAAGCTGTCCGTAGCCATTTCCAGCATCGCTCACAGACCATCTATCCCAATAATATACTCCTCCATAATTGGTATTCCCTTGAGACCTCACGTTCAATTTTGTTCCGCTCAAGGTATCCTTCCCAGCCCAAGTCGTTGAACCTGGAGTAAAACCGTTAATTGATCTAATTGGTGTATTGGTTGCTTTATTGACCCATTCAAGTTTTTTAATTACCTTTCCTGCAGGCGCATTTACAGTAATTCTTTGCGTTTCTAATTCATTTTTTGCTGAAAACTTATAACCGCTATAATCATAATCTTTAGAATCTACTATAAATTCATAGCTAACGTCCTGAGTAACATCGTTGGCTGCAAATACTGTTTGTACAATAGGTATATAGCAAGATAGCAAGAATATCAAACAGAGATTAATTAGTATAATATAATACTTCGGGTTCTTCTTTATCATGATTCTAATCTCCTTATCTGATTAGAATCGATCTAGAAAGAGTACTTTGGTAAACCCGTGCTCCAGCCGCTATAGTCTCCACTATAACATTCAAATTACCCCTTGTGCTAAACCCTGTTTTTGGAATAACTAGACCATTTACCTGTCTTTTGGGATCTTTTGATTCAATCGGATAAGGTATATTCAAATTAGAACCATTGGGCTTACCGTTATATCCCAAAATATTTAAACTCAATCGATCAATTGGATATGACTTAGGTTGTTTATTTACTAAATAGTGAGATTTTAAAATAATAACGTAAGCCTGCAAGTCATCTGTAAATACATTAGACTTCGCTCCAAAAACCCAAACCAACTTATCTCTACTTGGTAACAGTTTGCGGTTCGGATCTTTAGGATCATTCCAGTCAATTGCAATAAGCTCATCTACTTGAGCAACAACGGAACCATCCGTTGCACCGAACTGCAACTTAGACATCTTCCATGAATCAATACCAACATTTTTATTGTTATTATCCGGCCCATTAAAAATCTCCGGTGCCACCGAGAAAATATTTGTCTTATGCCAATAAACTTCTGCTGCGGCTACGGCATATTTATCAACGGGAAGTTCCTTGCCATTCTTGACTTGAAGCAATCTCTCAATGACCACGATGGCCTGAGCTCTTGTGGTAGTTCCCTGTGGCGAGATCGCCCCTGGAGCAGTGCCCGATATGATGCCATCTTTGGATGCAAGGTACATCCACTGCTTGTCTTCCACATCCTTGTATCCCAAAGCCTTTACCGCAAGCTTGGACATCTCTTCGCGCGTCATGCGCTGCGTGAGCTGATTGTTGGCAAAATCCCCAGCCTTATATATACCTGCCGACTCGGCCGCTTTAACATACGGAGTATACCAAGAGCCTGAACTTGAGGAACCCAGCTCGATGTCCATGGCTGACACAGCCATTTTTATAAATTCTGCTCTGGAGACCTGATGATTCGGCAGAAACCTTCCGTCCGGATAACCATCAACATAACCGCGTTGGATCGCATCATTAATCGCAGCTTGAGCCCAGTGTCCTTGAATATCCCTGAAATTTTTATTAACAGTCTCTCGGGATTCCGCTTTCTCTTCAACACTGGCATCTGCTTGCGCAGCCTCCACCGGGTTCAAGGCCAAACTTGCTAGTAAGACAGAAATTGCCGTTAATACACTAATCGAGATTTTCTTCATAACGATCCTCCTAAATACAAGTAGTAGAATAAAACCTATGAAATTGCTTCATATCTCCTTCCTACGCCCTTGCTTAGGGACATCAGCCGTCATCTCTCACAATTACACAATAATTACATTTTTGTATTGAGAAGAGAAATTGTAGTTAGTTTATCATAAATCCTGAGGTATTGGTATAATATTCCTATCCTGATTCTGTTCTACTAGATACATTCGCATCTTCGCACGTGACGGCTGATTCGTGTCTCTGGTCATGCCTAGATATGATAAAACCTCGAACGACAGCCACATAAAAATATGTGCTCTCGATCGAGGTTTAATGGTTACACCTAGCGGTGTCGTTACAGATTCGGGGAGGACTCATCCCGGTCCCCTGCCTGAAATTCGGCTTTTTCTGCAGTTTGCTTATATACAGCCGCCAACACTTTCTCATAAGCGCTTTCAAATTCCTCAGGCAGCATTGGCTTGATATCCTCCAATACGGACAGCAGTTTAAATAATGCTTGCACCTCGTCTTCCGTCAATCCAAGCGGGTACATGGCAAAGTGTCCAATAAATGTGTAGCCGCGTCCTCGGCCTTGATGAGTAATGGGAATATGCATGGCACTGAGGGCATCCATATCCCGATAAATGGTTCTCTCACTCGTTCCACAACGTTCGGCAAGCTCTCTAGCCAGGATCCCAGGTCTTGCTTGTACAAGGGTAATGATTCTCATTAGTCGGATCAGTCGGTCTGTCATATGGCATTCTCCCTATCTTTCTAGTAAATTAGACATATATTTCTTGACTGCTAAGTAGTACATTCGACCCTGAAATCATTTTTCCTTTTTTATATAAAGATTCTCAATTACCGGTTAATTTTTAAGTCTAAAGTCCCTTTTGCTGTTCGCATTTCCAGACTGGGATTGCCGATATGTATCCATATACAAACTACTTAGTTTATAAAGGGCCTCTGCCTCCTTCAAATAATCCGCATCCCGAAATCGGGTTGCATATACAAGCATCTCATCTGCCTGTCTACGAATCAGATCTTCCCCTTCAGCCAAATTGCCCTGTTCCAGCTCGCCTCTTGCTTGCTCCAGTATCGATGCATTCTGGTATAACTTCAGGACCTTCTCAACACGATAATCTGGATTTCGATATTTCAATGCCGTATGATTGCTGAATTGAAGCGGGATCGTGCGGGAAGGCTGCAATACGACCTTCTGCTTCAGAACATCTACATAAGTCCATAAAGCGGTAATAATGGGATACACACCGGATGACCGGGAGCCCACGCTTAGTTCTAGAAGCAATTGTTTGGATTTTCCTTCGAATAAAGAGCCTAAAGACAACGAAATATTACGATCATTTAATACCTCACCTTGACACCCATACATATGTACCAATTGGACGCGCTCACCCAACTGAAGATGCAGCTGGACTTCTTCAGCAATATGCTGATTAAAGCCTTTGGACTGCGTTTTTGGCCTTAGGACACCAGCCCTCCACTCGATCAGCAGAAAGACTTGACTAGTGCCGCCAGCTGATACATGGCTGTGGCTCCATGTAAAATCCGAATACAAGCCTGACTGCAACACATCCACCTCTTTCCTCTTCTTCTAATAATGTACCAATACAGATGGACATCTTACTGTCACGGAACATATGTTCTGATTGTGTTTACGACAAAAAAAGACCACAGCCCTATTCGCTGCGGTCTTTTGGATATTTTTTTATTTGTCACTTTTTTGACAAGGAAATCTTTTACTCTTCGTGAAATGGAGATTCTATCACCCTATTGCTGCTGCTCTGGAGAGGGAAACCGACTTGATGTCCCCCATATCGCCTCCCGCACGTTGAATCGGGGCATAGGTTACTTTATCGATTAACAAACCGTTGCCTACCGGCTTTCCGTTCACTGTAATCATAATTTTTTTCACGTTATTGTCATTCATCATGATCGTCTTCTCCTTTTTATCTGTTCATTCATTTATGAAAAATCTCGTATGGGATCACTTCATTGCGCTTGCCTGAATTCATTACCCTCCATAAGAACAAGTTAAACAGCTCAGCCGGCGGATAGATTCACATCTGCCACGAAAGTGGGTAATATATTAATAGAAACCTGTCGGAATCTGATTCGTATTTACTATAATTAATCGAATGGTGGTGATCCCTCATGCGCAAGCCGACAAAATCCAAGCTGATCCGACTTTCACTCTTGCTGCTGGTGGCAGGGATCTCGTTGCCAGCCGGAGGCAAAACAGTCAGCGCCAATTATTTCAACAATCTGTATGATAATATCCAGCAATTCTCCGGACTGCCTGAAGAAATCAATCAGCTCAAGAACAACTATAACCAGGCTTTGCAAGAACTTGATAAAGCAAGAATCGCGTCCGAGCAGCTGCAGCAGCAAAATGTAAATCTGGCAGAACAGAACTCCAATCTTTCGGAGCAGAATCAGCAATTGACCCAAATGGTAGGTCAGCTGCAAGAGGCGGAAGCCGCGCGCAAAAGGGGAGCCGAACGCTTGAAGACGGTAGCCATAACCGCCGTGGCCTTAGCTGCCGGATACTTTGTTATCATACGTGTCCTTCGATTCGGTATGCGCCGGACAAACCGCTTGAAATAGGACAAGCTCCATATCTCTTACACCATCCATATCCTATAGACCATACAGAACAAAGGAGGCGCGGCCTTGATTATCCGAATGGAAGATGCAGCGGGCAGCGGAGCCGGACAAGCGGTGACCTTCTCCCTGACTGACGGAGACACAGTCCATGTTCTGCATCCTGAGCAGATCGTTGCCTATCGTGGTCCCTCCTCCGGGCGCAGCGATCGTCTGATGAATGTGAAGGGTATCTATCGCAAGAAAAAATGGATTCGTGCCGACATTGCCGGTCCAAGCCAATTCACGGCAGCACTTCCCCCTGGCTTTAACATGCATGAGATTCAGCTGGAAGGTGAACAGGACATGCTTTATGATTTTCGGCATGTTTTCTTTTATACCAAACAAGTTACGATGCAGACACGGATACTAAAGATCAAGAACATGCTGGTAACGCGGGATGCCATTAAGATGAAGTTTTCCGGAAATGGCAGCATCGGCATCTTGACCCAGGGTCCTGTCTGCAAAGTCAAGCTGCATCCCACCGAACCGTTGTACGTAGACGCCGGGAGCATCATCGCATATCCCGAAGCAGCTAAGCTGGACCTGACCGTTTACGGCAATCATCTGGCAAGCCAGCATATGAACTACCATTGGAAGCTGACCGGTGACGGGTATGTCTTGTTTCAGGCGGGACGCCAGAATCAGCGGCTCGTTAACGAACTTAACGACGAAGGAATAATTAAGCGGTTTTTACGGGAAGCAATTCCCTTCGGCGGAGTGTTTATCAAATAATCAGGCCGTGCTATAATGGAAGGCGTAGTTAGAGCCGCAGGATATTCAACCAGAAGCGGTCGCAAGGACAACAGAAGACAATCCATGCCCCGTTAACGGTGTATGGGAGAGGTTCGTGAACTCCCTCTATAAAAAACTATCGTGTCTTATTCGGTGTAAACCCTAAGAATAAGGCTTGTTTTTTTACGGATTCAGTTCAATGAACTTCTCTTTCTTCTACGGGATCAGCCTTCGGCTGCTCTTAATTTATGAAGGATGAGAGGTTTTTTTATGCTTAAAAATGAAAAAGCGGTTGTTGTTTTCAGCGGTGGCCAAGACAGCACCACCTGCCTGTTCTGGGGGAAGGAACGCTTTGCCGAAGTCGAGACTGTAACCTTTGATTATGGCCAACGCCATAAACTCGAAATAGAATGTGCTGCACAGATTGCCAAGGAGCAAGGCGTGAAGCAGACGGTGCTCGATATGAGCCTGCTCAATCAGCTGGCACCCAACGCGCTGACACGGAGCGATATTGAAATCGCAGAAGGTGACGGCTTGCCGACCACTTTTGTGGATGGACGGAACCTGTTGTTCCTCAGCTTTGCCGCTGTGCTTGCCAAGGGCGCCGGAGCCAAACATCTGATCACAGGCGTGTGTGAGACGGATTTCAGCGGTTATCCCGATTGCCGGGACAGCTTTATTAAATCACTCAACGTTACACTGAACTTAGCCATGGACTACCCGTTTGTCATTCATACGCCGCTGATGTGGCTCGACAAATCGGAAACCTGGGAGCTTGCCGACCAGATGAACGCACTGGAATACGTTCGTGACCACACGTTAACCTGCTACAACGGCATCAAGGGAGACGGCTGCGGGGAATGCCCTGCATGCAAATTAAGAAAAGCCGGTCTCGACAACTATATGTTGCGCCGTAACCGTGTATCTGAAGGGGGGCGCCTGGTATGAGCCGCGAGCCCGGGACTTTCCGCATTGTAGAGCACCTGCAGAAGCTTGGAGAAGACATCGATGCCGGAAGCCTGCGTTACCACCGGAAGCGGGTGCTTGTCTCGAAAGAGTTTACCTTTGATGCTGCCCATCATCTGCATTGTTATGAAGGAAAGTGCAAGAACCTGCACGGCCACACGTACAAAGTGGTCTTTGGTATCAGCGGTATTCCCAATGAAGTCGGTATTACCGTGGACTTTGGCGACATTAAAGATTGCTGGAAAACGGATATCGAACCTTATCTGGATCACCGTTACTTAAACGAGACCCTACCGCCAATGAACACAACAGCGGAAAACATGGTGGTCTGGCTGTTTGAAAAAATGGAGGACGCCCTCCGCAGCAAAGAGTCGCACGAGCAACAAGGCACACGAACCGAATTCGTTCGCCTGTTCGAGACGCCGACCAGCTACGCCGAGGTCAGACGGGAGTGGATGATCCATGAATGATCAGCATGTTACAACCGCGAACGATCCGGGCCGCGGCTCCGCCGCCGCCGCAACGGTGGACCGGCCGATTCCCGTCATGGAAATCTTCGGTCCCACCGTTCAAGGTGAAGGCATGGTCGTAGGCCGCAAGACGATGTTCGTACGTACGGCAGGCTGCGACTATCGCTGCTCCTGGTGCGATTCCGCCTTTACGTGGGACGGGTCCGCCAAGGATTCCATTTCGCACATGAGTGCGGACGACATCTGGCAGGAGCTCTATCGCTTGGGCGGAGAGCGCTTTGATCACGTCACGCTCTCCGGCGGGAATCCTGCTCTTCTCTCCCAGCTTGGCTCCCTTGTGAATGAATTGCATCGGCATGGAATCACCGTTGCCGTGGAGACACAGGGTTCACGCTGGCAGGATTGGCTGAACGAGGTTGACGAAGTCACCATTTCGCCGAAGCCGCCAAGCTCCGGAATGGCTACGGACTGGGGCAAGCTGGATGATATCATCTCCCGCTTGTCCGGACGTCCGCCCGGCAGATCCTTCAGCCTGAAGGTTGTGGTGTTTGACGATCACGATCTGGCTTATGCGGAGACGGTGCACGAACGTTATCCGAATGTGCCATTCTACCTGCAGACCGGCAACCCCGATGTAGGCACTGGCGATACAACCACGCTTGTCTCGCATCTGCTGGATCGGTATGAGCAGCTTGTTGAGGCTGTCATGTTATCCGACCGCTTGAACGATGTGCGTGTATTGCCGCAATTGCACACGCTCGTATGGGGGAATAAGCGCGGAGTATAACCGTCTGTAAGTATCAGCTTGATTAAGATGAAGAATACAAATAGTGATAAGGAGTTTTCGTTCATGGCTGGAAGAAAAAAAGAAGAGATGCAAGACGTTACCCTGCTCGGCAACCAAGGCACTAAATATACATTTGAATATGATCCCAGCATTCTGGAGAGCTTTGACAACAAACATGCCTACCGGGATTACTTCGTCAAATTCAACTGCCCCGAATTTACCAGCCTGTGCCCGATTACAGGCCAGCCGGACTTTGCGACCATCTACATCAGCTATATTCCGGATATCAAAATGGTCGAGAGCAAGTCTCTGAAGCTGTATCTGTTCAGCTTCCGCAACCATGGCGATTTCCATGAGGACTGCATGAACATCATCATGAATGACCTCATCAAACTGATGGATCCGAGATACATCGAAGTGTGGGGCAAATTTACCCCGCGCGGCGGCATTTCCATCGATCCGTATTGCAATTACGGTCGTCCGGGAACCAAATACGAAGACATCGCTGCAAACCGCCTGATGAACCACGACTTATATCCGGAGACAGTGGATAACCGTTAGAATGCTGCTTGTGAAAATTCAATATGTACCAAAAAAAGGGCTGCCCAAGCACGATAAGCGGGCAACCCTTTTTGTCACAAGAATAATCGAATATATACCTACAAGGAAGATTCCATATTCCGCAGGCGGCAGCTAAGACGGCGCTTCTTGTAGAGCATTTTTCCGGCTTCGGCCACATCGCTGATGGTCCCCTTATTGCTGATCGATCCAAATACGATTCCGGCAATCGGAATCAGCTGAAACAGCTTTTTCATTCCGAAGTTGTCGGTATAGGACAGGACCACTTCACGCCAGCCCTGCAGTTGGGAGAATACCTGCTCCGTCGCCTGCTCCTCATCAAAACGGGCAAGCTCTTCAAGCACGGCCTTCTTCCCCACGATGTCTGCGGATGAGAATTGCAAGCATTTTACAATGAACACCCGCTCCCGCGGATCGTTCGGATCATAACCGTAGCAGAGTGCCATCTCCTGCAGCACCTTGAGCGACTGACCCAGCACCATCGGCAGATCTGCAGCGATCGTAAACACGCCGCCGATTCCCGTTGCTGCCCCTTGCGCTGCGGCGAATTTGACACGCTTGACTGTTAGCGTATCCGCAGCGGTATCCATCACGTGGAGTGGCAATGCTGCGGCAGATGCCAGAGTCAGCTCCTCTGTCCCCGTCCTTTTCTCATCCCCGTCCTCAAACTCGCTAGCCGATTTCCTGTGATCGGATTTCACGGATGAGCTGGAAGCTGCCTCCGAAACATCCAATCCCGCGGTTTGAGCCAGTACGTTCAACACCGTCTTCTCGCGAACAAGATGCTTTCCACCGTTCTGAATAAATCCGCCAACCTCATTCAGGGCACTGCCGATTTTCTCTTGAACTGCCTTGGGGGTGAGGCGATCCAGCAGCATAAAGGGAATTCTTCCGAGCTTCTCCCAGAACATGACATCCTTCTGCTCTTTCTCCCATTTCAATATCTCTTGAAGCTGCGACTCCAGCTGTTGCCGTGATTCCATCTCCGTCATTCTCACTATCTCCTCTACCCACTATTAAAAATAACTATAGGGTGTATACGCAGCAAAACGCCAAAAAGACGCAACAAATTTAAAATTCTCTTATCAGTATTCGCAAAAAAAAGAGGCCAACCCCTTATTCAGGTTAACCTCTCTCCTCTATTCTTCAGTCTATGCCATGTTACACCTGGATCATTTTATTTCCCTAAGTATGCGTTCAGCATCCAGGTATGCTTCTGAACATCGCTCACCATACCAGTCAACAGATCAGCAGTAGCATCGTCACCCTCTTGATTGGCTGCATCGATTCCGGCTTTCAGTTCCACGGCAAGCTGCTCGAAATCTGCAACCAGCTGACCCACCATCTGCTCGGCACTCTTCTCATTCGAAGCTTCCTGAAGTGTGGCGAGTTTCAAGTACTGTGACATCGTTGCTGCCGGTTTGGCGCCAATGGCCAGCATCCGTTCTGCCAGCTCATCTACATAACCTGCCGCTGCGTTGTACAACTCCTCAAACTTCTCATGCAGCACATAGAATTGGGGACCTTTGACAAACCAGTGATGATGGTGCAGCTTAACGCCAAGCAGGCTCCAGTTGGCTACCTGTGTATTCAAAATCTGCTGAAGTTCATCCGTTGTAGTTCCTTGCGTATTATGGGTTAAGTTACTCATCTATATCGTCTCCTTTTATTGTATTTAGACTTATTCTAAATCCTTGTATTAATCATACCAGATTACTCTCTCATTTGCAAAGGATATCGAAACTTATCAGATGAAGATAGGATGAAGAAATCCCCAGCTATTTATACTCTATCCTAATTTATTTTTCCATCCGCCTGCAGTGACAGGCATCATATGGCCTAACCTCACAACGCTTACGATAATCCCAGTATGGCCTTCATTTCCTTTCGCTTTTGTTTTGAATTCATCACATATAAAGTGTCCCCGGCCTCAATTACAGTATTGCCTTTGGGCGTAATAATACGCTTCTGCCGAATTATGGCCGTAAACAGGATGTCATCCGGCAGACCCAGCTCCTGAATCTCCTTACCGATAATGGGCATCTCCCCGTCCACAACGATGTGGTTAATCTCGGAATCTGCTTTGCCCAGCGCCATTAACTCCAATAAAGACGGAGCTTTGGCCTTGTCTCTCTCCACCAATGAAAGCTTCTGGGTTAGAGGGGAAATTGTCGTGCCCTGAATTACCGCGGAGGTCAGCACAACAAAGAAAACCACATTAAAAAACAGCTCCCCCTGCTGGACTCCCGCCAGAACAGGATATGTAGCCAGCACGATCGGCACAGCTCCGCGGAGTCCGGCCCATGATATCAATATCTTCTCACGCACGGCAAACTTGGTGAACAGCAAGCTGGCGAACACGCCAATCGGCCGGGCAATGAATATTAGAATCAGAGACAACAGCAGCCCTTCCCATACAATCCCCGACAGCTCATTTGGGAACACAAGAAGTCCCAGTAGCACAAACATCACGATCTGCATCATCCAGGCAAATCCCTGATTAAATGCTTGAATCGTCTTGCGGTAAGTCAACTCGGCATTGCCAAGCAGCAGCGCCATGACGTATACAGCCAGCAATCCGCTGGCTCCGAGCCAGGCGGCGGATGCATAAGTCATCACGGCAAACCCCAATGCCGTAACGGGGTACAAGCCAGAGGAATCAAAATTGATGCGGTTAATTACATATACAGCCAGCATTCCCAAGAGCACACCCACGACCAAACCGAGCCCCATCTCCATGACAAAAGAAAAAATCAGACCGAGCAAATTCATCTCCGGACGTTCTATCCATTCGATTAACGACACGGTTAAAAAAACCGCCATCGGATCATTGCTTCCGGATTCCGCTTCCAGTGTCATCCGAATCCGCCTCTTCAGATTCGTTCCGCCTAGAACCGAGAATACGGCAGCTGCATCCGTCGAGCCTACAATCGCTCCGATTAATAGTCCCTCTTTTAAGGAAATATCCAGAATAAAGGCTGCGCATACTCCAACGACAACGGTGGTCAGTAAAACCCCAATCGTTGCAAGGGAAACAGCGGGTCCAAGCACCGGTTTGATCTCTTTGAAATCGGTCTGCATCCCTCCTTGAAACAAAATAACGATCAGAGCAAATATTCCGACCAGCTGCGTAAGCTCCGCATTATCGTAATAGATGAATCGGCTGAGAATCATGCCAATTGCGATAAACAGCACCAGGGCAGGCATACCGAAACGGGAAGAGAACTTTGTGGTCAGGACGCTTGTCAGAAGCAAAGCGCCGCATAGCAGAATCATGGAATCAACAAAACTTGGCAAGCTCATCCCTCCGGTGTCAGATCAAGTTAAACTATATTACCCTAATAACATGTTCTTTCCGCATCAAGGCAGTTGGAATGTGCCTTGGAAACCCAATTCTGACGGGAAGCAAACGTTTACTGGAAATTTCGCACCCAATGACTTTATACTGGTAATTAGCGACATGCATAGGGAGGTCTCAATCGAGTGAACATTTCTATTATGAAAGGCGATCAGTTACATCATGCAGTTGAACTGTCCGACCGTATTTTTCTTAAGCAGCCCGAACAGCCTTCTATGGGAGTATCTTTCCCTCCGATATTCTCGCCGGGCATCAGCCATTCTTACGGAGCCTGGGATCAAGACAAACTGGTTTCCTTTATGGGATTTGTACCTTTTTCCATACAAATTCGTGGTGCGAAGCTAAACATTTATTCCATCGGCTCCGTTTGTACAGATCCCGACTATCGGGGTCAGCGACTTGCCGGCACACTTCTGGAACAATGCATCCACCATGCCGAAGCTTCAGCAGCATCCTTAATTCTGATCTCTGGCGGCCGATCCCTATATACCCGGGCAGGCAGCCGTTTGTTCGGCCGGGCATACCGGTTCCGTCTATCTCCGGCCGTCATAGAGCCATTACGCACGGCAACCGGTAAACAGGTGAACATCCGGGCTATGCAGCCACAGGATCTGTTCGATGTGCACCGACTGATGGAGCAGCGAGATGCTGGATATGTTACCACTGCCTCAGAGCTTAACAAACTGCTTGATGCAAGTGCATACTCCAACGTGATCCGCCTGGAACAGCAGGTGCTTGTGGCTGAAGAAGGCGGCGTATTGACTGCATTTGCGATTATTGCCGTACCAGGAACCGTCATGACTCCTTCCAGAGAATCCACCCTTGTGGAATGGGGCGGAAGCCCTGAAGCAGCTGCACTGTTGATAGCAGGCGCTATCCAGTCCTTCAATCTCACAGAGCTGACCGTTCCTCTGCCATGGCAGGATAACGAGCTCGCTGCACTCATCCAATCTGCTGGTGTCACACCTGAAAATATACGAAATGACGGAACCGTGTATCTGGTCAGCGGCCCCCGATTGCTTCGCCAATTGGCGCCTCTGCTGCCCGATGGTTTAATTCAAGCAGAGGGCGAACATGGTCCGTACCGCCTGACGCTGAACAATGAAGCATTGGTGCTCGATGATGAGGGACTGCTCTCGCTCTTGTTTGATCCGGAGTCATCATATCGGACGAACGGGAGCGTAACCTTTGACCCTATACCTCTTCCGTATACAGCAGGTCTTCAATATATTTAGCGTTTTATATGAAGGTGCACATGTTCCTTCCTCTTATGGGGGAAGAGCATATGTGCCTTTTTTTTCAATTAAGAGTCTTAGGTGCGCTACACACCTGTTATTAACAGGCCTCCACGTATAATGATTCACATGTGTACACCCCACCTGACGAATGGCCGTCCGCCTATTTTTGACTAGATAAGTGCCCTTCTTCTCCGCTTCTACATAGGATGAGGTAACCTACCTGATAGAAAGAGGTGCATGGCTTGAGTCACCATCATAAAAGAGGACTTCAAACCCAAACAAGCCTTGGTATCCCGGGTCTGATCCCCGGATATCCGTACTATCCTTATCCATACTATCCACCGTATTATCCAATCTATCCTTATCCACCATTCCCTCCAGGTTATCCGGGCGGCGGACCTGGATATCCTGGGCCGGGGCCGTGGCATCCGGGCGGACCTGGGCATGGACCTGGGCCGGGGCCTTGGCATCCGGGCGGACCTGGACATGGACCTGGACCCGGCCCGTGGCATCCGGGCGGACCTGGACATGGACCTGGTCCCGGTGGACCCGGACATGGACCTGGTCCCGGCGGACCGGGACATGGGCCGAGGGAAACGCGAGCACAACGCAGCAAGCGATAATCAATAACACGGAAGAAATATTACAAGAATGCAGATTATCGCGCACAAGCAAACCGCCCGGGGAACCGGGCGGTTTTTGTTATCCTGTATCACATATACATAGAGATAGTACTTATCGTCTCTTTCTTGTTTCTTCCCGATCCGGACTTACAATATCAGGACTCACCGCACCGCCGTTGCCATCACCATAGCCTTGATACAGGTTAGGATCCGGAACGGCATCCTCGGTAGCAGCCGCTGCTTCGGAACGGGAATCCACCGGAGCGCCTGTTCCGCTGTATGTGCCTTCTTCACGGTAATGATGCTCATTCAGCGCGCTGTGACTCCGAAATATATCATATACCCGGCCGCCATTGGATTCATCCGCATCCACCATCACCAGAATATGGCCTTCGTTCACGTATCCTCCATACTCCTCTGCTTGCTCTTCCGGAATACCCAGACCAATCAAGCCGCCAACCAATCCACCCGCGCCGGCTCCTACGGCAGCTCCTGTAAGGGTTGCTGCGATAGGACCCGCGGCGATAATTGGCCCAATGCCCGGAATGGCCAATGCACCTAATCCAGCAAGCAATCCGGTTACACCGCCCAGCACACCACCCGTTGCTGCTCCGGAAGCCAGCCCTTCAGGTGCCTTGGTGCCTGTCTCCTCCTGAATATTGGAAGATTCACCTCGATCTTTAGCAATGACAGAGATTTCATCGGCTCCGAATCCTTGCCGCTTTAGCTCCTCAATAGCCCGGGTTGCTTCTTGTTCCGTCCTAAAGGCTCCAACAATTTTCTGAGTCATATGAATTACCTCCTGGTTTGTCATTTTCGGTTATCGCTGTACATTCCTAACTTAAACGCCAGCCGCCATAATCAAACATTGTAACCAAAATACAT
The DNA here is from genome assembly GCF_037333485.1 of Paenibacillus glucanolyticus. Classification (NCBI taxonomy): domain Bacteria; kingdom Bacillati; phylum Bacillota; class Bacilli; order Caryophanales; family Paenibacillaceae; genus Paenibacillus; species Paenibacillus glucanolyticus. The sequence continues at coordinate 5,144,522 of NZ_CP147845.1, forward strand.
ATTTGACCAAAACCCTATACTGGCGGGAAAGTTCCACATTTGTCCAAATTCCAGACTGGTAATATTTAACTAATGTTTCATTCATGCTAATATAGCAAGTAAGCACTTTGTACTTTAAAAATTGAATAGGTTGGTGATCCCATGAATTGGTTCAAACCATTCGAGGACGATCTTGCTGCAGCATTCTCAGCGTGCGAAGCAAGGCTAGGGGAGTTACCTGCTCCCCTGAACGAGATCGGACTATCGTATTTGAAGAAATTTGATGTATTCGAGCAGGATAGTTCCAAAAATTACATTTGTTATCTTCTTCCCTTCTGGATGAAAGAACTGACCGCACTCCCCGGCGATGTATATCGTCGTCTCTCAACCGCTAACATCATCGGCATGTTATACTACTTCATTCAAGATGACATAATGGATTCACCCCATGACAGTCAGTCTCCGATAGATCCAAAACACCATCTCGCCCTTGCCAACCTGTTGTATTATGAATTTCTAACATCCTATCAGCCATACTTCCCAGCTGAATCCAGCTTTTGGTCCTATCTCAAAACATACACGCGAGAATGGTCGGAAGGTGTCATGCATGAGACTGGAGATGATTACTTTAAGGACAATCCGATCCTGGTTGCCAAAAAAGCGGCACCGGTCAAACTCGGCAGTACCGCCGCATTGCTGCTCTCTGATCAGGCCGATCTGATCCCCCGTACAAATGACGCCATGAATCATGTCTTGCTGACCTTGCAAATGATGGACGACTGGACCGATTGGAAGCAGGATCTTGCCGATGGCAGCTACAATTGCCTGTTGTCGCTCATTAAATCTGAACAAGGGATGCCAAGTGATGCGCCTCTGACGCTATCGGAAGTACAAGAAGCACTCTATATCCACAATATACTGAAGCCCTATGCAGAGATTGCTGCAGCAACTCACGCTCATCTCTTAACGATAGAGATCGACGCCCCTCATCTCATGTCGTTCCACCAAACGATTGTAGATGAACTTCATGTCGAGGCGGAAAATATCGAAAACAGTAAAAAAACACTTTCGTTTGGCGGGTTAAACTATTATTTGTCTATACTGAACAAAAAATAATAGATTTTATATTTATTCCATGGTATTCTTTAAGAGTAAAAAATAACCAATTTATTTGAAAGGGTGATTCTAATGACGACAGAAGCCATCTTTCAAACACAATTGATTCAAAAAGCCTGGGAGGATCCTAGCTTTAAGGCAAAATTGCTCAGCGATCCTAAATCCGCCATCAAGGAAGTCCTTGGCGTACGGATTCCAGACCACATCGAGATTCGAACTCTTGAAGAAAATCCCGGCGAGCTGTATCTGGTCATTCCTCCGAATCCAACGGGCGTGATCAAATCTGAAGCCAAAGAAAGAGCCATCTGGTAAAGACTACATAACAGCAGGGGAATTTCATAAATAGATTCACAAGAAAAACATCAATCAACGTGCTTCCTTAGAAGGACAAACCACGTTGAGAAGATGTTTTTCTTGCGATTATCGGTAAAAAGAGTGGGAACGACAGCCGTCCATCGCTACCGCAGCTCTGGCGAATCATTCGCAAGCTGCGGGAAGCGTAATGATGGCATCCGTCCCCACTCCTTTTCTGCTTGTAAAAAAGATATCTCCGTCCATCGCCTCGATAATTCGGAATGTTACCATCAAACCAAGACCGGTTCCTTTGGTTTTGTTGGAGAAATAAGGTTCTCCAAGCCGAGCTATTACATCCGCCCCCATCCCCTCTCCATTATCAACAACATGGATAAACACTTGATTCTGCTGCCGGTAACAACGGATATGAACCACCCCTTCTTCTCCCAGTGCCTCAATGCTGTTCTTGATAATATTGATGAAAGCCTGCTTGAATTTGGAGGAGTTTCCCCGAATGGTAATATCCTCTGGAATATCCACAGTGATCCTGCCTCCCTGCAGATGGGCGAGAGGGGCAAGTATGCCTTCGATATGCTTGAATTCTTCGGAAATCTGAAGCAGCGTGTCTTTGCCGAATTCCGGTTTGGCAAAGGTTAAGAAATCCGTAATAATACCGGAAGCACGGTCCAGCTCCACCAGAGCCAAATCCAAATATTCGCGTTCGGCAGCCTCCGCCTTTCCAGTAAGCAGCTGCAGGAACCCCCGCGTAACCTGAAGCGGATTGCGAACCTCGTGTGCGACCGATGCTGCCAGCTCACTGATGATCTCCATCTTCTCCGAACGCTGCAGCTCATTGTTGAACATCTCAAGCTCTTTGGAGTATTGAAGAATCTGCTCATGATTTTTGGCAAAATGCCGCCCAAGGATAACAATCAATGCAATAATGAAGCTGACAATCCCCCACTTCCAGAGGAACAGATTGTAGCTGCCCCGGGTCATGAAAAATTGCAGCAGCTCTCCCAAACCTATAACGGCAAACACAGCAAAACCTGCATTGAAAATGACGGCATCCCTATTGCCCCTGAGGGCATAAAACATCGAGCTTCCAATCAGCAATATGAACTGAATGATCATCACAAACCCCATGACTTGCACGGAAAAGAAATAATACAAATCAAACCATTGATTGGAAGCCAATTGATTGACCACCAGAAACAGCCCGCAAAACAGCGAATAAACCACCTGAAATTTACGGAGTTTATGCAGCATATTTTTCCAACCGAGCCCGAATATTTTTTCAAAAAAGAGACTGAACGAAGGGAGTAGAATAAACAAAGAAATGTCGTATAAGTGAGTGTAGATATGTCCATATTCATCAAAAATCGTATAAAGAAACGGGGAGTATGTAAAAACAAGTATGCCTACAGATAAAACAATAAAGGACAGCGATAATACGGCAATCAAATATTTTCTGTTAAGGAAAATAGCGCAGATCAGCATAACAAAAGCAATAAAAACAAAGGCGCTTCCTAGAATGATATCCACCAAATTCGACTTAACAAACTGGTTTAGCAGATCATGATATTCGCCGACAAGGATCTTACCTTCAATCGTCACATGATCCCTCGCGGTTTCCAGCCAAATGTGAAGGTCCTTGCCAAGCAGCTCCTTATCCAAAGGAAGCAGGATGTGGTTCAACTCATAATTGTACGCTCTTGTAGATTCGTAAACCTTCACATGATCGGCATAAACTGCAACCTGCTGTCCATGCAGCTTTTCGATCAAAATCCCCGGAGACGCAGCTGTAATCTCAGGAATTTTCATATGAATCCATGCGGATGTCTTGGCATGCGGCTTCGATGGCTCTGAAGCACCAGCTGAAGTCTCCGTCCAGTCTTCCCTATGTGCGGGTACACTCTCCGGTATTCCTCCGGACTCGGACCAGAGGATTCTCCACTCTTTAATCGCTGCCCGTGCTGCCGTTTCTTCGGTGGCAAAGACAAGCCTGGGGTAGCCCTGGCTTAAAGCAATAACGATGATCAGGAACACAGCGATTCTCCATCCAGACCTCATTGACGCACCTCAAACATTATAATGAGTGAATACCTTTACTGAGTTATTCGATGCAGCAAAACCTTCCACCTTCTAAATTTCGGAAAAATGATAAAATTTCCTATTCATTATGTAAAAAAGCGGAAACAAACCGTAAAATAAGAATGGCGGTGCCAGGATATTATCCCTTTAGCACCGCCATGTCTCTGTAATTCATTTTAGATGGGTGAGGTAAGGCTGTTCGTCCAGTGAGCAAATCTGCTTTTGGGACATCTCCTCATGGTGCAGCTACTCTGGTTGCGATACATTCGCAGCCGGAAACCGGATAACAGCCTCGGTTCCACTCCCCTTTTCGCTCATAAAATGGATGGTCCCACGCATCGCTTCAATGATCCGGAAGGTAACCATCAATCCAAGCCCCGTCCCTTTGGACTTATTCGAGAAATAAGCCTCACCGAGTCTTTCCAGATCACGGTCGTCCATGCCAATTCCATTATCCTTAATGTGAATCACGACTTCTTCCGACTCGGCATACGCCCAGATGCGAATAATCCCCTCTTCATCCAATGCCTCTATGCTGTTCTTGACGATGTTAATCATCGCCTGCTTCAATTTGGAAGAGTTGCCGTTAATATATAAATCCTTGGTATCATCAAGCTTGATTGTCCCCCCACTAAGATTCGCAAGCGGAAGCAGGATTCCTTTCACGTGCTTAAGCTCCTCATACACATTCAGCTTGACCTCATGCTCCAATTCAGGCTTGGCAAAGGTGAGGAAATCCGTGATGATGGCGGACGCCCGGTCCAGCTCCTTCAGCGCCAAGCCAAAGTACTCCTTCTCGGTCTCCTTGGAGTTTTGTGACAAAAGCTGCATGAAGCCGCGCGTCACTTGCAGCGGATTGCGAACCTCGTGTGCAACCGAGGCGGCCAGTTCACTGATGATCTCCATTTTCTCCGAACGCTGGAGTTCGTTATTAAACATCTCGAGCTTCCGGGAATATTGGACCACTTGCTCATGACTGCGAACAAATTTGCGGCCAAGCATAACGATCAGGGAAACAATCAGCGCGATAACGCCCCATTTCCATAGAAAAAAATCATATTTCTGGTCTTTATAATAGAAGGCCAGCAAATCTCCCAGCGTTGTTAACGCCATGATACCAAAGCCAAATGAAAAGATATAAGCATCCTTGTTCCGCTTGGAAGCATAGAGAATCGTGGTTCCAACCAGCAGCAGGAGCTGCAGAATAATCAGGACGCCGAGAATTTGCACCGAGACGAGATAATAAATGTCATAGAACTGATTGCCGCTAAGCAAGTTCACGACAAGGAATATAACACAAGCCAGGGAATAGATCATCTGGAACCTTCGGCAATATCGAATCAGACGATAAGGACCGGAACCATATATTTTTTCGAAATAATAATACATCGCCGGCAGCACCGTTAAAAGCGCAACATCAAATGCCGTAACCCACACATTTCCGAGATCACCGTAGAAGGTATACAAGAAAGGGGAGTACGTAATAAGCAAGGCCCCACTTGCCAGTATCACCACACTAAGTGCAAGCCAGCTGGATACCGTATGCTTCGGAAGAAACAGGCAGCAGCAGAACATCACCACGGCAATAAACAGAAATGAGCTCCCCAATATGAAATCTTCCAGGTCGTTCTTGATGAACGCTCCCCGCAGTTGGTCATATTCGCCAAGTCTGACGTTGCTGTCAATGCCCAGCGTTATATCACTGACGCCGCTCATCCATAGGTAAATGGTCTTTCCGGCGTCCTCCGGATGAATGGGGAGAAGCAGCGAATGGTTTGTATACATATAGTCTCGCTTGGCTTCGTATAACAGCTCATTCTCCAGAAAAACTATAACATTCTGTCCCTTAATGCGATCAATCATGATAGCGGACTGGCTCCACGGAAACTTGGGCAAGGTAAAACGATTCCATGCCGAATATACCCCATCTGACTTTGGGGGCCCCGTTTCATCTGGTCTTCCCTCTACCCATCTCCCTGGATCCTGGATATTGGCTGGCGAAACGACGTCCTGTGGTTCCAGATCCCGCATATACTGCCAGTCGGGGATCAAGATTTGAGCATCGTATGCGTCCGCTTGTTCCGGTGACATCATGGATATAAACAGCAGCAGCGGCAGCACCAGCAGGAATATGTATTTGGGCATATCCTTCATCTAGTCAGCACCTCTAACCGTTATCATAGTCAATAAAAATGCGTTGCCTTCCTCGCTATGTCTAATTCGACAAACTTCGTGTCCATTTACAATCAATATAACATGAAACGGGTGTTGCGTTCGTAAAATTTTATTACCATATGGCAAAATAAAAAGGGACTGCCCGTAACCTAAAGGTTTAAGAGCAGTCCCTTGCATCATTAGTGCGCAGAGCTCGAGGCAAGACCAACTTTATCAACCATCCGCTGGCTTTCCTCATTAAGACCAACCAGGGTGGTTTCTTTTCCAGCTTCCTTGTATTTGTTCACTACCTTGGAAATGGCGTTCGTAGCTGACTGATCCCAGACATGGGACTTGGAGAAATCAATCACAACACATTCCGGATCCTCATTCACATTAAACAGGTCTACGAAATACATCATCGTTCCAAAAAATAGCTGCCCCCGGATCTCATATACCTTCGTTCCATTCGGCTGCGTGTGCGGAACCGCATGAATACGGGCCATCTTCCAGCCGAAATTCAGTGCGCTTAAAATAATGCCAATCATGACCCCGATTGCCAGGTTATGTGTTGCAACGACAATGATCACTGTTGCCAGCATGACAATGGCATCCCCTAAGGGCACCCGATGAAGCGTGCGGAGAGATCCCCATTCAAACGTACCGATCGAAACCATGAACATCACGCCCACAAGAGCGGCCATAGGAATCTGCTTCACAACATCCCCCAGTACAATGATGAGGAATAGCAGGAACACACCGGATACCAAAGTAGACAATCGGGTGCGCCCTCCCGATTTTACATTAATGACGGTCTGCCCAATCATGGCGCATCCTGCCATACCGCCGAAAAATCCAGTAATCACATTAGAGAGACCTTGACCACGAATTTCACGATTCTTATCACTGCCCGTCTCCGTCATCTCATCCACGAGTGAAGCCGTCAGAAGCGATTCCGTTATCCCGACTACCGCAAGTGCAAGAGAGATAGGCAGTATCGTCAGGATCATATCCAAACTGATGCTTACATTCGGTAAATGAAAGAACGGAAGGGTCTGCGTAATGTTGCCCATGTCTCCCACCGTTTGGACAGGCGCTCCGGACCAAACGGCGATGATCGTCATCACGATAATGGCAACAAGTGCGGATGGAACGGCTTTGGTCACCAGCGGCAGCAGATAAATAATGAGCAGCGTTCCGACCACCATCAAGTACATGGGCCACGATTCCCCTTTGAAATTCGGAAGCTGGGCCAGAAAAATAATGATTGCCAGCGAGTTCACAAATCCGGTAATGACCGGCTGGGGAACAAATGTGATAAAACGTCCGAATTTGAGCGCTCCCATCACCATCTGCAAGAGCCCAGTGAGAATGGTTGCCGCGTATAAATACTCAATCCCGTGTTGAACCACAAGCGGTCCCATCAACGATGCCATGGCCCCTGTCGCCGCAGAAATCATGCCTGGACGCCCGCCAAAAAACGAAATGCTGACAGCAATCACGAAGGAGGCATAGAGCCCCACCATAGGATCCACGCCCGCCATGATCGAGAACGCAATCGCTTCGGGTATGAGCGCAAATGCTACCGTCAATCCGGATAAAATATCTTTGCGCGAGTTGCCAAAGAAGCCTTGTTTAATCCATTGAAACAAAGTCATAATCACTTCCATTCTATTGTAATGGTTGACAATCCACTCTCAGAATTGTCGGGGCCGTTAATCACTTTTTTGATTATAGCGGGATCAATTATAAAATTCATTATGCAATTAAGCGCATATACCCCATAAAATCCTTTATTTCCTCCTGCTTAGCTACTCTTTCGTCCATTTTCCTATTCTGAGGATTTTCATAATACGCGGAATGACAGGGCATGCTAACACTTACTTGGTCCACCATAACCTGGACGTTTCGGGATTCATTCTTGTTTCAGCGGGTAAAGTCGAAGTATAGAAAAATTATTTCATATGGATTGAAGGAAGGAGCTGTGCAACATGCGAGATGAAAACAATCGTAATACGCTAGCGGATTTGACATATTTGGAATTTGAGGCCAGTCGAAGAGTAGAGGATGCGGACATGATTCCGAAGGATGATCTGAGGGATGTGAACACCTACACGGAGCAAAGTCTTAGCAGTGAGCATGCGGATCATATCGCATACGATCTGAATGAAGCAGCTCCTGCGGACGCGAAACCCGAGGAACGTTTGAATCCCGATCGCAGCGCCATCGATGCGTGGGAGGCTACCGGTGCTGAGCCCGATCAGCGGACGATTGCCGGCGAGAGGATCTCTTCGTCTGCGGGAATCAAAGAAACGGACCGACTGCAGGCGGATCGATCAGTCCACGAAACCGTCAACCGGGATGTCGCGGATGATGTGGCTGATCGGGAATGGCGGGCCATTGAGGCAGAGCCCCCTACTCGTCCCGGTGATGAAGTCATCGCGGAGTACGCTGGGGACAGGGAGCAGCGGGTTGCGGCCGACGCTGCATTAACCGGCAGCGGGACTGCATTTCTTAATCAGGATATATTTAAGGATTACCCCTCTGAAACGGATCAATATATGCCGCTCGAAGATATACCGGATGCGGACGCCATCTCGGCCAATAGCCCGGTGGACCCTGCAGCACCGCCAGATGAAGGCATGCACGGAATTGATCTTCTGAACGGCAGTCATGGCGAGGAGGATTAAGTAATAGCAGAAGACCCGCCTCTCCTATATGAGAAGGCGGGTCTTCTGCTATCCATCTATTTTCCGAATATGATATCCAGCCAGCCGAGAAAGGACATCCACAGCAAAATGCCGATCAGCGTGCCCCATATGAGTGCTGTTAATATATTTCCCTTTCTTTCCATGCCTATGCCTCCCATACATCCATCTTTATAGTAAACCAGTATGGGTCAAACTATCAGTTCTTATACCAGCCGCTACCTTTTTCAAAGACTTGATTTAATAGGAGGAACAGCCGATGAAGAAGCAACCTGACGAGAACAAACGTTTAGTGACCGAACGCGACATTGATGAGGAATTTGGTCTGTTTAAGGAAGATTCATACCCGGACAGCATTCCCATTCCTGACAGCATCAAACACGAGAAACCCGATGGCAGTGAAACCAGTAACCGCGGAAACGACTCCTCATCCTAAAACTTTATGATCAACATGATGGAAACGTGAATCTCTTCTTTCACCCCTGCCATACCTTCCAACATACACTACACCATACGACCCTGGAAGGATGATGATTAAGATGAAAGGATTGCCGATCCATCATGGAGGACATAAAATCACGCTGCAGCAGCGACTGGCTTCCTTAACCGGACATCTGGTAGAGATCAACGCTCCCCATACCGGGTTAGAGCCCGGGCGATTGCAGCGGGTATTCCCGAAAAATTTTGTTAAGGTACAAGGTGAGCTCTTCGTGCCCTCCAGTCTCAATTCGATCCGGGTATTTGACGTCAAACCGCCAATGAGAACGGTACTTGTGGGGGTACGGACCACCTTCCCTACCCGCGGCGCCTTTAATCGGATCCGGCTTGTCAGAATCGGAGCCGATTTTATTGAGCTGCTCGCCAAGGACAAAAACCGTTCGCGAATTCTGCTTCCCTTAAACAAAGTGGAGGGCATATTCCCGGCAAAATAAGCGCTTATCCCTTCCAGCTTCTCTTGCGAGAGCCTCCGGACTGATGCCAAGTCCCGAGGCTCTTATTTTAAGTTGCAGAAAACAAAGGGTCTGTGTTCCGTGAAGATTTGCCGATAAATGCTTCTCTAATGTATACTCTATGTTTTCGATTTTCAGTACTTGTCCAACCTGTGTTAAGATATGATTCAGATGAAATATTTAAGGCTTGATTAGGAATAGCACAGGAGGAGTCAAAGATGTTGAAACGTAGAACACGCTGGATGCCCGCTCTATTTGTAGTACTTGCATTACTGCTCGTAATGACGGCATGCGGCCAGAATGACAAGGGTACCGAAGGTGGCGCTGCGGGCGGCACCGGCACCTCGAACGGGGCAGCTCCCGAAACGGAGCCGCCGAAGGAGACGGAAGTTAAGCAGAACGTTCCTGACCCGAACGCCAGTCATCCCATCGTCACAATTGAGATGGAGAACGGCAAAACGATAAAGCTGGAGCTTTATCCTGAAGTTGCACCGAATACGGTAAACAATTTCATCTCGCTGGTGGAACAAGGCTTCTATGACGGGACAGGCTTCCACCGCGTCATCCCCGGCTTTATGATTCAGGGGGGCGACCCGGATGGAAATGGAACAGGCGGACCCGATTACGAGATTGCCGGAGAATTCACATCCAACGGATTTCAGAATGACCTGAAGCATACAACAGGCGTCCTGTCCATGGCACGAGCACAGGATCCAAACTCCGCCGGCTCGCAATTCTTCATCATGGTGGCGGATGCGCCATCCCTGGATGCGGAGTACGCTTCCTTCGGAAAGGTTATTGAAGGAATGGAGGTTGCAGAGGAAATCGTGGGCTTGGAGCGGGATCAGATGGACAAACCGCTGGAGGTTCCCGTCATGAAAAAAGTGACGGTAGATACACTCGGCAAGGACTATCCGGAACCTAAGAAGCAGGAATAGAGATCTCCCTTCCAGTCCTGCCATAAACAAACGGAATAGGACCCGACGCATTCATTATGCGTACGGGTCCTGTTTTTTTAGGTCGCCACCCGTAATCAGCTGTTACGAATGGGCTGGTTTCTCTATGACATACAGGCAGGTGCTGTCGGGCAGCTTCACCGGCTGACCTTCCTCGTCCATGAACACAATACGATCGGCCAATGCTTCCGCATACCCTTCCTGCAGATAATGCTGCTGGACCCGGATAATCGCTTCTTCTCCTAATGTCTTACGTATACATTCTTCGTACTGTGAAGGCGTGAAATAGCCAAACTGCTCCTGCACCTCATGAACATAAGCTTCGGCTCCCCAAGTATAGGTGTACAAAAATTCCATCGCATCGTTCACAGGCAAACGCACTTCATCCTGAGCCAGCTGCTCGTAAACAATCTCTCGTCCCTTGAAGTCGGACGCATACCGAAGCAGCCATTCCAGACCATCCGCTTCCCGGAAACGGATCCTTTTCATCGTATCCACCGGCTCGGTCATAATCCCGTCCCGGATAATGATGCGGCCGCCAGGTCTAAGCACCTCGTAGGCACTGAATAATGCCGCCTCTACCGTAGCCCTATTGAAACGGAAGCCGTCCATCTCAATGTAGGAGTACAGCTCATGAATGATCGAGGAGAAGATTACAGTGTCGACACTGCCCGGCTCCACATATTCCCTAAGACGAAGCGCATCTCCCTTCAGTACCTCCCATGGCTTATGCTCCAGACGTTTGCGTTTCTCCAAAGCTTCAATCACATTCGAGGATATGTCGATCCCGACCGGACGCACATGCGGCAGCTGTTCCTCCATCAGATCCAGCAGCACGCCGCCGCCAGGACCAATATCAAGCACAACCTCTCCCGTGATATAATCCAGAATCACTTTCTTGTAATCGCCTGTACTGTTCATATCGTTCAAGTAACTCTCTTCATTATGAAACCGGTCATACGCATCCCGGCGCAACCCGAACAGGTCGAACAGCAGCAGCACCGCCTTCTCATAGAGTGGAGACTTCTCCGCTTCGATGCAGAACTCGATTAATTTCTCGGCCGCACGAGAGAATTCAAAGGTAAAGAATACCGTGTCCGGCAGCTCCGGCTTCCGTTCAATCCGGTGACTCAGATGAGGATTGACGGTAGCTGGCCCATGAAGGCAAGTATTCCAATCCATTTGGCGCAAATATTGCTCAATCATTCTTTTCTTGTATACGTTCAGCTTCTTAACGCCTTTATAATCGTAATACATATCGTTCATCAACGGTTCGAAGCTTAAGTGGCTCACAGAACCCGGATTCACCTCCTCCTGCTGCCTCTCCAATCCCTGGTCTTCCCTGTACAACTTCTTCGGGTGAAGGGCAAGCAGAAGAACCTTCATAAACTCTTCCAGTGAGTAATCCTGCAATGCGGCTTCGACATACCAGAGCGTCATATTCTGAAATCCGTGAAGCGCATGCGTCAAATCCGTCTGCTGACGGATCTGACTCAGCTGCCGGTCGAAGTCCTCGCCCCGGGCAATGGAGGCGGTTCGAAGACGGCGCAGGCGGTCCTCATACGTCCACCTATTCGGCTGCGTCCCAGTTGCGAGACGGCGAATGAGCGCCGTGACTTCTTCCTGAACGGAATGCCAAAGCTCTTCCGATACGGCACCGACGATGCAGTGGTTTAGAGGGATCAGCAGCCGGATCAGCTCATCCGCTGTCAGTTGTCCCTGTTCCACCAACTGAAGCAGGGGCAGGTTTTCCTCAAAAGGCACCTCTCCCCGAATGTGTTGACCCACCAGTCCATGGGTAAGAATGAGTGTGTGGACCATCTCTTCATGCGGGGTCATGACGCCTCCGGTATCCCGGATATGTCTCTCATACAGCTGGGCAGACCCGATATTATGCAGGAACAAATTGACCCCTGACTGCTGCCAGCGAAGGCGATCCCGCATGGTTCCGCCCTTGGCGGTTTCAGCCCACATCAGCACTTCCTCCAGCAGTTCCTTGATCCAATAGGACACAGGCAGTGAATCCAGTATCTTTAACGTGCGTTCTACGTAATCCAGCACAGGGTTTGCCGCTGCCAATTGTCCGATGGATGTAATTCGTTCCAGGTTCACGATTCTTTCTTCAGCCGATACCAGCTTCATCAGCCACGAATGAGGCTTTGCAGCCGTCTCATCCCCCTGACGAATAGCGGTAATGGCATCCAGTGCGTGCAGCATAGTTGATCCTCCACTTCCTGTATTCCTGTAATCAAATGAACGGTTATATATTTCATGCTTTCATGCTGCTACGATTATAACAAATTCCCAGTCGATGGATCGCCACATTTGGTAGTTGGTATAGGATCAGGGTATACTGGTCAACGAAACCATATTTTTTATTTATGTGAAGGAGTGAAGGTCATGAGCCTAAAAAATAAAACAGCCCTGATAACGGGTGCAGGTAAAGGGATCGGCCGCGCCCTAGCCATCGCTCTTGCCAAGGAAGGCGTGCATGTTGGGCTCGTTGCCCGCACTGCCTCGGACCTGGAGCCGCTTAGCGCCCTGATTGTAGAACAATATGGCGTCAGAGCGGTAGCTGCTGTTGCCGATGTTTCTGTGCAAAGTGAGGCAGAGGCAGCTTTTGCCGCGGTGAACATGGAGCTGGGCTCGGTGGACATTCTGATTAACAATGCGGGGATTGCCCAGTTTGGGAATCTGCTGGATATGGAGCCGGAAGCATGGAAACGCATCGTTGATGTCAATCTGATGGGCACTTATTATATGCTGCGCGCAGCGCTGCCTGGCATGATTGAGCACAACAAGGGAGATATCGTCAACATCTCCTCCACGGCCGGAGAGCGTGGTTTTGCCACAGGCTCTGCTTACAACGCTTCTAAATTTGCCGTTATGGGACTGACTGAAGCCGTACTGCAGGAGGTACGCAAACATAACATCCGTGTAACCGCCCTGACCCCAAGCACCGTCAACACGGATCTTGCCGTTAACGCCGGTCTTAAGATTGGGGACGAGGACCGGATGATGCAGCCGGAAGATGTGGCCGAGCTTGTGCTGGCGGCACTCAAGCTGCCGCAGCGGGTATTTGTCAAATCCGCCGGGATTTGGACAACAAACCCGCAATAAAGACGCGCTGAGGCTGGCGTTATATTGCTATATTGATTCAAGGGTGTTTCCTGGCCACTGGCCACGGGAGCACCCTTTTTGCGTAATGCGAACATAACTAGCGATGGTCATAGGTTGGTGGAATCCCGATTCTGTTTTCCATACGGAATCAAGTGTCAACACTGCAAGGTCATGATATAATGACATGGTCTAACACGAACAGCCGGATATTCACCTTAAGGTAACACTCATGGAAAGAAGATGACTACAGCATGATCGCCGACATTTTACTCGAAGTGGTTCTCCCCATCTTTGTCCTGATAGGCTTTGGCATCATTATGCAATATGCCTTTAAGCTCGATTTGTACACACTCGCGAAGATCAACTTTTATTACATTACGCCTGCAGCCGTATTTATGAGTATGTATGAATCCAAGATGTCGCCGCAGCTGCTGGGCATGGTGGCCTTGTTCTATGCGCTCTATATCGGTGTCCTCTACCTGATCAGCACGCTGGTTGCCAAACAGCGCAGGTTCAATCGGGGTATGAAGGCTGCGTTTACCAATAGCCTGCTGCTGGACAACTCGGGCAATTACGGCCTTCCGATCAATGATCTGGCCTTCAAGGGCGATCCGATGGCCGGCTCGGTTCAAGCGCTCATCATGTCCTTTCAGAGCCTCCTTACGTTCACGTACGGAGTTATTTCCATTCAAGGCGCCAAGACGGAAGGGTTATACAAACAAGCCATTATCGGCTTCTTGAAAATGCCCGTACCCTATGCCCTTGTCATCGGAATTCTGCTGCATGCCCTGGCTCTGCCGCTCCCGGTCTTTATATCACAGCCGCTTACGTATGCGGACCAATCCATGGTGGCAATCGCTCTGCTGACGCTGGGCGCACAGATTATCAAATATCCGCTTCGCCTGCGCCGCCTTGATGTATATCTGAGCGTTCTGCTGCGTCTTCTGGTTGCGCCTGCGATCGGCATTCTGATTGTACTGCTCCTCGGGCTCAAAGGCATCCCGGCTCAAGCGCTCATTATCGCCTCCGGCATGCCGGTCGGGGTAAATTCATCCATTCTGGCGGAAGAATATCAAAATGAACCTGATTTTGCTGCACAAACCGTCCTGATATCGACCATACTAAACGTAATTACGATTACCGGCTTAATCACATTAGCCAAATTTATAGCTTAACCGCTAATTCAGCTCTGACTAGGAGGAAATTACATATGAACTTTGATCTTGCTATTGACCGTAACCGAACCGCCTGTGAGAAATGGGATAACGTTCCCACCGTCTTCGGCGCGCCCGATGTGCTCCCGATGTGGGTGGCGGACATGGATTTTTCAGCACCGCCGGCTGTCATTGAGGCACTCCATAAACGGGTGGAACACGGTGTGTTCGGATACACCTTCCCGACCGAGTCGTACCGGGGGGCCATTGCTGATTGGATGAAGAACCGCCACAGCTGGACGATCCAGCAGGAATGGATTCAATTCTGTCCGGGTGTGGTTCCGGCACTCAGCCTCATCGTGGATGCATTCACCGAGCCAGGTGACCAAGTCGTCATCCAGACACCGGTTTATCCGCCGTTCTACCGGGTCGTACAGGAGCATGGGCGTGAGCTTATACATAATCCGCTTCGCCTGAGCGAAGATGGGGATTACTCGATGGATTTTGAGGATCTGGAGAACAGCTTCTCTACCGGCAATGTCAAAATGATCATTCTGTGCAGTCCGCACAACCCGGTGGGCCGGGTGTGGAGCAAAGAGGAATTGGAGCGTCTGGCCTCCCTGTGCCAGCAATATGATGTACTCGTTGTATCCGATGAGATCCATGCGGACCTTGTATTCGAGCAAGGCGGCCATACACCATTCGCAGCTCTATCGGAGGATGCCGAGGGGCGTTCCATCATCTGCACCGCACCGAGCAAGACGTTTAATATCGCTGGCCTGAATACGGCGAACATGATCATTCCGAATGCCCAGCTGCGCAGCAAGTTCCGTAAAATACTGAACCGATACTCCATCGGCTCTATCACACCAATGGGTGCTGCTGCCACCGAGGCCGCTTATCGTGAGGGCGAACCATGGCTGGATGAGCTCCTGGTATACATTCGCGGGAACATGGAGCTTGTTCGGAATTACGCACAAGAGCACCTGCCTGAGCTGAAGGTATTTATGCCGGAAGCTACTTACCTGCTATGGATCGATTTCCGGCAGATGGGCTTGTCCCACGAAGAGCTGACCCGCTTCCTGGTTCACGAGGCCAAGCTTGGATTAAACAGCGGCGCTTCCTTCGGCAAGGATGGCGAGGGCTTTATGCGCATGAACTTGGCTTGTACGCGCGCCACCGTTCAAGAGGCACTGTCTCGCCTGCATCAAGCCATCGAGGTTTGGCGGAAAGCGTAAAATCAATTAGCGATCTAACGATAAACAGGGGCCGTCCCAGTCACTTGACCTGAGGGCGACCCCTTTGTCTGTTATAAGGACGCTGCGAGACGAAGATTCTTCCGATCGCTGTTGACGGCGAATATCCTGATTTATCTTAAAGGAGCCCACGGCCATTAACCCTGAATACCTTGGGCTCCCTTCACATCATTCCCGGCTAAAAGCGGAAATTTCTGCCGCTTCCCCATGCATGCTCGCTTGGCATCAAACATATTTTCCGTCAAAGGCTACTGCAAATGCTTTGCCAAATACTCGCCGTTTGCCTTTAGCAAGGGATAGGCTCTGGCCGATACCGCCCCACTCTGCTTATGGCTATCCAGCAATTTCATAAAGCCGTCCAAATGGTGGGCTGCCTGCTTCTTGTTCCCTTTCTCTTCGAAGCGGATGACCGAATCCAACTTTGCAACCAGCGAACGGGCAGCCCCTTGGTTCGCAAATTCACCTGCCTGCTCCAGTTGATCCACCAGCCCTTTCAGGTGCAGAGAACCGGTATTTTCCAGCTGGTACGTCCCTTTAACAAACTGATACAGCCAGTCATACATCATTCGGATATCCGGATCCTGGCTTGTCGCCGCATCTCTCAACACCGGACCGGAGCCCATGTAATACGCTTTGAACGCATCCTTCATATACCCGTACTTTACGCCTCCGTCCAGATATTCCTTATACCGGTTACGGAATACTTGATCGCTCAACATCCGTCCGTCAAATTCGATCTCAACGCCCATTCCGAACCGTTTGGCTGTGTAGGCCGCATCGTCCAGACGCTCATTACCCATGTCTTCGAAGAAATAGTTCGGCTGGAATGCCACCGCATCAAATCCGACCTCATCCCACATATAACTCTTATAAGCCAAGAAATGAGGGATCCAGAAAGACTTCAGTCCTTCGTCATGAATTTGGCCATTCACATATTTCAGCATATCCGGTCCGGAAGCGCTTGTGCTTACCTGTTCGGACAACCAGTATAAACCGACCAGCTCCAGGTTCGAGTATTGGTTAGTGTCCCAACGCTGCAGCACTTCGTCCATCCACCAGCGGATCGCCTTTTGCCTGTTCGCCATGGCCGACTCCTCGCCAATAGCCCCGCCATTAAAGTTTTCGGAGATTCCATCTCCGTCCACGTCACCAAAGTCGGTTTGATACTCACCTGTATCCGGGATCATTACAACGACTTTGGTTTTGTGGTCAGGCTGTCCCAGCTTGACTCCTACCTCCTTGGTGGCTTCATTGAGCTGGTACATCTCACCATCCGCGTCAAACGTTTTGTCAAGGTACCAATTCCAGTCCTTCAGGTTCGCGCCGCCGCCATAGTCACGCCCATCCGGCGATATCAACCCGAGCGTAAGAACCCCGTCAAAGAGCCAATCCACCGGTTCTCCATCCTGGTTCACGTAACTGATCTGGGGAATGATCTCCTCCTTGCTCCAGTCACCTTCCCCATTCGCATACTGTCCATTGTACAAGAGGGACAGATTATGAATGCCCGCAGTTGCCTCTCCCGGCTGCAAATAGTTGAAGTCTTGCGCCGGAAGCTGGACCGCGCCGGAAGCTTTGCCATCCGTACCGGTGATCTCGATTTCATCGATGAAGGTCCAGGCTCTTGTATGCATAGAGAAGGTCACCTTCACATAACGCGCATAAGCGAACTCCACCTCATCAAAACCGGGTACACCATCTGCTTGACTATCCCAAGCGTAAGTTTCATCTACAGGCGGACCATCCACCCATAATGTCTGTGTTGCTTTATTCGTCAAGTTCGCCCAGTGAACATTATCGTCCGAGACGTACATCGATACCGTTAAGGGAAACAGAATCGCTGAACCCGGCCAATCCTGCAAAAAACGCGCGTTAATGCCCGAGATGGATTTGGGTTCGCCCAGATCAAACACGACCTCCCGCGTTTTTTTGCGAAGATGCCCGACCCATGCAGGATCAAGCACGTTGCGAGTTCCGTGTATTCCGTCATTCAGCTTGTTTCCCGGATCGGGATAAGCACTTTCGGGAGCTTCCGACCAAGTGTAGGTTGCATCTCTTGCCAGATTTCGAACTCCCGATTGAGCCTCGTCTGCATACGTTAAGGGAACAATCGAGAACATCATGACCAACATCATGGCTAAGGATATCCGCTGTTTTATAGAACGCATATTGAATTACCCTCCTCATATCAATCTTCCTGATCGCTCACCACTCTTCATCGTGCCGGACTATTTCATTCTCCCTATATCCTTGCCGGCACAGCAGGCTCACTCCGTTACGTCATCTCACCTCCTTACATGCCTTCAAGTATCTTTATCTTTGCTGTGTTACTCCCCCTGCGCTTTCCCTAGTTCAAATCCACTGCAGCTTCAATCGACTTCCGATAACGCTCGGTAATGTCCTGGGGGCGTGTAATCGCACTGCCGACCACAACAAACCTGGCACCGGCATTGAGAGCCTGAATCATCTCATCTGCGCTGGTAAACCTGCCCTCCGCTATAACGGGGAGCCGCGTTTCCTGCACCAGCCGGGCAACCAATCCGATATCCGGTTTATGGGTGTCGAGACTGTACGAGGTGTACCCCGACAACGTCGTGGAAATATAGTGAACGCCTAAATCGGCAGCATATAACCCCTCTTCCAAAGTGGATACATCTGCCATCACATGGATCCCCTGACCCATCAGTTCCTCCACAACCTCTTTCAGTGTTCTTCCATCCGGTCTCGGCCTCCGCGTCCCGTCCATGGCCACGATATCGGCGCCTGCCTCATGGACAGCAAGGGCATCCTCCAGAGTCGGCGTGATGTAAACAGGATAATCTTCGACCTGCCGTTTCAGCAGGCCGATAACCGGAACGTTAACAGCCGCTTTAATCGCGGAAATATCGGCCGTCCCATTGGCCCGAATGCCAATTGCGCCGCCGAGCACGGCTGCTTTCGCCATTTCGGCCATATGCAGAGGCCCAAACAGCGGCTCACCCTCATATGCCTGACAAGACACCACTAATCCTCTATCTGTAATCATTCGCCTCATAATTAGCTCCTACATCTGTTTTAGAATGAAATGTGTGATCGATCGCTTACTTCAGCCCCGTAATGGTAATACCTTCGATAAACTTCTTCTGAACGAAGAAATACAGGATGATGATCGGAATCGTAAACAGCGTAGCGGCTGCCATTAATGGCCCCCATGCCACCCCATTCTCCCGAATAAACTGCTTAAGCCCGATAGACAGTGTCCATGTCTCCTGGTCGTTAAGATAGATCAACGCTCCCTGGAAATCGCCCCATGCGGCCAGAAACGTAAACAGTCCGATTGTCAGAAGGGCCGGCTTGGCAAGGGGCATCACAATTTGGGCATAGATGCGAAACTCCGACGCACCGTCGATTTTGGCAGATTCGGTAAGCTCCATCGGAATGCCGTTAAAAAACTGCCGGATCAAAAACACATTGTATGCCATTCCCGTACCGAACCACGCGGACAGCACCAGGGGCCAGTTGGAATTCAGCAGATTAACTTTGTTGAATACAACATACAGCGGTATCATGGTTACCTGCATGGGAAGCATCAGCGTGCTGAGCATCAGGATAAACAGCAGGTTTCGGCCTTTAAATTGAATTCGCGAAAAGCCGTACGCCACCAGCGGTGACAACAGGACCACGCCGGCAACACTCATCAAGGCAATCACGACGGTGTTCCAGGTGTATTTAATGAACGGGATCATGCTGACCGCATTCACGTAGTTATCCCATATCCATTCCTTGGGGATCCATTGTATCGGAATGACAAAGATTTCATCCTCCGTCTTGAAGGTCGTCAGCAGCAGCCACGCAAAGGGTGCCAGAAACAGCAGACCAACGATGATCAATAGCAAATGCGGGAGGATCTTTCTGCCGATGGATGCCGTGTTCATTATTTTTCACCTCCATAGAAAACCCACCTGCTGGATGTCTTGAAGATTAACAGGGTCAGCAGCAGGACAATCACAAACAATATCCATGCCATGGCTGAAGCGTACCCCATCTTCAGGAACATAAAGGCATTTTGGAACAAATAAATCGCATAGAACAAAATCGAGTTCCCCGGTCCGCCAATGGCCTGGTTGCTTGATTCCGCAAACACATAGCCTTGGGAGAAATATTGGAAGGAGCCGATGAGCCCCATAATGAGCTGAAAGAAGGTCATGGGCGAGATGGCGGGCAATGTGATATGCCAGAACTTGTGCCATTTGTTCGCTCCATCAATGGAAGCGGCCTCATAATACATCCTGGGCACTTCCTGCAGTGCCGCCAAATACATGATCGTAATGGTTCCGGTCCCCCAAAAACCCATCAAAATCAGCGAAGGCTTGGTCCAGTTCTCGTCCATCAGCCAGTTCGGCTCCGGCAGGCCGATCGCACCCAGCATCTGATTGACCAGACCGTACTGCGCGTTCAGCAGCCAAATCCACAGCAATGACCCCGCTACAGCCGGGACAAGTGTGGGCAGGAAATAAATCGTCCGATACAGGGACAGTCCTTTTACGCTTTGATTCAACAGCAGAGCAATGCCCAGTGCGTACGCAAGCTGCGGAAAGAATCCGAACAAAGCCATGAATGCGGTATTGTACAGAGATGAGAGCATCTTGCCGTCTTGGGCCATATCCGCATAATTATCCAGTCCGACCCACTGAGGCGAGGTAAACAGGTTGTACTCCGTGAAGCTGTAATACAATGACGTGATGATCGGATAGAGCTGGAAGAGCAGGAAGCCGAATATCCAGGGACTTAAAAATAAAAGTCCGATGAACAGCCGTTTCCTTTCCCTGCTTCTCATACCGCTCCGGGGTTCCAAACGTTCCATGTGACATTCACCTCCAAGTGAAAAAACAACAGCATGCAAAAGGAGCGGCTTGCTTGCTAAACCATCGTGCTCACCGCTCCTTGCATCATCAGGATTATTTCTTGTCTGCGATCGGCTGCATTTTGTTCACGACATTATCCATTGCTTCCTGGGCCGTTATCTGCCCTTTGAGTGCCTTCTCCGTCTCTTCGTTCAAGGTCTGCAAGTATTCGTTAATGTAGATGCTGTTCGGGAAGCCCTTCAAATTCGGGTTTTTAGCGCTTTCATAATAATCCCACAGTTCCTTCACCTCTTGATTCTCCGTAAGCTTCGGATTATCGAGTGCTTTCGTTAGAACCGGGATGGAACCGAACTCAATGCTGTATTCAATCTGAACGTCCTCACCGAGCAGGTACTGCATCACCTTCCATGCCTCATCCTGATGCTTCGCCTTGGACGGAATGAACATGGCAATCGGACTGACCATGCCGGAGCCTTTGAGCTCAGGGTTCGCCGCCGGATACGGGAATGGTGCTACTCCCACTTCCTTATCCTCGCCGCGATGCTCCACATACCAGTTCTCCCAGCCGATAATCATGGACAGCTTGCCGGTCAGGATCGGATCCTGCGGAGTCTCGAGGCCGCCCATGCCCGATTTGAATTTATCGATGCTCTCCTGCCCGAATTCCCGATAATAATTCATTTGATAATCGATGGCCTTCACATTCGCTTCCTGGTTCGCCGTCAGCTTCCCGCTGCCGTCATCCCATGAACCGTTGAAGATGATCGGCCAGAAGACATTATCGATCCAAGGGTAATCCGGTATAAAGCCCATTTGCGTGATGTTTCCTTTAGCATCCTTCTTGGTCAGTTTCTTCGCATATGCGAACAGCTCTTCAAGCGTCTCCGGCGGAGCTGTCAGCCCTGCTTCCTCAAACGCTTGTTTGTTGTAGAACAATTTGTTGGCCATGCTCATAGAGATCGGTAGACCGAATATCTCATGATTGACCTTCATGCGATCCAGCGCCGCAGGAATGATCTGACTGGTGTCATAACCGTCGCGCTTGATGAATTCTTCTAGGGACTGTACCGCACCGGCAGCGGACCACGGCCCGATATTATTCCACTGCGTTACGATGATATCCGGAGCACTGCCCCCTGAAATCGCGGTTAATTGTTTCTGATGATCCTGGTTGCTGAGTGTCTTGACTACGATGTCGTCCTGGCTTTCATTGAATTTCGCTATAGCATTCTCAATCGGCTTCGCGTTTTCTGCTGTAGCAGAGCTCCATAACTGAATTTCCACCTTACCGCCCTCGCCGGGTTTTCCGGCAGTGCCGCCAGCTCCGGAACATGCGCTCAATACGGTCGTGAAAGCTAACAATAACAGGAGCATAACGTGAAACGTCTTCTTTCTATAGTGCCTCTTCAAATGACTCACCCTCCAACATGTCATGGATTTTACAATTCATTTTGAAGAAAAAATCCTTCTAAACAAAAATTAATGGATATTTTCTCTTTAGTCAATCCTTAATTTTCTAATTTATATTTTTATAAAAACGCAAAAAGAGCAAGGATTATCAAAATAATCCTTGCCCCGCATATGATTTCACGTTTCAATGGCATACCCGTAATCAAAAAATAAATATTTATTTAATAATAAAATTATGGAGTAATAATTCTTTTATATCATATACTGCGAACAAGATGACTCTCCGTAATGCCATACTTGAGCGGCTGCTCCGATCACACCTGCGTCACTTCCAAAGTTAGCCGGAATCAGACGACAGCACCCCCTCATATATGAAGAAGTTCTTGCGTTGACTTCCTGATCGAGTGCCTGCAAGAAACGGGGACCGGACTGCGCCACGCCACCGCCGACAACAACAGCCTCCGGATTAAATGTATGTATATACCCTGCAATAGCGGAACCGAGTGCCCGAATGACGATTCTCATCACTTGCGTTGCAGACGGATCATGCTGATGCCAAGCCTGAATAATGTCCCGGGCATTAGGCCTCCACGCATATGAAGCGCTTCCATTACGCTGCATCTCAAGACCCAGTCTGGCAATCCCGCTGCCTGATGCATACAACTCAACGCATCCATTGTTCCCGCAGCTGCAGCGGGGACCATTAATATCAATACTGACATGACCCAGCTCGGCCGCTCCACCAAAGACACCTCGAATAAGACGGCCCGCTTCCATGACTGCACCGCCAATTCCCGTGCCCAGCGCAAGACATACAAAATGGTCGCAATCCTTGCCAACACCGTACATCTTCTCGGCAATCGCAATGACATTAACATCATTGTCAACATAAACCGAAGTGTTGTAGCGACGGGCGATCATTTCTTTAATGGCTGTCCCCGTCCAGTCCGGCAGCGTATCTCCCGTATATCGAACGGTCCCTTCCCGGTAATCGATTTGACCGGCGCTACCGATGCCGATGCCCTGAATCTCTTCTTCTTGATCAATGGATTCCATCATCATGTCGATGCCAAGCAGCACTTTGTTCATAAGCTGCTCCGGTCCTTTATTCGCCTCGGTTGGCACCCGATGTCGGTTCGTTATATTCCCTTCTCTATCGATGACGGCAAACTGGACCTTCGTCCCCCCAATATCAACGCCGATCGCGTAACTCATCGCCAGGAAACACTCCCTTCACTCCCTTTTATGATCAAAAATCCAATAGCTCCTTCTGTCCGGCACCCCTAAGCGCGTATGTGAATCGATTCCGGGGATCGATTCACTAGTACAGCTTATCTACAACCGACCTCGCGGTTTTCTCCAGCGACTCTGAGGCATCCACCTTTTTCATCGTTAAGAGCGTGGTCAGAATGTTCAGCATATACGTCTGCATGAATTTTGTCGCCAGCGCCCCGCCCTCCGTCGGCATTTCGCGTGAAGACACCAGAAGAACCGTGTCGGCGTAAGTGGCAATCGGAGAACGGAGATGACCGGTCAAGCAGATGACATCCGCGCCATTCTTCTTCGCTTCCTTCACTGGATCGACCAGATCGCGCGTACTGCCTGAAGTCGAAATCGCAAAAACCAGATCCCCTTTCTTCAGCAAAGAAGCCGACATCGCAATAATGTGCGAGTCCCGGTGCGCTTCCACATTCAGCCCCAGTCTCATCAGCTGATAGTGCAAATCCAGGGCCGTTATACCGGATGAACCCACGCCATAGACATACACTTTGTTTGCGGCTAACAGCTTATCCACCGCCATTTTCAGATTATCCGTATTGACCAGATCCAGCGTGTTCTTCAGCAGAATCTCATGCTGCAACGTCAGCTTGCGGGCAACGGTCATCATGTCATCCTGCTCATCGATGGAGGTATCGATCACAGACGGAGGGCGATCCACCAGATCCTGCGCCACCGAGAGCTTAAACTCATGAAAGCCCCTGAATCCTAATTTGCGGCAAAATCGGATGACGGAGGTCTCGCCAACTCCCGCTTTCTCGGACAAATCCGTTACAGTTGCCAGTACCGTTTCTTCCGGATAAGCTTTTACATAATCAGCTACTTTCTTCTCCGTCTTGGTCAGAGAAGAATAGATGCTGGATATCATCAGCAGTGTATTGGATTGATTCAGTCTCGGGCCTACTCTTGCCATTCCACGTCCCTCATTTCTCTCTAAACTAACACAAAAAGAATATTTTCTCCTTAATTATATATTAAAAAAGAGTTTTCTTTCAATCCTAAAAAAAAGAAGCTGCCAGTATCCTGTGGCAGGATCTGCAGCTTTACTGGAGAACACTCTTTCCAGAATTCAGCGGTTAACGCACTCGCTCTTATCGCAATTCGGGTCCTAAACTCTCCGCAGGACATGACATGCGGATACCTTCCAAATCTGCAGCACGGGGACACACTCTTTCGCGTGCAGTCCGCTCTCTCTTACATCATGGCTCCACCCTCGTCTGTACCAAGGGTCAAATCCTCACTCTGGACGGCTCCGTTCAGAGTGTCACCAGCCATCGCTCCCCGCTCGAGCTGATATCCCGTATCCAGCATCGATCCATCCAGCTGATGGAGATGCTGGCTGACTTCATCCATCTGCTTAAACGCCAGACGATATTGATAGGCTTGCGAATATTCGCTTTGTTGAGCGGCCTCATCCAGCTGCTCAAACACCGTTTTGTTCTCGCCCAGCACCTGCCGATACTGCTCCGCCGTAGCAGTTCGGATATCCTGCACAGCATCCATCATGCCGTGCAGCACGATACGACAATTCACCAGCTCCTGCCGGGCGGAGGAAGAGGTTTCAGGTGTAACCGCAGCCTGTAAGTTCTGAAGCTCGGTGTAGATCTGGCTGAGCTCGCTGACAATCAACCCAACTTCATCCAAACGGCCGTTCTGCCCTGCAGCGGTCAATTGACTGGATAGCTGGTTAAGTCTCATGGACATGTTTTGAATATGACTCATCACGATTCCCCTTTTTTCGGATAGCCTCCGTTTTACGAATAGAATGTGTTCAACCATGAATTTCTATTCATGTTGATATATGGTCATCAGGCAGGTCTGCTGGATCACAGGGCGGGATGCCGATATAATAGAGGATGACTGAAGTTACGAGTGACCTTACGCCAAGCACGAAAGTAGGTAGATTAAAGAATCCGCATGATTAAACGCAAAAAAACGACACTATTCCTTATTGTTGCCCTATTACTTGCCATATTTTATATGCAGCTGCAAACCTCGATACCGGGAATTTTCAACGATCTCGATTTTGATTTTAATCATAAAGAAACCCCTAAAGTTACCCAGCTCCACCCCTACGTGTTACAGCAAAAGAACGAACTCGTCCGTCTCACCAAGGAAAAAGGAATTACGATCGTCATTACCGATGGGTACCGAAGCCATGAGGAACAGACCCGAATTTACAATCAGGGCCGCAGTACAGCGGGCAATATAGTGACCAACGCCAAGGCAGGCGAATCACTGCATAATTATGGCTTAGCTATTGATTTTGCGCTGAAGCAAAAGGACGGCAGCGTCATCTGGGACATGGAATATGACGGGAACGGAAACGGCAAGGCTGACTGGATGGAGGTTGTGGAGATTGCAAAACATTTAGGCTTCCAGTGGGGCGGCGATTGGGCCAACTTTCCCGATTATCCGCATCTGCAAATCGATTTCGGACTGACGATACGGGATTTGAAACGGGGCAAGCTCCCTCCTGTGGAATCCCATGAATATTTGGAAGCGATAAAATGAGAAATACAAAAATAAGAGGGTATCGATAGAAGGCTCATGTATTGAACATGGGTCTTCTTTTTTTTGTTCAACGATATTTCGCAGGCGTGCTTGACATCCCATTCACATTCTGGTTATATAGTTATATATATAAGCATATAACCTTAACAGGCCATGAAAGCAAGGCGGTGATTCTTATTGAGCGGTACCGTACATCCGGATAACAAGCCCCTGTTCATCCAAATCAAGGAGAAGATCGAGGACCAGATCGTAAACGATCAATTGCTTGAAGGTGAGCAGGTTCCCTCCACAACGCAGCTGTCCCAATTTTACAAAATCAATCACATCACAGTGCTGAAAGGGATCAACCTCCTCGTTGATTCCGGACTTATTTACAAAAAGCGAGGTGTCGGCATGTTTGTTGCAGAAGGAGCGAAAGAGAAGCTGCTCCAAACGAGGATGAGCGCATTTGCAGATGATTTTGTATTGCCCATGGTGCAGGAAGCAGACAAACTCGGTTTGTCCACGGATGAGCTTTTTCAAATCATAACCCAGTTAAAAGGAAGTGACCCCCATGAATCTTGATGTACAGTTTGACCGCGTATCGGTGGCATACGGCGGCGTCGAAGCCGTCCGGGATGTTTCCTTCTCTCTCCCGGCAGGCAAAATTTACGGTCTCCTCGGGCGCAATGGCGCAGGTAAAACCTCGCTTCTGTCCGTCCTGGCTTCCTATCGCACGCCCTCCTCGGGATCGGTTACGATTGGCGGCGAGGTGCCCTTCGAAAATGCAAACATGATGAAGGAAATCTCCTTCATCTACGATGTTGACTATAAAGACGAGTCGGACAAAATAAAATCAACATTTGAATCGATAGCCAGATACCGGCCTCACTTTGATATCGATTACGGCCTTGAGCTTGCCCGTAAATTCAATTTGCCCCTGAATAAACAGCTGAAGCAGCTCTCCAAAGGGATGCAATCCGCCTTTAACGTATGCATCGGTCTCGCCAGCCGATCGCCCGTTACCATTCTGGACGAAGTTTATCTCGGAATGGATGCGCCGACTCGTGAAATTTTTTACCGGGAGCTGTTGGAGGATCAAGCGCGTCACCCTCGGACGTTCATCCTCTCCACCCACCTGGTCTCTGAAATGGACTATTTGTTTGAAGAAGTCATTATCATTCATAAAGGCCGATTGGTGCTGCATGAGGACTACGAAAGCCTCACATCCAGGGGCGTATCCATTACAGGTATGGCGGCAAAAGTGGATGAATTCATCCGGGGCATGAACGTGCTCAACGTACAGCAGCTCGGCTCTACGAAATCCGTCATGATCTACGGGGAGTTAAGCGAGGAATCTCTAATCGCCGCACGCCGTGCTGGACTTGAGCTCGGTCCGATCTCGCTCCAGGACTTGTTTATCCATCTTACGGGGGAGGAATACACCGCATGAATAAGACGTCTTCGGCCGTAACCAAAGTAGCGAGAGATATGTTTGTGCAGCAAGGCAGCTGGGCGTTGGGATTTCTATCTATTGTGCTGCTAATCTATTTTGGAGTCGGCATCGGCTCCAGCATCGGTGTCAATGTTCGCGAAGGATTCGCGGAGGAGGACTTCTTCTCCATCGCTTACCGCTCAACCAAAGGATTTATGCTCGTTATCGGCATTATTTCGGCCTACAGCTTTCTTAGCTATTACGTAAGACACGGGATTACGCGCAAGGAATTCTTTAATGGAGCTGCCTTGGCGGCCGTCTATCTATCCCTGGCATTTCCGGTTGTCACAGCTCTGATTCAGCAGATTGCCTTGATGTTTGCATCGCAAGATGCGGGAAGTACTTCGCTGCTGCAGACGTTTGATAACAGCTGGCTGCTGACACTTGTCTCCTTCGGCGTGCAAATCTTGATCTATTATCTGATGGGATGGATGATCGGATCCGGATTTTACCGGTTTGGCTGGATTCGCGGCTTGGGGATGATCGCCGTAGCCCTCGTGTTGATCAGCTTCATGGATGCATTGTGGCAATTCGAGCTCTCTTCCATATGGGAACAGTGGCTGCCGGTCACAACAGACCTTTCCGTCACGCTGCCAGTTTCTCTTATTGGCTCCCTCGTTGTCATTCTGATAACGCTTATTCTGATCCGACTGATAACCCGAAGAGTGACAATTAAGATGTAACCTGTACGCAAAAAAATGGCTGATCCATGGGCAGCGACACTCGTCTGCCCAAGATCAGCCATTTTACGATCTGATGCCATCATTTAAATTAAGCGGCACTGCTCTTCTTTTTGTTATAGATATCGAAGGCTACTGCCGCGAGGAGAACCAAACCCTTGATGCCTTGCTGCCAGTCGATACCGAGGCCTACGAGCGACATCCCGTTATTAAGTACGCCCATAACGAGTCCTCCGATGATCGCGCCGAAGACCGTCCCGATCCCGCCGGTAGCGGAGGCTCCGCCGATGAAACTCGCTGCGATAGCATCCAGCTCAAAGTTCGTGCCCGCTCTCGGTGTCGCAGCATTCAAGCGAGCAGCAAAAATCAAACCGGAAATCGCTGCCATCACGCCCATGTTGACGAATACCCAGAACGTGACCTTCTTGGTCTTCACCCCGGACAGGGCCGCTGCCTTCTCATTGCCACCAAGCGCATAAATGTGACGGCCCATCACGGTTTTGTTCATCACGAAGGAATAGATGATAATGAGCACCAGCAGCAGAATCAGAATATTGGGCAAACCGGCGTAACTTGCCAGCATATACGTAAAGGCATTAATTACCGCTGCGATGAGCACCAGCTTCAGGAGAAACAAGCCGCTTGGCAGTACCTCGAAGTTGTATTTTTTATGCGATTTTCGCTCCCGCAGCTCATTAATCAGGAAAATAACCGTAAAGATGATGCCCGCCAGAATCGCGACTAGATTGGTACCTGTGTTGCCGAAATCCGGAATAAAGCCGGAGCTCAGCTTCTGGAAGCCTCCCGGAAACGGCGCAATGGATTGGCCCTCCAGTACAATCATCGTCAGTCCGCGGAACAAAAGCATGCCCGCCAGGGTTACGATAAACGCCGGTATCCTCACATAAGCCACCCAGAATCCCTGCCAAGCCCCGATCAGGCCGCCGACAATCAAGGATACGAGCACGGCAATGACCGGATGCAGCTGCATATCGACCATCATGATCGCTGCAACAGCTCCGACGAAGGCGGCTACCGAACCAACCGACAAATCAATATGACCCGTAATGATGACAAGCACCATACCAATGGCCAGTACGAGGATGTAGCTGTTCTGGAGAATCAGATTCGTGATGTTAATCGGCTCCAGCAGTAGCCCTCCCGTTATCATCTGAAAAAATATCATAATGACAACAAGGGCGATGATCATCCCGTATTGACGGATGTTGTTTTTAAACATTTTCTTGAGTGTCTCCATGCTTATGCCCCTCCATTCTTGGTCATGTATCTCATCAAGGTTTCCTGTGAAGCCTGCTCTCTGCTGACTTCTCCGGTCATCCGTCCCGCGCTCATGACATAGATCCGGTCGCAGATCCCCAAAATTTCGGGCAGCTCCGAGGAAATGACAAGCACGCCCTTGCCTTCATTCGCAAGCTGGTTGATGATTGCATAAATCTCGTATTTCGCCCCGACGTCAATCCCGCGGGTTGGCTCATCCAGAATAAGAATATCCGGCTCGGAATAGATCCATTTGCTCAAGACCACCTTCTGCTGGTTACCCCCGCTGAGGTTCCCCGTCTTCTGCAGAATGTTCGGCGTTTTAATCTTGAGTTTCTTCCGCATGTCCTCCGCCACAAGTATTTCTTCCCGATCATCTATGACCATGTTCCTGGCCAGCTTGGGCAATCCGGTAAGCGAGATGTTGCGCTTGATATCGTCCATCAGGATCAGGCCGTATTCTTTACGGTCCTCCGTCACGTAAGCAAAGCCGTTCTCTATCGCCTCGGTAATGGAGTGATTTCGGATATCCTTGCCGTCTTTCTGAAGTGTCCCGGTAATATTCCTGCCGTAAGCTCTGCCGAAAATACTCATCGCAAGCTCGGTCCGGCCGGAGCCCATCAGCCCGGCAATGCCCACGACTTCCCCCCGGCGGATATTCAAACTTACGTTGTCAATTACTTTTCGGCCTGGTTGCAGCTCGTGATACACCGTCCAGTCCTTAATCTCCAGGATAATTTCCCCGATCTTCGGAGTCCGCTCCGGATAACGGTTCGTCAAATCCCGGCCGACCATCCCGCGGATAATCCGGTCCTCGTCCACCTCGCCACCCTTCATATTCAGCGTTTCGATGGTTTGACCATCGCGCAGAATGGTGACAGAGTCCGAGACCTTCGATACTTCGTTCAATTTATGGGAGATGAGGATGCAGGAAATCCCCTGCCTCTTGAACTCCAGCATCAGCTCCAGCAGATTCTCGCTATCGTCCTCATTGAGCGCCGCTGTCGGCTCGTCAAGAATAAGCAGCTTCACCTTCTTGGATAAGGCCTTCGCAATTTCGACCAGCTGCTGCTTGCCGACGCCGATGCTGCCAACCTGCGTATTCGGATTCTCACTGAGCCCCACCATATCCAGCAGTTCCCTGGCTCCCGTCATGGTCTCGTTCCAGTTCATGATCCCCTTCTCGGCCCGTTCGTTGCCCAGATATATATTCTCGGCAATCGACAAATAAGGAATCAATGCAAGCTCCTGATGGATGATGACAATGCCCAGTTCCTCGCTTTGCTTGATGTCCTTGAATTCACACACCGTGCCTTGGAACAGAATGTCGCCCTCATACGTGCCGTGCGGGTATACGCCGCTCAGCACCTTCATCAGGGTCGATTTGCCTGCTCCATTCTCCCCGCACAAGGAGTGGATCTCGCCCTCGCGCACCTTCAAGTTCACATTGTCCAGCGCCTTCACACCGGGAAACGCTTTCGTAATGTTTCGCATTTCAAGAATGTACTCTGACATAAGGCTTCACCTTCCCATCGTTTTGTTTCTTCATAGCGACCCCGATACTATTTCAATCCGATTTCTTCCTTCGAGTAATATCCCGTCTCCACAACCTCTTTCTCCACGTTGGAAGCATCCACGGATACAGGCGGCAGGAGATAAGCCGGAACGACCTTAATACCGTTGTCGTACGATTCGGTATCGTTGACCTCAGCCTCTTGTCCCTTCAGCACACTCTCCGCCATCTTGACCGCCTGCTCAGCAAGCTGCCGGGTATCCTTGAACACAGTCTGCGTCTGTTCACCGGCTACAATCGACTTGATGGAGGCCAGCTCCGCATCCTGGCCCGTAATGACCGGCAGCGGCTTGCCCGTTGTTCCATAACCTACGCCTTTGAGTGAAGAGATAATACCGATGCTGATCCCGTCATAGGGTGACAGCACCGCATCCAGATTTTCGCTGGAATAGTTGGCACTGATCAGGTTATCCATCCGCGATTGGGCCAGCGCACCGTCCCAGCGCAGCGTAGCAATCTGGGCCATCGTTGTCTGCTTGCTCCGCACCACAAGCTTACCTGAGTCCATGTAGGGCTTCAGGACGGACATCGCCCCGTCATAGAAGAAGTAAGCATTGTTATCGTCCGGCGATCCGCCGAACAGCTCAATATTGAACGGCCCCTTCCCTTCCTTCAAGCCAAGCTTTTTCTCAATGTAGGAAGCTTGCTGAACCCCGACCTGAAAATTGTCAAAGGTGGCATAATAACTCAAATGCTCGGTGTTGCGGATCAGCCGGTCATATGCAATGACCTTGATTCCCTGATCATGGGCCTTCTTAATGACGTCGGTCAGCGTATTGCCATCAATGGAAGCAATCACAATAACGTCGACCCCTTTAGTAATCATGTTCTCGATTTGCGAAATCTGATTTTCAATGACGTCTTCGGCAAATTGAAGATCGGTTTTATATCCTTTTTCCTGAAAAATCCGCTCCATATTCTTCCCGTCAGCCACCCAGCGCTCGGAGGATTTGGTTGGCATGGCAAGACCGACATATCCCTTCTGAGCGTCCCCGGTTTGACTTTCGGCGAGGTTGCAGGCCGTCAGGGCCAGCAGCAGCGCCACGATAAGCCCCCCTAACATTCCTCTCTTCATCGGTGTGTTCCCCTTTCCGAAAAGTTGAATCGAGAGCGCTTACAAATCCGACTTTCCAAAGCCTCTCTGTACTAAAAAGGATACACTTCCTCAATGAAGCGGTCTTTCCACGAAAACAACCTTTTTTATAAATTTCATACTTTTGTTGCTGATAACATGAATTCGTCCCGGCCGCTTGTCTGTGAAGCTGTGCAAATCCACCCTACCTACCTACGTTGTCAGACGATAAGACGGATCATGGGCCAGGCAAACAAAAAAAAGACGACCCTGATTGGTCGTCCTTCGTGAACCCTGATCCTGCCGGAGTCGGCCTCTACACATACTGCTTCAAGACTGCAGCGTCAGCTCACTGCTCCTGAAACGCCGCTCCCTTGCGGTAGCCGTTAGGCGAAACGCCCATCACCTTCTTAAATGCCGTACTGAAATAGTGCTGGCTGTCATACCCGACCTGCTCGGCAATGTCGTGAATGCTCAGATCGGTGGAATTCAGCAGCTGGATGGCTTTTCGAATGCGTGTCTGGGTAATAAAAGCCACAAACGACGTTCCCAGCTCTTTTTTTAGAGTACGGCTTAAATAAACCGGGGAAACCTGCAGAGTATGGGCAAAAGACTCCAGGGTCAGCTCCCGCACGGCGTATTGTTCCTGGATCAGCTGCCTTGCTCGCCGCACCAGCGGAGAGAGCTGAGCCTCCCGGAATACCCCTTCCCGGCACGCCTCATAGGCAGCCGCAATCGATTCAGCTCCTTCCTGCACGGGTTCCATGTGAACATTTACCGTCAGCTTCAAGTACTTCTGAATCGTTTGCTCTGCATCGGCAGCCAGTTCAAGCGCGGGTTCTCCCCATATACAGATTCCGATCCATCCGGCATGATCGCGGAACAGAATGTGAGGGGCAGGGTGAAGCAGCTCGGATATAATATTCTCCATCGCAAACAAGTAGAGCTGCCGGTCGCTTTCCTTCATCAAGGGCTGCGGCGTATTCAGCTCCGGCCATCGTGCGATGCCGACCTGGGAGGGGCGGCAGGGCGGCAAACCGAGAAAATCAAGCTGCCCCGGCGCCTCCTCCTCATCCAGCAGGCCGTGAATCCACTCGAGGAGAAAACGCTCCCGCAGCAGCGGTATGTTCTTCTCGATCTGCTCGGATGCCTTCTTCAGATAATCCTCCTGAATCTGCCGATCGTCCAGCTCGTCCCGCACGCTTCCCAGCACCTGGACCAGATGCTGTGCATTCACGGGCTTCAATATGTAGTCCTTCACCCCGAGCCGGATCGCTTCCTGTGCATACGCGAATTCATCATGACCGGTAATAATGACGAACCGGCATTCGGGACGCTCCTTCTTCATTCGCCTCATGAGGGCAATGCCGTCCATAAACGGCATATTCATGTCAACCAGCATGATATCAATAGGCCGGCCAAGCGCCAGCTCCAGCGCTTCCTCGCCGTCCTCCGCCTCGGCTGCCACCTCCATGCCCAGTGACGCCCAATCCACAGCATCCCGGATTCCCTCTCGGATAATCGGTTCATCGTCAGCAATCAGTACCTGGTATGCCTTATTCATAAACTGTCGCTCCCATCATGCCCAGATGAAGAGGGAAGGGTATGCAGCAGCGGATGCGCAATGATCACCCTCGTCCCCTTGCCTTCTGTGCTCTCCAATGTGATTCCATACTTGTGGCCAAACGTCAGCCTGAGGCGAGCCTGAACATTCAGCATGCCGTAACTGCGACTTCGGCCAGTCCCTTGCTCTGAATGTCCCTCCATGGCCGCTACGGGATCAGCAAGCTGTTTGCGGAGCTCCGCAAGCCGCTCCGGTGCCATGCCTGCCCCGTCATCCTGAATGGATAGGAATAGAACATCTTCGCTCACCTCCGCTTTGATGCCGATGCGTCCCGGTCCTCGGCGGGCTTTTATCCCGTGGTATATCGCATTTTCCACCATCGGCTGCAGCAGCAGCTTCAGGACGTACAGCTTCTCGGCCTCAGGAGACACATACATCTCCACCTGCAGCCTGTCCCGGTAACGCGTTTTCTGGATTTGCAGGTAACTGCTGATATGCATCCATTCGTCGGGCATGGGAATGATGTCATCCCCTTTGCTGAGACCGATCCGAAACAGCCTTGACAAGGATTCCACCAGATCGGATACATCGTCCGCCCCTTTCTTGCGGGCCATCCAATGAATGGTATCCAGCGTATTGTACAGAAAATGCGGCCTAATGTGGGCCTGAAGGCTGCGAAGCTCAGCTTCCCGCTTCTGCTGTTCGCGCAGCTCGCTCAGCTTCATCAGTTTGCGGATTTGCTGCAGCATCCGGTTAAAACTTCGCCCCAGCATACCTACCTCATCCTGTCGATTTCCCCAGTAACGGATCGTCAGGTCCCCGGATTCCGCTTTTTGCATGAACGACATCAGCTGCCAGATCGGTCTTGATATCGACTGGGAGAGTGTATAGGATGCGGCGACGCCAAAGAGACACACCACAAACAAGAAACAAATCATGTAAAATCGGATTTCCCGGACCTCATACACCGATTCGCTGGTCGGGAATACGCCGATTGTCCGCCAACCGGTAAAAGAAGACGTGCCGTAAATCAATTGCAGCCGTTCTCCATTTACCTCACGAATCACCGCGCCGCCTTCCTTATCCGGGAGCCATGAAGGCGGAATGGCCGGAATTAATGAATCCTCCGGTGTGTAGATGCTTGAGCCGCCCGCTTCCGTGACCATCAAATATCCGCTTTTGCCAAGCGTGACATCCCGCACCGCTCTCGCCACGGCCCGCAGCTTCAAGTCGATCAATACCGCTCCGGTCACTTCCCTTGTATCCGGGTCCACAAACGAACGCACAACCGACACCAGCTCTTCGTCGCCATAATGAACATGGGTGGTCACCTTGCGGTCGACCGGATGTCCGAGCACCGTAAAAATTCCCTCGTTCAAAACGGCCTCCCGATACCAGGCTTCCCCGGTTAAACTCCCCGGGCTGCGGGCGTACATCTCGTTGCTGATATACTCTCCTTCGCGATTAACCAGAAGGATGGACGCGATTTCCGGATACAGCGTTGTGTAGCCTTGGAGATAGCGCTTGATTTCGTAGTTCTCCTCGTTGTCCTGCTTCACCTGAGAGGGCTGAGAAAGGGCTCTGCTTCCGCCTCCGGCTTCAGCTGCCGGTCGGTCCCCTTGAATATCACCATTCAGGAACCGCTCGATCCGCTGGTCAAACCCGATCAAATAAGTGATATTCTGAAGATTTTCCATATCATTGTCCAGAGTTTGATTGACTTTCCCGATCAATTGAATGGTATTGGAGGTGACTTGTTGGTCCACGATACGGTTGACTGTCCAATTGACCAGCACGCCCAGTGCAATCGATGGCAGAATACCAATCATGAGAAACAGGATGACCAGCTTGTATCTCAGCGGCAGGTCTCCAAATCGCAGCCAGCGCAGCAAGCCTTCTCGCCAGGACTCCATTTCATTTCTATTTCGCATAATAATCATTCACATTCTCTCGGGTCACAATCGAAATCCCGGTATCCACCCGGGTGGGAAGCGGAGAGACATCATTGCCGAGGGTCGGAGCCGGCACGGTTAGTCCGTGGTGCAGATGAAACAAATACTGCAGGGACCAATACCCCATATTCCACGTTCCCTGTGCAATCGTTGCCGCAATGGTACCATCGGAGATCCGGTCGAGTGTCCCTTTATTTGTATCGAATCCGATGATGGCGACCTCTCCGGTTTTATCCGCGCCAATCACGGCATCCGCTACCCCCATCCCGCCGCTGGCCTCCGTCACGAAGATGCCCTTGAGATTAGGGTGCTTGTCCAGCATGTCGGCGGCGGCTCCTTTGGCTACGAGCGTATCGCCCTTCCCTTCCTTGACCTCCGCTACCGTCATGGCCGGATATCTCTGGGTCAAAGTTTCCCGGAAACCCTCCGAGCGGTCATCATGATTCTGCTGTCCGGGCTGAGTGATGATCCCGACCTCTCCTTCACGGCCTAACAACTGAGCCATTTTATCCGCAGCTGCAACACCAGCCTCGTAATTGTTAGTCGCCAAAAAAGAATATGCGTTGCTGTCAGGCGCGTCCGCGTCAAACAGCACGACCGGAATACCGGCATCCACTGCCTTATTGATTGTAGACGTAAGCGCCTTGGAATCAATGGCTGACAAGGCAATGCCGGCAGGCCGCTTGGCGATGACCTGTTCCAGTACAGTGATCTGCTCCTCCACGTCATATTGCGTAGAGCCGCGGTAATCCACAGACACGCCGAGAGCGTCCCCTCCGTCCTCGAAGCCCTTCAGAATGTTTTTCCAATACTCCATGCCCGATTGAAAGGTCACCATGACATAATTCTCGCCTATGCTGCCGTGCAGCCCTCCCTCCTCCCATGCCGAAGTGCGCCGATCCTCCAATCGGTACATAAACACGTATGTCAGAAAAGCCAAAATAAGAGCAGCGTACACCAGCATCATTTTCTTCATAAAAAACGCCCCCGATTCCCCATCCCAGGTAATGTCAATTCCAACTGCAATCGGTTACATAATGTATTAAGAATATACTGCAATTGTTTGAACAAGATCAAACCCCCCATCAGAAAAACAAGTAGCAGCCACAAAAAAACAGACTGTCCACAGGTATCCCTACCTTTGACAGCCTATTTTTTATCATTGCAAGCATCTCTTATCAGCCTGGAATGCTTCAATATCCTTATGAAAACCCCTTAACCGGATCCTTTCGAATTCCGTGCATGAATAGATTCACCACGTGACACGCAAGATCCTCTGAAGTCCGTTTCTCTGTCAGAAGCTGCTGAGCGGTTAGCCTCTCGATGACACCCACCAAGCTTTCCGCGACGATGCGCATATCGCATTCACGGTCCAAGAGACCATCCCGCTGCTCATCCTTCAGATATTGCTCCAGCATCGCTGCCATCTCAGCTTTGACGATAGCCGAGTCATCCCCGATAAAAAAACCGATCTGCGTCAGATCCGGGTCTTTGGCAAGAAACGCAAATAACTCCCTTAGCACGCCCAGCAGACGGCTGGACACGTCATCCTCATCAATCCCACCTTCCACTCTGCTGCCCTCGATCAGCGTCTTAAGATTCGTTCGAAATTTCTCAACCAGCTCCTTAAAAATGGCCTCTTTGCTCTCAAAATACAAATAGAATGACGGCTGCGTCAATCCTGCCCGGGAAACGATGCTGCTAATTTTCGTCTGATGGTATCCTGACCTCGCAAATTCACTGGCAGCAACAATCAATAGTCTTGCCCGGCTTTCTTGTCCATTCGCACCCTTCTTCCGCAAAGCTATCCAACCTCCGAATTTAGTCATGATGTATGTAAGTTAACGCTGATTACACTTCATATTGTAAAAGCTGTCCTTGCATAAAGTCCAGACTCAACCTGGACGGAAGACTTTACACAGCCGCAAGAACGTTATAACGTAAGGGATAAGAAGTTTAGCGTTACTGCCAAGAAGGAGATTATAAACCATGCAGGATCATTCCCAATCAAACTCGGCGGCTCTTAGGACAGCCGAAACGTATAACTCGCCACATTCGCCTGCGCAGCGTGTCTTGATTGTCACGGCGGTGGATGCCGAGAAAGATGCCGTGCTGCGCGGTCTGGGCCATGCAAGCGGATTTGATGTTATTGCAGGAGGAGTCGGTCCCGCTGCCACTGCTGCGGCGACTGCCCGCCAGCTCATACAGGTCTCTTATGATGTTGTCATCAGCGCAGGTATTGCCGGCGGATTTGCCGGCCAGGCTGAAGTCAGCTCCATTGTCATTGCGGATGCCATCATTGCAGCAGATCTCGGATCCGAAACCGAGGACGGCTTCAGCAGTGTCCAGGAGCTCGGCTTCGGTACGGACCGCATTCAAGTGGATACAGCGTCCGCCCGCAAGCTTGCGGGTGCCCTGAATCGGGCCGGTGCCGCCGTAACCCTCGGTCCTGTGCTCACGGTTTCCACGACCACAGGAACAGCGGCTTCGGCCGAACGACTGGTCAACCGGGTGCCAAACGCCGCCGCTGAGGCTATGGAAGGATTCGGCGTCGCCACGGCCGCCGCTGCCGCCGGCGTCCCCGTGCTCGAAATCCGTTCCATCTCCAACATGGTCGGTCCGCGGGACCGCAGCGCATGGAAGATCAAAGAAGCGCTGCAGGCGCTTGAAACCGCAAGCTCATTACTACCGGAGGTGTTACGATGAAAATCGCCTTTTCCCCATGTCCCAACGACACATTTGTATTCCACGCCCTGGCACACGGCTTGATCCCCGGTGCGCCCGAGCTTGACATATCCTATGCGGATATCGATATGACCAACCACTGGGCTGCTGAAGATCGAGAGCAAGATATTCTGAAAATATCCTATGCCGCGCTGCCCTGGGTGTTGGACGAGTATGCCCTGCTGCCGTGCGGCGGAGCACTCGGGCGCGGCTGCGGCCCGCTCGTTCTGACTGCGGACAAGCTGTCAGATGGAGGAACCCCCGCCAGTCCTGCTGCGCTCTCGGGCCGCCGGGTAGCCGTTCCAAGCGAACGCTCCACAGCGTATCTGTTGTTCCGTCTGTGGGCGGCACAGCAAATTCCGGGTGGCCTCGGCGAAATCGTGGTCATGCCGTTTGATCAGATTATGCCTGCCGTGCGGGATGGGGCTGTCGATGCCGGGCTTGTTATCCACGAGGCACGCTTTACCTATCCATCTTACGGATTGAAGCTGATGACGGATCTGGGCAGCTGGTGGGAGTCCGATACGAATCTGCCGATTCCGCTGGGAGCCATTGTAGCGCGCAGATCCCTGGACCTGGCAAGGATCTCGAACTGGATTCGCTCCTCGGTGGAATACGCCTGGGAACATCCTGAGGAATCCAGAGCCTATGTCCTTCAGCATGCACAGGAAATGGACCCCGACGTAGCCGATGCCCACATTGATCTGTACGTAAATCCATTTACGGCAGAGCTTGGCGAAGACGGTTATGCAGCGATTTCGGCCCTGTTGAATCGCGCGGCGGATGAAGGGCTTGTACCGCGAATCGATCCAGCCCTGCTGAAGCGTCCATAACAACAAACATTAGGAAAGAGGAAGGCCAAGGCCCGGTTCCACCGGAGCTTCTAGGCCTTCCTCTTTTTTTCCCAATACATGACCTCACGGACAAATTGTGCTAGAACTCCTCCTTGGATATGTAATCATTCAATTGCCGGTAAATCCCGATAATCTCATCCATGGGCATTCTCACAAGTCCGCTGGAGGAAGGGGCCACGAACTCATGAATGCCGTCGACAACCGAGTTTGGCTGGAGTCCCCAATCCACCCGTGAGCTGCCGCTGAATTCAGTATATACCCCTTTGCCGACAAAGCAGGCCACCTCCGGTCTGTATTCCGCCAGCTTCTCCCGCAGCGTCTCTCTTCCGAGCCTGTACTCTTCTCGGGTAATATCCTCAGCGCCTCTTGTGGGTCTGGCCACAATATTCGTAAACCCGTATCCTAATTTCAGCAGTTCCCCATCCTCTGACGCTTCATATAAACGCGGGGTCAAGCCGGACTTATGCAGAATCCTCCAAAAATTGTTGCGCGGGTTTGCATAGTGATGCCCAACTTCACCTGATCGCAGGCTGGGGTTAAAACCGATAAACACCAGGGTTAATCCATAGTCCAGATGGTCGCTGACTTCGTTCATTATGACTCCTCCTATCGTTACCTCTAGCCGATACGCTGCGGACGATGACGACCTTTAATGGGAGCTTGAGGCGGCATGGTTGTTGCGCTTGCGTATTTGGTGAATGCCCATGACCAGGGCAGCAAGTTCCCAGTCCCCCAGAGTTTCGCTGTCATTCTGCAGCTCGAACGCACCAGGCTGAAGCCATCCGCTAATACGGGAAAACCGGGCTATTCCTCTCCCAGCGGTATCCGCAATTTCATATTCGTTCGAGTAGGCCGGTGACGTGATCTCATAGACACCGCGCGGTCCCGCGTCATATTCAAATTTCTTCGTAAAAAAACTCATCCGCATACGCAGCATGCCCAGCTCTTCCCCGTGCCCGTCAGCAATGTTCCATTTGTTAGAGAAGAAACGAAATGACCCGCTGCATACATGATCTCCTGAAGCATTATACACATCCAGGGAGGAGCCGAAAGCACTCTTCAAATCCAAACTCCCGATGATGCTGCCGTCCCTGTCCATCATATCTGTTCTACCTGCGTTAAAAAAGTTATCCTTAAAATATATACTCATACGCCTGTCTCCTTCCTTAATTCCTGCACGCCATG
This sequence comes from Paenibacillus glucanolyticus, assembly GCF_037333485.1. Lineage (NCBI taxonomy): Bacteria > Bacillati > Bacillota > Bacilli > Caryophanales > Paenibacillaceae > Paenibacillus > Paenibacillus glucanolyticus. Next base: position 5,184,705 of record NZ_CP147845.1, read on the forward strand.
CACATCTGTTACCCATTTAAACGATTCATCTGTTAAATTGTTTCAATTTCCCCAATGAAATTCGGGAACCGAGAGGTTTTTCCATTGTCTAATAAAATGAGGTGATGCTATTGGAGTACCTGAAACAAATGGTAGCCGTGAACGATCCGGGCTCTGTGCTAAACGGCTTGATGGAATCCTTCGGCCAGGACGTGTGGAACTATGCATTCTTCCTGACGAAACAGAGAGAAGCGGCAGATGATATCAGTCAGGACGTGTTCCTGAAGGCCTTTCAGCATTGGAATGATTTTCAGGGCAGAAGCTCTGTGAAGACCTGGCTCCTGACCATCACCCGCAACCTATCCTTGAATTATCTCAAGTCTTCTTATATGACCAGGGTGTCCTTAACCGGCTCGATAACCTCCAAGCAAACCGGACCTTCCGCGGAAAAAGAATTCATGGACGCTGCCGCAGTCTCGCAGATATGGAAATTCGTCATGGAGCTGCCTCCGAAATACCGGGAGGTGCTCATTCTCGAATCCCACTACCGGCTGCCGCGAAAAGAGATGGCCGAACTGCTCGGAATTTCCGAAGGCACAATCAAATCCAGACTACACCGGGCTCGCACCCGAATGGAAAAGATGTTGAAAGGGGAGGATGTCCAATGAAAACTGAACAAGAACAGCAGCCGGACTGGATGCAGGAACTCGGTTCCTCTCCCTTTAACGAGCCGATGTTCACCAGCAGCATGAAATCCCGTGTGTTAAACAGCGCTGGCAGCAGCTCATTAATGAAAAACCGAACCATGCGGAGGTCCCCTGCCCGTTCGCGTTTCATGGCAGCAAGTGTTCTTACCCTGCTTCTGATCGCTGCGGTTTGGGGGTGGCGCGAATCTCCTGCCCTTCAACAGCTTGTCCCGATCAAAGGTTTAGGGGGTTCGCCTGAATGGACTCCACACAACGTATATGCCGAGAACGGGGTAGATAAACTTCAGGCGATTCCGGGCGGAGATTTTGCCGCAGGCGCTCCAGCCGGTGCCTGGTGGAATTTGTTGGCCCCGATACAAGAGCTTGAGGGTAAACATATCCGCATATCGGCCGTTCACCGGGATACAGGAACAACGCTCGAAGAGCTTGCCGAAACGGAGATTACTTCCGATATGGCTTACAATGACTTTACCCGGGTGTCTTCCCGCTTTGGCATGCCGCTCTCCGGTTTATGGAAATTCAATGTAATGGTGGATGATGAACCATACGGCGATATCGTGATTCATGTGCCTGACAGCAGCTGGGAACCAAGTCCAAGCTTCAAATCCGGCGTGTACGACATGACCGGCGTGGAAGGGCGCCTGGGCTTTATCAATCCGGGGTTTATCGCAGGTCAGCCGAATAAATACATGTGGCACTTCTGGGGACGCAGCGAAGAATTGACAGGGGACCTGTTCATTACGGCAGTAAAAAGAAATACAAGCAAGATCATCGATGTTTTTGAGACGACCTTGAGACCCGGAAAACATAATGGTGCCGATGCTGCCATACCCACCACCATGTCGCTGCCTTCGGCAGGGCAGTGGAGAATTATGGCCTCCATTAACGGTCAATTGTTCGGCAGTGTCATCGTTGAGGTCGATTCGCCATAACCCCCTCCATCCATTCATACGGGGGGCTCCTCATGAAAAAAGGCTGCCACGGTTCTGCAGAACATCTGCAATACCGGAGCAGCTTTTTTCATGAAGAAGAAATGATCATCTCATATTCCGCTTGTTCAATAGCCGTTAGCGACATTATGTGGCGTTTAAGGCTTCCTTGGGAACCTCGATCTTGCTGATCTCATCATGCTTGGAGTATGCGCTCTTCATTTTCATGTCAAGCGTTACCTTATCGCCCTCTGCTGCCATCTCCATGACCATGTCCATATCGGTCGTCGCCGGCAGATACGTCTCCTTCTGTACGCCATATACAATGCTGATGCTCTTGATATCCATCTGATCCATCATCGCTTCCATCTGCGGATCGTTGCCTGCTTGATTCATCATCGTCTTGGCAAGTTCCTTCAGGTTATCCCCGGATACATCAGCCGTCAGGACATATACGTCCCCTTCTTCCGTCACTGTAAAATCCTTGGCTATCGCCTTAAACTGCTCCAACTGCTGCTCCGGACTTGCATTCGCCATGTCCAGGCTGTCCCGGATTTCCTTCTCGGACTCCGCCGGAACCTGCATCCATTGTCCGTCCATATGCATGTATATGCCGTCTTCCGTAATATACTGCTTCATCTCGACCTTGCCATCCGGGGAATCCATCGCGATGTTCTGCATCATCTCCATCGGCTCCAGCGTAATTTCCGAATCGAGTGACATATCGACATTCTGCTCCTGCTTCTCGGCACCCTCAATAACAATGTGCTGTTTTATATCGGCCTTCATGGCAAAACTCTTCAAGTTCTGAGAAGCTTCCGCTGATTTCTGAAGAAGCTCTTCTGCCGTCGGGGCGGCTTCCTCCTGCGGTTCTTCTGCAACCGGCGGCGTTTCGGCCGGGGTCGTAGTCTCTTGTCCGGTAGTTGGCGGTGCTGCGGCATCATCCCCGGCTTTGCTGTCATTGCCGCATGCGGCAATGCTCATCATCAAAATTGCTCCAAGTAATACGGCTGTCCATTTTTTCAATCGATTATCCTCCTAAAATATGTATTCCCGTGTACTTACCCAAATTTATACAATATGTAACATGTGTTGATCAAAATATTCGAAAAAGTTACACTAAACCTATTCTCATCAAGGAGCGTGCTCGATGGAAAACATTTTGGTTACCGGCTATCGGGCTCATGAGCTCGGTATTTACAATAACAAACACCAGGGCATCCCCTATATCCGCAAAGCGATTGCCAGCCGCTTGATTCCACTGCTCGAGGAGGGATTACAGTGGGTCATCACCCCTGGTCAATATGGCGTAGACCTGTGGGCCATTGAGGCTGCCATTGAACTAAAAGCCGAATATCCTCAGCTTAGATGCTCCATTCTGACGGCCTATCAGAATCCCGAGGAGCAGTGGAACGACGACAAGAAGGCCTACTTCCAGGAAGTGATGAAGGGGGTGGACTTCTATGCGCCTGTCAGCAAGAACAGCTATCAGGGACCTTGGCAATTTACGGCCAGAGACGATCTCCTCCTCCGTAAAACCGATGGCATTCTGCTCGTGTACGACGAAGATAACGGCGAAGCCAGCCCCAAGTTCATTAAAGAGCGCGCATTAAAGAAACAGGCCGCAGACGGCTACCGCTTCATCAGCATCGGGTCAGAGGAAATACAGGCCGTTGCCGACGAAGAGAATTCGTCGCAGGATTATTACTAAATGTCGTCAGCCCGATGACACAACCACTGCATGCCTCGAACGGCTTCCTCATTTTATTTCAATCTACGCCAAGCTCCTTACCAGCCAGCCATGGCTAACTTTCAGCATATCGGAGCGGCACTAAATACATATGAGAAGTGGTGGAGCATGAGGATTAACAAATATATCAGTCAAACGGGATTTTGCTCGCGCAGGGAGACCAACCGCTTGATTGCAGCCGGGCGCATTACGATCAACGGCAAGGTATGCGAAAAAGGGGCGGAGGTTGAGCCCGAGGATATCGTGCTCATCGATGGGCAGGAAATTCCTCATAACGATAGCGAGCCTGTGTACCTGGCCCTGAATAAACCGATGGGCATCGTCTGCACGGCAGCGGAAGAGGTGGAAGGAAACATCATTCGCTATGTGAATTACCCGTCGCGTATATTTGCCATCGGCAGGCTGGATAAAGCATCTGAAGGCTTGATTCTGCTCACGAACGATGGAGACATCGTGAACAAAATGATGCGCTCGGAGCATGATCATGAGAAAGAATATGTGGTAACCGTCGACAGACCCGTTACGGATGAATTTATGCGGAGGATGTCTCAAGGCGTTGAAATCCTGGACGTAGTAACCAAGCCATGCGAGGTTTTCAGGCAAAGCGAAGCGGTATTCCGCATTATTTTGACCCAGGGCCTTAATCTGCAAATCCGCAGAATGTGTAAGGCCCTGGGGTATAGAGTGCTGAAGCTGGAGCGCATCCGAATTATGAATATTACGCTGGATCAATTGGAACGGGGGAAGTGGCGGCATTTGGAGGAAAGGGAGCTCCATAAACTGCTGTTCATGCTGAACTAGAATGTTATGCTGGCTGATTTCTTGGTGCTTCTGAACGTCAAACCTAAAAGCCATCTTTCAAAGAGGCTCACGCCGGAAGCTGATTCCGTCACCAGGTTTACGCCGTAAACCTGGTCTCGTGTCTGATTGAAAGATGGCTCTTTTCTATTTAAGCTCAGATGCTGCCCCTACGCCAGCAAATAATCATCAATGCTTGTATATGCGTATCCATGCGCTGCCGCAACCGCCTCATACGTCACTTTACCGCCGATGGCATTAATGCCCTTCGCCAGTGCTTTATCATACCGGGCTGCGGAGCGGAGTCCTTTGCTTGCTATTCTCAAACCATAAGGTGCCGTTACATTAGTCAATGCCATGGTGGAGGTTCTGGCTACTGCGCCCGGCATGTTGGCTACGGCATAGTGAATGACGCCATGTTTCTCATAGGTAGGGTTGTCATGGGTTGTAATCCGGTCGATCGTCTCGATCGAGCCCCCTTGATCGATCGCCACATCCACGATGACCGATCCCGGGCTCATCTCCTTCACCATTTCTTCCGTTACGAGGCGCGGAGCCCGAGCACCGGGGATCAACACCGCTCCCACAACAAGATCCGCCGCCTTCACCGTCTCCGCAATGTGATACGGATCAGACATGATCGTTTTGACCCGCCCCTGGAACAGATCATCCAGCTGACGCAGCCGCCCCGGATTAATATCGAGAATGCTGACGTCCGCGCCGAGACCCAGAGCAATTCTTGCCGCATTGGTGCCAACGATTCCACCGCCAATCACCGCAACTTTGCCCGGCGCTACACCAGGAACGCCGCTTAGAAGAACGCCCTTGCCGCCATGCGCCTTCTCCAGGAAATGAGCACCGATTTGAATGGACATTCTTCCCGCCACTTCGCTCATCGGTGTAAGCAATGGCAGGCTGCCATCCGTCAGCTGTATCGTTTCGTAAGCAACAGCACTCACCTTCCGGTCAACCAGCGCTTTGGTCAGCTCGGGCTCGGGAGCCAAGTGCAGATAGGTGTACAGGATCATTTCCTCCTGAAAATAATCATACTCCTCCTGCAGGGGTTCCTTTACCTTCACAACCATTTCGGCTTTCCATGCATCTGCAGCCGTTGCAACCACCTTGGCACCAGCCGCTCTATAGTCTTCATCTGTAAAGCCAATGCCAAGACCAGCCCCAGATTGTACAAGCACTTCATGCCCCGCATTTTTAAAACTGATGACGGTACCCGGCGTCATGCCGACACGGCTTTCGTTATTTTTGATTTCTTTGGGAACCCCAATGATCATCCCCATGGCCTCCTTAGTGGTCAACTTTGCCTATCTAATTGCATTGTACCTATTTTTGCCCAAACTGTGTACCTGTCTAAGGTCAGGGATTGTCCATCCGATTTCATAACTATGTATCTGCAGTATATGCAAATCCATAACTGGCTGCATACAAAAGATCACCTCTCTTTATGCGACTGAAGCGAATGTGCGTTATCCTTCTTGGCTTCAGCCCTTATGAGAGGTGATCATTCAGCTTGACTTCACGTCGATTTCAAGATGCTCACATACTACATGCATTCAATTCATGGCTTTCGTTAAAGTAACATGTTCACCGATGCGGTCTGCTGTTCATTTACCACATTAAGCTGGATGCGGCAGTTGCGGTCACACTTTCTCCCGATCCTTCCCTTTATCGGATTCGCCTGCATTTTTGTTGGCCGTATCCCGGTCGAGCTGCATCTCCTCCACGGTCTTGACCTTAAGTCTGGCGGCACCTTCATACTGAAGAGTCGGAATCAGGTTCCCGGCTGCAAGTCGCTTCTTCGCTGCGGCAATCGAATCCGCATACTGTGGAAGCCACGTTTCACCAGCAACCAGCATTTCATCAACCAGCTGCCAAATTTCCTTCGGATTGTTCACCGCTCCAATCAACGGATCCATCATAAACGCCTGACGAAGCAGCAGATCGTCACCGTGAACCGCGGCTTCAACCGCCAATCGCTGAACCGATATACTCACGCTGCACACAGCCGCCGGTCCAAGCGGCAGCTCGCCTACCAGCGGCATGGAAACTCCGTTGCGGTCTACGTAACCCGGCGCTTCGATAATCGCATCATCCGGCAGATTGGAGATAATGCCTTCGTTCACGACATTAAAGTGTCCACGGTATACCCGGCCGGTTTCCAAGCCTTCAATGATGTAAGAGCCATGCTCCTCTCCCCGATGTTCGGGCCTAAATACCATGGCCGGATCCTTCATCCAGTTCGGAAAATCGGTCTCGAACCAGCTGCGACCCTCGGTGCAAACGCGTAAATATCCACCCGTCTCTCCATTAATCCAGCTGCCAAGATCAATCCACTCCGTAATTTCCTTCGGCCGCTTTCGGTACCATGGGACATATTCGCTGAGATGGCCATTGGATTCCGTACTGTAGTAGCCGAAGCGCCGCAGCATATCGATGCGTACCTTCTCTGTTTGGCTGTACTCCGGATGCCGTTCGAACGCCTCCAGCAGCCCGCTCGTCAAATCCTTGCCTTGATGAGAGGCTTGGATATACCAGGTTTGATGATTAATACCCGCGCAGACAATATCAACGTCTTGTTTCTTCAAGCCATACACCTCTGCGATTTGGTGGTGCCCATGCTGAACACCATGACATAAACCAATCGTCCGCACGCCGCCATACTGATGGCAGGCCCACGTCAGCATCGCCATCGGATTCGAATAATTCAGCAGCAGCGCATCGGGTGCACATATCTCCCGAATATCCTTGCATATGCTCAGCATCTCGGGAATTCCCCGCTGCCCGTACATAACGCCGCCTGCACACAGCGTGTCACCTACACACTGATCGATGCCATATTTCAGTGGAATCTCAATGTCCGTACGGAATGCTTCCAAGCCGCCAACGCGAATCGTACAAATGACATATTTGGCATCCTGCAGGGCTTGTCTTCGATCTGTGGAGGACTGAATCCTGATGGACAACCCGTTCTCGTCTATGTCTCTCTGGCACAATTCAGTAACCATATCGAGATTATGCCGACTGATGTCGGTGAAAGCCACTTCGATATTCCGAAATTCCGGCACAGTCAGCAGGTCACGCAGAATTCCCCGCGTAAAGCCGATGCTCCCTGCTCCGATAAATGCAACCTTAAATGACATTGTATCCTCTCCCAGCTACAAATGAGTTTGTAATCATTGTAGCAACCGGTCGAAGGAAAGCGTTATCAATATCATGACCTCTTGAGCTCAACACCGTCAACAATCCTCACTTCTTCATAATCCCCTCACTTCGGTTCGCCATATTTCCATGCATTCCGGTCTTGCTGGAGACGATATTCCACCGGCGTACTGCCTGTAAACTTCTTGAATAACAGATGGAAATATTGCCTGCTGCCAACACCCACATAATCCGATATTTCATGGATGGGGATATCGGTCCGCTCCAGCAGCATCTTGGCCTTCTCCATTCGAATTCTTGTCAAATACTCGGTAATTGTCCTGCCTGTCCCTCTGCGGAATACCCGATGCAAATACCCCGGATGCAAATTCACTTCCGCTGCAACGTCCTTCACCTGAATCGGCCGATCATAATTCTGATGTAAAAAATCGACACATCGTTTGATGTACAGTTCGCTCAACTGCACATCGCTGCGCTCCCTTTCTTCATACAGGCGAGCGATGCATACGAGCAGCTGGATGAACAGCGCATGCGTCATCGTTCTACCATCTGTTCCTCTCCGATCGAGCTCAAGCACCAGACTTCTCAGAACCGGGTACACCTCCTCCTGATCGACTAGCACCAGGGAAGTGAACGGCCGGTTCAAGAGAAACATCACCTCTTCCTCCTCGCGCATAATCTGTCTTAAGGAAGGCGCTTTGCCAGCGCTCTCCATAAACCCGAATTCCACGTTCAGCATGCGGCAGGAGGTCGTCTTCTCGACGATTAACCGGTGCGGAACCTCAGCATCCAGTAGGATAAACTCCCCTTTTTTCAGCGTGACACTCTTTTCCATATCGTTAGCCTTGACATCAATTCGGCATTCCCCTGAGATCATGTACATAATCTCGGTTGAATCATGCTGATGATACGGCATTTGATAGTCCTTCCACTGCTTATAATAATAGGCGTAGAATCGCGGGACGTAATCGCCCTTCTCAAGCATCTGCTGAAACAGGCTTCCATTCACGATTGACCTTCCTCCCCTCACACTGTGTAAGGATATATTCAAGAGCATCGGCCCACGGAATGGGATGGCTCCTCTTCTGCACTATAATGGATTCGATTTATATATAAAAAAAGCCTGGCCCTTGGGCCAAGCTTATCATCATTATGCTATCCGTGCTACGAGATTTTGAAGGCCGATACCGTATGATTCAGCTCTTCCGCGAGCTCGGCAAGCGACTGCGCGGTTGCAGCCGATTCCTCACTCGTAGCCGCCGTTTCCTCTGTGGACGAGGATATCGTTTCGATGGCAGTTGCCACTTCGGCGGCCTGTGCGGCCTGCTCTTCGCTGGCAGCTGCAATGTCCATCACTTTGCCGGCCGACTCATTCACCATACTTGTAATGTGGGCAAAGGCCTCCCCGGCTTTTTCCGTGTAGACGACGCCATGCTGAACCGCCTCCACGCTATCGGCCGTATTCTTCTGCATGCCCTTGATAATGTCGGCAATCTGCTTCGTGGCTCCTCCGCTTCGTTCCGCTAATTTGCGTACTTCATCCGCCACCACAGCGAAACCTCTCCCTTGATCCCCGGCGCGTGCAGCCTCAATCGTGGCGTTGAGGGCCAGCAGGTTGGTCTGCTTGGCTATATCGTCGATCACTTCGATAATCTCGCCAATGCGCTGGGAGTCTGCTTCAAGCCTGGTGACATGCTCCCGCACCCGATTCATGCCTTCAACGGATTGCTGAACGATCCCGCTGCCTTCCGACGCAATTCCGGAAGTCTGGTTGACAAGCTCTGATGCAGCCGAAGCATCGCTTGCAACCGAGTTGATTGCATTCGACCATTCCTGGAACAATTCGCTGACCGTTTGCACGGATTCCGCCTGATTGCTGCTCCCGACCGCCAGCTCCTCCGCTCCGGCAGACAGCTGCTGGGAAGCAGCAGCTACGGACGTCGCATTCATATTCACTTTGCCGATCATTTCCTTCATACTCTCCAGCAGCTGGGCGAACACTCGGGACAATGTACCAATCTCATCCGATCTGCGAAGATACGCTGCAGGAACCTTCTGCGTAAAATCTCCCTTGGACATGAACTCGCCAATCGCAACGGATGAACCTAAAGGCTTCACGATGGAACTCGTTAACAGAATCACTACAGCCCCCATAGCCAACAAGGTGACCACGCCTGCCACTATAACAGACCGGGTCATGGCCTCTGAGTTCGCCGTAATCTCCTTCATCGGAATAATAATGGCGGCTGACCATGGCGTTTCTGTCAATCCGGTCTTAATTGGCGTGTACAGCTTGTACAGATCAGGATCCTCCTCCACGTATACCTTGCCTTCCCGGATCGCATCCAGTATGAGCGGCACCGTCTCGCCAGGATAGGCTTTCCCCATCGTTTGTCCCATCAGACCGTCTTCAGGTGACGTCACGATAACGCCGGTGTTTGAATAAATATGTGCATACCCCGTATCAAACAGTTTGAACTGCTCCATAACACTCTGCAGATGTGCCAAGGAGATATCGACTCCGACCACACCAACCGTCTTTCCGTTATCGATAATGGGAACAACAAGCGATGTCATCATGACGTCTTCGTTGCCTACCTTAAAGACATACGGATCCATGATGATTTCTTTTCCGCTATTTTTGGCAAGAAGATAGAAGTCCCCCTCCCCTTCCTGCTCGTAATCTTCGATAGGTGTGTGCTCGAGCCCCGAATCCGTTCTTGCCCAGTATGACATCAACCGTCCGGAGTAATCACTGCCGAGCTTGTTTATATAATCAGCGTCCTGTCCATCAAAGGCATCCGGCTCCCATAAAGTCCAGAGCCCTTTCCAGGATGGATTGGCTTCCAGGTTTCTTCTTAATATTTCGTTAACGGCTGCCCGATTCGTGGTATCCGTCTCTTTCATGCCAACTAAGCTTACGGCCAAGGTACGTGCCGAATTCATAACGTCATCCAGTTCCGCTTGAACGAGGGTGCCGATCTTCTCACTTGTTGTCATTGCCAGCGTCCTCGCTGAATCCAGAGCCTCTTCCTTCGTTGTGATACTGATGTAGGTCATCATGCTTGCCAAAAAAATGGTGATTGACCCCAAAATAACAACTAACATGCGAGTCCGGAGTTTCATCGCAAACAGAGATTTAAGAAATTTCCATGATTTCATGTTGAGTCACCCTCGCTTCTTCCTGCTGTTAAATTCATTCCACTCTTCTTCAAGCTGCACTAGAATCTCCTCAATCTCTTCCGGTGACAAGAGGTCGTCAACATCATAATCAAATAGGTCCTTTGTCATGCCGCAAGCATCCACCTCTCCTACTTATAGACTACGTTCATCCAGTACCATAAGCATATACACTTGGATACCGTTCGTAACCGAAATTCTATTGCGTGATCGCGCAATAATTTTGCGGGCCAACTTGCGGTTCTTGTCGAAAAACAAAGAATTGACGTCCCTTCATTCGGAGGATGCTTGCGAAATATGGCTTGCCTAAGAAAATCACTATCCCATTTGGACAAAATCGGAATCTGACAGAATTCCCATTTGCTTGGCCTTGAGAGCAGCCTCAATGCGCGACTTCACATTCAACTTCTGAAACAGATTGGTTAAACAATACTCCAGCGAGCGCTGGCTCATGATCACCGTTCCCGCAATCTCTTTGTTGCTCTTCCCCCTGGCAATCTCCTTCAGAATGCTATATTCTTTATCCGTTATAGACTGAGCTTCTGTCCCCCCCGATGTCCGTTCAGAACCATTGGCAGTAACCCGCCGAAGCTGCTTCACGAGTGTCAGCGGCAGCACCACCTCTCCACGCAGTGCACACCGAACGGCCGTGACCAGCTGCTCTTTCCCCGAAGTCTTCGAGACGAAACCAGCCATACCGGCCTCCATGATCAAGTTATAATGATTGCTGACTTCAAAGCCTGTATAGATCAGCATCACCGCATCCGGAACGATCTGGAGAATCTGCTTGGCTAGATCGATTCCGTTCATGCCCGGCATATGCATATCAATCAGCATCACATCAAAATGCACCATTCTCACCAGCTCCAGCGCCCGCTCCGGCGTATTAGCCAGCTTCACAAACATATCCTTCTCCTGCTCAAGCAGCACCTTGGTCCCCTCCATCACCGAGGGATGGTCATCCACTAATAAAATTTCAATCATCGTTTTCCATGACTCCTTCAATCTGGTATTCTTGCTTAACATGGATGAACCGCTGGGATGTTTAACCGCTGTGCTTCGGTTTCTCGCCGTTTGCTGCGGTCTCTTGCGATTTCATTTGGCGGACCCTCATTTTGCCGTTATCTGGATGTAAACAGCCAACCCCCCGCTGTCCGACGATTCGAATTGGATTTTACCGTTCATGCTCCTCACCCGTTCCTTCATGCCGCCGATCCCCATATTGTTGAATTGATTGGGCTTCTGGGTCCGGTCGATTCCAATTCCGTTATCTTCATAACTAAGGCTGACCTCATCCGACTGGGTGGACAAAGTGAGTTTCACCTCGGTTGCATTGGAATGCTTGGTGGCATTCGCAAGCAGCTCCTGTACGATTCTGTACAATCCGATTAAATGGTCATCGCTAATATCATCATCGAAGTTCGAACAGTCGAACTGTATGGAATAATTCGTACGAAGCTGCGTGAACTCAAATAAAGCTTCCAATGAGCGCTCAAGTCCCTCTTCCTTAAGCAGCGGAGGCCGAAGCTCGTTACACGTGATTCGAATCTGATAAATCACGTCCAGAAGTCCCTCCTCGATCTCCTCCAGCTGCCGCCGCAGCCCTTCTGGCAGTTCATGATCCGATACAATCTGATTTAATTTCCTGTACCATATAATCTGCTCCTGGAGCGCTGCATCATGAAGATCCTGGGACAGTCGCTTGCGCTCATTCTCGGACAAATGCAGCATGAGCCTCAGCAGCCAAAGGGGCATAATCTGCTGCGAGGAACCCAGCTTGTCCAGCTCCCTTGTCAAATCCTCGATGACGCGGAAGTTATCATACAGGACGCTGGCATACCGGGAAATGGTCTCCAGCCATATTTTCTTGGCCTGAATCATTAACAGCGGGACTTCTCCCCCGATGCAGACCATGCTGGTATCTCCGTTCATTTCACCAATCTTGACAAAATATCCGTCACACATCTCAAACAGTTTGCAGAGAGGAATATGCTCAGGACCACAATTATGGATTGCTGTAAGAACCCCTGGAGGCAGCACTTTACAGCCGCCTTGTATCTTGATGTGCAGGCTGTGGTGATTGATCTGAATGAGGCTCACCCGATCAGTCTCCAGCACTTCCTGGATTTCCTGTACGATACGGGCATTCAATTCGCTGATTTTAACCATGCCGAAGAGGTCGGAGGAGAATCGGTCCAGGCTCATCTGCAGCCGGAAATACCGGTCCTCGCTCTCTCGGACAAGCCGCTCTGCCGCGATCCGCTCCCGCTCGACCTTCTTCTTTTCTGTAATATCCCGAATAATGGTGAGTGCTGTATTATGGCCTATATAAGGAATTCGAGTTGTGACTGCCTCAATATCAATAATCGTCCCATCCAGCCGGACCAGCTTATTCTCAGTGAGCTGGGAGGTCATCCCGCTTTCGTACACATGTTCAACCTCGGAAATAACGAACTCAATCTGGTCAGTAGGAATAACATCCAGAAAAGAGGTCCCGTCCAATTGCGCGACATCGGTTATCCCCAATAAGTCGAAGCCTGCAGGATTCGCATAAATATAAGCAAAATCCGAGTGCAGGAACATCGCAACTGGTGCAATATCCAGGATATGACGGTTGATACGATCACTCTCCATCAAGGCTCGCTCCGCTGACTTGCGGGCCGTAATATCCTCGAAGAAAATCTCGATCGTGGTCGATTCCGCATCATACAGTGCCGTTGTCACCACATCGACCCTTTCCCCGTCAACCCGTCTTAAAGACAATTCCTCCGGAAAAACATGGCCTTTGCGGATCAGCTCCGCATGCCGTTTACGTGCCCATTCCTCATAAGAATTCAGCACCCAGTCCCAGGGATCGGTACCCAGGATATCCTCAGGACCTGCCGCACCCAGGATTCGGAGTCCCGCCGGATTTACGTACATGAGCTTGCGTTCCTTGCACACCGCGATGGCTATAGGCGACATCTCCACGAGCCTGCGATACCGGTTCATGCTTTCTTTGAGTGCTTTCTCCATCTTCTTGCATTCGGTAATATCATACAGTGCCTCTTCCATGCGAAAGCGTGAAGTAATATCAATCGCAATGCCATCGACCCGTGCTGTCTGCCTGCTTTCGTTCATCGTTGGAATCATTTTCACCTGGACCCAGCGAATATCCCCTTCCGCATGAATAATCCGGTATTCCGTATGAACAGCCTCGCCATGCCGAAGCTTGTGTACTAAAGATTGAAACAGCGGCATATCCTCCGGATGGATCATCGTTTCCCAGGTTAGCCCATCCGAGAAATCACTCCGTGAATAGCCTGTGATCTTTTGAAAGGCCAATGAAGTATTCATGATACTCCTTGTGCCGATATCGTATGACCAAATACCTACATCCAGCGTAAGCAGCATTTCGTCAAGCATATGAAATCTGCCTTCAGCAAGGTCCAATGACTGACAGCTTAACCTGCGCTGATAACGGTATCTATATAAGAACATTGAGAAGGTGGTCGTTAAGATGACCAGGATTAGCGTTGCAGTTCCAAGGAAGTAGTTACACATGCTGCTCTATTGTCCCCTTATGAAGTAAACTCACCGGTCGTTAGACGAGTGGTGCATCCCGAATTGCCGCTGCCGCTGAACCCAAGGTTCAATTGCAGCCTTATCCTTTATCGGCAAATCCTTTGCGAAACCAAAGATCCAACAGACAGAAATTAAATATAAAAAAACCCGGTGTCGCATTCGCGAAAATAAGCGAAGCGCCCAGGCTGTCAAGGGGTATCCTGGGCACAAATAAATGCCCCAAGCGGCTATCCGCTCAGGGCATTTCAGCAGGATATCCATCCTGTTGCTCCTCATGCCAGATCCCATTCGGAATGGATCTTGGGCACATCTGAAATAAGCTGCTGGGTATAAGGATGCTGCGGATTTAAGATGACCTCTTCCGCCGGTCCCCGCTCCACCACTTTCCCCTGTTCCATGATGTACAGCGTATCGCTCACATAATAAGCCAGCCCTACGTCATGGGTAATGAAAATAATCGTCATATTGTTCTCATCCCGCAGTTTCAGGAGCATATCGAGAATCGTAGAGCGCGAGCATGCATCCACCATGGAGGTCGGCTCATCCGCAATCAGCAGCTTCGGATGAAGCATGAAGATGCGGGCGATCATCAGACGCTGCATCTGTCCGCCGGACAATTCGAACGGATACTTGTTATGCAGTTCCTCGAACTTCAGATTCACGAAGGAGCAGGCTTCCTTCATCTTGCGAAGCTGCTCCTCTTTTGTCAGATTGACACCCTGCAGCTTGATGCAATCGAGCAGCAGCTTTTCAACTTTGTAGAACAGATTAAACGAGGAGAACGGATCCTGAAAAATCGCCTGGATATTTTTCCAATATCGCTTGCGGTCTCCATGCCGCTTCAACTGCCTCGGCTTGCCCATATACTCAATTGAGCCGCTGCTCTCCTTCAGCAAGCCCATGATCATTTTGGCCAGCGTCGTTTTGCCGCTTCCGCTCTCGCCGACAATGGATATGATTTCACCTTCGTGAAAGGCAAAGCTGACATCCTCCACGGCGGTTGTCTTCTGTTTCCCATAACCGAACACCTTCGTCAGATGCTCTCCCCGAATCAGTACATCATTCTGCTTCATTTGCATACCACTCCTTAAGCACTTCAGGCTCCACGATGCATCGATAGATGCGATCCCCCGCGGTTTGGCTCTCGATTTTCCCTTTCCGGCACGTTTCCTGGACATAGGAACAGCGGTCTGCAAACCGGCAGCCTTCCGGCACGTTCTTCAGATTGGGCGGCGTTCCCGGGATCGCGGCAAGCTTATGGCCCTTCATGCCTTCCTCCGGCACGATGATGGAGCCCATCAGCTTCTTGGTATAGGGATGGATCGGATCGAAGATCATCTGCTCTGCGGTTCCGCGCTCCACAATCTCTCCTGCGTACATAACAATGATGTCATCCGTGACATGATAGAGCAGCGGCAGCTCGTGTGTAATAAAGACAAGCGACTGAATAAAGCCTCGGTCCAGCAGGCTTTTCAGCAGCTTGATGACCGCTTTCTGCGAGGTTACATCCAGAGCCGAGGTCGGCTCATCCGCAATCAGCACTTTCGGATTCAGAATGGTGGAGATAGCAATGACCGTCCGCTGTTTCATACCGCCTGACAGTTCGTTCGGGTAGGAGTGGAGCACCTTGGGGGACAAGTTCAAGGTTTCGAACCGTTCTGCCGCCATGTCCCACACCTGTTTCTTGTTCAGCTCGGGTCGGTGCTCCTTCATAATATCCTCGATAAAATGTATGATTTTGAGTGTAGGATTCAAGGCATTCATAGCTGCCTGCGGAATGTACGATATCTCTCTTCCCGATACCTGGGCACGAAGCTGCTCTTTGCCAAGCTTCATGATATCCGTGCCGTTAATAACGATCGAGCCGCTGCCGAAATGCAGTGGTGGAAAATAAAATCCCATCAGGCTAAGCGCAAGCGTCGATTTGCCGCAGCCGGATTCCCCGGCGATGCCGAGCGTTTTCCCCTTCTCAAGCGAAAAACTCACGCCGTCTACAGCATATACATGTTCCTTCAGCCGGGTTCGGTAATATGTCTTCAGTCCATGAACTTCCAGTATATTTGTGCTCAAAACACCCATCAGCTCCTAATCTTCGGATTGAAAATTTCATCCATGCCGGTGTTCATCATGTACAAGGAGAAGGTAATGATTGCAATGGAGATCGCTGCCGGGATGAATGCCCACCAAGCGCCGGCAACCGGTGCTTCAAACACGAGCGCCCAGTTCATGATGATGCCGAGGGAGATCGTGTTGTACGGCCCCAGCCCGAGCATCGAGATGGAGGCTTCGGAGAGAATGCCCGATGCCGTCTGCAGCACGAAGGCCATAACCACATAGGAAGCGATGTACGGCAAAATTTCCGAGAGAATAATTCGCGGCGTGCTGTATCCGGAGATTTTGGCAATATTGACATGATCCCGGTTTCGCAATGAGGAGGTTTGTGCCCGCACGGCTCTGGCCGTCCATGGCCAGCTGGTAATTCCAATGATGACCGCCGTGACAAACGAGCTGCGCGAATCGATGCTGACCGAAATCAGAATCAGAATGACAAAGGAAGGAATGACGATAAAGATGTTTGTGATCGCAGTTAGCAGGTTGTCAATCATCCCCCCGATATAACCTGAAGCAAGACCGATGACAAGTCCGATCACGGTAGCGAATACACCGGCAATCAGTCCAACCTGCAAGGAGGTTCGGATGCCATAGATCAGTTCGAGAAATAAATCCCTGCCGAAATTATCCGAGCCCAGCAGCAGCTTTGAATCCGGAGGCTGATAGGCAAGCGCGATCATCTCCAGCGGGTCATTGCGATTAAACAGCGGGTAGATCAGAACCAGACCGATCATGGCCAGCAGCATGCAGGCTCCAAACATAAACTTTGGCGATTTGATCAATATGCGAAATGAACTGTTCATATTATTGATCCTCCATCTGAGCGGCCTTAATTCTTGGATCAATCCAGCCGTAGATTAAGTCAATCGTAAAGTTAGCGAGCAGCACTGCCAGGGCAATCAGTAAGGTGCAGCCCGAGATTAACGGATAATCCAGCTGCCGGATCGCGGTGAACATCCAGGTTCCGATTCCCGGATAACTGAATACGATCTCGCAGATCAGCGAGCCGCCAACCATCGTACCGATGGATAATGCCAATCCCGTAATTTGGGGCAGCATGGCATTCCGGAATACATACTTTGCAATCTTGGAATCCCGGATGCCAAGCAGCTTGCTGTACAGCACATAATCGGAATTCAGCTCATAGATGGACATTTCCCGCATGCCGATGGCTTGACCGCCAATGGTAACCAGCACAATCGACAGGAACGGCAGGGTATGATGCCTCAGTACCGAAGCAAAGAACTCAAAGCTGAGTGTTGGCACCATCTGATAATCATAGCCCCCGTGAAGAGGAAACCAGTTCAAGGACAAGGCAAACACATACAGCATAATGATTGCCAGCGTAAAGAACGGAATGGAATTCACAAACAAGGCAACCGGAAATATGACTTTATCGAATACCCCTTTGCGGTATGCCGCCACGGCACCGAGCACGTTGCCGATTAGCCAGCCGACCAGGATTGCCGGAAGCTGGAGTCCGATCGTCCATGGAACCGCCGAGGCCAGAATTTCCGTTACCGGCTTCGGATAAAGTCCGAATGAAGTGCCGAGGTTACCCGTCACCAGGTTCTTCAAATAGATCAGGAACTGCTCGCCAAGAGGCTTGTCGATTCCGAACTCGACGAGAAACGTCTCGTACACCCGTTTGATGGTATCGCTGTCGGTCATACCCTGCGTCATCTCGGAGACAATCATGCTGACCGGGTTGCCCTCAATCATCCGGGGCAGCAGAAAATTCAAAGTGACCGCGATCACCAGCGTTAGAAAATACCAGAAAAACTTCTTGACGATATATTTTCCGTAAACACTCAAGCAGCTCACCCCCAGGAATCACACACCTGAATTTGGAAAAGAGACCTATATCAGGGGTCGTAAATCCGCTAATATAGGTCTTTGATCATTAATTTATAAAATCAATTATGGATTTGGTACAGTGACCTGATGCCGGCTCCATCCATTGAGATTTGAGGCGGGATGTTGCTGCCGTCCCCTTCGGTAGGGAAGCCCTTCCAGACCGACTCGTTGACCGTATCAAACACCCACGGACGATACATGAGGGGGATTGAAGGAATATCCTTCAGCCAGATTTGAGTCAGCTCGGTGTAGAGCGCTTTCAATTCAGTTTCATCGGAAATCGTTGGAATCTTCTCAATGATGGCATCTGCTTGATCGTTCTTATAGCGGCCCCAGTTGTAGAACGCCATCTCGCCCATAGGGGCAACGCCCTTGGAATACATGATGGTCATGGCACGGTTCCATGGCTGGCTCGGGCTGACTCCGCCGGCAGGCGTGTTCATGATAATATCGAATTTGCCTGTCTGTAAATCATTGGTCCACACCGGTGCCTCTGGGAATTTGGTTCGAATTTCGATGCCGATGGCCTTGTCGTTCTGTGCAACGATCTCAAGCGACGCATTCCAATCGGACCAGCCGTACGGGCATTCGATTTCATAAGGACCCAGACGTGTTCCGTTCAGCACCCGGATACCGTCCTTGCCCTTCGCAGCGCCGATGGAATCGAGCAGTGCATTAGCTGCATCCACATCCGTTGTCCACTGCAGCGGTTTAATGGCTGCTTGATCCACGTACTTCGCTTCCGCATCGGTATTGAGTGTCAATGAAGGTTCCATCGGTGCCGAGTAGCCGCTGATGGCAAGCTCCGAGATTTTACTGTAATCAATCGCCATCGCAATGGCTCTTCTGACATCCGCATTGTTGAGTCCTTCCTTCGACATGTTGAAGAAAATGGATGGCATGGAGCCAGGCACGTAATATGGAGCGTCCTTGATATAGGTTTTAACAGGGGCTCCGCCTTCCCACATTTTCCATACCTGCGGAATGAACTGCTGTGATACATCGACCTGACCGCTCTTGAACGCCAGATCGCCCGCTGCATTATCTTTATAAATGACATGTGAGATATATTTGGGGGCCGGCAGCTTGCCAAAAAGCGCTTGACCCCAGTAGTTATCGTCCCGTACTATCGTGATCTTCTGATCATTGTAAAAGTACATTTTATAAGGCCCTGTTCCGACCGGATCCTCATTTACTTCCTTGCGGATAGCAGCCAGATCATTATTGGCTTTCTTCTCAATCTCTTCCCAGATGTGTTTAGGCAGCATGGGCATAACCTCAATACTGTCGAGTACCGTCAGTTTGTTCGGATTGTCTTTATTCAGCTTGATGTTGACCGTTTGAGGTCCGTCCGCTGTTACGTCCTCAATGTAGGACCAGAAGCTGCTCCAGTTGATGTCGTACTTTTTGCCAAGCTGGTAGGTGTAGACGACATCATCTGAACTGAAGGGTTTGCCGTCGCTCCATTTGGCATCCTTATTCAGATCGAGCTTCAGCGTCAGGTCGTCGGTCCATTCGTACTTGGTGCCAAGCAGCGGCTCCAGCTCGCCTGTCAGCTGATTGACCATGAACAATGTCTCATAGATTAATTCCCTGGAATTCCCATAGTTGATTGGAAATGCCGGGTTTCCGCTGAGCAGGTTGAAATTCGTTGGCGCCCCCCATTGCAAACCGTTCACGTACAGCGTTTCGTTTCTTGGCGTTGCTTTTGCATCACCCTGCGGTGCTGGCTCTTCACTGCCTCCGGGGGCCTTTACTTCTTCCTTAGGCGGCGGATCTGATGCTGTCGGTGGCGTTACGCTCTGGCATCCGGCAGCAAAAAAAGACGCGACCAGCAAAAGAATGAACATGGGTCTCAAAACTGTTTTCAGCTTCACTTGTGAACCCTCCATTCATGAAAATGTGTTCGTCTCTTTAATGCTGAGTGTGTCGATTAAGGCATGGTTGTATGCAAGCGCTTTCTTGATGGATTTATATGTTCCTCATTTCAATCTGAGTACTATTAAATTTGTTGTTTTCGTTTCAATCCTCAAGGATTTTTCCAATTTGCGTCGAACATGAATGGAAATGGATAATCTAGCGGACGATTCGATTTCCAACAAAGGGGTGGGCCTGCTGCCTGTGATTAAAGACGTTTTATTGCAGCTATTGTTTGCGTTGATGCCTTTTGTCGCGTACAACATCTATTACAGAAAACTGACAGTCAACTATTCCCGCAATTTCATCATCCTCATCTGTTCGTTGTGCATGCTGCTGTCGATGACCTTTGCTTCGTCTGTTCAAAGCGGGCTGATCTTTGACGTCCGATATGTCATTATGTTCTTTGGCATATTATTCGGAGGTTTCATGACCGGGGCTATCCTGCTAATCGAATTTCTGATCTATCGGCTGCATATTGGCGGTTCCGGCATGATCGACGCCATCATTATATTGATCATTACCTTCCCGCTATCCGTTCTGCTGGCCACCCTCTACCATAAAAGCAAACATAAGTTTTGGATTGTTTTTATTGCCGGCATCAGCTTTTCACTTATCCCGCTCCTGGTGCTCTATATAACAAAACCTGATTATATCCTGAGTCATTTTATATTTAACGTCCTGGTTATGCCTGTCCATAATTCTCTGGGCATATGGCTGCTCGTTACCCTGTTTAACAAATCGGTATCCGACAAGGAACTATACCTGCAATATATCCAGAATGAGAAAGCCGAGGCCGTGAACCATGTGGCCGCATCCCTTGCCCATGAGGTTCGCAATCCGCTGACTACCGTGCTCGGGTTCCTGCAATTAATCAAGAGTGGTACGTTTCCTCAGGAAAAAACGGACCGCTTTCTCGAGATCAGCATGGAAGAAATAAGGCGCACCGAGCAAATCTTGTCTGAATATCTGTCGATCAGCAAACCTCTCGTTCCATTTCAGCAAAAACTTGAGCTCACCGCTCAGATCAGATCCGTTGTCGAACTGATGACCTCGTATGCCAATATGAGTAATATCACACTCAGCGCCGACTACCCTGAGCTCCCCGTCTACATTTCAGGCAGTCCCGCCGAGCTCAAGCAGCTGTTGGTCAACTTTATCAAGAATGCAATTGAGGCCAGCAGAGATGTCGATAAAGGCTGCGTCAACATCCGAATCTATGAAGAAGCAGAGCAGGTCGCCATCGAAATTCAGGACAACGGGATCGGCATGAATCCTGAGCAATTGAGCCGTCTCGGTTCTATTTATTATTCCACCAAAATGAGCGGCACCGGCCTTGGGCTCACCTTCTCATACCAGGCCATCCGCGCTATGGATGGCAGTGTTTCAGTACGAAGCTCGCCAAGATCCGGAACCGTGTTCCTCATCACCCTCCCGCTTGCTGCCACAGATCCATGAGCTCGCGAAGCCGCTATAAGGGCAAAGAGAGAGGCTCCTGAACCGGAGCCTCTCTCTTTTTACTACTCTAGCAAGCGAATTTCTTTTGCCTCAAAACTTCTATTGTTTTTGCTAATATTCAACGGCTTTTTTAGTGTAATCCGAATAAGGTCGTTCGTCTTTAGACTATCCAGCTGGATGGTCTCTCCCTGGCTGTCCTTCAATGAAGTATCTTCTGTGACACGGACTTCACAGGGATAACCCTCATCCGTGTGATTCTTCCTGTTTCGGTTTACTTCGTCAGAGCAGTCAACGGTAATCTTGTCGTCTCCCACTGAATAAATCGCAGACTCAAAAACCGATACATCCCGGGCACATCCAACAGAAAGGAGCAGCACGATCAGAGTGAATAATAGCCTCAGCTTCACGTTCCAACCTCCCTTATAATGAACCTTTATTAGAGGAAGCCTAGGAAGCACTGCACTCGATTTCCGCTAGATTATGCAAGAAGGTAACCGCAGCTTATTCTGCGCAGAGGGCATACGTGGACAGCGGCTTAATGCCATGTGTCAGCTTCGCTTCCTGGAGCAGATAGATTTCGGATTGAATCAGGGTAACCAGCTTGGACGGAGCCTTCTCTATGTCGCTCAGTTCGGACTGGTAGGATTGCAGGGTCATATCCACTTCCCAGAGCCCATCCTGGAGCTGAGGTGAATAGAAGGTTTTCTCCTGGCGCACGCTCCAGCCGGACTGCTCGGCAATCCCCTTTATCTGCCCTGGCGTAAACAGTGTTCGAACATTGGAGCTGCTGTTCTTCTTAAACACTTCATATTGGGCTTGGACCAGAACCGCCAGCAAATGCGGATATTGCTCTGGATGCGTGATTCTGGGATCCCATTCCGCAAAGCAGAGCCTGCGTCCCCACGC
The DNA here is from genome assembly GCF_037333485.1 of Paenibacillus glucanolyticus. Lineage (NCBI taxonomy): Bacteria > Bacillati > Bacillota > Bacilli > Caryophanales > Paenibacillaceae > Paenibacillus > Paenibacillus glucanolyticus. Next base: position 5,207,036 of record NZ_CP147845.1, read on the forward strand.
TCTGGCTTTTTGCAATACGGCCTCCAACTGCTCTGCCGATTCGAAATACCATGAACAATGAGACAGCACAACGATATCGAAGGAATTCTCTTCGTAGTCAAGAAGCGGCGACAGAATGTCCGTTTCCAAATCAATCTGTATCCGTGAGCCCAGCGGCGATTGCGTTAACCGTTCGGAGGCGGCGCCCAGCGTCACCGGGGCTCCATAATGGGGAGGTGCTGTGTCCACACCATGCACAAAACCGGATTCGCCCGCAAAATAAGCAAGCACCGCGGTTGTATCCCCTTGCCCGCATCCAATCTCCAGAATGCGGTCTCCTTCCCGGATTCCCCAAAACTCGGCAAGCTTCAGACGATGCTCTGTTTGGATCCGCTGGATTTCGACTCCGGCCTGATCCACAGCCATGCATTCAATAATATAATCGATTGGGTTATGAATTATAGCTCCCCCCTTGAAGATTGATCTTAGATCTCATGTAAATGTCGATAAAGCTCGGGGTATCGACTCTTCAAATTTATTATATCACCGCCTTAACGCATATTGCCCAAAATTACTAAACCTTTTTATATCTGCATTGCTTGCACACAACACCCTCCTACTCCTGCTTGCTCCTCTAGCTCACCTATAGTGTCAAAAAAACCCAAGCAGCGGGAAACCCTCCCCGCTGCTTGAGTTACGATTGCTGCATCTCATGTTATTGGAATTTCGGGAGCCAGTCTCCGTGTGCTTCAATGAGATCGTCGCACAGGCTCTTGATGTCATCAATGGACAACTCGGCAGCCGTATGCGGATCCAGCATCGCTGCATGGTAAATATGCTCCTTCTTGCCTGTTGCCGCCGCTTCCAATGTCAGCAGTTGGGTATTGATATTCGTCCGGTTCAGTGCCGCACACTGCGGAGGCAGATCTCCCACGTAGGTTGGTGTTACACCGCTGGCATCGACCAGACAAGGAACCTCTACGCAAGCTTCCTTCGGAAGATTCGTGATCAGTCCCGTGTTCATCACGTTACCTCCGATTTTGAACGGAACATTCGTTTCAATGGCTTCGAGAATATAGGATGCATATTCATGGGAACGGTGATGCGTTAGGTCCTGGTTGCTTACCAGATCCTCGCGCATCGCCTTCCAGCCCTCAATCTGATTCACGCAGCGCCGCGGATATTCATCCAGCGGAATGTTGAATCGCTCGATCAGCTCCGGATAATTGCGCTTGATGAAGTAAGGATGGTACTCCGCGTTATGCTCAGAGGATTCCGTAATGTAATAACCGAAGTTCAGCATCATTTCCAGACGAACCATATCATGATGTTTCTCTTTCTGCTTCTCGGCTGCGCGTCTTTTAATTTCAGGATACAGGTCCACGCCATCCTTCGTTACCTCAAGCAGCCATGCCATATGGTTGATACCGGCGATTTTGGCCTGTACACCTTCCGTTTCCATGCCCAGATTTCTGAACAGGTCCGGAATGCAGGCCTGCACGCTGTGGCATAGACCTACCGTTTGCACGCCGCCCAGCGTATTCATCGCATTGGTCAGCACCGCCATCGGATTCGTGTAGTTCAGGAAGAGCGCGTCCGGACAGACCTCCCGGATATCGGCTGCAAAATCCAGCATCACCGGAATGGTACGAAGATTGCGGAATATTCCGCCAATGCCCACCGTATCCGCGATGGTTTGTCTCAGACCGTACTTTTTCGGAATCTCGAAATCCGTAATCGTACAGGGATCGTACCCTCCAACCTGGATCGCGTTTACCACATATTTAGCCCCGCGCAGAGCTTCCTTGCGGTCACTGTATGATTTGACGACACAGGTGCTGCCGCTGGTTTTCTTTATGTTGTTGAGCATGTTCTCAGAGTCTTTCAAACGGACCGGATCAATGTCAAACAAAGCGAGTTCGAATCCCTGCAATGCCGGTGTTTGCATACAATCACCCAGCACGTTCTTGGCAAACACCGTACTACCTGCTCCGATAAATGTAATCTTAGACATAAATAAATGCCCTCCTTAAACTCCATAAATAGATACGCTTTCACAAGACTAACTATAAGATAATCAGTCTTTTTTGAACATGGAGCAAAACAAGGGAGATATGGACATTTGTTGTTTCATTATGTAAGCTAGCCCTAACAGATTATCCTGCTTCAACAAATTAATTACGGTGCACGTTATAAGGAGGCGACAGCTGTATGTCCATTCTGCCAGACCATACGCTCTACACGATAGGCATGAATCCTTCACCGGGTGGCCACGATCTCAACCTCCTGTTCAGCGGTGAAGGAACGCCCGTTCCACGTCATAAAATCGGTCCCATCATTCATGATTACTGCCTCATTCATACGGTCTTAACCGGAGAAGGCGTGTTTGAATGCGCCGGGACGGTTCATCACTGCACAGCAGGCGATACCTTCGTGATCCTCCCAGGCGTTCTCTTCAGCTATGAAGCCCATGAGCGGAATCCGTGGCACTACAACTGGGTCGCTTTGCAGGAAAAAGGAACCCACATGCTGCTGGCCGACATGGGTATCACCCCGGCTAAACCGATCATCCCTTGCACGGACGAGGCCGAACTGGACGCTCTGGCATCCATGTACCGCCATATCCGTCTGGGCTTTAACCAATCAGACCAGCCCTGGCTTGAAGATCTCCAGGCATCTGGCTGGCTCAGACTGCTGCTCCATAAGCTGGCGATGTTAAATCGCGAGCACCTTCCTTCGAACTCCCGTGACGTGCCTGATATTGAACGGGGTGTAAGGCAGACCGAGCGATGGATTTCAACCCAATATCACCAGCAGCTATCCATTGATCAGATGGCCAAGACGCTTGGGTATCATCGGGCTCATCTCTCCAAAATATTTAAGCAGCAGACCGGCCTGTCCCCCATGCAATACCTCATGAAGGTACGCATGGAGAAAGCCAAATCCCTGATGAAATCCTCCTTCTCCATTCACGAGATTGCCTCTTCTGTCGGTTTCAATGATGCGCTCTATTTCTCCAAGCAGTTCCGCAGATGGACAGGCATGACCCCGAGCGAGTATAAATTCAGTCTGGAAAAGGGGGAGCGAACGAGTCAACATCAGAATCCGTAAACATCCGATGTAATCCCTGGTGATTGAACATCATCTAAATCCATGCATTTGCGAATCGGGATGGGGAAAACATCTCGCGCACCTCGGACGGCACGCAACGATTCTCGATGAAATCCGCAATAAGCTTGGCCGTCACCGGACTAAGCAGAATTCCGTTGCGGTAATGCCCCGCGGCCATTAATACCCGCTCTGCACCTTCCACGGGGCCTATGAGCGGATAACCATCCTGGGTGGCAGGCCGAAGCCCCGCCCAGCTGTGAAACGGGAGTTGGCCTTCCAGAAACGGAAACACCTTGTTGTTCCAGTTTCGGAGCCGTTCGATTCCCCTTTCCGTGACCGATGTATCGTATCCGGCAACATCTTCGGAGGCACCACACACCATCGTGCCATTCGCCTTGGCAACCAAATAACCTTGGTTAAAAAAGACCATATGCTTTACAGGCGGCTGCGTTTCCGTTCTGTAGGCGCAAATCTGCCCCCGAATGGGATAAACCGGAATCGGGAGGCCCAACTGCTCCGACAGCTCCTGCGCCCAGGCACCCGTGCTTGCGACCAGCCGATCTCCGTAAAAGACAGTGCTGTCCGCCGCCGACACGGCGATATGGCGGTCCCACTCCACAAGTCGCACGCTTCCGAGTTCTTCCTTAATGAGCACTCCCGATATCCGGCAGGCCTGCTCCAATGCTCTGATGAAATCGGGAGCGTATATGTGGCTTTCCTCCGGCGTATATAATGCGGCAAGCACGTCACGCGACAATGCCGGCTCCATCCGGAACAGCTCGGCTCCGCTTACGATCTCGCCGGATGATCCATATTGGCGCTGCCATAACCGGCGCCCTTCAAGGGACAGCAGGTCTGCGGCATGATAGGCAATGTGCAAGCTGCCCGTATTCGCATATTCGAAATGCACGCCGGATATGGATCTGATCTGCTCTTGCCACTCCGGATATAACAGCAAACTAAACTGGCATAATCTAAAAAATGCGTCGGGGCCTTCTGTATTTTCCGAGAAGGGGGCAAGCATGCCTGCCGCCGCTCCCGAGGCTTGTCCGCCGCAGCGCCTCGCCTCCAAAACGGTAACATTAAAGCCCCTCATTCGAAGCTCGTATGCGCAGGATAAACCAATGATTCCGCCGCCTATAATGATAATGTTCTGACTCATCTCTACCTCAGTTCTGTTTGAATCAACCTTTACTTTAGTATGAATTCGTCAAAGCCGCTGCTCGCTGAAGCATACTGCTTCCTGGCGATTCTGCCAGCCAGGTAAGATTGTCTTCCCGCTTGAATAGCCAGCTTCATTGCTGTTGCCATCATAACGGGATCCCTCGCTTTTGCCACAGGTGTATTCATTAACACGCCGCTGACACCCAGCTCCATCGCTTGGGCCACATCACTTGCTGAACCGAGGCCGGCATCAACGATGATCGGCACATGGGCCTCTTCAACGATAAGCCCCAGGTTATAGGCGTTCAGGATGCCAAGACCGGTACCGATCGGAGCAGCGCCGGGCATGACCGCAGCCGCTCCTGCTTCCTCAAGCCGCTTGCATATCACCGGGTCATCCGAAGTGTAGGGAAGGACGGTGAAACCTTCTTTGACCAAAATTTCCGTTGCTTTGAGCGTTTCGATCGGGTCCGGCATGAGTGTACGTTCATTGGCGCTGATTTCTACCTTGATCCAGTCGCTCAGACCGGATGCGCGTGCCAAACGCGCAATTCGAACGGCTTCGTCGGCCGTGCTTGCCCCGGAGGTATTAGGCAAAAATATATGTTTGCCCTCTTCTACATGCTGCAGAATGGAATCGTCCGCCGAAGACTCCAGATTGATTCGCCGAATCGCAAACGTCAGCACTTCGGCTTCCGAAGCCTTGATAGCCTCCATCTGCACATAAGGATTCGGAAACAGCCCCGTACCAATCAAGAATCGGGATCGCAGCTCATAATCGCCAATACGCAGTAAATCCGGCTTCATCATGCCTCAACCTCCTCCAACGAAATGAACAAGCTCAATCGACATATTCGCGGTTACCGGGGTATCCGGCCACTGCTCGGCCGTCAGTACCTTACCATCAGCTTCGGCAACAACCGGTTTGCCCAATAAACCAAAAAACTCAATAACGTCCAGAATGGTTCTTACATCGCGAAGCTCATGCTCCTCGCCATTGATCCTAAGCAGCATCGCCTTACTCCCTCCTCTTCGCGCTATTAGCCTCCAGCTTGGAAATGAACGCCTCGCAGGTACCCTTTACGTTGCTGCTGCCCACAATTTCACTCACCGCGCAAATGCGCGTCGCGCCTGCCATCAGTACTTGATCCACATTGTGCAGCTTAATGCCCCCAATCGCCACAAAAGGAATTTGGATCGCATGCGCCACTTCTCTCACATACGCTTCCGTAACCGGATCCACCACATCCTCCTTGGTGGCCGTGCGGTACACCGGACCGACCCCAATGTAATCTGCGCCCTGCGACTCTGCCAGCAGCGCTTCCTCTATCGCATGTGTAGAAATACCGATGATTTTGGAACCGACTAGCCTTCGAGCTTCCGTGAGCGGCATATCCCCCTGCCCCAGATGAATTCCGTCGGCATCCGCTTCCAGTGCAATATCCACGTAATCATTGACGATAAAGGTGACATCATACCGAGAAGTCAGCTTGCGAAGCGCTTTGGCTTTGGCAAGCACTTCCGCTTTCGGGCTTTTTTTGTCGCGAAGCTGAATGATATCCACACCGCCGAGAATGGCTTGCTCCATCACGTCCAGCATATCCCGGCCGGGATGAAACTGTTCTCCGGTAATGGCATACAGTCGAAAATCTTTCAAAGCTTCCCCTCCTTCCTATACAATATCAACTTGGACGAAAAATGTCGGATCCTTTATTGATTCAGGATACTCATTCATTTCATGCTCCAACATACCGGTCATAGAGCGTTCTGGCCCTGGCGAAATCATCCAAGCCCTGCACCAACACACGTCCGTCAGCGAATAAGACAAGCCGCTCCCCGCCGGGCAGCACCGTACGCAGTAAATATGGATTAGCCTTCACTTCCAGTGAAGCTCCCTCCAGTCTGCCTTGCCATACATCCAGATCAAGCGGGCCGCTCCCGGCAAATTGCACGGAATCTCTTCCGCACATCGTGAGTATATCTTCCTCATGCCCTTGAAGCGCCGGATACACCTTAAGCTGGCAGCAGGGGCAATTTCGATCAGGCTCGCCGAACTTCATCTCATAGTAGCGGTTCTGCCACAAGTCGAACGTCACCAGACCGTTTCTGCGGCTCGTGCCGTCATCTGCTAACAGCTTGAGGGCCTCAACAGCCTCATAGGAAGCCGCTATATCGACAACCGGTGCGATAACGCCGATCATATCACAGGTCTCTCCGGCCGTATCTGCAGATTGGATAAAACAGCGAAGGCAGGGGGTGACGCCGGGCACAAACACCGCGCTCATCCCCCGAGAGCCCACAGCACCTCCATATATGAAGGGAATTCCGCTTCGAAAACAGGCGTCATTCAGCAAATAACGGGTCCGAAAATTGTCCGTACCGTCCAGTACAAGATCCATTCCATTGATCAGTTCCTCGATATTGGCCCCCGTAACGTCGGACACAACCGCCTCGATCACAATGGAGGAGTTGACTTTGCGCAGCTTTTTCTCGGCTGCCACCACTTTGGGATAGGCGTTGCTTGCATCCTCCTCGTCATACAGCAGCTGCCGCTGCAAATTGCTTATTTCCACAAAATCACGGTCAACGATTCTGACCCGCCCAACACCAGCGCGCACCATATGATTGGCAAGCACCGTGCCCAATGCTCCCATCCCGACAATTAGTACGGAGCTGTTCATGATTTTCCGCTGCCCGATTTCTCCTATCGGCTGAAACAGCATTTGCCTGGAGTAACGTTCCTGCATCGTGCCTCACCTCCTCTATGGACCTGCTCAATTGCATTGCTCATGTTTGAGTTTTGATTGATGCTTGTTATCCGCAGTATATGGCGAGAGATTGAGAATCCAATCTCTCGCCATATATTAAGTCGCTAAACCTAAACAAATCTAGTAATCGAAGAGGATAAACTCCCCCGGTTTCACCTTAAGCCTGAGCCTCGTACAGCTGCACAATCTCAATAATCGTCTGGACCGCCAATACCATATTGTCGGCCGATACATATTCATAGCGGCCGTGGTAGTTCTCCCCGCCAGTGAAAATATTCGGTGTAGGCAGGCCCATGTAAGACAATTGTGATCCGTCGGTACCACCGCGCACAGGCTCGATGATCGGCTTGATCCCAAGCTTCTCCATCGCTGTCTGAGCGATATCCACCACCTCTTTGACCGGCTCGATTTTCTCTCGCATATTGTAATACTGGTCTTTCATCTGCAGTACGATCCGTTCGGCACCATATTTGTGCTGAAGCTCTTCCACGACAGAGGCGAGTTTGGCCTTTCTTCCTTCAAAAAGCTCCCGGTCATGATCACGGATAATATAACGAAGCTCGGTCAGCTCCACGTCGCCTTCTATGGAAGAGAGATGGTAGAAGCCTTCATAACCTTCGGTATGTTCAGGCGCTTCTTCGACAGGCAGCATGCGGTTCAGCTCCATGGCGATTTTTGCGGCGTTGACCATTTTGCCTTTGGCTGTACCGGGATGAACGTTCTTGCCTTTGCAAGTAACAAGCGCTGCTGCTGCGTTAAAGCTTTCATATTGAAGCTCCCCGAGCGGTCCGCCATCCATGGTGTAAGCGTATTTTGCACCGAACGCCTCCACGTCGAACTTATGAGGTCCTCTGCCGATCTCTTCATCCGGCGTGAAGGCAACCCGGATTGTTCCATGCTTAAGCTCAGGGTGTTGAATGAGGTACGCCATGGCTGTCATAATCTCTGCAATGCCCGCTTTATCGTCAGCCCCAAGCAAGGTCGTGCCATCCGTTGTTACGAGTGTGTGGCCTTTGTATCCGCTCAACTCCGGAAAATCCCGCGGGGAAAGGACTATATTCTGTGCTCTATTCAGAATGATGTCATGTCCATCATATTGTTCTATAATCTGCGGCTTGACACCGGTACCCGTAAAATCAGTCGCCGTATCGATATGTGCCAAAAAGCCAATGGTCGGGATCGCTTTATCCGAGTTAGCCGGAAGCGTGGCCATGACATAGCCGTTCTCATCCGTGGTGACTTCCTGCATGCCAATCTCTTTCAGTTCGTCCACGAGCAAGCCGGCAAGCGTTAGCTGTCCGGGTGTCGAAGGACAAGTATTGCTGTTCTCGTCTGATTGCGTATCCACTTGTGCATAGGTAATGAGTCTGTCGATAACTTCCTTCTTCATCATTCTCAGCTCCAATACGAGTTATTGATCACCAACACATGCTGCGATATGTAATGCCTAGCCTTGAAGTACCTTCCCAGCTTGAATACAGACTATCTAAAGGTCGAAAATTACCTCTTCAATTATATCCAGTTGTCATGTTCTGGGTCAATTCATGACAAAGATCGCAGCAGAAAGAATCATAGCGCCCTGCGATGCCCTTGTTTCTCTTGAGAGACGATTCGAGTCCGGAATCGTTTCGTCCTCTTCCACAGGATCCAAACACAAAGAAACGGCGGTGCACGGATAAGCATCCTGAGCACCGCCATTTCTTAAAGCTAACAAGCCTATTGATTAGGTGACATCTGTCAATTGAGCAACCCTCATGATGAAAATGACCCATTCCATGTGATGAGGCCGTTAACTGTTCGAAGGCCCAATATGAAGCGTAAGCCCATCATTATTCAAATGCAGGCAGTGCAATCTCGGAATAGTTGTCCTCGAAGAACTTCTTCACTTCCGGACTGGTCATGGCTTCAGCCAGCTTCTGGATCGGCTCGGAGTCTACATTATCCTTGCGAGCTACCAGTGTAATGGTGAACTCGGAGTCATTGCCTTCTGTGACCAGGGCATCTTTCTTCGGCGTGAGTCCCAGCGGTTTGGCATATGCCGGTGTCATCGCCACCATATCGACATCGTCCAGGGTACGGGCCAGCATGAGCAGGTCGACCTCGGTAAATTTGTAGTTGTGCGGGTTCTCCACAATATCCCCTTGCGTGGCCTGGATTCCGACGCCTTCCTTCAGCTTGATCAGACCATTCTTCTCGAACATGACCAGGGAACGGCCGATGTTGGAAGGATCGTTCGGGATCGCAATCGTTGCACCGTCCGGAAGCTCCTCAATGGTCTTATACTTCTTGGAATACGCCCCAAAAACGGCATTATAGATCGGTGTTACCGGTACAAGCTCCGAGCCGTTGTTTGCATTGTATTCTTCCATGTACGGCACATGCTGGAAGAAGTTCGCATCCACCTCGTTATTCGCCAATGCATTGTTAGGCTGGACATTATCAGACAGAACCAGAACTTCAAGATGAATGCCCTCTTCCTTCAGCATAGGCTTGACGAGATCAAGCACCTCAGTCATCGGCGGGATGAGCGCAGCCACTTTTAATGTAACTTCTTCTTTGGTCTCAGGGGCTGCATTTTCAGGAGCTTCCTCCTTGGCTGCCTTCTCTCCGCAGCCGGCAAGCACAAGCACGATCGTCAGTACGAGCAGTAGTAATCTCTTATTCATAGTTGGTTACCCCCAGGTAAAATTGTAGGTTGGTCTGGTACAAGTGTTACTAACAAAAAAGGGTCGTAAAACTTAGCTTCTTCTCTTGTCGAGGAGTCTTGAAGCCAAGCTCCCGCTAAACTGGATCGACTGTACGAGAATGATCATGATGATGATCGTGAACACCATGAGTTCGGTCTCAAACCGCTGGTATCCGTAACGAATGGCAAAATCCCCGACACCGCCGCCGCCAACGATGCCCATAACCGTAGAATACGAGATGAAGCTGATCGTTGATGTTGTCAATCCAAGCACGAGTCCGGACCTTGCCTCAACGTAGAGGAACTTGAAAATCATCTGCAGCTTGGAAGCGCCCATCGACGAGGCGGCCTCCAGCACTTCCTTCGGCACCTCGAGCAGAGACTGCTCAACTAATCTTGAATACGTAGCGACGGCTATGACAGACAACGGCACAGCGGCTGCCAGCGTCCCAAGCGATGTGCCCACAATCAGGCGGGTCAGTGGAATCATGCTGACAACCAGCAGCAAGAACGGGAACGAGCGGATGACATTAACCAGACTGTTCAATAAGGTGAACAACCATCGATTCGCGTACAACTGGCCTTTTCTGCACAGAAACAATAGTGTTCCTACCGGAAGACCCAGTAATATCGCCGCAGCGATTGAAATGCCAACCATCACGAACGTCTGACCAATAGCCTGCCATATTTCGTCCTGGTACTGCATGACATAGGCGAAGTAATCGTTCAAGTATTGAATCACGCTATTTACGTAGTCCATCAATCCGATTCCTCGCTTCCACGGCGACTCCGGTACCCTTGCCCTCTCTCTTGTTCAGGAGCCTCCGCTCTACCCGCGTTATTCTGATAGGTTCTTATCAAACGGCCGTCCTCCATAACCGACACCGCATCACAAATACCGTTGACAACCTCCATCTCGTGAGAAACAATCACAATCGTGACCCCAAGCGTTCGGTTAATATGTCTCAACACATCCAGTATGCCCGCCGTCGTCTGCGGATCCAGTGAAGAAGTCGGCTCATCGCATAACAATACGGAAGGCGAATTGGCTAAAGCCCTGGCAATTGCTACCCGCTGCTTCTGCCCACCGCTAAGCCGAGCCGGATATAACTTTGCTTTATCCTCAAGTCCGACAAAACGCAGAACCTCCTGCACGCGCTTCATCCGATCTGCCTTCGGTACCTTCGCCAGTTCAAGCGGGATGGATACATTCCCGTAAGCCGTACGGTTGCTGACCAGCTGGAACAGCTGGAAGATCATGCCGATCGATCTTCTTGCTTCCCGCAGCTGCCTGCCGCCAAGGGAAGTCAGCTCCTGACCATTCACCACGACTCGGCCCGAGTCCGGTCTCTCCAGTACGTTCATGATGCGCAGCAGCGTCGATTTCCCGGCTCCGCTCGCGCCGATGATCCCGTGTATGCTGCCCACGGCAATATCGAGAGAGACAGCGTCGATCGCCTGATAACGGTCACTGCCATTGCCAAAGCTTTTACTAACCTCTTGCAGCGAGATCAATCTAATCCCCTCCTTGCCACATGAAGAAAGCCCGCGTGGCTATACAGCCTGCGAGCAAAATATGCTGCAACAACAATAGAATCATACCACAATTTTAGACAAAATGTGACACGACTTATTGACAGTCACATTGGAATGTTTACCAAAACGGCTCAGGATAAATACAGCTGATGTCCGTACATCCCCGTCAAGCGTTCAACCGCCTTCTCCAGCACGCCTTCCTCGAAGCCTTCCAAGCCTTCAATGGCCTGAATTTTATCCGCCGGTGACATCTCCTTGTGCAGATGCAAACTCCAGTTGACAATGGACTGTATCGCATCCTCATGCTCGAACTGACCGTAATAGATATGGGCTTTGTACAGATAGCTGTCGGCATGCTCTGGCACCATCTTCAGCACCTCGTCAAAAGCAGCCAGTGCCGCATCCTCGTCCTGATCCTTGTAATAGATCTGTCCCAATCTGAAATAGGCCCCCGGATGGCCCGGCGACAATTCCAGCACATTCAGCGTATCTTCCTTCGCGCGGGCATAGTCCGCCATCGTATAATAGATTCCGCTTCGCAAGCTGTATAAACTTCCCTGCTCCGGGTTCAGGCTGAGTCCTTGTGCGCAATCGGTCAGCCCCCGCTCCAGCTGGCCGGTTTCCACAAAACAAACGGCACGAAACTCGTAAAATCTCGAATTCGACGGCTGGGCTTGAATCGCCTGGGAATAGGCGTCAATGGCCAGGTCCCACATGCCCATCTCTTTATAGATATGACCGCTGGCGGCAAGGTAGGTCGGATGCTCGGAGAAAGCCTCCTCCTGCTTCACCGCTTCCTGCAGCTCAAGCAGCGCCTCCTCATTGCGGCCTTGAAGATATAGCACATAACTCAGTTTGTTGCGGATTTCGGATCCATCCTGAAGGGCGGCAGCCTCCTTCAAAGACTGCTCCGCAGACGGCAGATCATTCATTTCCATATAAATGTCGGCCCGCTGCACATAATTGGGTGCATCATCATTCTCAAGCTCCAGCAGTTTGTCATTCAGTGCCAATGCCTCTTCATTGCGACCAACCCGGTAATAGCAGTCAACCATCCAGTAGCAGGCCAGCGGTGAATCCGGCTGCCTTCCATACAGCTTCGAGATCAGCTCATATGCCAGCTCTTCCCGGGCATCCTCGCGATAGATCCGGGCCAAATCGAAATACGCGCGGTAATCGTCCGGCTCCGCTTCGATGGCCCACTCCAAATCCGCTTTGGCAGCGTTCTTGTTTCCTGACCGGTTGAAGACTTCCGCCCTCTTCAAGTAAAGCTCGTATGAGTCCGGATACCGCTCAATGGCCTCCGACAGATAGAACTCGGCCTGTCCCAGATCCCCCAGCTGCACATACAGGTCCGCCATGGGCTTCCGAAAAGAATAGGCTTCCCGCACCTGCCGCTGAAACGTCAGAAATGCGCCGTAGCTGTAGTTGGTGCTCCCGGCAAACATGGCATATCCGCCATCTGCCTCCGCTTCATACCGATCCGCCAACTGAATCCCCTCTTGCAGAACCCCAACCGCTTCCTGTACATGATCCATCAGATCCAGGGATACGGACAGCATATAATAATACATCGGGATGGCGCGGTCCGGCTGCTGGATGCTCAGGCGGAAACAGTTCGCTGCCTCTGCCGGATTGCCGCTCTCGTAATAGGTCATTCCCAGCTCATAATAAGTCGAGATGACCGTGCTGTCGTCCTCTCTCTTGATGCTTTCTTTCAAATCCCGGATCGCCTCTTCGTATTGGTTCAGGTCTTTATGAGCAATTCCCCGGGTATACCAGTTCAGATAATTGTCGGCATTTAACCGGATAGCTTCATCTAAATCCTCTATCGCTTCCGTCTCCCGGTTCAGTTCACGTAAAATATGCGCACGCCGCTCATAAGCACGATGGCTCCCGCTCGAATCGATGAGACGCCCCAGATAGGTTACAGCCTCCTCCGAGTGACCGCTGTTATGCAGCAGCTCCGCATAATGGAGCTTGTCATCAAAACTTGTGATGGCACTCTCGCCTTTTCTCATATATTTAAGCGCTTGTTCAAACTCCCGCTTCTTCCTGTAATGGTTACCCATGCGGAACCAGATTCGTTTCATCCATTTCATGGTGGCTCACCCTTTATATGTAGTTATTATTCCTGGGTCGTGTGAATAAGAGCAGAGGGTTTCCCTCTCATCTCTATATTATACTTCCTCTATGTCCATTTGCACCCAAATTAAAGAGGAACCCATTCCGGTTCCTCTTTACGGTGTATATCCTATTATACTGTACGATTCTCGTCATCATGTCCAATCCCAATAACTAAATCTAATACACCTTATGAATAACGTCTTCAAAATCGGGATCTTCCATATCGATATCATCCAGTTCGCCCCAGCGGCCCAGCTCCTTAAAAATATCCAGTGTATTCATCTCGCGGCGGTTCACCTCAATGGTGACGGTGTTATCCACCGCGCTCGTTACCCGAAGCGGAACTGCACGGCTTCCTTCTCCTGCTTTCTGGAATTGCTCCGGGATTGCAAAGGGGCCGCGAAATGTCACGGTAATCAGCGTAGGCAGACCGATTGTATCTCGCAGGGACCGGACCGTTCCATCATAGGAAAGCTCCCCGTTGTTAATGACCATCACCCGATTGCAGAGCTGTTCGATGTCATCCATATCATGCGTCGTGAGCAGAATGGTCTTGCCGAATTGCTCATTGATCAGCTTGAGAAAATGGCGGATGTTCCGCTTAGCGTTCACGTCCAGCCCGATTGTCGGTTCATCCAGAAACAGCACGCCCGGGTCATGCAGCATCGCGGCCGCGAGGTCGGCGCGCATGCGCTGTCCGAGCGACAGCTTGCGTACAGGCGTTTCCCAGAACGCCTGTAAATCGAGCAGTTCGGCGAACTGTCCGAGCCTCCGCTCCTTGTCGGCCTGATCCACGCTGTACATTTTGGCCAAAATATCATAGGAGTCCTTCACCGGGAGATCCCACCACAGCTGGCTGCGCTGACCGAACACGACGCCCAGATTATTTACAACGCTGCGCCGTTCCTTGTGCGGATTCATGCCGCCAATCGAGACGCGACCTGAGGTTGGATGGAGAATGCCCGTCAGCATTTTGATGGTGGTGGACTTCCCGGCCCCGTTCGGCCCGATATAACCGACAAACTCTCCCTGCTCCACTTGAAAACTGATGCCTCTAACGGCTTCCTTCGTCCGGTATTCTCTCGTAAACAGGGTTCGCAAACCGGAGAAGCGCCCCTCCTTCACAACCGGCGTTTTGAACTCCTTGCGTATGTTATGAGCTTCAATCATGTGACACGCTCCTCCCTTAACTCCCCGTACTTTGATATTTGGTCAAACCGAACTGCCAGAACTTCAAACTTATGCCGAGACATAACAGGGCCGCTCCTGCCAAGGCAGGCAGCACCCATACCCCCAGCTCGCCGCGCAGTATGTATAATGACGGAATATAATTGACTAAACCAACCGGGACAATGATCAGCAGGATCGATGACATCCATTTCGGATACAGGGTCAACGGATATTGAGCAGCCGTCCGGGCCGCGTCCTCCGTCAGATTCTGAAGCTCGGTGATCCGGGTCGTCCAAAACCCGAAGGTTGCGGTCGCAAGGCCGATCGAGAACAGGATAACAGCCCCCGTGACGATAATATACAGCGATTGCGGCACCGCGCTCCATCCCACCTGACCTGCCGCCATCATGCCATGCAGCGACCACCAGAGCAGAAAACCGCCCTGCAGCACTTCGCCCAGCATAATCCGGAATTTCTGCGGCATAAGCGCCAGCAGCACGGGCATGGGACGGGTCAGCAGCTGGTCAAGCTCACCGTTCACCAGATATTTCTCAAGATGATGCACTTCATCCCCAAACGTCCGGTAGAGCGTCTTCGATAGGGTCATGATAGCAAACAAATACGCGATTTCGTGCATGGACCAGCCCTGGATGGCCCCGAACTTATAGAGGACAATGGCAACCATGAGGAATTCGGATATTTGGATCAATGCAGCAAGAAACGAAGCCAGAATAAAATTGAATTTGTACTGCATGCGGCTTTTGATGCTCGTTCGGATCAGCAGCGCATACAGGGACAGCCAGGATCTCGTGGTCATCCTCCCTGCACCTCCACTTTCCGCCTTAGGAAGCCGGTAGCCAGCAGACCTGCCAGTGTGAGCAGCACACACCACATGAGCGTGCCCCACAGATAGGAAACGTCATCGAAGCCCAGATAGATTCGGGTAGGTACATAGAGCAGATACGGATACGGCGACCACCAGGCAATCGTCTGCAGCCAGCCGGGCAGCCATTCGATAGGAATGAAGAAACCTGCAAGGAGATTGATCATCGCGTGGTTGCCCCAATACAACCAAGACGATTCCGTTGTCCATAAGGCGGATGCGCCGATAAGATAGTTGATGCAGATCGATAAGTAGGTGGCGCCTGCCAGGGCTATGGCAACATAGAGGAACGTGGAGGCTTTCCCGGGTAACTGCAAGGAGAAGGCAAAGTAATAAACCAGGTAGATCGGGATCGATTTGTAAACGAATTGGTAGGCGATTTGCCCCCATTCCTTGGCCATTAAATGGCTGAACAAATGAACGGGACGCATCAAATCCAGTGAAATATGGCCGGTTCGGACAGCTTGGGGAATGCCAAGGCCGTTCGTGACGAAACTGGAAACCCAGAGCGCAGCTTGCGTAAAGGCGATATAACCGACCATTCCCTGCGTTCCGTAATCTCCAAGCGCGTAATCTGCACCGAGACCGATCCAGATACAGGCATACATGAATCCGAACATCGCACTGGCGACATTGTGCACCATGTGGGCGCCGCGGTACTGCAAATTACGGGCATAGGCTTTGGAAGCCAATGTGAAATAAAGCATGAAGCACCTCCGATAAGCATTTTAGATGGCGGACCCATCCACTTCAGACAAGGCGAAAATGAGAGAAGGACAATAGCATACCAGAACGTTCCATATCAGGCAAGGATTTTTTCAGGAGCAAAATCAGAGCCGTGGCGACGCCAAACAAAAAAAGAAGCCTTCTCATCCCTGCGCCGATTCCAGAACAATCTGGCGTAGAGTTTGAAGACTTCGAATTCGCTTTCGCTTTCGTGAGATGAGTGTTTACAAAGCACCTGATCTGATACAGCTTGCAGCAGCTGAGAGTCTGTGTTGTTACTCTGTCTCAGGGACGGTGCCCGTATCAGGTTCAGGACCGCGACTTGCGGCTGTATCTGAATCCGGCTGCGTATTATACAGATATTGAAGATGCTGGAACGGCTGCGGCTGTTGGAAAGACTGCTGTTGAAAGAGCTGCTGCTGGAAGGATGGGGGCTGCTGATAGGATGACGTGTAAGGGGTCTGAAATGGATAGGACGGCTGCTGAGGGTATGGTGCATAGGACGGATAAGCGGTGTACTGCGGCGGTCTGGCCTGTTGATAAAACGGATAGGAAGGCGGAGGCGGGTACCCGTAGTAGTTAGGTGTCGAAGGCGCCTGTTGGGCACCATACGCTGGCTGCTGACCAAACGGCTGCTGGACCGACTCAAAATAGGAGGCATTGTCGGATGTATTGTCGTCCCGCTTGCCACAGCCCGGCGGCGGTCCCAGAATGACCGTTTCCTTCAGTGGAGCAACGGCTTTGGCGTAATCCTCCTCATTGATGCAATAGGCAATGTGCAGAATCTCCTTCGGAATATGCCGCAGAAAGTCTGCTCCATACACAATATCCGGCGTCGGCTGATCAAATATGGTCAGAATGTGGGCCTTGTCGCTAAGCGTCAAAATCCAGTGAAACCATCCCTTGGGGAACATCGAGACCTGGCCCGGCTTTAGCTTGTAGGTCATCAGCTTCTGGGTAAACGGATTGAATACCGAAGTAATCACTTCGCCGCTGATGACAAATACCAGCTCATTCACATTGGTATGCCAGTGAGGCTGAACAATGATCCCTTGAGTCATATGAACATTGAAGAAGCCTGTCGCAATTGCAGGCATTTGGGCTCCGAACACCTGAGTTATGTAGTTTCCCGCATCGCGTTTATAGTTCAAGGTGTCGTTCGAGTCTGCATACAGCTTCAAATTCGGAGATGTCAGTACTGGATCGAGCATCGTATTCCTCCCCTGAAAGTTCTCTGATCTATAAATCTGTATGCATGGGAGGCTCGGCATATGTAGAAGTAGGGAACCCGTTATCTATTCTACTCGGCTTCCACCCTGCTGTTGACCTGCTTCGTCCTGCTGTCTACCTTCGCGGGAGTATCCCCGCTCCTCATTGTGATGTTTCTGATCTTCGGCAACCTTGGAATCCGCTGAACATGTTTCAGGGAGCCTCCGCCTAACAGCAACACCTATTTAGTCCTGGTTGCCATACAGGCCGGCATTCTTCTTCAGTTTATGCTGCAATTCGGCAGGGAAGCGCAGCGCAAACTGCAAGTTCAAACAACCAGCTCCAAGTAAACAAGGCAGCTAAGTCATCCGCGTATGGCTGAAGGGTTATAACTCGGCTTATGGCTTGGCTGCTAATGAAACATCGATACGGTGTCCGCCCAGGGCTACGCGGCACACAGCATATGAATTCAACCATGACCCATAACAAAAAACCACCGGAGCAGCAGCTTGATTAAGCCTCTCCGGTGGTTTTCATTATGTTCTAATGCAATCAATCATCGGCACGGGCACGGTGTTACATGGCCGCCCGTTTTAATTGACCATGATACAGGTCGCTGTAGAATCCTCCCTGCTTCAGCAGCTCATCGTGGGAGCCCTGCTCCAGCAGGCGTCCGTCCTTCAGCACCAGGATGCGGTCCGCCGAGCGGATGGTGTTTAGACGGTGGGCAATCACAAAGCTCGTCCGTCCCTTCATCAGCCGCTGCAGCCCTTCCTGGATTTTGATCTCCGTTACGGTATCGATGCTGCTTGTTGCTTCATCCAGCACCAGCATGGAGGGATTGGCGAGTATCGCTCTGGCAATCGCAAGCAGCTGCTTCTGGCCTTGGCTGATGCCGCTGCCGTCCGGTTTGAGCATCTTGTCATAACCGTCCTTCATCCGCACGATAAACGAATGGGCATTGGCCAGTTTCGCAGCTGCCTCGACCTCTTCATCGGTCGCATCAAGCCGTCCGAAGCGGATATTCTCACGGATGGTGCCTTGGAACAGGAAGGAATCCTGCAGCACAAAAGCCATCTGTGCTCGCAGGCTTTCCCTGCGGATGGAGCAAATGTCCCGTCCATCCAAGGTAATGGTCCCGCTGTTCGGGTCGTAGAACCGGGAGAGCAGCTGAATTAACGTTGTCTTCCCTGCACCCGTCGGACCGACCAGCGCAATCATCTCGCCGGGCTTCGCCTCAAAGCTGATTCCATCCAGCGTATCCCCGTCTTTTTCATAGGAAAAAGATACATTGTTGAATGTCACCGCTCCCTCTACACTCTTCAGTGCGACGGCGGCCCCTTCATCCTTCGCTTCAACCTCTTCATCCAGCACCTCGAATACGCGTTCCGCCCCCGCGATGGCAGACAACAGCGTGTTCCACTGGTTCGCCAGATCGTTCAGCGGTCTGGTAAACTGCCGCGCGTAACTCTCAAATATGATGATGACACCGATCGTGATATGCCCCTGAATCGCCATAATGCCGCCAATCCCCGCTACGATCGCAAAACTCAGGTTGTTCAGCCCGTTCATCAGCTTCGGAATAAAACCCGAGATGCTCTGTGCCCAGAAGCCCGATAGACGAATCCGTTGATTGCGCTCATCGAATTCACGGATAACCCGCCCCTCCTGGGAGAAAGCCTTAATAATCCGCTGTCCCGACAGCGTTTCTTCAATATAGCCGTTCAGATCCCCCAGATTGCGTTGACGCTCTTTGAATAAGGGACCGGTTCGCCGAGTGATCCAGCGCATCCCCAGCATCATCAGGGGAACCACCAGAAATGTCAGCAGTGTAAGGAGCGGACTGAGCCACAGCATAACGGTTAACGTACCGATTAAGGTCAGCACACTCGAGAATATTTGAATGGCCGAGCTGTTCAGTGTTGAACTGACGTTCTCAATATCATTGGTCAGACGACTCATAATCTCGCCCTGCTGGCGCTTTCCGTAGAACGGAATCGGCAGCCGGTGCAGATGCGTAAACAGATCCATTCGCATCCGGTATACCGTCTCTTGGGCTATGCCGATCATCCAGATGTTGTGCAGCCAGGTGGTTAAAGCCTGAAGGACGTACACAACAGCCAATCCGATAAGAAAATACATCCAGCCCGAGTCCACCAAGCCGCCCGGGTCTTTGATATCATTCAGGAACCGATCTACCCCGACCCCGAGCAGATAAGGGCCGAGCAACGCAAGCCCGGAGCTGAACATCACCATCAGCAGCACAAGTGCAAGCTTTCCTTTGCGACGGGCGAGATAAGCCCATATTCTGGAGAGGGTGCCCGACCAATTCTTGGCTTTTGCCTTGGGCTTGCGGCCCGAACCGCTATCCTTGCTTTTGCCAAGATCGATCTTCGGCCTTGGATGACGAAATGGTTCAGTGAATACTTTAAGCATGCTGCTGCACCCCCTCTCCGTATTGGGATTCATAGATGCGTCGATACAGGGAGGAGCTCTCCATCAAGGAGTCATGGTTCCCTTTTCCGATCAATCGCCCGTCATCCAGCAGCAGAATCAAATCTGCCGAGGTGGTTGAGCTGATCTTCTGTGTGATCAAAAATGTCGTGCAGGACAAATCCTTCAGAGCATCCAGCAAAGCACCTTCCGTGCGAACGTCAAGTGCGCTTGTGCTGTCATCCAGGATGAGGATGGAAGGCTTCCGTACGAGCGCGCGCGCAATCGACAAGCGCTGCTTCTGCCCTCCGGATAAGTTGACGCCGCGCTGTCCAAGCATCGTGTCGTAACCGTTAGGCAGATGTTCTATCGTATCGTGGATCTGCGCTCTGCGTGCCGCTTCCTTGATTTCGTCCATGGAAGCATCCTCCCGTCCCCAGGCAATGTTCTCCCGAACCGTGCCGGAGAAGAGCAGCACCTCCTGCGGAACATAGCCAATGCTGCTGCGCAGATGCATCGGGTCGATCTCCCCTGCATCCTTTCCGTCTATCCGCACGTTTCCCTTATCCTCCTCGTACAGCCGCGGAATGAGCTGAACCAGCGAGGATTTGCCTGAACCGGTAGCCCCCATAATAGCGATTCGCTCACCGGGTTTGGCCGCAAAAGAGATATCCGTCAGCACATCAATATCACTGCCCGGATAGCTGAAACTGACTTGCTCGAATTTCACTCCGCCTTCAATTTCAACCTTATTATCATGGTTCTTATAGACTCCGGTTGCTGCATCGTCCTCGGTCTTCAGCACCTCCTGTGCACGCTGGGCGGAAGCCCGTCCACGGGAGAACGCAACAACAACCCAGGAGAGGGCTGACATGGCACCGATACAGCGCAGGGAATAGTTGACGACGGCTACAACCTCGCCAACGCTGGCACTGCCAGTCGCGATGTCTTTACGGCCGAACCACAGAACCGCCATAATCCCGGCATTCATAATCAGGAGAATAAAGGGCATCGTGGTCTCCGTCAATCGCAAGGTCGATATGGTAGAACTCATCAGCTTGCCAGAAGTACGACCAAACCGTTCAATCTCATGGCCCATGCGCACGAAAACACGAATCAACCGAATCCCGGTCAGGTTCTCCTGTATAACGCCGTTCACCGCATCCAGCCGCTGCTGGACACGCCGGAATGCATCGGCTGCCCGCTTCATAATCCAGGCGATAAATATAAACAGTACAGGCACGGTTAGCACCAGCAATAAGCCCAGCTTCACGTTCACCACCAGCGCCATAACGATGCTGCCAAGCACAACTAACGGAACGCGCGTCATGAACCGCAGGCCCATGAACACCGTATCCTGAATCTGGGTGACATCGCCCGTCAGCCTTGTAATCAGCGACGATGTGGCAAACCGGTTAAATATCGAATAGGAGAAGGACTGCACCTTCTCATACAGTTGATCGCGAAGATCATAGCCGAGCCCCTGACTCGTATGCGCCGCGAAGAAGGAGCTCGAAATTCCGGCTATAAAGGCGATAACAGCGCTTCCAGTTAAAACGGCTCCCCACATCCATACAACCGACATGTCCTGCTTCTGAATGCCGTCGTCAATGATTTTGGAGATAAGCAGCGGCTGAATCAGCTCAACGGTGAGCTCTATCAGCATCATGACCAGTGCCGCAATCGCGGCTACGCGGTACTTTTTCAAGGTCGAGAAGACAATTCCCATATGCATTCCTCCGAGGCAGAAGACCTAGATTATGTTCTGAAATTGGTCTTCATGTAGTAGCAATATTAGTTCGTTCAATAGCATGGATATGTCTATTATAATATATTTTCTGCTAGAACTTATCGGCAGATTAAAAAATATAACGAGATATACTGGCCAAAGATACTGCTGCTGTACGGACAAGACCCTTTATCCCTGCATCAAAAAAGAGAACCTGTCCTTCAGGATCATCACCTGTCGAATCAGCTCTCTTGCAAAGCGTATAGCTATTCCACGGACTTCAGCGCTTCAATCATATCAATCCGTTTCAATTTGTAATGCATGGAGACCATGACAATTCCCGAGAACAGCAGCGTCAGCAGCGCCGCATAGCCATAACTGATACCATGGATGCTCGGACTGAACATCATGGCATCCACTTCCGCCGTTTGCAGCACGAACCGGTGCAGGGGCACTCCGGCCAGATTGCCTGCTATAACAAATCCGCCAAAGAAAACACAGAGGGCGGCCTGAGTGTGGCAACGTCACAGAATGTTCTAACATTCAGAGGAAACTAGCAGCACAAAAAGCAATCTCCTTCACTTGGAAGGGAATTGCTTCCTCACAAATTATCTATAAAAAACATACGGTTTACTTATGAGCTCCAAAATCCAGCCCGGTCTTCCGCCCTCAGCTTGGAAACAAAACCCGACGGATCCTGATCCATGTACTGGATCGAATCCATGATCCATCTGCCATCCGCGTGCCTATATTTAATCGTAGCTAACCCGGAATCCCGGAGTCGATGCTCGCTTGTTCCTGTTTCATCGGTTTGATCAGCTATCAGCTGAAAATAAGGATCGATCTGCTTAACATCCTGAGCAAGCGTTACCTCGGGGATCAAGGCCTCAAACTCGCTTCGTTCCGGGAGGCGGCTAAGACGCCACTGATCCATGAGATGACCGCTGTTGGAAGTATAAAAAGTGATCAGCTCGCTGCCATCTGGCATTTTGCGAATCTCGTAGGTGTAATCCTGCTCTTTTCTTACGATATCAGGCTTGCCGTATTGCCTTTCCACCGTTTGTTGGTCCGGGGCATAAGACAAGAGCATCCGATAATAATAGGGAGTGTTTATCTCGTTATGGAGCGTAATTTCCTCATCCGCTTGATCAGCGCCAGACAAGAAAATACATAACATTAACGCTAACACCCCCATCGATATTCCCGCTGCCCGAGCTTTAATCACCACACACACCTCCTCATTGAATCAATCGATGAACCCTGTCATCATCACTTCCGGAATATCCTTGCCCTCAGCCCATTCCCTGAATGAAAAATCGAGCACTTCCCCTTGTGCAAGCGAGGTCATCACTCTTTCTTCTTGAAAGGAATAAGAGAAGGTATGCAGCGTCCCGAACAAATTATCGTAATCCGTATAAAACAACGGGGATTGACGGTCCTTAAACAGACCAAATGCTTCCGCATGGGTCAGGCGCTGGGCGCCCAAGCTTTCGATGTAAGATTTACGACGAAGGGAATGCTCAATGGAAGGCCTGTTTTTGCCCGCCAATGCTTCATAATGGTTGACACAGGCAAGAACTTCATCGCCCGCTCGGGTAACGACTTCATCCGGACTTGCCTCAACCACCGCCGAATTTCCTCGCGCATCGCCCAGAGAAAAGTTATAACAGGCCGCATGGGGAATATGGCGCAGCATGTAAGCTGCTTCTTCTACTGTAGCGCATGACTCCAATATCATTCGAACACTGATCCACGAAGACAATCCCGTCCGGTATCCTTCAAAGCTGACAAAATGAAGTCCGGCCGCAAGTCCTTTTTCATTTATACCGTCATGCCGCCCTATCGCCTGCAGATTATAGCCCGCGGTCGCCAGTCCTTGCCCCGATTGGGCCATAGTAAAATAACCATCGTAAAACGCAGGCGTGAAGTCGTAGTTTCTTATGTAATATGCTGGAGCGATCATGGCCGAACAGCCCATGGCATCGATCATCGGAACATCATATCCGCCGAGAAGAGCTGCAGTCTTTTTGAACGATAATCTGAGCCCTTCTGCCAATCCCTCCAACTCGGCTACAAGCTGCGGGGCAAACTCGTTATAAATGGCCTTCATCTGTTCCGCATCGATCTCCGGTTTGGTCGCCGCTCCAAAGGCTTGTAATATCGATTGATTCTGCAGGCTGCGACCCAGCTTAAGTCCGTTATCGTAGTTGTCGCCTCGAAGCTGCATGATATGAACGGTATAATCCGTCATCTTGAACCCTCCATCCAGGTTTACTATCGGCATAGGAAATATATCCCTTACCCGATTATAGATGTAATTCACCCTCCTTCCAATAAAAAAACCTCTGTGCGACACAAATCCCAGGATGAGCGACCACGATTCGTAGGCAGGTTTTCTTGCAATATCGAATTTCATCAGCACCGCTGATATCTTATCAAGCCGATATCTATAGAAAAAGCTCCTGCCTAAGCATGTCAACATACTTGGGAGGAGCAGTTTCATCTTATTGACGGGGCAATGCTTCAAACTGCTGAACGTATTGTTCATATTTCGCGGACCACACGTCCTTGCGGGATTCCATCGTTCTTCCCTCAAGCAGTGCTTCAATGACGTCAAGGCATACATCCCAGCCGGCAATATCCTTCGGTGTATGATCTGTGATCTTGGTTATTTTCTCAATGAGCACCAAGCGACAGCCTTCGGCTTCAGGATACAGTTCAAAGCGTACCCGGTCCTCTCCCCAAGTGTATTCCAGCACCGACAGCTCCCGATAGTCCGTTATTTCCATTTCTTCGAAATTCCCGTCCTGCATATCAAAGGTCATTCTTCCGCCCAGGCGCAAATCCTCCACCTTCAGTTCGGAGAACCATTGGGTCAGCTTCTCGTTATCAGTCAGATATGACCACACCTTCTCCACTGAGTGCTTCAATCGGCGCTCAAACCGGACACTCGTTCCAAACTCGTCTTGCTGTACAACGGCTAACATTGTTTACCCTCCTCAAAAATGCCCATTTTGAACAAAATCGCTTTATCAAACTTAAGATTCGTTGGGACTGTTAAGAAGATTCATCCTGATCAAGGATTCTCTCCAAGTCATCCAGCTTGTTCGACCAAAACTTCCGGTAAGGCTCCAGCCAGTCATGAATTTCCTCCAGCGGCCTGGCATTCAGACTGTATACATGGGTTTGGGCTTCTTTGCGAAGAGACACAAGTCCCGCTTCACGCAAAATCCGCAGATGTTTCGACACGCCCGGTTGACTGAGCGGCATTAGATCTACAATCTCTCCCACTGTGCACTCTTTTACACGCAAATAATCAAGAATGGTCCTGCGATTGGGTTCCGCTAATATTTCAAAAAGATTATCGTTCATCATATTCAATATATTACTTTATAGTTATATTTCTGTAAAGCTATATAATGTGAATTTACATTGTTGAACGGATTCAGCAGCTTCTCATTGGCAACGAAATGTATCGAACTAGGGCTATTAAGCCTGAAATGCTGAATGGTATTCGTCTCGGTTCTGTCTAAGCAATGGAAAGACCCCGGGCTTCCTTGCGGAAACAAGGTCAATCTGATGCGAGGCAGACCCTGCTGCACCATATGGATCGCCTATGGGTGCGAGAGTAGCGGTTTCCTTTATTTGTGATCTGCTCCTAAAAAATAATTTTTAATTGCCGATGTAATAGTTGAAACTTTATTCTGAGCGAATGCGTCATATTGTAGAGGAAAATAATAACAAGCAAAATTCAGGAGGTTGAGTGTGTGAAAAGAATATGGACTGCCTTGCTAGCAGCTATACTGTTAATCCCCATGACATTCCAAACACAGGCACAGGCGGCAGTGAACATTAGCGTCTTGATTGACGGCGTCAAGCTGTATACGCCTCAAGCGCCTGTTATGATTCAAGGACGGGTCATGCTTCCGATGAGATCCATCTTCGAAGCACTGGACGCAACGGTCAAATGGAATCAAAAAACGCAAACCGTCACAGCAGTCAAGGATGGCACTACCGTCATTCTTAAGATTAATTCCAAGACGGCTACTATCAACAACCAAACTGTAGCGCTGGATGTTCCGGCGAAAAACCTGAAAGGCAACACGATGGTGCCTGTACGTTTCGTAAGTGAATCCCTCGGTCAGAAAATCGGCTGGAATTCCAAAACGAAAACGGTCACCGTCACGACAACAAATGATTCAGGCGGCGGTAACAATACCTACATTGTACCGGTGAGTTATGTAACTCAAAAAGACATCGGCAATGCCGGAGATGGACGTGATTTGCAGGTCAGCTTCTCCAAATCATCCACCGAATCCCTGATTTCGCATTATCGCGTGATGATTGTTAAGCAGTCCAAAACGTTCAGCCAAGCAGATGCAACGCGCATATCTTCAGCAAATTACACTACGGTATACCCTGCAGGGTCGGATCGCTCACAGGTCCTCACATCAAGTTCAAGAGACATTGATGGCGACCTGATCCGGGATAACCAGGCTTATAAAGCTTACGTATTGGCAGTAGGCAAATCAGGCGGCACGTATGCCCTTTCCTCGGCATCGCCTTCATTGACGCTGACCAATACCAATTCGGTTAATGGAGCAACCAATGTGAAAGCAAGCGATATAAGCGACAACGGCGATGGCCGTGATTTGCAGGTCAGCTTCACTCGTGCTCAGAACGAAAGCAATGTAACCAACTATCGTGTGTTTACTGTAAAAACGAAGGATGCAGCTAACTTCAATGTAGCAGCAGCCAAATCCGTATCGAGTCAAAACTACACAACGGTGAACAAAACCAGCTCAACGAATACCACGCTGTCAACGACATTGAGTTCTTCCGCTCGTGATACTTCAGGAGAGCTCATCCGCAGCGGCGTGTCTTATACCGTGTTTGTACTGTCAGTCAGCAGCAATGAAAGCGCACTTGCAAGCAATCTGTCTTCAGGTTCTGCTTCCATCACGCTCAGCACAGGTAATGCAACAGTTCCTTACATTACACAGGTGTCGGATATCGCTGATTTCGGTGACGGCCGTGATCTTCGTGTTAGCTTTAACAAGGTGTCCAACGAGTCCAGCATTAACTCTTACCGGGTTTTTGTTGTCAAGGACAGCAATTACAGCAGCTTCAACTTAAGCAAAGCCAATTCCATCTCCAGCTACAACTATACCCACGTCAACAAAACAGGCAATAACATCAACAACTTGACACTGGCATCGGGTGCCAGAGACGTGGATGGAGCAACCATTCGCAGCGGCGTGTATTATCGTGTATTCGTTATGGCTGTGGACAACAACAACTACAATAACAACATTCTGTCTGCTCCATCGAATTCCATCATTTTAAGTTCCAGTTATAATGTTGGCGCGGTTACCAGCCTGTCCGTTACCGACGTGAACAACTACAATGATGGGCGTGACCTGCAGGTCTCATTCTACCGCCCGTCTGATCAATCGAATATTAGTCACTACCAAGTATTCGTTGTAAAATCATCAAATAGTTATTTTGATCTGTACAGAGCAAACAGCTTAAACAGCTATTATTATACGCAAATTAGCAAGAACAGCAGCAGCAACAGCTACATGACGCAAGTCCTGAATTCCAGCAGCCGTGATATCGACGGAGATCTGATTCGCAGTGGCGTCAGTTACCGGGTGTATGTCCTGTCCGTAGGATATTCGAGCAATAACAATGCCCTATCCGATTATGCATCCATCACGCTTGGGAACAACAATCAGAATGTAAATCCTGTTTCTACGCCGTCCTTGACGGTCATCGGCAATAACGGAAACGGAAGCGACCTGAGGGTTTCCTTCAGTCCTGCTTATGGAGAAAGCTACATCGAGCATTACCGGATTCTTGTCGTGAAGTCCTCCAAAAGCTTGTCATTGTCGCAAGCCTACGCCAACAGATATTACACCATAGCTAACAAAACCGGCAGCACTATCACTCGGGATTTGGCCAGCACGACTCTGGATTCCGACGGGGAACCTATTCAAAGAGGCTCCAGCTATCGCGTGTACGTCTTATCACTAGGCAACAGCTACTCCAACTATACCAACGCTCTCTCCTCTGCCTCTGCAGCTGTTACGGTTCAAGGCGTGACGGAAGTAGGAGTGGTAACGGACGTTACAGCAGTTGATGCAGCAGACAACAATAATGCAAGCGATCTGAAAGTATCCTTTAAGAAGGCTGCAAATGAAACCAACATCAGAGAGTACCGGATCATGGTTGTGAAGCAAGCTAACGCTGCTAACTTTAAAGTAGCTCAAGCTAACAACGTAGGAATAAACAACTACGACAGTGTGCCGATCAGAGCCGATTTCAGTAATGTTCTGAGACCTGGAATAAACGATGTTGACGGTCAGCCGATTAAAAATATGGTGGATTATCAAGTATTCGTCTTGTCCGTAAGCAATAATGGAAACAACGCGCTATCAGCACCATCCGCACCGATTAAACTTACAGGCACCACGGTAACGGTTCCTTCGGATGTGTATGCCGGGATTGAAAGCACCAACGGGAATGGCAGTGATGTTGTCGTTAGATTCACACCAGCTTCCAATGGAGGCACCATTAATGAATACCGAATCATGGTGGTACCATCAGATCAAGGATTTGGATTGGATGATGCCAATAGAATAACCGATAGAACTTGGTACACTTCAGTTGCACCAACAAACAGCAAGGTAGAGACAACTCTGTCTGCTAGTGTAAAAGATGTAAACGGTGAGGATGTTAAATCCGGATATAAATACAAAGTATTCGTTCTTGTGGTAGCAGATGGTACAGTTTCCACTACAAACGCTATGTCTAAATCGTCCAAAGAGTTTGAAATCCCGAACCCGATCCAAACCACAGCCCTTACAGCCAAATTGGATGCAAGCGGGAAACTTCAAGTTGATTTCAAAAAAGCTGTCAATGAAACGAGTATCGATGCCTATCGTGTATTGTTTGTTGAAAAATCACAGATGAAGGACTTCAACCTGCAAAAAGCAGCAGAAGCAGCTGGCAAAGAAGATACGAAAGCCACCATCAAGCCAACCAATAAAGATATCTCGACTCTCATTGATATCCCAACCAAGGATGTTTCAGGCAAGGATATTACAGCAGATACGGAGTACGCCGTATATGTTTACTCCGTGCCAACAAAAGATGTGAAGAAAGCTTCAAGTGCGCAGTCCGCTACACCGCTCTCTTTACCATCTAAAACTTTGATATTAAAGACAGGAACTCCTGCTCCAACAACTCCTTAAGCAAGCGATTTGTGTAATCGAAGCGGCTGGCTTCCAGCCAAACATCGCGCTTAAATCCCAAGAAGCTGTCCTCCCGGTCAACCTTGACCTTGAGGGACAGCTTCTTTTTTCTTCCTCGCACCGTACCTCCCTCTTTTCTAGAACTTCTCATCACTATAACTAATTTCTGCATGATTTTCGAATAAATTAGTCGGGTACTTCCGAATGGTAAAATATGATAATTTATTAATTAGAAAGCGTTTTCATTCTTCTGCTGCACTCAACCGTTTTATTTTATTGACAGTATGTCCAGATTCGATTTAAGGAGGTGAAGTCTAACCCCTGAAAGCCCCTAGCGGGAGCTGAAAATTCCACCGTCTGATGAGCGCATCATGAAGTTTTATCAGCAAACAGCTCTTGACCACTTCATTACAAAGGAGATGCTAATGATAAACTTAACAAAGAAATCTTTACTGTCCTTCACGCTGATCGCCGCTATGCTGTTCTCACTAATTCCATCCTTAACATCAGCAGCAGAGGCAGACCAGATCAGCCCGCTGAGCAGCGGTCCCCAAGCTTACGTCAATGCTATGCAGCCGGGCTGGAATCTGGGTAATTCGCTTGATTCCGTCGGGTCCGATGAGACCGCTTGGGGAAATCCGCGCATCACCAAGGCTCTGATCGATCAAATCGCGGCTCAAGGCTATAAGAGCATCCGAATTCCCGTAACCTGGAATAACCAAATCGGCAGCGCACCGAATTACACCGTCAATGCCCCCTACATGAATCGTGTACAGGAGGTTGTGGATTGGGCGCTTGACGCCAATTTGTATGTCATGATCAATGTTCATCACGATTCATGGTTATGGATCAGCCATATGGAGAACAACCGCAATGAGGTTGTAGCCAAGTACAACGCCGTCTGGACCCAAATCGCCAATCGTTTCAAGAACCATTCCAGCAAACTGATGTTTGAAAGCGTCAATGAACCCCGCTTCTCGGATGGCGGTACCACCAGCGAAACCAAGGCCTTTCAGATGCTGGATGAGCTCAATGTCTCATTCCACCGGATTGTACGCAGCTCTGGAGCGCAGAACGCTGTACGCCCGCTTGTGCTGTCTACCCTGGAAGCTTCGCCGACCCAGACCAGAATGAACGAGCTCTACAACACCATGACCAAACTGAATGATTCCAATCTCATTGCCACCGTTCATTATTATGGATTCTGGCCGTTTAGCGTTAATATTGCGGGATACACTCGCTTTGAAACCGATACCCGAAACGACATCGACCAGACATTCAACAACGTGTACAACACCTTTATTGCCAGAGGTATTCCTGTCATCCTGGGTGAATATGGACTGCTTGGCTTCGATCAGAACACCGGGGTCATTGAGCAGGGGGAAAAACTGAAGTTTTTTGAATACCTGACCTATTATCTCAAGCAGAAAAACATCACACATATGTTATGGGATAACGGCCAGCACTTCAAGCGAACGGCCTTCACCTGGTCCGATCCCGAGCTTTATAACATGATGAAGGCGGGTTGGAGCGGACGCTCCTCTACGGCTGACACGGATCTTGTATTCGTGAAAAAAGGAGCGGCTGTCCAGGACAAAAGCATTCCGTTGAACCTTAACGGCAACACGTTATCCGAGATCCGCACGAACGGACAGCTCTTAACAGCCGGACAGGACTACGTCTTAAGCGGAAATTCCATCACTTTTAAATCCGGACTGCTAACCAGATTGACCTCTTCGGGCCAGCTCGGCGTAAATGCCGTACTGACGGCCAAGTTCAACCGTGGAGCGGATTGGAACTTCAGGGTCATTCAGAACGATAAACCATTGCTGCGCAGCACGCAGGGCTCCACTGCTTCCTTCAGCATTCCAACCACATTCAATGGGGATCAGCTTGCTACGATGGAGGCCGTATATGCCACGGGTGGGAATGCAGGGCCACAGGACTGGACCTCCTTCAAGGAGTTTGAGTATACCTTCTCTCCATCCTATGCCAGCGGTGAAATCAAACTGAAGCCGGCCTTCTTCAATGAAGTCCGAGACGGCGAGATTATTCTCAAGTTCCATTTCTGGAGCGGGGAGATCATCACCTACAAAATCACGAAAAACGGCAGCAGCGTCACCGGAAACGTATCATAGACGACATATCACCAATAACAACGGCCTGCCGGAAATTCTTCCAGCAGGCCGTTGTCCTCATTCTATCCAGCGAAATTCCTAGCCGAGGGGCGGATGAACAGCAGCATGCTGTATGGTTCCTGTATTTTATCCAACAGTAGAATGAACAAAAGCTCAAGTGATATCACTTGAGCTCTCATCTTATCATGCTTCAACTATACTTTTTTTTCAGCCATAAATTTATCGATAATCCCCGATATCATATGCATGCTCACGGGTTTGCTTACATACTCATCCATACCCATCTCTAAATACCTCTCGCGATCACCTTTAATCGCATGGGCTGTCACCGCCACGATATATGGATCTCTTTCGGATGATATGGATTCTTTAATAGCCTTGACCGCATCCATGCCATCCATGAACGGCATTTGGATATCCATGAACACAATATCATACGGATGACGTTTAAATGCCTCAACGGCCTCAAGTCCATTGTGGACCGTGGTGGAATTGTATCCCAGCTTCTCAAGCATTTTCTTAAGGACCAGCTGATTAACCTCATTATCCTCTGCGATCAAAATTCTAAGTTCATTGCCGGAAACATGATTCTCTTGGATGGTCCCGTTGTTCTGTATACCGCTAGCATTTGTTTTAAATGAGAAATCAACCGTAAACGCAAACACAGATCCTGACCCGTTAAGATTCCG
Source organism: Paenibacillus glucanolyticus (assembly GCF_037333485.1). Taxonomy (NCBI): domain Bacteria; kingdom Bacillati; phylum Bacillota; class Bacilli; order Caryophanales; family Paenibacillaceae; genus Paenibacillus; species Paenibacillus glucanolyticus. The sequence goes on from NZ_CP147845.1 coordinate 5,238,640, forward strand.
TTCGTACCATATATCCCCGCCCATCAGCTTAACGAGCTTTTTACAGATAGCCAGACCCAATCCGGTTCCCTCCACCTTCCGGGTCATATAATGATCCACTTGATAGAAGGGCTCAAATAAATGGGCAACCTTCTCTTCTGGCACGCCAATGCCCGTATCCACAACGGAGAATTGGATAAGGGGCGGATTACCTTCATGGTTGAGGCACTGAACCGAGATGGAGACTGCGCCATTGGGTGTAAACTTGATTGCATTGCTAAGCAGGTTCATCAATACCTGTCGAAGCTTGGTCACATCCCCATGGACCTGATCCGGTACTTCGGAGGCTACGGAAGTGGTCACCTCGATATTTTTCTCTAGCGCCTTCGGCAGAATCATGTTCATGGTTTCGGACAGAGCGATCCTTAGACTAAATGTTTCTTCCACCAGCTCGGTTCTGCCTGATTCGATTTTTGAAAAATCTAAAATATCATTGATTATGTTCAGAAGGGTTGTCCCGCTTTTCTTGATGATCTGAACATAATCCCGCTGCTCCTCGTCAAGCTCTGTCTCCAGTATCAAGTCCGTCATCCCGATGACGCCGTTCATCGGTGTGCGTATCTCATGGCTCATCATGGCGAGGAACTCGCTCTTCGCCTTGTTGGTCTTCTCGGCCGCTTCCTTCTCGATGATCAGCCGCTTCTGCTCCGTCATGTCCTTGGCAATGATGTAGAAGCCCACGTTTTGGTTATGAATGACGATCGGCGCCAAGGTGGCCAGCACTTCAACCGTATGCCCATCCCTGTGATGGATACCGTTAATCCCTTTCTCGACAGCAACATAATCAGCCGCGGAAGAGAGTATCCGGGAAAGGTTGCGTTCACCGATTAAACGCGAGATCTTCGTTCCGATTAATTCCGGAATTTTAAAACCGGTCAGCTGTTCTGCCATCTGGTTCCCGTTAATGATCTTTCCTTCGAGGTTGAAGGAGATAATCGCATCGTGGTTATATTTTTTCAGCGAGGTATAGCGCTCTATGCTTTCCTGCAGCCTTTGCTCGGCGACTTTACTATCAGTAATATCAACGATTTGCGAAATGAAAAATAAAGGGGTATTCTCCTTGTCATCCCGAACCAGGGATACGTGCATCGATGCCCAGATCTGATTGCCGTCTTTATGTGAGAATTGTTTCTCAACCGCTATGGTTGAGGACGTATCATCCAGGGAATGGAGCAGCTTCTCTTTATTATTAATGCAATTAGAATAAACATAATCGGATGCCGGCTGTGCCATTAATTCTTCCTCTGTGTAGCCGAACATTTTGCAAGCCGCAGGATTTACGCTGATCCAATGCCCTTCTACCGTAACCAGGGCAATGCCAATTGGGGCACTTTTGTAAACATGTTCAAACAAAGCTTGATGGCCAAAAATATTGACATCACTCATACTCTGCACCTCCTGATATCGATTATTATACATCAGCATGTTCAAAATGGGGACTTTTCAGGGATTTATCGTTGGAATTAATCTTCGATAGGATCATTCGATAGGATCATCGGCATCGGTATACCATACAATAGACGCCGTGTTCTGCGTGTTCGTCAATTTAACAATCGTTTCTTGATAGTCATAGGATCTATTCAGTCGGAGAGCCTCATCCGTCAGCCCCATATCTGCCATGCCCTTTACTACACATTCCCTTAATAGCGGACGATCCAGCAAATGCCTGGATTGAGCGTCCCTGATAAAGGCAAGTCTGGATTCAACCGTAGCAGTCTTGAAGAAAAGTTCCACGTCCTCCGGATCTGGTCCATCCTTCATCGCATCAATCATCAGCCGCTCGTGCTTGTGCTCTGATGAGGTCTGAACAATTCCGATCGGGTATCTTGTCGGATAGACTACTTCTGCTTGACGTCTCTGCTCCAACCCTTCTATGTATTCCAACATATCCGCAATGGGCTCAAGGGCAAATCGCTGCTGTAATTTGTGTTTGGCCCGAACAACGCTCTCTTGAACATCCTCTACTTCCCGGTTGATTATATAAGAGGCATAGTGGCTAGTTTCGGGAAAGTAGTGGTATAGTATACTGTTCTCTGTATATACCACGCGCAAGAATTCGTGAATATTAGCTGCTACAATCCAAACCTCCTGATCCATATTCATAGGAGACACACATACGATGTACGCTTGCTCTAAATCAGCAGCCAATCCGAAATCTGTTAAGAATCCATAATGTATTCCATCTACTCCGCAAGATGCAAACGGAATTACATCAGGCGGGGTCGACATATAGCGGATATCCTCTTGTGTCATGATCAAGCCCAAATTGAAATCAAGTGATAAGTCCTCCGCACGCAGTTCCTGTTCAAATTCAAACAGCTCCCTGACCGTTTCAGGAACAGCGTATTTGCCATAGTAATTCAAGTTCAGTTGATTCATATTCGTATCCACTCCATCCCGTTTTTGCGCGACAACTCGCTAATATGCATATAAAGCAGTCCCCTTTATTCAGTTACCCGTATTTTAATCCGTCACATCATGTGAAGGTCAATCCTGATGAAACTTTTATTTTAAATGATCCCAAACAGCATAAATCCGATGATGTTGATCGCCAGATTGGCAAACATATGGACCATCCAGGACGCATAAATGTTGCCGTTTCGCTCATTCAGCCAGTTGAACAGGAGTCCCGCCACAAACAAACTGACAATGAGCAGCAGGAACAGCTCTACGGAGAACCAGCTGGTCATCATGGCAATATGATACACGGCAAATGCCCCTGCACTGAACAGATAAGCAAACCTGCGTCCAACCTGTTCCTTCAGCGTGAAAAAAGCAAACCCCCGGAAAAAGAACTCCTCCAGCAGCGAATTGACAATCGATATATAAATAGCTACGAAGATGAAGTTGCCTGCATCTACCCCGAGGTTATTCTGCAGAGCTCCCGTTACCTTGGAAAAATCAAAGAACGGCCCGATTAAGAAGTATCCGCCCAGGATCAAGGCAAATACGCCGAGTCCCAGCAGCAGAGACCTCGAAAGCCCTTTTCTCTCGAAGGTAAACAGCCTGCGAAACGGTATCCCGCCCGTGATTAAGGCATAACCGATCGGCAGCGTCAGAAACAACATGACCTTGATAATGGATTTGACCGCGTAATCCGGACGGATTACCGCATCGACAAAACTCATGGCCAGGCAGCTCAGCACCATAATCGCTATGACGGAAATGATCTTTTTTCTGGATCTCATATCGTATCTCCTTCGGCTGCTTATCGCAGTTTTCGCTATATAAGAGTTCTATGTACGGAGCATAATGCCCTCTACCAAAAAAAAGAAAGCCTCTGATACAATGATCAGAGGCTTTCCACTGTTCTCTTATGATACATAGCGGCCAAGCGCCGCTTGATATACACTCTTAGGCCGGAGTCCGATTAGTTTGTCCGTCGGTTCTCCGTTATGAAACACAATCACCGTCGGCATGGACATGATGCCGAATTGGGCAGCAAGCTCCGGGGATTCGTCGCAATCCACCTGATAGATATCGAGGCGACCCGCTTCCTCATGACTCAGTTCTTCGAGAATGGGGAGCAGCACTTTGCAGGGCGGGCACCATGTGGCCCCGAATTCAACAAGAGTGACTCCGTTGGGTTTGATCGCGCTTTGAAAGCTTGATGACTCTAATCGTGGTAAACTCATTTGTTTTCCTCCGCTTCTTCCGATTTTCGTTCGTCCAGAATCGATTGCATGCGTTCCTCCAGATTTGTCTTGATATGATTCAACTGGTGGATTTGCGCCTCGATCTCTGCGATTTTTTGCCGAAAAATCGGAAACACCTCCGTACAAAACGCCTCTTTGTTCTTCAAGACGCAGTGCAGGAACCCGGCGATCTGCTCGGTAGACAATCCAAGATTCAGATACAACTGGATGGTTCGCACCTGATCCTCGGCAAGTACCGAATATTCCCGATATCCGTTTTCGTTTCGAGCCGACGTAAGCAGCCCTTGCTGTTCGTAGTAACGAAGCGAACGAATGCTGACGCCGGTACGGGCGGCAAGTTCTCCGATTTTCATGCTTTCACGCCTCCTGGATGAACGATTGAATTCCATTGTAAACCCTGACACTAGTGTGAGGGTCAAGCGTATTTCGCCCATTCGAATCGTCCATTATTTAGAATCGATGATTGCATCTTCTATTTTTCATTTTCTTTTCTTGGATTTGCTTCTGGAGTCCTTGCGAAGCTGGGGCCGGCGATACGGCGGCACATGCTGGAGCATCGTGTGGAACACGGTTCCCCACTGCTCCTCGTTCAGCTGACCCATGGGAAGCTCACGATCCACTCTCAGCAACTTGACCAGCCTGGCTATCTGGGGAGGGGTGAATATCTCCGATAGCGCTGCGTATAACGGCAGCTTCGGGTCCCGTAGTCCATAGGTTGCCAGCGCCGAGAACATCTGGTGATGCTGCGGGGAAACAAGCGGCTGTTCCCTCCGGCGGATGGAGAGGATGGCTGAATCCACCTTGGGCGGCGGTGCAAAATGATCGGGCGATACCGTCCGAACGAGCCGGATCTCATACTGCATCCTCCAGTTTAAAATTCGCGGATTCCGAATGGAGTGCGATGTGAATCCTTTTGCCGCTCCCTTTTCCACCAAGATTACGGCTCTCTGCATCGGAACTGCCGGATGGAGCAGCTTCCCGAAGATCGGCGTTGTGATCGAATAAGGGATATTGGCGACTACAACAAAGGGTTTCGAGGGCAACGATGTTTCAAGGAAATCGCACTGCTTGACCTCAATATTGCCCCTTTCCCCCATTTTGTCCAACAATTTATGGATAAGTACTGAATCGATCTCAATAGCAAGCACCTTGGCCGCTTTCTCTGCCAGCGGAAAAGTCAGCGCCCCGGCACCTGCTCCGATATCAAGAACGGTTTCATGAGGATGAATCCGAGCCAAATCGATCATATCATGAATCAAACGTTTGCTGATGATCATATTTTGCGACGGGAAATTTGAAGATGTCTTCAACGGATCCCGATGATTTTTATTTTTTTTAAACACAAAAAAGCACCTCATTCATTTGTATAGTAATGAAAAAGGTACAGCACAAATAATCCTTCACATTTTCACGAGAAAATGCCTGGAATTAGCTGGTCTGTACCGTCATTAGCGAATACGCATGAATGAAATGCCACACATGTAAATGGAATCCTCCTTGCTGCTGCCAGATAAAATGTAACAACCACAGTGTAGCACAGGCAGTCATTGAGCTCACGGGGACGTTCTATTAAAAAGATTCTTTACCACCCAAGGCAGGTCATAAATATGGTAAGTTGAAGAAGACGTAATCTGAATACCGATATCGACACAGATTGGTGTTCTGGCAGAACTTGAAGGGGAGACGGATATGGGACTCTATTTCACGAACGAAACCATCGAAGCGGATAGCGGGGACAACAACTATGTAAGAAACCAAATGATTGAATTTAATCTGAACCATTTTCCGGACGACTTAAAAGGCAGGTACCAGGAAATAAACTTGTTGTTAAGGAATGCGGACGGTGAGATCTTGGGCGGGATTGTTGGGGAAATATGCTGGAACTGGCTGGAGATCCACTATCTGTTTGTGGATGAGCGATTCCGTAAATCGGGGTACGGCGCCAAGCTGTTAAGCGAGGTGGAAAACATGGCGAGAGAGAAACAATGCGAATTCGTGAAATTGGACACGCTGAGCTTTCAAGCCTTGGATTTTTACATCAAGCAGGGTTATGAAATATACGGCAAGATCGAGAATGCCGGCCGGCATACGCATTACTATATGAAAAAGGATCTTTAAAAATAAAAAGAAGAAAACAGCTAAGCGCTGCCTTCCCTCTCAGCTCTCAGCCGATTTCTTCTTTTTCGATTTGCTTGCTGCCTTTTTAACTCGTCTTGAAATGCTTCAATCCCGCTGAGCGCGGGGTAAAAGCCGATATGTTTCTTAAACGCCGCAAAATGCACCAGATTCCCGTGAAAGTCGAAGGTAGGCATCTGATCGCTGATTTTTTCTCTGGCTTCTGGAGCCGACTCCCTGATTACATTCCTTAATGTCTGAAGGATGCTTTGCACCTCCGGCGTACAGCTCGTGATGTACTCGTCGGGGATGCTTTCACAATATCCGGGACTTTTCAATTACAAACAGGGGTTAACACCTTACATACTTGCGTTTGAATCCAAGCTTCCCTCTCTCAACTTCTTTTCTAATATTCTCGGAAGCATGGAGGAATTTGCTCTTCCCCTTGTCCCGATTGATTTCGACTCGGCCTATTGCCTCTGCGATCTTCACCGCCTTATCATGGAGCGGCAAATAAGATATGGCCACGGTGTAAATGAAAGTATTCATTGCAGACTTCGTTCGGTCAGGTGAATCGTGAATGGTTTTTTGCACCAGTTCGAGCATGTCCGAGATTTTGCCTTCCGGGAACTCGCGATCCGGTCTGCTGCCGAGCAGCCAGCAGTAACAGCTCCATCCTGCTGACATTCTCAGCTCTTCTCCGCTTGCGATCCATTGATCCGCAACGTCTTGGGCAATATCTGCCTCTGCCAGCGTTACAGCAACCACATAATCGGACAGCATATAAAAATAAGCTGCATCCATCCAACGATCATAATCCGCTGCAGTCATCGCTTGAGGGTCTGCAATGATGCCGGCAAAGTACATAGCGTCGTAGTTCCCCGTGGCGTAGAGCTGCTCAGCCAAAGGCTGATTGATTTTGATTGTCTTGGCCATCGGCTTCATGGCGCCTGTCGCCACGCCAAAGAGCGGTTCATGCGCCCCATTGGACAGGTACATTTTTTTGAGCCGTTCCTTGCCGAGTCCTTCAAGCTCCAGCATAACGGATTCTACATTCATGGTTCGACACTCACTTCCTTCATTGGCTTAATATACGGCTGCCGGATAAGCGACCCAGCATTTCACATGACTTGAGTGTACATGAACAATGACGGGTAAGCCTAGTCCCCCCTTGGTGGAAAATAGTTCTGGATTAAAAAACGGCAATCGTTCCCCGATTGGAATCGGGAAACGATCGCCGGCTGTAGAAGTTATATAGCCTCCGGTTGCTCCGTTTGAACTTTCGGTGTCACCACCGACACAAGAAGTTCGTTGGCCGAAGAGATCGGCACCACGCCTCCTGGCAGCTTGAGCTCCCCGACATGTAAAGAATCCCCGATCTCCAGTTCAGTGATATCAATTGGAATGGCGGCGGGAATATGGTCCGGGAAGGATTCAATCTCGATGAAGGTGCTTTGGATTTGGACAACTCCTCCAGCCTTGGCTCCCTTCGCGGTGCCAATGTAATCGAGATTAACTCTCGTGCGCACAACTTCGTTTATATGGATACGTAAAAAGTCGACATGAATGTATTCACGAGTTACGGGATCACGCTGAACGGACTCCAGCAATACGAGAATTGGCTCCTGATTGTCCAAACAAAGCTCAAGGATCCCTCCCTTGCCGTTCCTTGCCCATTTGCCGAACTCACTGGCTGACAGCTGAATCATCATATTATCTTCCCCTGCGCCAAATACAATCGCCGGGATTAGTCCCGATAGGCGAAGCTGCTTCAGTCCGGTTTTGTTCATAACAGCGCGCGTTTCTGCTCGTAAATTTACTCTCATCTCAACAACACTCCTCAGATTATTATGATTTGGGCCCACTCATCCATCAATCGTCCATCATAAACTACGGATTTCTCCCCCCGTAGCAGGGAAAGCGGGAGCACCATTGCATCACCTCCAAATAGACATTTAATGTAAAACGCCTTAAATACGCGAGAAGGCACCTCGTCCCAAGGGAACGAAATGCCTAATTACTTGGTACCATATCATAGAAAAGGGCAATTGTCGAACGCATCAGATTATAGAACAATCGAAATGTTCAAATTCCTACTTATCGGCAAGAAACAGCCTGTTATGTTTATTGAAAAAATCAAAGTACACTTTGGTGTTTTCCAATTCCCACCATTGCTTGATGTCGACTGGATTCGTGTCTAAATCATATATTTTGGTAAACTCCATCGCCAGTAAAAACGGGGAGTGCGTTGCAATGATAAATTGACATCCGCAATAGTGAGCCATTTGTTCTAACATCTTGACAAGTTCAAGCTGCATTTTAGGAGACAGACTGTTCTCCGGTTCATCCAAGCAATACAATGTGTCATTTTTTAATTTGGAATTGAAATAACTCAGGGCTGTCTCGCCGTTGCTGTTCAGCTTAACCTCAGTGCCGGCGACTCTGCGAATAAACTCTCTGCGTGAGACTGATTTTTTTCTTGAAAGCACCTGTAACCTCAGTGCTTCATAATCGTCCATGCTATTCATTTTCACTGTTTTGCCGTATTTCAGATTTCCGTTACGATCTCCCCATTCCAATCTGATATCTTCGGTGCTATCCGCGATTTCCTCGTTGTTTGTGCGGACTGTAAGCATATAATCAAAAACATCATCACTTGTGATGATTCTGCTTCCATTTGGAATTCGATATTTAAATCCCTCATCGTCAAATCCAAGTTCAAATTTACAATGTTCAACGTATAAATCAAACATTTCACTTGAATTGAATGGTGCAATACGGTTGAGTTCCAATCGATTTGCTATAAGGTTTAGGAGCGTGCTTTTTCCCGAGCCGTTTCCTCCATATAAAATAGTTATTTTTGAAAAACTCAATTCGGAGAACTGACTTTTCGAGAAAATGCCGCATGGGTAAGTATTATCGATATATCCAAATTTACCGCCATTTTCTACCATTCGTTGCTGTATCAACGAGGATTCTTCATCAATGGGTAATATGAATTTATCTAGATACATTTCACTCCTCCTTCATACATCGAATCTGCTCTGTCGATTCTACAAGGTGTTTAGTGCAGTTACTTCTCTACCCTGGTAAGCAATGCTACGCACTCCACATGGCTTGTCTGCGGGAACATGTCCACCGGCTGCACCCATTCGAGCTCATATCCGCCGTCCAGAAGGACCTTGCAATCTTTCGCCAAGGTTGAAGGGTTGCAGGATACGTACACAAACCGCTTCGGCTTGGTTCGAAGCACCGTCTCTAGGAAACGCGAGTCCAGACCGGTACGCGGCGGGTCGGCTATAATAACGTCCGGCTTCATGCCTTCCTTGACCCAGCGGGGCAGCAGCTCCTCGGCCTGACCGACGTGGAAGCTGGCGTTAGCCCGTCCGTTTCGCTGCGCATTCGCCTTGGCATCCTCCACCGCTTCGGGGATCGTCTCGATCCCGCGTACTTCCTTGGCATAGGGCGCCAGCCAGAGCCCGATCGTGCCGGTTCCGCAGTATGCGTCAATAACGGTCTCTTTCCCCGTCAGTCCCGCTGCCGCCCGGACCGACTCGTACAGCTTGACCGTCTGCTGCGGATTCAGCTGGAAGAACGCTCTCGGCGATAGCGAGAATTGCAGATCGCTCAGCGATTCCTGCATGCTCTCTGCGCCCCATAGCGAAATCGTCCGGTCACCGAAGATAAGCGAGGTTTTCTTCGGATTGATGTTGAGTGAAATTCCGCTAACCTCCGGAATGGATAGGCGCAGCATGCGGACAAGATCATCCTGCCTTGGCAGCTTGCCGCCGGCCGTGACCAGTGTCACCTGCAATTCCCCGGACTGGAATCCATGACGAACCACGATGGTCCGTACGCCGTCCTTGTTTCCATTCTCCTTGTGAAGCGGAATCCGCAATTCTTCCAGTACGGATTTAACCTTCTCCACCGCTTCGTTTACCTTCGGATGCTGAATCGGGCAGCCGCTGATGTCCACAATCGTATGGCTGTCCGCTTCATAGAGTCCCGCGATCACCTCATGGCCCTTCCGTTTGAGCTGCAGCTGCGCTTTATTCCGGTAATCCCATGGGTGCTCCATGCCGAGAATCGGCTTAAACTTAACATCCTCCCGTCCCGCATACCGGCTGAACGCCTCGCGCACGATATCCGTCTTGGCCTGCAGCTGGCCCTCATAGGAGATATGCTGAATCTGGCATCCGCCGCAGATGCCGAATACCGGGCAGGGAGGTTCGATCCGGAAACGCGAACGCTTCTCCACTTCCACCAGCTGGGCCTTGATAAATTTAGGCTGTACCTCTTTCACCTCGGCTTTGACCACTTCGTTAGTGATCGCGCCGTCGATAAACACCGCCTTGCGGCGGTAATAACCGACACCTTCGCCGTTAATCCCAAGCCGCTTGATGGTAACAACAATGACATCGCCAGCCTGCAGCTCATCCGCGTGCTCCCGCCCGGCTGAAGGCCGTGGTCCCCGGACCTCTTGCTTATATTTATGAGAGGGTTTCGCCTTCGAATACGATGACTGATCCCGATTCTTCCCATGTCCCTGCTTAAAAGCCGGCTTGGCCCCAGCTTGATTCGCTGCAGCCCTCTCACCCAGCTTCTTCCCGTATGCTGTTGATTTATGGTTGTTTTGGGTTCCTTGTCCGGAACGTTTCTGCTCACTCATGCCTTGATTTCTCCATCCTTAATGGTATCGTGTCCAATATACCATGCCGAACCTGTGAATGCTAACAAGCAATCATCCATATTCCCGGATTACAGCTGTGCTCTTCGTCATTGGCGGGGTCACCTCGCCCCTCGGTGTAGCGCAAAAAATATTTTTTTCCAATTTGGAAACCATGAGCGAAACTTCAACGTATAATCCCATTATCATACATTCTATTATGGGGGTATCTTTTATGTCGTTTTTTAACAAAATGCTAGCGAGTGTAGGTATTGGAGCAGCCCAGATCGATACGCACCTTGAGAAATCCTCCTATTATCCCGGTGAGGAAGTACGCGGGGTCATTCACATTAAGGGAGGCAGTGTCGAGCAGACGGTGGACCGCATTTACTTGAAACTGATGACGGAATATACCAAGGAAAGCGACGACAAGAAATACATAGAGTCCTATACCATTGCAAAAGTTAACGTCTCAAGCCGTATCACATTGAAGCCCGGAGATCATCAGGAAATCCCGTTCTCCTTCCCTCTCCCGCCGGAAACGCCGCTCACCATCTCCAGACAGCCGGTATGGATCCATACCGGACTCGATATCGATAATGCCATCGATCCCAAGGACCGTGATTTTATCGAGGTTGAACCGAACCCGGCTGCTTCCATCGTGTTTGATGCCGTAGAGGATCTTGGCTTCAGCTTCAAAATGGCGACATGCGAATATCACCCTCGCCTTGGCCGGGGCGTTCCTTTCGTGCAAGAAATTGAATTTTATCCAGGCTCCCGGTATGCCGGTCATATCAAAGAGCTTGAATTGATCCTGTACCCGGAGCAGGACGGCATCTCGGTCCTGGTCGAGGTTGACCGCAGAGGCCGAGGGGTATCCGGCTGGCTCCAGCGCTCTCTTGATATGGATGAGCAGCATTCCTGGCTGACGCTGGATGAGCAGGAGCTTGGGCAAGGTCCTTCCCATGTAGCAGAGCTTATCGACCGGATCATTCGCCGATCGATTTAATTAGAAATGACCCGCAAGCTGGATCACTTCAAGCCAAGTGTCCATCCTGCGGGTCAATTTTTTTCATTGTACTCGCTTCATATTAATAAATCATCCGTTTCAGCTCATCGCCAATGCCGGATTTCCGGTAAAAATACGTATTGATGATATCCCGCCACTCTTTCGAATGTTCCGCCTGATGGCGAAGCCGCCCCATCACAGCCTCATGACGCTTCGGATCAACAAGCCCTTCCAGCAGACGCCAACGCTCTATCAGTGCCTCCACCCCATCCGCTCCTTCAAAATGCGAATCATAGATGTGCTGTATCACGGTTTTGCCGGAATGAAGCCGGTGCGTGTAAGGAACATGGTGGAAAAAGAGCAGCAGCTCATCCGGGCACGAATCAAGTGATTCGTAGCGCTCGGCATTTTCCGCGAAATATTGCCCCGTGTAGCCTGTTCCGTCCTTCACCGTCCGGTTTACTCCCATGCCATGACAATCGGCAAAATGGTACGTACCCCACACCGAATACTCATAACCGTCCACGTTCGGCCCATAATGATGCCCCGGATTGACCATCCAGCCTACACCCAGCGGAGATGTATAATTCTCATAAATGCGCCAGGACTCCGCAAGCATGGTTGTCAGTTGTTCCACTACGGCAGCATGGGTGCCGAAGGTCTGCTTGATCCATTCCTCCGTAATCTCGGCCTCGGACAAATCCGGATTCCAGGCCAGCCGCCCGTAACCATACAGATTGGCCTGTGCAAGTGTATGTCCAGTCCAGTTCTCATCATCGCCTACATTGATGACTGCGGTGATTCCGCAGTGCTTGTAATCATACAGCTCACCCGATGCCACCCTCTGGATCGTGGAGCCTTCTCCCCGGGCATACGTGTCGAAATCCAGCACGTCCTTCCACTGGGGAACGAGGTAGCACAGATGTTTTTGCTGTCCCGTATATTCTTGCGTGATCTGGAATTCCAGCATCTGATTGGTTTGCGGCATGGCGCCCAGCAGAGGAGATACCGCTTCTCTCACCTGAAAATCCATCGGGCCGTTCTTGATCTGCAAAATGACGTTGTCCCTGAACTGTCCATCCAGCGGCTTAAAATGATCGTACGCTGCGCGTGCCCGGTCCGTCGCCCGGTCCCTCCAGTCCTGCATGCAGTTATATACGAAACATCGCCAGATGACAACGCCCCCGTATGGAGCCAATGCCTCTGCCAGCATGTTCGAACCATCCGCATGCGTCCGGTTATATGTAAACGGACCGGGACGGTGCTCGGAATCAGCTTTAACAACAAAGCCGCCGAAATCCGGGATATAGCGATAGATTTCCTCCGCTTTTTCCTTCCACCATTGACGGACGCCAGAGTCCAGCGGATCGGCCGTCGCAAGTCCTCCGAGCTGCATCGGGCTTGCATAATTGATACTCAGGAACAACCGTATTCCATGCGCGCTGAAGATCCCGGCGACTCTGGCGACTTGAGGCAAATACTCGGCAGTAATCAGCCGTGTCTCCGCTTCATGTACGTTGACGTTATTGATGGAAATGCCATTGATTCCGATAGAAGCCATAAGCCGGGCATAATCCCGAATTCGCCCATCATCCTCTATCAAGCGCTGATCCTTGAAGAAGATCGACCTGCCTGCATATCCCCGTTCAATCGAGCCATCCATGTTGTCCCAATGGTTCATCATCCGAAGCGGATTCCGTGGATTCTCCACGAGATCGATCCGCTCCGCAGGCACCTCCATTTGCAGCAGTCTTAACAGATGGAAAGCCCCGTACAGGATCCCCTTGTCCGTCCTGCCGACAATGTAAAGGCAGCCACCGTTCTCCTTATCAGCGACATGCTTGAGAAGATAGCCCTCCTCGTTCAAATCCTGTAGAGGCAAGTCCGAATGAAGTTCATTCGGCAAAGATTCCCTAACCGTAGCGCATCTGATAAATGCGCCTTGAGCCAAGCTTTCTCCTCCAACAACGATATCAGGTGATTGTCCGCTCATCTCGCGAATGCCGTATCGCAATTCGCGAACCGCAGCTTCTACCGTATCCGACCATTCAGAGACGAAAATTCTGGACCATACAGGCAGTCCCTGTAGAGAATCCCTTGGCTCGTATCGCAGCCAGCCGCGGTCAGCAGCCGAATATGGAAGCTGTAACTCCGTGATCTCCATGACTTAAGCCATCTCCCTCCATATGTAAGCGGCAGGTGGACACGGTCATCATGCTCTTTTAGAGCAACCCGTCGTTTACGTTCGGATCGGATATCATATAAAATAATGCGGATATTTCTCGCGCAAAATATCCTGCTCCACAACGACAAGGCGCAGATGACTCTCCATCACTTTCATGGCCTGCTCCGCTTTTTTATTGACAATCAACTGATACATTTCTTTATGCTGGGAGATGATATTCTCCCAGTTGGAATCCTTGGACAGCCGAAGGAGTCGCAGACGGTTGAAATGAATGTTCAACTGCTGCAGCATCTTCCAGGTCCGTTCTTTTTGCACACCCTCAAACAGAATTTGGTGAAACTCTTCATCCAGCTCAAACAGCTTATAGAAATTATGGTTGCCCGCGCATACATCCTGGAGCGCAATATTTGTCTCCAGCCGGAAACGGAACTGTTCGGGAAAAAAATCGCAGGCAAGCGCCACGATCTCCTTCTCGATCTTCTCCCTGATGAATCGGCCTTCCTCAACATGCCTGAGATTAATACGGGATACGATCGTCCCGCTTTGCGGAATGATGTCCAGCAGTTCCTCTTCAGCAAGCTTCATAAACGCTTCCCGGACCGGCGTTCTGCTGACATTCAATTCGTCCGCAATTTCTTTTTCCGAGATTTTCGTACCCGGCTCCAGCTCCAGATGCAGTATCCGATCCTTCAATAGATGATAAGAATACTCACGGGTAGAGCCTTTAATCTTTTGCTCTGTTGACATATATCGTTACCTCTTTCTCCTATGCTCTATGTTCTCTATACTTCGTTATTATCATCGGCAGTTAGCAACGCAACTCATGCGGATCATTTCTTCCGATCACTGTTGCTGTTAGGATATTCCTCCTCTATATTACCTGAATTAACGGCTCGGACGGTATAAAATGTATGGGAATATCCGGAAAAAGGTCGCGCAGCAGTCCTGCCACGCATTCCATGCCCGGCTCCTCGCTGGCAGCATGGCCCAGCAGAAGCAGGGACAGAGACCGGCCCTGGGCCGCTGCATCGCCGATGTATTCAGGTGTTTCCCATTCCGGCCCTTCACCCGTGATGAGCAGATCCAGCTGCTCATTCAGGCAGAGCGGGATCGCATGCGATCCGCCTCCCCTATAACCCACGGCTATGCCGATTCTGCTGCATACACTGCTCTCATTTCCGGTATATCGCAGGTAAGGAATGCCCAGCTTTTTTTTCACGTTCTCCGCTATATCCTGGACAATCATCGCTTTCGGCAAAGTGACGATGGCAGCCGTCGGAAGAAACTTGATGACATCGTCTTCATAGCCCAGCGCTCTGACAAGCCCTTGCGTAATCATATCAGGAACGTACCGGTGAGGCGCATCGTGAAAACGATAGATCGTCAGCTTCCCAGATTGGATCAAGCGGAGTTTATCCTGATAAACGGGGCTTTCCGTCATTCCTTCATACTCGGCCTCATGATGGCTGTAGAACACCCCCTCATGCGTAATCAGCAGATTCGCTCCCGCCTGAAGCGTTCTCTGGATAACTGAATGCGATGCGGCAAAGGTAACGGCAATTCCGTGGACAACGGCGGCCTCGCTTCCTGCAACGACCCTGTCCACCGTGGATGCATGGGGTTCCGTCGAACCAGTTAACCGATTGATAACATCCTGAACGGTAATGCTCAATCTACAACAACCTCCTTGGATCATCGCAGCCACCGAATGAAAACAGGCCGCCCTTTCCATGACGAAACGGCAGCCTGTGATCCGTTGGTTATTTCTGCTCTTTATAGGTTTTATACGTTTTATTCGCAATTTCCAGGTATTGACCCACACCCTGGCTATCCAGCTCTGCCACGAACTTGTCGTAATCCGCGAGATCACGGTCGCCCAGAATGAACTTCAGCGTGTTTTGATCCGTGTAATCCTTGAGCGGCGTGCTGAGCAGCGTCACTCGCTCGCGTTCTTCAACCGAGTAAGGGATTGGCGGCTCCGGCTTCACCACGGTTTTGGTCTCGCTCATGCTCTTCTGGAATTGCTGCTCTTCCTCGCTGAACATGGATTGCAGCAGCTCGGTTGTACCGCCATAAGCGAACACCCCTCCGGAGAAGCCGTTCTCAATCCGCAGATCCTTTGTGCCTTTCGGATTCAGTCCGTTGTAGTTAATGTCGTCCATCAGCTTGCGAACGCCGCCTTCTTTGGTGTACGTCACCCCTTCAACGCCCCACTTCGCGAATTCCTGGCCTTGGTCGCTGTAATAGAGCCAATCGATAAACTGCAGGATCGCTTTAAAATGCTCGCTCTCTTTCACTTTAGAAGAGATCATGACCCCGTTCTCAAGACGGCTGCCGGACATCAGCTGGCCTGCGGGACCGCCGGGAACCGTGATTTTGCTAATCGCATACTTGCCTTCACCCAGCGTTTTGTCCATGTCGTTACGGTGCTGAACGACGGTCTGGGAATTACCGTTAATGATGAAGGACTTGCCGGAGACAAATTTCTGCACGGCCTGATCGTCATCCTGGGTAAAACTCTCTTTATCCAGCAAGCCTTCAGCCACCAGCTTATGGAAGTAGGTCAGCATTTCCTTATACTCTTCCGTGGCTGCCGTATAAACAAACTCATCCTTGTCTTCCAGATAAGTCAGTCCGCTGCCGAAGCCCCATCCGGCTTTCGTGCCAAAGCCCGTTGCCGCGATGTTCAGCGTGCTGTTGAATTTAAAGCGGTCGGAGAACGGCGTTACATCCGGATATTCCTGCTTGAGCTGTTTCATGGCCGTATACAGCTCATCCCAGGTCGTCGGGATGGCAATGCCATGCTTCTCGAATATATCCTTCCGCACAATCAGCGTATAGTCCGGCCATACCGCTTCATGCAGGCCCGGAAGCACATAATATTTTTTGTCCTCCTGACGGAGTCCCTCCAGTTCGCTATCCATATCCCATTTCTCGACCTTGTCCTTGAAGTTCGGCATCAGGTCAATATAGTCACTGATCGGAAGAATCGCCCCGGAAGCCACAAACGCCGATTCTTCCCCCGGGTAAGTCTTTGGAATGACCAGCGGCGCGTCGCCGGAGCTGATCAACAGGCTGCGCTTCTGGCTGTAATCGCTCATTGGCACAATGGTCGGCTTCAGCGTCACGTTTGTCATTTCTTTTAGTTTAGCAAAAAGCATCCAATCCTGCTTGTACGGGTAGGCAGGCTGATCGCTGTAGAGAATCGACAGGTCAAACGGCTCCGTTGCCTTGAATGCATCGCCTACCGCATAGGTTTCCATGGCGCCCTTATCCTGTACTTCGGCCTCTTTGCCGCCGGTTTTGTCATTACATGCAGCCAATACCACAACGATCAGCGATAACAGGAACGCTTTGCCCCAAAACAAACGAGGATTCTTTTTCATCTTTCCATTCCCCCTAAGGTATCCATAATGGCCGTTCAGATGTCCTATTGCTTAACAGATCCCAGCATGATGCCGGTTACAAAATAACGCTGCACAAACGGGTAAATCGTCAAGATCGGCAGGATGGTCAGCACCATGGTCACCGACTTGATGTTAGCGGATATCTGCGTCAAGTTATCGGCAGAGGTAGCACCAGCTGAAGTGACACCCGTTGCACCGGCAATCATGTTGCGTAAATAAATCGTGACCGGGAAGAGCTCCTTCTGATCCAGATACAGAAAGGCTGGAAACCAGGAGTTCCAGTGCCCGACTGCATAGAAGAGCACCATCGTAGCGATAACCGCTTTACTTAAAGGCAGCACAATTCGGAACAGCATGCCATACGTATTCAGGCCGTCAATGGCCGCGGCTTCCTCCAGCTCTTCCGGCATATTTTCAAAAAACGATTTCATAATGAGCATGTTGTAGATGCTGATGGCTCCCGGAATCACAATCGCCCAGATGGAGTTGCCGAACCCGAGGCTGTTGATGAGTACATAGTTCGGGATCAGGCCTCCGTTGAAGAACATCGTGAACACCGCAAACATCGTCAGGAACTTGCGGCCCAGCAGTCTTTTCTTCGATAAGGCGTAAGCAAAGATTGTGGTCAGGAACATGGATATCGCGGTACCTACCACACTGTACACAACGGTGTTTTTGTAATTCGTCCAGAACATGGCATCTTTAGTTACGGTTTTGTAGGTATCGATATTGAAGCCCCTGGGAATCAGGTTGACCTTCCCGGAGTTGATGTACGACTCGCTGCTGAAGGACTGAGCGACCACGTTCAGGAAGGGATACAGCGTGATAAAGACGATAAACAGCAGAATGATGGCATTGCACACTTTGAACACCTTATAGGATCTTGACTCCTTCATGTATGCTCCCTCCTTACCATAAGCTTCGATCCGTGAGTCTTCGAGAGATCGCATTCACAGAGAATACGAGTATCAGCCCGATCACGGATTCGAACAGCCCGATCGCCGTGGCGTAACTGAAGTTGCTCGATACGAGACCGACCCGGTACAGATAAGTCGAGATCACGTCAGCCGTCTCATAGATGACCGGATTGTACAGCAGCAATATTTTCTCAAAACCTACTGCCAGGAATGCCCCCATATTGAGGATCAGCAGCGTAACAATCGTTGGCAGAATGCCTGGAATCGTGACAAACATCGTTTGCTTCCAGCGGTTGGCGCCGTCGATTCTCGCCGCTTCGTACAGGGATTCATCAATCGTTGTTAATGCCGCCAGGTACAGAATCGCGCCCCAGCCCATGCCCTGCCAAATTTCCGAAGAGATATAGATCGTTCGGAACCACTCGGCCCGCTGCATGAAATTGATTCTGTCTCCATTGAAGAATTCCACCAGAGAGTTAATGGAGCCATTGACTGAGGTCAATTGCAGGATCATTCCGGCAACGATGACGATGGACAGGAAATGCGGAAGATAAGATGCCGTCTGGACAAACTTCTTGAACCGCTTGCTCTTTACCTCATTCAGCAGCAGCGCAAAGATAATCGGAACGGGAAACGTAAAGAGCAGAGACAATGCACCAAGCAGCAAGGTGTTTGTGAACACATTCCAGAACGCGGGATCATGGATGAACATTTTGAAATAATGCAGTCCTACCCATTTCTCTCCATAAATGTTGCCTCCAGGCATAAATCGTCGGAAGGCGATTATGTTGCCGATCATCGGCCCGTATTTGAAAATGAGCAGGTATACAATCGGCAGTACCAACAGGGAGTACAGCTGCCAATCCTTTCGGATCAGCGCCGCGAGGATCTTAAGCTTGGGTTTCTTGGCCGCTTTCACGGCTGGCAAGGGATGATTTGCGACTTTTGGCTCCATTGACGTCATTCACTCCAATCCGTAAGGCCTTTCCTTATGCTTGTTCAATCCGAACAAGACCATCATTCTTCCCATTTCAATGCAACAGCAAAATAAGTAATCGCTTTCAAAACTGTCGTTATCATCGTTCAACTTCGGCAAGCCTGGGTATGATCCACCCGGTGCATTAATCCCCCCTTTTTATATTAAGCGCTTACATTGTTGATTTAAAAAATAGACTCCAATTCATGGATGTCCTTCCGGAAAAGAAAACCAGCCTGTTCTTCCTCCTATGTAGAGAGTCAATGATTGTATACTAGTATAACTAGTATGGTAGTTGGTTTCATTGTAATGGACGTTTTCTACAATTTCAACACCTTTTTTTATCATTTATAAATTTCCGATTCTAAATTTCCAAAAAAACCGTGAGCAGATTCAGGCTACGGCCTGTTGCGTCACGGTTTATCGGATTTCATTCCTACCAAGGTATTCATCATGTATAAAGGGCAGAAGTTCTCGCTTCTGCCCCTTGAGGTTTCCCTGCCACCATTTGATTTACTTCAGCTCCGTCACATTGCCGTCAATGCTGATGCTTTTAATATCCAGATCCCCCAGAAAAACGAGGTTATTCTTGCTGTCCAGATTATACAGCCACTGAAACCCGCTCTCTGTAGTACTTGTGGAACTAGCATGAAGCCTTGTTACGGAGCCGTCCACGGCAGTCACCTTAACCTCCGGCGTATATTCCGGTAGTTTATCCAGCTTACCATCCGTACGCTTGCCTTCAATGGCCACACCGATGGAAGAAACATGAATTGTGCTGAGAGACAGTGCCTCCTCACCTTCATGGATCGCCTGATTCAGATTCAACTCTCTTTCCTTGCCGGCAGAAATAGTAAATTGAACATCCCATGGCCCATCAACAGCTTGAGTAGCGTCCGCGGCCGTGATTCGATCAGCTGTGATCCGTGCCTTTAACCCTTCGAGGTCATTCATCGCATCCATCTCAAATACGCCGACCAGCTTTTTGTTATCGTCCACAAGCTGCTGTGCCACCATATAACTCACATCATGTTCCGCTTTCAGTTCAAGTCCGGGTATCGATGCACCCACGGGGAATGGCTTACCATCCTCCTTCGTGAAGCTGACTACCAAATAACCGCTGTTGCCGACATAAACGCCTTCTTCAACAATCATGCTTACCCCCGACACGGTATCCTTCCCTTGTATAGGTGATCGTTCATCTTCCGCAATGGACGCGGATGGACCGAAGAACTGCTTCAAGCTATCCATGTATTGGCTCGCAAAAGCGGTCGTGCTAAGTATCATGATCATCGCGGCAGCGATAACGATACTGGCTTTATATTTTTTCACTTTCCTGTTTTTCAACACTATTGTTTCCTCCTCTTGAATATGGTTCATCGCTCGGTTCTTGATCCGTTCCATACTGATCTGCTCCGTCAACTCGCGTTCCTCATCCTCCGTAAGGAGGAGATTATCCAGATTCTGATTGTCGATATTGGCCATAATATCTACAATTCGCCGCTTCACTTGCATCCATCCCCTTTCGTTATCGATTTGAAGCTTCACTTCTATAGACACCATCCTTCATAGAAATCCTACGGATTCTCGGTTTCATAATGAATGCGCAGTTTGTCCCTTGCCCGGCGAATCCGCGCGGTGACGGCTTTCTCCTGCATATTCAGCCTGCTTGCAATGTCGCGGATTTTCTCCAAATAGAAATACCTGCGGATGAATATTTCGCGATCAGGTTCGCCCATCCCCTGCACCATGCCGCTTATCGTTTCTTTCTCCTGCCGCAGAATAGCCAATGCCTCGGCAGAGGGACATGAAACTGCATCATCTTCCAATTCAGATTCAATGATACGCTGTCTTTTTCGCAATGCATTCAGGGTATGATTGCGTGCGGCTATGGCCAGATAAGGCCTGAGACTATCCCCGCGCAGAATGATTTTGGGCCCGTCTGTCCACAGCCTGATGAGCACATCACCGGCTATTTCCTCCACATCGTAGGAATTAAACCGCCCACCTGCCACCTTAGCGACCACCGCGGCTATGTAGCGTGAATAGCGCTCAACCAAAGTTTCAAAACATTGCAGATCTTTCCTTGCAAGCCATCCAACAATGTCCGATCCTCCATGGATCCTCCCCCCTTAATCATCTCTTTTGGTGAACCCAGCCCCATAGATCAGGTGCTACTATATAAGACACCTATAATTCTAAAAACCCTACACACCTTTTGATAAAATGATCCTTTCACAGTACGACCAACCCAATGGAATAACTTTGTCACGACAAAAAAAAGCCGATCCATTTCGGATCAGCTTTTCTGCAAGCACATTTGAAATTACTCCATTACTGTAATGAAGGAGAAGCCTCGGATTGTTGTCTCGATATAATAAACAGCACGATCCAGATCAACAGGAAGCCCAGGAGCTGCGGACCTGTTACAACCTGCTGGAATACGATCCAGTTGATGAGCACGCCTACCATAGGGAAACTCAATTCAGCGAGTGTCGCTACAGAGGCTTTGGTCGTGGTCAGCCCTTTATAATACACAAGCAAGCTCAGAAGACCTGGCAGCAGTGCCTGACCGATAAGATTCAAGGATACCAGGGCAAAGTCGCCTGTACCCCATGCCGGCATATTCCATGCAGCGCCCTCGCTCCACGTAATGACGGTCAGAAGGGGCAGTGCCAGCACAAAGCGCAGCGAGGTTACCGTCTCGTACTTCAGCTTGCCTACCATCAGGCGTCCCATCACCGTTGAACCACCCCACAAGGCTGCTGCGCCTAATGACAAGAGGCTGCCTACCTGAATAAATTCATTCCAATGTCCAATGGGCAGGGTTAAACCGAAGGTCAGCAAATACGTACCTGCCAGAGCAATCACGAGTAAAATCCCGAAATGACGGGGGAGCTTCTCCTTAAGCAGCAAGCTGGCCAGTATAATGGCAAATAGCGGCTGCAGCTTCTGAAGAAGCAGGACGGCATTCAGATTGCCGCTCGACAGTCCCATCGTAAACAAGACGGTAGCCAATGCCGAGCCACCCCAAGAGATGAACAGCAGTGCACCAACATGATTCCATCCAAGCCCCTTTAACTCCATGCGGTTCTTCCATAATACAGGAATAGCTATCAACGAAATAATGACGTGTTCAAGCAACACAATCTGAGCAGAAGTCAGATTCTTCAGCAGAATGACCCGGAATAAAGGATCAACGCCCCACAGGGCGGCTCCCAAAACGACGAGCCAAAACCCTCCCTTAAAACGTCGGCTTGCGTGTGTGTCGGAATCGTAGGGTTTAACCTCGACTCCGGTATTAACATTACTCATCTTGCCCTCTCCTGTCTTGAATACGGAGGTCTTGCTAGCAGAAAGCCCCCGTAGACGACATGTGTCGACATATACGGGGGCTGATCAAACAAGCCTACTGTGAAACGGATGTATTCCTATCCCGTTCCACAGCAAACTCATCTTTGATCTTCTCCCATCCGGACTTTACCGTCGGCCTTGGATTTGCACCAAGTCAGTCGCTGCATTCATATTAATACCAGAACGTAGCGAGTCGCGGGCTGAGGTTCGTTCTTGTTAAGGAACGAACCATCACCGCCGGTTAGGAATTTCACCTTACCCCGAAGATCCATATTCATGTTTTATTTGGTAACGCATTAATTAACCAATAATTCCTATGAGCTTAGTCGATATATTGAAATTATAACATGAATGGTTTCATGTAAATACATCTATTTTCAAAATAAATGATTTTCGCTCCGGATTCAATGAGAAATCTCACATTCAACTAATCTTACTGAGAATTATACAGCAAGTATCAATTAGTTACCACTATGATTTTTTGCCATTTTCCCGTGATGTCTCGAATACGGCTCCACCTATAATCCCTGCTGCACCTGCCTGAAGGTTCAACAGATGGAGTGCCTCCTTCGTATTCAGACTCATTCCGCCCGTTTGAGGCAAAGGCGCCAAGAGATGAGATGAATCGGCGGCAGCCTCATCCTTGTACTGCTTCGTTTCGCTTAACAATATCTTGCTCCCATTCGATTGAACGATGTATTGGCGCAAATAGCCGCCTTCCCTTACCGTCACAAGCCTGCCTTTGTTCTCTTCTTCTTTCTTGTTCTTCTGAAAGATCTCTTCAAACCCTTCCTGCCCCGGCTTTGCGATCTTCAGCCGGGCAGAATTCCAGCTCGAATAGTCGGATTCGATACGCATATGGCCACATCCTTATCAGCTTATTCATTCACTGATATTATCGGTGACTTGGCGCTTCTGTTTAATTCATGGCAGCGCTGACCTTCACCGCAGGACAAGATCGCGCTTCAATACACGGACAACGTCAATAATTTCACAGCAGTAATAGACTGCTCCTGTGTTTGATGCTGTACGAAAAGACCGTCCTTAAGGCTCATAGAGAGCCTTAAGGACGGTCTTGTGGTTGCATGACTTCAGTTTGATTCTAGTCCATCCATTGGAGCTGGACCAGAGCACGGTTCAAAACCAGCGCCGCTTGAGCGCGGGTAACCGAGTCGAGGGCCCCATAGTTGCCACGGTGGTCACCCTGCACAATGCCTTGATCTGCCAAGCGACCGATATTTGCCGCCGCCCAGGCCGGTATGGAAGCTTGATCCTTGAATCTGTTAACAGCGTCCGTACCCTTGCCAGCTGGAGCAGATGGACTCACCGCCTCCATCGCACGGGTCAGCATCACGGCCATCTCGGCACGCGTCATGCTGGCGTTTGGCGAGAAGGCTCCTCCATTACCGCCTTCAATAATACCGTAGAGCGAGGCCGCACCAATCTCGCCAGCATAAGCGGCGTCATCACGGACATCCTTGAACTTCCCGCTCTCGATTACAGGACTGAGGCCCATGGCGCGTACCAGCATAGCTGTAAATTCGGCACGCGTGATCTCTCTGCCAGGCGCATATGCATTCGCATTCACTCCGTTCACGAGCAGTTTGGAGGCCATGGATTCAATCTGTTCCTTCGCCCAGTGACCATCAAGATCCGTAAACGTCTTCTTGAACTGCAGCAGCGTATAGATGCCGTTCCCGGCATGCTTCACTTCCATGGCAGGTTTACCGTTCCATGTGGTCTTTACAGCCGGAACAAATCGGAAGATCCCTGCTGCATCATCATAGATCACGGCTGTAACGGAATCTGAATTCGCTCCTGCCGGAAGCGGTAAAATCCGGCTGACCATCTTCTTCCCGAAATCTTTCACTTCTTGCTCTTGCCCCTGTGCTCCAACGGCAACACCGAACTTGACGGCTGTACCGTTCACCGGAGCTGCACCCATGGAAGCTGCCTTGCGTGACATATCGTTTGCCATCTCGGCGCCAATCGGACTCACAGATACTTTCACCTGAAGGCTGCTTGAACCCTGTGTCTGCTTCAATGCTCCATCCAGATTCAGCGCTGCCAGTGGAAGACGGTAAGCGCCAAGAGCGGTTTCCACAACCACGACTGCTTGCTCATTCTGTTCCACCGCTTGAATCAGCCATGCAGCCGGTATGGCCGCTTCTGCAGCGCCGGTCAGGTCGGAAGCCCGAATCACAAGCTCCTGCTGACCACTGGCTGACAATCCGGCAACGGCTTTCTTCCAGGCTGCTTCATTAACGGTAATCTGAGCCGTTGACCCACCGGAGACGTCGATCTTGAGATCATCGCCTGTCATCACGTTCGCTGCTGAATTGCCACCGGTCGAAGGAGACGTTGGCCCGGTTGTTGGCGGTGTGACAGAACCGCCGCCTCCCGATCCGCCTGATCCTGTGCCAGGCTCTGGCGACGACCCGCCATCACCAGGGTTTGCCGGTTTCTTCTGCTCGATAATCCGTCCCTCTACCTTAGGCGATACGGTTCCGCCCAACTTCGTTACATACTCCATAAAAATTTCGTAATCCGGATAGCCCAGATCCTCGTTGTATTTCCCTTCGGCAATCGCGTCGGCAAAGGATTTGTATCCATCCCCGCCCTTGGCCACAAAGCTGTTCGTAGCCATGCGGTACGTCTCCGACAGTACCAGAGGTTTGTAACTTCCGTCCTTCATAATCTGAACATCAAACACTTTGTTTCCAGCCGGTGCCGTTGAATCCCACTTGAATTTCATGCCGGCGATTTGCGGGAATTTACCCGGCAAATCCGTCAGCTTGGCACCACTGATTCCATTCTCCAGTCCGTCCTTCAACTGCTGGCCTGTAACATCCAGTACAAACAGGGTATTTCCGAAAGGCATCACCGTACGCAGTTCGCCCATCGTGATTTCACCTTCGTCGATGGCGGCGCGGATACCACCACCGTTCATTAGAGCCACATCGGCATTTTTAAGCTCTTTGGCTTTTGCCAGCATGCCGTCAGCGATGAGATTGCCCAGATTTGTCTCCTTGGAACGGACATTCTCGCGATTCCCGTCAAGCACGACTGCTGCAATACCGACAACCTGCTTCATCAGCTCTTCCAATTCCGCTTTATAAGGATCCAGCATGTCCTTGGCCTGCGTATCTTCTGCTACCGTATTGTCAACAGGGATCAACTTGCCGCCAAGCTCGCCTTCCCCAACGAGGACAACGCCGTTGTTGTCAAATTGCAGATCTACCCGGCCCAAGAATTTGCCCCATTCATTGGCTTGCACGATAACCGTTGGTGTCTGGTGATCGTTGTCGATAACCACTTCCGGTGCATTCAGCGTTGTATGGGTATGACCGCCAACGATGAGGTCAATGCCTTCAACAGCCTTCGCAAGCTCCTGGTCCCTTGCGTAACCAAGGTGGGAAAGGGCGATGATTTTGTTAAGTCCATCCTTCTCCATAGCTTCCACCGTAGCCTGAGCGGAAGTCACCGCATCCTTGAATATAACGTCTTTACCCGGGCTGGAGGTTTCAGCCGTATCTTCGGTCGTTAATCCGAA
This sequence comes from Paenibacillus glucanolyticus, assembly GCF_037333485.1. Lineage (NCBI taxonomy): Bacteria > Bacillati > Bacillota > Bacilli > Caryophanales > Paenibacillaceae > Paenibacillus > Paenibacillus glucanolyticus. The sequence continues at coordinate 5,264,517 of NZ_CP147845.1, forward strand.
CACCCCTACCTCCTGACCGTCAACCAGCAGGGTCACATAAGGATACACCCCACTGTTGGCCGTCGTTTTCGGTTGCCGGGTGTCGATCAACGCCGGATTTTTAAGCAAGTTCGAAATGTTGATATCCCGGCTCAGGTCCACGTTAGCGCTAACCAGCGGGAATTGTGCCTTGCTCACGAAATCTGCAAGCGCCTGGGTCCCTTGGTCGAACTCATGGTTTCCGAACGTCATGGCATCATAGCCCATGTAGTTCATGAAGGCCAGATCGGCCAATCCGAACCATTTGGTGAAATACAGATCGCCCGAGAATACATCCCCTGCATCCAGCAGCAGGTTGTTTCCGCCCTCGCTGCGCACTTGCTCGACCAGCGTTGCCCGTCTGGCCACTTCACTCAGATGTGCATGGGTATCGTTGGTATGCATGACCGTCAGCTTCCATGGCTCGTCTACGTCCGAACCATCCGTAACCCGGACGGGTACTTCCGCTGCACCGTAACCGTCCTTGCTCAGGACGGTGATCACGGCTTCACCCACGGACAGTGGCGTTACCAGTCCGTTCTGATCCACGGTGGCTACCGCTTCATCGGTAGAGCTCCAGACGAGCTCTGTTGAACCGCCTTGAGTCGGTTCAACCGTCGCTTGCAGCTGCGCCTTGGCACCGCCTGCAGCCAGTGTCAACGAAGACTTATCCAGCGAGATTCTACTAACTTTGAGCTCTAGCAGAGCCACAGTTCCGCTAACCTCGTTGGCAACCAGCAGCAAGGGACGTCCTGTCGGACTGTCGAAAGCCGATATAAAGTCCAATCCCTCCGGACCGGAGTCCGAGGTAATGCCGGCTGTAAAATCGCGTGTGTTGATATAGTTCAGGAATGTCGGAGCCGACGGATCACTTACGTCATATGTCATAACTCCGCCAATACGCTCCAGTCCGACAAAGGCCAGTGTTTTCTGCCCTACCTTGCCCACCGTTACATATTCCGGCTCTGGTCCTTTCTTGGAGCTGCGGCTGTCCAGATCGATTTTGTCATTACTTGCATTAAAGTATTTCGGCAGACGCTCAGCCGTAATCTTCTCGAAATCGCTGCCGCTGTCGTAGACGGGGGACATATGGTCTGCATTCCATATGGAGAATGAACGGGCACCATACATGTACAATCCGTCATTGCCCATATCGCTGGCAACCTCAACCTTATCGTAGGTACTCCCTTTGTCCGCCAGGAATTGGGCAGCCGCCGAGGATGGATTCAGGCCGGATTTCAACTTGCCAACGTCACTTTCATTGCTTCGATCGTCCCAGCCAGTTGCGTCCCCTTCATTCGCAGACAGAATGTATTGCTGTCCGTTTACGCTGTAGGTCGCGATTCCGTCCGGCATATACATCCCGTAAAAAGGGACGTTCTCAAACTTGATTTGGCCGTCCTTCAGGAGATCCAGCTCGTTCCCCGTTTGATTGAAGTCCTTGTATCCCAGTCCCCGAACCGATGTAATCGACTTGGAGGCGATATCGACTACTGCCATCGCATTGTTCTCCTGCAAAGCGACATACGCAGTCTGCTCATCCTCGGACAAGGCAATGTATTCGGGCTCCAGATCGTGGATGGCAGACGTTTTCGGTCCGCTTGTTATAATCTTGCCATCCGTTTCTACGGCTCCGCGAATGTGGACATTGTCATCGATGATCGACGGATCATCAAATTTCAGTTGGCTTACTTCGCTTGATGTTGTATCGATGATCGTGATGCTGCCTTCCGGATCTGGAGCTGTCTCTGTGCGAGGCTCACCTTCATCCGCCGTCAGGATATAGCGGCCATCCGACGTGTATTTAACCATATCCGGTTGGATGCCCGTATCGTATGACGTGATCAGGCTGCCCTCATAATCGAGGACGAGAACCTTTCCAGGCTTGGTATGATCCAGCTCCTGGACAGCAACCACAACCTTCTTGGTCTTGTTATTGATGTCTACACTGGTCAGATCGCCGTACTGGAAGCTGCCCGTTTCCGCCAGGGCCTCTACGTTAATCTGTTTATCTTTGACAAGGCTGCCATCGGCATGAAGAGATACAATCTCCAAACTTGCCGGCTGGGTAGAGCCGTTCACCAAATACAGCTTCCCATTGTCCTTGTTGTACTTCACAATCTCCGCGACACCGCCATCTTTGTTGGAGGTGCCTACAGCGTAATGTCCAATCATCTCGACAGCCAGCTTGTCTGCAACCGGCTCCGAACGTTTACCGTATACTTGCAGCGTGACCTGCGACTGCGTCGTTGCCGGTACAGATGCGCTGTCTTGCGCTGTTACATCAATTGTATATTCGCCCTTTTGTCCAGTTGCAGGTGTTCCCGTAACGATCCCTGTGTCTGCTGCCATCGACAAACCTGCCGGCAAACCTGCCGCGGTGAAGGTATACGGTGCTTGTCCGCCATACACATCAACCGTAACCGTGTAAGGCTCCTCTTCATACGCATCCGGAAAAGCTGCAGTAGAAATGCCAAAATTGGCAGCCAGTGCAGTTCCACCCTGCGCTGCTTCCACGTTGACTGGCTGAGATGCTGCCTGATTGGTATCCGCCAGCACGGTTCCCGCCGAGAATAGAGAGGCCATCGTTATTTCTGCTGCCATCCATAGCGAGACGACTTTCATGACATTACGTTTCAAGTTCATTTCCCCTCTTCTTAGACCTTATTATATTTTCAAGTGTACGTCCGAAGTGTTAACTCTCCCTCAATATTAGTCGCGGATTATGTAAAATGGCGCCTGGACGACAAGAAAACCGCCAATCAAATGACGGCGGCTTCCTTCAAAGCAGCCATTAATTAAGCCAAGCTGCCAACGCCAATTACGGTAAACACGATTCTCACGCGGCTATCCCGCCCTCCTCCAGACCCCATGTATATGCCTCTTCATTCTGCTACTGTAATACAAATCATATCATTACATTTGGAATATATAACTAATTATTCGAAGGCAAAAACGCGATGCGAAAAACCTCTCCGCACCGCGTCTATGAATCTCTCTGCTTACTCTGCCTGGTAGCGGTCATACGCCGCCTGATACACTTCCATATAGCGGTCCAGCCCCATTTTGTTGAGTGTGTTCACATACTCTTCCCACTGGCTGAACGAGGCAGATCCGTTTACGAATTTGGCTTCCATCTCCGTTACGTAGTCCTGAATGTCCTTGCCGATCGAGGACATGACATCCGTCTCCTCGATCGTGAAATTGAAGTTGTACAGAATCTCCTTCACCGCATACGGCTTTGCTTTTTCCGCAGCGGCCATGGCGCTTGGCAGTGTCTCCGAGCCCTTGAACCAGCTCTCCTTAACCAGCCCAGGGTAGCTGCCGCCGAGCCAAGTGAAATACTTGGCAAGCGCCTGATCCTGCGTCAGCCCATTGGAATTCTCCGTAATCTCCTTCACGTATTCCAGTTGACCGTCTCCACTCTTTGTATAGGTCTCGCCTTCCTTGCCCATGAAATAGAACTGGGCTCCTTCATCCCCGTAGAAATAATCCATCCAGCGAATCGTCGCTTCCGGGTTCGGATTCTTATCCGTAATGGCAAATGCGCCCACATGCACCATCGGGACTTTTACGTGAGAGTAGAGCTGATCTCCGTGCGGTCCCTTCAGCGCTCCAAGCCCGATGTATTCCTTGCGTCCCATAACGGTCTCCGGGTTCGGCACGATGGTGGAACCGAGCAGTCCCTCCTGCCCCTTGGCATTCAGTGCGCCGCCTTCAATCGTGAAAATCTCTTTGTCGAGCAATCCTTCCATGTAGAGCTTATTCACAAACTCCAGCATCTCCTTGTATTCCGGCAGCGCTTTGGTAAAGCGAAGTTTGCCTGTGTCCGGGTCCACATCCACGAATTTATGGCCGAGCCCGCTCGTTCCAAGCCCCCATGAACCCTTCAGATGGTCAATGATTCCCGTAATGCCTGTTGAAGAGAACGGAATTTCGTCATGCAACCCGTTGCCGTTCAGATCCGTTTCTTTGACCGCCTTCAAATATGCATAGAACTCTTCCGTTGTCTGCGGCTCTTTCATGCCGAGCTGGTCCAACCACTCCTGATTTATCCACAGCGGAGTGCCGATCAGCATAGACAACAGGGCAGGATCATAGAAGGAAGGCAGGGAATAAATCTTGCCATCCGGCATCGTCAGTCCTTTGCGAATATCGGGATATTCTTCCATGAGTTTTTTGAAGTTCGGCGCATACTTGTCGATCAGATCATTCAGCGGTATGAATACCCCCTGCTCGCCATAACGCGTCAATTCCGCAGAGCCCACCCTGGCCGAGTAGAACACGTCCGGGTAATCCCCCCCGGCCAGAGCCAGGTTCCTCTTCTCGGTCAATGTCTCAAACGGAATGAGATTCCATGTCACATTCACGTTCGACATCTCCTGATAGGTTTTCCATACCAGCGTTTCCTCGAATTTGCTTCCGTTTGTCGGCGATTTACCCGTGAAAAAGGTCAGATTTAGAGGCTCGTTCACAATCGGCATTCCGGTCTCGTTGAGATTAGCCTGCGGCGTTTCTCCCTTATCCGCTGCGTCTTCCCCGCTCTTGCTCCCACAACCGGCCAGCAGCCCGGCAGCCAGCACAGCTGCCAATGCAAGTGAAGTCCATCTTTTCATAACCATAAATTTCATATCCCCCTCATCAATTGTCCGTACTCAACCTTTAATCGCACCAATCATAACACCCTTCACAAAATACTTTTGCAGGAACGGGTACAGCAGCAGCATCGGCAGATTCGTAACAATGACCGCCGCATATTTGATCGCTTCCGCATCCATCAGGCTTCGCGCCAGCGAATCATCGCTGATATCAACCATCTCCTGCATCTGCCCCTGAACCAGAATCTCGCGCAGGAACAGCTGCAGCGGATAATTCGCCCGATCCGACAAATAGATCAGGGCGCTGAAATACGAATTCCAGTGGCCAACTGCATAGAACAGCACCATAACGGCCAGAATCGGGCCGGATAACGGGAGGACAATCCTCAGAAGCACTCGCATATTGGAAGCCCCGTCGATAAACGCCGCCTCCTGCATCTCCTTCGGAATCGAGCTTTGGAAGAAGGTTCGCATAATGATGATGTTCCACACCGATACCGCTGAAGGGATGATCATCGCCCAGATCGTATCCAGCATCCCAAGCTCCTTGACCAGCAAGTAATTCGGAATCATCCCCCCGCTGAAGAACATCGTGAACACAATTATCGCCGTAAAAAGCCCGCGGCCGTTAAAATCAGCCCTCGAAAGGGGATAAGCTGCCGCAATCGTCATCATCACATTCAGCGCCGTTCCCGTCGCGGTATAGAGCAGCGTGTTCAGGAATCCTCGCATGAGCTCCGAGTTGGCAAACAACCGCTCGTAACCGACAAACGACAACTCCTTGGGCCATAGCCACACTTCTCCCCGCATCACCGTTTCCGGAGCACTGATGGAAGCAATGAGAACAAAAAATAAAGGATACAGTACAAGGAGCGTAATAAAAGAGAGTATAATGTAAATACATATTCCGGCTATTCGTTCACTCCGGCTCTGCGGCATATGCCATCATTCCTCCTTACCATAGGCTGTTCTCGCTGACTCTGCGCGCAATCCGGTTTACGGCAATCAGCATGATGAAGTTGACGATGGAGTTGAACAGGCCAACCGCAGCCGAGAAGCTGTACTGGGCCCCAAGAATACCGCTCCGGTATACATTGGTCGCAATGACGTCGGACGCTTCCATGTTGAGCGAGTTTTGCATCAGGAAGATCTTCTCGAAGCCGACACCCAGAACGGAACCGATGTTCAGGATGAGCAGAATCGTCATCGTGGGCGCTATGCCCGGCAAATTAATGTGCCAGATGCGCCGGAGCCAGCCTGCGCCGTCCACCTTGGCCGCCTCATGCAGCTGCGGATCAATCCCGGCGAGCGCTGCGAGATAGATAATGGAGCTCCAGCCCATGCCCTGCCATACGCCCGACCATACGTAGATGCTCTTGAACCAGGAAGGTTCCGTCATGAAGGAAACAGGCTCTCCGCCAAAGGAGGTAATGATGAAATTGACGAGGCCGCTGACCGGCGACAGGAACATCATAATCATGCCAACGACAACCACCGTGGATAAGAAATGGGGTGCATAAGTTACGGTCTGTACAAATCGGCGGAATCGGCCCGATCTGGCTTCATTGATCATTAAGGCCAGAATAATCGGAATCGGAAATCCGACCGCCAGCTCATATAACCCGATACCCATCGTGTTTTTGATAATCCGCCAGAAATAAAAGCTGTCAAAAAAACGTTCAAAATGCTTGAACCCGACCCATGGACTGTCCATGATGCCTTTGTTGGCCATAAAATCCTTAAATGCAATCTGGACGCCATACATGGGTACATAGTGAAACAGAATGAAGTAAAGCAGAACCGGTGCAAATAGAGCATACAGCTGCCAGTTTCTGCGTACCTGCATCATCCAGCTTCGCCAAACGCTTTTTTTGCGAATTTTTGAATGCGCTTCCACGCTGTTGAGCTGACGTTGTAAAATCGGTTATCCCCTCGCTTTCGTCTATACTGCGTCTACGTGTGTATTCAGGTTCACGCTTGCATCATAACCGACCCGAACGCAGCAGGGGTATTGACCATTTTATTGATGTCTCGCCTTTCATTGGATGGAGGGGCAGAATCACCGTTTTCCTAAAGCAATGCCTAGAATCTAAAATATTGACTATCCATTTTTTACGGAATATTAACATGAATCGGGCACCATCCTTAACACTCGTCCTATATCATGATGGGAAACCCTGGACGTCGGATAAATATAAGGGGGGAATGCTGTGAATTGGATCAAACATAAAAGCCGCAGTTTATTTTTCAAGATTTTTTTGAGCTTCCTGGCCATCATTGTGTTATTCGGATTGTTCTATATGATGATCTTCCAGCTCTTTAAGACCAGCCTGCAAAAAGAAATCATTGATACAAGCCAGCGTGCGGTTCACGATACGGCGGAACGGTTCTCCAATCAGTTCAGCAGGCTGCAGGTGCTCATGTTTGATATATACAATCAATCCGATTTGATCGGTTTCCATAACCAGCTTCGCCACCAGACCGGAAATGAAGTGAATTATCTGAAGGCACGTGAGGTGATGCTGCAGATGCGAAGCGATATCTATAACCCGCTATTCTTTTTGGAGGATACGCTGATTTACTTGCAGGAGCATGATTTTGTGCTCAGCAAATCCGGCAGCGGCGATGCCTCCTATATGTTTAATCGCTCCTACGCCAGCCCGACGTACTCCTATTCATTCTGGAGCAGCTATGAGGATCGCCTTGAATCCTTCACACTCCTCCCTGCGGAAACCTATCGGATCAACAACGATTTATCCGAGAAAAAGCTGATGCCCTTTGTGTACAAACAACCTGATAATCGTTATGAGGTCATTGCCCTCATCGACATTGACAAGGCTGCTCAATCCTTTTTTGGCGATTCGAATGATCGGGCACTGGCGATTCTGGACGCTGATGGCAGCGTGTTATACAACTGGGGTTCCATCCGCCATGAACAGCTGCCTTTATTTCAGGCAGGGCAGGAAGCCGTGCTTCAAGATGGAACCTACTATTTTACCGAAACCGGATCTGACGGACTCACCTACGTCTCGGCTGTGCCTTACAGCCATGTGTCTTCTCAGTTAAGCAGGTTAACCGGTGGCTTGCTGCTCATATTCTTTCTGTCTCTCGGAGTAGCTGTTGCCGCGTCCTATCTGTTCAGCCGCAGATTGCACAAGCCGGTGAAACAGATTTTAACGACAGTACTGAATAGAGCCCCCTTCTCTTCGATGCCGGAACCTGGAAGCATCACGGAATACGATCTGATCCAGAACCGCATTCAGGAGCTGTTCCGGGAGAAGGAAGAAATTCGGGACCGCATGAACAAACACAAGTCCGTTCTAACCAGTTATTCCTATATCAGCCAGCTGAAGAGCATCAACACCGATATCAGCGAGTGGGAGGATTTCCTGTCAGATGACGGAAGTTTTATCGTGGTTCTGTACCATATCCGTTTCCGCATGAATCCGGCTTATGAGCTTCCGCTGCAAACCGATCAGGCTGTTCGTCATATGCTGGAGCATATTCATCTGATCACGGCCGAGCGCTATCCCGGCTCCCACACGTTCCAGATCGAGAAGAATGAGATCATCTCCATCTTCAAACGCGAAGAAGCTGCCCGGCTGGAGGAGCTGCTGGCCGACATCAGGGGAATGCTAAACGAGGAGCGGGAACTGTTCCTTGTCACGATCGCGGTCAGTTCTCAGGTGAGCCATTCTTCCGAATTCAATCAGGCCTACCATCAGGTCAAGGGCCTGACGGCGCAGGCGCCGCTTCGCGACGAATCCCAGCTGGTAACCAAGCAGCGGGCGCTCCCGAACACCGTCAACCTGAGCCCGTCCCAGGAAAAGGGACTGCTCGACGCACTCCAATCCGGCAGCGACAGCCGCTCCTTGCAGATCATCGATCAGGCGCTGGAGACGCTGCAGCGGAAGGAAGCAGGCATCGCGCAGTTTCGCTTCTTCGCTGATTCCGTCGCTTCCAAGATTCTCAGTTATGCCGAGATGGCACAGATAGATAAATCCTCTGTTCAATCCTTGAAGCAGTGGAGCGGCAGGCTGGCCGAATGCCATTGTCTTGCCGAGTACTCGGGTGTATTCCGTCAGCTCATCGAAGCAGCATGCGCCCTCATCCGCAAGAAAAAGGATACCGGCGAAGAGCCGCTGATCGCCATGTTCATGAACATTATTCATAACCAATATGCCGACGATCTGTCTCTCGACTATTTGTCCGCCAAGCTGAACCTGTCGAGCGCTTACCTCTCCGTTTATATCAAGGAGAAGACCGGTCTCAACTTCAGCGATCATCTGCTCGGCATCCGCATGAACAAAGCGAAGGAACTGCTGGCATGCACAGACTTGACCGTGAACGAGATCAGCCAGCGCGTCGGCTATCTCAACATCACTTCCTTCAACCGGACGTTCAAGAAGGCCGTCGGCATGACGCCGGGAGCCTACCGCAGGCAGCATGTGGTACAGACCCATGCAAGCGGTTAACAACCTGCAACAGGAATAAAAAAAGAGGATGGTCCGCTTCCTTCGCGGCTCATCCTCTTTTGGCTTGTCAGCTTTATCAAAGACTGTGATAGCTTCCATAATGTAATAGATTATATTACAATAATCGATATCCAATAATAACCAGAAGGGATCCCTTGTATGCTTGTTAACAACGTTCTTGAATTAAGAGCGTACTTCACGGATTTCGAAATATAGCCGTATCTGATTCCATTACAGTACTGAAGGGAGATCAAATTCCGATGAATATAGCCGCCAAGTTCATGCAAAAATTCAAAGATTACGATACCCGGCAAAAGCTGAAAGGTTATCGGGAGAAAGCGGAGCTCATCAGGAAACGGAATTTAGAACCATGGGACGAGATGCAGCTGCAAGCGGAATCTCTCCGGCTCAAAAAGGAAGCCTCATCGGGTACGCCTCTGGACGAGCTGCTTGTCGATGCTTATGCGTTAGTCTGCGAGGCGGCGAAGAGACAGCTCGGATTACAGCCTTACGATGTCCAGATCATGGCTGCCATCGCTCTGCACGAGAGATTTTTGATCGAGCAGCATACCGGCGAAGGAAAAACGCTCTCTGCTGTTATGCCTGCTTATCTGAATGCGCTGACCGGCGAGGGCGTTCATGTGCTGACATTTAACGATTATTTGGCCAATCGGGATGCGCATTGGATGGGCCCGATCTATCGTTTCCTCGGGTTAACGGTAAAATCGGTTCAAGCGGGCATGAGCTTGTCCGAGAAACAGGAAGCGTACGCCGCGGATATAACCTATGTTACGGCCAAAGAGGCGGGATTCGATTATTTGCGCGACACGATTGCACTAAACGAAGCCGATACTGTGCATCGTCCTTTCCACTACGTCATCGTCGACGAAGCGGATTCGCTGCTTCTCGACGAAGCGCGGGTGCCGCTAGTCATCGCCGGCGAGCCGGGCTTTTCCGAGAGCGACGGCACTCGTTTTGCCGAAGTGGCCAGGCAGCTCGAGCAGGATGCGCATTACGAGTTCGACGAGTTCAAGCGGAATGTTTATTTGAATGAAGCTGGCTCTGCGAAAGCGGAAGAGCTGCTGGCATGCGGGAATTTGTACGAAAGCCATAATACTTATTTGTTATCGTCGTTGAACTGCGCGCTGCATGCGGAATCGTTATTAAAAAGAGACGTCGATTACATCGTCCGTGACGATAAAATCGAGCTGATTGACGAATATACCGGCCGCGTGGCGGAGAACAGACATTTGCCGGACCGGCTGCAAGCCGCGCTTACGGCCAAAGAAGGGCTGCAGCCCTCAGCCGGCGGAAAAATTCTCGGTACGATCACCCTCCAACACTTCCTTAGCCTGTATCCGAAGATTTGTGGAATGACGGCTACCGCTCACGTTTCCGCAATGGAATTCGAAGATATTTATGCGCTGCAGGTCGTGCAAATTCCACCCAACCGGCCAAACATACGAGTGGACCATCCGCACCGGATTTATACCCATAAAGAAGCCAAATTCAAGGCGCTTGTACACGAAATCTCGTCTGTCCACAGGGTGGGACGTCCCATTCTCATTGGTACGTCAAGCGTCGAGGAATCTGACAGGCTGGCCGAAGCGCTGGCGGTTGCCGGCGTACCTTGCCATGTTCTGAATGCGAGTAACGACGCAGAAGAAGCCGATATCATTGCCAAAGCGGGAGAAATCGGCGCCGTGACGGTGTCTACGAATATGGCAGGACGCGGCGTCGACATTCGGCTCGGCGGCGGCAACCTCGCGCAAGCAGAAATTGTGGCCAAGCTGGGCGGGTTGTACGTGATTGGTACGCATATGAACGAAAGCGTGCGGATCGACAACCAACTGCGCGGGCGTTCTGGCCGCCAAGGGGACCCTGGAGCTTCCGTATTTTTCATAAGCCTGGAGGACGAGTTGCTGCTCCGGTTCGGCATCAATCAAGCGATTCGTGCTCCCAGGCAGGATGAGGCTCTCGAGGAGCCGGTGCTCCGCAGTAAAATCGTACATATTCAGCGTGTTGTTATGGGCCAAAACTTCCATATCCGCAAGGAATTAAACGGTTATTCGGATATGGTGGAGGATCAGAGGCGCATTCTATACGAGGAGCGGCTCGGAATATTGACAGGCGAGAAGCCGATGAGCCCTTCGGAGCAGCGGGTACGGCTCTTTTATATCGACGAGTTCTGGGCTGACCATCTGGCATACGTTTCTTACCTTCGCGAAAGCATCCACTTGGAGAGCCTTGCCAGCCGCAATCCGATCGACGAATTTCATGTGCAAATCACCCAAGCATACGAGCAAATTTCGGCTAAAATAAATAGCGAGTCTGCGAATATGCTTGTAAGGCTCGGAGGTTCGAATGATCCCGCGAAGTGGGAAGAGTTCGGTTTGAAGAGTCCCACTTCTACTCGGACTTATATAATTAGCGATCAATACATTCAGAATACGCGCAGCTCATGGACCGCAACGACCGTATTGGCTTATTACATTCGCAAAGTGTTTAGGCCGATATTCGGGTGGGAAAAAGCTTGATGCAGCGCAGCTTCTTCGACGGTGAGGGCAAGTGTCAGCGTGTTATCGTTTGCCGCATAATTGGCTGCAAGAAATTTACCCGCCAAGCACTTGCCGCAGACAGCATGTGGTGCAGACCCACGCCAAGGCGGTTAAACTTCATTCCAACTTGACAACAGGGCCCTCCGACGCCCTGTCGGTGGCAGCTCACATGAGCCATAGGTATCCGGCATTGAACGAGCTAGGGCTCGACCTTGCCGTGGACCAAGACCTCACCCCCTGGATCCTCGAAGTGAACACACTCCCCGACCCATGTCCATTCACCAAACTGAGGGAACAGGATACGATCCAGCGAATCGTGGCTTACGGCAGAGCATACGGAAGACGGTATCCGCTCAACTGTACCAAATCGAAGCAGGGTGAATAGAGTCCTCGAATGGAATAAGACGATCTGAAACGAGCCAAGCACTAGAAGAGACACGATAATGAAGCAGTCAGCAAAGGGACTGCCTGCTATCCAAATAACACCTATTCTCGTACAATGGATGGTGACTATAATCTTATTTAGAGAAAAAGGTGATACGCATGCCCTATGTAACCTGCCTGATGACCATAGACCTCGCCAAGCAAATTCTGCAGTGGAAATACGAGCCGCCATATGACCTGTACAATCAGGATGATGATGAAGAGTCGCTGCAAGAGCTGTTGGAACAGCCTTACACCGCTGTCTTGAATGAAGCCGGTCAACTGATCGGATTCTTCTGCACCGGTGTCTCCGCCCAGGTACCTGCAGGTGTCAGACTTGGTGTATACGATAAGGATCTGCTCGATCTTGGAATCGGAATGCTCCCCGAGTGGACGGGACAGGGCCGGGGGCGTGAATTCTTCACCTTCGTGCTGAAGTCCATCTCGAACCAGCATAATACCCAATCATTTCGCTTAACCGTTGCCGAGTTCAATGCGCGTGCCATCGCCCTGTACACCGCCACAGGTTTCGTTAAAAATGAGGCGTTCTCTAATGGAAGCCATACGTTCATTACGATGGAAAAGGTGTAACGCCCAATTATCTCTGGCTCTGGTGAAGAGCAGGTGGGATTCCGCTCTTGTCTGCTCACGAAAACGAACCCAACAAAGCCCGGAAGCAGCATGAACACTGCTTCCGGGCTTTTTAGCTTAGAGTCTATGCTTGTCGAATTCTAATAAGGCGTATTCCCGGACTGGGTCGTATTGCCTGACGCAAAACCCTTGAACAAGGTCGGCACACCGGAATACCTCGTATTCACGATCCGCCCTGTCGTCGTGCTGCTGTCCGTTCTCAGAATCGCATCCTTCACTTGGGAGATATCGCTATTCTCCACATTCATGACCACTTTGAATGAGGTGCCTCCATTTTGCCGAACCAGCTTGCCGATATCGTTTGCTTTGAAGTTCTTAATGTTAATTGTTCCCGCTGCATTGATCTGGAACACCTTATCGTAGGCTTTATACGCCCCGCCGCCCGTGATATTCACGGTTCCCGACGATTTCAGTGTCAGCGCATCCTCGCCTACATCTGCCCATGTCACATCGAGGATTGTGCAGTTGCCATAACAATGAACTCCGTCCGCGGCTGGTGCTCCAATTGTGAGATTCTTCAGGGTAGCTCCTGCCTCCAGCCGGAAGACCGGCTTCTGATTCTCGGCTTGACTTCCATCCCCCAGCGTGTCCGGATTGGCTACATACGTCTGGCCTTTTCCGTCAAAGGTTTGCCCGGCCTCAACGCGAATCGTCTCATTGACAACGGTGGAAGCCGCCTCCGCCGTTGATGGCGCTAAACCATACCATGACACGGCCAAACCAGCAGATAAAATCAAACTCCATATTTTTTTCATCCATCTCATCCTTTCGAATTTGAATTGGGCGGAGCCCTTTATTCCAAAGCTCTTGTCTCCTTTGCATTGTCATTGAATACACGCATCATATGAATACACAATCGATGTGCACCTCGTTATGTATTCGCCACAACGATATCAAATTAATTCCATAACAGGAATAATCTTTATATTAGATTTCATCGCTTACATATGGAGTCATATCTGAAGATTGCTCATGAACTGCCCGTCGCTGCCTTATAATGAAAAAAACTCACGCCCTACGCCTGTTGCACAGACATAGGAACGAGAGCTGTAACTTCCCATAATAGACGGCTCCTTACATGCTGGAGCCGCTTGGTGCTTGATTACGATTCAATGGCGATATACACATCCACCACAGTATTGGCGGGATCAAACTGCAGCGTATCGTATCGTTCATAGTCTCCTGTGAACGTCCTTTTCTCCTCTGCTTGCTCGAAGTAGCTCCAAATTTCATACCATACCTGCGGTACGATCTCCATTAAAGGGCCTCGCCTTGTCCGAAACACCAAATACTTGGATGCCGGGACGTGCGCTTGAAGCAGTTCATCGGACGGTTCGGCAGCTGCGCCTTCATCCATCCGGTTACCGATGACCAGGGTGTACGCCCGGGACGCATCGCTCTCGTAATCGGTATATAGAGCATAAATAGCCTGATCCTTATCGGACAATGATGCCTGCAGCCCGCTTTGGAAATATCGATCCCATAATGAGGGTATCTTGGCTAACGGTCCTGCCTCCGCTTCATTTGTCGTTCGTACACCGACACCCTGAATCGACATGGCGGGTCTGACCTCTACGAATCGCTCGATTTGCTTCTCATTGCTATTACTCATGCTGTATCCTCCTTGAAATGAATATAACTCCATTCTACAGAGGTAACGTGGACATCTATCTGTCCTGGTTATCGTAGCGCCGCATGATTAATTGCGCCCTTCGCTTCACTTCCTCGGCTGCCTCGGCGGGACGCTCGACCATCACCTGATCCCCGAAGCTTAGCACCATGCCGTAAAACCAATCATCCAATCGGTATAACACGTGCACGCGTAAAGACCCGTCCGGGTTAACGGATATCTGCTCCGGCGAAAACATATCCGCCACCCTCTGCCGCGCGTTGGAATGGAATAACAGCACCGTCTCCTCCTCCCGGGCGTTTGACCAGGAGGACTCCCATTCCAATCGCTCCAGACTCGGCAATGGTCTTGGCTTGTAAGTCTCACTCAGGATCTGAATATCCTGCATTCGTGACAACCGGAATACGCGATGATCTTCCCGCTCCAAACAAAAGGCATGCACATACCAGATATTCCCCTTCAGAATCAGTGACGCAGGTTCTATGTTTCTTTGCTCCGCAGCTCCTTTGGCATCTATATATGCCATGCTGACTCGGCGCTTTTGAAGGATTGCCTTCTTGAGCAAGCTCACGGCAGGTTTCAAACCTTGACGCTGTCCCCATGGCTGGAAATCCATAATAACCGGATCCTGCTCCCTCCGGTATTCATCTCCATGTCCCTGCTCTACCCGGTGCAGCAGCGCTTTTACCTTCTCAAGCAGCATGTCCATCTGCTGATCATCCAGCGCACTGCTGAGCCCTTTGACCGCTGTGACAAGCGTACTCATCTCCTCAGCCGATAACCAGTACTTGTCTATCATATAATGTTCCATAATCTCGAATCCGCCGGATATCCCTTGGTGGGCTGCAATCGGAATTCCAGCCCGGCATAGCGTATCCATATCGCGGTAAATGGTTTTGCTCGATACTTCAAACCGCTCGGCAAGCTCTTTGGCGCTGAGTCTCCCCCGATTAAGAAGCAGCACGGTAATGGCTAACAGTCGATCTATTTTCATGACACGCTACCCTTTCATTCTGCAATCACTTCATTATATAGGAAACTTCACGCTCAAGCCTTATGAGAGTATTTCAGAACATCTGTTTATACTGCCTTCTCGAAGGCAACACTCCTATCGGGAATGCCTGACGATTTCCTTAATTCCAGCTTAACCAATCCGGGATGTGTTCAAGTAACCGTTAGGTCAGGTTCAGAGCGTCGTTAAACTGTTATGCTACAATGAGGGCACGGCCATTCAAAGGGGAGGATGAAACGCTCCTTTCCCAAGCAACGTAGACATACATAGAATACGCAATGACTGTTCGATCTTGTTACATCAAGGAGGAACCTATATGAACAATCGACTCGACACCATGCACAGGTGTCACCCGGACTCGGTAACCATCTCTCGTATATCAGGCTTCATTACAGATGGGGTTATTCTACTTGCGGCAACCGCTTATCTCATTGTGGCTGGCATGCTGGGATGGACCTTGATTCCGGGATGGATCACGCTCGGACTGCTGGCTATCGGGGCCTGGTTTACTTGGGCTGTGCCTTCTTTCACCTACAAGCAATTCGGCTATAAGGTAAGTGAGGAAGAATTGGAGCTGCGCTCCGGCTGGATCTGGCTCAGCGATACCCTCGTCCCGATGACGCGCGTTCAGCATGTCGAGCTGGAGCGGGGACCACTCCTACGCAAATACGGCTTGGCCAAGGTAAAAGTCGTTACCGCTGCAACAACACATGTCATTCAAGCGCTTAAGCTGGAGGAAGCAGAGGAACTGAAAAAACAGATTGGCGAGCTGGCAAAAGTGGTGGATCACGATGAATGAACCGACAAGGCTTCACCGGCTGTTCATCCTGTTTCCGCTCGTTAACAGCGTAAAATCGCTCATTCCGATTGCGGCCCTGGTATCCATCAAATTCCTGAACGGAAAATCGCTGCGTGACATCCCCTGGTACTGGCTATCCGCTGTCATCGTGATCATCGCCGGGCTGCTTCTGTTATACGGATACCTGAAGTGGAAACGCTTCGTCTATACGTTAGAGGAAGACAAAATCCTCATCCGCCGAGGCGTTCTGTTCCGTGAGGAGTTATCCATATACACCGGCCGCATTCACTCCATGAATATGGAGCAGCCTCTACTGCAGCGAATACTGGGGCTTACGCAGGTTCGCATCGAAACTCCAGGCAAAACGGAAGGCGGCGGCTTATTGCCTGCCATCACCAATAGCGAAGGTGAACGGCTCCAGCGCTGGTTGCGAGAGCGAACCCGAACCAGACAGACGGAACGTGAGGTTCAGCAGCAAACTTATGAGGGCCGCGAGCAATCTGAACACAACTTGCCCGACGAGTCGGAAGGGCTATCTGTCCAGCTGCCGGAGCCACAGACGATCCATGAATCCGTTGACCCGTCAGCCCTTAACATGAGTCGGCAAAACACTCCGGCCATAAACGCCGATCCTAACGCTGCAGATAGAAGAAACGCGGGCGATCCATTCACGGTGGAGGAGGAACGCAGCACGCTGCTGCAGCTATCCACGGGACGACTGCTCATCGCGGCGCTGTCCTCACCCAATTTGTCACTGGCTTTAGCCTTTGTGGGCGGTATTCTGTCTTTTGCCGATGACCTGCTGCCCGATCAGATGTACCAGTCGGCGTTTCAATCGGCAGGCAAGCTCTTGCCCGGCAGCTGGATCAGCATCGCCGTATTGGCGCTTGTTGTGTCCTGGCTGCTCTCTGCCGTGCTCTACACGATTAAATATGCGGGATTTACGGTCGAGCGTATCGGCAAACAAATCTCGGTCAGCTGCGGACTGCTGGAGAAAAAAAGATTGCTCTTCTCTCCTGAGCGAGTACTCGCTATTACAGTGAAGGAGGGCGTGTTCCGGCGCTGGTTCGGTTACGCCGAGGTGAAGGTTCATGTGCTTACTTCAGAATCCGATAAGCATTTCATGCTACACCCTCTGCTGAAGACCACGGATATTCCGGAGCTCCTGGAGCGGGTTACACCCCAATTTACAGCTCAAGCCATTTCGGCTTCTCCTCCTTCCCGTGCAAAGTGGATGTACCTTCGGTGGAAGCTCGGCTTTGCCGCAGCGGCAAGCGCTGCGTGTATTTGGTATTTTGAAATGCCGGGTATGTTATCGCTTCTGCTGCTTCCGCTGGCTGTAAGCTGGGGGCTCCGCTCACACAGGGATTCCGGTTTAAATGTAACCGATAAGCAGCTTACGATCCGCAGCCGTTTCGTTGCGCTGTCCACAAGGTATATTCGCCGTCCACAGATTATTGCCTTGGAAATTTCGGGTACCCGCAGGCAGCGCAGAAGAGGTCTTCTGTCTCTTCAGGTGAAGATGATATTCAGCGAGATCAACGAAAGTTTAAGCGGGATGGATCAGCAAGAGATCGAGGCCGTACGAGCGTGGTTCCAAAAGAAAAAGGGTGAGGCCACCGTCCCGACAGAACGGAATAACCCACCCATTGAGTTGCTATAGCCGTTCGGCCTCCGTTCTACCTGAACGGCCAAAGCCCGACCATCGGTATACGAGAAGCGTTACGGCCAGAAAGACTCCATACACACCTATAGTTATGATGATATGGGAAGGGTCGGTCATCAGATTATCTCCTACCATCGAGAACAGCAGCATCGCAGGGATTTTACCCACGGCGGACGCCATGGTGTACGATGTAAACGTCACCTTGCTGAGAGCGGCATACACATTGATAATGATGGAAGGAATAAACGGAATCAACCGGGTAAAGAGGATGGTCAAAAAGGCATTCCGTTCGAACATCGTTGTCACTTTTCCTAAACGGTCATAACGATGAAGCATCCGGGTGCCCCATTCCTGATAACCGTATCGAATGAACATAAACATAAGGATGGAAGCGGCGGTTGACCCGACCCAAGTGATCAGTCCGCCGATAACCGGACCCAAGGCAGCACCGATAACACCTCCAACAATCGGATACGGAATCACGGGGAACAAGGCCATGATGACCGCCATGAACATAATGAGCATCATGCTGTCCGTCGTCTGAATCCATGCAAGAATAGCATCGCCGTAAACGTAAATAAGACCGCCTATGGCAATGTACACCAATGCCATTGCTAATTTCTTGACCATGCACCACACTCCAGCTCGTAATACTTCTATTGTACCATGGAGCATGTCTACCTGAACAAAGCGGCAAAAGGGACATCCCGAGGCTTATGGCCCGGGATGTCCCTTTGTCACTCTTATCACCCTAAAGATTCAACAGATTATAGATGATCACCGCTGCCTGAGCTCGATTGGCGATTCCTTTCGGCGTGAACCGATCATTTCCGGTTCCTTGGATCACGCCTTTCTCGGCCAAGAGTGCCACTGCGTTTCTTGCATAACCTGCAATGCTGCTGCCGTCTTTAAACTTCGCCAAGGTACCATCCTCATCCTGTGCCTTCATATCGGTGAATAATGTCAATGCATTGGCGCTCATGATCGCCATTTCCTGACGGGTTATCGGCCGGTTCGGCTCGAATTTGCCGCCGCCGATGCCTTGGGCCAGCCCGGCCTCTACCGCAGATGCGATGATCGCATAGTGCCAATCGGATGGCCTTACATCGGTAAATTCAAGCTCTGCCTCCCCTGTTAGCTGGAAGGCTCGGACCAGCATGGCCAGAAATTCGGCTCGTGTCACCGATTTCAGCGGCTGGAACGAATCCTGCCCCACTCCCTTTACGATACCAAGCGCAGCGAGTTCCTCAATCGCCGCTTTCGCCCAGCCTATGCTGTCCACATCGTTGAACACCGGAGGTTTCGGCGGAGTCGGCGGCGTTACGGGAGGTGTCACCGGCGGAGTGACCGGTGGAGTGACCGGTGGAGTTACAGGCGGGGTCACTGGAGGCGTCACCGGTGGACTCGGATTCCCCGGCGGGTCAACCGGCGGCTCGCCGCTGTCTCCCGCTGTTATCGTTACGGATGGACTCTGACTGCTCTCGTTATGCAAACGATCGACAGCCGTCACAACATACGTGTAGGTTTGTCCCTTTGCGACAGTATGATCGATATAGGACTGCGTTATACCGGCTGTTTTCCTGAAGGTCCCTAACAAATGCGCCGGGTCCTGCATATTGCCGGCGGCTCGTCCATCAAAACGATAAACCGCGTAATATGTCTCGTCGTCAATCGAAGACCAGCTGAGCTTCACACCTTCCTGTGCTCGATTGGCCCTCGGCTGCTTGGGCGCAGAGGGTGCCGCCGAATCAATCCAAGGCATAGCCGGGATGAGTGCCGGATATCGGTACAGATCGTTCTTCAGTCTGTCCGTGAATCCGAGCTGATTCAGCGCGAACCATTTGGAGCTGAAATACATGCTGCCCCGGACTTCCTCAAAATTGCGGTTGTACTTCACCTGGTTCGGCATTTCCTCGGGATTGGACCATTCAGGTGTTGTCCCGATTCTATACACCGCCTGTCCGCTGTACAGATGCACATTCTTACCGGCAGCGACACCGCTCCACCAATCGATCAGCTTATCGTAGGCCGCTGCGGAGTACCCGATATTCCAATAAATCTGCGGCGTAATATAGTCGATCCACTCTTCTTCGACCCATTTCTTCGAATCCGCGTAAATCGCATGATAGCTCTCAAGGCCCGTCGTTTCGGAGCCGGCCTGGTCGCTGGATTTGTTTTTCCAAATACCGAACGGGCTGATGCCGAATTTCATGTAACTCTTCTCTGCCTTGATGGCTTCGTTCACGTTCTGAATAAATTCATTGACGTTATTTCTTCTCCAATCACTCTTATTTGTAAAGGAGCCCTTGTATTGATTAAAGGTATCCGTATCCGGAAAATCCACGCCGGTTACGGGATACGGGTAGAAATAATCGTCAAAATGCACGGCATCGATATCGTAATTCCGAACGACTTCCAGGACTCCATCAATGATGAACTGCTGTGCCTCCGGCACCCCTGGATTGAAATACAGCTTGCCGCCATATTCCTCAACCCATTCCGGGTGCTGTCTGGCCGGGTGATCCTCTACAAGCTGGTTGACGTCCCCTTGAAGACTGATGCGGTATGGATTGAACCAGGCGTGAAACTCCATGTTTCGCTTATGCACTTCCTCGAGCAGGAATGCCAGCGGATCATAACCCGGATTCTTGCCTTGTTCACCTGTCAGCCATTCCGACCAAGGCCCATACTCTGACGGATAAAATGCATCCGCGGTTGGTTTGATCTGCATAATGACCGCATTCATCCCCGCATTCTCCAGCTGATCAAGCAGGCTGATAAACTGCTCCTTCTGCTGGGCCGGATCGGTGACCCCTTTGGCTGGCCAGTCAATGTTGTCAACGGTAGCGATCCATGCTGCCCTCATCTCCGTTTTCGGATGCTCCGGGGTTTCATTTACCGTAATGTAGAGCGAGCTGCTCTTTCCCTGGAATGTGGCTGTTATTCTAGCGGAGCCTACCTTCAAACCGCTTACAACCCCTTGATCCGTAACAGAAGCGACGGTTGAATTGCTGCTGGTAAACGTAACGTCTTCTTCTATAGTTACCGGCTCATTCATCCAGGAGTACGTAGCCGATACAACCGTTTCAAAAGAATCTCCTACCGTCACGGACGTAAGTCCTTGAAGTTCAATGCTCTGCAGAACAGAAACAGGATCTGTCACCGTAATGGTGTGTTGTGTTGCAGCTCCCCGATACGAGGCGGTAATGGCTGCCGTTCCTTCGGAAACCGCGGTCAATTGACCCGCTTGGTCGACCGACACAACGCCTGGCTGATCGCTTGTATAACTGATCCCTTCGGTCATCCACACAGGATCGGTCTGGTTTCCGTAGACGGAGTAAACCACGCTGGTTCTCATGTCGCCGGTAACGCTAGTCTCCATATGAAGCGGTCCGGATAACAGCAATTCATAGGGAACCGGAGTATCCTGCGTAATATGAAGCTCATATTGAGCCCTAGGCGCATCGCCGTACTCAGCCGTGATGGTCACCGTTCCCGGCTTCAAGGCCTCAATGGTGTCGTATGTAGCGCCCGTAACGGTAGCGATGGTTTCGTCACTGCTGGTCAGTTTCACGCCGGATGTCAATAAGGCTGGTTCCGTCTGACCTTCATAAGTTGCATAGACTTGCGGCATGACCGATTCTCCAGCACCCATGGGCGTCAGCCCGCCGATGTCGAGCCCGTATACCGGGGAAGCCGTATAGAATGCGGTTAGTCTGTCGAAGTATACAGTACCTTTGTTTTTATTCGTATCCTTTAATTCGGTGACGTAGATTTGATTCACTTTGAGAGGAGTCTTGATGCTCGAGGGAACGTTAAATTTGACGTATTTCCAGCCCTTCCAGCTAAAACCGGAGGTGGTGGCTGTTAAATCAACGGCATGCTTACCGCCTGCAGAATCCTGAAGCTGCGCACGGAGCCAGTGGTTGCCGCCGTCGCCGTAAACCCATAAGCCGAGTGCCTTCGGTGATCCGGGAATGCTTCTGCCTGTTGATCCATCCGGGTCTTTGAAGTTGAGATAAGCCGCCGAGGTGCCGGATTCGCTGCCTACAAAATCATAAGTTAAAGCTGCAGCGTGACGCCCGTAATAGATTCGCTCCGGCCTCTCCGCTAAATCCAACTCGGCCTTCCCCCTTACGGAAGACGCAAACAGATTCGTTACTGATTCGAAATCCTCCAGCACCACCGCTCCCGGCTCTCCGCCGCTTGCATTCGTTTCAATGGAATTGCCCCACGCGGAAACGGCCGAACTGAACATCACGGCTAACGCCAGTGTCATGGACAGGACAGACTTGCTGCTTCGATAGACACGCCTTTTGGTTATCATTCATCAATTCACTCCCTATAGTATGAGTGCTTACAATCCTAAACCTTAATCCCAATCTGTAAGTAAATCGGGCTAACACTCACCTCCGATCCCTCGCTAGAGTAGATGATCGCGATGGACCTGATCTCTCGTTCATCTCTAGCTCTATCATATTGAAATTTTATTTCAAATTTCAATAGTTTTAATAAAATAAAATTTTATATTTTGAGCAGGAATTTTCATAGTCCTTGACGTAGACGGCATAAAAAAGCCAACACGGGACAAAACTCCCGCATTGGCTTCTTCCAACTCTTCCTTTATTTCGTATATTCAAGAAGTCCGATAATAAGTGTTACGGCTTCCGCCCGGGTGGCGACCTGCTGTGGAGCAAAGCGGTTATTGCCCACTCCACCTACAAGCCCTGCTTCAACTGCAGCGACTACATAAGGCCGCGCCCAAGCCGGGATATCCTTCGTATCGTTAAAGCTCAGCTTCGTTGCAGAATCGGTACCGATCCCGCTGGCGCG
The DNA here is from genome assembly GCF_037333485.1 of Paenibacillus glucanolyticus. Taxonomy (NCBI): domain Bacteria; kingdom Bacillati; phylum Bacillota; class Bacilli; order Caryophanales; family Paenibacillaceae; genus Paenibacillus; species Paenibacillus glucanolyticus. Next base: position 5,287,180 of record NZ_CP147845.1, read on the forward strand.
AACAACCATAGCAACCAGCTCTGCTCGGGATAACCCTTGATGAGGGCCGAAGGATCCATCCTTGTAGCCGCTTATAATGCCGGCTTCTGACGCCTGGGCTACAGCATCCTTCGCCCAGGAAGGGATCTTCGCTGTATCTGTGAACGTCAGGGCAGTACCACCTGCATTCAGACCCAATGCACGTCCCAGCATAGTGATGAATTCTGCACGCGTTACATGTTGATTCGGACGGAAGGTTCCGTCGCCATAACCGTTCACGAAGCCTGCTGCCACGGCCTTATCGATGGCTGATTTGGCCCAGTGTCCCGCCGTATCCTTCAGGACGGGCGGATTCCCGTTGCCGGAACCCGAGCCTGGATTGGTGCCAGGCTGAGAGCCTGTGCCCGATCCATTGCCAGGATGGGTCTCATTACCGGAACCGGAGCCTGGATTGCTGCCCGAGCCCGGGTTGGTTCCTGATCCTGGATTGGATGTGCCAGGACCCGGATCCGGTGTGCCAGGATTAGGAGTCCCTGGATCCGGATTCGGCGTCTGAACATCCTTCTTCACAATTCCGAATTGATCGATAATAAATGGCTGCGCTCCATTCAGGTTCTGATCGATTTCGTACGTAACAGCCGTCAGCTTGCCGCCGTCAATCGTAATGCCGACGAAATTTTGCACCTGGCTGCGTTTTGGTCTCCGGTTATCGCTCGGGTCCGGACCGTATTTGGCAGCGTGATTTTCGTCTGCAATTTCGAAGAGGTTGTAGTACGCTTCCCCCAGACTTGAGCTAGGGTTCTTATAATAGACCTTCGGACCTGCGGTTGCCGGAATCAAATAGATTGTACCGTCGGGATTTACCGAGTATTCCAGCTTCTCACCGTTTAACATCTCCGTAATTTTCACCGGTTCTTCCGCCTTGCCATCCGACTTGATCGGCTTGGTCCGTGCATAGATGTGATCATGACCCTGCAACACAAAATCAATGCCAAGCTCTGCCATTATCGGAGCTATCTTGGTGCGAACACCGTTAGCCCCCATAATATCGGAGTCTGTTGCATGGTTCGACGTGGTGTACGGGCCTTTATGGATGTTAACGATCACCCACTGCGCACCGTCCTTCTTGGCTTTTTGGACATCTTGTTTAAGCCATTCTACTTGCTCTACCGAGAAGTTATCGTATTCCGCCGAGCCTTCATTCGAATTCAACACAACGAAATGTGCGTTGCTGTAATCGTACGAATAATAAGCTCCGGTCTCCGTTGCTGAATGCTCCGGCTGCTGCAGATTAAAATGCTCAATGAAAGCATAGTTCTCATCCTCATGATTTCCCGCGGAAGGGGCCAGTGTTGTATGAAGCAGGCTTTCCTGCGAGTGTCCTAACAGCCAATCCCACTGCTCTTCTTTGACGCCATTGTCCACGATATCTCCATTGTGAACGACAAATTGTGCCTCCGGAACCGTAGCAAGCGCCTTGGCAAGCGTCTCGGATGAAAGCACCGCTTCATCTTCTTCCTTCGCCTGCGTATCCGCCAGATCAATGAATGTAAACGCTCCGCTCTTCGGTGCAGTCTGGAAGGTTCCCATGTCACTCCAAACGCCGAGTGTCTCATCGCCTACGCGGAAATAGTAGGTCGTATTCGGCTTGAGTTTGGCTGCTTCTGCTTTGTGTACAAGTTCTGCTGCCGAATTCGTAGAAGGAGCCGAACGTCCGCTAAACGAATTGGCGTTTGTGAAATCCGGTGCGGCAGACGTCTTCTCCACAACTTGAAGGTCACTGCCTGTCACCTGCTGGGAAGTATACCAGGTGAAACCCTTGGATGTTGTGGCATCGCCGTGGAATGTAACGGTCACCTTGCTCACTTTCTCCTGAACAGGATCCGGCTTCGTTTCCTTCATGATTCCGAATTGATCCACGATGAAAGGCTGCGCGTTTTTCTGGTTCTGATCGATCTCATACGTAACAGCCGTCAGCTTGCTGCCGTCGATTGTAATCCCGACGAAATTTTGTACATGGCCTCTGGCTAAGCTGGTTGTGTCCCCGTACAGACGGGCATGATTCTCTTCCGCGCGCTCAAACAAATTGAAATACGCGTCCCCGAGCTCCGGCTTCTGGTTCTTAAAATAAACCTTGGCCCCGGCGGTCGCTGGGATCATGTAGATCGTTCCATCCGGCTTGACCGCATATTCAATGCTCTCACCGTTCAGCGTCTCGGTAATTTTGGTGACATCTTCAGCCGTTCCGTCACGCTTGATCGGCTTCGTACGCGCATAGATGTGATCATGACCCTGGAGCACCATATCGATTCCAAGTTCATTCATTAGAGGCGCGATTTTACTACGCACGCCATTCACGCCAATGATATCGCTGTCGGTTGCATGATTCGAAGTCGTGTAAGGACCCTTGTGGATGTTTACGATAATCCATTCTGCCCCTGCAGCCTTCGCTTGCTCCACATCCTGCTTCATCCAAGCTACTTGCTCCGCGGAGAAGTTCGCATATTCGGCCGAATTCTCATTGGAGTTGAGCACGATGAAATGGGCATTGCTATAGTCGTAAGAGTAATATGCGCCGGTCTCTGTTGCAGCGTTATCCGGCTCCTTCACATTGAAGTGCTCATAGAAAGCGTAATTCTTGTCCTCATGATTGCCCGCGGACGGAGCGATTGTGGTATTCAAAAGGCTGGACTGTGAATGGCCCAAGAGCCAGTTCCACTCCTGCTCCGAAGTCCCGTTCTCCACCACATCCCCATTATGGACAACGAATTTGGCATCAGGGATGGTCGCAAGCGCCTTGGACAAGGTAGCTGCGGACAGCATCGCCTCGTCTTCCTCCTTCGCCTGCGTATCCGTCAGGTCGATGAACGAGAAGGCTCCGCTTACAGGTGCCGTCTCGAAGGTACCAGCCTCGCTCCACAGATTCAGACTTTCGTCCCCAACTCTGAAATAGTAGGACGTATCCGCCGCCAGACCGGTCGCTTCCGCTTTATGAACATGTTCGCCCGGAGAGTTCGCAGAGATGGAAGTCCGTCCGTGAAACACTTGCGCTTGAGCGAAATCAGGCGTACTGCCGCGATTCTCCACAACCTGAACATCGCTCCGGGATGATCCCAGCGGAGTATACCAGGTGAATCCTTTCTCGCTTGTTGTGTCTCCATGGAAAGTTACCGTAATCTTGGAGATATCCAGCACCGGAGCCTGTTCTAACGCGATAAGCTCCATATCGAAGTACAGATCCGAGCTGCTGTCGCTCTGCTGGTGAACCTCGACCGCAATTTCGTTGCTGCCGTCCTGCAGGTATGTTTTCAGCGGCTCTGTCAGGTCCACATCCGCATATACAACCGGAAGGTCCTTATTGGAAGTGGCCTTGGTGGAATACGTGATTTCACCGCCAGGCATCCCCATACGTCTGATTTCATGTCCATTGACATAGAGCACGGCGCCGTCATCAACGCCAAACGTTCCGAGAATCTGGCCGTAACCGTCGATTTGATCCTTGTTAACCTGAAGATTTGTACGGAAGTAAGTCGTGCGGTGTTTGAGTTCTTTGTCCGTTCCATAGTCCATTACGGTCTGAAGCGGTCCAAATTCCGCAGTGGTTACACCACTTCCGTTATCCTTATAGCCGAATGGAGCCAGTCCATTTGCCCAAGAGGAGTCGTCATAGGTAGCGCGCCAAACGGTCGTTAAATCTTGTCCCTGATCAAAATATTTCCAATCGGCATTACGCTGCAGCAAAATATCCGGCTGACCCGGTGTTGCGGCTTCCGCCACCGCCGGGAATCCGAGACCTGCAAAAAATCCAAACACGAGTGCCGTGGATAACAGCATGGATAATAGCTTTTTGTACACGTGATTAATCATTAATTCTCTCCTTTTATTATGTAGGATGGGTCTGCAACACCGCTCTCAAACAGCTCCAGCATAACAAAGGGGAGTTAATGGCTTGTTATCTCTCCGTAAAACTTATGTAAATAATGACACCTGCGCTTAAAGAAGTTGCGCTGCTCCTGGGCCTATCCATATTTAATCACAAAAAAAAGCAGTGCGGGAAGTTCCTTCCACACTGCTTCGCTGCACACGAACCAACTTATCCTTCCGAAGGGTACTTAAGCCCCCATTGGCCCCGGATCTGATCCAGCAGCCTCATGATCGCAAGGGACTCATCCAATGACATCACGTCGCTCTCTAGCCGCCCTTCCAGCAGACACCGTCCCACTTCGTAAGCTTCGAAGTTATAACCCTTCGCCTGACGATCATCTAGGGCCCGTACCGGTTCCGCTCCATCTACATGAAGAGAAGCGGTTGTTGCGTTCAGGAAAGACGGAATATGAATATACCCGCCTGTCCCATATATATAAGCTTCATTCGTCAATCCGAGACGGATTGCCCCGTTTAACGAAGCCGTCTTGCCCGATTCATAGGATAGCACAACCGAGAACTGCTCATCCACGCCCGTTACTCCAATATGCGCAGTACTCCATATCTTCTCAGGCTGGGCGCCAAAAATCATCGATGCAAACGACACCGGATAAATCCCTGCATCCAGCAGCGCGCCTCCGCCGAGTTCAGGATTGAGCAAACGGCCTTGCGGATTCCAACCGCTCCGAAAACCAAAATCGGCCTTCACTAACCGAACGTCGCCGATAAGTCCGTCCTTCAACCATGCTTGCACCTGCCGAATGGGTGGAAGAAAACGCGTCCACATGGCCTCCATCAGGAACAGCTTCCGCTCCCGCGCAGCCGATACCAGCTCCTCCAGCTCATCCTCGTTGATCGTGAAGGGCTTCTCGCACAGCACGGATTTCCCTGCTTGAAGACACAACATGACATTGTCCCGGTGCAAGGGATGCGGAGTTGCGATATACACAACGTCGACTTCGGGATCTGACACAAGTTCCTCATAACTCCCATATGCCCGCGGAATATCATATTTAGACGCAAACTCACCTGCACTGCTGGTCGTACGGGAACCGACAGCCAGAAACTGGGCGTTCTCCACATAGGCAAGATCGGCGGCAAACTGCTCCGCAATCCAGCCTGTCCCCATGATTCCCCATCTGATCTTACCCGAATTCTGCATCATCATCCTCCTCTTCCTCTTCATGATCAGGTCTTGCCTAGAGCTTATAGAAGCTGTCCCGCTCCACCTTGCAAATTCGCAAGCCAAAGCTTTCATACCACTCGTTCTTGCCCCGTTCCTGCGCTACCTGATGAGCCGCGTTCTCCTTCCATAAACGTATGGCCTCCAAGGAGTCCCAGTACGAAACTGTGATCCCTAGACCCTCATCCCGAGCGGATTCCACCCCCAGATAGCCGGGCTGCTGCGCAGCGAGTTCCGCCATTTTATCGGACATCGCTCCGTAACCCCGGTCGCCCTCCGTTCGTTTGGACACAAAAATGCAGGCATAATAAGGCGGCTTCGGCGTATTCGCGTATTCCGTCATCCTCTTCCCCCTTTCCAGTTGCTGAATAGGTGTAACTTCGGCTTACGTTTCGTTCATTGACCCTGTATATCATTATATCGGAACTTCCGCCATACTTTAACCTGAAAAATAAACACCTCTCTCCTCTGCGATGTTCTACAGGTGGAGAGAGGCGTAATCGCCTAAGCCTTACTTCAGCTTATTCAACAGATTATAGATAACCTGCGCGCTTTCCGCACGCGTGGTTAGTCCTTCCGGTGCAAAGCGGCTCGGCGTGCGGCCCTGGATAAAACCGAGGGCATACGCAGTTTCTACCGCTTCCTGAACCCAGTCAGGAGATTCGGCGATATCCGTAAATCCGCTGCTCGCGCCCAGGTTCTCCTGCTGCTGCTTCATTGCATAGGCATAAGCGCGCACCAGCATGGCCGCCATTTCCTGACGTTTAATCGGGGCTTCCGGTGCAAAACGGTCTTGGCCGAGTCCGTTCACGATTCCGGACTCGCTCGCCGCTGCAACAGCCTCCGCGTACCATTTGCCTGAAGCTACATCCGCAAACGGTGCAGAACGTTCTGCTTGAAGGTCAAGCAGACGAACCAGCATCGCAGCAAATTCGGCTCGGGTCACTTGCTGAGCCGGTGCGAAGCGCTCCGTGCTGATGCCTTGGATAAGCTGCTTCGCGGCCAAATCACCGATGACCTTCGCAGCCCAGAACGATGAAGGCACATCCGCAAAGGTTTTCTCATAATCAAGCAAACCGTATGCACTGAAATGACGTATTCCCGCTGACATGCGACCGTCTTTGCTCACACCGCCAATGTACTCCAGCTCTCCATGGCCGGACAAATAGTACATGGAGATTCTTGAACCCTTGGCATCTGAGAATAACGGCAGTTCCAGCGTCATCGGATGATCGAACTCGGTTAAGCGGTGGACCTGACCATCCGCTGTCGTCAGTGCAAGCTGGAACTCCAGCATAGCTCCGGCTGCTGTCAGCTTCGCTCCGGAGACACGGACGGCTTGCGCGATGCGCTCCTTCATCTCCGCATCCGACAATGTGACGGCTCTCAGCTTGATGGTGCCCTTCTCAAGCTGGCCAGCATCTGCAAGACCACCCAGCTGGCGGAGCACCTCGGATGGAATCGTTATGGCCAAGTTGTTCGCCTCGATTCGTATGGAGCCGTCCTTAAGAATGTCAGCCGCATTGCCCGGCAATGTGAGGTCCGTAAAGCTTCCATCCACTGACAAGGTCACTTGCCCGTTCGACAGCTTAGCTGCAAGCTCACTGGCCGACAAGGTGATACTGCCAGACGGCGGTGTCACGGGCGGCTGTACTGGTGGATTTATCGGTGGGTTCACCGGTGGATTTACTGGCGGCTCCGTTCCCGGATCGGGATTGCCTCCGCCACGGGTGATCACCTTCAAGGCGTACTCCGACTTGAACCCTTCGTAGGTTGCCGAAATGACAGTTGCCCCTTCTGCTAAAGCCCGTACCAAGCCCTGTTCATCAATCGAGGCTATCTCCGGCTTACTGCTCAGATAAGTTACGCCTTCGATTAAGCGGATACGGCTACCGTCGGTATAAACCGCCTCCGTAACCGTCTTATCGGTATCCCCAGCCTTCAGCTCGGATTTGCCGCTTAAGGCGATCGATTCCATGCTGCCATTCGGGATTCGATCTACCGAAATATTCAGGTCTGTATACACATCCGGTGCCGCCGTGCTGGTTGCTCTTACGACCGCATTCCCCAGTCCTTGAGCCGTCACAATGCCGTCTGCTGATACGCTGACGATGTCATCCGACGGTTCGGAGCTGTATACGGACCATACTACGGTTCGTTCGGCCCCGCTTGGCTTCACCTCAGCCTGCAATTCACGGCTTTCGCCGACGGCAAGCTTAAGCTGGTCCGGGCTCACTATAATCTGCTCCGGAGCTGGCTTCGTTCCCGATTTCGTCAGCGTAAACTCGTCCACAATACGTCCACCAACCGTTTTGGTTACAAAATGAAGCTCGTCTCCCTTCACTTCCACGGAGGCGTACATCTGAGTCTGTTCGTCGTCGACCACCTCATGCCATCCCCGCTCCGTATGGGAGTAGAATTTGGGACCTGACGATCCCGCTACAACGTAAGTCGTGCCCTGACCGTCCGCAGCGATTTGATTGTCCATCATCGGGTAGGAACGAATATAAATATGATCATGACCGTTTAATACAAGATCCACGCCAAATTCCTCCAGCACGGGCGCCCACAAGCTGCGCACCTCGGCGGTATCGTAAATGCTGCCGTAAGGCCCGCGGTGGAACATCGCGACGGTCCATTTCTTGTCATTGTCAGCGAGATCCTGCTGGAGCCATTGCTTCTGCTTCTCCAGCTGATACTCGCTGTTCAGCATGATGAAATGAACGTCTTTGTAATCAAATGAGAAGTTCGTTCCCTTCAGGCTGTCCAAACCATTGCCCGGCTGGTTAAAGTGAGCCAGGAAATCCCCGTTCTCCTTGGTCCCCATCACTTCATGGTTGCCGATGGTCGACACTAACGTCGTATTCAGAAAATGCTTCTGGGCCTCATCGAACCAATAGTTCCACTGTTCTTCCAGGAATCCCTTGTCCACCATATCACCGGCATGGACCATGAATTCGGCATCCGGATGCTCGGCTGCCGCTTTGTCGATTGTGTTCCCCCACAGCTCGAATTCTTTGGCGGTAGAGGCCTGAGAATCCGCAAAATACAGGAATTTCGTGGTGTCTCCCGCAAGCTCGGTCGTTTTAAACGAGCCTTGAGCACTGTAATGGCCTTGGCCGTCACCGACACGGTACACATACTCTGTGCCTGGCTCAAGGCCGGACGCTGTCGCTTTATGGACGCGGACCGTCCCAAGATCCAAGGTATGGTACAGCTCGCTGGTTCCATCGATTTTCTGGACATTCGGGACATCGAAATCCGTAAATTCGGATTTCTTGGCCAGTTCCACGATGGTCCCGTCCGTTGCCGGGTCTGTATGCCAGTTGAACATCCGCGACGTAGTCGGATCTTCGCCCATGCCTACGCTGATGTTGAACGGCGTCGGGCTTCCGGCCAGCGGCGAAACCTTGAATTCCAGTGCCGGACTGTATTGATTGCCTTTCACCGCCTGCACCGTATACGTCTTGACCTGGGAGGTCAGAGTCCCCGTCTTCAGGATACCCGCTGCATCCGTTGTTCCCACCGCTGCTGCATCAGCCATGATCTGTACACCTTCCACAGGCTGACCCTGGGCATCGCTCACTTTAAATTCGGTCTCGTATCCCTGCACCGTTCCTTCCTGATTCCAGCTCAGCGTATAATGCGTTGCGATCCTGGATTCCATCGGAAGACCGAAGAATGAAAATTCGGTATTCCCCGTATCGGTGAAAGATACAGCCCCGGACGTAAGCGATATGATGCTACTGTCGGTTGCGTTCTTCTTCACATCATACCGGATTTGGCCGATCCAATCCGTATCCAACAGGGATGCGGTATGGATGTCCTTCCAGGTCACTTTGACCTTTCCTGTTGTAGCGTCAATGTCTGCGCTAACCTGGGCTGGACTCAGCTTGTCCCCCGGTATGAGCTCCAGATTCTCCACTTTGGTGGGATCGAATTGGAAATCGATATGACCACTGCGGATTTGGGACGTCTTCACCCCGCCGATATCCAGCGTGTAGCCGCCTCCCGCATAGACCGTGTCCGGTGTATCGTACACTACCCTGGCCGCACCTGTATTTACGGTGAAGTTCCATTCCTCAGTCGTTTGGTTACCCGAGAGATCACGGACGGTGACCTTCGCCTGATGGACACCATCGGCAAGCGGAACGTTTGGCGTGTAATGAATTCTTCCTTCCGGCGGATACAAGGTATGCTGTACCAGACTGCCGTCCAGATAAAACCGGATTTTGTCCGGATCAATCAGGGTGGTTCCCGGATGTGCAACAGGATCATAACCTGCATCCTCGGCATACACGGTAATGGTCGGTGTATTCACTTTGATCTCCGCACCGTTAACGGGCGAGAAATTCTTCAGAACCGGCGGCTCGATATCGTCATGGGCCGGACCGTATAATGCACGAATTTCGTCCACGTAGATAGCTCCGGCGTCTTTTTTCGTTGCCTGCGTTTCCATGTAACGAACCGGCATGTCCATCACCAGTGGAAGAGTTCTTCCTTTGGGAACGGACGCTTCGAGATACTTCCATCCCTTGAAATTAACGCCGACCGTCTGATCGGTAAAATCGAGCGGGATCGCGCCTTTGCTGTCACGAATCTGGGCACGGAGCCAGTGCGCGTTGCCGTCTCCATACACCCACATGCTGATCTTCTCCGGATAGCCCGGAATTTCGATATTGTCTGCTGTACCATTTGTCTGGAGATAAGCGCCGGAGGTGCCGGTCATCCCTGTAAAATCATACTCCAGCTTCAATGCACCATTACCGGAACGAATATAGGTCTCATCGGTTTCAATGGATACCTTGGTTGATTTGATCTGCGCGCCGGAGCTTGGTTTATAACGGCTTAAGCCGTTCTCGAAATCCTCAAGCATCACCGGTGGAAGTCCTACGTTTACTTCGATTGAGGTCTCAATTTGACCGTACTTCACGAAGATTTTGCCACTGACGTCCTGCTTGTCCGTGGCGGTAAACGTTCCGTTTCCGTCAATCGTCCCGATATCGCCTTCGGTACGCCACTCCAAACGGCTATTGTCGGCCTGTACCACTTGACCATTACGAAGCGCCGAGACCTTGAGCGTCTCGGTCGAGCCGGAAGAGAAGGTCTTCACCGCGTCAGAGAATTTGAGCTCGGTCAGCTCATCCACGATTTCCAATCCGGCTGTTCCGGTCAGATTGCCGGATTGTACAGATACCTCGGTCACTCCCGATTGGTTGCCTGCCGTAAATTTACCACTGGCGTCGATGGACCCGTAGGCAGGGTCAACACTCCATATCGCGGTCTCCGTCATCTGGGACGGATGCAGATTCTGATCCACGGCTGCCGTCTTAAAGGCAGCAGAGGAACCTGTCAGCACTCGCTCCAGCGTCGGAGCCACAACAAGTTTGTTCGCAGCTCCCTCGGGTGCTGTGTTCACCAGCAGAATCCCGTTGGCTGTCTTGCGCTCCCCGCCGTCCGATGGCGAGTTGAGCACTTTGCGCGCCGTTTCCCCCGGCAGGCGGGCAACGAAGGTAGCCGAACCGCCTCCGTCCAGGTTCAATGCGTTAACCACGCCGAGCTCCTGCAGCATTTCACCGAGCTCGATGTAGTTAAGCCCTTCGCTAAAGCCCGGCTGGCGGCCATCAACCTCGAACAGCACAACAGAGCCATCGGCTTTAGTGCCAACCACCGTTCTCGGATGTACGGCCGGATCGGTATGCTGCTGGACTACGCCATCCTGCACCAGCATCACCGTTCCGCCGATTGCCATCGTGACGTCCTGCCACTCGTTATCCAGCTGAAAACTTGCGCTTAATTCATCCCCCACCTTCAGCCCGGCGAGTTTGTTCCGCTGCGAGCCCGAAGCGGACAGAACCACTTGATCCGGACCTATCGGCGAATTTCCCTGATCCTTAAGAATAGAAGCCACCTTCATAGTCAAGGACTCGCCGCTGGCAACTCTGCCGCTCACGATATCCAGAATAACCTCGTCTCCAAGGTTATTGGTCATTGTTGTGGCATTAAATTTTTCGGTATAGAGAACAAGTGCATCCGCGCCTCTTAAACGGTTGATGGAGGATAAGCTGCTTACGGTTCCGCCAATCGTCACGTTTTTCGTTAATTTCGGACTGCCATACAGGCTGGTCCCGTCCTTCTTGATCCCAAAGGCGTTCCTCCCGCCAGGCGGGTCTGTCAGAAGCTCCCCGTCACCCATGAACAATCCGAGCGGAATGCCCGTGGACATATCGTAGAAATCTCCGTTCACCGCCGCGATGACGCGGTTGTCCTTCTGGTCTGCATCGGATGCCATTTTGCTGACACCCTGCATGCCATAAACCTTGCCGTCCGTCAGGCCAGGCTGAAGCTCCAGATTCCCTTGCGATGGATTAAACTCCACCATGTGAACCTTCTGCTCGCCGCTGCCCTTTTGCATATTCGCCCATGTATATGTAGCGCCTGGCCCGATCTCCATCTGCCGCATATCTATAACCGATGGGGCGGTGGCTGCCGGATCAGCTGCAGCAGCTTGTCCTGCGGGAAACAGCAAAGACAGAAACATCACTCCGCTCAGCAGTGACGATATTTTCTTTTTACTCCTTAACATGTACATCAATTCCTCCTTCTCTATGCTTGGACTCCTGTTCTTCCCCGGTGTATATCTGTCCGCGAACGAAAGACCTACTCGGGAGTATAACGCTGGCTTGTTAATTCCACCTCCATTCTGTATTAAGACGAAGTTAACTCTGCCGCAGGGGGCTTTACATTCAGTCATTAGCTGGAAGGGCTGCAAAAAAGTATGCTGCCAATCCGTATCCACCGCCTCCTGTGCCCAAAACAACTTGTCTTTTCTCCCTTCATCATATTGAAATTTTATTTCAAATTACAATACATTAAGTAAAACTTTATTTTATTTTTTGGAGCAGGAATTCCCGGTCGGGTGGCGTAAAAGCAGTTTTTGTCGAATACGAGGAATGAAAAAAAGCCTTGTCGCCAGTTTCCGACATTTTTTCGCGGAGGCTTTTTTGAGTGCGCATAAAAAAACAACCGCAGCTAATAGCCGCAGTTGTTTTTGAGAATCCCTATTATTTTTTGCTGACGTTGCCGTTGGCATCAATCTTCGCGTTGTAGGACAATTTATTCAGCTTCGCAATGATGTTCTTATTGTAGGTCTTGTCCATCAGGTTCGGTTGACCATTGATAATCTTCACTGGCGTGATCCGGCTCGTGATCTTGGAGCCCTGAATCTCGAAATGCACCATCATCGACAGCAGTGTCTTATCCCCGCCCCGGGTCGAGCGGTTAAACACAAAGTTTCCGAGCGAATAATAAATCGGTTTGTTCTTGTAATACTCTATGCCCATCAATGTGTGGCTGTGCGATCCAACGATGATGTCAGCACCCGCGTCGATCATCTGCTTCGCCATCGTGCGAGCGTATTCTTCCGGATAGTCGGCAAACTCCTGATTCCAGTGGATATACACAATCGTAAAATCGTTGTTTTTCGCGGACTTCTTGATGTGCGTCAGCATCGGCTCCATTGTGTAGGCGGAAGCGGCACCCGGGTGGTTCTTGCCTGCGATCCAGGAATTGCCCGAGAGTACCCGGCTCACCCCGAGCACCGCGACTTTTTTCCCGTCAATGTTCTGCACGTAAGGCTTGAAGGCCTCATCCAGATTGTGCCCGGCTCCCGTGTAGCCGATCTTCTGGCGTTTCAGATGTGTGATGGTATCAAGCATTGCCTGCTGTCCATAGTCGAGAATGTGGTTGTTGGCGAGTGTTACGCCGTCGATGCCCGCATAGGCCAGGCCTTGGAGTGTTTCCGGCTTCGAACGGAAGGCAAAGGTTTTATCTGCTGCCTTGCCCCGAATGGAGACCGGTGTCTCCAGATTGGCGAATGCCATGTCAGCCTTTTTCAATATGGGAGCTACCTTCTTGAACGGATATAAATTACCGAACCGCTCAATCTGGTTACCTACATAACCGTCTAATAGAATGTCACCTGCAAACACAAGACTGATCGGTTTGTCCTTTGATTTATTCGCTTGCGTGGTATTCCCCGATTTATTCTTGGCTTCCTGTGCCTTGCTCTGACTCTCCTTCCCGTTTGCATCCGCTGCTGAAACCATGCTGACCGGGAGAATCATAACGAGAACCAGAATGAGGCAAAATAATCTTTTCATACCGTGCCGCCTTTCAATAAGAGATTCTAAGAAGCTAGCAATTCACCTTCATTATCCTATCATATATTGATATAAAAGGGTAATTTTATAAAATAACCCATTTAATAGATAGAATGTAATTGACTCCTGAATGCAGATTCATATTCTTAGTAATACTACCCAATGAATGAAAATCTATCATTTTCTATTCATAGACTTAGACTTGAAAAGCACGCAAAAAGTTTCAAACTTTGCAAATCATATTGAAAACATTATGAATACCTTATATATTTAGACTTATCGTAATGGATTGGAATGATTTGATTGCGTTTTGTAATAAAATACTGAGAAATCCCTTACATATAAGTAAAGCTAAAGGAGCTGCATTCGATGGATATTCATTCTAACGGGGAGAATTCTCCTCCCGTGATTGACGATACAGACCGCAGGATCATGGCGATTCTTGGCAAGAACGGTCGAATCTCGTACACAGATCTGGCCAAGGAAATCGGATTATCCCGTGTCGCCGTTCAGGCCAGGGTCAGTGCCCTGATGGACGACGGCATTATTGAACGGTTCGCGGCGGTCATTAATCCGGAAAAGGTGGGGATTTCGGTGTCTGCTTTTTTCAACGTGGAGGTCGAGCCCAAATATCTGCAGCAAGTGGCGGACACGCTGGAGAACGAGCCGTATGTAACGAGCCTCTATCATATGACCGGGCCCAGCAAACTGCATATGCACGGACTGTTTACCAATCATAAGGAAATGGAAATGTTTTTAAATGAGAAACTCTACCCGCTTCCCGGCATTACGAGTGTAGACACCCAAATCTTGATCAAGCGGTATAAAAGCCGCATGGGCATCAGGCTCTAACTCCCACAACAGAAAGGACTCATACCTTTGAGCAGTAAACATAGCAACCCCTACATGGAATTAACGTTCGGCATGGTCCGAACCGGAATACTCGGCTACGGCGGTGGTCCTTCCGTTATTCCGCTGATACGGCACGAAGCCGTTGTACGCTATCACTGGCTGAGCGACGATGAATTCGGGGAGGTGCTCGCGCTCGCCAACGCGCTTCCGGGCCCGATCGCCACGAAGATGGCAGCCTATCTCGGCTACCGGGAAAAAGGAGCCCTCGGCGCGGTTGTCGCCGTTCTTGCGCACATCCTCCCAACCTGTATCGCGATGATTGCCCTGCTGTCTGCCGTCACCTTCCTCAGCAGCTCCAAAGTGGTCGCCGGCATGATTGCAGGCGTGACGCCGGTCATTGCCGTCATGCTGGGAACGATGGCTTACGAGTTTGGCGAGAAGGCCGTGAAGGGCCTCGGCATTTATGCCGGAATCGGATTTTTTGCCGTATCGTTTCTCCTGCTGGAGAGTTTCCAGATTCATCCGGCCATTGTGATTATATTGTTCCTCGCTTACGGCACGGTGCATTTCAAAACCGTATCCAAATTGAAAAAACAAAGACGGGACAAGGAGGGATCCGCTTAATGGAAGAATGGCTGCAGCTGCTGATCAGTTTTTTCATTGCTAACGTGCTCGGTTATGGCGGCGGTCCCGCTTCCATCCCGCTCATGTACAAGGAGATCGTCACCAACCACGGCTGGCTGACCGATCCGGAGTTCTCCAACATGCTTGCGCTTGGCAATGCACTCCCCGGTCCGATCGCCACCAAAATCGCCGCTTTTGTCGGGTATGACGTATACGGCTGGATGGGCATGTCCCTTGCCCTCGCGGCTACGGTTATTCCTTCCGCCGTCGCCCTCATTTGGCTGCTGAATCTGCTGCAAAAATACCGCACGTCACCGGTCGTCAAAGGCATGACCCTCCTGGTCCAGCCAGTCATCGCCATCATGATGCTAACCCTGACCTGGCAGATGGGCAAAAGCTCCGTCATCTCCATCGGCCTCCTGCAGTCGCTCGGCATCGCCGCCGTCGCCTTCTGGGCCATGAACATCCGCAAAATCCACCCGGCCTTGGTGATCCTGGCCGCGTTTGCCTACGGGGGGTTAGTGTTGTCGCGGGTGGTGTGAGGGGCTTGATTCATTGCAAACCATATACTGCAAACAAATATACTTCATAGAACGCAACCAATATAATTCTTAGGGTGCTTAACAAAAAAGACTACGATATAACGTAGTCTTTAATGCAAGCCAGCAGCTTTTTCGAAGGGATAAATTGGGTTAACCGGGAAAAACTATCCTAAACAAATAGTGCTGGAGTGATGAGTGATTGTATAACATGAAGAAAGTAATGTCGGCACTATTATGTGCCATATTTTTGTTTGGATTACCGCACGGGGCATCGGCAGATGATCATGGAACTGCTGCCATGCAGGCGGCTGTAACTGAACAGCCAGTCGAACGCCAGGCATTGCAAACTCAAGCTTTGCAACAGCTCAGCAAGGACACGGATTTTGTAGTTTATGCTCCACAACTGCCGCACACCGATTGGAAACTGGAGATTCCAGTTCCTTATCCGCACCTTCCCGGGAACAAAATAATCACTTTCACCCGGTTTAGCTACTTTGACATGTCCGGAGACATTTATTTAATGGGAGTTGAACAGCATAAAGCCCGCGGTTACAAGACTACTCGGTCCATTACAAGCATCGATATTAAAAACAAGACCACTAAAACCAAACAGGTAGAATATGAATTTAAATTCGATCTGAGTGGCGAACCGGTTACATGGAACGATATCGAAGGGAGATTTAAGTCGTGGGCATCCAGTCAACAGAATGGCGGCTTTCTGACATGGATTCAAGGCGATACTTACATTGAAATGAGTAGCGTTGTGTTTACTAGGGAGCAAATGATTGAAGTAGCAAAATCAATGAAACCAGTTCAACAATAGGTCAGTCGTACTTTAAAAATGCACTTCCACAGAGTTATTGTTGTTTTTAAAGTTCCTAGTTCCCAGACCACGACGTGGTCCGCAGCTATTTAAAAGAGCGAGTTGAAGGTAAATAACCCTCGACACTCGCTCTTTTCATTTTTGTTGAGCTAATCCACTTATGGTGATTATGGAAGTTGCCTCCCGTACCGGACACAGGATACCTTATTTCTCGAAAAACAGTACTTTTGAGAGGGTGAACGGACCCATAGGACCTTATTTACTGTCTTACTTAGTATTTGTACCCGTAATCCGTGCATTAGCGGATCTGGTGTCCGGAACATTGTAAAAAAACGACTTATAATACGAAATAACGGATCTACAGTCCGATGCAAGCCGGCGGGTGACTTGAGTGACCTATTCCTCTACTACATCCCTACCTACTTCTCCACTACTTTCTTTACTACTTTCTCCACTTCGTTACCCACCAACTACTTTCCTCCCCATCACCACACCAACCTTACCCTCATGAACCTCCACCTTGTATTTCTTCACCCGAATGCGGTCGCTGAACAGCGACTTGCCTGTCTGCAGGTCGAACTCCCAGCCGTGCCAGGGGCAGCGGACAATTTCGCCTGCCCGACCGTATTCGTAGTCGTACACCTCCGAGGGAAGCGTCGTCCCGGAGACGAGCCCCGCACAGATCGGCGCCCCTTGATGCGGGCAGTAATTGAGAATCGCGTGGTATTCGCCATTGATCCGGTAAATGCCGATTTCGCGTCCTTCAATATTTACGACCGCATGCCCATCATCCGGAATATCCCCCTCCGCCAGCACGTAATGTATTCCCATTCTGCACCTCCTTGCCATTAACCGCTATTCGTTGAATTTCTTGCTCAATTAATTAGATATCTCATCACAATCATTGGCTCTAATGCTCAATTAGTTGGATATTTCATCGCAATCATTGGATCTCGTCGCTATTCGTCGGGTAAGTTCGTTATTCTCCTCGTGCGCTAGTTGAATGAGTCTGTCTTCCACCTCATGCACAATTAGTTGAATGAGTCCGTCCTCTACCTCGTACATAGTTACCTGGATGCGTAGTGTCCTCCACCTCATGCTCTATTGGTTGGATGCCGTAGTCTTCAACCTCGTGCCTTCTTCATCCATCCTCTCAATCCAGCCGGTACAGCTGCTTCGCATTCTCGTAAAAGATCTTCCGCCGCGCCTCGGGCTTCAGGCCCCGTAAAATATGCCCCGGCGAGTCGAAGTCCCAGTGCGGGTAATCGCTGGAATACAGCAGCATGTTCTCGGCATCGATCATATTGAAGAGATCGATGAGATGCTGCGGATTATCCGGCTCCTCAATCGGCTGCGTGGATAAGAAGCAGTGATCCCGGATGTATTCGCTTGGCATTCTCGTAAGCCAGGGCACAGTTGCGCGCAGCGCTTTATAATTTTTATCCAGCCGCCACATCAGGCCCGGCAGCCAGGCCACACCGCCTTCAACCAGAACCACCTTAAGGTTCGGGTACTTCACGAACACGCCCTCGCAGACCATGCTCACCAGATGGGCCATAAACATCTGGGAAAGGCAGGTGTGCCACTCAATGTAGCGTGCCGGGTAGCCGGCCGCGGTGGGAGCCGTCGAGCTCCCGCCGCCTTCCGCTCCCGGATGGAGCGCGACCGGAAGACCATGGCGCTCCGCCGCTTCGTAAATCGGATGATAGTGGCGCTGCCCGAGCGGCGAACGCGCCGCGCTGGAGATCATGACCTCCACGATATCCGGATGGCCGCCGATCCGGTCAATCTCGCGTGCCGCCAGCAGCGGATCCTGGGTGGCTACCGCCATCGCGCCCTTGAAGGCTTTATGTTTGCCGAGCCACTCGGCTATCAAATAATCGTTATAGGCCGAGCATATGGCCGCTGCGAAATCCGGGTCATGTGTCGACGAGATGTTGTAGACGACCCCCGTCAGTACAGCGTAATCCAGGTTGTAGCCTTCGATTAGCTGTTTAATCATATAGTCAGGGTCGGAGCCGGCTTTGCCTCCCCCCGGAGGGATCGAATCTTTTTTCATCACGCCGATCGGCGAATAGTAACCGGACCCGGCATAACCGATGCCGGATGCCGCTACCCGCGAACGCCAGGGCTCCTGCAAATACGGAAGCAGCGCCCGATCGTCCTGTTCGTTATGAACGTCGACATCGATAATTTGGTAGTCGTCCATTGCCTGATTCCTCCACTCTATCGCAGATTACTTGTCGCCGTATGTGCGTGTATACGCCGTGTTATACATAGCAAGGAGTTCGTCGGAACCAAGTTTCTTGGCCTGATCGATAAATTGCTGGTACGTCGTATCGTTAATTGGTGTTTTGCCGGTTACGAACTCCGTCACCTTCTGTTCCAGGAATTTGTTCAGATTGTTGAGTTTTGATTTTTCCAGTTCCAGCTCCTCTTCCGTCTTGACAATCTGCTTCGGTGCCGGGACGATATACTGCTCATACCTTGCGTTGATATCCTTGCTCTTCTCGCTCAAACCGCGCTCCCACACTTCACGGGATTTGGCGTTATTCAAGGTGATAAGGTCATACCATACGCCCCAATCCTTACGCAGGGCATTAAACGGAGATTCGCCGAACTCCTTGTTGTATACCGCCTTGCCGTCCTCCATCGTGTACGATTTGCCTTCAATGCCTAAGGACAGGTAGTTCGTTCCCTCTTCGCTGACCAAATAATCAAGGAATTGAACCGCGCGCTCCTTATCCTTGACTTTCGCCGAAATGGCTCTGCCGACAGTACCTACGACCGGACGGGAGAACTGGTAGTTCTTGATCCCTTCAGCGGCAAAAGAAGGAATGGCATCCAGCTCATATTCGGCAGTACCGGCACCGCGCGCCTTCGCTACAAGCGACTCCAGATCCGCCTTCCAGAAAAACGTAACCAGCGATTTGCCGGTTAATATTCGCTCCTCCCACTGCGCTTGCGTCAGCAGCGAGAATTCCGGATCCAGCAATTTTTCCGCGTACAGCTTGTTCAGAAATACCAGCATATCCTGATAATTCTCATGGTATGGAGCGAACGCGTATTGATCCGTTGTCGGATCGAGATTATAAAAGCCGCTGATGCCGGTGAATATGCGCCCGAATGTCGTATACAGTCCCGTATCCCCAACGATAGCGTTTGAGATGAGCGGATAGGAATCCGGAACCTTTTCCTTCAATATTTTCAGATACTGATAAAATTCATCCACCGTGGTGGGCGCCTGAATCCCGTACTGATCCATAATGTCCTTGCGGGCATACCAGATGAAGTTAAATCCCTTGCCTTCCGCATCCCCTTCCAGGACGGGTACCGTGTACAGCCCTCCATCCGTGCCCGTTGCCAGCGCTTTGGCTTCAGGATATTTCTCGTAAAATGCTTTGAGATTAGGTGCCCGATCCAAATAATCATTCAGGTTTAAGAATACCTTCTCCGGTCCATGCTCCCTGCCATCCTGCGTCGGTACCTGGATAAAATCCGTAGCGGTGTTCGTCGCAATCATGATCTGCCTTTTCTCCTCAAGTCCTTCCTGGCTTACGATTTGAAACTTCACTTTCACGCCCGTCTTGGCTTCAATCTCTTTGAAAATCTCCCAGTCATCCCGAACCTTCCCCTCCACCCGATCGTATACCAGCCATGAGAAGGTAACCGGTTTGTCAGGACTTAACGTCCCCGAGTCATCTTTGCTGCCACTGGTGCACCCCGTAACAAGCATCACACCAAGCAGCAGGATGGCAATCGCCGTTCTGAACCCCTTTCGCTGCATTTCCTAACCTCCTTTTATAATGACAACGTATAGAGATGGATTTTCATAAAATCCACAGCTACCCCTTAATGCCTCCAATCATCGTGCCCTGTACAAAATATTTCTGGATAAACGGATAGACGCACAGAATCGGCAGTGTGCCAATCATGATCATGGCGTATTTCAGCGTTTCCAGATGAGTCAGATCCCCTTCGCCCTGCACATTCGTACCGGCGATCAGGATATTGCGCATCATGATTTGCAGCGGGTACATATCCCGGTCATTCAGATAGATCAAAGCGCTGAAGAAGGAGTTCCATTGATTCACGGCCGTGAACAGACCGATCGTGACCATCACCGGTACGGATAACGGCAGTACGATCCGCACGAGAATCTGCAGGGACCCGCATCCGTCGATGGCAGCCGCGTCCTCCAGCTCCTCCGGCAAGGCCTCGAAGAATGTCCGCATAATAAACAGGTACCAGGTGCTGATCAGCGACGGAAGCACAATGGCCCATATCGTATCCAGCATCCCCAGCTTCTGAACGATCAGGAACGTCGGAATCATGCCCCCGCTGAACAGAAGCGTGAAGGCGGCCAGCAGCAAAATTACCCTTCGGCCGGGCAGCCACCGCTTCGCAAGCGGATATGCCATCGCGGAGGTCACAATCAGCGTCAGTACCGTCTGCACGAAGGTGTAACGAATGGTATTCCAATAACTCACCCAGAGATCGGGGTTATAGACAAGCTGCTCGTACGCGACCAGCGTAATCTTCTTCGGCCAGAGCAGCACGGCTCCACTCGCAACCAGGGCATTATTGCTGATGGAAGCCGAGAATACGTACACCATGGGGTAGGCCATTACAATAATCAGCACAATCATGAACAATACATTGAGTACATCAAACAGCTTCGAGGCTAAGCTTTCCTGCTTTTTCATCACGCACCTCCCTTACCACAGGCTGGTCTCCGAATATTTGCGTACCATCCGATTGGCCGCTACGACCAGAATGAAGCCAATCGCCGATTGGAACAGGCCCACCGCGGTTGCGAAGCTAAAATCGGCGTCGAGAATGCCCCGCCGGTACACAAAGGTGTTAATGACATCCGCCGTTTCGTAATTCATCGTGTTGTAGAGCAGCAATATTTTCTCAAAACTCGCCTCCATGAAATTGCCGAGCGACAGCACGAACAAAATAATCATGACCGGCACCATGCCGATGAATGTAATATGCCGGGCCTGCTGCCACCGGTTCGCTCCATCCATCCTGGCCGCTTCGTACAGTGTCGGATCAATCCCCGCAATGGCAGCCAAATAGAGAATCGTGCCCCATCCCACCTTCTGCCATATCTCGGAGCCCACATAAACTGTCCGGAACCACTCCGGCATGCCCAGAAACATGATCGGCTCGATGCCAAACGTCTTGACGAGCAGATGGTTAACCACGCCAGTTGTCGGGGACAGGAAGGTGACCAGAATGCCCGCAATCACAACGGTGGACAGGAAATGCGGCATATAGCTGATGTTCTGCACAAACCGTTTGAACCATTTCCCCTTCAGCTCATGAAACAGAACCGCCAGTATAATCGGCGCCGGAAAGTGAAAGAGAAGATCGTACACATTCAGCATGATGGTATTGCGAATCAGCTTCCATGCATCGGGGGTAACATAGAAAAATTCAATCAAATGCTTGAATCCAACAAACTTGCTTCCCAATATGCCCCTGCCGATCGAATAGTCCTGGAAGGCGATGATGATGCCGTACATCGGCGCGTACTTGAATATCAAGTAATACAAAATGCCAGGCAGCATCAGCAAGTAGAGCGCTTTATGTTTTTTCAGAACATAGCCGATTCGTGTTAGCTGCGCCAATAATCCCCACCTCCGATTGAAAGCATTTACATTCGTGTGTTGTTGTCCCCACTATACGAGCCGTGTTTCTCCCGCGTCTAGCATGCATCTTTTCCTCGAGACACTCGTTTTGCAGCGCCCATGGCGCAAGGCTTCCCGCTTGGTTCCATGCAAAAAAAGAGACTTCAGAAAATAATGCAGTCTCTTCTCTCCTATTGGTGGGAGCTCCGATATTTGGCCGGTGTGATGCCTTCGTATCGGCGGAAAGCCCGAATAAATGAATTCCTGCCCCAATATCCCACCTTCTCGGCAATTTCGTCGATTTTCAAATCGGTTTCGAGCAAAAACTGCTTGGCCTTCATCAGCCGGTATTTGGCAATATACTCCACGTATTTCTCGCCGATTTCATCCTTGAAGGTACGGCTGAAATGTCCGCTGGACATATTCATCAGCCCGGCAAAATACTCGATCGACAGCTCTTGATCATAATGCTCATGGATGTATTCCACGACCTCCATGAACTGTTGACTTCGGCTGCTTGATACCGGCTTCCGGAACAAAAACCCGTGAATATCCTGAAAGCAGTGCGTCAGCTCGTCCCATGTCATGCACCGATTCAATCGTTCGAATAGACAGGCATAATAAGGGACGTTCAATTCGCTCCGCTCCGATTCTACCGCTCGGATCCAGGTATTCAGCACATCTGCCAGCAAATATTTCATCTGCACAGCTGCCGCGTCCTTGCGCTTTCCCTCCTCCAGCAGAGTATTCACGGATTGGAGCAGCTTATCGTACTCCCTGGTTTTATACTGATTGTGAATCCGCTGGACCTCCTGCACGGACAGAAAAGGGTCCCATTGCTGCGTCTCCCGACAAGGCTGGCTGCTGCAAATTTCAACGGCAGAGTGCAGTCCCCGATACTTCAGCATGGCCAAGGCATGCTCATAGGACTGGTGCAGCTCTTCCATGGCGTGAACGGTTCTGCCGATTCCGATCGTCGCTCTGTAATAAGTGCTGTACTCCAGGAATATGCGGCGAATCTGCTCCGCCATCCTTACCGGATGGTCCTCCAACTGCGGATCAAACTGAACGATGCAGGCCAGTAAATCCGGCCTTGTCTGGCAAATCCATACCATACCGGGTGCAAGTCGGTGAATCTTCTCCTTGAGTTCTGTCAGCAGAAAAGTCTTGGTCGATTCCGACGTGGACTCGTAAATCGACGGGTCCATGTGGAATGAGATGCACAGGACGGCTCTTGCCGCAGCTTCGCTATACGAGAATTCAATCTCCTTCGCATAATACTCAATGGATAACGCGTCACGATACTGACCCAACAGTATTTTCGTGAAGAACTGCTCCTGCACGATGGGAAGCATCCCGCTCACCATCTGAAACAGCTCTTTATTCTCCGTCATGATGAACTGGGAATAGCGTTTAATGACATCGAACTCATTCCCTTCGTGGCGGATGGCCTTCCCCGAGAAGTGATGCGATCTCAGCCCTTCCTTGATTTCCCGAATCGGCTGATATAAGCGGCGGCTTAAATAATACGAAATCAGAGCGCCGACAATCAGGAAAAAGACAAGGAACAACCAGCTGATAAAGCGGGTAATATGCACCGGCTTCATTAAGGTGCCTAAATCGATCATGCTGATATAATGCCAGGACTCGTCGAAGCTTGAGGTCATGAAAGACATCCCGAGCTTGTCCGATATCGTAAATTGCGGGGCTATGCCCTCTGTGCGTATTCGCTGCTGCAGTGCATCCTGATCCTGCCCGGTCAAGCCGGTTTGGGATAACACTCTTCCCGTATGATCCACAATGGCTGTGCCCGTGACCCAGCTCTCCGGAACATGAATCTGCTCCTGAAGCTTGTCTCGTTTCACTTCGACCAGGAGATATACTTCAGGAGCGGCGGTGTTGAAGGGGTAGCTCATGGAAGCCGTTAGTGAGGCAGGGGAATCCAAGAAATCCATCATTTTCTTGCCGGATAATTCGGCTTCAAGCTGAGGACGACGGTTCAGGTCCGAGGGATAGCGGGAATGGAAGTAATACGCTTTATTCGTGTAGGTCTCGGCATCAATCATAAGGTCCTGGTGTACAAAATAATAATAAGCCTTATCGACCAAATCATCCGATTCCAGCTGCTGCAGCTGCTCCCGCAGCGAATGAAGCAGTTCCGGAAGCTGCTGACCATCCGGCGACGAAGACATCGGTGCAAGTAGCACGCTCCGCAATCTCGATGTGCTGAGGATATTGATCATGCTGGTCTTCAAGGACTGAAGCTCGGTATCCGTCTGCTCGGAGAATCGGCTCATCATGATGCTGTTGAAGCGCTCGGCATCCTTCTCAATAATTCGAACGACAAGCACCTGCGCGAGAACCGATGCCGCAATAACGGGAATGAGAATGAGGAGAAAATAGTTGGCGAACAACCTCCAATAAAGGGTCTGTCTTCTGGGAGGTGAAGAATAGGTGTCCCCAGGCCCAGCCGTTTGGACAGGCGGTGTCCTTCGTTTCATGATTGTCCCCCCTTTGCATTTCTAAATCGCAAGTCCAGCGGGCTTGCAGTTACGTTTACTATATTTTGATGTAAGTTATAATATTCGCCGCAGGAATCTAGGGAGGGAGGCTAACAGTAGATGGATACGTTGGATTGATCGATAAAATCTGAGAATAAAAAATATCTTCATTATGCTAAGCAGGGGCAGACCGCTTTCCTCCCAATCCATCTTGGAATTATTTCACAGCAAATTCTAATTTGCCTCTAACCCTCCTCTCGTTTTTCTGTTCTACAGTTAGAACATCAACAGACAACAGGAGGATATGATATGAAAATCGTTATGATTCCGTCAGGGTTTAAGGAATGCCTGGATGCGGAAGAAGTCGGTGAAGCGATGCGAATGGGCGTTCATCGTCTGAATTTGGATGCCAGCATCACCGTCATTCCGATGATTGATGGCGGCGAGGGCTTTGCCAAGAGCATCGTAAATATAAAGCATGGACGTCTGTATCACAAGGAAGTTACGGGTCCCGTTGGTCAACCCATTACGAGTTATTTCGGTGTTTACACGGAAAACAACAAGAAAACAGCGGTCATCGAGATGGCCGCAGTCGCTGGCTTAAAGCTAGTTCCAAGGGAGCAGCGGAACCCGCTGTGGACAACGACATATGGTGTGGGAGAGCTGATCCTGGGGGCACTCGACTTTGGAGTGGATCATATTCTGATTGGATGCGGCGATTCCGGCACTTCCGACGGC
This sequence comes from Paenibacillus glucanolyticus, assembly GCF_037333485.1. Classification (NCBI taxonomy): domain Bacteria; kingdom Bacillati; phylum Bacillota; class Bacilli; order Caryophanales; family Paenibacillaceae; genus Paenibacillus; species Paenibacillus glucanolyticus. The sequence continues at coordinate 5,312,147 of NZ_CP147845.1, forward strand.
GGTGCAGGGATGGCGCAGGCGCTAGGAGCTGTTTTTACAGATGAAGCCGGGCAGCCGGTCTATATTCGAGGCGGCGGCGATTTGGCTAAAGTACGATCCATCGATCTGGCTGACTTGGACCCCAGACTCACGGATGTACACATTGACGTAGCCTGTAATTGGCACAATGTGCTGTGCGGACGGGACGGCGTTGCCCATGTTTTTGGTCCGCAGAAGGGAGCCACTGCTGAAGAAGTGGAGCACTTGGCAAGTGCATTCCAGCACTATGCCCATCTGATACACAACCAGCTTGGCGTGGATATCGCCTTGGCTCCCGGAAGCGGAGCATCCGGAGGTTTAGGCGCGGGCTTGGTTGCTTTTGCCAACGCGAAACTTCATCCCCGTTACGAGGTGATTATGCAATACATAAATATCGAGCAGCATATCCTGGAAGCCGATGTGGTGTTAACGGCCGAGGGCTGCCTGGATTACCAGACCCCCAACGGAAAAATTCCTTCGGAGGTTGCGCGAATAGCCAAATCCAAAGGAATCCCCGTGATTGCCATTACAGGAACCATTGGAGAAAATGCTGCCATTAATTATGAGAATGGAATCGACGCCTATGCAAGCATTATTCAGACGCCGGCCTCACTGGATCAAGCGATCTTAAACGCATCGCCGTGGATCGCAGACAGTACCGAAGCTGCTCTCCGGCATGTGCGTATCGGGTATCAGATCGCCCACCGTACGCTCAACGAAGGATATCGGCCATTATGAAGCCTGAATACATGCCATCCGCAGACCAGCCGCTGAACAAGGCTGGCCCCGGAGCGCCGTCTATCCGGCCTGCAAAAGGGTTATGGATGCTATCCGGTCTTGCAGGCTGCAGCATTTGGATCGCTTCAGTTGAACATTTATCGTATTCCGGTAAAATCGCCTTCATTTTTTTTATCATCGCCATGGCTTTATGGATTTTCACCAAGATGCCGGCGGGATGGATTGCGCTGGGGGCTCTTGTCTGCATCGTTGCCTTGAAGGGCGCCCCTCCTTCATTGCTTTACGAATCCATTGCCGAAGAAATCGTCTGGCTGATGATCGGTTCGTTTATCATCGGCGAAAGCGTCAAGACCAGCGGTCTGGCCGCTCGCTTCACTCGCTTTATGCTGCTGCGCGCACGCAAGCCCGAACATTTTTTATGGTGGCTCGCGTTCGTGATTCAGCCTTTGACTTTCTTTATACCGTCTACCTCCGGACGAGCCGCCCTGACACTTCCCATTGTGAGAGAACTGCACGCTTTATTGAAGAATGATCAGCAGAAAAAATCGGTTGCCATGCTTCTTCCCGTGATGATATTACTCGCTTCGTCTGCAACGGTCATCGGGGCCGGTTCTCACATCATTGGGATCGGGCTGTTAAACGGGGCAACAGGGGCGGACATCTCCTATGTAACATGGGTGATATGGGGAGCGCCTTTTGCGCTTGTCATGTGCGGGTTGGCTCTATTATGCGTAAAAATAATGTTTTGGAAGGATGAACCGCAAAGCAATATCATCCCTTCCGGATATCAGTATTCAGAGAAGCTTCCCCTGTCTGGCCGTGAGAAGAAAACCCTCGGCTTGATTGCCGGGATGGTTGTCCTGTGGATGACCGAAGGATGGCATGGCTATGACATTGCGTTCATTACGATGGCCGGTGCCGTGCTGCTCATGCTGCCTTCCATCGGGATTATGGAATGGAAGCAGGGGATGAAGAGCGTTTCCTGGAATTTGATCATGTTTGTGGCAGCTGCCACTGCTCTAGGAAAAGCCCTTGTTGAGAATGGCGTGGTGGATTGGCTCCAGCAGATTGTGTTCAGCGAGCTTCGTGTTCTGGAAACCGCCCCTCCCTTCATAACGCTGCTGATCATCATTCTGGTATCCGTTACTTCGCACCTGTACATCACATCCCATACCACAAGGGCCGTGGTGATGATCCCGGCATTTATCGTGCTGGGCCAGACGCTTCAGCTTGATGCTTCCGCCGTCGTTTTCTTGACACTGGTGGGCATGAATTACTGCATCACATTTCCGGTAAGCTCAAAAGCGTTGCTCTTGTATTACGAGGATGAGTCAGTCTCTTATCCCGCCAAGGACCTGGTCAAGCTCAGCATGGTATGTATGCCTCTATATGTGGGTGTCATGCTGTTATTTTACTACACATATTGGCAGTGGACAGGGTTAAGGCTGTGAAGGGTTATGTTTAATAAAGCCTCGAGTTTGGCAGAACAAAGAACGATGCTCCATGAAAAAACCTCCGGATCAAATGTTTCCATTCGAACCGGAGGTCCTCTAATTCATTATCATTCCAACCTATTCGTACTCAAACACCGCATCCGGCGTCAGCGTTACATTTGGAGCATAACTCGGCATCTGACCGGTCTCCTGCAAGTATTGCTCAACAATCCGGTTAGCATCAACCAGGGAGGTCAGCATCCAATCCTCATAGAGCTTGCCAAATTTCTTGAGAAGCCATTCTGACGTATATTCATTGGACAATGTAAACAGGGAATAGATCTCACGCACGGTATTGGTACGCTTGCGGCCATTATCATCCGTCCAGGTAACCTTTTTATTCAAGTCTACCTTGCGGATATCTTCTGTTTTGGTAGCCAGGATGCCATTCTTGTATTGAAAATAAATCCGCAAGGATTTTTCGTATTCATGGCCTTTAAGCAGTTTCCACCCAGCCATACTCCCGCTTGCATTGACTGCAGACATTTTGCTTTTACCAGAAGTTCCTCCTGAACTGGAGTTCTGCGCCTTCTTCTGCTCGCCCTTCACAACAAATTGTGCTGATCCCAGGGCGACGGTCATTTGCTGCTTGGATGCATCCCACTTTAGCTTTGCACCCAGCGCTGCGGTTAACAGGTCCGCTGACACCAGTGTCTCCCCCTTATTCTGGATCGGAGCTCCTTTCATGTTTACGGTTTTACCGTTGATCTTCGCCTGTTTACTACCGGCCTTAACAGTTATCTCCGTCTCCCCTATGGTAATATCAAAGGTCTTGGAAGCTGCCTGATACTGAACCGTGCCTCCCAAAGCTTCAAATACCCGCTTCAGCGGCAAATAAGTAATACCCTTCTCCTGCTTGGCGTTCTCGAGCGGCTTGCCAAGTCCCGAAACGATCTTGACCGATTGCTTCTTGCCGGTAATATCCACCGTCAGAGTGGCTTCACCCACACCTAGGATTTTGTAGGCTCCCTTCTCTACCGCTTTGATGATGTGCGGCTTATCTACAGACAAAGCGATCATATTGCCCGGAATCTTGTGTTTCTCTCCATTACCATACTGAAATTCAACAGTTGGAGTAATGGAGCTTCCTACCTTCGGCTTACTATTCGATACTTTTAGCGTAACGCTGGTAATGCTTGGAACTGGCACATCGTATTGTTGTCCGTTATCATACTCTATCCATGTGCCATCCATTAATTGTGCGAAAAAGCTTTTGGAACCTCCAATTCCCACAATCTGTTGAACCCCGCTGATCCCGTTCAACGGGTTCATTTCGAATGTTTGAGTGAACACATCCAATTTGGCATTCCACACAGTCCCATCCTTTTTCACAATAATCAACTTCTGTTCTTTACCAAAAGAAATGTCAGCTGCATCTTGAATCAGTTTTTGTGACAGGTAGGTTGTGCTGCCATTAATGCGAAGTGTACTGAACAGTACGAGCCTTCCGTCATTATATAAAATAGCGGCATAGTCGCCGGCCACTTTAATTTTGCGAATGGAGTTCACATCCGTCACTTGACCCAGGGCCACGGGCTCCGGCGTATAGGCGCTATTGTGATACAATACTGTCCCCGACTGGGTAACACCACCGATAATACCCTTATTCTCATCAAATATGGAAATCCCCTCAAAGCCCTTTACGGCTTGCGGTTTGGAACTATCCAGGCGGTTAACGTTGCCATCAGAGGTCAGCCAGTAGCCTTGTCCAACCTGCTTTACGTTACTCTGGCCCGCCACATTCTGAAAACCGGATTCTCCCCACATGACCAGTCCACCAGCATTGTTCACACCGAATCCGTACTCGCTTGATCCCGCAATCTGTTTCAGGTCCCCACCCATAGGAAGCGGGATTTTGGTCATTGGAAGACGGGTATAAGTAACCCAAGCTGTACCATCCTCCATTAAGGGTGTGCCATCAGGCAGCAGCATCGCAATCTTAGAGCTTGCCTTGCCCGACTCGCCATAAGCAGCTCCGGCAGCTGTCGGGACTATCATACACACCGCTAACAGCAGCATTAACATTTTTTTTAACATGCATGAACCTCATCTCTCTTAGAATGTATCACTTTCAAATCTAGTAATTTTGAACCAGGAATATTATACCATTCAATAGAATGAAACCATATTAAAATTTGGCAGCGTTGCTGATGGTGGCGGTGGTAACAGGGTAGCGTAGTGGTGATGGTGACATGGTGGTAGGTAGCGATTGTGATGGTGATGCTGCACGGTTACGTGGTGGCTGGGGGCACAGTCGTATGGCGGTGCTGGGGGCACGGTTGCGTGGTGGCAGTGGGGGCATGGTCGCATGGCGGTCCTGGGGCACCGTTGCGTGGCGGCGGTGGGGGCATGGTCGCATGGCGGTCCTGGGGGCACGGTTGCGTGGCGGCGGTGGGGGCATGGTCGCATGGCGGTCCTGGGGCACGGTTGCGTGGCAGCGGTGGGGGCGTAGCGGTGAGGGGAGGGTAACGGTGGTGGTGACAAGGTGGCGGTAGTGGTGGTGGTGTGACATGGTAGCGATGTGGCAATGGTGACGTAGTGGTGGTGGTGCTGCCGCTCTTGGGGCTAACGGACAGAGGATACGTTATTTAGCTGGAAAAGTGTTGTTTTTGAGACTAACGGACATGAGATGCGTTATTTGTGATATGAGTCAGCAATTTGTTTGTTTTATGAGGTAATAAGGGATCCTGAGTCCGTTAGATTCAAAAAAAGGGACTAAAAGAGGCAAATAACGGATCTGGAGTCCGTTAAGATGTCGGAACAGCGGCAAGAACCAGGGTTACTCGCGTAATAGTGGTGTTGGGGACCAACCCCAGAATCTTTGTACACGGGGCTTGCAATCACCACGGCAGCAGCACCTTCAACAGCCGTGATCCGGATTTCCGCAACCGATACATCCAAAAGCCCCAGTCACTTGATGCAGACACCAACCGTTGGGAGGGCGCCCCATCCTTTCATCGGTCTCCACAACTAACAGCCACTCCTTCTCAGGAACGAGCAGCAACTCCCTTGCTGTACCGGTTCTGAGGGCACGGGCAATCCAAGATTGATGTGCCAAATCGCAGAAAAAACGTCCCTAAAGCCTGTCTCCAGACTTTAAGGACGCCTCCCTATAACTCACTCAGTTCATACGCTCAAACACTTTGAAACTCCTGTCTTCTTGCAGAGCTACCAACATATCATCATTCACGATATAGATCTCCGTGCCTTCTTGAAGTTCATTCGACGATAGGTTCGTATCCGGGTATTGATCCGGCTCAAGCTGCTTCTGAATCCTACCCGCCAAGGTCAAATCTGCATCGGCAAAAACTTCCGCAGATTCGATGCCCTTTCCGATATACTCTTCATCGTTATAATTTAACACAGACGCATAACTCACTGACTGCTTGCTCCCGCAGCCCAAACACAGGATTAACAATAAACTGATGACAGGAATCCCTGCTAACTTTAGCCTGTTGCCCACTAGTCCTCCTCCTTTATAGCCTTTGCATTACCGTTTTTCTATAAAAAAGAGATTACAGCAGCTCATCCAGACGCGCCTCTAATTCTGCCCTATCATAACGAATGAATGCCCCATTCACCGTTCCAACCAGCACCTCATGCTCCGTTATGTTCAGCGCGCCATTTCTTGCATACTGCTCACGCAGGTCAACGTTGCCGGTGATCACATGCTGCAACCTTCCCAAGCTCTTGCCGGTCTCCTTGTTCAGCACCACCAGATCACTGCCAAGGCTTATAAGCAGGTAACGGTCCAATATTCCATAACTGCTGCCAACCAGATGGGATACATCTTCTTTTGCTTGCAACGAATGATCCATCTTCCAAATCACGCTGCCGGTCTTCTGATTCACAGCGGCCGGGATGCCGTTCAAGGTTAGATAGACTCTCTCGCCCTCAATAATTCCGCGGGAGGCCCTTCCCTTCAGCGTCCAGACTTCCTTCCCTTCAACGCTGTCATACAGCACGGTTTCGTAAGCGGTCGCCCCGCTGAAATACTTCCCGTTCAGCGCACGCTGCACCAGCAGATACCGCTCATCCAGCACCTCAAACCGTTCCATTTCGGAGGCTGGATAAACGCCCTCCCGCTCACCGGTCCTCGTATTGAACAGAACCCACTGGCTGCCCAGCAGCATCCATCTTGTCGTAAGGTCCGCTGGCGCTATCGGATCATAACGATATCCTCCCGTAAAATACGAATCCCAGGTCGGATCGTCCATTGTCCTTTTCCCAACGTTGACATACCATACGGCTTTGCCGGTTACAGGATCATACCCTTCAAGCACTCCGTTCTGTTCGATGAGTATGTACGGATCATCCCCCTGGCTTAACAGACGGTGGTCGCCAGTCAGCGTCTTTTTCCAGCGCAGCTTGCCGGTTTCCTGATCCAGCACACTCAGCAGACTCCGGGTTTCATGCAAATTAAGCGGTTCATCCAGAACAATCGCGTCTTGCACAGCCGTCATGGTCAGGCCAAATTCATTCTTCGGCTTAACCTCCCACAGCACTTTACCATCCGATAGCCGGATATGACGCACCCTGGCCTGATAATTTTTGATGACGGGATTGTAGGCCGAGAACATCGTGACATGCTCGCGATCCTTATCTATTACGGCCGTATACCAGCCAAAACCTGCATCCTCCTGCCACAGTTTCTTGCCTGTGCTTCGATCGATGGCATACAGGGATGAATGATCGTGCATGCCGCTATAACCGCCGTCATCTCCCTTGAGGAGCAATACGTCTTCATTGGCCTCCAGCAGGAACGTATAATTCAGATTGCCCTGATTTCTCCAGGCGGGGTCAGCCTCTATCGTATTCAGCGGCGGTACAGCGGCAAAATGATAGGTAAACTCGTAGTCATCACCAGCACCTCTACGCTCAAACACTCCCGTTGCAGGCATTGTCCATTCGCTAGCCACCAGCTTTCCGGCAGGTGAGAAGGTGGCTGTATAATGTACATCCCGCAGCTCATACCTCCAGGTTTCACCCAGGATCATCGGTTTACTGGAGCTCTGCTCCTGATTCCGTGAGGTCTCCCTCACCTGCGGTTCTCCGAGCAGTTTTTTCACATAAGAAGAGCTGGTTCCTTTCTTGAAAAGAAACTCCGTCAAGTTGCGCACCACATCGGTCGATAATTCAGACTCCCCATCCAACAGTCCGTCGGGCAACGTCTGTTTGCTTGCTATGTCCTTTCCTTGCACCCACATCATCGCCGGGCGATAGATCTGGTAATCATCCTTCCACTTGGCAGGAGGGATCATAACACCGTACCAGTCCTTCCACTGTGCGACCGCAACGAGTGACATTCCCGCAGCTGTTACCGGCCATCTGACCCCGCTCCCGGGAGCCAGGTATAGACTGCCGCCACTGCGCAATTGAAGCGAAAGCGGGGATATTTCTTGGCTTAGTGCTGCCTCCTTGGTCGCATACCATGTCGGGAGCCACAAGTCTCCTCGGGAATCGGATTGGATATAGGCCATATCCCCCTTCACGGAGCTGATCCGGAGCGCTTCTCCCTTGGCTCCATAATAACTTGCCTTAAGATCTGTCAGATGGCTGTTCTTGGTAAGCGCACTAGGAAAAAGGGCGGTCTTCTGCCGGATCGTGACCGTTTGACCTGCTTTAATAACGTCTGCGGCACCAGCAACGACAACACGAGCGCTCTCCTCCGTCCGCTGAGCCGGAACCCAAATGAGCGATATACTGACGGCTGTCGCTATGCCGATGAACCATCGCTTTCGGATCGATACACGTGAACTCACAGGAACCATCCTCTCCAATACAAGCGTATATATGGTAAACGCTATTATAAGACAATATGTTCCATAATCCAAAGAAAAAGCTCCCTTTCGCGAAGGGAGCTTTTTCTAGTTTCTCTCGTTGTTGCGTAAATAAAGTAATCCTCTCACCGGATACGGCGTGGTATTTTCAACGGAACACGACTTGCCGGCTTTCCCTTCATCGTCGTATTTCCAATCTCTTGCCCGAGTCATATAGTAAACGGCCCTGCGGCACCTGCTCCCCCGTCATTTGCCTTGTACGATGGGTCACCCCATCCCACACTTCACCCCATAACTTCTCTATAAAAGATGCAGAAGAGGCAGGCGAATCCTTATGCATTTCTGCTGTTGATCCCTTAAGGCTTTTGCCGCTTGGAGTTAACGCCTCTCTGTAAGACATCCGGTCCCCTCCGCATCCCGATACAAACAAGACCATAACAATCAGACCCATTGCCAACCATACCATCGTAAATCCAGCGTTCTGCTTCGCATGCTGCAACAAACTCATCTTCGCTGCCTCCTTATGTACTTCCTGAAGGAAAGTATAAGGAACATATCTTATCAACCAGGCTTCCAAATCCTTAACGATTGCTTAAATTAAACTGAACAATTACATCGGGCATGCGATTACCAGCGTGAAAACTTTCTTATCTTATTTGTCAACAAAAAACGCTCCCTTCAAAGGGAGCGCTCCGTCAAGTACCCGCCAGCCTGTTTAGCATCCATCATATGACTTTAGGGAAACGGGTTTCGAAGGTCGTTCTCCGCTCATCGCTCCGCACCCGGATTTCGCCGCCCTGGACCTCCACAATGCTCTTCGTAATCGCCAGTCCCAAACCGGTGCCGCCCGTCTGCTTCGAACGAGAGCCTTCCACACGGTAGAAGCGGTCGAATATGAAGGGCAGATCCCGCTCGGGAATCGGATCGCCATAGTTGGTGAAGCTGATGCTCACCTGATCCCGATCGCTTCGGACGGCGATGTCGATGATTTTGCCGGATTCTCCGTACCGGATCGCATTGGATATCAGATTCTCATAGGCACGGACAAGCTGCGCGCCGTCTGCCATGATGATGAGGTCTTCCTCTGCCGTTAGGTTGCATTCCATCCCGGATTTCTCCAGAGTCGGTACCGATTCCTCGATAAGCTGCCTGATGAACCGGACCATATCGATCTTCCGGATGTCCAGCGGGAGCCCATTATTAATCCGTGTATATTCAAACAGATCATCAATTAGCCTTTTCAGATTTTGGGCTTTCTCATAAGCGATATTTACGTAATATCGCAGCTCCACCTCATCCTGATATCGATCCTCCTCAATCACCTCAAGGAATCCCAGTATCGAGGTAAGCGGAGTTCGCAGGTCATGAGAAACCCCTGTAATCAGATCATTCTTGGTCTTCTCGGCGTAGCGCTCCTCCAGAATGGATTGATGCAGCTGCCTGCTCATCTGATTGATGCTCTCGGCTACCTCGCCCAGCTGACTGCCGGAATAAACCGGAATTTCGGTATCGAAATTCCCTTTGGCAATTTCACGAAGCCCGTGCGTAATTTCCTCCAGGTAAGCGTTCAACTGCTCAGTCATGTGATTAATGCTGGAAGCAACGCTGCCTAATTCATCCTGGGTTTTGAGCTCGATTTTGGAATCGAATCGACCGGCTGTAATTTCCTGAAGTCCTGTCTGGATCTTCTGCAGATCTAACACGAACCATCTTGTGGTCATATAATAGCTGGCAAAAAAGAGAATGATGCCCGTGAGCATCATGACTGGCTCCGAGCCAATGTTATTGATGAGCCAGGCAAGCGGCGAATTGATCGCCGGTATGCTGAGGATCAGCGTGCCTAATGAATAGAGAATAATAAGCAGGGCAGCCGTAATGCCGATGCTGCTGAGCAGCATGAGCATCATCTTCAGGCGGATGCTATGGAGCTTCATTACTTTCAAGTCTGTCACCTCTGCTTAAGTTTACTCTATCTTGTACCCGATTCCCCATACGGTTTTTATATACTCCGGCTGCTGCGGATCCTTCTCGATCTTCTCACGCAGCTTGCGAATATGGACCATGACCGTATTTTTCGATTCCATGAACGGCTCATTCCACACCTCGGTATAAATCTTGTCCATGCTCAGCACCAGCCCGCGGTTAATAGCCAGCATATGCAGCAGGGCAAACTCGCGCGGTGTCAGCTTGATCTCCTCGCCCGCCACCGTGACCCGGTGTGAAGCCACGTTGACAATCAGCTCATCGATCTGAATCTCGTTCTCGTTTCGTACCGATCTGCTGTTCAGGTGTTTGTATCTGCGCAGCTGCGATTTGATTCTGGCAATCAATTCGAGCGGACTGAACGGTTTGGTCACATAATCATCCGCGCCGATGCTGAGTCCTGCGATTTTATCAATCTCCTGGCTCTTGGCGGACAGCATGATGATTGGCGTGTTATTCTCCTCCCGGATCTTCATGCAAGCCTCTATCCCATCCATCTGCGGCATCATGACATCGAGGATGATCAAATCCACCTTCTGCGTTTTCAAAATCTCCAACGCTTCCAGTCCATGAGAGGCCGTGAGCAGCTTATAGCCTTCATTTCTCACGTAAATCTCCATTAATTTAATAATTTCGGTTTCATCGTCTACCATTAGTATCGTAACTAAAGACATGGCTCCTCCTTGATATGCAACTGACAGGAGAACGTCTACCAGACGCAAGCCTGTGCAGTCGAACCGCGCTGCGCGGCAGTTTCTATCCTGATGTTAGACAGCCATGCTCTCGCTTGGCATACGTCCTGGCTGCTACGAAGCGAACTATGAACCAGAGAGCGGCGCGGTAGGTTGATCGGCAGGCTTGACGAATTTCTTCGATTTCGGAATATTGCCGAATATTACCCAGGAGCCTGGTATATAGCGCACCGTAAGCTCGACAACGATCCATGAGCACCCTAATGCGGCTGCAAAACCCCCGGCATACCACAGATGGGTAATAATCGAGCTCCCCGTGGCAAGCGGGAATTCACGGTAGATGAGCAGGAAGAACGGATGAATTAAATAGATTCCAAAAGAAATGGCCCCCAGTCTCTCCAGCGCAGGTGTCCAGCCACGAACCCCGATCCGATAAAATAGAATAGCAAGCTGGAGCAGCACCAGCGCCCCCAAATAGGTATGTGCATTCCACATCAACTCGTACAGCGTAGAATTATAACTCGTTCCGTGCAGACGATTGTTGTAATAAATGTAGACATGACCAAGACCCGCAGCAGCCCACATTACCCACAGCATCACCCAAGCCGTAACGCGGTATGGCGTAACATTTGCACGGCTGATTACAATCCAGGCTTTCAGTTTCGGATAATAGATGCCGATAAAAGCTCCCAGCATGAAATAGGCCATGTAGGACAACGCCCAGCTTCCCTTATTCGGTACCTGCCAATAATACTTATTCATAAGTATAAACGTCCACTGGATGACCAGTCCAATCGGTATCGCCCATTTCGCAAGCGACGGCAGTTTCTTGAACAACCACAGCGCAAGCGGAAACAGCACGTAAAACTGAATGCTGATAAAGACAAAATATAGATGCGTATAGGCTTTGCCGGTCAGCAGCTTCTGGACAAAACTCTCCATCGTGTCGCCAAACGGTCTGCCTTGATAATACAGGTAGTGAAGCAGCACGAAGTAGAACACCGAAAAGAGCGTGTAAGGAATGATAATATATAACAGTCTTTTTTTGTAAAACCCGCCAATCAGCTTCTTCGTCGTGGGACGATCATAGTAATTGTAGAAGAGGACCAGACTGCTCAAAAATATAAACGTAGGCGTTCCGTACTTCATAAAGATATTCATGAAATTGTAGATAAAAAAATACTTGGACTCCGTCATGGCGGACACCGCATACGACGTAGAGTGAACGGACAGGACGCCGAGAATGGCAAATGCGCGTACCAGCTGCAGTTCGGGAAGACGCTCCCTTGGCAATACATTCGTTTTGTTCATAGAATTACCCTCTCATCTGAAGTCCGGTTATTTTCGTGTGTTAGACGAAACGGATTCATAAAGTATATAGGACAGTTCTTAACGCTATACTTCCAAATCCTTAACAATTACTTAAGATTCTGGTCCCTTCTCCTAACATAATTCTTCTTGATTGCATGAAGTCCTTGGACTTACAATTAAATTATCTTTCCAATCGGGGTAAAAATGGGAATATGGAAGGTGGTTCATATATATGAATTCACAGGAATACAAGCAATTTTATGATACCGTAGGAGCCTTGAACGGCTGGGACTTCAGCCAGATCAGATGTTCTTCAGAAGGCGTGGAATGGGATTTCTATGATCAGGTCAGTCGATTATGCACAGCTTCCGATGTTCTGCTTGATATCGGTACTGGCGGCGGAGAGAGCCTGTTGTCTACCGCCTCCCACGCAGCATTGCTGGTTGGGATCGATCTTTCCCACACCATGGTTGAAACCGCCCGGCGGAATATGCAGCGGACCGCGATTTCCAATGTACGCTTTGCACAGATGGAAGCTGAGTCACTCTCATTCCCTTCGGAATTTTTCAATATCATCTCATGTCGGCATTCCCCTTTCCACGCATCCGAAACTGCCAGAGTCCTGACGGAGGATGGCGTATTTCTGACGCAGCAGGTTCGCGAGTGTGATAAAGCCAATCTGGTACAGGCCTTTGGAAGAGGACAATCCCTTCGTCCGGACGGCAGCCTGAAGGAACAGTATACGAAGGAACTCCAGCTTGCCGGATTTCGCAATATTCATTATGCCGAGTATGATGCAGTCGAGTACTACGAGCGCGAGGAGGACCTGATCTTTCTGCTGAAGCACACACCCATCATTCCTCGATTCGGTCAGGAGAAAGATGATTTCCGTATCCTTCAGCAGTTTATCAGCGACCATCGCACCGATCGGGGAATTCGGACGAATGCCGCGCGGTTTATGATGATAGCCCGAAGATAAGAGAAGTCGAACCACTATCTTTTATCCTCCGGATATCCATACCCCATATCAGCCTGCCATTAAACACAAAGAGCGCACAAGGGACAAGGCCCTTGTGCGCTCTTTTTTTGAAGGAGAAATTCCCTATTATCTCAGCATGATTGAACCGCCATCTACCATCAGTGTTTGACCCGTCACGTAGTCGGAATCGGAGCTTGCCAAAAAAACGGCCACGCGTCCGATATCCTGCTCGGGATCCCCCATTTTTTTCAGCGGAATTTTATCGACCATGCCTTGGTATTCTTCCGGGAATGCCTTGCTCCACTGCTCAACGCCCGGCGTCAGTGCAATGGGACTGATCAGATTGACGTTGATGCCGTCGGCTCCCCATTCGTTGGCGGCCACGCGGGACAGCCCGCGAATGGCTTCTTTTGCTGCGGCATAGGAGGCTTGGTTCACCATGCCCGACAGACCGGCACCGGATGCAAAATTAATCACTTTGCCCCGAGTTGCCTTCAGATGAGGATAACACGTCTGCATAAAATAAAACGTCGGATAAAAACCGGTATCAAACGACAACGCCATCACGTCATCGGTTGTATCCACGATAGGTACCTGCTTGGATACATGTGCATTGTTAACGAGAACGTCGAGTTTGCCATAAGTTTTCATAACATCATCAACAATACTCTGAATCGAGGATTTATGGGTAATATCACCGTTGATAAACATCGAATCACTGAACTCTTTCAGTCTTTTCTCCGTTTCACGCCCTTTCTCCTCATTCACGTCCACAATCACAACCTTAGCGCCTTCCTTAGCCATGGCAAGAGCCATGCCGCTGCCGATGCCTCCGGCACCACCTGTAATTATAGCTACTTTATCCTTGAGTCTCATGCTGTATGCGCCTTCTTTCATCAAAATGATAGCCTCACTATCAACGATAGAGCATTTCGTGGAGAATTTCAAATTGCACCTATATTATCCCGCTGAAATATGGAAGCATATTTCTTATGCATCAAAAAAAAGCAAGCCTCTCACCAGGAGAAGCTTGCTGTCCATATTCGGATATGGTCATCACCGATCAGTGAATCTTATCGCTATTAACCGTTGACCAGCAGCTCTTTCAACTGCTTGATCTGTTTACGCTCTCCCGCAAGCACCAATGTCGATCCCGCTGTCAGGATATCGTCCGGACCCGGATTGATTCTCTGCTCTTTCTTGTTCACAATCGCTAATACATTAGCACCTGTACGTTGACGAACCTGTAGCCCCGCAATGGATTGTCCCACGCATTTGTAATGCGGCTCAATTCGTGCCCATTCGATGATCAGATCCTCCAGTGTCACCTCAATGGTCTCCAATGCTTTCGGTTTATACGTCATGCCGCCAATAATCCCGGCGATTTGTCTAGCCTCGTCATCTTCTAAGGTAATCTGGGAGATGCTCTCCTCAGGATTGTCATCTTCAAAGTGGTACAGCTCTCTTCGGCCGTCGTCATGTATAACAACAACCAGCTTATCCCCTGATCTCGCCTGAATAAGGAACTTCTTCCCGATACCCGGCAGATCAGATTCGCGAATAATACTCATGTGTAAATCCTCCGTTCTGGGTTAATTCAATCTCTAGATTATATAGATTAGTTGGGAGAAAGTAAATCATCTCGGTCGTCCTTATGCTTTCCTTTTTTTCACTTTCTCCACAGGATCGGTCCATTTGAATAATTGATTCATTCCACGGTACACGCGTTTTGATTCTTTCGCTAGAAGAGGCCCAAGAATCGCGAGAATCAGAACATAGAGCGCAGAGAATGGTTTCAGCATTGCGGACAGTCCGCCCGCGAGTCCCAGATTGGCAACGATAATCGTAAACTCGCCCCGTGCCATAATAGTCAACCCGATGTTAAGCGACGACTTATGCGACAGTCCAGCCTTGCGTCCCGCGATCATACCAGCAACGAGGTTGCCGATAATGGTCAGCACCACGGCGCCAAGTGCCAGCCATAACGCATTTCCCAGGGTGGTCGGATCGATACCAAGACCAAAACTGAAGAAGAATATTGCCCCAAAAAAATCACGGAAAGGAATAACCAGCTGCTCAATCCGCTCGCTATGCTCCGTCTCGGATAGAGCTAGTCCAAACAACAGCGCGCCGATCGCTTCGGCTACGTGCAGGGTCTCTGAGAACCCGGCAATAAAGAACATCGTTGAGAAAACAACAATAATGAAAATCTCGCTGGACGTAATATTCAGCAATTTGTTAAGTATAGGCGGGCCTTTTCTCGCAATGACAAAGAACAACAGCATGTAGCCAATGGAAATACAAACCGAGATGATCGTTGCTCCTACCGATGTCGCCCCGCCTAACAGCAGTCCAGACATGATCGACAAGAACACGGCAAGGAAAATATCATCGAACAAAATCATACCGAGAATAAGCTCCGTCTCCGCATTACCGGTGCGTCGCAGATCTACCAGTACCTTAGCCACAATCGCACTGGAAGAAACAGACAACATTCCTGCGATGATCAACGTCTCATACAGTGGCATATTGATCAGGAATCCGTAAGCAAGACCCAGTACAAAGTTCAATACTACATATACGGTTCCGCCTACCACAATGTTTCGTCCAGATTTGATCAATTTTTGAACGGAGAATTCAAGGCCGAGATAAAATAGCAAGAATAGGATACCCATCTGCCCCAGAAAATCAATGATTCCCTGGCTCTCGATAAACTTAAAATCCAGAATACCTATCGTTGGTGCATGTGGCCCTACAAGCATCCCCAGTACAATCAAGAATGGTATAATTGAGAACTTGAGTTTTCCGGCAATCGCAGAGGCTATAGCAACCAGAATCAGAGCAGTTCCAACCTCAAACATCATATGATCCATAGAAGACCTCCTCCTCCTCAAATTTTATTACTGGCAATCATTTCTATTATACATAAAAATGCATACATTTACAAAAATGCATCCATATTCTTTGGTTGACTCCGATTTAGATCATTATGTTCGAGCTCATAATAAATCTCATTATTTGATTAGTTATTTCATTGTTTCCATTAAATATAAATTCTATCCGAAAATCACAAACAATCCTGCAATAATGAATAAATATACATTATTATGCATGATACAACAGGTAAAAAAATCCATGTATCTACACTTAGCCACGCATCTCTACAACCGATATCCTTTTCGAACAGAAAAAAAAGAGCCTCATGGCTAGTGCCACGGGGCTTCTGTCATTTTCGTATTTATTTAAACCAGCCTTTTTCCTTAAAGCGGGTAATCGCCTCAATCCGGTTGCTGACGCCAAGTTTATCCAGAATAACGGAAATATAATTACGAACCGTCCCTGTTGTAATGAATAGCTGGGTGGCGATTTCTTTGGTGTTCTTGCCGTCTGCAATGAGACTGAGAACTTCCTTTTCCCGTTCCGTCAGCGGATTCTCTTCACCGGAATAGGCTTCGTCCACCAGTTCCGAGGCATATATCCGTCTGCCTGCCATAATGCTGCGAATGGATGCAGCCAATTCCTCGCTCGGGCTGTCTTTAAGCAGATACGCGTTAGCACCTGCCTTCACGGCACGCTCGAAATACCCGGGCCGGGCAAAGGTAGTCAAGATCATAACCTTACAGCCATAACCCTTCAACTCTTCGGCCGCCTCAAGCCCGTTCATCATGGGCATCTCAATGTCCATGATACAGATGTCCGGTCTATGAAGTTTGACGAGCTTTACGGCATCCTTCCCATTGCCCGCCGTTCCAACCACCTGCATATCTTCCTCCAGATCAAGCAGTGAGGCCAGAGCTCCAAGCAGCAGCCGCTGATCTTCGGCAATGACAATTCTGATCATATTCCCGCCTCCTTATCCGGCAGTCTGAGCACAGTAGGTACTCGAAGGACAAGCGTTGTACCCTCGCCAGAAGTGAACTCCATGCTTCCATTCACGAACTCAAGCCGCTCTCTCATGCCTCGCAGCCCATTACCGCGATTCTTCGTATCCGTCACAAATCCCGTTCCATTATCCTTCACCCTCGCAACCAGATCGCTTTCGGTGGATTCAATCGCAATGGAGCAGGTCGTTGCATTGCTATGTTTGACTATATTATTCACGGCCTCTTTCAGGCACATGCTGATTACATTCTCATTCATTAACGAAAGATTATCCGGCTCCAGCGTTCCCTCAAAGGTCAGCTCGATCTGAGCCGCCTTTAATATTTGCCGAATGCGGAAGAACTCATCCGTAAGCCGGGTGCCCCGCATCCGCGTCACCATCTCGCGCACTTCTTTCAGTGCGGTTCTGGCCGTCTGGCGAACATCGTCGATCTCGGCTTGGGCTCTTGCCGTATCTTGTGTCATCAATTTGCCGGCCAAATCACTTTTAAGACCGATGAGAGACAGCTTTTGTCCCAGTGTATCATGCAAATCGCGGGCAATCCGCTGGCGCTCCTCCAGCTTGACGAGTTCAGAGATCCGTTTGTTCGCATCCTCCAATTGGCCCTGGAGTTGATCATTCTTATTTCGGTTATAGTTGGTCACGGGAAGCAGAATTACGCCTACCACACTGACCAGAACAAACGGCAGCTGTGTTATAAAGAACGGATTCCGCGTTAATAATCCATAATTGACCGTAATGACTGTCGTTATCAGATGAACGGTATACAGCGTGAAAAAACCGGCCTTATTCCTGATATTCCCGATAAAAAATGCGAGAAACAACGAGAAATAGATGTAACTGAAAACCACAGACATCGTGATTGATATCAGAATCTGCAGACTCGTCCAGAAATATACAACCCAGCCTTTCGACAGAAAGGACAAGACATAGAAGGCAAAAAACATCACAATCATCAGAATACCGATGACAATCTGATAGGTAGACGTCGACCGGAAGATGAAATAAAACGGAAGGATGTAGAAGACAACCCATACATACGGGCTTAACCCCGTGCTTTTATGAAATATCTGATACCATTTCTGCATGGGGTCCCACCTTCCGTCGGTTCAAGCTGATGAATTACTCGCCCTGCACTCTGGGTCTCGGGCTTGCCAGGTTCTTTTCGGCTTTCTCCAATACTGATTCTTTTGACGTACGCAGCGATCGCCGTGCATCCTTAAATGTTACAAACAGTTTTTTCTCTTCGTCCCATAAACGGAAGCGAATGGACTTCAAGCTGGTTTTCAGCGTAATCGTTGTTGCTTTTTGAAGAGGAGGTGCTGCTTCATGCGCCTTCTCAAGGTTATAGTTAGGAACCTTCGGACTAAGATGATGAACATGATGGAAGCCGATGTTGCCCGTGATCCACTGCAGAACCTTCGGCAGTTTGTAATAAGAGCTGCCTTCAACGGCTGCGTTGATATAACTCCATTCTTCATCATGCTCATAGTACGTCTCCTCGAATTGGTGCTGTACATAGAACAGCCATATCCCCAGCATACCCGATACCATGAATATCGGAGCTTGAACGAGCAGGAATGCCTGCCATCCAATCGCCCAGCATAGCACTGCATACAAAGCCACAATCGAAATATTCGTTATATAGTTGCTGATCTTCTCCTTACGTCTCGCACCTTTACGGTTAAAACGATAGGAAACCAGAAAAATAGCGATGGGACCAAGGACAAACATGACGATCGGGTTACGGTAAACCCGGTAGTACAGACGCTGCCAAAAGGATGCCGCTCCATACTCTTCAACGGTTAGTACCCACATATCGCCGATTCCCCGCTTATCGAGGTTGCTGCTCGTAGCATGATGAATGGCATGCGTGTTTTTCCACTGCTCATAAGGACACAGCGTAATAACGCCCGTAATCGTGCCAAGGATTCTGTTCGCCCGGCGATTCTTGAAGAAAGACCCGTGAGTGCAGTCATGGAATATGATAAACGTCCGAACAACAAACCCCGAAGCAATAACGGCTATGGGAATGGTAAGCCAGTAAGATACAGATAAGCTTAGATAGGCGGCATACCATAGCAGTATTAAGGGAACCAGTGTATTAAGAAGCTGACCTATACTCGCCTTTGTGTCAATTTCCTCATAAGGGGCAACGTTCTTTTTCAAGCTGGACAGTTTGTTATCGGGCTTAGCCATAGTTGTCTTCCTCCTCGTAATGAAGCGCAAGGACGTTATGATCTCATTACGCACTTGTCTAACCTAATTATAAATAGTTTGTCATGTGCGTCGTAGTCATAAACGTCATTTCGGGAGTATGACAAATATCATATACCTGCCCGGGAGTCCGCCGGGAACCTCAAGCCGATCTGGCGTCTGGCTTCCTGCATGATTTCAGCGGTAATGAGAGAGTTGGCATGCGTATTAGTTGCACTTTCCCGTTCACCGCATTTTAATAAATCAATGAATTCCTGAGCTTCATAATACATGGATTCATGGGTTTGCAGTTGGGTTACGTTCTCAATCGTGCCGTCTCTATAGTGGATCTTCACATCATACGGCTGATTGATCTTATCGATGATCATTGTTCCATTCTCGCCCTGGATCTCGGCAGGAGCATAGGAATCACTGATCTTGGAATGCATGATGACGGCTTCCATTTCCGGATATGATAACAACAGACTCCCCTCCCCATCAACCCCGGTGGATAACATAAAGCCTGAAGCTTTCACGGAGTCCGGTTTACCGAACAGGGTAACCAGAGGGTACAGGCAATAGATGCCCAGATCCATCAGTGAGCCGTTGGAATACTCGGGATTGAATGCATTGAGAACCGTGCCCTGCTTATAAGCATCATAACGGGAGGAATATTGGCAGTAGCTTGCGAAGTAACGCCGAATGGGGCCCAGCTTGTACAGGTTGTCCCTTACGATTTTGAAGTTCGGCATTAATGTCGACTTCAAGGCTTCCATAAGCAGCAC
Source organism: Paenibacillus glucanolyticus (assembly GCF_037333485.1). Lineage (NCBI taxonomy): Bacteria > Bacillati > Bacillota > Bacilli > Caryophanales > Paenibacillaceae > Paenibacillus > Paenibacillus glucanolyticus. The sequence continues at coordinate 5,332,005 of NZ_CP147845.1, forward strand.
GTTATTGTTCTTGGCAGCTTCAATCATCGCAGACACTTCAACCGCATTGGAGGCCATCGGCTTCTCACAGAGGACATGCTTCCCATGGTTCATGCATTGTACAGCCTGCTCTGCGTGATAGGCATTCGGACTCGCAATGTACACAGCGTCAATCTCATCATCCTGCAGCATCGTCTCGAGACAAGTGTATACTTTTGGATCTGCATACTTTGCCGCGAATACCTTGCCCTTCTCTTCCGCTCGAGAATACACGGCGGCAAGAATAAACTCCTCGGTCTCCAGAGCCGCTTGAATAAACCGCTCGGTAATCCAGTTTGTGCCGATGATGGCAAAACGGATGGTCATCCTTAATCCCTTCCCCTCTTATCTTCATAATTGATTTCGTTACTCGTTTACACCCATCCTTCAAATGCAGCAATCTTCTCTCGTGCCGAATCCGGAATCGGCGTGCTCTTGCCTGTCGCCGTATCAATGAGCACAATGGTTCCGCGTCCGGCAGCCTTTAAGGCACCGTCCACCACAATCGCATACTGCACATCCATCGAGGAACGCCCGATCTCTGACACCCGGACATGAAGCTTGAGCGGGTCCTTCAAATACAGCTGTGCCAGATACTGACACTCCAGATCCGCAACAACCGATACGGTCTTGTCACTGAATAAATCCTCGGTTAATCCCAAATTCTCGAAATACTCAATGCGTCCCTGTTCAAAATACATGAAATAACTGACGTTATTCACATGACCCAGCATGTCAGTCTCGCAGTACCTTATCTTTATCGGAATTTCAAAGTGGAAAGTGTCCAGCCAAGTCTGAGGATCCGGTTGGATAAAGGTTGTTTTTTTCATGATGAGTCCCCTTTCTCTTTATAAGAGGCGAATGTATGTACAATTTAAAATCAGCCTTCTACAAGGATAATGAAAAAAAGTTACGTACGTCAACTAAATAGCCAAATCATGGATAACATACCGGATTTATAGGAAAAAGACCATCCACTCTGGCAGCAGGATCACTGGAGGGAAGGTCTTTAGAAAGTATACATGTGTATGTGATGTAAGTGAAGCCTCAACCTTGCTGTTCCAGCTTCCAAGCGCGGCGGTTGCCTACAATGGCTGTATCAATGCCTCTTCTTATAGTAAGTCAAGGCAAGCGCCAACGCCAAAACGGAGCCCTTCACGATATCCATTGCATAATAAGGAACGGACAGCATGATCAGGCCATTTTGCAAAATACCGATCAGCACCGCGCCCACAAAGGTCCCCAGTGCATTCGGTTTGCCCGCTCCAAACACCGAGTATCCGATGAAGGTCGCAGCGACTGCATCCATCAGATAAGGTCCGCCGGAATTGACCTCGGCTGTCATCACTCGGGCACCGAGTATAATCCCGCCGATCGCAGCGAACAGGGCCGAAACCAGGTACGCAGCCAGACGATATTTACTCACTGGAATTCCGGATAAAGCCGCCGCTTCGCGGTTGCCGCCGATCATGTACATATACCGCCCATGTTTGGTATAGGTCAGGAATAGGTGAACCACGATGACAACCAGCACCATAATAACAATGATCCAGGGAACTTGCCCGATCTTCTCGAACACCGCCGGAATTTTGCCGGTAGCAAAGTCCCCGCTGGGCAGAATCATATTCTGGGAGATCGTAGCGCCGCGGGTATACGTAAGAGCAACCCCTTGGAATATAAACATCGTCGCTAAGGTCATCAGCATATCATCGATCTTGAAGTTGATGACCAGGAAGGCATTGATCAGCCCTACAGCGAGACAGAACAGCAGTGTCAGGCCAATGCCGATGCCTATATTTTGCCCATGCCAGACGAACATGGATATGACCAGTGCATTCGCCAGGGAGGCCGTCGAGCCGACGGACAAGTCGAAGCCGCCTACGGCCAGCGAAACCGTCAAGCCCACGGCAATAATCGTAACAATCGAAATCGAACGGAGAATGTTAATGATATTGCTAGTATTCAAAAAGTTGTCGGCCACCGTGCCGAAGACGAGAATAAGCACAAATACCGTAATCAGTGTGCCGTATTTATATAGAAAATCAAATGCGAAGCTAGCCGCCGGCTTCTCCTTAACAGGTCTTGCTGTATTCATGTCAACCCGCCTCCTGTGCAATAAAGCAATATTTCCTCTTCATGGGATGACCGCGTCGTCAGCTCTTTAGTGATACTGCCGTCATACATCACATACACCCGATCAGTGATGCCAACGATTTCGGACAGCTCGCTTGAGGCGTACAGCACGCATTTCCCCCGCTTGGCAAGCTCGGCCACGAGATTGAATATATCTCGCTTCGCGCCAACGTCGACCCCCTTGGTCGGCTCATCAAAAATATACACATCCGCATCGACCAGCAGCCACTTTCCAATCGCCACCTTCTGCTGGTTGCCCCCGGACAGATTTCTCACCCGCGCCTTCTCGCTCGGGGTCTTGATCCCGAGACGCTCAATCATCTCTCGCGCCGCTTGTTTCTCCTTGCCAAAGCTCAGCCAGGACCCCCATTTGGAAAAATGGGACAGCACCGCGGCCGTTAAATTAACGGACACCGGCTCTTCAACGAACACGCCCTCGCGGCGGCGCTCCTCGGGCACCAGGGCAATGCCATACCGCACAGCGTCATGCGGCGAGCGGATGCGAAGCTTGCTGCCGCCCAGCCTGATCTCGCCGGTCGAAGTATCGGATGCTCCGAATATTGCCCGGCACAGCTCCGTTTTCCCGGCGCCCACCAGTCCCGCCAGACCGACAATTTCCCCTTGGCGGATATGGAGATTCACGCCGTTGATTTTGCCGCTGTCCAGCATGTTGTTCACCTCAAACCAGGTGGGACCGATTTCTCGCTCGATGCGGGGGAATTGCTGGTCCATCTTGGCACCCAGCATGTATTCCACCACCTTCGGCTGGTCGATATTCGCGATGCGATCGCTTTTCACCAGCTGGCCATCCCGCATAATCGTAATCTCGTCGCAGATTTCATAAAGCTCCGGCAGCCGGTGTGATATGAAAATAATGCTGACTCCATCCTCCTTCAGCTTGCGCACCAGCTTGAACAGCTGCTCGGTTTCGCTGTGGCTGAGCGGAGCTGTCGGCTCGTCGAGCACCAGAATCCGGCACTGCTTGGAGACGGCTCTTGCGATCAGGACCATCTGCTTCTCGGCCAGCGTCAGCTCCGAAATCAGCTTTTTGCCGGAGACCCGTATATTCATGCGCGCCAGGATGGATTCGGCTTCCTGATAGAGTTCCTTCCAGCGGATCAGGTGCCTTCTTCCCATATCATGAACCGTCCGGTCCAGCATGATGTTCTCCCCGACGGTCAGGTTCGGAATGAGTGCCGTATCCACCTCTTGATACACGATCTGAATGCCGAGATCCTTCGCTTCCTTCGGCGAACGAATCTGTACCTCGCGTCCATCCAGCCAGATTTCTCCCTCGTAGTGGTTGTACGCTCCCGATAGGATCTTCATCAGAGTCGATTTCCCCGCTCCATTCGCACCGATCAACGCATGGGCAGTCCCTGCGGTCGTCTGAAAGTCAACATCGGTCAACGCCTTAACGCCTGGAAAAGAAATCGAGATGTGCTTCATTTGAAGTAAGGGGGCCTCAGTCGACAGAGTGGTCGAAGTGACGGCTGTTGTCTCCATAACGCTTCGCAAGTGTATTCTTCCCTTCAAATAGGATAGGGCGCCCTTATCGATAACCGACAAGAGCGCCTGTAGGAATAATGCTGTTTATTTGCCGTTGGCAGCTTTCAGTGCCTTCATCCAGTCCTCTTCGAACTCGGTGCTCGTTCCCCAGCTAGGGATGATATCAGCCAGGTTCACCATGTTAACCGCTTCGGTTGAACCCTCAAGGCCGGAACGCTCAATCAATACAGGCTCCAGGTTGTAAACAGCAGGTGTTTCCTCTCCGGCAATTTTCTTGGCAAGCAAACGGACATTGATTGCACCGATCATTTTCGGATCTACGGCAGCCGTAGCCACCCATGGGCTGTCCTTCTTCTGAATCAGCTCCAGGTCCGCATTGGACACGTCGATGCCGTAAATCTTAACCTCGGTACGTCCGGCTTCCTCCAGCGCTCTGGCCGCGCCGATCGCAAACGCATCCCACGTTGCAAAGATCGCGTCGAGCTCACCTTTCGGATATTTCGTCAGGATGGCGGATACCGCATTTTGCGTTTCCAGGGAAGTCTGGTCGCTCGCTACGCCGAAGCGCTCCACTTCCTTAATGCCCGGGTTGTTCTTCAACGTTTCCTGATAGACTGCATTACGGCGTACCATCGGCGGGAATCCATCTACCCACAGGTATGCAATGTTAGCATCCGGTCCTTGCTCCTCAACCAGCTTGTCCAGCGCAAGCTTCGCGAGCTGCTCATCGTCTTGCGAGGTCTGCGTAACCCCTGCAATGTCTCCGATCTCCGGCAGGGAGTCGAAGGTGACAACCGGAATCCCTTTATCCGTGATCTTCTTCACATCTTGAACCGATGCAGGATCGTCTCCATGCGATATAATAAATCCATCGTAATCACTGTCAATGGCCTGCGCGATGGCATCATGGAATTTGGCGGAGTCCCCGTTCGCCGAGAAGGTATCTACCTTAAAGCCGAGAGCCTCGCCTTCCTGCTTCGCACCAGCCAAAAATTGTGCCGTATGATCATCGCCCCCGATCTTGCGAACCACCATCAGCTTCACCGGATCCTTCTCGGCAATGCCTGCCGGCAGGTTCTCGACCTTGTCGGCCAGATTGCCTGCTCCCTTACCACTGCCGCTGCCTGATTCGGCACATCCGGTTAAGACAATCATAAACGCGAGCACCAGCGCCGTTAATTTCCTTACATGTTTACTGCCTTTCATGTTCTCTCTCCCCCTGTTTTCCGTAAAAAGGACTATTAATACAAGTAATCCTATAGGATTTAAACAAAGGCGTCAACTATTATTTTTTCGCTTTAATGCATTACACCATGCAGGCAAAAAAAATGAAAGTTATTTCTAACTCTCGGGCAGGCCTCCTTCGGGAAGCTTGCATTTTCTCAACGTCATTCCTTTGTTTATATATGTATCGGTAGCTGCAAGCCTGCATTTCAGAGCTGTATGTCATTCTTATGAAAAAAGAGAGCTGCGGGCTGCATACATTTCATGCCCGAGCTCTTTTTAGTGGACAAGCTGTTTAAGTGCATATTACACCTACAGGGTGTATGCCTTAATCCAAACGAACGCCCATCGTTTCGAGCCAAGCCTTCGCAATCAGGCCGTGCCCGGCAGGTGACGGATGCACGCCGTCCGGAGCCCAGAAGGCCGCTTCGCGGCGCACCGACGCTGCAGCGAACAAGCCGTCCAGCGGCACCAGCAGCGCACCGTATTCAACTGCCAATTCGCGTACCGCCGTAATTTTCGGATCCAGATCCTCGCGCCAAACTCTGCGATCCTCCGGATGCGGCAGCACAAACGGTTCTACGAGAACCAGCTTGGCGTCCAGCGCCTCTTTGGTGCGTTTGATCAATTTACGGTACCCGGACTTGAAATCCTCGGTGCTTGTCGGATCTCCGCTATCATACCGGCGCCAGGTGTCATTGATTCCGATATAGATGGATACCCAGTCGGGCCTCAGGTCCAGGCAATCCTCCTGCCATCTGCCATTCAGATCGATGACCCGGTTTCCGCTGATCCCTCTATTCAAAAAGGTTACATTCAACTCCGGAAATTTCATGCCAAACAACGAGTCGATCAATAGCGGATAGCCGTTGCCCAAGCTGCCGGAGAAGTTCCGGTCACGTCCGCAATCCGTAATGCTGTCCCCTTGAAATAATACAACATCCCCTTGCTGCAAACGATTCATTGCATTTCCTCCTCATCCGTATGGTGCTATTGTACGTACAATTGGAAACTCGTTACGCTCATTTCTCGTGAGAACGCTTCCTAGGATTACATATTTGCCATACAGGGCTCAATTCCTTTTAATGAATCATGCAAATCATCGATTTATGAGTGAATTTTTGGACTGCCCCGTTGAATCAGGAAGACGTCTATCGACGTACCTTCCTCAGAAGACAGACCGCATCTATATAAGTTGAACTAAAGATTCTCAGCCCGAGCATCACTACGAATACGGATTATTCTTCCGATCGCTGTTGCCCCCAGATTTCTATCAATCCATTAAAAATGGTTGAAATCCGGGTGCAGTATATGCTTCCGATGCGAGCTTTCCTTTGGAAAGCTTTCGGGCGACCGCTACCGCTCCTCCAGAATAATTCCGCCTTCTCCGTTGAGGTTCTTCTTTTCATTAGTTCAATCTATCCAGCCGAAGTTATTAGCGAAAGTTTTTTGCGAGATCAAGGCGGTAAACTTCTGAACTTCATACTCCTTATTCAACAAAAAACCTGCCCCGACTCCGGTCGGGACAGGTTCTATTATTGTACGATCAGGCTCCGGTTGGCATGGCCACCCAGTGGCCTTTCGATACCTCCACCAGCTCCGAATGCTCCAGATTATACTTGTCCTCACCGGTGCGTTCATCCAGCAGCACCCGTTTCTTCTGGGACTCAATCTTCGGATCGGGAACCGGAATGGCCGCCAGCAGAGACTTTGTATAATCATGCTGCGGATTGGAGTACAGCTCCTCGCTTTCTGCGAGCTCCACGATTTTGCCCATATACATAACAGCAACGCGGTCACTGATGTGCTTGACCATCGACAGGTCATGTGCAATAAACAGATACGTCAATCCAAGTCGGTGCTGTAGTTCCTCCAGCAGCTTTACGATCTGCGACTGGATCGATACATCGAGCGCGGAAAGCGGCTCATCACACACGATGAATTTCGGCTCTACCGCAAGCGCGCGCGCAATCCCGATCCGCTGGCGTTGACCGCCGGAGAATTCATGCGGATAGCGTGTGGCATAGGCCGGATCCAATCCGACCATATCGAGCAGCTCCTCGACCCGTTTCTTTCGCTCCTGCTTGCTGCCGGTCAGCTTGTGAACGTCCAGCGCTTCGCCGATGATGTCCACAACCTTCAATCTTGGGTTCAGTGAAGCATACGGATCCTGGAATATCATCTGCATATGGCGACGCATCGCCTTCATTTCCGAAGGAGAGAGACGATTAACGGACATGCCTTGATACAGCACTTCTCCCCCTGTCGGCTGATGAAGGCGAAGAATAGCTCGTCCTGTCGTCGATTTCCCACTGCCGGACTCTCCAACTACCCCGAGGGTCTCGCCGGCCTGAATGTGAAAGCTGATATCATTCACCGCTTTGAGGACATTGCCTTTGCCCATATCAAAATACTGCTTCAAGGATTTAACCTCCAAAAGAGGTCCCTTATAGTCCGTGCTCGGCACGATGATCGGCGCCGGCTTCGCTTTCTTCTTCTCGTCCAGACGCGGAAGCGCATTTAACAGCTTCAAGGTGTAGGGATGCTGCGGATTCTCGAAGATTTCCTCCGTCGTTCCCGTCTCTACTATAACGCCGTCCTTCATTACCGCCACGCGATCACACATGCCCGCTACGACGCCGAGGTCATGCGTGATCAATATAATGGAAGATCCGAACCTCTCCTGCATATCCTTCATCAGATTGAGGATCTGTGCCTGTATCGTCACATCAAGTGCCGTTGTAGGCTCATCGGCAATCAGCAGTGCAGGTCTGCACGCAAGCGCAATCGCGATCATGACCCGCTGGCGCATGCCGCCCGAGAATTCGTGCGGGTATTGATTGTAGCGCGCTTCGCTGTTCGGAATGCCAACCAGCTTCAGCATATCAAGCGCTTGCTTCTTCGCCTCGTGCTTGGACAGCTTCTGGTGTTTAACCAGGCTTTCCGATATTTGTTCGCCGATTCGGATAGTCGGATTAAGCGACGTCATCGGATCCTGAAATATCATCCCGATGTCCCGACCGCGAATACTCTCCATTTCCTTCTCTGTTTTCTCGGCCAGATTCTGGCCCAGGAACCGGATCTCTCCATCCTTCATATAAGAAGGAGGGGACGGCAGCAGCCGCATGATCGAGCGTGCCGTGACGCTTTTGCCGCTCCCGGATTCACCAACGATTCCGAGCGTTTCGCCTTTTTTCACCTCAAAGCTCACCCCGCGCACTGCGTGGAATTCTGAATCGCGGGATTGAAAGGCTACACTCAAATTTTTAACCTGCAATATCGGTTCCAACTCTGCTCACCTGCCATTATGCGTTTATGTTAAAAAGGTAATATCCTCTGCAACTCTTATAATCTATTGACTTTTAAAATAGGCTAAAATAAAATATACTATATCACTCGGAATAATGCAATTTGGAACAAGGAGGAAAGGCACCTTATGGGGGGGACAGAAGCAGCAAGACCAAACAGACTCATAAGTTCAATAAGCAGCACCTACAGTAAGATCCTTCTGAATCCTTCTTATAGATACTTACTATTATTATTGGGAGCGCCCGTGAATCTCGTGGTCTTCCTATTTTATTTGGTTCAGAGGAAGAAGGATGACTACGCTGCGGCTGAGAACCGCATACGCAGCGAGATGCTGGCTGCCGGATATTTGGAAGCACTACGCACCGAAATTATGGAGCAGCAGAAGCGCAAGCATGGCTTCTTCAAGCAAAAGGTCAATGAAGGGCAGCTTCGGCAGGAAGTTGACAAGATCGTTCAAGCCAGGTTCCAGGAAGTCCTCAAGGAAAGAACCGGCAAGGAACTGAAGCTGAACCAGCAGAAGCGTTTGACCATGGCCGATACATTTGGTTCTCTTATCGAGAATCCGTTGTTTTTCATTATATCACTAATTCCGGGCCTGCTGATGTACATCCTTATTTTTTTGTACAGCAATCCCTACCTGAAATATATTCTGGAGAGACTCGTCATGACGGTCTTCGTGATCTTCGGCGTGGCGGTGCTCGTCTTTACGATCCTCCACTTGTCGCCGTTCAACCCGGCAGCCAACATTTTGGGGGAGACGGCAACACCGGAGCAGATCGCAGCTTTTAACAAAATGCACGGTCTGGACCAAGGGTACTTGACGCAGCTGTGGAACAATATTAAGGGAATCGCCTATTTCGATCTTGGGAAATCCTTCTCTGGCAACGAAGAGATCACCTCAAGCATCGCCAGGAAGTTCCCGATCACGCTGACACTCACGGTTATCTCCCTGATCATTGCGATTGCGATCGCATTGCCAATCGGGATTATCTCGGCTACGAGACCGAATTCGTTTTTTGACTATACCTTTATGTTTGTGGCTCTGCTCGGACTGTCCATTCCGAACTTCTGGCAGGGATTGATCTTTATCCTGAATTTCTCGATCAAGCTGCAATGGCTGCCTGCCACCTTTAATCCGGAGAACTGGCTGTCCATGATTATGCCGGTCATCGTGCTCGGGACGGGACTCACCGCTTCGGTAGCCAGAATGACGCGGTCTTCGACGCTGGAAGTCATTAATGAAGATTATATGATCACAGCCAGGGCGAAGGGGCTCGGCAAGCGCACCATTCTAATGAAGCATGCTGTCCGCAACGCCATTATTCCTATCATTACCGTCATCGGACTTCAGTTCGGTGGGATGCTCGGCGGTTCAGCCGTAACGGAGAAGGTCTTTAACATCAGCGGTATCGGCAGTTACATTGTGGATAAACAGTTTATCCCCGATATCCCGGCCATTATGGGCGGCGTGGTTTACACAGCCATTACCATTTCACTGGTGAATGTCATTATTGATATCTTGTACGCGTTCTTTGATCCACGGATCAGGTCCAAGATGAAACAATACTAAAGCAGGTGTACTCATGATCAAGAAGCTTCTTTCTAAACAAGAAACCAAACACCAGCTGAAATCCTCACACGAGTACAGTCAAGCCAGCTTCACATGGGTTATATCTTTGACCTTAACGGTGATCCTGCTGCTGAACAGCTTTGATTTCACTGGGGGAACCATCAAACCGTGGGTGTTCACCGCCTTTGCAGTGTACGCACTCTTTACCATCATTCAGATTATCATTACGCTGCTGATCCGAAGAGATCTTCGAAGCCAGGGAGAAATCCGGCGCTCCACGAGGATTCTGGGTTACATCCAGCTGCTGAGCATCGTCACAGGAAACCTGTTTACCGTTACTTTCGGTTTCAATCTGATCAAGAAACAGAAGCCGCCTGAATATACGATTGCCGTCTATATGCTGTTAACCCAGCTGTTTGTCATCGCTGTATCGGCGCTGAATCTATTTAAGCCTTATGTCTCAAATACATTCCTGCCAGCGATGGCAACACTTCTGATCATGGCCATCATTCAGCTGGTCGCTCTTATATTGGTTGCCAGATATGTAAAAACGAACTACGCTCATCCCAGAATGATCTGGCTTGCCTTTCCGATCATTCTGACTGCAGTAACGGGCAATATATTTGCCCTGGTGCTCGGCATTAATCTGCTAGCCAAAATCCGCAAGAACGGCAATCCGGCGATGACCCGCTGGGGCGACGTATGGGTGAAGCTTACAGCTAACCAGACGGCCATGTCTGGACTGTTCTTTGTTGTCTTCCTGTTCTGTCTATCGGTAAGCAGCCTGTTCACCTTCGATTACAGTATTGCGATTGATAACAACTACAGTGCCATTCTGCAGCCGCCAAGCCTTGCTTATCCATTCGGTACGGACAACTTCGGCCGGGATTTGTTCTCCCGCATCGTATTCGGAGCCCGGATTTCGCTGATTGTCGGATTTGCCTCAACGGCGATCCCCGTTATCATCGGCGGCGTTCTGGGTGCCATCTCCGGCTATTATGGCCGTCATACCGATAACATTATCATGCGATTGCTGGATGTGTTGTACGCAATACCGGGCATCCTGCTTGCCATTGCGATCATTGCTGCATTCGGAGCCAACACCGTCAATCTCATTCTGGCACTCAGCGTAGGCGCTATACCGACATATGCAAGAACAATGAGGGCGAATGTGCTCCTTGTCTCCACCTTTGAATATGTTGATGCAGCCAGAGCCTTCGGCTCCAGCAATTTTTCGATTATATTCAAGCATATCGTTCCTAACTCGCTCGCTCCCATGATTGTCAAATCCACATTGACTATCGGTGCAGCCGTCATCTCGACGAGCAGCTTGAGTTATCTGGGTCTCGGCGTTGAGCCGCACATTCCGGAATGGGGGAATATCCTCAAGATCGGAAGCACGTACCTTGAGACGCATTCCTACCTGGCCATTTATCCGGGCCTTGCCATCATTGCACTGGTGCTGTCCTTCAACTTCCTTGGGGACGGACTGCGGGATGCGCTTGATCCTAAGCTGGATTAAACCTCCAGCAAGTAAAGCACACTAACTTTGGTTTCAATAATATTTTATATATATTTTTACAACTCAGGAGGGTATCCACAATGAAAAAGAGTTCCTTGCTGTTACTGGTCCTCTCGCTAGTCATCGTACTGGCCGGATGCAACGTAACAACCAAAGATGATGCACAGCAAAATCAGCAAGAACCATCCGATACAGCAGCAGATACATCCGCTGTGAATATTGAACTTCTTGGCATGAGCTCCGGCGAATCGGATATCAACATCATTCGCGACCAGCTTACAAAGAACGGCTTCAACGTGAAGCTGAATCTGCAGCCGGACTACGGCAGCTACAAAGCTCAACAGGATGCCGGTAATTATGATGTCGCACTGTCCAGCTGGACGACCGTGACAGGCAACCCTGACTATGCTGTTCGTTCCCTGTTCAAAACCGGCGGCGACTACAGCATTATGTCCGACGAAGAAGTGGACAAGCTGATCGACCAAGCAGCAACACAAACGCCTGAAGACGCTGCTGAGACCTACAAACAACTGGAACAACGTCTTGTTACAGACAAAGCTTACATCGCTCCGCTGTACATTTCCCTGAAGAGCCAAGCGTTCAACAAGGATGTGCTGGACGAAAACTCTGTCCGTCTCTCGAAATCCCGCTCCCTTCCTTGGGAAGCTGTTGATTTCAAAGATCAATCCAAGCGCGCTTCGCAGCCGCTGATTCTGTCCCAATCGATCTCGGAACTGACTTCGCTTGATCCGATCAAGGGTAATGACGGTTCCATCAACATTATCAATACCAACATGAATGTACGTCTGATCAACCTGACCGATGATGACAAGATCACGTCCGAAGGTTCGCTGTCTTACAACCATGCCATCGGTGAAGGCAATTCGGAGTACTACTTCATTCTTAGAGATGACATTAACTTTGCCAAAATCACGAACAAAAAAGCCGAAGATTCCGGCGAACGCGTAGGCGCAGACGACGTTATCTTCTCCATGAACAGAGCCAAAGACAAAAATTCAGTACCTGATCATCGTACCTACACGCTTCACGAGCACATCAACACCGTTGAAGCTGTAACGGATATGAGCGTTCTTGAGAACACGAAAGTATCCGGAAGCGGCGACAGTGTTAAGAATGCTCTTGAAGCAGGCTTGGATACCAAAATCACTTCCCTGGTCAATGACAAGAACCAAGCAAGCACGAAAGACGGTAAATACCAGGTTATCAAATTGACTACTACAGAGCCGTTCCCGCAAGTACTGAACTACCTGGCTCACCAATCTGCGGGGATCGTATCGAAGAAACAAGTCGAATCGATCAACACATATGACGTTGAGAAGTTCGATGTGAACAAAGACATCCCATATGGTGACCAGAACACGGTAACCGAAGGCGACAAGTACAACAATACGCTGTATGCAAGCGGTCCTTACATCTTGTCTTCCAAAACGGATTATGAAGCGACCTTCTTCAAAAACCCTGGTTACATGAAGGGTACAGAGCACGAGCCGAAAATCGAGCAAGTGAAAATGCGCTTCATCAAGGATGCGGACAGCACACTCTCCGCTCTGCGCAGCGGCGAAATTCACCTGTACTACGGCGTGCCTGAAACAAAATACGATGTGGTTAAAGGCGACAGCAAGCTGAAACTGCAAACCATTGAGAGCAACGCGGTATCCTACTTGCTGTTCAACACGAAGAACCGTGATGTGGCAACAAGCGATGATCTGAGAAGAGCGGTGCTCTACTCGATCAACCAGGATGAGATTTTGACTTACTACAACAACAACAAAATCAAAGCCTACTCCACCGTCAGCCCGATTGTCAAAACCGGCAACGAGCTGGTAGCCGACCCGGCGAAGGTGAAGGAATTCTTGAGCGCATATAAAGCGAGCAAGTAAAAAAGAGGACGACATTAGCGAAAAGCTGATGTCGTTTTTTTTGATGTGAGGTTATATGCGCCCCTTAACTTCTGATTCCCTTAGCATCGCTATATTCGTGGGTAGATCTTTGCATCGCTCCGTCTGTTTTTTTGTATCGCTCCGCATGCGGATGATTCTTCCGATCTCTGTTGCCCCCAGATTTCTATGAATGAATGGGCTGATGTAGAAATCCGGGTGCGGTTTACGCTTACGATGCAGCTTTCTTTCAGAAAGCTTTCAGGAGACCGCTGTCGCTTCTCCAGAATCATTCCGCCTTCTCCGCTGGAGCAATCCTTTTAGGTAGTGCGCCACGGCTCTCTTTTTTGCACCTTAGACAAACTACGAAAGTCGCGTGATTAGCTATGATGCGCAGCTGACGTCGTCCCTTTTTTATATACGCTTGATATCGTCTACAAGCTCGGGCAAGCCTTCAAGGAAATAGTGATCGTCACCCTCGTATGCCCGCCGGCCTGGGAAAGCTGCTTCGCGTAGTGCTGAGCGTGCGCGAAAGGCACCACGGGATCGTGGCGGGAGTGGTACAGGTATAAGCTGGATATGCGAGGCAGCAGGGTAAGCAAAAGAATCCGGCCTGGATTGGATCCATTTTTGATCTGCGTCATGGGCCGTTATAGAATCTTTTACCTAATGTCCAGCGATAAAACGCAGCGCAGCATGCTGATCGAACTCCTTAATCTGTATGGCTTTCAGGCGGATTCCTCCTTCCTCGCGAAAGTGGACTCTGCCGAGAAGAACAAGAAGGTTATCGAGCTTAAGGTAAGCGGCAAGACACTAGTCATCGACCCGCTCGTGGCAAGACCTACCGGACATGTCCAAATCTATTACAAGTGGTGGAATGGGACCCGGGCATAACCACAACGGGAATATCATATTGATGGTCACTCCACTGGAATGAGAAGAATCCCTAACGGTTTACCGTTAGGGATTCTTGCATTGTTTCCTTTTGGACGCTCAGCTTCTAGCCTTTTACTTCTACTTCTGTTGAGATATTCCAGTTAATGCCGTATTTGTCCGCAACGATGCCATAGGCCGGGCTCCAGAAGGTCTCCTGAAGAGGCATGACAACCTGTCCGCCCTCCCGGAGTGCTTCATATACTCGTGTCGCCTGTTCCGCTGCATCCGTCATAATGCAGATCTGAACCTGATTGCTGGATTGAACCGGTTGTCCAGGAAACGTATCTGATAACATCAGGATCGTATCCCCAACCTGAAGCGTAGCGTGAGATACGCGATCCCGTGCATTCTCCGGCAGCGGAAAGTCCGGGTTAGCCGGCATTTCACCAAAGGTTTGAAGCATAATTACATGGGCATCCAAAGCCTTCTCATAGAATTGAACGGCTTCCTTAGCATTCCCGTCCATATAGAGATACGGATTCATTCGAAGTGTCATACGACTAGTCAACTCCTTTTTCTTATAATAGGCATCTACTCACATTATCTCCCAAAGGAGCACAATAGCAAAACATAAATTCCCGAATCTAACTACCAGAACCTCTGGTTCTTCTTCCAGCCATAGAGAACAGTCAAATCCACGGTTATCCCCATCTCTTCATTCAGCGTCTGCCCAATGACTTCCGGGGAACCCCCCCAGGATAACGGCGTCATGTGGATCAAGTGTCTCATCTGCCCGGAATCCAAATCGACGCGATACTGAATCCGCTCGGAATCCATCCGGTCAAAGTGACGGCCAAACAGCTTCATCGTGCTGTCATTGGAGTAACTCGCTCTGCTCGTCTGTCTGTAGAACATCTCTCGCAGTTCCTGCAAATAACCGCTTCCCGGAATCACCTTCACTACCATTCCATCATCTGCAAGCATTCGACCGAACTCGGCGTAGTTGGAGGGAGACAATATATTCATAATAAAATCGAACTGCTTGTCCGCGAACGGGCTATTCGCCAGATCTGCCGTACACCAGATATGTCCGGGTGCATTTCTTGCGGCCATCATGATGCCTTCTTTGGCAATATCCATGCCAACGCCAAGCACGTTTTGCTCCAGCTGCCGCTTCCCAAGTTTGTTCGTTATACCAGTTAGATGGGAACCCTCTCCACAGCCTGCATCCAGTATCTTCAGCTCCGTTCCTTCTGATTTCTCTGCTTGAAGGATCCGATCCGTAATCCGCTCCATCATCGGGTCAAAAAAACCGCTGTTGTTTATCCGTTTTCGGGATTCGAACAGGGCCTTATCATATTTTGTTGTGACTGCATGGGAGAGCAAGTTCACATGCCCTTGCTTGGATATATCATAACAATGGCCCTTCTCGCACACTACACTTGCCAATCGTTCAACTTTCATGGAACAGCCGCAGATCGTGCATTTGAACATCTGCTCATGAATCGACAGCAGTTTCGCTTTTTGCAACAACTTTTCATTTTTGGACACAGCCCAATCATCCTTTCCATTCGTTATGACGAAATGAAAAAGGCACAGATAAATAAACTCTAGCCATCACTCTTTTTAAAAATGGCCGAGCTTATACGATCTGTACCTCACATTAACGTAAACGAATGTAATGGATCATGGCATCGAACACGCTCCTATCCTCTATTTTGCGTGGGTGATATGCGCCCAATAACCATTTTAACATGAGGACAAAGGATGTAAACCCGCTGCTCACTGTTCCTCTACATAGCAAAATATATCAAGAAAAAGGCCAGCCGCTACGGTAACATGCATGGATAAGATATACTTCTTTTTTTTGTTCATGTTAATTATTTTAATCATAATGACATATATATATTGCAAAATGACGTAAATACCATTACAATTCAGGTATTCAGGAAATTTCAGGTACTTACTCTTTAGAGAGACGGAAGGGATTGATGGATATGAAATGGTTTAAGAGAAACGCTGTTGAGGATGAGCGCATCGTCAATATGAAGAACAAATTATACAAAGAGGTATACACCTTGATCATGGTCATCTGCAGTATTTCTGTCATTATCAAGTCTTTTATGCTGACCACAACGGAATCCGTTCTGCTGGAAATGTTGATCATTATTGGAGGAAGCTTATATTTCGGCATCCGAAGCGTGACGCTGGGAATCTACTCCGATGAGGTAGAGATTCACGACCAGAAGAGCAAGGTTTCGTTCAGTAAGCGTACTGCGATCTCGGGTCTTGTTATCGGTGTCGTACTCGCTCTTTTTTTCGGTATCCGAAGTGCGGTCTTGTACGGGAATGGCAACAGTTTAACCGAATGGAAGTATTTCTTCATCGTTTTCCTTGTTTCGCTGATCATCTATCTCCCGCTCTTTGTTGTCATGAATTCTGCGATCCACTACGGTGCCAACAAGGTCAGCCGAAGAATGTCACAGAACGATGAGTTTGATTCGTAGAAAGGTATCAAGGTGAATTGGCATGAAAAATATCAAACTGAAAATGGCAAGGGTCCAAAAGGATCTTTCACAGGAAGAATTAGCCCAGATTGTCGGCGTCTCGAGACAGACCATCGGATTGATCGAGCTTGGCAAATATAATCCTTCCCTCAGCTTGTGCGTGGCCATTTGCAAGGCTCTCTCGCGTACTCTCAATGATCTGTTCTGGGATGAAGACTAGACTGGCAAGGCGTTTATTTGGGACCAACAGACCGTATTCGTGACCATATTAAGGAGGGGATGCCAAGATCAATTACCATACCCAGGGCACAGAAACATCCTGACGAGTTTTTTTTACTATGTATGTTCAACAATTAAGTACCGTTCATTTAATCCAGATCATCCTATAAGGAGTGACTTCATCTATCATGCCATTACATAAAACAAGCAAAGCATTCACCTTGTGCCTGCTCACCGCCTCCATCCTGGGCACATCCCTGATCCCTGACGGAAAAGCGTACGCTTCTCCCCCGGATGCCATCCAAGGACAGGTTACAGAAGTTAAGACTGCCCGAACATCGGATGAAAAAATAGCCGAGTGGGGGAACTGGGCCAAGGACCACGCATACCGCTTGGATACGATACAGCCCGCGGGTACGAACAACGGAACCACTCCGTTCAAGGATCTGGCCATGCTGAAGCCTTTGCTGCACGACAAACGCTTTGTATTCCTGGGGGAGAGTTCCCACGGCGTTGCCGAGTTCAATCTTGCAAAAACCCGATTGATTCAGTTCCTTCATCAAGAGATGGGATACCATGTGCTGGCTTTTGAGAGCGGTCTCGGAAATACCTCTCTCGCATACGGCAAAGCTGGACAACAGAGCGCAGAGCAAACCATGAAAGATTCCATCTTCGGCGTCTGGTGGTCCAAGGAAATCATGCCATTGTTCGAATATATCAAAACCTCCCGAAAGAGCGAGCAGCCGCTCGTATTGACAGGTTTTGATATACAGTTGCAAAATCCTTTGTTTGACGGAGCGTGGCTGAAGGATAAGGTTATGGCTGGGCGTCTTGCGGAAGCGGAGCAGAAACTCTCCGGCTACTCCGCTGGTACAGATCTTGCAGCTTACCGCCAAGAGAAGAGGCAGCTCATTCAAGTTTACAAGGACGCTCTGAAATCCTTGAAAACAGAGGCTAACGAGGCTCATCTGAAGCTGCTTTATCCGGATAACCCTAAGCTGTCCGCGCTGCTGGAGAGAAGCTTAAACGACCGGATTCGGGTTGCTGAGGAGTATGTGGAAATCTCCATCGAGTCTACGCTTGGCATGGAAAGCGGCGACTATACCCCGTTCCTTAAATCGATGGAATGGCGAGATCAAGCGATGTTGGATAACCTCATGTGGCTGGCTACCGAAGTGTACCCTACCGAGAAATTCATCGTCTGGGGACATAACGATCACATCCGTAAGGCTCAGACCGAAGTGATGGGCTCTCCGTATCCGGTTGCATTAATGGGAGAACAACTATCCGATGAGATGAAAAAATACAGTTATGTCCTTGGACTGTACCCGGCCAGCGGGCAAACCGCGGATAACATGGGCAATGTGCATGACGTTCTGCCGGCAGAGCCTGGTTCCATGGAATCCATTCTGTCAGCTGCAGGCGCACCATATACCTTTATAGATCTGCGTTACAGAAACCATGAGTCCGGAAACTCATGGATGTTCGAACCGCGGTTTGCCTACAGCTGGGGCATGATTCCAGAGAGCTTCGTGCCCCGTGATCAATACGACGGCATTCTGCTTATTGATAACGTGAAGCCGCCGGAGTATATAAGATCATCCGCTTCGTCGAAGTCTTCCGCACCTGCTGAGGATTAATATGCAATCACCCTTATTATTCTAGTTATCACTGGTGTTAAACCATTGCGTGCAATATCCCCCAACTGTCCTTTTTCCACAGGGTTCAAAGAGATCCATGACTCTGGAAACAGGACAGACGAGGGGATGTTTTTGCGTTATTTTATTGTATCGTAATGTTTCCCGAGCCGGTTTTGATCTTCACTTTATAGGTGCCATCTCCTGATCGGCCCTCGGTCTTGCGATTGCTTTCACTTCTGTCCTCCAAAGGGAGAGAGACAGACCGGCGTCCGCTCCCCGATTGCAAGAGCCATTCGGCATTCGGGGTTTCTTCTCCCAGCTTCAGGTTGACGTTTCCGCTTTTGACCGTCACATCCACATCATGATCGATACTCGTAAAGGCCAGCGAGATGTTACCACTCCTTCCTTTTAATTGCAGGCTCTGGCTTTGCAATCCGGTACCTGTTACATTGCCGGAAGAGCCCTCTATCTGAACTTTACCTGCATAATCCTGCGGAATTCGAACCTTTAGCTGCGGCATCCTGCCGATATTCAACATGCGGGTGATGTCATTGTCTAAATGGATCTTTACTTGGTTGTCGGCCTGATCCACAACGGCCTTCGCGGGTTTGTTATGGCTGAGCAGCAAAACTTCCAATGCTTCCACGTCCGCTGTCTCCACATGCAAGCTTGTGCTGCCATGCTCAATCTCTACTACTTCAATTTGCTGTAGAGATACAATCTGGGTATCTTCACTTGCACCGTTTGAACTGCATGCACTGAGCAGAAACAAACTCAGGACCCCTAATATCGCAACTGTATATCGTTTCATCTCTATCTCCACCCCTTATCAACGTTGATGCCATTATATTAGGTGACGTTACGTCATCTTCAAGCATTTTTTTCTTCCCTTCAAAAAACACAAAAAAAAACACCGCCTCATAGCGGTGTCTCCTCCTGTGCAAGAATGGAGCTTATTCGGGTCAGCGGCTTGTCTAATATAAATCGAACATATTCACTTCATAACCCTGGGCCTTGAGATAATTGAACATCTGAGCCCGGTGGTGCTGGGCATGCGTAACGATTTCAATCAGCCACTTGGCTTGCGTGGAGCCATGCTCCAAGTAGAAGGGCTTGGTTTTTTTCTGCATAAACTCTTCATCTGTCAACCCGCTCATATACGACTTTACATCCGCAAGTCCCCTGTTCATCCAAGCCATAAGCTTGTCCTTGTCCCCGCCGTCGGCAGCAATACTCGCTTCAAGCTCTCGAATCTGCTCTTCACTATTCTCCTGCAAAATCAATAAATCGGCAGCAGGCACGGATACGAGATGGTGCACCAGTTCTTGAAGCGACCTCATATTATGAGCCGGCTTGTAATCCCAATCCTCTGCCGAAATTTTGGCAATCAGATTGGAGGTTGTCTTCACGATGTGCTCCAGTTCCTCGAACAGCAGCTGCTTCATTTCCTTTAAATCACTCATTGTCTTCACTCCTCTTTCTTATTTGGGGTTAGGGGAACATCTAGGTTCTAACATGAGTATAGAGTATAATAGTGACAACTATTGTCATAGTCATCAAAGTATACGGAGCTGATATTATGTCCAAATCCAAACGTCTCATGGAACTGATGATGACCGTAAACCGGATGCGGAAATTTACCGTGCGACAGCTGGCTGATCAATTCGATGTGTCTCCCCGTACGATACTGCGAGATCTTCAGGAACTGAGCGAGCTTGGAGTGCCGCTGTATTCGGAGGTAGGTCCGCACGGCGGGTACCAGGTGTTGAAGGAGCGGATCCTTCCTCCGATTGCTTTCAGCGAGGAAGAAGCCGTTGCGATGTTTTTTGCCAGTCACGCCTTGCGCCACTATCTATTTCTTCCCTTCGAGGCCGAGTCTTCTACCGCACTTCAGAAATTTTATTATTATATGCCGGGTGACGTCCGGGACCGCATTGACCAGATGAAGAACCGGGTGGATTTTCTAACGCACACAAGACAGCAGAAAGCCGAATATCTTGGAGTTCTGCTGGAAGCATCCGTGGATCAGCGGGTGGTTACGATGCAATATGAAACGAAAAACGGCTATTCGGAGCGAACCATCCAGCCCGTAGGCATCTATGCCAGCAACGGCTTCTGGTATTGCCCCGCATATTGTTTTCTACGCAGGGACTTTCGTCTGTTCCGTTGTGACCGAATGCAATCCGTCGCTAATGATTCAACCGGAATCGAGCCGCTCGACCACCGTCATATCCACCTTGGAAACTGGGAGGAACATGGGTCAGAGAAGCCTGTGTATATCCGGATGATTGTCGATCTGAGCAGGGAAGGCGTTCGGCGCTGCGAGTCCGAATTATGGCATGTTCCTCATATGGATATAACGCCGGATGGAAGCGGACAGCTTAACCAGAACGTCCCCAGCAGCGAGCTTATGTATTTTGCCAAATTTTTTATCGGCTTAGGGAATGAAGCTACCGTGAAGGAGCCGAGTGAACTGGTGGAGTGCATGAAGGGGATATTGAACGAGATTATGGCGAAGTATGACTAGAGGAATGGATGAATGTTGATAAACCAGCCTCATAAATGAAAAAAACGGCAGCAGCTTGTTCACCATCCATCCCAAGGTTCTGCAGAAGCCGCTACCGGCAGAGTCTGCCTATGCTTAGACTGTTGACTCTTCGTCTATTCAACACGGTGAAGCGCAGCAAGCGCGGACTCACGGTCCTTGAGAAAAGTGTTCATTTCTTACGGGCCCATCATTAGATATCCTAAGAAGGTATAGATAAAATAAGATAATAGCGCAAGCACGTTGCAAGCGATTAATAGGAGGTCCCTGTTCGAATCGGTTCTCCCGTAGGAACGTATGGATAATACGATACCGAATGGCGGGATAACGACAGTAGAAACAAGGCCGTAATAGTGAAACCAGTGCCCGTCACGGACAAACAGAACCTCTATGATGAATAAGATAACAGGCAAAATGAATGTACTGGTGGAAACTTTACGTGCAGCGGAAACTTTCCGATTCAGTGTGATAACCTCCTTTTGCTTCGCTGTGATAAGGATTAAACCAAGAGAATATCATATGGCTCTATATGATTCCCTATTCTAAACTATCCCCGCATGGAGATCATACATAAACTTTCAAGCGAATATTCGTGCAGAACAACAACAATCCCCGCCAAAGCAAACACCCAAGGGTTCATGTCTGCTTGGCAGGGAATGGTTTAATTCCTTGTCTCTACTTAATTAAATCCGTTAGCCCTCCGCACGATATACCGAATGGCCGTCTTTGACGGTCTCCAGTACGCGAAGACTCCCCTCGCGCTTCTCGAGCAGCACGAAATCGGCCCTTGCTCCTCTCTTCAGCCCATCATAATCCGTCAGCCCCATCGCCTGGGCCGGCAGCATTGAAGCCATATCCCAAGCTTCGGGGAATGAACACAGTCCCGACTCCGCCAGCCTCTGCACCGCTTCGAGAAGCATCATGGCTGAACCGGCCAGCAGTTCAGGCTTGCGGGCAAGATGCAATCGGCCTTCCGGCGTTAAGATGACGTCGCCACCGATATGGGTCTCGTATTCTCCTGGCGGCATCCCGCTTAAATAGACGGCATCACTTACGAGCAGAGTTTTGGTCAACTTGGCGCGGAGAATCACCTTGATGACCGAATCCGGCAGATGATAACCGTCCGCGATCATACCTGCCCATAACTGATCTTGCGCAAGCTGCTCCCATATGTAATTCGGATGGCGCGGCAGCGTCAGATGCGCACCATTGCCGAGATGAGTAGACATGGTCGCTCCAGCAGCCACCGCTTCCCGGATTTGCGCAGGCGTAGCGGCGGTATGACCGATGGATACAACGATTCCCGATGAAACGCACTTTCGGATAAAATCCGCAGCATTCGGCCACTCCGGCGATAACGTGAGGATACGAATCCGGTTCCCCGAAGCTGCCTGCCATCTTGTAAACAGTCCCCAATCGGGAGCCTTGATAAACCGGGAATCATGCGCTCCCCGGGGCCCTTCCTCCGATGAAATGAACGGTCCTTCCACATGAACCCCGCCAATGGTTGAACCGACCCTTTCATCCTCCAGGCAAGCCGCGTCGATAACACGAAGGATTTGTTCGATTTCATCATCGCCGTTGGTAATGACGGTTGGGTAATACAGCGTTACGCCCTTCTCCCATAAACGCCGGGTTACCTGAATGACCGTATCCGTTGTGAGCGGCAGCGAATTCAAATCATATCCATAACCGCCGTTAATCTGAAGATCGATTAATCCGGGCGCGATCCATATCGTCTCTTCGCCTTCCCCAGGCAGCAGGCTGTCTATTCGGCCATCAGGGCTCCATGTGACCTGAATCCGCTCTTCCGATGCATAATGAAGGCCTGTGCGAACACAACGCTGGCTATCCATTCCGGATATCCCCGTACGAATCCCGATCCACGTACAGCGTGCAATCCGGATGCTGCCGAAGTATACTCGCCGGGCAGGCTTCGCTTATTTCGCCGTACAGCGCCCGTTGTACCGCCGCTCGCTTGCTCGCACCGGGAACAACGCAGAACAACTGGGCACCCGACATTAAAGCCGGGATGGTAAGTGTCAGTGCATATTTCGGGACCTCCTCCAGATTGGCAAAGCAGCCATCGTTCACCTGCTGCTGTCGGCAATCCAGATCCAGCTTGACCTGCTTCACCCATAACGGATCGGCAAAATCAGCCACCGGCGGGTCGTTGAAGGCGATATGCCCATTCTCGCCAATACCCAGAACCACCATATCGATCGGTGACTCGCGAATCAACCGACCATATCTCTCGCATTCTGCTTCAGGATCATTCATCGCGTCTAGTAGATGCACTTCCCCTGGAGATACCCGATCAAACAAGCTCCGGGAGAGGAAGCTTCCGAATCGCTGAGGCGCAGACCGGGGCAGACCGATGTATTCATCCATATGAAAAGCCGTTACCCGGCTCCAGTCCAATCCCTGCGATTGAACCAGCGCTGCCAGGCATTCATTCTGGGAGGGGGCAGCCGCAAATACGATTCGGATACGCTCCTTCTCAGCCAGAAGGCGCTTCATAGCCGCATGGATATCCGCGGCTGCCGCCTTGCCCATCGCTCCGCGGTGATCATGAACACAGACCCTCAGCCGATCTCTAATCTCTTCCTGAACAGGCTTCATGCCGTGCTGGGACATGTAGATTACCTCCATTCTTACAATGCCGGCGTTCCGGTCTGCAGTTCGATTTCCTTGCGCTGCCGGGACGCTTCATAGGTGCCCAGAATAATCTCCAGTGAGTGTCTGCCTTCCTCCCCGGTAACTACAGGCTCGCGCCCTTCGCGTACGGCATGCGCCATATCCTGAATTTGCAGACGGTGACCGTCAGGTATTACTTTGAACGGCTCGAATTCGGGCAGCTGTACCTGCTCCCCTTCGATCTCCAGGGACACAATCGTATCTTCTTCAATGACGAGCACTCCCTTATCCCCATGGATTACTAGCCGCTGCCCTTTACCGTCGCGGGCCGTTGTTGTTATCTCCAGAACGCCGAGCGCGCCATTCGCAAATTCAAGTGTCGCGATGACCGTATCCTCGACTTCGATATGGCGCAGGACCGCCTTCGCCTTTGCCGATAAGGAGGCAACCGGTCCAACGAGCCATTGCAGCATATCCACGGTGTGAATCCCCTGATTCATCATCGCTCCTCCGCCGTCCATCGCCCAGGTCCCTCTCCAGCCTGCACTGTCATAATAGGCCTGATCACGGTAAAGCATGACATACGCCGAGCATAAACTGAGCTTTCCCAGCCGTCCTTCCGAGATGACCTGCCGGGCATATGCTGCCTGCGGAGACATCCGGCGTGGAAAGACGGTGGCAAGCAGCACGTCGTTCGCTGCGCATACCTCAATCATGCGCTCCACATCGTCTAGCCGGATCGCCATCGGCTTCTCCACCAGCACATGTTTGCCCGCCTGCGCAGCCATCGCTGTCTGCTCTGCATGCATGCCGCTTGGCGTGCAGATGCAGACCACCTCCACATCACCGCGCGCAAGCAGCTCTTCCATACTGCCGCATATATCTCCACCATACTTCTCAGTCAGCTTGACGGCTGAATCCCGTTTCGTATCGTATACGGCGGCAAGCACCGCTTCCTCCGTATTTAGGATGCCCTGGGCATGAATATCCGCAATAATGCCGCAGCCAATCAAACCGAATCCTACCGGTGACTTTTTCTCTGTCATGTTGTCCGTTCCTCCTCCATTACGTTCTGGTCTGCAAGACTGCGCCTTCCCTATTCCCGGCAAATGATCTGTGCTCCCTCGTCTGCCGCTACAGTAGCCTCCGAAGCAGTGTAAATATCATGATGAGAGATCAAGCCGCGTTCTCCCTCCACCCGATTCAGGAAATCCTGCGCAAGCGAGAACGGCGGCGCCTCCAGCGGCACAGAACGCAGCTCCTGATTGGTGATAACCAGCACAACCTCGTCTCGCGACAATAACGGGTCTCCTTCAAGCCGAATTTCCGCGATGCCTGACGTACCCGTAATGAATATTCGGCCATCTCCCCAGGTCCAGCTGCCTGCCGGCGTGTGCCAGTCTGCGTAGAGCTGTGCCGTTATGCCGCCATCCATAAACACCTGAACGCCTGCCGCATCATAGAAGGTCGGGTATTCCGGCAGGATATGCTTCGCCAGATAACCGGATACCGTCTTCACTTCCCGGCCTGTCAGCCACCGCAGCAGATCAAAATCATGAACGAGGAGATCATTCAGAATGCCGCCGGATTGCGTTCTGTCAAAATGCCATGCCGGGCGGGTAACCGGATTCAGCCGATGCGGCTTGCGCATCGAAATATGAACGATATCCCCCAATTCGCCGGACTGGATCAGCCGATGGACAGTATACATGGAGGAACGAAAGCGCTCGGTCAGCATCATGCCCACCTCGATCCTGCCGCGTTCCAGGACGCCGTGCAGACGGCTCAGCCCTGCCCGATCCGTCACTGCAGGCTTGTCGATCATAATATGTTTACCGCGCTGCTCGCACAGCTCGATGACGTCAATCTTCTCACGGTTGATCGCCGCGCAGCCGATGACCATCACTTGTTCATCGGCGAGCAGAGACTCCCGATCCCCGATCAGTTCCAAACCATAACGCTCGGCAAGCGAAGAGGCTAATACCGTATGGTCCGGTTCATATAACCCGGCGCATTCCCATCCAAGCGCCTGCATCTCCTCAATAAATATGCCGATATGGGCATGCTGGCAGCCGATAATACCAAATTTCCGTCCGTTCCCCATCATCCCGCCGACACCTCCACAGCTTGCAGCCACTCCCTGATGATCCTCAGATCATAAGCGAGCCGTTCCTTCGGCGGATAAGGCGCTGCGCATTCCAGCGTCAGCCAGCCCTTGTAGCCCTGTTCCCGAAGCCCTCGGAGCAGCCCGCTGTGGTCCACTTCTCCTTCACCCAGCCGGCACTGCAGGAAGAATTCTTCCCCGTGACGGGTTACATTCTTGAATGTCCCCGGGGCCTCTCCTTGCCCGATCCGCTTCTCATCCTTGATATGCACATGGAACAGGCGGCTTCCAAGCTGCCGAATCGACTCTTCCCCAAATTCCGTGTCTGTGATGTACATATTCCCCGCGTCATGAATGAGGCCGACATGCTCCTCGCCGATCATATCCAACAATCGCAGGCCGCTATCCGCGGTTTCCACCAGGCTCTGATTGTGAATCTCCAATACGATGCGCTTTCCTGCCGCACGGGCTTCCGCTGCACATCGCCGAATCCAGTAAGCAGCCTTGGCATAATGATAGTCCTCCGCCAGGAATGCATTCGGCCCTCCCTGAAAGATGCGGATCATGTCCGCTTCCAGTTCCACCGCGCGTTCAAGCAGTCCCAGAAACTGATCATAGGCCACGGCACATTCCGCATCTCCGCTTGTCGAGAAATGCCCCATATAACCTGCCAATGCCGGAATCTCCAGACCGTGTCCCTCGGCAATGCTTCTCATCTCGCGGACTCGCGGAAGGGAGCTCTCCGGGCTTAAATGCGGCTCGCGGCTCGCGATTTCGATACCGTCAAAACCAAGCCCAGCCGCAACCTTCATCGCTTCATGAATGCTGTAATCAATGAGTGATCCGCTGAATGCCGCTATTTTCATCTTCTCTTTCACCCTTTCCTCTGTGCCAGACCTTCTCGAATCGTTGAACGAACACTATTATTTAATCCCGGCCATGTTGTGGTTCTGTACAAAATATTTCTCGGCAAACAGGAAGACCAGCAGGATCGGAACCAGGCTGACCAGTGCTGCCGCAATCATAAGCTGCTCATTCCCGGTCCACTGTCCGGATAAGGAGAGAATTCCGATGGGAAGCGTATACTTCTCATTAGAGGTCAAATAAATGACAGGTGTCAGAATCTCGTTCCACTTGCCCATGAACGTAAAGATCGCTAGCGTCGCAAGCGTGGGCCTGGCCATCGGAATAAAAATCCGCATATAAATCTGGAACGGATTGCAGCCCTCCATCTTGGCCGCTTCCTCATACTCTTTAGGTATATTCATGAAAGCCTGCCTCATGAGGAAAATACCAAACGGCTGAGCCAGCCATTCGATGATCCACAGCGGCGTGAGGGTATCCAGCATGTTCAGCTTATTAAAAATAATAAAGTGCGGGATGATGATTACGACCGCCGGAATCATCATCGTGCCGAGCACCAGCACGAACAGCGCGCTTTTCAGTGGAAAGCGCAGTCTCGCAAATGCAAAACCGACCATAGAGCAGGAGATCAGGGCGCCGATAACAGACAATAACGCGACAAAGATGCTGTTTAGCGTATATCCGCCAATGTTCCCCAGCTTGAACACGTCCGCGTAATTGGACCACTGGAACACCTCGGGGATCCAGCGAGGCGGAACCGTTGTATATTCCTTATAGGTTTTAAGTGAATTCATGAGCGCCGACAGAAACGGCACGATCATGATCAGGGAGCTGATCCCGATCAGTACATATCCGAAACTCTTTCCCAGCAGCTTTTTTCTCATTCATGTCCCTCCTTCGCTCTGGCGCTGTTCCCCTGATGCGTTCTCTTGTCAACTCGATCAATCATAATGCACCCACTTCTTCTGGGCTCTAAGCTGTACCAGCGTCAACAGGAACAGAATCATGAACAGCACCCAGGCGATGGCGGAAGCATAACCCATACGCATAAATGTGAAGCCTTCCCGGTATAAATACAGCATCATCACCAGACTGGAGTTGTTCGGACCTCCCGCCGAGCTGATGTCCCCTCTGCCAGTCAACACGTAAATCTGCTCAAACGCTTGGAACGTGGAGATCGTACTCATGATGACAACCAGGAAGGTCGTTGGCGAGATCAACGGCACCGTAATATAGCGGAATTTGCGCAAAGCCCCTGCACCATCTATCTCTGCGGCTTCGTACAAATCCCCGGGAACGCTCTGCAGACCTGCCAGATAAATGACCATGATATAACCGATCCCTTTCCAGACCGCGATGAAAACGAGCAGCGGAATGGCGAGTTTCGGGTCCTGCAGCCAGCCTTGCCCCGCCAGCCCCAGCTTGGCAAGCAGTGTGTTCGCCAGACCGAAGCGAGGATTAAATACGGCATCAGCAACGTACAGGATGACGGTCCATGAGGATATGACCGGAATAAAGTGGGCCATTCGAAACCATTTAAGCCCTTTCAAGCGCTGGTTCAGCGCTACGGCCAGCACAAGCGCCAGGAAGGTCTGAAGCGGCACGAACAGGACCGCAAAATACAGTGTGTTCCATAACGAACGCCAGAACATCGAGTCGCCGGCCATGCGCCGGAAATTGTCCAGTCCGCTCCACTCGGGCGGATTCAGCATATCGTAATCGGAAAAGCTGAAGTACAGGGATGCAGCGAGAGGACCCGCCACAAAAATAATAAAGTGGAGAAGATAGGGGGAAGCCATAAGCAGCCCCCATCTCCCCTCATGATCCCATTTCCGTTTTCGGGCGGGCTTTCCTTTCGGCATCGGATCGGCTTTGAGTGCTGCATTGTCGTTTAGCATATTGCCCATTTCACTCCCGCCTTTCTTCCAGCCTTGTTCTATTTTTTATAGAAATCATCGAGGACCGCTTGAACAGCTGCGTCCGCATCACTTAAAGCTTGATCGATTCCGGTATCGCCCAGGAAAGCACGCTCCGCATTCTCATTGAATTTGCCGACCCATTCTTCCCACACCGCATTGTTGTCGAGCGTCTGCGCGAACTCCAGACTATCCAGGAATGCCTGGCGGTTAGCCGGCTGTTCTCCGGCCTTCAGGAACACTTCGGATTCCGCTACGGATTTCTTCACCGGCACGGCTTCGCCAAGCTCGGTCCATTGCTTCTGCACCTCGTCCTCCGTAGCCCAGTATTTAATCCATTCCCAGGCAGCCGCCGCTTTTTCCTCACCGGACTTCTGATTAATGACCCATGAATTCGCAATCACCGGAGATACCCGCTTCCCGTCCGGACCCTTAGGCAGGAGCGCTACATCATAATTCAGGCCCGCTTCATTCGCTGCCTGCACCCGGGCGTAAATGCCGATCCGCATGGCAGCCGATCCACTTGGAAATACGGCGGTATTGCTCTGGAAGCTCTTCAGATCTACCGGATCCGTAATGATTCCGCGCTGCATGCCGTCAACCATCCATTCAAACGCCTGCTTGTTCTCGGGTGAATGGATGATGGAGTTCTCCGCCTTCTCATCAAGAGCACCGCCGCCGTAGGATTTCATCACGGAGAACCAGCCTTCGGTAATGCTGAAGAAGGTAAGTCCGAACTGGTTGACACTTGCGGCGTCAAAACCGCTGTCCTCGGCCGTTTTTCCGCCCGCATCCACCGTCAGCTTGGCAGCCGATGATTTCAGGTCCTCCCAGGTCCACTCATCCGAAGGATACGCGACCCCTGCTTTATCAAACAGATCCTTGTTGTAGAACAGAACGCCAACCTGAATGCCCTGCGGTACGCCCCAATAGCGCCCGTCTGCGTCCTTGTTGAAATCGAGACCGTAATATTCATCCGCCTTCAGATCCTTGGCTATCCAATCGGTCAGATCCTTGGCCGCGCCGCGCTGGGCATATTTCATCACGTATACGCCGTCGGAGAGCCACACATCCGGTGCTTGACCGGCGGCAATCTGCGTATCCAGCTTCTGATAGAACTGGCCGTAAGGCGCGCTTTGCGTTTTCACCTTAATGTTCGGATGCTGCTTCTCGAACTGTTCGATCAGCTCCTTCATCTTGGCATCGGAGCTGTCGCTGGAATAATATCCGAGCAGGATTTCGACTTTCTTCCCATCGTCGCCTCCGGTACCGGGAGCCGATGTCCCGCCTTTTCCTTCACTGCCACTGCTGCAACCGCTAGCAATCATGGATATCAGCAATAAGGCCGTTAACCAGCTGTAGAACCCTTTTCTCTTTTTCACAAATCCTCGCCCCCTGATTCAATTGAAATGGATTAATGAGATTGTAGTTGATAAGTATCGGCAGCGCCCATGTGCTTTCTTAGCCCACTTGTGATTTCTTGCTGCGGCATCATGTATTTTTATTTACAACTTGTGTTTTTTTGCTACAATGTTCCTTACATTCCCTACTTCAATGCCAGGAAGGCGGAAGAACGATGAACATCCAAGGAATATCCATCGGTAATCTGACCATTAATCAACGCTTGTTCGTTCTGATCATCCTCTTCATCGGCCTTCCTTTCTTTCTGCTGGGCAGCTTCTGGTACCAGTCTTCTACTGAGGCGATTGAACAGTTTGCCGCTGGCGCGAACAAACGCATTATCGAGCAAACGAATGTGTCTCTGGATTCCTACATATCCAATCTGGAGAATTCCACCTATCCCTTTATCCATAACCCGCAGATCCAGCAATTTCTCTCGACCAGCCAGCTCACACCGTATGCCTACTTTCAGCTTGCCACTAAAGTGGAGAGCGACTTGTTCGCCCAGATGATTTACGGCCGGTCCGACATCATTGGCATCTCGCTTGTCGCCGATAACAAGCGGCAAATCACCGATTACGAAAGTGCGCCCGGACTGCTTGATATGAGTGAAATCCGCAAACGCAATCTATCCTTCCAGGCACAACTGGACCAATTCAGCGATTTCCAGATCATCGGCCTCAGCCGGGTAGGAAAAACTCCTGCCCTTACCGTAGCACGAAAGCTGTACGACAACTCCTCATTTCTCTATAAAGGCCTGTTGATTGTTGATCTTAACCTGAAGCAAATCGGGGCAATCTGCTCCAACGATTCACTGGGCGGCTTTGACGTCTGGATTATGGGCAGAGGCGGACAGGTCATCTACCATCCAGACTCGAATCTGGTTGGGTCCACCGTCGAACAGGGGCTGTTTGCACGTATTCAGAACCAGAACTCTTCCTTCTTCCGTCATCAAGACGCAGCCTCCAGCACTGAAAAAATGGTTCTGCATGAACGCTCTCAGATCACCGGCTGGACGGTCGTCGCCGATCTGCCGCTGAACAACCTTATCGGCGGATTGATCACCCAGCGCAATTACTCGCTTGCCGCCGCAGCTATGCTTATGATTATTGCATTGGCGCTTGTAGGCGGTTTCTCCTTATCCTTGACAAGGCCGCTCTCCATGCTGCAAAAATTAATGGCGCGTGTTGAGCGGGGCGATTTTGTTCTTCCTACCAAAATGAACCGGTTCCGCAACCATGAAATGACTGCCGTATTCCAGAGTTTCTACAGCATGACGGGAGAATTGAAGCGGCTCATCCGGGAGGTTCACGATTCCCGGCTGAAGGAACGGGAGCTTATGATCAGGCAGAAGGAATCCGAGCTCCGCTCCATGCAATCCCACATCAATCCGCATTTCTTGTACAATTCACTGGAGATTATTAATTCATATGCCATCGCGGATGATCATATGGATATCAGCCGCATGACCCGGGCGCTTGCCCACATGTTCCGTTACAATATCGGCCATGCCGGATCGGTTGTGCCGCTCCGGGAGGAGATGAGGCATGTCCAGTTTTATCTGGATCTTCAAAGTGCCCGGTTCCGCAAACTGCAGATCGATATAGATGTGGATGAACACGACCTGGATCGCGTGAAGGCCGTCAGGCTCACGCTGCAGCCGATCATAGAGAATGTGTTCATCCACGGATACCGTGGTAAGAAACCCCGCTACCTCGGGATTAGCACCCGTGCGGAGGGACACTATTTTGCCGTCGTGATTCAAGATAAGGGGATTGGGATGAATGCGGAGAAGAGACGGCATATAAGAGGCATCCTGCAAACTCCCGAGAATCCGGAAGACGAATTACGGAGCAACGAGGGGGAGGAACCCACCAGCGGAATCGGTCTCCTGAACGTCCATCAACGACTGCAGCTTACCTTCGGTGCGGAATATGGCTTGCACCTTGTGCAGTCCGTGCCTGATGAAGGCACCCAGTTTGAAGTCAGGCTGCCATATATGACTAGCGAGGAGGCACATCATGTACCGGTTAATGATGATTGACGACGAATATGCCATTCATTTGAGTATGCGAAAGCTTGTCGAAAGGTCCGGTCTCCAGGTTGAGATCACGGGAGAGGCGGAAGACGGGGCTGAGGCGCTTCAGATGCTGGAGGACAGCCGGCCGGATCTGATCGTAACCGACATTTGCATGCCTGAAATGGACGGACTGGAATTTATCCGCCGGGTCAGAGAAACTCATGCACACATGCAATTCATTATTTTGTCCGGTCACGACAATTTCGAATTTGCACGTCAGGCCATGCGCTACGGCGTGTCGGATTTCCTGCTGAAGCCCATCGATCCGGAACAGTTCCATACGACACTTAAACGTGCCTGCAAGGAACTCGATAACCGAAAGGCGAGTTTCTCCCGGCAAACGGAATGGACGCTTGCACAGCAGCGATACAAAACCAGGCTTGCTGAGCTGCTGTGGTCTGTTGAGGAACAGGATGCCTTAGAACTAACCGATGAAATGGTCACCCATTTTGAAACGATGGGACCTATTGGAGTCAGCTTATCACAGTATGCCCCTATGCTGATGCAGGAGTTGCTGTCTGCGCTTGAAGAACGCGGCCTGGTGCTGGGTATGACAATCGGCGAGCACCCGTGGTCGCAGGATGACCGTGCTGCCTGCCGCCGTCAAATGACAGAGAAGATTCAGGAGATGCTTGAGTTAATTAAGGGCTCCAGAAATCTTGGCGCTCACCACAATATTGTGAAAGCCAAGCGGTACATTGAGGAGAACTACGCGATGGAGGATTTGTCCTTGCAGGAGGTGGCAGACTCACTGGGGATGTCGGTGACGTATTTAAGCCGTACCTTCAAGAATGAAACAAATATGAA
Source organism: Paenibacillus glucanolyticus (assembly GCF_037333485.1). Taxonomy (NCBI): domain Bacteria; kingdom Bacillati; phylum Bacillota; class Bacilli; order Caryophanales; family Paenibacillaceae; genus Paenibacillus; species Paenibacillus glucanolyticus. The sequence continues at coordinate 5,364,784 of NZ_CP147845.1, forward strand.
CTTTGTGAAATACCTGGTCCAGATCCGTATGGAAAAAGCGAGGGAACTGCTTGCGGAGCCTGAGCTATCCGCTCAGGAAACGGCCTATCGTGTCGGTTTCTCGGACTATGTCCATTTCAGCAAAACATTTAAAAAATATCATGGCCTTACACCATCCGAATACCGAAAACAATGTAAGGCCATGAATGGAGGAAAATGAGACGGCGGGTGCTTCTTCAGCTTGTTCTCCCGTTCATCCATCTTTCAGCCCTGACAAGAAGCTGCTCAACAAACGCATTCTTCTCGTCGGAATATTGGAGCAGGCTCCGGGCCCCTTGTGAAACGATCCTTCGTTTGATCCCCTGACTAACGCCTGCTGTTCATCGATAAACCAATCCGCCCACTGCTCATCATAGGACTCCAAATGAATGGCTTCATCAATCGTCATTGTGGACCCTCCTGAAAGCGCTGTAAGTGTGTGCCAGGAATTTCGATCCCAAACCGTATGGACTGCTCCAAAAACGCATAGGCATTGCTTCAGATCATATCCTGTGACTCTATCATGCCCTTCATCGTTTGAGTTGGCAAGAGCCCATGTTCTATCCGTTATTGTTCACGCGTGTCTTAATATCGACTCTCCACAATGGCCGGTGCAAGTACCTGGTCCGCATACCTGTGAGCCTCTGCCTGAAGTACTTCGTCACTTATCCGATCGACGTTATACGCCACGAATGCAGGCAGATAATTCACTTTGCACCGGTTCAACGTGGCTTGAATCGGACGCAGCAGTTCACTGGCGGTATACCAATTGTCGCCACCTGCACGATACCCTTGTTCCAAGCCTGCCGCCGTGGTCGCCAGCATAAATTCCTTCCCCCTCAGACTGTTGCCTTCCGGTCCGAACGCCCACCCGAAGGTGAGCACGTCATCGAACCATTTCTTCAGCAGGGGCGGGCAGCTGTACCAGTAAAACGGAAATTGGAACACCACCCGATCATACTGGAGAATAAGCTGCTGCTCCCGCTCGATATCAATATTCCAGTCCGGATACTCCTTATAAAGATCCCGAATATCTACATTTCCATTTGTATTCTGCTTGGCTTGCTGCATCAAGGCGCGATTGGCACGCGAGTTCTCTAGATTCGGATGAGCCACAATCACCATAATTTTCATAATCAGTTCTCCTGTCCGGTTTGGTTTGTTTGACACCCCCATTATGTTTCGGATTGGCAGCTTTGAAAAGTACGCTCTTTTTATGTACTTAGTCCGGTTCATCGTACATATTCATGCCATGCATAGTACGAAAAAACGTACTAAGTATGATAAAGAATAGTACTGGGTTTAAACCGGATACTATGCTAAAGTATCAACCATCAAGCCTATCCAATGATCAAATACGGACTTCCGCTGGGAGATGAGAATATGAGAACAACGAGTCATGAGGAGTTTAAAACCAAAGGCATACTGACCACGCTGCAATTAATAGGCGGCAAGTGGAAGCCGCTGATTCTGTTTATACTGCTGCAGGACGGAACCAAGCGGTTCGGAGAGCTCAGACGTATGCTTCCAGGCGTTACCCAAGGCATGCTTACGAATCAGCTTCGTGAACTGGAACAGGATGGGCTCATTGTACGCAAGGTATATCAGGAGATTCCGCCCAAGGTGGAGTACTCCATCTCCGACCATGGGAAAACCTTGGACAGCGTTCTGGCAGACATGTGCACCTGGGGATTTCAGCATTTGGATTATATCGACCATGTAAACCGGCAAAGGGATGACAGCCATGAGAAAAATGCGGGCGGACTGTAAACGCAGCCCCCTTACATGCGAGATGGACTCCATTCTGGCATAGGGAGGGAATGGAGAATGGATAAAGCCGGTCCCGAGGGGAGCGGCTTTATCTGCTGTTTCAAGAGCAGATATTCAAAAAAATTTTTTTCTTCCAAGTATTGCTTTATATATCGTCACGATATATATTTGTGTCGTAACGATATATAATTGGAGGAACTCAGATGTATGAGCTTTTTGTATTAGGTGAATTGGTGACAGGTGATAAGCACGGATACATGCTTCAGGAAATTCTTAAAAATGCGGGCGGACCCTACCGCCAGATCAGTTCCGGCACGCTGTACCCTCTGCTCTCCCGCATGGTGGATAACGGATGGATCCATCTTAAGCTCGACGAAACTGGCGGAGGGAAGCGCCCCCGAAAAATCTATCAGATCACCGATGCCGGGCAGCAAAAATTCCTGGAGCTCATGGAGAAGCCGCTGGAATTCAACATGGATACGGAGCACCATTTCCATTTCAAAATGGTGTATTTCCGGTATGTTCCGAAGGAAATCCGATTGGCCTGTCTGGAGCAGTATTTGACTTATCTCGAAACCAATCTGAAACATGTGACGGAATTTGAAGCCGAGATCACGTTTTACAAGCCTGAGCCTGAGAAGCAGCGGCTTCAATTGATGAGAGTACTGGATCATCGGAGGCAGATGGGGCTAACGAATATCGAGTGGATCAGACAAGAAATCGAGGCTGTTAAATCCACCGAAGAATAGGGGTCAGCCTTAGCAGAGATTCAATATAAGGAGGAATAAGGATGGACGAAGTCGTTCATTCAGATGACAATCGGGATGTTATTTCTGTTTACGGGCTTCTATCTGCTGCTGCCCACGCTCCCCCTCTATATCAAGCACTTGGGCGGCTCGGAATCCCAGGTTGGATTGGCGGCCGGTGCGTTCACGCTGACGGCGGTTGTCTTTCGCCCGATTGTCGGGGGACTAGTGGACCGGTACGGCAGAAGGATATTTTATATTTGGGGCCTTCTATTGTTTGTCCTCTCGATGTATCTCTACGATTGGGTTGGCAGCATCCTGCTGCTGCTTGCGCTGCGAATCCTGCACGGTGCGAGTTGGGCTTTCTCGACAACCGCCATCGGAACGGTCATTACGGATTTAATCCCGGCCTCCCGACGCGGGGAAGGCATGGGGTGGTATGGAATGGCAATGACGGTTGCGATGGCGATCGGCCCCTTGCTGGGCACGTATATCGTGGGTGGATATTCCTTTCGGACCTTGTTCCTGATTGCGGCCGGGCTATCCCTCATCGCGCTCATATTGGCCTATATGACCAGGGTTCCTTATGAAGCTAAACCCAGTGCTGGGCGGATTCAACTGGTCGAGAAATCCGTTCTTCCTGTCACGGCTGCAATCTTTTTCCTGGCTGTCGCATATGGCGGAATCACAACCTTTCTCCCGCTGTTTGCAGATTCCATCCGGGTCAATCCGGGAACTTTTTTCCTCGTATATGCAATCGCACTTACCCTGATTCGGCCCTTTGCCGGGAAGCTGTCAGACCGTTTCGGAGAAGCATTCATCATCATTCCCTCCCTTATTGTCACGGCGGCAGCCCTGGTTGTCTTAAGTTTGTCAAGCGGATTACCTGGACTGGTTACAGCCGCAATCCTGTACGGTATCGGCTTCGGCTCGGCCCAGCCTGCACTTCAAGCAGCCACGCTCCGCATTGCTCCAGAGCATCGAAGAGGTGCAGCCAACGCCTCTTTCATGACGGCTTTCGATCTTGGTATCGGACTTGGCGCAATCCTCCTGGGCCTGGTATCCGAGCATATAGGCTATACGTATCTGTTCTCCGTAACCGCAGCCTCGGTCGTCGTTTCCTTGGCGATTTTCACAATCTTTGTGAGACGACTGCTCAAGCCTACAGACGTGGAAAAAACCTAAGGGTGCCGCGCCCGTTCATTCTCTCTCGTACCCGTAACCTCCGCACCCGCTCCCGAATAGGCTAACATAACTCATGTTAGATTGGAGCGATTGTACGCATGGCTCAATATGTACCACCGGTGAATATCCATACCCTCACGCATACGGCGCCCGGCCTTGTTATTCATTATCCGCAAGTATACGGCCTCGCGAATCGGCAGGTGGAGGACGTTATCAACCGGACTATACTGCAGCAAATCCAGGATATGCAGCATGCCCAGCAGCAGGTCCAGACGGGAACCCATCCGCAGACTACCGGAACTTTTGAGATTAAAACGAATGAGCGCGGCATTCTTAGCCTTGTTCTGACCAACTATACCTACTCCGAGCCTATGGCCCACGGTTATACGGTGACAAGAGCACTTACCTTCTCCACATTCACGGGAAAATCCTATGCCTTATCCGACCTGTTCCGTCCGGACTCCAATTATCAAGCCGTATTGGCGGCCGAGGTGAACCGTCAGATCAAGGCACGCAGCCTTCCTGTACTGGAGGGCACCCCGATTACCGTGTCCCCGAATCAGGACTTCTATCTGGCCGATAAATCACTGGTCCTCTTCTATCCGCTTTATGCCATCACGCCTTACTACGTCGGTTTTCCGATGTTCCCATTCTCGGTCTACGACCTGTTGGGCATGGCACCTGAGAACGGATTGTTATCGGATCTTGCGGCGGATGTGGTGTAACAATAGCGATCTGCACAGCACAATCGGTAGCAAGTCAAAAAAACAAACCCGAATCCCTGGCACCTTACACCAGAGTCTCGGGTTTGTCTGTTATCATCTCATGGTCGTTAGCTTTCGCTGCTTACACCATGATTTTGCAAATATCATTCGTGAATTCCACCGGATCGGCAATCGGCAAGCCTTCGATCAGCAGCGCCTGATTATAGAGCAGATTCGTGTACAGCTTCAGCTTGTCCTGATCCCCCTGCAGTGCTTTCAGGGATGTAAACACCTCGTGGTTTGTGTTGATCTCCAGCACCTTGTCTGCCTGGATATCCTGTCCGTTCGGCATTGCCTTCAATATTTTCTCCATCTCAATGGATACATCGCCCTCTGTGGACAGGCATACCGGATGGGATTTCAGGCGTTTGGAGGCTTTAACGGATTTCACCTTGCCAGCCAAGAGGCCGCCCATGGCTTCAAAGAGCTCCTTGTTGTCGCTTTCTTCAGCTTCGTTCTCTTGCTTGTCGGCCTCTGAATCAATGCCAAGATCCCCGCTCGATACCGATTTGAATTCCTTCTCCTTGTATTTCATAAGCATCTTGATGGCAAACTCATCCACATCGTCGGTGAAGTACAGAATTTCATAGCCTTTATCCAGCACCATTTCCGTCTGCGGAAGCTTCTCGATCCGGTCAATGGAATCGCCGGACGCATAATAGATATATTTTTGATCCTCCGGCATTCTCGATACATACTCATCCAGCGAGACCAGCTTCTTCTCTTGGGAAGACGTGAACAGCAGCAGATCCTGAAGATCTTCCTTGTTCATGCCGTAGTCATTGTAGACGCCGAATTTCAAGCCTCTGCCAAAAGATTCAAAGAATTTCTCATAATTCTCTCTCTCGTCTTTCAGCATGCTTTGCAGCGCGCCCTTCACCTTATTCTTGATGTTCTTCGCAATCAGCGTCAGCTGACGATCATGCTGGAGCATCTCGCGGGAGATGTTCAGAGATAGATCCTCCGAATCGACCATCCCCTTCACGAAGCTGAAATAATCCGGCAGCAGGTCGCCGCATTTGTCCATGATCAGGACGCCATTGGAATAGAGCTCAAGCCCCTTCTCGTATTCCTTGGTGTAATAATCGAAAGGCGTATTCTCGGGAATAAACAAAATCGCATTGTATACAACGGCACCGTCCGCTTTGACATGGATGTGCTTCAGCGGCTTATCGAAGCCGTAACGCTTCTCGTTGTAGAAATTCTCGTAATCGGCGTCCGTCAGCTCGCCCTTGTTCTTGCGCCAGATCGGCACCATGCTGTTGATGGTCTGCTCTTCCTGAACTTCCTCGAACTCGTTCTCGGCATCCTCCTTCGGACGCTGCGTTTTCACGTCCATCTTGATCGGATAGCGGATGAAGTCGGAGTACTTCTTAACGATGGCTCTCAGGCGGTATTCTTCCAAATATTCATCATACTGATCGTCTTCCGTATTCTCTTTGATCTTCAGCACGATCTCGGTTCCGATGGATTCCTTCTCAGCCGGTGTTAGGGTATACCCTTCCGCACCTTCGGATTCCCACTTGAACGCTTCGTCGCTGCCGAGGGCTCGGCTTGTCACGGTAACCACATCAGCAACCATGAACGCGGAATAGAAGCCGACACCGAATTGGCCAATAATGTTGTGGCCGTCCTTCGCTTCATTCTCGCTCTTGAACGCAAGGGATCCGCTCTTCGCGATGACGCCGAGGTTGTTCTCCAGGTCTTCCTTCGTCATTCCGATCCCTGTATCGGTAATGGTCAGTGTGCGGCTTGCTTTATCTGCGGTAATCTTAACGTAGTAATCTTCTTTGTTAAAGGTCAAGTTGTCGTCGGTCAGAGCTTTATAATAAATCTTGTCAATCGCGTCGCTGGCATTTGAAATCAGCTCACGCAGAAAAATTTCACGCTGCGTATAGATGGAATTGATCATCATCTCGAGCAGCCGTTTGGACTCAGCTTTAAACTGTTTTTTCGCCATGAAAAAATCTCCCTTCCAATCTGAACGAGGTTTCATTTAGCACTCTAGTCAGAAGAGTGCTAACACTTCTTCTATTTAAACATGTACCAATTTTTGATGTCAATATATTTGGAGACTTTCTGCGGAACAAAATAGGAACACGGCAGCCGATCAGCATAACACCGGACTTCTATGTGAATATCGGGAATAATCCTGTAACTGTAAAAAGGCCGCCTGAAAAGGTCAATTCGACCCTTTAGACAGCCTCTTCTTATTCACGGCTCCATACTGCTGCTTAATCTCTTGGATAGGACCGGACGAATCCACCACACGTAATACAGACCGCAGAGCAGCAGCACCCCGGCTGTGACCAGGAAGGGGAGCCGGTAATCCTGCCGGGCCAGGATCAGGCCGGAAACCAGCGTTGCCCCGGACGATCCTAAACTCCGGAATACCGATCTCATGCCGGCATACAGATTCCGCTCCTGTTCATGAAACGCAGACATCAGCAGACTGTCCAGCAGATTGGACAGCATGGTCACACCTCCGCCCCGAAGCAGGAACAGTGCTACAAACAGCCACACGGGCAGGATCATGGATAAAGCGGCAAACAGCAAAATATTGACGATGAATACCGAAAGAATGGCCGTATTATAACCAAACCGTTCCATGACGTACGGCGTCATCAACGAGCAAATAAACAGTAGATTCGCGCCGACGGCCAGAATCAGGGATACCTGATCATCCATCCAATCCAGCCGGAACTTCACGATCACATTCAGGAATGAACCGGTCATCGCAATACAGCCTCCCAGCAGGGCCATAAACACAGCGAACAGCCACAAGGTCCCGGACGATATCGGCGCTGTTAACCTGGATAATCCCTTGGAAGGTGAATGGTATGCTGCTTCCTCGTCCAAATGCCTCCGCTCGGCAGGCAGCCAGAACGCTCTGATAACGCCATGAAGAACAAGCACCAGCCCCGTCAGAAGCAGAGACACTTCATAACCCCTGCTTCCTTCAAATCCCTTGGAGATATACCCGGCAGCCAGCGTCCCGAGTCCCGTAAAAGCCGTAAAGACGGCAAACATGAGGGAGAACGCGCGGGCTTCTTCCTTGCGCGAGCGGCAATAATGGAAGAGAAGCTGGATCTCCGTTGTCTCGACAAGCGTCAAACCCGTGGATACCAGAATCTGCGCGGCGTAAAACCAGAGTAATTCATCGCTGACGGCAAACAGGACATTCCCTCCGGCAATAAAGAAAACACCGGTAACCAGCAGTTTTTTCCTTCCTATCCGGTTCGCGAGCAGGGAAACCGGAATGGCGAGCACGCCCATAATCAGAATGCCCATTGATACCAACGCGCCGATCTCGTCTTCCCTCAGCCCCCGGAAGAGCAGATGCAAATTCAGAACAAGTGTATACAGACCAATCCCGACACCGTAGAAGGCCTCGCTTATTAAGAATCGTCGCACCCCCGTAGACAGCTGCAGCAGGTCTTTGATGTAAAAGGACATGTTATTCCCCTTCTCCAGAAAATCCAAAAACGTTATGAATCGAACCGCTCATGGTCACTTATAAAATTTCGCTTCCGACCGCATCCTCCGGCTTAAGCATACCGGATCGTCCTCGGCTGTATAAGCCTTCAGAAGAATACGGAAGCGAAACGGCTCCGGCTTGATCGAATGCTCCGGAGATTGTGCCGGACCACAGCTGTTGCTGCCTAGTCCGTTCTGCCGATAGTCCAGATTCAGCGTAACAAAGCTGCGTGGTACAAGATCGCTGGCATGTCCTGCGGACTCCACATCGGAATCGGTATATCGGCTCGCGCTGAAATTCAGAACGGGCTCGCCTACGGCAAGCAGACCCAAGCCACCGCCATCCGTGATGGACATCCAGCGGACATCCGATCGGTTTCCGTTCTCCTGCGGATAAATATATGGCGTGAACAATCCGTCCACGGTGCTGCAGTATGCTCCGAACCGTCCCGCTTCCAGGCTGTCCGGGTAGCTCTCTTCAGGTCCTCTGCCGTACCACCGAACAAACTCCATATCTCCCGCAACTTGCATTTGAAGTCCGATCTTCGGCAGCATGGCGGGCGGGCTGCCGATCGGCTCACCCTTCACATCCATGATGATCAAGCCGCTGGCGGTAATCGTATAGGTCGTTTCACAGCGGAAGCCCCAGTCATAAACCGGTGGGGCAATGCGGGAAATCCGCCGTACCTCAACGCATTCCTGGTCCAATCGCTTCCATTCGAAATGATCGATCCGCTCAGTGAGCCGGTCCAGATGGGCTTTGCGCCATTCCGGCAGCACGTACATGTCGTTATCAATCGGCGGACGCCAGAAATTCAGCGCCGGTCCGCCAAACGAGAGCCTTTTGCCATGCAGCGACAAGCTTTCAAAGCCGGAACGAAGGGCATTGAACGAGAGCTGAAACCTCCCGTTATTCAGCATAAGCCTATGCTTCTCCTCGGTTACGCGCAGTTCTCCGTAACCCGTTGCAGCGGCCGGCTGAAATTCGGGTGCGGATGCAGCGCGCAGCAGAAACTGGGACCATGCCACCTCATGCCCGCGTTCCGCCCAAGTGCAGTCAGCAGCCAGCGAGAAGGATACCTCGAGCCACAGTTCGGCGAAGGGACTGACGCCTAATGCCGCTTGCTCCATGACCTCGAGGAGGCTAAGCTCCGCGCTTGTTCCTGCTTCGATTCGTGGAAGCGCCAGCAGTCCGCTGTGGACCAGCTGTCCATCGGCCAATACCCGGTAATGGGCCAGCAAATGATCCAGTGAAATGAAATCATAGCGGTTCATGATGAGCAGGCGCCCCTGATTCGGCATCGACAAACGAATAGGCTCAATAACCTTCTTGTATTCCAGTAGTCCGGGAGAAGGCGTCCGGTCCGGCCGCACCAAGCCGTCGATAACAAAATTGCTGTTGTTTGGCACATCGCCGTAATCGCCGCCGTAGGCGTAATCCTTCTTGCCGTCCGCCGTCGTTCGGCTCAGCCCATGATCAATCCACTCCCAGACGAAACCGCCCGCAAGGCGGCTGTGGACCTCAAAGGCATTGAAGTAAGGACGCAGGCCGCCAGGCCCGTTGCCCATCGCATGTGCATACTCGCACAGAATATGTGGCTTGGGATGATCAGTCATGCTGCCGAAGCCCTCCATCTTCTCGACGGAGGAATACATGGTGCTCACCACATCGCACACCTCGGCCTCCCGGTCCTCCTCGTAATGGATCAGCCTTGTTGGATCATGCTCCCGGCACCACTCCGCCATCGCGCGGAAATTGCAGCCGAAGCCGGATTCGTTGCCGAGGGACCAGAACAGCACGGACGGATGGTTCTTATCCCGCTCCACCATCCGCCTTACACGATCCACATAGGCTTCCTTCCATTGCGGATCGTCGCTCAGGAAGGAAATGTTGCCAAGCAGCTCGAAGCCGTGGGTCTCCAGATCCGTCTCTTCCATCACATACAGCCCATACACGTCGCACAGCTCGTAGAACCGGGGATCATTCGGATAATGAGCCGTCCGCACGGCATTGATGTTGTGCTGCTTCATTAAACGGATATCATCCAGCATCGTGGACAGCGTGACCGTCCGGCCCGTATCCGGGTGATGGTCATGGCGGTTCACTCCCTTGAGCAGGATGGCCCTGCCATTCACCAGCAGCTGCCCGTCCTTCACTTCAACCGAGCGGAACCCGACACGCTGCGCCACAGTCTCCAGCGTTTGACCCTGGGTATCCCGCAGCTTGATCACCAGGTGATATAATGCCGGAGACTCCGCGCTCCATAAGGCCGGACCTGTGATTTCAATATCCAGCTCCTCCGTTACCGAGTGCGTCACTTCTCTTTGGGCTGACCCCACTTCAGCTCCGTCTCCATTCAACAGGTGAAGCTGCACCGATCCGGGCTCCGTCCCTTCCAGCTCCAAACGCACGTTCAGCTTGGCGCTCCGATACTCCTCGTCCAGCTCGGTCAAGACACGAAAATCCTCAATGCGAAGGCTCGATGGCTCGGCAATCAGATAAACATCCCTGAAAATGCCGCTCATCCACCACATATCCTGATCTTCCAGATAGCTACCGTCCGACCACTGATATACTCTGACAGCCATCCGGTTCACCCCGGTCTTCAGGTAGGGGGTCAGATCAAACTCGGAGGTCAGCCGGCTCCCCTGGCTGTAGCCGATGAACGCTCCGTTCAGCCACACGTGAAATGCGCTGTCCACCCCGTCGAATTTCACGCGAATCTTCCGGCCATCCCATGGTTTCGGAAGGTCGAACTCGCGCACGTAGCTGCCCGTCGGATTCGCATTCGGCACATGCGGCGGATCGACCGGAAACGGATAATACAAGTCCGTGTAATGCGGATGACCGTAGCCCTGCAGCTGCCAATGTCCCGGAACCTTAATGTCATCCCAGTCCGATATATTGAATCCCTCCAGATAAAAAGCTTCAGGGGCAGCCTCCGGCTCTTCGGCATAATGGAATTTCCATACCCCGTTCAGTGATTGGTACCAGGGCGAGCTGCCTCTGTCATAACTTAATGCTCCGTCCGTATCCTCGAACGGAATAAAATAGGCCCGGCTCTTCGCCCGGTTTCTCTCCAGCACGGTCAGATTATCCCAGTCACGGTCGATACGATTGTCTCTCATAGGTCTCTCCATCCTTTCTCCAGCGGTCTAAGCTTCTAGTGGTCGTTCAAAAAGTCATCTTTCCATGGGTTTTTGAACACGCACTTCTATGTTCTGATGCTGCATATGCTGCATATCAATCGTGGATGCCTCTTATCACCGGCACGGTTATCCCTTGATCCCCGTCGTGGCAATACCGCCGACGATATAACGCTGCGCAAAGAAAAATACGGCCAGCGGCGGAATGGAGATCAGGCATGTAATCGCCATAATGGACTGCATGTCGACGCCGTGCATGCCCTTGAATTGGGACAACCCCAGCGTCAGCGTGTATTTCGTCTGGTCGTTCAGGAAGATGAGCGGACCCAGATAATCGTTCCAGCAGCTCATCATATGGAACACGGCAACCAGAATAAGCGAGGGTCCCATCAGCGGCACGATGATCCGCAATAGAACCGTCATTTTCCCTGCACCGTCAATCGTTGCCGCTTCATCCAGCTCCTTCGGCAGGGTCATGATGAATTGGCGCAGCAGGAAGATGAAATAAGCGGAACCGAACCAGGACGGTACGATAAGCGGTTTCAGCGTGTTGATCCAGCCCAGATAATTAAACTCCATATACTGCGGAATCATGGTCACTTCCCACGGAATCATCATCGTGGCGAGCACGATCAGAAACAATGCATCCCGCCCCTTGAACTGAAACCGGGCAAACCCGTAAGCCACGAGCGTACACGATATGAGCTGCCCAAGCGTTGACAGCAGCGTCACGATCAGCGTATTTTTCAAAAACATATTAAACGGCTGAATGCTCCAGGCCTCCGCGAAGTTACTGAAGCGCCACACGGACGGAAACCATTTTGGAGGAAACAGATACAGCTCCTGCTGGGATTTCAGAGCTGTTGTGATGGCCCAGAAGAGCGGGGCCATGAACAGCAGGGAGCATAAGATCAGCAGGGTGTACGTTATCACTTTTTTCATGCGGAACGCCCCTCTCCATCGACATGAATCCCTCGTTTGGCACGCTTCGGCTTCTCCTTCTTCATCTCGCCCTCATAGAACACCCAGGCCTCCGAAGACTTGAACACCAGGAACGTCAGCGTCAGCACGATCAGGAACATGAACCACGCATTGGCTGCAGAGTAACCCATCTTGAAGTATTTGAACGCATTCTCATACATGTACATGGCATAGAAGAACGTGGACTTCAGCGGCCCCCCCCCCGTAAGCAGAAGCGCGAGCGTCAGCTGCTGGAAAGCCGCAATGATGGATGTGATCAGGTTAAACAACAGGGTGGGCGTAATCATCGGGATCGTCACATTGAAGAATTGCCTGATCTTGCCCGCACCGTCTATCGAAGCCGACTCATAGAGATCCTTGGGAATTCCTTTGAGGCCTGCCAGAAAAATAAGCATCATCGCCCCCTGGCCCCACAGGCTTGCAATCACCATGGCGACCAAAGACCACTTCGTATCATTCAGCCAGTCCGGGCCTTCAATACCAACAATCGATAAGAAATAATTCAATATGCCGTAATCGCCGCTGTATACCCAGGACCAGATCATAGCAAGGGCTACACCAGAGATGACCGACGGCAGGTAGAAGGCGGTGCGGAAGAAGGCGCTTCCCCTTACCTTCTGATTCAGCAGCATGGCGAGCCCTAGGGCCACAACGATATTCAGCGGCACGAACAAAGCCGCAAACTTCAAGGTAACCAGCAGCGATTTCCAGAATAACGGATCATTCGAGAACATCTCCACGTAGTTGTCGATGCCAACAAAGGTCACTTGACCTACAATCGGCCAATCAAAAAACGAAATGACAAGGGAAAACAGCAGCGGGCCCAGCGTGAAGACCAGGAATCCGAATATCCATGGAAAAATGAAGAGGTAGGGCACAGCCCCACCCCATCTTTTGGGTCCAAGTCGCTTCGGGGCCGTTGTCTGCTGTTGTGAGTAAGACGCATGCGTGTGGGCCATTATCGCGATCCTTCTTTCTTCAATTATTTCAAATAGCGTTCGCTATCCTTCACTGCCTGGTTCAGAACCTCCTGGGCATCGCTGCCAAACATGACAGATTCCACGGCTGCCGACAGCTGGCGGTTCACTTCATTCCATTTCGGATTCAGCAGGAAAGCCGGCGTATTGTCCGAACGCTCCAGCATCGTGTAATACGGCTTGTAGAGAGGGTCCTGATCCTTCTTCAGCTCATTCACCACGCTGACCCGGACCGGAAGGTCGGCTACCCGCATTTTGATCGCTTCATCCGACACGTAGAATTTGATGAACTCCCACGCCAGGTCCTTATTCTTCGAGTCCTTTGCAATGGACAGAGCCGATTCAGCCAACACGCCTTTTACAGGCTTACCCGGGAAAGCCGGCATCTCCACCGTTCCTACGTCAATTCCTGCATCCCGGAAGGATTCCAGCGGCCAGATGCCACTTTCCCACATCGCGATTTTACCGGCTTTGAAAATATCCTCCCCGCTCTGCTGCCCTTTGCCTCCGGTCAGGACGGCTGAGCCGTTCTTGAGCATATCGCCCAGCATCTGAATGGCTTCCGCCGTTTCCTTGCTGTTCATGTAGCCTTCAATCGTTGTCCCATCCTCGGAAATGAAGGAGCCTCCGTTGCTCCATACGAACCCTTGCAGGTCATACGTATCGTTCTCGGCTCGTACGCCGAAGCCATACTGCTTCTTGGATTTATCCGTAAGCTTCTGGGCGTTCTCCTGGAATTCCGTCCATGTCCATCCATCGCTCGGGTAGGCAATGCCCGCATCGTCGAACATCTTCTTGTTGTAGTACACCACCCGGGTCGTAAAGCCCGCCGGGATTCCGTACAGCTGATTATCGATCTTGCCGTAGTTAAACAATCCTTGGTAAAAATCATCGATATTCAAGTCCTCGTCCTTGGACGCGTAGGAATCCAGCGGCTCCAGGGACTGGTGATACGTCGGAAAATCCCACATATACATTACGTCCGGCGGATTGGCTGCGCCAAAACCGGCGGCCAGCTTCTGATCGAACCCGTCGGCATAGGCCTCCACCTGCACCTTCGTGCCGGGATGCGACTCCTCGAACTTCTTGGCGATTTCCTGCTCAATCTTCAGTGCGTCTCCTGTATCCCAGGTAGCGAAACGAAGTGTCTTTGCAACACCCGCCGAATGGCCGTCCGGCTCCTTCGCGCTCCCGGTCCCGCCGCTGCCGCCGCATGCGGCGAGCAGCGAGGCCATTAACGTCATAACGGACACCACTGCAATCCATGACATTCTTTTTTTCATATTGTCAGCTCCCCCTAAGTATTGAGGTAATATTAATTGAACCGCTTTCATCATAACTCGATTGAAAGCGGTTCAAAACGTGCGCTGATTCGCATAATATCGTGTTTTTGTTCGAACCTGTTGCAGCAGGTGTTCATTTGTTTACCGTGACTCCCCTTTTTGTTCGGCACGGTATTGGCTTGGTGTCTGGCCAGTGCAGCGCTTGAACCATTTGCTGAAATATTTGCTATCTCCAAGCCCGGTCTTCTCGGCGATTTCCTGCATCGTTAAGGAGGTTTCACGCAGCAGGCCATAGGCGAGGCGAAGCTTGCGTTTATATTGGAAAGCAATAAAGCTGTCCCCTACCGTTTTCTTAAACAGGATCGAAAAATGACTTCGGCTCAATCCCACCTTCTGAGCGAGTTCCGCCGCCGACCATTCGTCTGCGGGGTGCTCGTGCAGCAGATGAACCGCATGCAGTATGGGCTCAGGCCAATGCTCCCCTCTAAGACCGTAGGCCCGCTCCAGCTCAGCTTCCTTGTGCAGGGATCGAAAGGCCTCCTGGAGCTCTTCCAGATCGTGAAGGTTTCCCCGCGAATTCCATACCAGCTGTCCGCAGCGGCTCTTCATCTCCACCAGCAGGCTGTCCGCGGCTCCCTTACCCTCATCCGGTACAGCCCAATAACAGTTGTCCGCGCCATATGGAATCAGCCTGCAGCACAGGAGGCCTGGCTCATGGGAACCCTGATCCTGAATCAGGCTCTCCCATTGGCCGCTGCAGCCTGCCGTCTTCACCAGATAAAGTGAGAAGGGCTTTCCTTCCTCTTGCCAGCCGCGGGTGCAAAGCTTTCCGAATTCTCCGGGAAATCTATCGTTATGACCGTTAAGCCACGCAAACAATTGCGTGGATAACTGTTCTTCCCGCTGGTGACCGTAAGTCTGCGTATCGTTCAGCTCGCGCTGGAATTTGCCCAGCATGGCTTCGAGCTCTTCATCCTCGAATGCGGTTTTCAGCAGGTACCCCGAAGCGCCGAGACGCATCCCCTCCTGGGCATATTCGAAATCCCGGTGGCAGCTGAGCAGAATAATTCGAGTTTCCGGCGCAGCCTCCTTCACTTTACGGCACAGCTCGATGCCATCCATCTCCGGCATGACGATATCCGTAATGACCACCTGCGGACGAAACTCCAGAAAAGCTTCCCAAGCGGCCTGACCGTTGGGACTATCGGCCACAACCTCCATCCCGTATTGGCCCCATGGCACCGTGGATCGGAGCCCCTTGCGCACAATGCTCTCATCATCGGCAATCATCACTTTAATTTTCTCGGTTTCCATCGTCGTAAGACTCCTCCCTTTTTGGCCAGCGTATCGTGATGGTCGTTCCCTCTCCCTTAACCGAATGCACGGTCAGTCCGTAGAGCGGGCCAAAGTGCAGCTTGAACTTCTGGTCGGCGTTCCGCACGCCAAGCCCTCCGCGGCCCTTACGCTTTATCTCCGGCGAGAATAACAAGGCCAGTTTCTCCTCCTTCATGCCGGCCCCGTTATCAAAGAGCGTAAGCACAAGCTCGTCGCGATCCTCCTCGACCTTGACATGGATTTCTCCCTGACCATCGGTAAAAGCATGAAAAAAAATGTTCTCGAACAGCGGCTGGAGGGTCATCCGCGGAATCAAATAAGGCAACAACGCCTCATCGCAATCCAGCCGATAACGGAACACCTTGCCATACCGGATCTCCTGAATGTTCAAAAAATGTCCGATCATGGTCAGTTCCCTGTTCAGTGTGACGAGTTCCTGGGAAATATCCAAATTCCCCTCCAGCACCATCGTCAGATGGTACAGCATCTGACGGATGTCTTCTGCGCCTTCCAGCCTGGCTTTCCACTGGATGGAGTTAAGTGTATTAAACAGCAGATGGGGATTGATCTGGTAATGGAATGCACGCAGCTCAGCCTCCTTTTTCAGACGCTCGCTTTGCTCCACCTCACCGATCAGCGACTTCACACCCGTCACCATCCGATTAAAGCTCATATCCAGACTGCCCAGCTCATCCTTGCCCTCAATCGGGGTACGGGTATCCAGATTGCCAAAACTCACCTTCTGCATCGAATCCTTCAAAGTTCTGATCCGTGAGGTAAACCGGGAAGAGAACATGTAGGCGATGCCGAAGGCAAGCAGGCAGGAGACGATAGCAACCACCATCGTGTTCGCCCGAATGATGCCGGACGATTGATAGAAGGCTTTTGCAGAAATTCTGGCCTCCATTGTCCATTGATTGACAGCCAGGGTTCGGGACCAGGTCATATCGCTCGGTTTGGGCGAATAATCGGCAGCCGTCTCATAAACGACCGTGCCGTCCGGTGATTTTATAAGCAGATGGGCATGCGTGTCAGTCTCGAACTTGTGGAAGCTGCGAAGCAAATCCTCGGCCTGCTCCTCGATGAGAATCACGCTGCCGTCTTGTGCCTTGTCCGGGTGATGGATCGGTACCGCCAAGCCGATAACAGGCAGGTTGTCGCTATCGCTGCTCTTGATGGAATGATTCTGTGGATAGAAGCCAAGCCAATAGGTGCCCGCATATGCCTTCGGTTTGGCATTCCACGTCGGAATATTGCCAAGTTTGGCCACGTCCAGATTATGCTCCCCGTAGTAATATCCAGAGGTCGTAATAATGTAAATTCCGGCAGTCAGCTGAGTCCGAAGGGACTTCAATAACGATTCAAAATCATTCTTCTCCATGATGTCGCTATATGTGGATGGCGTCTGATTTCCAAGCCCCGTGTGGCTCGGGTCCAGTAAATAGGAATAGATCGTCTCCGCCGTCTGCTTCATCCGGCTCAAGGTCGAACTCGTCTGCTGCTCCAGTTGCGCTACGGCATTGTCGCCGTACTTACCGAACTGGGAATTGATCACCTTCGCCGATTGATAATAAGACAGACCGCCCAGCGAGAATAGCGGAATTAGGGTTACGATTAAAAAACAGGCAAGCAGCTTGGTTCTTATGCTGTGATAGTTTCCAGTGAACAGTCGGCTGACTCGCTCTTTGATCCCCTGTAAGTTCATGATTACTCTCCCCGCTGTCGTATCGTTAAGTTGGATCCATCATAATCATCTCGTCATGCAGATGCTAGACCATGCACATCCATTCATGATACCGCTTTCATTATAAACCCGAACAAAGGGCTTGTAATTAGGCGCCAACTGGAAAATATAAGGAAGAAAACGGAAAAAGCACCTCTTCCACAAGGCAAATCGCCTGGGAAGAAGTGTGATTCCATCATGTTTAAAGCGTGTATTCATGTCCAAGAACCAAAAATACGCTGGAGGTCCAGGTGAACGCCCGATCGCGGAGCCCTGCCCCGGTCAGGGCATCGAAGTTCTCAGCCATGCCGCTGACACTGACCATGCGGCAGAAGCGTTCGGCGATCTCCATCGCCAGCTCCATGTCGCCAGCTGCCGCAACACCTTCGACAAGCAGCATCGTGGAAGGCGCCCAGATCGGTCCGCGCCAGTATCCGTCCGGCTTATAGTAGCGGCTGCTCACACTCTCGGTAGCCCAGCCGTTATTCGTCAGGAATCGTCCTTCATCCCTCAGCCCTTCTAATAGAGCCGTGCGAATATGTTCGGGAAGGCGTTTTCCCAGCAGGATAGGAACGAACAGCAGCAGGCTGTCTCCTTCGGACACCTCATGCGTTCCCGAACGGCAGGCGGTGAATCGTCCACCCTTCCAGAAGTGCTGGACCATGCGTTCCAGCGTATCGTCCGCTCTGCGTCTCCATTCCGCCGACTCTTCCGATAAGCCCAACAAATCCGCCACCTCGGCAAGCGTTTCCATCTGTATGATCAGATATGCGGCAAGGTCAGGACTTTCTACGGGAATGCCGTTATTAAACGCCGTACTGTTGTCCCACCCCGAATCATTGCCGTGGTTGTACTGGGGAATGCCGTCGCCGTCATGGTCCCGGT
Source organism: Paenibacillus glucanolyticus (assembly GCF_037333485.1). Taxonomy (NCBI): domain Bacteria; kingdom Bacillati; phylum Bacillota; class Bacilli; order Caryophanales; family Paenibacillaceae; genus Paenibacillus; species Paenibacillus glucanolyticus. Next base: position 5,383,075 of record NZ_CP147845.1, read on the forward strand.
GCGTGAACCACCACTGCGTCCATTTGGATAGGGGTTCATAAACCTCGCGCAGCTGAGCCTCCTGAATGAAATCGGTACGCCGCATCATCCAGGCCAGCGTCCAGCCGTGAATCGGCGGTTTGTTGCAATTCCAAAGCTCGTATTTATCGTTCACGAAGTCCGGAATCAGTCCGCTCTCATCCTGACGATCAAAAAAGATCATGAACTGATCCCAGGCCAGCTTCGGGTTGTGGCGCACAAGGGCCATCGCGTTAAAGCAGTTATCCCAGCTCCAGATGTTGGTCATCCAGTTCTTGGACATGTACATGGCAGGGCGGGTCAAACAGCCCTCGGCCGGAACGAGACAGGACCAGGTGATATAGGCTGCGAGCTCTCTTGCCTCCTGCCACCGGTTAGAAACGGTCAAGGTGTTGTTCAGCCATGCGGCATAATCTTTCCTTAAGCTTTCAACCGCCTCGTCGAAGGACTCCCATATGTCGCGCGGCTTCAAGACGGTAATAAACTCCTCTACGGCAAACTCCGCCGTATCGGTTGCAGCATCTGGATAGAAGTCAGCGGTCACCCGCGAGCTCTTGATCTCGTTCCATTCCACCTCCATGCTCATATGGCCTGCAAGCCGTGTCAGCATGAAGCGACAGCCATGCGTGAAGCTATTCACTTCCCAACTGTCCGGATTACTCTCGTAGGCATAGTCGTACGCTGCGGGGAAAAAGGTAAGCCGGATGCCGCAGCCTTCCGTACGGAACCTGATAGTCCGGGAATCCGATAAACAAATATCCGCATGGCCATCCTCATCCGGGGAGGTTAGCCTAAGTTTGTCGGGGGATGCCGCAGTTGTATATAAAACCGGCTTGCCGTGCCGGTCCAGCAGTTCGATCAAAAAGGCCTCGCCAAACTTGTCGTCCCCTCCGCGGACCGTACGCAGATAAAGCCCTTGTCTCCGTTCCTTTCCTGCAGGCAGGAGTGAAATGGCCAGGAAGGATTCTCTTCGGCTGAAAGGCACGAGGTTCAGATCAAAATTCATAAGACATCTCCTTTACTCCAGGTTTGCTTCCATTGTAAGTCTTCTCTTGTAAAGAGAGGACTGCCGGATGTCTTACTGAAGGAGGCATATTGTTTGCGGCAGGTTTGTTTACCGCTTGGAGGTGTCATTTTGTTCGATTCGAGGTGGCGATCATGTTAGGCAGCATGATGGGGCGCCGAGCAATATCGCAAAAAAGCCGCCAATGCTCATGCATCAGCGGTAGTTACGGTTAACTGACAGATGTTCAGAGCGGCACCATCTGCGCACTAAATCGAGCGAGCGAAGATCACGGCTTGATTCTATAGCTTTACGGCCCTGAGTGCCGTATTTCCCCGTGCTCGCTATGGCCGCTGGCCGTGCGGACGCCAGTACTGCCTACTATCTTCATCGCGCACGGTGATCCCAAGCTTCGAAAGCTCACGGCGCAGATCGGCTGCGTCCTCCTTCTCTTCCATCTCAAGAGCCTTCTCGCGTGCCAGGAACAGCGCATTCATACTGGGCGTCAGCCCCGGTGAATCGACAACCCATCTGACATAATGATCGGCGAAGGGATCGCTGTCCCTCCAGGAATAACCATGGGACCGGAAGGCCTCTGCCACCGCTGCGCGTTTGGCCTCAGGCTTCGCTCGATAGAGCTCCTGCCCCTCAGCCCCCAGCAGGACAAGCTGCTTGCCATCTAGAAATACTGCCGAAACTTCCTCTCTCGCAAACGTTTGTTTTGCTTCATGAAGGCTAAACGTAATCTCCTGATCCGACAGTTGAAGCGCAAGACTTTCTTTAACGGCAATGCGAGAGAGCAGCATTCCCGCAATCAGACCGAGATTAGCCGTTAAGATGACGACCCACGGTCCCTGAATGGATGCGATTAACTCCAGCGGCCCTTGAAACGGAACCCAGGCCAATCCTGTTGCCCAATCCGCGATTGCAGGTAGAAACCAGCCAACAACAGCGCCCAATATCGGGGGTGCCGTCCATATCAAGATCCGGTCTGACGCGGATAATCCAAGATCTGTGTATTCCCCTCCATTATGCAACGGTATCTGCTCCTTTCCTAAACACACTGTTCACCGCTTCTTTCCATATCGCTTGATAGTCCAACTGAATGTCCATCATCATATAACTGGTAATATTGTCGATGACCAGAGCCAGGACATATGCCTTGGACTCTGCATGATGCCGCTCAACGATCCCAAATTCTGCGCCTAACAACATCAGCTCACGAAAACCGTCCAGGAACGTTTGCTGCATGGCAGCCACCCGTTCTCCGTAATTAGCGCTCCGGTTGGCGGTCAGCATAAACTCATTCAACAAGCGCATGACCGGAGAAAACTCCTCTTCATCCTCGGGAAACATGCGCATTCCCCCTTGGTACAGTTCCTCTGCGAAGTTCAACTCATTCATATGGGCCAAGGTGAAATAATGCTCAAAATGATAGTCGCTAAACATATAGTCAAAAACCCGATCAATCAGCTCATCCTTCGAAACAAAATGATAGTAGATAGACGGTTTCGTAATGCCAACCTCACTGGCTATCATCGCAAGGCTGGTTTTCTCTATGCCATGCAGCGCAAACAACCCGATGGCCGCCTCGACAATCTGCTGTGAGGTCAGATCCTTCTTTTTCACGATGCAGTTCACTCCTTTTTTTAACTATCGGTAGGTAAAATTTTAAGGGAAATCATGTAGAGTGTCAATATTTTTAACTATCGATAGGTAAAAAAGGTAGCAATAAAAAACAGCTGCCTCTGGACAGCTGCTCGAACTCACTTTTTTTGCAAAAGGATCCGTTTGCCTCGCAATCAAAAATCGCCGACACGCATCGCATCGACGATTATCCGTATACATAGGGTTCTTGCTCAACCGGTTACACCAGATTAGAGCATTCTTCTTCCCATCATGATGATGGTTTCCAGTAGTGACTTCCATTTTCCATCGGCTTTACGCGCAGCCACTGTTGCGTGGTCTGTCGTCTTCCGTGTAAGACTCCATTTTGTTGCCAGCTGGCATCGTTCCACTTCCTGACGGAGGTCGAGAATATGCTGCTTGGCAATATCTTCATTATTAATATTCATGGTTCATTCCTCTTCTCTTTTATAACGATAACATTCCGACATTACCAATACCTGCAAGCTCCTCTTCCGTCCCCTTCACTATAATACTGCCATTGTTCACTCTAAGGTAAGGGTACAAAATGCCTTTAATTCTTTTTTCCCCGACAACCACATCTCCGAAGAGATCCAGCGATGAGATCGAATGTTTAATATCGTCCTCCGTTACATCGTCATCAAGAATGAATGTTCCATCTACAATAAAGGTTACTGGTTGTTCCAAAGCCAACAGCTGATCCTTCGACCAAGTCTCCTCACCGCTAACGAAAATAAAAGACTGCTCATAACTTAAAATTTCGGTATTCAGATTCGGGCAGCGTTCCCATATCAAATCCTCGATATCCTCGCTGCATATGATGAATGACGTGGACTGTATCTCTGATATAGCACGGCTGAAGGCATCACGTGTCACATCAGCCTCCATAATGATCGGTTGTTTGGTGTAGAACTTGTGGCCGTTGAATCGGCGAATGGTTCTTGCATTTAGTCTCAATGGCTTGGTTACATATTCGAAGCCTGTCGGGATAACCTCCAAGGAACCATTGATCGCCTTCGCTTTATCATAGAAATATGGGGATTGGCTCTCATGAATAACAGCTTTGCCGTTCATACGAAGACTGTCAATCCCAGCTGCAAAACGCTCCATATCCAGGTCCTTATCCAGCTCCAGCACTCCGCTCATTACCAGACTGATGGGGTCGGTGATGGAGGCCAGATAGGCATTGTTCAATTTCAGTTTTCCCGACTCGAATCTGGGCTCATACTGATAGGCGTAAATCTCCGCGCTGGCTCCTCCCACTTTAAGAAGCGCTGAGGTAACGACACCCGCCAGATGCTGGGGAGTATACACCTCGCCGTTGACCACCAGATGAAGCTTACCGCTCTGGAACGCCTCGAAGGAGACTTCTTTGTCGATGATAACCGTGCCATTAACAAATACACGATCCGGGTGATCCAGCTGCTTAAAATATTCCTCATTCAGTCGCAGCGTCCCGTTGTAATAACGGTGACCTGCCGGTATTTCAAGCGTTTTGCCGATATTGCCTGCATTCTTCAGCATCGTCAGGAGGTGCGCCGTTTCTGCCCGGTATATGACGATGCCCACGTTGCCGATCCGTTCAATGCTTTTTACACTTTCCTCCGTTGCCTGTGTCAAATCCAGCATGCCTACATTTCCAATCATTTTGCTCATTTCATATCTTCCTCCCATATTTTTCTTAATTTCTTGATGGCGGTTTGCAATTTGTAACGAACCGTTGCTGCGGGCATTCCGAGTTGTTCTCCAATTTCCTGGCTGGACATTCCGAGCCAAAAACGTTTAAATACGATGTCGCTTTGTGATTGCGGCAAGCGGGCAAGCCACTCGGTCGTCTCTATATTGCGGCTTGAAACGGGAAGCACCGCTGCATCCAGATCATCCTCCCACGATACAAGCCGCTTCTCCCGTCGGCTAATATCGATCATGCGATTTTTGATGACTCTGAAGAACCAGGCCTTTTGCTTATGAAGGGGCAGGTCCGCCAGATTTGGTTCCTTGAGGGCCTTCATAAAGGCATCCTGAACCAGATCGTCTGCTTCATAAGCGTGCTTGGCGATGGATCTGGCATAACGTGTTACGTCGTCCTTCAGGCTTTCATAGAGATCACATACTTCCATTAGCCAACCTCTCACTTTTCGAATTGTCTTTCTTGTTAATATAACGTTTGGGCAAAAGAAACTGATGGATTTTCTTTAAAAAAATTTAATTCGGCATTGAGCCGGCTGTGAGTCTTCGTATAAAAAAAGCGCTGACCGTGTTGACGGTCAGCGCTTTTTCAACAAAATTAATCCCACATGGAGAACAGCACCAGCAGAACAGTTGCCATACCCAGCATGAATGAGTATTTAGAAAACCAAATAGAACTCATCTCTTCCTTCACCCTGTATCCCTCCTCTTGTTTACGGATCACCCTAACTTTCCAGCTTGACTACCTCTAGCCCCACCAGCTGAGCGCACACAGCAGCATAACCGCTACAAAAAAACCATCCATAAATTTGAGCTGAAGTTTGGCCACCCGAATCACCTCCTTATAAAGGCACATGAACTTAAACTGAAATAGGTATTATATGATTTTACATAAATTTATTGATTGACCAATTACTTTTTAAAAAATCTGCTCCGCCTGTTATCGCAACACTGCAGCTCCGTATCTCCCCCCCCTATCCCCTCTGAAAATTCATGCAATTTTCCTTCTTCCTTCTCACTTGTCATTCCTCAAGCTCGCTTTTCCATTAAACCACGCATCGTTTCCGTGATAGCCAGCTCATGGGGTGTCCAGGAAATCGGGCCGATCTGTCGCTCATATTTATCACCGCTCAGCACCAAGGGCTCCTCCGTCAGATACAGCATCTCTACCACCTCTTTCATCACCGGATTGAACAACCCGATCAGGGACAGCCCGATCCGCCCCAGCGGCATAACCGCCTTCCGCTTCCCGACAGCCCTCTGCGCAATCCGCACCAGCTCATGTCCCGAGATCACGTCTGGTCCGGGAATATGCCAGTTCTGTCCGTAGGATTCTTCCCTCGCCGCCACCTCGACGATCATCCGTGCGGCATCCGGCAAATAAACGTATTCACGGGGAACCCTCATATTGCCTACGAACGCAGTTGGCTTGCCTGCGGCAATGGCTTCCATGGTCACGGATAGATAGGATGCCTGGGCAGAGGGACCGTAATAGTCGGGAAGCCGTACGATCAGTGGTCGTGCCTTATGCCACCGCGATGAGAAGATCAATTCCTCGTAAGCCAGCCTCACCTTGCCCTTGCGAGTATGAGGTTTCTTGGGGTGTTCTTCTGTTGCCCTTTCCATTAAGCGGCGACCGTAAGGATAGATACCATCCACCACCACAACCTTGGCTCCCGTCTCCTCCGCTGCCTTCATCACCGACTCGCCTAGTGGCAGCAGCCTGGACTCCATCTCATGATAGGGAATATTGGCACTGTGAAAAATAATGTCCGCTTCTCCAGCAGCCCTTATGATATCCTCCGGTTTGAATGCATCCCCCGTCTCCAATGTGAGCAGAGGGGAATGGTTCAGTTGATCAGCCAGCTCATTCAGTTTCTTCATGGAGCGTCCGAAGGCTACCGTCTCGATTCCACGCTCAATCAGCTCTGCTGTCAATGGAGCTCCTACGCCACCTGTTGCACCCAATACAATCGCTTTTTGCATATAAATCTCTCCTTTTATTCAGTTATATTATTGATTGATCAATTACAATTACTGAAAAATATCATGCTCTTCCTGCACCGCGCACACAACTTCCATTATACGCGGTGTGGCACTAAAAAAGCGCCTGAGCATGCTTTATTTTTTGGGCATTAAATCCGGCATATCCATGGCCATGGCTGCATTACACAACATGCCCCGCGCCAGAAAATCGGAGATTTTCTTATCTGCGTCTTCAAAACCTGCTGACACAAAGGCATTTCCAACAAGATCCCGTATCTCATTAATCCCCTGCTGCATCGCTTCGCGGATGGGTGCATCCGGAATCGTCTGTGCCTGCATCTGCAGCAGTATTTCACTGCGATAGGATTGCATGATCCCTTCGTAAGCCCGGATCAATCCCGATTCCAGTTCCTCAGGTGCAGATGAATCAATCACCACTTGAAATGCTTGCACGATGCGCTTCCAGGAGACAGACAACGACTCTACAAGCAGTGACTCCTTGGTGAAGAAGCGATAGACATAAGGCTGGGATATAGCCGCACGCTCGGCTACCTGAGCCGTGGTCGCGCGATAGTACCCGATCTCGGCAAACACCTCAATAGCTGCTGCCACGATATCATTCCGCCGATTGACAGAGGTTGAAGCTCTGGCCACCATACCGACCTCCCTTTCACTTTAACTTTAACTTCTGAACAATCACTTGTATTCATTCATTATTGATTGACCAATTACTATTGAGTTTAGTATATATCGCCGATTTAATTTTCGCAACAACTTTTTCTTGACCATCACGCTACGTCGTAGTTCATCATTCAAACTAAATTAAAACAGAGGTGAAGAAATGAATATACCATCCTTACGCTCAGATCAAGTATATCGAGAGTTTTGACATGCTCCACAAAAAGAAAAAAGTCGCGTTATTCAGACAAGCCAGTGTGGCTCCATTTATCGGAAAATGGAACATACTGAATATTCCTTTTTAAAGCGGAGGACCCCAAAAAGCGAGCCTGTTATCTGAATTTGAACAGCAGATGGAGAAGATATTCATAAAAATGGCATCCTGTATGAATCAATCCCCTTCTTCCGATGAAGTACAGCAATTGATCATCGAATGGAAAAGCTGTCTCGAACAATCCATTGTATGTGACTCTGAAATGTTAACATGTATTGCAAATACGTATACACGCGATAATCGCTACAAAAATTATATAAATCAATTCAGCGATGGTGACTTGGCCGAATATTTATATACTGCTATCTTGCATCATATTGATCATGGATAGAGGAGTTTTGCTTATCTTGTTCATCCTCCAATTTTGCGTAAGCTGCTCCCGATCGGGAAGGATTCCCGTATCTCTTGACGAACTGTTTACAAGTACTGGCACCATAAATCGCAGTTCCCAAGTTCTATATTCTATCATCGATCAAGGAGGTTAAATCATGAGTCATGAAGGTCAGCAACAATTCGAACGGTGGCGCAAGCATCGCACGGTACTCAATCAACTACTGGAGGATGTACACACTGAGCATTTAGATTATAAACCTTGGCAGGATGCCTACACTTTGGGTGCATTGGCTGTTCACATTGCCGCCTCCTCCGAGATGTTCCTGCTGTCTATCAAAAATGGCACCTTCTCTCCACCTTCTATCTCTACCCAGTTCGAAACGATTGAGGACATTAGAAATATCGTCCAAGCTTCAACCGATGCTACAACAGCCGCTTATGCGGAGTTGTCGGATGCGGAGCTGGAGAAACCGCTCGACTTTAACGGATTTGCAGCCCCTGGATCAGTATGGCTGGGCAGCATGGTGGACCATGAAATCCACCATAAGGGGCAGCTGTTTACTTATGCACGGGCCGCAGGCGTTGCGAAGGTCCCTTTCTTCACTGTGCAGCCGGCAAAACAGTAACGGCCGCGGGGTTCGGGCTGCAGGCGCCGGGCCGCCTGCCCTCACGCACAAATAAAAAGCCGATTTCCCTGAGCTCTCTCGGGAAATCGGCTTTTTATCTTACCCACTGGTTACCCTTGCTTCGCCAGCTTCACCACAGCTTGCAAGGCCGTGTTAATCTCGCGTTCCACTGCGTCGGCAACTACGTTGGTGTTCGGATCGTACTCGGCCGCCAGATCGGCATCGGCAAAGCCGTCCATCGCCACGATTGCGCCAGCACGAACGCCGCGGATGGCTGCAACGACATACAATGCCGCAATTTCCATCTCCACACCCAGTGCCCCGGCCGCTTTATATTTCTGGTGCGGCACTTCTTCAACGCCGTTAAAGAACACGTCCAGCGTGACCGTAATCCCCTTGCGCACCACGCCTTCGCCGATCGCAAGTGCTGTTTCGTACAGCGCCTCCGCAACCTGGCTGTCCGCGACCGCAGGGAAGCCGTCCGGCACCAGCTGCTTCGTCAGCCCGTCCGTACGGATCGCAGCAGTGCTGACCACAAGGCTTCCCGCAGGGGTATCCGCCCGGTAGGATCCGGCGGTGCCCACGCGAATGAGTGTCTTCGCTCCAGCGCGGATCAGCTCCTCGAAACAAACCGCAGCTCCCGGACATCCAACGCCGTGGCTGGTAACCGCCAGCTCAACGCCTTCGTAGCTCCCCACAAAAGTGCGGTACTCGCGGCTGAATGCCAGCTCGCGCGCACCTGTGAGCTTACGGGAAATCGTCTCCGCACGTTTCGGATCGCCGCAGACGATCACAAATTCAGGTATATCCTCTGAGTTCACTTGCAAAATAGGCATCAACATATTAGTCAAACTCCTTATGTGTCCATTCATCTTCAGGTATATCCAGTGCTTCGCCGCTGAACCGCTCTTCCTTAAACGGATCCGCTTCGTTATGGAAGCCATTGCGTTCCCAGAAGCCCGGGCGGTCTTCCTTCATAAACTCGATGCCGCGCAACCACTTCGCGCTCTTCCAGAAATAACGATGCGGTACGACCGTGCGAAGCGGCCAGCCATGCTTGTCCGTCAGCGGCTCGCCATTGAAGCGGTAGGCGAGCATCACATTGTCCATAAGCAGATCCTCGATCGGCACATTCGTATCGTAATCGGGATCGGCATGAAACATGACGTATTTGGCTTCCGGCTTCACATTGAGGCCCGCGAGGAAATCCCGGAACAGGATTCCTTCCCAAACCGTATCGAATTTGGACCAACGCGTAACACAGTGAATATCGGTGTTCACTGTTACCGTTGGCATGGCCATTAAATCTTCATAAGTAAACGTCAGTTCCTCTTCGACCTCGCCGAATACCTTGAGTCTCCATTCCGACATGTCGTAGCGAGGAACGTCCCCTTCATGCAGGATAGGAAACTTTTCGGTCAGCGTCTGCCCCGGCGGCAGTTTGGCACGCTGTTCATCCGTCAGGTTATTAGCTGCCACCGGCTTCATTTTTTTCAAACGTTCTGCTTTTTTGTGCACCAAGTTCATCTCCTCTATGCTGGATCGTATCCACAACCGCTTAACGTCTGGAGGACTCAATTTCCGGTTATCGCGGCGCGGCGTATGCGCCTATCTGGAGCTTGAGCCCTGCTTCAGTGCATCCTGCTGGAAGCTTTTATTCTTAAAGAAGAACATGGCCAGAATCGTGACGACATAAGGCAGCATCTGCGTGAAATGTGTAGGCAGTGCGAGGCCCTGGAACCGGATGCTCAGTGCATCCATAAAGCCGAACAGCAGGCTTGCCGCCGTAACGCCAAGCGGACCCGATTGGCCCAGCATCGTTGCCACCAGCGCAATAAAGCCGCGCCCGGCCGTCATGCCTTCTGTAAACATCGTCACCTGTCCAAGTGACAGCTGCGCGCCTGCAAGCGCACATAACACGCCGCTGGCCAGCACAGCGCCATACTGATAACGTCTTACGCGGATTCCCACGCTTTTGGCAGCGAGTGGATTCTCACCTGCAGCCAGGAAACGGAAGCCGCTCTTTGTGCGATAGAAATAATACCACATCAAGCCCGCAATCAAAAAGGACAGATATACAAGAGGTGTCAGGCCAGCCAGGATCGGACCCAGCACCGGAATATCCTCGATAATCGGTATGTTCCATTTCGGCAGTCCCACCATCGTATTATCATAAAATGCGCCTTTTACGTCAAAAATAGCCCGTAAGCTAAATGTCGTCAATCCGGCAGCCAAGGCATTCATCGCGATACCAACCACAATGACGTTGGCCTGCAGATTGATACTGAGATAGGCAAATATAAAGGAAAATATCGAGACGATCGCAATCGCGAACAAAATCGCATAAAAGACATTACCGAAAAAGTAATTCCCCACCACGGCGGAAAAAGCACCCAACAGCATAAAGCCTTCCAGACCGACATTGAACAATCCGACGCGCGAACACAGGGCACCGCCGAGGGCTGCAAGCAGGATCGGAGTAAGCACACGCAGGGCCGAGTTGATTAATGCAAGATCAAACAGCTGTTCCATCGGATTTGTTCCCCTTTCTGCGCTTCAGGAAGCTGTATGTGAATCGGGCGGAAATAAACAGAATCAGCACGGCTTGTATAATGGCTCCCACTTCAAGCGGCACTTCCGTATTTCGTTCGACGCCCATGCCGCCTGTCTGCAATGCGGCCAAAAAAATCGATGCAATCAGCGTGCCGATCGGATGCGACCCTGCCAACAATGCAGCCATAATGCCCGTCCAGGCATAGTCAGCCGTGGATAATGCGCCATCAATATAACGATACTGAGAGCCCAGTATTTCAACAGCGCCGCCAAGACCAGCCAAGCCGCCGCTGAAGAACATCGCGCCAAGCATCATGGGACCACGCTTAACCCCACCGAACAGGGCAAACAATGGATTGCCGCCAAGCATCCGGACCTCGTATCCGATCACGGAACGCTTCAATAATACGAATATAATTAACGCGGCAAGCACAGCCAGCACAAACCCTACGTGCAGCGGCATGCCGGAGATCAGCTTCGGCAGCCAGACACTGTTGTCCAGCATTTCGGACTGTGCCATCGCAGCAGAACCTGAACGGTCCTTCAGCGGATAGGCAACCAGATAACCCGCAAACAGTACAGCCACATAATTCAGCAGCAGCGTGGAGATCAGCAGGTTAACCCGGAATCTGGCGTCAAAATATCCGGCCATCACCGACCACAGACCACCCGCAACGATACCTGCAATGATGGCAACGATGCACACCAGCCAGCCGGGTCCCGGCATATATAAACCGACCAATGCGGCGGAAAGCGCACCAAACACCATCTGTCCTTCAGCACCCAGGTTAAAAAATCCGGCGCGGAATGCAAATGCCGCACCCAGACCAATCAGGATGATCGGTGTCGCCCGGGATAGCGTATTCGTGAAGAAATACATGCCGCCGAAGGCGCCCTTCCACATCTCAGCATAGGTCTCCAGAATGTCGCCTCCGGCAATCATGATGGCAATCGCCCCCGCGAGCAAACCTACCATGATCGCCGCAATCGGCTGAAGCAGCGGAAGCGTCAATTTTGTCCATTTATTCATTACAAGGTTCCTCCCGCCATCAGCAGTCCCAATTTCTCTTCTGTCGCTTCCTTCGCTGACAACTCACCTGCAATCCGACCTTCAAACATAACCAGAACCCGATCGGACAGCTTCAAAATTTCCGTTAATTCAGAAGATACCAGCAGAATACCTGTCCCCTCTTCACGCCGCTTGAGCAGTTCACCATGAATGGTCTCCATGGCGCCGATATCAACGCCGCGCGTCGGTTCGGCAGCGATCAGGAATGGGGTTCCCTGCTCAAGTTCCCGGGCAACAATCAGCTTCTGCAGATTGCCGCCGGATAAATACTGGGTGCTTGTCTCCAAAGACCCCGTCTTGATGGAGAACTTCTGAACCCAACCGGAAACAAGCGAGCGGATGTCCTTCAGTTTAAGGAAGCCGCCCTTCTGCAAACGGCGATGGTGACCCATAAGTCCGGTATCCATCACGGTTGCCGTACGGTTAGCTCCCCATACATAACGATCCTCCGGAATGTGGGCTAACCCATGCTCTCTTATCTCACGCGTAGACATACCGGTAACATCCTTGCCCGATACGGCTATCCGGCCGCTGTCGGGCTGAGCCAAGCCGGAAATCACCTGTAGCAGCTCAGACTGACCGTTGCCGGAAATGCCGGCAACCCCGACAACCTCGCCTGCCCGGACTTGTATATTCACGCCATCCAGCACCGGCTTCCCTTTCGTTCCGCGAATCGAAACCTCCGATACCTCAAGCACCTTCTCACCCGGCGTTATCGTTTTCTTATCCAGCTCCGCTAACTCGCGGCCTACCATAAGGCGGGAGAGCTGACGGGCATCCGTGTTTCCCTTCTCCACAACGCCGGTAACCGCACCGTCGCGGAGCACCGTAATCCGGTCAGCCACATCCAGAACTTCATTCAGCTTGTGGCTAATCAGAATAAAGCTTTTGCCCTGTTTAGAGAGCTGTTTAATGGCCTCAAGGAGTTCCTGCACCTCAAGCGGCGTCAGCACGCCTGTCGGCTCATCCAGAATAATGATTTCGGCACCTTGATACAGCACCTTCAATATTTCAACCCGCTGCTGTACACCCGGTGCACTGCTGCTCACGATTGCGCGCGGATCAACCTTCATTCCGTATTGCTCACAGAGTCCATCCACCGTTTTCACCGCTTGCTTGCGGTCAAACCTGGCACCGGAGCCCGGCTCATTGCCAATCACGATATTCTCGGCAATTGTAAACGTAGGAAACAGCATAAAGTGCTGGTGAACCATGCCGATGCCGCCGCGAATCGCACCCTCCGGGCTCGCAAACGAAACTTCCTTGCCATTCAGCCGAATCGTACCCGAGGTTGGCTGCTCCATCCCGTACAATATCCGCATCAGCGTTGTTTTGCCTGCACCATTCTCCCCGACAATCGCATGAACCTCACCCGCACGCAGCGAAAAATCAATGCCGCGGTTTGCGCTAAACTCGCCATACTTTTTTGTAATATTGTCCATCTGGAGTAGCATCGAAGTTATGCCTTCCTTTCGCTTCTGAATGAAAGACCGACTGCTCATGTGGCAGCCGGTCCAGGTGAGAATTAATTTTGTTCCAATGCGTTGGTTACTTTAATCTTTCCGGCGATAATATCGTCGGAAATCACCTTGAGCTGGTCCACGATGTCTTGTCCAATGAATGGATTGAGCGGTGTTTTGCTCTCATGGGTAACGTAAGTGAGACCTACGCCGCCTTCTTTCAGGCCATAGTCACGAATGTCGAATGAGTAGTTGCCTTCCGAGAAGTCCTTAACTGTTTCGTACACAACAGCGTCTGTGCCTTTCAATTGAGCAAGCACAACGTGCTCAGGATCCGTGCCCGTGTTATCCGTATCTTGTCCGGAAGCGTAGAAGCCTTTTTCCTTTGCGGCTTCAAACACGCCGAGGTCACCGACAGCAGAGAGGCCAGCAACGAAATCGGCACCCTTGGAATTCTGGAGGAGTGCGAGTTCCTTCGCTTTAGCCGGGTCTGTAAATCCGCCGACATAGTTAACAAATATTTCAACGTTAGGGTTTACCGATTTTGCGCCTTCGGCAAAGCCGGTCATATATTTATGCATAATAGGAATGTCGTCTGCAACCACGTTGCCAACCTTGTTTGTCTTCGTAGCCAGTCCAGCTGCTGCACCCAGCAGATAAGCTGCTTCATGTTCACGGAATACAACGCTGCGGACATTCGGCAAATCTACCACTGTATCGATAATGGCGAAAGGCACGTCCGGATTCTCCGGTGCAACCTTCTTCAGTGCATCTTCCATCTGGAAGGTAGAAGTAATGATCAGATCATATTTCTCGGCAACGGCCGTACGCAGGTTTTGCTCGATCGAGGCCGGGTCAGTCGATTCAATCGTCTTCACTTCAACGTTGAAATCGGCAGCTGCTTTTTTCAATCCTTCATCCATTAATGCAAAGAAAGGATTAACACCGATCTTCTCAGGAAGTACAAGTGCAATGCGTTTCTTATCTTGAGATCCTTCTGAACCGCCATTCGCTGCACCAGTGTCAGTAGACTTATCATCGTTGCCGCAAGCTGCAAGCAATCCAACGGATAATACGAGTGTTAATAGAATTGACCATGTCTTTTTCATTTCCTGACCTTATCCTCCTAAGTTGAGCACTTTTTATACTATTATCCTATGGTATAGACAAGCAGATGTCAAAACAAAAATTTTAGCGTTTTATGTAGTTTAATGTGTTTTTTAGCAAAAATTTGGTGGAAAACTGCGTATATCACAGAACATTACCTTATCCAAATGTCGATAATGTTCGGAAATTGCCAACATTTGATCAACACTTTCTGGCGGAAATTCCAGATGAAAACGCAATATTTTCTAATTATGTCATGTTATACGATGCTGCACACAAAAATCCATAGGGACAGAAAAAAGGACGCCTCACGGCATCCCCTTCAAACATGAAATTCCAGCCTATCCATCAATCAACCCTGCCGCCTTCAGTAACCGCTGCAGCATCACCGCCGCTTCACCCCGGGACAACTTCTGCAATGGCATTAACCTTGCGGCATCTCCTTGCACAATCCCTTGTTTCACTAGTGCAGCAGCTGCTGGCTTTACTCTTGCGGATAGTTCGTCATGATCCTGATATGATGACAGAACGAATACGGCTTCGTTTTCATCCACAACACGATTTAAACCAGTCAACTCCATAACCCTCGCCATCACCACCATAGCCTCCTGACGTGTGATGGCTTGATCCGGACGGAAACTGCCGTCCTCATATCCTTGAAGCAGGTCATATCGTGAAGCTAATGCAAGCACACCGCTATACCAGGCGTCTGAGCTGACATCCTTAAAGGCGGAAACCTCTTCCTGCCCCTCCTGCAAACCGAGTGCCCTCACCATCATGGCTGCAAACTCCGCACGGTTTACTTGGGCATTCGGGGCGAAGGACTGTACGACCACTTCATTCTGATCCATGCTCGTGGTGTCCTTGCCGCTCCCCCGTCCGTTAAGGATCATGCGCGAGGCAAGGTCATTCACCGCATCACCGGACCAATGATGCTGAACATCAGCGAAACGGATTTCATTGAATATGAAGGCAAACGTTCCAGTTACGAAACTGTGCAGAACGACCTCAAGACTTCCATCCTTCTTCATTTCCAATCTTGTCGGAATAGGGATAAATTCTCCACTTTCACTCACCCTAACAGCCGTTGTTATAGGATTCTGCATCCCTAACGGCAAAGAAATCCGATGCTCCATATATTGCTTATGCTGCTCTAACCGCAAGGGAAAATCATTGGCTGTAGCAGTTATGTCAAAATCAACAGGGGAACCGACAAGTCTAGTGCCAGCTTGCTCAGCAGTCTGTTGAATAAACCTTAATTTCGCAGCATCGCTGGCCGCTATCGTTACATAAACCAAGATTTGATCAGCTGCAAGTGTTCTGTCAAATCCCCTCGGAGCTCTCCAGCGGGTTGAAGATACCTCCTCAGCAGGAAGATGGAAGGTTCCTAGAGATGAACGGATTTCAATCGCTCCCTGCTTAGCTTTAAGCTGGTCCATTGCCGTTCCGCTTAATTCCAGGGAGATATGATCCGCTGGTTGTGCAAGAGCGATGATGATCACCGGATTGTATTCCACAGTCTTTAAACGGGCTTCCAGCTTGGCCGTATCCAGCTTCATCGATACGACGGTATGTCCTTCTGCCTCATGGAACAAGCCTGTAACCATCCCTTCCTGAATTTTATTGTTCAGTGTAACCCTGACATTCACTCGGTTAGATTCAACAGGAACGGATGAACCTGTGGAAGCAGCCCCTGATCCTGTGCTTCCCGGTGATGAACCTCCCCCCGGAGTTCCCGGACCGCCTCCTTCACCAGGTTCGATAGGTGTACCCCCGCCACCAGGCTCCTCGGGTGTAGTCCCTCCTCCCGAGGAAGGTGCGCGCGTTACATGTATAACGTATTTATGATGTTGACCCGAAGGTGCCGTCACGGCAAGTTCGATCCGGCTGTTCCCTACGGCAAGAGGAATATCCTGGCTCTCTTGACCGGAGATGATATCGATCGGTCCTGCTTCCAATCCTCCAGTTTCTCCATAAACACTCGCCGTTACCACTACGTTGGCATCATAGACCAGTGCAGTCACCGTGAGGCGATCTGTCTTGTTGCCTACCTGAGCCGTGTAGTCATTGTGAAATCTGCTAAACGCAGGGCTCAAATTCACTGCTTCCACGGAAGAATTCAGCGTTAATTCTTGCAGCGTGGTATCGTACACCGGAGTTGTCAGCTCCTTGGCCGTGAAGCTCCATGTATCCTCTCCTTGAATCCCCCCATAACTCCTTCCCGAGTGGCTGCCTGTAAAAGCCCCTGGCTCAATCTCGACGTAATAACTTCTGCCATAATCGAATTCAGTCAACGGATTGATGACCACCGTGTTTCCAATAACCGAAACCCTGTCCGTATCGCCAACATCGATACGTTCTGCAATATGCTGATCAGAGGTGTCTCTAAGCAGAATCGATCTACCGGATACCGCCGTTACTTCTTCATTGAATGTAACCGTCAAGGTTTCATTCATCTCAACCCCTGCAGATTGATGAGCCGGTGCATACGACACGGCCTCAAGTTTCACAGGATCGGGATTCTTATTCCATTTGGCATAGAGCCTGATGTTCTCTGTACCAAATACGAGCTTGCTGCCGACAGGATAATCGATTCCGTTTCCGTCAGCCTGCGTATTCCAACCATCAAACGAATAACCGTCCTTCGTCAGCTGACCAGTATTATCCTGTATGTCAGCTTCGTCTCCTCTGGCAAACAGCTCTCCGCTTATCGGAACATTCCCTGCCATGTTTTCGTTGCCATCGTAGGTTAGTGTATATATTTGCGGCCATTTCGTGGCAACCTTCAGCATATTGTAGGCGCTTTTATTCCCTACAGCGTCCTTCACAATTACGTTAAAATAATAGTCCGAACCTTCGTTAAGACGGTCTGCCACTACTTTGAGCTGACCAGCGGCATAACTCCCTATCGGTATTCCATTCCGCTCGATTTGGCTGACAGTTCCGATATTCGGACTGTGGGATGCATATAATAAATACTGCAATTCATCCTGCTCGGTTAAATTATCCGAGGCTCCTAGCCACTCGATCCCGATGGAATCCACCGTTATAAGATAAGGACTTAACATTCCCCTGCCTGTATCCGGCGCCGTTGTATCCAGCACGGCCTTTGTTAATGCAGGTGCATTTCTGTCGTTCCTTGTCCCATCTCCGATTTGACCCGAGCTGTTCAGACCCCATCCCCAAACTCTGCCGTCCTTTTTTAAGGCTGCGCTATGAAAGCCACCCCCCGCAATATCAAGAACATGTTCGATGCCCGTTAGTTGTTCCGGAGTTGTCCTGGAAGAGTTATGACCTAGGCCAAGCTGTCCCCGACTGTTGTCCCCCCAGCCCCATACGTTGCCCTCTTGGTCCAGCGCCAGGCTGTGGTGCCCGCCCCCGGCTATTGCCTTAATATGTTGGAGGTTTCTGACTTTCACCGGAATGGTTCGATTCGTCCGGGTACCATCCCCAAGCGTGCCATACATATTGATTCCCCATGCCCATACCGTTCCATCCTGTTTAATGCCTAAGCTATGGGAACCTCCTGCCGTGATGGCAATGACATCGCTCAAGCCGGAAACCTGAACCGGAGTATGCTTATCAACAATCGTGCCATCACCCAACTCTCCGTTTCCATTCGCTCCCCATGCCCATACGGTGCCATCCGATTTTAACGCAAGACTGTAGTACCCTCCCGCTGCAATCGCTGTAACATCGCTTAATCCGATAACAAGGACCGGCGAGTTTTGTTGGACTGTCGTTCCGTTTCCGAGCTCACCGTTGTCATTTTTTCCCCAAGTCCACACTGTCCCGTTCTCCGTGAGAGCCATGCTGTGATAGCCCAGGCCTCCCGAGATTGCCTTTATTCCGCTTAACCCGCTTACTGGCGTCGGAACATTCTTATCCGCTGTCGTTCCGATCCCGAGCTGCCCATTCTCATTCGATCCCCAAGTCCATACCGTCCCATCGCTCCGGAGCGCCATGGTACTGCGAACTCCGGTGTGAATATCCATTACATCATTCAAACCTCTTGCCTGCACCGGTGTATTCCGAGCATTCCATGCAGCATCCCCTATCTGCCCTCTGTCACCCTGCCCCCATACATACACATCACCGCTGCTAACGAGCGAAGCCGTATGATAGTACCCGGCAACCAGCTTTGGAGCTGCAGCAGATGCAGCTGCAAAAGCTTGCGGGGACCCATGCATCAGGTTCAACTGCATCAGCAGCAGTGCTATACATAGCAGGATTTTTCCTGAACGTCTTCTCATAATCTCCTCCTTCATTTAATCGGCACCTATCAGCCATACTCTCAAGTGGGACCTCGGCACCAAGTATGCTATCAAATAAATGGAAGCGAAACGATTGACAAACGTTAACTTTTCATCATTTTTTTCATATAATCTAGTTATCTCGACTCAATTCCCTAATAAAAGAGTTCGTATATTGCGAGGGTATCCTATGAATCCACCGATCAATTCACCTATTCTGAAAATGAAAATCAGCGTTCCCGGACTTAGGGAGCATCTTGTTCCCCGAGATCGGCTGCTGCATAATATGGCTGCCGGCCAGCTTGGACATCTGACCACCGTTATCGCGCCGGCCGGATATGGCAAATCCACGCTTCTGGCGCAGTGGGCTCATGCAGTAAGCGAACGGTGCGCCTGGGTGTCACTGGATGAACGGGATAACGATCCCGTCCGCTTTTGGAGGTACGTTACGGCCTCCATTGCTTCGGTTCTTCCAGAGCAGCAAGGAGAACGGCTTATGAACCATACGCAACTGCTGCCCGGCGTGTCGATTACAGCTTATCTGGATACGCTGATCAGCGACTTGTATGAGTGGAATGAAACTCTTCATCTCATTCTGGAAGATTTGCACAGCATTTACTATACGCCAATCCATGAAGGGCTTTCGTACTTGATTGATTACCTCCCTGGGCATATTCATTTATTGATTTCATCCCGTACGGATCTGCCGTTCTCCACCGTTAAGCGGTGGGCTGATCACAAGATCAACCACATCGGAACGGATCAGCTGCAATTCACCTCCGATGAGACAAAGCGCTTTTTCCGCCATGCCTCGGACAGCAGCTATCCCAAGCCAAATTCGATGCAATTGAAAACATTGCTGGACCGAACCGAGGGCTGGATTACCGGGCTACAGCTCGTTGCTCTTTCCCTTCGCTCAGGCAGCAGGTTAGAACCTTTCATGGAGGAGATCAAAGGCGATCAATTTCATGTCTCGAGTTATTTATTTCAGGAAGTGGTGGGGAAATTGCCTTCCGAGGTGTTTCGCTTTCTGCTCCAGACCGCCGTCCTTTCCCGATTGAACGTCCAAGTATGCGATGCCGTAACCGATTCGGATAACAGCCGATCTATGCTGGAAGAATTGCGGAAGCAGAATCTGTTCCTTGTGCCACTGGATGAACAACATACCTGGTTTCGCTATCATCATCTGTTCTCGCAATTTTTGCAGAACCTGCTGCAGCGTGAGTGTGACGGGGAATATGTTAAACGTCATCGACTCGCAGGCCAATATTACGCCTCCATCGGCTCCACAGATGAAGCCATCGACCATATGTTTGCAGCGCAGGATATCGAGTCTGCGGTGGGCTTGCTGGAGCAGCATGCGCAAACCGTGCTTGAGCGAGGGGAGCTTACCACCTTGCAGCAATGGTTTGATCGCGTCCCGACAAGCTTCCCAGTCACGCTGGAAACGTCATTATTGCATACCTTTGTTGTCGTTCTGATGGGGGATCTTGAACGTTCTGAGCGTATGCTCGCGAACATCGAGGAAGCGTGCAGCAACCTCCCATCATCTAGCCGACGAGAGCAGCTCCGAAGCAGCATGCTGTTTGTGCGGTCCAATCTTGTTTTTTTGAACGGGGATTTTGCCGAATGGTTTGCTTTCAGTGAGGGCATCCTTGACAATCTTACGCCCGACAATCCGATCTACTATCAGTTTGATTATAATCGGCAGGAGCCTTACGTAAGGCGCACCTCGCTTGGTATGAAGGGCGCTCTTTCCGCGGATACAGAAAGGATTGCGCATTTGTTTACCGGGGTACTGGAAGCCCATGGCTGGGATCATTCGCTCATGAATTTATATGTAAAGATGTCATTATGTGAAGGTTACTATGAGTGGAATCGCCTAGCGGAATGTCGCCAGCTGCTGATGCAGCTCCGAAAAGCCCCTCCTTCCCAAAAAACAATGGGTTTGTTCATACCTCTGCATATTACCGAAGCAAGACTGTATGCTGCCGAGGGTAAACTTCATCTTGCCCATCATGTTTTGGATGAAGCATGGGACGCAGCCAGCTGCAGAAAAGAGAGCTCGTGGCTATCTTCACTGAGAACCGTGCGCAGCTTGATTTATGTTCGGGAAGGACGTATAACCGATGCCCGAAAAGAACTCGCCGTTCTCCCCATTTCAATCAAAGATCGACCGACCTACAGCCGGGAACCTGAATATTTGGCGCTTGTCCGCCTGTTAGGCAAACAGCGCAAAGAAACTGAGGCGCTGCACCTTCTGGAGCTGTTAAAGCCCCAGGCAGAGCGTGAGTTGCAAATATCCAGCATCATGGAAATCACATGCCTGCAAGCCTTGCTGGAGTACCAGCGTGGTCAACGCAAGCAGTCTCTTCAACTTCTTCGTGAAGCACTGCGTTTAGGTGCACAGAACGGTTATGTCCGCACCTTCCTTGACGAAGGAGAGGACATGTATCAACTGTTGATGCGTTATACTTCCCACCCAGCGCAAGAAGAGGACGTGGATATGGGGCTCATTCAGACACATCATTATGCGAGAATGCTTATGGAATATTTTCCCAATCATGTCAAGGCAGATACCCCCCATATTACCTCGTCTCAATCGGCTCTACCAGAACAGCTGAATCGAAATGAGAAGAATTTACTGCGGCTTATTCTGCAAGGTGCTGCCAACAAGCAGATGGCCGCTGCACTCGGCCTGTCCGAAGGGACGATCCGGGTATATTTATCCAGATTATACGATAAGCTCGGTGTTACCTCCCGTACACAGGCACTGGTAAGAGCCCAGTCATTAAACCTGCTGGACGATTAAATCGGACTGTAACAAAAAAGGAATCCCCCTCAGTCGAACCGGGGATTCCTTTTTTGGTCTATGCAAATCAATCAGCAAATGATCTCCTCACGAACTGAAGGATCGTATCCATTTGAAACGATTGACCTTCACGATAGCCACAAAGCATTTCAGGATCTGATCAGACTTCAGACAGATGAATATGGCGAGTGGCGACAGATTGAACACAAACGCGCACAGTGCCGAAGATGGCAGTACAATGAGCCACATAAAGATTAAATCGTTGTACAGCACAAAGCGGGTGTCTCCGCCGCTTCGCACAATGCCTGTCAAAGCCGGCATCTGATAGGCCGTTCCGACTACGGTGATGGACAATACCGTCATGAAATGCAGTGCGAGTGTTTGGGCTTCATCGGAAATGGAGTATAGACCCAGCACGAGATCCTTGATGATAAACAGCACAGCTCCCGTCACTAAACCCAGGAGGATATACAGGATCTGCAGCGTTTTGGCATAGGATATGATTTTGTCCATTCTGCCTTCGCCGATCGTTTTTCCAATGATTACAGCCGTTGCACTGGCGGAAGCGTATATGATGACGGTCACCATCTGAAAGATCGTTGTGGCGATACTGTTTGCTGCGATGGCCGATTCCCCCATATGCCCAAGAATGGCCGTCTGTGCAGCCATCGCAAGGCCCCAGATCGTGTTGGACATCAGGATTGGGGATCCGACCCGGATATACTGTTTGAAGAGTCCCATATCGAACTGCAGGAAATCCTGCAGCTTCAACCAAATTTTACGGTCAAATCGCTTAATATAAATGATGACGATGATGCATTCAATGATTCGCGCTGTCAGCGTTGCAATGGCCGATCCGGCCACACCAAGCTCCGGAAATCCCAAATATCCGTATATGAGGATATAGTTCAGGCAAATGTTGATGATCAGCGTGGATAAGGATACCACGAAACCGATTTTTACCGTCTCCACGCTCCGCAAGGAGGCCAGCAGGGAGCTGGTAATGGCAAAGAAGATATACGAGAAACAGATGATTTTTAAATATTCCACGCCGGCAGCAATCACATTCTCTTCCTTCGTAAACAAGGACAGCACCTCATGCGGGAAAAAGAAAACAATCACCCATAACACAACGCTGAGGAGTATGGCCATGCGCATTCCGATGCTTGCCGCTTTTTTGATCAAGCCTAAATCCTTGGCTCCCCAGAATCTGGACGACATGATGACCAGCCCCTCACATACCCCCATAACCAGCATGTGCAGCAGGAATTGGATCTGATTTGCGAGGGCAACACCCGATAAAGCCGATTCACTATACCCTCCCAGCATGACGTTGTCTGACAAGTTCACACCGACTGATATCAGGTTCTGCATCCCGATCACAAGCGTCAGCCAGAAAAAGCTTTTGTAAAATCCCTTCTCCCGAACAAATAATCTCATGTCAGCTAACCCTTCTTCGTCTATAAGATGATTATCCTCTAATATATATGAATCTACGGAAATGAACAGAACAAATTGAAACACACCGCCATTTCCATAGAATAACAGATTAATATGATCAAAAACATAATAACATTATAATGTTTTTGGCATGGAAAACTAGTCTTCAAGTCGGAGTACACTATGAATCCGCGTATCGGTGGTTCGACGGTATCCCCATTCATTCCACAGCAAATCCCCTGCCAATCGATACATCTCCCTCCGCTCGATTGAGCACGTCAGCATCTTAAGTGTTCATTGATCGTAAACTCGTGGGATTTCCTGACTATGTACAAAACGACATACCGTATATATGATGGCAATGTAATCCATCCCAATGATAAAGAGGAGAATGTGTATGACCCTGTGGAAGTATCCGTTATCCGGCAAAACCATCCAGCGAAGTATGATTGCAGCCCTGAGTGCAACACTCCTCATGACGCCGCTTCATGCCTTTGCAGCCGATGAAACACCTCAGGCCGCAGCATCACCCGCGACTCTGAACGTCAGCCTCGAATCCAGCACATCTGGCACCTCAGCTCCTGCACAAGTCAGTCAGTCTCAGAGCAGCTCTCTTGCAGTCGGCGAGCACCGACTGATCAGCCGCAAGGAAATCGTTCAGAACTGGGATGATCTCGACCCGGATTATACCCCGGAGAAAGCTATCGAAGCGGTTAAAGCGCTCCTCTCGAAAGAAGATTTCGAAGCGCTGTTCCCATACCGGCTCGGCTCAGAGGAATGGTATAAGGTCGCCAAGGGCAAAGAATACTACAAAGCCGATCAGAAGGATTATTTCTCATACGACAATCTCATACATGCGGTAGCGGAAGTGTCCAATCTGAAGATCAAGATCCGCACGCGGCAAGGAACACCTTCTGCCCAAGAGATTTATAGATTGGACAAGGACGGCCGGGTAGAAACACTTGTGGTGCGTTCAGCAGATTTTAACTCAGCCAGCAACCGGAACAAAACAATTGAAACCGTTATCATTGACGGCGGAACGTTCCTGAAGGAAGGATTCAAGAAGGACCGCAAGCGTGAACTTGCCGCCTTCCTCGCTAACCTGTCCCACGAGACAGGCGGAGGCTGGGCGACCGCTCCGGGAGGTCCTCTGCGTTGGGGGCTGTTCTGGAATGAAAACATCGCCGGCCGGACAGGTGTCAACCAGGATGCCTTCGTTGATCCGGCAAGCGCTGAGCTGTACCCCGGAACACCGGACAAGCGTTATTACGGCCGCGGACCGATCATGCTGAGCTGGAACTTCAACTATGGCCTGTTCAGCTCTATTATTTACGGAGACAAAAGCGTGCTTCTGGACAATCCGGAGATCGTTGCCGCCGATGGCAAAATCGGCTACATGACTGCTATCCTGTTCTGGATGACACCGCAGAACCCGAAGCCATCTGCTCATGATGTCATGGTCGGCAGATGGAAGCCTTCCCCGCTGGAGAAGTTCAGGGGCTTGGGAGATCCGGGCTTCGGCACAACGGTTATGGTCTTGAACGGTCTGGAAGCGAACCTTGGAGAAACCGAAGGAAGTCCGGTACAGCGGCGGGCCGGCCATTACCGCGACATTACAAACCGCATGGGCGTAGATATTACAGGAGAGAAAGTAGACACGTTAGGCATGAAACCATTCTAATGAAGAAACGGGTGCAATGGATGGGGCCGGGCTAAGCTAACTCATGTTAAATAATCGCCCTCTGGCTAGCGGATGACAGACCCTATCTGTATCCATTCTGCCAAGAGGGCGATTATGGCTGTTTCAGATGATATCATACCAGCCGCTGGGAGATGGCTAAACGCTGTGTTTTGGGCAGGCTCTTCAACACCAAATCATACGAATGATCAATCATATCGTGTACATCCGCTTCCGTTAGGGAGCCATCGATGGCTACCGTGTTCCAATGTTTCTTGTTCAGGTGATATCCAGGTTGTACTGCTTCATGCTGTTCACGCAAATTCTCAGCGATCACGGGATCACATTTCAGGGAGATATGACTGACCTTCTCTTCCGTTATCGTAATCAGGGCAAACATTTTGCCGCCGACCTTCATCACAAGCGGAAGCGGTCCAAACGGATAGTCCTCGGTTGCAGCTTTCTTCGAAAGACAATAGGTTATAAGCGGGTCTCGCACGGAACATTCACTCCTTCATGACAGATCTACCTGATTATAGTAGATGATGTTCCCCTATTCAATTCCGAATCCTATTTTGTTCATGCTCCGTTCATATAACTCTTGTATACTTGAGACTGATTCTTTATGCAAGGGGGAATATCTCATATTGAACTACGGCAAATGGCTGATGCGAATTGCGGCCATCTATACACTCATCGGCGCTTTAATCGGAGCGGATATGGCAGGAAGAAGCAGCTACAGCATGGTTGCAGGCCATGCCCACATCCTGGTGGTAGGCTGGTTGACCTTGTTTGCCTACGGCATGTTTTACTACGTGTTTCGGGAGAAACTCAGTATGAAAAAAACGGCTGCACTGCACTTCTGGACCAGCCTCCTGGGAGGCGGGATCATGCCCCTGGGCATGTTGATGTATTATCAGATGCAGAATACGGCTACACTGCTGGCTTTTATCATTCCAGCTTCCATACTGCTTGTCGCAGCAGCTTTATTTATCATCTTGTTGTTTTTCGATAAAAAATTGTTCTCAGGCAGATAGCTTGATTCAAGGCCATCGTGGAGGCTCGCTCTACTTTTTCGGCATATGCTGAACAAAAAAAGAGAGGTGAGCCTCTTAACTATGAAATATAAAAGCAGCACCATCAAGAGCAAATGGAAGAAAACGCAATGGTTGCTTGAAGATTCCTATTTCCGAAAATATGTACCGGTCACCCTGACGTTTAACAAAAAAAACCTGTCCACCATGCTGGGCGACTATTCCAACGTCTACTTCAAGCCAACCGGCGGATCTGGCGGCAATAACATTATTCGGATCCGCAAAACCGACGGAGGCTACCAAACTCAGCTTAACACCAAAAAAACCACGTATTCAAGTTCTTCCGAATTGTATCGGGAGTTGAACCGCTTTGCCGGTAAACGTCCCTATCTGCTCCAAAAAGGAATTCGGTTAGCCAAAAGCAAAGGCAAGCCATTCGATATCCGGGTCATGGTACAGAAGACAAGTCAGGGAAAATGGGTCAGCACCGTCCTGTTCACGAAAATCGGCAGCCCGGGCAAGGTAGCCACCAATTATAACCAGGGAGGCAGCATTGGCACCTTCCATAAAACGATGAGTGGTGCAGGATTTAATTCTGCCTTTATCCAGAAGGCAGAATCTGAGCTGAAGGAGATAGGCGTTGCCACTGGTTATAACTTTGACCGGCATTACCGCGGTTTCAAAGAACTGGGTCTCGATGTGGCCATCGATTCCAGCGGCAGACCTTGGATTCTGGAGGTTAATACCCGCCCCCAAGTGTATCCGCTCAAGAATTTAAAGGACCGAAGCTTGTACAAACGCGTCTTGTCTTACGGTAAGCAGTATGGGCGGTTTAAGTAGCATTTGATCTACACATTAAAAAAACGCGAGCCGCAGGATGGGCTTGCGTTTTTTTTGCACATAAATGGTATACAGGAAACGGCGAGCAGGAGAAATGAAGAAGTCCATCGAATCCCTTCTCTTGAAACTATGCTTGAGAGGAGAATTTCCATCCATGCTGCATCCCCCCCGTCGATGTGGATCTGTGATTGCACGTATCGCAGCTGCTGTGATGCTGATCACAAGCCTTGCACTAACCGGCGCTTGGCCAGGAAACGTTGAACTATCCGCCAGCACAATCGAAACTTCCAGCCTCACTTCATATTCCCGGGATCAATACGAAGCGCTCGCCTACTTGAATGAGGTTCGAGCTAAAGCCGGACTGCCTGCTGTCACCTTAAATGACCGGATCACCGAAGCTGCTGAGCTTCATGCCCGTTACTTCAATATAAATAAGGTGACGCCCAATCTGAGCGCCCATAACGAAAAGGCTGGGCTTCCCGGCTATCGCGGAACCCGTATCCGAGATCGACTAGCGGCCGCAGGTTATGTGTCCCCCTCCAAGCAGGGGTATGCATCAGGCGAAGTCATGCATTTTCGCCAGAAGAGCAGTCTGAACGCCATGAAGGGCTGGCTGGATACCGCATACCACCGTCAAATGGTTCTGAGTCCAAACTTTCAGGAGATCGGGATCGCTCTCGTTGGCGGCACGGCTGTCGTGAACCTGGCAGGCAGCACAACATCGCCCATCGCTGGCGGCCTCGCCATCTATCCTTACGACGGTATGCAGAATACCGGAATTGGATTTTACGGGTTTGAGACGCCTAATCCCTTGGTCCAATTTGACGTGGAACATTCAGGCTATATCATTTCAGCGACGGCTGCAGGTCCGATCGATAAGTTTGAGGCCGCCATTACGGATGAGGAGGGTGCCCTCCTTCATTTTTACGAAGAGATATCCAGAGACACCCTGTTCCTGTTCCCCAAGGAAATATTGCGAGGACTCCACACCTATACAGTTTCGGTAAAATATCGGTTAGAAGGCACACAAGCGTGGCACAGCCGCACTTGGTCTTTTACAACGGGAACGGGCAGCGGATCGTAAAGCTACGCTTCCTTGCTCACTTGCAGATCACGCCATACTTTCTTGTTGCTGTATTGTTTCTCCATACTGATATCTTGTCCGAACCACGCCGGAGGCACAAAGCCGTCTGCCGCTTCCATAGAAGGAAACTCCACTTCAAGCACAAGCATCTGGATCTGTGCGTAATCATCGATTTCAATTAAGGTATTGTCCCATCTGGCGGTTACTCTTCGCTTGGTCAGTGGAACCGCTCCAAACGCCTGCACCACCTGCTCATACAGCCCCTCCGAAATGGCGTATTCTATCTCTTCGCGGGCAATGCCCCAGCCCTTCTTGAACGTATGGGTGAACTCTAGCCGGCCGGACTTCAAATCTTGTATTTTGCGTACCCTGAGCTCCTGATCACCGTCCAGTGCCAAATACGTCTGCTCGATGAACTGCTCTTTCTCAACCACGAGTATTCCTTCCTGAATCAAGGCATCGGGATATGCCGGCAAAAGGTATTTGCGTTCTATTTCTATAGCCATAATCGTAATATCCTCCAATCGTTATTCCAATCAGCTAATTTCATTATAAGGATCGATCATCCCAGGGGGCAAACCAAAAACGATAGAAGGCATCCGCAAGGATACCATTCTATCGCTTCTCATGATTAACGTATCATTTTCTTATAAGACTTGATGGTCTGCGTATGCATGCCTTCATGATACATGCTGAACGCAAGGAGCTCGCCCACGGTTTGGAACGTCAGTGGACCGATGGTCAGCGGATGTGCTGGAGACTGGTCCAGACGATTCGAGAAGGTTTCGCGAATACGCGCGGTTTGTTCTTGCAAAAGCGCTACCAGTTCGGATAACGCAGGCGGCTCAGTGGTCCAATCCGCAGGCTTGGTACCGGTTGCGAACCATGCCTCGAAGCCTTCCGGCATTTGTACAGGCTCACCAGCCGTTGCAAAAGCGAACTGTTCATGCACGGTGTAGATATGTCCGAGGTTCCAGCGAATATTGTTCGTGAATCCCTCCGGAATGATATTGGCCTCTTGCTCCGTTACATTTTCTACCGTTTTGATCGTTCCGCCTCTAGCAAAATCCAATTGATTGAAAATAGCTTCATTCATATTATAATAACCCCTTCCTATTGGTACGTAACTATACTAACGTAGTATCCTCCCTATCGCAAGGAGCCTCAGGAGATTTCCCGCAGCCTTTTGAAGGTAGACACAAAACAGTGCCGTGCTGTACACGATTAGACGTAATAAAGCCTGGAGCTTGAATGATCGATTCATTCAAAATCCAGGCTTGGGATAACTTAACAAAGATAAAATTAGGCTACTCTGGCGATAATGCGATGACTCTCGAGAACTACTCTTGCATCCTCCGTGGCAGGACGATAGCCCTTCTCCAGCATTTCTTTAATATAAATTTTGTTGTACACAAAGGAGAATACGATTCCACTGATCCAAGCTCCGATTCCCAACGTAAAAGAACCGAAAACGGCGGAAAGAATAAACATGATAACAGCCCACTTCAGATCGCCGCGAAACAAAGCCGGGAAAAAGGCAAAAAACAGAGTTGTCCAGCTAAAACCAACCTTCACTTGCTTGGTAACTCCAGCATCATTTTTCAAATAGATCTTCATGATTCACACCCCAACGATTAGTGAAAAAAGAAGTCGTTCTCCAAATCTATGTAGTTCTTATGTAGTATCCCCCATGGCGCAACCGAATCTTTTTTCCTATGACTATATTACCATTTGATGGTATGGAAGTTAATCATTTTTTTTGATAATGTCGAAAAAGATGTAGAATCTTACATAAATATCATTCTTCCACACCTGATCCATTTGGACCGCTCCCGTGAAAATGTTTATACTATAGTAAATCTGTACATAAAGGAGTCGATCAAGATGAACTACTGCCGTCTCGGAAGCAGCGGACTCAAGGTTTCGAAGCTCGGCCTGGGCACGAATGCTTTTGGCAAAAGGGCCGATCAAGAGACTTCGACACGCATTATCGACCATGCACTGGACCATGGCATCAATTTCATCGATACCGCCAACATTTATGCGGGCTCTGAATCGGAACGAATCATTGGACAAGCACTGTCCGGCAAGCGTCATAACGTCGTATTGGCTACGAAGGCAGGACTTGTGAATGGCCAGGGACCCAATGAGCGGGGCTCCTCCCGTTATCATCTGCTGCAAGAGCTTGAGAACAGCCTTAAGCGGCTGAAGACGGATTATGTGGACCTGTATCAGATTCATACCTTTGACCCCCATACTCCTCTTGAGGAAACCTTGCGCACGCTGGATGACCTGATGTCGTCGGGAAAAGTGAGATATATCGGCGCCTCCAACTATGCAGCTTGGGAAATTATGAAGGCGCTTGGCATCAGCGAGCTTAAAGGATATGCCCGGTATGTGTCCACCCAGACGAGTTACTCTCTCGCGGACCGAACACCGGAACTGGAGCTGGTCCCCCTCTGTCTGGATCAGGGCGTTGGCATCATTCCGTATTTCCCTCTGGCTGGCGGTATTCTTACCGGCAAATACAGCCAAGGCAGCAGCACGCCTTCCGGCTCCCGTGCCGAGACTGATCCGAACTTCAATCGCTTCCTGGAAGATCACAATCTAAAGCTCGGTCAGCAAGTCAGTCAGCTCGCCGCAGAGCACGGTCATTCCCCAAGCGCTCTTTCCCTTGCCTGGCTGATGAATCGCCCTGCGGTGTCCACGGTCATTGTCGGCGCTACGAAAACCGAGCAGCTGGATGATAATCTGAAGAGTCTGGAAATCGAGATCGATGAGACACTAGGTTCGAGCCTGGACGAAGTCAGCAACGGCTTTGTGTATGCCAAGCCATTTGCGACATATCGACTGGGTTAAATAAACCACGCCAAAAAAAAGCCGCTCAACGAATGGTTGAGCGGCTTTCCATTTCAAGCTGGCCTGCTGTTTTTCTATTTCAGGATCTCTTCAATGCGAGTTTGAACCTCTTCGCTGAGTTCAATGCCGGATGCCTTCGCATTCTCGGTTACCTGTTCCGGACGGCTTGCGCCGACAAGCGCACTGGCAACGTTTGGTTGACGCAGAATCCAGGCAAGCGCCAGATTGCCTACGGACACCTCAAGCTCTGCCGCAATCTTCTCAAGCTCATGAACCTTCGCGATTTTTTCCTCGGTAATGCCTTTGCGCATCCAATCCAGCTTCGCAGCGCGGCTGTCGGCTGGAATATCCGAAGCGGAGGTGTATTTCCCTGTGAGCAGTCCTTGGGCCAGCGGGGAGAATACCACCTGACCGATGCCCGAGCGCTCGCTGAGCGGAATAATTTCTTTCTCGATATAACGTTCAAACATGTTGTAGATCGGTTGGTTTACCACGATACGGTCCAGCAAATAACGATCCGCTACGGTCAATGCTTCCGCGATTTGCGAAGCCTGCCATTCACTGACGCCAACATACAGCACTTTTCCTTGGCGAACGAGATCATCAAGCGCGCGAAGAGTTTCATCAAGCGGTGTTTCCGGATCATGACGGTGGCAGTAGAAAATATCAACATAATCATGACCCAGACGCTTCAAGCTGGCATGCGCCTGCTCCATAATGTGCTTGCGGGACAAGCCGCGATCGTTCGGACCATCACCCATCGGCCAGAAAGCCTTGGTCGCCAGCACATACGATTCACGCGGATACGCTTTCAGCGTTTCGCCAACCAACACTTCAGCCGCACCCTTTTCATAGACGTTCGCTGTATCAAAAAAGTTAATACCCAGGTCATAAGCCGTCTTGATGGCGTTCACCGCATTCTCGCGCTCAACATAACCGCCGTATGTAAGCCAGCTTCCCAAGCTGATCTCACTGACCTTGAGACCTGTGCGGCCCAATTTTCTATATTTCATTGCAATTCCTCCTTCAATAAGATAACGATGGTGGTACATCTGTTATTCTAAATTAGTTCCTATTCTTAGGGAAGAAGTGAAATGTTCTTCACTATATTATAGAGAGGATAGCTGATATACTTGAGTATAGTTAGTAGAATATCGGAGGGAGCCTTTCATGATGGGGAATAAATCGAGCAGCTACATACCCAAAACACCCGAACATATCGAATGCAATATCGAAAAAACGCTACTGGTCTTAGGCGGAAAATGGGCATTTCTTGTCATCCGCGAGCTCTTCGGCGGAACGAAACGGTTTGGCGAGCTCCAGCGAAAGATCCCGAACGTCAGTCCGCGGGCACTGACCACAACGCTTCGTCATCTGGAAGAGCAGGGCGTGCTTGAACGCGAGGTATTCCCTACCGTTCCGGTTACGGTCGAGTACACCTTGACCCCCAAGGGCATGGATCTGCACGTCATCTGCAAGGAAATGAAGCTGTGGGCGGCGCGGTGGACCTGACCCTCTCATATAAGCCATATAAAACAAGACACCTTTCACTATAGAGAAGGTGTCTTGTTTGGCATTCGACTGACCGTTTCACCCGGCCTCATCACACTTCCGCGTACGCCTCCGCAGCAGCATGCAGATAATAAGCCAATCCCGTCTGCTGCTCCTCCAGCATTCGAAGATGAAATTCATCGCGCAGGAAGAACTTCGTCTGCCCCGCAAAATCGGCAGCCGAGAAGGTGTGACCCTGCTCGTTCATAAACTGCAGATGATTCCGAATCGAAAGCTGAACACGCTCATCATCGTGCTTGATCCCGGTTATGAGAGCATTCGCTATGGCGGACATAAAAGCGGCTGCTTCCCTCGCCTGCTCGTTCATACTGGAAACATCGACAGGCTCCCCCTCCAACAAATCCACGTCATACTGCTCTTTCAGATGCTGATTCTGCTCCGCTAACGCATCCTCCCATTCTTCTGCACTGCCGAAGCCATTAAACAGATCTTGAGGTTCCATCGCCAGACCCTCCTTCGTGTAATGAATGGAACGCCGTAAGGTCTGAAGGATGCTCTCCAGCCGATCCTGCCTCTCCTGGAGCAGCTGCTCCTGCTCTGACAAGATGGAGAGCCGCTCCGGCGTCTCCGTCAGCAGCTCTTTAACTTGCTCCAAGGAGAAATCCAACTCCCGGTAAAACCGGATTTGCTGCAGCCGTTCCAGCTCCTTCGTCCCGTACAACCGGTAACCGGCATCACTTATTTCGGCAGGCAAGAGCAAGCCGAGTTTATGATAATGATGCAGTGTCTTGATGGTCACCTTGGACAGAATCGACACTTCTTTTACCGTATATAACATAGGTGTTCCCTCCTTCGACCTTCAGTCTAAGGCCTCCTCTTAGAGGAGAGTCAAACCGAAAAAACCTAAAAATAAGACGAGTGCTTCTGCACCCGCCTCATCTAGTTCTTACCGTATACTATATCGCATATAAGACGTCTCATGTTCTCCTGATTTCAGGTCATGCAATTCCATTATGGCTGTTCCAGTTCCAATCCCCAAGCAACCCCTTGTCTCATTACGCTTGCAAACGCCTCGTTCATCAGTCCTTCCTCCCGGTGGGCAGGCGTGATGCAGACCACTTTCCCGCTTCCGTAAGAATGAGCCCAGCCCGCGACGGACTCCCCGTCCACAGACTCCGAACGAAGGAACACTTCCGTCTCTTCTTCCCGGCAATGCACAAAGTAATGCTCATCCAGAAAGCCGAAGCGATCGCCCCCTCCTCCCAGAGCTGTCCCGGCTACAGGCGTATAGATCACCTCGCGGTGCACATCCGGATGATAGTCAAAGCTGCCGCGCAGCATGTTAACGTACTCTCCATCCTCCGCATAAGACGCGAGCCCCGAGTGCCAGGCTATCCATACGCCACCGGCGGCAACATAAGCCTGAATCTGATGCTCCGCCTCGCTGGTCATCCAGCGCTTGTCAGGGCTCCCTTGAGGATCAATCCGATCCTCGGCAAAGAGCACCACCGCATCCGGCTGTTCCTTCAGCCTATCGGCTAATTCGGTTACGGCCCCATAGCGAAGCTGAACCAAGCCTTGTTCCACAAAGGGCTTCACGATTCGGTTCAGGGAATCCGTGGCGAGCTGTCTGTCATGATAAAAATCGCCAACGATGGCCAGTATGTGTTTGGGTTGTGCCATTATAAACTCCTCCTTTCCTTGGTGCAGCACTCATCCGGATCGAAACGCAGGCCCTGATCTAAAAAGGCATCGTCTCGCCCTTATGATTGATCATCCAGCCGTCCTGCTCCGGCACCATGCGGCGTTCCACCAGATCCAGCAGGCCCTTGGCGGTATCCACGGGATCACCCGGTGCCTGATCTCCGCCCATCGGGGTACGAATCCAACCGGGATGCACGGCGTACACCATGAAATTATCGGCAGCAAGCGCCTTGCGGAGCTGGGCCGTGAAGAAGATCAGTCCGCTCTTCGATATCGCATACGGATAATCGCCGCCATAGGCGCCCGTGAAGCAGCCAGCCTCGGACGATACGTTGATAATGGCGGGTGCCGAACTCCTGCGGAGCTGTGGCAGCAGATGTTTTACCATTTTCATGGGCCCATAGAGATTGGTCTGCATGCTCTTCTCGACATCGTCAAAGTTTAAGTTCTCGATGACTTGATCCCGGCCATTCAGAATGCCGGCATTGTTAATGACCGCATCCACTTGATCCCACATCTCATGGATCTCTTCTGCCGCGGACGCAATGACGGCTTCCTGATCCACATCAAGATTCATGATCTGTAATTGCGCCGGGTAGTCGGATCGCAATGCTCGAAGCTCTGGATGACTGCTCTCTGTGTTCCGTACACCCGCCACGATCTGATGCCCGCGGCCAAGCGCCTCCCTCGTCAGTTCGAGGCCCAGCCCCTTATTAGCTCCGGTGATCACGATGTTCAATATGGTTCACCCCTTTGATGGTTGACTTCATTCTATTCCTTCTCTGCGAATGGGGTCATTCTTCTCGTTCCCGTTGTGCATACCTCTCTAATCCTGCTTCGGACCGAGCTCCTGCAATCCAAGCGTAACGCCAAGTTTATCTTCGGAGTCAAAATAGCCGTAACGGCCTGCCCCATACTCGCCTTTATGGTTCAGCGGATACCCTTTCCCTTCCAGGAAATCAATATGCTGATTAAAACCGTTTACGGTGAACATTACAAAATGCACGCCCTGCCCGCGGGATTGCTTGTATTCATTCCACGGACTCGGCTCATCATAGGGCTCCAGCAATTCCAGCACCATCGGTCCCATCTTCAGGACACACATCTTCGTCCGGGTCGGGCGAAGCTCCCCCCGCTGCCACGTATACGAATCCTCCGTCGGTTCCGGTGCGGCATGCGGATCGGGTATCGATATAGGCGGCATCTCCATGCCGAATAATTCACAATAGTGCCGGGCCGCCGCTTCTATATCATGGACGACGATTCCCATTTTGAGCAAGTGATTGTTCTCCATATGATTCATTCGGCTCTCTCCTTCTATCATGAAGATAATTCTTATTTGTCGTTCTCCAGCAGCTCGATCAGTACCTTCAGCTCACTAAACGTATCCACGTAGGCGTAACGGCCGCCCGTATATTCCCCCTTCTGGATTAGAGGCATGCCGCTGCCATTCAGAATCTCAAGCTTCTCCTTCATCCCCTCAATGACAAATGCAATGTGGTGGACCCCTTCGCCATGCGTATCCAGAAATTCGCGCCAAGTCGATGCCTGCTCATCCGGCTCAATCAGTTCCACCTGCAGCTGGCCGCAGTCAATGAAAGCCAGCTTCGAACGGGCTTCCGAAGGACCGCCGTTGTATTCGGTCTGTGCGACTTCCCGAGTATCGGTCCAGAACCATGCCGGAGGCTGGATGCCGAAAAATTTAGCATAACTCGCTCCCACCTTCTCGATATCTTTCACGATAATTCCGATCTGTGTAATGACTTTGGTTCCCAGCATACTTTGCTCCATAGTTTCCATATCTCCTTCTAAGATCAAGTTTGATGGCTTGGTATATTAACGCGGAGCAGATTACTCCTCCGCTTTAAACCCGTTGGATAGCTTGAATAAAAATAAAGTGATCAGCAGCGCAATGACGAGCAGGATCCAGGCCATGGCCGAAGCGTAGCCCATCTTGGCATACTGGAAGGCATTTTGATACAGGTACAGGGAATAGAACATCGTGGAGCCGTCCGGACCGCCGTTTGTGATGATGAAGGATTCCGCAAAAGACTGCAGCGTCCCGATCATGCCCGTAATGACATTGAATACAATCGCCGGTTTCAGCATTGGAATTGTAATATGAAGCACCTGTCTCCATGAGCTGGCCCCATCGATTGAAGCCGCTTCGTAGAGGGAATCCGAAATGCCCTGGAGCCCTGCCAGATAAATAATGATCATCTGTCCCGAGCCCCAGAGTGCCATCAGCACAAAAGCCGGTTTTGCCCAAAAAGGACTGGAAAACCAACCGGGTCCCTCGATCCCGATGAACCCGAGAATCGTATTAAGCACGCCGTTGTCCGGCTGCAGCACCCAAATCCAGAGAATCGACAGCACAACAAGCGGAACCAGCGTTGGCAGGAAGAACACCACCCGGAAGAAAGCCAAGCCCCGAATGCGCCGGTTATTCAGCAGAATCGCGATGAATACCGACCCGACCGTTGTCACCGAGATGCCAACCACAATCATGAACAGCGTGTTGTACAGCACCTTGTAGAATAAGGAATCCCCCGTAAACAGCTTGACGTAATTGTCCAGACCCACCCACACCGGCTCATTGATGATGTTGTAATCAGTCAACGAGTAATACAATGAACTGAACAATGGATATGCCGTAAATAGCAGGAACCCGATGATCCAGGGTGAAATGAACAGCAGCCCATTCCTCAGATTTTTACGGTCTGTCTTGGAAGACATGATGCCCCCATCTCCCCTCTATCCTTTAATTCCCGAGAAGGTAATCCCCTGGATGAAATATTTTTGAAGCAGGAAAAAGATGACGAGTACCGGCAGGGTCATACTCACGCCGACAGCCATCAGCAGCGTCCAGCGCGGATCGTTGACGGACATAATCTGCTGGATGCCAAGCGACAGCGTATACAGCTTGTTATCGCTCAGGAAGACGAGCGGACCGATAAAGTCTCCCCAGGCTCCTGTGAAGGCGAAGATCGCCACCGTTATAATGACGGGCAGGGATAGCGGCAGAGTTAACTGCCAGTAAATACGAAACTCCGATGCACCGTCCACCTTGGCCGATTGGGACAGCTCTTTGGGGATGCCTATGAAAAACTGCCGCAGCAAAAAGATAAAGTACGCATTGCCAAGGAAGGCCGGAACCACCAGCGGCTTGAACGTTCCGATCCAGCCGAACTTCTGGAACAGGACAAACAGCGGTATCATCGTCACCTGAAACGGCAGCATCATCGTCATGAGCACTACGATAAACAAGGCATCGCGGCCCTTCCATTCAATGCGGGAGAAGCCGTAAGCAACCAGCGTATTAGCTAATACTCCGCCAAGGATCGCCATTGCGCAGATGTAGAGCGTATTCTTGAAGTACAGCCAGAACGGAAACTGCTGAAATGCGGTTACATAGTTGGACCATACCGGCTCGGACGGAATCCAAACCGGCGGGTCCGCGAAGAGCTCCGTATTGCTCTTGAGCGATCCGGATATCAGCCACAGAAACGGGATGATATAAGCAAGTGCGGCCAAAATCAGAATGATATAGATGACATAGGTTTCAATAGACTGTCCCTTGAATTTGGTGCGGATAGAAACCACCTCACACTTCTTCTAACCGGAAGGTCCGGCTGACTAGTGCCTACAACTGATAACAGCTTGATCAAGCCGCCCTTACTTCTTCTTGTCTACTTCCTCCTGGAGCTTCTTCTGGGCAGCCTGAAGCAATGGCTGCGGATCATGGTTGTTATAGATCACGCTGTCGCGCAGCAGCATAAGCTCGTTGGACATCTCCTTGGCAACCGCCGTCAGCGCCGGATGGCCGGAATCCGGGGAGCTTGCGACTTCACGCACGATTTTATAGATCTCATCTCCCTCTTTATCCCACTTGATTGCGTCGTTTTGCTCCTTGTATATGGACAGCGAACGCCACTGGTTGATGTTGTCGGCCATAATTTCCGGTTTCACCCCGAACAGAATGAATTTCATGGCGGCTTCGGGATTCTTCGCGCCTTTGGGAATCATGAAGATATTCGTGCCGAAGTTGGACGAGTTCTTCCGCCCTCCATCCGGTGCCGGAATCGCAGCTACCTTATAATTCACATTCGGAGCATACTGCTTCAATGCGTTGCTGAACCAATTGCCGTTGATGGTCATCGCAACCTTGCCCGAGAAGAATGGATGATCCGGAGAGAACGCCCCGCCAAAACCGGAAGAGAACGATTTGATTTTCTCGGGATTATATTTCTGTGCGTACGTGTTCATCCAGTTGTACATCTCTACCAGGTGCGGATCATCGAGCTTCACTTGTTTGGAAGCGGTGTCATAATAATCTGCGCCAAAGATATAACCCCACATGTACGACT
The DNA here is from genome assembly GCF_037333485.1 of Paenibacillus glucanolyticus. Taxonomy (NCBI): domain Bacteria; kingdom Bacillati; phylum Bacillota; class Bacilli; order Caryophanales; family Paenibacillaceae; genus Paenibacillus; species Paenibacillus glucanolyticus. Next base: position 5,421,101 of record NZ_CP147845.1, read on the forward strand.
CGTCCCCGGCGTCCAGCCAAGGGATGAAGCCCAGTCGATCGATTTTATCGCCATTCAGCTTCGTTAATTGCTCAGCCGCAGCATCCAGCTCCTCAATGGTTTGTGGTGGCTGATCGGGATCGAGACCGGCTTCCTTGAACAGGTCCACATTGTAGTACAGCAAGTTGACGTTGGAATCCTCAGGGAACAGGTACGTTGTGCCCTCCACCTTCATTAGATCCCGGTAAGCATCCAGAATTTCATCCTCTTTAAAATCCGTAGCTGCAAGCAGGTCGTCGATCGGCATCAATGCCCCCTGGGCAGCCAGTGCGTATGCGCTTGCATATTCATTCGTAATGACAACATCCGGCGGGTTGCCCCCGGAAATCGCTGCAAGCAGCTTGCCATTCGAAATGCCGCCATCTGGCGGAACATAAGTAGCATTAAACTCAATATCCGGATACTCCTTCGTAAATTCGTCCATTCGCCATTGATCCCATTTCTCCGAATCGCCGCCCCATGGATACCAATACGTTAATTTCCCTCCATTCGATGAGTTTCCGCCTGCATTCTGCTCTTCTGAGGCACCTGTGCAAGCAGTAAAAACGAGACTGAAGCATAAGACAGTCAACAGCAAGACCCATCCCCTGTTCTTCATTGGCCAATCCCTCTTTTCGTTTAGGATAAGTTTCTCGTCTCCTTATTTCTCTATTGATTTGGATGCAAATTACGCGAATGGCTACCCTCCTTTTTTGTGAACACGTGTTTATTTTGAATCAAGAAGCAGCTTACCTGAGTAAGCCAACCTCCTGGATCAAACTGAACTTGATGGTTAACCAATCTAATACGCTGTCGTATGCATCACCGCAATGGCTGGCAGGAATCCCGGATCACCAGCTCGGTTGTTCCCACATAACGCTTCGAATCCGTCGAACTGACTTCAATCGTTTCAATCAATTTGCCGGTCAAAGCATCCATCATATCGGAAAAATCCACATGAATGGACGTCAGCGCAGGATGAATCCTCGCACTTAACAAATGATCGTCAAAGCCCATTAATGAAATATCGCCGGGCACGTTGATGTCTGCCTCGTTCAATGCACGCAGCGCTCCGAAGGCAACGCTGTCGTTGCAAGCAAAGATCGCTGTCGGTAAATCCTTTGTCACTTTGAGCCAATGCTGCACGGATTGATAGCCGCTTCGCTCCGAGAAGTTGGATGGAATGATCCAGTCGGACCGGACCTGCAAGCCATGGGCCTCCATTGCCTGCCTGAAGCCCTCCAGCTTCTCCGGTCCCGACCAGCGCAAGGGGTCTCCGGCAATATGCGCAATCTGGCGGTGTCCCAGACTGTAGAGATAATCGACACCCTGCCGCATCCCCTCCAGGTTGTTGAAATTGCTGATCACCCGGTTAGGCTCAGAGCGCCCTTCCAAATGCTGATCGACCACACCGACCACAAAGCCGTCCGCAATCAGCTCCTCAATGAACGGCTCGTGATTCGCTGCACCGATAAAGATGCCTCCGTCGATTCGCTGCTGGTAGAACGTATTCTTCACATTCCGCATGATGTCATCGTCTTTCGTATTGCGGATAATGTAGGTCAGCACGTAATATCCTCTCTTGGATGCGCTCTCAATTACGCGGGTAATGAGTGCGTTGGTGAGCGAATCGTTAAACACTTCCTCGCGGGAAACCATGAACAAACCGATCGTCGACGTTCTCTTCCCCGACATAATCCGCGCAGAGAAATTGGGTGCGTAATTATACTGCTCGATCACCTGCATGACCTTCTCCCGCGTAGCCTGGGGAACATTCGGGTAGTTATTGATGACTCTGCTTACCGTGCTGCGAGAAACACCGGCCATTCTGGCGATCTCCGTGCTGTTAATTTCAGACTTTTTCAATCGAGTCCCACCTCATTAACACGTGTTCATAAACGGGCGTGTATATAATATGTACTGTGTCGTCCATAGAAGGTTGTAGACAAGGTTCTATGCAGATTTCTCCGTGACATATCAATCGGATACTATCACTGAATCGTGAACACGTGTTTACATTTACAATGTAATCGCTTCAAAATGTTTTGTCAATATAAATAATCAAATCACGATGGCTCCAAATTGCCGTAATTCCTTACGCCTGCCCGGTCTCTATTAGAAAAAATGATTTTTCCTCAGTAGTTTGCTAGAATGGTCAAATATGCAAACGTATAACAGAAAGGATGTTAAACGAACTATGAAAAGAAAATGGTTGAAATACACCATGCTCCTGTTATCCATTGGAGTCTTGGGGATCGTCTCCTACTACACCTATTCTATCATCCAATTCTCAAACCATATTTCCACGGCTGTGAAGCCAGCCGAAGAAACCGATACGGCTCACAACGAAGTTGTTGAAATTCCTAAATGGGAAGGAAAAGAGCGCATCAATATCCTCCTCATCGGCGGGGATTCCCGCGGTGATGACGCTGGCAGATCGGACACCATGCTGGTTGCCTCCATCGATCCGGTTACGAAGAGAGCCCATCTATTCTCGTTATTGCGCGATTCTTATGTAGAAATTCCCGGGCATGGCAAAGGACGGCTGAATTCGGCATTTGCTTATGGAGGGATCGAGCTGACCAGACAAACCATCGGCGATTTGTTAGACTTGCCCATACATAAATATGTATATACGGATTTTGTCGGGTTCATAGCGCTTGTCGATTCATTAGGCGGAGTCGATATCGAAGTAGAGAAAGACATGTACTATACCAGCAAAGCCGACAAGCACATGTACGACATTGATTTGAAGCAGGGACTGCAGCATCTGGACGGTAAAATGGCCCTGCAATACGTGCGATTCCGGCATGATGCCAAATCTGATTTTGCTCGGACGGAACGACAGCGCATCCTGATGACGGAAGTCGCCAAAAAAATGCAGACCACGAACTCTCTTATCAAACTTCCGGGCATCCTGGATTCGATTGCGCCCTACATCGAGACTGATTTAAGCCCCAAAGAAATGCTGAAGCTGATGGCTCTCGGCTTTGACGTGAATCTGGACAAAATCGACCAGCAGCAGCTTCCCCCGTTCTCGCTGTTGTCCAACGAGAAGGTCGGACGAGCACAGGTGCTCGGCGTAGACAAGAATAAATTGCAAGCGTATGTGAAGCAGCTATTCGAAAATGATACGTTTCAATAAATAACACGTGCTGGGAGGGCTTAGCCCTCTCTTTTTTTCACTTTTCTATATCGTCCGAGGACGCTCCTGCAGCAAATCCGACGGGGCGCTGCCCGTCACTCGTCTGTAAATCCTGTAGAAATAGGAGAGATCCTGGTAGCCGAGAAATTCGGCAATCTCCTGGACCGTCAGCTGCGATTCCGTTAACAAATAGGCCGCACGCTTCATCCGCTGAGCATGCACGTATTGGCTGATCGTCTGCCCTGTGACACTCTTGAACAGCACGGCAGCGTAATTGGGTGTTTTGGCAATGGCATCACCGAGCTCCTCTTTTGTTATTTTCTCGCGGTAGTGCCGCTCGATATACGACTTCATCCGCTCCACATGCAGGTGTTTCTCCGGCGTAATTGCGCCTCTGTCGAGCTCGCGGCTGATATAAATCAGCACTTCTGTCAATAATGCTTCTATTAGGATGACATAATAAGAGGGGCGCTCGTGCCACTGCTGATGAATTACCTTCAAACGCTCGTGAATCAACTCATAACAGCCGGGTTTATGTTTCAGTGCTTCTGTCCGTTCAAGCACTGACAATCCCGCCGACACCGCTTCGGTCCATTGAACCATGATTTGAGTATGCGTTACGGTGGGGATGCTCTTCCCATAATACGGAACACCGGCTGGAATAAGCAGCAACTCTCCCTTCTCCATAATCAGCTTATCTCCATTCACCCAATATACACATTTTCCATATGTCACAAGGCTTAAGCGCCACGTTCCCTGCTCTGGATCAGCTTCTTCATACCAATCGACACCGCTAACTTGCCGTACTTCCACCGGGGTACCCATGATTCACCTCATCTCCATACTATATTCCAATCATTGTACTATAGTTCATATCATGATTCGACAAGACAGGCTACAATGTGATCATTAAGAATGATTTAATTCAATCGAATGCTGCAAAAAAATGCTGGAGGATACAATTAAAGGAGGAGCAACCATGCAAAAAACAAAAATGATCTGTACAATGGGACCTGCGTGCGATTCCGTTGACATCTTGAGGGACATGATCCAGGAGGGAATGACCGTTGCCCGCTTAAATATGGCACATGGAGAGCTGGAGGATCATGCAACCCGTATCCGGAATATTCGCCGGACAGCTGCCGAATTGAATACGTATGTGCCCATCATGATGGACATTAAAGGCCCCGAGGTGCGTATCGGCAAGCTCAAGGAGGCTTCCTGCCTTCTGCAGGCAGGTCAGGAGCTGATCCTGACAACAGAGGAAATTCTGGGGGACGCACAACGCATCTCGGTCAATTATGCCGAACTGCATCTAGTGGTTAAACCCGGTGACCGTATACTGATTGATGACGGGCTTGTGGACCTGAACGTACTTCATGTTGACGGCAAGGATATTCATTGCAAAATCATTAGCGGCGGTACTCTCAAACCGCGCAAAGGCGTCAACCTGCCAGGAATCAAGACGACGCTGCCTGGTGTGACGGAACGGGATATCATGCATATCAGCTTTGGTCTGGAGAATGGCGTCGAGATCATCGCCGCTTCATTCGTGCGCAGTGGCGATAACATCCGTGAAATCCGCAGCATCCTGAAGGAACGCGGTGCAGAGCATGTGTTAATCATCTCCAAAATCGAGAACGGTGAAGGCATGGAGAACCTGGATGACATCATCGAAGCTTCAGACGGAATCATGGTCGCCCGCGGAGACCTCGGCGTGGAAGTGCCAATCGAAGAGGTACCTATGATGCAAAAAGAAATGATTGATAAATGCAACCTCGCCGGTAAGCCGGTTATCGTGGCAACCCACATGCTGGAATCGATGCAGGTTAATCCACGACCAACCCGCTCCGAGGTGAGTGACGTGGCTAACGCGGTGATTCAAGGTGCCGACGTTGTCATGCTGTCCGGAGAATCTGCCGCAGGCAAGTATCCGGTTGAGTCTGTGCGCACGATGGCGGCAGTTGCCCGCCGTGCCGAGACGATGATCGACTACAAGGAGCAGTTTGCATTCAAATCCAGACAACAAGTGGCGGATATTACCGAAGTCATCAGTCAAGGGGCTGTCAGCTCTTCCCTCGTCCTGAATGCCAAAGCCATCATTACGGCAACAGAGAGCGGATTTACCGCGCGAATGATATCGAAATATCGGCCGCAGGCACCGATTATTGCCGTTACGCAGCATGAAGAAGTGTTGGCTAAAATCTGCTTGCTGTCCGGCGTCATTCCGGTCAAAGGCGACAAGGTTACGACTACGGACGAAATGTTCGAATCCGCTACCCGCAATGCAATCAAGACGGGCTACATCGAAAAAGGCGACATTATTGTATTGTCGGCCGGTGTGCCGATCGGTCAATCCGGCAACACAAATCTCATTAAGGTTCAGCAAGTGTAATATGTAATCTATAAGGCCTCCAATCGATTTATTCGGTGCCAATCCGTCCCTCTGGGCATATAACTAACTCAGAGGAATCAGCGCAAGGGTGATGTGCGCTGTTTCGTATCGGATAAACCGAACATTGTATCGGAGGTCTTAAACATGTATATACCGCATCAGATGGGGAAGCCGTGGCAGCCGTCTGCAAACCCTCATCCCAAGCAAGCTCACCGTTATTCAAGTCCGTACCAGATGCTCTTCCACTGGAACCGCCTGGACTGGAATTTCCCGAATCCTTCGATGAAGCAGCGATTCGAGGAGCATCAGTATTGGAAGCACTGCATGCCCGCAGGCATCAAAGTGGACCATCAAGGACGCTTCTACGTATCGGTTCCGCGCTGGGCGGAAGGGATTCCCGCTACGCTGAACACCATTGTGATGGTGAACGGCAAGCCGGTGCTCGACGCTTTTCCAAGCTGGGAGTGGAATACGCCGGGGGATGTGCGGATGCTGCAATCCGTCCTTGGCTACGAGATCGATGAACATAACCGGATGTGGATTCTGGATCAGGGAAAGATCGCTTACGACACTTCACCCGAAGGCTCGCAAAAGCTGGTCATCTGGGATCTCGGCACAAACCGCCTGATCGATTCCATTGTCATCCCGGACGATATCGCTCCGCCCCGTACATCGTTCCTGAACGATATCGTAGTGGATAACCGGAATGGTTATGCCTATATTACCGATTCAGGCTCCGGCTTTCCGGACCACCCGGTGTATGGCGGGATCATCGTCTATCATATGAGAACCAGGAAGTTCCGGCGGGTGCTGGACAGTCATTACAGCACGCAGGACGTGCCCCGTTTCCGGTTTGAGATCGACACCGAGCCGGTCTACCGGAACAAGCCGGTCCGAATCGGTGCGGACGGCATCGCTTTATCTGCTGACAGAAGCACGCTGTTCTACTGCGCGGTTACAGGACGCAATCTGTACGCTATCGATACAGGACTGCTGCGGAATTTCAATATTCCCGATTCGATCATCCGGAATTCCGTTCAGACCCTGGGCAGCAAAGGAACGACGACCGACGGAATGCATGCGGACAATAAAGGCAATGTATTCTACACCATGCTGGAAGGCAAGGGCATCGGTTATTATTCACCCTACACCCGCTCCTTCAACAAGCTGCTGTCCGACGACAGAATGCTGTGGGTAGACGGGGTGGCTTTTGATCAGTTCGGCTCCATCATCTTCAACAATAACCGCCTGCACCGCATGTTCGAGGAGCCGCAAAATATCGACTGGGACGATCCCTACAATCTGATCATCTGGAGAGCCTATATCGGGCCCGATGTGAAGTCGTACTTGTATGGTTAATGGTCCATGAAAAAAAGGGATAGGCAGACCGGGCTCTCAAGCCTTTTGCCTATCCCTTTATGTATTAGAGCTGCAAAGCCTGGCCGCAGCGGCCGCAGTAACGCGTCCCCGCAGGTGACACGGTGCCGCAAGCCGCGCAGGTCAACGGCTGCGCGGAGCCGGATGCCTTGACGCCCGCCCTGGCAGCGTTCGGGCCGACCGCATGCCGGATTCGGTCCTCCACCTGCTGGGCAGGGTTGACGGCACGGTGCATCTCCCGCTCCTCCTTCGTGCCTTGGCGAATGAGCATGATGAGCAGCCAGATCCCGACACCTCCGACCAGTACCATGCCGGCCATCTTCCATAATCCGGCGGCATAAGGATAATCCCATGCCGCGTGCAGCAGGATGCTGAGCAGCAGCAAGGATATCATCATCAGGATTGGCATCAACGCACGATTCGTGCGGGCAGATCGCTTCGATGCCCCCCTCAGCCCGTACCACAAACCGGCAGCGGCAATGGCCGTCCAGGTTCCATGTCCGAATGGGGACAGCAGGGCTCTGACCCACAGAACAGCCAGCATCCCCGAAGTTGCATGCTGCTGCAAGTACATGTATCCGTACAGAATGCTCTCTATCGCAGCAAAGCCCATGCCTGCTGCTGCCCCGAATACCACAGCATCCATCAGAAACCGCTGCCTGCGGCCGCGGAGAAACAGGAAACACACCAGCAGCTTCGCAATTTCCTCAATGACGCCGATCATAAGAGCTGCTTGAATATGCTCCGACGTCGTGGTCTCCAGTCCACTGCCAACCGACCATAAGCGTTCCAGCATCCAGGCAATCGGCACGGCAATGATACCCGAGGCCACGAATACCGAGGCCAGCCTGATCGGCTTGAAGCCGAGCAATTGGGAGCTTCTCATATAAGCGACAAAGGACACCGGTCCCACCAATCCGCCGGAGATCATAGCAGCATATATCCACAGAGGCTGCTTCAGCCAGATGGCAAGCACAGTCAATACAACGAAGATACCGCCAAGCGCCAGCAGCACATCCATCCAGCGTTCCTTTTTCGGCGGAGCCAGGTTCATGGCCTCCACCGCAGCCGCTGCTTCCTTCGGAGCATTCGGAGCGACGGTATCCGCTGCCGTGTGGTGCAATTTAGCCAGCACCTCATCCGACAGCAGATCGGGCCTGCGAATCCGCAGCACTTCATGGAACTGCCGCCGGACTGGCTCATACTGCTGCAGAACAAAATGAAATTCATCCCGGCCCATCACCATCAGCTCGCCGTTCTCCAGGGCCGTCACCGTTCCCGTATGCGCATCGCCGCTCAGCAGATCCATCTCGCCAAAATAATCCCCGGGCTTATAAATCGCTTTCTTCCGCCGACCGCTGCGCACTTCGAAGCGGCCTTCGGCGATCATGTAGAAACGGTCCGCCAGGGCGCCTTCCGCTACAATGACGTCGCCCTTGTAGACTTTCCGTCTGACCGTAACTTCCGCAAGCCCGCGCAGCTCCGCGTTCGGGATCGCGGCCCAGATCGTCGCTTTGCTCAGCATCGCATGCATCGTGCGAATCCGGGCGGAGAAGGACAAGCTTTCATGGAACATCGGACTAGCCGCGGCCAGACGGCTGAACGCGTTCTGCTCCAGCTTTAGCGCCGTCACTTCACCAATGGCCTGGGCACCCGAGGTCCTTTTTTCTTCAAGGAACAGAGAAACCTCCCCGATCAATGCCCCCTCGCCCAAGACATCCAGCGTCACTGTATGGCCGATCAAATTCCGGGACACGATCTGAACCTGTCCGCTCATGATAAAATAACAGGAATTGCCGTAGCTCCCCTCAACAATCAAGTCATCGCCGTCATGAAAATGCTCTTCATGCATCGATTGGACGGCACCTTCCAGCTCATGCAGCGGCACACCGCGAAACAGCGTATGATTACGCAAAAAATCAATTGCCAGCATCGTCATTTACATTCTCTCCATAGACGAAAAGAATCCGCCAGACGGCAGATTCCTCTCTATTCATTATGTAACGACTCTATTATCGCATATTTCCGATGATGCTGCTGCGCGAATCTTCCATTTTTTTAATGAAATTCGACATTACGTCAAAAGCTTCGTTGCGCTTGTTTGTCATCGACTGCAATTGGAGCATGTCCATCTGCTGGGAATTCGAAAGATTGTCGATGGACCCCTTAAGCTTCTCGGTTGCTTGTATAAGCTCTTCTGCCGTGTATTCCTTCTTGGATGCGTCCGCGATTCCTTCCGCTGCAAGCTTGGCGGCGAGATCATCCGGAATCAAATACTGGCCATTTACCGATTCACCGGCCAAGGCACCGTTAATCTCCGCCATCGTATCGTTCTTCTTGGCGATTTCCTCGTTGCGCTTCTGCACGTCTTGAATCTGGTTGTTAAGCTGTGTATCCAGCAATTGAGTCCGCTGCTGCTGTACAGCCATCAATGCGGTCTCAATATCCATACTGGTGATATCGATCTGACCAATCGAGTTATTTGTTGCGCTTCCGCCTACTGCCTGCTTCACCGACTGGTAAGCCTGATCATTCATCATAATGCCTGTGCCTGCAACCACACCGACTAACAAAGAAGCGGCTGTGGTTACTATCATTTTACGGTTCATCGATCTTCAACCCCAATTCTCTGATTCTTTATACCTAATACAAAATCATAGCAGATGAAATATTCATGAACAATACATGATCTCCCATATTTAGGCAATGTATATTCAATTTCAAATAATTTATTTCGCGGCTGTGCACGGCCTATGGCTCATTATAGCGGGTTAACCCTTTCTTGAAATCCCCCTCCGGGGGGATGGACAAGTGGATGCATCCCGTACGTTGCGAAGAGCAACCATACCTGATGCAGAGCAACCCGTTTTGATGGAAAGCGACCTATCGCCTGATCACCACGGCTCATGATGATATACGTGGGAGACAACAGGATCCCAGCCAAGTAAAACAGCTTGTACGAGAATCGTCATTCTCACAGGTTCACCTCTGCCATCAAATTTAGTTTCAACTTCAATTCACGCACCCATGTAGGGTGCGACTTTGAGCCAATGTTCCAAGATCAAGACCTTTACTATTTCAATCCACGCACCCACGAAGGGTGCGACCACAACATTGCTATTTACGATACTGTCCTACGTATTTCAATCCACGCACCCACGAAGGGTGCGACAAAGGTTTAGCCGTCACATCATACAGGTTGCCCATATTTCAATCCACGCACCCACGAAGGGTGCGACCAAGGCAGCTTTGGCCGATTTGGCTCAGGTACGTAATTTCAATCCACGCACCCACGAAGGGTGCGACGGTTCTTGTGAAAAACAGTTCTGGAATCATATATAATTTCAATCCACGCACCCACGAAGGGTGCGACTGAGATAGCCTTCGGTTGTATCATAAGATGGATCAATGATTTCAATCCACGCACCCACGAAGGGTGCGACTTTATATGCTTTTGCCTCTCCTAACGCTTGATGAGCATTTCAATCCACGCACCCACGAAGGGTGCGACGAATACTACAGTGATAACTTAAGTGATGTCACTATGATTTCAATCCACGCACCCACGAAGGGTGCGACAATGCCGATCCGCCCATTTCAGCCTCGATACCTACAATTTCAATCCACGCACCCACGAAGGGTGCGACGCGCTCCCACTCAGCCATGGCTCCGACCAACGTGATATTTCAATCCACGCACCCACGAAGGGTGCGACTCGCTTCTATATGCGGGCGCTTTTGCCATGCTCAAGATTTCAATCCACGCACCCACGAAGGGTGCGACGACAAACTCATCAGGTTCCTGGTTGATCCAATATATTTCAATCCACGCACCCACGAAGGGTGCGACGATAATCACAAGGGCGAGGAAGTAGTTGATTATCTATTTCAATCCACGCACCCACGAAGGGTGCGACTCGGTGTCGCCGGAGACGTCAGTGTGGTCCTTGCTATTTCAATCCACGCACCCACGAAGGGTGCGACTCAACAAATTATGGAATATTTGCTGATATATCTATTTCAATCCACGCACCCACGAAGGGTGCGACGTAATCCAGTGGGGTTTCACGTCAAGATTTTCTAGATATTTCAATCCACGCACCCACGAAGGGTGCGACGTATACCCGGGTTTCCATCCCTTTAGAGAGGAAATTTCAATCCACGCACCCACGAAGGGTGCGACTTGGAGAAGATGAACGACTGGGTGCGGAGATTTATTTCAATCCACGCACCCACGAAGGGTGCGACTCCGATTTTTAAACAAAAAAAGTCAAATAATCGGCATTTCATTAAAAAAGCATTCTGTTATTGTGAAAATGTCCCGAAAAAACATACTTAATTTGTTAATTTAATAAATTAATGTAATTTTTGAGGTGCGAATCCCCCAGTGAAATCATGTTCGCTTCCGATTCGCACTACAAAATTAAAAGGCCTTCCATATCCAAAAAATCCTTTATGCCTACATGTTCTACCTTATTCTTATAGTTGTTTCCAAGTTGATAGAATCTAAGGCTATCTTGTTCTTTGTCTATCGCATCTATCAGTTTCATTTTCAACACAGCAAACTGAGTAGCATCAACAATGCATTCAAAAACAGAGTGTTGAACGCGTTGTCCATAGTCTTGGCAAATTTTCGATACTTTTCTTAGCCTTCGCTGGCCCTCGCTACTCATTGTGCTCACATCATAAGTTATCAAAACAAGCATTGACTGCACCTACTTCCAGAAGAATGGAGGATACTCGTCCAAGTCATTGCGCAAATGACGTGCTAACAACAAGGCTTGTGCATGGGGAACCAGTCCCCAAGAGATTTTCTCTCCAAGATAAGGGTGTGTAATCTTCTCTTGCTTTTTGTTTTGCCATGCGGTCAGAAATTTCTTTCTTCCCTCATCCGTCATGATCACGGCTCCATTTTCTTTCCTCAGAAAATCCTCTTTGTTGATGACCTTCTTGTTTATTAATGATAGAACAAATTTATCTGCATAAACGCCACGCAGTTCTTCCATCAAATCCAGGGCCAGAGAGGCCCTGCCTGGGCGGTCCCGATGCAAAAAACCAACGTACGCATCTAGCCCAACGCCCTCTAACGCTGATGCCGTATCATTAGCCAAGAACGTATACGCAAGAGACAGCATAGCATTAACGTTATCTAGAGGAGGTCTACGAGAACGGGTTCGGAAGTAGAAATCCTCTTTTTGTTGTAAAATCATGTGGTCGAATAATTGGTTATAGACTAATGCCGCTTGCCCTTCCAACCCCCGAATTCGCTCCAGATCCTCGCACTCACGAATACTGATCATAATGGAAGATAAATTCTGTGATCCTGTTTTAAATTTCTCCACATCAATACGGAGAGGATAATCCCTTGTCATTCGCTCAAGAATCCACTTATGGTTATATATTTTCCCTACAATAAAATTGCGTGCAATCCTTGCTGAGAGAGCCTCATTTTCCGACACAAGGCACTGCTTCTTACGTAGAATTACATTGCCCTTGCTCGCACCAATGACTCTTGCCAAGAATCTGCCATTCATCGTCATAAAAACAATGGATATATTCCTCTCAGCGCAGTACCCCATTAGTGCTGGGCTTGCTCCCGTGTAACCGAAGGCAACCACCGATTCCAAATTGTGCAACGGAAGTCTGCCGAGCTTCTCCTGATCCTTCAATAGAACAATATTATCTCCATCAAGAGATAGGTACACATCCGGCTGTGTGATAAACAACGTGTTTAAGAGTTTTTTCATTCTCTGATTTTCCCCTCGAGATAGCTCCTGACCGTTCGTTTGTTCATAATCTCCGGTATACATATGGCATGAAGGGAACAGCTACGGCAAAAAGAACCAGTCTTCACTTTTGGTGTATGCTTCCGTCGATGGTAGTCATGCATCTCAGCAACAATGGATTTCACTTTGTCTTTGATTTCCGTTGTTAGAGGCACCTCGACTCGATGCTTGATTTCATTGTAAAAAAGAAAACCAGTAGTCATTCGACACAATAGCATTTCTTCCAGGCAAAGGGCTTGTGCAGCTAATTGCAAAACATCGGCATCGCTAACTTTAGGCTTCCCGCGCTTATACTCAACGGGATAAGCCAAATAATGGCCTTCTGCACCATGGATCGAGACACCATCATCGTCTCTAATGAACTCAACAACATCACAGATCCCTGTAATTTGGAGTTCCTCCGATTTTACAGGCATCCCACGAACGGTAAGCTTGTCTCCGCGTTTCTCACGGATAAAGGGCTGATCTGCCTTACGATGAAGGTATTGGCCCTCTACTGTTTTCACGTTTTCTTCCCATTGCTGCTCGATATGAATGAGTGCCCACTGTCGTTTACAGAATTCAAAATGCTGAATGCCCGAGAGCATCAAATAATCTTCGTCTTGATTACTGTCCATCCAGAACTTCAGCCTTTAGCCCATCTAGTGCGTACACTTCAACCGCATAATCTTCAAATGATCTCGGTTCGTCCGTCTTGGATGTTATATTCAAGGAACGATGTACCTTTGCGGATGAATATTGACCTAATTTGGAGCTGTGCTCCCACCAATACACCTTATGCACTTCCATACTGCCATCCGGTCTGGCCGAAGATAAATCATTCTCAAAAAGGGTAACCAATGCCTGTTTGATTTTATCCGCATCCTCATTGGTGAATCCGGTTTTCTCTGCCAGCTGCGTATTCACACTTCCATAGAACACATACAAGCCAAAATCCACCCGATGCTTCATCCCCATCGTATCCGATCCACGATCCTTGCCTGACTCGGAATTGACACTCTTCGTAATCTGCATGCTGCTTATATCAATGGGATCTACACTTCTTGCCGTATGAATGGATACCGGCCCTCTTACGCCGACAGAAACACCTCCGGAGCCTGAGCCTTTGAACGCAAACACCTGCCCGAAACTGCGGACATCAATCCATTCCTGACATGCCACTCTAGCAAAATCATCACTGGATACGGACTTTGACTTCAAAATCTGACTCAGCTCAGCATTGCCGTCTGCACGCTCACGCAAGCTATTAAATTCATCGTTCTTACGATCGTTGGATTGTACAAAAATGGTCTCCCCCATATCCTGCAGACGGTTTCTGATTTTGCGCTTAATCGCAACATCGGAAATCTCGCCATAACCGTCATAATTCTGTCTTGGACGGTTTCCATTAAGCGGGTCTCCGTTCGGGTTAGCATTATGTACAGATAAAATAACGGCAAAATCAATTTTATGATCCAAATTGCTCATTCCAATCACTCCTTAATCGTTAGATATTTCTGATGCAGTAGCATCGTCAGTTTTATTTTTCTTCTGGTAGAGCTCATGACGCTGACTATAAAAGCCGAGCAGATATTGGCCGCTCAAAGATTTATTGTTAAACTCTTCGGGTTTGAACGCATACCCGATTTCATCAATGATCTTACTCCAATAGGTCGCGTCCCTTCCCAATCGGGCTTGATAAGGCTGTAAAGCTGCTTGAATGACTTGCCATGTGCGCTCGGGATGCTTAGCAAAGGCATTCATGTATCGTATGGCATTTGTCGCCCGCTTCTCATCGCCTAAAGCTCGTCGTTCCAGTACATCCGCAACCGCAAGCATTCGTCCGAACAAATAACTGCGGTCATCGTTATTCACATCCAGTGCCAATCCAAGTCCCTCCTGTCGATCTGTAAAATCTTTATTAATCAATGCGCAAGCAATACTCAGCGTTTTCTCCCATTCCCAAGTTTCCATGGATACCGGGTTAGAAGCACGAATATATACATTTTTGATGATGTCCTGAGGAACTTTGGTGCCATCCACAATACATGGAAGCATACGCTCCATTAAACCTTTGACCAGCTTGTCCCCGGCTCTTGGCCCATAAGCGGCAAAAGCGATATCCTTTGTTGACGGCGCTCCATAGAAAGAAACGAATTCGCCCTGTTCATTTTTTCGGTACCGATGGAGCCACGCGCACGAGGTGTGCCATTTCACTAGCCTATTTAAATAAATTTCCATGTTTAAATTACGATAATACAATACAGCCATACGCCCCGTAGTTGCCGAGTCAAGAATCATAATATTGACCTCTCCACTGAATGGATCCGATTTCGAAACCAATTTGTTCCGGTAACCGTCCAAGGCTTTAGCTACTTCGCTCGCAAGTGCTGTATTAGTACTCGATTTAATGATGGCCTCTGATATGGCCTCAGGATCAAGGGCAAAGGTGTCTTCTGAAGGATCAGGAAGAACTAAAGCATCGTTCCCCCATACCAGAAATACCCGCTGATCCATAGTTTTACCTTGCCGATTAATGAGCCATTTCAATGCATTATGTGCTTTTTGCGACACGTCATAACTGATACTTGCAGCATCCCTACTGTGGATAAATCGTCCTCGAAAAGTAAAACCTGTCGTATCATTCGCCGAGATCAGTTTAGCCTTATCAGCAGCATTTCGAATTTTATTCGCATGTTTGTCCGTACTCGGCAACCTCTTACCGGACACATAACAAAGATCTTCGCTACCCAACTGCTCTTGGTAATATTGGATAAATGAAAGATACATTTCAGAATCGTTCCAAACCTTTGTGAGAATTCGATCAGGCGAATACACATTAAAGCGGATAAATGCGCTTGTCTGTTCGCCAGCCACAACACTAAAAATCGCAGGCTTCTCAGGATACAAAGCTTCATATTTCTTATCCCATTTTTCAATAAGCTGATTGGCCCCGTCCACACAAAGAATACTGCACCTCACCAAATCATGAATTAATTGCTTCTTGCTTAAATATTGATAGATACTCTTCACCTTGGAGTGTGTATAGGGTGAATCAGCCCAGTTCTGAAGTTCTTGTATGTAAGTTGCAAAAGGCTCCTCTCCCTTAATCTTACCGCCGTAAGCGACGTAATCTCCGGATACATAACTCAGCTTGTCATGCAGCGGATAAGGAGCAATCACCGCCCCGGCACGGCTTGCTGATTTTTCAGTGCATGGGATCAGTGTACTCATATCACTTTTATCAACAATAACCTCGGCAGAATGAAACTCTCCACTTTCGGTTACAGTGACTTCTATATGAGCATTCTGAGTTGTGTGTGATACAGGCAGTAGTGTAAATTCACGATTATATCGCTGCTCCGTTTCTCCGACACAATCCAGATTCGATTCATACGTTTCATATAATTTCATGAGCCAGCTCATGGATTCCCCTCCTCTCCCCAACTGGCTAACAATTGATCTGCAGATTCCACATTGGTATGATCAAAATGCTTCGGCTTCATATCCGAGATAGTGCGGACCTGAGTACACGCCTCTGGCCTAGGGAAAGTAATAACCCCATCCTTCATAACAGCGTTCCAGAGTCTTACCTCTAATTGCTCTCTACCGGTTTCATCCGGATAATTAATCCCATGCACCATATGACCCAGATGAATATCCCCATAGCCACCGTAAAAACTTTCGCCTTCGCCAAAAACACACGGCTCCACGTATCCTTGACACTCACGTGCACCTAAAAAGATATCTCTGCGACCACCAACCTGAAGCGAACGTTTTAATATGTTATGGTGTTTATGTTCGTTACGATCAAATTCCAGATCCGGTCGGTTCATGTTAAAAACAAAGTGAGCACGCACTTGATATTCTACGTCCTTTAAGTACGTGTAATTAGCAAGCGTGTTGCCTCCGCTATAATCGATTGTTCGAATGCCTTTCGACTCCATACGGATCGCTTTCATGACACGAATCTTATCAATGACCATAATTAGTGTGGGTTTCCAATAAATTGACTCTACAATGCCTTTAATAGCCTGATACGTCGGCACCTGATAGGAAAGTTTCTCCCCGCCCAGCTTTGTCAGAGGATCAGTAAATAATGCGTAATCACCATAAACCTTAAACTCTACGGAGTTTCTCATAGATTCACCTCCTTTCAAAAAATATGACTAATACAATTCCAAACCCGACCAGCTATCATTCTCCATATCGAGTCCAAATTCTTCGCTATATGCTCCGTCACGCAGCACCATCATTTGTCCATCCAATATCCGTTCTAATCCACCGTTCTTGTCTAAGGTCCGCAATTCATGATCAAATAAATTGATAGTGAACTGCTGCGCTCTTCGCAATAGTTTCGAGAAGTCGTCAATACGCTCAGCCCCGTTAAGCTCTGCTATAATGTCCTTACCTTCTTCTCCGTAAGGGACGATTACTGAAGTATTACGGTCATCAATCACATTGAAATGCTCTGCCGCAGTCTGATAACTGTTGACTATAAACAAAGGCAGCCTGACCTTCTTGTTGGTAGCGTACTCCTGATAGTATTTGTTATTAGCTAATCCCCCGAATAATAAGTTGGTCATACTCTGTCCTAATTTAGGAATCGAATAGTCCAATGCCGATTTGAAATCCGTATAGAACTCCTGAAAATATTTTTCCATTGCTTGCACAGACAATAGGTGACCGCCATGACACAAGGAATCCCGTTTCAAATCGATCAAAATTTTCTTGGAAATCTGTTTTCCCTTCTGAATCTCCTTAAGATGTCTCAAGTTCTCCTCTTCGTGATCAATCACATACACCTGTCTCAGAACATGTTCCCCATGACGGTTACATCTTCCGGCTGCCTGCGCAATCGAATCCAAGCCTGCTAAGGAGCGAATGACGCATTCAAAACTGACATCGACGCCGGCTTCAATTAATGGCGTGCTGACACAAATCACTTTGTCTCCATTCTTTAGAAGTTCCCGCACTTCATCCAGTTTCTTTTTTCGGTGAGCAGCACACATTGATGTGCTTAAGTGGTAAATAGGAATCTCGGAGATGCCCGTTAACAGTTGCTGATACAAATTTTTGACAACGGATTTCGTATTCAAAATCACTAAAACACTTTTTGTTTCGCCCATCCGATCAGTGATAAATTCTACTAGGCTCTCATTATTAAAAAAATGATCTGTTGCACAATCCTGTATCTCTACTCTTTTGAATGCCGTAATTACTTGTTGTATATCCTTGATCATTTCCGCATCTGGACTGATACTCAGTTTGTGCTCCACGAAATCAAGTGCTGGTTGCGTAGCCGTACAAAGAACAATGCTAGAATGAGCGTACAGATTCAGAAAGTTCAGTGCTGTATTAAATAGGGATACACATGAAACAGGTACCTTCTGCACTTCATCAAAGATAATGACGGATTCGCTCAAATTGTGAAGTCTGCGAATATTTCGACTCCCTTTGTCATAAAACACATTCAAAAACTGCACCATCGTAGTAAAAATAATTGGAGAGTCCCAGTTGTCTTTGGCTAACTTCAACTTTTCCCGAACGGACAACATACCTTCCATATGTTCATCATCTTCATCAGATTCCTCAACCACGTTGGAATGATGCTCCAGTATATTAGCGTCATCCTGAAGAATCCGTCGCACTTCAGCTGCATTCTGTTCTATTATTGTCGTGTATGGTAAGACATAAATAATATGCCTTTTGTTATAAGTTCGAGCATGCTTGAGTGCATATCGAAGACTGGCCAATGTTTTACCGCCGCCCGTTGGGATCGACAACGTATAAATACCCGAGGGTTTTTCAGCAAAACGGTCGCATTGCTCTGACATCTGATTTCGAAGTCGATTAATTGGTGAAGAACTATAACTTGCAAAGGAATCTATCTCTTTCATCAATCTGCTGTAGTAGGTATCAAAGAGACCCTCGAAGTGCGGCCTCTTGTATTCATCTAAACTTTTTTCCTCAAAACACCTGGTATTGGTTCGATCCGCATCAATAAGTGCACTAAAAACAAACTTAGTGAGGAACATACATTTATTCTCTAGGGTGATTGATGAGTTTCTACCCATGAATTCACTTAATTCAAGTTCTGCTTGGTTAACATATAGACGGAAGTCATCTTCACCAATTGTATATTCAAAGAAACGTCGTACACTTTCCTCATACTCCTCTATCTCTTTGTCCCGAACACGATTTAAATAATTCGATTCCAATTCAGGACTCAAAAAATCCTTTAGATAAGAATGATGAGATATGATCGCGTTACCTACAATCTCTGCTAAAATGCCCTTGTATCTATCAATTCTCCCAGTATGAAATAACTTATAGAGCAGACGCCCCCCAGCGGTAGAGTGATCAACACTGCCTCTTTTCGGAGGAGACTCAGGATTTTCTAAAGCTTCGTATAAGTAATTTTTGAATTTATCCGTGTACTTCCCCATATCATGAAGCATCCCAGCAAGCCCCGTAATATGCTTAACACCTAAAGGCTCCCCATACATCTCGGCTAGAATTTTGACACCGAGTAGATGCTCCTCAACAGACTGATGCTCCAGGTCACTTTTGCGAATATGGGCGATATAGGCCATCTTATGCCCCCTTTATTTGCCTTGTATATACATACAACATAGTTCTTTATTCCTATTAAAATACTAATATTCCTAACATATATAATTCTGCAGACGCATCTCCAAGACCTTCCTGAAATATACAATTTTCTATCATTTATAACTGAATTAGCTAAAAAACAACGGATGATCGCAAAAATCTGCGAATTACCGTTGTTTTTATGTTAAGTATGCATTGTAAAATACTACTTTTTACTCAGCTAGGAATGCGGCCACTTCAAAGCAAGCAACTATGTAGGGTGTGACTTCTACGAAATTTGCGGAGCAACAGATTAAATGAAAATTTCAATCCACGCACCCATGTAGGGTGCGATGCGGTCCTTCCGGCAGCATGACGAATTTATTCTGCGGATTTCAATCGTAAGCGTCAAACAGCCCCCACCTTGTCATCAAGTTGAGGGCCGCGCTATGTTGAATCTAAGCTTTAAAAGTAGTTAAGGTCAACGGCAGCTTTGACGACCATGGCAATAATCTGTCCACTGGTGTATAAAGACCGACTATGATACTTCAATCTATACTCTCATCTTATACGAATTATTGTTCATTGTCCCTACTATAGCAGCCAGGTTTTCATAACTTTTTTCGCTTTTTGTCAAGAACGGATCAGGTCATCCATAGTGGACACCACTCTTCCGATGTTCCAAAACAGTCAGTGTTAAAGCGTTATTGAGAAATCGAGTCTTTTAAAAAATCCGTAAAACTCACTGAGGATCTGCCAATCAGGTTTTCCAAAACGGGATTAGTTTGCGAGAAATCTCCCTGTCGACTTGCCTGAAACATACCCATAAGCATGCCGACCATCGCTTCCGGCAGTCCTCTGGACATCAAGTGGTTCCGATATTCATCATCCGACACGACAATTCGCCGAATCGGTCGCTCCAAGACCTTGGAAGCAATAGATGCGATTCTATCCATGTCAATCGCTTCGGAAGCCGTAAGGTGAGGAGTTATACCGTCATATCTCTGCTCTGTCAGGATTACCGCTGTGGCTTCAGCCAGGTCGGAATGGGTGGTCCAGGCAACAGGACCATCTTCCGGAGCAATCAATTCCCCTGTTTTCAAGGCATCACCCATCCACATTATCGCTGATGAGGCATAAAAGCCGTTTCGCAGCGACGTGAAAGCCATTCCTGAAGATTTTAGCATCTCTTCTGTAGCAGCATGGACGTTCATAGGAGGAAAATGCGACGTTGCAGATGAGAACATTTGGCTAGTGTACAGCAGTTGACTAACACCAGCTTTCTTTGCTGAGTCGATTGCGGTTTGATGCTGACGAACAGCAACTTCTCCCAAGGAGTGGGACGAGATAATAAGAACTTGAGATGCTTCCTCAAAGGCGTGAAGAAGACTTTCGGAATCATCGAAATTTCCTTGCCGAACACGAACTCCGCGTTCTTTTAGATCCTGTGCCGTGTTCACATCACGGACACTTACACCAATATCCCCGGCAGGAACACGCTTGAGAAGTTCCTCTACGACCTTCCGACCTAATTTTCCATTCGCTCCTGTAACAACAATCATTTCCGCACTCATCCTTTCGTTTGCAAATCAGATAGAGATTTTCTTGTCATACGATTTTCTTTGTGCAATCATATTCGTATAAGTGCATGTTCAAAAAAGTCGCGGAATCAGACACAAACAGATCAAGTCGTTTATTTTAAAATCTGCGAAGCGACGTTTCCGGGTACGCGAGCAAGATTTAAAAAAACAACGCAGAGGTGTGCAATGAATTTTCAGTGACTTTTTGAACAACAGTCTAGCACCAACCTCCTAAGTAAAGGATAAAAGGATTGAGTTGTGCAAACAACCTGCAAAAAGCTGTTTTTGTTGTGTTCCCAACATTTTTGTCCTTTTGTCTGTTAATTGAGTTCAAGAGAAAGAGGGGGGTAAAATGTCGGTAAATCCCGAGGATCCGCGTGTTAAAAGAACCCGTCAATTGTTCGTGCAGGCTTTTAACGATTTGGTTGAGAAAAAGAGAAACGTCTATTCCATTTCTGTGCACGATATCACGAATCAAGCAACCATAAATCGAACAACATTTTATGCACATTTTCAGGATAAATATGATTTTCTTGAATATTGGATGACGGGAAAGTTCCAAATGACTATAAGGGATAGACTGCCGGAAGAAACAAGATGCAATGCGGACAATTTGCGAATCCTTATTCAAACCATATTCGATTTCCTTATGCGGTTTCAACAATGTAGTACGCCGGGAGACAAGCAGTTTGAAGCGATGTTTGAAAATACCATGCATCAGGATCTTCATCGACTCCTGCTTAAACGGATAAATGAAGTGGACACACAGGGCTTTTCGCAAGAAAAATTGGAAGCTATGGCACTCGTTATCAGTTGGAGCACATTCGGATCGGCTTTGCAGTTGAGCCGGACCCCTCAAGATCGCTCAGTAGAAACGATGTTTGAAGAAGTCATTGAGGTTATATCGGTCAATTTGGCCCCTTTTTGGGAGCAAACAACCAGCTAAAGACACGCCTCGTTGACCCCGCGTCTTGATGCTTCAGCAGAGAACAGTACTACAGCTGATTTCGATTGTCCCTAGGCAAGAAACGAGTCGTAAGGACGACGCAAGAAGTGAATATCATCGAATATCACCGGCGAGCGGAGATGCCCCGCGGAACTAACTGAGACCACACGGGCACCGTCTGCCGCAGCTAGAGCATCATGTAGGCGTCAAAACCCACACACCTAGAAAATTAAAGGTAATAGGCTTTTTTGCACGAATTGTGTTATTCCGGATGCTCGGATCCCAAGGTATAGGACTTTATCAAATGGCCTATTCGGTGTATACGCTTATTCTTACTGTCATTGCGGGAGGATTTCCTACGGCAATTTCCCTTTCTACGGCCAGAGACCCTAAACTTGGGTGGCAGTTATTTAAAGGAACAGCCATTTTTCTTGTCTTGTTCGGCATCGTATTAGGGTTTTATTGCTATCGTCTCGCATCTCCAATCTCTCTCCTGCTGGGTGATCCTCATCTTGAATTTGCCTAATGTATTGCCCCAGCTATAGCGATCGTTCCATTTCTTAGTTTGCTGCGCGGGTATCTACAAGGAATGGAATTTAACAGCTATATTGCGGTATCAGAGATTATTGAACAGTTGTTTCGCATTGCTATCATGATTACGATTGCGGCTGCATGGTTACGTTTCGGTGTCCCTTATGGTGTCGGCGCATCGATGCTGGGAGCTCCTGCAGGTGCAGTCGCAGCTTTATGCTTTTACTGATGGTACTGGTAGTTTCTAGCATTCGCAAACTGGACTTTAGCAATGGCGGCAGCTGAAAAATCCCGGTATATTTTGGTTTATCTTGACCGCGATCTCCATCCTTGCCACACGTTTAATTGTTCCCACATCTGATTTTCTCGATGCTATCCTAATTCCCAATCGGCTGCAAGCTGCAGGCATGAGTGCCTCCGATGCGATTTCCGTTTACGGCATTATTACTGGAATGGCTACAACGATCGTGTATATGCCTTCTTTCGTTACATTTGCTTTGATCTACACCTTATCTACCAAATTCACAACAGATTGGCAGGCAGCAAAGATCGATTTGCGCCGCGTACAAGAGCGGCCATGAATGTCGTTTGGCTCTGGGGATGCGGATCTGCTTTGATTTTGTTCTTTTACGCAGGGGATCTTTCGAACTTGTTATTTTTCGAACAGTTTGGCGGAAAGCTGTATCCGCTAGAAGATGAAGAAGTAGAGGAAGACGGTTCATTCAATTTCCGAAGCCAGTATTTCAATTGGTGAATGGTTTGGCCATGTGCTTGGCACCAAGCGGACATGGTCAGTCCGCTAGATTTAAAATCTGTGATCCTAGCCAACCATTCTTGCAAACGTTGCTGTTTGTCCATGAGATAACCACCTTGATTTAAGATATGCTCATTTTCTCATGGACTATTGAGATATTAAATGTGGGGAGTATTTGACGCTTACTTTCAATCCACGCACCCATGTAGGGTGCGACTTAATCAATTCATACAAGACATGATACACATGACAATTTCAATCCACGCACCCATGTAGGGTGCGACAGATTCTGTTGTCGCTAGATTGTTACCCAGGGCAAATTTCAATCCACGCACCCATGTAGGGTGCGACCGGAATCTCCAGTTTCCATCGTAAAGACGTTTCAAATTTCAATCCACGCACCCATGTAGGGTGCGACGGAGTATTTCGCATTGCGAGCTCAGGGAGTATCCCGATTTCAATCCACGCACCCATGTAGGGTGCGACCTGACAAAAAATCCTTCGCTGCACCTGTGACCTTCAAATTTCAATCCACGCACCCATGTAGGGTGCGACGCTCCGGCTTATGCTCGTCATCGCCTTTCACGTAATTTCAATCCACGCACCCATGTAGGGTGCGACTTGAGTCAGTTGGAGCTTCCGACGCTTGCAACATTTCAATCCACGCACCCATATAGGGTGCGACGCTCCGCGTATTGGATAGCCTGGCGAACGATACGAAGCATTTCAATCCACGCACCCATGTAGGGTGCGACCAGGAACCGACCTTTATTGCCACATATGCCAGGAAATTTCAATCCACGCACCCATGTAGGGTGCGACATGTCCGCCAGAGAGCTCCAGGCTGCAATTAAGGAATTTCAATCCACGCACCCATGTAGGGTGCGACTGCATCGTTAGAGGGGCGTGACTGGATCGGATTTATTTCAATCCACGCACCCATGTAGGGTGCGACTCCCCTATAGAGCGAAAAACGGAACGGATAAGTTATTTCAATCCACGCACCCATGTAGGGTGCGACTGCACCGGTCGCGCCGCGCTTGGTAGCGTTGCTATTTCAATCCACGCACCCATGTAGGGTGCGACGACTTTATCTGTATTGTAGGGGATTGAGGGCAAAAATTTCAATCCACGCACCCATGTAGGGTGCGACGGACATTCCATTTACGTCCTCTCGCAGGATAGACATTTCAATCCACGCACCCTTATAGGGTGCGACCGTATGGGTCACGCTGAGATGGCGAAGGCAGTCGATTTCAATCCACGCACCCTTATAGGGTGCGACGCCAGGTGGGGGAGCAATGACATCCATTTGCAATTTCAATCCACGCACCCTTATAGGGTGCGACGTCACGAATTCATTTATGAAGGGCCTTACGAAGAAATTTCAATCCACGCACCCTTATAGGGTGCGACGGCATTACGGTAAAGGTGTAACTCGTCCAATATCTATTTCAATCCACGCACCCTTATAGGGTGCGACGCGCAGTATTAACGTCATCGTCCGCATACATAATCGATTTCAATCCACGCACCCTTATAGGGTGCGACTTGATAATCATCCCGTCTTTCTCCAGCAAGTCGAGATTTCAATCCACGCACCCTTATAGGGTGCGACCTGGATTGTCCATTGCTGTCTCTATTCGATTCCAAATTTCAATCCACGCACCCTTATAGGGTGCGACTCTGTTTTTCGGTCAAATTAAACTAAAAATAACGAAATTATAGAGAAAAAAACAGATATTAATCCATATAGACATTTATAAAAAATACATATTTTTCACATTAATGTATTATAAGGATATAACATGGTGCGAATCTACCTGGTATTTTATGTTCGCTTTACATTCGCACTAAACTCGCTACTACCACTAATAAAATCATATCATATCCCTTAATTTGTTATGTCAGAAACCACTTATAATTACTTACTAAATAACGCTTGCTTCAAGGATTTCCTTCTTATCCTTTGCTAGTGAATTTGTGATTATTCAACATATAAATAACCTTCTCAACTATTGAGTTCTTTGGAATAGCAATACTATGTATTTCACTAGCTGAAGCCAAACAATCTAACAAGCTGTTTATACCGCTATCATATCGTTGACTACGCAAGTAATAAAGAGATAACTCGCTTAAAAAACGAGTATATTGATCGGCCACCACTTGATAAGTATATGTTCCAATATCGGCTTGCTTCAATGCGTATGAAGAAATTTGACTTTCGAATTTTTCCAGAACAAAATCAATGTTGAAATTATACTTATTAGCAGCTTGAATAATTTTGATTAGTGCCGGAAGGATCTCAGCTTCTCTCGATTCAACATATGCTACATATTGAGGCAGAACCTCAACCTTCCCCATCATCAGCTGGTATAAGTATGTATTGGCCACTGCCCACATTTTATATTGATTTATAATTAGATGACTTTCTTCCGAATCCTCTTGAACCCAGCTCAGTTCAGAGTATAGTGATACATATCGTAGAGCCTGCTCATAATCTCCTCGTTCATCACAAACACCCGATAGCAATAAATAGGAGTATATAATGTACAAAAATAACGGGCGTTTAGGTTCCTTCTCGAGATCATACCTTTTAGCCTGTTCGTATTTGTAAGTGTACTGAATAGTTGCCTTACGGCCCATCTCTTCTGCTAGTTCCTCAACCTTTTCCCATTGTCGAAGGGAACTATAGATATTTACTAAGTCTTTCAACGCATCCAATTGATCTATTTCATCTAACCGCTCGACGAATCCCTCAAATTTGGTGGCAGCCCGAAGATTTTTTTCCTGGTCATGCCCTATGGATATTGTAAATAATCGGTAGTGACATAGTGCTAATCGCTCTGAATGTTGATACTTCTCGCTTTCGGCTACAGATTCGTATATGATTGCTGCTGCTGAACGCTTTTCTTGGTTTAATAAAACTTCAGCTGTATCAAAGAGTAACGGCACATAAGATAGGTTATCTGTCATGTATCGTACAACCTTCTGAATTAACTCCAGCTTATCCAGTTCGGCACAACGATATAAAAATGGCTTCAGCCTTCTCCAATTGAGTGGATAACTGAAACATTCCTCCAGATATAACTCATAAAAGCTGCCCTCAGGCAATCCCATAGCTGCAACAATACGATCCAACTGCTGCATGGCAATGGGTCGAACCCCCTTAATGATAGTACTTAATGTTCCTGAGTTAATTTTGGATAGCTCTCCAAATTGATTTATCGTTAATCCCGTCTTCTTGAGGTAAGTCTCCAGTTCTGACCGTATCGTGGTTGTATGTATCAATTCAAACAACCTCCAATAAGAATATTCCCTCTCTGAAACATCCATAATTTAGTTAATCTATATAATAATAGCGAATGACCCACCAAAATTATACATATTTACAACCTATCAAAAAATCCTCTCAAGCACCATATCTTTTAAGGACAATTTTCAGTATAAAATAAATCTTTTAGTGACTCCAATAATAACTGCCTTTCGTCTACACTTCTTGTATAAGAGGAGTCGATACATATTATGGATAAATCGGTTGCAATAACATTGGGCATTGCGATACGAGAAATACGAAAAAACCAAAACTTAACTCAAGAGGAGCTTGCCGAGAAAATCGGGTCCTCATTTAGCTATATAGGCAGGCTGGAAAGAGGAGAAGGCAATTTCACTGTTCAAACCCTCGAAAAAATTACAACAGCGCTAAATATCGACTTCTTTGACTTTATGTCACTAGGTAAAAAAGATAATGACATTATCCTTGAAATTAACTCGCTGCTATTGCAGCAGGATGAGGAAAACCAATTAAAAGGATTGAACATCCTTAAGGAGTTATATCGGAATTAGATAACATACATGAAAAAGAGATTCCTCAATTGATGGGAATCTCTTTTTTTCTTATAACACCAGTCAGGATCAAAAGGGAGCGACTATAACCTTCCCATATCCCCCAACTGTAAACCTAACACATTATTTTAACGATCTTGCCTATTCGTCTTTTTTTTCCAGTATCCTTCTATTTCGTTTATAGCATTCAAAGCATCTGCTCTAACCCCAGCGTTTTCATGATTCGCGTACTTAACTAGATACGGTAAATATTTTTTCCTGAAAGTGAAACTTAAAGTCGTTAACGCGTAGTGAAGACATGATTCTGGCAAATCATCAAGTTGAATCGCTAAGATATCAAAATTAATGTTATCTATTTCCTTATAAGTTGCTGCTGTAAGTATTGTATTAAATGCTTCCTCTTTGATCTCATTATTCTTTTCTTTGATGCCAAAATCCAGCAACCATTCAATTAAACCTTCAATATTATCAATTGAATTGTTGTAGGACTCAAAAATATCACGAAGGTGACTTAGAATTTCTATCTTTTCTTCATGATCAGAGCCTGAGAGTGTCTCTTTCAGATCTTCTATATTCAAATTTCTCTCCTCACTTTATTATGGGGTAAATGGAATATGCGTATCATTAGCAATTGACTCATCATAATGAGGACTGTTTGCTCTGAGGACATTTTCTTTATGGAAGTTCCCATTTGAATCCATGGTCCATTTCCATTTGGGGTCGACTTGCTTGACCTCTACTCGATATATCCAGCCATTCGCGGCATTACTTCCAGATGGTGCTGATAGGTCGACACTGTGTGCACGTATATCCCATGTCTTCCCTGATTCATCAAGCCATCTAAATTTCACGCCTTCCTTTGCTCCTCCAGGTACTTCCCGCCATGGAATTTGCTTTGCATCCGGAGGTATTCTTGAAATCAGATCATTAACGTCTGTAACGCCTTGAAAGTCTCCTATATTTCCAGTCCCTATCTTACTTAGATCGATATTCTTCGAATGGTTCTTGCCCGCATTCCCCTGCTCCTTGCTGCCATCTCCACCCGCATCATGCCTAAGATTAGGCGTCTTCTTCACCCCAACCCGGTTAAGAGCAACGCCGCCAAGGATCAGGGCACCCTGCTGCCCAAGATAGGTCGACATCCCCATCTCATTCATTCGCTCTTGCTCAGTCTGTATCCTCTCATCGAATTTTTCTCGGGTATCCCCGACATCAAATGCCATTTTGGCACCCCATACAGTCGTATTCACGATCTCCTCAGCCGTTCCGACCGTAGCATCGTACGCCATCTGCTTACCGGTGCCAATTGGGTCCTCAATCAAGGAGTTTGCCGTATCTTTAACCGAGCTCCAAAGCGCAGTTGCCCCTGATTTGGCTCCCTCCGCGAAGGCTTTGGCTTCATCCCCCAGATCCTTCAGTTGATCTCCAAACGACTTTTCCTCTATCCCCTTCCCAGAATGGACTTCGCTCATCCCGTCTGGGATCACTAGTTGTGGAGCCAAACATCTGTGATCTGTATGGTCTGCCTCATTATCCACCTGCATGAATCTATAGGCGATTCTCTTCAATTCCTGACTGGTCACCTGCATGTGCTCAATCGTCAACTTCATGTCTCGGTAAGCTTGCTGGAAATCATAATAAAAACGAGAACACGTCGTGCCATCCCAACAGGATACCAGCATCTGGATCTGTTGATTCAAAGTATTTTTATTGGTTTCCAGTTGATCGGAGGCTCTATCAAATTGATCCGACACTGCGAGCAGCACCTCAGGAGGCACAAGTATCTTGGTCATAAGTCAACCTCTTCGTCATTTGTTAACTAGTAATTTTACTTCATTTCAAATAACTGGAAAAGGTTCTGAGGTCCTTCATATGTCCATGATACACATACACCATATCGTGATATAGTCATTTCTTCCTATTATTAAGTCTATTAGATTCTGCTTGGAAGTTATAAGGCTATAATCTTACAGTCAATGCACAGTCCCCAAAAACGAAACGAAAAACTTGCCGTTCGTTTTCTCCATTTCTCCGTTCGTTGTTGGAGATAGACCGCAAGCAAATGCCAACTCCACGTTCCGGCCAAACATCACCTTCTTGGAACTTAAAAACCCGCAGCCCGAGCAATTAAATCCACAACCGTCCGAGGTACTTTCCCATTTCTTCTCAAAGTCTGTCATGGCTCTTGTCTTTGCGAAAGACTCCGTGATCCAAGGGGAAAATGCCAGCATCGCTACTAACAAAATAACGGATAAAGACAGAGATATTTTCTTTTTCATAATAGGTTGTTCTCCTCTTCATAAAAACACTGCTTGCAACCGCTCTATGATTTAGTGAAATTTTTTGATGCTAGATGGGATGCATTGCTTTCTTCTTTCGTAATTTTACAAGTTTACTGTCAGCGAGATTATCCATAAAATTTCCCCCTCCAACATCCTCAACCCCTCTAATTTTACCGAAAAAAAATCCAACGTCCGCCATAAGCCATCGATGCCACAAAAAAACCAGCCCAACACACGAATAGGTGTTGAACTGGCTCTTAACGTACAGCATGCTACGCAGGTTCCGACCTGCTCACGCCGTCCGTGATCACGGCAATCGCTCCATCTCCTGTTACGTTACAGGCTGTGCCGAAGCTGTCTTGCGCAATATAAAGGGCAATCATGAGCGAGGTCAGCGTTGTATCGAAACCCAGCATCGACTCGAGCAAACCCAAAGCTGCCATAACAGCACCTCCAGGAACGCCGGGAGCGGCGACCATCGTAATTCCGAGCATCAGGATGAACGGGAACATCGTCCCGATGGAAGCTGGCATACCCGTGAGCAGCATAACCGCCATGGAGCAGCTTACCAGCGTAATCGTACTGCCGGAGAGGTGAATGGTTGCACACAATGGGATAACAAAATCAGCCACCTTCCCACGGACCCCGTTCAGCTTGGTTTGACGCAGTGTAACCGGAATGGCCGCAGCCGAGGATTGAGTACCTATAGCCGTAAAATAGGCCGGCACCATGTTCTTCAGCAGGGTAAACGGATTCTTGCGCGCGACTTGACCTGCAACGAAATATTGTATGACCAGGAAAAGCACGTGCAGCGCAATGATCATAATGAATACTTTTGCGAATACCGACAGGATCATAGTCACTTGCCCGCCATAGGTCAAATTGGCAAACACGCACAGAATATGATACGGCAGCAGCGGAATGATGACCGAGGCGATCAGCTTCTCAACAATCTCCCGAAAATCCACCATCACCTTCTGCAAAGCCTGTCCCTTGATAATAGCCGCGCCCAGCCCAAGCGTGAAGGCCAGCAGCAGAGCCGTCATGACGCCGAATACGGGAGGCATCTCCACCTTGAAAAAAGGTTCCAGCAGCGCCTCTTCCGGATTGGTATAGGAATTGATCAGGCCGCCAACCTCCAGCACATGCGGATACAATAATGTCGCTGCTACAAACGCTAACAGACCGGCTAGAACCGTGGAGATATACGCAAGCCCGGTAGTGACACCTAACAGACGACCTGCTCCTTTTCCGAGCTCTCCGATTCCGGGAGCAATGAATCCGATAATAATTAATGGAATAGCAAAACCAAGGAAGTTCCCGAACAACCCGCTAAACGTAGCCAGGGATGCAACCAGCCATTCCGGCGATAATGAGCCGATCACAATACCTAGGATAATGGCAATCAGGATTTTCGGCAGTAAGCCGAGTTTTTTCTTCTTCATGTCACGATCACCTACAGATGTTTTTTCGTTTATTGTCCACTCCGAACGGACGATATTCCGTCGGAGACGGAATAAACAAACTTTATCATATTTTGGATATCATTGTCATTAGTCAAAATATGACATCTGCATCTTTCGGTGGATTGTGCCGACCCACACTACGCTTTAATAATGGAATGCCTCGTCTCCGATTCAATTCTAGATAACGTCAGCCTTGGCTCTGATGCTGGCAGCTGCATCCCGAACAGACCCTGCAGCAGTCACGGCGGATATCACGGCAACACCATCGGCTCCCGCTCCAACCACTTCTTCCGCCTTCTCTGCCGTTATCCCGCCGATCCCAACGATCGGCATATCGATTCCGGCTGCGCGCATGGCCCGCAGAAGTCCTGGGCCCTGCACCGGCTTGGCATCCTCCTTCGAGACGGTCGGATAGATCGGACCGACACCGATGTAATCGGCGCCGTGGTGGATCGCCCGGCGAGCTTCTTCTATTGTATGCGCGGAGACGCCAAGAATCCGCTTACCGATCCGCTCACGGACAGAAGCTGCGGATTCGTCGTCCTGCCCGATGTGCACGCCGTCGGCGTTCAGCTTGAGAGCCAGCCCCACATCGTCATTGACGATGAACGGAACACCGGCCTGGCGGCACAGATTCCGGATTCGGCGTGCCAGCTGAATCCTTGGCTCGCCGGTAAGCGCAGCTCGCCCTTTTTCCCGGAACTGGACCATGGTCGCACCGCCGACCATGGCTTCCTGAACAACCCATTCCGGTTCAGCGATGCAGTTCACACTGCCGAGTACGAGGTACATTCGCAGATGCTGTCTCATCATCTCGGGTGCGATCCTCCCCGTCATCGGAGCACCCCCAGACGACGTTGATACGCCCAATGATTTGTCGGCCCATGTCCTTGCCCCAAGTTCAAGCCGTCTTCAATGGCCGCCTGAATGAATGAGCGCCCGCTTCGAATGGCATCGAATGCGCTCATGCCCTGAGCCAAGCCTGCAGCGATTGCTGCTGAGAAGGTGCAGCCGGTCCCGTGTGTATGAACGGTATTCACCCGCTTCCCGCTGAGTTCCGTGAAGGCAGCACCATCATATATAAGATCGATGACTTGAGGATCTCTATCATTTCCTACAGCCTTGAAAATGGGGGAGTTCATGTGACTATACTTCTCCGGGTGCATGGCTGTTCTCGCTTGATCATAGGAACGATTCACAACATCCAGATGCACTTCTATGTGCTTTTCCGTGTGCTCTTTCAAAATATCTTCCATGTGATCGTTTATGTGATCGTTTATGTGATTGTTTTTGTGATTGTTTTTGTGATCCTCCTGGTGTTTGTCCATGTGTTTTTCCATCTGCTCTTCTGTGTGTTCTACCAAAATCTCTTTCATGTATTTGTCCGAATGTTCTTCCGAATGTTCTTCCAAATGTTTTTCTAAATTCTCTTCCCGATCCGCCCCTGCGCTGATGCCATATATCCGTGCTTCTTCGTGATCCCTATCTTCTCGGTCAGGTCCTCCCTCATCATGGCCGCCCTTAATAACAACGATCTTCGGACCGAGCGCATAAATACGCCTTGCAGCCTCTCGCCGGTCCTCCATCGTCCGAATGCGCATCCCTGCCAATACTTCCGCCTCCGGGATGTTAGGGGTAACCACCAACGCCAGTGGCAGGAGGTGCTCTTTCATTGCAAGCACCGCTTCGTTCTGCAGCAGCTCGGCGCCTCCCTTGGCAATCATCACCGGATCAACAACAACCTTCTCCCAGCCAAATTTTTGGATCTGATCAGCAACAAGACGGATGATCTCAGCGTTAAACAGCATCCCGGTCTTCAATGCGTCTACCCCAAGGTCCGAGCCTACCGCTTCGATCTGCTCCGCCGCAGCTTCCGGGGGCAGCGGATAGACGCCGTGAACCCCCAAAGTATTCTGTACGGTAATGGCGGTTATAGCCGACATGCCGTACACGCCGAGCTCCTGGAAGGTTTTCAGGTCCGCCTGGATTCCGGCACCGCCTCCACTGTCCGATCCGGCAATGGTCAACGCCCGGGGTACGCGAACCTCTGTCATCGGGCACCACCTGCAGCAGCAGCTTCACGGATGGCCGCGTAACCCTGCAGCGAACCTGGATGAAGCTTGGACAGCTCATCCAGAAAAGCGTTCTGGAAGCTCCCCGGCCCAAGATCAGCCGTACGCTCCGCTGCCCGGGAGGCGGCTGCGCCATAGAAGGCGAGGCCCGCTGTGCCTGCAAGCAGCAGGTTGGATTCAACTGCGGCAAAAGCACCCAGCACCGAGGTCAGCAGGCAACCTGCTCCGGTGACCTTTGTGAGCAGCGCATGGCCGCCGGTAATGATGCGAACATCAGTCCCGTCGGTGATCACGTCTTCTTTACCCGTGATCACCACCAGGGTGTCCAGCTCCCGCGCAGCCCGCACCGCAAGCTCGGCATTGCCGATATCTCCGCTGCTCTCTGCATCAACACCCTTGATCTCGCGGGCCTCCCCAACAAGGTGAGCCACTTCAGCCGCATTCCCGCGCACCAGCGAAACCTTCACTTCGCGCAGGATCCGCTGCGCCGACTCCGTCCGAAAGCGGGTCGCGCCCGCACCGACCGGGTCCAATAGGAGCGGTACGCCATGGGCATTCGCCGATAGCCCGGCGGTAATCATCGCGTCTACCAGCTCGCGGTTCAGCGTGCCGATGTTTAGCACCACGGCACCCGCGATGGCAGCCATATCCGCCACTTCCTCCGGCGCATATGCCATTACCGGCGACGCGCCCAGCGCGTACAAGCCGTTAGCCGTAAAATTCGTAACCACCACGTTTGTCATATTGTGAACGAGGGGGCTCGTCTGCTGTACCTTGCTCAAAAGCGCCGAAACCTCTTTTTCCCATATATTCATATGAAATCAGCCTCTCTTATCTATGCTAGATCGTTACAGACACTACTCTTTACAGCACCGCAGCCTGCATCTGCACCGGCCACTCCTCCTGCTTGTAAGCCATGTCCCAGAACATGTACTCCAACTGGCAGCTCAGCATAAAATGCTCCGTCATCCGCTCCCGCTCCGCCGCTGTGGCGCTTTCCGCCCACAGGTCGACACCGTTACAAAACTTCGCCGTCGCCTCTTCCCCGCGGTTGCCGTAAAAATAAATCCAGTCATAGAACGGGTGAGATTCATCCGGCTTCACTTCATCCAGCAGCTTGCAGCCAATCTCCAGATACGTCCAGGGACATGGCAGCAGCACTGCCATAATCTCGCCAAGACTGCCCTCATGCGCCACCGTCAACATGTGACGGATATAATGATGCGCGGACGGCGCAAGCGGATACCCCTGAAGCTCCTCGTAGGTCACCCCTGCGGCAGCGCAAAAGTTCTGATGCGGATGAATCTCGCTGTTCAGAATAAAAGAAATCTGTTCATTAAAAGTCGCAATCTCATTCCTGCTGGTAGATTTGGATATGGCAATGCCATAAATCCGCATGTAGGCGTTCAAATACTCAAAATCCTGCTTCACATAGTGAATCAGTTGTTCCCTCGATAATGTTCCGGCAGCAATCCCTCTCACAAAGGGATGATCAAAAATCGCTTGAAAAATGCCATCCGACTGCCTGCGAAGCTCTTGCGTGAAACTCATACTTATCCCCACCTCTCATGAATTGAAAAGCAGGAAGTCCGGTTACGCACACAGCCTTCAAGGCAACGCTAAAAAGCCGCCCCCGAAAACTGGAGCGGCTTCGTCAACAAGCCCGGGTACGATAGAAAAACATACCGAGGCCTTATATACGAAGGCTCCACTTTCCTACGCTAGTACGAACTAGATCAGGTTCAAAGGGTCCAAGATACACTCTTGTCTCAGCCGCCAACGGCTCCCCTAGTGGACTTCCTATTCTTTTGTCTATTACTGTACATAGGTTTTTGGATGGTGTCAAACGTTAACCGTTGGTTAACGAAATTCTTATGCACGAACCTGTGCAATCGGGTGACCTCGTTGTTGAGCGATTTAGCGAAGGATTGTGGATAGATAATCTGCACCAGGGCCAAGGGAAGAAACGGAGTCAATGTTAGGACACCGCATCGTACCAGAATAGCCATGTTCGCATAAAAACTGATCTCGATACACTGAAACACAGACGCTTCAAAGGCATATCCCCATAATGAGTACATCCGAGCAATTCAAATACATGATTTGAAGAGGAGCCTATTGATGACGAACCAATCGAAAGCTGTTAAACCCATTCGGGATGGCTGCACCTCGTAACGCAGTCTTAAGAAATTTCGCTGTGCTGAAATGGTGGTAGTCGTGATGGTTATGGGTGTGGGTGTGGGCACAATCAACTCACCTGGGTCTACGGTAATACTCCGGGGGTTTGTGATGGTTATAGGTGTGGTTATGGGCACAATCAACTCACCTGGATCTACGATAATACCGGGGGTTTGTGATGGTTATGATGGTTATGATGGTTGTGATTGTTGTGGGCATGCTGCTCTTGGGGCTAACGGACAGAGGATACGTTATTTTCCTAGAAAAGTGTTACTTTTGAGATTAACGGACATGAGATGCGTTATTTGTGATATGAGTCGGTAAATTAGCTGTTTTATGAGGTAATAAGGAATCCTGAGTCCGTTAGATTCAAAAAAGGAACTAAATGAGGCAAATAGCGGATCTGATGTCCTTTAATATGTCGAAGACATCGCCAAGAGCCAAGGTTACTCGTGAAATAGTGTCGTGAAATAGTGGTATTGGCGCAGCAGAGCTAACGCCCATTCGGGATGGCTTCACGTCCGTAACGCCGTGGATCATCTGAAGAAATCCTGCTGCGCTGTAATGGTGGTAGTGTGATGGTGGTTATTCATGGTTATGGTTATGGTTATGGTTATGGTGGTTGTTTGATGGTGGTTTGATGGCGGTGGTGGGCATGGGCATGCTGCTCTTGCGCTAACGGACAGAGGATACGTTATTTTGCTAGAAAAGTGTTACTTTTGAGATTAACGGACATGAGATGCGTTATTTGTGATATGAGTCGGTACATTAGCTGTTTTATGAGGTAATAAGGGATCCTGAGTCCGCAAAATTCAAAAAACGGGCACAATTGAGGCAAATAGCGGATCTAGAGTCCGATAATAAGTCGAGGACAGCGGCACGAACCAGGGTTACTCGTGAGATAGTGGTGTTGGCGACCAGGCTAGTATATTAGGTTATCTGATTATGTTCATTGCCCTTCCCCGCGTAGTCAGCTTCGCTCTTATTCTACTGTGAAGATTCGTTTCACTCCAATAGACGAGTGTTATACAATGGCAACTAAAGGGGGAATGTCGCTCATGTGGCGTAAGTACAGGTTTACCCAATCGGTCTGGGCAGGCATTGCCGCCGGTATCATCCTTGGACTGATCTTGAATATGGTAGAGCATTTCACCTCATACAAAGTCTACACGCTGCTCCTGAACGTTGATTACGTGCCTGTCCTGAAGGAACTGCAGCTATCCGATCTCACCGAGTTTATGCTGCACCTTCTAATCTCCGTCCTGCTGAGCATGGCTCTAACCCTCTTCCTGCAGCAAAAAGCATGGTCTCGTAAACGCAGCATGTCTTTTGTTATCCTGGTCTGTCTTGCCGTTGGACTTCTTCTGTTCCCCACCACGGCGTTGTCTGTTCGCACACCGGCGTTGTCCGACCTCGCCGCCCTGGCGTTCTGGCTGACCGGGCATCTGGCGTATGGCCTTGCCCTGGGCTGGATGCTGACAGGGGCACGCAGGGGGTAAGGTTGTGCTGCTCACTCGA
Source organism: Paenibacillus glucanolyticus (assembly GCF_037333485.1). Taxonomy (NCBI): domain Bacteria; kingdom Bacillati; phylum Bacillota; class Bacilli; order Caryophanales; family Paenibacillaceae; genus Paenibacillus; species Paenibacillus glucanolyticus. Next base: position 5,457,567 of record NZ_CP147845.1, read on the forward strand.
ATCCACCATAGGTGATCAGATTGTAATATCCAGTGCCTTCATGTGATCAGCTTGGCTTATTCAACGCAAAGTGGCCGCTCCCATTGGAGCGACCACAGCTATATACCGGAATGCGAGGAATCCGCATTCAATTCGATTTCATTTTAAGCGAATTCTAGTGTCCCAAGGACAAGTCCTTGTCTTCCCCATCGGATTCTTCATCGTCGACGTTCGCGTCGTCACCGGATGCCGCTACTCCATCCATAAAGTCTTGAATCTGACCGCTGTTGCGCGTCAACGTGGCGACGGAAACCTCGTGCTTCTTCGCAATATCAGCCTTCGTCGTTGAAATGTTCAGCGATGAGGTTACTATATATTCTAACGCACTTGCATATCCGCCCTGTTTGCGGTACTTCGGATTGGCTTCTCTGGAGAAGCTGTTCCAGACCATCAAGAGACTGAACACTTGAAACAGCTGCTGCTCATCCTGCAATTCGTAATCCTTGCAAATCTGAGGAAACACGGACTCTGCAAGCTCGCGATGCTCATCGTCGTTCCAATCCATCCATCCCAGCTTGTCGTTAATCATCTGCTGCAATTGATCGACCTGTAGCTTAGGCTCTGCTGCTTTCGCACCAGGGAACTGGATGACTTTACCGTAAACCGTACGTTCATCTCTTTCAAGACAACATCTTTTGTACTTTTTGCCGCTTCCGCAGTGACATAGATCGTTTCTTCCTAGCTTTTTCATTTCCTAGCTCCTATTTGAATGATTTCTTCTATTATACATGGAAAGTATAAAAATGCGCATCTCAAGCCTGTCGAACTTAAGGCATGCCGGCCTTACTCGTCATTACACTCTCTTAAAGGGGGGGCTTCCGATAAGGAGGTACTCAGGCAAGTTAGATAGCAAAAAAGCGCGGGTTTTCCACTATGAAAGCCGCGCTCTTTCATATTATTCTATAATATCGTCATAGCGCAAGTAGGATGTAACAAATTTGTTAGAACCTATAATAGACTTGTACCATTTTTGGTAAAGTTTCCATAGATCCGCATCATATGGCACATTTGGCCCGGCCCAATGGTCACAGACAGCGATCCCAATATCCCCTGACGCCGAGTCGTCACATGCGCAGCCTAGCTCGATTCCTTTCTCTATGAAGTTGCCCCCAAGCGGTAAACAGCTCCTTGACTCTTGTTGTTTTGCTGGCTCGAGCGCCTCTTTTCGGAGCTGCAAGTCCCTTTATGGGACTTGCGCGAGCCGCGAGCGCGCCTTTGGAGCCTGCAAGACCCCCTAAGGGACTTGCACTGGCCGCGCCTTACCTCAGCGGATATACCAGCTGGATATCCTTTACCGGGGCCAGCCCTTCATACAGCGCATGATTATGGTCTGCGCCTACAATACATAATAGCCGTTTTCCCGCATGCTGCCCAATAGCATTCTTGATTCGCTGATTCATGATCAGATGCCGGCATACCCACCTGAGTAGATGGGCCTGCGGATTGATTCGCTCCAGCCATTCATACTTCTCCTTCGTAACCCGATCGTACGCTGCTGAATTTAGAGGAATCGGACCCGATGCCCAAGTCGACAGCTGCCGCTCAAACCACTCATCCAGCTCGGCATTTAACTGCTGCTTTTGTAGCTCGCCGTAACCGTGAAAAGGGTCAAAATCGTTCCACACATCAAGCAAGCTCTACCCAATCGATCGGCACGAACTCATATTTCTTCTCTTCGCATAACGGAAAGATCAAATCCCAATACTCGCTGGCTGGCTCACCCCAGTATCCACGATGGGATCTGTCCTGCTGGTACTGCTTCCAACTGCTCGGAAGGACCTCTCCACAAATAACATCCGGTTCGAACTCAAGAATGAGCTCCTTAATGACATCCAGGGTCAAGTTGTACTTCTGCCTCAGCCCCTCGTCATGGGTCACTCCCAATATGCCAACCGTGGTCACGATAAATCCTTCCACCTTGCCCACATTTCTTGCGGATTCAGCACATACACCCCGTCATTCCTGAACATGAAATGGTGCATGATGAACTCTCGGCGAAGGGTCGCAAAATCCTCATGATAGCCCTTAATGAACTCATTGATCTCCTTCTCGCTGTACTTTCGTTCCTTTTCAAGCTGAGATACCATATGCGTGAGCACGATGAGTTTCTTCTTCAGCTGGGCAGGAATACTCTTCAATTTCCCATCGGAAGTGAAAAAGCTCTTCATAACGGAATCCTTCATCCGTTGATCCTCATCCAACACGCGCTCCGAGCCGCCAGTTGAACGTACTCTTTGATAGATCAGGTTTTCCGTCGCCGTCGCGGTATTTCTAATAAAATAATCATTCAGCGAAAAAAAGATCGTGTTCTTGTCCCTGCGCTCATTAATGAGACTCGCTTCCCGCAGCTTGGCAGCATGATGGGTGATCGTCGCCGGTGTGACGCCAATCTTCTCAGCCAGAAGCTGTCCGTTCAACTCCCCTTCGGCAAGCAGGATGAGCATCTTGATTCGGGTCGGGTCCGCCAGCGCTTTATGATAACTGACCACTTTGTCCAATTGCATAGCCAATCCTCAGCTCCCTAAATAATTTAACAAACATCTAATTTATCAATCATTAAATTAGATGTTAAACCATGAGGAATAAAATGTAAACCTATCCATGATAAATAGGCTTCAATAGCAAAACTAAGAAACCCGCCCTTCTATCGAAGGAACGGGTTTCTAATGACTCCAGTTGTTACTCGGCGCTCGGCCTGATATGCACACTGCGACTAATCGCTGCGTCCCAGCTTACACAACCGCCGCGTCTACTCTGCTCTGATCGGCATTTTGGCATCTCTTGCATACCTTAAGCGCCGTGCCGTCAGACTTGTTGGCAACGTAGAGCAGCTTAATGCGCGAAGTGCTGCATACCGGGCATGTGCCGCGACCGCGTGATGGCATGTTCCATAGTGCGCGGCCCCGTTTGGTTTTGGCCATGATTCATATCCCCTTTATTTCATAATCTCTCTAATGATCTTGCGAACCCATACACATATACAGCTCGTCCACAATGCGCTTCACCTTTGTTATATGAAGTCTGATCTTTAGGATTCACGCGCTGCTATACCTGTGCAATTCCATTATAGAGGAAGGCGTGCCGCCAAATATAGGGAATAAATGCTTATGAATTCTTTTTTACATACATGGCTTCGTGCCTGCCGTTAAGGGCTCCATATTCGGTGTATATCCGGAACATCTGATTGTTGGAAGCTAAGCTGGTACACGTCAGGGTTGGACAGAGCCTCCCACTCTCGGAAACCGATTCGGTTATCGTAATACTTCAACAGGAGCGAGATCAGATTGCCATGTGACACGATGACGGCATTTTGGCTGGGACTCTGCAATATCTCCTCCACTACACGAACCGCACGATTCATCGCCCTGTTGCTGGATTCTCCGCCCTCATAACACAGGTCCATATCATCATAGGTTCTGCGCAGCATCTCGCGCCATGCAGGAACGTTCTTGCCCGATAGAACTCTCTCCATTAGCCTCTCGTCCCGTTTAATCTGTATGCCCATGCGATCCGCCAAAGGCGATATGGTGTCATAGGCTCTGCGATAAGTGCTCGAAACCATATGGTCTATCCCTTTGTCGGACAGAAATTCCGCAAGCGCATGCGATTGCCGGACCCCCTCCCTGGTTAACGGAGCATCCGCAGCTTGTCCCTCCGCTTGGCAATGCCGCACGACGTATATTTTTTTCATGGAATTGGCACCTCCTTAACCCATTAATCCTTGTGAACCCTTGATAAGGCTCATGGCTGCATGACCGGTCAGATTGAGGTCACCATCATCCAACATAAGGCGAACTCTCTACGGTTAAAAAAGGCGGGCAATAAATTCGGTTTATCTCACAATCGGCCCAACCCAAGTTTCCGATAGGAGGAATCATTCGATGCCAAGCTTCATCCGCCTGCTTCCGAACAGCTTTATCCGCGCGATCTTCATACCCGGACGCGGTGAGGCAACCGACAATCAAAATCCAAACGCATTGACGGATACTAGAAAACCGAGTGATAACGAGGGATTCCCCCCTTTTTCTCACTCGGTTATTTACTAGTGCACTGCAGAGCTGCCCGGTTTTCCTAAAGCTTGCTCAATATCTGTTCTATGATCTGCTGATCCAAAACGGTATTATGACCCGATATACAAGTGTCAAAATCCATTTCTTTATAGTTCAGCAGTGTCCGAATATAAATTTCCTTGTCTACGTTTAGGCTTGGGATGATCTCATCCATGGAGTCTCCGACGTTATCGCCAACATGGATCACCTTGTCCGCTTCATCCAGTACACTTATGGAATCCACAGTATGTCCTGGCGTATACATGATTCGTATATGGTCCTTAGGGAAATATAATTCGTTATCGAATGTCAGATTGGGAAGGACCAATTCTGCTTCACCCTCAATGAATCTCTTGTTTTTCTGGATCATGTCTTCCCAGCCGGAATCCATCATGTCCCTGCATAGCTTGTGAGATACGATGGTGCAGTCCCGGAACGAACCATTCCCCCATATATGATCCCAATGATGATGTGTATTGATCACAATGATGGGCTTGTGGTCGTGCTTTATGTATTCTTTAACTGGTTCGATGTTCAAAGATCCCAGACCCGTATCAATGATGTAATTATTCCGGTCTCCCATAATAAGCTGGACATTTAAATCCCATCCCGAGGGGATATGGTTGGTAAACAAAACGCTTCTATTCTTTATCTTTTGAATTTTCATCATTCACTCTCGCTATCTGTCATTTTTTCGATCATGAAGCTTACTCGTAATTGTGTTCTTATCAGATTCTATGACGCGTGTTAGTCTAAAGTCAACATGGAATGCGCGTGTTTACTCTAACTTGTTAGTCGCTTCGCTCTTAACTTTTTTCCCGGAATATGGTTTATACCACCCTCCGATATGTTACCATACACCATGGTAGATCCAGGAAGATATTTTGAAGGAGGTACTTATGAGCTATCGCGGATCAGAGTTTTACGATAACGAAAGTAACTTCGAGAAGTACATGTTGCGGAGGCAATGGCAGGAGAACGCCAACGATACGTTAGAGAAGCCCGTCATCTCGCAGCTGCTCGGGGATATCTCCGATCAGCATATTTTGGACCTCGGGTGCGGAGATGCCGGGTATGGCGCCGAGCTGCTGGATAAGGGCTGTTCCACTTATGTCGGCATCGAGGGTTCCCGCAATATGTTCGAAGCCGCCTCCAGTTCACTTGCAGCTTACAGCAACGGTACCGTAGTGCACACGATGATAGAGGATTATACGTACCCGCCAGATGCCTACGATCTGGTGCTGTCCAGACTTGCCATTCATTACCTTCAGGATATTGAGCATGTCTTCCGCTGCATTCATCAGACCTTGAAGCCAAGCGGCCGGGTGATCTTCTCCGTCGAGCACCCCGTCATCACCTCCACGCTTCAGCCATCGGGCACAAGAACCAACTGGGTGGTGGACCATTACTTTAACGAGGGCTACCGCGAACAACAATGGCTAGGCGGCACCGTTCATAAATACCATCGTACCGTCGAGGCTTACTTCCGAGCGATGCAGAAAGCCGGCTTTATCGTCGAACAGCTTCGGGAGTCCAAGCCGGTGCGAGAGAATTTTACGAACGACGAAACCTATGAGCGCAGGCTCAGAATTCCGTTGTTCCTGTTTCTTGTGGGAAGAAAGAATGCGTAATACATACCATTTCGAATAAAAAAGCACCCGTCCACTTCAATGAAGGGAACGGGTGCTTCTTGTTCTTCTGTTTAGGATGATTGTGGAATAGCGGGAACGCCTGCATAAACTCATCCGTTAATCGTCAACTCCTCTTACGAGGTTCTGCCTGCCTTGCTGCCTTTATTGAATCCTTCAGACCTGCGTTTACGGGCTTGGCCATCCTTGGGCTTATTCGTTACTTCCGCCTTTAGCTTACGTGCCATCTCTGAATACGGATTACTAACTGCGTCCACCTTGGGTTTACGCGCGGTATCCGTGCTCGAATGGCGCACTGCGTCCGGCTTCGGCTTGCGTGCCGTGTCGGCCTTCGGTTTGCGGGCTGCATCACCCTTGGGCTTAGCAGGTCTGGCCGCCGCCGACTTGGCATTGCCCGGTCTTGCCGAGCCCGATTTCGGGGAACGGTCCACCTTGGCGGATCTTAATGAACTCGACATCGGAAAGTCATGATCTTTAACCTCGGGAATGGACTTTCCGATGAGTTTTTCAATATCGCGGAGAAAAGGAATCTCGTCCACTTCGCAGAACGAAATCGCCGTCCCACTAAGGCCCGCACGCCCTGTGCGGCCAATCCGGTGAACGTACGTTTCCGGGATATTAGGAAGATTAAAGTTAATGACATGCGACAATTCGTCAATGTCGATGCCTCTGGCGGCGATATCCGTCGCCACCAACACCCGGGTCTCCCCGCTCTTGAAATTCTTCAATGCCGTCTGGCGGCTGACCTGGGATTTGTTGCCGTGAATGGCTTGTGCCGTAATATTCACCTTGGTCAGATCGCGCACAACTCGGTCAGCGCCGCGCTTCGTACGAGTAAAGACCAATGCGGACACGATGGATGGATCCTTCATCAGCTCATTCAATTGCTTCTGTTTATTCCCGGTTTCCAGCAGATACACCGATTGCTTGATTCGTTCAGCCGTAGAAGATACCGGTGTGATCTCAACTTTTACGGGATTCTGCAGCAATGTTTTTACAAGCTGGGTGATCTCCGCAGGCATCGTGGCCGAGAAGAAGAGCGTTTGCTTTTTGCTCGGCATTTTGGAGATAATACGTTTCACGTCATGGATAAAACCCATATCCAGCATACGGTCAGCCTCATCCAGCACCAGAATCTCCACATGCTGCAGATCGATACGCTTCTGATTCATGAGATCCAGCAGTCGGCCCGGGGTCGCAATCAGGATGTCCGCACCTTGCTGGAGCGCCCGTTCCTGCGTCTTCTGCGAAACGCCGCCAACAATAGCGGTAGAACGCAATTTCGTGAACTGGCTGTAGGCCTTGACGTTATCCGAAATTTGCAGGGCAAGCTCCCGGGTCGGCGACAATACCAATGCACGAATGCGTCGCGCCATGCCCGGTTTAGGGGGTTGTTCGTTCAATAACTGGATCATGGGTACCGAAAAAGCGGCTGTTTTCCCTGTTCCGGTCTGGGCACAGCCCAGCAAGTCTCTGCCGGCCAGCACAGCCGGGATCGCCTGAGCCTGGATCGGCGTTGGCTCCTTGTAATTCTCCTTCGCTAAAGCCTTAAGAATTACAGGGGATATATTTAAATCTTGAAATGTCATGGAATCTCCTTTATGGTGAATAGCTATATTTTTCGCATCACGTAACATGGGGCATCTCTTCTTAGAGTCTCCACAAGCCGTTCCTTTACGTCATAACACATAACGATACCACAGATTGGTACAAAAAAAGAAGCGGAATTTTCCTCCGCTTCTCTGGTTTAAGCTCCAAACCGCTGCCGATACCCGCATTTTCTGCATAATTCCTCAACGGCTTCCCGCCGCGAAAAGCCATCCACGAGATTATTCGCCCGCTCCCCGTCCACGATGTCCGAGAAGGATTTCTGATGAATATTCCCCAGGTTGATGACACCTTCCCCATCCAGACAGCATGGCACAACCGTGCCGTCCACAAGAATGGCCGCCTGGCTGCGAAGCGCATGACAGAAGCCTTTTCCTTCATCCTCCGGCGCTGTCAGGCTTGGCCACTGGAACTCGTAATCCTGGTTCAGATAGACGTGATCCGCCACCCTCACGCCCCCGCCGGGTTCAACCCTCTCCTCGATTCGGTAGTCCAGATTAAATTCCTGTTCCAATATTTCGAGCGTCTGGCGATTTCGGCTCTTGTCCAGATTGGTTGCATTGTCCTGCGTCAGGTTCCATAAACGGAATGAAAAGATGACCTTAAACTCCTCTGCGGCACGGACAAAGGATAGAATCTCCCGTAAGTATCCCTCGCGGTTCATTGAACCTTCGTGTCCATCAAAGCTGTGGAGGGAAAAGTTCATCTGTCTCAGCGCTGGCTTGCCCAGCAGCTTATGCCGGTTCTTCGCGATCAACGTGCCGTTGGTCGTGATGTTGACCTTGAATCCTTTTTCATGGCTGATATCCAGCAGTTCGTCGATCTTCGGATGGAGCAGCGGCTCCCCCTTCACGTGCAGATAAATATAACGGGTGTGCGGCTTGATCTCGTCCAATCTTCTCGCAAAATCCTCTACCTTGATGAAGTTGGCCTTGCGCTCCGTCGGCGGACAAAACGTGCAAGCCAAGTTGCAAATACTCGTAATCTCTATGTAAACTTTCTTAAACGTCTTCAAGATGTTATCCCCAATCCAGATGTCTATGATTGCATGGTGATTTGCTAGCTTACTAGCTTGCCAATCCCTCATATCGTACCATAGGCGGGCCTATACAGCTACAACTACAGATGCTATCAGATGCCATTCTGTCTTCCATTTTCCTTCTTCTTCATTCAAGGCAATATAATACCAAAACTTACGTTCTTCAAGTAGCATTTTATCTTCAAGTGATTTGACGGTTACTATAATCGACCCCTTTTGAGCGCCTTCATAGTTACTTTCATCAAGCGGTGTGAATTGTGGTACATCATTTTCTCGTTCAGGAACCTCTGTCCCGGTTTTCTGTTCCGTATTAGTAGGTATCGCTGTTGCATTCTACAACCGCTAAGTAAAATACTAAAAACAATGATAGCAGCGCATATCTTTCTTCATACGGTCCCTCTTATAAAAGAACCGCGCGGGAGCGCGGTTCTTTTAAACATGCAGCTACAAATAATCGAAGGCGGGAATCCCCGGGTCCGCTTAATTTACTCGCGCAGATGGTTGTACTAACGCAGCTTATTTTGAATCGTTGTCGTCATTCTCTGCAGCATCGCCAGCTTTGTTACCCAATGCTGCGCCTGCGATACCACCTGCAATCGTGCCGATTGGACCCAATATGGAACCAACGGCAGCACCTACGACGCCACCGCCTGCAGTTCCTAAGGCTTCTCCAGCGTCAATATCCATGTTGGTCGTGTCGCGGTCAGAATCAACCTTTTGATTACGATCATTTTTATTAGCCATCCATCTCACTCCTTCGACATTGTGATAGGAACAGCTCCATCTTGCCAGACGTTGTTCCAAATCATATCTTGCCCTAACGGATCTGAAAGAATTCTTAAAAGTATAACCTGCTCAGATCTTTGTCCACTCCAAAATAGGTTGCGTATTTTAGACGATGTTTGCGGATTATGGGATTATGTAAACGGTACCAAGACTGCTACAATGAACATGCAATTACGAAATGAATGCAAGACTGACTTCGCCTTTGGATAACGCTTCTAGAAGCCCCGCAGAGCGCTCTCTCAGCAATCTCTCCATTTCCTGATCCAAAGGATTTGCGGTCTCTGCCGATCGCTTCATCCCGCCGGCCTTGCCATGAGCTTCAATCCATAACTGGGCTGCAGCTACATGGTTTCTTAAGATTTCTTCGTCTTCCGGATAGGATGGGAGCTTGCTCCGCCATACATGGACTTGCTGAAGCATAACGGCTGCATTCTTCCCTACGTATAACCGCTCTCCCTCCGCATAGACCTGATCTCCAATCGCCAGCCCCTGTTTCGAAAAGCTGTCGATGTCCGTGATCAGCGTATTCGGAGCGTTGTCCACGCTGTCAATGGCAATCGTATATAATTCACCGTTCGGACACTTCAGGTTCACCATTCGATCAAAGATGCTGTGTACCGTTCCATGAAATTTCAAGCTTCTTATTTGTTGAAGGAATCCCGCATCGCAAGAGATGGCTGCGCTTACAACACAAACAGCTTCAGTACTGGTTTTCTTCCCGCAGCTTCCCTTTATATCGCCTCCTTAGCTTACAAATGGATAAGTGCTGTCTTTTGTCAGGCTATCCCTTTGAATGTTTCATTCACCTTGGATCGGCCATGCCTTAGTTGTGGATAAATGACCTTAGAGCTATACTGAATTCAAAATTAGCCAATATATAAACGTCGAACATATAACAGGTGAATGACTTTCCACTGCCAAAAGGATATTTTGTGAATTATATCACAGTTGAAGTTACGAACCGCTCCTGACACCCTTATTGTAATCCAGGGCTACACTCCGGTCATTGTACAGCGAAACTAAAACATCGCATATTCACTGTGCACATTGCACAATGAGAACAAAAACAAAGGTGTGTGTTAAGAATGCTTACCATCAGGGACATCCTTCAGATCAAAGCGATCGAATGCATTAAACTCGTTGCAGGTTCGGCAGGAATTAATCACCAAATATCCATTGTGAATATTATTGAAAATCCGGATGTATTCGATTGGCTGGCTTCGAATGAGCTGCTCTTATCCACCGGATATATTTTTAAAGATAGCGAGGAGCTGCAGAATCGGGTCATTCATGAATTGGCCGAGAACAACTGCGCGGGCCTGTGCATCAAAATGAAACGTTATTTTGACCGTATTCCGCAAAACATGATTGATCTGGCGAACAAGTATGGGCTTCCGCTGCTGGAGCTCCCTTTTGAATACACGCTGTCCAAGGTGATCGCGATCATTAATGAGAAGACCAATGCCGATTATGACGCGCTGAATCGCAGATCGCTCGACCTGCATAATGCGCTGTTCAAAATTCCGCTGGAAGGGGGCGGTATATCCTAGCTGTCTTCTCGTCTTGATTGAGCTACCGTTTCCGGTTATAGCATAGCGAGACGAATTTTTATTTAGGGTTTTGCATTATTAACTACATTGCGTATTTCCTGGTGGTTCTTCCGAATATCTTGTCTCACGGGGAAGAATCCCATTACCTCGTACACAAGTACTTCTCTAGTTCATCTCCAACTTCTCCTTCTTAACCTAGTCGATACTTCGGACACCCTATACCCCACCAGCCAATTTCCCTTCAGTCGATACAAACTTGACTTCAACATTCCTTTTCCCATCCGTCAGGTTGGACGGGATTTCATATGACACATTCCTTCGGATCAGAAGACGCACGGCCTGATACTTTGGTCTCTCAAAATCCTTGCCGCTTAACTTATCCACAGATATGTACCGTTCCTCTACACCCAGCTCCCGAAATTTGACGAGCTGCCTTTCCGAATTTTTGTCCCTCGTAGATACTCGACCATATGCCAGTTTCAACAGTCCCACTCCCATCTTGTCGTTTCAAAAAGTGATTAAATATCTTGGAACATTCCTAAAGTCATTTTAATGGTTTTGAACGTAGAAACATAGGGATTCTAAAGTGTCCCAAAAATCATACTTTATGGCACTAATTGAAATTCACCCCACCTCAAAAGAAGAAGGCCAAACGGAGGATCCGTTCGCCTTCTTCTTTTGAAGTGGTAGGTAGGGTTTCTTTTGTTGCTGTTCGTTAAAGTCAATACCGCAATGCTTTGGTAACTGAATGAATACCGTCGTTACTAAATATCCGACTATCACTAAGTTATTTTTCATTTAAATCTATTTTCCAATCAACAGAAGTATATATTCTTTCCATTAATGTCCGGACTACCTTAAATTCTCCTTCAATATGCGGAAGTCCCTCTATAACAAATTCAGAATTATCACTAATCTCAGTCCCATTTCCTGAAGGAGATAAGCCACCTCTGAATTGAACTGGATATTTCTTTATGTCACCAATAGGCTGAATAAACCATTGATCATTTATAAAGTTACTGTTGCTAAAGCCATTAATTTTAATTATAGTTTGACTGTTTTTATCCCCTCCCTCAGTGGATATAGTGACATCATTTAAATGAATCTGATCTTCGTTGTTTTTTCCTTTGAACGTTATTCTGTTTTGTCTCAATTCATTTGTATTAAAAACAATCGAAGAACCATCTTCCTCCAATAGTGAAAGACCATCAAATACAAAAACAGCGTCATCTGGAATATTTATAAAGGAGTAAGACCAATGTGTGATTTTTTCATCTTGGGGGTCAGTATAATGATGTACTTCTAGCAATCCCTGCTTATGCCCACCCTTGGTACTTCCTACACTATGGATTTCATTTCCAGTATCATCTTCAAAGTGAAACATAAGACTTCCAACTTTTAATCTATGGGAGGTCGAAGTGGTTTCCATCTCTAGTCTCGTTGATGAAGGGGTTTGAATTAACCTATTCATCTGAACAGTAATATTTGTGTTAGGAACAATATAGGACTGATTAATTTCTTTTACAGTGGATATCTGATTAGCTTTATTTAAATCCAACGCAAAATTGAAATTCCAATCTCCCTGTATCGTTTTTTGATTACTGACCGTACCTCCAAGATGATTAATTTCACCAACTACCTTAATGCTTTCTGATTCAATAATGTTAGGAAATATCACAGATAACTGGTAGTAATCGTTGGTTTTGCCTACATTGCTAAACTCACCTAATATATTTCCTTTCTCATCTTGAACATATATGCGGTTTTCTTCACCTAATTTCAGCATACCTTCTGAACTTAAACCATTAGAATTAATAAGCTGAAGAGCCATTACCATACGTCCGCCGTCTGCACTAACTTCGTTTATTTTTAAGGTATAACCATGATCTACGACTAACACGCCAGGATCCAGAATAGTTCCATAATTTTTTGCATCTAACAATCCAATGTCAGTTGTGCCCCCTGATAAAAGTGATTTAAACGTGTCAGCAATAGTTGGCCCAGATATATAGAGGAATGACCCAATAATTAATATGACTGATGTGAACACAGCCAATAACCTTTGTTTTTTCCATCCCTTTTTTTGACGAATTGGATCCTTCGTTCTAACATGATTATAAATGGAATGCATAACGTTTTCATTTATTTGTTCTTTGGGGCTCTCCACACTAAATAAATAACGTAGATCACGATGCTCATTAAGAACTCGTTGATAAACTTGTGTGCAGTGAAGGCATGTTTCAATATGGAGTTTTTGGAGACTATTATCCTCTTCAAAAATTAAATTTTCAATCTCCGAAGTTTCTAAGCATTTCATTTAAATCATCTCCTTTTTCCTGAATTGTTGAACGAAGCTTCTTTTTAGCACTAAATAATTCATTTCTTACTTTCATTGAAGATATTTGCAATATGTCAGCAATCTCTTGATAACTGAGTTCACCCAGATAACGAAGTATCAGTATTTGTTTTTTTTTCATGGGCAAAACATTCAATAAATTCATTATGGATTTTTTTTGATCCTCATATATAAATTCACTTTCCGGTGTCCTGTAATCTGCTACGTTTTCATTCACGGCAAAAGGAAGTTTTAGCATCCACTTTTGTTTTCTTTGAAAATCCCTCATTAAATTGATAGCAATACTAAAAAGCCATGTTGAAAACTTTTTCGATAAATTATGTTGATCAAGTTTTGTGTATGCCTTGAAGAAAGTTTCTTGGGTAAGTTCCTGTGCATCACTATAATTCATGCCCATTTTAATAAAATAACTAAATATTCTGTTCTGATACTGATCGATTATAATTGAGAATTTATCTATTTCTCCGTTCATTATCTCTAAAATCAACTTTTTTTCATCTGTAAAATTGTCCATCCTAACCTCACCTCCAAACTTTTTTCTTTACTGTAAGACGTATATAAAGCCAAACATGTCTAAAAATAGTGAAAATATTATTGAAAATATTTTCCTATTATTGTAATATAAGCGTGTACAAAAAATATTGGGAGGGGAAATTGTGAACAAGTTAAAACAAATCATGCCCTTATTTCTTTTACTTAGTCTTTTTCTGAGTACTTCAATCTTTGCCACCTCAGCGAACACGGTTGAAAAAAGCAATGAAGCATTGGATGTTGCACACCTCTATTTTAAGGCTTTACTTAAAAATGATGTAAATGGAATGATTGAGTATTCTAATGATCTAAATTACATTGACAATAAGAGTAGAGAAAAAGGATATAATGAATTTGCAACAGACACTTTAGTTAGCTACGAAATTCTCAAAGTTGAAAACATTAATGATACGGAATATCAACTCCAAGTCCAACTTACATATACAGACGTAGATAATTACCCTCCTCTCCCATACACCGTTTCCAAAACTGAACAGGGGTGGAAGGTTATAATAAAGCCTTTAGAAGTTAATCTTGACCCAGGTTCATCAGATTATCTTAAAGTCAAAGCTGGAACACCAATTCATAAAATGATTCAGGAACCTGAAACAACTATCCAGCCATTTGCTGAATTAGTATATTATTCTTTTGACCTTTTTGGTCAACAACCTTTACTTGGACAAACAAATTTCAATATTTCTAGAGGCTCTGTAACTGTACATGGTTGGCAGAATGATAGAATTGGTACAGCGTCAGTTCGTTACGAAATTGTTAAACCTTTATCAGGAGGAAATGTTAACTGGTATGGACAAAAAACGGTAAATGGTAACTATCCACAAAATGGAACGTGGTACAGTGAAAGCATATCTCTTAGTGCTTCGCCAATAACGAATGCTCGTATAAGAATTACAAATATGAGTTATGATGTATTTGGAGCAGGTAATGTCTACGAGTAATTACAAAAAAGCGTGAGTTTCCTGGGACTGATCCTATAACGTGAGACAAATTAAAAACACCTTCAATAGAAAGCAACCATCTCGTAAGAAATGGGGACAACTTTGGAGGTGTTTTTGCGTTGGCAACAAGAGTCAGCTATCCAGTAGAAATGAAAGAGAAAGCGATTAAAATGAGGTTCGATAGCATCCCGGTGAATATGTATGTTATTGGTTAATAGGTAGGCTCATTCGGCTCAGTAGCCCCTTACGAAGCCATTTTACTCCTCCTCAGGTGGATACACGGACGACCAGCCAAACAGCCATAAAAGAATCCCCTTCCATGGCTGTTCACTCTTGCTTATTTTCGTTTCATTGGCACTCCGCTAACTCTTGATAAACACAATTTTTACGCCAACCACCTGTTCCAACTCATTCACGGCCTTATACACGCCGTATGCTCCATCGCCCATGCCGGTACGAGATACGACGCCCCCATCCAGGACACCCGCTTCTTCTCCGCTCTCGGTGATGTCGCAGCAGGCATAATACCATTCCGTATCCGTGTCCGAGCTATCCGATGCTGAATCCGCATCCGGAATTCGGTACTTTTGAATATCAAAAATACCCGCCTGCCCGCTATCCACCCCAGCTATAAAAGGACACTTGATCCACTCCAGGAATGCCCCCTGTTCAACTGCCGAGTGATGGTAAGCCGTTAGCTTGGCGTTGGCTTCGCCCCAATCCGGGATTTCCACCTTCTCCACTTCCCCTGCCCACGTTCCATTCAATACGCCTTCCAACACGCCCATAATAATAATGTTCGTCTCCAATTCATAACAAGGATCGGCCACAACCAATTGTCCGGAATTCACTTCAAAATGGCCCAGTTGAATGTTCAATGAAGATACCTCCAATAACTCCGTATGATGGTTCTATTTTAGCACGTATGATGCGGAGAGTTTAAATGGGGTTCCTGCCTCTAATTTGACATGCCTCTCGAATCTTATTGCAAAGCTTCCGCAAGGATGACTTCCTTCGTGTGCTCCGCCTGGCTCAGAATGTTCGACTCGATGTATATCTTGATTTCGATTATAGAAAAACCGCTCCAATATAACCGAAACGAAGGAGCGGTTTGTATACAATAATTTTCAATTAATGAATCAATAAATCTACCTTAGACAAAACCTCATTCAAGGTCTCCTTAGGAACTCTGCAAATAAACTTGGCTTGGCGAGATTGCCAATCGAGACTCTTGATTTGATCAGAAAGAATAACCCCTTCTATCGGTAAATCCTGAGGAATAACAACCTCAAAGGGGTAGCCTTTAGCCTTGGAAGTAACCGGACAAAATAAGGCTAAACCGACCTTACCGTTATACGTTACAGGTGAGAGTACAAGAGCTGGCCGTTTCCCCGATTGCTCATGACCAGATTGAGGATTAAACTGAATCCATACCAAGTCGCCACGATCAGGAATGTATTGTTCTTTTACCATGACTCCCGTCCTTGCGGCTCACCCGTTTGAACCTCGGAATGGATATTATCAGGCGTTATTTTCGAAAGTAGATCTTCCAGTGTGTTGGTCCGTGGTTTGATGACGAGATGACCATCTTCAACGTCAAGATCGATTTCTGATCCCTCCTCAAGTCCTATCTCCATGGCCAGTGCCTTTGGGATGCGAATGCCTAAACTGTTTCCCCATTTTTGAACTTGCGACATGCTACCACCTCACACAAATGTTTATACAAAGTATAAACATTATTCGGAATGAAGTCAAATTATCGACCTTTAATAAATTATACAAGATCCTTTGATTACCTCCTGAAGGCAGGATTCGTTTTCTTCTTCTTCGTCCCGCTGCACAACCACCACAAAAAACGCACCTCCCTATAGAGATGCGTTTTTCACTGGCTCTCATATGCTACAAACCACATGTTACCTGTTGCTTGCAGGGTTACTCCGGGATATTCCCCCCGGCCACCCGGTCGCCGGAATTTCCGGATGGATCGGTTACTTCGTCATCCTCGCCGGCATGAATGATCAGCGAGCGTCCCAAAACGGAGTTCGGCTGGTTCTTTCCAAGAGTTCCATGCTGGATGATCATCTCCGCTTCCACGGTACCGTCTGCACCTACGACCAGATTCGGCATATCGCCAACATGGCTTCCTTGTGGATGCTTGAGGCCATGATGCTTGTCGGTCGGATTAAAATGCCCACCAGCAGATTTGAAATCTCTATCTTTGATCGTGTTCTCATGTACATGGAACCCATGTTTTCCTGGTGTGAGGCCAGATGCGGTAATCTTCACCTTTACCCCGTCATTGATCTGCTCCAAGGTAGCGGAACCAACAGACTCTCCTGCCGCATTGTACAGCTTGACTACAAGATGCCCCAGAGTTTCCTCCCTGAAAGCCTGGTCCCAGAACACCGGTTGGTTAACCGGATCCGAAACCATGCGAGCGGGTACATCGCTGCTGCCGGTAGGAAACTTAGAATCCGAGGCCGCCGTTCCTTGTTTCGCAAACGGGCCATCAGCGGTGAAGTTGTCCTTGCCGTTAACATAGTGGCTTATTTTAGACATCGAGTGTTTCATCGCATCTAAAGTTCCTTCGGGATTCGCAGCAGCGAACAAAATTCCTGTAAACAGCAGGGCTCCGGCCACAAATGCGCCAGCCATATATTTTAACTTGTTGGTCTTCTTTTTCACTTCATCGCCTCCTGAATAATGTTATTCATTCATCTCCCAATCCCCTGATTTTATACGTCTAAGGCGTTATTTTATGGGATGAGGCGTTCGGTAATAGTCATTAATTCCAAAGATATTTACAATCAATAAATAAACTCATACTTTCTATAATATCCAGCTACTGAACAGAAAAAGAGAGGGGCTCCGATAACGGCTTTAACGCCCCTCTGGCAAAATGAGTTCTCTCATCCGATCCGTATGTTTGGCCGAAACCACATATACATCTTCTCCCCAATCCTTGAAACCGTAGCTGAACACACTTTCCTGACCCTCTTCTCCCAACCACAGCTTGATGGCATGAATCGGAGATTGCTGGGCATAGATGACCATCACGTCGTAATTCGGGTCCGTTCGTTTGGCATCATCCGGCTTCTTGCGAGCGGCAAGGATCGCTTCCTCAAATGCGATTACAGCCTTCTCATCCTTGAAAGACAGCAGTGGATCCCCATTCATCTCGTCCCATGTCTCGAACGCTGAAATCCGGATTTCGGCAACCTGTTCGTCTAGAAGCTGCATCGTCTCCCAACCGGGTTCCTTATCGCAACCTACCAATAGAGCCGTTACGTAGAGCATCATGATCATTAATAAGCGCTTCATTAAACCGTCCTTCCTTATCTACGAAAATAACATTATTGGATGACCCCATGCAGCTTCAGCTTGTCCATCAGCATGGTTCTGTACGTCTCTTGATCATAAAGGGAGTTGTTGATTCGCTCCTTGTTCAGTCCGAGACTGTCCAAGATCCGGTGCTCCAGCTTGCGCCGGGCTTCCAATACTTCCAGCGTCCCTTTAACGCCCTCCAGCGGATATTTCACCATGCCAACGGTCACCGGATTCTGGATGAAGCAGCACTCAAAAATCATAACGGCAGCCTCATCTCACGTCTGCTCCGCAAATGCCTCCCACCGCTCAGTGATAAGTCTCCTGTTGAGGTCCAGCGGAAGCTCGTAAACATCCTGCTTGGACAAGGAATGATATAGATCATCCGGAAAAGAGGTACCGTATTCGTTCTTTAGCTTCTGGTAGGGCAAGAGCTTCCAGCGGCCTTTTGGGGCGGCTCGCTCGATCAATACTTCTTTCAAGGTGCCTGCGGCTTGCAGCAACTGCCCAAATTCTTCTTCAGTCACACACGCCGTTCCCTCATAATCCACCGGATGGTCAATATCCCCTTCCAACACAAGCCGGGCCTCGATGTTTCTTTCGGTTAAAATATCATAAATCATACGGGACGTCGTCGATTTGCCGAATCCCGGCAGACCTTCGACCATGATCAATTTTGTCTTCATTACAATTCCTCTTCAAATCTCAAAAATAATGGCAGCTTCAAGTTATTCTGTGTGGGCCAGCTGATATCCTCTTGTTTATACAAAAAGACTCCGGACGTATTGCGTCCGCAGCCTTCTTTCATGAAGATCCACTCATCTCAATGGTTATCGAGCCGTAGATCACTCATTTAAATGCATATACAACAATTGCTGAAGCGCATACGGTGGAGACAGATATTGAGCAGGACGGAACCAATGAGATTGTTGCTACAGTTGGTACTGCTGCCCAAACATCAATTTACAAAATTAAGAATGATCATATCGTAGTAACAAATCTAAACGAAACGCTGGAGGCACAGGAAGTGACATATGATAAAGAATCCAATACTTTTGTAAGCGGTGTGAAGATTTGGAGAGTCAAAGGTGAGGAATTAGTGAGTTCAAAAAATAATTCGAGCCAACTTGGCTCTTTTTTTGACTAAAACATATTATCAATTACTTAAGTTTCATTAAACGTTGGATAAAACGAGAATCCTGAACTCCATACTCATCATAGCCCCTATTTCTCTCCAAGGACAACCCTTCATACTTAGTGATCACCCTACCAGACCAGCGCTCATATCTATTCGCCTTTATACTATAGACATCTCTTTTTTAACGGACTATAATGACAAAAGCGCTCGAAAAAACGAACATTAAGGCGGTAAACATGAGTAAATATATGCAATTGTTTCAAGGGACTTCTTTTTCAAGCAAATCTCCCACCGAAATTCAAGTGTTAACAGACTGTCTATATTGCATCAATGCGGACGGAATGATTGAGCGAGTCGTGGCGCCGGAAGACGCCGAATATCAATCCTTGCTGGATACGTATCAGGGCAGCGACAGCTTTCATCGATTAGAGGAGGGACAGTATTTCCTTCCGGGTTTTGTTGACTTGCATGTTCATGCCCCGCAGTGGGCTCAATCTGGAACCGCTTTGGACATTCCGCTCTATGACTGGCTCAACACCTATACCTTCCCGCTGGAATCGAAATTCTCCGATCTCGAGTTTGCGCAAAAGGTCTACGAGGATTTGGTAAGCACCCTGCTAGCCAACGGAACCACGACGGCGCTTTATTTTGCCACGGTGCATAAGGAAGCCAGCCTGCTGTTAGCCGAAATCTGTGCGGGCAAAGGCCAGCGCGGACTTGTTGGGAAGGTCGTCATGGACGATCCCGAGCAAAATCCGGATTACTACCGCGATGCAGACACATCCACAGCATTGGTGGATACGGAAGCATTTATTATCGCTGTCAAGGAACTCGCCAAGACCACGAAACAAGGCGTGTATCCCGTCGTCACCCCACGATTCATTCCAAGCTGTACCGATGCGGGGCTGAAGGGTTTGGGCGAGCTGGCAGCCAAATACGATACGTATGTGCAGTCCCACTGCAGCGAAAGCGATTGGGCACACGGTTATGTGAAGGATCGATTCCAGAAAAACGATGCGTTTGCCTTGCATGATTTTGGCCTGCTGCGTGATAAATCGGTCATGGCTCATTGTAATTTTCTCGATGATCAGGATGCCGAATTATTCGCTGACACCGGAACCGCTATCGCGCATTGCCCGATATCCAACGCCTATTTCGCCAATAGCGTCATCCCGGTTGCCCGCTTCCATGCCCACAATGTTGAGATTGGTTTGGGCTCTGATCTATCCGGCGGCTTCTCGCCCAGTCTCTTCGATAATATAAGACAAGCCGTGATGTCTTCGAGGATGCTGGAGGATGGCGTGAACACCTCCCTTCCGGCTGCCGAGCGCGGCGTACCCAAGTCGCGGATCACGGTCCATGAGGCATTCTATCTGGCTACGGCCGGAGGCGGTGAAAGCCTAAGCTTGCCGATTGGCCGTATTCAGGAAAACTACGTATGGGATGTGCAGGTGATCGATACGAGACTGCCGTCCGCGAAGCTGCCGATTTTTGATGAGTTGGAGGACGTACAAGATATTTTTCAGAAGATTATGTATCTCGCACGGCCTGAGCATATTCGCGAGGTCTGGGTACAAGGAGAAAAGGTTCATTCACGCTAAGATATATCGCAATTAATCCAAACATTCGAGGTGTCCATCGGAGTGAAAACACAAGCAGACAAACAAGATAACACGCAAACGAACTCACAGCATTTAACGGTTCCGCCTGACGGTAAAATATCTGTCGGGAAATCCGCCATTCTCGGTTTACAGCATGTCGTCGCGATGGACGTTTATGTTGTTCCTTTCCTAATTGCCATGTTAATCGGCTTATCGCCCAATCAATCCAGTGCATTAATTCAATCCACGTTTATTGCAGCCGGGCTTGCCACGATTGTGCAAACGTATTTCTGCATGAAGCTGCCGATGGCGCAAGGTCCATCCTATGTTCCGCTCGGTGCAATTGTTGCGATTTATGCCGCCAGCGGAGGCGGGGAGCTCGGTTGGAGCTCCGTGCTGGGTGCCAGCCTGGTGGGTGCAATCCTCGTGGTGATTTTGGGGTATACGGGAGTTTTCAATAAAATCGTGAAATCCTTCATCCCGCCCATTGTCGGGGGCACCATCATCTTCATTGTAGGTTTGTCTTTATTGCCGGTTGCCATCCGGGACAATATTTACGGCGCCACGGACGCAACCATTAATCAAAACGTGCTGCTGGCCCTGATCTCAGCGGCTGCACTCATCCTGTTTGTCATCCTGGGATCCCTGTTCCGAACGCGAGGCGCGATATTCCGGGTTACGTCCGTCATGATCGCGTTAATTATCGGCTGTATCTCGGCCAACTTGATGGGTGTGCTGGATTTCAGCGCTGTCGCCAGCGCCAGCTGGTTCAGCATGCCGCAGATACCATTTAAGGATTTTGGCTTTTCGTTCGACTTGTCGGCGATTATCACCATGGTCATCATCTATCTCGTCCTGCTGGCGGAGACGACGGGTACATGGTTTGCCATCAGCAACGTCATTGATAAACCGTTAACGGATAAAAATATTAATCGGGGCGTCATCGGCGAAGGAATCAGCTGCCTGATTGCTTCAGGACTCGGCTCTACGCCGGTCACTGGTTACTCTACCAATGCAGGCATTATCTCCATCACGGGTGTGGCAAGCCGCCGGGTCTTTCTTGCGGTAGGCGGATGGTTTGTCCTCTTCGGTTGTTCAGGCAAACTGGCCGCTTTGATCTCCTCAATTCCAACCGCCGTCATCGGAGGCGTATTCGCCATCGTCTGCGGGATCATCTCGATTAACGGGATCCAGGTTATGAAGAACGAGAAAATCGGTGAAAAAGAAATGTACATTATCGCCATACCGATGATTTTGACGTTAGCGTTAGTACTCATTCCTAAAGACTTCTTATATACATTGCCTACATTCGTGCAGTATTTGTTCGGTTCACCCATACTAGCGGCTGCTCTTGCAGCGATTGTATTGAATAAATTGCTGCCTAGCGCGAAGTAAAATGGTAAGGCCATCGTAATCACACATGCTAAACACGACTGCCCCCAAAGGAACTACGTCAGCGTAGGCTTTAGGGGCAGTCTTTTACATATGAGCCTTGCGGTTGAGCGGGAATTACCGTCCCATGCAAAGCTACGATTCAGTTCGCAGTTTATAACTCTTCTACCTTGGGAAGTAGGGGGGTTGTGGATTTTTTCCGTATCCATATCGGCAGAAGCTGCGGCGTAGCAATGCCAAGCAGAACAACGATGATCCCAACCCATCGAAGCAACGACACCTCTTCATGCAAAATTAACACCGAAGCTACCACGGCTGCCGGAAGTTCCGCCGCACCCAGTATCGCGCCCAGACCTGAGCCCAGCTTCGGTACACCAATGGAAAAGAAAAGGACCGGAATCACGATGCCCAGCAGCCCTAAAGGAAGACCAAACTTCCAAAGTCCGTCTGGAATCGCACCATCATAAATGAAGGAAGGCGAGAAAACCATCAAAATAATGATCAGGGCACTAGTGGTCATATACAAGCTTTTATTCACCGCAGGCACTTGTGTAGCCACCCTCCCGCTTACGAATATATAGAAGGCAAACGACACGGCCGACATTAAGCCGAAAATAACACCTTTGGCCGTAATCCCACCAACACTTGGTTCAAGAATCCCCCCTGCTAAGATCGTACCGATAAGAAGGATGAGCATCGAAATGCATTTCTCGCGACTCGGGAACTTTCTATCAACGATAGCCTCCAGAATCACCCCAATCCAAGTAAATTGAAATAAGAGAACGATCGCAATCGAAGCAGGCAATTCCTCCACGGCAAATCCGTAAAATATGCCCGTCAAACTGATGGTGATGCCAGCAACTAATAACGAGAGGCCCAGCTTCATCCCCAGCTTTTTTCGCGAAAATAACAAGACTGACAGGAGCAGCATGACCCATCCAAAAAAGTACTGTGATCCTACCAGCTGCTGCATGCTGAATCCATCTTTCATTCCAAGCTTGATGATGGTAGAGAGCGATCCATAACTGCATGCCCCTAAAAAAACAAGTAAAGCATATTTCAGTAACCTCATATTCATGGTAAACCTCTTCCCTTTCTGGTCCATAACAACATAAAGCCCCTTGTCATTTCACTGACAAGGGGCGAATGAAACCAAAGAATATTTCTTTGACAAAGTTCCGCCACTCCATCCACAGGATAGAGTTTGGTTTATTCAATTCAGCAAGCCATTCATTTACAACAAGAGATATAATATGATAGATCACATACGATGTCAACTGGAAAATCGAACAGGCCCTTCATTAGAATAACCGCTGCACAATAACGGGTGCCCATGCCCCGCCAGGCCGCCGGTTCTAAGATGGTTCCTTCCATAAAAATGCTCATCCCGTCATTTTATTAGATATGGATGCACCATCATTAGAAAAAAACGCATCTCCCTGTGGAGATGCGTTTATTGATGGCATGCCTATGCTGCAAAAGCCATCCCCGAGCAGCTTACCAACTATTCGGGAATATTCCCGCCGGCCACACGGTCGCCGGAATTCCCTGATGGATCGGTTACGCCATCATCTTCACCGGCATGGATGATCAGCGAGCGTCCCAGCACCGAGTTCGGCTGACCCTTTTCAAGGGTTCCATGCTGAATGATCATCTCCGCTTCCTCGGTTCCGTCTGCGCCTACGACCAGATTCGGCATATCGCCAACATGGCTTCCTTGCGGATGCGCAAGGCCGTGGTGCTTATCTGTCGGGTTAAAGTGACCGCCGGCAGATTTGAAATCCCCACCCTGAATCGCATTCTCATGCACATGGAATCCGTGTTTGCCTGGCGTGAGACCGGATGCGGTCATCTTCACCCTCACCCCGTCATTGACCTGCTCCAGGGTAGCGGAACCAACCGACTCTCCCGCCGCACAGCATGGCTCCGGCAAGAAATGCTCCGGCCATATGCGCAGAGTTTGTACGTCTTGCAGCAATTGTATTAATTAGATATTACTGTCCTGTGTGAAGTAAGTTGTTGAGCGAGGCAATATCATATATTTAAAGAGGCTGACCTTAAAGTGACTACGTTTATCGTAGGCTTTGGGGGTTGGCCTTTTTTCATTTAGAGATCATTAATAAGCGAATATTGGGGATAGCTACATAAATAATCCTCAGATTTTTGAAGTCTCATATCTTCATTAAGTAATCCATATTGTTAAATCTAGTAAACTAGTAATTTCTGAATCTTGCCTGAACTTGGTACCTCCTTACCCCATCCCAATTAGAGTAATCTTCCCCATTAAAAGAATTTACTATGGCCTACACAGTTACATCCCAGTCCATCTCTCTACAGGATCTCAGTTCATTCCCAAATTAAATAGAGTTCAAAATACCATCAAAAACCAAAATATATCGTAATTTAATAAGTTTCGATTTGTAAGAAATATATGCGTTTTATTTCATTAGCCGTAGTGTTCTTTATGATAAAATATAGCAACTTTTGTTCAATATTTGGGAAATGGTTGTAAAAATGGGATTATACCTCTCTTTATTAGATAGGAGTGTTCTCTTCAAAAAAGGAAGGGGGTCTTATTTTGAAAAAGAATGAGGATATAAATCGTCGTTTTATCGCGTATATGGCTAATCTTATTTACTACAACTCTATTAATTATGACAAAAAGAGACGAATGAAAGACAACCGATTTCCTCTGATGCTAGACAACAATGAAAATCAAGAGTCAGCATTGTTAACAGTTTTCGATTCAGAATCTGTGCCACCAAATTTAAAAGATCACATTACGGATCAACTACTTCATCAAGCTTACGAATCCCTCCCAGCACAACAACAAATGATTCTTTCTTTTGCTTACGTACAAAAATTAAATGACAAGGAAATAGCCAAGATATTGGGAGGATCTCAACAGAATATTTCGAAACACCGATTAAAAGCACTAGCTAAATTGCGTTGGTTAATAACGAAAGGGTGAGAAATAATGTCGGAGGTTGACTTCACTGCTTATATAGCTAATTTAGGTTTTCCCATTGCAATTACTTCGTATCTACTTATTCGTTTTGAAAAAAAAATATCTGATTTAAGCGAGGCTATTGATGGATTGAAGAATGAAATACAAAAAAACGTAAAGAAGTGATTTTATGATGATTGAATTGTTAGTACAAGCTCAGGAAAATCGCGATCAGAATGCAACATTACAAATTTTAGAATCCTTTATACCTAAAATAAAAGCCTCTTTGTTACAAGTCCCAGCCAATCATCGAGAAGATTTAAAACAAGAACTCTATGTAAAAATGATCGAGGTTATACAAACTTTTGATATTAGTGAATTGAAATAAAATACGAGAGCGGTTGTAAAATCAGATATTCACTTCTCTTTATATAGTAGAACGCCAGCAATAAAGCGTTCAATAAAAAATCTCAAGGAGGTCATGTAAAATGGCTTGTGCAGCAAACATTAGTAATACTGTCAATGGAGCGATCACTTACAATGGAACACGTTACGATATTCTAGCTTTAGCTGAATGGGTATCTTATCAAAGTTGGAGAAAAAGCGGTGGACTTAACGGAATGCCAGTTGCAATGATCATAACGCAATGGGGGTTTGAGCATGGATGGGGAGCAACTGGACTCGCAGATATTCAAGCGACACTTAATTTCGCCTTCCAACGTTCAGCTTGTGGATACAGTGGAACTTATGATAATTCCAGACCATCCGGACGTAATTTGATTTTTTCAACTCTTCGGGACGGCATTTCCGCTTACGCCAAACTGATGATAGAAGGTTACATCCATGTTCGCTATGCTTACTCTAGAGCTGGAGGTAACGCACCTGGCATTCGTGCTGCCGTAAAAGCTTTACAAGATGGTTATGATCCGAACTACACTGGACCAGCCTCTGGTTTCTGTCATTCTCAAGTATTTGCACTTAACAGCTATGCAACAAGGCGAATTTGGGCAGAGCATCCTTACCCTGGCATGGATACAACAATCACTAACAGCAATAATACATGTCTCAATAGTTTAATGTACATCCAAAAAACAGATCCTAATGTATACGGACTGCCGAATTTGTATTAATTATTCTATTAAAAATGCACTATCAAGGTGATAAGTGCATTTTCTTCCAATTAATCTATTCTGATACGAACTGCTTCTTGGATATATCTAATGAGTAGACTATTTTTTCAATAGCTTGTTCAGCGTTCTCTTCTTCAGTATTTCTAGTAGATACAACCAACATGCCATCTTCATTCTTTGGGAAGGTATCAATTGCATAATTAACAGTTTCTCGTTCGTTATTTCCTGTTTTAAATGTTAATGAAAAAACTTTCCCATTTTCTTTATCTATACCAAATGCATAAGAATTATATCCTCTAGAAGCAGTATATTCTGGAGTAAGAAGATAAATATCAACTTTATCAAAACTGATTTTCTCAAAAGAAAGGGGTTTATCGGTTTTCTGTACAAATATGAAATCATTTAATTCCTTAATCACTTTTTCGGAACCATCATTTTTGAGTACTACATCATAATCTCCTCTAAAAGTGAAGTCGCCTTCTGCTCCAAAGACGCTTGGCACCTCAATGTGACCAATTTCCTCTTTGCCCCTAGATACAACCAGAAGTTCCCCATGCTCAGTATTCACTTGAGCTCGGACAGTGTGGTTCTCCGTAATGGAATCCAGTTTAATACTGTATCCATTATCGGGAAATTGAGACTTTAATTCATTATTATTCCCTTGGTTCTGAGTATTCGGATTCGAAGTGTCTTGAGATACTGAAGGCTGCTCATTTCCACAAGCAATTAGCAAGGTACCACACAAAATAACGGCATTTAACATCAAGATAGGCTTCTTAATAATTTTAATTCCCTTCTTTCAATTCATTGTTGAATTTAATATAGATTAGTATACATGATAAATAAACCAAAAAGTTGATATTATGTCATTTTATATTTAAAAAATAGTAACAAATGGAATTACTTAATCTAATTGGGGTGATAAAAGTGGTTTGTCGAGATCAATTGCTCAAAAGTATCCAAGCTGTGCATGTAGCAGTCAGAGCATATTCTAAATGTATATCTAGCGATGAAACAAATGAAATGGATAAGCAAGAACAGGAAGTGTTCCAACGGTTCGGTTTAGAATTATCTACACAACTAGCCACACTCCGTAGGATGTACATTGATAAATTCAACATCGATCCTATCACCGGAAGACCACAGGAAGTATTAATGCCTTGTAGTTGTTGTCAAGTCGAATAAAACTTCATAAATTTTCGCTCTATTTAATAAGTGACTAAATTCAAAAACCGGGAGCAATTCCAATTTTTGTTAAAGTCGATAAAAGACGGATTGGCACATTTAAAATGTTATTAATATTATATGGAGCCATGGGTCAATATGTGTTAGTGTAAAAAGGAAGCCGATCAATATGATCGGCTTCCTTTTTCTATTGCCTAAATGGCGAATAGCATTAGTTCATTCATTCCAGTTTCATTGATGATTTCTACTGTTTCCATATGACGAGTGTTTTTGACTCAAATGGAGTTCCCCTCAAATATCAGACTTAAAACATTTACTTTTTATTTTCAAGTAACATATCTAGTCGTTTAATTACTTCTTTGAAGTATAAATTTTGGATACGTATGTTTCTATCAATGCCTATTAAGTAAGCAATAATAATAACTGCAAGTATTATAATTAAAATGTCCATAGTTTCTCTAATTCTCCGTCATTTAGTAAATCATAAATCGACAATCTTTTTTCTCACAATAAATATAAATGAACTCCCCGCACTTAATCACTTAATATTTCCAATCTATCATCCAACGTCGAATAAAACGTATTGAATACCGGAACAGCTTGTTCATCCTCGTTGTCATGATCCCAAAAGATCGTCAACCAATCTTCGAAGCTGGATAATGTCTTCACAATGGCTTTTGAGCTTTGACTAATAAACCCTAATCTGTATTCGTTATTAGGGGTTCCATCCTCACATATGAATACCCAGTGATCATTGGAGTTAGCAACGGCATCAAACATAGTAAGAGAAATAAGACGATGGGAGGCAATAAATTCATCTGTCTCTCGAATGTGTACTTTATCGGGAAGATCCGGAAGAATCACTTTACTCTTACTTACTGTTCCACAAGGGGATTTCTCGCTAACCCCGCCGATAGGTTCACAATCCAGTAAAAATATCCCATTAGAGAATTCGCTTACAAAAGTACAGAACGATTGTGGCAGCTTCATCCCTAATCTATCCTCGAATTCGCTAATATCCTGATGATCTGCAACCTCATATCTATCCACTTCAGGATACCTTTTTTGAAAGCGATTCGCAAACTCTCTAACGTCCATCGCAATCACCCCTCTTATATTTAATTACTCGAGAAGTAGATAATAACTAGCTTTATTTTTCAAAAACAGAGTGATATGTTTTATAGTGCAATTCCAGCTGGCTGGCGATTTGAAGAAGGAGCGCATCCGCTCTCTTGATCAGGTTCATTAAATATGTAGGTTGTATTTTGCTGATGAGGGAGCTCTCATGTGATAAATAGGATATGGTCTGTATAAATATCAACGATTCTACGTTTAGCCCTGAATGCTTAGAAAACATCCGCAGTATGTCGTCTAACACAATATTGGATGTTGGTCGCCTTCTCTCCTTCTTTATATATAATGCATTGAGCATGGATTCTAGTGCCCTGTTGCATAACAATAAACTGACATGAAGCAAGTTTTTGTCCAGGAAGTGCAGGGATAAGTTCATATATTCTTGAGAGGAAATAGTACAAAGAATCATCGTATCGTGGTAAGAGTAATCGGCTTCCTTCTGGAATGGTGGATTCGCATTTGGGTCGGTCTCACTTGCTACCATCGATTTCATGAATTCCTTCGCTCCCTTTTAACTAAGAAGGTAATCTAGTCATCCAATTTAGTATTTTTCAGTATCTGTACTATACCATTGTAAACATTTTGTAGGCAATAGCCTACGGAAATTCCCTTATAGAACCACATAAGATGAATTTAACTATCAATAAGGGGTTATAACGTGACTAATCATTGTAATAAATCGATAGAGTTACTTGCCTTCGGCAGGGCTCTTCGAAAGACTCGCAAAGAAAAAGAGCTCACCCAAGATCAGTTAAGCCTCTATTCCCGTGTGGACCGGTCTTACATTAGTGAACTTGAGAATGGGGAAAAAGCGCCTACCCTGCTCACGATTGCGGCATTAGCAAGGGCGCTTCATGTTAAAGCATCGCTACTGATTGAGGGGTATGAGAGGGAATTAGAGAAATAAAATGTTAGTTTCCAGTTTAAGATTCAAGGATCTTCTGAATTTCCTTCATCAGATACGTGTAGGACATCGCCGCAGCACAGAACCAGATCGGATTGACGATCCTGAGTTGATTTAAGAAGAAGCTCGCCAGTTTCCTGCATACGTTACTCGACGTCTGTATGATTGGCCTTGGCACCACCTGCAATCTTTTTTACATTTGCAAAATAGACTTTCCGAAGGAACTCGTCCGCTTCTTCCTTCACGTCTTCATAACGCTGCTCAACTTCACCATATTCCGTGAAACCATGCAGGATTCCGTACGTCCAACGAAAGGAGTACTGGCCAGGTACTCCTTTCTTTTAATTATCCCTTCTCTCTTACAAACTACTGCAGGTCCAGCTGCATGATGGAATTCGCCCACCACAATAAGATCAAATTCGTCCGGTGCGAATGATTCATGATGCTTCTTCATCCCTAACCTGTAGATTGAAGCACACGCAATCCGCGTTCCCTTCTTTTTTGAGACCGTTATAGATACTAAAAGTTCGGCCTTTGCATTCATAGCCAGGTTCAACTCCATCCCCAGCGAGAACCTTTACTTCAGTTCCCCGTTCGATCGCATTAAGCGTTGTCGTCAACATCAATTAAATACACCCGCTCCTGAAACCCGCCTCGAGCTTTCGCCTTCTTCTCCCTCCAATCTTCAAGCTCTTCCCATGTTGCCCCATGCACGACCGCCAACGCCCGGATAACCTCAAGCATATCTGCAAGTTCTTCCAGCGACTCCTTTGGACTTGGAGCAGCAAAGTATTCCTCCGACTCTTCTTTGAGCTTTATGATCAATTCTTTCTTATACTCTTCCTCATCCAAAATCCGTGTGCGAAATTCTTTGCCTGTAGCTTCAATGACTTGGGGAATCAGATCCCGAATTAGCTTATTGTAAACCGGCATAGATTCTCATCCTTTACATGGTTAATTGTATATTCATATTGTATCTTACCTTAGAATTAATGAACTATCTTCGATTTCTATAGAAACTAAAGAGATGCCCCTATGAATGTGAGCCTGCGAGCTCACGGGATGCACCCTCAAATCAACATAGCCTTTATATCACTCAAGATCCATTAGTCGCTCAATAGTCTCCCTTTTTTCCAGGTAAAAGGATTTGACCTTTTTTTACAATAGGCGCTACGTTACTTTCTTTATGATCCTGCTTACAGCCTTACTTTCCCAGACAAAAATCATTTTCTGTTGGTTGCAATAGTAATAAAAAAGGAGTAGACAAATTTGTCTACTCCTTAATACCGACTTTATTAATTTAATGAATATATTACTCTTTTTTTTGATCTAATCGCCGACGAAATACTAAAGCCGAGACAGCGAATATAACGAAAGCTACTGTTGAAGCAGCAGTAACCATCTTCAACACATCTCCTTTTGGGGATTCGAACAATAGAGCGACCGAGATGATTAAAACAGCACCAGTTAAACCCATTCCTAAAATCGAGATCGCCAAAATCTTATTCATCTAGTCACCTCACAGGTAATTGTAACAAGCTACCGCTCCAGCGATACCACCAGCACCAATAACTGCATATGCACCAATACATGCAGCACATATCGGAGCAGTTACTGGTGTCGGTACTGCACACGAACCGCCACACGCAACTGCAATGCTGCACGGCCCTGTTCTCGGTGAACGGTCGTATGCGGGAAACCTCGTCATAAACCTACTCCAAGGTAGCGAAACCCACAAGCTCCCCAACCGCATTGAACAGTCTCACCAGAGAGACGCCAACTAAGATGGTGCTTTTTTTTTGCCCGAACATTCACCCATCAGGTCTTTGCATTTCTCCTACCGCTTGATCCCCATCAATTGAGGCCTTACATCCGTAAAGCCCTCACCCGGCTTACGCAAAGCTTCCAAAACCACCTGCGCATTATACCCGTCATGGAAATCATAGATGATACCGGACTCTCCGTTCAAAATTTGAACAATTTGCTTAAGGATAGGCAGCGGACTGACAACGTCGTCCACAGATACAGGCTGCAGACCGGTATCCTTGCCGCCCTGGTACAGGTTGCGCCAATTCTCCAATGCCAGGGTACCTTCTGCCCCGTGGATCACCAGGGAAACACGCTCCTCCTCTTCCCGTTGGTCGGTTCCCGATAGATGAATCTCAATTTCATCATGTAATCTGAGAACGGCCTGGACACGGCTTTCGGACTGATTGGAGTCCGGCGGAAACTCGATATCGCTCTTCACATGCGTAATCGGCCCGAACAATTGCTGGATCATCTGGATCCAGTGAATGCCAACCTCCAGCAAATATCCGCCCTGCTGTCTTGATGTGATCCATGGATTCTGCTGCCAGGCCCTCGGCCACTGCGGAAACTCCAGGAATAGGTCCATTCTGTGGATCGGGCCGATCGCCTGCTCCTCAAGTAATCCCTGCAGCTTCAGTACGGCCGGGTCAAGCGGAAGCGAGAAATGCACCGCATGGAGCCTATTTGCCTTCTCGGCCAGCTCCACCAGACTCCGGGCTTCAGTCAAGCTGTTAGCCAGCGGCTTCTCACAGAAGACGTGGATGCCCTTGTCGAATGCGATCCGGGCCACGTCATAATGCAGTGACGGCGGAACCGCGATATACACGAGATCCATGGACACCTCGTCCAGCAGCTGACGATAGTCGGTGTACAGCCGTGGACGAATCCCTGCTTCTGCGACTTCCCGCTCCAGACTGGATGCATCACTGTCGCAAATCGCGACCAACTCGATCTTATCCGCATATTGCGGCAGTAAGCGGTGAATCATATGCCGACCCATGTGTCCCAAGCCGATGACGGCCATTTTTAGTTTGCTCATCCTGTTCTCCTATTCCATTCACGATAAAATTTTGTCATTGAATGCCACGCCCTTATTATAGATCAAGGTCCAACTGCGCGTACACTCAGATATTACCATTCACTCCACACCCTTCAACGACTCAATCATATGAATCCGCGTTACTTTTTTCCGAAGCATGAGGTTGGAGATAAGGGTCAGGATGAACGCCAATACAACAGATGCCAGGATGATAACAAGGTTTAATTGATCCGGGATTTGCTGATGGGTACTCGAAAGCGCCCTGATGATGATGGAATAGACATAACCGCTGATCGGCAGGGCAACAATGACCGCAAAAGCGGTTAATAACATATTTTCAGAGAAGATCAGCCGGTTGATTCTGCGTTTGGGATAGCCTAATACCTTCAGGGTGGCAAGCTCGCGATTCCTTTCGTATATGTTGATGGAAGAGATCGTGTAGATGGCACCGAAGGACAGAATGACCGCACAGATGATAAACATGATGAAGATAAAGCTGTTTTGCTTCAGCATATATTGCGCTGATTTCTTGAGATCATCCTTGTCTGCAATGGCATCCACCTTCGGGTCTTGTTCAAAAAAGCCGCGAATGCTCGCCAGATCTGCAGCGCTCTCGACGCTCACTAACCGTGAGGAAGGAGCGTAATCGATCCCCAAGCTCTTCATGTAGCCCGGTGTGCTGTAGAATGACGGATTCGAATACTGTGTGGATATGTCCAGAACCTTCATATCGACGCTGGTTTGATTAAGCTCCGGTGCTGTAAATTGAATCCGGATCATATCCCCTTCGGAAATACGATACTGATCCGCGTAAGATTTAGGTACCAGCACCCCATGATCTGCCAACGATAGCCGATTCCCTTTTTCGTCATAAAAGTGGATCAGCTCATTCTCTTGCTCCGTAACCACAAGCGTAGCCTGTTCTTTGTTCTCCCCTTGGATGAATTCCACAGGATAGGTGGACAATTCGTAACTGTCTGCAATGCCAGGGGGCAGTGTTACCGTATCCGGGAACGATCCCGTGTAATAATCGACTCGTAAGTCATACGTATTTACCTCCTCAATTTGGCCGGCTACCTGGAGCAGGGCCGTCTGCGTGCCAAAAGCCGTGATCAACAAAACGGTACTGACCACAACACCAACCGAGCTTGCGAGTGCTTTTTGTTTATTTAGGAATATATTTCTTAGCATGATCTTGTAGCTGTATGGCAGCCGGCGCCACATCCCGGGAACTTTCTCGATGAGCAGCTTCTTCATCTTCTTGGGCGGTTTCGGACGCATCGCCTGAGCAGCACGTTCTTGTAATATCGCTCTGCCGCTTAAATAACAGGACAGCATGCCAAAAGCGCTGGAGCATATCATCGGAGGAAGGAGTGTAAAAAACGAAAGGGTGAACGTCAGGTCAGGCAGGGAGTAGGATCTTCCAATCGACGTTGTAATGAGCGGAATGAACAGGGCGGCGGCGATGGCGTAACCCAGAATGGAGCCGATAACACCTGCCAGCACAGGGTAGCCCATGTAATGAAGCAGGATGCTTCTATTTTTCACCCCTAATCCCTTCATAATGCCCACTTGATTGCGCTGGGAATCGATCATCCTTGACATGATCAGAAACAGGATCACCGCTTCAATCAAGAAGAGAACGATCGGGATCACCCGGCTCATCAGTTTATTGTTATGAATCGTTTGATGGATTTGGGAATAATTGAAGGTCCGTTCTTTGCTCATCTGGCTTACATAAGGGAGTGAATCGGAATTGGCTTCAATGGCCTGCCCTATCTTGTCAATGTCGTAACCATCCTTGGCATCAATCAGGATCTCATTGTAAAAAAAGCTGCCTGCGATTTCAGATATGGTCTCCTCGGGGATATAGGCTGCTCCATAAGCTTGATGATCCTGGGTTTCGTTCTTTTTGGCATGCTCCACATTCTCATTCAGGCCGCTAATCGTGAACGTCATATCCTTGTCATTCACACGGAGGCTGAGGGGATCACCGACACGGTAATGATGCGCCTCGGCATAATGGGAGTCCAATAGAATCTCATTCGGCTTGGTTGGCATCCTGCCCTCAATCATCTTGGGCGTGTTAATTTCATTAGATGCAGGGATCGAATGCAGTGTTAGTGCAGCTTTAGCATCTTCAAAGGACTGTGTGGCATGAACGGTGTAACGCCCTTCGATATGATGAATGCCCTCCATACTGTGTAGACCAGCGGCGTCCTCCGCAGAGATTTGACTGTAAAATACGTTCAGATCGCTTAAATTATGCTCTTGAAAATACCCCTTCGTATAGGCGCTAAGATTGTCACTTAAGGTGACCAGCCCCGTGTAGAAAAAGGCGCCCACCGCGATAACCAATACAACGGCTATGAATTGTCCCATCGATTGTTTCATATCCCTTAATAATTTCAACGATAAAATCTTCATCACCACTCGATCCCTTCAACGCTTTGTTTGTGATCATTAATCGTGATGCTCTCGATCCTTCCGCTCTTGACGCGGATCACTTTATCCGCCATCGGCGCTATGGCCGAATTATGGGTGACCAGAACGACGCAGGTCTTCGTTTCCTTGTTCAAATCCTGAAGGAGCTTTAAGACTGACTTCCCTGTCACGTAATCCAAAGCACCGGTGGGTTCGTCGCAGAGCAGAAGTGCGGGATTCTTGGCAACCGCTCTCGCGATCGCAACTCGTTGCTGTTCGCCGCCAGAGAGCTGGGAAGGGAAGTTCTTCATGCGATTCGCTAGTCCAACCTTATGTAAAATATCACGGGCGTCCAGATGGTCCTTACATACCTCTGTCGCAAATTCAACGTTCTCCAGCGCATTCAAATTCGGGATGAGGTTATAGAATTGAAATACGAAGCCAACCTGCTCCCCGCGGTATTCGGTTAATTTCTTCTCGCTCCATCCCGTAATCTCTTGATCCCCAACAAACACATGTCCTGAGCTGGCGGTATCCATCCCGCCGAGAATGTTCAAAATCGTGCTTTTTCCCGCCCCGCTGGCTCCTAAAATAACGACGAATTCCCCCTCTGATATGGAGAAATCAACGCCCGCAAGGGCTTGAATCTTCACTTCGCCGATTTGATATGCCTTGGTTACTTTTTTGAATTCGATTAACGTTGCCACTTCTTACATCTCCTCGTATTAAAAATTTCAGTTGGCCTTGATGCGTCTACTCTCTATGTTACACCCTACGTTACAAGAGACACCCGACAAGCGATGTATTCCATCATCAGCCTCAAGAAGGGTTTTGCTCAACTACTGGCTAAGGGATTTCCCCTCCATTCCTGAGGAAACACGAGCCTCAAGCAAACAAAGAACCCTTCCGAAGAATCCGGAAGGGCCCCTATCTCACATTGTTTCTCCTTCTGCGCTTACAATGGCTGAATCCGAACGGAATTTTCCAAAGGCGAAAAAAAAGACCGCCATCCGACTGAGGGATAGCGGTCTGTTCCATTCTTCTAACTGTTTTCCAAAATATCATTGAAGAGTTGTCCGCCACCATCGACATCAATGATTTTAAGGCGACTCGTGTTCTTGATAAAAATGGTCTTGTATTTCTCCTCACCGTCTGGGTTCGTGAGCAGAAGAATGCGTTCGTTTTTGTTATCGGTTACCGTTCGAAAGGTATAATCTTGCGAATCTATATTCCGAACAATCACGTCATATTCGGGAAGTGCAGACCACGCGCCGTGGTCTAGGCTTTCCTCGGCTGATTCATTGTTTTGCTGCGACGTCTCAGTCTGCGCGGATTGTTCGTTATTGCCTGTGGCATTCCCGTTGTTATCCGCTGGGTTCGATTGGCAAGCCGTCAGCAGCGTTGCGGCCGTAATCACAATCAAAAGCATTTTGTTCATTCGAAGTCATCTCCTGTTGCGTTAGTGCTTTTTATTAGGTTATTTGGTGCGGCACCTGACCTTTGCTGTGCAATGAAATGTGGTTTAACTTAAAAGCGTCTCTGAAGCGAGCGTAAACCCTTCAATCGCGACATCTTCGTCCACTTCAATCATGATGCAGCGTTTACCTTGGTAATTAACCTGTTTGATGTACCTTAAATCCTGCGGACTAACCGAAATC
Source organism: Paenibacillus glucanolyticus (assembly GCF_037333485.1). Classification (NCBI taxonomy): domain Bacteria; kingdom Bacillati; phylum Bacillota; class Bacilli; order Caryophanales; family Paenibacillaceae; genus Paenibacillus; species Paenibacillus glucanolyticus. The sequence goes on from NZ_CP147845.1 coordinate 5,493,815, forward strand.
GTAGCTACCTTGGTTTCGATCTTAATGGATTTGGAAGTAAACTTCGGCAGGACGCTGGTTGCCTTCATCTCATAGTTCTTGTTGTCCACGATCGTTTCGAATGCCCGCTCCACCTTCTCGGTTGTCACGTCCTCTACGCCGCTTGCGTTCAGTACGCGCTCCAGATCTTTATAATCCAGCTTCGGAGGTTCTTCCTCCTTTGTCTCTTCGTTAATTTCGATCACCCGGTTGATTTCCTCGTACACCTGGGCAATGGTGGCTGAATCGAGCTGTTCGCCGGCCACTTCCTTGACGATATCTTCGAAGATCGCTCGCTCTTCAAGTGCCGTTACGGATCTTTCCCCATTCAAGACCTGTTCGACAAAATGCGGATCCGGAAAATTCGATTTTCCCGTACAATACAAAATACGATTCACATCGGAATAATTGTCCGTCACGCTAGGGTACAGGAATCCTTGCTCCGGCGTACTTAACTTGATAATCGGATCTACAATGACATTGTACTTGAACTCCCTCTCCACATAATCGAACAGGAGCGTCTTCCGTTGTTTCTCCGTAGAATTCACACTGCATAAAATGAACGGATGAGCAAACACCTCGTTCTTCTCGCTCTCTTCCGCTTCATCGTTTCTCGCCTTGGTCGGCATATAATACTGTCCCCGAACGAACGTGACCACCATATCACGCTCATATTTGGCATCCGCCAGCATTCTCTCGACAAGCATCAGCATCAAGTCCTGCCATTCTTCCGGGTCACCCGATACGAGAGCTTGGTGAAGCAGTACCTGCGCCGGTTCCTCCGCTGCTTCCTGAAACCTCAATTCGAACAATTTTTGATCCAGTTCGCCGGTCAGCAGTTTTTTGAAATTACCCATATATAACTCCTGCTTCTCCCGATCCACCAGCTCGAACGGCAGACGCTCCCAGTGATAGATTTCATTCGTTTCCTTCGTAATATAGACATTGAGAATATCGTAAATATTCAGTAAATCGTGGTCCAGCTTAAATTGCTTGCGTATGTTGGCGACTTCTTTTTTGTTCATATCGGACTCTGCAGCTCCTTAGATATATTCTGGCTTATTTAGTATAAAGTATTGGAACGTAGATTTGTTAGCGATCTTGCGGCTTGTATTGCTGTACCTTAGGCCAATTCTCCTGCGGCCCTGATCCTCTATTGTGGCATATTTGAATACCTGAGTCGAGTACATATCCTTGTGGGAACCCATATCAAAACAACGAAGGCTTCTCCTGTTCGATGCTGCAGATGCTGCAACACGCTGCATATAAAAAAAAGATGACTCCTAGGGTCCATAAGCGGCCCGTTGAGTCATCCCTATTAGATCAAGACGATGTATATCCGGATTTAGTTGTTCCAGTATTGCTTGGCAATCTGTTGACCTTGGTTGATCTTCGCCCATTGCTCGGCTTCGCTGAGCTCGTTACCGCCATCACAGGATGCAAAGCCGCATTGATGCGAGAGCAGCAGGCGGTCCTTATCAATGATTTTGGAGGCTTCATCAAGCAGACGGATGACGCGTGCTTCATCATCAAGCGTATTGGTTTTGGAAGACAGCAAGCCCAGAACAATCTCCGTATCCGGTCTGTCCTTGAAAACCTCTAGTGCTTCAATCGAACCCGCACGATCATCATCCCATTCCAGGAAGAAGCGATCATATTTCAACTGCTTCAGGAACAGGTTGGCGATTTTCGCATAAGATCCACCGCCCATGTTGCGGGAATCATAGTTACCGCGGCAGTTGTGTGTCCACATTTTCAAGCCGAGGCTATGACCGAAGTCAATCACGGTATTATTAATATCAATAAATTCGGTGGCGAGCCCCTGTACTTCCGCTTGATTGATTTGCTCCCCTGTAAACGGAGAGTTCGGGTTGTCGTCTGCAAACAGCTCCCACAAGCAATCATCGAATTGCAGGATTTTGCCGCCTGCCGCAGCGAATTCCTCCACGAATTCCTTATACGCCTTCACAAGGCCCGCTTTAAGCTCCTGTTTGTTCTGATAAACCGCATCCGTGCCGCCAATGTTATCCGACCAGGAAAGTTCACCGTAAATATGGGAAGGAGACGGTACGCAAAGCTTCGTCTGCTGATCGCCTGCCGTATCTTGGAGCTGTTTGAACAGCTTAATGAAGTGATGATTCTTTCCGCTCAGTTTGCCCGTAATGCGCAATCCAATATCTTTGCGTGTTTCATATTTCGAGGTTCCGTCCACATCCCGGAAGAAGTAGCCATGGTCCGCGATATAACGCTCAACTCCGCCAAAGCCCCATACAAAATCCAGGTGCCACATCGATTTGGAGAATTCGCCGTCCGTAATAACCGACAGGTTATGCTCGATTTCCTTGTTCACGACCTGTGTGATCGCCTCTGTCTCGCACTCGGCATACCCTTCAAAATTCTCATAGAACGGATACTGGATATCATCACGATGTTCAATTTGCGTTTTATATTTCAGCAGCTCTTCGGGCCGCAACAAACTTCCTACGATCTGGAACTTATCCGTCATGTACATAACCTCCTCGTTGTATAGCGATATCATATCACGACGAGCAGAGTTAGAAGGCATACCAAAAGATCATAACTAGTTATAGCTAAAAGCTATAGGGAGAATGATGACAGAGATTTCTATGGATACTGAATTCAACTGGATATCGTACAGGGAGACGTTAATGATGCAAAAGAACTGGATACTACACTGTCATACTTGGCGACGCTGATCACTATCTTGGAAAAAGGTAACGAAACTCGTGGGTGAGCAACAAAGTACGTTGGTCCTTCGCCATTTACGCCGACAAGAAGATCAACCGGGATGCCTACAAGGTGCCATAAATCAAGGAAGATTAGCGCGGCACGGGTATTCAGCCGATAACCGGCCAACTGGAGCAGTCGTTTCGATTGCAAACCTGACTGAGTGTTGGTCAATCGGAAGAGACTATCAAAGTGGTATGCCGCTGCTGTACAACGGTGCCGACAGGCAAGACAAGTGTGTCAGTTTAAAAGAGGATAAGTTCAGCTATTACTCCCGTGGCCGTTATGCTTGGAAAATGTCCGATGTGCAGCGCATTTCGGAGACGATTCCTGCGAAAGGGCAGTAAGGGTTCTGGAATTGGGAAGGGAGGCGGCATGACAGAAGAACCTGACAAACCGGCAGACTGATGCTCTGGAATTTATTGACCACGATATGAACACAAATTGACTCTAAAGTGACTCTAAGTTGAGCACCACATGAAAGTTTTCCCGTGATAGGATGTAACCATAGAAAAAGGCGAGAATGACACTCATGGCTGCATGAATGCGGCATATGACCGAAGAGTACCTCTTTTCGCCTTTTTTACTTAGTAAATCAGTATTACAGTCAGAATTAAGGTAGGTTTGAATATATAAGTTGTGGGGAGTTTGGGATTAGCGATAGTTTTTTTAGGCAGGTCAGGAGTGATGCCTTGACAACTCTTGCAGCAGCTTTTAAGTAGTGAGAAGTCCCATCCTGTTGCAGATATAGCTAACGATAATTCTTATCTATGATTTCGACTAAAATATATGGTAGCTTAGAAATATGAATTTAATAGTGGAGGTTTACATGGCGCGTGTTACAGCATTACTAGGAGCGGGTGCAAGTGTAGACATAGGTGGACCACTATCAGTAGACCTCACTTATAGGGTGAGGGCAAGAGTACAGGAAATATATGATCCTAAGACTCAAAATATCAACAGAGTGCCATTTTTTAATGAAGTTCCCACGAAATTGGATAATTATTTTTCACCAGAAAAAGTCATTTTGAGGATATATTTTATGCGCTTGAAAGCCTCTCTTCATTCACACGAGGATGGAGACCAAGGACTATTAAAAAATTCAAACCTCATCTAGGATCTTTGTTGAGTCCTATTAATGAACGTTTTTTCGACGAATTGTTATTATTACATGCTAAAAGAGATTTGCTTTCAGAGGTAGGAGATGCAATAAACGGTTATGATAGTCTTTTTTATAGAAGAGAAAACTATATAGGGTATGAAGTTCTTTAAGAAGAAGCTGGTATAACGGACACAAACTTGACTCAACCTGCAAAATCACCAAAAGACGAACCCAATTACGGGTTCGTCTTTTTTTCTGATATCATTTGCTATGTTCAGACAATAAGTTGATCATGAGCTCTATCAGAGCATATTTCAATGTTTTGTTTTACGAACAACATCATGAGAATTGAGAAAAAAGAAATCAAAGAGAGCTCATGTTTTCCTATTCTAAAGTGGCCTACTCTTTTTGGTTTATCGTTTAATTTTTGAAGTAACTATACAAAATAAATCCTGAGTACTTTAAATCAAATCCATTTTTTATTGAATGATAGTTCTCAACTGGTACTCCAAATGAAAATCCTGAATTCTCTTCAAATGCAATCTGCCCCAGTGGTATGATTTCTTTTTTGCTGGTCGTAATTTCAAAAAGGTTATTTGGAGCATAAGCATGTGATGTTCCATCTGCATTGAATACATTATTAGACAGAAAGACGCTATCGTCTTTATTGATCTTAGTTGATGTTTTAAAAGTGAAATATATATCATTTTCTCTATATTGAACATTCTCCAATATTATTTTCGTGTTATTTTTTTCTAAAATGGTTACTTCTACTTTTTTCGTGTTTTCAGTTTTATTTGCGATCCACTCTGGTTTAATATGAACATTTATTGAGACTGGTTTCTGAATTTCTTGAATTTCATATCCATTATTTTTTAACCTATTTTCAAAACCTTTAATTTGGTCTTTTTTTGAAAACTGCACTACAACTAAGATGATTATGAAGATCAGAATAAGCATGACTGATAAACCTAGAAGTGTTTTTTTACGCATAACTTCCCCCTGCAATTTAAATAAGTCAACAGAGATGCATAAAGCAGCTCTGTTGACTATAATACTCTAAAATAAAATTATTAAAAAGTTTTATCAGCATTACTATATGCTGGGAAACGGTTAGATTTGCTTGAGAAGTTTATTGTCACTCCATAGGTAGATCCTGTACCGCCAAACGATACACTTGAGATTCCAGTCGTATTCCAAGTATGTCCATAAAAGCTTCGTGCATACCCGTGGTAATTGGTGAACGTGATTGAATATGTGGCTGAGGCTGCGAACCCTCTACCTAAATATGTAAAGGTACTTGGATTAACAGCAATAAGTTTGGCGTTGTCTTGATAATCAAAAGCAACTCCTTTTTTTCGATCCCCGTGGCTAGGGCTGGATTTACAACCGATATATTCAAAATATGGAAATTTGAAGCGTAGCATTGAGGAATTCGTCTATGTAGAGCCGATCGTTTGGAACAATTGTACCGACAACATGGTCGGCGGTCATCAGCGGTATAAGATCATGGTCCATGAACAATGACATATGGAGTTGGCCGTGAGTGTCTTCGATCTAGATGATCAACAGGAACGTCATCTTAATCTCGCACTTAATAAGGTGTCCGGCTGTCAGCAGTTAGATGAATCAATTCTTTGATTTCTCGATTGGCCGAGAAGCTCCAGTCCCGTGTGATCGTGGCAGAGAACGTTAAAGGTAAGCTTATTGGTAAGGCAAAAGGATTCGTTAGTCTGGTCTTATAGGGCACGAGACAAATCGGATACAAGCCGCAGTTATTCCTACTTAATTCAGCAACGATAGGGGTCCCACAGAAACGTGAGCGAGTCTTCTTTGTGGCCGCACCGGAAGACACACCTTTCCCGAAACTTAAATTGAAATTCAATGAGGCGCCTATACAGTATAGGGAGATTCGGGCCGATCAGGGACCGCCAACTAATCCAGAAAGTAAGACTTTCCAACGTTGGTACAAGAAACGTCCTCCTGACCAAAACATGGGAGATGTGACTGAACGCGAAGAGGGAAAAACTAGCAACTTCAACACTATACTGGTTAAGAATCAAAAATCGCGAACACGCTAGCCAACCATCCTACGCGATGACGTACCGTAACAGATCTCTGATACGGATATCATTTGGATGCAGATCTTTCCGAGCAACTATGATTTCATTGATTCGGATGTACATTACGTGTGCGGTATGAGCGTTCCGCCGTTTATGATGCAACGTATCGCTGAACAGATTCACCTTTGATGATTTAAGGCAAATTAAAAGGAGGACGCAGTAACGTCCTCCCCCATAGACAAAGGTATCTCCGGCTAAGATAGCGGCCCGCCACGCGTGGCATTTTGCAGGCATCCACTATCTCGCATATCATCTTAACGGTTTCACAAATGTACTACGCCGTAATCCATAAAAATACTGCACGAGGCTGGATGCTTTAACTTTATTTTCTTGGATATGTTCAGAACTCGTTTTTTGCCAACTCGTCTGTCTTCCAAAGGAAGATTATTCAACAAGATAACATGGCTCTCCAGACTTACCTCTATACTGTAAAATTGCTCCTCCTTGTTTGATATTCATAACCATCCTTGAGGTGGCCTATCTATATCCATCAACAATAACCAGCACTTATCCTCTATGATCAAATTTGAGAACAAATAAGGTAATGTATGCTGTTGACGGAGTTTCTGTTCAATAAGTCATTCCTCTACCAGTATTTCTGCTAATCATTCTTCTCTGCTGTTTCCAAAAGAAAAAACACAGCCAAGTCAGCCATGTTTTTCAAAATGTTACTTGTTCTCTTGAAGCACCCTGTTCCACTCAACAAATACATAGCTATGCGATGAAAGCGGCTCCATTTTTTGCCAAAGCTTGAGTATTCACAAACAAAAAGCTATGCCACTCGTTTGTTGTTTCTCCAGCCAATTAATTTAATTTCCGCGTTCATCTGCCTCATCATGATCCTTGCTTCCAAACTCATCGAGCAACGCACGTACTTCACGTGTGGACTTAGCGTTCATTAAGCTATTTCTGAGTTCACTTGCTCCTCGGAATCCACGGACATAGATTTTGAAGAAGCGGGCAAGAGGGCTGAACGAACGTGGCAGCTGTGCAGAATAGTGATCATGGAGATCCAGATGCAGCCGCAGCAGATCAAGCAATTCCTCACTGCTGTGTTCCTTCGGCTCCTTCTCAAAAGCAAACGGATTCTGAAAAATGCCGCGGCCAATCATAATGCCATCCACGCCGTATTGTTCAGCGAGCTTAAGGCCAGTCTGACGGTCCGGAATATCTCCATTAATGGTTAGCAGTGTATCGGGTGCCACCTCATCACGAAGCTTCTTAATCTCCGGAATCAGTTCCCAGTGAGCATCTACCTTGCTCATTTCCTCTCTTGTTCGCAGATGAATGGACAGATTCACAATGTCTTGTTTCAAGATATGGGTTAACCAGCCGCGCCATTCGTCTACGCTGCTAAAACCGAGCCTTGTTTTTACACTGACGGGAAGTCCCCCGGCTTTGGCGGCCTGGATAAGTTCCGCTGCAATGTCGGGACGGCAGATCAGACCGCTTCCCTTCCCATTCTCAGCTACATTCGCTACAGGACAACCCATATTAATATCGATGCCTTTAAAGCCTTCCTTCGCCATGCCGATACTCATCTGACGAAAATATTCCGGCTTATCTCCCCAGATATGGGCTACCATGGGCTGTTCATCCTCTGTAAAAGTCAAACGTCCGCGCACACTGTGGTTCCCCTCCGGGTGACAGTAGCTCTCGGTATTCGCAAACTCCGTAAAAAACACGTCCGGCCTGGCTGCTTCACTTACGACATGGCGAAACACAACATCCGTCACATCTTCCATGGGCGCCAGTACAAAAAAAGGTCGTGGCAAATCACGCCAAAAATTATCCGTCATATCCAATACCCCTCTTTAAATAACCAGGAAAAATCTTTATCCCGAAATAGTAAATACAAACTGTTCAAACTCTTGCTTTTTCCTAACTTATAGCATGTTTAAGCAACATAAATCAAACGGCAGTATATGTTAATCGTAGCAGCAGTGAATACACTCCTAAAAACGATGTGCTCACGTCAATGCAAGTTCATGTTCATAACGTATTGCGCCGCAATTCATAAAAATACTGCACAATCGGATGCTTTAACTTCATCATATCTGCCATGTTTAAACCTGCCGGCTCTTCGCACTCATTGAACAGACCGTTCGATAACCAGTCGCCGATTGATTACCGATGACTGGCTTCTTAATTTGATTGGTGTTTTGACCCTATCTCACAAATGGATGTCCGCCCCGTAGACTTTCTATATATAATAGGTAATATAGCATTGACCAGAGTTGCCAAAATATATTAGGACACGCGGGTAATTCTGATCCTTTCGCTGCCAATATTGTACAAAGAGAGATAGTAAAGTAAATCTATCATTTCAAGATCAGCTAATCGTTTTCTAAATGAGTAAGTAAATATAATTATAAATCATCGAGATATATTAATCACGAAAGGGCTTTCCCATAAGTAGGTTTGCTACTTTCCGTCGTTTCTTTTCGTTCGTAACAAACCGTAGTTTGTGCCCAGCGGCGCATTCTCCAAACGTCATTAAACTATGCATGGTCTTCATCAAGTTTGTCCTCTTTCTCCTCCGCTCATTTTAGAACGGAATAGAAGCCGGCCAACGAATCATGAATGCCCCAGCATTCACAGTTCGGTTTATTGACATACTTCTGGATATTCAATTCCAACTATTCTCATCGTTCACGTTCACTCACCCTTTAATGTCCGATTCACACAAAATAAATTCCTGGTCGTACAAAAGAAATTTAAGGATTGGGATTTCCCAAAAGACCCGATACTACTAACAGCGACCAGTCCCTTGTGGCTTAACTGTCAAAAGATATCACTAGACGTTGTTGGTTATGGTTTGACTAGAAAATATTTAAATTTATGCGAGATCAATAGGGGGCGAGAGGTACGACTACACCGACTCAAAGTTGATAAAACGTCTATAATATTGAGAATATATTACTTTATTTGCAAATATAAACCTTTATGTTAAACTTGTTTTGTGAAATATTCCCAAATGATATAAGGTTGTGACATAGTACTACACTGGTACCGCCCCTAATGCAGAGGCTGCTGAAAGCAATTTGGCAATTTTTTTTCCGCTATATTCTGAAATTGTGAATTCAGACTCAATTTTAAGTGATCTTACTGAGGAAGAATATCACGAGGCAGTAAGAAATGCTATTCCTATAGAATCATTGATGGTAGAACCCACAGAAACTCAACCAGAAGGTAATATTAAACCTATGGCTAATATGTCTTGGGCTTTTGATAATTTGCAACCACCCGGTCCATCTGGTGGGGCCCACTTCTCAGGTGAATTCACTTCTTCAGCAACTAAATTCAAGATTACTGTTGTTCAGTGGGCTACTAATAGTAACAAAGCCCCCTCTGTGAATTATACACTCGTCAACAGAGATTATTTTGAAACGCCAGCCCTCATCTATGGGAGATTTACACATACGAACGAAACAAAAGAGATATGGAACGTACCTCCTGGTACATACCAAGTAATGGTGACTAATTTGAACGACTTTGCGATTTCTGGAAATGGATATATCGATGGTATCTTTTAAGTTTTTTAACAATTAATAACAACTCAGAAGGGGTGATGATCATGAACAAGAAGCGTTTAAGAATATCTATAATCATTACATCATGTTGTCTTGTATTAATGGGCTCATTTTTTATAATCAGAGAACTTATAGATACTAAGCAAGTTGTAGACTCGACTATTAATGACACCACTCCTCCAAAAGAAGCATTACCAGATTGGAAAATTGAATACGATAGAAAAGCTCGAACAGAACCGGTGGAAAGTGTAGTAACTGAACATGGAGAATTTTATTATGCACCTTTTCCAAAACAATTTCCACGAGAGGAAGTTGTTAGAGGAGATATTGGTGAGGAAGTGACCGAAGATACAAAGCAGTTGATAATAAGAGGATATTATTACGAAAAAAAATAAAAATAATATCATCGGATACGTTTTCCCTGGTCTAACATTCAAAGATGAAGGCTAGAAAGTGAAAAAGGTTTCCAAGAAGCAAGCGGGACTGACCCTATAGCGTAAGACAAATTAAAACACCTTCAAGTGATAACCATGTCGTAAGATATGGAGACCACCTTGGGGGTGTTTTTGCTTTGGCAACAAGAGTCAGCTATCCGGTAGAAGTAAAGGAGAAAGCCATTGAAATGAGATTGGATGGTATTCCAGTGAAAGAAATAATGGAGCAACTGAACAGTCTGGTTGTCACCGACGCGCAGATAACGCTCCTTAGGAGTCTTTTTTCGGTCATATGAAAGACCACGTAAAGAGTCGAAACTGCAAATCTATAGCTGAGTTAGAGCGAGAAATTAAGCGCTATATTCATTACTATAATAATCACAGATACCAATGGGATGCTTTAACTTCATTTTCTCGCTCATGTTTAAAATTCGCTTTTTGCCAACTCGTCTGTCCACCAAAGCTAAAATATTCAATAAGATATCATGACTCTCCAAGCTTTCATCTATAGAAATCGATAAAAACTTAGTAGCTACTACGACAAAATTGGATTTACTTAATACGGCCTGTGCTGACAAAAGCTCTTTTGCAAGCTCTGAAATTTTTCTGCTTCTTGCAATGACTTTAAGACGATCCTCGGGTACGGTCCCCTAGGTATCCTTTCTGATCGCTTCAATTTCATCATGGCTGATAGGAATTTGGATATCCGGATCATTCTTAATTTCCTGCTCCGTCTAATACCATCGGATGGAGCCCGTTGTATCACTCATATTGAGTATGTTCTTTTTATCTACGGCAAGATAACAAATTCCGGATTTAGCAGGTAGATAACGATAACTGGTTGCCCGGTATTCGACCCTACCAAGTAACGCAGGAGAGAGAAAGCTCTCCAGTTGTTGCTTTAATTTGCTCCAGGACATCTATCCTCCTATGTTCTCAAAGCCTTACTACCCGTATTTCGCGGTAGATTTATGGCAATGACACCTATAGTGCCAGACTAGTTTGATATAAAATAACAAAATTTCTAAAGTTAAAATATTACCCGTGGGTGAAGATCTATCATACCATGATTATGGTCATGTATAGAAACAAGAGGAACCGCCATGAATGGCAGTTATAATAGTTCGATCCTACATTCTTTAAAATATTTCAATCAATTTCTCATTAAATTTCTTATACTGCTGCGTCACTTTTCTTTAGGAGATGCTGGTCGATGTGTTTCTTGCTTTCCTAAAATCGATTTATGATCATGCATATATACCTTCTAAATGTATTTTATAGGGAAAAACCGCTCCATTAAAACTCAAACGAGGGAACGGCTTGTATATCATAGTGTACGGTTAGTGAATCAACAAATCGACCTTATGCAGAACCTCATCCAAGGTCTTCTTTGGAACTCTGCAAATAAACTTGGCTTGGCGAGATTGCCAATCGAGGCTCTTAATCTGATCAGAAAGGATAACCCCTTCGATCGGTAAATCCTGTGGAATAACCACCTCGAATGGGTAGCCTTGTGTTACTGGCCCTGATCTCAGCCGTTCGTGATCCTGGGCTCTTTGTTCCGAGCCCGTGGATTGCGAAAACGGCCTATTTCTTGTCCCTGTCACTACTTTCCGCCCTTAATGGCGGCTGTTGTTAGAAGTGAGCATCTTCATTCCTCTGTATTGCATTACATATCTATCGATCTGCTGAAAGATTCGTTCGAAACGTAGGCAAATTGTTTGCCTTACCCATCTCGCTCAGTAAATTCTCCATGCTCGCTCTCTGAAAGGACGCCAGGTATACAGCCAACAGTTCATCCGTCTCCTCTTCGGATACGTCGAGTTCAAACACGATCAGCACATCGTCCTTCACGTAGATTTTCCACGCGTTCAGTTCTGATCCTTCCTCCATCTCATGCTCCGGTTCCTCTAAACACATACATCTGCGATAGTCGGACAAACTCCACATGCTCTCATCGAAAATGGCCCAATATGGCATCCGATCCTCGACACCTAACTGCACGAGTGCCTTGGCAGCGAGAAAACGTTGAAGCGATCGATTTTCCAGCTGTCAGTCGGGGGAGTTCCACGCGCACAGATAGACCGGCGGGTCTTCCTTCTCCAGATCCTGAATTCGGATCCCGCAATATATCACAGATTCTCTACTTGATAGAAGATCAAAAATGCCTTGTCTGTCGTAAAAAACGTGATACGCTTCGCAACGAATTCAATCTAATTTATTCAATCTAACAATCACGAATTTAATAAGTCTGATGCTGAAACCTTTTCCCAGCCTTCAAGTCCTATTAAATTTAATATCCGTTCTTTTTCTGAAGCATCAAATTTGTCCGTATCTTTTTTAAGACTCCCATCAAATTCCTTCATGTAATGCTCATTATTCGTATCCGTAATGTACATGTAATAGACATCTTGGATGGTATCACCATTGCGAAATTGAAACTGAAAGACATACATTTGTTTAATTTCTTGAATATTAGGCAACGGTTCGGGTTCTCCACCCTGTGCCCATTGTGCGGCATTCCTCAGCAAATCAGGGTCACTTTGAACATTGATCAATTCGGGTTGAACGCGACTGGAATCATTACGGTACATATAAATATTTATCATATCCAATTTTACGGATTCTTCTATTTGATCCTGATTTCTTGGCGAACAGGAAGTTACGATCAAAGCAACTAGAACAACGCATAACAAAACTTTTTTTAAGTTAATATGAATCACCCCTATAAAAATTTTTTAAACAAAGGATGAATTTACCATTAAAAAGAAGAATATGTAATTTGTATCGGTATTAGCCAAAAGGAGTTGGGATTTTGAAGAAGTTTTTTTTCGGTCATTGCCTTAGTCCTATTGATGCCAAATCTAGCATCAGCTGATCAAATCGCTGTACCACAACAAGAAAGGTTATCCTCTATTAATCAGATCAAGGAATACGTTTTGACAAACAGAGACGTTAACGTAATGTTATACGATGAAAACGGGAATATTCTTAACGAATTCCATAGCGATGGTAATGTTATTAATTACCAGTATGACGCAGACGGCGAAATGATATCTTCAACAGATTCGTATAACGGGATGCAGATCTATGAGCTTGACAAAAAAACGAATTCTCTAAGTATTAAAACTTATGCAAACTCGGCTTTTGTGAATGAAAAGAACCTTGTTAATGAAAACGAGCAGGTTCCATTAGACACATCAGAAAACATTCCTATTCCCTATCCCATAGTTCCCTTTGCATATGAAAGTACAGTTATTTCGGGAGTTAATATGAATACTCTAATAACAGATACTGACTTTACCAATTCTTCAACCATGAGCTCATCAGCTATTCAGACATTCTTTGAGAATAGAGACTCAGTTTTGAAAAATGTTGTTCTAATCTATTATTTAGACTCGAATGGTAATCCATATTTTAATGGTCATACCATCAATGCCGCTTCAGCTATTAGTACAGCTGCCACAACAAACGAAGTTAATCCCAAGGTTATACTGGCAACTCTGCAAAAGGAATCTTCTCTAATTTCTGCTAAGCCAGGATCCGTTGATTATAGTTCTCGACGGTTCTATTATGCAATGGGTTATGGAGCAACCGATTCTGGTGATGATCGATCAAAAGGCGGATTTAACTATCAGATTTCCGGTGGAACACAAACTCTTAAAAATCGTTATACCCAATCACCATCATCTGGGTACCCAATAAAGCTACCTGATGGCACTGTTACTAGTATTAATTTTGGTAAATCTGTAACTTCCGGCGGGGTAACGTACAAAAACTATGTTTGGGTAGATAATAGAGCCACCTATTCTCTTTACCGTTATACACCACACACCATCGATACCTCACTTTTACCAACTATCGGGGGTGGAAATTACCTTTTTGTAAAAATTGCAACTGGTTGGTGGGGCTCATCAACTTGGAAATGATTTAAATCTATCCGTCACCGTTGGCAAAAGGTAGCAGATTATATGTTTGAAAGGGATTATTCCGAATGAAGTTAATGCACAACCCAAAAACGGTTGATAAAACGACTCCAAAGTGAAGCAAAACAAAAAGAGAAATAGGCCGTGAGTGAATGGGGTATCGACATATTTCTAGTCCTGCAACTGGCACCGCCCTCAAGGCTGATATTGTTAAGAGCGAGGATGTTAGCATCCTCGTTCCTTTTTACTATCAGCATCGTCAATGGGAAAATCCAGTGCCACCATAGTTCGAATCAATGAGCCACATCCTTCCCAGCCAATAGTCAACGTTGAGATGATCATCTTCTCCACTTCATGCTTCAGCGATCGAATAAGATTCCTTCTTAACGGCTTCAAACATCGCTTTCGAATACATAATCGCAACAAAATGCGACCACTTGATTAAACCTACCCTGACATGCTGAGAAGGATGTGACTTAATTCGCAAAATGACCAAACAACATAAAGAAAATAACAGCTAAAATCATTAATCCTATGGAATAAAAAATCAGCACCATTCTTGCGCCGCCATATTCTGAAATCGTGAATACAGACTCAATCCTAAGTGAACTTACTGAGGAAGAATATTACGAGGCAATAAGAAATGTCATTCCTATGGAATCATTGATGGTAGAATCCACAGAAACTCAACCAGAAGGTAATATTAAACCTATGGCTAATATGTCTTGGGCTTTTAATAATTTGGGCCCAAACGATGGGGGCCATTTCTCAGGTGAATTCACTAGTAGATCGAAATTCAGGATTACTGTTGTTCAGTGGGCTACTGATAGTAACAAAGCCCCCGACGTGCATTATACACTCGTTAACAGAAATTATTTTGGAAAGCCAGTCCTCATCTCTGGGAGATTTACACACACGAACACCACAGCAGAGATATGGAACGTACCTCCTGGTACATACCAAGTAATGGTGACAAATTGGAACGATTTTGCAATTTCAGGGAATGGATATATTGATGCTATCATATATTGATCCTATCTTATAAGTATTTCCTCAACAACAAACGGTCATATGAAAGACCACGTGAAGAGTCGAAACTGCAAATCTATAGCTGAGTTAGAGCGAGAAATTAAGCGCTGCAAGTTCATTTTTATAGCGTACTGAGCCGTAGTTCATAAAAAAACTGCACAATGGGATGCTTTAACTTCATTTTCTCGCTCATGTTTAAAATTCGCTTTTTGCCAACTCGTCTGTCCACCAAAGCTAAAATATTCAATAAGATATCATTGCTCTCCAAGCTTTCATCTATAGAAGTCGATAAAAACGTAGTAGCTACCACAGTGAAATTGGATTTACTTAATGCGGCCTGCGCGGACAAAAGCTCTTTTGCAAGCTCTGAAATTTTCCGGCTTCTTGCAATGACTTGAAGACGATCCTCGGGAACGGTCCCCTTGGTATCCTGTCTGATCGCTTCAATTTCCTCGTGGCTGATCGGAATTTGGATATTCGGATCATTCTTAATTTCCTGCTCTGTCTGATACCATCGGATGAAGCCCGTTGTATCACATATTAAGGACGTTCTTTTTATCTACGGCAAGGTAACAAATTCCGGATTTATCAGGTAGATAACGATAACTGGTTGACCGGTATTCGACCCTTCCATGTAACGCAGGAGAGAGAAAACTCTCCAGTTGTTGCTTCAATTTGGTCCAGGACATGTAATCCCCCTATATTCTTAAAGCCTGATTCACCCGTACTTCGCGGCAGATTTATGGCAATGCCACCTATAGTGCCAGGCTAGTTTGATTAAAATAACATATATTCTAAAGGTAAAATAATTCCCTTGGATGAAGGTCTATCATACCATGATTATAGCCATATACGGAAACAAGAGAACCGCCTTGAATGGCAGTTCTCTTAGTTCGATCCTATATTCCTTAGAATTTCTCAGTGTCTTGTCATAATTCGTCTTCTTAATTTGTTTATAAGATTGTATCCATACTGAGGCTATTCTTCATGGCATAACACCTTAATTCTTTCCGCCATAGCCCTTATAAGTAGCGTAAACTGCATCTGCATATTGATCTGCCAGAATAGGACGGCCATAAGAATCCGTAGCTCCCGGATACCAGTTATCTCCACCGTTGTAGTGTAATAATCCGTTGTAGATATTTCCAAACTTCGTAATCTTCTCATTTAAAATCAACGCACCCAGATATACCTGATCTTGTTCACTGCTATGATTATACGCACGGCCAAATTTTGAGCTGAATTGAGATAAATACGCATTGCGTGTGTTTGGTTCTACCTGCATCAATCCGTCGCCGGCCGATGGACTACCTGGTAAACCTGCTCCAAAGCTGCTTTCCTTTTTGATAACAGCACTTAGCAATAAAGCAAAATCTCCGCCTTTCCCATAGGCATTGTCCGCATTCATGACATATGTCCATATATGGCTCGGAACCTCGGCAGGCTTTGTTACTATAGGAGATGGTGAACCCGTATAAATCTTGACCGATGACATTTTGTCATTGATCGTGTTGCCAACCCAGGAAGAATCTGAAGTAAAGGTCCACTTTGTTCCTCCAAAATTATCATTCTCATATACTTCAACCGTCCAACCGCTTGGAACCTTAAGAGACGACATCCAGTCATTCGGAATTCCGTTTGCGTTCAACTGAGACAGTGTATAATTGCCTATCCCGAGTGTCACTGCTTTTCCTCCATAGTTTATATCTGCATAGAATGTTACTCCATTCGTTGTCGGTGGTGGGGTTGGTGGCGTAGTTCCGTCGCTACCGCCTTTCTGCCATAAAGCGGGAACATTGGACGGTTCCCAACCTACGAGAGAAGTATGTGCCTGAAGACAAGTATAAGTGCTTCCACTATAGGTTACTGTGTCATTTACTGCATATGCGGTATTTGGAGCCCATGCTCCTCTAGCGGCTGCGTTTACTGATGGTAAGGCTGCACAGAATGTGAATAGAAATACTGCTAAAATTACCAAAAGTGATAAGCGCTTAAAAGGAAACCTTTTATTAGTCATTTTCAAACCTCCTTGTTTTTTTATTTATCTGTAGCGCTCCCATGAGACATGCCACAGGTTTTAAATGTGCTATGATCTTACTTTATTTCCGTTTTTTTAAGTTAATTCCATAATTTTTTTAATCAGACTATTACAATTCAAACAATACAACGGCATGAAAAGCGACCGGCAGACTGCACCTGATCATTAGAAACGGCAGCGGACGTTTACCAATACGTCCAAACTTATAAGGAGTAATATCCGGAAGTCCGCATTACTGCCGATCCTGAGATAACGAATTTACTTAAACAACAACAAGGCGGCTCCTTACGAGGAGCCGCCTCTATTTTTTGTATGGGTTTTAATCTATATTTTCAATACCCCATCCTCCTGCTTCGTTTTTAGTAAAGAAGTAGGTAATTCCTTGATTTTCAACACTCCCGTCTGAGGATTTTTTTGCAAAGCGCACGCCTACTCTAATTTTGTTCTGGTTGATCGACTTTTTCTATGAGATCCAAATCATAGAACATAAATTGATCGCTTTCGTTTGTGTAATAGAAGCCTTCTCTTATAGATTCCAAAGACTCCTTATTCAGATTCTCTTTAAACGTTTCTTTGTTGTTCTCCACAACCGATTCAAGATTGTTCCTTAATTTGGAGATAATGTTGTCGTCAAAGAAGCTGCCTTTATATTTGTCAAAGTCAATAGAGACGCCTTTCTTAAAATCGGCTGCTGTAATGACCTTAATTGCTTCTTTCTCGACTGGTTCGATCAGACTTTCTGTGTTTGTTGGTGTATTGTTGGTTGAAGTTGCTAGGCTTGTTGTGGTGGTAGGTTCTTCGCTATTAGAAACAGTGTCAGTGTCATCTGATTTCCCGCATGCAGAGAGAAGTAATGCTCCGATTAAACATAAAGATAAAATTCCGCGAGAGAGATTCTTCATTAGGTTGAATCCTCCTATTTTCTCAAAGCCCGACTACCCGTATTTCGCGGCAGTTTTATGGCAATGACACTATAGTGACAGGGAAGTTTGATTTAAAATAACTAAATTTCTAAAGTTATGGGAAGACAGAGTAAAGCGAAGGATTCCACATCAATTAATATTTTCATTTGTATTTGGTGGGGTAGCCTTCCGCTACCCTCCAGTTTACTCACATGGGCTTCGACTTAGCCTTTCCTTAATAACAGTGTGCAACATTCCACATGCACTGTATCTCCTTAGGAATTACCCCGTTGCACATATTTTCCCGAACCATTGTACTTATTGGTCTTTGTACTCCAAGTGAATATTCCCTCTGCCAGATCCCAGCCGCCTTCGTCTCTGAAGTTCTTCCAGTACTGATGTACTTTACCCTTTGAATCAATCATAACTTCCTGATCCCCCAGCAACTGAAGAACCTTACTCAATGTCCCATATTGAAGTCGATATACATATAACTGGGTATTCGAGGGGACATAAGAGAACGTAACAGCCACATGTTTCTCGTTCTTCGATACTGTAAACACTTGGATCGTCGGTGGTTCAAAGTCTTCATCACTTACAATGCCAGTATTAATTAAAACAACATGTCCCTTTACGTTAATCAGATAAAAATTACCTGATTCAGTGAGAATGAACGATTCTTTTTTCTTGTCATTGTTAATGTCATCGGTTTTGACTATTTTAACAACTTCATTAGGATACTTTTCAGCAAAGATGTCTTTCGGTTTCTTTACTGCAGCGGAGACATCACCCGTAAACGAAAAGAAAACTGCCAAACTCAGCAATAATGCCATTGTAGAGAATTTGCCTTTCATATATAAGCCTTCATTTCTAGTGTCATCATATCTTCGTTATATTAACGTAATCTTGCCTTATCCACATGCTCAGCCCGAATCTTCAGATCGGTAATATTCGCTTCGACCAATGATTGATAAATCTTCTGAATATCAGATTCCGTTAGAATCGCGTCTGTCTTCTCAGCTTGAATCCGATTCATTTTGCGCTGAATATATTCGGACAGTTCGACATCGTACACAATCAGTTCGTCCGATTGGATTTTTCTTAGTTCCGGATCTACGCTGAATCTACAGCGCATTGTAAAAGAAACCAAAGAAATGTAACGGCTCTTTTGGTAGTCAGGGAGCAAACTTTTGATTGCTTGAATATGGCCGTAATTTTGCATAAAGGGATTATACATTTTAAACCGGTTACTAACTGTCCATGACTTATTCTCTCTTGTTCCCTTAATCTCTCCCGTATAGTTCTTCGTCTCGACAACAAACAATCCTTGTGGCGTGATTACCACATGGTCGATCTGCGAATAGCCCGTATGGGACTTCGAATTCGTCACCATTAAATCACTTACATATTTACATCCTTGGGGAAGTTGGTCTAGTTGAATATTAATCTTATGCTCACCCAGTTCACCAATTCGAGTAGGCTGAACCTTGGGTTTGGTGTTGTTTCCTGATGTTTTGGCTTTATTCGTATGTTGAGCCGGCTTTTTCTTTGGCTTATCAGAGGATTTGAACAAGGACTTTAATTTTTCAAACATAAGAGAGCTCCGTTCTACATGTATTGGTGATTCATCCGATCCTTCTCTTAAAAGGCGACGTACTCCTCTGTATACTCCATTCAGTAGAATTAATTACTAGCTGCGTTTTTCCCCTTGATTTTAGAATGTCTCCCTAATCATACTACAAAGCTATTGACCCATCGTATATTTATACATTAACTTACTTATATAAGTCATTTCCCTAAATATGGAATGTGGATCTGGAGGCGAATATCTTTGGTACCTACAGATAGAACAATCAGTACGGAGCTATTACGTTACTTGGAGAAGGAAAAACTCAGCATTTCCTCTTTTGCAATTAAATCGGGAATCAATTCGGGAACCCTAAGCCGCTTTATCAATGGAAACCAGCCCCTTTCCGTTTCAAGTCTTGATTTAATTACGAAAGCCATGAATCTGGAAGAAGGATATTTTTATTCTCTATATGTAAATGAGTCAACTCTGAACTGGAGGCGACTTGGCCCCTTTATCATGCGATGTGCCGAGCTAGGGAAACTCAACTGCATCGATCAGGCTGTTGATTTGATCATCGATAACCCAGCTTATTCATCCCTTCTTTTTGATAGCGCTGAAGCACTATTTCACAAAGGAAATCGGGAAGCTGCTCTGATCATATACAAAAAAGTTGCAGAAAGTGAAAAACACCAGCATGCCGAAAGATTAGGTTTGTGTCAATACAGGATATTTACTTGCTCCCTAAACTCGGATCAGGAGCATAATCTGAACTGTACCATACAATTTGAAGCTTATATCAAGCGACTTCCTGAAGGGGTACAATTAGATGCTTTAAAAGATTTAACTAACACGTTGTTGTCCTTAAACAAAAGGAATAAAGCAAAGTACTATGCTCAGGAAATGGGACGCATCTCCAGAATGCTGTACGCACATAAACATAATAAAAATAGGCCTCATAGGAAGCCTATAGAGCCAGCCAAGCCGTTGTTTGGATATATTTTATACTCTGATCTGCTGTTAGGCTCCATAGCTGCAGATAACGATGATTATGATCAAGCAATTTGTTATTTATCCTATTATGAGGATCAAAGCTGGATTATAGAATCAGATGAAGCTGCCGAACGTACCAAGGAACAATTCAGGGAATGGGCTAGAGGCAACCGTTATCTATATGAACTAATGAAAGGCAACATAGACGTACTTGAACCATACATCGAGTATATCTCTTCCAGGGAGAACGAAATACTAAGAGCTTTATTTAAAATCATCCAAGCAGCTAACATGTATCACTTTGAATTTGATGAATATCTCGAAAGATTTGAGAATCTGATCAAGGATCATCTCAAGCGACGAGAATCAGTTGGCAGTTATACCGAACAAATAATTGATGACCGCTTTTCTAATTTCCTTACCGATGTCGGTATGTATTATATACGGAAGGATAACATTCAAAAAGGCTCAGAATATATACTGGATAGTTTAGAATTCTCTTATACCAACAATAACGCGATCAACATCGTAAGATGCTGCACAACCATTGAGCATATACAGTCTAAGCTAAATCATGGCGATCTAGAAAGGTATGCTGAAATTCGTGATAAGTTAAAAGTTAGCGGTACTCTTATTCATCCTTAACTTTGCAGGAGCTTTAGTGTTATGGTAGCTTAACTGCAGCAATGCTCCCAAGATGAACTTAGCATCTATTCGCGAGTGGAGTGATCGGATATCAGTGAATTAGAGAACGGAGAAAAAAGCCAAGGCTGATCGCTGCATTAGCCTTGGCTTTTTATTGTACTCGTTATTAGGGATTCCTTCCTCACATATGAATACCCAGTGATTATTAGAGTTCTCAACAGCATCAAACATCGTTAAGGAAATAAGACGATTGGAATCAATGAGCTCATCTGTCTCTCGAATGTGTATTTTATCTGGGAGATCCGGAAGAATCACATGACTTTTACATATTGCCCCACAAGGTGACTCTTCCCTTATCCCACCAATAGGTTCACAAGCAAGTAAAAAACTCCCAATAGAGCACTCACTTAGAAAAGTACAAAACGATAGTGGTAGTTTTACCCCTAATCTATCTTCAAATTCTCTAATTTCTTGATGTTCTGCAAACTCAAATCTATCTACATCAGGATATCTTTTTGAAAGCGATTTATGAACTCTATGACACCCATTGAAATCCCCCCTCATATGTTGAATTACTCGACAATCATATATCAGGAAATCACTTCAGAATTGTCAAGTTGAATGATTATTGAAGATACCTCCAGTATCTGCGTATAATGATATCTTGTTTCAATATGCTTTCAATATTTAAATGCATATCTTTAAAAAATCGAGCGATACAACTCGAAAGGATTGGATGCTACTCTACCAGATAGGTGAATCAGCACATCGTCCACACGGTTCAGAAGCTTCTGGAGCTGCGAGGCATCCATGTGTGCAGAAGACGGCCTTTTGCCCCTGCTGACACAGGAAGCGACCACTAACCAGATGATGATATTGAAAGTCGAAAGGTCTTTTGATGGGAAAGAATCATTTATTTGTCTGCTATTTCCATTGATTGATGCTGAGATTGATCGGATTATGCAACAGCAGGACGGCTTAATGTATAATGACGGTAACGCCAATACATCTCATAGTGAAGAGGCGGCGTAACTATGAGATGTGCAGTATATATTCGTGTTTCGACAGACAAAGAAGAACACTTAGATTACTCCTGATGAAGTGGTGAGAAGAGACCTTGCTGAAATAACCAGTAAAGTCTCTTTTAACCATTCTCCTTTTAAACCATTTTGCCATGGTTAGAAAGCATTACTCGACAGCTTGGTTGGATTTACAATCGGGTAATTCCGAATCCTTTTGTAGATACACTAATGTAGTCGGAAGCTTGATATTCCATTCCTTTACCAAACAAGGGGTTTCTGAATCTTTTGAACAAACTGGAATATCACTAACATCGACCCCATGATCCCTTTTTATCTCTTCAATTATTGAGATATATAGCGGGTCATCAATTGTCGGTGGATTTCCGCCATTCCATATCTCATTTGTTGCCATGTAATGCAGCACTGTTTCGGTGTATGCAAGCTGAACGGGAATTACTACTCGTGCCGCTCCTGCTCGTAAAAAATCAGTGAATAATGGATCTGTATCTGTGAGAGGAAAAATATCCATCCATCTTTTCTTATCCCCCCAGAAATATGGATAAAATCGATAGGTGATGTTGTCCCATTCAAAAGCCTGTTCAAAGAATTGGATAATTTTCCCTTCCACTAATGCTTCATTTATTTGAATTTCAGGAAAAGCAAATGTTCCTGTACTTAGAGAACTAAATTCTTCGTTTAATCTCCATACGCCTCCAACCCTTGTTTGTGCAAAATCGTTAGTTAATAATCGGAGAGCTCCTTTTCTTAATTCCTCGCGTTCAATTTTTCGATTAAGATCAGGATTTCGCCCTTGGATCTGTATACCCGCTTGTATTTGTGAAGCATCGATTTGAGCATTGTAGTCATCAAGGGCGTCTTTATAGGCTTTCATTATAGCCGCATAAGCTTTAAGCTGCCATTCTTCATGTTTTTTGGCACTAATTCTGCATCTAGCTACAAGACTGAGATTAAATCCAAGACAATTAGCGATAACAGTAAACGGGACTGTTCCTTGAACCTCTGAAAATGTTCCTGAACCAGAGGATAAGTTGACACCAGCAACTAAACAATCTAGATAGGTTCCATTGTATCCATTTACTACTTTATATCCAAATACATCAATACATCTATAATCATCGGGTAAGGTTAGTTTGTTCTCATACATCTTCACAATATTTATGTTTGCGTCTTTGTCGGTGCTCTCGGCTGCAGATGCAGAAATATAGATGAACTCAGTTGGATAAGGCTCAGCATCCTGAACATTGTACTGTGAGATCAAATCCATATAGTTGTATTTATCTATATGGTATGGAGCAAGAGGTCTTCCCCCAATATTGGGAGGAACTGGTTTTGAGTTTTTTACACCCGGGATTGTTTTGTTAGAATCAACGTAAAGGTAAAACGCAGCAGGTTCAGGAATGATGAACTCCAGCATTAATCGGCGACCATAATTAATCAACTTTGCCTTATAATACTTATCCACCCACCTATAGATGCCGACCACATTACTACTGTTATTGGGCTGAAATCCATGCTCGTTGGTTTCTTCTATGCGTTCCAGAGTCCTGCGTGTACGTACTTCGCGAGCTCGGTGCATAACGCGCTGTACAGACTTATCCGTTATCTCTCTAGCGAAGCTCGAGGCGCTTTGATTTGATTCTGTTGATGTCTGGCTAGTTGCATAATCGGCATGTGCAGTCATCTTAACCGCGCCATAACTAGCTGTGACTGAGACCCCTGCGTCAATTTTCGTTAGATTCTCTAGGGTATTAGATGATTCTTTTTGCAATTCAAATCTTTCGGTGGATTGTAGATCTTTCTCATTTTCTTCAAGATCTTCAGATTCAGTTATGATGGTTTCCTCATGCTCGCTTACACGACTGTGGATTCTTTTTTTATACTCGGATTGGAGTACATTTTCGATATGAGCAATTTCTCCTGTACAGTAATGATCAAGCTCTTGTTTGACAACTAATAAATCACCTACTCCAAGTGGTTGGATGCCCCGTGCGCTAGCAGAACCTGGATCAGGTGACTCGGTAACTTGAAGAAAAGCGTTGTTTACAACAGGTACATTTTCTAGTAGTTTTTGAAATTTTTCCGCGTTCCACACATAGTTTAGTTCTACAATTGGAAAGGAGTTTATGTAATTGGAGGCAACTTGATATTTTTCGCGCTCCATAATCTCCTTGATATCTTCAAAGTATACTCCTCTTGATATATTTAATCTTAAGAGTAACTCCTGAGTAGAGGAACTTACATAGGTTTGATCAGTAAAATCAAATGTCCAAGGGGCATGCATGGTTAGTTGGTGATTATCTCGCGTGACTTGAAAACCTTCAATATCTTGAGATTTAGTCCTGCCTGAATTCAATTTATCGTTTGTAATGTTAATCAATCGACTTTGTTTTTTGTGCGCTTCTTCAATCTTCGTTATTTCGTCGATCGCCCTATTAAGGGCATCGAATTGCTCGAAAGTTTTATTCAGTTCATGAAGGATTTGTTTTGAATAATGGTTCTCAAGCGATTTGTCAAGGGTAGAAATCTTGGGGATAACTGTAGAGGGAATAATTGCCCTCACTAAAGCTAATTCCCCAGCTGATAGAGGTTTATCATGGTAATCTTGTGTTGCAAGCAATTCAAGCAAGTGAATAGCCCGTACCCCGTCATACACAAATTCCCTGTCTTCAGGATGTTTCTCCGGAACGAGAGTGTGAGCATATAAACGATCCCACGCCATATCTTTTAGAAATTGAGCCCTCTCGCTCTGTAAAAATAATGAAAGATCCTGTCCCAGTACATACTCGGCTTCCTGAATGGCCTTAGATACACTATTTTCGTGGGAGGCTCCTCGGGCAGCCCTTTGAATGATTGTTAAATGAGATGTCTGCTCATTCTGATCTAATCGTTCAGAAGCTAATTGTGATGCTTGAGATCGCGCATCTGGACCCTTAAGCTGCTCTATCTTGGCGTGGAAAGGGGATTTTTGTGTAGCACTGTAGGATGCAAAATTTCTTAACAAGTCATTTTCGGATGCCTTTTGGACAGGACGTACATTTACAAAACGAAAGATCTCTTCTAACATGTAACAACTCGCTCCTTTAAGTGTTTTTATAGAGAGGGGATGCTGAAAGAGTAATCAGGGTTATATTCCCCATACAAACGGCCTTCTGGGTCAAATGAAAAGCCAAGGTAATTCTTATAGAAGTTTAGGTGACGATGAAAGCTCCGGTTTATTCGCATTAAGGGAAGAGGTGGGCCTTTATCAAAATCCGAAAAAGTTCCGAGTAAGCCACCGTAGGTCTTGACTCTTGCATTCTTAGCGATCTGGTAAGAATAGCTTGCAACGACCATTTTTGAGAATAGATATTTCAAATGTTTGAACTTGAGCTCGATTCTTGTCTTATTCGTGAATAGAGTATTAAATTCAGGAAGCCAATTTTCTAACATTTGTCTATATATTTGATCCAAATTTGTAAATTTGAATATGGTGTCATCGTGCAGCCCCGTTTCTTTGTATGCAGAATGTTTCTCGATTTTTGTTAAAAACTCGTGAAGGTGCTTATAAAAGGCGCATCCCCAGATCCATACATACCCGGTTTTATGGAACGCTTGTTGAAAGTTTTTTAATGAAGCGTCATCCATTGCGGGGTAAGTAAAGTCTTTTGTAGCCCTAGGGTCCATGTCATCTGGATCACGTGCTCCTGAAGGAAGGTCGAATGCAACTGATGTGCTTGTGGATCTGTTTGTGATGTAGACTCTTTCGTCATCGGAGCTATTGACCAGAATAGGTCCCCCCATCCATGCATGTGAAAAAAAGCTCAGTTCCATAAGAGAACCAGGGACAGATGAGCCAATCTGTTGAACTTCTCTATATACATCAAGAATGGATAGAATATTACGCTGACCGTCTTTTAAAGAGTAGTGGCTCTCACCATGTTCTTCCGAACGATTATAATTATCTAGAGTAAGCTTCTTGTAAGGAGAGGGCGTTAATTTTGAAGTAAGGATAGTGAGCTTACCTTTGGGATATGTAACTGAAAGAGATATGAGATCTCCTCGACGAAAGTCAAAGATTTTAAATGTTAGATCTTCCTTTGTTTTATTTGCAACTAATATGCGCTTTACTCGATTATCGCAAAGCAGATAGAAATCCACATTTTTAAATTGATAATCAAAGCCAGCTACAAAAATATAGTGCTTCACATTAATCACCCTTTATATAGTATTAATGGATTTTAATACTATAGCTTCCCGAAAAACACAATATATATTCAATATTCAAAAAAATACCGATCTCATTGGATAAAAGTTGATAATTATAGCAAATCCCGAAGCTCAGCTTAAGAAAAATCATATTGAAATTGATGAAAATGCCGCAGCCTTGCAGTACGAGCAGAAAAATATTGGACAAATATTTTATACCCATGATGCCTCTACTGGCGAGTTCATCACTTTGGCATCGTAGTACATCACGGCTCAATACCTCTTCGGGCTAGACTCATATTAGAACATTTCACTCAACAAGGTTTCTGCCGAATTGATTTTGCGACATCTTGGAGCATTGTTGTGTATCTCGACCGCTTTGAAAGAAATTCTTGAAGTTTGTAGACAAAAGCTTTTTGATAAGTGAAATGAACGAGAAGCAGTAGACAAAAAGTCTACTGCTTTCTAGCCTGTCGAGACTTTCTCTACAGCCCGGCAGAATGGGGAATATATGTACCAAACTCTCTCCTAGGAGTGCTGAAATAGATGATGTCTGGTCCCTCGACTGGGTGTTTTTTTCGTTGAATAACAAAATTATATTCCCTATTAGTAGACCAAGCAGTAAGATACACATAAGTATGGACTGAGGAAAATGTTATATGAGACGTTGGACTGCAAAAGAAAAGAAAAGTGTTAATGTACTGTTTGACGCTAATATAAAGACATAAATTCCTGCATTATTACTATCTTCTATTAACAAAGAATGAAATTCACAGAAAAAATTACCTTCCATACTTCCGATTGAAATTGAAAAATACTTTTTTTGGACTTTTAAGTATGGGTACAGAAAGGACATCTAAGCATAAAAAAAGAAGTGGGCTATTAACCCACTTCTTCACTTTTCCCGCCAATACACCTCAACTATTAGTCTTTCCTGACCAACAGTGAGCAACATTCAACATGCACCGTATGCGGGAACATGTAGCAGTTGTTTCGCTTCTGTGTTAGTTGGTTAAAACCCTTGATTTACAGGGGTTTTAACTATGGCCTATTGTTGTATCTGTTTGTGTTTGATTGCTTGTTGACGATGTTCGTCAACAAGGCGTCAACAAAAAAATCAATAACGTTGAATATACAGGAGTCGAAAACAGTCTCCATGTAATGCCGAAATAGGTTTTGCCCCTGAATCGACATTAAAAATAACCTATTCCGCATTATGATATTTGCTTAATCCGTTTCACCAATATTTTTTCGACTTCTTCCGTATCCAATGTATCCAAGAGCGTAACGCCACCAATATTGTTGAGATGCTCGAGCAAAGGGCGATAGATCTTCCGATTGTAAATTGGTTTTCCCTTGCGCTCCATCTCAGCGATTACATTAATGACCCCGCGGGTTACGTTCGGATTCCAGGACAAACTGCGTTCAAGCACGTTATGTGCGAGGTCTTGTCTTGAAACCAGATACTTGGTCAGCTCAAATCGATCCTTGCGGTTCTCATCGTAGGTGAGATATCCGAACCACCAAAGTCTTGCAATGCCATTACGTGTTTCGGGTTTGTTTTTGATAAAAAAACGGTCATAAGGATCTTTCGCGCTGAAGATTGTACGTTCGGGAGGCCATCTCTCCTTCATATACTGCCAGCATGTGATATGAGTCAGATAAGCCCAGAAACCTTCTTCTACGGCTTGTGCCGGCGTCAGATCCTGCAGAGCTGTGTAGATATGAGCCGCGTTTTCGACATCGAAATTTTCACGACTACTGACGGGCATTTTGAGATTGATATCTTCTCTAAGTGGCACCCGGGACGGAGCTACCCATGTATCATGTCCGAAGTATTCGCTCAGCCAAGGTTTATCTTTTTGATACCACTCCGCATTGTGCAGCAGGTTGTGTTTTAATTGGCTGAGTGCGGTTTCTTTAATGAAGAATGTTTTCATCCTGTGACCTCACTTTCTTCGGAAGTAGTTTCTGTAGCCAAAAGGCTGGAGAGCGAGAGAGTCAGTGGATCGCCTATTAGCTCCTGTGCGATGGCAACAACGCCTTTTTCATACTCCTCCAGTTTGCTCATGTCGTAATTTTTTGCTTTCATACGTGCTTTGAGCGATTTGTACCAACGTTTATCTTCATAGAGCACAAAGTCCCCAAAGCTGTTCTTTATCTGCTCAAGCAGGGAGCTGAGCACTGGGGTAATAATGAGGGCGGCTAGGACATATTCATAACCGCCTGCACGCTTCAGTCCGTTGTAATTGTCGAAGTTACCCCGGGATAGTCTTATAACGATTTTGTCGTCGGTGTAGAGATAGTCAAGTGCCGGAGCTTTTCTTTCATCATTTCTGATTATCTGAAAGATGGAGGATACATGCCCGACAGGCTGAATTTTTTTGATTGCATGGAACTCTTTTTCCTGCGCGATAGCCAGTATATCGCCTTTGATAACCTTAAAGCTGTATCCTTCATAGTCCGAGTGGAATTTTGTGTTGCTGTAGTGGTCCATGGTAGCATTGGCTAAAATGAAAAACCTGACAACCACTCTTCCGTTAACGAAATCTCCTGGGATATCCACAGTAAACTGCTCGTCAGCTGTGGTGAGCAGTTTACGATATCGCGTGTCGGAGCACTCGAAATGAGCCGCATAGAGTGCTTGTTGCGAAGTGACCAACGCTCTGAGTTCGTCATTATTCGTTGAAAAGTGAATCTTGAAGCTGTAGCTACCAGCGCCACTTGAGGTTGCCGGTTCAATCACTGCAGTAAATTCACTTTCTGCAAAGTTATCGTTCAGGTTATACAGTACAGGGTGCGGAAAATGCCGGGAATTAAGCTTCATGGATCGAAACCTCCAGAGCGTAACGGTATTTGTCTTTCAGTTCGATTTGCAGCAGACTCTTTTCGCCTGCTTTCATGGCGATCGGTCCTAAGATCCCGTCTGCACGGACTGGAACCTTTGCTCCGCTGCCCTTCATTACTGCCGACTGGATTTCAGCCGCATCTGCTTCATCTTCTCCCACGATGCCGATTTTCAGCATCACTACGCCATCCTTGTCCGGGATAACCGAGACTTGATAAGATGCTGTGTCAGGGTTTGTGCAGAATGCCCGTGATTCTTTCAATTTAACAGGCTTTCTTTGGCTTGCCTTCTGGCTTCTGGATCCTGCAGTGTTATCCGCGGGAGCCTGTCCTGGATTTGGTGCATTACCCGGCCTGCTGCCGGGCTTGTAATCGGGCTTCGGTTCTCCTTCATCTGGGCGGTCTTCACTGTCTGGACGCTCAGAGCCGGGCTTGTCACCGGGCTTTGGTTCTCCTTCATCCGGACGGTCTTGACCGTCTGGACGCTCAGAGCCGGGCTTGTCATCAGGCTTCGGTTCTCCTTCATCCGGGTGGCCTTCACCGTCTGGACGCTCAGAGCCGGGCTTGTCACCAGGCTTCGGTCCTCCTTCATCCGGGCGGTCTTCACCGTCTGGCCACTCAGAAGCGGTTGCCACTTCCTGCATGGCGTATGAGACAGGATCTGACGGTTTACGAACAATATCCTTAACGGTAACCGGCAAGGGGTCCGTCTTTTCGCCATCGGGACCGCCTGCTGCATCTGATGCCTTTTCCTCATCTTCATCCGGAAGAAACTGATTCATCAGGTCCACATCCAGTGCCTCGGATGATTCCAGTGAAAGCAGTTTATTCACGTTTTCGTTGATCCATTTGAAAATGGCATCTTTAACTTTTTTGGCAAGTTTCGGATCTACCTCGTAAAGGTCAGGGACCCAATTGCGGTGATCCGGGGGTTCCATCCCACGAAGTATTTCATTGAGTCTACCGCCTTCGGCAACAAAAATGCCGGCAAACTTAATCGGGACTTGAAAACTTCCCTTGTCGAATATCTTCATCCCTGTTTTCCGGACCATTGCTACTCTCTTGGGGAATTCTTTTCCCTCGAGCAGGTGGAGTCGCACTTGGCCCATATTCAAAAGGTCATTTTTAATGATTGTAGGGGAGCTCAACGCTTTGTAGTAATGATACGCATAGTATTTGGCATCCCCCTTCAAGTGCTTTTCCAGCAGATCAGGAAGCGAAATCGTATCGATCAGCGTATCTTCAACCTTTACTACCAGGCGGTTATCCGCGATCGCCAGGAAAAAGTTTTCCAGAACGGAATTAATAACTTCTTCGCTCCAGTCGGGTTCATAGGAAAACCCCGCGATATACAGATCAGTTCCCGGTTCATTTCGGTTGTATAAGGTTGGCAGATCGGAAAGGCGTAGAGGCAGATTTTCCTGCGAATTGTGGTACCATCCCGTGCCTCTCGTTAATTCCCCTTGTTCATTTCGATGCGAAACGAGCATCGATACCCCTTGGAAGGCAGTTACATTCTCTTTTTCAGAAAGAGTTCCGTAAAATACACACTGCAGATCGGAACAAGCGAAAGGAGCATGCTTGCCGATTCCGTATGAGCCGCCGTCACCGCTCGGTTTATTAGAGACCCCCGTTGATTTTACAAGCGAATCCCAGTCACCGTCCTCGATAGTTGAACCGTCAACGCCTTTTGTGCCGTAGTCGCTGATTTTTAGCATCTTGATTTCGGCACCAGCAATGGTCTGCAGTGATTTCTCGAAGAACCTTAAAGCTTTTGTGTTATTAAGACAAGCTGCTTTGCATTGTTCCAGAATGCGTTCAAACTCATCTCTTCTCGGAAATTCGGAGGCAGGCAGGGTGTGCATTTTGAATTCAACCCTGACCGGCCCGTCGTTATTTAGGCTCTTGGCATCTGTTGAGTTTTGTATGGTTTCCCGGGCTAAAGAGTCCCATTTTGAGGTTTTAAAATGATACATCCCCGGGTTATTAAAGCCGTCTTTTGAACCGCCATTATTTAAAGGAAAGTTCCAATTCACTAATGAATTGTCGGCCACGATAATTCCCTCCTATCGATTTTTTTTGAAAGAGAATGAATACTGCTCTGAAGATGATTCTTCTTTAAAGCGGCCCTTTAAAGCCCGCAGTTCTTGATCCAGGGTATCCATAATTTGTTTAACATGCTCATCTGTGTAATCATAGTTGTTTTTGTTAGCGAGGTTACCTATCAAGCGCAACTTATGAATGACATCAGTTACTCTTTTTTCAGCAAGCCGTTCGAAGCGTTCTCTTTTTTCTTCCATGGACTATTCCTCCCACCAAGTTTCCTTTTCCCTGCTATAATTCTACATAGATTTATAGTCAATATATTTATAAAATATAGTACTATAAATAGAAAATGTAGTTTATTTAATGATTGATTATAATTAAATAATTAACAAAAATAAAAGAGGGATATTAATTCAAAAAAGTAAATCCAGGTTAAACATTATTCAAATATATTTAATATAGAGCATTAAATATTTAAAAGACCAAACAGACTACTGCAGTAATTCGGCAGTCTGTTTGGCCTTTGAGAAGAGAGATGAAAGACATTTCAACCAACAACTTCGGTAATGAGTCTCCAGCGTTCTCATATTGGAAGTCAGTGTCATTTATATTCAGAAGTGTCCACGAAAATGTGTAGGAGTATTCTTGCATATGCTCGACAAAGATCCGTTCATAATAAATAATCTTTTCTTTTTTTTAAAATTAAATACTCTATACAAGTAATAATTCTCGAAATGCTTCTCAGAAAATAAGAGTTCGTTCATTGTAAAATAAAAGGGATAGCATTTACCAAAATTAGTTGTCTTTACTTCAATAAATCTTTCTGTTCCATCGATATTATAAGATTTGATGTCATATCCTAATCCGTCACCTATTTCCTTTGACGCCCAACAAATACAGGAAGCTAAGTCCCCGCGGCCTAAGGATTGTAAACGTTCTTGTTCATATTGATAGATCAGCTGTTCTCCCATTTCACCAAGTGTCTTATTCCTATTTTCTCGATCAATGTAATCAACAGATACGTTTGGAAAACCACCTCTTCTTTTGGGGCCTTTATCGCTTATAGTGGGGCAATCCTCTAATAATTCTAGTAAGCTGGAATCAGCGTTCGGTTTCACGTCCACATTTTCAATAAATCCACTTTCAGTTATCTTGTCAAAAATGTCTAAGATATGTGTATTTACTTTAAAATAAACATCAATAGTATGGGAAACCAATGTTTGGTAGTTCCCCCTTGGCTTATACCCTTCTACATATGGTAAGCCCTTATCAATCATAGCAGCACTGATATTACAGTGTTTAAATTCAATTGATCCCCTTGAACGATCGGATAACATTGGTTTAAGTTTTTCAGCATTTACCGATTTATTATAAGTTTCCCCTTTTAGTTCTGTGATAAGCATATTCATATAGTCTGTGACTATTAATTCCACTTCATTTTTAGACCAGTCTTTCGGCATGATCAGCTCTCCAACGATTATTTGTGTCAATACATGTATGTCCAATTGCCTCGTAGTCCCTCAATAAACTTTTTATTTATACATCCTTGAAAATAGACGCCTGTCAAAACAACTGACAGGCGTCTGTTTCATTAAGCTATCGCCCCCTCATCCGAGGCTTTTTGAAATAATTGATACAATATTTTGCTTTGTTTTTCTGATGGTGGTGTTAAATAGCCTTTGGCCATCTTTTCTAAGATATCTAACTGAGTAAAAGATATGCTTGATGTTGATTCATATTTTTTATAATAAAGGAAAAGGTTATGCCACACCTCTCTATCTATATTGACAACAATTATTTGTAGTTCTATACCACTGTCTAACTTTTTATCCTTTTTATCTTCTTTATTAATATACTTTTTCTCGTCTTTATCCATAAGTAATTTACTATCAATTACTACGCCCAACTCTAATTGTTTTATTGTTTCCCAACAGCTTGTCTTTTTACACCATTGTGCGACGTTAGCTGATCCTTCTGGCGGGTCAGTAATTTCGTCGTATATTGCCTTTGAAATAATATTTATTGGATCGATTAAATTAGTCGGTAACTTCTGTTCTTCCCAGATAAGGTTGAAATTTAAGAATTGACCTGTTTTTTCTATGAGAGAGGATAGATACGATACAGTGTATGCCACAGTTTGAGCTCTAAATCCATTATCATACCAGTTGGCTTGAGACACCAGTTTTTCTACAGACCTAAATAAAATAACACGAGCTACAGCATCTTTGAAATAGCTTTCAGTGATCGCAAGATTATCTTTTTCTAACCAATTTGTTATATAGTCGGCAAATGCAGAAAAACTATATTGAGCTCCTCTTGAAACAATTTCAGGTTTTTGCAACCATGCATTTTCACTCTTAGATAAGAAAGTTTTATCCAATAGTTGTTGTTTAGGATGTTCTAATTGAAACTTTGTTTTCTCAGCTTTTGAAAGATATGCTTGCTCGTTTAAATATTCCCCCCTTACCCTCTCATAAAACCAATGCGTACGGCGTTGAGAACCACCTACTGTTGATA
This sequence comes from Paenibacillus glucanolyticus, assembly GCF_037333485.1. Lineage (NCBI taxonomy): Bacteria > Bacillati > Bacillota > Bacilli > Caryophanales > Paenibacillaceae > Paenibacillus > Paenibacillus glucanolyticus. Next base: position 5,527,511 of record NZ_CP147845.1, read on the forward strand.
CCCAATTTCTCTTGGAATAGTTCTTCATCTCTTTATGAAATGGACTATTTGAGAAGAAATCCGATTTATTAACTTTATTTTGTGTATTTGCATACTCAGATATTTTTGATACAAAGTCATTTTGTTTATCTTTATCCTTAACAACAGATAATTTCATCTGCACTGAAACATTAAACACATCCAGCTTGGAATTTTTTTTAGCCGCGTAGATAGCTGATGTTGTTTGGCCACCGTTAACAATTTGGAAGTTAGTTATTTTCGTTATATGACCAGCGCCGTCCAATTCCACGTCGCTTGCAGTTGCTGTAATGCCGTTATTATATGCAAAAAACATCTCTGGTTTATATTCAATCGTATTTCTAATCCCCTTATTTACACCGCCCTTGAATTGCAAGAACGTTCTTACATTTTGCTCAAACAATTTTTGGCCGTACTGTTCATATATATCAACTAATTGATTGCCTGATACAACAGTTAAATACGATTGATATTCATCGGATGTAGTTTTAATTTCTAAACAAGGTAAATCGATTTCGACCTCAAGTTGGTTATTATTTTGCTCTGACAAATAAATTTTATATATATACTCTATGTCGATAACCCTAAATTCAGTGTGAACTTCTTCGAGCACTTCTGTTGGTATCTCTATTAAGTTTCTTGTGGCCTTTCCATCTGTTAAAATTACCAAGCGGAATTTATTTATTTCATTGTTAATCTTATATCTATAAATATTATAGGCCATAGAATATGCATCGGAGGTTTCTTCCATGTCTCTATACAGCCCTTGCGTACATTTTCTCAAAAATGATTTTAGTCGATTTATTTTTGTGTTAATCTGAGTTTTCGTAAGAGTTGTTATGTCATCTTCTTGGAAAAATTGATGCACTAATACGGACAAAATTTTACGCTCTTCATCAAAATCATATCCGTGCACTTCGATACCGGTCTTAATATATTCAGCTGCAGTATAATTATTAGTTAGGTCTCCCGTTCTGACTAATTCTTCACAAATATTTTCAAAGAATGCCTGTGGCTTCATTAATCCTCTGCTATCGGCATCAGACAAAACTGATTGTAAAAAATCTTGATGAAATTCCTGTAAAGTGATCATACTTCTTAATTGCCTCCTTCCTGCAAAAATGTCTCAACTTCAATTTCAAATTCAGAACATAACGATAGATCAATAGAATATTGAACATGTACAATTTGATTTTTAACATCCATGGGAACAATTTTAGGAAATGAATCTGAGATTTTAAACAATTTTGTTTTATCTAAAATAAATTGCTGTAGCGGTTCTTTAATTATTTCCGGAATATATCCATATTGCATTAATTTATTTTCAAATAAATCTAGAATCTCATTAGATCCTGCCATAAGCAGTGTTCTAATACTATGCGAAATATCTTCCACATTTAGGCCATTTTCCGAGACTGTTAAAGCATATGACATTAAATACAATGGTTCTTTTTCAGAATGTAGTTGTTGAAGTGAAGAAATATGAGCAATCTCTCCTTTAGATGTTCGATGAGACTTCACTTCTACCACAGCTCCATCCAATAAAAAATCTTGCTTATCAAATTCAGGACCGACCCATGAGACTATAGCTTGATTGAGACCAACTTTATGAGCTGCAACTTCCTTTAAGCATAACAATTCTGAAAATAATCCCATTTGTTTTTCAATGGTAAATACTTGATTAAGATCTTGCTTCAACAATTGCTGCCAGCGTTTTAGACGATTTTCTACGGCCGTTAACATTTTCTCACTGGTATCATACCGTTTTGTGACTGCTACTAAATCCTCACATAGTGATAAGAATATTTCCCACTCTTCCTTTTTATTTAATATTAAAAACAGTTCAATGGTATTTTTTTTAGCTTTTCTTTTTATAATTGAGATTCCTTTGAGTTTGATTTTATTATCAGTAAAAATTATCGTATCAGCTACTTGTATACAAAAACCGTAATTACCCTGTAAATCAGTTATCCAGAAGAGGTTATGTGATGAGTCAGAGTCTACACGCCTTTGAGAAGATTCATCCATATTTGCCCAAGGGCTTCCACTGTTAGTCATCGAACTCCTCCTCATTTAATAACTCCTGGATGTAAACAGTATTTATCTTTAGTTTTACCGTTTTGTTTTCGCTTCTGACACCACCAGGAAAGCTAATTCCAAATGCCGCTAACTCATTATCCTGATCAGTGTCTAATATATGCAGCATTAAAAGTGGTCTCTCCATTTTTTCTCTAATACTTTTACGATTACTTCCGAACTGTTCACGGTCCTCGTTAGAGAGGGCTATAGCCTCAGCGCTACCAGATGATACTTGTCTATTTAAAATTTCGGAATACATGCCCTTATTTGAAATTTGTCTTTTTTCCTTTTTTATGGAAATATCAGCTGTTTCATAAGAATCTTTACTTTCTCCACCATATAAGGCAACATCCCACTTCGTATCCACATCAACAAGATATTTTTTCACAAATTCAATTGGCATTCTGGATTTTAATCCAAACGGATCAGCCGAAAACACTTGGAATTTGTCTAAAAAATCGCCCACTATGTTTTTGTCGATTTTTTTCCATAGATAACTACCACCCACTTTTAGATGGCCGTTTTTATAAGAATTCAAAATTATTAAGAGTTCGGAAATAGCTTGTAGATTTGTGTTTCTTATATCTATATCATTGTGCAGCCAACTCGTTTCTTTTAAATGACCATCCAATTTCATCTCAAAGTAAATGTCCTGACTGCTTTTTTGCTTATTTCTAGCGGTCACTTGTAATCCACTATCTGGATGATGTTTTACAGATAATCCAAAATCGTTAGGCGTCATTTTAGCTTCAGACATTCTATTAAAATTATCAATTAAATCTTCAGTGGCCTCAATGATTAGAGCAAAATTATCAATCATTGTTGATGACATATAAATCCGACATAAATCTTCATAACCCGGACGATACCCAAACCACCTGCCCATTTGCATTAATGTATCATAAAACACTGTATTCCTTAAAAAATAGCTGACACTCAAGCCCTCTAAAGTAAATCCACGAGATAGACTTGTTCCTCCAATGACAATTGCATTTGTCACTCGGTCCTTGCGGTACTCCAATGCGATTTTAGTGTCCGTATGCACCTCTCTAATAATAATTGTGTCAATTAGATCAGAAATACTTTCTAACACCGCCTGCCATTCAAACTCCAAATCATGATGATTTACAAAGGTTTCTTTCATACTTCTGATAAGTGCACTATGATTTTCAGCAGCAGTTAACCTACCGAAAGCGTTAATTTCCTTCCTTATATCTATTAAATAATTGTCTATATGCGTACTTAATCTCTGATGCATCAAAGTAAAGCGGGTAACGTGAATCAACATACTATTGTGCTTATTCCCTTGCCCTCTTAAATTCCTTATACCTACATTTATAATAAATAACCGAACTGCATCATACAGAGTACCCGGAATAGAGGGTAAATCAAAGTCCTTCTTGTGATTGGTTGGTATATCATCTAAATAATCATCAATAGTAATCAAATGTCTCTTATTAGTATCTAAAAATATTTTTCTCGCACCGAAGTAATTCGTAGGAGCTTTTAGTGCATATATAAAATCTTTAGGAAACAGATCTTTACCTACATCTTCATTTCCTGCTTCATGATCAATGAAGATATTCGCATATGGTGTGGCAGTATATGCAACATATGCACTCTTACGGAATAAACTAAGCAATTTTCTCAGCCTTTTATTGATAATTGTTGGGTCGTCCTCATTTTTGGTATTAATCGACGCATAATCAGATTCATCGTCAATTAATAACATTGCATGTTTAGCTATTTGATGTTTATATTGTGCTTCAAGCCATGTAATTACGTTGCTTAGAGTGCTAGAGTTTTTCTTAATGACTAATATAATAGGACTACTAATATTGTCAAAATTCAATCCTTGCGCATTTTTATTAGCATCCTGCCTGTTAAAATCTTGTTCCGTTGTAGTCAAACTTATTGGCAATAATTCCTTTCTCATATCTCCAAGTTTCCCCACACCTACCGGGATCCCCTTATCCATACCAACAAAGGATTCATTTAATCTCTCTTGAGTTTGATTTCTTAAATTGTTGATCCCGCCTGCAATAACAACAATAAACTTATATCCTGAATCAGCAGCTTTACATACTAACGCGGAATAGTTTGCTGTTTTCCCCGATTGAACATGGCCTACCACCATTCCATACCTCGAAAAACTTTCAACTGTTGGATCTTCAATGTTATCCATGACTATATCAGTATCTTCATTAATTGCCTTAACTACATCTGGTGAAAGTGATTTTTTGATATATTCTCTGTATCTATTCCAATAATAATTTTCATTTTTCTGCTTTTCTTTACTTGTCCACCATGAATTATCCCTCTGCTGCTGCTCCTCACCTTGAACTAAAATGCCATTTTCCATTTCAACATTGAAATGAGTCTCAAGCTCTCTCTGCATTCTATTCCAGTCATTATCAGATATAGGAGATACCCCTTTAACTGATAGAATTTGAGCGAATATGTCCAGTCCAACCTTAGACATCAAATCTTGTGTATTTTTTATTTCTTCATCAATTTTATTTTGTGGTAAAACTCCCTCTATATCTTGTAGTTTTTTGAAGATAAAATCTTTTATTATATAGACTGAATTTTTGATTTACATGCGGACACACAGCCGATTGATGACCTCCATGGACTTGGCATTTACACGTTTCATGAAGGCGGCTACGTTGATGCGAATGTGATAAAACTTCTTGTAAAATACGTTATGAATTACATCGCTTTTCAGCCACTTCCATAAGCCTTCAATCAAGTTCAGATCCGGGGAGTATTTCGGCAGAAAAACGAACTGCAACCGTTTATGTTTTCGCAAGTAGGCTTGTACTTGAGCGGAACGATGAATTCGGCCATTATCCAGAACCATCACGATTTTGCCTTCAGGATATGCCTCCAGCACAGCATTAAGAAACTGGATAAAAGCAGGAGCATCATACCGCTCGCCGTCACGGTAAAGCACGTGTCCGGTCTCATAGTTCAATACGCCAAACAGCTTCGCACCTTCATGGCGGCCATAAGTCGGAACCTTTCGCTGCTGCCCCACAGGGAACCAGTTATATTGCAGCGACTGATACGCACGAATCATACATTCGTCTTCAAACAGCAAATGGTCGATCTCTTGGTTCATCAGCTTTTTTTTAGTGCGGGAAAGGTCACCGACTTGAACGCTTCCTGCTCCGCAGGATCGGCTAACTCCATCGTATAGGTCGCTTTGGTATGGCTGAATCCGAGCCGGTGCAGCAGGACGGACATTCCTTTTTCCGTGTAGCTTTCGCCGAACTCTCGTTCGACATAGAGCATGGCCAGTTTTAGAGTCCAGGTATACTTGGCCTCGATCCCTACGTCGACCGGGCGTTTGTTAGCAACTGTGTCTGCCAGAATCCCCTCTTGCTCGTCAGTAAGACGGCGAGGTTTGCCAGGTGAATGGCCCATCGCCAGACCTTTGATTCCATCACGCTCAAAACGATGAATGTATCCGGCGGTAGTTTTCTCTGTACGTTTGATCATCTTCGAAATGTCTTTAATTGTGTGGCCCTCAAGGCGGTGGAGAACTGCCAAATAACGTTCATACATCCGTTTGTCGGAAGTTTCACGCAACGCCAGTTCAACTCGATGCTTTTCATCAGTGATTGTCATAAGATCACGTCCTAAAATGGTTATTTTCCTTTTATTACCCCACTTAGGAACGCATGATTTGTCAAAATGCAGTTCATTAATTCAGTCTATATAGCTGATAATTATTATTCTCCATCCATTAACAACTCCTTACGATTTTTAAATATTTCTGTTTTAAGCAAACTTTCAATGTAGCTTTTATCTAAACCCGATGATTTTAGCCTCTTGGCAACAATCTCGATTTCTTCCTCAGTTAATGTGGCTTCCTGATCAATTTTATGTGGGCTCTGCTGTAATTGTGCTTGAATCGCTTCCAAAGGCAAATAAGCCTGTAATCCCTTCAAATATATATTCAACATTTCATAATTCTCATCTGATATTTCTGTAATAAGTCTTTCTAATACTGGGTGTTTAGGGTTTAATGCAAACCTAACTCCATCGTTCGAGGCCACCAATTCCCAAAACCTTGTTGTCGATTTATCTTCGATCTTCCTCCCTCTTCCAGTGAATGGCCTTGATCCTATCTCTGTAATCTGCTTGATAACTTTTTTCAAATCGACTTTTATTTCTGCAACAGGGTTTGCTGTAGATTTTTTTATATCAATTCCCCAATATTTATCTTGGTTGTTAGGAATATCGATCTTTACCCGGACTAGTTTATGGGCAACAATCGCTCTATGAAGCCCCCACCATGTGCCATGAATTAATAGCCTATTAGCACGGTACAGATAAAATCCTTGTGATTTTGTATAACCTTCCTCGGTAGCATATTGTTCGTATTCTTGTTGTGACACCTTCGAGTGATGCGGCAGAATAAACGGTTGAATGTTTATTGTTAAATCATTTATTTTTATTTTTTCACCTGAAATCTGTTGTGTTGCAGGGTGGTTAATGTTAAATGGGTTAAACGCTTTTAATTTGTTATTATTAATGGTAATTGTTAGCGATCTACCCACGATAGCCCCTTCGAGAAATCGATGAAAAACTAGGGATAGATGTTTTCTAAGTCTATCAATTTCACTAGAAAATGTCCCTTTATTAAATCCATCAACTTTTTCCCATATAACTAAAGTACCATGCTCTTGATTCTTGAGTTCATCTATCAATGGTAAAGTATCAACCCAAGTAACTTCAGGTGTAATCAGCAGCCATTTATCTGACTTCGCTATGAAATCCAAATCCCATTGTCTTGCTGAGATTAGACCATCCTTTTTAGATACAACTGTTAGTTTTTTGCATTGGGAGAATGATGCCGTCTTAAGTCCTAATCCAAATCTCCCTAAATCATATTTCTCTCTTTCAGATTCTGGATGTTTAGTTGCTAAACGCATAGCTTCGACAAGCTCTTTATTTGACATTCCAGTTCCATCATCCAACATAAAAAATATTGGTTCAGGCTCAGAAATCGTATATATACTTATATTAGATGCACTTGCAGCAATACTATTGTCTAAGATGTCCGCAACAGCAATTTCTAACGTATATCCTATATCTCTTAAAGATTTAACAAAATTTCTTACATTGGGATTAACAATTTCCGTATCCATTTGGAGTCCTCGCCTTTTTCTTCAACGATTTTTTTCAACATGGTTTAAACAACCTAAGTCAACTATCGTATTATGGTAGTGGATGACTTATTTTTTAAAAAAAGCAGCATTCTAAAATTATGTATTTTGCATTATTCGACATAATGCAAGCATATCCTGCGACCAAATACATTAAATTCAATCAATACCAGTAATTACTTAATACCAATACTTCAAATTTGAAGGTCTTTCTTCTACAATAAAAAAGTCAAACAAGATTTGATACTACAGTAAATAGGGTTGTGACCTGATAATCAAAAAAACAGTGTTTTTTTGGGTGCAATTAAAAAAATGGTTTGAAGATAGTAAAAGACATTATCCCTGGCGTATTACGAATGACCCCTATCATGTATTAATTGCCGCGTTTCTTCTACAGCAAACACATGTTAGAAAAGTTGAATCTGTCTATTATTCATTGCTGAGCACGTTCCCAACAATCGAAAAACTTTCTAATGCATCCGAAACTGAAGTTATCGATATTATTAGTCCTATTGGTTTAAATTACCATGCGGGACGTTTGAAGGCAGCTGCACAAATAATACAAAATAACTATATCGGAAAAGTTCCAGATAATTATGATGATTTGATACAGTTACCTGGGGTCGGAGAGTATATCGCAAACGCAGTGCTGTGCTATGCATATCGCCAAAACACAGTACCCATAGATACAAATGTCATTAGATTATTTTGTAGATATTTCGGTCTTATCTCAGATAAACCACGTCCTAGAACCGATAAGCTGCTAGCTTCTCGCATAAGAAACCTGTACTTAAATGACTTAAATTATAAAACTGCCAACCTCGCCGTTCTTGATTTCGCTGGATTAATTTGCACTGCAAATAATCCTAGCTGTACAGAATGTCCGTTAAATGCACATTGCTTTTTTTTATAATAAAGAGCCTCATACTCTTAACGAGTAGAGGCTCATATTATTTAAGAATTTGTAACTGTCGCAAGCGGCTTGATAATACTAGCTAATGGTTCCTCGATAGGTTTTTTTAAATATTTCAATACTTGCTCAGCTACTGCCCTACCTAACAGCGGAGGGACAGCATTTCCGATCTGCTGATACTGCGAATCTTTTGAGCCTTCAAAAATAAAATTATCAGGGAAAGTTTGTAACCGTGCAGCTTCTCTAATGCTGATAGCCCGTGTTTTTTGGGGGTGTATCCACATAGACTTTCTAACGTTCAGAACCGTTCCTGAAGGAGTATCATAATTAAGACGTAAATAAACGGTGTTTTGAGTTCTTCCTGGATCTGAATAAGTTTGTTTTAAAGACTCATCTAAATGATGAAAATTTTGCCCCGGTTCTAGCATCTTAAATCTATCTAAAGCTGTCTGCGTTGTATCAGTCATCACATGGTTGCTAACCGTTTTAACATCACCATGAAGATATTTTAATAGCGGATTAATGTCATTAGAAAAAGGCCTTTCTAACCGTAAACCTTTATCCATAATCGTAGAAGGATCTAGGTTCTCAAGATCTTCAATGGCATGTTTAACGGTGTAAAACTGATTTGAGTCATCTATGATCGGCTTAGGTAGCTCTACAGTTGCATCCTCCACAAGCTTACTCTTTACTCCAATCAAAAATAACCTCTCTCGCAGCTGGGGCGCGCCAAAATTAGCAGCATTTAAAAAAAGTGGATCCTCGTTGATTTTGTACCCCAGTTTGCTAAATTTAGCAGTTAAATAATCGAGAACGCCGTAAGTTTGTACCTCGATACAAATGTTCTTATTTTCTGAGACTATATCAATTATTTCGATATTGTTCAAAGCTATTTCATGCATCTTCATCAGAATCTTTTGAACTTGTATTATATCATTTAATAAGCTGTAAAGTTTATCATTGGACGACTCTGTAAAATTTTGTTTCTGAAGCCAATCTCCAAGAAGTATCCATTTTTCCTTATAGCCACTAGACCAATACTTATTGTGAAGATCAATCCAATTAGGAAATAATTTTTTTAATGCACTTTGGGTTTTAACTAGGTAAGTAGCGGATTCCTTCTCTTTTCTACCAAGATGACTAATCCTTGAGAAAAGGTCTTTATCTGTTAAAGTATATTCAGATAGGTCCAATTTTTCTCTAATCACCTTTTTTAAGAATGCCGTCAACTCGTCAGTAAATCCACATTCTTTTCCCAAAGCAATTATTTCATTTGTTGGATGTAATCCTAGTTCCTCTACGATTTCGACATTGTCCTTTGAAGAATAAAAGAACTTGTGCTTTGAAGATTTCATAGCTTTAACATTTTCCATTACAAACGCATCTGGCTTTAGCATCTCAATTGCTTTTACATATTCCTTGACCAGCTGGTTATTGGTTGAAATCAATTCTGACTTTTGTCGATTAGCATTTGAAAACCCCTGACACGGTGGTCCACCAAATACAATGTTAACACCATTTGCACCTAAATTTGTACATTCATCAATTATTTCATCATAGTTAAGTCCTTTAATATCATCGTAAAACTTCATACCCTCATGTTCATGATTTCTTCGATAGGTCTTTTGAGCCGACTTATTATTTTCTACCGCGGCTACAATTTGAACCTGCCCTGTCTGTAAAAACCCTAAACTCAGCCCGCCGGCTCCCGAAAACAAATCAACTGCTAAAAGCTTCTCATCATTTTTCATAAATCCGCCCCCCAAAACCGAACAGCCGTTCCTTATATAAGCAGCTTACCATCTCTTTAAATTATTTGCAAGTTTACGACTCATAAATTAATAGAGTACTACATAACAATAAAACATTCCATAGAAAAATAATAATCCCGCCCGTCTTTTTTCGGGCAGGATTATTACTAAGCAAGCATTTCTATTTTTTCTCGTACAAGTTCCTCTAAATCACTTCGATCCAAGGTATCTAAGATTGTAACCCCTCCAAGCTGATTAATGTACATCATTAAGCTTCTAAAATTTTCCCTATCGATAAATGAAGACTCCAGCTCTTTTTGCTTTAATACTGAGAGAACAGCTTTCGTTATATCAGGGTTTCTTGAAAAACTTCGTTCAAGAAGACTCTGGGCTATATCTAATTTAGAAAGAAGCACCTTGGTAAGTTCAAAAGGGTCTTCCCTATTCTCATCATAGGAAACATAGCCGTACCACCATAAACGAGCTATACCATTTCGTATTAAAGCTCTATCTCTATTTGCCATAAAAAAATAGCGCTCTCTAACTGCGTCCGCAGGTTTATCTTTATCCAAATACGATTCGACCGGCCATCGTTTTCTCATATAATTCCAAAAAATCGTATGAGTCAAGTACGCCCACAGCCTCTCGTCTGTTGCTTGGATAACTGAAATCCCTTTAAAGGCAGTATAAATCTTTTTCGTATTCTCGAAATCAAAGTGGAGCGTACTGCTCTGAGGCATATGTAAATCTACTTTATCAATTCTAACGGTAGATGGAAAACTCCATACAGCTCCTTCAAAGAATTGATTAACCCAAACCTCGTCCGATTTATATTTTTCAACATTACTGATGATATTTACTTTTAAGTCTTCAAGTGAACTATCGCTAATATAATTCAAATCCACAACTTAACACCTCAATCTTCATCTTCAAAATTCACCAGGGCTAAAAGTGACATATTTAACGGGTCGCCGATAAGTTTTTGAGCAACTGCTAAAGTCGAGTCGGAAAATGTATTTTTATTTCCAATATCAATTTCTAGCTCCTTTAGTCTGCTGTTAATTACTTGATACCATCTGCATTCTTCAAGGTCAAACTCCTGCTCATCCCCATTTTTCACCATTTCCAATATAGATACCAACGCCGGCATTATTATTAAAGAAGAAAGCAAAGGTTGTAAATTTTGGTTCAGTGAAACAGCTTTGTAATGTTCAAAATTATCTTCCGAAAGCTTGATAATGATTTTATGACCTGATGAATCCATATCAAGCGGCAAAGCATTTTCGCTTCGGTTAGGCTGAATAGAAAAAATAGAAGGTATTCTTTTTAAGGGATCAATCTCTTTTTCTGCAAAAAAGGTCCTCTCCGCATCTATCGCAAGTACATCACCCTTTTTTATATAAAAGGAGTGACCTTCATAATCGGAATGAAACTCAGGTACGGAGTAATCCTGAATATCTTCAGCAGCCAGAATAAAAGAACATATCTGAACCTTTCCTTCTAAATAATCAGTAGCCAGCTGAAAAGTGAAATTCGTTTCGAATGAAGCAAATACTTTTCGAAAACGAGTCGTTGGGCATTCTAAGTGGAAAGCAAAGCGGGCTTTTTTGTCGTCTATAAGCTGATTAATTCCCTCGCAGCTTGTCACACATGCAGCCTCGAAGATATAGGTATTCTGTGTTTTGCTGCTTTTAAGAGAGGCCTGAAAGTCACTATCTATGACATCATCAGAAAAATAAGAAAGTACCGGGTGTGGATACTGACGATAGTTAATTTGCATAAACTGAAACCTCCAAAGCACACCGAAGCGAATCTTTTAACGTCACTACTAAGTCGCATTTTTTATCTTTATAAAAAGAGATGGGGCCTATTTTTCCATTATTTTTAAGATCTACACTTTCTCCGGTTTGCTGGATTACAACAGATTTGACAGAAGCTGCTTCACCGCCAACTTCACCTACAACTTTGATACCAATATATCCTGCACCATCTTCATTTGTCTGCATCGATACTTTGTAAGTGCCAGAAGCGGGATTCATACAAAATATACGAGAATGTATTAAACGCAAGTTTTTATTTACTGCAGAGGAGATAGGATTAACTTTTCCATCAAGAGAGCCTCCTCTTTGGGAACTTCCTTGATCACTCTTATCATCTTCACCTGATGTTCTGCTGTTTCCTTCGCCCTCTCCCTGTTCAGAACCTTTAGTGTCACCAATGGAGCTCCTATTTTCACCGTTTTGTGAAAACTTCCCGTCTTCCGTTCCTGCGGCGGTTTCATCATTGCCAGCATAGCCTTCGTTTATACCATTAAACGTAGTTGGCTTCATTCTTCGATGGTTAAGTTCTATTTCTATATCTTTAGGTGTTGTCTTTTCTCCCTCAGAACCATGTTGAGAGTGTGGCTGGGCTTCAACTTCAGCATCGTAATTGTCGGGTAGATACTGACTTAATCCTTCAACGTCCAAATCCTCTAAGCTATTAGTGATTGAAATAGAACGAACCCGTTCATTAATCCAGGCATAAAGCTTTCTAATCATACCTTTGGCGTATTCAGGGTCCTCATGACGATCGGGTTCCCAAGCGTTGTGTGTGGGTGGCTCAATTTTTCTCAAGAATTCGTTTATCTTCTCACCCTTTGCAATCATTACCCCAGCAAACTTAAAAGGCGTGCGAAAACTACCCTTATCATATATTTTCATTCCGGTCCCTCTTACCATAGCCACACGTTTTGGAAGGTCTTTTCCAGGAAGCACAAATAGATCAATTTCACCAAGTCCAAAGAAATCATTTTCTGGAAAGTGGTGTCTGCTGGAAAGTGTATAAGCTTCATAGTATTGATACGAAAGGCAATCAGGATCATTTTTCGTATATTTATCTAAAAGGCCTGATAGTGAATTAGCATTAATAGTGGTTTCCCCAACTCTGACAATCAGCCTTTCGTTCAATATAGCAATAAAGAAATTTTCAAGAACCGATTTTATCACTTTCTCTTCCCAGCCGCTGTGTTCATTAAAACCAGCAATAAATATATCCGTACCAACATCCGATCTTGTAAAAAACTCATACATATCCTCGGCTGCCACAATCGGTTTGTTCTTTTCAACTTCCCCGAAATACCCCGTACCCTGCGTCGGATTCCCAGCTTCATTAAGATGAGTTACGAGCTTAGCAACCCCCTGAAAGGCCGCAGCACCGCTTTCAACTTCTTTTGTTCCGTAGAATACAGTCCTTAGATCGGAGCAAGCAAAAGGGGCGTGCTTCCCTATTCCAAAAGACCCTCCAGATTGAGAATCCTTATCTGATGAACCAACCGATTTTATAAGATTATGCCATCCACCTCTATACTCATCGTCTGCACCGGTTAATCCAGTTGTATTATAGTCACTGATTTTAAGAAAGGGTATCTTATCTAATTCCATAATCGAAAGTGCATTTTCAAAAAAGCGGGTGGTCTTAGTATTATCCTTCCAGTATTCTAAACAGGATTTAAGTATTTTTATAAATTCATCTTTTTGCGGGAAATACTCTAAAGGAATGTGAGATAAATTAAAGTGCACCTCAACAGGTCCAGGATTATTCTTATCTTTAGCATCACAGGAATTTTGATTAATTTCTCTTGCCAATGAATCCCAAGGATTACCGCGAAACGTCTCAATTCCCGCATCGTTTAAGCCTGTTATTTGACCATAGTTATTTGATGGAAAGTTCCAATTAATCATACCCTGCTCCTTACTTCTGCATACTGTTTAATTTATGTAGACATTCCGCCGCTAACTTTTGAACTAGATCAACAGTCACAGCATTGCCAATTTGTTTATATTGTTTGGCTTTTGCCATTCCTTTCGGAAATGAAAATTGATGATCTCTAAATCCCTGCAGACGTACGCATTCAGTGGGTGTCAGTTTTCTAATGCCCCAATCATCATGTATAACAGGAACATTGTGACCACCTTCTCCCATATTTGCCGTAAGCGTAAAAGTACAATCATTTTTGTTCTCTCTGACATATGCCCTCCGTAATAAATATACGGAATCTCTATTTCCTTCTGCCATTTTTTCAGCAAACATCCTACCATATTTTGAATTTTCATCGAAATAAAACTCGGGGTCGGCCTTGAAATCAAGATCTAGGAACTCCCTTACATCTTTTAAATTTGATTCAGTGCTGGGAAACTTAAAATTGTTGAACTTAAAGATATCCTGTGAAAAGGCAACCATATATAGCCGTTCTCGATTTTGAGGTATATCTGTATGTTCCTTTGTATTAAGTACCACTGCGTTGCTCTTGTCTGTTAATAAGTTCCCCTTGCTGTCCAAGGGAACACGGAACCAATAACCCGCCCTCTTAATTTCCTCTTCGATGATACTAATCGTCATCTTGTTATTGTGGTAAACTAAGTTCTTAACATTTTCAAGAACGAGTATTTTGGGTCTATCTCTACCGAACTCTTTTAACAATCTAATAATTTCAAAAAATAGTTTACCTCTTGGATCTTTAAATCCCAGCTTATTTCCCGCAAGTGAGAAAGATTGGCAGGGGAACCCAGCTGTAAGGACATCTACCGGTTCCAACCCATCAGTAATAACCGATAAATCTTCAATAGATTTCTCATAAAGTTTAGTACCCGGATGATTATTTCTATAAGTCTCACATGCATGAGGATCTAATTCATTTGCCCATTTCACATCAAATCCTTCGTTTTTAAAGGCTCTACAAAAACCACCAATACCAGCAAATAAACTTCCAACTTTATATGTGTGCTGCTTAATATCCTGTTCCAATTCATCCAACTCCGTAAGCATAAAATTTCAATTTATATTAAGTTTTTTTGTATATAATTCGACGAAATCTGACTGACTCCTTCATATTTCACTTCTAAGTAAGGAACAACATGGGGATGTAACATCAACATCATGGAAGTCGAATTTTTTGAGGTAATGGAATGTATAATTAGAGGTGAGCTTTATAATAGAGTGATAGAGTGACCTTTGGGTGACCTTTGGGTGACCTTTGCTGTTGTAAGTATTTAACTAAAAACTTATAAGGAGGCTATGATGAATGGTGTAATAATTTCTTTATGACGTTATCGTTCATTTCTATGCAAACATTATCCCATACTAAGCAATCACAAAAATAGCAACAAAGAGCATTGGTTTTCTCTTGATTCTGGTACATATATACTCACCTTTCCGAACTGTACTTCTGTCGCCTTAGCTTTAGGAGCCCAAAAACCTTACTGCTCAAGGCTTTTCGGGTAATAAATTTTAGTGAGTAGGAAGGTGAGTAGAGCAGTGAGTCACTCACTCCTCAACTCACCTTCCTACTCACTGCTCTACTCACCATACCAACCTACCACTTTGCATATATCATACTTCCAATCATATCAATTTTGTTAGGTTACTCTGAAGGTGTCCCAATTGCTCGATGCAAATGACATTAATGATTAGATATTTTTAATCAATTGTAGGAACGTCCGCTTCGTCATGTTATCAAATGATTTATAGTTGGTGGGTGGTTTTAGAGAAGAAGGTTTTCTACCTTACTGTGATTCCTAAACTCAAAGATAATTGACACCTCAAATTATAATAATCTATAATTAAAGTATACCTTGTATTTCATCCTCAAATCTTAGTCCTAGCCACACGGTAAGGGCCATTCTATCTTTTCAATCACCAGTCTCTGGTTTAATATTGCCAAAATTAGCTTATCGGACTAATATAATCATCTCATACGAGAGCTAAGAGTAGAAACTCCAACCTGGAGAACTTCTGCTCTTTTTTGTTTTTGGTTTATCCTGTTCCCATTAAAACAGGTTACATCTTGTTAAGGAGAAGATACTATGCAAAAAACTTTCAGCGTAGCGGAGTTAGCAAGAAATTTGGGCTTAGAAGTATCTACAGCTCATCGACGGATTCAATTGGCCGTCTCTCTGGGATTTATTGAAGTTGAAAAAAAGGGGGTTAGAGTAAAATATTCACAAAAGGACTTACTCGTATTAAAGATTCTGGACGAAGCTTATCGTGTTGTTTCTTCTGATGCTAGGTTGATTGACCTTCTGTCGCCCAAAAAGCCAGCCGATATCCCAGAAGACGGGGTAGGAAATTTGGTCGCTACCGTCGTCAATGTTACCAACGAAATGCTGCAGCAGTATGCAGCGGTTTCTTATGCTTTAGAAAAACTTGATGAAACCAATGGCGTGCTCTCCCGAAAATTATCTAATGTACAAGATAAACTTGATGCCCTTTGGCGGAAAATCGATCGATTAGAAAATCTCCCTGAGCGCAATTTTCAATAAATATTGTAAAAGCAAAATCCGGATGTACCACGAAATGGTCATCCGGATTATTATATACAACGAAGTTCCAACTCGCCTATTAATATGAAATCTATTCCTACAAGTATTTAAGTTACTTAAATGCCAGAAAAGTGTCAATTTGAGCGAGGGGCCTAACAATCATATCGAGTAAACCCACAGTATTGTCTTCTTTTAACTCAAATACCAAACCAAGTTTTAAGTAAAGATTGACTACATCAAGTATATTTCTGGGGTATTCATACCCATTTACCTCTAATCTACGTTTAACCTCAACTTCCCTCTCATACAGAAGTTCGTATTCCTCTTTATCTATTTCCGTTAAATCCAGAGTTTTTTTTTTGAAAAATCAATAAACGTAATTGACTTTGTCTTTTGCTCCAGAAATTTAATAGTATCATCTTTATTTAAGCCACAGGCAATACAGTGGCTTAAATATGGCAATGAGGTAATATTCGGCATTGGAAGCCACTTCCCCCAACCCATTTCATAAAACTGATTTGGAATAACACATTGTCCAGCAGGTATTAGACCTAACCGCACTAGTGTTTTGACCGTTACCTTTCCACCTGTTATATAGTTGATCGTGTCATTCTGAAAAGAAGACATGCTCGGCTCCTGTCTGTACAATGTACGGTAATATATCCAAAGGTCTCTCTATGCTTGCAATTTTAAATTCAACAAGCATACCGCCTTCATTTCCCTGTTTGTTAAAGGATATTCCTGTTACCATGAACTCACCAATTGACTCGTGGTCTCTTTCGGGCTGGTCAAAGTCGAGGAGACGAAGATCTCTCAATTGTTGAAATTCTTCATTACTGATTTCGATAAGTTTTAGGTGCTTAGCGTCATATCTTGTTTTTAGAATTTTATAACCCTCTTGCTGAAGAAGTAAAAGATACTGTGTGTCTTTATGAAAAATAACCTTCTTGAATTTATAAATTTCCTGCCCCGCGTTATCTGCCAAGATCAATAAGTCTACATTACTTACTTTAGGTATCAATATAATCACCCCTGGTAATAATAACTAAATAATATCACTTTAAAGTTATTTTATCAACATATATTAACTTATAGTGTTATTTAATTTTTGGAGTTAATCCTCTACTCTTAATAGGGGAGTGATCGAATGGGTGACTTAAAAAGAATTATCGGTGATAAAATACGTAATGTACGTAATGCCAGAGGAATGACCCTCCAACAGCTTAGTGAAACAACTGGACTGCAGACTTCTTATCTTGGGGATGTTGAAAGAGGCAAGAGAAATACATCTCTTGATTCATTAGAGAAGATTATGAACGCACTTGAAATAAGGCCCGGGGACTTATTTGACTTCCGTGAGGTTGATATTAATTCAAGCGAATTTGAGATAAGCTCTGTTCTTGAGGTGCATTATCAGTTTTTAAAAGCTAAGAAAACTGAGGACGTAAAAATGATTCATCGTATAACTAAGGATATTTTTAATTCAATCGAAGGATCTCGTCAGGAAAAGGAATAAGAATTTATTGTAATATAAAAGAGGAAGAGCAATTCCTGCATCTTCCCCTTGTTCATATACTCAATCCCTGCATTATTCACTTCTAATTTTACGCGTTGCTATGTACCTTTTCATTGTTTCATCCACCTGCTCATCCCTGAAAGGATTCACGTAGATTCCCCCTGTTTGCATTTCTACAATGTCATCAAGATCTAGTCCGGTAAGATTAGGATCTTCTATTTGCAACTGTAAAATATCAATCGCATAATTCAACGCGTCATGAATTTTCGCTGAATCTTGATTCAAAACGGTAGCGATTTCCGAGACCCGCTTCTCCGACCTCAAAAAATCAAGAATTGAAGCCACTGATATTTGAGTCCCCTATACATGGTCTTCCTCCTAAGCTTTTGCAAATTTCCAAAGTCGGATATTGTTCAAGCCTCTTTTTAAAATAATCAGAAACGTCCATTGATTATACCCCCTTGTTAATTTCCTAGATTAGCTCTCCGTAGCCACTGTGGAAGCTCGTCTATCCGACAGTGTATTTGTCCATGGCTTATCTCGGCAACAGTCATATATTCATTCCTAGAATTATCAATTAGAACCGATACATCGGCGAGTGATACAGCGGTTTCCAAATTACTTAGTGAAGAGTAATATCTCCTCCCAATGTCTTCCGACGAGATAAAATGGCCACCTTCAATGACACGGGTGTGTACACGATCAGTATGCAGTTGGACATCTGCTAATCCTATAAAGTATAGGTATATTTTGTATCCCAGCCTTTTAGCAATGTTCATCTGTTTAATTATGTGTTTTCCAGACAAGGTAGTTTCAACTGCAAACGTCTTGCATCCTTCCAGCGTTGTCCTTAGCTCTAATAATGCCTCTTTACCAGCAGATAAATCGACACTACGCGGATTCTCTGGATTCATTCTTTTGGCAATAAAATCCGCATTGATGATACTATGAAATTTATATTTAAAGTGATCAATTAAAGTCGTTTTTCCAGCCCCATTGCATCCGGCAAACACAAACATCTCTGGCTGGCTGCCGCCTGGTAGGGCTTCCACTTCTTTTACATTTCCAAAAGAATTCCCTATATAATCACTTATTTGAACATGCTCCTCACAATACCTTTTTCCATCTAAAATGTAGTACAGGGGCGCACCTGCAGCAGCAGCTCTTATTCTCACCGTCATTTTAGCATGGTTATAAATTTGTTTCAGATCACAATCCCTTATTATTGGCACGTTAGCCCCCCTCTTCCGCCTTTGTGTATTTTTATCCTTAATCTTGACATGTCTTATCGGAATCTCTATTATTAAATTATACCATTTAGTCTTCACCCTTTTACTTCTATTCCCTCCATACGGTTTGGGAATCATTCTAAGGTTAATTCTGTGCTTAACTCTAAATCGACGACTGTTTTCGTCATAAATAATAATGCCCTTTTCAGGTAGTAGGCCCTACTTCTAACTGAAAAGGGCTTTTTTGTGCTTTTTAGTTAGTCTAACTGAAATATTTCGCCGCGTTCCCCCCATCATTCGATCGGCCGGCTTATAAAAAAGGGAACACAATCATTTTTAACAGGAGGTCGGTAAAAAAGAAACAACAACAATATTTGGTCCACTAAAATTCCGGGTATTCGAAATTTGCTGATGTAAATTAGAAGCCTTAATCTCTTATTAAGGAGGTATTTCATATGTATGAATCTACTAGACAGCAATCCGTTGAATATATTCCAGCCGCTAAGCGCAATACCTTAACCGTTAATGAGGCCTGGGAAGAGGTTTTTGAATGCCAGATTTCAAAAGACAAGCTTTACGCAGAGGTAAGAGCAAAAAGGATACCGCACACCCGTGTTGGTTCAAAGATCCTCTTTCGAAGAGATACTTTGCTTAAGTGGTTCCATGAGCAAGAGGTTAAAAACTATTGTACAGCGGACATTGAATCACATTCGTAATGAGAGGTGTTAGATACTTATGGCAAGCTTGCAAAAACGCGGTAATGATTCGTGGCTTCTTGTTGTTGAAGCTGGGGTTAAGGCTGATGGAAAAAGGATTAGGCATACAAAGACGGTAAAGGCAAAAGGAATTCGTGAGGCAAGAAAGCTGCTTGCAGAATTTGAGACCGAGGTTGAATCAGGTCACTACATTGCCCCTGAAAAAATGACCTTTACAGCTTTTGTAGAAGAGTGGAAGGGAAAATACGCCAAGTATGAGTTGGGGATCAAGACCTTCGATATCTATTCGCGATTTATAAAAAATCGGATTCTTCCGATCTTTGGCCATATGCGGTTAGATAAGATTCAGCCATTTCATGTAGTCAACTTTATCTCTGACCTCAGTAAGGAGGGTAGCCGGCAAGACGGCAAAAATGGCCAGCTCTCCTCAGGCACCATACAGTATGCTCACAGAATTCTAAAAAATATATTTTCTCGTGCGGTGGAATGGAAACTAATCAAGAGCAATCCGGCCGCGGATATCAAAAAGCCCAAGGTTATTCGGAAAGAGATAGAAGTGTATGATGAAGAAGAAGTTGCTTTGCTATTTGAACACCTTGAAGAAGAACCCATAAAATGGCGCATGATTATCATGCTCGCAATAACTACTGCACTTCGCCGAGGGGAACTGGTTGGGTTGGAATGGAAGCATATCGACCTGAATCAAGGTATTCTTGAGGTCAAGCAAAGCATATCTCACTCCGTTAACGGTGAAAGAATCATATCCGAACCCAAAACGATTAAGTCTAAACGGAAGGTAAGCTTATCGGATACTGTAGTTGAGCATCTCAAGGAATACTATTTGGAATCTAGGAAAAAGCGCCTTGCTTTAGGTGATGCATGGAAAGGTGGAGATCATTTCTTCGTATTCAGTAATGATGAAGGAAATGCATATTACCCTGAGACACCTTATCTGTGGTTCCGTAATTTTCTAAAGAAAAATGGCTTAAAATATATCAGATTCCACGATCTCAGACATACAAGCGCCACTTTACTGATCAACAAAGGCGTTCACGCCAAACTCATTTCTGAACGCCTTGGTCATTCTAATATCTCTACTACGATGAACGTCTACGGTCATGCTCTACAGTCAGCTGATAAGGACGCGGCTAATAAACTCGATTCGTTAGTCCTGCCCAAGAAAGAAAGGAAAAATGGTTAGATATGACCGTACTGGATATTCCAGTGCGGCCTATTTTTTTCAATCACAAAATTCGGTATCTGGCGGGGCCTCTAAATACCTCCCTTATATGCCAGTTTATAAAGTTCTCTTTCGGCGTATATACCGGATGTATGGGAGAACGTACCTTTTTACCGTGAAAACACATCAGCCACTCCTCAAAACCATTGCTGCCGTGAGCCTGCTCAGCCACAAGCAGCTCCCGCTCCCCCGTTATCGTAAATACTCCTCGATCAAACAACTTATGATGCAAAGAGCAAAGTGCAATCCCATTTTCCTCCGTGTCGGGTCCGCCGGCTTGATGCCATTGAATGTGAGCGGCGTCAATGGCCACTAAATTATGTCCCAACCTGACATTAAAGCCGCAAACTGCACAGCTAAATTCATATGCTTTTAAAATTCTATCTCTAAAATTGGGGTCACGCTTCCGCGGGACTGACCCCATAGCGTGAGACAAATTAAAACACCTTCAAGAGAATGCAACCATGTCGTAAGATATGGAGACAACCTTGGAGGTGTTTTTGCGTTGGCAACAAGAGTTAGCTATCCGGTAGAAGTGAAGAAGAAAGCCATTGAAATGAGACGGGATGGCATTCCAGTGAAAGAAGTCATGGACCAACTGAACATACGAAATAAGACACAAGTAGAGACCTGGATGAGATGGTATCGCAGCGGCCAATGGAACCGGTTGGAGCAGCCTGTCGGTAAACAATACAGCTACGGTAAAGGGCCTGAATATACGTCAGAGCTGGAGAAGGTGCAGGCGGAAAATCGGTTTCTAAAGCAACAATTAGATCTGCTAAAAAAGTTCGCGGAAATGCAAAGGAGGTGTCGCCAAAGACTGTAGTAGAGTGGGTTGAGTCCGTTCGAGGGGAAGTCAGTGTGGCTCAAGCGTGTGCATGGATCGGGCTTTCTCGCTCCACTTACTATCGTTGGAAGGCCGCCTACGGGAGCCCATATAAAGATCACATGGTAGAGAAGATTCGTGAACTCTGTAGTCAGCATAAATTTCGTTACGAATATCGGAAGATCACGGCACTGCTTCGGATGGAGCACAAGATTAACCATAAACGCGTGCAGCGGATTATGCAGCGAGAGGGGCTCCAATGTCGTGTCAAAGTGAAGAAACGCAAACCTACAGGGCAGCCAACTTACATCGCAGAACACTTGTTAAAGCGTCAGTTTGAGGCCGATGCTCCCATGCAAAAACTCGTGACAGACATTACGTATTTGCCGTTTGGCGGAAAAACGTTATACCTGTCGAGCATCTTGGACTTGTTTAACGGAGAGATTGTGGCATACAGTATATCTGACAAGCAAGACACTGGGTTTGTCCTGGACACGCTGGATCAGCTGCCCACTCTGTCGGGCGCCATGCTCCATAGCAATCAGGGCAGCGTCTACACCTCTCAGGCCTATCAAGAAGCTGTAAAGGGAAAAGGCATTACCATGAGCATGTCCCGCAAGGGTACGCCCGCTGATAATGCCCCCATCGAATCGTTTCATTCCACGCTAAAGTCTGAAACGTTCTATCTCGAAGGTTTAACCTGTACGACGACGGCCATCGTCGAGCAGACCGTTCGAGACTACATAACATACTATAACTCAATTCGCATTCAAACAAAACTAAACAACCAGTCGCCGGTTCATTTCCGCCAACTGGCTGCTTAAACTTGCAAGGTGTTTTGATCCCTGTCTCACAAACGGGGGTCAGTCCCGACCGGTTGGACGACCTCTTTTTGCTTGCATCAAACACATTTCCCGTCCGATTGCGTTATCTCCAGCTTCTCCCCCGGCGCACGACAAACTGTTAGCTGCAACTTGGCTGCATGATCTCGACAAAAAATTTGTCTTATTGCCCGGCAAGTCCGTTTCAGAACATCGACGCTTCCTTTCACGCGCCGAATTCAGGTCGTTTTTAAGCTACAATTCGCCGTTTTAACTGTTGGCCTCAGAAAAGTTCTATAGAAGAAAATAAGCACGAGCGTCGGTCAGAGAAGCCCGTCCTCGTATCATCCATCCTCGCCTTCCAGTTGCGTTCAATGGGCCGCCTTCGATCATCAGCTCTTCCCATGCGTCATTGTATAGAAATTGAATCGTCTATATCATGTTAGACAGAAAAAACGAGGGGCATTCAGAAAAGAGCTGAAGGAGCGGTCCCCTATCCCTCATTCCTCTCCCCTGAGCCAAGAAAAGCCGAGGAAAGTTGTACCTTAGTTTCTCTCGGCTCATAGCACAACTATTTAGGCTTTGACACGACTTTTATTACTACATCATTTCCTACAAACGCTACGCACTCCACATGGCCCAAGAGGACAGTATTAATGTCTGAGGAACTGTCCGTTCTCGGAAACATATCCATGGCGTTTCATGCACTATCGGTATAAGGGAACATATAATAGTTTAATATCTTTAGAGTACGGGTTCTGAAACAATTTAGTTAGTATTGTGTTTAACCTGCATTAGTTGATGTGCACAAAGAACTATTTTTTTATCCATGTTTGAATTTTACTCTCTATTAACGTTGCATCCAAACTTCCGTCTAATCCATCCTTGGTAATTATCAAATTTCCAAGAGTCTCTGAAATTCCCACACTTTCATAATTTGCCTTTTTCTCGTCCCAACGCTCTTTGTATGATCTATCTCTTAGCATTCCAAGATGCTCTAAATAAGCAATTTTGCCTTGGTAGCGTAGAGTAAAATCAGGAATATAGGTTTTACCACTAACATTTAAAGGTTCTTCATAGAAATACTCAATTTTCATCTTATCGAGAATATTAGCCACAATTACTTCGGACTTTGATCTAACCATTTCACCACGTATCGTTTTATGGATCAATTTTTCTTCAAAGTACCGTTTTTGTTTACTAGACTCTATCTCAATGATGTTTGGAACTTCAAATAAGTCTGTATATCTTTGTTTGGTATCCGAATACCAGTCATTCGCATACTGAACTAATTCTTGAATTGACAAATCACTTAATACAATTAGTTTTTCTCTTTGACGAGAAAACGCTGTATACAAAAGTTCTTTTGTAACAAATGAACTTTTACCATTTATGACTACTATGGTTTTGCCAAAGCTAGAACCCTGTGATTTGTGAACTGTAAGAGCATAAGCAAGTTCTAACTTAGAGTCGCTATTATCACCACCAAAATCAGCTTTAGTATATGAAAAGACTTTTCCCTCAAATGAGCCAAAACGGAATCTATACCAACTAGTATTCTTATCATTCTTGCCATAGTGGCTTGGGTAATCCGTCATAATACCAATTTCACCATTTGCAATGTAGGCTTTCCCCGATGAACCATCCCAGTAATCCTTCTCACCATTTACATTAGATATGACTTTATCCCCGTAAACAATGTTTTGAACAGATTGAGGACTGTTTTTTGACCATGAATATGTACTCCATTGCTCGACAATGTCCTGACGATATTTTTGGTGAAGTTGATTATTCAAATAATAGCTTCCTGCACCAATAAATTTAGTTGGAGATAGAATTTGCCAGTCTTCTATATGTTCACTAGTTGGATAATTTGTATATTTGCCTACAGTAGCTCCCAAACTTTTATTGAAACCATCAATATCATTTTCATTTGTCATATTTGCAATTTCCACCAATTCTTCAAAGAACACTTTTTCTAACTCGTCTAAATCGGTGTATTGAATGTATTTAAGACGATTATCTGTTTGATTGTTTTGAATACGGTAAATTACATCTTTATCGACTGAATCCGAATTTGAGAATATTTGAGCAAATGATAAATCATCACCACCTGAGCCTTGTCTCATCTCAGTTTTCAATGTTGCGACCTTTTCAGGATAAGCACGCACTAAATAACTAATCAAATCGACAAATGGGCGTCCTGCTCCTATTGGAGGTAATTGATTTGGATCCCCTATAAAGATAATTCTTTCAGCATGAGAATCAACAAGCTTTAATATGCCAGCAAACATATCTTCAGTGAGCATTGAACTTTCATCGATAATAACTGTTTTGGCAATACTCGAACTAGGTTGGCTTGGCATCTTATAAGCCATTGTGTTCCAACTGAATCCTTTTGAACGAATTAAAAATTGTGCCACGGTCATAATCTCAGCTACAACACTATTCTTCTTAAATGAATTCTCAAGTTGAACTCTTGCTTTCCCAGTAGGGGTCAATGCTAATACTCCACCAGCTTTAATTTCTTTAGAAGAAGCAAAAATCCCCAATGCTGATGTTTTACCCGTCCCAGCTCTCCCTAATAAGACAGATATTCTAGACGATTCAAGTATTTTTAACGCTGTCGACTTTTCATCACGAGCCAATTGATCGTTTTCTTCATTATTTTCTTGAAGTTTTCCAAATTGGTTATCAATAATTTTTTTCCAGTTTTGTTCACTAGATAAACTAGTTTCTAAACGGCTATTTACTATATCGACTACCAATTGTTTATAATCTTGATATTCTTTCAGTTTGATGTAAGAATTTTCGACATCAACGTATAATTCACCTTCCTGCAAAAACTCTAAAACACCTTCAATTTTTTCAGTTTGAAAATCCGTTTTTTGATCTAATGGTAATTTATTAATTTCTTCAACAATTTGATCATAGCTGAGTAAAGTATGGCCTTGATTTGCGGCTTGAACTAAAACAAATATTACCATAGCTCTAAATCGGCGCTTATCACTTTCAGTTCTCATTTTAGTTGGTTTATTTAGAGGATATTTATTATCCACCAATGGATTCACAAACATTGCATTATCGATTTGGGAAATAGTAACTTGATGTTCGTCCTTTTCTTTTCGTGTAAGTTCGAATAATAGGTATGGGTTTTCAACAATTTCAGCTGCATAAATTTTCAGCTCACCCCAAGCATAAATTGCTTGTTCAACAGAAAGATTCAATCGAGACAAAAGTTCGAAATATCGAGTTTTGTTTTCATCTCTTAGTAAACCAGAAAACTCATCCTCTTTGTCAGCCAATCCGTCATCCAGTTTCTCATTGCCAGTTTCTTTCTCACCTGAAAAATATAACTTCAACTCAGAAATCAAGTCGTTTTCAGAAGTATCAATATGATGAGCAACATCGAAACCATATCGAACACCGAAAGCTGATAAAATTGAACCTACTCCTGGGAAAATACCACGTTGATTCCAAACGCTTTTTAATTGATTATCAACATACTCAAGTTGAACATTAACCCATTCATGATTGGCTTCTTTTAGCTTGAGGTTAGCTATATTTTTCAATGCACTTTTCGCTTGATTTAGAACATCAATAGCCGCATCGTAGCTGACCCATTCAGCTGCATATGAAAATTCCGATCTAAAACCTGCCGCTTCAAACAATGTGACACTCGACACATCAAAATCAGGATGCTTTTTTACATACTCTGAAATTTCATGATATGGCATTAAAAAGCCATCTTTACCATCAACTCTTATTGAATGAGCTGCATTTGTCTCCCAAATGTAGTTCTTTTCGTCACTGCTTCCATTAGACTCATACTCATGAAT
The DNA here is from genome assembly GCF_037333485.1 of Paenibacillus glucanolyticus. Lineage (NCBI taxonomy): Bacteria > Bacillati > Bacillota > Bacilli > Caryophanales > Paenibacillaceae > Paenibacillus > Paenibacillus glucanolyticus. Next base: position 5,553,935 of record NZ_CP147845.1, read on the forward strand.
TTCTACATTTGATACTATATTTCCTATTCCAGCAATTACACGCCGATTATCTTCGATAAATGGAACTTGTTTGTAATATGGAAAGATCAATGAATTGTGCGGACTACTTCCGGAAAAGAAGTAATCGAAAATCCCTTTTTGAGATTCTCCATGCGATACCCACGCACTTGACCAGTTCAGCATTTGTTCTGTTTTTTCTAAGTCAAAATAAAAATTGTAATACTTTTGTTTCTCATTAGCATTATCCTTTAAAGTCCATGAAAAAGGGCGCAATAAGAATGAATAAGGGTCCATCCCAAAAGTTGTTTCTTCAAAATGCTTGAATTTAGCATTTCCTTTTTTATATGGATGGTTCATTTTAAGGTAAAGCTTGGTATCACTCATGAACGCAGCGTTCTCTGTAATCCAGTTTTGCATCCTTACTGGTCCTACTTGTTCGTAACTTTTACCTCTATTTGCTTCCTCAAACTCTAAGTCCCGTGATGATGCAATGTTAGGGATTACTTGAGCAGCTACATTATACCTAGGATTATTGTCAATTCGCCCAGTATAATCGTTATCCTTCCATGGAATTCTTGTTGAAAAGTGTTGTACATAGTTTGTTTGTGGTTTAACTTTCTTACACATAGCCCTCTCCTCCTAAACCCCTATTACGTAATACCTTCTACTATAATAAACTGGTCTCCAAGAAAACTCGTAATTACCTTATAACGTAATTAAGTCTTTGTTTTTCAGAGGCCCTGTTGTTTTGAAACCATTAGATTTTCCAATGCTGAAGCAAAGTTTATTAGCTTTGATAGAAGCATCAAGTAGGTTACTTCATATGTTTTATTTCTATTTTTCTTTTAGGTATGTCATTTTCTCTAATTAGTTCTATTATCCCAGATAATTCTCCTGCATGAAAAAAATTCTCCGTGATGCTGTTGAACCTTAGCTCGAATCGCTTATTTCATGATTTTGACCTTGCATTCTACACATCTCCTTCTAAGCGGAAGTGTCCTCATGATATTTGAAGTATACATGAAAAAGGTACACCCCTCATTTTTCCGAGGGATGTACCTTTTCTTTGGCAAAAGGACTTAACGTTCGATGTATTCAACTAACCTACCGAATTCGTCAACAATCAGTCAACTCTACTATTTTCAAGCCTCTGTTTCACTCTTTCATTTCATCTGCACTACTCCCGAAACCCTCTCCACCATTGCATTCTCAGCGATCTGTACCATCCCTCACCAACAAAGCCACCGATTCTACGTGAACGGTATGCGGGAACATATCCACCGGTGTTACCTCCACCATGCGATACCCGCCATCTTCGAGTATCCTTAAATCCCTTGCTAGCGTACTTGGATTACAACTCACATAGACCACCCGCTCCGGCTTCATCTCAAGAATCGTCTCTAGCAAGCGTGGGTCGCACCCTTTACGCGGAGGATCGACCACGATGACATCCGCCTCGATGCCCTGCTCTTTCCAGCGCGGAATCACATCCTCAGAAGCGCCGACTTCAAACTCCACATGATTCATACCGTTCAGTTCTGCATTGGCACGCGCATCCTCGATCGCTTCCTTCACGATCTCGACTCCATACACCTTCTTGGCATGTTGGGCCAAGAACAGGGATATCGTCCCGATGCCGCAATAGGCATCAATCACGGTCTCTTCCCCGGTTAATCCCGCATACTCCACCGTCTTGCCGTAAAGCACTTCTGTCTGGGCCGGGTTCACCTGATAGAAGGAACGCGCGGAAATGGCGAACTTCACATCGCCTATATAGTCATGGATGACCTCACGTCCCCACAGGACACGGGTTACATCTCCGAAAATCACGTTCGTTTTGCGTGTGTTCACGTTCTGGCAGATGCTCACTACAGCCGGGAGCTCTTCACGGATAGCAGAGATCCACTCGTTCACGCGCGGAATCCGCTCGCCGTTCGTGACGAGCACAATCATCATTTCCCGGGTAGCAAAACCGATCTTCACCACGACATGGCGAAGCAGACCCTGACCTGTCTCTTCATTATAGGCGGTGATGCCTAGCTTCCGCCCGATAGCTTTGACGCGGCTGACGACCTCGTCGTTCTGCTCATGCTGGATGAGGCATGTCTCCATGTCCACGATCCGGTGGCTGCCCCGGGCGTAGAAGCCGCCGACCAGGCCTCCTTCCGTTACGCCAATAGGCACCTGGGACTTGTTGCGGTAGCGCCAAGGCTCGCTCATACCGAGTGTCGGACGCACGAGGATCCCCTCTTGATCTGAATCAACGCCGGACACGGCAGGATTCGCGCCATTGGTTTTAGTATTTTCAATGTCCCCTCCACCATCTGAGCCACTCCGCTCATCGTCCACACGCGTCTCTCCAGCACCTGCCGCCTCACGCACCACCCGCAGCTTCCCGATCCGCTCCAGGTTGTCCACCACCAACTGGCGCTTCCACTCCAGCTGTCCGGCGTAACTCATATGCTGCAGCTGGCAGCCGCCGCATTGGTCGTAGATCGGGCACGGTGCCGCGATGCGGTTCGGGCTCTGCTCGACCAGTTCCAGCAGCTTGGCGTAGCCATACTGCTTCTTGGTCTTGAGCACCTTCACCCGGGCCTTCTCGCCCGGCAGGGCGCCCTGAACGAACAGGGTGTAGCCGTCGGCACGGCCGACCCCTTCCCCGTCATGGTTCATTCCTATAATATCGATCACGACCTCGTCGTTCTTGGCCACCGGCAGGTCGAGGAGGGCGGCCGAAGACACCGCCGGCTTGCCGCTGCGGCGCGTGTCGCTTCCCTTGCGGTTCTTCTTCATGATGTGCTGTTCACTTCTTTCCGTTCAACTTGTCTCTTGCTACTCTATATTCCCCATCGGATCATCATCCATTATAAAAGCGGATGCTCTCCGTTACTGTTCCTTCACTTAAACAACAAAAAGCTCCCCCAAGGGAGCTTATCGCACAAGCTCTCGTCCATCATTATACGGGAGCTTCCTATGTTATTCAATCCAAGAACCTGCAAATCCAATCATTTACTTACAACAGCCTGGAGTCTTAACGGCGACTCGCAGCCTGTTCCATCTCTTCCAATGGCCCATTGCCTCAATCGCCTGCCTATCCCTGATATCCTGGCTATTACACTGACTCAGACAAAACAACCATGGGTCATATACGCACTCGGCGCTATCTCTAGCCTTGGGTTATTGCTTAGTTAGCATTTCGGATCTGACTCCCAACTATCGGCCAGACCACCGTGTCTTATGCACTCGATGCTATCGCCCAACAGTCAGCTATCGCTCCCTACGCACACCAACGCCATTTCTCACAACCGCCATCTCACCCAAAAATCCTTAAATGCTGCGGCAGGACACGGAACGTGCCCGGCAGGACGCCACCGAACTCGCCGTCCAGGTTCAGCTGAACCGGTCCGGGAGAGACGACCTCCATATAGTCGGTGCGGAAATGCACGACCTTCTTGTCGTTGATATGCTCGCCGCGCAGGGCGAGGGTAGCGACGCGTACGAACTCCGCCAGATTGCACTTGCGCAGCGCAATGACGTCGAACAGACCGTCGTCAATGCTCGCGCCCGGCGCGATTTTGTCGAAGCCGCCGACCGAGTTGCTGTTGGCAATGAGGAATACCATGAATTCGTCATGGATCGCCTCATGACCGCTGGCGTTGATGATGAGCTCCTGCGGCGTAAGGCTGACCATTTTCTCGATCCCCTTCAAATAATACGCCAGCTGCCCGATCATCGTCTTCAGCTTGCTCGGCACCTCGTAAGTGAGCTCGGTCAGCGTACCGCCGCCCGCTATATTAATGAAGTAGCGATCATTGGCTTTGCCCACGTCAATCGGACGTGTCTCGCCTCGAATCACCAGATCGCAGTACTCTTCCCAGTTCTTCGAGATGCCGAGTGCTCTTGCAAAATCATTCGTGGTCCCCATAGGGAATATGCCGAGCGGCGGAAGGTTATCCCTGCCAGCCATCCCGTTGATGACTTCATTGATCGTTCCGTCTCCTCCGGCGGCAATCACAAGATCGTACCCCCGCTCTACAGCATCTGCAGCTTCACGGGTAGCATCTCCCTCCCCCTTGGTAGCATGACTGGAGGTTTCAATGCCAGCACTGTCCAGACGGTCCAAAATATCAGCAAGCCGACGCTTCATCTCCTCCCGGCCGGAGGTTGGATTATAGATTAACCTTGCACTTCTCATTAACGATACGCCACCTACTTATGATTTCAAGGATTGAAGAAGAAGTTTGGCCTGCGACTCCATCCACTGCGGAAGCAGCGGGTGTGGAAGCAAAGTCCTGCCGGTATACCGGCATTCAAGCCCCTCGAGCCGATTGGGTATAACCTTCTCCGTAAAATACCCCTCACTCAAAAAAAGCGGAGCTACGATCACATCGCAGCCGCGCTCCATCCATGCTGTCACTTTGTCCCGCACATCGCCGGGACTGAGTAAGGCATAATCCGCGCTTGTACCGCTTACTTCGCTAACTCGCCGTGCCAATGAGTTAATACCCTTTTCCCAGCGGCGGCGAAACAGATCATGCCTGCTGCCGTGTCCGACAAGAAGAATGACCTCCTTCGCCGGATTCACGGACAGCTCTCTTACTTTATCCCATACCATTGCGGCAATCTCGGGGTCGTCATCCATTGGCGCACCGAAGTGAATCCGGGATCGTACCCTGAACGGCGCAAGGTCGGTTTCCATGTCCGGAACAGCCTTCGCTCCTATAGCATAAGCTATTTCGTCAACATGTGTGCTGCCGGACGAGACAAATAACGGAATGACCACGATGTCAGTGACACCCTGATCCTCCAAGGCCGTAATGCCGTCCTGAATCAGACGGCCTTCTACCAATTCCAGATAGGAAGAAACGACCGGTATATCCATGCGGGACGCCAATTCGTGGACGGCTTCGTCCACCAGCGACACCCAGTTCTGTTCACGCGAACCATGACTAATGACCAGCACACCCGGCTTCGTCATGGTGTTAACGCCCTAAACGCTCCAGCGTCATTTTATAACCGTCATTGCCGTAATTCAGGCAACGCTTCACACGCGAGATGGTTGCGGTGCTTGCTCCCGTTTCTGCTTCAATCTGGTTGTATGTGCAACCCTTGCCAAGCATACGCGCTACTTCGAGCCGTTGTGACAAGGACTGGATTTCGTTCACGGTGCAGAGATCATCGAAGAATACATAGCATTCTTCCACACTGCTCAGGGTTAATACAGCTTCGAATAATTGATCGATGCTTTTATCATTTAACTTCTTTAATTGCACTGGATGATCATCCCCTATTGTTACTGTGTATAACACTCGCACTCCCATTGTACCCGAGCGGATATAGTCTTTTCAAGCATTAACGATTTCACGCACTGCAGGACAACCATTACGAGAGGTCATTCACCCTGATGTACTCTCTTATTTTAACCTAACGAAGGACACGCCAAAACCTTCCTAGGCCATCGCCCGATTCCGCTCCTATCCCGAAAATAGGGGTATTCGCCTAAACCCATCGCCCGCCCGTATCATACAGTATAGTATCTTAACTCACAAAGGAAAGTGATATCATGACTGGTCATTCTCACTATTATCATCGCCGACCTTCCTCTTCTAAGCGCTCGCTAAGCGAATATGATTCACTGCCGCAGGAGCCAACGTCATACCCCGGTATTTCTCCATACAGCGATTTTTCAGAAGTCGGCGAATCCAATCTGTATCCATACGCTGACGCTCTTTCAAACGATACGCTGCCTGTACCGGGCATGGAGGCTTCGGCTTCGGCTCTAACACCATCCAGCAACTCTGGCGGCGGGGGTCTGGCAAGTCTCCTCGGCGGAGGCGGCAGCGGGAGTGGAGGCGGAATAAGCAAACTCCTTGGCGGACTCGGGGTCAACAATCTGAGTGACGTCAAGGGCCTCATCGATCGGATGGGGGGCATCGACGGGCTGGTTAACAACATCGGCAAGGTACAGAAGGTCATGCAGGGCTTCCAGCAGCTTGCGCCCATGGTTTCCCTGCTTGCAGGCGCGTTCACGAAGAAGAAGGGCGGCCGCGGATCATCCACGGCATACACGGACCAGAACGACGACTACGAATACAGACCGCGGAAACGCCGGTCCTCGGGGGGCAGACGACATTCCGGCTCGCGCAAAAGCTCAGGATCACGCAAAGGCAGACGTCGTCGTTAATCTGAAGTGAAATCTCGGCATCAGCACCAGCACCGCGCATTTCAGCAAGACCACAGCCTCTGAACAGCTGAGACGATCTGCTCTGACCAACAGCGCAGCTGCGCCTTAGCGAACAACAGGCGGGATAAATAGCAAGCTCATACATGACGAAGTAGGCTCCGGTCTGTCAATTCCAGACTGGAGCCCTATCTTTTTTCCTAAAATATGATCCTATTCAGCGCGTCCAGTCCCCTTCGGGACCGGCTTCTTGCTGCTCGTCGCTCTCGAGTGACTTCAGGCGGAACCAATAAGAGCCGCGCAGACCGGAACGCAGCAGCATCGTAATGCTGCCCAGCAGATACAGCACCGTCGCAATCCGCTTCATCTGCGGATAGAACATCAGAATGCTGCCCGCGATGAATAGTATCCCTGTCATAATTTCGCTGATGACCATGCCAACCTCGTAACGGTTCGTAACGGCCAGCTTACGCTTTCGTTTCCAGGCCAAGCGGAACATCCGGCGCAGGAGCCGGTTACGAACAGGCTCATCTTGATGACGCGATGTACGCTTCTTGGGATGTGGTTTGAGCCCAGGCTTCATATGCAGTCCCCCCTCAGCAAGCTTATACCCCTTACGGAAGAACAAGAACCACAGCGATTCAGCATTCGCCTTTTTTATGTAGGACAACCCTTCCCGATGATCCGATCAACATTTACCTAACACTTGGAACGGCAGAGACACTGGAAGGAAGTCCGTCTGATTCAGAAGAGCTTAACGACTTCACATCCACGAACCCTCTTATTTAAACCAGCCTCGCCGAATAAACCACGTCACCATGCCTCCGCCGAGCACAAACATCAGCAGAAGCACAAGGAAATATCCATAATGCCACCCAAGCTCCGGCATATTCTCAAAATTCATCCCGTAAATCCCGGCGATCAGGGTGAGCGGCATGAATATGGTCGTGATGACCGTGAGTGTTTTCATAATCGTGTTCATCCGGTTCGAATTCACCGATATGTAACTGTCCCGAAGATCCGCCGTCATCTCGCGGTCCGCCTCAATCATGTCCGCCAGCTTCAGCAGGTGATCATAGATATCGGAAAAATAGGCATGGTGCGCGTGATGCTCCATATGCTGCGAGTTCACGATCCGGTACAGCAGATCCCGCATCGGCACGACCGTCCGCCGCAGGCGCAGCAGTCTGGAACGAAGCGCAAACACCTGATTCATCAGGTCCTCAACGGAATCCTTCTCCCCTTGGCTTTCGAGCTCGGCCAGCTCGTCCTCGATGGCGAACAGGCTCGGGAAATACTGATCCACCAGCTTATCCATAATAGTATATGCCGTAAAGCTTGGACCATCCTGACCGAGCGGTCCCTTGCCGGCGACCGAGGTCACCCGTTCCCAGGCATCATCCATTTCGGATAGCTCCTGCTGGTGGAAGGAGACCACAAACGCAGGGCCCAGAAACAGATCCACCTCCACCGCCTGCAGCGTATCCGGCTGAAGTGCATGCAGGACAAAAAACTTCGTTTGTTCGTAATAATCCAGCTTGGGCCGCTGCAGAATGTGCAGACAGTCCTCCACCGCCAGCGGATGAAAATGAAAATAACTCTCCAGCATCCGCGCTTCCTCCGGCGTAGGATTGCTGAAATCCGCCCAGATCCAGGCGTAGTCCTCCATCCGGATATCTTCGAGTGAAAGCCCGGTGACCGTTTCATAGCTTGGCGTAATGGCTAATGTGCGAATCATGATAGCATTCTCCCCTTCCCTGCACCTGCTGTTTCTTTAAACAAAAAAAGCCAATCGATTCCTGATTGGCCCCACAACTATCCATAATCTATGTGTAATGTAGCGTTAATTGGTTTAGAAAAGAATTTTAAATATGATGCCTGCCAGCACGGCCGTAATCGGAATGGTAATAAACCAGGTTACAATAATACGTCCTGCCAGCGACCATTTTACAGCGGAGAAGCGTTTTGCTGAACCTACCCCGAGTATGGCCGATGTGATCGCATGCGTCGTACTGATTGGCAAGTGAAGCAGCGTAGCTGAAAAGATAACGGAAGCTCCCGTGAAATCAGCAGCGAATCCGTTGATCGGCTCGATTTTGAAAATCTTCGTGCCCATGGTTTTGATGATCTTCCAGCCACCTACCGAGGTCCCAAGGGCCATCGCCGTAGCTGCAGAGAGTTTAACCCAGAATGGAACTTCCATCTCGGACAGCTGACCTGACGTAACCAGGGCAAAGGTGATAATCCCCATCGCCTTCTGTGCATCGTTGGTACCGTGCGTGAAGGATTGCAGTGCCGCGGTAAAAATCTGCATAGTACGGAAGCCTTTGTTCACCGTATGCGGACTGCGCTTCGCAAAGATGACTTTTAGCAGCTGCATCACCAGATAACCGATAACAAACGCGATAATGGGTGACAGGATGAGCGCAAGCACAATATCGGTAAATCCGCCATAATTCAGCTTATCACTACCCGCTCCAACGAATACCGCCCCTGCCAAAGCTCCGATCAGAGCATGGGAAGAAGATGACGGCAAACCAAACCACCAGGTGACCAGGTTCCAGATAATCGCTGACAGCAGGGTTGCAATCACAACCTGCAGACCGTTATCCAGTGCTGCGGGATCCGCCACGCTGCCCCCTATCGTCTTGGCAACGCCGGTAAACATCATCGCACCGACAAAGTTCATGCCGGCTGCAAGTAAAATTGCCGCACGCGGCTTCAAGGCCCGGGTTGATACCGATGTTGCTATGGCGTTCGCCGTATCGTGGAACCCGTTAATGAAGTCAAATGCAAGCGCCAAAAAAACAACAATTACTAGTACTACCATCGTTGTATCCATAGTTCAGGACTCCCTTACGAGTTGCGCATAATGATGGATTCCAGCATATTAGCCACGTCTTCGCAGGTGTCCGTGGTTGTCTCAAGTCGTTCGTAAATCTCTTTTTTCTTGATCAGCAGAATCGGGTCAGATACCGTAGCGAACAGATCCTTGATGCTGATACGCAGCAGTTCGTCGCCTTGGTTCTCCAGATCGTTCAGGCGAATCGTGTACTCACGAATAGCCAGAAGTTTTTTCTGGGAGAGCAAATGAATGGCTTTCTGGATTTCATAAGCCGATTGACGCAGAATTTCCGCAAACTGCACCATGTATTCATCAGGTTTACCCAACTGATACATATAGAATCGGGATGCCGTAGCCTCCAGTCCGTCCATCACATCGTCCAAGCTGGTTGTCAGGTCCATAATATCGTCGCGTTCGATTGGCGTGATAAACGTTTTGTTGAGCTCGGTGATAATTGTATGTGTATAGGTATCACACTGCGACTCATATCTCTTCATTTCGTTGGCGAATTCAAGCACATCCTGAAGATTGGAAACGTGCTGCGAAAAATAATCTGCGGCTTGTACCACCGTATCGGCCATATTCTCCAGCGTTTGGAAGAATATATCCTTCTTCTTCAATTTCATACTCTTAACCCCTTTTTTCGATAAATTGCCGCGAACGTCCTTAAAGATAAGACAACCTTGAATATCTTATCACATCCATGGCAGGGTGTGTATAGAAAAGTAACACTCAAAAATGTGAGAAAACAACAGCTGAGTTAATGTATGGATATCATTCCATTTCCCTTGCCTATTAACATCTCCGTAAGCGTGCAAATTATCCCAGAACCGTGTCGATTATCCGAACTTAGAACCTAAGGATTCGAGATCGTGACATGGCTTTCAAAAGAAGGCGCATTCGGCACAATGTTGAAATAAGTCGTTCCCGGAACCAGCGGCACTTCCTTGCCGTCCTTCACAAAACGGATCGCATCACCCGCAGCTCTTGCCCACTGGCCCGTAATGACCTCTCCACGCTGGAACAGCATCGCTTCCCCGCCAGCTTCCACGTTCACGGCAAGTCTGCCCACATCATCCAGCACCTTATGATCTGCCCCGAGGACAATTACATTCGCAGCCTCAAGCTGAACGTTATCGTTGAGATCCACGTGCGGAGATCCATTGACCGACCGTTTGTACGTATTCGAGGAGCCGTCATACTGATAATCCACCACATAGCTGTCCAGTAAAAATTTGATTTCGACCTTCTCTGCGGGTTCGCCGGAAACCCCCTCCACGGGTTCAGTGCCCTCTGCCCCGTCGCCGCTTGCAGCGATTGTCTCCGGATAGAACGTATACTGCGGCACCTGCACATCGTTGCCGTAATTGAGCTTGGCCGCTCCTTCGCGGAGCTTCTCGTCGCTGGAATACAAATTATGCGGAGCTTTGCGGTCGTTGGCCCTCCAGAAATAGGCCCCTGCATTTCCGATCTCATCCATGTCCTGCTTGCGCTGCTGTTGAATGATCGTATAAGCTTCAGGGCTGCCTCCTGCATGCACAAGAACGCCGCCATAGCTCTCGCCCAGATTAATCAGATAAGGGCGGATACTGCGAATCGGTCCGATCTCCTCGATCCCAGACTGGCTTTGAAAGATGCCGATCAGTCTCGTGATTCCTCCCTCCGCCAGAACTTCATATACCATGTCCGCTTGTCCCAGACCCGACTGCGGCCTTGCGGCTGGTGCGTTATTGATCATAACGGCCAGCGGCCTCTGCGTCAGTGACGCATCTAACGGCAATCCCGTCAGAGGTGCGTGATAAGGAGAAGACGTATTCTCCTGCGTTTCTTCTACCGGCTGCTCCATTGGAGCCTCCACCTCCGGTGTCGGAGCAGGCTCCGCCTTCTTATCCCCATTGCATGCTGACAGCAGCAGTACAGCCGCAATCGACAACAAGCTTGTCCTCCATGCGAACCTCTTGAAAGACAAAGACCCTTTGCTAAACATATTGTTTCCCCCTATGAACGCTCCCGTTACTTATTACCCTAATATTCCAACCCTTTTACCCGAAATTTCCAACCGGCGTTTCAACTTTAATTTACATTTAATCACAAAATCCGTGCTTTGTCTGTATAAAGAAGGGATACCATCGGCTAAAAAATACCCTTGATGCCATTGACTGATATTCAGAAGGAATATCGAACCTATTATCTTTGAAAAACTAATAAGTATCTTCAACTAGTAGCAATTTTACGTGCTCTCAACTCCTATTGATTGGATTCTCACATTGCCACCAGAGTAAATATATCTTCTATCCCAAAGGTATTTGGCAATTGCTCAAAAGCTTTACTTCCTCTTTCGGATACAATATTATCCAGTGGGTATGGTGAAGAAGAGCAAAAAGATACTAATAACTCAGTATTTGCAGACTTAATCTTTGATTCGGTTTCTGTATGCCAAAACAAAAATCCAATTGCAGTAAATACTAGCAATTGGATTTGCATTGAGAGTTAAATAGGAGGGAGTGCTTTTAAACTCAAAAAAGCTAAGATTATTACATTTCTTTACATAGATCATATAAGTGCAGTAACAAAGTTACGTTGCAATTTGATACTAAACCATTTTAAGAATACAAAATGATCAAAGAGTTGCATTAATTTGTAACTATTATCTCGTATAAGTAAACATATCGGTAGGATAATTTTTTTGATCATTTGCATCTTTTTCTCTATTACAAATCAAACCAGCAAAAGCATATAAAAGTACACTGGTTACTAAATGTGACGAATAATTGGTATTGTCTTGATTAGGATAGACTTCTACAAAATCCATCCCAACTACACCAAGCTTACATATCTCATAAACTACGGTAAGTAACTCATGTGGTGTTAAACCATTACAATCAACTGGACCTCCTGGATTAAATGCATGGTCCAAAATATCACTACAAATAGATAAATAAACATAATCGTTTTGACTTTTAGCTATGTCATAAACTTCTTTGACTAGTTTAGGCAATTCATTAACCCTCAAACGTATATCATTTATAGTTACAGTAGTAGCTCCTACTTTGTGGGCTAACCTTCCATTCTCTGCTTTATTTCTTGGTCCGTGTATTCCAAAGTGAACTATGCTTTTATTGTCTACTCCATCAAGTTCATAAATACGAGCAAATGGGGAACTTCTTCCATACAAATCTCCATTGTAATCCTGATTGTTATCATAATGCGCATCTATATGAATTACTCCTACACTACCCTTTATATTTTCTGTTAAAGCTTTTAGAATTGGGTAGGTAATACTGTGATCGCCACCAAGCGCAACAGGGAATTTATTCAATCCCCATACTTTATTAGCAAATGAAGATATTCTATCCATCGTTTGTTTCACATTTGATGGCACTACGTCTACATCGCCCATATCGCCCAACTTAATATAATCCAATACATTTAAGTGATTTAATTCAGGCAGATACCCACTATACCTTGCCGAGCTTAAGCGGATCATTTTAGGGCCTAACTCACAACTTGTTAGATCCCCCCAGGTAACTGCGCCTTCCCACGGTATACCGTAAACAATAACATCTATATCGTCAACATCCGGATTAGTAACCATGTTCTTTGCTCCTAAGTAACAGGGTGTATTACCATAAATATAGTTCATATGTTCATCTCCTACCTAATGTATACTTTTGTTAGTAGCCTTTTAATCGAATCAAGATTAAAAGGCTACAGCATTCTTCAATGCCTAATGCCTACAATTTCAGCTTTTAAATACTGAATTTGTATCCAGTTTATAATATCCATAATTACATACTCAGGAACGTTTCCGGGGACTGCATATTCCTCCAAAGTAGGATTTCCATATCCCTCCACAAAACAATGATTTAGTTTTTCGTAAAGTTTATAGTTTACATTAGCTCTTTCTTGCAGAGCCATTCCCCATTTATCCAAATCACTTACAGGAATATTTAAATCTCTACCTGCTTGCATAATCAATAAAGGTTGGTCCTGATCCGATACGAGTTTAGCAGGAATATAATCTTTTAAACTATGCCACCATTTCGCGCTAGGAACTAAATTAAAATCTTTAAGCGGGGTGCTTGGATCAAACCTAGTATTCAATAAGATGTTAAGTTGTTCTCGATGTTCAAGCATTTCCTCTTCACTAAGCAAATACATTCTTTCAGTCTCAAAATATGATTGTATTTCAGTTCTAAGTGGATTTGGTGCAGATAACAGGATAGCTCCTCTAACTTTTGTAGAACGCTTATCTTGTAATATTTTCGGTATCATCCAGCCACCACGACAATGCCCTAACAAAAAGATATTATTAGAATCAATATCTCTTCTCTTTTCGAGTACTTCAATGGATGCCAAAACGTCCACAACGAACTCTTCATCGATTGTATAATCCTTATTGGTATAAAAATCTCCTTGTACACTTTTCTCATAACGCAGAACTGCAGTATTGTTACTTGATAAACCAGCGGCTAAATCTTTAAATGGTTTTAAAGAAAAAATTGACATGTCTCTATCTAATTCCCCATCACCTGGAACCAAAATAACTGCTGCAAATGGACCAGGTCCTTTAGGAATCGATAAAGTTCCCCTTGTTGCATAGTCACCTTGTCCTATTTCCAGATCATGCTCAATATAGAGTTCGGGTTTATCATATTCAGATCTAGTATAAAGATACTCAATATCTACTCCGTAATTTCCGGTGTTTTTTCCATTCAATCGGCATTCAGAATAATTCTTATTCAATCTGCTTAATTTTTCAGCCATTGTTTTAATCGTTGACCATTTAAGCACATCGGCTACATTAATATCCACACCTAACTCTCTTCTAATTCTCGCTGCTAGACCTACTGCTTTTAAAGAGTGTCCACCAATATCAAAGAAATCATCATAGATTGACAATCTTTCAAGCCCAAGTACTTCCATCCAAATTTGTTTCAATGCACTTTCAAGTGGATGTTCTTGTCGATCATCTTCTACATTCATTTCGATGTTAATTGTTGGTTCAGGTAAGGACTTTCTATCAATTTTTCCGTTGGTATTGACAGGTATGTTGTTTATAGGGACAAAGTAAGAAGGAACCATGAATTCCGGCAATTTATCCAACAGATATTGACGTAAGTCTTTAGTTGATATGTTGGTTGATGAGACAAAGTACGCACACAGATATACTTCATCATCATGATCTTTTCGAGATATAACAATTGCTTCATTTATTAGAGGGTGTGCTGACAGCAATACTTGAATTTCTCCAATCTCAATCCTGTTCCCTCTTATTTTGACTTGATCGTCAAGTCGTCCTAGATATTCGATATTACCATCTTGTAACCACCTAGCAACATCTCCAGTTTTGTAGAGCCGTTCTCCTGTATAGCTATTTTGAATAAATTTATCTTTGTTCAGTTGTTCCTTATTAAGATATCCCCGAGTTAAACAAATGCCACCAATATGCAACTCTCCTGGGATTCCGATCGGTTGCACTTTTCCATGACGATTGAAAATGTATAGTCGCACATTATCGATCGGTTTTCCAATCGGTACAAGTTTAACTTGTTGATTAACGATACATTTATAATGTGATACTTCTACCGTTCCTTCAGTAGGTCCATACAAATTATGCAAGTCGACGTTTTTATTTTGACTGAAAACTGAATTAAAGCGATGTACCTGTTTAGGAAGTAAAGCTTCTCCACTAGTAAAAACTTTACGTACGCTAGATATCCTTTCAAAACAGGTATTACTACCGAGCTCATTTAAAAATACATTTAACATTGAGGGAACAAAGTGAATTAATGTCACTTTAGCTTTGTATATACTGTCAATGATAACCTCAGGGTGTTTCTCGCCCTCTGGGGATAATAAGACCAGATGAGCGCCTACCAAAAACCAAGAAAATAACTCCCAAACTGAAACATCAAAAACAAAAGGCGTTTTTTGCAAAATAACATCTGATGAGCTTATTTTCATTTCATCAATCATCCAATTCAATCTATTATGAACTGAACGATGCTCTATCATTACTCCTTTTGGTGCACCTGTAGACCCTGAAGTATACATTAAATACACTAAGTCGCTGGAAGAGTTTATACTTGGCAAATTAGTAATTGATTCGTCGTTCATGTTCAATTGTTCGATGTTAATAGTTTCTATCGATTCAAACCCATTTCCACTAACGCTGTTACTATTGAGTATAATTTTCACATTACTATCCTTTAGCATATATTTAATACGCTCTTCTGGATAGCTAGGTAAAATAGGGAGATACGCCCCTCCTGCTTTTAGAATGGCTAAAATTCCGATCATCATATCAATGGAACGCTCCATCATAATGCCAACAATCTGTTCTCGAGTAACTCCTTTTTTCTTTAGAAACCATGCTAATCGATTCGCCCGAGTATTAACCTCTTCATACGTTAACTTTTGATCTTGGAATATGATAGCGATATGATTTGGTGTTCGCTCTACTTGCTCTTCAAACAGCTGATGAATTGTTTTGTCTTCATCATAATCCTTTGCAGTATGGTTAAAGTCATTCAGAAGTTGTTGTGTTTCAGATGCGGTGGCTAATTCCATATCCAAAATTCGTATTTCGGAATTAAACAACACTTGTGACACAATATGCTTGAAGTGCCCCGCCATTCGTTCAATACTTAACCGTTTAAATAAGTGTGTACTGTATTCTATTGATATGTGCAAACTATTGTCTTCTGTCAAAAACCAACTCAAGTCAAATTTAGAACTTTTCAAAGACTCGTCTTTAGGTGTTATTACAGTGTTAGGAATTGAAAACTCATTGATGTTAATATTTTGCAAGGTAAACAGAGTGTCCACAAGTGGGTGACGACTCATATCTCGGCGAAGCTGCAACTGTTCTATCAACTCTTCGAACGGATACTCCGCATGCTCATATGAGGCATACACTTGGTCTTTTACTTGCGTTAAAAACGTCCGGAAGGAGAGCGCTGCTTGTGGCGCATTCCGGAAAGTTATGGTATTGATGAACACCCCAACGATTTTCTCCAATTCCATCTGTGGTCGTCCCACAATGGCTGTCCCAACAATAATATCCTCTTGGCCTGTATATTTTGCGAGCAGAATGTTATAACAAGCGAGTAAGACAGCGTACAAGGTGCTTCCTTCTTGAACTGCCAAAGCTTTTAGTCCGTGTAACATCTGGGCATCCAGTTCAAATTCGTATGTTTCCCCCTCAAAACGTTGCACCGGCGGACGCGGATAGTCTGTCGGCAGTTCCAATACAGGGAGTTCCCCTTCATATTGGTCCAACCAATACTGTTTATGCCTTACCAAACGCTCTTTCTGTTCTCGACTTTGTTGCCATACAGCATAATCTTTGTATTGAATTCGTAACGGTTCTAATGTTTGCCCTTCATAGAGTGCACCTAGCTCCCGCAACAAGATATCCCAAGACATGCCATCGGAGATAATATGGTGCATATCCATTAGTAGCAGATATTCTTCCGCACCCAACCGGAGGAGCTGGATCCGAAATAATGGCGCTTGACTGAGATCAAAGAGTCGCACAAACTGTTGGATATGTTGCTCCGCCTCTTCAGCTCCCACATCCAAGATGTCCATGTTTATCCTGACGCGCGGATGGATAATTTGCATTAATGCATCATCTATCAGTTCAAAGGATGTCCGCAATGCCTCATGTCTTTCAATCAGTGCATGCACAGCTTGCTTCCAGCGTTCTTCATCCAGTGGACCCTGAACATGATACACAGCCGGCATGTTATAACTCGTATCTGCTCCTTCCAACTGCTGCACCACATACATTCGGCGTTGCGCAGATGATGTGATGTAGTAAGGTTGCTCCTCAGCCACCGCAATGTCTTCGTACACACGCTCGTTCCCGTGTTGTTTAATGTATTCAGTTAATTCTCTGATGTTCTTACGGGCAAATACTTCTCTCAAAGGGATCTCCACATCCAGCCCTTTATGCATGCGGGATACAAGCATCATTGCTTTAAGCGAGTGACCGCCCAGTTCAAAGAAATTGTCCAGCACCCCAATCCGTTCGCTACCCAGCACCTCTTGCCAAATCTGTACCAGAATCTCTTCCGTTGGCGTTGCAGGCGCTTCATACGGTGCACTCGTCTGAAGCTGTCCCTCGGGTTTGGGCAGCCCTTTCTTATCCACCTTCCCGTTGGGCGTGAGTGGCAGTTGCTCCATCTCCACAAAGTAGGACGGAATCATGTACTCCGGCAACGTACTGCCCACATGCTGGCGCAACTCTCCGACGCTCCAGCTTGCTGAAGTAACAAGGTAGGCACACAGATAGGCACTGTCCTGTTCCTCTTGGCGCGTAATCACCACCGTTTCCTTCACCTTTGGATGCTCTAGCAAGGCCGCTTCGATTTCACCTAGTTCTACGCGGTTCCCTCGGATTTTCACCTGCTCATCGATGCGTCCCACATATTCGATGCTTCCGTCAGGTAACCACCGGACCAGATCGCCGGTGCGGTACAACCGCTCGCCGGGTTCAAAGGGGTTGTCGATGAATTTCTCCGCCGTCAACTCCGGCCGTTGCCAATATCCTCGGGCAATTCCTACGCCTCCGACACAGAGTTCGCCTGGAACCCCTATAGGCATGACCTGTAAGGCTGGGTTTAATATGTATACCTTTTTGTTCGATATCGGTGTACCAATCGGTGCCTTAGCCATTCCGCTTACGCATTGAGCAAGGGTTGCGCAAACGGTAGTTTCTGTTGGTCCATATGCGTTAATAAATATTCGTTCGTGGCTCCATACTTCCACAAGATCCACCGGTAACACTTCACCTGCCGTCACAATCGTTTTCAGATCAGGCAATTGAACTGAAGGCAACGTCCTTAGCAATGACGGGGAGATGAACGGGATACACGTGATTCGGTGATTATCTAACCATTGGGCAAATTGCTCTCCTGAATGCTGTATCATTTTTGGAACAATGTACAATGTTGCTCCATGGAAAAGACCAAGGAAGATTTCCCACACCGAAGCATCAAAGCTCATTGAAGCTACTTGAAGTACCCGACTATGTGGATCAATCTGTAGTTTGGAAGCAATTTCCGAGAGATTACAAACTCCATCATGATCGACCATGACTCCTTTGGGATTCCCGGTTGATCCAGATGTATAAATTAAGTAGGCTAAATCGTGCGAACCATTGACCACATCCAGGTTGGAGACATCCTCTCCGTCAAACGACATGCGGTCGATTTCCAAAATTTCTCCCGCATAATTTTCTGGGATCGTCAGGTCACTATGGGTCAGTAACAATCGGGTCCCACTGTCCGCCAACATGTACGACAGACGTTGCGCTGGATAATCCGGATCCAGCGGCACATAAGCACCACCCGCTTTGAGCACAGCCAGCATACCAATGATGAACTCTGAAGAACGTTTCATCATTACGCCAACAAACTTATCTGTAACTACACCTTTACTTCTAATTACTCGGGCTAGTTGGTTAGCTCGGGCATTAATTTCTTTATACGTCAGTTGCTGTTCTTCATAAACGACAGCAATGTGATCTGGCGTGTTGGCTACCTGCTTCTCAAACATTTCATGAATAGTTTGAGAAGTATAAGGGGTTGAGGTGTCATTAAATTCTGTGATTATCTTTCTTTTTTCTTCAGTTGTCACTAGCTCAATATCCTTAATTTGAATGTCATTGTTAGAAATAATTTGTTGTAGAATACTTGAAAAGTGTTTAATCATCCTTTCAATGGTTATTTTACTGTATAATTGCAAATTAAATTCTATAGTGACAAAAAGTGAATCAGCTATAAATTCCAAATCCCAACTAACATCGAACTTAGTATTTACAGTCTTAGAATCTAATGAAGAAACCTTGAATTCGGGAAAAAACTCATTATTAGGCTGAACGTAGTTGAGAGTAAACAAAGTTTCAACTAAAGGGCTTCTGTTATGTTCACGGGCTATGTTTAACCTCTCTATCAGTTGGTCAAAAGGATAGTCTGCATTTTCGTATCCGTCGAGTACACTTTCCTTAACATTTGATAGAAATTCCGTGAATCTCTCTAAGTTGTTTATTTTGTTTCGAAATGCCAATGTATTAATAAGCGGTCCAGATACTTTATCTAAATCACCATGAGAACGTCCCGTGATAGCTGAGCCTATAATAATATCATCTTGTCCAGTATATTTAGATAGTAGAATATAATAACAAGAAAGCAGGGTCATATAAATTGTTGTACCATATCTATACGAGATCTTCCTTAAATCTACAATTAAATCATCATCGAGTGAGAATGTAATATGACCCCCATGAGAATTTGTCACTTTTTTTCGATCAGTGTCGGTTGACAAATTTAGGGTAGGTGTATTATGAGAAAGATGTTTTAACCAATACCTTTCTTGATCACTAATCATATCCATGTACTCTTGACTTTCTTGCCAAACAGAATAATCTTTAAATTGAATCCCTACAGGCTGTAAAGAGGCTCCCTGATAAAGTAGACTAAGTTCATTTAAAAATACTTCTGTAGTTATGTTATCCGAAATAATATGGTGCATGTCTATCATTAAAATATATTTCTTGTCATTCACTCGCAATACTTCAATCCGGAATAATGGAGCATGGTCCAAATTAAAGGGGCGAATAAAATTCTGTATATAAACTTCTTGTTCATTCTCATGTAAGTCATGAGTTTCAAAATCCAACACTACGTCTGTTAGCACTTTCTGTACCAATTCATCTTCTTTTAATAAAAAGGTTGTACGTAATATTTCATGCCTTTCTAAAAGCTTAAGAAAGGCTACTTTTAATGTGTTTATATTAAGAGCACCATCAATTTCAAAAATCACTGGCATATTGTATGCAATGCTATCCTTGTTCATCTTTTGCAGAAAATAAAATCTTTTTTGAGTGGAGGTTGTAGGGTAAAATTCTCTTTGTCCTGATATCTTAATCGAATTAAAAATCTTACTTTTATTGGTGTTTGAAACCAATTTAGCCAAATCGTGAATAGTTGGATTTGAAAATAATTCCTTTAAGGAAAGCTCTATATTAAATAATTTATGGATTCGAGATAAAAGCATCATCGCTTTTAGTGAATGTCCACCGATTTCAAAGAAACTCTGATCCATTCCAACCTTATTCGTGCCTAAAACATCTGACCATATATCTAATAGCAATTGTTCAACTTGATTGTTAGGCACCGTATTGCTATTAACTGAAACAATATCAGATGGCCGAGGTAATGCTTTTTTGTCTATTTTTCCATTATGCGTTAGAGGCAACTTAGTAAGCTCAACAAAAAATGTTGGAACCATGTAATCTGGTAAATACTTTTTTAAATATTCACGATATTCTTTGGCAGAACTATTAGACGTGACTACTAAATATGCGCATAAATAAGCACTTTCATCTTGTTCTGCTATAGCAATTACAACCACTTCGTCTATATTAGGATGCATTAATAGAACATTCTCAATTTCACCTGGTTCGATCCTATAGCCCCGAATTTTAACTTGATCATCGATTCTTCCTATATACTCAATTTCACCATTTGGCAACCATCTAGCTAGATCACCAGTTTTGTACATGGAATTACCTTTTCTAAAAGGATCATCGATAAATCTCTCTTCGGTTAACTCAGATCGATTTATATAACCTCGAGCCACCCCTGCTCCACCTATATAAAGTTCACCAATTACACCAACTGGAACTACTTGAGCACTTTGATTCAAGATATATGTGCTTAGTGTTGAAATGGGATTCCCTATATTACTGATTCCCTCACTAATCTCTACATCTGTTATTTCTTTATATGTTGCGTGTACAGTTATTTCAGTTATTCCATACATATTTACCAACTGAGTTTCAGGATACTTTCTTACCCATGTCGCAAGTTTCCTAGGTGATAAAGCTTCTCCACCGAAAATAACCTTTCTAATACAATTTAGTTCTCCTTTTTTATCCCTCGATTCAACTTCATGAATTAGCTGATAGAATGAAGAAGGGGTTTGATTTAGTATGGTGACTCGTTGTTGTTTTAAAACCCCTATAAATTCCTTCATATCTTTACTTATTTGTGAGGGTATGATTACAGCTGTACCACCTATTAAAATTGCCCCGTATAATTCCCAGACTGAAAAATCAAAACAGAACGAATGAAATACTGTCCACACATCATTTTCATTAAAATCGAACTGATTATTTGAATGAAAGAGTAGACTAGCCACATTCTTGTGCTCAATTAATACCCCTTTTGGTTTTCCGGTTGAGCCAGATGTGTAAATAATGTAAGCAAGATTGCTTGAGGGAATCACTAAATTCAAATTCGCTTTGGCTTCCTCCCAAGAAACTTCTTCTAATATAATCATATTGTTTTTCAAAGTTTCTGGAACATACATCTCTTTTCTCTGTACTATTATGCTCTTTGTGCAACTATCCGTAAGCATAAAATTAATACGATCCTCAGTATATTCCGAATCGACTGGTAAATATGCAGCTCCAGCTTTTAGTACTCCTAACATGGATATTACCATTTGTATTGATCGATCAGCTAGGATTGCTACGATGTCTTCGTCCCCAATTCCTTTTTCTTTAAGCATCCATGCTATGTGATTTGCCTTGTTATTTAGATCCTTATAATTTATCGTTTCTTCATCACAAACAATTGCCACTTTATATGGTGTATTAACAGCTTGTTCTTCAAATATCTGATGTATACTTTGTTCAAAAGGGTAAACTACTTCAAGGTTTAGTGCCCTTTGTAATATAATGTTTTTTTCCTCTTCGCTAACAATATCTATTTCTGAAATTGAGATGTACGGATTAGTAACTACTGAATGTAAAATTTGATTAAAATGATCAAAGAGACTTGTTATTAACGAAGTTGAATATAATTCAGGATTGTAATTTACATTTATAATTAGTTCAGTGTCTTCTACAATTTGCATTGAGAAATTGTAATGATTTTCTTCAAGTGCTTCCATATCAACAATTTTGAAACCTAACTCAGTATCATCTTCACCAACAATACTCTCTAGATCTACTGGAAAGTTCTCATAGGCAATGATATGTTCAAACAAATCAGTTGTCACATTAGAAGCAGCCTTGATATCAGCCAAAGACAAATAATTAAAATTCTGAGAATCCAACTCTTGTTCTTGAATTCTTTTCAAAAGACTTACAAACGATTCCTCATTGTTGCTCTTTATTCGTACAGGCACTGTATTTATAAACAGTCCGACTATCTGTTCAACATTATTCAAATGTGGGGGACGTCCCGAAACTACTGAACCAAATACAACATCATTTGTATTATTGTATTTCTGTAATAGTATTCCCCAGATCGTTTGAAACATATTATTCATAGTTACATGATGATTATTACATATATTCTTTAATTTGTTTGTTAAATCAACAGGTATCATGTGAGTATAATGCTTTTTTGATTTACCTGTATTTCTTTTTGATGCTTCAAGATTAACAGGAATTTGAGATAAGGAATCATACTCAACTAAATAATCAGACCAATATTTAATTCCTGATTCCAAATCTTGATCAAGTAACCAGTCGATATATGTTCTATAATTTCCGTATTTTGGATATGAGATAGAATCTCCCTTAAGCACGGTTTTGTATAGGTCCAACAAATCATTTAAAATAATTCCCATGCACCAGCCATCGATTAATATGTGGTGACTACTAATGATTATTTGATATTCATCACTACTTATTTTTAATAACGACACACGAATCATAATATCACTGGTAAGATCGAAGCCTTTTTTTCGATCTTCACTCATAAACTGTTGTAAAGCGGCCTTTATATCAATAGCTTTTGTTAAGTCCACATAATTTATCTTGGACTCTACTTCTTTAAGTACAATCTGCATTGGTTTCTTTACTTTGTCATAAAGCATTATAGTCCTCAACGCAGGATGCTTTTTTAATAACGCATTGAAACTCTTCTCTAAAACACTTACATCAATATCACCTTGTACAGTAAGAATCATTTGATCAAAATATGCTTCGCTACTTGTGTCCTTTAGATAGTGAAATAGTAGTCCTTCTTGCATTGGAGAAAGTGAATAAATCTCCTCTACTTGATCTCGTTTAAAACTCATTACACTCATATGTCCACTCCTTTTCTTTTGAATTAAGTAGATAAAAACCGGAGGAGGAGTTCCTATAAAAAGAACAGATTAGAGTACTTTATGACCAATACTCTATAGTCTTTATTGAACTTCCCAACACTTCCCCCTCCAGTAATCACCTCTATGGTTAGAATAAATCCTAACTTCTGTTTTCTAAGAAGGTGAAGGCTTCTTCCAAATCCTCAATAGAAAGTTCCTTCATTCCGAAATCACTTGGTGTTCGCTGAGTCTCTTTCTTTTCCTTACAATGAGCTATAATAGCCTTCAGATACGCTTTATAATTATCCACTAGGGATTGCATTGTACTAGAACGGAATACATAGCTATTGTATGTGAAAGACAGCTTTAGCTTTCCTTCCTCTACCAGTCCATTAATATCTAAAATGTGCTGACTGTGATTTTCAGGAGCGATCTCCATACCACCTAGGTTCTCATTGGAAGGTTCATCAAACTGACCTAAATAGTTAAAGCTTATCTCTGGTTCGGTTTCCCATAGATGATCATCCGAAAGGTATTTGATAATGCCATATCCGATCCCTTTGGCGGGAACTCTTCTCAAGGTTTCCTTTACCGTTTGAATGACGGTTTCAATATCACTTTTCTGAACCTCAAACAACACCGGGTAAACGGTTGTAAACCATCCTACTGTTCTATTCACGTCAACTCCAGCAATCACTTCTTCCCGGCCGTGTCCCTCCATGCTCACTAACACTTTGCTCCCTTGCGTCCATGTCTTAATGGCCAGAACAAGGGCCGTCAATAACAAATCATTGATCTCCGTTTGATACGCACGATGGACCACAGTAAGTAGTTCCCGGGTTTGTTCCTGCTCCAAGGTTAACGTTTTCGTCTCCCCATCTTCCATTGGGTACACATTCGGTCCATTGTTATCCTTAGGAAGTTCATGTCCTCTGTTTGTTTCAATGTGTTGCCAATACGCGATTTCTTGTTTTAGCTTCTTGCTCTGTGCATAGTTTTGAAGTTCATTTGCCCAAGCCTGATATGAGCTTGTTTTTATCGGCAATTGAGCACAACCATTCTCATACAGCGTGTGGAAATCTTCCAGTAGAATCCGCCACGACACTCCATCAATCACCAGATGGTGGATGATGATACACAGATAGTCTTCTTTGGTTGTGTGTATCACTCCAAGTCGAATCAGCTTTCCTTCTTCCAAACTTAAACTCCCTTGCATGCGATCCCACTGTTTTTTCATTCGCCAATCTGTATCGGATTCTTGGCAAAAATCATGTTCTTCGACTGCGAATAGTTCTCCCTCAATACCTCGATTCATTTGTACAATGCCTTGCTCCTGCTGACTATAGATCATCCGCAGCGCATCATGATGGTTCACCAAAATCTGAAATGCTTTAACTACGCGGTCGATATCCCAATGTTGGTGTGGCAAGATAACCGATTGATTCCAATGATCAGGTTTTACAAATTGTTCTTTGAAAAACCACTGTTGAATCGGTGTAAGTGGTACTTGACCTGTGACTGTACCTTGATCAAATGAGCACAACTCGTTTTTTACTTTATCTGCTACTCCTGAGATAGAGGGGTGACGGAATAAATCTTTCATCTCCAGTTTGAGATGATATTTACTTAAGCGAGCTGCAATTTGAATCGCTTTTATCGAATCCCCGCCCAGTTCAAAGAAATTGTCCAGCACCCCAATCCGTTCGCTACCCAGCACCTCTTGCCAAATCTGTACCAGAATCTCTTCCGTTGGCGTTGCGGGCCCTTCATACGGTGCACTCGTCTGAAGTTGTCCCTCGGGTTTGGGCAGCCCTTTCTTATCCACCTTCCCGTTGGGCGTGAGTGGCAGTTGCTCCATCTCCACAAAGTAGGACGGAATCATGTACTCCGGCAACGTACTGCCCACATGCTGGCGCAACTCTCCGACGCTCCAGCTTGCTGAAGTAACAAGGTAGGCACACAGATAGGCACTGTCCTGTTCCTCTTGGCGCGCAATCACCACCGCTTCCTTCACCTTTGGATGCTCTAGCAAGGCCGCTTCGATTTCACCTAGTTCTACGCGGTTCCCTCGGATTTTCACCTGCTCATCGATGCGTCCCACATATTCGATGCTTCCGTCAGGTAACCACCGGACCAGATCGCCGGTGCGGTACAACCGCTCGCCGGGTTCAAAGGGGTTGTCGATGAATTTCTCCGCCGTCAACTCTGGCCGCTGCCAATATCCTCGGGCAATTCCTACGCCTCCGACACAGAGTTCGCCTGGAACCCCTATAGGCATGACCTGTAAGGCTGGGTTTAATATGTATACCTTTTTGTTCGATATCGGTGTACCAATCGGTGCCTTAGCCATATCTGGCGTACATAGGGCAATCGTTGTATCTACCGTGGCCTCGGTTGGACCATAGGCGTTTAAAAATCTTCGACCTTCTCCCCACTTTCGCACCAGTTCGATGGGTAACGACTCCCCTCCCGTGCTTATACTGGTTAGATTTTCCAGTCTCCTATATGGTAAGCCTGTAAGGAAAGAAGGAGGTATGAAAGGGATAGTTGATATTTGATTATCATCCAACCAATCAATAAATTGGTCACTTGACAGAATTAACTCTTTAGGTGGGATATAAATAGTTGCTCCATGTAACAAACTATGGAATACATCACCCACAGCAGCGTCAAAACTAAAAGAACCAAATTGCAATACATGACTTCCTTCGTGAATATTGTATGTTTCTGCCATTAAAGAAAGATTGCATACACCTTGGTGTTCCACCATAACCCCTTTAGGATTTCCGGTTGAACCAGATGTATAGATTAAGTAGGCCAAATCATGCGGACCATTAACTATGTCTAGATTGGAGACATCCTCCCCGTTAAGTGGTATACGGTCTACTTCCAAGGTTTCTCCTGTATAACTCTCTGGGATCGACAAGCTATGGTGTGTCAGCAACAGCTGCGTTCCACTGTCTGCCAACATGTACGATAGACGCTGCACCGGATAATCCGGGTCCAGTGGCACATACGCCCCTCCCGCTTTGAGCACACCCAAAATGGCTACCACCATATCCATGGAGCGTTCCATCATCACGCCAACATATTCGTCTCTTGCCACACCTTTATTCCTTAGTACTCGGGCCAAATGGTTTGCCCGTGCATTAACTTCCCTATACGTTAATTGCTCATCTTCAAAAACGACTGCGATGTAATTCGGTGTTCTCTTCACCTGGGCTTCAAACAGTTCCTGAATGGTTTTGTCATGCGCGTAGTCTTTAGTTGTTTGGTTAAAGTCGTATAGGATCTGCCACTGCTCTGCTACAGTGGTCACTTCGACCTCCGAAATTCGCATTTTAGGGTTAGCAACTACCTGCGCCACAATATGTTTAAAATGCTCGGCCATTCGCTCAATACTTGCGCGTTGGAACAAGTGCGTGCTATATTCCACTAGGATTTGTAAGTTCTCTCCGTTATTAAAGGCATCCCAGCTGAGATCGAACTGTGTATTGTTCCACTCCGTAGCTCGCGGGGTAATCTCCAGATTCTTCAGGTTCATCCGTGCGTTGGCCTGACTATTTTGCAAGGTAAACAGAGTGTCCACAAGTGGGTGACGACTCATATCTCGGCGAAGCTGCAACTGTTCTATCAACTCTTCGAACGGATACTCCGCATGCTCATATGAGGCATACACTTGGTCTTTTACTTGCGTTAAAAACGTCCGGAAGGAGAGCGCTGCTTGTGGCGCATTCCGGAAAGTTATGGTATTGATGAACACCCCAACGATTTTCTCCAATTCCATCTGTGGTCGTCCCACAATGGCTGTCCCAACAATAATATCCTCTTGGCCTGTATATTTTGCGAGCAGAATGTTATAACAAGCGAGTAAGACAGCGTACAAGGTGCTTCCTTCTTGAACTGCCAAAGCTTTTAGTCCGTGTAACATCTGGGCATCCAGTTCAAATTCGTACGTTTCCCCCTCAAAACGTTGCACCGGCGGACGCGGATAGTCTGTCGGCAGTTCCAATACAGGGAGTTCCCCTTCATATTGGTCCAACCAATACTGTTTATGCCTTACCAAACGCTCTTTCTGTTCTCGACTTTGTTGCCATACAGCATAATCTTTGTATTGAATTCGTAACGGTTCTAATGTTTGCCCTTCATAGAGTGCACCTAGCTCCCGCAACAAGATATCCCAAGACATGCCATCGGAGATAATATGGTGCATATCCATTAGTAGCAGATATTCTTCCGCACCCAACCGGAGGAGCTGGATCCGAAATAATGGCGCTTGACTGAGATCAAAGAGTCGCACAAACTGTTGGATATGTTGCTCCGCCTCTTCAGCTCCCACATCCAAGATGTCCATGTTTATCCTGACGCGCGGATGGATAATTTGCATTAATGCATCATCTATCAGTTCAAAGGATGTCCGCAATGCCTCATGTCTTTCAATCAGTGCATGCACAGCCTGCTTCCAGCGTTCTTCATCCAGTGGACCCTGAACATGATACACAACCGGCATGTTATAACTCGTATCTGCTCCTTCCAACTGCTGCACCACATACATTCGGCGTTGCGCAGATGATGTGATGTAATAAGGTTGCTCCTCAGCCACCGCAATGTCTTCGTACACACGCTCGTTCCCGTGTTGTTTAATGTATTCAGTTAATTCTCTGATGTTCTTACGGGCAAATACTTCTCTCAAAGGGATCTCCACATCCAGCCCTTTATGCATGCGGGATACAAGCATCATTGCTTTAAGCGAGTGACCGCCCAGTTCAAAGAAATTGTCCAGCACCCCAATCCGTTCGCTACCCAGCACCTCTTGCCAAATCTGTACCAGAATCTCTTCCGTTGGCGTTGCAGGCGCTTCATACGGTGCACTCATCTGAAGCTGTCCCTCGGGTTTGGGCAGCCCTTTCTTATCCACCTTCCCGTTGGGCGTGAGTGGCAGTTGCTCCATCTCCACAAAGTAGGACGGAATCATGTACTCCGGCAACGTACTGCCCACATGCTGGCGCAACTCTCCGACGCTCCAGCTTGCTGAAGTAACAAGGTAGGCACACAGATAGGCACTGTCCTGTTCCTCTTGGCGCGTAATCACCACCGTTTCCTTCACCTTTGGATGCTCTAGCAAGGCCGCTTCGATTTCACCTAGTTCTACGCGGTTCCCTCGGATTTTCACCTGCTCATCGATGCGTCCCACATATTCGATGCTTCCGTCAGGTAACCACCGGACCAGATCGCCGGTGCGGTACAACCGCTCGCCGGGTTCAAAGGGGTTGTCGATGAATTTCTCCGCCGTCAACTCTGGCCGCTGCCAATATCCTCGGGCAATTCCTACGCCTCCGACACAGAGTTCGCCTGGAACCCCTATAGGCATGACCTGTAAGGCTGGGTTTAATATGTATACCTTTTTGTTCGATATCGGTGTACCAATCGGTGCCTTAGCCATTCCGCTTACGCATTGAGCAAGGGTTGCGCAAACGGTAGTTTCTGTTGGTCCATATGCGTTAATAAATATTCGTTCGTGGCTCCATACTTCCACAAGATCCACCGGTAACACTTCACCTGCCGTCACAATCGTTTTCAGATCAGGCAATTGAACTGAAGGCAACGTCCTTAGCAATGACGGGGAGATGAACGGGATACACGTGATTCGGTGATTATCTAACCATTGGGCAAATTGCTCTCCTGAATGCTGTATCATTTTTGGAACAATGTACAATGTTGCTCCATGGAAAAGACCAAGGAAGATTTCCCACACCGAAGCATCAAAGCTCATTGAAGCTACTTGAAGTACCCGACTATGTGGATCAATCTGTAGTTTGGAAGCAATTTCCGAGAGATTACAAACTCCATCATGATCGACCATGACTCCTTTGGGATTCCCGGTTGATCCAGATGTATAAATTAAGTAGGCTAAATCGTGCGAACCATTGACCACATCCAGGTTGGAGACATCCTCTCCGTCAAACGACATGCGGTCGATTTCCAAAATTTCTCCCGCATAATTTTCTGGGATCGTCAGGTCACTATGGGTCAGTAACAATCGGGTCCCACTGTCCGCCAACATGTACGACAGACGTTGCGCTGGATAATCCGGATCCAGCGGCACATAAGCACCACCCGCTTTGAGCACAGCCAGCATACCAATGATGAACTCTGAAGAACGTTTCATCATTACGCCAACAAACTTATCTGTAACTACACCTTTACTTCTAATTACTCGGGCTAGTTGGTTAGCTCGGGCATTAATTTCTTTATACGTCAGTTGCTGTTCTTCATAAACGACAGCAATGTGATCTGGCGTGTTGGCTACCTGCTTCTCAAACATTTCATGAATAGTTTGAGAAGTATAAGGGGTTGAGGTGTCATTAAATTCTGTGATTATCTTTCTTTTTTCTTCAGTTGTAATAAAGTCAAAGTTAGAGAAAGAGTCATAAGGGCTATCAATAAGCTTGCACGCAAGATGTTCAAAATTATTTAGCAAGTTCACAATCCATTCTGTCGAGTATAATTCTGGATCATAATGTAAATCTATAAGGAGTTCTTCTTTCTCGATAACCTCAAGAACAAAGGGATAGTCACTCTGCTCAAAACCATCTATTAAGTTAATTTCAAATAGTCCTTCCCTTTCAGCTACCGATCGCTCTATATCTATCGGATAATTCTCAAACACAATAATATGATCGATTATAGGGATGTTTTTATTTTCATTTCTCAGAGTTGATTGTATATCAGCTAAGGAAAGGTATTGATAGTTTAAGGACTCCAAGAATTTGGATTGACTACTTGAGAGTAAGTCAGAAAAACTCTCAGCATTTTTACTGTTAATCCTTGTAGGTATTGTATTCACAAATAATCCTACGATATCCTCGACCCCTTCAATTTCAGAAGGTCGTCCTGATACTACAGAACCATAAACGACGTCATCTGTATTATTGTATTTCTGTAAAAGGACTCCCCAGATACTCTGAAATAAAACACTCAGCGTTACATTGTGGCTGATTGCCATTTTTTTCATGTTTTCTGTGAGTGGTTTACTAAGTGAATATGAAGTAGTGAAACGTTCTCTAGATGATCTGTCTTTTGAGATGAAATTTGTGATTTGTGGTGCAAAACTATAACCTCCTAAGTAATGTTTCCAGTAAGCCAATCCTTCATCGGCATCCTGCTGTTGTATCCAATCAATATATAACCGATACGGTGGAACTTTCTCTTTTATCAAAGGTTTCCTATAAACGATGTTGTGATAATTGTTTAACAGCTCGTCCATAACTACTCCCATGCACCATCCATCCATTAAGATATGATGGCTGGTCAATATTAAAAGGTACTCCTCCTCACCAATTTTCAGGAGTGAAAGGCGAATCATAATGTCTTTGTTCAGATTGAATCTTTTTTGGCGGTCTTTTTCAACAAATTGATTAATGGAGTCCTCTACTTCGTCTCTTTTTTGAATATGAGAGATATCTAGAAAATTCAATTCTACATTTTTTTCTTTTAAAATTACTTGGACAGGTTTCCTTACCTTTTCATATACAAAGACAGTTCTTAGGACGTCATACTTTTCAACTAGAAAATTAAAGCTATTATGCAAAATATTCTGGTCTACGGCCCCTATTACTTTAAAAATTGACTGTCCTAAATAAATGTTCGAATCACTTTCATCAATATAATGATAGAGCATCCCCATTTGCATGGGTGACAGTCCATAAATATCCTTTACTTCATTTGGTTTAAACAACTATTCACACCTCCAAAAGGTTATTTACTTAGTGCAGAAAAAATATCATTTAAATCCTCGATAGAAAGTTCCTTCATTCCGAAATCACTTGGTGTTCGCTGAGTCTCTTTCTTTTCCTTACAATGAGCTATAATAGCCTTCAGATACGCTTTATAATTATCCACTAGGGATTGCATTGTACTAGAACGGAATACATAGCTATTGTATGTGAAAGACAGCTTTAGCTTTCCTTCCTCTACCAGTCCATTAATATCTAAAATGTGCTGACTGTGATTTTCAGGAGCGATCTCCATACCACCTAGGTTCTCATTGGAAGGTTCATCAAACTGACCTAAATAGTTAAAGCTTATCTCTGGTTCGGTTTCCCATAGATGATCATCCGAAAGGTATTTGATAATGCCATATCCGATCCCTTTGGCGGGAACTCTTCTCAAGGTTTCCTTTACCGTTTGAATGACGGTTTCAATATCACTTTTCTGAACCTCAAACAACACCGGGTAAACGGTTGTAAACCATCCTACTGTTCTATTCACGTCAACTCCAGCAATCACTTCTTCCCGGCCGTGTCCCTCCATGCTCACTAACACTTTGCTCCCTTGCGTCCATGTCTTAATGGCCAGAACAAGGGCCGCCAATAACAAATCATTGATCTCCGTTTGATACGCACGATGGACCACAGTAAGTAGTTCCCGGGTTTGTTCCTGCTCCAAGGTTAACGTTTTCGTCTCCCCATCTTCCATTGGGTACACATTCGGTCCATTGTTATCCTTAGGAAGTTCATGTCCTCTGTTTGTTTCAATGTGTTGCCAATACGCGATTTCTTGTTTTAGCTTCTTGCTCTGTGCATAGTTTTGAAGTTCATTTGCCCAAGCCTGATATGAGCTTGTTTTTATCGGCAATTGAGCACAACCATTCTCATACAGCGTGTGGAAATCTTCCAGTAGAATCCGCCACGACACTCCATCAATCACCAGATGGTGGATGATGATACACAGATAGTCTTCTTTGGTTGTGTGTATCACTCCAAGTCGAATCAGCTTTCCTTCTTCCAAACTTAAACTCCCTTGCATGCGATCCCACTGTTTTTTCATTCGCCAATCTGTATCGGATTCTTGGCAAAAATCATGTTCTTCGACTGCGAATAGTTCTCCCTCAATACCTCGATTCATTTGTACAATGCCTTGCTCCTGCTGACTATAGATCATCCGCAGCGCATCATGATGGTTCACCAAAATCTGAAATGCTTTAACTACGCGGTCGATATCCCAATGTTGGTGTGGCAAGATAACCGATTGATTCCAATGATCAGGTTTTACAAATTGTTCTTTGAAAAA
Source organism: Paenibacillus glucanolyticus (assembly GCF_037333485.1). NCBI lineage: Bacteria > Bacillati > Bacillota > Bacilli > Caryophanales > Paenibacillaceae > Paenibacillus > Paenibacillus glucanolyticus. The sequence goes on from NZ_CP147845.1 coordinate 5,586,148, forward strand.
CCACTGTTGAATCGGTGTAAGTGGTACTTGACCTGTGACTGTACCTTGATCAAATGAGCACAACTCGTTTTTTACTTTATCTGCTACTCCTGAGATAGAGGGGTGACGGAATAAATCTTTCATCTCCAGTTTGAGATGATATTTACTTAAGCGAGCTGCAATTTGAATCGCTTTTATCGAATCCCCGCCCAGTTCAAAGAAATTGTCCAGCACCCCAATCCGTTCGCTACCCAGCACCTCTTGCCAAATCTGTACCAGAATCTCTTCCGTTGGCGTTGCGGGCCCTTCATACGGTGCACTCGTCTGAAGTTGTCCCTCGGGTTTGGGCAGCCCTTTCTTATCCACCTTCCCGTTGGGCGTGAGTGGCAGTTGCTCCATCTCCACAAAGTAGGACGGAATCATGTACTCCGGCAACGTACTGCCCACATGCTGGCGCAACTCTCCGACGCTCCAGCTTGCTGAAGTAACAAGGTAGGCACACAGATAGGCACTGTCCTGTTCCTCTTGGCGCGTAATCACCACCGCTTCCTTCACCTTTGAATGCTCTAGCAAGGCCGCTTCGATTTCACCTAGTTCTACGCGGTTCCCTCGGATTTTCACCTGCTCATCGATGCGTCCCACATATTCGATGCTTCCGTCAGGTAACCACCGGACCAGATCGCCGGTGCGGTACAACCGCTCGCCGGGTTCAAAGGGGTTGTCGATGAATTTCTCCGCCGTCAACTCTGGCCGCTGCCAATATCCTCGGGCAATTCCTACGCCTCCGACACAGAGTTCGCCTGGAACCCCTATAGGCATGACCTGTAAGGCTGGGTTTAATATGTATACCTTTTTGTTCGATATCGGTGTACCAATCGGTGCCTTAGCCATATCTGGCGTACATAGGGCAATCGTTGTATCTACCGTGGCCTCGGTTGGACCATAGGCGTTTAAAAATTTTCGACCTTCTCCCCACTTTCGCACCAGTTCGATGGGTAACGACTCCCCTCCCGTGCATATCGTCTTTAATTCAGGTAAATTTACAAGTGGAAGATTTTGCAACAGTACCGGAGAGAACCCAGGAATGCATTCAACTTTCTCTTCTCGTAGCCAAGTGAGTAATTCGGATCCTGAAAGTAAGCGTTCTCTACTCGCTATAAATAAGGCCCCTCCATTCAACAACGTGTAGAAAATTTCACCTACGGATACATCAAAACTAAATGAAGAACACTGTAAAACATGAGTACCAGGCTGTACTTGGAAATTTTGGCCCACCACTTGTAAATTGCATACACCTTGGTGTTCCACCATAACCCCTTTAGGATTTCCGGTTGAACCAGATGTATAGATTAAGTAGGCCAAATCATGCGGACCATTAACTATGTCTAGATTGGAGACATCCTCCCCGTTAAGTGGTATACGGTCTACTTCCAAGGTTTCTCCTGTATAACTCTCTGGGATCGACAAGCTATGGTGTGTCAGCAACAGCTGCGTTCCACTGTCTGCCAACATGTACGATAGACGCTGCACCGGATAATCCGGGTCCAGTGGCACATACGCCCCTCCCGCTTTGAGCACACCCAAAATGGCTACCACCATATCCATGGAGCGTTCCATCATCACGCCAACATATTCGTCTCTTGCCACACCTTTATTCCTTAGTACTCGGGCCAAATGGTTTGCCCGTGCATTAACTTCCCTATACGTTAATTGCTCATCTTCAAAAACGACTGCGATGTAATTCGGTGTTCTCTTCACCTGGGCTTCAAACAGTTCCTGAATGGTTTTGTCATGCGCGTAGTCTTTAATTGTTTGGTTAAAGTCGTATAGGATCTGCCACTGCTCTGCTACAGTGGTCACTTCGACCTCCGAAATTCGCATTTTAGGGTTAGCAACTACCTGCGCCACAATATGTTTAAAATGCTCGGCCATTCGCTCAATACTTGCGCGTTGGAACAAGTGCGTGCTATATTCCACTAGGATTTGTAAGTTCTCTCCGTTATTAAAGGCATCCCAGCTGAGATCGAACTGTGTATTGTTCCACTCCGTAGCTCGCGGGGTAATCTCCAGATTCTTCAGGTTCATCCATGCGTTGGCCTGACTATTTTGCAAGGTAAACAGAGTGTCCACAAGTGGGTGACGACTCATATCTCGGCGAAGCTGCAACTGTTCTATCAACTCTTCGAACGGATACTCCGCATACTCATATGAGGCATACACTTGGTCTTTTACTTGCGTTAAAAACGTCCGGAAGGAGAGCGCTGCTTGTGGCGCATTCCGGAAAGTTATGGTATTGATGAACACCCCAACGATTTTCTCCAATTCCATCTGTGGTCGTCCCACAATGGCTGTCCCAACAATAATATCCTCTTGGCCTGTATATTTTGCGAGCAGAATGTTATAACAAGCGAGTAAGACAGCGTACAAGGTGCTTCCTTCTTGAACTGCCAAAGCTTTTAGTCCGTGTAACATCTGGGCATCCAGTTCAAATTCGTATGTTTCCCCCTCAAAACGTTGCACCGGCGGACGCGGATAGTCTGTCGGCAGTTCCAATACAGGGAGTTCCCCTTCATATTGGTCCAACCAATACTGTTTATGCCTTACCAAACGCTCTTTCTGTTCTCGACTTTGTTGCCATACAGCATAATCTTTGTATTGAATTCGTAACGGTTCTAATGTTTGCCCTTCATAGAGTGCACCTAGCTCCCGCAACAAGATATCCCAAGACATGCCATCGGAGATAATATGGTGCATATCCATTAGTAGCAGATATTCTTCCGCACCCAACCGGAGGAGCTGGATCCGAAATAATGGCGCTTGACTGAGATCAAAGAGTCGCACAAACTGTTGGATATGTTGCTCCGCCTCTTCAGCTCCCACATCCAAGATGTCCATGTTTATCCTGACGCGCGGATGGATAATTTGCATTAATGCATCATCTATCAGTTCAAAGGATGTCCGCAATGCCTCATGTCTTTCAATCAGTGCATGCACAGCCTGCTTCCAGCGTTCTTCATCCAGTGGACCCTGAACATGATACACAGCCGGCATGTTATAACTCGTATCTGCTCCTTCCAACTGCTGCACCACATACATTCGGCGTTGCGCAGATGATGTGATGTAATAAGGTTGCTCCTCAGCCACCGCAATGTCTTCGTACACACGCTCGTTCCCGTGTTGTTTAATGTATTCAGTTAATTCTCTGATGTTCTTACGGGCAAATACTTCTCTCAAAGGGATCTCCACATCCAGCCCTTTATGCATGCGGGATACAAGCATCATTGCTTTAAGCGAGTGACCGCCCAGTTCAAAGAAATTGTCCAGCACCCCAATCCGTTCGCTACCCAGCACCTCTTGCCAAATCTGTACCAGAATCTCTTCCGTTGGCGTTGCAGGCGCTTCATACGGTGCACTCGTCTGAAGCTGTCCCTCGGGTTTGGGCAGCCCTTTCTTATCCACCTTCCCGTTGGGCGTGAGTGGCAGTTGCTCCATCTCCACAAAGTAGGACGGAATCATGTACTCCGGCAACGTACTGCCCACATGCTGGCGCAACTCTCCGACGCTCCAGCTTGCTGAAGTAACAAGGTAGGCACACAGATAGGCACTGTCCTGTTCCTCTTGGCGCGTAATCACCACCGCTTCCTTCACCTTTGAATGCTCTAGCAAGGCCGCTTCGATTTCACCTAGTTCTACGCGGTTCCCTCGGATTTTCACCTGCTCATCGATGCGTCCCACATATTCGATGCTTCCGTCAGGTAACCACCGGACCAGATCGCCGGTGCGGTACAACCGCTCGCCGGGTTCAAAGGGGTTGTCGATGAATTTCTCCGCCGTCAACTCCGGCCGTTGCCAATATCCTCGGGCAATTCCTACGCCTCCGACACAGAGTTCGCCTGGAACCCCTATAGGCATGACCTGTAAGGCTGGGTTTAATATGTATACCTTTTTGTTCGATATCGGTGTACCAATCGGTGCCTTAGCCATATCTGGCGTACATAGGGCAATCGTTGTATCTACCGTGGCCTCGGTTGGACCATAGGCGTTTAAAAATCTTCGACCTTCTCCCCACTTTCGCACCAGTTCGATGGGTAACGACTCCCCTCCCGTGCATATCGTCTTTAATTCAGGTAAATTTACAAGTGGAAGATTTTGCAACAGTACCGGAGAGAACCCAGGAATGCATTCAACTTTCTCTTCTCGTAGCCAAGTGAGTAATTCGGATCCTGAAAGTAAGCGTTCTCTACTCGCTATAAATAAGGCCCCTCCATTCAACAACGTGTAGAAAATTTCACCTACGGATACATCAAAACTAAATGAAGAACACTGTAAAACATGAGTACCAGGCTGTACTTGGAAATTTTGGCCCACCACTTGTAAATTGCATACACCTTGGTGTTCCACCATAACCCCTTTAGGATTTCCGGTTGAACCAGATGTATAGATTAAGTAGGCCAAATCATGCGGACCATTAACTATGTCTAGATTGGAGACATCCTCCCCGTTAAGTGGTATACGGTCTACTTCCAAGGTTTCTCCTGTATAACTCTCTGGGATCGACAAGCTATGGTGTGTCAGCAACAGCTGCGTTCCACTGTCTGCCAACATGTACGATAGACGCTGCACCGGATAATCCGGGTCCAGTGGCACATACGCCCCTCCCGCTTTGAGCACACCCAAAATGGCTACCACCATATCCATGGAGCGTTCCATCATCACGCCAACATATTCGTCTCTTGCCACACCTTTATTCCTTAGTACTCGGGCCAAATGGTTTGCCCGTGCATTAACTTCCCTATACGTTAATTGCTCATCTTCAAAAACGACTGCGATGTAATTCGGTGTTCTCTTCACCTGGGCTTCAAACAGTTCCTGAATGGTTTTGTCATGCGCGTAGTCTTTAATTGTTTGGTTAAAGTCGTATAGGATCTGCCACTGCTCTGCTACAGTGGTCACTTCGACCTCCGAAATTCGCATTTTAGGGTTAGCAACTACCTGCGCCACAATATGTTTAAAATGCTCGGCCATTCGCTCAATACTTGCGCGTTGGAACAAGTGCGTGCTATATTCCACTAGGATTTGTAAGTTCTCTCCGTTATTAAAGGCATCCCAGCTGAGATCGAACTGTGTATTGTTCCACTCCGTAGCTCGCGGGGTAATCTCCAGATTCTTCAGGTTCATCCATGCGTTGGCCTGACTATTTTGCAAGGTAAACAGAGTGTCCACAAGTGGGTGACGACTCATATCTCGGCGAAGCTGCAACTGTTCTATCAACTCTTCGAACGGATACTCCGCATACTCATATGAGGCATACACTTGGTCTTTTACTTGCGTTAAAAACGTCCGGAAGGAGAGCGCTGCTTGTGGCGCATTCCGGAAAGTTATGGTATTGATGAACACCCCAACGATTTTCTCCAATTCCATCTGTGGTCGTCCCACAATGGCTGTCCCAACAATAATATCCTCTTGGCCTGTATATTTTGCGAGCAGAATGTTATAACAAGCGAGTAAGACAGCGTACAAGGTGCTTCCTTCTTGAACTGCCAAAGCTTTTAGTCCGTGTAACATCTGGGCATCCAGTTCAAATTCGTATGTTTCCCCCTCAAAACGTTGCACCGGCGGACGCGGATAGTCTGTCGGCAGTTCCAATACAGGGAGTTCCCCTTCATATTGGTCCAACCAATACTGTTTATGCCTTACCAAACGCTCTTTCTGTTCTCGACTTTGTTGCCATACAGCATAATCTTTGTATTGAATTCGTAACGGTTCTAATGTTTGCCCTTCATAGAGTGCACCTAGCTCCCGCAACAAGATATCCCAAGACATGCCATCGGAGATAATATGGTGCATATCCATTAGTAGCAGATATTCTTCCGCACCCAACCGGAGGAGCTGGATCCGAAATAATGGCGCTTGACTGAGATCAAAGAGTCGCACAAACTGTTGGATATGTTGCTCCGCCTCTTCAGCTCCCACATCCAAGATGTCCATGTTTATCCTGACGCGCGGATGGATAATTTGCATTAATGCATCATCTATCAGTTCAAAGGATGTCCGCAATGCCTCATGTCTTTCAATCAGTGCATGCACAGCCTGCTTCCAGCGTTCTTCATCCAGTGGACCCTGAACATGATACACAGCCGGCATGTTATAACTCGTATCTGCTCCTTCCAACTGCTGCACCACATACATTCGGCGTTGCGCAGATGATGTGATGTAATAAGGTTGCTCCTCAGCCACCGCAATGTCTTCGTACACACGCTCGTTCCCGTGTTGTTTAATGTATTCAGTTAATTCTCTGATGTTCTTACGGGCAAATACTTCTCTCAAAGGGATCTCCACATCCAGCCCTTTATGCATGCGGGATACAAGCATCATTGCTTTAAGCGAGTGACCGCCCAGTTCAAAGAAATTGTCCAGCACCCCAATCCGTTCGCTACCCAGCACCTCTTGCCAAATCTGTACCAGAATCTCTTCCGTTGGCGTTGCAGGCGCTTCATACGGTGCACTCGTCTGAAGCTGTCCCTCGGGTTTGGGCAGCCCTTTCTTATCCACCTTCCCGTTGGGCGTGAGTGGCAGTTGCTCCATCTCCACAAAGTAGGACGGAATCATGTACTCCGGCAACGTACTGCCCACATGCTGGCGCAACTCTCCGACGCTCCAGCTTGCTGAAGTAACAAGGTAGGCACACAGATAGGCACTGTCCTGTTCCTCTTGGCGCGTAATCACCACCGCTTCCTTCACCTTTGAATGCTCTAGCAAGGCCGCTTCGATTTCACCTAGTTCTACGCGGTTCCCTCGGATTTTCACCTGCTCATCGATGCGTCCCACATATTCGATGCTTCCGTCAGGTAACCACCGGACCAGATCGCCGGTGCGGTACAACCGCTCGCCGGGTTCAAAGGGGTTGTCGATGAATTTCTCCGCCGTCAACTCCGGTCGCTGCCAATATCCTCGGGCGACGCACGGGCCCGAAACACATAATTCACCTGGCACAAGTACTTCTCGTTCATCCAAATCAGTGTCTAATATGTACCACTTCATATTTGTAATTGGACGCCCAAGTGGAGGAGACGATATTGCATTATTCTTCATATAGCAATCATAATACGAAATTTCAGCAACTTCAGTTGAGCCATAAATATTGCTTAACATTGTGCCATATTTATCAAAAATAAGATGTTTAAACCGATTTATATGAGCTGATTGCAATATTTCTCCGCTAGTTAACACAAGCCTTAAACTATGTATTTTTTTGGTATTTGCATGTTGCATAAGTTCATCAAAAAATAGATTGAGCATAGATGGAACAAAGTGGATACTCGTCACATTGTACCGTTCTACACAATCAATAACTTGCTTTGGAGACCTATCATATTCGTTGTTAAGAACTGCAACACATGAACCAACAAAAAACCATGTAAACAATTCCCAAACTGAAACATCAAATGTAAAGGGTGTTTTAAATAACAAAACTTCATTCTCATTAAATTGATAATGCTGCACCATCCATTCGATTCTCTGTACAACAGAACCATGTTCTACCATTACTCCTTTGGGTTTCCCTGTTGTTCCTGAGGTATAAATCAAGTACGCTAAGTTAGAGGAAGTGTGGTATTTGGTTAAATTAGTTTTGGCAAATAAATCATATATATCACTATTTATATCGTAATAGCTTATATGGTCAAATTGTTCAAGGTTAACATCAAAATGTAACACTTTTTTTATATTACTGTCTTGAATAATGCTCATCAGCCTCTGATTCGGCAGAGATGCATCCAGAGGAACATACCCCCCCCCAATTTTCAATATTGCAAGTATGCCAATAATCATTTCTAAGGAACGGACAGCTGATATTCCAATCAGTTCTTCCTTTTCAACCCCCTTACTCTCTAAAAAATGAGCAATTTGGTTTGATCTCTCATTTATAAACTGATAATTAAATTCGCCTCTATCTGTTAAAATTGCTGATTTTAAAGGAGTTAGCAACGCTTGCTTTTCAAAAATGGAATCGATAGTTCTTACTCTTATGTCTTGTATGCTTGATGCGTTTTGAATGGAATGCATACTAGTCACCTCACAAGTGAATTTGATTTCAAATTCCAAATTATGATATTTCAGGGAGGGTATTTATACAAATATTTCAATTCTACTCAACTTGGTATATAGAAAATTAGAACTTTAGTGAAAATATATCAGCCTCACTAAAAAATGTCAAACTTTGTGATATTATCATATTATATATGAAAATATATATATATTGATTATTTTTTTAAAAAAAATATAAACTAATATGTTATATTGTAAATAGATATATTTTTGTATATATTTCAATATATTGGCTTCTCATGGGTTGAGCATACGTTTTTGTGTTGTCATGTATTTAGATCTATTTCTTTTTAATTTTCATAAAATATTAATTTAATGAACAGGTTTCCAAATTTCTTTAGTAAGGAGATTAAAACATGAAAACAAAAAAGCTTCATTTATGGGAACTTCTCGTAGATCGTGGAATATTTGAGGACAAGAAAACCGCAACCACATGGGTTATGGCTGGGAAAGTACTGGTTAGTGATGAATTAGCAGTAAGTTCAGCAGAAAAATTCCCTGAGAATGTATCTATTAGAATTAAAGGTAATGAACATGGTTTTGTGGGTAAAGGTGGCCTTAAGCTCAAGCAGGCCATTGAAGACTTTTCAATTGATGTGAGTGGAAAGACAACTTTAGATACTGGTGCATCTACAGGAGGATTTACTGATTGCCTTCTTCAACATAATGCAAGTAAAGTTTATGCAATAGATGTTGGATATGGTCAACTAGCTGGGAAATTAAGACTTGACCCTCGGGTTGTAAACATGGAAAAGAGAAATATAGGAGAGATTCAAAAGAGTGATCTCTTGCCATTACCAGACCTAGCCACAGTTGATCTTTCATATTTATCTTTAAAAAAGAGCATTCCTATTATTAAAAATTTACTAGCACCCGATGGTGAACTTGTTTGTCTAGTTAAACCATTATTTGAAGTTACCGAAACTTCAATTCGCAGAACTGGAGAAATAAAGAATTCAAACACTTATAAAGATGTCCTACTTGATCTAGTTTCTTTTGTTCACTCTCTCAACCTGACATGTGTAGGTGTTACAAATAGTCCTATCACCGGGAATAAAGGTACCAGAGAATTCTTCCTTCATATAACTTCCCAAAATGTTCATAAAAGAGAATTTGATATTTTAAAACAAGTTGATCTTTCGATTGAACGTGCACTCCAGCTAGTTAACTATAGAAAATAAGATGTTGTGTTATTTTGAAATTCATATGTATAAGAAAATTTGGAGGCGCTAGATGCTCAACAAAAACATTTTAACATTGTTAGTTGCTCGTATTTTTTCAAATATCAGCGACAGTCTTTATGCTATCGCAAGTATATGGTACATAAAAGAAGCAACAGGTTCACCCCTGTGGGTGGGGGTGGCAGGAGGAGTTTTATTAATTCCACGCGCGTTACAATTTTTATTCGGGCCTGTTATAGATGGTTTTCCAAAAAAAAGAATACTGCTTGTATGCGAAGCGACACAAGCTATCATTTTCATTTTAATTTCGATAAGTTTTTTCACGAATACTCTTGATTGGCGCCTACTACTACTATTTATTTTTATTGGAGAAGTATTCGCTCAACTAAGCTATCCAACAGAAGAAGCGTTAGTCCCTAGTCTTGTTAGCGAGAAGGAACTGACAAAAGTCAATTCAATATTCACATTTACGTATAATGGATTAGACATGATTGGTAATGCATTGTCCGGCTTAATTATTCTGTTCTTGGGTATTGGATTAATTTTCACTCTAAATGCCTTGAGCTTTATTGCAATCTTTTTAATCGTCTTTTTCTTTCTTAAGCTCCCTAAAACACTTTCAAACTATAGACTAGTCGATTCCGAGGAAAATCATCAGCATCTTTCAAATTATAAACGAGAATTAAGAGACGGTATTGTTTATTTGTATGGAAGAAAGAGATTAATGAAACTCTTGTATTCATTCATATTCATAAACTTCATTGTTACTATCTCGATTTCAATATTACCAATAATTGAAACGTCAGTAGCTAGGTATGGTTATTGGATGGGGGCAATGTCTATTGGTATGGTAATAGGAAGTTTAATTGTTAACTATGTAGCCAGATATAACTTAAGAAAAGTACTCATTTGGCTCTCCTTTTTATGTGGAATATCATGGTTAGGAACCTTAACTTTTCTCAATAACAATTTCATAGTGGCATTGTTTTTCTTTACAATTGTCTGGTCCATGATTGGTACAACTCAGGTGTTATTGGAAACCATCATTCAAATAAATGTCGAACTAGATTACCTTGGAAGAAGCAATACTGTTATCGGGACATTTCTGAGTATATTTACACCATTAGGTTATTTTCTAGGAGGAATTCTTGCCACATTAGTGTCACCTCAATTTTTATTTTTGCTATCTGCTATTGCATACTTCTGTGTTACTCTATACTATCTATTCGAACCAAATTTTAAGAGATATGTGTCTGTTGATGAAGCCTTCGAGGAAATTGACTCTCCTATTCAGCAAACAGACTCAATTCAAATATAATTAACTCAATTTTCGCAGCTCGGATCTCTAAATAAACCCTTGATGTAGCTGGGGAAACCAGAGTTCCATTCTTGTGATTGACAAAAAACGCCCGTTTGGTTCTTTTGCGTTTGTACTTTTCATTTAGATATTCTTGTCCATTCCGGCAATCGGTACAAGAACTTGTACCGATAATATATGCAATCCTGGTTGTCGTAATGAATCAATTCTGATCGATATCATTCATTTTTTGATCGCAATCGCACTCAATGATAATTCCATATTATGTAATTTTATTTTTGAATGTATTCGAAATGTTGAAGCATCTGGATGTCAAGGCCAAGGGGAACCGATCTGAGATTATCTTCGCTCTTTGGTGGAGCTAGATCGTTCCAAGGAACCTGAATGGTAGTAACAATGCATGCTTGGGATATGCTATCCTCGAAGCGCAACAACTGTTACAGTGAGGAGAAAACTAAAGCGCTCGTCAAAGCGATCTACAGGCAATTCGATCTTGTCTCGGTTCCAGAAGCACGGAAAGCTTATGAAGACTCAGATTACTAATTTCTAAACAGTAGCAAAATGCTACTGCCACTATAACGGAATACATTGAGAGGTCGCCTGCCCTCTAGTTGGGCAGGCGACCTCTCACACTACAATACGGTATACGGTGGTTTAACCGTTTAAGTGCATTTGACTTAAGCCTCGTACTCTCGTACTGGGCTGGGCAGTTATAATACCCTGCCTGTGCGAGGCTTGCGTTTGTTACAGAGCTATTCAACACCGCGCTCCAGCTATTCGCCAGTAGCCCTGCCTTGTATTTCCCCATGGATCTGCCTGCCAATCGAATACTCTAGTTTCGCATGGGTGATGGGCGATCGAGCAATCATTCAAGCAGGCACGGACATGTACTAAGTGTGCGGGTTGCGGTGTTCGTGAAACATGGAGCTGGTGGCATGCATAAGGTAGAGCTGCATTGACATAAGAAGCATTGAGTGTGCGCTTTTTCGCGATGTGAAGATTGCAGTGCTGCGAAACATAGAGTGCAGTAAACGTGATGCATAAAGTGCAGTGATGTACAGGATCCAGTACACAAGATGCACAGAATCCACTTGCACGTGATGTACTGAGTGAAGCGCTATAGATGCTCAGAGACAGTGCTCATACAGTACCAAACATCCGCTGCGAGCGGCTCATTCTGGAACGTTCACAACTTTGTGATATTTATCACATATAATGTGAATATTTTCACTTATAATAAAGACATAGAGAAGGTGATCACTTCTAGACAACAAGAACCCACAACATCGACATCGAAAACACAGCAATTATCCAAAAATCAAAACCTCATTTTAAGGAGTGGTTTATATGTTTAACAACTGGCTGAGAACAAACAAATTTGCAATGTGGCTGCTGACCATCATTCGGGTCTACCTCGGATACGAGTGGATGACGGCAGGCTGGGGTAAACTAACCGGCGGCTTTGATGCCGGCGGCTTCCTGCAAGGTGCGATTGCCAACGCAAGCGGTGATCACCCGGCTGTACAAGGCTGGTGGGCAGCGTTCCTCGAACATGCGGCACTGCCGGGCGTGAACCTGTTTAACTTCATCATCCCACTCGGTGAATTCCTGGTCGGTCTCGGACTGATCCTCGGTACCTTCACCACCTTCGCCGCACTGATGGGACTAGTCATGAACGCCGCGTTCCTCTTCTCGGGTACGGTAAGCACCAACGCCCAGATGCTGCTGCTTGAAGTACTGGTCATCGTCGCCGCTGCTAATGCCGGTAAAATCGGGTTTGACCGTTGGGTCCTCCCTTACCTCCGTGGTGTGTGGGGCCGGATTACGCACCGCGCCAGCGAGCCTGAAACAACGACAACAAATTTTAAAAAGCGCACAGCTTAACATAGTCTGATTCAACAGAAAAGATGATGGGGACTTCGGTTCCCGTCATCTTTTTTTCATGCCAAGAACCCAGGCCAAATCGCACCTTACGCGAATACTGTATTTAAATACAGTTTTTTGCAAATATGAATAATTTGATTAGAGACGACATTAAATAGATCGTTGCTGTTTTTTTCAGAGATCATCGCTTTAACGAATTTCAAATTTGCAAAAATCTGAAAACAAAAAAGAGAATGATTATTCATGGAGGAGTGGTGCTGGTGTTTATTCAATGGTTGCAATCAAGCAAAATCGCAATGTGGCTGCTGACGGTCATCCGGGTGTATGTCGGGTATAAGTGGTTGACGGCAGGCTGGGGCAAGTTAACAGGAGGGTTTGATGCAAGCGGATTTATGCAAGGGGCGATTGCCAAATCTACAGGAGAACAACCCGCGGTTCAAGATTGGTGGGCCGTATTCCTGAAGCATGCCGCACTGCCTGGCGTCAAATGGTTCAACATTATCGTTCCCCTGGGTGAATTTCTCGTTGGGCTCGGTCTGATCCTCGGCACGTTTACCGCGTTCGCGGCACTTATGGGGCTTGTGATGAACTCTGCGTTCCTGTTCTCGGGCTCCATCAGCATCAATGGTCAGCTCCTGCTGCTTGAATTCCTCATTATTCTCGCTGCTGCCAATGGCGGCAAGATCGGTATTGACCGCTGGCTTATGCCATACCTCCAGGAGAAATTCAGACGCCGGGTCAAAATCAGCAGCGATCCCTCCACTCTTCAGAAGCAAACAGTCTGAGTAGAAGGAGTCCCTATGGAGCACCAATGTCATACAGCAGAACAAAATCAATAGGTTCCGTAATACCAGCTTAACTCCAGCTTTAATGTGGTTATCTTTTTCCTCGATCAGGTGGCGTTTGGCTTCCTCTGCTATCTGAGTCGACTCATTCGCTTGATTTTAAGTATATTATCCGGGCTTTTCCCCTCTGTCGCTTACAGCAGTGAACCACTTCTTTGCCAGCTTAAAACATGAATGTACTGCTCCTGCTAGGCTGGAAAATGCAGTCGTTCTGATCATTACGCCTACTCCTTAGCTTGATACCTGCTTATTCTCTTGGTTGGAGCATTCAGAGCTTGCTCCTGTGTGTTCATACGCAATTGCTCTGCTCATTAGTTTCAGGCACAGTACGGACAGCTTTGTGCTCCACTCACACCAACGGGTGACTGCGGCATTCCATCCCGGTCATCCGTATCTTATCAGGCAATCCTTGCTCTCCGTACGACCCTTGATCTATATTTATACCGCATTCACATGTTAGACTAATTCTGCACATATGCACCCACAACTTACGACTTCCTGCCTGCTCCTACTAATGAGCGCTTTCCTGTCACTGGCAAACACACCAACTTCCTGCTCCATTACCTTGCACATCACCTTCAAATACTTTCTACATCTAACTTCATCCTACATACTGCATACAACTCCCCTAAACCTCTTCCTGTACACTACTGCTTTACTCATCTGCACTCCTGCCACTGCCTTGCACATTAACTCCCTGCGCTTTCACCTACCGCTCCATACTGCATACAACTCCCTAAACCTCTTCCTCTACACTACTGCCCTGTTCGCTCACATGTACAATTCCTGACACTGCCCTAAACACATCAACTCCCTGCTCCTTGGACTAGTTTTTTACATTTGAACTTCATTCTGCCTACGGTTGTCCCTAATCGATTCATCTACATTACTGCTCCTGCTAATGCGCACTCCTGTCACAGTCCTTGCGCACCAACTTCCTAAGCCTGTACCTACTTCTACATCTGCGCTTCATCCTGCACAGGACTGCTCTCCTACTCCTGTATCCTACTGCTCTTGAGTTCTCATGCTCTTGCTCCTGCTCATGCTTGCATTTCCCCAAGATGATTATTTTTTATGATATAAATCACAAATGTGATTTTTATCACATATATTGTGATTTATTTCACTTATAATAAAGACATGAAAGAGATGATCATCTTCCTAAATCAACACCATCGCACAACTTCAACACATCTGAGAATCAGCAAGGAAGCTTTCATAAAAAAGAAAACATACTTTTAAGGAGTGGTTTATATGTTTAACAACTGGCTGAGAACAAACAAAATTGCAATGTGGCTTCTGACCTTCATTCGGGTCTACATCGGTTATGAGTGGATGGTCGCAGGCTGGGGGAAATTGACGGGCGGTTTTGAAGCAGGCGGGTTCCTGCAAGGCGCGATTGCCAAGGCAACCGGAGATCATCCAGCCGTGCAAGGCTGGTGGGCAGCATTCCTGGAACATGCAGCACTGCCAGGCGTGAAAATCTTCAACTTCATCATACCGATGGGCGAGTTCCTCGTAGGGGTCGGGCTGATCCTTGGTACCTTCACTACCTTCGCCGCACTGATGGGACTTGTCATGAATGCCGCGTTCCTCTTCTCGGGCACGGTGAGCACCAACGCCCAAATGTTACTGCTAGAGGTACTGATCATCGTCGCAGCAGCCAATGCCGGTAAAATCGGTCTCGATCGTTGGGTACTCCCTTACCTTCGCGGCCTGTGGAACAAAGTAACGCACAAAACAACCAAAGGCGACGGCAACAACCCTACACCGCTAAAAAAACAAACGGCTTAATATAGTAACCAACTAAAACTTAAAAGATCTAACCTATTGATTAACAGCCCGACTTGAGCAATCAAGCCGGGCTGTTTTTGTTCTGGCATGCGTTGGGGCATACATTTGAGCATTTGCATACGTTCGAGGTTTAGCATACGTTCGAGGTTTAGCATACGTTCGGGTTTAGCATACGTTCGAGTTTTGCATACATTCGAGGTTTAGCATACGAGCTTGTACTTTCTTTCGAGCGTTACTTTATAAGGCACTGACTAGTTACTTCAATTTTAGCGGACTCAGCGGACCTTATTTTGACCAAAACCACCTTTTCTTTAACACTAACGGACCAGAGATCCGTTATTCATCAAATTAGCCTCTCATTTTACGTGATATCCGCAATTTAACGGATCGTGTGTCCGATAGGTCCCCCAATTGCGAGCAAAAAGTAAAAATAGCGGATCTGAGGTCCGATACAACCCGGCCCGACCCTATCGTGTGTCCGATAGGTCCCCCAATTGCGAGCAAAAAGTAAAAATAGCGGATCTGAGGTCCGGTACAGCCCGGCCCGATCCTATCGTGTGTCCGATAGATCACCCAATTGCGAGCAAAAAGTAAAAATAGCGGATCTGAGGTCTGATACAGCCCGACCCGACCCTATCGTGTGTCCGATAGATCCCCAATTGCGAGCAAAAAGTAAAAATAGCGGATCTGAGGTCCGATACAGCCCGGCCCGATCCTATCGTGTGTCTGATAGATCCCCCAATTGCGAGCAAAAAGTAAAAATAGCGGATCTGAGGTCCGATACAGCCCGGCCCTGCCCGGCCGACCCTACCGAACGCTGCGTCCGGTGCAACATGAGAGGTTCTCCCCACGACATCTACCCGACTCGCACACATAGACATCTCCCAGCTCAGGCATCCCGCCAATACACAACAAAAGCCGAGCCTGTCATCCAGGCCCGGCTTCTCATTATTCGAATGACCAGCAGTTCAGACTCAAACTGCCATATTGGTAAGATTGAAACAATCGCTTCGCCTTGCGGCCATTATCCGCAGCCCCCATCGCATAGAACAGAGGAACAAAATGCTCCCGTCCATAGGAGGGTACCGCGTCGCTCGCGTGAGGCGCTTTTTTGTCGTACGCAAACAGATTGTGCAGATTCCATTCCGACAGCTGCTCTGCGATCCATTCATCGAACGCAGCCGCCCATGCATCCGGCTCATCACTCTTGTGCACCATCCGCAGATTATGCACCAAGCCGCCGCTGCCGATAATCAGTATGCCTTCCTCCCGCAGATCGGACAGCATCCTACCGATGGAATATTGTTCGCGTGGCGAGCGCTTGGAGTCCACGGACAAGGCCACCACAGGAATATTCGCATCGGGATACATTTTGCGCAGAATGACCCATATGCCATGGTCCAGTCCACGGCCGGTTACGGCTTTGGCATGCAGATTGTTTGCCGAAAACCGTTCACGGATTTGAGCCGCCAGCTCCACGCTTCCTTTAGCAGGATACGTGATCTGGTACATCTCCTCCGGAAATCCATAAAAATCATGCATCGTGCCATGCTCGGCGTCTTCAGTCAGCCGTTGATCCGGATCATCCCAATGAGCAGAAAATACCGCTATGCCTCTAGGTGTCGGCAGCTCCCGTCCCAATTGCTCCAGGAAGCGGGTGTACTCGTTGTCCTCCAGGGCCATCATCGGCGAACCGTGGGCAATAAATAAAGCAGGTAACGTCATCGATGCCACCTCCAGCTTCAAAATCAAGGGACAACTCTATTGTAACGTTAAACCGCCCAATATGCCAAATAACTCCCTTAAATACTCCAGTTCTGCCATTCTTGCTGAATATGCTCCTGCTCGTTCAGCCAATCCCGTGTCCGCTGGAGAAGCAGCTCCCGCTGTGGTCCCGCAGAGTAGGTGTGATCCGCCTGGAACACGATTTCCTTATCGCAGCGCCCTTCCGGACGCATCCAGAACACCTTCTGATACAGGAAAGCATAATCCACCGGGATGACTTCGTCCGAGGTGCCATGCACCACCAGCACATTGCCCGTAAACTTGATCGCTTCCTGGAATGGCTGCCCTTGAGCCAAGGAATCGAAAAATACCGGTGTAAACGAGTATCCCAAATAATCAGCGGAACCTGTCTTAACGGAGGTATCATAGACGCCGCGCCCGGTGATTTTGACGATGTCATTGAATGGATAACCTACCGCCGACCACAGAATCAAATTCTTCACCCGCCGGTCCCGAACGGCGGTTTGCAAGGCCACCGCGCCGCCCAAGCTGTGTCCGATGAGCGTGATGCGCGTAGGATCGACATCGGCACAGCTGAGGCCATAATCCAAGACGGAACGTGTTTGGGCAATCATTGAATCGAGGCCCTCGCTGCCATAATTCCCAGAGCTTTCACCACATCCGATATAATCAAACCGGATGACCATATATCCGTCCTCGGCAAACTCGCGTGCCGTTTTGACAAACAACCGATCCACGCCGATCCGGCTTCCGACAAACCCATGGCAGATAACGACGAGCGGAACCCGCTGGCATCTGCCACCTTCTGCCGCTTCTTTTAACGGATAATGTATCGTAGCTGTAAGCTCCTCTTGGTTATGACGAATTGTAATTTGCCGCTCCATGCCGACTCCTCCTTGCGATAACGCGCCTTTATCATTAATATTAATAATTCCGATAAGATTAATATGAATTAATTAAACTTATCTTAGCATCGTGATCAGGGATTTGTCAACGCAATGGGAACGAGGCCGTTTACATCTATTGGATATGGAGCTTTAGCTCAGAAACATGGATTCAGCGATTCCGTTACCTGCTTGACTAAAGCCTACGCCAGAAGACGTAAATCCGCACTACTCATAGCTCTGACGAAACATCGCATGCGTCTCCTCACGTCCGCTCCAACCATTCATCCAGGTTTCCTCGCTCCGTTCATTCCCCCATAAGGAAGAAGCCGAAGAATCCTGCTCATCGCTGCCGGAAGTGTATCCTTCTTCTAACTCGCCTACCGTCTTTTCAACTGAACTGCCGTCGACAACCCATTGCCCGTTAGCCGGTATAGATTCTCCCCCGCTTAATTCATCATCATATAAGTTAGCGCTCATCTGTGATTTCCTCCTTCTTATCCCTGCACCTGCAGGGAGTCGTGTATAGATTCAGAATGCTTATTATTGTGAAATAGGAGGCGTGGAATTATACCCTCTTTATGAATAACGACATGGATTGTTCATGCTACCTTGCAATGCAAGCATGCTGCTGATATGATATATTGCATAACAAGGTAGTTGGCAGATAGCACTTCTTATACAGGGTGCATAGGGTTTTGAGGTCTATCACATTCAGAATATAATCTTATTTCGACCCAGTACCTTGCATAACAACATACCCAGAGGAGGATCATCGGATTCATGACCACCCAAAGTCAAATGCTCAAAGGCATTCTCGAAGGCTGCATTCTCTCGCTTATGGAGCATCGGGAGGTGTATGGATATGAGCTTGGTACATTACTGGAAGACAGCGGGCTTACGTTTGTAAGTGAAGGCAGCATCTATCCTTTGCTCCTTCGCATGCAGAAAGAACAGCTTATTGAAGGAACCATCCGACCTGCGCCCGGAGCCGGCGGGCCACCCCGCAAATATTACAATCTCACCGACAAAGGCCGGAATATTCTACAACAATTCAAGGAACATTGGGGAACGCTTAAAGATAGCGTGGACCATATTTTAACCCGTGGAGGACAATAATGATGAATACCAAACAGATGATCAAGGAAAACAACAGGCTCCAGGATGCCATGAAACCAGACAATCTAAGTTACTATCAGGACATGGTTGTATATATTCGCAGCAGCTCCGTCGAGGAATCAAAAGGCGAGGAATTGCTGCTTGAGATCGCCCAGCATCTGCTGGATGCCCAGGCCAAAGGCAAAACAGCCGAGGAGGTATTCGGCAGCGATCCTGAATCCTACTGCAAGGAACTGGTAGAGCAGCTGCCCAAAATGAAAGGCTTAAACCGTCTGCAATACCATCTCATGATTCCGTGGATCGCCTTAACGTGGTTTTTCTTCGTTCAGGCCCTGGTCGGATTTATAACAACGTGGACAGGCGGCCCGGTAGAACGCATGACGCAGGTGCGAATTTCTACCCTGGTGCTGATTGCCGGGGGCTCTTACGTGTTAATCCACGCATTGATGAGATGGATGAAGAATGATACCTTTCAGCCCGATGAAGCTCGGCGCAAGATCAACGTGCGCAGCATGGGGATTTATATGGCCATCACGGTGTTGATTCTTATAGCCGGTGTGTGGCTGGGACGGCTGCTGCCGGTACTCACGATTGCGCCATGGGTCAGTCTCGTGCTGTTCCTGGTCGGGATCGCAGGGACAAAATTTCTTTTTTCGAGCAAATGATACAAACTCGTCATGAATTCGATACGGAAGCATAACAAAATCTTTAATATTTTTTAGTACATTGTAAACTACGGCTCTGAAGAAGATGATAGGATAAGGGTAATGTGTGGTAAGGGAGGAATATATATGTCAAAATCCAAAAAATCCGCGATTGCTGCCATCCTTGCACTTATTCTGTCCATCCAGACCGGTGTCATCGCAAGCGCAGCACCCGCTTCTGAACCTCTAGCTGATTCCAGCGCAGCTTCAAGTAAACCCACGGCCTTCGGCAATGCGGTGTACAACAAAGCCAATAAACTGCTGAAGGATTCAGACGTGGCTTACGCCAAGTCTTATATCACCAAGCATATCGGAAGTGTGACCAAGTATCAGGCCACCATGCTGATACTCAAGCTGGAGAACGCAATGAACGACGCGCTCCCTGCAAAAACCGATAAAGTGTACACAATCGGCATTCAGGATAAGCTGATGAATCTCTACAAGTACGGGGAGCCGATTAACACCACCATCAGCAAAGCCAAAGACGAAACGCTGCGGAAGGTGCTCATTAACCTGCGCGACAGCGGCTACCGACTGTACACAACCGAAGGCGTGATATTCCCGATTATAGATTATAAAACGCTGGAGCCTTACAAACCCTACATCAACAAGGATGTTCAGGCATACATCGATATTATGGTCGTAGAATCCGAGAAGCCTGCGGTCAGTGATGCGGCATTGGTTATCTCTTGGTCCGAAGTGATCGACCGGGGGCTTTCACTGGAAGCCTTTCTCACGGCTTATCCCAAATCCAACCGGGCTGCTGACATGAAGCTGAAGCTTCGTTTTACCGAACTAAGTCTGTTTTATGGGTATAACAATACACCGCTTATTAAATACGAGGACAACCTCTTGGATCCGGAAGTGCGGCAAGCCTTCGATAAAGCCCTGAAGAACAGCGACGCCGTATCCAAAAGCGCCCTTCTCAAAAAACTGAAAGCCTGGTCCGATGTGCTTGAGAGCAACAAGGACAAGCTGACACAGGAAGTGGAACAATACCGTGCCAAGGCGGTTCCGGTCGTTGACTAGAAACAGTTGATGGTGAGCATGCAAATGCAGTGACCTCTATTCACCAGGGCAAGCATCCAATTAAATGTTAACTATGTTAAAAAAGCCGGACTCCCGATGGTAACAGGGGTTCCGGCCTTTTTTTATCACCTGGTTGCTGCCTGACTCTGAAGTTTAAATCAGCAGATTAAACAGGTTCATGTTCTTGTTCAGCTCTGTATAATCCAATCCCTTGCGCTGCATTCGCTCAACTAGCGGACCGTAATCCTCCGGTCTCAGAAGCTCGATGCCCACGAGGGCTGGCCCATCTTCCTTGTTATGCTTCTTGGTATATTCAAAGCGGGCGATATCGTCATCCGGACCAAGCACTTCTTCCAGAAACTCGCGGAGCGCACCTGCACGCTGCGGGAAGTTAATCATGAAGTAATGCTTCAATCCTTCGTATATCAAGGAACGCTCCTTGATTTCCTGCATCCGGTCAATATCGTTATTGCCCCCGCTGATGATGCATACCACCGTTTTTCCCTTAATGCGGTCCCGGTTCATATCCAGCGCAGCAACGGCCAGCGAGCCCGCAGGCTCAACAACGATGGCATTCTCGTTATACAGCTCAAGGATGGTAGTACAGGCTTTTCCTTCCGGGACAGTCACAATGTCATCAACCAGCTCGTTGCAGATATCGTAGGTCAGCTGCCCGACACGCTTCACCGCAGCGCCATCCACAAACTTGTCGATCTCGTTCATGGTGACGACCTCGCCCTGCTTCTTGGACTCGATCATGGATGCTGCGCCGAGCGGTTCAACGCCAATGACTTGCGTCGTTGGGCTTACGGTTTTGACATAAGTTGCAACCCCTGCAGCAAGACCGCCGCCGCCAATCGTTACAAATATATAATCCGCTGGCGTATCGAGCTCCTCCATTACCTCCATGCCGATCGTACCGTTGCCCGCGATAATCTTCGCTTCATCAAACGGATGGATGAAGGTCATGCCGAATTCATCGCAAGCCTTGATCGCTTCGGCATAAGCATCGTCAAAGGTATCGCCTGTCAGGATGACCTCCACGCTGCCCCCGCCAAAACGCTTCACCTGCTTCACCTTCTGATTCGGGGTCGTGCTTGGCATATAAATCTTGCCTTTAATATTCAGCGCATTACAGGAAAAAGCCACCCCTTGCGCGTGGTTTCCAGCACTCGCACACACGATGCCCTCGCTTCGTTCCTCTTCGGTCAAGCTGCGAATCATGTTGTAAGCGCCTCGGATCTTGAAGGATCGAACTACCTGCAAGTCTTCGCGCTTCAAGTACACTTCGCAGTCATATTTGGCTGACAGCACAGCATCCCGCTGCAGCGGTGTCCGCACGATCACTTCGCGAAGCACATGGTGTGCGCGTACGATGTCCTCCATGCTGACTGTTCGTTTTGTCGTATACGTCTCTTCCATTCTCTAAGATCACACTCCCACTTCGCTGCCAGGTTTGCGTATATCCCTCCGCTACCCTTCGTTACGTATTTCTATCATTGTATCACTTTTCATGAAAATATCCCGCCCTTTTCTGACATGCTTTCGGAAAAAAGGGCATTTTCACAACAAGTATAAGCCGGTGCACAGCCGATACCCTGGATAGGTCCATGAAGGATCGGACCTTCCCTTTCAAGAGGTTGACTTCCTTCTGACACTTTACTACTATAAAGTATGAAAGTTAACCTAAATTTTGGGAGGGGCTTTAAATGAGGAAGAAAGTATTGTATGGGTTATTGGCGGGTACGCTCACTCTGGGGATCGGTACAGGCGCTATGGCGTCGTCAGCTTTGGAGCCAATCAAAGCCTATTTGAACAGCAAGATTTCCCTGAAGTTAAACGGTACGGTGGTAACGCCAAAAGACGCAAACGGCAAAACCGTGCTGCCGATCACCTATAACGGCACGACGTACTTGCCTGTGCGAGCTGTAGGCGATCTGATGGATATCGACATTCGCTATGATAGTGCAACTTCTTCAGTACTGATTGGCGGCAATCAGGGATCCCCATCCGAAACCTCCAGTCCGTTATCATTAAGCTCACTCGGAGCCTCCGTATTGGGGACATCGGCCTGGCACACCAAAGATTCCAGCGATACGGTCTACAAAGGCAAGGATTATAAAGACGTTTATTTACATACCAATTCGGCCAAACAAGGCAACAGCTTCCAGATCATGACGGGTAAAAAATATGCCAAACTGCATCTCGAGCTGGCCGTGACTGGCGGTGCGCAAGAAATCGTAATTATGGACCACAACAACTCAACGCTCAAAAAGGTGTCCCTGACTGCTGAAGATGGCCTGGTCGGCGTAGACGTCGATGTATCGGCTGCCGATTTTATTTTTGTGGAGATCGTTGATGAAGGTCCGGGCACTTCCCTGTTTGTTCCTCTGACCAGTTCCTATTTGACAAAATAAGTCCTTGCGATGATTCGTGCGGGCGGAAGGCCATGATATTGAAAGCCGGGGGTTAATGCCCCCGGCTTTCGCGTGTCTATCTGTATGATCTATATTAATTCTGACAAACCACTGCTTCACACCTGTTCGGGTGAGACCACCTGCTTGTTAGTCCATCGGAATCACGATCACATTCCCCGTCTGTGTGGTGATTGTAATCTGACGCTGCAAGATCTCGACGCCCAGCCTTTCTTTCACGTCTTCCATGGAAGGCTCCTCAATGGCGGGAGTGCCGGGACCGCTCGGATCACCATATACGGCAGAAATCAGCCAATGCGTCCCGGGGTCCATCGCCGCCCTTAACGTAGGAATGACGGTCCGGGGATGCAAAAGATTCGTATTCGACTGCGGATAGATGAGCTCTGCCATATCGTAACCGAGCATGCCGTAGATGGCGCTGGTGCCGAAAGTACCGGAAGCCGAAGCTGCTCCATCTCCCGCACGGGAGCTGCTCAGAGATCCTAAACCTAACGCAAACCCACCTTCCGCAGCATCCAGTGTCCTGCCCGTGCTGATCCGGTGAATACGGATATGCCAGGGCAGGCCTGCAGCAATCCACGTCTGAACCTCCACGTCTCTCCACGGCTTCCACTTCGCATATAATACATGCTCCTGTATCCGCGTCTCCTTGCACAAGCGTTTCACCCTGAACAGATGATCACCCTCGCTAAGGGCCAGCATGGAATCAAAAGCCCCTTGGGATAGTCCCCATTCGGCTCTTGGCACACTGAACGCAAAGGCGGTAGAGTAAACAAACTTCTCATATTTGGCGGATGTATGTGTATGCTCGTTCGTAGAGGGATGACCCGTATTAAAAGCTGCCACGTGACCAGCCTTCTCCTCACGGCAAATGACCAGATGTGCCGGCTCCTGCACCGACATGCTTCCTGTGCCTGTCCTTGTTCCTGTCCCTATCCCCGTCTCTGTCTTCGTCATCTCCAGCTCCTCGGCCAACCAGAAAGGATGCTCCTCTGGCAAGGCCAGAATTAGAAACGTCTTCAATGACCAATACACGGAGCCTGGCGAATTATAATTCTCGGACATGATCTGATTCGGGTAGGCATAACCCACCGTTAATACACCGTCCCGGTCAAAAATAGGCTGCTGAAACCACCATCTGAGATTTCGCAGGACAAGTCCCTTCAGCGCTCCCGGACTCAGCCCTTCCAGTCCGGCATAGGCAGCAGCCGACCAGAAGGCCGACTGGGCGAATCGGTAAGTCAGGCTGCGTCCGTATGGAATAGCCGCCCCATCGGGGGTAAACCAGTGGACAAAATCACGGGCAAACACCGCCGCCCGCTCCCGATAACTCTGGGCACGTTCAGAATCCTCATCCCCCATCAGCTCTGCATATACTAGGCCGTAGAAATGAAAGGCATACGGCACGTAATAATCGCAGTGTCCGCCAACTCCATCGCTATACCAGCCAGCACCCAGATAGAAATCCTCAATCCGTTGAAGGTTTTTCTCCAACAGAACTGCATCGTAAGGCAGTCCAGTCTTATGGAAGCCAACGTTCACCAGCACATGGAAGAACAGCCAATTGCAATCATGACAAGGATGATGGTTGATCTGATCCAGCCACTGATAGAGATTCGACTTCTCTCTATCGCTCAGCGGCTGCCAAATCCGGTCCGGAACTAGGGCAAAGGCTAATCCGAATACCGCCATCTCCACCAGACGCTGATCATAGTCGCGTACCTCCCCCCAATACTCCGCATGTCCCGGATCGGTTCCCGAACGTATCCCTTGAAGACAGAGCTCCCATAGTTCTTCGTGTGAGCCGCCCGCGATGGCCGGAACGAGTCCCCACAGTATCCGCGAGAAGCCTTCCATCTCTGCGATATTGGCGTAGGCATCCTTACTTGAGCTGCCAAGGATTAATCTGGAATGCCCCGCACTATAACACCCTTTCAAAGGCTCCAATAGCTGCGAGAGCGCCTCCTGCACATCCAGTCTTGTCTTCAGCGGATTCTGGGAAACCGGTTGTGTAAAGCCACCCCCGGGATTTCCAACAGCCTCTATGCTCATCTTAAATACTCACTCCATTTCCGGGGGTTCTCTGCTCTTATCTTCCGGGCCGGCCTATATCTGAAACGTCTGCTTTCCCTATCTCCTCATCTCGATCCTCTCTCTGATCTGCCTGCTTTCCCTATCTCTTCTTCTCAATCCTCTCTCTGATCTGCCTGCTTCATATCCTTTTCCCGTCAATCCAATATCTTCTCGGTTTTCTCTATCTCTTCTGATCTTCCTCGGTTTCTTCATGTTTCCGTAAATCTGGTATTTCCTCTATAACTTCCTTCATCTGTTCTTAATACCGAGACTGCCCCCTCATTCTCCTTACTCCCAATAAAAGGGCCCCTTCTCTCGCAACCGCGCGAGACCTTCCACAAAGAAGAAGTCACCATAAATGAGAGGCACGTCGACATTCTGAGCTTGCGGGTAGTGGCTTGTGCCGTGCAGAATCAAGCCCTCCTCTTCATCATTGTCCCAAGTGCCGTAATTCCGGTACAGCGATTCCAGAATCCGGATCGCAGGCTTCCGGTATAAGGCAGCTTGCCCTTGATCTACCTTGTCGGCCAGAAGCAGCAGTCCGCTTGCCGCACAGGCACCGGCGGAAGAATCCCGGTATATGCGGGCCTCGTCCGGTGCGCGGAAATCCCAGAACGGCACATGATCTTCCGGCAGGTTCGCAAGAAAGAAATGCGCGACCGTTTTGGCTGTATCGAGGTAAACCTGCTTACCTGTATGATGGTAGGCAAGCGTCAAGCCGTAAATCGCCCATGCCGTCCCTCTGGACCAGGCGGATTCCGGCGCATAGCCCTGACCTCCGATGCCTTCGATGCGCTCACCGGATACCGGATCGTAACGAACGATATGATACACGGACCCGTCAGGACGGACAAAGTCCCTGACTACCGTATCCATATGTGCTTCGGCAATATGACGATAGCGCGGATCGCCGCTGATCTCGGATGCCTGGAACAGCAGCGCCGTATTCATGGAGCAGTCGATAATGGCAAGACCTGCATTGTCCTCTCCTTCCGACCACGGATTCCAGGCTCGAATATACCGACCGTTCAGATTGAAGCGTGCAGCCAGGTAGTTGGCTGCCTTCAGCGCCCGAATCTTCGACTCTTCATTGCCGGTAAGCTTGTAAGAGGCCATGCTGGTCAGCATCCACATAAAGCCGAGATCGTGATCCAGACGCACATACTCGTTCAGCACATCGTCCAGACGGAGCTCGCATTGCTCGGCTAAACTTCGTAATGCCGCATCGCCGCTGTCATTGTACAGAAGCCACAGCATCCCCGGCCAGAAGCCGGCCGTCCACCAATGCGGCGCCTCCAGTTGATAAACCCCGTTCTGGCTGGCATGCGGAAAGCCCGCCCCGATCCGAACTGCATTTCGCTGTGTTTTTACAAGCGCCTTCTCCCAGGCCTCCGTCAACCAATCTAATGCCGTTTCTGTTCCCATGCCTCTTCACTCCTCGATTCATATGAATTGAAATCCAAGCCCTATATTCACGCACAAGCCCGGGTCCTTCACGTTAAAATCAATGGCATACCAAGCTGCATCCTTGCCATCATGATCACGGAACGTATAAGCTTTCAGCTCAGGCTCCATCAGCCCGGGATCGTAATGGATCGCCAGACCCAGTCTGTCGTCCATGGAAGGATCCGGCACCTGGGTACATTCCGAATCTTGAACGGCTGTCCGCTTCCAGGTTCGTTCATCTGCTGCTAGCTCTTCCGCAGCCTCTTCTTTCCTCTGAACCTGTTCCTGCTCCCTAATCTCCCCCTGCTCATCAGCACCCGCTGCCCGCAGCACAACCATCCAGCAGTCATCCAGCTGCTTCAGTTCAGGCTGTACCCTTGTCACAATTCGCTCTACCAGGCTGCCCGGCGGCGAATGAAAATTAAAACGGTCACGCAGCGTTAATACCGGTCTCACCTCCTGCTTGTTCCACTCCAAGGACCTAACGAATTCCCGAAGCACCGGAGCGCGGTAGGCCGAGGTCAGCTCGACCGTGAGCATATCCTTTTCTTGCCCGGTCGCAGCTTCCAATACAACCGCTTCGCTGTCCGCGCCCTCGCGCTGGACATGCCCATCAATAATTGGCACGGAATGGCCCTGTGAGCCGTTGCAATCATAATCGTATCGTCCATCGCCGAAATAATCCGCCGTGTACTCGCCGCAACCGAGATCCGAGCACCACACCTCTCCCGCACCATACAGAATAAAATGACCAAGATCATTATGGTTGTGAGGCTCGTCATTCCTGCCGCCCTTAGCCGCAAATGCATAGAGCTCCTCTCCATCCGAGACTCTGGAGATCAGCCACCGGGCATCCGGCAAGTAATAGCTTGCCTCCCCCCATTCGCTTCCCGGCTTCCCGGGGTCCCTCCAGATCAGATTGCGCAGAGTCGGAGCCCAGCGGCTGCAATGATCGTCACCGTACGCGGACCGAAGGGAAGGAGGCGGTGTCTCGAAGTCTTCATATAATCCAGCCAAATAATGAGACAAGCCGATATGTACCGCGCTTTCCGGCTGCGAGTCGGAGAAGTTGACAACCGCCCTCCCGCCCAAAAAAGACCGTTGTTGGAACAAGGCGATACGGCTCACCTTCTCATCACGGAACCAATCCATTGCACCTTGGCTGCGCTTAAGCAGCAAATCGGCATAATACACAAAATAACCGAACCCATAGTTCCAGTATCCCAGCCCCTCCAGACAAGCTCCATCAGCACCAAAGCCTTGCAGATAATAAACCATGCAGCGCTCCGTCTTCAACAAAATCTCCTCCAGCTTACCCGTATCTTCCATCATCAGGAGGGCAGCAGAGCCGATGGAGCCCGCACAGACGGCAGACCAATTGTGCGTTGCGGTCTCCCATCCAAACTCATCGCTGAGAAATGGGGTGAACAGGCGCCTTGCAACCTCGTCCTCCATCCGCGAGATCAGCAGCGGCGGCAAGCGATCCTGCAGCAGCAAGCGGATTTCGCTGAGGGTAAACCCTGTCTCTGCACTGAACAGATCGATCGTGCTTCGGATGTTGGCGGACGACTCACCGTTCAGATGGGCCGGCAAACACCAGGTATACTCATCGCAGATTGTCCAGATCATCTCCTGAAGTGCCAGCAGATACTCCTCCTTGCCTGGCTCAAGCAGGGTCAGAAGAGCACACGTATTCAGCCGCCGCCTTCGCTCGAAGTAGACCTTCTCGTATTCCAGTCTCGTTCCCTGCCGGGCGAACCGCGCGAATAAATCATAGGTCAGCTGCGGGATCGGTTCCGCCAGCACCCGTACCCCTTCCCGCCGAATCTGGGCAATGTCCTCCTCGTAAGCCCCGCTGCTCTGGATATCTTCCCAGAATGACCTCTGGTCTCCATTCGGATAATACAATCGTAGATCCACCGAAGCCCAGCGGGTCACGGCCGGTTTCAGCTCCTGCTCCCTGCTCATCAAGTAAACCCCCATTGCTCTTTTCTTGTTAAAATATTGGCTTCGCGTAAGATGTTAATCTGATTACTATCTAAACCATCAACCACTCCGGTACTCTATGGGCGTTACGCCCGCATACGCCTTAAATATTTTGCTGAAATAACTTACATTGTCATAGGCCAGGCTTTCGCAGATCTCCCCAACCGTGCGGTCCGTCTGTCTCAGCTGATCCTTGGCGCGCTCCATCTTCATCCGGGTTACGTATTCGATAAAGGTAATGCCGGTTTCTTTCTTGAACAAACGGCTGAAATAACTCGGGTTCAGATGCAGACTGCCCGCTACCTCATCCAGCGTGATCCTCCGGTCCAGCCGGAGGGACACATATTTGCAGGCATCCGCTACCTCGGATCTTCTGCTGCCTCCAAATCCTCCGCCCAGTGCCTGTGCCGTGGATTCCAAATGCGCGTATAACCACGACCGCAGCTCGTTCAAGGAATCCATGTCCATAATCTCCTTATGCAGCGCATCTGCCGTATAAGCGGGGGAAAGCGATTGCAGAAGATGAAGCCGTAGCTTCATATCCAGCAGGAGCTTCAAGATCCAGTCCTTCACCAATTCCGGCGCAAACCGGTTTTCTTGAATCCAGGCAATCCATCGAGCCGCCGTATCGCGGACTGCATCGAACGCATCCTTGCTAAGCAGCGATTCCCGCAGCTCCGAGCTGGCCTGTTCATAATGGACAAAGGGATCGGATGCTCGGCCAAGTCCCGGCTTTTCCCGGCTTCCCAGAGATCTGGATACCTCCCCCGGTTCCAGATAAAATCGCTGATGCTCGCAAGCCAGCAGTTCGTTCAGCCCAAGCTTTAGCCCCTCCGGACTTGCGCATCCACTGCCAACCAGAAACGACATTCGAATTCGAAGCACGCGCGTGAGTGTAGCCCGGACTCCTTGAAGGCATGCGGCGACTTCATCATATATGTTGTTTTTCAATCCGGGAGCATAGGAGAACAAGAGCAATGAAGTCTTTGCATCATATCCGACATGCACCGCATCCGGATTCAGGTCGTCCAGCACCTCGCGCAGCACGTTGGAGAGAGCAAAATGCAGCGTCTGGTTGGAGGCGAAGCGATGCTTGATATCCCGTGCGTCCTCCAGGTATCCGATAACGGGAAGACAATGATGGCCAGGCCGCAGCACGCCGTACTCCGACAGCTCATGCTGCCATTTTTCCGGAGACAGCAGGGGCTGGTGGATGAAATTTTTAAAACTCTGCTCCTTGCGCAGCTCCCGGGATTCGTCCACAAGATGAATCATGCGAGACCGCTCCCAGCCCTTCTGGACCTCCTCGTCCATCGCCTGCTTGAATCTTCTCAGCAGCTGTGCCAGCTCCTCGGGGTCCAGCGTGTCCTTAAGCAGATAATCCTGCACGTTCAGGCGCATGGCCTGCTGGGCATATTGGAACTCATTATGACAAGAGAGAATGGCAATTCGGACATCGGCCTTGACCTCTTTTATGCGTGCAGACAGCTCAAGTCCGTTCATCTTGGGCATACCGATATCGGTGATCAGAATGTCCGGGGGTTGAGTCCTGGCATGCTCCCAGGCACTCATTCCATTCTCATAACTTCCCATCAGGTTCAGACCCAGCTCATTCCATGATATCGTCTCGGATAATAACTCGATGACCGGATAATCATCGTCTACCAGCATCACGTTATACATCGGCATTCCCTCTTTCCGGTATATGCATTTCGATCACCGTTCCCTGACCCGGCTCGCTGTAAACATGGCACTGAAAAGCCTCGCCAAACACCATTCTCATCCGCTCCATCACATTTTGCAGACCTATCCGGGAGAAACTCCCGCTGCCTGCTTCATCTTGTATCGAGGCGTTTGCTGCTCCTTGTCTTATTTTCCGGATGATGGACTCCCTTGTCGCGACCTCCATGCCGATCCCGTTATCCTTCACCTTCAATATAATATGCCTGCCTTCCATAACCGCTGTTATGGCAATCGTTCCCGCATGCTGATTAAACCCATGGATCAGCGCATTCTCCACAATCGGCTGCAGGAAGAGGCGCGGTACCTTAAACAGGAACGCTTCTGCGGCAATATCCAATTCCAGCCGGACGTCCTCCTTCTGCCTGAGATTCATCAGGGCCACGTAATGCGAGATCAGATCGATCTCCTCGTGAAGATAAATTTCATCCTCTTCCCGGCTGATTGTCATGCGCAGCAGCATCGATAAGGAGCCTATCATCTTGGCGCTGTCCGGGTCTCCCCGCTTCATAACCTTCATCCGGATGGAGTTGAGGACGTTGAACAGGAAATGGGGGTGAATCTGGGCCTGGAGCATCCTCAGCTCCGCCTTTCTTTTGCGGGTCTGGTTATCCGATATTTCGGCAATCATCAGCTTGAACCGGTCCAGCATGTCATCGAATAGATGCCCCAAACGGCCGATCTCATCATTGCCTTCGATGTTCGACCGCACCTCCAAATTGCCGCGCTGCACACTCGTCACTACCTTGCCGAGCCGAACAAGCGGCTTCGTGAAGGTCCGGACCAGTGCAATCAGCAGCAGCAAGAAGACCAGGAAAGAGCCCATCTGAAACAGAAACACCCTGCTGAAAATGGCATTGATGTTCACGATTGCCGATTTGTACGGCTGCATCATTACAAGCCGCCATCCGGCAGATGGAATGTCCTGCTGCACCATCAAATATTTCTCTCCGTCCATCGTAACGATGGAGTATGGCTCAGCCGTTCCGGTCTCGCTCAGGTAGGCAAATGGGGTGCCGATGCTGTCCGGATGAGTGCTCGACACAATGTTCCCCTGCCCATCAATCATCAGCACATCGCTGCCTTCGGACAGAGAGTTAAAGATCCTGCTGATTTGATCCTCGGTAAATGTCACGATAACATAACCGTAAACCTCCGAATCCAGAAGCCGAAGGGTGCGCACCACGGACAGCTGATTCGGATGATCGATCCGATCGGAACGGAACACCGTGGGCTCCGGCCCTGTCCACAGCGACTCCAGTCCCCGCAGCTGCTCGACCTGCCTGAACCAGGACTGCCGCCTGTAATCCAGCGGATTGTAATCGCTTACGGAATAATTCATATAATAAGCTCCGTTTGTCAGCAGCACGGTAACATAGCTGTGCTCGCCCACCACCGTCAAGCTGTCCAGAAGCTCCAGCACGCGATGCGATTCAACGAATCGGCGGTACGGATCTTCATCCTCATTGCCGGAAGCCACCTGCTTGAAATAGGAATTCAAGGTGGAATTCACCTGGATGTAGTTGGCGATATTGAGCTTGCTCAGGAGCAGGTTCGTGACGGACCCGCGAACCAGCTGCAGCGCATCATTGGCATTGGATACTGCCTGCTGCCGCAGAGCTTCCTTCGTTAAGGAATTGTACAGAATCAAGCTGACAATTGCCGGAACGATAATGCACATGACGGACGCCAGAATCAGCTTATGACGAATGGAGCTGGGCACATATCTTTTGAGCCGTTCAAGCATATCCTTCACCTCAGCCCGGAGTGTTCCTTACCTATACGCTTCGAGATACGATGGCAAAAAAGGGACGAAGGCTCGCCCCTTTTTTTCGTTTATTATACCAGATCATTTTTTGTTGGAATCGATAATTTTGTTCACACGCTCCTGGGTGCTCTTAAGGGTCTGATCTATATCCTGATTGCCGAGGATCAGCTTCTCATACTCCTCATTCACCGCCTCGTACACTTCGGCCTGATAGGAGGAAGGCGGAGCGATGGCCGAGGCTTTCGATATAACAAGTGTGTCGACAAGCGATTTTTTGTCTACCTTTTCCGGACTTTTGGTGCCTGCCAGGATGGTGTCGATGATTCCCTCCACCTGCTCGCTCTTCACCTGCTGCCAGGCAGGAATGTTCTTGCCCTGTACGATCTGACCTTCCGTTGTGTACCAGCGGACAAACTTGTAAGCCTCTTCCTTGTGCTTCGATTTGGCAGCAACGGCCACATAGTCCGTAGAGACTGATGTCAGTCCGATCGGGTCACTCTCTTTGTTTTTGGGATACGGGGCGACAGCCACTTGGAAATCCAGCGGCACCTTGTCGGTTCCGCCGATCTCGGTATTCATCCAGCTTCCAATCGTGATCATGCTTGCCGACTGGTTAAAGAACTGTGTCCGGTAATTCAGCTTCTGAGAGATAATGTCGGTATAGGGAACAGAGGACTGATCCTCCTTCTCCATCCTCACTCTCAGCTCCAGCGTCTCCCGAAATGTAGGGTTATCCAGATTGGAAGACCCATCCGCCTTCAGGAAGTCGGCATCCTGCGGCTGGTTAGCCATCTTCAGCTTCAGGAATTCCATCCAGCCACCCCCTTGCGGGCCGTGAAAATATGTGCCATAGCGCTTGCTTGCCCCTTCGCCCTGAGTCAGCTGCTTCGCATAGTCCGCATAGTCGTCCCAGGTCCAATCGGTCGGAACGGGAAGGCCCGCCTCCTCCAGGTGGTCCTTATTCAGCAGCACATACCAGGGGTTGAATTTTCCGGGAAGCGCATACACTTTTCCATCCAGATGGGTATCCACTTTATAGTCAGTCTCCACGGTGTAGCCGTCCTTGGCGATGTATTCGTCCAGCGGTTCGGCCATGCCGAGCGCAACCCGCTGGGCATACCCTGCCGGATCGCTGAACATGAGAATATCCATTTGCGCCGAGGACGCGGCTTCAAGGTCCATCTTCTTCATCGCTTCCTGGCTGTCTCCCTTCTCGCTTAACTGAACCAGCTCAATGGTCACACCGGGTGTTGCATCCTCGTAAGCTTGAATCGTTTTGCTCCAATTGTAGGCTTCCTCCGTACCGTGCGTATACAACCTCAGATTGACCGTCTCTCCACCCTCGGCGGCGCCTTCTCCTGCCGTACCGCTCGGTTCCTTCGTGCCTCCGCCGCAGCCGGACAGCAGACTGAATGCCATCGTCCCTGCAAGTATCCCTGCCCACCATTTCTTGTTCATCATCGTTATCGAGCCCTCCCCAATCATATCATTCTAATAGAAGCGCGATTCTCCGGGATGTCCTTGTGCCTATCCCTTGACCCCGCCCAGTGCAATTCCTTCGATGACACTCTTCTGACCTATGATAAAAACAATCAGCAGCGGGAATATGGCCGACACGGCCGCCGCCATAATCAGCGAATAAAACTCACCGCTTAAAGACGTAAATTTCTGCATCGCCAGCGGAATCGTAAACAGCCGATCCGTTCGAAGAAAGATGAGCGGATTCTGATAGTCATTCCATGTCCAGATAAAACGCAGAATCGCATAGGTAGCCACAGCGGGCTTTACCAGCGGCAGCGCAATGGACCAGAATATCCGCGGATGGCTCGCACCGTCGATTTTGGCGGATTCGATGAATTCCTGGTGCACCCCCATGAAGAATTGCCGCAGCATAAACGTCCCTAGCACGCTGAAACTCCCAAGCATAATGAGGCCGAGATGATTATCAAACAGCCCGATGTTGCGGTACAGGATAAACTGCGGGATCAGAATGGCCTGACCCGGGATCATGTAGGTCACAAGCACAATGATGAACAGCCAATTCCCGGCGGCAAACTGGATTTTGGAGAACCCATAGGCTGCCAGCGCGGATACCATTGCCGAGATGAGGGTTGTGAGCATGCTGACCTTGATCGAGTTCCAATAGTAGAGATAGAAGGGATAATCACCGAACCATACCTCCCTGTAATTCTGGATCGCGTTCCATTCCCGCGGAATCCATTGAATCGGATACACGAACACATCTCTTTCCACCTTAAAGGATGTGACCAGCATCCATATGAACGGAAGGAGGAACAGCATACTCACAACGAACATCACGATGGTTACGAAGAGCTTGCGCCAGTCAACGCCAGCTTGTGTCTGCATATAACGCCCTCCTCCTAGTAGTTGACCCACTTCTTCTGAGCTGCCCACTGCCCCAGTGTAATCAGCATGACGAACCCGAACAGTACCGCGGCAATGGATGATGCATAACCTACCTTCAGGTTAACAAACGCCGTATCGTACAAATACCAGACCATCATCGTCGTAGAACCGATCGGTCCGCCTTGTGTCATGACGGCGATGATGTCGAACACCTTGAATGTAGAGATAACCCCCGTGACCAGCAGAAAAAAAGACGTCGGTGACAGCAAGGGAAGCGTAATGCGCCTGAACTTGGTCCAGCCGTTCGCTCCATCGATATCCGCTGCTTCGTACAGATCCTTCGGTATAGACTGCAGCCCGGCAATATAGATGATCAGATTGAAGCCGATGGATATCCAAATCGATATCAGCATAATGGAGATCAGGGCAAAATTCGGATCTGCAATCCATTTGGGCGGATTGGAAATTCCGATTGTCCGGAGGATTTCGTTAATAGGCCCGTAGGACGGCTGGAACAGTACCTGCCATACGACAGCAACCGCAACGATGTTGGATATGTAGGGCATGAAGTAGGCTACTTTAAAGTATCCCTTCATATAAACAAACCGGTCGATCAATATAGCCAGCAGCATCGATATCATCATGTAGATCGGAACCGTCAGAAGAAAAATCAGGTTGTTCCGCACGGACTTGAGAAAGATGTCGTCCTCCAGCAAATGTCGGAAATTCTGAAACCCGACCCACTGGATTCCGTCCCAGCCCTGCACAAAGTTCCAATCGGCGAATCCCAGCACAAGCGTAGCCAATATCGGAA
Organism: Paenibacillus glucanolyticus; assembly: GCF_037333485.1. Lineage (NCBI taxonomy): Bacteria > Bacillati > Bacillota > Bacilli > Caryophanales > Paenibacillaceae > Paenibacillus > Paenibacillus glucanolyticus. Next base: position 5,621,366 of record NZ_CP147845.1, read on the forward strand.
ACAGCACCAAAATGATGACGCCAAACAGCATCGGGCTTACAAATAAAATCCCCCATAGATTCTCCCCCCGCCGCAAGGAGCCCCGGGGCTTGGGCCTGCCGGTCATCTGCCGACCAGGCTTCTTCACTGTCTCCATCGTCTGTGACATGTCTGACCACCTCGTTTATCTTGGATGGCTTAAGTATAAAAAAAATACCGTCAAGTCGTTGACGGTATTTTGATCATATTCACTTTCATTTTTACCTTCTATAGGTAAGAAATGTTTAGCACTTGCACATCATGGCATCCAAGGTATTACTGGAACTTCTCCTTAAACCAGGAAGCTGCCATGCCAACCTCTGCACGGCTGAGCTGATGCCCTCCGTTCTCCCAGTGCAGCTTGACATCCGCGCCAGCCTCGCTCAGGAGTGCATTCAGATCCTCGCTCTCCTGCGGAGTGCACATCGGATCGCGCCGGCCAGCCGCGATGAAGACCGGAACGCCAGTCAGATCAGGCAGGGCCTTATCCCGCAACGGAACCATCGGATGGTGGAGTACAGCTCCTTGCAGCGCATCTCCTTCGTGAAACAGCAGGCTCGCGGCGATATTGGCCCCGTTCGAATAACCAACCGCTACGATGCGGCTGCGGTCAAAACCGTACTCGGCTGCTGCCCAGTTTAAGAACTCATTCAGATCCTGCGTACGCTTCACCAGATCCTCTACATCAAACACGCCTTCGGCCAGACGTCGGAAGAACCGGGGCATGCCGTTCTCCAGCACGTTCCCGCGGACGCCTAGCACATTCGAAGCTGGCGAGATCATCTCGGCCAGCGGCAGCAAATCCTCCTCATTGCCTCCGGTGCCGTGCAGCAGTAGCAAGGTCGGTGCCTCGGAAGATGTTCCCTGGCGATAAATATGTGTATGTTCCATATGGATTCCGTCTCCTTTTCGTTAATTTAAATAATCTAATCAGAAAACAGTCTGCAATTCCATCAAAGTCTGCCCTGATATCCAGCTTATATATCTTTAATTTAAGATTCTTCAAATACATCATACCATGGAATTCAAAAAATGCAACATCGCTTCTTCTGCATCCCGCCCGGTTTCTACGCGCATGAAAAGAGAGGAAGCCTCCAATATGGAAGTCTTCCTCTCTCATGTATATTCTCTATATGATTCCGTACGTGTTCCCCCGTAACATCACTCATTATATCAAAAGATGTTTATAATGTCAGTGTATGTTTTGGGATTTCTCACAATTTTTTTGCGATTTCATTAGGTATTATTCCAGATGACTGGATGTGAAACCATATATTTAGAAAAACTGTAATCGTTTGGTCATTGCGCCTCTCGGAACCGCAAAAGCCTGTGCCCGCTTGAAGTTCATCGGCGCTCCCCGTACAATCGTGAGTGCCTTATAATATTCGATGAACGGGAAGCCGTAGGTTTCCCCGCGTGCGTAAGCATATACATTCATGGCTCTTACCCAAGTTTCATAGGCTTCTTCCGGAATATCGATAAATACCTCGGGATGAAAATCATACGGATCCTCCCAATTGTCCGCATAGTATAAATGCTGGGCATAATGGGATGGAAGCTCGCGCTCAATGGTCTTCAGCCCCGCATAGAATCGCGCATCCTCCACGATATAGTGTGTATTGGCATGATCCTTATGAATGCTCTCCTTCCAGTGGGTGATTATTATGTCCGGCTTCACTTCCCGTATGACATCGGCTACCTGATACTTCACTTCCTCGTCCAGCGGAAGCTCCGCGTCCTTATAAGCAAGAAATCGGACATCCGCGCCAACAATTTCGGCGAATTGATGAGCTTCGTCAATCTTCTGCTTCGCGTAATCCTCCGGCGTCATCCGAGGATGCCCCTTCTCCCCCGGCGTTAAATGAAGAAACGTTGCTCGGTGCCCGGCCTGCGTGTATTTTGCTATGACCGCTCCTGCCGTAAGATCCATATCCCCCGCATGTCCGCCAATCGCCAAAATGTGATGCTGCTTTGCTTCCGTCAATTTGATCTCTCCTTTGTAGAAAAAGTCGTAGAATCTATTTTATTGAAGCGGCTTGCTCATAATATCTAACCGGCGCGTCACGTGAAACCCGGCTTTTCGGTACAAATGTCCTGCGGGGCTTTGCTCGCCCGTCCAGAGGAACCACGCACCATGCAGCCCCTGAGCCCGCATAAGGGCGAGACAGTCATACAGCAGAATTTTTCCCAAGCCCTTCCCTTGCATCGACGGGTCCACTCCAAACGGGCCGAATCGTTCAGCAACGCCCTCGTATCCGCCATGCAGGCAAAATCCAACCAGCTTCCCCTGCTCGCGCGCAATCAAGATCTGATCCGTTCTTAATTGCTGCAGCAATCCCTCACGAATCGCCCGGCCCCAATCAGGGTTAAACACGTCCGTTGCAAAATCAATCAGCTCCACCAGATCGCCGTCCTGAGCCAGCTGAAAGGTAAAGCCCTCCTGCTCGCGCTGCTGCTTCAGCTCCGCAACTTCAAGCGGCATATGGAAATCAACCAGGGAGCGATCCATTGCAACCGCCGTGTAATTCCGGGTAAAACCGCTGGCTTGCAGCCATCCAAGGCCCTCAGGATACCGCTCGCCATCGATACCCGGGACCATATAATTCGGGGCGTAAGAGGAGAAAAAAACTGTACGGCGTCCATGGCATCGAAGGAAATCCTCACCTTCCTGAAGCAGCCGCGCCCCAACGCCCTGTCTTCGCATCGACGGATCGGTATAAAAGAAGGTAATCCAGCCCCGATCCGGCTCCAGCTCGGTTCCGATCATCGGGAGTCTCCGGCGCACCGCATACAGGACGCCTACAATCCGATGTTCCAGCTCGGCAACCCGCAGGCCCTGCGGATCAAAGTTCGGGTCCAGCAGCACCAAGTTTCGAAAGCGAAGGCGGGTGATGGGATCTCCCGGCACACAGGCATTCCATAAGGTTGTGATGCCTTCTTCATCTCCAGGCCGATAAGACCTGTAGGTTAGGGTCGTCATAGCGTGTTCCCTCCTCAATTTCTCGTTATAGGTCCCGTTCCGGTTAACGTGAAGCGAAACGGGACCGGATAATCCAATCTTTTGTTCGCGGAATTTGGATATATATTCCCCAGGCTAATCAAACTTTGGCAGCTGTCCATAAGGTGTCATTATTATCCTTCATTTACCGCTGATTACTTAGCCACGGCTCCTGTCAAGGCATTGTGGACCTGGGCACGCAGCTGAGCCACGCTTGTGCTCCTTCCCCCGTATACACGGTTGGTGAGCAGAACGACCGCGAGATCAAACTCGGGATCGATCCACAGGCTGGTACCGGTAAATCCGGTGTGTCCATAACAGCCCGTACTCATCCAATCCCCGGAAGCATCCATCTTATCCCCTTTCAGAACCCAGCCCAAACCGCGGTTCGATCCTTGAATATGCCCTGTATGGGTACGTACAGCGGTACCAGCCGCAGCTTGAGATAAAATCCGTGATACATGGCCTGTCACCTCCGTATGCGGGGCTGCCGGGATTGTCCCCTGTCCAAGCCACATACGGGCGTACAACAGCAGATCGCCTGCGGTCGCAAACAATCCGGCATGGCCGCATATGCCGCCCAAGGCCCGGGCCTTCTCATCATGTACGATTCCGCATAGATGACCTTGTACGGTCTCATCATATTCCGTTGCAGCATAGCCGGTCTGTTCCGGATCAGGCGTCAATGTCGCATGACGCATATTCAGCGGATCGAAAACCCGCTGTTTTGCCGCCTGATCTAGTGGCATACCCAGCACCTTCTCAATGATGCGGCCCAGGGTGAGATATCCCAGATCACTGTAAATCACTTCAATATTCGGTTTGGCAGCGAGCGGCGATGCAAGAACAGCATCCCACATCTGCTCTCTGCTCCAGCCCTGGGCATGCAGGTTCATATCGGCCTGAAGCCCGGAAGTATGTGTCAGCAGCTGCCCTACCGTAATCCCTTCTTTACCGGTCGAACCGAATGAAGGCAGAATATCACTCACTTTTGTGGTCAAGGTCAGAACGCCATCATCGATCAGTTGCAGAATTAACGGGAGTGTGACTACCACCTTGGTCAAGGATGCGCAATCATATAACGTCTCCTCACGGGTAGATACAGGCTGACCCTGAATCCGCTTCGGATTGGCATAACCTGCTGCGTAGTACCAGTCCCTCTCTTGGTGGAGAACGCCGAGCACCGCGCCGGGTGTCGTACTTGCAGCAATCTCACGCTCTACGGCAGCGCATGCCGCTCTCAATCCTCTAATGCCCAATCTTAGCTTCGCTGCGCCAGCTTCCACATTCATCACCGAGTCCTCCCCTCCATTACAACAAAATCCATTGAACAACGAGCTATAATCAAAACAACCGAACGAAAGATATCCAACTATAAAATCTATACTAATGACATACAAACAGAAGCGGAGAAGCCTTTATAAATGTAAACGTTTCCTAAATCTTATTATAGAGCCTGTAAAATTTTGTTTCAATATTAAATATAAATTATAAAATTTAATTTCATGGTGGATCATTAAATATTTCCATTGAATTGGATATTAAATATTGACACTTGAATCCGCTTTCAATTACAATAATTTTGAAATCAAACACTCGCATAATTTAAGGGCCATGCATTCCGTAACCGCACACCGGTATGGAACAACCCCGGTTTCTCTTCAGGAGATTCCGGGGTTTTTTGTTGCCCGATTTTGTTGGAGGTGATGCTGAAGCAGCCAGTTAGCAAGATGAACCAAGATTTCATTCTCAATTACATAGGAGGTATACAATGAAGAAGTTTTACAAACTGACCACCGCGTTAGCCCTTAGCTTATCCCTTACCTTGAGCCTGTTTGGCCCAGCATACGCGGCCCCGGATACCTCGGTATCCAACAAGCAGAATTTCAGTACGGATGTCATCTATCAGATTTTTACAGACCGTTTCTCCGACGGCAATGCTTCCAACAACCCGACCGGGTCTGCCTTTGACGGTACCTGCACCAACCTTAGACTGTACTGCGGCGGTGACTGGCAAGGAATCATCAACAAGATCAACGACGGCTATCTTACCGGAATGGGCGTTACCGCCATCTGGATCTCCCAGCCGGTTGAGAATATCTACAGCGTCATCAATTATTCCGGTGTTAACAACACCGCTTATCACGGCTATTGGGCCCGAGATTTCAAGAAGACCAACCCGGCTTACGGCACGATTGCCGATTTCCAGAATCTTATCGCTGCCGCTCATGCCAAGAACATTAAAGTCATCATTGACTTTGCTCCTAACCATACATCTCCCGCCTCCTCTGACCAGCCTTCATTCGCAGAAAACGGCAAGCTGTACAACAATGGCACCCTGCTCGGGGGATACACAGGCGATACGCAAAATCTGTTCCACCATAACGGAGGCACCGATTTTTCCACGACAGAGAACGGGATTTACAAAAACCTGTATGACCTTGCTGACCTGAACCATAACAACAGCACGGTGGACACCTATCTGAAGGACGCCGTCAAAATGTGGCTCGATCTTGGCATTGACGGCATTCGGATGGACGCCGTGAAGCACATGCCGTTTGGCTGGCAGAAGAGTTTCATGGCCACCGTCAACAACTACAAGCCGGTCTTCACCTTCGGGGAATGGTTCCTGGGCGTGAATGAAGTAAGCGCCGAAAACCACAAATTCGCTAACGAATCCGGCATGAGCCTGCTTGATTTCCGATTCGCCCAGAAGGTTCGTCAGGTATTCAGAGACAACACGGACAATATGTACGGTCTGAAGTCCATGCTGGAGGGTTCAGCGACCGATTATGCCCAAGTGGAGGATCAGGTAACGTTCATCGACAACCATGACATGGAGCGTTTCCACGACAGCAATGCCAACCGACGGAAGCTGGAGCAAGCCCTGGCCTTCACACTCACTTCCCGTGGCGTGCCAGCCATCTATTACGGAACTGAACAATATATGGCCGGCGGGAACGATCCCAACAACCGGGCACGGATCCCTTCTTTCTCCACAACGACTACAGCTTACCAAGTGATTCAAAAGCTTGCGCCTCTGCGTAAATCAAACCCGGCTATCGCTTACGGAACGACGCAGGAGCGTTGGATCAACAACGATGTGCTGATCTATGAACGCAAATTCGGCAACAGCGTAGCTGTCATCGCTGTGAACCGTAACGTGAACACGCCAGCCTCGATTACAGGATTGGCCACCTCGCTTCCTGCCGGGAACTACGCGGATGTATTGGGCGGACTCCTGAACGGTAATTCACTTACCGTCAGCTCCGGCGGGGCTGCTTCCAACTTCACGCTGGCAGCAGGCGGCACGGCAGTATGGCAGTACACTACAGCGACTACCGCTCCAACCATAGGACATGTAGGACCGATGATGGCAAAACCGGGCGCAACCGTCACCATTGACGGCCGCGGCTTCGGCGCAAGCAAGGGTACCGTGTACTTCGGAACGACAGCCGTTACAGGCGCCAACATTACAGCTTGGGAAGATACGCAGATCAAAGTGAAAATCCCAGCGGTTGCCGGTGGCGTATATAACATCAAAATCGCAAACAGCGGTGGCGCTTCAAGTAATGTGTATGACAACTTCGAAGTACTGACCGGAGATCAGGTCAGCGTCCGCTTTGTGATCAACAATGCAACAACCGCTCTCGGGCAGAACGTGTACCTCTCAGGCAGCGTAAGCGAGCTCGGCAACTGGGACCCAGCCAAGGCCATCGGCCCGCTGTACAACCAGGTCATCTACCAGTACCCAACCTGGTATTATGACGTCAGCGTGCCTGCCGGCAAAACCATTGAATTCAAATTCTTGAAGAAACAAGGCTCAACGGTAACATGGGAGGGCGGAAGCAATCACAGCTTCACCGCTCCAGCCAGCGGCACGGCAACGGTCAACGTGAACTGGCAGCCGTAAGCCCCTAATGGGCTAGGCTATTTTCGCAGACTCCATATCAAGCCCACCGGCTCCGGGATTATTCCCGGAGCCGGTCTTCGTGCAGCTAACGACGCGCACCGCGGACAACAAAAACGAGCCGATGAGGGTGTTTCCCTTCATCGGCTCGATATTATTTTACCCTCTATATCCACACCCCGAGAGTAAATTGCTTTTATTGCAATGAGGGTGCAGCGAAATGCATACACAGAGGCGAGGCTTCGACGGAGCAGGCGGAATCATGCTGGAGAAACGAAGTGGTCCCCTTTATCCCCGGAATTCATCATTAGATATGATTTCAATAGAATTCCGGGGATAACAGGGATCGGAAGCATGATCCGTATGCGAAGTGCTGCACGGCCTTCACATTATGCAATGCACATGGTTAACCAAAGCTATTTACGTCCTGAACTTCACCAATGACTGCCGCAAGCTCTCCGACAGCTCCTCCAATCGCGAGGACAGAACAACCAGCTTCTCGCTTACCTTGAACTGCTCGGATGACATCGAAGCGACCTCCTCTGTGGCGGCACTGGTCTCTTGTACGATCGAGCTTGCCTCCGAGATGGAGTCGGTCAAGGTGAGCTGGGATTCGATCAGGCCCTCTATGGCATGAGTCGATTCGCTAATCTCGGTTAAGAGGGTATCCATCTCGTGCCGCACATTATCGAATACCCCCTGCGCTTCCTGTACCGAATGCAGCTGTTCGTCAAAGAGCGGCGATGCCGACGTTAACGCGTCGACGGAGCCCTGCACTTCGGTCCGTATATCCAGGATCATGGCGCCCACCGTCTGGATCGATTCCTTGGAACGGTCCGCCAAGCTTCTCACCTCATTAGCTACGACCATGAAGCCGCTGCCTGCTGCCCCGGCCCGGGCTGCTTCAATGGTAGCGTTAATGGACAACACGTTGGTCTGGTGCGTAATCTCCGACATCAGTTCCAATATTCTGTGAATCGACGAGGTATTATCCTTCAGCTTCTCCGCATTCTGAACGATTGCCCGGTTCACCTGATTGATCCGCGTGGATTTCTCTACCAGACTGTCCATATGCAGTGCACCTTCTCCCGTCACCCGAAGTACGCGATCCGCTGCGGCCTCGATCACTTGATTGGAATCTGAAACCTTGCTCATCTGGACCCCGATGTTCTCGGCCAGCTGATTCTCCCGTTCGGCTTCCATGGCGAGACTTCCGCTGCCCTGCGCAATCTGCTCCATCGCTGCCGCAATTTCGCCAGCTGTGAGTGAGGTTCCTCTTGACGCTTCTGCCAGTTCCTCCGCGGTAGCCAGCACTTCCTTCGCGGAAGCATTCGTCTGGTCAACCAGGGCTGAGATTTGCCCCATCATCTGGTTGAAGCTGTGGCCGAGGCGGCCAATCTCATCCACACGCTGAAAATCTGTCCGAACCCTCAGATTTCCCTGCTCCCCCTCTTCCATCAAACTGCACATCTGATTCAGTGGACGGCCGATAGTGCGCATCATATAGTATCCGATCAGCACTGCAACCAGAATCGCAGCTGCAATGACAACAAGCGTTACGGTCAGCAGCTTATCTGTAGCTTTCACGAAATCACTGACAGGAGCAAAGCCAACCATGTACCAAGGAGCCGTCTTCAGAGGCGTATACACGACCATCTGCTCATTCGCAGTATAATAGGTCCCTCCTTCTGCAGCACCTTCAGGAACCGTAATGGTGGACGGCTGCATTAGTTGCGCCGGATCCATATCGTGTACGATTCGGTTATCTGCGGCAACAATTCGCATTTGCCCGTTATGCCCTATTTTTAAATTAGCCAACACCTCTCCCACGGCCTGATCCTTAATATCCATCAGGAGGATGTACTGCGCATTTGGATTTTTGAGGTTTTTCAGCAATCTCCCCATTGTCATGGTGGGGCTTTTCTCATTCTCCATAAATCCTTTGGTTTCCGTAGGGAACCATACCGGCTCGCCATCAGCTTGAATGATCTGGTCGATTTTGGACTTGATGCTGTCCGCAGAAGACAATCCCAACAAACCTGTAGAATTATAGGAGCCTTGTGCACTTAGACTGGGTGCCACCAGGCGCATGCCCTGCATACGACCATCCGAAGAGGCCGTCCCGTTAAGTTTCTCACGGATACGGTTCTCAGCCTCTGTTTTCTCCCGAATACCGATGTCTGAAGAACTGACCGTAACCAGATCCTCACGAAGCACCGTATCCAGCGCCCATTGACGGGAAGTGGCTTCGTACTGGGACAGCAGGAAATCCAGCTTGTCCGCCGCCTGCATCATCTGACCCGATGTCGCTTCAGACACCTGATCCATAACTGTATCCTTGGATATGAAATACGATAACAACCCCAAGGCCGAAGATAACAGCACAATTGTTGCAAAAAAGATAACAAACAGCTTCATTCCGACTGCCCTAAATTGAAAGCGCCTTGCCATGTTCATATGTATGTACCCCCTGCGTAGCATTCATAAAATACGAAAAGACACAGCAAGCGGTTACCGGCTGTGTCTCTTCGCTGTTCTGTCTATCTTTAGGTCTGATGATGAGTCCGTTGCATGTTACCCTTTGCTTGCACCTGCCGTCATACCGTCCACCAGCAAACGCTGCAGGAAGATAAACAGAATGGTGATCGGCAGCGCGATAAGCACTGAGGCTGCTGCGAACAGAGTAAAGTTACTGTCCTGGGTGGAGTTGACGAGATCCCACAGACCAACGGCAAGCGTCCAGTTTTCTTTAGTCCGGAGCACAAGTCTGGCAAAGATAAAGTCTACCCACGGTCCAACAAACATCGTCAAGCCCATATACGTAATCATTGGCTTCGACAACGGCAGAATGATTCTGCGGAAAATCTGGAAGTTGGTTGCTCCGTCGATTTTCGCCGCTTCATCCAAGCTTCGCGGTATCGTATCCAGGAAGCCCTTCATGATCAGCGTTCCGCCCAGAGGCGCCCCTGCGGCATACACAATAATCATAGCTGCATGTGTATTCAGCAGATCCAGAGAGTTCAGCAAAATGTACAGTGCGATCATACTCATGAAGCCGGGGAACATCCCCAGCACAAGAATGGTCGATAGTGCATTTTGCCGACCCTTAAACCGGAAGCGGGATACGGCATAACTTGTAAGCAATACAAGAATGGTCCCGATAATCATGGAGAATACCGCTATTTTCAATGTGTTCATATACCATGTACCAAACAGGAAGCTTTGGGATGTGAACAACTCTTTATAGTGACTAAGTGTAAATGATTCTGGAATCAGAGTCTTGCTGTACAATGACTTTCCGGGACGGAAAGAAGCCAGAACAATCCAGAGCGCCGGGTAAATACAGCCGATCGCGATGATAACAAGTGTAATATAACTTGCCGTCAGGCGAATTGCATTTCTCGTTTTAATTCCCATTATTGGATCATATCCTCCTCTTTAAATGATCTGGTTCGGCGATAATTGTAAATCGAGAAGGACGCAATAATCATGAAGATGATAATACCGATTGCCGATGCCATACTGTATCTCTGCTGATCCAAAGTCAGCTTGTAGAGCCAGGTAACCAGCAGGTCCGTAGCTCCCGCGTACTGATAATCTCCCACAACCGGGTTACCGTTCGTCAGGAGGAAGATCAGGTTGAAGTTGTTGATATTACCGGCGAATTGCGTAATCAGAACCGGTGCGGTTGAGAACATGATCATCGGCAGGGTGATGATTTTAAACTTCTGAAACCCGGTTGCCCCATCCACGTCCGCGGCTTCGTAGAGATCCTTCGGAATCGTAGTCAGGACACTCATGACCAGGAGCATGGATACAGGTATACCTACCCACATGTTTACGATAATAACGGTGAATTTTGCCCAGATCGGATCTGTCAGCCAAGGCAGGCCTTCCAAACCGAAATATCTTAAGTATTGGTTGATCGGTCCGAACTGCCCGTTAAACATATTACGCATAACGAGCAATGAAATCAGCTGCGGAATTGCATATGGAATGATCAGAATAACGCGCCATACGCCTTTGAAGCGAATTCCTTTTTGCTGAATAAGCAGTGCAACGAGCACCCCGCCAAAATACGTGGTTACCGTTGCAAGCACCGCCCAAATGATCGTCCAGGTTAGAACGCCGAAAAAGGTATGGCTCCACGATTTCAATGCAATCAGATTCGTAAAGGTTTGGAAACCAACCCAGTCTACCAGATTTGCCGGTGGCAGGTTGTTCGGAGCAGAATAGTTCGTGAACGCCAGCAAGACCATGAAGATAATCGGCATGACAGTAAAGAATAAAATACCGATGGCAGGCAGGGTCAGGAATGATTGGGCGAATTTCCACTCAAAAATATAATAAAGGGTCTGTCTGAAATTGTTGGGTTTCACACCCTTTTCCCTTTGTTTTCCAGCATTATATGCGTTTCTGATATTGGCATAGTAGCCAAGCAGAAAAATCGCAAACAAAATCAAAGTGATAAGACCTTCAATCAACAGGTTGATGGAATGGTCTCCGGCAACCATCTGGGTTAAGCCGTTCACCTTCTCTAAATGACTTCCCTGTTCCCCTAACGATATCATTCCCCAGATAGCATCACCCAGGTTGTTTATGAAGTAGTACAGACTGAATACACCTACGATAAGTAAAAGAACGCCTTTGATCCATTGCCGGTTGTAAAGCTGACCCAGACCCATACAGATGGCTGATAATATGGCCGCTGTCATACGATGTTGACGCATGCTCCCTCCATTCTCCTCTCCATATAATCGAGGAATCACCCGCCGGTTGTTCGGCGGGTGAACTTCTTCATCTTTCTCGTATTATATAAGAACGCTATTACTTAGCAGCTCCACCACTGTTAAGATCTTTAACTTGACTCACAGCTTTATCCAGTGTTTCTTTAACGTCTTTGTTGTTATCCCAAATCTCAGCCAGTGCAGCGCCTACAGGAGACCATACGTTAGCCATTTCAGGAACGGATGGCATCGGCTGGGAAGATTTGAACTGCTCCGTGAATGCCGATACATACTCGTCATTCTTGATTTGATCGTCTTCTTGAGCTTCATTGTTTGTTGGAACCGATCCAACCAATGCACTCAGCTGCAATTGAGCTTCCTTGGAAGTTGCAAAGTCAGCGAACAGACGAGCCGCTTGCGGATATTTCGAGAATGAGCTTACGTACCATGCTTTGATACCGGAGAACGATACGGCAGGCTGTCCGCCAATCGTTGGGATTGGAGCAACGCCGAGTTTGTCGCCAAGCGCTTCTTTGTATCCGCCAAGTTCCCAAGGTCCGTTGATGTCCATAGCCAGGTCGCCGGCTGTGAACAATCCGCGCTTGATATCCGGTGTAATGTCGCCAGATTTAACGGGAAGAATTTCTTTCAGGCTAGCGTATACTTCCATACTCTTAACCGCGCCGTCATTGTTAAGACCGATATCGTTGACATCTGCACCGCCGTTACCGAAGATGTATCCGCCGTTGGAAGCAAGGAACGGATATGCAAAGTACAGGTTGCCCGTTTCGAACATAAATCCGTATTTGTTCTTGGATTTGTCGGTGAACGTTTTGCTGAATTCGATAACTTCTTCCATCGATGTTGGAACTTCTTTTACCAAGTCCTTGTTGTAGTACATCAGGTAAGTTTCAGCAGCGCGCGGGTATCCGTACAGAACGCCGTCATAGCTTACACCTTGGATGGCAGCTTCCGTGTTGCTGCTCTTTGTTTTTTCTTCGTAAAAGTCATTTGGCAGAACCAGGTTTGTAGCTACTGCTTTACCCAGGTTATCGTGAGGGAACAATACTACGTCAGCGCCCAATCCGGATGGACCGTCTTGTGCAAGCTTGGTTACTTGATCGGTTGGAGACAATTCTTCGATGGTCACTTCAACGCCGTATTTCTCGGTAAATTCTTTAGCCACCGCGTCCGTGTAGGCTCTTTCGTCCCGGCTTTCCCATACGATCAATTTAGCGCCTTCTTCTGGCTTAAGTTCCTGTGCTTCTGTATTTTCAGCCGGCGTTTCCTGTGCTGGTGGATTCTCAGCAGGTGCCTCTGTAGCAGGAGCAGCTGTGTTTCCTCCACATGCTGTAATGGAGAACGCCAACGTGAAGGTTGCAGCTAGCGTGAGTAACTTCTTCATCTTCATTCCATGATTACCCCTCTCAAATAAATGATCAGAAAATGTTGGAAATCTGCGCAAACGATTTCAGAAAATTTTCAGTGTCTCTTTTTTTATGTAGCATCTGGCGAGATACTTTGGAAAAATTCCGTTGAGAAAGCGCTTCATTCACTGAAAACATCATACAACATTTAATATCGAATGTAAAAACGTTTGCACAGATCATTTTTCCTCGAAATAGGCATTTAATCCTATATTATCTTCCATTATCGCTGTGTTTCGTAAGTTATCATAAAAATAGTTGTGCATTCGCTGTGCAATCCTGTAGTTATGCTCGCTAATTAAGACAAGAATTCGCAATAAATGATGATCAATTGAACAAACGTTTGCACACTAATGCGATAGGCGTTAATGAGGCTCCACGTACATCTATTGCTTGCGAAAAAGACCGTTCCTCCAGCATTTATGCTCTCACAGTTACGGAACGGAAGGAGCGCCGATCGTGATCTAAAAAAGATCCAAGGCAGTTCTTCGGTTTCCTCTAAATGATCACACAAAACAGAAGGACTACCGATCCCGATCTAAAAAAAGATCTGCGGCAGCCCTTCAAATTTTTCTGATAGCTGTTCTTGTTCGTTAATGAATACTTCTGCTATTTAGCATTTCCGTTATCATCTGAGTGCCTTGAGTGCAATATCCGTCCGGTTAAACTTGCCTTCAAACGTGATGCCTTCTGCCCGTTCATATGCCTTTGCCCGTGCAGAAGCGATATCTGTGCCTAGACCGACAACGCCGAGTACGCGTCCGCCGTTCGTTCTCCACGTTCCTTCCGCGTCGCGTGCGGTTCCCGCATGGAATACTATGGTGCTGTCCTGCTCGTCCTCCAGACCCGTGATAGCAATCCCTTTCGGATACGATGCCGGATAGCCGCCAGAGGCCAGGATAACGCATACTGCCGCTTCATCGCTCCACTCCAGCTCCAGATCAGCCAAGGTGCCATTTACAGCAGAAAGGAACACCTCCAGAAGATCCGTTTTCAGGCGCGGTAATACCACCTGCGTCTCTGGATCACCAAATCTGGCGTTAAATTCAATCGTCTTCGGCCTGCCGTCCGGTGAGATCATCAATCCGGCAAACAGAACCCCGCGGAACGGTCGCCCTTCAGCTACCATCGCCTTTGCTGTCGGCTTGATAATCGTTTCAATGGCCTCTTCAATAATGGATGGCTGAATATGAGGCAATGGCGAATAGGTTCCCATTCCTCCTGTATTCGGTCCCCGATCATCATCGTAGGCCGGCTTGTGATCCTGGGCTGCCGACATCGGCTTCACGGTCTCACCGTCGACAAAAGCCAGAATCGACATTTCCTGGCCTTCCAGAAACTCCTCAATGACGACCCGGCTTCCGGCATCGCCGAATACCTTCGATTGCATGATGTCGCTGAGCGCCTGCTCTGCTTCTTCCAGCGTGCGTGCAACGGTAACACCCTTGCCTGCTGCCAGCCCGTCCGCTTTCACAACGATTGGCGCGCCTTGCTGGCGCAAATAAGCAAGTGCAGATTCGTAATCGTCAAACTTCGCATAAGCCGCTGTCGGAATGCTGTACTTGTGGAGCAAATCCTTCATGAAGGTTTTGCTTCCTTCAATCTCGGCAGCATTTTTACGTGGACCAAAGACAGGAATGCCTGTCTCATCGAACGCATCGACAATGCCGTCAGCCAGCGGATCATCCGGACCAACGACGATAAGTCCCACCTGCTTCTCTACCGCAAATGCAGCCAGCTTCTCAAACTCCGATACCGCGATGGGCACGCACTCAGCCAGCTGCCCGATTCCGGCATTGCCAGGTGCACAGTATATCGTGCCAGCCTTCGGACTCTTCGACAGTGCCCATACGATGGCATGCTCTCTGCCACCGCCTCCGATCACCAATATATCCATGGATCTTCCCTCCCGGTTCATCTCAGGTATTCACATCGTTTCATTGCATGAATGATTCATAGTGCAAAATCAAATGTACCATGACGGCCGCCTTCTCGGGCTCCAAGTCCCGAAAAGGGCTTGCACTGCCACCTTGGCTGCCTTCTCGGGCTCCAAGTCCCGAAAAGGGACTTGTGCTACCTCTTCGGGAGCCTGGCTCAACGCCCAACGTCCACTTCATCCCCTAAACTTAAAGGCGGCGCCCGCTAAGCGCAGCGTCGCCTCAGTCTGTGTTGGGATTAAGGGGTCCCTTGAACTGCACCGGATGGCTGCAACAAGAGAGACTTTGTTGCCATCCTCATTAGTGTTTGAAATGTCTCACGCCGGTGAAGACCATGGCGATGCCGTGTTCATTGGCTGCCTTGATGGATTCCTCATCCTTAATGGAGCCGCCCGGCTGGATGATCGCCGTAATGCCGGCTTTCGCTGCAAGCTCAACCGTATCTCCCATCGGGAAGAATGCATCGGAGGCCAGTATAGCCCCCTTCGCTTTCTCGCCGGCTTGCTCAACCGCAATGCGTGCCGAGCCGACGCGGTTCATCTGACCTGCGCCAACGCCAACGGTCATGTTGTCCGCAGCCAATACAATCGCATTGGATTTCACATGCTTGACAACCTTCCATCCGAAGAGCAGCTGCTTCAGCTCCTCTTCAGTAGGCTCACGGTCCGTCACGACCTTCAGATCGGCAACATCCAGAGAATGCACGTCGCTTTCCTGGACGATCATGCCGCCTTCAATCGTCGTTACGGCAAGCGTGCTCTGACGCTCCTTGGCAGAACCGAACTCGCCCATCTTCAGCAGACGGATGTTCTTCTTCTTTGTCAGAATTTCCAGCGCCTCCGGCGTGAAGTCCGGTGCAAGGATGATTTCGAGGAAGATCTCCTTCAGCAGATCGGCTGTCGGGGCGTCAATTGTCCGGTTCGCTGCCACAATCCCGCCGAAGATGGAGGTTGGATCGGCGTTATACGCTTTTTGATAAGCCTCCAATACGTTGGTGCCAATGCCAACACCGCAAGGATTCATATGCTTCACGGCCACTACCGTCGGCTCGTCAAACTCCTTCACGATCTGCAAAGCCGCATTCGCGTCGTTAATATTGTTATAGGACAGCTCCTTGCCGTGCAGCTGTTCCGCTGTCGTCAAGGTACCCGCCGGAGCCAGCGGTTTACGATAGAAGGCCGCCTTCTGATGCGGGTTCTCGCCGTAACGAAGATCCTGGATTTTCTCATATGTCACGCTGAAGCGCTCAGGAAGCGGATCGCCCATCACATTCGACAAATAGTCGGAAATGAGTGTATCGTAAGCCGCTGTATGGCGGAATACCTTGGCTGCCAGACGTTTGCGGGTTTCCAACGTGGTGTCGCCACCACCGCGGATTTCCTCGATCACACTGCCATAATCCGCCGCATCGACAACCACGCTTACAAAAGCATGGTTTTTTGCCGCAGAACGCAGCATGGTTGGACCGCCAATGTCGATATTTTCGATGGCATCTTCATACTCGACATCCGGCTTCGCAATCGTTTCCTGGAATGGATACAGATTAACGACAACCATATCGATATAATCGAGACCGAGCTCCTGCATTTGGCGCTGATGCTCCTCGCTGTCGCGAATAGCAAGCAAACCGCTGTGTACCGCAGGATGAAGGGTTTTTACACGTCCGTCCAGAATCTCCGGGAATCCCGTCACATCCGAAATACCGATAACAGGTACTCCTTCCTGTGCAAGAAGATTCTTGGTTCCCCCAGTCGAGATGATCTCTACACCCAATGAAGACAACTCACGGCAAAATTCCACGATGCCGGTTTTATCCGAAACGCTGACCAAAGCTCTTTTGATACCCACGTCCATACCCCCTATATTGAATGAAAATCATAATAGCCTGTCTTGATTCCTTAGATGCTGTCGAACATCCATAATTGCAAATTATTTCCCGAGAAATATCGAACATGTCGATTCGCCACAAGACCTTGTCCGCTATTATTACAAGAGGCTATTCGGCAATCGTCACATTCCGCCCATTCAGCGAAATCCGCCTCTGAGCAAACCAGGATACGACCTCCGAGTACAGCTTCTGCTCCACATGATGAATGCGCTCCGCCAACACTTCCGCGGTATCGCCTTTCTTGATCTCAACGGCCTTCTGGGCAATAACGGGCCCGGTATCCATGCCGCCATCCACGAAATGAACGGTAACTCCGGTCATTTTCACACCATAGGCAAGCGCTTGTCCAATCGCGTCTTTACCGGGAAAAGCAGGCAGCAGGGAAGGGTGAATGTTGATGATTCGGCCGCTGTAAAACTCCACAAAAGACGGACTTAATAATCGCATATATCCTGCAAGTACAATCAATTCGACACCGCGCTGCTGAAGCTCTGCTGCAATATTCCGTTCATACTCTTCCTTTGAGGCATACTCCTTCGGCTCGAATACAAAGGTATCCACATTCGCCGCTGCCGCCAGCTCCACCACGGGAGCCTGCGGCTTGTCGCATACCAGAAGGCAGATATCGCCACCCAAGGCACCGCTTAACTGCGCATCCACCAATGCCTGAAAATTGCTGCCCTTTCCGGAAGCAAAAACGGCTATGCGAAACGGACTCATTACACCTCAGCTCCCGTGAAGGTTACGATACGCTCGCCTTCCGTCACTCGGCCGATCACGTAAGCCTCTTCGCCAGCGGAACGAAGGAATTGAAGCGTCGCGTCAGCATCCTGTTCCTTAACGACAAGAACCATGCCGATTCCCATATTAAATGTCGTAAACATATCCTTGTTCGAAATCTTGCCTTTCTCCTGCATCAGCTTAAAGATCGGCAGAATCGGCCAAGCACCGTATTCGATGTCGACATTGACGCCATCCGGCAGCATGCGCGGAATATTCTCGATGAATCCGCCGCCCGTAATGTGCGCCATGCCCTTCACTTCAATCTCCTTCAACAAACCAAGCAGCGGCTTCACATATATCTTGGTTGGCACCAGCAGCACGTCGCCAAGACGTCCTCCCAATTCGTGAATCTCTTGCTGCAGCGAATAGCCCGCATCCTCCAGAAGCAACTTGCGTACAAGCGAGAAGCCGTTGCTGTGCACGCCGCTAGAAGCCAGTCCAATCACCGTGTCGCCCGCTGCGATATTCGACCCGTTGATCATTTTGCTTTTGTCGACAATCCCGACGGTAAAGCCTGCAATGTCATACTCGCCTTCACTGTACATCCCCGGCATTTCCGCGGTTTCGCCGCCGATCAGCGAACAGCCGGCCTGGTTGCAGCCGTCCGCAATTCCTTTGACAATGGATTCAATCTTGGATGGAATGACCTTGTCACACGCCAAATAGTCGAGAAAAAAGAGCGGTTCTGCGCCTTGCACCACAATATCGTTCACACACATCGCCACCGCATCGATACCGATGGTATCGTGTTGATCCATCGCAAATGCGAGCTTCAGCTTTGTGCCGACGCCATCCGTGCCTGAGACGAGTACCGGCTCTTCATATTGGTCTTTATTCAGCTTGAACAGTGCGCCAAAACCACCCAGATCTGTCATGACCTCCGGTCGGAAAGTCGTTTTGACATGCTTTTTCATCCGCTCTACCGCTTCGTTGCCTGCTGCGATATCCACGCCTGCTTGTTTGTAAGTATCAGACACGCGCTCAACACTCCTTTTTCGTTATGACGAAAGTATCCGTTCACACAACATTTATGGCCTTAATCAATAATCAGCTTAAAGGGTATTCCCAAGAAAACGGCTGTCCACCGCAAATCTAGCAGCTGCAGCCCATTTTCTCTTCCCCGTTAAAATCAATCTGCGTCGGGTAATCATTGTCAAAACACGCCATACACAAGCCGCCCTTATGGCTGTGTTCATCATAACCGCCAATAGCAGATATGAGTCCATCCGGGCTCAAGAACGACAGGGAGTCCGCATTGATCTCACGGCAAATCTCCTCGACGCTTTTTTCAGATGCAATCAGTTCTCTGCGATCCGGTGTATCAATGCCATAGAAGCAAGGATTCTTGAATGGCGGCGACGTAATTCGCACATGCACTTCGGTAGCGCCTGCCTCGCGAAGCAGGTTGACGATCCGGCGGGACGTCGTACCGCGCACGATGGAGTCATCAATCATCACTACGCGTTTGCCTTCCACCACGCGCCGTACAGCGCTCAGCTTCATCTTCACGCCCTGTTCGCGCAGCTCCTGGCTCGGCTGGATGAACGTACGTCCGGTGTACTTATTCTTGATCAATCCGAGCTCATACGGAATGCCCGTCTGTTCGGCATAACCAATCGCAGCTGAAATGCTGGAGTCTGGCACGCCTGTGACCACATCCGCATCCACGAACGATTCCAACGCCATCTTGCTGCCCATCCGTTTACGGGCCGAATGCAGATTTGAACCGTTCAGATCGCTGTCCGGACGGGAGAAATAGATGTATTCCATTGCGCATAGCGCTTTGCGGCCGGCTTCCGTGTAACGCTCTTCACGCAGACCGTTTCTATCCAGAATAAGAAGCTCCCCTGGAGCGACATCACGTATCGCTTCCGCCCCGATCACTTCAAGCGCGCACGTCTCGGACGTGAAGATATACGCATCGCCAAGACGTCCCATCGTCAGCGGACGGAGTCCGTTCGGGTCCGAAGCGACAAGCAGCTTGTCGTTTGTCATGAGCAGGAAGGCGAATCCGCCGACCAGTCGCTTCAATGCATCCTTGGCTGCCTCGACAAAATCCTTGGGCGATCGTGCAATCAGATGCGCAATAACTTCCGTGTCACTCGTAGTCTGGAAAATAGAGCCCTCCATCTCCAGCTCACGCCGAAGCTTCGGCTCATTCACGATGTTGCCGTTCGTGGCAATCGCCAGATTGCCCTCGCGGTATTTGAAGACAAGCGGCTGCGCATTCGTCAGCCGACTGTCGCCGCTGGTCGAATAACGGACATGCCCGATCGACATCCCGCCCTTCAGCGATTCCAGCTTATCCTTGTCGAACACTTCCTTCACAAGCCCCATGCCGCGGTGATAATTGAAGTTCTCACCATCGGCCACGCAGATCCCTGCGCTTTCCTCCCCTCGATGCTGGAGGGCATGAAGCCCGTAATAGGAAAGGGAGGCGGCATCGGGATGCCCAAACACCCCGAATACGCCGCACTCTTCTTTTAATGTATCAAATATATCGCTCTGACCTGTTCCCTCATTGTAGTAATCCCCTGTCCACAGTCCTTCGGGCATCAGTTCATGAGACATGGAATGGCATCCTCCCAGACGGATTTCAAAGCCTCCACGGATTCTTCCAGCGCAGAAGCACCGTTAATGTTAATGCTAAGCTTGCTTCCGCCAACGAAACCAAGTGCCGTAAATGGTACGCCGGCTTCTTGCAGAAGCTTCTCAAGCGCGTTCTTATGATCAGCGGATACCGACAGCACGATCCGGGATTGGCTCTCGCTAAACAGCGCCACATCGCTGCGAAGCTCGGTCGACCATTCGACCGTTGCACCGACATTGCCGCTGATGCAGCTCTCGGCGAGTGCTGCTGCAAGGCCACCCTCCGACACGTCATGCGCGGATTGAACCAGACCGGATTGGATCGCCTTCAGTACGCCGTCAAGCAGTTTCTTCTCGGTACCGAGGTCAAGCTCCGGCGGTCTGCCTTCCGACACCCCATGAACGACCGCTTGGAACTCACTGCCGCCCAGTTCTGCAAGGGTATCGCCCAGCAGATAAATCGCATCGCCTTCCGCCTTGAAAGCTTGTGTCGTAATATGATCCGTATCATGGATCAGACCGACCATGCCGACAACCGGCGTCGGATAAATCGCGCCCTTCGTGTTCTCGTTATAGAGGCTGACATTGCCGCCAATGACCGGAGTTCCGAGCTCGCGACAAGCCTCGGCCATGCCGTCAACGGCTTTTTCCATCTGCCAGAATATTTCCGGCTTCTCCGGGCTGCCGAAGTTCAGGTTATCCGTAATGGCAAGCGGCTCTGCGCCAGAGCATACGATATTGCGCGCTGCTTCGCTGACCGCAATTCTGCCGCCCCGCTCGGGATCGAGATAGACATAACGGCCGTTGCAGTCCGTTGTCATCGCCAGCGCTTTGCGTGTTCCATGAACCGTCACGACAGCGGCATCCGAACCCGGACGAACCGCCGTGCTGGTACGAACCATGTAGTCGTATTGATTGTATACCCATGCTTTGCTTGCAAGGCTTGGTGAGCCCAGCACCTTCTTAAGGGCACCGCCCAAATCCTTCACTTCTTCATAACGGAGTGTATCCACGGCGGCCTGCTCTTTATAGTAAGCGGGCTCTTGGGATGGTTTATCATAGATCGGACACTCGTCAACAAGTGCTTTCACCGGCATATCGCCCACCACTTCATCATGATGGATCAGCTTCAAGCGGCCATCGTCCGTTACCTTGCCGACTTTGGCGCAGATCACGCCCCACCGGTCGAAGATTTCGCGAGCTTGAGCTTCATCCTTCGGCTCTACCACGAACAGCATCCGTTCCTGGGATTCCGACAGCATCATTTCATAAGGCGTCATGCCCTCTTCACGCTGAGGCACCTGGTCCAGGTACAGTTCAAGACCATTGCCGGCTTTACTTGCCATTTCCGCACTGGAGCAAGTCAGTCCAGCCGCGCCCATATCCTGAATGCCCAGCACGATGCCGGAATCGATCAGCTCCAGGCAGGATTCCATGACCAGCTTCTCCATGAACGGATCGCCGACCTGAACGGCCGTACGGTTCGCTTCGGATTCCTCCGTCAGCTCAACGGAAGCGAAGGTCGCGCCGTGAATGCCATCGCGTCCGGTTGGAGGTCCAACATAGAAGACCGGATTACCTACCCCTTTTGCCACACCGCGCTGAATCTTGTCATGGTCGATAATGCCGACACACATCGCATTGACCAGCGGATTGCCTTCATAACTCTCATCGAATACAACCTCGCCGCCTACCGTCGGGATTCCGATGCAATTGCCATAACCTGCAATACCGGATACAACGTGCTCAAACAAATATTTCACGCGATCGCTCTCGAGCTTGCCGAAGCGAAGCGAGTTCAGGATCGCAACCGGTCTTGCCCCCATAGAGAAAATATCGCGAATAATGCCGCCCACACCCGTAGCTGCGCCTTGATAAGGCTCAACCGCGGACGGATGGTTGTGGCTTTCGATTTTGAATACAACCGCCTGGTTGTCGCCGATATCCACGATCCCTGCGCCTTCGCCTGGTCCCATCAGGACGCGCGGACCGCTTGTCGGGAAGCGACGAAGGAGCGGCTTGGAATTTTTATAAGCACAATGCTCGGACCACATGACACTAAACACGCCGATTTCCGTATAATTCGGTTTGCGTCCCATGAAGGAACAGATCAGCTCATACTCGCTGTCCGAAACTCCCATCTGCTTATAAATCTGAAACTCTGCGATCTGTTCTGCTGTCGGTTCCTTAACGGACGTTTGCTGCGCCATGAGTATCCCTCCATGCCTGTAATATGGATGTGAACATTGCCTTGCCGTCATCCGAGCCGAGCAGACTGCTCACCGCGCGCTCCGGATGCGGCATCATGCCGATTACGTTGCCGCGCTCGTTGCAGATGCCTGCGATATCCTCTACCGAGCCATTCGGATTGTTTTGATACGTAAATACGATTTGCCGGTTGTCCCGGAGCTTTTGAAGCGTTTCTTCATCACAGTAATAGTTGCCTTCACCATGGGCGATCGGAATGACAATCTCTTGTCCTTGTGCATAATCGCGCGTAAATGGCGTCGTATTATTGTTCACTTTCAGCACACTGTCATGGCAGCGGAATTTCATCGAATCGTTGCGGCGCAAAGCCCCTGGAAGGAGTCCCGCTTCCGTCAAAATCTGAAATCCGTTGCAGATGCCAAGAATATACTTGCCCTCTTCCGCCGCCTTCGCCACTTCATTCATAACCGGGGCGAACCGGGAAATCGCACCACACCGCAGATAATCTCCGTAGGAGAATCCGCCGGGTACCAAAATACAATCATATGGGGAAAGGTCGGTTGCCGTATGCCATACGTAATCCACCGGCTGACCAATCGTCTCTTCTACCGCCTTATAACAGTCAATGTCGCAATTCGAGCCAGGAAAGACCAGCACTGCAAATCTCATCGGTTTAGCCCTCCAATTCATAACGGTAGTTCTCAACCACCGTATTGGCCAGAAGCTTCTCGCACATTTCTTTCACACGCTGCTCGGCTTCCTCACGGTTATCCGTACCCAGCTCAAGCTCCATATATTTACCGATGCGAAGACTCTCTACTTCCTTATATCCGATTGAATGAAGTGCACCCTGTACCGCTACCCCTTGAGGGTCCAATACGCTCTGTTTAATCGTGACGTAGACCTTTGCTTTCAACATTGTTTCCTGTTCCTCCTCGGTATATATGAATGAAATGGTTTATAAAAGCTTACAAGCTGACACCCGTGATTCGGCTGTAAATATCAGTGTAGCGGCGTGTTGTTTCCTCCACCACGGCTTGCGGCAGGGGACCCGGTTCACTGTTCTTATCCCAGTCGGACGAAGCGAGGTACGTGCGCACCGGCTCCTTATCCATACTGTCAATTTCAATGTCGAGCGCATAATGGTTCACATCCCAGAAACGGGAGGAATCCGGCGTAAAAATCTCGTCGATCAGCACGATCTCTCCATCGATCAAACCGAACTCAAATTTGCAATCTGCCAAAATAATGCTGTGCTTGCTGCAATAGTCGCGGGCGAACTTGTAGAGCATGAGGCTGCGATCCTGCAGCTGCAATGCGAGCTCTTCACCGACAAGCTCTTGCATCCGATCAAGCGAAATATCTTCATCATGACCGACATCGTTCTTGGCAGCCGGCGTGAAGATCGGCTTGGGAAAAGCCTCATTCTTGCGCATGCCCTCCGGCAGCTTAATACCGTTAACCTCGCCCGTGGACTGATACTGCCTCCAGCCGCCGCCGGTAATATATCCGCGGACGACGCATTCGATATCGATGCGCTCGGCTCTGCGGCACACCATGATTCGGCCATCGAGCAGCGCCTTATCCTTGACGGCATCACCCAGGAGATTCACGTCCGTATGCACAACATGATTGCTGATAAGCTGTTCCGTTTGCCCAAACCAGAAAGCGCTCAGCTTGTTCAGCACGGTTCCTTTGGCCGGTACAGGCGGCTCCAGCACATAGTCAAAAGCGGAAATGCGATCGGTGACGACGATGAGTACGTGCTCCCCCAGGTCGTACAATTCACGCACCTTGCCCTTGTACAGCAGCGGTACGTTGACCAGATGAGTGGCGGTCGATAATGCCGGTAATGTCATGTGTTCCTCCCCTTGGGGCGACGTATATCTCAATCTGAGACTGTCGCTCCCTGTATTTCTGTCGGATGAAAAATAGAATGCTCAGTATCATGTGGACTAAAGATCTTTAGCTTGTTCATCACTACGAATGCGGATTGTTTTTCCGATCCCTGTTGCCCCCAGATTTCCATGAATATGATTCAAAGGTTAAAATCCGGGGGCAAAGGGGACCGCTATCGCTTCTACAAAACAATTCCGCCTTCTCCGCTGTAGAACTTCTTATACCGACATCCTTACTCCAGCCCCAGCTTGGCAAAAATCGTATCCACATGCTTCAGGTGCCAGCTTGGATTAAATGCATCCTCAATCTCCTCAGCGCTGAGCACCTCGGTGATCTCAGGCGTGGCTTCCACGATCTCGCGGAATTGGCGCTGCTCTTCCCATGCCTGCATGGCGCGCGGTTGAACGGTATCGTACGCTTGCTCGCGGCTGAAGCCTTTGTCGATCAGTTTCGTCAGGATGCGGCCCGAGAAGGGAACGCCATAGGTGCGAGCCATGTTGCGCTTCATGTTCTCCGGGAATACCGTCAGGTTCTTCACGATATTGCCGAAGCGGTTCAGCATGTAGTTCAGCAGCATCGTCGCATCCGGCAGGATGATGCGCTCTACCGAGGAGTGGGAGATATCCCGCTCATGCCAGAGCGGCACGTTCTCGTAAGCGGACACCATGTGACCGCGAATGACGCGCGCCAGGCCCGAGATGTTTTCCGAACCGATTGGATTGCGTTTGTGCGGCATCGCGGAAGAACCCTTTTGACCTTTAGCGAATGCTTCTTCTACCTCGCGAACCTCACTCTTCTGCAATGCGCGAACCTCAGTTGCAAACTTCTCAAGCGATGTAGCGATAAGTGCCAGGGTTGCCATGTATTCCGCATGACGGTCACGCTGCAGCGTCTGGGTCGAGATCGGCGCTGCCTTCGTGCCGAGCTTGCGGCATACGAATTCTTCTACGGAAGGATCGATGTTGGCATATGTTCCGACCGCCCCCGAGATTTTACCGTATTGGACGCCGTCAGCCGCATGGCGGAAGCGCTCCAGATTGCGGATCATCTCTTCATGCCACAGCGCCATTTTCAGACCAAACGTTGTAGGTTCAGCATGAACACCATGCGTTCTGCCCATCATCGGGGTATGTTTGTAGGCCAGTGCCTTCTCTTTCAAAATACCGATAAAACGCAGGATGTCCTGCTCCAAAATATCGTTAGCCTGCTTGAGCAGATACCCCATCGCGGTATCCACCACGTCCGTCGAAGTCAATCCATAGTGGACCCATTTCCGTTCCTCGCCCAGGCTCTCCGATACCGCGCGGGTAAAGGCGATGACATCATGGCGGGTTTCCTGTTCAATCTCATATATCCGATCCATATCAAAAGTCGCATTCTGTCGAAGTTTAACGGTGTCTTCCTTCGGAATGACGCCAAGGTCTGCCCATGCCTCACATGCGCACAGTTCCACTTCCAGCCACGCTCTAAATTTGTTCTCCTCGGTCCAAATTGCTCGCATTTCCGGTCTGCTGTAACGTTCAATCATCGTTTAATCCTGCCTCCAAATATTCATTTTCTCTACCCATTCTAGGGCGGCATCCACATCCCCGCACAAGAGGTTGATATGTCCCATCTTGCGGTTAAGCTTCGCCTCGCTCTTGCCGTACAGATGAAGTTTAGGCACAACACCCAGAGACTCTGCCAGCGTATCCTCATTACCGAAGCGCTGCACGACCTCCTCCAGATGCTGGCCGAGCACATTCACCATAACAACCGGGCTCAGCAGCGTGGTATCTCCGAGTGGAAGATTACATATGGCTCTCACATGCTGCTCGAATTGGGAAGTTGAGCAAGCCTCCATCGTGTAGTGGCCCGAGTTGTGCGGACGTGGTGCAAGCTCGTTCACGTACAGCTCGCCATCCTCGGTCACAAACATCTCCACGGCCAGCAGGCCAATCGCTCCTAAGCCTTCAGCCACGCGTTCCGCGAGCTGACAGGCCCTGCGCTGAACGTCGCTTTGCACACGCGCAGGTACAACCGACAAGTGCAAAATATTGTTGACGTGCACGTTCTCTGCCGGCGGAAAGCTCTTCACGATACCGCTTGGGGTGCGTGCAGCGATCACGGAAATCTCGCACGCAAACTTCACAAACTTCTCCAATACGAGCTCCGTTCCACTGGCTGCCAGCTCCCTGTAAGCCGACCCCAGCTCATCCTCGCTGCGGAGAACCGCCTGCCCTTTACCATCATAACCTCCCGTAGCGGTCTTAAGCACGCACGGAAGTCCAAGCTCAGTGGCGGCGGACTGCAAATCTGCAAGGCTTGTTATCTCACGATACGGTGCAACCGGCACGCCTGCGGCTTCAATTGCCGCCTTCTCACGCAAACGGTGCTGCGTGGTATAGAGCAGCTTGCTTCCTTGCGGAACATAAGACTGCTCCTCCAGAAGCTTGGCTACGCCCGCATCGACATTCTCGAATTCGTACGTAATGACATCAGCACTCTCTGCCAATTGACGTGCAGCTTCGACATCATCGTAACCTGCCGTAATCTGCTCAGCCATCTGACCGAGCGGCGAGTTCGGCGTCGGGTCCAGCGTGACGAACGAATAACCCATCCGGATGCCGTCCAGCGCGATCATCCGTCCAAGCTGGCCGCCGCCCAGAACGCCAATGACGGAACCAGGCAAGAGCTTTTTACCGGATCCGGTTGTCTGCTGTGTTCCGTTCTCCATCATAAGTTATTGCTGCTTTCCAGCACTTCGTCACGAATACGGTCACGACGCGCCTGCACTCTTTCACGAATCCCTGCATCCGAAGTACCCAGTATTTGAGCTGCGAGAAGTCCAGCGTTAGTGGCCCCCGCTTTGCCGATGGCTACGGTGGCTACCGGAATGCCCCCTGGCATCTGTACGATCGACAGCAATGAATCCAGACCCTTCAGCGCTTTGGATTTAACCGGAACGCCGATGACCGGCAATACCGTCTTGGATGCGACCATACCAGGCAGGTGCGCGGCTCCACCAGCTCCGGCGATAATGACGCGAAGCCCCCGGCCCTCCGCTTCCTCGGCATAACGGAACATCAGGTCCGGTGTGCGGTGAGCAGATACGACTTTTTTCTCATACGGAATTTCAAGCTCGTCTAACACCTCGCATGCATGGGACATCGTATCCCAATCCGATTTGCTTCCCATAATAACTCCTACTTGTGCTGACATGAAGTTACCCCCGCTTTCTTCGAAATTCGACAATTCGTTGCTGACCACTGAAAAAAGTCCGATCCCGTAAACACAAAATCTGTGCAGGTCTCGGACATACAAGGATTACGAACGCTGCTGCTCCAAGCAGAAGAGTCATTCGCATCCGCCGCCAAAGAGGCAAACAAGAAGTCAGGCCCCGTTGTTGCCGCACCGTTTGTATTCCCTCGTAGTCCGAAAATTTACGGTTTTCGGGTAGAGACTTCCGGGCCATATCCCCGGTTTTATACGAGAAATATTAAATTTCATCAATCACGCTTCATAAGTTATTTTGAACCTCAACATCCTCAGTTTATCAATTTCTGACACCTAGTGTCAACCTAAACACGAACAATCAGATTTGCACAAAAAAATAATGTTCGTATCTGGCAAGTGAGGCGTGCAGCAGCAAAAACTTCTTGGAGACTGCGGGCTTTATAAGGCCTGCCAATTGGTGGATATGAAAAACTGTAAGCAGTACATGTTGAGCAATTAGCAGCGCTGCGCTGACGCATCGTGATTCCGATCGCTGTTAAACACGGGAAACTGGATTGAACTATAATGGATGTTTCCCGTGTTTAAAGGCGAACGCTGGCGCTTCTCCATCCACGATTCGTCCGCTCCGCTGGAGCATATTCAATGGAGATTTTTTTGCTGCTGCATTGAGGGTAAGGGAAAAGTATTATCGCAGAATAAAATAAGACCGTATTCTGCTCTTTAATTGTAGTTACTTACACGAAAGATGGGGGCTAGTGTCGAAATCTTATCATCCGACATCTGGGGGGGAGTTTATCTTGCGAGATAAGAATGGAAAGCCTCTGACGTTTATACTGTCTTATCTTTATAAAAAAAGGGACGCTCTCAGCGTCCCCAACATCATTATTTCACGACCAATACTGGAACCGTTGCATGCTGCACCACGTTATGGCTGACACTCCCGAGCACAAACTCGCGAATACCGCCAAGACCGCGGCTGCCGATAACGATCAGGTCACTGCCGTTCTGATCTGCATACTCCAGAATAACTTCAGCCGGAGGACCCTGAATCATCTCCACCTGACCAGGCACGCCAGAATTCTCAATTCGCTCGCGGATCTCCTCAGTCGTCTGCACGGCAAGATCGTAAACATCTTTATTGAGTGAAGCTGGAATCGGAGCTAGCCCTTCCCCAACGAAAAAACGCGGAAAATCGTAAGCATGAATGACATCCAGCGCAGCTCCCGGCGTTACCTTCGCAAGTTCAACCGCACGTCCGAGTGCTTTATTCGCTGCCTTGGAGCCGTCGTAAGCTAGAAGAATTTTAGTAAAAAGCATACAGGCCACCTCTTTCTGTTGTTAAAAGACCTACTACTTATTATTAAACAACTTCATACCCATATGAAACGAGCTAACTGACTTGCTGTTCGGCTGTCCCCTTATGTAAAAACCAGGCTAATCCGACTTCAACCCCAGAAGTACGTATACAGCGCAACGTTCACGATTAATAACAGCGGTACTCCGATTTTAAAAGATAAATGCCTTGTCTTATGACGTTTGCGGTACATCGCAATCCATACGCCCAAGGCACCGCCAATTGCAGCCAGCAAAAAGAGCGTTCTCTCCGGAACACGATCCCGTCCCAACCGGGCACGCCGCTTATCCTCGGACATGACCAGATAGGCTACCGCATTGATAAAAATAAACCAAACGATCAGTGCAGGTCTCACGTTGGCTCACGCACCCCCATTTCAACTGATCCATGCTGCTCAATCAGCCATTAGTTCTACCATCATTATAAAACCGCAGGCTATTGAAGACAATGCCCGGCTAATCAGCCCTGCCGCCGCATCATCCGCAAATGCCATTACGAGGACACCGGTTTGCCGGCAAGAACCGACTCCCCGATGCCCAGCACAATGACAACTAAGATAATCGAATCATTCGACCGTTACGAAAGCTCAAGATTCATTCTTGGGTATTTCGTTCAGGCTTGGTACATAGTCTGCAGCCTTTTTCGGTTTGAGGGTTTTACTCTCCTCAAGAATGCTTGATTTGTTCTGCTGATTTTCGGTTTTTCTCGCTTTATGATTCGGCATGCAAATCACCCCCTGTCCGTAGAATGGGCCATTGCGCCGGAGGTTATGCTAACAGCGGCAAGAAAAAAAGCATTTCGAGCATCTGAGGTCTCATAAACAACCGACTACTCCTTGCCCTTCTGTTCAAGAGCTGCTTTCAACAGGTCGCCCAGATTCGAACCGATCGACTCCTGTTTGCTGAATTGCTGTACGAGCTTCCGTTCCTCCCGTTTGTTCACATGTTTGGCGTCCTGCTTCAGCGTTTCGGTAATGCCGCAGCCAAGGCACTGCACAAACATTCCCGCCTTGCCTTCTTTCATCTCCATCTTCTTATGGCACTGCGGGCAGCGACGGTTTGACAGACGTTTCTCACCGGAACGCTTATATCCGCAATCTTCGCTCGGGCAGACCAGCAGCTTGCCGCGCTTGGTCTTCTTCTCCAGCAGCCTTGTACCGCAGTCCGGACAGTGGCTGTTCGAGACATTATGCGGCTTATATTCCGCGTCGCTTCCCTTAACCTCGGTGACCAGTTTCTTGGTCATGTCCCGAATGCCACGCAGGAACGGCTCCGGCTTGCCTTGCCCCTTCGCGATCCGCTCCAGCTCAGCCTCCCAGCGTGCCGTAAGCTCCGGTGTTCTCAGCTCTGGAGCAACAAGCTCAATCAGTTGCTTGCCCTTACCTGTCGGATGCAGGGATTGCCCCTGCCGTTCGATGGTGTCCGAGCTAACCAGCTTCTCAATGATGTCCGCCCGGGTCGCGGGTGTTCCAAGACCGTGCTTCTCCATCTGCGAGAGCAGTGCCGCCTCGTTGTAGCGCTTGGGCGGCTGTGTCCGTCCCGGTTTCAGCACGCAGCGAACCACCTTCACCGTCTCTCCTTCCTTCAGTTCAGGCAGGAGTTTGCCTGAGGACGCACCCTGGGCATCCTCAGGCTCATCATCGCCGTCATCATCATAATCACCGCCATAGACCTCACGCCATCCGCTGTCCTTGATCGTTGTCCCTTTCGCGTAGAGCAGCTCTCCTTCAATCTGCACGGTTACCGATACGTTATCGTACCGGGCAGGAGGATAGAATAGGCTGATGAAGCGGCGCACGATGAGATCGTACAGCTTCCGCTCATCAACAGACAGCTGATTAAGCAGCACGGTTTGCTCCGTTGGAATGATTGCATGATGGTCCGTTACCTTGCTATCATCCACAACCCGTTTGCCTGGCGATATATTTTTGCGCAGCAATGGACGTGCAAGCGATGCATAAGGTCCTATCGCAATGCTCGACAATCTCTCCTTCAACGTCCCCACCATATCGGATGTCAGATAGCGGCTGTCCGTTCGCGGGTAAGTGACCAGCTTATGCTGTTCATACAGGCGCTGCAGCACATTCGAGGTCTGCTTGGCCGAGAACCCGAACCTGCGGTTGGCATCCCGCTGCAGTTCGGTTAAATCGTAAGCCAGCGGATGCGGCTCGTTTTTCTCGCTCTTCTTCACGCTGGTGATTTTCCCGGTGCTGCCTTCCAGCTTCGACTTCAACTTCGCGGCCTTATCCTTCTCAAACAGACGACCGTCTCCGCCCGCCGGACGCCACGAAACCTCGAAGCTTCCCAGATCGGCCTGCAGTGTCTCATACTCTTGGGAGCGGAAATGGACAATCTCCTTCTCACGGTCCATGATCATTCCGAGCGTTGGCGTCTGAACCCGGCCTGCCGACAGCTGAGCATTGAATTTGGTCGTAAGCGCACGCGTCACATTGAGGCCAACCATCCAATCGGCTTCCGCCCGGCAGCGTGCGGACTCATACAGTCGATCAAACTGCTGTCCCGGCTTCAGCGATGCGAACCCTTCCTTGATTGCCTTATCGGTCTGGGAAGAAATCCATAACCGCTTGAACGGCTTGTTCCACTTCGCCATTTTCAGAATCCAGCGCGCAAGCAGTTCCCCTTCGCGGGCGGCATCGGTAGCAATGATCATCTCCCCGACATCCTGTCGCTTCATCAGATGCTGCACCGTCTTGAACTGGTGGCTGGTTTCCTTAAGCACTTTAAGCCTGGTGTTATCCGGCAGGATCGGCAAATCCTCCAGCACCCAGGTTTGATATTTCTTATCATAATCCTCGGGTTCTGCAAGACCTACCAAATGCCCAAGCGCCCAGGTCACAATATATTTCGGTCCTTCAAAATAATTCTTCTGCTTCTCTCGGCTGCCCATCACTCTGGCAATTTCCTTCGCGACGGACGGCTTCTCAGCCAATACTAATACTTTCATAGCCCTCCCCTTCCTCTGTTCCCCTATTATAACCTCCCTTCGTTTATTTCCACAAAAATGAATCAGATCGTTCGCTTCGCGAGCCAGGCAAACGTATGGCTGGCACATATCGGGCAGCCCTGGTTCTTCAACTCCTCTATCGTGGGGAAATCGCCCTGGATGCCCACCTGCAGCACGCCGCCGCATTGAATGCATCTGTAGGTGCGGACCGTTCGCCTCACCTCGCCTGTATAGAGCTCATCTTCAAAAAAATCCGTAATATGCGGCGCAGTTAATTCCGTTGTTTTCAGTACAATCATTTGCCCGCTGTTCCCGATCATCTGCGCTCCGATATATTGATTGAAATGAAGCAGCACTTGTTTCACCGACAAGCCCATCCGGACAAATTCGCGCTGCATGGATAACGTAACATCAGGAGACTTATGCGCGAAGGACAGAAAGATGGGATTTCCCTTCCCTTTTTTCAACGTATGAATCCCCCGGGACAAGAACAGGGTCATCCCTTGAAGCGTGTATGGCGGATCCGTGAAGAAACAATCATACTGTCCGCTCCATTCCCTGGCTAATGGCTGCCTGAGATCGATACGTAGGCAGGCAATCGATAAGCCTTCTCTCTCGGCCATGCCGCTTATAAATTGCAGAAATCGCTCATCGATATCGATTACGGTTATACCCGCTCTTTGACCCTCCATGTTCGGGAACAGCCGTTTAAGCAACAGACCGAGCGAGATGCTCACAAGATCGTCGTCTCCAACACACATAATGTTCTTACCGATCAGACTATGCTCCCTCAGACACAGGACAGCCCTTCGCAGACTGGTTTCCACCGTGCATTGGGACTGATCAATCTGAACATCAACCTGCGGTCGCAGCTCAAGAATTTCCGTGAGCCTTGTCAGCACATCCGAAAGCTCCGTCTGCCAATCGTTCTCCTCTGCCATAAGGCTCCGATACAGCTCCTGATCCAAGCCGCCGTATCCAAGCTCATGCTCAACATACAGCTTCCCTAAATGGGTGCAGCGCACACCTCGCTCCTGGACCAAAGCTCCTGCCTTCATAAACTCCTTCTTGATCGCTGCGGCAACAGGTACAGGGAGATAAGTGTGCCGAGCCAGCTCTTTGGTGGAAATACCGGGCCGCATATAACTCGCTATCAGCAGCTGTTCAATTACCTGTGGGCCTTCCTGCAGGCGAACTCTTGATTGTACAGCCTCTATATAATTAATCACGTGAATCACGCTCTTTTCCTTGAGAATGGACTTGCCTTTACCCTGGAAAAGAACACACGCGATCCCATAGACGCTTCTTCAGTAAACGAACAAAAGGACAGAAGTCCATGAACCATAGTCCACCTCCTGTCCCTTATGCGGGAAGCCGCGCCAATCGCACAGCTATATACAGTCAATATATAATGGATGGGTTGTTGTGTTCTTAACCAGGTTGACTCCATTCCTTGCGCCATAGCAAAATAAACCTCGCATCAAGCGGGCTTTTTTCCAATAAAATGCACAAGTCAAGAGTCTATAAAGTTTGGTTAGTTAAGAACACACACCGACATCAAAACATCTCCTAAATTTCATAGTGGAATCAGGCAGACCACAGCCTGCGGAACATACAATAGTTCAAACTTCGCTTATACTGCTTGTTCATATCGACTACGCAGCTATTGCTGTTACCCTAACATTCCCCACATTTCTCATCGGCATGGGGAATGTCTGAACCGTCCGAGCGCTGACCCTATTGGGGATAGGAGCAAAGTCATACAGACTTAACTCCTTACCTAATATCGGGTCATAGTTCACGTTCCTTTCGGAAGAGGGATCCAGTCTGCTCGCCAAAATGCCGCGAGCCCGATGCAGCCGGGATTTCACCGTACCTTCCGGTACTCCTACGATTTTGGCGATATGCCGAATCGGCATATCCCTATAATAGTGAAGCTGAATGACCTTGCGTAAATCGTCTTCCAGATGCGCCACAGCTTCCTTAACCTCAATCGCTTCATACGGCACGACATCAACGTCCTTAATAGTGGTTTCAGCCGTTCGCAGCCGCTTCTGAGAGCGCAGCAATTGAAGGCATTCATGTATAAGGATGCGGCACAGCCAGGTTTTGAAATAAGCAGGCTCCTTCAAGGTCGAGATGGCTCTAAACGATTTGAGGATCGCTTCCTGTACGGCATCCGCACAATCCTCATCCTGTTTCAGGTACATCCGGGCTAAGCCATACAAGCTGCGTTCGTAAACCCTTATCAACCTGCTGAAAGCTTCACGATCCCCGTATTTGGCAAGCTGAACATCGCGCTCTATATTAGGTTTCTTATTCACATTGCGAGACCTCCTCTGCTGCATAACATTGCTTTCTATAAGTTTAGATACCTGAGGGTCTAACTAGGTTCACGTAAAAATAAATTTTTATTAAAAAAATGACGGATATGTTGTGGACACCTTCATTTTTGCACATTTTCGTTCATCGTTTCCATACGAAATCATAACACGGAGCTTCACTTGCTTGTATTTATAAAAAAACACCGCAGGGAGTTTGTCCCAACGGTGTCCACGTAACCCTGTTAATATTTCATATCATGAAGCTGAATCCTATCCTATAGATTTCCATCCCATTCAGTTCATATCTTTATTAACGTATCGTCCATGATCGGGAACGGCAAGGCGGTTAAACTCTCGGGCCAGCCGATCCAGCGAATCCCTCATCTCATCCCCGTGCATCGACACGCCGTGTCCAGTTATTAGAATCCGGGGTTTTAATTCAGCCAGGCGGCGAACCGATTCCTTTGCAAGGTCCCAGTCCGGTGTAAAGTACATCGGTGGGCCATGCAGCTCCTTCTCCTGCCCTATGACAGCTAATGCAGATTCCTGCTTCACCGTAATGACAGCATCTCCGGCAATTAGAACGCCGTCTGTAGCGCGATACAGGGAGATATGACCGGGACTATGCCCTGGTGTATGAATCCACCGCCAATCAGGGAGATTCGGCACCGTGCCATCATGGGGCAATGGACGAATTCGTGAGCCCAGATCGATCGCTTTATGAGGATACATCGGGGCGACACGGGCCAATAATCCACCGCCCACGCTTGGATCTGCTGGAGGGTAATCCTCATCTCCAGTCAGGAACGGCATTTCGTTCCGGTGAGCGTAGACAGGTACGCCCCAGCGGTCCGACAATGCCTTCACATTGCCCACATGGTCAAAATGGCCGTGCGTAAGCACAATACAGACAGGCGGACGAGCGAACCTTTTTTCTGCTGCCTCTGCAATCGCTTCTTCAAAATTACCTAGGCCGCTGTCCACCAATACCCAATCACCTGAACTCGGCAGGCCAATCATCTGGATGTTCACCATCACGATGCGCATAGAAAGGATATCCGGCACAATCTCTTCAGACTCTATCGCACCCGTCTTTAACATACTGTGATCATTCATTATGAAAAGTCGCCCCCATCCTCGTTATAAAGTGCTTCTTGTAATAACATACCCGTTTTGACACTTTTCAACGAGGAAACAGGGGAATGCTACTGAATCATTTTGTTGAGACGCTCCAGGTAACGCCATCGAGTAATAAAGAAATACATGATCTGTATGCTGAGGAAGAAGATAAAAATCTTCAAACTGTGACCTACAATGGAGAAGTCGACCAACTGCTGAAGGGCAACGAAGGCAACACCGCTATGGATCAGTGCAATGAGCATCGGAAGGAAGAACATGATGACAAGCTGCTTGGTGATGATGATGCCAAGCTCTTTTTTACTGAGACCGACCTTGGCAATCATGCGATATTGCTGTTCATCCCGTGCAAGATCCGCATACAGGCGGAAATAGACAAAGCTTGCTGCAAAGGTAAAGAAGACGATGCCAACCAATCCGCTTACCATGAGTAAGATGCCGTTCTGCTGCTGGGCGTTTTTCCAATCGAAATACAACGATTTTAGATAATAGCTGTTGTCTTCATTCTCGTTAAAACGTTCCAGAATCGATCTGGACACGTCCCCGGTATTCTTCCAATCCTGCACGTAAAATGTATGGTAGGCCGCATAGCCGTATTCTTGGTCCTGCTGTGCCTGCAGCGCATCCTCGTACAAGCGGTCGGATACAACCAGCGTCTCCCCGTAGCTTTCGGGTACCGCAATGAACGTTTCGGCCTTGAGCACCTTGACGATTTCCGATGTTTTGCCGTTTAATACCTCGAACTGATCAGACAAAGGACCGTCGATGCGGTAGCTGTTCTTCTCCGAGACCGTTCCCGGAGTCAGAATTCCTTCCAGATCGCCCAATGTTTCTGCCGGGTAACCCAGCGATTGAATGAGACCGTTATATTCGCTCAGCTTAATCAGCTTAACCCCGTTATCCGTGAAAATCGGGGTAACCTCTGCCTCCTTATAATCCAGTCCTCCCTTCTTGAGCTCCTCCCTGATGATATCCAGATGCCGATTCCCTTTATCCTCATCCTCGTCATACATGGAATATGTGTAAGCATAAGGGTTCTCCATCGCAGACAAGCCCGGATCCCCAATCGCCAGCGTCGTCCCAATGCCGGTAAAGGCGGATGCCGAAATGACCGATACAAGGAAAAACATCACTGCATTGTCCTTGATTCTGTACAGCAGCTCCGATACCGTCAGCAGGTTGGTTTTGCGAAAAAAGAATCGTTCCCTCTTCTGCAAGTACCGCATGAAATAAACGCTGAACTGGGTGAAGAGAAAATACGTGCCCGTGATGACCAATACAACACCGCCCAGCAGCAGCAATAGATTGAAAATTTGGAGAATGGCAAAGGCCATAACCATGCCGTATCCCGCAGCAATCAGGAAAACGGCGAGCACAGCCAGCCAGGGTGAGGCTTTCGGCTGGGGCTTGGGGCTTTCCTCCGCTTTGACAAGAGCGAGCAGCGTGCCCTTACGGAGCATAAGCGAGGAGAACAAGGCAATGAGCAAGAACAACACGGCGTAAGCCACTGCCGTCATCACAAGCGCTTGGAGTGGAAAATAAAACGGCAGGCCCTGATCCACAGCCATCAGCTTGGCGCTGATTAACAGAATGAGCTTTGAGAACAGCATGCCGATTCCCATACCGGCGATGATCGCAGCAGCGCCAATCAAAATATTTTCGATAAACAGCATCCGATTCAACTGTTTGCGGGACATTCCGAGTATCATCAGTATGCCGAATTCCTTCTTCCGAACCTTGATAAAGGCCCCAACGGAATACAGCAGGAAAAAGAATGAAAAGACAAACACAATATATTGGGATACCGTCATGCCCATGGTTCCCAGCATGCTCAGGGTTCCGCTGGAGGAGACCAAGCCGTCCTTGAGCTGCGGGTGAAACGAGAGCAGGCCATAAGTAAAGAAAATCATGACAGAGAAGGCACTGCTCAGAAAGTGGGCGATATATGTGCGCTTGCTGCGCAGGACATTATTAATGGCGAACTGGCGAAAATTCATGTCCCGAACCCCCCAGCAGCGATAACACGTTGATAATTTTCTGATAAAAAGCCGACTGGCTGTCACCGTACGTGATCTCGTTGTACAATTGACCGTCCTTGATAAACACCACCCGATTGCAGTAACTTGCGGCCAACGGATCATGGGTGACCAGCAGCATGGTCACTTTGTCTTCCTTGTTTCTGCGATCCATGATCTCCATGACGTCGCGCGCGGATTTGGAATCCAGATTCCCCGTCGGTTCATCCGCAAGCACCAGCTTCGGAACGTGGATCATCGCCCGCGCTACAGCTGTCCGCTGTGCCTGTCCCCCTGAAATTTCATAGGTCCGCTTATCCAGAATCGATGTAATGCCCAGCTTCTCTGCCAGAACGCCGACCCGTCGGTTCATCTCGTCCAGATCGACACCGTCCAGCGCCAGTGGCAGCAGAATATTCTCCTTCACGGTCAGTGTATTAAGCAGATTGAAGGACTGGAAGACAAACCCGAGCTCGCGGCGGCGGAACATCGCCAATTGATCCTGTGACAGACGAAACGGATTTTTCCCGCCAATGCTGATCTCACCGGATGTGGGACGGTCGATGGTGGATATCATGTTAAGCAGCGTCGTTTTCCCGCTGCCGGAAGGTCCCATAATGCCAACGAACTCCCCTTCGTTGATGCTCAAATTGATATTGGAAAGCGCCTCGTGGGACACCGCGGCCTTGTAGACTTTGCCCAGATTGCGGACGTTCAATATTTCCATCTTGTTAAACCTCACTCTCGTTATTTCGTAATCTTGTAAGGTTAGTGTATAGCATCCCCCGGCCTTCTCCTATCGATCACTCTTTCACCAGTCTTACATCGGTGTAAGATTCACTTTTCCCCAAATCTGAAAGACGTCAATACATACTTAACCATAAGAAAAAACCTTATCTCTGACAGATGTCTTCAACCGAAGGCATTTCCCCGAGATAAGGCTCCTAGCTTAACAGCTTGTATGCTATGGCTTGCTATGGCTCCAGTACAGCCTCGATATGACAAATCCGGGGCGCAGAGCGGAACAGAATCATGCTTGATCTTCCCGCAGCTGCATCTCTAACGAGAATAACGCGATCAATGAAATAAGCCTCATCCCTAGAAAATCAGCCTCACGGTTGTGCCTTTCCCCGGCTCGGATTCCAGCTCAATCCGGTGGTTCATTTTCTGGACGACCTCCTTGACGAGGTATAAGCCCATGCCTGTGGACTCCTTCAGCTTGCGGCCGTTCTCCCCGGTATAGAACGGGTCGAACACCCGGTTCATATCGGACTTTGGAATTCCCATTCCCCGGTCCGTGATCTCCAGCATCACATGACGGCCATCCTCCGAGCGGCGAGCTTGAATCGTCACCTTGAATCCGGTACCGGCAGAATATTTAATGGCATTGGAGAGCAGCTGCAGCATAATAAACCGCAGCCACTTGGCATCCGTCTGAACCATAAGGTCTGGATCCACCAGCAGTTCGGGATATACATGACTATGGATGAAGAAGCGCTTGTTCTCATGAACCGCGTCGACAGCTATCTGGTTCAGATGTACCGGCTCTACGCTGAAATCCTGCTCGAAAGTTTCGAGCCTGGACATATACAGCACCATCTCAAGCCCCCGCCGGATTCGGTCGGATTCCTCGGAAATGCTCTTGAACGAATCGTTATCGTCCTCCTGCGTGATCATCTCAATGACCGAGAGCGGCGTTTTCATCTGATGCACCCACTGATTCATGAAGATCATATGCTCTTTGCGCCGTCGCTCCCACTCCTCCATGACCGTGCGGTATTGACGGTACTGTTCTTCCATAAGCTCGCTGAGAGCGGTTGGCAGGGGAGCGGATTCATTATGCTTTATCGATTCCTCCAGCGATCGGATGGGCTGTGACAGCCGCTCATAGAAATCCCGGTGCGTGAAATACCGGAAAGCCAAGTATCCCCCCAGAATGGTTAAACCAAGAAAAACCGCATAGGCAGCTGTTACCGGATGATCATAACCGTCATACCAGAAAACGAGCAGCACCACAAACAGCGCTGCAAGCGTGAACATAATCAGCGGCAGATGCTCTCGCCAGAACAGCTTTTTCATGACTGCCTCTTCCACACCGTATGAAGTCGGTATCCCGAGCCGCGGACCGTTTCAAGGGCATCCTCAATGCCCAGCTCGGCAAGCCGTTTCCGTACCCGGTTAATATTGACGCTGAGCGTATTATCATCAACAAAGGTATCATCCCATAACTTCTCCAGAATGGTCTCGCGCGTAACAAGGCGGGGACTCCGGCTTAGCAGCGTCTCGAGGAGAATCGTTTCCTTTTTCGTGAGAACGGAGGTCCGTTCGTCCAAACTCATCTCCATTCGCTCGGGATACAGGACAAGCCCGTCCTTCTCCACCGTTCGTTCGGCGGATGCTGTCGCATAATCGCCATATACGCGCCGCAACTGACTGTGGATTTTGGCAATGACGATATCGTAGGCAAATGGCTTCGTAATATAATCGTCCGCTCCGTTCTCAAGGGCTCTTAATTGATCCGGGGTTCCGCTTCTGGCAGATATGAAAATAATGGGGCAGGTGGATAACGACCGAATTTGACGACACCAATAGTATCCGTCAAAGCTCGGCAGATTCACATCCAGCAGAACCACATGCGGCTTCAGCTCCTGGAACTGTTCCAGCACCTGATCGAAATCCTCAACAATAATCGCTTCGTTGCCGTACCTTTCGATATGCGATTGCAGCAACCCCGCCAGCTTCGGGTCATCCTCTACGACCATGATTTTGTACATCAGGCTCTCCCTCCGTGCAGCGTCAGGCACTTCCCCTCCTATCCGGATTAGCAGCCTGATGGTTTATGGTTCCCTAACGATAGCCGCTTCAAAAAAGTTTATCCCGTCAGGTGAAGTGCCTTGCACATACACCCTGCTGTTCTCTTCAGCCGAACGGCTGAGGAGCATCGTATCTCCGAGTCTGGCCTCGTTGTGATATGTAATCTTGAAGCCCGTCACTTTCCCTTCCTGTAGCTCCTGCTCGTCCAGCACATCGAAGCACAGATCCGCATACCGGGCATTATTCAGATGCCCGTTCACATCAATTCCACTGTATCGAACTTTATACGTATAGGCCTCTGCAAGCTGCACGCCTTCAGCCAATACGGCTTTGTTTGGCAGCTCTCCTACCGATTCTTTACCGATCGGCACCTCATACGGGAACATGGAGGGACGCAGGATTTTCCGTTTGTGAATATCCACCAGCGCCCATACCGAGCGGGCTTCACCCAGCTTTTCTCCGTCAGCATTTTTTATCCGATAATCCCGATGCCACAGAGCCCCCTTGGAGCCGCGGCTCCAGGTCTCGACATGGACGGTCTCCATATCCCTTGGCATTCGCCCCATATCAAGCTCAAGCGTAATGAGCATCCAGCCCATCCCCCGCTCAATCATCTCCTCGCGACTGATCCCAAGCGCCTCGACATGCCGGTCTGCCGCCCTTTGCAAAATACTGAGCAGCGAGGACCAGCGGCAATCCCCCCGAAAATCCGCATCAACGGATTGAATAGTATATTCTTCTATCCATTTCTCTGCCATGAGCCTCATGCCAACTCCTTTATAATTTTCACGTTCATGATACTTCAAGCATAATCAAAAGCCCTCTATTTATCAAAAGAACAACTCCCTTTTGTTAGCTGGAAAAAAATGATTTTATCAATGTTCGGGATCAATCCGGTTTAAAAGTCACTTCTTTGGTTAATAGTAAGGCACAAACAACTATAACTTATACGAGGTGATAAACATGAGTTTTCTTTGGTCATTAATTGTCGGCGGTATCATTGGTTGGATTGCAGGTTTGATTATGGGCAGAGACATTCCCGGCGGTATCATCGGTAACATCATTGCTGGTTTTGTCGGTGCTTGGCTGGGTGGACTTTTGCTCGGGTCTTGGGGACCGGAAATGGGAGGTTTCTTCATCTTGCCTGCCCTGATCGGTGCCGTTGTCCTTGTCTTTATCGTCAGCCTGATCATGGGCTCGATGAGACGCGGCCGCTCGTAATGAGCTGAAGTCTAAAACCTTGACTTCCACTGCGATGTACCGCTATTGCCGATACAGACGTTCTCACAGCGGTACCGCTAAATGCTAAGTCAAAGGAACATTTTTACCCATCAAAACAGGGTGCCTATTCGCCGCCATGGCTATAGGCACCCTGTTTTTACGTATCTTCTTACGATATGGGAAGACCCTGCTCCTTCGCATAATGGCCCCAATGCGGACTGCGGCCGTCAATGTCGCGGAAGCCGTATTCATCCGACAAATCCCAGCTGGTCAGCGCTTTACCGCTCTTGGCTGCAACATCCGGATCAGCCGCCAGCGCCGCAACCCCCTGCGCCAGCAAATACGGCGTCTCCGACGCGATGAAATGCGGTTCTTGCGTTGCGGCATCCTGCCAATTCTCTTCTGTAACACCGAAGTGATCCAGCATTTGTTCGGAACGCAGAAATCCGGGTGTAACGGATAACGCGGTTACATGATAGGGGCGCAGTTCCTCTGCCATTGCTTCTGCCAGATGAATCGGCGATATTTTGGCCAAACTATAGTAAAGGTTCCCGCCGAATTACTTGCAACTAATTGCTATATATAAGGATCAAAACATAAAAGAATCTTACTGTCAGATCACCAGGCATATTTACAGATGAAATCCGCAGCTCCACCGACAAACAAACTCAGGACGCTGGTCCGTTCATATCCAATAAATTCTCCTTCATCGTTTTCAAACGATTTTTATCTTCTAATTTAGTACGTAGATGCATATTAATCGTATATTTTCGTTAAAATGTTGGCGCAACCCCTAAATGAAATTATTGTCTTCCCGAAAAAACGGGCTTTTATGGAGGTCAAACAGAAAATACATCGATGAAACTGACATTTTCAACTCAGAAGTATGTAAACAGGCATTGACGGGATATTCTGGAACAAAAAAATAAGGGAAAAAATAATTCAAGAAATTCTATAACTTTCTTCGATATTTTTTGTTATATATTATGAGTGATGGAAAATTATAGAATATGCAACATGTTACATACAATTAGTTTCCTGCTCAAAAAAATGATAGGGAGTTTGAAGAAAATGTCTAAGAGTAAGATCAAGTTATTTGGATTAAGTTTGGCTGCAACTTTAATGTTTACAGTGACTAGTTCATCATTGTATGCAGATCCTGGTGCACAAAACGAAGGATTGTTTTTCGCTACATCAGAAGAAGTTAATAAAAACGTAGCTCAGTCAAACATTGTAATTGAAAAACCTAGCTCTGATTTACCAAATCTTAATGATTACAGCTCTTTCGCCTATGATGTAAAAGAAGTTGAAAGCAACCCAGAACTGAGATCATTCTTACAAAAGGCGCTTCAGAGTGGGGAAAAAGTTTACTTATATGGTGGGCTGACTCCAGGGAAATATGAAGAACTCTTAAACCAACCGTTAGAGTTTAAAGTCAGAAATGCAGTTGAAGGGGAAGTCCGATCCCTTTTTATAAAAGATGTTGACCAACTACACGAAGGTAAACAACTAAAAGAAACAACGGAACAGGAAATTGTGGGTTACTCCCTACAGGACACAGATGGTAGAATGTTCATGCTTAACTATAAAAATATGGATGAGAACGGAAATGAAATACCTACGGATGCATCCATTATTTTGTCTCAAATAGTTAAGCATGAAGAAAGAACAAATCAAATCACTCCGGCTTCTACTGTTATAGATAGTAACGATTATGATATTAGGACTGTTGGCGGTCTCTATGGAGTAGATA
Source organism: Paenibacillus glucanolyticus (assembly GCF_037333485.1). Lineage (NCBI taxonomy): Bacteria > Bacillati > Bacillota > Bacilli > Caryophanales > Paenibacillaceae > Paenibacillus > Paenibacillus glucanolyticus. The sequence goes on from NZ_CP147845.1 coordinate 5,664,548, forward strand.
ATGCCGAAATGATTACTCAATGGTTCTTATACAAAGAAAAGAATGAGTCAGATACAAAATTTGATTATTTTGCAATTAAAGATATTATTCGAATAAACAAAATTGGCGGCTCTACCAATTCCAAAAAGCTAACTGTTACTCACGATGTAATTTATACAAAAGATGATTTCTACGGTGCTTCTCCTGGAGACAAGAATAATGGACCTTATCAAATTTCATTTGCGTATCCGTGGAGTTTGCAGTGGAGTTTTACTTATGACGGTAATCCAAACATCGATCTCACAGAGAATGTGAATACAGATACAGCGAATTGGGTAATCACACCAGATTACTTACAGAACCTCCAAGGAACAGATAAATTTGAACTAGGCACCAGTTGGAAAGCAAATTCGACATATAAGTATACAGGGGTACAAGTTAGTCATGTTTCCGAATGGCACAGTGCCGTTCAACACATGTTTGATTTAAGCAACACATTCAACATAGGGTATAATTGGTAATGGACAAGTTTCGAATTATTGTTGCCGTTCTTCTGATCATAATCGCTGTCTTTCTGGGCCTTATCTATTTTGAAATGAGGTATAGCAACGAGCTACAGAATATAATCATTGAGTATTTGTATAATGATAGATCCTAATCAAATAAATCACAATTTTCAAGGAAGCCTAGTTCACTCTAAGCTTCCTTCTCCTTTGTCCATAAAGGTGTTGTTTTATAATTAAAAACTTTTATAGTTATCGGAACACCTTTGTAAGCTCCAGGAGGCGATTATGCGAGATAATACGGCTATGCTGGGGTATCCACCAAAGATCAGAATGAAGATCGACAATTAACCGTATTATGGGAACAGGCTATTCAGGAGGAATACATTTTTGCTGACAAGGTTAGCGGCAAGGATTTTGACCGTCCGGAATATCATCTCCTAAAGCGTGTACTTCGAGAGGGCGTAACCTCCATCATATAACAGATTTTCTCAACACCTTCATCCTATCAGGCTTATATGACATCCATTGTCTTATATCCATGCTACAATACATTTATCTTCTACAGTTCTTAAAAGAGGTGACACGATATGAGAGCCGACCGTTTACTGTCCATCATGCTGATGCTTCAGAACGGTGGTAAAAAGAACACCCATTATTTGGCGGAGCAGCTCGAGGTATCGGAGCGAACGATTATACGCGATATGGAGAGCCTGAGCTCAGCCGGCATTCCCGTTTATGCGGAGAGAGGTTCCCACGGCGGCTGGGTGCTGGAGGAGAGCTATCGTACAAACCTGACGGGCATGACGCCTGACGAACTCATCTCCCTGCTGGTTTCCAGCCATAGCCCGCTGATCGGAGATTTAGGCATAGGCAAACAGTTTGATGCCGCTTATCAGAAATTATTGGCTTCTTCCCCGCGCTCCATTCGGCAGGATGCCGAAATCATTCGGGAGAAAATCCATATTGATGGCGCTGGCTGGCACGCTTACCGTGAATCGCATCCGTACCTTACGGTGCTTCAGGAGGCAGTATGGCTGGATCGCGTACTCCGCATTCATTATATGAAGGGAGAGGAGCGTGTCGAGAGAATCGTCCTTCCTCTCGGACTGGTTGCAAAGCGGAGCACATGGTATGTGGTGGCAGAATCCCAAGGCGAACTGCGGACTTACCGCGTATCCAGAATCGTGGATGCCGTGATGACCGATGAGACGTTTCATCGTCCGGCTGATTTTGACTTGGCCCAGTATTGGGAGGAATCATTGACACGGTTCATGCAGAATCTACCGCAATATCCGGCACAGGTTCGAATGACCGTTTCTCTAATCAAACGTTTTGAGCGGGAGCGATATGTGAAAATCATTCATTGCGACACGCAGAACCCGCAGGAAGGGTGGATAACGGCCGATTTGGAATTCAATACGTTGGAATCTGCGTCCGCGTTTCTCTTAAGCTGCGGGGCGGAAATCGAGGTGCTTGCACCCCAGGAGCTCCGTGAGCATGTCAGCTCGGCTGCGACTGCCATTGCTCGGCTCTATCAACAGTGAATTCATAAGCAATATGAAAAAAAGCATCAGGAAGCCCATCAAAAATTGCGGCTTGCCTGATGCTTTTTTAGGTTAATCCCGTGAGCCCGGATTTATTGAATGGTATGGATGGGCTTCAGGTTGGCTTCGATCTGCTCCCTCTTCGGCTCCAGGAACGGCGGCAGCGCCAGGGATTCGCCAAGATGATCGATATGCTCATCCGTGTCAAATCCAGGTCCGTCGGTAGCCACCTCGAACAAAATGCCATTAGGCTCCCGGAAATACAAGGAACGGAAGTAGAAACGATCGACAAATCCCGAATTTGAGAATCCCACATCCCCAATCCGGTCAATCCAGGAACGAAGCTCTTCCTCATCCTCGACGCGGAATGCAACGTGATGAACACCGCCTCGTCCAAGGCGTTCCTGTGGAAGGTCTGTTCTTTCCTCGACATGAACTTCTGCGCCCGTACCGCCTTCCCCGGTTTCGAATACAAGGATATCCGGCTGCCCGTCTACAGGCGAGGCATACTGCCCTTTATAACGGAAGCCCATCAGCTCCGTCAATACCTTAACCGTCTGTAACACACGAGGTACTGTCAGCTGCACCGGACCTAAACCGATGATGGCGTATTCTGCCGGAACCGGCCCCTTTTCCCAAGGAATGCCCCCAGGAACTCCTTCGTTATGTTCATCCGAAACCAGAATGATCCGCTGGCCCTCAAAATCTCTGAATAGCAGTGTCAATCGGCCGGCACGTTCCTGTATCTCCTCACGTTCTACGCCGTATTCGTCCAGTCTCCCGGTCCAATATTCCAACGCGCGGTCACTGGGCACTCGCAGGGAGGTTGCCGAAATACTGTTGTTTCCCTCACGGGTCCTGCCGGCCATCGGAATTTCGAAGAAGGTAAGCTCGGTTCCGGGATTTCCTTTCTCGTCGCCATAAAACAAGTGGTACACGGAGACATCATCCTGGTTTACTGTCTTCTTGACCAGCCGCATGCCCAGCACCTTTGTATAAAACTCGAAGTTCTGCGAAGCTGCTGCTGTAATTGCGGACACGTGATGAATTCCTTTGAACTTCATGACCTCAACTCCCATCTATAATTTTTTTCTCTAATAAACGAAATCATGTTCACCATTGTAAGCACATATACGCTAAGACTAGACGATGCTTCGAAAACAATCTCTTTATACAGGCAGCTGCGCTCTGGCCGCTGTTTTCTTCTATCGCTGCTCCATCGCAGCGGCTGGATCTTTGCTAATTTCAGTTTAATATTTAACTTAGTCATCGTCAAGTCTTAATATTAAGATATTTAAAACGAAAATAACAGACTCCCCTTTTCCCGTCATTACAGCCGGAAAAATGGATCTGTTATTTATTCCTTGTTACGTTATTTGGGATCCGAATGCTATCCTCACAAGTTTGGATCTTGAACTCCATGGAGGATCTTTGCGCTTTTATGTTTTGGATGTCGCCTCTTCCCGATACTCGGAAGGGGTTTTGCCTGTTATTTTCTTAAATACCTGCGTGAAATACCGCGGATCCTGGTACCCTACAAGCGGTGCCACCTGATACACCTTCACATCCGTATTCAGCAGAATGCTCTTCGCCTTCTCGATCCGGCACTCCGTTAAGTATTCCAGAAACGTATATCCCGTTGTTCCCTTAAACAAGGTGCAGAAATGGCTGATGCTCAAATCCGCCAGCTCCGAAACCTCTTCAATGCTGAGATCCTTCTGATAATTGTCCGCAATGTACTCCTTGGCTTTCCCCATCACAGCCTGAACATTGTCCTTGGCCTGCCCCGATCGGCTCTGTGCAATCCATTTGCTGAAATGATTCTTGATGACATCCATCAGCTGCTGCAGGGTGCCGGAAGCATGAAGCTCCTGCAGCAGCTCCTCTAACGACCACTCAAACAGAACCTTCATATGCTCAAACTGCCGATACAGCACAACACTCATCTCCAGCAATACCCGCTCGGTCATTTCCCTGCTGAATGCATGCTCCTCTATATAGGCCCTGGTCTCATCAAAAAGCTCCAGCAAACGCTCCTTATGAAGCGTGCGGATGCTTTCGACCATCAGCGACTCCAGATGTTTCGGGTATCCTGCTTCGCTGGCCGTTTCCATAACTGAATCCGCAGTACCGATAAACACACCTTCTTCACCGGAATAGAAGCGCTGATATAACGCGCGTACTGCCGTCTCATAAGCCGTTCCCAAGCGGTCGATCCCCGCCATGCTGGAACTGAAGCCAACAGAGCAGGACAGCTTGGTGTTGCGCTTGATCAATTGAACAAGATCCCGGCCAATGTCCTCCTGTCGCTCCCTCGCAAGACTCGGAAACAACAGCACCCATTCCCCGCTGCGGAAAGGAAATACCGTCAGCCCTCCATGCTGCACGGACCATTCCTCCAGAACATTGCGCACGGCAAAGAGCCATAGACGCTTCTCATCCATGCTCCACTGCTCATTAAGCCGCAAATAGTGATCCAGTTGAATGACAGCCATCGTGTAGCCATGCTCCAATTCGCTGTCTTCCAGCCACTGCATATGCTGGAGCGGACTCCGGTTGCCCTCGATGAACTCCGTTAGCATCCTTTCCCGAGCCAACAGGGATAATACCTTGATCGAGTGAAGCATTTGATCATCCGCCATTTGCTTCTCCAGGGTTCTGGCTGCTCTGGCAATCGTTTCGGTCAGCTCATCGTGATCGATCGGCTTGAGCAAATAATCAAAAGCCCCTTCGCGCAATGCTTCCCTCGCGTATTCAAATTCACCGTAGCCGCTAATAAATATGATCAACCGACGCGCCTGATCCGCCTTCAGTTCCTTCATGAGTGTGATGCCGTCCATTCCCGGCATGCGGATATCGCTAATGATCATATGCGGCGATACCTCGCGCGCCAGCTTCAGAGCGCTATCCCCGCTCTTCGCCTCCCCTACGACCTCCAGTTCAAGCTCATCCCAGGGAATCGCTGCCTTTAGACTGCGCAGGATGATAGGCTCGTCATCGACCAGCATCACTCTGAATTTACCGTCCGCTCCGCTCATGGCTTCTCCCCCTGTCTTTATGGTTACTCCGTCACCGTGTTCCGTCTAAGCTGCCAATAGCGTATCGAGGACTTCTGAATTTGCTCCAGCGCATTGTCAGCATCGATCCGTTCTCCAATCATGTCCTCGATCACTTTAAGGAATGAACTGTTCACTTCAGGCGATAGCTTGTTGTCATACGGGAGGAAGGTACTCGCAGAATCCTCCATCAGCTCCGTAACCTGGGCAAATACCGGACCGGTTTTCTTGGAATCATAGGTTATCTTCATGGAAGGAACGCGCAGCCCTTCATACACCAGCCGGGTCTGTACCTCCGTGGTATAGAACATGCCCAGCAGCTCCAGGGCCGCTTGCTTTTTCGGCTCATCCAAATCCGAGGAAAGTCCGATGCCAATGGTGTAACCACCTGCCAAGGACCGTTCCTCTCCGGAATGCAGGGATGGGAAGGGGATAACCCCCACCTCATTCTGAAAATCCGGATGATCCTCATTGCGAAACAATGTAATATCCCAGCTGCCGTTCAGATACATCGCTGCCTTCCCTTCCGTAAACTGAGCGATGGCTTCCTCGGTGGAGAGATCGTTGGCATGGGGACTGAACGCCCCTTCGCTGATCCACTGTTCCAACTTCTCAAAGGCCTTCAAATACGACTGATGCTGAAAGCTAACGCCATCCTCTCCTTCAACCAGCCTGTCGATGAGTTCCGGTCCCGCATAACGATCCATGAAATAATGGGCAAAAATCCCTGCCGGCCACCGATCTTCATTCCCTAATGCAAAAGGGATCTTATCGTTCGCCTGGAGTACCCGGATCACTTCATCCAGCTCTTCCATCGTCTTCGGAGGCTCCAGATGCAGCTTCTGGAATAAAGCCCGATTATAATAGATCGGCTCCGCATGGCCCTCAAAAGGCAAACCATAGACCCGGTTATTAAAGGTCCAGTGGTGCAGATCCTTGAACTGCTCCCTCAAGCCGGCATTCTCCAGAAATTCCGTTAAATCCATCAGCCGGTTGGATCTGGCATACGGCACAATTTCAGCTCCGCCAAACAGGACAAACATATCCGGCGGCGTCCCGGTGACCATCTCGCTCTTCAGCTTTTGTTCCCGATGGATTGTTTGATCGATGCTTTCAAAGCTCACCTTCACATTTGGATGCGCTTTCTCATAAGTGCGGACGACACTCTCAAAAATAGCCAGCACCGGCTTGTCATGCTCCTTGTTCCAGAAATGCCGGAATGTCAGCGTGATTTTCTCCGGCTGCGCCTCCTGAGCCGGTCCCTGGTTCTGCACCGTAACCCACACAACAGAGAGCGCGAGCAGAGTGGCATAGCCTACAATCCAGCCCCAATTCCAAAACCATCTCACGCTGCGCCGCCTCCTTGTCATGTCAGTATTTTCGGAATACGAATTCGTATCAATGAACCGTGACCGGGGGAAGAACAGATCATAAGTCCGTAACGGCTGCCAAACCGTATCCGCAGCCGCTCGTGCACGTTTTTCAGCCCAACTCCGTTTTCCCGATACTTCTTCAGCTGTCCCTGATCCGTATTCCACAGCTTGATCAATGTCTCCGGATCGAACCCCGGCCCGTTATCCTCCACGTCAATTACGATATCCTCATGGTCCTCCGACACCTTGATGGAGATATAGCCGCTGTCCTCCATCGGCTCAATGCCGTGGTATAAAGCGTTCTCCACAATGGGCTGTACAATCAGCTTCTGCGTAACGTAGTGCTTCAGCGAATCCGGAAGCTCAATTCCGTATTCAAACTTCTCTTCAAACCGGAATTTCTGTATCCGCATATAATGCTGGACATGCTCCAGCTCCATATGGAGGGGGATCAGCTCATGATGCTCGCTGATGCTGATGCGCAGCAGCTTACCCAGGGAGACCACCATTTTGCTGATATCCTTGTTGCCCTGAAGGACAGCCATCGAGTTAATCGATTCCAGTGAATTATATATGAAATGCGGATTGATCTGAGCGACAAGCGCCTGCAGCTCCGCTTCCTTCTTCCGGGCCTGCTCCATCTCGACCTGACCAATCAGCTCATGGATCTGCGAGCTCATCCGGTTAAATCCGTCGATTAACAGATCCGTCTCATCCTCTGCCGCATGATGCGATGGGATCGGAACGAATATTCCCTGCTTCACTCGCTTCATCCCGTTCACCGCACTGATGATGCTGCGGACCATTCTGCGCACAAAAAAACGGTCGAACAGAAACGCCGACAGCAGCGAGATCAATCCCAGGATCAAGGCAAGGTTACGGATGGAGACCGATTCGGCAGAGATGAGTTTGCTTGGCGTGATGGCGACGAGAAACCATTCCTTATTATGAGAAGGGGAATACGTGATGAGCGATTTTTCATCTAAATATGGATCGACATAGTATCCTTTCCCATTCGTATAACTGTCCGAGAGAAACGGAAATTCCGTCCGCTCCCCGATATGCTCGCCTGATTTCGTAAATACGATATGGCCCTGCTTGTTGACCAGCAAAATATCGCCCTGCTTCAGCGTTGCCGCCTCCCAGAAGACTTGGTCGAGGAGATCCGGCTTCACGTAAATCACAGCCGTCCCGATATCCTCCAGAGAGTAATAATCCTTAATCACTCTGGACTGAATCAAGACGGGAGCACCGGATGAAGCAGAGCCGTTCTCTCCGGGACCGACCCATACGGGGCGACCCTCTGCCTTCACGACCGCTTCATACCAATCTTGCCGCCTCAGCTCAGCAAGCTCCATTCCGCCATCTGTATGATAAATCAATTGATCATTCGAATAAAAAGCAAACGAGGCAATCATCGGATGATTGATCAGATTGTTGATCTCCTGCCTCCGGTCATAGGTTACCGCGTAGTCCGGCTGCTTCAGCATCTGCTGAACCGATTGCTGGGTAATCGCGGAGTTCGAAATCGTCGTAATTTCGTTCAAGGCAAACTTCAGCTTCCGGTCCGTTTCCAAGAGCGAAATCCAGTAGAAATCATTCGACTTCTTCTCCATCGCTTCCGAAAAGCTGTAATAAGAAACACCGCCCAGCGCGATGACCGGAATGAAGACCAGAAGAATAATAGCCAGCAAAATCTTTCGGCGGAGTTTCATGAACCATTTCCTCCCTCCACTCTACTATGTCTATTATTCTTCATGGCAGGTGGCATTCCTTGTCAAAGTTCCCGCGCCTTTTAACTTTTTATGGCGCCTGATGTCAGACCCGCGATGACATAGCGGCTGAACAGCAGAAAAACAATAAGCAGCGGCAGTGTTGCCGTGAAGGTTGCCGACATGATCATCCCGAAGTCGAGGCCGTCCTTATTGGTGAACAGCTGCTGCAATGCTATTTGAATGGTGTAATTCTCTCGGTTTTTCAATACGACGAGCGGCCAGAAGAAATCATTCCACACATTCATGAAATTCAAAATCCCAAGCGTGGCCATCGCAGGCGTCACAACAGGAATGGCAATATTCCAGAAGATCCGGAAATGTCCGCCGCCATCAATCCGCCCCGCTTCGATCAGCTCGGTATGAACGGCAGATGTGATGTACTGCCTCATCCAGAAAATACCGAAGGCATTGACCATGGCCGGGACGATCAGCGCTTTGTAGCTGTCGATCCAGTGCAGCTTGGCCATAATGACATACTGTGGAAGCACGCCTAACTGAGCCGGCACGAGCATGGTAGCAATGACAAATACAAACAGCGTCTTCTTCAAAGGAAACTCGTACTTCGCAAAAGCATACCCTGCCAGCGTGCAGAGGAACACAACGGACACTGTAACCGATGTCGACACAACGACGGAATTCAACAAGGCTCTGAAGAAATCCGTGCGCTCCAGCACGCGTGAGAAGTTATCCAGGAACTGCGTTCCTGGTGTGAGCAGCGGCGGAATATGGAATGCCGCATCCTTGTCATTGGTAGCCACAACGAACATCCAGTAGAACGGGAAGATCGATACAAGCGCACCCAGAATCATTAACAGATAGAAAAAGAATTTTGCGATTACACCGGGTTCATCCGGTTTTTTACGGCTTATGGCAACTGAACTCATGCTTTTTTACCTCCCGTCTCCCCGCCTTCACGGCCCAGCATCATGTTCAAGACCGAGAATAGGATGGTGGCGACAAACAAGAGGACCGCCGTTGCCGCAGCCGTACCGAAGAAACCGTTCTTAAATGCTTCGTTATACAGATACGTTACCATCGTTACCCCTTCCTGACGAGTAGAGCCTGTGCCGGACTGACCGAGGAAGACATAGGGCTCCGTAAACAGTTGAAGCGCGCCAATCGTCGATATCAGGGTAACGAACAGGATAAACGGACGCAGGAGCGGCAGTGTAATATAGCGCAGCTGCTGGCCCCGGGTTGCGCCGTCGATTTTGGACGCTTCATAGATATCAGTCGGAATGCTCTGCAGCCCCGACAGAAAAATAATGGCGTTATAACCCATCCAGCGCCACATCACCATGGACGAAATCGCGATTTTGACTCCCCACCAGCCGGAATTGAACGGAACGCTCTCCGCACCGAAGGTATTCAGCATCCAATTCACCATCCCGTTGTTGCCGAACATGGTACTGAACACCAATGTGACGGCTACGATAGACGTGATATTCGGCATAAAATATAGAATGCGGAACGTGTTCTTGAATTTGTTCAGGGCCGAATTGAGCATAACCGCAACAAATAATGCCACAATGAGCTGCGGCACGGTTCCCATCAACGCCATAATGAGTGTGTTGCTGAAAGCGATCCAGAATGTCGGGTCACTTGTAATCAGCTCGTAGTTCTTGAACCCGACATATTTCATCGGTCCGAGTGCGTCCCACTTGAAGAAGGATAGATAGATGGTAAATACAATCGGATAGAGTCCAAAGATTGCAAACAGTATAAAAAATGGAGATATAAACGTATACGCCGTAAATCGGCTGCGCACGGTCTCCGTCAACAAGCGCCGCTTTTTCGGCACGGATTGCGATGACTTTGCCGTTGCTGTGTCTGCCATAAATGCACCTCCAGGTGGGTAAGGATAAATCCGAAGCCGAGGGGAGGGCTATATCCCATCTCGGATTCGGATGCATCACTTGATATGAACGAGCTAAGCGAAAGCTTATCCTCAGTTTCTTAGCTGCGATCGACCAGTGTCTTAATTTGTTTCATTGCGCTTTCCCACTCTTTTTGCGGGTCCGCTTTCTTCTCCAGCACGTTCTTAAGCGCGTTCTTGATAATGGTATCGGTCTGGTCATGCAGCGGTCCGTAATACACCGGCTTGATACGCTCGGCTGACTTGGCATATGCTTCGGAAATAACCTGACCGCTGAAGAATTCATCCTTCTCTTCCGTGAAGGAAGGCTCGCTGTAAACCGCAGGAATGGACGGGAATAAGCCGCTATCCTTAAACGATTTCAGCTGGTTCTCCTGGTTCAGCACCCACGAGATAAATTCATACGCTTCCTTCGAATGCTTGCCTTCCTTCGGCAAGGTCAGGAACGATCCGCCCCAGTTGCCTGCTCCTTCAGGGAGCTGGGCAATTTGCCATTTGCCTGCGGTGTCCTTGGCATTACGAATGGTACCGGCAATCCAGGCCGGGCCGAGCATAACGCCGAAGTCTCCATCATTAATCGCTTTTTGCCATTCAGGGGACCACAGTATCCAGTTGCCGATCCAGCCCTCCTGAATCCCTTTGACCGTAAAGTCATAAGCTTTTCTCACTTGCGGGTTCGTATCTCCTATAAAGGAACCGTCTTCTTTGTTGAAATAGATTTGATCCGGCGATTGGTCGCGAACCCCGTTGTATACCAAATCCGTCAGGTCAGCAAACGGTTTACCCGTTTTGCCTGTGAATTCCTTGGCCACGCTTGCGAATTTATCCCATGAATCAATCGCAGCGCTGAACCCGTCCGGATCCGTAGGCAGTCCCGCTTGCTCAGCCAAATCGGTACGGTAGTATACAACCGTAGGGCCGATGTCTGTAGGAAGACCCAGTTGGAACGAGCCATCCACCGATGTGGCTTGCTTCCATTTCCATTCCAGATAGTTGCCTTCTACATCTTTGGCACCGAGATCATACAGGTTATAGAACTTATCCTGGTTGTTAATAAAGCGTTCCATAAAGGCAATCTCAAGTTGAAAAATATCAGGTGCGCCAGAGCCTGCGGACAACGCCGTTGTCAGATTGTTGTGATGCGCCGTCTGGTCCGACGTATTCTGGAATTTGAACGTGATGTTCGGATGCTCTTTGGTGTATTCCTTAGCCAGATCCTCATAATTGGTCGTACCCAATGACCAGAAGGACAGCTCGATTTTCTCTGTAGATGGTGCTTCTTCCTTCGTATTGTCCTTCTCTTCGGTGCTGCCTCCCCCCGGAGATTCAGCCGTTTTGCTTCCGTTGCCGCCTCCACACGCCGCCAGCGAGAACACCATGATGATACTCATGAGCAGCAAGCTCCATGATTTAAACCTTTTCATTCTTCTACCCCTCTTCCATCAAACGTATTTTTCTTTTATAGTCTAATGAAAGCGGCACCAAATTTTGAGGAGGCAAACTTTCGAATTTGAGTTGAATTTATTACGATTCACGTTTGTCCACTTCGTAATTCCACCACAAAAAAACCGCATATCGAATGTCGATAGCGGTCTTACGGATATTTTAGATGTGAAACTCTCGGACTGATGAGCCCTTTGACAGCCGGATGATTCCTGCGGTGGTGGTGGTTTTACCTATGCTGCCTTTCCGTATTCCTTCGGAACTTGGCGCCTGTCCATGACAGGTCGATTTCTTATATCATGCAAGAGATCATATCGTCCATTTAACGATGGAGCCGGCATAGGTCATTCCCCCGCCAAATCCATAGAGCAGCACATGGTCTCCTGCTTTCAAGCGTCCTTCATCCACGGCCAGCTGAAGCGCAAGCGGAATGGAGGCTGCCGATGTGTTTCCCCGGTACTCAACGCTGGTTAACGTTCGGTTCATTGAAAAAGGCCCTCGCTCGTTGATCGCTTCGATCATGCGAAGATTGGCGCTATGCGGTACGAACCAATCCACTTCGTCCGCGGTCATGCCCCCTTTGGACAGTAAGGTACGGACACCCTCCGGAATGTTCCGAATGGCCCACTTATATATCTCACGGCCATTTTGAACAAGACACCCGCTCTTTAACTCCGCTCCGTCCATCTGCTCGGAAAGGGCTGTCTTGTACAGATGAATGCCGCCTTCGCCAAACGTACCTGATATGGAAGCTGCAATGCTCGGCGAATCCTCATCCCGCTCCAGCAGTACAGCGCCAGCACCGTCCCCAAACAGAACACATGTCGTTCGGTCGGTGTAATCCGTAATCTTTGATAAGGTTTCCGCCCCAATGACGAGTATCTTGTTGTAGGCTCCCCCGGATATTAATCCGTCGGCCATCTGAAGTGCATATACAAATCCCGCGCAAGCTGCATTCAGATCGAGTGCCCCCGTACTGGTTATGCCCAGCTTCGATTGCACGCGAGAGGCCGTGCTTGGAAAAGAATATTCCGGCGTGCTTGTAGCCACAAGAATCATATCGACATCCTGCACGGTAACACCGTACCGATCAACCATATCTCGCACAGCACGAATGGCAAGGTCAGACACAAACTGATCCGGAGCGGCTATCCGGCGTTCCCGCATGCCTGTGCGCTGGACAATCCATTCATCGCTGGTCTCGACCATCTTCTCTAAATCCGCATTGCTTAATATCCGTTCAGGTACATAGGTCCCGATTGCTGTAATCCTTGATTTTGATTGGCTCATCATTCACACCTCCAAGTTTATAATCATTATATCACCAAGTACTAGTACTTGGTACTAATTTATTTTTATGCAGGTTATGATTACCCTTCACCAACTTCACATTCCTCTAAACACAGGCGAATGGAGGCTGTGAGAATCCCGCGAACAGCCTATAAGGCCATGAGAACCCTACGTGGTAATCTATGAAACACAAGCAAAAAACCTCCATCGCCAATGAAGCGACAGAGGTTCCTGGATTCCCAACTATTAGAAGTGTACTTCCTCACCCACCGAAATGGAGTGAATGTGAATATGGGGATCAGTTAATTCCTCGACCAGACGGACTCGTAACCGGTCCGTTTCTGCTTTGTCTGCATGAACAAGCACGGTATGCTGCGCCGGTATAGCGGTTATCATCTGCCGAACGTCCGCCAGACCCTGATGCACTTTATACCTGATTTTCATAACAGAACAATCCCCGTAATCCTCTGGATGCTGAAGGAGATGCTGTCCAAAGGTTCCATTAGAAACATGCCCAGTGAGCAGAACCAGGTTCCGGGAATCTCTGGAAAACCGATGGTAGTACCACTGTGCCAGATCCGACTGCATCATTCCGTCGGTTACGAACCACAACGAGGCTCCCTGTTTCTCAAGCCATGACTCGCGTTCTGCATCGCTACCGGGTACAATCCAATTATTTTGGCTCAGCAATAACTCAAGCTCGCTTTTCATTCCCTGACCGGAATCCGTGCTGCGAAGCCACTCCGAACGGCAAAGCAGCCGCTTCATCCCTTCGATCAGCGGAGCTTCAGTCACGATCGGGATATGCCCCCAATTTCGGGATGCCCAGAGAATCATTTCTTGACCCCGACCCACAGCCGGGACCGGCAATAACACTTTTCCTCCGCTTTGCAGCGTGCTCTGAATCGTTTGCTCCAATTGCATCAGCCTGTCGGCCTGTGAATGAGCATCCGTCCCGTAAGCTGCATCTACAATAGCCAGATCCAGCAGCATGGCGGATGACGTGTCTGCAAGTGAGGGGTTATCGTCCTCCAGCAGCAGAGATTCCGAGGTATAATCGCCCGAATAGAAGATCCGTTTTCCTTCGGCCTCTACCAGCAACCAGACAGAGCCCATCAAATGTCCGCTTCTCCCCCACATCACCTTAACACCGGGGAGCGCGTCAAACCATGTCAACCTCTTCGCCTCTTCCTCCAGAAACCGATAGCGGATAGCACGCTGATCTTCTTCCCTATAGGGAAGTTTCTCGCCCACCCGTTCCGTATACTCCCGCCAGGAGGCGAAATAGGCCGTTAATTGTGCCGCCGTCTCCCGGGTCGTCCATACCTCCCCCTGATATCCAAGGCTATACAAGAGCGGAATCGCCACCGAGTGATCCTCATGAGCATGAGACAGAAACACCGCATTAAGCTGCGGAACCTGCTCCGGCTGTATAATCGGATAGACCCCGTTTCCTTCCTTCATAACACCGCAATCCAGCAGCAAATGGACCCGATTGCCGCTCAGCAAATAGGCGGAGCGGCCATGCTCGCCCGCACCGCCCCACACTGTCAGTTTCATCATGATGCATTCCACTTTCTTTTAGAATTCATGGCTTCGACCATCAGCAGCAGCACCACCGTCATTCCGACGGAGACCACCGCCATAGCCATGCCGAGAGACACCTGGCCCTGCTCAAACTGGGCAAATATATACGTAGCCGATGTCTGCATCGAAGGCGGCAGAATGAGCAGTGACCCAACCAGCTCCCGCGACGCAATCGTGAACGTCATAATCCATCCCGCCAGCATGCCCGGCATAATCAGCGGCAGCAGAATCCGCCGCAGTATAAGCAGCGGACCGCCTCCGAATACCTGGCCTGCTTGAAACAGGGTGCCATCAATCTGCGTAAAGCTGGCCTTCACATACTGCACCGTGTACGGCAGGAACAATACAACATAAGTAAGAACGACCATTCCATAGGTATTATAGAGCGTCACCGGCATCCATGGTGCATTCCAGAACAGGATCAATCCGACCACCATCACGATCCCGGGCACCGTGTTGGGCAGGAGGCTAAACAGATCAATGACCCGCTGCATCCGCCCCTGGGACTTGCCAATCGTTAGGGCAAATCCAGTACCCAATACAACCGCCACCGTTGATGCCGCAAGCGACAATCCCAGACTGTTACCAAGCGCTTTCAGGCTGACAGATCCCCATGACAGCAGTTCCTTATAATGATCGAGCGTCAAATTATCTATAGATAATCCGGCTCCCCGGAGCTTCATCAAGGAAGCGGCAATGACGGAAAAATAGGGGATTCCAACCGACAATATTAGCAGTAGCCCGATATATAGCGCGCTGACTGCGCCTTTGCTGCCGCGCAGCGAATATCTTTTGGAGCGCTGGCCTTTACCTCCGACAAGGCGGTAGGTAAATCTCCGGCTGACTGTGGACTGCATGTACCACATCACCAGACAGACGGACAGCAGTACTGAGGCAAGCGAGGTGGCTTTACCGAAATCAATCGGCCAGCTTGATATATATTTGTGAATTTCCGAAGTCATCACATAATATCCGATACGTCGTCCGAATGTTGCCGGTGTGCCGAATTCGGCAATGGTTTTTACAAACACCAGCATCGCGCCCATGCCGTAAGAGGATAACAGCAGCGGCAGGATAATTTTTCTGAACCGATACCCTGCACCTGCGCCGTGAACCGCGCCGGCCTCCTCCAGATTGCCGCCGATCCGAATCAGCGCATCCCGCAGCAGCAGGTACAGGAAAGGGAACAAGTGCAGGCTCATAATCAGCACCATGCCCCCGAAGCTGAAGAATGACTCGCTCCACCTCGCTGCTCCCGGCAGCCATTGCTGTAAATATCCGCCCTTCTGCATGAATAGAATCCAGCCCATCGAACCGATATATGGCGGGGTCATGAACGGTATCATCAGAATCACATCCACCCACCGATGCTCTCCCAACCGGGTCTTGGCCATGATCCACGCGAGCGGAAGCGCGAACAGTGTTGATCCTGCCACCACGCATACCCCGAGCCAAATGGACTGCAGCAATATGCCGGACAGCTCATGGCCTGCTATCGTTCGTATCGGAGCCAGCCAATCCAAGTGCTGTTCCGGGTATATGCTTTGCCAGAATATAAGGAGCAGTGGCACGCCAATGCTTATGATAAGAAGAAACAGGGCGAGAATAACGCCCAGTTTCCGAAAAAATGTCTGACTGTCCATGATGACAGGTCTCACCGCTGTTCACCTCACATGCCTTTTACGTGATTCACTTTTAAACGGTTTATTTGAATACCTCGGAAAAACGAGCGGCCGTTTCATCCCCGTGATCATTCATCCAGGACCAGTCCACCTTAAATACCGGAATATCCTTCAGATTGGTGCGTCCCTCAGCCTCCACATCCTCGCGGCCCGGAATCAGATAAGCTTCTGCCACCAGTTTCTGTGCCTCGTCAGACAGCAAGTAGTCAATAAAGGCCTTCGCATTATCCACATTCGGGCTGGATTTCAGAATCGCCGCAGGTCTTGGACTCACAACGGTTCCTTCTGCCGGATATACGATATCAAGCGGCTCCCCTTTGGCTTTGGCCGAATATGCCATATAATCCACGCCGGCAGCAACCATACTCTTGGCACCGGTGATCACCGGGTCGAGCGCTTCCTGATTCGCCCCAGCCATCGCGGTGCCATTGGCTTTATAACTCTCGAACAATTCCCAGCCTGCATCGCCTTTTACACTCAAATACCCGGTGATGAAATCAAGCGCGGATCCCGACAGCGTTGGATCAGGAATGTTGACGGCATCCTTCCACTCCGGCAGACCCAGGTCCGCCCAGCTTTGTGGTGGCGTTGATACCAGATTGGTGTTGTATACAATCCCCAGTGCAGATGCGCTTGTGCTGAAATAGTTTCCTTCCGCGTCAGACCAATCCTTATTCAGCTTGTCCGCATTGGCGGCTTCCGGATAAGGCAATGTCAATCCATCCGCCTTCAACGCCTGTGCGGACGGAAGCGAAGCGAGAATGACAACGTCCGCGACCGGATTTGATTTTTCCGCTTCCATTCGCGCCAATATTTTGCCTGTTGTGCCTTGGAACATCTCGACCTTCACGCCGGTCTTGGCTTCAAATCCGCTCACAATATTGTCGGCAAGCTTCTGCGGTCCTGCGCTGTACAATACAAGCTTACCGCTTGCTGCAGCCGTACCCGATTCGGACGGCTGGCTGTTATCCTGCGCCGGCTTAACCGAATCGCCGCTCGGCGCGCTCCCGCATCCAAACAAACTCAAACTCATTACCGATGTCAATAATAGCAGCGTGCTTTTTTTCCCCAACTTCAGACCCTTCATCTCCCCAACTCCCTTTCATCATTAGCCTGCGACAACAGGCGTCTGTTCTGCTGTATTTTGTTGCATACTTCTACCTTGAAATGAGCCTTCATCCATCCGGCATATACAACGGGGAGAAACGTACAGATTAACGCGTTCCCCAATGACCACTCTCTTGTCCAGATAAGCTGTCCACTTGTTATCCGACTCGTCCAACTGCAGCCGGATTTCATATCGCTCGCCTACGTAGCTGACACTCAGCACCGTTGCCTGATAGCATAAATCCTCTGTGCTGCTTCTGTTCCAGGTCACATGCTCCGGCCTCACCATCGTCTGATCAGGCGTCAGCCAGTTGGACTTGCCGATAAACGAAGCCACGAACGGGTGGCTTGGCGCTTCATATATGGTCTCCGGGGTTCCCCGCTGCAGCACCTCCCCCTTCCGCATGACCACAATTTCATCCGACATCGACATGGCTTCAACTTGATCATGGGTCACATAAAGCGCAGTCAGTCCCATGTCCTTCACCAGTGACATCATTTCGATCCGCATCTCCTCCCTAAGCACCGCATCCAGCGCGCTTAAAGGCTCATCAAACAATACGAGAGCTGGACGTATAGCTACCGCTCTGGCAAAAGCAACCCGCTGCTGCTGTCCGCCGGACAGCTGGTGAGGATAACGGTTCTCCATCCCCTGCAAGCGGACCATAGCCAGTGCTTCGGTTACCTTTTGCCGGAGATCCGCTTTATGCTTCGCCGCCTTTAATCCAAACGCCACATTCTCGTATACCGTCATATGAGGCCAGAGAGCGAAATCTTGAAAGACCATCCCAAAATTTCGTTTGTGCACGGGAACGTCAATCCTTTGATGCACCGAGTAAATACACCGGTCTTCCGCGTAGATTTCTCCTCCGTCCGGCTGTTCAAGCCCTGCAATCATTCGGAGAAGTGTCGTTTTGCCGCAGCCGGATGGCCCCAGCAATGTTGTGAATTGACCATGACGCAGCGTTATATCGGTAGGCAGCAAAGCGGCTGTACCTTGAAACGACTTATGAATGCCCCTGATTTCAATCTCCACTTTCGATCCCTGCCTGTCTTCTTAAGCTGTTTCCAGTGTAATGCTCACGTTTAAGCGTTGTATTAGACTAATGTAAACACAGAATTAACTTTTTGTTTGAATTCTGTTGATACTCATAGATTAAATCTATATAGAGAGCATAAATAAGGAACAACTAACACCCAAGGGAGAGATGCAAACGTGAATCTGATGAAGCTGCAAATCGTGGAACTGATCGACCGTCATCATCATATGACCAGCGTTGCGGAGATACTCGGCATCAAGCAGCCAACCGTTACTTTTCATATGAAGTCACTGGAGGAAGAGCTGCAAGTCCGATTGTTCGAATCCCGAAGCGGAAAAACATTTCTCACCGAAGCCGGACAAGCCCTGCTGCATTATGCGGTTAAAATAAATTCGCTTGCCAGGGAATCCGAGCGGGTCGTCCGGGAGTACGACAGCTTGTATCGCGGAACGCTCCATATTGGAGCCAGTTATGTCCCCGCGACCTATCTGCTGCCCGCGATCTTGAATACCTTTTCCCGTGAATTTCCTGGCATTCGGATATCCTTATCCGTTAAACCTTCGCCGGTTATCCGTGATATGCTGGTCCGGCACCAGATTGACATGGGCATCATCTCGTCGGAGCCCTTTACGGGTTCCGGCCTGCAAGCTGAATCCTTGTGCAAGGATGATTTAACCTTGATATGTTCCCCAGGCCATCCACTCATACAATCGGATATGCTTCAGCCCGAACACATTGTTCGCACGCCCTTTGCCCTGCATGGAAGCGAATCCAGCACAAGGCAGCTGACGGATCTTTGGCTGCAGCAGCACAGCCTGCATATGCGGAGTCCCGTGGAGCTGGACTCACTGGAAGCGATCAAGCAGCTTGTGTTATTGGGCGATCATGTCTCCTTTATGTCGCGAATGGCTGTGCAGCGGGAGCGGCAGCAGGGATTACTGCACGTCCTGCCGATTCCCGGTCACAGGGCATCCCGGCATATTTACAGCGTTCATAACCAGGACCGTCTTCCTTCCGTGCAAATTCATCGTTTTCAGGAGGTGCTGCGGGAGATGGGCAAACAATTGGAGCAGGCACTCTAATAAAGCGAGGATATTTATTTCGGGCAGCGAGCGAATATAAAATGGATGCAGCTATTCAATAATTCTATGGATATTTTATACAGTTCATCCTCTCCGTTAACAGCTAACAATCAATCGACGCTTAAAGTAGGATTGAACCTAAATCCAGCTTATGGGAGTGATTGTATTGAGAAGATGGAAACAGCTGACATTGTCTTTCATGGTAAGTTTCGTGGCCCTGGGAAGCGGTGTGACCGGACTCCACGCATCACAAGTTTCAGCCGCTGCCAATGCCGTGCCTTCCTATGAAGTGAAGTTCCTTGCCAAACCCGAAGCCGTTCTAGGAACCAGCGGGAGTCTTCGGAATGACGTCATTCAGACATTCGGACTGGCTTCTGTTCCCCAAGCAATCGGGGTAGCTTACTATGACACGAACCATCTGGAACTGGATGCCGAAGGCTGGAATGTCCGTTTCCGCAAAAAAGAGGACAAGGATAACTACGAGCTTACCTATAAAAAACGGTATCCCATCCTAAACGGAGATATTAACGCCGCGCTAAGCTTGGCAAACCGTGAGGGCTTTGATGCTTCGGATGACAACTACGAGGCAGAGATTGATTGGGGATACGGCAAACAAACGCTTAGCTTCTCTAACACCAAGAAGGTGAACACCACAACAACCGGCACACAGCTTCCATTGGAGCAGGTATCCTTGGCTTTGCTGCTGGATAAACTGCCCGGTAAACTCAAAAAATGGTCCTCCCCCGATTGGGGTCAACAAAAGCTTTCACAGTCCCGTCTGCATGGTCCGCTGACCTTCTATCGTTACGAAGGCACGTGGGAGGGGCAGAAGATGAGTCTTGAAGTATGGCCTATTCGCAACGCAGAGGGCACAGGAACCGAGAATCTGATTGAAATCTCATTCAAAACAGCTGATGCTTCGGTTGCCTCCCAACTTCGAACCGAACTTATGGACACGCTGGTGTCTAACGACTGGCTTCTCCCCATTGATGGCTTGAAAACTCAGCTGATCTTGGAAAGATATTAATTTTGGAAAAAAAGGACGTCCGCAAAGACCTTAGGTCTTGTTGGGCGTCCTTCTGTTCGTTGCCATCCTCCATGTAACCACCTCATAATGACTAACGTACGCAGTGAGTTTTGTTAGTGGAGGTTGGGTTTGGGGACTGCTATAGGAAAGTGGCACGGATGATCTACTTTTGGAAAACTGGTTGCAAGTACTGCTGAAGACTTGTTACTGAAGACTTGTTACTAAAGACTGTTACTAGAAACTGCTGCCGAAATCGACTACTGAAATCGACTACTGGCCCCCTCTACTGCTGATGAAGCCCATCTTTTCAGAAAATCGTTCTCGGGGTTCTTGATCTCTACAGACGCAAACCACTACTGTAAAGCCACTACTGTAAAGCCACTTTTGGTGGTCTTCTTGATCTCTAACGGACTCAGATGACGCTATTCGCGGAAAAATGAAGCTATTGAAATTCTAACGGACCGGATTGAGCTTATATCGTCAAAAATGTGATCAAAACCGACTCATAGCCTAATATAACATCTGTGGGGTCCGTTACATTTGAAATCATCTAGTTTATTGCTGTATAACACTCCTACGGTCCGTTAGATGGGGAATACTTGCATACCAGAGAATCTGCCATTGCTAATCTACTTTTGGAGCTGGCTGCCCATGCGAAATGCTGCCGAAGACCACTACTGGAAACGGTTACTGGAAAATGCTGCTGAAATCTGCTTCCAATGACCGTTACCGGGAACTGCTCCTGAAGACTGCTACTAAATGCTATTGCAGGAAACTGCTGCTGGTGTTCTTCTTGATCGCTAACGGACTTAGATGACGCTATTTGCGGAAGAATGAAGCTATTGAAATTATAACGGACCAGATTGAGCTTATATCGTCAAAAATGAGACCCAAACCGACTCATAGCCTAATATAACATCTGTGGGTCCGTTACATTTGAAATCATCTAGTTTATTGCTGTATAACGCTCCTACGGTCCGTTAGATGGGGAATACTTGCATACCAGAATATCTGCCATTGATAATCTACTTTTGGAGCCAGCTGCCTATGCGAAATGCTGCCGAAGACTACTACTCGAAACTGTTACTGGAAAATGCTGCTGAAGTCTGCTGCTAAGGACCGTTACCGGAAACTCCTCCTGAAGACTGCTACTAAGGACCGTTACCGGGAACTGCTGCTGGTGTTCTTTCTTCTTGATCGCTAACGGACTCAGATGACGCTATTCGCGGAAAAATGAAGCTATTGAAATTCTAACGGACCAGATTGAGCTTATATCGTCAAAAAATGCGATCCGAACCGACTCATAGCCTAATATAACATCTGTGGAGTCCGTTACATTTGAAATCATCTAGTTTATTGGTGTATAACGCTCCTACGGTCCGTTAGATGGGGAATACTTGCATACCAGAGAATCTGCCATTGATAATCTACTTTTGGAGCCAGCTGCCTATACGAAATGCTACTGAAGACTACTACTGGAAACTGTTACTGGAAAATGCTGCTGAAGAACTGAAAACTGCTGCAGAAGACTGTTACCGGAAACTATTATTGAAAACTACTGCTCAAGACTGTTTCTAGAAACTGCTACTGGTCTTTTTCTGCAAACAGGAAAAGACCGCTATCGATAACTCGATAACGGTCTTTATGGTTGTTCGCTTGGCGACGTCCTACTCTCCCGGGACCCTGCGGTCCAAGTACCATCGGCGCTGGAAGGCTTAACGGTCGTGTTCGGTATGGGAACGCGTGGAACCCTTCCGCCATCGCCACCAAACGGCTTCAGATGTTTGATCACCTGAAAACTAGATACGAAACGAAGTTGCAGCACATTAAAATATGTTTGGATAAGCCCTCGACCGATTAGTATTGGTCAGCTCCATGCATTGCTGCACTTCCACCTCCAACCTATCTACCTCGTCGTCTTCAAGGGGTCTTACTAGTTGGGAAATCTCATCTTGAGGGGGGCTTCACGCTTAGATGCTTTCAGCGCTTATCCCTTCCGTACGTAGCTACCCAGCCATGCTCCTGGCGGAACAACTGGTGCACCAGCGGTACGTCCATCCCGGTCCTCTCGTACTAAGGACAGCTCCTCTCAAATTTCCTACGCCCACGACAGATAGGGACCGAACTGTCTCACGACGTTCTGAACCCAGCTCGCGTACCGCTTTAATGGGCGAACAGCCCAACCCTTGGGACCTACTTCAGCCCCAGGATGCGATGAGCCGACATCGAGGTGCCAAACCTCCCCGTCGATGTGGACTCTTGGGGGAGATAAGCCTGTTATCCCCAGGGTAGCTTTTATCCGTTGAGCGATGGCCCTTCCATGCGGTACCACCGGATCACTAAGCCCGACTTTCGTCCCTGCTCGACTTGTAGGTCTCGCAGTCAAGCTCCCTTATGCCTTTGCACTCTTCGAATGATTTCCAACCATTCTGAGGGAACCTTGGGGCGCCTCCGTTACTCTTTAGGAGGCGACCGCCCCAGTCAAACTGCCCGCCTGACACTGTCCTCGTACCGGATCACGGTACCAAGTTAGAACCTAGATACGATCAGGGTGGTATCCCAACGTCGCCTCCACACAAGCTGGCGCTCATGCTTCGAAGGCTCCCACCTATCCTGTACAGATCGTACCCAAATCCAATATCAAGCTGCAGTAAAGCTCCATGGGGTCTTTCCGTCTTGTCGCGGGTAACCTGCATCTTCACAGGTATTAAAATTTCACCGGATCTCTCGTTGAGACAGCGCCCAAGTCGTTACGCCATTCGTGCGGGTCAGAATTTACCTGACAAGGAATTTCGCTACCTTAGGACCGTTATAGTTACGGCCGCCGTTTACTGGGGCTTCGGTTCACAGCTTCGGATTGCTCCTAACCGCTCCCCTTAACCTTCCAGCACCGGGCAGGCGTCAGCCCGTATACTTCGCCTTACGGCTTCGCACAGACCTGTGTTTTTGCTAAACAGTCGCTTGGGCCTTTTCACTGCGGCCCCCTCGGGCTATTCACCCTACCGAGGCACCCCTTCTCCCGAAGTTACGGGGTCATTTTGCCGAGTTCCTTAACGAGAGTTCTTCCGCGCGCCTTAGAATTCTCTTCTCGCCTACCTGTGTCGGTTTGCGGTACGGGCACCTTCACCTGACTAGAGGCTTTTCTTGGCAGTGTGAGATCATGACCTTCGCTACTGTAATTTTCACTCCCCATCACAGCCCAGCCTTATCGATGTGCGGATTTGCCTACACATCAGCCTCACTGCTTGGACGGACATCCATCAGTCCGCGTCACTACCCTCCTGCGTCACCCCATCGTTCATAACGGTTTACGGTGGTACAGGAATTTCAACCTGTTGTCCTTCGATTACGCCTTTCGGCCTCACCTTAGGTCCCGACTTACCCTGAGCGGACGAGCCTTCCTCAGGAAACCTTGGGCTTTCGGCGGATCAGATTCTCACTGATCTTTTCGTTACTCATACCGGCATTCTCACTTGTATGCTGTCCAGCGCTCCTTACGGTACACCTTCAACCTACATACAACGCTCCCCTACCCCTGAATCGACTTCACTCCGCCTTCGAAGTGTGTTTATCCCCTGAGTGCATTTGGTCATCCTTGATTTCATCTCAAGCCTGACAAAAATGTTCATCTCAGTATTCACTACCTCAAAGAAGCAGTGAAGTCGATTCAAGCCATAGCTTCGGTGGTGTGTTTAGCCCCGTTACATTTTCGGCGCAGAGTCACTCGACCAGTGAGCTATTACGCACTCTTTAAATGGTGGCTGCTTCTAAGCCAACATCCTGGTTGTCTGTGCAACTCCACATCCTTTCCCACTTAACACACACTTGGGGACCTTAGCTGATGGTCTGGGCTGTTTCCCTTTTGACAATGGATCTTAGCACTCACTGTCTGACTCCCGGATATAAGTCTATGGCATTCGGAGTTTGACTGAGCTTGGTAACCCTTGCGGGCCCCGCACCCAATCAGTGCTCTACCTCCACGACTCTTAATTCCGAGGCTAGCCCTAAAGCTATTTCGGGGAGAACCAGCTATCTCCGAGTTCGATTGGAATTTCTCCGCTACCCCCACCTCATCCCCGCATTTTTCAACATACGTGGGTTCGGGCCTCCAGTGCGTGTTACCGCACCTTCACCCTGGACAGGGGTAGATCACACGGTTTCGGGTCTACGACCACATACTATATCGCCCTATTCAGACTCGCTTTCGCTGCGGCTACGGCTTCTCGCCTTAACCTTGCATGGGAACGTAACTCGCCGGTTCATTCTACAAAAGGCACGCCATCACCCATAAATAGGGCTCTGACTTCTTGTAAGCACACGGTTTCAGGTTCTATTTCACTCCCCTTCCGGGGTGCTTTTCACCTTTCCCTCACGGTACTGTTTCACTATCGGTCGCTAGGGAGTATTTAGCCTTAGCAGATGGTCCTGCTGGATTCATACGGGGTTTCACGTGCCCCGCACTACTCGGGATCCGTCTCGGAGGGAATATACTTTCGACTACAGGGCTTTTACCTTGTATCGCGGGCCTTTCCAGACCTCTTCGTCTAATATGTTCCTTTGTAACTCCATGTGAGACGTCCCACAACCCCAGAGAGCAAGCTCTCTGGTTTAGGCTGTTCCGCGTTCGCTCGCCGCTACTGACGGAATCACTCTTGTTTTCTCTTCCTCAGGGTACTTAGATGTTTCAGTTCCCCTGGTATGCCTCTTACTATCCTATGTATTCAGATAGAAGTGACTGACTATTACATCAGCCGGGTTTCCCCATTCGGACACCCCCGGATCAAAGCTTGCTTACAGCTCCCCGAGGCAGTTTCGTTGTTCGCCACGTCCTTCATCGGCTCCTAGCGCCTAGGCATCCTCCGTGTGCTCTTAGTAGCTTAACCAATCGCTCCGGTTATTGTGCTCATCGCTCTGTTGTCCGCCTGTTTCTCTGATTGGATTAAACCACTCAAAGGTAGAAACAAGCTTCCAAAGGATCGATGATCCCAAAACCTTCGCTGCTACTTTTATAAAAACTTGATCAATCACTTGACACAAGTTCAGCTAAAAGGAATATTTCTAATTGCGCAAATTCGTTTCGTTATCT
>NZ_CP147845.1:5692500-6527500 GCF_037333485.1 Paenibacillus glucanolyticus
ATTGTGCTCGTTCCAAGGAACGCACCCGCACTTACGCCGCCGGCATCAACGAGCATCGCTTTACCAAGCTTCTTCTCGCCTTCCTCTTTGTTCTTCAGAAGTCCGGCGCGGCCTGCCGTACCAACCAGCGTACCGAACGTGTCAAACAATTCAACGAATGTAAAAATGAAAATAACTTCTATTAGACCAATGCCAAGCGCACCCTTCAGATCCATCTGACCGACAGCCAGATTATCAAATGAAGGAATCCAGCTTGCACCGCTCAGACCTGACAGATCCGTAACTCCCATAGGAATACCGATCAGCGTTGTCAGCACGATACCGATAAGCAAAGCGCCTTTTAACTTCAGAACCATCAGGATGGCGATCAGGAAAAGGCCGATAATCGCAAGCAGTGTATCTTTGTTCTCAACGAAATTCCCCAAGCCCAGGTTGAAGGCACCACCCGGTACAGGATGAGTAATATCGGTTCCCGGATTAATCGAAGCCGTAACAATATTACCGAGCTTAAGTCCAACAATCGTGATGAACAAGCCAATACCGACTGTGATTGCAATCTTCAAGTTATTCGGAACTGCCGTCAACAGCATTTGGCGAACCTTCGTTACCGTAAGAATGATGAAGACGATACCGGAGATAAATACGGCGCCGAGTGCCGCCTGCCAGGTAATCGCTCCATTTGAGCTTAACACGACGGTCATGAAATACGCATTCAATCCCATACCAGGTGCCAATGCAACCGGGATGTTAACAAAGAAGCCCATCGCCATCGTCACAAGACCCGCACCGACTGCAGTGGCGAAGAACACGCCTTCCTGCGGAATGCCCGCGCCCTCAGGACCCAAGAACAGATTGTTGACCAGCAGGATGTAAGCCATGGTCATAAAAGTGGTCAAGCCTGCAATAATCTCGGTTCTTACATTTGTTCCGTGTTCCTTTAGCTTAAAGAAACGCTCCATTGTAGAGATATCCCCCTTAAAATTAATGACACGGCAACACACAAATAGACCCTAAGGATAGATCCCCAGGGCCGTCGCTTGAAAAAAGAGCCGCAAAACAATCATTCGCATGCTGCCAGGCAGCATCCTTATCGAATAACCGACAGCGGATCAGGAGCACTGCTCCATCTAGCTGGCCGGTCTCGAATGCTGGACGAGTCCGCATCATTATATTGCCGCTCTTCTTTTCGTAGCGAGATCATTACGGTGACCTGTAGAGACTCCCGGGCCCATTCCCGGGATTATACGAAAAAGCTCGTTATTTGTTGTTGTCATGTCAGTTTCTACACATATTCTAGGACGAGAAGCCCAAGCTTGTCAATAACAAAAACGAATATTAAACTTGTTAATTTAAAGAAACGTTCGGAAATTGACTCCACTTGTCATATCCCATCTAGGACAAATGGACCGCATACGACAAAAAACAACCCCAGAACGTGGGATACTGCGCACAGTGGCGTTGAAAAGCGATAAAATCATTCTGGTGTTCACTCTAGCTTGGTGCTTCAATAAATAGAATAAAAATACAAAAAAAAAGACAAAATAGCCCTGCACCGAGGCCTCTCCCCTATAATTGTATTAGGAGATCAGCCATAAGAAATGATTAGCCTCTTGGAAAAAAGCTTCTGCCCGAATCTCTAGGCCATGGAAGCTTCTGCCCAAATCTCTAGGCCATAGAAGCTTCTGCCTGAATCGCTAGGCCATAATACAGCTTCTGTCCAAGTCATTTTGGCCATAAAAAACGCTCCCTCTCATCTGCCAAAAGAAGCAAATGAAAGGGAGCGTATATTTTACTATTCCGATCCTATTCCCACTCGATCGTTGCTGGTGGTTTGGACGTCACGTCATACACGATGCGGTTGACGTTCTCGACTTCGTTCACGATGCGCACGGAGATCTTCTCCAGAATATCCCATGGGATACGAGCCCAGTCAGCCGTCATGCCGTCAATGGAAGTTACAGCACGGATGCCTACGGTGTAGGAATACGTACGCGCGTCACCCATTACGCCGACACTCTTCATGTTCGGAAGCGCCGTGAAATACTGCCAGATCTCGCGATCCAGGCCAGCCTTGGCGATTTCTTCACGCAGGATGTAGTCGGAATCACGAACGATTTGCAGCTTGTCCTCCGTCACTTCGCCCAGTACACGAATCGCCAGACCCGGTCCAGGGAAAGGTTGACGGTGCACGATTGCTTCAGGCAAGCCAAGCTCTTCGCCCACCTTGCGAACCTCATCCTTAAAGAGAGCTTTCAATGGCTCGATCAGCGTGAACTTCATGTCTTCAGGCAGCCCGCCAACATTGTGGTGAGATTTGATGGTATGCGCCGTCTCGGTACCACTCTCAACGATATCGGTATAGAGCGTACCTTGAGCCAGGAATGCAAAATCATCAAACTTGCTGGATTCCTCATCAAATACATAGATGAACTCGTTGCCGATGATTTTACGTTTTTTCTCCGGATCGTCTACGCCTTTCAGCTTGGACATGAAGCGTTCCTGAGCGTCAATCTTAACAACCTTCATGTCGAATTTGCCAACGAAGGTCTCCATAACACTCTCAGCCTCGCCCTTGCGCAGCAGGCCATGATCGATGAACATACAAGTCAGCTGATCACCGATGGCTCTGTGAATCAGCATCGCTACAACGGAGGAATCAACGCCACCGCTCAGTGCGCACAGTACTTTTTGCTCGCCGACAACTTCACGGATTTCACGAAGCTGATCCTCAATGAAAGTCTCCATGCTCCAGTTGCCCTCGCAGCCGCACACTTCATACAGGAAATTCTTGATCATCTCATTACCATGAACGGAGTGACGCACCTCCGGATGGAACTGAACAGCATACAGCTTCTTCTCTTCGTTGCTCATGGCTGCGATCGGAGCAGATTCCGTTCCTGCATCCAGCTTGAAGCCGGAAGGCAGCGATACCACATGATCGCCATGACTCATCCATACCGTTTGTTTTTGCTCAATCCCTTTTACAAGCGTTGAGTTCGGAGCAAATTCCAATTCGGCCTTACCGTACTCGCGCTTCGAGGCGCGTTCCACTTTGCCGTCCAGCTGCTGAGCCATAAGCTGCATACCGTAGCAAATACCAAAAATCGGCAGCTCCAGATCATAAATGGCAGGATCCACATGCGGCGCATTTTCAGCGTATACGCTTGAAGGACCTCCTGAGAAAACAATGCCGCGCGGGGAAAGAGCTTTAATCTTCTCGACGGGCGTGTTGTATGGCAAAAGCTCACTATAAACGCCAAGATCGCGAATGCGTCGTGCTATAAGTTGGTTGTACTGTCCACCGAAGTCCAAAACTACGATGATTTCATTAGGCTTATTCATTACCGGGCCTCCCTTGATTAATGAAATTAATTATACGCAACCCCAATTCATACCGTCAAGAAAGAGGGCCCTTTGTTTTCATGCCAGTTTTTTGACAATTCGGATGCATTGACGTAAAAAGAGTACTTTTTCCGTACGGGACCAAGGTTCGTCCTTGTATGCCGCCCGCTCCCAGCGCTGTGCAAACTGCTCCAGATCCGCTCTGAATTCGACATCGGCAATCGACAAGGAATGGACATATTGACGAAGGGTCTGCCCTCTCTCCAAGGCTCCAAACCGGCGCTGCAGCTTGTCCCAAACCAGTACGGAAGCGGATACAAGACCCTCACGCCTGCTTACCGCTATCGTTCTGGCCATCCGGATGAAGGCAAACCTCTCGCGAACGGCCGGAATTTGATAAATGGCTGCCACGATGACAGGAAGAATAAGCAGAAGTAAGCCCCCAAACATCACGGGACCGATCACGGATATCAGAAGTAATACTTTAACGGCTGCGTTAATGACGGAATCCCAGAAGTCTAACCAAGGCTTAAACCCGGCAGGAGCTGAATCGCTGGCAACCGAAAGTGGCGACATCGGCTCAATGCCAAACCCGGGGGTCGGATCAAACGTCACCCAGCCATGATCGGGAAAAAAGACTTCAACCCAGGCATGCGCATTCTTCTGTGCGATCTCGTACCGATCGACCGTTCCCGCGACCCGCTCGCCAGGTGCAAATCCAGTTACATAGCGTGCGGGGATGCCTTCAGATCGGAGAAGTACGGTCATCGTTGTAGCAAAATGAACACAGTACCCTTCCTTCGTATCAAACAAGAAATGATCCGTAAAGTCTGTACCCTCAGGCGGCACCGATGTTTGCAGCGAATACGTATAGTTCTGCTCCAAATAGGATTCGATAGCTTCGGCCTTTTCATACCTGTTCGCAGCTGTCGAGGTGATCTCCTCCCCTAAATTGCGTACTCTAAGCGGCAGCTGTTCGGGAAGCTGCAGGTACATTTCTTTCATATATTCCGGATCGTCACCAGACGCACTTCGAAGTGATGGCACATCAGGCTGATCGTATAAAGATTCAATGGTATAACCGGTTACCGCACTTTGGCCTTGTAAAGATACACTTTCGGAGAGCCGATCAACGGATAAGGTTGGCGCCCCTCTCTCCCTGGAAGATTGGATCTCATTCACGCGGGTAATGATGCCTCCTGCCAGAAGCGTCTGAATGGGCGTATCCTTGTCAAAAGTCAGCGTCTGAACCAGCGTGTTTCCTGCAGGCCGCTCCCAGAAGGGCAGGATCCCGCTCAGATCTTCGGATACCTTGACCGACTTGCGGATGGAAGGATCAATCCCCCATTTTCGGCCGTCATACAGGTTATAAGTGTCTCCCCGCCAA
The DNA here is from genome assembly GCF_037333485.1 of Paenibacillus glucanolyticus. NCBI lineage: Bacteria > Bacillati > Bacillota > Bacilli > Caryophanales > Paenibacillaceae > Paenibacillus > Paenibacillus glucanolyticus. The sequence goes on from NZ_CP147845.1 coordinate 5,697,230, forward strand.
TAGGTGCGCACAGGCGACTGCGCCGTAAAATACAGCTCATCACTGAGCGTCAGCGGCCCGCCTAAATCTTTTCCCTGAGCAGCATAACCCGTAACCTGGGAGGCAGGAACCGCTGGCTCTGTATTTCCCCGGAGCCGCTCCCCCCAGCCCGACAAGCGCTCGGCCACCTCGGTTAAAGACAACCCCATGCCTGCCGAAGGCTCGCTCAAGGCTCCTCCCATTCGGGTAACTCCTGTTATCAGAAATGAGGTTGCCAGCACAATTAGACCCCATCGCAGCACGGGCAATCCCGACAAGCGACCGACTTTTACAGGCTCATGGACCTGTATATCGCTACACGCACCCTCGACGGTTTCCTGCTTCAGCTTAAGAATCAGCATCATGCCCTGTGCCAGCAAAATATACAACACAGCCCGCATCATATCACGATAGATGCTCTCCTCCATGGCAGATTCCAGCACAGCTAAATAAAGCAGTGTCGAACCGCCAAACAGCCAGACGGTCCGGCGGTGTAATGCCAGCATATGGACGGCAGATACCATAATCCCCCACCCAACGAGCAGGACGATGGTCCTCGTCTCCTGGCTTAACGCTGTAAACTCCCACGCACGACTGAATGCCGCAGCATTATCCGGAAGTATCGCCGAAGCGTAGTCAACAAACCACGCGAGCGGATTCCGATAATCGAATAATTGGGAGCATAGCCAAATTACCAGTACGGCATTCAGCGGCAGCCACACCCAGCCTCGCCACGTAAACAATCCTTGCAGCAGCAGAAATACAGCCCAGAGGGATAAGGCTTGCAGCACAAGGTAGCTGCTCCCCTCTCCCGCAGTGTGAAGCGGCAGGAGCCACTCTGACAGGAGCCCCAACACAGGCAATGTAATAAGAAAACGATGAAGCAGCGTTCCGTGTGTTAATCGGGAATGAAACAGATTCGGCAGAAGCTTGGCTTCCAACCTCTCACTCCCCCGACGGCCAGCTTCAACGGACGAGCTGTTGCTGGATCCTATCATACCCGGCACCCCCTATCCGGGTTGAATTCTCATAAGCCGATAACTCTTGCAAATAAACCAGCTTCCCGCCTTTGCTGAAAAATTCATGCGCCCACTCCGGGTGATCCTGATCTCCCCATTGAACAGGCGATGCGTTTACAGGGGATTTCATCCGCTTTGCCATTTGCGTACAGTAAATGGTCACTTTTCTGCTGCCTTCATTCAGCAGGTTTATTCCGGTAACAGCCGCATTCTTATGGAACACACCTGTCATTACAGCCCATTCCGTATTTTTCTCTGAAGAGTTATGTGAAAACTCAAACCTGGGACTCCGTACAGAATCCTTCTCAGCCAGCTGAACGGAAGCAAACGGCAGCAGTATATCCTGATGATGCTCTGAGAAAGCTCCTTTGTACTCGATAAGCTGATTCACTATACCAGCCCCATCCATTCGCAGCTTGAATGGCATTCTGTCGCGAAGAAGCTGTGTTACCAGTCCTGCTGCGACAGATACGGTTTCTTCGAAAGCATCCTCCGGTTTCACTCCTTCATATCCGAAGTAACCTTGAAGCGCTGTATCCAGCACAATTCCCTGTCTTACCCCGTAACCTTCATGCGGCATAAAAGATTGCAGACGTCCAAGCTTCGCGGAGTTCTTCCAATGAATCCGGTTCATGGGATCACCGGGAATATAATAACGGACGCCGGTACCTCTCGTTTCGTTCCATACCCTCACCCGTGCACGCTCATCCTCTCTGTCCATATCGCTTCCCTGCACAAGCACCTGGGCCTCGGGCCACTTCATGGGCCTTGGGAGTACGATAAAGCCGCCAGTGTCACTTTGCAGACTCCGGCATGTCCTGAACCAGCCGAACATATCGCCCCATTCCACCTCACTATAGATTGAAGACCAGACTCCGCGGGGAACCTGGTTCAGACGGTAGGTATACTCGAGCCGCTTGCGCATGCCAGGAAACAGAAGCTTGCGATATTCCCTGCCACCCATCCGATCGGTTACGATGAGCCATGGAAGGGGCAGCATCGAGCGATAGGTGATCTGAACGGTCATCTCAACGGAATCTCCCGCCTGTATGCAGGCAGGGGAACTTCTACGGGAAATGGTCATCCGGGTTGGACCGAACAAACTCGTTAACCCCCCGCATAACAATAGAAACGTACACGCTAACCATACAAATCGAAGCGATTCCCCGCCTAACCACAGATAGAGCCCAAGCGCTGCGAACCAGATGGCGATCCCCCTCGACCATTCCAGCAAACCGCGTCTCATGACAAACTTCCCTTCCGGCTTCGCTGACGGGGAAGATCAAACCTCGTAATGATGGACTCTACCATTTCATAAGGGGTGACTCCTGCTGCGCGTGCATCATGCCCCAGATGGATGCGATGGGTCAGCACAGGCACAGCGACACGAAGGCAATCATCAGGAATGACATACATTCGGCCTGTCAAAAATGCGGCTGCTTGCGAAGCACGGAGCCAGGCCAGCGTTCCTCTTGGACTGATCCCGAGAGACACGCCCTGCTGTTTCCTTGAAGCATCGGCAACACTGACCATGTAGCGCTTAATGGTGTCATCCACAAATACACGGGAAACCATCTGCTGCATTTTCATGAGCTCGGACCCCATCATGATCGGCTTCAGATCCTCCAGCCTCGGGCTGCCCATTCCCCGCTCCAGGAGCTCCAGTTCCCCCTCCATGTTGGGGTATCCGAGCGATAATCGCATGAGAAACCGGTCGAGCTGTGCTTCCGGCAGACGGCTTGTCCCTTCGTATTCGTAAGGGTTTTGCGTTGCCAGCAGGAAGAACGGAGCTGGCAGCGGATACGTATGACCATCCACGGTGACGCGTCCTTCTTCCATCGCCTCAAGGAGTGCGGATTGCGCCCGCGGCGACGCCCGGTTAATCTCATCGGCCAATACGATATTGGACATTACCGGTCCCGGCCTATAAACGAATTCACCCGTATGAGGATAATAGACCGATGCGCCCGTAATATCCCCCGGCATTAAATCATAAGTAAACTGAATCCGGCTGAAGTCGCAGCCAATTAATGCTGCCACCGACTTCACCAGCATCGTCTTCCCGACTCCCGGCACATCCTCCAGCAGCACGTGTCCGCCTGCTAGCAGTGCCATCATCGTTAACGAAATTTGCTCCTCATGTCCAACAATGACACTGCCAACCCGCTTGGTAACTCTCCCCAGAAGATCAGGCGCCCATTCCGGAAGATTTGATTCTTCAGCATGTATGGATGAACTAAACAAGAACATCAACCTCCAACCTGTATTCATAGATTATTAGATTTAGAACCACTCGAAATTTAGAATCTATGAATAGGTTTTCCAAGAAAGAAGGAAGATAGACATCATTTACTAGAAAACCTGGAAACCTCTACTGCCTCACTCCTATAGAAACCGGAATGATCTGCACCCCATCGCAGTTGGTTTGATGATCCCCTTCTTTCTTAGCTGCGCAAAAGAAAAAGCGGTTACCCGACCTAAAAAAGATCAAAGTAATCGCTTTTTCTATCGCATGAATGATTGATTCGTAGCCTTAACCGTCCGGGTCCCCCGCCGATTTTCACTATAACACGGGATGCTTGCCTTCATGATCTGCATGATAGGAGTTTGGCATTTTGTGCAACGGTTTTATTCTTTTACGCTGCCCACGTTCAATCCGACTACAAAATACTTCTGCAAGAACGGGTAAACGACCAGAATAGGCACGGAGGCTACAACCGTAACCGCAGCCCGTATGGATAAGGGCGTTACCATAGCTGTCGCTGAATCCTGAGTCATCCCGGCCCCTGCGGCCACATTAGGATTACTGTTGGAATTCATGCTGGACGACAGCAGTTTCATGAGCTCATACTGCAGCGTGCTCAGCTTCTGCGTGGAAGATGTATATAGGAATGCATCAAACCATGTATTCCATGCGCCTACCGCTACAAAAAGAGCAATCGTAGCCAGAACCGGCTTGCACAGCGGGAATATGATCTGCATAAAGATTTTGAAATCCCCCGCTCCATCGATTCTTGCCGATTCAACCAGACTTTCGGGCAGCGTGCCGATGTAGGTGCGAATCACGATCAGGTTGAAGGCACTCACCATGGACGGCAGAATGTATACCCAGAAGCTGTTCAGCAAGTTCAGATCCTTGATCAGGAAATATCCTGGAATCAAACCGGCGTTAAAGTACATCGTCAATACAAAAACAAGTGTAATCGGCTTGCGGAAGGCATATTCCCGCCGGCTTAAGGTGTATGCCAGCATCGTGGTCAGGAAGATATTCAATACGGTTGAGAGAACGGTTCTGGCCACCGTAATCCAGAATGCATTGTAGATCGTTCCTGAGGCGAATACAGCCTTATAATTCTGCAGCGTCCACTCTCTCGGCAGCAGATAGATTCCGCCGCGAATCGTATCGTTCCCGGCATTAAACGATACCGCAATTGTGTTGAGGAACGGGTACAGCGTAACAATAACAAGGAAAATCATGAACACCGTGTTAAAGGTATTAAATAGAACCGGCTCGACACGGTTTCTTACAATATTTTTCTTCACTGGCGCATTTGCCGCTTTCTGCGGGCTGAGTTGTTGATTTGCCATGTCTATAACAACCTCTCTTCCCCAAGCCGCTTCGCGGTCCAGTTGGCAAGCAGCAGCATGGTGACGCTGACAACCGTCTTAAATATACCGCCGGCTGTCGCCATCGAGTAATTTCCTTGGGCAATCCCGTACTTCAATACGAATATATCAATCGTCTCTGCCCAGTCCACCACAAGCCCGTTGCCAAGCAGATACTGCACTTCAAATCCAGCTTCAAGAATATGGCCGATGGACATAATCAGCAAAATAACGATCGTTGCTTTGATGCCAGGAAGCGTAACGTGAAGCATCTTGCGATAACGACTGGCCCCGTCTATCTCAGCTGCCTCGTAAAGCGCAGGATCGATGGAAGCGATGGCGGCCAGATAGATGATCGTGTTCCAGCCAACCTCTTTCCAGACATGGGAGCCCCCTACGATTCCCCAGAAGTATTTCCCTTCGCTCAGCCATAGGATCGGTTCTTTAATCACCTGAAGTTTCATCAGGAGATCGTTGATGATCCCGTCAGAGGCAAGAGAGGTAGCCACGATGCCCGTTACGATAATCCAGGACAAGAAGTGAGGGAGATACGAGATGGTCTGAACGGTTCTTTTCCAAAACACTTTCTTGATTTCGTTTAACAGCAGCGCCAGTATAATGGCGGTAACAAACCCGAGCACGAGGTTAATCAAACTCATGCCCACCGTATTGCGCAGCACGCGCAAAAAGTTGTCGTCCGTAAACAGGAACTTGAAGTGCTTAAAGCCTACCCAGGCTTGTTCTCCGAAATCCTTGGCTGGCTTGTAATCCTGGAAAGCCATCGTCCAGCCCCATACCGGAACATAGGCAAACAATATAATGTACAGCATCAGCGGGACGGACATCATAATCAGCTGTTTCTGATTTTTGATGAGGTTCCATGTGATAGGCTGTTTCTTTCCCCTCTTGGGATTTCGGACGGCTCTCTTTTTCGCTAAGGTCTCATCCATATCAAGCTGCTCTCCCCACAAACCTTAATTTTAGAAAGTGGAAGGCTAATTGCACGCCCTCCACCTCCTGACCTTGCCTGAACATTATTTGCTCCAGTTCGTAATTCTCCACTGGATCTGTTCATTAATGCGGTCTTCATAGGCTTTAATGTTGATCTTACCGATTTCAGCCGTATACTCACTCCATGCAGATTCGAAATCGGCCGGTTTAGCCAGGATCGCTTTTGGCAGGAATTTGGTAGACAAGTCGTTCAGCTTGGTATTGACCACCTTCGCTTCCGATCCTTCAACCAGATCGATGGTCCATGCCGGGTAAGCAACCTCATTCTCCGGCGGTTCGCTGAAGAAATCCACGTAGCTGTCGAAGCCGTACGCTTCAAGGAATTTCTTGTCATACTCCTTCAGACCGGCTTTGTACTCCTCAGGCTGAGCCGCAGCATCCGTAGCATTTCCGTCACTGAAGCTTCCTTCGATTTTTGGAGCGAAACCGAAGAACGCATCTGCTTTGTTTGCCAATTTCCAAGTTCCGTCCGTAAATGCATCACGCTGCTCCTGCGTTTTCATAAAGCGGCCTTCCTCATTCACGATGTAATCTTCGCCCTCAATCCCCCAACTCAGCACTTTCTGCCAATCTTCCGTAATCAACGCATCCAGCATCTTCAGAATCTTCACGGGATCCTTGGCATTCACGCTGATGCCGAATCCATTATTCAAATTGAGCGGTGCACGGTCACGATAATGATCCTTGGTGTTCTCATCATAGACCAGCGGAAGGCCGACGTACGTTCTTTCGTCCTTGCCCTGCGTGATCAGGGAATTCTCAGCATTCTGGAAATTCCAGTGCTGGTCGAACATGCCGAGAACCGTCCCGCTGGATAACTTGGCAAGATACTGATCGTAGTTCTGCACAAAAGTCTCTTTATCAATCAGGCCCTGCGCATTCATTTCGTTCAGCTTCTGGTAATACTGCTTGGCGTAATCCTTGTTGGCAAACACCTCGGCAACTCCATCCTTGACAACAACACCGCCGTCATTCGGATGTCCGATCAAATGCTGCGGTGCATTGAACAGGCCCCAGTTTCTCCAGTCATAGTTCAAGATCTCGAACCCGATCGTTGGACTGCCGTCGATCGTCGGATATTTTTCCTTGTACTTGCCGATCAGATCAAAGTATTCGTCGAGCGTTTTGACCTTCGGATAACCGAACTCCTCCAGCACAGCCTTCTGAATCCAGAATGCCGGTCCTGAATACCAGGAGCTGTTCAATTTACCGTTGAACACGCCATAGTTCGGAAGAATATAGATATGCCCGTCATTAGGGTCCTTCATCATGTTCCAGTAATCTTCATAATGCTTCTTCAAGTTCGGAGCATGCTCTTCAATGAGATCTTCTAGTGGAATGTAAGCACCGGCAGCTGTAAGTTTCGTATTTCCAGTCATCATATCCGGATAATCAGAACCGGCTATCATGACGCCCAGCTTCTGATTGATGTCGCCAGCCAGAAACTCAAAGTTGAAGCTGGCACCCAGCTCATCCTTGATCTTCTTATAAATTTTGTTATCCGGCGTCGGCTGCTGGCCAGCCTCGCCGATAAAGACACTGACTTCAAATGGCTCTACCTTATTCCCGTCTGTTCCGGGTGTTGTTTGTTCCGCGGAGTCCTTTTTTTCCGGCGTGGCCGCATTATTTCCGTTTCCGCTCCCGCAGCCCCCAAGGACAACGCTGAGCGACAACAGCAATACCGTGCTGAGCCGAAGCCATGATTTTGTCTTTCCCCCCATAAAAGCACCTCCGTAATAATGTGGTTACATCGTGTACGAACCCGCATGCTTGTAACCTATCTATATTTTAAAAGCGCTTTCAAAGTCGGACTATACTATAACTAAAGCATTAACCTTAAAAACTTTAGAACATCCCGCTTTTGAATTCATTCGGCGACATGCCCCATCTTTTTTCAAAATGCTTAAGAAACTGGTTGTAGTGGCTATAACCGACCCGATCCGCAATCTCGCTGTTCTTGAGCTTGTTCTGCTTCAGCAGCGCGGTGGCCTCATCGATCCGCAAATTATGGATGAGTTCACTGAAGCCAATACCGTTCTTTCGAATCAGCAGTTGGCCGAGATAGACAGGATGTAAATAAAAGAGTTCCGCCAATCTCTTAATGGTTAGATTCTCGCGGTAATGCAAATGGATATAATGGTTGATTTCTTGTATTACTCCTTGCGATTGCCGTGCTTGCTGTACGAGCAGATGCTCAATACACTCTTCGCCGCAGCGTATCAAATCCCCGATCAAGTCATCCAGATGGGTGACCCCGTCTGTTAATCCGGCTACGTTGTATTTGCTGGACAGATTTTGAGGCTCAGCGCCCTCTGCCTCTTTCACCAAGCCTATGATCCTGTACAGGACATGGATCACCATTTTTTTCACAATTCCAGGTGCGATCCAAAGCTCTCGAAATGCGGATGCCGCGATGGTGGCAGCTTCACGGAACCCCGCCTTGTCCAGCAGCTCCACAGACCTGATCACATCATCCATCAGGCTGATCTGATAATGATAGTGAAACGGTTGATCCCGTATCTCACGATAAGAAATGCTTCCACCATAATCCGTATCATAAAATTTATGCTCGATGGCTTCCTTCGCGGTCAGGTAGCAGCGATGGATATTCAGAAGAGAAGGCTCAGTCGCTCCCTCTGACGCAATCAACCGCTGACCGGCATGACGGTGGAGCAGCTCCCGCAGCGTATCAGAAGACTCGCTCTCTCCGCTTGCGGAATGTCCATAAACCAAACCTATTCGGTTCGGTTCCAGATCGATCACATACTCTCCTTCCATCTGAACGGACAAACTGGCAATCGTCTCCCTGACGCTTGCCATCAGGGAAGGCTCCGATTGGATCAGGCAGCAACTCCATGCTTCACGCGCCGAGGATATTGCCTGAAGTTTCACAAGCCCGCTATCTTTAAGCGGCAGCTCCAGCAGTGAATGCTTGATCAGAGAAATGGCTTCTTCTCGCATGGCAATGACCCCGAGATTGAATCTGTTCTTCTCTTGCACAAGCTCCTCATGAATCCTGCTCAATTCCTCCTCGGCCTCTTCCCCGATAACAGGTTTCAGTATGTAGTGGTTGATTCCATGGCGCAGTGCCTTCCTTGCATATTCGAATTCGCTGTATCCGCTCATGACTACAAACTTAACCCCGCTGTCGGGATACTCCTGCTGCCACGTTTCAATCATGAGAAGTCCGTCCATGAGCGGCATATTCACGTCCGTGATGACCAAATCCGGCTTATATTCAACCATCTTCTGCAGCCCTTCAAGTCCGTTGCTGCAAGTCCCGCAGATGTTAAACCCAAGGCGTTCCCAATCAATCCACAGCGCAAGCCCTTCCAGCGCACCCGGTTCATCATCGATCAAGAGCACGTTGAATGTCATGGCTCTCCCCTCCTCCGCTCCCTTGCTCCTGAGTTTCAAGCAGTTTGATCGGAATCTCGAACGAAACCGTTGTCCCCTGATTCGGGCTGCTGGCAATATTGAAAATGACATGATCGTTATAGTACAATTCCAGCCTCCGGTAGACATTTCGGATACCAAAGCTGTTGCCCGAGAATTGCTCGTTGCGAACCGACAGGATGATGTCCCGGAGCTTGTCTTGCTCAATGCCCTTCCCGTTATCCGAGATGACGATATGAAGATAGTCGCTGGCTACGGAAGCGCTGATCGTAACAAGACCGGCTCCATCCACCGTTTGCAGACCGTATTTGCAGGCATTCTCAACGAGAGGCTGAATGCTCATTTTCGGTATTTTATAATGAAGCGCTTCCACATCGATATGGAATTGATATTCAAATTTATCCCGAAACCGAAACTTTTCGATTTTGAGATACATTTCAATAAACCTTATTTCTTCCTCAACAGAGACCAAATCCTCTCTCCAGCTTAATAATCTGCGGAGCAGCTTGGACAAACTCTTAATGATGTCCGTCACATCCGAATATTGGTTCTTCGTACAGACCACTAATATCGCGTTAAGGGTATTAAACAGGAAATGGGGATTCATCTGGCTCTGCAAAAAGTTCAATTCAGCCCGGACCCGCTCCATCTCCAGGTCCTTCTTCTGAATTTCCAGCTTATACACATTGTTGATCAGAGAGTTCATCTTCGTTGTCATCTGATTAAAATTACGGATGAGTCCGCCAATTTCGTCCCGTCCTTCATCAATTTCGATCAGATCAAACTTCTCATTGCTCACCTTCTGCATATGACGGGACAGTCGCTTCACACGGTAATTGTAAGACCTGAGCATAACCGTAATAAAAATCGCAGCGATCAGCGTAACCACAGCTGCCAAAATGACGGTAAACAGCTGCATGTCCAGCATGGCGCTCGTTATCCGGTTGCCCTGGGTTATGCCGATCAGCTTCCATCCCTTAACATACCTGGCCGTTCCGATGGAGAACACATGCCGATCCTCTTCATCGTACTGCTCCAAGTCAAACACCGGATAAGCATCGTACTTCCCTCTCTCGTAACCGCTGCTGGCCGACATGATGATCTCGTTGTTCTCGTTCACTAAATACATATCCAGATAATCGCGTTCCCGTACAATGACGTCATAGATTTTGCTTAAGTCGATATCAATTCGAAGCAGCTTCTCATAGGTGTCATAGTTATCAAAATAAGCCATTTTCTCAATCACGCTTAAATACGGAACCGTCGAAGCGGAGTTATTCGCCTCCGTTGCCCTGTATGCTGCCACCAGCACCGGGTGGGTCGAATTGCTCCACAGCTTAAACCAATCACTATCAAGCACATCGTCATTGATCACATGATAGTTGCCCCCGGACACAATGGAGGGATTGCCGGTGAAGATACTGATTCGCTGAATCTGGTTGTTGACCGGAATGTAGCTGATTACCCGATTCCGCAGCTGTTCATCAAAGGTCTCATAGAAATCCAATTGCGACTCATATTCCCGATCGAGCATTTCGTAGAGTGTCTTATCGGTGCTCAGGGCATGGCTTACTGCCACGCCGCCGTCTATGAAATTATGGATATCCTTTCTTGCCCGCTCCATCGATATGTCAAGGTTCTGCTCTTCTCTCTCCCTGATCAGCTCCGACATTCGATCCATGAACATCAAGTTAATCACCAGAATAGGCAGCAGCACACCTATGACAAAAATAAGAAAGAATTTATATTTCAGTGGAATATCGTTTACGAAATTTCCCCGTCCGAACATCCTCTTCATAAAAGGCACCCTCCCGGATTAGCGCAGCTTGCTATCCTCATTATTCTTGTAATTCGAGGGCAGCATCCCGGTTGTCATCTTAAATTTATGGATGAAATAGTCCGCGTTCGGGAACCCGACATGCTGTGCAACCTCGGACACCTTCATCCCGCTTCGCTTCAGCAGCAGCTTGGCCTCTTCAATCCGCTTGTCATTGACATATTCCTTAAAAGGCCTGCCTGCGTGCTTCTTGAACAGCTGTCCCAAATAGGTGGCGTTCATGTGAAAATGCTGTGCCAACTCCTGAAGCTGCAGCTTACTCCGGTACTCCCGGTCGACATACTGAATCACTTGAAAAATCGTGTTGTGCTCGTTGTGCTTCCTCAACTCAGCGAGCAGTGAGGAGGCTTGGAGCGCGAGATGCCGCACGTAGTTCTTAAGCGCTGCACCATTGCAGGCATCATCCAGATTGCCAAGCTCCTCCTGCAGCCTGTTCATGAAAATATCCGGATCCCCATTCATCTCGGCGATTGTTCTGCACAGCGACAACTCCAGATCAGCCACATCGGCCCGAATGGCTCTCAGATCCGGCATGTAATCGGTCATGACTGCGAAGATCCGCTCCAAACATGCTTCGATTGGTTGGGACTCCCCTGCCAGGATCATCGACATTAAATCTTCGACCCGCCCGAACGGAAATTCCCGGGAATCGGCCATTCTCCTCAGCTCCTGATAACAAAACACGCCGCTTCTTCCTTGGCTTCGTCTATAATGACGCACCTCCGCGCTTTGCCGGTAAAGCTCCCCGACGGCCTGAATTCCTCTCCCCATGGCACTCAATGCCACGATAACCGGCCCTCCCAGCTCCTGGACCAGTGCGGACTGCAATTGAAGCGCGGTTTCCATAACGTCATCAGGGGCCTGCTGCTCAACACGAAGCAGGACTCCGAGACTGCCGCTGCTATCCTGAAAGCATCCGAGCAGTCCCTCGGGGCCATGATTGGCAATCCATTTCATCAAGTCCATGCCCGAGGACTCCGTATCAATCAATAGACACCGAAGCTCCGGCTCTCCCTGGATCAACATCGCCTTGCGGACTTGCTCCGCTATATCGTGGTTATCCCCATCCTGAATTAATCGATTCAATAGATAATGGATGGCGATGCCCGCTTTCATCTGATGGCTATGTTCGGTTTCATACTCATCCCGGATCACATGGCTCAGTCTGGCTAACAGGGCTTCGATCTCTTCATCATCAATCGGTTTGAGCAAATATTCCGCAACCCGCTGCTGCATGGCGTTGTGGGCGTATCCAAAATCATCATATCCGCTCAGAATCACGAATTTCGGTGGATGGGGCATTGTCCGATTGCTGTGCTCAATCAATTCCAGACCGTTCAGCACAGGCATGCGGATATCCGTCATGACCAGCTCCGGCTGCAATCGTTCTATTAACTTCAACGCTTCCGGAGCACTCAGGGCTTCTCCGCATATTTGGAATCCGAACCGGTTCCAGTCAATCATGGTCCTAAGCCCCTCCAGGACCCATGGTTCATCATCCACCAGAAGTACATTGAACATCGTCATCGTCTCCCTTAGTGAAGCGTATTATGTAAGCGCACTCATTTTACTTTATACTACCATACTAGTATACCTATGAGAATATACTGACTTGTATAAATTGATGTGAACGCTAATCGTGATGGTGCCTGGTTCTACAAGGCCATTCAGGCGCAGAACGCAAATAACCCGCAAGCGGATTCTGTCATCTAAGAATCCAGCTTACGGGTTATTCCTATCACCTATCAGCTACCCTTTAATTCCCGATAAGGTGACGCCCTCAATAATATATTTCTGGCCGATGATATATACGATAAGGACCGGAATCAGTGCTATGGAAGCCCCCGCCATCATCAGTGTCCAGTCTGTGGAATACATGCCGCGGTACAGATTCAGCATCATCGGAACGGTGAACTTATCCGTGCTGCTGAGAAAGATCAGCGGATTAAAGAAGTTGTTCCACATCCCGAGAAAGGTGAAAATGCCGAGTGCCGACAGCGCCGGTTTAATCAAAGGGAGCATGATCCGGGCGTAGATCGTCCAGCGGTTCGCGCCATCCACAATGGCGGCCTCCTCCATCTCTTTCGGAATTCCCCGGAAGAATTGCCGGAGCAGAAACACCCCGAATGCGTTGAGCAACGCCGAAGGGACAATAATCGCCAGATGCGTGTCCAGCCATCCGATATTTTTCATGATCAGATATAGCGGAATGATGGTCACTTGTCCCGGCACCATCATGGTGGCCAGAAACAGAATGAACAGCGGCTCCCGAAACGGGAACGTGATTTTGGCAAAAGCATAGGCTGCCATGGAACAGGTAACTAGCTGTGAGAGGACGACAATCATATTGATATAAAAGCTGTTAAAGTATGCGCGCCCGAAGGGCAGTGCCGTCAGGGAATCCTTATAGTTGGACCAGATGAACGGGTCCGGAATCCATTTGGGCGGCACCACGAATACTTGCGACAAATCCTTGAGCGAGCTGAGCACCATCCAAACAAACGGCAGTGCCATAATACAAGCACCTATGATCAGAACGATGTGCAGCACGACGGTGGACATTCTCAATCCCCGATGTATCATTCATTCTCCTCCTCCTTCCTCGCATGGATCCGTTAGTCTTCGTAATGAACCCACCGTTTGGACATTTTCATCTGGAACAAGGTGAGCGACAGGATCATCACAAACAGGATGACGGCTGACGCCGTGCTCTTGCCGAAGGTAAAGTCCGCAAAGGCTGTCTCGTAAATGTGATACACGAGAGTATAACTCGCCTTCGCCGGTCCGCCGGAGGTCATGACAAAGGACTGGTCGAACACCTGGAAGGAACCGATAATGGACATGATCGTTACAAAAAAGGTTGTCGGCGACAGCAGTGGAATCGTAATATGAATCAACTGCTGCCATTTGCCTGCACCGTCAATCTCGGCTGCCTCATAATAACTTCTGGATATCCCCTGAAGTCCGGCAAGGAACAGCACCATGTTCCCCCCGAGTCCCATCCATACGCTCAAGAGGGCAATCGAGGGCATGACATATCTGGAATCCGTCAGCCAGGAAGGTCCCGTAATACCGAACCATTGCTGCAGATACATGTTAATGAGCCCAAAGTCTGCGTTGAACAGCCACATAAACACAACGGCCACTGCGACGGACATTGTAATGTTCGGCATGAAGTAGATCAGCCGGTACAGGATTTTCCCGCGAACCCGGTTTAAGCCTACCGCCACCAGCATGGCCAGAATAATGCCTGTCGGTACCGATAGAATCGTATAATACACCGTGTTGACCAGGGCGATATGGAACTCCTCATCCTGAAGCTGGGATATGAAATTCTGGAGTCCGATAAACTTCTTGGCTCCCATCCCGTCCCAGTTCATCATGCTGATAACAAAAGCCGAAATCAGCGGAATTAATGAAAAAGCGATCAGTCCGATCATCTGGGGAAGGATAAAAAAGTAGCCCCATAAACCGTCGGATGTCTTGCTTGTTAAGGAGGTTGTTCTCCTCTCCGGGAGCTGCTCCGGAGAAGGAGAGGCTCCGGGGCTTCCAGCAGGCTGCGTCTTCATATCTTCTCACCGTTCCTCTCCAGAGCTTGATCAGTTCTTGCCGCTCTTGTAATCCTGAATTTTCTTATTAGCCATATCCTGAATGTCCTGCAGGGAGCTTTCAAGATCCTGATCTTTCAGCCACAGTGCCTCGAATTTGGATGTGATATCCTGGCTGAGACCCGGAATGCCCGCCTCGAACGGCGTCAGGGAATACCCGATCTCACGAGCATCGAGGAATAACTGGGCATGCTCCGGCAGATTTCCTTCCAGGACCACATCATCCGTGCCTTGTACCGACGGGACCGCATTGCCACCGCCCTGCAGGCGGTAACGTTGACCTTCTTTACTTACATACTCGGAGAAAAAGGTATAGGCTGCTTCCTTATTCTTCGCTGCCTTGTTCATGACCAGGAATGCCGTTGGGATACCGGCCGGCTCGATTTTGTTGCCGGTGTTGGTAGGCCAAGTTACCACGTCATACTCAAGTCCTTGATTCTTCTTGAACAGCGGCAGATACCACCGTCCCGCAGCAACAAATCCGACCTGGTTGGACATAAACATGGCGTCCCCGCCCTGCCCTTTGGGAAGCGTCCCGGAGAACGTAATGTTCTTGGACTTCACGTTGTCGTACAGGAACTTGAAAGCCTCCATTGCCTTGGGATCCGAAGCCGCCACGAAATTCCCCTCGTCATCGTAGACCTGGCCTCCATTCGAGGTAACCCAGCTGTGATAACTGTTCCAGGAATTATCCAGCACGTAGCCGTATTTCTTGCTGTCCCGGATCTTGTCCGACATTTCCTTGAACTTGTCCCAGGTCCATTGTCCATTCGCCTGAAGATCGGCAGGCATCTCGGTTATACCCGCTTCCTTCAGCACCTTCTTGTTGTACCACAACACCATCGGGTTGCAATCCACCGTCACGCCGTAAGTCTGCCCATCCCGCACCGCTGCTCCCCACAAGCCCTCGAAGTAATCCTCCTTCTTGATCAAGCTCTCCGGGGCATCCATGTAGGGGGTTAAATTCTCAATGCTTTGATTCTCGATCAATTTCACGATCAGACCGTCACCGGCGTAAAAAATATCCGGCGCTGTCCCTCCCGTTAATTGGGTTAATATTTTCTGATCATACTCGCCGGGAATTGGAATGAATTCGGCTTCGATATCTGGATGCTTCTTGTTGAAATCCTTGGTCAGCTCCTGGTAGCGGCTAAGCTCTCCGGGATTCCCCCAGCTCGCCCATTTAATCTTGACCTTCTCGCTGCTTCCCGAATCTCCGCCCTCCGTAGTTCCGCCTCCTCCACACGCCTGAAGCATGGATGATAGTAGAAGAATGATTACAAGCAACGACCCTCTTACCTGTTTCCTTGTCATTTCATTTCCTCCATTCAAACCCGATTTAGTTTTGCTGGCACAGCACTTTGTAACCGCTTTAATTATAAAATTTTGGCAAAAAGCATTTGAACGGATTATGTTCCGAAAAAGTGGCTTCTTTTCCGATCTATGAAGTTTTGATCATTTACGGTGCTGTCCCTGGTACTCAGCCGGCGAAATCCCTACCAGCTTCTTGAACAATTTGCTGAAGTATTTCACATCATTAAATCCGGATCGGTCAGCTACTTCATACACTCTGAGCGAGGTCGTGGAGAGCAGCTCCTTGGCGCGTTTCAGTCGAAGGTCGATCACATAATCGATAAAGTTGTGCCCGGTGACGCGCTTGAACATTTCACTAAAATAGTTGCGGCTTACAGCCACGTCGTCCGCCACCTCCTGCAGAGATATGGGCTCGGTAAAGCGGGCGTTAATATATTGAACAGCCTGCAGCACAATCCGCTCATGCAGCGTGGATTCCGGGACGGGGTGACGGATGGCTTCCTCACGCAGCATGCGGAAAGCTTCAAGAACAAGCCCTTTTACCTCCTCCACCGATCGAAGCCGCCCCGCTTCTCCTGCCTGGGGCAGCGCCGGACCGCCAGGGAGATAATGCATGGCCAGCAGTCCCAGAATGCCCTCTGCTTCTTTAAGAACCGCAGGTTTGTTCATCCTTCCAGGCTTCCAGCGCTCCATGATCGCCTGCAGCTCCACTTCGCTTTTATCCATATTCCCAACAGCCAGCCCCGCTCTAAAGCCATACAGTCCGGAAGTTGAACCTTCCTGTGCCGATTCGGCATCCACGAGGAGCCTATCCTCCGCATGAAGAATCTGTTTATCCCTATAAAAGAAAAGCCCCTCCAGACTTTCAACGGCTTCTTGAAAAGCCTCATGCAGCTTGCCTATGCTGTTGAAGCCTCGGCTCAGTCCGATGATACAGCGAATTGGCAGCTTGATGCCCGCTTCGCTGACTTCCCGCCTCTCTTCGGGACGCACTGGTACGTAGGCCGCGATCCGGTCCGTTTCCAGCCGCGCTGCCAGCGCTTCCGGGACCTGGTCATATAACAGCTCCAGAAGCCGTTCGATTCTGTCATGCCAATCCTTCTGCTGTCCCCCCGCCGCCCGATCTCCTATGTCGGAATCAAGCTGAAGCACAGCCATCATATAAGAGCCGCCATGACTCCTGGCTTCCAAATCTTCTATCGCATTTGGATCGCCGGATAAGGCCTGAAACAGTATTTTCTCATCGGCCTTCTTCTTGTTCCGCCGCTGCTGCTGCTCATGCTCCGTCAGAATCCGCTGCATCTGCCGCTCCTCTTCCAGCTTCGAACGCATCTGATCGAGTATGGCACCGAGCGAGTCCGGGTCCAGCGTCGGCTTAAGAATATAATCCGATGCGCCAAGCCTGATGCCTTCGCGCACGAATTCGAAATCGCTGTGGCAGCTGAGCAGCAGCACCTTCACCCATGGACACAGCTCTCGGGTCCGGCGGGTCAGCTCCAAGCCATCCATGATGGGCATCGCGATATCGGTGATCAGAATGTCGAGATCCCCGTTCAGAATCCACTTCATTGCCCGCTGTCCATTGGAGGCCTCTCCGACCAGCCGATAACCGTGCTTCTCCCAATCGAAGGTGGATCGAAGTCCTGTACGAGCGATTGCCTCGTCATCCACGAGCAGCACTCTGTACATAAGCGTCCCCCCTTTCCTTGGCAAAGGTGATAGTGACCCGTGTACCTTCGTGTTCCCGGCTCTCCACCCACACTCCGTAGCCGCTGCCATAATACAGCTGGACCGTTTGGTGAACATGACGCAGCCCGATATGGGTCATGCCGTGTTTGGAGTGATCCTGATCATGCGAGAGCAGTCCTGTTATTCGCTCAGGTCTTATGCCGATCCCATTGTCCTCGATCTGTACCAGGACATCCTGCTGCTGCGATGAAATCCTGATCTGAATCACGCCCGTGTCATCCAGCGGCGCAATCCCATGAAAGATCGCATTCTCCACAATTGGCTGCAGCAGCATCCGGGGAATATGGATGTCCTCCATATCCTCAGGACAATCGATCCTTAGTTCAATCTGATGGTCGTAACGATAATTCTGAATAATCATGTATTTACGGAGCTGCTCCAGCTCGTCACCGAGCCGTATGAACACGCCATTGCGCTCCAGGCTCCCCTCCAGCAGATGAACAAGGGCGGTGACCGATTGATCCACGTCGTTAGTCCGGTTAAGCTTGGCCATCCAGCGGATGGAATTCAGCGTATTGTAGAGAAAGTGGGGATTAATCTGGTACCGCAGTGCACGGATTTCCGCTTTTTTCTTCTCGGACTCCTCCGCGGCAATCCGCCTGATCAGCAGATCAATTTGCTCAATCATTTTGTTGAAGCTTCTTCCCAGCTGCCCAATTTCACTGGAACCTACATTCTTGCTCCGGACCGATAGATCTCCTGCTTCGCTTCTGCGCATAAGCCTGCTTAGCTGGACGAGAGGATTGCCAATCCGCCGGGTCATGAAATAACCGATGCCGATCGCTGCGAGGATCGATCCGAAGACAATCCAGACGGTGAAACTCCGGATGCTGGCCGAGTCCGCCGTCAGCTCCTTAAGCGGTACCATCCCAACCACATGCCATCCATTGTTCAGGCGCGACGGAATCATGAGTGTTTTATTGTTGTTCAGGTTATATTCCGTCAGACCCGTCGGCAGTTTGATCTGGGACTGCTTCCCATACATTGAGGGATCGGGATGATAGAAGTAACGGTTCTCATCATTGGCCACGTACATATACCCTGTATCACCGAACTGGACATGGTTTAATTCGTCGATCAGGACATCCCCCATGATCTCGATGAACATCACCCCCACAATCTCCCCCGTATCCCAGCTCCGTATCGCCCTGCCCAGGCCGAATACCGGAAATCCCATTCCCGTCTGCTTCAGGTAGGAGGTATCGGACAGGCCGAACCATACCGCCTGGCCGTTAGCTTCCAGAATCGACTGATACCAAGCGGAATCCCATTGGTCCGGGATGGACATCAGGGAATCGGCACTGAGGACCGAATTGTTCCGCAGCACATCGAATACATACACATCCAATATTTCCGGCGAGTTAATCATGATGGAGGTCAACAGATCCTTTCCCTCCTTCACCTTCAGCGTCAGATCATATTTGCTCATATCCTGATCCTCCAGAATGCCGTGCACCACCTTGCTGTTCAGCACCATCATCGAGGAATCGTCCAGTTTCTTGAAAAACATATTCAGTTTGTCACTGACTTGAGTAATGGTGAGAGAGGCAACTTTACTGACTTGTTCCTCCACAATTGATGCCGATTTGTTGTACGACAGGAAACCCATAATAAGTACCGGGAGTGTGGTGCCGATGAAAAAAAACAAAAACAACTGAATGACAATCGAATGAAGACGATGATATCCCCGCATACAAACTCCCTCCGTTTTGTAAAATGAAAATGATGAATCTTTATTTGATAGCGCTTACATAAATACTTAGCCTTCTTACCTCATTTCCTCCTTCAAGCTCTCCTCTTCCACCTCCTCTACCGTTTGCTTTCCCCCTTCCCGCCTTCTCCCCAAGTCCCCGTATCTGGCATAACCCAGAACTCGCTCTGCTCCCGGGTGTATACATCGTATTATGTTTTAAGATGATTGTCCCTAAGTCGATCTGCTTATGTTTGGAGCCTGTGCTTCACTTCACCGAGGTCATCTCCATATAAAAAAAGAGATGGCCCCGAATAACTCCGGGTCCATCTCTTTGTATTCGTATAATGCCGCCCTTTGGCTTAGTAAGCCAGTGTGAACAAACCGTTGATGTGGGACAGGTAACGCATGTTACTCGCTTCCTTCATCAAGGTTGCAGGCAGACCTTTCAATTGGGTCTTGTTCGCGCCGATCGTACCGATGGCATCTTTACGTCCCAAGCTGCCCAGCGTACCGGAGAATACCGGTGCGAAGGAAGCTGGTGCGCCGCCGTTCAATTGAGCGAACATGTTGTATCCGATCAGCTCGCCCATTTGCCATGCCAGCTGTGCTGTCGGCGGGAACGGACGACCTTCCGGTCCCATAACAACCGCGCTGTCGCCAGCAACATATACGTCAGGGTGGGAAGCGGATTGCAGGAATTCGTTCACAACCGCACGTCCGCGGTTCACTTCGATTCCGCAGTTAGCGACAACGCTGTTGCCTTGTACGCCGCCTGTCCATACCAATGTGCTGGTTTCGATGGTGCTTCCATCTTTCAGCTCAACGGTGGTGCCGTCCATTTTGGTAATAGGCAATCCAGTCAGGAAGTTCACGCCGCGTTTTTGCAGGCTTGTTGTCGCACGGTCAACCAATTCAGCAGGGAAGCCCGGCAGAATGGAAGGAGCAGCTTCAACACAATAGAGCGTGATTTCCTGTGGATCGATACCGTATTTGCGAGCCAGCTCGCTTCTCATATCGGCATATTCACCAACAAGCTCAACGCCGGTCAAACCGCCGCCGCCAACCACGATGGTAGCGTCCGCTTTGTTTTTCGTTTTGCTGTATTCCGCAATGCGGGACTCAACGTGAGCACGCAGACGGTTTGCATCGTTAACAGACTTCAGAATGAAGCTGTTCTCTTGAAGTCCCGGGATACCGAAAAATGCAGTTTCACTGCCCAGAGCGATAACCAGGGCATCATATGTGAAGCTGCCGCCGTCATCGAGGGAAACCGAACGCTCATCCGGCTTGATTTCCTTAACATTGCCGATGCGCAGGTCAACGTTCGCGCCGCGCAGAAGCTTATCCAGCGGCAAAGCTACTGCTTTCTCTGCGATGTTGCCTGCTGCCAGGCGGTGCAATTCCGTAATGATCTGATGGGTTGGGAAACGGTTAATCAGCGTGATTTTTGCAGATGCGCCGAAATGCTCGCGTGCAGAAAGTGCACTAAGCAAGCCGCCGTAGCCTCCGCCCAAAATTAAAATATGTTTAGACATGACCATCCTCCGTTCTTCGTATGATTTATGGATTAACGCTTGTTTTGTTGGTCGCGCTCGTTAAGAACGTCCAAAAAGGCCTGAGCATAGCGAAGACCCTTTTGAACCTGAGGATCTTTCAGCATTTTCATCAGACCAAATACACCGATCTGAGCTTGGTCGCCTTGAGCGTGGACACGGTCCCCGGCTTCGATAGCTGCAGATGCAACGCTTTTTGCTGCTGTCGTTACCGGCTTCGCGAATCCGCTGAGGGAAGCCATAGTGTCTTCCGCAAGCACGGGATCCGTAGCTACGGATTTACCGAAATCATACGCTTTAGTCATGACGGACAGCATTTCCGTAAGTTTAGGAAGATTGTCCACGAGAGTTGTAAGGGATTCCTGAACCTCGGGCTTGAGCAGTTGTTCGAGCAGCACATCAGGACGGCTGGACGCCGCAGCTTCTTGGTTTCCTACAACATTTTCCGGAGTTTCGGACGGTTGTGGAGAAGATGTTTCTGTCATAAAGAATTGCCTCCTTTTCTTTAAGTAAATTCCCAAGATGAACTTGGCGACGATCGAACCGGCTAGGTTTAATTTTGGGATAACCGGTATCTATTATGCATCACTTACAAAAGTGCGAACTTATGGGTGACTCATCTATCGCCAAAAATAAAGCAGGGGGAAGCTTCCCCCTCCTTTATTCTGAAACATTCTTAGGGATTGTGATAAATATCTCTAAGTACTAGTCTATAACTTGTGCAGCATAATTACAAACATAAAATACAAATTTCGACTACAAAGTTAGAACGCGATATTCGCTTTCTTCATATGTCACTCTTGTAACAGGGTGGCCGGAAAAGTCAAGCGCGTCCCGAATCGGAATCCAAGCCGTGCCGCCGATCAGATGCACATCCGATGACACAGGTTTGCCACCTGTTTGATGGGATAACAGCAAGCCCCCCACCGGGTCCGCATCCCAGCGATTCCCTCCAAGCTTCACCTGCACGGTTTTGTTATGAGACTTCCAGGACACGCTTCCGCCAAGCCGCTCCACCAGGGAGCGCAGCGGAACCATCAGCCGGCCGTCCACCAACTTGTATTCACCTGCCGCAAACGCGGTTTCAAGTCCGCCGAATTCCACGGCGAGCGTCCTTCCAGATTCAAAGAGTGCGGAATTGGCAACAACTTCCTGTGTGATCCACTGCTTCGAAGGCTGCGAAGCCTTTCGGGCCGCCTTCTGTGCGGTAAATTGAACAGGCTGCGTTTTTGTCGAAAGCACTTCAAAGGCGTACCCCTGCTTTTTATAATAAGAAATAATGTCCGGCAGAGCCTTCACGCTTTCGCCATGCCCTTTACCATCATGAAGAAGCACAATCGCCTCATTGCCCTTAACTTTTGTGGTTGCCCCTTTTACGATGTCCTTAACCGGGACCCCTTTATACTTGGAATCGCCACTGTCAACATTCCAATCGAATACATGATAGCCACCCTGCTTCATCAATTGAAAATAGGCTTCGTCAAAATGACCTGCCGTGCCCCCTGGTGCTCGCACCAACTGCGGCCGCTCCCCCGTAATCAAGCGGATGACTTCCTCCGTCTTCTTAATCTGCCCCCAGAAATCCTGAAAACGCCCGTAGAGCTGGTCGTAACGATGATCATATGTATGATTCCCGATGGTATGGCCTTCTTCATAGATGCGATTGATAATCTCCGGACGGGTCTCGGCTTCTTTGCCCAGTACAAAAAAAGTGCCTTTAATTCCTTCTCGCTTCAATATATCAAGCACCTCAAGCGTTAAATCCGATGGCCCGTCATCAAAAGTGAGATAAACCGTTTTATCCGTTGGTTTTTTATATGAAACAGGTGCGGCGTTCACAGCGGGTTTGTCCTTGTCTGCCGTAATGACGATGGGCTTGCTTACCTCTTTCCCCTTCATCTGTGCAGCCTGCTGAGGCACTGCCAGGGGTACTGTCGCCAGAGGAGCCTGTTCTACATATATCTCCATCGGCCGCTGGAAGTCCAATCCCGTACCGATCATGATCAGAACAGCCAATACGCCGAAGAATACTGCAATTGATGTTACCCGCACCATGTTTTTCATTATCAACTCTACCTCCATCGTTTCTATGAGTTCGGTTTCCTGATAGATTATATGGGGCGATATTTGAAAAAAGACTAGAATCTGATATTTTCTTGCGAACTTGATTTTAATTCAGATTACTAGTAAACTGAATTTGAGTTCTTCGCTAGCGTTATCTTAATTCCATTATTATAAGAAGCTTCGTTATACAGATTTGGATTGATTCTTGGCCTATTTCGAGATGAGAAGGGATGATAGAAGCTATGGACAACAACTCAACGGTATTCAAACGCGATATTGCAGAGGTCAGAGACGTCGTTCTCCGGCGCAACAGCCCCATCCATGCCGCTGGACCCGTTATTGAATTCGGTAACTGGGCCCAATCCGACCCGTTTCTCGGCATGATGGAAGACAAATTCCAAGCCGGTTCATTCGACGACCATCCCCATCGGGGAATTGAAACCGTTACTTTTGTAATCGACGGAACCCTCGAGCATTATGACAGCGTCTCCGAACAACGCGGGGTGCTTGGGCCCGGTGATGTGCAGTGGATGACTGCCGGCAGCGGCGTCATCCACAACGAAGTCCCTTCCGAGGGCGTAACGGCTCATGTCCTGCAGCTCTGGGTCAATTTGCCCCGTGACCGGAAAATGACCTCCCCTCGCTACCAAAACCTGAAGGGGGCGGAGATGCCGGTCAGACAAGAGGAGGGTGCGATCGCACGGGTCTTTTCCGGTTCATCCGGCCATGTGGTATCCGGGACTAAAAACCATGTTCCGGTTACGATGGTTGAGGCCATCCTTGAGCCTGGCGCTTCCATAGCGCAGGACCTGCCCGGCAGCTACAACGGCTTCATCTATATCCTTGAGGGCAGCGGAACCTTCGGAAGCCAAGGTGTGACTGCCTCCCAGAATCAGGTGCTGTGGCTGGGTGCCGGAATTGATGGAATGCCAAGTGAAATCCAGGCAACGGCTGTGGAGCCCCTCCGCTTCGTGCTGTATGCAGGCGAACCCTTGAAGGAACCCGTGGCCGCACGCGGCCCCTTTGTCATGAATACGGAAGAAGAAGTGAATGAAGCGTTCCGCGAATACCGGATGGGTACGTTCTTGAAGCATTGATCCCTCCCACCCGGTCTATTCCTCCGGTCCTATTTTCTCAAAAGAACGGTCCCTTATTATGCCTGTCCAGGCATGCTGAGGGACCGTTCTTCATATAGCTTATGACAGCACGGCTGTGAGAACCGATTCGACATGACCTTTTACTTTAACCTTCCGCCACTCCCCTGTCATCTTCCCGTTCTCATCAATCAAAAAGGTGGAGCGTATAATGCCCATATACTCACGGCCGAACATCTTCTTCATCTGCCAGACGCCAAACATCTCGCTTACCTTATGCTCCTCATCAGACAGAAGCAAATAGGGCAGGCTATGCTTATCCATAAATTTGGCATGAGATTTCAGCGGATCCGGGCTGATTCCGATTACGACCGCACCCGCCTCTTTCAAGGCACCATAATGGTCACGGAAGCTGCAAGCCTCCTCGGTACAGGTCGGCGTCATATCTTTCGGATAAAAGAACAGCACGACTTTGCGTCCACGAAAATCGCTTAAAGATACCTTCTCCCCATTCGAAGCCGGAAGTGAAAAGTCCGGCACCTGGCTTCCGATTGTCAATTGCGTTTGATCTACGATAAGGCTTCAACTCCTGCTGTACGGACCTTATGGCCCGTAAAATTGATTGTCTTTTCGAAAAAAATTATAATAGAATGAATGTCGAATATTCAAATGTTCTATCGAATTTATTCATCAGCGTAATCCGAAAGGAAGAACACAATGACCAAAAAAACAAAGAAGACGATTATATGGAGTGTAAGCATCGTGCTCGCAGCTGTCATTGGCTACGGCATTTATTATGCAGTTTCATTCTACGACGGCTTGCACAGTCTTCAAAAATCAGGCGAATCCTCCCCTTTCCGGGAACTTGAAAAAGTGGATGCCAAAGCCCCTGCCCCACCGGAGTGGGAAGGAACGGAGACCGTTAACATTTTGCTCATGGGTGTCGATGCCCGCGGATTTGAGGAAGGTGAAATCCCTCGCTCCGACAGTATGCTTGTTGCCTCAATTGATCCCGTAGCCAAGAAAATGCACTTATTCTCTATTTTGCGCGATACTTACGTAGAAATACCTGGATATGATCGAAACCGGATCAATACGGCAATTACGCACGGTCCGAATACGGCGATGAAGGCCGTAGGCGATTTGCTTGGTATCCCGGTTCAATACTATGTCTATACGGATTTTCAAGGTTTTATGAAGTTGGTTGATTCCGTCGGCGGCGTTGATTTCTATGTTGAGAAGGACATGAATTATTCCAGTAAAGCAGATAAAAATGAATACGACATTGAACTTAAAGAAGGCATGCAGCATCTTGATGGTAATGCGGCGCTGCAATACGTCCGCTTCCGCTATGATGCGATGGGCGACTTCACTCGAACCGAGCGTCAGCGCGAGCTCCTGAAGGCCGTAGCCAAGAAAATGCAGACCACCACATCAATCATGAAGCTGCCGGAGATTCTGAAATCCGTCAGCCCGTATATTGATACCAACCTCGATGTCGAGGATATGTGGAAACTCGCCAATGTCGCCTATAAGAGCAAAATGAGCGGCAGTGAGCAGGTTCCTCCGATGAAACTTCTGAAAGAAGAAACCATTGGAGGCGCAGCCGTCTTAACCGTTGGCAATCCGGATACGCTGAAGCAGTATATCCAGGATATCATGAATCCGCCGGTGCCTGATCCAGAGACCGAGGGCAGCGAGAGCACGGAAAGTGATCCTGCCAGCAGTTCTTCCGACAGCATCGCTACTCCATCCACAACAACAGACCGCAATTAACACCCTATACCGCATCAGGACAGGTCGCTACTTCATTCAGCAACCTGTCCTGATTCATGAAGAAAGGAAGTTTTAGTCTAATGTCCACATCCAGAAACCATTCAGAAACCCTGTATCAAGAAGCACTCCAGCATATCGTTGGAGGCGTGAACAGTCCCTCCCGATCGTTCAAAGCCGTGGGAGGCGGTGCCCCTGTCTTCATGAAGCGCGCAAACGGAGCCCACTTCTGGGACGTGGACGGCAACCGCTATATTGATTATCTGGCGGCTTACGGCCCGATCATAACGGGACATGCCCATCCGCATATTACAGCCGCCATTACAGCCGCTGCCCAAAATGGCACTTTATACGGTACACCGACCGAGCTTGAGATTACCTTGGCTAAAATGCTGAAGGAAGCCATCCCCTCCATGGACAAGGTACGTTTTGTCAACTCCGGCACCGAGGCTGTCATGACCACGATCCGTGTAGCCCGAGCATATACCAAGCGCAACAAAATCATCAAGTTTGCGGGCTGCTACCACGGCCATTCGGATCTTGTCCTTGTAGCCGCAGGTTCAGGTCCGTCCACGCTCGGAATCCCAGACAGTGCCGGAATTCCGAGCAGCATCGCTTCGGAAGTGATTACGGTTCCGTTCAATGATCTGGAAGGCCTGCGCGCTGCCCTGGACCGATGGGGCGATGATGTTGCTGCCGTCATGGTGGAACCGATTGTCGGCAACTTCGGCATGGTCATGCCGAAGCCGGGATTCCTGGAGGGGTTATGCCAGATGACTCACGATAATGGTTCCCTTGTCATCTATGACGAGGTCATCAGCGCCTTCCGCTTCCACTACGGCTCCAGCCAAACCTACGCGGGCCTGGCTAACCACGAGGCTATACAGCCCGACCTTACAGCACTTGGCAAAATCATCGGCGGCGGGCTGCCGATCGGCGCGTATGGCGGCCGCAAGCACGTGATGGAGCAGGTCGCTCCGCTGGGCCCTGCTTATCAGGCTGGAACCATGGCGGGCAACCCCGCTTCCATCGCAGCCGGAATCGCCTGTCTGGAGGTTCTGCAGGGTGATGGGGTTTACGAGGAAATGGAACGATTGACAATCAAGCTGACGGAAGGCTTGCAGGCTTCCGCGGACCGCTACGGCATTCCGCTGACCATCAACCGGATCCGCGGCTCCTTCTCCACCCACTTCTGCGATCATCCGGTTACGAACTATGATGAAGCGCAAGACACCGACGGCGAAGCGTTCGCTGCCTTCTTCCGCCACATGCTGGACCGCGGCGTGAACCTGGCTCCTTCCAAATACGAGGCCTGGTTTATGACAACGGCCCATACGGATACGGACATCGAGGCCACGCTGGTTGCTGCGGAGGAATCATTTAAGGCCATGAAGAATTAATCCTATATATCCAAAAAGACGCAAGGAGGTACGCCCATGAAAAAACACCTAAACAAGTTATAACAGGCTTCCTATCCATGCGGTGCTTCTACGGTCCGAATTCGTGGACCTCCTGCCTGTCCGATTCGAATAAAGCTGCTCTAAAAATATGAATACGGAGGCATGGATAACATGAGAAGCGAACAAGAGATGATTGATTTGGTACTGGGCTATGCAGCCCGTGACGAACGGGTTCGGGCCGTGACCCTGGAAGGATCCAGAACGAATCCGAATGTGCCCAAGGATATATTTCAGGATTATGATATCAGCTTTCATGTAACGGACATGGACAGCTTCATTCAAGATCCGAATTGGATCGGTGTTTTCGGGGAACGGATAATTCTGCAGACGCCGGAAGACATGGCTATGTTTCCCCCTGATCTGGGAGGCTGGTTCTCGTACCTGATGTTATTTACCGACGGCAACCGGATTGACATGACCCTGATTCCCATCGAGGAGAAGGAGAAATACTGCAAGGAAGACAAACTGATCCAGATCTTAATGGATAAAGATCAAATCTTTCCCAAGATTCCTGCTCCTTCCGACGAGGATTTCTGGGTACAGCGTCCGTCAGCAGCCTTTTTCGAGGATTGCTGCAACGAGTTCTGGTGGGTATCCACGTATGTCGCCAAGGGCTTGTGGCGGGCAGAAATCCTGTATGCCCAGGATCATCTTCACAACATCATGCGGCCGATGCTGATGAAAATGCTGGAGTGGCAGGTAGGAACCCAGACCGATTTCTCACTCAGCGTAGGCAAGAACGGCAAGTACTTGAACAAGCACCTGTCTGCGGACAGCTGGAATGAGCTGATGTCCACCTACCCTCGCGGAACCTACGAAGAGGTATGGGAGGCGCTGTTTACGATGGGAGCGCTGTTCCGCAGAACCGCGCTGGATGTCGCTAAGCAGCTTGGCTTTGACTATGACATGGGGCAGGATCAGCGCGTGAGCGCCTTCCTGCGGCATGTCCGGCAGCTGCCGGCGGATGCACGCGAAATCTACTGATTCTGATTGAAGCAGCGGAAACTGTCGCAGGCTGTTGTGACCCTGCCACACGGAAATGCTACCGATGTTTGCCCCCTGGAAACCGAACAACCCGCTCAAGGAATTCCTTGAGCGGGTTGTTCGTATTTCTCTTTAAAGATAGGCCGACCATCGCCGGTCTCTCTCCTATTTCTGCTCGATTTTGTCGAAGAAGTTCTCCTGTACTAACTTGGCCGTATCGTCCAGCTGCTTCTTGGAGTCCGTGCCTTCCTTCGAGAACGATTCCTGTACGACATTGGACATCGCGGCATAATAGTCCTGCGTGCCAAACTGCGCTTCCGGCTTGCCTTCCAGCAGGCTAAAGAGCTGTGGATCATATTTGTACACGTTGTCGTATTTATCGTAAATCGCTTTTACCTTGGCTGCGTACTCCGAATCATCGCTGAAATATTCAAGCGGTGTCGGAACGAAGTATTTGCCCTCGGCTTTGCGGGCATTGATTGTATCCTCCACTGATTTCAGAGCATCATCCGTAAAATAATCAAACGTAATGTAACGGAATGCCATTTCCTGCTCATCCTTCGTGGCGTTCGGGTTGATAACCAGGTAGTTACCGCCCAGAATCCCGTGATGTGCTCCGCCCTTCTCCATAGCTGGCATTGGATAAGCGATCACATCCTCAGGCTTCATGCCGCCTTCATTCAACGCAGGCTGGATCACGTCAAATGCACCTGCAATGACCATAGCCGTACGTCCTTGCTGGAACGAACTGACAGCATCGCCCCAACCGAGAGCCCAGTCCTGGGGAATGGCATTTCCTTCCCATCTCAGTTTCTTGTAGAAATCCAGTGCCTTCACGCCGGCTTCCGAATTAAACACGGCCTTCACTTTACCGTCCTCGTTCACTTCGATATCCCCGCCGGCTTCGAACAGGAAGTTGGTCCAGTTCCAGCCTGCCTCATTGCCTTTGCCCATTGGCGCAATACCGGATATACCTGCCTTCGGATCAGCGGCACCCTTCGCCGTGTTGTACATATCGTCCCACGTCCAATCCATCGGCGGCAATGCTACTCCCTTCGCGTCCAGCAGTTTCTTGTTCACGATGGTTGACGTGATGTATCCGTTCTGCGTAACGCCGTACACCTTGCCGTCTACGATAAATTGCTCCTGCAGCACAGGGTTCATGTCGTCCTTGTACTCCCAGTTGTTCCAGAACTCCGTAATGTCGGCTACCCAGCCCCGCTCCACGAGCAGCTGCGCCTCTGTAGCCCAGGTGTTATAAAATGTCGGTGCTTCGTTCGAAGCCATCTTTACCCCAATTTCATTGACGCTGTACTGCCAGTCATCCTTCACAATCGTCACGTTTGGATACTTCGCCTGGAAACGCGCGATTTTATCATCCTCCTGCTGACGCAGTGTGGTATCGTCCGGCAGCGGATAGTGAATCTTGATCGTTACTTTTTTATCCGCGACATCCTCTTTCGGCTCTTCATTCTGTGTCGTGGTTGTCCCCCCTGTATTGGTGGTCCCTCCCTCTTTACTGGTGACCTCCGGAGCTGCTTTGCCGCCGCCGCACGCTGCAAGCAAGGAGCTGAACAGCATAAGGCAAATCAGTAGTGCTGAGAACTTGCGCATGGATACTCCCCTTTTCCTTATTGAAATAATATGTTCTTTCCTATCTCCATCATAAAAGCGGAACGCTGAAAGAACGATGTGCATTCATATGACGATCATGTGCAGGCCTACGATCATGCAAACGCTATTTCTACCCTTTGACGGCCGAGAGGCTGACGCTGCGCATGATAAAATTCTGGAACAGCAGAAACACAAAGATAGGCGGCACCATCACCATGAACAGGATTGTGAATTTAATGCTGCTGTCCAGGTTCCGTGCATTGATCACATACTTGTAGATGGCTGTTGCCAGTGTGTATTTGTCCTGTGTCTGCATCACAAGGGACGGCCAGAACCAATCATTCCACGCAGTCGAGAAAATAAAAATCGCAAGCGTTGCAAAAATCGGGACCGACAGCGGAATCGCGATACGCAGAAAGCTGCTGATCTCCGAAGCGCCGTCGATGCGCGCCGCCTCGAATATCTCGGGATGAATCCCATCGAAGAAGTTTTTGATCAACAGGAAGAAGTAAGCGTTCGCCCCTGCCGGCAGCCAGAACGCCCAGTAGGAATTCAGCAGCCCCAGCTCCTTCAAATTGACGAAATTCGGAATCATATAACTCGATGCCGGTATAAACAAGGTCATGAGAATGAAGAAATAAATCGCCCGGTGATACGGAACTTTAATGCGCGAAATGCTGAATGCCGCAAGGCCCAATACCAGAATGGTCACCAGCAAATTACCGCCAAAAATAAACAGCGTATTCTTGAGAAACATCGGCAGATCAATGTAATCCCACCCCTTCGGGAAGTTATCCCAATGCCACTCCGAAGGGAAAAATCGCGGAGGAAACGTGTTGATCTCCTGGTTGCTCTTCAGGCCGTTGAACATCGTCATGCCGATCGGATACAGCATCGTAAAAGCCATTGCCGCAATACACAGCACCATAAAGCCGTAAACCACTTGATTCAAGGGTTTTCTCAAATCCGAAGTCGATAATATGCCTCTCTCTTTCATCCTAGTACTCCTCCCTGTTCATCTTGAATTGCAGGATGCCAAGTATGCTCAGCACGAGGAACATCAAGACGCCCATTGCGGTTCCCGCCCCGTAATCCAGCTGGTTAAACGCATATTTTACGGTGAGGAGAGCATAGGTGAGCGTGGCCTTGTTCGGACCACCGTCCAGCATCGCGAGCTGCGATTGATACGCCTGTGAAGTACCGATCAGCTGCAGAATCAGCATGAGTATAATCAGATTGCGCATCGAGGGAAGCGTAATATATTTGATCCGGGCCCATACGCCCGCACCGTCGATTTCGGCGGCTTCATACCAATCTTTAGGTATGCTGAGCACCCCCGCCAGATAGATCAGCATTGCCGAGCCGAATTGCTGCCACGTTTCCATCACGACCAGTGCCACCATCGAGAAGCGGCTATCCGATATAAACGATACCGGCTCTGCCCCGAAGAAGCCAAACAAGGCATTGATCGGACCTACCGGATCATACATCCATCTCCACATGCCGTAGAGCACGACACCGGGTACAACAAACGGAAGATAAGCCGCGATCCGGGCGAAGCCCTGGAACAGCTTCAGCTCCGAGATGGCAATGGAAGCCGCTATCGGCACCCAGAAGCCGATCACAAACGTTAACAGCATGAAATAGAGTGTATTACGAACGGAAAGCAGCAGGTCGGGATTACTCAGAACGTTGGCGTAATTATCCAACCCGACGAAGGTGTTTCCTTTGACAAAATCGATATGAAAAAAGCTGTAAAAGATCCCTTTAAATATCGGCACCCATAAAAACACGATAAAGATCGCAATAGCCGGAACGAGGAATAAATACCCCCATAAATACTTCCTCCACAGCGGCTTTCGCTTGTGCTCCTGCCGGGTACGATGACCGGGCTCCGTCAGAGCCTGGCCTTGTGACATGACCGTTTCTTCCATCAGACTCCCTCATTCCTTTATTTAATGTCTAGCTTTTATTTTAAAAAAGCAGGGGAGCCTTCGAACATGTCTAAAACTATGTGAAGTATGACCGTTCTTACTTCTTTAACTCACTCGGGCTGACGCCGAAGTACTTTTTGAAGATTTTGCTAAAATGCTCCGGGGACTCATAGCCGACCCGCTCGGCAATCTCGTACCGGCGAAGATCCGTGTTCAGGATCAGAGACCTGCTCTCTTCCATCCGAAGCTTGACCACATACTCCCATAGGCTGCTGCCGGTATATTTTTTGAACAGATAACTTAAGTAGTTCGGGCTCACGTGATTGTTCTTGGCCACCTCATGTATCGTAAGTCCCTTCTGACGGTAATGATCCTCGATGTACTGCCTGGTATTCTCAACGATCCGGTTGCTCTGGCTCGAAAGCACCTCCTGCGACGTTTCATGGGCATAGTTGTGCCAATTGAAGTCCCCGTAATAAAACACATGAAAATCATGCAGCTGCTGACTCCACAGCATCGCCTTATCCGCCTGACGGCTGAGCACGCTCAAAAATTCGGTCCCCCTCAGGATTTGGCTTATTCCCACGGTACAGCTCTGCTTCAGGTGCTGCTCCACGTGGTGGTGCAGGCTCCGGCCAATCATCTCCAGATGATGGATCTTTCCGCCCGCATTCTCCTCCATTTCCTGTTCGTTCCATTGAAGGATGATGTTGATATCCCGCTCCGGCGAGTAGAACGCCAGGGTGTGCGGCTCCTGCTCCAGCAGCTCTTTGGCAATATTCAGCGTTGCGTATTGAATCAGGCGTATGTCTTGTGAGGAAAAAGAAGATTCGGTGCCTTGCTTCAGGGCAAGCTTCATCTTGATGACGGCAAAATAAGGACCGATCAAGCCGAGCTCCGACTCGTCGTGCAGATCGGCTAACTCTGACTGCTCCGGCTCGGTTGCAAGCCGCTGATTCAGCCGCTCCGTTCTCCCGGACGGAGGCTCATCCATCCGAAAATGCTCATTGTCCGCCATGAGAAACTGCTCTACCTGAGGTGCAGGTTTATCCAGCTTCAGCAGTACACTGCGAACCGAATCCAGAAACTGCTCGCTGTTCAGCGGTTTGATCAAATAATCCCTTGCCCCGAGCTGGAGCGCCCGCTGCGCGTATTGGAACGTTTCATGGGCTGAAATAATGATGGTCTGGACCCATGGCTTCACAATCTTGGCCTGCTGCATCAGCTCGATGCCGTTCATCTCACCCATCTGGATATCGGTGACCAGTAGATCAATATCTCCCATTCGTATGTAATCCAGCGCCTCCTGCCCGCTATAGGCCGTTGCAATGTCGTCTATGGCAAGCCCCGAAGACGTTAGCAGTCCCGCTAAGCCTTTGCATATCAACGGTTCGTCGTCTACCACCAAAATGTTGTACATCAGGAGACCTCCTGTTCGTTTAAGGTAATGGTTGTTGCTTCCATCCGGGGGATCGTAATGGTCACCCGGGTCCCCCCTTCATCTCTTGGTTCATATTGCAGTCCGTATCCACTTCCATAATGCAGCTGAATCCGCTCATGGATATTGCGGATGCCATAGCCCAGCGAATGATCCGGGGCTTCATCATACAGCAGCCTGCGGATGGATTCGTAATTGACCGGACGATAGCCGTTGTCCTCGATGACAATCCGGCAGTGTCCATCCTCCAGATGACCGGATATGCGGATGATTCCGTCCTCGCCCATATTTTTAATGCCGTGAATAATGGCATTCTCCAGCAGCGGCTGCAGCGTAATCTTCGGCACATGATTCACCAGCAAATCCTCCGGAACCTCCCAGTGGACCGCGAACTGGTAATCATAACGATTCAGCTGGAGATTAATATAAGCCCCCGCATGCTCAAGCTCTTCCCCAAGCGTAATGAGATCCCGGCCTCTGCTGAGACTGATCTTCATCAATTTGGACAGATCCTTGATCATTTCGGCAGACTCCGTATTCCCTTCCATCGTGCTCTTCCAGTAAATGCTCTCCAGCGTGTTGTACAGCAGATGAGGATTTATCTGCTGGTAGAGAAGCTGCAATTGCGCCTCCTTCTGCTTCAAATCCATACGGTATTTGTAATGGATCAGATCATTCAATCGGCGGGCCATGTCATAAATCGTGGAGATCAGGACACTGACCTCATCCTTTCTGCGCCGATACGGGGTTTCCGGCACAATGTTCCCCGGTTCATAGCGCCGTACAAAATGGGCCAGCTTCTGGAGCGGTGTCATCAACGACTGCCAGAAATAAAAGACGATGATTAGGCCCACAACAAAATAAGCGATGGAGATGACCTGGATGACCCGCTTCATCTCGCTTTGCTGGGCGAGCAGCGTTTTGACAGGAACCTTATAGACCAGCTTCTGCTGAAGCATATAGTTATAATCGATGACGTAGATGAAATCCGAGGTAATAACGTCCATGACGCCCATGGTAGAGCTGCCCGGATCAACCTCGGGCGGCAGCTCAAGCGTCCCCGCCAAGCCTTTTACCGATGAAGTCAAAATATTGTTGTTCCAGTCCGTCAAATAGAGCTCCCCGTCCGGTATGGATACCGTTGATAAGGACTCTCCGATCCGCGCATCCAGATTGGTAACAACCAGAACGCCGATGGTTCCGCCCTGATAAATATTGTTGACGGCCCGCACGTAGCTTAGGGTCTCTTGATCCTTGCGCCCTTGCACCGGGGGTGACAGATGCTCCATGCGCCGCAAATATCCGTTGCCCTTCATCGCCACGGCTTCATCAAACCAAGCCGGCTTCTCATTCTCGTCCGAGAAGAAATACACGCCTGCTTTTCTGCGTTCGGGGTAATAAGGAGCAAAAAAGTAACTGTTGTCGGGGTCATACACATAGAGAGAGTAATAAACCGGTTCGCGCTCATCCGTCTCCTGGGAGAAGGAAAACAGCATCTTTTCAAGGCGTTCATAGTTCTTCACCCGCTCCAGAACACTCCCCTCGGAAAAGGTGCCGAGCTGCTGGATCTGCGAGTTCTGAATGACTGTAGAGGTTACTTTGTTAACGGTTTCAATGTCCCGGTTGATGAGCTTGAAATTCTGTTTGTTCAGCTCGATATAGGCATTGGTCACATGGCGCTTCAGAATTTGACCAGCCATGGAATTCCCGTAGGCGTTGAGTGCAAACAACGGGATGACCAGCACCAGGAACAGCAGAATCATCTGCTGTTTAATATTCATGCGGCTTAGCGGATTTTTGAAGCGGTTCTTCATCTGCCCTTGCACCTCCGGCTTTTTCAAGCATATCAACAATCAAATGGAACCAGCGTAGTCATTCCTACGGAAATGATGCGTATTTTTACGATGAGATACGAAGTCTCAACTGGAAGTATTAGCCTCGGGGCATGTAATTTCCTGCTAGCTCGTCGGGGTTTGCAGGGGGCGTGGCTTCGGGGGGACAAAATTCAAAATGCCCCCATACGGGTCCGAGCGGACGGAATGGAGGCTTTTGTAACGGATATTTACTTGGAACTTTGCAACTCGATTCGATGCAAAAGGGAAAATCCATTGTGTCTATCAACAGATCGAATACGTTTAGGAGAATGTGGAGTTAAAACCATTGTGCGACGTTTCATTGTCGAGTGACAAGAACCCGGCATTCAAGCGATCCATCATACGGACGATGATCTTCCCCCCTTTCTCGGAGAACATTTTACCATCGCGCAGGCATCGCGCGGGACTCCGAATATGGGCGACTTCGCCTAAGGAGACCGTTCGCCTCCATTCTTACTGGGCCGTTAAAATCAGTGGTCCATCCGGCGTAATTGCAATCGTATGCTCATATTGCGCCGACAACTTGCCGTCGGCCGTTCTCGCCGTCCACTGATCGTCGTCAATCGTGATATGGAACGTACCTTCGTTGATCATCGGTTCGATGGTAAACACCATGCCTTCCTTTAGCCGGATGCCTTTGCCAGCTACGCCGATATGCACGTAGTTAGGCTCCTCGTGCAGGCTCCGCCCGATCCCGTGAGCCAGCAGATCACGCACGACCGAATACCCATTCGCTTCCGCATGCTGTTGTATCGCCGACGTTATGTCACCGAGCCGGCCCCCTGGGATAGCCCGGGCGATCCCCAGATCCAGGCATTCCTTGGTCACCTTCATTAATTTTTGCGCTTCCGGCCGGATATTGCCCACCGCATAACAATGGCAGGAATCGCCGAACCATCCGCCATATTCCACGACGATGTCGAGCTTCAGCAAGTCGCCATCCATAAGCACCCGGTTTGAAGGAATGCCGTGGGCCACCACATCGTTGACCGAAGTGCAGGTTTCGGCGGGGAAACCGTTGTACCCCTTCGTAAACTGCTTGCCGCCCAGCTTGGTGATGTGTCTGGCAACAAAGTCATTGATCTCCCGGGTGGTGATCCCAGGCTCAATCAGCTTGGTCACCTCGCGGTAGCAGTCCGCAACGATTTGGCTCGCCGGCTTCATCTCTTCGATTTCCCTAAGTGATTTTAAGATAACCATCTTTTGTTTATTCGCTCCTTATCCATTTTATAATTTTAATAACCGGGCGATATCCCTGGCCTCTTCGTGCAGCTTTCCGCGGCGCAGCGAAAGCGAGGCGCAGCCGACCAAGGCGGCCAGCAGCATCTCCGCGTGCTGCAGCAGATCCTGCGGCTCCGCAGCGTTTCCGCCGGAAGCGGCTGCCCCGTCCGCCGCATGCCCGCTTCTCAGCAGCGCGGCAAGCGGCGTGAGCACCTCCCGGCGAAAGGCAGCCAAGAGCGGGATCGAGCGCCCTTCAGGCAGCGCGGCAAAGCCCTCACCGGCCAGCTTATGCAGCAGGTACAGGGCGTGGTCCTCCGCCCAAAGCTGCATCAGCCGGACACCAGCGGCAGCGACGGGACCAAGCTCTGCGGCCGTTACACGGCTTCCGCTTCGGGAACCCGCGGCAGCCGAGTTCCCGGTATCCGCCGCAGCAGCCAAGCGGAAATGCCCGCCCGCCGGTGCCATCCCCGCATCTGAATCGTGTGGAGCTTCCATCGGAACCTCCAGCCATTCCCCGGCCCGATCCAACGCGTCCCACAGCAGATCGTGGAGCAGATCGCCCTTATTGCTGTAATAATGATATACCGTGCCATAGCCGAGTCCCGCCTGTGCGGCTACATCGCGGATTTCCAGTAAAGGTCCTTTATTCAAAAAAACATCGGCAGCCGCTTTCCGAATTTGCGCCAGACGCCGCAGCCGGATCTCTTCGTTTTGCTCCTTCGTGCGTGGAGTCATCTTCTCCGTTCACCTCTTTTATTTTTGACCTACTATTATGTCAATATAAAACATCGGCTGGCGAATAACAAGAGGCGAACCGGAAGATTTCCGGCTCAAACCTGAAAACGGTGTCTGGCCAGCGGGTAGCCCGAGCTGAGGTTAAGCACTTTATTTCAGATCTCTCTACCAGGCGTTACGCTGCAATGCCAGCAGTCCACTCATTTCATCCTAAGCTGCCGCCATATCCCCTCTACCCATAACTGCCCAGGGACTGAACCAGCATATCCGAGATCATGGCAGCGGCCCCGGTCTTCTCGATGGCGATCGACATCGGAACGCCAATCAGTACGAAACACCGGCCTGAATGAACTCATATGAATAACATCACACTGCTGCCGGATCGTCTTCATCCTATGTCTCAAAAAAGTTCCCATTAAAAAAGCTGAACCGGCTTGATTCAGCCGGTCCAGCTATTCTACGCATGAATATTACAAATTAATGAATGCCGTACGCAATTTGGAACTGTATTGAACATCAAAACCAAGACCGGATGCAATCACTGCGAGTGGAACGTAGGTTTTGTCTTCCTTCCCTACTTTTTGCAGGAAAGCTGGTGTATCAATCGGTACAGACTTTCCGTTGACCTGAACGGTTTTGGCACCGATCTTCACCACAACGGTCTGATCTCCGAAGGAGATCGTTGCACTGGACGTTTTATTTTCCCATTTTGTAGTTGCCCCAACTGCATTCACGATATCCTGAATAGCTACGTAGTTCAGATTGTCGCGAAGAATCGGCTTAAACGGTGTATTCAGCTCCTGCCCCTTCACGACGATGCGCATCGGCTGCCCCACCTCCTGAACAGGGGGTTTCTTATAGCTGCCCCAGATCGTCTCTGCAAACACGCTGGCCATCGTCTCATATCCGTATTGGTTCGGATGAATATCATCTTTCAGGATATGGGTCATCGTCAGCTCAGAGCCCACGAACTTCTTGGCAACATGGGCGACTTTGATATCTACGCCCTGACTCGCAAATCCGTCAGCCACGCCTTCCACCAGCTCCGTGAATTCACCGGATGATGCGAGCAGTTTGGCGTATGCGACTTCGTCCGCGATTTTCGGTACCGGATTGTACTGGTCGGCCACTACAATCGCAGCATCCGGATTCATGGTATGCAGATTGGTAATTACAGCCGAAACATTGTCCGTGTACAGCTTGAACAGTTCCTGCATTTTCGCCTTCAACTGCTCGTCGCTTAGGGTTCCCACCGTGCTGACCAGACTCATCATGTCATTCCCGCCGATAGTAATCGTGATCAGATCTGCGTCAGCGATGACAGGCTTGGCTTTCGCTGCTTCTGCTCCAATCTGCTTGGTGCGCGGGTCAATGCTGCTGAGACCGGGCTGTATTTCCTCTGCTGTAATGTTCCGTTCATCTGCAACGGCCTGGACATAATGGTTCAACCCGTCGGTCTTCAAACCGCCGATGCCCAAATTCGTCACTTCCGTTCGACCGTAGAACAATCCCTGCTCATACAGCCGATCAACAAAGCCATAGGGCTTGCTGTTCAGATCCATACCCGGCTCATACCCAACGGTCAGCGAGTCCCCCAGTGTTACGATACGATATGTATTCTTGGCTGTCACATCATCGGCAAAAGCTGGTGCAACGCCCGGTGCGACCAGTGCCACCGCGAGCGTCAAGGTGCCGGTTACTGCGGCCAGCCCCTTTTTCCATGGTTTAAACATGCCATCACTCCCTTAACATCATAAATCTGATTCAGCCTTATTTTACCACCACAAACCTGTGAATGGTACCGCCATCAGCTTCTTAATCGTGGTTTCATCAGCAGATAAGCAAACAAATAGCCTAACGATGCAACTCCAAACCAAGCAAATATCCCGGGCGTCCCCGTCAGATACAAGCTGGGCAGTATGGACCATCCAAACGCAATCAGCAGCAGCAATCGGTACGAATAGAACACTGCGATAAGTGCCAAACAGCCGGGAAGAAAAAGCATGATAAAAGTATTTAAGGCAGGACTCAAGTTCGTGCCATCCGTATACGGATTGAAGAAAATAAGGATGAGCCAGAGCAATATGGAGCCCATACCTGAAAGTCCTGCAACAATATGTGAAGCCTTAAGCTTAAGCCTCAGCCGAACTCGCAACGCTCTTCCCCCATCCATGTCAATTGTAAACACCCGAACGAGACCCGCTCCATCATAAAAAAGAATGGACAGCCGCTCAAGTGCTGTCCATTCTCCGTTTGCCAACCTATAGTGATATTATGCACTCTCACAGCAAATGTTTCCTGAAGCGCTATCAAACATCTTCACCTGATTCCTCAGGCTTATCCTTCTTGATCGTCTTATCCATATACTTATCGTACCGGCCATCAACTTCCTTAGCCATACTGCGGTATTTCTGGGTCTCCTCCACGATGGGATCGAGCTGGGTCTGAATTCGGATCTCATATTTCGGAGAAAGAAGCCGGCGCTCCTCTTTCTCCCGGTCCCTCTGCTGCATTTCACCTTCCGTCAACATCTCGCTGAGCTGGCGCTCCAAATTCTGATCTGATTTCTCATTCATCGCACGCATACTCCTTTATCAAGCGGTTGTATGTGACCTGCATTTTCTTTTGTTTGTTCCAGGGGTTAACGGACTGATGCTTCGCCCGCATCTTTTAGTGTGTCCAGAAACCGCTGATGGATCAGCCCGTTCGTTGCTGCCAAATGACGTACCGACAGATCGTAAGGACGCCCCTCCGTATCAGTCACTTTGCCACCGGACTCCTGAACCAGCAAGGCACCCGCCGCAACGTCCCAGACACTCAAGCCGTGCTCCCAGTATCCACTGAGCCGGCCCGCCGCAACATAAGCCAGATGAAGCGCGGCGGAACCGCCGGCTCTCACATTGCGTACCTTCGGCAAAAGCGCCTGAAGCTCTGCCATATTCAGCGGCAAGTTGACCGTGCTGTCAAGAGGAAAGCCTGTGGCAAGCAAGCTGTCCGATAACTGCTCTTCCTTGGAAACATAGGTAGGGTTGCCGTGAACGTAGGCTCCCTTTCCTTTTTCCGCAACAAATAATTCATCCCGGGAAGGGTCATATATGACACCGACGATGACTTCGCCATGGTGAGCCAGTGCAATGGACACGGAGTAAAAAGGGAATCCATGCACGTAATTCGTCGTTCCGTCAACAGGATCAATGATCCAGAGATACTCTTCGTCTTTTGCATCATCCAAAGCCTTCGCATAGGCTTCGGTGCCGGGAGCAACCCCTTCCTCTCCAAGAATCGCATGGTCTGGAAAATGGGTCAGAATCAGCTTGCGGATCATCTGCTCCGCACCTTTGTCCACCTCGGTTACGATATCCTGCGCGGACGTCTTCGTGCTGAGCTGTTTCACGGTACCCAGCTTGCTCTCAATCCATTCACCCGCTTTCGCGGCACAATTAATCGCTACAGCGGTGTAGCTTTTACTGCTGACAACATAAGGAATCTTTTCGTTCTCATTCAAAGCGCTCACTCTACTTTCTATATAAATCTAGTGATTTTGGCAATCCCTACATCCTATTCAATTAGTACGGGAACGAAAGGGCAGCGTCTCAAAAAATCCGCCCTATTTCAATAAAAGTCCGTCCTATGCTGTGCACCTGAATGCTTGGCGAGAACGAACTTTTTTATCCAATACGATAGCTTGAGGAGAATCTGTGTTCCGTACTTCCAACGTAACCCAAAATCCATCAACTTGCAAGTCATAACAGGCTCTCTTATGGTTTTAGGCATTTACTTCGATGGAGGCCCCGTCCAGAATCGTTACGCCCTCTCCCGCATAATCTCCCAAATCCTTCATCAGACCAAACAAGGCGCCATCCTTCATCTTGGCCTCAATCATAACGTCCACCTTCGGCGTAGCGCCCGCAATCTTCCGTAAAAATGCCAGCAAAGGCACAACGTCCACCCCGTCTGCATGGCTTCGGATATCTGTAGGGCTTTTGGGACTGGACACATGAATCTTCGGCGGCAGCGGTTGTATCGACTCAGAGCCTTCTTGAGCCAGCGGCGTCTCCCAGGTGCGGAGAATGGACGGCCACAGCTCCCAAGGCGCCTCACCATCATTATTGACCCACTGATGATGGATATCCAGCACCATCGGCAGCCCGGTCTGCTGGCATACCGCCAGCGTCTCCTGTGCGGTAAAGGTTTTATCATCATTCTCAAGTGTCAGACGTTCCTTGATGCTCTGATCAAGCGCATGAAAGTGCTCAACGAATCGGACTGAAGCGCTGGGCTTGTCCCCGTAGGCGCCGCCGATATGGATGTTGTTTTTCATGGAAGCAGGCAACCCCATCGCCTTCAACATATGGACGTGTGACTCCAGGTCCCGAATGGAATTAATCAACACTTCAGGTCGAGGCGTGCTCAGCACCGTGAAATGATCCGGATGAAACGACACCCGCATCTCATGCTTCTTCACAAACTCCCCGATGGCCTGAAAGCCCTCCTTCAGCGCCGGGAAAGGGTTCCAATCATGCATATCATTGTGCGTGGCAAGCGGAATCAGCTTGGACGAGAAACGGTACACCTTGATATCATGGGCCAGATTATGTCTCAATAACCGAAGGGTATTATGTAAATTCTCGTTCGCGATCCGCTCCAGTTTGTGTATGCCGGCCTCACGGTCATCCAGCTTCGTAAAA
This sequence comes from Paenibacillus glucanolyticus, assembly GCF_037333485.1. Taxonomy (NCBI): domain Bacteria; kingdom Bacillati; phylum Bacillota; class Bacilli; order Caryophanales; family Paenibacillaceae; genus Paenibacillus; species Paenibacillus glucanolyticus. Next base: position 5,738,913 of record NZ_CP147845.1, read on the forward strand.
CTCTTCATGGTCATTGTCTTGGAGGGAGAAGCGTTCTGCACAACCGTGGACATGGCTACATAACCGAAACGGACAATCATGCATGGTCTCCGAAGAACATCTCATGAGCGAGCGCGGTCTGAACGCGTGCTTCCTCATCCGTCAATTTGCGGATCAGCTGCAGCTCAACCGAGGTTACCTCACGACCCTGGAAATTAATCTCCGATACACATGCCGTAATCAGGACAATCGCTACCGCCTGGTTATCCGGCGTATAGGCGATGACCTTCTGTCCTGTCGGAAACACCCTCAGTCCGTCCTTCAGCATTTTGCCGCGGCCGTATTCCAGCAGCTCGTAGAGCTCCTGCTCACTCTTAAACTTACAAACAGAATTGAACTCGGTTTGAAATCCCATATCTCGAATCTTCCTTTCATCCCAAAATATTAGACTCAAGGGGAGCCGTGATGAATAGCGCGGACTCCCCCTGGTCAATCGTATCCTATTGTAAAACGGCTAGCTTATGCCTGGTTCTCATAAATCAAGGATTGCTTGCGGTTGTACCGCTCAAGCCCCAGCTCAATCATCCGGTCGAGCAGCTCGCGGTAGGAAACGCCTGTCTCCCGCCATAGAAGGGGATACATGCTGAACGGCGTAAAGCCGGGCATCGTATTCACTTCATTGATCAGAATCGCGCCGTCGGAGCGGCGTACAAAGAAGTCCGCGCGAGTGATTCCGCCGCCTTCAATCGCTTTGAACGCGTTAATCGCGAGCTCGCGCAGGCGATCAGCCACATCCGGCTCGATCTCCGCCGGGATTTGCATCTGTGACTGTCCGTCCGTATATTTGGCCGCATAGTCATAGTATTCACTGGAAGACACGATTTCACCCGGAACGGATGCCATCGGCTCATCATTGCCGAGCACGCTGACCTCCACTTCACGGGCATCCACAAACTCTTCCACGATGATCTTGTCATCGAACCGGAGGGCGGATTCAATTGCCGACTTGAGCTGCTCCCGGTTCTTCGCCTTGGAGATGCCGACGCTGGAGCCGAGGTTAGCCGGCTTGACGAAGCTTGGGAAACCGAGTTTGTCCTCGATGTCCTTAAGCACGTCGTACTGCCCCTGTTCCCACTGCGTGCGATTGAAGTAACAATATTCACATTGCGGTAATCCCGCTTGGGCGAACAGCTTCTTCATCACGACTTTATCCATGCCTGCAGCCGATGCAAGCACGCCGGTGCCTACGTAAGGAATGTCCGCCATTTCGAACAATCCCTGAATGGTCCCGTCCTCGCCAAACGTTCCGTGCAGCAGCGGAAACATAATGTCCACTGCCTGATTTTCTTGACCATACAGCCTGCTGAACACAGCGTTCAGAGCCGTCTGCGTCCCTTCCCCTTCGGCCAGCTTCAAATCCTCCAGTTGGCTAAACGGAGCTGATAGCTTGCTCCCGATTCTCCAGGTTCCCTGCTTCGAAATATAAAAAGGAATCATTTCGTATTTATCAAAATCAAAAGCGTTCATGACTGCAAATGCCGTGGAAAGCGACACCTCATGCTCGCCAGATTTTCCCCCGTATACCAAGCCAACCGTTAATTTATCCTGTTCCATGTTTACCTCTCTCTTGTCCGTATTGCAGCATGACATGCTGTCATCTTAAAAATAATCGGGTATATGGTAAAACCGATACTCGGTGTTGTCGTTCCATGCGTAGGAATCCCGGTAGTCCCAGTAGCGATGACGGCTTGATACCGTATGAGCATTGACCAGCGGCATACCGCCAGCATCAAATGCCGTCACAATGGTGCTGTGCTGAAACGCCCCATCACCGTCCCAATCATACACGATGACATCCCCAAGCATCAGCTGCTCAGGCCGTTCTACCCGCTCGGCTCGCAGTCCCGAGGTACTGGAGTTCAAATAATGCGCGAAGCTGTTCGAAACCGCCCAGCTGTAACTCCACCATTCCCGTTTGCTTACATACCCCTTGTACCACCATCCCGTTTCTCTTTTACCAGTATAGAGGATTGGGGCTTTACCTGCAAAGAGGCACTGGGAGATATAATTGGTGCAATCCACGTCAAATTCTTCAAACTCCGGATTGCCGGAATCCCACCACCTGTCGGCATAAGCAGCAGCGGCTTCACGCTCGTATCGACCGGACCGCGGACTGCTGCCAGCCGAGTAAACACGACCATTCATGAATGGAGTGGACGGTTCTCTTCCAGCCGAGTCCTGGCCTGTGAACGAAGCATCGGTTCTTTGCAAGGGATGGCGTTCGTCCTGCAGACGTTCAATGCCAACGATCAGCCAGGCTTCCCCATCACGGATCAGCGTCAGCCGCTCCCGTGACACCGTGTCCTCACGGTGCGTCATGCCTCTTTTCTCATAATAGAACACGCTGTGAAGCCTTACATCGGCAACAACGTCATCCTCCGTCTCTCTGAGTACACGCTGGAGCCGTGCACGAGTCTCGCTCTTTAGCGGGGTTGCTTCGCGCAACTCGTACCATGACTGCAGTCGGAACTGCCTTTCTCCTCTCTCTACCAGGAAATTCAGATCTGCTACAATTTGCTCTTTCAGGCCTGAAGAATAGTCCACGCGATTTTGGTTATATTGATTGACGTAAATATATAAAGCTTGCTTCCATGGCTTCTCTGCTTGCTTCAGACTGTTCATCTTCTCTCCTCCTCTGACCTTGCCTTTCACGCAGTTCCCTATCACAACTATATGAAGCAAATCTTCAGGCTATGAACTTCGGTAAAGAGAATACAGAAACACTGAATCAGGGCAGCCGTGTCAGCTTAAAAAACGGGCGAATTTTCACGGTTTTGAAATACGTTTCTTCTATAAAAAATGCTTTACGCGGCGAGTTGAAAACGTTATACTTAAGTTAGTTAATTTATGAAATTAGGTTTCATCTAGTGAAACCACAAAAGGTTTAACTCAGATCGTCATAATAAGATCAAATGAAATGACTCAAGGAGGTTCATCTATGCCAGCAAAGGATCAATTCTCCATCTCTCGCAACCTAGAGGTGGGCGGTAAAAATTACCGTTATTTCAGCCTGCAGGCGCTCGAAGAGCAAGGATACGGAAGTGTATCCAAGCTTCCTTTCTCCATTCGGGTACTGCTGGAAGCGGCCGTACGTCAATTTGACGGACGCGCCATTACCGAGGATCATGTAAAACTTTTGTCCACGTGGAATGAAGCACGCGACAACAACAAGGAAATTCCGTTCATCCCTGCCCGTATCGTATTGCAGGACTTCACCGGTGTTCCGGTTGTCGTGGATCTTGCAGCCATGCGCGACACCGTTAAAAAATCCGGCGGCGACCCGAAACAGATCAACCCTCTCGTTCCGGTCGATCTCGTTATCGACCATTCCGTCATGGTTGACGCTTTTGGTACCGACCAAGCGCTTGAATATAATATGAAGGTTGAATTTGAGCGTAACGAAGAGCGTTACCGCTTCCTCCGCTGGGCTCAAACGGCGTTTAACAACTTCCGCGCGGTTCCTCCCGGAACAGGTATCGTTCACCAGGTTAACCTGGAGTACCTGGCTTCCGTAGCAGCTACGAAGACAGTTGACGGCGAAACCCTCGTCTTCCCTGATTCCCTCGTAGGCACCGATTCCCATACAACCATGATCAACGGTCTTGGTGTAGTGGGCTGGGGCGTAGGCGGCATCGAGGCAGAAGCCGGAATGCTCGGCCAACCGCTTTATTTTGTAACACCTGAAGTTATCGGCTTCAAACTGACAGGCAGCCTGTCAGAGGGCGCAACGGCGACCGACCTTGCCCTCACTGTAACCGAGCTTCTTCGCAAAAAAGGCGTAGTGGGCAAATTCGTGGAATTCTACGGTCCTGGTCTTGCCAACATCAGTCTGGCTGACCGTGCAACCGTTGCGAACATGGCACCGGAATACGGCGCTACCATCGGTTTCTTCCCGGTTGATAGCGAGACGTTGGCTTACCTGCGCAACACCGGCCGCACCGATGAGCAGGTTGAACTCGTGGAGAGCTACTATAAAGCACAAAACATGTTCCGTACGGCTGATACGCAGGACCCTGAGTTCTCCGATGTAATCGAATTGGATCTCGCTTCGGTTGTACCGAGCTTGGCTGGTCCGAAGCGTCCACAAGACCGCATTGAACTGACCAACATGAAGCAGAACTTTAACGACATCATCCGTACACCGATTGATAAAGGCGGCTACGGGCTCAGCGATGACAAAATCGCGGAAACCGTTAAGGTCAGTCATAAAGACGGCTCTACCAGCGAAATGGGCACAGGTGCAGTTGTTATCGCAGCCATCACGAGCTGTACGAATACATCTAACCCAAGCGTTATGCTGGGTGCAGGTCTCCTGGCCAAGAAAGCGGTTGAACGCGGTCTGAAGAAACCTGGTTATGTGAAGAGCAGCTTGACTCCAGGCTCCCTTGTCGTAACCGACTACCTTGAGAAGTCCAACCTTCTGCACTACCTGGAAGCTCTCGGCTTCTATGTTGCAGGCTATGGCTGCGCAACTTGCATCGGTAACTCCGGTCCATTGCCGGACGAAGTAAGCGAAGCGATTACCGATAACGACATGACGGTAGCTGCCGTATTGTCCGGTAACCGTAACTTCGAAGGACGTGTGCATGCTCAGGTCAAAGCCAACTACCTGGCCTCACCGCCACTGGTTGTTGCTTACGCTCTGGCAGGTACCGTGAACATCGACCTGCAGAACGATCCGATCGGCTACGATCCAAACAATGAGCCAGTTTACTTGAAAGACATCTGGCCAACCAGTGCTGAAATCCGTGAAGCCATTGGTCAGTCCCTTAGCGCTGACGCTTTCCGTGAAAAATACGAGAATGTGTTCACAGCGAACGAGCGTTGGAACAAGATTCCTGTTCCTGAAGGCGAATTGTATGAGTGGGATGATCAATCCACGTACATTCAGAACCCGCCGTTCTTTGAAAGCCTGGGCAACGGTCTGAACGACATTCAGGATATCAAGGAAGCGCGTGTGCTGGCTCTCTTGGGTGATTCCGTTACAACGGACCACATCTCACCAGCCGGTAACATTGCACCGTCCAGTCCTGCAGGCAAATATCTGAGCGATCACAAGGTGGAACGCAAAGACTTCAACTCCTACGGCTCCCGTCGCGGTAACCACGAAGTCATGATGCGCGGTACCTTCGCTAACATCCGCATCCGTAACCAGGTAGCTCCAGGTACGGAAGGCGGCGTAACCACATACTTGCCGACTGAAGAAGTCATGTCCATCTATGATGCATCCATGAATTATCAAGCAGGCGGACAGAACCTAATTGTTATTGCAGGTAAAGAATACGGTACAGGAAGCTCCCGTGACTGGGCGGCAAAAGGTACGTATTTGCTCGGAGTCAAAGCTGTACTGGCTGAGAGCTTCGAGCGTATTCACCGCTCCAACCTCGTAGGCATGGGTGTTCTTCCGCTCCAGTTCCAGGAAGGCCATGGCTGGAAGAGCCTTGCGCTGAACGGCCGGGAAACATTTGATATCCTGGGTCTCAGCAACGATGTGAAACCAGGTCAAGAATTGACGGTTGTTGTTACACGCGAAGACGGTACTCAATTCGAGTTCCAAGCTATCGCTCGTCTCGACAGCATGGTGGACGTGGACTACTACCACAATGGAGGTATCCTCCAAACGGTACTTCGTCAAATGATCGCATCGAACCAATAAGACAATTCATCTAGGCGCTTTAGCCTTAGGAACAAATCCCCATCATCCGCTAATGGATGATGGGGATTTTTCATTTCACAGTACTTTTTTCCTGAATATTGGAAATTCCGTTTCGAATGATGCCGGAAAGGTTAAATGGTAGAAAACATTCCGGAAATCCATATCTAGGAGGATCGTACCTATGATCAAAATACATACGATGGCTTCGTTCCATTATCAATATCAACGGCCGCAGCCGGTGACGGCTCCGAAGAAAGAGGATTCGACAGATAAATCCGTCACATTTCAAGAGATTCTGAATCAAAAGATCAAAGAGAAGAATATCAAGCTGAGATAAGTACGCTCTCTTGTTAAATTACACATCGAGCAATGAAAACACGAGGACCGCCTTCCAATCCCAAGATTGTGAAGACAGTCCTCGTTTTTTTTTCGTTTATGAAAAACTGCGGATTGACCTTTACACCATCCGTTCCAACTGTTATACTACATATATAACAGTTACAACGAATGCGGAGGTTCTCTTATGATTATCCAACTGGATATGCAGTCCGATGTCCCCATATACAACCAGTTAATGAATCAGATTATCGAAGGCATTGCCAGCGGCAGCCTTAAGCCCGGCGATCCCCTGCCCTCGGTTCGCAGCATGGCATCCGACATCGGGATCAATCTCCACACCGTTAACAAAGCGTACACGCTGCTGAAGCAGGAAGGCTTTATTCAGATACACAGGCAAAAAGGCGTGGTGATACAGCCGGATACCATGCCGGGCATTACCCCCGAATATCAGGATAAACGCAATGCCTATCTAAAACCTATCATTGCTGAAGCCATCTGCAGGGGCTTATCCGAAGAACAGCTGCTTCAGATCGTACGAGATATGCATAATGAGATCACCCAGACTGGGGAGGAGAATGTGTAATGGTTATGATATCAGCCTCGATTCTAGTATTTATGATTATTCCGATTATTGTACTGCTTGCCTTTATGCCTTATTACACCAGGGAAACAGTTAGCTTTGGAGTATCGGTGAGTGAAGAAATGTTCCACAGCGAAGCCCTTCGCAGGCTGCGGAAGCAGTTTGCTTCCATCAGCTGCGGTATTTATGCCCTTATCTTGATCGCCTGTCTGATCGGATTGTTATCGATTGGGAACACAGGGTTCGAATGGCTTATTGTCGGCTCCATCACGGCAATCGTCATTGCTTCACTTGCCCTGAACCTGACCTTTCATTTCAAAATGAAAGGGATCAAGGCCACTCTTCCCCCTGCGACAACCGGACGCCAGGTCGTGGCAATCGATACCAACTTCAGAAGGCAGAAGCTTGTCCTCTCTAACCGCTGGTTTATCATTCATGCCGTCATTACCATCATCAGCACCGTCTGGATTTTCCAATACTATGACCAGATCCCAGATACCATTCCCATGAAATTTGATTTTCAAGGCAGCGTGATCAACTATGCGGACAAATCATGGGGTGTAGTCCTGCTGCCCAACATTATGCAGGTATTCATGATCCTCATCTTCATGTTGATCAATTGGTCCATCCTAAACAGCAAACAGCAGATCGATCCGGGAGATCCGGCGGGCTCCTCAGCGCGCAACGCCATCTTCCGCCGCCGTTGGTCCTTCTTCAATACGATGGCTGGTCTGCTGCTTGTGCTGATGTTCTCCTTGATCCAGCTCAACATGATCGAACAGCTGAATCCCGAATTGCTGCTGGTCATCAGCTTAGCCATACCGTTGGTGATTGTCCTCGGTGCAGTGGTGTTATCCTTCACAACAGGTCAAGGCGGAAGCCGGCTGAAGAGAGATCCCAACACTCCGCACTCCACTCATAGTGCCAATGACGATAAGTATTGGAAGCTCGGCTCCGTCTATTTTAATCCGCAGGACCCTGCTCTCTTTGTGGAAAAAAGATTTGGCGTTGGCTGGACCATCAACGTAGCAAGTCCGTTAGCCTGGCTATTCCTTGCAGTTCCGATCGTGATTGCCCTGCTGACCATGCTCCTGGTTTAATTTAATCCCCTTACTTCATCATCCAGAATGAAAAAAGAGATGGCCCTGGTCTAAACTCAGGTGTCATCTCTTTGTATATTTGCAAGGGCTCCCGGCAAAACCCTGCACATCTTATCGCCATGCATCCTTCCACTCTCCGTTTAAGCTTTTTCATCATATAAGAGTAACGCTTATCCATGATATCCTCAGAATACAGACCGCCTGTAGCGGACATTTTTCTTCTCAGAGATAAGGATGGGGAGTCTTTGAAGTTTACGCTTTCTCATCTCATGTAAAATAACCGGGCAGCTGTATCACTCGGAGCTGCCCGGTCATTCAATAACTTATAGTGATGCTGTCCGCAACTCCGAAATAGAATGAATTAAATCATCATTCCCATTTCCCGCGCTGCTTCCATCAGGACGGGCGCATGTTCACGAAGTGTATCCGCCGGGAGGCGGGTGACCGGCCCTGACATCGACAGCGCGGCCGCCACTTGACCGTTCCGGTCAAAAATCGGCACCGATACAGCGGCAGCTCCAGGCTCACGCTCTTCAATGCTGATGGCGTACCCCTTCTCCAGAATTTCGGCGAGCTGCTGCCGGTACACGTCCCGATCAACAGACTCTGGCCAATCTGCCGCATTCAGCAGCTCCTCCTGATCTGCCGCAGGCGTAAAGGCCACCAGCACCTTGCTGGAAGCGCCTACCGACAGCGGCAGTCTTACTCCCACCTGGGCGACCCGCCGGATGCCCTGGTTACTCTGCACCGCCTGGATGCGAAGCCGATCGGCGCCATCCCGCAGATACAAGCTGACGGTTTCCCCCAGCCGGTCCCGCAGCGCTTCCATCGCGGGAAGAAGGCGAATGGCAGGATCATCGCTCTGGGACAGATGCATTGACAGCTCCCAAATTTTAAGGCCGAGCCGGTATTTCTCCGTCTCTTTGTTCCGCACCACAAATCCTTGGTCTTCCAGCGTTGTAAGCAGTCGATGGACCGTGCTTTTATGCAACCCGATAAGGGAGGCTATCTCCGTCAGAGCAAGCTCATTATTTTTCGTAAAACACATCAATATATCAAGTGCCCGCTCTACAGCACGTACCGTTAATTTTCGGTCTTCCATCCCGACCTGCTCCTCTCGTGTTTCATTGTATGAAACCTGGTTACAATAATTATATGAGAATTATTCTCAAAAGTAAACCATTCGCACCGGGACTTTACATTTGTCTTACAATCTATTGATTTGCATTGACTTTATAGGCCACCGGGCATACGATTATTATAAATTTCGATATTTTCACTTTAACGAAAAAAAATCCGACTATATGGTAAGGAGGGGCCACTTATGAGTACAACAACTGGTAGTAATGCCCCACTCTCCCAATTGAATGACACGCCAGCCGAGCTGTCGACAGGCCTGGTTCGTTTTAAGCATATTATATTAGCGTTGTTGTTATCTGTCGTTTTTTTTCTAGTTTTCTGTTTTATTGCACTGCATGCCTATATTGCTTGGGTATTGTCGAATCCGACGGTTGCTCCGCTCTATTCCAATCCCAAACTCGCTAAAGATATGAATTACGAGAATGTCACATTCCACTCGATTGATGGTAAACGGAATATTAACGGGTGGTATATACCGGCAGAGAATTCCTCCAAAACCATCGTGCTGAGCCACGGCTACGGCGCCAACCGGGAGGAAACCTGGGTTCCTATGTACGATATCGCCCATTACGCGCACAACATGAATTTTAATGTGCTGATGTTTGATTACGGCTTTGCGTCCCAGACCAGCAAGGAAGTGGCGACCGGCGGCAAGGAAGAGAAACGGCAGCTTCTCGGTGCCATTGAGCATGTGAAACAACGAGGCGCGAAGCAGATTGTCGTCTGGGGTTTCTCCATGGGTGCCGGTACTGCTCTCCAGGCGGGACTTGAGACCAAAGATGTGGACGCCATGATCCTGGACAGTGCATTTTTGCTCGAGCCGGACACGCTTTACCACAATATCCATAACCAGATTAATCTTCCGCGGCATCCATCTCTGGAGATTCTGGAGCTGCTCTTCCCGGTCCTCAACGGCACAAGTCTGGATCAGATCCCTTACAACGAAGTGAAGAAGCACGACTATCCGTTCCCGACCTTGTTCATTCACGGAACGAAAGACGATAAGGCGCCTTACCCGATCGCCGAGAAAATTGCGTCCAATCAGAGTCATGCGGATTCGGATTCCTGGATCGTAGAGGATGCCCATCATGAACTTATCTTCCGTGAGCATCCTAAAGAATATTTACGCAGAGTATCAACCTTCCTCGGCAAACTTGAAACACCGGAAGGACCGTGACGTTCCGGATAATAGCATTCATTGCGAGATGCCGCAGCTCCATACTATGTTCCAACCCCCTACTGCCTGGAGCAGTGAGGGGATTTTTATTTTTTCCACATAATACAGGCTGCAAAATGAATATAGTGAGTTTAGTGAACCTGATACTGGAGGGAACGGACATGTTATTTCATTATGGAGCGAAACTCCCGGTACGATTATTGGAGGAAATTCGCTATTGGAAACATCAGGAAAGGAAACATACCGGGCTGATTAAAGCCGTAGTTCCTGATCTGGAACCGGTCTACGTTCAGATGCTGGATCAGTGGGCCCTCGTATTTGCCGATACAGAAAAAGTCGCTGACGAACTTCTGCGCCACATTCTCAGCAACCATGCGCCTCCTTCACCTCAAGTGCTGGCCCAGGTAGAGCAGCTGCTTCGAGCCTCCTGCGAGCAATCCAGAGAGTTCATCCGCCAGCTGCACGGACTGAAGGAGAATAGCGAAGCCGTTCAGAAGGTACCGCTTGCCGGTACGGTTGTACATCATGTCATCCGGGAGTCCGAGTATTTCCTGAACGCACTGGAGACCCTCAACTCCGCTGGAGCATTGGAGCGATTCATGGATATGCCGCAACAATCCATGACGCTTCATGAGGTCTCGTCCCCTCCACCCTCTCTCTCAGAGGCTGAGGTGTCCATTCAAGGCGTGGGCGACAGCGGTCAGGCTGTCCCGATTGGTGGACACCGCCTCCCCCCTCTCCCTTACGCTTATGATGCGCTTGAGCCTTACATTGATGAAAAGACAATGCGGATTCATCATGACATTCACCATCAGAGCTATGTCGACGGCTTGAACAAAGCGGAGAAGAAATTGGAGGAAGCCCGAAAAAGCGGAGATTTCGAACTCGTGAAACATTGGGAACGCGAGCTGGCCTTCAATGGTGCCGGCCATTATCTGCACACGATCTTCTGGAATATTATGAACCCTCGGGGCGGCGGCGAACCGGGCGGGGAGCTTGCCCAGCAAATCAAGAATTATTTCGGCAGCTTCGATCGCTTTAAGAAGCAATTTACCGAAGCAGCAGACAAGGTGGAAGGCGGCGGCTGGGCCATCCTCGTCTGGAGCCCGCGCAGCCATCGGCTTGAAATTTTACAGGCTGAGAAACACCAGAACCTGTCCCAATGGGATGTCGTCCCTCTCCTCACCCTGGATGTATGGGAGCATGCCTATTACCTCAAACATCAGAATAAACGGAAAGATTACATTAACGACTGGTGGAAAGTGGTCTACTGGCCAGAGGTTGCGGATCGCTTCAAACATGCCAGCAAGTTAAAATGGAAGCCGTTCTAAGCAAAATCCAGCTGGATTGCTTCGCAATGGTTAATATTGGGTATTAAGCTATAGCCCTCCTTACTTCGCTTCTGAAGTTTAGGGAGGGCTTATCCATTATTTCAGATAACCACGTTGTTAGGTCTTAATAACCATTACTCTGGTTATTTATTCGGTTGAAGTCTCCTATTTACTGGATTATGATAAAAAGAATGAATGAACATCTGGAAGGGATGAAATTGATATGCTTACCCGATTAGGGTGGAAAAAACCATTCATATTCCTTATGTTAACAATGGTTGTACTAGGGGGTTGTCAAAATATGAATTCAAATAAAAACAACAATACCTCAGGTATCACGGATGACATTACAAACCATGATGATGAATTAATGAGCCAAACCAGAGAAACTGCAATTCAATTCTTCAAGGAAGAATATGACCTGGAAGTTGAGATAACAAACCAAAAGAAAATGCCTACCTATGTCGCAGATGAGATTGATGTTGAAGGATATGTCATTGGACATAAAGATCAAACATTTAATATTTCTGTAAATTACAAAACCTTTCAAACCAAAAATTTTGTCATGAGTCCTGAACTAAAGAAGGTTATCCAATCTAAGAAGCAAAAATAATGAATTATGTTTGATGGAGGAACTCATCATGGTCAATGATGAAACATATAACATTTTATCCAGATTGGCATACAAGGATCTAAAAGAAGGCACTCAAATTGAGGATCTTCCACAATGGGAGGTTTTAGAAAATACTAAAAGCTATAAGTTGTCAGGATTTGATGCTGTCACTTTTGTGAATAGAGATACTGGGGAAGCGGTCATTGCATACAGAGGGACAGAGGGAGAAGCACAGTTATCAGCATCTATACCTGATTATATAAGTGATGTTGGAATTGGAATTGCGGAACTCAAAAGGAAAGCTGAAATTGAAAGACCATTTGAGGACCATCTAACCAAATTTGAGGATGCGGTTGGAATTAGCAGCATCAACGATTGGCTCGGCGAAACTTCAAGAAAGCTTGATAAGAATATGAATATTCTGGGTACCAATCAGATGTACCAGGCGGAAGACTACGCTAAAGAAATGCAGGAAAAACATAAAGATCTAAATTTTTCTCTGACAGGTCACTCACTCGGCGGTGCAAATGCACAATATGCTGCTGCTTATACAGGTATGACAGCTGTGACTTTTAGCGCCCCCTCTGTTATTGGGAGTCTGTCTCCGGAATTTAGAAGAAAAGCCGAGGATGGGGGGTTCGACTCCCAGATTATTAATTTTGCGCATCCAGGTGATATTATTGCCAGTGGCACTTTGGGAGGTTATGACGGCCACGTAGGCTCTACCTATTACATAGACTCTAGTTACCAAGATGCTAACGATGGGATTAGCATAAAAGAAAAAATTGATAATACACTAGGGGGTCCGAATTATCATCAGCTTGAACGATATCAATTCGAGAATGGGTACATTTCCAACCCTCTGTATGACGGCAGCTCTGACAAGTCTATCGAGTCTCCCCGAGTCCCATCAGAAAGCATGCTCTTTGATGGGTTGAGGAACATGATACTTGGAACTGCAGGAGCCTTATCTCCATTCTTGGGCCTAAATAGAGATGCTGCAGGCAGTTCCTCCAGCACCATCCAGGTCACCCCTGCCGAGCTCCGAAGTGTGGCCGAGAAATGGAGAACACACGCCCAGCAAAGCGATGCCGAAGTTCAAGGAATCAGGCAGCGTCTCGCTAAGTATATGTATTCCAGTCACAGCAGACGCCTCCAGCCGATTGTACAGCAACTGGATGCATCCATCATGTCGATGAGCCAGTGGCATTTGCAGCATACCTCGGATATTGTTCAGTACATTAAATTCAAGGCTGATCTATTTGAGCGGACAGACAACATCGGGTAAACATCTATAAGAAGTGACCGGGAGGGAAAGATATGAGTCGAGAAATTTTGCTGGAACTTGATGATTTGCTTCAAGCAGAACGTGAGCTGTCGGGACTGCTGGCCGCCATCCAGGCTGACGAACAGGAAGCGAAGGTCATGTACGCCCGTCTGCAGGATTGGAAAGGCCAGTCAGCCCATGTTTTACGGGAGCAGATCGAAGCCTTCTTCCTGGAAATGTCCCGCCGGATCAAGGATATCGAGGAACACAAAAGCAACCTCACCCAGTATGTACAATATATGAAACAGGTAGATGGCGCATCATAGGTCCTCATGCTCATCTTGAAGTATTTAAAATATCCATTCATCATACAGCAAAAAAAGGCTTCGCCTCCATGGGCGAAGCCTTTTTCCATTATCCTCATTCTTATTCTTTGATCAAAGACAGGAATTCCGAACGCTGCGCGGAATCGCTCCGGAAGCTTCCGCGGACAGCTGACGTTACAGTCTTGCTGCCTGGCTTCTTCACGCCGCGCGCGCACATGCACAGATGCTCGCCTTCCACAACGACCATGACACCGTTTGGCTCCAGCGCCTCGACCATAATATCCGCGATTTGCGAGGTGATGCGCTCCTGTACCTGAAGCCGGCGGGTAACCGCCTCTACCAGGCGTGCCAGCTTGCTCAGGCCAGCGATTTTGCCGCTTGGGACATAACCGATATGAACTTTACCGAAGAACGGCGCCATATGGTGCTCACACTGACTGTAATAGACGATATCCTTTACAATAACCAGTTCCTCGTGATTTTCGTCAAATGTAACGCCGAGAACATCCTTAGGATCGACTTCGTATCCCGCAAAAATCTCCTCGTACATCCGTGTCACGCGGGCCGGTGTCTCAAGCAGTCCCTCACGCTCGGTATCTTCACCGATCAGCTTCAAAATCTGCTCTACATGGTACTCGATCTGCTCTCGGTTTTCGCCTACTTTGTTATTTACATAATCTTTTACGCCCGCCACAGTACATCCCCCTTTCCGTCCCAAAAAAAAGCAAACGGTTAACTTATAGCCGCTGTTAGCGGCCTTTTTAAATAGAAATGCCCCTCCGTCCTAAATGTAGACGCGAGCGGGCCTTCTGGCATTATGATTTGCGTTTACGACCTTGACCTTTACCAGGCATTGGCTGATTTTTCATCATTTGCTGCGCACGCTGCATTTGCTTGCCGTTCATGTTGTACCCCATTTGTTTGGCCATCTTCTGCAGCATTTGCGGATCATTCTGCATCTTCTCCAGCTGCTTGCGGAGATAGAATACACCGATGAAAAATCCGCCAACCAGACCCACGATCAATGTAATAATCGGAATGACATAGTTCATCACTTGACCACCTTCTACTATACTAATATTTACCATTTAATGGCGCATATACGAACCTATCATAGCATGTCCTTTTCGACACAGCAAATGAAAATAACGGATATATAGCAGCCAGGCAGTCCCATGATGGCACCTTAGATCCCTTACGACCCTTTCCGGTCAGGCATAGCCCCTTCCAGCGTTAACAAGGTACGTTTAATTTCCGGGCCGCCGGCATATCCAATCAGCGCCCCGTCGGTTCCAATCACCCGGTGGCATGGCACGATAATCGGCACAGGATTTTTGTTGTTTGCACCGCCTACAGCACGCACGGCTTTTGGACGACCGATGGATTCGGCTATATCCTTATAAGAACAAACCGTTCCGTAAGGAATGGATTTCAGAGCTTCCCATACTTGCAATTGGAATGAGGTTCCCCGCGTATCCAGTGGGATCTCAAACTCCTTCAGCTCACCTGAAAAATACCGTTCCAGCTGCGCTGTCGCAGGAGCTAACCTCGCCTCGTCCCGCTGGTAACCGCCGTTGCCGGCCCAGGTCCGAGACCACTGCTGGATGACTGCTTCCTTTACATAGAAGCTGCCGAACTCAATCAGACAAAGTCCCTTCTCCGTTGCACAAACCGTTAAAGGTCCGATCGGCGATTGAATTTCGTCATAATACAAAACTTCGGGTCCGCCTTCCGGAATGGCCATAGGCTCTACTCCATGAATGGCGGGGCTCTCCTGTTCCGGCTTATCTCCCTTATCCGGGGAAGCCGGCAACGCGTTGCCACTGGATAAAGCTTCTGCCCCGGCTTGCGCCTCAGTTGGGGCCTCTTTCTCATTCGATTCAGGCTTCAATTTATTCAAGGCTTGCTGCAGCATATCTCGTACTTGGGAATCCCCTTCTGATTTCATGCTTTTCTCTAAGTTGTTCAACGCTTCTTCGCCTCCAATACGGCCCAGAGCCCATGCAGCGGTTCCCCGTAGCTCCGGGCGCGGGTCTTTCAGCAGTACTTCGCTCAGCTTCGGTACAGCTGAAATATCTTTAAAGTTGCCAAGCGCGATGACAGCGTTGCGCTGTATCGGCTTTCGGCCGCGCCAAGCGGCAGATGTATCTCCGAACGTTTCCTTGAATTCACGGTTGCTTAAATCAAGGATCGGCAGGAGCAGCGGCTTGGCTTTTTCAGGATCGGGTTTGAAGGCCTCTTGATGAGTCCAGTTCTTGCCCCGATTCTTCGGACAAACAATCTGACAGGTATCACAGCCGTACAGCCGGTTGCCAATCTTGCGCATGACTTCTTCGTCCAGAAACCCTTTGGTTTGGGTCAAAAAAGAAATACAGCGCTGGGCGTTAAGCTGCCCCGGGCCCACAAGCGCTCCGGTAGGGCAAGCATCGATGCACTTGGTGCATTCCCCGCAGTCCTCGGTAACCGGCGTATCCGGCGGAAACGGGATATTGGTGATCATCTCGCCAAGGAATATCCAGGAGCCTAACTTCGGAGATATGATGGCACAGTTCTTGGCACTAAAGCCAATGCCTGCACGCTGGGAAACCGCCCGGTCGACAAGCGCTCCCGTATCGACCATGCTTTCAAGTCTTGCATCCGGTACCCGTTCTCTTATAAAAGCCTCCAGACGGCTCATGGCCTCCCGAAGCACCTGATGGTAATCTCTGCCCCAAGCAGAACGCGCCATAATTCCCCTGTACTTTCCAGGCTCCGATTTTGGCGGGTTGTCCATTTTGGAATGGTACGTTATCGCAATCGCGATTAAGGACATGGGCTCGCTTCCCGGGAGAGCCGGAGTAACCCTCTTATCCAGATCCGGCTCTTCAAACCCGGATTCATAACCTTTGTCCCGATGATTCTGCAGGATTCCCTTCAAGGACTGAAACGGTTCCGCCGAAGCAAAGCCGATATCATCAATACCAAGCTCTGGGGCAACGGATTTCAGTTCCTGTTTGAGCTCCTCCCAAACCGAAGGCGGAGGAGCGTGCGAGCCGAGTGTGTAGGTCATTCTCCAGCGCCTCCTTTCCTGGGATGATGTCCAATTGGCAGCTACAGCTTTTTGATCTCGGACAGCGGCCAGAATATGAATTCCGCCCTGCCTACAATGTCGCTTTCCTTCACACTGCCAAACATGCGGCTGTCCTTGCTCTTTCCGAGATGACGGTTATCTCCCATAACAAAATACCGTCCCTCCTCGAGGGTAACAGGCTCAAAGCCTGGATCTTCGATCGCAACATCGGTGTATCCTTCCTCCTTGGCCACACCGTTAACATACAGCGTCTGATCCTTTACTTCAATGGTATCCCCTGGAACGCCGACAATACGCTTCACCAAAAACTCCTTCTTGTCTGGACCATCGCTTGGATCCTTAAGCACGATGACATCACCATGACTCGGTTCTGCAAAGCGATACACTACTTTATTAATAAATAGCCGCTCCGATGCTACCAGTGTCGGCTGCATTGATTCACCTTTAACCATGGACAGGTTGAACACAAACATATTTAGAAGCACCATAATAACAAATGCAATCGTAATCGTCTTTACCCAGTCCCAAAGCTCGGCTGCCCACCCGTTCTTCTTGCTGGGTTGATTCTGTGGTCCGTTGTTCTCGCCATTCTCAGTTGAATCCGGAGGAATCACTTGTCCCATACTGCACCTACCTTACTTCGATTTCGCCTACAAGCTCCGACGGCGGCACCCTCAAAAAAGGTACATTAATAGAAAAGCATATCTCCCAACCATTTGCAACGGCCGGTAGATATGCTTCATATAGAAAAAATGTCGTTTCTTATCTCTGTCGAAGCTTAAAGCCGCCGTTTTACGTGGCTCGTATGTACCGCTAGTCGTTCAACTATTGACCTAGGATACTGAGCTTCTGGAACGACCGCAGGATTTGGCTGGCACCGTATCCCATGGCTTCATAAAATGGCATGGCTGCGGCGTTGTGCTCGTCTCCGGCTACCATAATCCGACTGACCTTACGTGATTGAAAACGCTGTTCCATCGCCGATATCAGAGCCTTGCCAATTCCTTTTCTGCGATAGTCAGGATGAATGGCAATGCGGTAATAACAACCATGATTGCGTTCGATCGTACCAATTAGGGCACCAACGATTTCACCGTTTTCTTCAGCCACCATAATCAGATCAGAGTCCCAAGCGAGCTGTCTGGAGAAGGGCTCCATCGTGTTTTCGTAGCAGTCTTCCGATAAAGCAATCTGTAGTAGCTCGGTTACGGGGGTACAGTCACTCAACTGAAAGGAACGAACATGCATTTCAAAATCTCCCTTTTCGTTAGCATGATGCGGTTTACCCGGTTTACAAAGATCTAGTATTCCGTTAACGCAAACCTGACATTTGTGTTTACTACAAAAAACGCGAAAATCCTGTTTCCTTGTCCATTAAACCACATCTTTCTCGTAAATTCACGAGTTTTCTTCTGTAAGCGCTTTATCTGAAGCGGTTACATTTTTATTGATGGATTTACTTCCATATTTTTGTTGAATGTATGTGCTGTTTCCTGCTGAAAACTGTTAGCGCACTGTAAAAATCAACTCCAATACTTTCTATACATGCTTTTTGTATCTGTACTAATTTTACAAAGCGACCCACTAAATCCTCTGCTTATCTTATTGGGAAGGGTACGAATAGAAAAGCAGCGTCCTCCCGGCTATATGCCGTTAAGAACGCTGCGTAATCGATTTCTATTTTTACTGGAGAACCACGGTATCGCCCGATTTCAGTCCTGACAGGACTTCGATTTTGTCGAGAGTTTGCATACCGGTCTCAATATCCTGACGTTCAATTTGACCGCCGCCCCTATCCACCATGACGTATGATTTACCCCCATCCGTCATGACGGCGAGTTTGGGAACGACAACGGCTTTGTCCTTCCGCTTGGTCACAATGTCTCCGTTAAGCGTCAATCCGCCGATCAAGCGGTCATTCTTAGGCAGCGAGACAATCACCTTGAACTGCGGTGTCTGAGACGTTTGTTTTTCCTGGGCGGTTGCCTCAGCGAATTTGGCCACCTCCAGCACTTTCCCCTTCAGCTTCAAATCCTTGATGGAAGGCATCTTCACCTCAACCGCCATATCCGGTTTAATGTTGAACACCTCGTTCTCCCCTACATATGCCACGAACCGGAGGGAATCCAGATCGACGATTTTACCGATATACTGGTTCGCCGTGACCGATTGCGGCACCTGCTGTGTCGGGTCGAACAGAAACAACCCCGTAGCCGGAGATTGATATGTGGACTTCTTCAGTCTATCATTCAGATCATTCATCGTCTGTCGTTCAATATCATTGTTCACTTCGTCCAGCTGGCTGCTCAGCCGCGCATTTTCCTGGTCTGCCAGCATTTTCAGACGCTCGGCCTCGGTTGCCCCGACTGGCGCGTTATCCAGGTCCTGATTCAGCGTGAATTCCTTCAGTTCCTGCTCCAGCTTCTTCTTCTGCAGTTCGGCCTCTTTCTGCTGAAGCTGCTGGCGGATCGCTGTTTGCTCCAATTTAAAGAGTGTATCGCCCTGCTTGATCTGCTGGCCATTCTCTACGCTCCATGACTCGACCTTCGCTTCAAAAGGGGCGTACACATTCGTCTCCCGTCCGTACTCGGACGTTCCCTTGACCTGCACGGTCGAAGTGATGGTTTCCTCGGTTACGGGAAACGAGATGACCTGGGGTTCTTCCATCATCGGAATTTCAGGCTCTTTCGGTTTCACCTGTCCATATCCCCAATAACCCACCACACCCAGCACAGCCACGATAATTGTCCATTTTATGATTTTTTTGATCATACCGATTTAGCTTCCTTTCCGATGCTCAATAATCCTAATCCCGCTTAATGGCAAGGAGCGCATTTGTCCTTGCTGCGCTGATCGCCGGATAAATCCCCGAGAGGATTCCGGTCATCACCGCGAATGCGATGCCGATGGGCAGCGTGCCCAGCGTAACTGCAATCTGCAGCCCCGACATCCCTGCAGAAGCTGTAATGAATGAATTCAACCCGTTGATGATCAAATACGCGAACACGATGCCAAGCAAACCGCCAAGCAAACCGAGCAGACTGGCCTCCACGATAAACATATTGCGGATTTGCGGCATATTCGCCCCCAAGACCTTCATAATGCCGATTTGCCGGCGGCGCTGATGCGTAGACATTGTCATGGCTACAATGATCGAAATAGAGGCCAGCAATAGAATAAATACGCCTACGCCCAGTGCAATCGCCTTGAATGTGTCCAATTGGGAAGCGATCTGATCGCGCATCGCCAGATTGTCGCTTGCATTAAGCGCAAGTTTTGATATCAAATCCTCAAGTGGTTTAATATTCTGCAGGTCATCCACTTTGACCGTTACGCTGTCGTATACCCGCTGCTTGGAAGCCGTCCCATTTTGCAAATTCAGGCTGTCTGCAAGCCATTCAGCCGTATCAAAGGAAACATAGGCCTGCCTGTCGTAGATGGCAAACTGGGCTTCCCGCCCCGTAGGCACATCCAGCACACCCCCTACGTACATCTGCGGACCCAGCAGCTTCTTTTCGTTGTCCATCTGCTCAAGCTGAATGCTTTTGCCGCTCATGTCCGTCACGGTGCCCTCATACATCTGGAATTCTTCCCACAGCTTCGGATTGTTGGGATCGGTATTCATCATATTGGTCAATCTCTCGCTTGTCTCTGCATCCTTCCATCCTGTTGTGGCTCCATAATTGAGGACGACGGCGCCTATCTGCTCAAGCGCACCACCCTCCTTGAACCTGTGTCCCTGCTCTTTGAGTTTGGACAGGTCCACGGCCACTACATTAACACCTTCGCTAATCAGATTGTCGGACGAAATGGATCGGAAATATCCAAGCTGCTTGGTCGCGATAACGGATTTGACATGATTAAAGCCCTGAATCACCTGAACCTTATCATCCGTAAGCAATCCACGCTCCCCACCGGCAGCGCCGCCCCCCTCTCCGGGTCCACTGCTGCCCTGCGGGGTCACCGTAATCTCATCCAGCTTCATACCGCCTATAATCTCGGTCTCCAAATAACCCTGGGCGGCGTTGCCAATGCTGATCGCAACAATGATTGCCGCACATCCAATGGAAATACCGGTCATGCACAGGGCTGTCACTACTTTGCGGCGCTTGATCTGCCCCCATGCCAGCCGCATGCTGTCTAGAATTTTCAGCTGACTTCACCTGCCCCCTCCGAATGAACCTCGACACCGGACGGAAGCGATGAGGCATTAGGCGCCTTAGAGCCTCCTGCTGCGGGTCTCGTGTATTCCTCCGGCTGAACTAAGTAACCGTCACGGAGCATGATCGTTTTTTTCATTTGGGCCGCAACTTCCATCTCATGGGTAACGATGACAAATGTCGTATTCATGGACTCGTTCAGCGCCATCATAATCCGGATGATTTCCTCTTCCGTTTTGGTGTCCAGATTGCCTGTCGGCTCGTCCGCAAAAATGACGGAAGGCTCCGTGATCAGCGAGCGCGAAATACTGACGCGCTGCTGCTGTCCGCCGGACAATTGGGAAGGGTACAGTGCTGCCTTATCGCCAATTCCCGTCATCTCCAGAAGCTCCATCGCTTTCTTCCGGCGCTTGGACGGTGAAACGGACTGAAAAACAAGCGGCAGCTCCACGTTTTCCCGTACCGTCAGGGTCGGAATAAGCTCGTAGGCCTGAAATATAAATCCGATATGCTTGCGCCTAAAGACGGCAAGTTTGTTCTCCCCGTATTTGACAATATCCTGATCGGCAATATAAATATGGCCCTCCGTGGGCTTCATCAGTCCAGCCATCAAGTTGAGCAGCGTCGACTTGCCCGACCCTGAGCTGCCGAGGAGAGCAATCATCTCTCCCTTCTGGACTTCAAACTGGATGTTATGAAGCACCTTTAACACTTCGTTGCCGTTCTTAAAGCTGTGCGATACATTTTCCAAACGCAACATGTTCGCTGTTCCTTTCCGATTCTTAATCTATCTCTCCTCATTCGGATCCACAGTAGGCTGGAATGTCAGATTATAGCTTTGGCTGCCAAGCGTGATTCGCTCATTCTGGAATTCGTCCACAAGGGTCAGGTTAAACCATCCGCCGCGAAGTCTTTTATATTGATCGTCCGTCAACTCGATCGACATCGACCGAGTACCCGGCACCTGGATATCCGTACCTGGCGTAAGTGTGCGCTCCTGAGTCTGTCCCAGCACGTCTTTGATGATCAGAATCAGCTTGTGGCCGGAATCCGCGGCAGTAATGCTCTCGCTGCGTTTCACGTCAAACGTGACATTCAGCGAAATGGAAGAGCTGCCTTCCTGCAAATGCCCTGACGCCTTCGTGACGGAGACGTTGTAAGGATACCAATCGAGCTGCGTCAGCCCGGAGCTTGCTGCCGGTCTCACCGGATTCAGCATCAGTTTCTTCACGCCCATCACACCGGTAACGTCTTTCCCCGTTTCCGCAAGCTTGCCGCCGGACATCGCCGTGCCAAGAGCTAGTCCCAGTTCGCCCGATACCCCTTTTGGCACCCTTGCCCAAAAGACAACGGACTGCTTGGACCCTGGCTGTAGCGCGGCTTCCGGCTGAATGGTGTCCGCTTCGTAAATCATTCCGTCCGCGCTCTGGAAATACCCTTTCAGCATGGCCGCTTGCACACGGCGCTGTTCATTGCTGGTCAGCAACAGCTCGGAATAGACAATGTCGGTATCTACCCCCTCATAGATCACGGTCCGTCGCTCCTGCGCATCTGCACGTTTACCGATAACGGTAACCGAGTAGGGTTTTCCCTTCTCCAGCACTTCAATCGACTGCGTGGCTCCTGAAGTGGTTACGGTCAGGAAAGAAGATTTAGCTGTATCTTTCTGGGTAAACAGCTCGAAGCGGAGCGAACGGATGTCCTTGGTATAAGGGATCCGCGCCATGACATACACCTCTGTTGATGACCCGGGGGCAATCAAAGAGCCCTGTTCCTCTGCAATAACCTCAGAGCCGGTCAACACCGTTTTTTCGTCCGATGTGACGTTTGCCTTAAGCTCAGGCAGCGGCAGCGATTTGGATTCCTGAGTATTTCGCAGACGCAGCTTGGCAACAATGAGATCTGTATCCTGCCATGGGAGACGCTGCATGGATACAAGCGTGTAAGCAAATCCCTGGGCAGACTGCGCGCCGTATTCGACACCGATGGAAGCCTTGCGCTCCGTTTGATACGAAATGTCAAAATAGGCAATCGGCAGGGCCACTTTCTCCTGAGCTCCTGACGCCGATTCGCTGCCCGGCTCGGCCGGATTAGCAGGGGTTTGGGTTGAAGGATCATCCCCGGCAGAGGATTCAATCATTTGCAGCTTCAGCTTGTCCTGCTTGAGCTCAAGCGGAAGCGAAATTTCCATCGACATCGTTTTCTCTTCGCCAGGTCGCAGTGTCAGACCCACTTTGTTATCCGGATTGTAAGGATGGAAGGAGCCTTCCGAGGCTTTAATCGCAAAATCATAACCCGGCACTGCCACCGATTTCTTGCCTTTGTTCTTGAAAGACATCTCGATGTTCCATATGCCCTCGCCCCCGGAGGAACGCAGCGAAGCCTGCCTGATTCTGGCTTCAACCGGAATCCCCTTGATCGTCATCTTCTTGGCTGCCCCCGCCGCGATATCCCATTTAGGAGCTGTTGCCGCTGGCAGCTTAAAGGACTCGACCGGCAAGGTGAGCTTCAGTGTGTCGTCGTTTTCGGTCCATAGGAAACGCAAACCGGCCGATTTAAGATAAGAGGGAATTTCCGTTATGTAATATACCAATTTCTTCTCTTTCGGCTGGATGGGTACCCCCTCTGTACCTGCTTCGTGATGAAGAAGGAATGAATTGCCGCTTGCTGTCACCAGATGAGGTTCGAAACCGCGGTCGCTCCACACTTTCCCGCCATGGTTTGTCATGTACATGCCGACTTTGGCTATCACTTTGCCGTCATACTTAATGATCTCCAGCGATTCCGCCTGAACGGTAACCGGCGTACCGCCCAATTGCAGCTTGGTACTCGATCCCGGTGCGGCAGCTGCCGAATAATTGGCAGGCAATCTGTACGTTCCGACACGCTGCAGGTAGCCTTTGGCTTTCGGATTCCATACGTCCATCACCAGCTTCATGCCGGATAAGGAGTTGCCTTCGGTTTTGGCATAGTAGGTCACGCTGAGGCTCTGACCCGGTTCAATCTTCTTCTTGGCAAGATCTCTGGTAATTGGATTAGCAGCTGTCACAGAACCGCCGGGTAGCACCACCTTAGGAAAATAGGATACCAGCCGTGCGGAGCTCTTGCCCCCGTTTTTGTACTTCAGGGTAAACACTGCAACATATGTGCCGTTTTGCTGCCATCCGTCGGCATGCTCCAGCGTTGCCGTAACGTTATTGCCAAGCGTTACGTTCCATGCAGGCACTGCATGATTCTGCGAATTGGATTTCGTGACTTGCGATGGCCCCGTCTTAGCTGCCGCTGCCTCTGCTTGCGGTGCCGCTGCCAGAATTGCAGCCATTAAGACGGCAGTCACTCTGAACTTTGTACTACTCATGTTTTGAAACGACTCCCTTCTACCTCGGCATATCCCTTTCATTGTCCCATGCAGATGTCATCGACTTGTGTCCATGGTCATATATATAACGACAAGTTTCACAGGAAAGTTCTTCATAAATTTTTGCTGATTTATCAGGTCTTTCGGACTTTTCAAACATAAAAGTTGATTTAATCACCCAAAACGGTTTAATATATGTAGTGTAGCCGGATTACATATCTCATTGCTCCGGGATGATAAAGACTTCCTGATGAAGGAAGACCTTTCATCATAACCAAAAACTAAATTTACAGGAGGTTTTTATTATGGCATTTCAATTACCAGCACTTCCTTACGCAAACAACGCGCTCGAGCCTCATATCGACGCACAAACGATGGAGATCCACCACGATCGCCACCATAATACCTACGTAACGAACTTGAACGCTGCGCTTGAGAACGCTCCTGAGCTTCAAGACAAATCCCTTGAAGAACTGATTGCTAACCTTGACGCTGTTCCAGAAAGCATCCGCACAGCAGTTCGTAACAACGGCGGCGGCCATGCAAACCACTCCCTGTTCTGGGAAGTTATCGGACCTAATGGCGGCGGACAACCGACTGGCGCATTGGCTGATGCTATCAACAATGAACTGGGCGGCTTCGATAAATTCAAAGAAGATTTCGCAAAAGCAGCTACAACACGTTTCGGCAGCGGCTGGGCTTGGCTCGTTGTTAAAGACGGCAAATTGGCAGTAACCAGCACACCTAACCAAGACAGCCCGATCATGGAAGGTCAAACACCTGTCCTTGGCCTTGACGTTTGGGAGCATGCTTACTACCTGAACTATCAAAACAAACGCCCTGATTACATCTCCGCTTTCTGGAATGTAGTCAACTGGGAAGAAGTCGGCAAACGCTACGATAACGCGAAGTAATATCGTTTAACTAAGCCGATGCATACAAAAAGGCTGCTTACAGCTGTAGATCATGTCTACCGCTGTAGCAGCCTTTTTTTGATGTCTACGACTATCGATTTAATGGATGCCGGTCGCCGTCACCTTATCGGACTCGTAATAGCGGACTTTGGATGGTGCATAGATGACACCCCATAATACGACCGAGATAAGAACCGCTGCACCTGCACCGATCAGGCAGACGGCCTGCAGTGACCATACATCAGCTGCAAAGCCTAGCAGAAGCGTAAGAGCGATCTGAAGCATTCCTTCCAACATACGGGTCACGCTGGTGAAACGTCCCATCAGATCGATAGGCACCTGATTTTGAAAGAATGTGGTAAACCCCGCATTGGCATACGAAGAGAAAAAACCAAAAATGATAAATCCGATTACTGCAGTCACAAGGCCGGAAGCTGCATAGAAAATCATATAACCCGCACTCGACAGCAGGACGCCAGCTCCGATAAACATACGCAGCGACAGCCATTTTACCGATAGAGACGCTGCCGCCGAGCCTGCCAAATACCCTGCTCCTGCTACACTTATAAGCAAACCGTAATCCTCATCTCCGAGCAGCAGCACTTGTTTAATGAAGGTTGCCTCCTGGGAATCGAGCGCAAATCCGAGCAGCATGGCGCATTGAAACAATAGGTAGACCAGCATGAAATATTTCGCGGCTTTGCCGAAATCAATGACAGCAATCCAGTCCTGAAGGAGTGTCTTCATCGTGATGACATTCCGTTTGCTGCCATCCAATTCCTCCCCATCCACATCGGGAAGAAAGTAAATGACCAGTGCGCAGATAAAGAATGATACCGCATTAATAACAATGCTAATTCGAATATCCGTATAAGCGATCAATAGTCCGGATATAGCGGGACCCAGCAGTACGGCTCCGGAAGTAGTAAAGCTGGACCATGCATTAAACCGCTTTCGTTCCTCTGTCGGAATCAACTTCGTGACATACGTCATTGAGGTAGGCCCGAAGAAGGAGCCCGCCACATTTATCAGGAACATGATGATATAAATCCCCCACACGGAGGACATAAAAGGGATTGTGGCAATCAGGACACCCCGAATAATATCGGTTGAAATCATAAGCTTGCGCTTATTCATCCGGTCAATGATGCTCCCTGCCCACGAGTTAGTCAATAAGGTTGCAAGCGGCCGGATGATGAACAATCCAGCCACGGCAGCAGGAGAGCCTGTCATATGCAGCACAAGCAAATTGATCGCAACCAGATAGATCCAGTTCCCGAGATTGGAAACCCCGATACCAAAAATGTACAACAGCGCATTCTTCCAGCTATGCAACAGCTTCACTACTCCTTATGCGGTTTCCTTCTAGGAAGGAGAACAGCTTCAAGATGAGAAATACGAATGTAAAATACGGATGAACACGTTCGGGAACGCGTAGCGTTCCATGTCATGCACGTGAATCCAGCGGAATTGCTCGATGCCCGTCTCATACGCTGCTGCGCTTTCTGCGGCTTGCAGGGAAGATATCGGCGCATCCTGCCATGTGCAGCGGTATACCCCCATATTCCAATGAATATGGCTAAAGGTATGCTCCGCGTCCATCACATGGCCGATTGGCAAAACTGGAATCCCTTCCTCCAGCAAAGCGCCTTGCAGATGGCTCATAGCCGGCTCCTCGGGCATCACAGCCGGGTTTGCCGATGCCGGCACAATGACATGAGGCAGCTCCCACATTCCTGCCAACAGGCCGGTTGATGGCCGCTTGCGGATCAGGATTTTCCCTTCGTGCACGCCCGTACCCTCTACGATGGCTGTAAGGCGATATTCAGGACGAGGGGGCTTCGCCTTTGTCTTAATCGGAAGGGACTCCTCCTTGCCCTCATACCGTGCCGTGCAGTGCTCCATGACCGGGCACACCAGACATTTGGGCGACTTCGGCGTACAGATTAATGCCCCCAGCTCCATCAGTGCCTGCGTAAAATCCGATGCTCGTCCCTCAGGGACCAGAGTAAGCACCAGCTCCTCCATTTTGGTACGTGTCTTCACTTTCATAATATCTTCTTCAATCAAAAAATAACGGGACAGCACGCGCATCACGTTACCATCCACCGCGGCCGCGGGAATGTTGAATGCAATGCTGCGAATGGCGCCTGAAGTGTAAGGACCGATGCCTTTTAGTCCCGACACTTCGTCTTTACCGCTTGGCATAACGCCACCATACAGCTCCGTTACTTGCCTTGCAGCAGCCTGGAGATTGCGTGCCCTGGAATAATACCCTAGACCCTCCCAGCATTTCAGCACATCGTCCTCCGGTGCATCTGCAAGCGATTGGATCGTCGGGAACCGCTCGATAAACCGATGAAAATATGGAATAACCGTATCCACCCGGGTCTGCTGCAGCATAATTTCCGATACCCAAATATAATAAGGATCGCGGTGTCTGCGCCATGGCAGATCCCTTTTATTCACCTCGTACCAATCCAATAGCTCCTGGCTGAAATATCGTTTAAGTTCTGTGTTATACATCTATATAAATCCCCTTCATAACCTTACTATAGTGTCTCAACAACCGCGAAGGCCGAAGCCAGCTCTGTCTGATGCGAAATCGTCAAATGAATCGTGTAATCGGCAGGTTGGTCAATTCCGAGGCGTGTCCAGGCTTCCTTGGACAGAGTGGCGATGGGTTTCCCGAGGCCATTTGGCAGCACTTCAATGTCCCAGAATCCGATCAGGCGACCGATTCCGCAGCCAAAGGACTTGGATATCGCTTCCTTGGCAGCAAAGCGCCCGGCAACAAACTCCGTCCGTTTAGCTCCCTTACGGGCAGCGATTATCCGCTCACCCTGTGTAAGTACACGTTCCATGAATTTCTCTCCATGCGGGCCTGTCATCAGAATGTCCATTCGTTTCATGTCCAGCACATCATGTCCAATTCCGTAAATCACATCTTCCGCTCTCCTTCACTAACCCGTCTTCCGTCCATAATCAAACTCACTACTATATTGTATCAGTCGATGTACGTCAACGCGAGACTGTCGTGTTACAACAACATGAAATCATTCAATTTGTGTCATTTCAAATTTTATCTGTTTAGACGGTTCAAGCCGCATCCTGATGGGGTGTGGGGGCCCGAATATAAAAAAACAAAAGCCTTCTGGAAGGTAATCCCTCCAAAAGGCTTTTTGGCCTGAAAATCGTTATATTAAATTCCTGGAATCGTGTTGCGCTTGTGAGCGGTTTTTACGTAATAACTCTCCAGTTTCTCCTGAACTTCAGGATTGATTGTCTTGCCCTCCAAATAGTCACTGTTATCATCGTAGCTGATTCCGAGCTCTTTCTCATCCGTCTGTCCTTCCCATAGCCCAGCGGAAGGCGCTTTGTCCAGGATCGATTGCGGTACTCCCAAATAGGATGCAAGCATACGGACCTGACGTTTGTTCAAGGAACTTAGCGGCGTGATGTCCACTGCTCCATCGCCCCACTTGGTGTAAAAGCCGGTGATGGCCTCAGAGGCATGGTCAGTCCCGACAACAATCAAATTCTGCTCAAACGCCAGCGCATATTGCACCACCATGCGAACTCTGGCTTTTACGTTGCCTTTGCCAGGAACACTGATATGTTTATGAACACCAATATTTTTCAGACCATGCTCAACCTCAAGAGCAATCTCATTTACAGCTTCCTCGATATTGGTCTCCACGGTATGCTTCAGATCGAAGGCTTTGGCCGTAGCATAGCTGTCGGAAATATCGGCCTGTTCACCGAATGGCTGAAATACTCCAAGTGTTTTGTATTCCTTGCCAGTCTCCTCGGTGAGCTCGTCGGTTGCCCGCTTGCACAGACCCGCTGCCACAGCGGAATCGATCCCGCCGCTAATAGCGATCAGCAGCCCCGAAGTGCCTGAGTTTTTCACATAATTTTTCAGAAAATCAACCCGTTTGCTGACCTCTTCCTCCACATTAATGGTTGGTTTGACACCCAGTTCAGCAATAATTTGTTCTTGTAGGCTCATGATTCAAAGACTCCTTTCAGTATGCTCTCTCTTTCTTAAGTACGTAACATATACAACAAAAGCCCCGCGGCTTCGGAATATGCCGAATGCTTCGGGGCCTATGTAACTGCCAGCTTACTGGCAGTAGCGATTGAATGCGTCGGACAAATCAGCCGCGATTTCTTCTGCGGAACGGTTCTCCACTTGGTGACGCTCAATAAAGTGCACCAATTCCCCGTCCTTCAGCAGAGCAATCGATGGTGAGGATGGCGGATACGGAGCAAAATACTCACGGGCTTTTGCCGTTGCTTCCTTATCCTGTCCAGCGAATACGGTATACAAATGATCCGGCTTCACTTGGTTCTCAAGCGCTATGGCTACACCTGGGCGTGCTTGCCCTGCAGCACATCCGCATACGGAGTTTACAACAACCAGTGTTGTACCTTGCGCACTTGGCAGCACTTCCTCTACCGCTTCAGGAGTTGTGAGCTCCTTGATTCCCAAACTGGTGAGTTCATCCCGCATCGGTTGAACCATATCGCGCATATATCGGTCAAAAGACATACCCATAACTGCTTCACTCCTTATATAAACAAGATTGTTCGAATTATAACAGCTCATCGATATCTATATTATACAATCCTAAAGAGTGAAAGCAAGAAAATACAAAACGAGCAGCATCACAAAATGGGATACCGCTCGTCTTTAACTGTTTCCGGTGGTTTAAACTAGGTAGCAGGGTAGTTGGCCCCATCCTTTTTCTTGTCAACGATGGGTTCGCCACGACGATCCTTGTTTTCGCGCTGCTGCTGCTCCTGTTGTTTCGAATCATTTTTACTCATCCGAATCCCTCCTTTGCCATTAGCTCTGCCTTATGATGCCTATTCATCCTCCTAATTATTCGGACGCGGCAGCGCTTTGGGATTCCATTAAGCCCTGAGGGTACGAGCGGACAGAAAATGAGATAATGAACACCGTTCCCTCGCCTTGCTGTGACTTCACATCGATCGTTCCATGATGCCGCTGAACAATGCTCATACACAGGGCGAGCCCAAGCCCCGTTCCCTTACTCTTCGTGGTGTAGAAGGGCTCAAACAAACGCTCCAGCTCGCTCTCCGACATGCCCGTTCCGGTATCTGCCACATACAGCTGCACCTGGTCCCCTTCGATCCGGGTTTCAAGGGTCAACGTTCCTTTGTCATCCATAGCCTCCATGCCGTTGCGGCACAAATTCAGGATCAGCTGTTTCATCTCTTTAGCATTCAGGTGCAGCTTGGGTACATGGGTTCCGAGCTTCAGTTCAATGCTCTGTCCACGCAAGTTCGCGTCAGCCCACAAGAGCGGGCTCAGCTCATGGATAATATCATGAAGATGACAGTCTTCCTTCTCGGCAGCCCGGTTCTGGGCCAGAGACAAAAAGTCATTAATGATGCCATTGGCACGGTCCAGCTCCTCCATGACGATCCGGTAATAGTGATCGAGTGTCTCCGGGCTCTTCTCCTTCATCAGCTGCAGGAACCCGCGAACCACCGCCATCGGATTACGAATTTCATGGGTAATGCTTGCCGCCATTTGGCCAACCAGGCTCAGTCGTTCTACATTAATAAATTCGGTTCGAAGCTTCTCAAGCTCCGTGATGTCTTCCATAACACCCACCGCACCCAAGATGTCGCCTTTCTCATTATGTATAAGCGGATAAATGCCCGTTGAATAAACTCGCGTTGGGCTGCGCATAATCTCGCCGGTGCTTTCAATTCCCTCCATGGCCTTCAGAAACCGGTTGCGGAGATGTTCCTTCTGAATCATACCGTCTAATAAATCGAACAGCGGTCTTCCAATCACATCTTTGGACGTCAAATTCGGAAACACACTCCTGCAACTGCGGATAAGAAGTTGGTTAAAAGCGATGATGTTCCCTCTTTTATCCACGGCCACCATTCCTAAAGGGATCATCTCTATTATTTTTGTCAGAGAGATCATTTCTTCACTCTTCACGTCATATTGGCCCGAGGCCAGACGCTCGCTGGTCAGCTCGATCCAATACACAATCATGCCGGAATAAAAGATGCCAATCAGCATATAGAGTATGGTCACTAGGATTGTATCCGGATTCAGGTGATCATTATTAACCTTTCCTTCAATGGCATGAGAGGCTACAATGATCAACATAGCCGGAATCAGTGCACTCCACAGCCAGCAGATCTTCTCGGTCTTGGAGCCTTTCTTGAAATTGGAGGAAATCCAGGGCAGAAGCGAGTAAACCAGGACCAGTACATTGAGGATGAAGTCGATCATCGACCAGCCGTTTATCAGCCCATGGCTTGTCATATACAAGACGGCAAGACATAACCCTGAACTTCGACTTCCATATAATATGCCTAAAAATAACGGGATCACGCCAAGATTGATCGGAACGTAATATTCGTTCATCGCTGAAATCAGGACGCAGAGTACGGTGCTGACTCCGCTCGAAATTACGATATGCTTGTGAAATCGAAGCAGATCATTCGGATTCTTCTTGTTCAGCCACTTGAGATGTCTGTCGAGGAGAAGGGGTAGATGAAAGATGAGTGTACCAGACAGCAAAACTTGCAGCAAAATATCCTTCCATAGGCTCAGCACAGTGATCAATCACCTCAATTGGACAACGTGTCTAATATTTCTGATTAAAACACAGGCGACATCATTTTACAATATCTTGTAAGTTCCTGTTGAAGCAACAGAAAACCCCGTCTTACGTCCTATTCATGAGGTTTGGGTTAATTCGCGAATACCTATATAATTATAATAAGATTCATCTATTCATTGATATAACCTCAAAGGAGCTATGAGCAAACATGCTTGATTATGATATTATTGTCGTCGGCGGTGGACCCTCCGGATTGATGTCCTGCGTAGCTGCAGGAGAAAGAGGAGCTTCCGTTCTGCTGATTGATAAAGGGGATAAACTGGGCCGCAAGCTGGGCATATCAGGCGGTGGAAGATGCAACGTGACAAACGCCAAGGAACAGGATGAGTTGATAGCCAACATCCCGGGCAACGGACGTTTTTTATATAGTGCTTTTCAGCATTGGAACAACAAGGATATCATGTCTTTTTTCGAGGGGCTTGGCATTCGCCTCAAAGAAGAGGACAATGGGCGCATGTTTCCTGTGACGGATAAAGCCTCAAGCGTTGTGAATGCCTTGATTGGCAAAGTGAGGGAGCTCGGTACCGATATCCGGACAAACAGTCCGGTGAAGAGCGTTCTGTTCGAGAACGGCCAAACGGCTGGAATTCAATTGAAATCCGGGGAAGTAATCAAATCCTCCTGTGTCATCATAGCCACAGGCGGTCAGTCCGTTCCTCAAACAGGCTCGACCGGGGACGGTTATCCTTGGGCGGAAGCAGCTGGCCATACCATTACTGAGCTGTACCCCACTGAGGTCCCTATCGTCTCAACCGAGACGTTCATCGCATCCAAAGAGCTGCAGGGTTTGTCGCTGCGTGATGTTGAGCTGTCCGTCTGGAATCCCAAAGGGAAAAAAGTGATCGCTCATCGGGGAGATATGCTGTTTACCCATTTCGGGGTGTCCGGCCCAATCGCTCTGCGCTGCAGCCAATTTATCCGCCAGGTGCAGCGGAAGTTCGAAATCGTGAACGTGGATATGGCAATTGACATGTTTCCTGATCGCTCGCAGGCCGAAATCGAGGCCGAGCTGAAGGAGCGCTTTGAGGCTGAGCCCAAAAAGAGTATTAAAAACGTTCTTAAGGGTATGCTGCCGGAGCGCATGATTCCGCTGCTGCTGTCCAAATCATCTATCGACAGTGACATGATCTGCAGCGGTTTATCCAGAACTGCGCTTACGTCCCTTGCAACCATTTTGAAAAAATTTGCGTTCCGAGCTTCAGGCACCCGGTCGCTGAAGGAAGCCTTCGTGACCGGAGGCGGCGTCAGCCTTAAGGAAATTCAGCCGAAAAGCATGGAATCCAAGCTCATGCCCGGCCTGTTTTTCTGCGGCGAGATTTTGGATATTCATGGATACACCGGCGGCTACAATATCACGGCGGCGTTCGCAACGGGTTATACGGCGGGCAAGCACGCCGCGGAAGCGGCAGCGTATAACAAGAACTGATCCAATGGTATTGGAAATTACGAATAAAGCACGAAGCGCGCCAGTATGCCCTTTCCTACCCGGGTCATACTGGCGCGCTTTTATTCATCTTGCTGATGCTTATCCTCCCTGTACATCGGCCATGACATCAGTGATGGTGCGATCATGACTGCCGCAGCCGTCAATGCCAGCGCGGCCAGCCATCCGACTCCCCCCTGAAACAGCGTGAGCCCTGCCACCAGGGAATACAAAAATGCCGGGAGAGCAAGCAGCGTTCTAACGGCAAGAATACCCGCAGAGCGGTGCTGTTCATTCGTAAAGGGAAGCACGTGCATAAATTCAGCCTTCGCGAACACGGCCCACCGTGTATTGAGCCAATACGATATCATCAGCACAAGCGCGATATACACAACGATTTTAATGATTAACGGCGGGAGCCATACGGCCGGAATGCCAACCAATGTAATCTGAATATATAATGTCAAACTCTCAGGGTGACGCAAAATCGCTTTTAACCCTGCATCGGCAAGCCTCTTCTCCGCTGTGCCCTTGAACAACCGGCCGGACTTGCGCATAAACCAGGTCTTGCTTCGCACACTCGGCGGTTTGCCGACAGCTTGAACCAGCAGCTTCTCGGTCAACTGGATGCGGGTCCTGGCATCCTCCCTTGTATCCGCCATAAAGGTTCCTTGCATGGCAAGACGCCTGCGGCTCAGAAGAATTAATACAATCAGCAGAATGACGACGATTGTCCATAAGACTGCATAAACCTCAAGCCACAAGGATACAAGCAGCGTTATTAATCCAACGGAAAGCCAGCGAACCGCATAAATCATCAGGTGCTGTCGCCACCCTTTGCAGCTTGAGCGAATCATCCCGGCCCATAGATTCGTACACCAGGCACAGACAACCGTAATCACCAGCAAGGTTATCAAGGTACCCCCGGTAATTTCATGTTCCCTGACCAGGATTGGCAGGGCAAGCAGGGTAAACAACAGTCCCTTTAGCGCTGACATAGCATGGCTGTATGCCATGCCTCTGATCAGCAGCCCCTTCATCCATTCCCGCTGCTGGCGGAGAAACAATACGTCAGCCTCTTCGAGGAACAGCAGCACTCTGCCGGAGAACATAAAGAGCAGGATGACAACCACCGCTTGGAGGGGCAGGAACTGTGCCCACCCTGGAAGGGGGCTTGTCCACAACTCACGGTATAACCCGCCTCCCAGAAGCAGGCCTGGAATCAGAATATAGAGCATCACGATCCAATCAACCACGGTCGCCAAGCTTTTACGTTGATAGGTCCAATGTGCAAGCACCCTTCTCCAGAAGAGGGCCCCCGGATGGCTAAGCTGCTGTGAGCGATTCATATCCATCCCCTCCCTCATGTCAGCGCATCGAAGCAGTCAAACAACGATGCGCCTGGAAGTCCCGCGGCCTCACGAAGATGATATAGTGTGCCTTCGGAAACAATCCGGCCCGCGGATATGAGCACAAACCGATCACAAATCTTCTCTGCGGTGTCCAGCACATGCGTAGACATCAGCACACCGGCACCACGGCGTCTCTCCTCCAGCAATAAGTTCAAAAAATCGCGAGTAGCCCGCGGATCCAAACCGATAAACGGCTCGTCTACAATATAGACATCGGGCTTGGAGAGGAAGCCGATCATCAGCATCATCTTCTGCTTCATCCCTTTGGAGAAACCTCCCGGCAGTTCGTTCCGTACAGTCTCCATTCCAAACTGCCGAAGAAGCTGTTCGGCCTGCTCTTCGAAATGGTTGTCATCCATTCCGAATGCAGCAGCAGCCAGGTCCAAGTGCTCCCACAGCGTTAAATCCTCGTAGAACACAGGCTGCTCGGGTACGTACGCATATCGGGGAGGATCACCCGCAATCCTGACATCAGCCTTGCAGTCCTTCAAGAGCCCTAACACCGCCTTGATGGTTGTGCTCTTTCCGGCACCGTTCGGCCCGATCAAGCCGAGCAGTTCACCGGGAACCACTTGAAACGATATTTCGTGTATGCGGGGTCGGCCAGGTTCGTACCCGGCTTCCTGAATGTCTACTTCCAGCACCGGCTCGGCCCCGCGAATGTTCTCCAGAATCCTATCCTGCATCCTAACACCCCATCCATTCATTCTATTTCCATTATTACGCAGATGGACAAGGATTAGTTGCAAGCACCGAAACTTTCTTTGTGGTTTTACATTGTCGAGGGTTCAGGTACCATAGGGACTGCGTTCAAGGAGGCAGAGGCTTCGTCCTTTCTTTCAATCCTTCCCTTGAACAGGAGTAGTACGCCTCCCACTGCAGCAGTTCCGAGTCCTGCAACAATATATGTTGGAACAGCGCCGATTCCCGTGATAAGCGCACCACCGATAGTAGGTCCGACAATGGCCGCGCCGCTTGTAAGGCTGTTGACCGTTCCGAATACACGGCTGGTCATATGCTCCGGCGTTCTTTTCATGAGCAGCATCTGGAAAGGAACCAGCACGAATCCTCCACCAGCGCCCGCCAGAAAGAATGAACCGAACAGCACCACGCTCTGCAGCAGATGCGGCATCTTTGTCACTACAACTACGGCACATACGGCGAAGACCAGACCGGCTGCGGTAGCGCCGGCGCCCATCTTGGCAAGAGTGCTCCAGCTCAGCTTGCGGACAAACATGGCTGCGATTAAAGTACCTAAACCGCTGGCGGAAATACAGTAACCCAGCAGATCCTCCGATACATTAGGAATCAGCCGGAACAGGGTCACGATCTGGGAGTCGGCCATCTGCAGCACCAGCACTACTGCACATATCGTAACAACTCCTCCCAGCAGCAGGGGGATGCCATAAATCAATTGCAACCCTTCACCGATCTCCTTCAAAAAGGATTTCTGCTCGCCCTGACCAGCCCGCACTCCATGGTGCGACTCCCCGGTCAGGCCTTCTTGTTTAACGATCTTTCGGCCTGGAACACCGAGCAGAAGCAGCGCCGATACCACAAAAGCGCCTGCATCAATGATGAAGCATAACTGTATGCCGAACAGAGCCATCAGCAATCCGCCCAAGGACGGCCCGATAATTTTGGACATTTGCTCAATCGAAGAACTGATCGTAACCGCCTGATCGATATGCTTAGGATCTACAATTTCTTTAATTTTGCCGCTCTTGGCAGGAGAGAACAGAACATCCATCAGTCCCTTAAGGATGAGCAGAACATAAATTTGAATTAAATTCCCTGCCAACAAGACTCCCAGCAAAATGAAGACTCTCACAACATCCGAAATGACCATGATCTTTTTCCGGTCATACCGGTCGCCGATCCAGCCTGCTATCGGTCCTCCGATCAGAACAGGAAGCGCCATGCATAACGTCATGGCGGTAATTTCCCATGGCGCGGCTTGCCACTTCAATCCGACAAGCGTCAGGAGCGCGATGATATACAGCCATTCGCCCATGTTGGACACCAGCTGAGACCCCATCAACAACATATAGTTCCGATTGCGGAGCAGCGGTTTAAATCCCTCTGATTCTACGGTTTGTACTTGATTCATTCTCCCACCCTTTTCTTCCCATTCGAATAATTTCATTATAGAATCGGCATTCAGGGAACGTATCAGGCTTAAGGCGTAGTTGATACCGGAGCTGGAGAATGAAAATGTTTCGGCAGCATTGTGACAAATCACATGTTGAAAT
This sequence comes from Paenibacillus glucanolyticus, assembly GCF_037333485.1. Taxonomy (NCBI): domain Bacteria; kingdom Bacillati; phylum Bacillota; class Bacilli; order Caryophanales; family Paenibacillaceae; genus Paenibacillus; species Paenibacillus glucanolyticus. Next base: position 5,775,750 of record NZ_CP147845.1, read on the forward strand.
TGTTCATTAAAGCGTAATCTTAGATTTGAAGTAATTCAGGACATGAGTCCATATCAAAGGCGGGAGAATGTATGAAGGTATTACATGATCGCGATACACAGCTTGCTATGCACCTGTATCGGGTGTTTGCCAAGTCATTCAAGAGCGTCAACGAACATGTCGTGAATGGCAGCAAAATCGAAGGCTTTAACCCCACCTCTTTTGCCGTAATGGAGGTGCTGTTCTACAAAGGCCGCCAGCCTATCCAGCAGATCGGGGCACAGCTGCTTCTGCAAAGCGGGAATGTCACCTATGTGGTTGATAAGCTGGTTGCAAAAGGATATGTTCGCCGCAGGCCCTGTCCCGAGGACAGGAGAGTCATCTACGCCGAACTGACTACTACCGGAGAGCAATTGATGCAGAAGCTGTACCCCATACATGAGCGGCACATCCAGCATGCGCTTGGCGGACTGAACGAAGAAGAGAAGCAGCAGCTGATCAGCCTTCTCGCCAAAATGGGAAAACATGCGGAGCTGGCGCAATTGATCGTACGACAGTAAGTGCAAAACGAAGAGAAGAACCCTCCTCCTTGACTTCGGAATCAGGGTTCTTCTTATTGAAATCGATTTTAGCTATACTCAGTCTTTGAATCCCTCCAGTGCGAGGGTCGGTTTCCCGTCCGCCTGCCAGGCCCCCTTGTTATAACCCGCATTGTAACCCGGCGCAGCTTCCGGTTCCCAATAAAACACTCCAAGTCCCGTTCCTCCCGATAATCCGCGCACTTTGGTTTTAATGGTCTGAATAAAACTCTTGGCAGCAACCGGCTGGCTGTAATCCATGCCGATTTCACTGATCATGATGCTTTTTCCATACCTAGCGGTCATGTCTTTGGCATTGGTGATGGTCTGATCCACCTTCGTTGACCAGTCGCCCGCTTCCGGGTACAGTGACATGCCGATAATATCAAAGTTCGCACCGTTACTGATCAAGCCGCCGATGTTCCATTTGAACAATTCATTATCGTAGCCGTTGGATAAGTGGACTATGGTCTTGGTCGAGCTACTGACGGACTTAACCGCATTATGCCCCGAGTTGACAAGCCATGCATAATTTTTCATGTTCACCGAAGCTTTGCCGTCCTCCCATAACATTCCGTTGTTGGTTTCGTTGCCAACCTGTAACCAATCCGGCGTCACGCCCTTATTCTTCATGGTGTTCATCACGTACACGGTGTGGGAATAGACCGCATCCATCAGCTGCTGGAAGGTGAAGCTGCGCCAGGCATACGGTTTGTTCTGCTGCCCCGGGTCGGCCCAGGAATCGCTGTAATGCAGCGTGAGCATAATACTCATGCCTTTGTTCTTGGCACGCAGAGCCAGCTCAGCCGCTTTTTCCGCATTCAGATAACCGTTCATGTAATCATTCATATTGGGATTGACCCAGACTCGAATCCGCGCAGAATTAATCTGGTAATCATTCTTCAAAATGTCGAGAATATCGCGCTGAATCCCATTCTTATCCTTCCATTTATACCCCTGAGCCTCCATGCCGGTGACCCAGCTGATGTCGGCTCCTTTGGCAAAAGCCGGCGCCGCCTCAGCCGAGCCGTTACCCGTGAAACCGAATGATAACGCAAGCATCGATAGACAAAGAAACATCCTGAACAGAACTCCTTTCGTATCCCCGGTCATCATCATACCCCCTTCGTTATTCGTTCACTGCGCAGTGACACCCCTATTGTAAGCGCTACCCAAACAAAGCCACAGGGCATAATCCCAACATTTCCGGTGCTTTTTCAAGTAAAATAAAATCAGTCCATAGAGGCTGACTGGCCTCAGCCTCTTCGGACCGTACGGGCTTCCAACATGAGATGCATCACATGCCGATATCGCCGTGGACGAAAATATAAATAAAACAGGTGCCAGCATGCCGACACCTGCCATATTAAGGTGATACGCTTGATGATCTAATTGAATTAAGGTTTATTAACCATTCACTTTGCGCGTAATCACCTTCACGCCATAAGGCGCCAGTTCTAGCTCCGCACCCACTGCCTCGCCTGAGACCAGATCGCTGTACCGAGCCCCATCCAATGCAACCTGCCTTGGCTCGTTCGAGAAGTTCATTATAAAAATATAATCCGACTCTCCATCTGTGCGAATGGATGAGCTTACGCAGGAAGGCAGCTTCGCGGCCAATGCCCGCCGAACGGCGGTCTGTTCAACGAGTTCCTTGTAGAAATCAGAATGAAAAGGCTCCTTGTTGCGGGAAGCGATATAATAGGCTCGACCCTTCCCAAGCTGATTGACCGTCAACGCCGGGCGCCCGGCATAAAAATCAGATCGGTAAACGGCCAGCGCTTCGGCCGTCTCCAGATGAATCAAATCGCACAGCTCAGCGGCATCATACGCTTCCGCCAAGCCAAGTCCACCGCCGGCATTCGTCACAATCGCATTGACATCATGATCATGCAGGGCGTCGATTTCCTCCGACCATATGCCAAGCGTCTCTCGGAGCGGACCGGGAAAACCGCCCAGGAAACAAAGATCATTCTCGTCCACGATGCCGGACCAGTACGTAGCAACAAACGTGCCGCCCGCCTCCACAAATTGGTGAATCCTTTCGCCCACTCCCGGCCGGACCATATACAGCATCGGCGCGACCAGCAGCTTGTAAGGGGCAAAATCCTGCTCCATATCAATGACATCAAGAGGAACTCCCTGCTCCCACAATGCCCGGTAATGCGCCTGCACGGTGTCCTCATATTTGACCCCCATGTTCCGCGGACCCTGCGCATCGTTGATCGCCCAGCGATTCTCCCAGTCAAAAATGATCGCGGCTTCGGCTGGAACGCCCGTTCCGACCACAGCATTCATCTTCTTGAGTATCTCTCCGACCTCAGCCACATCATGGAACACCCGCGTGTGTTCGTGACCGACATGATCCACGACAGCGCCATGCAGCTTCTCGCTTGATCCCCTGCTCTTGCGCCATTGAAAATATTGCACGGTGTCCGATCCATGGGCTATGGCTTGCATGGAGGACAGGAGATGCATTCCCGGCCGCTTCAGCTTGCTCACCTGCTGCCAGTTCGTAAGACTCGGCGTGCTCTCCATCAGCATCCATGGCTGTCCGCCTTTGATCGAACGAATGATATCATGCATCATGGCAACACGGGCCGCCTGAGCGGCATCATCCCCGCCATGATCATGCCAGGTCGGATAGCTGTCCCAGGATACCACATCCAGCAAATCGGCAAACTTCCAGTAATTCAGCCCTTCAAAATACTCCATCAGGTTGGTTGTAACCGGAAGGGAGGGATTGATCCTGCGGAGTGGCTCAATCTCATGCCGGATGAAATCGGCCGTCTGATGCGTCACAAACCGTCTCCAGTCCAGGTTCATTCCGTGGACCTGCGTCTCTCCATGAGGCGCCGGGGATTCGATCTGGCTCCATTTCGTAATCGTATGGCTCCAGAATGCGGTCCACCAGACATGATTCAACTCATCCAGTGTTCCGTACTTATCGTGAAGCCAGGTCCGGAATGCCTCCTGGCAATAATCGCAATGGCAATCGCCGCCAAACTCATTGGATATATGCCAGCCGATGACCGCAGGATGATGGCCGTACCGCTCCGCAAGCTTCATGTTGATCGTATGAACCTTCTCCCGGTATACAGGCGAAGTATAACAATGATTATGCCGGAAGCCGTGCAGGTTCCGAACGCGCCCTTCGCTTACGCGCAGCACCTCCGGGTACTTCTCCGACATCCAGGCCGGTCTTGCGCCGCTTGGCGTAGCCAGAAAAGCGTAAATGCCATTGGCCGCAAAACGGTCCAATACACCGTCAAGCCAGTCGAACGTAAATACCCCCTCCTCCGGCTCCAATGAAACCCAAGAGAATATACCAACGGACATCACATTGCAGTTCGCCAGCTTCATTAGCCTGATGTCCTCTTCCAGCACTTCGGGATAACGGAGCCACTGCTCCGGATTATAATCTGCGCCATGCAGCATATGCGGAACGCGCGGGCTGATCGGATCAAACGTTTGCTTCATGTTACGAGAACCTCCTGTTTCCTGATATGATCTCAACTCTTATTCTTTGACAGAACCCAGCGTCATTCCTTTAACGAAAAAGCGCTGCAAAAACGGATACACCAGCAGGATTGGCGCTGCGCCGATAAATATCTGCGCGGCATTCACCGTTGTCTGGGACAACATCTCCATCTCCTTTGGGCTCATGCTCATTGAGCTCATGTCCCGCTGAATAATAACTGTCTGCAGGAAGGTAGCCAATGGGAAGTCCTTGGCGTTGTTGATATACAGCAGCCCGTCAAACCATGAGTTCCAATGGAACACCATGCTGAACAGCGCAATGGTTGCAATCGAAGGCAGCGAGATTGGCAGAAAGATTTTAAACAGCGTTTTGAAATGACCCGCTCCATCAATCAAAGCCGCTTCCTCCAGCTCTTTCGGGATCCCCCGGAAAAAGTTCAGCATCAGAATCACCAGGAAGGTATTCACGGTGCTCGGCAGCACCAGCACCCAGAACGAATTGATTAATCCCAGCTTCTGAATCACGATATAGAACGGCACCAGCCCGCCGTTGAACACCATGCTGAACACAAACAGCCAGGAATAAATGCTGCGGCTGCGGAAGACTCGGTTGTCCTTGGACAGCGGATACGCGGCCAGAAACGTTACGGTGAGTGTCAGAGCGGTTCCCAATACAGTGCGGGCAATGGAAACCCAGATCGAGTGCAGAAATGCCGGGTTGTTAATCGTTTTCTTATAAGCCTCAAGTGAAAAATCGACTGGCCATAAACCCACCAGACTGGCATCAGCAGCTGCTTTGGAGCTGAATGAAATCGCCAGCACATGAAGCAGCGGAATGATGCAGAGAATGGCCAGCGAGACAAGCAGGCACGTGTTAAACACATTGAATATCCGGTAGTGCATCGTTTTATGGTACATGGCTCTCCCTCTTTCACGTAACTAGAATATACGGTACCCCGCCCACTTGTAGGCCAGACGATAGGATACGAGAATCAGGGCCATACTGATGACCGATTTAAACAATCCGATAGCCGTTCCGAACCCCATCTCCCCGTTCAAAATAGCCGTCCTGTACACAAACGTATCAATGATATCGCCTTTTTCGTACACCAGCGGGTTGTACAGGTTGAAGATTTGATCAAAGCCGGCATTCAAAATGTTGCCAAGCGCCAATGTTCCGACAACGATCGTGATCGGGATCATCGAAGGGATGGTAATATGCAGCGTTTGTTTCAAACGATTGGCCCCATCCATTTCCGCCGCTTCATACAAAGTCGGGCTAACACCTGCCAGTGCAGCCAGGAACACAATCGTGTTGTAGCCAAACTCCTTCCATACATCTGACACAATCACCGTGAATCGGAACCAGTTATTGTCGCCGAGAAAAAAGACCGGGTCCAATCCAACCGCCGCCAGAATCCGATTGACAAAACCGTCCACAGCCAGCATTTCGATCAGAATGCCGCCCAGTATGACCCAGGACAGGAAGTGAGGCAGATAAACCATCGTCTGAATGCTCCGCTGAAGCGCTGTTTTGCGAATTTCATTCAGCAGAATGGCAAATACAAACGGGATGAGCAGATTGAACACAATTTTCATCACCGCGATGACCAATGTGTTCCATATGACCTGCATGCTGTCCTGTCGTTCGAACAAATAGCGGAAGTTATCTAAGCCCACCCACGCAGAGCCGCCAACGCCTTCCCACGGCTTATAGTCCTGAAAGGCCATAATGATGCCGCCCATCGGCAAATAACTGAACAAGAACAGACAGATCAGGGCCGGCAGCAGCATAACGTGGAAAGGCCATGTTTTTTTTATCCTCTTCATCCAAGATCCTCCCGTTAAATCAATCTACCTCCTGATTATAGGGCCCGTCCGAAGAGCTGTAGTAGCCCACAAAACCAATATTCATGGCACGATATCAATCAGTTTGGGAAGGGTCCCTCATTGAAAAAAGGACGGCCTTGGCAGGCCGCCCTTCATACAGATCAGATATAAACTATTTCACGCTTTGATACCAGTCGTTAACCTCTTTCGTAATCTGTTCACCGCCCCCGGCTTTCCACGTCTCCACGAATTGATCAAACGATTCAACAGGCTGCTTGCCGTAAATAATTTCGTTCAGCGTCTGGTTCTCGATCTTTGTCAGGTAATCCCATTTCGACTTCATCGTTGCCGTGACGGGTCCCGTAAACATGTCTTTCTTGGAGATCTCCTCTTGGGATAGCAGCACCTCAGCGGCGGCTGGAGTATCCTTGCCGTAGTTTACCGCTACATCCTTCTCCAGTCGGCTCTCCGGCTTCCCGCCTTTTGCCAGCTTCAGAAGCGCCTTCATCTGCTCATCGGGAATCCGGGCTCCGTCACGGACCAGCAAGTAGCGGACAACGTTGACGTAACCGCCTTGGATTTCATCATTCGGCACCATTTCGCCGTTTGCATCAAGTTCAAAATCATAACCCTCGAACAGACCATTGGCAAATTCGCCGCCTTCCTTGGACACGGCAAAGTTATCAAACAGATAGTTCTGATACGTAAAGAACGCTTCCGGATGCTCCATGTCTTTATGGATCAGCGTAACGCCATTCGTATACTGTGTTCCATGACGCATCGCCGTACCGTCCGGCCCCGTCGGTATCTGCACCGGCTTCCAGACGGCCTCCGGCGCATTTTTCACCGTATCCAGCAGCGGCCAGCCGCTCATCCAATAAGGCCCCGGAATAATCCCGGCGGTTCCGGCTACTGCCGGCTCCGCTGTCTTGTTCTCATCCCACAGCGCGGCTTCCTTCGGAATATACCCTTTATTCATCCACTCGTTCAGCTTGCTTAAGCCTTGCTTCATGCTTGCGTTGACCGAGCCGTACTCCAAACTGCCGTCCTCGGCCACGTTCCACTGCTGCGGCAGCGTTCCGTAAGCGCCGAATATCCAGGACGGATCTCCCATCCAAGTGTTCATGGACGTCTTAAAGCCAATGCTGAGCGGTGTGACTTTATCCGGGGCAAGCTCCGACGGATTCTGGTTCTTGAAGGCATCCATCACTTTCTCAAGCTCATCCATCGTCTTCGGTGCACCCATGCCCAGCTTGTCCAGCCAATCCTGCCGGATCCATAACACGTAGTCATGATTATAGGCAAAGTCCAGCACCGGGATACCCATGCGTTTTCCGTCCCGGCTGTATTGATTCCACACGTTGGAATCCAGACTCATCGCGCTCTTCCAATTGTCCGATGCATACTGGTCAAACCATGTCCCCACCTCAGCAAACATACCGGAATCGATTAAATCCTGAGCCAGCTGCTGATTCTCCGTTCCGAGCGTTACAATATCCGGCATTTCCTGTCCGGAAGACATCGCCAGACGCAGCTTGGTTGCAAAAGCGCCATTGGTGTCCGTAATGGACCACAGCGATTTGATGTTAATGCCAAACTTCTCTTTGGCCCACTTCGTGGCCACGTTGTTCTCAATGGTTTCCCCATTCTTGAATTGCAGCGTCGGATCGACGCCCCATACCGTCGTAATCGTAACTTCAGGATCATATTTGTCTTTGTAGACGTTTTCAGTTTTGGGTTCGGCAGGCTGTGCTGCTTCCGATTTCGGCTCACTGCCACCGCCCGAACATCCAGCCAGCGTTCCGGCAAGCAAGATAGACGCGGCCAGGGTTGGCAGCAGCCAATTCTTCCTTCTATCACTCATATCTAAATCCCCCTTCTACCACCTTATGGATTACATGTTTAATTATAGAGGGGAGCGCATAAGCATCCTATGTCACGAATCGAACATTTCTGCACCTTTAGCAACATCCTTGATCCCTGTATTCGTTCGGGGTCATCCCGTAATGCTTGCGGAACATTTTACTGAAATATTGCGGATTCTGATAGCCCAGCTCTGCGGTAATTTCGTAAATCTTCTTGTTTGTATGCTTCAGCAGGTATACTGCCCGCTCCATCCTTTTCCGAATGATATAGTCACCGAGGCCCTCACCGGTCTCGCTTTTATAAATTTTGGATAAATACACCGGATGCAGGTATACCCGGTCCGCAATCGTTTTGACGGACAGATCATGACCACAATCGGTAGTCACCATCTCCTGCACCTGTTTGATAATATGGCTTTTGCTCGTTGTCTCCTGTTCGGAGGAAATAGCCTGAAGTTTATTCAGCATATCAAGCGACCAAGACCGCAGCTTGGCAGCCGACTGAACAACCTGCTGAATATAGAGCGGGTCCCAGCCTGCCTGGTCCAGCTGGTGGATATAGTATCCCTGCTTGTGGGCCATGTACATATAGGCATTCGTAACCGACAAAAAAATCTCATACAACGCGCTCTGTCCGATGAAGACGGTTTCAAGTTCCACGAAGAGCTGTTCTATTTTCTCCCGAGCGGAGTCCCACTGTCTCGTCTCCAGAAGATGGAGCAGACTGGGCGGCTTCATGAAGGAATGGGTTGCATGGGAGGCCGAGTCGCGCCGACTTTCGTCGTTGTCAGCAGCGAAACGAATCGCTTCATGGTCCCCGCTCCCTCCTATATAAAGTGAGCTTAGCCCTGTCCGATAAACGCCTGCCAGCTCGCTCGGAAAATCAAAGCTTGCCGACACGAGAACAGAAATTCCGCCTTTCAAATAACTTCCTACATCTTGCTGAAACTGGGTCACATACCGCTTCATCACATCGGAAGCAGCAGGCCCATCCGTCCCTTCTGATAGGAGTTCTGTCTTTAATTGTGCCAGCAGAATCATCCCGCTGTGCGGGGTCTTGCTCGGCCACACGCGAAACAGCTCCGCAAACACCTCTTCGGCGATGTTCCCGATGGCATATTCCATCAGACTGATCGAATGATCGTCCATGCCGGTGAACTTCGGTCCAAGCTGGATCAGCAGCATGGTGGTCCTCTGATCGGTTCCAAGAGGGATTTCATATTCACGAAGCTTGTGGTCAATCACATGCCGCGGCATCTCGTGTCCCAGCAAGAGATCATGCATCAGACTGGTTCTCAGAATCCCGATATCCGATTTACGACTGTACCTAAGCTGTTGGTATTCTCCAAGCTCCTTCCGCTCCTCCCGGATCGACTCCAGCGCTGATTGCACACTTCGCATGAATTCGCCATCGTCCACCGGTTTTAAAATATAGTCCGATGCGTTCAGCCGAATCGCCTGCTTCGCATATTCAAAATCGGAGTATCCCGTCAATAAAATACAGCGGATATGAGTCCACCTCCCGGCAATGGTCTCTATCAGCTCCAAGCCGGTCATGACCGGCATACGAATATCGGTGACGACCACATCAATGTCCTGCTCCTCCAGCAGATCAATCGCCTCCAGGGCAGATGAAGCCTGATAGACTTGTCGTATATTCAGCTCACGCCATGGAATCGTCTGAAATAAACTCTCCGTAACGTAACTCTCGTCATCAACCAATAAGAGATTCATCATTTTCATGCCCCCTGCCCTGGCTTATACTGCCATGTGATTGCGGTATTGGCCAATAGAGAATGGCCCGTACGCCGCCTTGAGGAGATGCCATGAATCGCAATCCGGCATTCTCTCCGTAACGCAGCCGCATCCGCTGGTGAACATTCCAGACGCCGCAGCCCATTTCTTGATCCATCGGCTTGTTTAACCGCTCCTCGATGTCGGACAGCTTCTGTCCATTCATCCCGATCCCGTTATCATCGACCAGAATGCAAGCCATACCGTCCATACTCTGAAAGGTTATCCCGATTTCGCCTTCGCCGGAATGGGGTTCAATGCCATGCAGCACGGCATTCTCCACTAACGGCTGAATGACCAGCGGCGGAATTTCAGAGCGGCCCGCTCCCTCAGTCAAAGCGACATAATAACGGAGCCGCTTCATCCGCATCTGCTGAATCTCCAGATAATGAGTAACAAATTCCAGCTCATCCGACAAGGGGACGAGCTCCCTCTCCTGACGCGTGGTATAGCGGAAATACCGGGACAGATTATGCGACATCGCCACCACGGCTTCGTATTTCTGAAGTTTGGCCATGCTGGTAATAAATGAGAAGCAGTTATAGAAGAAATGAGGATTGATCTGCGACTGCAGCTGCTTCAGCTTCGCTTCCCTGACGTGGATTTTCTCCATATATACATGCTCAAACAGCTCCTGGATCTGCTCCACCATCGAGTTGAACCTTGCAGCCAGAAAACTGAATTCGTTTCTGCCCGAAACTTTCACCCTTACCCCGTAATCACCGGCCTGCAACCTGCGAAACACATATACCAGCTGCTTGATCGGTACCTGAACCTGAGAGTACAGCAAATACGCAGCGAGGCAGCTCATCAGAAGCAACGCGCTGATCGAGATATAAAAGAGCCTGTTTGACGTAAGGATAGGCTTCATGATGTCCGATAGCGGGATATAATCAATCAAATACCAGCCGGTCGTTTCCGACAATACGATGCTGACCGAGTAGGTTTTGCCGTCTACTTCCTTCACACGATTCTCTACATCCTGGAGCGGCTCGCTGCCAAGCTCCGCAATCATCTGATGGATCAGCTCTTGATCCGCGGTTCGGTTATAAATCACGCCCGAAGCCGGTTTATAGTAGAACGGATCGCTCCTTCCGTCACTCTTGAAGCGGTCCAGCATATCCTGGATGTTGGTGCTGTCGAATTCAACCTTGATGATGGTATTTGACTTCCCTGTATGCTGCTGAGTGGAATAGGGTGCCACCGAATACCACACGAACAGAAACCGCTGATCGGTCCCCTCCTGATAAGGAGTCACCTGCCAGCCCGGCTTCACGTCCTGCGCTAGCTCCTCCGGCGAGTAGAATCCGGCATCACTCTCTGTGACCACCCGCCCGAGAGACGGGGAATAGATGGCCAGATGGCTTCGCCAGTTTGATGAACTCTCCTGTATGCTCAGCTTCGTCTGGATCTGCTTCACCAGATTGATCGCGTCCAGATTCAAATACTTGTCCTGCAGATAAATATCCCGAAAGCTGGAGATGTCCGGGTCATGCAGCAGTAAATTCGGCCATGATGCCAGAATATCGATGTTGGTATTCACCTGATTCTGAAAGAAGACAAGCTGGTTGGTATTCGATTGGCTGAGCTCATCGCTAAGTACATTCGTAGTGGTTTGATTGGAATAAAAATAAAGACCGACAATCGGGATTAACATCAGGAAGATAAACAGAATGATTTTTCGGAACAGATTAAATCTGGACATGCTGCGGCAGCCCCTTGGTTTATGTAGTATGAGGAGTTCCTATTATAATGAAATATGTTTATTATATCGGAGTTCCGTCAGGGCCGAATAGGGTATTAATGCAATATTTCGGGCACTTTCGAAGGGTTTGGTCATGAAGAGAGACTAGTGTTGAAAAAGCGCAGCTTTTGATGGTCGACAGCCATCCAAGCATGCCCAAACCACGCATCGTGCGCACAAGGAGAAGTGCGTACGATGTACAATACAAAACAAGGGACCCCTGCGTCCAAAAGGCAGGGGTCCTGTTATTCTTCTATATCATGAGTTAATAAAATGAATGCTTAAGATTTCACGGAAGGCTGCGCTCTCCCGTCCCTTCCTCCGGCTCAGGAGGAGCATTGCGGAAGGCGGCCACGATAAACAAACAGATCACGGCCATTACGGCCATCACCACAAACAGCGAATTCAGACTGCCCTCCAGTATTCCGCTCAGTAGACCGCCTGACCCTTCAGGCAGTTCAGCGATTCCATGCGGAGAGAGCAATTTGTTAATGTCGTCGCTGGTAATACCTGCAGCATCCGGCTCCGCCGCAAGTCTGCCCGCAATTCCCGCGTTGACCCATAATCCGAACACCGCTACGCCCACGGTCTGACCGAACGTCCGAATGAAGGAGTTCAGCGCCGTGGACGCTCCCCGAACCTGATAACCCACCGAGGATTGTGCAATGATCTGGAACAAAGTCGAGATGTATCCGAAGCCGACGCCATAAATGAAAGTAAAGACCAGCAGCACGCCCAGCGCCGTATCCTTATGCATATAAGCCAATCCCACCGCTCCGATCATCAGGAATACGACGCCGATAATCGCCGTTTTCCGGGAGCCGGATTTAACGATCAAACGGCCGCTGATAATCGAACCGATGAGCCATCCGATCGACATCGGTGCCAGCGTCAGGCCCGACAAGGTTGCATTGCCGCCTCGAACGCCTTGAATCCACAGCGGCAAATACGTGGTCAACCCGATGATAAGCGCACTGACCAGAATGTTGGCCACCGTCGATACCGTAATATCCCTGATCTTAAACAGATGGAGCGGCAGCATCGGTTCCTTCACCTTGCTCTCCACCACCAGGAATGCAAGCAGCAGCACCACGGAGCCGATGATCAGACTGAGCATAAATGGAGACGTCCAGGAATAGGTCTCTCCGCCACCTACCGCGAGCGCAAATAACAGCGCCGTCATCCCCACGGTAAACAGAGCTGCTCCCCCGTAATCAATCGACACCTCGCGGGTGGTCCGTTCCTCTTTGAAATAACGGAAAATCAGCCATATCGATAACAGCGCAAACGGTACATTAAAGACAAAGATCCAGTGCCAGGACAGGTAATCGACAAAATACCCGCCAAGCAGCGGACCAATCAAGGAGGATATTCCCCATACGGAGCTGATCATCCCCTGAATTTTTCCACGCTCCTCCAGATTGTAAATATCCCCGACAATCGTGAAGGTCACCGGAATGACGGCGCCCGCCCCGATCCCTTGGATCGCTCTAAAAATAATAAGCTGCGTCATGTTCTGGGACAGACCGCACAGCAGCGAACCTGCCAGAAAGATTAGCGAGCCGTATAGAAATACAGGCTTGCGTCCGTATAAATCACTAATTTTGCCGAAGATCGGCGTTGTCACAGCCATCGTTAACAGATAGGCCGTAAATATCCAGCTCATCAGGCTCACACTGCCGAAGCTGCTAATAATGGCTGGACCAGCCGGTCCGACAACCGTGCCTTCAATCGCAGCCATAAAGGTGGATAACAGAATCCCGACCAATATGTAACTGCGTTTATCCTGTTTCAGTACGTTCACGTTCCTTACTCCCCTTTACTTTAGACAGCCCCTGCCGAAGCAGGCATTTTATTGGATAACTTGCAAGATATATGCCAAAATCGGGGCTCATAGCATAAAAAGCGCCTACCTGATATCAGGAGCGCTTCCACATCATGTAATATTTCTATTATAAAGGTTACCTCGTAGTATGCACAGTCACATTTTACCGTTCCTATAGATGAATGAACGATGTGGCATGTTCCTTTATGAGCTCGGGATCGTGAGTAATCATGAGTATGGCCGATCCTTCTTCCAACATATGCTGGCAAAGGCCAATCACCCGGTCGATGGCGGCATAGTCCATCCCCGAGGTTGGTTCATCTAATATATACAAAGCCCGCGGAAGCATCAATTGGCTGATCACACTCAGAAGACGCTTCTCTCCCTGACTGAGCAGATAAGGGGACATGTGAAGCCGGTCCGTCAGCCCAGCCTTCTCCAACAGGAACCCGGCCCGCTCTTGCTCGGCAGCCGACAACTCCCGTCGTTTCTTCACGGGTACCCCTCCATGAAGGCTGTATATCAGTTCCTCCCATACGTTGGGGGCAGTAAACATATATTCGGGCTGCTGGAACACGTAACCGATCTGCTCAGCCCTGCGGTACACGGCCATGCCCTTGATATCTTCCCCCTGCCAACGTATACTGCCTGCTGGAGCTGGCAGCAGTCCCATGATCAGGCGGCTGAGGGTTGTTTTGCCCGACCCGTTCTCACCGGTCAGCAGCACCCAGTCGCCGGGGTATATCTTGGCATGGATGCCGTGCAGCGCTTCCCGGCCCCCGGGATAGGCAAATGTTAGCGAATCGACCTCAAGCAATGGGGAGGCGGCAGACTCCCTCGCGCCTTCTGCATGGGGTGCCGCGGCAGGAACGGAACCTGCGGCGATCGGCTTGCCCGCATGGCGTTCAGCCGAATGCGGGGGAGTTGCCGCCGGGACAGGTTTGTCCCCGGCGGCGGCACCCGCTGCCTCGCCTGGAGGACGAGGCAGCAAGCCTAGCTGCGCCAGCTGCTCCCCGCAGCAGCGCAGCAGCTCCTCCGGCGGCCCGTCGAGCACGACGGTCCCGCCGTCCAGGACGATGACGCGCTGCGCGGCGCGCGCGGCATCGTCAAAGCGGCCGGACGCGGTAATGAGCGTCCGGCCCTCCGTCTGCAGCGTGAAGCACAGCTGCAGGAAGTTCGCCTGCGCCGCGGCGTCCAGGCTCGCGCAGGCGTCGTCGAAGACGTAGAGCCGCGGCCGCAGCGCCAGCACCGCGGCAATGGCCGTGCGCTGCCGCTGTCCGCCGGACAGGCGGCGCACCGGGTCCAGCCGGCGGTCAAGCAGCCCGACCGCGGCAAGGGACTGTGCCACCCGCTCCTCAATCTCCGCCGGTGATACCCGCATGTTTTCAGGACCGAAGGCCGCTTCGTCCTCTACGATGCCCTGCACAAGCTGCGCATCCGGGTCCTGAAACAACACCCCAACCGCCTCCGCTATGCTAGCAATCGGCGCCGCTGCGGGATCGATGCCATCAAGCAGCACCTCTCCTTCTCTCGTGCCCCCGCCGCTGCGCGGAAGGAGACCGCACAGCAGCTGGCACAGCGTAGATTTGCCGCTGCCGCTTGCTCCGATGATCGCCACCCGTTGGTTGCGCGCTATCTCCAGATTGATATTTTGTATAACCGGCTGTTCTTCTCCATCATAAAGAAAACCCAGTTTCCGGCATGTTATCGTTGTTCCTGACATCCGTTTATCCCTTCGTTGAGGCGGCAAACCGGCGAAGCAGCCCCGTCTTCACTAAAGCCTCTCCCAAAACTTTGGTTACCAAACCACAGAGCAACACACCGCTGAGAATCCGCACAACGAGCGCGATCCCAAGCACTTCAAGCGGCCAGGATGTATACCCGAACATATTGGCTGCGAACAGGAACCACAGCGGAACCATGGCTCCGCCAACCAGCATGAGGACGCCCGCGCTCCATTTTTGATAACGGAAGATCGCAAATATCGTCTCTGCCACAATCATATAACAAGCAGCAGCCACGAAACAGGAAGGAATGCCGTACACCGTTCCCGTCAGAGCCTGTATCGTGCCGCCAATGGCAAAGGTGACAACCGCTGTTCCCGGTTTGCGAATGATGTAATAAGCCAAGAGACCATAGATCATATAGATTCCGGTTGTAGTCGAAGTTGCAATGGGTCCTCCAAGACTGTTCAACAGCTTGTTGACCGGCCCTATGTATATCGTAAGAACGGCATTAACAGCGGCAAGCATCGCCATCAGGATAATTTCCTGGGTAGTAAAAGCAAACCATTTTTTCTGAAATGATGATGAATTCAAGTGGAGTCCTCCTTAATTCCAGTCATGAATGACTGTACTTGCGTTCGAATGCTTCATTATCATATTTTGCATCCTTCTGCCCTTATCGTCAACTCGGTTTTTGATATATCCGGTTAACAATTTAAACAATCCACCACAGCCACACCGTTGCAAGCACATAAATCACAGCCGATACGGCCGCCCATGAAGGTATGTTAACCTCCGTTCGGTACGTTCGGTCCGGATACGCCCCAAACCCCTTGGATTCCATGGCTCCCGCTGTTTGCTGCACACGTCGCAGCGCATTGAGCAAGACTGCCGATACAAACTTTAATCCATAACTTATGCGGCTTCCTAATCCCTTCGGCGGACGATGCCCCCTAACCTGCTGGGCATCCAGAATATGGTTTCCCTCTTCCTCCAACAGCGGAATGAACGTGAGGGCAGCCGATATGCCGAATGCAAACCGATAAGGGACCCGAAGACGCCGGGTCAACTCCGCCACCAGCTCCCTGGGGTCTGTTGTAATGATGTACGCCATGGAGGTCAGGAACAGCGTAAACATTCTCAGGGTCATGGCCCCTGCAGCATTCAGCGCTTCTATGGTCACCGATACCGATCCCCATTGCAGCCACACGGTCTCCCCTTGAACGGTCAGACTGGTCAGAATAAAATAAGGCACCGCAACGATGGCAATCAGCCGAATGCCTCCCAGCAGCTGCCTGCCTGACATATGTCCAGCATATCGGGCTTGTCCGATACAGAGAAGCAGAAAAACCGCCTGCTGCCAGGCCTGGTCAAGCAGCATCGCAATCACGGCTGTACAGAACAATATCACAAGCTTGCTTAAAGGATCATATCGATGAAGAAGCGAGCTGCCCTTCTCATATTGAATCAACACGTCACCACTCCTGCCTTTCCCTTGCCTTAAGCCAATCTTGCCTAAGCAGTGAAAACACTGCTGCATCCACATAACCGCTGGATGTATGCCGGTACTCCCGCAGCACGCCCTCGCGCATATAACCGATCTTTGCAAACCAACGGCATGCCCGCTCGTTTCGGGGATCCACAAAGGCTTCGATCCGGTTTAGCCCCATGGATGAATATCCGAAGTCAGCTGCCAGTTTCGCCGCTTCCGACATGAAGCCTTGCCCCCAATAAGCACGGGTCAGCTCGCAGCCGAATTCAGCCCGGAACGCACCCTTGAGCTGCCAAATATTAAATCCACAGCTGCCAATCAGCTCCCCGGTTTCGATGATTTCGACTCCCCAGCGGATGGCTTCATCCTGCTCGGCAAGCCGAAACAGCCATTGAATCAGTGCCTTCGCATCCTCAGCTGAATGCATGACCGGCAAATCCAGATAAGCCGTGGTGGCCGAATCCGACCAACAGCGGAACATCGCTTCCGCATCTTCTGCTGTCATCCTTCGCAGCCGTATTTGCCTACCTTCCAGTTCAGGAATATTTCCTTCACAAATGTACATGGATCTGAGGTCCCCCCTTACAAAAAAACTGACTTGTATCCGCTGTTTCCGGTGATACTATCTATGTGTATAAATGAGTATAACGAAAAATCCGATCCGTTCCTGGTCATCCATCAGCATCCTAGAGGCTGGATGTTTATATATTGATGGATTCGGGAGGCTTCCGTCAATATGTGTTGCACAGCCCCCTTGTACAGTACGGAAGAAGGAGGAAGTCATCTGAGTATGTATATCGCGATTGTATTGCTGTTAACCGTCGTTATGGTCGCCGCTGCCATTACCCAAATCGGATATCTGCAGATTACGCGGATGAGAGTGAAGAATGATCTCAAACTGTTCACGGTGCTGGAAAAAGCCGGACTTTACAGCAGGGAGCGATATGAATCCCTTCGAAAGAGTGAAGTGGCTATCACCAGCTTTGACGGATTGAAGCTGTGCGGAGCTGCCATAGAAAACAACCCCGGTTCCAAGCACTGGATGATCCTCGTGCACGGTTATACCGGCTCCCGAGCAGTTTCCACCCAATTCATTGATCTGTTCACAGAGGAGGGCTACAACGTACTCCTCATTGATCAGCGCCGGCATGGACGAAGTGAAGGACGATATACCACCTACGGTTATTATGAGAAACACGACGTGCAGGCATGGGTTCGCTGGATCACTCAGCAGTATGGGCAGGACGTGGCCATCGGGCTGCATGGCCAATCTCTGGGGGGTGGAACCGTACTGGAATATCTGTCTATCGCCGAGCCGCAGGTCAAACTCGTTATCGCCGATTGCCCGTATTCCGATTTGACAGATTTAATGCGACATCAGCTTACCCGCCTTAATAAAATCCCTTCCGTGCCATTTCTGTCGTGGGTGAATGCAAGGATTCGGCGCAAGGCCGGATTCAGCCTCGACCAGGTCAGTCCAATCCGCGCTGTTCGGAACAGCACACTTCCGGTCTTGTTTGTCCATGGCACCCAGGATCATTACGTACCGACCCGAATGAGCATCGAGATGTTCAAGGTTAAACCGGAACCGAAACAGCTGCTCCTTATTGAAGGAGCCATTCATGCCAACGCATACCATATCGACCCTGAGTTATACAGGGCAGGTGTACATGCTTTCCTTCGCAAGTATATAGGCCAACCCGTGAAGACATATCAACCGGAAGCCGCTCAAGTACCTCAGACGGAGGAAACTCCTCCCTTACATCCGTTTCAATTGGAGCTGGACGGTTCTCTTGAGACGATATAAATGGTTTGCTGCAGCTGAAGCATGGATACTGAACCGACAGCATAAAGAGCCCCCGCTCTAACGCACAGCACCTAATGTTAGTCGGGGGCTTCTTTCTCATTATTCATCATTATTCATCATTATTCATGTTTATGCCATGGAATCTTCCTTCTTCGATTTTACCGGCTTGAGCACTTCTCCGCAGAGATCCTTAAGCTTGCTCTGAATCTCCTTAAACTCTTCGATTCCGGCACCAGTCAAGCTGTAGCCCTCACCGTGTGCAGTCAGGAAATTCTCTTCCGTCAAACGTTCGAGCTCATGCTTAACCTCCCGATCGCCGACCTTATATCCTTGTCGCTCCAGTTCAGGCTGCATCTCACTTATCGTAAGGTCACGCTCGTGTGCGTGATAGAGCATATGAATCCCAATAAACAAATTTTGTACGTCTGCCCGCATTCGCTTTCTCTCCCTCCACCTGTTAAGTTGATACCTGGTCTTTTCATTCATTACCCTTGCACCCTGGCGGGGAATCAGCCGTCTGGCCGGATCAAGCTCCCCATGCTCGTCCCTTGACGAATATCTTATACTTATACTATGGTGAATGAACCACGACGATATAATGGAAGGCGGAAATCAGCATGTTTCAAAATACACCTTATGAAGGCACCCGGAGCGAGCAATATGCCCAGGTCCTGAATCAGTTAAAAGCACTTATACACGATGAGCCAAACGCGATTGCCAATCTGTCTAATGCAGCCGCTCTGCTCAAACAGTTTCTGTCCGATACAAATTGGGCCGGATTCTATCTCTATGATGGCAAAGAGCTGGTGCTTGGCCCATTCCAGGGGCTGCCCGCATGCATTCGCATTCCGATGAATCGGGGAGTTTGCGGCACGGCTGCCGCTAAACAAACGACGCTGCTTGTAGACGATGTACACGAGTTTCCCGGACATATTGCCTGCGATGCTGCATCGAACAGCGAGATTGTTGTCCCTATTATCGTAGAGGGTGCCTTGTATGGCGTTCTCGATATCGACAGCCCTCTGAAGAGCCGGTTCGATCAGGAGGACCAGCTATTCCTGGAGGAGTTCGTCCACATATTGGAAGCCCAGCTCACCTTATAAACAGGATGTTTTTGCGTATTCTTCCATACACTAACCAGGAGTTTGAATCCAACAATTCTTAGGAGGAATACAAGCAATGTATCAAATGAACAACAATAACTCACAAATTTCGCAGCAAATCCGTCAGTGTGAGCAAATTCTTCAACAGTTGACCCAGCAAACGCAGCAGGGCTCAGCCATGTACCAACAACTGCTGCAGCAGGAACAGCAGAATGCAGCCCGCCTGGAGGAAATTGCTCAACGCGAACGTCAAGCAACTCAAATGATCCAATCCGCTCTGCAGGGCCATCAACAAGCCATGCAGCAGTACCAGCAAATCTCTCAGCTTGTCAAACAAGTGGAGCATACCGCGCAAGCTCACAATCAAACACAGCACATTCAGCCTTCCTTCGGGCAGCAGGGTTTCCCTAACATCCACCAAGGGCAAGGCTTTCAATAAGAACATCAAGAAGGGGTACCCATGATCTGGGTACCCCTTCTGCTGTTTCTGCCATGTGACAGCGACTCGCATGTAAGATCTCTCTCTATGAAATTCCGTCATCCTTGTTCATTGCTTCTTGTTTCTACTTCGATTCATCGCTTACGCTGAATTCGATCTCTGCTTGAATCTTGTACCTCTTCGGCTCTTCCCTGTTCGAATCACGCTGCGCCTTCGAATCAATCATAAAGTCCGCAGATCCGTACACCACATACTCTCCTTCAGGAAAACCATTCCTCAGGGAATGAATAAACGCTTTAAACTGTTTATCATCCCCGCCGTTGTATCCGCCACCGCCGCTATAATACTCGCGCAGGGGCTCTCCCTTTTTCAACGTGGTCGTAATATACGGTTCATTCATCGCATAGCTGATGTTATAATCCCTGATGAGCTCCTTCATCGGAAAATAAAAAGCGGAGGCTGCATGGCCGATCGTAATCTCAGCCTCTTCGCCCACATATTCCAGTTCCCCGTATACTTGAACTTTTTCATTTGGCTCGTAATGCTCCTTCTCGCTAACCAGGCGATACACAAAATCCCCATCGGGAACCTCCGCATGACTATCCCTGTCCGCTTTATTCAATGAAAGATTAGACTGAGCCGCCCCCGACATCTCCTGCTCCGCGCAACCTGTAAGAATAAACATCAATATAAACCCCAAGCAAAGGTATCTTCTCATCTTTGATTTCACCTCAACCTCCAGACGGCTCGGGTGGTTACAAAGTTGCATAGATATGCAAAAAAGCCGTTTCCAAAAGTCCGCATATCTGCGAAGTTTTGGAACAGCTCCTCAACTGGTGCATATCAATAAACCGAATCTACGATTCGTAAATGTTCTTAACCCGTCCAACCTGGCCGTCTTGAAGACGTACTTTGATGCCGTGCGGATGGTTCGGCGAATTGGTCAGGATATCCTTAACCACTCCACGGGTTAGCTTCCCCGTTCTTTGATCCTGCTTCAATACAATATCAACCTCAAGTCCCGGTCTGATGTTGGAACGCTGCCCACCATTCATCATCGTCCCTCCTGTTCTCATCATTCATGCTGTTCATTGCGCTATGTCCACCTTACTGAAATCAAAAGCCAAAAGCAAATCTCAACAACAAAGGACTGCCCGTTACGGATCCTTTCAGATCTCATAACCGGGCAGTCCCTCTATCTCATTCCAAGTATGGGGTAACCCCCTATGAATGGATTGGCATTGTTACAGCACACTTCCGCCATACAGGAAGCGGTTTTTCCAAGAGTCGCCGAAGCTGCCTACCAGGACGCCGCCGGATTCTTTCGAATACGTATGCAGCAGCTTGTTGTCTCCCAGATAGATAGCAACATGAGTAATTCTCTGCTTGGACTTGTCCAGTCCCGCATAAGCCGAAGCTGATGATCCTTTATAACTCATGAAGAATACTAGATCTCCGCGTTTCAGTTGATTTACGTTTGTAACCGCTGTTCCTTTATCTTTAACATATTGTCCTTGAGTACGTGAATTACTTGGCAGCGTAATGTTAGCCCCATCCATGAATGCGCGGCGGACAAAGGCCGAGCAGTCAAAAGTTTTCGTTGAACTGCGGTTAGAACCGAATTCATACGGCGTGCCCAGATACTTCATGCCTGCACTGATAACTTTTTCAACGCTGGCATTGGTAGAAGGGGTAGTTGTTCCCGAATTGCCGGAGTTGCTGCCCGAGTTATTTCCAGAGTTGCTGCCGGAATTGTTTCCGGAATTGTTAGAAGAGCCGTTGCTTGGGGTAATCAATTTAGATGAAGCGTACCCTTGCTTGCCACTAGAAGTTTTAATCTTATACCAGCCGGAGCTGCTGCCCAGAATTTGAACGCTGTCTCCTTTATAGACACGATCAACGACTTTACCGGAAGTCGAAGGCTGACTGCGCATATATACATTCGAGCTTGCTACACCTTTTGTTACAGACTGCGCAGTGGCAGCAGAGACTTCATTCACAGACCCATATCCGTAAGAACCAAGAACTGCTGCTGACAGAAGCGCTCCGGCCATCAATTTTTTAAAGCTTTTTTGCGAGAAAATAAGTATCTCCCCCATCTCGTTAGATTGTGGGATGACGAAATTGTCATTTTTCGTGATCCCGCAATCATTATAGACAGGCTATGTCTTGGGACGCATGCTACCATTCTCACAAAAACGCATGCCAACTATTGGTAAAGAGTAGGACTTTAGTCTCTTTTTATACTTTAATTTAGTATATATAGATTATAATAGAAATAAAAAACGCCAAAATAACCCAACGGGCCCGGTGAATAAACGTCCGGATCGCTCTGTTGGGTCTATCTGCTTATTAAATATACGAATGTATTTCTTACATTTGTGCATGGGGCACCTGATTCAGGTTCTCTTACACCTAAAAAAGAGCCTGTCCAGACGGTATCCCATCTGACAGACTCTAGTTTATCGTACATATTAAATTTCATTCCACTACAATATTGTAAACTTTTCGCTTTACGGTCTCTTGGAATAGAGCGGATATCCAGGGTTTTCCGGTACATCGATCAGAATGACCCGTACATTCTCTTGCGCCTTAAGGTTTATCGTCTCCCCCTGCTTCGTATCCATTACCATAAAGTCCCGATGTTCAAATAGAAGTTTCTCCTCTTCGGAGCTAAAACTGCCGGCCCCCCTGACTGCGAGCGCAGCAGCACGTCTGCCGGATTTCAATTCATACTGGGCCTCATGCCCAGCCAGAATCTGGATATCCAGCATCCTCACGTCTACGGATAGATCCGTTGGCGCAGAACCGCCAATCATCGTTTTGACCAGTCCACCCTGAATGCGGGTTACCGGAAATGAATCCGGTCGATACTGACGACAGGCCGGATTCTGTTTCAACGAATCCCTAAGATACGGCTCGAACCATAATTGGAGCCCTTCTGCATCAGGTCCGGTCAAACGTTCCTCATGCGTAAGTCCAGATCCGGCCCTCATCAACTGCAGGCCTCCAGGCCCCAATTCGCTGTGCATTCCCTGTGAATCCTTGTGTACACCCTTACCCTGCATCATATACGTCACGATTTCAAAACCTTGATGGGGATGGGGTGCAATATAACCTTCAACAGGCGAGCGGAACCAGGACCAATAGAAAAGAGGTCCCACCCGGGTCACAGCCGACCCTTCTCCAGAGAAACCGATCGGCTTCAGCTCTGTTATCCTTCCTCCGTCGAGAGAGCCCTTGCTCTGATTCTCAGGTGGATATACATTTCCTATCATGTCCAGTCTCCTCCTTTCACCCATCCATGATTGACCTTGAACAGGTGTTCACCTTGATATCTCGGCTTTAAGATAGTATTAACGATAACAGAATATATATCAACATCCTTATTTTCCCTGATTGAGAATGCATATTTGCGAATCACCTTCAGTTTATTTTCAGTTCGCTTTCAGACTTCATTCAGTTAAAGAACGTATGATACAGTTAAAGGAACGAAATAAGAGGAGTTTTGAGTTATGGAATCTGTTCACCGTATTCGCATTTTGCTTGTCGATGACGAGCCGCATATCCTGCAATTTTTGGAGTTTGGATTAAGAAATGAAGGCTTTGAGGTGCGCTCGGCCCCCGATGGAGAACAAGCAGTTATAGTAGCAAGCAACTTCGAGCCGCATGTCGTCGTGCTGGATGTGATGATGCCGGGGATGGACGGTCTGGAGGTGTGCAGACGCTTGAAGGAAGAGGGCAAGGATGTCGCGGTGATTATGCTAACGGCCAAGGATGAGATTGATGACCGGGTAAAGGGGCTAACCATCGGTGCGGATGATTATATGGTTAAGCCTTTCAGTTTTGAAGAGCTGCTTGCCAGAATCCAAGCACGGCTGCGCAATCAATTTCCAAGCCTGCTGGGTGAAATCCGGCTGGGTTCCTTCACCATTGATGACCGCAAGAAGGAAATTGCATACCAGGGTGAGGCTGGAGCTGTCACCTACGGAATACAAGCTGTTGAAGCTGCTTGTGACCAAACACGGCAGCGTTCTGAGCAAATCCAACATTTTGAATATTGTGTGGGATTATGATTTTGGCGGAGAGGATAACATTGTGGAGGTCTATATCCGTTCCCTGCGCGAGAAGCTTGGAGATAAGGAGCACCGGGTTATTCGCACCCTTCGCGGTGCCGGTTACCGGGTGGACTTGTTATGAGAATCCGCGACCGGATACGCTCATCAGGTCCTGGTTCTCTAAGGACGCAGCTGCTGTCGCGTTCCCTTATCGTATTGGCGCTTCTGCTGGTGCTGATCGGTGCGCTGCAATATGTATTGATGAAAAATGCCATGTTCCGTAATCAAGCCGAGGCGCTTGCTCTTCAGGTCCGCTCGCTCCCCAAGGAGCTCTGGGAACCTGACCGCGAGCCTCGTAACCGGCCTGCACTTCCGGATAAAGACACCGATCAGGAGAACCCTCGCCAGCAAGACAAACCCCTGTTCTTTCTGCCGAATATGTCGCTTGCCAAGATTGATATCGATGGGAGCTACTCGGACTTGGCCGCCGACAACGGGCTCAACGCCCCGCAGCTGCCCTCCGAGGATTATACAGCAGTCCTGGCCCAGCTCAAGGAGCGCCACCCCCTTCGATATGAAGTGATCGAAAATGCCGAAGGCACAGAGCAGATCGTTGTCTTTCGCCCTTACGGCAGCCCTGACAGCCCTTCCGGCCTGCTGCAGCTTGGTATGGATACGCAGCCGCTGCACGCGGTTCTTATGCGGCAGCTGATGATTTTTGCTCTTCTGGCCTTGCTTGCCATGGCGGGTGGAATCGCGTTATATCTGCCCTTACTGCGCCGAACGCTCAATCCGCTCAGCCGAATGGTGGAGACGGTAGAACGCACCGATGCCGGAAATCTGGCCGAGCGTTTTCCCGTTATGCAAGGGCAGCAGGAGATCGACCGCTTGGCCGAGTCGTTTAACGGCATGCTGGAAAGGCTTGAGGATGCATTTCAGGCCGAACGTGAAGCCAAGGAGCAGATGCGGAGGTTTATTGCGGATGCTTCCCATGAGCTGCGGACGCCGCTCACTTCGATTCACGGGTTTCTGGAGGTGCTTGGCCGCGGCGCTGCCGACAACCCGCAGCAGCTGCATGCTGCGTTATCCAGCATGCACGGCGAATCCAAACGCATGAAGAAACTGGTCGAGGACCTGCTGCTGCTGGCCAAGCTTGACCGCAAGCCTGAGCTGCACCTTCAGGAAACCCGGCTCGATCAGCTGCTGCATGAGATGGAGCCCCATCTGAAGATGCTTGCCCAAGGACGGGAGGTATTCTTCCAATCGGCCCCCCTTCTATGCCGATGCGATCCCGACAAGATCAAGCAGGTTATCTACAATCTGTTCCTTAATGCGGTGCAGCACACGAATCCTGACAGGGGGCAGATCCATGTGACGCTTGATAGGGCTGCGGATCATGCCGTACTGCTGGTTCGCGACAACGGGACCGGGATTCCGAAGGAGCATCTTCCCCATCTGTTCGAACGTTTCTACCGGATCGATGAATCCCGGACCAGACAGCAAGGCGGTTCGGGTCTTGGACTCGCCATAACCCAGTCCATCATTGCCGCGCACGGTGGCTCGTTGAGTGTGGACAGTACAGTTAACCTAGGTTCTGAGTTCCGTGCCGAATGGCCGGGGATTATTCCCTAGCCTAAAAACAAAGCTTCAAACACCAGCTCATTCAAGGAACGGCGGCTTGTAGGAACCTCGCGCGCCTGCAGCGCCTCCGGAAGTGCCGATTTGTCTCCCGGATAACCAAGCGTAATGACCGCGAGAAGCTCATATTCTGCCGGAATATGCAAAGCTTCGCGGGCAAGCTCACGGTCATAACCGCCAATGGCGCGGGTGTTCAGGCCGAGCAATGCTGCCTATGAGGCGATTGTGCCCCAGGCTGTTCCCTCATCAAATGCATGACTGCCGCTGGGCGTCCCATTGGCATTCAATGTGTAGGAAATCAGCAGGATCAGGACAGGCGCATGATCGCTCCACTCGCGATTCGCAGGCCGGATAAAGGATGCGAAACGTCTCCGCTCCTCCTCCGTTCGGGCCACAATAAATCGCCATGGCTGTCCGTTGCCCGAGGACGGAACCCATCGTGCCGCCTCCAGCACAGTGTAGAGCACTTCATCTGCAACCGGGCGCGAATCAAACGCCCTCGATGACCATCGGTTCGCATAATGAGCGTGCACAGGGTACCGCCGCCGATCACGAGGACATCCGCCGTCAGTTTCAGCTCATCAATCGCGTTCAACTCATCATCTCCCCGCTCCCTTTTGTCAGTTAGATAAACCTGGATAAAACAACAAAAGGAGATCATGAATAGGGCTCATGATCTCCAGTGGACTGGTCGTTTGCAAATTTATCATAGTTATTCGATTGGAATTATCAAGAATTTTATCAGGTGAGGACACCAGCGTCAAAATATTTTTTGCAGTGAAGCATTGGTTATACGAGGTATGAACTCCACCCAGTCACCCCTATGTACGCTGCCTTGACTCACGCGTTTTTTCCTTATATCCCGACAATTTGGTACAATACAATCGGTAGTAGAATGTCAGATGAAGGGACTATTAACGATATGTTCAAAATTTTCATTGTCGAGGACGATGCCGGGCTGGTCAGCCTGCTGAAAGAGCATCTTCATAAATTCGGTTATATGACGGAGTCCGTTCATGACTTCGAAACGGTACGTGAGCAATTTGAATCGTATGACCCTCACCTCGTGCTTCTTGATATCAATCTGCCGAAATATGACGGCTATTACTGGTGCCGCCAGTTCCGCAGCCTCTCCACCTGCCCGATCATCTTCATCTCCGCCCGCGACGGCAAAATGGAGCAGGTGATGGCACTGGAGAACGGTGCGGACGATTATATTACCAAACCTTTCGATTATGAAATTGCGATCGCCAAAATCAAGAGCCAGCTGCGCCGCGCCTACGGCTCGTATGCCGCCGGACAGAACGAGCGCATCCTGAGTGTCGCCGGACTAACGCTCGACGTTGAACGCCTCTCCCTTTCACTGGAGCAAACACAGACGGAGATCAGCCATACCGAGGCCAAAATATTGGACGAGTTAATGAAGAAACCCGAGATGGTGGTCAGCCGCGACAGGCTCCTGGAGAAAATATGGGATGACCAGGCCTTTGTAGACGATAATACGCTGAATGTGTACATCACCCGGGTCCGCAAAAAACTCGCCAACCTCGGGATCGAGGAAGGCCTTCAAACCGTGCGGGGACGCGGCTACCGGCTGATTCCGAACTGGAGGGATGAAGCTTGAGATTATTTCTGCAGGAGCAGCGTCCCCTAATCATTGTTTATATTGCACAGCTTCTTGTCGTATCGCTGATCTACAGACTTGACGGCTTCCGGAATATCACGGTCAGCCTGTACGCCGGCATCATCAGCCTGCTGCTGCTTCTCGGCTACCTGATTTTCCGATATATTGCCAACCGTTCCTTCTATAAACGACTGGAGCAGCCTCTCCCGGGAGAATCTCTCACCGGCGAATCCTCTGCAGAATCCTCCCACACTCCGCTCGCCGAAGCACTTCATCAGCTGCTTAGAACCCAGTTCCGGCAATACACAACGGATCTGCATAACTACAAGCACAAAATCGAGGGCCATCTTCAGTTCATCAACCAATGGGCCCATCAGATGAAAACACCGATATCGGTCATTCACCTGATTCTTCAGGATGACGATGATCCCCGTTTTGCAGCGATTGGCGACGAGCTGGATCGACTCAAAAAAGGGCTTGATCTGGTGCTGTATACCGCCAGGCTCGATACGTTCGAGCACGATTTCTATGTCGAGAACCTGCCGCTTGAACGCATCGTCCGAGGTGTCACCTCAGAGCAAAAACGGCTGTTTATCCGGCGCCGAATTTACCCCTCCATCCGGATGGAGAGCGGATTAACGGTCGCTACGGACGAGAAATGGCTCTCTTTCGTGCTGACTCAGCTGCTGACTAACGCAGTCAGGTATACCCTGGAGGAACAAGGGCGCTTGTATTTTGACGGTTATGCCCGGGAGGGTAAGGTTGTGCTTGAGATCCGGGATGAGGGCATCGGCATCCCTCCAAGCGATCTGCCCCGGGTGTTCGATCCCTATTTTACCGGAGAAAACGGGCGCCGATTCCGGGAATCGACGGGCATTGGGCTGTTTCTGGTCAAACAAATATGCGATAAGCTCGGACATGCC
This sequence comes from Paenibacillus glucanolyticus, assembly GCF_037333485.1. NCBI lineage: Bacteria > Bacillati > Bacillota > Bacilli > Caryophanales > Paenibacillaceae > Paenibacillus > Paenibacillus glucanolyticus. Next base: position 5,803,653 of record NZ_CP147845.1, read on the forward strand.
TTCGAGATCGAATCCAAGTTGGATGAGGGAACGACGGTGCGCCTTATTTTTGAAGGTACCGGCAGCCATAACTCGCACTGATCCCGTATCTGAAGATAAGGGATTGGCTTTGTGCCGGTTCAAATCCTGGTTAAGATGCTTTAACTCAGGTTCCCGAAGCACCGGCTTGCGATGCAAATAGAAACCTTACAAGGTTGTAAGGTAACTGTAAGTTACGAACATGGCATGGACGCGGTCAATTATTTTACAATGATACCATCGTATTAGAGGAGTGAAGATATGCCCATCCTGAGCGTCAAGCATCTATCCAAAATCTACGAGGGCAAAGTGGCGTTTCAAGCGCTGAGCAACATTCACTTCAACGTCACCCAAGGGGAATTTGTCGGCATTATGGGTCCTTCGGGCAGCGGGAAAACCACGCTCCTCAATCTGATTGCCACCATTGATCAGCCCACCGCGGGCGAAGTTATCATCAATGGACGCAACCCTCATCTTCTCAGCAGAAGTGACACCGCTCTGTTCCGGCGCCGGGATCTGGGTTTTGTCTTCCAGCATTTCAATCTGCTGGATACGCTGACAGTTGAGGAAAATATCGTTCTTCCGCTAACGCTGGAAGGTATGGCTCTAGGTGAAATGGACAGCAGGCTGGGCCGGATTGCCAACCAACTCGGCATCGAGTCCATTCTGAACAAACACACATATGAGATCTCCGGCGGGCAGATGCAGCGAACGGCCATTGCCAGAGCGCTCATTCAGGAGCCCTCCCTGATTCTTGCCGACGAGCCCACGGGCAATCTGGACTCCAGGGCTTCCAAAGAGGTCATGCAGACGCTCTCTGCTTCAAGCAAAGAGGCTTCTGCAACGATCCTCATGGTCACTCATGATCCGGTAGCAGCCAGTTACTGTGATCGCGTCTTGTTCATTAAGGACGGACAACTATATAATGAAATGTATTGCGGCGACAACCGGCAAGCCTTTTTCCAGAAAATCATCGATATGCTGGCTCTGCTGGGAGGGGGAAGTCATGACCTTTCGACAATTCGCTTTTAGGAATGTCCTGAGGAATAAGCGGACCTATGCAGCCTATTTCCTAAGCAGCGCATTCTCCGTCATGATTTTCTTTGTCTGTGCTTTGTTCCTGTTCCATCCTGCCATTGCAAATGAGATGTTCTATCCGGTTGTAATTCAGGCCATGGTCGGAGCAGAGCTGATTATGTATGTGTTCTCGTTCTTCTTCGTGCTGTATTCCGTCGGGGCTTTTCTCAAGACACGCAAACGCGAGTTCGGCATTCTGTTCATGCACGGGATGACAGACCGCCAGTTTAACAAGATGGTGTTTCTCGAAAATATGATCATCGGCTTAAGCGCCATAGCAACGGGTATCGTATTCGGCATCATTACAGGCAAGCTGTTCCTGATGGCCGGTTCGGCATTTCTTGGCATTCCGCCCCTGCCGTTTCGATTGCCGCTGCGCGCGCTTGGGCTGACCGTTGCAAGTTATGTACTGCTGTTCATCATTATCTCGCTGTGCACATCCTGGCTGATTCGGCCCAAAGCGTTAATCGAATTGTTTCAATCCGGGCAGCGTCCGAAAACCGCACCCGAGACATCACCATGGCTATCGGCACTGGCCGCTGTCCTGCTGATCGTCAGCTACAGCCTGGCGGCCACGACAACGGCCTCAACCCTCGAGCTGCGCATGTTCCCGGTAACCATAATGACGATAATCGGCACCTATCTGATCTATTCTCAGCTCGGGGTTGCTCTCGTTCGCAGGCTGAAGCGGAGCCGCAGGTTAACCTGGAGACGAACCAAACTCATCTCGCTTTCGAGCCTGCAGTATCGGCTCAGGGATCACGCCCAGATGTTCTCGATGGTGACCATCGTGCTGGCCGTGTCTTTTTGCTCGGTTGGCGTATTTGCCTCCATCCCGGTGCTTACGAAACAATTCAACGAGGATTATCCTGCCGCCATCGGCTATCTTGCCAAAGCAGGTGATACCTTCGAGAAACAGCATTTGAATGAAATCAAGCAGGAGCTTGAATCTAAAAAAATACCGTTTGAAACGCTATCGTTTCGCGTTAAATATACGGAAGCCACATCGGCCTCCGCTCTGGATCAGCCTGTGGAGAATCCGTTAGCCTTGATATCCTTCTCCGACTACAAGGCAGCGGTGCTGATGGCGGGGCTGCCGTTCGACGAACAGCCGCTTCGGGGCGAAGATGCGCTTGTTCTGATTGCTTCTCAAAATGACAGAGCCTATACCCGCAACCGGGAGCACGCCTCTTACCAGCTTCAGGATTCCGGAATCAGGGTGCACGAAATCGGTTATTCCGATCATGTCGGCGTGCCGGAATATTTGCTGCCGGAGATGGATGACGATTCCCGCTTCGGCGGGCTTGTCGTCCGTGATGCGACCTTCGCCGCCATCACGGACCCGGTACGACAGGAACGGTACACCGGCTTTTACGTGGATGATTTCACGAAAACGGAAGGCATCGTTCCCCATCTCGCGCCGCGAGGGGCCGTACGTTATGAGATGGGCCAGCCTTACGCGCTGGCGGTCAGCGGCACGCTGTTTGCCCTGCGGGACAGCCTGTATAATATGCTGCTCTTCGCGGCACTGCTTGTGGGCACGGTGTTTTTTATTGCGGCAGGCAGTTTCCTGTATTTCCGCCTCTATGCCGACCTGGATTATGACCGCAGGCATTATGCCACGATATCCCGGCTCGGGATGACCGATAAGGAGTTCCGGCGAATCGTAACCGGACAGCTGGCGCTGCTGTTTTTTGTGCCGATTGGCCTTGCGATTGTGCACAGCATCTTTGCGTTTATTGCGCTGCAGAGCTACTTCTATCTATCCATTGCAGCTGAGATGGGGATTGTGCTGATCAGTTTCCTGATGATGCAGGTCCTGTACTTCTTCTTCATCCGCAGTCAATATCTGCGCAAGCTGAAGCAGTCACTTATATAAAGGGTGGAAGAGACGTCCTTATCTTTTGAAAGAGGTGTAACTTTTGGAAAACTGGATTACGGATATTATGGAGCAATTCGGCTACATCGGCATTCTGCTCATGATTGCTCTGGAAAACGTGTTTCCTCCGATCCCCTCCGAGGTCATTCTTACCTTCGGCGGATTCATGACAACCTATACGAATTTGACGGTGCCCGGCGTCATTATTGCCGCTACGATCGGCTCTGTGGTCGGTGCGGTTATTCTGTACGGCATTGGTCGTCTGCTCGATGTCGAGCGGCTTGAGAAGATTGTGGATCGCTGGGGACATATCCTCCGCGTGAAAAAAGAAGACATCCGCAAAGCGGATGCGTGGTTTGATAAATACGGCTACTGGACGGTGCTGTTCTGCCGCATGATCCCGCTGATCCGGAGCTTGATCTCCATCCCGGCGGGCATGTCCAACATGAAGTTCGGCATGTTCCTGCTCTTCACCACCATCGGGACCTTGATCTGGAACATCATCCTGGTGTCCGTTGGAGCCGCCGTCGGCGATTCATGGGAGAATATCGTGGCCTTCATGGACGTCTACTCCAATATCGCTTATGCTGTAATTGCTGTGGCAGTTATTGCGTTTTTGTTCTTTTTCTTCCGCAAGCGGAGAAAATCCGCATAACGTCAACTTGGGATTACGACATGAAATGACCATGAGATCCGATTGGGCTCGTGTTTGAGTGCGAATTGATCAGGCGTTGGTGATTACGTATTTGGTCGCATGGATCACTTATTCGGCAAAATATTAGTCAGGCGTTTGGCGCGCAGTTCGCACGCATGGGTCGCGTAATTGATCATGCATTCGGTCGTTTTGTTCCACGCATGGTTCACGCGTTCGGTTGGCATTCGCGTTCGATCGCATTGATTCACGCATGGGTCACACGCATTTGATCACGCACTCGGTCGTTTTGATACACTCATGGGTTACGCATTCAATCCTACATTCGGTCGTTTTGATCCACGCCTGGGCACGCACTTGTCGCACATTCGATCACCCATTGCTCAGGTTATTTCATGCCATACATCATTAACATCATTACGGTTTAACATTTTATATTATCATGTAAGGGAGAGGCTGTAGGTCATGGATTTTTTAACCATCCTCAAAGCAATTATTCTGGGAATCGTCGAGGGACTGACCGAGTTCGCTCCTGTATCCTCAACCGGTCATATGATCATCGTTGATGACATGTGGCTTAAATCCGAGGAGTTTCTGACGAAATACGTAGCTAACACATTCAAGGTTGTCATTCAGCTTGGCTCCATCCTGGCGGTCATCGTTGTGTTTAAAGACCGTTTCCTGGACCTCTTGGGACTTAAGCGCAAAAAGCCTGAAGCTGGCGCTCCGGCTGATACAGGCAGACTGAAACTCAGCCAGGTTATCGTAGGATTGATTCCTGCGGGTATCCTCGGCGTATTGTTCGAAGATTTCATCGATGAACATTTATTCTCTACCGAAACAGTGCTTATCGGACTTGTGATCGGGGCCATTTTCATGATCGTTGCCGACAAAGTCAGCTCGAAAAAAGAACCGAAGGTTGTGTCCGTCGACCAAATTACGTACAGGCAGGCCTTCAGCGTCGGACTGATCCAGTGTCTGTCGCTCTGGCCGGGCTTCTCACGCTCCGGCTCCACCATCTCCGGGGGCGTCATGCTCGGAATGAGTCACCGCGCGGCAGCGGACTTTACCTTCATCATGGCTGTACCGATTATGTTCGGGGCCAGCTTCCTGTCGCTGCTGAAGAACTGGGAATACTTCACCCTGGAGGCCCTTCCGTTCTTCATCGCCGGATTTGTAGCGGCCTTCGTATTCGCTCTGATCTCCATCCGCTTCTTCCTGAAGCTGATTAACCGGATCAAGCTGGTACCGTTTGCGATCTATCGGATCGTGCTCGCTGCTGTAATTGCGTTGGTGCTGTATCTGTAAGTGAGTTGGGTAACTCTGTGGGTGATTTGTGGGTGATTGGTAAGTCTCTGCGTTTGAGTCTCTAAGAATGAGTCTCTATGAACCCGTTAGAGCTATGGAGACGCTTAGCAGACATACCGTTGCTCCAACTACTGTAGTTCCCCGGATTGCTGATATGATTCATCATACGAAGAAATCCGGGACAAAGGTGACCACTCCGTTTTTCCGGAATCGATTCGTTCGCTTCGCTGATTCATGTGAGTGGTGCTCCTTTTAGAGTAAAAAGGCAGGTCAAGATCTAAAAATCTTGCCCTGCCTTTTGTTATTTCAGCTGCCAGGTTCCCACGAATTATTGGGTTCCTCTATTCGAACACCTTGACCTTGATTACTGATAACCGTGATTCCTAATGCGTTACTGTGCCTAATGCGTACTGTGCCTGCTGTGTTACTGTGCCTAATGCGTTACTGTGGACGAAGGTATGGAGACTGGAGTATTGCAGGCTAACAACGGAGGCTGTTCCGGACCAGAAATCCGTTATTTTCGAAAAATCGACTCATTTTTAAAATGAGACGGACACCAGAGCCGTTATTATACAAAATTATGCTCAACAACTGCTCATTTTCGGGGAATAGCGGATCTCTTGTCCGTAACCTTTGCGAAAATGCCTAGTTTCCACCAAATAAGGTACTCTGTGTCCGCTAGCGATTCACGATTTTAATTTTTCCTATTAGGGTGTATTGTTCCCATACACAAGCTCGTGGTCCGGAGCATGCGTGGATGGTTGTTGGCCCCACACAGCTTCAGGACCTCGATCATACCAACCACACGTCTATAGCTCCACCTATAACAACAGGCTGTTTCCCCATACAAGGCCATATTGTGCCTCCCCATACTGTGCCTCGTGCATTATTGTCCCCTGTACAGCTCCTCGCACTGCTCCTGTACCGTTTACCGCACTACTCTCCTTGCACAGCTACATAACTGCCTGTACATTCCCGGTGTGCCAACTCCTATCATCATGATTGCACACTCCGAATAACGGCTACGCTTATCCCCCATCCCCATCATCCATCAAAAAGAACAAACCTTCCCCTTCGGGAAGGCTTCTGTTTCTGAACTCAAGGATCTAACATGAATTCACGCTGGACAGCCTTGCTTCACTCTTCAAACGATAAATTGGCGGGTTCCTCCAGCATCTCGTATTGAACCTCGAGGTTGGTCGTTGGTACACTCCGATCCACCTCTTCAAAGCGGAAGCTGTCCACCCATACCTGACCTGCTCCCATCAGCAGCACACCGATCGAGATCGTGGCACTATCTTCTGGCACGTCCAGCACGATCGCATAGTGATTCCAGTTCGTGCTGCCAACAATGCGCCGATCGTTCATATTGTCGAATTGAAGCACATCCTCTGAATGGCTGTCGACACGCATCCACAGCCCGCAATATTCCTTGACGTTCTCGGTTTTGACAAAACCGGAGAATCGCATCCGTTTGCCGACGAATTTACCGGCTTTAAACTGCTGCATCATGGTCGCAAAAGCACCCATGTCCATGGGCGTGACAGCTTTAAGATAGCCCGAAGTGCTTCCTTGATGGACGGTGGTCCGGTCGATGCCGATTTCATAATCCTGAGGATGGCTTCCGCTCAGGAACCAGCCCTTTAATGCGGACTGAGACTGTTGCTGCTGCATAGAATCATCTCCTTGTTCAAAAATGGAATGGTGAGCGTGCGCCGCGAAGATTTTCCGATAACGTCCCGGGGGCATGCCGTACAATTTCTTGAAGGCTCTCGTAAAAGACTCCTGGCTCTCGAAATGGCAGTGAAAGGATATGTCGATGATCGCAGCCTCGGAGTACAGCAGAAGCTGCGCCGCATAACAAAGCCTTCGTTTTCTAAGGTAATCCGCGATATTCATACCGACCTCCTTCCGAAACAAACGGTGGAAGTGATATGGAGAAAAACCGGCATGAGATGCAATATCTGCGAGGGTCAGCTGCTCCTCCAGATGCTGCTCCATGTACGCTATGCTCTTTTGGATGATTAGCTGGGTACTCAAGGTTAAGCCCTCCTTTGTTTATAAGGATACCAAAAGGAACCGGCGCGGTTTTGATCTTTTTTGCCAACATAACAAGCCCCTTCGAATATACGTTTCGAAGGGGCTTATTTAACGATTTATTCAAGTCACTCCGGTCCTGATAATGGAATGACTCCTTATAGCGCCAAAGACTGCGCCGTGAACAAAGGCACGGCCCTATCTACAAACCATATTACCCCTGCGCCTTCAGCTGGACGGTGCGCTTGGTGCTTGCGGACTCGTACGCTGCAATGGCGACACGGGCAGAGTAGTAACCGTCCTCACCGGTTATTTCAACCGGTTTGCCGTCGCGGATGCTTTCCACAAAGCTGTTCACAAGACCTTCGTCCATATCGTCGCCCCAGAAGCTCCATGCGGCCTTACCTGTCACATCGCTGTAAACGTCGTTCTTCTGGGCGAAGGAATCGATGTTCAGCACACCCTTGGTGCCAATAATCTCAAGTGTCACATCTCCCCAGGTCGGGAAGGTGCGGTTACGGGACCAGCTCGGGTCCAGCACGGCTACAACGCCATTCGCGAATTTGACGTGCACCATGCCTGCATCATCAATCTCCGTGTCATTGAACAGGGTCTCCGCATGGGCATAGACTTCCTCTGCTTTGCTGCCGGTAAACCAGTGCATCAGATCCATGACATGGACGGTATGGTCCAATACGGCTCCGCCACCCGATTTGTCCCGTTCAATAAACCAGCCCCCGGGCATGCTGCCCCGGTTGGTCCCCTTCATGGCCAGAATATCGCCGATCTGGCCGGCGTCAATCGCTTCCTTGGCCTGACGTACGGACGTAATGTAACGGCAAGGAAAAGCGGTCATAAGCTGAACACCGTTATCCTGGCACACTTGGATCATCTCCAGCATCTCCGATTCAGACAAGCCTAAAGGCTTCTCGCACAGGACATGCTTGCCCGCTGCAGCAGCGTGCTTGGTGATTTCCGCATGACGCGAATTTTCCGAACAGATCACGACGGCATCCAGTTCCTCTGCCAGCAGCTCGTTATAATCCGCATAGTACCGAATCCCTCGATCCACGGAGTATGGTCGCACGCGTTCCGCGTCTTCATCCGCGATTCCGACTACCTCGACATCATCCCGCTTCAGCATGCCCAACAGATAACTTGCTGCATGCATATGGGCGAAGCTGATAAATCCTACTTTTACTTTCTTCATGAAACCGTCCCTCCGATCGTCACGGGCTGTCCGGTCTGAGCCGATTGCTCCGCTGCTTGAGCGATTTGAACAGCATAACAAGCATCCTTGATGCTTACGAGCGGCTCGCTGCCGTCACGGATACACTCGATGAAATGCAATACCTCTTTATAATAAGGGTCATGGAGGCTTGGACTTGCGGGAACTTGTACCGCTGCTCCATCCCCTGCCTCTGCACTTACCCGTTTAATGTCCAGGGACTGCACCTGATTGCTATCGAATCTGATGATTCCTTGATCTCCGGAAATCTCGAACTGTGTCGTAAACGGTCCGGGATACCCCCAGTAGCCGGTTAAACTCGCAATTGAGCTATTTTTAAAATGAAGCGTCAGCTGGGCGTACTCCATCTCGGGCTCGGCCCGTTTAACGATGGAAGCATATACCGACTCCACCTCCCCGAACAGCCAGCAGGCGAAATCGATGTCATGAATCATGAGATCCATGATAACGCCGCCGCTTTTTCCAGGGTCGTTATACCATAAATCCATGCCCTGCGGATAGGACCCGTACCGCTTAAAGTGAGCCATCTTCGGCGTTCCGATATGACCGGAGTGGGCCTTCCGATAAGCATCCTGATAGTTCGGAAAGAATCGGACGACATGGCCGATAAACAAACGGACTCCGTGCTTTTCGCAGGCCGCCTTCATCTCCTGTGCATCCTCCAGCGTTAAAGCTGCCGGTTTTTCACAGATGACGTGCAGCCCTTTTTCCGCCAACCTCAGTACAAACGGTTTATGGAGATAGGTGGGCAGACACACCGCAACCGTTTCCAAATCTTTTTGCTCCAACAGCGAATCTACATCCGTGTATCCCTTCGCCCCGGTCAAGGCAGCAGCCTGCTCAGCCCGTTCGGCGTTCAGATCGACCACGCCCGTTACTGTTACGCCCGGCATTTTCGCCAAATTATGCGCATAGGCCGTCCCCATCGTTCCACAGCCCAATATCGCTATGTTCATGCTTATCCCTCCAGTATGCCTATAATGACCTGAATCAATAGGTGATGCCGTATCCACGAACCGCGAATACTTTCCACCCTGTTTACATTCTTCATGTGACATGACATTCCTGCCTGTTTTTCAGGATTCGAGCTTTTTTGAACTTATGCCGCTAACTTGGTAAAGTGTATATAGTAAGTAGTAGTAATAATAACATCCCTTAGCGCTGCAAATTCGAAATTGGGATGCGTTCCAATCCAGCACAATAGAGAGAAAGGGTGTAGAGAGAACATGTCAGAACTTGTCGTACAGACGAAAGACGGGCGTATTCAAGGCATTTTGGAAAACGGAGTGCGTGTTTGGAAAGGCATTCCGTATGCGAAGCCCCCGATTGGACCGCTTCGGTTCCGTGCCCCCGCAGCTCCCGAGCCTTGGGACGGGATAAAAGACACCACCGCCTTCAGCCCCATGTGCCTCCAGCCGTTGGAATCCACATCAAGCATGCTTGGAGGAGGCGTAACCAAGACCGTGTCGGAAGATTGCCTTTACCTCAATGTGTGGGCACCCCGGAACGCTCCTGCTGAGCCGCTGCCAGTCATGGTATGGATTCATGGCGGCACGTTTGTCACCGGCTCTGGCAGTTTGCCAAGCTATGACGGTTCGGCCTTCGTTCTCCGCGGCAGCGTTATTATGGTTACCATTAATTACCGCCTGGGCCCTCTCGGATTTCTTCATCTGGCTCCGTTCGGTGAATCTTATGCCTCCAACACCGGCTTGTTGGACCAAATCGCAGCTTTGCAGTGGGTGCAGGACAATATTGGCGGCTTCGGTGGAGACCCGGATCGGGTTACAGTATTCGGCGAGTCAGCCGGCAGCATGAGCATTGCCGCCCTGCTGGCCATGCCTGCGGCAAAGGGGCTGTTCCACCGGGCCATCATGGAAAGCGGTGCTGCCCAAGTTATCACATCGGAAGAGGCACAGATGATTACGGCAGGTTTATTGAAGGAGCTTGATATCCCGCGAGCAGAGATGCATCGGCTGGAATCCCTCACCGGAGAGCAAATATTCGAAGCCGGGGAACGGCTGAAGAAGCGGGTGGGTCCTGGTGTAAGCATGCTCTTCCAGCCCGTCCTGGACCCGGACACACTCCCCCAGGATCCGCTGCAAGCTGTTCAGGAAGGCTCGGCCAAGGATGTACCCATCCTGATCGGAACGAATCTCGATGAAGGCGCTTTGTTCTTCCGGCCGGACATGCCCCTGGTGAAGGAGAGAGATCTGGTCCACGTCGTTGAACGGATGACCGGGATCCCCGATGCGGCTCCCCTTACCAAGGATTACCCTTATACCATTGACGGACATGCCCAGATTATGACCGACCTGTATTTCTGGCGTTCGGCCCTGCAGTTCGCTTCAGCTCAGATCGGACATGCACCGGTATGGATGTACCGATTCGACTGGACACTGCCGAATCACCCGATTCTCGGAAAAGCGATGCATGCACTCGAAATTCCATTTGTATTCAATACGCTGGCGCTGTTCCGGAATATCGGCGTTCAGGTGGATGCTCAAACGCAGGCCTTGTCCGACCGGATGCAGGATGCATGGATTGCCTTCGCACGGGGCGGCTCACCGGATACGGAGGGACTGCCGTGGCCGACTTATGAGCCAGCGTCGCGCTCAACGATGATATTCAACTCCGATTGCTCGATCATCGAGGACCCGGATGCGGTAAAGCGCATGAATATGGGTTTATAGCATACATCACACATCTTGCCGCAGCAAAAAGCTGTACTCCGCGCATCTCGAATCGCGCAGAGTACAGCTTTTCATTTGTCTTCGTCTATTCTTCACTTTTTATTTTACGGCACCCTGCGTAATGCCGTTGATGATCCACTTCTGCGCGAACAGATAGATGATAATCATCGGCAGCATCGCCATCAGATACGAAGCAAAGGCCAGATTGAAGTCCGTATTGAACTGCCCTTGGAATATATACTGCACCAGCGGCAGCGTGTAGGAATTCGTATCGCTGATGATGATCAGCGGCAGCAGGAAGTCATTGTAGGTGGAGAGACAGATCAGAATCCCTACCGTTGCATTGATCGGTGCCATGATCGGGAATATGATTCTCCAGAACGTTCCCCAAGTCGATGTGCCGTCCACTCTGGCCGCTTCCTCCAAGGCAACCGGAATGGATTTGATGTAACCCACATACACAAATACGTTAAATGCCAAAGCATATACGGTATGCAGGATCGTAAGCCCGACCAGATTGGTCATATGGAGCCCGGCCGTCAATTTGACCAGCGGCAGCATGATGATCGGGAACGGAATGAACATCGCGCTGATGAAATAGAAGTACAGTCCCTTGAAGAATCTACGATTCATATTGCGAGCGATGGCATACGCCACAAGTGAATTGGTCAATAGCGTCAGCACCACCGTTGCCGTTGTTACCATCGCGCTATTGCCCAGCGCATTGAAGAAATTGGTCATTCGTATCGCATTGGTAAAATTCTCGAAATGAAGCTCCTTCGGCAAACCGAACAGGGAGGTAAGCATGTCCTCCGGCGTTTTGAACGCAATAGTGATTGTCATGTACAGCGGGAACAGGATCAGGATGGTACCCAGAGTGATGAGAATCATCACCGTCCAATTGGTTTTGGTCCGCATTACATCTCCCCCTCCCTTCTCTGCAGGAATCGGATTTGCACGATCGAGATCGTGGCAATCAGAATGAAATAGATCACGGAGTTAGCCGATTGATAGGCAAACTCCCCTCCCTCGAAGCCGCCGGTGTAGATCAGATGGGAGATGGACTGTGTCGCCCGTCCCGGCCCCCCGTTGGTGAGGGCAACGATCTGGTCAAACACCATCAGGGAATTCTTCATCGCAAGCACCATGTTAATCGTAAAGAACGGTGCAATCAGCGGGAACGTAATCCTCCAAAACTCCTGCCAGCGGTTGGCTCCATCCAGATTGGAAGCCTCGTACAGCGTATGGGGAATAGTCTGCAGCCCGGCCAGATACAGAATCGTGTTATAGGCAATACCCTGCCATACCGCTACGACTACGATACCAATCCAGGCATGCTGCTCGCTGCCCAGAATATTGGTGGACAGCCACTCGATCCCCAGGTTTTGTCCCCAAATGGTGAATACATTCGAGAACAGGTAATTGAATATGTAGCCTACAATCAGCACACTCAGAATATTCGGCAGGAAGTAGATGCCTCTGAAGAAATTCCTCGCCTTGATTTTGGCATTAAGCCCCATGGCAATCAGCAGGCTGAAGATATTGATGAGGATCGTTACTACCACCGCGAATTTAAATGTGAACCAGTACGCATTGCCCACGTTGCTGTCCTTGAACAGGTTCGCATAATTCTTGAATCCGATGAAATCGAAGTTGTCCCCGAATCCGTTCCAGTTCGTGAAGGAGTAATACACCCCTTGCAGCGCCGGCAGTGTCAGAAATACGAAGAACAGTATCACCGCAGGCACGGTCATCAAATAGTAAGGCATAAGCCGCTTGTTCATGTTGGGTCCTCCTCAGTGCATCTTGGATATCGTGTATGTCACAGAAAACTCGCTTGAGAAGCTTACCGGGGAATGATCGTATTGCAACATGGCAACGTTCCTCCGTCTCTTCATTATGGAGCCCTTCTTCTCATGTTGCCGCACTTCATTCCCTCGTGCTGCAACTTTTAGCGCCTGTCTGCTACCTTGTCCCATTCGGTGTCCAGTTTCTTCAAATACCCATCAATGTCCCGGTTCTGTAAAAAGGACTGGATAACCGAGTTCAGCTGCACTGCGGCAGGTATGTAATGGTCGGCAAAGTCTATCACTTGCCCCCGCTCCAGGTAAGGCAGCAGCTCTGCAACGGCAGGATCGTCCTGCGTTACACCCTCAACGGTGGAGAACAGTGTTTGCTCCGTTATATATTGCTTGCTATTTTCAGGCTCCAACAGAAATTGAATGAACTGCTGGGCCTCCTCTTTATGCTTCGAATCCTCGGATATAGCCAGCAGGGTGTCCACTCCCGAAATCAGCTTGTTCTCTTCCGGATTGTTGCCGGTCGGCAGCGGAAAGAAGCCGATCGGTGCATCCGGATTGGCTTTCCGAATCTCCGGAATCGCCCAGGTCCCTTGGATGTACATGGCGGATTCACCTCTGGCGAACTCCCGGTTACCATCTGCATAATTCTTGCCGAAGTTATCCCCATGACCATAATCCATCAGCGCCAGCTGCTTCTCTGCAATCTCTTGGTATTTGTCGGCAAAGGTTACAGTGCCTTCCCGCCGCTCCATATAAAATTCGATGCCTTCCAGGTTAGACGCCAGCGCATTGAACGGAAGCACCGTCTGCCAATCGTCTTTATAGGTAAGATAGAACGGGATTTTGCCAGCCTCCTTGGCCTTCTGTGCTGTAGCCAATAACTCATCCCATGTCTTCGGAACGCTAAGTCCCAGTTCTTTAAAAATTTCCGTATTGTACATTACGCCGTTAGCGTTCGTGGAATATGGAATGCCCGTAACCTCGTCCATGCCCGCTACGTCTTTCAGCATCTGAACATAAGTCTCATCCACCTGACTCAGCAGCGGGTTATCTGTCAAATTCATAAAGATGCCGCTCTGTGCCAGCAATGAATAGGTATCCGTTGCACCCATGCCGATAATGTCAGGAATGTCATTCTTGACAACTCTCGTCTTAAGCACCGTCTCTGCATCCGGCGGATTTACCTGTACCACCTTAATCTCGGATTGGGATGAATTAAACTTCTCAATCAGTGCATCAAAAGAGCCCTTCGCCTCAGGTTTATTCTGAAAAAACTCTACCTGTACCCGTCCGGATTCCTCTTTAGCTCCGCAAGCGGTCAGCACCAATACAGTCAACAAACATGCAGCGATATATTTACCAAGCTTCATGGTCTGCCCCCACTTCCTATCCTGATGTAATTTAGGTCAATGCCCATATCTATTTACTACCCTTATTGCTTGGTTGGTAAACGTCTGCTCCCTCCCGTGTGGCCCCGTAGACCCATCGCCGTGGAGGCCTTGTCCCCTTGTCTGCCCAGCAGGAAATGGCCTACAGGTTATGGAATGTATAGGGAACCTGATAGGAGTGATCCCGATTTGTCATCCCCATTTTCTGAAGCCATATCCTCTTACCTCCCCGACCTCCGGCGTTACTGCATGCAGCTTGCATCAGGGTCCAAGTGGGACGCAGAGGACATCGAGCAAGAATCCTTAATAAAAATTCACAAAGCCCTTGAGCAGTCCCCTGACCGGCCCATCACCAAAGCCTATCTGTATCGGATAGCGCGGAATACGTGGATCGATTCCTACCGTAAGCACACCGGGAAACCCGTTCTGCTGCCCGATGCCGGCAATGATCGGGAATATCATGAGAGCCGCTTCTTGGTAAGGGAGACGCTGGAACTGCTCGCAGCCCAACTCACGGCACATCAGACGGTATTGATCATTCTGATCGACATTTTCTCGTATACGGCCAGGGAAGCTGCCCAACTGATACAGAGTACCGAGGGAGCCGTGAAAGAAGCATTGAAACGGGCCCGTAAACGGTTGAAGGGAATTCGGGCAAACGGAGAAATTCATGGTTACGCCCTGCCATCCGAGCGGAATCAGGAGAGCCGTGACACTTTGGAATGGATGGAATCCTTGATACGCGGCTTTCAATCTGCCAATCCGTACGCCATTGCCAACGCCTATCTGTCCATGCAATCTCGGCGTATTCAGCTGCAGCGGGTGCAGCGTGCCGGGGAGAGGCTTCTTTTTACCTTCCGTGATCCGGACGGTCATCTACTTACCATGACAACAGAAATTTTTTGGGACCCCGTTTCTTATGCACCCTCTTCTTCCGTTTAATTTAATTGAGATCGCATATATAGCGAAGTCCTCAGGATAGAACTATCAAAAAAGGAGTGTATAATCAATGGCAGCACCCCCCCACCGGATAGCTGTAATTCAGTGGCCTGTAAAAAATGTAGAGCGATCGCTAAAGTGGTACCAGGATGTGCTCGGCGTTACGCTGACCTTCCCTTTTACCCCGGGAGATCCTGCGGCCTGGCTCTGCATTGGCGATGCCGGGTTCGGTCTTGTGCAGACAGAAGATGTTCCTCGGCTGGAATTTACGGATTCACAAGGCAATCTTCAATCCATCGTTCAATTGCAGGTGAATGAAATTCACGAGGTATACGAGGACCTGCAAAATAAAAAGGTAGCCGTCAGCGATATGAAATATATTCCGGATGGCGGCTACAGCTTCAGCCTCACCGATCCGGATGGAAATACCGTCAGTCTCTGGGGCGGCTGGCCTTCACCCGGCGAAGAACAAGCGGAATAAATTTCCCAGATGAGCAAAAAAGGCTGTTCCTTCAAAGCAGATTAATCTGCTATGAGGAACAGCCTTTTACTTCTTTAACAACGTTCGCAGCCTTACTTAATCCACGAATAAAACATCCTGTTCATTGTATGCACGAAGAAGTGTGTACCGGCTGTACCGAACCTTGTGGGCTTCACGCAGGCTCCGCATCAGCAGCTCGCTCTGGATCGGGAGCTCCGACACGGCTGCTGGGCCGCCCACCATTGACATCAGATCGCCAAGCTCGGACGGTTCCGGGATCCCTTTAATCCCTTCGCTGATATCATCCCAATGACGGGAGATGCGCTCCGCCATAGAATCAACGTCTGTGGCAGCATTAGGGACGATCCCGAGTTTCTGCTCACCGAGGCGGTGATACAGCTTCGAGATTTCAATACTGGCAGCGCCTACCTTAGCCCCGTGCAGCAGCTGCTTCTCCCCGAGCCGGATGAACTCCATCTCCCAGTAGTGGGACAGATGATGTTCAGCACCCGAAGCCGGATGGGATTGACCGAACAGCAGCATAGCCAGGCCGGATTCAATGAGTGCACCCATTAAGGTGCACACCCCCTCCTCGCTCCGCCGGGCAATCTGTTCCACCCCACTCACACATTGGCTGAGCGCGAATTTCGTAATGTCCGCCGAAAGCTGCAAATATGGCTCCTCTGCCACCAGGCTTCCAAACTTCCAGTCGAACAGGGACGTATACTTGCCCAGCATATCGCCAAAGCCAGCTGCGGTAAGCTCGGTGGGAGCAGACATGAGAATATCGACGTCGGCAAAAATCGCACTTGGCCCAATAGCCGGTATGGTTTTCTTCTGTCCCCGGATCATGATGGGAGCTCCCTTGGAATTGAAACCATCCACTGACGCGGCCGTTGGTATCGAGAGGAATGGAATCCCAGTGGTATAAGCCGCGTACCGGCTAATATCGTGGATCGTCCCTCCGCCAACTGCAAGCACAGCCTTCGCCCTGCTCTGCTGGATATCCAGTATGACCTGGATCAAGGAGGGTTCATCCGCGATGACATCTCCCTTCTGATCCGAAGAAAGCTTGGTAACCTGGGCCTGAATAGCGGATTTCGTGAGCAGTCTCTCCAACGACTGGCCAGCCGCATCATAGGTATTGCCATCAACCACGATCACGACCACCGTCCATTGCTTCGTCTCTAGATAACCGGCGACCTCGCGTAGGGCTCCGGCTTGAATCCGGACAGAATCCACTTCATCCAGATTTGCATGCTGATGGACCGGCAAACCTGCCGCCAAGCTTCGGATGTTCGATAATAGATCGGTCATATCAGGGTGTCCTTCTTGCCTGTAACCGCCAGGGCCGGGAGCGGGTCGTTGCAGGTCATGCCGGTAACTCCACACTCCAGCGAGTACCTGACACCATCCTCTTCGTCCGGGCAATAGCTCCAGACTAACAGCCCCTGTTCCTGGAACCGGGCAACAAGCGCTGGTGTAAGCAGCGACATCTCCACACCGATCGCCCACATCCTGGTATAGGTTCCTGCTTCGCCAGAGACAAAATGGGACATTTTCTCGCCGAGGAACCCTTGCGTCTTCAGACCATACGTATCGTGAATATAGGTCAGAACTTCTGCATCGAAGCAGGTGAATACACAGCGTGGCAGGTATCCGTATCGGCCCAGTATGGCAACGGCCCGATCAGCAGCCTCTATGGCGTCGGGACTTGGCTTAATCTCAACGTTGCACAATACCTCAGGATATTCCTTGAGCAGATCGCAGAGCTCTCCAAGCGTCGGAATTTTCAACCCTTCAAACTCATGTGCGAACCAGCCTCCCGCATCCAGAGACTTCAGCTCCTCCAGGGTAAAATCCCGAACCGCGCCCGAACCGCTCGTCGTACGCTGAACGGTTGCATCATGGATGACCACCACTTCATGGTCCTGTGATAGCCGGAGATCAAATTCCAGCATATCCACACCTAATTCAAGCGCCTTGCGAAAGGCCAGCAGCGTATTTTCCGGATAAGCTGCTTTGTACCCGCGATGTGCAGCCACCATCATGCAGGATGGTTCCTGTAGTCGTTCGATCATATGTCCTGCACTCCTTTACCGATTGTTATTGGGCGAGAATCCGCTCCGTCTCTTTCTTGAAGGTATCCAGCGTAGCCGGAATATCCTTGCTGTCGTACATAATCGCTTCAATAGCCGAGAAGAACTCATGCATAATTTCTGGCCATGCCACATCCTTATTGGTATCTACGGCAAATTCCAGCTGATCATAGGCGACTTTGCGATTCGGTTCTTTGGCCCACAGCGCTTGCATCTTCTCCGACTCCACCATCTTCTTCGTGAAGGGCAGGTATCCCGATTGCAAAATAAATTCCAGACCGCCTTCCTCCTCCATCTCCATCCACCGGATGAACTCCCACGCCGCTTCCTTGTTCTTGGAAGAAGAGAGCATTGTCACATTCGCGCCCCCGGTCGGATTCGCGTACACTTCGTCCTTCGGCAGGAATGCCGTCACGTAATCAAAATCCACCGTGCTGGACAGCCCGCCGATCGACCCCGTGGATTGATACATCATGCCGACCTTGCCTTCCACAAACATGCTGTTCACAATGTTGCCGGAATCCTGTGCCGGCGGATAATACAGTGCGCCCGTGCTTTGCAGGTCTTTAAGGTATGCAAACATTTTGGCGCCGGCTCCGTTATCGCCGAATCCTATCGACGAATGGTCATCATTGAAAAAGGTGCCGCCCGCCTGTGAGATCATGGCAATGGGATACCAGGTGTCATAAGGCATCGTAACTCCGTAACGTTTATACTCGCTGCCTTCTTTGACAACCAGCGCATTTGCGACTTCCTTCATCTCCTCCCACGTGGTCGGAATTTGCAGCCCCAGCTCATCCAGCAGCGTTTTATTCACATGCAAAATCGGGGTGGAACGGTTCAGCGGCAGTGACACCAATTGATCATTAAAGGTGGAGTGCCCCATCAGCCCCGGCGTGAAATCATCGACGCTGATGCCGGAGCCTTCAAGATAAGGCGTCAGATCCTCCAGCACATCCGAATCGGCGAACATCTGAACGTAGGCGCGCTCCAGCATGCTGACATCGGGACCGGTACCGGAGGCAATCGCCTGTTGGAGCTTGGTTACCGTCTCGTCATAACTTCCCTGGAACGTGCCGACAACTTCAATATCTTCATGAGAAGCATTGAAGCGCTGAATAAGCGCGTCCATGTACTCCCCGTTCTTGCCTCCGAGCGAGTGCCAGAACTGAACCGTGGTCTTCCCCTTATCACCGGACGGAGCTTCGGTGCCCCCGCCTCCCGGCGCTTCGCCGGTCTCCCCGGAACCTCCTCCACTGCACGCGGCAAGCAAACTGAACAGCAGGATGACGGATAGCAGTGAATACCATTTGGATTTCATTCGATTCATTCCTCCATTTAATTATTCGATTATGATTTGTATAAACCTGTCATTTCCTGTAATTATTTAATGCCTGAATAAACAAATGCCTTCACGATATGCTTCGAGCAAAACAAATACACAAGCAGGATAGGCACCACCAGAATGACGTTTCCGGCCATAATGATATGCCAGTTGCTGATGCCCTCCGTCTCCCGGAGCATGGCAATGCCCAAGGTCAACGGCCGGACAGCAGCCGAATCCGTCATGACGAGCGGCCAGAAATAATCATTCCAGTGACTGACAAAACTGAACAGCGCAATGGTAGCAAGTGCCGGCTTCGACATGGGGATCATAATTTTCCGCATAATTTTGAATTCATTGGCGTTGTCAAGACGGGCCGCTTCGATAATCTCTTCCGGGATCTGCATGAAATATTGCCGCAGCAGGAAGATGCCAAAGGCATTCGAGATGAACGGTATGATCTGCGGCAGCAAGGTTTTGACCAGGCCCCAGTCCGCCATCATCAGATACACCGGAATGAACGTAACCTGTCCCGGAATCATGAACGCCAGCAGAATCATGCCAAACAGCAGGGTTTTGCCAGGGAATTTGTATTTGGCAAAGGCATATGCAGCCGGAATCATGATCAGGAACTGCAGAACGATGATGGAACCCGTAACCACAACGGAGTTCTTAAAATAGGTCAGGAAAGGACCGGCATTCATGGCCTCCATGAAATTGCCCCATTGCGGCGAAGCCGGAATCCAGGTCGGCGGAAACGTCATCGTCTCCCGGAATGTCTGGAGCGAGGTGGAGATCATCCACAGAAACGGGAAGATAAAAATCATGAGAACCGCAGCCTTCAGTACATAGCCGAGCAGGATCCATACGGTTTTTAATTCAAAGGTCTTCAAACTGTGCCTCCTTTCTGCATGGACGCGCCCTTTATTGATAGTGAACCTTCTTGGACAGCAGCCGGAAATAGATGAACGTCAGCAGACCGATAATCGCCATGAGCACAACGCCGGTTGCTGCCGAGTACCCGATATTGGTCGTTCGGAAGCCGTATATGTAGTACACAAGCGTGGTTGTTGCATTGTTCGGTCCACCGCCTGTCATCACCTGAACCGTATCAAATACCTTGAAGGAACCAATCGTCATGATGATCAGGATAAAAAACAGCTGTGGCGAAATCATCGGCAGTGTGATTTTATAAAACACATTGAACTTACTGGCGTTATCCAGCGCAGCCGCTTCATAAATGCTCGGCGAAATGCTCTGCAAGGCCGCTACGATAATCAGCGTGTAGTAGCCGATAGCCTGCCAGACCGATACGATAATGATCGAGATTAATGCTGTCTTGGAGCTTTGCAGCCATGCAGACGGCGGGAGCCCGACCAGCTTAAACACATAATTAAGCAGACCTTGATTCGGCTCCATCAGCCACAGCCACACCAGCGAGATCGATACGATGGATACGACATGAGGCGTGAAAATCCCGGCCTGAACGACGGAGTTGAAACCGCTTTTTTTGTTAAGCCATACCGCAATCAGCAGAGACAGCAGCATGGTCAATACCACAACGCCTGCTGTATAGATGGTGGTGTTCCAGAGCGCCTTATAGAAATCGCCGCGGCCCAGAATCTGCGTGAAATTATCCCATCCGACAAACTTGCTCTTGTCTTTGTTCATCAGATTGTATTTGAACAAACTTAAGTAAATCAGATACCCTACCGGATACATCACGAACAGCATAATGCCCGCCATCGCCGGTGCGATCAGCACATAAGGTCTGAGCCCCTCCCATATTCGCTTCTTATCCATGTACCAGCCCTCTCAGCCGCTCCATAAACTCCCGGTAACGAGCATCCTGCTCCTCGACCCGCTTCTCGTCTGCACCGAAAAAAAACAATTTATCGGCTGGCACGCCGAGATAAACCTCCTGATCCACATGGAACTCATCTTCCAGGCACTTCACCATGAATGCCTGACCCTCCGTCGTTTTCACCTGATAAATGGTCTCGGCGCCCAGCATTTCACGCGTGATGATCTCACCCTTGGCCTTATAATGAAACGAGCCGGGCTCTGTACCAACCACGACACTCTCCGGACGGAAGCCGAATGTTGTGTTATCGTTGCCAAGCGGCGCAATGTTCATCGGAGGAACCCCGATAAACTGTGCGGCAAACCGATTCCTGGGCTTGCGGTATACTATCTCCGGCGGCGCCTCCTGCTGAATGACGCCTTTGTTCATAAGCACGATGGTATCGGCCATCGACATCGCCTCTACCTGATCATGGGTCACATACACAAAGGTTGTTCCGAGCTTCTTGTGCAGCTCAATCAGTTCAATCCGCATCTGAACCCGCAGTTTTGCATCCAGATTAGACAGCGGTTCATCCATTAGGAATACCGACGGGTTCTTGACCATCGCCCGGGCTAAAGCCACCCGCTGCCGCTGTCCGCCGGACAAGGTGGATGGCCTGCGGTCCAGGTAATCGTTCAATCCGACGGTTTCTCCAATGGTCTCTACCAGACGTGTCCGATCCGCTTTGGGAACCTTGTTGTTCACAAGACCGAACTCGATATTCTCGCGGACCGACATGGTCGGATAGATTGCATAGTTCTGAAATACCATGGCCACGCCACGTTTACCCGGTGCAATCCGTGTAACGTCCTGGCCATCGATGAGAACGGAACCGGAGGTTTGAGGGTCAATGCCTGCAATCATCCGCAGGAGCGTGGTTTTCCCGCACCCTGACGGACCTACCAATACGGTGAATTTGCCATCCTCAATGGTTAGATCCAAATTCTGAATGACGGGTTGACGATCAAACCACTTGCTTACTTTCACAAATTCAATAGATGCCAAGAGCGATCCCCCTCACGAAAATGTAATGATGCTATCATGACAAGCAAATAATGAACAAAAATCATTGAAATGAAAACCTTTACATGCTCTCGATAATAAATACGCATCAAATGCACATGTAATGATCATTTTTGCTCATTTTTATTTAGTTTGATTGTAAATCTGCAATATTAGGGGAGTGTTAGGCCTTCGTACGGATTTTGTAAATTCGCATAGCATCAAGGGGTTTAACATTGCGTTAACATAGTGAGGGTACACTGTAGAGACATGGAATCCATAAGCATAAAAGAGCAAAAGTGCGCATTGTATGTACAAACGCATCTAATTCATTCATCGTCTTAATAGGAAGGGAGATATCATCGATTGCTGGCACATGAACGAAAAAAAAGAATCATTGATTATGTAAGACAATACCGTACGGCAACGGTTGCTGCACTGGCATCGGAATTCGGCGTTCATACGGCCACCATCCGCCGGGATCTGGCGGAGATTGAACAGGAAGGCGCTTTAAAGCGTACGCACGGCGGCGTCATCATGGAGCAATGGACGCATAACGAGCCATCATTTAATGAACGAACCAACTTTCATCGGGATGAGAAGATTCGGATTGGCCAGCTCGCGGCATCACTTGTGGAGGACGGCGAGAATATCATCATTGATTCGGGGACAACTACCCTTCATATTGCTACACATCTGGTACACCGCTCGGACATTACCGTCATTACCAACGACATGAACGTGGCTGTCGAACTTCGCGATGCTCCAGGCATCAAGGTTATTCTGACCGGCGGGGAGCTCTACCCGTCCAGTTATATGCTGAATGGCATGTTCACCGATCATGTACTGAAATCACTGCATGTGGAAAAAGCGTTCATCGGGACCCCTGCCCTTCATCCGCAGTATGGCTTAATGCACCCGGAGGCACTGCTCGTCCCGGCCAAGCAGAGCATGATTCAGGCTGCCGGTGAGATCGTTGTTGTCACAGACCACAGCAAGATTGGCAAGCTGTCCCTGCACACCGTTGCACCCAACAGCGCCATTCACACCCTTGTAACCGGCGCTTCGGCATCCGACTCGGATATTAAGCCATTTCAAGAACGGGGCATCACGGTATACCGGGCTTAAGGATGGTTTCCTTCTGGTTCACCTGCGAAAAACACAAAAAGCACCCGTATGGGTGCCCTGATTAAGCTGCTGCCAGCCAGCAGCTTTCCTATTTATTATTATGAAATCATGTATTTACCGGTTCCATCATGCCTATTAAAGGGATTGTAAAGGTAAAACATGCTCCTTCGCCAGAAGTCTCCTCCAGCCAGATTCGACCATTCATCAGCTCGGTTAGCTGTTTGCAGATCGACAGGCCAAGACCCGTTCCGGTGTATTCTCTGGTCACTTCAGCATGGTGGGCTTGAGAGAAGGACTTGAACAAGCGATGTCTCCGGTCAACTGGAATGCCTATTCCCGTATCTCGAACGGATATCTTGATGGCTTGCGTTTCTGGAGAGATTCCAACAGCGACCGAAACCTCTCCTTCACTCGTGAATTTGATGGCGTTGGAGATCAAATTGATAAGCACCTGCCTAATCTTATCGGCGTCTGCTGTCACCTTCTCAGGCACTTCATCGCCAATAACGACATGGAGTCGGATCCCCTTACGCTGCACGTCATTCATAAATAGGCTGGTCACCTGCTTCATTAGCGGACGGAGGTAAAACGGCTCCATAACCAGCTCCATCTTGGTATTCTCGACCTTGGAATACTCCAGGATATGTTCGATCATGGAGAGAAGCGATTCGCTGCTCTGCTCAATCAGCTCCACGTATTCCCTCTGCTCCTCATCAAGCGAGGTCAACTGCAGCAATGCCGACATCCCCATAATCCCGTTCATCGGAGTGCGGATTTCATGACTCATCACGGCCAGCAGCTCTGACTTCTCTTGCAAAATTCGGTCGTTCTCATCTTCCATCTGCTTCAATTCATCGATGGTGGACTCCAATTCAAGCATATCTCCAAAGAATGCCGAGAGTGATAACAGCAAATCAATATCCTCTTGGCTATACTCGTAAAAGTTATGATCGAAAGCACACAAAGAGCCATAGATCTCGCCCGAGCTTGTAACGATCGGAACGCCCATAAACGAGCATCCGCCAACAAACCGCGTGGCATCCATGTCCTTGGTCAACGCATGCGTCAAATTATTCGGTATCACAAGCGGTCCTTCCGATTTCTCAATAACAAGATGACAATAGGAATCCTCGTTCGCTACGATCAAGCCTTCCTCAAGCATAATCGTTTCCCGGTTAAACGATTTCAAAACGGTTGTTGTATGCCGGTCGTTCAGTGCGATGCAGAAGGTATTGGCCTGCATTAATCGGCTGGAAGTCTGGATCACTCTAGCTGCAGAATCATATAATTTCGTGGATATTACGGTCAGTACATCAACATAATCCGTCTTTAACATGATTCTCCTCTCGTTCTAACAAAATGCCGCCTTCTTACCTTCATATCATAGCATTCTCATAACAAAAGTAAAGTTTGGCCGTTTCTGCCATTGCATAAAAAAAGGTCCGGCAGTCATAGGACGCCGGATCCTCTCGTACTGTTGGTTAAGGGATTACCTTCCATACTTCGGCAGATCCAGGAGTTTCACCTTGTGTCCACCATTTCGCTTCATAGTTCACGCCATTGTGGCTGACTTTATTGCCATTGGTATAAACAGCTGTTGCACTCCAAGCCGGGTAGGCCGTTGAGCCTCCGGACGTTGACACCGTAAGCGGTGCCGATGCGGAGGATTTGCTGCCTGAGCTGTTAACAGCTACCACAGTATACGTATAAGACGTGCCTGCAGTTAAACCTGTATTGTTGTAAGACGTTGTAGTGGATGTACCCACAAGTGTTCCGTTACGGTAGATTTCATAGCTGGAAGCCCCTGTGGAAGCTGTCCAGGCCAAGGAAACACTACTGCTTGTTTGGGATGGGGAAGTCAGTCCCGTCGGTGCCGGTACGCCTGGATTCGGAGTTCCGCCGCCGCCACCGAAGTCAACATCGATCGCGTTATAAAAAGCATTAGGTGTATCAGCTACTTCCCATACAGCCAGGATTACATGGTATCCGGATTTAGCAGGGACGTTACAAGTGGAAGCATAGTTTGTTGGAGGTTTAGCACCGCCGTAGTCAATGGAGCAGAAAGGCGTCAGATCAAAGGAAGCTCTGCTCAGTGGAGCATTTTGATTCCAGCCGTCTTTCGTGATGTAGTATTTCCAGCTTGCCGTCGCATGGTTGGCTGTCAAATGCCATTGGAACGTTTTGGTTCCCGGGGTAATGCTTACTTTGCTCCAGCGTGTTGCAGATTGCTCATCAAGTTTAGGGAACACACCGCCTGCACTGGCGATTTTGCCATCAGCAGGACCAGCGTTTGGCCAGCCCTTAGGGGCTTCCAAACTTTGCGGCTCATACACGATTGCCCCGCAATCGGTGTTTTGCCCCTGCTTACACAGAATGGCGCGGCTTCCCGGAGAATCGACATACCCGTGGGCAAAAGCCTTATCTGCAAATAAAACCATGAATAAAGCCATCAATAACATCGTGGAACCAGCAATAATCAGATTTTTGAGCCAAGCTTTGTTCGGCAAACTTAAAGTCATACAATATTTCCTCCTCTTAATGTTGAATTTATAATTAAAGCGTTTCCACAACCTCCGGGCTGCGCTTCCCACCTCCCTTCATTTAGACAAGTGTTGCGATCTGAATTGACTGAACTTGGAGATATAATCAAAAAGCGAATGTCCAAGCTTTACCAGTGCTATAATTATTTTAAAGCATATGGAATCGGTATCCCATAATACTAATCAACGATTTATTACACATATCAATGAAATTGGATAAATATGTAACTTGTTATGTAATGAAAAAGCGCATTTTTTGCTGAAAAAGATCACAAAAAAAAGCATGCCTCCCATAAGGATTCATGCTTTCGTTCCAAACATCCAGTCCATTCGTACTGCCGGGCAGAACGGAACTGCATTATTCGACTCCGTCCTTAAAGTGCTTCTTGTAATGTTTATCGCCTTTGTGCTCCAAATCCTCAATGGTAAGCTCCAGGGTATGCACAATCTGTTCCTTGACCTGATTCAACGTGTCAAAATACACATTTTCCTCCGTCCCTACGATACGCGTACCACTAAGTGCCTGAACGGCCTGGTAGACTCGGTGCTGTTCGGCCAAATCATCGACTGCCTTCAGTGTATGTTTCATCTGAAGAAACAGGTCTTTATGGTGCTGGGTGGTTAAACGCTTCTCAAGCTCTTCGATTCGGGCATTCACAGCAGATCTCCCCTTCATATTATGATGCTTCCGATTATACTTTGTGCGATCGTCTTTTTTCAATAAATTCTTCTTATATATATCACGGTTTCTTGGTTGCTAAACAGGAAATCGCCCCCTGCTCAGCGAACTATGATAACGTTAACATTCTGCACAATTACATACCTTGGCATTACAAAAATGATCAAACATTTGGAGGTAGCAATGGAAAACAACGGACTCGGCGGAAAAAGCATCATCCTCAGGCTGGAAATGAATACTCAAGAGATTAAATTCGGTCAGGTCGCATCCGCGATATTCGAAGCTGGAGGAGACATGGTCGCTATCGACGTCATTCAGGCGAGCGGCAACATCACCGTGCGGGATATTACCATTACGGTAACGGACAGCGTTGATATCGGCAAGATCACAAATAGCGTGAAGGAATTAAAAGGGGTTCGTCTCGTCAACGTTTCAGACCGTACATTCCTGCTTCATCTCGGCGGCAAAATCGAGACCCAGCCCAAAATTCCGATTCAAAACCGGGATGATCTATCCCGTGTCTATACACCAGATGTTGCACGGGTGTGTACAGCCATTCAGGAGGACCCGAAAAAAGCCTTCACACTGACGATTAAAAGAAATACGGTGGCTGTTATTTCGGACGGCAGCGCAGTACTCGGTTTGGGAAATATCGGCCCTTATGCGGCCATGCCGGTCATGGAAGGGAAATCCATGCTATTCAAGCAGTTTGCCGGCGTAGACTCCTTCCCCATCTGTCTGGATACTCAGGATACGGAAGAGATCATCGCTTGCATCAAAGCTTTGGCTCCGGCTTTTGGCGGCATTAATCTGGAGGACATCTCCTCCCCTCGCTGCTTCGAGATTGAGCAAAGACTGCGCGATGAGCTGGATATTCCGGTATTCCACGATGATCAGCACGGTACAGCAGTCGTTCTGTATGCCGCACTCATCAATTCCCTGAAAATTGTCGGCAAATCGATTGATAACGTCAGAGTGGTGGTGTGCGGCATCGGCGCGGCTGGTATAGCATGCAGTAAAATCCTGATGTCGGCCGGCGTTAAGGACATCATCGGTGTCGACCGCGAAGGCGCCCTGGTTGCAGGGAAGGAATACGGCAATAAGATGTGGCAATGGTATGCCGAGCATACGAATCCGAATAAGGTTGAAGGTACTTTACGCGAGGTGATTCAAGGCGCCGACGTGTTCATTGGACTCTCTGCCGGCGGTCTGCTGCGCCGCGAGGACGTACAAGCCATGGCCGAGAATCCGATTGTGTTTGCAATGGCAAACCCTACGCCGGAGATCAGACCCGAAGAGGTGGAAGATATCGTCGGGGTGATCGCAACCGGGCGTTCGGATTATCCGAACCAAATTAATAATGTCCTCTGCTTCCCGGGTATTTTCCGTGCTGCTCTTGACTGCAGAGCGACCACGATTAATGAGGAAATGAAGCTGGCAGCTGCCGAAGCCATTGCATCGGCCGTATCGGACGAGGAACGCAACCCATCCTATATCATTCCTAGTGTCTTCAACCAGAACGTTGTAAAAGCCATACGTGATCTTGTCGTAAAAGCCGCCGTCAAAACCGGCGTGGCCCGGAGAATCCCGCGTGAATAAGAATTCCCTCATCCGGAAGTTCAACAAGCAGGCTGCTCGATATGAGAGGAATACAAGACAGCGCAGCCTCGGTGAATGGAGACAACGGCTTCTTCAGGATGTCGAGGGACATGTGCTTGAAGTCGCTGTTGGCGCCGGTGCCAACTTCCCCTTTTATAATAGAAGCAAGGTGGACGTAACGGCAGTCGATTTCAGTCCCGAGATGTTAAGCCGGGCACGGCAGATGGCCTCTGAACTTGGCATCCAGGCGACTTTCCAGGAGCAGGACATCGAGACGCTGGAGCTTCCGGAACGATCTTTTGACTGCGTGGTCTCTACCCTTTCATTGTGCGGTTATAAAGATCCGGTCAAAGCACTCAATCAAATCAACCGCTGGGCGAAACCCGGCGGCCGCATTTACCTGCTGGAGCATGGCATGAGCACGAACCGGCTGCTCGGCTATGCGCAGCATCTGCTCAATCCGGCGGCACGGCGGATATCCGGCTGTCATTATAATCGGGATATGATCGAGATCGTGGATGCCTCGGCGCTGAAGGTCGTTAAGACAGAACGCTACTGGAACGGCATTATCCACCTGATCTGGGCGCAAGCAACCTGACCTTTTCATTCATTCATTTGAACCTGTCTGCATAGTTTTAACGTGAGCCCTTATTAATTGATCTGGAGGAACTTGTTATGAATACAAGGCCTGATTCTCATGAGTATTTGCCCCTCGCTGAACCGTACGTCTCTCTGGTCCCTGAGGGCAGCATAACGGAGATTTTGCAGCAGCAGCATGATGAAACGTTAAAATCGCTCAGCGATCTGACGGAAGAACAAGCCAATTACAAGTATGCAGAAGGCAAATGGAGCTTAAAACAGGTGGTTGGGCACATCGCCGATGTTGAGCGCTTGTGGAACTACCGCATCCTCTACATTGCGCGGGGGGATGCCCGTGAATTCTCGGGTTATGACCGCGAAATTTTTGTCCGGAATTCTCCCTTCGGCAGTCTTCCGTTGAGAGAAGCCCTTAAAGATTACGCCGCTGTCAGGCAGTCCAGCATTACGCTCATAGGAAGTTTGACGGAGGAAGCGCTGCTGCGCGAGGGCACGTTCAACAATTACCCCCTCTCCGCCCGCGCTGCCGCTTACGTCATTGCAGGTCATGAGCTTCACCACCTGAATATTCTCCGGGATAAATATTTAACGTAATGTAAGACCTGTGCAAGATTCTTCGTCATCTTGGCTGCTTCACGTATCTACATAAACAAAAAGAGGAGGCCCTCTATAAAGGCCTCTTCTTTATCGTTTTCAAACCTAATCCCAATTCCAAACCTCGATGCGGCCCAAGCGGAATTCCCGGAATTGCGGCTACTCCTTCAGCTTCTCCAGCTCCCGCACAGGTCCCGTCACGGTAGCGCCGTAAACCTGAACCCCATGTTTCTCCAAATATGCCAGCCGCTGTTTGTCTATGCCCACACCGTTGTATTGAATGCTCTCGGTCAGCCATTTGAGGTCGGAGATCATATTCGCAGTATGCTCCGACATCTTGCCTACATCCTCAGCTGTAAAATAGAGCCCCCACATAGACAGTCGATTGTCCTCCTCGAACGCGTACAGGGGCCGCAGGGTGAGGTGCGGAACATAATAGTCTTTGCCACCGGCAATGTTTGAACCAACCTCGAATTCCTTAAGCTCTCCAGCATATACGGGCATTCCCGTCACGGCCAGGTCATAACCTTCCAGAAGTTTCAGCAGCTGCTCGGGCTGCATTAAAGTCATCGTTGAAAATGACATATCCGCTACATTTCCGTCATCCATTCTGCCTAATTGCACGATCCCCTCCTCCTTGCGCTGTTGATCAGGCGGCGTCGTTTGTTCAGACATAATCGATGAAGGCAGAATAAATGCCCCCTGCATATCACTGTCACTATTCAGATAAGCCCCGGTATCTTCAACGGAATACGTCAACTCGCCAAACAATGGCTGCTCAGCTCGAACCTCACCGGTAATGACTTGCCATCCCCCGATATCTCTATATAACTTCAGCGTTGCCTTCTGGGTCAGGAGGGGCGTAACCTCAACATTCGGAAGACCCGTTTTCTCCACCTTAACGCCGTTTCCATGCAGCTCTACCGCCGTGATAACAGACCGGATAAACGTATCATTCCTCTCCGGGGTATCAAAAAATATCTGACTGAGCGACAAATACAGCACGTACAAAAGATAGAACAGCAGCAGCGCTCCCACCGCATTCGACAACAGCCTCACGCGCGTCCGCCACACCATCCGGTTAAACTTCTTCTCGCTCCACTCGGGCTGTTCATCCTCGAAATCCCCGTTCCGGAGCACTTGCTTCTCCTGATCCTCATCATTGCGCATACTTCTACGCCTCCCCTTCTCACCTAGACAACGGTTCTAACGCGCAAATGTTACAGGTAAAAATAAAAAAATCGTCACAGCCGCAACAAATGCTGCTGCCATGACGATTCCACATTCATTCATCTATTATTGCGCTTCAGAGGACGACGTGTTCTGTCCATCCCAGCACTCCACATCATGGAGCCCTGGAATGCTGTCCTTGGTGAAGACAGGATCCAGACCTGCCCGCTTCTGCTTCAAGTAGTCCTTAAGCGCAGCGAAGGCCTTCCGGGAAAGGAGTGTGATCGCCACAAGGTTTACGATGACCATCAATCCCATAAATAAATCCGCCAGATCCCACACCAGCTTCACGCTTGTAACCGAACCAAAAATGACCATAGCCAGCACGGCTACCCGATAGATCCAAACCCAAGCCCGGTTCGACTTCAAAAATTCGATGTTGGTCTCCCCGTAGTAATAATTGCCGATCAGCGTACTGAACGCAAACAGGAAGATCATAATCGCCAGGAAGTCGGACGCCCACGCTCCCATCTCCATACCCAGGGCAGCCTGCGTCAGCGCGATCCCGTCAAGCCCGGTCTGCTTGTACGCGCCGGTGAAGAGAATAATGAAGGCCGTGCTTGTACATATAACCAGCGTATCGATCAGCACACCAAGCGCCTGCACCAGCCCTTGCTTCGCAGGATGGCTTGTCGTTGCGGTTGCTGCGGCGTTCGGTGCACTCCCCATTCCCGCTTCGTTGGAGAACAGGCCTCTTTTGATTCCGTTCAGCAGCGCCGCACCGATAGTCCCGCCAGCGATTTGCTCATAGCCAAACGCGCTTTTGACAATAAGAACTAACACTTCCGGCAGTTTGGTAATGTTGGCTAATACGATAAAGAGTGCCGCACCGACATAAACCACGGCCAATACAACAACGATCAGCTCCGACATTTTGGCAATCCGCTTCACTCCGCCAACGATGATCGCCGCAAATATAACCGCCATGATGATCCCAATGGTTAAACGATCCGCGCCAAATGAATTCTCGAAGGCAATCGTAATGGTATTGGATTGAACCGCGTTAAAGACAAGGCCGAATGATAACGTGATCAGGATTGCAAACAGCACACCCATCCACCGTTTCTTCAATCCTTGCTCCATGTAATAGGCCGGACCGCCACGATAACCGCCCGCTCCGTCCTTTACTTTATAAATCTGAGCCAGCGTGCTCTCGATAAAGCTTGAGGCTGACCCGATAATCGCAATAATCCACATCCAGAACACTGCCCCGGGGCCGCCAAGGGAGATGGCCAGAGCAACCCCCGTAATATTCCCTGTCCCGACACGCGCCGCCATACTGATGGCAAATGCCTGAAAGGGCGAAATACTGCCCTTTGTTTTACTTTTGGGTTCGCGGATTACCCGGAGCATTTCACCGATCAAACGAAACTGCAGGAATCTGGTCCCCACTGTGAAATACAGGCCAACCGCAATCAGCAATACGATGAGCAGTTTAGACCAGAGAAAATCATTAAAGATATTAACGGCATGCTGTACAATTTGATCCATATTCTACCCTCGCTATATAAGTCATCACCCATGGTGTAGGTTTGTGAAAAATAGTCCAATTTTCATCTAACCATTACTTCCCCCTCAAATACAAGAGGTTAATTGTGGAAATCAGGGGCTTGATGAACAGCGCGGGTTCTTCTTGGCCTTCCATATAAGAGAAGTCCCTCTCCACTGCGTGTTAACAACAGTGAGAGGGACTTGCAATCAGAGCAGGGCAACTCTCTTCAGCTTGCCTTATATGGATGGAGGTTTTGCGCCCGTATAGATCAGAATCGCATCCCGAAGGAACTCCGCAGTTCCGGGATGCTTCTCATCGTAATGGGCCGTAAAGCGCTCATCGTCGACATACATCTGAGCAAGGCCAGCATGGGCTTCCTTGCTGTAATCGTTCCAATAATAAGTGAGCCACTGCTTGTGAAGACCGGCTGCCTTCTGCGCCAGATCGCTGGCCGGATCGCCTTGCTTGAACGCTTCGGCCAGCGTCTCGTACAGCTCCTCCGCGAGGCGCGTCACCTCATCATGCTGTGCCTGCGTCATATTTTTCAGCTTGGCATTCGATTTATTCACAGTCTCTTCGCCATACTTCGCGCGAATTTCCTTACCGTATTTCTGCTCATTGTCCTCAATCAACCTCTGTTTGAATCCTTCGAATTTCTCTTGGTCACTCATGGTCATTCTCCCTTCCGTGGAGGCGATCGTGTTCTCCACATTGGTAATCAGCATATCCAATTGCTTTCTTTTGTCCAGAAGCTGTGCATGGTGTTCCTGGAGCGCCCGGGATCTGTTGAAGGATGGCGAGGTCAGAATTTCTTTGATACCGTCCAGATGAAGCCCGAGCTCCCGGTAAAATAGGATCTGCTGCAATTGATCGACCTCCTCCTGCCCATAAATCCGATATCCCGACGAGTTGATCCTGGCCGGCTTCAGAATGCCAATCTCATCGTAATACCGAAGCGTCCGGGTACTGATTCCTGCCAACTTCCCAAGCTTCTGCACCGTGTATTCCATGGTTTCACCTCCTGACAACACCACTGTACACCTTCACGTAACGTTAAGGTCAACACATTGCGCGAAAAAAATTCAGAGCCAAACCAAAAAGTCCCCCACACAAGGTGGAGGACTGACTGAAAACTCGCCCCATAGGATAGCGGGCGACCTCTATCATGAATAGCGGCGGGGCAGCATCCATTATCTTAACGTAACTGCACCTGGTTCAAGCAAATGATACATTGTTATACCGCTTCATCTTCGGTATCGGTTTTAGCAGCAGCTCCTGATTTATCCGCGTCCGTATGCTTCTCGTTAATCCACTGCTTCAAGGGCTCGGTCATTTGATCTTTCAGCTTTTGCAGCAGCTGCTCCTCTGTAATTCCCTTGGTGGCAGCCAGCTCAACCAACGATTTACCATCTTCCATGCCTGCCTTGAGCTCGTCCTCCGTTATACCGAGCAGGGCGGCTATTTCCTCCGGATTACCGAATTTCCCGAAGCCATGCCCCCCTCTGCCATGACCTTTCATCCCAAAACCGGGATCACTGCTCGCCACCATTTGCTCCAGACGGGCACTTAGCCCCTCCTTCCACTCGGCTGCTTCGGTTTCCGTAATACTGCCTTCGCTCAGACGTTCCTCAATCTTGGCGGTCTCCAGCTCGGTCAGCTTCTGTACCAATACAGCTTTCGTCATCCCTTTACCTTCGGCAATCTCGGCAAATGTACTGCCGCCTTCAAGCGCCGTTCGGATCTCGGCCTCGGTCAGTCCGAGCAGCTCAGCCGTTTCTTTCAAGATGTTGCCTCCGCGGGGACCTCCTCCCTTATGATCCATCCGCTTACCCTCCCATTTCTTTACGGAATCAGATGTGCCTGTCTGCCCTTCCTCAGTAACCGAGGCGGAAGTGTCCGTGCTTGCCGCGGCGTAGGTCTTGCTCTGCAGATATCCGGCTCCTCCCAGCACAATCGCTGCCGCCATGCTGCCCACTAATACTTTTTTACTTATCGGATTCATCGTAATCTCTCCTTCAGGGTTATAGTTTGTCTTACCATTTGAAGTATAGAGAAGGAAGCTGAAAGTAAACTTAGGGGAAGATTATGCCAGGCTTAGGCCTAGCTGAAGGTTTGCTGAATGCGGGGTCGACAACGTAGAAAACCAGCTGATCCTGCACAAAAAAACCGCCGGGGATGGCCTCCCGGCAGTTCATGTTCATCCATTCTCTTCATGATCATATAGCATGCAATTCCATATTGCCTAACCTATTATGGAGGGCCTTCATTCATCCCCCTCATCCGCAGCTTCCTGAATGGCCCGATTGGCCAGGTTAGTCAGCACCATGTCGTCCATTGGCGGGTTATGAAGCCCTGCCCGAACATCCCTGTACATTCTCTCCAAGGGGAGATTCCGGGATAGACTTAATCCACCGACTATCCGCATAGCCTGATCTACAATCCGGACCGCTGCGTTGGTCACGATGTATTTGGCGAGACCGAGTTCGGGCTTTAGCGAAGCGCGGTTCTCCACTTCCTTGTCCCAGCGGTCGGCCGTTTGATACAAATAGCTTCGGGCTGTGAGCAGATCCACCTCGATTTGAGCGATCTGGCGTTTAATATTCGGCAATTCCGCAATGGGGACTGTCAATGAATTCGGTTTATGATGTCGTGCAAAATCAATAGCAAAATTGCGCGCGGCATAGGCAATCCCCATATAACATGCCGGTATGTGAAGCAGGACGCCTTCTGTAGGTACGGGTTCCTCAGGTTTCTCATAATCAAGTCCACGGATCACTTCCGCATCCGGCACAAATACATCCTCCAGAATCACGTCATGGCTTCCTGTCGCCCGCATGCCCAGCGTATTCCAGGTCTCCTCAACCTTGACACCGGGCCCGCTGCGAACCAGAAATGCACCAACCTTCTCGCTGTGCTCCATTCCCGCCGTAACAACAAACTGCTTCAAAATCGGACTTAATGTGCTGAAGGTTTTACGTCCCGTAATGCTCCAGCCACCCGTCACCCGCCGTGCAGTCGTCTCCGGCCTTCCGCCCCGGCTGGGGCTTCCCGTCGCAGGCTCGCTTGCCAGCTCATTCATGACGACGCCTTCGGCCACAACGTCCTTGCACAGCTTCTCAAATAACGGCGCCGGCCAGGCACCGGAAAGACGCAGCTGCAGCATTTGCCCAATATGCCAGCCGACGGCCAGCGCAGTGGACCCGTCCCCTCGGGCAAGCCTTTCCTGGGCAAGCACCATCTCGTAGACGGAGGCTTCTTCTCCGCCGAAGGATTCCGGCACGGTCAGCTTCAGATAACCGGATGCCTTCAGGTCTTCAAAATTCTCGAACGGAAACGATCCCTCCAGATCATGCTTGGGTGCTCTTTCCGCGAATTTCGCTCCGAGCTGGTCGGCCCGAGCAACAATCCATGCTTCGCGTTCATTACGTATGAATGGATCTGTAGAACCGAATCGATTCAAGGTCGTCCCCTCCTCATTAACCCATTATTCCGATGGCTATATACATAAAATTGTAGCAACCCTATTTTCGAGTGTCAATGAAGGGCTAAATAACGTTTCCTGCCAGAAATGAAGCGATGGCTTCATTCACCTCATCGGGGTTATCCAGATTCGTGGCGTGGTGGGCGTTCCGGATGATTTCCAATCGCGCATTCGAAATTCTCTCCAGCATGTATTCCTGCTGCCTGCGGATCATCGTGTCGCTTTCGCCCTGAAGAAGCAATGTTGGACACTGGATCTTGTGCAAGTCCTGCCTGCTCTCCATTCGGGTAACCGCATCCCATATCCGAACCCAATCGCGATGCGTTATGGAGCCGAAGGCTTCCTCGATATAGGCTTGATTGTCCTTATTATATTTGGATAACATCTTGCCCTGGATTTTCCCCGATAAAGAGATCGGCATGAGGTAACTCGACCAACGGTTCAGGGGCACAAACATTCGCTCGAACCAATTGAACGCATTCGTGAATGGAGTGCCTATCAGTACCAGCGCTTCAACCTTGTCAGGATAGCGAACTGCAGTCTGTAACGAGATATGACCACCCAGAGATAACCCGCATAGGATAGCTTTATCTATGTTCAGATGATCCAGCAGATCCGCCAAATCCCGGCTGAAATCCTCCGAATTCACTTGTCCATCGGGCAGGGCAGACGAACCATGTCCCCGAATATCCCACACGACGGTTCTATGAGTTTGCGAGAAACAGTCGATCTGCGGCCGCCATTGCTTATGATTCCAGGAGGCCCCGTGCGTAAACACAAGCGGCTTCCCTTCCCCTTGTACTTCATAATACAAATCGACTCCACTTCCGTTATAAACTGGCATGACGCTCCCCCTTCAACTCATGAAATTACGGCTTATCGCTGTTTGTTAACGAGGCAAATATCACATCAAAGCACTCATCAAACAGTTCGTCCAATGACCGGTTGGACTCTTTAATCCAGATCAGCATGGCACCGCTGATGGCAGCCTGTAATACCCTGCTGAGCGAAGCGACATCACATGGAATGATTTCGTTGTTTGTT
Source organism: Paenibacillus glucanolyticus (assembly GCF_037333485.1). Classification (NCBI taxonomy): domain Bacteria; kingdom Bacillati; phylum Bacillota; class Bacilli; order Caryophanales; family Paenibacillaceae; genus Paenibacillus; species Paenibacillus glucanolyticus. The sequence goes on from NZ_CP147845.1 coordinate 5,839,828, forward strand.
ATCGCCTGGTTCAGCATCTGCCGGGTAAACTCATCGATCAGCCGCAACCGGTACTGCGTCTTCTCCAGCAGATCGGGATCGGCCGTACTCTCCAGATAGAAGGAAGTGTGGTTAGCCAATTCAACGGGATGGCTCATACGTGAGGTAGAGTGCTTGAACACGGCCTTTAGTGCATCGATTCTGGGTTGATCAGACAGGCTGGCCTCATGGAAGGCTTGCCGGGTTAATTCAATGACATAATCGCTGTATGCCAGGAACATATTCTTCTTCGAGCCGAATCTCTTCATTAAGGCTGCCGGCGAGATATGCATTTCATGCGTGATATCCGTTAACGCTACTTGACCGTAGCCTTTTTTGCACAGTGCTCTGTAGACGCCATCAAATATGGCCTCGTCTTGAAATTCGCGAGGTCGTACCATCCAATACACTCCAATCAATTAGTGAATGATTATTTACTAATCATTATTTCATAGACCTTTTTACATGTAAACCCTTAATTCCCGGCCACTTATCTTAGAAACGTGAAATATGTCTTATTCTCTTAGGCGGGTTTAACCTCTATACTGTCAGTAGAAGGAAACCATAATCTAGGAGGAGCTGAGCAAATTGCGTACGAAGTTCGTTTACCAGGCACCTGCAAACGGTTATCCCGAATGGAATAATAACCCCCATATCTTTCAGCTAAATCGTCACAAGGCACACGCTTATATGATGACGTTCCCATCCGAATCCGAAGCGTTAAACCACGACCACTCCTTGTCCCCCTTATATAAGTCATTGAATGGGACATGGAAATTCGCTTTTGCGGAAACACCGGAAGCACGCATTCGCCATTTCCATGAAACCGATTATGATTCCAGCAGCTGGGCCGATATTCCCGTCCCTTCCCATTGGCAGCTTCAAGGCTATGACTATCCACAATATACGAATGTCAGATACCCTTGGTCCGATTCGGAGCCTGAATTAAAAGCTCCCTTCGCGCCAACCCGATATAATCCCGTAGGCTCCTACATCCGGGAATTCACGGTACCCGATACATGGGAGGGGCAGCCGGTTTATATTAGCTTTCAAGGTGTTGAATCCGCTTTCTATGTATGGGTGAACGGCGAAATGGCCGGGTATAGCGAAGATACGTTCACACCGGCCGAGTTCGATATTACTCCCTATCTGATCAAGGGTGGGAACAAATTGGCTGTTGAAGTATACCGATGGTGCGATGCGAGCTGGCTTGAGGATCAGGATTTCTGGAGACTTAGCGGCATCTTCCGTGACGTCTACCTCTATTCGGTCCCTGCGCTTCATATCTCGGATTTCTTCGTGCGGACGATTCTCGATGATGATTACCGGAATGCCGAATTGCAGATTGATGCAGCCATCACGAATTATTTTAATGAAACCATCGATAAGGACACCCTTCGGCTTGAGGCGCTGCTGTACGATCATGACCATCGACTGGTTCAGAAGCAATCACTCACCATCGCGGATTACATTATTGATGAGGGCACCTTCTCCCTGGGCATGGACGTTCATCAGCCTGAACGATGGAGCGCGGAATCCCCTTGCCTCTACACTGTAGTTCTGGCATTGAAAGATTCAGACGGGGCATGTCTCGGAGCGGTAAGCTGCCGCACGGGCTTCCGCCGCTTCGAGCTTAAAAACGGATTGATGCGAATCAATGGGCAGCGCATTCTGTTCAAGGGTGTCAACCGGCACGAGTTCTCCCCTGATACCGGACGGGCTCTAAGCCGCGAGGACATGATCACCGACATCGAACTGATGAAGACCCATAATATTAATGCGGTACGGACGTCCCATTACCCGAATCAATCCATATGGTATGACCTTTGCGATGAATATGGCCTATATGTCATTGATGAAACGAATCTGGAGACACACGGCACGTGGGTGTATGGGCAGCAGGAACTGGAGGATACGATTCCGGGCAGCAAACTCGAATGGCGCGACAACGTATTGGACCGCTGCAATTCGATGTTTCAACGAGACAAGAACCACCCCTCCATCCTCATCTGGTCATTAGGCAATGAGTCTTTTGGCGGCGACAACTTCATAGCAATGCATGATTTCCTTAAGGAGGTCAATCCATCGCGGCTGGTTCATTATGAAGGGATATTCCACTACAGGGAATCCGAAGCGGCCAGCGATATCGAGTCCACCATGTATGCCAAGCCGCAGGATGTGGAGAAGTATGCAACCAGCAATCCGGGCAAGCCCTACATTATTTGCGAGTACAGCCACGCGATGGGCAATTCATGCGGTGGGCTTCACCTCTATTGGGAGCTGTTTGAGAAGTATGACATCTTACAGGGAGCCTTCATATGGGATTGGATCGATCAAGCGATTCGCACCCAGACGCCGGACGGTACAGAATACCTTGCATATGGCGGGGATTTTAACGAGACGCCGCATGACGGCAATTTCAGCGGGAACGGCCTGATCTTCGCGGACCGCAGCAAAACGCCAAAGCTGGATGAAGTGAAAAAATGCTATCAGAACGTCAAATTCGAAAGCACCGATCCTGCCGCAGGTCGGATTCGGGTCAGCAACCGCTTCTTGTTTACCAATCTGGATCAGTATCTTGTACAATGGGACGTGCAACTAAACGGAGAAGAGAGCCAATCCGGCACACTTCAGCTTTCCCTGCCTCCGGGCGAGCATACCGAATTCTCGATTCCCTGCTTTCCTATGGAATATAATGGAAAGGAAGCGATTCTTACCCTCTCCCTCGTGAGGAAGGAAAGCGTCAAGTGGGCGCCAGCCGGACATGAAGAGGCCTGGGAACAGTTCGCTCTTACGCCATACGTTACGGAAAAATCGGAGCACGGGACTCACGGGCAGACGGATGCCTTGCTGGATGTTACCGAGTATGAAGAAGACCTCCTCATCACAGGGTCTGCCGTTTCGCTGCGCTTTAACCAGATCACCGGCGATCTGACATCTTACACGCTGTCCGGCAAGGAATACTTGCGAGCTCCCGTCAGACCTAATTTCTGGCGGGCCGTTACCGATAACGATCTGGGCAACCGCCTCCCTGAACGCTGCGGCGTATGGAGAACCGCCCATAATCAGCGGAAGCTGATATTGCTGAGCTGGCAAACCGAGGGCCCTGCCGTTATCGTCTCCAGTCAATATCAGATAGAGACCCACCCCATATCCAGCCTGACCCTGGACTATCGGATCTTCCCTGACGGAACGCTTCATGTGCATGAAACTTTCATTCCTGGCAGCGGCTTGCCCGAGATTCCGGAAATCGGCATGCTGTTCCTGCTGGATAACGAACTGGACACCCTCCGCTGGTACGGCCGCGGACCTCATGAGAATTACTGGGACCGGAAGACCGGAGCCAAAATCGGCCGATATTCGGGGAAGGTGGCGGATCAGTTTGTCCCCTATCTGAGACCCCAAGAGTGCGGGAATAAAACGGATGTCCGCTTCGCCAGCCTTAACGCAGGAAGCAGCGGCGTCGGCCTCCGCTTCGAAAGCCCATCGCTCATGGAGTTATGCGCTCTGCCGTGGACACCGGATGAACTGGAACGTTGTGACCATGCTTATAAACTTCCCGCAAGCGATAAAACCGTCCTGCGCATCAACTACAAGCAGATGGGTGTAGGCGGCGACGACAGCTGGGGAGCGCCCATTCATGAGGAATTCACCCTGCCTGCAAACCGTACGTACAGCTTCGGATTCACGATTAGGCCAAGCCAAGGGTGAAATATACGAATGCTGGTTAACCGTGACCCATTGAGCAGCCAGAATATTGCGCAGAGGCCAGAACGCAGGTCACACTGAGAATTCCGATAGAAACATAGAGAATATAACAAAAAAATGCCCTCTCACCTCCCAAATGGAGGGAAGAGGGCATGGTTATTTACTTTTTCTTGATCGGGTGCGAATCCTATATCACTTACGCCTGTACGCCTTGCAGCTCATTGCGATCCGATTCGTCCCGGATATCCCCGACGATTTCTTCCAGAATATCCTCCATCGTCACGAGTCCGGCGGCAGCGCCCGACTCATTCGTTACAATCGCCATGTGGACGCGGGATTGCTGCATCTTGATCAGGACGTCTTTGATTGAGGACGATTCCGAAAGACGCGGCATCTCATGAATAAATTCATGCACGGCGCAGTCCCTTCCAGCCGCAATGCCTGTCAGCATCTCTTTGGTGTTGATAAACCCGATGAAACGATCGGCATTCCCTGCTTCGGCAACCGGATAGCGGGTATAATCATACTCACCCAGAACCTCAATGATTTTAGCAAGCGGCCAGCCCTGTTCCACCGTAATGATTCGCTCTCTAGGAATCATGATTTCCTGTAAGGTGCGCTCATCAAAAGCGAATATATTCTTCAGGTAATCCAGCTCAGTTTGGTTGATCTCGCCGCTCTCGTAGCTCTGATCCACAATCCACTTCAACTCCTCCTCGGAATGGACCGTCTCATGTCCAGCCGGCTTTACGCCAAATATACGAAGAAGAAGACGCGAAGCTCCGTTCAGTGCATAGATAAACGGGTACATGATTCTACCGAACCAGTATAGTGGCGATGCCAGCAGCAGCGTCATCTTCTCGGCAAATTGGATCGCCAATGTTTTCGGTGCCAATTCTCCGATGACAACGTGCAGGAATGTGATAATCGAAAGAGCAATGACATAGGAGAGCACGGTTGCAATGGCAGCCGGCACATCAAATCTCTCAAACAGAGGATGGAGCATCCGCTCAACCGTCGGTTCGCCCAGCGCTCCGAGTACGAGCGCCGTTATGGTTATCCCGAGCTGGCAGGCAGACAAGTAGTAATCCAGCTCGTGTGCTACCTTCTTGGCCTTGACTGCTTTTTTATTACCCTCTGCAATCAATTGATCGATTCTTGACATCCGTACCTTCAATATCGCGAATTCGGCTCCGACAAAGAACGCTGTCAGTCCTATAAACACAGCTACTAAAAATAAGTTTAACACGATTATTCCGTCCAATGATTTCCCTCAGTCGAGGGATTCACCTCCAAAAAAATGATGGTCTGAATGTATCAACGAGAAGCCCTTAACACGCAATCTCAAGCTTGTCTTAGAATGACTTGTTTAATCTGCAAGTTATCGGTTTCCGATACAACCCATACGTGCTCGCCTTGCTTGATCTCATCGCCGTCCTGAACCGTAGTGCCTTTCTGATACTGAATCCAGCCGCCAATCGTATCCATCTCTTCACGATTCTCGAAGACCAGTCCAAACTGCTTCTCAAGCTCATCCAGGAGAACCCGTCCATTAATCAGGTATTCACGTTCCCCGGTCTTCCGGATATCCGCCACTTCGTCGGCATCGAATTCATCACGAATCTCCCCAACGATCTCTTCCAATATATCTTCCATGGTCAATATCCCAGATGTGCCGCCGTATTCATCGATAACCAGAGCCATATGCATACGTTCCTGCTGCATCTTCAACATCGCTTCATGGATCGGCGTAACTTCAAGCACGATAGGAAGGTCCCGGACAAATTCCGTCAGTTTGCGCTCCCGTCCAGCCACGATATGCGGCAGCATCTTCTTCACGTTGACAACGCCGACCACCCGGTCCTTGCTGCCCTCTTCAATGACAGGATATCGCGTATAGTTGTGTTCATCCAATATACGGACGATATCCGGGTATTTCATATCCTTGTCGAGGGTAACCAGAGCGGTTCTCGGCACCATGATATCCTTGGTCACACGCTCATCGAATGAGAATACGTTCTCCATGTAAGCCAGCTTGGTCTGATTGATCTCGCCGCCCTGATAGCTTTGCGTCATAATAATGCGCAGCTCGTCTTCCGAGTAAGCCTGTTCATGTCCAGCAGGCTTCACGCCAAAGGAACGCAGCAATACTCGTGATGCTCCATTCAATGCCCAAATGAATGGTTTCATGATTTTCCCGAACCCATACAGCGGGGCAGCGAGCAGCAGGGTCATCTTCTCCGAGAATTGGATTGCCAGCGTCTTGGGTGCCATTTCCCCTACCACGACATGCAGAAATGTCACGAGTATGAAGGCAATGGCGTAGGAAGCAATCGAAGCCGTTGAGGCCGATACGTTAAAGAGATCAAATACCGGGTACATGATGCGTTCAACGGCAGGCTTACCAATGGCCCCAAGTCCGAGAGCCGTTACCGTAATCCCGAGCTGGCAGGCCGATAGATAATAATCAAGGTCGCCGGCTACTTTTTTGGCCACAACCGCCTTTTTATTCCCTTCAGCAATTAATTGATCAATCCGAGACATACGAATTTTTACAACAGCAAACTCAGAGGCCACAAAAAACGCTGTCAATGCAATCAGAACTGCAAGTATGAATAAATTAGTGATGGTAATAATGTCCAATGATTTCCCTCTTAAGAGGGATTCACCTCCAGATTTAATTAAGGCTGTATTCAATGTTATTCAGAAGCAAGTACATCATGTATTACAAATACCCAGGCAGAAGAGGCAGCCAATAGAAAAGATGTCACTCCCTTTAGTTCCGTAACTTGATCCATTTGCAATAACGCCTTCCCAATGTACTACCTCCTCTCCGAATGTAAATTTTCATAATTACGAAAAAAGTATAACACAATCAGAGCCAAACCATCCAGTTGAACGTCATGGTTTAGAACCAGTTCTGCCGTTTAATTCACATAATTCTCACTTGATTTATGGGTTTAAAATAGGTTTCAGGGTAAATCTGCCTTCTTACGTATTAAAGTTCCCTCTTTCTTCCTTCTTAAACCATTTATCTATCAATACGTATGAGCTGATGACTTGCCCGCATACATATCGATCCGTTACTAGAGGACAGTCATGACCATAGCCAAAATTCCTAAAAAAAACCGCAGGATCGTGGCTTGATCCTGCGGTTTTTATAATTGAATTATTTCCGCTTAATGAAGATCAACGGTTTTGTTAATATCCGAGTTGCCCTCCGGCTGCTGGCCCACCATTTTTTTGAAGAAGGCCTTCACCGTTTTAGTTTTATTTCCGGTTTCCCAGTACTCTGCCGTGTCCGTATTCACCTTGATCAGAATCATGTTGGGATCGTCGTAGGATGTTTGCAGCAGCTTCTCGTATGCTGCATTCCAGAGTGCTTTTTTCCGTTCCACATCCTCTACAACTTCAGCCGTTCCACGAATCGATACGTAGGATTTGCCGACATACGCAATATTCACGTTGGGATTAGCCATGATTTCCGCATATTTGCTGGTATCCCGTTTCGTTAAGAACCAGAGGTCCCCATCAAATTCAATATCCTGTGTCTGCATCGGCCGGGAATTGATCCCACCCTCCGATATCGTGGAGAACATCGCAGTTTCCACATCCTTGATAATATCCTTAACAATCTCAACGGCTTCCTGGTTCACAACGGTTCCGTTTGACATATTGATCACCCCATCCTTCTGTTTAGTCTCTAATTACACTTCCCATAAATAAGTTAAACGATGAATGAAGACCATTTTCCCTGATTCTTGGATAAGATCAGCCTGTATCATTCCATTTCGGGCCGCAGCGAGTTTCGAATGGCTTTATGTCAAAAAAAGAGCCGTGACTGTCAGCGCAGTCACGGCTCTTCGGTTATAATAGATACTTTAGTCTTGATGGTCACAGCCAGCCTAGGTGATTATTCCACTCCACCGGATTCGGGCTTCGCCCTGAATTCAAGCGCATAAATGGAGGAAGGACGCAATGCGTAACCGCGCTGCAGTTCCTCCGCCGAAACCCCGTATTCCTTACACTTGATTTGCTCAGGCTGGAATACGGAATTGATATCATCGTAAAAATTCCCGGTAATTTCATAAACGGTTGTTTCCCCGGAAGCTTCGAAAGCTTGCAGCTCAAGCTCGGCCCGAACCTCCCCCAGGCTTCGGTTCACGATAAGCAGCGTAATCACGCTGCCGTCGTCATTCGTACCGGCCACAATGTCCAGATCCGGAAGCGCATCCAGCTCCACAGGCGTCTTCTTGTGTGACGACACGGAGAAGGTGCCGCATTCCGCCTTAACAGGAAGGATTCGCCGGATATCCCGATTCGCGTAAAGCTTTAACACTTCATAGGTGGGTGTACCGTATATTTCGAGAGGAAGCCCGCTCCAGCCAGGTTCTTTGCCGCAATACTGGTCGGCATAATAATCCCCCACTCTGATGCATCCTCCCAGCCAGCCGTTAACTAGATCGGAGAAGCTGCCGATATGCACCATATCGCTGCAACGAATCATTTCATTCAGGTTGGCGGCATTGGCCACGGCTGCTCCCAAGGTATGTTCGTTCGGCAGCCCTTTTCTTACGGTGTTCGGATAGTACATCGTGTTGTATTCGGTGATCGCCAGCTTCACGTGGCTATGCTTCGACTGGGACCGAATAAGCTCCGTCGTCTGCCGGATATAATGCCGGGTCCATTCGGGATAAGAGGCGATCGCTTTATAGCGGTCCTCTGCCGGGGTGTCCCGGTTCATGCCGAAGGGACCGTAGCCGTGGTACAAATGCAGTGTCAGATAGTCCATATACTCACCGGCCAGATCGAGGACCGTTTGATTCCAGTCCTGATCATAATGCCCGCAGGCCAGCAGCACGATGGAATCGTCCGCCTCCTTCATGGCCTTGGCAAACGATATCGTCCGCTCCGCAAACCTGTCAGCTGTGCAAGTGCCGACCTGCCATTGCCCCCAAACCTCGTTGCCAATCTCCCAGTACCTTACATCGTATGGCTCGGGTGATCCATTCTTTGCTCGCAGAGCTCCCATCGGTGTATCCACGCTTCCATTGCAGTATTCGATCCACTGGGCAGCCTCTACTGGCGTGCCGGAACCATCGTTCACGCAAATGAGGGGCTCAACCCGCAGTTCGCGGCAAAAGCGGATGAATTCGTCCGTTCCGAAATATTTGCTGGTCCACCCTCCCCACGCTTCGTTGTACATGACAGGTCTCTCCAGAACAGGGCCGATCCCATGCTCCCAATGGTACGCGCTGATATAATTGCCTGCCAGTCGCATCATCCCCGCGTTCAGCTCGCGGGTCATGTCTACCACTTCGCGCTTCACCATGGCAATGCTGTCTACTGGCAGCATTGACACATGATCGATCCAAAGCATGCCGGTGGATACGTGGTCGACCCACCTTGGGTGCCCGGCCGGGATATACACCCGAATTTCCGCATCGGCACAAGCACGGGTTATGGACAGCTGCCCCTGGTATTCCTGCCAGTTATGGCTGCTCAGCTCGACCCGCAGCTGCCCCAGCGTTTCTTCCGTACGCCGGTCCACCGCTTCGATCATCAAATAACGAAGCTCGATGGAAGCCCTTGCAACCATCCGAACAGCGTAATCCTTCGGCCCTTGCAGCGATGTGATCTGCGTTATGCCGGCATAGGCCTCATCATCGCTCAGAATGCGGATGCGCTGGGCGCGGCCCGAATGCTTGGGTGCCGGCGCCTCCATGGCATACCTGGTGTTCCTTCCGTTGGTATACGCGCGCCAGCTTCCCGATACCGCGGTCTTCGATTCCGTCTCGCTTTCGAAATCCATGTCCTTCAAGGGAAATGCGAGCATGGCCTCCATATGGTCCCGTATATCCTCCACGAAATGTCCGAACAGGTAGGGGTTGACCGTATGCTCGCTCGGCCTGACGCAGTCAATGGTAATCTTGGCGTTTGTTTTCAAGATAAATCCTCCATAAGCGTGATATATTAGGGGAATTAATTCGTGCGAAAATGGCATGTGAGCTGAGCTCACCCTTTTACCGAGCCAATCATGACGCCTTTAACAAAATGCCTTTGCACAAACGGATACATAAGCAGTACAGGCAAACTGGAGACAATAATGACCGCGTATTTAATGCTCTCGGCAAGCAGGATTTTGTCTTCCAAACCAATGCTGCCGTCCACCGCATCAGATTGACTAATCAGCAGAATTTCGCGGAGCACCAGCTGAAGCGGATGCAAATTCTCGTTACGAATATAGATGAGCGCATTAAAAAATGAATTCCAGTGTCCTACCGCATAGAACAGCACCATGACCGCCAGAATCGGCTTGGATAAGGGCAGGATGATGCTCAGCAGCAGCCTCCAGTTGGAGCATCCATCGATATGGGCAGCCTCCTGCAGCTCCCACGGAATGCTCGATTGGAAATACGTTCTCATCACGATCAGATTGTAGGTCGCGATGGCACCGGGAACAATCAATGCCCACATCGTATCGACCATTCCCAGATCCTTGACCAACAGGTAGGTCGGAATCAGCCCTCCGCTGAAAAACATGGTCAGGGTGATAAACACCATAATCGTATTGCGTCCTGGAAGGTCAGGTCTCGATAGCGGGTACGCTGCCAGTATCGTCATGATGATATTAATTACCGTCCCTACAATCGTATAGAAGATCGTATTGCGGTAACCGATCCAAATCTTATCGTTATGCAAAATATTCGTGTAGGCATCAAGCGTTACGCTCTTGGGCAGCAGCCAAACCTCCCCGTTCAGCACCCTTGCCGGATCACTGAACGAAGCGCTGACAATAAAGATTAACGGATACAGCACAATGAGAATAATGATGGCGGCGACCGCGTAAATGATCACATCGAATACCCATTCATCCGAGGTTCTTTTTATGGTCGATGGCTTGGACATGTCGCGTTTTCCCCCTTTACCATAAACTCGTCTCCGACGTTTTACGCGCAATTCGGTTTACAAGCAGCAGCAAAATCAGGTTGATGATCGAATTAAACAGCCCGATTGCTGCCGTGTAACTGTACTCTCCCTTTAAAATGCCTGTCGTGTAAACAAACGTGGAAATGACATCACTCGATTCGAGATTCAAATTATTTTGCATCAGCAAAATTTTCTCAAAGCCAATGTTCATGAAATGGCCGATATCCAAAATCAGCAGAATGATAACAACAGGAGCGATGCCGGGTAAGGATATATGCCAAATCCGCTTCAGTCTTGTCGCTCCGTCCATCTTGGCAGCCTCATAAAGCTGCGGGTTCACCCCGCTCAATGCCGCAATGTAGATAATGGACTGCCAGCCCATGTTCTGCCATATGTTAGAGCCGATAAAAATGGTCTTAAACCAGCCGGCTTCCTCCATAAAACGGACCGGCGTGCCTCCCATTGCCTCGATCAGCAGATTGACCGGACCGCTGGTAGGCGAGAGGAATACATTCAATATGCCGACAATCACAACTACGGAAATAAAGTGCGGAATATACGTAATGTTCTGCAGCCATTTGCTGAAGGTCTTGTTACGAATTTCATTAATGATCAACGCCAGCAAGATGGGAATCGGAAAAGCGATCAACAGCGAGAACAGATTAATGGACAACGTATTCCACAGCAGCCTCCAGAAATAATACGAATCGAAGAAGCGTTCGAAATGCCCGAAGCCCTCCCAGCTGCTCCCAAGGATTCCCTTGGCCGGGTTGAAATTCTTAAACGCAATTTGCAGCCCGTACAACGGACCATAGTGAAAAACCAGATACCAGACGACCGGCACAAGCAGCATGAGGTACAGGTCATACCTTTTGGCCATTTGTCTTAGCAAGCGGGGACCTCGCCTTCGTTGACCTGGAGGCATAGTGATCGTTGTATCGGCTTTGACACTCTTCATGGGCATCCACTCCTTATCCATGATGTGGCAGCATTATTTCTGCATCTTGTCATAAGCATCCTGATACAACTTCTCCAGCTCATCGATTTTCATCTTCTTCAGCGTAGACTGGAATTGTTCCCACTTGTCGAAGCTAAGCGCGCCCACAATGAATTTCGTGCTCTGCTCTTCGTAGTATTTATCGATATCGTTACGCAGAATGTTCACTTGCTGAGCGGTTTGCTCGTCAAACATGGGAGCCGCGTAGCGAACCTCCGGCATGAATGGATCCAGCTTCTGCTGCGCCTCCTGTACCTGCGGCGGATTGATGAAAGAGGCGACCTGCTCGCTGATGAGATGAGGCGCTCCTCCTCCGGCGTAAGGCGTGATTTTTGCCTGGTTGGTAATATCCTTCAAGAAATCCTCTGTATAGTAGGGAATTCCGTCCTTCATCTCGTAATGCTCTCCTTCTCTGCCGAACCGGAGAAGGGTAGATCCTTCGTCGCTATAGAAGTAATCGATCCAGCGCATCGTGACTTCTGGGTATTTATTGACGGACGTGATGGCAAAAGCTCCAAAATCCCGCGCAATCGGCAGCGCCTGACTTTGCATCCGGTCTCCGTCAGGCCCTGCCGGAGGCGCGATCCCGGTATATTGATCCTGGATTGACAAAAAGTTGTTGTTTGTCTGGTCAAAGAAGAATCCCGCATTCCCTGATCCCTGCTTGGCCAAATATTGCGCTTCAGTGTGCGAGAATATCTCGGGATCCAGAAGCTTTTCCTTGTAAAGCTTGTTTAGATACATCAGCATCTCTTTATTCTTGTCGCTGCCCATCCAGATGCTTGCCTTGTCATTTTCAATGTTGATGTTGTAGCCGAGCTGTGTGTCCAGTCCGAACGATCCGCTCATCGCGCTCACAACCGATAACCCGATTCGGGCGGTCATCGGAATCTCATCCTGCTTGCCGTTGCCGTTCGGGTCCCCGTCACGGAAAGCAAGCAGCACCTGATACAGTTCTTCGGTTGTCTCCGGCACCTCCAAATTCAGCTTATCCAGCCATTTCTGATTAATCCATTTCTTATCCGTACGCGCCGCGCCTAGCGTGACGATGCCCGGAATCGCGTAAATGTGGCCCTCCGGCGTTGTGATGCCCGAGCGGATTTCGGGATATTCCTCCATCCATTTCTTCAGGTTCGGAGCGTATTCATCGATAAGGCCTTCCAGCGGGATCAATTGGCCTGCCGACCCGTAGCGGACGGTTTCAAGCGGCGATAGCCCCGAACGGAACAGCGCATCGGGCAGCTCATTCGACGCGAACAGCAGGTTTTTCTTCTCCTGGAAGCCGTCTGTCGGCGCTTCGATGAACTCCACCTTTACATTGCTCAATTTCTCGTAATCCTGAAAAACCGGCATCTCCTTAAACGGACCATTAACGGGGGCAATCCGGGTGAACATCTTGAGTTCCACCGCCTGCTCTACGATCGGAAATCCCGTGGTGTGAACGACATTCTCCGAACCTTCGGGTGCGGCTTCCTTCTTCGAACCTCCATCTGAACTGCATCCGGCCAGCATCAAGCTGGAAACGATCATGGTCATGATCGCGTTTCTTCCCCAGTGTTTACGCATGAATAGGTGACCCCCACATTTCTTAATCACCACACGCTTAGTGTAAGCGTTTACCGTTGGTGTGTGATTATTATAATTCAACGGCCCTGGCAGCCAATTACAATAATATGATCATTTACTCCACATATTTTACGGTTTTTTTATACTGGCTGCTTCCGAAACACGGTTTCTGCCGATCCGAATGCTTGGTTTTTCTCTTATCCTTTTCCCAGACTGTTCAAGTACTCTTGCGGTGTCATTCCCGTAATCTCCTTGAACACTTTAAAAAAATAGTTATGAGTCGTGAACCCCACTTGATTGCTGATTTCCTTGATGGTATAGCGCCCGCTTTCCATCAGTTTACACCCTGCGTCGATTCGTACCCGATTCAAGTATTCCGAGAAGGTCCGCTGCGTCTCCTCCTTGAAAATTCGGCTTAAGTAGGATGAGTTCAACCCGATGGCGCCTGCCGCTAGCTCCAATGTGACATACCCCGGATATCTCTCCAGGATGAAGTGGATGGCTTGCGTGACATGACGAGAATAGGCCCCGCTCACACGGTGCTGCTTCAGCAGGCCCAGCAAGTCGGCATAGAAGGATAACAGCCACTGCTCCAATTCCCCGACACTGCCCATCCTTCCGAGTTCGCTTCTTGCAGGAAGCCTGTCCCCTGCTGCTTCAATGGATGGCATCCATGTTTTCAATGCCTTATCACCGGTCTGCATCAGCTCACTGACAATGATCTGAACCGTATGCGAATGGATTGGCTGATGGGAGATCGAAGCAAATATGGATGAAATTAAAGCCTGCACATCTTGGGTGTCCAGTCTTTCGATGGAGAGCAGAAGCTGCTTGTGCTCTTCGATCGTCAAAGAAACGCGCTCTTTGTACCCTCCGGCAAATCCGACAGCGTGGTCCATTATCCTTGGCGGCGTATTCTCGGCGAACGGCACCTTGACGGATGAAGCATCTAGTTCCCGCTCAGCTGAGCTGTAACTGGATCCAAGCTGGGATAAGCTGGTGCACACATGTCCTATAGCGGTTACACATCTTAAATTGAGGAATAATTCAAGGGCGTGCTGAATCTTCCTTATTCGTCCATCTGCCTCGCTCATCACGGCAAATTCACTTCGTTCCTTGTTCGCAAACACAACAACAAACCGCCCATCCTCCACATAAGCTGCCGTCCGCTCATGGATATCCCCCAAACTCTGCTGCATCATATCCACTACCTGCTGAACCAGCCGATTCGTTTGCACATCGCTGTACGATTCCGTCAGCAGCCGAAACGGGATAATCTGCACAGCCGCAGCCGTATAACTGAAGGTCTGGGGATACAGGTTATTCCGCTGGGAGAAGGTTTCTGACTCCAGGCTTGCTTCCATCCCTCCCCGGATTAAATGCACAACATAATCGCGGATCAGGACAGGGTTTATCCTCTCTTCCAGGGCCTGCCGGGCAATGCGTTCTTTAAACAGCCGATCCTCCTGCCGCAATGCCAGGACCGCTTTATTCAGCATGGCGATCAGCGTTGCCCCGTCCAGCCGATGCTTCAATACATAATCGATGGACCCGTTCTTCAGGGACTCCCGCACGTAGTCATAGTCATCAAAGCTGCTGAGCATGATGGTCTTAATGGCCGGGAAGCGTTCTTTGATCGCTCGGTTGAGCTCTACACCGTTCATGCCGGGCATGTTCACGTCAATAATTGCAATATGAGGAGGGGACTGCTCCATCATCGCCAGAGCCATGAATCCGTTATGCGCTTGGCCGCACAGCTGAAATCCATGCTCATTCCAGTCGAGTAACGTCCACAGATTATGCCGCACCAGCGGCTCATCGTCGACAAGCAGCACTTGGAACATCGCTTATATCACCTCTTGTTCGGATTCTCCCTTACACTCCGTAAGTTTCGGCAGCCGGATCTCGACCTTGGTATACAGACCTGGCTCACTGTACAGCTTGACGCCGTATGAATGACCATACAGGTGTACGATCCGTTCATGCACGTTACGCACCCCCATTCCGCTAAAACGGGACGTATTCCCGCTCTTTCCCCTTTCACCCAACAAAGCAGCCTTCTGCCCCTCTGTCATACCCTTGCCATGGTCGATCACTTCAATCTTGAGGTCGCCCCCCTCTTCGCATACGCGGATCAACACAAGTCCCTCCCGCTCCAGCGGTCCGATACCATGAATAATGGCATTCTCCACAAGAGGCTGCAGCATCAGCTTCAGCACCCGGCATTCCAGCAAAGCATCATCCTCAACCTGGGCAACCATCCGGATCGGCTCCATATACCTGTACTTGACGATGGAGATATAGCGTTCAACATAATCCAGTTCCTCCCGCATCGTCAGAAATTCGCTTGAATTGCCCAGAACCCCGCGCATGAGCTCAATCAACGATCCCGACACTTCTTCGATGTTAGGCACGCCGTTCATCTTGGCCAGATACTTAATGGTGTTCAGCGAATTGTATAAAAAATGAGGATGAATCTGCGCCTGAAGGGCCGTTAACTCGGCTTCCCGCTTGGCCCTCTCACTGACCCGGATTCCTTCCATCAGCCGCTTCAAATC
Source organism: Paenibacillus glucanolyticus (assembly GCF_037333485.1). Taxonomy (NCBI): domain Bacteria; kingdom Bacillati; phylum Bacillota; class Bacilli; order Caryophanales; family Paenibacillaceae; genus Paenibacillus; species Paenibacillus glucanolyticus. The sequence continues at coordinate 5,855,605 of NZ_CP147845.1, forward strand.
CTCCACCATGCTGATAAAGACGCGGTACAGCTGCCCGGTCTCATCCTCGCCCTTGATCTCCTTTCTGGGAAACGTTAAATTCCCCTCCTTCACAAACATCATCAACGATTTCAATCGCCGGATATTAAGGGTGATTCGCGAAGACACCTGCAGCGACCCGATGAGAACCACAACAAAGACGATAACCGACACCTCCGCCAGCAGCTTGCGCAGCCTTGCCGATTCGCTCAGCAGCGAATCCATCGGAATCAACGCCAGCGTGGTCCAGCCCGTATAACCGGATCGGCGGCTGACCACGATATAGTCTCTCCCGTCAATAACTTGCTTGATAGCATCACCATTACCTGCAAGCTCCTGATTGAGTCCGACAATCCTATCGGATGAAGGGGCAAAAGACGGTGCCGATTCGGCCGCATAAACGAACCCGCCCTGCATGTCCAACACATAGATCATGCTGTCCGTAGTCGGCTTCACGCCGTATGTTTTTTGGATAAAATCATAATTCAAGTCCACCATGACCACCCCGATCGGTTCACGATTGTAGCGGATCTCCCGCCCTACCGTGATGGCGTCCGACACCCCCGTCTGCTTGAAATACGCATGGCGGGATCCATTCTGCAGCATATAATCCAGCATCGGTGACCCCAGCACCGTCCTGTCCAACCACGGCCCACCGGAGAAATACACCTTTCCGTTCAGACCGACAACAGCGATCCGTGTAATGTAGGGCTTATAATCGATCAGAACGGACAGGAACTCATCGATCCGCTTCTGCTCCTGAAACCACTCGTAACTGATCTCTTCATTCGGGCTTAACAGGGTGTCAATCACCGTGTTTTTGTTGGTCACCACAACGGTGTTCAAGCGATCGATCTCTTCCAGCATCATATTCAGCGATTCATCCGCCTGCCGAATGCTGTCCGATACCGAGGTGACCGCATTGTGCATGATCGTCTCACGCATGCTCATGTAAACAATGACCGTAATCGAGACAATGGACACGAGGGTAACCGCACTAAACGCAATGAATATTTTCCCTTGAATGCTTCGACCGGGCGATATCCACCTCTGAATCGTAGAAAGCTTCATAGCGGAATTCTCCTTTTTCAAGATCAACCGAAATAAAAAGTAACCGTTTACAAAATGTCGTTCACATGAGCATTCCCATGGTACGCACTCAGCATTGGGTTCCCCGCATGGTAATGGGAGGCACCTTGTAATAAATCTTGAAGGCTCTCGTGAATGAGTATAAATTGGGATAGCCAAGAGACAGGGCAATCTCCGTGATCGTTGCGTCCGTTTCGGTCAGCAATCGTTTCGCCTTCTCCATCCGTATTTTCTGCATGTATTTTAACGGAGGCATTCCTACCTGACTGGTGAACATATTGGAGAAGTACGAACGGTGCACCCCCGCAAATTCAGCCACCTGCTGTACTGAAATCCCTTCGGTCGCGTGAAGTTCCATGTAATCCAAACACTCATGAATCCATCCCGCAAGCTCTGTCGGCTGCAAAGAAACCGTGTCCGGCACCAGTCCGGCAAGCAGTCCGTAGATCAAGCCATGCAGTTCCAGTGAAATTGAAGGCTTCCAGCGTTCCACGCCAGCCAGGGCATGAATCACGCTTTCCGAGGACTCTTTGACCCGGGCGGATAACATTTGTTTGCCAAACGGGCTATCCGGAAGCAAACCGGCAAGCTCCAATAACGGCTTGACCCTGTTGCCGTCCAATGCGAGCCAGCTCATTTGCAGCGGAGAATCCGAGGGAAGCATGTGATAGTAATAGGTCCGCCCCGGAAACAGGCAGAACACATCGTTCTTCTGCAGATCCACCCATTTACCATCAAACTCAAGCCGGACCATGCCTTCATGCACAAAATGCAGACTGTAACACTCGATCCGTTTCGGTCCGACCTTGTAATTGGGCTTGGCTGCAGTTCGTCCTGCCCGAACCGGCCAAATTTGTTCCTCCTTATCCAAATATCCCGGCGTATAGTAGATGAATTCCGCATACTCGTATTCATATTCCTGCATTTGGCGACGCCCCTCCTTTCCTTCATTTTTTGCTTAATCATAACAAAATGACAACAAAAATATAACACTAAGCTATTTTTATAACTGATTTTTTTCAATATTATCATACTAGGAGGGGATTACACTTGTCGAGAACACCTAACATTTTGCTAATAACTAGTGATCAACAGCATTGGAACACCATCGGTACATTTCAGTCTGAAATTTCCACGCCGAATCTGGACCGTCTCGCCCGGCAAGGGACAACGTTCGATCGGGCCTATTGCCCAAATCCCACCTGCACCCCCAGCAGAGCATCCATCATTACGGGAATGTATCCCAGTCAGCATGGAGCATGGACTTTGGGTACAAAACTGCTGGAAGACCGCCACACCGTGGGTCAAAGCTTCCAGGAAGCCGGATACCGAACGGGTCTTGTCGGCAAAGCTCATTTTCAGCCACTGAAATCCACGGATGTTTATCCTTCGCTGGAAGCGTACCCGATCCTTCAGGATTTGGAATATTGGAGAAATTTCCACGGGCCATTTTACGGATTCGACCATGTTGAACTGGCCCGCAACCACACCAATGAAGCCCATGTCGGTCAACATTATGCACAATGGCTGGAAGAACAAGGGTGTGCCAACTGGCGGGAATACTTCCTGCCGCCGACGGGAACCATGGATCCTTCCCGGACGTACACATGGCCCATCCCGGAGAAATACCATTACAACACCTGGATTGCCGAACGAACCGGCTCCCTTTTGGACCAATACCAGCGCTCGGATGACCCTTTCTTTCTGTGGGCCAGCTTCTTCGACCCGCATCCGGAATATCTGGCCCCTGAACCGTGGGACTCGATGTATGACCCGGACGAGTTGACCATTCCATCCGTAACGCCGGGAGAGCATGACCGAAATCCGCCGCATTTCCAGTTGACGCAAGAGGACGATCCGGATTTCTCGCATCTTGCAGAGACCGGGTATGGCATACATGGCTACCGTTCCCATCACTATTACGAGTATGGTGCAAAGGCACGACTAACGGAGTATGACAAGAAAAAGCTTGTTGCCGTGTATTACGGCATGATCAGCATGATGGACAAATATATCGGCAAAATCCTCGATAAACTGGATGATCTGGGACTGGCGGAGAATACCGTCGTTGTATTCACAACGGATCACGGCCACTTCTTCGGCCAGCACGGCCTTCAAGCCAAGGGAGGGTTTCATTACGAGGATTTAATCCGGATTCCGTTCATGGTAAGGTACCCCGATCAGGTGCCTGCCGGAAAAAAATCAAATGCCATGCAATCCCTGGTCGATCTGGCCCCGACCTTCCTATCGCTCTGCAACGTTCCGATTCCGCACGCCATGACGGGCGTCGACCAAAAGGAAGTGTGGTTCGGCAAGAAGGCGGCCGCTCGGGAGCATGCCCTCTGCGAATTCCGGCACGAGCCGACAACGATTCATCAAAAAACATATATCGAACAGCGTTATAAGATCACCGTCTATTACAATCAATCCTACGGTGAGCTGTTCGACCTTGAGACCGATCCTAACGAGCTGCATAACCTGTGGAACGAGCCGGAGCACGAGCAGCTGAAGGCCGAGCTATTGCTCAAATATATCTGGGCCGAGCTTGGCAAGGAACCGATGCCGATGCCCAGAATCCATCATGCGTAATGGAAATCATGAGAGATCGCATCAAGGGACTGAAGCATAAATTCAAGCTGCTGAACCAGCTATTCTGGACCTTCTTCCGCATCGGGCCCTCCACCTTCGGAGGTGGGTATGCCATGCTGCCAATTATTGAGCGCGAAGTGGTGAGCAAGAAAAAATGGATGCAAGAGGATGAAATCGGTGAGCTTATATCGCTCGCCGGCTCAGCTCCCGGAGGCGTTGGCGTTAATGCGGCTGCCATCATCGGCCACCGTCAGGCTGGCGTTGCCGGAGCTGTGTCGGCGGTCATCGGAGTAACATGCCCCACGTTTCTGATTGTGATTCTGATCAGCATATTTGCCATGGTGTTCCGAAACCAGCCTAAAGTCGAAGCTGCTCTAAAGGGGATGAACGGTGCCATTATAGCGCTAATCCTCATGGCGGCATATCGGATGGCCAAGTATTCCGTCTTTGACAGGACGACAGCGATAGCTGCCCTTGCTACCGTCTCCGTGCTGTTATTTGCTGGTGTCCACCCCCTCTATCTTATAGCTCTGGGTTTGTTATGCGGCATGACAGTCATCCGGATCAAACTACGGCTTGGACTTCGGGCCCGGACCGAGAAGCAGACCGCAACCGGCAGCCCTTCGGAGCTGGAGTATTACATTTAAGCGAGAGAAATCGGGGCGATCGAATCATGTATTGGGACTTGTTTATCATGTTTATAAGCGTAGGCCTTGTGTCGTTTGGCGGCGGTTATGCAGTCATTCCGATGATTCAGTATGAGGTCACGGAAAAAGGATGGCTGACAGCCGCGGAGTTCCAACAGACAGTGGCGCTGGCTGGAATGGCGCCCGGCTCGATTGCAACCAATGCCGCCACGCTGATCGGCTATGAAACAGCAGGTTATCTCGGAGCCGCCGTCTCCACCGCTGGGATCATTATCCCGTCGTTGATCGTTGTTGTGCTGCTATCTGCCTTCTTCTACCGCTTGCATGACAACCCATGGCTGAAATCTTCCCTGTACGGCTTGCGGCCTGTAACGACCGGGCTCATTCTATATGCAGCCATTCACTTTGGCTTGTCTAATGAAGGCGCAGCGATAACCTGGGGCATCGTCCCCACGCTCCTTATCAGTGGTGTTTGCCTGTATCTCTTACTGAAGCACAAGCTCCACCCGCTGCTCCTTCTCATCGTCGCCGGCGCTGCCGGCATTGTTTTATTCTAACTTGAACTGGGAGGTGCATGATGGAATCCAAACCGTCCTGCTGCACCGCAGCACGAAACAGGCTGAACGTCACGGCCCCAACTCCTGCTGCAGGCCAGGCAGCGTTACCTGGCATGACGATTGCCGAATCCGAGAAGGACCGTATGGTTCAGCTTCCTGGCGGTCTATTTCTGATGGGCACCTCCGATCAGGAAGCCAATCCGTATGATGGAGAAGGACCCGTTCGGGAAGTAAATGTCAACGCTTTTGCGATTGCTCCCTATACGGTGACCAACAGCGATTTCGTCCGTTTCATACAAGCGACCGGATATAGGACAGATGCTGAGCAGTTTGGCTGGTCGTATGTGTTTCACTTGTTCTTGACCGAACAGGCTGCTGCGGCAACACAGGCCCCGGCCCATACGCCATGGTGGAGAGCGGTACCCGGTGCGGTCTGGGCTCGTCCGGAAGGCCCCGGGTCAAGTCTCGTTCATCGTATGGACCATCCCGTCGTCCATGTGTCCTGGAACGATGCCGACGCCTACTGCAAGTGGGCCGGAGTCAGGCTGCCCACGGAAGCCGAATGGGAATATGCCGCACGCGGCGGACTCGTGCAGAAACGATACCCTTGGGGCGATGAATTGAAGCCTGCTGGAGAGTTTCGCTGCAATATCTGGCAGGGGAGGTTTCCCGTGAAGAACCATGCCAGCGATGGTTATCCTGGCACGGCACCGGTTGGAGCCTATCGGCCGAACGGGTACGGTCTGTATCAGATGTCGGGCAATGTGTGGGAGTGGTGCTCGGACTGGTATGACCGAAGCTATGATGTGACTGGACACATGGACAATCCCAAGGGACCACTGCAAGGACAAGAACGAGTCATGCGCGGCGGCTCCTATTTATGCCATCGATCCTATTGCAATCGCTATCGCGTTGCCGCAAGGAACAAAAATACGCCGGACAGCTCATCCAGTCATGTCGGGTTCCGCTGCGTCAAGGATATGGGTTACCTATCGTAGTCTCGAGGGGTCAAGACATATCGTGTACAATAAGTCCACTCATGCTCCTTAGACACACATATCCTGTATCATAGGAAAGTTTGGTGACATTACCACACCTTATAGATAAAGGAATGAATACGATGGCTGAATGCAATCGAAATCCAATCGGTGAATGCTCGGAGGCTGAAGGTTCGAATACGACAGCCAGTGGATTCGCCTCCCATTCGGAAGGAATTCTGACGACAGCTAGCGGAGCCGTTTCCCATGCGGAAGGCAGTACGACCAGAGCGTCCGGGGACGCTGCCCATACGGAAGGCTATAATACCGAAGCGCTGGCCGACAGTTCCCATGCCGAGGGATCGACTACTATGGCAAGTGCAACAGCTTCTCATGCCGAAGGTTTTACAACGATGGCCTACGGCGAAGCCTCCCATGCCGAAGGCAACGCAACGACAGCTCTGGGCCATGCCTCTCACACCGAAGGCTATCTGACGGAAGCGATAGAGGATACCGCCCACGCGGAAGGCTCAAACACCGTAGCAGGCGGAACCGCATCTCATGCGGAAGGGTACAGAACCATGGCCAGTGGAGAAGCCTCCCATGCCGAAGGCATCTCGACAACGGCGAGCGGGTTTATATCGCATGCCGAAGGATTGTCTACAACGGCGAGCGGCCTCGTATCCCACGCCGAAGGAACCAACACTACTGCGCAGGGTAATTATTCTCATGCCGAGGGCGCATATAACACAGTAACCGGCAATTACGGTCATGCGGAGGGCGCAAACAACACGGTGGATGGGAATTATGCCCACGCGGAAGGCGGAAGTAATACGGCTCAGGGAAATTTCTCTCATGCAGAAGGATACGATAATTCGGCAACCGGCAATTATGCACATGCCGAAGGTTCGCTTACGACTGCAAGCGCCTTTAATTCCCATGCCGAAGGCTACACTACGTTAGCGGAAGGTTACGCTTCGCACGCGGAAGGAAATACAACGATAGCTTCAGGAAACAATTCGCACGCCGAAGGTTTTACTACGACGGCGGGTGGTTATGCTTCGCATGCAGAGGGAAATACCACCACCGCATCGGGCGGAAATTCCCATGCGGAAGGAGTCAACACCCTCGCCGAGGGCAGCAATTCCCATGCCGAGGGGTCCGGCAGCCAGGCATTAGGGATCAATGCGCATGCCGAAGGCTCCAATACGCTGGCTTCGGGGAATAATGCGCATGCCGAAGGTGCTAATACGGTTGCTTCCGGTGTATATGCCCATGCCGAGGGAGCAGACACAACGGCATCGGGCAATTACTCCCACGCGGAAGGTTCAAGTACGCAGGCAACCAACAACTATGCCCATGCCGAGGGCTCCCTCACCACGGCCAACGCCTTTAATTCGCATGCGGAAGGCTACACGACGTTGGCATCCGGATATGCTTCGCACGCGGAGGGCAATACCTCCACTGCCTCAGGCAATAATTCACACGCGGAAGGATTTACGACTTCGGCACAAGGCTATGCCTCCCATTCTGAAGGGTCCAACACCGTGGCATCGGGCAGCAGAGCGCATGCCGAAGGAGTCCAAACGACGGCAAGCGGAGATTTCTCCCATGCGGAAGGCCTCCAAACCACCGCCACCCATAACGGAGCCCATATTATGGGCAGATATGGGGCGTCGCTCTATACCTATTCCTGGCATGTCGCGAACGGGACCTCCGCTGATGCACAGGGTCTGGCCGCTGTTCTGCAAGGGTCAACCGGCAATATGTATATTGACGGCAACTATTTTTCCGGTGGAGCCGATTATGCCGAAATGTACGAAACACTGGATGGCACCGGCATAGAGCCCGGCTATTTTGTAACCCTGGATGGAGATAAGGTCCGGATCGCTACGCAAAGCGATGGTTACTTGCTAGGGATTGTCACCTCCACTCCCTCTATTGTGGCAGATGCCGCAGAACTGCGATGGAAGGATTACTACCTCCGTGATGAGTGGAGAAACGTGCGGTTTCAGGAAGTTACGATTCCTGAGGAACGGGATGAAGAAGGAAATATCATTGCACCTGCATCCACCGAACAACAGCCGATCTTGAATCCGGAGTGGGACCCTTCGATGGTCTATATTCCAAGAAGCCAGCGCGAGGAATGGGTAACCGTCGGTTTGATTGGAAAACTGCTCGTTCGTGATGATGGAACGTGCACGGTTAATGGCTATTGCATGCCCAATGACGATGGGGTTGCCACCAATGCCGATAGCGGATACCGTGTAATGAAGCGCACCGGACCCAATCAAATCATGGTGCAGTTTAAATGAGGGTGGAATGCACCGTGATCTGGCTGAGCGTAGAAGAACCGACTTCTTGGAGTCGGTTCTTTGTACATAAGAATAATAATCGATCTGATTGGGATACAACATTCTTAGGAATAGAGACAATGCAAAGGGTCAAATTGATATAATACACTCTATAGTTTAAATGATGTGACTAATTTCCTGATCTAACCTATGTGATTGGTGGAACAGAATATAGATTGCTTCATTCCGCTAGTAACTTAGTATAGTTGTTGTTTAAATCGGTCTCTTGTTCTGCCAAAGAAAAAGACTAGTAAAATCAGCAATCTGATTTCACTAGTCTTTTACATTCGCCTCATTTAAACCATTTCTTTTTAAACTCTATTGTTTTCGTTTACCAAACGCCCACAGACCAACGCAGGCTAATAATATCCCAAAGCCCATCAACACTCCCTGAACGACCTCTTTCAGCATAGAACCTGTAGTGTATCCATGGTCGTTCCAAGCAAAATACGCAGGACCGCTGAGATCAAGACCATCATCATACTTTGGTTTTTATCCATCGTCATGTCTATCTTTACATCCATGTACCTCTTATTTTGGTTTAAAGCCTCTTTTTCGTACTTTGACTACATCTTATAAGCCTTCATCGCTTTTCTAAGCTCCTTGAATGTAGGGCGTTTGCCGTACATCAGGACACCAGTGCGATAGATTTTTGCAGCCAACCAGCCAAACACGAGGATGGATACGATCAGGATAGCAAGGGATAACAGGATCTCCCACATCGCTACGTCGCCAAGTCCGATACGAACCAGAATCGTTGTTGGTGAGATGAATGGAATATAACTGGACACCTTCATCAGCATCGAGTTCGGAGCGCTCAGGCTAAAGATTGCGATATAAAATGCCACCAGCGACAGCATGGTAATCGGCATGACAGCCTGCCCCAAATCCTCTGTACGGCTGACAATCGAACCAATGGCCGCGTATAACATCGCGTACAAGAAATATCCGAGAATGTAGAAGATTAAGCCAAACACCAGCAGCATCGGATCAATCGCAGTAAGGTCAAGATTCATTTCCTTCAATGTGTCCATGTTGTGAGGCAGCATCAAATTCGCTGCGGCAACAATGCCGAACGCCAGGATCTGTGACAGACCCAGCAGGAACATGCCGATAACCTTACCGAACATTTGACTCAGCGGAGAGACGCTGGTAATGAGGATCTCCATAATACGGGAGCTCTTCTCTGTCGTCACTTCCGAAGCAATCATGTTGCCGGTCCCCATCAAGGTGAAGAAGAAGAGAATAATCAGTGCATACACCACGATGTAGTTAATAACCTCGGAAGCCCCATCCTTCTCTTCGGATGCTCCTCCAGCACTGCCTGATGGATTCGTGCCAATACTGCGAGCATCAATCTGAACCGGCGCATTCAGCTCATTGATCTGTGCATCAGACAAATCAAGCCCATCTACAATGCTGCGAGTCTTTGCCACTTGAAGAGCGGCTTGCAGATTCGATTGCAGCTCCGGACTCATTCCCTCTTCTTCGGAGCTGTAGACCACGGCCGGGAACGTGCTGCCTTCTTGTGCTTCAAATTTTAAATAACCTTCAATAGTGCCATCTTCAATGTCTTTATTCAAGGCAGCTTCATCTGCCGTTTCATATTTCACAAATTTATAGGTAGTTGACGGCAGGCTGCTCCAAGTCGTCTCCAATTGTTCAGCGAGCGCTTGCTCCTGTCCATACACCAGACCTATGCGAGTGGTTTCCTCAGATCCTGCCTTGTCACCCGTGAACATTTGGATCAGAAAAGGAAGATTAATCCCGATTGTAATGATCAGTGCAAAAATCAGGGTTGATACGAGAAACGACTTCGTTCTTACCTTATTCATAAACGTAAATCGGATAACGGTCCACATATTATTCATTAGATTCACCTACCGCCTTTATGAAGATTTGATTGAGTGTCGGCTCCTTCACTTCAAACCGATGGATCACGCTTTGCGACATCGCTGTATTCAAAATATTCTGGGCAGCGTCGATGTGGCTTATGCGGATGGAGTAACCATCCTCTGTCCGCTCAACAGCCGTTACGCCCGGCAGTGAATCGAGCCCCTGAACTTCACCAGAGGTGCCGAGCACCACTTCTTCTCGCGGATACTTGGATTTAATGTCCTTCAGGTTCCCCTTCACTACGGTGTTGGAGCGATGAAGAATGGTAATGTTCCTACATAATTCCTCAACATGCTCCATCCGGTGGGTAGAGAACAGAATGCTTGTGCCTTTGTCGCGAAGTTCTTTAACCGTCGATTTCAATAGTTCAACGTTCACCGGATCCAGTCCGCTGAATGCTTCGTCCAGAATCAGGATCTGCGGATCATGAACCACTGCTGCAATAAAGCCCATCTTTTGTTGATTACCTTTAGACAGTTCCTCAATCTTCTTATCGTAGTAGTCAGGCACTTCAAAGCGCTCCAGCCAGTACTTCAAGCTCTTATCGGCGTCTTTGGCTGACATGCCCCGAAGCTGGGCCAAGTATGAAATCTGCTCGCTGACTTTCACTTTCGGATATAACCCGCGCTCCTCCGGCAAATAACCCATAATGTGACGAAGCTCCTTGTTGTAAGGCTTCCCATTATACAAAATCGTTCCATCATCCGGGTAGATCAAGCCAAGCACCATCCGCATGGTGGTTGTTTTACCGGCACCGTTCGCACCGAGCAGGCCGTAGATTTCTCCTTCCTCAACCTGAAGTGAAATCTGGTTTACGGCTGTTTTGTCCGCATAAATCTTAACTACATCCTCTAATTGCAATCGTTGCATATTGTGAAACCCCTCTCTATCCTAGTTCTGCACGTTGGCAGGAATATTACCTTCAATCCATAGTCGAAGCACTTCATCCAGCTCCAAGGAACGGGCCCGAATAAACGGTATGCCTGCAGACTGGAGGATCTTTTCTACTTCCAAACATTCCGTCGTTATAAAAGAAATCGTATTCGCTGTCTCTTGTTTGCTGCTAAGAATACCAGGCAATTCCTCTACGATGGAAGCATCGCCTTGAATCCAACATTCCTTCCAATTGTCGAGCAGCGAATCCTTCTCCACCATACCCAGCAGCTTTCCATGATGGATAAGGATCACATAATCCGCCAGCCGCCGGATTTCATCCACCACATGGGTGGACAGCACGATGGTCGTATCCATAGATTTCATCACCTTGTGCAGCTGGTCGATCATCAGCTTCCAAGCAAAGGGATCCAGACCGGAAGAGGGTTCATCCAGAAGCAGGAGTTTCGGCTTCGGCGCAAGCGCCGCTGCAATCTCGAATTTGCGCCGCTCCCCTTTGGACATCTTGCGAAGTTTTACGCCCCTCGGGACATCAAATCGTGACAGAAGCTCATCGAAAAAGTAACCATCCCAACTGTCATACCAAGATGCTCGAAAGCTGGCCGCCTCATCCACCGTCATATGCTGTTCTTCTGAGCTCAGCTGTTCGGGAACGAACCCCATCTGTTTACGAATCGAGACGGGGAGCTCTCTCGGATGGGATTCACCGAACCAGGTGATCTCCCCTTCATCTGGAAACACGGTCTGCATCATCATGTTCAGCAGCGTGCTTTTCCCCGAGCCGTTAGGTCCCACCAGCGCAACGATGTATCCTTGAGGTATCGATATTTGGATGGGTCCGATGGTTTTCGTTTTCCGCCGTTTAATGACATTACGAATTTCAATGATATGCGGTTCCATTGATTGCTAGCGACCTCCTCTTGCTTGGTATTTATCCCGAACAACTTCCATGAACAGTTCCTTTAATTCATCTTCATTAAACTGAACAGCAAGCCCCTTATCTACCGCAATCTTTAATGCCTCAACGACCGAATCGCGTTTATATTGTTCACGGGCCCGATCACCGACACCAGCAACAAAAGTTCCCGTTCCTTGTCTCGTTCGAAGCAGCCCTTCATTCTCTAGATCCTGATACACCCTGCGTACCGTAATGACGCTGCAGTTCAGATTCCCGGCAAATTCCCTGATGGACGGCAACAGCGTTCCCTCCTCGATCTGACCGCTGATAATAAGCGAGCGCAGCTGTGATTCAATCTGGTGATATAAAGGCTCCGCGCTATTTTCATTAATCTGAATCGGAATTCGCACCTTGTATCACCTCTCTTCTTCCTTGTACATAAGCGGCGAACCTCCGACACCAACGTGTATGTGTTCTATATAAATCATGTTAGATCCCTTGTCTGCTGCCGGGTGTACGTGAATTTACTCATGAGCAGCATGGCCGCCAGTCCGATGATGAGTGATCCCCACATGACCGGTGATATCAAGCTCCATCTGATGGATGCGTTAGCAATGAAATCGGTTAGGCTGTAACCCAGCAAGTTAAACAGAACGACGGATCCGGTGGTTAGCACCATCACCACAAGGGTGTTTCTGAAGTACGCCTTGCCGCTGCACATATGCTCCCAATAAATATAGGGCCCGGTCATTAAAAATCCGATGCCGATCCATGTCAGCATGAATGCGATATAACTCGGGATATCCATTGCGGATCTGATATGATCACCTATCGCATACATGACCCCAAAAAACACGATGCCGTTTATGGCATAAGCTATCAGGCTGTTTATAATGCGGCTTACGAAAATCGCGGAGGCCGGCACCGGTATGCTGCGGTAAAAATACAGCATCCGCGTATACGAATCCTCGCTCAGATAACGGAAGGATCTTCTGCTGAAGAGGTATCCCAATAACGGAGCGTAAAGCACCAATATGAAGTCAATGAACGGGTTGCTGCGCTCATACAAATGTTCAAACTGATTGTCTATGATAACGCTGGCGGCAAATCCCATGTATACCATGAAGAGAATGGTCCATAAAATCTGCAGCTTGTCGCTTGCAAAATCCTTCTTTACGATCTTCATTGCATTATGGAGTACTTGTTGCAACGCGCCTCACCCTTTCCCTCGTATATACAATCAATTTCTATACAATCAATTTCGTAATCATTGCAGTTGTGCACTTCCACTGTGCTTAGTGTGATTACTGTGCTCACTGTGTATATCTTTATATACAGTATATAGTCTGTATCTAAACAGTGTCAATAGAATTTGTAAATATTTATGATTCCTGGTTGATGGCAGCGACCGGAGCGGATCCACTTCCCCACTACATCCTGCAAATGAGTCACCCCGCCCGCCTCCATAAAAAAACACCCGCCAGATCTCTCTGACGGGTGTTCTCCCACACTTACATTCCAAATATGACTTTCCATACAGGCTGAGTATGACCGCCTGGATACAACAGATACAGCAAGGTGTACACGGCCACACCGGTAATTGCTGTAAAGAACCAAATAATGGACGTAACTCTGCCCCATTTACGGTGCTTGGAATATTTTTCCTTGAGTCCAAGAGTCAATGTCGTAATGCCAAAGACCGCAGCGACGGTAGCCAGCACAATATGGAAGATCAGGAATACCTGATAATAAGGCTTCAGTTCATCCGGTCCGCCCCACGACGTATTGCCAATGAATATAGTGCGCGATGAATAGATGATAAAGAAGATCACCGCTGCCACCGCTGCCCAGATCATCACTTTTTTGTGAGCTGCGCGTTTGCCTTTAATAATAAGTCCCCAACCGATAGCTACCAGCACGGCGCTTATCACGATAAACGTAGTGCTGACCGTGGGAAATATAAAATACCAATCCATATGGATCCTCCTTCATTAATCCTTATTAAGCTTGATTCAGGTTACCCGGAGGCACCTCACCAGGCAAAGGATCGTCTTCCTGATTCTCTCGTTTGTACCAATGGAAGAACACATAGGCCAGCATCGAAGCGAAGATGATCTCCTGGAAGAATTTCATGATAATCCCGCCAACACGCTGGTCAATGGCCGGCTCCAAGTAGCCGAAAAATTCGGGTCCTCCGAATTGGCTGAGTAATGCTGAGGTGTCACCAGACACACAATAACCCATCGCATTCGCCCATACAACCGGGTCACTATATGTAGCGTACATCGGCTCGTTTGCGAAAATAATGAGCCCACACGCCGGTGTCAGCAATACCATATTGAGGAAGATATACCCCATCTTCATAAGCCCCGAGGACTTGTCCTTCTCCGGAATCGGATTCAATATGGCCCACCACATGAGCAGTGAGGCAATTAACAGAATCAGATAGTACAACCGATGCACCCAGAAATTCAACATGACAAAGTCATGGATTACTGGAATGTGATAAAACGAAAACAAACCGTTAAACACTACTGCTGCCACAATCGGATGCGTGAGGAAGCCAAGCTTCTTAAATGGATTTATCCTGTCGAAAGCACGCCACAGCCAAACCGGAATGCCCAGAATCAGGAGTGGTGTTGCCATGAGATAAGACATCGCCATACTCACCATATGGAACGAGAACATTGTATGTCCAAGCAGATTAACCGGTCCACCTTGGGCAAGATAGAACGTAATCATCCCCGCAACAAATAAAGATTTCCGCCCAGCCGAAACCGGAGCACTTCCTTGGAATCGATGGCTCAAGGGACCGGTCAGCAAGAAATAGCCAGCAGTCAGGAGCAGCATAAACGCCAGGAACATGGGGGTCCATTTATCTGCAAAACTAAAATATTCTAAGCCCAGCATGCAAAAACCTCCCCTAAACGGGTTAAATTCTGTCGAAATTGTGACACCTTCCTACGACTTAAAAAAAGAGGGGGCTGAAGTAGCCCACCTCTTTTTCATTTTACCACCAAACCCAGAACAGTGCCATGACAATACAGGTACTTGCTACGAAGAAGCCGCCGATCATGAACAGGATTGGCATCAGATGCCCTTTGTCCTTTAAGTGCATCCAGTAACCCATTTGTACGAACACCTGCAGCACAGCCATAACCAGCAAGATGATGATCGTAAATGCTGTGTTGATGCCACCGGCTGCGACGGCTGCGAAGGCAATTGCCGTCAGCACGATGGAGAAGATAAATACTACAATGTGTTTCTCAGGGCCCTCCACGCGATGGCGGTGTTTAACTGTCGGCCCCTCATTAGCATTAGATGATTGGTTCGCAGTCATTCCTTAGCCCACCTTTCCAAGAAGGTATACGACCGAGAAGATGAACACCCATACAACGTCGATAAAGTGCCAGTACATGGCAGAAACATATACCTTGGGTGCTGTAACAACGGTTAACCCTTTTCTGTACAGCTGAGCAATCAACAGGCTGATCCACACGACCCCAAAAGCAACGTGAGCACCGTGGAAGCCAACCAGCGTATAGAATGCAGACGAGAATGCACTCGTCTTCATATTAAATGATTCATGTACAATATACTCGTAGAACTCATAAATCTCAAGGCCAAGGAATCCAAGACCCAGTGCTACGGTTACGATGAGCCACAACTTCAGCTTCTCGATATTGTGACGGTGGAGCGCCTGAATGGCGAACACACTGGTCAAGGAACTGACAAGCAATATCAGTGTTGCTGCTGCCGTAATCGGCAGCGAGAACAGCTCAGAAGCCGTTGGACCTTCGTTGTTCTGGCCGCGAAGTGCCAGGAATGTTGCAAACAACGTACCGAAGAGTACAGCCTCTCCACCAAGGAAGAGCCAGAAACCAAGAACCTTATTACGGCCTTCGAGTGTTGCCTTCTCCGGCTCGTGAGGAAGTTCGCCGTTTACATGTTCAGCGTGACTCATGCTTTCCCCTCCCCTTCCAGTTCTTCAACTTCGATGTGATATCCATGATCATCGTACAGGGAACGAGCGATCATTGCAGCGAACGTAATCAGAAGACCAACAATCAGAACAATGTATTTATTGAAGATTAAGCTCATGAACGAATTCGAGAAGTCCTCCGTGCTAAACATGAAACCAAGACCCGCGA
This sequence comes from Paenibacillus glucanolyticus, assembly GCF_037333485.1. Lineage (NCBI taxonomy): Bacteria > Bacillati > Bacillota > Bacilli > Caryophanales > Paenibacillaceae > Paenibacillus > Paenibacillus glucanolyticus. Next base: position 5,871,675 of record NZ_CP147845.1, read on the forward strand.
TAAACAGACCCAGTGACATCACAAACGGAAGGATGCTTGGCGAAGGCATATGGATCGGACCAACCGGCTCGGATGGTGTCATCTCTTTATTGCCTGCCATCTTCTCTTTCCAGTAAGCATCGATACCGCGAACGAGCGGAATTTGCTTAAAGTTGTACTCTGGTGGTGGAGAAGGAATGCTCCACTCGAGCGTACGGCCATCTTCCCATGGATCCGCTGCTGCACCCACCGGTTTTCTTGAAGTTGCAACAACGTTGGCCAAGAAGGCCAACACACCGATACCCATCAAGATTGCACCGATGGTACTGATGAAGTTGAGTTCATCGAAATTCTGATTCGGCAAGTACGATACAATCCGCCGCTGCATACCGAGCAAACCAAGGAAATGCTGTACAAAGAATGTCATATGGAAGCCGATAGCGAACAGCCAGAACGTCCATTTGCCCAGCGTTTCGTTCAGTACGCGACCGAACATTTTCGGCCACCAGTAGTGCAATCCGGAGAACAGTCCAAATACCAGACCACCGACGATTACGTAGTGAAAGTGAGCTACAACGAAGTACGTATCATGGAACTGGAAATCTGCAGGAGCAGATGCCAACATGACACCGGTAACGCCACCCATAACGAAGGTTGGTACGAAACCGATCGCGAACAGATTGGCACTGGTGAAACGGATTTGACCGCCCCACATCGTAAAGAGCCAGTTAAAGATTTTGATACCCGTAGGAACCGCAATCAACATCGTAGCGATGGAGAAAAGTGCATTTGCTACAGGTCCAAGACCTGTCGTAAACATATGGTGAGCCCATACCATGAAGCCCAAGAAGGCAATCAGGATGGTTGCAAATACCATCGAGCTGTATCCGAACAAACGTTTACGAGAGAATGTCGGGATAACTTCTGAGATAATACCGAATGCCGGCAAAATCAGAATGTATACTTCAGGGTGACCGAAAATCCAGAAAATATGCTGCCACAATACAGGGTTACCGCCGCCCGCAACATCAAAGAAATTGGCACCTAGCAAACGGTCAAAGCTTAGCAATACAAGGCCTACTGTAATTGCAGGGAATGCGAACAGGATCATAGCCGATGTAATGAACGCCGTCCATGTAAACATTGGCATTCTCATGAAGGACATTCCAGGTGCACGCATTGTAATAATGGTTGCCAGGAAGTTGATACCGCCGATCAACGTACCCAAACCTGCTATCTGCAGCCCGATGGTATAGAAATCCACACCGTGTGTAGGCGAGTAGTCCGTTGAGGATAGCGGTGGATAAGATGTCCATCCGGCATCAGGCGCACCGCCCATAATCCAGCTAAGGTTAAGCAACAGTCCACCGAACAAAAACGTCCAAAACCCGAGTGAGTTCAAAAATGGAAACGCAACGTCCCGCGCACCGATCTGAAGCGGAATGACCGCATTCATCAAGGCGAAGATAACTGGCATTACACCCAGGAAGATCATCGTCGTTCCGTGCATCGTAATTAATTCATTAAATACTTGAGCCGATACCAAATCGTTCATCGGCTTGATCAGCTGCAAGCGAATGAGAATCGCTTCAATACCGCCAATCCCGAAGAAAAAGCCGCCCGCTATCAGGTATAATATACCGATTTTCTTGTGGTCAACGGTTGTTAGCCAATCCATTATCCCCGTGTAGCGTTTGACGCTATGGCTATGAGCATGAGCGTGAGCCAAGGTTTGTACCCCCTTTTAAAGTTCCTGCTGTATTAATAATCCAACTTATAATTGGCTAAGTAATCGGCAATTTGCTCGATTTCTTCATCACTGAAGCCGAGATCCTTCGGATTAGGCATCGTGTTACCAGGTTTTACAGCCTGTGGCTCCATCAGCCATTCCACCATGTTGTCTTTTGTCGGCTTTGTCCCTGGATTGCCGCTTATGTCGTTCAGCAAGATACTCGCTACCGTCTCACGCGATCCAATGCCAGTCAAGTTAGGACCCATGGCTCCGCCTTGATCGCCAACAGCGTGGCAGGAGAGACAGTTGGTCTTAAATTTCTCAGCTAGCGCAGCGTCTGCAGGAAGCACGGCAGGTGCTTTCATTGCAGTGACCCATTGCTCAAACGTTGCATCATCAACCGCTTTCACACGGAATTCCATGAAGCCATGGGAAGGGCCGCACAACTCTGCGCATTTACCAATGTATGTATCCGCTTTGTCAGCCACCAGAGTCATGTAGTTAACGCTGCCTTCTGTGTTCGTATCCATCTTGCCGCCGAGCGATGGTACCCAGAAGGAGTGAAGCACATCATTCGTTTTTAATTGGAAGGCAATTTTCTTGCCTACAGGAACAACCAGCTCTTGAGCGGTTTTCACACCGTGGTCCGGATAAGTAAACTCCCACCAGAACTGGTGAGAAGTAACTTCCACCTTAACTGCTTCCGGATCGTTCCAATCGTTCGCTCCGTACGCAAACACCTTTTGAATAGTAGGAACTGCAAGCACAAGCACCAAGAGCAGCGGAATCGCCGTCCAGATAATCTCCAGCTTATGGTTCCCTTCCACTTGTTCAGGAATTTCGTCTTGTCCCTTTTTTCTACGGAACTTAACAAGCACGTATGCGGCAATTCCAAATACCACAACCATTACGACGATCATAATCGAAATGGAGAGCTTAATTAAATCCAGTTGACCTTGTGCTACCGGACCTTGTGGTCTTAAGACCGACAAATCCTCTCGGCCGCAGCCGGATAACACCAAAGCAAACATGGCCATCAAAGGAAGAAGACGCTTTACAGCCTGCCACCGTTTCATCATTGATCTACCCCACTTTTCCGATTTTCGTAGACTACCATCCGGCGCAAACAGCGGTAATCTACCTGCACAATCACGGATGAAGTAATCCTGTCAATTAAAGCAATCACTTATTAAATATAAGTTCATGGGTTGCTTTTGTCAATCATTCACAGGGAGTTCACAAATTGTTCGAAAAGTCGTCAAAGTCGCGCCGTTACTGATTTTGCAATCGCTTTCAAACTCATTTCACACTCCCGTGACCCATGATTCGACATTCTGCACAATGCCTCAGCGACAGTCTTTATAGCTATATATACAGTCATTTCCGTCTTTTTGAATCTGTATGCAGCGGCTGTGCAGGAGCTACATTCACCCCTGAATCTCCATGCTAAAGGAGGTGTTCCAGGCAAGCTGCATCATCCCCGCCAGGAATACCTCCTATTATTATGCTATATTTCTCTGCACTTTAATCCGTCAGAATGACAGGCCCTTCACGTGTGATAGCAATCGTATGCTCATATTGAACACCTATTGATCCGTCCGCGCTGGATATGGTCCAGCCATCATCTCCCCAGAACACTGCACCTGTGCTCCCCAGAGTGAATACCGGTTCGATGGTAATGACCATACCTTCTTTAAGCTTCAATCCCCTTCCAGGAACTCCATAGTTCAGCACATCAGGCGGCTCGTGTATGGCACGGCCGATTCCATGGCCAACCAGCGATTTTACGATCCCGTACCCTTCCCTTTCGGCAACCTGCTCGATGGCATGACCCACATCACCCAACGCAGCGCCGTGACGCGCCGCCTCGATCCCTCTAAACAGCGCTTCGTGCGTATGCTCCATCAGTTTTCTTACCTTGGGAGAAACCTCGGCTACCGCATAGGTCCATCCTGAATCCGCCAGCCATCCGTTCTTATTCACCACCATGTCGATGGTCACCACATCACCCGCCTCCAGCGGCCGCTGGTCGGGAAATCCATGACAGACTACATCATTAACCGATGCACAGGTTGCGTAGGGAAATCCTTTATACCCCTTTTGCTCAGGGACAGCTCCGTTCTTCTCCAGAAACTTCTCCACCCTGGCATCAATCTCGCTTGTCGTAATCCCTGGTTGTATGATCTTAGCTATTTCACGGTGGCACGCAGCCAAGATGCGTCCCGCCTCGCGGATATATCCGATTTCTTCCTTTCGTCTCAGCTGTATCCTCACATCTGCCACTCCCTTATATCCTTATCGGATCGACTGCTAACAATATATGAAGGGACAGATGCAAAATACCCTCAAAATAGTGGACTTCGCACGGAAGTTCGAGCCCGATGTCTATCATCGACCGCAAACGCAAAAAAACCGCCTTCGGGACATTTGTCCCAAAAACGGTTTAACCATATTCTCTAAATGGTTCATATTATTAGTTGATAACAAGATGAACATGCTTGTGATATTTCTATAGATATCAGGTGCTTATTACAGGTTACGAAACGGAGGAATTCAGCTTGCCAAGTTCATGCTCAACAACAAGTGTAAGCTCTTCTTCATAGCCCCCCATAATATGGTACTTCCGGACATACTCCTTTACAAATTTTTTCGGATCTTTAGGCCGGAAAATTCGTGTCATTTCCCGCAGACTTTCCTTAACCTCATTGTGACCTTTCGTTGCCATGATGGATCCCTCCCAAAACGTGTGGAATAAAATTACTCCGTTTAAAGAGAATGCCGAAAAGATCTACCTCATTAAGTTGAAGCCATATTGCAGTTCTAACGGTGATGATTAGGTTGATATTCAGCAACTTACCAATGCACCTGACACTATACATACCCTTACAGCATGCAACTGAATCATTAATATATTATATCATATTCTTCTGTTTGTTTCATCTTTCCCAAAAAATGTTTTTTTGTACGATGAATTTCATGAATCATCAATTACGCCCGGAATTGGTTAAGATACATTCATACGATCCATAAAGCGCAATCAAATCGCAATAAGATTCCAACATAAGGAGGCCCTTCCTATGGCAGAAACACGCTCTATCCTGCACTCCCCTTATTCTTCCGGCTCCCCGATTCCTAGTGCGGAACCGCAAGACTTGGGGCTCCAGCATGAGATCCTGGATCAGGTCGACAAGATCATCCAGAAACAATATCCGAAAATGCGCAGCTTTCTGCTGCTGCATAGGGGCAAGCTCGTATATGAACGCTATTATGGCGGGCACAGTGTTTCTTCGCTCAATGATCTCAGGTCAGCCACAAAGAGTTTTACATCCATATTATTTGGCATTGCCCTCTCGCGCGGCGAATTGCCCGATCTGAATTCATCCATTAAAGACATCTTCCAGCGGTATATTCCCGAACGCGCTCATCCTCTCCTGCACAAGGTTTCCCTTCATCATTTACTGACTATGACCTCAGGCTTTGCATGGCAAACAGGCAAGAAGCTGGGAGAGCCCCTCATTCACCGCTTCCACCGCAACCGGAAATGGACGAGCTTTGCGCTTTCCCTGCCTGTGGTTGAGCAGGAGATGGGGCTCTTTCAATACCGGAGCACGGATTCACATCTGCTCTCCGTCGCCATTAGCGAGGCCACGGGAATGGATGCTTACGCCTATGCCAGGCAGCATCTATTCGGTCCCCTGGGCATTCACCATGCTGCATGGTCTCCAAGCCCTGAGGGCCACAGCATGGGTCACGTCGGGCTCTATCTCACGTCAAGGGATATGGCCAAATTCGGTTTATGCTGCCTGGACGGAGGACGATGGGAAGGTGAGCGTCTCATTCCGGAATCATGGCTGGAGCAAGCACTTACTCCCCAAGTTAAGGGCTATCCCGCTTTTGGCGATTATGGATTCCAGTGGTGGAACGGCATGCAGAACGGTACGCCCTTTGCACTCGCACATGGCCATGGTGGACAGCAAATCTATCTTTTTCCCAAGTTGGATACGGTCGTTGTATTTACTGCCGATAGCAAGGTCAGCCGCTGGAAGAATCCTCGTGTGCTGCTGGAACGCCATATCCTTGATGCTATCCAATCCAAATCCCCACCATCGTCGGATGACTCTAACTAGTTTGTTAAATTGGGGCGGCATATTTAAAGAAGCGACCATTATTTTCAAGCCTGTATTTGACTTTCATGCACCTTTTAGCGGATAGTACCTTCTCTTTCTGGTTACTTTATGCGATATGAATCATTTCTAAAATCAAGCCTGAGAGGAGCATGCGACATGTCCGGTAAAGACAAAGATCTCCATCCGATTTCAAACGAAGAGGTTGAAGTGGACGGAACGTACACCAATGAATGGGGTCGGGAGGAATATTTGAAGCGCGGCGAGGAGTTCCCGTTTGATCCGCAGAAGGGCTCTACGGAGTGGAGACTGGCTGAATATGATTTTGACAACCATCATCAAGGCAGAACAGACGAACGTCTGGTTCCAAAAGAGAAGGGCCCGGATAAACAGGTGAATGCCGAATCTCCGCTGCGCCATGATGTCGAAGTTGATTAATCCCTTGTATACCGGCAGTGTACAGAGATGGTTCATCAAGTCCTGACCATAAAGGGTGATACCACATGCGAAAATCGAAATGGGTTCTGCTGCTTATCCCCATTATAGCCGTGGGCGCCCTATGGCTTGCAGCTTATATCGGGAAGCCGGAATACGCCTATGTACCGCCTGAACACAAGTTGGAAAATGCACCACAGCTCCAGGCCCAGCAACTGGGCTTCATTCGCCAGTATGATCTCTGGGGCAAAACACTTACGGTTCCCGGTTCTGCCCTTCAGGACCAGGATCCTCGCTTATCCGCGGCTAACGGAGCTATCGAAATAACGAAAGACATGCTTGCTCTGGGGCGCCGCACCCTTTATGAGGAGACCTTTGGTAATGAGGTATTCTTAACCGATATTCTGGGGATTGTTGATGGCCCAATGAAGCTGGGTAAAATCGCCAAGGCTATCGCTGAGCTGAAGGGAAAGGGCACGAACAATTTACAAATCGAGCTTGATCAGGATGTTACAATTGGTGGCAAATCCTTCCGCAAGGGAGATAAGATTGACACTGGCTTTGATGTGGCCAAAGGAGCTTATGCCCCGATCGGTGTCAAAATAAAATATGACAAGGGTAAAGCCCGTATCGGAGTCACCTGCATGGCCTGTCATGCTACCGTCAACCGCGAGACGGGAATGGTGGTGGAAGGCGCACCGAACTCTGATCTAAACTTGGGTTTCATGCTGGCGCTGGCACCTAACAGCTCGGCATATTTTACCCATACGGATGTCACGAAGCTCGTGGATTTTATTAAGAACGAGAACCGTACCGTCATCAATTCCAAAGGAAAACCCGAGGCACTGCCCGATCCAGCAGCACTGGAAAAGGCGGTTGACGACAATCTCATGAAATGGGCACCCGGCAATTTCGATACTACCGTTGATCTTATCAGCGATGTGACCCAAATTCCCGATATGTTCACGAAGGGTGATCATCCGTTCAGCTGGAGCGGCTTCGCTATTGCGGGCCCTTTCAAGGGGCTCAGCACCTTCAGCAACAATGTGCATGCACAGAATACGGATACCTTGAGCCAAAGCGAGATCAGCGAGCCTTTATGGGGGATCGACAAGGAAATCTATGTGGGTACCATTTTGCAAAATGCAGCTCATCGCAAGTTCCGTTACGACCCAAAGAGCGGGCTGAAGCCAACCGAATTCTTCAACCGGCTGGACCCGAATCCCGGCACCCCCGGTGTCAATGAAGTAATCAAGATTCCGAACTTCCCTAAGGTTTCGGCAATTGCGCCCAATGGACTGTACATCAGTTCGCCCGGATTTCATGCCGGGGAGCAGGTTAATGCCATGTCTGCCTATCAGAATACGGTGCGTCCGCCAGACACGGATTCTTCGGCAGCCACCAATGCCAAGACCATCCATCTCGGAGCGGAGGTATTCAAAAAAGCACAGTGCATCTCTTGCCATGCAGGTGATTTTTTCACGAATAACCGGATTCTGCCTGCTGTCGAAATCGGCACTGAGCCTGCAAGGGCCAAAGCCTTCCACACCACGCAAAACGCTTTTGGCGAGGCAGAGTTCTATCCTCCCAACACTCCCGTACCCCTCCCTTCGGATGCGAAGGGGGTCAAGATTCCCCTGGACGGAATCGACCCGAAGCAGATCGAGCTGGGCTTCGGCCATCATCAATCCGGAGGCGGTTATAAGGTCAAGGGGCTGATAGGGCTGCGCTGGTCTGCACCGTATTTGCATGATGGCGGAGTGGCCGTTGGCCCGGAGCTAGGACAAATTGGCGTAGCCGAAAGCGTTATGAAAGGCATTCAGCCGGATCCTTATAACAGCCTGAAGGCCCTGATCGACCGGAAGCTGAGAATGCAGGTCATTGAAGCGAACCGCAAAGATGCACGGCTGAGGGACACCCACATTACGGGTCAGGGTCATGAATATTGGGTGGACGAAAGCAGCGGTTTTACCAAGGAGGAGCAGGATGCTCTCGTGAAGTATCTGCTGCAATTGAAAATGAAATAATATCGGTGCACAACCATCATACTTTGTCCAATCGCTTCATAAGGTAAGTTATAAAGCTTGCCCTACCCAGAACCGGTTTTTAAGACAAGGAGTTGATGAGATGTCCCCTTTCAAATCGTCCACAGGGCTTCCCGAGAATCTGGCCGCAACACTCTGTTATCTTCTGCCCATGGTCGGAGGAATTCTGTTTCTTTCATTAGAAAAAAGAAGCCGTTACGTCATATTCCATGCCCTTCAGTCCCTGCTGGCCTTCGGCATCCTTGCCGTCGCTCACCTGCTGTCGAGCGCGGTGCCCATCATCGGCCTCCTGGCTTCCGCCCTCCTCGCACTGGTTGGCGTGCTGATGTGGCTGGTGCTTATGGCTAACGCCATTCAGGGAAAATGGTTCAAACTGCCCTGGATCGGCAATTTTGCCGAGAAACAAATGCAGCGTATCTGACGTGAGCTGCTCCCATTACGACTGGATACATTATTGCATATGTGAACAACAAAAAAACGGCCTCGCTCCTGCATCTGGAGCGAGGCCGTTTTGGTTGTTCGGGACCGCTGCTGGGAACGCTGTTAGAGAGCAGGCTGAATTCGACCCGTATGCTGGAGCGAAGTTGTTCTTAAGTTCGGGACTTTTTTTAAATTGACCCTCTTAAGGGTGCAGTTCACCCTTTATCCGTGCTAGTGCTATAGGTAAATATGGCGTAACGGACCTAGTAGACGTTATTTTCAAAAAGCGAGCATGTTTTGAGATGTAACGGACCCTGGAAGCGTTATTTGACAACTAACGGTGGGGATCAAGCCCATATGGACACTTTAACGACTACTGTGTCCGTTAGAGTTGAGGAAGTGGCGATATCCTGTAAATAAGGGATATGAGGTCCGTTAGCTAATAGCTCCTGATTCGAGGGGACAGCAACTATCACATTAGTTACTATTCATGCAGCAGCGATCACTTTAGTTACTATGCAAATCAAGCAGCATTCTATTGTGTTAGTTACTTATTACATTCAGATCACAACAATCCATCACATTAGTTACATTCATGCAGACACGGAGCAGCCATAGCCCCCAACCCATCATTCAAAGAAACCCACGGGTCCGCATAACACCGGGTAACGGCCATAACCAAGATAACCGTGAGTAATATTGAAGAGAATCACGGATAGCGACTCGCCGTCGCTATCCATCTGTAATGCCGGTGCAGCGATCCCGTCAGTCCATAATAAAAGGCAGAGCAAGATATGGAATCTTGCTCTGCCTTTTTTTTGAAACCCGAGTTATCCAGCTGCTTACACAGGCACTCCTTATGCGGCATGCCCTTCCGCAGTATCACCTTGCTCTGTACGAGTAGGCTTCGTATAGTTCAACCCGTTAAATATCAGGTTCAGCACGATTGCTGTCAAGCTGCCTGCAACAATGCCGTTATCTGCAAGAATACGGATGCTGTCCGGCAAATTAGCGAAGAGATCCGGTACAGTCGTCACGCCAAGTCCCATACCCACAGAACAAGCAATGATGAACAGGTTCTCATGACGGTTCAAGTCAACCTGATCCCCCAGCATGCGAATACCGGAAGATACAACCATTCCGAACAATGCAACCATGGCCCCACCGAGCACAGAAGGAGGTACCAGTTGAGTCAAAGCCGCAATTTTCGGAACAAACCCGATCAGGATCAGCATACTGCCTGCTACAACAATCACGTCCCGTGTCTTCACGCGACTCATCTGGATCAAACCAACGTTTTGAGAGTAAGTGGTATAAGGGAACGAGTTGAAAATACCACCTACCACAATAGCGATTCCTTCTGCACGGTAACCGCGCGAAAGATCTTTGGAGGTAATATCTCGGTCTACGATTTTGCCAAGCGCCATAAATACGCCCGTGGATTCGGCCACACTGACAATCGCCACGAGAATCATCGTTACGATCGGAACGATCTTAAACTCCGGAGTTCCAAAATAGAATGGCTGCGGAGCACGGAACCATCCCGCTTCACGCAGTGGCGTCAGATCCAGGCCCCCGAACATAGCAGCAGCAATGGTACCGATAATCAGACCAAGGAGGACGGAGATGGAACGCCAGAACCCTTTTGCAAAACGGTTCATAATAATAATGAAAACCAGCACCCCAAAGCCAAGGCTAAGGTTCAGCATACTGCCAAATTCTTCGCCGGCATTCGCACCGCCCCCTAGATCCGTCAAAGCAACAGGTATCAGCGTCAAACCAATGATGGTTACAACAGAGCCTGTAACGACAGGCGGAAACACCTTAATCAGCTTGCCAAACAGACCGGAGAACAGAATTACAAATAAACCGGAAGCAATGATCGCTCCGTAAATAGCCGACATCCCGTGCTGCTGTCCGATAATGATCATCGGACCCACCGCCTGGAAGGCACAGCCCAGCATGACCGGCAAGCCGATGCCGAAATACTTGTTGCCGAACACCTGCAGCAGAGTTGCCACCCCGCATGCAAGCAGGTCGATGGCGATCAAATACGTCAGCTGCTCCGTCGTTAAACCGAGCGCCCCGCCAACGATAAGCGGTACGATAATAGCCCCTGCGTACATTGCCAATACATGCTGCAGACCCAGTGAAAAGGTTTTACCCGGATTCCGATTCTTATCAAAGATCGGATCTTGCACCGCTTGTTTCTGCTGTTCCATGACTTCTTAATTCCTCCCAATAAATTGTTGGCTTGGTTCTATGCGAATGTCACTACACCATCATCAAGTGATGCAATACGTACAAGCGATTCGACCCGGTAACCCGCTTCAGCCAGCAATCGCCCTCCGGGTTGGAACGCTTTTTCGATGACGATACCGATGCCTGCCACTTCAGCTCCCGCCTGCTCAACGATGCGCGCAAGTCCAAATGCCGCCTCGCCATTCGCAAGGAAATCGTCCACGATCAGCACTTTATCGCCTGGCTTGATAAATTTCTTCGCTACCGTAATTTCATTCGTTTCCTGCTTGGTGAAGGAGTACACTTTCTCCACGAATATATCCTCACGGAGCGTCAGCGACTTCTGCTTCCGTGCAAAGATGAGAGGCACTTCCATCTCAAGCGCGGTCATAATGCCGGGTGCGATGCCGGAGGATTCGATGGTCAATACACGCGTCACATTCGCTTCCTTGAACAACCGTGTAAATTCCTTTCCAACCTCTTTCATCAATACCGGATCCATCTGGTGATTCAGGAACGAATCCACCTTCAGTACCTGTCCGCTTAATACAATGCCTTCCTCTTTCACTTTGTTCTGCAGTAATTGCATGATGCTCCCCCTTAAATTTTGTTCACATTCCAAGCAAGAAAAGCCCACTTCCTCCTCTCACCGAAACGCCGGGAAAGAAACAAGTGGGCATAAGCAACAAAAACGCACCGTTAACCAACCGGTCCATTGACCTGGCTTGTCCGCTGCTGCTGCCATAACCCGTAGTCCAATCATTTCCGGTGATCGGGTAGAAACATGCAGGCCTATTCCTGCACCTATACGAGAAAAGTATGATATCCAAATATCTTAGAATGCTTACGTATAAATGTTGAATTTCCGAATGGTTGAATTTCCGAATGAATGAAGTATAACGCATTCCGTATGAAAAAATAAAGTGAAAATTTACGGAAATTAAAAACGTACGCTTCCTGAACTGAAACCTGCAAATGAAAAAGCCACCCCCGGGTGGCTTCCTCAACAGCTTTTCTGCTGCGGTCATTTATTCAAAGGTAACATGGATCTGTACGATCTCGGAACGAGAGCCCAGCCGAATCGGCGGTCCCCAGAATCCATAGCCTGAAGAAACGATGGAATGCATCTGCCCTTTTTGCAGGTACCCCCAATCATTCTCGAACAAGGCCTGGGTAATCAAATGTGCCGGGAAGACTTGCCCGCGATGCGTGTGGCCGGAAACGGTCAGATCAACGCCCTGCTCCTGAGCCTCGCCCAGCGCATTGGGCTGATGATCCAGCAGAAAGACAGGCTTGGACAAGTCCGCACCCTCCATGATCGAGGATAACGCAGCTCGGTCCTGATCCTGTTTGTCACGCCTGCCTACAAGCGTTATGCCCTCCACCGTCTGCTTCTCATCATACAATACGGTCATGCCACTCTGTTCAAGCGCCTCGATCAACTCCGGAATTTCCCCTTCGAAGCGATCATGGTTCCCTAGTGATGCATACACACCGTAAGGTGCCTGGATGCCAGTCAGAATCTGATCAATGCCTTGGTGCAAGTACGCATCCAGATCGTCATCAATAATATCGCCCGGGAATAACACCATATCCGGCTTCAGGTCATTGATTTCCTTCACCATTCGCTCGGCATGGGCCTTGCCTGACAGTACGCCGAAGTGCATGTCGGATGCCATGACGATATTCAGCTGCTGAAGTGCGCCGGCGTCCTTGGCTACGTGAATGTTGTAAGCCCGCACCACTGGACTATATGCATTAAAGGAGCCAAAGCCAATCAGAATGACCATCAACAAAAGCACGATGGAACCAGCAACCTTCTCCATGCCGTCTCTCCGCAAGGCCGTCATTCTCAGCAGCCATAACGTGATATGCATTAACGGTAGCAGAACGATCAACACATAGAATATAGCCATCCAGTAGGAGCCGATAATATTCAGCACCGTAAGGTTACCGAGAAACCGTCCGGATATAAACGATGTCGATACCACGGTCAGCACGGCAATATACATCATTTTGAGCGCAAGGGAGGGGCCGGGTTTCATCCAGCTCCATACGCTTCGCCCGATATAATAAACTAATAAGCCATAAATTATAATCGCTACAATTCCTACAAAAATAAACATCGTCATCCCCTTCCGTAACATCCATTATAACAAGTGGATTTTATAAATCCCAGCGGACGCCGTGGAAGGGGGAATTTCCGATCTATTTAGTTGGGGTACTGATGATGAATGACCCGTATTTTGCAGTTATAGACCTGTTCTTTGTTTAGGGAGCAGCTCATTCAGAAGCGACTTAAGATTGCGATCTTCCGTATACCGCTCTTGACCCAGATCCAGCTCGTTCACCCGGATATACGTATAGGTTTCGGCACTATTCTCCGGTCTAAACAGCAGCTCGTCATGGGGATCAGGCACCACCTGGTATTCCATTTCATGAAACATGTCGAGCAGCTGCTGGCCTGTAGGACTCTTGCCTTTATCAACAAAAATCAATCCCCGCAGCTTCTTAGGCCCTTCCTTGTGTCCGACTGTAAAATGAACGATGCATTCCATGCTCATTCATCCCCCTTCTCTTGGTTGTCGTGGTTGTCGAATAAATCTGTCTCTCTCATGATCTCCTGTCATCTCAACCTTCATTCTAAAACCCATACCGAATCTTAAGCAAATAAACGCCAAGAACCTTCCCGGCGTTCATATCCTAATATGTCTACTTCATTGTATGATAAAAAATGATAGCCATCTGTGAGAAAAGTCACTTCTGGTCAACAGGATATCGCAGCCCAATGCTCAGGCCGTGTTGCGGCTAGCTTCGTCTACGATTTCTGTGGCGTCCGCTTCCAGTTCCTCCAACACATCCGAATGTGTCGAAGTGATGCTCTCCTCCGTGGATTCAAGGTCTGCTTCTGCATTCAGATACTGGCTTTGAATGAGGCCAAAATGATCTCCATAGCGCTCTTCCAGCTGTTCGCCCATATCCTGTTCAAGCTGGAACAAGACCATCTCCTGGGTAAAATGATGCAGCAGCAGCTCTGCCATTACCGGATGCTCCGTGATCACGGCCCCTGTATCATAATCTCCTCCGCGCATGCCGAGTATGCACCATTGCCGGTCTACCACAAACGAAAATTTCCGGCCGCCCCCTCGGCGCTCCGCAAGGCCGTTCCATCCTGACCATGCCAGCGTTCTGGAGAGCCCCTGGTCAGGTCCGTCACAGGCCCACAGAACCTTGACTCCGCGCGCTTCGGCCTCAGCTAGCGGTTCGCGCAGAAGTGCGGCTTCCTCACGCCATACGTCAACTACAATCTCTCGCTGGGCCCGCTTTAATTCCCGGGCTAGAACATCCAGCACGGCTTGGTCGCCTTCCATGCTAAGGAAGGGAGCTGCCGTTCCGCTGCCCCGCGGCAGGCTCTTCTCCACAAAAGCCAGTGATGCTTCCACGCGCCCGGATATCATCCGCGTCAATTCCTCCGGCTTCAGCGAACGGTAACGAACAGGTTCTCCGCTCATACGCTCCAGTGCCCCCTGCCGCTCCAGGCGCTGCATGGCTGCATATACGTTAGAGCGCGAGGCTCCCAGGCGTTTAGCGACCTCATAACCACCCGCAGGCCCATACTCGGCCAGGTCCACCATAATCTTCGATTCAATCTCCGTAAATCCCAAATTGCGCAGATGATGCAGCAATTGTTCCATAATATTAGTCCTCCCATAGATGCTCGAACGCTTGCTCATTCATATATAAAAGTCTTCTCTCGCGCGCAAGGGCATGATTGTCCGATCCCTACATCTTAAATCTGTTCAGCGCCGCAGCGCGGGCACCATTTGGAACCCTTTGGCAGGTCGACACTGCAGATTTGACATTTCACCATATCGCGGGTTTCCTCATCGTCGCCTACATAGTCCTGACTTTGGTTATTCTCCTGCCAGAAGCGTATCCTGCGATCAAGCTCCAGCTGTCTCTCCCGCTCACGCTCAAGCTCCTCCCAGTGACGGCGCTCCTTCTCCTGCTCTTCCTGCTCCAAGCGCAGCTGATCTCCATCTACCTCCGGTTCAGACAACTCGATATCCTCAAGCTCACGTCCACGATCGCGATCATGTTCCGGCTCTGGCTCCGACTCATACGAATCGACCTCGTATGGATCCGGATTCTGACGGTATTCATAGGAATGAAGCTCTTCCCGTTCCTGTTGTTCTTCGGCAGCTGCATATTCATGATCATCAAACAACATGCTCTTGCGCTCCTGCTGCTCTTTAGGTTCTTCCGGAGCCGATTCTTCCGGATTCATCAGATTAGCAAGCTTGTTCCCGCAATAAGGACAGAAATTGGCATCCAGCGCAACGACCCGGCCGCATTCGCAGACACGCTCATTCTTGAGCACCGCAATCCGGTTCCGGATCGCTTCGATTTGTTCCTGCAAACCATCGCAGGTCTGGGCGAGCTCCACCATTTCCTTTTCCGCGATGGTCATATCCTGCAAGCGGTAGCCTTCATAGAAAACTTTACCCATCTGCAAGTAATAGGAACTCCGCTGTTGTTCAATTTCCGCAATTTGGCTGTTCAGTTTATTCACTTCCACCACGTGCTGGGCTTTTTCAGTTGCACGATTGGCACCATCTTTTAGCTTTTGCAAAATATTCATTCATGAATCCTCCTCTTTCGCATATCCCGAGTCTTTCGACAATCGTCGGCTCATTGCCATATCTCTTCATTATGGTTATAAACGATTTGTAGTTAGCCATAAACCGGGCTATCCCATGTTTCTTTGCAGTTCACAGACTGAACCTCAAGCCATCATATGATCTCTTATCGTCCAGTATACTGCCGTCATGGTTATACTATCATACCAAATTCCATGCCTCATGTGAAAAAGGAAGGGCCTTCCAATCCTCTCTCTTGATTCATCCACGTCCTGAACGTGTATATGATTAGAAAAATGCACCGCACCCTAAAGGATACAACTTGCCTCTTAGCCACACCCTATTTCCGTGCAGCGCATGCTGCCGAAGTCTGGAGGGATATTATTATGACAAACGATAAGAAGACCTATTATGTTTCAGTCAATCACAACCTGATCCAGGATGTGCCGAACGATTCGAATGAATATGTTGTATATATGGATGATGAAGAGGTTTCGAAGCTGCGGGGGCTGCTCCATGAGGTCAGCAGCAGTGACCGGTACGCTTTTAAACGCACCTTTGTCCCTTATAAATCAGCAGATCATGATGACGCCGCGGAGGAATACGATGAACGAACGATAAACCTCTATATCTTTCTCCATGAACATGGGGATGAAACCACTCGCAAAACCATCGAGGATATGAACATCATAGGCAAGCTGAAGGATACCGGTTACGATGATCCTGGTTACGAAGACTCGCCACTGAATAAATAGCCGTTAAAATCCACTCAACACGAATGAATCCCGGAGCAGCCGCTCCGGGATTCATTCACGTAACAAGAACATTGCCCGGCCTTCCTCAGGTCCTGTTCTACTTTATAGATTTGCAGGGCGGGGGACAAAGATAAAAAGTCCCGTTTATCCTACGACTATTAGCACAGCTTACAGTTTAATGTTCGCCTCATCGAAGTATTCCTCCAGCGTCAAGCCGCTATCGGCGATGTCAGGCGCCAAGTCCTTGCCAACATAACGAATATGCCACGGCTCGTACACATAGCCCGTAATGTCCTCGGCCCCGTCCGGATATCGGATGATATATCCGAATTCAGGCGCGCGGCGTGCCAGCCATTGGCCTTCCTCCGTATGTCCGAATGCTTCCTCCAGCGCATTGCCTGCGCTTGGACTGGACACATCAATGGTTAGACCCGTTTGATGCTCGCTCGTACCTGGCACTGCGCTAACACGGTTAGCCTCTGCCTCCCCTTTGGTACGAACGTTATTCTCATATATTGTTTTCTGACGGTCATAAGAACGGTATCCTGATACGGCGCGAAGCTCAATACCGTCCGCTTTGGCTGCATCGAACAATTCTTCGAGTGCATCCGCCGCTTCTTTTCTCAGGTTCCGCTTCTCATGCGGCTCATCAAAAGAAAATGGAACATTCGGCTCCACGAGATCACTGGGTTCATAACCATCCGGCAGGCTGCGCTGTTTATTCACAACCACCGTCACGGCCTCCGCATTCGTTACGACTTGCTTGCCATTGCTCTCCTGAATGGTGGCCTGAAGTGCATTCTCGCTGCGCTTCGCCATCACCGGATCTGCTGGCTGATTCTCAGGCGATGTCTCTCCGTCACCCGAGCCGCCTTCAGGAAGCGTATTTCCTTCCTGACCTTCCGCAGGCGATTGCAGCTCCTGCCCCTGCTCCTTGCCGGAACCCGCATCATCCGATTGACACCCCGCCAGAATGGCCCCTGTCAACAGCATCGATGACAGCATCACGCTTGTAAATCGTATTCCTCTTCCCGAAAATGCATTCATCTCTGCTTCTTCCTTTCCCACAGTTTGTCCTGACCTCATTGTACCTTATCGGGAATCAGCGGGACAAACGAGCGGCTGGCGAATCATGGCGGATATACTCCGATTATGTCAGTTATACAGCAGCTTATCGCGTTTTTCGGCGCCATCCTTAGCTAATCCCATCCAAATTTATGATGGATTCCCCAGCTAAGGCAACCTCAAACTGCGGCGCTTCTGCTCGGCTTGCTTGGCCGCCCCGCGGGCGATCAGGCCGAGCGCCTTGGAAGCGCCGCGGACGCCGGGCAGCAAGCTTGTCCAGTCCCCGACTGGGCCAAGCTGATCTGCCGGAGGCGGCGGTGACAGCTGTACCGCCAGCTCGCCAAGCTGAGGGCCGGGCCGGTGCAGCCGGCCCTCGGCCGCGGCTTCGGCCACCCATTCGCCGGGAGAAGGGCCAGACGGCCCCTTCTCCTTCGCGCGCGTGGCCGTGTCTGCGGCAGAGCCGCCTGCCGGCGGGGCTGCTTTGGCCCAGGCAGCGAAGACGCCGGCCAGCAGCGCTTCCCGCGGCAGCCCCAGCAGCGTCAGCTGCTGGAGCGGCTCTGCCGCGATGTGCGACGCTGCGGCAGCCAGCAAGGCCGCAGCGTGCCCGCATGCCGACTGGCCGCAGGTGCAGTCGGCAGCAGCGGCGAGCGCGGCGCCCGGCAATGGCGAAGGTGCCAGCTCATCGAGCCAAGGGGCACCTTTGCCTGCGAGCAGGCGGTACAGTGCCTGCGGGTCTTCCTGAAGATAGGCCAGTACCGCCTCACGGGCAGCAGCGTCCAGCATTTTTACATGAACGCTGACTTCGCAGTCATCTGGTGATTCTTCGGCTCGCTTCACCTTACCCTTGAGCAGCCCCGGTTCGAACACCAGCTCCATCGGTTCGGATGCTCCTATCGGTTCCATAGCCCACACCTCCTGCAGCCCATCCTTATACTTCAACAGGCTGATTATTACGCTCTATTTAATCCAGGTTACATCCAATCCTGCTCCTGCAGCTCAATAAGCTGGCGGAGCTCGCCGTCTGACATTTCCGTCAGCCACGTTTCTCCTGATCCGACAACCTGTTCGGACAATGCCTTCTTCTGTTCAATCAGTTCATCGATGCGTTCCTCCAGCGTTCCTTGAGAAATCAGCTTATGCACCTGCACATTGCGATGCTGACCGATCCGGAATACACGGTCCGTTGCCTGATTCTCGACCGCCGGGTTCCACCATCGATCATAGTGGAGCACATGATTCGCACGGGTCAAATTCAAACCGACACCGCCGGCCTTCAGCGACAGAACAAAAAACTCCGGCCCTTCGCCTGCCTGAAATGCCCGGACCATCTCATCCCGTTCGCGTTTGGGTACCCCTCCATGAAGAAAATACGGTCGTTTCCCGTATTTGCGACCAAGCATGCTGACCAGCAGCTCCCCCATACCAACATACTGGGTAAAAATCAGCGCCGATTCGCCGACATCTGATATGCTGTCGAGAATCTCGAGCATGCGTTCCATCTTGCCGGAGGACTCTGCGCGTACCGCGCGGCCTTCATCCCGTCGAAGCAGCTGCGGATGATCACATATCTGCTTCAGCTTGGTAAGGGATGAGAGCACAAGCCCCTTGCGGGCCATGCCCGTCCGGCTCTCGATCTGCCCCATCATGTCATCGACGACCGCTTGATACATCGCACCCTGAACCTCGGTCAGCGGACAATATGATTTCAATTCGAGCTTCTCCGGCAGATCCTTGCGAATATCCGGATCACTTTTCAGTCTGCGCAGCATAAATGGAGAAACGAGTTTGTGAAGTTCACGGAATTTCTCCTGCTGTCCCTCGCCCGGCGCATAGCGCTGACGAAAGTTGTTAAACGATCCCAAA
Source organism: Paenibacillus glucanolyticus (assembly GCF_037333485.1). Lineage (NCBI taxonomy): Bacteria > Bacillati > Bacillota > Bacilli > Caryophanales > Paenibacillaceae > Paenibacillus > Paenibacillus glucanolyticus. Next base: position 5,890,974 of record NZ_CP147845.1, read on the forward strand.
TACCCCGGATTGAGAAAATGGAATATGGACCACAGTTCGGCCAACCGATTTTCCACCGGCGTTCCCGTCATCGCTATGCGATGAGGTGCAGACAATTTCATGACACTCTGTGCCTGCTTCGTACGATAATTCTTAATATATTGAGCTTCATCAAGCACCACACTCGACCACTGGATTGCGGATAAATCACTGCCGTCCCGGCCCGCCAAATGATACGTGGTCAGCACGACATCATGATCAGTTGCCTCCTTCAGGAAGTCTTCCCCGCGCAGACGGCGGACGCCATGGTGCACATGCAAGGTGAGACCGGGGGCGAACCGCTGAATTTCCCGCTGCCAATTGCCCAAGAGCGAAGTCGGACATATGATCAGCACCGGACCGCCTGCGGATTCGGTTTGAAGACGCTCGAGCAGGCAGGTAATGACCTGAACCGTTTTTCCAAGTCCCATATCATCCGCGAGGCAAACCCCGAATCCCAAATCGCGCATCACGCTAAGCCACTGATACCCCCGCTCCTGATACGGTCTTAATTCCCCGTGCAGCGAGGAAGGAATCGGCCGGGAAGGCAGCTTGCGAACCGTATCTCCATCCAACAAGGATGAGAGCAGTCCTGTCGTCTCCACTTCCTCGATGAACAAGCCCTTCCACAGGCGTTCCCCATCCATATCTGCGCTAAGATGCATCCATTCTGCAAGCTCCATCTCGCTCTTCTCATGGCGTTTCATGAAGCGTAACACCTGATGGATTTCCTTCAGATCGACCTCGACCCATTCACCGCGAAACTCCACATAAGGCAGATTCTGTTCGGCAAGAGACTTCAATTCTTCCCGTGTGAGGGATTGACCTCCCATCGCCGCCGATATCTGAAAGCTGACCAGATGTTCCATGCCCAGCACAGGCAGGGGATGCGCTTCACCAGGCAGCCTGGCCTCGGGCATCATTTTGAGAGATAAGCCGACGCGGCGCCGGCCTTCCCGGCTCCAGCGAGATGGCATTTGAACCGTGATACCGCTTGCCGTTAGCTTGGGAACCGACTCCTTCATAAACGTGGACAAGCGCTCGAGCGTTAGTGTTACGCTATCCGGAGCGCGTCCATACAAGCCTTCGGCCAGCTCAGGCGCCAGCTCTGCGGCTTCTCCCAGCTTCATTAACAGCTGGAGCTGAATCGAAGTATACATACGGCCGCGGATCACTTGATCCGGCTCCGGGTTCCCCCAGATGCTGCGAACAGGCATTAATAAACCTTCATCCTCCTGGCTGCGTACCCAGAAGGAAACCTTCCAGTCCTTCCGGCTGTCTTCGAGCGGCGGCTCGAGCCGGAGTCCAAGCGCGAACGTTCCGTTCTCGGGAGGCTGATCCTCCCCTGTAGGGTAAGGGAACACCGTTCCCCCAACACGTTCCACTGCTTCCTCCAGTTCACTGACTTCCTCCGCCGTGCCTTGAATGGGAATATCCCGGCTGACCGTCAGCAGACCGTTCCACCACAGCTCAGCCAGTGGAGATTGTCCCCGCCGGTAGTTCGCCAGATAGGTCCGCAGCTTATCCTCCGAATCCTGGACAGCGACTCTGGCCTGGCTGTCGATGATTCCGCACAGGAAGGAATACAGCACAATGGCCCCTGCTTCCTCCCGGGTAGATGGATCGCTCCCGGCAAGAGCAGCTGGCGTCCCAATCCCGATGGGCGGAATATTCGCCGCAAGCAACAAAAAGCGCGAAGTATCCTCCGCAGACAGCTGCGGCTTCCATACCGCTTTTATATTCTGCATCGTTGTCCGGCGCCTTCCTGCTGAAGGCACCTCCGCTGTACCCGGTGCAAACTTCCCTTGCAGGAGCAGCTCCAATGCAAACCTGCTGGCTTGTACCCAATACTCCATCTCTTCACCGATAGTCAGGCCCTGAGCCTGATAGTACTCGGTGTCCAGTGAGAGAAGCATCTGAAATGCGTCTCCCGGTGTGAGTGCGAGCCCTTCCATTGTCCGTCCGCCAAGCGTCTTCCGTTCCGGACGCCGCGTGCTTTTCGATCCGAGGACTTTGGACGGATATCTGAGCTCGGCAAGCCGGAGGGAAGCGTTAGCAAAGGGACGGGTTCCATCCGGTCTGTGAAAGGTACGGACCACGCGGCTCCATGCATCCACTCTGGGCTCCGAAGTCTCACCGGAAAAACAAAAGAATACGTCACCTAACCATACGCCATAGAGCGGTTGATTCATCGTTGTCTCCCGTCTTTTCCTGCTTTATAGATATTATTACTATCTTATACGATAGCTGCATAATTTCAAAACGATCAGGAATTTTACTTACTCTAAAATAACATCATCCTTTATCATACCATGTATTGGCTATTGCGTTGTGATCTATGTATTGCAGAATTCTTCTATTATATAGGTTCAGGAAATATCCTAATTATATAAGTTTGTGAAAAATCCGCCTTCTTATACAATACAGATACCCTCATCATCAAAAGGCAGAATTTCGAATCGCGGGTAATTTTATGCGACCCCTTTTGCCTGACACTCGTATGTAGATCATACTTTTTCAATTTTGGGAGGTTATTCATATGAGCAGTGTTGCTGGTGTCGGCATATTCGGTATCGGAGCTATGCTGGTAATGTTATTATTCTTCGTTCTTCACATTGTCATCTGCGTATGGGGTTACAACGATGCCCGGCGGAAAGGCCGCAGCCCGGAGTTTGTGCTCCTGGTTGTGCTCGGATTACTGTTCTTCCCCGTTGTTGGTTTAATTATTTATTTACTGATTCGAAATCATTATTAACAATGCCACTTGATGACTTGGTTGGTGATAGCTCCCCGCGCTTCCACCCTACCTGATCTGGCCCTGCTCATTGGCTGTTAAGCTCTCAGATAGACGTAAGCTGCAACGGACCAAGAAGACGTTAATTCGTGAATAATGGCTCTCGTGAAATTCTAGCGGACCTAAGCGACGTTATTCCGGGTAAAAAGCGGCGTTTGAAGAGGAAAACAACACATTAACAGCTACTGAGTCCGTTAGAACTGAAAAAAAGCCCAAAAGGGTGAAATAACGGCTAGGTGGTCCGTTAGCGTGGAAACAAACCAAAGGGATGGAATAAGCCCTGCTAGATATCACCGTAGTGTGGAAGCACACCAAGGTGATGGAATATGCCCTGCTAGATAGCACCGTAGCGTGGAAACAAACCAAAGGGATGGAATAAGCCCGGCTAGATAGCACCGTAGCGTGGAAGCAAACCAAGGTGATGGAATATGCCCTGCTAGATAGCACCGTAGCGTGGAAGCACACCATGGTGATGGAATATTCTTAGCTTGATCGCCCCTAAAAGTGGAAACAAGCAAAGCGATGGATTAACCCACCAGATAGTCCGTTAGTGTAGACTGCTTTTTAACTTCCACTACTGCGCACGCATGATCCTCTGCCAGTCAGTCAATGCGAGAGTCTTCATTCTTAATCAGATGCTGCTCGCTCGAATGAAACTTGATTACACATGCCATTGTGCTCAATAACCGAGCCCCGGGCTCAGGAATAGCCCCATTGTTACTCTAATTTTCATTCCCTCATATGCCGCTATTGGTGCAATCTTGTCCTTGACTCGTTTATTTTAGTTTTCTTCGCATCCAAAAACCAAAAAAGCGTTGCAGGGCTGAGCCCTGCAACGCCTTTTCAATGGATTTAACCCTCAATGACCAAGGTCATCGTCATTATTACTTCGCTTTCAGGCTTTCCCACGATTTCTGAATGCCTTCAAACAATTGATTCTTGTCCACATTGCCGGCTACGTATCCTTGCATCTGGCTTCCGAACTCATTCATGCCGCCATCCGGGAATTTATTGAACTCCCAGCTGAGTGCTTTGTTCTCTTGGCTGTATTTCATCACATCGTTACCCAGGTCGCCAAGCGTCTCGCTGTTCGCTTCAATGCTTGTCAGTGCCGGAATGAATTTAAATTCTTCCGTAATGTAACGTTTACCTGTCTCGGAAGTCACGAGCCAGTTCAAGAATTCTTTGGCTTCATCCTTCACTTTGGACTTATTGTTCACTACCCAGTTGTTCGGCACGCCGATTGGGAGTTTATCGTTCTCTTCCGCATTATCGTTGATTGGCATTGGCAGAAGGCCAATGTTCAGATCCGGGTTGATTCCGTCGATTTGCACTTGCGTCCAGTTCCCGTTCTGCGTCATCGCTGCTTCGCCACTGGCAAAGGTTGTGATCTCTGTATTGTAGTCCGTTGTCAACGGGTTCTTCTGCCCATATTGAATCGTCAGGTCGAACAGACGCATCCATTCGTCAAATTTCGCGTTGCCTACCAGCTTCTCCGTACCTTCATTCAATCCTTTAACAAAAGCATTAGGATCTGGCTGATGCGCAAACGGAATGTTCAGCAAGTGGTTTGCCAAGATCCATGTTTCCTGGTAACCATTGGCGAATGGAGTAATGCCAGCCGCTTGCAGTTTTTTAGCCGCTTCCTCAAGCTCGGTAATGGTCTTAGGAAGCTCGGTGATTCCTGCTTTTTCAAACAGATCTTTGTTGTAGATGAACCCGTAACCCTCGATGGTCATGGGTTGACCGTACAATTTGCCGTCTTTGGTCATCGGCTCTTTAGCCACGTCAACAACGTCTTTCACCCACGGTTGATCCGACAAGTCTTCCACGTTCTCGAACCAAGTCTCAAGATCGCGATATCCGCCTACGTTGAAAATGTCCGGCTCATCGCCAGAAGCGAATTTGGCCTTCAGTGCTGCACCATAGTCGGAGCCGCCGCCAACCGTTTGAATGTCCAGCTTGATGCCGGGATGCTCTTTCTCATACTCGGCCTTCAGCTTGTTCAGAGCCTCGGCTATTTCTACTTTGAATTGGAAGATCTTAATCGTTTTTGTTCCACCCTCAGTTCCGCCTTCAGCGCCTTGATTCTCCTCTTTGTTGCCTCCGCACGCTGCAAGAAGCGTGGAGAAAGCCAGAACCATGACCAGGAGCAGCTTACTGTATTTCTTCATTGGTGAATCCTCCCTTTTGTCTTCTCTAATCAATTGGTTTACATCGCTTGATGATAGCGTTTACTTTTTCAGTATAATCAACCTTTTTTCGTAAGATCAGGTATTATATTGATCTATCAGGGGGAAGGAATTGACCGATTGACTCCCGCTTATCCCTTCACCGCTCCCTGCGTGATTCCCTCAATGATGTATTTCTGCATAGCCAGGAAGAAGATAATGACCGGCATGATCCCCAGCACAAGCGCCGGAAGCGCCAAATCCCACTGCTTTGTATATTGCCCAAAAAATGCGAAAGTAGCAATCGGAATGGTCCGGAGCTCCGCGGACTGCAGAATCAGGGATGGAAGCAGGTAGTCATTCCAAATCCACAAGGTATTCAGAATGATGACTGTAACAAACATCGGTTTCATCAACGGAAACACAACCCGGAAGAATACCCCATAGCCGCTCGCTCCATCCACCGTTGCGGCTTCTTCAATCTCTACGGGGATCGACTTCACAAATCCATGGAACAGGAAGACACTCAGCGGGACCCCGAATCCAAGGTAACAGATAATCAAGCCGTACAAGCTGTTATTAATGCCGAGCGTAGCCGTCACTTTCACGAGCGGGATCATGATCGACTGGAATGGAATAACCATGGCTGCAACAAACAAGGCAAACATGAGCTGATTAAAACGCGTGTTGCGGCGCACCATTTGATACGCAGTCATCGCGCTTAACATCGCCAGCAGCAGGTTGCTTACAACCGTAACGACCAGCGAGTTCCAGAAGGCCAGCGGAAAGTTAGTAATGTTCCATGCCCGTGAATAGTTACTCCATTCAAACGCGGTCGGAAGACCCGCGGAATCCGTCAACAACTCGCCAAAGGTTTTGACGGAGTTCACAAACAGGAAGTAGAACGGGACCAGGAAGAGCAGTGCCACGATGATCATAATGATCTCGGTGGCCAAGGTGTTCAGCCGGTATTTTTTCATAGTCTCCATTAAGCCTCAACCTCCTTGCTCTTGGTGAATCGAACCTGCAGACTCGTGATGATGGCAACCACGATGAAGAAGATGACCGCCTTCGCCGTTCCGAGTCCGAGACGGTTATTCGTGTATGCCTCGTTGTAAATATTCATGGCCACCGACTCCGTAGAGCCAAACGGTCCGCCCTTCGTTAGGGAAAGGTTCAGGTCAAACATCTTGAATGACCAGGAAATCGCCAGGAACAAACATACGGTAACAGCTGGCATCACCAGTGGTATAATGATCGATCGCAGCACTTGTCCTCTGCTTGCGCCATCAATCTCGGCAGCCTCCAGAATATCCTTGGGCACGTTGTTGAGCGAGGAAATGTAGATAACCATCAGATAGCCCGCCGTCTGCCATACGAAAACGATTACAATTGCCCAGAACGCAGTTCCTTTTGTTCCGAGCCATGGCAGGTTGAAGAATCCAAGATTCGTGGCATTACCGATAGCGGCAAACCCTTTTACAAAAATAAACTGCCAGATGAAACCAAGCAGCAAGCCGCCGATTACGTTAGGCATAAAGAAAATCGTCCGCAGCACATTCCGTGTCTTTAGCGGTTTGGTCAGGAAATACGCAAGTAAAAATCCGAGCAGATTCGTAAGGATGACACCCAGCACCGTAAATCGGGTAGTGAACCAGAAGGCATCACGGAATTTATCATCATTGGTAAAAATGGTAACAAAGTTATCAAAGCCGACCCAGTCGATTTTGCTTGACACGCCATTCCAGTTCGTGAAGGAATAATAAAGCCCCAGCAGGAATGGAATGATCATGATCAGGATGAAAAAAATAGTGGAGGGTCCCACGAAAAGAAACTGCTGAAGCAGCGCCGAAGATTTTTTTCGATTCATCCCTTGATCTCCCCTTTTCGTTAAGTTTGTTGTATGATGTATAGCCATTATGCGGTAACCTGTTAACAATAAACACGGAGAATCATGAACCGTTAGGTGTAAAATATTGACCATACGCGCTTATGCCCATTCGATCATATTCGATAATCCAGAGGTGATCCATCATGAAATATCGCAGCATCCAGACCCGTCTTATCCAGTTCATGCTTGCAGTCACAACCATTCCCCTCCTGCTGTCGCTCTTCATCACGTTTACGCATACACGTGAATCAGTGAAGGAACAGACTGTGAATGAAAATGTTCGGCTGATTTATCAAGGAGCTACCAACCTGATGAACTATTTACGCGGCATTGACCGGGCATCGCTCTCTGTATATTCCGATCCCCATTTTCTGCGCAACCTTGCCCTAGACCCCGATAATTACCGGGTAATTGCCGAGCTGTACGCAACCTTGCAGGCTATCCAAACCGGCACACAGGACGTCCATCAGATTTACCTTCATAACGATTTGACGGGACAGTCCACCCAAATATCAAGCAACCTGCCTCGCAGGGAATTTCGGCAGGCTCCTTACCGCACCATAGAGCAATTTGGTCAGGGCAATACCGCCATCGAGCCTGTACATCAGGTGCACAGTTACGGGTTTCCGCCGCGGCCCGCGGATATCCTGGATTTTGAGGTCATCACCTTCTATCGATCCATAACCAACGTGCCGTCACCCGACCAATATGCCCTCATGGCCATTGATGTGAAACTTGACAGTATTTTGGCCATTTGCGATCAACTGTATGCTAAAGAAGAAGAACAGTTATACTTGATTGATGACAATGGCAGCATCATATATAGTCCGGATCCGGCACAAAGAGGCCAATATTTGAACGATCCGGAGCTGATGAATGTAATCGCTCAAGCGGACAAGGGATATTATGACGGCAACGATGCGATGATCATTTATGAAAAGCTTGATCTGCCTTATGCTCCCTGGACACTGGTGAAGCAGATTCCACACCAGACCCTGTATAAGAACTCAACGGAATTAACAAGCATCAACGCGATTATTGCAATATTCGCGCTATTGATTGTCATATTCGGTACGTTATGGATTTCTATTCGAATTACCAAGCCCATCAAGCAGCTCACAAGTTATATGAATCAAGTAAAAACAGGGCGGCTTGACGTGAATATCGATGTGACAAGCCCGGATGAGATCGGTGTTCTCTCCCGCCGCTTCCGGAACATGATGGATACTATCAACAACCTGATCCTTCGTGAATACAGACTGGAGATCGCCAATAAAACCAATCAGCTGAAAGCACTGCAGGCCCAGATTGATCCGCATTTTCTCTATAATTCGCTTCAATCCATCGGCACCTTGGCACTGCAGCATAATGTACCGCGAATTTATTCCCTGCTCTCTTCGCTGGCGAACATCATGCGTTATAACATGCGCAACAGCGAAGCCAAAGTAACATTGCAGGATGAAATCAATCATGTACGGCTCTATCTCGAGCTGCAGAAGCAGCGGTTCCGGGATCAACTGGAAGTCATATGGGAGCTTGATCCGGAGAGCCTTACAGCTCCGGTTCCGAAAATGATCCTGCAGCCGATTGTGGAGAATTATTTCAAACACGGCATGAATACCCATGCCGGGGTCGGCCTCGTATCGATTTCTTCCCGTATATCCGAGGATAGCCGCTTAATCGTTGTGATCGAAAATAACGGTTCCTCGATCGATGAGGAAGAGCTTGCCTTGATTCGGAGCAAACTCGCCGCCGCTTACGATCACTATGATCGTAACGACAACGGGAACGATTCTATCGGGCTGTTGAATGTGTTGATGCGATTGAATCTCTACACCAACAACAATGCTGAATTAATAATAGAGAACGCGTTGCCACACGGCGTCATTGTTACGCTCAATATCAACGCATGGGAGAGTGAACAGTAGAATGAGAGTATTGATTGTAGATGACGAGCAGCATGTACGGGAAGCGATCGGGCTTCTGGCTGACTGGGAGCGGCATGGTATAACCGAAATCGATCAGGCCGCTGACGGCGAGGAAGCCGTGAGATTAATTGAGGAGACCAGCCCGCAAATTGTTATGACCGACATGCGAATGCCCCGTAAAAACGGACTGGAACTTCTGACCTGGCTGCATAGCACCAAACCGGACATCAAGGTGCTTGTCATTAGCGGTTATGACGATTTTGAATATGTACGACATACGATTCGCTCCGGAGGCATTGACTATATCCTGAAGCCCGTGGAGCCGGACAGCTTGAACGAGGCGTTAAGCAAAGCGGTGCATACCTGGCAGCTAGAGGAAGAGAAACGGCAGCGCATCACCACTCAAAATATTGAAATGAATCAGATGACCCCGTTCTATATGGACCGCCTGCTTTCGGATCTCGTGAGCGGATACGGGAACAGGGAAAGCGTCGTCTCCCAATTACGGAACCGGATTAGGCTGCCCGAGGCCGGTACTGTATGCAATGTAGCGGTGCTCAGCGATGTTCAATTTGACGAAGCCTTGCTGTCGAAATTTCGCAACAGGCGGCACCTGCTCTCTTTCACGCTTATCAATATCTGCAATGAGCTTCTGAAGGATCAGGGGGTTGCCTTCAGACACAGCGATAAGCCCGGCGAAATCATCCTGCTCTGCTGGCATCCGAGGCTTCCCTTCAACGACCTGCTGGGGAGGATTAATGACGGCTTTTTCTCTACCCTTCGCAGGCGCTGCCATTTCGGTGCGGCGGAAGCAAGCGCCTTTCCCAATGATCTCCCGAAGGCTTATCAAAATGCCGTCCAAGCCTTGTTCAGCCGCAATCTGCTGACGGGAACATGCCGAATACACCGTGAACGCGCCGTCGACAGCGAAGGCTCACGGACGCTGCGGCTCTCTTCCTATGAGGAGAAGTTCAAGCTGGCCGCTCTTAGCGGAAGCAAGGAACGCATGGAAGCTGCCACGGAGGAATGGCTGCAGGATGTACGCGATCGGGATCTTGTATCCCCGGAGCATCTGCTCCGGTGGAATTCGGAATGGGACTGGATACAGTATCACTGGACAGAGAGTGAGGTGAAAAGCACGCAGGAGCCTATCGAAGACGCTGAAATCTCGCAGGATCTTCCATCCGCTCTGCCCTTTAGCGAGGAAGGAATGATCTGCTGGGATCGCTGGCGTGAACAGATCAGCGGCAGGCTGCATGCGGCATCCAGGGTGCTTACCCAGATCCATTCAAAGGATAACCATATCATCCATGACATCGCCCACTATCTGGAGCATCACTATCACGAGGAGATCTCGCTGCAGCAAATCGCGGGGAGATTCTTTCTGAGCAGGGAATACATTTCGCGCAAATTCAAACAGGAATTTGGCGTAACGCTATCCGATTTTCTCGGTCGGATTCGCATCAACAAAGCCAAGACGCTGCTGCTTAACCCCCAAATCCGGATTGCTCAAATCGCGGAGATGGTCGGTTATCAGGATGAGAAATATTTCAGTAAAGTGTTTAAAAAAATGGAAGGCTTCACGCCGAACGAATACCGTAAGAAGCATATGAATTAACGAGTTGCCTGCTGCCTCTCTCGGGAGGCACTGGCTCGATATCGATTCTTTTGGGTATATTCTATATATTCCAGACTGATACCAGGAGGAGATCGTATGTACCGCAACAATCCATACCGCTGGTGGAATCTTCTGTTTTTTGCCGGGGTTATCACCGTGAATGTGTTATCGGGAATTCTGCCGCTTGGCGGCAGAACAACCGGGGAAATATCGGATATGTATTATACGGCGATCACTCCCGCGGGTTATGCCTTTACGATATGGTCCGTCATCTATGTGCTGCTGCTCTTTTTTGTCATCTACCAGCTGCGCCGTGATACCGGAACCCGGGATACTGTCAGATCCATCGGACCATGGTTTATACTAAGCTGCGTCTTCAATATGGCATGGCTGGTATTGTGGCATTATCTGTATATCGAGTGGTCTGTCATTGTGATGTTATTGCTGCTGTTAACCTTATGGGTACTCTATGTCCGCACGCACTCCATAAGCTATCCAGCAACAGGGGAGAAGCTGTTTCTCCAATTACCGTTCAGCCTTTATATCGGATGGGTGTGTCCTGCCTTTATCGTGAATATTGCAATCGTGATTCAGAAGAATGGCTGGAGCTTTCTGGGTCTGAATGAGACCCCCTTGGGGATTGTCCTGCTCTGTATCGGGGCTCTGCTCGCCATTCTCATCGGCCTCCGTTACCGTGACAGTATCGTACCGATGGTCTTTACGTGGGCATATATCGCCATCGCTGCCGAGCATCGGGAGACGGACGCCATCTTGATGACAGCCTTTATCCTTTCTGTTGTCTTGTTCGTATATGCCGTATGGCTCTTCTTTACACGAAACCGGAGAAGGTCACGGTATTAAGTGAACCCCCCTCGCTAAGCAGTTAAAGCGTCTTGCTACCAATAAATCGAGGGGAAGTGTCATAACTTGGGTTGAATTGATCAATCCAAGGGGATTCCAATTCGAGAGACCTATTCAAGCGATCTTAGAATTTCTCCAATAATCCCCTTGGATTGATGAACACCGGAATCGATGTTTGTCATAATGATGCTGCCCTTGCCTTGATACGGCTTCGCTGTCAACAGGCATTGGAATCCCACACCCCAACCAAGTGACGATATTTCAACTTCCTGCTCACTCCCATCCAGAAAAACTCCAAGCCCTGTCCAGTCTCTGCCACCTTGAGGAGTAATCCATTCTTTTGCCTTGCCCTTAGAAATCCCTAGTATACTCTTGCTCTTCAACGAATTCATCAATTCGATCACCAGAACGGCCAGATCGGCTGGCGTGGTCCAAAACCCTGAAGCTGCTGGGTATGGATACATGGGGTACTTGCCTTCAACTAATCTCCCGTTTTTGTGGTGACCGCATGACAGCTGTCCATTCATTGATTTGTAGGAAGACGGATTCATTTTACTATTTCTGATATGTAACGGAGCAAATATAAGTTCATCTAACAGTACCTGAAACGGCTTTCCAGATACGTCCTCTATTACTTGTTGGATGATGCAGAAACCTGTATCGGAGTAAGCAAATTCACTACCAGGCTCATACGTGACATTAATCGCTTCTCTGCAATAGGCTGACCTTCCCTCTAACAGCTCCACCATTGAAGGTGAACCCTGTACGGAATTCCACACGCCAAAACTATCTTCAGGATCCAAGATCCCTGATTGATGACTGAGTAATGTTCGAAGGGTCACTTTATGATGTTGCGTACATTCGCTCTCAGGAACCTTCCAGGAAGAGAGTTTAACATTAACATCTTCATCTATATCCACAATTCCTTGATCAGCCAACTTCAACACGAGCATGGATGTAACAAATTTACTAATGGAGCAAGCGTTAAACATAGAATGGCTAGTTACCCTGCGATCGGTTCCCGCTTCCAGAATACCGTAACCTTCCGTCATACGAATGTGACCCTCCTGAATTCTTGCCATACTCAATCCTGTCACCTGATATCGTTCCATCCATTCACGTATATTCCTGTTGATATCAGACCCCATTCCCATGGTATTCCCCCATTCCATCTATCCTCTTACTAGATTCCAATCCATTATAGAACATACGTTCCTTAAAATCAAGATTAATGGGAATTAATTCATAAAACCAAACAAATAGGAGCTCTGCCAAGGTAGGCAGAGCTCCTATCATAGAATTGCTTATTTCTTAACAGCGATAACTTCGATTTCAACCAGTCCGTCCTTCGGAAGACGGGCAACCTCCACGGCACTGCGGGCAGGATACGGCTCTGCGAAGAAACTGCCGTACACTTCATTCACGGCGGCAAAATCATTCATATCCTTCAAGAACACAGTGGTTTTAACCACCTGTTCCAGGCTTGTCCCGGCCGCTTCAAGAATCGCCTTCACATTGCTAAGGGACAGCTTGGTTTGCTCCTGTACCCCTTCGCCGAATTCACCTGTCTCCGGGTTCAGACCAAGCTGGCCTGATGTATACACCAATCCGTTAATTTCAACAGCCTGGCTGTAAGGCCCGATGGCTCCTGGCGCTTGGTTCGTCGATATGATATTTTTACTCATCGTTCATCACCCTCTCTATGTATTCCTATCTGTGTACATTGTAATCTGCCACGGTGACTCTGGCAAATCTAATCAGCTGCCTCGCCAAGTACATGAATGACTTCGTTGGTGTAGATATGATGGCCTTTCATATCCGTTAGCCCTATGTTGACCATTGACTTGGCTACCTTTACCGCCGGAATGGCGCGGTATGGAGCGAGTTTCGGACCTCTGAACGCAAAATCGAAGGCTGTCATGAGAACCGAAGCGGCTCGCTCCCCAAACCGCTGCTCGGGCCTGTCACCCAGCAATAATGACGGTCTGAACAGATGCAGTCCTCGAAAACCGATCTCGCCCAATCTTTGTTCCGTTTCCCCCTTTGTCCGCAGATAGAAATTACGCACCTTCGGATTGGCTCCAGCGGAGCTGACCGCCATAAACTGTCTTACGCCATGCCGCTTAGCCAGCTCTGCGGTTTTGATGACATAATCCACATCCACTTTGCGGAACTCCTGCTGGGAACCGGCCTTCTTAATCGTTGTCCCCAAACAGCAATACACGCTATGGACGCCGGAAAAAGCATCGCTGTATCGATCCAGCCGATCCCACTCCACCAGGATGGGCTTCAGCTTGGGATGTGTAACATCCGGAAGCCTTCGAACGAGCACGCGCACCTCGTCAAGCTCCTCACGGCGCATCAGCTCGTCGGTTACCAAACGGCCTACAAGTCCCGTGGCTCCGACCACAAGGGCAATCATTCCCACCTCGAGTCTCCCTCCTTCCGTTCATGATATTAAATATAAATTACGTGAAGGATCTATCCGCAAATCGCCACTCTTCTATGGAGAACGAAGAACTCTCCGCCCAACCGTCAATGCGATCAGCACCATCAAGACGCCCACTGCGGTTTGAAATCCGTATTGAGATACCCAGTCCGGGGCATTTGCGATCCCCTTAAATATAAAACCTCCCAGCACAGGGCCCAGGAAAGAAGTAAAACCCGTTATCGCCGAGTATACAGCAATAAACATCGGCCGTTCGCTTTTTGGCGTATCCCCAATCATAAAGTTGAAGGCCAGCTGGTTAAACCCGCCTACTCCGGCACCCAGCAGCATATGCGACAGCAGCAGCACCGGAATAACCGGCAGGACTGACAGCAGTCCCCATGACAAGCATGAACCTGCAATAAGCGGCAGCGTCCAGTAGAGCAAGGTTCTGTTGCTGAAGCGCGCGTTCAAATTCCCCCACACATAGAAGCCGATCATCATGACCATGGTTTGTGCAACCGTCATAATGGAAACGACCGAATACGAAATATGCAGAACATCCAGCATGGCGTATGAATATAGCGGGACAATCAGCGTCTGCAGAAACAACCAGGCTGCCAGAAATAACGTTGACCTGATGAAGGTGGAGTCCGCAAGCGGCTTTCGGATCATCGCTTTAAACTGACGCTCACTCGAATGCTCGAATGGAGGGTCCGGATACAAGAAGAATAGGGACAAGTTCGCGGAAATTGCAATCCATGAAATGATAAACAGAATCAGGAAGCCCTCGCTGCCAGGATAACGGTCCAGGATCACCCCCCCGACAAACAGGGTCAAGGCCCCCAGCGCATTCAAAATCGTATTGCGTATGCCAAAATAACGTCCCCGCACCTTCGCTGGCACCATATCACTAATGAGCGAAGTCCAGAGTACGCCGGATACGGTATTGGCTATAAAGGCGGCCATGTACAAAACCATAAACACCGGAATCCACCAGCGTTCCGGGAAAATAAACGGAATAACGCCTGTGGCCCCCCATAAGATGCGGTGCACAAAGACGAATACAATCATGGCCTTCTTGCGGTATTGCAGGCGCTGGATCAGGTACGCTACTAGAATCTGAAGCACGTTGAACAGCGTTGTGACGGCGAGAACGAATCCAACCTCGCTGGATTCCGCGCCCAGGAACAATAAGTACCCTGTAAGAAAAGGCCCTCCCAGTAGCGTCTGCAATATGATCGCCGGGACCCCTTCCCATGTTGCCGCTATCAAATTTCTGCGCTGGTATGAAACCTGTTTACGCGGCTTGTGAATAACCTGGACAGCCTTGATGATGATGCACTCCTTCGATGTCTTAGAATGGGCTGATCAAACTTCCTTTTGACCTCATTCTACACCGCATTACACCTAAGTCAATATGACTTTTCAAATATAAAACTCACATGATTTTCTTCATGCCTAAGGGCTGGATACCCCGGCTTAAGAAGACACAAAAAGAGTGCAAATCAGGCACGATTTGCACTCTTTTTCCAAGCGGTTATGAAACTGGTCAACGGTTTCCATTCCCTGCGGAGCCAGCCGGATGATTCGGCAGTTTCCTCCGCCATAAGCCCCGCGGGGGAAGCCGCCTGCTGACTGTCTTTGACAGGGAGAGCTTCCTCGTTCATCATCTCATAGTATCCCAAATGATAGGTGCTGACCATGTCTCCGTGTAAGGTAAACGCTTTGCCGTCACGAATATCAATCAATTTGCCGGTCACAACCCGGGATTCCAGCATGATCATTCCGCCTCCCTTATCCTCTGAATAGACTAGTCACGGAACCTGGTACTCCAATCTGTATATTCACGCTCTGCGTCATCTTTCGAGTGACCGTAGCGTTCCTGTATCTTCCCTACCAACTTGTCCTTTTCTCCGGCAATCACGTCGAGGTCGTCATCGGTCAATTTGCCCCATTGCTTCTTCGCTTCGCCCTTCATCTGCTTCCATTTCCCTTTAAATACGTTGCTATCCATAAATATCAGCTCCTCTTAGAGTAATGAATGATGAATTCTATAATTGCCTGTACTTGTGTATACCCGTCACGAGTTTCTCTGAATCCTGGCAAAGGATGTCATGCGCAGATTCTTCCTACTTCTTTCTCCGGTGGCCTGCAATTGTGAAGATATAGAAAAGCTGCCACCGTGGATCTCGACAGATCCACGGGACAGCTTTTTTTACACCTTCCTATTCAAGGCTCATTGTTTCTTAGGTACCGGATTCAACCGCCTATCACCCTTTCAATTTAATGACCGATGCCTCCCGATCTCTCTCTTTGTCCTTCTCTTCCTCTTTATCATCGCCAACAAGCTCTCTTGCGGAAGCTTTGAATTCGAACAATGTACGGCCTACCGCCCGGCCAAGTTCCGGCAGCTTCGAAGGCCCGAACAGAATGAGGACGACAACCAAGATCATCATTAATCCAACAAAGCCGACATTCTGGAACATTTGGACTCAACTCCTCTAATTAAGTAATAGGTCTCTGTTTGACTCCTAAGCGCTGGATTTGTTATTTCTTTTTTTTCAACTATCCTGCTCCCTATTTCTTCTTACTCGGAAACACGGCTACCGCCTCAATCTCAATCAACCAATCGGAATTAACGAGACTGGCTACTCCTACGGTGGAACGAGCAGGCTTAACCGGATTCTCCTTCGTATTAAAGAATTGGGCGTAAGCATCAAACCAGCCGGTATAATCAAAACTTCCATTCTTGGCTGCATCCGGGGTCAGGTACACCCTCAGATAAACAACATCCTTCATTGTCAGTCCCTGCTCCTTCAGCTGCTTCTCAATCTCCTTCAGGATGCCGAGCCCCTGGGTTTTGGTGTCTCCATAACGTTCGTACACCGTTTTGCCATCCTTGTTCAATATAGGGGGCACCGTCCCGCTGGTATAGAGGTAAGAAGACCCTTCCGGCACAATTACCCCGCTTGAGATAGAAGAAGTAGGACTGCCGTAAAATTTAGGAGCGGGCGCTGCCTTGGATGGCTTCTTATGGACAGTGGCACTGTCTGCATACGCGGTGACGCTTACGGCACTGAACAACATGGCCAGAGCCAGTAACGTCTTCCATTGGTTTTTCATTGGATAGTCTCCCTTCAATTTAGGCTTTCATGACACGCTTATGGATATCGGTTACGACCTCACGTGCAGATTCGATGGCTCCTGCCTGCCAGGCCGTGATATAACTGATGTGCTCCCCTGCCAAATAAACGCGGTTATCCGGCTTGCACAAGGTAGGATAGTAGGTTTTCCTGTCGTTGGCGGAATAGGACACCCAGCCCCCTTCCTGGTACTTGGTCTTCTTCCAGTCGATGGAGTAGGAAGCCTCGAACTCCTTCAGATACTGCGGATGGATTTTGGCCCCTTGCGTAAGCGCTAGTCTCTCGCGCTCTGCGTACGACATGCCCCCAAGTTTGTCGGCAGTCCCCCCGTATGCATAGTAGCCGAGCAGAATTCCCTTTTTCCCGAAATAATCGGTCGGAGGATAGTAGATTTGCGTAATATCCATATTCGTGAGGCTGCTGCCGCCGTAGAGATCATCGTCTTCCTCCCAGAATCGCCGCTTGAACTGCAGACCGATTTTACCCGCGGAGGCGTATCCGACACTGCTGATGGCCTTGGACATCTCCGGCGAGAAGTCTGCCGGAATCTTCTTTAGTACCGTCAGCGGTATGGTACAGATACAGTAATCCCCTCGGAGCTCCTGATCTTT
This sequence comes from Paenibacillus glucanolyticus, assembly GCF_037333485.1. NCBI lineage: Bacteria > Bacillati > Bacillota > Bacilli > Caryophanales > Paenibacillaceae > Paenibacillus > Paenibacillus glucanolyticus. Next base: position 5,908,440 of record NZ_CP147845.1, read on the forward strand.
GCCGGAATTGCCATCCTTATACACGATCCGCACCCCCGAGGAGGATTGGCGAATCTCCTTCACCTCTGACTTGAACTTGATTCGGTTGCCAAGCCGCTTCTCAAATGCCTTCACGATGGCATCCATGCCGCCGACCGGATGAAACATCATCATCTGCTGGTCATAACTGTACTCATTGCTGAAATATTTACCGAAACCTGAATGAATGATGGCCTTCAGATCGAACGGATCCCGGAGAACCCCCGCATCCAGCCGGCTTCCCGGTTCATCCTTGTAACCGCCGCGTTCCGATCCCTTATAGAACAGGTCCGGATTCAGGTCCCCCTCGGCCTTCAGATAATCTACGAGCTTCAGCTTCTCTTCCGCCGTAAGCGGCAGATCCAGCGCGTTTTGATTCACCGCTTTGGCAAGCATCTCGGCAACATAACCGCGAACATCTGCCTTGGCCGCACGTTTAGGGACCCGCTGCCCGGATAACGCGCCAACATTCTCGTTATAGTAATAGCCACTCTCATTCACATTGTTGAAGGGCTCGATGGCAACACCAAACTTCTTGCAATAATCAAGCGTGACATGAAACTGCGGGATCCGCATCGGGCCTGCATTGAAATAAAGTCCGTTATCAAAGCGGGAGGTCTGGCGACCTGAACCAATCTCCGCCACAGAGGTCCCTTTGCGGATTGTCCAGTTACGACCACCGGCGAATTCCTTCGCTTCCAAAATCGTACAGTCATAGCCTGCCAGCCCAAGCTCATAGGCTGCCGTTAAACCCGCTATCCCTGCTCCAAGAATGATGATTTTTTTGCCTCCACGGCCGCTAAGATTTAAGTCATTCTTACCGGGAGGCGTATATTCCGCTGCTTTCAACGTTTCAGGCGATAGGAGCCCCATCGTACCCATTAGACTGAAGACGGCAACAGATCCTCCCACTTTGCCAACGGTCGTCAGAAATTGTCTCCGGGTCATCTCTTTTTCTTTTGGTTGTTCTTTTGTAGCCACCCTCGTTCACTCCTTCGCTAGTTGTGCTGGATTGGATTCATGAGCCGATCTTAGCAAAGAAACCAAAATTTGACGTAAATTTTGTCAGGAATCCTAACATTGTTTTTTTATTTTTGAAAAACGATTGCTTTTTTCACTTCTTTTTCATAAAATCATGTCATAAATCCTTCCAAACGAAATGCAATTGCCCAATTATTACCGTTTTATCTTCTTTCATTTTTAATCCCAAGCCATTTAACAAAAGCTCAGGGTTAATAATACTTACATAGGAGGTAAAGTTCATGGAGAGTAAGGTGATGAGTATTGGGGTGGTTTGCGAACTGACTGGATTGACGGAACGACAAATTCGGTATTACGAGGAACGAAAGCTTGTTTTTCCGGAGCGTACCAAAGGAGGGAATCGCCGATATTCTTTTGAGGATGTGGAGAGCATCCAGGAAATTCATCGAAAAATGCAGGAGGGATTTAATACGTTTGAACTCAAGGAATTGAAGAAAAAACAGCGATGCACACCCATCTTCCGATGATGAACAAGGAGTGATCAAGACTATGGAGATCAAGAATACCATGACGATGCTGGAACATATCGCCGAGTTAAGGAAACGGATCCTGCAGGTGGCCGCCGTTTTTATACTTAGCATGGTCATCGGACTGATTGCCGCGCCTTACGTCTTATCAGTGCTAAAGCATCATTCGCCGGCATTTCAGGTAACCTGGAATGTATTCTCACCCTGGGACGGCCTGCGCATCTATATGAGCATCGGTATCGTCCTGTCGCTGCTGCCCACCCTGCCGTTTGCCCTGTATCAAATATGGCTGTTCGTTAACCAGGGATTGAACAACCGCGAGCAGAAAGCGGCACTCCGGTTCATCCCCTTCTCGGCCTTATGCTTCATCATAGGAGTAAGCTTTGCTTATTTTGTGGTTTTTCCCATGAGTCTTGCCTTTACAACGGGAATCAACAGTCAGATGGAGCTGGTGGAAACATATGGCGTCTCTCAGTACTTCGGGTTTATGTTCAATATTATGATCCCACTGTCACTGGCCTTCGAGCTGCCGGTTGTTGTCCTGTTCCTGACCCGGATCGGATTATTAAGCCCGGCTATCCTGCACACCATGCGGAGGTATGCCTATGTCATTCTGGTGATCATTGCAGCACTGATCTCCCCGCCTGATCTCGTCTCCCACCTCATGGTTGCTATCCCCCTGATTGGCTTGTACGAGATCAGTACATGGCTGGCAAGCCGGATGCACCACAAGCAAAAGCATGCTGAAATCGATGAAACGGAGATAGACGCAGCGAACCAGATGATATGACGCTTGTGAGCCAATACGGGAGACACTTCCTATGTTAACGCGCCTTGCTGCTGGTCCTGAGTCCAGGGAGGACAGTCTCAATCACCCGCACATCATAAAAAGGAGGCCGTTTACCTAACAGGTAACGGTCTCCTTTTTTAGAAGCAACGAAAACAAGTCTTGCATTCGCCGCTTGCCCTTAACGGATTGAAATGACCTTCTTCTCCGTTTTCATATATTTAACGAACATGCCCGCATAATCAGGATCCCACTGGGTTCCCCTGCCAGCCTCCAGTATGTTCAAGGCATCCACGGACTTCATGCCGCTGCGGTACGGTCGATCAGAGGTCATCGCATCATAAGCATCAGCCACCGCAATGATCCGGCCAAACAGCGGGATTTCTTTCCCCTTCAGCCCGTCAGGGTAACCGGCTCCGTCGTACCGCTCGTGATGGGAACGCACCCCTTCCAAATAAGGGGCCATGGCGTCAGCCGGCTCGATCTGCAGCAGAATGTTCTCTCCTTGTGCCGGATGGGCTTTCACTTGATCGAATTCCTCTGCCGTCAGCTTTCCTTCCTTCAACAGAATATTGTCGCGGACCCCGATTTTTCCGATATCATGCAGCAGTGCCGTCTTATGCAGGATATCGACCTCCTTTTCGCTCAAACCAGCCAGACGGCCGATTAACACCGAATATTCCGCTACCCGAAGCGAATGTCCCGCTGTATAGGGGTCTCTTGCATCAAGCGCTGCTGCCAAGGCAGCAAAATAGCTGTCCAACAGCTTGCGGTTTCGCTCTTCCCGCACCTGAAGCCCTCGAACCATCATATTAAACCCTGCAATCAAGTTGGAAAATTCATCGGAATACAGATTGGAGGTCTGAATGAGGCGGCCTTCCTTAATCTCATTCATTGCCCTGTACAACTGCCGGATCGGGCGCTGTAAATCCTGAGTCAACAGCCAGGCGCCAACATAAGCAAAGCCTACGCCCAGCAGCAAAATGAATCCTGCCCATCCCCAGTACTGCTGGGCTATGATCTGACTGAGCCCCTCCAGCCGAATCTGGACCGCGAGACTGAACAGAAACAAGGGAAAGGTACCGATCAGCATCGTACTCAGCAGAAATTTGGTTCGAATTGCCATGAATACATGGCCTTCCAATGAAAAATCCACACCATAACGAGACAACGCCTGCCGCCTGATCTCCTTGATTAACGGACGGATTGCAGCTATCGTCAGAAAAAATTCAATCATTGCATGACAGCTGGCAAGGAGAATAGCTCCAAGACAAGCCAGCCATATGTAAAAAGGGGGAAAGTTCAGCTTCCCCTGCTCCATCATCCAAACAGTAAGTACTATGGCCGGAAGGGATAAACCCAATAAATGAGGACCGAATATACGATATACTGCCATTCGCGGCATCCGATGAACGCTCAAATATGCTTTTTCCAACACTTCCAGATCGATGTTGTCTTCATCAAATCCCGCATGAATCGGTCGTAAGTGCCTAAGAAAAATTGTCAGCTCTGATGCAATCATAACCATAAACGAAATAGCGAGAATGATCATAAGACGTGCGCCTTCCTCGAACGGGATGTCCAAGGTCGTAACCATCAATACGCCACCCACAACAAGCACAGCTGCAGAGGACCCAATCATATAGTTCCGGATGAGCTGCTTAAGAAAAGACTTATACAGTTGCATGGTACGCCTACTTTCGTTGACAGATAATAAATATCGGCGAGGCATATTCATTGTAAATCAGAACTTATTCGACATTATGCTACAATTTTAAGAGGGCATCAGCGGAATTTGCAAGAAAAATTTGTTAATATGAATATCGTTGGAAATCGGAAAAAAATCAAGCGCTTTTACACAACATTCTAATACATGTTTGAATATCTTTGCTTATTAGAACATACTATGTTATAATAAGTAATTGTTACATGAAGTTTAACCCCGTTAGTTCCTCGAAACATGGTTATTTACATCTCTGTTGAAGTGAAAATTCCTATTTTAATGACCCTAAGAGTAAGAGTTTTATGGAACGTTTTTCTGATTCACACTGGAGCGGTCATCGGAGCCGCAAGGACGAAAGAGAGGCAGGGCTTTTGTTGTTTTAGAATGATTCTTGAAGAAACTTCAAATACGGAACCAACTGTGCAGCCAGCCCATACTGGCCGTCAGGGGTTAAATTTTATATGCGCATTTAGCGCCAAATCAAGGACTCGGCCTTTGCCGGGTCCTTTTCCATGCCTCCCTTCGCACGCCCTTTTCGAATACCGAAAGACAGTGACAGCCGCCTAAACGGCTGCATATGATACCGAAGACGATCAGTATTCGGAAGGAGCGTGTTGTTTTGAAAAAAAAGAAGAAAAGCGCTGTATTTTCAACTGCCCAGTCCTACATGATAGATCCCAATACAAGAGAGCTTGACCTGCTGGAGCGCACGAAAGAGCACAGTCACCATAAGGAAACCGACAGAGAGGCCCACATTCTATCAGCGGCTCCTGTTGCGGATCTGGAAGAGAATGCCGTTGGCATTAGCGAATTGCAGCAAACGAACGAAACCATGGACGAAGACATAATCAACCAGGTTATATCGGACCAAAATTCCCTTTTGCAAACTGCCCCAGATTCAGATTCGACCAATGAAACCCCTGCCTTCGATCTAGCATCACAAGCTGTCGATTCCAGCAATCCTGCTGCTTCGGATGTCGATCTCAGTTCTCCTACAGTATCGGATGCCGAGCAAGTGCAGCTCATAACGGAAAAAGAAATGCCAGGAATCAAAGGAGCATTCATATTCACTGAAGATATTGGTGAATTTGCCATAACCGAAAACCGGATCGCTTCCAAAGCGGTCACAGCATCCAAACTGGCGCGCGCATCGGTGGGTCCCGAAGCCATCCAGGACCATAGCGTTACCAGCCTTCACCTAGCCGACGAAGCGGTGACCTCGGGTAAAATCGCGCCATTATCGGTCACGGGAGATCATCTGATGGATGGTATCTTATCCACGCGCAAGCTTCGGGACGGCTCTGTGAATGCCAGTAAAATCAAGGATAGCAGCATCACTTCACAGAAGCTGGCAGACCACGCTGTGACTGGCGATAAAATCGCGGATGGTGCCATATCTGCCCGTCACCTTGAGCAGCTTCTCATTACAACCGAACTGCTTGATAACCACGCGGTTCACGGGGACAAAATCGCATCAAGCGCCGTGGAAACGCGCCATCTCGCGAATGAGACCGTCCACAACTCCAAGCTGGCCGACCTTGCGGTTACCTCTTCCAAAATCCGTGACGGTGCCGTCACTGGAGATAAAATTGCCAACGATGCCGTAAATGGTTCCCACATCCTGCCGCAGAGCGTTGACAGTGAGCATCTGGCGAAGAAGGCCGTCACAGAAAAGCATATCGCACTCGGCAGCATTGGATCAGAGCAAATCGCGACTGGAGCTGTTAACGCTGCACATATCAAAGAAGGTTCGTTGAACGCCCGCCATCTGGAGGATGGAGCCATTGGATCAGAGCAAATCCAGCCGGGTGCCATAGGACCGGTCCAAATCAATAAAAACGCTGTATCCACCCACCATCTGGCCGATTTCAGCGTAACCAGCTCCAAGCTAGCCGATCAGTCTGTTCATACGGCAAAGCTGGTTGAGCAAGCCGTTACGGCTTCGAAAATCGCAGATCAGAGCATTCTCCCGCACAAAATCGCCAATGAGGCTGTTCAAACCCGCCATCTGGCCAAGGGAGCTGTGGAATCCAGCCAAATTGCAGCAGCGGCTGTTCAAACCGAGCATTTTGCTGCACAGGCAGTGAATGCAGAGCATATTGCAAAGGGCAGTATCCTATCTCAGCATTTGGCTCCTCAAAGCGTGCCTGGCACTGCCATTCAGTCCAAAACGATAACGGACCAGCATCTGGCTGACGGAGCTATCGGGAAACGGCATCTTCAGGCCGCATCCGTCGAAGAAGATACGCTGGCACCCGAGAGCGTAACCAGCCAAAAGCTCGCGCTAGGTTCGGTTGGCGGGGCCATTATTGCACAGGATGGCGTGACCTCTAGCAATATTGCCAGCCAATCGATACAGCAGCAGCACTTGGCCGCAGGCAGCGTAGGTACGAGAGCCTTGCAAGAAGGGGCCGTTCACGAGTCCCACCTGGCTGAGAGTTCCATTGCAAGCCGTCATCTGCAGAAGGAAAGCGTACGGACAGAATCGCTCGGATTCGGCTCCGTAACGACAGATAAAATCGCGGCCGGCAGCATTCTGGAGTCCTCCATCGGTGATGGAGTTATTGCGCCTCGGCATTTGGGGGACCATGCAGTTACTTCTCTGAAGCTGTCTCCGGAAAGTGTATCCACGGATAAACTGACCGACCTTGCCGTAACGACATCCAAGCTTGCCGAGGGCAGCGTATCTGCTGGAAAAATTGCAGCACAAGCGGTTCAACCCATTCATCTGTCGCCTGATGCTGTAACCGCGGAAGCGATTCAGAATCAGGCCGTAACCTCAGATAAGATTGCACCGCAAGCCGTAGAGGGCGCCCATCTGGGACTGGAAACCATCTTGGGTAAACACATTGTGCAGGAAGCCATTCATGGTTATCACTTGAAAAAGAAATCCGTCACCTTAAGCCATCTGGCCGACGAAAGCCGTTCTGCAGAAGTGTTATTTGCCGATGCCAGCATTCCGGGCACTAAGCTTGAGTCACAGTCCATTACAGAAAACCACCTCTCGCCTTCATCGGTCTCGGGTACAACACTGCAAGCACATGCCGTGAGTGGCGACAAAATCAAGCCTCTCTCCATCTCTGCTGTTCATCTGCAGGAGGCGAGTGTCCAGTCGGATCATCTGGGTGTGGAGATAATCAAGACCCAGCATATTGACGAGGACTCTGTGACCGATCGCCATATTGCTTCCGGCTCCATCAACGCTGGGCATATTCAAGATGAGAGCATTGAGTCCGCGCATCTCACGAGAGGCGCTGTTCTCTCAGAGCATATTGCCGGAGAATCGATTGATGGCGGGCATCTCACCGAGGGTGCTGTTGGCTCCAGACATGTGGAATTGTTCTCGATTCAGAGCAATCACTTGGCTCCGTATTCCATCAACTCTGCACATCTCGGAAATCAGTCCGTCAGTCATGTCCACCTGCAGCCAGACAGCGTTGGAGTTGATCAATTGCAGCCAGGTGCTGTTAAATCTCGGCAGCTGGCCGAAGGCGCTGTTCTTCCGCATCACCTGCAAACCCATTGCATCGGTTCGCAGCATATCGAAGCTGGTGCGATCACAACAGAACTTCTGCAGGATGGCGGAATAACAGGAAGCAAGATTGCAGAGGCTTCCATCACCGGGGTACATGTTGCCGATGGCTCTCTTACTGGTACTCAAATTGCCAATAGTTCCCTTACCGGCGCTCAAATCGCTGACAGCTCCATCGGCAGCAGACATCTCGGCCCTAATGCCTTCGATAACTTCGTATTAGACGAAGGTTCTGTGACTGGGGACAAAATTGCGAAGGCTTCTATCACTGGGGCGCATGTGGCCGATGGCTCTCTTACTGGCACTCAAATTGCCAATAGCTCCCTGACAGGTGATCAAATCGCTGACGGCTCCATCGGCAGCAGACATCTCGGCCCCGATGCTTTCGATAACTTCACCTTATTCGAGGGCTCGATTTCGGGAGAGCATATTGCTGCTGGCTCCCTTACCGGCGATAAAATTGCAGAGGTTTCCATATCGGCTGCGCATGTTGTCGATGGCTCCCTTACTGGCACTCAAATTGCCGATGGGTCCATTACCGGCACTCAAATCGCTGATGGCTCCATCGCCAGCCAACACCTGGGTCCCGATGCCTTCGATAACTTCGTATTAGACGAAGGTTCTGTGACTGGCGACAAAATCGCCAAAGCTTCTATCACTGGGGCGCATGTGGCCGATGGCTCTCTTACTGGCACTCAAATTGCCAATAGTTCCCTGACGGGTGATCAAATCGCTGATGGCTCCATCGGCAGCAGACATCTCGGCCCTGATGCCTTCGATAACCTCACCTTAGTCGATGGTTCGGTCACTGGGGACAAAATCGCAGAGGCTACTATTACTGGGGTGCATGTGGCCGATGGCTCTCTTACTGGCACTCAAATTGCCAATAGCTCCCTGACAGGTGATCAAATCGCTGACGGCTCCATCGGCAGCAGACATCTCGGCCCCGATGCTTTCGATAACTTCACCTTATTCGAGGGCTCGATTTCGGGAGAGCATATTGCTGCTGGCTCCCTTACCGGCGATAAAATTGCAGAGGTTTCCATATCGGCTGCGCATGTTGTCGATGGCTCCCTTACTGGCACTCAAATTGCCGATGGGTCCATTACCGGCACTCAAATCGCTGATGGCTCCATCGCCAGCCAACACCTGAGTCCCGATGCCTTCGATAACCTCACCTTAGTCGATGGTTCGGTCACTGGGGACAAAATCGCAAAGGCTTCTATTACTGGAGAGCATATTGCCGATGGCTCCCTATCCGGCAGCCAAATCGCGGGCGGTTCCTTGACTGGTTATCAAATTGCTGATGGCTCCATTGAAAGCCGCCATCTCGGCCCTGATGCCTTCGACAACTTCACATTAGTCGATGGTTCGGTCACTGGGGACAAAATTGCAGAGGCTTCTATTACTGGAGAGCATATCGCTGATGGCTCCATCGCCAGCCAACATCTGGGTCCCGATGCCTTCGACAACTTCACCTTAGTCGATGGTTCGATCACTGGGGACAAAATTGCGGAGGCTTCTATTACTGGAGAGCATATCGCTGATGGCTCCATCGCCAGCCAACATCTGGGTCCCGATGCCTTCAACAACTTCACATTAGTCGATGGTTCAATCACTGGGGACAAAATTGCGGCGGCTTCCATCACTGGGGCAAATATTGTCGATGGCTCCCTATACGGCATCCAGATTGCCGATGGTTCTCTTACCGGCACTCATATAGCTGATGGCTCCCTTACCGGTTCTAAGATCGCCAAGGGTTCCATCGAAAGCCGCCATCTCGGCCCTGATGCCTTCGACAACTTCACCTTAGTCGATGGTTCGGTCACTGGGGACAAAATTGCGGAGGCTTCCATCACTGGGGCAAATATTGTCGATGGCTCCCTATACGGCATCCAGATTGCCGATGGTTCTCTTACCGGCACTCATATAGCTGATGGCTCCCTTACCGGTTCTCAGATTGCCGATGGTTCCATCGAGAGCCGTCATCTCGCTCCCGATGCCTTCGACAACTTCACCTTAAACGAATGCTCGATCACGGGCGATAAAATTGCAGAGGCCACTATTACAGGAGAGCATATCGCCGCTGGCTCCCTATCCGGCATCCAAATTGCCGACGGCTCCCTTACCGGCACTCAAATCGCCGAGGGCTCTATCGACAGCCGTCATCTCGCTCCCGATGCCTTCGACAACTTCACCTTAAACGAATGCTCGATCACGGGCGATAAAATTGCAGAGGCCACTATTACAGGAGAGCATATCGCCGCTGGCTCCCTATCCGGCATCCAAATTGCCGACGGCTCCCTTACCGGCACTCAAATCGCCGAGGGCTCTATCGACAGCCGCCATCTCAGCCCGGATGTTTGCAGCAACTTCACCATAGACGAAGGATCAATCACTGGGGACAAAATCGCAGAGGCTTCCATCACAGGAGCACATGTTGCCGATGGAACGATTACCGGACAACAGCTGGCTGAGGGTACTATCACGACAGAACACTTGGACTTTACTCCAATACGCGGCATAGCTGGACAGCCGAAGCTGCAGCAATTCGGAATGACTCCTTTCGTGTTTGGAGCTGATGCACTGACCGAGGTAACCGTCCAGTTCGATGAGCCCTTTGCCGGAATTAATTATGTCATAGTAGGGATGAGCAACAATCCGGGCTTCCAGATCTCCTTGAAGTCCCAGCGCGAGAACAGCGCCGTCTTGGAAGTGATCCGTCAGCAAAACTGCAATCTTGCCTACGGCTTCATGTCCTGGATTGCCATCGGTCCTTCCCTGTAACCTCCACACCAATTCAAGGAGGCTCTCCCGCAGCATCCAACGGGAGAGCCTCCTATTTCAATGACCAGATTGTTCAAGGATGCAAAAAAAGACGAGTTTTAAGCTCGTCTTTTTTCCATTAATTCAGAGATGAATCTGTGCGGAGCCCCTCACCTATTTCCGGTAATCTCGAACGTATCCGCAAGGCATAACAGCCCGAAATGAACATAATCGCAGCTGCAATGATATACGTAGCCCGCACACCGAATTGGTCGGTAATGAAGCCGAACAACAGTGTGGACACGCCGAATACCAGCGATATCAGAGCACTTTGAGCCGCATACACTTTGGGCAGCAATCGAACGGACACACTTCGCTGCAGGGTGGTTTGTAGCGAAACAGCCTTCAATTGTTCGAACATACCAAAGCCGGCCGAGAACACGAGTGCCAACCAGGGCAACGAGGTAAGTCCGAAGCCGAACGTCATGAAGCTGATGCCAAAGGAAGAGATAATTACAAACTGACGGATGTTGCGGTCAATCACCTCCGCAGCTCTCATTCCAAACAGTCCGCCAAGCATGAGCCCGAGGAAGAAGCTTGCATTGATGTAACCCCACCACGCCTCTTCCCTATGCAGCACCTCCGCTACATATACATAGATGATAGCCGCAATCCAGATCACACCCGCAATCGTCTCCAGCACAAAAATCACATGGATCGCCCGGAGTGAGGGCTCCCTCCAAATAAGTATCCACCCTTCTTGGATCGAACTCCAATGCGATACTCCGGATTTTTCCTTCTGCCCTTGGGGTGTTTCATGCTGATCCTCGATCAGCCTCATGAAAATAGCGGCGGCTGCAGCCAGAACAAAGGTAACCCATATCACATTGCTGCCCCCAAGGGCTGCCACCAGCAGTCCTCCTACGGCCCATCCGCCCAGTTGAATCATCTGATCGACAAGCGCTATGAAGCTGTTCGCTTTCGTTAACTCGCTGGTATCCACGAGACGCGGCAGCATGGCATGGCTTGCAGGCGCAGCCCAGCCATCAAGCAATGAGATGAGGAATACGAATCCGAGAATGGCGTAGACCGTCATCTCCTGCTCACCCAGCGCATAGTCGGTCATGATCAATAGAAATAACATGGCCGTTTTTCCAATTTGAGACGAAGCAAGCAGCGACTTGAGATTGTATTTATCCATTAAAATGGGCGCAAAGCTCCCGCTTATAAACCGTGCCATCGTTGTGGCAAAAGGAATCAACGCCATAAACATGGCAGATCCTGTTATCCCATGAACGATAGCCATCAAACCGACAATATAAAATAAATCGCCGCTGTTGGCGAGTGCCTGACCCACCCAGAGATAACGAAAAGATTTCCTCTTCATCTTTCTACCCCAATTCTGTATTTAGTTGTGTTGGTTAGGGTAGAAAAACCTACATACTCTGGCCTCCAGACATTTTATATGCTTAATATAGTAACATCATTAAAGACTCCTGTTAAGGTAATGGCTTATTTTTCAGACCCTCCCTTTCCCTGCCGGTATCAGCTTTTGATGACCCTGATTTTACTGGTACATCTCCCCATTCGCCTATTTTTTGTCCCAAGCTAAAACTATTTGCCCGGCTCCAAGGTCTAATGATCAGTCAAGCGCACTCAAGTACTTGAGATGATCCAAGCCAGCCAATGAATAGATCAAACGAATTCGTGCAATGACATTAATACTAGTGCTAGTAGTTAGGGGTGAGTGAACTGAGAGCGAAAGAATCGCAGCAAAAACAGTTCAGCGAAAATATTGAGAAATGCAGAAACAAGTTATATCGGGTGGCCTATTGCTATGTCAAAAACGAGCAAGAGGCGCTGGATATCGTATCGGAGGCGACCTATAAGGGGTACCTCGCATATGAGCGGATGAATACGCCGCAGTACTTTGATTCCTGGATGACCCGAATTGTCATTAACGCTGCCATCGACCATCTCGGTCGTAAAAAACGGGTTACCTATATGGAAGACCACGCTCAAGACTATGCAGCTGCCGAGCATGCCGTGCCACTGGAAGAAAAACTGGATTTATATGATGCGCTGGACAGACTGATGCCAGAAGAAAAAACCTATATCATTCTGAAATTTTTTGAGGATCTGCGCTTTCGAGAAATGGCGGATGTGCTGTCATTATCCGAGAACACCGTCAAGACCAAGTTCTACCGCACTATCGGTAAATTAAAAACGTATCTAATCGAGGGAGAGGTCGATCGTCTATGACAGGAAAAGAACGCTATGAACACATTGAAATCCCAGCCCAGCTTGCCAGCGTTATGGAATCGGCTCAGAGAAAAGCAGCCGCACGTAAAAGATCCATGCGAATGATGAGGTACTCTTCCGTTGTTGCAGCAGCCGTTGCCCTGCTCTTCGTGATAAATATTCCGACGGTGGCTAATGCCCTATCCAAAGTACCCGTAGTGGGCAGCATCGTTCAGGTGCTCCAATTCGGAGGCGGAGGCGAAGTCACAGACGGTGTTACCGTGGGAACGGAAGCTTCCGAGGATGTGTTCAAGATTCATTTTGACCAGGAGGGCCAGTCCGTTTCCAGCGTACCTGCCTACACTGTGGATCACCGTGATGCGCCAAACCGTCTGATCTTTACGTTCAACGGGGTTCGAAACTTTGATTACGAAACCATCAAAAAAGATATGCTGGCGCTCCCGCTCGTGAAGGATGTCTATGAAAACGTCATTTTGGATGATTCGGCCATGCGATTTGTTGTTGAACTGAAGGATGGCGTGAAACATACCGTTTCCGAATATAAAGATCCTGGGTATATCGAGCTGAAGCTCACTTCTACCGGCGAGCCGGTAACACCGCAAGAGGTCTTCTACATTCGCAGTGAAGAGATGCCGCAAGGGGAATCCCTCGCTATCCTTGAAGAGATTTATATTGAAGACGATGTGACTTTCATCAAGACCGCCAGCAGCAACTTCATTGCGGTCATTGGCGGATTTGATACCCGTGAAGAAGCCGAGCAGAAGCTCAGCGAAATCTCGGCTCGTGAGAGCTACAGCGATGATCTCCGCATCGACAGCTGGATGAGCAATGAACGCCCGGACTAATCCGGATTATCAAAAAAGCACCGCTCCGACAAATGTTGGAGCGGTGCTTTTTATAGGATTCGACTTCGCTCTTTAGCGTTATGAGAGTGTCAGACCCGGAAGCGACTCTCCGGCTGCAGGGGTAGAGCTTCCACACGCGCGGTGTTCGGATATTTGATTCCCGCTCCGGTGTTCAGCACCACCACGGTACACCGCTCCAAATCATATTTGCCAGCCTCCCGTTCATGTCGTCTATTTATTATTTCAGGATATTCCGACTTTTTAACTATTTACAACAGTTTATTATGCATACAAAAAAGCAGGGCTCCTTCCCGGAGCCCTGCTCATTCTTTCGAAAAATTCAGCTGAATATTATGCGGTTGGATGAGGATAGATCATGACTTTTACACTGGTATCCTTCTGCGTTCTGGCTAGCTCGACGGCCTCCTCAATCTGATCTAGCGAAAACCGATGGGTGATGATGTCCCGTATGCGGCTGTCCTTGTTCTGCAGCATCTGAATGGCGGCCGGATAAGTGTTCGCGTAGCGGAACACCCCGAATACATCCAGCTCGGCATCAACCAAAGCGCCAATGTCCAACGGAATGGCATCGCGTGTCGGCAGGCCTACAAATACAATCCGTCCCCCGCGATTCACGTAACCGATCGAATCCGAGATGGCACCGGCATTACCGGATGTTTCAATGATAAGATCAATCCCTTGGCCGCCCGTAAGTTCGTACAAGCGGTCGGTAACGTCCTCCTCCAGTGGATTGATCACGCCGGAAGCTCCCATCTGAAGGGCCAGATTACGACGGTATTCAACGACGTCGCTGCCATATACCTGAGAGGCCCCGGACATTTTGGCGGCTTCGATAGCCAGCAAGCCGATCGGTCCCAGCCCGAGCACAAACACTCGATCCTCCGGGCGGATACGCCCGCGGCGGACGGCATGGAGGCCTACGGACAGCGGCTCAAGCAAAGCGCCCTCTTCAAAGGACATCTCATCCGGCAGACGGAACAGAAAATCGCTGCGAACCGCCACGTATTCTGCCCAAGCCCCATCCACCGGAGGCGTGGCCATAAATACAACATCCGGACACAGGTTGTAGCGCCCGCTCTTACAATAGGAGCAGCGCCCGCATGTGACACCCGGCTCTACGGCCACACGGTCGCCGACGGCCACGTTTGTCACCTTTTCTCCTGTTTTTACAACAACTCCTGCAAGCTCATGTCCCAGAATCAACGGTTCTTTGACCTCATACCTGCCTATTCGTCCGTGCTCATAGTAATGCACATCCGAACCGCAAATGCCAATGCAATAAACCTGAATCAAGGCCTCATCCGGCTTCGGCTCCGGAATAGGGACCTGCTTCACCCCAATGGATAAAGGGCGATCAAGAACCGCTGCAGACATCATGTTAAGTTGTGACAAACTGCATTCACCTCTAATCTCAAGAAATCGCTTTCTTACTTAGTTTACACGATAAACTATCGCTTCATAAGGCTTTAGAGTGAATTGATTCAAACTTCGGTCAGAACGATCATAATTCGAGAGTACAACTTCCGGAAGAAGGTCACGCCATTCCGCTGGAAACTGAAAATCTGTCGTTCTGCCATAAAAGTTCAGCACGATCAGATAGCTTTCCTTCCCTAAGGTTCTGGAATAAGCGAATATTTCCGGATGCTCCTGAAGTAAAGCCTGATATTTACCGTAGATCAGCACTTCACTGGATTTGCGCAGACGAATCAATGCTTTATAGTAATTCAAAATGGAATCAGGATCCGTTAGCTGCTGCTCCACATTGATCTCGTGATAATTCGGATTGGAGCGGATCCAGGGCACAACGGTTGAGAAGCCGCCATAGAGCGTGTCATCCCACTGCATCGGCGTCCTTGCATTGTCCCGAGCCCGGTAAGCTATTCTGCGCATCGTCTCGGATACGTCCTTCCCGTCAAGAAGCCGCTCTCGATAATAATTGTAAATCTCGACATCCCTGTAATCACTCAGCTCGGCAAACTCCACATTCGTCATCCCGATTTCCTGCCCCTGGTAAATAAACGGCGTTCCCTGCATTAGCATAAAAAAGGTCGCCAGCATCTTGGACGATTCCTTGTGATAATGAACCGGATCGCCAAAGCGGGATACCGAGCGCGGTTGATCATGGTTTTCCAAATACAGGGCATTCCAGCCTACGCCCTCCAGACTGGTCTGCCATTTGTTCATGATGCGCTTCCATTCAGCCAAATCCCAGGTTGCATAATCCCAACGTCCTTCAGGACCAAAATCCAGATTGACGTGCTCAAACTGAAAAATCATGTTCAATGCTCCGCTCGTTTCCCCGATCCAGCGATCTGCTTCAGTTATCGGTATCCCGCTTGCTTCGCCAACCGTCATGATATCGTAGTCTGCAAAAGCTTCCCGTTTAAATTGCTGGAGAAACTCATGGATTCCCTCAATATTCCGGTGACCCGGGTTGGAGTCCACGTAACGGAGATTGTTCGAGTTTGGCATATCCGGTAATCCCGGAAGCTTCTTAATATGGGTAATCGCATCCACCCGAAAACCATCGATCCCTTTATCCAGCCACCAACGGATCATGCGAACCAGGTCATGCCTGACCATTGGATTCTCCATGTTTAAATCGGGCTGCTTTTTGGAATAGAGGTGGAGGTAATACTGCTCCGTATGTGCGTCATACTCCCAAGCGGAACCTGTAAACACCGACTCCCAGTTGTTTGGCTCCGCCCCGTTCCTGGCATCCCGCCAGATATAATAATCACGCTTCGGATTGCCACGGGAGGAACGGGACTCTATAAACCACGGATGCTCATCCGAGGTATGGTTGATGACAAGATCCATAATAATACGCATGCCCCGCTTATGGATTTCTGTCATCAGCAGATCAAAGTCGGCCATCGACCCGAACTCCGTCATAATGTCCTGATAATCGCTGATATCATAACCGTTGTCGTCGTTAGAGGATCGATAGATGGGACAGATCCAGATGATATCAATCCCTAGATCCTTCAAGTAATCCAGACGAGACATAACCCCTTGCAAATCTCCGATGCCATCTCCGTTTGAATCCATGAAACTGCGCGGATAAATTTCATAGGCAACGGCTTCCTTCCACCATACTTTATGCATTGTTGTATCCCCCGTTTAAATAAAGCTCATAGCGCTAATTCTATTTGGATAAGCTGCTTCGTGGACCCATAATCATGACCTGCCTGCGCGCATCTGGAAAAGACTAGCCCACCTGCCTTTTCCTGCAGGCTGATGCAACATACAGTATTGCCTTATAGGGTATCTTATAAGCCTAAGAACCATAGAATGGCTGGACCACGGGGAAACGGGGTCCAGCCATTCTATGGTTTACACTGCGGCTTCCTCCAAGTCCCTATTAGGGACTTGCACCGCTATAACAACGCGCCACTTCCTTGACGCGACTTCGTCCAGTTATCCCTTCACATACTTTCCCGTCAAGGAATGTTCCGCTGTAATCAGCTCAGCAGGGGTTCCCTCAAACACCACCCGGCCTCCTCCGCTGCCGCCCTCCGGTCCAAGATCAATGATCCAATCCGCCTGGCGGATTACATCCAGATTATGTTCAATGACGATCACCGAGCTGCCGTTATCTACCAGTCGGTTCATCATATCAAGCAAATGTCTGACATCTGACATATGCAGCCCGGTTGTCGGCTCGTCCATAACATAGATCTTCCCCTGCTTGTGCAGCTCGCTGGCCAACTTGATGCGCTGGCATTCGCCACCGGACAGGGTGCTCAGCGGCTGTCCCAGCGTCAGGTAATGCAGGCCCACATCGTTCAGAGTCGCCAGACGCTGCCTGATCTCTTTTTTCTCGAAAAAATCGAGCGCCTGCAGCACCGTCATGTCCAGCACGTCCGTAATCATTTTTCCATGGAGTTTATACTCCAGCACGTCATCCTTAAAGCGCCTGCCGTCACAGGTGTCGCACAGAGTCTTGATGCCTTCCATAAATGCCAGGTCGGTGTAAATGAAACCGAGTCCGTGGCAGTCGGGGCATGCCCCTTTTGAATTGAAGCTGAACAAGGACGGACTCTGATGGTTAGCCTTGGCAAACAGCCTTCGGATGTCATCCATAATACCCGTGTAGGTGGCAGGATTGGAACGAATCGAAGTGCTGACGGCAGACTGGTCGATAACAACAGCCTCAGGATGCTGGGACAGGAAGGCATGGTGAATCAGTGAACTTTTGCCGGATCCCGCTACCCCCGTTACCACTGTCAATACGCCTTCCGGAATATCCACGGTTACATTTTTCAAGTTATGCTGATTGGCATCGGTAATCCGCATCTGCCCGGTGGGCATCCGGAACTGTTCTTTCATCGGCATGCAGCGTCTCATATATTGCCCGGTTAACGTTGCCCCCTGACTATGCAGCTGCTCAACCGTACCCTCGAAGACAATTTCCCCTCCCCCGGTACCCGCATTCGGTCCCACGTCCACCACATGGTCGGCAATCCCAATCACATCACGGTCATGTTCCACCACCAGCACCGTATTGCCCTTGTCACGAAGTTTCATCAACATCCCGTTCAGACGGTGCACATCCCTTGGATGCAGACCGACACTCGGCTCATCAAAAATATACATCATATCCGTCAAACTGCTGCCCAGATGCCTGACCATCTTCACCCGCTGCGATTCTCCTCCGGACAGCGTGGTGGTCTCCCTGCTCAGCGTAAGATAGTCAAGTCCCATATCCACCAGGTGCTGCAGACGCTCCGATAAGCTTGCCACCATACCGGCGGCTACCGGGGCCGTAATCCCCATAATGACCTTTCTCAACTCTCCGATCTCCATGGCTGCACACTCGGCTATGTTATACCCATTAATTCTGCAGCTCAATGCTGCTTGGCTCAGCCGTGTTCCTTGGCATAACGGACATGTGCCGTGCGCAATAAAGTTCTTCACGTGATTCAAGGTTCTTTCGGACAACTCGCTGCTGTCGCGCTCGATATAGAGCCGATTGAATTTCAGCACAAGACCTTCAAAGTCAGACTCCACCGGTCCTCCCTTGGACGGAAACCTCACCTTACCCTCCTTGCCGTACAGGAGAAGATTCCACTCCGCTTCGGAATAGTCGGCCAGCTTCTTGTCATTATCAAAAAAACCGGACAGCGTGTAATTCTTCAAATACCAGCTATCCACCGAAAAAATGGGAAACCGCACCGCCCCCTCATTCAAGGATTTGGTCGTATCCAGCAGTTTATTGAGATCCAGTTCCACCTTCTTGCCAATTCCCTGACATTCCGGGCACATGCCCTGCGGGTCGTTAAAAGAAAAAACATTGGAGTACCCCACAAACGGCTGCCCCACCCTGGAAAACAACAGACGGAGTATGGCATACAGATCGGTAATCGTCCCCAGCGTTGAACGCGAATTGCCACCCAGATGCTTCTGGTCAATGACAATGGCCGTAGACAAGTTCTCGATTGCATCAACATCAGGCTGGCTATGCCGCGGGAGACGATTGCGGACAAAAGCGGTAAAGGTCTCATTGAGCAGTCTCTGAGCCTCTGAACTGATGGTATCAAACACGATCGAAGATTTGCCTGAACCGGATACCCCGGTAAACACCGTAATCTTCCGTTTTGGGATTTGCAGCGAAACATTCTTCAGATTATTCTCCCGGGCTCCACGAATCCGGATATATTCTTGCGGCATGGCGTTTCCTCCCACATCCCTGTAATACGCTAATTATAGAAGGGGAATTATGACATGTACTGTCATAATGGATGAAAGAGTTTATGATTTATCGCGATATTCCCTGGGCAAGGAAATAACAGGAAGGTTGCAGGCTATATTAATGCTATACTTAAATAGTAATGTGTCAGGATTATATAAATCCTATATTGTTCCATTTCTGATTTCGATTTGCCAATTCTGAGCTTGTCCATTACAATTACGGAAAATCATTGATTCCAGATTTCATGATTACAGGAGAGTAGTAATGATATGAGCAAAAAAATAGTAGCCATTGATATGGATGATACGATCTGCCATCTGATACCCAAGGCCATTCAGTATCACAATCTGCAGTACAAAAATCCTCAGCTTACGCTGGATCAGATTACCGATTACAACCTGAACGAGATTTGGCATCCTGAATGCTCGGAAGAATTCTTCTTCGGAAAACCGGGTTTATATGAAGAACTTGAACTTTTTGATGAATATACGATTGACGAAGTCCACAGAATGACACATGATTATGACGTCATTGTTGTAACCGCAGCCCGCCCCTCCTCGGTGCCGGAGAAGTGGAGATGGCTGCAAATGCACATGCCTTTTATTCCATTCGAGAATTTTTTCGTAGCCAAACGCAAGGATTTGGTGGAGTTCGACCTGCTTATTGATGATGGACCCCATAATGCGATTGCCGCGAGAAAAGCCGGAAAACAAACGATTCTGATTCCGCGTCCCTGGAACGCCCGCATTCAGCATGAATTTATTCTGAAGGATTCCTGGAAGGGAATGCATGAATTAGTAGACCAAATTTTATCAGATTCTAACCATCAAGGGGATATGAAATGAATACAGACCGCAATAGCCGGTACCTATCACAGGACGTCCACTTTTTTGCTGCCGCCTTATCGGAAACACTGGTTTCCGTATGGGAGGAAGATCCCGCAAGCGTTTACGTGGAGATTGAACGAGGGTATATTGAATGCTACACACCGGATGTCGTCCGCATCCGCAATGAAGAAACAGGATATCTCACTCACTACAGCCGTGACACCGCTATGTTTCAGCGGATGTAATACGATAAGAGCCGCCTCCCGGGAGGCGGCTCTTTTATGGCCCAGTTTATCTTTTCGCTGACAGGACAAGAAACAGGGTGGCGAGCGGCCCCAGCAGCAAAGACAGCAGGAACCAGTTTAATCCCGTTCTGTTTTTTCCTTGGGCCAGCCCGGCATTGATTAATGCCAGTGTCCCCCATCCGACATAAAATTCGTTATTCATGGTATTCCCTCCGTCACCGTGTTCTGTTTATCCTGATTATTACGCACGGCAGCATAGATCGTTGCAGCAAATGGAAAGGACAGGGTATGCTCCCTGCCCAAGCGAGCCCTTACTTCTTCCTTGTCGCAATGGCCTCCGCCGTCTGTTTAACGGCCTGATGTCCGAATACGGCAAATGCTCCTGCGAGTATACCCTGAATGATATTTTCTACGCTCCAGCCAATCAGGCCGGCAGTAAACAGGATGGAGACCACAATAACTACGTATACAATGCTCCAGTTCGGAACCTTAGGCGTTTGCTTCAGCACATATCCGATCACCCAGCAGGCAGCAACAACCATGAACAGCCGCGGGTCAATCAATTGAAAAATGACACTCCATTCCATCGTAAACCCACCTTCCCTATTGATCTCCTACATCCTATTCCATCAGTCTATCGACCGGCTTGTATTTATATCCTTATTCTTGTGAGCAAAATAATAGAATCAGGGGATGGCGATTAACGGCAGCGTTACACACGGCCCATCATGTTGCATACTCCCAAGACATACAAAAATGGCAGCTCCCGACGGACGGAAGCTGCCATAATCGATGCTTGCTCAATTCAAAAGTCCCCAATTCCAAATCTGCATTCCTGTGCGGTTATATCTTGCTTACCTCGACTTCATCTCCTGCCGCGGCTTCCACCTCGACAGCGGATTGTTCACCTTGCCATAACAGCTGCATCTCTTCGCTTGTGGCAAGCAGATCCGCCAGGCTGCCTTCAGCCTCGATCCTGCCATCCTTCATGACGATGATATGATCTGCCTTCGAGAGAGCCGCCCTGCGGTGCGATACCGCAATACAAGTAACGTCACGCTCCTTGAACAGTCCATCCCACACCAGCTGCTCCGTCTCCACATCGAGCGCACTGGACAGATCATCAAAGATAAACAGATCCGCACCCGTCATCAGCATACGCGCCGTAGCCGCGCGCTGAATCTGTCCGCCGGACAGCATGACGCCCCTCGGGCCGACAAACGTCTCCAGTCCCTTATCCAGGTTCTCGATGTCCTTCTCCATGACGGCAAGACGAATGGCCCGTTCGAGAGATTCCTCTGCCCGATCCTTTTTCCCCTGCACAATATTCTCTCTTAGAGGATCGCTGAACAGTCGTGGAACCTGTGGTGTATACGCTGCGCGAGGCGGCATGAGGAAGGTGGCCGGATCGACCTCTTCTCCGTTCCAGCGGATCGAGCCCTCCTCTTTTGGCAGCAATCCGAGCAATGTCCGAACCAGTGTCGATTTGCCAGCCCCGATTCGTCCGGTGACCACCAGAAATTTGCCGCGCTCCAGACGGAGATTAATATCCGATATTCCATTCTCCGAATTCGGATAATGATAGGATAGGTTCCTGACTTCAAGCTCTTTCAGCTTCTCCCCCGGTTCTCTGGTGATGACAGGCAGTTCCGGCGGATCTTCGTTCAGGTACGTTTCCCGAGCCTCAATAATCTGATCTTCCTCACCCGGGCGAAACAGTGACCGCATCCGGTCAAAGGAAACCTTAAGCCGCTTGTGCTGGAACACCATATAACCGAACAATGAAATACTGAAGCCGATATTCGCCAGATATGTCGTAAACAACGCAAAATCTCCGACGGTAAAATGTCCGGCCTGCATTTCAGCAGCGCACATCAACAGAATCAGACCCGTGCAGATGCTTAATACATGCTGGTTCAGGGATCTCATCCACTGTTTAAACAGATTATCCTTCAGCGCTGCCTGACGGCGGTCTTCATTCAGCTTCGTGAAGCGCTCATGAACATGATCTTCGGCCTGTCCCAGCTTCAAAGCTTGAACGGCACCAAAGGTTTCTGCGATGAAACTCGTAATCCGCCCCGTCGCTTCACGGTTCTTCAGCCCGTAGCGGCGGGCCCGGTTACCGGAGAGGTTGTTCAGCAGTGTCACCACCACGAGTGGCAGGACGGCTACCAGCATGATCTTCCAGTTGATGCTTGCCATGACTGCAACGGAGACAATCGCGAACACGAGTCGTCCCCAGAAGTCCACCCACGACTCCGCATACTCTACAACCTCATCCACGTCATCGCGGAAGCGGCTCATCGCCTCCCCCGGCGATGCCGGCAGATTTCGTCCCGGCCAGCGCATGATGCCTGCCAGCATATTGGTTCGCAGAATAGCCTGAATGTGATAGATATACGTTACCCAGGCGTAGAACGCGGCGAAGAATGTGCCTACGCGGGAGAACCTGACAACCGCAATGAAGATGAGCGGCATGGCAAGCCACACGTAATCCGTAGAGTTCGCCGTTGCCCGATCAAAGAACCACTGCATGCCAAGCCCAATTAACAAAGGCAGTGAATGAAAGATACACCATAGAATTCCGTTCACGATAAATAAAGATGGCCGGTAGCGAAACAAACGCCCGATAAATCCGGTAATCGTCATGCAAGCTCCTCCTCTCTGCCCGTAATCAGCAGTCTGGCATAATGTGAAGCCGGATCTTGTGCAAGTTCTTCCCTTGAGCCGAATTCCAGAATCCTTCCGTCACCCAGCACCATAATTTTATCCACCTGCTCCAGCGTGGCCAGCCGATGCGCAATAATGATGCCCGTACAACGGCTCATCAGCTGATCCACAGCTACCTGCAGCATTGTTTCCGTTGCGGCATCCAGGCGTGAAGAGGGTTCATCCAGAATCACTAGGCTCGGCTGCGTCAGGAATACCCGGGTTAAAGCGAACAGCTGTGCTTCCCCGGCAGACAGCGAGGATCCGCCTGTTGTCAGATGCGTTTCCAGGCCCTCCGGCTGCGCATCGATCCACTGACGAAGTCCAAGACGCTCCGTCGTTTCCAGAATGAACGCGTCGGATACACCCTTATCAAACAACGTCAGGTTGTCGCGCAGCGACCCATCAAACAGCTGCACGTCCTGCGTTACCATACCGACCCGGCGGTACAGCGCAGGCAGCTTCAGCTTCGTAATATCGGTACCTCCCACGCGGATTACCCCGCTGTCGATGTTGTACAGGCGCAGCAGAATTCGGCTTAGGCTTGACTTCCCGCTTCCGGTGCGCCCGATAATACCAAGACGTTCACCCGGCTTAACGGTAAAATTAATGTCTTGCAGCACCGGTTTATCTTCGTTGTAGCTGAAGTTAACTCCCTCAAACTCCAATCCGAGCGCACCCTCGGGAAGCTCTTCTTGCTCTCCGTCCACAATCTCGCTCTTGTTGGACAGGAGTTCCCTGGAGCGGAGCATGCCGGATTTTGCCTTTTGAAACTCTTGCACCTGATCGCCCAGCATCTCAATCGGGTCGTTCAGCATCTGTGTATATTGATAGATCAGGAACAGGGTTCCCAGCGTAATCTCGCCAATCAGATAATAACGGACCCCCAGTAACAGCACAGCGGTAACGGCAAGTGCAAACAGAACAACCGTGGTATTCCAGGGAATGACCCGCAGCATCCAGGCTTTTCTCCCTTTCAGGAATACACTGCGCATCAAGCGGTGAAACCGATTCATTACGTACGGTACATTGCCGTTCGCCTGAACGTCCTCAATGCCTGCGATACGCTCTTCAATCAAGCCGAACAGCGAAGCACTGGCTTCCCGTTCGCTTTTGGATGAATTAACGCCCATGTTCCGGATGAACACCATAAACAGAATCGACAGCAGCGTGAAGACCGACATGACGATGGCGATAGGCAGACTCACCGTGAACATGAACCCCAATATCCCGGCCAACAGCACAAAACTGCCGATGACCTGCACGATAAACATCGCAAAAAAATTCGAGATGCTGGTAACATCACCATCGACTCGCTCAATCATTTCGCCTGGCGTCTTGACGTTATGAAACCGCATATCCAGACGCAGGCAATGCTTCAAAAGATCGCCACGCAGCCGGTTCGTTGCACGCCACGAAATATCGTTACCCAGATAACTGACAGCCACCGTAATCAGCTGGTTAATGACAGCCACAACCAGGAATAATCCCGCCAGCTGAATCAGGCTGGCCAGAACACCGCCACCAGCTGCCGTATCGATAAACCGTTTAATAATCTGCGGATTCAGCAGCTGCAAGCCTGTCGACGTCAACAGCATAATAAGCAGAAGCAGCAGTCGTCCTTTGACCGGCTTCAAATATCGCAGCAGCCACGACATAGAAACCTTTTCTTTTTTGGGCACAGTGCCCACCCCCATATGCAAGCAAGTATGTACAAACCTCCATCACCCAAAAAAACAAGGCATGTTGGCAGTAAATCATTACCAGTCTACATGAAAACCACAGCCATTCCTAGGTAAAGAATAATTATAATGGGATGTGCGTTTATTCAGGAATGCATGATACATAAATGTCGCAGCCACGCGAAATTTCCCGGTTGGACATGACTATGAAGAAAGCTCATTTATTTTTTTATTCCTATATAAATCTTCCAAGTCAAGACCCGCTTCAAAAAAAATCGAATCCCATAATTCAGCATACTCGTATATGTATAATAGAGTGACGTGCAACTTTTTGGAGGTGGGCATAATGAATACTGGGATCAGTGGATTAGACGGACTGGATGAAGAGAAGCTATTGGAAATTCGAGAAAATGCCTCAAAGCTCTCAGATATGAAACAAGAGGTGCCCGTGGAAGAACTGTTCTCGGAATCATTTATTCAACGGCATACCAAGTTTTCTTCCATAGATCACTTGCTGAAAGCTGCTGGTTACGAGGGAAGCACGGATGAAGATTTTGACATATTCATACAAGGAAGTACGATTAACCCGTTTATCGTTGAACATACCCCATTTCGAAGCTGGAAGGATTTTCAGGAATTAGCCGTATCCGCCTATATCACGAAATGGCTGGGATTCTAAATAATGTTGGCAGAATATCAGGTCCACACTAAGGTCTAGTTGAGGATCGAAAGAGCAGAGGATCGAAAGAGCAGAAGACCAAAGAAGCCCCTCTAACCGAAGTTAGAGGGGCTTCTGATATATTTTTTAAGGGGTGCTTTTATTATATGCTGCGAATCTTAATGGGAGATTAAATTTTAATTAAGGGGAACTAAAATGTGGCTGGACGATTGGCTCATGGGTTATGGGTTATGGGTTATGGGTTATGGGTTATGGGTTATGTCTCCTTTGTTATCGTTGCTGTCTTTGTTTTATTGTCCCATCCCACGGTTGCACCCAGTGCCTCGGCAGTCGCCCGAAGCGGTACATAGGTCACCCCGTTAATCAGCTTGCCATCCTGAATTGGTTTGCCGTTTACAATAACATTCACCTTATCACTCACCTCACCAGCCGCCTCCTTCTTTTGCAACCCGAGATATTTTGCAATGCCGGCAACATGACCATCGATGAGGGCACCCACGACATCCTCTCTCTTAAGCTTGGCTGCATCCGCGGCAACATCAACAAACAAATTTTCTGTCAGTACCGCAGGCATGTTCGATTCACGGACCATGTGCAGGTTCTTTGCCTTCTGCCCCCTGTCGATTACGTTAAAAGGCTTTAAGGCCGTCATGATCTCGGTATGAAGCACATTTTGCAAAGAGGCTGTTGCAGCCGACGTATGCGTATACTTATAGGATTCGAAGCCACCGGCTCCACCTCCGGCATTACAGTGGACGGAAACCAGGATATCTGCCCCAGCCTTGTTGGCCGCCTCGGTCCGCTCCATTAGCGTAGGAAAGACATCCGCAGATCTGGAGAGCAGCACCTGCACGCCATTGTACTCGGCCTCCAGCCGTTTTTTTACGCTCAGGGACACCGCTAGCACGATGTCCTTTTCCAACAGACCATGAGCAGTCGCTCCGGTATCTTTTCCACCGTGGCCTGGATCAATAAATACCTTCTTCATCTCCCTTCACCTCATCTTTCCGAGCCGCAGCCCGTTTCATCTTTTCGACAGCGAAGGCCACGAACAAACTCGAATAATATGAATCGCTTACTATGTAATATATGATATAAAATGCCGAATGATAGGGCGCTCTCTCCTTAACAAGAACAGCCCCCGGATCACCCAGGGGCACAAAAAGCACGCCTTGCGGCGCCATTTTTATATCATTCCAGCCAGAAATCAGGATATGATCTCCTTGCAATGAACATGCTGGTGAAGGGAATTGAACCCCCGACCTACGCATTACGAGTGCGTTGCTCTACCCCTGAGCTACACCAGCATATGTGGTTCGAAAACAAGCCTCCACGAACAGCAAAATTATTATAATACTTTAGCAGCAAAATACAAGTCCCAGCCTAGCCGGAACATCCCTTGCAATAAGCAAGATTATCCGCCTAATTTTTCCTGCACCGATTGAATCTTTTGCTTGCTGGAGGAGACTTGATCCCTGCGGTCATCAATCTTGACCGAAGTCGATACGCGCTGGGCTCCAGATAGAAATGGCGCCTCATGCAGAGCTTCAATCGCTCGCCAGATCATATTCAGCTCGCCCTCTATGATGGTGCTCATCGAAGTCAGCTCATATGTAATCCCGTCCTGTTGTTTCAATATACGCTGCATCTCGGCCACATAAGAGCTTAAGCTCGTTGTTGCTGTTCCAATCGGAATCACCGTCACTTCCGCTATAGCCAATACCAAAACCTCCCTCGCAACATCTCATATAAAGAACTCTTCAATCTCCAGACACAGATATCATATCAATTCTGATCACTCATATCAAAGCCCCTAACTCGCTATTCGCAATAAAAAATAGTCTGCTCTTTCCACCACAGATCCAGTACGCAACTATCGTATTTTGTCAAAACGATAATATACGTGGTATGTGTGCAGAAAAGGTCGCATTCGGTCACAATCCAGGAAATGTTATGGCCTTTTGACAGTTTCTTAGCTGGCACAATGACCGCTCGTTTGCTATAATTCTTTTTGCGTTCAATTTTAAGAACATGGTTTACAAACACAATATATTGGGTTAAATTAGATAAACAACAACCAAATATAGTGTGTATAGGTGCCGGAACAACCTATAAGGCGGTCCGGCTTAATAGGGAAGCATGGTGTAAATCCATCACGGTCCCGCCACTGTAAGGGCTCTCGGCTATTTATCCTATCTAGGCCGAACCAAATCATGGAATATTCTTCTGGAGGACCTCATCAAGGTCTTGGGGAAGGCTCCGATTTGTCAAAGTCCGAGTCAGGAGACCTGCCTGTACGCAGCCAACACCAACCTACGGGACATTAGGTAAGTGTTCGTTAAACTTGCGTCTGTACATAACATCATGCCCCTTCAAGGGCTTATGTCAAACGTCATTCACGAATCACAGCGCACGGACATTTTCAAGCCTGCGGGTTTTAGAAAATGTTTTTTTGATGTCCTTTTTCATATTTCCCCCTAAGAAAGCGAGGAATTATTCATGCCCCAGCTCGTAGTTAAACCGAACAACCGTCAGCTCGCCTTTGATGAAATACGCCTCTCTGTCTATGCCGACCGCAATCTGAAAGGATTGGACATGCTTGATAAAGAGCGCCTGCTTCGCGGCGTAAATGCTAAACTGCGCGGTGAGCAAGTCACCGGCGAAGAAATCAGCAGCGCCTTCACGATGTCCGCGCTTGAGCTTGTGACAAAAGAAGAGCCGAATTGGAAGTTTGCAGCTGCGCGTTCGTTTCTGACCTCTTTATATAAAAAAGCGGCCACCAACCGCCGATACAAAGCCTACCCGGAAGAGCCTTACGGTGCCTTCTACCCGCTCATCACAGAGCTTGTACAGAAGGGCATCTATCGCGAGGATCTTCTGACCAGCTACACCAAGGAGCAAATCGAAGAGCTCGGCGAATGCATCGATCCAAGCCGCGATCTGCTGTTTGATTACATTGGTCTTTTGACACTGGCTGAGCGTTATTTGGCAACCGACTTTGACGGTCGTGTCATGGAACTTCCGCAAGAACGCTACATGGTAATCGCAATGTTCCTCATGCACAACGAGCCAGCCGACAAACGTATTGACCTTGTAAAAGAAGCCTACTGGGCGATGAGCAACCTGTACATGACAGCTGCCACACCGACCATGTCCAATGCAGGCAAAAAAGTAGCAGGCCAGCTCTCCAGCTGCTTCATTGATACCGTTGACGACTCTCTGGAAGGCATCTTCGATTCCAACACCGATATTGCCCGTCTCAGCAAAATGGGCGGCGGCATTGGCGTGTACCTCGGTAAAGTCCGTGCACGCGGCTCGGATATCCGCGGTCACAAGAACACCAGCTCCGGCGTTATCCCTTGGATTCGCCAATTGAACAACACCGCCGTGAGCGTTGACCAATTGGGAACTCGTAAAGGAGCCATCGCGGTTTATCTGGATGTGTTCCACAAAGATATTCTGTCCTTCCTGGATCTGAAGCTGAACAACGGTGACGAGCGTATGAGAGCCCATGACGTGTTCCATGGCATCTGTCTGCCTGACCTGTTTATGGAGGCTGTAGAGGCCCGTGAGGAGTGGAGCCTGTTCTGTCCGCATGAAGTGAAGAAGATCATGGGCTGGAAAGACGAGAACGGCCGTCCGCTTGGCCTGGAAGACTTCTATGATCAAGCTCAAGGCGATGGCGAGTTCCGTCAAAAATATGCAGAAGCCGTGGCAAACCCGCAGCTGCCGCGTATTACGGTACAAGCGATCGACATTATGAAACGCGTGATGAAATCCCAGCTTGAAACGGGTACACCGTACATGTTCTACCGCGACACGGTAAACCGTGCGAACCCGAACTCTGCACATGGCATGATTTACTCATCCAACCTGTGCACCGAGATCATGCAGAACCAATCTCCAACCGTTGTCGAGCAAGAAGAGTTGGTAACAAAGGATGGTCAAACCCGGATCGTTATTTCCAAAATCCCTGGCGATTTCGTTGTCTGCAACCTGAATTCCATCCACTTGGCTCGCGCTGTACCGGCCGGTGTGCTGGAGCGTCTCGTTCCTATCCAGGTTCGTATGCTGGATAACGTTATCGACATCAACAATATTGAAGTTCTGCAAGCCCAATATACCAACAGCCAATACCGTGCGGTCGGTCTTGGAACCTTCGGTCTGCATCACTTGCTGGCTCTGGAAGGTATCCGCTGGGAGTCCGACGAAGCCGTTGCCTATAATGACAACCTGTATGAACACATCAATTACCTGCTCGTGAAATCCAGCATGGAGCTGGCCAAGGAAAAAGGCCACTATCCGAAATTCAAAGGCTCCGATTGGGAGAGCGGCGAGTACTTCACGTTCCGCGGTTACACCGACGGCGAGCATGAAGGCAAATTCGTAACCACCGAACAGTGGCGTGAGCTGCAACAGGAAGTACAAGCCAATGGTGTCCGTAACGCATGGCTGTTTGCCATCGCACCGAACGGCTCCACATCGATTATCGCCGGTTCCACAGCGAGCATCGATCCATTGTACGAACTTCTGTCTTATGAAGAAAAAACCACCTACAAAGTGGCTAACCCGGCTCCGGATCTGTCTGAAAAAACAATCTGGTACTACAAGACCGCTTTCCTGATCGACCAGCATTGGTCCATCAAAATGGCGGCTGCGCGTCAACGTCACGTTGACCAGGCGCAAAGCTTTAACCTGTATGTTCGCCCTGATATCCGGGCTTCGGAATTCCTGGAGCTGCACCTGCATGCATGGAAAGCCGGCATCAAGTCCACGTATTATGTGCGCAGCCGTGCGTTGACGATTGAAGAGTGTGAGTCGTGCGCAAGCTAAGAGTTTAATGTAAACTATTTCGAACCCGCCCAAACCCTCCCTTCCAAGGGAGGGCCCCAAGGGCTCTGCCCTCTGGACACCCGCAAGGTGTGCAGGGAATGAATGAGGCGCTTCTATGTTACTTTGGTGGCTAGGAGCGCTTTCTCCCTTCGGGAACGCTGGAATGTAGTGCGGGGACTATGGCGTTACTCGTGCGTTTATTGAGTTACTTCCTGCGTGGACCGCTCTCCCTTTGGGAGTCGCTTCTCATCTTGTGCAGGGACTAAGGCTGCTTCGTGCGTTTATTGAGTTACTTCCTGCGTGGACCGCTCTCCCTTTGGGAGTCGCTTCTCATGTTGTGCATGGAATAAGAGCTGCTTCGTGCGTTTATTGAGTTACTTCCTGCGTGGACCGCTCTCCCTTTGGGAGTCGCTTCTCATGTTGTGCAGAGAGTAAGAGCTGCTTCGTGCGTTTATTGAGTTACTTCCTGCTGGGATCGCTCTCCCTTTGGGAGTCGCTTCTCATGTTGTGCATGGCATAAGAGCTGCTTCGTGCGTTTATTGAGTTACTTCCTGCTGGGATCGCTCTCCCTTTGGGAGTCGCTTCTCATGCGGGTGCTACAAGCATCGAACGGCTGTAAGCGGGATTGAATATACTTTCTAATACAAGACTACAAGGGTAAGGGTATCCAAGCGGAAGAGTTTACGTCCGCCTTTGAGAGCCCTTTGATACCATTAAATACATTCAAGCAAAGGGCGGACTACAGCGGCTGGAGAGTGGATACCCGTCCCTCAACCCGCCCTACTATGATATGCAAGGAGAGAGAATTGGCATGCAAATGCAAAAGATATTTAACACCGAAGCACCCAACCGCTCCACCCGTGTAATTGAAGGTGAGTGCTCCGGGATCTTGAACTGGAACGACATTCGGATGCCTCATATGTATAAACTATACAAGGTGCTGCTGCTGAACCACTGGATCGCGGACGAAATCCCGATGTCCAAGGATGCGCAGCAGTTCCCTACACTGGACTCAGAGGAACAGCGTACCTTTAAAATCAACATCTCCCTGCTGGCTGTGCTGGATTCCATGCAGACGATGTTTGTCAGCGATGTGAAGCGTTATTTTACCGACTCGTCACTCGAAGCCATCTCGGCCATCATCGGTCAGCAAGAGGTCGTTCACAATCAATCCTATTCCTACGTGCTCTCTTCCATCGTTTCGGATCAAGAGCAGAAGGAAATCTTCGAATACTGGAAGCATGATCCGGTTCTGCTGGAGCGCAATCAGTTCATTTCAGATATTTATCAGAACTTCCGCGATAATCCGTCGCCGCAAACCTTCTTTGAAGCGATGGTGGCCGACCTGATCCTGGAAGGTATCTTCTTCTATAGCACGTTTGCCTTCTTCTACAACCTGGCTCGCGACCAGAAGATGATGGCAACCAGCCAGATGATCTCTTACATTCAGCGTGACGAGAACCAGCACTGCTACTTCTTCGCCGAAGTATTCAAACAGCTGCTCAAGGATTTCCCAGAGCTGAACTCCCAAGAGAACATCGACTACCTGTACCGCACCATCGACCGTGCTGTTGAGCTCGAGACCAACTGGGCACACTACACGCTCAGCAATGTACGCGGCATCGATCTGAACGAGTTGGGCGACTACATCAAATACATCGCAAACCGTCGTATTACGATGATGGGTCTGGAAAAAGCTTACCAAGGCGTAGACGTCAACTGCATGCCATGGATCAAGCCTTTCTCGGATGAAGCTCTGAACGCAACCAAAACCGATTTCTTCGAAGCCAAATCCCGTAACTACGGCAAGGTTGGCGACGACAACGGTTTTGACGATCTGTAACAGAGTCTTCAAAGTCCTTGGGACACCCGCAAGCTTTGCAATGAGTTTATAAAGCGCTTCTAGGCTAATATAGCACTAGGAGCGCTTTTTCTCTTTGGGAATGCTGGAAGATTGACGTAGGGACGATGAAGCCATTGTGTACTGATATTGAGTCTCTGCCTTTAGGCAGGTCCCCAAAAAACGAACAAACCTCGGAGTCATTGTCTCCGAAAGTATGATGTGATTTTCTAAGGGGGGAATCGCTTTCTCGCTTAATAAAGAAATTCGCTCACTCAAATAATATTCAATTTATGGATATTTTCTAAATTCCATTAGAAAACTTTATATTCTAATGGGTTGTATTAATCTGTTTTGCCGCTCCGACAACAATGTGTTTTTTCACATAGAATATAAAGAATATTCCTAGGCCAACTTCTAACACACTGGTCAGTATAGGTACAGATCGAATTCCAAAATAGTATATAAAGACTCCAGTTAGAAACGCCCCCACTTGTATAGAAGCTAAACTACAAGTGTTCCAAAGGCCAAACAATCTGCCTCGTAAATGAGCAGGCACGTCAGTTTGCATTATTTGTCGTTCAAAAGGTACGATAAATGCACCTACAAAAGCGAATAACATTAAACTAATCGCACCTTGATAGAGCTGCTCTGTAAAACCAAAGAGCGTCCAGGTCAGCCCCATCAATATATATACATAACCATATTTATAAGGGTTCTTAAACAAGAACTTGTTATTAGCTAACCAGTAGCCTACCAATACTGAGATAATACCTTCAGATATATAGAGTAAACTGATACCATAATGCTTTGTTTCATAGACATTGGATACAAATTGCTCTAACATCAAATTGAATGATCCAATGATTATTCCCCCTGATAGAGCTGCAAGTAGGACAAGTTTTACAAATTTTTGTTCTTTTATTACTTGTATTCCTACAACAAACTCCTTTTTGATGTTCTTGGAACTCACCATTTTCCTATTGTTTTTCAGGGTAATTCTACTACTTATAATTGCTGAAACAAAAAATGAAAGCGAGGTAACCATCCAAGCAATATCCAGATCTAAGAAGGAAATTAAGGTTCCACCAGCTGCAGCGCCTAGTAATCTAATAGAACTTGTTATTGTGAAATTAAAGGAGTTAGCTACAATTAAATCATCCTCTTCAATTAAATCAGGTATGATCGTTTGACGTGCAATAGTTGCTAAAGAGTTTAGAAGTCCACCTACGAACCTTAATAAACAGAATAAAATCCAAGCATACATACCACCTAGTAACGGAACAACGATATATCCTAGAAATAAAATTCCCCGAAATACTTCTGAAAAAACAATCACCTTCTTCGGATTAAATCGATCGACTAAGAAACCAACTAAAAAACTAAACATTAAAGGCGCAAGTCCACTTACAGCCCATAACATCCCTAGTTGAATTCCATTGTCTGTAATTTGATTAAGTAATACAAGCATCGCTATGAAGGAACCCCATGAGGTTAAACCTGTTAGAATGTTCGTATACGTTAAATATTTGTAACTGGGATATTTCCTCCAAATTAATGAAATCTGGTTCGTTTTTTTCAATTTAATCCCCATCCCCTCTCTTTAAGTAGGATTCGAATTCTTGCCAATCTATTTTATTAAGTATCTTAAGGCATTCTAAAGTCATTAACTCTCACAAATTATCATTTCGCCTCCTTCATTTTATGTGGAAATTTTAACAATATATTAAGAAAATGTATATTGAGAAATTATTCTCTGTTGATAGGTCTTATAAAATTCTTAACTTAAATATTGGAATAATATTAAAAAAAATATAAATACATTACGTCTGCCTGAATCCTTGATCCAATGATATTAAAATTGAAAAAATCAAAAAAACTCCTTCAACAAACACAAACCTCCGCGATATTCCTGCCAGGAATATCACGGAGGTTTTTTTAACGCGCTTGGATCGGCTGCATTCCAATCATCATCTTATCATCTTGCTATCTAGCGGGTTACCACTTGGCTGCCCATACCTCGATTTCTACCTGAATGGACGGCATCGCAAGTGCCGGCACGTAGGCCATCGTCATGGCCGGCGCCTTTCCGCCATGGAACTTTTCCCACACCTGATGGAAGTGAACCCAGTCCACCTGCTGTGCTGCCCAAATATTGATTTTGACGATATGATCCGCCGAGAGTGCTTCTGCTGCCAACAGGCGCTGAATGTTCGCCAAGGTATTCTCGACTTGTTCCTTCATATCATCCGGCAATCCCCCCTCCATATCGGTTCCCACCTGCCCGGACAAGACCAGCAGCTCGGCTCCCTTCGGAACCTTGGTAACATGGGTATAAGGCCCGATTGGCGGAGCGATGACAGAGGGATTGTACCGCTGAACTTGGGACTGAGACCGGTGATCCTCTTCATTCAGAATAGCCAGCGTCTGATGGTCCTCCCACTGTCCGTTGATGTTTACATTTTTTCTGGCAATGCCTTCCTGATGGAATCCGGCTTTACACAGCACTTTAATCGATCCCAGGTTATGCGGCATTACCCCCGCCTCAATCCGGTGGAACTTCAATTCCTGAAAAGCATGCTTCACCACCAGCTGAACGGCCTCCGTCATATAACCCTTTCCATTATGGCGTTGGTCCAGGAAATAACCGATCCAGCAGCTCTGCAGATTCCACCGCACCACTTCGGTCAGCATGATCTCCCCGATAACCTCTTCGGTGTCTCGCAGCCCAATCACATAGAGATATCCCTGATCCCCTTTACTTGATTCCAGGGCTTCTTGAATCCGTTCCAGCTGTCCCTGGCGGGTATAGAAGGCTTCTTCTCTTAAACCCGTGAACCGTTGAAAAAAATCCCGATTCTCCACCTCGAGTTTCAGCAGCGCATCCGCATCCGATTCCTCTACTGGCTTTACATAAATCTGTTTTCCTTGCAATAACATGGCGTACCTCTCCTCTACCGGAAAAATGAAAAACACAAAAACACCACAGAGCTCCTGTGGTGTGCATGCCGATCTATGCAGCCACAGGTAAGCGACCTGTGGTGTTTAATTCCACTGCATCCTCATTCGAACAACCGAATGGAAGGATCCTTGATCGCTGAATATCCGATTATGGACATACTTCTCCCGTCCTCGGATAGATCAAAGAAAACAGCGGTGGAGCATCCCATGCCTTTGGACAAAGACGCCAACGATCTTTTTTTCATGTGAACACCCCTCCGTTCCATCTCATGTTGTTCCTATATTCCAATCCTCTATATTCAGAACATACTCGTTCTCATCCTGCATCTTCAACGTAAGTCTATAGTTAACCATAGTTACCCGTGTTCTGCAAGCAGGATCCAATATCAACGGAGCCGCCTCACATGACCGTTCCCTTGGGATTGTCCTTGGACGGCCCTCTGCCCAGCTTAAGGTGCTTCAACTGAGCCACGATGATGACACTGATCACCACCAGCAGGAACCACGAGCTGATTTTGCCGATATGCACCAGACTCCATGTCCGCTCCTGACCCGGATAGGTCCAGGCCCCAAGGAAGGTTGAAATATTCTCCGCAATCCAGATGAAGAATCCAATCAGCAGAAACGACAGCACCAGTGGCATCCGCAGTGTTTTGCCGTCAACGTCAAAGTACACCACCGTTCTGCCGAACACCACGAATAATAGCGCCGTAAGGAGCCAACGGGCATCCCATACATAATGATGGGTGAAGAAATTGGCATAGATCGCGGCGCTCAGCAGTACGGTGAGCACAGGCAGCGGCCAGCCGGTAATACGCAGATTCATTCGCCGCCAAGCCTGACAGATATAACTCGCAACACTTGCATACATAAAGCCGCTGTACAGCGGCACCCCGCCGATTTTACTCCAGGCTTCCTCAGGGTAAGACCACGACCCCATATGGACCTTATACAGCTCCAGCATCAGGCCGATGACGTGAAAGACACAGATCACCTTCAGCTCATCCCACGTCTCCAGTTTACTGACAAGCATCCCGATTTGAGCCAGCACACATATAAGAAGAATGAGATCATAACGCGGGATTCCTGGAATTTCAATGATTTTGCTCAATGCGAGCGCTCCAAATATGATAACCGGAAAAATACAGGACAACGCCTGCTGATAACCGAATACCCATAACTTTCGTATAAAATCCATAAGTCCCTCCTGCATAGCAGCACATTACGTTCACCCTACCACAGACCCTGATTTGAATAAAAGAACAGCATTGTCATAATTGACCCAGGTTATCCTCGATAAAAAGTAAAAGAGAGAGCAGCACCTTCTGCTGCTCTCTCTCCGTTCGATATCGTTCCAGACTATTTGTATTCGCGTGTCAGCACCCTCATGCAATACAACGCATAATCGTTTAATCGCTTGATTTATTTAGAAATCATTTGCCATAGGTCATGCTTTAGCGATCGGATGAATGACCTTCCTCAAATACCCGATACCGGCGTGGTCAGACTGCGACATGCTGAACCGGTTTTTTCTTTTTGACTCGTAACAAAAATGTAAGAGGTATGGCCACGACAGCCACCATCGTCCCGATCAGAAATACGTCATCGATGCCCATCGTGGTGGCAACGCCCTTGGTCGTGGCACCCGCTCCCATATAGTATGAGGTTCTGGATACCACCAGCGCACTGAAAATGCCGATGGACAACGAGGCAAGCCCTTGACGAGCCCAATTCGTTATGGATGACGCATGGCCCGAATATTCACTGGACACCGCACTCATCGCTGCATTCGTTAACGGCATATTACACAGCGCGATACCGAGACAGCGGATCAATTGCAGCAGTGAAATGTACAGCACCGAAGTATGAGTGCCGATTCCGCTGAAGGCCAGGGTGGCGGCCACAATGATCAGGACACCTGTAATCACCAGCCGAAACGGACCGATCCGATCATAAAATTTGCCGATAATCGGCGAGGCAGCCGCCATGACAATCGCTCCCGGCAGCATGATCAGCCCCGTATCCATTGGAGACAGCTTCAGCACAGTCTGCAAATACAGCGGCACCAGAAGCGTTCCGGTATAAAGCGATATCGTCACAATACAGTTCAGCATTAAGCTGTACCGAAACCGTGGAAA
Organism: Paenibacillus glucanolyticus; assembly: GCF_037333485.1. NCBI lineage: Bacteria > Bacillati > Bacillota > Bacilli > Caryophanales > Paenibacillaceae > Paenibacillus > Paenibacillus glucanolyticus. The sequence goes on from NZ_CP147845.1 coordinate 5,945,511, forward strand.
CTTGAATACCTTGAGCTGCAGCAGCGGGGATTTGACGCGCAGCTCCCACCAAACAAAGAACAACAGCAGCAAGATGCCGGAGAGGAGCAAAGACAGCGTCTTCCAGGAGCCCCATCCCCAGTCATTGCCGTGACTGAACGAGAGCAGGAGCAGGGAACTGCCCAGCACCACGGTCAAGAACCCGAGGAAATCAAACGTCTTTTTCTCCGTCAGTCTGTAGAAGGGTATGAATTTACTTACGATGACGATAGATATCAGGCCAATGGGAATATTCAGAACAAAGATCGATTTCCAGCCAAAATATTGAACCAGCCAACCTCCCAGGGTTGGTCCGATAACGGGTGCCAGCATGGAGGCAAGGCTCCACAGCCCCATCGCATAGGCCTGCCGCTCACGCGGGAATACCTGATAAATAATCGTCATCGTAATCGGGATGATCATCCCCCCGAATACGCCTTGCGTAATCCTGAACGCAATCAGGGTCTGGATATTCCAGGCGACAACGCATAGCAGCGACGATAGGGTAAAACCTATCAAAGCAAAAATGAACAGCCTTTTATAACTGAGCTGGTCCCCCATATAGCCTACGATGGGAGCCACAATTCCGGTTGCGAGCAGGTAGCCGGCCATCAGCCACTGGGTGGTGCTCAGCGTAGCATCGAACTGCTCCATCACAACCGGGAAAGCCACATTAATCGTGGTAATGCTCAGCACGGCCAGAAAATTGCCGAAAAACACAGCGCTCATAATAAGCCAAAATGAAGATTTCTCTTGTGTCTCTTGTGTATTCACATGAAGCCTCCTAAAACAAAATAAACCCGCCCAGGTCTGGTTAACAGAGCGGAGGCGGGATACGAGAGCATCGACTTGAACGTTATGGAAATAATTTTTTGCCCAGCAATCGCAGCAAAATATACAGATGATCCGCCTCATCCTGATCCATCTGCTTGAAGGATTCCATGACGGCATAATCCCCCTCGCTGCGAGCATCAAGCACAAGCTGCCGGCCAGTCTCCGTAAAATTGACATAGTGGCTTCGTCCGTCGCTCGGATTGGGCGTTCGAGCCACCAGCCCCCGTTGCTCCAACGCATCCACCAAATACGTAATCGTCGCAGCTTTAAGCTCCATATGCTCAGCCAGTCGATTGGGAAGCCATGGCCCCTGCTGCTCAATCAAACTTAAGATCTTATACTGATTCATCGTCAAATCGTTCTTTCTCAGATGACTTAGAAAAGATACGACCCGATGCCTCGTCATTTTATCCGACAACTCACGATACATGTCCATGAGTCTCTCAACGCTTGCTTCTCTTTCGTTCTCCAGAGCATTTCACCTCGGTTCTTATTTTAGTTCAACAATTCTAAGTTGTAAACACCATTTTCATGATTTTCATTCCTTAACATCCTTAAATATAGATGATATTCGCTTAATTACTTAGAAAATTCAAAGTTTATTTCTCATGTTTGAAGTGGATTTCTTCCGAGAAAAAAGGGCGCCTCCGATCCATAAGATCTTACGGCACCCCTTGCTGTTATGTTAGCTATTCCTCATCGTCTGCAAACAATTCGCGAAGCATCGCTCCCCGATTGTTAACAAATTCCTTCGTGATCATATAATGGTCCGTTTCTTCCAGGCTCGATTCCTCCACCCCGTCGGAGGTCAGCTTGTATATAATGGAATCCGGATAAGCCATGACGATAGGGGAATGGGTGGAAATAATAAACTGCGAATCCTTCTGCACCAGATCGTAAATCCGCCTCAGCAGCGCTAACTGACGGAACGGGGACAGCGCCGCTTCCGGCTCGTCCATAATATAGAGCCCGTTTCCCCAAAAGCGATGCAAAAAGGTGGCAAAAAACGATTCACCATGTGACTGCTGATGGAGCGATTTGCCGCCGTAGGAATCTTTAATGGGAGGGCCGATGCTCTCTTCGGCATCCAACCGGTCGATATTTGTCGCGACGTTATAATAACTCTCCGCCCGGAAGAAAAACCCGTCACGCGGTTTCCGCGCGCCCCGGACGGTTCGAATATATTCGTGCAGCTTGGAATGGGTCTCCTCGGTCGAGAATGAGAAATTTATCGTCCCCCCTTCCGGATTAAATCCGAGTGCCGTCGCAATCGCTTCCAGCAGCGTCGATTTCCCCATGCCGTTCTCCCCGACGATATAAGTAACCTTCGGATGAAAATCCAGCCCGTCCAAGCCCGCTACAGCCGGCAGATTAAAAGGATATTCATGAAATGAAGGAATCCGCTCCCTCATCAGCTCAACACTTCTCAGATAGGCAAGCATAATCGAACGATCCAACCCTTTCCCTCCTTGGTCTCCATAAGCAATTCCTGGATCTACTATATAACATTCCTGCCTCTGTTCCAATTCGGAGCGCGGTTGCTTGCCGCTACCCTTGCAGCCACAAAAAAAGCGCGCTATCACAGACAACGGATGGGAGCCTGTGACGGCGCGCTTCTTCTATATATGCCAAGCGAACTATTCGCGAACGATAAATTGATAGAGATCCTCGACCTTCTCTTCCGTTAAATCTCCACTGTTATCAAACACCTTGATTGATGCTTGCGGAATATCCCAGTTCACTTCCGGAACAAATTCGACGCGCTTCTTAAAGTCGTCCCAGTGATCAAGCTTCCACTGATCCCGCTCGGTCCGTCTGTCAATGATCCGCTCCTTCTGCAAATCCATATCCTGAAGCGCAACCACAATGACCTTCACATCCACATCCTTCTTCGTTAACCCCGCAGACGTAATAACCTCTTCGATCCATTCGCGGTTTTTGAGCTCGGCGGTAAACGGAGAAATCATGAACACGTTCTGTCCTGCATTCAAGTTCTCGATGCAAATATCCTTGGTTGTATCATACTCCAGATCACGCAGATTCTCTTTATAGAAAGAAGAGTCCCGATCGTTTGGATCATGGCCGTTACTTTCAAGGAACTTTTCAACAAAGCGTCCTCCAACCGTATCACGGTCGAGAAATGCAGCCGGCATGCGGACTGCCAGCTTTTTGGCTACTGTAGTTTTACCTGTACCTGCTACCCCAACAAAAAACACCAACTTTTGCAAAATGATACCCCTCCATATCCTATCTCCCCGGTTCTAATTCCTGACCATTATAACTAAACGCGTTCTGTCCGATAACGGGTTTCTTCAATAAGCTCCTCCATCGCGGAGGCCAGGCGTTCCTGCAGCACTTCCGCTACATCGAATCCGCCTTCCTCGGTACGGGCTACCTGAGCATCCACTGCATACACCCCGCCCAGAATATGCCGGGCACCGATGGATGAAAGCACCGGCTTCAGTGAATAGTCAATCGCCAGCAGATGTGCAAGACTGCCGCCAATGAACATCGGAAGCACAATCTTACCAGCCAAACCTTTTTCCGGAATAAGGTCTAGAAAGGTCTTCAGCACACCCGTGAACGAAGCTTTATAAACCGGACTTGCCACAATCACGGCATCCGCTTCGGCCACAAGACCGTTCGCTTTGACAATATGCTCGCTCTCAAACTTCGTATGAATCAAATCCTCCGGCGGCAGTCCCGCCACGTCGATCCGGCTTACTTGGAAATGGGCAGCAGCGAGCGCTTGCTCCGCTATATCCATAACCGCATTCAAGCGGGATCCGACTGTAGGACTCCCGTTAATGATAACAGCTTTCGCCATAACAATTCACCTCGGCTAACCTTATAATGTCATCCTTATCCGTTCCATAAAACAGCTATTAATCTCAGAAAAAAAAGACTTCACATGGTACTGCAAAGTCTTCTGGTGATTGGCTTGCTTGATCCGACTTTAACAGATATAAATCAGGGCAACTTGTCAGAATTAATATCATCGTATCAATGTGTCCGCGCTTTTGTCAATGCAGCAGGGAACGGTCGGAAAAACAAACCGCAGAGATGGCAGTAACCAGTGATAACGAATGAGGGAGATAGCCTGCTTGTGGATCCGATTGATGAACATACGTATCGATCGCTCAATGGGCAGATCAGGATGTAACGGTCCCCTTCTCAGGAAGCAGCGGCGAATACATCATAAGCGCATGATTCTCCGTGATCCACTCATCATGAATCAGCTCGCCTTCCCTGCTGAACACCTTGCGCCCGATGACATTATGCCTCGCATATCCGCCCCACGCTTCCTGGGTTATGCGATGATCTCGTTCATAAACTTCATAGCTATAGAGCGGGACGGCGGTGGAGCGCCATTCTCCAATCAGTGCCTCCTCTGACACATGTACCGCCAGCTGGTAGGTGTCGCTGGTTGGATTATAGATCTGAAGGTCCAAATAATTATAGGCACACGTAGCTCCGCTGCCAAACGGTTGGGTCCGATTCGAATCCGGAAAAACATCGTAGCTGTGCCGATGCCGCTCCCTCACTTCAAGCGGGGTGTGCAGGGTCATCCAGTAGATAAGGTTGGAGAGTTGGCACAGCCCTCCGCCCACACCGGCCTTAAAACCTCCATAAAACAAAACCATGCCGTCTACATACCCTTTCCTGCGGGTCGGACGTCCAATGGTCCTCCAATAGGACAGCGTCTCTCCCGGTCGGATCAGAAGTCCGTCCAAATGACGAACGGCAAGACGCAGGTTGATCGCCTTATTATGCTGATACCACATATCAACATTCTTCAACTGGCGTTTTAGCGGAGTTTGGTGCCCGAATACCGAATAGTCCAATGGCGCTGAAGCATGAGTACGCGCGAGTTTACTACTGCTCTTCATCCATTCCCAATAACGCCGGCAGGTAAAATACTGCTTGCCTGCCCATAAGCGGAATTTTGACCGTTTGACGGGTTTCATCAGGTGACCGTCCTCCCTTGGGTCATTCGATTTAAATTTTGGAAATATTTTACCACACTGCAACCAAAAGATCGTGTGAAAATTGGCAGGAGCTCCTCAGGCATACGATCTTTCTCCTATTTCGGCCGTAAACGGCACCCGGGACTGGGCGAATGCATAGAGATAAGTAATGCATCATCAATCCATGTCATTGATATACCAGAGGAGGAATGAAATGAAGCCCCAGCAGCCCATTCCATATGTAGGCTCCAAAACCGAATGCAAGGAGCAGCCGATCGCCTTCCCTCCCCAGCATCAAAACTGCCAGCCTGGTTTAGAGAGCCTGATGTCGCCGCGCCCGATCAGTGAGGACCCCGCCTACCGGGGCAGCGGTAAGCTGGATGGCAAAGTCGCCATTGTAACCGGGGGCGACAGCGGCATCGGCAAAGCGACGGCCATTGCTTTTGCCAAGGAAGGTGCCGATCTGGTCATTCCATACTTATATGAGACCTCGGATGCCGAAGTCACTAAACAACGAATCGAATCGCTTGGCAGACGCTGTCTTCTGATGAAAATCGATCTGCGGTACAAAAAGAACTGCGAGACCGTGGTTAGCGAGACATTAGCCTGCTTTGGCAAGGTGGATGTGCTTGTGAACAACCATGCCGTTCAATATGTACAGCACAGCATTTTGGATATTACGGAAGAACAGCTGTATCACACCTATCAAAGTAATATCTTTCCTTTTTTCTTCATGATTCAAGCCGCCCTGCCTCACATGAAATCCGGAGCCTCTATCATTAATACGGCCTCCATTACCGCTTATGAAGGATTTAAGGAGCTTATCGATTATTCCTCAACCAAAGGCGCCATCGTCTCCCTGACTCGATCCCTGGCCCTTTCGCTAGTGGATCAAGGCATCCGCGTCAATTCCGTCGCTCCGGGCTCAGTATGGACACCGCTCATACCTTCCAGCTTCTCTGCTGACGAGGTTGCCGTATTCGGAACGAATTCACCGATGAAGCGGGCCGCACAGCCCTATGAGTTGGCACCAGCCTATGTCTACCTGGCTTCGTCCATCACCTCCTCTTTTGTCACGGGTCAGGCCATTCACGTAAACGGCGGAGAGATGGTCACCAGCTAGTATGGATTCAGCAGGACGTTCGTGGAAATGAATATCAAGCAGAGGATGTGTATCATGAATACCGGTATTCCCAGACGGTCCGGCCGTATGGACATGGGGTTTTACGCGTTAAACAAGCTGGCAAGCGCCGGCATTGCCGTGTTATTGCTGAGCCTGCTCGACTGGGTGTGGCCTTCCAGCGCTGAAAGGGCCTCGGCATGGTTAGGACTTTACATGCCGCAGGAGCACTGGGTATACGGATATGCGTTGACGGCCTCTCTCGCGGCCGACGCTATCCTCTCGTTCCTGCCCACACTGCATAAAGGCAAACAAGCCGCCGTGTACGGAGCGGTCGGATTTCTGTTCTTCGCCCTGTTTACGGGCGGCAATCCGGAACATCTGTGGATCCGCGCAGCAGCTGGAACGCTTACACTTCTCCTATTCTTGTGGGGGAAGCATGCCTTCTCCAGCCAATCCCTGGCCACCCCTTTCTTTGCGTTGGCCGTCCCCGTGCTGTGCTGGGTGATCTGATCCGTCGTTTTTAACAAGAAGAAGGGCCTTCTGATGAAGGCCCTTTTAGTTCAAAGCATATCAATGACATCCCCGGCGATGACCGATGCGGGATGTCCCCGGTGCCGTGCGGCCCACTCACCGGCACGGCCATGCAGCCACACACCGAGCGCGGCTGCAGACGGACCGGCATAACCTTGCGCCAGCAGGCTGGCAATGATGCCGGTGAGCACGTCCCCGGTACCTCCGGTCGCCATGCCGGAGGTACCGGTTGTGTTGATGTAAGCCTGTCCGTCCGGCGAAGCCACGACGGTACGCGCCCCCTTGAGCACGAGGGTAACCCCGTGCTCGGCAGCAAACCCTGTAGCAGCACCGATCCGGTCCTGCTGCAGCTCCGCGGTCGGCGTGCCCAGCAGCCGGGACATTTCCCCCGGATGCGGAGTCAGCACCGTGGCCGCGGAACGCGGTCTCCAGGCGCTGAAATCGCCGGACGATGACAGCATATTAAGCGCGTCGGCATCCACCACCAGCGGTCCTTCCCACGCTTCCCACAGTCGCCGAAGCCATCTGGAGTCGCCGTCAAAGCGGCCGAGTCCAGGACCTACAGCCAGCACGTCCCGGGTCTTGGCGAGCTCCAGCACCCGCCCAGCGGAGGCTTCGTTCCAGTTGCCTCCACTCTCTTCATCTGTTGCCGGAGCGAGCATGATTTCCGGTGCAGCTCCGCTTAGCGGCAGCACCAGGCTTGCGGGCAGCGCCCAGGTCACGAGGCCGCAGCCCGCGCGAAGGGCCGCACGTGAAGCGAGCAAACCTGCGCCGCTCATCGTGCGGCTGCCGCCTACGGTCAGCACATGACCGTAGGTGCCTTTATGTCCTTCCGCCGTGCGATAACGCGTGACATCCGCATCCAGCTCCGTCCGAAGGACCTGCGGAGTGAGCAGGTGCGTGCGGACGCCCTGCTCCCGGCACAGCGATGCAGGGATGCCGATGGAGCGCACCACCACCCGGCCTGCCGACTCGGCGCCGGGGTACTGCACCAAGCCTCGCTTCAGGAAAGCGAGGCACACCGTCACCGCCGCCGAGATGCACGGCTCATGCCGCGCGCCGGTATCGGCGTCCAGTCCGCTCGGAATATCCGCGGACACGACCGGCAGGCCGCTGTCATTGGCGGCCTGGATCAACGCGGCGTAAGCGCCGCGGGGCGCGCCCGACGCGCCCGTGCCGAGCAGCGCGTCCACGATGCCGGTGAACGCGCCGTAGTCCACGGCGGCACGGCCGTGGACCAGAGCCGGGATGCCGAGCGCTGCCGCGGCATCCCGCTGCACCGCCGCCTCGCCAGTAAGCGAGGACGGCTCGGCGGCGTAGAGCAGCGTGACGCGTACGCCGGCGTCACGCAAGTGCCGGGCGGCGACCACGCCATCGCCGCCGTTATGGCCCTTGCCCACCAGAATGAGCCAGTGCTCCTGCGCAGAAAGCGCGGTGGGCAATCGCACGTCTCCGTCTAGGACAGGCGACGGACGGCTCATCTCCAGGGCAAGATCATTCGCGGCAAAAGGGGGGCCCATAGCAGTCGAATGCTCCGTTAAGGCTTCGCCTCGCTCCTGTCCGCTTGCCTGCGCAGGCGCGGAGGCAGTTCCGGCTGCTCCGCTCGTTCCGGAAGATGGTAAGCCGTTCCTTCTTCCCCGCTCGCTCAGGCATAACTTCAAGACTTCCTCTGCGATCGCCTTGCCTGCATTTTCCATAAGTGCTGCCGCCGGAATACCGATCCTATGGATCACATGGTTGTCCAATGCCCTCATCTGTTCAGACGTCACAACATACATCCAAGCTCTCCCCTTTGCTTCGATATACCTTACACCCTTGCGGCAATGACTGAGGCTGCATCTCCATTACAACTAATAAGCAACGGTAAAACGGGACTTTACAAACTGGGGGTCATCCAGCTCATCGATTATCGCAACGGCGTAATCCTCGACCGAAATCCGGCTGCTACCGCTCTCATCCGTCACCAGGCGGTCCATGCCAATCCGAAACTGTCCGGTTCGTCTTCCCGGCTCGATGATGGCTGCCGGACTGACATAAGTCCACTCCAAATCACATTCCTTATAGATCTCGTAAGCATCCGCATGCGCGCGGGCGAGCGGTCGGATCTCCTCCGGAAATTCAGGTGTATCCATAAGAGGCACCCCGCTGTCCGCAATAAGACTTCCTGCACCCCCAGCAATCAGCAGACGGGATACGCCGCCGCGTCTCGTTCCCTCCACAATAGTGCGCGCAGCAGCAAGGAGTTCCTCTTCCTGCCCGAATTTGGGACCAAATGCGCTGATCACGGCGTCATGACCTTGAATAGCCTTCTCCAGTGATGAAGGATCCATCACGTCGGCCTCCGCTTTCTTCAACCGTTCATGCTCCGTATCCATCCGATTCGGATTACGCAGCACCGCCGTCACTTCATGACCCCGGCGCAGGGCTTCCTCTGTAATTCGTCTGCCTATCGTTCCACTTGCACCAATGATGGCTATATTCATGTTCATCGCTCCTTAGACTTAAAATTATACTATATCATCCTTCTTCATAAGCGGCATCTATTCTACAGTCCATAGCTTGTCCACCCCCAGCCTTGCTTAGGCAAGACTCTTCTCCTAATTAATTATCCGGTTATGTTCCTCTTCAAACTCCTATTATGCATCTTTACACCCATAATAAAGCCTAAAGACCTATAAAATACGGCAAAAGTAACTCCGATATATACGTAAGTGCTGCATAAATATGAATATAATTCTTTCACAATGACTTTAAGCGCAATCCTTACGTTGCATGCACCTGTCGATTCATGTCGTGTAAGATATCGAAAGGAGAACAACCCTTTATGAAAAAATTTAGTATTCGCTTGCTGACCCTTTGTCTATCCAGCAGTCTCTTGCTGCTTTGCAGTTTCTCCATGTATCCACCCGGCCCGGCCGAAGCCAAAGCCACCCAAAAATCTACCTGGTTCTGGGAAACTCCGCTGATTGAGAATGCTACACCGGAGATTCTGGATTTCGCCTCCGACCAAGGGGTCAATGTACTCTATCTGCAGATGAACCGTGATGTCCGTCCGGAACATTACCGCAAATTCATTCGCCTGGCCGGTCGGCAGGGCATTGAAGTGCATGTCCTTGGCGGTGCGCCGAACTGGGCGCTGGAATCCGAACGCCACCGTCTCGAAACCTTTATCCAGTGGACGGCCGAATATCAGGCTTCTGCTGCCCCGGATGAACGCTTTGCCGGTATTCACGTTGATATCGAGCCCCATGTGCTGGGCGAATGGAAAACCAATTATGATTCGGTCGTGAAGCAATGGCAAAACAACGTTCGCTATCTGGTAAAGGAAGCCCATTCCTTAAACCTGCCGATTGCGGCAGATATGACCTTCTGGCTGCATACCTATAAGCTGCCCGATCAATCCATGACCCTCAGCAGCTGGATGATCCAGCAGTTTGATCAGATCGTCATTATGGCATACCGGGATTCCGCCCAGAACATTTACAACCTGGCGGCTGCCGAATTAGCCGAAGCCGACAAATATGGTAAGGAAGCGCTGGTCGCCGTTGAGACCAAATCGAGCAATGAAGGCAACTACGTTACCTTCTTCGAAGAAGGAACGGCCTTTATGGAAAAAGAGCTGTCCAAGGTCACTGCATTGGCAGGCGGCCACGCTTCGTTCTCGGGAACCGCTGTTCACGAATACAGATCCTGGAAGGAATTGTATGGCTTAAACCGCTAACATTGCAACCCACCATCGTTATCATACGAAAAAAGATGGCGTCTCAAGAGGCTCTTCCTCTGACGCCATCTTTTATGTTCAGTAGAAGGAATGAGTCCCCTCCATCGGGTAGATCCCTGATCAATCTCAAACGGCCAACATGAGAAGCAGTACGTAACCCACTGTCATCTTCGCTCGCTGAAACGGCGCTTTCTTTACCTGCAGTTCCGTGTTCATCCTGACCCCTCCCGCTCTTTCGATGCTACCGTCTTATTCATATACTATATGCGGCACGGTCTCTTATGTTGCCTTGAGGAAAAATTGTTTGCCAAGAAAAAAACGATTAGCCATGCAAACAGTAGCGTACGATTTAGGCTTCCTGCATAAGCAGCATAACCTTGGCTGCAATGCAGCTCATTCACGATCAGGATAGCGCTTCAAGACGTCCTGCAAATATTGTTCTGCTTCCATTACAAGCTGACGTTCTCCCGTGTTCCATTGATCCCGATTTCGATCGACTGCTAAGAAGGCAGCATGAATCCGTTCGTCGCCATATGTCACACGTTGAACCATCCGTTGCCATTCTTGGGCTAAGGTCCTGGCTAAACGGGATTCGATGGGAACCTTTGAGGCCTTATAAGCTGCAGCTTGCAGCGATATTTTTCTGAACGCATTGTAAAAATCCAATGCAGCCTGCTCAGAGTTAAATACTTTTTGAAATAGCCGCGAGTCTTCCTCCGAAAATTGGTATTCTTTCCAAGCCGACATATCGACCTCATTCAACGAACGCATGAGATGGGCTAACAGCTCCCAGGGAACGTTGTAACCTTCTTTCATCATTTCCTTTGCGACATGCAATCCGTCAAGCTTGGCTTGGATACTCTCTTTCTGTGAATAGAGCACCGATTCCTGGTAATCTAGAATGTTCTCGATATCCTGCTCCTCGGTGCCCACGATCAATTGTTCTTTGATCTTTCTTAAAGAGAAACCGATGGCTCTATAGAACATAATCTGTTCAAGTACATACAACTGTTTATCATAATATACCCTATGCCCCAGCTCATCTCGCTCCGCCTTAAGAATCCCTTCATTATCGTAATACTGAATGGTTCGCGGAGTTATTCCCGACAATTGACTGATTTCTTTTACGGAATATTTTTTTCCCATGAACCCAATTCCCTTCCTGTCCCTTACTCGATTTTCGCTAAAAAAGCTTCTATCGTTTCCAGTAACTCTTTAGGGTATTCCCCGTTAATTGCATGCGAGGCATCTTCAAATACGACCATCTCGCTATTAGGGTCTTTCAGGGAATCCATCCCCGTTTGATACGACTTTTCAGCATGGTGCATCGTCGATTGTCCAGCTAAAATTCCGAGCACCGGTATCGTCAGCTCAGCTAGTCGTTCCGGCTTGATGGCTTCCGGCATGGGCAGCTTGCTCTTGAATGTCCGCATACCGGTTTCGATTAATTTGGCGGTCGGGTCGCTGTCATCAACTTCAGCCCCGCCGGATATATAGCTGAGCATTTTCTCCCGGATTGGTTTGGGCACCATGGGCACAGACGCCGGAATGGATACCAGTATCATTTTCAGTGGAATGGGGCCAAACACATAGACAGGGTCCAGCAATATGAGCGAGTGAATCTTCTCATGATGCTTGAGCGCCACATTCGCCGCACTCCACCCGCCGAACGACAGCCCTAATAGGTGGATCTCTGATTCCGGCAGCTGGTCCAGCACTTGCTCTAACCAATCTGCTTGGTCCGCAGCGGTTTCGATCCGTCTGGTTTCTGTGCTTAAACCCGGCTCTCCTATCAAATCAAGGGTATATACAGGCCGGTGTTCTAAAAATCCGCTTAGATTGGCCTCCCACATGGGTGTAGCAGATCCTTTTCCGGGAAGCAGCAACAAGGGTGTTTTATGCGGTGTATCGCTCTCCCGGAACTTGTAGAGCTGCACCACGCCAAAATCGGTATTAACCTTAATCGATTCAACCGGTTCTGGTAATTGATTCATCGCCTCATCATAAGCCGCCGCGTATTCCTTCTGCCCATCCTCTGTAACAAAACCGCTTAACGACCCGTCATCTCTGAATAGAAAGCCTATTACCGTCAGTATAGCTAGTATAGCAATGAGAATGCTACCCAAGATCAACCATCCTTTTTTTCGTTTCAACTCAATCCCCTCCTAAGGTGACTATAGGATATGACGTAACGTTATACGCAACCCCCATGCTCTCCATAGCTGCCTGTTTCAGAATCGGCTTGAATTCCCTTCCTTCTTGTGCAATAGTGAAAGGTAGAATATTGAAGGAGGGATCGGCTTGTCCCTTACGGAATGGATGGTTGATATCTTTGGCTCTCTGAACGCGCTGGTGGCTGTGCTTCTGGCCACAGCGGTATTTTCGGGCCTGTACATATACAGTGCATCCCGTCTCTTGGGTGCACGCAAGGATTCGCTTGCCCGTATTCGTCAGTCCTTGTCCATCTACACCAGGCTTGCGGGACCTCTCGGCACGGTAATCAATCGACCGACTCGAACGGCTATCCCGGAGGATCTCCTCATCCGACTGCTTCAGGAATGCAAATCCGCAGACCTGCTGATTCGGGAACTCCACGAACAGATTGATACCTTTCTAAGCGACCGCGATGAATCCAGGCTGACAACACTGCACAAACTGCTGAATCGCGAAATCGACCGGCTGATGAAGGAACGCGATGAGCTGGTTGGACGTCTTGAGAAACCCGGATGGGGGATGGGACTATGGCTGCTTCTGAAACCTGCCGTACCTGCACTGTCACTGGGAGCTGCGATCCTGTGGACTGCGATTCTCGTCCAGGAGCTCCGTCAGTCCTCTGCCTGGACAAACCCCGAGGTATGGTGTTTATGGCTCTCCAGTATGATTGCAACGATCTCTTTCTACCGTCTGTTGATGGATTCCAGAAGAAGGTCTCATGGCGTTATCTATACCGTACTGCATCTGCTGATTCTCATCTCTGCATTGACTAATTTAATCTGGATTGAGGCCTCTCCTTACGTTCTGGCTACCCAGTGTTTACTGTATCTGGCAGGTTTCCGGGTTACAGCCACGCGACAGCGACGCAAGCGTCCCTACGCAGGTCACCCGGAGCTGATGGAGCAATTCCTGCACCCTGCCGGAGAATATGATCCTCTAATTGACTCAGCTGGTCTAACTGAACCGGAGACCGTCAACAGCCCTTTGCGGTCAAGATAAAACAGAACGATGCAGCACATCCAGCCCGCGCCGATCAATACGGCCGGGCTGTTATTTATAATTCATGATCTTCAGATCGCAAGATTTTACGTAAGTACGGATTAATAATCCACTTTCCTGTGCTTATACAAAAAAAAGAACTTCCAAATTAGTCATGACATGCGCCTATCATCTGCATCGGTTAACACTCCGATGTCTGCTCAATAGGCCGCATTTCATTATATCTGCGGAAGTTCTGTTTCTGCTTATCCTTAGGGATCATCTTGTGTTCGTTCTTCGCTGCTGGCCGGGCGCCCGGGCTGGTCCCGACGTCTTGACCGTGCCGGAGGCCGTATTCTCGAAACGCTTGCGCTCCGTTCGTTCCATCTGGACGATTTGACCCTCATGCACTACGATTTGCAGCGAACCGAATTCCATGTCGTTCAGCAGGCCTGCTATGCGTTCGAGCCACATTTCATCCACCTTTAACGGTTTAGCCATGGATACGCCTCCTTACCGGGCAAAGCCCCAAAATATATACTCATCGACACGACCTGAAATGATGGGTTACACTTGCTTACACTCGTTAATCATTCTTTTCCAACCAACATAGTATGAATTTACATTAGCATGGGTTGGAAAGGACTGTCAATGAGCATTTTTTCGTGTAAACCAATTTTTAAGCAGCAGTGTAACCAGCGCTAATAACAGCAATAATGAGGCGACGGCGAACGATGCCGAAAATTGATACTCGTTATACAAAATTTCGACATGCAGCGGTAAGGTGTTGGTCTCGCCGCGGATATGGCCGGATACAACGGAGACCGCCCCAAACTCGCCCATCGCCCTGGCGTTGCACAGAATAATGCCATACAGCAGCCCCCACTTAATGTTGGGAAGGGTAACCCGCCAGAATATCTGCCAGCCCTTGGCGCCAAGCGTTACGGCTGCCTCCTCCTCCTTCGTCCCCTGCTCCTCCATGAGCGGAATCAGTTCCTTTGCCACAAATGGAAACGTAACGAATAACGTAGCAAGCAAAATGCCAGGTACAGCGAATATAATCTTGATATCATGGGCGCCCAGCCATGGGCCGAACCACCCCTGCCGGCCGAATATGAGCACGAAGATCAGCCCCCCGATGACGGGCGATACCGCGAACGGCAAATCCAGCAGCGTGACAAGCAGATTCTTTCCTTTAAAATGAAACTTCGTTATGGTCCAGGCTGCGATAACGCCAAAAATCGAGTTGAGCGGTACTGCAATTGCCGCTACCAACAATGTCAGCCGAAGTGCGGATAAAGCATCGGGATCGGATAAGGCAGCGATGTATACCTCCCATCCCTTCTTAAACGCCTCGGACATCACGGTAACAAGCGGCAATACGATTAGCCACAGAAGCACAAATCCAGCCAAGCTGATTAATGTCCATTTAACCCACGGTCTCTCCGCTGCTGCCGGAGAGGAGGGGGCGCTGCGTTTCGCTGCAGAAATAGCAGAAGGCACAGTTCCAGCCATTATGTAACCCTCCCCTTAGCGCGCGGTTTTCCGCGACCAATGCTGTAGAATGTTAATGCCCAAGAGCAGTACAAACGAGATGAGCAGCAGAATCAAGGCAACTGCCGTTGCACCGGCGTAATCAAACTGCTCCAGCTTGGTCATGATCAAGAGCGGTGCAATCTCCGTCTTCATAGGCATATTTCCCGATATGAACACCACGGATCCATATTCCCCAATTCCGCGGGCGAAAGCTAATGCAAAACCAGTCAGCAGCGGCGGGATCAGGGTAGGCAGGATTATGGTACGAAAAGTACGCCATCGACCTGCTCCGAGTGTCGCTGCCGCTTCTTCCGTATCCCGCTCCGCATCCTCCAGCACCGGCTGTACCGTCCGTACAACGAACGGTATGCCAATAAACATCAAGGCAAGCGTTATGCCCATGGGCGAGAAAGCCGCCTTGATGCCAAGAGGCTCAAGCAAAGATCCAATCCATCCGTTAGAGGAATAGATCGCAGTCAAGGCAACCCCCGCCACTGCGGTTGGCAGCGCGAAGGGTAAATCGATCAAGGCATCCCACAGTTTTTTACCAGGAAAGTCATACCGCACCAGCACCCATGCCAGCAGCAAACCCAGTAACGTATCGATCAGTGCCGCCATCGCCGCCGTCCCGAGACTCACTCGGTAAGAAGCAAGTACCCTCGGATCACTCGCAACAGACCAGAACTTCTCCCATGTGAGTCCGGTCTGGTTGAGAAGTAATGCAGACAAGGGCACCAGCACTACCAAACTCATATATAACACGGTAAGTCCCATTCCGATTCCAAAACCGGGGAGCACTCTGCGATTACCTCTGCCTTGTCTCTGTACTTGGATCAAAGCCATATCCTCTCATCCCCTTCTGCCTTCGGCTTGATGCCGATCAGCTGCCTGGCACGTAAATCTGATTAAAGATGCCGCCGTCATTGAAATGCTTGGTCTGTGTTTCTTCCCATGTTCCAAATACGTCCTTAAGCGTAAACAATTCGATAGTCGGGAATTTCTCTTTGTACTTGTCGGCTACGCTTGCAAGCGTCGGACGGTAATAGTTCTCAGCCGCAATCGTCTGCCCTTCTTCACTGTACAAATAATTCAAGTAAGCTTCCGCAACTTCACGGGTTCCCCGCTTGTCAACGTTCTTATCCACTACGGCGACCGGCGGTTCTGCCAAAATACTGACCGATGGATTCACGATTTCAAATTTATCCGGCCCGAGCTCGTTGATGGAGAGGTAGGCTTCATTCTCCCAAGCCAGCAGCACATCCCCAATCCCACGCTCAACAAACGTCGTTGTCGCACCACGGGCACCACTGTCGAGCACGGGCACATGGGTAAACAGCTCTTTAACGAATGCCTGCGCTTTCGCTTCATCGTTATTGTTCACTTTCAAGGCATATCCCCACGCCGCGAGATAGTTCCAGCGTGCACCGCCGGAGGTCTGCGGATTCGGCGTAATGACTTCCACGCCGTCCTTGATCAGATCCGGCCAATCCTTGATGCCTTTCGGGTTGCCCTTGCGAACGAGGAATACGATGGTCGAGGTGTAGGGAGCGCTGTTATGCTCAAACTTGCTCTCCCAGCCTTCATTGATCAAGCCTGCCTGACGGATCGCATCGATATCATAACCGAGGGCCAGCGTGACCACATCCGCCTCCAAACCGTCGATGACCGAGCGGCTTTGCTTCCCTGAACCCCCGTGCGATTGCTTGAACGTGACCTTCTGTCCCTGCTCCTTCTCCCAATGGGCTGCGAAGGCTTTGTTGTACTGGTCATATAACTCCCGAGTTGGATCGTAAGAAACATTGAGCAGTTCCACACTTGGCTTGCTGCTTGAACCCGAAGCCGGCGCTTCTCCATCGGCGGTTGCAACTGTCTCTGTTTTCTGTGCACCGCAAGCCGTAAGCGCCGCTGTCAACAGCACTGTCAAACCTACGAGTATCCCTTGCTTCAACACCTTTTTCATATGGATCACTCCCCCTACTAATCTCTACTAAACAGGCCTTATGGCAAAAAAAGACGGAGGAAAGCTCGACAGAACAGAGTCAAACCGGCTTCATGCCGTGCCTGCATTGTCTTCGAGCGTTCCTCCGTCGATACGGTGAGAACAATATAATATAATTCCTACCTGTTTAGTATGTTATGTAGCTATTGTAATAAGTCCTCCCCCAGCTGTCAAACCTTTTTTTCAAAAAATTTCAAGTTCGTCACAACTCGGTCCACAGAACCATTTTTGGTGCCACTAACGCAGTCACTGCGCGATTTTCCATTTACTGATGGTTGTATGAAGCTGTTTCCATCCTTATAATTCAACCCCAAAGGAGATGATCACCATACGAAAGCAATCATGGAAAATAATTTCTGCTCTTTTCCTGAGTATCCTTCTGTTCATGCCCGCATTTGCCCAAACAACAGAGGCAGCTCCGCTGTTAAAGCCGGGCAGCGAGAACGGGGATGTCTGGGACCTTCAATATCGTCTGAAAACACTGGACTTCTACACGCAACCGCTGGATGGCAAATATGGAGCTAACACAAAAGCAGCCGTTACGCGTTTCCAGAAGGAATACGGGGTGCCCGCTGATGGAATTACCG
This sequence comes from Paenibacillus glucanolyticus, assembly GCF_037333485.1. Classification (NCBI taxonomy): domain Bacteria; kingdom Bacillati; phylum Bacillota; class Bacilli; order Caryophanales; family Paenibacillaceae; genus Paenibacillus; species Paenibacillus glucanolyticus. The sequence goes on from NZ_CP147845.1 coordinate 5,963,020, forward strand.
GTGCACAAACCTGGAGACAGCTGAAAAAATATACGTTAAATCAATCCGAGATGGATATCATGGCAAAAGTCATATACAGTGAAGCCCGCGGTGAGCCCTACAAAGGACAAGTTGCTGTGGGAGCCGTTGTTATGAACCGCATTCAATCCGGCGAGTTTCCGAATGATATTCGGGGCGTTGTTTTTCAAAAGGGCGCTTTTACAGCCGTCGATGACGGCCAATACTGGCTAACGCCGGACCGAACCGCTTATCTCGCTGCAATGAATGCCGTCCGCGGATGGGATCCGACGTACGAATCCCTTTATTACTTCAATCCAAAAACAGCGACCAGCCAATGGATCTGGTCCAGACCGCAAGTGGTGCAGATCGGCAATCACATCTTTGCTCATTAATCCACTGAATGATTAAACACCTGAATTGCTGCAAGCATCGCTCTGGCGAATGTGAACGCTGCGATTTGTAATCAGGTTATCAGGTATACAACAAGGGCTGCCACTCGGCAGCCCTTCTCGTCTTGTTCTATTGTTTGTCTGGTGCACAATTCATGCTAGCTTAGCAGCTCTTATGCCTTCGCTTTCTCAACGGGACAGATGCACACCGGACGTGTCACTTCTAATGTATAGCCTGTAGAGACCAGATTGCCAGTATCCGGATCGATCCGGTAACTTGCGATCAGGCCATTGTCCTGATTCGCCGCAAGCAGGAAGCCATCCGGCAGAATATTAAAATGGCGCGGCGTTTTACCGCCGGAAGACACCCAATTGACTGCACGAAGCGTACCGGCTTCCTGATCGATTACATACTGCACGATGCTGTCATGCCCCCGATTGGAAGCGTACAGATAACGACCGCAAGGAGACACCAGCAGATGCGAGGAGGTGTTGCTGTCCATCACAACGTCCTCCGGTAGGGTGGAAATATGCTGCAATATTTTCAAATCCCCGAACGTTGCATCGTTGGCATAAGCCGTTACCGTACTGTTGAGCTCATTCGTGCCGTATACCCACTTGCCTGACGGATGAAAGGCAACATGCCGCGGCCCCGAGCCCGGCGGCAGACTGATCTCGCGGTGGGTCACGAGTTTGCCGTCCTCCAGACGGTACAGATTCACATCATCCATGCCCAGATCACTGACTACGATATATTGGTTCAGCGGGTCTTCAAATATCGAATGCGGATGCGCCTCCGATTGACGGTCATCCCGGAGCCCGCGTCCGCTGTGCTTGATTTTGGAAGTAATCTCCCCTACCCTGCCGTCTTTCTCCAAAGCAAGCACCGAAATATGTCCATCGCTGTACCCTGTCGTGAGCAGATACTTCCCGCTGGACGTACGAGAGACATGGCATGCCCCGGATGAACCGGTGGACTGAACATTCAGCAGGGTCAATTCACCGTTCACCAGATTGGCCGAATAAGCAGACACATCGCTTTCACCCTTCTCGCTGGCCGCATACAGCACGGAGATGGAGTCGTCAAAATCAAGATACGTCGGGTTCTCTATGCCAGCCGTTCCGCCCAATAGACGCAGCTCGCCCGTTCCCCGATCCATCGCCCCCCAATGAATTCGATTCTCTTCCTCTGAACCATAGGTTCCTATGTAAAATATCAGTTCCTGTCCTGCTGTCATGTGCTCCACTCCTTTGTTTAATGAATTGGGCCGGTTGACCCGGCCTGACTCTTACTATGTATTACCCAGCGGAGCCTCATGCTTACCCGACTTTTTACAAGTGGTTCCGGCAGGCAACCGTCTCCTGGTTACTACCAATAATTACTTGCAAAGAAATGTATTGCTACCGTTGGTTTTATCATGTACGATTACCACAATTACCTCTCTATTCTATCATTCGTTGAAGGAGATGACAGCAAATTGAAGAAAAAAATCAGCCTGCTGGCTATCGCATTCCTGTTCCTGTTCGCAAGTGCGGCACAAGCTGCTCCGGCGAAGAATCAGGGGAAAATCCGGGTCTACCTCGATAACCAGGAAATCAAGTTTCAGGCAGCGCCTATTATGAAGAACGGGGTCACCTTCGTTCAATTCCGTCCTTTGTTCCAGGCATTGGATTATAAGGTCAATTGGAACAGCGCCAACAAGCAGGTGACAGGTACATACCTCGATCAGAAGCTTCAAATGACCATCGGCCAGAAGACCGCGTATGTCAATGGAGTCAAAACCTCGCTCCAGATCGCACCCTTTACCGATGCCGGCAACACGCTGGTGCCCCTTCGTTTTGTAGCTGAAGCTACAGGGCTGCCAGTGAAGTGGGATGCCAAGGCGCGCACCATCAAGATTGACCGCGAAGGCGCAATCGACAAAGCCACCGATGAGGTGAAGAAGCTTTACCACGCACTTGAAGAGGCAGGAAATGCCAAGAAATTGGATGCCGCAATGGCCTTATTCCATTCGAAGTCTCCTGTTCTTGCGAAGACCAAAGAAGGCTATCAGAACCAATTCAAATACGACCTTCATGTATCGAGTGATGTATGGGAAGTAACGGTAGCGGGAACATCAATCCACGCATTCACCAGCGTTACCCTTGAGCGCAGCAGCGGCCCTTTTACATGGGATGTTACACTCCATTACGAGAATCTCCTGAAAAAGGATGCGTCGGGTGCCTGGAAAATCTATGATCTGAATCAATATGATACGGAATATCTGGCAGGGGATAATCTGCTCGATGCGAATCCGAAGGTGCCGGAAGCAGAACTGAAAGCCATCCGCGAATCCATTGACACGCAGTACAAGGGCTTCAATGAAGAGAATGGTCCCCTGCTCATGTCCGTTATTCATCCGGACTCGGCATTCTATGAGATGTTCCAGAACAGCATTGCTGAAGGCATCTTCGATGAAGTGAATTTCAACCTCACAGCTGAAGTTGTCCGTCCGGTCTTCTTCCAGGGAGAGGAAACCGTAGTCTACATCGAGGAAACCGACGATGCGGACGGGGATATCATCAACACAACTTCACTCTACTGGCTTAAAAAAACAAACGGCCAATGGCTAATCTATGATGTGCTGGAGCTTGAATAGAATCTGAATCACAATAACCGATGATCCTCGCAAGGGTCGTCGGTTTCTTTTTTTTGTTAAATCTTCCTCCATCCAGGTCTACTTCACCACAGGTGACATATATCATAGTAGTCATGCATTTAGGAGGGATTGTATGGGTGTCAAATTAATCAGGATTGCTGCGGTTTACTTTGTGCTCGGGGTGCTGCTTGGCATGTACATGTCGATATCCCACAGCTATGATTACGCCTCTGTTCACGCACACGTCAACCTGCTGGGCTGGGCGTCTCTGGCTCTTGCAGGCGTTATCTATCATCTGTTCCCTGCAGCCGGGGAATCGACCGTTGGCAAAGTGCATTTCTGGCTGCACAATATCGGTCTGCCTGTCATGATGATTGGTCTCGCACTACTGATGAGCGGTGTTGAATCCGTTGAACCGGTAATTGCGGTAGGTGGCGTTCTGGTAACGCTGGGCATTCTGGCTTTCCTCTATAATGTGCTGATCCACGTCAAGAGCAGCACGAAGTAGGATGAAGGTTAGGTATTGGACGATGTATTTGGAAGGATCACCCGAATAAGGGTGGTCCTTTTTCATGTTTTCTGGTGCTTCCCCGGCGGGAGATGGGTCATAGTTACCGAGTATTGGGTAAAAAGAGAATACCTTTCTCTTAGAAGGAGGCAACACACATGGAGACAAACACAAACACAGCAATTCAAGTCCAGTTCCACTGCCGTCAGTGTCAAACTGATATCCGGGTTGCGTTCGAATCAGAACAGTTTAACACGGTCCACTGCCCGCAGTGCGATTTCAGCTATTCACTCATGAAACCTACGATAGGTGAAGAAATATTGCTTGATTGGGAGAAAGAAGCCGTATTTCAAAAAATTCGGGCAGACCAAACCGAACATGACAAAATGGAGCTGATGCTCCTGGTCATTAAGGTAGTTGAGCTGCTGACCTGGCGGGATGAAGGGAATGGCCACATTCGGGCCATCGAGACGCTGCGTCAATGGCTGCTCCTTAACGGAGTACCCAAAGCTCTAATCGAGCTGCTCGATGCAAAGGGAACCGAAGGAAGCTCGCCTAACAAGCATAGGGAATAGCGCAATCAATCTACGATTTAGGATATAAAGAAACAAGAAAAGGAACTGCCCCCGTCATCAGGTCGGGCGGCAGTTCCTTTTGTGTCCAAGAGTCGTCCTTATAGCATGCTTGCAAATGTGGGACCATTCCAGATCATCATACGTAATTATGGTTAAAGGAGCTGATTATCCATGTTCAAATTCATGTTTACTGCGTTAATAGGCATTGCACTCATCGCGATTGGCATATATTCCATCCGACATCCGGATTCATGGTGGTTCAGAAGATCGAGAGATGACATTGAGCTCAGCGATTTGAGAATATGGTACTTAAAATTTGCTGGCAAAATGATCATCGCATTCGGTGCATTGGTTATTCTGATGAGCTTTCAGCATCTCTAATTTCATTGAATCGGCACCTCGAAGGCCTGCTCCATGACGCCAGGGTAGCTGCTTAGTGTGAACGTGAGCGGCTGAGGATATTCTTGCGGTTTAAGGTATATATACTGAGTAATCCTGCTTATTCCCGTATCGGAAGAAGAATGGGATGATGAGTTGACTCCCCCTGCATCCTCATTAATCATATGTTTGTTCCCCTCACCATCCACGAACTCGGGCTCAATCGATACACTGCCCATATGCCTGTCGGCCCGCTCTTCATATTCCAGTGTCAGCATATGCTTCGTATACTCTCCGAACTGAATGTCTCCATCCGGCGAACGGATTACTTTCCCCTTCTCCGTATCAACAACGAGCTGCATCGTGGAAGGGTCAACTGCCTGGAATCCGTCCGCCTTCAGCATGATTGATTCGGGTTTCTCCAATATATTGCTTTCGAAGAAATAAGTCATATCTCCTCCCCCGGCACCCGGCAAGAACGCGGAATCGCTGTTCAATCTGATCTTCTCACCGTTAACGACAGTCTCCAGATAAACACCCCACAGACCGGATACCTTCATGGTATTGCTTGACGGAATGTTGGCTTTCACAACAATTCCAGCCGGTGACAGAACGGCTTCCTTCAAGTAGAACCTCTGCTTCTCAATCTGCAGCATTTTGTTGATTGGAATCGTGGTGAGGTACTTCTGGGCAGTCTGTACATCAATGGAAACGTTAATATCGATCACCTGCTCGTTTTCCGCCGAGGATTCATAGACCGTATTCGTGGAATACGGGGCCAGGATAAAAGAAAAGGTCAGCTCCTGCGGCAGCGGGGTGTCCTCATTCGTCTGAACATCCAGTTGGGATCGGTGCAGCACACCGGGTGCCAGCTTGTTCCCTCCGGAAGAGCCCACACTGTAGGGCAGCGGATCGCTTGAGCCCGGATGCTTCAGTACGACCCTCTTCAAGTCGGCCGGATCCTCCGCCATATTCTGGACAGTATAAAATACGTCCATCCGCTGGGAGCCCACCAGCACCCCGTTCACGGTTACGGTGTAGTCTCCCTTTGTTACCGATTGATTAACCGGCTGAATCATTCCATATTTATTCGCCGTATTCAGCGTAATATCTTCGCCAAAATCAAACCCCGTCAGCGGCGGATACGGCCCTTGAGCCGCCATCTGCTCCTTCGGCTTCAATCCGCTCTCGTCCCCGCCCCATACTGCCAGCAGCAGCGCGGCCGCTACGGTTACCATCACCGCGGAGAAGGAAACCAAACGGGCACGAAGCCGCCGGTGGCGCCGTCCTCTCCGCATCCCGCTTCGAACCGCCGCGTCCAGCGCTTCATCGGTGACAGCCTCTGTGCTGACCTCCGCGGATTTATTCATCTCTTTCAGCATGCGCTCTTCCTTCTCAAACATGGAATATGGCACCTCCTGGCTCGATTTTCTGCCGAAGCAGCTTTAATCCCTGATGAAGCCGGGTTTTGACGGTCCCCTCAGGACAATCCAGAATTTTCGCGATATCGGCGATCGTCATGTCCTGGTAATACTTCAGAATCAACACATGGCGGTATTTGGGTTTCATGCGGCTGAGTGCCTGCTCCAGATCCAGCTTGCTGTCACTGACCATCTCGGCAGCCATCTCCTGGCTACGTACCTCCTCTACCGGCACCATGCGCTTTTTTCGTTTCTGCTCATCAACGCAGCAGTTAATCAATATCCGGATAAGCCAAGGAACAAACGCCTCCGAATGCTTCAGCTTCCCGCACTTCATCCACGCCCGGTATACCGTCTCCTGCAATACCTCCAGTGCGTCGCTCTCATTATGCAAATAACTGTACGCGATTGCGTATAAACGCCTGCGGTGCTCCGTTACGAGTGAATAGAATGCTTCTTCATCCCCTCTGCATGCCGCAGCGGCAAGCTCTTTATGATCCATCATGCGATATACCTTCCCCTCATCCGACCTGCCTCGTTATTCAATCACTGTATATAAGACTGCGGTGTGTTTCAAACGGTTTTTTTATTTTTCTCCAACCTCACTAGACAAACAAACAAAAGGCATCGTCTGACGACAAGTTTCAAGCCCCAGCGCATGCTGTCCCGAACAGGCACAAAAAAAGCCCACCCGGATAGGGCAGACCTGTATTTCATTCTTCGTTTAACTTCGTCTTCTGCGTATCTTGAAAAAGTAGTGGTATCCCAGATAGGCGATGCCGCATAACAGCAGCATAAGCGCAGAAATCCAAATGACAGGAAGCAAATATGGCGTGTGCTGGCTGGCTATATATAACAGTACAGCGGAGAAGGCATACATCACCATCAAAATAACGATGCGTTTGAAAATATCCATGTCGTCCGCCCCTCATTCTTCATAGTAAAACAATCTACAATTTTTTCCGATTATCTATCATTATGGTAACGCAAAACGATGAATATTGCACTCAAAATTTGGTAAATTTATAAAAATTTTAGCGATTTAATTGACAAATTCATGAAAATGTTACAATTCAGGCTTAATTTTAGGCTTGATAAAACTAATCATATTAGTTATAATACTAATATAATTAGTTTACGACGAAAGGGGAACTCTTTTTATGTTAAAAACTACGATAGAGCACGTGACCCAAATTTCTTTTCTTCCTCGTTTATTCCCGGTTAATGTCTACCTTGTTGAAGAAAACGACGGACTGACACTTATTGATGCCGGGATGTCTTTTTCCCAAAAAGGAATCCTTCAAGCTGCATCCGCTATAGGCAAACCCATAACCCGCATCGTATTGACCCATGCCCATGGTGATCATGTCGGAGCTCTCGACGGGTTAAAGAAGGAGCTTCCGGATGCCTCTGTCTACATCTCGCAGCGTGACGCCTTGCTCCTTAAAGGCAACGCCGAGCTCCTGCCTGGAGAGCAGCAAACTCCGATTCGCGGAGGGATCCCCAAGAACATAACCACGGTTCCCGATGTGCTGCTGAGCGGGGGCGATTCCATAGGCTCACTGAAAGCCATTGCATCCCCGGGTCATACACCTGGACATATGGCATTTCTCGATGAGCGCAGCGGTATCCTGATTGCGGGCGATGCTTGGCTAACCCGGGGCGGATTAGCTGTATCCGGCATGCTTAATCCCTTGTTTCCTTTCCCTGCCCTGGCTACATGGAGCAAAGAGCATTCGCTGCAAAGCGCCACATCATTGACTGCCCTGAAGCCCGCCGTTCTGGCTGTCGGCCATGGAAAAATGCTAACCAACCCAACCGCCAGCATGCAGCAGGCTGTTACGCAAGCGGAATCCGCTTTCAGGAGGAATACGAAATGAGCCCGAGACCCGGCATAGATCGACTCCAGCTGCTTCAATCCGCGGCCGAGCTCGCGGATCAGGGTGGGCTTCACGCTGTGACCTTGGCTGCACTTGCGGGTAAGCTTGGGGTTCGATCCCCTTCCCTGTATAATCATGTAGACGGACTTTCAGGTCTGCATGCCGCTCTGACGCTGCATGGACTGCAGACCCTCCACGAACAAATGCTGAAAGCTGTCGCCGGCCGCTCAGGTGAAGACGCGCTGCGTTTCGTATGCCTTACCTATGTTGACTTTGCAAGATCCCACCCCGGATTGTATGAAGCTGCGCTGCAGCCTCTACGCCCGGACCAGCAAGAGACGCAGCGCGTAGGGAATCAGATTGTGGAGCTGCTGCTGCGGATATTGACTCCTTACCAGCTTAGTGAGCCGGAGGCTCTGCATACGGTACGAACACTTCGCAGCCTTTGTCATGGCTTTTCCTCTCTGGAACGTTCCGGTCAATTCGCACTCGATCTGGATCTGGATGACAGCCTGAATTTCATGATCCGGATATTCATTGACGGGCTCCATCAACAGAACAGCCAGCGATGAAGCGCGGAACCTCTGCATTTGCCTGATTTTGCCTGGCATAAGAATGTGCTATAATCAGAAGAAGCACACTGTCGTGTCATCTTATTTATGGAAAGAGGTTCTGAATTGTGGTTGACTTCGATTCCCCAATTCTTCAAATAGGCTCTACGATCGCCATGCTGGTTATGGCCGTGACCGTGATTTTCATTCGGATGAAAGCGAGTCATCGTCCCGTAACCGTTAAGAAGATTATCATTCCGCCGGTTGCGATGAGCACCGGATTTCTGATGTTTGTAGAGCAGCAGGTCCGCATCCCCTTATGGTGGGCAGGAGCAGCCTTTTTGGTAGGCTGGTTCATCTTCTCCTATCCCCTGATCCGAAGCACGAAATTCGAGAAGGTCGAGGGACAGATCTTCATGCAGAAGTCGAAAAGCTTCGTCTACATCCTGCTTGGCCTGCTGGCTGTCCGGCTCCTGCTGCATGGATATATTGAGCAGCATATTTCCATCCCGCAGACAGCGGCGCTGTTCTTCATGCTGGCTTACGGGATGATTGTCCACTGGCGCATCTCCATGTATCGCCAGTATCAGCAATTCTCGACCCCGGAGGCTGCGATGTAACACGCTCTTCCAACACCATGACAGCAAAAAAAGAGTGCCGAATCACACTGAAGGAAGGCCAATGCCTTCTGGCCCCAAACTCCGTCTTGAGGAGTTTCCTGCAGGCCCCATGTGAATCTGGCACTCTTTTATATTGTAAAACAGAGGTTCCTACTTCTGTTCTTTGCTTACTTTCACCAGCTGTTTTCCCAGGTTCTCGCCTGTGAATAGCCCCAGAAACGCCTCCAGGGTCTTATCAAAGCCATCGACCACATTTTCGGCGTGTTTGATTCTGCCGTCTCTCAGCCATTCGGCCAGCTCATGCAGTCCCTCATTGTACCGGCTGGCGTAATCGCCAACCAGGAACCCTTTCATCAGCGCGGTATTGGTAAGCAGCAAGCTCTGAATTCTCGGACCTGTGTCCGGTTTCTCCAGATTATAAAGTGCGATTTGCCCGCAGATCGGGATCCGCGCGTTTTTGTTAATCAAGCGCAGGACCTGATCGGAAACGTCACCACCCACATTGTCAAAATAGACGTCAACCCCTTCGGGACAAGCCTCGACTAGAGCTGCCTTCAGATCATCCGTCCGATAATTGATCGCCGCGTCGAAACCAAGCTCCTCGGTCAGATACGTTGTCTTCTCATCCGAACCGGCAATACCGACCACCCGGGCTCCCTTGATCTTGGCAATCTGCCCCACAATCATGCCAACGGCACCTGCACCGCCAGATACAACCACCGTTTCACCAGCCTGCGGCTGGCCGATATCGAGCAGTCCAAAGTAAGCTGTCAGCCCCGTCATCCCGAGTACACCGAGTGCTGTCGATACGGGTGCGAGATCCGGGTTGACCTTACGCAGCGTCCCGGTGCTCACAGCGGCAAAGCGCTGCCATCCCCAGCTGCCTGTGACAAAATCGCCCTCCCGATAGGTCGGATCCGTCGATTCCATCACCTGCCCTACTGCGCCGCCTGCAATCACCTGTCCGACCTCATAGGGTTTGGCATAACTTTTGGCATCACTCATTCTGCCCCGCATATATGGATCAACCGATAAGTATACGGTCCGTACGAGTACTTCTCCCGCCTGCGGGACAGGCAAAGGCTGTTCCTCAAACGCAAAATCAGACTCATCCGGCATACCTTGCGGCCGCTTGGCTAGAATAATTCGTTCATTTACCGACATTTGAGTACCCTCCTTAAAAAAGCCGTTATCATACCTTTACCCATTTTGCCCGTTCACAAATTACCTGCTCTTTACAAGCAAATTCACGGCCTCCAGCACAAGCTTCTCCGTATCCTCACCGTTCTCCTCGGCCTTGCGTACACAATCCACCAGATTTGAGCTCACAACAACGCCAATGGTCCGGTCAATCGCCGTGCGTGAAGCGGATAATTGTGTGATGACTTCCCGGCAATCCTTGTTCTCTTCCATCATCTTCAATATCCCGCGAAGCTGTCCTTCAATCCGCTTGATCCGGTTTTTCATCTGATCATCGTACTGCATTTAATTTCCTCCTAAAATACCTGTCTCCATGTTCAGGCCTGTCCTTGTCTCTCCATTATACAACAAACCTCCGCTCTTTCCCCACAAGCCTATCGCTCCAGCCGGACCTCCGGTATCATTCGTTGTCATTCTTCTTGAATGTCCTACGAGGGGCTTGTATACGCTCACAGCCCATGGTATATTTTTAAAGAGCAAATGAAATCATCGACACCTGAGATTCCAAATTCATAATCTAAAGGCAATGTTATCTTACAAAGGTACAACCTCGGCTATTCATAGTCCTGGCTGTGCCTTTTTTTATTTTACTTAATCTAAGGAGGAATTATCGATGTTCTTGGAAGCCATCTATCACCGTCCGCGCAAAAACTGGTCTTATGCTTACGACGGAACGACCATCCATCTCAGAATCCGCACCAAAAAAGATGATATTACCGAGGTGTACGCGCTTGCTGGCGACAAATATTTATGGGATCAGACGATGGAATACATTCCGATGACCAAGCTGTCCTCGGATGAGATGTTCGATTATTGGGAGTGCGAGGCAACCCCTCCCTATCGCCGCCTGAAATACGGCTTTCTGCTCCAGCAGGGCCAGGAAAAGCGCTGGATGACCGAATATGATTTTCTGACGGAGCCGCCGGCCAATCCGGACCGCCTGTTCGAGTATCCGTTCATCAATCCGGATGACGTTTTCCAGCCGCCGGCATGGGTGAAGGACGCCATTTTCTATCAAATTTTCCCGGAACGCTTCGCAAACGGCGACACGAGCAATGATCCGGAAGGCGCCTTGCCTTGGGGCAGCGCAGAGCCAACACCGAAGAACTTCTTCGGCGGTGACCTTCAGGGTGTAATCGACCACCTGGATTATATTAGTGAGCTTGGGGTTAACGCGATTTACTTCACGCCGCTGTTCACGGCAACCACAAACCATAAATACGATACCGAGGATTACCTCGAAATCGATCCGCAGTTCGGCGACAAGGACACACTGAAGAAACTCGTGGACCTGTGCCATGCGCGCGGAATCCGCGTCCTGCTGGATGCGGTATTCAATCATTCCGGCAAAACGTTTGCCCCATTCGTTGACGTGCAGAAGAACGGCATGAACTCCAAATATAAAGATTGGTTCTACGTTCGTTCCTTGCCGCTGGAAGTCGTGGACGGCATTCCGACTTATGATACCTTTGCATTCGAACCGCTGATGCCGAAGCTGAATACGGAGAATCCGGAAGTCCGAGCTTATCTGCTGAAGGCGGCAGAGTACTGGATTAAGGAAACCGGCATTGACGGCTGGCGCCTGGACGTGGCCAACGAGGTGGGACACAGCTTCTGGCGCGAATTCCGTCAGGTTGTCAAGAAGGCCAACCCGGATGCTTACATCCTAGGCGAGGTATGGCATGAATCCTCGATCTGGCTCGAAGGCGACCAGTTTGACGCTGTCATGAACTATCCGTTCACCAACGCTGTTCTGGACTTCTTCATCAACCGCACCGCAGATGCGGAGAAGTTCTCCTTCATGCTTGGCAAGCAGCTTGCGGGATATCCAAGACAAGCCAGCGAAGTGATGTTCAACCTGCTGGACAGTCATGACACCGCCAGACTGTTAACGCAAGCCAGCGGCGACAAACGTCTGATGAAACTCGCCGCCATGTTCCAGTTCACGTATTTCGGCACGCCATGCATCTATTACGGCGACGAAATCGGCATGGACGGCGGGCACGACCCGGGCTGCCGCAAATGCATGGAATGGGATGAGACGAAACACGACAAGGACCTGTTTACGTTCTACCAAACGCTCATCAAGCTGCGCAAAGAGCATTCTGCCCTTCGGACCGGCAGCTTTAAATTCTTGCATGCCGAGAAGAACGGCGGCAAAATCGCTTACCTGCGTGAGGACGACAACGAAACGATCCTCATTGCCATCAACAACGATAAGGCCGGCAACACGATTACCGTCCCTGTACTGGATCCATCCTGGACCAACCTGTGGAACGGCGAGAGCCTTAATGCGAAGCAAGGCCAGCTGACCGTCAAGCTGCCAGCTTTCGGCTTCGCTATTCTGAAAGCCGGGAAGTAATAACAAAACTCCCTTTGATGCCATAACCCGATGTACGGGCTGGCAGTCAAAGGGAGTTTTTTTACTATCACAGCAGAAACTGATCAGCCAATGTAAAGAACAGAATCGTCATACTGATCACCTGATTCAGGTTGTAGGAGGCCAGATTCATCACCTTGCGGCTGGAGGGCTTTATGATACGATGCTCCGTGGCAAGCAGCAGCATGGAGATGATAATTCCTGTCAGATAGAGCCAGCCCAAGCCTTGGATAACATAAAGAGAGACCAGCAGCATAACCATAATGCCATGCAGCGACCTTGAAATGAGGAGAGCCCCTTTTAATCCAAACACGCCAGGGATACTGAACAAACCTGTATTACGATCGAACTCGATATCCTGTGTCGCGTAAATAATGTCAAAGCCTGCAATCCACAGCATCACAACCGTACCGATGATGAACGGGATTATGGCGAATTGCCCCGTTACGGCAAACCATGCCCCGATCGGAGCCGAAGCAATCGTAAAGCCCAGGTACAGATGGCACAACCACGTAAAGCGTTTTGTGTACGAATACGAGCAGATCAGTACAACCGCTACCGGCGACAGCACCAGACACAGCAGATTCAGCATGCCTGCTGCAAGGATGAAGATTGCAAAGTTAACGATGACAAACACATGAACCTCACGAGACAACAGGAGTTTTCTTGGCATGTGGCGGTTAGCCGTTCTCGGATTCGCAGCATCAAACTTCAAGTCGGCGATGCGGTTGAAGGCATTGGCCCCATTACGGGCAGCAACGAGTGCAACGAGTGACCACAGCATGACGCGCCAAGACGGGATGCCACCCGCTGCCCAGATCATGGAAATGATCGCAAAAGGCAGCGAGAACAGCGTATGGGAGAACATCACCAGCTCTCCGAACATTTTAGTCTTATGAACGAACTTATTGATCATCTGCATTAGGATATCACCCTCATCTGTTCACTTCTGGGATAACCCTGCAAGCGCGCTATCCAAGGAGATCAGCATCGCTTCGATTTCCTTCTCCGGGGTAACCATCGCCGGCTGAAAAGCAAGTACGTTTCGGCCCACGCCATTTTTGCCGATGATAAATCCTTCCTCCTTCATACGCTCCAGAAGCATATCCGTCCATGCTGCACTTTCCTGGTCCGACGCGCCGTGGATTTCGGCTCCCGCCATAAGACCCTTGCCTCGAACATCAGCGATAACGCCATATTTGTTCTGTAAGTCCTTCAAACCTTCGATGAGCCGGCTGCCGACTCGGCCGGACCGTTCAACCAAACCCTCCTGCTCGATGTAATCCAAGACAGCAAGCGCTGTTGCGGATGACACCGGATTGCCTCCGAAGGTCGATGCAGAAGGCCGATTCAGACTGGCGGCGATCTCATCCGTTGTGGAGAAGGCGCCGATAGGCACGCCATTGCCCAATGCCTTCGCCATGGTGAGAATGTCAGGCACAATGCCATAATGCTCGATCCCGAACATCCGTCCCGTACGACCGCAGCCTGTCTGAATCTCATCGGCAATCAGCAGAATGCCGTGCTGCTCCAGCATCGCCTTCAACTCGCGGAAATACCAATCCGGCGGCACGATCATTCCCCCGTTGCCTTGGATCGGCTCCACGATCATCGCCGCGAACGTGTCCCCCTTCTCCGCCAATACACTCGCTAATGCATCCAGAGAACGGCGTACGGCAGCTTCCTGATCCATGTCAGGATCATAGGGACGCGGAATAAACGTAGTCACATCTCCATCCAGGAAGTCGTCGGTACGCCACATGGGGATGCCTGTCACATTCATGGTCAGGAAGGTGCGGCCATGAATGCCGTATTCCAGCGCCAGGAAGTGGCGACGCTTCGTATGCAAACGTGCGACAAGCAGGGCGCCTTCATTCGCCTCGGACCCGCTGTTCACGAAGAACGTTCGCTTCAGATTCCCAGGCAAAATGCCGTCTGCCAACCGCTCCGCCAGCTCCACCATGGGCTGGGTCAGGTAGATGGTTGACGTATGCTGCAGCTTCTGGAGCTGCTCGATCGTACGGGCGGTAATGGCTTCATTGCAGTGACCGCAAGCAACCACCGACACCCCCGTAAAGAAGTCGACATATGATTTGCCATCATGACCGTAGAGCATATGCATTTTGCCACCGACAATCTGAGGCGGCTCCTTGTAGAAATTAGCGGTGCACGGGTAGCCGTACTGCCGACGCTTCGCCACGATAGCTTCCGGGCCGATATATGCTTGGTCCTCATGCGCCATGGAAACTCACCTCTTCGGATGGTTTCCGTTCTCCCTCACGCTGCATAACCGTGCCGAATTGCAGCGAACCCAGGGTATATCCGGCATAGATCGGCGTCATGCCTTCGAACAGCTTGCCGCATGAATTCAGATTCCGCGCAGCCTGGCAATACAACCGCACCAGACCACGAAGCTGCTCTGTCGTATACGTCTTCCCTTCAATGCGGAAATGATTCACGCCTGCTTCATGCAGTTCCTGCAGGAAAGGCATGTAGCACAGCTCCTTCGCCATAGCCAAGTGGTTCCGTCCAGCGGCATCGCGGTATACAGGGTTCTCCCCTTTATCGGTAAGCAGCACGAGATGATTGTTATCGACATACTTGTTATCTTCTTCCGCAATATACTCCATCTCTTCCGCATTAGCGTATAGATCATGCTCAAGATACATCACGATGGGCGATCCATGAACGATGATCTCGGTTGTAAATTCCGGATGCCGGAGCAGTTTCGTCAGATCGTTAAGCTGAAGCTCCAGCGACGGATGGATTCTGGTGATGCCAAAATGCTTCTGATAGAACGAAGCCGCCATATGGTTGTAAATGTTCAAGCTGAAATCGGCCATCATCGGCAGCTCCAGGGATTGGAACTTGTGCATGGCACCGATGTTGGAGACAAGCAAACCATCCAGCCCATAATGATTGTGCTCTTTGCCCTGCTTCAGAAAATGAGCATACTGCTCCATATGCAGCTCATCCATCATACGGGGCATGCCAAGGATAATCTTGGCGCTGCCTTTGTCCGCCGTTAAGGCTTCGATATCCTCACGGCCAAATGGAATATCCGACTGGAACACATCGCCTGCCAGGTAAATGGAACTTGCTCCTTCTTCCAATGCCGCGCGAGCCTGCTCCATATTGTTCACATGCACTGTAATTTCCGGAATCGCGGCGCTCTGCCGTTCCCGCTTCGCATATCGAAGCGATTCCTTCACTTGGATCAACCGCTCCTCCTTCATCTCACGTTCGGCGGTTGGCGTACTGAAAACCTTCCCCGTGCTGTAGAACTTGCCTGTCCCCTCATAACGGCGATTAATGAAATCGAGCCCCGGCTTGCCGAAGGCATATGCCGTCGTGAAATCGCGCTTTCGGTTCTTATGCAGCGTATCCGATCCCTCCTCGC
Source organism: Paenibacillus glucanolyticus (assembly GCF_037333485.1). NCBI lineage: Bacteria > Bacillati > Bacillota > Bacilli > Caryophanales > Paenibacillaceae > Paenibacillus > Paenibacillus glucanolyticus. Next base: position 5,978,961 of record NZ_CP147845.1, read on the forward strand.
GGTTGTAGCCCAGCGGATCCGCAATATAGCGATCGATTGCATCTCCGTAGGAATTAACGACCATTAGCAAGAAATCAATATCTCTCATCCGACCTTCAATCTTGAAGGACGTAATGCCGGACTTGATCAGCTCCGGAATATGCTCGTACATGTACATATCCTTCGCTGCAAGCGGATATTCAGTTGGATAGACGTAACCATCCTTCTTCACCCGGTAATCCCAGCGGCATGGCTTCATGCAGCGTCCGCGGCTGGAGCTGTTGCCGAACAGCATCGAGCTGTACAAGCAGTTCGCACCGTGGACCGTGCACATATCGCCGTGAATAAAATATTCGAATTCCATCCCGCTCTTGGCATGCAGCACTTCCGCTGTCTTCAGATCCATCTCCCGGGAAGCAACGATACGTGAAACCCCCAACGCTTTAACGGCTTCGATCATGTCCAGATTATGAACGTTCATCATCACTGAAGAATGAACCGGAATATTCGCATAGTTCATCTCTTGAATCAGAGGAAACACGGCCAGGTCCTGTGCAATGATTGCATCGGGGCCGATCTCGTTCAGGAAAGCAAAATAACGCTTCGCTTCCTCCAAATCCTCTTCATCCAACAGGTTATTCACGGTGATATAGGCACGCTTCCCGCGATCATGAGCCATTTGGACAGCTTCTCTGACCTCTTCGTAACTCAGGTTATATCCCTTGCGCATCATGCGCATGTTCAGGGAGGGTCCCCCGAAATAAACAGCGTCACAGTTTGCGTCAATGACGGTCTTGAATATCTCGAATGTTCCGGCAGGTGCCAACAGTTCCACTTCTTTACCGCTAAAATATCGAGCCACAGTCCGTTCCCCCTTAGGCTTTACATTTAATTTTCTCGATTGTAACATAATTCACATTCCATATAAGTGAATTAATTCACAGCGATATTCCATACTCAATGCTTCCTGAGCAGCACCTGAATCGGGTGCGTAACTCCTGATTATGTATTTCCATTTTTATATTGACCGACCGTTCATTCAATAATAAAATAAACCTATCAAGACAGTAGAATAAATGTAAATCAACTGGAGGATATTCTAATGGATCTGCATTACGAAGTGTATGGAAATGGAAAGCCTGTCGTCCTTATTCACAGCGGTGGAGCGGATATGAGGGATTGGAGCTCGGTTGTGCCTCTATTATCGGAGGACTTTCATGTTATTGCCTTTGACGGTCGCGGAGCCGGCCGATCTCCTTCCCCCATCGAACCTGCCAATTACGTGCAGGATTTGTTATCTCTCCTTGATCACCTGAATATTCCTCAAGCTGCGGTTGTTGGTCATTCCATGGGCGGGCAGATTGCAACAGAGTTCGCGATCCAATATCCTGAAAGAGTGTCGGAACTGATTCTCATTGCACCTGGCCTGTCCGGTTTTCCCTACTCTGAGGAAATGCAAGCTTACATGCTGCGGGTAAGCGCAGCCGCCCCAGATATCGAGAAAATGATCGAACTGTGCATAGAGCCCCCTTCCTATGAGATAACGAGAAACCATGCCGAGCGGGGGCTTATGATCCAGATGCTGCGCCACCATTTTGAGCATACCTTTACCTGGGCTACCTTTGACTCGGTTTGGCCGGAACCGCCGGCGATGGAGCGTTTAGAAGATATCTTTGCCAAAACGCTCTTTATCATAGGCGATCATGAAATGTCCGATAACCGGCAGGTAGGAGAACAATTTCGGAGGGTTCCGGGCGCTCGCTTTGTCACTATCTCAGAGGCCGACCATATGCTCACACTAACGCATCCGAATGAATTATCCCGACATATCATCCAATTTGTGAAGGACTGAAGGTTTCATGCCACGTACACCAAGCGAGAACGAACGCATACGCCAAATCGCGAAGGATAGGATTCAGGAAGCCGCCATGGATTTATTCATACATCAAGGCTACCATGCGACTTCCATCAGCGATGTAGCCAAACATGCGGCAATATCCAAGGGACTGCTCTATAACTATTTTTCAGGAAAGGAAGCGCTGCTGGCCGCCATGGTTGAGGATCGCGTTGCAGGTGTGGCCAAGGTTATGGAGGATGCCGCTTCGCTTAAAACTCCTGCAGAACAGCTGAGGTTCATCATTGAGCATGCGATCGACAACGTCTATCAGCAGCCGGAAGTCTTCCGATTCTACCTGCATCTTCAAACCCAGCCCGAGGCCGACCAAGAGTTGATACCTTACGGCAAGCGTCTTGTGGAAGAAGCCGCCCGGCAATTTGAGATTCAATGCGGAATCTTCCAGATGCTAAGGGTCCCCGAGCCGCGTAAACGTTCCATGTATTTTTCTTCTACACTTCAAGGCATTATGCTCATGATATCCACCTATCCCCAGCAATTCCCTATAGAAGAAGTGAAGGAGCAGATGCTGAAGGAGTTTTGCTCGTAAAGGAAAAGAGCCGCGGATTTCCCGTATTTTTGGAATCCGGGCTCTTTATCATGAAGCTATAGCTCCTCATCTACTTTCGCCAGCCCACACTTTCTCAAAATCCTCATCGTATCCTCACCTCTAAACATTCAGACGCATCACTCTGACCACAGGAATCCGCTAACTTTTTCAACTTTTCCTCTTCCTTCATGTAATGAATCAGTTATGCTATGAATAACAGGATCTTACACGAGCGCGGGGAGGGAACGAATCATGGCTATTCACTGGCTGGAACCGGATATCGCCGAATGTACCCGGAAAGGTATCGCCTACTTTACATCGGAGCTGGAAATGACAAACGGCCTGCCTTGCAAAATGTACCGAATTACCGAGAAGTTCGGGAGTTTGTCCGATCATATGCACGATTATCTCCAGATCTGGTATGTCAGCAAAGGTGAATTCATCCACACCCTCTATGGACAGAAATACCGAATGGTCCAGGGAAACATATTCGTTCTTCCTCCATATAGCGTCCATCGCGTGGAGATGATACCGGGGAAAGAGCTGGAGGTGCTCGGCTGCGAATTCATGCCTGCCTTCATTAATGAACGACTCGACGGGAAGCCAGCTGAGCCGAATCTGTTTGACCTCTCCTTCATCGAGCGTTTTATAACTACGGAAGACAGCGTTCCGCTCAAGATTACCTTGACCGGCAGCAGCGATCTGGCCGTGAAGGAACTGCTTACCGAAATGCTGGCCGAGTACGGAAGCCGGGGTCCATTCTTTGATATTTTGCTAAAAGCCAATCTGCTGAAGCTGCTGGCGATCTTGAACCGCGAGCATGCCGACCAGGGCAAGCTTAAATCGTCAAGCTCGAGCAGCGACCCGTACCGGGAGCCCATCCTGGAATCGGTCCAGTATATTCATGACCATTATGACCAGCCCCTGTGGCTGGAGGAACTGTGTGCCCGGACGATGATGTCCCGGACGAATTTTTGTCGCCGGTTCAAGGAAGTTACCGGCCGGACCTTCAGTCAGTACCTGGCCAATTACCGGATACGAATGGCGATGCGGCTGCTGACGGAGCCCGAACTGACGATAACCGATGTATGTTTCAAGGTCGGTTTTAACGAGCTTTCCTACTTCTGCCGCATTTTCAAGAAGTATACGGGAACGACTCCTGCTTACTACAAAAAGAACGCATTTAAAACCGTTGACTAGCGCCCTCGGTACGATAATCCAATAAATAAACACGATAGTGAAATCGAATAGATCGTTCCCATGCTATACTCTGGGCAAGCAAGAACGAAGAATCGAGTGACAAGTCCCTGTAATCACTGCATCATCAATCCACGATTTTGGAGGAGAACCGATGAACAAAATTACAATTGCCGTGATTGGCTGCGGTACGATTGCAAACAGCGCCCATATTCCCGCCTACATAGCCAACAAAGACGCCGAAATCAAGTATTTCTGCGATATCGCGAAGGAACGGGCCGATGCTGCCGTAACGAAATACGAGTGCGGCCAGGCCATTGAGGATTACAACCAGATCCTGAATGATCCCGAAGTGGATGCCGTATCGATCTGTACGCCGAATGATGTGCATGCATCCATCACCATGGATTGTCTGCGGGCAGGCAAACATGTGTTATGCGAAAAGCCCGCCGCCCGTACCTACAACGAAGCTCTGGAAATGCAAAAGGTTCAGCACGAAACCGGCAAAACCCTCAATATTGGGGTGGTCAACCGCTACAATGAAAGCGTAAACAGAATCAAGAAAATGATTCAGAACGGTGATCTCGGCGAGCTGTATCACGTATATGCCAGCTTCCGCTCCCACCGCTCGATTCCGGGTCTCGGCGGGGCCTTCACAACCAAGGCCATCGCCGGCGGCGGCGCGCTGATCGATTGGGGCGTTCACTTCCTCGATGTCGTGATGTACTGCACAGGCGACCCGAAGCCGAAGACCGTGTCCGGGCAGGCTTACTGCAAGCTGGGCAAGGATATGGAGAACTACACCTTCCTTAAAATGTGGGCAGGTCCTCCGAAATATGAAGGCACCTATGATGTCGACGATTTTGTCACCGCTCTGGTCCGCACCGAGGGCCCAACCATTTCCCTGAACGGCGCATGGGCGCAAAACATCGGCGCCGAAGAGATGTTCATCGACTTCCTCGGGGACAAAGGCGGCATACGGCTGAAGTATGGCGCAGACTTTACCTTCTACACTACGGAGGACGGTGCCTTGATTGAGACAACGCCAAAATTCAACCTCGGCAGCATGTTCCAGAATGAGATCGATAGCTTCATTCAGTGCATTCAAACCGGGGAAAAACAGCCGTCGCATATCGATACCGTCATCCTGTCCTCCCAGATTATCCAGGCGATCTACGATTCGTCCGACCAAGGGGCGGAAGTTTCGCTGCAACCCGTAGCCCAGAACAGCCATTAACCTATAGTTCGAAGCCAGGGAGGCCTATTTTACCATGAAAAAAATCGGATTCATCGACCTGCATCTGGACCAATTCCATGCGAATAAATATCCTGGATGGATCGATCAGGCTACAGGAAGTGCCATGAAGGTCGTTTACGCTTACGGCAAAAGAGATAAAGAGAACGGGCTCACAAACGCAGCCTGGTGCAAGGAGAATGAAATTGAGCTGCTGCCCGCTATCGAGGACGTGGTGGAGCGCAGTGATTACCTGATCGTGCTGTCCCCGGATAACCCGGAGTTCCATGAGGAGCTGTCCCGGCTTCCGCTGCAATCCGGCAAACCGACCTATATCGATAAAACGTTCGCTCCTGACCGAGAGACAGCGATCCGAATGTTCGATCTGGCCACAGCCCACGGAACGCCGATGTATTCAACGTCTGCCCTTCGTTTTGCCAGTGAGTACACGGAGCTGGACCGGAGCGGCATTCAGACCATTAGCAGCTGGGGGCCCGGCGGATTCGCCAACTATTCGATCCATCAAATCGAACCCGTGGTCCGTTTGATGGGAGCAGATCCGAAGAGGGTCATGTTCGTTGGTACACCGGACTCTCCTGCCCTGCTCATCGATTACGGTAACGGACGACAAGCTGCCGTGAATCATCTTGGGGAGAATTGCCCTTTTACTCTAGGCATTAAAAATGAAGATGGCAGCTTCAAGCAGGTCACCGCCAATTCAAATTTCTTTGCCTTGTTCATCGAGAATCTGGTAAATTTCTTCGAAACGGGCAAGCCTGCCGTTGACCCGGCTGAAACCATTGCCGTCATTACCATCATCGAATACGGATTAAAGGCAGCCGCCAACCCTTATGCGTGGGTAGAGCTGCCGAATTAGCAAGGGTTCGCTTCAACCATAGCAAGATAGCGTAAAGAGCTGCTCCAGCAGGCCATCAAGGACCTGGGGCAGCTCTTTTATCATTGGTGAACGCTTCTTCTCGGAATGCATCCGCTGCACTCCGGTTAGGAGTAATCACACTTCCTTGCGCTGAAAATAGATGAATCCTCCGAGGAAAAATAACAGAAACCCGCCAACAATCACGATCATAAGGCTCTCAAACGGAATATTGAAGGCGCCGAAATCGGCTTGACCCGCTGGCATCATCGCAAGAAACGGCTGCGTCCACGGATAATAAGGGGCATACGTCTGCGAGTTAGCCACCAAGATGTTCGGGATGGTGAATACAACGTTTAGTGCCAGCGGTGCGGCAAAGCTGCTCCAGGCCGTGGAAACACCAAGCTGAAGCGCGGCAAGCGGCAGACAAGCAACCCAGCCACCCACCAGGCTGCGCAGCAGCATCTCCCAAGGAATCGGAGCCTCGATCCTATGGAACCATCCAGCTCCCATGACAGCCACCAGAAACAGTACTTGCACGGCAGCAAGCAAGATAGCCACCACCGTGAATTTGGCAGAATAGACGACGCCACGCGACACCGGCAGGACCAGCAGCTGCTTCCATCCCCCACCGGTATGCTCGTAGCGGCACACCATTGCACTGAAAATCCCGGTCATGATCGGGAGCAGCAGCATCGCATGCAGAAAACACATCATGGATAGCAAATACTCCCATGGGGCTCCCTGGATCGGATTGCCACCTAGAATCCCCAGCATCAAAACCAGTACCCCATTCAGCAGAATCTGCGGCCATAATTTGGACTTCGACAGCTTGAGCCACTCTGCGGATATTGCTCTTGTATAAGACGCCATCTCTAGTCCACGTCCTTCCGGTTGAAATGTATGAGTCCAACTGCAGCAATGACGGCCCCAAGCAGTAAACCCGCTCCTATAAATGTCGCTTTTTCAGGACCGCTGTAAGCGAGCAGCGGCCATTTCAGCGGCACCCAATCCGGAAACTCCATGGCAAACATGGATACTACCGAAGCGGTAATGCCTATCGCCGAGGATATCCCTTGATTCTTGAGTGTCAGGCTTAGCCATAACTGAAAAGCCAAGACCGGCAGCGAGGCGAACATAGGCAAGAACCCAATACGCATCAGATCCATATACGGCATGCGATCCGCACCCATTCCTAGCAGCATGCCAAGCACGGCGACACTTACCGTCAGCAGGGTACAGGATACGCAGAGTATCAAGAAGGCCTGCACGAATTTTGCACTGAATACAGCGGTTCTTGAAATGGGTAATGCCAGCAGCTGCTTCCACGAGCTGAGCTGATGCTCCACGTTGGCCATCAGCGAGCAGATCAGCGTAATGCCCAGGAACAGGGCGATGGGAACAAAAAACGCAACATTCTCCAGCAGCCCGCCCCAGGGATCTGCCGCATACGATTTCATCAGATAATCATACCGAAGTCCAAAGTTCAGCCCTTGCATCGCCGCCAGTCCGATGGGACCGAGCGCCGCGAGAAACCAGATGCCTTTGCCCCTTATTTTCAGCCAATCGGCGGACAGCGCACGGAACATCATATCCGGCTTCCCTCCCCTACGATCTGCATGAAAATATCCTCGAGTGACCTCCGCTGCTCCTCGACACGGTACACGGCATGCTGATTCTCAACGAGCCGCTTCACGAGCAGGGCGACCTTGGCATCCTGCATACTTTCCAGCTCCAGCACATGGTCTCGCAGCACCCCTTGGCAGCCCAGGTCCAGCGCCAGTCCGAGCGCAGCCTCCGGCTCCGATACCGACAATCGGAACCCGCTGGATGCGGTGGATACCAGATGGTCGATGGTATCCTGGAACACCATCCGGCCGTCACGGATGATGCCGACTTTATCGGCCATCTGCTCCACCTCGCCCAGCAGGTGACTGGATACCAGCACGGTAATGCCGTATTGACGCGGCATGTTTTTGATCAGCTCCCGGATTTCATGAATGCCGGATGGATCAAGACCGTTGGTCGGCTCATCCAGGATAAGCAGCTCCGGATTGTTGAACAAAGCGGCTGCAATGCCAAGACGCTGCTTCATCCCAAGGGAGTATCCCTTGACCGGTCGCTTGGCTTCCTTCGTCAGGGAGACAATCTCCAGTACTTCCGCGATGCGGGACTTCGGCCCGCCGGTGATCCGGCGAATCGCCTCCAGATTCTCAATGGCCGTCAGATGACCGTAATAGGATGGGTATTCCACGAGAGATCCTGTCCGCTGCAAAATGTTCATTTTCTCGCGCTTCAAATCCTTGCCAAACAAATGAATCGCCCCGCGCGTGGGCTGGATCAGTCCAAGCAGCATGCGAATGGTCGTTGTTTTCCCTGCGCCATTCGGTCCCAGGAAGCCGTAGATATCGCCGCGGGCAATCTCCAGGTTCAAATCCACGACTGCCGCGCGTTTTTTATATATTTTATATAAGCCTTTCGTTTGAATGACGAGTTCCGTCACGTTCATCACCTCAGGTATACATCCTACATGGCCAAGGTTAAATGCCGGTCGACCTGAAGTTTAAATTTAATTTAAAAAAAGTTATGCATGAGTGATTGCGTGCTGTTCAAACCGCTCCGGGACCGGACCGCTGTTAAATCCGGGAAGCTGAGTTTGTCCAGAGGGGGTTTACCGGATTTAAAGGCGAACGCTTCGCTTCTCCAGCAACAATTCCGTTCCCTACGCCGATGCTTTTGCGCTTTTGCACGAATACAAGAGGCACTTCACTAAGCAGCGCTCATTAGTAATCCTGCATCCATGCCCATCGACTCGGAAATACTATCAGCGAGTGCCCGAATATGATATAATCACTTTGCCGAAACGCTGATTGCGTCCGTACAGGGGGGCTACCTGACGCTGATGATGGCATGCCAATCACTCTGCTCTCTCATAGGTAGATTAATCGTTACGATGGGGGCGTGGTTAACTATGGATATGAATGTACTGGTACATGTGGATCTCAAAATGGACTTCTCTCTCAGTCTAGCAACTGTAGCCTGCCTTGCTTATGAACCAAGTTCACTGACGAGCTCGTGAAACTCGAGCGAAAAGCAATTGTGCGAAGACACCCTGGAAGGGTGTCTTTCTTGTTAGTAACGCAAAAAAGAACCAGCCAACACGCCGGTTCCCCATTTTCAATTTGCCTACACCCTTTCACCATCCGAGCACGATTCTTATATCCTCGATACCTGAAACCTCACCGCCTCCAGATGCTGATCCTCGTGCCTTCATCCGAGCTTTCCACATGGCAGCCCAGGCCCATTTCCCTTGTCAAGTGATCCACGATAGCCAGGCCAATGCCCGTGCCTTTGTTCTGTGAGTCGCTTCCGACTCCCGGTCCGCGATCCGAAATGACAAGCATGCCCTCAAGCCCTTCTCTCTCTTCCGTATGAATACCGATATACTGTCCTGACTTGGCGTGACGGACGACATTTTGGAACAGATTATCCAGAAGCCTGCGGAACCACAGCACATCCACATTCCAATTGAGCGGCTCGTCGCGCACTTGGATATCGGGCTCGATTCCCGCCTTCTCCCATACCGGATACCAAGCAGCTGCACTTTCCTTGACCGTCCGCAGAACGTCCGTCGGTTCCATGTTCAGTTTCACTTTGCCGCTGGCCAGCAGATTGTAGGACAACATATTATCGATCAGTCCGCCCAAGTCCGCGATTTTCGACTCGATGAGGGACAATGATTCCTTCCCTTTCTCACTCAGCGGCTCCCGCTCCATGGAGAAAATATGGCTTCGAATCACCGTCAGCGGCGTTCTCAGATCATGTGACAGATTAGCAATCAGCGACTTGCGCAGCTCCTCCTCCTCACGCTGGCGGCGCTGCCCCTCCTCTAACTGGATGACCATATGGTTATAGCCCTCTTCCAGCTGCCCGATCTCGTCAAGCTTGGTTAAGGCGACCGGCTGCGGTAAACCTGTCACGGTGTGAGGGGAGGTCATAGCAGAACGAAGTCGCAGCAGCCGCTCGCGGATGCGCACGAAGAACAGCCAGGAGACCACAATAAACAGAACCGACATCAAGGTTATAAACAGGCCATACATCGCCGTTTCGCTGGCGATTGGCTGCTGGACACTGATATATTTTCTCGGTATTTGCATCACTATGAAGCCTTCCCCCGATGCCTCTCCACCGATAAAGGCCACCGAAGTGAACGGGTCTCCGTCCACGGCATTCTTCATGAATTGAACGGTGTAGGGTGCGCTCCATACCTCGGGGAGGCTTGGCTGCACCGGCATCTGCAGCCTCATCTCATTGCTGCCGTCCACCCAGAACATCGAGATCTCCGGATACTCCAGCTGAATGGAATGCAGCCTTCGCTCTATGGCTTCTGGCGAAGCCCCGCTTAATGTTGCTGCCTCCTCGTGCCACATCTTCTCTAACACAGCACCGCTTGTATACTTCTCGACAGGTACAGCCGGTTTCTCCGAGAACGTATCGTTCACGAACCAGTAGAGAATCGAGGCTAACGGAAACATAATCGGCATGAAAATCATGGCCAGCGAGATTAACAGCAAATACCGGTTGGTCAACGATTTGCGGAACCTTCCTCTGTTCCTTCTCCATCTCATGCTCTCACCCGATAGCCCAGCCCGCGCACAGTCTCAATAATCTCCGGTGTGGCGGGGTCCCGCTCCAGCTTCTCGCGAAGATAGCGGATGTGAACCATCAGCGTTTTATCCCCTTCGATATAGGACTCGCCCCAGACCGATTCATAAATCTGCTCCTTGGTCATCACACGCCCCTGATGCTGGAGCAGGTACATAAATATCTGATACTGTTTACCGGTCAGGAGTGTCTCCTCGCCGGTATCCTCGTTCACAACCCGATTCTCGGCCTCATACACGGATAAGTGCTTCACTCTCAAAGGCTCTGCAGACTTGACGACGGACCGCCGAAGCAGCACCTCAAGACGGGCAGCCAGCTCGTCCGGATGGAAAGGCTTCGTCAGATAGTCATCGGCAAATTCCAGCCCCTGCAGCTTATCGTCAATGGCAGTTCTGGCCGAGAGCATCAGGATAGGCAGACCGGGATATGCCTTCTTGATTCGCTGTCCGATCGTAAAGCCGTCAAGTCCCGGAAGCATGACGTCCAGAATGACGACGGCACATGCCGCCGCTTCCTCTACAGCCTTCTCCCCGCTGAGCTGCCACCGCACCTCATAACCCTTGTCTTTAAGAAATTCACTGACCCAACCGCCGATTTCATGGTCGTCCTCGATATATAGAATGCTTGCGCTCATCGTAATCTTCCTTTCGATGCAAATGTTCAATGTCTGCCAGGTGCTGCAACAGCCGCAAAAAGTGATTGCAGTCCATTGTATGCATGCACTGTGCTCCATCATTTGTCATTCATTGTAACACGGGATATCCGAAGTTCGGATAACGGATTGGGTATCCTCGTTCCAGTCAGCATCCTGCCTCATCACCATAAGGCACCTGTCCCCTCCCGACCTCATGAAAGTCCCTTCCCCAAAAAAGGACCCCGAGCACGCCTCCTTCCAGGGGCTCGGGGTCCTTGTTATGTTTCACTATAGGAATGAACGCAGCCTACTCCATTACAACGGTTGTATACGGCGGCAGCGTTAAGCTGCTGCCGTTTAATGCCGCACTGTCGTCCGTTGTTCTCGACAGTGACGAGAACCCGCTCTCTCCATTCCTCGATGCCACATCCACCGTCTGTTCCTTGCCGGACAGATTATGGACCACAAGCGCTTGGTTGTCGTTGGTACGGCGGACGTAAGCCATGACCTGAGCATTTCCGGAAGCATAGGATTCAATGGTTCCGTTCTGAAGCGCAGGCATTTCATTGCGCCAGCTGATTAGCGTGCGGTAACGGGACAGCAGGGAATTCGCATCCCCCATCTGCTGCTCCACACCCTGCACGGCATCCCCCCGGTTATGCTTCAAGGGCTCCCATGTCGTCTGCCCCTTATCACTGCCCGTGTTGGACCAGATCATCGGCTCCCGGATCTGCTCATCCGGCTTCGCCCCCTTCATGCCGATCTCTTCCCCATAATAGATAAATGGATTGCCCGGCATCGTCAGCAGGATGCCAGCAGCCATTTTGGCATGATTCTCATCATTGTTCAGCTGAGACATCACACGATTCATATCATGGTTTGTCAGGAATGTCGCATCCGTGAACTTGCCACCGGATACTTGACTGAATAAGCCGTACATCCGCTCCAGCGTGAAGGCAAGGTTGTTATCCTTCTCGTTGAGCGCTGCACCCACGATGCTCTCGCCCAATCCAAAGTTGAAGCCGGAATCGAAGGCGTTATCCAGGTACGGCGCAATAACGGCAGCGGAGTTATCCCAAATCTCACCCACGATATAAGCGTCCGGGTCCACCTCATTCATGCTGGTGCGGAATTCCTGCCACCAGGCCGTATTCTTTGCCGTGGTTGCCTCACCCTTGTCAGACATCAGATCCTCGTAGATATGCTTGGCGGCATCAATCCGGAAACCATCCACGCCGAGCTCCAGCCAAAACTTGCCGATATCCTTCATCTCCTCGCGAACCTTGGGGTTATCGAAGTTCAGATCCGGCATTCCGCCCCAGAACGTGCCCATGTAATGGGCACCGTTCATCTCGTGCCACGGGGAGCCGCTGCCGGCTGCGCTGGAACCGGAAGGTGCTTTACCCTGATCCTCAGCCCAGATATACCAATCCCGAATCGGGGAAGCTTGATCAGCCGCGGACTCTTTGAACCACGGGTGCTCCGTGCTTGTGTGATTGACAACCAAATCCATGATAATCTTGATTCCACGCTTATCCGCTTCCGCAAGCAGCGTCTTAAAGTCCTCCAGCGTCCCGTAATCCGGATGTATGGAGCGATAGTCCGTTACATCATAGCCATGATAGCTTGGTGAAGGATTAATGGGCATCAGCCAAATACCGGTCACGCCAAGATCATCCGATGTATCCGGATTTCCGTCATTCAGGTAATCCAGCTTCTCGATGACACCCTTCAAATCACCGATTCCATCTCCATCGGAATCATAGAATGAACGTACAAAGATTTCGTAATAAACATCGGATGGCTGCTCGCCCACCTTGTTTTCCTGCGGAGCAGGTGCCGGGATGTCAGGCTGCTTGGTTTCCTGTGTGGCCTTCGGCACAGCTTCCTCTTGAGGTGGAGTCGCGCCGCCGCTGCAGCCGGCAAGCAAACCTCCCGCAAGCGCGAAACTTGCCAGCCATAGAGGCACAGCCTTACGTGTACTCCTTTTTTTATGCACCATACCTATTTCCCCCTGTTGGATATATATTAAGTTCACTGAAATCCGCCTTGCTATGCTTGTAATTCGCCATCATCAGCGCAAACGTTTGAATAATATTAAACGAAATTTAGAAATAAAACGGTTACATAATACAGCATGTCTTGAATTCCATCTCAGATTCCCGGTATCCCTGGTTATTTAACCCAACTATATCATAACCCACTCTTCCATTTTGTTAAATCGTTTGCACAAGGCCGTATTAAGTTATTTTCCGGTTTTTTCACGTGATAATACCTGCCTTTCTCCTGATTTCTAATCCTTTCTTCTTTTTTAGTGCATTTGTGAATAATTGCGCTCAGCTGACTTGGATACGTATTTACAAGCATTTCGATAAACGTTAATATAGCAGTGTGAAACCGTTTAACATACTGTACCTATATAGCTTTAGATCTGCCTGTATCAAGTATACTCGGGGCCTGACAGACCCACAATTAAATAAAGAACAACGGACCGCGCTCTAGCGGAAGTTATTCTGGTGAAATAAGGGAGACTCCAGTAGTCGCTTTCTTATTTTCAAAAAAACGCAAACGGTTCCACTGGAGGTCCTACTATGTCTGTAACGATTAAAGATGTCGCAAAACGAGCGGGCGTATCCCCCTCCACCGTCTCACGGGTGCTTTCCAATCATCCGAGAATCAGCCGCGAAACCTCGCGCAAAGTGAAAGAGATTATGGAGGAAATGGGCTACCATCCCAATATTATGGCCAAGAGCCTGGTTTCCAAAACGACAGAAAGCATATGCGTCATCCTGCCAAAACCAGCGGAAGAGCTGTTCCTCAACTTGTTCTTCATGGAGCTGATCCGCGGTATTGTCACACAGGCGAACCGTTCCGGATACGATGTGTTAATCAGCTCGGGCGGCAACGAGAAGGAAGAGGTCGAAGCCGTATCCAGGCTTCTTAACGGTCGGCGTGTCGATGGTGCAATCTTGCTGTACTCCAGGCAGGATGACCAGGTCGTCGATTTTCTCAAGTCTAACAACTACCCGTTCGTGCTTGTCGGCCGAAGTGAGAAATATCCTGACTTGTTATCCGTCGATACCGATAATGTGCAGGCAGCCTATGACGCAACCAAGCATTTGATCTCCCTCGGGCATAAACGAATCGGCTTTGTCAGCGGTCCGCCTAACCTGATCGTGTCACAGGACCGGATGAAGGGTTATGGAAAAGCACTCGCCGATGCGGGGCTTGAGATGAGAAAAGAATGGATCGTCGAAGGTGAATTCCTTCAGGAAAGCGGCTATCGCGCCATGTCCTTTTTCATGAACCTGCCCGAGCGCCCGACTGCACTCGTCATTGTAGATGATATTGTATCCTTCGGCGTGCTGCGCGGACTTCACGAGCTCGGTTACAAGGTACCCGAAGACGTATCCATTATCAGCTTCAACAACATCTCGCTGACCGAACTGTCGACCCCGCCGCTAAGCAGTGTGGACATCGGCATTTACAACCTGGGTTACACTGCTTCCCAAGCACTGATCCAGACTGTTCGTAACGATGACAAGACGGTACTGCCGCACCGTTACATCATTCCGCACCGGTTGATGATCCGCGAATCCTCGATGTATTCGCTGCCCAAATCCTAGACTCGCCTGGTGGAATGAAAATGATAACGACGCGAAGTACTTCAAAATAAAGAAGCATCGTGGTGCTTCCTTTATTTTTGCTGCTTGGTTCAAACGTTTGCACTAATATTCTTAAGGAGGATTATCATGTCATCCATAACTGCTTGTTTATTCGATCTTGACGGCGTTCTGGTGGATACCGCCAAGTATCACTACATTGCATGGAAACGTCTTGCCGGGGAGCTTGGTTTTGATTTCACCGAGCAGGATAATGAACGCTTGAAGGGAGTCAGCCGGATGGCTTCCCTCGATATTCTGCTTGAAATCGGCGGAATGACGCTTGATGAAGAAGCGAAGCTGGCACTTGCGGAGAAGAAAAACGCCTGGTACGTCGAGTATATTTCCAAAATGGATGAATCCGAGATTTTGCCCGGAGCCCTCGACTTTATCCAGGCTCTCAAAGCCCGCGGTATTAAGGTTGCTCTGGGCTCGGCCAGCAAGAACGCCATGCTGATCTTGAACAATACCGGCCTCACCCCTTATTTCGATGCCATTATCGACGGAACGAAGACCAGCCAAGCGAAGCCGGATCCGGAGGTTTTCACCATGGGGGCCCATGAACTTGGCGTTCAGCCTGATACCTGTGTCGTATTCGAGGATGCAGAAGCCGGAATCGAAGCTGCCACTCGCGCCGGTATGCGCAGTGTCGGCATTGGATCCCCTGAAACCTTGGGACGCGCCAGCATCGTTCTATCCTCCCTGGAAGAGTTCACGGTGGACCGTCTGCTGGAATTGTAGAAGCATGAGTTCATACGCTTTGGGCAACTCTAGCAGCATCATCCCATATAGATATGCAACCATTTTCCCTACTTATAAAGGAGCCGATGATTGTGAAACAATATTTAAAGCTAGATGAATGGTCAATTATTGAAGAGGGCTTTGATCCTCATACGCATGAAATCTCGGAAAGTGTATTCAGTATCGGTAACGGATTTATGGGCCAGCGTGCCAACTTTGAGGAAGCCTACAGCGGTTCATCGCTGCAAGGCAGCTACATGGCCGGTGTCTACTATCCGGACAAAACCCGTGTAGGCTGGTGGAAGAACGGTTACCCTGAATATTTTGCCAAAGTGCTGAACAGCACCAACTGGATTGGCATTGGCATCGAAATCAACGGCGCGCCGCTTGATTTGGCGAAATGCACAGTGAAGAACTTTGTCCGTGAGCTGAATATGAAGGAAGGTTATCTCT
This sequence comes from Paenibacillus glucanolyticus, assembly GCF_037333485.1. Taxonomy (NCBI): domain Bacteria; kingdom Bacillati; phylum Bacillota; class Bacilli; order Caryophanales; family Paenibacillaceae; genus Paenibacillus; species Paenibacillus glucanolyticus. Next base: position 5,994,844 of record NZ_CP147845.1, read on the forward strand.
CTCGCAGCTTTACCGCTGTCATGGAAGACGGTAAGGAGCTCAAAGTCGAAGCCATCCGCTTTGTGAGCATTGTGCGCCATGAGATCGGAGCCATCCGTTATGTTGTGACCCCTCTTAATTTCGGTGGTGAGCTGACCATCACGCCTTATCTTGATGGCGATGTGAAGAACAAAGACTCCAACTATGACGAGAAGTTCTGGCTGGAAGTGTTCAAGGAAGCGGCTCAAGGATCAGCTTCCTTAACTGTAAAAACCAAGAAACTCGATTTTCATGTGACGTCCGTGATGTCCTACAACATCGTGAAGAACGGCGAAAAGCTTGATGTGCAAGCAGAGCTGATAGAACAAGAGAAATATGCCGCCAACCGTGCAAGTGTATCCGTATCGGAAGGTGAGGTCATCACCGTCTATAAATATGTCGCCAACGTCACTTCCCGCAATCATGGCCTGGGCGAACTGGTGAACGCAGCGCGTGCGGTGCTGGAGCCGGCCGTCGAAACCGGATTTGAGCTGCTCTTGAAGGAGCAAGCTGCAGCTTGGGGCGACAAATGGAAGGAAAGCGATATCGTTATCGAAGGCGATGTGGCAGCCCAGCAGGCGATCCGCTTCAACATTTTCCAGCTCAACCAGACTTACAGCGGCGAGGACGACCGCCTGAACATCGGACCGAAGGGCTTTACCGGGGAGAAATACGGCGGCAGCACCTATTGGGACACCGAGGCTTACTGCTTGCCATTCTACCTGAGCACCGCGGATGCCAGCATCTCCCGCAACCTGCTCATCTACCGCTATAAACACCTGGAAAAAGCGAAGGAAAATGCCAGGAAGCTTGGTTTCACCAAAGGTGCGCTCTACCCTATGGTGACGATGAACGGTGAGGAATGCCATAACGAATGGGAAATTACGTTCGAAGAAATTCACCGTAACGGCGCCATTGCGTACGCCATCTATAACTATGTTAACTATACCGGCGATTTCTCTTATCTTGGTCAATACGGACTGGAAGTGCTCGTGGAAATTTCCCGTTTCTGGGAAGAGCGCGTGAATTACGTCCCCGCGAAGGATCAGTATATGATGCTGGGTGTAACCGGACCGAACGAGTACGAGAACAATGTGAACAATAACTGGTATACCAACCGGATTGCCAGCTGGACGATGGAATACACCCTTGATGTGCTGGAATATTTGAAAGAGAACGAGGATTCCCGCTATGCAGAGCTTACGGCGAAGCTCGAGCTGCAAGAGGTAGAAACGGACAAGTGGCAGGATATCATCAGCAAAATGTACTATCCGGAAGATGCGGAGCTCGGCGTATTCCTGCAGCAGGATGGTTTCCTCAACAAGGAACTTGTTCCCGTTAAGGAATTGGACCCTGTACATCTGCCGCTGAATCAGAACTGGTCCTGGGACCGCATTCTGCGTTCGGTATATATCAAACAGGCTGACGTATTGCAAGGATTGTTCTTCCTGGGCGACCAGTTCGATCTGGCAACGAAAAAACGCAACTTCGACTTCTATGAACCGTTCACGGTACATGAGTCCTCCCTCTCTCCTTGCGTACACTCCATTCTCGCATGCGAGCTTGGATATCAGGAGAAAGCGTACGAGATGTACCTTCGTACAGCTCGCCTGGACCTCGACAACTATAACAACGATACCGAGGACGGCTGTCATACAACCAGCATGGCAGGAACCTGGATGTCCGTTGTGCACGGCTTCGGCGGCCTGCGTGTAAAAGACGGCGTATTGCACCTGAATCCGTTCATTCCGGGTCACTGGTCTTCCTTCTCCTTCAAGGTCATGTTCCGTGGATCCCGACTGAAGGTCAACGTGAAAGGCAGCGAGACCATCATCGTGAACGAGACGGATACACCTGCTGTCCTGAACGTGAACGGCAAAGAATACAGTATTAGCGGACTTGGAGAGGTAAAAGCTGCAAGATAAGCGGTACGGGGACAACGGGGACATCATGTCCCTTCCCCTCCCATAAACAAGAGCCCTGGATATTATTCCAGGGCTCTTGTTTGTATATAGAGAATGGGCCCCTCAAGCATCCCTTCTCATTATGAAGGGGCCCATTCTCATCCTTGGCAGGTATCTGTATTTGCAGGGTCCAGCCAAGGCTTCACCAATCAGCTGCGAGCTTCATTCTCACTTTGGCAGGTATTTACCGATTATGTAGGCTATGAATAGATCAGTTGAGAATGCGGATCACGCGGAGGGCGCTCGGATGGTTTACCGAACAGATACCCCTGCGAGAGCTCGATCCCGATATCTCGGCAAAAATGAAACTCCTCCCGTCTCTCAATGCCTTCAGCCAGCACCATAGCCCCGAAATCATGAGCCATGTTCGTGATCATTTCAAGCTGCTTCTGCTGGGCGGCATTTCGATCGCAATGGTCGATAAGACTCCGGTCGATCTTCACATAATCCGGCTTAAGCCTGATCATCTGCTCCAACGTGGAATAGCCCGCCCCTACGTCGTCCATGGCTACCGAGATCCCGTGACTGCGATAAACCTCGAATATCGATTGGAGGTGCTTCACATCATCGATCTTCTCGGTCTCCACAACCTCAAACACGAAATCCCTCGGATCCAAATGGAGCCTGTCGATGGTATTAAAAGTATGACTGAGACACATCTGAGGATCATATATCGACGATGGCAGGAAGTTTACGAAACGTTTCACACCTAAAGGAAGCCACTCTGCGCTGGTTTCAATTGCACAGGTTCGTGCCGCTCGGTCCAGAAAAGAATGCAGTCCGGTTTTTCGGGCGGTCTCAAACAGCTCATACGGTTGGAACGCGACTCCCCCCTCTATCGGACGAAGCAAAAACTCATATGCAACGATCTGCTCAAAGTGATCTACAATGGGCTGCATATAGCTCGTAAACTGCTTATGTAAAATGACATTGACCATATCGTAATGCTCCATCTGCAGCTCGAACTTCTGCATAGGGGTCCACGTATGCCGGATCTGTGGAGCTTCTCCACCGGTAACACAGAAGGACAGCTCTTGACGAATCTTCAGCGGAAGGGGTTGCAGACACTTTATCATGGAGATTAGTTCCGCAAGTTCCTTATAGTTCACAGCACAACCCTCATTGTTCTTTTGTACCGTGTAGCCGTTCAGTGCAAGCAAGCCAATAAGCTCACCGCTTGCAGGCTTCATATGAACGGTCCCCTGGTCCTCAATCGGTTCAAAGGTGCTGCAATTGTCGCAAATCATGTTCGTCCTCCTTGGCAAGCTAGCTCTCACTATGCTTCTTATCGGCATTTTGAATATGATTTCTTTGCATTTTATGGATTTTATATCGAAGTTATGACCTGTTTTATGAGAAATGCGCAAGATTCGTGCAATGATAGGGTTTTAATCTACAAAAATCGACTTATATTGCTTTTAACAACGCATTGTCGATATTTCTGGTTATCCATCCCTTATTCAATCTTCTGATCCAAAAGCTGCAGCTGCATCGTCCGGTCCACATCGAAGTGCCAGCGGGCATTCCGCTCCTTCGCGGCATACATCGCTGCATCCGCACGGCCAATGAGCTCCTGATCGTTCCGGGCATGATCGGGATACACGGCAATACCGATACTCGGCGACGTTCTAACTTCATATCCCTCCAGTTCATAAGGCTCGCTGAGCAGCATCCAAATCTCCTCCGCCATCCAGATCAGCTCCTGATCCTCCCCGGCCGACTGGATCATCACGGTGAATTCATCTCCCCCTAGACGGGACACCAGAATCCCTTTGGATTCCAGCGACTGAAGGCGGCATGCAACCTTGCGGATCAACAGATCTCCGGCACGGTGGCCATAACGATCATTCACCTTTTTGAAACGATTCATGTCCATGTAGAGAAGCCCTACCCGCGATCCTGTCCGATCGGCCTCTAACAAGGAGCTGGACAGTCTTGCGTTGAAGTAACGACGATTATACAATCCCGTCAGATCATCCCGGTGAGCAAGCGATTCGCTCTGCCTCAGACTTTCATGCAGTCGATGTAACAAGCGGTCATTCTCATACTGGATCAGGATCTGGCGGAACAGAATCAGAATGACGCACAGGGATAGACCGGTAAACAGACCGTTCCAGCCACCGAACCGCTGCGCCATGAGGGCAAACATTCCGCCCAGCACGCCATATGGAAGCAAATATCTGACAATCAAGGTTCCTACAGGACGCGGTTCCCTCTCTTTCACCGTTTGATTTCCGGTATCGGGAGCGGGCTGTGCACCTGCAGAAGCAATGAAAAACACAGATAACGTATGTAAAGGATCAAGATATGCACGAACTTCGAGATTCACGAAATGGACGAGATAAAAGTGCAGTGCATCACCCATAATATAAGCGCTTCCGCCAAGACTTAATGAAATGACCGCCCATTTCCCTAATTGCCTGGTATTAAAATACAACACCACGGTAAATAAAATAAGTACCATTCCGCACAGCGGAAACAGCATATCCACCCATACGCTTCCCGTCCCCCCCGAATACGTACTGTCCTGAAGTTCGGGCTTGATTAAATACTCCCAGCCCACCGTCATGAACGTTACGCCAACGATGACGATATCCAGCATAAACCGCAGCCCCCTAAGCGGGCCTTGAACATGCCGGAACAAATAAATGAGGCAGCTGGCGAACAGGATCACTTCCAGTCCCCAGAAATAGCTGGATATCTGGAAAGCGCTCTCTTTCCCGAACCCGAAAAAAAAGGAGGAGACGATCCGGGCCGCTGCATCGGCCATCAGTCCGATACTTACCATAAACCAAAACCTGCGAAGATGTGCCTTATAACGCCGGCTGACCCGGATTAAATACACGGAGGCGGCCATAGGAGCAATAATGACTAGCACACGCTGAAGCGATAAAGCATCAGGCATCCACAGAACAGTCATTATCTGAATAAATGCATATATAATGGCGAGTCGAATCCACAGATGATCTGCTGGAGTTGGACTCATAAGCACTCCCCCTTGGCAAAAAGGTAAGCTTGTACACGATGGATGATTTAGGTCTTTTGAATTAAGCTCTCTATTCCTCATGATACTTTTTACCCATCCAAAAGTAAAGACGAGGAAATCAAAGAAAAATCATCTATCCGGCACATTGCTAGAAGATCTATATAATGAAGTTTTTCTACTGGACGGGTGTACTTCAAATGCAAGGACTACACTCAATTAAACACGTGAAAACCTGAAAAGTTTCTATATCAATCACCTACTTGACGTATAGGAATCATATGATATTATTCTTCATATCTTATACGAACCGGAAAGGGTGTATGGCAGTGTCACAGAAACGATTGGATCATGTTGGTATTGTAGTCCGAAACCTGGAAGCCACGATAGCGTTTTACACGTCGGTAGTCGGCCTTGAACTAAAGAATCGCCTGACTCATACCAATGGGGTCATTCAACTCGCGTTCCTCGGATTTAATGGAAGTGACGAAACGGAAGTCGAACTTATCCAGGGTTACAGCGACTCGCTGCCTTCGGAAGGAACGGTGCACCATTTTGCAGTCAGTACGGATGATATTGAAGAAGAGTATGCACGCGTCCAAGGACTTGAAGTTCCTCATCTGGACGAGGAAATCGTCACTCTCCCGAACGGCTATCGTTATTTCTTCGTGCATGGTCCCGAAGGGGAATGGATCGAGTTCTTCCAGCGTTAACCCGCACGCAGCACGGTATCCAACATTTCATCTCTTAAAATGTTCATATGCTGAACTCTTGGGCTGCCTAAACGCGGTTCCCTACATAAGGCCTGTCCTGTTCATGACCTTTTTCGAAAACTAGACAGGTCTTGGTGTTAGGACTATAATAACGGATGTACTGATCGAAACTTCATAAATATCGGGGGAGCTGGAATTTAGCCGGCTGAGAGTGTATCCGCTTTGATACTGACCCTTACACCTGATCTGGGTAATGCCAGCGTAGGAAGCCAATGTTTGCGGCAGCCATATTTGCCGTACTATACACTTACGCCGTCATGCGTCCTGAGATTATCGGGGCGTTTTTTTTGTGGAGTTACGAGGTAATAGAAATAGAACTCATAAGGAGAGAAGACACGATGAAGAAGGGAAGATGGGTCCCCCTGCTTCTCGCTTGTGTCCTGCTGATGGTTGCGGCCGGATGCGGTACAGGCGGACAGAACAAGAACACAGGCGCTGAAGGAGAAGACGCCAAGAGTCCTGGGAAACTCCGTGACGTGCAGCTGATGCTCGATTGGTCCGCCAATACCAATCACACGGGTCTGTATGCAGCGAAGGAGCTCGGATATTATGAGGAGGAAGGGCTCAACGTCCAGATCGTCCAGCCGGGAGCCGGTGGAACGGATACGCTGGTCGCATCCGGTAACGTGCCGTTCGGCATCAGCTATCAGGAAGGGGTAACCCTCGCCAGAACGCAAGGCTTGCCGCTCGTCTCCATTGCGGCGATCATTCAGCATAATACATCCGGCTTTGCCGCTCCCAAGGACAAAGGGATCGTGAAGGCTGGAGATTTCGAAGGTAAATCCTATGGCGGCTGGGGCTCCCCCGTTGAGGAAGCTGTCATGAAATCCATCATGGAGATCGACGGTGCCGATGTCAGCAAAGTCAATATGGTCAACATGGGCGATGCCGATTATTTTACTGCCGTCAAACGCGACATTGATTTCGCCTGGATATTCTACGCCTGGACGGGCATCGAAGCCGAGCTCCGCAATGAGCCGCTTGATATGATCTATGTGAAGGACTACTCTGACCAGCTCGATTATTACACGCCGGTCATCGTGACCAACGAGAAGCTGATCCAAGAGGACCCTGAGCTTGTCAGAGCCTTCATGCGGGCTACTTCCAAAGGATACAACCATGCTATTGAGCATCCTGAGGATGCAGCAGCGCTGCTCTCGAAGGCCGTGCCTGATCTGGATGCCGAGCTGGTTCTGGCCAGCCAGAAATGGCTGAGTCCCCGCTATCAGGATGATGCGCCTCGTTGGGGTGAACAGAAAGCCGAAGTATGGTCGGGGTATGCCGACTGGATGTTTGAGCGCAAACTGCTGGAGAAAGAGCTTGATGCAGACCGCGCGTTCACCAATGATTTTTTACCGGAACAACCATAAGGTCTTTTTCTATCAAGAAGAGAGTCGGCCTGACAGCAGGCTGTCTCTCTTTCATAATCATATCGCTGCACGAAAGGATGGATTATATATGGCGAACACCCTCTTGAGCATTCAAGTGATACCCCGGACGCCGGGTGGACGGGACAGCATCCCTTATGTGGATGAAGCGATCAAGGTTATTGAGGATTCGGGTGTGAAGTACGAGGTCCATGCACTGGAGACAACCATGGAAGGAGAACTCTCCGAGCTGCTAAAGATCGTCGAGCGCATGCATGAGGCGCTGGTGAATGCGGGAAGTCCCAGCATCATATCCCAGGTCAAAATCGCACATCATCCGAGCGGCATCAGCATGGATAAGCTGACTGAGAAATATCGTCCATGAGAAGCTGGTGGAGCTCCGTCTGGCCGCCTGTTGTGGCGGTCCTCTTCTTTTTGCTGGTATGGCAGGCGGCGGTATCGATCTTCGATATCGAAAAATTTATTCTGCCTGCGCCAACGGCGATCGGATCCGAGGCAGTTACCGGTGCTGCCGGTCTTTTCCAGCATACATTAGCCACCCTGCAGCTAACCTTGATCGGGTTTATCATCGGAACAACAATCGGACTTGTGATTTCACTGGCTCTGCATATGGTGCCTTTTCTCAAAACAGCTCTTTATCCGCTTCTGATTCTTAGCCAGAATGTACCGACTATCGCCCTTGCGCCGCTCCTCATGATCTGGTTCGGCTTCGGCATGCTGCCCAAGGTTATTGTGATTACCCTGGTCTGCTTCTTCCCGGTGGCCGTTGCGGCTCTGGACGGGCTCGCCCGAACCGATCGCACCATGATGAATTACATGCAGATGGCGGGGGCTACATCATGGCAAATCTTTACCAAGCTGGAGCTGCCTCATGCCCTTCCCTCCATCTTCTCCGGGATTCGGATCGCGGCCACCTATTCCGTCATGGGTGCGGTCATCGGAGAATGGATCGGCTCCGACCGGGGAATCGGTTACTACATGATGCTGCAAAAATCCGGCTACCGCACGGATCGGGTATTCGTTGCGATTCTGGTCATCGTCCTGCTCAGCCTGCTGATGGTTCTGCTTATCACCCTGCTGGAGAAACGGCTGATCCGTTGGAACCGGAAAAGCTAATGCCCAGCAGTCATGGGCCAATACACGATCATCCTTAATGAAGGAGGTATTTCGCGATATGACACAACAAGTTGCTCCGCCGGTCCAGGGTGGGCTTAATCCCCCCTCCGTGGAAGCCTCTCGGACGCCTGCGCTGGAGGTACGAAACCTTCGGAAAACCTTCCGCGACCGACGCAGCGAGGTTCATGTGCTGGATGACCTTGCGCTTCAGGTACAGCCCGGTGAATTCGTCTCGATTATCGGGCCGTCAGGCAGCGGAAAAAGCACACTTTTCCACATCATCGGTGGCTTAACGGCTCCTGATTCCGGCTCAGTCTTCATGGATGGTCGTGACGTAACGGGAAAAAAAGGGCTCATTGCCTACATGCCTCAGCAGCCTGCCCTGTTCCCTTGGCGAACGGTGGAGGACAACGTGCTGCTTCCCGAGGAGCTCAGAGGAACCCAGAAGGCCGTCGCCAGGGCAAATGCCCGGCGCTGGATGGAACGGGCCGGACTTGCCGGCTTCGAGAAGGCGTATCCGCATACCCTCTCAGGAGGGATGCAGCAGCGGGCCGCCTTCCTGCGCGCATTGATGAGCCCGCAGGAAGTGATGTGTCTGGATGAGCCCTTCAGCGCACTCGATGCACTGACACGCAGTGATATGCAGCGCTGGCTGCTCGATATATGGGAGGAGACGCGCCGTTCGGTGCTGATGATTACCCATCATATTGAGGAAGCACTTCTGCTCTCCGACAGCATCTATATTCTGTCGGCGCGGCCTGGGGCCATTTTAAAACGAATCGAGGTCCCGTTCCCCCGTCCACGCCGTGAGGAAATTCTGCTGGATCCATCCTTCATCACGCTGAAAACCGAAATATCCGCCATGATGCGGGAGGAGCAGCAAGAACGCGGACAGTAACAACGTTAACCGTAAACAGAATAATCATTCATCATCCAGCTTCCATCAATGCCACAGAGCTTCGAGAAAGCTTGGTAGAAAGGGTATGTAACGATGAAATCACTAACGCAAACAGGGGCCGGAGCTCCACTGTTAGACACCCACATTCATCTGGACCGTTATTCGTTATCCGATCAGGAAGCGATTGTGGCGGATATCCGGCATAGCGAGGTTCAGAGCATCATCTCTGTCTCTATGGATCTGGCTTCCTGCAAACGGAATCTGGAGCTGTCCCGGCTGTACGGAACAATGGTACGGGCTGCATTCGGATATCATCCGGAGCAGCCTGTCCCCTCCTCTGCTGAAACGAAGGCGATGCTGGACTGGATGGAAGAACATGCCGATGACATGATTGCCGTCGGTGAGGTGGGTCTCCCCTATTATGCAAAATTAGAAGCTGAATCCGAGGGCCGTTCGTGGGATAACCGTCCATATGAATATCTACTGGAACAATTTATTCTTTTTGCGAAAAAGCATCATAAACCTGTGATTCTGCATGCTGTATATGAAGATGCGGAAACCGCATGTCGCTTGCTCGAAAAATATGGCGTCACCCGTGCCCATTTCCATTGGTTTAAGGGCTCTCGTGACACCTTGCTGCGGATGGCGGGTAACGGATATTATATCTCCTTTACGCCTGATATCCTGTATGAAGATGAAATTCGTAAAATTGCTCGCCTGTACCCCGATCATCTTGTTATGACCGAGACCGATGGACCTTGGCCGTTCGAAGGTCCCTTTGCCGGGCAGATGACCCACCCTCGGATGACCTCCGCCGTTGCCGCTGCCTGGGCAGAGCTTCAAGGGGTATCCGTGCTTGCGGCGCGGGAGCGGTTATACGAGAATGCCGTACGCTTATACGGCCTATAAGAAAACCTACGCCAAGTCGATTGTTCAAGCAATCGGCTTGTTCTCTCTAAGGACTCGATTATATTGATTAATCAGTTCGTCGAGCACAATCGATTGTCTGAGGACTTTGGGATGATTAAAATCACGATACCGCTGCTTTATCTTGTGAAGCTTGTGCCGCTCTCGCTCGATATCAAACTTTATGCCTTCCTTCGTTTCCATGACTTTATGTCCTCCCCTCATGTAATATTTTATACTTTAATGTAAAATTATAGGATGTATGATATTAGACATCAAAGACTTAACATGAGGGGCTGTTTTCGATATTCATGCCTCTAGAAAAACATCCGCGAAAAACCCCGCAATGCGTGAATTCACACGCATAGCGGGGTTTGGGATCACTCCATTATTTTGCAAACTTCTCTTGATATACCTTCGTCATCTCTTCCGTAATTTCCGCCATTTTCGGATCATTTTTTATCGTCTCAATCAATTTATCGTACGACTCAACCGGTTCTTTCCCGGTGATGACCATGACACGCATATCCTCCACTTTCTTGGAGATTTCTGGATAGTATTTGTTATAGGCTTCCGAATACAACTCTCCCGAAGGATTCGGAACCTGCACCGTCTTGCGCTCCGTGACGATGTCTACGTTCCGTGTGTATACTTCATCCGGCATCCCTACCGCGTTGATGGCCATGTCGTCACTTACAAGGTGAATGAAATTGTTCAGGTTGCCGTCACCTGTCTTATCCTTGACGGCCTGCGGCGTTGCAACCTTCTTCCCGTTCTCGACCGTGTAATGGACGCCTTCAATCCCGTAGGTCAGCATCTCATTTCCTTCCGGGCTGTAGCCATAGTCGAAGAGCTCCAGAATTTTTTTCACTTTTGCCTCCGGCACTTTCTTCGGAATCAGGTACACTCCATAGTACGGAGATCCTGAAGGCGTATACTTCACTCCGTTTGGATTCTCCAAGTAGGCAAGCGGCATCAAATCAGCCTTGGGATCCACATTTTTCACCGCTTCGCCAGTTACCCACGCATGGTTCATGGACATGCCGCCTACCCCTGCCTTGGCACTTCGCATCGTATCCATCACCTGCGAGAACTTCATGATCGCAAAATCTTTGGGGAACAATCCTTCTTCATAGGCCTTTTTGATCCACAACATGGCCTCCTTGGACTCGTCCGACGTAAGGATAGGAGACAGCGTATTATCGGCCTCCAGCTTCCATGCCCCTTGTGTTTCATTAAAGAGATTATAAATGTAAGCAAGTGCGCCGGGATTCGCCGCATATGGAATTTCATCAGCCTGTCCGTTACCATTCGGGTCCTGCTCTTTGAAAGCTTTTAACACATTATGAAACTCATCCAGTGTCTTGGGCGTTTCCAGCTGAAGGGCATCCAGCCAGTCCTTACGGATCATCGGGAACACACCGCCGCCATAGCTTGGATAGTATCGCGGAATGACAATGTTCTTGCCGTCCACCTTGGTGATCTCCCACATGTCCTTCAACTCTTCGCGATTTAAATTCGGGTAGTCTTTGAGAAAAGGCGTCAAATCCCAGAACACCCCCTGCTTCAGCATCTTCTGAAGCTGAGGGTTCTGCATCGTTTCCACAAAAGTAACCTCTGGAAGATCACCGGATGCGAGCATGACATTGATCTTCTCTTCAGCCGTGGATGGGGACAGCCACGTAATGTTCAGTTTGGTATTGGTGTGTTTCTCCAGCTCCTTCCAAAGCGGATTGGTGTTGTCAATAAATTCGGTGGCATAGTTCAAGGTCTGGATCGTAATGCTGGTAGGTTCACTGCTGTCTGTTCCTCCCCCGTTATCGCTCGAGGCGCTACCAGCCCCGCTGCCGCAAGCACTAAGCAAGAGCGAACTTGCCAAGAGCAGCAGCCCTGTCATTTTTAAAAACGGCTTACCTGACTTTGGTTCCATGTTGTTCATCATTAGACCTTCTCCCTTATTTAGAATTATTCGACCTGATTGATCATGGTGGCAAAAACAGACCGTATATCGACTCATTCCTTGACGGAGCCCACCATCGCCCCTTTGGCGAAGTGTTTCTGCAGGAATGGATACACTAACATGATTGGAACGGTTGCAATAACAACCGCTGCCATCTTCAACGTTTCCGTTGGAACGGGGCGGTTCACTTGGAAGGCGAATCCTCCGCCACTGCCCGAACCCATTGTGGTTGGATCTACAAGCATATTCTGCAGCAGCACCTGCAGCGGCCACATTTTCTGGTCATTAATAAACATCAGTGCGTTGAAGTAGGTGTTCCAATAACCGACCGCAAAGAACAACCCGAAGGCTACCAGCGCAGGCAGCGACAACGGCAGGATAATCCGCCAAAATACCCCGATATCATTGGAGCCGTCGATCATCGCGGCTTCCTCCAGACTTTCCGGGATGCTGTCGAAGAATCCCTTCATGAGCAGCACGTACCACGCACTGGTCAAGCTGGGCAGGATAAGCGACCAAATGCTGTCAATGAGTCCCACGTTACGGACGACCAGGTACAGCGGAACCAGCCCTGGCGTAAAGAGAAAGGTGATTAACACCATAACCATCATGGCCTTGCGAAACCGAAGGCGTTTACGGGACACCGCGTAAGCCAGGCCCCCGGTCACGAGCAGGCTGAGCAGCGTGCCCACCGTAGCCAGAAACACGCTAACGGAGATCGAAGTGACAAACAAGCCGTTGGACAGCAGATGCTTATAAGCATCCAGCGTCCAAACGCGCGGCCACAGAATCAGGCTTCGTTGATAATACTCCACGGGATCGGTAAACGACAAAATAACGGTATAGTAAATGGGAAATATCGTTGCCAAACCGATGATCAGCAGTAGACTGTTATTTACAAGACCAAACAGCCTTGTTTTCCATCCTTTCTCATGCATGCTTTTCTCCTCCTTGTCTTCGCCGATCTGTTGTTAGTACAAGCTTTCTTGACCGTATCGCCTTGCCAATCGGTTGGCCGTAACCACCATAATGACACCGACAATCGATTTGAATAATCCGATAGCTGTACTGTAACTGAACTCACCCTGACGAATCCCGACCCGGTACACATAAGTATCGAACACTTCGGCTACATTGGTGACAGGTGCATTCATCATCAGATAGATCTGTTCGAATCCCGTATCGAGGATCGTGCCCAGGCGCAGAATCAACAGAATCAGGATCACGTTACGCATCGCGGGCAGGGTAATGTGCCACATCCGTCTCATCCGTCCCGCACCGTCCATGACCGACGCTTCATATAATTGCGGATCCACTCCGGCAATGGCGGCGAGGAAGATGATCGTTCCCCATCCAATCTCCTTCCAGATGGACTGCGCCGTCAGCATGCCCCAGAAGTAGTTCGGGTTGGAGAGAATATCAACCGTCTGCCAGTCCATGGAGATTAACCACTTATTGAACAGGCCCTCCGATTGCGAGAACATCAGGTAGGTCAGGCCATAGATCAATACCCACGACAAAAAGTGGGGGATATACACCAGAGATTGAATGGTCCTCTTATAGATGGAGCTTCGTACTTCGTTCAGCATCAAGGATAGAATGATCGGTGCCGGAAAAAAGAAAATCAGGCTCAGGAAGCTGATCGCTAACGTATTTCGCAGCAGCATCCAGAAGTCATGATTGGAGAAAAACCGGGTGAAATGCTCAAACCCTACCCAAGGGCTTCCGAACACCCCAAAGTAGGGAGAATACTCTTGGAAGGCTATGACGAGATTCGTAATCGGAATATATTTGAAAATGATAAAAAAGATAAGGCCCGGCAAAGCCAGCACATACAAATACTTGTCACGCGCAACATCCGACCATATTCGTCCCCATTTTGTTTTGGATTTCAATGGAATGGGCGGCCTCCTGTTTCCTTTTGCCGACCGAACGGTTTCTTGTGCTTTCATCGTTACTCCCTCACTTTCAGCCTTGTCGTGTCGTCCAACATACCGTTCTCGGAACGTAACCTTAATGTAAACGGTTGCAAAATTACCTGCAATTCTACTTTTTTTCCGCAGGACCTTGAATCCGGCTCCGGTCGATACAGTGCACGGCGAGTGCTGATTCTGCAAGGCATCTCTTATGTTCCATTTCCTTGGATTGCACTTTTTTTCCTGGGTGAATAAACAGCTTCTCACCAACACCAATAGGAAAATATGATCTTTTCAACCAATCCGCTCATTCGCTATGATAGTATTTAATCATTTCCGGCTTTCTACGATTTAGCCTTGAATTGTCTATGCCAACAGGGGGTTAAAGTAATGAGGCAGCAGAATCTTGAATCCGGTTTCAAAGGTATTATGTATTGGAGAAGCATCGCGCTTGCCGTGCTGTTGACATGCCTCCCCATCTCAGCCATAACCGCCGTTTACCTGTATGTGGGGAACCAGCATATGATCAACCAGTATCAGCAGCGCAACGAGGAAGCTCTGGTTGACACCGCGAGACAAGTGGACGAGCAATTCACCCAGTTGGTCCATTATGCGCTCAATATGGTCGTGAAGCCGCATTTTAAGCCCTCCTTGTCCGACATGGACTTTGTATCGAATATCGAGGAGACAAACGAGCTGTTTAATACACTGAACCTCGTGGAAAACGCCGATCCCCTGGTGGATCAGGTCTATCTCTACATCAAAAAACAAAATAAAATCATGGAGCCCGACCTCGGGCTTCGAACGCTGGATCAGGCTCAGGATGCGTTAAACTTTAACAAACTCATGGAAGGGGATTCGGATATGTTCTGGGTCCATGACCTGGAGCGGCCTTTCAATAAGGAGAGGTCCTCACACGCACTCGTCATGAGACTTCCGTTCAACGGTCATACACCCTACGGCGCGATTGTCATCTACATCGATCCGTCGAAGCTGCATGTGATCCGCAATAGCGAGAATCTCTCGTTCCTGCTGGATGACCAGGGCCATATCATCGGGGAATCCGGAATGAGCCGCAATATGCCAAAGGCGATGAGCGCGATTCTGGAACAGCTGAAGCTGCCTCAGAATGCCCAACACACAAATCATTTGCGGATGAAGGTGCCAGTCGATCAGGATGTACTGCTGGTGAATACCGTTCAATTTGAAAAAATGCAGCAGAATTGGACCTATGTGTCCGGAACACCGCAATCCAACATCATCGCTCCCACGAAGCCTTATACCCATATCATTCTGATCTGTTTTGCCTTTGCGCTTGCGGCTTCCCTGGGCGCAAGCTGGTTCGCCTCCAAGAGCATGTACCGTCCGATCCGCAAGATGCTGAATATCGTTGGCGGCGATCAGAGCAAGCAGAACTCGCGATACAATGAACTGGATTATATTGAACACGAGTGGAAACAGTACCGATTCTCGCATGATACACTGCAAAATCAATGGAAGCGATCCTTGCCCTCGATCAGAGAGGCTTATATCAATCAATTTCTGAGCGGACAAGCCTCTCACCTGACGGAGCCCGAGTATGTGGTCAAGCTGCAAGAGATGGAGCTTGATATTACCCATAAACATTTCTCCGCGATGGTGCTGCAGCAGCATACTCACGGGGAGGATCGCGCGCCTCTAACGGAAAACGATCAGCATCTACTTACCTATGCCGCATTGAACGTCATCCAGGAGCTGGCCGAGGACATAAGCGCGTATATGCATCCCATCAATTTCTTCGACGGCTCCTTCGGTGTCATCTTGATCGTTCCAGACTCCCACACAGCCGACGAGCAGATGCACAGGATGAAGCTGCTGTGCGATCAGATCATACGGGCACTGCGCGATACACTCCGCATGTCGGCAACCATCGTATTAGGGGGACCGAGCTCAACCTGGACCGATGTTCCTCATATTCTCGAGCAGGCCAAAAGGGCGCTGCATTACCGCTCCTTCGATGCAGGCAGCCAGCTGCTGGAAGCAGACACGGTGCTTTCCCAGAAAAATGACTGGATCGACTATCCGCTGGAATTGGAGCAGGATTTCATTCATGCCTTGAATCTCGGACTTCAGAGGGATGCGCTTCGATCCCTAAGCCGCTTCGTAACGTCGCTTCAGGCCGGAGGAGGCTCGGAGTGGCATGTCCATCATGGGCTCATGCGTTTAATCACAAGCGTTCACCGGTCTATGCTGCAGGCCGGTTTAAATCCGTATCAGGTGTATAATTTCTCCAATCTGCAGGAACAGATGTCCCTGCTTCGGGACCCGAAGGCTTGTGTGGACTGGTTCCAACGCGAAATCATCGGGCCCTACCTCGAGCAGCTGACCAAGAACTTCAGCAGCTCCATGAAATCGCTAGTCGAAAACGTGCTGGAGCAAATCGAGCAGAACGGGATGCAGGACCTCTCCCTGGATGTCATGGCGATGGAGGCCGGCGTCAGCGCATCCCAATTGAGCAAAGCATTCAAGCAGATGACGGGCACCAATTATATCGACTATCTGACAACGTTCCGAATGAACCGCTGCAAAGAGCTGCTGCTGACCACGGATCTTCGCATTCATGAGATTGCGGAAGCCGCGGGGTATCAGCCCCCTTATTTCAATCGGATGTTCAAAAAACTCGAAGGAATCACGCCTGGCCAATACCGTCAGCAGGGAATTGGCAAATGATATGGCACAGGCATTATGAAGAACCGCTCTCCATATAGGGAAACATTGAAAAAGCCGCTTTAGGGTTGCGGGAAGCAACCCTAAAGCGGCTCTGTTCATTATACTAACGCTTCATAAAACCCTTCCCGTTTAGAAAGTCCTTCATGTGCAGTCTTACCGGCTCCGCCAAGCGTTTGGCCATAAGTTCAGACCACGGCGTGCTGTTCTTGCCTGCTGTCCGCTTGGATAGATAATCCGCGGAAACCTGATCATAACTTCTTACTTCCTCAATGGCTCCCGGATTGTAGCTGTCCCGGTGCAGGAGCGCTTCTACCGGAAGGCGTGGACGAAGCCCCGGATCCTGGTCCGGGTAGCCGAGGCACATGCCAAATACCGGATAGACCAGGTCCGGCAGCTCCAATGCCTCGGAGAAATCAGCTATCGAGTTGCGGACCCCTCCGATGTACACAATGCCAAGACCCAGCGATTCCGCAGCAATCGCGGCATTCTGCGCAGCCAAAGCGGCATCCACGGTGGCCACAATGAAATTCTCGGTGGAATCTTCATACGTCTCCTTGTCACCCGAATGCGCCTCAGTACTTTTTTTCAAACGATACAGATCTGCGCACCACACAAGGAATACGGGGCACTCTATAATATAAGCCTGATTACCGGCCAAGCCGGCCAGCCGCCGCTTCTTCTCCTGATCGGTAACCGCAATGATGCTGTAGGCTTGAACATTACTGGATGTGGATGCCATCTGGCCTGCTGCCACAACGGCCCTAAGCTGCTCCTCCGACACCGGCTTGTCCAAGTATTTGCGAATCGATCGATGATTCATCAGCAGTGACAATGTATCATTCATCGGGTACTCACTCCTTCATGTTCTATAAGAATGGTTCCATTTATTATGAAACTTCAAATCTGGCTGCGCAAGCTCACACAGCCTGTGACTTTACAGCAAAAAAACCGGAATACCAGTATCCGGCATCCGGTTTCATATACAGCCAAGGCTCTCAGCTTTGGAATTTAACGGGCTCCATCAGGATACGATATCATACCCTTGCTCTTCAATCGCTTCTTTCAGTGCTTCAAGGCTAATCTTGCTCTCGTCATATTCGACAGCCACTGTATTGGATGCAAGATCGACCTTGCCTGACGCTCCCGCACTCTTCAGCGCGCCTTCAACCGAGTTCACGCAATGATTGCAAGACATGCCCTCCACTGTCAATGTCACCTGTTTCATGATGTTGTCCTCCTATTTACATGAAATTCGTTACACTTTAACTGTACTATACCCCCCATAGGTATGTAAAGTTCATGAATTTGCTTCTTTCTGCAATAGAAACACGAAAAAAGTAGGAAGATTTATCCTTTTAATCTGTTATAATGTATATAAACTCTTAGATTCAAACATAAAGGGACAAGCTTTTTAAATGATTCTCCGAAATTTTTCCATAAAATTTGAATCTGGTTGCAGGAATTACCACTTCGCTGTCGAACTATCTTATTACAGAGATACTGAACTATGAAAGTAGGAATTCTATCATGGTATTTGACGGCATTATACTAGGGTTAATTGTCGGACTGATACGAGGCGGACTCCGCCACGGACTGCTGCAATTCAGCAAGATACGTCTGAAGGGCGGCTTAATCTTCCCAATTCTCCTGATCGTACAGCTGCTCATATTCCGTTTTCAAGAGAATTCTGATTGGCTGGCAGCCGCAAGTGGATATATTTTTATGCTCATCTATGTTGCCGGCATGATCTTCCTCTGGATGAACCGGGATCAGAAAGGTTTCGGCAGTATATTAGCCGGTGTCTTCCTCAACTTTCTCGTCATGGCGGTCAATGGTGGCAGAATGCCCGTATCCATGAGTGCCGCTTCTGTTCTTGATCCAATATACGTGGACATGCTCATGGATGCGACAGCTACAACCAAACATTATTTAATGGATGCTTCCACTCGCCTGTCTCTTCTTGGTGATATCATACCGTTATCCCCACCCTATCCAAGAACGCAGGTAATCAGTATCGGCGATATTATTATGAACATTGGTATTTTTCTCTACATCGTGCATCTCATGACTTCCGGCAAGAATACCACCGTTCAAAATATAATTCGAAAATCCGATACTACTGAACAAGTTGAACCACAAAATTAATAATACATCATACCATCTGGAAAGGAGGGAGAACTATGAAGAAAACTGATAAAATCAAGTATAACCGCATCGTTTTGAATGCAATCATCGTTGCTTCCGTTGTTGTCGCTCTGACTTCCGGTTATAGATTGGGATAATAAGACTTATTTCAAAAAAACAGGCTGAGAACTCCAGCCTGTTTTTTTATATCTTTTTCGTTGTTTTGCGACGCATTATATCTTAAAATGTGGAGAATACACCATGCTTTTTTGAGGAGAAACCGTTATGTCCATATTTAAGCGTCCTAAGATTTCTCGAGAACTTCCAGGACAGCTGTATTTTGTGTTTATTTCACTTATGGGCTGTTTAACCTTTCTACTAGTACATCGAGGAGAATTTTTATATTACTCCCCTTCACAGTGGGTATGGGTTTATGCAATGTTAGGTGCCGCCCTAATATTAAATTACTTCACCTTTCAGCTACCGCCTGAGGGTAATTTGCAATCCATGGATTCGTCTGTTTATTTGGCTTGCATTTTCATATACGGAGCACCATTCGCTCTTTCTGTCATTCTGTTTAACACTCTGGCAATAGCACTATATGACAGAAAAATCCCATTCTGGAAGCATTTCGTAAACTTCTCTATATATACACTTATGATCGTCGGATCCTCCCTTGTGTTCAACGCCGCAGGAGGTCAGACAGGACCTATTCTAAACAATCATTTTGGAGCTTACCTCGGCGCCTTGCTCGTATATTTTATAATTAACGTGTTTCTCCTTGGTTTCTACTATTATTTGCTATATCGGGGATCTTTATATGACATCCTTAAATCCTTCATAAAAGACACCCTGCTTGTCTATTTAAGCACGCTCATCCTGTCCATGGTTCTTTCCGTTCTTATCGTTCATAATGGCGTGTTCGGCTTAACTTTGTTCATAGGTTTGAGTATTATGCTCTCCTATTCCTTCAAACAATTATTCTCCATGTACAATGAAGTTCAAGAAAAAGCAATCAAAGACCAGCGAACAGGATTATATAATCACAGCTATTTCGAAAATTTGCTTGAAGACGAAATCAAGAAAGCCAAGGCAAATGATACACCACTGTCTTTGGCCATGATTGATATTGACGATTTCAAGAAGTACAACGATCAGTTCGGGCATTTGAAGGGAGACATGCTCCTTGGTTTCCTTGGCAATTACCTAAAGGTGGAATCCGAAGTGGCAGAGGTAGTAGCCTCTCGCTTCGGCGGTGAAGAATTCACCATCCTCATGCCAGGCTATGATGAGAACAAAGCCCGTTCCTTCATTAACAGACTCCGCAAAAAGCTGAACGATACCTATTTCGAAGGGGTCGAAATTTTCCCGTCCGGTTGTCTCTCCTACTCTGCCGGCATTGCCACGTACCGGATTGACATCCATGACAAGTCACAGCTTGTCGAGCTTGCCGATCAGGCGCTGTACTACGCCAAGAAGCAGGGTAAAAACAACGTGCATGTATACGGCAGCGGTGCCAATAAAGAATCCGAGATTGACTTCGCGGATGACGTCCGCGATATCGAGCAGCAGCTTAAACTCTTTTTGTATAAAGACGTGGATACGTTCAAGCACTCCAAGCGCGTCTTCCGCTACGCCATGGATATGAGTGAAGTGCTCGGACTCGATAGTGTGGAGCGGCGCAATTTCGTACTCGGCGCACTCATTCACGATATTGGCAAGCTTGAAATCCCTTGGGGTATTTTAAACAAACGGGACAAGCTCACTGCCGGGGAATGGGAAACCGTAAA
This sequence comes from Paenibacillus glucanolyticus, assembly GCF_037333485.1. Taxonomy (NCBI): domain Bacteria; kingdom Bacillati; phylum Bacillota; class Bacilli; order Caryophanales; family Paenibacillaceae; genus Paenibacillus; species Paenibacillus glucanolyticus. The sequence continues at coordinate 6,015,389 of NZ_CP147845.1, forward strand.
ACGACATGTCAGCTGGGGTAAACGGATTGCGGAAACCAACGAGAAGTTCAAGGAACTGGTTCCTTATATTGAATTGCATCATGAACGTTACGACGGCGGCGGATATCCGCACGGGTTCAAGGGCATTCAAATCCCCAAGCTGTGCCGCATGCTGACTATTATTGATTCTTTTGATGCGATGACAACGGAACGCCCATACCAGAAAACCAAAACCTTCGAAGAAGGGATTGAGGAACTGCACCGATGCTCCGGTACACAATTTGATCCGGAACTTGTTGAACTGTTTGTTCATTATCTCAGGCTTAAAGCCGAAACACAGCAGCAGCCCGCAGCTGGTTTGGAGACATCATAAAGTGGATACTTTGAATGATCTCCTGTGATCTCCTGAGTGGACCATCCCCCTCCCTCCGTCATTCCGATGTTTGATGCTTCCTCAAATAAGGTATAAAGGTAGTATCACAATGATAGTGAGGTGAGATCAGTGGCTGATAAAAAGAAGGATCTACCGCTTGATAACGGTCCCGGCAACATGGATCACCCTGAACAATATCCAACGGAAAAAGAAAGCCTGTTCGATAAATTTGAGAGCGAGCAGCATGTGGACCCGATTCCGATGGAAGATGCCAGGCTGGAGCGCCAGGAAGAGAAGCAGCGGGACGGCACATCGAAGAAACGATCTTCCAGCGCCGATAAATATCACAGCGGCTTCTAGAATGGGACAGATCCTGGTTAAATCGAACGTCATTTGAACTTATGGCTCCGTTTTTTGCGGAGCCTTTTTATTTCCTTGAATTTTCTTTAATATATAAGGGTATGTATGTGATTAACCTACAGATTATATAAAGAGTGGAGTGGAGCCTTTGTTTTCCATATGGACGTTAAACCGTGTGCAGCGAAGGTTGCTGCTGATACTGATTGCAGCGGTTCTGGTGATGTCCTGTCTGCTGGTGCTGACTGGCCGACATGAACCCTCACCGAGCATTAGCAGTGTAATCGAAGAACGATATATCCAAAGTGCGGCCATGATCAGCCACCCCGGTGGAGACCTTGAAGACCATTCCTCCAGCGTCATGCCCGGTGTGCCGCTTATGATTGCCGGACTTGCTGCTCTATTCGGCAGCATGGATGCTGCTCTGGTCGCGTACCAGCTGCTCCAATGCATCTTTCATGCCTTTTCCGTTTACTTGGTATTTGTGCTGTCCCGCTACATGTTCAATACGCGAATCGCCTTTCTGTCGTGCTTCATCTATGCTCTGTTCTGGCCGGCTTACGGCGCAGTGCGTCTGATCCTGCCGGATATTACGATGCAAACCTTAATGCTGCTTCTGGCCTGCGCTGTAATTGGAGCGCTTGAATTGAGGCAGGCTGGCTGGTATGCCGCTGCCGGTGCACTTACCGCTCTTATGGCTTGTTACAATCTGCAGGCACTGCTGTACCCGGTATTGTTCATTCCCTTCTGGATCAAGTACCGTAGCCCGGTCAAAATCGTAACCGGAGGCATTATTCTGATTAGTGCCGGTTACTTGCTCATCCTGTCTCCATGGTGGCTGAACATCCCGCTTTTTAATCGGTTGAGGTATATGTCCGGGCCGTGGAACCTCGCCTCACTGTGGCTGGAATCCCGATACATTGAAGGCAACCCCTTGGTTCACCTCTTCCGAAGCATATTTGCCGGCCGCACCTCCAAGTATGCGGCTGCCATAGGTAATGAGGAAGCAAGAAGAGTCGTACAATCCGCATTGGATGCCGTACGCCTCGTTATGCTGTTCGCCGGGGTTGCCGGCGTGATCTGGTCTGTGTGGAAATACCGCCTGAAACGGCAGCTGCCGGTGCTGCTGACACTGCTGTATTTCATTGCCGCCGAATGGTTCGTTCCAAGCCTGGACGGAACCGGCTTTCCTTATTCGGTCTTTCTGCTTCTATACGCTGCATTTCTGGCAGACAAAGCGATCATATACGCGCATAGATCCCGCCTGCTCCGCAAATAGGCATCAATACGAAGCCGATCCTATCACAGCGGCCACCTACGCCTGAAAGCACTTTTGATTTCGTGCCTTCAGGTGTTTTTCCATAGTTTTGCATAACCTTTCCGGTTGATGAAACGTCTATATTAGTATTAAAGCTGCTATTTATTCATGCCAGGAGGATTGACAGCATGAAATTAAACCGTAAATTCATCACCATTCTCAGTGTCGCCGTAGCAAGCGTTCTGACGATAAGCACCATCCTGTGCTTTACCGATGCTTCCGATCGCTCCGGCCAGAAACATCGCATGCGCGAAGACCTGAATGGACAGACGTTGATTCAAGTCGACTCCACCTACATCACGCGTACAGATTTATCCGCCTATAAGAATAACCTCACACAGAGCGACACGCCGCTGCCTGATGACTCCACACTCCTCAAAGAGATGGCAACAAAGGAATTGATGCTGCAGCTGGCTGACGACGAGGGCGTTGCAGCAAGCCTTCAGGATGGAGTTAAAAGAGCAAGGCAGCTTCGAAAGACGCTTGAGAGCCAGCCGCGGCAGGTGCAAGAGCAGCACTTGCGCATGCTGGATACGATGGGCATCAGCGAAGATCAATACTGGGAAGACTACTCCCCGCCTGAATATCGGGATATGTTATCAATCGAACGATTAGTGAATAAACTGACGACGGAGATGAAGACAAACCAGCCTGACACCATTACCAGTAAGGAGCAGCTGAAGGCTGATCTGTTGACAATGGCTTTGGATGAACAGAGAATCGTCGTCTTTGATCCAGACATTCAATTGAGATAATACTGGATTGGTATATAATGGTGTAAAAGTCCATAAACCACCGTGGGAGGATATTATGAAAAAACGTTTCTCTTCTGTTCCTGCTTTTGCACTCGGCGCGATTGTCGGTGTGACGCTGACAGCGGGTACCGCCGTTGGCGCTGCTGTATATCTGAAAGCCGTCCCATCCCCTGCTAAAATTGTCGTGAACAGCTCGGAGGTCAAGCTGTCCGAACCTCCCGTTGTCATTCAGAACAAGCTGTATGTCCCTGTGCGGGACTTCTCGGAAGCGCTTGGGTATCAGGTCGGCTCTGTCGGTACCGAGGGGGTACAAATTATTCCAAAATCCTCGAACGGAGAGGCCATCCCGGTCGGCCCAACTGCACCTTCCGAGTCTGAAGGAGCACCTGCCCAAGAACGCCATTTGGTGAAAAATCTCGGGAAGCTGATCCAGGTCAACGGCGAATTGAATATGCAAAAGATTTATATTGTTATTGCTGCCGGGGAAGCCAGACTGTATTCCCAGGATGAAACAACCGGCAACGGGCTGCTGCACTATTTGATCGTAGACGGCGATTCCTCCCTATACGACCCGTTTGTTCAGATGGATGGGAAAGCCGGAGAGCTTGATTATAACCTGCGAAATTTCGACGGTCAGACACCGCTTCACCTGGCCGTCATCAACAAAAATGACTTTTACATCGACAAGCTGCTGAACCAGCACCATGTGGATGCCTCAATCCAAGATGCGTCCGGTAAAACGGCGCTGGACTATGCCGAAAAGGACAGCAAGCAGTACAAAGCGCTGACAGCTTACCTAGACAAGAACAGTAAGTGATACAAGGCGCTAACTGCTTGCCTAATGATATATGGATGCTGAATATCGCTTGCTTGAGCCCACTGCTTCTGGTGCTCAGGCACACTCCCTTGTCGTACCTACAGTTTGATACAAAGAGCCCGCTCAACTTGGCGGGCTTTTGCTTTTGCTTTTGCTTTTGCTCTTTTGCTTTTACTTTTGCCTTTGCGCTTTTCGAGCTTGAGCCTGCCTCCATTTTTATATCCCTTGTAACTTTTTGCTCCGGTTATACGTGTTTCATATAGAGAGGAGGACATGAAACTGAACAGTCTGGAGTCGATTTATCAACATTATGTGAAAGACGTTTACCGTTACTTGTACTCCCTCTCTTATGACCACCATACGGCAGAGGACCTGGTTCAGGAAACCTTCTACCGGGCTTATCTGTATCTGGAGGATTGGAAGGAAGAACGAATCAAGCCATGGCTATTTCGGGTTGCCCATAATGCTTATGTGGATTATCAACGCAAAGCCAGCCGCAGTACCGTGAAGGAAGCTGTTTTTTTCGAACAGGTGGTTGACCGTGATACGCCGGAGAACACCCTCCTACAGCAAGAAGTCCGGCATGAAATCGGCCAGATGCTGACGGCTATTCCGGAGAATCAGCGCCAGGCGATTATCTTGGTGGATTTTCATCAATTCACCTACCAGGAGGCGGCGGATATTATGGGCATCACCTTATCCCATATCAAGATTTTGCTATTTCGGGCCAGACAGCGGCTGCGAGACATGAAACGAAAGGAAGAGACGTTATGAGCGAAGAATTCAAGCAGCGACTGAAGGATTACGCAGACGGCCGTTTGAGTGACGAGGAAAAATTCGAAGTCGAGCGGGAAATGGAAAAGCTGGAAGAATACCAGGCTTTCCTGGATGAATGGATGGATAATACAGGCTCTAATAATGCTATGCCCAAGCGCCCCGACGATCAAAGCGCCCTCTCCCCCAAAAAAGAAAAGCGGATCGTCCGCCGAGGCAAATGGAGAGCACGGGTCTCCAACACGCTGACGGTATTATCCTTGCTTCTGATTGTTACGGTCATTAGTTCCATTGTAACGGCGCTATTTTATAGTGCTGGCGACCCGGACCGAACCGATAAATACCGGGATGCCATTGCTTCCGCCATCTCGATCTCCAAACCTAACATAGATGTTTCGCTAAGCAGTCAGGGCAAAACCTTCTTCAGTCAGGAAATGTCCGGGGACATGCTCAAACAAGTAGGGAGTGAACGGGTTGCAGTGGGTCAATACACCGTCAACTTCCTGTTTGGACTGCCGTCGGTCGAAATGGATTGGAGAGATGGCAGCTCGGGTTCGTCACAGATTTTCTATCGTCCAAAAGATAGCTCAGAGACTTCTTCTGCAGGCGAAGAGGAAGCTGAACGAGAAAAGCTTGAGGAACCAAAGAGCGGTGACTCTTCCACCAAGAGCGGTGACTGGTCCCGGCTTGAAAAACTGCCGGAGGGTACTGTAGCCGAGGCCTATGTTTCATTTAACCGTTTCTTCACAACCGACGAGCTGCTGAAGCAATTTGAGAACCGGAATATGGAGTCCGTCTGGTTTGCGGTTGACAACGGACCGGATACCCGATTCGGTGGGGAAGACGAAGTAATCTCGAATCCCATCGGCTTCCCGGCTTACCCTGTCTGGCATCATGACGACTTGACCGTGACCTCCTATAAGGAAGAAAAAAGAGGCTGGTTCGGCAAAGTCGTGTCCAGTGGCGGACACTACCCTTCAGTAGAAACCTACGGGGACGGGGAGCTTCGGAATGAGCATTTCAAGAAATCGCTGCGGCTTCTGCAGGAGTACAAACTGATTGCCGAGCGGGTTGCTCCGTTCGTAGACGTAGACGCTTCCTTAGCTTATGTGGAGCAAAACGGCGTTCACCTCTATGGCGCTGTCATAACCGGCCCCGTCAAGGAACTGCTCACCCTCCGGGAGGTCTCCTGGGTGCGTGACCTGCAGGTCGGGGAAGTACAGCTGTGGAATTGGAACGATTCACGTGAATGATGACTATCCTGTTACAGGAATTAGGATGAAATGACAGATCATATATCATCGTTACCTCATCCCGGGTCTCCCGCTTCTGAGAGGAATCCGGGATTTTTTTATTATTCATATAAATAATTCAGATCATAAAGGATCTTCATCCTTATCGCTGCTCTCATGCGACAAAGCCTCCATTCGCTGCTGCTTCTCCCGCTCCTCCCGTAATTTACGATCCCTCTCCATCGCTTCCGCAATGTAATCGCGCGGTTTAAGCTTGCCGTTTATGTGCAGCAGAATGCCGATGATAATGAGCTGTAATAATACAATAACAACCAGCATGTGGCCTCTCCTTTAGATTTCGCATGTTAAAATTTCTCCATCAATATAACACTTTCCGATCTATAAAGTTAGTCCTATTCACAGTATCAAGCTCCCTTTCAATGGCTGCCAGCCCATGTCTCATCCATATCCTGCGCTTTGCCAGACTTGCGAGAATCCGGTAAACTGGTTAAGACTATAACCGAAATACGAAATGATTGGTGAATTTCATGACATCCATACCCTTTTATAAACGCCCGTACGGCGGTGAGCGTCAGGATATTCCGTTTGCCAAGCTGGCTTCCTTCGAGAACAGCCAGGACCTGATCAGCGATGACGCGCCGGATGCGGCTTTTTTTCGCGGCTTGGAATCGCAGGGGCTGCTGCTGAACCGAGCCCAGATCCAGGCCGTACGACATACGCAAGGACCGCTGCTCACGCTTGCCGGAGCCGGCTCCGGCAAGACTTCCGTGCTGGTAAGCCGGACAGGCTACCTCATCGCTGCCCAGAGGGTCGATCCTGCTTCCATCCTGCTGGTCACCTTCTCATCCAAGGCAGCAGCCGAGATGAAGGAGCGTATTATGGCGCTTCCCGGCCTAAGAGCTAATGAAACCGCCAAGGTAACGGCAAGAACTTTTCACTCCTTCTTCCTGTACCTGCTGCGAACGCGAGGTTACAAACAAGAAATTCTCAGCAACTCCAGGCATCAGCAATTCATTATGAAGCGAATCCTGCGGGAAATGGGATTACAGGACAGCTACGAGGCGGAAACCCTGCTCTCGCTGTGGTCCGCTTACAGGATGAGTTTGACCGGTCTTGACGACTTGTCCGTGAAAACCCCTGCCGAAGTGGAGCAAAGACAAATCTTCGCCCGATATGAAGCATGGAAGGAAGATCATGGCCAGATGGATTTTGACGATATTCTGGTCTTGTCCTACCGTCTGCTGTCTAATGACCCCGGACTTCTTGCCTCCCTTCAGCGGCGGTATCGTTATGTCATGGTCGACGAGTTTCAGGATACAGGACTGCTGCCTTATGAGCTGCTGAAGAAAATCGTCGCTCCCCACCGCAACCTGATGGTGGTCGGTGACGATGACCAGACCATATACGGCTTCAACGGCGCGCGCAACGAATTCATTCTGGAATTCGACCAGACGTTCCCCGGGGCCAAGGTGGTGACGCTGGATATTAATTATCGCTCCCTCTCCTCGATTGTCGGGCTCGGGAATGAAATGATTCGCGTCAATGAACGCCGCCGGCCCAAGCAGCTGCGGTCCACCCGCAAGAGCAGCGGCGTGCCGCTGTATCTTCGTCCCGGCGATCCCGACCAAGAAGCGGAGCTGCTCCTGACCCATATCACCGCGCAGGTTCAGGAGCATGGGAAGCCATATCGTGATCATGCGATTCTGTACCGGACCGCGAATAACAGCCGAGCGATCTTCGAGCAGCTCGTGATGCGGGAGATTCCGTTCATTCATTACGAGAACGGAGATCTGTTCTATGAGCAGTGGATTGTCAAACCGCTCATGGACCATCTGCGGCTGTCGCTGGACCGCCGCAATTTCACGGCGATGGAGGGTATGCTCCACACCCTTTACATCAACCGGGACAAGGGCATGGCCTTCATCCGGCAGCAGGATGCTCCGCGTCCCAAGAAAGGTCCTCTTTCCCACCTGCTCACGTTTCCCGGTCTTAAGGATTTTCAGATCGAGAATATAAGGACGCGCTCCAAGCTCATCAAGGGACTTAAGGCGATGGAGCCCCTTCAAGCCGTGCAGGAAATGAGACGGCAATTCTACGACAAATTTCTGGAGGCGGACGAGCGTCAGGAGATGACCCTCCATAAGGAATTTATACAGGAGGGACTCGATGAACTGGAGGCTTCGGCAAAGCGCTTCAGCGAAATCAGCGAATTCGTCGAGTTCGTCGACCGGCTGATCATCGTTCATAAGGAAATGGCGGCTATGAAACGGGACGAGCACGCAGATGCGGTCCGGTTAATGACCATCCATAAATCCAAGGGGCTGGAGTTCCCCTCGGTCTGTCTCATCGGGGCAAGTGAAGGCATTCTCCCGCATACGTCGGCTCTGGATGCTGAGCGCAGGGACGATCAGCGCCCTCTATCGGGCAAAGAGGATAAGGCGCTTGACGCGCTGGAAGAAGAGCGGAGATTGGCTTATGTAGCCATCACAAGAGCACGGGATGAATTGATTATCAGTTCACCCGGCTTTTATCGGGGACGGAAAGCGGAGGTTTCCCGCTTCTTCCGGGATGTGTTCCTCACAGATGAACAGAGCAAGCAAGGCAATAGCATACCTGGCAAGGTCGGTGGATCGATGGCCCGCCCATCCTTTACGGCTAAACGGACGATTAGCATAGAAGCCTCGGCCAAGCACTCATCCCTATCCCCTTCTGCCAGACCAGCCCTTGCGAGTGCTGCTGGCCATAGAAACCAGAGCTCGCGCTCGGTTTCGGCTTCCAGCTCGCTCAGTCAGACTGCCAGCGTTGCTACAGAGATCGTTGATGTGTGGCTGTGCACCAGCACAAACTGTAAGGGCTGGCAGCGGGTCAGCCCCCCTACCTCTGCTGACATACGAAACCAGGAGAACAAATCCTGTCCCTTATGCCAATCGCCTATGAAACGGGGGCAAAAAGAGGTCCCGGTGCATCAGAGGCGCCCAAATTCGTAATGTTGAAAAAACCATCTTGATCAAAAAAAGGACTGAGCCTTCCCCGTTCTTCATCGAACGGTCAGGTTCAGTCCTTTATTCTCTTTCTCTATCACTAAAACAGCTTGATATAGGCATCAATTCGAGCCATGACATCTTGAGTCAGCGCAGCTATCCTCGCCTGTGCCTCCTCATTGGTGCTTCCCTGAGCTGCAAAATACATCTTGAACTTTGGGTTCCGTGCCGGATGGGCGAAGACAGAACGCATAGCCGATACGTCCATGGCTTGCGCTGAGTTGAACGTGAAGGAAATTTGGGATAGCCTGACTTACGAATAAAATGTCTGCCTGTCCAACAGGCCATGCTGATGGAAACACCGCATCATGTTTGTTGACACAGCAGCATGAAGATAACACCACTGCGTGATGTTGACACCCAAACCAAGGCCAGCTTTAGCAGGTCTTGGTTTTTTGGCATCTGCATATGATGGTATATTGATATCACACTACACGGGATGCCGAAATGACTTAGCCTGAAGAAGCACAGCTGCTGATCCCCAAGGATAACATCCGGGTTTATTTCTCCGATTTTGCAAATATATATATGGAAGCGTATACAAAATGGGCTACAATAGTCTTATGAAATCATCTGATCTCAAGCTTATATACATACCGAGGAGGAATGCCGTCATGATTAAAGGAATCGCCCATCTGGCGTTTGATGTTGCCGATATGGAGAAGTCCCTGCATTTTTACTGCGACGTTCTTGGCTTTACCCGCGCTTTTGATATCCCGAACGATCAGGGCGAGCCATGGATTGAGTACATTAAGGTGTGTGATGGACAGTTTATCGAGTTGTTTTACGGTGGTCAAAATAAACCGGCACATGTACAGCGGCCTGTCGGGTTCTCCCATCTCTGTCTTGAGGTTGAAGATATCGACAGCTTGGCGGAGCATCTTCGCAAGCTGGGCATAACACTCGACGTTGAACCCGTTCAAGGGAAAGACTTCAATATGCAGTGCTGGGCCAGGGACCCGGACGGTAACCGGATCGAATTCATGCAGCTAGACGCCAGATCCCCGCAGATGAACAGCTGAACACACTCGCTCTCATCCCGTTATCACACGAAATACCGCATAGGAATAACAAAATTTCTGCTAGGCAGCTTGATGTAAAGATACGCTCTGGCAGCTGCTTGATTGCGTCACAAGGTCATCCCGCAATTAGAGGGTTGGCCTTGTTTTTTCTTGTCCAGAATGTAAGGACAGGCAGTGTCATTAAACATCTTGCCAACATCTGCTAATCCGGCTACAATATAACCACCGAATTATTCAAATTTGAATAATATATACATAGTTGAATATGGAAAAGGAGTATTCTTAACATGAATGCACAACAAAGCAACATCAAATTGGTCGTGGCCGGTCTGCTGCTGGGCATCTTCATGGCCGCCATCGATAACACGATTGTAGCCACGGCTTTATCGACGATTATCCGCGATCTTCAGGGCTTCGACCAAGTCGTCTGGGTAACCTCGATCTACATGGTTGCCGTAATGGCCGGCACACCGATCTTCGGCAAGCTGTCCGATATGTACGGGCGGAAACGGTTCTTTATATTCGGGCTGGTTGTCTTCCTGATCGGTTCCGCCCTCTGCGGGATGGCCAACAACATGACAGAGCTTATTATTTACCGGGCGATTCAAGGAATCGGCGGCGGTGCTCTTATGCCGATTGCGTTTACCATCGTGTTTGACCTGTTCCCGCCGGAGAAGCGCGGTAAAATGACGGGTTTGCTCGGTGCCGTATTCGGTACCTCCAGCATTATGGGACCGCTGCTGGGTGCTTTTATTACCGATAGCGTTGGCTGGGAATGGATATTCTACGTCAACGTTCCAATCGGGATCGTATCCTTTATTTTCATCATGACTTCCTATAAGGAGACCCGTTCCCATGCCAAGCAAAAGATTGACTGGACGGGAGCCGCAACGCTTGTAGGTGCCATCATCTGCCTAATGTTCGGTCTGGAGCTGGGCGGGCAAACCTATGCATGGGACTCACCGCAAATTTTGGGCTTATTCGGGGGATTCATTGCCCTGTTCGTTGTGTTTCTCTTCGCGGAGACCCGGGCAGCTGAGCCGATCATTTCGTTCCAGATGTTCCGCAAGCGCCTGTTTGCCTCGAGCAATATCGTGGCCTTGTTCTATGGCGCAACCTTTATCGTGGCAACCATCTACATTCCGATCTTTGTTAGCGGGGTGTATGGCGGAACCGCAACCAATTCCGGCCTCATTCTGATGCCGATGATGCTCGGCAGCGTTGCCGGCAGCCAAGGCGGCGGTATGCTCACAACTCGAACTTCGTTCAGGAACATTATGATCCTGTCGGTGTTTTGCTTTATTGCGGGTATTTTCTGCCTGAGCACGATAAATCCTGATACGCCTCGCTACCTGTTGACGATCTTCATGGTCCTGACCGGCTTTGGCGTCGGGTTCTCGTTCTCCACCCTGAGCATGGCCTCCATCCATAACTTCGATGCCAGACAGCGTGGTGCAGCCACTTCGACGAACTCCTTCCTCCGCTCGTTCGGCATGACGGTCGGGATCACCATTTTCGGTATCATTCAGCGCAATGGCCTGAACAGCCGACTTGCTGAAGCCGCAGGGAATGCACCGGCCGGTGTCCCGCTGAATGCGGATGTGGTGCTTTCGCCCGAGGTGATGGGCCAGCTTCCTCCGAACGTACGCGAGCAAGTCACGGTTTCATTGGCCGATTCCATCGCAAATACGTTTATGTGGGCGCTTGTGCCAGCGGTGCTGGCTCTGGTGTTTGTGCTCATGATGGGCAACGAACGGGTGGCCGTTCCTAGTAAGGCCAAGGGAGCCTAGTGGAATGTCGATGAAACTAGCCATTCTGGGTTTGCTGCTGGAGGGTGACTATCATCCGTACGAGATCCGGATCAAGATGAAGGATCGCGGGATGGATCGGTATACCAAACTTCAGATGGGCTCTCTCTATTACGCAGTAGACCGGCTCGCCGAGGACAGATGCATTGAGGCGGTCGAAACCATACACAGCGACAGCCGGCCGGACAAAACCATCTACCGGATCACGGATGCCGGACGCAAGCTTTTTGAACAGCTGCTGCTCAAGAAATTCAGGGACATCGAGCCTGTGCACCACCCGCTCTATATCGCCCTGCCTTTCTCACGCCACGCAGACCCAGCCGTACTTGCCCCTATCCTGCAATCCCGTATCCGGGATGCGGAGCATCGGGTGAATCATGCGTACCAACTGTATGAGGAACACAAACATATCGTTCCCCGCAGCGCCCAGCACCTCATGATCGGGCTGTATGAACACGCCAGGACCGACTTGAACTGGCTAAAAAGACTGCATGAAGACCTCGTGCAAGGAAAGCTTGGCACGATAGGCGAACCGCTGTTTCCGGAGGATGCCTCCGATGAGGAGGATCGCGGAGCCAATTCATCCCTGTAGGTCCTATCTCGGAATATGCAAAAAAAGAGCGAGAACTTCCCGTCAAAAGGGTTGTACTCGCTCTTTTTATAAGATAGAGGCAGATTCTAGAACAGGAATTCGTCCGGATTGGAGCCAAAACGTTTGTTTTGGTTCAAACCGTCAATGGCCGCCATATCCGCTGCGGAAAGCTCGAAATCAAAAATGCCGGCATTCTCACAGATACGATGGTCTTTAATCGATTTTGGAATGACAATAATGCCATTCTGAATATCCCAGCGCAGAATGACTTGCGCCGTTGTTTTTCCGTATTTCTCCGCGATCTGGGCCAGCACCGGTTGATCCAGGTTGCCTTGCATCAATGGACTCCATGCTTCCAGAACGATATGATTCTCGCGCGCGTACCCCAGGAGCTCCTTCTGGGAGAGCAGCGGGTGCAATTCCACCTGGTTCACAACCGGAACAACGCCGGTGTCCTCCATGATATGCTGCAAGTGGCGGATTTGGAAGTTGCTGACGCCGATGGAACGGACAAGGCCTTCCCTTTGCAGATGAATCAAGGCCTTCCACGTATCGAGGTATTTATCTTTTCCCGGCCAGTGCACGAGGTACAGATCAATGAAATCCAGTCCCAGCTTCTTGCGGCTCGTCTCAAAAGCTTGCAGGGTCTTCTCATAACCCTGGTCTTCATTCCATACCTTGGTTGTGATGAACAGCTCGTCCCGCGAAACGCCGGATTCGCGAATAGCTTGCCCCACGCCCTCTTCATTGCCATAGACAGCTGCGGTATCGATGCTGCGGTATCCTGCAGCGATTGCTGATTTTACGGATTGAATAACCTCTTCGCCTTCTTTGGTCTTCCATACGCCGAGGCCCAGCCACGGCATTTTGACGCCGTCATTCAAAGTAGGTCCATCGGTAAAAGTTTGATTGGCCATTGAAGAAATCCCTCCCTGATGTGTAATACTGCGGTTAAAAGCCGCTCTCTTAAGTATATCAAAAGCCCAGTATCCCGCTCAATGTTACATCACATGCCAGGGCTTCATGTTCGGTTTGTGTTTTTTTCCATCTGATCCGGTTGTGATCACGCTTAATAGAGAAAAAAGGGCCGTCCCCAGCAGCCATCAGCCACTTCCAGGTCCAGCCCTTGATTCTTATAATTTGCAGGTGCATGCAGCAGGAATCTAATATTTGCGTTTGAAAATCCCAAAACTCAGCAGCCCGCACGATACCATGAACAGATACGGCCCCGCAGCAGCCCCTCTGATTGTCTGCCCAAAAAAATCGACCGTTTTGGACGATACGTACATCATGGTCAAGATAATCGCTGCAAGCGCAAAAGCGTATGCAATAATCTTGTTCATCTTCTTCTCGCGAACCACTTTCAGAAATGGATAGATAAAACATACTATGAAAAACGCGCCGCCCTGCAAAAAGCCGTTCTCTGCAGCCACGCCAATATCCAGCCATTTAAAAAAGAAGGAAGCCAGCGCTAAACAGGTTGCTATAAAAATAAGTTTACTGCCCAGATCCCACAACTTGAATCGAAATTTCATCCATGTACACTCCCCTAGTGTCAATCGCCCGGATGCCATTACACCCTTCGACAAACTTAGGGTTAATTATACCGGATTTTCGCTGCCGAGGGTAGATAAACTACAGGTCTGCAGCACTATTCAGCCATACGGTCTTACTCGCTGCCGGTTGACGTTTTCCTTGCTTCGGCTCCATATCCGGATATCCGATGTACAGGAAGCCCAGCATTTTATCGTCTGGTTTCAAACCAAACGCTTGGTTCATCAGGGCATGAAAGCACGGCTCACCCGTTCTCCACACGGCACCAAGACCAAGCTCATGGATTTGCAGAAGCATATTCTGAGTTGCTGCAAACACCGCTCCGTACTCTTCAAGCTCAATCACCTTCGGGTCCGTGGAAGGCTCAACCGCCACACCGATGACAAGCGGTGCACGATAGGCCTTCGTGCGTCCCGATTCACGAGCTGCAGCTACCACCTCTTCGCTGGTATCGTCGCCACCTGCAACCTGTATGTCTCCAAGAGCATTACCCAGAACGTCCCGTCCCTCTCCTTGCATCACAAAAAACTTCCACGGCTCCGTGAGCTTGTGGTTCGGCGCCCAGGTCCCTGCTTCTAAGATTTGCTCAATCCATTCCTGCGGCACGGCGTCAGGCTTGACTTTGCCAAGGCTGCGGCGCGTACGGATCGCTTCACTTACATTCATATCTGATTCCTCCCGAGCTATATATAGTTGATCTTTTTTACATACTCCTAATTGAGAGTCTATCTCAATTATAACAAAAAGAGAAGAGGAACTGCTGCGGAGTCTATCAACCACATTTCATATATAAATTGACCAGCAGAAAATTAACTGGACCTTTTCACTACGAAACCGCTATCTCATTACCTAGTATTATTGTAATTTCCCCCTCTATTTTACTAGCATTTGGATTGAAATGTTCGCAATCTACCTCTCTCTTTTGTCTAGATTTTCATACCATTATCTGGGATAATAAGGGTTAACTCACAGAGAAGATTAGGAGGATGATTCATGACTGATAAGCGACTTATAACCCCGGAGGATTTGTACCGGATGCACTGGGTAAATGACCCCGTTGTCTCTCCCGCAAGCGGAGCTATAGCATACGTACATAAATCCGTCAGCGAAAAGTTCGACGGCTACCGCTCCCACATCCGTCTGCTGCCTGCAGTTGGAACCCAGGACATTCCCTTCACATCCGGCGAAGCCGATGCTGCACCTGCTTGGTCCCCCGACGGGTCAGAGCTCGCCTTCCTGCGTAAAAAAGGCGACAAGCCACAGATATGGATCATGCCTGCCAACGGAGGGGAAGCCCGCCCGGTTACCGACATGAAGCATGGTGTCAGTGCATTTAAATGGTCACCGGACAGCACGCGCCTTCTGATTCGAAGTGAGGCGGAAGCAGCGGAGTCTACCGAAAGCGAAGACCAAGGCAAAGACGATAAAAATAAGCTGCCCGAAGAAAAGATCATTAACCGCATTAAATATAAAGCCGATGGCGGCGGATTGTGGAATGGACGTAGAAATCATCTATATATCGTGAATCCGGCAACGGAGGAATGCAAGCAAATAACTGATGGCGATTATGACGTATATGCCTTCGCCTGGTCGCCGGATGGCGGCCACATCGCATACAGCAACAGTCTAGCCACGGAGCAGTTCCCGGATCCCGATCTGCGTTTGACTAACGATGTATTCGTGATGGACCTCACGGACAAATCCGTAACCGAAATAACGGACGGAACACTGTCGATCGGGTCCATTGTTTTCACTCCGGATGGGCAGTATGTTCTTATGCTCGCCAGCGATCTCAGCTGCGGGTTTGCCACGCTGACCAAGATTCATCTCGTTCCGCTCTCCGGTGGAGAATCCCGTGTCCTCTTTACGGACATGGATGTTCAGCTAGGGCACGCCGCTGTAAGTGATATGAGATCCGGTGCAGGAACGCCTCCTCTGTTCAGCAAGGACGGTCAATCGGTATACCTCCAGCTTAGCCAGGACGGCGGCGTGCATATCGGACGCTTTGCTCTGGACGGCTCATCTTTTGACCTGGTGGTATCGGGTGAACGCGAGGTATATCAATTTGCTTTAACTCCTGAGGATACAATCATTTTTGCCGCTGCTGACCTGCTCCAGCCCGGCGATCTGTTCAGCTACTCTGCAGCCGAGGACAAAGAACGCCGCCTGACCCACTGCAATGAAGAGCTCTGGAATGAGATTACGTTAAGCACGCCGGAGTCCTTTACGTTCCATACCTCCGACGGCTGGCCGATTCAAGGCTGGATCATGAAGCCTGCAGGCTTTACCGAAGGCTCCAAAGTTCCGGCCGTGCTTGAGATTCACGGTGGACCTCAAGCCATGTACGCTCACACGTTCATGCACGAATTCCAGCTGCTTGCTGCAGCCGGTTATGCTGTATTCTATACAAACCCCCGGGGCGGGCACGGGTACGGTCAGGTACACGTTAATACTGTCAGAGGAGATTACGGCGGATGTGACTATCAGGACCTGATGGAAGCTGTGGATTATGTTCTCGATACCTACACATATATTGATGCCTCCCGTCTTGGTGTCACCGGCGGCAGCTACGGCGGCTTCATGACCAACTGGATCGTGGGTCATACCGACCGCTTCCAAGCGGCAGTAACCCAACGTTCAATATCGAACTGGATTTCCTTCTACGGGGTCAGCGATATCGGTTACTCATTCACGCAGGATCAGATTTGGGGCAATCCGTGGGATGACCTGGAGAAGCTGTGGAAGCATTCACCTCTCGCTTACGTGAAGGACATGAACACCCCGCTCCTCATCCTTCATGGAGAACAGGATCTCCGCTGCCCGATCGAGCAGGGCGAACAGCTGTTCATCGCCTTGAAGCGGCTCGGGCGGGAAACCCAGCTGATCCGCTTCCCGGGAGCGGACCACAACTTGTCCCGTAGCGGCCACCCGCATCTGCGGGTAAAACGCTTGAGCCATATTGTCCGCTGGTTCGAAGAACATATCGAAAAATAGAACAAAGCCAAAAAACATCCCCGTGTGTGTCGCGCCACATCGGGGATTTTTTATGGCTGTTCGGCTGGGCGAAGGAGCGCGGCTGATCTGTAGAGCCTGCGAGCGCGGCGGTCGCTCTGCAAGTCCCTTTTAGGGACTTGCGCGGCCTGCGGGCGCGGCGGTTCGCGCTCATACTTTACACTCACACCCCGACGGAAAGTGAAATACTTCCCACGCTCCCCCTCTCGTTCACCATCCGGACATCAAACAGATCTATACACCGTCTCACCTGCAACTACGGTCTCCCGGACAGACATATTCGTCCCGTCCGCATGGCAATCGAACAGTGTCAGGTTCGCCGGACGACCAATGTCCAGCTCACCTAATTGCGGCACATTCAACACCATTGCCGGGCGGCTTGTGACCGCGCTTATCGCTTCCGCCAGCATCATGTCCGTATAGCGAATCGCATTCGCAACACCGACGTCCAGGGAAGAAGCGGAACCGGCCAGTATCGCCGGATTCTCTACCGTATGCAGGCGGCCGTCTGCCGTCAGTTCCACTGCGCCTCCGATGAGGCTGCTGTACTGTCCGGGGGCCATGCCGCCGAACATGACGGCATCGCTAACGAGCACTGCTTTCTCCCGTTTAGCTCGCAGCATGGCTTTCAGCACGGACGGTGCCAGATGGTGTGTATCCGGGATAAAGGTTGCCCATAACCGGTCATCAGCCAGCTGATGCCAGATATAGTTTGGGTGCCGCGGCAGAATCGGCTGTGAGCCGTTCCCCAGATGGGTCGACACCGTCGCCCCTGCCTGCACCGCTTGCTCGATCTGCTCCCCGGTAGCCATCGTATGCCCGATCGCTGCCACAACGCCTGATTTAACCAGTTTCTCAATAAAAGGAACCGCCCCCTCACGCTCCGGCGCAAGTGTTACCATCCGAATTAGCCCGTCCGCCGCATCCTGGAGCCGCTGAAACTCATCCCAATCCGGATTTCGGACGTACTCTCTCGGATGCGCCCCACGACTGCCGTCTTCACCGGATAGATAAGGTCCCTCCATATGAATGCCTGCAATTGAGGCACTTCCCAAATGCCTGGATTGGACATATTGGGATAAAGCGGTGAATGCCTGACGCATCCGGTCGTAACTGCCTGTAATGACGGTTGGCAAATAGGAAGCAACGCCCCGGCGATGCAGCGCCAGCGTCACGCCTTCGATATCACTCCTCGATGTCACGGTGCCGTTCAAATCGTAGCCGCCAAAACCATTGACCTGCAAATCGATCCAGCCGCAGCTGATCCAGGGCAGCTTCGCCGATGTCTCATGCTGACCCAACGGCCGCACATCCGCGATTCGTCCATCTAACGCCTCTATTTCTACCAGTGCCCCGGTGTGCGGGAGCTTACCTCGCCACAACATAGGCGTCCCCCTAACTGTTCTATACTTGTTCTTCGCATAAATGAACTCGATATCTGTGCAAGTTCATTAAATTACACAACTACCCTCACAGGTTTGTTCATATGACGCTTTCCCAGGCAGCGGAAGCGGTGATCATGGCTTCATCGACATGCTCCTCCGCTCCAGACAGAGAACAGATGAGCATAACTTTCGGTTCACCCGCTTTGCGCGCTCTTTTCATGCTGCCGAGCACACCGGATGGTTTACACACTCGTATAACGGAATCAGCAGCTCTGCACGCATTACACCAGCATCCCTAATCTGAATAATTAAGCCCACTGATAAATCGGCGCTGCCGATGCTTTATCCAGATACAGCATCCAGCTTGGATGGGTCTTCAATATCGTGGCGGGCACCTGGTTATCTACTCCGCCTTGAATGGTATTCAGAATAGCAGCCGCCTTTGCCTGATGAGGCACAACCGATACGATATGGCGGCTCTTCAAAATCTGTTTGACCGTCATCGTAATCGCTTGCTGAGGCACTTTCTCATTCGATGCAAACCAGCCCTCCCTAACCTGCTGGTTCTTGCACGTATCGCTCAGGTTCACGATTGTATAAGGCGACTCGTTATCAAAATCAGCCGGCGGATCATTAAAGGCAATATGCGCATTTTCTCCGATTCCAATCAAGGCTAGATCCACAGGCGCTTTCACAATTTCCTCATTCAACCGCTTCACCATGTCCTCAGGATCGCCTTCGCCGTTAATCAGCCATGCCTTGCCGACATTCGCGTAGGCCAGAAAGCGTTCCTTCAAATATTTACGGAAGCTCGCGGGGTGAGATTCCGGCAGTGCGATATATTCATCCAAATGGAACATCTCGATCTTATTCCATTCCATATCCAGCTTCACAAAATGCGACAAAAACTCAAACTGTGACGCGCCTGTTGACAGGACGATGCGCGCACTTCCTTTTTCCGCGATCGTATCGCGAAGAATGGCCTCGCAAGCGCGGGCTGCCTCTAAACCTGCTTGCTCCGCATGCTCCAATATGTTCAACTGCATAATGATAATTCCTCCTTGTTGTACAGAAATTCAAGCCAGAGCGCCGCTATGCAAAAATTCCTCCAGCCTCACCATGCGCTTCTCTACTCGGGAACGCTCGGCGGCAAACGCCATCAGGTGGCTCTGTATCGACGCCTTGGCCGAAGTGGAGCTGTCATGCTGGCCCTGGGACCCCACCGACTTCACAAAATCCTGGATCAAGCGCATATCCCCGCCGCCATGGCCTACATGGCCTTCCGGATCGACGAGTTGAATCACTTCCGACTTGCCGCTGCCAAAGCGGCGGATCTCGATTTCATTGGTCTCCATCGTGGCCCGAATCTCGCCTTCGGTACCCATAAGCTTGATCGTGCGGTTGCATTTTTCCGTGAATGCACTCATCGTGAACACGGCCGTAATGTCATGCTCGAACTCCATGCTGACCACCTGATGGTCCACGACATCGTTATCGCAATGATAGACGCACCGGCCAAAAGGCCCCTCCAGCATCGCTTGGTAACGGGCCTCATAACTTGGATCGTTGCTTGCCGCCTCGCCCTTCCAGCCTGCGTTCTCGATCAGATAGGTGTTCGGCGCATAATACTGGCATTCATGAGACACCGGACATCCGTCCAGGCAGCGCTTCGGCGCGCCGGGCGGAGCGGATTCCGGGCGAAAATGAGACAGATGGCCATAGGATGCCACACTCAGGCATTGGCCTCCGGCCAGCCATTGCATGATGTCGAGATCATGACAGGATTTCGCCAGAATCATCGGGCTGGAGGACTCGGTGTTATTGAAATATCCACGCACGTACGAGTGCGCCTGATGCCAGTAGCCGACGTTCTCATTATGCTGGATCGACATCAAACGGCCGATCCGTCCTTCATCGAGCAGCCGCTTAAGCTCCTGGAAAAAGGGGGCGTACCGAAGAACATGGCAGATCGTTAGCGTACGGTCATAGGCTTCCGCCTGCCGGCCCATATCGATGCATTCCTGCCATTCCGGCGACATCGGCTTCTCCAGCAGCACATGGTATCCCGCCGCCAACGCCTTCATGGTCGGCTCATAATGATCCCGATCCCTTGTGCAGATAAAGACGGCATCCGATTGCCGCGGCCTTGCAAACAGCTCATCCCAGCTCGTAAAGCATCGCTCATCGGCCAGCCCGAACTTGGCCTGGCAGCGGCTTCGCCGCACCTCATCCGGATCGGCAACCGCCACAATCCGCATCTCATCCGGCCGCTGGAGTGCATAACTGCTATAGATCATGCCCCGGAGTCCGGCTCCGATCAGTGTGACGGTCAGTGGTTTTGATTTACTCATGTCCTTCCACTTCCTTTCTCTCTCGTTGCCCGCGGTCATCGCCCTGCGGTTCGTTTAGCTCGGGAAGATCAAGCACCTTCAACATGCCGGGAAACACAACGCTCATCGCTCCCTCTTCCTCAAGCTGCCGTGCACTGGCCAACTTCGAGATGCTGCTCAAAGAGTCAACGGCCTTAACCTGTCCAATCCCCGGATCGATCACAGCCGCAAGCTGCACGTAAAGCCCTTCCCGTCCCACGGCATAGAACGGGATGACTCCTCCCTGCCATTCATCAAAGTGCGAGACGGCTTCTACACATCGAAGTACATCGAACGTGCGCAGTGCGGCCAGGCTATCCCCGAGCCAGATCAGATCATCGGCCAGCTTATGCAGCACCCCGAAATAGGAATGTGCAGGCTTTCCGTATATCGGATAAGGCTCATGGGGACCGACCCCGGACGTATTCAGCACCAGTACAGCGCAGCCGGATCGACACGTCTCCTGAATCCATTCCCAGTGCTCCTTCAATCGGCGGGTCCCTCCCCGCCAAACAGCAACGGTCAACGGCTGTTTTCGCCCGACTGCACCCCCGGCAAGTCGGAATACATAACCGCTGTTCATGATGCCTTCCTGCGACCACCACAGACGGTAATCGGCCTCAAGACCCTCCACCACGCCTAGCCGGATCACGCGCGGATTCAATTCGCAAGGCTTGCGGAAAGCGTAGATCCTCTCCTGCAGCCACTTCCTTGCTTGATCCTGTCTTTGCTGCGTGGGCAGCAAGGACCGCGCCTGGGCCAGTCGATCGCAGCGATCCTCATTGAAATTCCTGATCGATCTTGCATCCGCATAATCCCGGTACACCTGACCGCTGGAGCAGCACCACAGATTTTCCGACGGCAATGCCTCTATCTTCATTTCATAAGCTGCATTCACCCTCACCTGAAGATGCTGAACAAAAAATGCTGCCGCGGCCTCTGCCAATCGGTCCGTATAGCGATGCGTGGAGGCATCGGTCACAAGCTGCACATGGTCTGGGTGACCCAGCAGCTCCCAGAAACGCCGGCTGCGATCAACGGTACGCCGCGTACCTTCAATCGGGAAGAAATCATATTCCACCGCCAGCACAAGCAGCGGCTTCGGCGCAAAAGCGATGAGCAGATCCTCATGGTCATAACCAAGTCTGGTTAATCCCGGCCATACCTGCTCGGCATCCTGCACGCCCCCGGCATGCATATACAGCTGCCGGTTCATGATGAAGGTGGCGGGAGCTGCCGCCGCAATGCGTTCATCGCAGACCATCATCATGGCCGTCTGGGTTCCGCCGCCGGAGTTTCCCGTTACGCCAATCCTTGCCTCATCCACCTCAGGCCGCTCGCACAAATAATCCACGGCCCGCATGGCATCATGAACGAAATAGCGTGCAATGCTGTCTCCGAGCCAGTGACACTGAAACCCGCATTGCTGATGCTCTTGCGTGCCCCAAATGCGGCTCCCTTCCTTCTCCTCCGAGTTACAGAAGCTAAGGCGCTCTCCCTGTCCTATCGGATCGATAGCCATCACAATCAGGCCCGCCCGGACAAATTGCTGGATGACACGCTGATAATAAGCGTTGTGCTTGCCTTCGAACTCGTGACCGCTCAGGAAGAGGATGGCCGCGGACCGCTCCTCCCGATGATCGGGCAGGTACAGATTCGAGGTGACATAATATCCCGGACTGGACTCAAACACGACTTTCTCTACCTGAAAGCCAGCCCCACGAGTCACACCGGTCGTGCGCCCCTTAAGGAAGGGATCCGATCTGACACCTGACGCTTCACCGAACCCCCTCGCCGTCCGGATCGAACGTCCCTTAAGCGGAGCGCTGTCAAGCGATTTATCCTCCCCGGTTGTCGGCCCTTCCTCCGTTTCCGGATTCGCAGAGACATCGGGGAGCCCGCCGATGGACCTCAGGAAAGCCTCCCTGATCTCCACCTGTCGCACTCTTGCCGCCTCGGGCGTGACGATGGCATCCCGCATGGCGTCCCCGGCTGCAAATGCAGCATCGGAGCGGTCAAATACATGCGTCTTCAACTGATCCCGTGTGTCATATAAAGTACAGATATACTGCTCCAGTTCCTGCACGCTGTTCATCTCAACGAGCTCCCATTAACGAAATTCGGTGATATATCCGGGAGCGTAAGGGCCCTGCCTTCGGCAATGGAGCGGTTGGCCGTAGCGCCGATCAGAAGGGATTCCGCGCCTACCGAGCTATCCGCTTGCTGCCCCAGCGGGTCGTCAATTCCCCCTTCAAACAGCGCCTTGCGCAGCTTCGCATCACCGCCACCATGACCGGCGGCCGAGGTATTAACCTCTACAACCTCCTCGGAGCCATCGGTTCGGTAAATATGAATCCTGCTTGCTTCCACTTGCTTCATATCCGCATTACTGTATATATTTGAGACTTCAATTCGCCCTTTACTGCCGTTGATTGCGGCGCGCCATCCCTCATACGGGCTGTACGCGACCAGGGAATAGGTAAGCATCGCATCATTGTCATACCGGACGTTGACCGACATCGTATCGTAAATATCGATCCGGCTGTCAAACAGGCAGCGGTCCCGAATATATCCGTCCTCTTCTTCAGCCTGATGATAGTATTGTTCAATGAACGGGTCCTTCTCAATATCCATATAGAACTCGCAATCGGCTTTCCGGTGACAGGTCAGACACCTTGCTCCATGCTCCTGCCGATCGTCACCATACACCCGTCTCGTTCCGAAAGCATGCACTTCAGCGGGACGGCTGTCCATCCACCAGTTCATGATGTCAAAGTGATGCGTGGACTTGTGCACCAGCAGTCCGCCGCTGTTCTTCATCTCGGCATGCCATCTGCGGAAGTAATCCGCTCCATGCCTTCGGTCCAGAAACCACTCCAGATCCATATGGTAGATCTCGCCGATCGCCCCTTGAAGCAGCAGTTCCTTCACGGCTGCAAAATATGGCGCAAACCGCAGGTTGAAGGTGACCGTCACCTTCTTGCCGCTCGCCTGCTCCGCTTGCAGAATTTCACGGCATTTGTCTTCATCAATCGTCATCGGCTTCTCGCTGATGACATCACACCCGGCGCTCAAAGCTTGCACGATATAAGTGTGGTGCGTATAATCCGTACTCGCCACGATGACCACATCCGGCTTCGCAGCCGCGATCATCTCGTGGAAATCGTCATATACGGGAATTCCTCCACACTCCTCGCTAAGAAGGCGCGCCCGCAGCGGATTGGCATCATATACGCCTTCAAAGGCCGCGATGTGACTCCAGTCCGTTACCATCGGCTTAGCAAACATATACAGCGCTCTGGATCCAGCGCCGACCAGCACGTACTTCTTCATGTCGTAAGTTCCTCCTTCAGCCCTTCATCCCTGTCGAAGCGATACCCTGAACAAATTGCTTCTGCGCGAACAGATAAACCAAGACAACAGGCAGTGTCGTAATGACGGCCCCTGCCATCAGCAGCGCTTGGTTGACATTCTCCGATTTCAGGTAGAGCAAGCCGAGCGGTAATGTATATAATTCCTTGTCTTGCAAGTAAATCAAGGGTCCCAGCGTGTTGTTCCACGCGCCCATGAAGGTGAATACCCCCAGCGCAGCCAGTGCCGGCTTGCACAGCGGCAGATAGATTTTGAAGAATATGCCCGGAGGGCTGCAGCCATCAATCGTAGCCGATTCATACAGCTCTTTAGGCAAGGACTTGATGAACTGGTGCATCAGGAAAATACCGAACGCCCCGCCCAGAAAGCTGGGCACAATCAAAGGGTAATACGAGTTCAATGCGCCAAATTCTTTCCAGATGAAATAGGTTGGAATCATCGTCACTTGAGACGGTATCATCAAGGTTGCCAGCATGATCATATAGATGAGACCCCGCAGACGGAAGGTGAACATCGCAAGCCCAAAGGCCACAAATGCGCTGGAGACCAAGGAACCCACCATCTCGATCGAAACGATGAAAAAACTGTTCATGGTGTAACGACCGAAGTCGATTTTGTTCCATATCGTCATATAGTTATCCCAATTCATCGGATTCGGGATTAACTGCGGCGGCATCTGCGAAATGGCGCCTACCGTTTTCAGCGACGTAGACAACATCCATATGAATGGGAACACCATGAACACCGAACCAACGATCAGCAGCAGGTACATAAGCACCTTAAGTAAGGGGTGAGTGGTCTTAGTCATAGTGCACCCACTTCTTCTCGAAATACTTCTGGAACAGGGTGAAGACTAGAATGATGACAAACAGCAGCCACGCCGTGGCGGATGCAGGGCCCATTTTGAAGAGCAGGAACGCATCCCGGTACACCAGCAGATTCGGAACCATATTCCGTTCCGGGATCCCCGTGGTGATGGACCCGAACAAACCGAGGAACACATCAAATGCCTGAAACGCCGATATGGTCGACAAAATCATCACGAGATACACCATCGGCGTTACCATCGGGAACACAACCTTCGTCAGCTGCTTCCAGCCATTGGCGCCGTCGATTTGCGAGGCTTCCAGCACCTCCTTCGGAACATTTTGCATGCCTGCCAGAATCATGATCATGGATTGTCCTACACCCTTCCAGACCTGAACGATTGCGATGCTGGAGATCACCATCAGCCAATTACTGCTATCAATCCATTTCACAGGGTCGAGCCCCATGGATTCCAGTGCCCAGTTGATGACACCGTATTGGTAGTTGAACATTCATACCCATACCACGCCACCGGCGATCCACGGGGTTACGACGGGCAGGAAGTAGAACAGGCGGAACAATCCCTTGGCCCGAATGGCCTGATTCAGCATAAAGGCGATCACAAACGCCATGATTGTCTGAATCGGTACGAAAATGAGCGCAAACACAAATACATTTCGGATGGACACCCAGAACTCATGTTTGTTCAAGACGCGAACCCAGTTGTCCAGCCCGATCCATCTTGGCGCGTTAAACAAATCCCACTCCGTGAAGGAAATATACGTGGAGAACACAATCGGAAATAAGAGGAATACCACGACGTTAACGACAAATGGCAATGTGAATATATAGCCCCAGTATCCTTGTTTCTGCATGACACACCTACCTTTCGATAGCGGGAAAGAGGTGCAATCCGCTACTTCGTCAAGACTGCACCGGCTCTGATCCCATGAAGCTATTTACTGGAGTCCAACACTTCCTGAACCTTGGTATGAATATCTTTCGCGCCGTCCTCAACTGAAACATTGCCTACCATGATTTCATTGACCACCTGCTGCACCAGAATGCGCCATTCGCTCCAGGTAGCATTTTCATCCAAGGTAACGCCGCCTTCATCAATGCCGTCCGTGAAAGCTGCCTTGTTCAGCGGTTTCGTTGTACTGTCCTTCAATTGATCCAACGCTGACTTCTTCACAGGCAATGTGGAACCCGTCTTGACGATCATGTCCTGTACTTCGTCGCTGAGGTAATATTTCAGGAACTCCCAGGCAGCACCCTTGGATTCCTGCTTCGCTCTGGAGGAGACAAGCCAGGTGTTGGCTACCATCGGAACATAACGCTTGCCGTCAACGCCTTTCGGAATTTTGACAACATCCCAGTTCGTATCCGCAAAGCTCTCGTTCATATTCACCTGCAAACTGTATTGGAGGAAATACATCGCCGCCTTGCCGCTTGCAAATACTTCGAGCTCGCCGCCGTTCGCTTTCAGAAAGTCGATGTCCGCAAAATATCCCTGGTCCAGCCCATCGTACAACTGCTGCAGCCCGGTTGCAGTCTTGGGGTCGTCAAACCGCGATTTCGTCAAGGTATCATCCAGTGCGGATCCGCCTGCCTGCTTGATCCAAGGGAACCATCCGTTGGTTATGGAGAACGATCCGATAAATCCGAATTGACTCGTTCTGTCTCCTTCCTTGACCGTCAGTGCCTTGGAGGCTTCGATCAGATCGTTATAGGTCCAGTCATCCGTCGGCACCGCGACGCCAGCTTTCTCGAAAACATCCTGGTTATACGCGAGTGCAATCGGATTAATGCCATGAGGCACACCCCAGACCTTGCCGTCGGGTGCCTTGGCCGAGAACAAACCGTCGATATATTCGTCTGCCTTCAGATCCGCTTCAATGTAGGAGGATAGATCCTCTGCTACACCGCGCTGTCCGTAGCTAAGTATGGTAGCGTTCTCTTGGAACCAGACATCCGGCATCGTGTTGCCTGCGATTTGTGTGGCGATCTTGGATGTGAAGTCCCCCCACGGCGCTTCTTGAATTTCAACGTTAA
Source organism: Paenibacillus glucanolyticus (assembly GCF_037333485.1). NCBI lineage: Bacteria > Bacillati > Bacillota > Bacilli > Caryophanales > Paenibacillaceae > Paenibacillus > Paenibacillus glucanolyticus. Next base: position 6,042,032 of record NZ_CP147845.1, read on the forward strand.
TGTGCGGATGGGAGGTTATAAATCCATCGATAATTTCCTTGCTCGTCACCTCGTAGCTTCCAGGCAGCCCAATCTTCAGGGTCACTTTCTCTTTATTGTCTGTTGATTGATCAGGTGATGCCTCCCCATCGGTTGACCCGCCGGATGAGGAGCATGCGCTGAAAATCATCATAAACGCCAGCATCAGGGAGATCGCACTAAACTTCTTCGACATTGAAAACCCTCCTTTTTTTGTTTAAAAATAGGATTGCGTGTTTTCTGCTCCAGCTCATTCCAAATGTTTTAAAATTTATAGTAATCGATTTCTGTCCGAGTATAGCATGGAAGCCCTTTCTTGAATAGAGTTTTCTATTATCTAAATAATGATTTTTATTTCACAAGTCCGAGGTCAGGCTTTGTATAAGGTATTACGAGGTTTATTAGGCATAGTTTTCCACATGTTGTTACTGAATGGGATCAAGTCATTATTCAGTAATCGATATCTTTTTAACGCAAAAAATAAAGCCCGAGCAATACCTGCTCAGGCTTTATTCCGCTGCATCATTTCCCCTCGCCCCGGATATCCCGGATCGACTTTCTCTCCAGCAGCTTAGGTTGAAGCATCACGTCAAACATCGGGCTGTCATCGCCCTGCATCATATCCAGCAGCATTTTGCAGGCCATCTTCCCCATCTCATAATCTGGCTGCTTAATCGTCGTGAGCGGCGGATGAATCATCTGTCCCACGTCGATGCCGTCAAACCCCATAACCGAAACCTGCTCCGGCACCTGAATATCGCGCTGGGACAGCTCGTTGATCACACCGAAGGCCATCATGTCATTGCATGCAAAAATCGCCGTCGGCTGCGGCGAGTGCTCCAGCAATTTCTGCGTCAGCTGCTTGCCGGTATCGAATTCGGTGATGGCATTGTACACTTCCTCAGTCTGAGACTCGACCACCAGCGGCTTCAAACCCGCGTCCTTCATGGCCGACATGTAACCCTGGTGAATGCTTCGGCGGCTAGGACGATCCAGCTTGGAAGTAACATAACCAATGCGTTCATGCCCCTTCTCCTGCAGATGCTTGGTCGCCAGGTAGCCTGCTTTATGGTAGTCGAACTCAATCTGATTGACGTTGTCCTCATCGATCTTCTGGTCAATTGCGATGACATTCAAGCCAAGCTTCATCAATTGTGTCAGTTGACTCTTGTCCTTGGAAATCGAGGAGATAATCAAGCCCTTGACCTGTTTCTCCATGATCGTCCTTAAATATTCATCCTCCAGCGCAGGATCTTGCAAGGAATTGCACACGATAACGGTAAAGTTATTCTGCCGGGCTACCTCTTCGATCCCGAAAATGACGGAAGAATAAAACGGATTCACAATAGAAGGAATGATGACTCCGATCGTATTGCTGCTATTCTTCTTCAGCTGTTTACCCAGCATATTCGGGATATAATTGGATTCCTTCGCGATTTGCTGGATACGCTCCTTAAGCTCCTTGCTGACAGGATAGCTGCTGTTGCTCAACACGCGTGAAACCGTCGCCGAAGAAACGTTTGCCATCTTGGCTATATCATGTATCGTGGTCGGCTTCTTCATAGTATCCCTCACTTGTAGTAATCGTTTACTATAGTAAAGTATACAAATAGCTGACATAGAAAGCAATAGAAGCTGGAGGACTTTCGTTTGCCCATCAACTTACTCAGTCAAGCGGCAGCAGACTGATAAATTGAAATGGCGGTACAAGGATTACCCTGAGCACCGCCATTTCTCTATTTAACATTTTTCGGCAACTACTGCTTATCAAGTCCCTCTTTCAGAGCATCCCACATCGGACTGTCGATCTCTATTCGAGGCGGCTGCTCTCCCTTTTCAATTGCCTCCCAGTACTTCCAATTCGGCTTTTTATCTCCCATCTCGTAATCCATCCCGTCCCAAGTGTCTTCTCTGAATGCGTAGAACGCCCAATGCCAGCCATATTCGTTAAATATGGATATCAAATCGGCTAGATATTGATCTGCTCCGGTTACCATCCGGTTAATCCCGAACTCCTCGGCAATAATCCGATTGGCAGGAACGTTATGTTCAGCCGCCCATTTGGCAACGGGCTCCAGAAATTGTTTTAAAGTTTCTTTGTTGAATTCCTTTTCTGTTTGCTGTTCTCCAACCTTCACTTTTCCCGGATATTCAATTGCAAGGCCCTTTTTCTTGTTCTGACTTGTCAGTTCATAAGGCTCATACATATGGAAAGCGTATAACACGTTATCATCCTGCACCGGCTTCAAATATTGGAATGCCCACGGCGTGGCATATAGGCCCGAATTTAAAATAATGGGTGTGTCGGAATCCACCGTTCGAATGGCCTTGACGATAGTATCGTACAGCTTGTTCAAGTCTGCGGCTGTGCCCTCAACCCCCTTATACCATTCGGCATAATCCTCAGTCCAGAAATCGTGAAAGCCCGTCGCCGTTTCGGGATGCGGCTCGTTGATCAGATTGTAACCAATCACCGCCGGGTGATCCTTCAATCGGCTTGCAAGATCTCTCCAGAAAAGTGCTGCTTGTTCATGATAAGTTTCATCTTCCCATATCCGATCATCGTTCTTCTTGTTATTAAACTGCCTCCAGCGGTCTCCCGGGAGACTGAGGACAGTCAGCACTACTTTGGAGCCGCGAGCTTCAGCCGCATCCAGATCGCCCTTTAATTTAGCAAAATCCTCCTCCACCAAACCTTCATATTGATCTGCATTCCCGATAAGGAAGTCACGGTTCGGCTTCAAGTCCGGCTGGTCATTAAACAGAAAATCACGGTCCTTGGCCCATTTGTCCGGGGCAAGCCGAATAAACTCGATATTGCGTTCCTTGGCGGCTTCGTAATTCTCCGGCAGCGATTCGGAGTTCATAAAGTTTGTCCCTTTGCGCTGCTGGTTCCAAAATGTAATTTTGCCCTTGGGCTCCTCTTGTATTTGCCCAGATCCATTCTCCCCATTTACCGGGGGCTTGGTGTTAGGAGCGGGTTCACCGCATCCGGCTACGAGCATTACAATGGATGCCAGGAGGAGCAGCCGGGAGGCTCTCCAGCGCCTCTTCACCCGGTGCCTTACCGCACTTTGGGAACTAACGCGTTGCGAAATACCTCCTGCGTTTCTTTTTTTGAATTGTATTTTCATATCATCACCTCAGAACCTACTCTAACCCCGGTTTGTTACACGAATGTGACAATCCATCATGCCCATTGGTCTTACTGCTGTCTGCATGCACAAAAAAAGACCGCCAGGGTATCCCTGGCGGCAAAATATATGGTGGAGGAAGGAACTTCATCGTTCAGTAGGAATAAGGAGCAGCTAAAAAATGACTGAGATTACACTTCAGGCGTTCCGTAAGTTGCAAACCAGCCTTTGATGGTATTGAAATCATCTGTAAAGGACAGGGAGAGCTGCAGCAGCACACGCGCTTGTTGAGGACTCAGGTTGTCACCTGAAATGATGCCTTCCCCGCCGCCGTATACGCTACCGGAGCCTGTCCGGGTCGTTGTTACGAAAACCACCCCCTTCTCGATCGCTTCTTTACGGGCCGCACTCATCTCTCTCGAGATACCGCCTGCGCCGGTACCGGAAGTGACGATGCCTTTTGCTCCGTCGGCAACAAAGCCTTTAATCGCGCCGCCGCCAGCTTCCTGATAGGAAACCGCAATCTCAACCTTCGCCAAATCCGCTTTCGTGATTTTGCTCAGGTCAAATACCGGCTTCCCTTCTCCCTCTGCCTTCATTGCACGAAGCGGGGCACGATATATCCGGATATTCTCATCATCGATATATCCGACTGCGCCGAGCATCGGCGTTTCGAAAGTGTCGGTGCGGTAGTCATTGGTTTTGGTTACGCCGCGCGCCAGATGGATCGTATCATTCAGCATGAGCACGGTACCGAAGGATTCTGTGCGGCCGCTTCCGGCAAGCTTGATGGCATTGTACAGATTCGCTTGGGCATCGGAACCGATAACCGTCCAAGGTCTCATGGAGCCTGTAATCACCACAGGCTTATCGCTTTGCACGGTCAGATCAAGGAAGTACGCAATCTCTTCCATCGTATCTGTTCCCGTTGTGACAACAACGCTGTCATACCCCTTCAGGGCTTGGTCGACGGTCTGGGATAGATCATACAAATCCGCCATCGTATAGGCGCTGGATCCGGAGTTGCCGAACTGGAGAGTGCTGATATCCGCAATCTTGTCCGTGTTCGGGAGTTCACCCACCATGTCTTCAATCTTCAGCGTACCCGCCCGGTAAGATTGGAAGCTAGTGGCATCTGTCGATTGACCTGCCAATGTCCCGCCTGTCGCAACTACCAGAACGTTAGGTTTCGCCGACTGCTTGGAAGCTTGCGATAATGGAGGAACCGTCGTATTTCTCCCAGGCGCTGCAGGGGTCTGTGCAGGGGCTGGTGTACTAACCGTTCCCTTGACTTCCGTCACCGCAGCAGCGTGCGCCGCATAACTTCCGATCGGGGATAAGGAAATAACAAAAGCAGTTATTGCAGCGGTACTCCAGACGGCTATGGGACGTTTTGACTTTGGTTTCATCATTGCACTCTCCTTTGATGTAAGGTTATGTCATATTAACTGACTCAATAATATGTATTCGTTAGCGTTATTCTATTTAATGTTAGTTAATATAACAAAATTGACATGTAATAGAAAAAGCGTTTACAAATAGAGATATGAAACGATATTCTTATATTTTTAGCCATTTTCAACAAATTGAAAATATTAAATCCCAAGATTCGGGAGGGCTTCTTTTTATATATAAACCTTATCAATGTGTTATATAACATTACATATAAGGTGATGTATTTATCATTGAATAAAAAAAAGGATAGCCCACACCATCCGGTTGGACTATCCTTTTGCAACTCACTCTTTATCCATGTTAATCCGACAACATCGCAGGTTTGCTTCATTCAGCGAATACGCTTCGGCCTCAATCTGCCTGCCCCGGTTTCTCCATAGCCCCTTCCTGTGTCATCCGATACACCCTTATTCAAGTCCTTGCACGGAAGTGTCAACCGGAGGCTCTGCCAAAGGCGGTTTCATTGCTGCATCCTCCCATAACAAGGGCTGACACTGACGCTATCAACATCATTCTAATTTTATTCATAATCCTTACTCTTTATCGTCCTTTGTATTTGTATTCGAGGTAATATGGAACTCTTCCATCATGTTCCGGAAACGTACGCCGAAGCCTTCCGAGGCCTCCAGGAAATACTGCTGCTTCACAACAAAGCTGCCGCCCTGCCCGTTATCAAAAACATAATACCGCACTACCGGATCGTCCCACTCTTTACCGCCGGTTCCGCCAATGGCACGCACTTCCCAGCCTTGAACCGGTTCCTCGACCAGATTCGACTCTACCTTCGGATAGTCTTGCAGCTCACCCTGGATTCGCTCCGCTGCAGCTTTAGGGTCGATGCCCTCCTGCGAGATTTCCATGAACACTTCCGGATAGCGGCCATCCGTCGGCTTCTCCTTCAATTCAATGCGGTCAACGTCCGCTCCATGAACCATCTTAAACCGGCTCTCATCTATATAAATCACGTAATCCGCACCCTCATGCAAGGAATCCACACTCGTTTCCGGCATCCCTTCAAGCTCCTGCTCCACCGTTTTCTCTGGAGCAAACCATTCCTTCACCTGATCGATAAAAGCCTGGACAGGCACCGTCTGAAAACTGACGGCAAACACGATCGCTGCTGCGGCTGCGGTTCCCACGATCCAGCCGGCAGCTCTTCGCCGAGGCCGGCGCCTTACCTTCGACTCGCGCGGAGTGAATGGCGCTTCGGATTCGGCCTTTTGCGGCGCAGGCTCACTATGAATACGCTCTTTAATCGACGTCCATATCTCATCTTTATATTGCATCGCATCATCCGTACCCTTCTCTAAGCTGTCTTTAAGCTGTTTATCCAATGGATCACGTCCCATGCTGATTCCCTCCCCTTTTTTGCAGCATCCATTCCTTTAACTTCTTTCTTGCTCTGAACAATCTGGATTTCACCGTGTTGACGTTCAGCTCCATCATGTCGGCAATATCCTTCTCGGCAAAATCATTCAAATATTTCAGAATCACCGGGATCCGATGCTCGTCATCAAGCCGCTGTACCATCTCGTATACCTCACCATGCCGGTCGAAATCGTAGGTGTCGGTTTCCGAAGGAAGATCCCGCTCCTCCGAAATCTCGGAGGGCACCATCCTCGAATGTTTCTTCAAATACCGGTTGCACTCGTTATAGAGAATCCGGTTGAACCACGGATCGAAGGGCCTGCTCAAATCATAGGATCCCAGATTGCGGTAAACCCGGATAAAGGTTTCCTGGACCACATCGGCAGCGCTTGCCGCACTTCCGGTTACCGCCGTTGCCGTGCGAATCGCCCGATCCGCATATAACCGGTATAGCTCTTCAAAACCTTCATCGCTGTATTCTGTTTTTAGTCGTTGTATAAGGTCGTGTACCAAACCGTGTTTCCCTCCTTCCACTTGGCCAATCACTTATAATACCCTGCCATGTCGGAGAAAAGTTTTCGATATTTATTTTTTTAGTATCTCACAAAAAAAGAATACCTCGATGCCGCACGGCCGAAGTATCCTTTATCAATATTATACCCTGAAATTACACCTGTGCCGGTATCGGCTCGATTGGGATCGTGTGATGGTTCATCGGCTCTGCCTGCTGCTCTGCCTTGCGCAGGTACTTCTGATTGCGCCAGCGGAAGTAAGACAGCGCACCTCTCAGATATTCGTCAGCGATCATGCACGAATATATACCGATCAGTCCCCAGCCCATATGAACGCCGAGCACGTAGGACAGCACCGTGGCGACCAGCCACATCGAGCCAAGGGAAATATACATCGTGAACCTCGTATCGCCCACAGCATTGAGTGAGTTGCCTAGTGCCATGTTGAGCATTTTGCCCGGCTGAAGAATCAGGTTCATGCCCAGCAGAGAGGCCCCGATTGCGATGATGGTCTGATCATTGGTAAACATGCCAAGCAGCTGCTTGCCGAATACAAACAAGATAAAGCCGTTAACAACAACATAAATCGTGCCGAAGCCCAGCGCGCGGTAGGCGCTTCGGTAGGCCTCCTTCGTACGTCCTGCCCCGAACAGATGGGCAATTTGAATTTGGGCGGCCATCGCGATGGACGAGCCAAGCAGGAAGCAGAAGGATTCGAGTGTATTCATATACGTGCGGGCAGCGAGCTCCGCAGCGCCAAGCGTAGCAATGAAGGTGTAAATGATGAGCTGCGAGAACACCCAGCAGGACATATTCACCCCGAGCGGCCAGCCGATTTTTAATACCTCGCCAAACAGCGGACGGTCAAACACTCGGAATTCTCTCCACTTGACCCGGTATTCAAACGAACGCAGGAATATATAGAGCAGCAGCAGCACAGCAAGCAGACGGCTGACCACCGTCGAAATTGCCACACCGGTTAGCCCCCACTGCGGGAAGCCAAAGGCCCCAAAAATAAAGCCGTAGTTCATAATCACGTGGATAATGTTCATCCCAATGGCTACGTACATGGGGGCTCGGGTGTTCCCGGTATTGCGAATGACGGTGCTCATCGTCGCCATCATGGCAATCAGCACCATGCCGCCCCCAACAATCGAGATATAGGTGCCGGCAAGTGGAAGCAGGTTCTCCGGCAATTGAAGCACAGCGGCAATCTGCTCCGGCACAGCAAATAAGATCACGCTGCATACGATGCCGATTAAGGTAGTCACACTTAGTGCCATAATCGCGATCGTTCGGGCATCCCCTGATTTGCTGGAGCCGATTTTTTGCGCAATGAGGATACCGGCACCGCTGGCAACTGTCATAAACAGCGTTGTCATCGCCTGAAAGAGCTGATTGGAGAAGCCTACCACCGCAACCGCGTCATCAGATATACGGCTAACCATCAATGTATCGACTGCTCCAAGCAGAAACTGCAGGAACAGCTCAATAAATATAGGCCACGCAAGGACCCATAGTGTAAATTTGCTTGTGTTTTTATCCAACATTCCAACCTCCACCCATGATGTAAGGGTTAAACACAATTCATGATAAAACGGTCTTTAACCTTCTCAAATTATAGATGGTATACTGGAGTTATAATATCATTTTCCGAACGAAAAATATAAAAATTCAAACCTCGAGGATCACGAAAGGGCTTTCCTATGACCATCCTGAATTTCACCGTTCCGCCGCTTCCGGAATATATCAATAGCGGTCTCACCCGGGCTCCCATCCATGGTGGACATCCCAACCGCAAGAACATCGGCATTTTCGATCTGCTCGTTGTCATGAAGGGTCGGCTTGATGTTACAGAGAATGGCAATCCCTATGAGATCAAACCGGGCATGTATCTCATCCTGCGGCCCGATACGCATCATTTTGGTACAAACGGATGTACCGAAGAGACCGATTATTACTGGCTCCATTTCCAGACCTCCGGGGACTGGCATGCCGACGAGACCGTCCAGGCGCCAAGAAAAGAGGAGGTGCCGGAGCTGAAAGCGATGGCGCCGAACTATTTTACCGTCAAAATCCCCCAGTTCGGCACCCTGCCTCAACCGGAGAAAGCCATGGAGCTTCTGGCAACCATGTCCTCGCTGGTTCAGTACGGCCATCAGGCCAAATTTTTATGGCGGCAGCAGGTGGTTTTTCAAGAGCTCATTGAACAGCTGGCCGCCGCACTCGATACGCCGGTATCCTCGCCTTCGTCCGCTTGCGCCGAACGGGCCGCAGCTTATTTGCGGAAGCATTATCGTGAGGAATTCAAGGTGCAGGAGCTTGGTGACCGCATCAACTTTCACCCTGTGTATATTGCGCGCTGCATGCAGAAGGAATTCGGCTGCTCGCCTGTTGAATATTTGCAGCGCTACCGGATCGAGCAAGCCAAGATGCTGCTGATGCAGACGGATTTCAATATCAGTCGTATCGCAGAGGAGGTCGGATTCAACCATGCGGCCTACTTTACCTCCTGCTTCACGAAGCAGGAAGGCATATCTCCGCGGAAATATAGACAGCGGTTCTTTATGAATTAAAATCATTTTCGACAAATTCGAGAAAGTGACTTGCATCCCGTGCGGGAAGTCTTTATAATGAGAATTAGCCACATGATAATGATTATCATTACCGGACAAGTGAGAATGTGTTGAGAATCTATGCAACACTTGAGGTTACACCTGTTTCGCTTGGAGAGTCTATAGATAAAAGGAGAGCCGATTGACTTATGAAAACGACTTCCCGCCGCTGTTCTCTGCAAATGGATGACTATCTGGACCTGCTGAATCTCGCCATCCAGCTCGGAGACGTGAAATGGCAGAAAGAAATCACCCGCAAAATGGAAATGACGCTGTCCATGCTGGAAACAGCCGCCCAGTAAATATAGAAGACACAAGGATTACATAATCCTGTATATAGGAAAGACACCCATCGCTAATTCCAGGCATGAACCAGGAACCCCGATAAGGTGTCTTTTTTTGCTATGTATGAATGCCTTCTACTTGACCGAATAACCATGAAGATCTTGCTCCAAACGTTTGTTAAGCGCTACCAATCCATCGTAATTGGAGATATTCAGCGTCACCTCGGCACCCTCCTGCGACTCTGGTACATAGTATACCTCGCTCATAAGGGAGAGCAGCGCTTCCGAATCCCGCATGATGAGAGCGTACTTATCCTCGTCAGCTTCCAGGAAACGACCGTTCTCTGCGTAGCTGTCCCGAATGCTATCCGACAAGGCCAGCATCTTCTCCGCAATCGGGTTTAACAATGAAGAATGGACAGCCTTATCCGCCGTCCTGGAGTATGCTTCAATCGCCGCAAGCTTCAATCGAACCTCCGCCAGGCGCGCTTCATGAAGCGGCATCGACTTCAGCTCCAGGATGTCGGTATAGTGGCTCCATATTTGAGCAAGAGACGTCCCCAATACGCTTTGCAGGGTCATTCTCGCCCCCTGCTCCATCCTCTTCTGATGCTCAAGCACAACAACGGTACATACAACAATTAAGGCTATAATCCATACCCAGACCCATTTGGCCGATTTCGACATGACACACCTCCAACTCTATTTATTTTACCATAAAAAGGATAAAGCAAGAGGTTGGATATCTCCTCTCACTTAAAACATCCCGCCATTTTCCAAGCGCAGAAAACGGCAGGATGATAAGGGATGCACAGGAAATGGCAGCCAGGCTATCCCTGCTGCAGCCCGGCATCCGTCTGAACCTTAATCCGGAATTCATGCGGCGAGATCCCTTCAAGCTCCTTGAACACACGTGAGAATTGCTTGATGTTCTCAAACCCGACGGCTTTGCCTATGTCTGTAAGCTTCAGTGTCCCATCCTGGATTAGATCTTTGGCCTTGGCAATCCGCAGCTTCTTGAGAAAGACCACAAAGTTCTCGCCCGTATGAGCCTTGAACGCTTCACTGAAATAGGAATAATTCAAAGAAACATGATTGCTGACCATCGCCATATTAAGCGGTCTATGGAAATTCTCCTCCATGTAACTCACAGCGGCTTTGATCTCGGAATGCTCGCTGTGGGCGGAGCGGATGCCCTTGATGTATTCATTCACGTTAAGCAGCAGATGCTCCAGATTTCTGAAATACGCGTGAAAATGACGGTAATTGTCCATCGTGCCTACCTTGCGGTACAGCTTCAATACCTCCACCATAGACTCCCCGTAAATTCGAAACACTTCATCCAGTACCTGTTCATTAATCCGCTTGCTGACCTGCTCCAAATAATCAATGGCTACATGCGGCATATCCTCGATATGAAAAATATCCAGCAGCAGCGCCTTGATCTCACGCTCGCGTTCTGTACCCAGCATATTGCCCAGCTTGCGGATATCCTCCTCCGGCACCGGATAGGTATGCAGCGCTCCCTGAATATCGTCATGACTCATCAACTTAACGTTAGGATGTATGAACGTATAATTCATCGCGGTCAGGGCTTGCTTGTAGCAAGCCCGGATATCTTCCACTCGGAAACCCTCGCAGCTGATCCCTACGAAGAGCCCGTCCATCTCTCGCTCGGTAAACTGCCGTGCAAGCTCCTCGAATAAACCGTCCGGGCTCCCGATCAGCACAACCTTTCCTGTGCCGTCCAGGAAGCAAGCACTGATTCGCCCTTCGACAGAAGCCATTATATGATCAATCAGTTGCTTGAGCTCATTCTTGTTCATGGCATTGCCGTCTTCATACTTATACTTCATCACTGCAAGTCGGAACGGCTTCATAAACGTATCAAAGCCGATCTCTTTCGCCGCAGCTTCCATATCCTTGAGGGAACCTTCCGGCTGCTCTAACAGCTCCTTCAGGCGATGGGCCTGCAGCTGCTGAAAATACACCTCGCTGGCCGCCATTCGTTTATGCACATCCGCCTGCCAGAGCAACGCTTCTTCCGTCTTTCTCAGCGCGGCGAACAGTTCATCCCGGCGGATCGGCTTAAGCAAATACTCCTTCACCTGATACCGGATCGCTGCCTTCGCATATTCAAAATCATCATAACCACTTAAGATTAGCACGATGGGCTTAACCCCCAGTGTGCTCTCCAGCTCAGTAAATGCCTCAATCAGGCGAATCCCGTCCATGACCGGCATCCGGATGTCTGTAATTACGATATCGGCCGGCTGCTCATGAAAGGAATCCAGCGCTTCCTGTCCCTGTGCAGCTATCCGGATATCGTATTGATCCGGGAACTCCCGTTCAATCATCATTTTCAGTCCATGCCGGATATTCTTCTCATCGTCTACGATCATCAGACTTCTCATGTCCACTGCCTCCTCCTGTTAAAAGAACCTTAGGGAACGTCATGGTCACCTGCGTGAATATTCCTTCTTCGCTCTTCACTTCGAGTCCATAATCGTTTCCGTAGAACAACCGGATTCGCTGGTGCACATTCCGAAGTCCGATTCCTCCAGCCTGTGCCCCTCCCCTTCCGTAGTCCCCGGATGGAAGGTCTTCATTGTCAACCGTGCGCAGACTCTCACCCAGCCTGCCCAGTCGATACGGCTCAATACCGATCCCGTTATCCGTTACGTTAATCGTAATTCGGTCCTCTTCCCATGCAATCACGTTGATCTTAATCCGTTTCTCCTGATCCAGCGCCTCTGGCCAGGCATGCTTGACGGCATTCTCCACAATCGGCTGCAGTGACATCTTCAGCACCTCAAGCTCCATAAACTCAGACGGTATGTTAAGCTCAAGCCATATCGGTTCATCAAAACGGATATTCATCACATCAATATAATTGCGGATATGACGGATCTCATCCCTCAGCTTCACGTACTCTCCCGACCACTTAAAGTTGTAGCGCATCATCCCGCCGAGCGAGGTCAGCGCGTCCGAGATCGTCCGCTGCCCTTCAATTTCCGCCAGCATCTTAATATTCTCAAGTGTATTGTACAGAAAGTGGGAGTCAATCTGACTATGCAGCGTCCGAAGCTCTGCCTCCTTGGTCACCGCTTGCTTCCTTACCCCTTGGGCAATCAGTTCGTTAATGGTTCGGATTAATTTGTTAAAATGATGCGCCAGCTCTCCAACCTCGCCGCCGCCCTGTATGGTCAGGCCCGCAGTGACTTCCCCTTTGCGGACTCTTTTCATTGCCTCCGTTAAACGCCTCAAACTCTTCAGGATGATGGAATTCATGTAGTACGTAATGATCGACAGCAGAATGATCAGCAGGATATTGGCTGCTATAATCTGCCCCTGGGCTTTGGATACGTTATTCAGAGCCCCTTCCAGCGACACGACATTCAGCACGTAAGCATGAAGCCGCTCCACCGGCGTTGCAATCAGCAAGAACGAGGAACCATTCACGCTGAATTGCGCATGCACCGTTTTTTCCAGATCATCGGCCTGCTGCCTCAGGTTAGCGAATTGGACCTCGACCTCTTCCCGCAAGCCCTCATGGCCGGTCATGAACGATTGGCTTCTGTCCATGAACAGCTGCCCCTCCTGATCTACGATCATCATCTGTGAGCTTTCATCCAGGATACCGGCAAAGGTCTTCGGAGCAAAGTACTTGAGCAGCATGTCAACCTGGACCACTCCGCTGTAACTCCCGAGATGGACCTGACGGATCAAAGATACCTTTGGCAATTCCTCGGACACATCCGCTGCGTAACGCTGTAAAATATCAGGGTCACGGTGGTTGAACACCCATAGTTCCCCACCGTTTAATTCCTTGATTTTAGAAAACCAGGGCTCACCGACAATCCGGTTCTCCTGAAATATAATAGGCCACATCTCCGTAACGTTCGGATTATCCGTAAATAAACGAAGGTGGGTAATGTTAGGGTTGTTCGTCTGAATTCGCTGCATGTCCTTAAATGGCCCCCAAGCCAACTCAATCAGCCATGCCGGTTCGGGTTCTTCACTCAACCGCAGATACTCCTTGATTCCATCATCCGAAATCGACAGCTGTGCAGCCATTTCGATCGCCTCAATCTGGTTAAGCATGTTCATCTTCTCGATCTCCAGCAGGAATGAGTTCTGGTTCAGCGCATCGCTAATATAGGTCTCCCGAATCTGCTTGAAAAAATAGTTCGATACGATGATGCTCGGAATGAGCAGAATCAATATATAGGCCGCAACCAGACGGCTCTGCATGGACCTGCGGCCAAACCAATAAGTAAACGATTGAATAAGCGATGCCATTCGTTTCACCATGACTGTCACATCCCGTTTTATGTAATGAACATACCCTAATCCAGAATGGACAAGGACAACAGCATCAGCCGATCGGATACAAATCCTATATTATCTCGTGATGCGACAAAAGGCACCCTATTTCGACAAAATCGAGGATAGGGTACCTAAAGCCTTCATTCTGTTCATCTACCAGATCGTAAACGAAATCCTTATTGCAGGAATTCCTCAAGCTTCTTCACGTTCTCTTCGTATTCTTTCTGTCTGTATTCATGCACTTTGGCAAATCCGAGCGATTCGCGTTTTTCCAAATAACCGTTCCAAATCTGATCAAACTCGGCATCGGTTTTGGCAAAGATCAGTTTCGGCAGTATTTTACCCCACTCGTTCATGACCTTGTCATTTATAATGCCTTCCTCAGAACTTGCATCCGGGTCCAATTGGTCAAATTGCGAGAAGCTTTCCGTTTTGCCGCGTGTCCAGTCTTCCAGCTGCTTGAACGGCTCTACAGCCGGAGGTGCCCAAGCAGGCGTAATATTGGTATCCATCAGCATCCAGAAGGTATGGGATGCTCCGTACTTCTTGTCGAACGCTCCGCGGTCGCTGTTCAGCAGCTGCGCAACTTCAGGTAGGAACTGGTCTTTGCCGTCAATCGTATCCCATGTTACGCCTTTTTCGCCAAGGTAGGTGTCACGCTGTCCTTCTTCGGAGATCAGGTAATCCAGGAAGCGGATGGCACGTGCTTTGTCCTTTACGTTCTTGGAGATCAATGTAACCGTCCAGCCGGAAATCGATGGACCGGACAGGGTCGGCTGATCCAGATTGGAGTTGGCCGGTCCGTCAACCGCGATGTACACGGAGTTCGGATCATTAGCAAACAGCGCGTTCTGCTGGTTCGCCATATCACTGCGCTGGTAGAGCATCGCGAAGTAACGGCCCTGTGCCATTTTCTCTTCCATTTGCGGACGTTTATCCACAAAGATATCTTTGGACATCAGTCCCTTTTCATTAGCAAGACGCAGGGTCTTGAGCCATTTTACATATTCCGGATCTGTCGTGCGGTCATTCAGCTTTCCGTCTTTATCCTGTGGAATGGCCAGAAAGTTCTGCAGGTAGCCTTCCAACGAGCTGTTGCCTTTTTCATGGAAATCATGCAGACCAAACGGAATGAGCGGCTGCCCGTTCACATCCGGGAACATTTTCTTGGCGTCCTCAAGCGCTTTCAGGAAACCTTCCGGTGTGCGCATCTCCGGGCTTCCAAGCGCCTCATACATGTCTTTACGTACCAGGAACGTTTGGTTCGACGTGATGTTGTCGCCAAACTTCTCATAGTCCTTCGGTGATGAGGAAGCATTCGGATAACCGTAGATGTTGCCGTCATCCTTCGTGTACCATGACACTTTTGCAGGGTCGGATACTTTATAGAAATACGGATCATACTGATCGGCCAATTCGTTCAGAGGCAGGACCAGATCGCCTTCAATCATTTTTTTGACAGCGTCTTCATACCATCCCAGCGTAATAAAATCGGGCAAGGTACCGGATGCAATCATCGTATTCATCTTCTCGGCTTCGTTCCCCGCCGGTACGATCAGGTTAAGATTCACCCCGGTCTTCTTGGTTACGTATTGGGAAGTAATATCCTCGCCCCATTTGTTCGGGAACCAGGCAAAGTTGATGTACCAGTCAAACGTAATCGGTGAAGTGTCAACTTGCCACCCCGGCTGATCCTGAGTCAGTTTCACTTCTTCTGCCGGTTTTTCCTCCTCTTTTTCCGACGCGCTATTATCACCGCCGGACGAGCATGCTGTTGTAAAGGCCATGACCAGTGCGAACATCAACAACAGAAGGCTCTTTGGCTTAAGCATCTTGCTCATGTGTTTTCCCCTTTTCTTATTTAAAAATATGATTATATAGAACTCCCGCCGGATGTGGCAAGAGAAGCTACCGCCTGTATCTCTCTCTCCTCCCGGATTTCTCCGGAAGATGGGAGAGGAAAGCTGAACACCGACTTATCCCTTAATGGAACCAATCATCATCCCTTTGACGAAGTACCGCTGCAGGAACGGATATACGAATACAATAGGCGCAGTGGTCACCACCATGGTCGCCATTTTGATTGATTGCGATGTGACCGTCTTGGCAACACCGCCCGGAACCTGGGCCATCATCTGGTTGGAGCTGGATTGAGCCACAACCTTATACAAATACGTCTGGATCGGCTGCAAATCCGTATTGTTAATGTAGATAACCCCGGTGAAATAATCGTTCCACTGGAACACCCCATGAAAAAGTGCGATCGTCGCGATAACCGGCATAGACACTGGCAGCACCACCCGGAGGAAGATCGACCAGTCGTTGGCTCCGTCAATCTTCGCAGCCTCCTCCAGACCGTCCGGGATTTCCCGGAAGAACGTCATGAAGATGATGAGATCGAAGAAGCTGAACATTGCCGGAATGATGTATACCAGGAAGCTGTCCAGCATGTTTAAGTCCTTGATCAGCAGATAGGTAGGAATGAGGCCCCCGCCAAAGAACATGGTCACCGTTCCCATCAGAATATACAACTTGCCGCCAATCAAGCCTTTGCGGGAGAAAGCATACGCAACCATTGCCGTGAAGAGGACGTGGATCAACACGCCGATCACGGTTTTGGCCACGGTAATTCCCATGGCAGTCATGATGCCGGAGCTCTGAAACACCGCGCTGAAATTCTCGAAGCTGAATACCCGTGGCCACCAGTAGATACCTCCGCGCATGGCATCCTGCCCGTCGTTGAAGGCATTCACCAGCACGTACCAGATCGGGTATATCGTCAAAAAGCATACAATCAACATGCCAAAGTTGTTGAATATATCGAAGAAGGCTTCGCCTTTGGTTCTGCGTTTAAGCATGGAATTTCCGTCTCCCTTCCCGTTAGAATAGTGATGTGTCGTTCAGCTTTTTGGTAACCTGGTTCGCGATCAGCAGCAGGATAATGGCAATGACGGACTTGAAGAGTGCGACCGCTTGCGCGTAGGAGTAACGTCCGTTCTGCATCCCGGTGTGGTACACGAAAATATCGATTACGTTACTCGCGCTTTCATTAAGCGAGTTCCGCAGCACCAAAATCTGATCGAAGTTGGAATTGAGCACACCACCGACCGCCAGAATGAAAAGAATGGAGATGGTCGATTTGATACTTGGAAGCGTAATGTACCACATCTTCTGGAACCGTCCTGCACCGTCAATCGTGGATGCCTCGTACATTTCAGGAGAAATGCTGGCGATGGCTGCCAGATAAATAATCGCAGACCAACCAAGCTCCTTCCATATATCCGAGGTGATGATGATTCCCCAGAAATATTTCGGTTCGGCCAGATACGTGATCGGCGCATCAATGATATTCAGAGCCAGCAAGATATTGTTGATAATTCCGATGTCGGCAAGCCAGGTCATCAGAATGCCGCCCAGTATAACCCATGACAAGAAGTGAGGAAGATAAGAGATCGTCTGGATTGTTCTCTTGTAGCGAACAGACCGAATCTCATTCAGGAAAAGCGCAAAGATAATCGGAAGCGGAAAACCGATGAACAGCTTCAGCAAGCTGATGCCGAGTGTGTTCCGCATGACGTTCGTAAAGTCCTCGTCCGAGAAAAACTCCTTAAAATGCTCCAGCCCAACCCATGGGGCCTCGCCAATGGACTTCACAATGTTGAATTCTTTAAATGCGATGATGACACCGTACATGGGAATGTAGTTAAAGATGATCATCCACACAATGCCGAGCAGTGCCATAATTTGAAGATGCCGTTGACCGTAGAGCTTTCGGAGCCATCTTTTTCTATCAAGTTTCTTCTGATCCTGCGCAGAAGGTTCCCTCGATGGACCGACACCGGTTTCGGAAACGTCGGCATGAAGTTGATTTTGCATGGTTATGACCTCCAAGTTGATCCTATCAGATTGAAAACCCTTACATTCTCTATGTTTCTATTGTAGATCGTACTTTCCCTGCATGTAAGGTTTCAGATTTCGTTTCAAGGGGCTCATTTTTCGGGTAAACTCCCTCGATGAGAGCCCTTGTCCTCCCCATAACACAAAAAAAGGCATGAACAGCAGCTTCAAGAGCTGTCATTCATGCCTCAATCCTGCAAATGAATCCTGCTATCCGTGATCTAACCGATCACGTCAGCAGCATTATCCGCTTTTTTCCAACGTATATCAAACGGTTTCCCAGTTAATCCTCTTTGTTTTCCTCACGCTGTTCCTGTTTACTCTCGTGTTCCTGTTGATACTTCTCACGCATCAGCTTCTGCATGATGAATTTCTCCTGATCGTTCAAGCCGCCTTGGTTCTCCTGAATGATCATGTTGTCGATGTTTCGCTTCAGTACCTCGGTTTGCGTGTTCAATACATTTCACTCCTTTGAATTTTGCGACCCCTATGCTGCGAAATCACTCTGAGCTCAGAATGTTAAGGGTACACATATTACTAACCATTCTCCTTCCAATGAAACAGAAATAGACGGATTTACCATAAAATCCGAAGGTAGCTTCAAGAAGAATTCGTATTTGCCCAGCGCTTTCTCTAGGTATTAGCTGCTATTTGCGTTCGATCTGAATCCCCTTAGCCAGAGATTTCTGTTGTTTATTGGTATTAACAAGCTGCGGCAGACTTCTCGATTCCTTGACCATAGGGGAATGACACAAATGGCATACCGGTTCCGTGTCGAACGCAAAATCGTCCCGCATCCACCCTTTGCAGTCTTCCTTTGTGCATGCCCAAACTTCCGTTATTTCTTCAGGAATACTCTCCATCGAGTTTTTACGCGAATACATGAACGCTCCTCCTTATTTTCGTCTTAGAAAACAGAAACGCCGTATAAAAGAAAACTGCCCTTAATGTCTCACATTAAGGGCAGTTTTCAATTGTAATTACAATTTAACAACGTTCTCAGCTTGTGGTCCACGGTTTCCTTCAACAATGTTGAATTCAACGCGTTGGCCTTCGTCAAGCGTTTTGAAGCCGTCGCCTTGGATCGCGCTGAAGTGAACGAATACATCGTTACCGCCTTCAACTTCGATGAAACCAAAGCCCTTTTCAGCATTAAACCATTTAACAGTTCCTGTTTGCATGGGGGAATCCTCCTTGATATATATTTACATGACCTTTTTTCTTCGCAGACGGAATAAAAAAATTCACATATTGCACAAGGTTACCAGAAATGACAACCCTCTACAATATGTGAATTCAGGTCGATTTCGATATTCATATCTTAACACATCTGGCCGCCGATAGCAAATACCAAACCAAAAGATTCTGCGTAAAATTATAAGCTGCCTTATTCGGCATCATTCCGATTAACCACAGCGAGGCATATACAACTCCCGGCATATGCCGGGAGCCATATATAGAGCCTTTATTTCACAAGGAAACGTTTACTTGAGCAGTTCCTCAATCGTTTCCTTCCACCGCCCCAGCACTTCATCCGGGTCGTGGAGCTGGATCTTCACCGCCGAGAGAATGTCGGCATATTTCGCGATATCCTCGCGTACAGCCACCACTTCGGCGGCAAAACGCTGCCGCGGATGCCGGGCATCCGGCAGATCGGGAAGTGCCTGAAGCCGCAGCCGAACATAGTGGGCTGCTCCATCATGAATAGCCACCAGGGTTGCCTGACCTGAGCGCAGAAGGTTCCCGGTTGTCACCGTCCCCGGCCAGAGCGCAAGTCTAAGCCTGCTCCGGTCCAGAGCGACAATCTCTCCTACGCTTATCATCGCCGTATGCGGCCACAGATCTTCCGTTACACTAAGCAGCATCATTGCCGTGCCCTGCTTCGATTCCAGATCGGAGCCGTCCAGCCATTGGTACAGCCCTTCCGATATACCAGCCTGCTCTGTCACAGCCGCATCTCCCCTTTACCATCTAAATTCAACGGGATTCCGAGAACTCCAGCCAATCCAGCTCGATTACGCCTTTGTTCACCATCATCACCACATCGACCGGTCCTTCCTCGACCGGCATAGCCTCAGTCAGCTTATATATTTGCCACTGCCATTCACCGGACTCCGATAACGAGATAACCTCAGGCTCCCGCTCCCCTACCTGAAGCATGATGTCTACGGAACCCGTCGGAAGCTGCGCCCGAATGTCCAGATCGAAGACGCCTGCTGATGCGCTTAGCGCATCATAAGCGAGCCAATCCCCCTCCTGGAGCTGCACGCATACCAAGTTATCCTCTACCCATGGCTTGCCGCCTTCCGGTGCATAACTTGGTTTTTCCATCTTGCCTGTAATCATCCGCATCGGAACACCGTCACGAACCCGAAAGCCGATATCCTGCCTGGCCTTTGCTCCAACATGGTAAGAGAGGCCCTCACCACGATATCCGTAAAACTCTGCCGGGATCTGTATGGGCAGCTGGCGCAGCAGGGACCGGGACACGTTCGGATAGGCATCACATGCTTCCAGCGGAAGATGATCCAGGTATTGGCCCAGAATAGCCTCCGCTTCGGCAGGAGATGGCTTCGCTCCACCTTCCAGATAACCCGTCAGTTGATCCCAGCCCTCCGGCATTCTGATCGAGAACGGCGAGTTTTGAGTGTTCATCTTCTTCCAAGTCCAGAAGTTCCAGGATATATTATGGTCCTCGAACATCCGAAATGCCCCCGTGTACCACTGCGGGTTGTTCTCGCCGCCCTCCCCCATGAAGATCGGCACATTCCATTCCTCGCGCAGATCAAGATACTTCTGAATGCTCTCCGTATCGGGATTATTCCAGTACTTATGGAATTGCAACATGAGGTTGTCATCAAATTTATCGTCGAAAATACTCCAGTCCGTAGACCAGTGCACTCCTTCCAAAATAATCATATGCCGCTTGTCCACTTCGCGTATCGCTGCGGTGATCTCCTTGTACAGCGGCATCACCCGGTCATTGTACTCGCTGAACCAATCCGGCAGCGGCTCATTGAGCAGGTCGTAACCGGCAACGATCCATTCATCTTTATATCGCTCGGCCAGCATCCGCCACAGTGCCACGGTACGCGTTGCGTTCAGCGGGTCGGTGAACAGCTCCGGTAAATCCCGCTCGGAATCGTCTATATTCGCACCCGTCTGTCCGCCAGGTGCGCCGTGCAAATCCAGAATAACATACAGCGAATACGTCCTGCACCAATCGATGACCCGGTCGATCATCTTCAAATGACCTTCGTGATATGCAAAAGGCGGCCGCTGCCCCTCCTCCATAATGAACCTGGCATTGATGGGCACCCGAATCGAGTTGTAGCCCTCATGGGCTATTTGCCGAATATCAGCTTCGGCGATATACCGTTCATAATAGGTTTCCCAGAACGCCGATGCCTTCTCCTCTCCGATCAGATCTTTGACCATGCCTTCGATGCGCCGCGGACGGTCTCCCTGCTCCGGCAGCTTCCACATATATCCTTCCGGCAACAGCCAGCTTCCCAGTCCGACGCCCTGCAGCAAAATCTCCTGACCATCCCCATTAATAATCCGTTTGCCATCCGCCTTAATGAAACCGCTTACTATTTGATTTCTGCTACCACTCATATTGCCATTCCCTCGCTTTCATGTATGTAACGAATGTGGTTGACCTGTGTTTAAAACAAAATATAACATGACATTCGGACAGCTTAACCTCATTCCGAAAATCAGGGAGTCATTCTGAAATATCGCCACCTGAAGCCAAAAGAAAAAGGCGCTCTCCCCTGCCGAGGAAAGCACCTTATTAAATCCACAGATTTCTACGATGATGTCTCTGTAAGAGGCGGCGCCTGAACCGGTGACCCCGTAGCTCGTCCCGGCCGCAGGTTTCCCGGCAGCTTGCCAAAGAAGATCCATGTCCAGCGGCCAAGGCGGCTGATGCTGTATACCACCATGTACGAAACGGCCAGCGCACTGACCAGCCCCCCTGCATACCACGCCAGCAGCAGCCAGGAGTTCTCTGTATGGGGAGGGAAATCCCGGTAGATCAGCAAAACCAAAGGATGAACCAGATAAATACCGAAGGAATATACCCCGATCCGCCTGAATCCGTTCAGCCACCACGCACGCTTATTCCCGAAGCTCAGCGCTACTTGGAGCATAACCAGCGCGGTCGTTAATGTGTGTACATTCCAGAACGCATCGTAGAGCAGCGGGTGATATTCCATGCCCAGCAGCCGCTGATTGTATCGAAGACCTATATGCACCAGCGCGGCGCCCAGCCACACTGCCCAAAGCGCGACCCAGCCCAGCTTGCGCAGCGTTGGCGTTGCGGTCACCTGTGCTGAAGTCAGCCAATCTTTTACCCGGTCATAATAGATGCCAATCCATGCCCCGAGAAAATAATACGACAAAAATGACAGCGACCAGCTGTTGCGGTTGGTCACGTCCCACCAGGCATCATTGCCGAGATAGAACAGCCATTGCAGTACGATGCCCACCAGCACGCTCGACGCCGCGAAGCCGCGGAACCGCTTCAGCAGCATCAGCACCAGCGGGAACAGCACATAGAACTGAATGTTAATGAAGATGAAATATAAGTGCGTGTAAGATTTTCCCGTCAACAGCTTGGGCCAGAAGCTCTCTAGCATCGCTGCTAGATTCGACTCGCCCCCGCGATGATACCAGGCCACGGTAAAGAACAGAATCGAGAACAGCAGATACGGGACCAGAATATACATCAGCCGGTTCTTGAAGAACCGCGCAAGATCGCTGCCCTTGAACGGACGATGGTAATAGTTATAGAACAGCACAAAGCTGCTCAGGAAAATAAATGTTGTCGTTCCGACCTTCGAAAAAATGTTCAGGAAGTTATATAAGCCAAAAAAATCGTCCCCGCGCATCTGAACTGTGGCGAATGAAGTTGCATGCACCATCAGCACACCCATCATCGCAAAGCCCCGAACCAGGTCGATTTCGGTCAATTTTGCACGTTTATCCATGTTGCCTCCTTCATCCTAATGACGCACCCTATTATATCTCACTCCCCACCGCTTGGATACTAAATTTTCCTAAAAGTGGCATGGAACAAGCTCCCTTTGCCATACCAGTGTAAAAAGGGCCTGGCACCAAGACAGGACAAAAGCTTACATGCCTGCAGCGTCATTTTAAAGTGAATAGGAGGGGATTTCTACTGATCGAATTCAGCCGAGTCAACAAATTTTTCGGAACCTTCCATGTTCTGAAAGAAATCGACCTGACCATTTCCCAGGGGGAAGTCGTTGTCATCGTGGGGCCATCCGGCTCCGGAAAAAGCACGCTGCTGCGCTGCATCAACCGACTCGAAGGCATAAGCGATGGCGAGCTTGTTGTGAATGGAGTCAAGCTTCATGACCGAAAGATCGACATTAATAAATTCCGACGGGATATCGGCATGGTGTTCCAGCATTTCAATCTGTATCCGCACAGGAAGGTAATCGACAACATCATCCTTGCACCCATGAAGGTGCTGGGAATGACCAAAGCGGAAGCCACGGAAAAAGCGATGACGTACCTGCAGCGGGTCGGGATTGCGGACAAAGCGGACAGCTATCCCTCCCAGCTCTCAGGCGGCCAGCAGCAGCGGGTTGCCATTGCCCGCGGATTGACGATGAACCCGAAAATCATGCTGTTTGATGAACCAACATCCGCACTCGACCCGGAAATGATAGGCGAAGTGCTGGATGTCATGCGTTCGCTCGCTCACCAAGGCATGACCATGGCCGTGGTTACGCATGAGATGGGCTTCGCCCGTGAAGCCGCAGACCGGGTCGTCTTTATGGATGAAGGGCGCATCATTGAGGATGCCGCTTCCTCCGAATTCTTCAATCAACCGCGGGAAGAAAGAGCGCGGGCATTCCTGAGTCGTCTGCTGCACCACTAACCGCCGACCATGTTACGGCTAGCATAACCGCTTTCAGTAGAACCGGCTGTGAGAAATTATATCTTTGAGGGGGATCTGAAGTATGAAGAACAGGTTTACAAGGAAGTTCCGATGGAGCGCGGCGATTCTGTCGCTAATTATGATGCTGATCGCATCAGGATGCGGAGGCTCCGGCAATACAGACACCCTGGATGCCATCAAGAAACGGGGCAAACTGGTGGCGGGCGTGAAATATGATACGAAGCTGTTTGGACTTCAGGACCCGGCCACCGGCAATGTGGAGGGTTTTGATATCGACATCGCCAAAGCGCTTGCCAAGAAGATTCTTGGTGATGAAACCAAAGTCGAGCTGAAGGAGGTTACCTCCAAAACGCGGATCGATATGCTCAAGAACGGGGACATCGATATCATTATCGCCACCATGACCATTACGGAGGAACGCAAGGAACAGGTGGATTTCAGCGATGTGTATTTTGAAGCTGGCCAATCCTTGCTGGTGAAAAAGGGCAGCCCCATTACAGGACTCGAAAGCCTGAACAAGGATACGAAGGTACTCACCGTGAAGGGCTCCACCTCCGCGCAGAACATCCGTGAGAAAGCCCCTGACGCCGTAATCCTGGAATTCGAGAATTACCAGGATGCCTTTACCGCTCTCAAAGCAGGGCAGGGTGATGCCCTGACCACCGACAATTCAATTTTGCTCGGCATGCAGCAGCAGGACCCCAGCTTTGAACTAGTCGGCGGCAACTTTACGGATGAGCCATACGGCATGGCAATCAAGAAAGGGAATCCCGAGTTTGTGAAAACCGTTAACGAGCTGTTGAAGGAAATGAAGGATAGCGGCGATTACGACAAGCTGTACGAACAGTGGATGGGCGTTAAACCGGAATAACTGTCACATGTAATGGCCGGGTCGGTTCCAGAAGACTTGCTTCTAATGATAAGGGATCTCCCTTAGGAAGGGGACCTTCTCTTCCGACCGGCCCATCAATTTTAATCCCCAATTGGAGGTGAGGCATTTTGACCTTGTGGGATTTTAACATTCTGGTTGAGCATTGGGATCAATTCATGGCAGGCCTGGGCCAGACTATTCTGGCCAGCCTGTTCGGGCTGATTGGCAGCTTGGTGCTGGGCACACTCATTGCCATTCTGCGCATTGCCCCATTCCGCATACTAAAGGCCATCGGTGCCATCTATGTGGAGTTTATCCGCAACATTCCGCTCCTGGTGGTTGTATTTTTCTTTTTCCTGGGTCTCCCTGCTCTGGGTGTGCCGGTTGATCCGTTCACCTCAGGGACGCTCGGATTGATGGTGTATACAGCGGCCTTCATCGCCGAAGCCATTCGGGCAGGCATTCAGGCGGTACCGTCAGGACAGACCGAGGCCGCACGGTCCTCCGGGCTGAGTTATGTCCAGAACATGCGCTACATCATTCTTCCCCAGGCGGTCAAAATCGTACTCCCGGCTATCGGCAATCAATTGATTAATTTAGTTAAGAACTCCTCTGTTTTGGGCGTTATCGCAGGACTCGATCTGATGTATTATGCCGATCTTATTAATCTAAGCACCTTTAAGGGCATACCTGTCTACACGTTTGTAGCCCTGTTCTATCTTCTCCTGACCGTTCCGCTCAGTCTGGCCGTCCACTACATGGAGCGCCGATTTGCGAGAAGCAATTGACGTTAACACGAAGTTCGCCTATTAAACAGGAGGTGGCATGAGATGGATTTTATCGGTGCGTACTCCTGGCCGAATCTGCGATATCTCCTTCAAGGCTTTTGGATCACGGTGCAGGTTGCCGGCTTATCGATTATATTCAGCTTCATTATTGGAACCGTACTCGGGACTGTAAGGTATACGCGAACCCCCTTCCTATCACGGACAACGGCCTTTTTCGTGGATATAATCCGCAACCTGCCGCTGCTGCTGATCATTTTCTTCATCGGCATGGTGCTGCCGCAGACAGGGATTCGCATTCCAACCTTTTGGGCGGCTGTGGTCGGGCTGAGCATTTTCGAAGGGGCCATGATAGCGGAGATTGTCCGCAGCGGTCTTGTATCGGTAGATAAAGGCCAGATCGAGGCGGCACGGGCCTCGGGTCTCTCTTATATGCAGACATTGAGGCATGTGATTCTCCCGCTGGCACTGCGCCGAATGTCCCCGCCCATGGTCAGCCAGTTCATTTCGCTCATTAAGGATACTTCGCTCGCTGTCATCATCTCGCTGCCTGAGCTGATGCGTAACGTGCAGATTCTAAGCGGCTCCAGCTATTCCTACGTTATACCGGCCCTTGTCTTTGCATCGCTATTGTACTTCACGCTGAATTATCTTCTGTCCATCATCGCCAAACAGCTGGAAGCCAGGCAAATTTAACCCTGATTTCAGTTCTTGGGTCATACTATCGTTATTGACCACCAACCGATTTTCGGGAATGAACTCCATCCAGCTCCGCAGGCCGGCCGGCTTGCGGAGTATTTGGCTTATGCGTGAAACAGTTACACTCCCTTATCATTTTCATAAGGCTGCAACAATGCCCCTATCGGACACGTCTACATATGTATCCATCTCCCAAAAAAAAGGAGCACTCCAAAATGAAAAAGGGCATCCTCATTGCGGTCAGTCTGTCCCTCGTTGTCGGATTATGGCTTGGCATCGATAACACCGACGTTTCTGCGCTATCTTGTGCCGAGCCTAGAGAGGTTACCGAGGAGTTGAAAATATCAGACGCGGTATTTAGGGGCACCTTGACCTCATCTAACCCCGAAGCCGACATGTCCAAAACCCATTATGAGTTTCAGGTATCCGAATGGTGGAAAGGAGAGCATACCTCCTCCACCGTCAAGCTGTATTCCAATGGCTGGGAATCCTTCGAGCCGGGCAAAGAATATATCGTATTCGTGGACAAGAGCGAGAAGAGACTCACACCCCGTCTATGCGGAAATACCGGTCTTTTCTCATCCGTTGACGTTACGGCTTTGGGTGAAGGCATTCTGCCGGAGAAGCTCGTCCAATCATCCGGTAATCCAAGGCCCGACGGTCTTCTTCAAGTTTTCATGGAATGGATCCGCGATCTGCTGGGCAAAATCTAACCCCCTTCTCTCGCTAACCCATTCCTCGGAAATCCAGCTGTCCGCCTTTTTTACTAGGGAACCCCCAGCCTCATCCTTATAAAAAAATACAACCATTGTCTGAGTCATCCGTATACAACCTATAAGAACTTGCTGTTTATACAGGAGGATGAGAGATGATCAAAAGATTATTGTTAATTTCACTTGTTCTGGGTGTCCTCTCCGGCTGTTCATTGGTGGACAATGTGAACAATTCGCTGGATTACACTCAAGAAGCAACCACTTTTATGAATGAGGCTGCCCAGTTCGCCGAGTCCATTCCGGAGCTCGCACAACAGGCTGCAACAAATGCAGACGCTCAGGAAACGCTAACCAAGGAACTTGAAGCGATGAAAACCCGAATCTCGGAGTTTAACGGGATTGAAGCTCCTGCCTTTGCGAAGACGATCCATGAACAGCTTGTCGCATTAAACGACACTTTGCTGACGGACATTAACGGCTACATGGATCAAATCCAGAACGGGGTCACCGATTTCCAGAACTCCAACATCGCTCAGACCATCAATAAAATAAACGAAACCATGGATAAACTCCAAAATCTTCAGCCGTGATGGTGCCTTACATTAAGACATGGAACCCCTGCTCTTCATGAGCAGGGGTTCCTGTGCTGTACTCGATTATGTAGGTAGTTAGTCCATCATCTGAAAAATGATTCCAAATTGGCTGTAAGCGCCTGCCTCACCACATACCGGCTTTCGTCCCCGCCGGGAGCCATGATCCAGTATGTTCCCTGATAACTTGCTTCACCCTCCGAACCCCAAGCCACAATGAATTGCCAGGCTGAACCAAAACGCTTATCGAATTCCACTCTATAATTTTCGGCAATGTTCTCCTTCGAAACAGGTTCGATCCGGACATGCTGTACGCTCTCAAAAGACTTCATCCATTCCGTAAACTCCACCATGTCCTGGACATAATGACCGGAGAAATAACCTTCGGCACCCCCCGATATGGCGTAAAAGGTCTCCTGATCCTCGGCTTGAGCCGCCTGATACAGCAAAGAAACCGTCTGCACCGGGGTCAAGACAGGCATCTTCGCTTTCGCTGCCAGAAATGCCCTGTCTTCCGCGGTATGACGAATCTCCACAGCAATGAGCTCCTCCATCGCCGCCTCTCTGCCAAGCTCGTAAGCTCCCGGGTAAATCGTGGATTGCTCTACCACTTTAAGCCCATCCGTGAACGCCGTCACGAACCACAGGTTGTGGTCCCCCTGACTGAGCTCCTCCAGCACAATCTCGGCCTGACTGCCGTACGTAATCGCAAGCAGCTGGCGGCTTGCCTGATCCAGCATCTCTTTATCGAAAACCATGAAGCGTTCCGGCCGCACTTCCCGTTTGCCGGCCTCTTCGATTAATACCTTCAGCTTGGCCGGGGAAATCCGGACACTCGGAATGTCGGCATGCTGGAAATACGATTCGGAATCGTCAGCCTGAAGCGCCTCGTACATTCGGAGAACCGCCTCAATCGGATTCCTGTTGGTATCCCCTTTTGGCTCGGACCCTTGCTCCGCCTGGCGATCGACTTGTTCTTCTTGCCGGAATGCCGTACGCACCGATTCCTTAGCCGATGCTGACGTCTCCGATTCTTCTCTGACGGATTTCCCGGCATTCGGTATGGAGGCAGCGGACGTTGGCTGCACAGATGATGGCTCCTCCTTGCTGCAAGCAACTGTTAACAGGATCGTCAGTACAGCCAAAGCAAGAGTCAGTCCATACTGCTTATACAGCTTGCCGATATTCAATTCATTCACCCCCTATATATAGATAATGACCCCACTGTATTTAGGATTTGTACTGCCATCTATCTCTTTATATTCATCATCGTCATTCCGCAAGGGAATGTTTATTGTTATAAGCAAAAAAGCTCCCGCCTCAGATCTTGAGACCTTGAGTGAGAGCTCTTACGCGTACCCTGGATAACTTAAAACTGATTATAGCTTACAAATTCCAATACCGGCTTGCGATAGCCGCGGGGGCGGGGCTTTCTGGTATCCTCCTTGCCGATGGCAATCAACATCGCAGGTACGTAGGAATTCGGAACATTTAATGTCTTCCGCAAAACTTCAGGATCAAATCCGATCATCGGGCAGGTATCCCAGCCCTTGTCCTTGGCTACCATCATCAGCAGCATCGAGGACAGGCTTGCATTACGAATGGCCTCTTCCCTCATAAAAGAGTCTCCGCCCGCTTCATAGAAATCCGTCACCGATTCAACCGTCATATCAAACTCCAGTTTATCGATCACTCCGAGGTTCAAGAAACCCTCATTCATTCTTCCGATGTCCTCATAGGCGAGCTTGTTTCCAAACACAACGATGACGGCAGAGGCGGTGTGGATCTTGTACTGTTTGTGGGCCGCTTCGTAAATTTGGTGCTTGATATCGGGATCCTTCACCACAACATAATGCGTGTGCTGTAAATTAAACGCCGAAGGAGCGTATTTAACCTCATTAAATATTTCATTCAAATCCTTGTCCGGAATTTCGATTCCTTCAATAAACAGATTAGCCGACCTCCGGCTCTTAATCAACGATGTCAGATCACTCATATCTATACAACTCCTAATTCATCCTATTAATTATAAAAAATACAGCATCCATCAAATACAGTTCGAATTCATAACTATTCGCTGCAGCCCGGTGCAAGTTCGGTCTTCATATGCATGGGTTTCATCTGATCGCCAGTTCCCATTCTTATTATTTTCTACCTTTATCGTTTATATTGAAGTTATGTACATCACACTTGCCCTTGCTCTTTAGTTGCGTTAATTAAACCATTTACAAGGTTAACTATGAGGCATTCGCCAAAACTTACCACTTTCAATCCACTAACTTTTATATAGTTATTTATCTTGATTTAAAGATATATGATTATCCCCTATCTGTCAACCATTATTTAACTACTCATACCGGCTACCCCATCCGCTGTTTGGCAACCATGGAAGTCTGTTTCCTAATGCCTGGCAGCACTTCATCACCCGTAAATTCAAGTCAAAAAAAGCGTGCAGACATTGTCTGCACGCCATCAACTTGTAAAAAAGGAGATACCCCTTGGATAAGGATCATCGCCCCCTATTCCGCCAGCTTTTTGATCTCCTCTACGGTCAGGGCCTTGTTATAGATCCGTACCTCATCCAGACTGCCGTTAAAATAAGGATCGGCCGCAAACCGGCTTCTGCCCAAATAAACTTCCGTTGCCAGCAGCTCGTTCGGATTCAGCTTCATATGGTCTCCTGACGCAACGACTTGACCATTCACGTACAGCTTGCCTGTATCTCCTTGCAAAGTGACTGCAACATGAGTCCATTCATTGGTCGGCAATGGTACGGCAGACAAGAGGCTCTGATCTCCACCGCTTCCATGCAGCGTGAATTGCAGCACACCGGAGTGCTGGGATGGCGTCAAGAACATATGCCGGGCCAGTCCGTTCCCTGCATCCAGCACTCTCTGCCACGGAGCTCCTCCCTTCCAATATACCCAGGCCGCAAAAGTAAAGTCCTCGGTATCGGTCACCTGATTTGGCAGCTCAATATAGCCATCCGTGCCGTTGAACTCCATCCCGCCGCCTTGCCGGCTCTGCTCGTTCCACTGGACGCCTCCAACCACCTTGCCATGAAATCCATTAGCTGAGCTGTCTAACACCGCATTGCCCTTATTCTCACTGAATGGGTAGTTCAGCAGCAGCGGACCTGCCGGCTGCTGCAAGACGTTCACTTCAAAGGCTCTGGAAGCCTTTGATTTGCCCTTTGTAATTTGAGCGGTCAATGTAACCTTGGCATCCCCTGTCCCCGCAGCAGGGCGCTTCACCTTACCGCTTGCGGTTATAACTTCCGGATGAGAGGAACTCCAGCCAATGACCGTTCCACCCGAAGCCTGGGAAGGCAGGGTCAGATCGTAAAAAATACCGCTCACGTCCCCTATGGACAGATCCTTCTTCACTGCATTCACCGTCTCCTTATCACTCCGGTCAAGCTGACGCGCGCCCCACACGGCCGCTCCATCCGCTGAAAGAGCCGTAAAGGTCATCACCTGCCGCTTCGCATCAGGGTCCCACTGCTCGGCGAGCACCCCTGTATAACCCACTCCATCCAGCGTAAGCTGCACATCCCGTTTTCCGCTGATCTTCCATGTACCCGCTGCTCCACCCGTGACTTTGCCGTTCTTATGAAGCTCAATGGATACGGATTCTTTCATCGCAGCTGAGATATCTTTGCCGTGATGAATCAGCTTGTATTCTCCAGCCGCATCATTCGGCGTAATCTTATGGTTATGCTTCGCTTCCTCGCCCGCGTATCGGTATGGTGCCGCTACAGGCCAACCCTCCTCATTCATGTACAGTTCATGCACCCGAATCTCATGCTCTTCTCCCCGCAGCGGGAATCGGCTGTGAAAAATAAGAAATGTTCTTCCGCTCCGCTCATCATAATAAACGGAGTTATGTCCTGGGGATACGGCTCCCGTTCCGATTCCCGTTCCCGGATCACCAATCAAGCGTTGAAACAAATAGTTTCCCATCAGCTTCACGCCGTACGGTTCAATCGACCGGTCATCAAAAAGCGGAAGCGCAGGATCCGCCTTCACCTCTCTCATATCGTTGCCTTCTGCATCGTAGAAGGGACCATCCGGACTTTTTGAACGAACGACCCGCATATTGTAACCTCCAGCCGCATCCAAGCCGCCGTACGAAAGATACAGATAATAATAGTCCGTCTCCGGGTTGTAGAGCATGTACGGCCCTTCAATCCGGCTGTGATTGCCGCCGAGCAGCTTCTTGCCATATCCCTGTCCAGGCAGCGGCTTGCCTGTCTTGGCATCCATCTCCATAATGAAAATGCCGCCGGAGTATGAGCCGTATACCATCCACAGCTTGCCGTTCTTATCGAAGAATACATCCGGATCTACCACGTTCGGGTGCTTGGTGGCATCATAGACGGTTCCATCCTCACTGATCTCATCCCACATGCCGGATTTCAGAATAATGCCCGTGTCCTTATAAGGTCCCTCGATCTGGTCTGCAACCGCGACCCCCATAGCGGATCGCGGGGAATCTCCTTTGCAGGCGTTGTAATACATATAGAATTTGCCGTCAGCCAGTTGAATCACATCCGCTGCCCACAAGGTATCGCTCTGCGCCCAGGCGAGTGTCTCCTTCAGTTCCTCCGTTACATTCGGGATCAACGGGTTGCCGTTCGTGACTCCCGATGCAACCATATCCCAATTCAGCAGATCCT
Source organism: Paenibacillus glucanolyticus (assembly GCF_037333485.1). NCBI lineage: Bacteria > Bacillati > Bacillota > Bacilli > Caryophanales > Paenibacillaceae > Paenibacillus > Paenibacillus glucanolyticus. The sequence continues at coordinate 6,073,915 of NZ_CP147845.1, forward strand.
TCGATTTGGCCGCAGCCAGATGGGAACCGAACACATAATATGTATCCCCGGTCTTGATGACGGACGGATCATGAACGGACGCTTCCCGAAATACAGGCGTCTTATCTGCCTTCTTGCTTGCTCCCGCCTCAGCGTACACATCCGGACTACTCACCACCGCCCCCTGACCCATAGAGGTTAACCCCCCAATCAATAAGGCTGCAACCAAGCTTGCAGCAGCCGTCTTACGCAGCATGTTCTGGTGCATGCGATTCTCCCTTCACTTCGTTTTTTGTAAACCCTTTCACAAATAAAAACCAAGAAGCTGTGATTTTTGAATCTTTGTTCATTTGATTCATAATAATATAAAACGTTTTATATTTGATAAGATATTAACATTGCCTGTTATGGAATATCAATCCTAAATCTCATTATTTTTATTAACAAATATAATAATGGGAGGAAAGACCTAAAAAACCCTGATCTATTACGGATCAGGGTTTTATTTTATATTTTAATGAAATTAAATCAGGGAATCACTCAGTAGCTCCACCAGTTACCCGACATCACAATCATGGAGAACAGCTTGATGCTCTCCTCATAATATCCCTCTGCAGATGCGTTCGTTGTGTAACTCCACACAGAGTTCAACCAGCTCTGATGACTGGATGAAGTCATGGCGCTCACGCCGAACGGTGCATAGAAGGCTCCGCTGTTATAGGTCACCAGCGCGGTGCCGTTCAGATTATATCCTGCCTTAACATTAGCCGGATTGCTGCTCGTAGCTGATTTAATGAAGGTGTTCATTTTGTTCAATTGATTCAGTGCACGTGAATCGCCTGTCATCAGGTAATCGGTTGTTATCCGCCAAGGGGTTCGAGATGAATTGTAATAATATTTCCCATCGTTTGCTCCCTCCAGGAATCCCGCTGCAGCAGGCTGATAATTACTGCCTGACATGACAACGAAATCCGGCAGCAAGCCGGTATTCGAGCTATAACCGTTGTAGATCGAATTGATGATGGTATAGGTCTTGTTAATGACGTTATCCCAGCGAGCATCGCCTGTGGCCGACCGGAATGCCTTCATATGATTCAGCATGAAATCCGATGGGCGGGTGGCGGTGTTGTAGTTACCGCTCGTAGCCCAATCGCCAAGCCGCAGCGTCCATTGCGACTGGTTCACGTCGTTGCTCATAATCGCGTTAATGATATTTTTGGCCGCTTGCAGGTAATTGATCGAGCCGCTGCTTCCCCACTGCTTGTCCGCAAGCAGAAGGGCATAAGCAATGTCCATGTCGCCGTCCGTTGCCGAATTGGCTCCCTCGATATTCTGGAAGCTGCTGTTCTGTTTCCATGCCATTAAATACGGATTGTTATCACTAGGGTGCGCTTTATAATAACGATAAAGTCCATCAAAATACGTCTGTGCATTATTGTCATACCCTGCCATGAGAACGGTGAATAACATGCCGTAGCCATGAGCCTCGGACACCGTCTCCCCTGCGGAATTGTATTTCACATAATATTGTCCTGAAGCAGCCGGTTTCAAGAACGAGCCCTTCCAGCTGTTCCACTTGCTCTGAACCGCATTGTCCATCACAGTCTGTGTTACATGATTAGGCTTAATGGAGCCGCTCGTATAGGTTGTATGCTGAGGAAACGGCTTGTTGGCCGCCATAGACAATCCGGCTGGCAGAACCATAACCACGGCACAGAGCAATACCACAGATTTACGTATAATTGATTTTCGGAATAGCTTCATCAAATTTCGCTCCTTTGATTTTCGAATAGGAAATCTATTACCATGGCAACCTGGTAAACCGGTTTCGGATTCGACCACCACCCTTCCCAATTATCGCTGGAAACGAGGAGACTGATTATATGTATGCGCTACCAATAAAAACGGATATGTACCTTCTTTCATATAAAAAGAGTTCATATCCATATCTACTATTATTATAATATAACTGTATATTATTGTAAATTGATAGTTTGTGTATTCCCCTTATTCCGGGCAAGCAAAAAAGCTGTCCTCCCGCAGTGAAAACACGGCTTGAAGAGACAGCTATCCGCTACCACTCTCTATTCTTTGCAGATTGTTGCAAGGCATGGCTTGCAATGACAGCTATATCCATTCCACCCCGATATCGGCGGTTCCGCATTATGCTTCTGCACCCACTGGATCATCATCATATTTAAAAATCGTTCCCAGTGTTGCAGATCCCGGACCATACCGCTCATAAGCCTTGCCCGCTTCATCCACGGGGATTACATGCGAGATCAGCGGTTTAACCGTTATTCTCCCTTCGGCAAGGAGACGAATATATTCGGCGATGTTGCGCCCTTCCGTCCAGCGCACGAAACCAATCGGATAATCCGTATTGCGGAGTTCATAATCCGTTTCATACCGGCCAGGACCTCCTGCGCGCGATATGAGCACCTGTGCCTCCTTGCCAAACATCGCTTCCCTGGAATAGCTCATGGATAAATCGCCGACCATGACGATTTTGCCCTTATCCCGTATCCATCCCATCGAGGCGTTCATGAGCTCCTCCCCAGGTCCGCTCGCACACAGAATCACGCTGTCAACTCCATGTCCGCCGGTCATAAGCTGAATCCGCTCCTCAAGCAGCTCCTGACTGTCATACGCATAGGGAATATACCGCTTCATCTCCTTCACCCGTTCCGGGTTCAGATCTAGCCCCGCAACAGGGCAGGCTGACGCGTGGGCAATCTGGGCAATAATCTGCCCGAGTATGCCAAGACCAACAATCACTGCCGATTCGCCGAAATGCAGATCCGCTACTCGCAGGGCATGGATGGCAATCGCCCCAAGCCCGGCAAAGGCTGCCTCCTTCGGATCCACCCCATCCGGGACAGCAGCCGTCAGGTTGGAAGGCACTGCAAGCCACTGGGCATGACGCACGTAAGGCGCCCCATAACAGGCCACCCTTTGCCCGATGGCAAGCCTCTCCACGCCAGCGCCCAATGCCTCGATAATCCCGACAGCGCTGTAACCCATGATGACTTTTTGATCCGATGATCTTCGAATAAAAATCATTTCCGTACCCGGGCTGACCGCCGAATATTCGGTACGAACAAGCACATGACCTGCCGGCAATCCGGCCGGCTTGTCGATTTGATCCACGATAACTTCTCCAAGAATGGTAGCCACAGCTTTCATACAAACCCTCCCACTTCGCTTTATTTTCCTGATGCTTTTCGATATTCGCTCGGCGAGACGCCGCTATATTTCTTAAAGGTTGTTGTAAACGTGGATGAGTTCGAATACCCCGTCTTCTCTCCGATTTCGGCAATGCTTAAGTCCGTGTTCCGAAGATACTCCCGCGCATGCGATAATCGGACCTTGTTCAAATACTCCACGTAGTTCACGCCAAATGTTTTCTTGAAATAATTCGAAAAGTATTTCGAACTGGTATCCAGCACTTCAGCCATATGATCCAAATACAAATTCTCCATATAATGAAGTTCGATATATTGAGAGATGAATGCGGGATTCAGCTTGCTTCGCGGGTCATGGTTCCGCGTATTTGCCACCACGCGCATCACCTCGATCAGCGCCTTCTGAAGTTCTTCACAGGTAAATGCCTGATCGACCTTCCTGATGAAATCACTCTCCAGCCGGAACAGCTCATGGCGGTCGGCAGACGGCGAATCCGCCTGCTTCATGACAAGAAAGAACATACTCTTCGTGACGTGAACCATCTGATGATGATGGATCTGAAGATTCACATTGTGCTGAAATATGTCGTTCACAATCTGCAATCCTTCATCCACCTTGCCGCTGAGCATGCAATTGCTCAATTTCTCAATCTGCTGGAGGGGATAATAAAGATCCGGCACGTAGCGGATCTGCTCGGTATCCACCATATCCGTGTCCGCATTCACGTTGCGGTACAACTGACCGTCCTGAATGTTCCGATAGGCTTCACGGCAATTGCTGATCTTGGATTCATAGGTCCTGCTGACACATCCCCATGCCTTAAACGAATCGGCAAACTCCCGGTTGAACATATCGATGTATTCTTCGAACCCCCGTACCAGCTGCCTGCGCTCCGAGGGCTGGTCCAAGCCAATTAACGCGAGGAATTTCAGCTGTTCCACATGATAAACCACCGCATGCCCATAACGCTCCTGCAGGCTGCTGCGAATCTGAGCCGTCAGCTCCTCCAAGACAAATTCCGCCTTGACTGCCTCCTTACCCGACGCCTGCAAATACACAGCCGCCATCATAAAATGACGGCACTGAAAAAAGTGCGTGTAGTGCTTCTGCATCTGCATTTCCTGCTCACGTGAATGGTGATGACCATCCAGCGTCTGCAGGAATACGCTGCGGCGAATATCTTCATCCACCAGGTCCATCTGCTTCTTCAGGGATTCATTCTCCCGCTGCACCTTGATGATACCGCTTTGAATTTTCACAAAATCATTTCCTTTAAGCGAACTGCCCCCGAGCAGGTGCACAATGTTCTTCACCGGCCGGTACAGGTAAATACTCAGCAGCAAGGAGAGAATTGCGGCCAGCACAATCGCGCCGTACATGATCCACCGGTTGGCGTTTGTGACGGAATCGATATTCTGAAACTTATAAGGCAGCTTGTTTATATAGATGAAGCCGTTATAGTCCGATTTGTAGAAGTTGTATTCATAGTTGCCGTGAGTCAGGGAAGCCTCCTGGGAAGGATTGAAGTAGACATCGTTCAGGATATCCACCAGATCCAGATTCTCCTCCGTGCTCAGAATGACGTTCTTGTCCGCATCCATCACGATAAGCGAGGCGCCTGGCATCATCGAATGCAGATCGATCCCCTTGAGCAGCTTGTTCACATTAATCAGAACCATGAGGTTCTTATTCGACATCCTGACCTTGTTGCTGTCGACAGCGATCATCAGATTTCTTCCGAATCCGCTGGCCATATCCGCGTAAACCTCAGCGGGAAAGACCGTAAGCTCATGCTCCGACCGGGTGAAGGTCTTCCAGAACATGGAGTTGAACTTCTGGGACTTGTACCTTCTGTCGAACAAGGCATCCAAATTGCTGGTCCCGCGGCTCGTAATCGCCAGATCATGATCGTCAAACGAAACGATCACATCCTCCACGATATCCATGTTCGAAGCAAAACTTGCGATGCTGTCCCGAAGCGAGATAACCTTCTCCATGTCCATCGAGCCGTTATCCAGCTTCACCCGGTCCGAAGGAAGCGAGTGAATGTTAAAAATCAGATTGTTTACAGAGGAGAAGTGGGTGTCGAACGACTGAATTATATTTTTGATCACCATCCGGTTGTTCTCGCTCACCTTGTCATAAATTCCGTTGATGGAATTTTTGTACACAATGTAATTGAATATGAACATGATGCCGATGACGAGCTGCAAAGCGAAAAAAATCTGAAGCAGCCCCCTGCTCGCGATCAATCGATTCATTCGGAATCACCTCTCTTGGATGTCATTCCTTCATATTCAACAAGCGCGGTCCTTGTCCCTTCCTGTCATCCCTTCTCCGAACCCAGCATAACCCCTTTCGCAAAATACTTCTGGGCAAACGGATAGATGAGCAGCACCGGAATCATGGACAACACAATCGTAGCGTTCTTCATGGCCTGCGGCGCCAATGCCGAGGAATCGACCAGGCTTGCATTATTGCCGCCTTCACTGAATATCAGCATGTCCCGGAGCACCACCTGCAGCGGATACATGTTGGCATCATTCAGATAAATCATGGGGATAAAGAAGCTGTTCCAATGCCCCATGAAATAAAACAGCCCGATGGATGCCAGTGCAGGCTTCGAGAGGGGAATCACGATCTGGAACAGGATACGGTATTCAGACGCTCCATCCACAACGGCCGCTTCACGCAGTGATTCAGACATATTTTCATAAAAGCTTTTTAAGATCAGAAGCTCAAAGGTCCAAATCGCATTCGGAAGTACAAGTGCCCATACGCTGTCAATCAGCCCTAGTTCCGACACAATGAGATAATTAGGGATAATTCCCGGATTCAGAAACATGGTCAGAATGATGGCCATCAAAAAGAAATTGCGTCCGAACATATCCCTGCGCGCCAGCGGATAGGCTGCTATGGCTGTCAGCAACAGATTGATTGCCGTTCCGAGCGCTGTGTACATCAACGTGTTCAGATAAGCCCGCGGAACCCGATTATCCGTAAGAACCTGGGCGTACGCCTCCAGATTGAACCCTCTGGGAAACAACGTAACATGGCCTTGCACAACCTCCGAGGTTGAACTGAGTGAAACCGCCGTAATGTAAATGACCGGATACACCGTCACGACGGCCAAACTGAGCAGAATCAGTGTATTGATCACATGAAACAGGGAGATGTTTCTGAGTCTGAACCGCTTGCTTACCATAGTCCGCTCCCTCCCAATCTCTTGCTTAAATAGTTGGACGACAGGAGCAGGATCATAGCCACCAGCGCCTCGAACAGCCCAACGGCAGTCGCATAACTGTAATTCGCTTCCAGAAGTCCTTTGCGATACACATAGGTGGAGAATACGTCCGCCACCTCATAGGTCATCGGGTTGTAGAGCAGCAGCACCTTCTCATAGCCGATGCGGAGCATCGATCCGGTCTTCAGAATGAACATGATAATGATGGTAGGCATTATGGCCGGTATCGTAATCTTGAATATCATATGGCGCCTCTTCGCACCATCGACTTTGGCTGCTTCGTACAAGGAAGGACTGATCCCGGCGATGGCAGCCATATAGATAATCGCTTCGTACCCGACGTTAGCCCAAATATCCGAGGACACATAGATGGTCCGGAACCAATTCGGATCGATAAGGAAATATTTCTTCTCAAACCCGAGGGAGGCCAGAAGCTGATTCAGGATGCCTTGATTGGGCGAGAGAAAATCGATAATCATGCTGCTGATAATGACCACGGACAGGAAAGAGGGAAGGTAGCTTAGCGTCTGAACCGACTTCTTAAACCATTTGATCCTCACCTCGTTCAGGAGAATTGCCAAAATGATCGGGAACGGAAATCCGAAGATCAGATTGTATACGCCAAGCAGCAGGGTGTTCTTGAACAGCATCCAAAAATCAGCGCTGCCGAAAAATTTCTCGAAATGCTTCAGTCCCACCCAATCACTCTCCAATATGCCGGTGAACACGCTGTAGTCCTTGAAGGCAATGATCATGCCGTATAGCGGTCCATATCGGAAAATGAGGTAAAAGAGCAGGCAGGGAATCAGCAATATCAGAAGCTGTCTGTCGCGTTTGATACGCTGAAAAGCTGCAGTCGTTCGCTTGGCAAATCCGGCACGCGGCCGGGCATTACTCGTTTTGGTGCCTGCACTGGCCATGGGGTAACCTCCTTAAAGCTGAAGGGGCAGCATCGGTATAAGAACGGATGCTGCCTACGAGCAGCTTTATTCTGTCTTCATAACTTGGATGCATTTGCCTCATCAAATCGCTTCTGTGCGTTGTTGAAAATTTCGACCAATTGGGAAGCCCCTTGCTTCTCGGCCGCTGCCTGCCATTGCTGCCACTCGGCATCTCCATAATTCTTGTTCAGAATGTATTTGGAATTGAACTCATTCGCCGATTTGTTGAGCGCGGTATGAAGCTCGGCAATCTTCGATGTTTCCTCATCCGTAAAGTTCAGGATGGGATCGTACGGCTCAAAGTTGCCTGCATTCAGGCGCTTATCCTGCGCTTCCTGCTCCTTCTCCGTAAAGTTGTAATACACACTGCGTTTGTCGGAGTTTACATACATCCCCTGCAGCCACAATCCATAACGGTCCTCCAGCACTTTAATGTCCACGAGCGGTACATCGGTAAGCTCCGGATAAACCGCCTTATCGCCTTCGATCTTGAATGTCTCTCCTTCAACCCCCATCGTGACAAGGGTCGCACCCGACGGGCTTGTTAAATAATCAAGAAGCTTGAGCGCTGCTTCCTTGTTATCGTTGTTGGCTACAGCAATACTGAAACTGTTGTCGATCTTGGGCAGCGTAGCCCCGTTGCCTGTCGGTCCAACCGGCGTGCCGTAACGGAGATTATAATTCGGGTTCTGATCCTTAATCTGGTTGTAGAACAGGTCGAGTCGGCCGATCCAGTCAAAGGTTACGAAGGACTTGTTGCCGGATGTCATCTTGGCTGTCCAGGACTCATCCGTATCCGTCAGAAATTCAGGGTCCATCAACCCTTCGTTGTACAGCTTCTTCATGAAATCAATCATCTCTTTATGTTCCGGCTGGATGGAGGCATACTTCCACTGCTTGGATGCCTCGTCATAATAAGTAGGATAATCTTTGCCTCCAAGCCCCCATCCGTAAGACCAATCACGGAAGATGAACTCTTTGGTTTTCGAAGCGTAGGGATAGGAGTCCGGATGGGCTTCTTTCAGCTTTTTCAAAGCTTCATAGAATTCTTCCGTCGTGCTCCATTCTTTTATCCCAATTTCATCAAATACATCCTTGCGGTACAGAAAACCGTGATTGACGTCGCGGTTGATGTTGGCAATCGGCCAGGTGTAAATATTGCCCTCTTGATCGCCGAAGGACGATATGACCCACGGATTCTCCTCGACATACAATTTCTTGAAGTTTGGCAGCATATCGATGTATTCATTGATAGCCACGACCGCATTTTGCTGACCGATCTTCTTGAGTTCCGATGGCGTAAGCCCGTGGAATACGTCCGGGAGCTTGCCGGAGGCCACCGTCACTCTCAATTTATCAGCGAAGGTTGCCGGTGAATATGCTTGAAAGTTCACCTTGATTCCCGTCCGTTTCTCTATTTCTTTGGCAATGAGGGAATCATTCAAATTGGTCTTCTCGCTCGCAACCATCCACGTAATCGTGGTTGGTTTATCCACGAGCGGAAGCGCAAGCCCGCCGGTATCCCCATATTGGTCAGGATTTGCCGGTACCGAAGGAGACGGTGCCGTTTCTTCGCCCGCTTTCGGAGCGGCCCCTTTGTCTCCCCCGCTGCATGCTGCCAGCATCGAAACGATGAATGTGAACACAAGTACCATACATAGCCATTTTTTTGTCATGTGCTTACCTCCTCTAAATCTATTCTTTGTCATTGAATTCACTGACTGAACCTGTGTGCAATCGCTATTCTACCCCCGTCATTCTTCTCGTCTTTTCTCGCCTGCTGTATTCTGCTGACAACATGTTCAATGCAAGATACTCCCTATCACTCCTCCTCAAGTTGTGAACTCCCTATCCCAAACAGGGAATATTCTAAAATGGTTCAGGCAGCTGCTGCCGATTCTCCGGCACGTCTTTTTCCACCCATCCACATCATAAAAACGCTTCCATCATTCGTAAAGCAGTGTATTTCTGCGAGATGCTGTTTTTTTCCGCTTTTTGAGGTCCGAGCGCTGAAAACCCGCACAGCATCAAGCTTTATTAACATGTGGAAAATGCTAAAGCGGTAGAAATAGATAAAAAAATAGAGGGATTTCATAACGAAATCCCTCACGGAGCATGTTAAATTTCTTCTCTTCTTCATCGTACATTTACGGGGCAGAACACTTAGGGAGTTCTATTGCAGCGGGTCACAGAGGATGTAAGTTCACTCAGCCGGTAGATCTTTTTTTGCTTTGGCACCCTTTTCCCTCAGTTTCTTGCCTTCCTTGCCGTACAGGTCCTTCAGGATTTTTTTCCCTGTCGGTGTCTGTGCAAGTCCGCCCTTCGCCGTTTCCCTATGCTTGGACGGCATGGCCGTGCCCACTTCCAGCATCACGTCAATCACTTCATCGGATGGAATGACACTGCGTACGCCGGCAAGCGCCATGTCTGAAGCTGCCAGTGCCGTCACGGCACCGAAGCCGTTGCGCACGATGCAGGGGATCTCCACCAAACCGCCGACCGGGTCACAGATAAGCCCGAGGGAATTCTTCAGTGCGAGGCCTACAGCATGAACGGCCTGCTCAGGCGTGCCGCCCCGCAGTTCTGTCAAGGCTCCTGCTGCCATGCCGATGGCCGAGCCGACTTCCGCCTGACAACCGCCCTCAGCACCGGAAATAAAGGAATTGTTGGCAATCACATATCCGATCGCTCCTGCACTGAACAGCCCCATAACCAGGTGCTCGTCATCCCAGCCGAACCGCTCCTGGGTACTGACAAACACTCCGGGAATAATGCCGCATGACCCCGCAGTCGGTGTAGCCACGATGCGTCCCATTGAAGCATTCACTTCCGATACAGACAAGGCATAAGCCAGTGCCGTACAAGCATCGGTGCCCAGCGCGGGTACGCCGCTGCTCATATACTGATGAACACGAACCGCATCCCCGCCGGTCAGCCCGCTTTTGGAAGGGACCGGTTCATGAATTCCCCGGTGGACCGCTTCCTTCATGATGCCATAGTAGTCGGCCATCTGCTTGAATGTCTCTTCCTCGCTCTTGCCGGTCTCCTTGATCTGCTCCTTCAGCATGAGCTGGCCTATCGTAACCTGATCCTCCCGGCAGCATGCGATAATCTGCTCCAGTGTAGAGAATTTCATGACTGTACCTCCTCTGCGGTCAAATCCGCAACTACGACGCGATGCACACTCGGCAGTCCTTCAATATGCTTCATCAGCTCAACAGGAACCGCCTCATCCGACTCGACTACCGTCATGGCATCGCCGCCCCTTCCCTTACGATCCACATCCATATAGGCAATGTTCACGCCGCCGCCATCCAGGAGTCTGGTAATATGGGCGACCATGCCCGGCGTATCATCATGGAAGACGAGCAGCACCGGATAATTCATCGTAAACTTGACGTCAAAACCATTCACGCGCAGCATCTCCACACTGCCTCCGCCAATGGAAGCGCCTGCAATGATATCGGTATGCTCCCCGTCTTTCAGTCTTAACTCCACGGTATTCGGATGAAAGGCCACATTCTGTGCGGTCCTGAACTTGAGTTCGATGCCTGCCGCTTCGGCAAGTTCAATGGAATTCCGGATGCGCATATCGTCCGTGGCAAAATCGAGCAATCCGCCCACGACAGCCAGATCGGTGCCGTGACCGCGGTAGGTTTCAGCAAAAGAACCGTAAAATACAATTTCCGCCTGATCGGGGAACGCTCCAAATACGCGCCGCGCAGCTCTCCCGATCCGCACGGCCCCTGCGGTATGAGAGCTGGACGGCCCTACCATACTGGGCCCAATAATAGAAAATACATCTTTAAACCGCATGCGCGATTCCCCACTTTCGACTATTCTGCCCTCATTGTATCAGTCCGCGAGCCATCTTTCCAAGTGCTCTTGAATAAATTCATCATCGTTCAAATGCGGATAGTCCCGGTAAACTCTGTCAATCTCCGCGGATTGGCCCGAAGACAGCGTTTCATGCGGATTCAGGCACCATGTGCCTCGCAGCAGCCCCTGTCTGCGGAGCACCTCATGAATACCTGGAATGCAGCCTGCAAACTGATGCGCAGGATCGAAGAAGGCTGCATTGGAATCCGTGACCTCGGCATTACGGGTCAGCCATTCCTTGGCAAGGTGGTCCTGTCCGCGGGCTTCCTTGATCTCTTCCAGCAGCTTCACCGCTTTATTCGTCCAAACCGCCCAGTGACCAAGCAGGCCGCCGACAATCGGCTTGGTGACCATCGTTCCGTTCACCCGGAACCGATACGTTGTCAGCAGATCGTTAACGATGTTGTCATCGTTCCCCGTATATAGCGCAATATCCTCGCTGCGGCTTGAATAACAGACGGCACGAACGACGTCAATCGTCTGATAGCGGTTGAAGGGAGCCATTTTGATAGCAACGATATTCGGAATTTCAGCGAATGCTCGCCAGAAGTCGAACGAGAAGATATTGCCGCCAACCGATGGCTGAAGATAGAATCCGATCACCGGCATGATGCTCGCAATTCTCTCCGTGCGCTCCAGAATGTCCTCCTCGCTCCAGCCATTTAAGCCGCCCATACTGAGAAGAACCGCATCATAACCAAGCCTGCGAGCAACCTCCGTCTCCTCCACCGCCTGTTCCGTCGGACCACAGACTCCGGCCACCATGATAAAGGGTCGAGCAGGCGCAGCCTTGCGAATTTCCTCTGCTGCAAGACGCAGCACCGGTTCATACAGATCGATGCCTTTGTCTCGAATCTCGAATTGAGTGGAATGAACACCAACCGCAACACCTCCTGCACCGGAGGCGGCATAATAGCGGGTTAATGCCCGCTGGCGACGTTCATCCAGCCTCCGGTTCTCATCCAAGGCAAGCGGGTGCGCCGGAATAACGAGTCCTTCATGAAGGGCCTTCAGCTTCTCGGGCGCCAGCTGCTGGGCTGTAGGGACCTGTCCGCTCATTAGAATTTCCCCTTTCTCTCTTGGAAGTGAGTCGGCTTATTCCAGCTTTCGCCGCCGGATAATACCCATTCAGCGGTCCAGTCCAGCATTTGCAGTAAAGACACCCTCGGATAACCGAACAGCTGGTGAGATTTCGAAGCATTGTTCAGGAGCGCCGTCTCGGACTCGGTACCCGTAAAGCTCACTTCCTTGCCCATTCGTGTGGCCAGTTCCTGCGCCGCCCAGCGGATCGACATCGTCTCCGGTCCGGTAATGTTAATGATTTCGGGCGGCGTGCTGCAATGCAGGAGTGAGCGGAGCGCCATTTCGTTGGCATCCCCCTGCCATATCATATTCGCATGCCCCATCGCAAGGTGAATCGGACGATCCTCATGGATCGTTTTGGCCAATTCATGAAGAACGCCATAGCGCATATCAATCGCATAATTCAAACGGTACACCGCCATCGGAGTTCCATTCTTGTGAGAGAAGTACTCAAAGACGCGCTCTCTTCCCAGGCAGGACTGCGCGTACTCTCCGACCGGCTCCGGTGCCACGGATTCGTTGACTCCGCCGCTGCTCACCACTGAGAACGGATACACATTTCCCGATGAGAACACCACCATGCGGGATGTCTTGAATTTCTCGGCCACCCGGCCCGGCAAATAGGCATTCATCGCCCAGGTAAAATATTCACGGCCCGTTGTGCCGAATTTATTCCCTGCCATGTAGACCACATTGGCAGCTTCTGGCAGCTGCTGGAGCTCATCATCGTTCAGCAGATCGCATGAAATGGTCGCTACGCCCGCCTCTTCCAATTCGCGTCTGGCTTCGGCATTGCTAAACCGGGACACCCCGATGATCCGCTTGCTGCCACCGCCTTCACGAACGGCATTAGCCGCAAGTCTCGCAAGGCTTGGGCCCATTTTTCCGCCGACGCCCAGCACAAGGATATCGCCCTCCAAAGACGCCAGATCGGTAACAAGCTGCTCTGATGGCGCAGCCAGCTTTGCTTCTAATTCCGCAACGGTTAACATCAACAATCTCCTCCTCCGATATGTGATTCCCCTTCATCATACGGCCCTACTCAATATAAAGACAAATCTTTTAATCGTCTTTAAATAAGATTGGTTGATGCGAGATGATCTCCGGTTGTCTCCTTCTCGGGAGAGGTTTTATCGTTAGGTTCTTCGCAACAAGTACAGAACCCCTTATCCATGCATGAAAAAAAGCTCCCTGAGCTCAGGGAGCAAACGAAATGTTCAGCACAATATATCGAAGTACAAAGAAGGCAATAATGAAGGATGCTGCCAGTCCCAGCAGCGTAAAGATAAAGATTTTCTCAAAGCGGGAAAACTTAGCTTTCGTTCTCGTACTCTTCAAAACCATCACCTCATCTACCATTATAGCGCATTTATGATAGCTTATTCCAGAAAGGTGAACCGGAAGATTTGTCTGGGTCTCCCCCGCGGCACCTTCTCGATCCCCGCGATTTTGACCAGATCATTGTCCGTCCACAGCTGGAGCAGCCGGTGTGCACTCCGAACGGTAATGTCCAGCAGATGGGCAAGCTCATGGACCTTGTATTCGTATTTACCCGAGCGTGCGCGCTGGTTCAGCAGTTTACTTAAATAGGCGCTGGTCATGCCTGCGTCCTCTGCCCGCTTGATCAGCTCCGCATCGGTAAAAGACAACACCTCCTGCACCGGATCGGCCATCTCCAGCGGTCCAATCAGCGTTCCATCTTCCCGTACGATGAAGCAGGCGTTGCCGCCCACCTCCTTCGCTTTGCGCATCGCGATGCGTGCGTTAGTCCCCGCCAGACTGGCCGATTGGCCGAAGCCCATGCCGATGCTGAGCGAAATGCCGTAGGTTTTGTTCACGTCTTTGGCCAGGGGAATGGTTTTGTAGCCGCCGGTTTCCCGTTCGAAGATGCCCCGCGTTGTAAAAAACAAATACTCATCCCCGCCCAGATGGGTCAGATAACCATCAAGCGACTCCACATAATCCAGCACCATTCGGTGGATGTCCAGCTTCAGCTTCTGGACTTCATGCTCATTATTCCTTCGCAGTGCCTGGGCGCCGAAATCATCTATATTGATCATGCCGACCACAATCTGGCCCTCCCGACTCCGGCGGGAGGCCGTAGACAACAAAGCCCGTTCCAGCGATACCACAATATCCTGATCGGAAGGCAGCAGCCATTCATTCGGTATCCCGAGCTGTGTCAGCTCATCGGCTACAGACTCAACCCCGGTAAACGCAACAGAACTCGTGCCGGATTCATATTGAGACCGGTGAAAGGCAATCAGGCTCTGCTTCGGGGCATAGGCAGGCCCATCGTATATGACAGCCTGTACAGCAGGAATGCCCAGATCCTTCATGGTCCGAACCACCATCGCCTCTGTTAACGTATCCACCGATATTCCTCCTGCAAGCCTTCCCCTCTGTCCGGCATAAAACAGGGCTTTATACAACCCCGCGTCCGTAACGGGTACATAATGAACCGGAATTTCGACTTGGCCGAGATCCTTCACCTTGCGCTGTGACAACGGATCCGAGAGGAACATTACCTCGACCTCGCTTCCGATTCGTTCAGCCAGGGCAGGTGCTTCAGCCTCATCCTGAAATACAAGCGGCACAGGGTCAAAGGAAGGAAAGGTTTCAATGACCTTCAAAATCTTGTCAACGATCGTCTGGGTTCCAATAATGCCGATACGGATTTGCTGGACAGGGGTACGGTTACGCTCTGTCATGATTCCTTCACTCCCATCATTCCCATTTCCGAGAAGCCGCATGGGGCAGGCAGGCACGGATACCTAAATCATACCCACAATCGGAAATTTGGCAAGTGAATGCAGCCCCCCATTCGTAAACTCACCCCTGCACCAATCTGGTGATTCAGTCTAGGCGAACACGATAAGGAAACAACAAACAGCGCTGCCATGCTTGTCCCCCAAGTTTCAAGTGGACCAACATGATCAGCGCTGCTTTTATGGAATCAACCTATATTAAGTTTGTTCTTCGTGCATGACAAATTGAGCAATGTTTTTGCTGTGGTCCCCGACACGCTCCAGGTTGCTCAGAATATCCAGATATACCGCTCCGGAGTTGCCTGTGCACAGAGTCTGGTTCAGACGCTGAATGTGACTCTTGCGGAATTTGACCTCCATCTCATCCAGTTCCCGCTCATAATCCAGTACCTCCTGCGCCGCAGTCACATCATTATGCTCCAGTGCGGCAAGTGCCCGTTCCACCGCCTTGTCGGCAAGGGTGAGCATCTCTTTCAATTCACGCCCGGCTTCTTCCGAGAATTCAACCTTTTTATTAATGCTGAATTCAGACAGCTCTACGATGTTTTCCGCATGATCGCCAATCCGCTCAATATCATTCACAAGCTGGAACCAGCCGGAGGCTTTCTCCGATTCACCCTCGGGCAGGCCGTTCTGCTGCTGGATTTTCACCATATAATCGGTAATTTTCCGATTCAGTTCGTTAATGAGCTCTTCCTTCTGCAAGGCAAGCTCCCCCACTCGGGATTCCCTGCTGAAAAAGAAGGTTGACGCATCATTAAGCGTCTCACGGGCATACTGCCCCATGCGTAAAATCTCATGCTGGGCTTGTCCAAACGCAACCGCCGGCGTCGCCAGCAAGCGTTCATCCAGATAAATCGCCTTGAATTCAATCTCCTGCATTTTGCCCGGAATAATATTGGTTACCAGCCATGCCAAAGCCGGAATTAATGGCAGGAAGATCAAGGCATTGGTTGTATTAAAGATTCCGTGTGCGTATGCAATCTGCATCCGGATATTGACGCCTTCGCCAAGCCACAGGACCAGGGAGTGCACGGGGACCAGCAGAATCATAAAGATAATGGCTCCAATGACGTTAAAAATAACGTGTACCAGCGCTGTGCGCTTCGCTGCAACCGTGGCCCCGATGGAAGCCAGCACCGCTGTGATCGTTGTGCCGATATTATCGCCAAACAGGATCGGCAGCGATCCCTTCAGACTGATCATGCCTTCATCAGCAATCGTTTGTAATATACCGATGGTTGCGCTGGAGCTTTGGACAATCATCGTGAATACAGTACCTACAATAAGAGCCAATAAAGGCTGGTCCTGCAGCTGGATCATAAAGTCCGTAAACGCAGGAAGCTCGCTAAGCGGCTTCACGCCGCTGCCCATGGTCGACAACCCCAGGAAAAGGGTCCCGAAACCAAAAACGACTTGGCCAATATATTGAAATTTCTTCTTGTTAAAGAAAAATAAAAAGAACGCACCTACTGCAATAATAGGCAAAGCATATTCTTCAATCTTGATTCCGACGATAAAAGCAGTCATGGTTGTTCCGATATTGGCTCCCATGATCACGCCGATTGCCTGCTTAAGCGTCATCAATCCTGCATTAACCAACCCGATGGCCATAACGGTTGTTCCCGATGAGGATTGGATAAGAATCGTAACCCCGACCCCAACCAGCACGCCCAGCACCGGGTTGGATGTATATTTCTCCAGCAACCCGCGCATCTTGTCTCCTGCCGACTTCTGCAGCCCGTCCGACATATATTTGATGCCGAATAGAAAAATACCCAAGCCGCCTACAAACTTAAATAGGATGTCTTGCCAATCCAAGAGATAAATCCTCCTTCTGATGTTACACACGTAGTAAGGTTATAAAAAACCCTCTAATAATTTAGCACAATTTCCAGATAAGATATACCTATCTAAGTATCGACATATTACGGGAGGGGCAGACCTATTTCGACCGAGGTACCCCGCTCTTCCTCGCTCCGAATGACAATTCGGCCATGATGGCTCTCCATGATCCGATGGACAATCATAATGCCAAGACCGTTACCGTCCGGCTTGGTTGTATGAAACGGCTCCCCGATCCGCTGAAGCACTTCCTCCGTCATGCCGGAGCCGTTATCTGTAAAGATCACGCGCTGATAACCCTCCTGCACATCCAGACGAATATGAATATTGCCGCCATAAGGCAGGGCTTCCATCGCATTTTTCAGAATATTAAGAAAGACCTGCTTAATCTGGTTCCGGTCACACAGAATCACTGCATTCTGCACAAAACATTGGGTCATCTCAATCCCGCTGAGTTCCGCCTGAATCGCAAACAGATGGAGCACCTCTTCCAGGATTTCGCCGCAATCCTCCTGCTTCAATACCGCAGCCTGAGGTTTGCCCAGAATCATGAATTCCCCGACCATCAGATTAGCGCGCTCCAGCTCGGACATGATCAAGTCATAATGGCGGAGCCGAGCATCCTTATTGGCCAACTGCAGCATTCCCTTCACGGTTGTAAGCGGATTGCGCACTTCATGGGCAATACTTACGGCAACCTGACCGGCAAACACCAGCTTTTCCGTGTTGCGCAGCACCTCCTCGGTTCGCTTCATCTCCGTAATATCCCGAAGGGAACCCACAACCCGCATGATCTGCCCCTTCCGGTCATACGCCGGCTGGACGTCGAGGATATAGTGGTTCACATTCCCGGATATTTCGAGCGAGAGCTCCTCTCCGATGCAGACTTCCTGCCTCTGTATCACCCGCTCATAATACTCGCCAATCGGCTTGATTCCGAACACCGAGCGGCTCACATAGTTCGACCGGTCCCGGTCACTCCGATCTGGGCACAGCAGACTCAGACAGTGTTCGTTCATCTCCAGAATCTGACCCTGGGCATCCGTAATAATGACACCGTAATGGTTCGTGCCAAGGAGCACTTGGTTCAAGGTCTGCAGCTGTGTATTCTGTTTGCGGGTAACCATCTCCCGCTCCAGGGAATCGGCCATGGTGCACAGCAAGGCATGAAGATGCGGGTGAACAAATTCCTTGTTTGTCATCAAAGAGATGGTCCCTATAATCTCCTTGCCGCTCTCGCCATGAAAGGGTGCCGAATAACAGGCCATGCCGTGAAGAATCTGATGAAAATGATCCTCTCCAATTAACGTAAACGGCCGTTTGTAGTTAAGGCACAGATCGATCGAGCTTGGGCCATCTTCCGCGCAATAGCCGCTGCCCTCGACGATACCCAAATACCGGGCCGTTTCAATGATGGTCGGGTCCCCGGCAAAATCAAGAATGAATCCTTCATTATCCGTAATCGTAATCAAGACGGGGTTCCCGGATCCGGAAGAAAGAAACTTATTTACGAATGCTTGTATCACTTCGATGTATTCACTATATTTTGCACGCCTGACGGCCAATGCTTCATCATTCAACCGATGAGTATGTGTTGGAACAAGCTCCGGGTTCATCCCCTTGTCTATACACTGCTGTTTTGCCTGCCGAATGATCTCCTGATCGGTTATTTCACCAAATGGTTTGTCCAAAATCACATACCCCTTTTTATCATACTGCCACTTTAATGTCATTTCCGTCTATTCTATCACTTTTATCGGCAAATGGAGCCCGGCAGTAAACCCAAGAACATCACACCCATGCCAAGCCTTCATCTTAGCACTATCAGGACTTGCTGAACAGGCAGTCCCGTATGTCTGTCTTCAACCACGAAAATATAAGGAGCCGACCAAGATATGAATCTTGATCGGCTCCTTGTTATTGTATAGGTCACATGATCCTTATTGGTTCAAGAGGAACTCTTCACCGGCAATGCCAGGGGAAGTCATATGATACGGGTCCAAGATGACCCGGATCTGATCCTCTGTCAAAAGCCCCTGCTCCAGAATAATCTCCTTGATGCCTTGGCCCGTCTTCTGCGCTTCCTTCACCAGCCTGGATGCCACATCGTAGCCCAGATGCGGATTCAATGCCGTAATAATGCCGTAGCTGTTATCCACGAAGTACTTGCAGCGTTCCTTGTTCGCTTGAAGGTCGACTATCAGGTTCTTGTAGAATACATCCATCCCGTTCTTCAGGATTTTGAGGGAATGCATCAAGTTGTTGGCCGCGACCGGAACCATAACGTTCAGCTCGAATTGTCCGGCCTCGCATGCCAGACTGATCGTGTGGTCGTTGCCGATCACCTGGAACGAAACCTGGTTCATGACCTCGGCCATAACCGGATTGACCTTGCCCGGCATAATCGACGAGCCCGGCTGTCTTGGAGGCACGTTCAGCTCGTTCAAGCCCGCTCTCGGCCCGGAAGCCATTAACCGGATATCGTTGCACATTTTCGAGAAATTAACGGCACATACTTTAAGCGCAGCCGACAATTCCATGTACGCATCCGTGTTCTGGGTAGCATCCACCAGATCCTCGGCTTGCTTCAGGGAGAAGCCCGTCTGCTCAATCAAATGCTGGACGACGCTGTGCATATAGTCCGGTGTAGCATTCAGCCCCGTTCCCACAGCCGTGGCACCCATATTCACAACTAACAAGCCTTGTGCCGCCCGGTCGATCCGGTTGATGTCACGTGTCAGCACATTGGCATAAGCCCCGAATTCTTGTCCAAGGCGGATCGGTACCGCATCCTGCAGATGCGTGCGCCCCATCTTGATGACATCGTCAAATTCCTTGGCCTTGTCCTGAATCCCGGCAACCAGTGTGCGGAACACCCCCAGCAAATCCTGAGTCAAGCGGTAGGACGCAATGCGAATGGCTGTCGGAATCGCATCATTCGTAGACTGTGACATATTGACATGATTATTAGGATTGCAGTAGAAATACTCGGCCTTCTGTTTCCCCAAGAGTTCCAATGCGCGGTTCGCCAACACCTCATTCATATTCATATTGATCGAAGTGCCCGCCCCGCCCTGAATGGAATCGACAATGAATTCGGAGCGAAGATTGCCCGCAATAATCTCATCTGACGCCTCGATAATGGCGCTTCCTATCTTTTTGGGAAGCAAGCCAAGCTCCATGTTGGCCAGGGCCGCTGCTTTTTTTACTTCTCCGAGAGCAGAGATAAGCTCGGCGTGAATCGGTACCCCGCTGATCGGAAAGTTCTCTACCGCCCTGACAGTATTAATGCCGTAATAGGCTTCCACAGGAAGCTGTTTTTCCCCCAGAAAATCCTTTTCAACCCGAAACTGCATATCCATGGACAACATCACCATCGCCTTTTGATTATTTTGTATCGTGCTTGTCACCTGTTATCATCCAGCTTGCCCGGATATATACAGAATTCTGCCTTCCCACTGGAAATCCTCTATAGCTTACGCGTTTTGTTAGAGAACATTGAATAATATGTGTAAGTGCGCAAAAAAAGAGGCTTTCTCTAAGTAGAAATACCCAGAAATCGCCTCTCTTACCCATCATACCTCTTATTCGGTTGATGGACATCCATACGAAGCCACACAGACTACACAAGGGAGGCCGTTCGATACGGGGGAAAACCAAGCGAGATCACCGCCCCTCCTTCTTTACGATTGCCTGCCGTAATCAGCCCACCGCAGCGCTCCACGATGGCACGGGCAATCGCCAGCCCCAGGCCGGATTCGCCGTTCTTCCCTTTAACAAACCGGTGGAACAGGAACGGAAGCAGCTCATCGGATATGCCCTCTCCGTCATCGGAAACGGTAAGCACCACCTGGCCTTTTTGGATGCCGGCTTGAATGTAAATATGTTTGCTTGCATGTCTGGCCCCATTCGAAACAATGTTAAGCAGCGCTTGCAGCAGCTTGTCACGGTCAGCGCACACAATTAACGATTCGTTCTCCCCATAAGAAGGATGCACAAACAGCCCTTTTTTCACCAAGACCGGATTGATTCTCTCAATGGTTTCCTCCACAAGCTCCCTCAGGTTGACGGCTGTAGCCTTGAATATGTCATCCTCGCTGTCCAGCTTAGCCAGAAGTGTCATCTCGGTCACGATATTTCTCATCCGGCCGCTCTCGCTCATAATGATCTCCAGCCCTTTGCGGATGTCCTCCCCTTCAAACACCCCGTCCCGAATTCCTTCCGCATATCCGGAGATGGACATAAGGGGCGACTTCAACTCGTGCGAAGCGTTCTGGAAAAATTGCTTCTGGACATGGTTGTACCGCTCGAGCTCACCTGCCATTTCGTACAGAGAGTCTGCAACAACGCCGATCTCTCCGCTTGCCGTAACACGCTCTACTTCGGAGAACTGGCGCTGCTTCACCTTCTTCAATTCTTCCCGAAGCAGCATGAGCGGCTTAATCAGCCGTTTGGTAATGAATAAGCTTAAGATAAACATCATCACAGCCCCTACGCCAAAGACCAGCATTAAACGGCCAAGCAGCGCCTGCTCAATCGCCTTGATCTTGCTGACGGGGGTAAGCAGCGTTAATGTTCCCTGAGGCACCGTCGTGACCTCCGTGAGATACGCATCGTTGTTCATAGCGGCTTGAAAGGATACCGTCGAGAATTCCACCGGTCTTATCGGTGCAGCGTCATACGGATAGGCTGTGACCGTTTCCCGTGGAATCACTACATTTCCTTGAGTATCCTGAATAATAACTTCCACATTCGCCATCCGGCCAGCCGTATAACCTGTAACGGCTATCGGCGTACTATCGATCGGAAGACTCTGGGCGGCAGCCGTCTCCAGCTTGGCCGAGAGCTCGGCGCCAATGGACTGCATGTCCTTGCGCTGCGTTCCGATAAAGTGATCCAGCAGCACGTAATGAATGACAACGGCTGTAACGGAAAGCACAAGTATTAACGATAACGCAAAAGCAAGATTGATCTGATGCACCAGCTTCATATCGATGATTCCTCCCCATCCGCTCTCATTCGGTATCCATGTCCCCATATCGCCTCAATCGGCAGCTGCTCCACCTTCTTGCGAAGACGTTTAATGAGATGATCCACCGCCCGGTCGCTTCCGAAATAGTCGTCGCCCCACACGGAGGTCAGCAGTTCATCTCTTGTAAACGCACGATTGGGATGCTCTACAAATACTTTCAGCATCTCGAATTCTTTGTTGGTCATCTCCACTTCTCCCCCGTTCCAGAACACACGTCTCTCTTCCAGCATCAACTGCAGACGGCCGTTGCTAAGCTCCGGGGACCCTGCCGCAATCCTGGCATTACCCTCTACATGATTGAATTTATACCATCGGTTGAGCTGCCGTTTGATTCGGGCGATCAGCTCACGGGGGCTGAACGGCTTGACCATATAGTCATCGCTGCCCAGCTCAAGCCCCAGTATTTTATCGACTTCACTATCCTTGGCCGAGATCATAATGATGGGGACCTCAGCTTCCGCGCGTATCCGCCTGCACAATTCGAAACCGTCCATGCCGGGCAGCATAATATCCAGCACCCACATATCTGGCGGGTTCGTTGTCCACATCTCCCAGCCTTCCTCTGCTGTTCCAAGCCCAACGGTCCGGTAACCCTCCTTGCGCAAATAAGCCTCCACCAAATTTCGTATATGCTGATCATCGTCGATCACGGCGATGAGATAATTTTGATTCATATATAGTACCTCCGAATTCATCTCCTCTCAGTATACCAAGCGGCGTGCGGCGAATGGGGAATGCCATTATTTTTCCACAAATACACCAATGTTCTGCCAATGCTGACCCGTACACTGGGTACTGTAAGACAAACCAACCCGATAAGGAGTGTTAAACCATGAAACACAGATTATTTGGCAAACTCGCACTATCCGCAGCCCTGCTTGGTGGAACAGCAGCTCTTCCAGTCCATGCCTCAGGTGCTGATACACCAGGCGACGTTTCAAGTCAAACAGGGAAAAGCGCGCCTGCTGAGACTATTGAGATTGCAGCTGTCCATACCCTGCCGAACCCGCTGGAATTGGCAGAGAAATACGCCCCGGAAACGGTTCAGGATTGGAAAGAAACCCTTGAGAAATACGGCAAGCTTGCTGGTGCTGAGGGAACATTTCAGTTCGCGGCGACAACAGCCGCCGCCACGGTTCGGGTTAACGATGACTCGAAGCCGGGTGAAGTAAAGGACCCCGTGGAAGCTACAATTTCGTTCAAGGCTACACCGGCCAAGGATATCCAGGAGTTAATTGACAGCGGTGAGATCAAGGAATTCACAGCAACCGGGGTCAATGACGTTGGGATGCCTCCTGAAGGTGTGACCATTCAAAGAACGGAAGCTGTAAAAGCAGGGGGCGGCGAGGCTCCATCTAGCTTTGTACCAGCCGGTGTAGAAGGTACAAAGGCAGTGAAAATCAGCGATGAGGATCTGGCTTTCATTCATGCAAGAGTAGACCTCTTCAAAGCTGCGGATTCCAAGGATTCCGCCGCCATTCAAGAAGCGCTGACAAAACTGCTGAACCAGTACAAGGAACAGATCACCAAGCTGGAAGCTGAAGCGAAATAACATACAACGGTTAAGTACAATCGGAACTTACAACACACAGGCGGCAAACGCCCGATATACTTAACAAAACAACCCTTGCCGGTGCCGCGGCAAGGGTTGTTCGTGCAGGCTCTGTTTATTTTTGCGCCATGGCCTTCATGAGTTTTACGGCTGAACGTATACGCGGACGCTTTAAGTTCTCCTCCACATAGCGGTAATCCGTTAAGATCACCTTCGCATCCCGCAGTCCGTATGCAAAATCGTCATCGAACAGAAGCCGATACTCCCACACCCGCTTCTCCCAATTCGGAATATTCGCCAGCATCCATGCATCCTCGGCTCCCGGGTGGACATAGGTTTCGCTAACCCCTTCAGGCAGTCTGTACAGCTTATCGATCAGCGATTGCTTGAAGCTGTCATAGGTCTCCCCTTCGACAACAGGGAACGGATGCGAGAGCAAATAATCCGGAATCGGCACCCCCAGCATATCGGCAAGACTGGAGGCAAGCGCGACCGGACGCTCGATATTCGATAAAGAGCTAAGCAGGGGATCCTCCGGATGAATGTAACGGAATAAACGTGCAGGAAGCCGCCAGCGCGAAGTCTTCCACAGCATCTGCGGAATAAGACTGCGCCCCGTCTCCATCCCATACAGACTGCCCATGTGATTATCAACATGGCTCACAGGAATGCCAGCCTTGCTCGCCCGCTCATACTGCGCGTCCAGCTCTTTCAGCACGGCCCCTGTCTCCGCCTTCTGTTCAAACTCCTGAACCGTCGCGTATTGTTGACCGCTCTGGTCATGCAGGGATGGATGACCGGTCAAGCTGCTCCATCGCAGCGCCTCGAATTCGCTTGTCATGGTCAGGTGCAGTCCGACATTGGGCTGGCGCCGACGAGCCGTCCAGGAAGCAGCCTCTTCAAACCCGGGGGCCACCGTCATGATGGTGGCAGAGGAAGCCTTGTTCTCCTCCAGCAGATGCTGAATCGCCTGGTTCATAGCTTTGCTCTGCCCGAAATCGTCACAATTGATGATCAGCCTTCGCTCCATGGTCATGTTCGCCTCCTATGGTTTTTGAGAATTCGATTCTGGTCAGGAAGGATAACAGGAAGGAGATGATCAGCAAGCACAACGGAACGACACTGATCAAGTACCTGAAGGTTGATTCCGGATCGCTTCCCGGGTTGTCACCGCTCTCATATCCGAAAATCATGCCGACCACAAAGAACGCCAGTGCGGAAATCAATCCGCTGGAACGCGTAATGAACCCGCTGACAGCCGTATAGATTCCCTCTCGCCTTAGACCCGTCCGCTCCGCATCCTCATCGATGATGTTCCCGCTAACCATAGCCGGTGTTACCAGAAATCCTGCCAGACCGAAGCCCACGCCGATGCCGGCCAAAATGCCGCTGAGCAAATCGTATCCGAACCAGAGTGGAATAACGGATATACCGTACACCCCGAGCGAGAGTCGCCAAGCCTTCACACCATCCATCCTGCGGATCATCCAATACCAGACGAACACCAGCGGGATGACCGATACAAACACAGCCGCCAGCAGAATCGATACTTGGTCAACCGGAATCTTCAGCACATATTTGGCATAGAAGGGGATCGTTGAGCTTATCAGACCATTCACCGTCTGGGCGAACGAGTTGGAGATGTTAAATACCCAGAACTTTTTGTTGCGCAAGGTTTCACGAAACGCCTGAACCAGCTTGAGCGGCTCGTTTGTGCTGTACACCTCCTGCTCCCGAACGCTCATCATACAGAGGAGCATGAATACACCAAACAACAGCGCATACAGAATTGCCATATTGGAAAAACCCAGGGCATCATAGATGATCGGAGTAAGCGCAGTGCCTATCAGCAAAGCCACTACCTGGTAGCCCTGCTGTATAGCTGAAGCCTTTGCCCGTATCCGGTCCCCGCGGAACAGCTCGGGAAACAATGCTCCATAATTAACCCATAACACGGTGGCTACAGCTTCATACAGAATAAGCGCAACCAAAAACCACATAAACAGTCCGTTCTGAGACAATCCTTCCGGTGGCGAGAATACGAGCACGAAGGTCAGCATGAACAGTGGAATCGCACCGAATACCCACGGCCTGCGCCGCCCAAGCCTGGTCTTCGTACGATCCGACCAATATCCCATGAGCGGATTGTTGACAGCATCCCAGATCAGAAATACCGTCCGCGCGAGGGATGCCAGCCCAATGCCAAGTCCCAGTGTGTCCACGTAAAAAAAGATATAAAAGGAGCTGAACGCCTGACTCGGAACCATCATGGCAAACATGCCGAGCGAATATGAATACGGTGAATTCCTCCAACTGCGCTTCATCCGTTTCCCTCCATCCGTTAAGGACGATTTGTTGTACAGTATTCGGCGCAAAGAACGATTATACCTGCTCATGCAAGGGAGGCCATGAGATCTTGTCGAACCGTGCAGGGCAGCGTCTCCCCCTGCCGTAAATTTGGCTGATAATACATAGTTTTCTTGGCAATAGCCAACCCTTCTGTGTAAGGCCGTAAAACCACTCGGAAAGGATCTGTGCCATGGAACTCATCAAAGATCTTCTGGTAGTGCTCGGCAGAATTTATACCATCTATCCGCTGCTCTTAGCCGTTACCCTGTTTATGGGCCGTCGATCCGTTGCCGAGCTGCCCGTCTTTGATTACATCATCATTCTGTCCCTCGGTTCCGTAATCGGGGCAGATATTGCAGACCCCCATATCGAGCATATTCCTACGATCTTCGCCATTGTTGCCATCGGTGTCCTGCAAAAGATCGGCTCCGTCCTGCTCATTAAGAGCCGCCTCATCGGGAAATGGATGACATTCGAACCCATTATCGTCATTAAAGATGGGCAATTCCTTCATAAGAATCTGAAAAAAGCCCGTTATCCCATCGATAATATTTTGCAGATGCTGCGTGAGGATCAGATTTTTGATATCAACACTGTGGATATGGCCGTGCTCGAGCCGAATGGGACCTTATCCGTTCTGAAGAAAATGGGGAAGATGACCGTTACGCTAGAGGACTTAAAATTAAAGCGGCAGGATTCCGGCCTGTCCTACGCCATTATTAAGGAAGGGCGAGTTCAAACCATAACCCTCCAAAAGCTAAACCTTACAGGAAAATGGCTGGAGAACCAGCTCAGCGAGCGGGAGATCCTGCTTGATCAGGTGTTCTTCGCTTCTCTTGATGAACAGATGTCTTTAAACATCACCGTCTATGATAAGGAAATTCCGGTTCCCCCGCTGTATCATTAACGAGAAAAAGAGCCCGGCGCAGCCGCCAGGCTTCTTCTTGTATTCCCTCTTATTGAAGAACGATTTTGATCGCATGGCCAATCGGCGGCAGGCTCTTGGTCATCACAGGGCTGTAATAACCAATGATCTCCGCATCGGCAGTCAAATCACTAGCTTTCATAGCTTTGCCATCTTTATGCTCGATAATCGTTTCAGGCGTCAGACTTAGGATCACTTCACTTGGTGATTGCTCCGTCAATCCTTGACCCTTGATCGTTACACGCAGGTTGCCGCCCTCTGCATTGATATCAGTAATCGCACCAGCGGTAGCGAGTTGTTCCTTCTCTTCCTTGTCCGACTTCACACTGATTTCATATGCGTAGGTCTGCGGCGGCAAGCTCATGGTCATCGCCATGCTGTGAACGGCTTCAATCTCCATCCCTTTCGCAAGATCCTTGAGCTCGATCTTCTTGCCTTCCGCGTCGCGGATGATGGTGCTCTCGTCCACATTCAGAATGATGCCTTCCGTTCCCGTGCCGTTAATATGAACGGCCTTGCGATTTTCATTATGAATGACTTCCGTGATTTTGCCGCTGGTGGTTTCCTTCTTCACATCATCTTCCCCGGAAGTGATACTCACCCTCATACCATCGACCGCGACGCTAGCCCGGAGTACCTCGCTGAAGAAGTTAGCCGGAACATAGAGCATGCCCTTCACATTCACCGGCGCAGCGCCGAGGGACTTGTACATTTTGTTTACCGCGTACTGATCCTTGCCTGTTTGCACGAGGGTCCAGATCGGTGAGCCCGGTTTCGTCAGCTCTGCAGAGCGATCCTCCTGATTCCAGTCCAGCTCAAATCCGAGTGCCTCGGACACGCTCCGCAGCGGAATCATGACCAGCTTCGCGTCTGTATTCATAAATCCAGCGCCCGTCACATCCTTGCCGTTGACCAGCACTCCATAATCCATGGCAGCCGATATCACAACCGGCTTCTGTCCTTGGCTTCCTCCAGCCTGGGGTGCCGCATAAACCGCTGCACTACCGGAAACCGCCATGGCTGCAACCATCAGTGTCACCGCTTGCTTCTTCCATTGTTTGTTCATGTTGATCATCCTTTCTAGGTGTCTTTCATTATCATGTACAACTATACTGACGGGCGTTTTTTGCCAAATGTTGCATTGAAACGAAAAAGAAACCCTACCGAGAACATACAAAAAAGCCGTCCGGAAGACTATACAGTCTTCCGAAACGGCCTCTTGCATGCCGGTCTATTTCGTTGATCGACATACAAACAACGGGTCAACAAAACTTCTGCAATATTCCTCCGCAATCTGCTCCGCACTATATCCCATATCCCGGAGATACAGAATAATGTCCGCCCGAGGCAGCGAGGCAAGCATGACGGATGTAAATTGTGAATCAACCGGCATCAGCGTTCCTTGCTCCGCCGCTTGGTCCATAAGGCCCTTGATCTGCAGTCGCAAATACATGAAAGGTGGATGCTCACACAAAATGTTCTTGGTGTCTTCCAGCCGATCGGAACTCAGCATCACCCGCAGCCATTCCAGATCCTCATTGAAGTGAAGAATAACCTTCGTCATGACGGTCCTCAAACGGGCCGCAGCGGGCACATCCGCGCTATTGCGCAGGTAAAGGTCCAATTCCTCCATGAACCGGTCAATCTTCGCCTCCATGAGCGTAAAGCAAATTTTACTCTTGCTTGGATAGCGGCGGTACAAGGTGCCTTGACCGATTCCGGCGGTTTTAGCCACCTGATGCATCGACACGTCCTCGACGCCGTATTGGTCAAACAAGGCCTGAGCCGTATCCAAAATTCTCTGACCTAATTCGTCATTCTCTTTTGCCATTCATATATCCCTTTCTCTTTGAACAAACGGGAATCTTATGCGGCAGACTGTTCTTCTTCTACGGGTGAAGTTGTTCGTTTGACGAAGAAGCCCAGCACCAAGGCCACTATTGCAAGAACAAATCCGATTATAAAGGCGCTTTGAAGGCCTGCAATCATACTTTCCACCGGATTCATATCCCCGGTCGTCTCGACATAATTTTTAGCTCCTGATGACATGATACTGATAAAGAGCGCCATACCAATAGCTCCGGCAACCTGCTGCAGTGTGCTCATAATCGCTGTTCCATGCGGGTACAGCAAGCGCGGCAGCTGGTTTAGTGCTGTTGTCTGGGCCGGCATCATGACCATAGATATGCCAACCATCATCATAACATGAAGGAAGATAACATAACCACCGGTCCAGGAAGAATCCACTCTCGAGAACAGGAAAATCGAGAGGGACAACAGCACCAGTCCAGGAATAATGAGAACTCTCGGACCGAATTTGTCAAATAGCTTGCCTGATATCGGGGCCATCAGACCGTTGACGATACCCCCCGGCATCATGACAAGTCCTGCCGCCAGTGCGGTCAAACCAAGTGCATTCTGCAGGAACAACGGCAGCATGATCATGGTGGAGAACATACTCATCATCAGCACCAGCATCAGCACCGTGACGAGCGAGAACATCGGAAACTTAAACGTGCGCATATCCAGCATCGGCTGGTCCATCTTCAGCTGACGCCATACAAATAGCAGCAAGCTGACCGCACCGGCGGCAATGAACCATGTGACCTTCGGATCAGACCAGCCGCCTTCACCGGCACTGCTGAAGCCGTACACAATTCCCCCGAATCCGACGGATGACAGAATAATGGAGATAAAATCCACCTTCGGCTTGGTGAGCTCTGTAACGTTTTTTAGATATATAAATGCAAAAACAATCGAAAATGCCGCCAGCGGAATGATGAGGAAAAACAACCAGCGCCAGCTAAGAGCATCCACAATCAAACCGGATAGCGAAGGTCCGATCGCCGGAGCCGTCATCATGACCAAACCGATCATTCCCATCGCTCCGCCGCGATTCTCAGGCGGATAAATGCTGAGGATCGTATTCATCAGAATCGGGATCAGCAGACCCGTTCCTATTGCCTGCAAAATCCGTCCGGACAGCAGCACGCCAAAGGTCGGCGATATACCGCTGATCACGGTACCGATTAAGAACAGCGTCATAGCACCGATAAACATCTGCCTGGTGGTAAACCACATTTGAAGCAGCGCGGTTACCGGCACCAGAATACCGACAACCAGCATATACGAAGTGGACAGCCACTGAACCGTGGACTCCCCAATACTAAACTGCTCCATCAAGCTTGGGAAAGCGATGTTGAGCAGCGTCTCATTCAAGATGGAAACGAACGCGCCAATAATCAGTGCGGCTACAATCGGCCCTCTCTTTAACTTGCTTAAATCAATCTTGGCCGTACTTGGCCCCACTCCCATATCCAAGACCTTATCCTCCTTAAAATGATGTCTGCGGACAATTGTCCGATTATGCTTTTTAAATTCTAACGGACAATTGTCCGTAGGTCAACTGAAAATTTTCATTGAATTTTCAGGAATTGCAGCCATGCTGGAATTCCTGGGATTATGCGAATACACATCAGTAATTAGGACGCTCAAGAGTTAGGATTTTCAAGACCCTTATGGGTTATCGAAATAACTAGAAAAAGGATCTGCCCCATTATGAAATGCCGGGACAGATCCTTTTCATTCTATGTTCATGCCGATCTCCATCAACCCGCAAGCCGGACATCATCGGAAGGATAGAATTACACTGATGTACTGAACTCGAATGATGCGAGTGCCTGTTATCCGTCACTCCAACTGCCGTTGCCTCTTTTGAGTTTCACGCGTTCTGGGCAATCTTCTCTTGGTATACCTTGGCCCAGCCCTCCAAATTGTTCGTCACGATCAACAATTCCGGATATTGGGCAAGCGTCTCCAGAGCTGCTTCATCATCCGGTGTCCAGACAATGAGCTGGATGTTCCGCTTGCGTGCTTCCTCCATGAACTTCGGGGTCACATAAACGTATTTTACGGATACATACCGGGCCCCGATCGCTTCCAGATACGGAAAAACGGAAGGGGTCGCCCCGTATATAACCAGGCCCAGCTCAATGTCCGGATCAAGCGCACGTGCCCGTTCAACGGAATAATGATCGAAGGAGGTCAGGAAGACCTGCTTCTCCATACCCGTTTCCTTGATCACGTTGATGACCTTCTCCTCCAGCCCCGGATAGGTATCGCCCATCTGCTTCAGCTCAATGTCCACGATCATCCGATCCTTGGCAAAACGCAGCGCCTCCTCCAGCGTTGGAATGACCTCTCCCTGTCCTGCGTCCAGCTTGCGTATTTCCTCTAGCGTGAAGGCGTTGATCGCTCCTGTACCGTTGGTTGTCCGGTTTACCGTCGGGTCGTGTATCACAACGGGCACGCCGTCCTTCGTCAGCTGGACATCCAGCTCCAGATGCGAGAAGCCAAGCTCCAGCGCTTTTTGAAAACCGAGCATCGTATTCTCCGGATATTTTAGCGGATATCCTCTATGGGCCAGTCCCCGTACTTCCATATTCCCTTCCCTCCATGTACAAATCGATTGATGGCTTCGATCACGCCTTCGCCATAAGATGCCTGACTTACGTAATCGGATGCCATTTGAAGCTCTATAGGACTGTTCGCTACCGATACTCCAATCCCTGCCAGCTGCAGCATGGACAGATCATTCATCTGATTGCCTATCGCCATGATCCGCCCCGCTTCGATCCCAAGCGTGCGGGATAGACGCTGCAGCATAAATCCTTTGCTGACTTGTCCCGAGACAAGCTCCACGTAGTCAGCCTCGGACTGAAACGGAGAAACGGCATGGCGGTGGACGCTTTCCCACCGGTCCCACACCGTGTTGAATGCGAGCAGATTCCCGATTAATATCACTTTCTCCAGCTCCCCCGCCGTCCAGCGGGAAGATCGGGCAGATATCACGGAGCAGGATACGCGCTCCTTATGCTCATAGGCTTCGATCTCTTCGGTGCGTGCAAAGGTCTGGATTTCGTGCTCGCGGAATAACAACACGCTCAGTCCCATCAGGTGGAAGTCCAGCAGCATATCAGCGATGTTCTTTACGGACAAACAGTATCGTTCCAGGACGCGCCCGCCTTCTGCGAGCACGGCTCCATTGCTCAGAATGACGGGGATATCGATTCCCAGTTCCTGAATCACAGGCATCGCAGTCCGATACGGTCGTCCCGTTGCTACCGTGAACAGGCCGCCTTCCTTTACATATTGCCGGATAGTCCCTGCTACATGTTCACTTAACGAATGATCGGGTGACAATAACGTACCGTCTAAATCGCTTACGATCAGGCGAATGTCTCTCAAGAATATGTCCTCCTCGGTAACGGTGCCAAGGGATGCAGGCTTTCTCCGTCAACTCCGCCTAATCTCTTAACGAATAAAATGAGGTTATTTAAATGTTGAATTCGCCATGGCGGCTACAATATGCTTCTGCATGACCGTAAACACCAGCACGATCGGGATAATAGCCATGACGCTGGACGCCATAATAACATTGAAGAACATCGCTTCATTGCCGGCAATGGAATCCCGCAGCATGGCAATACCTACCGTAAGCACGCGCATATCGTTGTCGTTGGTCATGATGAGCGGCCAGAAATACGAGTTCCAGGACGAGATGAAGATTAAGACGCCCATGGTGACAATCGTTGGCATTGCCATCCGAAACAACAGCTTATACAGAATCGAGAACCTTCCGGCTCCATCCACGCGCGCTGCTTCCAGCACGTCATTGTTGATGGATTTGAAGGCCTGCCTAAGCAGGAATATCGCGTAAGCAGAAGCTCCATGAGGCACGATGAGCGCCCAGAAGGTGTCCAGCCAATCCAGCTTGGACATCATGACGTACACCGGAACGAAAATGACCTGCTCCGGCACGATCAGTGCAGCCAGAACCAGTAAGAACAGAGCGTCCCGTCCCCAGAATTGCCCCTTCGCAAAAGCATATGCCGCCATCAGCGCCACATTCAGCTGCAAAATAATCGTTCCTACCGCCATCAGCAGCGTATTACTGAAGAACCGCGCATAAGGGATCACCCGGAAGGCCTCGGCAAAGTTCTGCCAGGCAAAGGTTTCCGGCCAGAATGTAGGAACGGCCATCCGCATCTCAGACTGCGTCTTGAGCGCACTGATCAGCAGCCAATACACCGGAAAGAACATGACAAGCGTTACCATGACGGCTCCGATGATGCGAAGCGTCATCATGGTCTTGCGGTTCTTGG
Organism: Paenibacillus glucanolyticus; assembly: GCF_037333485.1. Classification (NCBI taxonomy): domain Bacteria; kingdom Bacillati; phylum Bacillota; class Bacilli; order Caryophanales; family Paenibacillaceae; genus Paenibacillus; species Paenibacillus glucanolyticus. The sequence goes on from NZ_CP147845.1 coordinate 6,106,862, forward strand.
CTGACCCGGCCATATAATTATCCTTCATAGTGCACCTTCTTCCTGCTGACCACCCATTGAACCAATGTTAACAGCAGTATGATAACGAACAGAATCATGACAAGCGCAGAGGCTCTTCCTGTCTTGAATTCATCGAAAGCCATCGTATAGATCCAGTACACAATAGCGTTTGTGGCCTTGAGCGGACCGCCGTCTGTCATTACGTCAATTGACTGGAACACCTGCATGGAGGAAATAAAACTGGTAATGACAAGAAACAGGGTCATCGGCGACAAGAGTGGCAGTGTAATATTGCGGAACTGCCGAAGCTTGCTGGCCCCATCAATCGAAGCCGCCTCGTAATACTCCGCCGGAATCCCCCGCATGCCTGCAATAAAGAGGATCATCGCGAAGCCCACGCCCTTCCATACCGAAACGGCAACCAATGCCGGTAATGCCGTGGAGGGATTGGTCAGCCATTGGACAGGGTCCATGCCAAACCAGGATACAACGGAATTCAGAAGCCCGTATTGTCCGTTGTATATCCAGGTGAATACCATGGCTGCAACCACCATCGACACGTAATATGGCATGAAGATGACACCGCGCATGAAGCCGAACAGACGTGACGAGGACACATTGAGGAGCAGCGCCAGCAGCAGCCCGATCACAAGCGTGAATACAACGTCCATCAAGGTGTACAGGAACGTGACCTTCAGGGACTGATAGAAATCCGCGCTGCCCAGAAGACGCGTATAGTTATCAACGCCTACGAACTTTTTCACGGGACGAGTCATATTCCAATTCGTGAAGCTGATGTAGACGGAATAGCCCAGCGGATAATACAGGAACACGCCCATGAACAGCAGCGCCGGGACCGCGAATGAAAAGTCCTTCCACTTCTCCATTAACGTATGAGACATCCGTTTAGAGACCGAAGCGGTCGCCCGATTGGACGCCGCCTTAGTCACTTGTTTATTGGTCTCCATAGGCATCACTCATAGTCAGCCAGAATATCGTTGATCTTCTTGGCCGCATCCTGCATAAGTGGTGTCGGATCTTTTTTGTTCAGCACCATTTCCCCTACAACTTCTTTGTACACTTCACTGAATTCAGGATAAGCCGGGTGCTGCATACGCGGTGTCACTTCATCAAAATGCTCGTAAACCGATCGGTATTGCGGCCATCTTTCGAAATATTGATCGCCTTCCTCCGACTCGATCGCGGATTTTCTTGTAGGCAGGTATCCAACGGATTCGGCCCATTTAATGTTCTGCTCAGCTGAAGTCATGAACTCGATGAATTTCCATGCTGCTTCTTTCTCCAGATCCTTGGCACCTTCCATCATGACGATACCTGCGCCGCCAATGTTGGAGGTACGGACTTTATCACCAGGAATGAAGGATACGCCGACTTCGAAGTCTGCATTCTCGCGGTACATCTTCAACATCGCGGAAGTGTGCTGTACCATGGCGATTTCACCGTTCAGGAACATTTGCCGCATATTGTCGGAAGCTCCTTTACCGAAGCCCATATGCATACTGCCGTCATTTTGCCATTTGTAGAAATTCTGAAGGTAGCGGAGGGAATCCTCGTTCTCGACAGCGGAAGCACTCAGGTCCTCCGTCAGGATTTGTCCGCCGCCGTTAATGTTCCAAGGGTCATAGTACCACGTATCCCAACCTGGAACCGAGAAGGCATAGCGAGTCGTTTTGTCGCCTTCCTTTTTTGTTACCTTTGCATTGAAATCCTCAATCTCATCCCATTTCGCAGGAGGCTCCACGCCCAGCTCGTCCAGCATCGTTTTGTTGTAGACGAACACGCTGGTGCTGACAATCAGCGGGAATCCGAATTGCTTGCCGTTGTAGGCATAGGCGTTCAGCATCCCTTGAGCAAAATCGTCCATCTTCACTTCATCGCGCTTGATCCATGGACCCAGGTCGGCAAATACGCCGCTGTCCGCAAAGTTCGCGAGGGACGATACCTCCACATTGGTCACGGCCGGTACATTATTCGCAGCTACGGCAGCCGACAGTTTCTTGTGAAGGTCAGGATAACCGCCTTGGAACACCGGTTCTACCGTAATATGAGGATACTTCTTCTGAAACTCTGCAATCATGTAATTCAAGCCTTCAAGCTGGGCATCCGCGTGGGCATGCCAGTATTGGATTTTGACAGGTGTTGTATCGTTCTTCATATCCATTGAAGCGGCTTCCACATCATCCAGCGAAACCTCGCCTCCAGCACTTTCACTTCCACCGCCGCCTCCGCATGCCGTGGTGATGACCATAAATATGGTCAGTAACGTCAACAACCATGATTTCTTTTTCATTGATGATCTCTAGCCCCTTTCGAATCAACTTCTTCTGAATAATGGCTTGTCTATCCACACTTCATCCATCCCAATGCCAGCCCTGCGGCACATGGACCCTCAGGAATGAGGAAAGCTCCTCATCCAATCAACCCTTCTATCCCTTAAAAAGCGCACAAAAATAGAGACGTCAAAAGAGCGCAACCTAAGAGCCACCACCTCCTATAAAAGCTAAAGTAGCTGCTACTCGGGTTATCTCATCGTCTCCACCCCTAGCAAATATGTAATTGTAGTATATCCATTAATCCTACAGGACGCTTTATTTCCAAAAGCGCGCATCACCCGTAGATACGAGATCTGCACCGTTAGCCAGTGCCTCATCGATTTCTTCTTCGCTTCGTAAAAAACCTCCCACAATTAGCGGACAGTGAATTTCCTTCTTCAGGTCGCGGATCACGCGGGGCATAAGTCCCGGCATCAGCTCCACCTCGTCCGGACGCGCTTGTCCGATCATCTTCACGGCGGTTCTTAAAGCTGTCGTATCAATGGCAAACACACGCTGTATCGAGCTGATGCCTGCTTGCCGCGCTGCTGCCACCGTATTGGTCTTCGTGGTAATGATCCCATCGATCCGATACGAATCCGCCAAATACTGCACAGCCGAATTGTCACGACCAATCCCGCTTACCATTTCCAAATGAACAAACACTTTTTTGCCTGAGGAGTGCAGCCGACTTACGATATCCCTTAGTTTCATGATGTCACCTGTCATCAGGTTCACCCGTTCCACCGCGCTGCTCACAGCCGCATCGATCTGTTCAAGCTTGGTAATCGAAGCGATCACGGGAAGACGGCTTCTCTTCTGATCTGTCATAAGTGCGTGTCCCCCTTTACCGAACACTCACTATGATAAAGCGATAGGATCATGTGAGTATTAACGATGTGTAAAATATGTGTTAACGACGCTCGCTGCACACAATCCACACGTCATGAATGCGCTTTCCATTTAGCTGATAACAGATTTTACTATATGCCTGGTTTGGTAGGTTCCCTCCTAGACTTAGGATCATTTTCGATTCAGCGAACATGGGGAGAACGCTTTCAGAATAGCTCGATCAGCTATTTAATATCTATCATAGTGGAATGATTTAGCTAGAGTCTATAGCGAATATTGTATTAATTTGTCGAATTTAAAAGAATGTGAGCTGAATGTAATAAATATCATGGCGCTTTGTAAAAAGAACGTCAACTCCGTTTGCAATCGTCCCTGGTTATGGGGCATATAGAAGGGCAGATCGTGCCACGGAGATCGCACAGGATGGAAACAGGCCGCCCGAGGGTATCGGACGACCTGCCAATCCATGCTTCCATGCGCCTGTTTCAGGCGCTTAACCGTTTGGTCTGCAAAATGCGCTGACTGCTCTACACCTTGGGGATTACGGATTCACCTGAATCGTAAACGTCGAGGTGTTATTCTTGATCGGCGTTACGGTATCGGTGATCTTCAGGTTATTAAAGATCACACTGCCCACGGCCGGACCTTGGTTCGGCTCCGGCATTTCGTTAGCCCAGATTCCTACGCCGGACTTCGCGTCAAATGCGTCGCCGCTCTTTTTCGCACCGGAGATCGTAATGTTCGTAAAGATCGTATCCTTGACCGGGTTCTGCGGCTGCCCGCCAACATAATTGGTCTGGAACATGATGCCGTGGTAAGTCGGATCGATAATGTCCACGTCCGTTACCCGAATGCCCTGGAACACCTTTGAGGCTGAGAACAGCCACATTGCCGGAAAGGTCTGCTGGTTCCAGAAATGGCCGCCCGCACGGACAATCGAGATATTCTCGAATTGGGTCGGCGGCGATGCGCCGAAGCCGTTCATCGGGTATCCGAAATCCAGCGAGCTGATCGTGACGCCGGAATAACAGAGCGTATCCGCAATGTAGATATTACGAAACGTATTGCCGTATCCTCCATATACCGCAAGGCCCGCCGCACGCCAGGTCAGCAGCGAAGTCAGATTCTCGTAGACGTTATCCTTCTCGTCTGCCCCTCCCGCATCAATCGCGGAGAACAGAGCAAAGCTGTCATCCCCTGTTGCCCGTGCTTCAATGTTGCTCACGAGATTGTTCGTGCTGCCGTTGGTCATGTTGATCCCATCAGCAAACACGTTGCGGATCCGGGAGTTGGTAATTTTCATGTAATCCGTATTGGCGCCCCAATACATGCACACTTGGTGCTCCACCCAGATGTTATCGATCGTCATGTTCGCAACGTTCGAGAAATCGAACACTTTACCCGGTCCGTCGATCCGGGAGGTGTAATTGCCAAAGTATGCAAAGTTCGCGAAGGTGGAGCCGTTCGCCGTTGCATTGATGGAAAATCCGATATCGGTATTGTTCTGTGACGATGGGCCGGTAAAGCGAGTAAACCATGGGCCCGCACCAACGATTTTCACCGGTTTGCCGTAAACCTGGAACTTATTCGATGTCTGATAGGTTCCGGCCGGGAGATAGACGCCGACCAGATTCCCCGTTGTATCCATGCGGAATTTATCCAAAGCATTCTGCACGTCCTGATGCGTAAAACCTGCGGGAACGACATATTTAGCCGGGTCCGGATTCGGGATTAATGTCACCTGCTCCAGGTTGATAAAATCAATGGCGTACTGGCTTGTGTTGGCTGCATCCTTCTGCAGGCGGATTTTGCTTCCCTTCGGGATGGTGGTATCAAACATGATGTTGGCCTCGTCGTATATGTGACGCGGTGCTCCTGCAGATGGGCTGTTGCTTGGATTGGCCTCATCGCCATAGAGCCATGCATATTTGGAAGTGAGATTGATGGTCTTGGTAAAGACACCATCCACATAGACGTTCAGGGTGGCATCGATCCCTCCGCCGCCAGGCGCATCCGGAATCGAGAAGCGCGTAACCAGACTATTCGTGCTGGCTTTCGTCGTGAACTCTACGAAGCTGCCTGTTGAATGGAGTGTGACCGCCTTCCGGCCGGATGCTTCACCGGCAATATCCCCGATGTTGCGGTTCGGCCCGACCACAGCCGCTCCGCCGCCAACGACGGCATCCTCGGCCTCATACATGTCATAAGGCATATTCGCCCCCCGTCCGATAAAGAGCGGACTTGTTGCGATGTTGTTAGCTTGCTTCACCGGCAGCTCATTGGCATCCACGGCCACCTCGGTCTTCACGTTGTACTTGCCGTTGGCCGCCGTCCAACTGCCTACGTTCACCGGCTGAGCCGAAGCCCCGCTGGCGATGACGCCATTCACCGTGCCTGTAAAGGTCTGAATGACGTTGTTTGTATTCGCATCGCTCAGGGTCACCTTAATGCCGTGGGCACCTCCAGCGGACGCGGCCGTACCCTGGTTCTTCACCGTAACGGTGAAATTCACACTGTTTCCGGCAGCCGGATTGCCCGGTGACCAACTGGTCGCTGCCACCAGGTCGGAGCTTTGAACAGGGCTGATGACCATGGATGTCGGATGCGTATAGCTGTTATTGGCTTCGTTCTGCTCCATGACGGCATTGTTCTCATCCACCTTGGCCGTGAGTTGATATGTTCCCGCCTCCTTGGCACCGAGATTCAAGGTCACGTTAGCCGAAGCACCGGCTGCGAGTCCCGCCACATTCGAAGTACCGAGCTTGGTATTGCCATGGTAGAAATTGACGGTTGTTGCCCCGGAAGAGAGGGTCCCGATGTTCTTCACTACAGCCGTTAATACAATGCTGTCGGTTTCCACCGGGTTCACCGGTGTCCAGGACATTCCCGTAATGGTCAAGTCCGGATTGGAAGCAGGCGTGCCGATAACTTGAAACTCGGCAATCTGTCCTCCCGATGAACCCGTATTGGCCGTGATCCTCAGCTCCACGGCATTCACTTTGGCAGTAACCGGAATGGTCACCGTATTGCCCGTGGCCGGGTTAAAGGTATACTGCGCAGCGGATACCAGATTTGTGAAGGCGTTACTGTTCTGATCATGGCCCAGCACCTGAATTGTCTGCGCCCGCGTTCCCCATTGGCTATCCGGATTCAGCTTCAGCACAACCGACGAAATGTCCGCGTTGGAGCCTAAATCAACGGTCAGCGTATGCGGATAACGGTTGGCACTGCCTTCCCAATACGTGCTCAAGCTGCCATCATTGGCATTGGAAGCAGCATAAATGTACTCGTTCGAGGAAGCCGTGATCGGCTTGTTCAGCGCCAGATTGGTTCCGTTGCCTCCGCCGCCGCTGCCTGTGCGGGTCACCGTGTTGCTGGCGGCAGATACATTACCGGCTGCGTCTTTGGCCTTCACATAGTAACTGACCGTGGCGGCAGCAGGCTGATTATCCGTATACGTCAGCACATTGCCGGCTACGCTTGCCCGCACTGCCTGATTGGCGTATATATCGTACCCCGTTACGCCGACATTGTCCGCTGATGCCGACCAGGTCAGCTTAATTTGGCCTGAAGCTGGCTCAGTATAAGCGAGGTTGCCCGGGGCAGTCGGTGCCTCTGTATCCCCGGCCGGTGCCTGGCCGTACACTTCGAACTCGGAAATCTGACCGGCTGGCCATGCGGTATTGGCGGTGAAAAGCAGCCGTACATATCGCGCCGATTGCGCGGTCAGATTGATCGTAACCTTATTGCCGTCTGCCGGATTAAATGTATAGGCAGCGGAAGAAGACAGGTTGTTGAACGCTGAGCCGTTGCTGCTGCCTTGTACGGTCAACGTCTGAGATCTCGTCTCCCACCCGTTCGCAGGCAGCTTCAATATCACTTTGTTGACACTGTAGGAGCTGCCCAGATCCACCTGAAGCCACTGAGGAAAGGCGTTGTTGCTGCTCTCCCAGTAGGTAGCCTGGTTAGAATCATTGGCATTCCCGGCAGCATAGGTCTGGTTATAGGAGCTGGCCGTCATATTCTTGCCAGCCGCCAGATTGCCTGGCTCCGCTGCGATTACGGCATCCTCGGCTGCTGGCGCTTTGGCGTCTTCGCCGGATGCAGGTGCTTTACCTCCTTCGGACCCGCCGCCCGGGGTGCCTTCATCGCCTGAGCCATCTCCTGGCACCTCCTCATGACCGGAGCCGGGCCGGCCTCCGCCCGGTTGATCCATAGCGGGTTCCCCCGCCGCCGGATCGCCATCCCATTGCTGCCCATCTCCAATCTGAACGGCTGGATGCGAATCGGTATGGGATCCCTCAGCAAAGCCCGGGTCAGGCACCATGATCAGCTGTGTCCATATCAGCATCAATACGAGTAAACTCATGACAGCAGGTTTGATTCTATTCATCAACCTTCTGGATTTCATGATCCAACCTCCTGATATCAAATGTTTTCCTTGTGTACGTTGCATACGTTAGTCTCGTCTTCCCGGCCGCATGCCGGAAGAAATAAGTATGCGCTTACAACTATGTTCCGTTCGTGCCGATCACCTCCCTTGAACTCCTATGTTCCTATGTGCCCTGTGTTGGTCAACCGCCGCCGCTATCCTCCCCATCACGCCCCCAGCACGAATAACCCTGTTGGATCACCCGAACATAGGCAAAATCTCGCGCACTGGCAGTTTATAAGGAAGAATGCAATAAACATAATGAGAGGGTATGCTGGTTCAGGTGCTGCTGCAAAAACAGAAACATCATGACGCCGTGCGTAAACCTGCGGGAAGCTTAACGATGGGTGGCAAACATATTCCATGCTGTGTCATTACTATAAAGGATTTCCAGATCGATTGACGATGCGCGATCGTATGTTTTTTAGGTGGATTTCTATGCGAGGAAGGAAAGGAGTTTTAATATGGTCAGGTCAGAAAAAAGGCCGGACAAGAACGCCCCCTTATCCGGCCCGGATGGATCTCCTCCATCCCATGGCTATTCGAATAACGGGACCTTCGGGTCCTTTCCGTTACAGTGAACCAGCATCGCATGCAGCTGTCCCCGGTGGTGGTACACATGACCCAGTATTTCAAGCAGCCATTCGTACCTCGAATAGGTGACGCCCCAGTAGGACGTCATCTCATGATGAAGCTCTTCTTCCGTCATCTCTCTGAACGCCTGTTCCAGATACGAATAGTTGCTTAACAATTCAGCCTGTATATCCTTCAGGTTATGAATCGATACACCTGCATAATAGGCGCTCATCTCCTCCTGCGCAGCTCCTTGTGATATGTGGAAATCGGCCCGGCAGATGACGGCGATATGCTTGAGCAATTCCCCGACAGAATGTTTGTCCTCGGTCGGCTTAACGAGCAAATCCGCTTCATCGAGCTTGTCGATTATCGCCACGATGGATACAACGGCAACTTCAATCTGATGTAATGCATATGTACAATAGGAATTCATAGTTTCTCTCCCATCCGGTATGTATACAACAATCCATTCAAACTCACTCCACTATTATAGAACATACGTTCCTCTAATTTCAACCAAAAACAACCTGACCCTTAAGTATTAAGAGTCAGGTTGTTCGTGCACACAGAATCTGATAAAAGATCAATCCACAAGATTGAATCCGGTTGTATTCTCAAGTACTTGGACTTTAAACGTGCTGCTGCCGGCTTCCCGTACGACGAATACGGACAGATGCCCGTTTCCGATGGCAATCCGCTCGGCCTTCAGCTCATTCATCCCTTCCGGAAGGAACGGAGACAACGCAATTTCCTTCCTCGCTGCATTCGGATACAATCCGAGCATCGCCTGCAGGAAGGCAATCGAGGTTCCCGCTGCCCATGCCTGCGGCGAACAGGTTGTCGGGTATGGAACCGGATAACCGAGCTTCGCATCATGTCCGCAGAACAGCTCCGGCAGACGCTGGTACTCAAAATGCGCCGAAGCCTGCAGCAGGCCGGAGATGACCTTACCCGCCTCATCCTTGAATCCCTGCTTGCCAAGTCCCAGCAGGATCATGGCATTATCATGCGGCCATACACTCCCGTTGTGATAACTCATCGGATAGTATCCCGTGGAGTCTGTGCTCATCGTGCGGATTCCATATCCGTTAAACATGTCGCTTCTGAGCATCCGCTTGGATTGGGCTTTCGCCCGGCTCTCTTCCGGCAGCCCGCTCATAAGCAGATGCCCGGGATTCGAGGATACGCTGCGCACCTGACGGAGATCCTTATCCAGTGCGATGGCATAACACATCTCATCCTCCATCCAGAAGGCCGATTCGAATCGAGCCCGAAGCTCCGCGGCTTCCGTCTCCAGCCTGCGGGCCCGTTCCGGCTCGCCTAACTCTGCAAAAACGGGCACCAGCGATGCCTTGGCTTGATACACATAGCCCTGGACCTCCGACAGTGCGATCGGAGATTCCGCATACTCCCCATTCTCATGGATGATCGAGTTGGCGGAATCCTTCCAGCCCTGGTTCGGGAAGCCTTTCTCGGCTTCCTGCTTGTAAGCCATGAAGCCGGAGCCCGCTTCAAGCGAGGCGTCGATGTAATCCAATGCCCGCAGCATGTTTGGCTTCAATTCCTCCGCCAAGGAAAGATCGCCTGTCCAGCGGTAATACTCGCCGATCAGCGCCAGAAACAGCGGTGTGGAATCGATGGTACCGTAATACGGCGAGAAGGGCGATTGATTCGTCGTGACAAGCTCTCCATAGCGAATCTCATGCATGATTTTGCCCGGCTGCTCATCCCGCCAAGGGTCCGTCTTCTCGCCTTGATAAGCTGCCAGCGTTCTCAAGGTCCCCTTGGCATGCTGCGGGTTCACCGGAAGCATGAACAGGGCCGTGATCAAGCTGTCCCTGCCGAATGGAACCGCGAACCACGGCAGCCCCGCGACTGTTGTATCGCCGAAGCCCACATCGGTCGTCAGCATGCGCAGATCCTGCAGCCCTCTCTGGTACAAGCCGCTGAACAGCGCGGAATCCGACTGCACCCGCGAGCTGTTTTCATACCACTCTTCATAGGAGGCCTCCAGTTTCTTCAGCCCCTCTTCATAGGTCAGCGGCTCCGCTGCGGGATGCTGCTCCGTCATCGGTGTGATACAGAAGGTAATGACCTTCTGTTCTTGAGGTTTCAGAGACAGCGGAAAGCTAACCGTGCCGGTCTGATCCGCCTGACCACCGTCTGCATCCCAGGAAATACGGGTCTGTCTTCTCAAGTTATCCGCTCCCATGTAAGCCAGCGTCATCTCCAGATCCCCTGTTCGAATTTCCTCCATCCTGCCAACTTCCCCGGTACGGTATTTACGAACCAGGAACATATCCTGAAAATCGGCGTCAAAGGAAACCGAGAACTCGAAATGGGAATCCCCAACAAAATAATTGGTCAGCGTGCAGCGCTCGTACAGGATGCCGCTGTAGATGAAGCGCTCACGATGTACTTCAACAGCCCCTTCATCCTTGGCCTCCTTCATCAGGCGGAAGGAAGCAACATAACTCTTGTCTCCGGCAGAGGACAACAGCGAAGGCTTCTCCCCATCGATGAATGCCTCCATTCGGCTCAAGAAGCGCGTATCCTTCGTATACAAACCATGGCCTTGATCATCTCCCAGGACGATATCTCCGTTAAGCCCGGTCAGAAAGAACAAATCTCCTTCCTTAATAACACGGTAGTCCATGTATGAATCCCCCTTCTATTCCGGTTTATTTAACAACCGCGAACTCAGCCTGCAGCCCCTCTTCCGAATGCGGTCCGACCCAGACATGGAACTTCCCGGGCTCCACCGTAAAGTCCAGCCTCTCATCCAAGAGCCCAAGTTCCTCCCGTCCCAGCGTAAAATGCACCGTCTGGCTCTCTCCGGGTGCAAGCTGCACCTTGCGGAATCCCTTCAGCTCTTTGACCGGCCGGGTCGAGCTTGCAACCAGGTCGCGGATGTACAGCTGAACAGTTTCCTCGCCAGCCCTCTGGCCGGTATTCGTTACGTTCACGGTAAGATGCACGGCTTCATCCCGGCTGATCTGATGCCGGTCCAGCATCATGTCCGTATACTCAAACGTTGTATAACTCAGGCCATATCCGAACGGATACAGCGGAGAATCGTCGCAATCGATATAATCCTCGTACAGATGAGGACGTCCGGTATTCTTCCGGTTGTAATACATCGGAATTTGGCCCGTGGCGCGCGGAACGGTAACCGGGAGGCGGCCGCTCGGGTTATGCGCTCCAGTCAGCACATCCACGAGTGCGTACCCTGTCGTTGTTCCAAGGTGCCATGCTTCCACCACAGCATCGGCAAACTCGTGCAGCCACGGAGCAGCAAGAGGGCGTCCATTCATCAGCACCACCACAACCGGCGTGTCGGTCTGACGCTTCAGTTCCTGAATCAGAGACTCCTGGCAGGATGGAAGCGTAATGGAGGTGACGTTGTAATGCTCGCCCGTCATGGCTTCGGATTCGCCCACAACGACAACCGCAACATCGCACTGCTTGGCAAGCTCGACAGCCCGCTTCACTCCGCCATCCAGCTCCTCCAGAATGCCGCTGCCCGGCTCATAGAACACCTCGGCCTTCGGCGCGATTTCCGATTGGAACGCATCCCATACCGTGATCACGTCTTCATCGCGGCCTTTCCAGGCCCAGCAGCCCATCGAATTGTGGCGGTCATCCGCCAGCGGCCCAATTAACGCCAGCCTCTTGTGCTTGCCGGTATCCAGCGGTAAAATCCCGCTGTTATTCTGCAGCAGCACAATCGATTTCCGGGCGCTGTCCCTGGCCTGCTCCAGATGAGCAGCAGGAATGGCTTGCCCTTTCGGCGCATCTCCGTTCGCTTCAGCTTCCTCGCTCACATACGGATGCTCGAACAATCCGAGCCGGAATTTCACCTGTAATATGCGGAGCACCGCATCATCCAGTTGCTTGAGCAGCTCGGGATTGTCCTGGATCAATGCTTCCAGATGATCAAGATAGACACCGGCGTGCATGTCCATATCCACCCCCGCGTCCAGCCCCTTCAACGCGGAATCCTTCCGATCCTCGGCATAGCCATGGTAGATCAGCTCTTCGATCGACTCCCAATCGCTGACCACCATCCCGTCAAAGCCCCATTCCCCCTTCAATATATCCCGCAGGAGATAACGGCTTCCGGAAGCAGGAACGCCGTTCAGTTCACTGAAGGCACTCATCACGGATAGCGCTCCGGCCTGAATCCCTTGATAGAACGGGGGCAACACGGTTTCGCGCAGCGTCCGCTCCGACATGTCGGTTGTATCATAGTCCCTGCCGCCTTCAATCCAGCCGTACCCGGCAAAATGCTTCACGCATGCCGCTACCGTCGGATAACCGTCCTCATTCGGGCTTTGAAATCCTCTGACCTTCGCGGCAGCGGCCAGAGAGGACAGATAAACATCCTCCCCCGTGCTCTCCGCGATGCGACCCCACCGGGGGTCGCGCGTGATGTCAACCATCGGCGCGAAGGTCCAGCGAATCCCTTGCGCTGCGGCCTCTACGGCCGCAATGCGGGCGTTCTTCTCCATCCCTTCGGGATCCCAGCTGGCGGCCTCGCCCAGCGGAATCGGAAAGATGGTGCGGAAGCCATGAATGACGTCATCCCCAATCAGAAGCGGAATTCCGAGGCGGGTTTCCTCCACGGCCAGCCGCTGAAGCTCGTTGATCTTTTTCGGACCATGTACATTCAGCAATGACCCGATCTTGCCTTCGGCAACCAGCTTCAGCTCCGGCTCCTCACACCGGCCGTACTGAACTGTCTGACCAACCTTCTCCGTCAAGGTCATCTGCGCAAGAAGATCCTTCGCACGCCGTTCCACGTTATCCATCGCTAATCCCTCCCCATGCTCCTATATCAACCTTTGACACCGGCGTTCGAGATTCCCTCGATATATTGGCGCTGGAACAGGAAGAAGAACAGGATGATCGGCAGTGTGGATAGCACAACGCCCGCCATAATCATCGGTGTATTCTCAAAGAACATATCCTTCACACTGTTCAGGCCGACAACCAGCACATACATTTCCGGCGTGTTCGCAAGCGTACTCGGAACGAGATAACTGTTCCATGTTCCGGCAAAAGCAAGAATCGACATCGTAATCAGTGATGAACGGGCCAGTGGATACACGATCCGCCAGAAGGCGCCCATCTTCGTCAAGCCGTCCATCCGCGCTGCTTCCAGGAATTCATTCGGAACCGAGATGAAGAACTGCCGCAGCATGAAGATGTACAGACCTTGATACAGGAACGGCACCGTTAACCCCCAGAACGTGTTCAGCCATCCGAGCTGCGCCACGTTCACGTAAACCGGGATCAGGATCATATGGTACGGCACCATCATGGTGGCAACAACGATCCAGTAGATCAGGCCTTTGCCCTTGAAATTCAGCTTGGCCAGTGCAAAGCCTGCCATCGGGTTAATGATCAGGTTCCCGATCACGACAGCGCCGGTCATAATCACAGTGTTCAGAAACCATCTCGGCACATTATAAGCATCATTCGTAAAGAAGATTTTAAAGTTCTCGAACGTCCAGTTGGCCGGCGATGTCAAGGTGTTGACATGGCGCATCGGAATGATGGACGTATAGAGGGTATAGAGAAATGGAAGGACGAACAAGAGCCCAAGGATAATCGTGCCGATGTACAAAAACGGCCGACCATTATTCGTACGGGTCAACATTACGCTCACTCCTTCTCATCCAAGAATTTTTTTTGCAGATACGTAATCAACATGATGATCATGAAGAACAGTACCACCGCCGCGCTGCCGTAACCGATGTTCATGTATCGAATCCCGTGCTGGTAGAAATACGTCACCACCGTGCTGGTAGCGCCAGCTGGCGAACCGAGTGCGCCATAACGGGAAATCGCCGCAATCTGATCATAAATCTGGAACCCGGCAATGGTGGATACCGACACGATAAAGAAGGTGATCGGCTTCAGGTACGGCACCGTAATGTAGCGGAACTTGTTCCATTTGGACGCCCCGTCGATTTCACCTGCCTCGTACAGATCCTTCGGAATCTCCTGCAGGCCCGACAAGTACACGATCATGGTAAAGCCGGCTTGCTGGAAAATAAACAGGATACATACAAACAAGAGCGCATAGCTTGTATCCGCAAACCAGGTCACATTCCCGAAACCCAAAGCTCCGAAAAACTCCGTCAAAAAGGTCCCCTGCTTAAAGAGCATCATGAACACGGTTGTGATTGCGATTTGCGAGGTGATATATGGAATGAAGAATACCGTGCGGAATATCCCTTTGCCCTTCAGCTTCTGATTGACCAGGATGGCCAGAAGCAGACCGAGCAGCGTCTGTATCGGAATTGAGATGACAACGATTTCCAGGGAATGAAGCAGCGCCTGGAAGAACTCTTTATCTTGAAGGATCGTCACATAGTTTTCCAGACCGATGAATTTGGCCTGGTCCAAGGCGGCAAAATTCGCATCCTGAAAGCTTCTTACAAATGACTGGATAAATGGATATAGAAACCACCACGCCCACAAAATCAAAAAGGGCAGTGAAAACAACCAGCCCAGCGTCTTGTCGGAGTCTGCCAACGAACGGAACCAAGACTGTCTAATCCTGCTCCCTTTCAAATCAGCTTGCTTGCTGCTGTAATCGGACATGAGTTATCCCCCGCTCCCTTACTCAAATTCTAATAGGTGAACAAAGGCTCCCGCTCCCCTGAGAACAAGGAGCGGGAGCGGGTGTTGCCTTTTTCTTATTTGAACTGGCCTTGAATGTCATCGAGAATTTGCTGAGCCGTTTTACCGGAGCCGCCCAGAATCAAACCTTCCAATTCTTTAACGAGTTCATCCGTGAAACGCTTGGTATCCGTCGGATAACCATAGTCTGTGCTGTACTCCAGCGCAGGCTGCAGCGCCTTGAATTCAGGGTTTTTCTCGAAATACTGCTCGGACAACGAGGATACCGCCGGATTAAAGCCGAGCTCCATGAATGCGGTTTGCGTATCGTCATTGGTCATATAATAAGCAGCTTTCAGCGCAGCTTCTTTGTTCTTCGCGTCTTTCAGTACCATGTAAGCATCCGAGCTCATGGTGCTTCCGTTAGTTGTTCCTTTAGGAACCGGAATGGCTACCATTTTCAGATCCGGATTCGCATCCTTCAGGTAACCCTTGTACCAGTAGCCACCCGTACTCATTGCGCCCTGCTCATTGCTGAACACTTCGCCATCCCAGCCGAAGCCGAGTGATTTCGGTGTTACAGCAAGTCCTTCGTCATACATATCGATGATCATTTCCAGCGCCTTCACGTTCTCTGGCGAGTTGATGGTCTCACCGTTGCCCCAGCCGCCGCCGAAGCTCTTCACGTAGTTCGTGATATGGAAGGCATCCAGGTTCACGATAATGCCCTTCACATTGCCTTTGTTCAGCACTTTTGCCGCTTCGATCACTTCATCCCAAGTCGTCGGGTACTCGCCGAGACCGGCATCTTTCCACATCTGCTCGTTAATGAAGAACATCGCCGGCATATCGCTGTTCGGCACGCCGTATTGCTTGCCGTCCACGTTCCAAATTTTCTTCGACGCATCCGGGAAACGGCTCATGTCAACGCCAGCCGCTTGAACCAGTTCATCGATTGGCGAGAACAACCCTTTGTTGATGTATTCGTAAGCACCTTCATTGGACATCTTAATGAAATCAGGCGCAACGCCGGCAGCGATTTCGCCCGGCAGCGTGTTCCAGAATTGCTCACTGCTCGGATATTGTTTAATTTTGAGTTCAAGCTCCGGATATTGCTCGGAGATGGTGTCTGCTGCTTTCTGGTAAATCTCCAAATCCTGTGCCGTACCCCAGAATCCGAAATTCACCGTCACTTTTTCTCCTGCATCTCCAGATCCGTTATCTGTATTGTCAGCGCTTTTATTGCCGCCACAAGCGGTCAACCCAACAACAAGAGCCAGGCACAACACCAGCATGGCAGAAAACTTCCTGTTCACTTTACCCATGATGCTACCCCCTACATTTCTTTTCGTTTTAACTTGCACCTTAATCATAAAGAGCGAGGGCAATAAAAAAAATTAATCAAATGATGATTAATTTTTTAAAATTGACTATTTTTTTATTAATAGATTGTGCGGTAAGATCATTTTTATTAAAAATCATACTTTCTTTTCGATTATCACACTTCTTCTTTCCTATACTGTTTAGGAGAAAAGCCTGTGTATTTCTGAAATACAATCGCAAAATGGGCCTGATTATTAAACCCTACCATCTCGGCAACGTCATAAATTTTGTAGCGGTAGTTCTTAAGCAGCACCTTCGCCTTCTCGATCCGAAGCTCGTTGATATAATCGAACAGTCCTTGACCGACCTCCTGTTTAAAAAGCCGGCTGACGTAATTCGGACTGACATGAAACAGCTCCCCGAACAGCTTCAGCGAGAGGCTCTCCGCATAATGTTCCTCCGTGTACTCCATAATATTGCGCGTGAGCTGGCTGTATCCCTTAAACCCCAGATCGTGGCGATGCTTAAACCGTGCTTCGAACAGGGTCCGGTATGCAGCGGACAGCTGTTGAAAATCATGGATTCCCTCCAAGCCTGCAACTTCTTCCTGCACGGCTCCGCTTGGCTTGCCGCCGCTTTCCCCGATCATAAACTTCAAGCCTTCATACACTTTGCGGACATCCTTCTCTTCCATGCACTCTTCTTGCTCCAGAAACTTCTCCCACGTGGATAGCAGCTCGAGAAACCGGTCATTCGCTTCTTCCCTGAGCGCAGACTTCATCTGGCTCAAATAGACATCCGCCTGCTGATAAACGCTCTCGCTCTTCTGTCTCAGATGCTGATAATAAAATATCGAAGTCTCCGGGTGGTAAAATTGCTGGGACAAGGCTCTGCCTGCTTGCTCATAACCCATGGAAATGCCGTCAAAATCAGCAAACCAATCGCTAATGCCCAGCACGATGTCAATATTCACAAAGCGCTTTAGCGCCGAGCTGATCATCTGAACCATTTTATTGACGCGGGTCAACGATGCCAGCAGACTTTTCAATTCGCTGTTGCTTATAAATACGGCATATAGCTGCTCATTCAGCCGAAGAAACTCCACTTCCTTCTCCGTCGATAGAATCTCGCCTACTACGTTCTGAACCGTATTAGGCAGGATCGATTCCGTTTCTTTGGTGTACCTCTTGATGACCGCTTGATAATCCTTGATTTTGAAGAGAACGACATACATATTGCCCTCTTTCAACCCGGTCTCTGCTGACAGGTCATGGACGTTCCCGTGAAGCGCGTCATATAGAATCTGTTCCTTCCGGCTGCCGGGTGCATTCGCTCCGGTTCGGGCCGGAGCCTGCTGACTTCCAAACTGCTCCCGAATGCTCTTCAGCATCGCCGTCAGCTCGCGCTCATTCATGTCCGGCTTATGGAAGTAATCGAAGGCCCCTAACTTCAGAGCTTCCTTCACATACGTTATGTCGTCGAAGCTGCTCAGCACGACGGCTTGAACCGGCAGCTGCCGCTCCTTCATTGCCCGCAGCACTTCGATTCCGTCCATCTTCGGCATCTTGATATCCAGCAGCACCACGTCCGGTACCGTTTCCGTTATCATGCGCAGCGCTTCTTCGCCGTCGCCCGCTTCACCGACAATGTCCACACCCTGGGCCTCCCAGTCGATGGCCGATTTGATACCGATGCGCACGAGCGGTTCGTCATCTACGATTAGTATTCGCACTTGCTATCACCCTGCTTCTTCTGTGATGATCGGAACCCGAATCCAGGCCACCGTTCCGCCATGCTCTCCGCTCTTGATCCACAGGCCGTACTCCGGTCCAAAATGAAGAGATATCCGGTTCCTTATATTGTTTAGTCCGATCGAGTTGAAGGTATCTCGAGGACCTTCCTGCTCCTGCTTGGCTTGTCCGCCCTCCGGAAAACCGCGACCGTTATCACTTACTTTCATAATCAATGTTTCTTCTTCCTCATATATGGATATCACCAGCATCCCTTTATAATCGATACCTTCGAAACCGTGGAAGACTGCATTCTCCACCAGGGGCTGAAGCAAAAATTTCAACGTCCTATGATTCATTACGGCTGGTTCAACCTCATACGTAACATCGAATTTATTAAAATAGCGGAAATCGAGAATTTTCGTGTAATTCTCCATAAACTCGACTTCCTCTGCAATGGTCACATAGTTGCCCTCCTTCTTCACCGTAAACTTGATGACCGAAGAGAAGGCCTGCAGCGCTTCCTCAATGCCGGTGGCCCCCTGGATTTTGGCCATCCACTTGATCACGTTCAGCGTGTTATATATAAAATGCGGACGAATCTGGGATTGCAGCGCATTCATCTCCAGCGTCCGCTTCTCTTCTTCCTCCACATAGATCCGCTCAATCAAATCGCGGATTTCCTGCAGCATCTGGTCCACGGTATGGCTGATCACGCCGATCTCCCCATGCTGCCTCGTATCAAAGCTTACGTCAAGCTGACCTTGGGAGACAAGCTTCATCTTGCTGTTCAGTACCGACAGCGGCTTCATGATCGTGGTCGCGATGCGCGCCGAGATCAGAATGGACAGCACGAGCAGCAGAATCAAGGCGCCCATCAGGATGGCTACCATCAGGTACACAATGGAGAAGAGGTCTTTTTTCGGAATTACCGTAACCGCCTTCCAGTCGGCCATAGAAGAGGACGAAGATATCATGTACGTATCCCGATTAATCTGCGTATTGACTTCACCGTCAGCGTTATATTGAAAATCACTCCCCAGCACCTCGGCTGCCGGCAGCCCGATCTCCTCCGGATAAATGCTGTGCACGATATGATCCGCTTCATCAATCAGATAGAAATTCGTGTTCTCCGAAAATGCCGAATCGCTCCAGAGCGTCTTCAGTTTGTCCACCGAAATGTTAAACAGAATAAAGCCCAGATCTTCCTTTGTATAGGGGTCCATGATCGCTCGGCCGGCAGATACGACCGGAGTAGCCTTGGTGGACAGCAGTTTCTCCTGGTGGATGCCTACCGGAACGAAGCGCCCGTGGGCACCTCTGATCTTCTGGACAAAAGGCTCGCGCGTGAACTGCTGCTTGAAATAAGCGAAATTCATGTACTCCTTGTTGCTTCTGCCGATGATAGACTGGCTGTTCTCGTGGTAGATGACAACCGAGTCAATCAAATCGGAATACAGCATGACTCCGCTCTGGATCAAGCCGTTCACTTTATCGAAATCCCGCCCCCGCTCAAGCAATGGGTAGGTCACCTTGCCATAATCCTTGCGCATGATGGGATACACCGTGGAATCCTGGATCGGAAACATCGACAGCCGCAGCAGCGGCTGCAAGGAGGTATCGATATTCTTGATGATTTGTTTGTTGTTCTCCACGGCAGCATCAATCATCGTACCCCGATTATTCTCTACGTAGACCCACGATACAATCCCGCCGATCAGAATGAGCGGCACAATGATAAATGCGGAGAAAGCAACGATCAGTTTCTTCTCCAGACTGAGATGAAGCATTTTCTGCTTGAGTTTGTTCATGACATTCTCTCTCTTCTCGTTTCTCTCACTTCTCGTTGTTCGTTGAATCGTTCGTTATCGCGCCGTACCGCTGATTCGGAATTTTCTCGGGGTCATCCCCGTGAAATTCTTGAATAATTGCGTATAATAACTCTGGCTGCAGAACTTGAACGTAAACGCGATTTCGGAGATTGATTGGTTTGTATGGGTCAGCAAATGCTTGGATTCTTCAATCTTCCGCCGATTCATAAAGGTTGTAATGGATACACCCGTCTCCCGCTTAAAGCGATCGGACAGGTAGCTCGGGTGAACGTTTAAATATTTTGCAACCCGCTGTAAGGTCAGCTCCTCAAAAATATGCTCCCTGATGTAATATATCGCCAGATTCACAATATGCGAATAGGATACTTCTTCCTTCTCGGAGCGAATCATCGAAACAAACTGCACCAGCATTTCATATTCAAAATGAACCAGCCGCTCCACATCACTCATTTTCTCAATCTCAAGGATTAGCGTATCACTTAAATGAAAGGCTATCTCCGGGTCGACGCCGCCCTTGATGATCGCCCGGGTAAACAGGGTGCAAGACGCAATTAAGGCATTCTTCTTGGATCGAAGCGGATATGTCGCAAGCACGGCGGCCTCCAGCTCGTTAATCTTGCGCAGCATATCCATGGCCCTGTTCTCGTCCCCGAAGCGTATGGCCTCCATTAACTCGTGCTCGTAATCAAACGGAGGATGTATAAAATTCTCGCGCAGATAATGCATGCGGGAAGACAAATAAAAGGGATGATTTCCTGTGCGGGAAGGTTCCTTCATTATTTCTGCACCACCTAAAAATATTGATAAAAACCTTGATATTTTAGTATAACATAACCCCGTTTGGCTCTAAAATTCAAGCATAACCATGCTAGGAAGGAAGTGTAGACCATGACCTGGACAATTTCAAATCCTGAGTTGTCACAGCAAGCCTTGCTGAATATGGAAAGTATTTTTGCACTCGGAAACGGTTACTTGGGTGTACGTGGCAACTTCGAAGAAGGCTACGGAGAGGACATGTCCACCATTCGCGGAACTTACCTGAATGCTTTCCACGACGTTATTGAAATCCCTTACGGCGAGAAACTGTTCGCCTTTCCCGATACACAGCAAAAACTCGTTAACCATATTGATGCCCAATCGGTCCTGATCTATTTAGGCGATGAGAAAGAACCCTTCCGCCTGGATCACGGCACGATTATTTCGTTTGAACGCCGCTTGTTTATGGACAAGGGATATTCCGAACGAATCGTGCATTGGAGATCGCCCGAAGACAAAGAGATTAAGCTGACCTTCCGCCGCCTGGTGTCCTTTACGCACCGTGAGCTGTTCGCCCTCCATGTACGGATAGAGCCGGTCAATTACAACGGCCAGGTCCGCATCGTCTCTACGGTGAACGGCAAAGTGAAAAACTACACCAATCCCAATGATCCCCGGGTCGGCGCAGGACATGCGGAACGGATGACCGTCACCGAAACTGGCGTTAAGGGCAGCGATGCCTATGTCGTTGATGAAACGATGGCATCCAAGCTGCGTGCGGCTTGCGTTACCCGCCACCGCCTGGATGCCGATGCTGACGTTCAGCTTGAAAATGGAGCCGGTGAAGTCACCTACACGGCTACCCTTTCATTGACCGGACCGATCGGCTTTACGAAATACAATCTGTATACCGACAGTCTTCGTCACGGACAGGATATGATCGAGCGCGGGATTCAGCTGCAAGAGAGTTTGAAGGAGCTTTCCTTCGAGGATCTGCTTGCAGAGCAAACCGAATATTTAAATGACTACTGGAAGTCTGCGGATGTGGTGATTCAGAACGATGACCAGCTGCAGGAAGGCATCCGCTTCAACTTGTTCCAGCTGCTGCAGTCCGCAGGGCGGGACAAACACAGCAACATTTCCGCCAAAGGGCTCAGCGGCGAAGGATATGAAGGCCATTATTTCTGGGACACCGAAATTTACATGTTCCCGGTATTCCTGATGACGCAGCCGGACATCGCGCGCCAGCTGCTGCTGTACCGCTATTCCACACTGGAACAGGCGAGAGCGAGAGCTCGGGAAATGGGACACCGGCAAGGCGCTTTGTTCCCGTGGCGCACCATTTCCGGAACGGAGTGCTCCTCCTTTTTCCCTTCGGGCACGGCGCAGTATCATATCAGTGCAGATATCGCATACAGCTATATCCAGTACCATCTGGCCGAACAGGATCAGGATTTCCTCTTGTCTTACGGTGCCGAGGTACTGATCGAAACCGCCCGTCTCTGGGCCGATATCGGCCACTATTATAACGGGGCGTTCCATATTGATGAAGTTACCGGCCCGGATGAATATACCTGCTGCGTGAACAACAACTATTACACCAACGTCATGGCAAAACATAACTTGAAATGGGCTGCCAAGAGCTGCTCCATTCTGAAGTCCTATGATGCACATGGCTTCCAATCCCTGCGCGACCGACTTGGCGTTACCGAGGATGAAATCTCGGCTTGGGCGAAAGCCGCGGAAGCTATGCTGCTCCCGTATGATGAAGCCCTTGGCATTAACCCGCAGGATGACACGTTCCTCCGCAAAGCGGTATGGGATTTCGAGAACACGCCGGAGGACAAATATCCGCTGCTGCTGAATTACCATCCGCTAACGATTTACCGTTATCAGGTGTGTAAGCAAGCCGACACGGTTTTAGCGCACTTCCTGCTGGAAGACGAGCAAAGCTATGAAACGATTCAGCGTTCGTACGAATACTATGAAGGCATTACGACACATGACTCGTCCCTGTCCTCCTGCATCTTCAGCATCATGGCTTCGAAGATTGGCAGTATGGACAAGGCTTACGAATACTTCATCGAGACGGCGCGCCTGGACCTGGACAATACGCACGGCAACACAAAGGACGGTCTGCATATGGCCAACATGGGCGGTACCTGGATGTCCATCGTATACGGCTTTGCCGGCATGCGTCTGAAGGAGAGCGGGCTCTCCCTCTCCCCCGCCATTCCGAAGGATTGGGAGAAGTACGCATTCCGCCTGAACTTCCGCGGCCGCCTCATCGGCGTATCCATCGAGAAGGACGGCGTGACCCTGGAGATTGTGGAAGGCGATGCCATCGAGATCAAGCTGTACAACGAGGCCGTTACACTTAAAGCCGGACAACCGGTGCAAAAATCACTCGCCAAGTAGCTCCGGCCAGGTACAGCTCCGACAGATCCATCAGGTTAGGCTTACCGTGAGAAACCAGCTTCAGATAAGTGCATCATTGATCGTGCTCTCATTAGGAAATTAGCGATGATACTAGTACGATTGAATATATTTCAGTTGGTAAAAGGAGTTATTTGGACATGAGCATAGCGAAATCGCTGAAGGCTGTCATTTTTGACTTGGACGGCATCATTACCGATACAGCCGAGTATCATTATCAGGCCTGGAAGGCTACGGCAACCGAGCTGGGCATTCCCTTCACCCGAGAATTCAATGAGAATCTCAAAGGGGTATCCCGCATGGATTCCTTGATGCTGCTGTTAAGCCAGGCGGAGACGCCGGTCAACTATTCCGAAGGAGAGCTGGTGCAGCTGGCTGACCGCAAAAACAAGCTGTATGTCGAGCTGATCGAAACGATC
Source organism: Paenibacillus glucanolyticus (assembly GCF_037333485.1). Classification (NCBI taxonomy): domain Bacteria; kingdom Bacillati; phylum Bacillota; class Bacilli; order Caryophanales; family Paenibacillaceae; genus Paenibacillus; species Paenibacillus glucanolyticus. The sequence goes on from NZ_CP147845.1 coordinate 6,130,181, forward strand.
ACGCCAGCCGATCTGCTGCCGGGCGTCACCGAATTCGTGGCAGACATTCGGGCGGCGGGTCTTAAGACCGCCATTGCGTCCGCCAGCAAGAACGCCATCGCTGTACTGACCCGGCTTGGCGTCATGGATCAGTTCGACGTCATCGTCGATGTAACCAAGCTTACGAACAACAAGCCCGACCCGGAAATCTTCCTGACCGCTGCCGCGCAGCTGGGCATAGAGCCCGCTGACTGCATCGGGGTGGAAGATGCCGCGTCCGGCGTCGATGCCATCAAGGGTGCCGGCATGTTCGCCGTGGCAATCGGCAACGCTGCCCACTTCCCGCACGCGGATATCGTGCTGGACAGCACGTCACAGCTGAATTTCCGGGAACTGGCGCAGAAGTTCGAAGGTAAGTAGATCGATGTAGTGAAGGGGTGTTCCTTAGGTGGGACACCCCTTTTTGATGTGGCGGAGGTTGTTGCAGGGACGGGATGCTTCCCCATGGTCGCTGCAATCGGGCTGGCGGGGAGCCGCTCTTTGGCGACTCTTAGTCCCTTTTGGGGACTTGTTGGCGCGTAAGCCGCTCTTTGGAAAGTCCCTTTTGGGGACTTATTTGGCGCGTGCGAGCACCCATGCTGGGTAAGATTATCTCACAACGTCAGGATGCGCTATCCCGTTTTTTTGCAACGATGCACCATCTTCGGTAGACTTGAGTTGATACTGATGCTGCTGATTACCATCCGGTATGTGGACCAGACCGACATATCGAGAACACCATAAAGGGGATTTTCCATGGAACAGGCTGTTTTGAATCAGGGTGCCGAGCGTTTCGGCAGAGGTTCTTATTCACTGCAATTGCTTGGAGGATTTGACCAAAATGTATTTGAATATATCGGTGAAGACGGGCTTCGCTTCATCATTAAATTCTTAGACGCGGCCAAGTACCGCAAAGCCTCGATCATCCGCGAGCTGACGTGGATGGCTTATCTCGCCGAGCATGGGCTAAACATAGCGTCGTCGATTCGTTCCGCACAGGATCTCCTGATTGAAGAAGTCATTCACGGCTCCAAACGATATTATGTCATTGCCTTTACGAAGGCTCCGGGCAGCCCTTTATCCGATTTGACATCGGATTTTGCTATGATCGAGCGCTGGGGACGCGGGATGGGAAGCATGCACAAACTCGGCAAGAAGGACTCCACATCCGCTTCGCTCGTTCACCGCATGGCTTTTCCCCAATGGAATGATCATCTCATCTTTACGGATGCGTTCCCGGAGGCTGCCGGTGAAAGGGTACATACTCAGTGGAGGCGATATCTTAAGGAGCTGGAGTCCCTCCCGCAAGATCAGGACAGCTACGGGATCGTTCATAATGACCTGCACCATAACAATTTTCATGTACATAACGGGGAGATTGTCTTTTTTGATTTCGGGGATGTTTCTTACCATTGGTTCGCATACGATATCGCCATTGCCATCTATCATGCGGTTCAGACAGTCCCTGAACACAGGAAGGCCGAATTTGTCGCCAGATTCTTCGATTCGTTCTTATCGGGCTATCTGAAAGAGAACACATTGAGTGCGGATTGGATTGAACGGATTCCATTTTTCATCGACTTCCGCAACCTGTATTCCTATGTCTACTTCTCCAAATTCGTGGACTGGAACGAGATGGATGAGTCTACTCGGAATTATCTTCTAGCCATGAAAGCCGATATAGAATCAGGCCAATCGGTAGTCAATCTGTCTATTTAATATAAAGAAGGAAGATTGCTCGCCATGAAACCAAAATCCAAACATCTCCGCCGGCTCGCATATGCAGGCCTGGGTTTGCTCCTCTCAGCCAGCCTTCTATACCTGCTGTTTCTTCGTCCCACACCCATCAAGGCGGGTGGATTCACATCCCTTACGGCCGAGAATACGATCATCTTCGAAGTCATCAACGAAGGATTCACCAAGGTGGAGCTGCTGGATGTGCGGGTGAACGATGGCCAGAAACCAGCCAAGGCGGAGCTCGGCGTCAGTTACTCCCTTCATCTGGTCGGCGGAGACGACCTTGATGAAGACACCCATATCGAATTCGTGGGTATTCAAGAGATGCCGCTCCAACCTGAACTCACAGCAGATGAGAAGTTAGCCGCACTTGATCAGGGAGCACGCATCCCGCTCAATTATGGTGTCCGTCTTTTTAATGATACGCCTATCACCCAGATTGAAGTGACGTATAAGTATTGGGGGATCACCTTTAAGCGGGAGGTGCCGATGGGGCGGTTTTTCAATAACGGTTCAAGCACCTAAATAAGAACAGGTTTTAGTTTACGGGAGTATCATATTGAGCGTAATATCGCTCTAACTGCTTTTGTTATCACTGTTATATCGCTTCCGTTATATCTTTAACCAAGCTCTTTGATATCGACAAGTATACTATGATCACAGGACTCTCTTATACAACTAAATAAGCAAACCAAAGCCTCTATCCGTGTTGGATAGAGGCTGATGCAATTAAAGACCCCGTCTTGCAATTCTATGTAGTTAATCATTATCTACGATACAATCTCCGCCCACCGGGCCAGCGTCTCCTGTACCTCGGCCTCTCCTTTCATCATTGCCTCAATATCCAGATTGATCTGCTGCCTGGACAGGTTCCAGACCTGATTGGAGAGATAGGCATTCTTCTCAATGCGCTCCATGGCATACAGGGCGGGACCCCACCACGGATTATCGGTACGCCCAAGCTCCTTGGCCAGTGTTCTCGTGATCGGCAGGCCCCAATAAGCACGCTTGGCTTCCACAGAAGAGGGGATCGCCAATGCCTTCAGCAATTCCCATGCCAGCTCAGGCTGCCTGGACATGGCAGGAATACCGTATCCTGTCGAATACATCGTATAGATATCCACGCCGTTTCGTGCATGAGGCAATGCCATACGTCTCACTTAGCTCAGGATCGTGGGCCACCCCTCCAATATGCCTGCTAAAGTCATATATCATCGCACAGCGATTCGAACGAAATACGTTCTCAAACCGGACCCCCGGCAGAGGAGCGACACGGTGCTTCTGATACAAATCAACAATCCATCGATACGTAGAATGCGTAATTTCACTGTCCGTATAGCCCTTACTGACAGATCCGTCCTCCGATAAATGCCGTCCGCCCCTGCGCATAAGGAACGGCTCCAAAAATTCCACATCCGGATAAATATAGAGGCCATACCGGGAGTCCTCCGGATGTTCTTCGAGCCGCGTTAAGCGAATCGCAGCATCCAGAAACTGTGCATCCGTCCACCCATTCTCAGGGAACGGCACACCCGCTTCGGCAAACCTTTTTTTGTTATAAAAAATAAGGGGAACCGCGGCATCCACAACCGGCAAGGCTGCCAGCTGGCCCTCCCACATCGGATGTGACAAAGCCCCCTGGTAAAAATCATCGATGACCATCGCGGGATCATTCTTCAGATAAGGCAGCAAATCCCGGACAACGCCTTTACGCATCTGAGTAGAATATGCCCCCTCCCGGATGTGCAGCAGATCCGCTCCATCCTGATGAAACTGCTCCAGCACGCCGTAGCTGTCCTCTGCCCGGACAAGCACCACCTTTACATCTGGCCTGGCGGCTTCAAACGTTTGAATAACCGTCTGCACATATTTCAGATCATGTCCGTGCGATTCCGTGATGACGCGAAGCTCGGTTGGCGTTGTCATTTCATAATCCCTCCTGTATGATCGATCACGATTTCCCTGCACTTGCTCAGGCTGTTCCCATACGCAATTAAAATCCGTTCTTCTTCTCAACTAATCGCACATCGCTATGGGGAGTTACCGCATACGTATAGGTTGTTCGCATCTGCGGACCTTCCCCGTGTTTTGGTTCGCAGTCTTGTCTGATGATGACCGTGAAATCCTGTTCATGTTCCTTAACCTCCACGACATCGTTAATCGTCTCTAAGTCCCCTGTACACTTCGGCACTTGGGCCAAAACCTTGGTAAGTACAGCAGCACGGTCCATATTCCCCTCTAAGGGGTACCCTGATATTGAAACGACAATCATGAGCACCATGTATATCATACGCATAACATCAACTCCTCTCTAATGTCATAGACGTAACATTCCTCATAATGTTCTATAGATCAACCTGGATCTCTATACTGCTGCCTGTATGTTCGCGGCGACATTTGTACCGTCCGCTTGAACACCTTCCCAAAATGGGAGAAGTTGCTAAATCCTGCACGCATGGCGATATCCGTAATGGAATCATCGCTTTCGCGCAGCAAGCGCTGCGCCTCCTTAACCCGAAGCAGATTCAGATAATCGCTGAAGGTAAAGCCCGTCGTTTGCTTAAACAGCCGGCTGAGATAGTGCGGGCTGATTCGGAACGCCTCCGCTACCCCGGGCAACGTAAAACCTTTCTGATAGTTGTCGTTCAGATAACGGACCACCGCTTGGGTCTTGGGATGAAGAATGGGCTCGGTATCGGCGGAACGCACCGTGCCCAGCTGCTGATTACGGTACGCGTACAGCAGCAATTCAACCGATCGGTGCCGCAGCAGCAAGCAGCTTCCGGCTTGGGGATGAACCATCTCGTCCACCATTTCGCTGACCATTCGCGCCATGGCTTCGCTTGCCGGTGAAGGAAGCCTCAGAATCGGAATATCCCAACCGAACGGCTCCTTCAATCCTTCGGCCAATTCAGGCGAAATGGCCAGCTCCGTGAACAGCTCCGGCCTGATATAGAGGACAACCCGATCATGATCCGGCCTGCCGCTGTCCAGCGTCTTGTGAACGGCATTCCGGTCAACGAATACGAGATCCCCGGCTCTGACCCGATAGGAGCGGTCCTTAATGAAGTATATGCGCTCGCCCGACAACAGGTAGTACAGCTCGTAATGATCATGAAGATGGTCAACCGTCATCGAGAAGTACCCGATGCGGCGGTCATATTCGATATCCAGATATCCGGCAGGATCATGGTAATCCGCTCGAAATGGCTTCGTCACATAGCTGTCCCCCTTTCCTTGGATTATAGCAAAATATGCGGCATTTGAAAGCGATTACGCATAAAATGCGGCGAAAGAAGTGTTCCCTTGTTATAGGCTAGAGCTATATTCAAGGAGGCGATAGAGATGAGTGACAAGAAACGCTATGTATTGGTCGGAACGGGCGGCCGCGCCGAGTTCTTTTACGGAGCCCTGGCCCAGAACTTCCGCGACAAATCCGAGCTTGCTGCCTTTTGCGATATAAACCAGACCCGCATGAATTACGCGAATCAGCTGCTGAGAGACAAATATGGATATGCCGAGGTTCCTACCTATCCTGCGGATCAGTTCGATCAGATGATTGAGAACGAGAAGCCGGACTTCGTCATTGTGACCAGCATCGACCGCACCCATCACAAGTACATCATTCGCGCGATGGAGCTTGGCTGCGACGTCGTGACCGAGAAGCCGATGACCGTCGATGAGGAGAAATGCCAAGCGATCCTGGATGCCGCCAAGCGGACCGGACAAAATATACGGGTAACCTTCAACTACCGTTATGCTCCGCACCATACCAAGGTACGGGAGCTGATTATGAATGACGCCATCGGACAGGTGACTTCCGTCCACTTCGAATGGCTGCTGAACACCCGTCACGGGGCGGATTACTTCCGCCGCTGGCACCGGGACAAGCGAAACAGCGGGGGGTTGCTCGTTCATAAATCGACCCATCACTTTGATTTAGTCAATTTCTGGATCGGCTCCCATCCTGAAACCGTTTTCGCATTCGGGGATCTCATGTATTATGGTAGAGAGAACGCGGAAGAACGGGGCGTAACCCAATTTTACAATCGGGCAACCGGCAATCCGATCGCCAAGGAAGACCCTTTTGCGCTCCATCTGGATTCCGATGACCACCTCAAAGCCATGTATTTGGATGCCGAGCCGGAGGATGGCTATCAGCGGGATCAAAGCGTATTCGGGGACGGCATCAACATCGAGGATACGATGGGCGTTCTTGTACGGTACCAGAACAAGGCCATTTTGACCTATTCCCTTGTCGCCTACCAGCCGTGGGAAGGTTACCGCATCGCCATCAACGGCACCAAAGGCCGGATCGAGATGACTATTGTGGAGCAATCCTACGTGAACTCGCTGGGTGACAAGAATCTGGAAGGCGCGTTAATCGGTAAAACGCTGCGGGTGCTCCCGACGTTTGATGCCCCGTACGAGGTTCATGTAGAAGAGCAAGAAGGCGGGCATGGGGGAGGCGACCCGGTTCTCCTGAACGATCTGTTCGGGGAGCCCGTGGAGGATCCATACGCCCGCGCTGCGAACCATATTGATGGAGCAAGATCCATACTAACAGGAATTGCAGCCAACCGCGCCATCGCTACCGGCATGCCTGTACGAATCAGCAACCTGGTTCGTTTCTAAGCAGTACAAGGCTGCTTCAAGCAAATTCTCTTAAGCAAAGGCTGCGTCATTCACGCAGTCTTTTTTTCTATTTCCAAGGGCAGCCTTGAAGTCCATTCGGTAAGGAGGGAAAATGATGTTCTTCTCATTAAAAAGCCGTCTGATCGCCTTTATCGTTGTCCTGTTCGTCCTCTCTTTCGGCACGCTCTCCTTCCTGCTCTTTACAGAATCGCGAACCGTAATCCGCTCCTACATTGAATCCTCGGCCCTGGAGAAGATGGAGGAATACGGCTCGTACGTGGACATGGTCCAAATGCAGATTTACGATGTCGCCTCCCTGGTCTTCAACAGCGACATGGCCAAGAACTGGGATAACGCCATACGCGACCCGAGCCTTCCCGAAGGGGAGAAAATGCTTGCTAATCTCGCGATGAGCCGATTCCTGACCCAGGCCACCAACAGCTATACCAGCATCTCCGACGTTTCCGTCTACCGGCGGAACGGGCTTCGCATCGGCAGCGAGAACCAAGTCGCGAATGACCCCGCCTTTATGCAAGAATCGTGGTACAGAAACTTCTTCACGTCCGGGGACCACTGGCTGGCTGCCCATACGGATCAGCATGAACGCGTAAGGGATCACGGCAATCCGGTTGTCAGCCTGCTGATGCCTCTCGGTACCTTCCATCATGCGACGGCACAGAACGTGATGAAGGTGAACGTCAGCGAATCCTATTTTCTGGAGCCGCTCAGCCGCATCCATTTGGCCAAGAATAGCACGATTTTTCTGCTTAATGAACAGGGAAGCCCTATTCTCTCCCAGCAGGCGCATGAGCTTGGTGCTCGGGCTATAGCGGAAATCGACCGTATTCGAAACGGCCCGATCAAATCAGGAGTTGTCTATCTGACCAACGATGAGGGGCAGCGAGACATTCTGGTACACAAAAAGCTGGGGCGTACCGGCTGGATGCTGGCAGGTCTGGCACCGGAAAAGGAGTTATATTCCTCTCTTCACAAACTTCAGAGCACGATCTTGGTAGTTACGGTTGTCCTGATTCTGGTCTCCCTGTTTGCCGCAGCATGGCTCTCCTATGGCGTCACCAAGCCTTTAACGCGACTGGTTCTGGCCATGAGGCAGGTGCAGCGGGGCGCTTTCGATCAGGCGGATTCCCTTCTGCCTCCCGACAAAAACGTAAAAAGCGAGGTCAGTTACGTCATCTCGACCTTCCGCTACATGGTCAGCCGCCTGCGGCAGCATATCCAGAATGAATTCGAGCTGAAGCTGCTCCGCCAGCAAGCGGAATACAAAGCCCTGCTCATGCAGATTAATCCCCACTTCATGTTCAATACCTTGGAGCTGGTAAGCAGTCTGGCCATGCAGCGCCGGACGGAGGATACCGTCCAGGTCATCGAGGACCTTGGCAAAATGATGCGATTCTCCATGAATACGAGCGACGATCGGGTCCCGCTTGAGGAAGAGCTGGCTTATGTCCGGCACTATATCTCCATTCTGCAAACCCGCTTCGGTCATAAACTCGGCATCTCCATCACGGAGGAGGGCAAGCTGGATTCACTGGTCATGATCAAGTTCATTCTTCAACCGCTGATCGAGAATGCCGTCAAATACAGCTTCCAGCATCAGACCACGGCACAGGTGGATATCCGGATCAGCAGAGTGGATAACCGCCTGCATTTCAGCATTGCGGACAATGGCCCCGGCATGCCGTCCGAGATCATCCGCAAGCTGCAGGACCCCATGGCAGCTTCTCAGCTAGAGCCGATCCTGCGGAGCGAGAGCTGGCACATCGGACTCGGCAACGTGATTGCACGCTGCCGCCTGCATTACGGTGCCTTGTTTGCCGTCCATATCCGGAATGGAGTTCAAGCGGGCACATGCATCGAACTGATTCTACCGGTACAGGAGGAATATCATGTACAACGTATTGATCGCTGACGATGAGATCGAAGTCCGCGAAGGGCTGAAGCTGAAGGTGGATTGGGAGGGCATGGGCTTTGCCATTTCGGGGGAGGCCGCAAACGGCGTAGAAGCCGAAGCGCTCTTGCGAGCAGAACGCTTTGACCTGCTCATAACCGACATGAATATGCCCGTTATGGACGGAGTCCGTCTGCTGGATACTTGCCGAAGCCACAATCCTTCCATCCAGATCATCATCATAACCGGATACGAGGATTTCCAATACGCCAGAGCCGGCGTCCGCAGCCAAGCCATGGATTATTTGCTGAAGCCCGTAACCCGGGAGGATCTGAGAACAGCACTGACCAAAATCAAAGCGGAATTGGATAAGAACCGCAAGGTACGGGACGATTCGGAAATGATGCAGTGGCGTCTCTCCCAGTATTACAAGGAAATGAAGGAACGCTTCCTGCTGGATCTCGTGCGAGGCAACCGGCTTCCGGCTTCCTCGCTGCCGGAACGGATTCGGCTGTTCCACCTGGAATCATGGCAGGATCACAGGGTCTGCTTCGTAGCCGCAGGCATGAGGGAGTCCAGCATACAGCATACTCCCAAAGGGCGCGCGCCAGAGCAGCTTCACCTGCCGTTCGAGATGGTCTGCCATGAAATCGCCCAGTCTTATCCCGGCAGCATCCAGGTATTTCATGACGCAGCCCATCCCGGAATCATGTTCTTCATTACGCTTGACGGCGTTCAGCACGAATTCACACGCAAGCTCGCGGAAGATGCGGCTTCCTATTTAACCATGGATGTGCAGGTCGGGCTGGGACTTCCCGTATCGGGACTTGAACGCTGGAAAGAAGGGTATATTCATTCGCTCTTGGCGTGGAATCTGGCAGAGCGTCAAAAGGAACAGGACCGCACGCCCGTAACAGACCACAGTCCATTACTCCCGGAGGAAACCAATCGAACACTGCACCGCTGTCTGATTCGGGGCGAGCTGGATTCCTTTCGCAGCGTCATCCGGAAGGAGCTTGCCGAGGCATACCAGCTCTCTCCTTCCCGCTTGGTCCGGAGCCTTTTTCAAATTTCACTGCTGATGGAGTCCGCCGCCGCTGACTTCATGGGGTATTCTCAGGGAAGGGAGCCTCACTGGATTTCGCCGGAATGGGTGCTGTGGATGGAGACTCCCGAGCAGGCAGAGCGTTTGCTGATGCAGTGGGCGCAAGATTTTGTGGATCAGCAGCAGGTCTCTGAGGGCGGGGAAGCTACTCTGATCGAGTCAGCCAAACGGTATATCGAGGAGAATTATATGCAGGAATTAACGCTGACCTCGTTAGCTGAACAATACAACTACCACCCTACCTACTTCTCGGAAATGTTCAAGGAAGGTGCAGGCATATCCTTTATTCACTATGTTACGGAAGTCCGTATGAAACACGCCGTACGCCTGTTGAAGGAAACTACCTTAACCGTATGGGATATTGCAGAGCTCGCCGGCTTCTCATCTCCCGGCTATTTCAGCTCCAAGTTCAAAAAAATGTTCAACATAAGCCCATCCGAGTTCCGATTATCGCAATCCGAAAAAATCGAACATGATGATCCGAAGAAATGAGATTCCGGCCCCTCCCCTTCCCCGGTATGATGAGTTTACCAGAAGTAACGCCGCCTCAATTGTAAGCGGCTTCACATCTCAGGGTAACCGCCCATTCTCATCCATCTGAAGGGAGGCATAACATGAGAAAGCTGTCCAAGCCCTTATACGGCCAGCAGAATAAGACAGCCTACTTGTTTCTTCTGCCTTGGCTCATCGGCTTCTTCTGTCTGACGCTGGGGCCGATGATTGCATCACTGTACTTATCCATGACGAAATTCAACCTGTTGTCATCGCCGACTTGGACGGGACTCAGCAACTATGTCCAGATCTTTACCGAAGACGATACCTTCCTAAGATCCTTGTGGCTAACGTTCTACTATGTGTTCTTGTCCGTGCCGCTGAGGCTTGCATTCGCGCTGCTGGTGGCGATGGCGCTGAACAAGGGCATTCGCGGACTCGGCATTTACCGAACCGTGTATTACATCCCTTCCCTATTGGGGGGAAGCGTGGCCATTGCCATTGTCTGGCGTCAAATCTTCGATGGCAGCGGACTGGTCAATCAGTTCCTGAGCTGGTTCGGCATCACGGGGCCATCCTGGATTGCCCATCCCGACTATGTAGTCTATACGATCATCACCCTGTCCGTCTGGCAGTTCGGGTCGGCCATGGTCATCTTCCTTGCCGGTCTGAAACAGATTCCTGCCGATTTATACGAAGCCTCGGGCGTAGATGGTGCAGGAAAGCTCCGTCAGTTCTTCGGCATCACACTCCCGATGCTGTCACCGGTCATCTTTTTCAACCTGATCATGAGCATGATCAATTCCTTCCAAGCCTTCACGCCAGCTTATGTTATCGGGGACGGCCGGGGAGGACCGCTCGACGCCACGATGTTCTACACCTTGTATCTGTATCTGAAGGGCTTCTCGTTCTTTGATATGGGATACGCCTCAGCCTTGGCATGGATCATGCTGGTCATCATCGGGGTGTTCACCGCAATTGTCTTTCTCACATCGAAGTTCTGGGTGTTCTACGGGGACAACCAGGAAGGGAGGTAATGGATATGCCACTCAAGAGACAACTGGTTCAAGCCGGCAGGCATGCTGCCATTATCCTCCTCGGACTGGCGATGCTCTATCCGGTGTTATGGCTAATTCTGAGCTCGTTCAAACCAAATCAACTCATCTTTACCGACAGCAGCCTTATCCCGACAGCCTTTACGCTGGATCATTATGTGAACGGCTGGAAAGGGCTGCAGGGCATCTCCTTCGGCAGGTTCTTCAGCAACTCCCTGCTGATCTCGGCACTGAGCGTCATCGGAAATGTCATCTCCTGCTCACTCGCGGCCTACGCGTTCTCCAGGCTGAAATTCAAGTTTAAGAGCCTGTGGTTCAGCATCATGCTGGTGACGATTATGCTACCTTACCATGTGACACTGGTGCCCCAGTACATTCTGTATAACGAGCTGCAGTGGATTAATACGTATTTCCCGCTCATTCTGCCCAAGTGGCTGGCGCAGGACTCCTTCTTCATTCTGCTGATGGTTCAGTTTATCCGGGGAATTCCGCGGGAATTGGACGAGAGTGCCACCATCGACGGCTGCGGACAGCCGCAGATCTTTTTTAGAATCGTAGTGCCGCTGCTTGTTCCCGCGCTCATTACAACAGCCATCTTCACGTTTATCTGGAGCTGGGATGATTTCTTCAGCCAGATGATTTATCTGAGCAAAATTGATCTGTTCACCGTACAGCTGGGAATTCGGTCCCTGTTCGATCCATCGGGACAATCGGATTGGGGGGCGCTGCTCGCCATGTCCACGCTGTCGCTGCTGCCTGTGACCATCATCTTTCTTGTGTTTCAGCGGTATTTTCTCGAGGGCATTGCCACAACGGGCCTGAAGTAGTCACGCGCTGTCTGTTCTGTTCGTGAGCATGAAGCACATTTCAAATTATATTTAAACCGGGGGGATTAACTATGTTAAAACGATCTATGGTGGGTATGCTGGCAGGACTCATGTTGTTCGTAACAGCCTGTTCCGGAACGGATCATACCGGTGCTGGCGGAGATACGGATAACGGAGCCGCGGAGAGCGGCCAGGTTGAACTGCGCATGATGTGGTGGGGCGACCAGAAACGGGCAGATATTACGAACGAAGCGCTTAAGGTGTTTCAGGAGAAACATCCGAATATTAAAATTATGGGTGAATTCTCACCCTCCTCAGGATATTTTGACAAGCTGAATACGCAGCTGGCATCCGGCACGGCACCGGATATCTTCTTCTTAGGCGGGAATGTGGTCGACTATGCCAAAAAGAATGTCCTTCTGGATCTGGATCCGTATGTTGGCAGTGAATTGAATCTGGACGGAATGGATCCCACCATGGTTGAGTATGGCCGTCTCGACGGGAAGCTGCAGCATATTTCAGCCGGTGCGAATGCCCGGGGCATTGTCATCAATCAGGCACTGTTCGAGAAGGCCGGAATCCCTTTGCCGGAGCCGAATTGGAACTGGGAGGATTACGCAGCTGTCAGCAAGGAACTGTCTGACAAGCTGGGTGATGGCATTTTTGGAACGTACAACTTCACCGTCGATGGCATGGACATCTATCTGAAGCAGCGCGGCAAACAGCTGTATAATATGGAAAATGGAACTCTGGGCTTTGCCAAAGAAGACATCCAGGAATGGTTCCAATATTGGGAGGAGACGTCTTCAGCAGGTGGTGTGGTCACACCTGAAATGCAGGTATCCAATCCGCATGACGACACTAGTAAATCGCTGCTGATTACAGGCAAGGCCGCCATGAGCCTCCTTCCTTCCAACCAGCTGGCTGCTTTCCAGAGCCTGACGGAGGACCCGCTGATCCTCCATCCGGTACCGCGGGGTCCCAAGGGTACGGGTGTTGTATTCGAATCCAGCCAGGGATTGTCCGGTTATGCGAATACCAAGCATCCCAAGGAAGTCGCTATCCTGATGGATTTCTGGATCAATGATCCACAAGCCGCCAAAATTCTCGGCAGTGACCGGGGCGTTCCAGTAACGGAAGCCAACCGCAATCTACTGCAAGAGGAAGCCGGTCCGGTGGAGGAAATTGTATACCAATACACAAGTCTCGTATCTGAGGCTACAAAATCAGAACCTTTTGACGTGAGTTACAATCCTCCGGGATTTGCTGAATTCTCCAAACTGGCGCAAACGACAAGCCAGGAAATCGGCTTCGGCCGAAAGAGCGTCGAGCAAGCCGTTTCGGACTTCTACAATGGCACCGTTCGAATCTTTGAATCGAATCAATAAACCAGGCTCTACAAGGAGGCGGACATGACCGAAGTTATGCTGGACCGTCTGCGCGGGATCTCGATACAGGATCAGGTGCAGACGGTTAAACCGGAAGATCAGAATTTGTTGCGAGAATGGCAGGAGTCAGGCGTACGATTTGCCGCATCGGGCGGACGGCTGGAGGCTTCATATTATACGGCGCTGGAGAAGCTGCTTGCCTGCATCGTGCCGATGGCTGGCAGCGAGCCTATTCTGCAGGAAGGCGGGATTTATCTTGGCTGCTGGCTGGAGAGCACCGGCACCATCAATGCGGAGCTGCTCTCGCGCTTGATTCCTTCTGTCTCGAAATCGACCTATCTCGCCTTTGCGGCTCACCAAAGAGAGGACGGTTTGCTGCCTTACAAATTAACGGAGAACGGTCCCTCCTTCCGGCAGATTCAGCTGGTTACACCGCTGGCACGCAGTGTATGGAACCATTACCAGCTCCACGGCAAGGACCGCGACTTTCTGAAGACCATGTACAAAGCCATGGCGCATTATGACGAATGGATTGCAAGCTTCCGCAATACCCGGGAGACTGGCTGCGTAGAGGCCTTCAGCACCTTCGACACCGGACATGATTTATCACCCAGGTTCTGGCATGTTCCGGATACACCCTATATGAATGATGCCGCAGCCTATCACCCGGATTCTCCGGTCCTGCCTTTCCTGGCACCGGATTTGACCGCCAACATCTACTGCCAGCGCATATATTTGGCCCGCATGGCCGAAGAGCTTGGTGGATCCGGAGCTGATTGGAGAGCGAAAGCCGAGTCCAGCCTCGAGAGTCTCTTCCGTTACTGTTACGACGAAGAAGATATGTTCTTCTACGACCGGGACCGGAATGACGAGCTGGTCAAAGTCCAGTCCGATGTGCTGCTGCGCGTGATGGTCTGCGAGGTTGGGGACCGTGAATGGTTCGACAAGCTGCTGCGCCGGTATTTGCTGAATACGAGCAAATTTTTCGCCAAATATCCGTTTACATCTATGGCGATGGACGATCCCAGATTCGATCCGTTCTCCTCCTACAACAGCTGGGGCGGGTCGTCCAACTTCCTGAGCCTGATTCGCGCTCCGCATGCGTTTGAATATCACCACCGCTATGTCGAATTGACGTGGGTACTGCATCCGATCCTGTCTGCGCTGTCCAAGGCAAAGCGCTTTGCACAAGCGTTAAGTCCCTGGACCGGAGAGGAAGGTTTTACCGAGACGTATTCCCCTTCCATCCTGTGTCTGCTTGATTATGTGGAACGGTTGTGCGGGATTATGCCGGTCGGGTCGGACCAATTATGGTTTACCGGTCTTCTCCCCGTCGACATGGATCATGGCGAGGAAGTTGCAGGCAACACAGCCTACAGCCGCACGGTGAATGGGCTGCATTACGAATTGGTAAATACAGCAGATCGTATAACGATATACCGGGAAGGCAGCGTTCATATTGAAGGACCGGCCGGAATTCGGCTGGTTACCGATCGAAGCGGACACCTGGAAGGCGTCATTGGAATGAGTGTGCGCACCATCGAGGGCGAGCTCATCTATCAAGGCAATTCCCTTCCGATCCGGATCAAAGGAAATGAAATGCAGCGATATCGAGGCGGAGGCTTGAAAACAGAGAGGGATATCGGCATTATCTATCCCTCCTATCGTTAATGATTTCAGGAGGTGCCTGAACAGCATGAACACTCAGGATATTCAGCTGCGGGATCCTTATATCCTGCCTGATTCCAAGCACAAGAAATACTACATGTACGGCAGTACCGACAAAGATATATGGAGGGAAGGAAACGGCTTCGATGTCTATATAAGCGAAGATCTTCGGCATTGGGAAGGCCCTTGTACGGTCTTCCACAAGACCGATAATTTCTTCGCGGAGGTGAACTTCTGGGCACCCGAAGTGTACGAATATCATGGCCGTTATATCATGTTTGCCACCTTTCGCAGGAAGGATAATGATCTGCTGGGCACTGCGGTGCTGTCAGCGGAGCAGCCGACAGGGCCCTTTGCTCTCCATAGCAGCGGTCCTGTGACACCGGCGGATTGGAGTTCTTTGGACGGCACGCTGTATATCGATGAGGAGAACCAGCCGTGGATGGTGTTCTGCCATGAATGGCAGCAGGTTGGCGACGGCGAGGTCTGTGCCATGCGCCTAAGCCCGGATTTATCCGAATCCGTATCGGAACCGGTGATCTTATTCCGTGCCTCTGAGGCAGCGTGGACCACACCGTTTCATTCGCAGCGCTTTCCCGGGACCGGAAACTATGTGACGGACGGTCCCTTTCTATTCCGGACAGCACCCGGCAGCCTGCTGATGCTGTGGGCCAGCTTTGTCGACGGCCGCTACGCGCTCGGCATTGCCAAATCCCCATCCGGCAGCTTGATGGGTCCCTGGCTTCAAGAGCCGGAACCCTTATATTCCAGCGACGGCGGGCACGGGATGGTGTTTCGCACGTGGGAGGGGCAGCTGATGCTGGCGGTACATACCCCGAATCGGACGCCGGAGGAACGTCCGATCTTTATCCCTGTAGTTGAAGACGGAGACAGCCTTAAGGTAAGTCCGATGAATCGGCAAACCGGTTAAAGCACTGGAGTGAATAAAAAAACAAGAGCCGCTCTCCATAGTAATGGCAGAGCCGCTCTTATTTTTATGAAAAAGTTGTTGCTGCCCGGCTTATCATGATCATGGCTTTACTATCGCATATGACAAAAAGAGAAGCCGTATGCGTACGGCTTCTCTTTAAACTCATCCTATTACAGCTTCACAATCTTACCCGTCTCTTGCGATTCGAATGCGCCCAGGATGACGTTCAAGGAACGCAGCCCTTCCTCACCGGAAATGCTAGGAGGCGTGTTTGTTAGAATGGATTCCACGAACGCGTCGATGACGCCGCTCGGAACCTGCTTCTCATTCGTTGCCATGGCACCAACCTTGTAAGTCTCGATCGTACCATCTGTCAGCTCGACGTTAACCTCGTCACCATGAACGGCACCGATCTTCATCACGCCTTTCTCGCACCAGAGGACCGTTCCGTTATCACCGGATCTGTAATGCGTCCAGCTTGCCATCAGCGTGCCGACTGCGCCACTCTTCATGCGAACGATGCAGGTTGCATTGTCGTCCACGTCCGTTCCCTCTTTGTGGACTGTTCCAATAAAGCCGGCAACTTCAGCGATTTCATCGTTCAGCAAGTAACGGATAAAGTCGGATTTGTGAACGCCAAGATCACCCATAGCACCCATAATGGCTTCTTCCTTACGGAAGAACCAGCTGTCGCGACCATCCAGGCTCCAGCTCTCTGGACCCCCATGGCCAAAGGAAGTACGGAACGTAAGCACCTTGCCGAGCTTGCCGGAATCCAGGATTTCCTTAGCTTTTACGTGTGGAGGCATTAAACGCTGATTGTGGCCTACCATCAGGTAAACCCCATTCTTGCGTGCTGCCTCGATCATTTGCTCTCCTTCTTCCGTTGTTGTAGCCATCGGCTTCTCAACCAGTACATGAAGGCCAGCATTCGCTGCTGCAATACTCATTGGAGCATGCAGATAGTTCGGCGTACATACGCTAACGGCATCAAGCTTCTCATTCTTAAGCAGTTCTTGGTAGTCGGTATAAGCTTTGCCGCCATACTGGGCAGCCATCTCTTCGGCACGTTCCTTTACCGGATCGGCAAAAGCAACCAGCTCCACATTAGCATTGTTCGCGTATTCAGGAATATGTCTGCGCTGGGCGATGGCGCCGCAGCCAAACACAGCCACTTTAATTTTGCTCATTGAAAGTCTCCTTTTTGCACATAGATTAAAATTGGTTCAGGTAGTTCTGCTTCAGCCAGTTCATGCTGTTCTCCACGCTTTGCAGCGGTGGATTCTGACATACGTCCTGCTCCACGATCAGCCATTCCGTGCCTGCATCCGATGCAGCTTGAATGACACCCGGCAGGTTCACAGAGCCTTGGCTCAGCTCCAGCGTCTTCATGTTGCCTTCAGCGTCTTTGCTGAAATCCTTCAGGTGAAGCAGCGGCAGGCGTCCCGCATATTTCGGAATGTAAGCCAGCGGATCTTGTCCGGCAAACTGTACCCAGCATACGTCCATCTCCACTTGTACGGCTTCCGGCGTCGTTGCAGAATACATCGCATCAAATACGAATTCACCGTCAACCTCAGCTTCGAATTCAAACGCATGGTTATGGTAACCAAAGATCAGTCCTTGCTTGCGTGCTTCAGCTCCTACTTCTTCCAGGAAGGAGAAGAGGTTCTTCCAATCCTCAGCATCTTTACGATCTTCTTCAGCCACATAAGGGCACATCATATATTTAGCGCCAATGGTTTTCAGGTAATCTATCTCCTTCTGCAGGTCTGCACGAAGAAGATGCAGGCCCACGTGGCTGCCAATCGCCTTAAGGCCGAGCTCTTGAAGAAGCGTTTTCATTTCCTCGGCTGGAATGTCTCCGTAACCAGCGAACTCCACGCCTTCATAACCCAATTCAGCCACTTTGCGAAGCGTACCGCGGAAATCCTGAGCCGTTTCATCGCGCAGCGTATACAATTGCAAACCAATGTTCATTCTTCTCATTATAGCGCACCTCGATTCCAAAAATGAGTTACTGCTCTATCTGCTACTATCATACATGCAAATAGGCTAAAATGAACATAAACAATATTGCTGCAACATGAACTATCTGCTTGCATTTTTACTGGGGGTTTTAACCATGATGGAGGCAAGACTGCTAATCTGCGACTATTCCTACCACTTCCAGCAGTTCAGCAACAGCCACCGGGGCGGCTTGACGACCTATCTGTTTCGTCTCCAAACCGAGGGGTCCTGTGAAATATACTGCAACGGCATCGAGCACCACGTGCAAGGGGGCGATCTGCTGCTGCTGAAACCCGGCGATGAATACGAGCTGCGGATCAACGATGACGGCGAGGATGGCCGCGTATCCAGCGGAGATTATTATATATTTTGCGATGGGTCATGGATCGATGATTGGTGGAACCGGATCCATCGGCCAGTTGTCAGCCATGTCGGGCTCGACGATCAGCTGCTGGGTCTGTGGAGACAGATGCTGCTGGAGAAGCGGCGCGGACTTGAGGGGGAGACCGGGGAGCTGACGGATTATTTGCTGCGCAGCCTCTGCCTGTGTCTGGACCGTGCCATTACCGAGATCAAGCCAACGGATCGGCTTGCCTTCACCGCTCTTCGGCTGAAGCGATTCGTGGAGGAACATGCCACGATCACCTTCAAGCTGGAGGAAGCCGCTTCTCATGTCGGGCTCAGCTTATCCCGGGCCGTTAAACTGTTCAAGGAGTATTACGGAAAAACCATGATTCAGTACGCCTTGGAGATCAGGCTGAACGCAGCCGTTGAGCGCATGAAATACAGCACCATGACGCTGGAGGAGATCGCGGAAACCTGCGGCTTCGCAAGCTATTCCTATTTTCACAGAGTATTCCGTGCCACATACGGCATGTCCCCGGTCAAATACCGGGAAACGGCAACCGTACCGGCAAGGCCGGGGCAAGAGAAAGCCCCTCGGTAATTTTTTCTCTACATTATAAGAAGCAGCCTGCGCGTACCCGGAAAGGTGGAGCAGGCTGCTCCAGACTACAGATGCTATTAATAACTCGATATACTCTCCAGTACCCCATTAGTAAGTGGAGATAAGGGATATTATACCATGCTTCGACAGGTTGAATAGGTAATTTGAACTAATTGGTGCTACCGTTCTACTCGGGGGAATCCGGTATAGCGCTGGCTTAAAAAATATCAACACCGAGACTCTGTAGAACCGTTACGGCATCTTCGACAGGCAGCTTCGGAAGCTTAAACTCATGATCGATCACCTCTCGAAGCTCGCTGAGGTCCGATAAAACGCGCTTGTCAACCCTCCCGTCTTCATGCCGGATACTCAGTATATTATTGATTAGGGACAGCGACCGTTCTTGCTCCAATTGCCAGAGCTGACAGCGTAGTATAGAGGTGAAGAGATCGTTAGGCTTAAAGTACTCCCTAATAGCAGGCTGAAAATCATCGAATTGATAGGTTTTTCGGGTATCGAAGGACCATACCAGATCTGTAAGCAGCTGGCCGTCCACATACCTGTAGTACGTGTACGTTCCCGGCTCGTCTCCCGGACGCAATCTCACTTCAATTCCAGCATATTGGGAAACCTGATCAGGATAAGTCTCCAACCGAACGGGTTCGAAAAACGGAGCAGCGTTCCCGCAGTCCACATACACTTCTTCTTGCCCATCAGGGTTCCGAACAAGCAGTCCGACATGCCCCTCGCCCAGCAGCGTATAACGAGTTGGAAATCCGAGCTGGTTCAGCAGCTGATGGAGACTGCTGTTGATCATATAACAAGTGCCTCCCGCATTCAGCTGCATCAGCTGATCGACAAACCTCTTCTCGTCTTGCTCCAGTCTGCCTTGCTGGTGATACTCATGATACCGCAGCAGCGTGCTAATATTCTCGAAAGGAATCCTATTATGATGCGCAGTGCAAATCTCGGTTAAATACGCCAGCGAAGCCTCCTTGAA
This sequence comes from Paenibacillus glucanolyticus, assembly GCF_037333485.1. Lineage (NCBI taxonomy): Bacteria > Bacillati > Bacillota > Bacilli > Caryophanales > Paenibacillaceae > Paenibacillus > Paenibacillus glucanolyticus. Next base: position 6,149,902 of record NZ_CP147845.1, read on the forward strand.
TGGAACCCGAATATACTGCAAATAATTGGCGGCCCATTCAGGTAAGTGTACTTGTTCCGTCACTATCGTTCACTCTCCCTTATCGAATGCTGTTGATATACTCTTTATTTTAAACGATTCGGCATATGAATACTTCGTACGAACGATAGTGGAACTATGCAAAAATAGTCTTACCCCAAGGTAAGACTATTCTCTATGACCCAGGTCTAATATTCCTCTTTTCTTGCGGCACTCATGGATTTCTCATGATTCAACAGCCATTGCTTGCGCGACAGCCCTCCCCCGTATCCGCCCAATTCACCGCTCGTATTGATGACGCGATGGCATGGAATGACAATCGCAAGCTGGTTGGCCCCATTCGCCTGGGCGACGGCGCGGTAAGCGGTAGGTCTTCCCATCGCCGCTGCGATCTCGCCATAGGAAGAGGTTCGACCGGGTGGAATCCGCAATAATTGGTCCCAAACTTCCTGTTGGAATGGTGATCCTAACAGGAACAAAGGGGTTTTAAATTCCGTTAACTTCCCGTCAAAATACGCACCCAATTCTCTCTCAATCGAACGGATGGGAGCTGTGTAACCCGGAATAATCGCCGACTTGGTTCTCAGTCTGAGACGTTCTACCTCCCGCTCCAAGCCCCGGCGATCCACGAATTCGAGCAAATACAGTGCTTCGTCATCTGCAATAGCCATCATCGGTCCCAGACGCGTGTCGAGCCACGATGCTTTTAGAATATGATGATGCCCGGACCTTGTAGGGGCTGCGCCCATAATCCGCGAAAAAGCATCCCGAAATCCGCTGCTGGACTCGTAGCCGGTTGACAGCTGCGCATCGATGACAGCATCTCCTTCCCGGATCTGCTTCAGGGCAAGGCCCATCCGCCTAGCTCGTGCATATTCAACAAAGGTCATCCCGAACCGCTTCTTGAATTGGCGTCTTGCCGTTGAGGCATCCACGGACAGCTTCTGGAAGTCCTGGTTGGTCCATCTCTTCTCCGGGTTATCCTCCACAGCGTCTACAAGCAGCCGCACAAGATCCGAAACTTGATTGGGATGCGAGAGCGGCCGGCATCGTTTACAGGGTCGGAAGGATGCCAGCAGTGCTTCTTCGGCCGTCTCATAAAACTCGCAGTTCTCGATCTTCGGTTTCCTCGCCGGGCATGTCGGGCGACAGAATACACCGGTTGTCTTAACGCCCACGTAAAAGACGCCTTCATATTCCGATTTCTTATCCAGCAGCGCCTGATAATATTCCTGTTGATTTGCGGCCGATATCATGTAACGTTCCTCCCTGTGACTATGTTCATTCTATATGGTACATCTGGTATAAGCTGTGTTTCTCCAGGAAAATCATGTACCCTGTCTTGGTGTACCTATTATATTTCTTTTGCACACATGGCGCAGCCGAAAATCGTGCATGAATGTTTCCCGGTTGGAAACAGAGAATGATCATTACTGGCACGAACCAAAACAGCCCCTTCCGAATGAATCGGAAAGGGCTGTTCATGGTAAATATGTGCGGAGCCTCGGAACAGGCTATCTGCCTCCGTTGTAAACTAAATGGACCTTGCTGGCAGCCTTAACCCTTGATCGAGCCTGCCACCATGCCCTTCATGATCTGCTCCTGCAGAATCAGGTAGGCTACAATGGTAGGAATGACCGCGATTGCCATCGCACCCATGGTCAGGGCGTAGTCCGTGCCGAAGCCGTCCGAGAACAGGGACAGGCTGAGCGGCAGCGTCTTTAGCGCTTGCGTATTGATAAATACGAGTGCGAAGGAGAAGTCATTCCAGAATCGGAGGAATGCCAGAATGGATATCGTTGCAACGATAGGCGTGCAGAGCGGCAGAATCATTCTACTGAATATTCCCCACCAACCGCTGCCGTCAATCATGGCCGCTTCTTCAATTTCCCTTGGAATGGATGACATGTAAGCCATCGCCAGGAAAATCGCAATCGGCAGCTCAAACGCCGTATAAGGCAGAATGAGCGCTCCGTACGTATCGAGCAGGCCGATGTTTTTCATCATGATAAACAGGGGCACCAGCGTACTGTGGATCGGAATGAGCAGCCCGGTCGTAAATAACACAACCACCAGCTTTTTGAACCGAAACTCGAATCTGGACAGCACATATGCCGCAAGTACGCTGAGCAGAATGGTCAATGCAACGGCTGTAATGGTCACAACCGTTGAATTGATCATCGCCCTGCCCATATTTCCAAGCTCCCATGCCCGAAATATATTCTCGGTCATCCACTCCTTCGGCAAGCCGTAGGGGTTCGTGAAGAAATCCTGATTCGATTTAAACGCGCTTGTAAAAAGCCAGTACAAGGGATAGAGCGTAAGAATCGCATACACCATCAGCAGCAATTTTACGAACCCGGATAAACCCTTCATGATGACTCGTTTCCCTGAAGCATTTTCCGTCCCGGTCGTCTGTAAATTCACATCGCTCCCTCCTTCATGTTAACTTGACTTTCTGCGCGTTGCGAAGTAATTAAGCGCGATTAGGATGGCGCTGACAATCATAATCATCGTGGAGACGGCAGAACCGTAACCATAACGATACACACTGAAGGTGCTGTTATACATGTATGTGGCAAGCAGCTCGGTCGATTGCGCCGGTCCGCCGCCCGTCATGACAATGACGTGGTCAAAGGCCTTCAGACTTCCGGAGATACAGAGCACGATAGTCACGACAACCGTACTCCAGATCATCGGCAGCGTGATTTGCATCAGCTTGTTCCAGCCCGTGGATCCATCAATTTTGGCCGCATCATGGATCTCGGGAGAAATATTTTGCAGTGCTGCAATAAAGATAACCAGATACGGACCGACGTTCGCCCAGTTAATCGGAATCGATATCGCCAGCATGTTGACTTTCGGATCAGACAGCCAAGCGCGGGTCCATGAATCCAGACCGAGCATCTCCAGCACATAATTCGCAATCCCGAACTGCGGATGGTAAATGTAACCCCAGATCAGGCCGACTACAACCGTCGACAGCACCATCGGCATAAATACGGCGGAGCGTATGAATCTGGAGAAAAACGAATTCTTGAACAGTACAATGGCCAGAATCAATGCAATCGGAACCTGACCGACAATGGATGAGACAACCAGAATCAGGTTGTTTCGAAGCGCCCGCCAAAAAATCGGATCCTTGAACATCTCTATATAATTATCAAGACCGATAAAGGTGGCATCCCCGAACCCTTTCCAGCTGAAAAACCCGTAGTAAGCTGACCAGAAAACCGGAATAATGACAAATATCAGAAACAACAGAAGCGCTGGAAGAAGAGCTATGGCTATAAATCCTTTGCTTCTCATCGCTGTAGGCATGGCAGCCTCCTCCCTCCTAATCCTTGTGCAGTGGTGAATGGTTTCTTATGGAGTAGCGGATCTGGCTTGCGCATCCTGAAGCTTCTGGGCCACACCTTCAACGGGACCGCCCATCATGATTTCCTGCAGACCGTTGTTGATGACTTCAGCCGCTTCTGCAGACAGATAAGCATCATATACTGGCGTAATTCCAGTGGTTTTCACCAGATTAAAGGCTTTGTAGTACAGGGAAGTAACTTTGGACTCATCAATCTCGGTATCGTACATTACCATGGAGTTGCTCTCGGCAATCGCTTTTTGCGCTTCCGGTCCGCTCACGGCATAGATCAGTTCAAGGGCCAATTCTTTCGCTTTCCCTTCGGTTCTGCTGCTAAGGGCCAGACCGCCGCCAGCTCCGCCGGAGATCGTGCCTGCCTCACCTTTTCCACCAGGAATCGTTGGCAAAGTAGTAACCTCGATATCCTTCATTTGCTCCTCAGAGGAAGAAGCCGCAAGATTCGTAAGGGTCCATGCGCCGCTGATCATCATCGCTGCATTTCCTTGAATGAAATACTGCTCAGCTTGCGTGTTGTCGATGCTGTTCGCCCCTTCTTGGAACGCTTTGTTATCAACCAGCTCTTTGAAATAGCCGAGCGCTTCGATAAACTCAGGATCGGTAAACTTCGCGCCTTGCTGTGCTGCTGCATTCTTGAACCATTCGGTGCCTGTCACACGGTCGGCAATAGAGCCGATAATGGTGGATTGAGCAACCCACGGAGCTTTGTTTCCGAGGGCGATTGGCGTTATGCCGTTATCGTTGAAGGTCTTAACCGCCGCCATCATTTCTTCCCAAGTCGTTGGGACTTTTACGTTATGTTTGTCAAACAAGGCTTTGTTGTAGTACAGAATCGAGGTTGCCGACATTCCCAGTGGAGCAGAGTAGATCTGGCCTTCCTCGAACTCGTATGGATCAAACGCTCCCGGCAGGAATTTATCCTTCCAATCCGAATGCGCATCTAACACTTCCGTAATCGGTTGAAGCAGCTTCGCTTGATGAAGCTCGGAAGACTGACTTCCTGCATAAACGAAGAACACGTCCGGCATCTCATTCGCAGCCGCAACGGTACTCAGACGTTGACGGTAGCCATCCGGTGGAATCGCTTGTGCATCGAGTGTAACTTCAGGATGGTCCTGAGCAAACTGATCGATAAAACTTCGGACTGATTTCGCACGCAGGTCATCACCGGCAAAGTTATGCCAGATGGTCAGCTTGACCTTTTCTTGATCACCTTCATTCCCTCCGGCCTGCTCTTTGCTTTGCCCGCCGCCGCATGCTGCAAGAACCAGTGTCATCATCAGCAGTACAAGACCTATTTTGCGTTTTGGTCTCATGGTCAATCCCCCTTTAATTTATACGAAAATGATGAAGCATCCTAAGATGATTAGTCCAAGTATAAAAGAGGATGTAACGCTTACATAGGGGATATAATTCAGTCCATAGAGGGACAAAATTCAGGATTTGCCCGATACTCCGACGGCGTCTGTCCCGTCCATTTCTTGAACAGGCGGTTAAAATACTTAATATCCTCATAGCCGATTTCATTTGCGATTTCACTGATTTTGGCCGGCGTTTCCCTCAGCAGAGTCATTGCTTTCCGCAGCTTCGCCTGGGTCACGAATTCAATGTAATTCTGCCCGGTCTCCTTCTTGAACATCTCGCTGAAATAATTGGGATTCATATGAACATGCTTGGCCACTTGCTGAAGCGACAGGCTCTGCCCCAGATGCTCATGAATGAAGGAGATCGCCCTGTGAACAGGACTGGTTGTCGACACCATGTCCCGGTACTGCTTCATGATGAGTCCAAGGGAATCGATCAGCACCTTCTCCGGCTTCTTCGTTAAATCGCGGATATCAAAGTTGTCCTCAATCTTCACCGGACTGGTGTAGCCGATGGACGTTGCAGCGCGTATCAGCCAGCGCTGTCCCGAGACGAGCAGGGAATGCAGATAAGCCTGAACCGAGCCGGGTGTCGCCTGGCTCTGACTTTGGATGCGTTCCAGCACATCCGCAACCCATGCCTCCAAATCGACGGATTGCCCTGAGCGCAGAAGGGAGGAGAGCTCGGTTTCTTCTTCCATCGAACAGACCGTCTCAATGCCTTTCCGCCCTTCGATGTCCTCATAACGGATATGCCGTTCCGAATGGAGCAGCCACTCGTAAGAGCTGGCCTCCACCGCCGTCTTCAGCGCGCGATCCAGCTCACGAACACTGGACACCGGTCGGCCGCTGGCTGCCTTAATGCGGCAGGCGTGAGTCGATTCCAGCTTTCGCAGCGCGGAATCCACGCGCCCCCAGCCATCGCCTGGCTCTGTGCGCACCAGCAGAAGCAGGGAACCATTCCACTCCAGCCAGGCACCATGCAGCCCTTCTGCCAGCTCCGTCCCGAGTAAGCTATGTCGTTCGCCAAGGGTCAAGTGCTCCAACTCATCCTGATGTAACGGATGAACCGACAGCATCCAGATCTGCAGAACGGAGCCGGGCGTTGTCAACCTCAATTCAGGATATCTCTCCCACAATTCATTCTCGGCATGCTCATCCAGTGAAACTCCCGATGCAAGCAGCCTCCTCAGGAACCCCCGGTTGACCACCATTTCCTGGGCCTTCCCCTTCGCTTGATGAAGTCTGTGCTGCAGGATTCGCTCTCTCGCTTGAACTGCAGCTTCGATAATTTCCCCGGGTCTGCTCGTCTTCAGCAAGTAGTCACTCACGCCTTCACGCATCGCCTGCTGTGCATACGTAAATTCATCAAAGCCCGATATGACAATGATTTCGATCTCGGGAAACCGCTGCTTAACTTGATGAGCCATGTCCAAACCGCTCAGGCCGGTCATGCGAATATCAGTAAATATAATTTCGGGCATATCGACGGGAATACGCTGAAGGGCTTCCTCTGCCGAAGCCGCGGGCGCCAGCACCGTAAAGCCGTTATCCGCCCAATTGATCACTGTACTCAGCCCATTTCGAATGATTACTTCATCATCAACGATCAGTACCTTCAAGGTCGTCATCCCCTTTGCTGGATATTTCAGTTTGTTGAATATCAGTTAGGTCCGGTATCGTAAACATAACCCGTGTTCCGGCCCCTTCCGTACTGTCCACACGCAATCCTGCATCCTTGCCGTAATGGAGGAGCAGCCGCTTATGGACATTTCGCAGCCCGTAGCTTCCGCCCGGGGTTTGTCCCTTCTCGTATTGCAATGGATTCTCTACCAGCTGATCCTGAAGCCATTTCAGACGATCGGGCGTCATCCCGATTCCATCATCCTCCACCACGAAGTGAATCCCCTCGCTGCCATGCCGACCTTGTATCGTAATCGTCCCCATTCCGTCACGGCTCAATATGCCGTGCAGCATGGAATTTTCGACGAGCGGCTGCAGCAGCAGCTTCAACATGGTGTGCTGATGAAGTGTCTCCTCGACATGAACCTCAAACGAGAATTTCTCCGGATACCGAATGGTTTGGATGTTCACATAGTGACGGACATGCATAATCTCCTGCTGGATCGTGCAGTATTCCTGGCCATTGTTCAAGCTGAACCGCAGGAAATCACTGAGTGATCCGACCATCTCGGCTATCTTCACATCCTGGTTCATCAGCGCCAGCCAATGAATCGAAGACAGCGTATTGTATAGGAAGTGGGGATTAATCTGCACCTGCAGTGCATGCATATCCGCCTCCTTTTTCAGCGACTCATTGAGTTTCACTTCATCGGTAAGTTTCACGATCCGGGAACTTAACCGGTTGTAACTGATAATAAGCTGTCCAACCTCATCAATTGTCTTCACCGGCAGCGCAGGCAGCGGCTCCTCCGGGCTCGAATTCTTGAGAAACTTCGTTAACACAGACAACGGATTCGTAATCTTCTGAATCAAGAAGAGAACCAGTATAATGGCGAGCAGGATGGCCACGGTTACGGCAACCGCCGTCAATTTGATGAAATACTGGTTCTGGGAACGGTATTCCTCTGAGGGAATGATGCCGACCAGCTTCCAGTTCACACTCGACATTTTCTTATAGAGAATGGTCTTCTTATTGCCGCCCTCTCCATAGTCCATATTTCCGCTAAGCCCCTCGAACTCTTCAATCGAAGGATAATAGTCTGCCAGGGTAAGATTCGTCTCCATATCCGGCGGACCGGCAATAATCCGGTTGTTCTCATCAAGCAGGAGGACAAAGCCGGTCTTCTCCAAGACGGCCTGCCTGAATTGATTGGCAATGACGCCTTGATCCAGGTTGATCTGCAGATTCCCGATCGGCTTGTATTTATCCGTGCTGCGAATCGGCCTGGCCAGCGTGATGACCTTTCTCATGCCTTCAAATGTCCACTGTCGGTGAACAAAAGACCACCATTTGGGATGATGCTCATAATAATCCGGGATCTCCTCGGTAATATTCCGGAACTCGGAACGCACTAATGACTTATGCGAGATCGGATCCTTGCTGCCGAGCGGTTCGACAATGATATTGGCGATATAATCCTTGGAGAAGGCCAGATTCGTCAGGAAGTTAATGACCGTTGTCTGCTGGACATAGTTGCTCTCCTCTGTCTTGAGGTAGGATTGGACCCCGGTGTGCCCGATGAGGAATAGCGAGATATTCTCGACGTCCTTCACCATCGTGTCCAAGTAAGCTTCCAGTTGGCGGAGCGTATTCATCCCCGTAATCTTGGCTTTCTCTTCCGTCAGGCTCTTGGCCATGTTAAAAGAGAAAATACCAAGAAATAACAGCGGCACCAGCGTAGCTATAATAATAAGCAACGATAATTTATGCTTTAGCGATTTCCCAAGCCATTGCTGCATAAATACACCCCGTTCGAGTCCATATGGTATGGGCTTGTTATATTACTTAACATTGAAGGCGTTTACTTCAAAAACATTCTCTTTCCGTTGCAAAAAGGTGTCAGGTTTATTAACTATCTTAGAGGAATCTTAAGACTCAAGTAAATGGTAATAAAGACCTATGAATAGAGATAAAACCATCTTTCATATAGGGTATACTCCCCATGGTCGCCGACCCGCTTCGGTGATGCAAACCGCGTTTACTCTTTATAAGCACAGCAAAAAAAGGGCGCTGCAGCGCCCTTTTAAATAGAAAAGCACATCACCCGATCCAAATTCCAACCTTCTAGTTCATGCTTATATCCTTCTGCTCGTATGCATATATATGTAGTTCTAAAGTTCCGCATCGATAAACGGTAATTTACCTCTGCTCTTCCAAACGATCATATTCCATGCGATCCACCACAAATCGATTCGACTCTTCATCATACCGGTAGGTTATTTGGAGATCACCCGCAAAACCGGCTGGACTTATGCTCCCAGCTGCGAGCGTAACAAGCCGCCCTTCTTCGATGCTGTGTCTGACCACAGCTCCAAAACCCAACTTGTCATTCAGATAGCTTTTATCCTCGGAGTCATCCTCAATTCTCTGAACGGTTTCCTTCCCGTCGATCACAATCTTCACGGCGATGTAATCCGCAAACTTCTCGATGCTGGACTCCACATGACCTGCTACCGCCTGATCCAACGATTCCATAGGAATTTCCTTCAGGGTTTCAGCGTCCACCACATGTGTCTTGCCAATATAAATACCCGTCCCAGTCCCATCCACATAGAACACAACCACTTCCGGCTTGCCATCACCCGTCATATCCCGATATTGAATGATCGGTTTACGCGTACCATCACCACCGTACCAATCCGCAAAAACTTGCCTTCTCCCTTCTACCTCTACCACCATTCCTTCATATCTTCCGTATTTCGTAGCGCTTACCGGGTACAACTTCACATCAGGGTTCTCCTCTGCTGTCGAAACGTCCACCTCCGGCGTATAGACGTAAATCATTCTTTCCTTCGAATCCCAGCCTACCTCTGCATTGTGCAGCTCCGCTATGAATCGAACCGGAACCATAATTCGGCCATCCTTTAAATACGCGGGAACGGACAGCGAATACGCCTTCCCTTGCCCCTTGGCCTCCCGGCTTCCCATCTTCAGCGTGACTTGATCTGTGCTTGTGCTGACGGTTACCGTCTTGGTCTTGTTGTTCCATTGAAGCTGCGTGGGCTTCAAGTATTCCTTAATCACGCGCAAGGGAACCAGCGCCGTCTGATTCACGATAACAGGATTGACATCGAGCGTAACCATCCAATGATTAATGTTCAATTCCATTTCCTTCTGCGGTGCGGCTTTGGCCTGTACCTGTGCCTGTACCATCGTACTCATCAGCATCGTGGACGCCATAGCGCCGATCACCGCCATTTTCGCCCATTTCCGGGTTGTCATGTTCTCTAATCTCCTTGGCTAATAATATATGAAATAATTCGTATATAACTAAGACGCAAGTTGACCGGTATTGGTTGTCCATGTCACGCAAAAAATAAGCCGCTCAAGCATATCATCACTTGAGCGGCTCACCCGGATTGGTCGGAGGAAATCTATGCGATCATGATCGGATAACTGTCAGGCCTACGGACGCGGCTTCCGATATTTCTCCGTGCGTTCATCCTCGATGACACCCTTCCAGTTTAAACCGAAGGCAAAATCATAGGTGTGATTCTCGGAGTCGGTATGGCATTCCATATCAAACGCCACATCCTCAAGTTGTTCCTCCACGGTCTTCATATTGGCCGGCATCTGCATGGGCAGCAGGCCTGACGGCTCCACTTCACCCGCAAGCACCTCCATGATGGCTTGATCCAGAACGCCGAAATTCACAAGAATCGCATCCACTTCGGCTTCAAACTCCTCAACCACAGTCGGATTGGACAACAGCATGGATACGATGACCGGTTTGCCGTTCAGCGCTTTCTTCGTTTCCAGTACCATGTCGAGATCGGCCGCATTCTGAGGCGTAACGGATTTGCCCCGATAGGAACGGTTCAGCACATCCGTTGTCCGTGTATCACCGGCCAGACTCACTTCACGGGCATGCTCTGCCGTATACGTCTTGTACTGCAGGCTCATCGGCACGTAGCCGTTGCCTCCCTGATCCTCATCTTCTTGGCTATACCCGGTTCCGGATTTCGGCGTACTGATAAAGACAAGCCCGAAATCCGCCTCGTCCGGATGCTCCGCGAGTTCGAAGTATTTGGCCACGATGTCCAGATTAACCGGATACTCCAGGCTTTCCGGCGTGGGGTTGCCAAACCAATCCTGTCCTGCAGCCATAAAGCGCTTCGGAATGTAGACCTTGCTCTTCCGCTCGACGGGAAGCACGCCATTTTTATTTTTCAGCATGACGATCGATTTTAGCTGGGCTTCATAACCTTCACGCATAAACTCCGGATTTCCGACCATACGGGAGCTCTCCAACGGATCAACATAAGGGTTCTCAAACAGCCCCAGTCGAAACATATTGCTCAGCAGGCGCACGGCCGATTGTTCGAAGCGTTCACGCATATACGTCTCGCCATGCTCCCGGACACCCATGTGATAGGCAGCCAGCACCGGTTCCATCTCATTGTTGCCGCCAAATTGGTCAACGCCTGCCATCAACAGCTTGTAATGCCGCTCTGCTACCGTCAATCCTTCGACACCCCACGGCTTCCCGCTTAGGAAAGAGTCACGGGGACCGGACTCATCGGCCGTAATCGCCCAGTCCGTGCAGACAACACCGTCGTAGCCGTATTTTTCCCGGAGCAGGTCCTTGATCAGATAGGAGTTATATGAATTGCCAACGTTCTCCCCGTTGACGGTATCCTGGTTCATCGAAATGGTGTAATACGGCATCACAGCGGAAGCCATTCCCGTCTTGCCCTCCAGCTTAAAAGCCCCGTCTACAAACGGAATGAAGTGCTCGTGAAAATTATTACCCGGATAAACCGCATATTTCCCGCTGCTGTAATGCGCGTCCCTGCCTGCCTCGCCGGAACCGCCGCCCGGCCAGTGCTTCACCATGGCGTTGACACTGTCGTACCCCCAGCCTTCGGATATCTCCCGGTCCCCCTCCGATGTCTGAAAGCCATCCACGTAGGCGCGGGCCATATCGGTTGTCAAACGTGAATCCTCGCCGAAGGTGCCGTTAAAGCGGAACCAGCGCGGCTCTGTTGCGATATCGATCTGTGGGGAGAGCGCCGTTGCAAGGCCCATGGCACGATATTCTTTGGAAGCCATCTCGCCAAATTTCTTCGTGATGTCCGGATCAAACGTAGCGGCCAGGCCCAGCGTCTCCGGCCACATGGAGATCCGTCCTCCCGAGCCGGCGTTAAACTCCGAGCTGGCATCCGTGCTGTGCCTTGGGTCCGAGCTGTTATTGGCAGGAATGCCAAGTCCCGTGCCTTCCGCGTATGCCTGCACCTTATTGTTCCAGCGTGCCGCCACTTCCGGACTCTCGACCGTGGTCACCAGCACATGACGCACATGGTCCTGGGCCAGAAAGGCCAGCTGCTCATCCGTCAGCTCCCATGGCTTTACGCCGCTCTCCTCGTAGGATTTACCGCCATAGGTAGCCGAGAACCAGCCCCCGCTGGCAGCCGGAATCGACTGATGCCTGCTGTACAGCATCAGGCCGGCGATTTGCTCTATGGTCATTTTGGAAGCCAAGTCCTTGGCACGCTCCTTAGGCGTCAACCGCCAATCCTCATATCGGTCCAGCCTACCGTCACGGCTCAAATCCTTGAAATACAGTCCATCCATCTCGATAATTGCCACACCTGATTCGGGCGAGTATCCCAGCTTAGGACCTCCCGGATTGTCGATATAGCGAATGTTGTCTCCATTGCCCGGGATCGTTTGGGTTGTCAGATTGATCTGATGGTTCATTGTGATTCCCTCCACTCCAAGTTTGTCTACTCTTTCGCTCTGCGCCAGCTATGGACTTCCCGTTATACGTTCTGTACGCTCGGTGCCGTGAGGTCAGGGGAAGGATTCATATCTCCTTCCGTTGCAACCGGCTCCCCGATTTCAGGCAGCGGCTTAATGGATATCATCCCGATCATCATGAATACGGAGAGGGCGATATAGAAGAAGGTCCAGTCCCCGATACCCATCATGGTGCCTGCACCCAGCAGGAACGGCGCGATCGCAGGCACGATGGATTGCGGCAGCGCATTCGCCACGTTCATGATGCCAAAGTCTTTTGCAGAATCCTCCTTGCGGGGCAGAATCCGCGCAACCAGCGCCATATCCACAGCTGAGAAGCATCCATAACCGAGACCCAGAACCGCGGAAGCGATAACATAGGCAAGATAATTCGGAACAAAAGCAAAGACCAGCGTGGCCAAAATCATAATGAAAGCCGACATGTACAGAAACGGTTTTTGCTTACGGAACTTATCCGACAGCATCCCGCCAAATATGCTGGTAACCGCCATTGCCACCATGGAGATGATGTTCACGGTTGCCACACTGGCTGTCGCCTGAGCTTCGGTATAGCCCATCCGGTTGACCAGCATAACGGTAAAATAAAGACTGCTGCAGTAACCCATCATCAGGAGAAACTTCGAAATAACCGCCCAGGTGAAAGCCGGATACCGGCGCGGGCTTGGGTAGACTTTGCTGAGCTTTTCGCCAAACGGGATTTTCTCTTGCTGCTTATGGACGATATCCACTTTGCCTTCCTGGATCAGGAACAGACTGAGGACTGGACCAACCACTCCGATCACCGCGAGCAAAGTCCACTTCGCTGCGGAAGAAACATCCGTCAGGAAGGTCATCATGACCATGCCGACCGCAATCGCTACCGGCAGCACCAATCCCAGAAGCCCGGATACCGTGCCTTGTTTCTCCTGCTTGACCTGATCCGGGATGAGCGCGGTGTACGCCGCCATTCCGAAGTTAAAGAACAATTGCGCAATCGCCCAGCCGATAATAATGAGCCACAACGAGGACGTCATGCCGATCATGAGAAGAGACGCGCAGCCGAACAAAGGACCGATCAGAATCCATGTACGCCGCCGTCCAAACGACAGGTTCGTACGGTCACTGATGGCGCCGCCGAGCGGATTGCCGATAAGAGCGAAGAATGCCCCGATACCTGCCACCAGACCATAGGAGGATGTATATCCGTTCGGGTCGATTTCAATCATTTTGAAAGTCAGCAACAAGGTTGCAGGTGTCATTAATGCCAGCATCATGCAGCCATAACCTAGCATAATACCGAAAGTCAGTCTGCCAAACGATGTTTGCACCTGCCCTTTCACCTTAGCTTCAGCCATTGATATAACCCCCTAATTATTATGAAAACGATTACAGTTTTATTATAAAAGAAACCGCCTTCATCAAGACAGGCGGCTGCTTACAGAGTTCTACGCTTATTTTTAACATCTTTTTGTAAACGTTTTCCTAACTTCAATAGAAGGAGATTAAGAATTGACACAATTCAATCATACGTAGGTGTCAGCTCTATGAGCGCTACCCCGTGGGGCTCAAGATTGAAGCAGACGGTTAGTGCTGCCCCGGGCTCTGCATCGACATATGACACGTGCCGGCGGGGACAGGAACTCGCCTTAAGATACTGCACGTCCTCCTTCGTTAGGGATTCCGGGGCTCCCATCGCGACCCAGGCATCATAACTGCTTCCTTGGTTGCGGTCGATCGTATGCTTCACCATTTTGAACCGGCCATCCGGAACGTTCATGAGGGCTATGTCTATTTTTAATGTCCGCTCATGCTTGAAGCCGTTATAACGATGCGTATGATCAATAAAAGAGATATCGCCCATGGCGTACAGGTCGTCGAAGTGGCAGTAATTATAGGTGAGAATCTGATACCCGCCGTCTCCGGCCGTCACGATATATCCCTCACCCTGAGCCAGTACGGTGTGACCCAGCTTCGATAACAGCTCATAGGCATGCATCGCAGCCTTCGGGATCCCATATTGCGCAATCAGGCCGAGGCCTCCATGGAACAGCTCCCGGGACGGAAAGGTCTCCTCAATGTTGTCGCTGAGGACCCAGTACCCGAATCCATGGATAACATCCAGATTATCGAGCAGATTCTTCACGATATAAGCGGCCTTGTACACCGTATCGTTCGTGAGCTCGCGGTGGTATGCCGTCGAATTCCATTCGGTAAGATAAATCTCGCAGCCCGACAATCCGTACGCTGCAAGCAGCTCAAGCTCAGCGTTCAGTCTCTCCTTCAAGAAATCAGGATTTGGCGATATCCCGCCAAATTCCTCAAGCAGCTGGTAATAGGGGTCGGTATCGAGCATTTGTCCGATAAACTCCGCGTTCACCATATCCTCGATGCGCTCGTGCGGATAGAAGTGAAGCGGAATAAAATCCGGCTGGCAGGCGTGATGTCGGCAAAACTCGAAAAAATCCTTAACGATGGAGACGGAATCCACCGTAATGATCCTTCCCGGAGCGCCGATCTGGAGCGACTGCGATATTCTTTTCACCGTCTGATAGGTCCTTAAATACAGCGCCCTGTATTCATCCTGTGAGGCAGGCCAGAATATATGGAACTCGGGCTCATTCCAGAATTCAAACTTCCAGCTCTCCACCTCCGCCGCTCCGTAACGGTTCATGCAGTGCCTAATCAACCGCTCCACAAGCTCACACCATCTATCCACGGATTTGGGAGGACTGGTGTAACTGGCCCGGTAGAATACCGTTTGGTCCGGATCGGAGGCCAGAGCGGAGGGCATGAATCCCAGCTCGATAAAAGGCTTCAGTCCAATGGACAGCAAGAAGTCAAACAGCTGGTCCACATAACGAAAATTATAACGGGACTGCCCTGCCTCGTCCTCATGATAGACCATCATCCCGTCATCAAAGATGCCGTGGAACCGCAAATACTGAAAAGGACTTCGCCGCTGCACATACTTCAGATGCTGCTGTACATCGGCATGCAGCCCCTCCTTGGCTTTTCCAATGGTAATCAGGCTCTTCCAGGTATGCTTAACGGTTGTTCCAACCCGTGCCGCATCGATTTCATAAGCTCTTGTTTCCAGGGTCTCCACCTTCCGGACCTCTCTGGACTTGCTTCGCTCCAGAAACTGGTGGATGATGCCCAGCGCACTCGAATGATTAAAATTCAGATAATGGGAGGAAATGTCCTCCTTCTTCCGGGGGGCCATCTCCGGACGATACTGCTTGCGGTACTCATGCGGCGTCATATGGTATCGGTTCTTAAAGGCGGTATAGAATGACTTGGCATTCGGAAAACCGTGATTCAAGGCCAGGTCCGCAATCGGAAGCTCCTCGCGTAACAGCAGGTCTTCGACCGCATGCTTCAGACGGATGCTGGTCAGATAGGATTGAAAATTCAATCCGATGTTCTCACTGAAAAATTTGGACAGATATGGCACCGAGAGAAATTCACGCTCCGCTAGGGACTGAAGCGATATGGCGTCTCTGTAGTGCTCATCGATATAAGTGATAATGCGCAGCATGCGCTCCATATACTTCTCGTTCATCGCGCCGCTGGAGCCGCTTGTCCGAAATTGCTTCATGAGGATGGAGAATACGGCCAGCATTCGAATGCCCATGTCCAGTTCGTAAGCTTCCCCCTTCTTATTGCTCAGCTGCACCATCTCGGCCAGCAATTGCAGAATTTGATCAAGCGCGCTGCGCTGCTCAGGTCGTACCGTTCCGGATTCGCATTGGAACGAAATACGCTCAATCCCCTTAATGTTCTCTTTGAGATAAGACAAGGGAATTAGAAACGTAGCGATAATGTTTTGATCGAGACCCATCACTTCATGAACGTGACACGGATTGATCAGGAACACATCGCCCTCTGCCAGCTTGTGCTGCTGACTCCCTACTGTGACCTCAAGATTCCCGCTCAGCACAAAAATAATCTCCACACTGTTATGCCAGTGGCTCGGTACATAATTCACCCTGTGCAGGGACACGTCAAAAGGCAGCTCGTCTCCCGTCTCCACCAATTCATAGATGGATGTCTTCAATTCATTTTCCTCCTTTTCTTTGCTTTAGCGGAAGTTATGTATTTTTGGCTTCATATGCAAATTTCATTACAACGTCCCCTGCATTATGTTAAAGTTAGATCGTATTGTTATATTCTGGAATGCGAAGCATGCTGAAATTGCCCTCTCTTCTAATCTTATAGGTATGTAGACCTATGATGCAAATACCAGGAGGATCCTATGAAAAAAATGTTTAGCCTTTACCGGAAAGTATTCACGATGAACCGAATGGGTTCCTCCTTAAGGCAGGCCTATGGCTCTTACCCGATACCTCTGGTGATCCATCGTTTGCTTGAGCTTAGCCAAGAATACACCGCAAAGGGCTTTGACATGAGCTGGATCGGCTTCCGGATGACCGGTTCCTATGCGCCGTATTCCATTACTCCTCCTGACTTGATTCCCTTCGCAGAAACCGGCGGGGGTGGCATTCATTTTGGCTTCTTGACCGATTTCGGCAAGGTAAAGAATCTTGAGTCTGCCGCCATCGTCTGCGTTACCCCAACCAACGATCCCCCGATTCGTTTGATTGCGCGCAATATGGCGGAATTTCTGGATCTGGTGGTCTCTGTTCCGCATGCAGAGCATCTGGAATCGTGGTGGGCGTCTACGGATGAAGAAATGAAGCGTCAGGAAGAAGCACAATTCGAGGCGGAATCTCCCGTTCCAATTACCCAAACCCGGAAGGAGATTTTCGAGCGTCTGAGATCTGAATTCGGGGCCAAACCCAGAGCCGTTCTCCCTTATTTACGGGAGGTCCTTCGGGAAAGAGAGTCGAGCTGTTCCCTGTTAACATTAGATGGATTAGGCGTTATGGACGAAGATGCGCCATCGGAACGCTTCGACTTCGATGCAAGCAGAGCCGAGACGAAGAGGGAGCTAAGCCGGATGCGCACCTACCTGTCGAATGCATCCAGCACGGCAGCGAAACTGGCGTTCATCCGTGACGCCAACTATTGGTATGTCCTGGACCGCGATCAACCGTCGCCTGTATTCAAGCTGCTTCGGGAGACCATGCTGTCGCTTGATCTTCAGGATGAGGCAGCAAGACTGTTTGATATCGACTTGTAAAAAACACCTTGAGGGGAGGTGAGTTTATGGAATTTGGCGGGATGTCCATGTTTGGCATATGGTCGATGTTGATCATTATCGTTTACGGACTTTTTATACTCCTTGGATTATGCGCGTTGTATCTGCTCATCAAGCTGATGATGCGGGCCATAACCGCACTTGAACTCTACATCGATGAGAAAAGAAACCGACGGCTGTAAAGGTGGAGCTTCGGAGTATGCTGTCATAAAGTCCAGGAAACCAGAAATGAAAGGATAAGCCAAAAAGCCAATGCTCTATGCATTCTGTCCCTGCACTAGGTAATACTTCGATATGGGGTGCTTCGGGATAGGGTTTCTGCGGTTTTTTAGATGTGGCACGGATGCTTGAGTTTTTTGATTCCTTAGGCCGCCAAATTCTGCTTCTGCCCACACCAGCCTCCTATTCCGATAATCTCGGAGAGGGGGCTTTTTTATGCCGCTTTTTTACATGGATGGATCATCCATGACAGGGCCTAATCCAAGGCAACCTTACCTGCTTCCAGGGAACCGAACGTACATTTCATCAATAAAACAATGACACAGCCTAGCATTATTGTGGATTACTCCTGCTGCGATGCCATCACGAACGAATCCTTGGATTGAGCAAGTAATTTCACACCAGTGCCCTTGAGAAGCCCGTACAGCTGTGGACGGGCTTCTCAGCAAGAAGAAATTCCCCGCTGGTTTCTTCATCTATAGGAATGTGATAGATTTAATGGATAACTTAGAATGATTTCTCTTAGGAGACCGCCTTATTATGAACCCAAACCTAACGTTAGATGATATACAGTGGCAGACGCTCATTCAGCAGACAGCCGGTTATTTCAGCGACCTGACCCTCAAACGGGGATTTCAATACTACAAGCAGGGCCGTGTCCATGCAAGCGAGCTGACAGACTCTTCCGGGATTATAGAAGCCGCTGTGGACGGGACGGAAACCTACCGTACCCGGCTTCATATTCATTCCCTGAATGACAGCGAGTGCAGCTGTCCCGTTAAGGAAGGCTGCAAGCATATGGTGGCCGTTCTCCTTGACTATGCCCAGCTTCAGGGGAGGTCTGTTCATGCTCTGGTAAACGCGCATTCCACCTCGTATGCCCCCGCCGCTTCTTATGCTCAGAACGAAGCTCGCTCCGGTCACATACAAGGACGCCCTGCCGCCAGTACCTCGAAATGGCGAGTGCAGGCAGACCATTTGCCCGAGCTGCCGATCTCCGCATGGCATGAGCTGTTTGAATTGTGCACGGCATCCCTGGGAGCTAACACGCAGAATTCGTTTTACGCCAAAAATGCGCTGGCCTCCCTGCACCATATCAAACCGCCGATGCCGGCGGATATGGATCCATTATACGAGCTCCATGCCCATCTCTTTATTCTGGAGAAGCTGGTCAAGCAGCCCGCCAGTGCCTGGAATGCCTCAGGCTCTTACATTGGCTATCATACGCAGATCGCTGCAGATCATATTCAGGCTCGAATGGAACACATCTTCAAGGAAGGTCTTGAGGGCATCGAGCCCAAAGAGGCGTTCGGACAGCGATTGACCGAGACCAATGCCTATGTCCGGCAGAGCATGCTGAGCGAACCGAGGAACCGTAAATTTTATGCCCAGGTCTACATGCAGCTCTGGATTCACTGGATCTATCCGCTTGCGAAACATAATGCCAGCTTGATCCAAGCGGAGCTGGAGCAGCTTCAGACAGCCGAAGCGGAATTCGGCAGCACGCTCTCACGGGCCTCATGGTTTACGGCGCAGGGCTTAATGTCCTTCTATCTTAGAGAAGATGAAACGTCCTGGAATCTGCTCCGGGAAGCAGACAAGATCAGCAGCCTTCCCCCGGCTGCAGTCCTCGGCTTCTTTGACATGCTGCACGCCGCCCAGGAATGGGACAGGCTGGCCCAGTGGCTCCCCGAGATCGGCCCCCTGCTCGGCAGTCACCGAAACGAGCACCTCAGCAGTTATCAATATTACTGGGATGCCGTTATTCAGCATCTGCCCGAGAAGGCTGAGCGGATGTGGAACAGTCTCGCGGCTATGCTGCCTTACTCGAAGGACATCTACCAGAATGCCTTAATCACGCATGGCAGATGGCGGGAATGGATCGACTACCAATTAAGCACAGGTCGGGAACCGCTGGAGCTTCGGGTCAGCGAGCTTGTCCCGATTGAGAAGAATGCGCCCGAATTGCTGCTGCCTTTTTACCATCAGGCGGTCGAACGGTACATCCTTCACAAGAACCGCGCCGGCTATAAAGCAGCCGTCAAGCTGCTCAAGCGATTAGCCAAGCTATATAAGAAGCTCAAGCAGCAGGAGCGCTGGGATCTGTTCATTGTCGCCTTGTCGGTGCGTAACAGCAGGCTGCGCGCATTTCAGGAAGAGCTTCGGAGAGGAAAGCTGATATCATGAGCAGACACACGGAAACCATCACAGTCCATATGGCATTAAGCGAATACGGAGATGCCGTGATATACGGCTCTACCGTCATGCGTGGTTACGTGTCCGGGACATATTTGAAGCATCGATTATTCGCATGGCATGAAGTCTCCTTCTATGGTACAGAGCTTACCGTTCAAGCCGTTCAGGATATGGAAGTGGTCATTCTGCCTTCCGAGCAGGTAATCCCCTTCTTCGCGGACGGGCGGCTGCTCGAACATATTGAATGGGTATGGGATGAGGCGTGCCTCCCCTTCGTTGAGCTTGCGCCTTCGCTTGCGAATTGCATCCAAGACAAGAAATACGCGCCAAGCTTGAGCGCCTTCAAGTCAGGCAAGCTGCAATGGGTGTGGGATGCGGAGGCTTTTACACCGGAAGAACTGAACCGTATCTCCCTGCTCCACGAGGACGAGATGTGGGATGAGGGCTTGCGAGCCACGTTCTCTGCCGCTGTTCAAGATCAGTGCTATGGCAGTGAAGAGGCGGCGGCTGACCTGCGCAGGGAATATCCCCTCCTCTTCTCGCAAAACCGCACAGCAGCCGAAGGTATGGATGACAAGCAATGGCTGATTGCAATCGGTTGGCGACCGGATACCGCTCCATTCCGACCGCTTCTTCAACTGTTGGAGCCGGACGAAGAAGCCCCCGAGTGGCGGCTTAAGCTCGTACTGCAAGATAAGCAGGACGCCGCAGGGCTTGCAGCCGTTCGCCTGGTTGAAGACGGCCAGGCATTCGGCTCCTGGCCGGAGACATGGACGGCGCATATCAAGGAGCGATCCCCCGGCTGGCTCCAAGGTCTGCAAGCAGCACTGCCGGCAAGGGTGCTTCATGCACCGGAAGATGATGTGCTCGGAAAGCCTCTGTCCGACGAAGCCGCCTGGCAGTTCCTGACTGTAGACAGTCAGCGGCTACTGCAGTCGGGCTGGCTTGTGCTGCTGCCTGCCTGGTGGGAAGCAGCCAGCCGGAAGAAGCCCAAGCTGCGGGCAAAGGTACGCTCCGGCGAAGGCGAGAACGCGGAGCGAAGCAGCGGCGGCTCCCTGTTCGGTCTGGATGCACTGGTGAATTTCGATTGGCGCATCGCCATCGGGGAAGCAACCCTGTCCGAGGACGAATTCGCGGAGCTGGTTGCCCGGAACGAACGGCTTGTCCGGTTCCGGGGCCAATGGATTCCGCTGGACCCGGCTCTGGTCGCTCAGATCCGCCAGATGATGGCAGGGGTGGACCGCGAGGATGGTCTGTCCTTTCAGGATATTCTGCATCTCCATCTGCTTAGCAACAGCGATGATACGGAGCCGACCCCGCAGAACGGAGAGGAAGCGCAGGACCCGGAACGGATCAAGCTCGAGGTTGAGCTGAACGAGCATCTCGTGAAGCTCATCGGCCAGCTCGGCCGGCAAAACGAATGGCCGAGCCTGCCCGTCCCGGATGGGCTGAAGGCTGAGCTTCGGACTTACCAGCATGACGGCTTCGCTTGGCTTGCCTTCTTGCGGCGATACGGCCTTGGAGCCTGTCTTGCCGATGACATGGGCCTTGGTAAAACGGTACAGTTTATTGCCTACCTGCTGCATGTAAAAGAGATGACGATGCAGCGGGAAGAGAGACGGCTCCCTTCCCTGCTGATCTGTCCTACCTCGGTGCTCGGCAACTGGCAGAAGGAGCTGGAACGGTTTGCACCTTCACTTCAGGTCATGCTCCACTATGGCGGCAAAAGAAGCACCAGCGAGGATTTCTATAAGGAGGCCTACCAGGCCGACATTATCCTGACTTCATATGCTACAGCGACGCTCGACCAAGAAATGTTACGGGATATGAAATGGGAAACAATCGGCATCGACGAAGCGCAAAACATCAAGAATGCAGACACCAAACAATCCGCCGCCGTGCGAAGCCTCCCGGCAAGACACCGTGTTGCCTTAACCGGCACGCCGATTGAGAACCGGCTGTCGGAGCTGTGGTCCATCTATGACTTCATCAATCCCGGCTATCTTGGAAGCCTGCGCGCGTTCAACGCCCGGTTCATTCAAGCAATCGAGAAGGACAGGAACGAACAACGCACGGCGGATCTTCAGAAGCTGATCAAACCGTTCATGCTTCGCCGCAAGAAAAAAGATCCCGCAATCCAGCTCGATCTGCCGGACAAAAACGAGATGAAGACCTATATCCATCTGACCGCCGAGCAAGGAGCGCTCTATGATCAGACGGTGAACAGCCTTCTGGAGCGCATGCAGAAGCTCGAGGGCATCGAGCGCAAAGGCGCCATCCTGGCTGCCCTGACGCAGTTCAAGCAGCTCTGCGATCATCCCGCTCTGCTTACAAAGGAACCGCTCCCGGAGGTGCCCGGGGGCGGCGGCTTGCTGGATACCGAAGCCGTTGTTGGCCGTTCGGCCAAGCTGGAGCGGCTTCTGTCCATGGTCAAGGAGCTACGCGACGAAGGGGAGCGTTGCCTGATCTTCACCCAGTATATCGGCATGGGCGAGATGATGCGGCAGGTGCTGCATCAAGAGCTTGGAGAGCCTGTACTGTACTTGAACGGCAGCACGCCCAAGCGGACGCGCGACCGCATGATCGAGCAGTTCCAGTCCCAGACGCTTCCGGCCGATGAGCAGCCGAATGTTATGATTCTCTCGATCAAAGCCGGCGGAGTCGGCCTGAATCTGACCGCCGCGAATCACGTGTTCCACTTCGACCGCTGGTGGAACCCGGCGGTCGAGAATCAGGCAACGGACCGCGCCTATCGGATGGGTCAGACCAAGGATGTCCAGGTGTACAAATTCATCTCCATGGGCACGCTCGAAGAGCGGATCGATGAGATGCTGGAGAGCAAGCAGCAGCTCAGCGATCAGGTCATCGCAAGCAGCGAGGGCTGGATCACCGAGCTGTCCACCGATGAGCTGAAAGACCTGTTCACGCTGCGGCGTGACTGGGCGTAATCTCAGCTGTTAAGGCGAACCCATATACAGCAAAGAGATAGCCAAAAAGCCCCGTGTGCTAACACGGGGCTTTTTCGATTAAACAACTTAAGAGCTTAACCGGCTCCTTGCTTGTTTGCTTCATGAATTTGGTGGGTGTGGGCACTTAACTAACGGACTGAGCAGACGTTATTTTGCATAAACTCGGCAATTTTGAAATCTAACGGACATGAAATACGCTAATTACGGTAAAAGACAGTAGACTCATCAGATACTGGCCCCTTAACGTCTCTCCTGTCCGTTACGTTTAAAATAATGCCGTTATTGTCAGAATAACGGCGTTGAGGTCCGTTGCACGGTAGTTTGTGGAGTTGCCAGAGTACCGGGAGTAGCAGAGTAATAGAGTGCTTAGGTTACCGGAGTTACAGAGACTGGGAGTTACGGGGTTCTGGGGTTCTGGGGTTCTGGGGTTACTGGGGTTACTGGGGTTACTGGGGTTACTGAGCTAACGGGTTATTGGAGTTATTGGAGTTTCCGCAGCCCGGGATTACTGTGCTAACGGAGCTATCAGAGATACCGGAGTTACTGGACAAAACTGGAGTTATTGGAGTTACCGTAGCCCAGGATTACTGAGCTAACGGAGCTATCAGAGATACCGGAGTTACTGGACAAAACTGGAGTTATTGAAGTTACCGTAGCCCAGGATTACTGAGCTAACGGAGCTATCAGAGATACCGGAGCTTTTTTTGCCTTACGTGTGACTTTTGGTAGGTGTTGACACTCAACTAACGGACTGAGCAGACGTTATTTTGCATAAACTAGGCAATTTTGAAATCTAACGGACATGAAATGCACTAATTACGGTAAAAGACAGTAGAATCATCAGATACCGCCCACTTAACGTCTCTCCTGTCCGTTACGTTTAAAATAATGCCGTTATTGTCAGAATAACGGCGTTGAGGTCCGTTGCACGGTATTTTGTGGAGTTGCCAGAGTACCGGGAGTAGCAGAGTAATGGAGTGCTTAGGTGTTACCGGAGAAACAGAGACCGGGAGTTACGGGGTTACCATGGTTACCATGGTTTCCAGAGTTACTGGAGTTACTGGGTTTCCGGAGTTACTGAGTTACTGAGTTACTGAGTTACTAAGTTACCGGAGTTGCAGGGGTTACTGGAGTTACTAGTGTTACCGAAGTAACTGAGCTACCGTAGTTAATGGAGTATTGGGAGCTACCAGAGTTACTGGAGCTGCCGTAGCTTCCAAAGTTACCGATGTTACTGGCGTTACCAAAGTTACTTGGCGTTACTGGAGTTACAGGATTCCCAGGGTACGGGGGTGCGGGGTTACGGAGTTATTCGAGTTGCCCGGGTTTCCAAAGCCACCAGAGTTACCGAGGTTAGGAGGTTCCGGAGCTACTGGTGCTACCGGAGCCACCAGATCTACCGAAGTTACCGGCGTTACCACAGCAACCTCACACCAACAATGGCCCCGCTGGACAATCACCAGCCAGCCAGACCACCACCCCCTCCGCTCACTTCTCCTCCATCAGCTGCCGCAGCTTCGCTTCCGTGGTCGTATCCGGCGCGGGTGTGTAGATGCTGCATCGCAGATCATCATTGCCGTACACCTTCAGCGACGTGAGTTCGTATACCATCTTCCCGGCTTTGGCATGCCGGAATTCCAGATGCACCTCCGGAGCGTAGCTGACTTGGCTCTGCTCCCACATCCGGTTGAAGTCCGGGTGCCCCTTCTTCATCTCCTCCAGAAAACGGTCATACCACTCATCCTCCACGTACTGCCCGTAATAGGTTCGGAACATGGAGAGGAAGCCGCTGGCGAACTGCTCCCAGTTCACCGCCAGCCGCTGGAACTCCCTGCGGGTGAAGAGCAGCCGGATCATGTTCCGCTCCTCGGGAGGAATGCGGTCAAAATCAAGGAATACATACGCGGCCGCCCGGTTCCAGCCCACGATGTTGCACATGCGATCCGATATCATGACCGGGCAGTACTTCAGCTCGGTGATGATTTTTTGCAGGGACGGGCTGATATGCACGGCCTCCTGCTTGACGGAGTAGGGCTCTGCCCCGCTCTCGAACGCAAGCGAATACAGGTATCTCCGCTCATCAGCATTCAGCAACAGCGCACTGGCAACACAGTCCAGCACAGACGAGGATACCTGAATATCGCGCCCTTGCTCCAGCCAGGTATACCATGTCGTGCTGACACCTGCCAGCTGGGCAACCTCCTCCCGGCGCAGGCCCGGTGTTCTCCTTCGGGTGCCGGAAGGCAATCCAACAGACTCGGGGGAGATTTTGGCACGCTGACCTTTCAGAAAAGCCGACAAGGCTTGAAGCCTGACTTGGGAATTCATAGGGTACGCCTCCTTCATCCAACTCAGGATAGCAGTATTTATACTAGGATAAACGATATCTTGTAATAGGATACTCTACGTGACATTATAACCTTAAGATTGACAAGTTATAAAGGCTTGCCGTTAGTAAAGTCTTAAAGGAGGCTGTTATTCCATGGAAAGAGTCGTTATTACCGGCATGGGTGTCATCTCACCGCTGGGAAATGATGTTGAGACGTTCTGGTCCCGGCTTGTTCGGGGAGAATCCGGTATTACACATATAGATGCATTTGACACATCAAGGCAAAAAGTAAAAATAGCAGGTGTCGTAAAGGAGTTTGATCCAAACTCGATGTTCGGTGTAAAAGAAGCCCGGCGTATGGACCGCTTCTGCCAGTTTGCACTGGCTGCGGCAGATCAGGCCTTGCATAACACCGGACTTGATCTTGACCAGATCAACCGGGAGCGCATGGGGGTATACGTCGGCTCCGGCATCGGCGGTATCCAAACCTTGATGAATCAGAGCGAAACGCTGGCTTCACGAGGACCTGAGCGAGTCAGTCCTACTCTGGTGCCGATGATGATTCCCAATATGGCGGCTGCCCTCATCAGTATCAAATACGGTGCGCTGGGCTCTACGCTGGCTCCGGTTACAGCGTGCTCGATCGGCAATACGGCGATTGGCGAAGCTTTCTTTAATATCCAGGCGGGACGGTCCGATGTCATTATCGCGGGAGGCTCCGAAGCGGCCGTGACCGATATCTCGCTGGCCAGCTTCTCGAATGCAACCGCCCTCTCCACCCGCAATGATGATCCCGGCCGAGCCAGCCGGCCGTTTGATGCGGCCCGGGACGGATTCGTGATGGCGGAAGGGGCCGGTATCCTCGTGCTGGAGTCGCTCTCCCATGCCCTGCGCAGAGGGGCCGGCATTTTGGGTGAAGTAATCGGGTATGGGGCCGGCTCGGATGCCTACCATATGGTGGCAACCCCGGAAGACGGCAACGGTGCAGCCCGGGCGATGAAGCTGGCACTGACGGAAGCGAACCTCTCCCCTTCCGATATCGATGTCATCAGTGCCCATGCCACAAGCACAGTGATTGGCGACCGGTCCGAGACGGCTGCAATCAAGTCTGTATTCGGTGAAGCTGCCTACCGCATACCCGTGACCGCCAACAAATCGATGACCGGACATATGCTGGGCGCATCGGGCGGCGTCGAGGCGATTGCCCTCGTGAAATCGTTGCAGGAAGACGTCATACCGCCAACCATCAATCTGGATGCAGCCGATCCCGGATGCGATCTGGATTATGTGCCTAACGAGGCGAGATCAGCTGCGCTTCGGATCGGCATGTCCAACTCCTTCGGCTTCGGTGGACACAACTCGGCGATTGTTATCAGAAAATATGAGCATGAATAACAGCAAAAACCGAAGACCCCCGTATTGGGGATATTCGATCTCATCTTAAACTCCCTGCAGAAAACGGGGAGTTTCGCGAAACTCTGAGGCCCCAGTGAAACTGGGGTCTTTTTCTTGTTGCGACGGCTGAAGGGTTCGCTGAATAATGAGGCAGACGCTGTTTTTAAATTTTTTATGGAAAATCAAACTTTTTGAAGGACTTGCACGTCATGCATCCGTAAGTCAATTGCAATTGATGGTTACCCGCGCGGGCCCAAAGGAGTGTCATATTTACATGAGAGGCGGACGGAAGCTGGAGAAGCTTCTTATACAGTGCATAACCGAAAATCAGGATAGCGCCTATCGACTGGCATACAGCTACGTTAGAAACAAAGAGGATGCCCTCGATATCGTTCAGGACGCCATCCACAAAGCATTTTTATCCATAGAAAAACTGAAGCAAACGGGTTCATTAAAAAGCTGGTTTTTCCGGATTATTGTAACAACCTCCCTGGATCTCATAAGAAAACAGAAAAAAGTCCGCGTCATGGACGACGAGAACCTGGAGTTTGTATTACCCAGCAGCCATGATCATTATCCCAATCTGGATCTGGCCCAGTCCCTGGAGGAACTTCCCGACAAATATCGAGCCGTGATCATTCTCCGGTATTTTGAAGATATGAAAATCGAAGAAATCGCCGAAGTGCTTCATGAGAATGTCAGCACGGTGAAAACACGGTTATACCAAGGACTGCAGAAGCTGCGCGTGAATTTAAGTGAGAAAGATCAAGAGGAGGAACAACGATAATGCATGACAAGCTGAATAGGATGAAAGAACAGTACGAGAGCACTCCTATTCCTGATGAATTGAGCTCGCTGGTTAACAGGACCATTGCAGCCAGGCGAAAAAAAAATAAAACCCTGCCCTGGCTCGCCAGCGCGGCGGCAGCATGCATTCTGCTGTTTGCCGGTGTGAACACCAGCCCAGTCCTCGCCCAAGCCATGTCGGATGTGCCGGTTCTAGGCAATATCATCAAGGTCATCACCATAAGGGAATATACCGAGCAGGATGACCAGACGAACCTGCATATGGAAACGCCGGGCATAACCAATCTGGGTAATGCAGAGCTGGAGCAAACCTTGAATAACAAATACCTGGAAGAGAACAAAAAGCTGTATGACAACTTCAAAGACGAAGTGGCCCAGCTTCATAAGGAAGGCGGCGCGCATCTGGGACTCGACAGCGGCTATGAGGTTATCACTGATAATGAACAGCTGTTGATCCTTTCGCGCTATGTCGTCGAAACGGCCGGCAGTTCGGTCGAATCCAGACAATACGATACGATCGACAAAATCAATCAGATGGTGATCACGCTGCCAAGCCTGTTCAAGGATGACCGTTACATCCAAACCATCAGCGACAATATCAAGGAACAGATGCGCCAGCAGATGCAGGATAACCCGGATATCGTCTACTGGGTAGAGCAGCCGGGCGTGGAGCCTGAAATACCGGAGGATATTTTCCAGTCCATCGCTAAAGACCAAAACTTCTACATTAATCAGGACGGAAAACTGGTTATCAGCTTCAGTGCGACACGTTACTCTATAAGTGCCTAATGGCATGAAAAGAGTGGGTTCTTTTCAAATAAAAAGAATAACAACTGATTATTCGAAGGAAGGAATGAAAGCCTTCATGTTGAGCTTAAACTTCCTACCTAATACTCCTACAAGCAGAAACAAGAGATAGCTTGTCTCTGTTTGAAGCTAGGTGAAGTCGGCTGAATCGGGCCTAAGTTTCACTTTGAGAAATATGGTCTGAAATAGGTCGGGGTGCTGAAAAGCGCGTCATGGTGAGAATGTTACACAAGTAACTGACCAAGCGATGAATGTACGGGTCTAGAGGTATAACAATTCGAAAGAATTGTGCTGCACTAGCAGCGTAAACTACCGAAAAGTAAGATTTGAAGTTATGAAATTCGGGATACCTAACAAAGAGGGTATAAGGTTTACAGGCTTATAGTCGCCACCTAAAACGCGCATGGATAGCTAGAATAATCGGAACGTGGAAAGCAAGAGACATTTATACAACTCCGTTGTTAAACCTCTATCAAGGGAATGGTTCATGGCAACATGATTTACTCTTGTGAGAGTAGGGGCACAGTACCTATGAAAGAATGGAAACATTCCGGAGGGATAGCCCCAAGCCTTATAAATCTAAGTTAAATTACTCAAGTTGCAGATGATCGGTCAGGTAAGAAAGTGGGAAACAACTTTTCAAGGAGTTGTCCACAATCATCACATATTTGCGATACGCTGAATACTACGGGATGCAATCGACCTTTGATACTCTTTACCTTAAAAGTAAAGAAGGTTGCTCGTTTAACAGGCTATATGAACTGATTACTTCTGATAATAATATACTTCTAGCCTATCGAATGATTAAAAGCAACAAAGGATCAAAGACTCAAGGCACTGATCAATTTAGCATTGATGATTTCAAAAGCTACAGTCAGGATGAATTCATCAATACGATTCGTAAAACACTTGATCACTATAAACCGAAACTAGTCAGACGTGTCTTCATCCCGAAACCCAATGGCGATAAACGACCATTAGGTATTCCTAGTATGCTGGACAGATTAATACAGCAAATGGTCAAGCAAGTTTTAGAACCTATCTGTGAAGCAAAGTTTTATAAGCATAGTTATGGGTTCAGGCCTCTAAGAAGCACGCATCATGCAAAGTCAAGATGCGATACATTAATTAACAACGCCCAACTCCACTTTGTTGTTGATATCGATATAAAAGGCTTCTTTGATAACGTAAACCATACACTGCTTCTTAAACAACTTTGGAATATAGGGATTAAAGACCGGAGAGTACTGGCCATTATAGGAAAAATGTTGAAGGCACCCATTGAAAAGGAAGGAATACCTCGTAAAGGTACACCGCAAGGTGGAATTCTCTCTCCCTTATTATCCAACATAGTACTTAATGACTTGGATCACTGGGTTGCAGGGCAATGGGAAAATTTTAAAACCAAACATCCTTACACACAAAGAAATAAATATGCCGCCCTGAAGAGGACAAAACTCAAAGAGGGCTTTATCGTAAGGTATGCTGATGACTTTAAGATCTTTGCCAGAACCTCACAAGACGCCTATAAATGGTACCATGCAGTAAAACAATACCTTAAAGAACGACTTAAACTAGATGTCTCTCCAGAGAAATCAATGGTCATAAATCTGCGCAAGAAATCATCCAATTTCTTGGGCTTTAAGTTTAAGGCCGTTCCTAAAGGCAAAAAGCATGTTGCTCATAGTTTCATCTCTGATAAGAAGAAGGATCAGATCAAGAAACGAATAAATAAATTGATCACTGAAATTAAGCTATCTCCTACTCCAAAAACGATCTCACAATGGAATAGCTTTGTCCTAGGCCTACATAACTATTTCAAATTCGCATCACATGTAAGCATGGACTTTCAGGAAATTGCCTTTCGCAAAAGTCGATTTATGTTCAATCGTCTCAAATCCATCAGTAGATACGGAAGACCAAAACGGCCGCCTCCAACATACTCTAAGTTTTATAAAAATAATAATAAAACTTGGGAGGTTGCAGGAACGCTACTCTTCCCTTTACAGGACATTTCTAAAAGTAAACCACTAAACTTCAGCCAGGAATCAACCCCATATAATGCTGAAGCCAGAGAAAGCATTCACGTAAATCTCAAGTTTCACGTCCAAGTAGAGTTATCGAAACTAATTCGATCGGACGTCTGGGATAGGACTCTTGAATATTCCGACAATCGGCTTTCAAGGTACTCAGGAGTTCAGGGATTATGCGAAGTCACGGGTTTATTCTTACAGGCAGAAGAGGTTCATTGTCATCACTACGAACCTCTATCCCTGGGTGGCACAGATAAGTACAATAACCTACGCATTATTCACAGCGATGTACACAGGTTAGTACATGCCACAGAAGATAAAACGATTGAATATTACAAAAGTATCCTACAACTTACCGACGCTATGATTGATAAAATCAATCTCTATCGCAAAGCATGTAAACTTGTGAGCATATAACTTTAGCATATAAGGTGGAACGCCGTGTGCGGTGAAAATTGCATGCACGGTGTGGAGGAGGGGAAAAGGTGGAGATAATATCAAACCCTTACCTATTCCAATATGAATACGATGTCGCACCCGGCTATCTGGGCGTTGTGGAATTTACGATTCCAACGGAAGCCATCGCAGCCGAGCTTGTCAGCAACGAGTACATCCGGTAGATCACACATGGTAGATATCCATTATAAAACTGGAGGTAATAACGATGAAAACAATGAAACATACAACGACCCCGTTGACCAGAACCTTGGCGGCTGCCGGATTAGCAGGCATTCTCATGATATCCGCTTCAGGGCTGCCGTCCAGCCACGTCCATGCCGAAACCCGGACTGCAGCGAGTACGGATCAAGCAGAAACGCCGGCCATAACCCCACCACTCGTGACATCCAAAACGCTGCAATCCAAGGAAAAGTGGCTGGAAACCGACATCAAAATCCCTGTATTTCAGGGTCTGGCCGACACCAAATATCAGGAGCAGCTGAACGACATCATCGAATCCCACGCTTCCAAGGATATGGCCAAATGGGAGAAGGAAGCGGCAGAAACAGCCGCCAGTGCTCAGAAGAACGGCTATACCATGCGCCCTTATCAGCTGACGATCACCTATGAGCTGACTTCGGATGGCACGGATGGCGACTTGATCTCCCTCAAAGTCATTACAGAGGGCATGGGAATGAACAATGGTGTCCCCCGCGTGGATACGTACAACTTCCGAAACGAAGCCGAAGCACAGCGCGTGACGCTGGAAGACCTGTTCGGAAGGGATTACAAAGCCATTGTGGATCAAGCGGTCAAAACAGCAATTGCGGCAGATCAAGAGAATTATTTCCAGCATGAGGACGGGTTCCAGGGCATCGATGCCGGGCAAGCCTTCTATGTTTCAGGCGGAACCGCCTATATCGTGTTCCAGAAATACAGCAGCGCACCCGGGGCTGCAGGCATGCCGGAATTTGCCGTGAAGCTGCCTGGTCAAGGTCAAGCAACGGAGGAACAAGCAGCTGCAGCTGTGATGAAATCAGGCGTTTATTATAAGGATAACAACGGCAAAATCATGGTTCCGGCAGCTCAAGTGCTGCGCCAGCTGCACTTCGACGTCAAGTGGAACGGCAAGAACAAAACCGCCGAGATTTCCAAGGGAGCCGTCTGGAGTGCGGTGACTCTGAACAAGGATGCTTACTCTTTTGGCAAAATGGCCCCGCGCCCGCTCGGCTCTGCTCCTGAAATGAAAGGCGGCCATGTGTATGTTCCGCTGGCCTTCCTGACGGATATTTTGCATCTACAAGCCAAGCAAGACAAGCACGGCGACATTACGGTGACAGCAGCGCAATAACTTTTTATGCTGATCTTATGTCATTAATTTCCATCCAACTGCACGGCTGCTCCTCAGCCAGAACACCATGCCACAGCACATACAGAGGCCCTCTCAATCCCTTGAGGTGGGCCTCTTTTCGCGCTGTGCGATGGGCGGATGGGCGGGTAGCCCTGCGACCTGCCAGCATGACATCCTGGTGATTGTGCAGAAGCTCAACCATGCGTTTTTTTACGAAAGCGTCATAAGCAATAAGCATTCAGAGGTATTCCTTCACCTGTATACCGGCTTGTCATCTCTGCATAAAAGGTCGATAATGGAAGCAGATTTCTATCGTACTATGGGATTGAGGAGGGTATGGGATGGAATATGTCTATTTGGGAAGAACCGGACTTGAGGTATCCCGCTTTTGCCTGGGAACCATGACTTACGGAGACTGGGATTTGGACGAGAAAACCTCGCTCGGCATCATCGACCGTGTGCTGGATTCCGGCATTAATTTTATCGATACTGCGGATACCTATGGCAAAGGTACGAGTGAAGAAATTATAGGCAAAGCCATTCAAGGACGCAGAGACGATGTTATCATCGCGACCAAATTCAAGGTGCGGACCGCCGAAGGACCGAACGGAGAAGGCGCAAGCCGCTACCGTATCATGAAACAGGTTGAGGCAAGCCTGAAGCGACTGAATACGGACTATATTGACCTGTACCAAGTACATCGGCCCGATCCGCATACCCCGCTGGACGAGACGCTGCGTGCGCTCGATGATCTGGTTACCCAAGGGAAGGTAAGATATATCGGCTGCTCGAATTTCGAGGCTTGGCGAATCCTTGAATCCCTATGGACCAGCGAAAAAATGAACCTGGAGCGTTTTGTCACCAATCAGCCTTCGTACAGTATCTTCAACCGCTACATCGAGCAGGAAATCCTGCCGGCTTCACAGCGTCACGGGTTGGCTACACTGGCCTATTCCCCGCTGGATGGCGGCTGGCTCTCCGGTAAATACCGGGCCGGGCAGCCGCTCCCGGACAACTCGCGCGGTGAGCGCATGGACATGGATTCACCTGATAACCGCGCCAAGTTAGAGAAGGTCGAGCTGCTTGCCCAGCGGGCGGGGGAGAAGGGAGTCAAGCTGGGACAGTTTGCACTGGCATGGCTTCTGCAGCGCAACATTGTTCCTGTTGTCGGTATCCGTAACGAGCAGCAGCTTGCAGATAACCTCGGTGCGCTGAAGGTGCAGCTGACCGAGGAGGATTTGAAGCTGGTCGACCAGGTGTCACCAAGTCCATACCGGGACTTCTCCCAGGACGGCAGCTTCTGGTTTACCGAGCCTCGGGCCTACCGGTTTAAGTAAGCCTGTCCATCCAAAAATCGGCAAACATATGAAAAGCCGCAATCGCACGTAATTCTGCGATTGCGGCTTTTTGAGTTACAGCCTCATGCTATAGATCATCAACAAACTCCAGCTTCCCGAACCGGGCAGGAATATGGTAATTCACCTCTCCAGTTGGACTCCATGCCTGATATTCCCGGATGCCTTGAGGGTCTTCGTCGATCCGGTAAAAATTCACGTTCCAGCTCCGCCCCCTCTGTGGAGGATTACCGAAGTTCACGGCAGGAATTGTAATCTCACAAACCCAATTCCCCTGCTCGTCATGATCGACCGAGGTCACAAGACCGGTTAGATCCCACTTGATATCGCTGGTCGTAATCGTCTTCCCGCCGTCGTTGCGGATAAGGGCATCAAATACAACATTGTTCGGGCTAACCTCAAGCTCTATGTATTCCTTTCCACTCCCGGCATCATCCACGAACAATTCCACAACATCCTGTTCATATAGCGGCTCATCCCTGTGAAGATACTCGGATACCATGTAGGAATCCTGACAAACAAATTGCACATGAAAATATTCAGGACTCCAGCAGGCACGGACCTCGGTCGCTTCTTTTACGGCATGCCCGGTCACCGTATCGTGGAGAACAACCGCTTCATAGCGACTCCAATCGATCTGTTCCCGTTCCTCTCCCTGCCGGGTGAATGAAGCCGGCCTGCATGGATAAACGGCGGCATTGTGCATGATAACCCCTCCACAAAATTCAATTGCAACTCATCTCTCTATGATAATTCATACCCGTTGGGTTCACCATGCCATGCCAGGAATAAAAAACTTCGGAAAATCCCAGCTTTTGCTCTATATCCCCATAGTGAAAAAAAGCGCATGCTGTGCTACAATATTAAAATTGCAAACTCTAGGGAGGGTTATGGATTCGCCATGCTCATAATTGGTATTGCCGGCGGCACCGGATCGGGCAAAACGACGGTTGCCCGCTCTGTCATTGACCGTCTTGGTTCAGATAAAGTGACTTTCATTTCGCAAGATAACTATTACAAGGATCATAAAGAGCTCAGCTTTGCGGAACGCGAAGCGATCAACTATGATCACCCGTTCGCCTTCGACAACGAGCTGCTTATCGAGCATCTCGGCATCTTGAAGGGCGGGGAGCCCGCTTATGCACCGGTCTATGATTTTACTGCACATGCCCGCTTCACGGATCAGACCCTTGAGCTCAAGCCAAACAACATCGTTATCATTGAAGGACTTCATGTGCTGTCAGACGAGAATCTGCGCAAGCTGCTTCACATTAAGGTGTTTGTGGATACCGATCCCGATGTGCGCCTGCTTCGCCGGGTCGTTCGTGATATTGAGGACCGCGGCCGGACCATCCAGTCGATTCACAATCAATATCTGACAACGGTCAAGCCTATGCACGAGGCGTTTATCGAACCCTCGAAGAAATACGCCGACCTGATCATTCCGGAAGGTGGAGAGAATGAGGTTGGCATTCGCCTGCTCTCCATACTGACCGAGAAATATTTGACCGGCGATCACACATTGTCAGGAGAATAGCCCTGGCACGCGCGCCCTATAAATCTCCCCGTAGGGAGACGTCAATAACGCCCGCATTCCTGTTGCTTACAGGTTTGTGGGCGTTTTGGCGTTTATGTTTTTCATAAGCGATTAATTCCCTGACGGTTTGGGCTCGTTCGTGCACGGATCATAATCGGCAACCACCAGCACATCCATATGCCTTGCATATCTCAGCAGGCTTCGGATCGATTTCCGCTCGGCGTACAGCTTCCATCCCGTGATCTTCGGCTGACCGATGATCAATTGGGTAGCCTTCGCCTTATCAGCCGCCGCGACCCATTGGGATGCAACTTCACGCGCCTTCCCTCTTCTTACAGGCAGTACGCCGAATGTTCCTCCAAGTCGTTCTGTCAGCGTTTGAAGAGCCGTTAAGCGTTTGGAGTCAGCACGGGATGAATGCGCACGCCCCTCCTGAAGGAGCGTCACATACCAGGCCGCCTTCAGCCGATGGGCAATCCGGAAGCCGCGGCGGATGAGCCGCTCCCCCTGAGGTCCGCTGCCAACCATAACATAGATAACCTCCTCGCGCCGCCACGGTCCCCGAAGCGAGCTGCTTCGCTGCCATGACTCCAGCCTCTCATCCACATCATCTGCAATTTCCCTCAGGGCCAGTTCCCTTAGAGCAATCAGATTTCCCGTCTTGAAAAAATGGCTGAGCGCCTGGTGGATCTTCTCCGGCGCATAGATTTTGCCATCCTTCATCCGCTGCTGCAGTGACTCCGGCGTGACATCGATGAGCTGAACCTCGTCCGCCAATTGCAGAATATGGTCCGGAACCGTCTCGCGGACACGCACACCGGTAATTTGCTCCATCGCGTCATTCAAGCTCTCCAGATGCTGCACATTCACGGTCGTAATAACAGAGATGCCAGCCGACAGTATATCCAGCACATCCTCATATCGCTTCCTGTGCTTGCTTCCGGGAACGTTTGTATGCGCCAGTTCATCCACCAAAACCACATCGGGCCTTTGGCGGATGATCTCATCGGTATCCATCTCTTCAAGGCGTGAGCCCCGGTAATCCATCACTCTTCGTGGAAGAACTTCCAGTTCACCGACCTGTAAAAGCGTATCCTTCCGCCCGTGCGTTTCCAGCAGTCCGGTAAGAACCGTCAGTCCCTTTTTCAGCAGATCATTGCCCTCCCGCAGCATCGTATACGTCTTGCCTACACCCGGGGCTGCACCGATATAGACTTTGAACCGCCCCCGCTTGACCTGCTCGATCTTCTGATCCAGCTCCTGTTCATTCAAGCGATGAAACGATTCGGACGAACGCTGCGGTGGATGAATCTGAGCCGGGATGATTCGTTCTCCGTCATGCGCTGCCCGGTCCGCTACGATAAAAATATCAATCCCGCGCGTTTTCTTAAGCAGCTCCTGAATCATCGATCCCTGCCGCAGCTCCTGCCAGGGGGTCTGCTTCGAGTGACCCAGCACAATACGGGTGACATGATGCTCAAGTGCATATTGAACGAGTTCACCTGGCAGCTCCCTTCGTGAATGAAGGGGCAGTTCTTCCAGCTTGGCGCCAATCCGTTCCGCAAGCTTCAGCATGGAGCGCTTAAAAGCCGCCTGTTCCTTCGTAAGCTCCTGCTTCTGATTCACAAACGTTACCGCCAACAGTTCGCCGTTCAGTCTCTTCGCAATCTGCTGACCGCGGCGCATATAGATGGACCCGTTCCAATGGTACTGTGTGGACACCAGTATCCGCTCATCGGCCCCCGATGGGCCGATGAGTCCCTGTTCCTTGCGGTACCGCGCAAGCGAGTTGTTCACGCCCTCTGCAACAAGACGGAGGGTAAGCTCCCGAAGCACGGCCAGATTGCCCTGCTTCCATATGCCTCCCCCCGCAAGCAGGCCTTCCTGTGCCCGATCCAGCATCGTTTCAGGTGTTACATCAATGAGCACCACCTCATCGGCGGTCTCAAGGGTATCGGCGGGCACCGTATAACTGGCCTTGATGCCCGTCAGCTTGGTGGCAATGCCGTGCACATCCTCAAGCTCATACACATTCACCGTTGTGATGACACTGATCCCCCGGCTTAACAGGAACTTTATGTCCTCCAGCCGTGTGGCATGCCTTGCCCCTCTCCGGTTCCGGTGGGAAAGGCCATCCACAAGCACGACCTCCGGATTGCGCTTCAGCAGCAGATCCAGATCGAGATCCTTCTTCTCTATGCCGTCCTGAACCCAATGAATGCTCGGCACCCGTTCCAGATCCTGTGCCTGCTCCACCGTCTCCGGACGCTGCATTGTGGATACGGCACAGATGACAACATCAATGCCTTGCTGTCTCAAGGTCTGCCCCTCGCGAAGCATATGATAGGTTTTTCCCGAGCCGCTCACGGCCCCGATATACACTTTGAGCCGCCCCTGGTGGAGCTTCGAGATGGACCTTAAAATTTCCTCCGGCGATTTTCTCCGAAAGTGATCCATCGTCAGCTAAGAAGCTCTCTGAGAGCCAAGTTCAGCTTCAACACATTCACGCGCGGTTCACCGAATACACCTAAATCCCGTCCTTCCGTATGCTTCTCCACCAGCTGCTGAAGCTCTGCTTCCGGAATTTCGGTCAGCTTGCTGATCCGTGGAATTTGAATATCCGCTGCTTGCGGCGAAATGTGAGGATCCAGTCCAGAGCCGGAATTCGTTACCAGGTCCATCGGGAGCTCGCTTACCGGAACGTCCGGATTATTCTCCTTCCATGCCTCAATCGACGCCTTTGTTCGATCGATCATCTCGGGATTGGAAGGTGCATAGTTATTGCTGCCTGAGCCAGCTGCGTTGTATTCGATGCTGGACACCCTCCCATGGAAAAATTGCGGGTCCGTAAAGTTCTGGCCGATCAGTTCCGAGCCTACCACCTTGCCGCTCTCATCCGTAATCAGGCTGCCGCCGGCTTGCTTCGGCATCAGCAGCTGCGCTGCACCTGTAGTGACCAGAGGATACAGAACTCCGCACAGCACAATGAATACAAGACTTGCTCTAAGCGCAATGCCTACGGAGACGCGAGCGTTGCCCGCCTCAGCATGAGGCGTGGACGTTGACGATGTTTGCACAGGATTATTCATTATTCTTCGACCCTTTCTTTCATATCTACCTTGTATAATCAACCTTTGGTTTATCTCTATATACCCGGTTTAACCAACACGCCTAAATCCATAGGTGGACAATCATGTCAATCAGCTTAATCCCGATGAACGGCACGATCACGCCGCCTAATCCGTAGACAAGTACATTACGCTGCAGCAGCTTCGATGAGCTCATCGGCTTATAGGCGACACCCTTCATCGCAAGCGGAATGAGCAGCGGAATAATGATCGCATTGAAGATCAGCGCGGACAGGATGGCCGACATAGGGGAACCGAGTCCCATGACATTCAATACGTTCATGCTTGGAATAGCAGCTGCAAACATGGCGGGAATGATGGCAAAATATTTGGCGACATCGTTCGCAACGCTGAACGTGGTCAGCGCGCCTCTTGTCATCAGCAATTGCTTCCCGATGGCAACGACCTCGATAATCTTGGATGGATCTGAATCCAGATCCACCATATTGGCCGCCTCCTTCGCGGCGGTGGTACCGCTGTTCATCGCAAGCCCGACATCGGCCTGTGCAAGGGCCGGCGCATCGTTCGTTCCGTCACCGGTCATGGCCACCAGCTTGCCTTCGGCCTGTTCTTTTCGAATGACGGCGATCTTATCCTCCGGCTTGCTCTCTGCGATGAAATCATCCACTCCCGCTTCGCGGGCAATCGTCGCTGCAGTCAGCGGATTATCGCCTGTACACATAATGGTCTTAATGCCCATCCGGCGCAGCTGTTCAAACCGTTCCTTCATTCCCGGTTTCACAGTGTCCTTCAGGTAGATCAATCCATAGATGCGGTGATCCACAGCCACAGCCAGCGGGGTTCCTCCCTCCGTAGCAATTGCATCACTGTTTGGCGTCAAGTCCGGAGGTATGGAGCCTCCTTGAGACAGCACCCAAGCCTTGACGGCATCCACTGCACCCTTGCGAACTTTTCGGCCATCCTTCAGGTCCATGCCGCTCATTCGGGTCTCTGCCTTAAATTCGATGAATTCGGCTCCCGCCGTCATACTCTCATCCACCTCAAGGCCTTCCTTCTTCAACAGCTCCAGAACGGAGCGGCCTTCCGGTGTTTCGTCCAGCAGCGAGCTGACCGCTGCCCACTGGGCAACCGATGCCAGCGTTTCGCCACGGGCCGGGATCAGTTGACTTGCCATCCGGTTGCCAAACGTAATGGTTCCGGTCTTATCCAGGATCA
This sequence comes from Paenibacillus glucanolyticus, assembly GCF_037333485.1. Classification (NCBI taxonomy): domain Bacteria; kingdom Bacillati; phylum Bacillota; class Bacilli; order Caryophanales; family Paenibacillaceae; genus Paenibacillus; species Paenibacillus glucanolyticus. The sequence continues at coordinate 6,188,984 of NZ_CP147845.1, forward strand.
TTGTATTAATATCTCCGGCCGCTTCCACCGCTTTACCCGACATCGCCAACACATTGAACTGGGTCACCCGGTCCATGCCTGCAATCCCGATGGCCGACAGCAGCCCGCCGATCGTGGTCGGAATCAAACATACCAGCAGCGAGATCAATACCGGGACAGACAGCTCGATGCCAAGATACTTGGCAATCGGAGCGAGTGTAACCACAACGATCAGGAAGATCAGGGTCAACACAATCAGCAGTGTGTTCAGCGCTATTTCATTCGGCGTCTTCTGCCGCGAAGCTCCTTCAACCAGTGAGATCATTCGGTCAATAAACGATTCGCCGGGATCGCTGGTAATCCGAATTTTGATTGTATCGCTGACCACCCGGGTTCCCCCGGTGACCGAGCTGAAATCGCCGCCTGCTTCTTTGATCACCGGCGCGGATTCTCCCGTAATGGCAGATTCGTCGACAGATGCCAGACCGGCGATGACCTCTCCGTCACCAGGGATCATCTCGCCCTGCGTAACCACCACGATATCCCCTTTGCGAAGATCGGTAGACGGCACGGACTGAACCCCTCCGCCTTCCATCACTTTATGGGCGGTCATTTCTTTCTTGGATTGCTTAAGAGAATCGGCCTGAGCTTTACCCCTGCCCTCGGCAAGGGCCTCGGCAAAGTTCGCGAACAGCAGCGTAAACAGCAGAATCACAAACACCGTCAGATTGAATCCGGTACTGCCTTCTGTACCGAAATAGGATGGAAACAGTGTCATGAGCAGAACCACCAAGGTTCCGGCCTCCACAACAAACATCACGGGATTTCTCATCATGAAAGCTGGATTCAGCTTGATGAAGCTGTCCTTCAGCGCTTGATTGACCATTTCTTTGGACATCACTTTGGTTCTCGTATTATTCATGGTAATAGGCCACCTTTTCTAATTAACGGATCGTCAGATGCTCAGCAATCGGGCCGAGCACCAGCACAGGCAGGAAAGTCAATGCGCCGATGATCAGAACCACCGCGAGGAGAATGCCGGCAAACAGCTTATTGTCTGTTCGGAACGTCCCGAGTGTCTCCGGTACCCATTGCTTCCGCATCAGTGAACCGCCGACCGCCAGCAGAGCGATCATCGAGATATAACGGCCGAACAGCATGACGAGCCCGGTTGTGATGTTCCAGAACGGCGTGTTATCTGCAAGTCCTTCAAACCCGGAACCGTTATTGGCTGCGGATGACGTGTATTCGTACAACACCTGTGAGATGCCATGGAAGCCGGCATTGGTAATGCCCGCCTGCCCGGCATCCGTCATCAGGGCAAGCGCCGTCGGAGCCAGAATGATAAATGGGTGCACCAGAATGACGATGGCGATCAGCTTCATTTCCCGCGCTTCTATTTTTCTGCCCAGAAATTCAGGCGTTCGCCCAACCATAAGCCCGGCCAGGAACACAGCCAGTATCGCATACATGAGCATATTCATCAGCCCGACGCCTTTTCCGCCAAAAACAGAGTTCAGCATCATCAGGGACAGCGGCGTAATTCCGCCAAGCGGCGTGAGTGTATCATGCATGTTGTTAACTGAACCGGTCGTAGCCGCCGTCGTCACTGTAGTAAACAGCGAGGACTGGGCGATCCCGAACCGGACTTCCTTACCTTCCATGCTGCCTTGGGATGCATCAATCCCCAGTCGGTTCAGTGCCGGATTGCCGTTTGATTCAGCGGCATAGTTCAGAGACAAGAAGCCGATGAACAAGGTCATCATCACAGAGAATATAATCCAGCCCTGCTTGCGGCTCTTGGCAAACAAACCAAATGTATACGGAAGCGCAGCCCCGAGACTCCACATGCACAGGATCTCAATCACATTGGTCAGAGGGGACGGATTCTCAAACGGATGGGACGAATTGACCCCCATATATCCGCCGCCGTTGGTACCCAGATGCTTGATCGATTCAAGAGCAGCCACCGGACCTACCGCAATTTGCTGCTCGCTTCCTTCCATCGTGGTCACGCTGAGCGCAGGCTTCAGGGTCTGAGGCACCTGCAGGGCGACCAGCACCATTGCAATGATGAAGGCCGCCGGAATGAATACCCGGATATGAGCCTTCACAAAGTCCTCGAAGAAGTTGCCGACGGTTGTCCCCTTACTGGTCACTGCCCGGATAAAAGCGATGGCCACGCACAGCCCGGTCGCCGCCGATGTAAACATCATCATCGTAATGACAGCCATCTGCGCAAAATAGGATAGCCCCGACTCTCCGCTGTAATGCTGCAGATTCGTATTGGTCATAAAGCTGATGATCGTATTGAATGACAAGGTTGATTCCATATTATCGATTCCGTTCGGGTTGAACGGCAGTACCTTTTGCAGCCGCAGAATCAGGTAGCCTGAAGCTACCAGTATGATATTCGTAATGACAAAGCTGAGAGCATACCCTTTCCAGGTCATCCCCTTGCGGTCTTTCAAGCCAATCAGTGCAAATATCGGCTTCTCTGCCCAGGAGAACCATTTATCGGTTCGGTTATCTTCATTGCGAAATACCTGATATAGATAGGTTCCGAGCGGCTTAACCAGCAGCAGCAGAACCAGAATAACGATGGCAATTTGTATAATGCCCATGACGAGTGCCTTCCTCCTTCAGCGGTTCCCCTAGAATTTTTCAGGGTGAACCAGCGCATAAATCAAATACAGAAAAATAAAGAGCGTACATACCAATAATATGATCACAGCTGATCAGCCTCCGGTTCTGAAACCACGCGTCCACACCAGGACATAAACAGCATGAACAGTCCGTAGGTCCCTCCTAATATGAGCACCATATAAAAATCCTGCATAATCCAATCCTCCACGAACCGTATTTGGCATTAAATCTGCAACTAGCTGACAATGGACGAAATCAGGAAAGATACCTGATGATGGTTCGTATGAAGCACCACATCGGCGCCCAGTCCCTTATATATCAACCGCGGATTGCTGGAGTGGGTAATGACGTAAATCGACTTTGTTGTCCATGTCCGGCAAATCCGCAAATAGCGGCAGCACAGATTCAAGCTGCTTTCGAACAGAAACACCTTGCTGACGGGAAACTCGGGAATGATCCAGGTTGACTCGTCTCTGGTATCAATCAGAATAATGTCTTTGCAGCCCAGTTCCATCATCCTCTCCTGCTCGGCCCGATTGTTGGCTATAGCTGCAAACGAAATATGTTTGTACATCAACTGGCGGATAAATTCCTCCCCGGCCTTATTCGGGGCGGATACCAAGATGAAATCCTGCGGTTTCTCCATGTGTTTCTCCTCCTAAGTTTCAGAAAGAGAAGGCAACAAAAAGAAGCCTGCGGGAGGAGAAGAACTCTTCCCGCAGGCTTCTTATTCATCCACGGTGAAATACACCGTGGCTAAAGTCCACGACAATCGTTGCCTCTCTCGATACGCTTACGAGGTTAGCTGACGGATTCGGGCGTGAGAGTCGCCCTACCCATAGACCGTTATCTTGTCTATGGGATTCACCCCTGAGAGATCAAGTTCATCTCCCGACTGGTTCCCCCGTTCCTTTTCCATTCAAGGACTCAGCGAAAATTGAAAACGAGTAGCATGTTATTCAATTAGCTATTGACTTATATTCCAAGCCTGGCAGAACTGTACAGCCGTCAGAGTCAAGCCGTGAGAGTCGCTTGACCCTGAGCCTCTGGAAGACCCATGGTGCCTTCGCCGAGGTTCTCATTCATAAAGGAGAACCGCAGCTCTCACACTGCCTTGTATCCTTATGAATCTTATCGACCGGCTGCCGCTGTGCCCTGCTCTTGGAATCATCCGTCAATTCATAGTTCGTATCATACGTCCGGCCGTGCGGGATGTAAATGAGCTCAGAAACACGTGTGGCTGAATGTGGAACAAGATCTAACCAGTATGTCTTCATTATCTCTCGAATACTGCTCCATACTATGTATTTCTCTTGTTTTCTCGAATTTATCGCAATCCATCGAGATACTGAGATTTTGCCATGATAATAGATGACAATACCAAATGTACACGTTTTCTTTTACGGATTTCATCGATTTTCGGAATGTATGCGTCAAATACGGTCATTTACTTTTGGCTGCCTCCGGCGTATGATTCATCCATCTATTCGCAACACACGTTATACGCTGAGCTCCCGACAGATCGGGAGACGGGGGAACCAATATCACCGATAGGACTTCTGTTGGTGAATGGGGTGAATCCGCGATGCCTGACCAGGCATTGTGGTAGGGCGCTCTCAAGCCCGAATCCGACAGCTAACCTCGTAGGCGTATTGAGAGAGAACACGATCCAGCCAAGCTAAAGCGGCCGCTTCATCGGCTGCTAACCGGAAAAAGGCCTGGAGAGCGGGGTTTCTCTGCTCACCAGGCCTTTTTGTCTTGCATATAACATCTTATAAGGGAGCGTAGATCATGACGAAACTCATCGAATTCGAAGCACAGGCAACAGCCATCCAAACAGCGCCAACAATATGTGAAGAGCCCATCCGCTATATGGAGATGTTCCGTTTCGACTGGGGCTCGGCTGAACGCTTTATCCCCTGGAGTGATCGAAGCTGGAACTGCGGCTTGTTCAAAATCAGCTGCGGAGAAGCAGCCGGTTATGCGGAATATGCCCTGCCGAGCACGAGAGAATTCGCAGATCTGGTCCGCTGGGCATCTGTATTTGCAAGGCTGCGGGGCATGCCCGTGACTGAGGCCATACGCTATGCTCAGAAGCAGCAGCAATGGGGATCCACTCGGATGCTGCTCGCCGTATCGGCGTTAGCCGATCTGGAGGCGGACCTGCACCAGCATGTAACTCGCGAACGGTTAGGCAGCCTCCCGCTGGAGCGGTCCTTCCTGATGGATTGCTCGCAAGCTTATTATTTCTTTTAAGGTAAGGGCGGTGTTCACACCCCTCACTTGAACATATTTTTCAGCACCATCATGAGGTTAGCCGGCTTCTCCGCCAGCCGCCGGGTGAAGTACGGGTACCACATCGTCCCGTAGGGCATATAACAACGGATGCGATAGCCATCCTCTGCAAGCGCAGCCTGATCGTTCATTCGCAGCCCGTACAGCATCTGAAATTCGAAATCCTCTTTCTCTATGCGGCTCTGCTCGGCAAACACCTTGACCCAGTCGATGATATTGTCATCGTGCGTGGCAATCGCAGTGTACGCTCCCTGATCGAAATGCATTTTGATCAATTTTTTATAGTTATCGATCACTTCGCGTTTCTGCTGAAAGGCAATGGTTCCGGGCTCTTTATATGCCCCCTTTACCAGGCGCAGATTGACCCCCGCCTCCATCAGGCTTCGCACGTCTTCCTCCGTGCGGAACAAGTAGGCCTGCATCACGGTGCCCACATTGGGCAGCCCCTCCTTATGGAGCCGCAGCGTCATATCGATTGTCGCCTGGGTATATGGCGAATCCTCCATATCCAGACGCACGAAATTGCGAAACTCTTTCGCCTTTTTCACCACCGACTTGATATTCTCGTAAGCCTTCTCAAGGTCCAGTGCCATGCCCATCTGCGTCGGTTTCAATGACACATTTGACTGCACTCCCCGCTGTGCGATTCCCTCCACAAGCTTCAAATATTCCTCGCGGTATTCGGCCGCTTCGTCCTGCGTCGTAATGCCCTCCCCCAGATGATCCAGCGTGACGAGAATGCCCTTCGCATTGAGCCTCTCGATTTCATCCAAGGCCTCATCCAGCGTATTGCCGGCAATGAATCGGCCTGCCAATTTCCTTCCGTATTTGATCGACAGCCACTTCACGAGTTTATTGCCGGACACCGTCAGGATCACTTTACGGTAAAACTCGGTTCCGTCCATGCATGCGCCCCCTTTGTAAGGTAAACCAAATGCACCCTCTACCTTAACTCATATGCAAAAATCATGACGGCATGCAGGAAGACATACATATCACGCAGGCAATGGCCGTGTCGGAGCGATTCTGGCTTTCCGGCATGCAAAGAAACCTCTCCATTACGATAGTGGAGAGGTTTCTTTGCATGCCGAAGATTCTTTTATTGAGCATTTTAAAATCATTATAGTTCCGATTGATTTTTCGATTTGCAGACAATTGAAGTAGAAAAGTTCGCCATATGTAAAAGAGATAACTGTAAATATTATAATATACCATTTTTACTATTATAAATTCATAATCACACTATTTTTTTAGAGAAAACACAACTTTTTTCATTTGTTAAATTTTAGGATTTTAATATATATTATTCGTGTTAATTACAAAAAATAACAGTAAGGGGTTGATTTTTTGAGTTTTTGGGGAGTAATTAAAAAAGTAGCCGCTTTTTTGGCTTTGGTAATGTTATTAAATACGGTATTTGCAGCAATTACTGTATCCGCGCTTCCTGCACATAGCGAACTGCAAAAGACTCAAGAGGAATTAAAACTATCAGAAAGCGAGATTCAAGAACTTCTATTATTTATTCAAGAACATTCTACAAGCATAGAGGAAGCAATCCAAACAGACAACAATTTAAAATTAAAAATGGAGGAATACGACGAGTACAGCAAAGAATTTGCCTTGATACTTGCTTTTGCAGATATAGCAAATAGTCAGACCTCAACGATTAGTCACTTGTCAGATCCCAGTATTCAGAGTGAAATTTCACCGGCGATTTGGCCTATTGTTTGGGCGGTTGTTGCTGCTATAGTAAAAGCAGCTGTAAAAAAGAAGATGGGAAAGAAAATCCAGCAGCAACTCGGTGATCGTTTCGATAGAGAAGTTTGGCCTCAAATAGAGCCAGGAATTAAAGCGCAATATGAAAGATATGGTTATACTAGAAACAAAGGACCTGAGTTACCTTCCGCACCGAACGGGATTAATCAGGGCGAGCAAATTATTTCTTTATTTGGTCAAGATGGTACAGAATATTTGAGACTAGATGTCTTTACTTCCCAATCAAGAAATCATACTCGGTGGCACTATCATACAAAAGATGATTGGCCTGATCATAAAGGAAATATTGATTTATACCATAATTCACTTCCAAAGTGGGGTTCAGAGTAAAGTTGCATAAGAGACGATTTCTATTAACGTTTGGTCGAAATTTAGACCATAGTAATATCGACTACTTGGTAAAAAGCCGATTATCCAGGTATAAGGGCGGAATCCAGAAAGATTATTTTAATACCGTTCTTAAAAAGGGCGCCGAAGTTATTCTAAACTACCAGATTATCGATACGAATTTTGATCGAATATCGTCCAGGTATTATTTGGACGACTTTCATTTGACGGAAGCTCAAAAGAACGGCTTCCTGCTTTCATTAAGCAAGCTGAAAGGCACCCATGTCTGGTGCGATCCTAGGATTCAAGGTCATGCGTTCTGTGTAGTGGGTGATATTGAGTTCAGTTTTTATGTGTATCGGTCACTTGAAGGCCAGGAATACCGCTTTCCTCAATACTACAATCATGACGGTAACGCTGATATTATTGTACATTCTCAGCTGCCTAAAATGCCCGAAGAAGAACAATATTTGTGCTTTCCGACTGATTGGAGCCTAGAGGTCAAAGATGAAATAACGATCAAATGGATACAGAAGCTGATTAATTGTAGTTAACGATACTCTAAACCCAGCCGACTCGAACCAAGAAGGTATAAGAATATACTGAAAAAGCTGAACTAGCATCATCTAGTTCAGCTTTTTACATAATTTCAGTCTGTAAAAGGCCAGGTTGATTAAACTTTAGCCCATTGGTCTGATGACGACCACATCATATCCGTTTGGAGAAAAGCAAAAATCACATGTTCTACGCCTTGGCCTTGCCGTTAATCTCCCGGACCACTTTGCCCTGAAACGATTGGTTCATCCAGTAAGCGAGATGAATCCCCTCCTCATTGAAGGTACAATCCGTGGTTAAATAGAACGGCGTCTCCGTCAACCGGATCGTCAGTCTCAGCGTCTGGTCGTTCCAGGTCATGGAGGCGGCATAGTCGTTATCCTCGAGCATAATCAACTTCGTGGTTCCTGACTTCCACTCATTGCGGCCAAAGGCAATCGAATTCGTGCCGTCTTCCCCCGCAAGCTCCATTACAGCGCCATCTTCTTCGAACCGAATGGAGATCGAATGCAGCTTATCCTCATTCTCCTCCAGCTCATACACAATTCCGGTAATGTCCTGCTCGATCGGGGAACGCGCTTCTTCCCTTGGGGGATCCAGCTTGAGCTCTTGCAGCACTCCGGCAAGAGAGGACTCGGCCCCCGTGTCAGCCGGCAGCTTATCAGGTCCCATGGCAGGCAGCAGATGCTCCCATACCACGTCCAGCACTTCCTGCATGTCCCCAAGGCCGGAGGTAATGGCGATGATCGCATCCTGCTCCGGCAGCACGACGCAGAACTGGCCGAATGCGCCATCACCTCGATATCCTCCATGACGGCACATCCAGAATTGATAACCGTAGCCTTCGGTCCAATCCGATGTGGAGTCCGCAGGTCCGTTGGATATCTGCTTCGAGGTTGCCTCTTCGATCCAGTCTTCCGGAATCAGGCGGCGGCCTTCCCACACCCCCTTCTGAAGGTAGAGCTGGCCAAACTTGGCGATGTCCTCGGTCTTCACCTTAAGCCCCCATCCACCGGTATTGATTCCCTTCGGACAGCTTTCCCAGGTGGCTCCATGTATGCCAAGCGGTTCGAACAGACGGGGCTGCAGATAATCCAGCAGCGTGATGCCGGTTACCTTCTGCAGAATAGCCGAGAGCATGTAAGTCGCTGCGCTGTTATAGACAAAATGAGTTCCAGGTTCATGCTCGACTGCTTGTTTGAAAAAATCATCTACCCAGATATCGGACTGCATGGCAGGCTCCTGGGCATGCCCCGTTCCCATAATAAGCAAATCGCGTATCGTCATGGCGGACAGATTTGAAGAAGGTTCCTCCGGCGTATTTTCCGGAAAGAATCCGATCACCTGATCCTCCAGCGTGACCCGGCCTTCCTGGGCCAGAAGTCCAATCGCGGTAGAGGTGAAACTTTTGCTTAACGAGAAGAGCATGTGCGGCTTGTCCGCCTGATACGGCTTCCACCAGCCTTCCGCTGCGACATGCCCGTGCCGCACCAGCATGAAGCTGTGCAGCTCAAGCTCCTTCTCCTGAATCGATGCGATAAAACGTTCAATAGACTGTGATGAGATTCCTTGGTTTTCGGGGGTACTTCTTGGCAATAACGGAACCGTATTCATATTCATCTTCCTTTCGCCTCTCCCTGTATTAACAAGATACATTCATCCGTACGCTTCCATTATACACCGGATAATGGAACCGCTTCATCATATCGAATCGCACGAAAGCCCCGTCGTTCGCTAATCTCATTCAAGTCCTCCCGTGCAAGAAAGGAAGCCTCCTCATTACGCCCGCGCGCCAGTTCCTCCCCATCCACTTGAGCATTGCCGCACTGCACCATTTCCTCCGAATACAGTGCCGGATGGGACAGGAAGAAGTACTGGTCTTCCGTCAGACCGCTAAGCACCCTTTCAAACGAATCGGCGCCGTCCGGGACACCACCCGGGAAGAAGTTGTAGTAATCGCGATGGTTGATAAGCCCCTTCGCTTCAATCCAGCGGTCCAGCTCTTCCTGCAGCCCGGGTATAAAGCGTTCCGGCAGCATATGAGAGTCCGCGTAAGAAATCTTGAACCCTGCTGCGGTCAGTTTATCAAGCTGTGCTTCGCATTCCACGATAATCTCCTGCAGTGAAGGCGGATGATCCCGGAACAAGATCGGGTCCTGATAGAAATATCCGGCCCGATCGACAAGCGAAGGAACCTGTTCCTTCGCGGCAACAGGTCCCCAGCGTACGTTATCCCACTCTGCATTCAGCGTCATATGAAACCCGAAGCAGATGTCCTTGCGATGCGCCAGCAGCTGCGCGGCCTCGGCTAGATAGGGGCCGGGCGCCATAATGGACACATTTTTAATAAAACCGGCATCCACACTTCGGGCAATCGCAGCATTGGCTGAACGGCTGGAAGCGTAATCGTCCGCTCTCGTGATGATCCGCCTCATTTTACCGCACCTGCTGCAATCCCCTTGATGATGTATTTCTGCGCAAAAATATAGAATATAACCACCGGGATAATGGTCAGTGTCAGACCTGCCATCGCCTGGTTCCACACAATCGTGAATTCCCCGAAGAAGTAGAAGGTGGAGAGCGGAATGGTCCGCAGCCCTTTGTCGGACAATGTCAGCGATGGAAGCAGATAGTCATTCCACAGGGCAATGACATTCAGGATGGCAATCGTCACACTGATGTTCTTCAGCAGCGGAAACACAATTCTCCAGAATACACCCAGTTTGGAGCAGCCATCGAGCGTTGCCGCTTCCTCCAGCGCCACCGGCACGGATTTAATGAAGCCGTGGTAGAGAAAGACCGCCATGCTCGAAGTAAAACCGATATTCATATAAATCAGACCCTCATGGGTATTAAGCATCGGAATGTGAAGATTGCTGCGAATCCAGTCCATGACCTGCATCAGCGGCATCATCAGCGTCTGGAACGGAATCAGCATCGTTGCCACAAATGTGAAGAAAATGACTTTGCTCAGCTTGTTATCCGTACGCACCAGCATCCAGGCCGTCATGGAGGCGAGCACGATGACAATGACAACCGAGATGATGGTGACATAGAGCGAGTTGCCCAAAGCGGTGAAGAAATTCATCTTCTCCATCGCCGATTTATAATACTCGAAGCTGAAGGAGGAAGGCAGCGCAAGCGCATTCTCATACAGCTCTGCACGATCCTTGAACGAGTTAATCAGCATGAGGAAGACCGGGGACAAGAAGACCAGCGCAAAGAGGAACAGCAGAATGTCGAGCAGCCATTTACCTGATTTCTTCATTACATCTGCACCTCTTTTCTCTTCGTGATGATGACTTGCGTCAGCGTGAGTCCAGCAACAATCAGGAAGAAGATGATCGCTTTTGCCTGACCTAAGCCATAATTGCCGTAAGCAAAGATCTCATTGAAGATATTCATCGCAAACATCTCTGTCGCATTGCTCGGTCCGCCCTTGGTCAGGGACAGATTGACATCATAGATTTTGAACGCACCCGACAAGGTCAGGAACAGACAGATCGTGAAGGAAGGCATCAACAGCGGGAACACAATGCTCTTCAGACGCTGCCACAGACTGGCGCCATCCACCTTGGCCGCTTCCATCAGCTCATCCGGAATCCCCTGGATTCCCGCGATATAGATGATCATCGTATAACCTGCCAGCTGCCAGGTGAACACCGCAACGATGGCATACAACGCAAACTGCGGATGCAGCAGCCAGTTAAAGAACACACTGCCGAGCCCTGTTTTCTCTCCCAAGAAACTGAAGGCATCCGTAAAAATAAACTGCCAGATGTAACCCAGGATCAGACCGCCGATCAGGTTCGGCATGAAAAACATCGTCCGCGCCGCGTTTCTTGAGCGGAGTTTTGTCGTAACGAGCAGTGCAAACCCAAGCCCCAAAATATTGACGCAGACCAGCGCAAGCAGCGTGAATTGAACCGTATGCCAAGCCGATGACAGGAATCGGTCGTCCTGGAACAGCTGAACGTAATTGTCAAACCCTACGAATACTTTCGGATTGGCCGGAATACCGTCCCAATTCACAAAAGAGTACACAATACCGATAATGAACGGGATGATGACGACCGTCGTGAAAATAAACAGAAGCGGCACCGTAAACAGGGCAAACCAGGCTTTGTCCTTTCTTTTGCTCATAATCCATACCTTCTTTCCGTTCCGGATGATTCCCGCGCGGGCGGCATCAAACCTTGAATTCGTGTTAGAAAAAAAACAAAAGCCTAACGCTCTTGGATCATAAGAACGTCGGAGGCTAGGCTTTCGTTTTCATGGAATTGTTATTTCACTTCAGCGGCTTTGCCTGCTTCTTACTTGGATGCTTTCGCCCATACCTCATCAAGTTTCTGCAGGAACTGTTCACCTGTCATGCCCGGATTCATGAAGTACTCCTGCGTCGCCGGAGCCAGGTCATTCGTGATGATGCCCGACGGGAAGTAGTTCAGTGCCCAAGTAATCGTCTCGCCTTTCGTTGTTGCCTCATGCACCGCTTGGGACAATGGATCCAGGTCGCCTGCTTCAATATTCGTTAAAGCCGGAATGAATTTGAAATCGTCCACGATGGCTTTCTTGCCTGTGTCGCTGGTAAACAGCCAATTCAGGAAAGCGTTCGCAGCTTTGACTTCATCAGCATCAGCCTGATTGTTGACGACCCAGTAGCTCGCCACGCCAACGGCGATTTTATCGTTGCCCGCAAGCGGGAACGGCATCATGCCGACCTTGGAGCCGAAATCACCGAAGTCCGCAAGCATGGAGTAACTCCAGTTGCCTTGATGCACCATAGCCGTTTTTTCTGTTGCAAAGTCACCCATCTGGCTGTCGTATTTTACTTCCAGCGGATTCTTGGCATTGGCTTTGATCACATCCATGAATTTGGCCCACTCCTGGAACTCTTTCGTGTCGGCCATCTTCACTTCGCCTTTATTCAGCTGTTCAATATAAGCCAGCGGATCCGCTTGAAGCGCAAATGGTGTATTGAGAATGTGTCCGATCAGGAAGTATGCCTCCTGGGACAGGCTCAAACCGTTCTTGCCATCAGCCTTCAATTGCTCCATCGTCTTGGTGAAGGAGTCCAGGTCTTTCACATTCGCCGGATCTACCAGGTCCTTGTTGTATACAAGTCCGAAGCCCTCTACACCGTATGGAACGCCAACAGTTTTATCGTCGACCTTCAATTCCATGTCAGGCGCAATGTTCTTAACATACTCTTCACCGCTCAAGTCGGAGAAATAGGATTTCAGCTTCTCGGACTCGGGTCCCTGTGCTACGCTGAATATCGTCGGTCCCTGATTGCTGCCGAGCTTTGCTACCAGCTGCTGCGAATAGGCATCGCCCGCTGCACCCCATACTTCAACCTCGTTGCCGGTTTCTTCTTTATAAGTTTTAACCAAGGCTTCAAGTGGTTCTGTAATTTCAACTTTAGATTGGAAGAGCGTAATTTTCTTTAGCTTATCTCCCCCGGATGCTGCTCCAGACTCTTTGTCAGATGTACCGCCACAGGCCGCAAGTGTCGCAACCAAAGCGGTTGCCGTCAGTATGCTTAATACCTTTTTTACTTTTTTCAAGTGACACGCCTCCCCCTAAGGACTCTATAAAGTAAAACGTTTACAAACCCATCATATGGCGGTTTATCTAGATTGTCAATAAAAATTGTACGCGTTTTCATAAAAATATTAAGTAAAAAAACTAGTAAAATATTAGATATTTTACTAGTTAAATTCCCTGCGTTTTATTTTACTGTTTTCCGCCACTGGATGGTGGCATTCAGTTTAAAGGGTTCCCTGCCCGTGGTGCCCTTGATCATTTCCAACAGTTCCTTCGCCGCTAAATAACCGCTTTCATAACGGGGGATGGCAATCGTGGTCAATCCGGCCATGGCCGCCGCATCCGAATTGTCGAATCCGGTGATCGAGATATCCTCCGGTACCCGCAATCCATTCTCCTCCAGCGCTTTAATCGCGCCCAGAGCCATGTTGTCATTCGCGCAGACCAGCACTTCTGGCAAGGCGTTACTCAGTACCAGGATTTTGGCAGCCTGATATCCGCTTTCCTCGCTGTAGTCGCCATGAAAGTAATTGCGGCGATCAAAGACGATCCCGTTCTTCGCAAGCGTATCTATAAATCCGGCGTACCGCTCCTTATGGTCCAAAGTAAACTCCAGCCCGCCGATGTATCCAAATGTTTTGAACCCCTTATCCACCAAAGCCTGAACCATCTCACACATCACAGGGTAATTGTCAACGATCACGCTCTTGGTGTTGGCATACTCGTTATCGATAATCCGGTCCATGAGAACAACGGGAAATTGAGGCGTAGCTACAGAGACCAAATATTCGTCCGTCATATTCCGGTCCAGACTTATGGTACCGCTTGCAAATTTGCTGCGCATGAAATTCGTGCTGGATTTATTCGTGCAGATGATGAGGTCATACCCGTTCTCCGTCAGGCAATGGCTGATGCCCTTGATGATTTTTAAATAATAATCGCGATCAAAGTCGCTGAATACGAATATAATCGTGTTGCTTTTATCGGATTTGGTCCCCTTATGTGGAAAATAGCCATGTTCCGAGCATAATCTCAGCACCCGCTCCCTCGTATCCTGGCCCACGTTCTTGCGTCCGTTAAGTACATTCGACACTGTAGACACCGAGACATCCGCGAGCCTTGCAATTTCCTTCAAACCACTCATGCGTCCTATCCCCTCTCCAAAGGCGTTAGTAAATTTAATATAACATGGTTTTATTTTTAATAAAATTTACTTATTTTGTTTGGACGAGTTTTGGCATGGAAAATAATTGATGGGGATCATCGCTTAAGCAGGAAATTCTTTGCTTATACAAGCCAAGAAGCAGGCCATACGATGACATCGCCGTGACCTGCTTATCCGTATGTACCGGGAATCAGAGCTGGCTTAAGGACAATCACCGGCCCTGCCTCACTCAATATCCGCAGATGGCAACGCACTTGCGGCTGGCCATTTCCCAAAATTTCTACGATGTCGCTGACCGATCTCGATTCTTGCTTTTAGAGTTCAACAATGTTAGATCGGTTCGGTTACCTGTTCCCTTTGCTTATGCTGGTTCTCTTAGAGAACCAACAAAGAGGCCGCCCAATGGCGGCCTCTCTCACTATAAACTCCTCTGTAGATCAAAACCGGTCAAAACTATGAAAATTTCATAAAACCACTATGGTTGAATTGACACATTATGCAGCTGCATAATACCGTTTGGATGTCTCCAGAAGCCCTCGACCTTGCTGCTGACTCCGTTTAAATACTCCTGGTGGTGGATATACAACATCGGGGCCAGCTCAACCAGCTTCTCTTGCGCCTGTTTGTAGATTGCCTTGCGCTGTTCAGGATCGTTCTCCTTGCGACCTGCATCCAGCAGTTTATCCAGTTCAGGATTCTTCGTAAAGGTACGGTTGCCCGGCTCCCCTACATTTTTGGAATGGAACAGCTCATACATGCCGTAGTCGGCATCAGCCGTTACCGTAGACCAGCCCAAGATGAACATATCATGCTTGCCTTCTGCTGTCTGGGCCAGATAAGCGCCCCACTCCACCACTTCGATTTTGACATCGACATTCAATTCCTTCAACTTGGACTGTACATACTCGGCAACCTTGATGCGCTCCGGATTATCGTTGGTCCAGATGGTTGTGGAGAAACCTCCCTCGTACCCGGCCTCCTTCAGCAGTTCCTTTGCTTTGTCTATGTTATATTCGATCGGCTTTACGGTGGCATCATAGCCGTTTACGTCCGGTGCCAGCGGACCCACGGCAGGAATTCCCGTCCCTTCATAAATACCCGAAATGATCTCATCCTTGTTGATGGCCATGGACAAGGCTTGCCTTACCTTCACATCATTAAACGGCTTCTTATCGTTATTAAATCCAATATAAGACAAGCTCAGCGAGGCTTGACGGTTCAACGACATGCCGTCTGTGCTTTCAACGCGGCTGATGCTGCTTGGCGACACCGGATCTATAATGTGCGCATATCCCGTTTCGATCTCGGCGATCCGCGTCCCTTCTTCACTTACGACCTTGAACGTCACCCGATCCACCTTCGCTTTATCCCCCCAGTAATCGGCATTTGCGACAAGTTTCACTTCCTGCCCGGGGTTCCAGCTCTCTAACTTGAAGACGCCCGTACCTACTGGATTCTGTGCAAGGTACGTGCCGGCTTTCTCACCTGCCTTCAGCTTGTCATAATCCAGCTTGATGGCCTCTGCACTCACCATGCTGACCGCGGAATGGGCAAGATGCGCAAGCAGCGGCGAGAAGGCATACTCGGTCACGAACTGCACCGTATACTCGTCAATAACCTTGACCTCTTTAATCATGGCGACAAGCGAGGCTCGCGGAGAGGCTACGTCCGGATCCTGCATGCGCTCTATGTTCGCTTTTACGACCTCGGCATTGAATGGGGAGCCGTCTGTATACTTTACTCCCTGTCTCAGCTTGAACTCCCATGTCAGCTCATCGATTGCTTTCCAGCTCTCGGCCAGCCCGGGCTGAATGTTCAGGTCCTTATCATGAATCACCAGTGTGTTATAGATATGTGTTGTCATTACACTCGTTTGCTGGTCCGTCGACATATGAGGGTCCATGGATGGCGGATCAGAAAGCCAGGCAATCACAAGCTCATTCGCACCGGCTTCGGTCGTCCCCTCGGCGGGATCTTTGCTGCCTGTCTCCGGAGCCGGTGTATTGCTGTTATTTGACGGCGTTTCGGGATTACTGCTCTTGCTTGAACTATTGCACGCTGAGAGCACTACGGTAAGTATGACCAAGATACAGACAAGCCACCTTAATCTTCTATTACCTGCCATGTGAAACAAACTCCCCCTTCTCAATCAAAATAGGAAAATATTTTATACACAGTTAACATATATTTTACTATTTGATATTTATACCAGAAGAAGCCAGATTTACTTGCCGTTTCTACGACACCAATTCTGATATCCATACTCTGAGAAAGGATGATTTCACGTGCATAACATGACCGCTGATGCCAGACCACAAGAATCCGGTAATCATGGAACCCGCCTCGTACAATGGAAATCTTTCTACCACCGTCTGAGGAAAAACAAAGCGGCCTTATGGGGGGGTTATTTTCTCCTGCTGATGATTATTGTCGCTGTCATCGGCCCCTTGCTCACCCAGTATGATCCGACCAAAGTAGACTATTCTACGAAACTGCTCAAACCCTCTGCTGCCCATTGGTTCGGTACGGATCACAACGGAAGAGATATATTCACACGAATTATCCACGGCATGCGCCTCACACTCTCGGTCGGTTTTATCTCCGTCATCATCGGAGCTGCTTTTGGTGTCGTACTCGGAATCATATCAGGCTATTACGGCGGCAAATGGGATACTCTCATTATGAGAATTACTGATGTCATGCTGGCATTTCCAGGCATTCTGCTAGCATTGGCGGTTGTAAGCGTTCTTGGAAAAAACCTGTTTAACGTGATCATTGCAGTCAGCATCTTCTCGATTCCCACTTTTGCCAGAGTCGTCCGAGGCTCCACGCTTGCCGTCCGCAAGCTCGAATATATCGATGCCATGCGTTCGCTTGGCGCGAGCGACGGCCGCATCATCTTCGGACATATTCTGCCGAATATTACATCCCCCATCATCGTGCAAGCTACGCTGCGGATTGCGGTTGCCATCCTGACCGCCAGCGGTCTCTCCTTCCTCGGTCTTGGCGCCCAGCCTCCGACACCGGAATGGGGAGCCATGCTGAATGATGGGCGCAACTATATTATGGATCACCCTCATGTCGCCCTGTTCCCCGGCCTGTCGATCGTTGTCGTGGTCATCGCATTTAATCTGCTGGGTGACGGCTTGCGAGATGTCCTTGACCCGAAAATGAAAAAATAATGAAGGGAGCTGCCGGGCCATGCTCATCTATTCCATTCGAAGGCTTATTCAGACGATACCTGTCGTCATTGGCGTCACCATTGTTGTCTTTCTGCTGATGCACCTCATCCCGGGGGATGCGGCGCAGGTCATTATTGGGGAAGGGGCACCTAAAGAGCAGGTTGAGAAAATCCGCGAAAATCTGGGATTGAACGATCCGCTGCCACTGCAGTATTGGAACTATGTCAGCGGTTTGCTGCAAGGAGATCTCGGCGATTCAATCCGCAGCAACCGTCCCATCGCCGATGAAATATTCAAAAGCCGGTTCTGGATCACCGTCGAGCTGGCCATCTACAGTACGATCCTGGCCGTATTTCTTGGCATTCTGGCAGGCATCATCTCCGCCGTTAAAAAAAGCTCGCCTGCCGACATCGGCGTCATGTTCATCGCCCTGTTCGGGCTGTCGATGCCGAACTTCTGGCTGGGGCTCATGTTGATTCAGTATTTTGCCGTAGATTTGGGCTGGTTCCGCCCTTCCGGCTGGGGCACCTGGTCGCAGACGGTCCTTCCCGTGATCACGCTCGGGACAGGCGGCGCTGCGATTATCGCCAGAATGACCCGCTCCAGCATGCTGGAGGTTATCGGTCAGGATTACATCCGCACCGCCCGTGCCAAGGGTGTCCGGGAGCGCATCATTGTCTACCGGCATGCCTTGAAAAATGCCATGATTCCCGTCATTACGGTCATCGGCCTTGAATTTGGAGGCCTGCTCGGCGGGGCGGTGCTGACCGAGTCCGTCTTTGCCGTGAACGGCATGGGACGCTATGTGATCGACTCGATCAGGGCGAGGGATTTTCCCGTTGTGCAGGCCACGGTACTGGTGCTCTCGGTCATGTTCGTGCTTGTCAATCTGCTCGTGGACATATCCTACCGATACTTCAACAAGCGCATCGATTTCGATTGATTGATCTGGTTAGGATTCCAATTGACCCCCTACTCGCTGCCTGCCGGACTTGATCTATTTCTGGGGTGCTGTGCGGACATAGTATCCGCTGTTTGCTGAGGAATGGCCTGTTTCTGGGGTGCTGCGCAGACGCATGATCCGCTATTTGCTCTGAATCGCCCTATTCTCGAGCCCTTGCGGACATACGATCCGTTATTTGCTCAAAACCGTGGATTAATCCCGGAATATCTCGCAATAGCGGATCTGGTGTCTCATACTGCTACTCATTAATTTGTTTCGGGACTTTGTTACTTTTAATCCAGCATCGGACACACGATCCGTTATTTGCCGAGAATCGACCTATTCTCAAGCCCTTGCGGACACACGATCCGTTAATCTACTCAAAACCGTGGATTAATCCCGGAATATCTCGCATTAGCGGATCTGGTGTCCTCATACTGCTACTAAATGGCTAAAAACAAACAAATAGCGGAACCACGGTCCGAAAGCTACCCTATTGAGACAAACTGAGCTATTGGGAAGACTTTTGCACACCAACATTAGATACCAAATCCTCATTAACCTAACGAAGGAGCCGCATTTACTGAAATTACTTTGTTTCGGGACTTCGGGACATATACTCATGAGTAGCCCAACATCGTACTGTTTCGGGACTTGGGAACATACACCCCTGGTTAGTTGAATTAGTTGTTTTGGAACTTTGGGGCATTTAATCCAACACCGGACACACGATCCGAGGAGCGAGCCTGTTCTTGATTTCCTGCGGACACACGATCCGCTATTTGCCGAGAATCGACCTATTTTCGAGCCCCTGCGGACACACGATCCGTTAATCTACTCAAAACCACGGATTAATCCCGGAATATCTCGCAATAGCGGATCTGGTGTCCTCATACTGCTACTAAATGGCTAAAAACCAACAAATAGCGGAACCACGGTCCACAGCTACCCCTAATTGAGACAAACTGAGCTATTGGGAAGCCTTTTGCACACCAACATTAGATACCAAATCCTCATTAACCTAACGAAGGAGCCGCATTTACTGAAATTACTTTGTTTCGGGATTTTGGGACATACAATCATGATTAGCCCAACATCGTGCCGCTCCGAGCCAACATCGCAAATACCGTTAGATCAATTGAAAGCGAAGGGAGCTTAGACCATGATGAAGATGGAACAGCACGCATCAAATCTGCTTACGATCAAGAACCTGCAGACCTCTTTTTTCACCGACCTGGGAGAAGTCAAAGCGGTGGATGATATCAGCCTGAGCGTACGTAAGGGGAAGACACTCGGGATCGTTGGCGAATCCGGCTCAGGCAAAAGCATATTGTCCTTGTCCATCCTGCGGCTGATCCTTCATCCGGGACGAATCGTTGGAGGACAAATCCTATATAACGGAGAGAATCTGCTCGATAAATCGGACCGGCAGATGCGCAAATTAAGGGGCAACCAAATCTCGATGATCTTCCAGGAGCCGATGACCTCGCTCAATCCGGTCTTCACCGTTGGCGATCAGATTGCAGAGGCGTATCAGATTCATGAGAATCTGAGCAAAAAACAAGCCATGGACAAAGCCGTCGACATGTTACGGCTGGTGGGCATTCCCTCCCCGGAAAAAAGAGTGCGCCAGTATCCCTTCCAGCTGTCCGGCGGTATGCGCCAACGTGTCATGATTGCCATGGCGCTGGCCTGCAACCCCGATCTGCTGATCGCAGACGAGCCGACCACGGCGCTTGACGTGACCATCCAGGCTCAAATACTGGAGCTGATGAAGGAACTGCAGCAGAAGCTGCAAATGTCGATTATTTTTATCACACATGATCTGGGCATTGTAGCTGAAACCTGTGATGACGTAGCGGTCATGTACTGCGGAAAAGTGGTGGAATATACCGATGTGCGGACCCTGTTCAAGCACCCGAAGCACCCCTACACCGTCGGCCTGATGAACTCGCTGCCGCGGCATGATGTCGATAAAGAAACGCTTGAGCCGATTAAAGGCTCCGTCCCAAGCCCTTATGATCCGCAGGATGGCTGCCGGTTTGCGCCGCGCTGTCCGCACGCCGCCCAGCTGTGCTATGACAAGCTGCCTGACCTCCAGGCACTGGATGACCATCAGCAGGTAAGGTGCTGGATATACACGGATCAATGGCAGACCGAAAGCGAGGTGAACGTTCTCCCATGAGCAAAGAGCTGTTAACCGTCAAGAATCTCAAGCAGTATTTCCCGATCAAGGGCGGCGTCCTTGGCCGCACCGTCAATGTCGTAAAGGCCGTGGATGACATTTCGTTCTCTGTGCATGAGGGGGAAACCGTCAGTATCGTGGGCGAATCCGGCTGCGGCAAATCCACCACGGGCCGGGCCATCCTAAGGCTGGATGAACCGACCTCCGGCGAGGTGCTGTTCGAAGGGACGGATCTGCTCTCCCTGAACAAAACGCAGATGACCCGAAGGCGCAAAGACTTGCAGATGATTTTTCAAGATCCCTACGCGTCGCTGAATCCCAGAAAAACCGCGCTGCAGGTACTGGAAGAAGCGATGGACATTCAGAATGTCGTGCCGAAGAAGGACCGCCGGTCCCGTGCCATCGAACTTCTGGAGACGGTCGGGCTGGCTTCCTATCAAGCCAATCGTTATCCCCATGAATTCAGCGGCGGGCAGCGACAGCGGATCGGGATCGCCCGTGCCCTGTCCGTGAATCCCAAGCTGATCATCAGCGATGAAGCGGTCTCAGCGCTCGACGTCTCGATCCAGGCACAGGTACTCAATCTGATGAAATCGCTGCAAACCGAGTTCAAGCTCACCTACCTGTTCATCTCCCATGATCTCGGGGTTGTACGCCATATCTCCGACCGGATCATCGTGATGTACCTGGGAAAAATTGTGGAAATCGCGGATAAGCGCGCGCTCTTCCAGCAGCCGCAGCACCCCTACACCCGCGCCCTGCTATCCGCCATCCCGACGCTGGATCCCGAGCGCAAGAAGGAACGAATCATCGTGAAAGGGGATGTTCCATCCCCAATCAATCCGCCTGACGGCTGCCGGTTCCACACTCGCTGCATGTATGCCAGGGACCTATGCAGATCCGAAGCCCCAGCGCTTCGGGAAGTGCTTCAGCAGAACAGCGGCCATCAAGCAGCCTGCCACTATATCGAGGAGATTGCCGCCGGTGCGCTGGAAATGGTGTAGCCCTGTTCACCACTTCGGGCCGAATGACGGAAGTGTGCAGGATGCGCGTGGTCCAGAGCATGCTTGAATGGCTGTCCAGACACCACACGATAAATGCGCCACGAAAAAAGCGAGAGAACCATCATCTCGCTTTTTTTAATGCACGGAGCTATTAACCGGCCCCGGAATGAAGCGTAAATACCGAGATTTCCGGCGGATTGCCCAGCCTGATTTTAAAGCGTGTTGTGCCGATGCCCCGGTTCACATATAACCGTGCTTCCCGCTCTGAGCCGGATAAGTCGTACATCCCGCTTATATACTTGTCCGCCAGCGAAGTCCTGATCCATGCTCCCAGCACAGGCACATTCACTTGACCGCCATGGCTGTGACCAGACAGAATCAGGTCAATCGGATACCCAAGCAAGCGATCCGCTACGTCAGGCTCATGCACAAGCAGCATATTGAAGTGATCTTCGCTCAGGTCGGATAGTGTACCTTCAGCGTCCGGCCGACCCAGAAGATAATCGTCCAGGCCCGCAACGGTCATCGTCTCTCCGCTGCCGAGCGTTAAGTTTGCCGTATCGTTGACAAGCACGCGGAACCCTGCCTTTTTCATATATTCCTGGTACACGCGGCTCCCCCCGCCACCGCGGTCGTGATTGCCATAAACGGCGAATTTGCCTAGCGGCGCCTCGATCTCGGACAGAATATCCGGTACTTCCTTGATGCTCGCCGGACTTCGCCATACCGAATCAAATAAGTCGCCCGTAAATACGACCAAATCCGGCTTCTCCCGATTCAATCGCTGAACGAGTTGGCGCAGCTGGCGGTTCGAATAGCTTTCGCCAAGATGAGTATCACTGAACTGGGCGATTTTGATCCCATGAAAAGATTGCGACAGGTTCGGCGATTCCACCGTATGATGGGTCACCGTCAGTCGGCTCGGTTCTATTTGCGTAGCATAATAATAAGTCCCGGCAGTCAGCAGGAGCATTCCGATTACAATCCAAACGATGACACGGAGTGGGCGAGGTGATTTGCCCATTCCCGCTGCAGCAGCTTTTGCCTGCACTCCGTCGTGATCCAGCATTCTCATATCAGCCTCTTCCTCTCTTTATCCCAGAACTCGGTGCCCCACATACAGCAGCAGCACCACTAGCAGGAAAAACAGGCTCAGCAGCAGACTCGGCAGTTTATGAATCATGGGTGTCATCCCTTTCTCTCGGTGATGACTACATCTTAGGTCCCCTCTGTTACATCAATGTGACAGCAGCAAAAAAAGCCAATACAACAGCCTCACGGCTGATGCATTGGCTCTAATCGATCCTCCTCACGAACGAACGATTTCAGGATCGCTATGATGATCCATGAACGGCAGGGAAAAATAGAAGGTCACCTCATCTGCGTCAGGACGGACCCCATAGATGGCATGATGCTTCTCCAGAATCGTCCGTACAATCGACAGGCCTAGGCCTGTGCCGCTGTATAACTTGCTGCGCGAGGATTCCATCACATAAAACGGCTCCCATACGTGATCCCAATCGACTGGAGATCTTGCAGACGGTCCTACTGCGTTGGTGATTTCGAAATGAAAAACACCCACCCTGCGCTCTGCCCTAACCCGGATGGTTTCATCCGCGGTATACTTCATGGCATTTGTCAGCAGATTGTGAAACACCGAGGCCAGCTTGGCCTCGTCGGCCATCACCATGCCGCCCTCTGGCGGCAGCAAATCCTCAAACTGCACGCTTAAACCCTGCTGTTCAAAGGATAAGCGGTACGTATCCAATATCCCGGTTAGCAGCTGACGAATCTCAACAGGAGCATGCGTATACGGCTCGACCTGCAGCTTGGAGAATAACAGGAGACGATCAACCATCTCCGTCATGTCATCGGTTTTGTTTCGTATAATTTCCGTATAGGTTCCGTCGTCAAGTCCATCCTGAATGCCTGTCGCATACGCCTTGATCAAGGCTAACGGTGTCCTTAGCTCATGTGAAATATCGGCAATAAACCTGCGCAGCTCCTCATTCTTCCCCTCAAGTGTCACATGGGCACTCTCCAGCTTGGTACTCATTGAGTTAATCCGCTCGGCCAGCTCCTCCACCTCATCACCGGTGCGAATGTCCGCTTTTGTAAAGGTCAGGTTGGAAATCGCTTCGGCGGTTTCATTCAGCTTCGCCAGCGGCTTGACGATTCGCGTCGTAAACAGCACGGACAGCAGGATCAGCACCACCAGGGCCCCGCTCCAAATATACACATTAAACTGATTAACCATCGAGATGGTGTCAGACGTATACGGAATGGACTCTCCAACGGCAACAACATTCCCTTCCATTGGCAAAAAATTGACGAGGAAGTTCGATTTTAATTTGGGTTGGTCGTATATTTTGTTAACCCTTCCGCCTTCCCGCAACGTATCGATGTTGTCCGTAGTCAGCCAAAAGCGGCTGAGCGTAATCCGCTTCTCATTCAGCCGCGTCTTGAGGCGGTCATTCAACTGATCTTCGCTCTCCGCCAGATCCGCATAAACGATCGTAACCCGGTAGGTCTGCTCCAGCTCCGCTATTTCCTCCAAGAGCCGCTTCTTTTCCATCGACAGCACATGGGAGCTCACTTCCGCGAGCTTCTGCTTCTGTTGGTATAACACGTATTTCGGGAGAAAATACGTATTTAAGGCAAGAGACACGATGAATACGGCGGAGAGCACCAGCGTAATGCGGATGATCAGCTTTTTGCTTAATTTGCTCATAGGCGATCATCCAGACTGTATCCCATCCCGCGGTGGGTCTGAATGCATGACTCGCCGATCTTTTCCCTAAGCCGCCGGATGTGGGTATCCACGGTGCGCTCATCGCCAAAATAATCAAAGCCCCATACGTGATCCAGCAGCATTTTTCTCGACAGAATCCGGCCTTTGTTCGCCAGAAAATATTTCATGAGTTCGAACTCTTTATGCGTAGCCATCACGTCCTGTTCCCCGCGGTAAATCCGCTGCTCCTCCAAATCCACGGTCACGTTCCCGATCACGACCTTGGCGTTCAAATGCAGCAGCTTCTTGGCACGCAGCAGCAGAATACGGGGATCAAACGGCTTCCGTACATAATCATCCGCACCGGACTGCAAAGCCGCAAACTCATCGTCCGCCTCGCCTTTAGCGGTTAACAGCAGAACTTTCGTATGGCCAAGCTGTTTAATGGTTCTGCATACTTCAATCCCGCTCCGCTTGGGCATCATCCAATCGAGAATGACCAGATCCATCTTATGATGATAAAAGAGGTCGACCGCCTCTTCCCCGTCCCGGGCAAGAAAGACAGTAAACCCCTCTTTTTCGAAATAAGCTTTCAAAATATGAAGCATGTGCTGTTCGTCATCTGCTATTAACAGGTTCATATACGTCTCCTTTTAACCTCATCGTGAGTATATATGCCCATCAGTATAACAAAAGACGATCTTCCACAGCAATTACGCCGCCTTCACAGAAGGCGCATCCCCCGCTTCGCTTGGAATCATGTTCTTCCGTCTGTAGATGGAGAGAAGCAGGCCGACCGCAGCGAGGTCCATGATTTGGTTCATCCCGCTATAGGAGATGAATGGCGGTTCTAATGTAACTTTTGGAAAAACACCCAATCCCATTAACATAGGCCAGAGCAAGCGGAATCCAAAAACAACGATCAGTAACGAAGAGATGTGTTTAGCATAAATGTCTTGGTGGACCGCAGAAATGTTCCATATCCTCATGAGGAATAGAAGAATCAGCACTCCTGTCGCAATCCCGAACATCCACCCGAAACAATAGATCAGATAAGGAAACACGTTTTCATACAGGACATAAGGGATCTTCGGTGTAACTTCACCAAATCCTTGTCCAAACCAGCCCGCTGCCTGGATCGTCTCAGCGTTATTCCCCATGTACCACAATTCCTTGGCTGACGGATTCACGAACTCTCTCCACCTGAGCAGTAAATGATCCATGCGAGTGAAGAGAAAAATGGATAACCCCGCAAGAGGCATCACAGAAATCAAGGCAAATTGTTTTCGGCTTCTGCTCGTTCTCCAAGTTAATACAAGAAACCCGACCGTATAAATGTACGTGTATATAATCGAGCTGCTTATGCTGTACAGAACTACTGGCAGAACCCCGCGATACAAGATGTTCAGTACCGTCTCCCACCGTCCCCACTGGCTGGCAGGCTTCATGCCTGCTAAGGCGATCAGAAGCGGCAGCAGCGAGAACGTGATGATATTGACGCCGATGAAACCTATATTGATATAAGGAGTTCTCATATCGTATAACTGCCCATATAACAGCGAGAAGGCTAATAGAAGGACGACGAAGAAAAACACAGGTGCCGAGTACTTTCTCAATTGCCGATAATCCAGAAAATAAAAAACGGTCATACATAGAACACCGATTCCGAGGTAGAGCAACTTTCTCTCTGCAAGGACGATGGAATACCTTTCGTCTCCGTAATACACACTCAACATGCCAACCAGCCCTATAATCAAAAGAAGCCCCAGCATCACCAGCAGCTTCCAATCCATCTGGGGCCGATGGGCCATGTGCAGGCTCTTGCCGATATCCTCCGGGACCCCCATCTGTTTTACCGCATCCTCCACGGCCGATTCTTCCGTATTCCCCTCCCGCATCAAAAACTCGACCCGATCTTCGATATGACTGAGCAGTTCCTCCCGAATCTCTATATGCATTTGTCTTGTGCGAACTTGTTTGCACACACGGTCCAAAAATTGCCGAACAATCTGATACTCCTCCATTTGCCGCATGTGGTTCCTCCTTGACAGAATATAATTCAGCATTAGCTTCCAGAAGTTTAATGACATCACGCCATAATAATCTTGCATATATAGGCAGGTTACATTAGCTAAATGATGAATACTTTTACAATAGTTAATTTAAAAAAAGATAACTCTCCCTAAACTTCGAAAAGAGTTATCTAATCATGATGGGCTAAAACAGTAGAAGTTGTACGATAAACCTGTTCGATATAACATAAGCTGGCTACATCAGCATTGCAATTACGCCGCCCTCATAGGAGGCGCATCCCCCGCTTCGCTTGGAATCATGTTCTTCCGTCTGTAGATGGAGAGAAGCATACCGACCGCAGCGAGGTCCAGCATGTTGTTTGTGCCGCCATAAGAGATGAATGGAAAATCCAGACTCACAACCGGTACCACGCCAAGTCCCATAATGATCGGCATGAGCAGGCGCAGGCCCAACACGACAATGACACCGGTCACGATATTTTTCCCGTAGGAATCGTGAAGTACATTGGATATGCTCCACATTCTGGCGAGGAACAAAAGAACGACCATCCCGACCACAATGCCAAACATCCAGCCGAAGCAATAGATCAGATAGGGATATATGGAGTCGCTGTAAACGAACGGGATCCCCGGATTCGGCGTTGCAAAACCTTGACCAAACCAGCCGGCAGAAGAAACGGCATCGGCGATGGTCCGCATGAAGTAGCCCCCGGCTCCTTCTCGATCTGCAACCCCCTCCAGTCTCCACATGAGATAATTCCTTTTTGTAAACAGGACAACCGCCAATCCAGCAAACGGCAGCAGGGTCAATACTGCAAATTGTTTACTATTCTTTTTGGTAGTCCAAGTCAGTACCAGGAACGCCAGCAAGTAGATGAACATATACACCATGGATCCACTCAGACTGTACAGCACGATAGGCAGCACACCCCGATACAGGATGTGAAATACCCCCTCCCATGGTCCCCATTGGCTAGCAGGCTTCATGCCTGCCGCAGCAAATAGGAGAAGGAAGACGGAAACCGTTCCCAGCATGGGAATCACAATAGGCCCGAAGTGAAGATATAGGTTTGCCCCATTCACATTTGAGCCGAAAAATTCCGTCATCGCCATGAGGCACAGCGTGATGAAAAATAAAAATCCTGAATATTTTTTAAGCTTTTTGTAATCCAGGAAATAGAGGGCGATGAGAAGGATGAATCCTATACTCAGAAACAGGGCTTTTCTTGCGAATATATCTGTGACGTGTTCCGTACCGGCATAGTCCACGCTCAGCGCGCCGAACAGTCCAATAATCGAGAGCAGGGCCAGCAGGACCAGCAGCTTCCAATCCATCTGAGGCCGATGGGCCAGATGCAGGCTCTTGCCGATATCCTCCGGGACCCCCATCTGTTTTACCGCATCCTCCACCGCAGGCCCTTCGGCATTCCCCTCCAGCATCAGCAGCTCCGTACGCTCCTCAATATGCCCGAGCAGCTCTTCGCGGATTTCCGGATGCATGGCTCTGGCACGCACCTGCCTGCACACGCGGCCCAGAAAATCTTGCACCACCTTGTATTCTTCGATCGGTCGCATGCTAACCACCCTCCCCGATCACGGTGTCTACCGCCGTGCGGAACCTGACCCATTCCTTGGTCTTCTCACGGAGCTGGTCCTTCCCAAGCTCGGTAATCCGGTAATATTTACGCTTTCGGCCATCATGCTGACTCCAAGAGGATTCAAGCCACCCTTCCGCTTCAAGCGTGTGCAGAATCGGATATAACGTGCCTTCCTTCATCAGGAATACCCCCTCCGAGCTTTGCTCGATCTCCTTGATCAGCTCATAACCGTACATTTCCCGCTTGTTCAGCACGGTAAGCAATAAAATGACGGTGCTGCCCTTAAGCAGCTCTTTGTTAATGCTCATTCTCTTATCACTCCAATACCTAGATAATCTATGTATCGTAAATCTATGTATACGAGTATAAAATAAGCTTCCCCATATTGCAACGGTAACTTCTCAAGTAATTAGATGCTCCATGTCCTTGTCGATCACAAATGATTCGTGCCTGCGCATCTGTGCCCCACGCTAAAAATAAAATCACAGCAGCTCCAGTAAAGCCTCTCCTTACCGCACGCTGTATGACTCCACAGCGAATAGCCCGGAAGCTTCAGCTGTCCGGCTATTCCAACAGTTTTCAATTATTCAAACAGCTATTCCATCCATTAATTAAACAGCTCTTCATTTCTTCCTATCCAAACGGCCACGGAACCTCAACAGGCCGTAGTTTCAAGTATGGGCAACGACCATTTGGCCTTCCTCGCTGTTCGTAAAACCGTAAAAGATCGCTACGCAGGAATCCGCACGCTTTTTGTGTACCTTCCTTATCGGGACCGCACCACATTTGTTACATGCTGGGCAAAATCCTCCGCATAACGCCGCAGCTCTTCATCCGTCAGCTGCATGGCATTATGGACGGTAAATACCGGCAAGTACGCCGCGCCTACCAGACTGGCCGTCACTTCATACGGCCGTGTCAGCTCCTCCACCGTATAACGGTTGTATCCCCCGCTGCCATACGCTTCTTCGGCTCCGCCGGTCGTCACGGCCACGCCCCACTCTTTCCCCCGAAGCTTGTCGCCGCCCGGACCGTACGCCCATCCGAAGGTCAGCACCTGGTCGAACCAATGCTTCAGAAGGGGCGGTGAGCTGTACCACCAGAAGGGAAATTGAAACACGATTCGGTCATGCTGAAGCAGCAATTGCTGCTCTGCCGCGATATCGATGCATCCACCCGGATACTGTTGATACAGGTCATGCACCGTCACATCTTCCATAGATCTCACCGTCTCGGTTAGTTCCCGATTGATCCGTGATCCCGTTTGCAGACTCGGATGTGCAACGATTACCAGTGTTCTCATGTAGGATCCCCACCCTTTTCTAGGTCTAGTGTTATGTATACAAAAGGTATCAATCCCGACCGACGCCCGAATATGAGAAATGTCACAGGTAGCGTTATCCGTCTGTGATACTGTAGCAAGGAACATTGCGGGCGAAAATAAAGTACGCCAAGGGAGGAGAATGAGAACGTGGCCCTTGTTATTCAAAATGTCAAACTGGCTCATCGCATCTATCGACTTACCATTCAAGGCAGCTATTCGGCACGAATGGGGCAGTTCTTCATGCTTCGCTGCTGGGATACCTATCCCGTGCTGTCACGACCGATCAGCGTTCATAACCTGACGGAGGACTCCGTTTCCTTCTTGTATCGCGTGCATGGAACAGGCACATGGCTGCTATCGGCGCTTCAAGCGGGTGACAAGATTCAGCTGGAGGGGCCTTTCGGGCAAGGATTTCCTGAGCCCCAAGGCCGGACGGCACTGGTAGGAGGCGGCATTGGAGCAGCCCCACTGCTGCTGGCAGCTAAGGAAATACCTGATGCCAGCGTATATCTGGGATACACCAGCGTCCCTTTCGGACTCACCGGATTCCACGAGATCAGCCGCAATGTCACCGTCAAATCCGGCGGCACCATTGTTGATGCAGTGGACCCAAGCCGCTATGACACGATATTCGCATGCGGACCGGTTGGCATGATGCACAGTCTGGCCCAAAAAACGGAGAGTACTAACGCCGAGCTTCACATCTCCGTCGAGAAGCGAATGGGCTGCGGCATCGGGGTATGCAACAGCTGTACGGTGACTTCCGCAGGCAAGAGCCGCAAAGTATGCACCGATGGTCCTGTCTTCCCGGCGAAGGAGGTGAATTGGAATGATCTCCATCGATTGTGAACTGGCAGGCGTGCCGCTATCGAATCCGATACTGGCGGCATCAGGCACCTTCGGATTTGGCAAACCGTATGCGGATCTGTATCCGCTTCGCAAGCTCGGAGGCATCGTTTCCAAGGGACTGACCTTGAATCCTCGCCCCGGCAATACAGGTACGCGGCTCTATGAAACGCCATCCGGCATCATGAACAGCATTGGCCTTGAGAATCCGGGGATCCGGGCTTTTCTGGATTCGGAATTATCCGAAATGGCCTCGCATGGGACCGCGGTCATCGTCAATCTTGGCGGCGGTACCTTACGTGAATATACGGAGGGCGCCGAGCTGCTTACGGAAGCCAGCCTCAAGCTACAGGCAGCAGGCAAGCGTGCCATCGATATGATCGAGCTTAACATCTCCTGCCCCAACATCAAGGAAGGCGGACTTGCCTTCGGCGTTGAGAACGAACAGGCACAAGCGGTGGTCCGGGCTGTCCGCAGAGCTACTGCGCTGCCTCTGCTCGTCAAGCTCTCTCCCGGAGCACGGGATTTGAAGGAAATGGCACGAATGTGCGAAGCCGAAGGCGCTGACGGGCTTTCCCTTATCAATACGATTCAAGCGATGGCGATTGATATCCGGGAACGGCGAAGCGTATTTGACAGGGCTTATGCCGGATTATCGGGGCCGGCGATTAAACCGATTGCACTTCGCATGGTTCATCAGGTAGCCCGATCCGTATCCATCCCGGTCGTTGGGATCGGCGGAATCAGCTGTGCCGAGGACATCCTCGAATTCATCATGGCAGGTGCGGCAGCCGTGCAGATCGGCACCTTCAACTTCATCAACCTGCGAGCCGGCGATACCCTGGCTGAAGAGCTGATTCAGCTGATGGATCGTGAAGGGATCCCTTCGCTGGATGATATTCGAGGCATCATCTAGCCTAATAGCCCTCATCGGGAGTCATTCAAGTGGTCCCACACCCGGAGCATTATTGCTATTTGTGATTTTTTTCACCGATAACTATTCTTTTTAAGAATAAAATGAACTCAAGAACAACATTTGTGAAGTAATTCACAAAATTATAGGAGGAAACCAGAATGAAAAGGACACTCTCTCTATCCCTCTCCATTATGTTAATGTTTGCGCTGCTCGTTGGCTGCGGGGGCAACGGAGACCAAGAGCCTGCCACCACGGACAAACCGGCAGAGAGCCAAAACACGGATAATGGCGGAACTACGGAGCAACCGGCACAAGAAGGAACAGCCCTGCAAGACGGCTTGTATTACGCTGAAGGCGAGTTTGCCGAAGATTCCGGCTGGAAGGAGCTCGTAGCCATTCAAGTCGAAGGCGGAAAAATCGTCAGCGCCAACTGGAACGGACTTCACAAGGACGGCGGCTTGGACAAAAAGACTTTTTCCGAGAAGGGTTTCTATGGCATGAAGGAAAAAGGCGGCGCTCAAGCGGAATGGCATGAGCAGGCAGCCAAAATGGAGGAATACCTCGTGGCTCAGCAGTCTGTCGATGGCTTGACCTTGAACGATGAAGGCCGCACGGATGCCGTTTCCGGGGTATCCATCCACGTCAACGGATTTACCGAACTGGCAGCAAAAGCCCTCGCGGCAGGACCTGTCGAAGCAGGACCATACAAAGACGGCAGCTACCATGCGGAAGCGGCTGACTTTGATGCCAACTCCGGCTGGAAGGA
Organism: Paenibacillus glucanolyticus; assembly: GCF_037333485.1. NCBI lineage: Bacteria > Bacillati > Bacillota > Bacilli > Caryophanales > Paenibacillaceae > Paenibacillus > Paenibacillus glucanolyticus. Next base: position 6,220,802 of record NZ_CP147845.1, read on the forward strand.
AGCCGTTGACGTAACTGTCATCAATGGCAAGATCGCAGCCGTTAGCTGGAATGGTATTCACAAAGACGGCGGTACCGACAAAGTGACCCGTTCCAAATCCGGGGAGTACGGCATGAAGAAAGGCGGCGCTCAGTCTGAATGGCATGAGCAGGCTTATCAAGCCGAGCAGTACTTGATCGAAAAACAAGATCCGCAAGCAATCGTTACGGCCGAAGACGGCAAAACCGATGCCATTTCCGGTGTATCCATCCACGTCAACGGATTCGTAGAACTGGCAGCCAAAGCACTCGAAGGCGCTAAATAAGCAGCAAGAGCGATAGAAACAAGACAACTATTCCTTGAGGGGAGATTCGCATGAAACAGATTATCGTGCTGGGCGGCGGATATGGCGGCATACTCACGGCCAAGAAGCTGGCTAAACGACTGCGTAAACAGAAGGATTTGCGGATAACACTCATCGACCGCAAGCCGTATCATACACTGCTGACCGAACTGCATGAAGTAGCCGCTAACCGGGTAGAGGAAGATTCCATTAAGGTGGATCTCAAAAAAGTGTTTGCCGGATTCCGCAACGTGGATGTCGTGCTTGATGAGATCGGCGATATCGATTTTGACAACCAGAGACTCCGCGGTGAGAAACAAACCTATAACTACGACTATCTTGTCATCGGAACAGGCAGCAAGCCGACCTTCTTCGGCATACCGGGCGCGGATCAACACGCCTTTACCCTGTGGTCCTATGATGATGCGGTTCGCTTGAAGGAACACACACTGAACATGTTCCGCAAAGCGGTACTTGAGCGCGACCCGCAGGTTCGCAAAGAAATGCTGACCTTCGTTGTGGTCGGCGGCGGATTTACCGGCGTTGAGATGATCGGTGAACTGGCTGAATTTACTAAAGAGCTCTGCAAGGAGTTCCATGTAGAGCCAAGCAAGGTAACTCTTCATGTTGCCGATATGGTCGACAAGATCCTCCCAATCCTGCCCGAGCCGCTAATACGCAAAGCCGAGAAGCGGCTGCGCAAAATGGACGTCAACATCATTACAGGCTCCAAGATTACAGAGGTTAAAGCGGACGGCGTTACCGTCGGCGGCAGCGACATTAAATCCCGTACGGTGATCTGGACCGCAGGAGTCGAAGGCTCGGACGTGGTTGGCAGCATGGATGTTGAGCAAAAAGGCCGCAAGCGGATTTTGACCAACGACAAGCTGCAAATCCCTGCCCATCCTAACGTGTACGTTGTAGGCGACAATATATTCTACATTCCTGAGGGCGCAGCTGCACCTGTCCCGCAGATGGTAGAAAACGCGGAGCTGGCAGCCCCGGTCATCGCATTTAACATCGTGGCCGAGCTGTTGAACAAACCGATGAAGTCCTACAAACCGACGTTCCACGGCACGATGGTCTGTATCGGCAGCCGTTACGGGGTAGCCAATGTGGGGGTTCCGGGCCACATGTTCAAGCTCAGCGGCTTCCTGGCTATGGCAGTCAAGCATCTGATCAACATGGTGTATTTGTTCCAGGTGTGCGGCTTCAACAAGGTATACCATTACCTGCTGCATGAGTTCTTCCATGTCCGGAACAACCGCAGCTTTCTGGGGGGACATTTTGCGAAACGGTCGCCGAATTTCTGGCTCGTTCCGCTGCGGATTTTTGCCGGATGGATGTGGCTCTCCCAAGGCTGGGATAAGATTCACAAAATTATCGACGATCCGGATAAAGTGTTCCTGATTCCGGCCAAAGCAGCCGACGGCGTAAGCGCGGCCTCTGCTGCAGGCGCTGACGCCGCCGGAGCCGGAGCGGCAGATGCGGTGTCCGCCGCCTCCGCTTACACGGCTGAAGCGGTCTCGGCACTGCCGGTGCCGGATTTCATAAAATCGATGGTGGACTGGTCGATGGACCTCATGTTCTATACCGGCGACGGCGGTTATACTTCGCTTGCTTATGTGTTTCAGACCTCGATGGTACTGGCTGAGCTGATCGTTGGCATCCTGCTGATTGTCGGTTTGTTCACGGCTCCTGCAGCCATAGCCAGTGTTGCTATGGGCGCCATGGTCTGGGTATCGGGCATGGCACCTAACGAAATGCTGTGGTACCTCGCAGCAGGGATCGCCTTGATCGGCGGATCGGGCAGCACGTTGGGTCTGGACTATTACGTGTACCCTTGGCTCAAAAAGGTATGGAAACGAATACCGCTGGTAAGGCGATGGTACGTGTACACGGACTAATCCCTTTCACTGTTATGAGAATAACCGTCACCATGCACGGCTGATTCATCTCATAAGCCGCTTCTGCGTCGGTATTTGGAACCCCATGATCAGACCTCAGAGCCGCGCATGTGTCCAGAGCGTAAGTTGCGTTCCCTTGTCGTTGCGATGCCGCCGCGGATTCTGCCCTGGTCCCCGGCGGTAACGGACGATTAAATGAACGTCCTGCGCTCTCTAATCAACACGAGCCTTCCGGAAGGAGTCAATCAACGATGGATATGAAGCTTTTACAAGATACAATCGACATGCTTCGGTCGCATATCGATTCCGGAACGGATATCGATTGGACAGATATGGATAACAGGCCGGTGAGGGACATTGCCGATATGCTGGACGCTTATGAACTGGCCCATTCCCGCAAAATGACGGTACTGGCATGCTGCATCCTGATTCAATCCGCGCTCAGCAAGCACGGCAAGCTGCAAACACAGGATAACGAGAGATTGACGAGGATGCTGCTCGACGGCGATTATTTGACCGGACTCATGTACCGGATTGCCGTCAAACGGAAGGAGTGGAAGCTGCTGTCCCGGCTCCTGCCTTTTCACAAACGCATGCAGCTGACCCTGCTGAAGAAGAATGCATCACCTGAAGTCCTGCTGAGCGAGCTGAAACGTGAAATCCGCAGCTACCTGGAACAACGGAGCGCATAAGGAGCCCTTAAGGGAAAAAGGAGCGATTATTCAGATGAATATTCATAAACAAATAGGAGTGGATCTCGCTTCCTTCGACCGCCTGCTCCGGGAGGTGGTCATTTCAGACCGTGACCTCTCCCCTCCATCCGTTGTGCTGGAGAGCGTCGTGAATCTCATCAACTCCGGTGGCAAGCGGCTGCGGCCGCTGATGGTCATGCTCGGCAGCCGTTTCGGGGTAAGCGGGCATGAGTCCGCCGTCATGAAAACCGCCGTGCTGCTTGAATATCTACACATGGCTTCACTGGTGCATGATGACATCATCGATCAATCCGATATGCGGCGCGGCATGCCAACCCTGCATGAAACAACGGATGTTCAGACGGCCGTGCACATTGGCAACTACATGATCGCCCGTGCGATCGAGTGGGCTGCTGGCCATCCGGGCGAGGAATCAGACGGGGCCAGCGAAGCTGTCTCCGAGGAGGATGCTTACCGTTTGGCAGAGCTTGCCGCTCTCGTGACGGAGCTCTGTATGGGGGAGTACGACCAGCTGCATCACCGCTTTAACTATGATCTGACGATGGAGCAGTACTTGGAGAAGACACGCTGCAAAACCGCCCTGCTCATGGCTCACTGCCTGAAAGCGGGCGCTGAGGCGGCCAAAGCAGATGCCAGAACCGCTGAATTGCTCTTTCAATTCGGCGAAGCGCTGGGGATGGCGTTTCAGATCCGGGATGACCTGCTCGATTTCACGCAGTCCAAGGAGACCATCGGCAAACCCGCAGGCGCCGATCTGCGTAACGGCAACATTACGCTGCCCGTGATCTATGCCCTGAACGAACCTGCCCTTGCAGCGAAGATCAGGCAGCTCGGCCCAGGCTCAGCGGATGCTGACATGGATGAAGTGATACTCCGCATCGCGGGAAGCAGCGCAACCGAGCAGAGCGAAGAACTTGCACGCTCCTACGCGGAGCAAGTTCAGCTCATGATCGGTGAATTGGCCGATCATCCGGCCCGGTGTGATTTACAGGCTTTGCTCCATTATTTTCTGCCCTAAAGACATGAACTCATATATTCCAACTTGAACAGGGATCGTCCAATACGGGCGCATCCCTGTTCGGTATGAAAGGATGTTCAAGCACATGAATCACAAACAAATATGGAGGTGGAGAGCAGCGCTGATCACCTTCCTGATCCTGCTTGTCGCCGGAGGTTTCATGCTGTTCAAGTCCTCTCCCCTTGCCGATGGGGCTGCAGGCGACACACAGGTGAAATCCATTGCTGTTTTTGCTCTTAAGGGCTGCGGCAGCTGTTCCATAGCACTGGATGCCATGGAACAGCTGGAAGCAGAAACCCCTGCCTACCGCTTCCAGTACTTCAGCATTTCGGAGGATACGGAAGCCGTTAACCGGTACGGGATCATCCAGCATCCCACCATCCTGTTTCTGAACGCTCAGGACGAGGAAGTCGGCAGATTGACGGCAGATATTTCGAGCGAACGGATTATGCGCGAGCTGGAGACCCTCGCCGAAGACCCGGAGCGCGTGAGCCCGGCTCAAAGCACGATTATATCCGCCGTTCCCAGCACCATGCCCAGCGTAACTCTCCATGCCTATGACCCGCACAGCGGTTTATTCACGCCCGTGTCCCAGTATGTTCAGGCGGATACCGCTGTCCGTTATGCCAAGGTCAGTGCCATGACGATGCTGACCCAGCTTGGGGATCTGCTTCCACCTGAACTTGAGAGCGCCATTCCAGCAGGCGTAACCTTCGTGGAGATCCGAACCGAGAATGGGACAACCGTGGTTGAATTATCCACCTCCTTCCGTGATTTTGCCGCCTCGGAGGAAGGACAACGGGCAGAGCAGGCTATCGCTTTGACACTGCATACGTTCGAAGGTGTACATGGCGTTCAAGTGGTAAGCGGTTCGTATCGGGGGAGCGTGCTGCAGGCGGAGGATCTGGTCGGCCGATCGGACGGAAAAAGCGACTATCTGCTGAACCCGGCTTCGCCCCTTCCCCATATAACCAGTGTAAAGGAATACAATACGGCGATTCTTCACGCCAGCCACTTAGCCTTTATGCCCTGCTTCTGCGGGTGCGGTGATGCCGGCCACAGCAGCAATCTCAATTGCTATTATGCCAGGGGAGACGATGGCCGGCTCACGCCAACCACCCACGCAAAATTCTGCCAAACCTGCCTCGACATCACGAATATGTATCTGGACGGCAGGCAGCAGGGCCTTGACCTGAAGGACATCCGGCAGTCCGTTGATCAGGCCTATCAGGGGATCGAACCGACGGACACCCCTTTGCCGTTAGATTAATAGGGAGCACAGGGCTGCAAGATGATCTCACCAAAATAATCGTTCAGTCTTCCAATTCATACGTATTATTACCATTTTATAACTTTACGCCTAATATGAATCTAGTCTATGATTTGACTGGGTAAATCATCCATGGATCGTATACATCGGGCAGTGAAAATCGACGGATTCAGAAGAGGGGACTTATTGAAGAGTGCGCAAAAAATACCTGAGTTTTATGACAGTAGCCTTACTATTTCTCTTGTTTGCCCATGAAGAGATCAGGGCTTCAAGCCAGAAAATGAATTTGACTATTTCTAACGGAGTAACCTATTACGGGGAATTGAAGAATAACAAGCCCCACGGGAAAGGCACCATGAGATGGGGACCCTACAAAGTGTACAGCGGGGATTGGTACAATGGTCAAAGATCCGGCTTTGGCAAGTACATATCGGATAGAGTCTCTGATCATACGATCATCGTCTATGAAGGTGAATGGAAAAACGATCGTCCGAATGGAAGCGGGATTCGCAAAGAAAGCAACCCCGAACTAGAATTCTATAGCATCTCAAAGGGTCTGTTTCAAGATGATGTCTTTACATCAGGTCATTCCATTGTGCAATCGATCGGCGAGATTTGGTTTGAATATCAAAATGGGAACACCTACTTGGAATTTTCAGTCATGGATAACGAGGATGCTGCTGTAATGCATTCCGAACTGGCAGACGGTACCATTGAAATTCTGAAATATTACAAAAGAATAAAGTCAACGCCTGACTTCAAAGGGTTCGAATATGCAAGGAGCGTAGAGGATTTCGGCAGTTCCTCCAGCGAAGGCATATACAGGCCCGGTGATTATGATCTGATGGAAATCTATACGGGGGTCCATCAATATTACGCTGGCGGGAAGTATTATAGAGCAGAGAATTATAAGAGCGGGAAACTGCTTTCAGCCAAAGACGTACTGGAGAAGGGACAGTTCGATGCGAGCCTCCAAAAGAAAATCAAAGATCATAAACATGTCTTGCTACCCTATCTGAGCGAATTCTCAACACTGTTGAAGGAGATTGAAAATGTCCCGGAGTCAACAGGCTGTCGCAATACCTCCACAAGCATATGCGGTTCCTTTCCGATTAAATTCGAGTAACCAACCGCAGTCCCTTAGGGACTGCGGTTATCTCCATGTTCATGACATACCTACAGCAGTGCAGCAGCGGCCACAGGCAGCAGGAACGCCCCAACAAACAGCGTGTCTGCCCGTTTCCATACGAAGGCCCTGAATCGGCTTCTCGGCGCCCCCAGACGGTATCCTCGCGCTTCCATGGAATCGGCTAGCCCGATAGCGCGGCGGAATGCGCCTGTCGTTACAGGCACCAGCAGGGCAATGATCAGCCGCGCCTTCTCTCTCAGCGGCCGGGACGACAAGTCGAGTCCCCGGGATTGCTGCGCCTTCCACAGCCGTTCCGCCTCCTCGAAGATAGTCGGAATGAACCGAAGCGCAATGCCAAGCATCAGTACCAGGCGATCAGTCGGCAGACCGATACAGGTCAGCGGCTTCAGCAAGCTGCCGAGCCCCTGGGCCAGCTGCTCCGGTTGTGTCGTAAAGGTCAGCACCGCAGCCAGCATGATGAAGAGCGCCATCCGCGATGCGGATACGATGCCTTTTTCCAGTCCGCCCGCATACACCTTGAACGCACCCGCATCCAGCAGCTTGCTGCCCCCTGCATCATACAAAAGATGAAATACCAGAATGAACAACATCAGGAACATAAGCGGCTTCATGGCTCGTATGAAGTAGCGGTACGGAATTCCGGTACCTCGGATCACCGCGAGAGTAAACAGCAGCAGCGCGAGTGCACCCATGTACCCGTCCACCATAAACACGGCCACCATAAACAGCGGCATGGCCGCCATCTTAGCACGGGGATCCAGCCGATGGACCCAGGAATCGCCTTCCATGTATCGCCCCAGAATGATTTTTCGTTTCATGACTGCCCCTCCCTTCGCTTATGCCTATGATTGTGATTCGAGAAGCCCCGCATACCAGGCCGCCAGGGCTGCTGCATCCGGCAGCATCTCCGGTGTCTCTATTCCCAGCTGCGCTGCAAGAGTACCTGCTATCCGTACCGAAGACGGAGCCATCAGACCCGCCTCCTCCAGTACCTCCTGCTTGTGCACCAGTTCCCGGGCCGTGCCTTGAAAAATAACCCGTCCGCCCTTGATTACCACGAAATCATCCGCATAGGATACAAGCTCCTCCAACCTGTGAGTAACAACGATCACCGTCTTCCCCTCCGCCTTGGTCAACCCATGCAGCCGCTGCATCAGATCCTCGCGGCTCGCAGGATCAAGGGATGCCGTAGGCTCATCCAGGGCCAGGATATCAGGATCAGCCGCCAATACAGCCGCCACGGCCGCCTTCCGCATCTGCCCGGAGCTTAACTTGAAGGGACTCTGTGCCAGCAGTGCCTCATCCAGCCCGACGAAGAAGGCTGCCCGGCGGACCGCTTCGGCGGCTTCCGCTTCACTCCATCCGAAATTAAGCGGCCCGAACAGCAAATCCTTCTCCACCGTATCCTCAAACAGCTGCTGCTCCGGATATTGAAACACCAGCCCCACTCTTTGCCGAAGCTTGGGAGGGATCTTCCTGCTGTCGCCTGATTCAAGGTTGAAATCCAGAATGCGAACCAGCCCCTCATCTGCCCGCATCAATCCGTTCATATGCTGAAGCATCGTGGATTTTCCCGAACCCGGTGCGCCGAGGACAGCAATCATTCGTCCTTCTTCCAGCTCCAGATTCAGCCCGTCCAGTCCAAGAATCGGGGTCATCCCCCGGTCCCGGTAGCGGTAAGATACCTCTTCGAATGATATAACCATAACGCCTCCTGCACCTCCTTCTCCCTGACAAGCTCACCGATATCGATCCCACGCTCTTTCAGCTCCCTGCACAGCTGAAGAGCAAATGGAGCCTTCAGCCTGCACCGCTGGAGCAGGTCCTCTCGCAGAAGCAGCTCCCTCGGACTGCCGTCTGCTGTGACCATTCCGCCATCCAATACGATCAACCGGTCGGCTTCAGCCATCTCCTCCACATCATGGGTGATGGAGATCAGGGTATACCGGCCATCTGCATGCATCGCTCTCATGGAATCCAGCAACTCGTTCTTGGACTTCTCATCCAGCATGGAAGCCGCCTCGTCCAGGACCAGTATGGAAGGCTCCATGGCCAGTACAGCAGCAATGGCGGACCGCTGCTTCTGTCCGCCGGACAGGGTTGCCGGATGGCGTTTTAACAGATGGACGATATCCAGCCGTTCCGCATAGGTCTGAATTCGATGCTGCATCTCTTCCCGGCTCAGACACAGATTTTCCAGGCCGAACGCGATATCGTCCTCCACGGTCAGGCCGACAAATTGATCGTCGGGATTGGCGAATACCATGCCGATATGGCGCCGAATGTCGCCCAGCATACGGCCGCTTTGCTCCAGACCATCGATGAGAATGCGCCCGCGGCTCATGAGAAGCAGGCCGTTTAACAGCCGGATGAGCGTGGACTTCCCGGCCCCGTTCCTTCCGGCGATACAAACCCACTGCCCATGTGGAATAGCCAGCGAGACGTCCTTGAGCACATTCGTGCAGCCTTGTCCGTAGTACACATGCTCCAACAGGACGGCATGCTTTGATTTATCGATTGTGCCCATGCCCTTCGCCCCCTCCTTAGCTTTCCGCATGAAACATGCCAAACGGATCAATCCGTCTCAGGGATTCAATCAGATGTTTAGCAGCCCATCCGACAAAAATCCCCGTTACCACCCCTGCCCCGAGCAGGAACGGCAGGTAAAAGTATATTTTCGTTGTACCCAGTACGAGCGAGGCTGCCGTCAATTGGCCGATATTATGAGCTACACCTCCCGCGATGCTCACGCCGGTCAGACTGAAATTGCTTCCGCCGAGCCGGAGCATGACATACATCACCAGGAAACTGCCCAGAGCCCCAAACATGCTGAACATAAATGTCGAGAAACTTCCCAGTATAAAGGCGGTCAACAAGGTTTTTAGAACAATGAGCCACAGGGCATCCTTCCCCCCAAGGCAGACCAGACAAGTCAGTACGAGAATATTGCCAAGTCCCAGCTTGGCACCGGGTATCGTAACCGCGAACGGAATCAATGCTTCCACGATGCCAAGCACCACCGATAATGAAGCACAAATGGCGATCACGATCAGTTTGCGCAGCGCATAGGGATCAGGAGACAACGGCATCGGGCTCACTTCCTTCAGCTTGATCTCCGGTTACTTCCACAAACACGCGATTGGGCAAGCAGACAATGGTGTCATGGACATCATGGACGTGACCGAAGCCAACGCAGAGCTGGTCCGGACAATCCGACTCAACCATCTCGATTCCCTCGTGCGATATTCTCAGAAGGTTATGCCCCCGCTCTGTACGGATTTCTATATCCTGCGGTTCCTCCGTAAGTACCACCGTATCATAATGCTTGCCGTTCACCTCGATCATGGCATAGGTTCCTTTCGCCGTTCCGTCTTCTCCCATAAACCTGGACAATCCAAACCAGGCGACAACGGCTATCAGTACGAGCGCTATTCCAATATCTCCGCGTTTCATCAGCATCTCTCCACTCCGCTTTGCTTATCTTCATTATCAGGCCAACACCAAGTGCCAGAAATGATTTTTCTCACATTCAGCACGATAAGGGTCTGATACGCTGGAATCATCAGAATCGAAGAGGAGGAGGCCCTGCCATGTACCGCACGTTTTTTTCCTTCGGCAGTAAACTGGTCATGTCCGCCATCCTGTTAATAGGTTTAATAGGATGTGTGTCCACAACGGATCGGAAGGAAGCAGCCGTAAGCACTGCACCAGCAACCGAACGTTATTTTATATTCGACACGATTGTAAGCCTGCGTGTTTATGACGAACGGATGACATCCCAGCATTTCGATGAGGTGCGCGGACTGCTGGAGCAAATCGACCAACGAATGAACCGTCTGCTTGCAGGCAGCGAGATTGATCAGGTCAATCAGGCAGCAGGGGCTTCTGCTGTAAGCGTCTCAGAGGAAACCTTCAAGGTTGTTCAGACAGCCGTTGATTACGCAGCAGCTTCTGGCGGGCATTTCGACCCGACCATCGGACCGATCGTCGATCTATGGGGAATAGGCAGCGAGCATGCGGCCGTGCCAGAGGATCGTAAATTGACTGCGGCAATGCAGAAAATTGACTACAAGAATGTGACCTTGGAACCGTCCTCACACGCCATCATGCTGAAGAAAAAAGGCATGTCGCTTGATCTCGGCGCAATCGCCAAGGGCTATGCCGCCGATGTGATCGCGGATTATTTGCAGCAGCAGGATTTCAAATCCGCCATTATCGATCTAGGGGGCAATGTCCTCGCGATGGGTGCAAAACCGAACGGTTCCCCCTGGAATATCGGTATTCAGGACCCCGGGGAACAACGCGGACAGCACCTGGGCACCCTTGAGGTCGTGAATAAAACCATTGTCACCTCCGGTGTATATGAACGGTTCTTCGAATCTGAGGGAAACGTGTATCACCATATTCTGAGCCCCTTCACCGGCTATCCGGTTGATAATGACCTGCTCAGTGTAACGATTGTGACCGAGACGTCCATGGACGCGGACGCCATGTCAACTTCCGTCTTCTCGCTCGGTCTTGCGGAAGGACGGCGGTTCATTGAGAGCCGGGACGATGCTGAGGCTATTTTTGTCACCAAGGACCATCAAATCTATCTCACCTCAGGCCTTACCGAAACATTCAATCGGACCAACGACGATTATCAGCTTGCCGAATAAGCTTACGGAAGGAGAAGATCGTATGAAACAGAATAGGGGCACCAGGTCCGATTCAAGGGATGGAGGGTTGTTTCCCGCGGGCACTTCCCTCGTCTACTCACCGCCGCATCTCGCTTTAATCCGAGAGATTGCGGAGCCTGTCCGATTGTTGGCCGGCGATTATTTATATCAGGAGAACGATCCTGCTGACCAGCTGTATTTTGTTCATCGGGGAAGCTTGAAAGTGTCCAAGCTGCTTGAAGGAGGACTGTCAGCGACATTGTCCCTTCATATCCCCGGCGATCTGTTCGGTGAACCCGACCCGTTCGGGCGAGCCGTCCATCAATTCGAAGCCAAGGCGCTGGAGGATAGCGAGGTTGGGGTAGTACCGCAGACGGAGCTGGATAAAATCATCCGCACCAACGGCGACTTTGCCCTGGAATTCATGGGCTGGATGGCGCTTATGCACCGCACGACACAGAGCAAATTGCGTGATCTGCTGCTGCATGGTAAATCCGGCGCATTATGCTCTCTGCTGCTCCGTCTGTACAATATGTACGGCACGAATGGAGCAGGCAAGGACAGCAGAGCCATAATCAGCAAGCGGATAACGAATCTGGAAATGGCGGAGATGATCGGTTCAACCCGTGAAAGCGTCAATCGCATATTGAACGAGCTCAAGGAACTGGGCGTAATTTCAACCGAACGGGGACGCATTGTTCTGAATGATCCCGAGTATTTGCGAAATATTTGCCACTGCGAGGAATGCCCCAAGGAAATATGCCGAATGTAACAGAATAGCCTGAATGCCAGATTGGCAGCGATACCACCAACAAACCGGCGCTTCCTCGTGAAGCTGCCGGTTTGTTGTCATTGTCATGATAGCGGAATGAAATTTCCACATGAAAACAACGCTAATTAGTGATGTATTCTGACTCTTCCCTCGCACGCTATGATAGAATGGGTCCACAACAGCAGCTAGCAGATCAGAACCTGCCCTGTGTATTTCTGATAGCGTTTCCAATTCAATTATGCATAGAAATGAGGTTTTGCCCCATGACGTATCCATTTCAAAATCCGGACCTTCCGCTGGAAGAGAGGGTGAATAGGATCAACCTGAACTGCATAGCAAGAATTCATCAGATGTGCTTATTTCCCGGCTCAATCACCAGATTATTTTGGAAGTATAAGACTTCTAATCATTCGTATGGTTATGAAAGATAAAAGCCGTCATCAATGGCCTGCCTATGAGCGCCAGATACAATCTGGTGGTCTTTTTAGTTTTTGCACTAGGAAGGTTTACATATTTACAAAATACAAAAAACACATTAGATTTCTTCCATCAGTATTTTATTAAAAATAACCCGTTGGAATTGATCATCAGCGGGTTTTCAAAATTCAATTTTTTAACATATAGATCAACCGATTTGACATACCAGGAAGATGACCGTCATTTGCTAAAACAGTCTTACATAAAATAAGACCCACCCACGCATTCACGTGACAGTAGGTCTTATTTCGAGTTTAGAGGAATTTCATCTATTAGTTCCGACCCCGTATTCTTAACGTTTCCTACTGCAGCAGAAACGGGGTAGGAACGCATTTAAGCTGCAGGGAAAGGAGATAACAGTTCTTGCCCTTACCCTTATGCTGCAGAATATTAAAAGCGACATAGATTAGTCCTGGTGTTCGATCCATTTTTAGGATTTGATAAAAATCTGGCCATCGTTGCATCAAAGTCTGGTTTACCGGTAGTTATATCACACGCCACAAATTCTCTGTCCAGAGTCGTTCCTTTACCAGTTGCTCTGGCAGCTGCTTGAGTAATTTGCTGGTATCGGATAACTCACATCATTTTGATGCCGTGTATATAATAACTTGCTCCTCTATATCTAAGATTCCCCTAATACCATCTATTTTCAATTCGGCAATGTGATCCTTTGCAGGTTCATTTAAAATAAGTCCGTGTTAAGAAAGAGGAACTGCCTCAATAATACGTGTGGGGAAGTTCTGAATTTGTTGCTCTAGGATGCCAAGCGTCGTATTCGTCACTGGAGAAAATTGCACTCCCTTTTTTATTCAATATGAGGTTGTACAAATATAGAATTTATCAAATGTCGATGAGTCACCTCATACATATTACAAGTAAGATGTTAAAAGCGTGGAGGTGAGAAAAGTCTGAAAAAAATCAAAGCAATCCGGCGCACATGGCCGAATATCAGGCTGATTCAGAAAAAAATCAAACTTAATCGTAGGTTGATTCGGAATTTGAAGCGTGCGTTGTATCAAAACCGAAGGCATGCAGTTTTTAAAAGAAATAGGGATAAAGCAATAAGAAAAAGGAGGTTTTCAAATAAAAGAAAACAATGCAATCTTGTTCGCAATAAAAAATACATTAGAGGACCAATCGGTTTTCCTGGAGCCATCGGAGCAACGGGACCTACAGGTATAAGCGGTCAGCAGGAGGGAATAGGTTCAACTGGGGCACAAGGTACTAGAGGTGCGACAGGTGCGACAGGCATTGGACTCAGCGGGATTGTTCTCTTTGATCCTGCTACAAGTGGACTGTATTCCCAAGGACAAGTGGTCACTTATAACGGAAGCACCTATATTGCAAACGTTTCTTCACCTATAGGGATACCATCAGAATCGCCAGATTATTCCTTGATTGCAGAAGCAGGTGTCGGACTCAATGGAGTAATTCCATTTGATCCTGCATTAAGTAATAGTTATCCAGCGGACCAGGTGATTACGTTTAATGGAAGTACTTATTTGACGAATGTTGCCGATCCCGAAGGTTTACCCGGAATGTCTCCAGATTATATGCTACTCGCAGCAAGAGGAGATACGGGCATAACCGGGGCAACCGGCGCGACTGGCGTTACCGGAGCCGCGGGCGTTACCGGAGCCACGGGTATAACCGGGCCTACAGGTGCAACGGGAGCTGCGGGCACAATTGGGGCCACGGGCGTAACGGGAGCTACGGGCTCAACCGGAGCCACAGGTGCAACTGGAGCGACTGGCGTTACCGGGGCCACGGGCGTTACCGGAGCCACGGGCGTTACCGGGGCCACGGGCGTTACCGGGGCTACTGGCGTAACGGGAGCTACGGGCGTTACGGGAGCCACGGGCGTTACCGGAGTCACAGGTGCAACTGGAGCGACTGGCGTAGCCGGGGCCACAGGTGCTACTGGAGCCACAGGCGTAACGGGAGCTACGGGCACATCCGGAGCCACGGGCGTTACCGGAGCCACGGGCGTTACGGGAGCCACGGGCGTTACGGGAGCCACGGGCGTTACCGGAGCCACGGGCGTTACCGGAGCCACCGGCGTTACCGGAGTCACGGGCGTAACGGGAGCTACGGGCGTAACGGGAGCCACGGGCGTTACCGGAGTCACAGGTGCAACTGGAGTGACTGGCGTAACTGGAGCTACGGGCATATCGGGAGCTACAGGTGCAACTGGAGCGACTGGCGTTACCGGGGCCACGGGCGTTACCGGGGCTACTGGCGTTACCGGAGCCACGGGCGTTACCGGAGCTACGGGCACAACCGGCGCCACGGGCATAACCGGAGCCACGGGCATAACCGGAGCCACGGGCATAACCGGAGCCACGGGCGTAACCGGAGCCACGGGTGCAACTGGAGTCACGGGCGTAACGGGAGCGACTGGCGTAACCGGGGCCACGGGCGTTACCGGAGCCACGGGCGTTACCGGGGCTACTGGTGCAACGGGAGGCACGGGCGTAACGGGAGCCACGGGCGTTACCGGAGCCACTGGTGCAACTGGAGTCACGGGCATAACCGGCGCCACGGGCGCAACGGGAGCCACGGGCGTTACCGGAGTCACAGGTGCAACTGGAGTGACTGGCGTAACTGGAGCTACGGGCATATCGGGAGCCACAGGTGCAACTGGAGCGACTGGCGTTACCGGGGCCACGGGCGTTACCGGAGCCACGGGCGTTACCGGAGTCACAGGTGCAACTGGAGTGACTGGCGTAACTGGAGCTACGGGCATATCGGGAGCCACAGGTGCAACTGGAGCGACTGGCGTAGCCGGGGCCACAGGTGCTACTGGAGCCACAGGCGTAACGGGAGCTACGGGCACATCCGGAGCCACGGGCGTTACCGGAGCCACGGGCGTTACGGGAGCCACGGGCGTTACGGGAGCCACGGGCGTTACCGGAGCCACGGGCGTTACCGGAGCCACGGGCGTTACCGGAGCCACGGGCGTTACCGGAGTCACGGGCGTAACGGGAGCTACGGGCGTAACGGGAGCCACGGGCGTTACCGGAGTCACAGGTGCAACTGGAGTGACTGGCGTAACTGGAGCTACGGGCATATCGGGAGCCACAGGTGCAACTGGAGCGACTGGCGTAGCCGGGGCCACAGGTGCTACTGGAGCCACAGGCGTAACGGGAGCTACGGGCACATCCGGAGCCACGGGCGTTACCGGAGCCACGGGCGTTACGGGAGCCACGGGCGTTACGGGAGCCACGGGCGTTACGGGAGCCACGGGCGTTACCGGAGCCACGGGCGTTACCGGAGCCACGGGCGTTACCGGAGCCACGGGCGTTACCGGAGTCACGGGCGTAACGGGAGCTACGGGCGTAACGGGAGCCACGGGCGTTACCGGAGTCACAGGTGCAACTGGAGTGACTGGCGTAACCGGGGCCACGGGCATAACCGGAGCCACGGGCGTTACCGGAGCTACGGGCACAACCGGCGCCACGGGTACAACCGGAGCCACGGGCATAACCGGCGCCACGGGCGCAACCGGGGCTACGGGCACAATCGGGGCCACGGGCGTTACCGGAGCCACTGGTGCAACGGGAGCGACTGGCGTTACCGGAGTCACAGGTGCAACCGGCGCCACGGGCGTAACGGGAGCTACGGGCGTAACGGGAGCCACGGGCGTTACCGGAGTCACGGGCGTTACCGGGGCTACTGGCGTTACGGGAGCTACGGGCGTTACGGGAGCCACGGGCGTTACCGGAGTCACAGGTGCAACTGGAGTGACTGGCGTAACTGGAGCTACGGGCATATCGGGAGCCACAGGTGCAACTGGAGCGACTGGCGTAGCCGGGGCCACAGGTGCTACTGGAGCCACTGGCGTAACGGGAGCTACGGGCACATCCGGAGCCACGGGCGTTACCGGAGCCACGGGCGTTACGGGAGCCACGGGCGTTACGGGAGCCACGGGCGTTACCGGAGCCACGGGCGTTACCGGAGCCACCGGCGTTACCGGAGTCACGGGCGTAACGGGAGCTACGGGCGTTACGGGAGCCACGGGCGTTACCGGAGTCACAGGTGCAACTGGAGTGACTGGCGTAACTGGAGCTACGGGCATATCGGGAGCTACAGGTGCAACTGGAGCGACTGGCGTTACCGGGGCCACGGGCGTTACCGGGGCTACTGGCGTTACCGGAGCCACGGGCGTTACCGGAGCTACGGGCACAACCGGCGCCACGGGCATAACCGGAGCCACGGGCATAACCGGAGCCACGGGCATAACCGGAGCCACGGGCGTAACCGGAGCCACGGGTGCAACTGGAGTCACGGGCGTAACGGGAGCGACTGGCGTAACCGGGGCCACGGGCGTTACCGGAGCCACGGGCGTTACCGGGGCTACTGGTGCAACGGGAGGCACGGGCGTAACGGGAGCCACGGGCGTTACCGGAGCCACTGGTGCAACTGGAGTCACGGGCATAACCGGCGCCACGGGCGCAACGGGAGCCACGGGCGTTACCGGAGTCACAGGTGCAACTGGAGTGACTGGCGTAACTGGAGCTACGGGCATATCGGGAGCCACAGGTGCAACTGGAGCGACTGGCGTTACCGGGGCCACGGGCGTTACCGGAGCCACGGGCGTTACCGGAGTCACAGGTGCAACTGGAGTGACTGGCGTAACTGGAGCTACGGGCATATCGGGAGCCACAGGTGCAACTGGAGCGACTGGCGTAGCCGGGGCCACAGGTGCTACTGGAGCCACAGGCGTAACGGGAGCTACGGGCACATCCGGAGCCACGGGCGTTACCGGAGCCACGGGCGTTACGGGAGCCACGGGCGTTACGGGAGCCACGGGCGTTACCGGAGCCACGGGCGTTACCGGAGCCACGGGCGTTACCGGAGCCACGGGCGTTACCGGAGTCACGGGCGTAACGGGAGCTACGGGCGTAACGGGAGCCACGGGCGTTACCGGAGTCACAGGTGCAACTGGAGTGACTGGCGTAACTGGAGCTACGGGCATATCGGGAGCCACAGGTGCAACTGGAGCGACTGGCGTAGCCGGGGCCACAGGTGCTACTGGAGCCACAGGCGTAACGGGAGCTACGGGCACATCCGGAGCCACGGGCGTTACCGGAGCCACGGGCGTTACGGGAGCCACGGGCGTTACGGGAGCCACGGGCGTTACGGGAGCCACGGGCGTTACCGGAGCCACGGGCGTTACCGGAGCCACGGGCGTTACCGGAGCCACGGGCGTTACCGGAGTCACGGGCGTAACGGGAGCTACGGGCGTAACGGGAGCCACGGGCGTTACCGGAGTCACAGGTGCAACTGGAGTGACTGGCGTAACCGGGGCCACGGGCATAACCGGAGCCACGGGCGTTACCGGAGCTACGGGCACAACCGGCGCCACGGGTACAACCGGAGCCACGGGCATAACCGGCGCCACGGGCGCAACCGGGGCTACGGGCACAATCGGGGCCACGGGCGTTACCGGAGCCACTGGTGCAACGGGAGCGACTGGCGTTACCGGAGTCACAGGTGCAACCGGCGCCACGGGCGTAACGGGAGCTACGGGCGTAACGGGAGCCACGGGCGTTACCGGAGTCACGGGCGTTACCGGGGCTACTGGCGTTACGGGAGCTACGGGCGTTACGGGAGCCACGGGCGTTACCGGAGTCACAGGTGCAACTGGAGTGACTGGCGTAACTGGAGCTACGGGCATATCGGGAGCCACAGGTGCAACTGGAGCGACTGGCGTAGCCGGGGCCACAGGTGCTACTGGAGCCACTGGCGTAACGGGAGCTACGGGCACATCCGGAGCCACGGGCGTTACCGGAGCCACGGGCGTTACCGGAGCCACGGGCGTTACGGGAGCCACGGGCGTTACCGGAGCCACGGGCGTTACCGGAGCCACTGGCGTTACCGGAGTCACGGGCGTAACGGGAGCTACGGGCGTAACGGGAGCCACGGGCGTTACCGGAGTCACAGGTGCAACTGGAGTGACTGGCGTAACTGGAGCTACGGGCATATCGGGAGCTACAGGTGCAACTGGAGCGACTGGCGTTACCGGGGCCACGGGCGTTACCGGAGTTACCGGGGTCACTGGTGCAACGGGAGCTACGGGCACAATCGGGGCCACTGGTGCAACGGGAGCTACAGGCGTAACGGGAGCCACAGGTGCTACTGGAGCCACGGGCGTTACGGGAGCTACGGGCATATCGGGAGCCACTGGTGCAACGGGAGCGACTGGCGTTACCGGAGCCACGGGCGTTACGGGAGCCACGGGCGTTACCGGGGTCACTGGTGCAACGGGAGCTACAGGCGTAACGGGGGCTACGGGCACAATCGGGGCCACTGGCGTAACCGGAGCCACGGGCATAACCGGAGCCACGGGCATAACCGGAGCCACGGGCATAACCGGAGCCACGGGCGTAGCCGGAGCCACAGGTGCTACTGGAGCCACGGGCGTAACGGGAGCTACGGGCATATCGGGAGCCACAGGTGCTACTGGAGCGACTGGCGTTACCGGGGCCACGGGCGTTACCGGGGCCACGGGCGTTACCGGGGCCACGGGCGTTACCGGAGCCACGGGCGTTACCGGGGTCACTGGTGCAACGGGAGCGACTGGCGTTACCGGAGCTACGGGCACAACCGGCGCCACGGGCGTTACCGGGGCGACTGGCGTAACCGGAGCCACAGGTGCAACGGGAGCTACAGGAGTATTCCAGCAATTTCAAGTATCCGTGAATACTCCTAACACCTCTGGGAGCTCTGCAATTTTGCTAACTGCAGCACCGACAACGCTTAAAACAATTACCGTTACGTCCATTCCTGCAGGGAGCAGGGTATGGTTAACAGGAATAGTTGGTTGGGAGGCGACTGCAGGAACCTCTTCTATTCAGTTACAGATTCTTCGTGGAGCAACTGTTATCTTCAGTACGAATGCCCATGCTGCAGCCAATAGTGCGTTTGCAACAACAAACGTTAACCACGTAGATACAACACCAGGGACTGGAAATGTCACGTATTCATTAATTGCTGTAATGTTAGTGGGAACCGGTACGGCAGTAGGCGGAATAACTTTTACAGGCTCTTTAATCAATCCTTAACAAAGTGAACAAGGAGATTGTTTTGGGCATTGAGTGATGGTTTATGAAAATTGCTTGTGAAACAGCTTACGCTTCAGCGGTAACAGCAGCAGTGGCAACAGCTCTGCAAGAGATGAATGCAATTATAGATGCAAAGACAGATGTTAACCATTTTGAGTTTAATCGTTTTATCGTTCAAGAAGGTCGTCTGACAGAAGCATTCCGCTTCGAAACTCAGCCTGGCGGTACTGCCATCATGAAGTCCTGGGAAGTAAATCAGCAAGCTTTAATTCGGGCGGTGCATGCAGCCAATCCGAATACGGTAGTCGTCATCGTCGGCGGGTACCCGTTTGCCGTGAACTGGGAGCAGGAGCATGTGCCGTCCATCGTCTTTACGTCCCATGCCGGTCAGGAGCTGGGGTATGCGGTCGCCGACGTGCTGTACGGGGATTACAATCCGGGTGGACGCTTGAATATGACGTGGTACCAATCCAGCGAGCAGCTTCCGGATATAATGGATTACGACATCATCAAAGGAAAACGGACCTATCAATATTTCGAGGGGAATGTGTTGTACCCGTTCGGTCACGGTCTCAGCTACTCCCACTTCAGCTATAGCGGCCTGGCGTTAAGCCAATCGAACATCCGGGCCGATGGCCAAGTGACCGTCACGCTGGTTGTGAAGAATGAAGGTCATCTGCCCGGCGATGAGGTCGTTCAGCTGTACGTAAAGGCTGATTCCTCTCGTGTCATCCGACCTCTCAAAACCCTGAAAGGCTTCCCCCGCATTCACCTCCAGCCAAACGCTTCGGAAACGGTAAGCTTTGAGCTTAAAGCGGGGGGACCTGGCCTTCTGGGATGTCACCCGTGATCGCTACTGTGTGGAGAGCGGCAGCTACACCCTCATGGTCGGACCGTCCTCCGGTCAAGTAGCTGAGACGGCCGTTCTTCAAATCGCAGGTGAAACCATTCCACCACGTTCCCTGCTGGAGCCCGTTCGAGCCGTGAATTATGATGACTATCAAAATGTCTTCATAGACGAATGCCGTGAAGGCGGCGAAAGCATACGTATGGCTGGTGATTCGGGATGGATCGCTTTCCATGACGTGAGCTTCGATGAAGCCTTCACCGCATTTGAGGCCAGGGTGAGCGGACACATCAAGGGCGGCGAAGTCATCGTAAGAACAGGCAGCCCCGACGGTCCCGAGGCCGGGAGCTGCAGGGTCCCTCCTACCGGAGGACGCCAAGCCTGGACAACCGTCAAGGCTCCTCTGACAGGATTAGCGGGAAGGCACAACGTATTTCTTGCCTTCACCGGCGAGGTACAGATCAGTTGGTTCCGTATAACATAGACTGTAAAAAATGGTAGCGGTAATTCACCCAGCATGCATATAACCAGTCCTGCTAACATGACATAGTTATCGGCTGATATCTAAAGAACATCTGATCCTCTTTTTTATAAGGGGGCAGGTGTTCTTTTTTGTTAGAATGAAATAATTCTGTATCCATAGAAGCAATTCAAAAAATATGAACCCTTTGCAACGGTCATTTGTTTATATAACATAACGCGAAGAAAGGAGTGCCTTGGATTGACGGAACGCGAGTTATTCGATGCTTATAACAAGGACGTGTACCGCACCTGCTACTACATGCTGCGGAACGCACAGGATGCGGAAGATCTCTGCCACGACGTGTTTGTCACCGTATTTCGTCAGGAATGGAGAAACGTTGAGCATACACGCGCCTGGATCATGCGTATCACGATGAACCACTGCCTGAATTTACTTAGAAGGAATCAGACACAGCGGGAAAAACAAAGCCAGGTTCAATGGCTTCACGAGCAGACCACCGCATCGGTTAAATCCGTAGACACCATCGTATTGGAAAAAGCGGCAACAGCCGAATGGGAGAAACTGCTGAATCAGCTTCCGGACAAGCTGATGGCCGTCATTACGCTCCGCTACATCGGCGAGCTGTCGATGACGGAAATCGCCGAAACCCTGAAGATTCCTGTAGGAACAGTTAAATCAAGGCTTCACAAAGCACTGAAAATCATGCGTAAAAAACTCGAACAAAATCACAGCATTTGGTTGAAGGGAGAGAAACAATATGGAACGCATTGAGAACAATCTGAAAGAACAAATGAAAGCAGAGAAGACCACGCCCTACCCGGATTTTGACCGGATGTGGAGCAGTATTCAACAGGATGAGCTGCGGGTCGCAGCCCGTGATACGGCTGCACTTCGCCCTCGAAAGCGAAAGCAAATCGCCATCGTGGCAGGGATATCCGTTGCATTGATGGCTACGCCGGTATATGCAGCCCTGTCCTACGATTGGTCCAGCCTGCTCTCCTATCGAGCAGGTATCACAAACGCCCTGGAGCAGGGCCTTGGTCAGACGATTGAGCAATCCGTTACGAAGGATGGCGTAACCTTAACCGTGCACACGGCGTTTATCGATGACAACCGGACTTTCCTGCTCTACAGTCTGGATCCCGGATCATCACGGATGGGAGTGCAAGCAGGGTTTGATCATATCGGGATGAAGGATCACATGGGCAACCCCATTGAAGGTAATTATTCCCACCAGTGGAATGAGGAGCTTGGTGTATTCCAGGGTTATTTTGAGACCGATTGGGTTGCGGATGGGAAGACGGCTGACGTTGAATTTTCACTGGATAATATCCGCTTTACGGGTGACGGGATGCATTCCATCAGCTTCGACCCGAACAACCCCAATACGCAGGAGTTCCAGGTTCAGAAGGACGGTATTGGCAGTATGACCCTGCAGTCTTTCGATCAATCCGGTGGAAATATGCTCCTGAAATCAGCCATTACGTTCACGGATCCTGAGATGAGGCACCGAAGCTGGGTGCGGATTCAAGCCCTTAATGACAAGAACGAGCCTATTAAGGAAGCCGAGACCCCTGTCTTCGGGACACCTGGTGCTTCTGGAGAATACTTGAGTCAACAAATATTCAAGTCGAACTCCATACGCGCTCAGGGTGTCCAGTTCCAGCTGGCTTACGACCGCACGCTAGGAACCGCTGAAGGCACATGGAGCTTGAATTTGGCCCTGTCCAAAAAACAATTAGAAAACGGATCATTTAAGGAGACTCTGAATATCCCGCTGGATCAGGTGCCTGGCGGAACGAAGATTCATGAAATGATTGTCACGCCAACGCAAGTGCGATTGATCTTGACCCACAAAGAGAAGTACACCCGCGTTCCTTATATGGATTATCAGCTGGATGTTGGCGGGACACTGCTCAACGGAGGTATATGGTATAAGTCCGGTTCATCCAACCAAACGGAGCTGCGGTTTGAAATGACCGGACTGGATGCAGCCTCTCTTACTAAACAACCTGTGTCCTTGATCGCCAAGCACCGTGTCGACGAATTTGCCGGCGACAAGAATCCGATCAAACTGACCGGCATCTCAGCGGAACATCAAAGCTTGACCACCACTATCGCGGGGTATCCGATCACATGGACCTACTACATGAAGGAGAATCATCTCTATGTGGAATCCTTGAGCTCCGATCCGGCGTTTGGCGGTATCAATCAAACCTATTATTTGGATGGTAAAGACCGGAGCTATGGGATGCCGGCCATGATCGGGATGCTTGGCAATGAGAGCAATAAACATATGGACGTGTATGAGAATTTCGATCAGACTGAGCTCGATATTTACATTTCGAACTACACAACCCACAATCGAAACGACGCGCTGCGCGTTCCACTTAAGGCTGGGCAATAACCTATATAGCACACGTTATCGATGAGAAAATAACAAGACAAAGAAACCCGCTTAGATGGACTTGAGCCGTACCCCGCAGCGAAAGGCGATTCTGTGAAGAAGTGCTTTGCCCCGGGGGCTCGTTCTTGACTCCAAAGGGGTTTCTTTTTTTTCTTATAATCCACGTCACAATCCTGCCCGGTGAACTGTCATATGGTTGAACATCAAATTTTATACCGTAAAGGGGAACTGAACATGGAACTGCGAATGAATTACCGAACGGCCAATCCCGATGCCTTCAAGACGCTGCTAGCCCTTGAACAAGCCGTGCAAAAGAACGGGCTGGATCACAAACTGTACGAGATCATTAAACTCCGCGCATCCCAGATCAACGGCTGCTCCTTCTGTGCAGATATGCATTCCAAGGATCTGCTGGCCATGGGTGAGAGCGTGGATCGGCTGCTTCTGCTGCCGATGTGGCGAGAGGTTCCGATTTACTCCGAAGCGGAGCGTGCGGTCATCGAATTGACGGAATATGTGACCAAGCTGTCTGAGGCAGGGGTTCCCGCCGAGGTGTACGAACGTGTGCGGAAGCATTTTGACGAGAAGCAATACGTCGATTTAATTATGGCGATCACAACGATTAATGCCTGGAACCGGATCGGCGTTGCTACGGGCCTGTTCCCGGGCTGTTTTGATTAAACAGCCGCAATTTGTCGGGATTGACCACCAGAAAAATCTGGCGGATCCGGGATAGGTCGGGCTCCCAATCGACTGTAAGCACCATGGAAACCCTGCCATTCCGTCTCAGCAGCAAACCGGGCTCTCCGTTGACGGAAACGGGTTCAAACCCCTCCCGGAATGAGCCCTTGGCGTACAATCCTTCGAAAAAAGCACATACCCGTTTCACACCCAATATCGGATTGAGGGCTGCCCTGGTCTTGCCACCTCCATCCGAGAGCAGGGTAACCTCTTCTTTCAGCAATGAAAGCAGCGGCTTAAATTGGCCCATATCGGACGCTCGCAGGAACGCTTCAACGAAGCGTTCCTGCATTTCTGTCCGGGGTCCAGCGCCGGCTGGATCCTCGCGGGCAGGCCCCATCTTCTGCCGCGCCCGGCTGAAGGTCTTGCGGCAGCTTACCTCCGTCTTTCCCAGCATTTCCGCTATGTCCTCATATTCGAGGCCCAGCGTTTCCTTGGCGATATAAATGGCTCGCTCCAGCGGCGTTAATCGCTGTAGCAGCACAAGGTACGCATACCCAATATTCTCGCGGCGTTCCGCAGGATCGGCACGTGTCAGCATATCATAGTCAGGCATCGGCTCCGGCAGCCAGGGACCTGTATACGTTTCGCGCTGCCGTCTGGAGGATTTCAGCAGATTGATACAGCGGTTGGTTGTCATTTTTGCCAAATAGGCCTTCTCGTTCACAATGTCTCCCCGGTCCAGCCCCATAAAATGTGAAAAAACATCCTGCACGATGTCCTCCGCATCCGCTGCATTTCCCAGCATCCGGTAAGCAAGGCCAAACATCATCGGCTTGTACTGCGCATAGATCTGATCCAATAACATAAGGCACACCTTCTCACTCTGTATATTATGGCATGAACACCAATACCAACATGACAGATGAACGCCGCGATCTGTGACATCTTGACGTTCTTCATCGGAGTAGTTTGGCTCACATGTGGATGCAAACCTTATCTGTAATAATCCGCCGCGATCGAGTGAACACAAGATGATCTTCGGATAATATCGCAGTCAGTCCCCTCTTTTTGCATATAGCGTCACCTTTTCTATATAGTATACGAAAACTTAAACCCTACTCTATGCGTATTCCCTGATCCATGAAAGGGGCCAGTTTGTCAGAGAATTTCAAGGTCAGTGGAGGCGAGGGACCATTATCCAATATGTACATTGTGACAACCATCGATAAATCTATCGACATTTGGGTAATTTTTAAATAACATATGTGATGACTCATCACAGCGTACAGGTTTATGAGCTTAGAAAGTAGGTTAGATATGAAAAACTCCACCCCCTTACGCCGCGTTGAACTCGGATATTTCCTGCTGATTGCTCTTGCCATGGTCCAGCAACTGATGATTTACTGGAACATTTACGTAAACCAAACGTTTACTTTCACGGAATTCATGTTCAGCATTGGCACCCTTGCCGCCCTGTTGATCGGTTTTTTTCTTCCGGTAGGGGTTTCGACGGTTACGGTCTTTGTGTTTCTTGTCACTTATTTTGTATGGCTATCCACCTTGGCACCCGTCAATGCACTCACGCTGTCCTGGATTCTGCTCCTGCCCGCCAATACCGCTGTTGCGATTCTCATCAAGCTGGCCCTTGTCCGAAGCCGGAGGTTTATTAAACGTCTGGAGCAATTAAGAAAAACCAACCCGGATATCGATATTGACACTTCCCTGGGAAGTAAAGATGCATTCGAGGACACACTAATGAAACAAGCCAATTTGGCCAATCGGTATTCGGATCAATACGGATTTTGCATCGTGATGTTCAAACTCGATTTTCTCCCCTTAACCAGGGAATCCGTCGGCTCACACCGCTTTGCCAAACTGATTATGGAGTTATCCCGCACCATTCAGAAGCAGATTCGCTACGAGGACTATAAATTCTCCATTGGTGAAGGGCGTTTTATCATCCTGTGCCCCCTCACCAAGCCAGAGTACCTCAAAAGCTTGATGGAACGCATCAAAATCGCCATGATGAACGTGCCCTTCCGCGATAAAAAAGGAATGTCGCTCAAGCTGGTGGTTCGCGCCGGTGGCCTCGTATTCCAGAAGGAACAATTCAGCAGGTACGAAAACATCGATGACATTATCTCCGCATTAGAACGAAATACGGAAACCGACCTGATCGGGGAGTATATTTAACCCGTTTACAACATGATTATAAGGAGGCCTACGATCCGATGGCGTACACCAGCTGGTTTATCCCTCTATGCATCGGGGTCAGTATCGTTTTCTTCATTTCCATCCTTCTTCTTACGGTGGCGACCTTAAGCTTCCGGTCAAAAATCAAACGAAAGTACGATCGGGGGAGGTTCAGTGACTGACTTTTTGCTGGTCATCTCGATCATCAGTATATGGGTTGCCGTTCTGGAATCCATCATTATTATGGCCGGCGCGATTCTGTTCATTCATAAACAAAGCCGTCAGAAGCTGGTCAACCCCAGCAATCTGGAGGATTTCCCAACCGTAACGGTTATGGTGCCCGCGCATAACGAGGAGCTGGTCATCCAAGCAACGGTCGAGCACATTCTGCAGATGAATTACCCTCATCACAAAATGCAGCTGATTGTCATTGCCGACAATTGCAAAGATCATACGGCCGAGCGCTTACGCGCATTAAAAGCCAATGAGCGCTACCGGGACCGCAACTTTATCATCTTGGAGAGAACCGGAACCGGCGGCAAGTCGGGGGCCTTGAACGATGCGCTCAAGCAGGCCACAGGCGAATGGATCTGTGTCTATGATGCGGATGCCGCGCCTGAGAAGAATGCGCTGCTGTTCCTGACGCAGAAGGCGATGGAGGAGCCTGAACGCTATGGTGCGGTCTTCGGACGCAACAAAGCGCGAAATCGCGGACAGAATTTTCTGTCCCGCTGCATCAATCTGGAGCTGGTTACCATTCAGCGCGTGCACCATACCGGTCTATGGCAGCTTTTTAAGCTGGGTACCATTCCGGGCACGAACTTTATCGTGAAGACTGGGCTGATCCGGGAAATCGGCGGATGGGACGAACATGCGATTACAGAGGATACCGCTATATCGTTCGAGATTCTGACACGAGGACAGCTGATTGCGCTGGCTCCGCAAGCTGAGGCTTATCAGCAGGAGCCCGAGGATCTGAAGGTCTACATGAAGCAGCGCGAACGCTGGGCCAAAGGAAACTACAGCGTGGTTACCGATAATATTCATCACCTGTTTGACCGGACAAGCTGGCGGATCAAGCTGCACGTGCTGTATTACGCGGCCAGCTACTTCTGGTTCATGATTGCCATCATCATCTCGGATATCATCTTCGTCGCAAACATCGTGTACCAGATCATCGCGCTGTTTAATCCGGCTGTGGTCTCTCCCTTCCGGTTTGAGGGGGACGTGTACATGTACCTGATCATTGCATGGGCGTTAATGTATTATATCTACGTCCTCCAGATCAACCTGGCGCTCGCCACGGACATTGGTCAGAGCAACACACGCAACTTCATTCTATCCTGCGTATCGTATTTCACCTACGCCCAGCTGTTTCTGGTTATATCCATCAAAGCCTTTGTCTCCATGATGAGGGACAAGATCACGGGCAGAGAGTCCAAATGGTATAAAACCGAGCGGTTTGGATGATTAGGCGTATGCTGATCATGAAGAAGAGCGAGTTAGTGGGGCATTCCCCTCCTGACTCGCTCTTTTTCCCGTGCATTTTAACTCCGTATTAGACATGTTTATTCTTCAACAGGCAGGTTGAATTCCAGTTCAGGTATATATTTTTTTTTATGCTCTGAACTATACACATAAGGTCTGACCGTGATGGATTTCGGTTTGGTTGGGAACGGTTCGTACATGAACGTGAATGTAAGATGGCTGCCGGAGCCGCTGCCCATGGCACCAAGGGATTTGGCTATTTCCCCCTTCTCGTTCATCACCTCATAATCAATATTTATGAAATCTTCCACTTTATATTGATCAGGAACAGATTCAATGAACTCCTTAAGATCCTGGCCTGGCTTACCCGTGATGCTAACTATCATTTGCATTGTGGCAGGGGTAATTTTAAAGCTCCTGATCTCCATATGGATATTGTCATGTATTTTAGGCTCCTCCGATTTAAGGACCGCACGATCCGCAGCGCTATTTTTCACCGGAATGCTGAATCTAAACGGCTCCGATACGCTGATGCCTCGAATAACGACCTCTAATGTGAACTCGTCGGGCAGTCCCTCTGGCGACAAGGTCACGATATCCGAATTCGGCGCGCCATCCCCTACTCCTGTAATGCTGTAACCGTAATTCCCCAGTTCCTCCCCATCCACGTAAAATTGGACCCCATTCACGTCCCCGCGCTGACTGGCCTTACTGCCTAATTGACCAAACGATTCATTCTTGCCATCGATGGTCTGCCGGGTCAATACCATTGAAATACGACTTCCGTCATACATCAATTCTGATATGCTTATCGTAATCCCATCATGGGCAACACTCTGTTGAACTTCCGTTATCATGCCCTGTCGGCTAGCTGTTTTTAACCCTTCATCCCCGTCATTCAGAAAAATGCTACCTAAAACCGGTATGTTTTTTATAGCTTCGGCCATGACCGGGGAGATGAAACCCGATCCGATAATCAGTAACCCCGACGCCGCCACAGCCACCAACAAACCAGTCCAATATCGCTTTTTTCGAACAGGAGGACTATTCTCTATAATCCGATAAGTATGGTCTAAACGCATACGGATCGTATCCGGCAACTGCTGAACTTCCCCTGCTTCATCCTTCGCCTGTTCAAGTTCGTGATTAAGGTCATGGTTCATACGTTAACCTCCCCTTCTTTATGATTGGTAAGCCATTCTGATAATGTAACCCGAGCCCGGTGAAGACGCGTCTTAACAGCACCTTCGTTCAAATCGAGCATTTCCGCAATCTGTCGTAAAGGTAAATCCCGAAAATAATGCAGGATAATGATGGTGCGAGACACCTCCTTCAGTCTGTACACGGCTTCGCGCAGATCGATCCTAACCTCCGGGTTTGGTGCATCATATTGGGCTTCATCCAGGTTTAACAAGGGAATCATGCTGCTTCTTCTTCGGATGATAGTGTTGCATTCATTGATCAGGATGCGAAACAGCCATGTTTTGAAGAAGGACGGTTGCCTTAAACTCGGGAGCGATTTATAAGCTTTCAATATGGCTTCCTGCATGGCATCTGCACAATCCTCATCGTGTCGGAGAATGGCCTTCGCTATGCTGTACATTTGCAATTCTAACGGTTTAATCAGATTAATAAATGCCTCATGATTTCCATTCTTGGCGAGTTTAATCTCTGAATCTTGCTCCAATTCCAAAGCATAACCTCCCTTCAGAGCATCTTCGTTAACCAGATTTATGTTGGATGATTTCAATGATTAGATGTCCGGGGCTTTCAAAAGGTTACACCCATGCTGTATGTATTATATCGGAGCCACACCAAAAACTCCCGCAAGTTCAGTGAACCTGCGGGAGCTGTTATCTTAGGATATAAAAGTCTTTAAGGGGCTAAAAGTACGCAATAACACTTCGGATTGATAACTCACAGCCAGTAGTCCTTCTTTCAAAAAACCAGCTGCCGCAGTTCAATTATCTTTTAACTGCTTCTGCTTATCACGAAGCTTCTCGGGCGTTACATCGTTTCCGGCGGGATCCACGATGCTTAATCCCGAGAAGGTGCTGAGTACTTGTCCGCGAATCTCAAGCAAATATTCTTGGCGCAGGACCTGTTGCTCGTCTTTTTCCGCTGACGTGAGTGTGCCCTCCCGCTGTTTTTGGGCCAATTGATTAATCCGGATTAAGCTTTGAATCATGAATATCGCCTCTTTTCCGTTGAATTCATTTCGTATTATATCTTAATATAAAGATATAATATTTTAAGGCATTTGTCAATACTCTCCCCCTTTCCCACTCCCACTTCATAGTCGCCCGATTCCTTGATCGACAGCGCTGTCCTGGCTCAAACTTTATATTTCGGGTTTATTCATTTGCCATTCGTGGTTAATGTTAGTAGTGAAAACTTGGTTTTCGCAGCATACTAACAAACAGGTCCTTTATCCCTTAGGAAAAATTACTTATTCCTTTCTGGTGAACTTGCAATATAATAGAAGAACTTAACTCTAAACTACTGGGGGACCGTCTATGAAATCTACGCAAAACATCCCGGCAACGGGGAAAAACGACCGTTTTTCTTCAGCTGGTTTTATTCTGGCCGCGATCGGGAGCTCTGTCGGTCTCGGTAATATGTGGAAGTTCCCCTATATTACAGGCGAAAATGGCGGGGCAGCTTTCTTCCTGCTCTTCATCATCTGTCTCATCGTCATTGGTTTGCCTGTTCTGCTGGCAGAGCTCGCCATCGGACGAGCCGGCCGGGGAAGTGCAGCCACTTCCTTCGTGAAAGCCGGCGGTCCCAAAGCTTTCGGGCGTCTGGGACTGCTCCAGGTTATTGCTCCGTTTCTCATTCTGACTTTCTACGTTATCGTGGCTGGCTGGACGCTTCATTACGCAGTGATGTCCTTTAGCGGCAGCCTGTACAGCAATACGGACTTCGGTGGTCAGTTCAGCTCATTTACGGAGGGCTACATGCCGATTGTATGGCAGGTGGTTGCTATTGCAATCACAGCATGGGTCGTGGCAAAAGGCATCTCCGGAGGCATTGAGAAATTCAACAAGGTGCTGATCCCTGGCCTTATCATTCTCCTGGTTGTGTTGATGATTCGGGCGGTGACCTTGCCGGGAGCCGGGGAAGGCGTATCCTTCTTCCTGAATCCTGACTTCTCGAAGCTGAGTCCGGAAGCGGCACTGGTCGCGTTAGGACATGCCTTCTTCTCGCTATCGCTGGGTATGGGGATTCTGCTGACGTATGGAGCTTACGTGGATAAGCGGCAATCGCTAGGTCCGGCAACCCTTGCCATCGGTGCAGGTGACCTGATCTATGCGTTTATTGCGGGTCTCATTATTTTCCCGACTACCGCTTCCTTCGGTATCGAGCCGGATTCCGGACCTTCGCTTGTCTTTATTGCACTGCCGGCTGCCTTCTCGGCCATGCCATTGGGTGCTTTTTTCGGAGGGTTATTCTTTGTCCTTCTAGCTATTGCCGCACTGACCTCCTCTGTATCCCTGCTGGAGGTGCCTACCTCTTACGTCATGGACCGCTGGGGTTGGGGACGGACCAAATCCGTCATGATCATCGGTGCGTTGGTTATGCTGGCTGGTCTTCCCTCCGCGCTATCATTCGGCATCTTACCAGGACTAACCAATATAGGCGGCAAAAGCTTCTTTGATTGGCTGGATTTCATCACAGCTAATATCCTGCTTCCTGTCGGGGGATTAATTACGACGATCTTCGCGGGTTATTTCTGGAAGAGGGCTGCCGATGCCGCTGGTCTGAAGGCTGGCTGGTTCCGGGTATGGCTGTTCATGCTCCGTTATATTGCGCCAGTGCTTGTACTTCTGGTGCTGCTCCATACAACGGGTCTTATCAAGTTTGAATAGGTTGACCACAAGGCAATCTCTTAGCCTCTTGCGGGCGAACGAGGTTGCCTTTTTTATTCCCTTGCCCCAGGTTTACGAATTGAGAGTGTTCTGAAAACGACATTATCGATATCAACTTGATGGGTATCAGAAAATTCCAGTAAAAAAAGGTGGAGCAAGTCATGAATTTTGAGTATGTATTTGGTGTTGGATTAACCTTAATTCAGTACCTCCTGCTGTTCTTCTGGGCCTATTGGATGCTTATCAGTCTCTTTGGCTTTGGCAAACCGAAGAGACTGAAAGAACATGAGCCTGAGAAACGATTCCTTCTTTTGGTTCCAGCGCACAACGAAGAAGCGGTAATTGGACACCTGGTAGAGAATCTTCACAACATGGATTACCCGAGGGATCTCTATGAAGTGTGTGTTATTGCTGATGGATGCAAGGATAGAACAAGTGAAATCGCTAGAAAACTCGGTGCAACCGTTATTGAACATACATACCTGCCAGGAGAGCAAAAGGGAAAACCATATGGAATCAAATATGCGATTGAGCAGTATGGAGATCGGTTAATCCATGAGTTTGACGGTATCGCTTTCTTTGATGCTGACAACCTCGTTTCGTTAAACTATTTAAGGGAAATGAATAACCACTTGTTGAACGGGGATAAATTAATACAATGTTACCTGGATTCCAAGAATCCGAATGACAACTGGGTGACCATAGGCTACTCCGTAAGCTACATTTTCATGAACCGCTCCTGGCAGCTTGCCAAGTCCCGGTTAGGCTTAGGAAATGCCATCGGCGGAACGGGGTTCTGCGTAGATACGACCCTATTCCAAACGATCGGCTGGACTGCTCGTTCCTTAACGGAGGATCTTGAGTTTACGATGCAGTGCTTGCTTGAAGGCGTACCCGCTAGGTGGTGTCATTTTGCACGCGTGTACGATGAGAAGCCGGAGAGTTTCAGATCCTCCTGCATTCAACGTCTCCGTTGGGCAAGAGGGCACTGGGATGTCTGCTTCAAATACGCTCACAGATTAATGTGGCGATTCGTCACCAGACTGGACTTTAAAGCCTTTGATGGTTTGATGTACCTGATTAATCCTGGAAAAATTGTATTAAGTGCAACCACAAGTCTGCTTGTGTTCATATCTATGGCTACCGACTTATTAGATGCTCATCATTTGATTCCTTGGCAAGTATGGGTGATATGCTTGTTGTTCCAATTCATTTACGTAGGATACGCTCAGTTCCTCGATTCGAAGAATAAAGTCGGCATTTTCCGAAGCTATGTGTACCTGTACTTCTTCAATCTGACTTACGTACCGCTATTTCTTTGGTCACTCATCACCATGAAGAACGTCAACTGGAATCCAACAAAGCATACAAGAGCCCTTCAGTTGAGCGAGATTGAAGTGGATCAATAGCAATGTACATAGTGGATGAATATCACCAAAGCCGCAGGGAGCCTAGGCTCCCTGCGGCTTGCATTTCATCAGACCCATGACAAAGACTAGCAAACCAGGCTTTTAGCTCCAATACGCTAAGCGTGTGTTTCTCCTTTTTAAGCTGCTGAAACTACTATATATTTCGGACATTCCGCCAGCAATCGCTATTTCCCGAGAAATAATGACAAGCGCTCAGACCAATCTAAATTTATTATAAAATTAATTTTCATATTGAATGATAACTTACTAACATTTCCAGGATGAAGTAAAGAAACTATCGCCAAAAAAACCCGACACACTCTCAAATTGAAAGTCCATCGGGCTACCATTTACCATTATTCATCACCACTCGATTATTACAGCATCGCTTGCAGCCGGACGATCGCCTGTGCCCGATCCACCACTTCCAATTTGCTGTAGAGATTACTAATATAATTACGGGCAGTACCTTCGGCGATGTGCAGCATATCTGCGATTTCCCGGTTGTTCAGCCCCTGGACCATCAGTCTTGCCAATCCCTCTTCCCTTTCGGTCAATCGGATTCGATCCAGCCGGTTTCTCCGCATCACAGGATGGCCCTCCGTCATTTTGCTCATCCTTGCCGCCAATTTGGCTGCAACCGGAGCAGGAAGGATAAATTGGCCCGCGACCGTATCACGGATCGAGGCAATCATTTTATCTGCATCCATATCCTTCAACATATAACCGTTCGCTCCATGCGCCATTCCTTCTACAATGTAATCCGTCTCAATAAACGTAGTCAGAATGAGAATATAAATATCCGGATGGCTCTGCTTAATGTGCTTCAGGGCTTGAATGCCGTCCATGACGGGCATTTGAATATCGAGCAGCACGAGCCTGGGACGGAGTGTCTCCACCATTTCGCAAGCTTCTTCTCCGTTCTTGGCTGCACCGACCACCTCCATGTCATCTTCCAGATCCAGAATCGTCCGAAGGCCTTCCCGTGTTAACAGCTGGTCATCAGCAACTACAATCGTGATTTTTTCCATTCCTTTTCCCCAATCCATTGCATTTGGTAAGGCAAATCAATCCGCAGCATACAACCCTGTCCAGGTCTGGAATCGACCGACAAGCTGCCTCCCAGTTGTTCAACACGTTCTCTCATCGCTTTCAGTCCAAAACCCATCACAATCATGCGAGCTCCAATGCCATAATCCTGAAGCCTGAACTCCAGCCTATCTCCCACAGGCATCAGGCTAAAATGAAATTCCTTGCTTCCCCCATGACGGATTCCGTTAGTCAAGCCCTCCTGCAGCGCATGATAGATCGTCTTCTTGTAAGCCGTGGATAGCCACTCGGGCAGATCGTGGATAGCCGCATGAATGATGACGCCCGTATTTCGCTCCGTGTCCCGGATCAGCTCGTGGAGCATGTTGGCAAGGTCTGCATACTTGTCCTCCTTCAACATGTGCACGGAGCCCCGTATTTCATTCAGGCTGTGCCGAACCAGATCCTGTGCCTCATTCAGCCGCTGAACACCGCCCTGCATGTCCTTATAGAGCAGCCTCTTTCCGGCTTCAATCTGCAGAATTGTCGACGTAAGCGTGTGCCCAACAATATCATGAATTTCTTGAGCAATGCGATTCCGCTCCTCATAGACAGAGGCCTCTGCCAATGCAGCGGATGTTTCCCGCATCGAGCGCTCCAGGCTTCGCGTTCTCTCCTCCACTTGCTGCTCCAGATTCTCCTTCAAATATTGGATTCCGGTATATAACTAGCATTAGCAATCGAGATGGCGCATTGCGAGCCCAGCAGCTTCAGTACATCCAGCCGCTGTGGTGTAAATACGCTTCGTGACAGCTTGTTCTCCAAGTAGAGCACGCTGATCGACTTGCTGCTCTATATCAGATGAATAATGTAGCAGCACTTCCCTGCACTATGAAATCAAAAGATTCATCCCGTAATGGACAAAACGAATGGTGAAAACAGACCTCCTGTCAGAAGGTCTGTTTTCATGGCCTTGCATATTACTGCCAAGCATACCTTCCATTAGTTCCCCCATCTTCCGAAACAAACACCTCTTTCTATGTATTAATGATGTTTTTCATCGTTGTACCGAACACATATCATTTAATATAATGGAAGGGTCGTTCGACAAATAGTGAGTGCTGTCATCAAATTGTCATGTGACATTGATCCGTTTTTGGCGTGATGTAAGGTGTTTACCAAGTATTCGTGCCGCATCGTGCAGATTACTCAGGGTCAGGGGAAGTGCTTTCGGGTTTTTTCTTCTCTTGAGGAGCCTCTTCCAGTTTGAATTTATGGATGTCAATTCCTAGCTGAATACAAACGTCTTCTATTTTCAGATTAATAGTCATACATCACCCCAATGTACTCGCTATGACCTTACTTGTTATCCATCGATTGAAATCATGTTTCGTATCCAAAGCTAGGCGCCTTATGTCTCCTAAATATAATGCAAGGTCCGGTGACACCAATAGTGTGCGTTGTCATCAATATTGTCATATGACATCCACCTCGATTTGGTTAATAAGGAAATAAATGCAATAAAAGAACACTGATTATATTGCTCTTTTATTTATTTTCCACGCCATATTTCCAGTACGGCACCCGCTTTAGTCAGCATCATGCCGCTCGTTGCCAGCAATGAGTGAATTCCAGTTCCTAGTCAATCCCTCCCTCACCCAGCCGGTTCATCCCGTCCCACACAAACCCCGAATCTGAGTGTTGTCCCGAACCATGTCTGTTAGTCTTTGAATCGCCTCTATAAGTTCTGTAGTTGGAAATAACGAGTTTATCACAGATTTCGGAGAGGACTTTCCATTTGAGGGGAACGAAAAAGATCCCTCATCCGTTTTACACGGTATAAGGGATCCCTTCTATAATGTGTATCTGCATCCATCCGGGCAAAACCGCTCATGGACGGACATTCTATGGTAACTTACGCCTGAACCTCTGCTGCTTCCACTGCCCAGTTGATAAATGTATCTGTGCTCTCAAGGCGTTGACCGTCCAGCTCAATGACAATGTTCCAGCCCTGAGGATTGCGAACGGTCACGATCCGTCCAGCTCCCGCTTGCTGCGGTGCAATAGAGATATCCAGCGCGGCTTCACCTATCTTGAGACTGCTCAAGCTGCACTCACGATCCGACCAGGAGGTTGGAAGCTGAGGCTTGATATGGACCGTCTTCGCATGCGCACTTGGCGTCACGCCGAAGAAGTGGCGGATAACCGGAACCGTGAGGGCATACAGCGTCCATGCCTGTACCACGCAGCCGTAATCCGGGGACATCTCGGAAAAAGAGCCCGGGAGCACTTTCGAGAAGGACCCCAGCATTCTGCGCAGCAGTGCCAGCGCCTCGTCCGGATGGCCGTTGGCCGCTTCCGCTACCGCATGAACACCCGTCGAGATCGTCATGGTGCCTTGCTTATAGATCCCTGCAAGATAGGTGCCGTACTCTCCAATGAAGATGTCGGAACGCATAGTTTCAAGCGCCCGCTCGGCCTTCTCCGGATCGGCGATTCGGGTCTCCATCGGCGTCACGATGACCCAGTTCTTGTTAAGCAGCCATCCACGGTCAGCCTTCGCATCTTTGGCTTCCGTTAACATCTTCTCCAGGTACTTGCGATATCCCTGAATCCCTTCCCTCTCCGCCAGGGAAACCATATAATCGACCTTCGGTTCTATATCGCTTCTCGAAGCAACCGCATCTGCGTACAAACCTTCCGACTCGCACCAGTACACTTCGTTAATGGCGCGTACTGCCCGGTCTGCAAGCTCATTATACTTCTTCGCGTTCTCTTCCTCGCCCAGATACCTGCTCATGTCCACCATGGCCTGCAGAGCCTGCGCGGTATACACCGCACTGTCGATCAGTTCCATGTTAAGGCCTGCAATCTCAATGATGCCATAACCCGAAGGGAACAGGTCCCCGTCCGGATCCATTTCTTGCAGAAGCCAATCGATACCCTTCACGCAATAGCGGTAATGGCGCTGCAGCAGCTCTTCATCTCCCGTCCAGCGGAACAGCTCCCATACAAAAGCGATATAATGAGCCGTCTCCTGGGTATTCCCCGGGTTCGATACGGCGCCCATGGTCGTGATCTCATGCACGATTCTGCCGTTGCCGTTGGCTTCCTCCGATTTTTGCAGCAGAAGATTCAGCGTATCCTTCGCCAGCTGTGCATCCCCGATAGCAAGCACGCCTTGAAGGGAGTACGTATTGTCGCATCCAAACCACCACGGATAGGTAGGTCCCCCGGCAGTTAAGCCGCGTCCAATTCCATCCACCTTCTGCACCAGCCACTGATTGTTCCACTTGGCCCATTTAAAGGCTTCATTCAGCAGATCCTCACCGGCGATTTCCAGCTTCGCGCGGTTCTCCACTACTTCATACAGTGCCTTCTTCTCCTGAAGAAGCTCCTCATGCGAAGAGACAAGCTTGTTATATACCGCTGCACTCTCCTCCTGAGATTCGTAGGAGCCGGCAACAAACAAACGGAATTGCAGTGTCTCCTTCTCCTGAAGCTCGATCACTCCGCTCCGGAAGACGACACCCGTCCCGTTTCCGGCCGTAAACTCCGGCCCGTACACGGAGGCTCCCGTCTCTACCTCGGTCCCCGGTAAATCCGTACCGATCTGGACATACCAGTCATGGGCGCTGTCCTTCACCGCAACGGTTCGTTCGGAAGACAGGATGACTTCATCCTGTTCGCCGTCTATAATGCCGATTTCATCGGAGAACCAAACGGGACGAAGATCGGTACGAGCCAGCAGCTCCAGCTTCAGCCGCGTGGTTCCTTTTCCATAGGACAGCAGCTGGTAATCGGCCACCATTCCTTTTTCCAGCTCAGGGGCGAACTGAACACGCTCCAGCCGGACCGGAATATGGCCAAGGCCATGATCGTATTGGAACCGGCTGCCCCAAGGCTCACTCGTGAAGCTGTCCGAGCGGGACCAAACCGAAATGTTGCGGTCGATATCCGTGATTCTCAGCCAGAAGCCGTCCAGCAGCTTGATCGGGTGAAGCCATACACCGCCCATCTCGTTAGCGACATGGTGTCCGAAATCCGGGAAATAGCCATCCTGGGTTCCGCAGATTTTCATATACTCACCGGCGTTATAGTATAGATTGAAGGGGTGTCTGCTATTTAATCCTGATGTACCCTGCATGTCAGCCTCCTATGGCATCCATCCGGTCAACCTTTAATAGCTGAGGAGATGGATATGCCTTCGATGAAATATTTTTGTGCCAGGAAAAATACGATTAATGCCGGCAGCATAATCAGAATCGTAGCCGCCATCAGCATGTTCCATTCGACGTTATACAATCCCTTAAACATGGATAGACCCAGTGCCAGCGTATATTTATCACTGGAGTTCAGATAGATGAGCGGTCCCTGAAAATCATTCCAGACGCCCATGAAGGTAAAGATCGATACGGCAATCAGCGGTGCCACCGACAGCGGCAGAACGATCCGGGTAAAGATCTGGAACCGGTTGGCTCCATCCACAAAGGCGGACTCGTCCAGGTCCCGGGGAATGCCGCGCATGAACTGGCGGATCAGGAATATATTAAAGGCTCCGCCGCCAAAAAACGCAGGAATGATCAGCGGCAGGAAGGTATCCACCCAACCGATCTCCTTAAACATAATGAACATCGGAATCATCGTAACCTGGGAAGGCAGCATCATCGTTGCCAGCAGCACCAGGAACAGCGTTCGTTTGCCTTTGAAGTTAAATCTTGCGAATCCGTAAGCACAGATGGCCGAAGATAATACGGTTCCGATTAAGACCGGAATCAGAATCATGACGGTATTGCCCAGGAACTTGAAGAATGGTACGGCCTGCACGGCATCCCGGTAGTTGGTCCAATGCCACACGGTCGGGAAGAAGTTATCTTTGAACACCTCGGCCGGTGATTTCAGTGAGGTGAAGAAGGTCCACAGTAACGGCACAATGACGATAAGAGCCCCGGTAATGAGCGCCAGCATGGACAGGATATGCGGCAGGCTGATACGCTTGGCAGATTGATTCATGAATGACGCCTCCTTTAATCCTTATCATCGTCGCCCTGGTAATACACCCACATGGACGAGCTTCGAATGACGATCAGAGTAAATACAAGAATGATGACAAACAAGATCCAGGATAATGCCGAGGCATAACCCATCTCATAATCCTGAAATGCCTTGTTATAAAGATACAGGTTATAGAACAATGTAGAATTGAGCGGACCTCCGTTGGTCATGACAAAAGCTTGGGTAAAGTATTGGAACCCGCCGATAATCCCCATGATCAGGTTGAAGAATACCGTTGGCGATATCATCGGCAGCGTGATGCTGAAGAACCTCCGAATACGTCCGGCACCGTCCAGTTCGGCTGCTTCATGCATATCCTCCGGCACGCTTTGCAAGCCGGACAGATAAATAATGATGGTATTGCCGACACCCCAGATTCCCATTACAATGAGTGCTCCAAGCGCATAGGACGGGTCTTGAAGCCAAGCCGGGCCCTGGATGCCGAACCATCCAAGCGCTTTGTTCAATATTCCGTATTCGGGATTGAAGATCATCACCCACATCATCGATACGGCAACGGC
Organism: Paenibacillus glucanolyticus; assembly: GCF_037333485.1. Taxonomy (NCBI): domain Bacteria; kingdom Bacillati; phylum Bacillota; class Bacilli; order Caryophanales; family Paenibacillaceae; genus Paenibacillus; species Paenibacillus glucanolyticus. The sequence continues at coordinate 6,260,142 of NZ_CP147845.1, forward strand.
CGGAATGACGGACGGCATGAAATAAATCAAGCGGAATACGTTCATGCCGCGGCTGCGCATATTGAGCAGCACCGCGATCAACAAGGACACGATTTGGTAGAGCGGCACCGATACCAGTGCAAATATAAAGGTTACCTTTAGCGATTGATAGAACAATTCGTCATGGAAAATCGCCTTGAAGTTGTCCAGCCCAACCCACTCGATCGATTGCACGCCCGTGATGATGTCCCACTTGCTGAAGGCTAGCAGCAGTGAGAACAGCATCGGGCCAATCGTAAACAGCAGAAGTCCCAGAAGCCATGGCATGATGTACAAGTAGCCGGCCCAATCCGATTTTGACTTTCGCATAACAGCCTCCTTGATGAAGCAGGTGAAGCGCATGAGCATGCGCTTCACCTGTCATTTTTACTTGATTTTGCTATCCACGTTTTTCGCGGCTTCATCCAAAGCGCCTTTCACATCCTGCTGCTTCAGCAAAATCTTCTCCATGGCTTTGGTGAATTCTTCAACAAAAATCGGGCCATGGGTAGAGCGCAAGGTGACTGGCTTCTTCGCATAATCCATCATTTCAATAACCGGCTTGTCCGCAACTTCGTTAGCTTTCACTTCTTCCAGTTCCGTTACGGTTGCTGGAAGAACCTTGCCGTTCTCGGAGCGAAGCTTCTGGGCTTCGGTACCAGACAACCATTTCAACAGCTCATAAGCTTCCTGTTTGTGTTTGCCGTTCGCATTGATCGCCCAACCTGCACTAGCGATAATGCTGGTGCGTGTTCCGTCCTCACCGGTCGGAATCAGGGCTGAGCCGTATTCCACGTCCGATTTGTCCAGATCCGTCTTCACCCAGCGGCCTGTCACCATCATGGCCAATTTATCCGTCATGAACATAGAGGAGTCACCGCCAAGCGTCTCGGCATCCTGAGGGGTAGGCGATACGCGGTCTTCGCCTTGCGACAGCGCCACATATTTTTCAATAGCGGCTACCGTCTTCTCACCGTTCATGAACCCTTCGGCTTGCGTTCCATCTTCATTGGCTATATCTGTTCCATGATCCCAGAGGTACGTGTAAATCGGATATTCCCACTTGCCGGCATTGAAGCCGAATTCGGTATATTTATTGCCTTCCTTCTTGGTCAGTTTCTTGGAAGTTTCGATCAATTGGTCCCATGTCCAGTCATTGGACGGGTATTCCAGGCCAGCTTCATCAAACATGCGTTTGTTGTACCAGAGCGCCAGCGGATTGAAATCCTTCGGCAGATAGTACTGCTTGCCGTTGATGTTCATATTGTCGATCAGATCCTTCTGGAAGATATCCAGACTGAAATCACTATCCTTGCTCAAGTAGTCATCGAGCGGTTCCACAACACCTTTTTCAACATATTTGAAGTAATCGCCTTCGCCGATCAGGAACACGTCGGGTGCTTGTCCGGCTGCAAGTGAAGTTGTCAATTTCGTGCCATAGCCTTCACTTGGAATCGGCTCGAATTTCACCTGAATATTCGGGTGAGCTTTATTGAATTCATCAGCAAGCTTCTGCTCATTCGCGCTGGCGTTCACATCCCCCCATACGGTAAACGTCAGGTTAACCTTCTCGCCTGCAGCCCCGTTGCCAGACTCCCCGCTCTTACCGCCGCAAGCGGATAATGCCAAAGCCGCGATGATGACCATACTAAGCATTGTTGACCATTTCCAATTCTTTTTCATTGAATGACCCTCCTGAATGTTCAATATTGGATTTGAAGCTCTGTTGAGAACTTGATAGGGTTGCCGTGAATGACCAGCTGCACTTCCTGATCCGAATTTGCGGTCAGCGTCAAGGTCTCCCGGTTGATATGGACCTCCAAACGCTGCCCCTGCCAGTACAGCGGGAAGGAAAGCTCATCCCATGCCTTGGGCAGATTCGGATTCATATGCAGCTCTCCGCCAAGCATGCGGACTCCTGCGAACCCCAGCACGACGCATTCCCATATGCCGCCAAGTGAAGCGGAGTGAATACCGGCATCAGAAGAATACATGTACGGCCCCAGATCGATTTGCGAAGCCCGTTCAAACAGCTGATAGGCCAGATCCCGATCACCAAAGTCATTCGCCAGAATGCTGTGCGTTGACATGGAGAGGGAGGAATCATGAAGCGTTTTCGGCTCATAGTAGTCATAATTCGCTCGCTTCACTTCTGGCGTGAATTGATCCTCCAGCAGAAAGAACAGCATCATAATATCAGCCTGCTTGGATACCTGCATTTCCCCAACCTGATCCAGGTTATAGTCGTCGAAGATGCTGCCTACCTTGCTCTGCAACTTATATGGTGTTAAATCGATGAGTTTCTTCTGTAAGTACGTGTCATCCTGCGGGATAATCCCATCCTGGTTTGGCTGTGGCAAATAGATTTGCTCAATCTTGCTCTGCCACTCGTTCATAGCTTCCTCCAGTTCCAGCTTCCCGTTCAGCGATTGGAACAAGTCAGCATTCGAATTCTGGAGACTGTGATAGTATTCCATAGCCAGTCGAATATTAAAGGAAGCCATATAATTCGTGAATGCGTTATTGTCCACATGCTCCTTGTACTCATCCGGGCCCACTACCTCATTGATTTCATATACACCCTTGGCTTCGTTCCACTCCAGACGGCTGGCCCAGAATTTAGCGGTATCAAATATCATCTCGTAGCCGTATCGGTCCATAAAGTCCTGGTCGCCTGTCGCTTTGTAATAGTGCCATACCGCATAAGCAACATCGGATGTAATATGCTGTTCAATGAAACCGGACCAAATCTTAATCTGCTTGCCGGTTACGATATCCACCTGTCCCCACTCCGGCGTGACTTCGCCATCGCTTGGCCAAGCGGCCTCCCAAGGATACATCGCGCCTGTGAAGCCGTTCTCAATCGCTTTTGCTCTGGCGCCTTCTAGACCAAGATAGCGATACTCAAGCAAAGAGCGGGCGACCTCGGGATGGGTATAGATGTAGAATGGCAGGATGAAAATTTCCGTATCCCAGAAGGAATGACCCTTGTACCCCTCTCCGCTGAGCCCCTTGGCGCCGATGCCCATTCGCCGGTCATGTGCCGGTGTCATGATCACCAGATGATATATGGCAAACCGGACAGCCAGCTGATCGAAGGAGTTCGAAGATTGAATGGATACGTTGTATTGCTCCCAAACCTTGCTCCAGGCTAATTGATGTTCTGCAAAAAGCGGATCGTAACCAGCAGAATGGAACGCTTTCAATTCAGCCAGTGCATGCTGCCGAATATCGTCAAGGCTGGTTCCTTCAGCAAATTCACGGTCACGGCTTGTGAATACGGTTGCCATCTTCTCGAATTCGAGACAATCGCCCGCCGCTACATCAAATGCATAGGATACGGCCACTTTACGACGATCGATATCCATCTTGGGGGCTGTATCAATCTCTTGTTGATTTAACCGGAGTCGATGCGCCGCACCATGGACGAAATCCACCTTGGACTCGGTTGTCGTCTGAATCAGCTCAAGGAAGGTTTTATCGTAAATTCGCTTCTCACCCTCGTGGAAATGCTGACTGCCGCTGTTGCTGACCTGCCCGTCGATACCGGAGTTAATTACCAGTGTTATGCCCTCGTTCAGAGGAGTTATGCTAACCTTCAAACCGATCTGGTGCAGCTTGGCTAATGAGACAAAGCGCCTGAACTCAAATCGGATTTTCTTGCCCTCGTATTCCCAGATAAAACTTCGCACGAGCTCTGCATCGCGAATGTTCAGCATTCGCTCATACTGGGTCACCGTTCCCCGCTCCAGCGAGAACCTTGTACCGTCTATCCGGATGTCAAGTCGCGTAATATCCGCCGTATTCGGAAGCTCCGTCACCTCGAATTCATCGAATTTATTAAATGTGCCGTTAACGAACAGGTTCCTCTTCTCCCCGATATACGACTCTTCCGCAGCTGATCGGAGACCCATATATCCATTCCCAAGCGACATAATCGCTTCACACTTGCCTAAAGCCAGCGGATTGAAATGCACCTCGGCAAATGACCATTTATTCAAATCTTCAGACTGTACCTCGTTGTAGCTCAGCATGGTTGTCATCCTCTCCAACTGTTTTTTCTCTATTTTTTGTAAGCGATACCTAAATCGTTTTCGATATTTTAAAAAAAAGACCGAAAACGATTTCGAAATGAGCCTAAAATAAAAGCTTTCTTCACGCGAAAACGTTTTCGATAACATTATTGCACCATTATTGTCTCTCTGTCAACAATTTCGAAAGAAAGAATTTTATGATATCCTGGCGTTTGATTCTCCAGCATCTTGATGACTTCCTCAAATGCCGAATAGCCGATTCTTGTGAAGTCCTGCCTGACCGTTGACAACCTGGGAGTCGTATAACTGGAGAGTACGATATCGTCAAAGCCCATGATGGAGATATCCTCCGGAATTCTAATGTTCAGCTCGCGGCAGCGCGTCATAAATCCGATGGCCATCAGATCACTGGATATAAAAACTGCGGTCAGATTCGGATGCCTCTCCAAGTACGGCTCGGTAGCCTCATACGCTACTTGCTCGCTGAAATCCGCTTCGATTACCCGCTTCGGATCATATACGAGTCCCGCCTCTTCAAGTGCTTCCCGGTATCCCTGAAGACGCTGTACGCTAACCGCTGCAAAATTGTGCCCATTGATCATACCGATCTCACGGTGCCCTTTATCAATTAAATACTCCACGGCTTTTCTGGCGGCGCCTACGTTGTCCGTAATGACAGATCCGGTATGGGGACCGACAATGTCTGCATCCACTACCATGCATGGAAACTCACTGTTCACCAGCTCGTCAAAATATGGATCCGTTGTACGTAATCCGGAAATCACAACGCCGGCAATTTTGTTTTCCTTACAGAACTGCCAGTACGATTTATCCTGCTGTTCAGACAAACTACGCGTATAGATCACCACTTCATATTGATAATGCTGTGCTGCGGCATAGACGCCGGTCATGATTTGGAACATAACGCCATCCTTGCCGTTTGCCTGTTCAAAGTTCGATATGATCAGCGCAATGGTCTTGGTGACCTTGTGCTTAAGGTTTTTGGCAAGGCGATTCGGGAAATAGTTCAGCTCCTGCGCAGCCTTCATAACCTTTTCTTTGGTGGTTTCGCTTACATCGGAATAGCCGTTCAGAGTCTTGGAAACGGCTGAAATCGATACATTTGCCAGCTTGGCCACATCTTTGATTGACACCATTTATATCACCACTACCATTCGTTAGATTCACATACTATTGTATCCGTTACCAGTAAAATAGCAACAAAACGGATAAATTAGGAAGAAAAAAACGGTTCAATATCATACAAAAAGTGTAAATAATTTCAGCCTTTTCGGGGCTCTGTGGATGCATGATCGCATCTTCCATTGCAAATCCTATACCTGGATTTATTACTAGTATGGGAGGAATTCAATTGGAGCGTTTCGACCCGGAACTGGTCTTCTTCGAGCCGGCCGCTTTGGAGTATCCGCTTGGCAAGAAGCTTCATGCATGGTTTGAAGAGTTAGGCACTCCCATCAAATTGACCACTTCCCATAATCGGGTAACCGGCATTCCGGGGGAGACCGAAACTGAAAAATACCGCAACGCCAAACGCACCCTCGTTGTCGGGATTCGAAAAACTCTGGAATTTGACACGTCCAAGCCGTCTGCGGAGTATGCCATCCCGCTTACTACGGGATGTGCAGGACATTGTCATTACTGCTACCTCCAAACCACCATGAGCTCGAAGCCTTATGTTCGGATTTACGTCAATCTGGATGAAATTCTGGATCGGGCGAAGCAGTATATCACAGAACGTTCACCGGAAATTACCCGGTTCGAGGCGGCTTGCACCGGAGATCCCGTATCCCTGGAGCATCTGACCGGAGCACTGGCATATTACATTGAATTCATGGCTAAGCAAGAACATGGACGGCTCCGATTCGTGACCAAATTCGCCAACATTGATTCCTTGCTGAACGTCGAGCACGGCGGACATACCCGGGTCCGATTCTCCATCAATTCCGATTATGTCATTCGGTATTTCGAGCCCGGAACCTCTTCCTTTGAAGAACGGATCGAAGCAGCGGGCAAAATTGCGGAAGCCGGGTATCCGCTGGGTTTCATCATCGCTCCGATTGTCAAGTATGACGGATGGCAAGAGGGCTATTGGCATCTGCTAGAGAAGCTTCACGAGCGGTTAAGCCACGTAGAGGTAAAGGATCTAACATTTGAACTCATTCAACATCGGTTTACCAAAACAGCCAAAAACACCATTTTGAAGCGTTATCCGAAAACCAAGCTGGACATGGAAGAAGAAGACCGGCAGCTTAAATGGGGAAGATACGGAAAATTTAAATATGTCTATAAAGCAGAGACCGTTGAAGAATTCCAGCAGCTGTTCGAAAAGGGAATCAAGGAATATTTTCCAAAAGCGGAAATTGCGTATTTCGTGTAATCGGGTACACGCACCCAGCCCTGATCCGAAACTTTATTCTCCGCTCAACATGATAACGGACACCTCACGGTGCCCGTTATTTTCCGATATGTTTCTATTGATCTATCGTTAATCTAAGACCTTCCTCTATCCCATAACCTCGATCGTTTCGGCCTTGTGATCTTGCTCGTACATCCAGACATCAATCTCATCAATATCCATCGGTTTGCCGTAATAATACCCCTGCATGACATGACAGCCGAGTCCGGTCAGAAAGTCGATATGCTCTTTATTCTCCACACCCTCGGCAATCACATCCAGATTTAAATTCTCTGCCATGAGAACGATGGCGTTGATAATCGCCCGTTTACTGGGCGTATCTAAATCGTTGGTGAAGAGGCGGTCCAGCTTCAGTGCATCGATCGGAATCCGGTCGAGCAGCCCGATCGAGGAATAACCGGTTCCGAAATCATCCATGGACACTTTAACCCCTAAAGCTCTGATGTTCTCAAGCTGTCGAATAATGTCGTTCACATCGTGCAGCACCATGGACTCTGTAATCTCAAGCTCTAACAGATGCGGGTCCAGCTCCGCCTTGTCCAGCACATTCCGAACAAGCTCCAGCAGATTATCGCCGTGAAACAGCCGAATGGACAAGTTCACCGAGACGGGCTGAACGATTCCTCTATCCTTCCATGCCCTGCACTGCTTGCAAGCCTCCTCAAGCGTCCATCGGGTCATCGGTATAATGAGCCCCGTCTCTTCGGCAATCGGAATAAATTCAAGCGGCGATATTATACCCAAGCGGGGATGATTCCAGCGAATCAACGCTTCAAACCCGACCAACCGGTTGCTTTTCACATTCCATTTCGGCTGATAGACGATGAAAAATTCCTTAAGCTCAAGCGCTCTCTGCAAATCCTTCTCCAATTCCATTTTGCGGACCTCTTGAACGCCCATCTCCTCGGTGTAGAGGCATTGCTGATTCTTGCCGAGTCCCTTCGCCTTATACATCGCCGTATCCGCATTCTTCAGCAGCGTGGACCTGTCCGAGCTATGAACAGAACCGATGCTGATTCCGATGCTTCCCGTAACGTACAATTCATTGCCATCGATAAAGTATACGTTTTTAATTTTTTGCAGAATATCTTCAGCCAGCCGCTGGGCATACATCGGATCGCTTTGCTTCAAAATGATGAGAAATTCGTCTCCGCCGATTCGGAATACCTGCTGGTAGCCTTGAATGAATTGACGCAGTCGATTCCCCACCTCCTGAACGAGCATATCCCCAACATGATGACCGAGTGTATCGTTGATGGCTTTAAATTGATCCAGATCCAGAAACAAAACACTGATCTTCTCCGTTTCGGAATTACTTTCGAAGAAGCGGTTCATTTCATTGCGGTTAGGCAAACCCGTAATCGTATCCTGATAGGCCAGCTTTTCCAGCACATGCCGGTCAAAGAACATGGCCCCCCACGAAATCAACAGAATCGCAAAAATCGTAATGGTCACACAGTACAACAGAAAGAGATCCACAGACTGCGGCTCATGCTGAGTGATCATGCCGGAATGAGGCTCAAACCGTGCAGCCATCATTCCTGTATAGTGCATCCCGCATACGGCAAATCCCATAATGACCGCGGAGCCCCACTTCAGGAAGCTGGACTTGGAATGATTGCGAAAGCGGAGAAACAATATTAACGCTGCATAAGATGCAGCCAGTGCAATGATGGCAGACAATACCCAAATGACCGGGTCATAGCTTATTTCCGCGTGCATAATCATGGCTTCCATCCCCATGTAATGCATGGTCACGATTCCGCTGCCCATAATCAAACCACCGATGGCGATTTTGAACCAGTTGATGTCTCTGGGCATGGTAATGTAAAAAGCGATGAAGGAGGAGACCACACTCGCCAGCATTGACATGATCGTCAGAGCAACATCATACTTCACATTCATATTCATATGCAGGGCCAGCATGCCAACAAAATGCATCGACCAAATTCCGCTCCCCATCACCATTGCGCCGCCAAAAAGCCAAAAGAACCTGGATTTGCCGCTCGCATCTGAAATCTTGGACGTAATATTTAAAGCGGAATATGAAGCAAGTATAGCAATCACGATTGAAAGCCCAACAATATAAAAATTATAGCTGCCGTCCATCTGAGCTGTGCACACTCCTTTTTCGACTAATTCTTAAGTCCTATGATGATCATACGTTTCCTGTCGGACAACGTTCCTGTTTCATTCCGTATCTCAAACCTGTTCGTACCGGGAAAATGCCAAACTCTGATTATTTATTACAGCCTCCCTGCCCCCGCATCCTATTCCATGATAACCAAGTGAACTATTCAATTTCTCGACAAGCTCGGTATCGTTCAAAAGCAGCAAAATATGAATTGAGTCTAAAGAACTAGATATTCAACAAATCTCTGGGTATTCCCTCTATTACTTTAGAAATAATGGAAAATAAAGTGGTTACAGCAAAAAAATAAAAAAACTGCGGAACGCCATAGTTCGGTCCGCAGCTTGCTCTTATATATTGCCCTCAAGGGTGCTTACCTTCGTTTTTTCATTCAAATACTTCTCGCCCCAGTCGCAGATTTGATCCAGGATCGGCTGCAGCGAGTCTCCCAATTCACTCAGCTCGTATACTACCTTCGGCGGCACTTGATTAAAGACCGTTCGAGTAATGATCCCATCCTCCTCCAGTTCCCGAAGAGTCTGGGTCAACATCTTCTGCGTAATGTCCGGCATCTGCTTTTTAATTTCGCTCGTTCGCTTGGGACCATAACTTAAGTGGCACAGTACAATGACCTTCCACTTGCCACCGATCACATCCATCGTCGCTTCAGACGGAATATTGTATTTCCGCTCCCCGTTCACCCGTATACCCCTCCCCTCAAGCGTAGAGTTATATCGACTTCCTACAGGCACTTCCAGGTATTAATGATACTTTTGGGTACCTATAGAACTATTAAGTGCGTACTTCCTTCCTGTCATTATATGATACATAATCTCCTTAAGCCAGTGCTGCAGCAAATTATTGGAGGTGGAATCGCGATGACACTTATTTACATTGCTGGCGGTTATGGTGTAATCGGCAGTGCGCTTAGCATTTTGCTCTCCATTGAGCGCATTCTGGGCTGGGACGGCTCACCGCCTGCCCCGGGAGGCTTTTACCTGTCCGAAACATTAGTGCATGCAGATGCCGCAATGTCGCGTATTGAACAATTTGGCATACAAATTTTCAGAGAAGAAAGAGAAGGTGAATTTTTATGAAAGTACTAACGGTTGTCACACACCCACGGGAAAATTCCTTTACGTTTGCAGTTACCGCGAGATTTGTGCAGGGGCTTCGGGATGCCGGGCATGAAGCGGAAGTACTGGACCTTCATCGCATAGGTTTCAATCCGGTCCTATGGGAGGCCGACGAACCCGATTGGTCTGATCCTAAGAAGCTTTATTCTCCCGAGGTCGAGGCCGAAATATCACGAATGAAGGAGCACGATGCACTGGCTTACATCTTCCCGGTGTGGTGGTATGGGGTCCCCGCGATGCTGAAGGGGTATATCGACCGTGTCTGGAATCAAGGCTTTGCTTACGGCGGCGGCTCGAAGCTTCACCATAAACAGGTGTTATGGCTGGCCTTGGCAGGCGCTTCAGAAGACCATTTTGCCAAGCGCAGCTACGATCAAATGCTCTCCCATTCCCTCAATGTCGGGATCTCCAATTACTCCGGAATCGAGAATTCCCGAGTAGAGTTCTTCTACGACACCCTGGAAGCTATACCGGAGCACATGGAGGGCTTGCTGGAGCGCGCTTATCAGTTGGGACTGCATTATGCGGATCTCAAGGGATAAAGAAATCACTGCTTCATAAAATAGGGTCAAACGTTCGTACGACAAAAAAAGCGACCTCCCTCGGAGGCCGCTTTCTGATTGATAAAACCCTAACAGCTATCCATAGAACTCTGGAGTTTCTATGGATCCACATGCAATCCTGGTCCCAACACACGGGACAGTCTAACGAGCAGAACGGCTGCTTCCGCCCGCGTCATCGGCTCGTTCGGAGCAAAACGGTTAGCGCCTCTTCCTTGGAGCAGTCCATAATCTGCAGCCGCTTGTACGTACGGCTTAGCCCAGACTGGAATCCCGCTGTCATCAGCATAGGAGGTATTCCCGTCCATTTCACCGGACTCATTCATCACACGGGACAGCACCGCGGCGATCTCGGCGCGCGTAATCGGCTGGCCAGGCCGGAAGGTGCCGTCGGCATAACCGATCATAAGACCTTCCGTAACCGCCATATGAACCCCATCATGAGCCCAGGCAGGTATCGAATTGCCATCGGTAAAGCTTATGGAAGAGCCGGTTAGATCGGCTTTCAGCAATCTTCCCATCATAACCGCCCATTCGGCGCGGCTGACAGAAGCATGGGGACGGAAAGTACCGGATACGTCTCCCTTAACAATCCCGAGCGTAAAAGCCTTCTGGATGTCGGACTCGGCCCAATGCCCCTGTATGTCAATAAAAGAGTTCTGAATCTCTTGATTCGGCTGTTCCCCTGTCTCCTCCAATGGCTCCCGCTTCAAGGTAAGGCGATAGGTTGTCGCCGATCCATCCTCAGCCTGAACACGAATCGTCAAGACATTATCCCCGTCCTTTAGAGGAACCGTGTAACCGGAGGTTACCCGCTCACCGTTGATCTCAACTTTTGCAGCAGAATGCATGATACGAGGGCTCACTACAACTTGAGCTTCCTTGGTGGTTACCGTATAATCGTAAACCCCTGCCTGGAATGGTGGAGTCAATGTGATTGGTTGGTCCCCTGCCGTAAGGCTCAGCTGCTGCAGCCTGGATTCCGAAGATAGTACCGATGGAACGGAGCCCGAGGACGATGATCCTGATCCTGACCCTGACCCCGAGCCGGAACCCGGAGCTGATGCAGACTGAATGGTCCCTTCAAGCCCTGGGCTGGCATTTCGGGCCGCATCCACTGCTTTAATCGCAAAATTATAGGTCGTATTCGCGGCCAAGCCGTTTATTGTATAATTTCTAGTTGTTGCAGGAACAGATTGTATAATCGTACCGCTTTGATATATTTCATAAGCAGCAATTCCCCTGTCGTCACTTGCTGCTGGCCACTCCAGGGTAACGGCACTTGACGTAACACTGGAGAATATCAGCTTCGCGCCAGTTTGCCATGAAGGCGGGGACGTGTCCGGAGAATCCGGCGGCACATCCTTAACGAGTGTCATGGAGACAACGGCTGACGCCTCCTGAGCGGATTCATTGCCAGCGGCATCCGTTGCGGTCACAACGAATGCGTAGGTACCCGGACTGAGGTCACCGATATCAGCAGGCAGTATTGAGCCGTCGGCTGCACTGAAGCCCAGCCCAATCGGTGCTCCCCATTCTCCTGCATTTACTGTGCCGTCCGCATCGGCATCTACCCAAGGGTACGCCTTCACCATCGCTCCAGCTTCGCTGACCGCACCTGCCTCACCGTACAATTGATCCGGCATTCCCTGATACTGATCGATGATACGAAACTTGGAGACATCAAGGACAGGGGGCGTTGTATCCGGAACAGCTACCGGTTCACGAATCGTCACTTCGGCTCTCGCAGATGCTCCAAGAACAGCACCGTTCGTCGGATTACCCAGTTCAACAAAAAATGTCCGATCCCCCTGATCCCCATTCCTGCCTATAATGGAAATGGGATAAGACTTGGTTGTCTCTCCTTCATTAAACACAAGCAGCTCATCAACGGAGTTATAATCCGTACCGGCAATTGCTGTTCCTTCTATTGTGCGAAGCGAAACCTTGGTTTGACCGTAGCTGCCTGCTGCCCGGTAGACCGAAACCGTCACGCTTGCCGAATTCTCGGCAGCCTCGTATCGATCCTGCGCCAGGGACACAACACCCTCAGCAGCACTGTTGAAGATTTTAATATAGCCATAACTGATATCGATTATATCCGCTTTGCCGTCCCCGTTAAAATCCCCCGAAGCCACCGCAGATGACGGCCGGTCGAAATATGTCCGGGCAGATTGAAAGGTGCCATCCCCGTTGCCCAGCAGTATCGGATTGGATGAATCCTGGACTCCTCCGAGGAGATCCAGATTACCATCCCCATCAAAATCAGCAACCTCAAGATCTAGAGGAGAATGCCCCAATGGAAGTGTAATAACAGGCCTGAATGTTCCGTCCCCGTTACCAAGAAACACGTTCGCCGTGTGATCTCCATTGGCGGCTAACGCCAGGTCCATGTACCCGTCTGAATTCAAATCGGCTGCTTGAAGACCAATAGGCGATCTTCCCGAACTGATGGCCAATACGGAAGTAAACCCGCCCTGGCCGTCACCAAGCAATATGTTTACGTTATTCGATCCTACATTAGCAACAGCTAAATCCACGATCCCGTCGCTATTCAAATCCTCAGAGGCTACACTGCGAGGTGACATCCCTACAGGTACTGTGATCGCTGTCCTAAATGTTCCATCACCCATGCCCCGCAAGATGGATACGGTGTTGGAGCTGTTGTTCGTTACGGCGAGATCCAAGATCCCATCCCCGTTAAAATCCTTAGCTGCCAATCCCACTGGCCAATTGCCTGTCGGGTACGCCACTTGTTGTTCGAATGTCCCATCCCCGCGTCCTATCAGAATGCCTACCGTATTATCCACGGCATTCGACACTGCCACATCTGCATGCCCATCGCCATTAAAGTCGGCAACAGTGACCGCGCGAGGAGACCTCCCGACAGAAGTATCCTGCTTCATCTGGAAGGTTCCATCCCCGTTACCCAGGAGAACAGATATTTTATTTTCCACCAAATCGAAAACAATGACATCCGCTCTTCCGTCCCCATTGACGTCATCTGCCACAGCGTCGTAAGGATTTGTTCCCGCGTGGTATAACACGCCATCCTGAACTAGCAGTTTGTCCGCGGCATGCCCCTGTAAGGGTGCAGCCAACAGAGACAGACCCAGAAGGATCGGTAGCAATCTGCGGGCTCTGACTACACTTTTCTCCAGCTTCAACTCTCATTCCCCCTTTTAAGCAAATCTATTATATCTCAACCTTTCCAACGAAAAATCCCCCTGCAGGGGGATGTGGGGCCATTACTTATTGCTTCAGTAGGATCGTCGGCAGACATATTTCAAAATTTGAAACATTTCAACCATGGGTACCGTACATATAAACAATGAAAATTACGGACAGAAGGAGGTACCGTCGATGATGCCCCAAGGAATGTCTTTTGGCGGAGGGTTTGATTTTATGTTTACGCTGGTTCCCATTCTAATCGGGATTGTGTTCGTTATTGTGATTGTCGGCTTCATCTCCAATGGCGCCCGCTATGTCAAGAATGCCAAATCGCCACGCACTTCCGAATTTGCCCGGGTGGTCTCCAAACGGATGGACGTCCGCCATCATACCAATCACCACAACGACGACAACGGAATGATGCACGCGAACCACTCGTCCCGCACGTATTATTACATCACCCTCGAATTTGATAATGGAGAACGGAGAGAGTACCTCGACGTCAAAAATCTATACGGTCTTGTTGTGGAGGGAGATACCGGCTATGCTTCCATCCAGGGCGATTGGATCGTTGCGTTTGAGCGGAATCTGCAGCCGCGATCCTAATGGATATGAAGATCATACCATTCTAAATTGCAACCGTGCTCCTACTTAAAATATCGCCACAGAACGACAGCCTTAGCTCCGTGATCATCTCGGGACTAAGGCTGTTGTTCATAACATCGCAAGAAAGGCAGTGCCGTCGTAAGCCATTATTTTGGGATTGATATGGACACGGACAGCACTAATGACGCTGCCAGCAGCTCTCTCCGGGACATGCCGCCCTTCAAACCAAAGCCAATGCTTATTCAAATGTTGGGAAACTTCGCAGAATGGTTTCCTTACGCCCCTTCATGTACCACTGCCCCCACGGATGGAGGTTGTCGAACTTTCCCCCGCAGGCTTGGAACAGTTTGATATAACGGCCCATTTCCCGGAGCTTCATGAAGTATGGGATTTCCCGAAGCCACTTCTCCTCCAGCTGATGCTCTCTACGATATCCATCCAGGAACGGCATAAGGAATTTGCCCGGGTCCGGGTCGGCCCCTTCGGTTAAACTTGAGAAAAAAGCAGCCACCGCAATATCATCAATAAACCATGAATACCGACTCGCATCAAAATCAATCAAACACAGCGAATTCCCATGAACAAAAAAATTACCGTAATGAAAATCAGCATGAATCAATCCATAAGTCTCCGCTGACACCGGAAGGGCTGAGATATAATGAAACAATGCCTGGTACCGAGAGATGATCTCCTGTTCGGATGGTGGTAAATCGATATGCAACACCTTTTGGGCTTCAAATGACCAGTCCGGCCGTTTCGTGACAGGATCCTGGTGAACGTACGCTTGGGTGATGCGGTGCATATGGCCCATGAATTGGCCCATTCCCCTGTATAGATGCTCATTGGCATCATTCTCTCCCACCGGACGCCCCTTGGCCTCCTCGTAACATACGGCCGTATATTCACGGCCTTCCGCCGGGATGCGCTCCGCCAACTTCCCATCTACCGAGTACAGCGGTCTCGAAACACAGACACCCTTGCTTGCCAGAAACTCGACCCACTGTACTTCGCCTGCAATCTTCGCATACGGCTTGTGGGACTCATCGGTTATACGCAGGAAAACCTTGCGCTCTCCATCCCGATAGGAGGAAATCAAGCTATGCTCGGAGTCATGCGTTTGCTCCAGATTCTTTTCCAGCAGTCCGAATTTGTCTGCAGCTTCTATGCTCCACTTCATCCGGTGTTCCAATCCACAGCACCCCCTAACAAACTAAAGAACATTCCATTCCATCAGCCTAACCAAAAAGCGACCCTGTCAGATCTACGGATCACACTCCTCCTCTGCTCCAAGGGTAACCCTCCCAATCCCTTTTTCAATTCCAATTGTTGTGGTCAAAATGTTGGAGGGATATAATACGAGAGATAGATAAAATCGTCATGCATGAAAGAGGACCCCTATTATGAATCCTGAAACTCGCCATACCCGAACCCAACTCATCATAGAAGCAGCCGAGCATGTGTTTGCACATAAAGGCATTGAAAAAGCCACCATGCAGGATGTGGCCACCGAGGCCAAAATAGGCGTAGCGACCGTTTTTCGCTTTTTTCCCCGCAAAGAGAAGCTTGTTGTTGCGGTTGCGACGAAGAAGCTGGAGGCCGTCCTTGAGACCTTTCACTCCATCGCTGACCTGCCGATTTCCTGCATCGAGAAGCTGGAGCTGTTCTTCGACAACTTCATTTCCCTGCTGGAGCAAAAAGCCAGTTCCAACGTCAAGCTGCTCGAGAATTTCGAGAGTTATGCCGCTCAATTCACGGAGCCTCTCGAAGATATCGAGCTGTTTAACGCCGTCTACCGGAACATCTCCAAGGTATTCTCGACCATTGTCGAGCAAGGCATCCAGGACGGGTCGATTCAAGCCGACCTTCCGATCTCCGAGACGCTCTCTACCATCATCAATACGTTTGGTATTTTTGCCAGAAAGCTGTCCCTCCAGAAGAACATTCTGGTGGTCGAGCCTGACCTCGCGCCCGAGAAACAGCTGGCTATTCTTAAGCACATCCTGCTCAATTATTTGAGAACATAAGGATGAAGTCCCCATAAAAAAGAGTGCGCAGCACCCTATCTGCTCACTCTTATTTCGTTATGTCCACATCTACAAACCCAGCTTATGTCCCCGCTCCAAGCGCTGAATCTGCTCTTCGCCCGTTACGGCCAGTTCGCTGAACTGCTGGATCGTCTCCCGCATCCGCGGAAGAGCCTCCTGCTTGTAGGTGCTGATGGAATCCAGAGCCGACAGCACATCCGTGAACGCTTGCTTCAACGTATCCACGGAAATACTCGTTTCGAGCGATTGCTTGTGAATGGCAGCACCCTGATCCTTCAGCATTTTGGAGGTTGCGCTGATCAGGTTATTCGTGGTTTCGTTCAACAGCTCGATTTTCTTCAGGACAATCTTCTGATTATAGAGGGCGCTGGCTACCGTCACCGAGATTTTGAGCGCCGATACCGTTACGTTCCTTGCCCGATCCACGCCGCGGATCAACTCCTTGTTGTTCCGGATGACGACTTCAATAGCCATGATCCCCTGCTGGTTCACGACCAGCATCTGCTGCAGGTCCATCACCCGCTGGCGCAGCGGGAACAGTACCTCCTCGGTAATGAACCGGATTTTGTCCTCCGACTCCTGGCGTATTTTGGCCGCCTCAATCTGGGATTCGATTTCGGTGTCCATCAGCATACCCAGCTGAATTTCCTTTTGCAGCCTTTTGGTGAGCTCGCGGAGGGCCTGCTGCTCGATCTCGAGCGTGGTATTGTCGTTCTTTAATACCGTCTTTCCTTTATCCAGGGAAATGATGATATCCGAAATCACGGCATCCGCTTTTTGAAACTTGGCAAAATATCGCCGGAGCGGGTTAAACACCATGCCCAGAATCCCGCTCTTCGCAAAATCGATGACGCTCGGGTCCAGATCCTTCAGCTGCAGCTGCAGCTCCGTGAGCCCTCTGGCAACCTGGCCGCCTTCGTCCCCGGTTTTGGATAATCTTCCTACCGATACTTGCAGCAGTCCATTCTTCTCCGAAGAGGATCTCATCGTGCCCATACCGAAGGTGTCAATGGATTGCAGTACCTGTCTTCTCTTCTCGAGTGATTCGATATCCAGCTCCATGATGGCCTGCACGTTGCTCGCTGCCAGCTCCTTGAGCTGCGTGACTTCCTCTGGCTCGGGCTTCACCTGCTCTTCAATCGCATGCTTAATCTCTTCGGGACGAATGACTTCCATCGTAAATGACAATATAACCCCTCCTACAAGTTTCTGTAAAAACTTCGATATCAGAATAATATAAGATGCCCTTTCCTTCCGAGATAAGGGGTATGCCTCTAGAGTTTATGCTTGCTTATCTCTTAAAATGAGCGAGTATCACTTGGGATGAAACTACATCTGCACGTTCAGCAGCTGACCGATTTTATACACGACATCATCCGTATCGGCATTGATGCTGGCCGCTTCGTTAATGCTGGAGATGCTTTGAAGCGCCTGGATGTTGGCGTTATATCCAATTGTGTATACCGGGATTTTGAAGGCTTTAATGAGCTCCCGGATATCATCAAGGGAATGCCCTACGTTGGTCTCCCCGTCACTCAGCACAAAAATCAAAGGCTTCACGTCCGGATTCACCGCCATCTCGTCATGAAGCATCTTCATCGCCACCACAATGCCGTCAAATGTTGCGGTATTCCCGCTGGCCTCAAGGCTGTTAATCGCTCCAACAAACATCGACTGCTGGTTCAGGTCGTATTTGCCGATCGGAAGATTGATCGCGACATCCGTGGAATACGATACGAAGCCGATGCTGTTATCTCTGCCCAAATATTTCTGCCCCGTCAGCAAGGATTCCTTAAGACGGTGCAGAGGCTCGCCGTCCATGCTGCCTGATACGTCCGCTACAAATACAGCCGCAACCGGCTTGTTGCCATCCTTCTTCTCCTTCCACAGCTTCTGTGCGGACGGCAGCAGACTGCTGTCCACGATATCCAGCTCGGATTGGTAATCATTAAGGCCATTGAACCCTTTTTTATCGGCTAACTGTTGATATGGATCCTGTTCCACAAACGCTGCAAATTTCTTAATGATTTCTAACTTCTCCTTCGGCAAGTTCCCCAGTGCATACAAGGGACTGTCGTGCCTTACGCCAAACGGAGTAAACACGTAACCGCTCTTCATATCCGCCGCATTGACATAAGTCTGGTACTCCAGAACAAAAGCGTCCAGCATGCCCGACTTCGCCGCATCACGCATCTGGATCGTGGTTGAGGCCGTGAAAGGGACGTTCGCCTGGAATTTCTCGAAGCCCTGCACTGCTTTTTCGCTGAGCAGGTCTGAACTGTCAAACGTTTCAAGTGCCGTAATCAGGAAGTTGAGACCCGTGGAGCTGGCAAAAGGATCCGTGTAACCCATCGCCAGCTCATTATTGGATATCGCATCCGTCAGCGTCTTGACGTTCAGGGAGCCGTACTTCTCCACCAGCTCATCGTATTTGGCCTTTCTGGTCACAACACCGGTCACATTTCCGGTCAGACGCTTGGATACAAGCTCCGCCTTGACGCCATATTCCTTAACCATTGCCCCCCACAGCTCATTCGAGGGCGTAAACGCATCCGGTACGTACTTGCCTGATGTTATGTAATCGGTTGCGGTTCCTGAAGCGATGTTGCGGATCTTTACAGATACCGGCTTTCCATTCACCACCGGCTTCGACAGGTTGAACTCCGTTGCTACTTCATTCAACCATCCGTCAATGCCCGGTCCTGCCTTCTCCGGAGATGAGAAGATTTCGACGAAGAGCTCCGTTGTATTCTCAACCGAGATCGGGAATTTGGATATGTCGGGCAAAGAATCCGCTACGGCGACCGGATCCAGGTCAACCTGACCTTTGATCGGGTCCGCCGCCGTGACCACAATGTCCTTGTAGATTTTGTTTATTTTCTTAGCTGCATCTTCCGAGTTAACCTCGGCTTGGCTTTTTCCCAGATTGGAGGTTAACGTAATCCCCGCATACACCAGAACAAACACAACGACCGCAATGGCCACTAGGACAACAAAGGCACTCCCTTTGCTTCGCATACTCATCTCCCTCTCTTATTGCTTGTATAATTTGGTTTGCTTGATCAACGCATCGATTTCCTTCATGCACGGCATATCTTCAACATCCCGGTAATCGGAACTGCCCAGTAATGAGATTTCCAGCAGCAGCTTATCCAGCTTCAGCATAATTTCCTCGTTGGCATCCAGATAACCGGCAACGTATGCCAGGTACTCCTGGTACAGTTCCGTTTTCTTCTGAGCGACCTTGCTGGATAGCCGGGCTGATTTCTGCGGATTGGACATATTCGTGAAATCGGAAGCGGTGAAGGCACCAAGCTTGTTAAGAATCCCTCTGATATTGAGATAGAAGAGTTTCTCCACCTCGTCAATGACCGCCATGAATTTCTTGTAGCTGAGCTCCGTCGGTTCAAAGCGTTCACCCAGAACGCTTAGCAGCGCGCTTCTCTTTTTCTCGATTCGTTCCAATTGGTCCAGGGCAAGGTCAATGTCGTTCTTCAGCACTTTCACATGGCGGTAATGGTGAAGGGAGTTTATGTAATCCTCGCGGGTTTGAATCGTTTTGATCGGCTTCACAGCCGGAGACTTGAATAACAAGGCATAACTGCCATAGAACAATAGAAGAGCGCTGACAACCCATACCGTAACAACCGATGCCGTCTCGAAGGCGCTGTCGCCGCCGATGTGGAATCCCAGCAAGCCGGGCGAAACAAGCACAACATTCACCATGGCGATAACCGCCATAAGCAGGAGCAGCTTCACAGGTTTCGAGCCATTCAAGAAATTAACACCTCCCCTACTCCTAAAGAGCGATAACTGGTTCTTCCCTATAACAGCCTCTCAAATATCCATAAATCCATAGACAACTGAAGGATATAACACATACTACGTCTTCATTCGAAGTTAGATGCATTTTCCTCACGGGATGGGCCTGGCGATTTACAATTCATGATTCATGGCATACTTATCGGATTTGCGCCTGACCCTGATAATACCCATATTATCGTCCTTGCCTGGAAATTCGTGAGTGATCCTAAAAGAAACTGCCGTACTAACAGGGGATTCAAAGATGAGGTAAGTCAGATCATAGAGGTAGCGTAACTATATCAAAATTACATAAATAATCCAATGGTTCTGCGTCAAAAGACACAAAAAAAGTCTTCCAGGCCATCCCATCCCTGAAAGACTTTTGTTTCTTATAAATAGCTTAAGCTCCGATCAGCGGGCAGCAGCCTTACGCCTTCCCACGCGGGAGTTTATCCGCATACCTTGTCCGCAGTTTCCCCAAATCATCCAGCTTCTTGAGCACCTGCTCCTTGTTCAGCATGCCAATGCTCAAGATCAACTGCTCCACGAGCAGCAGCGGCGTCACCATGGAATGAAATTCTCCCATATCCCCCCGACTGACAAAAAACGAGAGCTGAGCCGGTGTTCCATACCGGAAATCCTCCCGGTCGGTGATCATGATGGCTGCATTTCGAACACGACTCACACAGTCCAGGATGACCTCCGTTTCCGGCAGCATTCGGGTGAAGCTGAAGATGAGCACGACATCGTCCTGTTCCAAATGCGCGAGCGATTCCAGCAGCTCATGGCCGCTTCCGGCCATAAGCCGAATGGACATGCCGAACCGGGACAGGCGATACGATAACAGCTCCCCGAGCGATAAGGACGGTCCCGGCGCATACACATACACACGTCTGGCCGAAGCCATCAGCCTGGCCGCCTGCTCCAGATCATCCGGATCCGTCTTCTTCGATGTCTCTTGAAGATGGTGCACGGCCTGCTCCAGCATCTTTACCGGCAAGCTGGATGCATCCATCTCGGATATCGTTTTTTCCAGCTTCACAGCCGGTGTCTTGTCCGAGGTCTCCCGAAGCTTCAGCTTAAACGCCTTGGCATTCTCGTACCCGACAGCACGCCAGAACCGGGATACGGTTGCAATGCTGGTACCCAGCCGGTCCGCGATTTCCTGCTCCGTCATGAACAGCATCTCCTCGGGATAGCGTTCGATGAAATCGGCGATTTTGAGCTGACTCGGCGAGAATCCGGATTTATCGGAAAATAGGTTCTTCAATTGCGCTGCACTCCTTCTACAGTGGGAATCTTGGGCGTCTTCTTACCAGTCCATCATACGCCGTGATTGTTATGTAAGTTTTATTTCATGATTATATTTATGTAAAAAATATTACACTGCGTTGACATACTACTCCGTTCATTTTAATAATCGCCTCCTATACTAATAGCAAATCCCATTTCCAAGGAGGCTTTTCTTAATGGCAAGCAATTCACGGGTGTACACCCTCACATCTTCCCAGAAAATGATGATCTTTGTTCTGTCCATGTCCCTGTACGGACTATCCAACATGTTCACGGAACTCATCCCGTCATTCCGATTAGGTCCTGTCGAGCTTTCCGTTGAGTATTTCGCTTTTATCCCCCTCACCCTTTGCATGCTGTTTCATCCTTTTTATGCAGCTGTAGGAGCGGCGCTTGGCGAGGTCATCTTCGGTGAACTGATGCTGGGTCAATTCGGTGGATTGGGCGAGCTGGAGAAATTCCTTACCTTCTCCTTCGCCATGTACGTTGCCGGACGCATGGTGAAGGATCCTCTTAACCGGACGCAAGTAGGCGTTGCTGCCATGACCGGCGTTATCATCCATCAGTTGTGCAGCTCATTGGTGGATATCGGCAAGGTATGGATCGGCGTCGAAGAATTTGAAGCCGTTCCCGGCCTTGCGCAGAGCGTGGTTCTGGTTGAAGGCGTCGGCTTCCTGAATGATGTGCTGTTCTCCGGCATTCTGTTTGCCCTGCTGCCTACATTATATCTGGTTCCCCGATTGTATGGAAAAATCGAGCCGCTGCTTGGCATCAAGCCCCGGCAGAAGCTGACCCAGTATGAAGCGGCCGGCATCATCTCGCCGAAACTGGTTATCCTCGGGATCGTGCTTGCGCTCGTTGCCTTCGGAGCCGAATCCCTCTCCGAGACGGACTGGAACTTCGGGGAATGGGACAGCGGCTTTGCAGATCGGTTCGGTGTCGGCGCCATCTGGATCAGTATCGCAGCAGCTGCGATTATCGCCTTGGCCGTGCTGGTGTTCATGCGGGTCCGCAGAAACCGCAGTATGAAAGAAGAACATGCAGCGGAGAAACTGCCTTATGTCTAAACAAGTTCCCCATCCTAATGCCCCGGCTGTAAACATAACCGATGTAACGTTTGTCTATCCCGGCTCCGAGCAGCCGGTGCTGAATGGAGCTTCCCTTACGATTGGCCGGGGCAGCTTCACGGCGATCATCGGCGGGAATGGCTGCGGCAAATCAACGCTATGCAAGCTGTTCAACGGCCTGATCCCCCATTATTATTCAGGGGATTTCACGGGAACCGTTGAAATATGCGGGCTATCCGCCGAGAAGCATACCGTCTCGGAGCTGTCCCGTATGGTGGGTTATGTATATCAGGATTTTGATAACCAGCTGGTCCGACCGACCGTGCTGGATGAAGCGGTATTCGCTCCGCTGAATTATGGTCTGGCCGAATATCGGGAGATGGGTTCCCGCGCCCTTGAGCTGTGCGGACTGACACATCTGAAAGACCGCTACATATGGGAGCTGAGCGGCGGTCAGAAGCATCTGCTCGCCTTGGCGGGAGCGCTCTCGCTGGAGCCGGATATTCTTGTCGTTGATGAGCCGGTATCCCAGCTCGACCCCCAGCATGCCAGGCAAGTATATGATGTGCTGCGCCAGCTGAACCGCGTACACGGGAAGACCATCATTGTAATTGAACATCATACAGAGTTTATTGCCGACTACTGCGAGGAAGTCTGCCTAATGGAGCAGGGAACCGTAAGATGGCAGCGGCCCGTAGCAGAGGCGCTGAACAGCCTTGAGGACCTGGAGCGGCTGGGTATCCAGCCCCCAGAGGTTACCAAGGCGGCCGTCCAGCTGGCGGTCATGCTGAATCGTAGCGACATGGCTGCAGACCGTCCGCTTGGAGCACAGCCGATGCCGACCGGCTCCGAATCCGGATCCCGCGCTGCCGGACTCGCTGAATCTCCGATCAAGCAGCCTTATCCGATTACCGCGGAAGCCGCCGAGATCTACTTCCGCGATCTTCTAACTCGGCAGGATGATCATTCACAGATGAATCGCAAACCACCCGCTCCGGGAGCGAATGATGATGCCCTCTTTACCGGCTTACACACGAAGCGACGAATTCCTGAACCGCTGATGCAGGAAGAGGAGTTAGAGAGGCATCGGCGGCCAAGCACGGCTGTGCAGGAAGAGGTGGCAGGGCCGCTCTGGAAGCACAGCACGGCTGGGCGGGAAGACGTGGCAGAGCCGTTCCGGAAGCAC
Source organism: Paenibacillus glucanolyticus (assembly GCF_037333485.1). Lineage (NCBI taxonomy): Bacteria > Bacillati > Bacillota > Bacilli > Caryophanales > Paenibacillaceae > Paenibacillus > Paenibacillus glucanolyticus. The sequence continues at coordinate 6,283,630 of NZ_CP147845.1, forward strand.
AGCACGGCTGGGCGGGAAGACGTGGCAGGGCCGTTCCGAAAGCACAGCACGGCTGGGCGGGAAGACGTGGCAGGGCCGTTCCGGAAGCACAGCACGGTTGTGCAGTTGAATCAGGCCGCACTAAGGTACCGCACGATCCGCAAAGCAGATCATGAAGTGCTGCGAGGCATCGATTTGAGCTTGCACGAAGGCGAACGGATCGCTCTTGTAGGCAACAATGGTGCAGGCAAATCGTCCCTTCTGAAGCTGATCGCCGGAATCGCCAAGCCTTCAAGCGGCTCTGTGGAAATTATGGGACAAAGCACAGCGTTATCGTCGATGGAACAGATCTCCTCAAAGGTGGCTTATGTCTTTCAGAATCCGGAGGATATGTTCATTGAGGATAGCGTGTATAAGGAAGTTGCCTACGGCTTGACGAGCCGCCACTACCCGGAAGCGGAAGACAGGGCCAATCGAATGCTGGCCCACTTCCGCCTCGAGCCCTTCAGGGAACGAGATGCCCGGCTTCTCAGTGGAGGGCAGCAGCGGCGTGTATCGCTGGCGATAGGCTCGGCGATGATGCCTCATCTTATTCTGCTGGATGAGCCTACCGCCAATCTGGATTTAGCCACCCGTGAAGAGCTGCTGGGCACGCTGAAGGAGCTGGAGCAGCAGGTCCGTACGGTCATCATCGCCACGCATGACATGCAGTTGGTCCACCAATGGGCAACCCGAGTGATTGTGCTGCATCATGGCATGGTCGCTGGGGATGGCTCGGCTTCCGACATTTTTGCTGATCCTGCCTTAATCCATCGAGCCGGGCTAGCGCCTACCCAGATGATGGATTTATCCGCAAGGCTCGGCATCAACCCGCCGTACAGCTCTCCCACTGGGTTGGCACAGCATGTATACGCGATGATGACAGAACAGGAGGGAAGACACGATGCAGCTCGTCCGCAGCTGGTTTAACAAAATTACCATCGAACGCATTCAGCTTGAGCTGATGAATACCGCCTATGGGAGCGGTCATGCCACGCTATCTCGGCTCGATCCGCGCGGGATGCTGATCTGGTATCTGTTTTTTGCCATCGCGCCATGGTTTATCTCCAGTATGACCGTGCTGGCCGGATTGTTTCTCATGATGGTGGTCACCACGATCCTGTCGCGGGTAACGCCGTTTATTATTTTAGTCCTCTGTCTGGGCTTGATCGGGCAAGTCGGCTGGCTGTTTATCCTGTCTCTCTTTTTTGGCGGGGACATCAGCTCGGCCTTGCCGCTGCTGAAGCTGACGCTCAAGCTATCGGTCGTGTCGCTGGCCAGCATCACGGTTTTCTCCGGAATGGATCCTGAAAAAATCAGCGACGGTCTGTTGGCGCTCGGCATGCCGGCCGCTTTCTCGTTCAGTCTGTCTTACGGCTACCGGATTCTGCCGGTACTGTTCGAGGAGTTCCGCCATGTGCTGCTCTCCTACCGACTGCGGGGTAAAGCGCCGGATCAACCCGGCTTTCTCTACTGGCGGCTCGGCGTCTATTATTTGAAGCTGCTGGTGCTATCCTTCTTCCCATTAATGCTGGCCACGGCCAAGCGTTCCCGCACGACGGTGGAAGCGCTGGAAACCCGCGGTTTTTCTTATGGCATGAAGAATCCGGCAGCGAAGAAGCTGAAGCTGTCCCATCTGAAACTAACGTCGCAGGATATGCTCTTCCTATCCGGTACCGCCGGATATACGGCTCTACTGTTCTGGGTCGGCTAACTCTAATACAGATTTTATAAGGAGTGTTTGAATATGAAGATTGATCTGCACACCCATGCCAAATTGTCCAAGGCATCAGACTTCTCACAGACCTACTATGAAGAGATGGTCCGCGAAGCCATGGATAACGGGCTGCATGCACTCGCGCTCACCGAGCATTTTAACACACGCAACTTCGACGAGGTGTACCAGCAGCTGGACCGGATGTTTCCTTACAATGGCGAGTATTATGATGCAGGCGGTTTAAAAATATTCCCCGGCATGGAAGTCGACATTCGGGAGACCGGCCACATTCTGCTCATCGGACGGAAGGAGTTCATTCTGGAAACCCGCCGCCAGTTGAACGATTATACGGAGAAGGGTGCTTTTATTCCCTTTGATGATCTGATGGATCTGGCCGAAGCCCTGCCACTGCTCAAAATCGGAGCCCATCCGTTCCGGGAGAGCACGCCACTCCATCATTTGGACCACAGCCAGCTCCAGCGTCTGGATGCCTTTGATCTCAATGCCAAGGACATGTACCAATACGGCTGTGAGGCCAATCAGGATCAGGTCCAGCGTTTTGCCGCCAAACTCGGCAAGCCGGTGACGGCGGGCAGCGATACCCATCAATGCCTGCAATATGGAAGTGTCTACAACGAGCTGGATATGCCCTGTGAAACTGTTGCCGAGCTGAAGCACGCGATTCTTCAGGGTGCTTACCGGCTTCATGTCTCGGATAGCCTCCCTCTTCAGGTCAAGGCGTCCGTCATGCTGAAAAAGCTGATGAAACAAATCATCCGACTCGAGACAGCTCCAGGCATCGTATAAGGTCACGGAATACGTTGTCAGCCCAGAGGCGGCTGGGTCATAAAAATGACTCGGCCGTCTCTTGGCTGTCTAGTCCCTTAAGTATAAGTAGAAGGGGAATCTGCGGTGAGGAAGGGGAAAAACCTAAGATAATCCATCGAATCTGTGGCTATTGAGCGCAAGAGTGGATAGCAAATCTTGTGACTAATCAATGAATCTGTAACTAACTATTGAACACCAACGTGGGGCAATCTATGCCCATTCAACGAGTCTGTGACTATTGAAAGCCGAGAGTGGAAAGTAAATGTTATGACTAACCAAATGAATCTGTAACAATTGAGCGCCAACGTGGAGCAAATCTATGCTGTTCAACGAGTCTGTGACTATTGAAAGCCAAGAGTGGAAAGTAAAAGTTATGACTAACCAAATGAATCTGTAACTTTTGAGCACCAATCTGGAGAAAATCTATGCGTATCAACGAGTCTGTGGCTATTGAGCGCCAAGAGTGGATAGCAAATCTTGTGACTAATCAATGAATCCGTAACTAACTATTGAATACCAACGTGGGGCAAAACTATGCCCATTCAACGAGTCTGTGACTATTGAACACCAATGTGGAAAGCAGGAGTTGCTATGGCGCTTGAGCTCTACCAAACATGGTAACTAGAACTTCTCTTGACGGATGCCCGTCTATGCGGCTTACGGACCCTGAGTACGCTATTACCGCAAAAATAGTACTTTTCAAATTATAACGGACCGTAGGGACCTTATTTTGCCTTTAATTGCGGTTACGCACGGTTTTTTTGCTAAATAACGGCTGTGGTGTCCGATAAACCACGAAATTATGCGGATGATTGATAATAGCGTACCCTCGGTCCGTTAGATCCGGCCATTGCCAAGCAAACAGGCAGGTGGTGGGTATGTGTGTGTGTGTTACTCACCAAGCGAGCTGAGGAAAGGTGAATGCGGTGACACCATCAGGCGAGTCAAGGATGGTGCACGCACGTTGCCATCATCAAGCAAGCCGAGAATTGGCAAGTCCGATGATATCATCAGGCGAGCCAACGATAGCCGCACGCGGTAACAACACGCGTGCCGAGGATTCGTGCGCACGCAGCATCCCCTAACAGAAACAAGGGGGTGTCCCGCCAGATCCAAGATCTGCTGGGACACCCCCTTTTGATGCATCAGCCGAACCGACCGCTGATGTAATCCTGTGTACGCGAGTCAACGGGATTGGCGAACAGCTGCCGGGTAGCGTCGTGCTCGATAACCTCGCCGTTCAGGAAGAACACCGTCTGCTGCGATACGCGCGCCGCCTGCTGCATATTGTGCGTAACCATGACGATGGTATAGCGATCCTTCAGCTCATGGGTCAACTCCTCGATCTTGAAGGTCGAGATGGGGTCCAGCGCCGAGGTCGCTTCATCCATCAGCAGAATATCGGGCTCTACCGCGAGCGCCCGGGCAATACAGAGCCGCTGCTGCTGTCCTCCCGACAAACTGAGCGCAGGACGCCTCAAGTCGTCCTTCACCTCATCCCACAGCACGGCAGAACGAAGGCTTTGTTCAACGAGTTCGTCCAGCTTCTTCTTGCCGCGAATTCCGTGCTGCTTGGGTCCAAAAGAGACATTATCGTAGATCGATTTCGGGAACGGGTTCGGCTGCTGGAATACCATTCCGATTTTTTTGCGGAGGGATTCCACATGCACCTCCCCGGAATAAATATCGATTCCGCCAATGGCTACCCTGCCTTCAACCCGTGCACCCGGAATCCGGTCATTCATCCGATTAAGGGTCCGCAGCAGCGTGGACTTGCCGCACCCGGACGGTCCGATAAAGGCGGTAATCGCACGCTCCGGAATCTGAACCGAAACATCCTTAAGGGCATGGAACTCGCCATAATACAAGTTCAGTTTGTTCATTTCAATGAAAGGCTGCATGACATGTCCTCCCGGTGTTGTTTTTGACGTGTTATCCAGATCGGCTTGACCCCATCAGGCTTTATTTTTACGTTCATTCAGCCACAGCGGCACACGGAATACGATATTAATGAGCAATGCAACAATGATCAGCACCGCCGTGGTCTTCTGGGCAATCTCCTGGGCATCCGGCACAATGGCCTCGGATTGGACATACCACAGATGTACGGCAAGGGTTCCACCCGGCGATAATAGATTGAAATCCCACATTTCCCCGGAGGTGGATACCCCGGCGGTCAAAATAATGACGGCACTCTCGCCGAACGCCCGGCCTGCTGTCAGGCAGATGCCCGTCATGATACCGTTCATAGCCACCGGCAGCAGCACACGGCGGATCGTCTGCAGATGGGTGGAGCCGAGCGCAAAGGACGCATTGCGAAGCTCAACCGGAACCGCCCGGATCGATTCTTCGGTCACTCTTGTAAGTACGGGCAGATTCAGGAAAGCTAAACTAATAGCCGCACCTAGAATCGTAAGACCGATCTCGAAGAATTCCACGAACAGCGCAATGCCAAACAATCCGAAGATGATCGACGGAACGGATGACAGTCCCTCCACGCATATGCGGACCACCTCAATCAGTTTATTGTTCGGGGCAAATTCCGCCAAATAAATACCGGCTGCTATGCCGATCGGGATGGAGACAATGAGGGAGATGATGAGCACATAGAATGAGTTAAACAGTGCCGGTCCGATGCCGCCGCCCTCTTCAATCTCGCTTGGCAGCCCGTACAGGAAGTTCCAGCTCAGCTGTGGCAGCCCTTTTTCAAGCAGCAGAAACAATAACCCGACAATAAATAAAATCACGATGATGCCGGTACCCCATACGAGTCCCGTAAACAGTCGATCCAGAAGGACGGAGGCCCCTCTGCGTTTGCCAAAGGAATAGGCCAGAGTAGAATGAGCCGGCTTCTTCACACTCATGAGTAGCGCCCCCCTTTTTTCTGAAGTATTCTAACCGCTACGATCATCAGCAGCGAGATGGCGAGCAGAATGAAACCCATCATGTACAAGCCATAATTCCAGGTGGAATCAAATTCCACGCTTGAAATCTGCATGACGATGTTACTTGTCAGCACGGCTGTCGGGGTAAACAGGCTGTTTGGCAGCTGGGCCGTGTTGCCGATGACCATGACTACGGCCATGGTTTCGCCGATCGCACGGGCCATGCCCAGAATTACGGCATACATGATGCCGCTTCTGGCCGCTGGCAGCACGACCCGGAACACGGTCTGAAACCGGTTCGCACCAAGCGCGTAAGCCGCGTCGCGATATTTATTGGGCACGGCAGAGATGGCGTCGTCACTGATCCGGCTGATCGTTGGAAGCACCATGATCGTCAGAACGATGGAAGCCGCAAGCAGACCGTCAGCCAGATCATGTCCGCTGAGGTTGCGAAGCCAAGGAATGAGCAGGGTTAATCCCAAAAAACCGTACACCACCGAAGGAATTCCTACGAGCAGATCCAGCACGGGGCGCAGCAGATTGCGAAGCCACTTCGGCGTCATTTCGGCCAGGAATACAGCGATGATGACAGAAATCGGAATCGATATCAGCATTGTCAGGCTGGTTAGCGCCAGCGTTCCGAGAATAAAGGTAAGCGCTCCATAGTGCTCATTCTCCGGGTCCCAATTGGTGGAGAAGAAAAATTCCGTCAGCGAGACGTTCGAGAAGGTCAGGACGCCTGTACGGAGCATAAGGACCAATATGCATAACAGGACCAGGCATACAAACAGGGCGCTGCCGATACAGATCATGCGAAAAAGTTGGTTGGACCAGCGAAGACGCGCCTTCCGGTCAAACTTGGAGCCGGAAGTCTTGCCAAAGCTTTGACCCAGCTCGGCCGGGGCCTTGCTGTTCGTGGACGGGTTCATATCGATCATGTGGGGCTCTTCCTTTCACATAGAGAAGCCAGCTTGGCGTCCGTGCGCTGAAGCTGGCTAACCCTTTCCTTATGGAATACGCGTATGACGAATGCTCAAAGCGCGCTTATTTAACGGCGGAAAGCGGAATGAATTTCAGCTTTTTGAGGGAACCGTTCTGGAACTTGCTGCTTTGGATGTATTCGATGAAAGCTTTCGTTGCTCCAGTCGGCTGGCCTTTGGTCATGTAATAGCCGATGCCCCACACTTTGTAGCTTCCGTTAAGCACGTTTTTCTCTGTTGGCGCCACACCGTTGATCGACAATGCCTTCATCTTGCTGGTGACGTAAGGAAGGTCGATATAACCGATGGCATTCGGCGTTGTCTCAATCGTGGTTTTCATATCGCCACTGGAGCCAACCTCTTTGTAGTTATCGCCTTTGTTCATAAACTCTTTGCCATCCAGCGCTTTTTGCTGGAAGTTAACGCGGGTACCGGAACCGAACTTACGGTTAACGACTACGATTTTGGCATCCGAGCCGCCAACTTCCTTCCAGTTTGTCACTTTGCCGGAGAAGATGTCCTGAAGCTGCTTGGTCGTCAGGCTGTTTACGCCCACATTCGGATTCGCAACGGCTGTGAACACCGTTACCGCAACGGGGTTTGCTACCAAGCCATCGAATTTATTAAATCCAGGGACGTTCTTGGATGCGTCCCAATCCACTGCGCCGATGTCGGCAATGCCTTTACGTACCGATTGAGGACCCGTGATCGAGCCTGCTGCGGAAGCCGAGATTTTCACTTTCGGATTCTCTTTCTTGAATTCACTCGCGGCTTGAAGCGTAAGCGGCAGCAATGCGGAGGAACCGTTGATGACAATATTGCCTTTCAGGTTGCTTTTGGCTTCTACAGCAGACGAAGCGCCGCCGATCAGAGACACGGCCACCATCACCGCTGTCAGGGATTTCATCCATTTTTTCATGTTATATAAACTCCTCTCGAATTGGAAAAAGATGGTCTATCCTTGATTGAAAACATTACTTCGTAACCGCTCTCCAGCTGTCGCCTGCATTCACCAAAACCCGGCCGTTCTCGATGATGGCGATTTGCGATCCGGCTACGGTGATGGCGGATACGTCAGCAGATACCGTGTACAGCTTGGTTTGTTTGCCCGTCGCCGTATCAATGGAATAGATCACGCTGTTGCTGTCGTCTTGGGCAGCCAGCACATATAGTACTCCACCGGACAGAATCGCTTGCTCCACATCGTAATCGGCAAACACGTTGGCTGCCTTCTGAGAAGCATCCACCGACAACAGCGTGGCTTGATCATCTGTGGACGGGACGCTAACGTAGTATGCTTTCAGTCCATCCGTGGACAGTACAAACACTTTATCATCCGAGGTCGTAGTCAGCTTCACAGCTTCCGGTTTCGATCCGTCGATGTTAAACGAAAAGATTTGCTGCTGATTGGATGAGAAATCAATGGACACATTGTCTTCATCGATATTCGTGGTATCGGAGGTTACCGTACCGAGTGTGGTCACAGTGTAAATGAATTTCTTGCCGTCGGCGGAAACGCTCAGATTTTCCTTATAGTCCACCTTGTCCTCCACCAATTTCGCGATGGAACCGTCGGCCAGACTCAGCTTGGCGATCACGGTGCCTTTATCCCCTTGCAGAAAATAGATAGCACTGCCGTCAGCCGACCACACGAGCTCCGGTTTAATGCTGTTATCGTTCGTGATCTGACGGGAAGCTTTGCTATTCAGATCCAGCACATATACCGCACCTTCTGCGTCCGTGTAGGCTACTTGATTGCCGCTGGGCGCCACCACCAGATCGGACCCGCCGCTTGTTGTCAGCAGCAGCTCGAACTTACCGCTTGTTGTATCAACCAGGTAATCCGTTCTGCCATTCTCATCGCTCTTGGAAACGATCAGTTTGCCCGCTCCGGCAAAACGAGGGTTCTCTGCGCCTTCCAGAAGTGGTACCGTGCTGATCTCAAGCACGCCTGCTCTGCGGGCAATGGTTCCGCCAAGCCCTGATACCAGTGGACGTAATGCAACATAGCTTGTGCCACTAACATTTGTGACAGGCTGGGCCAGCGTGGATTTCACTCCATCTACCATCATCTGAGTCGAATTGGCTTTCAGTACAACGGTATGTCCGTTCAGCGTTATTGTCGTAGTGCCGCTATGTACTTCTGCTTGCGCGCCGGTTGCCTTGATCACATCGCGCAGCGATACAAGCGTCTCGCCTTTCTTCACCATGGAACGAACCACAACCGTGCTGCCATTGATGGTGAACGAGGAATTTTGCACCTGGGCTGCAGCTGCAGCAGGCTTTACAGCCGGTGCGGCCGATACGGCGCTAACAACAGAAGTACCAACTACTGCGGCTACCATGGATACTACGAATGCTTTCTTCATTGACATTGGCTCTTGTCACCCTTCTCTTTTAACATTCTATTGGTTTAGGACTGTTTCACCCTGCTGCCCGGAACTCTGCTATTCTATTTATGAGAGCGTACCTGGCTCATCCCCCCAAACTCCTATCGTTCATGGTAAGCAGTAACCCTGCTTGATTGCTATTATAGGAGCGAATTGTAAACGGAAAATGTTGGAATTGTTATCTTAGTGTCAATATTTTCATATGCAAACAAAAAAGAGCCGCTGGAATCATCCAGGGCTCTCCTTCTCGTATCGCATGGTGTTACTTCATTTGATTCAATAGATTCAGCATGGCCTGTGCGCTTTCAGCACGGGTGGCAATCGCCTTGGGTGCGAATGTTCCGTTCGTATGACCCTTCATCAATCCAAGGGACAAAGCCTGATTCACCTCTTGGGCTGCCCATGCCGATATCTGCGACTGATCCTTCAGCTTCGGAGCTTCCACGGCGGTAGCGTTCCCCTTCAACTGGTAGGCACGGAAGAGCATGACAGCCAGCTCCTCTCGGGTGACAGCCGCATTCGGTGCGAAGGTGTCTTGGCTTCTGCCTTTCACCAACCCATGCTGATGAGCTGCCGCAACAGCGGACGCATACCAGGCATCGCTGCTCACATCATTGAAGATCGTACCTTGAGCATCTTCAAGGTTCAGGGCCGAAGCGAGCATCGCGGCAAACTGAGCCCGTGTCAGCTGCTGATTCGGGCTGAATTTTGTATCACTGGTGCCTTGCACCACCTGTTTTGCCGCAAGCGCTTTTACCGCCTGCTCCGCCCAATGGCCAACCAGATCGGTAAATGATTTGTTGTACTCCAGTACGGCATATGTGCTGAAATGGCTCACCTCTGCCGTCAGCAGCCCATTCACGAGCTTGCCGCCTGCATAAGACAATCGGCCTTGGTCTGAGATTTGGTAGATTCCAGCCAAGCTGCCCTGTATGCCACTGTCAACTGCGAAACCAAGCCGTACGGGTGCGGTGAACTTCTCCTGTACATATTCCTTGCCGTCTTTGGTCTTCACGGAAAGGTTAAAATCATACATCTTGCTGCCCTGCTTCAGCTCAGCCTTCCCGAAAGCAGCGGCTTTAGCTATGAGTGAGGCAGCGGTCTGAGATGCAACCTCTTCCAGCTTGAAGGAAATCATCGCATCCTTGGCTTGATCCGCTGGCACAAGCTGCCGCAGCGCTTTGAGCAGTGCTGACGGAAGCTGGACAACCAGACCGTCTCTCTTTAGTTCCAGCGGCTTCGAACCGAGAATTTCTCCTGCTGTCAGTGGCAGGAGAATCTCGTTATCCTCTGCTCCAAGCTGAATCGTTACGTTCTCTTGCCCGCCTCGCAGTGACTCTTCGGAGATCACGCCCTGCCCCTTATCCGGCTTCGTTCCCGGATCGGTAGACGGGCTACCGCTTGTTCCTCCATTGCCGTTGCCGCTTCCGCTTCCGGAACCGGGATTGCTGCCGTTGCCGCCGCCGCTCTTGGCGTCCGTCTTAATGACAACAGCCGTGAGAGGCTCAAGCGTGATCGAGCCAGCTGTTAATGCAAAGCCCGATTTTGCCTTGACGCCAACCGTGCCTGCCTCGTCATTATCCACAAGCACCGTGCCGGAAGTCAGGTCCTCGCTCAGCGTCAGCGATCTCGACTGGTTATCGGCATTAACAAACACATAGTAGCTGCCTGTTCCGTCCGTCGCTTTGTTTTTGTAGGCTATAACCAGATCCTGGGCTTTCACTTCAGGGATCTGCTGGAGCGTCACATTCGAATCCACTACAGACTTGTCGCCCAAACGGAAAGCATCGGACGATTTTCTTAACTCAATCAATCCGGTAGTGTACTCGCGCGTCTTGTTATTCTCCGGGTATTTGACTTCATTAGTCGCCTTCTCCCAATCAAACATGTTGATGGCATCGGAAGAGTCATATGAGTCATGAATGAAATATCCGAATCCCTTGCCTGTCTCATCAACCAATTCATGATACTTCTGTTCCGGAACGCCAGGCGCTTTCCACTGTTTCGTACGGCCGTATTCCTGCCCGGCATGGAGGAAAGACGTCCCTTGGGAAGTCAGAGTAAGCAGGTTCCCAAGACGTATCCGTTTATGGATCTCCAGATCATGAGCTGCCGCCGAAGGGTCCTTCTTGATGGACTGTGCAATAATATCGTATAACGGCAGATTGTCATGGGCTTCAATGTATTGAACCATGTCGCCCGGATCGTCCTGCTTGGTATTGCTTGGCTGCGCCTTGATATTGTTAAAAATCGTTTGGATATCGCGCGCGCCGCCTGTAATGAATCTAGGCTCGCCTTCGTTACCGAAGCCGGATTTCAATTCGTTGCGGAATTCATCGGAGAATACGCCGACGTCATTCGTTTTGTCCATCCAATTCTGGTCTGCGCCCTTACCCGCCAGGGAAGGATCAGACAGATGTCCTCCGAAGGTTACCCAGCCTTCACCGATAAACAACGCCTTCGGATTAATGGCAGCTGCGGCATCGTATGCGTTCTGTACCGCGTCATACGTGGCGTCGCCCATCATATCCCAGCGCATGCCGTCGATCTTGTACTCCTCGAACCAGTATTTCACGGAGTCTACCATCAGCTTCTCCGCCATTTTGTGGTTCGTTGCCAGGTTGTTGCCGAAGCCCCCAATGAAATTGCCGTTAGCATCCTGGAAGGCATAATAGTTAGGCACGATATCGTTTAAAAATTCAGCCTTGGCCATATGGGTGTACACCACGTCGAGAACGACGCCCATATCCGCCTCATGAATGGCGTCAATCATCGCCTTCAGCTCTTTGATTCGAAGCTCCGGATCCGCAGGATCCTCGGAGTATGCACCGTCAGGCGAGAAGTAACTGTGCGGATCATACCCCCAGTTATACTCGTTGTCTTTTGCCGAATAGTCCAGTTCTCTATTCTTCATGGCAGCTTCGTCCCCGTAATACCAAGCCATCACAGGCAGCAGCTGGACATGAGTCACGCCCAGTGACTTAATATATTCGAGCTTGGTTTTGAAAGCATCGTACGACCCCCAAGTAGCGTTATGCAGGTCATTCTCGATGGTTGGATCTGAGGTAAAATCCCGAACATGGATCTCCCAGATGATGGCGTCTTCCCGCTGCTCATAACCCGGAATATCCGCGAAATCAAACCCGGCCGGATTCGTCTGGCTTAAGTCAACGATGGCCGCTTTGCCGACGGTATCGCCGTCAGGCCCAACTTCGCCCTTCGTATTCACTCTGAATTGCGCCATGGATTTAGCGTATGGATCAAGCACATTTTTCGTTACGCCGTTATGGCTCACCTCGTATTGATAGAAGTATCCTCTGAAGTCCTGAATGCCAAGGTCCCCAGGCTTCACCTGGACAGACCAGACGCCTTTATCGCCTTTTTGCAAAGCGACGTTGCCAATAAACTGCGCAGCATCATCCTTGTCGTATACGTTTGCGGTAACCGTGGTTGCCGTCGGTGCCCACAGCTTGAGCTCGGCCCCGCCAGCCTGGTAGGTTGCCCCAAGATCATTCCCATCGTAAGCATACATTTCATCCAGCATTCTCCAGCCTGTGGAGGCCGATATGGTTTTACCCGCGTAGCTTACCTTCAAGGGAATCTGATCCAGCTGGAATAACGCCATAACTTCAATCGTGGTGTTACCGGTAATCTCCACGTTCTGGATGTTAACGCTACCCCCGTCTTTGTCCTTGATTTGGAGCTCATTCTTCAGGGTCTCCGCTTCCAGACCTTCGGTCATCGTAAAACCAAGCTGGAGCTTCCCGGGTGCCAGCACCTCAGCCGAGACTAATCCGGTAGGCACTTCACCATATGGCGATGTGTACACCGTGTTATCTCCCTCTTTAATAAACAGGTGCTGGTACCGGTCTACCAAAGTGAAGCCTTTGTCACCAGCTTCCTTGCCCGCATCTCCCTTGGATGGATCAAGGACCAGGAAATTCATCTTCTGAGCTCCCGATTTCATCGGGATATCCACATAAGCGCCATAGCGGTCCGTTTGACCCGCAGGGAACATCGTTGCGCCGGTCGGCCAGTCATTCGATGGCGCCGCTACATCTCCCCATAACCATAGACCAAACGGTTGGTAGTTCTGATCCTGTCTTGCATAGTGAACACGTACCGTATCTGCTGGAAGATCCACCGGTTCAAAGCTGTACACCGTATCGGAGCCTTCCTTAAGCCATACTTCCTTCATGTCCGGTGAAGCCAGCGCGAATTTCTTGTCTCCGCCGTCTTTATTGCCGCTGACGCGGTCAACAACGACGATGCCCACCTTCTGTGCCGCATCCTTCAGCGGAATGTCGACGAACGCGCCATAGTTGTCCAGCTGCCCATTCGGGAATGGCGTTGCCCCGTTTGACCAGTTGGCCGAAGGAGCCGCAACGTCGTCGAATACCCACAGCCCTGTGCTGCCGTAATTCGCGTCAGCCCGATTATAATGGACACGCAGGTGGTTTGCGGGAACCGGAATTCCCGGATCTACAGGCACTGTAAAATCGGCAGCAACCTGATGATTGACAGCATTGTAACTGAACGTTACCTTAACATCCTGGGGCAGTTGAAGCGCCTCTCGGTTAGCCGGATACACCGGGCTAGCCGCGTCACCCCCTAAGGCAATCTGGTATTCGTGATCACCGCCATACACATCGGCTGTGACCGTATACACATTGTCATAATCGGCATCCTGCATGATCAGTCGTGCATCCGCCGGCGACCAGTCGGCCGCTTCGCCGATGCCTGATTGGAAGCTTCCTATGACTCTTGGAAGCTTATTCGCTTCCATCGGCGCGTAGTATGTAGAATCTGCGATCCGGTGGGTTCCATGATTGTAATAAAAGGTGACTTGGGCGTCCTGGCTTAGATCGATGAGAATATTGCCGTCCTTGTTGGCACCGCTGGTATTGGAGTAATTAGCGAATCCATAACTCTCCGTCCAATCCCCGTCAATGGCGATCTTGTATTCGTAAGATCCCGCAGGCAAGTGACCGGTAAACCTGTATTCGCCGTTCCCCATATCATTCATGGTGGTTGCGGCTGCTGTTGGATCCCAATCCGTGTTATGACCAAGCTCGGACTGCAAAGTCCCGACCAACGTGACCTGGCTTGGTGCGCTATTGGCATTGGCCGCCGATGGCGGAATGCCTAGCATGGAGATAATCAAAGAAAAAATCATAATGATGGACCACGTTCGCTTGCTTGCTGCAGTCATTCTCATTAACAAATAGCCTCCTTCTGTTTTTTAAATCAGGTAAGTGGTTGATGCTATTCTGATGCCATTCTTTGCGCAAACGCTTGCATTAATGAGTTTAAGCTTCCATCGTTTCAGGGAACGACAATTACTGACAATTGGGGTAGAATCACTCCGATATCTAGTGCTGGAACATGAGATGAAAGCGATTTCAATGAAAACGTTTGCATTTCTTATTGTAGTATCGCATCTCAAGGTCGTCAACCACATTTTGACCTGTTTTTAAAAAGTATTTTTCAGCTTGAATCAAGCTCTATCCAGCAGTATCTAGCTATAACAAATAAAGGGAAACAGCGACTGTATGGCTGATTTCCCTTCAATCTTATTGAACCGTTTCTTGAACGGTTGACATGTCTTATTCCTCTAAGGTGTGCACATTAAACGTCTCGGTGGCTAATGAAACACCATCGATGCCTAGAGCCTGAACATCTACATGGTTATGGAGTGATTGGTCCTTGATATCCCATACCAAAGACCAGCCGTCTTCTCCATCACTATCATACCCTATGAGTTTCCGTTCCTTGCCAACCTCCGTTCCTGTAGGAGATGACCAGAATAACACAGTGTCGGCATGCTGTACCTCCACATAAATGGTTATTGTGTCAGCATCCCTTGGGACAACCCACCATCCATTTTCCTCCTCGGCATCTGTATATACTTTGTCCATCATCACGGATGTTTTGCTGAATCCGGAAGGAGCATCGGAATTTGCTTTATATGGAATGGTTTCAGGTTCCTCGTTGCGAGAACAAGCTGATGCCAGAATCATGGTCAGTATCAGAAATGAGACTGCGATTATTTTTTTCATATAGATCCCCCATGTGTGGTTACTTTGCAAGACTAATGAATTTCTAGATAATAATGTTTTGATGATGATCCGGATGATCTGTTGAATGATCCCCATGCTGTTTTATCGGCTGTCTAGGATATGTGACGTTATATCAAGCATAGGAATTAGCTAATACCCCAGCATAGGACTTATTAGCTACTGCCGCAGCATAAGAGACTTCTCTTTTGCTCTAATATTTACTGTTCATATATATATTAACTCTTAACACAAGCAATGGTTACGCAAAATTTTAGAGAGTTATGCCGCCATACCACTAGTGTTCGCAAAACTTAGGATTGATTTCCCTCAACGATTCCAATAACATTAAACATTATAATGATATAATGTTTAATGTTTGCAAAATCTTGGATGCAGGGGGATTTCATATGAAATTTCGTTTCGCGGGTGCTGTATCGGATATACTGCCCGGTGCGCAGCTGCTGCTAGACGAACTTGGCGTAGAACTTGGGGAAGGCGGAGTCACGGTTGAGATAGCATTGTCCGAGGGCGAGCTTCAAGTCGGACGAGAACATACCCGAGCTTACATTCGTTACGGCAGAAAGCATCAATTCTTCCGGGGGCTCGGCTTGCTCATTCAACATAGCCGCCATAGCGATACGTTCCATCTTCAAGAGAACCAGCAATTTGACCAGATCGGCCCAATGTTTGACCTGTCCCGGAACGCCGTGCTCACGGTGGACAGCTTTAAACTCATGCTGAACAAGATGGCCTTGATGGGAATGAACAGCGTGATGTTATACATGGAGGATACCTACGAGATCAAAGGCGAGCCCTATTTCGGATACATGCGCGGCCGCTACACGCAGGCGGAGCTAAAAGAAATTGACGATTATGCCGACCAGTTCGGCATTGAGGCTTTTCCAAGCATTCAAACCTTGGCGCACCTGGAGGAGTTTCTGAAATGGGAGCCCATCAAGCATTACCGTGATACAAAGGGTGCCCTTCTCGTCGGCAGCGAGCAGACCGATTCCCTGATTGAACGGATGATCGAGGCTGCAAGTGCCCCTTTTCGCAGCAATAAAATTCATATTGGCATGGACGAAGCAGAGGAGCTTGGACGAGGCAAATATTTGGATCACAACGGCTATGTGAGCCGCTTCGATATTATGATCGCCCATCTGGAGAAGGTTCTGGCAGCCGTTCGAAGGCGCGGCCTGAAACCGATGATGTGGAGCGACATGTTCCTGAAGCTCGCTTCCGGCGGAGGCGGCGATGCGGCGTATTACGATAAGGAAGCCTCGATTCCGGAGGAAATGGCCCGCCAGATTCCGAAGGATGTGGACATGGTGTACTGGGACTATACCCATATGGAGCCGGAGGATTACGAAAAGGTGATTGCCAATCATCGGCCGCTCGGCTGCAATCTCGTGTTTGCGGGAGCAGTCTGGATTTTTAACACGTTCGGCGTAAACTACGGTCTGTCCCTGAACGCTTCCGATGTGGCGCTGCAAGTGTGCAAGCAGGAAGGGATCCGTGAGGTATACGCCACGATGTGGGGCGATGATGGCAACGAAGGAAATCCCTTTGCAGCCCTGCTTGGCCTCCAGCTCTATGCCGAGCATGCCTATTCGGAACAGAAGCCTTCACTGGCTCTGTTGGCGGAACGAGTGAAATTCTGTACGGGCATCGATATGGATACGTTCCTCCTGCTGAAGGATCTGGACGAAATTCCAGGCCAGGAGCCGAACAACGCCAAGCAGAGCAACCCGTCGAAATTTTTGCTGTATCAGGACGTGCTCCTCGGGATGTTCGACAAACAGATCGAAGGCCTGGACCTCTCGAACCACTATGCCGAGCTGGAGCAAAACCTGCGCGCGAAGCGCGATAGCAGCGCCGAGTTGGACTATCTGTTCGAGATGCCGGAGAAGCTGAGCGCCGTCCTCAAACGCAAGAGCGAGATTGGCATTCTGCTGAAGCAAGCCTATGATGCCAAGGACACCGATACTTTAAGACATATGGCCAAGAACGTGCTCCCTGCCATTTCCAAAGCCGTTCAAGAGCTGCGCATTGCCCACCGTACGCAGTGGCACCGGATGTTCAAGCCCTTCGGCTGGGAGGTCATCGACATCCGCTATGGCGGCGTTATCACCCGCCTGGACACTGCGTCGTTCCGCATTCTGGAATACGCCGAGGGGCGAGTGGCACGAATCGAAGAACTCGAGCAGGAACGGCTCGTGTTCAGCACGACCCACCGCGGCAACCACAAGGGTGTCGGCTGGTGCAGCCATTATTACCGGATGGCTTCGCCGAACGTGTTCTACCATGTGCTGAATCCTTTTTAAGGGTCCAAGCTGCCTGAAATTGCAATACTTTTCACCAACACATCATGAAAAAGCCCCGGAGACCGGGGCTTTTTTGCATAATCGCTAAGTCTTAGATGATATGCCCTAATCCACGCTTAAGATCCTTGATTTTGCACTTCCTCATACCAGACTCGTACATCCCGGCTAAGGCGCTCCACGATCTCGGGATAACGGTCCGCCAAGTTGGATCGCTCTCCCGGATCCTTGGACAGATCGGACAGATGAACCTGATCCGGAACCACGCGATCGAAATCGAGTTTTCCGTTCAGCACCAGCTTCCAGTTGCCTTCCCGGACAGCCAGTTGACCTTGATACTCCCAGAACAATTGCTTATGCGGTGACGGCTTGCCCCTGAACAGCATCTCCTTCAGGCTGCTCCCATCCAGGGTAATCCCTTGAAGCGGTCCCGCCGCCAGATCGACGCCCGCCAGATCCAAGAAGGTCGGAACGATGTCCATCATGGCCGCGACCTCATCGCGCACTTGTCCGCCTTCCCATCCGTTCGGCCAGTTCAGTATGGCAGGTTCGCGGATTCCACCTTCGAACAGGCTTGCCTTATGCCCCCGAAAGATCCCCGCGCTCCCGCCGTAATAAATGTCTTCCGTCCCGTCCAGCCAGTTACGGCTCTCGGAAGACGGCCCATTATCACTGGAGAAAAAGATGACCGTATCCTCATAACAGCCGGCTTCCTTCAGCGCCTTCACGATCTCCCCGACGCCGTCATCCACCGCTGCAATCATGGCGGCCATGACCTGCCGATCCCAAGGCAAATGCGCAAACCGGTCCATGTATTCCTGTGGTGCATGCATCGGATAATGCGGCGCATTGTATGACGTAAACAAGAAGAACGGAGCCTCCTGCTCCCGAGACCGCTTAATGAAATCAACCGATCGTTCTGTAATCAGTTCAGTCATATACCGGCCGTTCTCCCAAACCTCCGTTTCGTTTTCCCATAGATCATGCAGGGGATTGACGCCATGACCTTGCCCCCAATAAAAAATGTGCGAGTAAAAATCGACGCAGCCTGCCTTAAATCCAAAGAACTCATCGAACCCATGCGCATTCGGGCTGGTTTCCTTGGACAGGCCCAAATGCCATTTTCCATAAAGTGCCGTCCTGTACCCGGCAGGCTTAAGCGCCTTGGCCAACGTCACCTCGGCGGCAGGTAGCCCATGGGAACTGCGCTTCGCCCCCAGGATTTCACCGACTCCCGCTCGGACCGGATATTTGCCTGTCAACAAAGAGGCTCGTGACGGAGAGCAGACCGGGGAATTCGAATACCAATTCGTAAAACGAACGCCTTCATCTGCCAATCCGTCCAGATGCGGGGTTCTCACGGAATCCGAACCATAACATCCAAGATCCCCGTAGCCTAGGTCATCACAATAAACGACGACAAAATTCGGTTGTTTCATATCTCCATTCACCTCGGCTATGCTCGACTTGTTCCTCATATCGTACCCTGTCGCGGATCAACACGGAATGTCCAATCCTTGCAATCGTTATACAATATGTTGCATATTAGCATTATCAAGCGAAGTGATCTTGTTTAGCTGGAAGGAGGGAGCAAAAGCATGACAGTGAACCAACGGCCATCCCGAGAAGAATACTTTAACAACCCGGCTCACTTTGAGACCCAACTGGGATTATGGATATTCAAATCCGGATCCCACCCCTTTTTCACCGAAAAAGTCGGTCCCCGGTCCGTCGAATTTTATAGTATACATTTCGTTGCCAGCGGCAAGGTGCGGTTCGGATGGGACGGCAGCAGCGTCTCCCTCTCGGAAGGCGATCTGTTCTGCCTCTTCCCCGGCTCGGTCTATACATATGCCAAGGACTGTGACCAGCCGTCTACGATGATCACCTGGACGGCCTTTATGGGCGAGTTGATGCCGTCCATATTGAAGCATGTCGATTTATGTCCGGAACGGCCCTATCGTCAAAATGCCTTCAGGGACGATGCCTTGGCTGTCATCAAGGAAATTCAGGGATTGCTCCGGCAGCCCCAACAGGATCACAGCCTTCAGCTGATGTCGCTGGGCTTCCAATTGATCCACAGCATCGATCCGAACCGGAACCAGCGACATCCGGCTTCTTCGTCTGCTTCCGATTGGCTCGAATCCGTTCCCGGGTATATGAAGCTTTATTGCACAGAGAACCTATCTGTGGAGGAGCTTGCTGCGTGGGCCGGTGTGCATCGCAGTCATTTCACCCGTGCGTTTACCCGCCGATACGGTATCTCTCCGTCCCGCTACATGCAGCAGCTCATTATGGAGAAAGCGACCCGCCTGTTATCCGCTGAGGGAACCAGCATCACGCATACCGCTTTATCTCTGGGGTATTCGGATTTGTTTACATTCTCCCGCGCCTTTACCCGGTATTTTGGTATGACGCCGAGTGCATTCGTAAAAGGTCATCGCTCTTCATCGACGGCACGCGAATAAGAAGAAGCCATTGCGCTGAACAAACGCCCTACTCTTCCATCCGTTCCCACAGCGCCGTGAAAGCCTCGGCATCCAATTGAAAGAATACAGGAGCGTTTGCGTATCTTACATATTCCCCGTCTCTGAACAATCTTAACTGGACTTCCGTTCCGTCCTGGAGCTTAATATACAGAAATTTCTGTTCTCCCGATCCGGTCTCGTAGATCCCTTGCTCGAATAGAGGATCGGCCGCAATCGGCTTCGCCTCATACAAGGCCTCGACGAAGGCTTGCACCTCCGACTCGCCGGAAAAATCGTGCAGCTTGTTCTCCCCCATGTTCCAGCTGTCAAAATCCTGCCATTTTACCGATGTCATTCGATCCCTTAAATTCAGCTTGCCTATCAAGTCCTCGCCCTTGGTCACCGTAATCCCATTCAAATGCTCATACAGTTCAGCGTAGATCTCCCCATCATGCTCTACATAGGACATGATTCTAAAATCCAAGTCATACCCTTTTACCGAGTAAATGTCCATTTCTCCTATTGTCGAAGCAAGCTCCGTGTAATCATCAGGGGAGTTCCATTCCGTAATCCCCGACTTCGACCGTCCGAGCTTGTCGCCCAGCAGCTGCTTGGCGGTTTCCGGCGATATTCGCGTGCCGGTCTGGGTGTAGATATTCCCCTGATATACAACCAACCCGATCATGTCGGCTTTAACGCCGCTCTCTCTCGGAAGCTCAATCTTCGGAATGATCACCGGATCGTGACCGACCTTAGCGATCGGTGTCGTGTTCTCTCCGGTCCCGGGAGTCACCGGGGTATTGCTGACAACTGGAGCATCTTCTCCATTCAACATGAGCGAAATAACCAACACCACACCCAGCATGACAGCCGCACTAACACCAGCCATCCCCATCCGGTTCCTTCTTGGCGTTTGGCGCCCATTCTGTTTCATTCCATTCATAAGCCGCTCCTCCAATCCTTGGTCAGGTTCTATTTGATCTATCAATTGGTTATAGTCATTCCGATTCATCAATCGTCCTCTCCTTCCAAGTCCATTCGCAGCAGCTTCCTGCCGCGCTGAAGGCGCATCTTGACCGCGGATTCGTTAATCTGCAATATCCCGGCAATCTCCTTAACAGAATAATCCTCGTAATAAAACAGGTGGATGACCGACTTATATTTGAACGGCAAACTCATGACATGGTCCATCAGCATCCGTTCAGATGGCTCAGCAAAATAATCGTTCATATGCTCCATTTTGGTTACCCGCCTGCGCCACAGGCTTCCTTGCATGTTCTTGCAATAGTTGGTTATCACCCGAATCAGCCAAGCCTTCTTATGCTCCTGGTCGCTGAATTCAGGCGCTTTATGCATCAATTTGATGAATGTTTCCTGAATAGCTTCTTCTACATCCTGTTTGTTCCCAAGGTACACCATCGCTATTTTAAAAAGCATATTGCCATATAATTCATAGGTTTCCGTAAAATCTCCGCCCGGCCGGAGCGAATCCATCTGCATCGCGTGTAGACCTCCTTTTACCCTTAACACAGTTATGGACGTGGATCGGTCACATTTTGTTTTTGCTTTTACGAACTAAAAAAAAGAGCTGCCCCTGAGGGGCAGCTCTTTCTCGCCAACCAATATCTCCGCTTATTGGAACACGAACACTGATGTGAACATCCAATCTCCATAAGCCGCATGCACTGCATGTTTATTTTACATACGTCAAATCCTGAATCATGCGATGAAGCACAGCGGCGCTTTCGGCTCGGGTTGCGCTGGACTGAGGATTGAAGCGCAGCTTCGGATCCCCGTTCAGAATACCAAGACCCGCCAATTCATATACAGCTGCCTGCGACCATGCGCTGATCGAGGACGCGTCAGCGAATTGGGCTTTTGCCGCGTCTGCCTGATGGTATCCGGCATAGTCCATAGCTTTGTATACCATCAGCGCCATCTGTTCGCGTGTAATGTCCCGATTCGGCTTAAAGTTGCCGTCCAAATATCCGGTTATGATGCCGGCATCGGCTGCCGCCTGGATCTCACCGGCATACCAGTCGGATAACGCAATATCCTGGAAAGCCACTGCCTTAGTGTCGGCCGTGAGGCCCAGCGCCCGGACTACCAGTGCCGCGAATTCGGCTCGGGTTATCGGAGCATTCGGAACAAAGTTCTGCTCCGAACGTCCGGTCACGATCATGTTCGCTGCAAGGGATTCAACGTCTCCCTTGGACCAATGTGTCTCCATATCCTGGAACGTTACCGGGTTCAGAAGAACCAGGTACGTGCTGTTCATTTGACTGTAGATATCGATTCGTTGACCATTCACTTTGAACGGCACCGGCGTGTATTCACTGCCTGTTCCGTCAACCCGAACAACCGCAATTTCGGAGGAACGATAGTTCTTGGCAACATTCAGGGACCGCTTCACATACGATTGGAACTTATCCAGCGTGATGGTTTTGCCGCTGCCGGACGTTGCGGTTACCGTGTAGCTTAGGGCTTGCAGCGCATTATGTCCTTTGGAGGCTGCCGATTTAAGAGCATTCGAATCCACGGCAAGTTGAATGACCAGCTGGATACTGTTTATATCCGATCCGGCTTGAGTTGCCAGAGCCTGCAGGTTGATCTCCCGCTTCGGAAGCTCGTAGCTTCCGTATGGAGTGACCACGTTCAGCACTTGAGCGCTTGATTGATCAAGCCATGCCCGCAGCGCTTCATTCTCAATCGTAATGGATGAAGACTCTATAGGCTGCGCACTTGTAACCTCAATGGTGACTTTCCCGTCTGAAGGCAGCTTCAACGCTTCCTTCATAGCCGCTCCGGTTACGGAGCCTGCTGCCGCGCCATTCTCCACTTTAACCGGAACCTTCACCTTGCCTGCTTCCGCCGGTGGCGTCGTGCCAGGGTTTGTAGGATTCACTGGAGGCGTCGTTGGTCCTGGAGTTCCAGGCGTGCCCGGGTTCCCAGGGTTGCCTGTCCCAGGCTCTCCTGGCCCGCCAGGAAGCGGCGCTCCTTTCAGGTCTGTAATCCGACCCTCGACGGCCGAGGTCTTGTCCGTGATGGTGCCTACTTTTTTCACGTAATTCGAGAATACCTCATAGTCAGGCATATAGAGCAGGTTCACGCGCCCTTCCAAATATGCCTTTTCGAGCGAAGCGTAGAAATCGCCGCCCTTAGCGGTAAATGCATTTGTCGCTACCTCATATGATTTGTTCATATCAATCGGCTCGTAGCCGTTCTTGCCTTTCACCTCGATACGCAGTACGCGCGATCCAACCGGTTTGGTTGAATCGTAGATAAACTTCATGCCCGCAATATGCGGGAAGCGTCCATCCTCGGCCGGGGTTTTGGAAACCCCGTTCTCCAACGCTTCTTTAATCTCGGAGCCCGTCAGCGTGATGGTGACGAGATCATTGTTAAACGGCAGGACGGTCATTACGTCACCCATCGTAACTTTGCCGGCTCCAATCGAATCGCGAATTCCGCCGCCATTCTGCAAGGCAATGACCGCATTCGTTCCGGCTGCTTGCGCCGCATCCAGCATTCCGTCCGCGATGAGATTTCCGAGATTCGTTTCCTTCGTGCGCACATCGGCACGGACGCCGTTCAGTTTCACTTCCGTTGTACCAACCTCGGTTTGTTTTAACTGATCTACGCCAGGTTTGTACTTGGCATTCAAAATGGCAAGTGCTTCTGTATCCGGCTGAATGACATACTCGCCTTTGCTGTTTTTCTCGTCAACTGAAATGAGGCGGCTGTTCCACTCCTGCAGAACGCCCTCGTTGTCAAATACGACCTCTAGCTGGCCTAAGAATTGGCCTTTTTCACCTGTCTGCACGATCAGTTTCGGCTCGCTGTCCGAACGGTCTACAACCGCCTGATCCAGCTTGGTATGGCTATGACCGCCCACGATGATGTCGATGCCTTCAACTTGCTTCGCCAGGTTGACATCCACGTCATAACCGAGGTGCGACAGCACAACGATTTTGTTGATGCCTTCATTCTTCAGCATCGTGACGGTGTCTTTTGCCTTTTGCACCGCATCATCAAAGGTAACGTCTCCAGGGGAAGCGATGTTTGCCGTGTCTTCGGTCGTAAGACCGATCAAGCCGACCTGCTCACCGTCTACCTCCATGATGATGGCCGGGTAGATGGTTGCATCCTTGGCATCCCGGGCTACTTCATTCTTGAACTTTTGGCTTAATATAGCATCGGCTGAGAAATTCACGTTCGATGAAACAAACGGGAACTTCGCATGCTCAATGAAATCATTCAGTACTTCGGATCCTTTATCGAATTCATGATTCCCGAAGGTCATAGCATCATATTGAACCATATTCATGAACTCCAGATCCGCAAGTCCCAAGTATTGGTTGAAATAGAGTGTGCCGGAGAATACATCCCCCGCATCCACGAGCAGTGGATTGACCGCATGCGCTCTCGCCTCTTTAATTGCCGTGACCCGGCGAGCAACGTTGTTCGGAGAGCTTGTGGTATCCAGATTGGCATGCGTGTCATTGGTATGCAGGATCGTAAGCGGGAACCCGTTAGCGGCCTCTCCTTGCAAATCGATCTGCGCGACAACCGGATCATGATCCGATACGCGGCCCTTGGAAGCCGGGAAATCGGCGTTCAGGTGCACTACATCGACTTGCGTAGAACGGGTCAGGTTCTTGCTGACCAGAATATGATCCAGCACCTGCGAATTTCCGTCATACGTGTACGTATACTGCTCTTTCAGCGGCAGCGTATCAATCAAGTTATCTAATTCATTCCCTTTCAAAATCGTTGCCGTCTGCGTAAATTGGAAATCATTCAAATCGCCCAGAACAACAACGTTTGCGTCCGGATTTGCGGTTACCACGCTCTTAACAAATCCGTTAACGACAGCCGCGATCTGATGGCGCTGCGCTTCGCTGGAGAGAACCGGCGGCTGCGTATTGCCAAATGGTCCCTGGTCCCCAGATTTCGAGTTAAAATGATTCGCAATCACAATCACTTTCTCGCCCCGGAATTCAAACTGCGCGGCCAGCGGCTTGCGTGAGGCATTAAATGCAGGATTCTGCGGATCAATTCTGCCTGGATTATAGGTCAGCTGATCCTTAGCTGCATCATAGGCCACGGAATCCGTGGAAGAGCCTTTTTTGTTGTTTACACTGTCCGATAATTGAACACGGTCCGGGTTGTAGAGGAATCCGACACGAATGTTGGCTCCCGGCGCTCCCCCGTCATTATTATTAACCGGATCAATGTCGGTAAAGCTGTAGGTTGGGCCTCCCGCTGCCTTAATGGCTTTAATCAGAGCATCGTAGCTTAAGTCTGCTGCGGTGGTTCCATTGTTCTGCTCACCGTTGTTGTCCTGCACTTCTACAAGCCCGATAATATCCGGGGACTTGATGCTGCTAACAATCGACTCGGCCAGCTTGTTGATTTTGCTGGAGCCTACGCCCGGATAGAAGTTCTCGATATTATATGTCGCCACCCGAAGCTGCTCGGCATTCACATCAATGGTGGATACCTCTTGTTGAAATGGGCTGCTGTTAATTGCAGGCAATTCGCCTTTGCCCGGAATCACCTTGAAATTGCCGCTGTTGTATCCGATCACACCGATCACATCATCAGCAAACGTATCCCCGGTGCTTACTTCCTGTCCTGGATTGCCATAGGCAATAATAAGGCGCTGCGGATTGAAATTCCCTTGTTCTTTCAGAACGAGACCGCCAGCCGGCGTAATCACATCTGCTATATGATTTTCCACGCGGGTCGCGATATTGTACGTTCCGCTGCTTGTCCAGTACGGACTAATGATGGTTGGCTGCGGAAGTCTGACCCGCATACCCTCCAGGGACTCATAGAAATCGATAGCGTCTTCCTGCGGCTCGAATGCTGTCATCCCGTCGTTATCGATAATGGCAGCCGGAATCGGACGTCCACCCTTACCTAAAGTAACAGGCTCCGGCAGTGGTTGACCCTGATCCAGATTCTTCAAAGATTGCAGCTCAATTTGAGTCGATGTCAGATTGCTTGAGCTTCCTTCGTTAAATTCGGCCACTTTACCGGTGACGCTGACCAAATCTCCGATCTGAGGCCGGCTTGGATCCGTAGAATACACAAAGATCGCATCAGAGGTATTCGGATTGGAATCCGGCTTCGGATCCTGAATATAAAAACCTTTGATGTTGCCGTTAGAGAAAGTATAGCCGTACTGCGTGACAACACCCTCGATATCTTTTACGGTTTGACCGTTGTAAGGCGAGGCATGGGTTTCCCCCTGAATGTCCGCAATGCGCGGCTGCTGTGTAGCCTTGTAGGCAAATTCGTATACCTTGCTTACATCCACACCAGAAACAACAATCGCTTTGATAGTCGTATCACGGTCAATTGGAATTGGCGAGCTGTACTGCGTGCTGGATGTCGTCGGAACCGATCCGTCCAGCGTATAATAAATGTTTGCACCTTGCGTAGGGCTGGACAGCGTTACCTTTCCGCCGGTAACAATCGGTCCGGCACCCGGGCTCGCCATCACAGAGAATAACTCTTCGATTAAGGCATCCTCACCCAGGGGGATCAGTTCATAAATACTTCCGAACTGCTTCACCACACCCGTAACGAGGCTGAACGATTTAACTGTCTTCAGCTTGGACAAGCCGGAATAGATAATGAATTCATGCCCGCCCTGTTCGGCTGTATACTCACCCGGCTTGTTCTCCGACTTGATGGTTACATCCTCCAGGGAGACGAGCCTTGCTTCGTATGTCTCTCCTGTAGCTGGAGACAGGTCAGCCCCGGTGATTGGGAGAGCCTGCGGCAATCCCACTTGGGTGCCCGTTACGCTGTTCGGCAGCAAGGCGTGTGGTTTAATCTCCTGAAGATTGTTGTAAATCTCCATCACGCCTGCCACACTGACCCGGTCGCCAACACCAGCATTCAGCGGGTAGTCATAAAGCACGATACCGGCCGCGTCGTCTTGAATATAGGTTTCTCTGCCTTCAATATGCGTAATGATGCCTTCTGTCCACACATGCTCGCCTTTTGCCTTGCTGCGGGCTTCCGTAACGGATTTCTGTGTTAAAACATCGTATTGGAACGAGGTTACCGGTCCATCCGGTTGGCCGTCCTGGGCTGCGTACGCATCCACTCGTGTTGGCTCGTTGATCACAATTGGGTTATTGACGAGCTGGAAGCCGGACCCATTCCCGCCGGACAAGTACACATCCGCATAGACGGAAGCTCCCACCGTAGGAGGACTTAGCGTAATCTCCGTTCCGGCTGGCCAAGCATTCGGTCCTGGATTAGCCGTTACCAGGCCAAGTCCATTCCCCGGATTGACCGGTGTTGCAGGAGCTGCACTGTTACGCGGATCCGGCGTCGCAACGATAAAATCCGCTGCATTGTTATCCGTATCAAGACCACGATCCGATTGACCAGTGGTCAATTCTTTGCGAATCGCTGCCGTGCCGTTGGACAAAGCTGCCGTTGGATTCGTTTCAGATTCTATTGCAGTTGATCCATAACCAATGAGATCGATACGATCTCCCGCCGCATTCACCAGATCCACGATTCCGTTGCTGCCGCTTAAATTAAGCGATCCTAGAACATCGGGTGTCGGCAGAGCATTCCCTGTTGTGCCACCACTCTGTTGGACTAATAGATAGGTATAAGGCTCCATAATGCCGTTTAAAGAGGTTGTACCGTTAAATGCACCCGAGGCTGCGCTGGCATAACGTACCTTCCAGCCTGTGAGATCAACTGGACTGCCCGTTGGATTGAACAGCTCGATAAAATCATTCTTATATTGCGCTCCGCTGTTTCCCCCTCCCCCGTATACCTGGCTGATGACAACCTGATCATTGTGGGGAGCAGCCTCCGCAACCTTCACGGGACTGAAAGGAACAAGGATACTCAGGAGCATCACGATGGCCAAAAGCATGCTGAGATGCTTTTGGTACTTATGTAATCGAATGTGCATTCAGGTTTTTCACTCCTCTATTCTATTAAATTTTGTAGCCTTATTAACTATATATAACAGATATGTTTGGGGAGTTCTAACATAAAGTATGCCCTATGTAAAAAAACCTCCGATAGACCTAACCCATAATCTGGATAAGCATATCAGAGGTTCTACTTATGTTACATTTCCTTGCGTATACGTTACCGTTTACCTGAATCGAACGGCTCCCCTACCGCCTTCGGCGCATTCGAGGATTTGGAGAAAATAACCAAAGCGATTAGTGTCACCACATAAGGGAAAATCTTAAGAATAACCGGTGGGAACACCGCCAGCGATGGAATGACCTGCGATACGTTGGCTACCGTCGTGGCAAACCCGAAGAACAAGGTCGCCAGCAGGATGCCAAGCGGCTTCCATTGTCCGAAGATGAGCGAAGCCAAGGCAAGGAACCCTAGTCCCGCAACGTTCCCCGTAAATTCGCCAGAATACGTCAACAGGATAACAGCTCCCCCAAGCCCGGAAAAAGCCCCCGAGATCATGACGCCGACATACCGCATGGACTGGACTTTAATCCCTGCTGCTTCCGCCGCATGCGGATGCTCACCGCAGGACCGAAGTCGCAGGCCGAACGGTGTTCTGTACAATGCCAGTGCACTGAGCACCAGCACCAACAGAACTAACCAGGTCGTAGCATAGGTTTTAGTAAAAAATAAATCTCCGATGATCGGTATCTTCGACAGCCAAGGCACATCGAACGGCGCGAAACCATTCGTGATGCTGATCTTGCCGCTGCCCGTAATGTTGCGGGCCAGGAAAATCGTCAAGGCGCCTGCAATCATGTTGATCGCCGTTCCGCTTATGATCTGGTTGGCACTGAGGTTAATGCTGGCAAAGGCATGCAGCAGAGAGAACAGCGCACTCGCTGCGGCCGCTGCTAACAGCCCTACCCATAATACCCACGATTGGCCGGGCCATTGCGCCTGCATTTTGAAAATAACAAAAGCTCCGATGAAAGAACCGACAATCATCAACCCGTCAAGGCCGATATTCACGACTCCGCTTCGTTCACTGAACAGCGCGCCCAAGGCGGTAATCAAAAGCGGGATCGTGTAAGCGATGGCATACGGAAAAATCTGTTCAATCGTTGTCCACATATGTCCTTACTCCCCCTGCTTTTTATTTGCCGCACGACGCAGCTTCAATTTGCGGTAAAGACGTTCGATCAAGATGCTGGTTGCTGCAAAATAGATAATAATAGCGATGATCGAATCGGCAATCTCCGGCGGAATCTCCGTCATGGCATTCATAAACCCTCTGCCCGAGTAGAGAATCCCGAAGAACAAGGCCGACACCAATACGCCGAGCGGCGCGTTAATTCCGAGCAGGGCAACAGCGATGCCGTCGAATCCCTGGCTTGGCAGCACGCCGATCTGCATGCTGGATGCATTCCCCGCATATTGCGCAACGCCGGCAAGGCCCGCGAGCCCCCCGGAGATGAACATGGACAGGACGATGCTGCGTTTTACGGCAATCCCCGCATATTCGGACGCATGGCGGTTGAACCCAACTGCCTTCAGCTCATATCCCAGCGTCGTTTTGTTAATCAGGAAAGCTACAATCAATACGGCGATGACCGCGATAAAAAAGCCCAGATTGACATAGGAGCCTTGGAACATATCGCTGAGCCACTGCTGATGCAGCATCGCATCCGGCGGAAGCTGGCGAGATTCCGTCTCCAGGCTTGTCCCTTTGAAATAAGCTGGAATGACATAATAAACGGTCCAGTAGGCCGTCCAGTTCATCATGATGGTGGACACGACCTCATGCACGTTATATTTGGCCTTCAAAAAACCGGGAACGACCGCCCATAGCGCACCGCCGATAAACCCGGCCAGCACCATCACCAACAGGAGCAGGGCACGCGGCAGATCCAGCGAGAGACCAACTGCCGTCGCGCAAAAGCCGCCGAACAGCATTTGTCCCGCTGCACCGATATTAAACAGTCCGGTACGGAAGGCAAAGGCTACCGACAAACCGGTCAGAATAAGCGGAGTTGCCGTCGCCAGCGTATTTCCGATCCTCTCCGGGTTCTTGAGTCCACCCTGGATGAGATACTTATACCCTTCTACCGGATTATGACCGGTCAGCGCCATAAGCAGTGCCCCCGCGATGAGTCCGAACAGGACGGCAAGCAACGATTTTACGCTGTTATTCATGTGGTGCCTCCTCTTTTTGATACCCGGCCATCATCAGCCCGAGCTCTCTTTCGTTCGTTTCGGAGGTTTTGACGATACCTACCAGTTCACCGTTATTTATAACGGCAATCCGGTCCGACAAGTTCAGCACTTCATCAAGCTCCAGGGAAACCAGCAGAACGGCCTTCCCTTTATCACGCTGTTCGATCAGACGACGGTGAATGTATTCAATCGAGCCTACGTCAAGGCCGCGGGTCGGCTGGACCGCAATGAGCAGATCGGGATCACGTTCAACCTCGCGTCCGATAATCGCTTTTTGCTGGTTGCCCCCGGACATTGAACGCACGATCGACCGGCCGCCCGTTCCTGACCGTACATCAAAGCTCTGGATGATATGCTCCGCATGCTTGCGAATCGCAGCAGGCTGAAGCAGGCCATTCTTGGAGTAAGGAGGCTTGTTATACACCTCGAGAATCAGATTCTCTTCGATTGTATAGTCCAGAACAAGTCCTCTTTTTTGGCGATCCTCCGGGATATGACCGATCCCGCTCTCATTCCGCTGACGGACAGATAGGCCGTTCAACGCTTTGCCGTTCAGGTTTACCGTTCCACTCTCCGCTTGTCGAAGACCGGTGATGGCTTCGATCAGTTCGGATTGGCCATTGCCATCCACGCCCGCAATGCCCACAATTTCTCCGGCATGCAGATCCAGGCTAAAGCCTTTGAGTGCATCAACCTTCTTGCTGTTTTTCACTGTGAGCGACTGAATTTGAAGAACGGTTTTACCCGGGCTGCTCTCCTGCTTGTCTACCTTGAAGGAGACGCTGCGGCCCACCATCATTTCGGCCATGGCCTCGCGGCTGGTGTCCGCGACATCGACGGTGCCGATTGTTTTGCCCCGGCGGATGACGGTACAGCGGTCCGCAACCGCTTTAATTTCTTTCAATTTATGCGTGATCAGAATGATCGATTTGCCTTCCTTGACCAAATTTCTCATGATGCCCTGCAAATCTTCGATTTCCTGCGGCGTCAGCACCGCGGTTGGCTCGTCAAATATGAGTACTTCCGCATCGCGGTACAGCATTTTGAGAATTTCTACCCGCTGCTGCATACCTACCGAGATATCCTCGATTGTGGCGTAAGGGTCTACGTTGAGGCCGTATCGTTTGGACAATTCCTCCACCCGCTTGGCAGCGGATTTTACATCCAGGCCAAAGTAATATTTGCGCGTCTCACTGCCCAGAATAATATTCTCGGTCACTGTGAACGGGTCGACCAATTTAAAATGCTGATGCACCATCCCGATTCCGAGTTTATTTGCCACATTCGGATTGGAAATCCGCACTTCCTTGCCGTTGACCTTGATCGTGCCACGGTCAGGCTGATACATGCCGAACAGGATACTCATCAGGGTTGACTTGCCCGCTCCGTTTTCCCCAAGCAGAGCATGAATCTCGCCCTTCTTCAGCCTGATCGTGATATCGTCATTGGCCACAATCCCCGGAAATTCCTTGCGGATGCCCACCATCTCGACAACATAGTCCATGGTTTAGGGTCCTCTCCTTCTTCTTGGTTAAATATCTTCTGTGTTCAAAAATTGCTTAAAAAACGCGGATCGACTCACTTCCAAACAGCCAGAACGCAGTTAAATAGTTCTGATTCTATTCAATATCAGGATGCAATCGCTTGCGCCGGTGATACGGTCTGATACCTAAAATAGCCCCACAAAGTGGAGCCTATGCTTCGATGCTTGTTCCAAATACTTTGCGGGGGCCCCAAAACATATAAATGCGATTACAGAATTGCTTACGCTTCGCTGAAATAACTTATTATTTCTAATACCTTAAAAAAAGACGGAAGGAAATCCGTCTTTTTTTCATGCGGTATCGCTGCTTTTCAAGTAAGTCTATCCACGCTCTGCTAATGCTCTTGTTGTCTTGAATTACTTAATCAATTCGCCTTGCTCTCCGGCTACTTTAATTTCCCCGGCTTTGATCTTGTTGAACACATCATCCACTTGCTTGAGGATGTCTTCGCTCAGGTTCGGGTTCTTCTCAGGAAGACCGACACCGTCATTGGTAGCATCCAGTGTGAGTGTTTGTCCACCTGGGAATTTACCTTCGGTTTCCGCTTTGATCATATCGTAAGCCGCTTGGTCGATTTTCTTAACAGCGGAAGTCAGAACGACGGACTTGTCGCCTTCGTAAACGCCATCTTGATACTGGTCAACGTCAACGCCAACGATCCAAACGTCTTTGCCGTTCTGAACGCGGGTCTTCGCTTCGTTAATCGCACCAACACCTACGCCGCCAGCTGCCGCGAAAATGACATTGACACCGCGGTCATACATTTGAGCCGCCAATTGGTTACCTGCTGCAACATCGTCGAAAGTTCCTTGGTATACCACGTTTTCTTTGTTAATAACCAATTTTGTTCCGAGATTATCGTTCGCATAAGTCACACCTTGCTGGAAGCCCCAGTTGAACTTCTGTACAGGCGGAATTTCCATGCCGCCGATAAATCCGGCTTGTCCATCCTTCACATGAAGCGCAGTCGCTACGCCAGCCAGGAAGCCAGCTTCATGCTCAGCGAAGAAGATCGATACCGTATTTTCTTTAACTACCGGGGCTGCGCCTTCTTCTCCTGAATGAGGCGTTCCGTCGATAATAACGAATTTAGCGTCTGTATACTTGTCCTGTGCTTTGAACACGGCTGTTTCAAATTTGAAACCCGGGGTTACGATAAATTTAAATCCGGCATCGTACAGGTTTCCGATCTCTTTGGTGTAGTCAGCTTCTGTTGTTCCTGCAGGCTTCAGGTATTTATACTCCATTTTGAAGTCCTCATTGGCCTTCACAATGCCCTCATATGTTCCCTGGTTAAACGACTTGTCATCAATGGTTCCCGCGTCCGTAACCATACCAACCTTAAAGTTCGCTTTAGGTGCGTCTCCTCCTGCACCGCCGCTTGGTTCTGTAGCTGGTTTGTCGCCGCAACCTGCCAGCATTGTGACAGATAACGCCAAACTGATTAAAGATATGACCCCTTTTTTCATTAAGGATAACCCTCCTAGGTATATATGCCCGAATACTAGATTCGTGCTATTTACAATATATTAATAAAACAGACCCTTTTCAACATAAATTTGGGGGATTCTGTCAAACTGCATCTGTGCCGCGGTGAAACGTTTAAGACATGTTTTATCCCAATTTTAGAAGACTTAGGTAACCGCTCTCAACATGATGTTGATATAACGGTTTTTATAGATAACACGGGGGTTACAGGTGATGTGATACACAAAGCGAGGAGGATATAATATCAACTAAACTTCAAAAAAAATAAATAGACTTTATTCTACCACATTTGTATTTGGGCTTGTTTGTTATGGCTGCGTTAAGTATTAAGGCCTACTGTTTACATTCTGTTCTTGTACAAAAATACAGGTCGTCGGAATGAGACACATTACCAAAACTCCTACTTCCATTCCTTTCGTCACCCGCAAGCTTCCATATCCTGAAAGAAAGCACCTCGGCAAGGTGCTTGAGCAGGATGTCATCCATCCTGTAGCTTGAATTATTATTCATTTACGGCGAACTTTCATCATGCGGTTATACATGACAAATGCGGCAATAATCATCGCAATAAAACCGAGATTGCTCGCCGACTCCGGCGACATGCCGAACACCGCAGCCAGGTTCGAAACCAAGCCGTTCGTAAGCAGCGCAACCGCAATCAGCATGATCGGACGCCACACATTATACCTTCTCATCCTCGAAACACCCCCAAGCCAGTTTCGCAAGCAGAATACCAGAACATCAGAATACCTGAGATCATAGACTATTAGCTGTCATTATACCATGAATAAGAATGCGTTTACATTAATAATTAGATTCATAGGGGAATTTATGAGTCGATTGATTCAATAACAAATCCAAAGTCAAAAAAGAATCGGAGCCGGGATGAGAACGAAATTTCGAGAAAGCTGCTTCATTTGAAAAAGATATTTTATATAGAAGAAACAGCAATTGATTTGTAGAACAAACACCTAATTATAGTAAAACGAACAGCCCCCCGCTCCTTTGAGCGGGGGGCTGTTTTCATGAAGTAATCGATAATTCGCTGGCTCCAGCCAACACTAGTATCGTGAAGTAACGAGTCTGAAACTGCTCAGCGTAACCATATGTTGTGCGGCTATTTCAAGTTAGAGCGAAACTCAGCCCAGCTTATGTCCACAATTCGGACAGAAATTCGCCCCTTCGTTCTTCGCGCCGCAGTTCGGGCAGAAGTTAGGCTTCTTATTGCCTTCGGAGGAAGATGAAGCCGCAGTTGACGCAGATTTCTCCTTCTCAGCTGGTGGCTGCTGGTTTTGGTTTTGGCTCTGGCTCTGGTTTTGGTTCATATTTTTCATCATCTCATTGGCCATGTTCATGCCCATCATCATACCCGCCATATCCGAAGCAGCGCCGCCGCCCTGCACCTTGCCAGATGCGATACCGTCGGTCATGCTGACCTGCTGGTACTTTTGCAGATTGCCAATCATTTCATGGGAAGCCGTCTTCGTAATCATATCCTGAATTTCCTTCGGATAATTGAAGCTCATCACCTGGAAGCCGGTGATTGTCATCCCGTTGTCCATCACCTGCATATCCAGATCTTCACGAATCCCTTGTGCAATATCCGCGGCATTCGCCTGCAGATTGAACATATCCTTGCCTTCTCGACTGATCCACTTCATCAGCAGTTGATCGAGCACCGACGTAATCCGGATCTTCACATCCTCTACAAGGTAACTCTCTTTCATGCCGGCAATTTTGTCGATCAGTGTAACATAATCGGTCACTTTGAAATTGAACGTGCCGTTGGCACGAATTGGCATACCCCCGGGCAGCTGGGGAGTCGGGATCAGAACCGGATTCTGCGTCCCCCACCTGACGGTGAATTCCTTGGTGTTAACGAATAACACCTCCACGCGCATGCCGCTGTTAAAGCCGAATTTAAACCCTTTTAACGTGGACAGGAATGGAATGATATCCGAGTCAATGCTGTATACCCCTTCATCCTCGAAGATCCCTTCGATCTTGCCGTTATTTACAAATATTGCGTCTTGCCCGGAGCGAATGACCAGCTTGCTTCCTTTTTTGATCTCCCGGTTGCTCCATTTCCAGAAAATCATGTCATCTCTAAACTCTTCCCATTCCACGACATTGGAGAATTGGTTCTTAAAAAATCCCATCTATACAATCCATCCCTTCCATTAAAATTTCCCGCTGCTGCTGCTGTGCGAATGCCCACCCCTGGTGACGCCTCCGCCTCCTCCGCCACCCGAACCTCCGCCCGTGTTGCGCTCAATCTTCCGCTTCGTTGTTGTTGTTCGAATGTATCGGTCCTGATGATCCATGATTCCCGATGTGCTGGCATCCTCATAGGTTCGACGGTTGACCGTCACACGGCCGCCGGAGCGGTAAGCCATGATGCCTACGGCAATTGCGCCGATGGCAGCGGCACTGCCAAGTTGGAACCAAATGTTAAACAGGACATTATCCGGGTTCACACCAGGCTCAAAGCCCATATAGCGGTGAGCGGTTTTGATGTATTTTTCAAAAGCCTGTTTATAATCACCATTCGATAAATCGGGTGTAATCTTGCTGCGTATTTTCGTAAGCCTGCCGGAGTCCAGATACTTCTCAGCCTTATAATAACCTTCCAAATGCACGTTCCGAGTACCATCACGAGCACTCATGACCATGGTCAAAATGACGGTATTGCCGTGCGGCTTGTCATACCCGGGTGCATACTCATCGTAAAAATTTTCCGTCCATAACTCATAATCGTCATTGGGGACGCTGTTAACCGTAAGGATCATAAAGTCCGTCTCGCGCTTTGCGCCGTACTCATTCGCCATTGCATTCAGCTCATTGCGTTCTTCCGGACTAAGCAGATTCGCTTCATCGAAGATCAACGGTTTCATATCCGCAGCTGCCACTGCACCGGCGGGAACCATCCAATATACAGCCAGTAAGAATAAGACCGCCCATAACGTATATCGTCTTCTCACAGGAACCCTCCCCCCATCGCCCAGGAGATTAGCTTCAATGATAGCAAGGAGACGCCAGAAATGCCTGCAAACCATGCAGCCACCTTGGCTTTGCTGATCGGCGGTTTGCCGACGACCTTACCCGTCTGACCATTCATCGCAAAGGTATGCTCGAATTTATTGTAGTCATAGTGAACCATCCATACCGGAAGCAGCACATAATCGGCTTGTTTTAAAGTTGTATCGATCTGTTTGTTGGTGTAACTCACGGTTGTATAACCTGACACCGCTGTCGAAATATAGGAATCAATGTAGGAGCTGATTTTTTCTTTGGCGCGTGGATAGAGCTGCTCGTCGTTCTGACTGTATTTCTCCGCTATGTAACCGGCAAGATACGGCGTCTTGAACTCCTTCAGCTGCTGATAGGGAAATGGCTCCAGCTTATCCATCAACTCATCGTTCATCTTCTCCGAAGCGTCAATTGGCACCTTCACATAGTTCAGGCGAATTTTCCGATAGATATCAAAATGCTGCGTTTCCGTGTACTGATAATCGCCTCTCGTGTAGGTTCTCACCTTCGTACCGCGGGCATGAACCTCGACCCGGTTATGCAGTTCATACAACCAGAAGGGCACATACATCCCCGTAATGCCCTTGATGCGATCCGCGGTCATAAACCCGCCTGGCGTCAGCAGGCCGTTTCTGCACCATTTCTTGAAAGCCTTCATGGCCTCTTCCTTCGTAATCGAAAAAGGGATCACCATCACCGGAGCCAAATTACCGCTCAATCGATCGCTGAGCACAACGGCCGAACCGCAGAAGCTGCAGGTCGTTGCACTTGTCTCCGGTTCGGTCACGATGACAGCCCCGCAGCTGTTGCAATGATACTCCTTCACCTCGTCCTCGATAAAAACCTGCTTCTTCAGGGGATCCGGGATTTGCTCGATATTGTCTTTTCTACCGCAGCTTGGGCAGGATAACCTCCCTGTATTACCGTCAAAAACCATGCCACTGCCGCAATTGGGGCATTTGTATTCAATAACCGGCATCTGCTCACCTCAATAACAAAGAAATGGTTAGTCCTTCTTATTCAGCTTTTCCTTCATGGCTTCCAGTTCATCCACGGCATGGGGAGCCTTGGTTGAACCGGCTACGCCCTTCTCCATGTTCTTCTCCAATTCGGCGATCAGATCATCCAGATCATCTTCCTTAGCACCCGCACGAAGCTCAGCCAAGGCGATCGCTTCATCCAGCGCGCGGCTCGCCTTCTCTTCCATCGAATGAAAGGCTGAATTCGCGCCACCCGAGGAAGAGCGGGAATTTAATTCCTGCTGAGCCTTGGCAGCGGTCATTTTCCCTTTCAGCTCGGCATGGCGTGCTTCCAGCTGGCTCATATCCGATACAAGTTTATCCTGCATTCGCTTCATATTCGCGGCGTTTGAGGAAGCGGCATCATATGCAGCCTGCAAATCGTCCAGCTTCTCAGCCTGCACCGCTTTTCTCTGCAGGAACTTCAAGGCATCGTCCTCGTTCCCCGCTTCCACAGCCTTCTCCGCATATCGCTGCAGCTTCTTGATCTCGGCGCTGCACTCATCAAGCGCCCGCTTTGCCCTGCGCTCATCCGATAGCACGGAGGCCGTCTCCGCTTTCACCTTGCCCAGATCACTGCTCAAGCTCCGCATATAACTGTCCACTGTTTTCTCCGGATCTTCGGTCCGTTCCAACAATGAATTCACGTTGACCATCATAACATCCTTAAACCTCGATAAGATTCCCATCATGAGTTTCCCCCTCGAAAAGTTTACATTTATCCTATAATACCCTATGTACCGACGAAAGGTTTCATTTGCCGAAATTCGATGGAATATATGTAAATTTATAACTATTAATCACAGAAAAGAACCCCCCGACCCTAAGGATCGGAGGGTTCGTATAGGATTAGATATCATCCCGAATCTGGATGCGTTTCTTACCGGAGTTAGGCTGCTTCGGTATTTCAAGCTTAAGCACCCCATCCTTCAGCGATGCCGAGATTTGGTCCTCCGCAATCTGCTGAACGTAAAATCTGCGGACATACTCGCCATAACGGCGTTCCTTCCGGACGATGTGCTGGTCCGTATCCTCTACGCTGTGATCTTCCTTGCGAACGGCTTTGATCGTTAAGTAAGGGTCAGCGTAGCTGATTTCGATGTCTTCTTTTTGGAAACCGGGCAGCTCCGCCTCAACCAGATAAGCCTGCTCACTCTCTTTAATGTCCGTCTTGAAGGACATCATCGAGCCCTTAAACGGCGCAAACACGTCATCATTAAAGGCATCATGAAACGACTTCACCAGCTGACCGAAGGCATCTTCTCTGCGCTTCCCAAAAGGAATCAATTCAAACATCATCTATTTCCCCTTTCTTTGACCTTGTTTGACCTTACGCCTTTATTATATGCCGGGAGAACGTAGATGCCAAAACCGATTTAGAAGGAAAACAGACCAAAATAACGCGTTTTCAGCCAATTTACGTGGGTAATTTAGTTTGATCTTTTCGTCTGACCTTTTTTGACCTTCGGACTTATTCACTCTGGATTCATTTCTCATTAAGTAGCGTGAAATTAAAGAAAAGGACATCCCTGAGGATGCCCTTCCATATCGGCTTATCGTTTCTTCATAATCTGATCGATTTCACTCTTCAACAAAAGGTATCGATGCACGCTTCGCATGATCGGAACTTTGGTTAGCTTATTCTGATCGACATAGCTTTTCATTTGATCCTTAGACAGACCTAACAAATTACCTGCTTCAGAAACGGTTAATACCACTTCGTTGCTTGTCGCATTAAACGTTTTCTTCACCTTTAGATTCCAATCCTCGAATACCTGCATGAGATTCTCAACCTTTCTTATACTTAACTAATGAAACGAACAAACCATCTTCTATCGGAATTGCAGGAGCCTGCCTCTTACGATTTAGTATCCTTGCGCTGATTCTTGCGGTAAAGTTTGATTTGCTGATCGGACGAAACGAGTATCGGCAAAATCTTATTGCTGCTGACCATGGACGACGCGCACTGTGAACAAACGGGAACTTCCTTGAACGAGAAGCTGTCTCGAATCCAACCGTTGCACCCTTCCTTCGTACAGGACCAAATGGCGGTCAACTCTTCTGGCAAATTTTCCAGTGGTCTATTCCAAGAGTAAGACATTGAATTTCCCCCTTAGCTACATTTTTAACGCCCTCATTGCCCTTTTACAAAGCTTGCCTTTTATAAAAAAATCCCCAAACGATACGTTTGGGGATCCTTTCAGAAATCTACAGTTTTACAACGTTCTCGGCTTGCTGTCCGCGGTTACCTTGGACTACGTTAAATTCAACGCGTTGTCCTTCGTCCAGCGACTTGAAACCGTCACCTGTGATCGCACTAAAGTGTACGAATACGTCTTCTCCACCTTCAACCTCGATGAAGCCAAATCCTTTTTCTGCGTTAAACCATTTCACTGTTCCTGTTTGCATAGAAACACCTCCTAAATTTATATGATTTTCTCATTTTGGTTAAAAAACAAAAAATTCACATATTGAACAAGGTTAATAATCAAAATAATAACCCTCTGCAATATGTGAATCCCAGGTCAAAATCCCAATAAACTTATTATACCCCAAGGGTCAGGAAATAGCAAATGATAAATCATTTCCAATAACATCTGCACAATTAACGTAAATAAATAAGGTAAACATCGTTTTAAAGATGAAGAAGAAGCCCGCTCCTCGAGCGGACTTCTAAATATTTCACAAAGACAATGGCATACAGATCATGCAGCGTTTTGCCAACGATGCTGTCTAAACCCGTTTAAATTCAATCCAATCGATCTGTAGGCCAGGTTTGACAAAATCCAGCTTCATCTCATAATTACCGGCCTCCAACCGGACTTTGACGAGCTTCTGTTTGATCCATCTGCCGTCCGTGCCGTTCGTTTGAATCGTTGTCACCGGCTGATCATTCAGCGTCACGTTGCACGCGCTTTGCGCCAGCTCGGATTCCGGCGACATGATACGTACAATGATGCGGTATTCGCCAGGCTCCTCCACGTTCACATAAGTCGATCCGCCTGCGGCAGGCTTCACCTGCATATTCCCGGATAAGGTCTGAGCCTGTTCCGGCGAGAGGGAACGATTGGATTTAAAAGCACCAACGGCCTCCTCCTTCACCTGTTTCCTGGAGAATACCGGAGCGTGCATCAGAAATTCGCATATGTTCATCGCGCTGCGCTGCAGCTCCCCACGGGTAAGCGTACCATTTTCGAGGGATTCCAGCGTATTGTCTTCCCACGCATTGATTTCCGCGCCATAGTTCATGACCACCATGTACAGATCATTTTGCGCCCGGATCATCCAGTTCGTATTTTTTCGATCAGCTGGACCCCCGTTTACCACATCATTCATAATGGCCCACCAGTCGGTCATCACGATGCCTTGAAAACCCCACTCCCCGCGCAGGATCGTAGTATTCAGATCATAGTTGGATGCTGCCCAGTGCCCGTT
This sequence comes from Paenibacillus glucanolyticus, assembly GCF_037333485.1. Taxonomy (NCBI): domain Bacteria; kingdom Bacillati; phylum Bacillota; class Bacilli; order Caryophanales; family Paenibacillaceae; genus Paenibacillus; species Paenibacillus glucanolyticus. Next base: position 6,323,985 of record NZ_CP147845.1, read on the forward strand.
AATCGGGTTATAGGAGGTCATGATGCAATTCGCCCCGCCCTGCTTCACCGCAATTTCGAAGCCTTTCAAATAAATCTCGCGAAGGGCTCGTTCGGACACAATCGCATCCACCTTACTCCGATGTTTTTCCTGATTATTGCAGGCAAAATGCTTCAGGGTAGCGTTGGAGCCGCCCTTCATAATCCCGCGCGTGCACGCCGCAGCAAATGCCCCGGAGATCAGCGGATCTTCCGAGAAATATTCGAAGTTTCGTCCATTCAGCGGACTCCGCCGAATGTTCAGTCCCGGTCCAAGCAGCGCATCAATGTTGTAACTGAGCAGTTCCCGGCCTTCCATAACATACAGCTCTTCGACCAGTTCCGTATTCCAGGTCGCTGCGAGCAGTGTGCCAATCGCAACCTGTGTGGCCTGCTGTCCGCTGTCCATCCGAATCCCGGACGGGCCATCCGCCGTACAAGCCACCGGAATTCCGTAGTCGAGCAAGCTGTCGCTTAACCCGCCGAATGCGGAGGCCGTTCCCGCTGTCACCAGCGGGCTGCTCATGCCCTCCCCTCTGACAATCACCGCGAGATCCTGGTCGCTAAGCTGAGCGACAAAGTCCTCCATGCTGGCTTTGCCCTCATAGACATCCCTCAATGTATAGCCGCGATTACCCGTTTGCTCCAAGGCAGCGGGCAGATTATGCTGGATCCGGTCCGCCATGGATACCTTGCGCTGCGGAACTTCCTCGAAGATCAGTTCATAGGAGCCGTCATCCTTGCGGGCACCCGGCTTCATTCTTGTGAAGCTTTCCGTTGGCGCCATGGCTTCCTGAAGCTGCTCCACCACTCGAAGCGTATCCACCACGTAGCCGCTGTGACCCTCCATACCGATGGGCTCCACGCTTCTCACGCTGGTTCCCACGTACAAGTTATAGATCCCGGCTTCTAACACATACGCGGAAGGCCGCCCCGTCACACCGGCATCATCATAAGAAGCCATTGCATGAACCGGGAAGCTGATCGTAAGCTGCTGCGAAGCACCCGGTTGGAGCTCCCGCGTCTTACCGAATGCGGCCAACACTTTGGCGGGCTGACCCAGCTTTCCTTGCGGCGCTTCGTAATAAACCTGCAAGACCTCTTTACCTGCATAGGTGGACCCTGTATTTTTTACGTTTACACGGACTTCAATGGATTCTTCACTATCTTTGACCGTTCGCTTGGCTTCTTCAAGGGCAACTTCGAACTCGGTATAGGACAATCCGAAGCCGAACTCATACTGAACTTGGCTGGGTCGAAACGTTTCGAAAAAACGGTACCCTACATAAATGTCTTCCTGATACAGGTTCTTCTGTTCATTGCCATAGTTACGGGTGGATGGATAATCCTCGATTGAATAAGCAATGGTGTCGGTTAACTTCCCGCTAGGGGTCACCTCACCGACCAATACGTCCGCAATCGCGTTGCCACCTTCCATGCCACCGTGCCAAGCGTAAATGACACTGGAAATCGGGTGTGCGTAACCTTCATCATTCATCCAGCTCATATCAATAATGTTGGATACATTCAACACAACAACGGTCTTATCAAAATATGATGTCACCTGCTTCAGCATCGCTTGTTCCTCTGCCGTTAACTGGTAGCTGCCGGACTCGTCGGCATTATCCTGGTCTTCTCCCGCGGTGCGGCCGATTACGACAATCGCTTTGTCGGATATATGTCTTGCTGCGGATACCAGTTCATCCGTTAGAGGCATTTCCTTCTGGTGCCACGGCTCAGCCGCCCAGCCACCACCGCCATTATCGAAGGGGTTCTGCTCAATCCACTGTTCATAGGCAGCTGCTAATTCCTCGTTAATCGCAATGCTTTTCTTATCCCGAAGTCCGTCAAGCAGATTCGTGGTATGGGAAACATGAACACTCCCTCCCGAACCGGTACCGCTGCGGTAATAGTTAATCTGCGTTCTGCCAAAAACAGATACGGTATCGTGTGCTTGAAGAGGAAGCACCTGTCCTTCATTCTGTAACAGTACGGCACCTTCGGCGGAGACTTTTCGGCTGAATTCAGCAAAGCCTTCCAAAGGAACTCCTAATCTCTCTGTGCTCAATAGATTCCCTCCTAATAAATAATCGACATCTATTCACTATCATAGTAACAAATTCTGTATATGAATATGTAAAAAACTCTTGTAAGGAAATTCTTATCCTATTTCTTGCAAATAAAATAATTACGATCGAATGGTGAAGCTGGTATACTTGAAGGTATAACGTTTATCTTGATTGGATTGGCACGCTTTTTTTGAGAATATAACTGCGAATGGATCTATATAGACTGAATTAATGAACTGCATTTTGACAAATCATGCGTTCCTAAGTGGGGTAATAAAAGGAAAATAACCATTTTAGGACGTGATCTTATGACAATCACTGATGAAAAGCATCGAGTTGAACTGGCGTTGCGTGAAACTTCCGACAAACGGATGTATGAACGTTATTTGGCAGTTCTCCACCGCCTTGAGGGCCACACAATTAAAGACATTTCGAAGATGATCAAACGTACAGAGAAAACTACCGCCGGATACATTCATCGTTTTGAGCGTGATGGAATCAAAGGTCTGGCGATGGGCCATTCACCTGGCAAACCTCGCCGTCTTACTGACGAGCAAGAGGGGATTCTGGCAGACACAGTTGCTAACAAACGCCCGGTCGACGTAGGGATCGAGGCCAAGTATACCTGGACTCTAAAACTGGCCATGCTCTATGTCGAACGAGAGTTCGGCGAAAGCTACACGGAAAAAGGAATGTCCGTCCTGCTGCACCGGCTCGGATTCAGCCATACCAAAGCGACCTATACGATGGAGTTAGCCGATCCTGCGGAGCAGGAAGCGTTCAAGTCGGTGACCTTTCCCGCACTAAAAAAAAGCTGATGAACCAAGAGATCGACCATTTGCTGTTTGAAGACGAATGTATGATTCGTGCGTATCAGTCGCTGCAATATAACTGGTTCCCTGTGGGGCAGCAGCGAAAGGTTCCGACTTATGGCCGCCATGAAGGTGCGAAGCTGTTTGGCGTATTGAACTATGAGACCGGACACGTGCTTTACCGTGACGGCGAGCGGTATGATGCTCCTGCTTTTATCCAGTTTCTTAATGCTGTGCTGGAGGCATATCCTGAAGGCAAAATCGTGATGGTTCTGGATAATGGCCGAATTCATCGTTCCGCTCAAGTACAAGCCTACTTGCGAAAACATAAACGGTTGCAGTTCGTTTTTCTGCCGAAATACTCCCCGGATCTGAACTTGATTGAAGGCTTATGGAAGTGGCTGAAAAGCGATGTAATTCATAACGTATTTTACAAGAAGTTTTATCACATTCGCATCAACGTAGCCGCCTTCATGAAACGTGTAAATGCCAAGTCCATGGAGGTCATCAATCGGCTGTGTGTCCGCATGTAAATCAAAAATTCAGTCTATATAGTACCTTAATATAATCTGCTTTCAATAAAAGGAGGCACTCCCTTGAAGATCATCTCCAGGCTGTTTTCTGAGTACTTGCTTATCCCCCGGCCTTTTCGGCTATTGATTTTATGGGGCTGGATTTTCCTCTTTTTTGCCATTGGCATTAAGCTCAATTGGTTTTTTAACTTTTAACAACGTACAACCTCCATATTGGAAGTACGACAAAATACAACGATTAAGAATCCCATCTCCGATGGCGGAAATCACAACCCATTACTAAGAAATTGCAGGTAGTCTCCTGGTTCAGATAAAAATTCAATTGCTAAACCAGATATTCCTATTAAAACACCATACAGAATATGAACCTTTTTCTCGCTTAACTTTGTTTTTTCAAAGATAACAATTAATGATATAAGAATCACCAAATAAACAAGATTACTGGCACTACTTTCTTTAACAAAGTTAGATAAGAATAAAGAAACACCAAGAGCAAACAAAAACAACGGTATTCTTAAGGTGACCATTTTATTCATAAACTCCTTCCTTTCTGGGTGCTCAGTGTGCGGAAGCTGTATCGATGGATTCGTCGGAAGCTAAACAAGCAAAAACCACCGTCTAAGGTTGGAGCCTGTTTACGGTGGTTTGTCGTTAGATGATTAAATTATGTCTCAAACGCACGCCGTGGGTTTCACAGCCTTTGATCCTGAACTTTAGAGTCTTCACCGTTCCCGCGGTGAGGGCTCTATTTCTATTATAGTTAGTAATACTACGACGAAATTACTCTTTGTAATCATATTTTTGCGTAAAACAAAAATATTCCTAAACCTGTTGTAACGTTTATCATGATTTACGGATATATAGTTTGGGGAGGCGAACAGATGCAAGACACCGATGAATTATACAGGGAATATTCGACCCAAGTATATAAATTCGTATTCAGTTTTTGCCACAATCACTTGCTGGCCGAAGAAATCACACAAGAAACTTTTTATAGAGCTATAAAATCCATACATAGATACGATGGAACGTGCAAAGTGTACGTGTGGCTTTGTCAGATAGCTAAGCATGTGTGGTACCAGGAGCTGGACAAGCAGAACAAGAGAAAGGCTGACCCGTTGGAAGACAGTTCCTTATCCGAATCCTCCCATTCCACAGAATCTCAGTTCATTCTGGCTCAAGAGAAAATGGACTTGTTCAAACAGCTTCATTTACTGGATCCCCATACAAAAGAAGTCATGTATCTGCGCATGACCGGAGAATTCAGCTTTCGGGAAATCGGCGAAATTCTGGGCAGAGACGAAACGTGGGCCAGAGTTACCTTCTACAGAGGAAAACAAAAATTGATGAAAGGAAGAATGTCATGAAATGCGATATGGCTCGGGACTTGTTACCCTCCTATATTGAGAAACTAACTTCTTCGCACAGTAACGAAGAAATCGAAAAGCATCTGCAAACGTGCGAAGAATGCCTCCAGTATTACAAGGAAATGACCAAACCAACGGATCTCTCCGTGCCCGTCATGGATAAAGAAGAGGTTGAAAACATCAACTTTTTGAAAAAGGTGAAGCAAAAGAACAGAAAAACACTCCTTCTCTCTATCTTGGCGGTGCTCATATTGGTGGCTGCCATTATTAAGCTGTTTGCCATCGGCTTTACGGTGTCATCTCAGGATGTAGATATCGTTCATCAGAAAGTGAATGGTCGCCTGGAGGTACACCTATCTCTGAAGAAGAACGGCCAGGACTTGGTGTTCTCGGGCAATAGCAAATTTATCTATGATGAGAATGACAATGTAATCGGCTACGAAACTCGTTACACCCCTAAAGGCGTGCTTCATAATCCTTTTGATGATGTGGGCGATGAGATTATGCTGGGTACAGAGATGAACAACGATACGGATTATTCGAACACGTTTATTCTTGTATTCAAAGATAAAACCATGACGTTCATCGATGGCGTTCTGGTGGAATAGAATACATCGGATAACATCCGGTCACAGCCTATGCAAAATTAAAGCCAGTCCCGCTCATTTCTTGCGGGACTGGCTTATTGTAACTCCAGCGGTTCATCCATTATCCTTCAGCTATAAGTCTAGCTTCGTGGCTGCCGCCGAAACGAAACGCCCAACCAATCATTCGGTAAAGTCTCTGAGCTTCTTGAATTAATGCACCTGATCGAGCAATTGATAGGCTTGCTCCTTCGTTGTCACCGCCAATAGCGCTTCTCGGAAATCATCATCCATCAGCTTGCGGGACAGCATCTGCAGCACTTTCAAATGCGCATTCTGTTTACTATTCCGCGGCACGGCAATCATAAAGATCAGTTTGGCTTCACTGCCGTCCAGACTCTTCCAATCCACACCATCCTGTTTGATGCCAAAAACCACGCTTGGTTTCAGGACAGCATCCGATTTACCGTGAGGGATCGCAATATTCAGGCCGATGCCGGTGGAGCTTTCTTGTTCCCGGGCTAAAATGGCCTGTTTAAAATCTCCATCAGCGCGTACCGACCCGTTCCGCTCCAAGATCCCGATCATTTCGTCAATAACGGCATCCTGTGTCGTTCCAACCAGATTCAGATTTATAAGCTCCGGTGTTACAATATCCGTCAATTTCTCAACCCGAATAACAGGTGGTTCCGTTACTGTCCCCTTATTACTCTCGATCGAGGACACTTCAGCTGAGTTCCGAGCCAGAGGTACACCTGCACCTGCGTCTTCGTCTGCTGTCAATCCCTCACCTGATCCGGCAGGATTACCAGCCGCTCCTCCTCCAACAGCTGCCGGCGTCACAGCTGCCACATCTTTCTTGAGCAGGCTTACCATCATCACCGATACGGCTGCGCCGACCATGACCGCGATGAAGAACATCAACACATTATCAACGGCACCAAGTACGGCTACAATCGGACCGCCATGGGCTACGCTGTCACCGACACTGCCAAACATCGCAATTACCGAACCTGTCATCGAACCGACCATGATACTCGGTATGACGCGCAGCGGATCTTGCGCAGCGAATGGAATCGCTCCTTCGGTAATACCGAACAGTCCCATCGTAAAGGTTGCCTTCCCAGCTTCACGTTCCGAAGGCGTAAATTTCCTTTTGTTCATCATGGCTGCCAGTCCCATCGCAATCGGAGGAACACAGATGGCAACGGCAATTTGGCCCATAATCTCATAATTTCCTTCACCGATCATAGCCGAGCCGAACAGGAACGCAACCTTATTCACGGGCCCACCCATGTCAAAAGAAATCATCGCGCCCAGAATAAGCGCTAACAGAATCGAACTTGTGCCCTGCATTCCCGCGAGCCATGCGGTCAACGCTTCGAACAGGTCCGCAACCGGAGCACCAATCACAAAGACGAAGATTAACCCTACAACCAGTGAAGCCAGCACCGGAATAACGATAATGGGCATAATCGGCTGCAACGACCGGGGAACCTTGATCTTTTTAATCGCAAGTGCAACATAACCTGCCAGGAAACCGGCAATAATCCCCCCGATGAATCCAGCTCCCGCTTCACTTCCGTAAAAGCTGCCGTTCGCAGCTATGAACCCGCCGACCATACCTGGTGCAAGGCCCGGCCTGTCCGCAATACTCATTGCGATAAATCCGGCCAGGATCGGAACCATGAAGGTAAACGCAGCCCCGCCGATACTCTCAATCGTTTTCCAGATCGAGCCTTCCGGTATAACCAGACCGCCCGGCGTTTTCACACCGCCCATCGTCAGTGCAATCGCAATGAGCAGCCCGCCGATCACGATAAACGGTACCATATAGGATACACCGTTCATCAAGTGACGGTAGATCGGATTTTGTTTCGGTTTGTTCTCTCCTGTATCTTCAACAGACTTGGACTGTGCCTGATAGACGGGCACATCCCCTCTCATCATCCGTTGGATCAGCTCTTCCGGACGACGGATACCCTCCTGCACCCCAACAACAAGCAGTTTTTTACCCACAAACCGGTCTTTCACCACCGTTTTATCCGCTGCGATGATAATACCATCGGCTTCACGGATATCCTGCTCCGTGAATTGGTTCTCCACGCCAATGGAGCCCTGAGTCTCAACCTTCAGATCAACGCCCAGCTTCGCGCCTGCCTTCTGCAGATTCTCAGCGGCCATATACGTATGTGCAATTCCGTTAGGACATGAGGTAATCGCTAATATTTTCATGATCGTCATTCCCCTTCTTTCCTGTCATGTTCCCGCTTACATTTATAGTGTACACGCTGAAAACGCTGTTATCGGACGAACTTTTTACCGGAACTTCCGGAAAAACAGGTTTATTTCGCAATAAAATATCCCGCAAAGTGGAGCCTATGCTACGCCGCTTATTCCAAATACTTTGCCGGGACCCGAAAAAAATGTAAAAAGCAGGACGTATACGCCCTGCTTCATCATCACAAACACTACTATTCATGTTACCCTTTTAACGTATTCAGCAATCGAATCGCATCGGTCTCCTTAGCCAACACACTGACCAATGCCGGCTGCTCACTGATCCGCGACAATTCTTTGAACAGCTGTCGCATTTCTTTCCGCTCATCATGCTTAATCGCAAGCAAGAACACAAGCTCTACCTTCTCGGTTCCCCAGGTGATGGGCTGCTTCAGAGTAACAACAGCGATGCAGGACTGTTTGACCCACTCCGAGCTGCCATGTGGAATGGCAATGCCGCCCCCTATCGTCGTAGCCGACATGTGTTCACGATCCAGCACGCTTTTCGTATACCCTGCCTCGACATACCCTTTGTCCTCCAGCATGAGCGCAAACTTGGCGATTAACTGTTCTGGACGCTCTGCCTCCTGCTGAGGAAAGACAAGAAAAGGTGTCGTATATTTCAAGAAAACCGATTCCTCAGCCGTTCGGCTGTCCGGCTCATCAAGCCGGCGGATCGCCTGCTCCAGCTTCCGTTCATCATTCGCCTCGAGCAGAGGGGAGACGAGGATATGAGGTGATTTTAACTCGGGCAGCTCAACGGTCGTAATAACAAGATCCACCTCATGAGCTGCCAGATAATCCTCAACCTCCGCTCTGGACATCGTTGTCTCCACATGCACGGACGGGAATCTCCGTTCCACCTTCGCTAGAAGCAATTGTGACATTCCAACGCCCATGTGACACACAATAATCACCTTCTGAGGGTGACTCTCATTCTGGTGAAGCCGTTCCACGGACGCCTGAAAGTGCAGCGTCAAATAGGCGGCCTCCTCTTCGGGAAAGTGCAGATGGAGCGCTCCCCCTACCTCTTCCAGTGCGATAATGACCCGATCGAACATATAGGGATACATCCTTTTGATCTCGGCCAGCATCGGATTGGACACAGCCAGACCGTATTCAAGACGATTTATGGTTGTGTACAAATGCACTTTCAACCCGTTCAATAATACCTGGTCCTTGGAAAACGGGATCATATTCAGTTCCGACATTCGCTGAATCAGCTGCTCAACCAATTGGGGCAACAGGGGGTGGCTATCCGCCAGCTCGCTCCGTCCAACGCCCCCATCCTCCTGACTGTATCGGAACTTCCCGCCAAGCAGGTGCAGGGTAAGATAAGCCGTTTCTTCCTTGGAAAAAGGGACCGCGAACAGCTTTTGCAGCTGCTTCAAAAAGCCTATCGCCCATGCAAACTCCGCTTTGTTCTCCAAAAAGGCAATATCCTGCCCGGAAAGCGAGATCGGCTGTCCCAGCTTGGTCCGCTTGACCATGAGCAGAATATGCAGCATCAGGCTTTCAAAGGTTTCATCGGTGAAGCGAAGCTGATGCTGCTGTTGCAAAACCTTCAACTCATTGTATACGGTTGCAATCTCGTGCGGTTCATACTGGTTGCGCATCATCTGTCCCGTTAACTCGGGACGGTTGATCAACTGGTTCAACCGTGCCAGTGCCGTCCGTTTGTTCTTCTCCGAGCCTTCAATCATGAAGCCCACGCGCTGCTTGGTCACCAAGCTCAGATCAAAGCTCCGCAGCCAGTTCTGAATCTTTTCCATATCCCGGCGGATAATCGCCTTATTCACGTAAAATGGGGAAGCCAAATTCTGCAGCGTTACGGGTTTCGCGCTCATCAAGAGCCGATATGCCAGGTGCAGCACCCTTTCCTCATCGGATTCATCGCCGGTGGTGCTCTCGTTGGAATATAAGCGGTGGAATAAATCAGCCTGATCCGCTTCGCTGATCTCCAGATAGATGCCAAGTCCCGGCCTTTTCACCAGATGACCACCGGAGTGCGTAACTATATATTCTTCAATCACCTTCAGATCGTTTCGGATCGTCTTCTCCGAGCAATCGGTCTGATCCGCCAGATCCTGCACGAGCCACAACCGGTTCGGTTCCATTAACAAATTGCGAAAAATCTCTTTTTGCCTGTTATTCATTCCAATCTCCCATATTCAGCTTATTTGGAGAGCTCACGAATCGTGAGCAGGTACTTGGTCCTACTGTATATCATATCCGGCCTGTGTGGCAATCGGATCGGGGAAATGGCAGCAAAAGATATTTAAAAAGCAAAGGATCATCTTTAATTTACAATAAGACTCGCACTCCTGCCGGATGATAAAATTGGGAAAAGGAAAGGAGGTCTCTCACCACATTATGTAAGCGCTTAAATTAATTCATTCATCACGATAAAGGGAGGACAGTAAATGAATAAATGGACCCAACAAGTCATCTCGATGATGACCGCGGCAGCTTTGCTCATACCTTCAGGCTGGTATGCTTCGGACGTAAACGCGGATGCACAGGCATCACTAAATATCGAGACCGTATATCATGAAAGCTTTGAGACCGGAGTTGGAAAAGCCGTGCAATCTGGCAGTGCCAGCTTAACGCACGTTGCCGACAAAGCGTTTGAAGGGAATGATGACGGCGGAGCTCTGTATGTGAGCAATAGAGCAAACAACTGGGATGCCGTTGACTTCAAATATGCCGACATCGGCTTGAAGAATGGCGAGACGTATACGGTAACCGCATCCGTCTACGTGGACGCAGACGTGATCGTGCCAAGCGGCGCACAAGCGTTTTTGCAAACGGTAAACAGCTACGGCTGGCTGGACGGCAAGGATTTTACAGCCGGAAGCGCTGCCGTGCTTAGCAAGGAATTTACGGTCAATACCAGGACGGATTCAGCCCTGCGGATTCAATCCAACGATGAAGGGAAGGCCGTTCCGTTTTACCTCGGAGATGTACGCATTACCAAGAAAGTGACTCCCGGCGGCGGTGAGGAGGAATTACCGAGAGACCCCGCCCTGCCTTTCACCACCATCGACTTTGAAAACCAAACGACAGGCGGCTTTGAAGGCAGGGCAGGCACCGAAACGCTGAGCGTAACAGAGGAAGCCAACCATACGGAGGGCGGCTCGTACGCTTTGAAAGTCGAAGGCCGGACAACCTCATGGCATGGCCCTTCATTGCGAGTGGAGAAATACGTAAATAAGGGCAGCGAATATAAAATATCAGCATGGGTCAAATTGATCGAGCCCGCCAGCTCACAGCTTCAGCTGTCCACCCAGGTTGGCTCTGGAAGCAGTGCGAATTATGTAACTCTGGCACCCAAGACGATCAGTACCAGCGACGGATGGGTTCAATTTGAAGGAACTTACCGTTATAACAGTGTGGGGGACGAATACTTAACCATCTATGTAGAAAGCTCGAATAACGGGTCTGCATCCTTTTATATCGACGACATCAGCTTTACAGCAACAAGCGCGGGCCCCGTCGAAATCGAGAAGGACTTGATTCCCATCAAGCAGGCGTATCAGAACGAATTCCTGATCGGCAATGCCATCACGGCGGAGGATCTGGAAGGTGTGCGACTTGAGCTGTTATCCATGCACCACAATGTCGCCACGGCAGGCAACGCGATGAAGCCGGATGCGATGCAGCCGACAAAAGGCAATTTTACGTTTAGCTCAGCGGACGCCATGGTCGATAAAGTCCTGGCAGAAAATATGCAGATGCACGGACACGTGCTTGTCTGGCACCAGCAATCACCGGCGTGGATGAATACGGCGCAGGACGGACAAGGAAACTCTGTGCCGTTAAGCCGCAATGAAGCACTTGAGAATTTGCGGACGCATATCCGCACCGTCATGGAGCATTTTGGCGACAAGGTCATCTCCTGGGATGTTGTCAATGAAGCAATGAACGACAATCCGCCAAATCCGGCTGATTGGGAAGCTTCGCTCCGCCAATCCCCGTGGTATCAAGCCATTGGACCGGACTATGTCGAGCAGGCCTTCCTTGCGGCAAGGGAAGTGCTGGATGATCATCCCGAGTGGGATGTCAAGCTTCATTACAACGATTACAACGAAGATAACCAGAACAAAGCTACTGCCATTTACAACATGGTAAAATCCATGAACGACAAATATGCAGAAACTCACCCAGGTAAATTGCTGGTTGACGGTGTCGGCATGCAAGGGCACTACAACATCAACACAAATCCGGAAAATGTAAAGCGGTCCCTGGAGAAGTTTATCTCCCTGGGTGTAGAGGTTACCATCAGCGAGCTGGACATCACCGCAGGAAGCGACTACCAGCTTCCCGAGCCGCTTGCGAATAAACAGGGCTATTTATACGCCCAATTGATGAAGATCTTCCGGGACCATGCGGACAGCATCAGCCGCGTGACCTTCTGGGGGATGGACGATAGCACAAGCTGGCGGGCTTCATCCAATCCATTGTTATTTGATAAGAACCTTAAGGCCAAGCCTGCCTACTACGGCGTCATTGATCCTGACACCTTTATCGAAGAACATCAGCCCGGCTCGGAGAATGTCAACCAATCCAGTGCGGCGTATGGTACACCTACCATCGACGGGACCATCGATGCCCTGTGGAATCAGGCTCCCGCCATGCCGATCAATCGGTATCAGATGGCTTGGCAAGGTGCGACCGGCGTGGCAAAAGCGCTCTGGGATGAACACAATCTGTACGTACTGATTCAGGTTAGCGACGCGCAGCTGGATAAATCCAGCACCAACGTCTGGGAGCAGGACTCCGTCGAAATCTTCGTGGACCAAAACAATGCAAAAACGACATTTTACCAAGATGACGACGGGCAGTACCGAATCAACTTCGACAACGAAACTTCATTCAGCCCACTGAAAATCGCCGAAGGCTTCGTATCGGCAACGCAGGTATCAGGCACCAACTATACCGTGGAAGCGAAGATTCCGCTCAAAGCGATCACTCCGGCAAACGGAGTCAAAATCGGCTTCGACTCGCAAATTAACGACGCCAAGAGCGGCGCTCGCCAAAGTGTAGCTGCCTGGAATGATACAACCGGCAACGGTTATCAGGATCCATCCATATTCGGCGTGCTGACCCTTACCGGCAAACCCGGAAGTCCAGGCGGGAATGGCCCCGGCAGCGGGGACGGCAGCAGCGGTGGTCAGAATAACAGTGGCGGCAGCAGCAGTCATAGCAGCAATGGTGCCGGCAGCCCATCCGGCATCTCTGTGAGCGAAAATGGCGTAGTAACCATCAAGGCGGAAGTGAAGGTCATAGGCGGACGCGCAGTGGCTGTCATTTCCAGTGACCTCCTGAAGAAAGCACTTGAGCAAGCTGCTCAAATGGTCAACGGCAAGAAACAGATTATTGTTGAGGTGACCCAACAGAACGATGTCGATTCATACGACATACAGCTGCCTAGCCAAAGCTTGAAGGGTCAGGAAGCCTTTGAGCTATTGCTGAAGACCGAACACGCGGTCCTTCATATTCCAAGCAACATGCTTTCGAGTACAGCGGATCTCGCTGAGCCCGTGTCCGTTCGCATCGGCACAGCCTCTACAGCCCCAATGAGCGCAGCGGACATAGAACGGGTTGGCACCCGTCCGGTGATCCAGCTGGAACTGCTAGCAGGCGGCCATGTCATCGACTGGAACAATCCCAAGGCACCCGTAACAGTAGAAATTCCTTACGCGCCGGCTGTGACGGAACGGATTCATTCCGATCACATCGTGGTGTGGTATATCGATGGCAATGGCAAGGTTCATCCTATTCCAAATAGCCGATATGATGCGGGATCTGGCAGGGCTATTTTCCATACAACCCATTTTAGCACCTTCGCGGTAGCCTATGTGTCCCACGCGTTCGGAGATCTGGCAAGCGTCCCTTGGGCGAAGGATGCCATTATGCACATGGCGGCACGCGATGTCATCAAGGGTACAACTGCGAGCAGCTTCTCCCCGGAGACCTTTATCACGAGAGCTGACTTTGCAGCGCTGTTGGTTCGGGCTCTGGAATTGCAGAGCAGCGGAAACCCTGCGGCTGCCTTTAACGATATCGAGCCAAGCGCTTATTACAGAGATGCCATAGACACTGCGCTTTCCCTTGGCCTCGTGAATGGATTCAAGGACCAGACCTTCAGACCAAACAGCCCCATTTCCCGGCAGGATATGATGTCGATGGCAGCACGGGCATTGTCTGCAGCCGGCAAGAAAGCCGAGGGCAGCGGAAGCTTGGACGGGTATCTGGATGCAGCAAGCATCTCCGGCTATGCCATGGACAGCGTTGCGGCCTTAGTGAAGTCCGGAATCGTAAACGGCAAGAACGGCAAGATCGCTCCGCATGACTCGCTTACCCGCGCGGAAGCGGCGGTGATTTTGCACCGAATTTGGAACCTGTAATGCAGCGATAGAGCCTTCATAAACAGAAACAGACGCCAGTCGATGACTGGCGTCTGCTGTATTTTCAGCACACAATGCAAACCGTTATCCTAAAGCTTACATGTCTCTTTGACGATCTGCGATCTTGGTTTTGGTATCTCAATATCCTCGGGAATACTCTGGACTTTCTTTCAGTTGGACTATATCATGGCCCGTCGGATTCTGGAAGGCACGAAGCCCGAATGTCGGGGCGACGGCAAAAATATGATCAAAAATATCGGCCTGAATCGATTCATACACTGCCCAGTTGATATCATTGGTGAAAGTGTAGATTTCCAGTGGCAGTCCATTATCTCCCGGTGCCAGCTGTCTGACAATCAGCGTCATATCCTTATGAATTTTCGGATGATTTCTTAGATATTGATGGATATATTCTCTGAACACACCTACATTCGTAAGCTGTCTGCCGTTCACTTTGCTATCCGTATTAATCTGATGCTCCATGTTATAAGCGTTAATTTCATTTAATCTGGTCGTGACATAATCACTAAGGTAGTGAATCTTCTGAAATTCCTCAATCATGTCCTGAGTACAGAAGCTTATGCTGCTCGTATCAATGTAGAAGCTGCGCTTAATCCTTCTGCCGCCGGATACCTGCATGCCTCTCCAATTCTTGAACGAGTCCGAGATGAGGGCATAGCTCGGAATCATCGTGATCGTTTTATCGAAATTCATCACCTTTACGGTGTTCAAGGTAATGTCGATGACGTCACCGTCCGCATTATATTTGGGCATTTCAATCCAGTCGCCTACGCGTACCATATCATTCGATGATAGCTGAATGCCTGCTACCAGACCTAGTATGGAATCCTTGAAGACCAGCATAAGAACAGCCGATAAGGCACCCAGCCCACTGAGAATGATCAACGGATTCTGACCGATCAGGTTCGAGATCACCACAATGCCGCCGATGATGAACAGAATGATGTTCGCCACCTGAATGTATCCCTTGATCGGTCTGATCTTGGAGATTTCAAACGAACGATAAATCGCGTCAAAGGCGTTGAGCAGCGCATTAAATACCATGATGGTTACGATAATCATATACGTCATGGCCGCTTTTTCAATCAGAACCTGGTACGAGGGAAAGATGGATGCCGAGAAATAGATGATGATGGCCGGCACCAAATGCGACAGCTTGTGGAACACCTTTTTCTCCACAATGATGTTGTCCCATGTGTAGCGATTGCTGTTGACGATATGTATAATCGTCTTCAGTACGATTTTTTTAGTTATGATATTTGCCAGAATTGAGATCAATGCGATAAATAAGACCATGATCATACTCGAAAGATACACAATGGTCTGTTCACTCATGCCATATCCGTCTAGTTGATTTTTGATAAAATCCATTGGTTCCTCCTACCGCTGTTTATATTAGCCTATTATTATAGAATAGATTCCAGCACGAAGCAAAAGAACAAAAATTCCCATCCGCGACCTCATGTGGGTAATGAACATACAGGTTCAATATCCAGCAGCGGAGATTCGCCATGCTTGCAGGGTGCGATTCCGATATAAGTTGGCTATAATGGAGGTACGCGCCTGCATCTCGCAAGAACGAGGTACACGGCCAATTGATTTATACAAAAAGGCAGGATAAATATGAGTATACATGTCCATATGATTGCTCCATATGAAGCGATGATTCCCGTAATACAAGAGTGTATTCCCCATTTTCCCGAACTAGACATTCAGTATGCGGTCGGCGATTTGATGAAAGGGGCTGAGCTGGCAGCCCATGCTGAGAAAAACGGAGCCGAAGTCATTATCAGCCGCGGCGGAACGGCGCAGCGCATCAAGGACGCCGTCACGATTCCCGTCATTGACATCCACCTGTCGGGATACGACATGATCCGTTCTCTCACGCTGGCGAGTCAGTTTAACGGAAAAACAGCCATCGTGGGCTTTTCCAATATTACTTCCGGCGCACAATCGATTATTGAGCTGATGGATTTGCCATTAAAGGTATACACCATCCATAGCTCCGAAGACGTTGCCAGATTACTGCTGGAGCTGAAGTCTGACGGCTACCGCCAGATTGTCGGCGATGTCATCACCGTGAATACAGCCCAGGCATACGGCTTAAAGGGCTTGTTAATCCATTCAGGCAAAGAATCGATCATAAGAGCTCTGGAGGATGCCCAGCTTATCTATCGCTATCTCAGCAAAAGCAACGTCGTTTCCATGATACTGAACGATCTCGTTACACTGGAGCATCCCAATCTCGTTATTCTGAACGATCGGAATGAGGTCATATTTGAGCGATTGACGGATTTTGACCACAGCCCTTTGACGGACCATCATATTTTTCTGACTAATACCAGCCTGGAATTCCACAAATCCAAAATTCAGAATATGTTCATGGTCGATGATTTCCAGTTGGCGGTCACAGCTTATGAAACAACCTTGAATCATATAAGTTATAAAGTATACACGCTGGAAAAAGAACAGCCTTATGCGTTTGCGCAGACAGGCGTAAAGGCATATCAAGAAGCACTAGCCGAACCTGTTGTCGCGGAATCCCCCGCTATGCGCAGGGCATTGGACCATATCCAAGCGCTCTATCAGCACCATGAGCCCATTCATCTGCTTGGGGAGAAGGATACGGGGAAGTCCTTCCTTGTTCAATATTTTCATCAGTTGTACTCGGACGGCGGCTTGCTGCTTCAGATCGATATGGCCCAAATCTCCCCGGATCAGTTAGAGAAAATTCCGTTGTCCAACGTTCGCAATGTGGAATTCATCCATATCGAACAAAGCGTACCTGATCCTCGTTTTGCTGCATTCGTTCAGGCCTGCCTTCATAGGCAGATCGGCGTATTCATGCTCAGTGAACAGCAGCTTGACCAAGCCGGAACCGGACATATACAGCTCAATACAGTCATCATGCCGTCCCTGTCTGACCGATTGGATGACCTCCCTTCGCTCATTCAGCATTTTCTAAGCCGATACCATCAAAAATACGGAACCAATGCAGTAAAAATAAAGGATGACGCATTGCAGCTGATACGGCAGTCCGCTTCGTTTATGACAATCGGCCAATTAAAACAGCTCATCAAGCAAGCGGCCCTGAACGAGACGGATTACGTGATTTCAGCCGAAACCTTATCTCGCCTGCTGGATGGGCATTCTGCCTCAAACCCTATCCAGCTTGAAGGAACCCTAAAAGAGATCGAGAAAGAAATCATTCAACATGTACTCCGTGAGGAGAATAATAATCAATCAAGGGCGGCAGAACGATTAGGGATTAATCGGGCCACGCTTTGGCGCAAACTTAAAGAATGAATTTAAGTTTGCGTCTTTTTTTCGTTATATATGTTGCAATTTTAAACAGTTAAATAAAATTTTAATATTTACATAAATTATATGTTGCTAAAATAAGCAATATAGACTAGTATAATGACTGCAAGCGCTTCAATAAAACGATTACATTAAGGAGCTAATACTATGAAAATCAAAGCGACATTAGATCGTATCCCTGGCGGTATGATGGTTGTTCCCCTCCTCGTCGGAGCGTGCATCAATACATTCGCACCTAATGCTTTGCGCATCGGCGGTTTCACGGAGGCTTTATTCGTGAACAGCTCGAGTACACTCATTGCCCTGTTCCTGCTGATTGCCGGAACGCAAATCACGTTTAAAACAGCAGGGTCCTCTGTTGGTAAGGGTGTCACACTGCTGGTGTTTAAATGGGCTATCGGTGCACTATTAGGATTGATCGCCATTATGTTTGCCGATTCCAATGGATTATTCCTGGGTCTTGCCCCTCTTGCCATTATCGCAGCGATGACAAATTCCAACGGCGGACTGTATATAGCGCTAGCCGGACAATATGGAAAAGAGGATGACAAGGCTGCTTATCCTTTCCTTGCTTTAAGCGACGGACCGTTCTTGACGATGGTGGCCCTCTCGATCTTCGGCGCTATGGGTTTTGCCAACGGCATGTTCTCGCCGATGTCTTTTGTTGCGGTACTGCTTCCCCTGCTCGTCGGTGTCGTGATCGGGAACCTGGACCGCGATATGGCCGATTGGCTGCATAAAGGCAGTGACAAGCTGGTTCCTTTCTTCGCTTTCTCGCTGGGTATGGGCATCAATTTCTCGTCCATCATTCAGGGTGGACTGAGCGGCATCCTGCTTGGGGTGATGACCGTATTGATTACGGGCGGCATTGGATTCCTTCTCTTCAGAGCCATCGGCTGGAACCCGATTGTCGGTGCTTCAGAAGGCTCCACAGCCGGTAACGCAGTTGGAACGCCGGCTGCAATTTTGGCTGCCAACGCCTCATTCGCTCCCATCGCTGAACTTGCAACTGTACAAATCGCCGCGAGTGTCGTGACCACGGCCATCCTGCTGCCGATCTTTATCGGCTTCCTGTCCAAGAGATTGGAGAAATCAGGCGGCGTAGCCAAATACAATAATCCAACATCATAGAGGTTTTTTTAAGAACCCCTCTATCCATCAGTTTTTTGAGAGGAGGTAGCAGCATGAAATTAGCTATTATCGCAGATGATTTGACAGGTGCCAATGACAGCGGGGTCCAACTCGCCCGTCATGGCTTGAAAACAAGTGTGTTATTCGATATGGACGAAGATAATATTCATCACTATGATGCTGTTGTCTTCGATACGGACAGTCGTTCCATTACATCAGAGGAGGCATATCGGCGAGTAAGCCGAGCCGCCCAATTTTTAACGGATGCCGGGTTTGACACGATTTTCAAAAAAATGGACTCCACCATGCGCGGCAATATCGGGATCGAGATCGATGCCCTGTACGACATAGTGAAGCCTGACTTCATGATGATCGTCCCGGGTTATCCCAAAAACAATCGCACCATTCTAGATGGAACTCATTATCTGAATGGCGTGCCGCTGGCAGAGACGGAGATTGCCAACGATCCCAAGACACCGGTCACCCATTCCTATCTGCCGGACCTGCTTCAATTGCAGACCAAACATGCCGTCGGCGTGATTTCAGTCCGCGATCTGAACGCTGGCAGGGACCATATTAAGAATAAGTTAAAGGAATGGATAGAACAGGATATCCCGTATGTGCTGGTGGACTCCACGGAAGAAGCGCATTTAGAGCAGATCCTGCGAATAACCAAACAACTGGACTATGACTTCGCATGGGCTGGATCTGCAGGCATTGCCAACTATCTTCCTTCTCATTACGATATTTCGAGCCGTCCTGTCGAGCTCACCATCAAGCAAAATCAGGGGCCAATCCTTACCGTCGTGGGCAGCGTGAACAAGAATTCCCGCGCACAGCTTAAACTTCTGCTTGAACAAACCGATGTTTATCCGGTACCATTCAGCTCCTATAAGGCTGTATCCGCGCAAGCAGAGCGCGATGAGGAAATCCAGCGCGTGTATGAAGAAGTGAAGACCCAGGCACTGCAAGGCAAGGACATCGTCATCTACTCAACCGCAGAGCAGTCTGATGTTGACCAAGCACGAGCAGTTGGTGAGACTAGAGGACTTAATCACACCGAGGTCAGCAATGAGATTGTGCGCGCCATTGGTGAAATCTGCGCCAAGCTACTGGAGAACGGGTATTTCCAGGGTGTATCCATGACTGGCGGAGATACCGCCAAGCAGATCTGCATGAAATGGAAGATTAGCGGCTTTGAATTGTTGGACGAGCTTGAGATTGGCGTGCCGATCTCGAAATTTTTAAGCGTTGACGACCTGTATGTCATCACCAAGGCAGGCGGATTCGGCAAACCAGACGTATTTATCCACGCGATTCATAAGTTAAAAGGAGGTCATACCGCATGAAACCGACCGTTGGAATTACGATGGGCGATGCCGCAGGCATCGGACCCGAGATTATTATGAAGGCACTCTCCCATCAGGAGATGTACGATAACTGCAATCCACTTGTTATTGGAGATGCAAAAATTTTAGAGCGGGTACTGCCCATTATCGGTTCAGACTTACAGGTACGCGCCATTCAGGATCCATCCGAGGCCAAATATGAATTTGGCACCGTGGATGTTATCGATCTGGATCTCGTTCCGGCCGACCTTAAATTCGGCGAAGTATCCGCTATTGCGGGAGATGCAGCCTTTCAATTCCTGGCCAGAGCGATCGAGCTGGCGAAACAGCACAAGATCCACTCCATCTGCACAGCTCCACTAAACAAGGAAGCTTTACATCAAGGCGGGCATCTGTATCCCGGTCACACCGAGATCCTGGCGGACCTCACCGATACAACAGATTTCTCGATGATGCTGACAACGCCGAACTTGCGGGTGATTCACCTGACTACACATATGGGGTTGATCGAAGCCATTCAGAGCATCACCCCGGAAAGAACGTATACCGTCGTCAAGCTGGCTCACGATACTCTGAAAAAAGCCGGTTTCGACAATCCAAGAGTGGCCGTCTGCGGAATCAACCCGCATGCGGGCGAGAACGGGCTCTTCGGCAACGGAGAAGAAGAGAAACAACTGCAGCCGGGCATCGAGCGTGCCCAGCAGGAAGGTATTAATGTTGTGGGCCCCCTGCCTGCGGACACCTTATTCTTCAGAGCAGGCAGAGGCGATTTCGATATCGTGGTTGCTTGCTACCATGACCAGGGACATGCCCCCATCAAGGTCATGGGCATCGAAGAAGGCGTGAACATCACGGTCGGACTGAAGGGCGGCATCATCCGCACCTCGGTCGACCATGGCACCGCCTTCGATATTGCCGGGAAGAACATCGCCGACGACAAGAGCATGCTCGCCGCGATTCGCTCGGCCATTGAGCTGGCTCCGAAGGATTGGATTTAGTCGAGTGATGATTTGAAGATGTCACATGTGGAAGACCCGGCCTCTGCCGGGTCTTTTTTTGCTGCACACAATAACGGTTTCTGCAGCTTGCCCTCAATTCAGGCCAATGCGGTAACCACGAATAACCGAATACCAGCCAGCACATACTAAACATCACAATCGATTCCAGTACAAGGAGGACCTTTCCATTGAGCGACCATCAACCGGACAAGAACCTGATCAACACGGTGAAAGACCTCGAAGCGACACCCGTGAACAGCCTGGAGGCCCAGCAGCAGCAGCAGGCCCGCAATGATCGCCGGAAGCAAGCCCAGCATGACAGCAACGGCAAATACAAGGAGAATGAATCCAAGAACTATCATTAACCGCGTTGTGACCATATGGGCTTCTATACATGCCAATCCCCCCTCATATTACACGTCAAAAAAGCGGCCCGTTAGGGACGCTTTTTTGTTTGGCTTAAACGCTTATTCTTTTGTAGTTACATGCTCATACAAATCGCCGCCACTGCTTTCTATTCCTTCCAATTTTCAATTCCGGTTTCGAGCTGCTCGAACGAATGCGGAATCGAAGCTTCCATGATGTCGGAATAGTAGTCATGTCCTTCCGGAACATCGGTCCATTTCGGTTCAACCTTGATATCCCAAGGCTTACGATCCAGCAGCTGGTTAAGGATCCGAATGACCTCTACCCTTGTGATGGATTGGTTCGGATTGAAGGACTTCTCCGTGAAATCGAACAGCAGTCCCTGTTCCTGGGCCGTTGCGATGGCTTTTTCAGCCCAGTGTCCCGTTACGTCCGTATATGTGCTTTCCTGTACGGCATCCCATTGGTACACATTCATAAGGATCTGCGCAAATTCCGCCCGCGTGATCTGTTTCTTCGGTTTGAACGTGTTGTCGCTAAAACCGACCATCCATTTATTATGAGTTGCCGTCGTGATGGCGTTCATTGCCCAATGTTTTGCAGTTACATCCGAATAGGATACTTTGTTAGCTCCCGCTTCAGCTGTATACAAACGGGACAGAATCGCAGCCATCTCCGAACGGATAATTCCGCGGTCCGCTTGGAACGTGCCGTCTGGATATCCGACCATGTAAGCACGATGATCGCCTGAAGCCTTCACTTTCGGCTGTGCAGAGAAACTGAATTTCACGATGGTATCACCGACGTGGATGACTCCGTCCTTAATGTAGCTGTCATTCCCGAAGCGCTCTTCACGCTTGTCATTACGGCTGTCAAACACGATGTAACCATTCTTCTCGCCTAGGAAATAGTAATCGCCATCTGCGTAAACCATCCAGCCGTATTGGCCGCTGTCAGAGCTGCTCTGCGGGTTGTGGTTTTTGTTCGGCGAAAAATCCGGAAGCTCCGGCAGTTGAACAACCGTTCCCGGCACTCTGCCTTTGGAACGATTCAGCTCCGTATCTGCCCAATACAACTGCATATTCACTCCTGCAACCGGCTGACTTGTCACCTTATCGAGAATCGTGCCATATGGATCGACCAGATCAACCGATAGCTTTGCATTACCATTGCTGTCAACGCTTAACTTGCCGGCAGGGCCCGCCAGCTTCTCTCCGTTAGGTGCGATTACATTCAGCGACAATGTATACTCGCCGGCAGCAACTTTCGGAAGCGTAAAGCTGCCGTCCTGGTTCATTACGATACTCGGCAGATTCAGCTCTTGCCCGGTTGCCGACTTTATTTTCCCGGATACTTTTAAGTTGTCGCCGACAAGCTTCGTAATTTTCTCCTGAACGACTTTGCCCCCGTTCGCTTGGTCGGAAACAACCACTTCCGCTTTCATTGTGGCTGCAGGTTGTTGTTGTACAACGCCCGTGTTCCCTGCAGGTGGAGTTTCTTCCAGTACCTCAGGCGCGTGAGGTTTGACGCTGACCACATTGGACACGCCTGCATGTGGACCCGATTGGACGATTAATCGGAAATAGTAGGTTTCACGGCTGGATAAACCGGCTATGGTTGCACTTGTGGAGCCGCTATCCAGCGTCTCTAATGGGCTAACCGGTGTGAAGGTAGTACCGTCTGTAGATCGTTCAATTACAATGCTTGATGCCCCCGTTAGAGCAGGGAAATTCAATGTCACTTGTCCGATGCCTGCAACGGCCGACAACGTGGTGATCGGTTCCGAAGGCAACGCTTCGACCACATTGGATACGCCTGCATACGGACCTGATCCGACGTTCAATCGGAAATAATAGGTTTCGCCGTTCGTTAATCCGGTCAAGGTTGCACTCGTTGAAGCCGCATCCAGCGGCTCTGATGGGCTAACCGGTGTAAAGGTAGTTCCATCGGTAGATTGTTCAACAACAATGCTTGATGCCCCTGTTAGAGCAGGGAAATTCAACGTCACCTGCCCGCTGCCTGCAACGGCCGACAACGTGGTTAACGATTTCGAAGGCGAAGCCTGGACCACATTGGATATGCCGTCATATAGCCCCGATTCAACGTTTAGCCGGAAATGGTAGGTTTCACCGTTCGTTAACCCGGTTACTGTTGCGCTTGTAGAAGTCGCATCCAACGTCTCCAAAGGGCTAACCGGCGTAAAGGTGGTTCCATCAATAGATTGTTCAACAACGATGTTCGATGCCCCCGTTAGAGCAGGGAATTTCAATGTCACTTCCCCATTGCCAGAAGCGGCGGTCAACGTGCCTAAAGGAGCCGGATCAGCCGCATTCACATACACGGTGAATGTCTTCTCGCTTGTAAGCCCGTCCTTGGTGATGGTTGCCGTCAAGGTCACGTAAGTTCCCGACTGGGTGATAACCGGTCTGGTTACGGTTCCGTCGGGCGCGATGATCGACGGCTGGTCAGAGGACCAGACGGTAGTTACTTCATCGTCCTGCTGCAGGGTAAGATTGTTTTTTACCGAGTTTTTGGTGTCGCCGGGCTGAAACCCGATATCGGTATTGCTCTCTGCCTCTTCGATGTCCAGAATAGCCGCTTTATAATCTGTAATCAGTTGATCTGCGATACGATCGGCAATCTCTTGAATGATATCGGCGCTGGATTTGTCGGAATGGATATGTAGTCCGCCGCCTGTAATGCCGTCGATAAACGTTTGGTCGATGTCCGCATACGTGGCGCTGGTTACACCAACATATTGTGCACCGGTGTTATTGAACGAGTTTGTCAGATTGGATTGATTCGAGCCCCCGTCCAAATCCCCGCGAGGGTCATCGTTAATGTTCACGACATAGCGCAGTGGCGACGTTCCCCAAAGGATATTATCCGCAGCCACATCCAGTGTCTTGCTCGACGTTGAATACAACTTCATATTATCAAATGAAAAAATCGAGATGATCTCGCAGCCATGGCCGATATGACTAACAATGGGCCCAAATTCACTCCCGTAAACATCCGGAAGGGTTAAATTCCGAATGATCTGGTCGCCATTATCCCACATGCTCAGCGTGGTGTCCGTTGCTACGATTTTGATGCTGTGATGAGTGGATGCCCCTTTCGGAAAACTTCCGATCGAGGTAACGCCTGTCATCGAACTCAAATCTCTTCCCGTCTCATGATGCAGCGCGGATGCATCCACACCATTGATTTTATATACCTTGACGGCGCTTTGAACATATAAAATCGAATAACCGCTCAACTTTCCGTTGCCATCGATCTGCGTATTAAATAGAAAACCGCCGCCTTCCATGCTGTGGTAATCCACTTTGGATTCGTCCATGTCGAAGGTAATGATCTTTTTGCCCGAAGGGCTTCCCTGCGTCAGCATGTAATCCTTATAAGCAGGCGAGGTATAACCATAGAAGGTTAACGTGCCGCCATTGTTGGAAATTTGAACATGATTGTAATCGGCGGTTTCAACCGCCGGGCGAGTGGCATAAGGTCCGCCTATATACCAGCTGTCATAACCGTTATGGACATACGTCGTATCCGTTACCGTTGCCCGGTCTGCACTCGCGTCCATGATCGACACATATTTGGGATTTACGCCTTCCGCTATCAGCCTGGCTTTAATCGCATCATTTAATTGGCTCTCAAAATCACTAGAATCATAGATGCTCGTCCCAGCATTATAGTAGACCTCTGCTACCGGCGAGAGCGCATATGCCATCGGCATGTTCGTAACAATTAACAGTGCTGCCACTATCATGGATATGATTTTTTTCTTCAACTGTTTCACCCATCCTGTAAGTTTAGTAACCGTCTGACATTCTACACCGACATGTGACCCCTTATCCCCATTTTTGAATAAATTGTGCGGATAACACCCTCCAGCAGATCAGATTGTAAAGAATGTAATTCCAACATATCAGAAGCATCTCTCAAAAATCTCTCAAATTCGACTTCGATCGACAGGTAGATTTTTGAGAGATCTTTGCCATATGATAGAGTCCATAGGGGTGTGACTATACATGAAGAAATGGATTGGTTGTCTGGGTGCCATATGTGCCCTAATCGCCATTCTCTATATGATCTTTAGCGATCAGGATACAGGTGCCGTCAAAATCAAAGCCGTAAACGGCGTGCTTGACCTGCGAGAGCTCAAGGAGACATCGTTTGTCTCGTTAGCAGGCGATTGGAAATTCACCGGCGAAGCTTTTGTTGCCCCGACAGACTTTTCCAGTGAAGCCGAACATCTGCCGGTACCCGGTCCCTGGGCATCGGAGGTCGAGTGGGGCTCCTATCAATTAATGGTATATCTGCCGGACCACTGGTCGGGAGAGATCGGTCTCCGCGTTCGCAATATCTGGTCCGCTCACACCATCTATGTGGATGGCGTAGCCCTCTCGAAAATAGGAGCCGTGGCAGCAACCAAACAAGCGACAACACCGGACAATCCATCCTATGAAGCGTACTTTAAACCGGACAGCCGGCAGCTCCTTATCACCATTCACGCATCCAACTTCTACAATACGAGAGGCGGCATCGTCCTGCCGATTGATTTCGGCGACGCCGAACTGATGAAGGAAGACGTGCAGCGGGATCTGTCCCTGGAGTGGACAGCTACCTTATGTTTGCTGCTGTTCAGCATGTTCCATATGACAATCTACCTGCTGCGAACAAAGGATGAAGCCTTCTTGTACAGCGGGCTGCACTTTCTGCTATTAGCCCTGGTCATCGTGCTGCGAGGGGAACGGCTATTCATTCGGGAGTTCCCCTCGTTTCCTTTTGAGCTCTATTTTCGGCTGCAGGATACCTTTACCTTCCTGGCCTCCATCCTGCTGATTGTCTTTATCGTCAAAATGATTCCTTCCATCATGAGTCGAAAGACGATGTATCTGCTGTTTCTGCCGATCCTGGCCTATGCATTCTTCAATGCGGTTCTCCCGGCCAGAACCCTGTCGGTTACGCAGTACCCGCTCTTTTATTACAACGATGGATTAATCCTGGGCATTATTATTCGCATCTTCTATTTGACGCTTAAAAAGCGAATCAACATACGCCGAAATGAAGCAATCATCCTAATGTCCATGCTGCTGTTTCTTGCCGTATTTGCGATAAGCGCTTCATCGGACAATTTATTCTTTACCGGGCGAAATTACATGAACCGTATCGGGTTGATCGGGTTTGTCATGACAATGAATGTTTTTCTCGGTATACGTCTAATGAACCGGGCTGAGGAATCGGAACAGCTGAGCACGAGGCTGCAAAAGGCAAACGATGCGAAGGATGCCTTCCTGAAAGTCACGACCCAGGACTTGCAGAGGCCATTGCACGATGCCATCCATCTCGTGGGAGCCATGAATCGGGAGCCCGATCGCGAGAAGCAAGGCCAGCAATTGTACTTGGCTGAGCAGCTAATGGGGAACATGGTTTATTTATTGAGGGATCTGCATGATTTTACCCGTCTTCGATTTGATGATTATGCGATCCAGCTTAAGTCCACCAATCTTCGGATGGTCATGCTTCATGTCATTCAGCTGATGCAGTTTACCTTCACGAATAAAAAAATCGCAATCCATGAACAGATTCCGAAGCAGCTTTACGTATGGGCGGATGAGCAGCGCTTAACGCAGGTATTCATCCGGATCATGACAGAGATCTCTCACGATATCGCAGAAGACCAACTGACGATTGAAGCTATACAGGTGGGCACGGATATCCTGCTTAAAGTGACGTCAACCGGCGAATCAACGCCAGTGAATCGGGATCGCCCGCATTCTTCGGGACTCATGATGACAGAAGAACTTGTCCAACAGATGAACGGAAGCATCGCATATGAACGTTTGCAAGGCAGAATTCGCTTTACGGTCACACTGGCTTTCAGCGAATGTAAAGAGCCGGTTACCACAGCCGAATATGAATACAACCTGGAATCTGCGGCACACGCAGAAGATCGGGATCTGGGAACGCTCCTGATTGTCGATGACGATGCGATGCATGCGGAGGTCATGAGGGACATGCTGGGGGATGCCTACCGGGTACGAATCGCGTATACGGCTCAAGAAGCGCTTGATTATTATAGGAATCATCCAAAAATCGCGATGATGATCATGGATGATATCATTCCTGGCGACATGAATAGTCTGGAGCTGCTTCAACAAATCCGTAATCAGGCATCCGTAATGGACCTGCCGGTCTTAATGATGATTTCTTCCGAGTATCCCAGACATATCGAAATGATTTTCGCTGCTGGCGCTAATGATTATTTACTGAAGCCTTTTTCCAAAGAGACCTTGATGGCCCGCTTGAATGCCGCAGAACAAACGAAGCAGTCTATGCAGAAGGCGATTGAATATGAAATGGCCTTTCTGCAGACCCAAATCAAACCGCATTTTCTCTATAATGCGCTCAGCAACATCATTGCCTTTTGTTATACGGACGGGGAGCGTGCAGCCTATCTTCTGACGATGCTCAGCTCTTTCCTGCGTTATATATTTGAGACGAGCCGGGACGGACAATTCTCTACCTTGCAGAAGGAGCTAGAGATTATCGACGCCTATGTAGAGGTGGAAAAAGCCAGATTTGGCGAACGGTTAACCTTCGCTTATGACATCGACCCGTCCATTGCCGCGGAGCATGTTCTGATTCCGAGTCTGCTCCTGCAGCCTTTAGTCGAGAACGCGATTCGCCACGGCCTGTTCGACAAGGAAGGTCCGGGTCATGTTCAGGTCACGGTTTCCTTGCAGGGTTCCTGCTTGAATATCCGCGTCGCCGATGACGGGGTAGGTATGTCGGCCTTGCAATGCGCTCAATTAATGGGGGGAACGGCTGCCCATGCCGGAATCGGATTTACGAATGTACGTCGGCGCGTGCATGACCTATCCCAAGGGAGCCTGGAGATTGACTCCTCGCCGGGTAATGGAACAACCATTCAAATCATGATTCCCGTGAAGGAGGGACAAGGGTAATGTGGAAGATCATCATCGTGGAGGATGAGAAACCGATTCTGGGCCTGCATGCCCGATTGCTTGAAACGTATGGCCCGTTTCAAATTGTAGGCTGCTTCGAATCGCCATTTGATGCGCTGCAGGAAATACCCAAGCTGGATCTGGACGCACTCGTGCTCGACATTGAAATGCCGAGAATGACGGGACTTCAGCTGGCCCAGAACTTGGTGGAGAACGGGATCGACGTGCCTGTGATCTTCACGACCGCTCACCAGCAATATGCCGTGCAGGCCTTTCGCGTGCAAGCCCTGGATTATCTCTTGAAACCGATGACCATGAATATGGTGAAGCAGCTGGATGAACGCCTTCAGAAGTATTATGGTCAGAGACCAAAGCCGATCCCTAAGAATACACTCGATGTCCAGTTATACGGAGAAGCATCCGTTATGAGAGGAGACCAGCTTGTAAAATGGCCTACCCGCTTAACGGAGGAGCTGTTTTACTATTTGCTGCTTCATGAAAATAAGTTATGCCATAAATGGAGAATCATCGATGATCTCTGGACGAACGTAGAGGAGAAGCGAGCGCTGTCCAATTTGTATAATACGATTTATCGGATGCGTCAGCTGTTGATGGAACTGGATATTCCCATCGTCATCGAGCGAATGAATGAAGGTTACATCATGAATACAAACAACAGCATCGTTGTGAAATCGAAGGAAGGGCCGGATGCCCTTCTGCTGGAATCGAAAGGATATCTGTGGGCCTACGCTTTCGAATCCGCACGATAAGCAAAAACCACATTCGCATGCGGATGTGGTTTTTGCATTTTTCAAATCCGATCTCAATATCCTCGTGAATATTCCGGGCTTTCTTTAAGATGGACGTTAGCAAGATATCCGCTTGAATCGATTCATACACTCCCCAGGCGGTCTTTCAAGATGAGCCGTACTAACTTACCGTTTTACCTAAGCCAAAGTTGCAGCAAAAGAGCCCAGCGTCTTTCTGCATGCAGAGAAGGATTGCAGCTCAATGCAAATCTGTGGTTCCTCATTTCTGTCCGCTTCCTGATTACGTACAATCCAGACCCCTTCATTAGCAGGAAGCACAAACAAAATATCCTCGATGGCCGTCTGATTTCCGCTGCCAATTCTTATCGTGCTTAGATTGTCCATGGTACGGGCATTGTTTTGAAAATCCTGCTGCCATTTTGCAATCAGCTGCTGCTGGTCAGATGAAAGCTCATCATGAAGAGGGGAGGCAGGGAATTCACCAGATGTCAGCTGGTTCCACAATTCTTCAGTGATCACAACCTTGGATTCGGATAAAGTCGTCCCTTCGGCTTTCGAAGGCTCCACTCCATAGAAACGTACAAGCTCCTCTTCCCAATCCGCCGGCGCTGTCCAGGTTAGAAAATGAAGCGTATGATTGTCAGACAAGTGATACAAATACCGCTGCTGCAGCTCGTGGATCGTCAGTACTTTGTTAGAATTCCGATCCGTAATGCCTCTGAGCATATAATTGCTGTACAGCAAATGCTGAATCATTTGCGTAATTTCGGAAGGAAAACGAACCTCTCCGTTCTCTTCATCAATCGATTCTATAAAACCTTTGGACATCAAGCTATGTGTAGCGGCCTGAAACAAAAGCTCCCATCTGTCTTCAGACAGATCTCCATAATATGCCTTCATAAGTCCTGCAGCCATTTCCTCCCCTTGATGAACGGCCAAGGCGTAACCCAGCTCTTCTAATGAAAATATATAGGTATGCTTGCTCATGTAAGCAAATCCTCCAATACAAATCTATTTCGATTCCTTTCCGTTACGGCTGATCAGCCCCCGCAGGCGCTTCATGGCAGATTGAATTTCGGTATCAGTCAACAAATAATACGTATTCACGGTCCAGGTCTCTCTGTTTTTCAAATGAAAAATCAGCACAGGAAATTTCGGAAGCAGCCACTTCCGAATGGAAGGGCCGCTGTAGCTGATGCTTGTAATCTCCGCCCAAGCTACGGTCCGGGTACCATCTGAAATGGAATGTTGATCGTAGGTGAGCAGCTGCGTATCTGATTTCAGCGCCTTTGGCAAGCTGGCAACCAAATATCCTCCAAAAAAAGGAATTCCTATGATGGCTGATGTGATACAAAAAAACTTGCGAATAAAGGAAGTATCCATAAAAAAAGCCGCGTACAGCAGAAACAGGCAGGCCAGCACAAACAGTAAACTGCCAAGTGATTTGCCCCATGCCACGGATTTCCGATATGATATTGCGTTCATGATTTAGCGCCTTCCTGAAATTATTTGAACAGTCCGCTAATCCAGCGAACTCCTTTTTCGACCACTTTAGCTGCGCCATCACCGACAAAGGCTCCAACCGTACCGCCTACATAGGAACCGATGGCCGCACCAACCGGACCGCCAATCATCGCTCCGACGGCTCCGCCTGCTACAGCTCCGCCATAGGTGGCGGCTGTTTTTACAACAACGTTGGATGCGGCTACAGCTACTTCTTCTCCGTTAAGCTTGCCTTCACGATACTTACTGACAAGGCCGGAAGCCTCACCGATCACATTAAAGGTTGCGTTAATCGGGAATATCTTTTTGGCGATCATGCCTGGGATTTTCTTGGTAGCGATCCCATATCTACCTTTTTCCACGCCGACTATGACTTGTCTAGTCCATTGAGGAAAATTCTTAGCTTGACTAAAGCCTAGCCCAAAATTGAGACCGAATTTGCTTGCCGCTCTATCAAAGCCTTTGATTCCTTTCATCATGAAGCCTGGGTTCACAATCTGGCGATTTATGCCTCTTGCCAGGTTCTTCAAGAATGTATTGTTCCCTTTGCCTTTAACCCATGGCGCATTATGAATTTTGGCTCGGGACGGATTTCTAGGATCTACTCTGAGTTGTACCGTCTTGGTTAAGACTAAGGAAGCGCCCACAGAGCTGTAAAGGAGAGTTCCCCACTTTTCCAGATTATCTCTTGCCTCAAGCGAGCTGTCTAACACGTTCTGGGTTTGATCAATCGGATCGGCGACCGTCCTTGCCTGTAAAGAAACTTGAGTGGAATCGGTCTCTTTAAAACGGTTGACAATCGTATGTAATTCCGTGCTGACTGAACCCACCGCTGCGGTGAAATTATCCATTTGCTGACGGGCCAGCTGGAAATTTTGATAGAATTGTTGCCTTGTCGTACCTTCCCATCCACTTTCAAGGATTTGAATCTGCTGGGTAAGGTGGCTGCAAATTTGCACCCCAATCTCCCTGGCCTGTGCAAACTGTTGGGATATCTCCATAAGTCTTTCCGGAGGAACTAATATTTTACCCATGGCACTCACCTCAACAATATACAGATTAATGTAATTATTGTAGTAAAGGTTATCCATCTTCACAAAAGGAACAAGTAACAGAATAGTAAAGAATCGTTAGGACCTTGGGACCATTTTCCTTCTCCCCATAGTCGGAGGACAGAGCCGATTACGAATTAAACCCATATCGTTCAGTCAAAAGTAAAATACCTAGTGCCAAATAGACCAAATAATCTTCAGTTGTTCAAATAAATCACGCTTCAAGTAGTGGAATTAAAAAAGAGAGCTTCTAAAGCTCTCTATACGCCGTATGCATCATCCCTTGAGCGGGCTGATCCTCTTCGAACTCATAATATTGCGATTGAACAGGTGCTTCCACTGGTACTGACGGTTGCGGATATGGCTCATCCACATACATGATTCTGCGCTGAATTTGCATCAGCCCATTTACGACGCGAAGTGCGATCCAAAAAAGAACAAGTCCAACGCCTGCGTACAGCAGATATTGCTGATTATAGGTCCAATCGATATGAAAATAACTAAACAAGCTATTCTCTAAAATATCAAGCTGCATTTCATTCATCAAAATGATATGCACGACTGGCAGAGCAATCAATCCCAGTGCTAGTGAAATCACCGTTACCATAACAACAAAGAATACGATACCCGTTACAAATCTTAGTAAAACGAGCAGCAGATTTCGAATAAATAAGCCGCCGTCAAAACCTCTCACCATTCGTTTCAACCAGTTCTGCCCCACTTCAGACTGTTGATGGTTGCTATACGCTACAGGAGGATTAGATAAACCTAAAATTTGTCTAATCAAGCTCTGTTCAAAAATCACAATCCCATTCAACAGCTTGGCTACTCCAAAAAACAGCGGTATTCCGATAAATATTGGAGTTAATCCAATGGATAGTACAATTCCCGTGATGGCCACTGTAAAATAGATAATCCCTAATGGGAGGGATAGCATTAAGTAGAGGATCGTTGCATAGGTTTTTGGATTAAAAAGCACCCAGTTCACCTTACCTGCCCGTGCCTTGGCGGTCGTTTCCATTGCCTTCATATTCAAACACTCCTTGGCTTCATAAGTCACGCTCTCAGATATACATCCATTATATCTGCCTTATTTGCCCGACATAACCGTCTTAGGGGGTATCTGATCCTAGACTTTAGACTAGGGACTGGGCTGGCTTAGAGGAACTTGTTGAAGTAAAAGTAGACCTATTAAAATTATCTTTACCCTATGTTTTCATCTAATTTTTTTCGTATTGCTGAATTTACGAGAGACAAGCCATATGAAATTAAGTAATGAATTAGACCAACTAATGACGTCAAAGAGATCGATATGAATCTCACATTGAAGCTCCAAATATCTTTGAAAAGAAAATATGACGCAAAAAATGATAAACCATATAATATTACACTAAGCAAAATTTTAATTGAAATCTTTCTAATGAAGAATCGATTAATAAGAAACGATAATATTGAGAAAAGAATAAAGAAACTCGGTAAAAATATGAAAACCATAAATATATCAGTAAACAAAGGGAAATCGTTATCGACATATCTCGGCCAGAAGACAATTATACCGATAATTGATACGAATGAAGTAAGAAACATCCAGAGTTTTAATAGACCATTCAATCATAAACACCTCCTGCTTGAAACAATAACAAGATAATCGTAAAAAAGAGAACCAACTTAAGGGTACTCTTCAGTACAGAGCTTAAAATAGAGTGATGGCACTATTTTCAACAATCAATCTTTTTTAGAAACTTCAATTCAAAACACAAGTTATGGAGCCTTAACCCTCTCCACTTCAGATGACAGGATTATCACCGAACTCTATGTAAATCATTTCACCTTATACAATATAGAGCTTAACAGCTCCCTAATCCTCTGTTCTACTTCGCTCTTCCTCATCTGATTGCTTACCTCCATTACCTCGGAGCTCTCCTTAATCCAACCATCCCTTGCTACGTGCGATATCTATCGCCTCAATCCGTGTATTCGCCCCAAGCTTCCCAATCGCTTCTGACATATAGTTCCGTACCGTTCCATAGGATAGAAACAGCTGTGCTCCAATATCTTGAAGAACTAAACCTTGGGCAGCCAACTTCATGACTTCACGCTCCCTGGGTGATAATGGACATGGATCATCCCATACCGCGAGCGACAATTCTGAATTGATGACACGTTTCCCATCATAGACCCGACGAATCGCATCAGCCAGTTCCTCGCTGCCCGTATCTTTAAGAAGATATCCATAAACTCCTGCCTGCATAGCCCGCTGGAAATATCCGGGACGCGCGAATGTCGTCAAGATGATGACACGACAAGCCGACTTATTTTTTTGAACCGATTCCGCAATATCTAACCCCGTTTTCAGTGGCATCTCAATATCCAGAACAGCGACATCGGGTTCATATTGCTGAATCATGGACATCACTTCTTCCCCATTTTCAGCTTGACCGACTACTTCAATATCATCTTCTAACGAGAGTAAAGTTGCCAGTGCTCCCCTTAATAACTTTTGATCTTCTGCCAAAACAATACGAATCATCTAAGCTCTACCTACCTTTTCATTTCGTATTACCCTAGGTATATGTAAGGTGACTTCCGTCCCCTTGCCTGAGGCCGAAGACAGCGACATACGTCCGTCGATCATAACCAACCGTTGCCGCAATCCGGCGAGGCCATTACTGCTAGTATAGAATTGTTCCGTATCTGCTCCAATACCGTCATCACGTACAGATACACGAACTTCCCCTTCCTGAATGTCTAGATGAACGTTACACTTTGTTGCCCGGCTATGTCGAACCACATTTGTAATCGTCTCGCGAAAACACATCGCCAAAATCGTCTCCTGCAAGGGTGTTAACGGAAGCGGATTGTTCACTAAAGCGTCTTCCATCCCTACATTAGAAGGTCTGGGATCTGAAATCGATTGATATTGAAATAAAAGCGGTATGCCCGCAGCTGAACATAACGATACAGCATGCTTATACTCGTCAGCGAAATATGTAACTTTCATCTCCGTAACCAATTCACGCATCTGTTTCAAGGCTGCACGTGCCGTTTCTCGTATTTCTCGAGCCTCTTCTATCGCTCTCTGGGGATGACGATTGACCAGTTTCTCAACGACCTCCCCTTTTAATGCGATTAATGACAGCGTATGTCCCAATGTATCATGTAATTCACGTGCGATCCGCTGGCGCTCCTCCTGCTGTGCCATTCGTTCAGCAGTTTCTGCCCGCAGCCGCGCAGACTTCTGTTGAAATCGAGTCGACGTTCGAATAATATACGGCAGAATACAGATGCCAAACATAGGCACCAGCCCTATCCATACTAGGCTGCCCATCCGATCCAAGTAAGGAACAGCGATAAATCCCATAGATACAGTGAAAACGATCGTTATAGAGAGTAATATCGGCAGCTTTTGTTTGCTCAGCGGAGCAGCTATCATAAAACCTATAAATGTATACATAGGGTGAAATACAGCTGCTAAAATTAGAAGTATACCCACCTGAACGATCAATATTGGCGTGGCCCACTTTGCATAAAAGTAGGATTGTCGAAACGATAGAACGAATATGCCTAACAGAACAAAGCCAAGCCACTGTATACTTGATGGCTCATAGAGTAAAAAGTACATGGGTATCATTAAATTTGTTAACAAAATATAAGGGGCGACTCCTTCCGATTTTGGAAAGAGACGCCACTTTTCTCTATTCAATTAGACCGCATCCCGTCGATTATATATATAGATTGATAGTAGCATAAAGAGGAGACCGCATCCTGTCAAAATTATGAAATCAATACTTGCTGGATTTTTTCCAGCGATCATATTCCATGCCCCATTGGCATAACGGTGAGATGGAAGCCATTCCCCGACCGAGCCCATCCAACTTGGCAAAGTACTAAGCGGCATCCATAGCCCCCCCACAATGGCAAGCCCCATCTGTAATACATTTCCGATGGCAACGGAGGTATTCGCATTTTTAAGCGTTCCTAACAAGGCACCAAGCGCCAGAAAAGATATGCTCCCAATCCATAACCATAATCCGCATAAAATCCATTGCCCGGCTGTTAATTGTATATCATGAACAAGGCCAGCAGATAAAAATATAACTACAATGACGATCAAGTGAACAGCCATTTGCGATACAATTTTGCTGCCAATCCAGACTGCAGGAGATAGTGGAGTCAGCTTCAACAGGCGTACCCACCCATCTTGATGCTCAAACGATAGACGGATACCGAATTGAGATACGGCTGTACCAATCAAACTGAATGCAGTCATCGACATCAATGAAAAGACACCCCAAGTTGTTGATTGAATCGATTTATCTACCCCATTCATACTCGCAAATAAAAAGTAGAAAGCAAGCGGCATCGCAATGGAGAAGAGTAAGAAAAATGGACTGCGGATAATTCGTATACTTTCTGCTTTGGTCTGGGCAACAAACATATGTATCATAATTAATTTCCTCCTAAAAATGTTTATTCTCGTATAATCGTTGATTTATGTGCACCTGTGAGACTTAGGAATGTATCTTCTAAGCTGGCGGATTGTATATCAATATCTGAAATCCCCCATTCAGACTGCATCAGTGTAAATAACAATACATCGGTCTCTTGAGCATACAGACGAATTCGCTCTCCGTTGCATTCTGCCTTTTCTACACCAGGTAATGTGAGCCATTCCTGCTCAGCTGGCGCGTTCGCCGCTCGGAATGAAACTGTTCTAAGTGCTGTTTGAGCCTTTAAACGTTCTGGAGTCCCTTCAGCAACGACCTGTCCTCTAGCGATTACTGCGATGTGATCTGCGACAGCATCAGCTTCCTCTAAATGATGTGTAGTCAAGAGCACAGTACGTCCGTCACTTGCCAGCGCTTGGATGGTGTCCCAAAAGCGGCCACGAGCCTCGATATCCATTCCGACGGTTGGTTCATCAAGCAGGAGAAGCTCTGGATTTCCCGCCAAACTCTGGGCGAAAGCTAATCTACGGCGTTGTCCTCCAGACAGGGAGGATGCGCGCCGTTTCTGATCCGCGTGCAGACCCGAAATGTCTAACAATCGTTCTAGCGACATCGGATTACGATAATAACTGCGGAACAATTGAAGCACTTCTTTGACCGTAAGTCCATCTGCTGCTTTAACATCCTGCAAAAGCGCTCCAACGCGTTGCCGTAATTCTTTTGTTCCAGACGGCATCCCCAAGACCCTGACTTCTCCTGATGTTGGCTTGATCATTCCGAGTATTATGGAAATGGTTGTTGTCTTGCCTGCACCATTCGGTCCGAGCAATGCCGTTATTTGACCTTTCTCAAATGATAGATTCATATGATCAACGGCACAGTAGTCGCCAAATTTTTTTACTAGATTTATACACTCAATCGCCTTTGTCATTTTGTACTAACCTCCGCTAATTTCTTCTTCGTTACTTGATGTCCTCATTATATTGAAAAAGCGCGAGATTCAATTAGTGTGGGTTGTCACAAGCCGGTTATGACAAATGTCAGAAAAAAAGAGAGCAAAAAAAGAAGGACCTCTTGGCCCTTCTTCAACATAACGTGCATTTGACACTCTTTGAGTGAAATGCCTTGTTTTGCAAGCTTATATTATCTTTCCCTCTGTGAATATAAATTTATATACGAAGACTCTGGAGACCCTCATTATTCAATCGCTTCTATTTCTGACGATTTCTCGATGTTTGAGCATCTAATGAACAGGATGATTGAGATGGAACGGAAAGTGACCAAATTCGGCAACAGCCTTCGGTATAACCATGACTGATGTTTTGAAGCAAATTGGACTGGATCAAGGCGACACAGTCAGTATTGAGGTTAGTCCAGCCACAGGAGAAATCATTATTAAGAAGTCAACAAAGGTCTCCCTACCTGAAGGAATAAGTGCGGACTTCATGGATACTTTGACGATGTCATTGAAGAATACGATCAAACGCTTCGAGGACTTAAGGACAGATGACATCCATCCGCTATTTATCCGTCCAACATGATACAACGATATAGCTCGGGGAACATATTGGAGTTAAAGAACCTGAATTGCTCGAATCGACTGTCCATCGACCTCAATCTTCTGCCTTTGGCGAAGATGCTTATCCTACTATTTTCGAAATAGCCGCAGCTTTGTTCGAATCCCTTGGTCAAAACAGCACTGGTTGTACTCCTACGCTTTAATGGCCTGCACTTCAAGATGGATGCAAGAAAGCCGAAAATTTTACAGTGGATATGGTTAACCATCAATGCGATCGTCAACAAACGGCTGCGATCATTGAAGCTCACTGCACCACGATTCCCAAATCATAAATCTAAGCCTTTACTCAAGTGTCCCTTTTTTCATTTGACGATGTCTGTATTTAGCTAGAAAGATACGCCAGCAAAGCTTCATAAGATTTGGAACAGAGTGTGCGTTTTCTTTGAGATAGGACAATGCAGAACGGTTTCCTCGTTTCGTATTGCATTCGCTGCATGAAGCGATCAGGTTTTGCGGAAGATCCGAGCCGCCTTTGCTTGAGGGGATAATATGGTCCACTGTCGTAGCGTGTCGTCCGCACCACAAACAAGTGTGATGATCTCGTTTCAGTGCAGCTTTTCGATAGTCCCGAAATAAGAACGGATTATAAAGCAATTGGATCGTCTGCTCATCAATCCAGACAGCTCGCGATCGCTCAACTTCCCGCCAAGCCCGATGGGGTAAACATGGTGTTAGTTGTTGACCATCCATATTGAGTACCGTTATCAATGGTTCCTCTCCATCATGACTATGATTCATCGATTTCACTCCATCTGTACGACATATTCTAACCTATAGTATTAATATAAAACAAAAACACCATCCTCATGCGGATGGTGTTCATTATGATGGAACCGAGGGGAGTCGAACGTTAAAAGAGAAAACTGTAACTAATAAATTGAAATTGGTGATGATTACCTCCGCTTGTAACCGGATATCGCTCTTTATAGGTTTTTTCAGAAGATAATGGCTCAAAGCACTATCCGGATCTACATAATGTAGTTTTACAATTGCTTTGCCAAAAAAGCTTCCTTGTTCTCCTGTTCATCCTCACTCTTCACATGGTTTGAAATCGCGCGCCAATAATCCAGAATCTGACGCCCTTCAGCGTTTTGGGTACTACTACTCCTAACTTGAATACGTCCAC
This sequence comes from Paenibacillus glucanolyticus, assembly GCF_037333485.1. NCBI lineage: Bacteria > Bacillati > Bacillota > Bacilli > Caryophanales > Paenibacillaceae > Paenibacillus > Paenibacillus glucanolyticus. The sequence goes on from NZ_CP147845.1 coordinate 6,362,692, forward strand.
TATCGTATGTACGAATACTTCCATTGTTGAAACACACCCGAATCTTTGGACCGAAATCTAGCACCCGTCTTACATTATAAAATAAGGATACTCATCGTAAAAAACAGCCATATCCTCCGTTATGTCCTGAACGGTCGGCGTCAGTATCTGTATATCATTGAGTTGATAAGGATAAGCCTTGGAAGAACCTTTATATATAATCCTTACTCTTGGAGGATCCATTTCATATGTGCATACATCCTGTGTCTTGTCATCACCTTTAACGATGATCATAAATCTCTCTTGGTCCATAGCAGCCTCTTTTGTATGTATAGTCGATGTTATACAGAGATTTCTATAAATTGGGGGAATATCCCTGCCGCGTGAAGGAAATTTAGAGCGAAGATACCTTATGGGCAGCTGTATGCGTGTGAAATTCGTTTTTTGTGATATCCGAAGTAGGAGCTGATAGTCAATATTTTACGATATAAAAAAAGACACGTGGTTCGTGTCTATACGGCAGTTCTATGAGTGTTCTTACTGATCACACTATTCAGAGTACACCTCGATGATCATCGTCGCTCCCAGTCTGAAACCATCAGTAAAAGAAGCAGCCATTTCCAGCCCTTGGACTTGTCGACATAAATCAAATAGATCTTCAAGCTCATGAAAATCATCATCGGAAAGCTTCTTCTTCCAGACTTCCATAGACTCGGATAATTGTCGGCTCAATTGCCGATACTGAGGATCGGTGGAAACAGCCTTCTCTACAGGATTCAACTGTCCGTAATATAGGGATTCCAGAAAGCTTGGCATGGGATTCTCCTTCCTTTGTGCGTTAAGACTTTTAAATGATAAAGTTAGCGTACCATAATGTTAATGCAATATGTGGTACGCTTATGCGTGTAACGGCATGTCTTGCATAAGAGAAATTCAAAAAATTTTTCATGAATATAAGCACAGATTTCAGAAAATCTCCCTGAGAGATTCCTATAAAATTAAAAAGAGCACCTTATCGTTTCAACCAAAAGTTTGCCATTAATTAAACCATTAATTTGCCGTAAGTACCTATTTTAATGACCCGATTTCTGTGTTCACGCATAGTCATTCAAGCAAACATTTGCCGATAGTGTATTTTTCTATCAAACATTTGCCGAAAAAAAGCCAACGTAAATTATTACTACGTTGGCTTTTATCTATTCGTCATTATGGTCTCCCAAATTTTTCAAGTAACTTTAGACGGGCTTCGCGAACCTCAAGGATCAAACTACACCGAAGCCAGTGAATTGATCCTTATACCAAGAGGAGCCAGGACAATTCAGGACATGTTGGCCGGTGCGAGAACAAATGTGTATGCTCTTGCACAAGCCGATCAACAGCTTCAATTAGAATAGGGTACAAGAAGTCGTGAATCGCCGGCATAAGACGGCGATTCTTTGTTTCTACCCCTAAATGGCCAGATTCCTCTGGAAAACGGATCAGACCTTCGGTCCGGCCATCTGGTCTGATCCCTTAATTCTCTGTGGTCTGAGAAAATAAAGTATTGGACCGAACAGTGTTGGTATCCTATGGGTTTTCAATTCGAAACTCGATAGACTTAGGAAAGGAACCGTGTCAGACAAGGACGGGAAAATAAAGTCCCAGACTGCCACAGTTTTTTTTGTTGAACAAATGTATTCCGTTAATTCCTTAACGAGTACAATATGGATTGATCCATAGGAGTTGCTATTTTCAACTTAGCAAAACGTCACAATTCAATGTACTTAAATGTGAAAAAAAATTATCCTGCCCATTAACATAATGAAGCTGCCGATCAGCGCCGGCACTTCGTCTTGGTCGTTTATTCAACTAACGTTTCCCGTTAGCTCAATGAACTTTTTTTACAATATTAAATTCTATGAGTTCCCCATAAAACCGCAGTTTTATTTTTATTGTGATTCAACTTTTTGTGGGGTTGCGCACCTATCGTTTGTCCGGTGAGCGTTTCCCGTTAGTCGAACAACAATTTCTAATATCAGTACTCTCTTTTATTTCCCTTCTTTACGAATTCCCACTCAATCTCAATATTTTTTCTAACTCTATGCAGAAGATGAAACAATGTTTCGGATTCTTCTTCAGAAAGTCCCGCTAACGCAACCGAGTTAGAATAATCCCCTTCTCTCTTTAGAAAGGGGTACACTTGCTTACCCTTTTCAGTTGAAAATAGCCTTTTAATTTTTTTGTTTGTTTCATCGTCTTTCTTTTCAACAAACCCAGAGATTTCGAGTTTTTGTATCGCACGTGCTGCAGTTGTTCGGTCCACCTTTATCATTTCCGCTAGCTTTTCTTGAATAATTCCCGGGTTCTCACATATACGAACCAGATATAAGTACTGCCCTTTTGTAAGATCTAATTCCTTGAACTCAATATTGCTTATGGAGTCCAAAGCTCTAGCGATCATTCCAACTTCGCGAAGTATTTCCCTCATTCGAACACCTACCAATAGATTTTTTGTTGCATTTACAACAATATTATTTTATTATATATCTGTTATTAATGCTAAATTCATTATGGCGGTTTTTTTAAAAAAAATAAATCCAGAGAGGAATAAAAACGTGAATACAACAAGAATCACACGACCTGAGGAATTAGAAAATGCATTCTTAATTAGAAAGAAAGTATTTGTTGATGAACAGGGCGTACCACTTAAAGATGAATTTGATGAATTTGATGCGCTGAATGGACAATGTGAACATATACTCGCCTATTACAATGGGCAACCAATTGGTACAGGAAGGATTCGCATTCTTGATGGAGTAGGTAAATTAGAACGTATCTGTATTTTAGAACCATACCGGAAATTGGGGATTGGGAAAAAAATCATTTCCGCATTAGAAGAAATCGCTGTTGAAAAAGGAAATCATCAAGTTAAATTGCACGGGCAATCTCAGGCAGAGGGGTTTTATAGAAAACTGGGCTATCAGGCTTCATCAGCTGAATTTATTGAGGATGGTATCCCTCATATTGTAATGATTAAAGATATTCTTTCACAATAATGAAGAAGTTTGGAGTAACGACATTTTCCCTTTTCAGCTGTGGGATATTCATATTAGCTCTTGGAGTTTCACTAACAATACTCTCCCAACTTGGAGCTTCACCTTTTGATGCACTTTTAGTCGGTCTATCCAAAAATGTAGGTCTTACAGTGGGAAGTTGGGAAGTGCTAATCGCAATACTATTGATTGGATGTAATTCATGTTTATCCAGACATCGACCGGAAATATTAGGTATGGTAACTGCATTGATAACAGGTCTCGGTATCGACTTATGGATTTTTTTATTAAAGGATCTGATCGAGCCTAAGCTGTGGATCAGTAAACTATCTTTTTTGGGTTTAGGTTTAATATTAATTGGGTTAGGTACTTCTATTTATTTGCACGCGAATTTCGCGCCAATTCCAGTGGACAGACTAACATTAGTCTTACAAACGATTACTGGGCTCAATATACTATTTACGCGCACAATCATATATCTGTTTTTCTTGATAGCCGCAATTATTTTCAATGGGCCAATTGGTATTGGAACTCTACTAACCGTATGTCTGGGCGGTTTAACTCTTAATTACTTTATGCCACTTACACAGAAAACCTTGAACCTATTGATAAAAACAAGTGGACACACATAAGTGCCTGTTTTTGATAAAAGGCATCCACAATAATAATATTTATGGAAGGATTATTATGAAATGAAAACAAAAATAACAGGTGTGATTTTATACCCTTTGTTTAGTGAATATGAATTAACCGTTGCCCTATCCATTCTTAAGCAGGGAGATCACCCGATAAAGACAATAGGGATTACTTCAGAACCAATAATAGGTGAATCGGATCTAACTTGCATTTCTGATACAACGATCTATGATGTCGATATCAATACGCTAGATAGTCTATTACTTCCAGGATGTATGGATATTTCAACGCTGTATGATAATGAAGATCTGATAGACTTTATAAATAGATGTTCCCTATATAATAAGGATCTTGTAATTGCAGCAATCTCAAGTTCTCCATATCTATTAGCAAAAGCAGGATTGTTAGAAGATCGTAAATACACAATTGGCATGTATGAAGAACATAGAAAGGAAACAGGTTTTTTTAAAGAAGAGAATTATTGTAATGATCTTGTAGTCCAAGATGGGAATATACTGACTGCAAGAGGGAGAGGGTTTATTGAATTCGGCGAGAGATTTGGACAATTATTGAAGTTGGATTTCGATTCCAATTGGTATCATGGAGTATGATTTGAAAAAAAATTCAATGATGACAGTTACTAAAATAACATCATGATGTTGGTCAGTAAGTTTAGATTACAACTTATCGACCTTTCAGATAAACTGCCTGTGCTTAATAAAAACAAGGAGCAGCTGCCGTAGCAAACTGCTCCTCGCTCTGTTCAACTATCGTTTCCCGTTAGTTCAAAACCAAATACGCTATAAAAATGACATATATACGCCCTTACCTTGTATTAACTTAAATCCGAGTTGCTTGTACAAAGTACGAGCGGGTGCATTATCATCATCTGTTTCTAGCTGTAATCGTGTGGCTTTGTTTGATATAGCTAATTTAATTGCATGCTCCATTAACTTCCTACCTATGCCTTTATTTCTATGCTTTGCTGATGAGTATAAAGCCTCTATCCTTAATACTGGGTAGCCTTTACTTATTGAAAAGCTCCATGAAAGGATGATGAACCCAATATACTCATGATCTTTCTTGGCCAAATAACAATAAGCTGAGCTGCCATTAGTAAAACGATATAATATTTGTTCACATTGTTCTAGCTGCTTTGGTGATGGATTTAATTCGTCCACTGGATTGGAAGAAGAATTTAAGTAGCCAGCAATCAAACCTTTAACTTTAGGAATGTGAGATTCATCAAGAGGTATGATAGTTATTTCCAATAAAGACCCTCCCATAAAAATAAATAAAATCTATATAATAATTCAATAATTTATATAAGTATCCTACCGGTTAGCTTAATAATATGAGCAGGCTGCTGCAGCCTGCTCAACATTAAGTTTTATTCAACTAACGTTTCCCGTTAGCTTAACGGGCTACCGATCATCCCCACCACTTTCCCCACACTTTATCCGTTGCTCAAATTCAATTATTTTATCTTCACAGCGTTTTGTAGCAGCATGATGATTAGTTTTTATTCTGTCTTGCTTTAGCCACTCTCGGTAATTGTTTCTCAAAAATGGATAATACATTTGAGTTCAAATGTTCGCTCGGACTTTTGTTGTCTTTTAAAAGTGCATATATAAGGTTCAAGAAAGTCTTTGCATCTTTCTCTGTTAAACTTTTGATTGATTCCATGGTGCTATCATTTAGAAAATTTTCTTCCTTCGTCTCCATAATTATTCCTCCAACATTAAATATCATTTATTCTTCCGTTACAAAATATTAATGCGTTGCTTCCAAGCTACCTCCCTTGATTAAAACGTTTCCAGTGGTTGGAAAGTTGTTTTAATGTTTCCCGTTAATTTAATCACCTATTGTTAGCTGCTCTTCGTAGTCCTTCTTCATAGAAAGCTTTATTTGCTTCGACCCAAGCAATTTTTAATGCCTCTTCTGGTTTGAACAGCCCTCTTCCGTTTGTTTCATAAGTATTTTGAAAATCATCAAGCCTTATGATTCTTGCAGAATAAAAGACCATATAGCTCTCTGGATATGGATACTTATAATTCTCTGGCTTGTTATATAGTCTTATCAATTCATATCCGAGAACGTGAGGAGATTCAATCAAAGCACCCGTTTCTTCATAAAGCTCCCTTTTCATTGCCTCAATTGGCGTTTCCCCAGGTTCAATATGCCCTCCAGGTATATCCCATCCTCTTTCATTCAAATTAGTTAATAGCAATGCGTCTTCTTGAAATGCAAGTACAAACGAGCACGTTATTAATTCTTGACGAGGAATAACTTCAGACAATACTAATTGTGTTATGTTAGGCAAAGGGAGCCCTCTAACGTTTTTTTCTTCTCTGATAATTTTCATTTCAAAATTTTACCTCTTCAATACATTGGAATTTAAAGCAATACTTTAGAGTCACAAAATTTCTATAAAACTGCCCGTTAGTTTAATTAAGGCAGCTGATCAAACTGACTGGCTGCTTTCTTGTCTTTATTCAACTAACTTCTCCAGTTAGCGCAATAAGGCTGTCGATGATCCGACAACAGCCAAGAGTTACATGCTATCTTAACACCATTAACAAATCATCAAATTTCCCTCGCCATTCTCGGTGAGTCGTCCATTTAACATCTTGATTGTCACCATGTCTCCTAGGAACAATATGGAAATGGGTGTGAAACACATCTTGTTGTGCCTCGGGTCCTGAACTGTTAATTATCTGGACATTTTTGATTCCTAACTTTGTGTTATATAACATAGTTATCTTTTTAACAACTGACATCACTTTTATCAATTCATCTTCAGGTGTGTCAAAAATGTCCTCATAATGCCTTTTTGGAATAATTAAAGTATGATATTCATTTACGGGATTTATATCGAGAAAAGCATAAACCGACTCATTTTCACAAACCTTCCAATAATTGGCTTCACCTTTTTTTACGATTTTGCAGAATATACAGTCTTCCATTAACACTCTCTCCTCCTTACCCCATTAACAGAACATTTACCAGGTGGGTCATTTTTTTAGAGGTTGTCATCTCCTCGGCGACCTCGTTGTACAGAAGTATTCAACAAAATTATTACGCTATCCTGCCCGTTAGCTTAATAAGGTGCAATCGCGCCAGACATTAGATAACCATCTAATCGGCCAAGTAATCCAAGTTCTTGTCAATTTCGGCTTAGAACAAAAAGACCGCAACTTTGGTATTCTCCCCTCATGGTAGACAATGAAAAAGAGACATCTGTTAAGATGGACTTGCATGTTGTCTGCTGAAGGGGGATTTTTTTCATGGGGAAAACAGGGCGTACACACAAGAGTTATTCTAAGGAAGTTAAAAGGCGGCCGTGCGGCTGGCTATTGAAGAGAATGTGTCCTATCGAGAGGTGGCCAGGCGACTGGGGTTCGGAATAAGACACAAGTTGAGGTATGGGTGAAATGGCATCAAGAAGGTAGAGCTTTAGAACAAGAAGCCTTTCACAAAGGGCGGTCGAAGACTAAGTTTCAGCCTTGAAGAAGAAGTGGCTTATTTAAAGGCGGAGATCGCATACCTAAAAAAGCGGTATCCAAATCTACACGGGAAGTGACGAGCAAAGCCATTCGTTGCGAGATCATCGAGGAATTGAGACAGGAATATCCGCTGAAATGGCTTCTGCAGCTAGCGGACGTTTCGCGGGCCGGTTATTACAAATGGCGCCAGAGGGCTTCCGAGATGGATGCGCGCAAACAGCAAGAACGATTGTTAGAAGAGCATATTATGGCGCTCCACCGCCTACACCCCTAACAAGCGGAGCTATCTCACATTAAAAGCCAAAAAGAACAGGCTGATAACAAAAAGCGCCGCTATCTCGATTTATACGAGTTGGGGAACATGGATAAGACTCTATTCTCTGGACGTGTGCAGGAACTACAGACTGAATTGAACAAACTCCATTCGGAGAAGTTCCGAATAGAGCTTGAACTAACCGATGGCAATACATCTCCTGTATCCTTCGAGCAGGTGCGTGAGTTGATTCATGGATTCAATCTGCTACTTACTGCCGCGCCATTCGAACAGCGAAAAACGTTGATGCCCTTTTCATCAAACGAATTACGATGAATACAAGCAAGAAGATCGAGACAATTGATCTGAGCTTTGACGAAATACGGATTCCTACCTCTCATCTTCCGTGGTAACGGCGGCGGAATCATTTCAGCATAAACAAGCAAGGAAGCGGGAGAAAATCGAAATCGCCGTCTAAGCTATTGAAAGCGATTGTATTCATTTCAATTCAACGGTCTGTCTGCTCGTCAATGGACATAGGTCAAGCTTACCTGAACAACCAGTAGGGTGAGCTTTCCTTTTATGGGCACAACGTATAGAAAGCAACACGACACTCACACTCCTCATATGAATATGTGCTTGTTAAATTACATCAGCTTAAATCTGTATTAGCGTCGTTGGGCATGGATGTATATTACGGGTATACAGCTTTACGATACGGGGTGAACATGATGAAAGTGATAAGACCTGTGACTGCGATCGAAGCTATGGAGTTGAAAAAAGCTCTCCAATGGTAGCACAGGGGCTATACTCAATATGAGCCTGGAAGAGATCAAGCTGCGTGAGGACGTTCGGAACAGGCCATCACAGCTGCCATTCTGGAGTTCGTCCCAGAGGATCAGCATGATGCTGTGATCATGCGATGTGACGCTGAATACTACCGATCCATTGGCCTGGGTGAAGCGTATGCGCAGGTGGAAGCGCTGGAAGACATGGTTAAGTGATATGAAAAAGGAAGACAGGAGAACACTGTGATGTTCGTTCTCCTTTAACTTATTCCGGAGTATAACTCGCTTAATACCTTCTGAATTTGGTAAACATTATCGGAATAACACATTGACTGTATATTCAATATCTTGTATATAAATTGATAACTATCCCGAGATATACTCTTCTGCTGCGTTTCTTAAAATTCTTGATCGAACAGGACCAATAAGATATACAGACTGTAATTGTTCAAGCGTGGTGAATAATATGTCCTTAACTTTTTTATACCGTCCATCAACTTTAACTGATCGCAAGACAATTTGGGGAATAGCCAGCTTGTCAATATCATCATCTAATAAGCTGGGTAGTATGCTATCCTTTGAATAAGGAACCATACAATAAGGACATCCCGCATGTTGGGGATTCTCTCTCTCCCTTCCACAATTAGTACAAGGAGGTAGAGAATCATTATGAACTTGAACTAGTTCTTCAAAAGTTTGATCTGTTGAATAAAATTCTCGATAGTCATCTTTCGAGATTAATTTTATAGCATCCGCAGGTTGCCTTGCAAAAGGCTTTGCAAATGCCTTATCTGTTGCAATTATTCCAAGATTAATTGCATACCTTTGTGCGGTTTTTCTATCCCTAATCTTCACTAATCCCATTTTCGTTATTAATCCTGAATAACACAATAATTGCATTGCTCTATGAATTCGAAAGTGGCATTCCTTCTCTAACGTAAAAAACACTGTCTGCTTACGGAAGTTCGGAGCTTTTCCTTCATTTTTCCTTTGAATTTCCCCTACAACATAGTGTCTTAAGACATCATATCCTAGATCAACTATATTGGAGAGCTTGGGTAATCGTTTAGAAAGCTCTTTATGATAAATCACTAGTTCATTTTCAACATATTCAGCAGTAGCCAAAATAGCATTTCTTGTCGAAAACTCCTTATCACGTTCTAATTTAGACATTATGTGCAAGAACGCCCTGGGGTTTCCATTTGACAGGTAGATCGCTAAATCTAAGACCTCACCTTTACTAAAAAAAGTTTTCGCTAAGGGTGATTTTCCTAAACGTTTTTGTAATAATTGTCGGAAGAACGATTTTAATCCCTCTCTGCTTGTAGCCGTGTACATGTCATAGCGTTCCAAGGGGATTGGAATGGCATCTTGACCGTATTCAAAGTTTCCGCCATAGCTTGTAACACCAGGATAAACAGCTACCTTAATACTAACAACATCCCCATGTAGCAATTTCACCATTTCAAAGAATATCTTTTGTTGCTCAGGTATAAATGTATGAGCTGCTTCATCAAATAAGAATACAATACGCTTTAATTTTATTTTATTACAGACCTCACGTATTGTCTCTGTAATTAATTCCACATTATTAAAAGTACCAGCAAAATCCGTACCAATTTCGGATTCGATTATTCTACGCTCTTCATTATCCTTAGTAAGTGCCAGCTTTTGTAGTTTAATTATTTTCTGATCAAGTGATTTCCCATATGTATTAATATCATTTACATTAAGTAATCTATTATACGGATCAAGCGTACTTTCTCCTTCAATTAAACCTAGCTCAAGCAATTTATTTGTGAATTCCTGCAAAATTTTTGCCATAACCCAAATTTTAAATGAGTAGTACTCACTACTGAATCGATCATTCTCCAATAAAATAGAAGTTTTAAAATTAACATAGACTCCTACCACTTTTTCTACTGGAAAACTCTCATCTAACGATAATTCCGCCAATCTTAGCAGCATTGATTTTCCCACGCCCCGACTACCTTCTAAGAGATGACAACCAGGGCCACACAATAGCTTAAGAATACTCTGCTCATTATTACTTACGCATCCATATTCAATTATTTCTTCTGAAGTCAGATCTTCAGTCCGGGCTTGCTGCAAAGCTGTACTTGGATCTTGTGTCAATTGCAACCTTATGACCTCCTACTCCTCACGATATGCATTTCTAAAAAATGGATACATTTTGCTGATATCGGGAAACAGGTCACTAAAACGATATGATACTAGATTCATGATGCAAGTAAACACATCTTCAAATGATCGTATAAACTCTAATGATCTGTCTTTGTTAAACTGTAGAATTGCTCCTTCATTTAAAGTTGTCATAAAGCCATATTTCCCGTGTACAAATTGCGAAAGATATCTATACTGATTCCGTATCTTACTTTCACTAGGAGGAGAATGAACTCCCAGCGCGTGGGCATAGCTTTCTGATAAAATCTCCTTAATCAAACTGAACTGAAAATCCCATTTGTCATTTTTCCATTGGGCAAATTCAATCAAATGATCGTAGAAATAAACAGCAGCGACTGTTAGTTCAAGTGAAGAACGCAAGGATTGATATGCTAAGCGATATTGTCCATTCAAGCAAGATGATATTGATTGAAATAAATCAACAAAAATCTCTTCGAACAATGGAGCAATTTCACTGTTATTGTCTCTTGTTTCCAATAAAACTTTCCCAATAAAATAACAACAACGAGCTTTTTTCTCTAAACTATCAAATTCTATATCAAGTTCTTTGAGTGAAGACTTGGAATTTTTTTGAAACACCTTCATTGCATTGTTTAAAACTTCACTCATGAAAATCACCTCTGCTACTTTTTTAAATCCAGATTCTAACATAACATAAATTACAAAACGATAGAAGATCAGGAGGACAGTATATTTAATCCCTTTTTTCGCCGTCACTTATGGCACTGTTTCCCCGATTAATCTAACCGCCTCCTGCTCCAGCAGAGCACATGCATCAGTTGGTCTGCGGCCGAATGAGAACTTCATGTCGGTTTTCGGCGCCGAGCAAGGCTGAGGGCGATTCCCAAATTAATTATCATGAGAATTACTCGATGGGAAGCGCGCAGCAGCGTCGATGGAGAACCTGATTCATAAATTTGAACACCAACCATTTTACAGAGGTATGCATTTGTAAAATAATACACTTTCACGATTCTAAGTCCTTCAATGTGAGCAGGTTTATCTTTTCTCGTTTTTTCTGCCAGACTACGATCTTCACCTTAGAAGGATACGTGAATTTTATACGGCTCACTTTAAATGTCCATATAATGAGTTCAAGCAATTCTTGATCCGATATATTCTCATATTCTCTAAAGCGAGTGATCCCGGAACCCAAAACGGGCAAGGCAACAGTTCTCCCGGCATAGACTCTGTCTATCTCATTCCAGAAGTTCAACAGGCAGTTTATATAGTCGTTTATCTCGAGATACGCTTTGTTACTTTCATCGAAACGTGAGAACGCCGTAAGGAGATAATCGTCTACCGTGCATATTGTTCCAAGCCTATATTTAGTCTTCTTTCCGTGAGTCCTACCCACATTCTCGCGGGCGATCATCTCCGGCAAGTGGGTGTCAGAAGAGATGATTTCGTCTAAAGCAGTGACTCTGCCCTGATAGAATTTCTTAATATATATTCCATTGAGAGAATTGCTTGAGATGACTTTCTCGTCTACCAATGTGTCGAAATATTCATTAAAAGCGATCGCCTTCAGATCGGCTTCCTCAGAAAATATATCACCGTACTTCACCTCAATCTCCGAAGTGTTAATCGTTAGTTTGATGCTCTGGCGCACATTGGCATGGATCCAGATTCCGATGTAAACAAGGACCAATAATGCCAGTGCTCCTCCGCCAATGGCGGCCTTGCATGTAGAGTCAATTTCAACAAAAAGAAAGACAATAGAGGTGAGGACGCTTATCACGCTTAGAAAGCCGTAGAAAGTATGTAGTATCTTTTTATCGAAGAAAGGGACTTGCATTCGCATCTTCTCCTTTATCGAATCAGGCCCCATTTGATTTGCGCATCACGGCTGTAATAATTCTTCCCACTGCTAAGATGCTCACCATTCACATGAAAACGCGTGATAGCATCCAAGATGCAATCTTTATTAAATGCGATATGGATTGCCTCTATATGGGTATTATTGATACGGTCGGCAAGCGCCTTTGGCCAAATGTCACTGTGGCTCTCCACATGCAAAATGGATGAAAATTCGGGATAGGCGATAATAACCGGAATTTTGTATGTGTCTATGGCTTGCTCGATCTCGTAGGACAAAACACTTCCGGTATAACGAGTCTTACTCGTAAGGATGACGAGCATGTTTTTTGATGCTCTAAGCCGTTCTTGAATGCGCGCATACAATGTTGCCCGTTTACTTGTATCGCGTACCGCATCCGTTTTCTCGTGACTGTTAGTCAGCGAAAACTCAATGTATTTGTTCGTACTCCATGCTTGAAGAGTGGCATAGTATTTAAAGTCAGACTTTGTAGGGTCTCTTTCCCCTAAACCATCAAAAGCGACATAGGTTCCTGTCCGATTTGCCATGAGTAAATCCCCCATTATAAAGTTTAATGTTTTTGCCTGTTATCACGCTCATTCTTAGTTTTGTATAAACGTGCTAACTTCGTGAAATCCCCCATGCATCCGAAACCAATTACCCTCTTATCATACCATAGTTCTGGAAAATGGTGGGTGTATTTCTAGTTAGAAAGAACTAAGAAACTCCCGAGCTAAATGGTCTCAGGAGCCCTAATGCCCCATTATTCAACATGCTCAACAACAATTCTAGTCTTATCACCTTCTAGATTTTTCGCCGTTACTTGTGGTACGGTTCACCGCGCTGTTTGTAATGGCAAGTTTTAGGGTTGTTTTTGGCAGTGGCGGTGCTGTGTAATCATATGAAGGTTGGAGGGTGTGAGCGGTCCCCGAATCGGCTTGTAACTGATCTAATTCGCGAGAAACTTCGTAAGGTTAGATTCTAATTTATGCCTTAAAATGAAGGGCCCGACAACATTTTAAAGTCGGGCCTATTTACTTTATACAGGGCAGCCGAGCAATATCTAATCAGCATTTGCCGAAAAAAAGCCGACGTAAATTATTTCTACGTTGGCTTTTATCTATCCGTCATTATGGGCTCCTAATCTTTCAAGTAACTTTAGATGGGCCTCGCGAACCTCAAGGATTAAAATACTTCTAGGATTGTCCACTAATCTGAACAGCCAAATCTTTAGCATGGTTGTATATTATGCTTGTCGGGTAATTTATACGTCTACTTACCTCACTTAGACTAGGAGAGTCTGTAAAATAGTTTGTGTAAACTCCCAAATCTATTAAAATGGAAAGTAATAGAAAGGTTGGGGAGAACACATGGGACTATGGACAAAAGAGCAACTACGGACGTTCATTAAGGAGAACAAGCTGGTAACGGCTCAGGATGCGCAGAATGCCCTGAAAGAACTGTTTGCTGAAACTCTCAAGAGATGCTGGAAGCAGAGCTCGATACGCATTTAGGCTACGAAAAGCATGAGGTCAAAGCCAAGATGACGCCAAACAGCCGAAATGGCAAGAGCAAGAAGACGGTGGTCAGCGAATACGGAGAGCAGGAAATTGCGGTTCCAAGGGATCGGATGGGTGAGTTCGAGCCGGTTGTTGTGCAGAAGCACCAGAAGAATGTAACCGGCATCAGATCATCGCCCTGTACGCTAAAGGAGTCAGCACACGAGAGATTCAAGACCATCTGCAAAACCTGTACGGCATCGAAGTCTCGCCTACGCTCATTTCCAATGTTACCAACAAAATCGTGCCTCTCATTAAGGAATGGCAGAATCGGCCGCTTCAAGGCGTGTACGCCGTCGTTTACCTGGATGCGATTCATTTCAAAGTGAAGCAGGACGGTGCCATTGTAAACAAAGCGGCCTACATGGTTATCGGCATCGACCTGGACGGAAACAAGGATGTGCTCAGCATGTGGATCGGGGAGAATGAATCCAGTAAGTTCTGGCTAAGGGGCCTAAATGACCTGCGAGATCGTGGTGTCCAAGACATTCTCATCATCTGTGTGGACAATCTCAGTGGTTTCTCCGAAGCGATTGCTGCCTGCTATCCAAAGACCGAGATCCAAAAGTGTATTATCCACCAAATTCGTAATTCCACTCGCTACGTGTCGTACAAGGATCTCAAGAAAGTCACTGCGGACCTGAAGCCGATTTACAAGGCTGCAACGGAGGAAGGGGCGCTCTTGGAACTGGACCGCTTCGAGGAAGTCTGGGGCGTCAAGTATCCGCTCATTGTCCGCTCTTGGCGCAACAACTGGGAGGAGCTCTCGACCTTCTTCAAGTACCCACCTGAGATCCGCAAGCTCATCTACACAACAAATATGATTGAGAGTTACCACCGACAGCTTCGCAAGGTGACCAAGGGAAAGAGTATTTTTCCGACTGATGAAGCTCTGCTGAAAATGCTCTATCTGGCCACGATGGATGTGACCCGCAAATGGACAGGCCGCGTCCAAAACTGGGGACAGATGCTGCTTCAGCTTTCGGTCTTCTTTCCGGATCGGATCAGCAACTACTTACGTTAGAAACGCCAAATCCCCCCTCGGGGGGATTGCTTGGAAATGAGTTTACACAGAAATCTTGACAGACCCCTTCAGCCAGTTAGAATTACTCATTTAAAAGTATTTAAAAACCATTTTGCAGGTTTTGATGTAGATTCTGTTTTTAAAATCTCTTTGATTTCTTTCTCTTCACGCAATGAGTACCCTAATGTGATCATATTATTTACTAATTCATTGGTTTTTTTGTTGTATATGGATACCCCATAAGTTCCCTCACCATATAATCTAACATTATCAAGTTCCATTTCTTTTCCGCCTCCCGTACTAATTACAAACTCAGAAGCTTCAAGAATAGGATCAAGGGGAAGAAAAACCATTTCTACATAACCTATTTTGTTATCCTTATCAAGAACAACCTCACTAACTTCATAGTCAAATTTCACTTTCTCTATGTTTCTTTCAATCCCATGTGAAATTGTAACTGTGTTTGTTAGTACTTTCTTTATATTTTCTTCTGTATCCATATAGGTCGAATAGTTATTTGTAATATAACTGTACGCGGCTAAATTTATGAAAACACTAACTAAAATTCCCCATAAAAATCTATTCCATAAAATTTCTTTTAACATAAAAATCAAAAATTCTTGATATTTACTTTTTTTATGTATTTCTTTCCTTGAAACAGTTATGGGTTCCATAGAGTTACTCCTATCGTCTTAGATTATTCCGCTCCAGTATACAGTATTCATGAATGGTCTTAAAGTCTCAACCTATAACAAATAAGTTTGAGATAGGCTCAACATAATACAATAATAGCTAGTTTTTTAACTTGCTTGTCTTTCTCGAATTAACTTATTTAGCAATCCCAGAATTAGACTATTTTTCTTAATTCCATACAAAAAAACGGCCACCAAATGGTGGCCGTCACTGATACTACTAATGGAGGCGAGGGGAGTCGAACCCCTGTCCGAAGATAACGACAACACAAGCTTCTACGGGTGTAGTGACAGATTTGATGTCACCCTAGGAACTCCCTGTCACCGGATTCCCTTCAGGTCAGCCTGATTGTCTTCTTCAGCTAGCCCCAGGCGGAGACTAGACAGCGTATCCCACTAAAGTTGAGCCCTCATCCCGGTACATGGGCGATACAGAGCGAGAGCACGCTCACAGGTTATTAAGCTGCGAAAGCGTAGTTGTTTTGTTGTTTGCCGTTTAATTGGCTTTAGCGTTGATGAAGTGGACGCGTCCCCACTACCCGCTACTCATGCCCGAACTATCCCCGTCGAATCCAAAAACGCCCCCTTAAGTTGGAGAAATGCCAGTGCTTCGCACCTTGGCGTTCCTGCCAAAAAGGGCTATCGGATTAAATCAAAGAATATTCAGCCATAGCAGTCGATTGATGCCGCTCACTCTTTCCCTCCAAGAAAGAAGAATGCGCCAACTGTATGCTGATTGTCAAAGATCTTATTGATCTCTCTTACATCACTTAGTATATCACATTTTACATCAAAATGATATATACATTGCAGGTAACACAGCTAAAAGCTGCCATCCCACTGTTAACGTTCCTTAAACATTATGCCGATTTCCTAAATGACATGCCACGTATAACCGTAATTACCTTGCAATCTTCTGCTTCTCACGCAGCGCACGCTGGATATCGCGTTGTGCATCTTTCTTGGCGGCATCGGCGCGCTTATCGTACTGACGCTTACCTTTACCCAGGCCCAGCAATAACTTGGCATAGCCATTCCGGATGTAGATCTTCAACGGTACAATCGCGTAGCCATCCTGCTTGGACAGGCCCAGCAGTTTGCGGATCTGCTCCTTATGCAGCAGCAGCTTCCGTGTACGCGTAGGGTCCGTCGGGTTGTTGCGGTTCCCCTGCTCGAACGGGCTGATATGCATGTTATGGATATGAATCTCGCCATTCCGAATGGTTGCGAACGCATCTCCAATATTGGCACGGCCGTTCCGTATGGATTTGATCTCCGTTCCGGTCAACACCATCCCGGCTTCATACGTATCCTCGATGAAATAATCATGGGAAGCTTTTTTGTTCTGGGCCAGAACCTTCCCGTCACTTTTCTTACCCATGGTCTCACCCCTTGTCATCAACAATGATAATGGAAAAAGGACTTCCGGCAGACCGCCAATCGCAATCTCACCAGAAGTCCATTGTATCAAACGTCAGCCTCCAAAAGCAAGGTGGGGCAAGCGCCTCCAGCGATCGATCAGGAGGAGAATGTTACTTTTTCTTCTTGCGGACAAAAGCGGCCGTGCCGTTTCCGCCCTTGCTCTTCCGTTTGCGGCCACTGCCGCCGCCGGAGTTGCCTCCAGCATTGCCGCCTGGAGTTGGGCCTTCGCCGATGAAAATGCCGCTGCCCGCCGTTTTCTTACGCCGGCTCTTCCCGCCGGCACCGCCAGAGCTGCGAGCATTGCGATCGAAGCCTAGTGCACCGCCGCCTGCGGAACTGTAGCCGCCTTTGCCGGAACCAAAGGCGAAGTTCGACGCCTGCTGCTCGCCAGCACCAGCGGCAGCGCCCGCTCCAGCCGGCGCCTCGCCGCTCCGCTTGCCGCGGCCACCCTGGCCGCCGGCGCTGTCACTGCGGCGTCCGCCTGGCGCGCCACCTTCGGCCGCGCCGCGCTTACCGCCGCGGCCCTTACCCCCGCGGGCTGCGCCATCGCGGGCACCAAATCCGCGGCCACCGTTGCCGCCGCGGTCGCCTTCGCCGCGCCCTTGACGGCGCGGCTTCATATCCACCATCTCAAAATCGATGGTGTGATCATCCATGTTCACCTTCGCCACGCGAACCTTCACATCATCACCGATGCGGTATACCTTCGAGGTCCGCTCACCGATCAGCGCCATATGGCCCTCATCGAAATGATAATAATCGTCGGTCATCGCACTGAGACGAATCAAGCCTTCGACCGTGTTCTCCAACTCAATGAACATGCCGAAGCTGGTCACGCTGCTGATAATGCCTTCGAACTCTTCGCCGACCTTATCCAGCATGAACTCGGCTTTCTTAAGGGCTTCCGTATCCCGCTCCGCATCCACAGCCACGCGCTCGCGCTCGGAGGATTGCCGAGCGATATCAGCCATCCGGCCCGCCAGATGCTCATGACGCTTCTCATCAAGCGCACCGCCGCTTTCCAGTACTTCCCGGATGACCCGATGAATGACCAGATCGGGATAACGACGAATCGGAGACGTGAAGTGGGAGTAATATTCCGCAGCAAGACCAAAGTGGCCCGTGCTCTCTGCGTCATATTTCGCCTGCTTCATCGAACGGAGCATCATCGTACTGAGCACCGTTTGCTCCTTCGTGCCTTGAATGGCTTCCAGCAGGTTTTGCAGGGCGCGCGGATGGATCGAGTTGCCCCGTCCCTTCACCTGATGCCCGAAATTGGCCGCGAATGCCATAAAGTTCTGCAGCTTCTCCTGATCCGGGTCTTCATGGATCCGGTAGATGAACGGTACCTTGAGCCAATGGAAATGCTCTGCCACGGTTTCGTTGGCCGCCAGCATGAATTCCTCAATGATCTGCTCCGCAATGGAACGTTCTCTTTTGACGATATCCACGGGCTTGCCGTTCTCGTCCACGATGACCTTGGATTCCACAAAATCAAAATCCACCGCGCCACGGCGCATCCGGCGATTCCGCAGCTTCAGCGCCAGCTCACGCATCAAGCGGAAATCTTCCACGAGGTCACTGTAACGCTCGATCAGCTCTGGATCCTCATCAACGAGAATTTTGCGTACATTGTTATATGTCATCCGTTCTTTCGTACGAATAACACTGGTAAAGATATCGTGCTTCACGACTTTCATCTGCTCGTTGAATTCCATCTCACAGGACATCGTCAGACGATCCACCTGCGGATTCAAGCTGCAAATCCCGTTGGACAGACGATGCGGCAGCATCGGAATGACCCGATCCACCAAATACACGCTGCAGCCGCGATCGTAAGCTTCCTTATCCAGCTCGGAGCGCTCGCGCACGTAATAACTGACATCGGCAATATGAACGCCCAGACGGTAGTTCCCGTTCGGCAGACGTTCCACATTCACCGCATCATCGAGATCCTTGGCATCTTCGCCGTCAATTGTCACAATGTTCAGACCGCGCAGATCGCGGCGGCCCTGCTGTACGATTTCTTCCTCCGTAATGGCATCGGGCGCTCCATCCGCCTCGGCCAACACTTCCTCCGGAAAACCTTCCGGCAGCTGATGCTTGCGGATAATGGACAGGATGTCGACACCCGGATCATCCTTGTGACCCAGAATCTCCACAACTTCACCCTCGGCCGCAGCTCTTCCTTCCGGATAGCTGACCAGCTTCACCACGACTTTCACGCCATCAACGGCTCCGTTAATCGCATGCTTCGGAATAAAAATATCCCGATTGATCCGCTTGTCATCCGGCAGCACGAAGCCATAGGCTTCATGGTTCTGGAATACACCCACGACTTGGGTGACGGCGCGCGTCACAATACGGACCACTTCGCCTTCCATTTTGCCGCCATCGCTGCTTTTGGAACTGATCCGGATAAGCACGATATCTCCATTCATCGCACTCTTCAAGTCATTGGCATGAATGTACACATCCGGGTGCTCGCGATCATCGGGAATCAAGAATGCAAAACCCTTCGCATGAGCCTGCAGACGTCCGCGCAGCAAATTCATCCGTTCCGGCACGCCATATCGCTGGGTGCTGGTCAGAATGATTTTTCCGGATTGCTCAAGCTCATTCAGCAGTTTCAAGAATTCCCTGAATTCATGGGCATCCTTAATGGCAAAATGCTGCTCCAATTCCTGGTACGTCATCGGTTTGTATGCAGTTTCCCGCATAAAATTCAGTAATATTTCTTCAGTTATCATCATTATCACCTCGGGGAACCTGCAATTTCATCGTTCCGCTATCCATTCTTTACCTTCATATACTCATACCCTAGTATACACGAATTTAATCTCCGGTATCCTTCCGACACCGTCTTAACCTATGTATTCCGAAATTCAGGCAAATAAAAAACCCCCGCTCTTCCAAGAGTGAAAAAGCGAGGGTAACGTTCATTGTTATTTCAACATAGCAACAACGATGGCCAAAATCATAAATCCTGCTGCAAGACCTACCGTTGTACGCTGCAGTACGAGATCCATACCGCGAGCCTTTGTTTTACCAAAAAGATGTTCCGCACCGCCGGAGATGGCACCGGCAAGACCTGCGCTTTTCCCTTTTTGGAGAAGAACGACAGTAATCAATCCGATGGAGAAAATAACAAGCAACACTTCAAAAAATACAACCATGACTTCCACCTCCTACGTATGTAAACATCTAAATTTATTATCTTAAGAGACATCCTAGATTCTACATGAAAAACAGCATTTTTATTGTACCACAGCTTTATCGACCTGACAAGGAGTAAGGGGGAATCACTCCATAACTCCGACCAAGATCCTGCCATCCCTGCTTCTCGGTGTTAATACCATGAAGAGGACCCCGTACTGGGTGGATCTGGAGCTTTGTTAACCTTTTAGAACCGCCGTATGCGGACCCGCATGTACGGTGGTATGAGAGGACGGTGGTTAGCCGCCCCTCCTACTCGATGATCTTGGTCATAAGCTCAATGGATTGGAAGCTACTGAGCGAAGTTACTCATACGACCCCCCGACCCATTTTCTGCCCACCCAAAAAATAAATGGCCTGCCCCTCCAGCGTTGGCAGACCACCTGTTTCATAGCAGCCAAGGCTGCTTTATTTCACTCGGAAGGACCCTGTGCTGATCGCCACAAGCTCACCCTTCTCGTTCGTAATTCTGCATTCCGTTGTGACCGAACGGTGCGTCTGATGCACGATGCTTGCCGTTACGGTGAGGACACCTGCTCTGGCCGGCATGACAAAATGCACGTTCAGATTGCTCGTCACCGTTGATTCGCCCGGGCGCTCCAGCATGACGGCAATGCCCATGGCGTTATCCATCAGTGAGGAGAGTACGCCGCCATGCACGATGCCCATCATATTCATATGATGAGGCTGCGCATCCAGCGTGACAATAACCGCCTCCGAGCTGGCTGACGCAAGTTTGCAGCCGAGATATCCCCAGAAGGTGGGCTCTGCCGCTTTGGTCATGGCCTCGATGTACGCCTCCCGGTCGATTTCCGGCTGTTCGGCCTTCGCGTTGGGGTTGACATTGGTATGATTCATCAGGCCGCCTCCTTTTTTCTTCTGACGTTGTTAGATACTGTATCCATTCCAGCGGAATAACATGAATCGTTGATCGTGCCTAACGCTGCTGTTCTTTCGCTCTCAGCCCGTTCTGCCTTCCTCTTCCTCCTCCAGCAGCTTGCGGCGCAGCACCTTGCCTACCATCGTCTTCGGCAGCGAATCGCGGAACACGTACTCGCGCGGCACCTTATAGGCTGCCAGCTGACTGCGGCAAAACTTCTCAAGGCCCGAAAGGTCCGGAGACGCGCCATCCTTCAGCACAATATATGCTCTCACGGTTTCGCCGCGATAATCGTCCTTCGTTCCGACCACGACGGCTTCCTTTACGGAAGGATGCTCATACAGCACTTCCTCGATCTCCCGAGGGTAAATATTGAAACCGCTTGCAATGATCATGTCTTTCTTGCGGTCGATGATCGTAAAATACCCCTCTTCGTCCATCGTTACCATATCACCCGTGAACAGCCAGCCGTTGCGCAGCGTGTCGAACGTGTCCTCCGGCCGGTTCCAGTACCCTATCATCACCTGCGGCCCTTTCACAATTAGCTCGCCAGGCTCGCCGATGGGCATTTCTTCGCCCGTGTCGGGGTCCACCACCTTGGCATCCGTATCCGGAACCGGTACGCCAATGGTGCCGATCTTGCGCCTTCCCCAGATCGGGTTCACATGGGTAACCGGGGAAGCTTCGGTCAGGCCGTAGCCTTCGATCAGCCGCCCTTTGGTCAGCTCCTCGAACTTATCCTGCACCTCGACCGGAAGCCCCGCAGAGCCGCTGACGCAAGCATTGATCGAAGACAGATCATATTCCTTGATCCGCGGGTGATTAATCAGCGCGATGTACATGGTCGGCGCGCCCGGGAAGAGTGTCGGCTTCATTTTTTTGATCAGGTTCAGAATCATCGTCACTTCGAATTTCGGTACCAATATCAGCATACCCGCACGGTAGATCGCCTGGTTAAGCAGCACTGTCAACCCGAATACGTGAAAACAGGGGAGCACCGCCAAATAGCGCTCCTTCCCATCCTCCACCTGAAAGCACCAGTTCGCGGACTGCACCGTATTGGCGATCAGATTCATATGCGTCAGCATGACGCCTTTGGGAACACCGGTCGTGCCACCGGTATACTGGAGCAGGGCCAAGTCCTTCTCCGCCTTTACGGATTCGCAGATCGGGTCATTCGGTGAGCTCGCAAGCAGCTTTTTGAAGGCATGGACGCGGCTTCCATAATTGACGACCGGAAGGGGGCCCTCCTTCTTGGCTTTGATCGGATAGAGGAGATTCTTGGGGAATGGAAGATAATCCGCCACGGAAGTGACGATCATATGCTCCAGTTCCGTCTCCTCGATGACTTTTTCAACGCGGGACACGAACATATCCATCGTGATAATGATCTTGGCACCGGAATCCTTCATCTGATGCGCAATTTCCCGCTCCATATAGAGCGGGTTGGTCATGACGGCCACGGCTCCGGCGAGCAGCACGCCATAATACGAAATCACTACCTGCGGGCAGTTGGGAAGCATAATCGCTACCCGGTCGCCCTTCTTAATCCCTTTGCTGCGGAGCGCGTTTGCCATACGATAGGACGACTCCAGCAGACTCCTATAGTTGATCGTTTTGCCCATGAAATACATGGCCGGCCGATTCGGAAACTTCTGTGCCGACGTCACGAGAAATGATGCCAAATTCTGTTTCGGATAATCAAAAGCGGGGGCTACTTCGGGCGGATAAAACGGCAGCCAAGGCTTTGTATCCATACAAAACCAACCCTTTCCTAAGGAATGCTCCTTCTTTCCTACTCCAAGAAAACTCTCTCTCTTTTCAGGCTACATTCGCATCTATTACGGTGACGGATGCTACACGGTGTACCGTTCGTTCTTGACGACACGGGCGGCGATGCTGCGCTTGAGGGCCACCGTATCGACCGGTGTGCAACGCGTCAGCTTCTTAAGCACCGACAGCTGCATGCGCAGCATATCACCGGTTTCCACCGAGGCCAGCGTCTCTTTCGCGAGCGCTTCAATGCGCTGGAACGCCTCGTATGCAAACACCTGCGTCATCTCGATCATGCTCGCTGCTTTTTCCTCCGAGGTGCGTTCGATTTGCTTGCGAGTACGCAGCAGCGCACTCTCGAGGGCATAAATATCAATCATCATATCCGCCAGATTGGATAAAGCCTCCTGCTCTTTCTCCAGCTTCGTGCCGAATTTCTGAACCGCCAAACCGCCTGCGAGGAGGAAAATCTTTTTGCTCATGTCCAGGAAGTGCGTTTCCTGCTCCAGTGTGCCTTCGAAAGTTTGGCCAGGTACCAGCTGCAGCAGCTCACCTTGGAGGCCTTGCGCTTTTTGCAGGAGCGCGATTTCGCCCTTCATGGCCTTCTTCACGAGCGTGCCCGGAATCAGGAGCCGGTTGATCTCGTTCGTGCCTTCAAAGATGCGGTTGATGCGGGAGTCCCGATAGACGCGTTCCACTTTGTACTCTTGGATATACCCATAGCCTCCATGAATCTGCACCGCTTCGTCTGCTACGTTATCCAGTCCTTCCGAACAGAACACCTTGTTGATCGAGCATTCAATGGCATAGTCGGAGATCGCGGCAGCCGATTGGATTCCGGCATCCTCGCTGTTGTAATCGATGTCCTGCATCGCTTCGTCCAGCAGTCCTGCCGTACGGTACACCATACTCTCCATCACGAAGGTGGTGATGTTCATCTCGGCCAGCTTCTTGCGCATAAGCGGGAACTGCGAGATTGGTGTATCGAACTGTTTACGGGTGTTAGCATATTTCGCGCTCAGCTCGATGGATTCCTTCGCCGCACCGACCGTGCCGGCTGCCAATTTATACCTTCCGATGTTCAGGATGTTAAAGGCGATCCGGTGGCCCTTGCCGATCTCGCCGAGCAGGTTCTCCTTCGGCACCTTGACGTCTTCGAAAAAGAGCGGACGCGTCGACGAGCCCTTGATGCCCATCTTCTTCTCTTCCGGTCCGAGCGTGAAGCCTTCCATCTCCTTCTCGACAATGAACGCGGTAAAATGCTCCCCATCAATCTTGGCGTAGACAATAAAGATATCCGCAAATCCGGCGTTAGTTATATATAGCTTCGATCCGTTCAAAATATAATAGTCTCCGTCATCCGACAGGCGTGCCGTTGTTTTGGCACCCAGCGCATCGGAGCCCGAGGTTGGCTCCGTCAAACAATAAGCCGCGATTTTAGCGCCGGTCGAGAGATCCGGCAGATATTTCTGTTTCTGCTCGGTCGTACCGAAGAACACGATCGGCAGCGTTCCGATCCCGACATGAGCCCCGAAGGAAAGCGCGAAGGACGAACCCTTGGCCAACGCTTCGTTAATAATCGTAGAGCTGACCTTATCCAGTCCGATCCCGCCGAACGGCTCCGGCACATCGGCTCCGAGCAGGCCCAACTCGCCTGCTTTGCGAAGCAGGTCTACCGTCATTTCATAATTCAGCTTCTCCAGCTCTTCATCGTGCGGCACGACTTCCCCATCGATAAAATCACGCACCGTCTCGCCGATCATGCGATGCTCTTCCGTGAAATCCTCCGGTGTCAGGATGCGCTGCATATCGGGATTATCGATGACAAAGCTGCCGCCTTTGATTTTCGGTTCTTTGGTTTGGTTATCGCTCATGATTGGTTTCCCCTTTCGGAATGTGGAATAAGGTGGAGTGCAATGGTGGCCTTGGTGTTGCTAGGTTGCCAACTTGCTGGTTGGTCATAGATGATATGATGCATGCGTGATTGTGGTGCAATAGTGGCGCTCCGCGTGCGGATTGTACTTCCGATCGCTGTTGAGTTTGGATTTCAGGGAATGGATCAATTAATAGTAGAAATCCAAACTCAAAGGCGACCGCTATCGCTTCTCCAGTACAATTCCGCCCTCTCCGCTGGGCTGGCGCACTCTGGCTAATCCCCTAAGTTCAAACCCCTGCGACCGACTATCCTTGCACTCCCCTGTGGTTGGAGTGAGTGGTCCCGTGTCCGGTCCGTGTACGGAGCGGACACAGCTTGTGACCTGGGGGCCACAAGTTCCTCTTTGGGACTTGCTTCGCCTTAATTCGCCAGACAAGAAGGAGGCTACTTCCCTACGCCTGCCATCTAACAAGATTTGTTTCTATAACGAACGAGTTACGACTCCTATGAATGAGACAATTAAGCTCCGGCAGCGTGCACCTCGAACACCCCCGCGGCGCCCATGCCGCCGCCGATGCACATGCTCACGACGCCGTAGCCGCCGCCGCGGCGCGCGAGCTCGGAGACGAGGCTGACGGTCAGCTTGGCGCCGGTGCAGCCGAGCGGGTGACCGAGCGCAATGGCACCGCCGTTGACGTTGACCTTGCTCTCGTCAATGCCCAAGGCACGGATGATGTGCAGACATTGCGAAGCGAACGCTTCGTTAATCTCGAACACATCCACTTGATCCAGCTCGATCCCTGCCATGCGCAGCGCTTTCGGGATCGCTTCGACGGGTCCTACCCCCATTATCTGTGGCTCAACGCCCGCCAGGGCGAACGATCTGAAGGTAGCCAGCGGCGTGAGACCCAGCTCCTCCGCTTTCTCGCGGCTCATGACGGCTACGGCTGCTGCACCGTCGCTCGTCTGGGACGCGTTGCCTGCGGTAACGGAACCGCCGAGGGCAAAGGCCGGCTTGAGCCTTGCCAATACCTCCGGGGAGGTATCCGGCCGCACCCCTTCATCCGTATCCACGGCGAAGGTGCTGCTGCGGACCTTGCCCTGCTCATCCGCGGCAGCCAGCGATACGTTCACGGGCACGATCTCGTCCCGGAACTTCCCTTCAGCGATGGCAGCCGCTGCCTTAGCGTGGCTGCTGGCCGCGAAGGCATCCTGCGCTTCGCGGGTAATGCCAAAGCGGCGGGCCACCTCCTCTGCGGTGTGTCCCATGCCGATGTATACCTCAGACATCTCCTCCACAATTGTCGGATGCGGTGCTGGCTTGAAGCCGGTCATCGGCACATGGCTCATGCTCTCGACGCCGCCTGCCACGATGACTTCCGCATGGCCAAGCATAATACGCTCTGCCGCAAAGGCGATCGCTTGCAGTCCCGAGGAGCAGAAGCGATTGACGGTCAGGGCAGGGACCGTCACCGGATATCCTGCATACAGCGAGATGATCCGCGCTACGTTGAGACCCTGCTCACCCTCCGGCATTGCACAGCCGAGAATGATGTCCTCGACATCCTCTTTTTTTAGACCCGGCGCACGCTCAATGACGGCTTCCAATACCGCCTTACCAAGATCCTCTACGCGCGTCTGGGCGAAACTTCCTTTCTTTGCTTTCCCTACCGGAGTACGGGCAAGGGATACTATGACTGCTTCTCTCATGCCATTCACCTCATCAACTTGAAATGGTTGAATCCAATTCGGATATGATTGCTGGACACTAATCGGCCATGATATGAATTTGTAACGGGTGGAGCTAATTCAAGAGCCGCCATGATCTAACTTCAACAGCACGGATAACTGCCACCCACGCACTGTATGCACGGTTGATTTATCGAATCGCGTTGACGAATGATAACTAATCTTTAACTGTAAAGCAGCTCTCTCCAAAACAGCTCTCATCACTCCTAATTACGCAGCGGCTTGCCCTTTGCCAGCATGTGCTGCATGCGCTGCTGGGTTTTGGCCTCGCCGAGCAGGCTGAGGAACGCTTCGCGTTCCAGGTCGAGCAGGTGCTGCTCGCTTACTACAGTTCCAGCAGGAACGTCACCGCCCGTCAGGATATGAGCCAGCTTCTTCGCGATCAGCAGATCATGATCGCTGATGTAGCCGCTTCGCTTCATATCGATGGCACCCAGCTGAAGCACGGCACGGCCGTCGCGGCCGACAACGCGGGCTTTGCCCGGCTGTGGCGGCACATAGCCTGCCCGGTCCATCGCAAGGACCGCCTGCTTCGCTTCATAGATCCGGTAATCCTGATTCATGACCACCGTATCTCCGCTGCGTCCGTAACCCATGCGGATCGCTTCATGTCCGCTGGTCGATGCCTTCGCCATCGCCACCATCTCGAAGATCCTGTTGATCTCCGGCTGGAGATCATGGTCCGCATCCGGATGCCGGTTGCTGGTCATGAGCACCAGCTCCTTGCAGCCGCCGCCTGCCGGAATGAGACCCACCCCTGTCTCCACGAGACCGAAATACGTCTCCGCCGAGAAGATGATTCGGTCGGCCGGCAGGCACGCTTCCACGCCGCCGCCGAGTGTCATCCGGTGAGGCGCAGCCACAACCGGCTTCTCCAGCCCCTTCAGCTTCATCATGCTGCCCTGGAACAGACGGATGATGTCATCCACCTCATCCCAGTCACCGCTCTGCGCTTCCATCAGCATGAGCATCAGGTTCGCGCCAACGCAGAAGTTGCGGCCTTCGTTTGCGACCACGAGCCCGCGGTAATTCGCCCGAATCTCTTCGACGCTCTGCTGAATCATGACCAGAATATCGGCACCAATCGCATTATTCGGAGAGGTGAATTCAAGACACGCTACACCATCCCCAAGATCAATCAGGTTCGCGCCCGTGTTTGAGCGAATAATCCGGTTTTGCGACTTTAAAGTCTGCAGCGAGATCAGCTCCGGCTGAACCTCCACCCCTTTGTACTCGCCTTTGAAATAATGGAACGCCTCGCCGTCCTTCTGCTGATAGAAAGTCTTATTCCCGGCGGCAATCCAATCCTTCACCCAAGCTGGGACGGTCAGTCCTTCTGCTTCCATGCGCTGCACCGATTCCGGCAGTCCGATCAGATCCCAGGTCTCGAATGGACCGAGCTCCCAGTTGAAGCCCCATTTCATTGCGTTGTCGATGTCCTGAATGGAATCCGCGATCTCACCAAGCTTATCGGCTGCATATACAAGCACCTGCTTCAATACATTCCAGGCCAACTCCGAGTAGCGATCCTGCGTACTCAGGAATGCTTTGATCTTCCGTTTGGCTCCCTTCACCGCTTTCGCGGCTTCGATGGAAGCGGAGCTTATTTTGGCGCTCGGGTGGTACTCCATCGTTGACAGGTTGAGCGATAAGATCTGACTGCCTTTATCGCCCTTCACTTTTTTATAGAAACCCTGGCCGCCCTTCTCTCCGATCCAGCCGCGGGTGACAAGCTCATTCATCACATCAGGTACCGTGAACACGTCTTTCTCGGCGCCATCCGGCACTGAGTCGTAAACATTTCTCGCCACATGGACAAACGTATCGATGCCCACAAGATCCAGCGTACGGAAGGTTGCACTCTTCGGGCGTCCCAGAATCGGACCCGTGGCCGCATCCACTTCCTCCACCGTATAGCTGTTCTTCACCATCTCCTGTAGCGTAACGAGGAGTCCGTAGGTGCCAATCCGGTTCGAGATGAAATTCGGCGTATCCTTTGCCAGAACAACCCCTTTGCCAAGGCGCTTCGTACAGAATTCAACCATGAACTTCGTAATATCCGGATCGGTGTCAAAGCCCGGGATAATCTCCAGAAGCTTCATATGACGCGGCGGATTGAAGAAATGAGTCCCCAGGAAATGACTTCGGAATTCCTCGCTGCAATCCTCGACCATGGCATTAACGGAAATACCGGAGGTGTTCGTGCTGACGATGGCCCCTTCTTTACGCACACCTTCGATCTGCTTGAAGATGCTTTTCTTGATTTCCAGACGCTCCGTGACCACTTCAATGATCCAGTCCGCATCCTTCAACTGGCTTAGATGATCCTCCGTGTTCCCCGGCGTGATCCGGCTCACAAAGTCGGCGCTGTACAGCGGGGCCGTGCTGGATTTAGGCAGTGCCGCAACGGCCTTGGCTGCAAGCCTGCTTCGAACCTTGGGATGATCCAGCGTCAAGCCGGCTTTCTCCTCCTCGGCGGTCAAGGAATTCGGAACGATGTCGAGCAGCAGACAGGGAATTCCTGCATTGGCTAGATGGGCGGCAATACCCGACCCCATGACACCAGAGCCGATTACGGCTGCTTTGGTTATGTTTCGACCTGCGACACCGGAACCGCTGACGACTTCTTTGGTAATGGTATTACTCATTGCACAACGACCTCCTGTTCATGGATTTCAGATAGACCGAATACGGATAATTCCAAGATTTCCGCGATATCTCGCGTTTTGACGCTTTCTTCCACTTCCTTCAGCTTCGTGCCATCCTCCAGCATCGTCAGGCAGAACGGACAAGCCGAACTGATCATGGTCGGCGACACGGACAGCGCCTGCTCGGTACGCGCCAGATTCACGCGCTTGCCAGCGTCCTCTTCCATCCACATCTGACCGCCGCCGGCGCCGCAGCACATCCCGTTCTCCCGGCTGCGCTCCATCTCCAGCAGCTCGACGCCCGGAATGGCGCGCAGCACATCGCGCGGCTGATCATACACGTCGTTATAACGCCCAAGGTAGCAGGAGTCATGATACGTGATTTTCTCCTGAACCTGATACTGTGGCTTAAGACGTCCTTCCTTCACCAGCTGATCCAGCAGCTCCGTATGGTGAATCACTTCGGCCGTTAGACCAAATTCCGGATATTCGTTCTTGAAAATATTGAATGTATGCGGACAAGCTGTGACAATCCGTTTCACATCGTACTTCTGGAACGTCTCGATGTTCTCCATGCACAGCTGCTGGAACAGAAATTCATTGCCCATGCGGCGCGGCGTGTCGCCCGAATTCTTCTCCTCGTTGCCCAGAATGGCGAAGTTGACGCCTGCTTCGTTCATCAGCCGGACGAAGGCCCGGGTAATCTTGCGGCTGCGGTTGTCATACGAACCCATAGACCCGACAAAGAACAGCACATCAAAATCCGGATTCTCCTTCACGGTAGGAATCTTCAGATCCAGAGCCCCTTCGGGATCAACCTCCTTCACCCACTTGCTGCGATCCGCACGGCTGATCCCCCAAGGGTTGCCCTGACGCTCGATGTTCTGCATCGCGCGCTGTCCTTCCTGCGGCACGCTGCCCTCCATCAGAACGAGATGGCGCCGGAGATCCACGATTTTGTCGACATGCTCGTTAGCTACCGGACATTGATCCTCACAGTTGCGGCAGGTGGTGCATGCCCAGATCTCTTCCTCCGTCATGACGCCGCCGATCAATTGAACGTCCTTCGGGTCTACCCCCTCAACTTGATGCCAGGAGCTCTTCTGCACGTCCATTGTCGGACCGATATCAGTAATCCCCTCGCCCTTCCAGCCGACAAGAGCCAGATCCGTAGCAGCCATGGAGTGAACACCAGGCGATCCAAACACCGACGCCGGCATCCACGCCGATTTGGAGGTGAGTGCGGCTCCTTTTTCCGTCAGATGATCCCTGAGCTTCACAATCATGTGCATCGGCGACAGCAGCTTGCCTGTATTCGATGCCGGACATACGTTGGTGCATCTTCCGCACTCCACGCAGGCGTAGAAATCGAGCATCTGCTTCTGCGTAAAGTCCTCAATCTTGCCCACCCCGAATTCCTCGGCCTCTTCATCCTCCAGATCGAGCTTGCTGAGCTTGCCTGGAGGATCCGTGCGGCGTACCAGGATGTTGATCGGTGCCGTAATGAGGTGAAAATGCTTCGATTGCGGTACATAGATGAGGAACGACAGCAGAATAAGCAGATGAAGCCACCAGAACACGAAATAACCAACCGTGACCGCCACCGGCGGCATCCAGGTGAAAACAGCCGCAATGCTGGATGAGATGGGCGCCATCGCCGACCACGCCAGTCCTTCCCGAAGCCGTTCAAAAGCCATCGTCAGCAGTACCGAGGCCATCAGCGCCGTGATGAAAAACACGACAATGCTGGGCTTCCACCCTCGCTTCAGCCGCTTCAGCTTCTCGCCGTAACGCCGGTAAGCCGCATAACCGATTGCCAGCAGGATCAGTGTCACCGTTATCTCCTGCATGAGGATGAAGCCGCCATGCCCCGGAATCGGCAAGCTGTGCCCTGACAGCCCCTTCCATATAATGTCGAGCGCACCGAACTGCAAAATGATAAAGCCATAAAAAACGATAAAGTGCATGATACCGCTCTTGCGGTCCTTGAACAGCTTGCTCTGTCCGAACACCTGAATGGCGAACTGGCTCAGGCGTTCCTTCATATCCTTCTTCAAATTCGCTGGCTTGCCCAGACGGATATACAGGTACCGTCGATAAACCACCGTAGCGAACATGTACACTGCCCAGCCGGTGATCCCGACAAAGAGAAGCGCGTTGATTAGTTGTAGAATCATCTCTCTTCAGCCCCTTGCGTTAGAATCATCTGCCCTGGTTCTTCTAATGGTGCAGTCTTAATTTCGAAGACTCGTTCACTCCTTCCACAATCCGGCTCGTCACGGTGTCCATGTCGGGACAATATATAAAGCGCTTTCATTGGGGCTGCAAAAATAGACCTCCACATCGTGCCTTGCCGACCACTCTAAACCGAACATGAATTCTTAGCTGCATCACTTCATCTGTACTAGCCTAACGGATACCCAGCTGCTTCGTTTCTTCCGGTTGAACTGCTGTCGATTGCTCTGATATGAACGCCTTAATTGCTGCCCTTCTACGCCTGCTTCATCAAATTCCCGGGTCTTCGCAACCCATCGTTGACAACGACATGAACGTATTTTATGATGGATACAAGAAATGAATGAGTATTCATTCATAATTTTAACTGTATTCTAACATCGGGGTGAGCATATGACAAGTAAAAAAAATGATAAATATTACCTTATTCTCCAGGGCGCCCTGCAAGTATTCGCCGAAAACGGCTATCACCGGTCCCAGGTATCCAAGATTGCCAAGGCTGCCGGCGTAGCTGACGGCACCATCTATTTGTATTTTAAGAGGAAGGAGGATATCCTCATTTGCCTGTTCCAGGAGAAGCTCGGCGAGCTGGTCGGCAAATTCCACGAAAGTGTGGAAGGCACCGCGGACGCGGTGGAAGCGCTGCGTACGGTGTGCAGCATTCATTTTTCCGAGCTGGAGAGCAATCCCGAATTCGCTTATGTCACACAGATTGAGCTGCGGCAGAGCGATTTGGAACTGCGGAAGGAAATTGGCAACGCGCTTAAGCCATATATTGTGCTGATCGAGAATATCCTGGAACAGGGCATTAAAGAACAGAAATTCCGCTCCGACCTGAACATCAAGCTGGTGCGCAACCTGATATTTGGCGCCATGGATGAAGCGGTAACCTCTTGGCTGATCTCCGGCCGCAAATATTCTCTGTCCGATCAGGCGGAGGAGACGCTCAGCTTTTTTCTGAACGGTGTTTCCAGCGGACAATAAGTCCAGCTGATATTCATATTGAAGGGAGAGTTTAACCGATGAAGATTGTAGTACTGCTTAAACAGACCTTTGACACAGAGGAAAAAATCACGATTGAAAACGGATCGATTGCCGAGGATGGGGTGAAATTTGTAATCAATCCGTATGATGAATATGCTGTGGAAGAAGCCGTGAAGCTTCGGGATGACCATGGCGGCAGCGTAACACTCCTGTCCGTCGGACCGGATCGTACCGCAGAGGCCCTTCGGACCGCGCTCGCGATGGGTGCTGATGATGCCGTACTGATCTCCGATGAGCGGATTCCAGACGATGAGTATGCGGTATCGAAGGTGCTGCATGCGTATTTGTCGAAGGAAAGCCCGGATCTGATCCTCGGCGGCAATTTCTCGGTGGACCGCGGTTCAGGTCAAGTGGCGATTCGCCTTGCCCGTCTCCTCGGTATTTCCCATACCGGCTCCATCACCAAACTTACGCTGAACGGTACCACGGCTGAAGTACACCGGGACGCCGAAGGCGATCTCGAAGTGCTGGAGGTTCAGCTGCCTGCTATCTTCACGGCACAGCAGGGGTTGAATGAACCTCGCTATCCATCGCTGCCAGGTATCATGAAGGCCAAGAAGAAGCCTTTTCAGACGCTGTCGCTGGATGATCTCGGATTATCGGAAGGCGACATTCAGCCAGCAACGAAGCAAAGCGAATTGTCATTGCCGCCGGAGCGCAGTGCAGGAGTCATTCTCAAGGGTGAGCCTGCCGAAGTGGCACATGAGCTGGTATCCTTGCTGCGCACCCAGTCGAAGGTGATCTGAGTATTAGGGAATGAACGTATGAATCCCTTTGAATCTCACTTCTGAATGCGGTTACATGACATCAACAGTGCACCCTGCCCTCATTCCTTATGTATTCTGATTGTATGGTTTACAGGCTGTCCGTCATGCACGCTTTTCGCCTGATTGCTTTAGTGAATTGGGCCAACAGCGATTTTTGAAGTATCATCCGCATTCGCTTGGTTGTTAAGACAAGTCGGAATCGTAAAACTCTTTTCACTTCAATCTCAATTGGAACTTAGGAGGTTATGATATGAGCAAAACGATATTAGTATATGCCGAGAATCGGGATGGACGGCTGCGGCAGGTTGCCCTTGAGACCTTGGGCGCTGCCCGTTTAATTGCAGCTGATGATGACAGCATCCGCATTCTGGTTGCAGGAGCCAACATAACGGAAGCCGTATCGGCCCTGAACGGATATGGTGCTGATACGATCTATACTGTCGAGCATGATGATCTGGAAAGTTATAATCCTGAGGCTTATATGGCGGCCATTGAGGCCGTTATTCATCAGGCGCAGCCAGATGCGGTGCTCTTCGGGCATACGGCCATCGGCCGTGATTTGGCCCCGCTGGTAGCCGCGTCCCTGAATGCCGGACAGATTTCCGACGTGACGGCAATCGAGAACGAAGCTGGAGAAGCGGTGTTCACTCGCCCGCTCTATGCGGGCAAAGCTTTTGAGAAACGTGTGTTCCAGAACGGGCCATGGGTCGTAACGGTGCGTCCGAACAATATTCCTGCCGCGGAAGCCGTAGAAGGTGCAAGCACGAGCATTGAGGACATCGCTTACCCGGCCCCCTCCCTCCGCTCCGTGGTAAAGGACGTCGTTCGCAAGACCACGGGAAAAATCGACCTCTCGGAAGCTAAAATCGTCATTTCCGGCGGTCGCGGCGTCAAGAGCGCGGAAGGCTTCCAGCCGCTGGAGGAGCTGGCGGACCTGCTCGGCGGCGCCGTCGGCGCATCGCGCGGTGCGTGCGATGCCGGCTACTGCGATTACGCGCTCCAGATCGGGCAGACGGGCAAAGTGGTCACACCCGAAATTTATATTGCCTGCGGCATTAGCGGAGCCATCCAGCATTTGGCTGGCATGAGCCAATCCCGTGTCATTATTGCTATCAACAAAGACCCCGAGGCTCCTATCTTCAAAGTGGCGGATTACGGCATCGTCGGCGACCTGTTCGATATCGTTCCCTTGCTGACGCAGGAGTTCCGCAAAGTGCTGGTGTCATAACATTTTGTCATAACGACTTCATGTGATCATACAACGTCAATAGGCTGCACCCCATCGTCCAAGGGACCTTGGGGGCAGCCTTCTTTGCTGCGTCATTCTGTGGTAGGCACACCTTGGGAATTAAGAGTTTTCCAGGGACTTCCTTACCACCTGCTTGCGAAACAGACGCTATCCCATATCTCCATTAAGAGCCAAACCGCTTCAGCAGCTTGTGCTGATGGGCCGTGAATGCTTCTTCCAGCGTGATATCATAGAGATCGGCCAGCAGCGAAATGTTACCGAGCACGTCGCCGATCTCCTCCACCAAATCCTGCTTGAGCCGTTCCCTGGACTGGGCCTCCTCATCGGGCCGATCCCTGCCAATCTCATAAGCGCGGACGGCACGTGCCGTTTCCCCTGTCTCCTCCATCAAGAATCCGACCCGAATAAAGGGGCCGTACCCGGACCAGCCTCGCTCCCCGTAAAACTGTTTAATCCATTGCTGCGCTTCATTCATATCCATAGCTTGTGCTACCTCCGCGATTCCTTGGGATGAACCAACCCATCCCCTAATTTTTTTACATAATTCGAGATCAAACTCAAGATCATGTTAACACGTATGTCATAAGCTAAGAGAGGCAAACCTAACATTGAAGCGATATGTATCCCTGCGTTCCATGACATAGATCACTATATATAGTATAATTACTTCATTATAATATCAACATCTGGTTAAGGAGTGTGCGAATTGAAATCTATATGCGTATTTGCAGGATCCAACATGGGTGAACATCCCGATTATAAAGCGAAGGCTGCCGAGCTTGGCAGGCATATTGCCCACAACCAATACAAGCTTGTGTACGGCGGCTCCAGAATCGGATTGATGGGCGAAGTGGCTGATGCCGTATTGCAAAATGGCGGCGAGGTCATCGGAGTCATGCCCAGGGGGCTGTTCAAAGGCGAGATTGTACATACCGAGCTGACCCAGCTCATTGAAGTCGCTGACATGCATGAGCGCAAAGCAACGATGTCGAGACTGTCCGACGGTTTTATTGCCATGCCGGGCGGTTTTGGAACCTATGAGGAATTGTTCGAGGTATTGTGCTGGTCCCAAATCGGGATTCACCAGAAGCCGATCGGACTGCTGAGCATCCGGGATTATTTCGAACCGTTCATGAAGCTGATTCAGTACAGCATCACAGAGGGCTTCTCCAATGCCTCCCACTTAAACCTGATCAATATATCCAATGACCCGCTCAAGCTGCTGGAACTCATGGACAGCTACACGCCGCCGACGCTGGACATGAAGTGGAAAGACCTTGAGTAGAAACCATTTGCCGGATATGACCACCGGACTCCCTCGGTCAGGATACATCCTTGAATGCGCAGGCTCATAAGGAAATCCAACAACAGCCATCACTGTCATTGGGTACACAAAAAGCACCGGGAATCCCGGTGCTTTTCTCTTATCCTCGCACATCCTGATTAACGTCGCGGATTTTACACGAATCCCCCGTTCACGCGGAGTGTTTGACCCGTGATCCATTTTGACTCCTCGCCAGCCAGAAACAATGCCACTCCTGCGACATCATCCGGTTCACCCAGACGTCCGAAGGCATTCATGTTCACGATGCCCGCAATCTGTTCCTCCGACTTGCCTTCCATGAACAGTTCCGTATGGATCGGCCCGGGAGCCACCGCGTTAATCGTGATGCCTTTGGGACCGAATTCTTTGGCCAACTGACGCGTAAACTGCTCCACAGCGCCCTTCGTGCCTGCATATACGCTGTAAGACGGGAACATCTGTCCAGCCACCGACGTCGAGAAATTGATAATGCGGCCGCCCGAATTCATATGCTGAAAGGCCTGCTGAATCGCAAAATAAGTTCCCTTCACGTTAATCGCAAACTGCTTATCGAAATCCTCCTCCGTCATGGACGCGATCGGCTTGGTTGTCATGATCCCCGCATTGTTCACCAGGATATCCATTCCACCATAAACCTCCAAGGTTTGACGGAACAGCATCTCGATCTCCGCCACTTGGCTGATATCGGCTTGAATCGCCACTGCTTCGCCACCGCGCAACTTAATGCTGCTCACAACTTCCTCTGCTTTGGCCGGGCTGTTCGCATAGTTTATAACGACCTTGGCCCCGTTCTCCGCAAGCGCTATTGCAATTTCGCGTCCTATGCCTCTTGATGCGCCGGTTACGATGGCTACTTTGCCAATCAAGCTGTTTTTCATGATAAAAGCCTCCCGCTTGCGAATTTGTATATCTGTAAATGCTGGTGCGTGAATATCTCATCAGATGGATCAAGGACCTATAGGTATCTTATTCGCCATTGATTATATGCCGAGTCCTAACAAATAACAAGTGACAATTTTATATATTTGTCATTCACTCGCTTGATAAATGCATACAAAAAAGATGCTCTTCCATGCGAGTATCGCCAGGATCAGCATCTTTTTACATAGGGAACGATCTTACCACGCTTCTCCAAGGGCAGCATGAACCTTTAGGATGACCGTCGAACAGGCCTTATTCCATTTTTCGCATTATTCAGACCCGTTAACGGTTGATTTCATGATTCCCGACAGCAATAACGCCCATACCGAGTCAAAATCTGCTTCAATCTCGCTGGAGCTCCACTGATAGGCATGCGCCGGATGATGGAACTGGGACGTTGCCATGAACAAGGCCTTGGCCACCGGCTCCGGCTCGCCCGACTTAAATTCACCGGCACGCATTCCTTGCTTGATGATCTGGGCAATCTGCCCGGTCAATAACTTCACATGCGTATCAATCATCATGACGGCATCCAGCG
The DNA here is from genome assembly GCF_037333485.1 of Paenibacillus glucanolyticus. NCBI lineage: Bacteria > Bacillati > Bacillota > Bacilli > Caryophanales > Paenibacillaceae > Paenibacillus > Paenibacillus glucanolyticus. Next base: position 6,399,827 of record NZ_CP147845.1, read on the forward strand.
TCACGGTGGTGTACATGGCAAACATCTCGGGGTCTTCCAGAACGTAATTCCGCTTGGTCCGGATGAGAGTATCCATCCATAACCGCAATCGATCAGCGGCGCTGCCATCCGTTCCGTCTGCAATTTCTTGCAACGGATCCGCAATCCGCTGCAGCCAGCGCTCGGTAACGGCTTCCCTGAGGGCCGCTTTGCTGGGAAAATGCCGATACAGGGAGCCATGGCTGACCTGAAGCGCTTTGGCAACGTCGACAACCGATGTTTTCTCAGGACCATAACGCCGCAGCGTCTGTTCGGCCGCATCTAATATGGCTTCTTTCGTTAAAGGCTGATCATGTGACATATATTTCAATGAGCGATGGTGAATGATAGACATCATCCCTCAACCCCATTCTCACGCCCCCTCTCTCTGCTGAACACATTATAACAAACAAGCCTTCGATATCCATATGGATCTTCTTCATCTTCTTGGTCACTGCCATGCATGGATTGGTATAATATGATCATTCATCCGGAAGCCACAACCTAAAATAACGTTAAGAAAGCGAGTGTGGACCATGGCTAAACTGGACTATCTGCTCTCCATTCTGTGGTTGCTTCGATCCCATGGAAAAATGACAGCTGAACAATTGGCCGAGAGACTTGAGTTAAGTGTCCGAACGGTCTATCGATATATCGACACACTGGGTGTGAGCGGAGTCCCCATTATATCCGAATCCGGGCATGGGGGGGGCTTTAGGTTGCCTGATACTTTTTTGAGCGTGCCTTTGTTCTTCGAATTAACCGAGCTTAAGGCCATGGAACACAGTGCGCTCCTAGCCCGGCATGCGGACTACCCTTTTACGGATGCGCTTGAAAAAGCACTTTCCAAGATTGAGCACCGGCTTCAGGAATCCCAATTGGAGGACTTGAGGCGTCATGTCGGCAGTATTAATGTCCTTTCCCCTTCACAGGGTGCCCTGCTTCAGCCCCTATTGCGTGAGTTAGAGCAAGCTGTCGCTACACGGGAAACGCTGATCCTTCACTATGCGAAGTCATCCAGCAGTTCCGCTCAAGAACGCCACATCGATCCCTATGGTCTCATCTACCGTCTCGGCAAGTGGTATTTGACTGCTTACTGCCATACACGGAAAGCCCTCCGCGTGTTCCGAGTGGACCGGATGAAGAGCCTGTCGTTAACAGGTCGCACATTTGAAATGCCGGAGCATTTCTCGGTCCAAGACTACCTGAGCAATGTTCATGAACATCAGGATCAGGTAACCATGGATACGCCGTCTGTGACCGTGCGCCTTCAGGGTCATACCGAAGCGCTGGACGCGATATGCAACCAGTGGTTTCTGCAGCCTTATCTTGTCGTCAGAAGAACTGAGTATGAAGCCGAGTTCCATATACAGCCTGACCGGATGATGAAATACATGCCGTATCTCCTGCTTTCTTTTGGCAGATCAATCAACGTGTTTGAACCGAAGGAGCTGCGCAGCGCTCTCTTCGAAACGGCAAGGGATCTTGCGAATTATTACGATGAATAATCTTTTAACAACTTCACTGACTCTCATGCAGTCAGTGAAGTTATTTTATGATAGGCATAATTCATGAGCAAAAAGGAGAGATTCGTATGCTGCTTCCTAAACTCGATCTGACCAAAAGTGATAAAACCTATTACACAGCCGGAAACACGCCTGAGCTTGTGCAATATGATCCCCTGCCCTATCTGTCATTAGCAGGCCAAGGCGCACCCGAAAGCCCCATGTTCGAGGATGCTACCGAGGCGCTGTATACGGTCGCTTATGGAGTTAAGGGATATTGCAAGACGGAAATTCAGGATTTTACGGTTCCTAAACTTGAGGGACAATGGTGGGTGGAATCGGATCAGTATGGTTTGGAGGTTCCGAAAGAGGAATGGTATTGGAAGCTGCTCATTCGGATGCCGGCGTTTGTCACCCCGGAGATCGTGGACTCCGCTCGGGAAAAAGCCTTCTCCAAGAAAAATCATCTGGAACCCATTCAGCGAGTGGTATTGGAGACGATCCATGAGGGGCTATGTGTCGAAATCATGCATATCGGCCCCTACAGCACAGAACCGGATACGCTGGCGAAAATGTATGCATTCATGAAACAGCATGCTTACGTCCCGAACGGACTGCACCATGAGATTTATTTATCCGACCCCCGAAAAGCCTCCTCCTCCTCCATGAAAACCATTCTTCGTACTCCTGTAAGACAGGAGAAATAGATGGGTCCAGTGAATATGGGACAACCTGTTGTGCTGACGACAGCCACCATCCTCAACCAAAAGAGGAAGCCGGTACATAACCGGCTCCCCCACATCTATATCTTGCGGATGCTCAGCAGCGAGCTGCCGTTTCGCATAAACTCGTAAGGCACCTTGTTCTCTGTCACCACCAGGCCTTCTGCCTCCAGCTCGTGAATCAAGCGATCCAGATGGTCGTAACGGGATCCCGTTAAATCGGTTAGCGGAAAGATGCGAACCTCCTCCGAGGCTACCCGCAGCAGCTCCTGTATCGTCTGCTTGTGAAAGTCATAATCCAAGCGGTCGCTGTACATAAACAGAAAATGGGCGGACAGCACCAGATCAAACTCTTCGTCTTTGAAAGGCAGCTCCGGCAGAACCGCAGCGACGTAGCGCTCCGGAAGCTCCCTCATATGCTGCACGCAATCCTGGAGTGCTTGGTGGCGATGTCGGCTAAGCCCCTCCACATCTCCATAATAATCCCAGACATAATTGCTCTTCGCCCGTTCTATCGTTTCCATGGCATGCCGGATATCCTGCAATCCCTTGCGCTCCAGATCATCAGGCTTGTGATCATAGGTTATATCGCTTGCAGTAATATCGAGTCCAAGCCTCGAACCGTGCGCGGTGAACGAACACGCTCCCCCGGGACAATCCAGAATCCTTTTTCCGACAAGCTCCTCCATGCGCAAATCAAACATGTTGTTATACTCTTCAAACGTGCGGCCAATGAACACAACCCGATCCAGTTCCTGCTTGGTCTTGCCTGCACTCTGCTCATCTCTGCTCATCTCTTCTCACCTCAGCTATATGATTTGACTGCGGACGCTACAGTTTCCTGTTTACCCACAAGTATATACTACCATAACATGGAAAATCCAAATAACAATTTCATCATTTCACAGAATCCTGAATTTCACGACGGGTTCAGCGGTCGTATTTATACTATAATGTAGATAATTAACTTTCTTCGAAGGAGATTGTCCTATGTTACCTTATCCAGCCGCTACGACCAGAGAAGAGAAAATGAACATCATTCATCAAATGAAAGACCGACTGCTTCAACTGCATGGAAATGATATTCTGGCCATTGGCTTGTACGGTTCGATCGCGCAGGGAATAGATGGCCCATACTCGGATATTGAACTTCGAGTTGTCACGAAGGACGGGGTATCCCTGCCTGGCCACGAATTCATATACGATCCCTTCAAAATCGAAATCGGCATGGTACAAAAAGGTGAAATATTCAAAGCAGCATCGTCTGTGGATGATTCCTGGGCTATTACGGCCGGCGCCTACGTACATTTACAGGAACTCTACGACCCAACCAATCTGTTGGAGGAGATCCGAGAATTGCCCCTTCAGGTTTCAGACGAAGCCATTAGAGAAACGATGCGGGAGTTCATGATCTGGGAGCCCTACGAAACGATGGGCAAAATACGGAACAATGTCCAAGCCGGGAACCTCTGTTACCTGCCACTGGGCGCAAAGGATCTGACCTGGCAGACGGCCAAACTGATTGGACTCGCCAACCGAACATTTTATAATACAAGAGCCAAAACGCTGGAGGAATCGCTGTCCCTGGAATCCAGACCTTCGGGGTATGATGAGTTGGCGCAATTGGTGATGCGCGGCCAGCTTCTCCAGATCGATCATCTCTATGAGCTGTGTGAACGGCTCTGGACCGGACTTAACACGTGGTATGAAAAAATGAATATTGAATATAAATCAAAAGAGCTTCCATTCTAATGGGAGCTTTTGCTTTGCAGCATTGGCCTGAATGATCCCATAAGGAAGTGAGTATTAACATGCAAATTCAATTGAGCAGACCACCGGACCGCAAGCCGCCTTATTGGCTGCCGCTTACGACCATCCTCGCCGTCATACTCGTGATCTCCCTCATGCTGTGGTTCGAGAAACCGCCGCAAGCCAGAAGCGCCGATACCCCCGCAACCGAATTCTCTGCTGAACGCGCAATGGTCCATGTCGAGCAAATCGCCCAGCAGCCCCATCCGCTGGGATCTTCCGCCCATGCAGAGGTGAGGGCCTATTTAGTGGAACAGATGGAGCAGCTAGGCTTGAACCCGGACGTACAAGAATTTAATGGCCGCCTGACAACGAAATACATCGACCAGAGCGTTCAGCTTACGAACATCTTGGGTGTCATTAAAGGCACAGGATCCGGTAAACCGCTCCTACTCATGTCCCACTACGACTCCGTTCCGGCCGGACCCGGGGCCAATGATGCTTCGGTCAGCGTTGCCTCATTGCTGGAAACGGCACGAGCGACTCAAGCTGGTCCCCCGCTGCAGAACGACATATGGATCCTACTTACAGACGGGGAAGAGAAAGGGCTGTTGGGTGCTGAAGTGTTCTTCCGGGATCCTCAGCACCGCGAGATCGGCATGATTGCGAATTTTGAAGCCCGGGGATCGAAGGGCTCGTCCTTCATGTTCCAGACGAGTGATGGCAACGGGCGAATCATCGAAGAATATGCCCGGGCTGTATCCAACCCGGTCAGCAACTCCCTCTTGGTGGCCCTGTACAAACAGCTTCCGAATGATACCGATCTGACGGTGGCGCTGGAGCACGGTCTTCCGGGGCTGAACTTTGCCTATGGTGATGGGTGGGTAGCTTATCATACTCCTATGGACAACACGGACAACGTCTCCCTTGAGACCATGCAGCATCAAGGGGAGAACGCACTCGCCATGGCCAAACATTTCGGCAATCTCGACTTGTCTGACCTGTCTTCGACAGGCGACCGCGTCTATTTCAATCTGTTCGGACTGCTGCTTCACTACCCTGCAAAATGGGTGGTTGCCATCACCCTTGTGCTCGCTGCGATATGGCTGGGTTTGGTGTTCATGTTTGCCCGCATCTCATCTCTCAGCATAAAGGGGAGCCTGATCGGCCTGCTGACCCCGATTCTGGCAGCTGTTCTATCCACCGCGCTAAGCTATGGCTTATGGAAGCTGATTGATGCGCTGTGGGCCGGTAAAATGACGCAGCCCTCAGGCGCAACCTACGACTCACTTCTGTACAGTGTCAGCTTCATACTGGTAACACTCATCGTTCATGTTGCCCTTACCCGATGGATCCTACGGAAAGCGAATGAACTGGAAATGCTGCTGGGGGGAGCATTCTTATTCCTGCTGCTGCTTGTCGGCTCAACCTGGCTCCTGCCGGGTGCAAGTTATCTGTTTGCGATTCCGCTGCTGGTCCATTTCATCGCTTTAGCGTGGGCGGCATTTACCCGGGATCCGCTGCAATCCTTGCATCATCCAGCTGTGGTACTCACCACCACGCTCGTTCCTATCCTGTTGTTCGCCTCCATCTTTCATATTGTGTTCCTCTTGCTGCCGCCTGGGATTCACCTGTTCAGTGTTGTCCTGATCGGGTTCATACTTGCCTTGATGTCACCGGCCGTACGAATGCTCGCGCAATCCTGGAAATGGGCCGTGCCCGCTGCCTTCATCGCCATCATCGTTCTGCTCGGCATCGGCTGGACTCAGGCCGAGCCCGGACCGGATCGGCCCGTGTACGAGAGAAGGTAGCCTACGTCTCGCACCTACCGTGCTGATCCCATGTACGAGGGCACACCCGGTATGGGTACCATGAAATGCCAAACAAGCAAACGCAAATCACGTTTGCTTGTTTTTTTACAACTATCAAGCTAAACCCATGCTACTTCACCATATCCTGCCAATGCGGGGGCACCTCATGCGTCTCCAGATGCTGAAATTCCACCAGTTTGACCATACCACCGGGAAGCGTCGGGGCTACCTCGAAGACAAGCCGGTCCTTTCCGACCGTAATATGCGGACCGACCGTTGGGTGTGCCTCGAGTGTAAGGATGAAATGAAAGCCGCGAAAGCCGTTCACCCTCTTCACTTCGGTCACATCCACATAATATGGGTAGACAATGAGCTGCTCTTTAAGCGATTTGGAGTAATGCTCACGAACCGCAGCCTCGATATGAGGAAGAAGAACGATCATCAGCATGTCTTGATATTGCAGCTCGGTGCTGTCCCTCTTCGGTGAAGGAGAGGAATTCTCTGCATGGGATGTCAGCGGTAAACCAGTAGTCATAACAACAACAAGGATCAGCGCCATGAAGCGTTTGTTCATGATTCTACAATCACCTCCTGCCGAAACTCTTTGGTTTTAGGTTCCCCCAACCGATAGAATTGATGTAACACAAGGGCCGAAGCGTGATCTGCCGTATAGATTAATCAGAATACGTACGATATGATAGGTGGAAGGAACTACTGCTTCGCATCGGCCCATTTTCCTTCGTAACCACCATCATATGACGCATACGAGCGGCTGCGAGGGGGAGGATATCCATCATTATGAAAAAAAGGATTATGATCATGTCTGCAACTATCATTGCACTTTTAGTCATCATTATTGTCTCAGCAAGCTTCTACTTCTATAACGTTGCCATTGCACGTGCCGACAAAACCTTCCTGGACGGCAACCCGGATCTGGAAGCCAACTCCAACATCGACAATCCGTTTGCGGACAGCAAGGATTGGTGGGCCAGGCAAAGCCTGCAGGAATGGAGTCTCACATCGGACGACGGTCTCAAGCTGCATGCGTACTATTTGCCCGCCGCCGCACCCACGGACAAAACCGTCATTATCGCACACGGATATTCCGGGCATTCAGAGCTGATGAGCGGGTTCGCCCAAATGTACCATGAGGACTTGGGTTATAACGTGCTGCTGCCCGATGCCCGTGGTCACGGAAGAAGCGAAGGTGATTATATCGGATTCGGATGGCCCGAACGCAAGGACTATCTGAAATGGATCGATTTAGTCATCGAGCGTACGGGTAAGGAGACGCAAATCGTTCTTCATGGCGTATCCATGGGCGGTGCCACGGTGATGATGACCAGTGGCGAGGAGCTTCCTCCCCAGGTAAAGGCCATTGTGGAAGACTGCGGATATACCTCGGTTACGGATGAGCTGACCTATCAGCTGAAGCGCATGTATAAGCTGCCTTCTTTCCCGCTTGTTCAGTCCACGAGCCTGCTGACCAAGATTCGGGCCGGATACTCATTCGGCGAAGCCTCGGCACTGGAGCAGGTTAAGAAGTCCAAGACGCCGATGCTGTTTATTCACGGCGGCGGGGATTTATTCGTTCCTACCGAGATGGTATATGAACTGTACGAGAATGGTCCGGAGCAGAAGAGGTTATTCGTCGTTCCTGACGCAGGCCATGGCATGGCGCGTCAATTCGATCCCGAGGGGTATGACCGGGAAGTAACGGAGTTTATCGGCACATACGTGCAATAAAGAAAGAGCAGTCCATGCGGACTGCTCTTCTGTGTTGAGATGAACTGTACGGACACGTGACTTAATTGGACTGAAGCAGCTCATTCACCATACGAATTCCTTCAGCATGCTCGGGGTCCAGCTCAACCGATTTCTCATAATGCATTAGCGCCAGCGCGCGTTCACCCGCAAGCAGATACATCTCGCCAAGACTATCATGAAGGTTCGAGGATCCCGGGAAAATCTGTACGGACAGTTCGAGCAGCCGGATTCCCTCTTGAAGCCATCCTCCCGCCATCAGCGTATATGCACCCGCATTGAACTCGCCTTCAATCACCAGGAAGCGTTCCGGACACGACTGTTGAATCTCCTCGTACTCCCTAAACGCCGCATCTACCCCGGAAGTGATCGTAAGCTGCGATAAGTGATGAGCAAGCGATTGTTGTACATAGGGAACATCCTCCCCCAGCAACACATCCAGAATGGCTGAACCGAGTATTTTGCCTCCGACGTAATCGGCATTCATCATGAACACGACGCCCATTCCTTCATCCGGCAGCAGCATAAAGCCGCTGCGAAACCCCGTATCCCGTCCCATATGGGACAAGACACGGCGTCCACGGTATAAACCCATAAACCACCCGAGGCCCATGTCCTCGAGAATATCGCCGTAATCGGTCGAAGCTGCTCTACGCCACATTTCACTATAGCTGTTAGCTTCAAGAAGGAGTTTTCCGTCTCCCCGGGGCGTGCTGCTCCCACTTAAATGTGCCAATGCATAATGGCACATATCCACTGCATTTGCGTAAAGAGTGGAGCTTGGCGCATGGGCACGATGGTATGGGAATATGCTGCTGGGTTCAGCTCCATACCCTCCCTGAAGCCCAAGCACATGGGGTACAGCCAGAGGGTAATCTGTTTCTGCTGCCTCTTCCTTCAGAAACGTACTGTTTAACATGGAAGCTGGCTCCAGCAGCTTCTGTTTCATATAAAGTTCAAACGAAAGGCCTGTGACCTTCGCTATCACGTCGCCTAATATTTCGTAGCCGATATTGCTGTAAGCAAAAGCCTGACCCGGCTCTCTTTGCAGCTTGCAATCCTTCATGCTCCTTACGTACCGCTCCAGGCTTCCCTCATCATATTCAGGGCGGTCCCACGCAAAGTCATCCTCATCCGGCAAACCCGACGTATGGCTTAACAGCTGGCGTATCGTCAAATTCCGGGATCGGTCATCCGCCATTTCAAAATAAGGCAAGTAATCGGACACCACCCCGTCCAGGTCGATGACGCCCTCCTCTGCAAGCTGCATCATGCCGGTGGCAACCAATGTTTTGGAAACCGAGGCCATGTGAAACAAGGTATGCTCCGTCACGGCTTCGCCGCTCTGTATATCGGATACCCCGAATCCTTTGGCATAGATCATTCGGTGATCATATACCACGCCAACGGCCAGGCCGGGCAGCGGTTCATCTTGAATAAACTGAGGCAGTATTCGATCTAAATGTTCTACAATCCGCTGTATCTCGCTCATTGTATCCCCCCATGGGTATGTTATGAAATGATCAAACAGTATGAACATACGATACAACGCGTTATACCAACGGTTTCACGTCCTTTCAGAAACATCTGATTCCATCTTACTTGATTTCTCTCCGCATAAGCCGGTAATAATTAACTATAGCTGAACACTACCCGTCTGCTAAGATTAAGAAGAGTTGGGCGCTAACCTAGCAATCTCTGGCTCTCTATCAAGGTCAAGGCGGTTATACAACATGAATCCTAGAAAAACTTCCCGGCGTCTCTACAGTTCCATGCTGATGGTGATCGCTGGATTTGTCCTGTACGTCCTGTATGCCAACTTCATCCACGACCCACAGGCCGGTGAATTTCTAAGCCACAAGGAAAGCCCGAAGCGCACGGTGCCGGTGTCAGCCTGGCTGCACGTGATGTATGTACATGTGATTTTTGCATGTATTGCCATGGTTGGCGGCGCGATGAACTTCTCGAACACGGTGCTGCAAAAGTACCGGCGATTTCACCGGGCGAACGGTTATGTCTACGTCGCTTCCGTCATGGTGGTTGTGCTGACCTCCGGGTATATGGCTCCTTACGCCACCGGCGGCAAGTTAACGAGTGTCCCGTTCAATCTGCTGAACATCATCTGGCCCGCGATAACGGTCATCGCCATTCTAAAAATCAAAAAGAAACAGATCCATCAACATCGCCAATGAAGTTATGCCTTCTGCTTCACGAACCTGTTCATTCATCTGTTTGCGGCTGTGTTCCACAGCGGATTCGGACTCGCCTATAAAACGAGTTATGTCATCGGGGTGTACAGTGCCATTCTGTCCCTGTTTCTGCTGGCTGAGATTGTGGTGCGAACCGTGTTTCGGGAACCGCTGCCCCAGTTGGGGGATGTAAAATCACGGTAGAAGACCCTATACCCGCCACACAGCAGAAAAAGCCGCGTGAGAACGCGGCCCTTTTACTATCATTCCTTTATGGTTGCATTCCCGGTCTTTTTCCCTCGGACAACATTCCATTTATGTTCTCGATGAGTTGTGGGAGCTCGGACATCGTATGAATTGTAAAGTCCGCCCCGTTCCGGATAAACGTCTGCTCGGCCTTCGCGATCGCAGCTTCCCGCTCCGATTCCGACAAGGCCTGGAATTCCTCCAGGCTCAGGCCCATTTCCGAGCTGCCGATGACGACTCCAACCGACCATACGCCTGCGTTCATGCCCTCTTTTACATCCGAGACGGTGTCGCCCACCTTAACGACTTTCCATGAAGCCGACAATTGGAGAAACTCCATATTCCGATAGATCATGTAAGGGTAAGGTCTTCCCTTCGAGTGTGTGTCATCCGGGGTGAAATAGACATCCGGACTGTAACCCTTCTGCCGGGCATTCGAGACAACAACCTCCATCATATTGCTTGTATAGCCTGTTGTGGAGCCAATCTTCAGCCCTTGTGACTTCAACGCTTCCACCGTCTCGATGACACCCGGAATCGGGTCCGTATACTCGGATAAGGAAGCCATTAAGGCCGGCTCAAACTCCGCATACAGCCGCTGCACATCCTGCTCTTGATAAGCTTCTCCATACTTCGCTTCCCATAGAGCCGATACTCTCGGCATCGACAGCATGGCACGGATATGATCGATCTTCAGCATGCCCATCGGTGCTCTCGCTTCGTCCATCGTCACTTCAATACCCGCATTCTTGAAAATATCGACAAACACATTCACAGGTGCAAAACATCCGAAATCAACGGCCGTTCCGGCCCAGTCCAATATAACGCCTTCGATTCTGTTCATTGTGCTATCACTCCCCTATATTCTTCGATAATGCGGCATAACTCCTCGATGTCCTGTTCATAGATTTCCCCGATATTCCCGATGCGGAAGGTATCCACGTCGGTCAGTTTGCCCGGGTATATGACATAGCCTCTTTCTTTGATATAAGCGTAAAATTGCCCAAAGCTAAACCCTTCACCAGGGAACAGAAACGTTGTGATAATTGGTGATTGCTTGTCTTCGGTTATATAGGCATGAATGCCGATCCGGGCCAATTTCTCCCGCAGCAGGCGATTGTTATTCCGGTAGCGTCTGAATCTGGCGGATACGCCGCCTTCTGCATCCAGCTCATCCAGCGCTTTGGAGAATGCCGCCACCACATGCGTCGGTGAGGTATAGCGCCATTTGCCATCCTTGTCCATGCCCTTCCACTGATCGTACAGATCCAGCGACAGGCTGCGTGCAATCCCCTCGCATAACGCAAGCTTCTCCATCTTGGCGATGACGAATCCAAATCCCGGGACGCCTTGAATGCATTTATTCGCACTGCTGATCAGGTAATCGATGCCAAGACCCTGAACGTCAATCTCCATTCCGCCAAAGCTGCTCATGGCATCGATAATAAGGGTTTTCCCATACTCCTTGGACAGCCTGGATACCATCTCCAGCGGGTTCAATATCCCCGTTGTTGTCTCGCAATGCACCATCGCAATATGCGTAATTCGCAGATCCTTTTGAAGTCTCGACCGCAGCTCATTCTCGCTTGGTTGTTCATTGTAATTCAACTTGTATTCCGTGTAATGCAGTCCGATGTACTCCGCCATCTTCACGAGTCGCTCGCCATAGGCGCCATTGGTCACGATCAGCACCTTATCTTCCTTCGATATGGTTGACGTCATCACGGATTCGACGGCAAACGTTCCGCTTCCCTGCATCAGAACAGCTGTGTATTGTGCCGCATCCGCCCCGGCTAATGCCAGGAGCTGTGATCTTATTTTTTGCGTAATGGATTTATATTCGTCATCCCATGTACAGCGGTCAAGGAGCATCTCCTCCTTCACCGAGCTGGTTGTCGTCAAAGGGCCGGGTGTCAAAAGTTTATATTTATTCATATCGTATCGCTCCTAAGGTGCCTATTCTTTAGATCCGTTGAAAAATTGCTGGTGCTCTTCCAACAGCTCTACCGTCAATGGTTTCTCAAACTTCATGGCGTACGCTGGTTTATTGACCTCATCCACAGTCTCCCCCTCATACAGGGCTACCGGATAGTTCACAATCAGGTCTTTTCTGGCGTCCTTGATCAGGGTTTCCGCCATTTTCATCGCCAAATCTGTTGTTGCATTCTCCTTGTCCACCACCGCAACCGACTCGGTCAGGGAGAAGTTGCCTTCAACCGGATCCACGTAATCAATCGGTGCACCGGCAGCTTTGGCCGCTACAGCCTGATGGCGGAGTCCAAACCCGGCTGCCACTTCGCCGGCCTGCACCTTCTTGATCGGACCCGAGCCCGAGCTTTCCAGATGCGGTCCGACATTGGCAATCAGATCATGGAGCACCTGCCGGCCTGCGTCTTCACCGTATTGGCTGATAATGGCCTGAACCAGCAGCCAGCCGGTGGAGGAATCCATAATGTTCGGAATCGATACGAGTCCGCTGAATTCCGGTTTGGTCAGGTCGGTGATGGAGGTTGGCATCGGCAAGCCTTTTTCCTTCAACACCTCCGTATTGACGAAGATGGACCCGGTATTCGCCAGAATCGGCGTGTAATAGGCCGGATAGGAGTCAACGGCGCCTGTATCAAAAGCCAGGTCCTTGAACATGGAATGCTCGCTCTGCGAGCTCTCGATAAAGTACGAGCTCATCGTGATCAAGTCGGCCTCGATTTTGTTCCCTTCGGCCATGAGCTTGCCTCCCAGCTCTGAAGTGCCTAGTGATTGCACGAGATATTGTCCGTCATATCCCGCGTTCTTCAACGAGGTTTCCATCGCGGCGACGGCTTCTTCATCCCCGTTCGTGTAGATGACCACCTTCTTCGCTTCCCCCGCGCTGCCGCTGCCACAGGCAGCCAGTGCAAACACCATGCTGATAGCGATTAATGACAGCAGCATTCCTTTTAACGTTTTGATCATGAGTAACTCCACTCCTTGTTGTGTTGTTATATTAGAAATCAAGTGAAAAGATGGGTCTAACTTGCTTGCGCATATCTTTGATTGAATTGCAGATGATGCTTCTGGGCACGGTACTTCTTGCTTCTTGCTTGGTGCTTCGTGCTGTCACCCAGCGAAAGAGGACGGAATCGTACTGGAGAAGCGTATGCGTTCGCCTCGGATTTCTGCAGTTGATTCATTCAATCAGAGAAATCTGAAGATAACAGCGATCGGAAGTACGATCCGGCGTCGCAGCGGACATGCATCCCTTGCAGCAATAGCTCAGCGTCGAACGGAAGTCCTCCGCTGCCATGCGTCGCACACCAGCTTGATGATCAGATTCGTGAAGAAGATCAGCATCGACAGCACGAAGATTTCATTAAACTTGGCGAAATGCTGCAGCTCTTTGATCTTGCTGGCAACAAGCGACGTCTGGGCCGATACGAGAAAGATAATCCCGCTGACCGTCACCATAGCGTTGATGAAATAGTAGCCAAACATCTCGATGACGGTTGAGGCCGAGTTCGGCAGGATCACCCGATATATGGTCTTGAACCAGCTGTCGCCCAACAGCTCCCCGGTAGTCTCCCAGGATGGATTCATTTTGGACAGAGAGTTCTTGGCCATTAAGTACGGCGTCGTAAAGAAATGCACGATATTGCATAAGACAATAATGACAAACGTGCCCTTCAGGCTGCTTCCATTAAAGAGGAGCAGGTAGGAGATCCCCAGCACCATGCCGGGTACCGTATTGGTAATCATCGATACCATATCTACCGCCGATCGGGCTTTTAACGAGGTGCGGACATTGAGCAATGCCGATCCGTATGCCATCAGGGTTCCGAACAGAGCCGTCAGGAGGGCGACCCAGAGCGAGTTGCGATATACCCCCGTCAAATCGCTCGATTGAAACACGTCCCGTACATGCTTGAACGTAAACGTCAGGTCATAGGGATAACTGCTCAGCCATGGTGCAATGAACATCACGGCAAAAATAGAGAGCATTCCAAGCACGATCACCGATGAAATAACTCCGAATGCGATATCCCGCACTCGGTGCCGCGGCAGCTCGATATCCGACAGCTTGTCATAGTGAAAATTCCATTTCTCCAGATAATTCAGCAGCCAGATGCCGAACACGGCCGGAATCAGCATCAGAACCGCAATAACAGCGCCTTGGTTGAAGTCCGGAATGGAGCCCAGCATCACCTGATACAGCTGCGTTGCCACGACGGGATAGGTACCGCCAACGGAAGCCGGTATTCCGAAATCCGTAAAACTTAAAATAAAGGAAAGTACAAAAGCTCCGCCCAGCGCACCTGCGAGAGGGCGCAGAATGGTGTTCATGAAACTTCTCATCGTTCCGTCTCCCATTAACTTGGATACGATGATGAACTTTTTATCAATGTATTGAAAAGCGTTATGGATCAGCAGGAATACGGGAGGCAGCGTGTATACGACATAGCCGATGAGTAATCCGTTCAATCCGTAGATTTCGAACAAATTGCGTCCGGCAAGCCGGGTGATCAATCCCTGGTTACCAAACGAATACATAATGGCGAACCCATACGTAATCGTCGGAAGCAGCATCGGGACGATGATGACGGTTTTTAACACCCCTTTGAGGGGCTGATATATCCTCGTGCAATGAATGGAGTACGCCAGCATAAATCCCAGGATGGTTGTGATCAGCGCCGTTAACGCCGATACCTTCACACTGTTGCCGATCGCTGTCATCAATTCCCGGTTCGAGCCTAGTGACATATAGTGACCGAGGGTAAATCCCTGATCGGACTCGAAGGAACGAACCAGCAATATAAGCAACGGCAGGAACAGAAACCCAGCGAACAAGATCAGAATGACGGTGAAGATTACCCGCATTTCCGGCTTCACATTAGGCATAATGCTCACCGAACAGATTGTAAATATTCTGCCTTTTGATATGCAGCTGCTTGATGATGAACTGCTTCACAAAATCATCCTGGGGATGATGAACAATCTCCTGTGGCGTACCGAACTGGGCGATTTTCCCTTGGTTAATAATCAGGATTTTATCGGACAGCGTCAGCGCCTCCTCCGGATCATGCGTCACAATGATCGTGGTGAGTTTGAATTCTCTGGCAATCGACTGGATACGCTGCTTGATCGACTCCTTAATGACGCCATCCAGCGCACTGAGCGGTTCGTCGAGCAGCAGAATTTTCGGCTTGGTGACAAGTGTTCTTGCCAGGGCCACCCTCTGCTTCTGACCCCCTGACAGCTCGCTGATCCTCTTCTTCAAGTGGGGCTGCAGCTCCAGAAAGTCGATGTATTCCTGTACCTCCTGCTCACTCACAGTTCCCTTCTTATTGCGCAGCCCGTATACAATATTGTCGTAGGCATTCAAATTCGGGAATAAGGCATAATCCTGAAAAACAATATTAAAGCCCCGCTTCTTCATCGGTACGCTGCTCAGATCCTGATCATGGAACACGATGCTTCCCTGGTCCATCCGGGTGAGTCCCAAAATGATATTCAGTAATGTGGTCTTTCCGCTGCCGCTCGGACCAAGCAGTGACACAATCTCACCTGTACCGATTTCTACGCTGATGTCATCCAAAACCACTTTATCGTCGAATTGTTTGCTTATATGCTGAAGCTTCAACAATCGGCTCACCTCCTTGAACACATCCTCAGTATAAAAACCATATGTAAACAAGAATCATGCAAACTGTTAAATGTAAGTAAATTATGCATATATCATTCATAAATTAATACTAATTGTTGACTATATTTAACTGTATCACATGCCTAACTTACGAATAATATGGGTAAATCTATTGAATATGGAGGCACGAATGAGTAAACTAGACTTGAAAGCGAGCGTCAACTACTAATGCAAATTGAATGGGTGAGGGCGAATGTTTCCACTGGAGAGGCACAAGAAAATACTAGAGCTGCTTACGATTAGAAAAGTATTAAAGATCACGGAACTAACCGAAGAGCTGAATATCTCTGTGGATACACTGCGCCGGGATCTGAACACTTTGACCAAGCAAGGCCGGATTGAGAAGATTTACGGCGGGGTTAAACTCGTAGAGTCCCGGTTCGGCGAATCCTCCATGGATGAGCGTATGGTCAGCCAGTTGGAAGAGAAGGACAGGATCGCCCGCAAAAGCAGTGAATTCATCCATGACGGCGATTGCATCTACATCGACAGCGGCTCGACCACGTATCAGATCGCCAAATACGTGAAGCATAAGAAGAAGCTGACGGTGGTTACGAATTCGCTTCCGGTTGCGATTGAGCTGATGGACAGCGATGTAGAGCTGATTATGATTGGCGGCAAAATCCGGCGCGAGGAACAGTCCGTCGTAGCGTATGAATACATTTTCAACTTCCATGAGCTGAATGTGCTGAAGGCCTTCATCTGCTGCAGCGGCATTACCATCGAAAAAGGCATTTCCGACTATAATCTGGAAGAAGCCATTACTCGTAAAAAAATGATCGAGCTGTCCAAAGAGGTGTTTGTTATGGCGGACAGCACCAAGTTTGGCAAAGACGTTACCATCTCTATCGCATCACTCGACAAAATTGATACCATCGTGACAGATGCCAACGTCAATGCAAGCCTCATTCCAAAATTCAAAAAAACCAGTACAACGCTAGTGATTGCGGATGAATAGAATAAACATCAAAACGGACATTCTCCATCGTCGAAGCTTCAGCGATGATGGGAATGTCCGTTTTGGCATTTCACGTTGGATATACCGATGCTGCTTATGAGCGCTAACCTTCTCGAATCCCTCCACCCGTACCATGTTCCCTTCTTCCCTAATGCCGCCAATCCCTCGGCACAACGAGAGCCATCAAGCCTCATGCGGTTGTACTCTAGATTTAAAGCCCATATAATGTAATGAAGAATAGGATATTTTTGTTATTTTACTTAGATACTCATGCAGGTAGAGGAGGAAGTAGGACATGAACGTGGGATCAGCACGAGCAGCAGCCACCGATTGGGTCTTGCAGCATGCTAGCAGGGAGCCCGGCTTTATGGGTGCCTATTTTAGCGGCTCCACCGTAGGGAAGCCGGATGATGTTGAGATGGCCCCGTCCTCGGACATCGACGTTGTCGTTGTCACTGAAGACGCAGAACCCCCTCTCAAGCTCGGAAAGTTTGTCTACCAGGACGCCTTGATTGAGGCCACCTATCTTTCCTGGCGGGACCTGTCCTCGCCCGAGCAGGTATTAACGTCCTATCATCTGGCCGGCAGCTTTCGGGTAGACACCCTGATGTCCGATCCGACCGGTCAGCTCCGCAAGCTGCAGACAGAGGTTTCCCGGCATTTTGCGGACCGGATCTGGGTCAGCCGCCGCTGCGAGAATGTGCGAGAACGCATCATTACCGGGCTCAGATCCATCGATCCTTCTGCCTCCTGGCATAGACAGGTTACCTCCTGGCTCTTCCCTACCGGCGTTACGACCCACTTGCTGCTGGTTGCCGCTCTTCGGAACCCAACCGTCAGACTGCGTTATGCGGCAGCCCGCGATGTGTTTAAGGAATACGGCCGAGAGGAAATCTACGAAGAGTTGTTAAGACTGCTGGGCTGTAAGGACATGACGGCCGAGCAAGCGATGAATCATCTCAATGGACTCTCTCGAACCTTCGACGCCGCTGCCGCGATTGCGAAGACAACTTTCTTCTTCAGCAGCGATATTACCATGGACGCAAGACCGATTGCTATTGAAGGCAGCCGCGAGCTGATCCTGAACGGCAGCCATCGAGAGGCTGTTTTCTGGATGGTCGCCACCTTTGCACGCTGCCACAACATTTTGGAAGCTGATGGACCTCCTGAGTTTCAACGGGAATACGCCCCGGCCTTTGACGCCATACTTGCGGATCTTGGCATTACCTCCACGGCAGACCTGCAAAAGCGGGCAGACGAAGTCATTCGCTTCCTGCCCATGCTTTGGAACATCACGGAGGGGATTCTGGAGGCCAATCCCGAAGTAACAGGAGGCCCAGAGCCGACCTAGAATTTCTATATAATTTAAGACCACGCCCCCATATGGCAGGCGTGGTCTTTGTTTTTGTATATGGGGATCTCCTGGTCACCAAACCGCCAGAGCAACGCATCCTATCCAGACTTTACCGCTGGTTACAGTTCCCCCCAGCAGAAGCATTTGCCCTTCCCAAAACCCCGAACGATCTTTCCTTTCACTCATACGAATGGAAATTTCCTTAAAGTGGATTTACATTTATGTTATTACGTAATATAATAATTACGTAATAACATAATTTTACGATAAGTGAGGTTGATGACTCCTATGACACGCGACCTGCTCCATGAAATGGATGTCTTACAGAAACAAATGGCGGAGCTGCAGCAGCTTGTATACCAAGCTCTGGTGGAACGAAAACCAGCTTCCGCATCAAACCAACAGCCCCAAGAAATCACTTCAGCATCCAACATACATGAATCGAACCATGAACCCGGCTCCGTCTTTTACTCCGGACAGGTGCACCTGAACGGCGATGGACTCCGGTGGGAGCCCCAGGAACGCCGAATGGAGCAATTGCTGGACATGAACACCGAGAAGGCAGCCAAAATCCTCGCAGCCCTGGGCAATAAGCAGCGCCTCGATATTTTAAAGGCCGTCATGACAGAGCCCTTGACCGGCTCCGAGCTGGTGGAACGCTTGAACATGGGGACGACCGGCCAGCTGTATCATCACCTCAAGGCGCTTCTCGGCGCGGATTTACTCGTGCAAGAGCACGGTGGACGCTACGCTCTGCCAAAGCACCGGAGCCTGCCGTTCCTGCTGCTGCTGTCTGCGGCGGGCGATCTTCTTGATACGAGCGATTATCTGGAAATGACAGAAACCCGCAATCATGCGGGGATGTATTTCGGAACCTCGCAGAATTTCGATATTCATCAGCTGCTCTGGGCGGTGGTGGAGAATTCGATATTGGAGCATACGAACGGGTACGGCAATCAGATTGGCATCTTTCTGCATGGGGATGGCAGCGTAACGGTGACCGACAACGGCAGAGGCATTCCCGTGCAGGCCCTTCCGAATTCCAGCATTCCTGCCGTCCAATCGATTCTGACCGATGTCCACCGCTTGAATTCAAGCGCACACTTCCTCGTCCCTGGCGCGGAAAAAGGCATCAGTATCGCCGTCGTCAATGCCCTCTCTCAGCGTCTGGCCGTAGAGATTCGTCGCGACGGCAAGGTGTATCGGCAAGAGTACCGCCACGGCATTCCGCAAACCGGACTTTTGACAGTTCGTTTGACTCAAGACACTGGCACCAGTGTGACTTTCAAACCCGAGCCCGAATTATTCGGCTCCACCTTTGAAATGAACCACATCATGGAGCGGAAGAAGGCGATTGACGCGGATTATCCTGAGCTCACCCTAACGATCGGTGACATTGCTGAATAAAAGAAACGCAGGAGATCGGTTTCGCACCCCCTTTTTTCCCAGTCTGTAGTAATGTAGTAAGCTCCCGCAAACCGGCTTTACGCGCTTGTGATATACTGAGCTTGAACGAACGCTAATCGAGGTGATATAGAATGTTGGAACGTTCTATGGAGAATGTAATGGAATCCGAACAGGAAAGGGGATGTTGCGATTAAACAAAATATGAAAAGAGGACGATACACATGCACACACAGCGTACGATCATGAGCGACGGATTTGCTTTGAGTGTTTCCATTCATGGAAGGGGCATGCCCATATTGGTGGTGGGAAGCAGCCTTTACTATCCCCGCTTATTTTCGGAGTTGCTCTATACCCAATTTCAATTGATTTTCCTGGATCACAGAGGATTTGTGAAGCCCCCTCGAGCACTGGAACCGGAAGACTATACACTGGATCAGGTTCTGGATGATATCGAAACGGCAAGACAAACGCTGGGACTGGAGGATTTTATCATATTAGGGCATTCGGGGCACGCCTTCATGGCCTTGGAGTATGCCGCCCAATATCCGGAGTCTGTCCGGAAGGTCATTCTGCTGAATGCTGCGCCGACCAACAGCCTGGAACGACAGCAGCAGAGTTTGTATGGCTTCAACGAGACGGCAAGTCCTGCCCGGAAGCTGCAGTTTGAAGGTGATATGGCCCTGCTGGAAGGTGATATTCAGAGGGAGCCCGAGCGGCGCTTTGTTCATATGTGCATCCGGATGGGAGCCCACAGCTTCTATAACTATGCCTTTGATGCGGCATCGATGTGGGATGGAGTTTTCACGAACATGCCCGTTATGGATCATTTATGGGGAGAGGCTTTCGCGCAGCTCAATCTGATCGAATCACTGAAAGGCTTCACCAAGCCGATATTCCTCGGTCTTGGGCGTTACGACTACCTGGTCGGCCCCGTATCGCTATGGGATACTGCCGACGGGTCGCAAGAGAACGTGAAGAAGGTTATTTTTGAAAAAAGCGGCCATAATCCGATGTTCGAGGAGCCTGAGCTTTTTGACGCCATATTGACGGCTTGGATTCATGAAACAGACAGCTAATCCGGTGAAGTAACTAACGTATACCGATGGATGAACTAAGAGGAGCCCGCAGCATTCCCGCTGGGGCTCCTCTTCTGTGGTACTAGCGTTTCAACCGATAAACCCTCGCTTCATACGGCTTCAGCGGCAGTGTGCGGACGCTCTTCTCCTTGCCGACCTCCATGTTGGAAATCAACAGCTCGAATTCACGGTACTTGATATCCTTCGACAGATTGAATACCGTTTCATCTGCCGTCAGGTTCGTGATGATCAGCAATTGCTCGTCTTCCAGCGTTCGGGTGTACGCATAAATCCGCTTATGATTCTTCAACAGAAGCTCATAGGAGCCGTATACCAATGCAGGATGCGCCTTGCGAATTTCAATCATTTTTTTATAGTAGTGATAGATGGAATTCGGATCTTTCCGTGCCTTCTCGACATGGATCTCCTTGTAATTCGGATTTACCTTCAGCCACGGGGTGCCGCTCGTGAATCCTGCCTGCTCCCCGTCACTCCACTGCATCGGTGTTCGGGAATTATCCCGTCCATTCTTCCAGATGATCCTCATGATCTCGTCATGACTCTTGCCGTTCTCGGATTCGATGCGGTACAGATTCTTGATTGCCACATCATTGTAGTCCTCAATGGATTCAAACTGCACGTTTGTCATTCCGATTTCCTGGCCTTGATAGATAAACGGAGTCCCCTGCATGAAGAAATACATCGTAGCCAGCGACTTGGCGGATGCATCCCAATACGCACCGTCATTGCCCCATGTAGATACCGACCGCGGCTGGTCATGATTCTCCATGAAGAGAGCGTTCCAGCCTACGCCTTCAAGGCCTTTTTGCCAGCGGGTCAGGGTTTTCTTAAGCGCATAAATGTCTGCGCCCCCGGTAACACTCTTGCTCCAAAGTCCCATGTGCTCAAATTGAAAAATCATGTTAAATTTGCCGCTGGACTCTCCTACCCACAGGTCCGCATCCTGAACGCTGACGCCGTTCGCTTCGCCCACCGTCATAATGTCATACCGATCAAACGTTTCTTGCTTCAGCTCGTTCAGGAACATATGAATGCCTTCCCGGTTCATATGTCCGTCCATGGAAGGCACATATCTCAGCTTGTATTTATTTGGCATATCGGGGAATCCCGGTACCTTCTTGATGTGGGAGATCGCATCAATCCGGAAGCCATCGATACCTTTATCCAGCCACCAGTTGATCATATCGTACAGTTCTCGGCGCACGTTCGGATTTTCCCAATTCAGGTCCGGCTGTTTGCGGGAGAAAATGTGCATGTAGTACTGTTCCGTCGGTTCATCATATTCCCACACGGAACCACCGAAGATGCTCTCCCAGTTGTTCGGCTCCTCGCCGTTCTTGGCATCCGTCCATATATAATAATCACGCTTGGGATTGCTCTTGCTCGAACGCGATTCGATAAACCATGGATGCTCATCGGAGGTATGGTTGATCACCAGGTCCATGATCAGTTTCATGCCCCGATTATGAACCTCTTGGAGCAGCTGATCAAAATCCTGAATCGTTCCAAACTCCTCCATGATGTCCTGATAATCGGAAATGTCGTAACCGTTATCGTCGTTCGGCGATTTGTATATCGGGCAAATCCAGATGACATCGATGCCGAGCTCCTTCAAGTAATCCAGCTTCGATATAATACCTTGCAAATCTCCGATGCCATCGCCATTGCTGTCCATAAAACTTCGAGGGTAGATCTGATACGCTACGGCCTCTTTCCACCAAATTCTCTCTGTCATTCGTGCACTCCTCGTATGTTGTCCTTGTTTGTTATCGTTTTGCTCTATATGGACTCTAAAAATACATCCTTCATCATTATCCATTGTCTGCGTTCCCCGTCAAGTCCCCATATGAGGTTCCATCTATGGTGTAGAAACTCTGAAATTGGAAATTCGTGAGAATTTCCTGGAAAACAACTAATTATCGTATGTAGCTGTTCAGGCTAGGACCGCTTCGCCTGCTGAATCCGTGCATGATTGAGGTTAAGTTAACAAGGCTATTTCGTGTCCATTCGGACACAGGTTCCGTTATTTGCTCAAAACCACTCTATTTGCGAGTCCACTCGGACTCAGGTTCCGTTATTTGCTCAAAACCACTCTATTTGCGAGTCCACTCGGACTCAGGTTCCGTTATTTGCTCAAATCACGGATAAATACCCCGAAAATTGTGAAATAACGGATCTCTTGTCCTCATATCGTTACAAATCAGCAAAAAACAACAAAATAGCGGAACCACGGTCCTCTAAAAGCGGCCAATCCATACTTGATCGTAAATGATACCCGTGCTCCCTTGATGAAGCCCTGTTTTTCCCCAAGGTCTTGGCGCAAGATGCATTAACACCTAGGGTCTCGTAGAAAGTACATAACCCATAAGGCATTGTACAGAGCACATACACCCTAAGTCATACAGAGCACATAAACCCTAAGGTCCTCATAAAGGGCACATTAGCTCTTAGGGCGATCGTACAGAGCACATCCAACTGCTAGAGTCATTGCAGAGTACATAAATCCTAAGGTCATCGTACAGAGTACAAACCCCCAAGGGTCATCCTACAAAGTTACAAAGTACATAAATCCCCCAAGTCATCGCACGGAACACAAAATACCCTAAAGTCATCATACTAAGCACATAATCCCTAGACTCGCCGTACGAAGCACACACTCAACGGATTCAGCACCCGCTCCCCCAACTCCATCTGCCTCAACCTTCCTTCAAGATTTAAGGAGGCGGAACTCTTCCGCCCTCCTCAGAAGGACAACCCCTCCAGCCTGCGGGTCTCCTCCTCAATCCGGCTTGTATCGATACGTTCAAACAAGAGCTCCACGTGATGGAGGGGCTCGCCAGCCGGAACATTGCACCAATTCCACGCTGCTGGCTTCAACGAGAGAAAGCCTCTTATTTTGTCACAGGAAAACGGGATAAACGGCTGCAGAAGATTCGTCAGGTTAGCGATGATCTGAACACAGGTGAAGAGGGTATCCCCGCAAGCTTCGCGATCCTCCTTGACCTGAATCCATGGCTTGCGCTCATCAAAATATTTGTTCGCATGACGTACCGTACTAAAAATTAATTCCAGCGTCTCCTTCAATCGCCCCTCTTCGATGAGCGTTCCGGCCTCCCGGTACAATGACTCCATACGTCTCTGCCACTCTTCAGTTATGCGCCCTTCGGGTACCTTCCCGTCAAACGATTTGTTCACAAACACCAAAGTTCGATTCACGAGATTCCCAAAAGCTCCAAGCAGCTCGCCATTATGGCTATGAATGAACTCCCGCCAGGAAAAATCGGTATCCCGCTTCTCGGGACCGTTCGCAATGAGGAAGTAGCGGATCGAATCCGGCTGATAGCGACTTAGCAAATCCGGTACCCAGATCGCCCAGTTCCGACTGGTCGAGAACTTCTTCCCTTCCAGCGTCATGTACTCACAGGAAATGATCCGATCCGGCACATGCAGTCCTCCGGCACCCTTAAGCAGCGCTGGCCAGATCAATGTGTGAAACGGGATATTGTCTTTCCCATGAACATAATAAGCTGTTATATCCTCCCTCTCTTTCAGCCAAAAGGACTCCCAATCGCCGCCCGTTTCCGCGGCCCACTGCTTGCTGGCGGATAGATAGCCGCTTACCGCCTCAATCCATACATAGATTTTCTTATCCTCGAAGCCAGGGACGGGTACATCCACTCCCCAAGTGAGATCCCTCGTCGCCGCCCGGTCCACAAGCCCTTCCTCCAGATATCTTCGAGTCAGCTGGATCGCATTCTCCCGCCAGCCCTTGGCGTTATTCAGGTCATCGGTGAGCTCTGCTTGAAAATGCGACAGCGAAACATAATAATGCTCGGTTGGCCGTTCTACTGGCGGGTTGCCGCAGATTTTGCAGGCTCTGTTACTCAGATCCGACGGATCCAGTAGGGTTGAACAGACGTCGCACTGGTCACCGCGAGCCCTGCTGCCGCATACCGGACAGTCTCCTTCCACATAACGGTCCGGCAGAAACCGCCGATCGGTCTCGCAATACGTCTGCTGGATCGTTTTCCGATACAGATGGCCGTTATCCAGCAGCTTCAGAAACAGCTCCTGAACCACGCCATGATGAAATTCCTGATCGGTTCGCGTATACAAATCGTAGGAAAAACCCAGCTGTTCGAAGCATTTCGCAAACTCTCCATGATACCGATCCGCAATATCCCGAGGCGTTACCCCCTCTTGAATCGCCTGCACCGCCACCGGCGTACCATGGCAATCGCTGCCGGACACATACAACACCTGCTCTCCCTTCGCGCGGAAATAACGTGCTAACACGTCGCCGGGCAGTAAGCTTGCGAGCCTCCCCAAATGTAAGGAACCGTTGGCATAAGGCCAGGCACCGCCGATAAAAATGTTTGTCATATCGTTCATCCTCCTTTTTATGGACAACAAAAAAAGCCCTCATCCCAAAGGGACGAGAGCTTGTCGCTCACGTGGTACCACCCAATTTCATTCATGCCTCGCGGCACTCACCTCTTCGGGTACGGCGCGAATCATCGCGGGTATACCCTAGCATGTTAACGGATGCGGGTTCCGGCACAGCCTACAACCCGCTTACGGGTTTCGGTGCACAGCTCAGAGACCATGTTCCCAAGGTTCTTTCCTTACCCCTTTTCACCAACCGGGGCTCTCTGTTCAAAGACGTCGCCAAGGTACTCTTTCTCTTCATTGCTTTTGCTTGATTTATTCAAGTTATTGGAGATAATACCCGATCCTAACTCAAGAAGTCAAGAGGAAGGAGGCGAAGCCTTTCTTACTTTCGTTCTGCCGTCCCGCAACGCCCCCACTTTCTTGCCCAGCATGATATTCAATTTCTTGCGGGCTCTGCTCATGCGATTCCGTACATTGACAGGCTCAATCTGAAGGACTTCCGCTATTTCCAAGGTGTTGAATTTCTCATAGTAATACAAATACATCGGCTGTCTCAAGGTTTCAGGCAATGCAAGCACAGCGGACAGCAGAGCATCGCCTGGATCCTCACTACCAATAGCCAATTCCGGAGGTGTCTGCATGGTGCATTCGCTTAAACGATCCCTAGAAAGAAAGTCCATCGATATCAGCTCCATTTCGTCATAGGTCGATCCATTCTTCCTTATCACCCCTTTAAGGTTGAACTCAGGCCCGCTTACTGATCGGTCGAAATGGCCTTACATGGCGTAGTTCAGGAGTTGATTGGCCGGTCTTTGAGGACCGTGGTTCCGCTATTTTGCTGTTTTCTGTTGGTTTGTAACATTATGAGGACAAGAGATCCGTTATTTCAGGATTTTCGATAATTAATCCTCGATTCTGGCACATTAACGGAACCTGTGTCCGAGTGGACAGGAAAATAGAGTGGTTTTTAGCGAATAACGGAACCTGTGTCCGAGTGGACGAAAGTGGACCGCAGTGTCAGGAATAAAGCACCCCATGTCGGGTTATCGAGATCAAGCTTCGGACTTGCCTGTATTTCCAAGCCTCTCCAGCCTCCTGATCCCGCTCCATCAGCTGCAGCCGTATGAGGTAATCCACAACAAATCAATTGTTCATCCCCACCTCTCTCCTTTCCCTGCCCATAAGTTCATATTTTTTTGAACTAATTAATTTAGTTCAATTATATACGAACCAATAATAAGTTCAATATTTATTTTTCCCAGGTTGTGGTATCCTAAAAACGGATAGATGAGCCCTTGAAGGAGAATGACCATGACCTTAATCAGAATTGACTATTCGCCTGTTCACGAGCTGGTAACCAGCTTGTTCGCATATACAGACAATAGAAATCAACTGCACGATCTCGGCAATAAATGGAGGAAGGAAATTGAGAAGAAGCTGCCTGCATCTTTTAAGAAGAAGCTGGAAGAGCTGAACCTGTACGAAACCATTGCTTATCTGCATCTGATTATTGTCGACAGCCCGGAAAAAGACAACGTCGAGCGGTTTCTCAGCTGGTTCAAAAGCTTAGGCGAAGGTCAGTTGTATGAGCTCTTGGCGCCTTATCTTGAGGATGGAATACCCATGGGGCTTAAAACGTTCCGTGATCTTAGCCATGAGGTCATGTTAGAGTGGCAACAGGCCTATACCATCCCGCCTGAGATTCATGAATTACTGGGGCGCTCCGCCGCACGTATGGAACAATTGAAGCCACAACTTTCATACATCGATCTGATTGATGAAGCAACGAGCGGCATTGTGCTGGATTCCTCAGACGAATACAACGGCCTGCTTCTCATCCCCACCTATCACATCAAGCCGCTGAACCGGCTGGACTTTGTGAGCAATCAACTCATCGTTAGCTATGCTGTAGACGATGAGCAGATTGACGAGGATACACCAACCAATCAGCTGCTGCGCATGACCAAGGGATTGGCTGACGAGAAGAGGCTGACGCTGCTGCACATTTTGGCTAACGGACCGGTCACATTTACCGAATTGCAGCAGAAGACCAAGCTCTCCAAGAGCAATCTCCACTATCACCTGTCCCTGCTCAAAACCGCGGGGCTCTTGCGAATGCATTTCAAAATGCCAAACGAAAAATATAAATACAGCGCAAGACCCGAGTCATTCAATCAACTGAAGGGTTTACTGGAGTCTTATGTGTTCGGACTTACAGGCTACAATGATCGGTGAGGAGGAATAATGGGTGTTTATCATCTTTGTAGGTGCGGTCCTCGGCGTCATGCAAACGTTATTGAACTTCATTATCGTTGACAAAGAAGAAAGCAAGTTCAAAAAAATGTACGATACCGCCGGAGCCTCATATTATTTCCGCGGAAGCGTGATCTTCTTCATCGTGATTATCGGAATTGCAATCATCAGCTTCTTGGACATAATCACGGCGGCAGCTATTCAGCGGATGTTTCTCGTCTCCCTGATTATTGCTCTGGCCCTTCGCGCGTATATGGAATGGAAGTACCTCCGCAATACGAACCAGCATAAAGCCACGCTGATCCTATTAGGCACCCTGCTTCTTTTTTCTGTATTTTTCTTTTTGTTAAAATAAGTTCATGCTCATCACAAAAAAGCCTGGAACACAAGGTTCCAGGCTCCAGGCTGCCGAGGACATCCCGGCGGCTGTTTTTATAGTTCCGTACGAATATGGAGCCGACCGCTAATCTCGACTCTGTTCGTTCACTAGCTGTTCGCCAGCATGACAGTCAGAGCGCTCTTGGCCGGCATCTCCAGCTGCAATGCCTCTTCCCCGCGCAGCTGGATCGCCACGCTCTCTGGTGCCTCGCTGTCGTTGAACAATACGGCTGCGATTGAACCATCCGTATTCTTGAAGGCAACAGAGCGGATCAGATCATTGCTGGTGGAAGCAACACGCAGCGCTTTCGGACGGACACATTTGCTGAAATGTGCCAGCGCATAATAGTCCAGCGTATACGTTAGCTCCTTTGTCTGCTGATTAACGGTCACGATGCCGCGGCAGGTGCTTTTGCCAAAGCCAGGTACGGTAGGACCATTCTTCTCGTCCAAGGCCATATTCCACAGCACATAGGACTTACTATGATTGCGCAGAATCTCAATACCCGTCCGCATTACATTGGAGAAGGCCTGCTCAAACGGCGGAATCCACTCCCCGCCCGACCCTTCCGTAAAATGCACCTCTTTGCCGGGGAAAGCTTCGAATACGTCCGATTGGGCCGATGGCTTGCCGCCATACCAGTGCCAGGCAACACCATCCACTGCATCTTCCGCTTGCTCGAACACCGTCATCGGGTAATCCGGCTGATCCCAGTTATGATCATAACAGAGGATTTTTGTGTTGATCCGGTTCTTCACGAATTGCGGCTTCAAGTGATTCTTGATGAATTCGCTTTGCGCTTCAGGCAGCATGATCATGCCCGGATAGTGCCCGGGTGAATACAGCGCCTCATTTTGGGGGGTAACGGCATAAATCAGGAGACCGTGTGAAGCATATCCCTGAATATAGCGCACAAAATAATCAGCATACACCGAATAATATTCCGGCTTCAGCTCTCCGCCAATCATCGAGCCGCTCGTCTTCATCCAGCCTGGGGGACTCCAAGGCGAGCCCATCAGCTTCACATCGGGATTCAATCGCAGCGCTTCCTGCAGCAGTGGAATCATATCATCCTCATCGTGTGCGATGGAGAACTGCTTCAGTTCCTCATCGGATTGACCTTCCGGCAGATCATTATAACTATAGAAATCCCGAGCGTAATCAGACGCGCCCATCGGTTGCCGCAGTACCGACAGACCGATCCCTTCGTTGGCATCGAACAATTGTGTCATGAGCTCCGAACGCTGCTCGGTCTCCAGCACTTGATGAATCAGATAAGCAGCGGAATCCGTAAAGGACGCTCCAAAGCCATCCATCTCCTGAAACGTCTGCTCCTCATCGATAACAATTGTGTGCTGCTGTGCCTCCGGGGATACGGGCGCCAGCTGATCCTTGGTTTTCTTAACGAATAATTGCTCTTCACCGTTTGACTGGTAGATTGTGATGTTCGACATGTTGTTTCCCTCCAGTGTTCTGTTTATATTTCCTATCCCATGGCTTTACTCTGAACCGCTGACATAGAGAAAGCCCCTTCCTATCAAGAAAGGAGCTCTCCCAGCAAGAGATTTACTTATTTCAGCCCCAGCTTTTCTTTGTTCGCTTTCATCTTCTCGTTACGGACTTCGGTGATTTTATCCCAGTTGTTATCGTCCAGGAACTTTTTGTATTCGTTCAAAAGGCTATCGAATGCTGCATCATCCTTCGAACGGATCATACTGACGAGAGTTGAGTTCCATTTCGTATTGATGGCCGTCAGGGAGCGTGCTTCCGGTGTTCCTTGGTCCGGGTTGATATTCTCCAAAATAAAGTGCGGTACGAGCTTCCCTTTGCCCCATTCCTGCATCTGCTTGATGGCATCCGGGAATGCATCCCCGCTCAGCGCTTTGTGGCGGTCATGACCGAAGAACATGAATTCGCCCATACGGTAGTCCTTCTTGAACGTATCCGAATTGTTCATCTGAAGATCCTTCACCTCAGGAAGGAACTCTACTGTTCCATCTGCATTCACCTGATAGGTCTCGCCTTCAATCCCATAGTTCATCAGCATTTGTCCTTCTTCGCTTAACAAATACGTGAAGAGCTGAATGGATTTGGCAGGATCTGCATTCTCTTTGGTAATAAAGCTGATCATCCAGCCGGTGATACCGGATTGGTTCAGGGTCGGCGCATGTCCGACCGTGCTTTGCGGTCCGTCAATCGCGATGTACTCACTGCCTTTGTTGTTGCTGTAGAAGCTCTGCAGGTTACCACCCTGCTGCGGCGTGCCGTCCAGCATCATCGTTGCGTATTTGCCTGCTTTGACCTTCTCTTCAAAAGCTGTTCCGTCATCGGCAAAGCTGTCATCGCTGATCGCTCCGTCACGATATACGGTATTGAATGCCTTCACCCAAGTCAGATAGTCTTCATCCAGGTTACGGTTATAGAAACCGCCGTTCTCGTCTTCGAGCGGCACGCCGATGAAATCCTGCAGCACGTCGCCAAGCGAGCCGGTGCCTTCACCGATGGAGTTAAAGCCCAGTGGAATCAGAGCAGGGAACTGCTTCTTGATGTCCGCGAGAGCAGCCCGGAATTCTTCCGGCGTTCCCATAGCCGGCTTCCCTATAGCCTCATATACGTCTTTGCGGATGATAAATGCCGTTTTGGCAGGAATGTTACCGCTGTCATAATCCTCCTGCGTATTGGAATAGTTCGGATATCCGTACGTTTTGCCGTCCTTCAACTGGAACCAGTTGATCGTATCCTGTGCTGCTACTTTATTGAAATAAGGATCATATTTCTCGGCAAGATCATTTAACGGCAGCGCCCATGTGGCCGCCTTTTGCACAACCGGGGAGTTGGAGTCAAACGTTGTGATCAGATCCGGCATTTCTCCGCCTGCAAAAAACGTATTTAATTTGGTGTCGTCACCCGTAATGAATTTGATGTTGATGTTCAGATCTTCCTTGATTTTTTTAGTTACAACGTCCTTGCCAAAGTCCGTGTTCCACCAGTCTGCATTCACGTACCAAGTGAGCTCGGTTGTCTCCTCTTTTTTATCCAGCTGCCAAGCCGGGGTCTCTGCGTCCGGTGTATAACGATCCTCGATTGAAACCCAGTTTTCCTTCTTGGAGCCGGAATTGCCGCCAGATCCGCCGCATCCGCTAACAACCAATACAACAGCCATCAATGCGGTGATCAGCGTGAGTCCCTTCTTGCCCAAAGCTTTGTTCTTCAACATCCTGTAACCCTCCCTTTAAATAAAAGCGCTTTCTTGTTAGACCCTAACCTGTCCAGGTGTGCTTCTGTTCCACTCCCCTAAGAGCAGCAGCTTTACTCTTTAACTGCCCCCAGCATCATGCCGGAGATAAAATATCTCTGTAATATTGGATACATCACAACAATTGGCAGCGTTGTCACGACAATTGTTGCTAGTTGGACCCCTTTGGTGGTCGTCTGGATCGCAACCGAACCGATATTTTGCATCGATTGGGTCTGGGACTGCACAATAATCTCATACAGCATCATCTGTAATGGATATAGCGACTGATCCGTGATGTACAATTTGGTGGTCATGAAATCATTCCACTGTCCGACCCCGTTAAACAACGCAATGGTCGCCATAGCTGGCATGGAGAGAGGAATGAAGATGCTCAGGAAAATTCTCCAGTCACCCCCGCCGTCGATCTTCGCCGATTCCTCCAGCGAATCCGGTACGTTGCGGAAGAAGTTCATCAGAATGATAACATCGTAAAAACTCAACAGAGCTGGAATGATATAAACCCAGAAGCTGTTTAGCAGCCCCAAATCCTTCATCAACAAGTACGTCGGAATCATGCCGCCCGAGAAAAACATGGTGACGACACCCATCGACACGTAGAATTTACGGCCGCGGACGTATTTTTTGCTCAAGCCATAACCCACCATGGCACAGAAGAACACGTGCGTGATGACCCCGATTACGGTTTTGGCAACCGAGATGAAAAAGGCATTCCATATGCTGGCATCCCGGAACACGGCCTGATAATTCTCAAGAGAGAATTCCGTAGGCCAGAAGATGAACCCGCCCTCGGCCAGCGACCTGCCCGAGCTGAAGGATGAAACAACCACGTTCCACAGCGGAACGACAATGATGATGGTAAACGTAACCAGTAAAATGATATTGATCGTATCAAAGATCTTGCTGTCGAGATCCCCTTTTGCTGCTTTCAAATTCACCGTATTACCTCCTTCTGCATGACCTATAGAACGGATTGATTATCATTCAATTTACTGGTCACCTTATTAGCCGTAACGAGCAGAATGACAGATATGATGGATACACCCAAACCAACGGCGGTGGCATAAGAGAAATCGCCTTGTGTCATACCCATCCGGTATACGTACGAGTTAATGACTTCGGCCTTTTCCCGGTTCTGCGAATTCATGAGTACCAGGGTTTGATCCAGATTCGATCCCAATAAACCGCTTACAGTAAGGATTAAATTCAAGCTGATGATCATCTTCATGTTCGGCAGGGTGATGTTCCAGATTTGTCTTAGCCGACTGGCCCCATCAATCTTGGCAGCCTCGTAATAGGTAGGATCAATCTTGGCCATGATCGCCAAGTACAGAATCGTTCCCCACCCGGCTTCCTTCCATATATCCGATAACGTTGCGATCCACCAATACTTACTCGGGTCGAGCAGAATATTTTGCGGCTGCGAGATTAACCCGAGACTCAGCAAAATTTCGTTGAATAGTCCGGATGTCGAGAACCAGGTAATGAGCATGCCGCCCAATACGATCCAGGACAAGAAGTGAGGCAGATAGGAGATCGTTTGGACGAATTTCTTGAATCGCCCCATGCCCACCTCGTAAATCATAATGGCCAGAATAATCGGAATGACAAAACCGATCGCCAGCTTCAGGAAGCTGATGCCCAGCGTATTGACCACGGAGTCCCAAAAATACTTATCCGATAAAATAATTTTGAAATTATCGAAGCCAACCCATGGAGCAGAATCCAGCGTATCGATCACGGTGTAATTTTTAAAAGCAATTGTCAAACCGTAAATCGGAATGTAGCAAAAAATAAACATAAAAATAACGCCGGGAATAATCATCGACTGAAGCTCCCATTGCCGCCTGAAATCAATGAAGAATTCCTTGATCCTCTGCCCCATCGGCTTCTTCCCGGTTGGCTGAACCGTACCCGTGCCAGTTGACTGAACTGCAGCTGTTTTGCTCACCTGCTTAGCCTCCTTTGATCATAAAATCGATAAGATAAATCAGCGCTAATAAAAACGTTTTTATTTTTGGCGAAAAAATCACCATGACATGATGATCATTTTAAAAAAACAGATACAAAAAATTCCGTTTCTTCACTTAAACCGATTCGTTCCGATTCATCTTCACGTGACTGGAACCGCGAACGACCAGTTCCCCCGGCAGTTTCTGAATCTTGCCCTTCTCTTTCTTCTGAATCATGCGAACCAGATGATCCACGACCAGAATGCCTTGTCTGGCAATCTGATTGCGTACGGTCGAGAGAGGCGGGGTAAAATACTGCGCGATATCGATATCATCAAAGCCCACAACGCTGATATCCTGCGGAACCTCGTAACCAAGGGACTTCAGCGCCTTGATGCAGCCAATGGCACTCACGTCGTTACCGGCAAGGAAAGCATCCGGCACTTTGCCGGGATGGAGATGAAGAAGCGACTTTACAGCAGAATAGGAGCCTTCCTCCTCAAAATAACCTTGCAGTATGTAGTCGCCATCGATCGGGAACTGGCACTCTCGCAGTGCAGCCAAATATCCCTCTTTCCGCTGAACGCTGTCAAACATCGTATCCACGCCGGATATATACGCAATTTTCTTATGACCCAGGCTGATCAGGTATTTGGTTGCCTCATAACCGGCTACGTAAGAGTCGAATATGATGCTGCCCATCGTCTCGTTCTGAACCTCACGGTCCAGGAATACAGCCTTAATCTTGTCTTTCTCCATGGCGGCGATGTCTTTATCGTCGATCTTCAGCTCTTCAAAGATAATGACGCCATCCACTCGGCCGCCCATTATATTGCTCATAATGACCTGCTTATCCTTGGTAACAAACACGTTCAATCCATAACCCAGACGGTCACATTCACGTGACATCGACTCAACCAGTGTGTAGAAGTAAGGCCCTGACACGCTTGTTGTAAAGAAGCCCAGCATATTGGTCTTCCCCGACTTCAACAGCTTCCCGTTCAGGTTCGGTACATAGTTTAGTCGCTCCGCCACCTTCAGCACATGTGATTTGGTCTCCGGGTTCAATACATCTACATCATTCAAAGCATTTGAAACCGTTGAAATAGAGACTCCGGCTTCTCTTGCCACATCCTTAATCGTTACCTTACCCATATAACTATTCTTCCTTTGCAATAAAAACGTTTTTATGTACATAAGTTACCATACAAGCGCTTACAATTCAATGCTTTTTTTCAAGGCGTTACAAATATTTTTTTCGATTATACTTAACAACCC
Source organism: Paenibacillus glucanolyticus (assembly GCF_037333485.1). NCBI lineage: Bacteria > Bacillati > Bacillota > Bacilli > Caryophanales > Paenibacillaceae > Paenibacillus > Paenibacillus glucanolyticus. The sequence goes on from NZ_CP147845.1 coordinate 6,433,834, forward strand.
TTGGGGAGATAGGATATGAAAAAAACAGGCACTCTTCAAAGCGGTACCCTTCATCGGTACCACTCTTCAAAGTGTGCCTGCAGGAATTGAATCTCTTTTTCGTAATGAGCCACATGCCCTTCATCGATCATTTTCTGGTAAGCCTTGTTGCCTTGTGCCGCACCGGTTGTAAGTGTATCGCATAATGCCTTAATGCGTCTTATAATCCACTCTTTCATGTTGGGAGGCGGAGCTATACCATAAGACTTAAAGAACAGCGATATTCTGTGAGTACGATCCGCAGCATGTAATTCCGATCGATAAGGTATCGATGTCCCTGTAGTGTAATTTATTGCAAAGCTTGCTAGCGGGACTGAAGTGTACAGCATATAAACCATGTCCCAGATTCGTGGGCCTTGTGCAGCCAGATCAAAATCGATCAGCGCTACCGGAACCTCGTCTCTAAACACGATATTGTACAAAGCGGCATCATTGTGACAGATCACTTCATCGTCCCATTCCCCCGAAGCCTGAGGGTTATGTTCAGACTCCGTTTGGATTGAAGTAGTTGCAAAGCCTTGTACGGCGTCATGATAACGCCGTAACAACGCTGCACTCTGGATAAGGGCATGGTCCGACCATATATAGGGTTTAAAATCAGGATATTGGTTTCCCGGTACCTCTCCAGGAATAAAGGACAAGATCTCGCGACCGCTATGATCAATACCTATAAACTTGGGAGCGCCATCAAAGCCCTGCTTATCCAAATGTCGAAGCAAATCATGGACGAAAGAACTCCAATTTGTAGTACGGTGAACGTTATTTCCGATACGTACGACTTCGTTAACATTGCCACCGGGAAGTACTTCCTCCTTGTCACACATCCATAGCTCCCCTTCCCGCTGCTCCATGTGCCATCCCCAGTACCTCAGCCAGTCCCTCCAGATCCAGTCCGTCGGCGGCAAAAGCGGTGCGGACAAGCTTCGGCGGAACAAACTCGTCATATTTGCCGAGATACGGCGCCTCATCCGGATCGAGAAGCGCTCCGGCATCCTCGCAATCCGTCAGCTCCTTGCGGATTTCCTCCATCAGCGTCTCGTTATCCACCTTGCCCGCGACAACCATGTAATACGGCTCCATCGGCACGATGGAGCGAAGGGCCAGCCGCTCCGACAGATTATGCTTCAGCAATCGCTCCAGCGTCCGGAACTGCTTGCTCCCTGCCCAAGGCAGAATGAACAGGGAATCGCCTCCCGCCGGAATGACCACCTGCTTCAGCAGTCCGCTCTCCCGGGCAAGCCGGCGAGCCCGCTCCAGGCGGTTTACCGCACCCGGTGCCAGGTACGGATAGATGGTGCTGTCCTCCAGCACCTCCCGCATCTTCTGCACCACACGGGTATGCACATCGCCGCCTGCGCCAAGCCACAAGGTATCAACCTTGCCCTTGGCCGACTTCACGTACAGTGCCTTATGCTTCGTGTCGACTTCCTCCACCTTCCACAGCATGCCTGCCAGCGAGAAGCAGTAGCCGGGCGGGGGTACGGTCGTAATCGATCCGATTTCTTCCGACCCGTTATAGACGACATGCTCTTCATCGTCTTTAAACACCGCATAGAAGCGGTAGTTGTTGACGATTTTCTCTCCGCCAAGGCCGATGATCAGGCTGCCTTCTTCCGTACGCTGGATGTGGTCCGTCTGGATCAAATACTGCAAGAACTCCTTGTATTCCTCCAGCTCGATGCCGCGGAAGGCCGGGAGCGTCAGCACCGCTCGCGCCAGATCTGGCGGCTCGGCCTCGCCCATGCTCTTAAGCGTGCTCATCGTCTGATGGTAGAGTACGCCCACCGGTTTCTTCCGCAGGGCCAGCGGTTCGACCCACTTCTCGCGAATATATAGCTCAATGACAGCAATGGCCCGAAGCAGCATCCATGGCATGCGTGCCGGCAGCTGAGCTTCTTCGTCCTCATCCTCCGGACAGAGGAACATCATCTCGGAGGCCTGATCCCCGCGCCGTCCGGAGCGGCCGAGCCGCTGAACGAAGCTGGAGCAGCTGTACGGCGCGCCCAGCTGGATGACCCGCTCCAGCTCGCCGAGATCGATGCCGAGCTCGAGCGTCAGGGTGGCCGCGGCAACCGCAGGCCCCGGGCCTTCGCGGAGCGCGGCCTCGGCTTCCTCGCGCAGCATGGCCGAGATGCTTCCATGGTGCACATGGAAGACATCCCGCTGCTCGCGCTTGGCCGCAATCCGCCGCAGCTCAAGCGTAGTTAGCTCGGCATCCGAGCGGCTGTTCGTGAAGACCAGCGCTTTTTTCAGGTGGGTGTTGTCGTACACGAAGTCGTAATAGGCTTTACGTGCAAGCGCGAGCTGCTCCGCCTGCTTCTCATCCCGCGCATCCGGGAATGAGAAATGCTCGACAGACAGCCGCAGCTTGCGTCCTCCTTGCGGCGAAACGACCTCGACCGCATTCTTCGTGCCTGCGCCCAGCCAGGCGGCTGCGGTCTCATAATCACTGAGCGTTGCCGACAGCCCGATGCGGCGAGGCGAGCAGGAAGCCATCCGCTCGATACGGGTCAGCTGGCTCAGCACCTGAATGCCCCGATCGGCACCCATGAAGGCGTGCACCTCATCAATGATGACGTACCGCAAATCCTGGAACAACGCCGGAATGGCATTCGGCCGGTTCATAAGCAGTCCCTCAAGCGATTCCGGCGTAATCTGCAGCACGCCGCAAGGCTTCTGCATCAGCTTGGTTTTCTCAGCTTGGGACACATCGCCATGCCAATGCCACACCGGCACCTGACCTTCCTTCAACAAATCGGTGATGCGTTCAAACTGGTCGTTAATCAGGGCCTTCAGCGGCCCGATATACAGAATTCCTACCGAGCTGGAAGGCTCATTGTACAGCTCCGTCAGCGCCGGGAAGAACGCGGCCTCGGTCTTGCCCGATGCGGTACCGGAAGCAATCAGCAGATGGTTCGGCGTATCGAACAGGACGCGGCAGGCTTCCACCTGCGCCTCGCGGAGCGTGTCCCATCTTTTTTTATAAATAAACTCCTGAATGAACGGAGCCAGTCTGGTAAAAGGGTTCGCACTCATAATTCGAACTCCGCCAGCAGATCGTCCAAATCGTCCGAAGCCGCTTCATTATTCCTCTTGCCTTGCGGCTGCGCCGCGGCGCGTTCTCCCAGGAGCTCCTCGAAGACGGCCTCCGGATGCTGATGCAGTGTATGCAGCAGATCCATAAAGTCCCGCACCACCTCGCGGGTGGTAAGCAGCTCCTCAGCCCCCAGCCGGTTCACGGCTATCTGCATGAAGGCGATCAGCTGCTCATCCGTCAACTGCGGCTCATACTTGAAGTGCAGGGCGTGAATGTCCCGCAGCTTTTGCAGCAGAATGAGAATTTCCTCGTACGACAGCATGTCCAGCTTCAGGATGGGCGAGGTGTAGGTTTTCAGTGAACCGCTGCCGTAGCGCCCGTCGATCAGGCGGGAGCGCAGCGCATCATAACTGAACAGCCCCCGGCGCTCATCCTCGACAAACTGCGGCGTTCCGCCCATATAGATGCCCAAATGCTCCGCCTTGCCCTGCATGGTGTCGTTGAACATGGTCAGCAGCTTCTCGTAGTTGCTCTGGCGGGATACACTATTGGTAATTTTGTAGAGGTTAACCCCTTCATCAATAAACAACAGCAGTCCCTTGTAACCGATGGCCGCCGTAAATTCGGACCACAGCTTCATGTAGTCATACCAATTGTCGTCATCGATAATGATCCCCACGCCGAGGTCCTTGCGCGCTTCTGTCTTCGTTGGCACTTCTCCGCGGAGCCAGCGCAGCGCTGCCCCCTTGCGGTCATCGTCGCCCAGTTTATAGCCGTTCCAGTAAGCAGCCAGCACCTTCGCAAAATCAAACCCATGCACCAGGTTCTGCATGCCGTTAGTCACCGCATAAATCTGCAGCTCCACGCTTTCGTTCAGGGCAGGGTCATCCGGGCGCATGCCCGTTTCCTGCATGATATCCTGCTGGATCGCGGTGATCCATTTCTGCAAAATGGCTTCCAGCGCACCGCCGTCCGGCCTGGTTCTCGTGGACAGATGGGTCATCAGCTCCCGGTACGTGGCAAGCCCCTGCCCCTTCGTACCCACCAGCCGCCGCTCCGGCGACAGGTCCGCATCCGCCACTACAAAATCTCGATCCATCGCGTAGTTGCGGATAATCTGCAGCAGGAAGCTTTTGCCGCTACCGTAGCGGCCCGTAATCAGGCGGAAGGCAGCCCCGCCCTCGGCGATATTATCCATATCGAGCAGGATAGACTCCACCTCCGGCTTCCGTCCAACGGCAATAAACTCCAGCCCCACCCGGGGCACAACGCCTGCGGTTAAAGAGTTTACAAGGGCCGTTGTGAGCCGTTTGGGGATTTTTAATTCAGTCATGGTTCCACCTCTTTCAAGCAGCTTACAAACATAACGATTCCAATGCGTTTCAATCCGTTCGTTTACACGGACTTCAACGTTTCCAGCATCTCTATATAATCATCCGCAATGGTCTCCCCATCAATCAGAAGGTCCCCGATGGTATCCATTGCGGCATCATTGATCTCATCGAGCAATAGCGCCGGCATGGAGCCGGCTTTCTCCGCAATCCGCTGCAGCCCCGGGCGGTTCGGACCATCCTTCAGAACGGACAAAGCTTCCAAATGGAAGAAACTCAGACGCTCTGCGAGCTCCTGCCATTCCTCATCCTCGACCTCCCATTGCCACGACTGCTCTACTACTGCAAGCATCCCTGTAGGCATTCCGGTGTGCACGTCATTCTCTACGGGGTGCGGGTCCATACCATGGATAACTCCAACTTCAGAAGAATGCTCTTCTCGTGAACCCATGGATTGCATCAAGCTATCATCAGCGCTCCCTGACGACTCCATATAGCAGCCTTCAGCTGCTCCTAATTGGGACTCTGCTTCTGGTTGCTTCGCTTCTAGCGTATTTACGGAACTAGCGATGTCATCTGCATCATCCGATTGTTCCCGCATCTCGATGGAATCGAGCTCATAAGGATCTGCATCAAAATCCATCACGGCCTGGAACACGTCCGGTTTCTTAGGCGCGGATCTGGTGGCGGATCGGCTCCTGGAAGGCGTTTCGGTCTTAGCGCTATCTTTTGTAATAGAGCCTGCGTCGTCCAAAGGTACTCTTGGCGCTGGCGTCAGCTCGCGCTGAAACACTTCAGCCTGCTGCTGCCCGGCTTCCTCCGTAAGCAGCATGTCGCGGACCTGGTCCGACTCCCGCTGTAGCCGGCGCAGCTTCCCTGTGTCGATCTGAACCTCAGGCAGGCTCTGCTTGCGCTCGGCCTCCATCTGCTCCTGAATCTCTTTGTTCAAGTAACGGGTGATGATCTCTTCCACTTCGGGCTCAACCACATCCGCGCCGCGCAACCTTCCCTTGAAGCCTCTCAGCTCTCGCAGCTTATTCTCGGTCAAGCGGACAAGCCCGGTTATATAGGAACGCAAAGGAGCGTACTCGCTTAACGACACCACCGTCAGCACGACGGTGCGCCCGTATAACCCGTGATCGTACACCGCGCTGCGGAATAAATGGCGCTTTACCTGCCGGGGCCGTGGCTGAAAGCGGTCGATGAAGCGCTGACCCTTCATTTTTGCCAAATAGCTGTCCACGAGCGCAATCACCTTCGGGGCGTACCGTTCCAAGTCCTTGCGGCCACTCTCCTGGTAAAAACGGCTCTTCTCCACGTCATAATCCAGCAGTTCCAGCAGCAGATCCCATGTCAGCTCCACCGGCTGGAGGGAGAACCGGCGCTTCCATTCCGTCTCTTTCAGCTCAGCGGATAAAACGCGTGGAAAGCGCTGGTACGTCTCCCCGATCGGCATATCAAGGCCATGCACGATCATAAAATCATATAACCACTCCCGCATGTACGTATCCAGCTTGGCATAGCGCTTGCGGTATGCGGTCCACGTCTGCTCCATCCATTCGTACCCTTGGAGGGGATCACTCCAGCCTACGCCATGGATCAGCTCATAAAAATACACAAATAAATAGGATAAGTCCGTATCCGGGTACCGCCCGGACCTGACTTCCTCCCGCCAGTAGAAATACCATGTGAACTGGTCGCTAGTCATTTGGTCGTAGGTCGGCCAATAGCTTTTGAAGGTAACAAAAGGGGTCTCCCCCTCCACATGCCATGCGAGCTCCCTTGCCTTCTGCACGAATTGCTGCTCCTTGGTCACGTAGCGGAAATCCTCGCCCCAGTTCATATCGAGCGACTGCTGCGGCTCGACAATCAAGGGCTTCTTCGTTGGGACAGCAGGGTCAACTGTTTCCTGCACCTGATTCAGCGTATCCGGGCGCTTGTCCGGCAGCGAAACATCCTGCTCATCACCGGCCAGCTCGAATTCGGCAAAACGAATCCCCTGGTCGTTCACGTGCGTAGTATGTCTTATTGAATTTATGTGATTGTCGTTGTTAGGCTTATCATTTTTCATCAAACATGAACCTCCGTCACAACTTCAATTATACCATTTAACCGAAAGGGTCTACCCGATTTTCACATGTTTCTCATCTGTATTATAATGGACGGAATGATAGTCTAGCGAATGACTTTACGCTGAAAGGACCTTCGAATGAATAAATGGCTAAAAGCACTCTTGTTTCTAGTGGGCGCAGCTTTTCTAACGAGGCTGATCCCCTTCTCCTCCTGGTTCCGTATCCTGGATACGATGATCCACGAGCTGGGGCATGCCGTGATGACCCTTATTATGTCAGGGCGGGTACTTAGCATTGAGCTGAACCCCGATCACAGCGGTGTAACCTATTCCATGCTGGCTTCAGGCGGGTGGAGCCCGATTGTCGTCTCGCTTGCAGGCTATATGTCCGCATCCCTGTTCGCCATTCTGATGTTCTACGGCTACGCCAAGAAAAAACAGGCCGCCGGCCTGATCACCATTACCGTGCTTGCCCTCATCATGATTATTTTCTTCGTTCGCACCGGCTACGGATTATGGTGGCTGATTATTTTTATGATCGTGAATCTGATCTTTTATTTTCTCGGCGAGAAGATCCGCAATTTCTATTACCTGCTGCTCGCCTTTCTCGTACTCGAAGAATCCGTGGTCGGTCCGCTCACCCTCTTGACCATGGCGCTGACCCAGCCCAATCAAGCAGGCGACGCCTCCAACCTGGCTAACTTGACCGTGCTCCCGGCCTTCGTCTGGGCGCTGCTGTTCCTGCTGTTCTCCCTGTGGTGCGCAAAGGTGGCGCTGCAGCTGTTCTGGAAGAAGCGGTGAGGGTGAAGGAAGGTATATAGATTAAGCCAGCGTTATCCAACATGTGGATGGCACTGGCTTTTTTTATAGCGACTTTTTACTCATATGGATCTAAGGGTCACAATTCACTGCGCTTTGGAAGAGGATTAACTCCCTCATCATGGAAATTGTATAAATCAAAATAAACAAATAAAACCTATAAAAGCGTTATAAAATGAGCTATACTGAGGTAAGAATAAGTAAGGAGTCGTGCTGCGAACACGACTCCAGAGTACAAAAACTGCATAAAGAGCAGTCGGCCACGAAAGATAGGTCGAAAAATAGACCGTTACCTTAGGCAGGGCGGTCTATTTCTTTTTCATGTAGGTGAGCAATGCCAGAATGAACATGCCGAACATGAACATTAAGGAAAGGAAAGTGCATCTTTGACCTCCATGGGCATCACCTCCCTTCTGGGAGATTAGCCGACCGCCTTTATAAGCCGTATATTGTACTAGAAAATTATAACATAACGAAGACGATCTAATACGCAAACAAGCATAAAATACGATAAAAGAGTAATGAAAAAAGACTATATAAGGCAGTATATACCAATCACCCAAACCATTCTTAGGACATAGAACTCCATAAAAAATGGGCAACCCAGCAAGTAGTTCCACTACTGGCAGGTTGCCTATTTTCTATTTATACTTCACACGAATTAATTATCGCAATCTCTGACATAATCCAATTAAGTGCCTGAAAACTGAGTGACATCCTTCATCCTTCAACTACCACTCTCACCGACACCGCACCAACAAATCGATCGGATAGCGGCCTGCATTCCGTCCATACAGACTGATGCCGCCTTCTTCGGCTCGCAGCTCCAGTCGGAAGCTGCGCTTGCGGTCAAGCTTCGCCGAAAGTCTTCCCGGCACCTGCGCCTGGCACAGGTAGCCGTACGAACCGGCCTCTTCCAAGAGGTTATGAACCGGCTGATAGTGCCACGACAGAACGCCTCGGCAATCGGCAGGATCATCCGCGAGCACAGCCTCGCCGATTTTGACATCGTCTACCCAAACAGATACACGCGATTCATGCAGCTCTTCATCCGTCATATAGTAAGTGCTCGGGTTATACTCTACGTCCGCCGATGCCCCGTGCATGAAGTCGATGCCGTGGCTGCGATGCCGCGCACCCTCGATATTTCGTGCCAGCAATCGCTTGGCGCCAGCCTCAAAGAAAATCTCGATATCGCGGATCAGCGGCTGTTCCTCACGGTCCGGCAGCTGCACGTCATAGACGAATCGTCCCTCTCCGCCGCCGTTCACTTTGGCTCCTTGAAGCGCCTCCCACATATAGGTGAAGCTTTGCTCACGGAATGTGTTGACCGGAATGCGTACCGTTCTGGCTTCCGCTCCACCATTGCACTGCTCCTCTCCGCCGCGCACGTCAAACGTCGTGAAGTTGCGCGTCACGACTCCGTTCGCACCATTCAGGAGACGAACGCCGAGTATCGCAACCGCATCGGTCTCCGGCATGCGAAGCTGCAGTTCGGTCAGCGGCGCCACACCGTAACCGTCCCATGCGACCTCCAGGGATCCTTGATCAGCCACGACCTTCGTACCCAACTGGTCATAGGATAATTCCCAGGCAAGGATAAGCTTCTGTCCATGATATTGATCGGAATAACTGGAACGCTGCAGCGGTATGGATACTGCGTCTCCTTGCTCCAGCGTCTGACAAGGCGGTGCGTCAATCACAACGAAATCCGGCGTGTGCAGGTCGGCTATCGTCATACCTGGCACAAAGTCCTCGTATCCGAATTTTTTATCCGTACCATCAAGACGATAATAGCCGTTGAACTCGTTCGTGACATCACGGAATTCCGTAAATACAAAGCCGCACAGTTTATCATGGCGCCGGAATTCGTTGATCATGTAACGGTAATGCCATGCCAGATCACTGTCCCCGGCTCCTCCGTCAATTCCCCACACATTACCACATTCGCTGTTCATGAGCGGAGCGTCACCCTGCTGATTGCCGCCGATATAGTTATGCTCGGAACCCGGATGCGTCTTCTGAACAATCTCCTCGATATGATTCCGCAGCGGTTCATACCCGTTGATGTAAAAATGCCAGGTGTTAATATCCGTTTCCACATGATCATAAGCGCAAGGCGAATTGTCTTCAACGATCCGGGTCGGATCTAGCTCCTTGGCCCATCTGTACTTCTCCCGCACCCATTCCTGCGTCTCCGGGAGATAATATCGATGCTGTCCTTCTCCCCCGGTCAGGCCGGCGGATTCGCTGTCCGTGCGCAGCCCCCAAGTTTCGTTAAACATCACCCAGGAAAAAATAGACGGATGATTCCGGTCCCGCTCTATAATTTCAAGCGCCTCGCTCTCGTAGGCTGAGCGTGCTGTCTCATCCGGGTTGCCCCAAAAACACGGCATATCCTCCATCACCAGAATGCCGAGTTTATCCGCCCAATACAGCTTGCGGGGCTCCTCCGGCTTAATATGAATCCGCACGAAGTTCAGTCCAAGCCGCTTCATGAGATAGATCTCGTCCTGCATCTCCGTATCCGTCGGGTAGGTGAAGAACCCGGTCTGATGATAGGACTGGTCCAGCGTTCCGTTTAAATATACCGGCTTCCCGTTCAATGTGATCCAGCGGTACTCCCGACCGTCGAACTTCGCCGTCCCGATCTCGCGTATCCCAAAGTAAGTATGCACGACATCATCACCGGCGGAACCCGACAGAGTCAGCTGCCCTTCATACAGGTGCGGCGTTTCAGGACTCCACAGCTGCGGATCGTTAACCTGGAACACGGTAGTGCACTCATTAACCCCTTCTGCCAGCTCCCACTCCACCTGATGAGTAATGGAACCTTCTTCAAAAGAAAGATGAAGTGTCGCCGTGCCTGCTTCATGCGCCTGAATCCTGGATTTCAGTTCGACCTGACCATCGAGGGAAGTTATGAAGGTTGCTTGCTCCATGTAGGTTTGCGGCCGGGCCTCCAGCCAAACCGGCTGCCATATTCCCCGGATCTCCCCATATCCCTGCTTCCCGCGGGCCTGATAGTTATGATCATAGTCCTCTGCACGGACCACGAGAATATTGTCTTGTTCCGCATTCCAAACCGTAGTCACATCAAACTCAAATGTTCCGTACCCGCCTTGATGCGAGCCGACATGCTTGCCGTTAACCCATACATCGCACAGATAATCCACGGCGCCGAACCGCAGGAAGATTCGAGACTGCTTCTCGGCCGGCCCCCACTTCACGGAACGTCGGTACCAGCCGACACCCTTTACATCACGCTCAACACCGGACAATGGGCTTACCCAGGAGAACGGCACCGTAATCTCGGAATCAAAACACCGTGCATCGCCCGCTTGCAAGGAAATGTATTCATCCTCGCCAGCATGCTGCTGAGTATCATCGGATCCTTCTGTTTCCAGCTGGAACGACCACTGACCGTTCAGATTTAACCAATCTCTCCGCTCATAATCGGGCCTCGGGTACTCCGGGCGTGGAATTTCCGTACGGATGGGCGTTGCTACAGGAGACTTCATGAAGCGAACACAACCTTTCCTTTTTCTAAATTTGCCCCTATTCTAGCACCTGTATATAATAATTGCAATGTACATTATATTTTTACAATATATCGAATTTAGTGTACACTTGGAGTCACTATATCTCTTCAGTAAAGGAAGGGGATTATGAACGAATCGAAGCTGGAAACCAACCGTTATCCGGCATCCCGGATCGTGGAAGTAGCCAAAGCCTTATCCAGTGATGTCCGTGTGCGCATTCTTGAAGCGCTTGGCGATAAACCGATGAGTGTCGGTCAATTGGCCGAAGCGCTTGGGATTGCGCAGCCTACGGTATCCATTAATGTCCAGATGCTGGAGCAGGCGGACCTGATCGTCTCTTCGCAAGGTGCCAACCGGGAAAAAATCTGCGCCGTTACCTGCCGCTCCATTTTTCTCGAACTGCCCGCAAAGCCGGGCGAGGGGCTGCAGCGCACGGAAGAGATCCACATGCCGATCGGCATGTTCTCCCACTGCTCGATCGAGCCTACCTGCGGCATGGCGGCTCGGGATGGCTCTCTGATCGGATCGCCTGACGATCCGCGCGCCTTTTACATGCCGGAACGAACAGAGGCCGCGCTGCTCTGGTTCTCGGGATCCGGATATATCGAATATTATTTTGCCAATCCCATGCCGCCCGGAGCCGCTCTCGATGAACTGCGCATCCGTGCGGAGCTCAGCTCCGAAGCGCCTTCCTTCCAGCAGGATTGGCCATCCGATATAACCGTCAGCATTAACGATCTCCCTGTAGGCACCTGGAGAAGCCCTGGCGATTTTGGTGATCGCAAAGGGAAACTCACGCCGGATAAATGGAGAAGCGGCAGTGAATACGGCATGCTGACGGAATGGCGCGTAACCGCAACAGGCAGCCAAGTCGACGGTCAAGCGGTAGGCGCGACCACCATAGATTCGCTGGGACTCGCCTTCAACCGGCCGATTCGCGTCCGCTTTGAGGTGAAGGAAGACGCCGAATACCCGAACGGCCTGAATCTGTACGGTTCGGGTTTTGGGGATCATCCGCAGGATATCACCCTGTCTTTTGTGCGGTATACGGAGGCCTGACAGTTGATGCTGCCGGAAAAACTAACGTGAAACACATCTGCGGTATGGATGACCTTGTAGTGACAGGTCTCGTTCCGGGGCTCTACCAACACGGAGCATCCCGCAGCCAAGATGATGCAAAAAACAAGCCTTGGCAATCACAACATTGGCCTGTAAACATCGCTGACGGTTCAGCCTCACCGTGTATCCATGGCTAAATTCAATCATTTTTCTTGGGCTCAACCCCAACCTGAATAAAAGCTATTCCATGTCAACCCCTGGGCTGGCCTGGGAATAGTCTTTTTTTCTTTTAGTTATTTTCCCAAAGTTTATATTTACATTTCTATAAAAATAGATATAATGAGCATATGGATACCATACAAACCATCAAAGCACTATCAAACGAGACCCGGTTTAAACTTCTGGAGTGGCTGAAGCATCCGGAGGAACATTTTGATCCGCAGAAGCACATGCCTTCTACATGCGATTTTCAGGGCGGTGTCTGCGTCGGCTCCATTTCAGAGAAAACAGGGCTTGCACAGTCGGTCGTTTCTGGCTACCTGGTCAAATTGCAAAAGGCAGGTCTGCTGGAATCCAGGCGCTCGGGCCAGTGGACATATTACAGACGTAATGAGGAGGGTATCGCGCGTTTTATCGAACAACTCAAGAAAGAGCTATAGGCTTAAACGAGCATTATCACCATAAAGGAAGCCTACAAGCTCTTTCTTTTCATTATATATATCTATTTTTATGAAAATGCAGAAAAACATATTAGAGATATTGGAGGATTCCATACATGAGCAACCAAAATCAAAACACCCGATCCACCGAGGCTCTTTTCGAGCCTTATACAATCGGAAACCTGACTCTTTCATCCCGCGTGGTGATGGCACCCATGACCCGCGGCTTCTCCCCGAATGGCGTACCGGGCCCGAATGTGGCGGCTTACTATCGTCAGCGTGCAGAGAATGGCGTCGGATTGATCATTACCGAAGGAACGCTGATAGACCACCCGGCAGCTACCGATAACCCCAATATACCTAATTTCCACGGTGAAGCCGCATTGAACGGCTGGGCCGAGGTCGTACGTCAGGTTCATGAGGCTGGCGGCAAGATCATACCGCAGATTTGGCACATCGGCATGACCCGTCCGGTGGGCGCCGAGCCAAACCCGGAGGCACTTCCGATCGGACCATCCGGACTTGACCTGGAAGGCAACCTCGTCACTAAGCCGATGACCATAGATGAAATCAAACAAGTCATTCAAGCTTATGCGGATGCTGCTGCGAATGCTAAACGCATTGGCTTTGACGGAGTAGAAATCCATGGTGCCCACGGATACCTGATCGATCAATTCCTCTGGGAAAGAACGAACCAGCGTACCGATGAGTATGGAGGAGACATGCTGAAGCGTGCCCGCTTTGCGATCGAAGTGGTGAAAGCCGTACGTCAAGCGGTAGGTCCGGACTTCCCTGTTGCCATCCGTCTATCCCAGTGGAAGACAACCCAATACGAAGCTAAGCTCGCAGATACGCCTGAAAAACTGGGTCAGTTGTTAACCGCGCTGTCGGACGCAGGTGTCGATATATTCCACTGCTCGACACGCCGCTTCTGGGAGCCTGAATTCGAAGGCTCTGAGCTGAACTTTGCCGGTTGGGCTAAGAAACTGACAGGAAAAACGGTCATCACCGTCGGCTCTGTTGGCCTCGATGAAGTGTTTACCAGCCTCTTTACCCAAGGCAAGGGTGCTGGTCACAAGGACATCGATGAGCTCTTGAACCGCCTTGAGAAACATGAATATGACCTCGTTGCCGTAGGTCGTGCTCTCCTGGCTGATCCGCAATGGGCTGCCAAGGTACGCGACGGACGTTTCGACGAGCTTGAGCCATTCACGCCGGAATCCTTGAATACCCTGGTTTAATGCTGTTCTGGCCCCTATAGACCTGGGCTGCATTAGGCCTTCGAAATATCCATCATAAGCCGGAAGAGGACCGCAGTCTTCTACCGGCTTTTTTTGCTGTGTACATAAACAAAGACCAAGCTCTCCCAGGAGAGTTTGGTCTTCATGTATTACATCATCTATTACAATAGGGAATCTTCGCCAAGTGCGTTCACGATCACGCCCGCTAACGTTGAGGTCAGCATGGTCGACACATTGCTTAACACGATTACCGCGATTTCTTGATCCAGCAGCTTTAGATAGGAAGCCGTGTAACCGTTAATCCCGCCATGATGGAAGGCCATGGTCCGGTTGGCCCCGATGCTTGCTCTATTCCAGCCATAACGGTAAGGCTACTGCCCGTCCCAAGAGAATAGCTTGACCGTCATATCGCCGGACAACAGCTTCCCCTCATCCAGTGCACAGTTAAGCATATGCAGATCTCTAGCGGTAGAGACAATGCCCCCGGCCGAATAAGCGTTGGACATGTCGAGGTACGAGCGTTCCGCAGTTCTCCCTCCGCCGTCATCTCATAAGCGCTCGCTCGGTTAGATAAGATCGAGCTGGATTCAAGGGCGGAATCCTTCTTGCCCGCAGGGCCGAATGTTTCCCGTTCCAGAAAATCGGCGTACGTGGAGCCGCTGACGGTTTCGATGATTTTGCCCAGCAGAATGTAGCCAGAGTTCGAATAGCTAAAGTTCGTCGGAACCTCTGACTCCATGGGAAGAGAAGATATCCATTCCACAAGTTCATCAATTGAATGCTTTTGAAGAGATATACGCACCGCCTCACAGCCCTCGTCCAAGGTGCCTCCCTTGCCTTGCCTAGCCTTCCCCACCCACACCCCAAAAGCCCAGCTCATGCGACCAAGCTGCACTGGGCTCTTTGCTCCCCTGCGATGGCTGCAAAAGGCTGCACACCTACCCCTGCTCAGGTGCGCATATCGGTGGAGGAGCAACGCGTTCGCCTTTAAAATCGGGAAGCCTCCTTACCCTAATCCATCCAGCTTCCCGATTTTAACAGCGACCGGAACCGATATTCGCACCGCCCCACCGCACGATAACAGAGTGCGCCGCCCTTCCCCTTTCTCCCCCTCCTCCACCCAAAAGCCCAGCTCATGCGACCAAGCCGAGCTGGGCTTTCTTTGCACTCCCCAGCGATGGGCTGCAAAAGGCTGCACATCTCTCCCCTACTCAGGTGCGTATATCGGTGGAGGAGCAACGCGTTCGCCTTTAAAATCGGGAAGTTTCCTCACCCTAATCCATCCAGCTTCCCGATTTTAACAGCGACCGGAGCCGATATTCGCACCGCCCCACAGCCCCCATCCAAGGTGCAGCCTTCCTTGACTCTTCGACATCGCCCAATGACACGCAAAAAAGCCCAGCTCCCAAAAAGCAGGAGCTGGGCTTTCTTCTATTTCAATTATTTTTGCTTCAAGTTGTAGAACGACTTCAAGCCGTTGTATTGAGCAAGTTCGCCCAATTGATCTTCGATGCGAAGCAATTGGTTGTATTTTGCCACACGGTCGGTACGGGAAGGAGCACCCGTTTTGATCTGACCTGCGTTGGTTGCCACCGCGATATCAGCGATGGTGCTGTCTTCGGACTCACCGGAACGGTGGGAGATAACAGCCGTGTATCCTGCGCGTTTTGCCATTTCGATCGCATCGAATGTTTCAGTCAATGTACCGATTTGGTTAACTTTGATCAGGATGGAGTTACCGATACCTTCGTTGATCCCTTTTTCCAAACGCTCGGTGTTGGTAACAAACAGATCGTCACCCACGAGTTGAATTTTGTTGCCCAATTTCTCGGTAAGCAGCTTCCAACCTTCCCAATCGTCCTCGGAACATCCGTCTTCGATCGTAACGATTGGATATTTGTCTACCCAAGAAGCGAGCAAGTCAACGAATTCTGCAGGCGTGAAGGATTTGCCTTCGCCTTCCAGAACATATTTGCCATCTTTGAAGAATTCAGTGGAAGCTACGTCCATACCGAGCAATACGTCTTCACCTGGCTTGTAGCCGGCTTTTTCAATCGCTTCGATGATGGAAGTCAATGCATCTTCGTTAGAAGTAAAGTTAGGAGCGAAGCCGCCTTCGTCACCAACCGCCGTGTTCAGGCCTTTGCCTTTCAGAACGGACTTCAGGTTGTGGAAAATTTCAGCGCCCATGCGAAGTGCTTCTTTGAAGCTAGGTGCGCCAACAGGCAATACCATGAACTCTTGAACGTCCACGTTGTTGTCTGCATGAGCACCACCGTTAACGATGTTCATCATAGGAACTGGAAGCTGTTTCGCGTTGAATCCGCCAAGGTAAACATACAATGGGAGATCCAGAGCGTCTGCAGCAGCGCGAGCTACAGCCATGGATACAGCCAGAATTGCGTTTGCACCCAATTTGCCTTTGTTTGGAGTTCCGTCCAAAGCGATCATCAATTTATCGATGCCGAGTTGGTCCAAAGCGTCCATGCCAATTACTTCAGGAGCAATGATTTCATTCACGTTCTCAACAGCCTTCAGAACGCCTTTGCCCAGGTAACGGGATTTGTCCTCGTCGCGAAGCTCAACGGCTTCGTGAATACCAGTGGAAGCACCGGATGGAACGATAGCGCGACCGATCGCACCGGATTCCAGGTATACTTCAACCTCTACGGTTGGGTTGCCGCGGGAGTCAAGGACTTCGCGTGCATATACGTCAGAAATAATAGTCATGTGTATAGTCTCCTTTAAATGTTATGTTTACGTTCCATTATGAACGACTTACTTCCGTGCTGCAATCATGGAGGTTCCCGTCATTTCGTCCGGCTTCGGCAGACCCATCAGATCGAGAATCGTTGGTGCGATGTCGGCAAGAATGCCGCCTTCACGCAGCGTTACGTTCTCATCCGTTACGATGAACGGAACCGGGTTCGTGGTATGCGCTGTGAATGGACGCCCATTCTCGTCAAATACCATGTCCGCATTTCCGTGGTCAGCGGTGATCAGAACAACCCCGCCTTTTGCCAAAACAGCCTCGACAACCTTTCCAACACATTCGTCTGTGGTTTCAACAGCCTTGATTGTTGGCTCCAGCATACCGGAGTGACCTACCATGTCCGGGTTCGCAAAGTTCAGGATGATCGCATCATGCTTATCCGCTTCGATCTCTCGCACACAAGCATCCGCCACCTCATAAGCGCTCATCTCCGGCTGCAGGTCATACGTCGCGACCTTCGGTGAATTGATCAGTACGCGCGTTTCGCCTGGAAGCTCCACATCGCGTCCACCGCTGAAGAAAAACGTCACGTGTGGATACTTCTCGGTTTCCGCAATACGCAGCTGCTTTTTGTTGTGCTGAACCAGCACTTCACCGAGGGTGTTGTCCAGATTCTTCGGCTTGTAGGCTACGAAGCCTTCCACCGTCTCGCTGAACAACGTCAGGCAGACAAAATGCAGGTTTTGCGGGAACTTCGGTCCACGTTCAAAACCGCGAAAATCATTATTCGTAAACACTTGGGACAGCTGAATCGCACGGTCAGGACGGTAGTTCAGGAAGATAACGGAATCTCCGCTCTCCACCAGGCTTACCGGCTCGCCCTCACCGTTCACAATCACGGTCGGTTCCACGAATTCATCATAAACCGATTTCTCGTAAGATTCGGTGATGGCTTTCAGCGGATCCGTGTATTGAGGTCCTTCGCCGTATACCATAGCACGGTATGCTTTCTCGACACGATCCCAACGCTTGTCACGGTCCATCGCATAATAACGACCGGAGAGTGTAGCGATTTGGCCAACGCCCACTTCTTCAATCTTCGCGATCAGATCCTTAACAAACTGCTTACCGCTGTCCGGTGCCACGTCGCGTCCATCCATGAAGCCATGGATGTATACGTCATGGAAATCTTCCTTCTTGCAAAGATCCAGCATCGCAAACATATGCTCAATGTGACTGTGCACGCCGCCGTCGGACACAAGTCCATACAGATGCAATTTCTTGCTGTTGTTCTTAGCTGCGCGAACGGCTTCCACCAACGTATCGTTCTCGAAGAATTCTCCTTCACGAATCGACTTCGTGATGCGAGTCAAGTCCTGATACACAATCCGGCCCGCGCCAATGTTCAGGTGACCCACTTCGGAGTTCCCCATTTGACCTTCCGGCAAGCCAACAGCTTCGCCGCAAGCGGTCAATGTTGTGTTCGGGTATTGCTTCAAATACCGGTCGTAATTGGGTTTGTTCGCTTGAGCGACCGCATTACCCACATCGGTGTTGCGAAGCCCGAAACCGTCCATGATGATCAGAGCTACGGGTCTTGGAGCTGACATCTACTTCGCCCCCTCAACGAGTGCGATGTAGGAAGCCGGTTGTAGACTTGCACCACCAACGAGCGCGCCGTCGATGTCGCTTTGTCCCATATACTCCGTTACATTTTCAGGCTTCACACTGCCGCCGTATTGAATACGCACCAGTGCTGCGACACTTTCACCATACAGGCCTTTTACGAGTTCGCGGATATAAGCGATTACTTCGTTAGCGTCCTCAGCTGTTGAGGATTTGCCTGTACCGATAGCCCAGATAGGTTCGTAAGCAATAACAACATGAATGGCTTGATCAGCAGGAATACCTGCGAACGCGGCTTCAGTCTGTACTTTGCACACGTCTTTGGTTTGGCCTGCTTCGCGTTCTTCCAGCTTCTCGCCGACACATACGATCGGAAGAAGACCATGACGGAACGCCGCATGTACTTTCTTGTTCACGATCTCATCGGTCTCTGCAAAATACTGACGACGCTCGGAATGTCCGATAATGACATAATCCACGCCCAGATCCTTCAACATCAAACCGCTGATTTCGCCTGTAAAGGCACCATTATCTTCAAAATGAAGATTTTGTGCACCAATTTTGATGTTCGTGCCCTTTGCAGCTTCAACCAGAGCAGGAAGAGTGGTGAACGGCGCGCAAATTACGCTTTCCACGCCTTCAACTTCTGCTTTGCCTTTTACATCTTCGAAAAATGCGGTTGCTTCCGGAACAGTTTTGAACATCTTCCAGTTACCCGCTATGATAGGTGTTCTCACACGATTCACTCCTTTATTCCCCCCGAAGAGCCGGGGTTCAAACTTCATCCACTTGCTACCCTCTTATATCATAAATCTATTTATCGTTCAGTGCCACAACACCAGGAAGTTCTTTGCCTTCCATGAACTCAAGAGATGCACCGCCGCCTGTGGAGATGTGGTCCATCTTGTCAGCCAGACCGAATTTCTCAGCTGCTGCAGCAGAATCGCCGCCACCGATAATCGTGTAAGCTTCCGTTTCCGCACAAGCTTGTGCAACTTCACGAGTACCGTTTGAGAACGGAGCGATTTCGAATACGCCCATAGGACCGTTCCACACGACAAGCTTCGAGTTTTTGATCACTTCTGCATACTTGGCACGAGTCTTAGGACCGATGTCAACGCCTTCCCAGTCTGCTGGAATGCCGTCGATGCCAACAATCTTTGTATTCGCATCTGCGCTGAACTCGTCCGTAACCACGATATCTTCTGGCAGGTAGAAGTTTTTACCCAGCTCTTTGGCTTTCTCGATGAAACCGAGCGCAACATCAAGCTTCTCTTTATCGAGCAGAGATTGACCGATTTCATGGCCTTGAGCTTTGAAGAACGTGTAAGCAAGTCCACCGCCGATGATGACATTGTCAGCAAGCGTAAGCAGATTGTCGATCACGTCGATTTTGTCTTTAACCTTCGATCCACCGATGATCGCGGTAAAAGGACGATCCGGATTCGAAAGGGCTTTGCCGAGAACGGACAGCTCTTTCTCCATCAACAATCCCGATACAGCCGGAAGATGATGAGCAATACCTTCTGTCGAAGCGTGCGCACGGTGAGCAGCACCAAACGCGTCGTTCACGAACAGATCAGCAAGCTCTGCGAACTGCTTCGCAAGTTCCGGATCATTCTTCTCTTCACCAGGGTAAAAACGAACATTTTCAAGCACAAGCACGTCGCCGTTTTGCAGCTGGTTTACTTGTGCTTTTACTGCTTCCCCTACCGCTTCATCCGCTTTGGCTACCGGTTTGCCGAGCAATTCGGACAAACGTTCGCTTGCCGGAGTCAGGCGCAAAGATTCAACGACCTCTCCTTTGGGACGACCCATGTGGCTGGCCAGGATAACTTTCGCTCCTTGCTCCACCAGGTAGTTGATCGTCGGCAAAGTCTCACGAATACGAGTGTCGTCTGTAATTTTACCATCTTCGAGCGGTACATTGAAATCGACGCGGACAAACACCCGTTTGCCGCTTACTTCTACATCACGTACACTTTTCTTGTTCATCTCCACGTTCCTCCTAAGAAAACTATTCTCCTCACCGACAGCATGCAGTTGCTCCCGTTTCTCTCTCTATCGTCTCACCAGCGCCCGGATATGATCTATTCTTCCCAGTGCTCTGGCATGAAACAAGTAAAAACCATGAACCAAAGAGGAGACCCGTGAACGGAACTCCTCTTCGATTGGATGGCTAGATCAATTACAGACCTTTGCTTGCGATGTAAGCAGCGAGGTCAACGACACGGTTGGAGTAGCCCCACTCGTTGTCATACCAGGAAACGACTTTCACCATGTTGTCGCCAACTACCATAGTGGAGAGCGAATCGATAGTGGAAGAAGCCGGGTCACCATTGTAGTCGCTGGATACAAGCGGCTCATCGGAGTAGTTCAAGATGCCTTTCAGTGGGCCTTCAGAAGCTTCTTTCAGCGCACCGTTCACATCTTCAAGCGTAACGTTTTGGGACAGTTCTACTACGAGGTCAGTTACAGAAACGTTCTTCGTAGGTACACGCATCGACATGCCGTTCAGCTTGCCTTTCAGGTGTGGCAGTACGAGACCAACCGCTTTAGCAGCACCTGTTGTGGATGGAATGATGTTCTCAGCAGCTGCACGAGCACGACGCAGGTCTTTGTGCGGCAGATCAAGCACTTGCTGGTCATTCGTGTAAGAGTGAATAGTATTCATCATACCTTTCACGATACCGAATTTCTCGTCAAGAACCTTAGCGAAAGGAGCCAAGCAGTTCGTTGTACAAGAAGCGTTAGAGATGATGGTGTGGTTAGCAGCATCGTATTTATCTTCGTTAACGCCCATAACGATGGTGATATCCTCGTCTGTAGCCGGAGCGGAGATGATAACTTTCTTAGCGCCGCCTTTCAAGTGAGCGGAAGCTTTGTCTTTCGCTGTGAAAATACCAGTGGATTCTACAACGATTTCTACGCCGTACTCAGCCCAAGGCAATGCTTCAGGGTTACGCTCAGCGAATACTTTCACTTCGCGGCCGTTTACCACAAGTGCGCCTTCTTTAGCTTCTACTTGTGCGTCAAGTCTGCCGTGAGTTGTGTCATATTTCAAAAGGTGTGCCAGTGTTTTCACGTCCGTCAAATCGTTGATTGCCACGATTTCAACTTCGCTGTTGTTCAGCGCAGCGCGGAACACGTTACGTCCAATACGTCCAAAACCGTTAATACCTACTTTAACCATGAGTAGTTCCCTCCATATTTGTAAAATTTATATATTCAAGATTGACCATAAGATCAATCAAGACAACAAGGTTTGTAAAAACTGTGCTGCTCTAAATTTCTGGACTCAATCAAATGGCGGCATCGATTTCCTTCTCAAGCTCCAACGCTGCCGCTTCATCCGTCACGAGGATGTCCTCATGTCCGAATTTCAGCACGGCGTGAATCGCTTTGCCCTTGCCTTGGCCTCCGGCAATGCCGATGATCGTCTCTGTTCGCATAATGTCCTCAAGCCGAAGTCCGAGGGTTAGCATCTTATGCACAACTTCGCCTTCTTCGCTGAAATAATAGCCGAATGATTCAGCAATCGCGCCATCTGCCTGCAAGTTCTGAATGGAGCCTTCATCCAGCTTGCGTCGTCTCGCCATCTCCATCGCGTCGCCGATGCCGTGTATAATGACCCGGCAGCGCCGAATTACATCCACAATCTCCTGGATATGCTGATCCTGAACAAGAGACTGATAAGCATCCTCGCTTAGCAGATCAGGCACATGGAGCAAACGGTATTCAGCCCCAACACGCTTTGCCATCTTGGAAGCAATGGTGTTCGCTTGAATCTCCATACTCTCTCCGAGGCCTCCGCGCGCAGGCACAAACCACGTGCTTCTGAGCGGTCCGCCACCAGGCAATGATGACATCTGCTCCGCCACTTCAGCGAGTGTAGAGCCACCTGTTACGGCGATTGTATCTCCATCCTCCACAAAACTAAGCAGCGTCCTTGCGCCGGCCCGGCCAAGCTCACGTTTGACTTCCGGAGATGACTCACTGTCACCGGGAATAATGACCACTTTACGAAGCCCATAAGCCTGACGGATCTTCTCTTCCAGTTCAACCAGTCCGAACAACTCATTCATGACCGGTTCAAGTTCCTCAACCAAGCATAATCCTGCACTGCTGATTCGCATGCCAAGCGTCTCAATCTCGATCAGCCCCTGCGCTTTCAGAAGATCAGTCTCTGCCCTGAGGACACGCTCGGTCATCGAGAGTGATGAAGCCAGCGTTCTTCGGCCAACCATTCCGGACAACTTGATCTGATGAAGGATGGAATACCTTCGTTTAAGAGTGTTCATCAGATCCGGCAGAAGTTGCTCTTGTATTTCTAATAGGTTACGCATGCATTCCACTCCTGCAAACTTCGTCTCGGCTCTCCTCTATCGGGCCGTAAAATGTCCCAGTTAAACTTTTTGAGTCCCACCTTTATTCTAACCAATAATCACGCCCGTTGCAAGTGTCCGAAAGTATATTTCTCTGCCCCAGCCATTCTTATACATTATGGCCAAATGCAAGCTTGTCTATATAGTAGGAACAAAGTTTTGTCCGCTATTGTATTTTCGAAATAGATGCGGTATAATCAACTTCGTTGCTAATTTTTTAGATATCAGAAAGTATATACATCGCAGAGTGTGCTTCCTGATATCGCAAGAAAATCTACCGCTAAACGCGGTCTGTCTTCTTTGAATGTACGTCGATAGACCTTTTTATTATGCGCCCGTGGTCCAATGGATATGACGTAGGCCTCCGGAGCCTGAGATCGAGGTTCGATTCCTCGCGGGCGCGCCATTTTTACTTTTTCTATATACTGTTTACCCTAAAGTGCCCATGACGGCTCTTTTTTTTACCCAATAGTTTGACTTTCTTTGACTTTTTGATTTAAATTGTTTATCATGTGGGTAATACGGTAACAGTATTTATATGAGGTACTTAAGAGGAGGTTTTCCACGTGAGTTTTATACCTATGGTCGTTGAACAAAGCAACCGCGGTGAGCGGGCGTACGACATCTATTCCAGATTGCTGAAAGACCGCATTATCTTCCTCGGCTCCGACGTAAATGACGTGGTCGCCAATTCCATCATTGCCCAAATGCTGTTCTTGTCGGCTGAGGATCCCGAGAAGGATATTCATCTTTACATCAACAGCCCAGGCGGTTCCATTACCGCAGGTATGGCGATATTCGATACGATGCAGTTCATCAAGCCGGACGTTTCGACGATCTGTGTCGGCATGGCTGCTTCCATGGGCGCATTCCTGCTGAATGCAGGCGCTAAAGGCAAACGTTATGGTCTGCCTAACAGCGAGATCATGATTCACCAGCCGCTCGGCGGCGCACAAGGTCAGGCCACGGATATCGAGATCCGTGCTCGCCGCATCCTCAAGATGCGCGACAAGCTGAACCGCATCCTGTCCGATCGTACCGGCCAACCGCTGGAGCGCATTGAGAAGGATACCGATCGTGACTACTTCATGACGGCTGATGAAGCCAAGGAATATGGTCTTATCGATCAAGTACTGGAAAATACACCACCGCAGGGACTATAAAAGAATGCAAGCAAAGGGCAGGCGCCGTTATCCGGTGCCTGCCCTTTCTTATCCTCTGGATTCATTGAAAACTTCGAGTACTAAATCGTGAGAGTATCCCCTCCGGTCGCTGTTGAAATCGGGAAACATGAATGAACAGATAAGGAGGTTTCCCGATTTCAAAGGCGAACGAGATGCTCCTCCGAGGATACTCTCACTTCGGTACGACTCTTTTCAATAAAACATAAAGAAGGTAAGACCATCCCCCTCCTAAAAGACCTGCCTTAACTTGTGGGGAGGGGAATAGAGGAAAACCTATGTAGAGTTCCTTGCAAGGGTAATTGGTTGCGCACAGCCTAATGTGCTCCCCTCACTCTCTGCGTCCATAAACGGATGGCATCCGATATCGCATAGGGCGACTTATGGCATTTTACCCCCGGACCATACACCGTGCTCACAGGGAGCAGTGCGCACGGTGTACAAACCATATAAGTCACCATCGAGGCAAGCCTCTCGATAAACACAAAAATCCCCTGAGAATAAGGAGCAGGAGTGTACTCTCCACGCCCGTTATCAAGGGATTTTTCGCAACTAGTTCCAGCACAGTGTTACATCAGGACAACATCATGTATCTAAACAAGCTATAGTATTAAAAATGATTTCAGCTAATACAAACTGATTGATCGAGTCTTACTTCCATTCCTTCAGCTTGAACTCAAACTCAGGGAATCCATAGGCATACGCCGTGTACTCATAAAGCTGGAAGTACAGTACCGCCGCGTTATCCTTCACATAGAAGTCGGCATCGGCAGGCACTCCCTCAAAACCGCCGAGATAACCTCCCTCTTTCTTCAGCTTGCTCAGCACAAGGTTGTTCATCTTCTGCTTGTTCTTGCCCTGCATGTTGATGAAATCGCCCAGCTTCATTTGCTTGCCGTCCTTCAGTGAGAAGGTGAAGCTCTTGCGGAAGGTCATGCCATGAGCACCGCCCGTGTACGAATAATCGTACGCCGTAATGCTCAGGATGCCATCCTGATTGTAATGAACTACATAATCACCGCTGAATTCATACGGAAAATCTGTTCCCGATGGCGGGAGTGTGCCCACATTTCCTTCAGCGCCCGTGATGACGCCGGATGCATTTTCTTTTAGCACTTTGTTGATCTCTGCCTGCACCTCAGCATTACCGAGGCCACTGATAACCGGATAATTCACAACGGCATCAACGCCTTGAATTTTCTTTTTCAGCGCAGTCGATTTGATTTGAATGTCGTTTTGCTTTTTCTGCGTCATGCTGAGTGTTTTCAAGGAAGGATTCCACTGTCCCTGAACTCCCATATATTCGCTGATCGTTTTGAACGGCATATACAGACGACCGTTGATAATCTGTCCGCCTGGCTCACCAGCATAAGCTCCGTTCACCAAAATACCGATTTCACTCGCATCATATACGACGGCGCTCAACTTGTTATATCCGTTACCCAGCGTGTAGGTCCGATTCTTCGCATCATATTTAAGAGGCATTCCCAGACCATCCCGTAAAGCGGTTGCCGGAACATAGGTTACCCCATGCAGCACGATGCCCTTCTGTGATAAGGTTTTGCCATTCCATTTCAATACAACTTCATTCTTCGACGATTTTTGACTGGCGGAAACGGATGCCTTAGAGGTGCTTGCATCGATCACCTGTCCACTCAAACCAAGACTGCCAAGCAGGACACTAGTTGCAATTAAGGATGCACATACACGAAATTTAGGATTCATATTAGAATTCCACCTTTGTTAAAATAAGTTTCCGTTAGTTGTTACTCTATTACCCTCATTCATTATAAGGAAAGCTTTCAATCTATTGGTAACAAAGTCAATGACAATTTTGACTCCATGCTAAAGGACCTATATATTCTTGCTTATCTTTGAGTATGGGCCTCGTTATACTAATGAACACAAAACAATGATGTCATGCGCCCGTAAACATGAACATTTCACGGACCCGGACAACGTAAACCAATGGAATGATAAGCAATACCCCCAAGTGCTCCTTCAATGTTTATCAACAGTAAGCGCAAGGGGCTTTTTCTGGAAAACATCCAGTCACAACCACTGCAAATATATAGCTAAAAGCAGCAAGCAGCCAGAGAATTCATACTGTCTTTATCCCGACTTGTTTAAACCCTTCAGAATCCATATCAAAATGGCGTATTTCCACTCTTTATATATAACAATGAAAAGGCCCCGAAAGTTATGGGAAAATTCGTATAAGCGATCTTCTACACTTATTTATAGGTCTTAAGATTCAATTTTTATAACATAAAAAAACCTGCCCCCTTGAGGGGCAGGTTTTCTATATTACAGTTAATATGAAGAAATACATATTTCTTATCGACCGCTCTTCAGCTCGGTCCACAAACGATCATAGATGGACAGGGAATCGCCGACATTGTCGAGCCATTCGGTACGACGCAGCTCCTCTTCCGTCAGGTTGATCATGGTATTGGCGCGATATTCCTCGCTATGGAATTCCATCGCTTTGGTGTTCGGATTGCTGTATCCGATAAATTCATAGTTCTTGGCGCTGACTTCAGGCTCCAGCATGAAGTTAATGAATTTCTCGGCGAGCTCCTTATTCTTCGCACCTTTAGGAATCGCGTAGTTGTCCGAGAAGATGGTCGCTCCTTCTTCAGGCACGACATATGCCACATCCGGATTCTCCGCCGCGATAAACGCCGCGTCTCCGGACCAAACCGTAGCAATCCAGCCTTCTTCCTGAATCATTTTCTGCTTGATATTATCCGTATCAAATGCAAGCACGTTAGGCAGCAGCGTCTTCAGCTCATCAGATGCAGCGATAATCTCCGCTTCATCCTTACTGCTGTTGGATTTCCCCTGCTTCTTAAGTGCCATGCCAATCATCTCGCGGTTGTCATCCAGAAGCAGGACTTTGCCCTTGTATTCCGGGTTCCAGAGATCTCCCCAGCTTTTGATCTCGTCTTTCACGTACTTCTTGTTATATGCAATTCCCGTTACACCGGACGTGTAAACGATCGAATATTTATTGCCCGGGTCATAAGAAGGATCTTTAAACGTGTCCGTAATATTGACGAAGTTCGGGATATTATTCATCTCAAGCGGCTCAAGCAGCTCCGATTCAATCATGGTTTTCACCATATAATCGGACGGCTGAATGAGATCATAACCACTGCCGCCAGCTTTGATCTTAGCCAGCAGATCTTCGTTGTTTGCATAATTGTCGTAGGTTACCTTCACGTCAAACTTCTCTTCGAAGTCCTTCAGCACCTCAGGGTCGAAGTTGTCAGCCCAGCTGTAAATATGAAGAGTTTCCTTATCCGAGCCGCAAGCAGCCAGGAGTCCTACAGACAATACTGCAACCATACCTGCCATCAGCAGGCGGGTCCATCTCGATTTGTTCAATTCAATATCTCCTCTCTTTCCACTTCCATATTCTATTCGAAAAAAGCGTTCGTATCGCTTAGATCGGCAATGTTTTGTGCTTCTTCTGACCGTTGCCGCGGTTGAGAATGTATTGGGCTAACAGGATCAGCGTAATGCTCACCAGAATGAGCAGCGTACACAGCGCGTTGATCTCAGGCGAGATGCCTCGTTTCACCTGTGCGTAAATATAGATCGGCAGCGTCGTTGAGCTTGGACCAGCGACAAAAAAGCTGACCATGAAATCATCCAATGACAGGGTAAAAGCAATCAAAGCGCCGGAGATAATGCCCGGTGCAATCTGCGGCAGCGTTACATGCCGGAACGTTTGCCAAGGCGTGGCTCCCAAATCCTGAGCCGCCTCATCCAACTGCTTGCCCATGCCGGACAGTCTGGCCGTAACCACGACGTAGACATAGGACAGGCTGAACGTGATGTGGGCAATAATTACCGTGGTTTTGCCAAGCGGCATGTTCAATTGGCTGAACAACACGAGCAGTGATAACCCCATAATGATATCCGGGATAATGACGGGCAGATATAACAGCCCGTTCATGCCGCTGCGTCCTTTGCGGCCCATATTTCGGAGCGAGAGTGCCGCTGCGGTTCCCAGCAGGGTGGATACAACCGTAGAGATGACGGCCACCGTCAAGCTGTTCATCAGGGCTTCCATCACATGCCGGTTCTCGAACAGCGATACATACCAATCCAACGTAAATCCTTCCCAGTTTCCGCTCAGCCGCGTATCGTTGAAGGAATAGATAATGATCATAATGATGGGTACATAGATGAAAGCCATCATAAGGTAAGAGTGAATCCCGAGCAGCGGATGATTCTTCTTCTTCACTTATCTCCCCTCCCCTACACGTTGATGGCGGGCTTGCATGGCCCGGTTAAAGAGCAGGATCAGCACCAGGGACGTGGCGACAAAAATCACCGACAACGCCGCTCCAAACGGCCAGTTCCTTGCACCCAGGAACTGTGACTGAATAATATTACTGATCATGGAGGACTTCGCGCCTCCCAATATATCCGTAACTACAAACATCCCGGAGGTCGAGACATACACCAGAACCGCACCCGTCATAATGCCGGATTTGCTCTGCGGCAGCGTAATGTGCCGAAACGCCTTCCACCTCGATGCACCCAGATCGCTGGCCGCATCCAAGAGACGCTTGTCCATCTGCTCCAGCGCTACATAAATCGGCAGCACCATGAAGGGAATAAAGTTATACACCATGCCAAGCAATACGGCACCATACGTATATAACATCTGAATAGGCTCATCAATCCACCCCACCCATAACAGCAGGCTGTTCACCACGCCTTGCGTTCGCAAAAGCAGAACCCAGGCATACGTGCGAATCAGAAAGTTGATCCAGAACGGAACGG
This sequence comes from Paenibacillus glucanolyticus, assembly GCF_037333485.1. Taxonomy (NCBI): domain Bacteria; kingdom Bacillati; phylum Bacillota; class Bacilli; order Caryophanales; family Paenibacillaceae; genus Paenibacillus; species Paenibacillus glucanolyticus. Next base: position 6,462,337 of record NZ_CP147845.1, read on the forward strand.
TGATCAGAATCAATCCCCATGTCTGGATACGCGGGGAAGCGTTGGCTATATAATAGGCCAAAGGATAGCTGACTAACAAGCAGATCACCGTAGTCAGCAGCGACAGTACCAGGGTATCCCAGTAGATTCCTAAATATAAGGGATCAAAAAAGGTCTTGTATCCTTCCAGACTGAAGGAAAACACGATATTACCGAGCGAATCCCGCGACAGAAACGAGATGCCGACCACGATCAGCATCGGGACGATCAGGAACAGGGATAACCACAACAGCACCGGCGTCAGCAGGAACCTTGATTTCCTCATGGCCCGATGATCACCTCATCCTTCGTGCTCCAGTTCACCCCGACCCGCTCACCAACCTCCCAAGGACGATCATCCGAAATATCCAGGGCAATCGTTACCTTCATCGGCTCATTGTCAAGCTGGACCAGCAGCTTATGCACACTGCCGAGGTACTGCACATCCTCAATCACGCCGCTCTTCTTCGCACCCGACTCCCGCTGCGGAACCAGTTTCTCCGGCCGCACGGCAAAGAGGCCTTCCGGTGATGAGAAGACATTATTCTCCCCAACAAAAGTGGCAGCAAACAGCGTTTGCGGCCTCGCGTAGATCTCGCGCGGCGTGCCGATTTGCTCTACCCGTCCATGATTCATAATCACGATCCGGTCGGACAGCATCATGGCTTCCTCCTGATCGTGCGTTACATATACAAACGTAATGCCCAGCGTCCGCTGCAAATGCTTCAGCTCGGATTGCAGGTTTTTGCGCAGCTGCAGGTCCAGTGCACCCAGCGGTTCATCGAGCAGCAGCACCTTCGGTTTATTGGCGATGGCACGTGCGATAGCTACCCGCTGCTGTTGTCCTCCGGACAGCTGATGCGGGAAGCGTTCCCGCAGTGGGGTTAGCTGTGTCATCGTCACGGCCTCGTCCACGCGTTCCTTGATGAGCTGACGCGGCATTTTTTTCATTTTTAATCCAAAAGCAATGTTATCTTCTACGGTCATATGCGGAAACAGAGCATAGTGTTGGAATACAAGATTTAAATCCCGCTTGTTCGCAGGCACATCCGTCACATTCTGACCCGCCAGCAATACCTGTCCTTCGGTAGGCTGTTCGAATCCTGCTATCATTCGGAGAATCGTCGTTTTGCCGCAGCCGCTGGGGCCCAGCAAAGTCAGGAATTCCCCTTCTTTAATGGAGAGCGACAGCGGATGCACGACCGCTTGTCCCTGAAAATGCTTCTCGATCTGGACAAGTTCAATCACATGCATCAACCCCTTCTTCAAAATGTGACCTATTCCATGTGTACCAGTGTACCAATCCTACTTGCTAGTATGCACAAAAACGTGCTCCACTAAGAAGAAACGGTTATACTGCCTATCTTGCTCAGGTGGGCAGGATCCGTTTCTTAGGGGAAGCTCTAGAAGTCTCTACTAAGAGAAAAAAGCCATATCCATGGGTATGGCTTTACGCTTTAGAACAAAGTTCAGTTTTTCGCATATTCACTATACCTCGTTTTCCCCCTATACACAACACTTTTCTGTGTATTTCGACAGGGGAAGGTACGGATATGGCACCGTATAATGGTATTTCAGTTTTCAGAGTGAATGCATCAGATAAATCAAAGAAAACCGCTCACCCGGTAATGACCCGGATGAACGATTCTCTGCACGCTTAGTGAAAAGACATTGACTATTTCAGCTCATATTGAACATACAGCTGTGTCGAGATTTTGATCTCGCCCGGCTTCACGGATGTGCTGGCGCCTGCGTCCGCTGCATTGGATTGAGCCGCCATCTCCATTTTTTCGAGGCCATAGATGTTATTTACGCCAACGGAGCCTTCCACAATGTTAAGCACGACACCCAGTTGACGCTTGGAGGCTTTCGCCATAGCTTGAGCCTTAAGGTCTGCATTTGCCATGGCTTTATCAATCACCTGCGCTTCGAATGCATCGCGGTTCTCAACAGAGAAACGGGCGTTGCCAATGGAGTTCGCCCCCGCATCAGCGGATGCATCCAGCAGGTCTCCAACTTTGCTCAAATCGCGAAGGGTAATTTCCAGGGAATGGTACGCTGTGTAGTTTTTCACTTTACGGCCATTCTCATCGGAATACGTATAGTTGGGCTGTACGTAGAATTGTTCGGTTTTAATATCCTTGTCATCGATTTTCCATGTTTCCTTCAACAGCTTGGTCACTTTATCCATTTTCAGCGCGTTGCTCTTCTGTGCGGATTTTGCGGTTTCCGCATACGATTCAGCCCCGATGGAAAGATATACGATATCTGGATTCACCGAGATTTCGCCTTTACCGAGTACGGTGAGAAGATTTTGCTGTGCTGCCTCCGCCGCATGCACCTCGGTTGCCCCGCTCAATCCTGCCAAAGCCGTACTGCCTGTCAACAGTGCGCCTGCAATCATAATGGAACCCACTTGTTTGACCCATCTTTTCATTATTGTCAGCCTCCTTCAATATTGGCATCGCTGCCATGCTTGACTTACCCTTCTAACGTGGCGGGATTGGTAAATGTTGCATCCGATGTGAACGGTTTAGCGATTTTTCCTCAATTTATTTTTCGGGACCCATGTGATGGTATTTCTAGGCATGATTGGTTCATTGGGAAAATAAGATACCGAATGAAGCAGGAAGCAGCTGTTAACAAGGAAGCAACAATGGGTAACTAACTTACGACGGTGTTTAAAAAGAGGAGGTCACTATGAAATCATCCAGGGTGTTATACGCGTTCATGTCACTGCTGCTTCTTATGGCAGTTGGCATGCCATATGGGACGGCAAGCGCTGCGGCAGAGCCTGCCTCCGGCAAAACCTATCAGATCGGAACGGACGTTACGTTTGCTCCGTTTGAATTCCAGGATGCCAGCGGCAATTTTGTCGGTATCGATATGGATCTGCTCGATGCTATCGCCAAAGATCAAAACTTCAAATACGAAATCAAGCCGCTCGGCTTCAATGCTGCGGTTCAAGCGCTGGAAGCCAATCAGGTAGACGGCGTCATCGCAGGCATGAGCATCACGGATGAGCGAAAGCAGAAGTTTGACTTCTCAGATCCTTATTTTAACTCGGGCGTGGTCATGGCTATTCGTCAGGATCAGGAGTCCATCAAGGGATATGAGGATTTAAAAGGGAAAAAGGTCGCGGTCAAAACCGGTACGGAGGGATACAGCTTCGCGGAATCCATATCCTCCAAATACGGTTTTACCATTGTGCCTTTTGACGATTCGGCTCAAATGTATGACGACGTCAAAACCGGCAATTCCGTTGCCTGCTTTGACGACTTTCCGGTATTGGCCTATGGCGTTAAACAGAACAACGGGCTAAAAATCGTTACGGATATGGAGCCCGGTGCATCCTATGGATTTGCCGTGAGCAAGGGGAAGAATCAGGAGCTGCTGGAGAAATTCAACGCCGGCTTGGTCAATCTGCAGGCAAACGGAGAATATAATCGCATCAAGGAAAAATATATTGGCGAAAACGCTGTAGGACCGGTGGATCAAAGCCGCTGGGGACTGATCGTGGAGTCGCTGCCTTCCTTGTTGAAGGGCCTCGGCAATACACTGCTGCTGACATTTGCGTCCCTGTTTTTTGCATTTTTCCTAGGCTTGATATTCGGTTTCATGAAGGTCGGACGTAATAAGTGGCTTCGAGGTCTTGCCACCGTATTCGTGGACATCTTCCGCGGCATCCCCTTGCTTGTCCTTGCCTTCTTCATCTACTTTGGTATTCCTCAAGCATTCGGTTTTACCATGTCGCCTATCGTGGCAGCCGTTCTAACCCTAAGCCTTAATGCTGGAGCCTATGTAACGGAGATCATCCGCGGCGGCATCCAGTCCATCGACCGCGGGCAGATGGAAGCAGCCCGTTCGCTCGGTTTGCCATACCGCAAGGCTATGATGAAAATCATTATTCCGCAGGCAATCAAAATCATGATTCCGACCTTTATCAACCAATTGGTGATCACGCTCAAGGATACATCCATCCTGTCGGTTATCGGCCTGGTCGAGCTGACCCAGTCCGGGAAGATCATTATTGCAAGAACTTTTGCATCGTTTGACATCTGGCTGGTCGTTGCGATCATGTACTTGATCGTCATCACGATTTTGACCAAAATTTCGGATCGTCTGGAAAGGAAGGTACGTCATGGATAAGATTCGCGTTGAAGGATTGAAGAAGAATTTTGGTACCAATGAGGTACTGAAGGGCATCGACATGCAGGTTCAGGAAGGCGAGGTTGTCTGTGTCATCGGACCTTCCGGTTCCGGCAAGAGCACGTTCCTGCGCTGCATTAACCGGCTGGATGACATTACAGCAGGCAGGGTGTTCGTGCATGACCGGGATATCAATGACCCTAAAACGAACATCAACAAGGCGCGGGAGAACATCGGCATGGTGTTCCAGCATTTTAATCTGTTCCCGCATTTTAACGTGCTGAAGAACATTACCTTTGCCCCGGTGGAGCTGGGTAAACAGAACTCGGTCGAAGCGCGTGCCACAGCACTCAAGCTGCTGGAGCAGGTCGGCCTCTCGGATAAAGCCGAGGCGTTCCCGAGCCAGCTATCAGGCGGTCAGAAGCAGCGCGTAGCGATCGCCCGGGCGCTGGCGATGAGCCCGGACATCATGCTGTTTGACGAGCCGACATCGGCGCTGGACCCGGAGATGGTCGGCGAAGTGCTCGGCGTCATGAAGGATCTGGCACGCGAGGGCATGACGATGATAATTGTCACGCATGAGATGGGCTTCGCACGCGAGGTGGCCGATCGCGTGATCTTCATGGACGGCGGTTATATCGTCGAGGAAGGCCCGCCGGAAGAGGTGTTCGGCAGACCGAAGCATGAGCGTACGATCAGCTTTTTGGAGAAGGTACTGTAATGATGGGGCAGGGGCTGTAAGCTCAGGGCTAGGGGCGTATGCACAGGCTAGGGGCGTATGCACAAGGGCTTGGGGCGTATGCACAGGCTAGGGGCGTATGCACAAGGGCTAGGGGCGTATGCACAAGGGCTAGGGGCGTATGCACAAGGGCTGCGGCCAACTTATCTTTAGAATCTCTGTTATCGTGCGGTTACTTCCCCATTGCAAGTAACCTTATGACCATGCAGCCTTCATTGTGCAGCTGCCCATCATCGAACTACCAGAAATGGCATCTAATGATGATATCTGGATAATATTTAGGGCTCTAAAGCATGGGCAATCAAACGCATGACTGCAACCCGAAAAACTAACGGACCCAGCGGACCTTATTAGCGGGAAAACGGGGTTTTTAGAAAACTAACGGACCCAGGATCCTTTATTCCCCCAAAAAGGATGCATTTTCCTGATAAATTCCTATGATAACGTCTCTGGAGTCCGTTAATTCTAAATATGGAGCTGAATTCGACCAATAAGATCATTAGGGTCCGTTAGCATGGGATACACAGGATGTATTGCATCATTTGCAATTATTACTTGCACCACTGTGCTACTTACAATAATTTCCCGACTTACTTCACTTGCACAACTTAGTTATTCGCAACATTACATCGCTGCCCAAATCATCATCACTTACACTTGCATCACTTACGCTACATACACCACTTACATCACTCACAGGTATCCCAAGCTTGCCGGCAAACCTTAAGGAAGCACTCAACGAATTGATTCGCAGCGACTGCCTGTATGGTTTACATCACTTTCATCACTTTCATCACTTTCATCACTTTCATCACTTTCATCACTTTCATCACCTACATCATTTACACTTACATCACCTACATCACCTACATCACTTACATCACTTACATCACTTACATCACTTACATCACTTACATCACTTACACCACTTAAACCACTTTCATCCCTTACATACTTGCCCACTTCATCATCACGCACACCAACCTATACTACCAGCACCACTTACCTCCACGCACATTACCTTATGCCACTCTCACCCTCCTACAATTGCACAGTGCTCTCACTGCTATCACCAGCTTTGGTGTTACTTGTACCTCTTTACTATTCTTGCAACATATTCAACCCTTCATATCCAATCTTCATTTCCAATCCTCACTCCCAATCTTCACGCACAACCGCTACTTTGTATCCAAAGATCGCTTATAAGGCACCTTCACGGTAAATGTAGATCCCTTCCCAAGCTCGGATTGAACAGCGATCCGCCCTTGATGAATATCGACGATCCGCTTCACGATCGATAATCCCAGACCGCTGCCGCCAGCAGCGCGATTACGCGATTTGTCCGCTTTGTAGAAGCGTTCGAAGATGTGCAGCTGATCGGACTCCGTCATCCCGACCCCCGTGTCCGTGATTGTGACCTCGGCTTCGTCTTGATCTGCCTTCAGCACAATCGTGATTATGCCATCTTCCGGCGTGAATTTGATGCTGTTGTGCAGCAAATTGGTCCACACCTGATTCAGCAGATCCTCCGTCGCCTCGATCTGGACCTCGGCGAGGTCCAGATCCACCTGAATCCGCTTTGCCAGCCATTGCGGTTCGTTGGCCAACACCACTTCACGCAGTTGGCCGTCAAGACGGTAACGTGCCCTTTCGAATACAGGCTGATCGCCCTCCAAGGACGACAGCTTCAGCAGATTATCGCTCAGCTGCGACAAGCGGCGGCTCTCCCCTTCGATGATCTCCAGGTAACGAGCCCTCTTTTCCTCCGTAAGGCGAGGATTGCGAAGCGCTCGGGCAAACCCCCGAATCGAGGTGAGCGGGGATTGGATTTCGTGGGATACATTGGAGATGAAATCCTGACGCATACTTTCCATTCGCCCCAGCTCCCCCGCCATATCGTTAATGCTGCTGGCAATCATCTTAAACTCCCCGCGCCACTTCTGATCGTCCATCTTCACGTTGAAATCCCCTTGAGATATCCGGCGCATGGCATCTGTGATGGCAGTCAGCATGGCAATCTGCCTGTTCTTGAAGAACATGCCCACGATCAGCATGCACAGAAAGAAAATGATAACACCCACAAACAGGTCGAGCAGATGGACAACATAATCCCACTTCGGGGTTCCCGTCCAGTTATATACGAACCTTGTTACATAGGTTGCTGCCGTCCATGATGCACCCAGGACCGCGAAGATCGAAATGGTCTGAAGGATTTCCCGCACGATTTTCCATAAAATTTTGAGGATTTTTTTCATCAGCCCTCACCTACCTCCAGGCGATAGCCAAGGCCGCGCACCGTACGAATCCTGAACCGGTACTTCTCCTCCGGGAACCGCTCCCGCAGCCGGTTCACGTGTACGTCCAGCGTCCGTTCGTTCCCCTCAAAATCATAGCCCCATATATCCTCAATCAGCCGGTCCCGTGTCAACGTGCTCCCCGGATAGCTTCCCAGCTTGAAGAGCAGCTCGAACTCCTTCAGCGGCAGGGCGAAGATGTCATCAGCCGTCTTGACTTCATAGGTTCTGCGATTCATCTGCAGCTTCCCGACGTTCACCGTCTGGGAGGCCGCGACCTGATACCGCTTCAGCAGCGCTTTGACGCGCACAACCAGCTCGGCTGGTTCGAAAGGCTTCACCAGGTAATCGTCGGTCCCCAGCTCAAAGCCCTTCACGATCTGCCTCGTTTCCCCCTTTGCCGTCAGCATCAGCACCGGGATTCCCGTATTCCTCCGAATCTCCCGGCATAACTCCCATCCATCCATATTCGGCATCATGATGTCCATCACGACCAGATCGACTGATGCCTGATCCATCACGGACAGGGCTTCGACCCCGTCCGAGGCTTCGAGTATCTCCTCCATCCCCGCTTCCTCCAAAAACACCTTCACGAGTTCGCGGATGTTCGGATCATCGTCCACTACCAATATTTTTGCCATGGTCACCCCTTCTTCCCCAGCATGTTCAAGCTTCCATCAATTCTCCATCGTTTCATTCATCTGCAGCTACTGCACCGCGAATTCTCTATACATCGCATGCTGCTCGATCAATTCGTCATGCGTTCCCCGTCCGGTTACCGTTCCCTTCTCAATGAAAATGATCTGGTCGGCTCCCACCACCGTGGATAACCGGTGCGCAATAATAATCGTGGTCCGTCCAGCCATGAGGTTCTTGAGTGCCTTCTGCACTTCAATCTCCGATCGGCTATCCAGACTGGAGGTCGCTTCATCCAGCATCAGAATCTTGGGATTTCGCAGCAGTGCTCTGGCAATCGCAATCCGCTGCCGCTGCCCGCCGGAGAGCTTCACGCCCCGTTCGCCCACATCCGTATCAAAGCCGTTTGGCAGCTCATCAATGAATCCGTCCGCATACGCCATCTCGGCTGCTCTTCTAATCTCGGTCATGCTCACTTCCCGGTCCATCCCATAACATAGGTTTTCGCGAATGCTTCCGGCGATCATCGGGCTTTCCTGTGAAACATACCCGATCAACCCGCGCCAGGAACGTAAGGAGAAGGTATCAATGGATGCCTTGCCTAAACGGATCTGACCCTTCTGCGGAAGGTAGAAACGCTCCAGCATGGAGAACAGTGTCGTTTTGCCCCCGCCGCTCGGACCGACCACGGCCGTGACCGTACCCGGCTCCATCTGAAAGCTGACATCGCGCAATACCGGCTCCTCCGGTTTGTAACCAAACGAGAGATTCTCGATGGACACCCGCTGATTCGCGTTCACGACCTCAGCACCGGCTGAGATGAGTTCTTCCTCTGCATCCAGTGTTTCCAATAATCGCTCTGTTGCTCCCTTGGCCTTCTGAAACTGGGTAAAAAACGTCGTTAACTGCGTCATGGGCATCACAATCTGGATCAGATACAGAATGAATGCAACCAGCTCGCCCGCCGTGAGTGCTCCTGTTGACACCTGAAGCCCGCCATATCCAATAACAACCACCAGCAGCATCATCAGCACAAAGGACATCAGCGGTGCGATCCAGGCCGACACAACGCCTTCCTTAATACCGAAGTTGAGCAGGTTGGTAATGCCTTTATTTCCGTTCTCAAACTCTTTATCCTCCGCGTTAGAGGCTTTAACCAAGCGAATCTCCGACAAAACCTGGCTAATATTCGCCGTAAACGCAGCCGTCTCGTCTTGCATGCCAAGCGAGATTTTATACATCTTCTTCCCAAGCGGCACCAGAATCAGCGCAGCGATCGGTATGACGATAAACATCGTCAGTGTCATTTTCCAGTTAAGATATAACAACACGCCTATCGAACCGACTATCGAGATGATCCCGCTGAAGAATCCCGCCACGTGATCCGATATGAGACTTTTGATCACACCTGTATCATTCGTCATTCGACTGACCGATTCCCCCGAACGATTATGATCAAAGTACCGGGTCGGCAGCACAAGCAGCTTCTTCCACAGCCTTTCCCTAAGGGAAGCCACCATCTTCTGTCCCGTATAACTTAGCAGGAAAATCGAAACCCCGGCTGCAATCGTCTGCACGATAAACGCGACCCCAAGGCCGATGATATGCGTGCTGTTCATATCCGTTAAGGAGAAGCCGTCCACCAAGCTCTTGGTAAACATCGGAATGACAAGTCCGACCAGCGTCGAGACCACATTAAGAAGGATAGCCCCAATCAGCAGCAGCATGGGTGGTTTGGTTTCTTTTAATAGTCGAAAAAACGCCTGGGAACCTGCTTTCCTGCTCCCGGTCATCTCTTTCTGCGGTATTGTCTGAGTCGAAGCATTGTCCGTCACACTCATCATGTTCTCTTCCCTTCCCCATATCCCTTTATATTGTCTATAAGGCAAGAATAAAACAACAAGTTAAACTGAAGTTAAACGGACAGCTTTCTTTGATCTAGACAACAAAAAAAGGCGGATTCCCCCGCCCCTTCTCTTAATCTATTCTTATGTACTATGAATCCCACGAGACTCAACATGAACTAGATAGTAAAAAAAGCCTTGCATTGACAAGACTTTTCTTATACTTGAATCACGGATGCAATTATTGATTCTCGAGTTCCTCTTTGCTCACCAAGTTCACGAGAGACGTAACCGCTTGCTCAGCGTCAGCTCCCTCAGCACTAATATAAACTTCGGTACCTGAGCTGATCGCAAGGCTCATAATTCCCATGATACTTTTGGCATTTACTTTTTTATCATCTTTTTCAACAAAAATTTCGGATGAGTATTTATTCGCTTCCTGAACGAACAGCGCGGCCGGTCTGGCGTGAAGACCCGTCTTTAACCGAACGACTACCGGGTGCTTTGTCATGAAAATTACCCCCTATCTAATAAATCTGCTGCATTGAAAGCGCGATTGACATTTTATAATATTATACCATTTTACCATACAGGACACTAGAAGAAAAAAATCTTATGCATTCCGAATCTTTTCGGCCATTTCATCGATTTTGCGCAGACGGTGATTTACCCCTGATTTGCTGACGGTTCCTTTGAGAAGCTCTCCGACTTCCTTCAGATTCATATCCGGGTGAGCCAGCCTGATTTCGGCCACTTCCCGCAGTTTATCAGGCAAGTTTTCAAGGCCCAATTCCCTTTGAAGAAGCTTGATGTTCTCAATCTGACGAACGGCAGCACCAATCGTTTTGTTCAGGTTGGCGGTCTCGCAGTTGACAATTCGGTTGACCGAGTTGCGCATATCCCGCATAATCCGGACATCCTCAAACTTGAACAGCGCCTGATGGGCACCGATCAAATTCAGAAATTCGATGATTTTCTCGCCTTCCTTAATGTAGAAGATAAAGCCTTTCTTCCGTTCGATGCAGCGTGCATTCAGATGAAACTCATTCGCCAGATCCACCAGGGACTGACAATGCTCTTCATACATCGAGGCAATTTCCAGATGGTACGAAGATCCCTCCGGATTGTTCACGGACCCGCCTGCCATAAAGGCACCACGAAGATATGCCCGCTTACAACAGTTTTTATGAACGATCTGCTCATCAATGCGGGACTGAAACAGAAAGCCTTCGGATACAATGCGCAGTTCTTTGAGGATCTCCTGAACCTGGGCGGGAATACGAACGATATATACGTTATTCTTCTTCAAACGCATTTTTTTACGCACCAAAAGTTCAGTATGCGCCTGGAAATGCTTCTTAATTAAGGAATAAATACGTCTTGCAATCGCGGCATTTTCCGTTGAAATATCCAGGATTACCTTTTTGTTCGAAAGCTGAACAGAACCGTTCATCCGAATGAGCGCGGACAGCTCGGCATTTTCACAGCAGTTCTGGCTTTCGACCATCGTCAGTTCTTTCTTCGTCTGTGCCGCAAAGGACAAGGTACTCACCCCTTTCGTGTAGTCCAATCCTGCACCAGCTGAAAAATATGGTTGCTCAGCTTGTCAGCATCATGCCTTAAGTATGTTCTAAATAGCACAAGCTTATCTGCAATGAGTTTATATCCTCGGCTGGTCACCTCGTCACGATCCAGTACCACGGGCTTTGCACCCTTCTGGGCATACTTATCCTGAACCTGAGGCGGGATTTCCCCATCATTTACAATAACATAATCGAACAGATGAAGACCAATATGGTCATAAACGGCCTGCAAGTGGTCGCTCACCGTATAATTATCCGTCTCTCCCGGCTGCGTCATCACATTGCACACAAACATTTTGATGGCTTCGGACGATACAATGGCTTCTGCAAGCTTGGGAACAAGCAAATTGGGCAAAATACTGGTATACAGACTTCCCGGGCCGATCAGAATGGCGTCGGCCTGTTGAATCGCCTCCAATGCCTCCGGCAGCGGCTCGACATGCTCAGGCTCCAGGGATATCCGCTTAATGCGACCCCCGGCCTCCGGGATTTTGGATTCACCCGTCACAATGGTGCCATCCTCCATCTCCGCATGCAGAATCACGGCTTCACCCGCTGCGGGGAGCACCTGTCCACGAACAACAAAAACCCGGCTCATCTCCTTGACTGCCGTGACAAAATCTCCGTGCAAATCCGTCATGGCAGCCAGGATTAGATTGCCGAGGCTGTGCCCGGCCAGTCCCGAGCCTGTTTTGAAACGGTATTTCAATATATCTGACAACAGCGGCTCCACGTCAGCGAGTGCTGTAAGTACGTTACGGATATCTCCCGGAGGCGGCATCTGTAACTCGCTGCGCAGTATGCCGGAGCTTCCTCCATCATCAGCGACTGTTACGATGGCCGTAATATCGAGCGGCTTCTCCTTGAGTCCCCGAAGCATGACGGACAGCCCGGTTCCTCCACCCATCACAACAATGCGGGGGCGCTTTCTAGCTTGCACAGCCACATTTATCACTTCCCTTAATTAATGCCGATCCCGATCAGAATCGCGGTGGCTCACCGATACCGTCTCCGTTTCGCTGACCCCGAGCATTTTGCCAAGGTATTCAGCAATTGCCACGGAACGGTGCTTCCCACCGGTACAGCCGATGCCGATAATAACCTGACTCTTGCCTTCCTTCCGATACTGAGGGATCAAGAAATGCAGCATATCCAGCAGTTTGGTCAGAAAAGCTTGCGTCTCCGGCCACTTCATTACATATTCATACACATCACTGTTTTGACCTGTGTTTGGCCGCAATTGCTCAACATAATGGGGATTGGGCAGAAAACGAACATCAAACACCAGATCGGCATCGATCGGAATGCCATATTTGAATCCAAAGGATGTGATATTAACCGATAGCGTGCTGCTCTCCAGATGCGTAAAGCGTGAAATAATCTTCTCCTTCAAGCGGACAGGCTTCATGTTGCTGGTATCAATCACCTGGGTAGCTGAGTTCTTCAGCTCATCCAGCATTTTGCGCTCCAACCGGATACCGTCAAGCGGCATGCCTTCCGGAGCGAGCGGATGGCGACGGCGACTCTCCTTGTAGCGCTGAACGAGCACGGAATCCGTGGCATCCAGGAACAGAATTTCACAATGAATGGTGAAATGATCCTTAATGTAGTTCAGAGACTCCGATAAAGCGGTAAAAAACTCGCGGCCACGCAGGTCGATGACCAATGCAACCTTGCCGATCTTACCCTTCGATTGATCGATCAGCTCCGCGAATTTAGGAATGAGCACCGGGGGCAGGTTATCAACGCAAAAGAATCCAAGATCCTCCAGACTTTGTACGGCCAAGGTCTTACCTGCTCCCGACATCCCCGTGATGATGATCAGGGTGGCCATGGATGATGTGTTGCTGCCGCGGTTGGCTGCTTCCAGCATCAGCTTTCCCTCCCTTATGAGTTTAAATCAGACGATGTATGGTGAATGAATACTACGAACGTAAATGCAGACCGGCAGCTCCAACAACACCGGCATCGTTGCCAAGTTCAGCGGGAACGATGCGTACACCGCGCTGCAGCGGTTCCGGTGTCAGCTTCGCGAATACCGTGCGAACCTCATTGAACAGAATGTCGCCGGCATTGGATACGCCGCCGCCAATAATAAAGGCTTCCGGGTTCAATACGGCGGCAACAGCAGCCATCGATTTGCCCAGGTAGTATGCTGCGCGGTTTACGATGCGAATGGCAACTTCATCGCCCGCTTTTGCAGCATCAAACACTTCCTTCGCTGCAATGTTCTCAACATGCGCAAGGGAAGTGCGGTCACCGCGCTCGACAGCATCCTTCGCCATACGGATGATACCCGTTGCCGAAGAAACCGTCTCCAGACAGCCCATTTCGCCGCATCCGCATTGAATCGCTTCCAAATCCGGCACCACCGAGATGTGACCAAGCTCGCCAGCCATGCCGCCGAAGCCTTGATAAATCTTGCCGTTTACAATTATGCCGCCGCCCACGCCGGTTCCAAGCGTGTAGCATACGCAGTTCTCAACGCCGCGACCTGCACCGCTCCAGGCTTCGCCCAGTGCAGCCACGTTGGCGTCGTTATCTATTTTGACAGGCTTGCCGAGACGCTCTTCAAGCAGTGCGCGAATCGGTACATCTTTAAATCCTACATTCGGTGCCAGAATGATAATGCCTTCACGTATATTCGTAAAGCCGGCGAATCCAGCTCCAACACCAGCAAGTTGATCCCAGCTGTATGGCGATTCCTCTACGATGTGACGCACATATTTCTCAATGTTGTCAATAACCGTGTCAACGCCTTTGGCTGTTTCCGTCGGTCCCTCATACTTCTGCAGAAGATGCCCTTCTTCATTGCATATTCCAACTTTAATCGCTGTACCGCCTAGATCGACACCGACGTAGATGTTCTCAGACATGTTTCAAGCCACCTTTTTCCTTCTATATTATAGATTGCTCCTACTGTACCCACTATAATTGAAGGCACTGCTCCGGTCAAGAGAAGACCAAGGGATGGAAAAAGGGAAGTAAGCCTTTATCCACGCATATGTAAGCGGATACAACCCTCCTCCAAATCGCCCTCATTTGTTCATAATCCTACTTCCTCTCACCTTAGGTCGAAACCAACATGACAAAAGTCACTTCGAAGTGATGACATCCTGTACTAACGGGTGTTTCTTCTCTTTCGTATGATGAATTCAGATCATTTCGATACGAGAGGGTGCGATACCATGCCAGAATTCATCGGTGAGCCAGTTGCAGAACTGCGGAAGGTTACCAAGATGTTCGGAAGCAAAAAAGCCGTCAACCAAGTGTCATTTGCTATAGAAAAAGGATCCGTCACCGCGATTCTCGGGCCCAACGGAGCAGGGAAATCTACCGCTATTTCCATGATGCTCGGACTGAAAGACGCGAGCGAAGGTGAAGTTCTCCTGTTCGGCCGAAGCCCGAAGGACCTCAAGGTTCGCGAGCGGCTCGGCGCCATGCTCCAGGAGGTCAGCGTCATGGATGGACTCCGCACGCGTGAGATCATTAATCTCATTCGCGGCTATTATCCCAATCCGCTGTCGCTGCAAGACATCGCCTTACTTAGCGGGCTCACATCCGAGGAGCTTAACAAATGGGCCGTCAAAATGTCCGGCGGCCAGAAGCGCAAGCTCAGCTTTGCGCTGGCCATTGCTGGCAATCCCGAGCTGCTATTCTTCGATGAGCCTACCGTCGGGCTGGATACATCGGCACGCCGGTTATTCTGGCAGACGGTGCGCAAGCTCGCGAGCCAGGGCAAGACCATTCTGTTCACCACCCATTATCTGCAAGAGGCAGACGATATGGCTGACCGGATTCTGCTGTTCCATCAAGGTCAGGTAGTTGCAGACGGTACGCCGGCAGCCATCAAATCCAAGCTGACCCGCCGCTCGGTATCCTTTATCGTGGATGCGGATCACCGGCAGGTCAAGGAACTGCTTCATGAGGTGCCGGGTGTAACGGATGTATATGAGCAAGACGGCAGGCTGCACGCCGTCACCGACGATACGGACACAGCGCTTGCGGCTCTGTTCCGCACGGGGCTTGCCGTGCGCGATATGCGCATCGATCAGGGAAGCCTGGACGAAGCCTTCGACCAATTAACGACGAGTCAAGAGGAGGCCGTATAAACATGACAACCTGGAAACTGATTATCTTGCAGTGCCGAATGGAGCTGCTGCGCATGGTACGTAATCCGTATTATATTTTCTGGTCGCTTGCGATGCCCATACTGTTCTATTTCATCTTCACCCGGGTGGTCAATACGGGAGCGGACGACGCCGGACAATGGCAGGCGCATTATCTCATGTCCATGGCATCCTTCAGTGTCATGGGCACCGCTATCATGTCACTCGGCATTCGCCTCGTTCAGGAGAGAGTTCAGGGCTGGGCCATCTACATGCGGGTGACGCCGCTTCCCGGCAGTGTATATTTCTTCGGTAAAATGTTTGTGCAAACCGTCATGCATCTGCTTTGCATCGTCGTAATTTTTGTTGCCGGTTACCTGATGAACGGGGTGTCCCTCTCCTTCTGGCAGTGGGTGCTCAGCGGTCTCTGGATTCTGATCGCGTCCGTTCCATTCCTAGCTATCGGCACCTTGATTGGCTCCATGAAACGCGTGGACACGGCAAGCGGCGTCAGCAACGGCATCTACTTGGGGCTTGCTATTACGGGCGGGATGTGGTTCCCAATCGATGCAATGCCTTCCATCATGCAAGCCATTGGCAAATGGATGCCGTCCTACCATTTTGGCGGCGGTGCCTGGTCAATCGTGCGCGGAGAAGCGCCAGGGCTGGATAATTTCGTTATTTTAGCAGCTTATTTGGCTGTATTTATGGTAATATCCACCTATATCCGTAAAAAACAACAAGCCGACTGAAGGATAAGGTGATGGGATGAAACGCTTCCGGTTTGAAATATTTCCGCGTCATATGGGATTCTTTCCATATATGTGGCTCATCTATATGCTAATGCCGTTCTTTAACATGTTCCAGGCGGATGCCTTAAGGCAATGGATAGGATTTCCGCTGCTGGCGTTGTTTCTTGTCACGTACCGCCAGCTTTATTTTCTGGAGGGCAAAAAGCAATTCATGTACTGGCTCGTCCTCCAGATGTCCATTATCTTCATCCTGTCTGTCTGGTATCATCCAACCTATATGTATATGGGCTTCTTCACGGCTAATTTCATCGGCTGGTATGCCGATCATCGTAAATTCACGCAGGCCATGATTCTGTTCTTCATCGTCGAGGCGATTCCGCTTGCCCTTCATGTCCGAACCATGGCCCCGATGGATTTTATGATCATGCTGCCGTTCTTCCTGATCATGCTCATATCTCCGACAGGATTCCGTTCCCTGAGCAGGCGGCAGAGGCTGGAGCAGGAGCTCGCGCAAGCAAACGAGCAGATTCGCAACCTGATTAAGGGCGAGGAGCGAATGCGCATCGCGAGAGATCTCCACGATACGCTAGGGCATACGCTGTCACTTATCACATTGAAAAGTCAGCTTGTGGAGAAACTCGTCGTAAAGGATCCCGGGAAGGCCCAGCTCGAAGCCAGGGAGATTCAGAACACCTCGCGTGCCGCGCTGCGTCAAGTCCGTGAGCTGGTATCCGATATGCGAACCGCTACCCTGCCCGAGGAACTACAGGAGGCCCGGATCATACTGGAGAGCGCAGATATCCAGCTGATCTGCACGGGCAATCCGAAGCTGGAGGGAATATCCGACCTCGCTCACAATATCCTTAGCCTCTGCTTGCGGGAGGCGGTAACCAATGTGGTCAAGCACAGTCAGGCAAGCCAGTGCCGGATCGTTATCGAATCGCTGAACAATGAATGGCGTATTATGGTGGCTGACAACGGGATCGGTCTTGCAGACAAGGAACAGGGCAGCCCCGCTTCGAACAGCAATGGCCTGAAGGGCATGGCCGAGAGGCTGGCCCTCATTGGGGGTACCGTCGAAGCGAGCTCCGAACAACAAGGCACGATATTAAACATACGCGTTCCCATTGTCATCAAGAACCGGAAGGAGGACACATCCCATGAGCATCAAAGTACTGATAGCCGAGGATCAGCGAATGCTTCGCGGCGCTCTGGCTTCTTTGCTTGACTTCGAAGACGATATTGAAGTGATTGGCCAAGCGGGCGACGGTGCTGAAGCACTATCTCTGATTGCAGTGCACAAACCCGATGTATGTCTGCTGGATATCGAAATGCCCGTGCGCAGCGGCCTTGAAGTGGCGGAGGAAGTGAAGCAGCGCGGTTATTCAAGCCGGGTGATCATTCTGACCACGTTTGCAAGACCCGGTTATTTTGAGCGGGCCGTACAGGCGGGGGTTCAGGGATATTTGCTGAAGGATGAACCCAGTGAGCGACTGGCAGAAGCCATCCGCCGGGTGATGGAGGGGCGGCGGGAGGTTTCCCCTGAGCTGGTCTTCGGGACGTTATCAAGCGCAGGTGCCAATCCGTTAACCGAACGCGAACGGGAGGTGCTGCGGCTGGCTGCAGACGGAAACAGCTCTAATGATATCGCCTCGAAGCTGCACTTGTCCTACGGGACCGTCCGCAACTACATGTCCGAAATATTAAGCAAGCTGAATGCCAAGAACCGGATCGAGGCCATCACGATGGCGGAAGAGAAGGGCTGGATATAGCGTCTTGGCTGCTTTGATAAAGTTTGTACCCTCGTCTTTATAAGACGGGGGTTTTTTGAGATTCACAGTACAAACAGGCCCATTATGGTCTGTTTTTTCTTTTTTTAGTTGACACATCCTTCCATCTGGTATTATAGTATGTTACAAGACTAACATACCGACAGGGTGATATCATGAATTCGATGTTTGACGAAGGGCAGCCGATTTTTCAGCAAATTGCAGACATGATTGAAGATGACATATTAAACGGGACTTACCAAACAGATGATCAGATTATCTCGATGTCGCAGTTCGCGAGTACTTTTCAGGTCAATCCCGCCACAGCTGTAAAAGGCATTGCCCTGCTTGTCAATGAAGGAATTTTGTATAAGAAAAGGGGGCTGGGCATGTTTGTTGCAGCGGATGCCAAATCCATCATATTAACGAAACGGCAGGATCGATTCTACAACGAGCTTGTATTGAAACTGCTGGACGAAGCGGAAAAGCTTGAGCTGACCACCGAGGATGTTATTGAAATGATCAAACAGAGGAATAGGAGATGAGCAAAATGGGCGCATTACTTACATGCTCCAACCTGGGCAAGCGTTACGGGAGTACGGAGGCAGTCCGAAATTTGGAACTGCATTTAGAGGAGAATACCATCTACGGTCTCCTTGGCCCGAACGGTGCCGGAAAGACCACGCTGCTCAACATGATGACCGGCGGAGCCTTTCCCGACTATGGCAGCATCCAGATCTCGGGCGCAACGCTGAAACGGGGAGAAACCCCGAGGGGCATCTGTTATGTAAGAGAGAAAAATTTATTCTTCGGCGGAGCAAAGGTTATTGAAGTATTGCGACTTGCATCAGCCTTTCATGAGAATTGGAACTGGGACTATGCCCAGAGCCTGCTGAAGACATTCAAGCTGAACCCTGACCAAAAAATCCGTCAGCTCTCACGGGGCATGGAATCCCTGGTTGGAAATATTATCGGCCTTGCCAGCCGCGCACCCATTACGGTATTTGATGA
Source organism: Paenibacillus glucanolyticus (assembly GCF_037333485.1). Taxonomy (NCBI): domain Bacteria; kingdom Bacillati; phylum Bacillota; class Bacilli; order Caryophanales; family Paenibacillaceae; genus Paenibacillus; species Paenibacillus glucanolyticus. The sequence continues at coordinate 6,481,241 of NZ_CP147845.1, forward strand.
ACCGGTGCTTGGACTGGATGTGCTTATGCGAGAAAAATTTTATCGCGTTCTGGTTGAGGATTATGCCAATCATCCCCGGACCATCCTCCTCTCGACCCATCTGATCGATGAGATTGCTACTGTCGTTGAGAGGGTCTACATTATGGATTCCGGCTCCATTTTACTGCATGACGATGTCGATCACATCCGCGCTAACTCCCATCTGTTGACAGGGAATCAGGAGCAAATGGAGCAATTTACGAAGAAGCGGCATGTGATCTATAAAGAATCTTATGGCAAGGGCTCCATAACGGCTATATACGGGACTATCCATGAGGCTGATCGCATGCAAGCCAACAAACTCGGGATTGTCATTGACGGCTTGCCGCTGCAAAAGTTTTTCTCCTATTTAATAGAAGGAGGTCAGATCATTGAATAAGTCCACTGTGCTCATGAGAGCTTCATTTCTGCAGCTTCGACCTTATCTCTGGTCGATTCTTGGCACTATTGCCATTAGTATTCTTGCAAATGTTATCGTAAGCCTGTCTCTTGGAGATAATGGTGAGAATACGCAAGTGTCGGCGGCCAATCTTCTCACCGTGTTCCTGTTATTCATAGGCAGTGTGCTGCCAGCAGGCTTATTCAGACGGGTGATGAATTTAGGAGCTACACGAAAAGAATATTATGCTGGCATGCTCCTTGTTTACGCCCTATGGTCTGCCATCTTTGCCATGCTTAATATCATCTGGCTTCAAATCGAAATCGGCTTTATACGAAACTACGAAAACACCTTTAACATCCTCGAGATATTCGGGTGGAGCCAATTCGGTATCGTTGGCATGTTTGTCTATCAATTTGGCGCCTATCTGCTTCTTATTTCATTGCTGAATCTGCTGTTCTCCGGCCTCCGTCACGTTTTGGGCTGGGTAGTTTGGGTGGTGTTCATAGCAGCAATACCGATCTTTACATCCATCCCTTCCCTCCGGCATACACTGGCCGATGGCTTGCAGGCCCTTCTGTTTAACGATTCACTTCTGCAGGGATTCGGACTCACGCTGCTCATATCACTTGTTCTCCTTGCAGGTGGCTGGTGGTTTACGGCTAGACGTACTATCTCGTAGTCCCAATTCACATAACAGCGCGTATATTAGATCAGTCACTCTGGAGAGGAATGATAATTCACATGAAGAAGGATGCTGTTCCCCATGAGGTATTCCAGTCCTTTCTGTTATGGATGATTGCCATCGGTGCAGGCATATTCGAGATGACGGTAGCGGTCATCGACTATATTTCCACCCATGCAGGATCTGAAATCGGCGGTATTCTCATTCATATAGCCACACGATCCATGTTATTCGCTGCCCTTGTCTACATCATGTTCAGAATGCTTCGAGGAAAAAATTGGGCGCGCATCGCATTGGCCCTGCTATTAGGCGGGATTGGCCTCCTCTCCTTAACCATTGACCCCATCCAATGGCTTATGTCAGGAAATTCATTGTGGGAGGCCTTCGCTCATGCAGACAATATTTCTATACTGTTTGCATCCAGCCGAGTCCTTCATATCATCGCTGTTATTTCCGCCCTCGTCTTTATGTTCAAACCGGCGGCGAACCGGTACTTTAAAGCCGGGTTGTAAATCAATCCAGCCGCAGGTTCATCAAAGGACTCAACCGCATAACAGCCCCTGGCCTATTCAAAGCGCGGGGCTGTTTTTATGTACTGCTGGATCCCTTCGAGAGTTCTTCCTCAATCAACCTCATCATTTCAAAGGCTCCGCCACTGCCATTGGACGTGACCACCAGGGTATGACCTGTGCCTGGATAATAGGCAGACCGAAAATTCACACCTGGGTCGTATCCCATCACATGGTATTTGAACAGGTCCTCATCCTTCTTGGTGATCCACACGCCAAGCCCGTAATGCAAGCCACTGCCCGGATCATATTGATGCGGAATGAGCAGCTGCCTTGTCATGGATGGAGTGAGCAGTTTGTTTGCCAGCAGCGAACTCCATAACTTCATCATGTCCGGAGCTGTCACATATGCCCCTCCATCGGCATAGCCTTGAACCGGAATAGCATACTGATTCGTTCTCCACGTACCGTCCTTCTCATCGATATACCCTATAGCTGTATTCGCAGGCAGGCGGTCCAGCGAGAAATACCCCGAATCCAGCATCTCGCACGGCTGTAAAATACGTTGCTCGATATAATCCTGGAATGGCATGCCCGCATGCTGCTCAACGATCAGGCCGAGCACCACAAACCCTGCATTGTTATAATGAAATCTCTCGCCCGGCTGAAATTTCATGCCCTCATTCTGGAACAATGGAAGAAAATCCGTTCCGTTCCGAAAAGTATACATCGGTACGGCCTTCCACAGATCCTCAAAGTCATCCATGACCTCTTCGTCATAATAATCCGGAATACCCGAGCTATGACTCAGCAAATGATGAACCGTAATCTCCTCGCTGAAATCTGGCAGCGGAATATCCAAGCATTCGCTCAGCTTGCTGTCCAGGGACAGCTTGCCCTCTTCTATTAGCTGACAAATGGCAATAGCGGTAAACAGCTTGCAGCCTGAGGCTATGCCAAATCTTGTGCCCACCTGATTAGGCAGGCGGTCAGCCCGGTTGGAATAACCGAATGCCGCTTCCCATACGATGTTGCCGTCTTTATCGTTTAAGAGCACGGCTCCTGAAAAACGAATGCTTGCCGCAAACTCTTCAATTTTATGATTATCCACCTAACCCCATCCTTTATCATGATAGGGATATTTTAACATACTCGTTCATGAGCATCCCGGAAGAAGATAATTATAACGGAATGTTCCCATCGCCTCCCCGAATACGCTGCGAATCCAGAGGAAATCATTTATGCTTGCACGACAGCAGATTCGTGACCGTATCGCTGAACCGTTCCGGATCTACCGGCTTTAATAAATAATTCTGTGCATTCTGTTTGAATACTTCCAGAGCATAATGACCATAGGCCGTCACATAGACGATATGGACATCAGGGTCAAGCTGTGCAAGCCTTTCACCTGCCTCAAGTCCACAGAGTCCAGGCATTTCAATGTCGAGAAATACAACATCCGCCATACACAATTGCCATTGATCTATGGCATCCTGGGCCTGGGTAAAGGTTCCTGCAACCTCTAGGCGCCCATCGCGTTCGATGAGCCGCTGCATGTGCACCAATGCCGGATTCTCATCATCAATCACAATTGCTTTCATATCGTCAAATACTCCTCCTTATTCCAATCTGTTGTCGAGCTTGGTCGACAAAGGCACTTCAAAGCTGACGGACGTGCCGAATCCCAACCGGCTTTCGATCTGAAGTCCTTTACCATATAGCGTGAGCAATCGGGCGTGTATATTTCGGAGCCCTACACCCCCTGTATGGTGCGCCCCGGAGAGCAAGGAATTGACCTTGTCCGGACTCATGCCCACACCGTTATCCGTAACGGAAATCGTTATCCGTTCCTCCCGTTCATGGATCTGAATACGAACCGTTCCCCCGGAGAGCTGCCTCGTCACCCCATGCCGCACCGCATTCTCTACGATTGGCTGTATGCTAAGCGGCGGTACCAAACGGTCTAATGGGGCATGAACATCATATTCGATGGTTAAGCGATCCTCGAAACGGGCCTGCTCCAAGAATAGATAGGATTGAACCAAGGCGGTCTCCTTCTGCAGCGTGCCAAGCTGATCCCTGTTCTGAAAATCAAAGCTTCCGCGTAAATAATGGCTAAGCTCGATGAGCAGCCGTGTCGCTTTATCCGGATCGGTATACAGCACGGCAATGATGGTATTCAGCGCATTGAACATAAAATGGGGCTTGATCTGCGCTTGAAGAAACGCCATCTCCGCCGAAATCGTCTGACGTACAGACCGGCGAAGCTCAAGCAGATTGCGGACTCGGGCCCGCAGCTCATCGGCATCCACCGGCTTTCTTAAGAAATCATTCGCCCCGGCCTGCAGTCCGGTACGGACGTCCTCCGGCAAACTTCGTGCGGTCAGCATCAGAATGGGCAGCTCAAAGAGTGTGTGCTGCTCCCGAACCGTTCTGCTTAATTGCAGTCCGGACATCCCCGGCATCATCCAATCCGTAATCACCAGATCAATCCCTTGCCCTGAACGGATATGCTCCAGCGCCTGGACTCCATTGCTTGCTGTGAGCAGATTATAATTCTCCGCAAAGAGCAGACTCCGAAGCACCTGCAGATTCACAGGATCGTCGTCAACCAGCAGTACGGTGGGACCCTTCGGGTACGTTCTGGAGCCACTCGGATCGCTCACATGCTCCGCTGCTACCGCAACAGAAGCTGTCGCGGATTGCGCAGTGCCAATCCATGAAGTCTGGGGCGGAATTAGTGTAGATGGTAGCGTAAAGTGAAAGACCGAACCAACACCCGGCTCAGACTCTGCCCAGATCTCCCCGCCCCCCAGTTCCACCAGCTTTTTCGTAATGCTCAGCCCGATGCCTGTGCCGCTGTATTCCCGATCGGAGGCATATCCAATTTGATCATAGGATTTGAAGATGTCCACGAGACGCTCCTCTGAGATGCCAATCCCCGTATCGCTGACCGATATTCTTACATGCCCATGGATTATATCTGCAGTCACTCGCACCGTCCCTGACTCTGTGAATTTCACAGCATTGCCGAGCAGATTGTACAGAATCTGTCTTAATCGATCTTCATCGGTGTCAAGCCAAGGCAAATTCTCCGGCCACTGCTGCTCCAGGCTAAGCGGCTTGCCCGCCGACAGATGTGTAACCACCTCAAGCACGGATTGTGTCACGGCTTTCAGATCAACGGGCTGCCGATGCAGCACAATCTCCCCATTTTTCAGCTTACTAAAATCCAGTATGTCGTTAACCAGCGTGGATAAACGGTTACCGGTTGACACTATCATGGACAGTTCCTTGGACTGCTTAGCGCTTAACGCACCCGAGGCCCCATCCAGCAGCGACTGGGCAATATTCACAATGCCATGCAGAGGAGTCCGAAGCTCATGGGATGTATTCGCCATAAATTCGTCCTTCAAGCCATCCAATGTCAGCAATCTCCGGGAGAGCTGATCCACCTCAGTAAATGTTGTGGAGAACCGCTGGGCGAGCAGCAGCGCCTGTGTTACTACAAACAGCAGCATCTCCAGCGGCACGATGATCAAGTTGCTGTATATCCCCATCAAGTTGAGCACATGAACGGTAATCACAACCATGATGCTCAGGATGCCTATCAGCATAAAGCCGGTGTCTTCCGAGCGCCGCCAGATCCCCCGTCCCATCACCGTAGTGATATAGAGAATGATAAATACGGAGAATAGGTAAATGACCGGTTCCAATTCCGAGAAAACAACCGTCGGCAGAATGAGACCGCTCCCTACTGCAATCAGTGTTGCCGCGTTGCTCAGATAAAGTGCCCACCGGTGAACAAGACCTTGAACGGTCTCGGCAATATAGCGCAGCAAGAAATAATAGACGAATGCAGAGAAAATCATCTGAATCCGAATGAACCACTCATACGGAAGATCCGGCCATACAGCAGATAGCAGCTTCTCGCCGTGTGTCGCCACATAAACCATAGCAGACAGGCAGAATAACCCCAGGTACTGAAGCGACTTCTCATTTCGCTGCATGCGATACAGTAACAGAAAGTACATAGCCGGAATCAGAAATCCCGCCAATGTCATCAGGTCTACAAAAGCCGTGGTTTCCCGGCTCTTCATAACCGCCTGCTTGTCGCCAAATACAAGCGGAGAATAAATTCCGCCTGAGGAATAGATGAAATTCGATACCTGCACAAGGATCTCAACTTCACTGCCGTCTACTTGGGCGTATCCAACGTATGGGATATTGTTGGGAACACTCCCATCGTCCGATAATCCGGGGGAACCGCTGGCCCCAACCTCCTGACCATTCATAAAAATCCGGTTAGCCGTCCGTATGTTTCCGGTATGAATGCCGTAGATGCCCTCGGCTTCCCTTAATTGAACGACCAGCCTGAACGTCCCGGCTCCTGCTGCCCCAGGCTCACCATCTTCATCTATATATTGATTCCACTTATCGGGGACAGATACGATGCTTGTAGGAGAAGGAATCTTCTCATCCGGATGCTGCTGTTCAAAGCTTTCCGGGGTTAACAGCTGCCCTCGATAAAATTCCCATTCCCCGTTGAGCTCTACGCCGCCTTGCTCTGAGAAATCCCACGCGGTTAAATCAAGTCTGCCCTGGACGGCTTCAGGACTTACATCGGGTGTCATGATAAACCGAACAATAAACCATATGGGCAGAAGTATAACCAATGCCAATCCCGCAATCATCACACGCCGCTTCTTATTCATTGTTGACCTACTTCTCTATAGAATGTTAGGATTCTACGGATGAAACACCACTTGAGATACCCAATATATCGGCATTTGGCATAAAGATTTAAGAATCCACCTTAAACTATTCTCTGCAGACATGAAAAAACCCCTCCTGCAAGCCGTGTGGAATTCATAAATTTATGAATTCTTCGATCACGGCCTGCCGTAGGGGCATATGATATAGCGGGTTATTTGACGTTCACTCGCTTAATAAAGAATGAGGCGATTAAACCGATGATGGACGCTACAAATGCAAGCATAAAGGCATTCTGCACACCGGAGGTTAGCGCTTCTGCCATAGGATTGGTAGTCCCTGCCGATGGCACGTAACTCGCCTGGCCGGCTACCATAATACTGACAGCCACTGCGGTTCCGATGGCACCTGCTATTTGCTGAAGCGTGTTCATCACAGCAGATCCATCCGGGTAATAGGCTCTTGGCAATTGATTCAAGCCGTTGGTTTGCGCCGGCATCATGATCATCGCTACACCGATAAAGATACAGGTGTGCATGATAATAATGGTGGTCTGCGGTGTTTCCGTTGTGACATTCGTAAATAGATACGACAGAATCGTTGTGATAATAAATCCGGGAATGACCAGAAATTTTGGACCGAATTTATCAAATAAACGGCCTGTAACAGGAGACATCAAACCGTTGATGATGCCGCCAGGCAGCAGCACGAGCCCAGCCGCGAACGCAGTTAACAGCAGCCCTCCCTTTAAATACATAGGCAGCAGAATTGAAGTAGACAGAATGAGCATCATGCAGAGAAATACCATCAGCACGCCGATGGAGAACATCGGGAATTTGAACACCCGCAGGTTCAGCATAGGCTGCTTCATGCGAAGCTGACGGACAGCAAACAGAACGAGCGCAATCGCTCCAATAGCAATAGGAATGAACACGCCTGGCTCTCCCCATGACCCCGCGCCTTCACCTGCACTGCTGAAGCCAAAGACGATGCCTCCAAAACCTATGCTGGATAGAATAATGGACAAGATATCGATTTTGGGCTTGGTGATCGTTGACACATTCTGCATGTACACCAGACCAAAAACAAAAGTGAGCGCAAGCAGCGGCAAAGAAATCCAGAAGATGGATTGCCAACCGAGACGATCAACGATGAACCCTGATAATGTGGGTCCGACAGCTGGTGCAAACATAATCACCAAACCCATCAGTCCCATAACCGATCCGCGTTTATGCGGCGGAAAAATAACGAGAATCACGTTTGTCATTAATGGCAACAGCAATCCGGTCCCGATGGCTTGAATCACTCGGGCTACGAGCAGAGGCTCAAAGTTCGGGGACAGGGCGGCAACGATGGTACCTATGATCGAGAAGATAAGCGAGGCATTAAATAATTGCCTTGTTGTAAACCATTGAAGCAATAGGGCGGAGACTGGAACCAGAATACCCAGAACGAGCAGATACCCTGTGGTCAACCATTGTACCGCGTGTGCATCAATGTGAAAATCCGTCATGATATTGGTGAATGCCATATTTAATGCAGTTTCACTGAATAACCCAATGAAAGCTCCAATCATCAGCGATACCGCAATAGGTATAGGCCTAATCTTGGTTTGTTCGATAGATGTTGCTGCAAGACCTTGTTTACTCAACCCCATACTCCTCTCAAACTCTAAATTAGCACTAGACCAGTCTATATAATATGGACATTGAAATAGAATATTTTATTTATTTATTTTTTAAGTAAAATAGGGATGTATTCTGCTATAAGCTGCAGTGGTTCGCCGTTTTTGTTAGTCAGCGATCGCGTGATGGCTCCCTCAATCATGCTATTAATCACAATGCCCAGCTTCTGTGCGGATGCGGGATCATAGCCTGCCTCGATCAGCCTTTTGGCATATAAAAGCTCCCAGCCTTCGAAGGCTGCTTGACAAGCTTTCCGTAACGGCTCGCTGATCAATGAAGTCTCGGCGGCCATTAATCCGATGGGGACACCATCCAGCTCATCGGTATTGTTGAATTGTTCCGCTATGTGTCTGATATGCTCCTGAAATGCCGTCATTACATCCACATCATAGCGAAGATAAGTCTTGATATCATTCTCGATATATATCGCCATAGCTTGTACAGCTTCTATAGCCAACTGCTCTTTTCCCTCGGGAAAATGATAATAAAGCGATCCCTTAGGGGCTCCGCTCTCTTTAAGAATCTGATTCAAACCCGTGCCATGATACCCCTGCAGATGGAACAGGCGCGTGGCTGCGGCAAGTATGCTCTCTCTGGAAACATTCTTAGTACTCAAGAAATACACCCTCTACCCATTATATAGTGACTGGTCTAGATAATGCGACGATTCATTTATTGTATAAAATGTAATGCAGCAAGTAAAGACATAAAAACAGGGAGCCCGTGACTCCCTGTTTTTATAATCTTCGCCTATTCCTTTCTACCCATCAGTACAGCCAGCATAAGTCCAATCAACATGGTTCCGATACTGGCAGCCATCATGCCAGACCCCGACGGAATGCCGGGAAACACAACAGCAATGGAACCCAGAATGAGACCGGTAATGACGGAATACGTCAAGCTCGGGTACTGATCCAGCAGATAACGAATGAGTCGGCTGCTGACCACAAAACCGATCACGGCTCCTGCTCCGATTACAGCAATAATACCAAAATTCAGTGAAGATAGGGCTGCAATCGCCGTAGAGTAAGCCCCCAGAAGCAGAAGTACAAACGATCCGCTGATTCCCGGAAGCAGCATCGCCATACTGGCCAGCCAGCCCGATAAGAAGAGGCCGATGCCGCTGGCCCAGGTCAATGTCGTTACCGGATCTGATGTGGCATCCGTTCTAAGAAAAGCCGTTGAGGCCAGCAAGCCGGCTGCCACTATCAGCACAACCACATGCACGGTTTTGAACTTGGTTCGAGCCTCCGCTTTACGCAGAATCAAAGGCAGAACCCCCAGAATCAACCCTGTGAAGAAAAACTGGGTGGGCTCATAATAGCTTGTCAGCAAATACTCAATCAAGCGGCTTAATGCCAATAAAGCAGAACCGATCCCGATACCAAGCGGAATCAGAAAGCCCAGATGTTTCTTCCATTCCCTGCTGAAGAATCCACTGATAGCCTCCAACAAACGGTCATAGATGCCCAGCACAACGGCAATCGTACCGCCGCTAATGCCCGGAATCAGGTCACTGACTCCCATCAGCACGCCCCGATACAGGTTCTTCCATTCCATAATGGCAATAATCCTCCCGCCTTACATAGTGAATCTAAACGTGATGGCCCAGCGAAGGAAGTCTTATTTGTTCTTAGCATGCAATACCAAATTGCCTACTCCGCCAATCGCAAACAGCAATGAAACGACTCCAAATCCCCATTGCCAAGAGCTTCGATCTGTAATAAAAACAACCACCAGGAACGCTATCGCAGCCAAAAAATTGAGCAGCGCAACGATCAAAAATTCCTTTTTCTTCATCATTCATCCTCTACATTCCTACAGAATCAAATCTGTCCAGTCTACTAGCCACTGAGGTGATCATATCATATTTTGGACTAGACTATGAAGTATGATGGGTTCCTTAAGCTTAAGGCACAAAAGTGACCGTCTGTTCGGTCCACAATGCATCATGGAATGCCTTAGCAATCCCTTGCTCCTCAATACTCGACTTCAGCACATGTTTCCACTTGATCGACGCCGACCATTTCCGTTCAAACAAAAACGGGCTGATTTGGATTTCATGTTCGCTGGCCCAGGTCGCCACGACTCTTTGCCCGTCGATCGACATGTTGAAGCCCTCTCTGAACCACGGATGCTCCTGATCCTTGGATGCCCCTGGCGGATTCATGTTTACATAGAGCGAGAGGTCATCGCACAATTGCAGCAGTCCAAACTGCCTGGTCACGGTATCTTCGTCAGGGAATGAAAACTGATCCCGCAGCTCTTGTTGTCGAGCCTGCTCGGCACGGTAGAAATCCGCAAAAGGCGCTTCCGTTGTATTTTTCATAAAAGACGCATAATGAAGGCTGCAGAGATACCCTGCATAAGGACTCATGGCTATGGTCTCCTCAACACCCTTGCTGTACATCAACAATTTCGGCAGTGGCGGATAATCCATAAAAGTGAACGGAGTCCGGCTCTCGTCATTCCAGATCGGCATATCATCCATCAGCAGCCAGGCCCGATCATGCTCCGCTATAGCAAGCAGCACTTCCTCCAACACAGACTCATCCATAAACAGCTCTCGGCGAAATCCCCGGGCGATCTCGCCGGAGAATCGGCCATGGTCGTCCTGGGTGGTCATGACAAAAGCATCCTCTGTCTCGCGAATGATCATCCCATCTTCTCCCTTCTGTTTCGATCCTTACCCCAGATACGCTCTGCGCTTCATGACGGCAATGATGTCCCTGGACTGTCCCTGATGCACGCTGGTATCAAAGCATGAGATCAATTCCCACCCATCAATGCCGTAGCTATTCAGTAAATCCTCGAATTCTTCCTCATTTACCTTGCCCCCGAGGAACCCCCCGGTTTTATATTTCAGCGTTTTGTATTCCCATTGATCCATGGATTGTTTCCTCCATCATCCCATTGAATTTGACGGCCATTCAAGCCGGTATATCCGGAAGCTCGGAATCAGTTCGTGTCGCCAACATAGCAAACCGCCGAGTGCTCGGCCTGATCCATGAGCGGCTTCACCAGTGAATGCGGGTATATTCGAATCTCGTTCAATGCGGACAGATCGATCCATTCCACGCCTACTTGGTATTCATCCGGATTATGGCCCTGGAAGGTGTCACCGACATCCGCCAGACAACATTCAAAATAAAACTCCACTTGATGCACGTCCGAATCCCATTCGGCAAACTCGTGATTAGATCCTATGTATTCACGGACATGCAGTAAATCCAAAACCTCCACTTTACGCCCGATTTCCTCCTGACACTCCCTGATTACCGCTTGTACCAAGGTTTCGCCTTTCCCCTGCCCGCCGCCGGGGAACAGGTAGAACTCCCCCAGTTGGTCCACGTTTTTTGTCAGCAGAATTTGATCATTGCGCATAATTACGGCCTTGGCCGAGTTCCGAATCGGTTTCATAGGCAGTCTCCTTATCGTAACGTTTCATGTTCTATATTCTATTGTAGCAAAAATAACCCCACTGTCGCCCCCATACACCTAATTATGCATATACTTCCTTTACACAAAACAAACGAAAAAAGCCGGCATCCTTGAAGGTTTCTGCAAGAATTCCGGCTTCTTTTGCAGCTGGGGAAATGGGTCTTAGCCTGGCTATATGGCTATCCATACGATCCATAAACTAGTGCCTATATGAGCCATCCTTCATCTTCTTGCGCACAACAACCGCCACGCAAACAACAATCAGCAGGATCAGTCCCGCAGCAATCCAATCCTTGATGACTTGCCAAGGCGTATGGGCTCCTCCGCCATACTCACCCTCATACTGAGCTAACAAATAACCTTCCGTTGTCTCTACAGCAATAGCTGTTTCGGTGGCGATTCCCTTAACAGCATAGTATTGGGTTCCCTTAGGGTAGGCATTGGAGAAATTACCGCTATAAGTCCCTTCCCTGTCCGAATAGTAGGTGACCTTTCCCACCACGTCTCCAAGTGTGGATGCTTCCACGCGATCTTCCGACATGACGTAGATCTTCCCGTCGTTTACGACAAACGAATATGCCCATGAAGCAGCCGCGGTTGAAGAACACACCGGCAGTAATAACAGCGATATCAGCCATATTTTCACATACCAATTCATGTGACGAAGTCCCACCACGGTTCACCTCAGGCATCAGGATGATGTTTCTCTTCAGAATGGGATAGTTATTCTATCTGCTTGCTTCTGCCATCGACGGTAAGCTCGATGCCCGGCTCCCTTGCTCCGCCCGACATACTCATGGGAGAGTCTGGCTGCACCATGGAACCCTCAAAGGTCTCGCTTACTTTTGTTTTGTCCCGCGGCCGAACGGCAACAACCTTACGATCAAATTCCACCACCTTGCCTCCTATTTCTAAATTTAACGGACGCACCGCAACCTGCGACTCGTTGCCATAGCTATAGATATGGATCTGGCAGCTCGCCAGAATAGCTTCGTTCTTCGTACGATAATCGCAATTGCTGCCCTTTTTGGAGTAAGATACGGAGGAGATTCCACTTGCATTGTATTTCACAAGGTACATAACTTGCTCGGATACAAATGGAAAAAGGACGATCCAAGCAACACAGCCGATCAGCACCCGGCCCATAATCTTCGGATAACGGGGACGATACATTCGGCTTACCCACGGAATTCCGACCATCAACAAGATAAGTCCGGCAATGACAGGTAAATGAAAACCATAAACGCCTTGCTGAGTCCAGGGAGGTATCCCTGCCCAGCGAAACAAATCATCCCCGAATGAATAGCCCAGATGGTGATTAGATATAAACAGCAAACCAACAATAATTGCGGAAATGGAGAGGATTCTACTCTTCAACTGCTTCTCCTCCTCGCCTGATTCATTTACCACATTATAGCAAACAGGAGCTTGGGTGGTAACCCATATTAACCAGCCTTATTTATGGAGTGGTTGTCTACAATCGCAAGCCTCGTTCCACTCTTGGCTTCATGCAGCAGCTTGCGGTCGCGGTAAATCAGACATAACAGCACATGAAGAAACACAGCCCCATCAAGCAGCACTACCCCTATCACATACATGACCAGTAGGATTTGGGAGCCCGCCGTATTGACGGTAATCAGCAAGACATGAAATCCGCCCCACACCACATACAGCAGCCCGTTGCGAATCATTACTTCCTTCAGCTTCAGATGCTCACCCGCCCCGCGGATTTGAACCCGTACGATCCAGGTACCCAGAGTCTGCCCCTGCATCATGTACGGCAGCACGATATAATATGCAATCACCACTATAAAATAGGCGCCTTTCAAGTTCAGCACAGTCAACACGCCGATAAGCGGCAGCACGATCGCTCCGTCCATGCAAAAAGCGATGGTCCGGCGCGTATAACTGACCCGCTTCTGAGAAAGATCCACCTTCTCGTCCAGACGATCCAGGCGAGGCAGGTGGTTTTTCATCCAACCGGCAAGCAGAAATCCGACCATCCCCCCCATCGTATTCAGCAGCAGATCGTCCACATCAAACAAGCGGTAAGGATAATCATAGAAACCGTAAATGCCCGTCACCTGGGTAACCTCGAAGAACAGCGATAAGCCAACCGAGGCCACAAGACACGTAATCCAGGTACTCCGCACGTAATAACGCAAGAACATACCGAACGGAACCACGAGAAACACGTTAAAAACAACCTGCAAGAAGGCTCTTTCCTTAAACAACAGCATGTAAGTGGACGGCTCGCGCCACACCACCTTGGTTTCCTTCAATATATCCTGTATGAAATTCAGCGGAATCCACTGCATGACCGAGGCAACATTCATCGGGGCATTGTGCCGCGAGGCTGGTAAAGGAAGCAACACCAGATAGACCGCGTTCATCATGTAGAGCAAGAACAAATACAACAGAAATCCCCGGAATTTATTAAAATACCCATACTTGCGATACTGCACGATCAAAAAGGGAACTGCGCACAGCAAAGCCGCTATGGGAAAGGTTAAAAATGCATACGATATCGGAAACAGATAGGCTTCGAGCATTTTTCTCTTCACTCCCTTTGTGATGTTCTGCTTATAATGTACAGGACCAAGTTTAAATGCCAGAGTCCCCTGGGTTAAAAAGCGTTTAAAAAAACAAAAACCTCATCATCATCTGCCTCTCAATTCCTTGGCCATATTCCAATGGCAAATAACCCACACCAATAGTGTGGGCAGGATCACCATAAGCAAGAGGCTATTCAACCGGTTATCCTAAAATGGCTTATATGAGTTTATAACGATCATAAGAGCGAAATGGTTTTTCATATTTTCACATCATCCATTCTCTGCCCTCCGATACACCCGTTCCGGCCTGCCTACCGTGCCATATGAAATATCGGCCACCAGCACGCCTTTCTCCACGAAATATTCCAGGTATCTTCTGGCCGTTGTACGGCTGAAGCCGCCTCGCTTGCCAAGCTCCTCTGCTGTCCACACGTCTTCCGACTCCTCGATATAGGACAGAATTTTCTCACTCGTCAGTTTGTCGATGCCTTTTGGAAAATACGTCTCCCGATCCAACCGTTCTCCTGCACGCCATAACAGCTGGTCGATGCCCTGCTGATCGATCTGCTTGTTCGCGCCGCCGAGCTGCCTCATATGCTCGTAATATTTCCGGTAGGCTTTCAGCTTCTCCTGAAAACGGTCGAATACGACCGGCTTGATCATAAAATCGTAGACTCCGCCGCGAATCGCCTCTCGCACTGTATCGAATTCCTTGGCTGCCGTTATGATAATAACGTCCGTATGCGGATACCCCCGCTGAATATGCTGCAGCAAATCCAGACCCGACATGTCAGGAAAATATAAATCCAACAAAACCAGATCCGGCGCCAATATGTCCAGCTGTTCATGCGCCTGGGCCCGATCCGTTGCGATGCCAACGACCTCGAAGCCCTCCACCTTCTCTACGAACCGTTGGTTAATGCTGGCAATGCGCACATCATCCTCAATGATTGCGACCCGAATCATGGACATCCCCCCTTGTTTTTGGAATTATAACCGTGAATACCGCGCCGCCCGCAGGCACATTGTGATAAGCAATCGTGCCGTGCAGCTGCTGTACGGTACCGTTTACGATAGACAGACCAAAGCCTCGGTTGCTCTCACCCTTGGTGGAATACCCCAGATCGAACAAACGCTCCGTGCTCTCCCCGGTAACTCCGGTGCCACCATCGGAAACTTCAATACTCAATTCGTCACCCTTGTCGTGTAATCTGACCTTGACCCATCTGTTATCGGGATGTGAGGCCAAAGCCGCTTCCATGGCATTATCGATCAGATTACCGATGATGGTAACCAACTGATTACGGCTGATATGACTTGGGATATCCTTGAAGGAACTGCCCCGGTCGATTTCGACCTTTACCTTCAGCTCGCTTCCGCGATTAAATTTCCCGATCAGAATGCCACCGATAATCGGGTCCGGTATTTCCTGCAGCAGGAATTGAATCAGATTCTGGTGCACATCCGTCTCATGCGTAATCAGATCCATAGCCTCCTGATACGATTCCAGCTGGATCAGGCCGTAGATCGTATACAGCTTGTTGGAATATTCATGCGTCTGCGCGCGCAGCGCTTCCGTATACCTCTTTACCTGCGTAAGTTCTTCGGTCAGGCGCAGCAGCTCGGATTTGTTGCGAAAACTCGATACCGCCCCTACAATCCGATGCTCATGGTCGTAGATAGGCAGTCGATTCACCACAACCGCGTGATCATTAATCACCATCTCCTGATCCTTCTCCGCTTCCCCGGTTTGCATAACCTCCAGCAGTCTGGTGCCCGGGATTACATCCTGTATATACTGTCCGGCGACCAGCTTGCGCTCCTCCGGATCCATCATCATCATCGCGGTATGGTTGGCCAGGGTTACGACACCCTCGCGATTAACAGCGATAATGCCTTCATGAATCGTCTCCAGAATGGCCCGTTTCTCTTGGTATAATAATCCGATTTCCTTCGGCTCCAGACCGTGAATGGATCTCTTGACGCTGGACGAGATCCATATGGCACCACCGCAGCCCAGAATAAGGGCGAGACTCGCTAATAACAGAACACGATTACGATACGATTGTGCTGATATCTCAATATCTTTCATCAGAATGCCGACCGATACGATACCGATAATCTCGTTCTTATCATTATAGATCGGCGTTTTGCCCCGAAGCGAGGGGCCCATGGAACCGATGGCCTTCGAGATGATGCTCATGCCCTGCAGTACCGGCCCATTATCTCCACCGACCATTTCCTTGCCAATTCGATCGGTAAGGGGATGCGCATACCGGATGCCGTCCCGGTTACCGATAACGATATACTCCGCGTCCGTTTCCAGCCGAATTTCCTCCACAACGGGCTGAATAATGGCAGAGGGATTCTCTTCCTCGAATGCATCCTGAATGACGTCCATTTCGGCAACGGCCTTTGCAAGTTTCAATGCCGATGCGCCGATGCTCTTCTCCAGCGTGTTGACCAGCAGCCGTTCAAAGCTGAAGGTCAAAGCAACAATTACGGCAAACAGCAGCGTGCCAATCAGCAGAATCAGCCTCGTCTGTAAACGCATTCAATCTCCCCCGTATGCTTGTCGATATACTCTAGATTCTGATTTTCTTAT
The DNA here is from genome assembly GCF_037333485.1 of Paenibacillus glucanolyticus. Classification (NCBI taxonomy): domain Bacteria; kingdom Bacillati; phylum Bacillota; class Bacilli; order Caryophanales; family Paenibacillaceae; genus Paenibacillus; species Paenibacillus glucanolyticus. The sequence continues at coordinate 6,497,852 of NZ_CP147845.1, forward strand.
TGTATTCTAGATCACACCTCTAACATAGCCCCTGACAAAAATTGGCCGTAAATTTTATGAACAAAATTAGCGAAATGAAGCTTTTTCAACTTATGGCGCAATTCTATTCAAGCCTTACGCAGGATGATAGTATTAAAACACCCATTGCAGTAAGCGCTTACAGTCTAAGCGCACTCTTGGCTAAGAACAAAGGAGGAACTTATCCATGCGTAAACAAAATGGCTTAAAAATCATAGCGGCCGCGCTTGTCCTTGCGATGAGCCTGACAGCCTGCAGCACTACCGGAAGCAGCACCGGCGATTACCCGACAAAACCCATTATTGTGACGGCCCCATCAGGTGCCGGCGGTGGCTGGGATAAAACCGCACGCTCCCTCGCCAAGGTATTAACGGAAACGAAGCTCATTGACCAGACCATGACCGTCGAGAATAAGCCCGGCGGCGGCGGTACCGTATTCCTGGCGGAGTTTGTGGCAAAAGACAACGAAGATCCTTACAAACTGTTTGTCAGCTCCCCGCCGATTCTCATCAACAATCTGAAAAAGGAAGGAAACAGCCCATTTGGTTACAAGGACGTGACCCCTCTCGCCCAGATGACCAAAGACTTTGGAGCGATTGCCGTACCGGCCAACTCCAAATTCACTGACCTGCAAGCGTTAATCGACGCCATCAAGGCCGATCCCACCTCCGTTACACTTGCGGGCGGTTCCGCACCAGGCTCCATGGACCATTTGATCAGCGTTCTGCCTGCATTTAAATCCGGTGTGGATCCAAGAACCGTGAAATACCTGTCCTATGATGGAGGAGGCGAAGCCATCGCCGCACTCCTGGGCAACAATGCGGACGCCATCGGCACGGACATCTCTTCGCTAGGCAGCTATCTAAAAGCCGGTAAAATCAAAATCCTGGCCGTCACCTCCAGCGAGCGCCTCGGCGGCGACTTCAAAGATGTGCCTACGCTGAAGGAGCTGGGCCTTGACGCTGAATTCACGATTTGGCGCGGTGTATTCGGTCCGAAAGGACTGTCGGAGGAGCAGCTTGCCTTCTGGGACAAAACGCTGAAGGACCTCTCCGAGAATGAAGTGTGGCAAAAAGAGCTGGTTGCCAACGACTGGGCAAGTGAATACCGCAATGCTGCGGACTTCAAGGCATTCCTTGAAGAGCAGGAAAAAGATGTCCAGGAGCTGCTCACAGCGCTTGGCATGCAGAAGTAATACAGGGGGAATGAGGGAGCGAAGGTTTCCTCTCCCTTTTCATCCTTGAGGAGGTGTCACCCTTGAACAGAACGTTTGACCGCTACGCCAGCATCGTATTCCTGCTCCTGGGCATCGGCTTCATGTGGCAGAGCGCCAAGATCAGCGCATCCGCATACGGCAGCACCGTTGGGCCTAACATATTCCCTTTTGGTCTCGGATTGGCGCTTGTACTGCTAAGCATTCGTTTGTTTTATGAAGCTTTGAAGGCAAAGCCGACAGAAAGCCAGAAGGAGAAGCTGGATTACAAGCGATTCTTTATGATTTTCGCTGCAGCCTTTCTCTACGCCTATTTCCTTGAAGTCATCGGTTATATCATCGGCACATTCCTGTTCCTCCTGTTTGCGTTCCAGACGCTGGAACGAGGGAAGTGGCTGAAATCCATTCTAATCTCCGCGCTGTTCTCCGGCGGCGTGTATGTCATCTTTGTTGTCTTGCTGGAAGGCTCCATGCCGGGCTTCCCGTCTTGGCTATCATGAGCATGGGAGGAATCTACAATGAACGTTTTGGATTATTTGGCGGATGGCTTTATGACCGCCTTGCAGTGGCATAATCTTCTCTTCGCCTTCATCGGCGTGCTGATCGGCACCTCCGTCGGCGTGCTGCCCGGCATCGGTCCGATGAGCGGCGTCGCGCTTCTGATCCCGGTGACCGCCTCCATGACAAGCGGCCTGCCAGCGGAAGCAGCAGCCACCAGCTCCATCATTCTCCTTGCTGGCGTATATTACGGGGCCATGTATGGTGGCTCTACAACCTCGATCCTGCTCAATACGCCCGGAGAGTCCTCGTCTGTCGTGACAACGCTGGACGGCTATCAGATGGCAAAACAGGGCAGAGCCGGCCCGGCACTGTCCATCGCTGCCATCGGTTCGTTTGCAGCCGGGCTCTTTGCGCTTGTGGCATTAATCCTGCTGGCACAGCCTTTATCCAATGTTGCGATTAAATTCGGCCCTGCCGATTATTTCTCGCTCATGCTGCTCGGACTCTGCGCGGTGAGCGGGCTTGCGGGGAAATCGATCACGAAGGCACTCATTATGACCGTTTTCGGCCTGCTTCTGGCCACCATCGGCATGGATACCGTATCCGGCGTCGCCCGATTCACCTTCGACATTCCAATCCTGTACTCCGGTCTGGAATTCTTGACGATTGCCGTTGGTTTGTTTGCCCTTGGTGAAGTGTTCAAATCCATCCTGGAGAGAGACTACATTGCGGGTCAAACGTCCAAGATCGGCCGTATCCTGCCAACACGCAAGGATCTGAAGGATAGCGCCGGACCGATTGCCCGAGGTTCCGTTCTCGGCTTCTTTATCGGCATTCTGCCGGGCGCCGGTGCAACACTCGCTTCCTTCTTCAGTTATATCGTTGAGAAAAAGATCAGCAAAAATCCGGAATCCTTCGGCAAAGGCAACATCGCAGGCGTAGCCGCTCCGGAGTCGGCCAACAACGCAGCATCCGGAGGCGCTATGATCCCGCTGCTGACGCTCGGCATACCGGGCTCCGGCACCACCGCCATCCTGATGGGGGCGCTCATCATGTATAACATCCAGCCGGGCCCGCTTCTGTTTGAGGAACATCCTCAAGTCGCATGGGGGCTGATTGCCAGCATGCTCATCGGCAACCTGCTTCTGCTCGTACTGAATATGCCGCTGGTCAAAGTATTTGCCAAGGTCATCCAGACCCCGGCTAAATACCTCATCCCGATCATCATTGCCATCTCCATATTCGGTGTTTATGCCGTTCAAGCGCAGATCTTCGACCTGATCCTGCTGCTCGGCTGCGGCATTGCGGGCTTCCTGCTTGCTCGTAATGACTTCCCGCTGGCCCCGCTCGTGCTCGGACTCGTACTGGGCCCGATGATTGAGAACAATATGCGCCGGGCACTAACCACATCCAACGGCGACTTCATGATTTTCCTGCAGAAGCCGATGTCGCTGACATTCCTCATCATTGCAGTTCTCTGGATTCTCGTTCCGATTCTGCTGAAGCGCAGAGGCAAAGAAGTTGTCGTGAATGAAGAAGGCTAACTATACGTATACCGATAGGTCAAGGAGGCAGTCATGAATACCAGCAAACTAGGCGGCAAAAGTGTCATTGCCCGAATCGAAATGAATACGGAAGAAGCAAGCTTTGGTCAAGTGACGGCCGCTATCTTTGAGGCTGGCGGCGACATCGTAGCCATTGACGTCATCCAGACCAGCAGTCATACTACGATTCGCGACGTCACCATCACCGTCATCGATACCGTTGACATCGACATCATTACCGAGCGCATCCGCACCTTGCCGGGTGTTCGGCTGCAGCATCTGTCCGATCGCACCTTCCTGCTGCACCTGGGAGGAAAAATCGAGACCAAGCTGAAAGCGCCGATCCAAAACCGTGACGACCTCTCCCGCGTGTATACACCGGATGTCGCACGCGTATGCATGGCCATTCATGAGGAGCCGCGCAAGGCGTTTACGCTCACCGTGAAACGCAACACCGTCGCCGTCATCTCCGACGGCAGCGCTGTCCTGGGACTCGGCAATATCGGTCCATATGCTGCCATGCCGGTCATGGAAGGCAAATCGATGCTGTTCAAACAGCTGGCGGACGTGGACTCCTTCCCCATCTGCCTGGATACGCAGGATACCGAGGGCATCATTGCGGCGATCAAAGCCATTGCCCCTGCGTTCGGCGGGATTAATCTGGAAGATATCTCCTCACCGCGCTGCTTCGAGATTGAACAGCGGCTGCGCGAGGAGCTCGACATCCCGGTATTCCATGACGATCAGCACGGAACAGCCGTCGTCCTGTACGCTGCCCTGATCAATGCGCTTAAGGTCGTTGGTAAATCGGTCGAGGATCTGAAGGTGGTCGTCTGCGGCATCGGTGCTGCGGGCATAGCCTGCAGCAAAATACTGTTGTCGGCAGGCGTGAAGAATATCATCGGTGTTGATCGCATTGGTGCACTGACGGCAGATCAGACGTATGACAATCCGATGTGGCAATGGTACGCCAACCATACCAACCCCGATCGATTGTCCGGAACGCTGCAAGAGGTCATCCAGGGTGCTGACGTATTCATCGGCCTGTCGGCCGGGGGAATCCTGAAAAGAGAGCATGTTCAAACCATGGCGGAACGTCCTATTGTCTTCGCAATGGCAAACCCGGTACCGGAGATTCTGCCGGAAGAAGCCGAGGATATCGTGGGTGTCATCGCCACAGGACGATCAGATTATCCGAACCAGATCAATAACGTGTTATGCTTCCCCGGCATCTTCCGCGGCGCCCTGGATTGCAGAGCTTCCGCGATCAACGAGGAGATGAAGCTGGCAGCAGCGGAAGCCATCGCTTCTGCTGTCTCGGACAAGGAACGAAGCAGGCACTATATCATCCCGAGTGTCTTCAACCAGCAAGTCGTAAGCGGTATCCGGGACCTCGTCATCCGAGCAGCCATCCGGACAGGAGTAGCCCGCAGAATTCCAAGAGAATATCGTTAACGATTATCGACTCCATTCCATGAAGCGGGGAGGATTCACTAATGGGAAGCAGCATAAGGGCCATCGTGGACATTAATATGAGGGCAAATGATTTCTCATCAAGCATCGTACTCGTCCTGGGGCCGGATCATTATATTGACGTAAAAAGCATACTGGGCCTAAGCATGACGCTGTACCGCAATCAAACCTACCTTCTGTACGTTTACGGCCCAGACCAATTGGAAGCGAAAGCCGCCATGCAGGAAGTATTCGCGAAGCATCATCTTCAGCTTCAGCTGAAAGAGGATTAGAGCTTCTTATATTCCGATAAAAAGCGCCCCCGATTATGCTCGTGGGGCGCTTCATTATGTTTATAATGGTTCCTCGGATGAATTTGATTGGTGGCGTTTCCCCCTATATTCTATGATCCAGCAGTCCCGAAGCTCTCCCTCATGCAGTTCATGCTTCTCCAGCATTCTTACCTTACGGAACCCGCACTTCTCATAACAAGCGATGGCACGTTCATTCCAGGTTTGCGGATCCATCACGATACGTTCGGCCTGCCGGTGATGCACGAGATAATCCACCATGGATGATACGAGTTTCGTGCCGATGCCCTGATTCCAATAAATCGGCTCTCCGATGAACTGATCCATCCCGAACGCTATGGAACCGGCTTCAGCCTTCTCATAACCGTAATGATATAGCCCCTCTTCATCCAGGGGATAAAACTGAATGTATCCGATCGGCTTCCCGTCATATTCGATCAAACACCGAGTCTCCTCATCATCCACGTAGAAATGCTCCCTCACCAGCGCTGGGTCATGGGGATGGTCCCTTCCCCCGTAGTACTGCAGCACATCCGGGTTGGATAGCCAGAACACCAAAGATGACTCATCTCTCTCCTCCAGCTCGCGGACCGTGATCGGTCCTGCCTCGTACACCAGCATCGTTATCCACCCTTCTCCATCATGAGTCGTTCAAGATTCCTTGTTTTAGACCACATCTGCAACCATCGTGATAGAGGTACCGCTCACCCCCACCTCCAGAAATCCAAAACGTTCATATAGTTTCATAGCCGCCGCATTCCCCGGATCTACGCTAAGCGATACCTTGTGAATTCCCTTCTTCTTCATTCCCCTGAACAATTCCTTCATGAGTGCGGTCCCAATTCCTTGTCCGCGGGATTCCGGAAGCAGCGCCATCCCGAGCTCCGGAATATCATCGCTGACATAACCGAATCCCTTGTTCCCTTCATCAAAATAACGGATATGGATCGAGCCTATCGGCTTGCCGACACCATTTTCAGCAATGTAACCCAGATCGCCGGCTCTGCCCCAGTTCTCCACATATTTTTTCATGAACGGCTCTTCAAGCACGTCCCGGCTAAAAGGCTCCTCTCCTTCAGTCACGTACAGGGACTCATACAGCATATCCCGCAAGAATGCCCCGTCCTCCATTCCTGCAGCGCGAATCTGATACGAATTCATATGCATTTCCTCCTTTCTCCTCTTCTGCTAGTTGATCATGTCTGTCAGTGCAGTCCATATAGCCAATCTCTCCGCATCGAAGTGGGTACGTCCGTAATGATTTAGGAAAATATCCTTGTAGTCATCGCAACTCAGATTATATCGCAGCGTCCAGATGCCCCAATAAAGGTCATAATGAAGGTCTCCAATCCCGCCATAACCCAGGTCAACGAATCCCTCGAGGCGGAAATCCCTCATGATGATATTCGGCAGACAGTAGTCGCCATGGAGAAGCACATCATGAACTGCCGTTCCTCCCAGCTTCTCAAGATCGGACAGAGCCCGTTCCCTTCCACCGGGAAAGGCTCCAATTTTATCTGATTTGCTCATGAGGCTTTCCTGATACTCTTTCAAAAGTTCAGCCGTTCGATTCGGAAATGGACAATCCGCAGCAGATAAAGAATGGAGATAACGAAGACTCTCCCCGAATACGGCAGCCAGCTTCTTCGGATCTTCCAAATGCCCTCCGGATACACCGTCATCCCCTTGCAGGGCTTCGGTCAGCAGGTAATCGTTCCCGTTATCCTGTTCATAAGCCATGACCTTGGGAGCCAGACCCTTTCCATATAAATAATCTGACATCATTCCCTCTCTCTTTAGTTCATCCCTTTTCGCTATCTTCAAAAACATACGTTGGCTCGCTCCCTCGATGTACAGGGTTCTGGCTTGTTCCGAGGAGCTGCTGTCATAGACGGCAGCCGCCTGGATATAGGGCTGCAAGCTGACAGGCAGCGTCTTTATATCAAATGGAATACGTACTCTTTTCATAACTTCTCCCTACCTGCCATCCCATCGGCGGCCTCAGTTCATTAGAATTAAGACGTCCCCCTCGGAACGCCTTCGAATCTGTACAGTATGAATTGGCGATTCACCGGTCTAATCCTTCCCTTACAGCCGGTATTTTTTTGTTTAACCTATTTTTGATCACCAAAACGCCCTCTTCCATCACACCTTCTGCGCAAGCATCTTGGTCATGGCATGCCGATGCGGTATGCCGGACGAGTTGCAATCAAATATCACCTCCGGGCAGCTGTGAATCAGCCAATCGTGGTAATGCATCGTCAGCTCCCCAGATCTCCAATCATAAGCGTATGGCTCATTCTCCGGAGGAGGTGCAATGAACGGCTTCTGGATGAATACGTTGAGGCAATGGAGTCCCTCTGTTGAAGTGAATGTTTTGTAATTGGCAAAGATCTCTTCACGATACTCCGGTCTAATATAATGCAGCACGCCACTGGAATACAGCACATCAAACTCCGAGTCCAGACGGTAATCTGAAATATCCGCCTTGAATACGTTCACGTGAACCCCGATCTGATCGGCCAGTCTCTTGGTTTTCTCAATCCCCGCATCCGAAATGTCGAAGGCAGTGACATCATAGCCATTACGGGCAAAAAACACCGCGTCCTTCCCTTCCCCGCACCCGATGTCAAGCAGTTTGATCCTTCTTGTCGGAGGAATCATCTCAAGCACCTGATAGCAGGCTGCGCCCGGCTCCGTGCCCCAATAATAGTCCGGCGTTTTGTACTCCTCCTCATAGATGCTGAGGGATTTGCCTGTTGAGGAATAACCGAACAGCTTATCCATACTGACTTCCAGCAGCTGCGACAGCTCCGGAAGCAGTGCGACATCAGGCATAGTCTGCCCGGTCTCCCATTTGGATACCGCCTGAAACGTCACGCCCAGCTTGTGCGCCAAGGCTTCCTGGGTAAGACCGCGCTCTTTGCGGTAACGGTTGATATTTTTGGCTAACATGTCTCTCATATGTATCACGCTCCTAATAACCACATTGTAGGGGCGTTCCGGGGGACGTACAATAACCTGCTTATTGAATCCCGGAGGAATTCAACCGCAAGTTGAATATCATCCAAATACAGGAATGCGCTGTAAAGACATGTTACAATAAACCTGTTTACATTACTGATGAAATTCTTAAGGGAGAACACTCGTGAACATTAGAAAACTCAATACCCATGAAATGCCCCCCATGGACCTGCTGTTGCTTGCGGATCCATCGCCAAGACTCGTTGAGGATTATGTGAAGCGCGGCCATTGTTATGTAGCTGAAGATGAATCGAATATGATCGGTGTCTACGTCCTGCTGCCCACCAGGCCGGATACAATCGAGCTCGTGAATGTCGCTGTGAGCGAGAATCTCCATGGCCGAGGATACGGCAAGCTGCTCGTGAACCATGCCATCGGTCAGGCCCGAATTCTTGGATATGCCACGATTGAGATCGGAACCGGCAGCACCGGCGTCGCGCAGCTGGCACTGTATCAGAAATGCGGATTTCGGATGACTGGCATTGATCGGGACTTTTTTGTCCGGCATTATGATGAAGAAATCTATGAGAATGGAATGCGGCTTCGTGACATGGTACGGCTGTCACAAGATTTATAACATGAGTAAGGGCAATGTCTTGCATGCAATCATGCAATGCACCATTCGCCCTTCACCGGAATAGGCTAATGTATCATACTTAATGGAGGCAAACATTGTGAGCATAAAGCCAAACCCGAGCCATCTTGCATGGCATGAAACAATGAAGCTGCATGAAATAACCGCTTCGCAGACAAACAGCCTGATCGGCTTCAAGATGTCCATTCATAATATCAAGGATAAACCTCTCCATGCACTGTATGCCGAAGCGATTAGAGACATCGAGCAGAACCTGCGGGAATTGCTGCCTTATTTTTCCGAAGCTCCAACAGGAACCCGCAGCCTTTCGGACTCGGAACTAACCGCTTTCTACGCAGGTCAGCTGCTGGGTTATGCCAAGTCCTCAATTCTCGGCTACGCTTCTGCCATTACCGAGACCGCAACGCCAAGCTTAAAAGAAACGTTCCACAAACAGATGCACAGAGCCATTGAGCTCCACACCAAGGTATTCAATTATATGCTGGAGCGCGGACTGTATCCGGCTTATAACCTGAAGGAATTGCTGGAGAATGACGTGAAGAATGCCAATAAGGCATTGGGCATGTAAACTTCTACAGCCAACGACGAAAAGCCCCCGACTGTACAGCAGGAAGCTAAGCGAGATATCGTCTCGCGCAGACTTCCTTCCGCTGTATAGCACAGGGGCTTTTTTTATCCATATACATCCTTAAGAGCAAGGGATTTATTTATTCAACGTTTCGCTCCAGTCATGCACCATGTGACCCTCCAGATACTTCTCGCAGTCCATTGCGGCCATACAGCCAGTGCCTGCAGCCGTAATCGCTTGGCGATAACGCGTATCCTGAACGTCGCCACAAGCGAATACACCTGGAATGTTGGTCTCCGTAGTTCCTGGCGTAACCAGAATATAGCCGGTTGGGTCGGTTGTGATTTGATTGCCGAGGAAGCCCGTATTCGGGGTATGCCCGATCGCTACGAACACGCCTTCCGCTTCAATCAGCTCTTCCCCGCCTGTCTCATTGTTGCGGACCTTCAACCCTTTAACACCGGTTTCGCTGGTAACCACCTCAACAGGCGTACGATCCAGAGCCCACTCGATTTTCTCGTTCTCACGTGCACGATCCTGCATGATTTTGGATGCACGCAGTTCGGTACGACGGTTCACGACCGTTACGCTGGAAGCGAAACGCGTCAGGAAGCTGGCTTCCTCCATTGCAGAATCGCCGCCGCCGATAACAACGATTTTTTTCCCGCGGAAGAAGAATCCGTCACACGTTGCGCACGTGCTTACGCCGCGTCCAACATTCTCCTGCTCTCCGGGAATTCCGAGATACTTCGCGGAAGCACCGGTCGAGATAATCACGGACTCAGCCAGAAGCTCACCCATTCCCTCGACATTCACCTTGAACGGACGCTCGGAGAAATCAACGGACTCCACCCATGCACTCTTGAACTCTGCACCGAAGCGCTCCGCCTGTTGACGCATGTTATCCATCAGCTCGGGACCCATAATGCCTTGCGGGAATCCAGGGAAGTTCTCAACCTCCGTCGTTGTCGTAAGCTGGCCGCCTGGCTGCATGCCTTCGATCACAAGCGGCTTCAGGTTCGCGCGCGCCAAGTAGATGGCTGCCGTCAATCCGGCAGGTCCAGTTCCGATTACGATTGTTTTGTACATATATACAGCCTCCTTAATGGTGATGATTTCTGCTGATCACTACATCCTATTCAGGACTTGCGGAATTTTCCGTACCAAGATCTCCTAAGTATCCGAATATGGGTTGTTACTTAAATGTTTTCCGTAAATGGCCGGAAATTATCATCCGGCTGCACTTTCGTTTCACATACGCTATCAATTTGACGCGCGTAGCGGCTAACCGTGGATGGCGAAATGCCGTAACGGACCGCAACCTGTTCATAGGTCAGGGTGCGTCCACGCTTCTTGGCCGTTAAATATTCCAATGCCGCTGCCCAGCCCTCCACATTCCGAATACTCGGAATATCAGGATACAGCCGGCTGAGGAAATCGGACCAGAGATTCTCCAGCTCTTTTTTCCAGAAGGCATCTACACGCATGTCCATCGTCTGTTCGGCCTTCTCCAGCACCGCCTTCCAGGACGGCAGCCAGTCGGGCAGCACCTCGCGGCTCTTGCCGCTGGACGTTTCGCGGTCATCGCGGCGTTCCTTCAGCCGATTGCTGGCGGCCTCCATCTGCTGGAGCACCAGACGAGCGGCATCCTTCAGCTCCGCATCCTCTCCCGGTTCCTGAAGGAACGATTGCAGAGCGTGCTGCACCTCTTCATCGGCAATCAATTCCAGGGTTCGGATCACTTGAAGCTTGGTCTGCGGATCGCCATGTCTCAGCGCCCAGAAGAAAGAAGAGCGAATTAGCGGATTCTGCTTCGCTTCCTCCGTCAATTTATCGCCATCATGCTCCCAGCGTTTGAACTGCTCCTCGAATGGAAGATGATAGTGGTAGCTTACCTTCATCTGGTCTGTTCCAGTCTCTTTGCGCTTCTGCAGCTGAGCCAGATAGAAATTCGGAATCACCGAATCTCCGTCCAACTTCAGCGCCTGCCGCCAGTATTTCTCGGCCCTGTCATAATCACCGCTGTTGCAAGCCGCAACGGCCGTGTAATGGTACAGGCTTGGATCGCCGCTGAACTCCTCATCCTTCAGAAGCCGGCGGAAATGACCGTACGCAATTTCATGCTGCCCCAGTATTCCCATCGTCGTAGCCAGCTTGAACACATGCTCCAGATGAAAAGGTACCGTCACTGTTAGCATGTCCATTAAACGGTCACGCTGCTCCTGATTTCCTTCATGCTGAAAGAAGATGGCCAGATTGCACAATCCGTGCAGATTGCCCGGCTCCTGATCCAGCACCTCGCCAATGGTACGCTTCGCTGTGTCGAAACGCCCCATATAATAATAAGCCAGAGCCAGATTATTGCGCGCAGCCAGAAAATCCGGGTAATCCTTGACGATCTCCTCCAATAGCTTGACCGCTTGTGCGAACTTGCCTTCCTCAAGCAGTGCCCGCGCATGCTCATGCTCGACCACGCCTTCACGACTCTTGATCCGGTTCAGCTTGGCAGGACGGTTAAGCTCATAATGAAGCAGTTCCATCATCTCTTCCGCCTCATCCAGAAACTGGCCGTTCGGATCTTCCTCCAGATAAGTGACAAGCGCCTCTTCCGCCTTCTCAAACTGTTCCATATTAGCGTAATTGTTCGCCATATAGAAATAGCATTCTGTCATCAACGGGTCCACCTGCTCCAGGATGTGAGCTAGAACATCGTTCGAAGCTTTATAATCTCCCGTCTCTGATAATATACCCGCCATATTGCAATGATTCACCGGATTATCCGGTTCATATTCAACAGCTTTGCGAAAATACTTCAGAGCCTTGTCATATTGGTAACGATCAAGCGAACGAACCGCGCGATCGAAGAAAAAATTGGCATTCATCTCGATAGATATAACATTGTGGGGGTCACTGGACCCATATGGATTACCATTCACGAAAAGCAAGGCACCTCCTTTAACTTGCTCCTCTATCCAGAACAGTATAACACAAGTTACAATGTCATTTGCAGAAAAAAGACACCAGTTTACACACCGGCGTCTTTGAATAAAGTGGCGATCGATCCGCCCTCGATAATGATATGAGATGCCTGTGCCAGCATAGGCGCAATGGACAGCACCTTCAGCCGCATCTTACAGTGATGCTCAGGGAGCGCAATCGAGTCTGTAATAACTATTTCCTCGATATGTGCATGATCAAGCCGGGTCAAAGCTTCCCCGGAGAAGAGTCCATGGGTCGCGCATACAATGGCATCTTGGGCCCCGCGCTCCTTCAGACCTTCTACCACTTGTACGATCGTTGATCCCGTATCAATCAAGTCCTCGATAATGATGGGCGTACGATCCGCCACATCCCCAATGACATGGGTGATGACCGCTTCGTTATGGGCAGGGCGCTGCTTCACCATCATGGCAAACGGCGAACCCAGGCGGCTTGCGAGCTTCTCCGCTGTCTTGGCCCGTCCCGCATCCGGAGATACAATGACAGGCTTCTCGATATTCTTGGCTTTCAGGTAATCCGTGATCAAATCCAGCGCAGTCAGATGATCCACCGGGATATTGAAGAAGCCCTGTATAGCTGGCGCATGCAGATCAATTGTGATGACTCGGTTGGCCCCGGCGGTGGTAAGCACATCAGCTACCATTTTTGCGGATATCGGCTCGCGCGGGGCCGATTTGCGTTCCTGTCTGGCATAACCGTAATAAGGCACAATGATATTAATCGTTCGGGCGGATGCACGTTTGGCGGCATCAATCATCACCAGCAGTTCCACAAACATTTCATTGATCGGGTGAGAAAAGGACTGGAGCAGAAAGACATCGCAATTGCGGATGCTCTCTTCATAATGCACGTAAACTTCGCCACTCTGAAAGCGGGAAATTTTGATCTTCCCGAGTTCAACTCCCAACTGCTGGCTGATGCTTGCCGCCAGCGTCGGATTGGAAGTTCCGGCGAACAATCGTAGTGAACGATACATGAGGACCTCCTGACGAGAGTGGTTTATATGGTCGGCTGACGCAACGATGGTTTGAAAGCGCTATCGTCAAATCAGGCCGTTCCCGTCTCCTGCACCCGTCGATGAGGGTCTTCTGGAGAGGAAAACAGCCGTCTGCAATGAACCTGTTTGCAATTAGTGCTTGTCTTTATTATACATTGTTTTCTCCCACATTCAAAAGCACCATCTCCCGCTTCCGGTTACGGAAGGTTGCGATTTCCCGAACACCCAGCTCGGATAACAGTGCCCGTGCCTGATCCAGATGTTCACCGAGCTTCTTCGGCTGATGGGCATCCGACCCTAAAGTCAACGGGATGCCGAGTCGGACCGCTTCCTCCAGCATGCGGCGGCTTGGGAACATTTCCTCGCATGCCTTCGATAATCCGGAAGCATTCAGCTCCATGGCAGTCCCGCTGTGAGCTACGGCAGCAAGCGCTGCTTGTTCCAGAGCGATCACGTCCAGCTTCTGATCGGGACCTGGTCCATATCCGAATCGTTTAATCACGTCCAGATGGCCCATGATATCATAGAATCCGGTTGCGGCGGCTTTCTGTACCGCATCATAATATTGACCGTAGACCTCAAGCGGATCCTTGCCATCCCAGCCGTGGGTCTGGCGATAATCCGTGATGTCCCATTCTCCCAGAAAGTGTACGGAGCCTATCACATAATCCCAGGGATAGTCCCTCACGATTCGCTCGATTTGTTCTTCATATCCCTCGATATAATCGCCTTCAAGTCCGATCCGAATGTCGATCTGTCCCCTGTAACGATCCTTTAACAGCAAGCATTCCTCCACGTAACGCGGCAGCTCGTCCATCGGCATCGCCATTTCAGGGTAATAGTCCTCTGGATTGACGTGGATCAAGGGCATGTGATCCGACAAACCCAGTTGATCCATCCCAAGCTCAACAGCGCGCCGCACATACTCCTCCAGCTGGCCTTCAGCATGTCCGCAGCGGGCATGGTGGGTATGGTAATCTATATGCATGGGCAGCCCCTCCTAATCGCGGCGCGGCCGTTCATGGCGGCGGCTCAGCTCATCCATGATCTCATCCAGCGGCAGCTTCCGTTCCTGCAGGAGCACCAGCAGGTGGTAGATCAGATCGCTGATTTCAAGTTTAAGCTCGGCATTGTCTTTATTTTTGGCGGCGATGATCGTTTCCGAGGCCTCTTCGCCCACCTTCTTGAGGATCTTATCAACGCCTTTATCAAACAAATAGGTCGTATAAGCGCCTTCCGGACGCTCGATCTCACGCTGGGCAATGACCTCTTCCAGCTCGGCAAGAACGGCAAAGCGCTCCCCAGATTCCGCCGCCGTACCCTGATTGGCAGGCTCACTCTGTTGACCCGGAACGGTAATCTCATTATGGAAGCAGGTCGTTTGACCGGTATGGCAGGCCGGTCCGTTCGGATTCACCTTCACCAAGAGGGTGTCCCCATCACAGTCATACGTCATGGAAACCACCGTCTGCACGTTCCCGGAGGTGGCCCCTTTATGCCACAACTCCTCACGCGAACGGCTCCAGAACCAAGTCTCGCCGCTTTCCAGCGTTAATCGCAGCGATTCCCGGTTCATATAAGCCATCATCAGCACCTCCTTGCTCTGTGCATCCTGTACGATCGTCGGTACCAGGCCTGCCCCGTCCCATCGAATATGCTCGCTGACCTGCTCCAGAGATAAATCTTTCAACATATCGTCGCTCACCGTATCTCCACTCCTTTTTGACTAAGATGCAACTTCAGATGAGGGATCGAGATTTCTTTATAGTGGAATATCGTTGCCGCCAGACCCGCATCCGCTTTGCCTGTTGTGAACACATCATAGAAGTGATCCTCACGCCCAGCGCCGCCGGAAGCGATGACCGGGATCCCTACCGCCGAGGATACAGCCGACGTCAGCGCCAGATCGAACCCGTCCTTGGTGCCATCGGCATCCATACTGGTTAACAAAATCTCGCCCGCACCTAAACTCTCCGCCTGCTTCACCCAATCCAGCGCCTTGATGCCGGTAGGCGTACGTCCGCCATGCGTGTATACTTCCCATTCTTCCCACGTTTCGTTGTACTTGGCATCAATCGCCACAACGATGCATTGGGAGCCGAATTTGCGCGCTCCGGCCGAGATGAGCTCCGGCTGTCTTACCGCTGCCGTATTTATCCCGATTTTATCCGCGCCTGCCCGCAGAATCCGCTTCATGTCCTCGACAGACGAAATGCCTCCCCCAACGGTAAAAGGTATGGCGATTTCTCCGGCCGTTCGGCGAACAACTTCCTCCATCGTTGCCCGGCCCTCTACCGATGCCGAAATATCCAGAAAGACAAGCTCGTCTGCGCCTTCACGGTCATAGAGCGCCGCCAATTCAACCGGATCGCCCGCATCGCGGAGATTTACAAAATTAACACCCTTCACCACCCGGCCGTCTTTCACGTCCAGGCAAGGAATGATCCGTTTTGCCAGCATGCCGTTCCCCTCTTCCCCTATATGAACTCAATTTATCGTTAATCCGAACATGCCCGATTCCAGCATTAACCGATTCGTGTAACAGCCTCATACAGATCGATGCTGCCTGTATACAGCGCTTTGCCTACAATGGCTCCGCCTACACCGTCCCCGCTGTGCGCGCTGAGCGCCAGCAGATCGTCCAGCTTTGTCACGCCGCCCGAAGCGATAACCGAACGGCCGCTGGCTTTCGCAAGCGAGACAATCGCTTCCACATTAGGTCCCTGCATCATGCCGTCACGCGAAATGTCCGTAAAGATGAAGGTTTCCGCCCCTTTGGATGCCAGTTCTTTTGCCAGCACCTCGGCCTGCACCTCGGATGTTTCCAGCCAGCCACGTGTTGCGACATATCCGTTACGGGCATCGATTCCGATAGCCACCTTATCACCGTACTTGCCCAGCACCTCTTCCGTAAAGACGCGATCCTCGATGGCAGCTGTACCGATAATGACCCGGCTTACGCCTAGTGTGAGCAGCCGCTCCACATCCGCCAGCGTGCGAAGGCCTCCTCCTACTTGAACCGGAACCTGGACACTTGCCGCGATTCTCCCAATGATATCGTGATTGATCGGTTGACCCGCCTTCGCTCCGTCCAAATCCACCAGATGAATGAATCGGCCGCCCTGCTCCTCCCACGATTTTGCCACCTCTAGCGGATTGTCATTGTATACCGTTTCTTGATTATAATCGCCCTGAACGAGCCTGACGCACTTACCTCCGCGAATATCGATTGCCGGATATATGATAAAAGAGGACATCCCCATTCCCACTTTCCTTTGGTCTATTTGGTAGCCTTACGTCGTTAAAAGCAAGAAATTACGAAGCAAACTCATACCGAGCTCCCCGCTCTTCTCCGGGTGAAACTGCATGCCGTACACAGAACCCCGGCCTACGATGGCCGTCACTGGTTGACCATAATCGGTAGCCGCCAGCAAATCGGTCTGAACCTCAGGAAGAACATGATACGAGTGGACAAAATACACATGACCTTCCTCAAGCCCCGCAAACAGCGGATGCTCCCGCTTCTCGAACTGCAATGAATTCCAGCCCATATGCGGCACTTTATAGTCGCCACCCGCAAACCGCACAACCGATCCGGGCAAAATATTCAGCCCTTCATGATTCCCGTGCTCTTCGCTTCGGCTAAACAGGAGCTGCATGCCAAGGCAGATCCCAAGCAGAGGCTTCCCTGCGTCCGCAGCTTCCTTCATGACCGAGTCCAGCGAGGTTTCGCGCAGCTGCTCCATGGCATCTCCGAATGCGCCGACGCCGGGAAGGATAATACCATCTGCAGCTAAGATTTCATCCCGCTCCCCGGTGACAAGCGGCTTATACCCAAGCCGCTCCACCGCTTTGCCAACGCTGTGCAGGTTGCCCATGCCGTAATCCACGATTGCAATCGCCATCGATTAGAGCACTCCCTTCGTGGAGGGCACGCCGGTCACCCGCGGATCCACGCTGGTCGCCTCATCCAATGCACGGCCCAGTGCCTTAAACACCGCTTCAATCATATGGTGTGTATTGTGTCCGTAATGAACGATGACATGCAGCGTGATCCGGGCTTCCAGCGCCAATTTCCACAGAAATTCATGCACGAGCTCGGTATGGAAGGAACCGACCTGCTGCGAAGGATACTCGGCCCGATACTCAAAATGCGGACGGTTGCTGATATCCACGATGACTTGAGCAAGCGCCTCATCCATCGGTACAAATACACTGGCGTACCGCTTAATCCCTTTTTTATCGCCCAACGCCTCGCGGAACGTCTGCCCCAGGCAAATCCCGATATCCTCCACCGTGTGGTGATCATCAATCTCGATGTCCCCTTTTGCCTTCACGCGAAGATCAAAGTGACCATGCTTCGTAAACAAATCCAGCATATGATTCAGGAACGGTACATCGGTTTCCAATTCGGAGATCCCGGTGCCGTCTACATTGAAATCCAGGGTAATGTCGGTCTCATTGGTTTTACGGCTCACGCCGGCTGATCTTGCTGCTGCATCCAAACTACTCACGATTGATTGCCTCCTCTATACGGATATCCATACTAAATGGATGACTTTTGTTCTTCTCTGCTGTTTATCGTTCATGATCAAGCCGAATCCCGATCGCCCGGGCATGACCCTCAAATCCTTCACGGCGCGCCAGCTCCATAATCTGCTCACCGTCACGCAGCAAGGCTTCTTTGCTGTAGTAGATCAAGCTGGATTTTTTAATAAAATCGTCCAGATCGACCGGCGATGCAAACCGTGCCGTACCATTTGTCGGAATGATATGATTCGGTCCCGCAAAATAATCGCCCACCGGCTCGGAGCTGTATGGTCCTAGGAAGATAGCTCCCGCATTCTCAATCTGGCCCACGATCGCCATCGGCTCCTCCGTCACAATCTCCAGATGCTCCGGCGCCAGCCGGTTAATGACTTCGATTCCTTCCCTCAGGGACTCAGTTATGATCACCGCGCCGTAACTGTCCACGGAAGCACGGGCAATATCACGTCGCGGCAGCAGCTCGAGCTGTCGCTGTACTTCAGCGGCAACGGCTTCACCCAGCTTGCGGGAAGGTGTCACCAGAATAGCGGAAGCCAACTCATCATGCTCCGCCTGGGAGAGCAAATCCGCCGCTATATAGGAAGCATCCGCACTGTCGTCGGCCAATACCGCAATCTCGCTCGGACCGGCCAGGCTGTCAATATTGACCGCACCGTACACTTCACGCTTGGCCAGCGCCACGTAAATGTTGCCAGGTCCGCAAATTTTATCGACAGGAGAGATGGTCTCCGTTCCATAAGCCAGCGCAGCTATCGCTTGTGCTCCTCCTACGCGGTAGATTTCCGTAACGCCAGCCTCCGCAGCAGCCACCAGGATATAAGGATTGATTCCATCCTGACCGCCGGTCGAAGGTGGCGTCACCATGACAATCTCGGGAACTCCCGCCACTTGGGCAGGGATGACATTCATCAGGACCGATGAGGGATATGCCGCTTTTCCGCCAGGTACGTATACACCCACACGCTGCAACGGACGAATGATCTGTCCCAGTATGCTGCCATCAGCTTGAAAATCCATCCAGGAATTTCGTTTCTGCTTCACATGAAATCTACGAATGTTATCCGCTGCTGCCTGAATCGCCTTCACGAACGAAGGCTCCACATGACCGTAAGCCGCCTTGAGCTCTTCCTCCGTTACGCGAAGCTGGTCCGCAGTCAGATGGACGCGATCCAATTGCTCAGTATGCCGCAGCAAGGCAGCATCCCCTTCCGTTCGAATATCCCGCACAATCGCCTTAACGACTTCGTTCTGCTCCGGTGTGCCATAATCGGTCTCCCGCTTCAGCTTAAAATCCTGTGCTGATACAACCTTCACCTTAATCTCCCCCTATCCCGCTGCATGGTCTCTACCGTGAAACATGAGTTCCCTCAGACATGATGGCCTTGTGCAGCCGATCGCACAATGCCTGAATTTCATCATTCTTCATCCGATAGCTCACACGATTGGCAATGAGACGACTCGTAATTTCAAAAATGCTGGTCATCTCCACCAGTCCGTTCTCCTTGAGGGTCTGACCCGTCTCGACCATATCGACAATACGATCTGCCAAGCCGATGAGCGGTGCAAGCTCAATGGAACCATTCAGCTTAACCACCTCGACCTGCTGACCCTGCTCACGGAAATACTGTGATGCCACATTCGGATATTTGGTTGCCACCCGCTGAGTAATGCCCGGCTTCCAATCTGGCAAGCCAATAACCGACATCCTGCACCTCGCGATTCCGAGATCGAGCAGCTCATAAACGTCTTTGTTCTCCTCCATCAGCACATCCTTGCCCACGATACCGATATCGGCGACACCGTATTCCACATAAGTCGGCACATCCACCGGCTTCGCCAGAATAAATTCCATTCCTGCCTCCGGCAAGGAAATGACCAGCTTTCGCGTTTCATCCACATCGAGGGGAATCGGTAGTCCGGCCGAACGGAACAGCGCGGATGCTTTTTTATATATACGCCCTTTGGGCATCGCTACTTTCAACGTTTCCGCCACGTTCAAATCCTCCTAACCTTAACTTATATAAAAGATGAATCACGTCCACGTTCTATTGAAGTGTGATAATCTCCCGGTATCCTCTATGGAGCAAACTCCCGGATATGACAGGAGCCCCTTCGTCTCCACCGTTTGCATGATCCGAAATAATTGAAGTTATAACCGTATGACCCTGTGCGCGAAGATCAGCCGCCTTAGCTAATCCTTTCTTCCGATAAGAAGCCGTGTAACGAATGAGTACAGGAAGGTCTTCCACAATCTCGGAACCCTGTACTCCATCCAATATACGGTTGGTCTTGATGGCAAAACCTGTTGCCGGAACCGCACGGCCAAACTGCTGGAGCAGTTTGTCATAACGACCACCGCTTGCCACAGGGGAGCCTAATTCCGCCGCATAGCCCTCGAACGTCATCCCTGTGTAATAGGAGAAGTCCCCGAGCATGGTGAGATCAAACAGAACATGCCTGGAGACATCGTATGCCTCCAGCACCTCCCACACCTTGCATAGATGCTCAATAGAAGCCCTGGCGAGGTCATTGCTGCTAATTTCAAGAGCTTGACCGGCAATCTCCCGGCCACCGCGCAATCTTAGAATTCCTTCTAACTGTTCTTGCTGTCCTGGGGCCAGTTCCAGGCTGGCGATGGTATTCCGGTATCCGACGTAATCCCGATTCAGCAGATCCTGCTTTAAACTTTCTTGATCTTCAGCCCGCTCAGGAAGCACCTGCTGGAGCAGACCATTAAGATAACCCATATGTCCCATCGCAATCTTAAATCTCTCGACGCCTGCCGCCTTGAGCGATTCAATCGCCAATGCTATCACTTCGGCATCCGCCTCAGGGGAATCATCGCCTACAAGCTCAACACCCGTCTGGAAGAATTCCGCTTCCCGTCCCGCTTCCTCTTCAATCGCGCGAAACACATTGGCATGGTATGACAAACGCACCGGAAGCGGCTCATCTTTCAGCAGTGATGACATGACCCGCGCTATCGGAGCCGTAAGATCAGATCGAAGCACCATTGTTGTTCCACGTTTATTAAGTAATTTAAACAGTTTTTGGTCCGACGTAGAGCTTGCTACGCCTACTGTATCGTAATATTCCATCGTTGGTGTCATGATCTGCCGGTATCCCCAGCGGTCCATGCACGCAAGCACTTCACGTTCAATCCGGCGCAGCTTGGTGACTGCATGGGGTAGATAATCACGAACACCTGCCGGTTTCTCGAAGCCTTTTGGTTTAGACATGAAGCTCCACCTCAAATCAGAAAAAGTCTTTAATATGGTAAAGTGTTACCTTGCTAATAAATTAAAGGATATTGGCTATATTACCATGAATAGATCCCGATCGTCAATGCATGGGAAATGCGTACATCTATGTATCGTTCTCTGTTTCTAACGACATTAGCCGCCCCAGGGCCAGCTTCACTTCTGGGTATAATTGTAACACAAGAACGAGCAGTAGTGGCTGGCTTGGCTTGTGATCATCCCCAGCCATGCCTTATGCGCACCCATACAAAAAGCCGCCCGATTGCCGGACGGCTTGGTTCATGATCGTTGGTATGAGATGAAATTATGCCTGCTATGATTACAGATATTACAATTACAGATCAACCGACTTCTTGCTGTCGCCTGTAACGGTATCCTTTTTTTGCGACGGCGTCTTGGGTGCTTTGGATGATGGTTTTAACGAACGCGGCACGCTGCCAAGCAGCATCCAGGAGCCCGGGATCCACCGGAACATGGTTTGCACCACAAGCGCACTGACAATCAGCGCGGTTACCATACCGCCATATACCCAAATGAGATAATCATCGGTTACTGGGTTCAGCTTCAGATCGTATTCCCGATACAAGAATAGCCACAATGGATGCACCAGATATATCGCGAACGATAGCTCGCCAATCCGTGTCAGGACCTTAACGATGAGTTTCCAACCGCTATTGTACAGCCAGCTTGCCAGCTGCATCAGCACAATCGCAGAGAAGACGGTATGCAGATTCCACAGCAGCTCGTACAACAGGGAATCGTATTTGGCACCGTGCAATCGCTGATTGTACCAGATTTGCACATGAGCCAGTGCCACCGCGATCCATCCGGCCCACAACACAACCGTGCCTGCCCTTTGACCCGAAGTCTGCTTCTTCCATGAGGACGTTAACCAGCCCTTGAATTTATCGTAATTCATCGCCAGGTAAGCGCCCAGCATGTAATAGGCTAGATAAGAGATAGCCAAGCTGCCTTTAAACGTATATTGCAGTTCATACTTATTCCATAAGATGAAGCCCCATTGGAGCAGGAATCCGATCGGAACCGCCCACCGCACCAGAAACCGGGACGATTTGAACAGCTTGAGGAAGATCGGGAACAGAATGTAGAACTGCAGACTGATGAATACAAAATATAAGTGCGTATAGTTCTGTCCGCGAATCAGACGCTCAAAGAAAAGCGGCATTTGTGCCCATAGATCAAACGAACTGTTCAGCAGTCCATTCTGATACATCCGAACAAAGAAGTAGAGGATAGAGAACAGCACATAAGGCAGCAGAATATACAAAAGCCGCCGTTTGTAGAAGTTCTTGATCAAATCCTTGGTCAATGGACGGTCTGCATAGTTATAGAACAACACAAAACTGCTCAGAAATATAAACGAAGGTGTGCCGTATTTAAAGAAGATATTCAAAAAATTAATAATATAATAGAACCGCGAATCGATTGCATCCACCGTTGCAAATGAAGTCGCATGTACGTGAAGCACGCCCAGAATAGCCATCGCACGATAGATATCGAGTTGCGGCAGCCTTTCCTTTTTGTTCAGCGTAGCACTCATGTCAGGCGTCGCCTCCTTTTATTTCAGCTTTTTCATAGAGTCCATGTATAAGGCGGCGGGCAAAAAAGTCCCTCAAGGCCATTACCCAGGGGACTATAGTTCGCTTTCTGTCATGTCATCCTCATCTCATTTTACAATAAATCCGACAGCTTGAGAACCTGACATGTCATATTACCTCAAATTGACTCACTTTCCGTCGATGTCCTCTTCAGCTCTCGCAATGGATTCCCGCCTACAAAGACACCTGGTGCCACATCCTTATGTACAACAGATCCTGCAGCAACAACCGCTCCATCCCCAATGGTTACACCAGGCAATATCGTTGTGTTCGCGCCGATCAGTACGTTCTCCCCAATCCATACCTCTCCTAGGCGATATTCCTTGATTAAATACTCATGTGCAAGAATGGTTGTATTGTAGCCGATCACCGAATTCTCACCGATGGTTATTTTCTCAGGAAAAAACACATCCACCATGACCATCAGTCCAAACGCAGCATGCGGACCTACCTTCATCCCGAGCATATGGCGGTATATCCAGTTCTTCATGGGCAGGATGGGGCAATAGCGCGCCAGCTGGATAAAGATGAAGTTCTTCACGCCCTTAAACGGGCTAACGGTACGGTAGATTTGCCACAGCGCGTTCGGCCCTTCTACAGGATAACGGGTAATCTTTCTGGCCATGCTTCCAAAACTCCTATTCCTCTGGAAGTCCTACGATATCGTACAGATCTCTCATATCCCTCAAAATAAAATCCGGACCATACTCCTTCAGCTTCAGTTCACCCTTCAGGGACCAGGCTACTGCGGCAGCCTTAACGCCTGCCGCCTTCGCAGACTGAATATCGACTGGACTGTCACCGATCATCAACGTTGTCTCCGGGTTCGCACCCAGCCGCTCTATCGCTGTCAGAACGGGTTCGGGATGCGGTTTGGGGTATTCTACATCATTCACCGTAACAATCGCAGACATGAAGCGTTCGAGATCGAACTTCTCCAAAGTCATCATCGTGGAGGGACGGATCTTCGTCGTTACGATGCCGAGGGTTAACCCGTGTCGATGAAGACGCTCCACGACTTCATTCACATGCGGGAATGGTCTGACCATCTCATCATGATGAAGCGTGTTGAACGAGCGGTAGGCTGTTACAAACGGGCTCACATCTTCGACGCCCCCCGAGAAAGCCTGCAGCTGCTGTTCAAGCGTTGTCCCCATATGCGGAATGATCTGCTCTCTGGTCAAAGGCCCTGGAGCCTGAGACTCGAATACATGCAGAAATGATGAAATGATCAATTCATTCGTATCAATAATGGTGCCGTCCAGATCAAACAGTACGGTTTCAATCATGCTGCAACTACTCCTTTTTGTCCTCCGTATCTGGTTTTATAACCGGAGTCTCATCCACCTGCGTTTGCTTGGCCTCCGTCTCCTGAGCTTGGGTAAGAGGGCTCTTATCAACAGGTTCCGCTGTTTCCACTGTCTCTTTATGATTTTTCGAAGAAGTTGCCGCCGGGGATTTCACTGTTTTATTCGTTTGCAGCTCCGCCTCCGGGGTTGGGCTGACTCCTGCTTTGGTGGACACGATCGGATCCAGATAACGCACATTCGCTCGACCTGTCACACGGCGTACAATAATCAGTATGATGCCTGCAATAATAAACAAGACAGACAACAGCTGTGAGATACGGATGTTTCCGTAGGCCGGATCCAGATGGCCCAGTTCAAAGCCCATCCAGGTCATCGGTGCCCATAGCGTATTGTTAATGAAGTCGGCAAGGCCGGTAGAGCCTTGAAATGCCAAACTATCCGTGCGTACCGCTTCAATGAAGAACCGGCCAATGGAATACCAGATGAAATATCCGATGAAAAGTTCGCCGGAACGCAAGAATTTTTGTCTCCGGATAATAAGCAGTACAACAATACCAACCAAATTCCACAATGATTCATATAAGAAGGTAGGATGATGGAATACGCCTTGTACATTCATCTGATTCACAATGAAATTAGGCAGATGCAGCTCCCCGCGCAAAAATGTTTCGCTTACAGGACCGCCATAGGCCTCCTGGTTGACGAAATTCCCCCAGCGTCCAATAATTTGGCCGGCCAATAGAGACGGAGCACAGATATCGGCAATTCGCCAGAACGAGTAGCCCCTTCTGCGAACAAAGATCAGCGCGCAAATAATCGCACCGATAAGTGCGCCGAATATCGCAATACCGCCATTCCATATTTTGAACACATCGAGGAAGTTATCCTTATAGTCTTCCCACTTAAAAGCAACATAATAAATGCGTGCACCGATGATGGCAGAAGGAACGCCGAGCAAGAGCAAGTCCATAAAGAACTCCTGCGGAATGCCAAAACGCTTGCCTTCGCGAATAGCCAGCAGCAGACCCGCCAGTGCCCCAAGCCCCAAAATCAAGCCATACCAATGAACACGCAGCGATCCGATGGAGAACGCCACCGGATCGATGAGCAATGTTTGCATCACTTATAACCTCCCTAGTCCTAGTCCAAATCGTCCATATCTTCAGCGATGGTTGCCGTCAGCTTGTTCGTAAACTGCAGTGCAGCATTAAGTCCCATTTGTTTCAATCTGTAGTTCATGGCTGCTACTTCAATAATAACCGCAAGGTTACGTCCTGGACGAACGGGAATGGTCACCAGAGGGATATCCGTCTCTATAATACGCGTGGTCTCTTCATCCAAACCCAGACGGTCATACTGCTTATCCTGCTGCCAGGCCTCCAAGCGAACAACGAGGGTGATCCGCTTGTTATTCCGAACAGCCCCGGCGCCGAATAATGTCATTACGTTAATAATACCGACACCGCGAATCTCCAGAAGGTGACGAATCAACTCCGGCGCCGTGCCGTGAAGCTGAAAATCCGAGGTTTGTCGAATCTCAACCGCATCATCGGCAATTAACCGGTGTCCACGTTTTACAAGTTCGAGCGCTGTCTCGCTCTTCCCGATGCCGCTTGAACCGGTAATCAGCATACCCACGCCGTATACATCACACAATACACCATGAATGGTTGTAGTCGGTGCTAATTTTCGCTCCAGGAAGCTTGTGAATCGGCTCGTTAGAATGGTAGTTGCCATACTGCTGCGCAGAATAGGCAAACCTCGCTCATTCCCGAGCTCAACCAATTCCTCCGGCACTTCCAGCGAACGCGTAACCACGATACACGGTGTTTCCTCCGTACACAGACTACGCATCCGTTCTTTACGTTCCTCCGGTTTCAGCATCCCGAAGAAAGCCAACTCCGTGCGCCCCATAAGCTGTACACGCTCACGCGGATGGTACTCAAAATAGCCCGCCATTTCCAATCCTGGACGATTCAGATCGTCCGTTGTAATCTGACGTTTCAAGCCTTCCTCGCCTGCGATGACCTCCAGCTGAAACTGCTGGACCAGCTCGGATACCTTCACTTTCTTGGCCATGGTCTTACCCCTCTTCTTCCGTTGTATGTTGACATCACAACACAGCCGTTACACGGCTCATCTTGGATGATATATTTCATAATCTGGTTATTTCCAAAAAATGTTTATTCAAAAAGTATTCCAATTCCACGTCTTTATCTGTCATCAACATATGTCGCCACGTTCTAAACGCCGCTTTTTCCGCATGCACGAAACACTTATGTATGCCCTGCTTTGTGCTTATCTTATCGAAAAAAGCTACTGAATGCAATTCTCTTTGCCCTTCCGATAGGGACAATAGGCTTATATTTGCTGAGAAATGAAAATAAGTACCACTCTAAATGCCTCTTTCTCCTAAAAAAACCGCCCCTTGAGGGGCGGTTTTCAAGAGAATGCCGTATACCGGAGAATTAGTCTCCCAGCAACACGTTCAATTCGGACTCTTTATCAAAGATATGAACTTTGTTCATGTCGATTGCCAATTTAACATTATCGCTTTCACGTGTAGTAGAACGTCCGTCTACACGGCCGATAACAGTATCAGTACCCAGTCCACTCAGATACAAGAGCATTTCGTGACCGAGGTTCTCAGTAACGTCAACTTTTGCATTGAAGATGGTGTTCGGGGAAGCTTCCAGGAATACTGGCTCTTCATGAATATCTTCAGGACGAAGACCCATGATGACTTCTTTACCGATCATCGATTTGTTTTTAAGAATTTGAGCTTTGCCGCCTGGAACCTGAACGTTCAGTCCCTCGGAAGTGAAGTACACGCCTCCGTTTTGTTCAGACAATTTACCGTTGATAAAGTTCATGGTTGGGGAACCGATGAAACCAGCAACGAACAAGTTGTTAGGGCTGTTGTACAGCTGTTCTGGGGAATCCGCTTGTTGAATGATACCGTCCTGCATAACTACGATACGGTCACCCATTGTCATAGCTTCTGTTTGGTCATGCGTTACATAGATACAAGTGGTTTCAAGACGCTTAACCAGCTTCGTAATTTCAGCACGCATCTGACCGCGAAGTTTCGCATCCAAGTTGGAAAGCGGCTCATCCATCAAGAAGACTTGTGGATCACGGACAATCGCACGACCCAAGGCAACACGCTGACGCTGACCACCGGAAAGAGCTTTTGGCTTACGCTCGAGCAAATGCTCAATGTCCAAGATTTTAGCTGCTTCACGTACACGTTTATCGATTTCGTCTTTCTTCACTTTGCGGAGCTTCAAACCAAATGCCATGTTTTGATATACGTTCATATGTGGATACAAGGCGTAAGATTGGAATACCATCGCGATGTCACGATCTTTAGGTGCTACATCGTTAACAACGCGGTCGCCAATGTAAAGTTTACCCTCAGAAATTTCCTCAAGTCCTGCGATCATACGCAATGTCGTGGACTTACCGCAACCGGAAGGACCTACCAATACCAAAAATTCTTTATCTTTAATATCCAAATTAACGTCAATTACAGTTGCTTTATCCGCACCTGCATACTTTTTGTAAATATGCTCTAAGCGTACACCAGCCATGTGCATTTGCCCCCTCATATGAATGTTATGAAATCGAATACAATTAATTTATAATCTTATATTACCCCATAGGCACCTGACTTGCTATACACAATCTGCACAAAAAACCTATTTCCTTTTCGTCACTTTATACAATAGAAGCGTAATTTTTACTAATACCGCATCACTGAAGCTGCGAACATCCAGACCCGTCTCCTGTTTGATCTTATCCAGACGATAGAGCAGCGTATTCCGGTGAATATACAGATGCTTGGCTGTCTCGCTCACGTTGCAGTCCAATTCAAAGAAGGACTCCAGCGTAGACAACGTCTCGCTATCCTCGAACAAATCGGTATGCCCTGCAGCATACTCCCGCAGAAACTGATTACGTTGATGCTCAGGGATACTGTATACCAAACGCTCTAGGTGGAGCCCGGTCGATAGATGGATATGTTCTTTAACCTGGAACGTGCGGCCGATTGTCATCGTCTCCCTCAACATTCCAACCGTCTGTGGCAAAGCATGAAGCGCATTAACGGCCGGTATAGCCGAGATATGGAAATCCCCGACCCATTCCGTTGAAACCAGCTCGTACAATCCCATACAGAACAGAGACAGTAAATCCTGATCGCCTTCGGCTGGGGTATCCTCTTTATCATCTGTCGTGATTCCATCCAGCAGCTCTTGATTCGCAAGTATAATCCATTCTTTATCCAGAAGCGGCACCAGAATAATGTCCCCGTCAAAATAGCTTTTTAATAACCGCTGCAGCGCTTTATAACTCGGCGTCGGCGCGTGTTCGCTTTCATTAATCAGAAGGAAAGGAACCATTTCCTCTGTTAAACTTGAGCGGAGCAGAAGCTCATCCGGCAATTCAGCTAACAGTTCTCCGGCTTGAAGACGTTCCTTTAACCATGAACCCAGCTGTTGAGCGCGCCGTTCATCTTCGACCTTAACGCTGCTTTTCGACACTATCCCTGGAGATGTCTCATGAATGCTCGACAATAAAAGGGTTATAAGGCCAATCTCCGACTCCGTCAGAACATTCCGATCTGCCACGATCACCCGGACAGGGTCCTGCCGATTAACCGGAATCCAAACCTCATTAAGCGCTTCATATTCGTAGGCGCCAGCATGGGTTCGCTCTTTACGTGATGTCTCCCTTTCTCCACGGAAAATGGATCCAAGAGCCTCTTCCACATTATGATGACCGATGCGGTTGCCATGCCGCTGTGAGGCTGTCATGGATTCTTTTAGCCATGCCGCTTCTTGCGCGTTCAATGTTTTTAAACCGAGTGAGGTACCCAGGGTCTGCTCCAGTTTCTGAACGATGTGCTCCATCTCCACCATTGATGACTCCACCACTTTATCGTTTTTTTCTTATTTTAGCATATCACCCTGTACAAACTACAATTCATTCATTGGAAGCAGATCGGTTTGCAGCAAACTTATCTTCTGGAAAAACAAAAAGAGCCGTCAACAACGTTGACGACTCTTGGGATGAGCCATGAAGGACTCGAACCTTCGACACCCTGATTAAAAGTCAGGTGCTCTACCAACTGAGCTAATGGCTCTTATTACTGGTGGAGGATGATGGATTCGAACCACCGAACTCGGACGAGAACAGATTTACAGTCTGCTGCGTTTGGCCACTTCGCTAATCCTCCAGGATATAAAGGTGGCTCGGGACGGAATCGAACCGCCGACACGAGGATTTTCAGTCCTCTGCTCTACCGACTGAGCTACCGAGCCTTATGTAATTGACATAAAAATAAAGTGCGGAGTGTGACACTTCCCACTTTAATCTGTGGAAAACCAACCATTATTATTCCTATAAAGAAATAATGGCGGAACTGACGGGATTCGAACCCGCGATCTCCTGCGTGACAGGCAGGCATGTTAGGCCTCTACACCACAGTTCCGCATTGGTAAAGATGGTGCCGGCGAGAGGACTTGAACCCCCAACCTACTGATTACAAGTCAGTTGCTCTACCAATTGAGCTACACCGGCATGGTATGGTAATAAAAAATAAATACATGGTGGAGGCTGAGGGGTTCGAACCCCCGACCCTCTGCTTGTAAGGCAGATGCTCTCCCAGCTGAGCTAAGCCTCCAGG
>NZ_CP147845.1:6535000-6590000 GCF_037333485.1 Paenibacillus glucanolyticus
ATTAGAACAAGCCCGGGATTTTCATGCCGCCTGTAAATTTGCCCATATCGGCATTTGCGATTTCTTCTGCCTTGGCAAGTGCGTCATTAACCGCTGTGAGCACCAAGTCCTGCAGCATTTCCACGTCATCCGGATCAACTGCCTCCGGCTTGATGTTGATGGACAGAATTTGCTTGTGCCCACTCACTTCTACGGTAACCACGCCTCCGCCGGAAGTGCCTTCAACGGTTTTGGTAGCCAGCTCTTCCTGAGCTTTCAGCATTTGCTCCTGCATCTTTTTCACTTGCTTCATCATTTGGTTCATATTATTCATGGTTCATCTCTCCTTATAATAGGGTGCACGCAGTCACGTGCTAGTCTTTTATGACAACGAGGTCTTCCCCAAATAACTGGATCGCCTCATCAATCCATGGTTTTTCTCCACCGGCTTCAGCATCAGCCACCTCGTGCTCCAGCTTAAGCTCTTCTGCCTGAGGCTTGCCTGCTCCTTCAACCGCGTCGCTCCAGTCACGAAGCATCATCGTCACCAGATGATACGGCTTGCCGAGCGTAGAATCAAGCACCCCTTCAATCACCTGCTTATTCGCAGGTTTCTCGGTCGTTTCGCGGTGGATGTTGTTTTTGAAAGCGACAAGCACCTTGTCCTCCCATACGGACACCGGCTCTCCATCCATCAGCCACGCGTGGACCGTAACCTTCTCCTCTTTTACATTCTGGAGTATTTGGGCCCACTGCCGCTGAACTGCGGTGTACTCTTCCCCGGTTCGGGAAGCTACATACTGATCCATATGCTGCGGAATCTTGGCTGATGATGCTGCTTTCGGCGCTGGTGTACGGGTAGACTTGGCAGCTTCCCGTTGGTTCGACGTTGGAACACCGTTCTGCATCAGGCGTTCCAGCTTCTTCTCGAGCGCGGCTACATGCTGCTTCAACTGAGCCAGCTCCCCGGCGTCGGCTGTACCATGGGCACTTGTTGCCCCACCCGCGGATTGAGGAATACCGGAAAGCTTAAGCAGGGCTACCTCAAACAAGGTTTGCGGCTGCGAGGCGTACTTCATCTCACTCTGATAGCGGCTCAGCGTATCAATCATCTGAAATAATTCATCGCGGCTGAAGGCATTGGCCATTTCCTGAAATTCTGCCGGATTCAGAACCCGGTCGGTCAGTTTGTCGGCATCGGGCACCATCTTGATCATAAGCAAATCACGGAAATAATACAGGAGATTCTCCATGCACTTGTCGGCACTTTTTCCCTCCTGCATAAACTGCTCCACGATTTGCAGCACGAGCCCGGCATCCCCCTGTTTCACGGCGCTGGCAAGACGCCCAAACTGCTCCGAGGCAATACCACCCGTCATGTCCATGACCTGTTGATAAGACACCGTGCCACCGGTAAACGAAGCGATCTGATCCAGAATACTCAGTGCATCACGCATACCGCCATCCGATAGACGGGCAATATACTGCAGCGCTTCATGATCTGCCGTAATTCCCTCTTCCCCGCAAATCTGCTGCAATCGACCGGTTTGCTCATCAAGGGAGACCCTCCGAAAATCAAACCGCTGACAGCGTGAAATAATCGTTGCAGGAAGTCTATGGGGCTCTGTTGTCGCTAGTATAAACATCACGTGTGCCGGCGGCTCCTCCAGCGTTTTCAATAAGGCATTGAATGCTTCCGTCGTCAACATGTGCACTTCATCGATAATATAAACTTTGCGCCGGACCTCGGTCGGTGCGTATTTGACCTTCTCCCGCAAATCACGGATCTCCTCGACACCGCGGTTGGATGCAGCGTCGATCTCCTGAACATCCATAACGGCTCCGGACGTTATCCGCCGGCAGGCTTCGCATTCGTTGCAGGGTTCCTCAGCCGGACCATGCTCGCAGTTCACGGCTTTGGCCAAAATTTTAGCGGCACTGGTCTTGCCCGTACCCCGTGGACCGCTGAACAGGTAGGCATGGGAAACCCGCTGCTCGCGAATGGCATTCTGCAGGGTCTGGATAATATGCTGCTGGCCCACCATGTCACCGAATGACTGCGGTCGCCAAGCACGATATAACGCGATATGTTCCACTGTGCTTTACCCTCTTTCAACTTCCACTTCACGAAGATTAATAACTAATCGGTATAGACTGCAGCCCCATCTCCGTGTGCGTTGCTCTTACTTTCATGGTCAATCTCAACCTGAAAAAGCGTGAGTTAACGGTTATATTATACTACATTCTATACTACTTTCCCCTGCCTTAGCAAAACGTTTACTTGGAAATCTTTATCCAAGTTAGCATGAAGGATTTCCCTCGATATCAGGCAGCCTCGACAAAAAACACCCTTGCCAATGGCAAAGGTGTTATGTGCAGTTATGTATACCGTGCACCTGTTATTGATAATTGCGATCCGAGCGGCAATCCTGAACAACAACTCGGGCTAGGCACCCCTCCGGCACAAAAGCGATCTTGCTTATGGCTGCTTCCTTCCGGACCTGACCAGGTTCACAAGTGCTCATTGCGGAGGACCCAACCGTCAACATTGAGTGCAGGGACCAGCCTCACATCGACAATACCTCTAACAGGAATTCAACCTCGCTACAGCGGATTGCGAGTTACAGGGCACCGCTACCTCCCCGTCTAGCACGGCGAACTTTAGTATATCGCATGGCTATCAAAAAAGCAACCGACGGAAGAAGTTACAAGGCATATCACGCCTATAGACAGACAAAAACCCTTCGGCCATAGGGGCGAAGGGTTTGTTTATTAGATACCGTATTTCTTTTTGAATCTATCAACACGACCGCCAGCATCCAGGAATTTCTGTTTACCTGTGAAGAACGGATGACAGTTCGAGCAAATCTCTACACGAAGATCTGGTTTTACAGAACCTGTTTCAAACGTATTACCGCAAGCACAAGTAACTGTAGTAACGTGATATTTCGGTTGAATATCTTGTTTCATTGTAGCTTTCACCTCTTTCCGCCCTGAGCCTCATGCGGACCCAGAGTTATATGGACACATAAACCGAGTATATCACGAGCATATCGATTGCGCAATAGCCCATACACAAAACATCAGACAAGTTCACAAATGGAATTTCACCCTGTTTTTAGCAGATAAACAACGGGCCATGTACCGGTTAAATCAGAGACGTTCTCTTCTTCGGTCTTGCCTGTCCGGCAGGAGGTACATGAGTGTAGGATCCAATGACCACATCAGGTAATTCCTCTTGCATAATCTCAATGGCCTGCTTCATCCCGAGAATCTCGCCTTGTGCAGGCGGAATGAGCTGGAGATAGCTTTCAGGGTCGATATTAAGATTACGAAGCTGGATTAATTTAAGCCCAGTACGCCGGGCAAACTCAATCATGGCTTCCAGCTCTTCCTCGCGATCGGTTACGCCGGGGAAGATCAGATAGTTGATGGAAGTATACACGCCTTGGTCGGTTGCATAGCGAAGGGACTTCTCCACATTAGCGAGCGTATATCCTCTTGGTTTGTAGTATGCGTTATAATGGCCATCCAATGCACTGATGGTACTCACTCGCATCAAGTCAAGGCCCGCATCCACGATGCCGCGGATAAAATCGGTCAAACCCGCATTGGTATTAATATTGATATATCCCATATCCGTCTGTGACCGAACTTCTCTCATCGCTTCGATAATGATCTTCGCTTGTGTGGAAGGCTCACCCTCACAACCTTGGCCAAAGCTGATGATGGACTCCGGTGTTTTCAGATTTTCCAGCATCACCTGCACCAGCTCATCTACCCTCGGGCGGAAATTCATCCGGGTCTGAGGGGCGACAAAGCCGCTGTCATCCGGCTGTTCCGAGATACACCCGAAACAGCCTGCATTACAGGAATAGGATACGGGAACCGCACCCTCCCAGCGATTCAGGAACGTGTTCGATGCCGTGAGGCATTCGTATCCCAATGCACAGTTGGACAGATGCTCATAGAGCCGGTTCTCCGGATATTTCTCCTTCAGAGTCTTAACCCCAAGCTCAAGATCATTCAAATCGCAATTCATTGGATTCCACTTCTCAGGGTCATCGGACAAGCGCGCAGTTGTGTAGAATGCGCCATCCTTCCACACGACAGCCGAATAACCGAAGAGCGGCAGCTTGTATTCCTTGTCTGACTTCACATAGCCTGGCAAGCACAATCGGGTATAGCCTTGCGGCAAAAGCGCTCCGACAGCTGTATACCCGTCTTCAAGCGGCATCATTTCACCGGTCTCAGGATCCATCCCGATGGCTCGGGTACTCGGAAGGCCGACCAGCGTAGCCCCATCTGGCAGAGGTATCAATTCATCATCCAATATTTCAACGATCATATCCCCACTGCGGGCAAGCCCGTACAGCTCAGAATGGTCGTATACGTTCCCTTGTTCATCTGCATAAACCAAATACATGTTGATCTCCTATTCTCCGATTGTTCAGGGCTTTACGTCTGAGGTGCCGTCGCTGCAGATGCACGCGATGGACGTCTGGCCGACTGGCCCTGAGTCCCGGTTCCGCTGCTGCTGTTGGCATTAACATCAAATGAAGCCAAGAATTCCGCATTGTTCTTGCTGTCGCGCATTTTTTTGAGGAACCCTTCCACAAAGTCAGCGGAATCGTTCATATTTTTACGGATTGCCCAAATGGTGTCCAGTTCATCCTTGTTCAGCAGCACCTCTTCACGCCGTGTACCCGAGCGACGAATGTCGATTGCCGGGAAAATACGACGTTCCGCGAAACGGCGGTCCAAATGCAGCTCCATATTGCCTGTTCCTTTAAATTCCTCATAAATGATATCATCCATCCGGGACCCGGTTTCAACCAAGGCAGTAGCGAGTATGGTCAGACTTCCGCCTTCTTCCACGTTACGCGCAGACCCGAAGAAACGCTTCGGACGATGGAATGCCGCAGGATCAATACCGCCGCTTAGCGTTCTGCCGGAAGGAGGAATGACCAGGTTGTATGCACGGGCAAGACGGGTAATGCTGTCCAGCAAAATAACAACGTCCTTCTTATGCTCCACCAGCCGCAATGCACGCGACAATACCAGTTCCGCAACCTTGATATGGTTCTCCGGAAGCTCGTCGAACGTTGAAGCAACCACCTCGCCCTTTACGGAACGCTGCATATCCGTTACTTCTTCTGGCCGTTCATCGATGAGTAAAACAAACAGTTCAATCTCTGGATTGTTGGTTGAGATGCTGTTGGCGATTTCTTTCAAGAGGAGCGTTTTCCCTGCTTTTGGCGGCGCCACGATCAAACCGCGTTGTCCTAAACCTACAGGTGCAAGCAAATCCATAATTCGGGTTGACAACTGATTAGGGGATGTTTCAAGAACAAGCTTTTCTTGCGGATAAAGAGGAGTCAAGGCTGGGAAGTGCAAGCGTTCCGCTGCAACGGCTGGATTCTCTCCATTTACGGCGTTAACCTGCAGCAGTCCGAAGTAACGTTCGTTCTCTTTAGGTGTTCGACATTTGCCTGAGACCAAATCTCCGGTCCGTAGATCAAATTTGCGAATTTGGGATGCCGAGATGTATATGTCCTCCGTGCTTGGCAAATAGTTAATCGGTCTAAGGAAGCCGTATCCTTCCGGCAAAATCTCAAGTACG
Organism: Paenibacillus glucanolyticus; assembly: GCF_037333485.1. Taxonomy (NCBI): domain Bacteria; kingdom Bacillati; phylum Bacillota; class Bacilli; order Caryophanales; family Paenibacillaceae; genus Paenibacillus; species Paenibacillus glucanolyticus. The sequence continues at coordinate 6,540,603 of NZ_CP147845.1, forward strand.
CCCTCCATAAACATCAAGCCGCTCTGTTCCGCCTGGGCTCGGAGAATCGCAAATATCAGTTCTTTTTTCTTCAACTGGCCATAATAAGGAATCTGATATTTCTTGGCCAGCTTATACAGATCCGTCAGCTTCATGCCTTCCAAATCGGATATTTGTAAATCCATTCAATAACCACCTATTCAATTATTTGTTTCTGTCGCAGCAGAACCTGCTGTCATGTAGTCTATTATTCTATGAGAGCTTTACTAGGAGCATTACCCAAATCAGAGGGAGATATGCAGTTCGGTCCACATATTTCCCTCATTTTGGAAAAAATCACTCTTCCTCGGTCTCACGCCATACGTCAGCACCCAGCATTCGCAGATTGGATACCAGATGATCATAACCGCGATCAATGAATTCCACGCCACTGACTTCGGTTACCCCTTCGGGTACGGTTAGACCCGCAATGACTAATGCGGCACCTGCGCGAAGGTCCGTCGCCTTGACTTTGGCTGCGTTCAGCGGCCCGCCTTCAATAATGGCTGAGCGTCCCTCCACACGGATTCTGGCCCCCATGCGAACTAACTCTGGTACATGTTTAAACCGGTTGCTATATACAAAATCACTGAGGACACTGACGCCTTCTGCTTGGGTGAGCAGGCTGGTCATCGGTGATTGCAAATCCGTTGCAAATCCAGGATATATAAGAGCCTTCACGTCGGCATGCTGATACCGGTCCTTACCGGTAACGCGAATGCTTTCGTCCAGTTCTTCGATGCCAACGCCCATCTCGATCAGCTTGGCCGTAAGGGCTTCAAGATGCTTCGGAATGACGTTGTCGATCAGAACATCACCGCGTGTAGCTGCAGCAGCAATCATATATGTACCGGCCTGAATCCGGTCTGGAATAATGGAATGACGGCAGCCATGCATCTCGGTTACGCCCTCAATCCGGATGGTCTCCGTCCCGGCGCCCTTGATGACAGCTCCCATGGAATTTAATAGTGTAGCAACATCTATAATTTCAGGCTCTTTCGCCGCATTTTCGATAATTGTGGAGCCTTTGGCCTTGGCAGCCGCCAGCATAATGTTAATGGTTGCACCAACACTGCTTACATCCAGATATATCTTAGCGCCCCGCAGCTCTTTGGCGTGCAGATGAATCGAACCGTGTTCATTGGTCACGGTCGCACCCAGGGCTTCAAAGCCCTTAATGTGCTGGTCAATGGGACGAGGTTCAAAATTACAGCCGCCCGGCAGTCCGATCACGGCTTCTTTAAATCTTCCAAGCATGGCGCCCATCATATAGTAGGACGCGCGCAGTTTCTTCACGGGTCCGTTAGGCATCGGAATAGATTTGATATCAGAAGGGTCAATTCTCATCTGATTGCCTTCCCATGAAACTTGACCGCCTAACTCTTCCAGTATCTCAGCATAAACAGCTACATCGCTGAGAAGCGGCAAATTATCAAGTACGACTTCCGATTCCGCCAGGATTGCGGCGGGAATTAACGCAATTGCACTGTTCTTGGCACCACTGATTGTTACAGTACCTCGCAGTGGGCGTCCACCGCTGATCATCAATTTTTCCATAAGCTTTCGGGTCCCCCTACATCACTTCGCAGCCGGAAATGGTTCTGATAGCCGTCATTATAGTAAATGAAATGGAAAAACACCGGCTATGCGGTGTGCTTTCCATTTCATTGTATGCAGCATAAGACAGCCTAAATATCTCAGGTGATTCCAATCGTCCTGTTATGGCCCCTAGGGCTACAAGCGACTCGAATAACTATGAATTAAGCTTGATTGTTGGAACCAAACTCACGGATTTTGCCAACAACGGTTTCTTTGATCGCTTCACGACCTGGTTTCAGGAATGTACGAGGATCGTAAGCTTCTGGTTTAGCAGCAAGCACTTCACGAACAACTTTGGAGAACGAGATTTGGTTCTCGGTGTTCACATTAATTTTGGAAGTACCCAGAGAGATGGCTTTCTTGATATCATGAGTCGGAATCCCCGTACCACCATGAAGCACCAATGGAAGCTTCACTGCATTACGGATTTCTTCCATCTCTTTGAAACCAAGGTTTGGCTCGCCTTTGTAAGGACCGTGAACAGAACCAAGCGCAGGTGCCAGTGTATCGATGCCTGTCTCATTCACGATGCGTACACAGTCGTCCAGCTTCGCGTACATTACGTCACCGATTACGTCATCTTCTTGTCCGCCGACCATGCCTACTTCAGCCTCAACGGAAACACCTTTGGAATGAGCGTATTCAACCACTTGCTTCGTTGTTTCGATATTCGTGTCAATCGGGCTGTGGGAATCATCGATCATAACCGAAGTGAATCCTGCGTCGATTGCTTCTTTACACTTCTCAACACTTGAACCGTGGTCAAGGTGAATGGCAACAGGAACTGTTACTTTCAGATCCTCCATCAGACCTTTTACCATGTGTACAACGGTGCTGAATCCACCCATATAACGAGCTGCGCCTTCAGAAACACCCAGAATGACTGGAGATTTCTCTTGCTCAGCTGCTTCAAGAATTGCATATGTCCACTCCAGGTTATTGATGTTGTATTGACCAACAGCATATTTACCTTCAAGTGCTTTGTTCAGCATGTCTGTCATTGATACTAATGGCATGGTTTCATCCTCCTAAAGATGCTTAGTTTGTCTATGGTTTTTAGCCGATATAACATACGGCCTTATTATACCACATCGCGTCATAAATACTAAACAAGCATTTCCTAAAATGCTGCGACGGACCTCACATTCTGGCAAAAAAAAGAATTCCGCCCTTTGAGCAGAATTCATAGTTCAACCGATATTGTTGGCGGTCCCTTTTAACTGCATATTGACGGCTTGCCGCATCTCATCAATATCAAAAGGTTTGGTGAAATGCATCAGTGCGCCAAGATCGGTTGCTTCCTTGATCATGTCGAGTTCCCCGTAAGCTGTCATCATGATCACCTTGATGTCCGGATTCATCTGTTTAATATGCTTCAAAATCTCAAGCCCGTCCATTCCAGGAATTTTCATATCCAGCAGCACCAGATCCGGCGTGTGCAGCTTTACAATTTCAAGCGCTGCCTTTCCGTTCGCCGCTTGAAACGTCTCGTACCCTTCACTGCTGAACACTTCCACAAGCAGGATGCGGATACCGTTCTGGTCATCCACAATCAACACTTTGTGTTTGCTTTGTTTGCTCATCCTTCCAACCTCCCGATACTTAAATCGTGCAATGAGTATATGCAAACTCGAAAGTTCCTAACTTTCCCATAAACCGACCATTATTTGTATTCGCCTGTAGATGTCGAATTCCTTCCTATCTCGAAAAAAGTACGAAAAAAAGATAAATGGATAGCTGTAAACAAAGTCGACAGCAAGGATGTTTACTTCGAACCCTGTCCAAAAACTTTACAAACGCGCCGAAAACATAAAATAAAGTCAAAAAAGAGCCTCTTCAAAAGAGGCTCTTCCCATATTATGCTTTGTGCTGAATCGAAGCTTTTACAAATTCACGGAACAGCGGCTGCGGACGGTTTGGACGGGAAGTGAACTCCGGATGGAATTGCACAGCAAGGAACCATGGATGTCCTGGCAGTTCCACAATTTCAACCAAGCGTCCATCCGGAGATGTACCGGAAATACGCAAGCCTGCTTTCTCGATATCTTCACGGTATTGGTTGTTGAATTCATACCGGTGGCGATGTCTTTCATAAACCAGCTCATCCTGATAGCAGGACTCCGCAAGTGATCCCGGAACCAGCTTGCATGGATACAATCCAAGACGCATCGTACCGCCGAGATCCTCAATGTCTTTCTGCTCCGGCAGAAGATCGATGACCGGATATTCAGTAGCCGGATCGATCTCAGAGCTGTTCGCACCACTCAGTCCCAGAATGGAGCGGGCATATTCGATAACCGACACCTGCATGCCAAGGCAGATACCGAAGAATGGAATATTGCGCTCGCGAGCATAACGAATTGCACTGATCTTACCCTCGATACCCCGGTCACCAAATCCGCCCGGTACGAGGATGCCGCCTATGCCATTCAGCATATCTTCGACGTTGTCTGCCGTAATTTCTTCGGCATTTACCCAGCGGACCTTCACTTCGGCATTCGCATCAAATCCGGCGTGGGATAATGACTCAACAACACTAAGGTACGCATCATGGAGCGCGACATATTTACCAACAATTGCGATCTCAACAGTCTTCTCCAGCTTGGATACGCGTTCTACGAGATCTTCCCACTCGCTCATATCCGGTGCCGGTGTCGTTAATTTCAAATGATTGACTACAATTTCATCAAGACCTTCATCACGCAAATTCAGCGGTACCTCATACAGTGAGGACGCATCGCGGCATTCTACGACCGCGTTAGGATCGATGTCGCAGAAGAGCGCGATTTTCGCTTTCATCTCGGTTGAAAGCTCATGTTCTGTACGGCAGACAATGACATTTGGCTGAATGCCGATACTGCGAAGTTCTTTTACACTGTGCTGGGTCGGCTTCGTTTTCACTTCACCAGCTGCCTTAATATATGGAATGAGGGTTACATGAATATACATGACGTTCTCACGGCCAACGTCGCTCTTGATTTGACGGATGGCCTCAAGGAAAGGAAGGCTTTCGATATCACCAACCGTGCCGCCGATTTCGGTAATGACTACATCCGAACCCGCTTCACGGCCTGCACGGAATACGCGCTCTTTAATTTCATTCGTAATATGAGGGATAACCTGCACGGTGCCGCCCAAATATTCTCCCCGACGCTCCTTGCTGATGACAGATGAGTATACTTTACCTGTTGTCACATTGCTGTTCTTCGATAGGTTAATATCGATGAAGCGCTCATAGTGTCCCAGGTCCAGGTCGGTTTCCGCACCATCGTCAGTAACGAACACTTCGCCATGCTGGTATGGACTCATGGTGCCCGGATCTATATTAATGTACGGATCGAATTTCTGAATCGTTACCTTGAGCCCTCTGTTCTTAAGCAATCTACCGAGCGAAGCGGCGGTAATTCCCTTACCAAGAGATGACACGACTCCGCCTGTTACAAAAATATACTTTGTCACTGTTAAAAACCCTCCTATATAATCTCCATAACTTCAGGCGACATATGATGTTTATCCTAACCCGTTTTCCCCTGATTCATCAGAGGGACCAACAAAAAGCATGGCTCGCTTCCAAAAATGGTGAGCGAGCTGACCTCCGACCTATTACAAACCGCATATACTTGACGCTTCAATGATCCTCGTATAGAGCTGCCTGCACGGCATCATACCGGCGCCGAGCGATTCCGAAATCTCATCACATCTCATCCAAGCACCTAAATCTTAATCGGCACGAAGCTTGGCAAGAGACATCCGCCAAGGCGGATTATTCACTGCAGAGATCAGTACTTCCCTACAAGCAGGATACTTTCTAGCCCACAAGAAAAACGCCTATCGACATACTCCATAGAAGACAGACCCAATTTTTTATGGTAAGTTTTCTTGCGATTTCAGGTCCAGAAGCTAGCGTCGTCTGCACTTTCTAATACCTTAAAAACAAAAAAAGTGACCCCGAATAAATAACGGGGCACTTTTATATTAAACATATTTAATCCACAATCATAAGCCCAAGCAATAGTTTACTCTGTGCCTTATCTGCTTGTCAAGAGAAGAACAAAGCTCAAAATTCCCCAATCACCTGACACCGTAAAACAAAGTCATAAACAAAGCAGACGGGCCCATAAGCCGCTGCTGAGAGACGGATTAATCCTTATCCTTTTCCTCAAATTCTTCCTCTTCCAGATCCTCTTCTTCCTCGGATTCTGAATCTTCATCCTCCAATTCGTCATCATCCAGAACAACGTCTTCATCTACTTCATCTTCGGCATCGTCATCATCCGAGAAGAGATCATCGTGATCATCATCGTCATCGTCGATGCTGTCAAAATCATCCTCGGTTTCGTCGGCACTGTAAGTTTCCTCTTCATCCGTGAAGTCGTCATCATCGTCGTCTTCATCATTAATGATCCGCGGACGCTTCGCGTTCGCAATCGGATCTTCGGACTTCTCAAGCGGGTACCAACGCTTCAGTCCCCACAGATTCGTTCCTACACATGCGAAACGTCCGTCTATATTGATCTCGGTATATAACTGGGCAATCGTTTCGTTAATTTCCTTTTCCGTAAAGCCGCGAAGCTTGGCCACCTCATTCATAAGGTCACGGTAATAATACGGCGTGTTCGCCGCCTTCAGAACCATAAAAGCCAGGTCAACCATTGGGATTTCCTGAATCTTCTCCGGATCGATCTTTAAATTGAGCGGATTACTCACTAACGCACACTTCCTCTCACACAAATCTTCACGTTATACCCTCAACATATCCATTATCAAAACTAAGTAAAACCTATTTGGAAATAAAAATCAAGTTTTTATGCGCCACGGCCCGTCCGATACCAAAAAGGAAAAAGACGGAGACTCTTCCTCTCCGTCTTCTGACTGTACCCGCCCCAAGGATCGACTCCTTACGGGATAGATAAGAGAACCTTGATATTCTCTCCATGTATCTTATGTTCGCCCTTCTGCTTTGACACGCGAATCAGGGCCTATTTCCCGGAAAAAGGGCAACATCCCATTCGGGCTCTCACCCCGACTCATACAATACTGAAGCAACGGTTCATCGAGAAGGGAGATTGCCACACATGGATTACACCCGGATCATGCAATCACTACTGACAGAGACGAACCCTATGCGGAACGTCCGGGACAAGAACCGGCGGCTCCTCACGTTTCATGACCCTCAGCTGTACCAGGAATGCATCAGCGAATGGAATCGGCTCGCGGGGAAAGCGCGTTTCCCGGAATCGATCAGCTACTCGCCGCTTACCCACACCATCATCGCTCCGGCTCCCCAGACAGCGAAGTTTGAAGCGGAGTTTCGACATGAGCTGATGGTCGAGGAGGATGAACAGGTTCATATCCAGGCCATACAGGGAACAATTGGAACGTTAACCGGGATCCCATGGGGTATCAAGCAAATCAAAGCCCCTCATGCCTGGTCTATCTCGACAGGACACCGCATGAAGATTGCCGTTATTGACACAGGTGTGGATTTTTCTCATCCGGATCTGAAATACTCGCTGACCAGGGGGATCAATCTGGTTCATCGAAACATGCCGCCGTACGATGACAATGGGCACGGAACGCATATTTCGGGCACGATCGCTGCCGCGAACAGCACGCAAGGCATGATCGGCGTTGCCCCCCGATCTGTGGTATATCCTGTTAAGGCCTTTGATCATAACGGGTCCGCCTTCGTATCGGATATTATTCTGGCAATCGATTGGTGCGTACGCGCCGAGATCGATATCATCAATATGAGTTTCGGTATGCAGACCCGAAGCCGCGCACTGCTGGATATCGTAGGCAAGGCCAACCAAGCAGGCGTCATTATTGTTGCATCCTCCGGCAATGACGGCAAACGCCGTACAGCTGACTATCCCGCCCGCTATCCCCAAACCATATCTGTCGGAGCTACCGATCGCCACCGAAAAATTCCAGCCTTCAGCAATCGCGGGCAATTTGTAGATATTTATGCACCCGGAGACAAAATCGTGTCGGCCTGGCTGCAGGGAAAATACCACGAGATGAGCGGTACCTCCATGGCCACTTCTCATGTCAGCGGAACCATCGCTCTGCTGCTTGCGCAAAAGCCTGATCTGAAAACGGCAACCATCAAAGCCCTGCTGCGGCGTACCTCCTCTCCACTCAAGCTCAAAAAAGGATACAGCGTCTCCGACGGAGAGGTTAATGCTTTCAAATTTTTGCGCGAGGGCATGAAATTATAATCTTGCACTTAAGAATGGACCCCAAAAATGAAATTCGCTTACAAAAAAACAGCCGCCTTCCCCCACGGAAAGACGGCTGTTGTCACCTATATCAAGGAAAGGTGAACCAAAACTCCATTACATACGTTCTGGCGCCGATACGCCCATCAGGCGAAGCACGTTAGCGATTACGGTACGAACAGCTCCAAGGAGAGCAAGACGTGCCTGTGTCTGATCCGCATCCTCTGTAATAACACGCTCGGCTCTATAGTAGCTGTGGAACGAAGAAGCCAGCTCATATACATAACGGATGAGTCTGTGCGGAGCATAGTTATCCGCAGCAAGCGACACTTCCTGCGGGAGTTCCCCGATTTTGCGCAAAATGTCGTATTCATGCTCGGCGGTGAGCACGCTCAGGTTCACTTCAGCTAGCGGCAGCAGGTTGATCCCTTGCTCCTCGGCTTGGCGGAATACGCTGCAAATACGTGCGTGTGCGTATTGTACATAGAACACCGGGTTTTCGTTGGACGTAGAAACTGCCAAATCCATATCGAAATCCAGATGGGAATCCATGCTGCGCATCGTGAAGAAGTAACGAATCGCGTCCACACCTACTTCATCCATCAGGTCTTCCATCGTTACCGCTTTGCCGGTACGCTTGGACATCTTCACTTTCTCGCCATCCTGGAACAAGCTGACCATCTGGGCGATCAATACAATCAGTTTGTCCGGATCATTGCCAAGCGCCTCCATGGCAGCCTTCATACGCGGGACATAACCGTGGTGGTCCGCTCCCCAAATATTGAGGATCTTGTCGTATCCGCGCTCGTATTTGTTGCGGTGGTACGCAATATCCGGTGTCAGGTAAGTATAGGTTCCGTCATTCTTAACGAGGACGCGGTCCTTATCATCCCCATAGTCGGTTGTACGAAGCCAGGTTGCTCCATCCTTCTCGTAGGCCTCGCCTTTTGATCTCAGCTCTTCCAGAGACTTCTCGACAAGACCGTCCTCGTACAGGGACGTTTCGCTAAACCATTCGTCAAAATGAACGCGGAATCGATTCAAATCGCGTTTGATTTTGCCCAGTTCCTTCTCGAGCCCGAACTCACGGAAAAAGGCTGTTCTCTCTCCAGGGCTCATGGACAACAAGGAATCGCCTTTCTCAGCCACAAGCTCTTTGGCAAAACCTTTGATATCTTCGCCATGGTAGCCGTCTTCCGGCATTTCGGCATCCTGACCCAGCTCTTGCAAATACCGAGCTTCCAGGGATTTAATCAGGTTCACGACCTGATTGCCTGCATCATTAATGTAATACTCGCGCGTTACTTCGTATCCTGCATAGTCGAGCACATTGCAGAGCGCATCGCCTACGGCTGCGCCGCGGGCATGGCCCAGGTGCAGGCTTCCTGTCGGATTGGCACTGACAAACTCCATCTGAACCTTCTGTCCCTCGCCGATGGTAATCCGTCCGTAGTTGTCACCCTGCTCTTGAACCAAAGCTACGATGGGATAGAGGTAACCCTTGTCCAGGGTAAAATTAATAAAACCCGGTCCGGCAATCTCCGCTTTCTCAATGGAAGCTTTCGCCGTGTCCAAATGCTCCAGAATAGCCTCGGCAATTTGCCGGGGATTCTTCTTGGCGATACGCGTCAGCTGCATCGCAGCATTCGTTGCCAAATCACCGTGCGATTTATCCTTCGGCACTTCCAGCGTAATGGCCGGCAGCTCCTCACGGGAAACCAGCCCTGCAGCCACGGCAGCGTCCGCTACCGCTTCGGCAACCAGCCCGTTAATGTGATCTAATGGATTCATAGTCATGATTCTTGTGCCTCCTGAATAGTCAAACTAATAGAAAAGTGTCCCGAAAACTCGCCCGACACATATAAATCATACGCCCAAGCCGCGCGTCCGGACATGCCCTCAAGCGCCAGCTCCAGACGCTGGGTATGCGTAGACAGATTAAATGAAGTGAACGGAGAGCGGTAGTAACCCGGTAACCGCTGACCCAGCTGAAACGACTGCTCGGATTCCACCTCGCCGTGCCGAATCAGCTTAAGCCCGTCCTCCGTCAGCTTGAGCATCGCCCGGGTTTCCCCTTGATGCGGCCCGAGTGCGGGTTCTGTATAACGAACATACAGAGCACTCCCTTTGATAAAAGCCTCTGCGGGCAGCTCCTGTACCGTATTCTCCCCTTCGTGAAGGCTGTGAAGACGGATGCTCACTTGTTTTCGGTCGTTCATGTACGTTCCTCTTTTCCTTACCTATTGTATTACTATATCCAGTATGGCCTTGCAATTCAAATGAGGATTTTAGCAAAAGTCAAATATATGAGCCTCTATCTCCAATTTCCCTGCCCATCACTCGGGCCATTCACTGGAATTCAACACGTCAATTCCACTAGTGCTTCGATAACAGAATAGGCCTGATTCATGAAGAATCAGGCACTCCCTATCGACTTGGTTTACAGCGGCAGCAGCGCTACCCTCTCCTGTGCTTCCAGCTTGGCAATCATGTCGTTCCATGCCTGTGGTTTCTCAGGCAGGACGGCATAATATCGCTTCAGGAAGTTCACAATCAGATCTGCAGGCAGTTCATCCACAGTGTCATCACCCGGCATAAAGCAGAAATCGAGCCCGCTCACCGCTTCGCCATCGTTGTTCCAGGATGGATGGACATACGTGAGATCCGTACGTTTATAGCCAAGATGAGACAGCACCTCACGACGAACAAACGGATCCATCGGCTTCACCCCGCCAAATGCATAGTCCAGCACCTGGTAGGGATCGTAAATCTCGGCAAACATGCCGAACAGCTCTTTACCGTTCGCTGCTGCCAGTTGGTTCAGATCCTTCAGGCGATGCAGCGCCAGAAATCGGCCGATGCCAAGCCCTTCGCGTCCGATGATGGTGAAATCAGTCATCGCCACATTCCAGTCCTCGTAATAACGATACTCCGTCGTACCGACCACTTCTTCTTCATGCAGGGCAACAAATACCCGAATACCCGGATCTTCCAGCGGTTCCTTCCATAGACTGAACTCCAGCACTTCTTCCGGAGGAAAGACTTCCTTCATCAGATTATGCATTTTGCGAAACAAGGGATCGTTAATACTCGTTATGCGAATATATTCCACTTCGTAAAACCTCCTTATATATGAAGTTGTTTATTTAACGTTCGGGAAAATGATGGTGCAATTGACACGTCATCATCCTCTAAACGGGTTCTTCCATTCCATCAGAGCACCGTTATTGCAGGATTCCGCATCCTCCAGATATTCGGCAGCCACTCCGATAGGGGTTCTGCCGCAGCGCAGCAGGAACGTAATCACCGGATCCTTCAGATCCCCCTGGACTACCGCGTCCAGATACTCCGCAGCTGACATCTCATCGGCATGACGATGATATCCTGGCATCCGTCCACCGCCAAGCAGCCGGTCCAGTCCCTGTTCGACCGTCACATGATACAGCGACTGGATCAGCCACTTGCCGAGGCCAAGCTTACGAAAGCGTGGCCTGACGCAAATATCGGCGATGTAAAGCGTATTTCCCTCCGGCTTATGCGTCCGAATATATCCGTTATCCGTTGTGTCCGCCCAAGAATGAGCGGGCTGCAGCGGATCGTAATCCACGATGAGCGAAGTGATCGACCCGGCGAGCACGCCGTCTACTTCAACACATAGCGCACCTTCTGGAAACAAAGTGACATGCTGCATTAGCTGTTCCTTGTTCCACCATTGCTCCGGCGGATACGGGGGCGGGAACGTCTCGGATTGGATGACGATCAGCTCGTCAAAGTCTACTTCCGTGTAACTTCGAACGACAACCGGCACCGGCCGGTTGTCGTCAAATACATAAAACCATTGCTGAAACCGGGCCATTTCCTCTGCACCGCCTCTGTCCTATTTTTCAAGCTATGATAAACCGGGCTTCACTCCCAATCCGGATACAGATCGGTGCGGCGGTCACGCCAAGTCGTTACAGAGCCTTTCTCCCGCACTTGATACAGTAAATCCAGATCGAGATCCGCGGTAATGAGCATATCATGGTTCAACTCGCCCTCAGCCAGCAGACCTTGGGGCGGGAACGGAATGTCGTTCGGCGTAATGATAGCCGCCTGTCCGAAGTTCGCGCGCATCAGATCCACGGTGGGCAGCGAGCCTACCGTACCGGTCAGCACCACGTAGACTTGATTCTCAATGGCGCGAGCATGGCTCGTGTACCGCACACGATGGAACCCATGTCGGTCATCCGTGCAGGATGGACAGAAAATGACGTCAGCCCCTTTGGCCTTGGCCATCCGTACAATCTCAGGGAATTCAATGTCATAACAGGTCAGCATCGCAATGGTGCCTTTGTCTGTCTCAAACACTTCAAGCCCCTCGCCTGCCCCCATATTCCATCCGGAGATCTCCGAAGGCGTAATATGGATCTTGGCCTGCTCCGCGATGCGGCCGTCCGGATAAAACAGATGCGCCACATTGTACAGCTTCCCTTCACGACGAATGACGTGGGTTCCCCCAATGATATGAATGTTATATTGCTTCGCAAAGCCTTGGAACAGCTCACAGTATCGGTCTGTGAAATCCGGAAGATCATGGATCGTTAATGCTTTGCCCTGATCGTCCCCGATGGACATCAGCTGTGTTGTGAAAAATTCCGGAAACAGCACAAAATCGGCTTCAAATTCCTCCGCCGTCCGAATGTAATGCTCCGACTGATGGGCAAAATCGTCAAAGGATTGAATGGTGTGCAGATGATATTGCACGGCAGATACGCGAAATTTCATGCTTTTCCTCCTTATAAATGGTTAGATGCTTTCATTATATCGGATTCCGGGCTCCGAGAACATGAGAACATCAAGTCAGCCCCTTCTGGATACCCTAGTTGTGACGGGAACGTCCGAAAACACGCCGAAACGGTTATCCAAGGCGTCACCTATATCAAATAAAGTTCGATTTTATGAAAAAATACGCGTCATTCATACCCACACTTAACAATTGTCCTGTATACTGTCGTATGTAAGCCCTTGGTCACACTATGAATCTCAGCCCTTACAAGCATACACGGCAGTCATGAACTGGCCCTATGGCAAGCTGCCAGCTTACAAAATTATAATGTGAGGTGTTCTGTTCACAATGATTACTCGTTCGATGGATTGGCTTCAGCAACATGACCACCTTATCTTCCGCTGGTTAAACCGCAAGATCAGCAACAAAACGGTGGATTCGATGCTCGCGCTGGTCACCCATATGGGGGGTGCTATCTTTACCATTGTGCTAACACTTTCGATAGCGTTTTTTGCACCGGAGCCGTGGAATACGATGGGATGGCAGAGCTTTATTGCACTGTCCCTCAGCTTTCTGGTTACGGCCCTCATCAAAAGAAAGATGCGGCGCATCAGGCCTTACCTGGCTTTAGAGCAAGTACGGTTTGAGAAAAAACCGATGAAGGATCATTCGTTTCCTTCGGGACACTCCACGGCCATATTTTCTATTGTTACCCCTTTTCTATTCATAACACCGTGGCTGTCATTACTCTTGATCCTGCTGGCGCTTACGGTCAGCCTGTCACGCATTTATCTCGGCTTTCATTATCCTTCGGATTGCCTTGCCGGCTGTTTTGTCGGAACCACTTCGGCTCTGCTCATCGTACTCAGTTAAAAGAAACCATGCATTCCCAACTGGCCACTGCGGCGGCCCATGATGGGAGGCGTGGTTTTTTTGTGTTGTCCATAGGCAGTACCCGTTATCAAGTAAGCATTCCTCGTCCCCATCATTCTAAGACTCCAAGGCAGAACTTATCGCTCGCTTCCATGCGCTTTCACTACAAATCCTTAGAAACTCTAAAATAAATTGAACCATTCCAGCTGGTAAATCGTACTAACTAATACATCATAATAAGGAGGTATTTATTCATTGAAGAAAAGACTATCACGGATGCTCGTTACCCTATTCGCCGTCACACTGGTTCTTCCAGCCGGGGTCATGGCAGCAGATAACAGCCAGGTTACCGCCGCTGTCCAGGGCCTGGAGAAAACCGCCGCAGAAAAAGCAAAGCTGCTCACAGAGACTTATGGAACCACAAGCGTCCAATATGCCCTTATCGATAACGGCAATATTACCGTGTCCGGGCAAGCAGGCGTGAACGATATCGAAGGAAAGATTCCGCTGACCCAGGATACGATGTATGGCATCGGCTCCACGAGTAAAATGTTTACCGCCGCTTCGGTGATGAAATTGGTGGATGACGGGAAAATCAATCTGGATACGCCTCTCGTTCAGTACATACCCGAATTCACAATGAAAGACGAGCGCTACAAAAAAATTACGCCGCGCATGCTGCTTAACCATTCCTCCGGACTGCAGGGCTCGAGCCTGAACAATGCATTTCTGTTCGAGGATAACGATGCTCATGCGCATGACACATTATTGAAGCAATTATCCACCCAAAACCTGAAAGCAGATCCGGGCGCATACTCCGTTTATTGTAATGACGGTTTTACGCTGGCTGAAATTCTGGTGGAAAAAATCAGCGGCAAAAGCTTTACCTCATTCATTCACGAAAATTTCACCGAGCCTTTGGATTTGGATCATACCAAGACATCCCAGGATGAATTGAATTTGAAGCAAATGGCTGGACTTTATTATCCTACTCATCAGGGACAGCTTCCTAACGAAACGATTAATGTCATCGGTACCGGCGGCATCTATTCCACGGCTGAGGATCTCGTTCAATTCGCACAGATCTTCACGGGCGAAGCGGAAGGCATTCTCACCGACAAGTCCATCAAGGCCATGGAACAAGAAGAGTATAAAAAAGGCCTGTGGCCGGCCGACGCCGACAATTCGTTTGATTACGGACTGGGCTGGGACAGCGTCAGACTGTTCCCGTTCAACCAATATGATATGAAAGCCGTGACCAAAGGTGGGGACACCATTCTGTATCATGCCTCTCTCGTTGTCCTTCCAGAGCAAAACATGGCTGCTGCTGTGTTATCCTCGGGCGGTTCCAGCTCCACAAACCAACTGATGGCGAGCGAAATGTTGCTGCACGCACTGAAGGAGAAGGGCACCATTAAGGAATTCAAGCCGGAAAAATCATTCGGCAAACCCGTCAAGGCGGATATGCCTGACGACATCACCAAATACGCCGGATACTATGGCGTGACTAATCAACAGATGAAAGCCGACATCAAGGATGGCGAACTGTCGATCTCCGTACCTATGGTTCCGGATTATCCGGCAGAGAAATATGTGTACACTGCGGATGGAACATTTGTGAGCGCGGATGGCAGTACGAAGGTCAACTTCGTAACCGAGAAAAATGACGGGATCTACTTATGGGTAAGGCAATATGTATCCATTCCTGGACTCGGACAGCTTGCCATCTCGCAGTATTCCGCCGAGAAGATGAAAGCGAACCCGCTGTCCAAGGAAACCGCTGCCGCTTGGGCTAAGCGGGAAGGTCAAACTTTCTATCCGTTAAATGAGAAATTCACGTCGCTGATGTACTTCATTATGAAGCCGTCCGTAGAGATCAGCAGCAAGAGTGGTTTGGAAGGTTATATGATCGATAAGAAAATCATCGACCCGGATACCGCAGTAAGCGAGCATCGAGTTCCGGCTATTGGAAGCCGGGATACGTCTGAATTCCGTTTTTATAAGGAAAAAGGCGTGGAGTATCTCGAAGCTGCCGGATCGCTCTTTGTGAGCGAGAAAGACGTTAAGCCCCTGTACAAGGGAAAAAAATCAACCGTTACCCTGCAAGCCGATGGATATGCCAAGTGGTACACC
Organism: Paenibacillus glucanolyticus; assembly: GCF_037333485.1. NCBI lineage: Bacteria > Bacillati > Bacillota > Bacilli > Caryophanales > Paenibacillaceae > Paenibacillus > Paenibacillus glucanolyticus. The sequence continues at coordinate 6,556,212 of NZ_CP147845.1, forward strand.
GTCTCTGATGCCGTTGCAGGCAAAACGATGACAGTGACGCTGCCGGCACAAGGCGCATTCGCCGTATATGACGAGCAAGGTGCCGTTGTGAACTACACCGTTGCCAGCGGTTCTAACGAAGTGAAGCTCCCTGCCAATGGAACCGTCGTATTTGCCGGTGACCCAGGCTCGGCATTCGGTATCACCCTGAAATAAACACAAAAGCAAGCAACCCGATCAGCCGCCAGGCTTTCGTAGGGTTGCTTGCTTTTTTACTGCCATGGGGCGCAGTGAACCTCACAGCCTGTCCATTATCTTTCAGTAAAGACAGCGAGATTGTGAAGCGAAGAATTTAAGCCCTCTTCGTGATCTTCCTGCCGTATGCCCTCAGGAACGTTCTCGCAAACAATCGTCACCTCCGTGCCTTCCGCGAGTGCGGTCAACGTCCATGTCATAGTCATCGAGCCCCCGTAAGCGGGGTCATCCGACTCGAATTCAAAACACTGCACGATTTTTTTATTGGGCACCAGCGCCAGGAAAGTACCTTGGACGATATCCGTGCCTTCCGATGATTTGCCAAGGTTCACGTGGTCCGATCCGATATAGTTGAGTACCATTCGATAACTCCCGCCTTCACGTGCATCAAAGCTGTCGATCTGACCTGACATCCCCTCCGGCGGAAGCCACGATACCCAAGCCCTGGGGTCCGTGAACGCCTGATAAATGGTTTCGGGCGATGCTTTAATCAACCTTGAAGCAGAATCCGTTCTCTTCTTGATAGACGAATCGGTCATGAGGTTAACCTCCTTATTAGCGTCTTCATATCTCATCTCCATTAAGTTTATAACATCTGACCCCGGTCCATTTCTTCTCATTTGCTCAAAGTGCGGCCTACGCCCACACGAAAAAGCAAGCCGAACCCCGATAGCCGCAGGCTTAGATAGGGGAGGCTTGCTTTTTCTTCTCCAGCCGAGGGGCGAAGCCTCGGCTGCTCATACACAGGGCTGGCCCACCAGGAGTCCCCCGCAGGGGTGCCTTCCGAGGGGGCCACGCAGCACGAAAAAGCAAGCCGACCCCGATAGCCATAGGCTTAGATAGGGGAGGCTTGCTTTTTCTCTTCCAGCCGAGGGGCGAAGCCTCGGCTGCTCACACACAGGGCTGGCCCACCAGGCGTCCCCGCAGGGGTGCCTTCCGAGGGGGCCACGCCCGTACGAAAAAGCAAGCCGAACCCCGATAGCCGTAGGCTTAGATAGGGGAGGCTTGCTTTTTCTGCTCCAGCCGAGGGGCGAAGCCTCGGCCACCAACGGGCGCTGTTAAGGCCACGAGGGCGTCCCCGCTAGGGGAGCCCGAGATTGGCCGGGCCCAAGCTCGAGCCCCTCTCAGATCCTCACATCAGCACCGAACACCAAAGTTCCGGGTGTCCAGAGGGCAGCGCCCTTGGGGCCCTCCCTGGCAGGGAGGGTTTGGGTGGGTGGAATCCCCCCCTACTTAACAAACCCCAGCAGCATCTCACGGATCAGCTTCGCAGCTACGATCTGGGTCTGCTCGGACGGATCATAGATGGGTGCCACTTCCACGAGATCGCAGCCGACAACGTTCACGCCGGAGTTTGCAATCAGATGCACGGCTTCCAGCAGCTCTTTCGATGTGATGCCGCCCGCCTCTGCCGTTCCGGTGCCCGGTGCGGCCGATGGATCCAGCACATCGATATCGATGGTCACGTAGACCGGACGGTTGCCCATGGAAGGCAAAGCTTCCTTAAGGGGCGCAGCCACCTCGAACGGGTAGAAGTTGATGTTCTCGCGTCCGTATTGGAACTCCTCACGGGAGCCGGAACGGATGCCGAACTGATAGATGTTCTTGCCGCCCATGATGCCTGCCGCCTTGCGGACCGGTGTGGAGTGGGACAACGGCTCTCCCTCATAATGCTCACGAAGGTCGGCATGCGCATCGATATGAATCAGAATGAGATCAGGGTACTTCTCGTACACCTTCTGAATGATCGGCCAAGATACGAGATGCTCCCCGCCGAGTCCGATCGGGAACTTCCCGTCATCCAGCAGTTTGCCTACATAGTCGCCAATCACTTCAAGGCTGCGGCCTGCGTTGCCGAAAGGCAGCATCAGGTCGCCTGCATCGAAATAGGTCATATCTTCAATGCTTTTATCCAAGTAAGGGCTGTATTCCTCCAGACCAACGGACGCCTGGCGAATACGGGCAGGACCAAAACGGGAGCCGGGACGGTAGCTAACCGTAAAATCCATCGGCATACCGTAAATAACGGCCTTGGACCCTTCATAATCCTCGGAGCTCAGAATAAACACGTTGCCGGAGTAACCTTGATCCAGTTTCATCAGTTTATACGGCCTCCTTATTTCACCAAGTCTTCAACGAATTTCGGCAGCACGAATGCGGCTTTGTGCAGACGAGGGGAATAGTATTTCGTATCCATCTCATCAATGGTGGACTCGTCCACTTCAAGCGGATCGTACGTTTTGCTGCCCATCGTAAAGGTCCACAGACCGCTCGGATAGGTTGGAATGTTCGCTCCATACACGCGCACGATCGGGAAGATTTCCTTCACGTCTCGGTTAACCTGCTGAATCAGGTCCGCCTTGAACCAAGGGTTGTCCGTTTGCGCTACGAAAATACCGTCTTCCTTCAGCGCCTCGTAGATTCCTTGATAGAATCCGCGCTCAAACAACGGAGCAGCCGGGCCCACAGGCTCTGTGGAATCTACCATAATAACGTCATATTCGTTCTTATGCTCAATAATGTGCATATATCCATCGTTAACCAGCACTTCAACCTTCGGATCGTCCAGCTTGCCGGCAATCTCGGGGAGGTACTGCTTCGAGTATTCAATGACTTTTCCATCGATTTCAACAAGTACAGCTTTCTCTACGCCCGGGTGCTTGATCACTTCGCGAATGACACCGCCGTCTCCGCCGCCGACAACAAGAACCTTCTTCGGATTTGGATGCGTGTTCAGTGCGGGGTGAGCGACCATCTCATGATAGACGAATTCGTCCTTGATCGTAGTCATGACCATGCCGTCCAGGACGAGCATGCGTCCAAATTCCTCGGTATCGATCATATCCAGTTGTTGAAACTCCGTCTTCTCATGTACAAACGTTTCCCGTATTTTCGCCGTAATGCCGAAAGTCGGCGTTTGTTTCTCCGTGTACCATAATTCCATCGTCTCTACCTTCTTTCCGCTAGAATAATGTTCAGCCGTCCAGATCCAAGCCGTAAAACTTTATTCGGGGCAGATGCCTTTTGCTTACAGTTTCACACTCTTTCTATTGTACCAAACAAATTAGATTATATTAAATCAAGCCCAAATTGCAACCAAAAGTTCCTGAGCATTAAAATCAAGACCATATCCTGGTCGTGTCACATGAATATCCTGCCCTTTCCAGTCCCATACTGTATAGAAAAGGAAGACGGCCAAGGAGAATGTAAACTCATCTTTTCAACCTTGGCATCCTCTGCTCTCAAACCTTACAAAAAGGACTGGAAGGAGACCCCCCATGCCGGGACCAAAAAAATCACCCAAGCGCAAACGTCGTTTCGTCCGGCTTGCTACATTTCTGTTTGTGCTCCTTGGCCTATCCATCATCGCCGGCGGCATTCTGCTCGCCTATTTATTTATAACGCCGCTGCCCGTCGCGGAAACATCCCGCTACTCGCGTCTGCTCGACAGTCAGGGAGATTTGATCGCCACCTTCTCTACTACGGGACACACATCCGAGCAGGTAAACCTGGCTGATATATCTCCCCTTCTGGTCCAGGCAACTTTGGCGGTAGAGGACCGGAAGTTCTACAATCATCCGGGGTTTGATGTTAAAGGCATGGCCCGGGCCGTCCTGGTGAACCTGCAGCATATGGATCGCAAACAGGGAGCAAGCACATTAACCCAACAGCTCGCACGAAACTTATACCTATCTCATGAGAAAACATGGACACGCAAACTCAAGGAGGCCAAATTCACCGCCCAGCTTGAGATGAAATATACCAAAGATGAGATACTCGAAATGTACCTGAACGAGATTTATTACGGCCACGGTGCTTATGGGATCGAGTCGGCGTCACAGCTGTACTTTGGCAAATCTGCAAAAAAACTGACCTTGGCCGAAAGCGCCCTGCTTGCCGGTATTCCAAAAGGGCCAACGTATTACTCACCCTACAATCATATGGACAATGCAGTCAAAAGACAGCATATCGTCCTGAACGCCATGGCGGAGACCGGATTTATTACGGAGACCGAAGCCGATAAAGCAGCCACAGCCAAGCTCGCCTTGCTGCCCCAGGACCGACAGGAGAACAAGGTGATTGCTTCCTACTTTCGCGACTACGTCCGCGGTCTTGTCACCAAGCAGCTCAACATGACGGAGAAGCAGCTCGAACAAGGCGGTCTTAACATTTATACGACCCTGGATCCTCAGGCACAAAAGGCTGCGGAAGAGGCCGTAGCGGAGGGCATGGACAGCAAGAGCGAGCTGGAGACGGCACTCGTATCCATCGACCCGCGGACCGGCCATATCAAAGCCATGGTTGGCGGCAAGAACTATCGCGAGAATCAATACAACCATGCGCTGGCTAAAACAAGGCAGCCTGGATCGGCTTTTAAGCCAATCATGTATTTAACCGCCATTGCATCCAAAGAGATGACAAGCACCAGCGTGTTTAACAGCCAGCCGACCCTATTTCATTATGATAACAATCGCAAAACCTACCAGCCCAGCAACTTTGGCGATAAGTATCTAGGGGAAATTCCGATGCGGGAAGCCATCGCCGCTTCGGACAATATATATGCTGTGAACACCATCATGCAGATTGGACCGGACAAAGTCGCTGACATGGCGAAAAAAATGGGCATCACAAGCCCGCTGGAGCCTGTCCCTTCCCTTGCTCTGGGCACCTCGCCTGTCAGCCCTTTGGAGATGGCCTCCGCCTACGCTGTCATGGCTAATAACGGCACTCGGGTCTCACCGGTCGCCGTACTGAGCATTACCGATGCGGCTGGTCGCAGCTTATATACAGCTCCGGAAGCTGCGGGGGAACAAATTGTTGAGCCCTCGGCAGCTTATGTGATGACACGCATGATGGAGGGCGTATTCGAGACCGGAGGAACGGGTAACCGCGTCTCTACTCTAATGAAGCGACCGGTCGCCGGGAAGACGGGTACAACCGACTCCGATGCCTGGCTTGTCGGGTATACCCCGGAGCTGTCTACCGCGGTATGGGTTGGATATGACAAGGGACGGGAAATCAGCAAAATTGACGGACGGCGGGCAGCCCCTATTTTTGCGCAGTATACGGAGACCGCACTGGAGAACGTGCCGCCCAAGATTTTTCCGATCCCGGATGACGTCATCAGCGCGTATATCGATCCGACGACAGGCAAGCTTGCAGGCTCTGATTGTCCCGATAAAATTCTGGAGGTATTCGTGAAGGGTACGGAGCCTACCGAATATTGTGGAGAGCACGGCAGTGGAGAGGCCCCGAAGAAAGCCAACCCTGCAGATGCTGCCGAGAAACAGGAGGAACGTTCCTGGTGGCAGGATTTTAAACGATGGTGGGTTGAGTAACACCAGAAACAACGCCATGCCCCAAAAAAACAGCAGGCTCTATCCCGGTAATCCCGAGAGAAAAGCCTGCTGTTTTTCATTTATTGCATATGTAAATACAACCCGTTAAAAGCCCGTGATATATCCGATCATGGAGTTGCCCAGTATGACGATCACGAGCATCACTGCGACATAAACCAGTAGAATCGCGTACAGTGGATCCAAACCGCCAACCATTCTTCTCTTATAGCTAGTCATGACCAATAGCGGTACGGTCATCAGGGTGCTAATGAAGGAAAGAAGGATGATCACTTTCGATATATCTCCATTCAGGAACAGGAACAGTAGGCTGACAACATAGAGCATAAGGAATAGTGTCAGCAAAGTGCCGAACCTGGCCATCACTTCCTTGAGCTTCACGGCCGGGTTAAACGACAGCTTGACCGCAGCGTAAGTAAAAACATTCAACAGGAACATAAATAATGCGATCCAAATGACAGGCTTAACGACAAGCTCGGCAAAGGCCCCCGCAGGCAAACCCTGCAGTTCATGGTGAAGCGTTGCATATATCGTGAGCGGAAGCAGCAGAACATACAGCAGCATGGATACCATCGCGTTTAAGAACTGACTGCTGTCTGTGGCGACAGCCGCGCTGAACGGATGTTTGATCCCCTTAAGAAAGTATTCCCCATAGAGCTGTCCATACAATTTCAAGCTGGTCCAATAAGGATTCGGTTCCTCTTCTGCCTCTTCCCCATGCTGCCGACCTGCCGTTTGAAATGGAATGTCGGGCGGGGTATACACCGGCAGTGCGGGCTCTCCTTGGTTCGTCTGAGGTCTATCCCCTTTGCTGCTTACGCTTGTTCTATTGATGCTGTATACTTCCGATGCCGCCGCTTGCTCTTTCATGGCAGCAAAAACGGGTGACTCCTCGATAATCAGTCTTGCCCCACACTTCTTGCAATACTTCCCCTCTCCCGTTTCATATCGACATATTGGACAAGTCATACTCCTGCCTCCCCTGTTTATACACATCCGCAAATAGAAGGATAGGTATTCGATTATGTACACATTCGAGTCGAAACGATGGCCTAGCCCGCTTAAGATGTGATGAGTTTATGTAGCGCTGGGCCGCAGGTTAACTTCTTGTGTGAATTTACATCTTTTTGCTAATAGTATAAGTTGGCCTGTAATGAAATGGAAGGATTTTCTGAAAAGAGGCGATGCACCCTAACTGCTGCAATTGGTTCATACTATAGAGCTTGCAGATTTATTCTTAGACTGTGAAGCACTCGTGAACAATCAAACATTCGTTTGAATATAGTGTGGAAATCGGGTATATTATGATTAACAATCAAATAAACGTTTGAATATATAAAGTAAAGAGCACTTATTGCTCCTCATTCAAGGAGGTTGTATTTTATGAATGCCCGAACCATGAACGAAGAAGTCTCTCTTGAGCTGTGCGAAATAGAATGTCCTTCCACTGAAAGGGTTGCCTTGTTAAAAGACACGATCTCTGACGATGACATGAGCGGCATGGCGGAGATCTTCAAGGCCTTGGCAGACCCCACACGAGTTAAAGTGGCCTATATGCTGGATCGAGGTGGCGAGCTATGTGTCTGCGATGTGGCTGAGGTGCTTGGAAGCTCTACGGCAACAGCCTCCCATCATCTGCGCACGCTGAAGAACAAAGATATCGCCAAGTCCCGCAAAGCCGGGAAAAATGTATACTATTCCCTTAAAGACGATCATATCCGGACATTGCTTCATATGACGCTGGAGCATCAGAAGGAGAAGATGTAGATGAGCGCGAACCATCCTCAGCTTTCCAAATCATCTCCTGGCGCAAGTAACAGCCCACTTATTGAATATCGGGTTCAAGGCCTCTCTTGTCCCAACTGCACACGTGAGATGCAGGAAGAGATCCAGAAGCTGGACCACGGGGACAACGCCCGCCTGAGTTACAACAGCGGGAAGCTGATCCTCTCCCCCCATGTGGATCTATACCAGGTAGAGACGATTCTGAAAAGTGACGGCGCCCGTATCGTTCATGCCCCCCTGTCAGCCTCTTCGGATGCTGATGCGGACACTCATGACCCTTCATCCCATCAGCATCAACCGTCACATGGGCATGACCACGGTCATGCTCATGAGCAAAGTCATGGCGGCGATGGAAAAATGAAGTGGCTGCTAACCATCTCGGCTGTTTTTTATCTGCTGACCTTTATATTGGAAGGTAACGTTGCCGAGCCGGTTGTAATCGCATTGTATGCAGGTGCCATGATTCTGAGCGGATATACAACGTTCTTGCGCGGGCTGCGCAACCTGACCCGCTTCAAATTCAATATGGACACCCTGATGACCGTTGCACTCATTGGTGCTGTCATTATTGGGGAATGGCGGGAAGCCACGCTGGTTGCCATTCTGTTCGGCCTCAACGAGCTGCTGGAAGGCTACGGCATGAATCGGGCCCGGCAATCGATGGAGGCGCTGCTGGCCGCGGCACCGAAGGAAGCCGAGCTGTGGAAAGACCGTCAGGCCAAGCTGGTACCGATCACAAGCCTCTCTCCAGGTGATGTGGTCCGGGTAAGACCAGGCGAGAAAATTCCTTCCGACGGTGCCATATCCCAAGGAACCGGCGCTGTCAACGAGGCTGCCATTACGGGAGAATCCGTGCCTGTAACGAAACGGGAAGGCGATGCTGTCTACGGTGGCAGTGTAAGCACCGATGGTGTGCTTTACATCGCGATTTCGAAGGCCTACGAGGATTCTTCCCTTGCCAAGATCATGCATCTGGTACAGGAAGCGCAGGACAGCAAGACACCAACAGAGCTTTTTATTGATAAATTCGCTAAATATTATACGCCTGCCATCATGTTGATTGCGTTGGCCGTGACGCTGATTCCACCCTTATTGCTGAATCAGCCCTGGATGACCTGGATCTACCAGGGTCTGTCCATTCTGATCGTGGGATGTCCTTGTTCACTCGTGCTTTCCTCACCCATTGCACTTGTCAGCGGTATGACCCGTGCAGCACGCAACGGTATCCTGATCAAAGGCGGGGTCCATCTTGAGCAGCTTGGTCGGCTGGAAGCCATCGCTTTTGACAAGACAGGAACGCTGACCAAGGGTGAGCCGGCGGTCTATGCGGAAACGGTATACGATGAGAATAAATTCTATGGTGTTATCGGCGCACTGGAGCAGTCCTCTCTCCATCCGCTAGCCAAGGCCGTCATGAAACATCTGGAGATCAAGCAGCCGCAGTGCATGTTTAATGAACCTCAGCAGATTACAGTTTTGCCGGGCGAAGGGATTCGGGCTGAAATCGGCGGCAACTTATTCTGGGTTGGCAGCGAGGACGTGCTGAGACATGTTCAGGGACAGCAAGAACATATCCGCGCCGTGGAGGAAGACATCCGCCGATTGAAGAGCCAAGGCTACACCATCGTTGCAGCCGTAAGCGAGGAGCGCGTATTAGGTCAATTCGGACTCGCCGATGAGATCAGGCCGGAGACTGCGACTGTCGTTCGCAAGCTTCACGAGGCCGGTATCACCGATACGGTCATGCTGACAGGCGACCATGAGCAGTCCGCACAGACCATTGCGAAGCAGTCCGGGGTTACCCGTGTATTCGCAAGCCTGCTGCCGGAAGAAAAGGTTGCCAAGGTCAGGGAGCTTTCTTCCCGTAAAAAAACCGGCATGGTCGGTGATGGCATTAACGATGCCCCTGCGCTGGCGGCGGCCGATCTTGGCATCGCGATGGGCAAAGGAACCGACAGTGCCATTGAAACCGCCGACGTGGTGCTGATGCAGGATCACCTTGGGAAGCTGCCCGGGGCCATCAAAACGGCTAGACGGGTTAATCAGATTATTAAGTGGAATATCGGGCTCTCCCTGTCGCTGAAAGCCATCGCACTGCTGCTCACGATCCCGGGATGGCTGACACTTTGGATTGCGATTATCTCGGACATGGGAGCAACCATTATCGTTACCTTGCTGGGTCTCACCATCCTGCTGGGCAAGGATAAGGAGTTAAAGTCAGGATATTAATAATACCGGAGCTGTATCCCTTGTGGAGCAGCTCCGGTTTTTTTCTATCTCTCATTTTTTACATGAACTCGTGATTTAGAGAAACATTTTCCATTAGCCAGACGTTTAAATAGATGGGAGTGATAACCACCAAGGAGGAATTTCATGAAAACCGTTCAATTCATTAAATTAGCAGGCACCGCATCCTTAGCACTTTCATTAATGTTCACGTCTTCATCCCTCATAACCGTACCTGCCCATGCAGCAGAAGCCTCAACATCACAGAGCAAAGCCTGGGGCGCTCTGGATGTGAAGCATAAACCATATACAAATAAGGGCGTATTGTTTATACCGCTGAAGGAAGTTTCTGAACAGTTGCATCTGCAGCTTACGATTCCAGGGAAAAACGAGCTGTATATCAACAGTCCGAAACAATCTGTTCGCATTACAGTTGGACAGTCACGCGCAGTCAATGCCAAGGGCACCGTTCTGAAGCTTGAAGCTGCACCAGTGATAAAAAAAGGTGTGACCTACGTTCCAGCCAGTCTCATTACCAAGGGTTTCAGCATTCCCCTCAAGTATGACAGTAAATCCGGGCTAACGACGACCTTTGGCTCACAGGGAGGCTATGCCTATACTGCTGTTGGCAATGTCCTGTTCTGGGTCAACCGCGATTATGGGACACTGTTGATGGGTAAAGCCGGAACCACGCCTGTCCAAGTCGGCCGTTTACCGGTTGAGAATCTGGAACTTCTGAGCATAAGCGCACATCGAATCAACAGCAGCACCTACGTTGCCGATATTACGAACGATTACGGCGAGCCGCATATTCATCAAGAGAGATACCGTGTGCTTATTCAAGACAACAAAATTCTCAAGGATTCCAAAACCAGCCACTCCAATTTTGCCGGGATCAATTACAGCAGAGACCAACTCAGCTACAAAGGCAACATCGCGATGATGAATGGCAGTACGCTGGAGCTGGTACATCCAACGGGTAAAACGGTCAAGACCTACAATCTCGCTGAGCTTACAGGCGTGGATGACCAATTTATAATCGAGGCCATTGAGGGAGACTTCCTGCTCGTCCGTCCGTATAAACAAGCTACACTGTACGTCGTACATCCTGCCGGCAGCACAGCGAAGCTGATCTATCCTGAACTTCTGGATGCCGATAGCAAGGACATGATTGAAGAGTATCCATCCAATGAAGTCGGCTATTATGGTGACGGGCTGACTTATAAAGGATATGCCAATGGTAAGCTGAGTTTCGATTTCAAAAACCCTTTCTTGGGGAAAACCGCGAAGCACACCTACACACTGCCTTTTTAAAAAAACAGAAAACCGGCAGGATTCGTTATGAATCCTGCCGGTTCTTTATTATGTCAGGCTTATCATATAACTTGCCGATTTCATGATTCCGTTGTCTGAAGAGCATCCTTGAACTCGTCCGGTGAAGCATTCCACCACTCTTCGTTGCGTGAGATCAACAGTTCACGCAGCGCCTTCTTCTCTACATCACCCAGGCCATCCAGATTGATTTTGCGTTTCATGGCCGCATCCATTTTATTGACATGATCCGCGAGGATCTTCCAGCCTCGGCGGGCCTCATGGTCTATCCACATCTCGCAGGCAGTCATGCCTGCATAATGCTGACCTTCCACAGTACGGTCTACAGCCACCCACACGATCCACACCTGGCGTCCATTGGGAACGTCATCGCGATTCATGCTGAAACGAATTCCCTTCTCCACCTTGCTCTTGGCATGCATCGCTCCAATATCCACTCGAGCCTCACCATTGTCGATGATGACAGGAGACAAACTATTCAGATCGATGGAGCCTGATCCAAACCCCTTATGCTTACTCTTGCTATTAATAATATTCAAAGCAATCTGCTTCTTGGCACCCTGCTTCTGATCTTCATTCTCCACTGCTGCCGACCTCCTATATTCAGAGCCGATCCTTACGTGACGGCTGCTAAATTTGTTAACCATGTCCCAATAATTTTATTTTAACTAATAATCCCCCAAAAGCAAACATATACATGCACTAGATGCTTGTCAACGGGAGGTTGTTCGATATGGTCCCACCACGTGCCAAAGTCTTTCTATCATCCTTGCTCGCCCTTGGATTGCTTGCAGGATCGATGCCGATATTTCTGAATCCAGGGTCCTCAGCGTCCGCCCTTGCCCCAAATGCGGGCAAGCCCTCGGTCTCCGCCGTGGAGAAGTCCCCTCTCTCGCCGCCTAAGGTGCAGCCTGATGTTCCCGCTCCGGCGCTGAGCGACCGTTTAGTGGAATATCACATGGATGTTCGGTACGAGCCTGAAGAGAACAAGCTTAAGGGCAAACAGACACTCACTTGGACCCATCCAGGCAAAAAAAGCGTAAACGAGCTGTACTTTCATTTGTATCCCAATGCATTTTCATCCAACGAAACAACGTTCATGAAGGAATCGGGCGGCAGATTGCGTTCTGATCCTATGCCTGATGACGGATACGGCTCCATGACCATTACCAGCGTGAAAACAACCGAAGGCCTGGCCTTGACGCATCGCCTTCAATTCGTTCAACCGGATGACGGCAATATCAAGGATCACAGCCTTGTCAAACTAAGATTGCCAAAACCCATAAAAAGTGGGGAAAGCATCACCATCCATATGGAGTTTGAAGTCGAGCTTCCCAAAATATTTGCGCGCATGGGCACCACCGAGAATTTTATTATGGCTGGCCAATGGTTCCCTAAAATTTCAGTCTATGAGCCGGCAGGTCTTCGTGGAAGAACGGATGAGGGATGGAACCTCCATCAATATCACGGCAACTCCGAGTTCTATTCCAACTTCGGCATCTACAGCGTTCGAATCCGGGTTCCCGAAAATTATATTGTTGCCGCTACCGGATTCCCGACGAAGCCCGCACAGAAGACGAATGGCGAGAAGGTTTATCAATTCTATGCGGACGATGTCCATGATTTTGCCTGGTCAGCATCACCGAACTTTGTCACGGCAGAAGAAGCCTTCTCTGCGCCAGGTGTACCGGGTGTCCGCATCAAGCTGTATCTCGATCCTGTGCATAAAGACTTAAAGGACCGATACTTCGATGCTGCCAAATCCGCACTTGCTTCATTTGGTAAATGGTATGGATCCTATCCATACTCCACGTTGTCCATCGTGGTGCCGCCTGAATCGGGCAACGGTGCCGGCGGCATGGAGTATCCGACGCTGGTAACTGCCTTCGGTGCCAGAAATGATTCACCGGGGTATGAGCTGGAACGAACCGTCATCCATGAGATCGCCCATCAATATTTTTACGGGATTATTGCGAATAACGAGTTTGAGGAAGCCTGGCTGGACGAGGCCTTTGCGACCTATGCTGAAGAGAGAGTGATGGAGAAGGAATACGGCATTACCTCCAACACCGCAGCTCAAGGAGCGTCGATTACCTCACCTGCACCGCTGAAAATGGATTCCTGGAAATACAGCTCCCACGAAAACTATGCACTGAACGTTTACACGAGAGGCAAACTTGTACTGCAAGGCATAGAACGGCAGGTCGGTCCACGGATGATGGAGAAGATTCTGAACACCTATGCCCAGAAATACCGTTTCAAGCACCCCACCACGTCCGACTTCCAGAAGGTCGTTGAACAAGTAAGCAAAACCTCCTGGCAGTCTTATTTTGACCAGTATGTATATGGAAACCAAATGGCGGACGTCGCAATCGATCTGATCAAAACCAAAAATAAAGGGACGCAGGACAATCCAGAGTATGAATCTACGGTCAAGATTACAAGCAAAGACGGAGATGTTACCGATGTCCCGATCATATTTGCGTTCGAGGACGGCAAGACCGTGGAGCGAACCTGGAGTGGCAAGGACGGTAAAGTCACTTACACTCTGGACTACACCTCGCCGCTATCCTGGGCGATGGTTGACCCGAAATACTCCATGGTTCTTGAGAACAAACACATCAATAATTATATGAAGGCAGGAATGGATCCGAAAGTGGTGACACGCTGGAATCTCAGCATTACCAAACTCGTGGAGACGCTGTTCGGTAGCCTGTCATGGTGAGGGGTGAGCACATGAAAACTTATGCAGGCCAAGGGTGGACCAGTGTTAAAGACCAATTATACGTCTCTATTCTGCTCTTCTTATACCGTTTGCTGTGGGGATATTGCCTGTACCGACTTGTAAAATCAGCCGTCGTTCCCCTTCTGATGCGGTATCCAGACTCTGCACCTAACGAACTGAGCCGGCTATTGTTCTTCTACGAGGGAGAGATGAGCCTGACGTTAAGCAATACGGTCCATACCTACGGATGGCTTCTGGCTGGATTGCTGCTCATCCGGATGGTGCTCACCCCGCTCATACGGGCAGGCATCTTCTATAACCTCCACCAGGAAGCCCAAGGTGAACGCGGCTTGTTCTTCTTCACGGGAATGCAGAAGCTGTGGAAACCCGTGACGATATTCTATCTGATCGAGTTGATCCTCACCTTTGCTCCCGGCTACTGGATTGTGCCCAAAATTCTCCCGATCCTGCTCAACGGCATCCAGGAGCCCGCTCTGCTGCTCCACGCGCTGCCCTATGCGGCAGGCTGGTTCCTGTACGCCTATCTGATTCGGATATCCCTGCTCTATATGCAGTTTGGCCGTATCGGTGATTCCGGTATGATCAGCTCTATTCTAACTCTCTTCAACAATCTGGGCACGGCAGTCCTCCTGTCCATAACCGTGGGCGGTGCCGCCGTTGTTATACTTCTGCTCCTTAGCTCTGCCTCACTCATCTGGGCAGGACTAATCGGTTTAATTATTCAGCAAGCCTCCTATTTTCTAAATGGACTTTTCCAAATTTGGGTAATTTCCTCCCAGTATCATCTGTGGAAATCATCATCCTCACAGCACTCCTAGAAGTTACATTTCGTTACAATAGTATGATCGACAGGCTCGCGAATAAACTGTAACCGGAAGCGACATGGATCTTAATCCCTGCCATTTTTACAGAAAATAGGATTTCATTTATCCTCCATATCACAAATTTCAGAGCGCGAAATTACAAAAAAACCCGTTCCAGCATGACTGGGACAGGTTTTTTTGTTTAAATATACACTTTCCTCGTTTGCCAAAATGTTAATACTCTGCTAAAATAACGAATATGTTAGTAACAACTTTGTCATCTTTACTGTAACTTTTGCTGGAACTATGTTATTTCGTTAATCATGTTGGAACGTCAGACGTCAATGAATGGGTTCATCAACATTTTAAGGAGCCGAATTCCCATATCGATTGGGAAGCGGGGGATCCGTTTTGGGTGAATTGATCTCGCAAGAGAGGGATCATAGGGGACCTTCAACCGAACCCTTAAGCTAACCTCGCAGGCATTGGAAGGAGCATTTCGTTTTGAAAAAGAAGTTAACGGCCGTTTCTCTCGGCCTAGCCCTCGCGCTCACATTAGGGACCGGAAGCGCTTTCGCCGATTCCAAATTAAATACCGCAATCAAACCAGCCATTGGTGTATCTTATAAAACAGGTGGAACCACAACAAATGGTTTTGACTGCTCCGGCTTCACCACCTATGTTTACAAGAAGCTTGGTCTCAGCCTGCCACGAACATCTACCGCTCAATACAAGGTAGGTACGGCAGTATCCAAGAGCAATTTGAAAGCTGGCGATCTCGTGTTCTTTAACACATCCGGTAAAGGTGTATCTCATGTGGGTATTTATGTTGGGGGTGGAAAGTTCGCTCATTCCTCATCTTCTCGCGGTGTCATTGTCAGTCCGCTAAGCCAAAGCTATTACGCACAGCGCTATGTGGGCGCTAAGCGAGTGATGAGTCAAAGCACGTACAAATCTGTAGCTGTAAACTACAACTAATTGGAACTTTATTGATTTATCCTTATAAGAGAGCCCTGGAGTTTTGAGATTGTGCCGATCTCACCCAGCGGCTTTTTTCTTTTGTTCACTGTGTATACCTCTATAACGTTTGGGACAACGAAAAAGTTCCCGCTTTTCAAAAAAAATATAAATTTTATTAATCCAGAAACAACTTCATCAGCATTATTGGCAGCCCTTCATAAAGATCCTTACCTTTTATATACCCTTCCCGGCCTTCATTAAACGCAATATTGGAAAATAATTGATTATACCTGACACTTCGACAGCTGATGCTATTGAATAATAGCGAAAGTCATCAAGAAATAATTGCCAAGCTTGTTTGCTGTCTGATAGAATGGGTACAGTAACAACTTTGTCATTAATGTAAGTGCTTTAATACATAGATTACGATTGCCGAATTCCCATGGATATGGGAAGCGGGGGAACCATTTACGGGTGAATTGATCTTGCTGTCAAGGGATCATAGGGGACCTTCAACCGAACCCTCAAGCTAACCTCGCAGGCAGCGGAAGGAGCTCTTCATGCTGAAGAAGACGTTATCAGCGGCAGCCCTGAGTATTACGTTACTGTTCACTTCAGGCATTGGCAGCGTGTTTGCCGATAGTGCGCTGGACCAGGAAATTGATAAGGTATTGGGTACAAGATATAGTTATGGAGGTACAACCACGAGCGGATTTGACTGCTCCGGTTTTACCATGTATGTGTATGCCAAACTCGGCCTGAAGCTCCCGCATCAATCCGGCTCTCAATTCGATATGGGGACAAGCATAACCCGCAAAGATCTGCGGGCTGGCGATTTGGTGTTCTTCAACACAACGGGGAGCGGTATATCCCATGTTGGCATTTATGTAGGCGATGGCAAGTTTGCCCATGCCTCGTCGAATCGAGGTGTCGTCATCAACCGACTTGCTGAGGATTACTATGATCAGCGTTACGTCGGTGCCAAACGCATCATGAGTGATGATAAGTATGAACAATCGGCCGATACATCATCCTAGATGATAGAGGCTGACGATCCAGTGCACAGACCTACTGCCCGTTAAAGGAGAGCCCGCCTCTCTTTGACGGGCTTTTTCATGCAGCTCGCTCCCTTATATAAAGGGTACATGGATAATATACGAATGGAGGAAACTACCAATGGATGTTACCCCTATTTCATTTCGCGCCGTCATCATGCGTGAGGAACACGCTGAAGAAATATGCACCTGGTCCTATCCCCCTCCTTACGATATCTATGGCTTCCTTCCTTGGGAGCAGATGAAAGGGCTCGAGGTGGAATTTGGCGATCCGATCATACGCCAGCAGCAATATATCTCGATTCTGGATGACCAGGATTCTCTGTGGGGGTTTGCCCAGCTGTTTCCCATACACGAAGTGACACGGATCGGGCTTGGCATGCGGCCTGATTGGTGCGGGCGTGGAATGGGTAAACGATTTATGCAGACCATAACGCAGGAGGCCAGGCGCAGGAGGCCTACGGATGAGATTGATCTGGAAGTAATGACCTGGAATGAGCGTGCGATCCGTGCTTATGAAGGGGCGGGATTTCGCATCACCGATACGTATGAGCGGCTTACTCCGCAGGGAAAAGGCATTTTCCACTGTATGGTGTATGAGCCTCCAGCAAATGAGGAATAGTAAGCTTGTCTATATGAAAAAGCACAAATTTGTGTATTTTTTATGAAGCCTCTTTGGATCGTTGCTTTTTTTGTCACAACTGGCTATGCTGTCTAGGGATGTTGGTTTATAATGGAGACAAGTGCAAAAGTGCAGTATACATAGAAGGGACGATATGACGATGCAAAAATGGATCATGAGCGGATTGTTCTTCGTCGCATGTGCGTTGGCTATCGCGCTGATGTTTACGCTCCCAGGTAAGGAACAGGTAGCTCAGGAAGAGAAGCCAACCATGCCGGAAGTGACTCTCGATGCTGCCGCAGCGGAAGCCACACTGAAAGCAAGCTGCATTAGCTGTCACGGTGACCAGCTTCAAGGCGGCGCTGGACCAGCTCTGAATCAGGTAGGCGGACATATGGATGCGGATGCCATCTTCAACGTTGTAACCAAAGGTCGTAAAGGAATGCCTTCCTTTAAAGATCAGCTGAAGCCTGAAGAAATCGCAAACATCGCGCTGTACCTTGCTGAGAAAAAATAAAATCAGCTTACACGCAAAACACGCTTGATATCCGGAGAACCTACCGGTGCAAGCGTGTTTTTACATTAATTGGGGCCTATGGCGATTCTAACATCCTCATTGTCTCCCGCTTCTATTACTCCGCCTTGCTGTCCTTGGAACGACTCTTCTCGTAGGCCTCGTTAAATTGCTGCGCTTCCTTAATATCCACAGCCGTAATGCCGCCGTCATCCCATGAAGTAAGACGCAACGTAACAACTTTATAATCTATGGTGATGTAGGGGTGATGTCCGAAAGCTTCCGAAATAGCTGCCACTTCATCAACAAAAGCGATTCCCTTCATGAAGGAGGAAAAGGTATACTTTCGTACAATCCATCTCCCTTGCTCAAACTCCCAACCCTCAAGCTTTTCCAGATGAGCCTCTACTTCTTGCTGCGTATAAAGCATCTTTTATCTTCCTCCCCGAAAAAAACCTATCGTAAAGCAGACTGACACATTGTATTGGCATTCTGTCATCTATTCTATTCTGCCCAGTATCTGTTCATAACTGACGTGATTATACAAGAGCTACAAAGGCCAGTTCTTCTTCACCAATCAAAATATGTATTCGATGGTTGGTCTGGTCATGCATGACAACGCCGCTGCCCACGCTAATAACCGGTTCGGTACCCAAAGCGTAGAACAGATCCTCTGCCAGCGCCTCATGAACCTCCGTTTTCTCGGCCTCGCCCAGATTGTTCCATTCCTCCGCTTCCATTTCAAAGAAGACATAGCTGTCGGAAATTCTCCCAACTGCTTCCGTTAATTCTGCCAGAATTTCGCCGTAATCTCTTCCGTGCTTAACGCCCATCTCGATCACTCCTTTCCTTGCCGTACTTAGCCTCGTTTCCCTTCCTTCCATTATACCGGAAATTACAACTAAAAAAAAAAGCCCGACCTGACGATAAATAGGATAACGCCCCACAAAAGGCGCCCGGTTCTCCATGAGAGCCGCTCTGACGAATGGATTCGTTATTTTATTTCTCACGGATGAGGTGTGGTATGGAAATTTCAACAATTATAGGCTTAATCATCGGTATCGTCGCGGTAGTGGTGGGCATGCTTCTGAAAGGCGCCTCCCTTCTCGCTCTGTATAATCCGGCAGCCTATCTAATCATTCTTGGCGGCACGGCAGCAACCTTATTCATCGGGTTTCCACTAGTCGAGCTGAAAAAGATTCCAAAGCTGGTCAAGATGACCTTTCTCAAACAGAATCTGATGGACAAAACGGACATGATCAAGCTGTTTATGGAATGGGCTTCGATCACACGCCGTGAAGGACTGCTCGCGCTGGAGACCAAGGTCGATGAGATTGATGACACCTTCCTGCGTAACGGTATGCGTATGATCATCGATGGAAATGATCAGGAATTCGTACGCGATGTATTAATGGAAGATATTAATGCCACCGAGGAACGCCATCGCTCTGGCGCCTTGATCTTCTCCCAGGCGGGTATGTATGCACCATCCCTTGGGGTACTTGGAGCCGTTATCGGCCTGATCGCTGCACTTTCCCATATGGAAGATATGGGAGAACTTGCCCATGCGATTGGAGCTGCATTTATTGCAACCCTGCTTGGTATCTTCACCGGTTATGTCATCTGTCATCCCATTGCCAACAAGCTGAAGCGTCTATCCAAACGCGAAGTTGAAATCCGCTTGATGATGGTAGAAGGCCTGCTGTCCATTCAATCCGGTGTGTCCACCATCGCAATTAATCAGAAGCTCTCCGTGTTCCTGACACCGTCCGAACGGGCTGAGCTCAGTGAGAGGGAGGCTGGTGCTAGTGAGCAAAAAGACTAGGCACGAGCCGCATGAGGAGCATGCCGATGAATCCTGGCTCCTTCCTTATGCAGACCTTTTGACATTGCTTCTGGCCTTGTTCCTGGTGCTTTACGCCATGAGCGCGACCGATGCACGCAAATTTCAAGAGATGAGCGAAGCCTTCAGCGTTGCTCTCACCGGGGGTACCGGCGTCCTGGATTACAGCAAAACGCTGCCCAGCGAAGATCCGCCGAACGTTAATGATCATAAGGCATCGTCCCCTAACGTTCCCGCTACAACCCCTGACCAAAGACGGGCTGAGTTAATGCGCCAAGAACAAGAGGACCTGGAGAAACTGAAGAAGCAGCTTGATAACTATATTAAAAATAACGGTTTAACTTCGGAGCTCAGCACGAAGCTGAATCACTCCCAGCTCGTCATTACGATACGGGACAACGCCTTGTTCCCTTCCGGCGAAGCCGTTGTGAAGCCTGAGGCCCGTAAGCTGGCCAAAGCCATCTCACAAATGCTGCACAAGTTCCCGGATTATGAAATCATCGTATCCGGCCATACGGATAATGTCCCGATCGCCAACAGCAGGTATCCTTCCAACTGGGATCTGAGCTCGGATCGAGCTTTGCAGTTTATGAAAATACTGCTGACCAACTCTGCGCTTGATCCGAAACGGTTCATGCCGATTGGCTACGGCGAATACCATCCGATCGCCGATAACAAAACCGAAGCCGGACGAGCCAAGAACCGCAGGGTTGAGGTATCCATTATACGTAAATACCAAGATAGTACAACCTTTACCAACGTTGAAGATGTAACCAACGGAAATTAGTCACTACAGACTATAACACACAATAAACAACCGATGCACCTGGTCACCAGGGGCATCGGTTGTTCTGTGTAGATGCGGCATACCGCCAAACGGCTTCCGTCACACTACTCCAGCTTGTAGTTCAACAGCCGGCCGAGCTCCTCCCTCTCCTTCTCGTTGAGATCGCGCCACGAGCCGACGCGCTGGCTTCCAAGACGGATATTCATAATCCGGATTCGCTGCAGCTTTCGAACCTCATAACCAAAGGCGCTGCACATTCTGCGGATTTGGCGATTTTTCCCCTCTGTCAGAATAATTCGGAATACACGCTCGGACATTCTCGTGACCTCGCAAGGAAGTGTCATCTCACCTAAAATTTTTACGCCACTGGACATCCCTCTCAAGAATGTATCTGTAAGAGGGCGGTCTACCGTGACAATATATTCTTTCTCATGTTTCCCTTCGGAGCGAAGGATTTTATTGACGATATCCCCATCGTTCGTTAACAGAATCAATCCCTCGGAGTCCTTGTCCAAGCGTCCAATCGGAAAAATCCGTTCTTTGTGCCCGACAAAATCCACAATATTGCCCTTGATATGCAGTTCAGTTGTACTCGTTATCCCTACCGGCTTATAAAGTGCAATATATACATGCTTCTTCTTATCTTGAAGCGGCCGCCCCTGGATACGGACATCATCGCCTTCCTCAGCCTGGCTTCCCAAGACAGCAACCACACCATTAATGGTTACCTTCCCGCTCTCCACCAGCTTATCCGCTTCACGACGCGAGCAATATCCTGTTTCACTGATAAATTTATTAATTCTCAAGATGCCATCCCCTTATCTGTAACTGCTTTCCGCTCAGCCCTCAATTGCAGTCCGCTGCACTGCAGGCAGGACAATACTCACCTTTGTGCCTATGCCCACTTCACTCTCAATCTCCATCGTGCCACGATGACCCTGAATGATACGCTGGCTGACCATCAACCCAAGCCCGGTACCGGTCTCCTTATTGGTAATAAACGGTTCACCTAGATGTGGCATAAGTTCTTCCGGGATGCCTTGACCCTCATCCCGAATGTCGATCTGCACAAGCTCTGCGTTAGGTCGTTTAAGATCGATCCAGACATTGCCGCCTTCCGGCATCGCTTCAATCGCATTCTTGAGCAAATTGATAAATACCTGCTTAAGCTGGTTCTCCTCACAGTGGACAAAGGTCGGTTCTACAGCAAATGTCAATTTGAACTCGATCCCGTACAGATGGGCCTGGCTATCGAGAAAAGATATGACATCGCCCATGATAATTCTAACGTCTCTCTCCTGAAAATGAATTGCCTGCGGCTTGGCTAATATCAGGAATTCACTGACAATCAGGTTGATTCGATCCAGCTCCGACAGCATCAGATCAATATGATCCGGATTGGTTTTATGGGTCTGCTGCTGGAGCTGCAGAAATCCGCGAAGGGTCGTCAGAGGGTTCCGTATTTCATGTGCAACCCCTGCAGCCAGCTGTCCAACCGTATTCAACTTCTCCGAACGCCGCAGCAGCTCCTCAATCCGATTGCGTTCTGTTACATCCCGGGACACACTAATCATCGAGGTAACCTCACCATTCTCATCCCGCACCAGCGAGGTGCTGATGCTGACCTCAATCGTACTGCCATCCTTACGCAGACGAACGGTCTCAACCGGGGAGAGCCGTTCCCCGGCCCGCAGCCGCCGGATGCGTTCCTTTTCTTCTTCCTCTTTGGCCGGAGGCACTAACGCAAGCTTCCGCCCGACCACCTCATGCGCCTTCCAACCATATAATTGTTCAAACGCCTTGTTCACGCTAATCACTCGTTCATAGGTATCTGTGGTATGAATCGCATCCGCCGTTTGATTAATGACGGATTCCAAATATTCCTTAACGGACTGATTCTCATCAACCATCTGCTTCAATTGACTCGTGTAGTTACCCAAATTGCGGGTCATCGCATTGATTCGGCCTGCAAGCTGGCCCAGTTCATCCCGACTGCTTACCTCCAGCCTTCTATCAAAGTGACCGTCGGATACGTCGTTGACCGTCCCCAATATGGCTTGAATCGGCTTTGTAAAGTAACCCGCTACAATATAACTTCCAAAAATCACGATTTCCAGTAAAACCAGCGAGATGGCCACAAGACTGATCATCTGCTCCCTCATGACAGAAGAGATGGCCTCATAATCCATGACCACACTGATGATACTTGTCGGTTTATCCTCAGATACGATGGGGATAAAGCTTTTCAATACCTTTTTACCATGAATAGTGCTGACAAATACGACATTATCACGGGTAGCAACAGCCTGCTGTACGGCCTCCATATCCTGATCCAGGCTGCCGTAATCATAGGTACCGAACGTTATCGGTCGATTGCGAAGCTTATAATGTACGTCGTCCGTTCCATCCTCCCTCATATATTCATTGCCAAACGTTTCAGGGTTGATGCCTGTCACTTCCAATATTCGCGGATTGGATTTCAGTGTCTCTTCCACGACCGTATCCGGACTCGTAATTTTCACAAAATCCTTGATGTTCGAATTCCGTATGTAGGGATCAATGATATAATTGCGTTTGCCGTCGTAATAGTACCCCCATTTATCAATAAATTCCGGATTGGATGTGGAGAACTCAAACGGTCCCGACCAGAAATGTTCGGCGTGCTGCCCCTCCGTAACCGATACGACTTTACCATACTGAAACAGCTCCTGAAACGCGGTATACCAATAGCCCCATTTCTTAGTCGAAAGACCGATTTCCTCTTCCGCGGAGGAACGGGCAACCACGATATCATCTTGAGTGCGGACCAGCAATGAAATATGCGTGACGCCGATCTCCTTGCTGAGCTCTTCCAGCTGCCGATTGGTTATATTTTTAATATCCGGATCCAATGCTCTGGCCGCATTGACCGAGGCCACCTTCAGCATATCGCCGAATATGTCATCCACATATCCAGAACTAAACCCGGTTTGCTGGACCGTTATGGCAATCTGAGTAGCTGCCATTACCATCTTGGTTTCACTATCCTGCTGCAAATTTTCCTGGGTTGTGTAATAGTTCAGCGTAATGTTGAGCAGAAGAATAAATAATACCGATATGGACATGATCATCGATAATTTCGTCTTGATCGACAAGTGGCATCTTCACCTTTCTGCTATCACATAGACGACTTGCGAATCTATATCCTCATGATACCTTGATCACGAACGTTTGAAAAGACAGGCATAACAACGCTTTTTTACACAATCACATTGCTATTGAAATAGGGAATCCTTACAATAAAGAGGTCATTCCAGGCGAAAAAAATAACGTATCCACAGATTGCGCACAAATACACAACTCATCTGTGGATAATGTGCATAACTTTGTGCATAAAAATTTAACTTATCCACAATTCTGTCCACATCATGTTAACAAACGAATAAATGTTCGTTGAACAATGGGTATAAATACAGGGTTTTGACTGGATGTGAAAGGAGACTTTCGTTTGATACCGAATTCAATAGACCCACTGACTGTGGATAATCATAATCATGAACACTGGATGAGAGAAGCCATTGCAGAAGCACGTAAAGCCGAGGAGCTCGGTGAAGTTCCTATTGGCGCCGTCATCGTTCGTGGTGATGAGATTATTGGTCGCGGATACAATTTGCGTGAAACAACTTATGATGGAACGGCTCATGCAGAGATGGTGGCCATCCGTGAGGCAAGTCAACATCTTGGAGCGTGGAGACTGCTGGACTGTCGTCTGTACGTCACGCTGGAGCCCTGTCCCATGTGCGCAGGTGCCATCGTGCAATCCCGGGTTCCGCAGCTCATCTATGGCACAGGTGACCCCAAAGCTGGTTGTGCAGGCACTCTGATGAATTTGCTCCAGGAGCCGCGCTTCAATCACCGCACAACTGTCATAGACGGTGTACTCCAGGAAGAGTGCGCTTCGCTGCTCACTCAGTTTTTCCGACGTTTGCGTGGAAAATGACCATATGTAAAGAAACAGAAAACCCGGCCATGACGGCCGGGTTCTGTTGTCTATGATGAACGATATTAATAAGTGCCCATTTGGCTCATCGATTCCTCAAATTGCTCCATCGTGATGACATCAGCGTCTTTTGGAATACCGATTTTGAACTCTTGTTTTCCGTTGATGTTGTTGTATTGGGTACTACCCTTCACAGCCAACTTCACGTTCTCATTGGTTTCTGGATCATTGAAATCTACGTTCAATACAACATCTTGATAAGCAGGGAAATCTTTTTTATCGATCGCTGTATTGATGTTAAAAGTATTGATCTTCAGGTATTTCTGGATTTCGTCCAAGCCCGCTTTGAATTCGTCTTGGTTCACAGCAGATACTTCCGCTTTAGCTGCGTCAATATCTTCTTGCGTCAGACCCAGCAATTCACGGTACTCGTCTTTAGCTGCAATATCAACTACCTTCGGAGCAACCTTGTTTACCAGGATGTCTAATGCTTCATTAAGCGTATCATTGGTTACAAAGAATTGAACGACTTGTTTCGCATCCACGCCCTCTGGAAGAGCAGCATCTTTTACATTGATATCTTTGAAGTATTTGGCTTGATCATATTCGCTAAGCAACGCTTCAAGGATTTCATTCACGAATTTCTGAGACTTTTCGGTATCCAGGCTCTCCGGACTAAATGTTTCGCCGGATTGCTCAGCAAGCTCTTTCATATCCATCACGAGGTACTTACCTACAACATCCTCTGGGAACGGAAGCATCGGAATGCTTGGAACCTTGACGTAGATCTTCTCATTGGTCATTACCATATCAATGTTGATGGACATGGCCATGTCGCCCTTCAGATTGATCCCCATGTTCATTTCGGTTTGCATAGGCTCCGCTTGATAGATGCCATCCAGCGTAACTTCAGCATTTTTCAACATTGTCATCGCCTGGGTTACACTTGGGTCGCCTTCAACTGCAGGTATGTTAACTTGAAGGTCTTCAATGACAAATTTACTCTTCATTTCGTACGACGTCATCTTCATGGCATTCGTAGCAGCATTGGTCATCGCCGCTTTAGGCTCTTCTTTTTTGGCGCAGCCGGATAGCACAACCGTCACTGTGAGCAGCAGTGTCAGCATGATAGCTGCAAACTTCTTGTTCATTAAAATTTTCTCTCCCCTCTAACATCAAAAAAAATAACAGACCTTCTAATCATAAACCATTTACCTAAAATGAGAAACACTTTCTGGAATATTTGCTGAAATTTATATTTCCTTTCTTTTTCCAGGAGTCTTAAATTTGAACTTCTTAACATGCGAATAAGGTGGGGCCCCAAAATATTACACTTGCACACTAATACGGAAGATTTATGAAAAGGTTTCATAACGAAAAAAAGAACCTCCTGTCGAATTACAGGAAGTTCTCACGATTCTTGCTTCTAGCGCTTCTATATTAGCGCCTGGGGCCGTTTAGCCTTCCGGGTTGAAATGCCCGTCCTGCTTACGGATCTTCGCTCTGTGTGAGCCTGACAGCGGCTCCTGACCGCCACGGTCATGATCCTTGCGCCTTTTCGGCTGCTCTTGTGCTTCAGGTACTGGAATCGACTTTGGCTTGCTCATCTGGTAGCCCTCCATTTCGTGGATAACAACGATGGTTTCGGCAATCCTGTCCTGATTTCGTAAAGTGAAGGGACTGGGATATGTCATTCATATAATCAGTGATGCGTGATTTGCTGCAGCGCTTGAGCACATTCATGAATATGGCGCGTATAGTCGCCTACCATACCCTGAATATTCTCGTTACGCTCATCTGTCGTTGCGCCATCTCGCTCCACATCGACCAGTTCTACCTTCACTTCCCTTGAATCTACATACGTGCATTGAAAATCAAACGAATACTCCTGGCGCCCTGCCGCACCGATGTGAATACGGATGGCATTCGCATCCCCTTCGTCCGCAGCCACTTCGGCGCGATCGCCCGGCTTTAGAATCGTTGATAGCCTTTCCTGCCAGGCATTGACCAGCATGGCCTGATCTACATTCAGTTCTGAGTTCATGTTCACACCTCCCCTTCTCTATAAATTGCGATAATGGGCCTTGTTTTATACAGCGTCCATCCACATAGCCGAACTTTACGGACAAGCCAAGTAACGGTGTGCCCTTGCTAAAAAAAGCATACAAAAAAACCGTTTCCCTAAGGAAACGGTTTGTATTTGTTATGTATGGCGGAGAGGATGGGATTCGAACCCATGTGGAGTTGCCCCCTAACGGTTTTCAAGACCGCCCCGTTATGACCGCTTCGGTACCTCTCCATGTGGCAGTGATTACACGTAAATTAATCACGTGCAAAAATCATTATACCACAAGACAAAATAATTTATCAACTATTTTTTCTGCTCAATGATACTGACGTTGCCCATATAAGGACGAAGCACTTCTGGAATGATCACCGAACCGTCTGCCTGTTGATAATTCTCCAGAATGGCAGCAACTGTACGGCCCACAGCGAGCCCGGAACCGTTCAAGGTGTGGACAAACTCCGGCTTGCTCTTCGGCTCCGGACGGAAGCGGATATTGGCACGACGAGCCTGGAAGTCCCCTATATTCGAACAGGAGGAAATTTCCCGGTATACGCCGCTCTCTGGGAGCCATACTTCCAAATCATATGTCTTCATGGAGCCAAAGCCCATGTCCCCTGTACAAAGGGCCATCACGCGATATGGAAGATTTAGCAGCTGAAGCACACGCTCTGCATCCGTTGTCATCTTCTCAAGCTCATCAAAGGATGTTTCCGGATTTACGATCTTCACCATCTCCACCTTATTGAACTGATGCTGACGAATGAGTCCGCGTGTGTCGCGCCCTGCCGCACCGGCTTCGGAACGGAAACAGGAACTGTAGGCCACATAGTATTTTGGCAGATCCTCGATGTTCAGGATTTCTTCACGATGGTAGTTCGTTACGGGAACCTCCGCCGTTGGGATCAAATAGTAATCCGTATCGCTGATCTTGAATAAATCCTCTTCAAATTTAGGAAGCTGTCCGGTTCCGTATAGGCTGTCCCGGTTGACGATATATGGAGGCAGCATTTCTTCATAGCCGTGTTTGTCGCTGTGCAGATCCATCATGAAACTGATTAAGGCACGCTCCAGGCGAGCACCCAGACCTTTGTAGAACGTAAATCGGGAACCTGTCACCTTCGCACCTGCTTCAAAATCCAGTATACCCAGATTCTGAGCAAGCTCCCAGTGAGCCTTAGGCTCGAAATCGAAGGCATTAGGCTCCGCCCACCGGCGGATCTCCACGTTCTCCTCCTCCGAGGCGCCTACCGGCACACTCTCGTGAGGAATATTCGGAATCGCCAAAGTAAGCTCGGAAATACTCGCTTCCAGCTCACGCACTTCCTCATCCATCGCTTTAATCCGGTCTGACACTTCTCGCATCTCCAGAATCAGCTCATCTGCATTCTCACGATTCTTCTTCAGCCTGGCTACTTCAGCCGACACGGTGTTGCGGCGGTTCTTCAAACTTTCGCTTTCCTGCAGCAACTCCCGGCGCCGGGCGTCAAGCTTAGGAAAATCCGCAATTAAATCGAGCGATTTGCCACGATTCTTCAGCGCTTCTTCTACACGACTGTACTCGCTGCGCAATATTTTTACGTCTAACACGGGAAACCCTCCTAAAGTAAAACATCCATCAGTATATCGAAGCAGCTGCCCTCTATGTCTACAAAAAGCCTTGGGACAAGGCTGCATGACCTCTATTACATACGATACATCTTATTGCATTTCAGCGAAAAAGACAACTTGACTCCTGTATACTGCCTAAGAGTCAAGATGTCTTCTGCTGTAGCTATTACTTCTGTGCGGCTGCGGACTGCGAGCGGACCATCTCCACAAAATATTGATGGAGACGATAATCGTCCGTCAGCTCCGGATGATACGAGGCCGCAAGCAGATGCCTCTGTCTGGCTGTAACGATCTCATCCTTATACGTGGACAGAACCTCAACGCCTGCGCCCACTTCCAGAATCAGCGGTGCTCGAATAAAGACAGCGCGAACCTTCTCATCGATTCCTTTGACATCCAGATCGGTCTCAAAGCTCTCGCGCTGACGTCCAAATGCGTTACGGGCTACCGTGATGTCCATGAGCTTCAAATGCGCCTCTTCATCCCCTTGAATTCGCTCAGCAAGCACAATCAGTCCGGCACAAGTACCGAATATCGGTTTGCCTTGGGTTGAGAATTGAGTAATTGCATCCATAAAGCCGTATTTACGCATAAGCTTGCCAATGGTGGTGCTCTCTCCGCCAGGAATGATTAAACCGTCAACGTCCTGAAGCTGCTCTCTCCGCTTGATCGGAACGCCCTCTGCACCGGCAAGGGATATGCTTCGAATATGCTCTGCAACGGCACCCTGAAGTGCCAGTACTCCGACCTTCATGTTACCCCTTCTCTCTTACCAGCCGCGATCCTGCATACGCTCGGCTGGACTAAGCTTGGATATCTCGATGCCTTTCATCGGAGTACCCAGATTCTTGGATACTTCGGCAATCAATTTATAATCATCATAATGTGTAGTCGCTTCTACGATCGCCCGTGCAAATTTCTCAGGGCTGTCCGATTTGAAAATACCGGATCCCACGAAGACCCCGTCAGCGCCCAAATGCATCATCAATGCGGCATCTGCAGGTGTTGCTATACCACCAGCTGCAAAGTTAACCACGGGAAGCTTGCCTGTCTCATGGATGCCTTTCAGGAGGTCATAGGAAACACCCAGGTTTTTCGCTTCTGCATACAGCTCGTCCTTCGACATGTTACGAACTTTACGGATTTGGCTGTTGATCAAACGCATATGGCGAACAGCTTCCACGATATTGCCTGTTCCCGGCTCACCCTTCGTACGAAGCATCGACGCGCCTTCACCAATACGACGCAGCGCTTCACCAAGATCCTTCGCTCCGCATACGAATGGTACCGTGAAATCCCATTTATCGATATGGAACACTTCATCTGCCGGTGTCAGAACTTCACTCTCATCAAGGTAATCCACACCAAGAGACTCCAGCACTTTCGCTTCGACATAATGACCGATACGAGCTTTGGCCATAACCGGAATGGATACAACCTTCATGACTTCCTCAACGATCGTTGGGTCAGCCATCCGTGCCACTCCCCCAGCAGCGCGAATATCGGAAGGAACGCGCTCCAGCGCCATAACTGCCGTTGCACCGGCAGCTTCAGCGATTTTCGCTTGTTCCGCATTCATGACGTCCATAATGACGCCGCCTTTTTGCATTTCCGCCATACCTCTTTTTACCGTTGATGTTCCTGTTTCCATGCCCCTAGCCTCCCGATTATATGTTGTATCTCATCGCCATAACGCAATCCTGGCGATATGGTCTGTGCCTATATAGGTACATACTTGCAATGAATCTAACTCGATATTTTACCGCATCAAAATCAAATATACAACCCATTTACTCGGAATTTATAGCTGTTAAAAAAGATTTTTGATGGAATCAAACAAATCCGCAAAAAAATCGCCGATTGCCCGCAGGAACAAACTGAACCAGCCTGCCTTCTCAACCTCATCCGCCGTGATTAAGTTCACCGTTTCGGTCTGGGCATCCTTCATGCCTTCAATTTTATAGGTGTAGGTCACCGTGCCCACCTTCGTACCTTTAGCCACTGGAGCTGTCATGCTGGAGGAGTCCAGCTTGGCTTCGAACGTAATATTCTTGCCAGTCGATCCTTTGGGTACAACAAAAGTGACTGCTTTATCGGTTACGACTGCAGTTTGCTTGCCTTTACCCTTCTTCACCTCAATGCTATCAAAGCCTTCAACGGTTGCCCCAGCAGCTTGAACTTCCTTCACTTCGAAGTTGTCAAAGCCGTAATCCAGGACTTTTTTGGATTCTACAAAACGAGCTCCTTCGGATTTTGTGCCCATAACCACGCTAATCAGACGCATGCCATCACGCTCAGCGGTACCCGCGAAGCAATACTTAGCTGCATTGGTATGGCCTGTCTTTAATCCGTCCAGACCTTCGTAAGCATATTTCTTGAAGTTGGTGATATCTTTATTGGCTTCAAGCATCCAGTTATAGTTGATAATTGGATGCGTGTCGCGCGGTCGAAATTTGTGGGATTGAATGGCCGTGAATCTTGCAAAATCAGGATGATCCTCAACGATGAATTTGGCCAGTAACGCTGTATCCATTGCTGACATTACCGTTTCCTTGTCCTCTGCAGGACGATATTTCTCGGGCATGTCCGCACGGCTGAGACCTGTAGAGTTAATGAAGAATGCCGTTTTCAGCCCCATCTTTTTTGCCGTGTCGTTCATCAGGGTAACAAACTCTTCCTCGGAACCAGCCACATGCTCAGCCAGTGCTACCGTAGCATCGTTAGCTGAACCTACAGCCATAGCTATGTAGAGCTCTTCGACTGTATGTTGGTCGCCCTCAGCCAAAAATATCCGTGAGCCCACCGTTTTTTCTGCATTCTCTTTTACCGAGACCATTTCATCCCAAGCTAGCTCACCTTGCTTAACTTTCTCCGCAACGATGTACTCCGTCATCATCTTGGTCATGCTGGCCGGCGGCAATGCTTCATCAGCATTAACCGATAACAGGACCTGCCCTGTAGAAGGCTCGATCAATACGGCAGAGCTGACGTCCAATCCAAGCTGATCTATGGATGGAACTTTATCCGGCTTGGCATTATCCGTTGCAGCCTTGTCGGTTGCTGCTTTATCATCTGTAGCATTGGTCGTATCCGCTGTTGCCAGCATATGAGGTGCTGCCAATGAAACCGCCGGTGCAGCGGAGAAACACAGTATATTAAACAGCATCAAGGATGCCAGCGTTCTTTGAATTCGTTGTCGTTTATTCTTCTTTACAGACTTGTCTATCAATGGAATAACTCCCCTCTAATTCTCAATAAGTCATTAACTTGTTCTATTCTATCATAGGGGGGGTATCAAAAAAAGACAAGCTAGATGAATTTCATCCAGCTTGTCCAGGAAATAAATGACATATATTGTCTATCCTTGTTTCACCTCAGTGTATTACAAGGAATAGTTAGGTGCTTCTTTGGTGATTTGGATATCATGCGGATGACTCTCGCGAAGCCCTGCGCCTGAAATACGGATAAACTGAGTGTCATTACGCAGCTCATCCAGGTTTTGCGTGCCGCAATAGCCCATGCCGGAACGCAATCCACCAATCAACTGATGAATGGTATCGGCCAAAGGCCCTTTGTAAGCAACACGACCCTCGATGCCCTCCGGCACCAATTTCTTGTCGTCATCCTGGAAGTAACGGTCTTTACTGCCTTGTTTCATAGCAGCAAGGGAACCCATCCCGCGATACGCCTTGAAACGACGTCCTTGGTAGATCTCAGCTTCGCCCGGGCTTTCCTCCGTACCGGCAAACATGCTGCCCAGCATGACGGCACTTGCTCCGGCTGCGATGGCTTTCGTGATTTCTCCGGAGTATTTAATACCGCCATCGGCAATAATTGGCACGCCGTACTCCTTAGCAACGGTCGCACAGTCATAAATTGCTGTGATTTGCGGTACGCCAATACCAGCAATGACGCGGGTCGTACAAATGGATCCCGGTCCGATACCGACTTTAACAACAGATGCTCCGGCTTCGATAAGATCTCTTGTAGCTTCACCTGTAGCTACATTACCCGCAATGATGGTTAGATCCGGATAAATTTCACGCAGCTTGCGAACGGAATCAATGATGTTAATGTGATGTCCGTGAGCGGAGTCAACAGTAATGACGTCTACACCGGCTTTTACAAGCGCTTCTGCTCTTTCGAATGTATCTTTGGAGATCCCGATTGCCGCACCCACCAGGAGACGTCCTTGTGCATCCTTCGCCGCTCTAGGGAACTGAATTGCTTTCTCAATGTCTTTAATTGTAATAAGCCCTTTAAGAACATTATCTTCATCTACTAGAGGCAGCTTCTCGATCTTATGCTTTTGCAGGATCATTTCGGCATCCTGAAGCGTCGTTCCTACCGGAGCCGTTACCAGGTTCTCACTGGTCATCACTTCACTGATTACCGTACTGTAGTCATGCACAAACCGCAAATCACGGTTGGTCAAAATCCCGATCAGTTTATTGCTCTCATCCACGATCGGCACTCCGGAAATCCGGAATTTGCCCATGAGTTTCTCTGCATCGGATACAAGATGATCAGCATGAAGCGAGAACGGATTCGTGATAACACCGCTTTCCGAACGTTTAACCCGATCTACCTCTTCTGCCTGTTGTTCAACGGTCATATTTTTATGAATAATGCCGATTCCGCCTTCTCTAGCAATGGCAATTGCCAAAGGAGCTTCCGTTACGGTATCCATTCCAGCACTGATGAGGGGAATGTTCAATCTCACATGCTCGCTCAATTTTGTGCTAACATCCACTTCTTTTGGAAGCACCTCGGATTTTCTAGGAACCAACAATACATCGTCAAAAGTGAAGCCTTCCTTGCTAAACTTATCTTCCCACACCTGGGTTATTCCTCCTTTTTGTCGTCTTCCTGCGGACTACAACTACTGTCAGAGCGGGACCGGACGGCATTTTCAATGAATTTTCAGAAATATATTATTGCCATCTTAGCAAAGGGCCCATAGGCTGTCAAGGATTGAATTGGCCCTTTTTATGGAGGTCACAAGTATCCATCCAGCGCGTTGCCTTGTCTCTCCATAGTGGACAAAACCATTAACTTTCTTCTATAAAATGGAGACTTATCCACGTTTAGACCTTCTCTGCCATTACCCTGATCGCCTCGGATGGGATCACAGCAGCCTGTCGCATAGTATCACCCAAGCCAGCACGGGATAGTCTGTTATTTACAAATGTAAGAGCTGGACTATAGGAAAAGACCGTTATCGATTACTCGATAACGGTCTTTATGGTTGTTCGCTTGGCGACGTCCTACTCTCCCGGGACCCTGCGGTCCAAGTACCATCGGCGCTGGAAGGCTTAACGGTCGTGTTCGGTATGGGTACGCGTGGAACCCTTCCGCCATCGCCACCAAACGGCTTCAGATGTTTGATCACCTGAAAACTAGATACGAAACGAATTTGCAGCACATTGAAATATCTTTGGATAAGCCCTCGACCGATTAGTATTGGTCAGCTCCATGCATTGCTGCACTTCCACCTCCAACCTATCTACCTCGTCGTCTTCAAGGGGTCTTACTAGTTGGGAAATCTCATCTTGAGGGGGGCTTCACGCTTAGATGCTTTCAGCGCTTATCCCTTCCGTACGTAGCTACCCAGCCATGCTCCTGGCGGAACAACTGGTGCACCAGCGGTACGTCCATCCCGGTCCTCTCGTACTAAGGACAGCTCCTCTCAAATTTCCTACGCCCACGACAGATAGGGACCGAACTGTCTCACGACGTTCTGAACCCAGCTCGCGTACCGCTTTAATGGGCGAACAGCCCAACCCTTGGGACCTACTTCAGCCCCAGGATGCGATGAGCCGACATCGAGGTGCCAAACCTCCCCGTCGATGTGGACTCTTGGGGGAGAT
>NZ_CP147845.1:6595000-6660000 GCF_037333485.1 Paenibacillus glucanolyticus
TCGGGTTCCCCCACGATCAGGATCATAGTTCCAAGCAACATCACTCCGATTACCCATGCCAAAGCATGACGATACCAACCCTGACGTTCGCGCTTCGCACGGGCCGCCCCATATTTCGGTGCTGGTACGGGCTTCTCACCCCCCGCGAATCTGTGCGCAAACCGCACGTCTGCCCATTGAATCATTCGATGGCCAAACGCAATCGTAACCCCGATATACACTGCCGCCAACCCATGCACAAATCCGGCCTCTGTTCCACCTCGCAGATCCATAATGGTAACAGTAATTAATAGTAGATCAATAATAGGTGTACACAACAGCAGGATTCCTCCCGTTCTTCTCCATCCCAACAGATATCGTGCACTCAACCCGGAAAGAACAAATATCCAGAACAAAACTTCACAGGCAACTATAAAAAAACCAATCATTTGGCCATCCCCTTATTTAATACAATCGTATTAAATAAATTTAACACAGCTTTGTTCCCTAAACAAGATACCCGCGTGAAATAAAAAAACAGCCCACTATAGATAACTATAGTCAGCTGCCTTTTGTACTACTTATGAAAACAAAGCCACTTCTATTCTTTATTGCGCATGTGTGGGAACAGCAAGACATCGCGAATGGATGGGGCATTGGTAAGCAGCATGATCAAGCGATCGATCCCGATACCAAGTCCGCCTGTTGGCGGCATACCATACTCCAGCGCACGCAAGAAATCTTCATCCAT
This sequence comes from Paenibacillus glucanolyticus, assembly GCF_037333485.1. Lineage (NCBI taxonomy): Bacteria > Bacillati > Bacillota > Bacilli > Caryophanales > Paenibacillaceae > Paenibacillus > Paenibacillus glucanolyticus. The sequence continues at coordinate 6,595,731 of NZ_CP147845.1, forward strand.
TTCATGTGCTTCATCGTTACCTTGCTCTTTTTCCTTCATCTGTGCTTCAAAACGTTGACGCTGGTCAATCGGATCATTGAGCTCAGAGAATGCGTTCGCATGCTCACGCGCCACGATAAACAGCTCAAAACGATCCGTGAACCGTGGATCCACGTCATTCTTCTTCGCAAGCGGTGAAATCTCAACCGGATGGCCGGTCACGAAGGTCGGCTGAATCAGCGTTTCTTCAACGAACTGCTCAAAGAATGCGTTCAGGATATGCCCGAATGTCATATGTGGCTCAACCGGAACCTTATGTTCTTTTGCCAGACGATGAGCTTCCTCATTGGACATTTCAACACCAAAGTCTACGCCCACAATCTCTTTGACAGCGTCCACCATGGATACACGGCGCCACTGCGGAGTCAGGTCCACTTCATGGCCTTGGTAGGAAATCACTTGTGTACCGAGCACTTCTTGTGCAATATGGGCTATCAAGTTTTCGGTCAGTGCCATAATATCCTTATAGTCCGCATATGCTTCATAGAGCTCGATCATCGTGAACTCCGGATTGTGACGGGTAGAGATGCCTTCATTACGGTATACACGGCCAATCTCGTACACTTTCTCCAAGCCGCCCACGATCAGACGCTTCAGGTGAAGCTCAATCGCGATTCGCATATACAGCTCCATGTCCAATGCATTGTGATGCGTAATGAACGGGCGTGCCGCAGCCCCGCCAGCGATCGAATGCAAAGTTGGGGTTTCCACTTCAAGATAGCCCAGGGAATCCAGATAACGGCGCATCGACTGGATAATACGGGAACGTGTAATGAACGTCTTTTGAACATCCGGATTGATGATAAGATCGACATAACGCTGACGGTAACGAAGTTCCACGTCCTTCAGGCCATGGAATTTCTCAGGGAGCGGATACAGCGATTTCGAAAGAACCTCCAGCTCCTTCACTTTCACGGTTGTCTCACCGGTTTTGGTCTTGAACAAGACCCCCTTCACTCCGATGATGTCACCAAGATCAAGGATGCTGAATGCTTCATATTGTGCTTCTGCAACGGAATCCTGACGAACATAAATCTGAACGCGACCACTCAGGTCCTGAATATGAGCAAAAGAAGCCTTGCCCATGCCGCGTTTAGCCATAATCCGGCCAGCCAGGTTCACTTCCACCTGCTTCTCTTCCAGCTCTTCCTTGGAGAGTCCGTCATACTCTTTTAGAATATCACCTGCGTGATTTTCTCTTTCATACTTCCCACCAAACGGATCGATACCCAGCTTGCGAAGCTCGTCCAGTTTGTTGCGGCGGATTTGCAAAAGCTCACTTAACTCCTGCTCTTGTTCCTGATTGTTTATTTCTTCCGTCATCGTCATTCATCTCCTTCATTTCACTTCCATCGTGAATCCCCATAGAGCAGCACAAAAGCCGTCACCTACATACCATCCGGACAGCTCTCAAATTACTTGCATACATTCGCCAAGGACTTAAACGTATGGGCAGCCCAATCAGACTGCCAGCAACCATTTAAGCCCTTCACACGACCTTGCCTATTTAAAAAAGCCCCCCGAAGGAAGCTTTCTACATCACATTCCGACTTACTTCTTAATGTCTACAATTTTATATTGAATAACGCCCGCAGGAACGTTAACATCCACTACCGATCCTTTTTGCTTGCCAATGATCGCTTTGCCGACAGGACTCTCGTTGGAGATCTTGTTATTCAGCGGATCCGATTCAGCCGAACCAACAATGGTATATTCCATCGTGTCGCCAAATTCCAAATCCTCAACAAGCACCGTGTTGCCCACACCGATTATATCGGTATTGATATCATCATTGTTGATGATACGCGCATTACGGAGCATCTTCTCCAGCGTAATAATCCGGCCTTCGATAAAGGCTTGCTCGTTCTTGGCGTCTTCATATTCGGAGTTTTCACTAATATCACCGTAACCGATGGCAACTTTAATCCGTTCCGCCACTTCGCGGCGTTTTACAGACTTCAGATTCTCAAGTTCGTCCTCCAGTTTCTTCAGACCGTCCTGTGTAAGAATGACCTCTTTATCGCTCATAAACCGATTCTCCTGTCATGTAAATAATTTAAACCACGATATCAACTTACTATATGCGAATTCTTGGGGATCAGAACTCCCTCTGATGCCTGCTCAATTTCTTGAATTTATACTGAAAGATTATATGGGAACCATTTCAAAAAGTCAATGCGCGCAAAGGCTGTTACGGATGTCGCATACACGCACCCATTAACAGCCTGCAAGCAAGGTTACCCCATTGCCGCTGCGGCTTGAGGGTATACACTTTTCGTCGATTCTTCTTGGTGCTCCAAACTGTTCACAAAGTTGTCCAAGAGGCTCACCATTTCATCGCGCTTCGTTTCTTCCATAATGATATCTTTAATGCGGGCTGAACCCTTCAGCCCTTTCAGATACCAGGACAGATGCTTGCGCATTTCCCGTACCGCGACCTCTTCCCCACGCAGGGCAATCAAGCGGTCCATATGCAGGATAGCTATCCTGATTTTCTCCTGCGGAGCCGGATCCGGCAGCAGCTGGCCCGATTTCAGGTATTCTATGGTGCGATACAGCATCCAAGGATTCCCGAGCGCACCACGGCCGATCATGACTCCGTCGCAGCCCGTAATGTCCAGCATCCGGCGTGCATCCTCTGGCGTAACCACATCGCCGTTACCGATCACCGGAATAGAGACGGCTTCCTTCACTTGCCGGATGATATCCCAATCGGCATGCCCGGTGTACAGCTGCTCACGCGTACGTCCATGAACACTCACCGCCTGTCCCCCTGCACGTTCGACAGCTTGTGCATTTTCGACAGCATATATGTGATCGCTATCCCAACCCGTTCGCATCTTGACCGTTACCGGCTTGTTCACTGCATCAACGACTGCTGCAACCATCTCATAGATTTTGTTGGAATCCAGAAGCCAGCGTGCGCCAGCATCCATCTTCGTTACTTTCGGTGCAGGACAGCCCATGTTGATATCGATGATATCGGCGTTAGTCTGCTGATCCACGACTTTGGCCGCTTCCACCAGGGAATCACGGTCACCGCCAAAAATCTGCAGGCTCAGCGGCTTCTCCCGCTCGTCCACGAACAGCATCTCCTGGGTGCGCTTGTTCCCGTGAACGATCGCTTTACCGCTGACCATCTCAGCACAGACCAGCCCTGTGCCGAATTCCTTGGCAATCAATCGGAAGGCCGGGTTGCATACGCCTGCCATAGGAGCAAGAACAACCTGGTTCTTCATCTCGATGTTAGCGATTTTCAATTTATCCATTTCTTATATCACTCCTTTCCTATTCAAATATTTATAGTGGAAGGATCCTGTATACCCCGCCAGGCAGGATCCTTAAGTCTCAAACCAAACCATCATACGCATTAATCGTAGGGTAGTCCAGTCGAAAAATTTGCATATTTTCAGGCAGATAGCTACCCAAAAAGATCTCTCCTATATTAATACCGGGGTTTCTGAAAAATAAACCTGCCCTCGCGTCGTTATGCAGTCTATCTAGCTGCGCTCCTTAAGTTCCTGCAGTGTAATCTCCAGCGCATCCGCAATCTGCACCAGCATCTGCTCCTCGGCACGGCGGTTCCCCCGCTCAATTGAACCCAATACAGCCAAAGAAATACCGGTTCGCTCTGCAAGCTCTTGCTGGGTCAAACCCTTCAATTTTCGGAAAGCGCGGATACGCTGCGCCAATTGCTTGTTTTCCAAAGCTGTATTCCTTCCTTTCCTTCCAGGTTCTCAAGCGCTGTCTTCACCACGGGGTACAGACCCGAAGGTTCATGCTCAAACACGATATCGGAAAGCGGTCTGAGAACAAAGGCCCGCTCCTGCATACGGGGATGGGGAAGAATAAGGTCCGGCGTATCCAAACGGCGTCCTTCCATCCATAGCAGGTCCAGGTCCACCGTCCGTGGTCCCCAGTGTATATGACGGACCCTGCCAAGCTCTTTCTCAATCCGCTGCATTTCGGCAAGAAGCTCATGAGGACTCCGCGAGGTTGACAGGGCTGCCGCCATATTGAGAAACATCGGTTGATCAACATACCCGACCGGATCGGTCTCATACATGTTGGAAATGCGCTCTACCGTAATACCGGGCACTTCATCCAACCGTTCCAGAGCCTCCATCAGGTTGCCCTCGCGGTCTCCCAGATTAGCCCCTAAAGCAATATAAGCCTCTGAGTTCTCAGAGGTAGCGTGTGAATTCATGATCGTCTCACTTTCTGGTCCGGTGCAGCTCAATGGTCACACCTTCAAAATGAATATCAAAAGGCGGGTGCGGCTTAGTTAATCGAACCGTTAAAGCATCGATAATAGTATAAGTGTCCAATACCTTAGATGCAATATGCTCCGCTAAAGCTTCGATCAGGCGGAATGATTCTGTCCGCATAATGTCCAGCAAGAGGTCATGAATCTCGGCATAATTTACCGTCAGCGTCAGATCATCCGTTTTGGCAGCTTTACTCAAATCCATCTCCAGCTCAAGATCCACATAGAAGCGCTGTCCCAGCTTGCGCTCTTCCTCAAACACTCCGTGATATCCGTAGTATTCCATGCGGCTCAGTATCATCTTATCCATCTCAGATTCCGTCCTTCCGTATCCCCAAAAATTAAATGCGTCGAAGCTCCGTCGAAGCGTAAGTCATAGCATCACACATCTTCGCTGTACGTTTCATATGTTTCACGTCATGCACCCGAACGATCTGGCAGCCCTGCGCAATACCATAGGCCACCGTTGCCGCTGTGCCTTCCAGTACATCCTGCGCAGGGGCACCAAGCGCAGTCTGGATAAACCTTTTGCGGGAGGTTGCCAGCAGCACCGGAAATCCGAGACTTACAAGCTCATCGAGGGATGCCATTACCTTCATGTTCTCGTCATAGTCCTTGGCAAAGCCGATGCCCGGATCAAGCAGAATTTGACTATCTTTAACGCCAGCAGATCGTGCAATCTCGACACTTTCCAGCAAATCCCGTTTAACGTCCTCTATAAGATTGACATAGTTCCGATCAAGACGATTATGCATCAGAATAACGGGACACCCCAGCTCCGCTGCAGTTCTCGACATATCGGGATCATGTTTAAAACCCCAAATATCATTGATGATATGGGCTCCCGCTTCAATAGTCTGACGGGCAACCTCAGCTTTATAGGTGTCAATCGACAATGGGATATGCGGAGCATGCCGGTGAATAGCCTCTATAACTGGAATAACACGGGCGAGCTCTTCTTGAATCCCGACCGGCTCGTGTCCCGGACGTGTTGATTCCCCGCCGATATCGATGATGTCGGCTCCCTCTTCGACAAGCTGCAGCGCGTGCTCGACCGCTCGCTCCGTATCGTTATAACGGCCTCCGTCCGAGAACGAATCCGGCGTTACATTCAATATGCCCATAATGAGCGTGGACTGGCCCAGCTTAAGCGCAGCATCTTTGCTCAGACGATATTCACGTTCGTAAATGGTTGTTCTCATACATAATACCCTGCTTTCCTTCTATACGCACTCTGCAATGCCCGGGTTACTGGACCGGCCGCACCTTGTCCAATGACAATAGACTGATCTCCCGATCCAATCAGTGTCGTGACCGGTACGATTTCCTGAACAGAGCCTGTCGTAAATATTTCATCCGCTCCGCTGAATACTTCCCAGCTGTAGTGCCCTTCTTCGGCTTCGATTCCAAGCTCGGCAGCCAGTTCCAGGACAACGGCCCGGGTAATCCCCGGTAAAATGCCCGTACTGATATCAGGCGTATATAAATGCCCCTCTTTGACAAAAAAGACGTTGCTGACAATACCCTCAGCCACATCCCCTCCTGCGGTTAGCATCAAGCCTTCTGCCGGTCCGCCGGGATGGGCAGGATACCGCTCCAATTCCCGCTTTGCGAGTATATTGTTCATGTAATGCAGAGATTTCATCCGGACAGGGGATTCCGGTGTATTCCTTGGAAGAGACAGCAGGCGCATCACTCTGCCTTTTTCGTATACATCTTCCTTCGTGACCGGCAGCTCTTTAGCAAACAGGATCTCGAAGGGCTTCACATAATCACCGAGAGGCAGACCCAGCAGACCCTCGCCCGCCGTAACCGTATACCGGATATAAGCATCCTGAAGGCCATTAGCCTCCATCAGCTCCGATATCCAGCGGCTCATCCCGTCATGGTCTGTCATGTGGACTATCCCAAGCTGTCGGCAGCTATCCATAAGTCGTTCCAAGTGCCGCTCTAATTGAAATGGCTTCCCCTGATAGGTGCGAAACGTCTCGAATACGCCCATTCCGTACAGAAGACCGTGATCCATTACAGACACCACAGCCCCGGCAGCATCCACGATGCCGCCGTTCAAGCCAATGAATCTCATGCCTTGGCGCCAGCCGTGCGCTTCAAAAAGTTGCGCAGCATCTGATGACCGTGATCGGTAATAATCGATTCCGGATGGAATTGCACACCTTCAACCGGATATTGTTTATGGCGCAAGCCCATGATCTCGCCCTCTTCGGTCCAGGCGGTAACCTCAAGATCATCCGGCAGGCTCTCCTTCTCCACGATCAGCGAGTGATAACGCGTTGCAGTGAAAGGAACCGGCAGACCTTCAAAGACCGAATCGCCTGTATGGTGAATGGGCGAGGTTTTCCCGTGCATCAGCCGCTCCGCGCGAATCACTTTGCCACCAAAAGCTTGGCCTATCGCCTGATGACCGAGGCAAACACCGAAGATTGGAATGACACCCTTGAAGTGTTCAATAATCTCCAGGCTGATACCCGCCTCATTCGGTGTGGCCGGTCCAGGCGATATGAGAATATGATCCGGTGCCAATGCCTCGATCCCGGCAATATCAATCTCATCATTCCGGTATACCTTGACTTCCTCTCCGAGCTCTCCCAAGTATTGAACCAGGTTATACGTAAACGAATCATAGTTATCGATGACAAGTATCATGTTATTTCCCCCCTATATTCGCAGCCACCGCTGCAGCTTCTTCTTCACTGCACATCAGTGCCGCAATCAAAGCCTTTGCCTTGTTATGGCACTCCCTGTACTCTCGATAAGGATCGGAATCAATCACGATACCCGCTCCCGTCTGAATGTAGCCAATCCCATCCTGTACCGCAAGGGTCCGGATAATAATGTTTAGCTCCATATCCCCATTATAATCGATCCAGCCCATAGAGCCGGTATAAGGCCCCCGGGTAACAGGCTCCAGTTCTTCAATGATTTCCATGGTCCTGATTTTGGGAGCGCCTGTTATAGTGCCGCCAGGGAATGTTGCCGCGATGACATCATATGCATTGTTTCCCTCTGCAATTTGACCCTCCACCTGTGACACCAAGTGCATCACGTGGGAGTATCTCTCCACCGTCATCAGCTCAGGAACATGAACCGATCCGTATGCCGCAATCCGTCCAATGTCATTCCGCTCCAGATCAACCAGCATGATATGCTCCGCCCGTTCCTTCTCACTGCCAAGAAGCTCAGCTTCCATAGCAGCGTCCTCATCCGGGTTGCTTCCGCGGCGGCGGGTTCCTGCGATCGGCCGCGCAGACACAACATCGCCATCAAGCTTCACCAGCAGCTCCGGTGAGCCGCTCGCCAGACTAAAGCCAGGTGAGGACAAATACCCCATGTAAGGCGACGGATTCAATATACGCAGCCATTCATAAATATCAGCAGGGTCCGCATGCAGCTGCAAATGCCGCCTTAAGGATAAATTCACCTGAAACACATCGCCTTGGCGGATGTATTCTTGAATGGATAACACCGCTTGCTGGAATGCTTCTTGTGAAAAATCAATCTGCAGCCGATCCCAGATCTCAACGTTGGGCCCGGACAGCTCCTGTGCTTTTGCCTGCCGTTCCTGCCGCACATGCTCATCTTCGGACATAACACCGATTCCTGAATTTGTTCCAAACATCTCGTTCCACTGGGACAGCATGGATTCAGCTCTAATAGCGGCTGTTTCATATAACTGGCCCAATAGTTTCTCCTGCTCGGGCGCAAGTACCGAGTCATTACACGTGCCTGAAGGATCACCCGACACTGACACCGGCTCTTCTGACTGAATGTCCAGGGCTGCTGATTTGTTTGCCCATGGCAGCGGAACGTGAACCGAGCAGTACATGCTATCATCGGTGTGATCATATATCCAAATCTCTTCCATGCGCATCCACAGGTAATCCGGAAAGCCCGGCTCATCCTTGGCCATCGTGGGGAGCTGTTCAATCGAGCGGACCACATCATAGCTCAGGAAACCGGCGCAGCCTCCACGAAAATCGGGCCATCCCGGCACACGGGGGGCCTTCCAGGCTCCCATCCACTGCTCCAGGAGATGCAGCGGCTCTCCTGTTACGTTCGTTCTTTTACCGCTGGACAGCTCTATGACCTCGCCGCTGCTTCCTTTTCCCTGGAGAATGGAAACCGGCTGCAATCCAAGATACGTGTAGCGTCCGCCCTTGCCGCTCTCCAGCACGAAGGCATACGGCGACGCCGCTTTCCATGCATGTCTCCAGGACAAGGGCAACCCTCTTGATGTTCCTTTATATTGAACCAGATAGGGAACTACGGACCAGCCCTCTTTAGCCCATTCTTGCCACTGGGCCAGCTTCACTCTTCTTTCCATGCCGATCCTCCCTTAGTCTTCAAAAGCCTTACTGTTGCCTGTCAGTATACTGTATCCCGCTTCTCTTGAAAACCCTAAATAGGGCATGTCCCACAATAATTTTTGTCCATGGATGAGCCTGGATTCCATTAAAGCGTTCTCTTTGAGAGTAGTATACACAAAAAGCCCCCAATGCTATAAAACACATTGAAGGCTTCCTTATAACTACGTATGTCCAGACCCTAACGGAACGGGAAAATTCGCAGTTCTATCTTAAAGTCGTCTTATTCGAAGTTATAGAGAGGCGTGCTCAGGTAACGTTCCCCGTTACTTGGAATCACAGCTACCACCCGTTTGCCTTTACCCAGCTCTTTAGCCACCTTCAATGCAGCATATACAGCAGCACCGGAAGAAATACCGCCAAGAACGCCTTCTTCCTTCGCCACACGACGGGATGTTTCAAAGGCATCATCATTCTCTACGTGCACGATCTCATCGTAGATTTCTTGATTCAGGATTTCAGGAATAAAGTTTGCTCCGATGCCTTGAATCTTGTGAGGACCTGGTTTGCCTCCGGCAAGGATCGGCGAAGCAGCGGGCTCTACCGCAATGATTTTGATGTCAGGGAACTGGCCTTTCAGCACTTCACCTGCTCCTGTGATCGTACCGCCTGTTCCGATACCAGCGATGAACGCATCCAGGGAACCTCCGATGGACTCGATGGCTTCCACGATTTCAGGACCTGTCGTCTCACGGTGTATCTTCACATTGGCTTGGTTCTTGAATTGCTCAGCCATAAAAAATCCGGCATTTTCTTTCTGAATTTCTTCTGCCTTCTTAACCGCGCCGTTCATACCTTCCGATCCTGGCGTCAGGACCAATTCCGCTCCGTAGGCACGCAGCAGGTTGCGGCGCTCCAGGCTCATGGTTTCAGGCATAACGATAACTGCTTTGTAGCCTTTGGCAGCAGCCACCATCGCCAAACCGATACCCGTATTTCCACTTGTTGCTTCAATTATAGTATCACCTGGTTTCAAGCGGCCGTCTTTCTCCGCCTCTTCCACAATGCTGATTGCAATGCGGTCTTTAACGCTTGCTCCCGGGTTCTGGTATTCCAGCTTCAGATAAATCTCTGCGCTATCCTCGGGTACAATCCGGTTTAAACGGACAAGTGGAGTTCCACCGATTAATTCCGTCACATTATTGACGACTTTTGCCATGAATAAAGCCCTCCTCATAAATATAAAATGTACAAACATAGTCAATACATAATGATGTTATTCATTCTAATGTCGAATCATTGAATTTGTAGTGTCTGGGATGTGTTAAAAAGATAGTGGAGCCAGCATAATCTGAAACTTTCGATTATTTCGGCTTTCCTAATATCCGAGTAAAAAGGTAGGTTTTCGTTCTTTCATCTTATCAACGTTATAAGCCATTGTCAATATCCCATTGCTCGAAATTCAACATTTCTAGGCGGATTTTCCTGCGTCTCTTGAACGAGAAGAGGGCGTGTCCCTTACCATTGCGGAATCTGAAATGCCGCTGTGTCCCTTGCTTTGACGAATAAGGTTAACTTAAGTGAAAAAAAGCTCCTGCAGCAGATTTACTCCGCTACAGCGAGCTTTTCCTCATTTTGATCTACAGCGTGACTGTGCCCGCGCTGATTCGTGCCTCATACTTCTCCCGAAGCTGCCGCTCCAGTTCCGATAAGGATATCGACTGTTCCAGCGCTAGCTGCTTACGAACCGCTTCGCGAATCTTGTCCTCGCTGGGAGCCTTAGGCTCAATAATATCGTGCAGATAAACGATCGCATAGGTGTCTGTGAGTGAGATAGGTCCCGCAATATCCCCTGGTTCAAGCTCTAAAGCTGCATCAAGCAGTGCGGGCGGCAGAAAAGGATCATCCTCTTCGATCAGCCCTATCTGTCCGCCCTCCTCACGGGTGTATTCATCCAAGGATATCTCAGACGCGAGAGCAGCAAAATCTTCACCGTTCTCCAGCCGGTCCATGGCCTGGTTCGCCTCATCCTCCGAAGCCACTTCAATCATGGACAAATTCAGTTGTTTCTTGGGGCGAAATTGATCAGGGTACAACTCCAGATAAGCATCAATCTGCTGCGGTTCGATATAAACATCAGAGGTGGCGATTTTTTCAAGCAGCATCCTATAGGTCGTTTCCATCCTTAATTCTGCTTCGGTAATCCCTAACTGGTTTTCCATTTCCGATAAGAACCGTTCCTTTGAACCGTAGCTGCGGCTCATCACGTCGATCTCCGCATCTACTTCCGCCGTCGTAATATCAATGCCCTTCGCCTTGGCCTCCAGAGCTACCGCTTGCCGATTCAGCATGGTCATCAGCATTTCGCGGCCATAACGCTTTTTTAGCTCGTCAACCCATTCGTCTTCAGTGATCGCCCTGTCCTGTATGGATGCGACTGCCAGGGATCCATCTTTCAATGATGGCGAAGCCTCCTGCGAAAAAATCCCCGAAAACAGCACCCAGCCGCCCATACCTATTACGCATGCTGTCAAGACAATGACGGTCGCCCACAATCCCTTCTCTTGTCTCGTCATCACGGTCGCTCATCCCAACGTTAAGATTTGGCCCGCTCTAGCACGGATCTTAGCTGTTCTTCATCGTAAGTATATTTCTCATTGCAAAAATGACAGGAAACCTCCGCCTTGCCATCCTCTTCAATCATCTGCTCAAGCTCTTCAAGTCCTAAGCTGATCAATGCGCGCTCAACCCGCTCCTGGGAGCAGTCGCAGCTGAAGATCACTGGCGTTTCCTCCAGAATGGTCACATCCGGAACAACCCGCTTTAGGATATCCTCGAGCTCCAGTCCTTCTTCCAGCAGCTCGGTAATCGGTGGAATCTTGCTTAACGCAAGCTCCAACTCCGTAATCTCCTCATCGGACACTCCAGGAAGGAGCTGAATGATGAAACCTCCGGCATTCGCCACGGTGTAATCCGGTGAAACCAGCACACCCAGACTTACCGCGGAATTGGTTTGCTCCGAAACGGCAAAATAATACGTAAAATCCTCGGCCAGCTCACCTGAAATGATCGGAACGCTGCCCCGATAAGGTTCCTTTAGGCCGAAATCCTTAATCACATCAATGTGGCCGGTGGTACCCACCGCTGCTGCAACGTCCATCTTGCCCGGACGAATGTTCGTTAGCTCGACATGCGGATTTTTGACATACCCGCGAACTTCTCCGTTGGCACTACTCTCGGCTGCAATCAGTCCGATCGGTCCATCGCCGCGTACTTGTATGCTAAGGCGTTCGTCTCCTTTCAGCATGGCTCCCATCATCGCAGCTGCTGACACGGTACGGCCCAAAGCGGCTGTGACGACAGGGAACGTATCATGTCTCCGGCGCAACTCTTCTACCAGTTCGGTTGTCCGAACGGCAAATGTCCGTACTTTTCCGTTTAGTGCAGTTCCCCGCAGCATACGGTCTTTTTGTTTATCCATCTTGAGGCCTCCTTGTCCTTCTTAGTTGTTATGTCCAACTGAAGTATAACGATTAATTCCGTTCATAAATAATGCGCAAGCCTTCAAGCGTTAAAAGCGGGGCAATCTCCTCAATGGATTCCGTCTCGCTTGCGATCAGCTCGGCCAATCCGCCGGTAGCAATAACCTTAACATTGTCCGTTCCCATCTCGGCTTTTATGCGTTTGACCAGACCATCGACCTGGCCTGCGTATCCATACACGATGCCGGCCTGCATGGCATGGACGGTGTTGCGTCCGATTACCTTTTTGGGCTTCTCGAGCTCGATGCGCGGGAGCTTGGAAGCACGCTGTACAAGGGCCTCCGTGGCAATCCCAATCCCGGGAACTATAGCACCGCCGAGGTAATTCCCATCCCGATCAATGCAGTCAAACGTCGTCGCCGTACCGAAATCCACTACAATCAGCGGCCCTCCGTACTGCTCGACGGCTGCCACAGCGTTGACGATTCGGTCAGCGCCCACCTCACGCGGATTTTCGTACCGCAGATTAAGCCCGGTTTTTATGCCCGGTCCCACGATAAGAGGGGCTTTGCCAATGTATTTATTACACATCTCCTCAACCACGCCTACAAGCGGAGGAACTACGGAAGACACAATAACCCCTTCTATTTGGCTTACCAATATATTCGACATTTGAAACAAATTGTGAATTAATACGCCGTATTCGTCCACGGTAGATTGACGCGCTGTACTGATCCGAAAATCATGCAGCAGCTTCTTGCCCTGGTATACCCCCAGCACAATATTGGTATTCCCTACATCTACAACCAGAATCAATCCACTGCTCCTCCTTTCTTCTCGTTAAGATCCAGGCTGATATCCAGGCTGTGAAAAGAATAAGTCAGCCGTCCAACGGAGATCACATCCACTCCGGTTTCGGCAATCCCGCGCACGGTCTCCAGCGTCACGTTTCCCGACGCCTCGACAAGCACATGAGGGGACCTGGCCTTGATTCTCCGAACAGACTCCGCCATCATGTCATGACTCATGTTATCGAGCATGATGATATCAGCGCCTGCCTCCAAAGCTTCATCCACCTGCACAAAACTCTCAGTCTCAACTTCTATGGTCATTGTATGTGGAATATTAGCCCTTGCCCGGCTCACCGCTTGCGCGATTCCGCCTGCACCCTTAATATGATTATCCTTGATCATGACGGCATCGTACAAGCCGAATCGATGATTCGCACCGCCACCGACCCGAACCGCATATTTCTCCAGCATACGGTGCCCCGGTGTTGTTTTGCGAGTATCCACCAGTCGGGTCGGTAATCCCTCCAGCATGTCAACAAAAGAACGTGTTCGGGTTGCTATGCCGGACAGCCGCTGAAGCAAATTCAAAGCGAGCCGCTCCCCTGTCAAAATACGATGCGTGCTTCCCTCCACTTCAGCGAGAATGGTACCCTTCTCCACCATGTCACCGTCACGGACAAATGCCGTAAACGTCAGGGAAGGATCGACCGTTTCGAATACGAGTTCTGCGGCAGGCATGCCCGCAACAACTCCTGCCTCCTTGGCATGAATAACAGCCTTGGATTCGTGACCCGGCTCAATCGTGGTAAGGGTTGTAATATCCCCTGATCCAATATCCTCTTGCAGCCATGTCCGAATGCTCTGGAGAAGGCCATCATGGTATCCGTTAAACATCATCGCTCAATTCCTCCGTCATCTCTTGATCCCGAGTATGCACAATATGCTTCTGCCATACGCTGTCGTTCCGATCCGGGAAATCCTCACGGTAGTGGGCTCCCCGGCTTTCTTCGCGACCCAGCGCGCCCTGAACCACGAGCAGGGATGCGGTGAGCATGTTGGCAAACTCGTATTCCTCACGTTTCGAGAGCAGCGCTTGGAACAATGGCAGCTGACGGCCAAGCTCTTCTGCAGCTCTTAATAGGGTATCCCGATTGCGGCGAAGCCCTGCATATCGTACCATCACTTTTTGAAGTTTCAAGCGTTTTTCAACTATCGCTTGTGACGGGGCATCCTTACGTCCAAGCTGAAATGATACATGAAGGGGCCCTTCTGATGGTTCAGGGAGCTTCTGAATACGTTCCACAATGCGACTGCCGTATACAACCGCTTCCGAAAGCGAGTTGCTTGCCAACCGGTTCGCTCCATGAACGCCAGTAGACGAAACCTCCCCGCAAGCGAACAAGCGCTTCACGCTGCTCTCTCCGTGCAAATTGGTCTTGATGCCCCCCATCATATAATGCGCAGCCGGGGAGACCGGAATCCAATCTGACGATAAATCAAGTCCATACTGCATGCATGTTTCATAAATCGTCGGGAACCGATGTTTGACCATCTCTGGTGACTCATGGGTAATGTCCAGATACACAAAGGTAGACCGCGTCGCTTCCATCTCGCTGACAATGGCCCGGGCAACAATATCCCGGGGGGCCAGCTCCAGCAAGTCATGGTACTTTGGCATGAACCGTTCCCCTTTGATATTACGAAGAACAGCGCCCTCGCCACGAACCGCCTCGGAGATCAGAAACCGTGGTGCACCCGGATAGCTAAGTGCCGTGGGATGGAACTGAATGAATTCCATATCCCTGATGTCCGCACCTGCCCGGTAAGCCATAGCAACACCGTCGGCTGTCGCAACCTCCGGGTTGGTTGTATACCTGTACAGCTGGCCGGCGCCTCCTGAGCACATAATGGTCGCCCGCCCACGTACAAAAACCCGCCTGCCATCCGGCATCTGTACCAATGCACCGTGACATTCCCCTTGCTCCGTGACCAGATCAATGACAAAATGATCGTCCCATACTTCTATATTGTGAAGCATTTCAACCTGAATGGAAAGGGCACGCACAATTTCATATCCGGTAGCGTCCCCATTAGCATGAAGAATACGACGGTGACTGTGCGCACCTTCCTTGGTTAGCGCAAGCTCGCCATTCTCGACATCAAACATCGTCCCAAGACGAATCAGCTCCTGAACCCCAACCGGTCCCTCATTTACGAGGACATCCACCGCAGTAGATGAGCATAGTCCCGCCCCTGCCATCAGGGTATCCTGGCGATGGTAGACCGGAGAGTCATCTTCAGCTGTTACGGCAGCAATGCCGCCTTGAGCATAACGAGTGTTGCTCTCGAGCAGCGATTTCTTTGTAATCAGCAGCACCTTTTGAGTGGCACTTGCCATAATGGCCGTATATAAACCCGCAATGCCTGAACCGATGACAATGACATCCGTCTGGACGACCGGCAGATCGTTCAGTTCAAAATCAATCAAATACTGCGGTATCACGATGCCTCACCTGTCTTTTCACGAAAGAGTAGCGCATGCTACTTAACCTGTAACATGCGCTCTAATGAAGTTCTGGCTTTCTCTGCAACGACCGGAGGCACATAAATTTGCGGCTTCATCGTTTCCAGTGCTTTGACCAGCTTTTTGAGATTATTCACTTTCATATTGGGACAAACCAGGAATTTCGTGGCAAAATGGAACGATTTATCCGGGCTATCCAATCGAAGCTGATATCCTGTGCCATCCTCTGTACCTACAATAAACTCCTTGGCAGACGAATTTTTGCAATATTCCAGAATCGCAGTTGTGCTGCCTACAAAATCACCCATCGCAACGACCTCCGGACGGCATTCCGGATGCACCACAAACTCGGCACCAGGATGCTTGGCTCTCATCTCGACAACATCCTTAACGGTCAGCATATCATGCGTGTTGCAGTACCCTTCCCAGATGATCAGCTTCTTGTCGGTATGCTGCTGGACGTAGTGCCCTAAATTTTTATCAGGCACCCATATAATTTCATCTGAATCGACGGATTGAATCACCTTTACCGCATTGGATGAAGTACAGCAGATATCTGTTTCTGCTTTGATCTCAGCTGATGAATTGATGTAAGTTACCACTTTTGCATTCGGGTGCTGCGCTTTCAACTTCCGCAAGCCGTCAACGTTCACCATATCCGCCATCGGACAACCGGCACGCTCATCAGGAATAAGAACGGTTTTGCCCGGTGCCAGGATTTTAGCGCTCTCACCCATAAAGTGCACACCGCAGAATACGATAACCTCAGCATCGGTTTGTGCTGCTTTCTGCGCAAGCAAGAAGGAATCCCCGCGGAAATCAGCGACCTCCTGTATTTCATCCCGTTGATAATAATGAGCCAAAATAATTGCGTTACGTTCCTTCTTCAATTGCATTAACCGCTCACGCAGTTCACGGTTTTGCTCTGCCTTACGCTCCAGTGCCAAAGCTTCCATGATCGACCCTCTCCCTTTATGTAGTCCGGCTGTAAACCGCTTGATGACCATGTGACTTCCAGGATGGTTTATACCTTTGTGAAAGGATGCGCATCCTTATTTAACAACTAATGTACACGTTCGTTCTGTGCCCTGTCAATGTGATAGAAAGCACAAAAAGAACCGGAAAACGAATTATCGTTCTCCGGTTCTTCGATTTTATTCGGTATTCGATGTTTTATCAGCGAATATTACGTTAACCTGCTGTTTCCGTTGTCCGATCCATCTGGAGGATCCTTACGGTCCGAATCTTTAGGCTCCGGCTGTTGATCATTCGAATCCATCGGGTTGTTCGGAATTTCTTCCGTGGAAATCGGCTGATCTCCGTCTTCTTTCCCTTGGATGCGAACTTTCACGTCACCAATGTTGTCGATGATCGGTTCGCCGCTCTCGGAAGAACCTTCACCTTCTCCATTGCCATTGCCTTCAGCTGATCCAGTCTCAATGAGATTCTTGATTTGCTCAAGCTCCAGTGTTTCCATCTCAAGAAGCGTATTCGCAATCAGGTGAACTTCTTTGGAATGCTTGGTCAGAATCTCTTTAGACTTCTCGTAACAATCGTTGATGAACCGCTGCATTTCTTGATCGATCTCATAAGCGATTTGATCACTATAGTTCTGCTCGTGTCCGATATCGCGTCCCAGGAACACCTGTCCTTGGGATGTACCGAACTGCATCGGTCCAAGCTTCTCACTCATACCGTACTCCACAACCATGCTGCGGATAATGCCGGTTGCCTGCTGGAAGTCACTGTATGCTCCGGTACCGATTTCGCCAATGAACAACTCCTCGGCTACACGACCACCAAGCAAACCGGATACACGATCAAGCAATTCCTGTTTCGTCACGAGCATCCGATCTTCCTTCGGCATCATAATGACGTATCCACCAGCACGACCACGAGGGATAATCGTTACCTTATGAACGGTATCCGCATGCTCGAGGAAGTAACCTACAATGGTGTGACCCGCCTCGTGATAAGCTACGATACGTTTCTCGCGGTCACTGATCACGCGGCTGCGCTTCTCCGTACCCACGATCACACGGTCGATCGCTTCATCCACTTCTCGCATGGAGATATCCTTACGATTGCGGCGTGCCGCAAGCAAGGCTGCCTCATTGAGGAGATTCTCCAGATCGGCACCCGTAAATCCTGTCGTACGTTTAGCGATGATGTCCAATTTAACATCCTTCGTCAACGGCTTGTTGCGTGCATGGACTTTCAGCACAGCTTCACGGCCCTTCACATCTGGACGATCTACTGTAATCTGACGGTCAAAACGTCCCGGACGAAGAAGCGCCGGGTCCAAAATATCCGGTCGGTTCGTTGCAGCAACGATGATAATGCCTTCGTTTGCTCCGAAACCATCCATCTCGACCAGCAATTGGTTGAGTGTTTGCTCACGCTCGTCATGTCCGCCACCAAGACCGGCACCGCGCTGACGACCTACAGCATCAATCTCATCAATAAAGATAATACATGGAGCATTCTTCTTCGCATTCTCGAACAAGTCGCGCACCCGAGATGCGCCAACACCGACAAACATCTCAACAAAATCGGAACCGGAAATGCTGAAGAATGGCACTCCCGCTTCACCGGCAACAGCACGTGCCAGGAGTGTCTTACCGGTTCCCGGAGGACCGACAAGGAGAACACCCTTCGGAATACGAGCGCCTACCGTGTTAAACTTGCGCGGATCTTTCAAGAAGTCAACAACCTCAATAAGTTCCTGCTTCTCTTCATCTGCTCCGGCTACATCTTCAAATGTAATCCGTTTCTTCTCTTCATTATATAAGCGGGCTTTGCTCTTACCAAAGTTCATCACTTTGCCGCCGCCGCCCTGAGCCTGATTAAACAGGAAGAAGAACAGAACAAACATAATGATGAGCGGAATAAAGGATGAAAGTAATGTCAGCCAAATGCTTTGGCCTTCCATTGGCACCACGGTCAGTTTGACTTTGTTGCTGTCACTGGCTGCAGTCAGCTCTTGCATAGCTGCATCCGTAGCAGGAATATAGGTTGAGAAATTCTCCGATTTTTTCTCTTCGGTAATCTCCCTATACTTACCGGTCACCAGATAAGCGTAACCGTCAAATTGCACCGTCATTTCCTCTATGTTGTTAGCTTTGACTTCCTGCCGCAGCTCGTTATAACTAGGGGCATCGGCTTGCTCGCCGCCATTGGTGACAAATTGAACTATGCCCACCACGACCAAAAATAGAATCAAATAAAAACCAGAATTCCGGATGAACCGACTCATCCCCTACCTCCTCTCAAGACACATAAGATATTTTACCACAGCCTGTCTGGCCATCTCAACAAAGGGCCCTAATCTGTGGCAGCAGCCCATTGGCGCGGTTTAACTGCTGTAGATTTCCGGCTTCAAAATCCCGATGTAGGGGAGGTTCCGGTAATGCTCGGCATAATCGAGTCCATATCCGACAACAAAAGCGTCGGGCAGTACAAACCCGGTATAATCAGCCTGCAAATCCACCGTACGGCGTGCCGGTTTGTCAAACAGGGTAACTACGCACACCGAATTTGCCTTACGGCTCTTAAGCAGCTCAATCAAATGACTTAGCGTAAGGCCGCTGTCGATAATATCCTCCACAATCAGAACATCTCTTCCTTCAACGGACGCGTCCAAATCTTTAATGATTTTGACCACGCCAGAGGATTTCGTAGATGCCCCATAGCTGGAAACAGCCATGAAATCCAGCTCCAGAGGTACTGATATGGATTTAACCAAGTCGGCCATAAAAATAAACGCACCTTTAAGAACGCAAATTACTAGTGGATTGCGTCCCGCATATTCGGCGCTTAGCTTGGAACCGAGTTCCTTAATTTTTGCGTGAATCTCTTCTTCACTGATGAGTATTTCCTGAATGTCATTCTGCAACTTAAGTGGACCTCCTACGTTTATACTATGAAAGCGTGAAACGGGCCATTCTTCGTTTAACACTTGCCTTAAGCATCCGATAGCTCCATCCGGAGAATTCGTGATGTGTGCCGCCCGCAAGCGGCATGAACGGAACGTCGTACACCTGGAATCCACACGATGCTGCCGGAACTGTCACAAAGAATAGGAATCCGGGAACGGACAGACGGTGGAATTTTCTCATCAATGAGAATATCTTTCACCTTTTTGCTTCCGTTTAATCCCATGATCTTCATCTTGTCTCCCGGCTGTCTGTTACGTACGGTTAAAGGAAACTGCAGCCCATCCGCATCAAAATCCGCCACAAAGGGCGATGGTCTGGAGCCGCTCCGGCTTTCGCTTCCTGTCTTTAACGACAATTTCAGCATTTTTCCGATTTCCTTAACATACAGCTCTGAAACATCAGGAGAATCAAGAATGTATATGTACTGTCCCTGTTCTTCCGGAGGCTTAGGCCAGAACTGGACTTGGCCATACTCGCGAACACAGGTAATGCCGTCGCCCAGATCCAGACGCCAATTGCTTCGTTGATCGTTAAGAATCCCTTGGCGAACCGATTCAATCTTGACAAAATCGGTGTTTTCCTGATCTGAGGGCAGGTAATTTAATATTAGTTTAATCAAACGCCGTTGTAAAGCGACATGTAAGCCCAAAAAGGAAGGCGCGTCGAAAGCGAGCCTCCCATCGTTCTCCTGCACCATTCTCCGAAATTGCTTCGCAGCTTCACGCTCCACAAAATCATCCTCCTGCTGGACAATTTCGGCCAGCTGATTGAGTGAGGAGGAGAACTGCCCATTGTATTGTTCCAGGAAAGGCAATACTTCCAGACGAATCGCGTTGCGGCGGTACTTCGTCTGCAGATTGCTGTTATCTACCGCATACTGGAAACCGCACACCCGGCACAGCTCCACGATATCCGCTTTGTACATACGAAGGAACGGACGGATAAGTTCCACTTTTTTTTCCGTGCGCTTAAATTTAATTCCGGCAAGCCCGGGAAGACCGCTTCCCCGCAGAAGCCTCATCAATACCGTCTCGGCCTGATCGTCGGCATGATGAGCAAGAGCCACTGAGCGTGCATTGTATTTCTGTGCAGTTTGCAGCAGAAATTCATAGCGCTTCTCTCTAGCTGCCTCCTGTCCTCCCTTGCCGCTCTCTTCCATATAAGCAGGAATATCAATGAACGCTGTCTCTAAGGGGAGCCCCAGCCGCTCCGCCAACTCACGCACCATCTCTGCCTCTTGATCCGATTCAGTTCGAAAGCCATGATGCACATGGGCGCAGATCAGCCTAAGCGGCGTATGGTTCAGCGAAATTTCGTGCAGCACGTGCAGAAGCGCAACGGAATCGGGGCCGCCGGAAACAGCGACCACGATACCATCACCCTCCGACCACAGCTCAAACTCTGCGGCGGTTCGCTCCACGTTATGAACAAATGTCCGTAAATAATCCTGTTTCACTTGCAGATCCCCTTTATAACTCCCAGTGACAAGACGTTGCTTCATGAGCGGAAGAAGAAATAAACGGCACAGGCCATAATGACTAACGATAAGGCAAATGCGTTCCTCAGCCACCGAGGCGTACGCCCCGGAATAGGACGCGCGCTCTTGGCTGTGCCTTCATACATCCGTTTCTTCCACTCGTTCAACGCTTCCCGTGAATCCGCGAAATTTCCGCATAACGCCTTATTCAGCCAGACAGCGTATGGCTTGAACACAGGGTTTCTTCGCAGTATCAGCTGCAGATCTGCAACACTGCGGGTCTGGGGAAGCTGGCAAGATGCCTCCCTTAAGGATTTCTCATCCAGCAGGCCGATACACATCACGGCAAACGAGAACAAATCATAGGATACGTCGCCGGTTCGGCTTCCGGCATTCCAGTATCCCCGATCATACCATTCTGTAAACTGTTTTACGCTGCGCCCAAAGGAGCTGACGCCTCCGTAATCGATCAGCTCCACTCTTCCGTATGCCGAGACCATTACATTATCCGGCTTCAAATCCCCGAATGCATAGCCTGATGCATGCAGAACAGACAACTTCTCAAGCAGCTTCAATCCAATCAGACTTACCCACTCGGTGCCGCGTTTGCGAATAAACCGATGCAGCGGGCTCCCCTCAATGTAACGCATGACATAGAAGGACACCTCATGGCTGCCATCATGATGATCGTCCGCCTCCACAAGATACGGGTCCGGCATCTGTTCTTTCAACGCATTCAGCACATTAATTTCGGATTGAAGATCCAGAGCGTCATGACCTACTTTCAGAGCATAACGCCCGCGTACTCCTGCCCGATGGACCAGATACACCTTGCCGTTAGCCCCTTTGCCGAGCATACGTTCCACGATGTACCGGCTGTTCCGCCATTTACCGGTAATTACGGTTCCTGGCGGGTAACCCGGGTTAGACAACGTAGTCACCGAGCATCCCTTCCTCTTGGCTGGAATCACCCTGCCATGATTGATTACCTTCTAGTGTACCATATCGGTAAAATTCAATCACCTTTAACAGGGCAGGTCCTGTCGGCGTAGCCCCTTTCATCTGAAGTCGGCTGAACATCCCCCTCGCACCATCCAGATCCGAGGTCCAATCCACGTCCATGACCACATCTTCGCCGCTATGCTTGCCCGGAAAATGGAATACGGACAGCTTGCTTGAGCCTAAGCGCGCTTTCAGGCTCAGCATCAAGTCACGTATTGCCTCTTCAACAGCAGCCAGTTTAGGCTTCATGCTGGCACTTGCATCAATTAACAGCGCTACTTGAAGGGATGACGTCTCAGCCAGCTCATCCACCACTTCAACGACTTGTGAACGCTTGTCTGGCGGAAGCTCCTCCAATGACCCGCTCCCTAAAATATGCTGTATCTCTTTATTTACCGCTTGTTGGATCGTCTGAACCACCGTTTTCCGAGTCATCATCTGCATCGTCTGTGCCAGCTGCGGTGTGCCTACGATCCGGTGAATGCCTCCTCCCGCTTTGGCAATCTCCTTAATCTCCAGTCCCCCAAGCTCACCGATCGTCCCGTAATCAAGAACCCCCACCACGTTTACGACAATTCCGTCCTGCAGCGCATGGGCTGCGGCCAGTACCGGACTGGCCCCTACATTTGAGCATCCATCTGTAATCAGTAGAATTTGTTTCATAATTAAATAATCGCCTCCGTCTCATCCATTCCTATCGATTTGACTTCTATCTCTATCATTTCCACATTCAAGAGAGTTCAAACAGACCAATAGGAAGAATAGGCGGAAAAAGATTCAGGTCTTCTTAGGTTCCTCCATTTCCCGGGTAATCACATGTTTTACCTGAATCCGTCAGCTAACCGTTCGGGGCCGTTCCATTCGAGCAAATCCCGGCACATGCACATTGGACCACTCGGGATGAAAATGATCGACGCGTCCGACCACCACCGTCATATCATCATGAATCTGGTTCTGTTGATAACGAATGACTTTCTCTAACAAACAATCGGCAATTTCCTGCGGGTCTTCGCTGCTCACTTCCTGAATCAAGCGCTTCATCCACAGCTCCTTGTTAACGGCGTAACCAGGAGCATCATAGATTCCATCCGTCATCATAATCAGAACATCGCCTGCCTGAAGCTGTAATGATACCAGATCCACCTCGATATCCTGAATGATGCCAATCGGAAGATTGCTGGCCGATACCGGTATGACATCGTTGCCCCGTTTAATAAAGCTTGGGGTTGAGCCGATCTTCATAAAAGTGGTCTGAGCGGTATATTGATCGATTAGAGCCATATCAACCGTGGCATAAATTTCGTCCGGCGAGCGCAGCATCAGAATCGAGTTAACCGATTTAATCGCAAGTTTCTCATCCATCCCCGATTGAAGCAGCTGCTCCAATATATTGAGTGCCGAGCTGCTCTCGAGCCGCGCCCTTTCCCCGTTACCCATCCCATCGCTAAGCGCTACCGCAAACGTACCGTTGCCCAACTCGACCGTACTGAAGCTATCACCCGATAAAATATCTCCTCCCTTGGCTGCCGCCGCTACCCCCGTCATAATTTCAAACGTCTTGGCTGAACCAAAACGCACAGTCGCCAAACCATCCCTCGGATGGGTCAAGGTCTCTTCCATCACAGCGATGTGCTCCCCGATAATGTCAGACAGCAGAGGTCCAATAATCTTCCTGCATTCGTCATACCCTCGGGTATATGCATGAATAATCTCAATCTCAACCTGGCCGGAATCCAAACTGATGATGTCGATGCCTTGAATCGATAACCCGAGCTGCTGCAACGCTTCTCTGATCTGCTCCTCCTGTATGTGCATCGTTTGGCTCTCCCGCTTGATCTCCCGGGCCAAATCCTCCATCACCTGCGAAACCCCGGATAATTGTTCCGCTACCAGATGACGGCTATCGTATATTTGGCGTTTCCACTGCATATCATGTTGGTAGAGATGATACTGCTGCTTCAGTATGCCAAGCACTTCCTCCTTCTTGGCGCAGATCCGGCTCCATTCCGGCGGCAGATCCTTGGCTTCCAACTCCGGATTCTCCTCAATTGAGGTCATCATATCGGTCATATATTTATAAGTCTGGTAAAACTTCATATCCCAGCACTGATTCCGTTTATAGCATGTGGCACAGCTGCCTTCAGCCACGGCATTCATGAAATGGTTCATCTCCTCCGTTTGTCTGCCTGGAGGCTGCATGACCCCTGAGGTTTGTCCAAAACTTTGCGAGAGCTGGCGGAACACCTTGGAGAACTGCGTCACGCGATCCGCCGTAAGATCTCGAACCCGCTTCGCATATTCGTGCTGAGAACGAGTATGGTCCTGCGTACCCGGCACGTATTTGCCAATGGCCTGCATCACACTCTTCGGCGTGATCAGGAATAACACAATGGCAGCACAGGTTTCCCATGTCGATATCATCACTTCACCAGGATTGCTGAAATAAATGGAGAGAATGGTAGCTCCCAGAAGCATTCCCAGCGAAACACCGCCTTTCTTTCCTTCCTTCAGCATCCCGGCGAGCATCCCGGAAAATGCGAGCAGGCTCATTTGGGAGAATGCCGATATATTGGCAAGACTGAGGATTAATCCCGTCACTACGCCCACGGAGGCACCCAGCGGAGCTCCCCCCACTAGAGCAAACAGCAAAATCAGATACCGGGATAATACATGCTCCACCGACAGGGATTGGACTGTCCAGCCGACGGCCCCTGTCATGACCGACGCCAGCAGAATGATAATACATAGAATTTCCTCGTTTCGGAGGACATACGATTTTTTACGAAGCGTCAGCACCGGGATGGCCTGGATAAATACCAGCGTCAGAACAAAACTGAGCACGGCGTTCAGGGTAAGCATCATCATGGAGTACCAGGTAATGCTCGGCCCGATGAGGACACTGAAAAGGTTCACAAAGAAAGTGGAGACAAACACCATCAGCGGTGCATAAGACAGTTCCGCCCGTTCATAGGTCTCCAATCCCCGCATCATAAAATAAAAGATCAAGATCTCTGCCGGCACCATCCAAGCCACCGGAAAGGACGCAAATAAACTTCCTGCCACGATAGCCACGCCTACCGGGAGAAGATAATCGCGGCGCATAAAGGCAATGACTGCAAAATAAGCAACTGCAAACGGAGACAGCTCTCCCAGAATCATCGCTCGTCCAAGCAGGAAACCCATGAAGGTTAGCAAGATCATCCACTTCTTTGCGGCCAGGAAGTGGATGGGACGCTGCAGGAAAGACAGCTGCCCTAAACGTTCTGTTACACGGGCACGAATAGAACCCGCTCCCCCTTTAACTGCCTCAGTACCCGGAAACATCACCAGATTTCTTTTGTCCATTACGCTGGCACCCCATTCTTCACGAATTTGTTGGTCCCATTATAAAACCCCCATTCAGGAAAGTTTGTCAGAACACCGGACAAGCCCCAAAGAAATTTCCGACAAAATCGCCGTGCCTTGCGAACGTTCGGGAAAAGAGCGTTCATCCTACGCGCCCAGCGGTGTTTCCACCGATCAAGCTTGAAACATCCAGGCAGATCATTTCCCGAATTGAGGCGGACATCCCGCGCGCATTTCCACGGGAGCGCCGTAAATTGCGTAGGAACCTGTCGTACCCTTGGATACAACGACAAAAAAACCGCAGAAGGCGATTTCCCTCTGCGGTCAGTTTATATTTTATCGAATTACATACGTTTGGCTCCGCGTCCGCCGCGTTTACCTTCCGTATTCTTCTTAAGCGAAGAGATTCGTTCTTCACTGTCTTTTAGGAAGCGTGACATTTTATCCTCGAATGAAGGCTTGTTGGCCGCAGGCTTAAACGGGCGTCCACCGCGTTCACGGTTGAATCCTCCACCACCGCCACCTCCGAATCGTTCTCCGCCGCCGCCGCCTCCACTGCGTTCCGGTCTCGGTGCGCGGGGTGGACGACTTTCGGAAGCCGGCTTGTCGACGGCCTGCTTGATCGATAGACCGATCTTGCCGTCCTTGTCGACATTAATCACCTTCACGGTAACGACATCGTTGATCTTCAAATGATCGTTGACATCCTTAACGTAGTTGTCGGCGATCTCCGAGATGTGAACGAGACCCGTGACACCTCCTGACAGATCCACAAATGCTCCAAAATGCGTTATGCCTGTCACCTTGCCCTCTAACTTGGTGCCCACTTCAATTGCCATAGAATAAAATGATCCTCCCTTAAAAATATACAGTCGGATTTAAAAATCGCGCTGCGGTGATTTGATTATACGATAATGACCTAAACAAGGTCAACAGACGTCTGTCATGCCTAATTACGGCTTTTCGCCCGAATTTTGGGGCTGAATGATCGGTGTTTCATTTGGCAGATATAAACCAAATTTCTTACGGGCAATCTGCCCGATATATTCAGGGTCCTTCAATCGCTCCACTTCATGATGAATCTGGTTTAGCGATTGTTCAACGGACTTATAATCCCCTTGCTTCTGAGCTAGCGCTTCGTTCTGATTACGGATGCGGTCATTCTGGGACCAGAGCGTTGAACCTGCCCAGATCAAAAACAGCGCCATCATCGCCACAAACATTCTTTTACGCCGGCGGGCGCCTTTGTTCTTCGTCTTGGTTTGTTGGGGAGCCTGCTTCGACGGATCAGCAAATCTTCCCATGACCATACCTCCTAAAACCAGCGCTTCCACGCCTTAATAACCTTGTCCGCTAATTGCTTGCTCCATGCAGGTAACCTGACTCTGGATGTGATCGGTCTCAGCATCCATTTCAAGAGTCGCCAAAAAGGCATGAGGCATTTAAGTACCAAACGCAACAGCGACAGGAGAAACTTCCATAGAAACCTTAACAACCCTAAGCATAACATCAGGATTCCTTTAATCGGATTCCAAAGCAACATGCGGAACAACTTGTACAAAAAGGACAATATGCTTTTTGTCACTTGAATTAACATTACCACAAAACGCTGGGTTATGACACTCCATAATAAAAAATAGATCCAAACCCCTATAAATAGCCCTACAAACACGTAAAAACGCAGTTGGCCGTTATTGGTGAAGTACAACATGCGAAAAATGAAGAACGCTGCCGCAATCCAGTAAAGGAAGTCCAGGGTATGCTTGGACCATTTTGGGAAATGGAGCTGCCCGGCCAGCACCCGGTAGCTGTCGAAGGCGACTCCCATCGCTGCTCCGGAGAAGAGCATCCAGAGCAGCGTGATCCATTGTACGCTTGGGTTCATTTAAACAGCTTGCCGAGCAGGCTCTTATTCTTGGCCTGAGAACCGGGATTCAGGTAAATAAGTGAATGCACCTGACCTTCAATCGACAAAAGCCCCTCTTCCAGGCTGAGATTTTTAATATGTAAATTTTGCCCCCGAATGGTGAGATGCCCCAGCTCGGTCTGAAGCAGAAATTCTTCACTGTCAAAACTCTCCACATTTTGGACACCCGTTATGTCCAGCAGCTTCCGGTTCTGCATCCTCAGGTCATGAAACTTGCCCTTCCCTTGGTCGATCATGGCATGTACCCCTCCTTTTAACAATAGCTTATGGAAAGGTGCCTGTCTTTAGAACCCGGAAGCGCACTTCAGTGAAGATCATGGCATAAAAAACAGAAGCGTCCCCCTCACCCCATGTGAGAAGGACGCTTCTTGTAACGGTTTAGGCTGCTTACCAGTCCAGACCGTGATCTTTAACGATCGGTTCTTCCTTGACCAAGGTATAGAGGCTGGTTGCCTCATCTTTACGGGTTGTCTCGGTAAGACGCTCGACCCGGACGGTCACGAGCTTCTGGCCAAACTGGACGGTGATCTCATCGCCCAATTTAACCGTGCTGCTCGGCTTCGCCTCACGGCCGTTGATCAGCACCCGGCCTTGATCCGATACATCTTTCGCTACGGTACGCCGCTTAATTAACCTCGATACTTTCAGGAATTTATCGACTCGCATTATTTTACAGCTTCTTTAAGTTTGTTGCCTGCTTTGAATGCAGGAACGTTCGATTCTGGAATTTCGATGGTGTTGCCTGTTTGCGGGTTACGGCCTGTGCGTCCAGCGCGTTTGCGAGTTTCGAAAGTACCGAAGCCGATCAATTGAACTTTATCACCATTAGCCAAAGCATCCGTGATTTCGCCAAGGAAGCCATTCAAGACGTTCTCAACGTCTTTTTTTGTCAATCCACTTTTACCGGAAATGTTGTTGATCAGATCTGTTTTGTTCATGAGTTAAATCCTCCCAATTATCAGAAAAATATAAGATTTACGGTTATTCGGTTAAACCGCCTTGCACACTGCAAGATTTCACCATAAATGATTATTCTGGATGCCTTGCGGAATTCCTGCCGCAAATCCCTATTTTTTTATTTTTTCGTGAAAAGTTGCCTTTTTTCACCCGTGGATCCCGCCGCTGTGTGACGATCCCGATTTGGCAGCCTGCCATAGGGCTTCCATCTCGTCCAAAGTACTTCCCTCAACGGATTTTCCCTGCAAAGCAAGTTGCTCCTCTATGTAGCTGAAGCGACTGACAAATTTCCGATTCGTTCTCGAAAGAGACTCTTCCGGGTCTGCTCCGATGAATCTTGCTGCATTGGAGACCGCGAACAGCAGATCGCCCAGCTCAAGTGCCGTATCCTCGGCTGACTGACCTTCGGCCACAGCCTGCCGCAGTTCACCAAGCTCCTCCTCAATCTTCTGGAACACACCTTCGATGTTATCCCAATCAAAGCCGACCTTGGATGCCTTCTTCTGAAGCTTGTACGCTTTCATCAATGCGGGAAGATCCCGCGGTATGCCGTCCAGTACAGAGGCTTTCTCCGGGGAGAGGCCTTTAAGGCGCTTCTCCTCGGCTTTCATCTGCTCCCAGTTCTGCAAGGCCGATTCCGCGTCTTTGGCGCTGCTCTTGCCAAAGACATGCGGATGACGGAAGATCAGCTTGTCATTCAGGGCTTGAATGACATCGTACACCGTAAAGGTACCGAGCTCCTCCTCCATCTGTGAATGCAGCATAATCTGCAGCAAGAGATCACCAAGCTCCTCCTGCATATGCTCAGGGTCATCCTCATCAATCGTCTCAAGCACCTCGTAGGTTTCCTCGATCAGATTTTTGCGGATGGACTCATGGGTCTGCTCACGGTCCCATGGGCAGCCTTCAGGACTGCGCAGAATGCCGACAATTTCATGAAGTCTGGCAAACGTCCTCTGCCGGAGCTGGCTGTCATCACTTCGAGGCACATAGACCAGCGACAGGTTCCCGTAACCTTCGATACGATCCAGTTCGTAGAGCGGCACACGCTGAATCGCTTCCTCGCCTTCAACGCCCAGTGCATGGCCCACGATAACCGGGTAATCGTCCGGATACAGTTCCATCAGCGCCAGCTTGACTTCCGAAGCGGTAAACATGTCATACACCTGGCCGATCAGGGTATGCAGCTGCGGCTGAAGGACGCTTGCTTGAAGCTCAGCTGCATCGAGAAGCTGGAAGCCCTCAATGGGATCGAAACCAAGGCGAACGAAGGCCTCGTCCAGAAAGCTCTCACCGCCGAGCACCGTCAGGGTCACATTCTCTCCCGGGCAGCGCTCCCGCAACAACCGAACCGTGGCTTCCGCTACCATGGGATGTCCCGGCACCGCGTAGACAATCTCACGATTATCCTCAGCAGCTCTGGCCAGGTTGATCAGAGCGGATGCAATGGATTCGTACACCTCAGGAAAGGTGTCATGTGCTTCATACACATGGTCAAACGATTCCGGATTGACCTGGAATTCATTTAACGCAGCGATTACGGGATGAGATAATGTGCGCACATACACCTTCGATGCCCGCTGCATGGTTTTTATGATGCCTATAGTCAATCGATCAGGATTGCCAGAACCCAGGCCGACCACCGTAATGGATGCACTCATACGATACTTCCTTTCGCTCTTCGTCCGCCTTGTAGACGTCGTTATCGTACACTACTATATCACAGAAGATCAAACATCTCACGTTTGCCGTGCTTTAGCGCAGCACACGCAAGGCCCGCAAGAAGGCTGCCAGCGGTCTTCCGACCTTCGGCAGCATCCGAAGCTCCTCCTCCGTGAGGAGCTTCGTGAGCGCGGCGCCGATGAGGAAGGCGCCGCCACCGGCCGCGACGCCGCTCAGGCTCCGGGCCGCGGAGGTAAGGCGGCCTGGGGCGAAGCCGGCCGCCGCCAAGATGCCGCTGGCCGCTTCGCCTGCGCCCCAGGCGGCCAGCGCCACCGCTGCGAGGACGGGCAGCGTCCTCGCGAGCAGCCCGCCGGCGTCAAGCCGTGCGCCGGCACTGCGTGAGAGCAGCGCGAGATTGAGCGCTGCGGCGGTCAGGTGCGCAGCCACGCCAGCGATGGCTGCGCCGGTAATGCCCAGCTGCGGCACCAGCAGCAGGTTGAGCAGCAGCTTCAGTCCAGCCGCCGCCAGCAGATGGAGCGCTGGCGCCTTCACGACGCCGATGCCCTGAAGCAGCGCGGCTGTAATCGTGCTCAGCGTCCCTCCGGCCGCCGTGAAGGCAATCACCTGCATCGTCCCCGTACCGGCTGCATCTTCGTACAGCATGATGTTAATCGGCTCAGCAAGCACGGCCAGTCCTACGGAGGCCGTCATCCCGATCAGCCAGAACCAGCGAAGGGCCATACGGGTTTGCCCTGCAACACGGTCTGACTCTCCTCTGAACTTGGCTTCCGCCAGTGCAGGAATAAACAGAACTGACAAGGAGGCAGCCAGCATCGTAACCAGCTGGACCAGTGGCAGACCCCTGTTATAGATCCCGAACTCCGCCATCGTCAGCGCTTCGCCAAGCCCGCTGGATTTCAACAGCCGTGGCACTGTGAAAGTGTCCACCAGTCCAATCAAAGGAACCGCAAGCAGACTGAGGCAAACCGGGATGCCGTAGGCTAGCAGGTGGCGAATTAGAACACCCGCTCCCTCTTTAGTTACATCGGCATGCTGCCCCGAATCGTTCATATCCGGTATGCCGAATGTTGAACTTCCTTCTCCTCCATGTACCTTGCCTCGATACCCCTTGATGTGCTTCCGCCAGTACAGCCCCATCACCAAGAGCCCGGCTGCACCGCCGGCGGCAGACCCCAGGAGCGCCCCGGCCGCAATCATATCTGCACGGGCTCCGGCACGAATCATGTAGAGCAGCAGCGCAATCATAACCCCTACACGGACAATCTGCTCCGTAATCTGGGAAATCGCCGTTGGCACCATATTGTGCAGACCCTGAAAATAACCGCGCAGTACCGCCATCCAAGGAACGAACGCCAAAGCCAATGCACCTGCGCGAAGCGCAGGAACCACTTGGCTGCTTCCGATCCATAGGCCAATCCATGGAGCGCAAACATACATCAGGAAACCCAGGATTAGACCAAACAGCACCAAGGTGATGGAAGACAGCTTCAGCAGCCGGTGGCTGTCCTCGGTTCGTCCCACCGCCTCATACTCCGCCACATATTTGGAGACGGCAGCCGGGAAACCGACAGCCGCAAGGGTAATCATCATCATATAAAACGGATAAACCGTGTTGTAGATGCCGAATACGGCATCTCCGCCCATATTTTGTAGCGGTATTTTTTGCAATGTTCCAATCAGCTTGGACAGAATCGCGGCCGCACTGAGAATAAACGCTCCCCGCAGGAGCCTTACGCCTGTTTGATCTGGTTTCATAGCCTTCTTCCAATCCCCTACATGATCTTTACGGATCACCAATCAACCATAATACGGATGCCGTCATGTGTATCTCCATTATAACCAAGGGTAGGGGAGCGGTACAAAACTATATCAGACAACAAAAACTCCCAACTGTCGATTGATCCTAAGATCAACATTCAGCGGGAGTCTCCATCCAAGGCGTCATATCCTCGTCTTACTGTTCCATTTGCTTGCCGAGGAAGCCTGCGGCCGTTTCAGACATCTTCACTTCCATTTCACCCATGTTCACGGATTCATCCTTGTTCATCAGCACAACGCTGCCAATCGGATCTCCTCCAGCTATGATAGGCGCAACCACAAAAGCGGACAAGGCTTCCGGGTTGTCTTTGCTGATCTCATAAGTACCGCTGTTGCTTTCCAGAACCGTCTTCCGATTCTCCATGCAGTTCTCCAGAAGGTTGCCAATCGGCTTGTCCAAATACTCCTTCTTGGAGCCGCCTGCTACAGCGATGAAGGTATCACGGTCAGAGATGATCGTGATGTGACCTGTGCTCTCATAAAGGGATTCCGCATATTCCTTCGCAAAATCGCCCAATTCACCGATAGGTGAATATTTCTTCAGAATGACTTCTCCATCCCGGTCAACGAAAATTTCGAGCGGGTCGCCTTCGCGAATCCGCAGTGTGCGTCTAATTTCTTTCGGAATGACCACGCGCCCGAGGTCATCAATACGGCGGACGATACCAGTAGCTTTCATGTCACTTGTTGCCCCACTTTCATTAAGAAGATTTTTCAACTACTGTTCCATTCGGGAAGAGGATGTCCCCAGGTATATAAGAGTTAATGTCTGACCATAGTATTCATCCATTCCCAATTCCTTATACATCATCTACCCTCTGTTGGTTGCGAAATCCAAAAATAAATTCATCAGGTCTTGGGGAAAAAAATCCATAACGCGCGATTTCGCACGTTATGGATTACAAATCCCGCCATTTGAGCCATTCGCTGTCTTACAATACTTGAATATTGGCAGCGCAGCACAAGATAATTAACGGGACGCTTGTCCGTCAAATTATTTGCCCGTGTCTTCCTTGCCAGCATCCGGCGTCTGGTCGCCCTCAGCCGGTTTATCGGTTGTGCCGTCCTTCTTCTCGTCACCTGTGCCTTCAGCAGGCTTGTCCGTATTCTCGCTCTTCGGAAGATCCATGCTCTCAATCAGATCGTTAAGCTCATTCTGCATGAAGTTATCGATCTTCGCGGAAGCAAGCTCGTTCAGAATGCCTTCCTTCTGATCGGCAGGAAGCTTGTCATATGCAACTTCCTCGCGCTTCTCCACCTTCATGACATGGTAGCCGTAATCCGTCTCAACAGGAGCGCTGATTTTGTTCAGCTCAAGCGTCAGAGCTTTTTCCTTGAATTGCGGCACCCAAGAACCCGCAGGTTTGTTCTCAATCAGACCTCCCTTGTCCTTGGAGGCCGGATCCTGGGAATATTCCTTCGCTACTGCGGCAAAATCCTCACCTTTGTTCAGCTTGGTTTCCACTTCCTTGGCGATTTTAAGGGCTTCTCCCTCTGGTCGGTCCTTGCCTTCCGCATCTTTAAAGCTCACCAGGACATGGCGAACGCTGATGTTGGTATAATCCTTCTTGTTTGCATCGAAATCCTTCTTGATATCCTCTTCGGAGACCTGATTCTTCTCGTGCTCCATTACAGTCAGAACACGAAGCATGTAGTTCTTCAGGTCCTGCTCGGTCAATTTCTGCGTTTCCAAAGCTGCTTTGAACTGATCTTCGCCCATACCGTTCTTCTGCTGCTTGAGCAGATCATCGGCTTGCTTCTCGGCAGCTTCTTTTGCTTTATCGTCAGCTTTGGCATACAGGTATTCATACGCTACGCCCTGCTTGGCCAAATACTCTTTAAATTCATCCATCTGCAGAAATTGGGCGTATTCCGGAGACATGAACTGGATCATGCGCTGCTCCAGATCGAATTCCTTCTCGGTAATTTCTCCGCCTTTATATTTCACAATGACTTTACTGTTATCTTCTTTGGCACCCTCGGTTTTGTCGTTTCCGCATGCAGCGATCATCGACATGGATAGTACGGCTGTGATGGATACAATGAATGTCTTCCATGCCTTTTTATTTCTTAACGGCATTTTGTAGTTCTCCCTTCAGGTTGAATGGCCCTTGTGCAGCCTCCAGGAATTGCTCCAGCAATTCTAACAATTGTTGATCGGAAAGTCCCTTGCCTTTAATGCGAATAGCCATCGCAGGTCCTTGTTCAAATTGTACACGTCTTTCAAACATATTTCCAATCTGCGCAAGACCTGCTGTATTAACCGCCTTGTCCTGTCCTTCATAGAACTGCAGCAGCACATCGTCCCCGCGCTGAATAATCGAGTCGATCCCGTACGTACGACCATATACCTTCAAGCGGGAAACAGCAAGCAGGTTACTTACCGCCAGCGGCAGCTCGCCAAAGCGGTCAAGCAGCTCATCTTCAAGCTCAGCCGATTCGTCAATGGACGAGACGACCGCCACTTTTTTATAAATTTCGATTTTCTGAATGCTGTCATAGATGTAATCCGATGGCAGGTAAGCGTCAATGCCCAGATCGATGGATGTATTCCAATCTTTTGTCGGCAGCGCAGGCTCGCCCAGCATGCTGACTTTGCGCTTCTGAATTTCCTCAGCCAGCATCTGCGAGTAGAGATCGAACCCGACAGAAGCAATGAATCCATGCTGCTCCGCTCCAAGCAGATTGCCGGCACCGCGAATCGACAAGTCCCGCATCGCGATCTTGAATCCGGAGCCAAGCTCCGTGAACTCTTTGATCGATTGCAGCCGCTTCTCCGCCACTTCGGTCAATACTTTATCGCGCTGGTATGTGAAATAAGCGTAAGCGATTCGATTGGAACGCCCTACACGTCCGCGCAGCTGGTACAGCTGGGAGAGACCCATTTTGTCCGCATCGTGCACGATCAATGTGTTTACATTCGGAATGTCGACACCCGTCTCGATAATGCTCGTACTGACCAATACGTCGTATTCGCCATCCAAGAAGTCGAGAATTGTCTTCTCCAGCTCTGTCTCCGACATTTGACCGTGGCCGACACCCACTCTGGCCTCCGGCACAAGCATGGATATCTGAGCGGCCATCTCCTGAATGCCTTGAACCCGATTGTAGAGGTAGTAGACCTGACCGCCACGGGCCAGCTCACGCTCGATAGCTTCCCGAACCAGGGTCTGGCTGTGCTCCACGACATAAGTCTGCACCGGAAAACGATTCTCCGGCGGTGTCTCAATAACCGACAAATCCCGCACGCCGAGCATCGACATATGCAATGTGCGGGGAATCGGCGTTGCCGTCAGCGTCAACACGTCGACATTGGTCTTCAGCTTCTTTAATTTCTCCTTATGCGTAACGCCAAACCGCTGTTCTTCATCCACGATAAGCAGTCCCAGATCTTTAAACACAATATCCTGAGACAGCAAGCGGTGTGTACCGATCAGAATGTCGACGGAACCCTGCTTCACCTTTTTGATCGTCTCATTCTGTTCCTTACGGCTGCGGAAACGGCTCAGCACCTGAATGTTGATCGGATAATTGGCAAAACGCTCCCGGAACGTCTCGTAATGCTGCTGCGCCAAAATCGTTGTCGGTACAAGTACCGCAACCTGCTTGCCTTCGATGGCCGACTTGAATGCAGCACGAACCGCCACTTCGGTTTTTCCGTAACCAACATCGCCGCACAGCAGCCGATCCATCGGTCGATTTTGCTCCATGTCTTTTTTGATCTCGGTAATGGCACGGAGTTGATCGGGTGTTTCGTCATAAGGGAACATGTCCTCGAATTCCTGCTGCTCTGACGTATCTTTCTCAAATCCGTATCCGGGAGCGGACTGACGCTCGGCGTACAGCTTAATCAGATCATCGGCAATATCCTGAACGGAGGAACGGACCTTGTTCTTGACCCGGGTCCATTCATTTCCGCCCAGCTTGTAAACCTTCGGCTCTTTATCTTCAGAACCGACATATTTCTGGATAAGATCGATCTGTTCAATCGGAACGGACAGCTTATCGCCACCAGCATACAAAATATGCATGTAATCCTTATGGATCCCGTTGATCTCCAGCGTCCCGATCCCCATATATTTCCCGATACCGTGGTTTTGATGCACCACATAATCGCCGACTTTGAGCTCTGTGTAACTCTTGATACGCTCGGCATTGTCCATATTCTTCGTGCTTTTGCGAGTTTTGCGCTGCTTCGAGGAGAACATTTCGCTCTCTGTAATGATGGCGGCATGGACAGAAGGCATCTCGAAGCCATTCTGCAGATGCCCTTCAAGCATCACCGGCTCGTCAATGCCATAGTCCTGCAGCACTCGCCGCATGCGGTCCATCCGCTCCGCATCGCCCGCCAGCATCATGACCTGAACGCCAGATTTCTTCCAGCGCTCCATCTCCGCCTTAAGCACGTTCATCTGACCATGGAAATCCTGCATGCCGCGCGTGATGACATTAATGATATTCTGCGGCTGCATTCTTGGCACCTGACGCAGGAAGATCGAGATCAGCAGGCTTTGATATGGATGCTGATAGATCAGTTCCTCCGTATCCAGCGACAACGGCAGCTCCGGAAGGGATTTGCCATTCTTCATCAGATGCAAATTCCATTCGGCCTCATCCCGTTCCAGCTGCTTCGCTGTTTCGAGCAGACGTGCCGGTTCATCCATAATCAGAATGGTATCCTTCGGCATGTAATCATACAGATTGGTCTTCTCCGGATATAACAAAGAAATATATTTATAGAGCTCAGGGAAATAAATCCGCTCGCGCAGCATTTCAACTTCGCGGTGTATTTCATCCCGCAAACGGAGCTTGGCTTGGCGGTCACTCATACGTTCGAGCTGCGCCTCCAGCAGACGAACCACCGTATCAGCCGTACGGCTGAGCCGCTCCGAATCCGCAATAATCTCCTTGCACGGCGTGATGACTACTTCCCGAACCTTATCAATCGAGCGCTGATCGATGGGGTCGAATGTTCGAATCGAGTCGATATCCTCATCAAACAGCTCAATACGGTAGGCCATCGTCGTTGTCATCGGATAGAAATCGATGATGCCGCCGCGGACACTCATCTCACCGCGGCTCTCAACCCGTTCCACCCGCTCATATCCCATCTCAACCATCCGATTCAAGAAGGAATCCAGCACAAGCGTCCCGCCATCATGAAGCACGATCCGGGCATCCGACATCACTTCCGGTGCTGGAAGAAGCCGGCGCACGCCGGAAAATGGCGCAACGACAATACCCCGGAAGCCCCTGGCACAGCGGACGAGTACATCAATCCGTTGTGCCAGAGTCTCGGGGCTTGATACCGCCGACTCAGCCGCTACCAGTTCATTCGCTGGGTATAACAGCACTTGATCAGATGATAGCGCTTCCTGCAGATCATCCGCGATTTTCTGGGCTGAAAACATATTATGAGTCACAACGAGCAGCGGGCGCTGCTGGTCTTGATGCAGTGCAGCCATTAAGATTTGCCTGGACGACCCGGAAAGACCGGAGATCAATTGCTCCCTCATACCGGCATTAACCCCGGCCGTAATGGATTTGAAATCCGAATCCTTCGAAAATACATCAATAAGTGCTTGTAACAAAAGGGGCACCTCTCTTATGCAAAAGAAATGAATTTCCTAGAATCTATTTCTCATGGAATTTTAAACATTTGCCAAAAAATTATAACCGAAAAGAAGCCTTGAGCAAAACTGCCAAGGCTAGGGCAGCGGCAGACTATGCCACTGTATGTCTTCTACGAAAAAGCATCGTGTACCCCATTATACTCTCATTGCAGGGGATTTGCCAAAAGACTAAGCTCCGGATGGGCTTCGAGCGCTTCCCTGCAATGATCGCAGGTTACCCGAACCATAACTTCTCCGTTAAAATCATACGCTATTATATCCTTGCGTTCCTCAGGGGTCAAGGAATCAAAACCAAGACGTGCTTCGGATACATGATTGGAATCGATGCGGCCCTGAAACGCTCGACAGT
Organism: Paenibacillus glucanolyticus; assembly: GCF_037333485.1. Taxonomy (NCBI): domain Bacteria; kingdom Bacillati; phylum Bacillota; class Bacilli; order Caryophanales; family Paenibacillaceae; genus Paenibacillus; species Paenibacillus glucanolyticus. The sequence goes on from NZ_CP147845.1 coordinate 6,633,285, forward strand.
GTCTACAAACATAGGTTATCGCCATCATATGCCTCCTGAAGGTTGTATATACCTTCAGTATGCCCGGACTTTCCTTGTTTAAGACGCTGTTCTTCTGCTTCGGGAGCCTCAATACATCTCTTGTATGTCTGCATCATATGATGCTCCTCTAGGATTTGTTAAACTTCGCCATCGTCTGCTCAAAGGTATGATCCAGGCTGAACTCCAGCGCATCGCAGGTTTCTTCCACCATGCTCTGCAGCTGCTCACGCTCCTTCTTCGGAAAGGTGCCCAGCACATAGTCTACGATGGCATAACCCGGCTCCGGCCTGGATATTCCCATGCGGACACGGTTAAAGCTTTGAGTGCCCGTATGCTGAATGATGGATTTGATGCCATTATGTCCTCCCGCACTGCCCTGATAGCGCAGACGGATCTTGCCAACGACGGTATCCAAATCATCATAAACTACAATCATATCTTCCAGATTTACTTTATAATAATCCATATAGGCGCGTACAGCCTCGCCTGAGAGATTCATAAAGGTCATCGGTTTGATCAAAACGGTCTTGGAACCGCCAATCATCCCTTCGGCGATGACCGATTTGCACTTGTTCTGATTGAACTTCATGCCATGACGCTCCGCCAGAGCATCCAGTGCCATGAACCCAACATTGTGGCGTGTCTTCTCATAAGCTGGACCAGGGTTGCCCAGTCCGACAATCCATTTCATCACTGGTTGATTCCTTTCACGATTTATACTTTCTTCTTTGCGCATTTCTGAGTACAATATGAACAAAACCTATTGGCGTAATGCCCTCATAAGAAGGTGAATCGGCATTGAAAGCTTTTGAACAGAAATTAACGCATCACAGCCATTTTCAATACCATATGAAGCATGGCATCCCCGTTCAAGTCTATGAACTCGGTTGTCACATAGACGTGGGTCTGATCACTGCAGTCGACGCCTATTTTGTTGAGCTTGAGGGAACGCTGTACAATCGGAGTACGTTCACTTTCATTTCCAGGCCCGGATACTGACATGGCCAACCGTGTATTAACAGGCCTCTATTATGAAAACGTTTACTTCACAGTTGTTCAACTGCGATGCCGGGGTAAGGCCGAGCCAAAGTCACCATAGCCGACAAGGGCTACATTTCCTAATAAGGAGATGTAACCCTGTCCGGCACGGTTTATTATTCTATTTCAAACAATTTACTAATCGATAATTCCTCGTGAACCCGAATGATGGCTTCTCCCATCAATGGAGCAACCGACAGCACGGTCAGCTTGCTGCTAGGATTAGGATTGGTGATCGGAATGGTGTCTGTTACAACAACTTCCTTCAGCGGAGAGTTCTCCAGACGCTCATGGGCAGGGCCCGAGAGAACCGGATGTGTACAGCACGCATACACTTCTTTTACGCCGCCTTCCATCAACGCGTTGGCACCCAGCACAATCGTTCCGGCTGTATCGATAATGTCATCGATCAGAATGGCTGTTTTGCCTTCGATATTCCCGATGATGTTCATGACTTCACTGACGTTCGGCTCCGGACGGCGCTTATCGATAATGGCCAGCGGAGCATTCAGGAAATCAGCCAGCTTTCTTGCACGAACCACACCGCCGTGATCCGGAGATACAACGACTGGGTTCTCAATCTGCTTCGAGCGGAAGTATTGTGCAAGAATCGGTACGCCGAGCAGATGATCCACCGGAATATCAAAGAAGCCTTGAATCTGCATCGCATGCAGGTCCATCGTTATGACGCGATGAGCTCCTGCCTTCTCGATTAGGTTCGCAACCAGCTTTGCAGTGATCGGATCCCGCGAACGCGCTTTACGGTCTTGACGGGCATATCCGTAATACGGAATAACCACGTTGATGCTCTTCGCGGATGCCCGCTTGAGCGCATCCACCATAACCAGCAGCTCCATCAGGTTATCATTCACCGGCAGGCAGGTAGACTGTACGATATATACGTGGCAGCCCCGTACGCTCTCGGAGAGCTTTACTTGAATCTCGCCGTCACTAAAGCTGGTTGTATGCGATTCCCCCATCGGAATGCCGATATAGTCAGCGATTTGATGAGCAAGTTTAGGATTGGAATTACACGTGAATATTTTTAATTTAGAATCAAGATAAGTCATAGAATAAAAACCCTCCGTGCTGGTTCGTTGAATTAGGCTATCCGATCACCGCTTCCCATCTTCGCGAGAGAAGCAGGCGTATTACGATTTACTTGTTCTTCTTAGCAATAGCGCGTGCCCGAATCTTCTCTGCATATCCAGGCTTGTTCTCTTGACGCTGTCTGGCAATGGCCAGATCATTGTCGGAAACCGAATGCGTAATGGTGGAGCCTGCAACAACGAATGCGCCCTTGCCTACCTTCACCGGTGCAATCAAATTCACATTACTGCCGATAAATGCATCATCTTCAATCTCGGTAATGGATTTATTATAACCATCATAGTTGACAGTAATCGCTCCACAGCCGATATTGACGTTTTTGCCGACCTTGGCATCGCCAACATAACTGAGATGGGATACTTTTGAGCCGTTGTCAATCGTGGCATTCTTCACTTCAACGAAGTCGCCAACCTTCACATCTTCACCCAACTTGGCGCCTGGACGGAGATAAGCAAAAGGCCCCACCGATGTCCGCGAGCCGACTTCAGCACTGCTGAGCACCGAATGTTTGACGCTGGCACCATTCGCGATAACGGAGTCTTCAATATCCGTATCGGGTCCGATCACACAGTCTTCTCCGATCACCGTATTCCCCTTCAGGATGGTACCGGGATAGAGCACGGTGTCAGAACCAATTGTGACATCAGCACCGATATACGTCGAAGCAGGGTCAATGATAGTAACACCATTTAACATGTGCGTGCGGTTGATGCGCTCTCTCATGAAACCTTCGGCCTCTGATAGCGCAAGACGATCGTTGACGCCAATCGATTCCGCATAATCATTCGTCTGATAAGCAAGCACGGTCTCGCCGGCTTGTTTCAGGATACCGATGCAATCGGTCAGGTAATATTCTTGCTGCGCATTCTGATTGGTTACCTTATCCAGTGCAGCGAATAGCTTTTTATTGTCAAAACAATAGGTACCGGTATTAATTTCAGTAACTGCGTCCTCTTCCGGACTGCAGTCTTTCTGCTCGACAATCCGAAGTGCACTGCCATCCTCGCCACGGATGACCCGGCCGTAGCCTTTGGGGTTGTCCATATGCGCGGTAAGCACCGTAGCGGCCGCGTTGTTGCTCTCATGAAGCTTCAAAAGATTTTCCAGTGTCTCTGAAGTCACCAGTGGAGTATCCCCGCAAATGACAATCGTGGATCCTTCCTCAGCGCCAAGAAGTTCCTTGGCTTGCTTCACAGCGTGACCCGTACCGAGCTGCTGTTCCTGCAGAACATATTCGGCTGCGTCTTGCAGATATGTGCGGACGGCTTCCGCGCCGTGACCAACGACCACAACACTGCGTTCACAGTTCACCTGCTGTACCGTTTGCAATACATGTCCTACCATCGGCTTGCCACAAACAGGATGCAGCACTTTATATAGTTTGGATTTCATACGTTTGCCCTGCCCAGCGGCGAGCACAATAGCAAATCTTTTCAAGGGCCATGCCTCCTCCTCTTGAACTCACTACTGAATATATATCATTCTACAAAAAAAGAAAAGAGAGCCATAGGTATGGCTCTCTTTTCCTTGAACCCCAATTGTAGAACTTAAGCGCCTTCTTCAATCACTTCTTCTTCTGTAGCCGCGCGCTCATACTCGGCTAATACAGCCGATTGAATCTTCTCGCGGGTACCGGAAGAAATGGGATGGGCAATGTCGCGGAATTCTCCATCAGGAGTGCGTTTGCTCGGCATTGCAACAAACATTCCATTGTTTCCGTCGATGACGCGAATGTCGTGAACGACAAATTCATTATCGATGGTAATGGATGCGATTGCCTTCATTCTCCCCTCAGAGTTAACACGGCGGAGTCTGACATCCGTAATTTGCATATGTGTTCACCACCTTTTTCCATCAGAGACTTGGTGTATAATTCCACACAGCAAACCCGAAATCCTTCTTTTTTCTACTATAAAATGTCCTAAAAACAGGAATTTTTTTTAGAAAGTGATATTTTCGACAGACTTCGGGCAAATTCGAATGAAAACGCTATTATATCGACAAATATCGCGATCCTATTTTTCGAAGTAATTACCTGGGTTCACGGTAATCCTCTTCGTTTTGGAGTCCACATCGCTTAGGATGGCGAGTGAGATATAGTCCTCCAGAAGCCTTTCCTCGGTTTCAACCGCTCCCGACTCTACCAATACACCTACACCTGCGACTTCGGCATTAAATTCACCCAGCAGATCAACCATACCTTGTATGGTACCCCCCGCCTTCATAAAATCATCCACAATCAGCACACGGGAGCGTTCTTTGAGCGCACGGCGGGACAATGACATGGTGTGAATGCTCTTGTGTGAGCCCGACACATAATTGATGCTTACGGCCGATCCTTCCGTCACTTGATGGTCCCGGCGAACTAGTACGACCGGCAGGTTCAGCTGGGCCGCTGTCGCATAAGCCAGCGGAATCCCTTTGGTTTCCACCGTCATGACTACATCAATATCCCGGTCCGAGAATGCGGTAGCAATGATCTTGCCTGCCTCGTTCATCAGCGAAGGCTGTCCAAGCAGATCCGACATGTACAGGTAGCCCCCCGGCAAAATCCGGTCCGATTGCTGAAGCTGCTGACACAGCTCCTCGGCAAACCGCAGCGCATGATCCTTGCGTAGCTTTGGAATGTGCCGGACTCCGCCCGCTGCACCAGCCAGCGTCTGGAGCTCTCCGAGCCCCTCACTCTCAAATACGTCCTTAATGATCGCCAAATCCTCACTGATCGATGACTTGGCCGCTCCATATCGCTCGGCGAACGTCGTCAGCGGAATCAACGTATGCGGTTTGGATAGTAAATATTGGGTCATGTCGACCAATCGTTCGCTTCGTTTTAATTTTTTCACTAGGGTTCCTCGCTAAATCCGAATATTATATGTTAAATATAACACTTTTGTACGTATTTATACAACTTCAATTGAAATTCGCCCCCGAATTGTCAATAATAACCGTTTCTAGGTAAGCAGGCGAACAGCATACACTTCCTTGCAGAAACCCCGCAGACCATTATAAATCCGGGCCACCTTGGATTCCTTCGATACCAGACCGAAGACCGTAGGTCCGCTTCCGGACATCAACGCTCCATCGGCTCCCAGCTTCAGCATCCCTTCCTTCAGCTGCTGAACTTCGGGGTGCATCTTCAAGGTAACCTCCTCCAGCACGTTGCCAAGCGATTGGCACATCAACTGGAAGCTGCCCTGCGCAAGCGCCTCTACCATACGCTCAGCGGATGGATGGTGCTGGATCTGCTCGCTGCGCAGACGGCCGTAAACTTCCGCCGTCGATACGTTGATCGGCGGCTTCGCCACGATCACCCAGCACTGCGGCGGATTCGGGATCGGCGTCAGCACCTCGCCGCGCCCTGTCGCCAGTGCTGTGCCGCCGGTTACGCAGAACGGCACATCCGAGCCGAGCTCCGCGCCAAGCGCAAGCAGCTCTTGCTGGGGGATGTTCAGCTCCCAGAGGCGGTTCAACCCACGCAGAGTTGCCGCTGCATCACTGCTGCCTCCTGCGAGTCCTGCCGCGACGGGAATTTTTTTGTCCAGGTGAATGTGCACACCCTTCTTCACGTCGTAGCGCTCTTTGATTAGTCTTGCTGCCTGAAAGGCCAAATTCTTCTCGTCCAGCGGTATGTATCCTGCCTGTGAGGTGATGATGATGGTGTCCCGCCTCTGTTCCGACATCTCGAGCCGGTCGGCGAGGTCGATCATCGTCATGACCATCTCTACCTCATGAAAGCCGTCAGGACGTTTATGGAGTACATCCAGCATCAAATTAATTTTGGCCGGTGCTTTTTCGTATATTTTCAAGAACGTTCACCTATCCTTAGCTTTTCCCATATGCTTGAACTTACCATATTCAGAGAAAAACATCTATTGCCTCTATCTTAACAAACTCCGGCGATGAAGTCATGGGACCGTCCGTTGCAGCGTACCCGTGCCGCTTGAGCCGCAATAAAATAACAGGGCCTCCCGCTTTACGGAAGGCCCTGCCCTGTGGTTTACAGATCTGATTTGCTAGCTGCCCGCTCTGCGAGCTCAATCGCCCGTTTTACCATGTTGCCGGCATCCTTGGCTTTAATGCCTCCCCAGCCTTCCTTCTGCACGGTGTCGTAAAATCCCAATTCCTTAGCCAATTCGGTCTTCAGTTGATCTGACATAATACTGCGCCTTCTCCGGCTCATCAAACCCGCCTCCTTGGAAAATGTATTGAGTATGGCATGAACGGCTTACAGCGCGTTGTAGAGGCCTTACGTAAAGCTCCTCAAGGCTTAAGTCTCCACTGGCCGCATTCAGGCGGCTGAAGAGACCCGCGCAGCCTTAGTATGCGTTCCATATCCCCTTGTCATTCCTCTGGAGAGCTGGCAACAACAAAAAACAGCCTCCCTGTGAGTGGAGACTGTTCTCGACATATCGTTATGACTTGATATAGGTGATTCGCATCTCGTTGTCATCACCGGTTACCATGATTTCCACGGTTTCGGTCAGAATATCGGCATAACTGTAAGACACACGTTTAAAAGTCTGCTGGTCTTGATCCAGCTTCACAATGAAAACAGAAGGGTACGTTTCTTCCAAAACACCAGTACGCTCGACGGTCTTCCGACGGCCACCGTTAGCCCGAAGCGTAATTTTTTGCCCTAAATGGGCATCGAGACTGCGTTTGATTTCCAACAGCGCATTTTTAGCCATTGTCGACGACCACCTCTTTCCTTGTCCATTATACCGAAGATTCAGTCATTTGTCAATTCAAAAACATTAATTATATCAGCATCAAAAATACCTTGTCAACGAATTTTTTTTGATCCCGTATTTCTCGTGTTCATTTGTTTTAATATGCGCTAAAATGACAAGCTTTATGTATTTTTTTTGACAAATTTCTTTAAGTTTCGAAAGAAAAAATAAAAAAACCCCAGCTTGTGGGGTTCTTCTTGGTTTGTCCTCAGCGGCATGATTCAACCGCTAGCACTAGGATTTAAAGGCTAGCTAACGGAAGGCGTAACCTTCAAAGTGGACAAATCCTGCAGTTTGGGCAGACCGATCCGGTAGCTGCCTCTTGTTTCGATTCCGCCCACGCCTTGGCTGCCGCTAATCGTATGATGGACGATATCATGAATATTCACGGTTTCCCTGACCGACGTATAAGCTGCCTTGGCAGCTACATACACGGGATCCAGCGCATGGATGAGAATTCGCCCTGGCGAGCTGGCAAAATTGGCTCCTGCCTGCAGAAGTGCTTCGAAATGCGATTGGCACGCACCGGCCACAATGACCAGGGAATCCAGATTCCGCTCATACTGACGGGCTACCTGGATAGCCGTGACGAAGTTGTGTGAATTTTTATAGCTGTCCAAGCTATATAAGTCGTATGGCTGTCGTCTCTTGAGAACACCATCATGACCTGTAATCACAACGATATCGGGTCTTACCCGGGGAAGAAGACGATATAATGAATCGGCCATCGACGACTCATTGATATAATGGCCTTCCGCTGGTACCCGAAGCTGATTGTACAAGGCCATGCTTTTCTTCAGGTACTGGGGATCTCCATCCAAATGCAGCACCTTGCCCGGCACGTCAAAGTATCCCTTATTCGCATGCTGGTCGCCTTCGATATTTCGCAGATTGGCCAGTTGACGCTCGCTCTGCTCCTGACGGTGCTTCTGAAGGCGGTCAAGCGACTCACTGGCTTTAATTTGTGCCTGCTTTGTTCGTTCGCTTACGGCGGGATGCGGGACCGTGACCAAATCATTAACGGGAGCGTCGGCCAATAACCGGAATTCCGTCCCTTTGATGACGATATTATTATTTTGCCGCATGCCTTCTACCCGGAACGTTACATCGCCGCCGTAGGATTTACGAACGACCAAGTCTCCCAAGTTCATCACAACATCACCCCTACCCTATGGTATGGGCCACTGTGACTATTGGTTCTTACGAAGCTTCAATTTATCATGTTAAACCCCTTCAGGGCCCCCTGCGCACGTCAATCTGCTGGTCTATCGAATATCGGCGTTGTACAGCACATTGCTAAGTTTGGCATACTCTTCGATGCTGAGTGTCTCTCCGCGCCGTGAAGGCACAATTCCTGCTTCCTGCAGCAGCTGTTCCAGCCGCTCACGTCCTTCACCCGCAAAGAACCGGCTCTTCAGGTTATTGGCGATGGTCTTCCGCCGCTGTGCAAAAGAAGCCTGTACCACTTCGAAGAAAAACCCTTCGTCTTCTACGCTAACAGGTGGCTCTTCCCGTACGGCTAGGCGAATAACAGCCGAAGCGACATTGGGCTGCGGAATAAATACCGTATGCGGCACGATACAGACCAGCTTAGGCTCACTGTAATATTGGACAGCGATGCTGAGACTCCCGTAATCCTTGCTTCCCGGTGCCGCAGCCATACGCTCTGCTACTTCCTTCTGGATCATCACGACGATATTCTCCAGCGGCAGCTTCTCCTCGAGCAGCTTCATCAGAATCGGCGTTGTCACGTAATACGGAAGATTCGCAACGACGCTGACTTTCGATACGCCCGCAAAGTCTTGTTGGAACAACTCATGAAGATCCACCTTCAATACGTCCCCATGATGAACCTTCACGTTCTCATAAGGCTCCAGCACTTCCCTCAGGATCGGAATCAAGCGCTGATCAATCTCTATCGCTGTAACCGTTCCTGCAGTCTGTGCAAGCTTCTCCGTCAATGCTCCGATGCCAGGACCGATCTCTAGCGCTCCTTTATCCTCATCTAATCCTGCGGCCTCCACGATTTTGTAGAGAATATTCTGATCGATGAGAAAGTTCTGACCCAAACTCTTCTTGAAGGAGAATCCATGACGTGAGATGATCTCCTTCGTCCGTCTTGGTGTTGATATATCATCGAACCGGCTCATGATTTTACGCCCCCCTCTTCCAGCTGCGTCAGCGCGGCCAGAAATTCTTCACGTGATATTTGAAACGTGGCCAGTCGTTTATGAAACTGCTTGCTGTTGCAATATCCGATGCCCAGCAGGTTTCCCATCGCCATCCGTCTTGCCGCAGCCTCCGGATGGGCCGATAAACCGGCCTCCATCATGTCCTGCAGACTGATCAGGCTCTCTCTGCCCTCGAAGGAGGTGTGGACCCTCTCCAGCGCACGCAAAATGGCCTCAGGAGAGGCGTTCTCAACGCCGATATCCCCTTTTCGGGTAGCGTCCTCTTCCGGAATGAAGGCGTGTTTGCAGCCTGGCACGCCCTGCTCCACGATTTTCCGAATCCGCTCTCCTGCATGATCGGGGTCCGTTAATATAATAACGCCTCTGCGCTCCTGGGCAAGCGCGATGCGTTTAAGGATTTGCTTATTGATGGCAGAACCGCCCGTTTCGATCGTATCCGCGTCCACGGCCCGTTTAATGGCTACCGTGTCGTCCCTGCCCTCCACAACGATTACTTCTTTAATCATGCGATTGCTCTCTTCCTTTCCAAGCAAGGCCGGCTTGTACAGCGAATGGTCAGCTTCAAGCCCCATAGGCCTTATATTATTACTCGTTTTTTACAAAACAAAAGAAGAGGAAAGATTCCCTCTTCTTCATCATCATTTATTATAAGCTAAATAGTATAGCATTAGAATGGCATTGTAAATTGGAATTCATTCGTTTAGTTCAATTCAGGTTTAACCGGACCGATCACGTAAACAGTACGGCCGCTTTTACGTCCGAAATTCATAGCGGATTTCAACGAATCATAATAAACATCAATTTTGTTTCCTTTGATGGCACCGCCCGTATCTTCCGCACGACGGAAGCCGATGCCTTCAATATACACCCACCATCCGATGGGGATGATATTAGGATCTACCGCAATCGTCCGACCTTCCGTCACACGTGTTCCGGATGCTGTCCGAGTGCCGATTCCTTGCTGCTCGGCAGAATACGCCGTCATCGACACGTTGTTCAATACCTTTTTGTATTTAAAATCAACGCCTGCCCGAGAAGCCACATTATTCTCCACCGCTTTGGCGGTTGTTACCTTTTTCGTGCCGGAGAGTTTAGCCGGTGTTGCTTTCACATCGGTGGCTGCCGCTTGAGCAATAGCGGGTTTCTCCACTTTTTTCGTGCCTACAGCAATAATTTTGTCCTTCGTTCTGCGCTCAATCTCCTGTGAAACCTTGGTCTTGGAAACCAGCTTGCCATCGTGATAGACCTTCTCATAGTGATTTACCATGATGCCGGACTCACCCCGCTGAATCACGCGGTTGTCACCCTTTTCGAGCGATGGATCGGCTGTCTTAATCACACGAAATTCCCGGTCTTCTATTTCCTTAACATTTTGTTTCGTAACGCGCACGACGTTGATACTCATATCGCTGGTAAGCTTCGTATGCTGTGCCGGTTGTACTATATCTTCACCCTGGATCGTAATGCCAGCTTCTTTCAGTACATGATCAACCGTATCCTGGGATGTAAATATGGTTTTGGTTTTGCTGCCAACTGTAACCTTGACTGGAACTGCCCGTTCAATGATGATCCGGTCGCCGTCCTGGATCGCACCGTTTAGAGGCATCGAAATCTGATCCTCTGGGCTCAACGTGATCGCTTGCTCATCCAGCAATTCCTGCAGCAATGATCCACGTGTTTCTACTGTGGTGACACGACCATCGACCACAAGCTGAACTTCCTTGCCTGTCTGATCATGTACAATCAACGAAACGAGAAGTGATACCGTAACGGCTCCCATCGTGCCGAGCAACATCAATTGACGCAAATTGTCATGCTTCCATCTCAATGCGTAAGACATGCTGGATGATTGTGATTCATGGGTTTCTTCAGGTTGAAAAATGCCCACTATTCCATCCTCCTTCATAGTCCCGCCGTCTTCAGTAACGCATGAATGCATTTGACGTGACTATAGCAATTATTCTCACAAGGCGCCCTGCTATCTATCTAACACCCTGCGTCAATTCCCGTCTTCCCGTCCATCTACCACCACCTCCTGATTACCAAGAGTATGATGATCCCTTCGCCATTATTCAAAAATAAAAGAAAGCCATTGAAAGAGTACTAGAGGCTCTAACGTGGCTTCCTGATGATTAGAATCATGGAAATGGTATGCACGAGATTTCCCCTCTTATTTCGCTTACGGAGTTAGCTGTCGGGTTCGGACGTAAGAGAGACGCCCTATATCCGGATACCCGCTCATGGCGAGATCCTTCAAATTCACCCCAAAGACCCGATAAAGAAATCAAATACGGCTTGGTGCATTCAGACCTGTATGCACGGCAGTATCGGTTCCCCCGTTCTCCAGAATTTCGGAGATTAAGCGAGACGGTTCATGAAATATTCGGCTGGCGATCTGCACATCGCAGCTTCTTATCACTGAAAAGATGATATCCTGTTTACATGCAGGTTGTAAAGCAACAATCAACCACATTTTCTGATGTAAATGGTTAAAATATTGTAATATCAACGCCTTTTCTGATTAAAAAACTTTAATTAATCGAAAATGCTCTCTTTTTCATCGCTTTTGCTCTCAATTTCGTTAAATGCCAAATCGTTCCAGTGCATTTTTGGTGGTAATTTGGGCCAATTCCTCTAAGGACATGCCCTTAATCTCGGCTGCGGTCTCCGCCACTAATTTTACATAAGCGGTCTCATTTCGCTTCCCGCGGAAGGGGTGGGGGGTCAGATAAGGCGAGTCCGTTTCGATCAATAATCGATCGAGTGGAACCTGCGCCAATACCTCTTTAGGCTGCTTCGCATTCTTGAAGGTAATCGGTCCTCCAAATGAAATATGGAATCCCATATCCAGACACATTTTGGCCGTTTCCCAGCTCCCGGAGAAGGAGTGCATTACACCGCCGACCTCAGCGGCTTTTTCCTCCCTCAGAATCTTTACGATATCTTCATGTGCATCCCGGTTATGGATGACAATGGGCATGTTCAGTTCCCGAGCCAGTCCGATTTGGCGGCGGAATACTTGATGCTGTACTTCTTTTGGGGATGTATCCCAATAATAGTCCAGACCAATCTCCCCGATAGCCACCACCTTCTCATGACTGCATAGGGAGGCGATCCAATCCAGATCCTGATCCTCCATGGTGATGGCATCTACAGGATGCCAGCCTACCGCTGCATATATAAAGTCATAGTTCTCTGCCAGCTTCATCGTGGTCGGGATGGTCTCCCGGTTAAATCCGATGTTAATCATCCGGCTCACGCCGGCTTCAAGCGCCCGCGCGATGGTTTCCTCCCGGTCCTCGTCGAATTGGGGAGCATCCAGATGAGTATGCGTGTCGAACAGCATGATATTACCCTCTCCTTTCCTGTCGTTTCCTTGTCGTATATTTTCCTGCAGCACTGCTTATACCCATCATGCTGCGGTTGTCCTGCTCACCAAGTTAATTCTGCTGCTTAAAAATCTCACCTATCTTCTCCGGCATCTGCTCCAGTAGCGGATACACCTTCTCCTCCGGAAAATAAAGATGATATCGCCCTTTATGAATGCCGCTGATAGAGCGTACAATATCGGACACCTCGGAAATTTCCCGCAGCTCATCATGCCGATCCAGAAGCAGGATCTGCTTCTCGTTAAGCGGCATATCAGAATGAACCTTATCATAAGGAAGATCGGTTGGAAAATCAATCTCCAGGTCATATTCCGGATGCAGCCCCGCATCGCGGAACGCTTGGCGTATCCCGTCGATGGTCTCCAAATCGATATTGTCGATTTCTACATATTTATAGAGCTTCCGGTGCATGAAACGGCCGCATAATTCGCCAAGAAGCTTGTCTTCCTCCTCGGTCCATTGCAGAAATGCCGTCTGAATAAGCGCTTCATCCAGGCGCAGGTATTGATTTACACCGATATTGCCTTCAAACAGGGCCGGAAGCGGCTCGACCATAAACCGGAAAGCGTACCCGTTGTCATGCAACTCTTTTGCACGGCGAAAAATTTGACGCAAGATGATCTCCGAACTTCGGGTGACAGGATGAAAATACACCTGCCAGTACATTTGGTACCGCGACATCAGATAATCCTCCACGGCGTGCATGCCGGATTCCTTGACCACCACGCGGTCACGGAACGGCCGCAGCATCCGCAATATCCGGTCGATGTCAATGGTCCCATAATTCACTCCCGTATAATACGCATCCCGCAGCAGGTAATCCATGCGGTCTGCATCAAGCGGACTGGTTACCAGGTTCATGACAATCGGCTTATCATACGTCTTGTTAATGACGGAAGCCACTTTCTCCGGAAAATCTGCCCCAAGCTCCTGAAGAACCTTGTTAACACAAGTATCACCAAGCAGTATCCGGCATGTCCAATCCTCGTGGTTCATATTGAAGGCTTCTTCTATAGAGTGGGAAAAAGGCCCGTGTCCCAAATCATGCAGCAGCGCCGCACAGAGAGCCACATGCCGTTCCTCGGCTGGCCAGTCAGAATACCCTCTCCGTTCGAATTGAGAGATGATTCTTCTCGTAATTTCATAGACACCCAGAGAATGAGAGAATCGGCTGTGCTCCGCTCCGTGGAAAGTCAGGTAAGAGGTCCCAAGCTGCCTGACCCGGCGGAGCCGCTGGAATTCCGGCGTATTGATTAACCTCCATATGATATCGTCCTGCACATGAACATAATTGTGGACTGGATCCTTGAACACTTTTTCTTCCGATATTGGGGAATGCATCCATCTCATCTCCTTATCATTTTGATGTGGATATGGCCGTTTAACACTTCTTTTGACAACTAATGTCGAACAATGTCGAATAAGGTAAAAACGCGCTTTCCAAATCGACAAATAGAAAATTGCAACAATAATTGGTTCGATTATGGTAATTCCTTTGTTATACAAGGGTTTTGTTCACTATACTTTCGTAAATAGGTTCCGATTTTTCAAAAATATAGGTTGACTGTTTTGGGAATCGTTGGTACTATAAATAACATAAAAACTAGAACTATGTCGAATTATGACTTTTTTAAATTATGGCGAGAGGGGCATTTATAAGTTATGATGAAATCAACAGGAATTGTAAGGAAAGTCGATGAGCTTGGACGGGTCGTCATTCCAATTGAGTTACGCCGTACGCTCGGAATTGGTGAGAAAGACGCATTGGAGATTTATGTAGACGGCGAACGCATCATGCTTAAGAAATATGAGCCTGCCTGCATCTTCTGTGGTAACGCTGAGAATGTCACTTACTTCAAGGGTAAAATTGTTTGCCATGAATGTATCTCGGAAATCCCTACACCTGTGACAAATTAAGATTTTTAGTATATAATAGCATTATTACACTTTGTTAATTCTAACCTTTTTCATATCTCCTTGGCACCTTCCTCGGCTTTGAACCCGGCCGCAGGAGGGTCTTTTTTTGAGATTAAAGAAAGTTTTCAGTGAAATGCAAGCCATTCTTCAATCCTTTACGGGTCCCAGCAAAGTTTTTAAAATAATCATCAAAGCATAGGCTCTACTTTGTGGGCTATTTGGCTATCCCCCTGCGCCAGGTATGGGTGGTCATGAATCTGCTAATAACGCGTTATATATATCCCGCTTCGATACACCGCGATCACCCGCGGTTTTTTTCATAGCATCCTTCCGGCTTAATCCTTTCCGCTCATAATGCTCTACATGCTCCTCCAGCGAAAGCTCCTGCCACCAGGCATTTTTCTCCCGAAGCTCTTCCTCTGCACTGCCCGCCTCTACCACCAAACAGTATTCACCCAATGGAGGATGTTCCGTAAGCCACTCCAGGCACTCTGTCACGCTTCCGCGTAGAAATTCCTCATATCGTTTGGTCAACTCGCGTGCGAGGGTCACCTTCCGATTTCCCAGTACCTCTTGCAGGATCTCCAGCGTTTTCTTCACACGATGCGGGGATTCATAGAACAACAGCGTTCCCTGCGCCGATTGCAGTGCCTGCAGCTGCTCCACGATATCCTTGCGTTCCCGCGGCAAAAAGCCGATAAAGGTAAACCGTTCGGTTGGCAGACCCGAGACGATTAAGGCGGAAAGTGCAGCATTGGCCCCCGGGATTGGAATGACGGAAATTCCCGCTTCAATGGCCAGTGAAACCAGGTCCGTACCAGGGTCTGAAATGGCCGGCAGACCGGCATCGCTGACGAGTGCCACATTTTTTCCTTCTATTATATAGCGTATGATTTCAGGACCGCTCGCCGCCTTATTATGCTCATGATAACTGAACATCGGCTTGGACGGAATTTCGAAATGCGTCAGCAGCTTACGCGATTGCCGCGTATCCTCCGCTGCGATAATGTCGCATTCCTGGAGAATCCGCACCGCACGGTACGTCATGTCCTCTAAATTACCGATCGGCGTCGCCACCAAATAAAGTGAACCCGGGCTTCCCTCGTCCCGAGTTGCATAACTCTGTTGCACGATATTTCTCATTCTTTAGTCTCATCCTCATGTGATCCGTAGTAAATTTCCATGAAATCCGGGCCGTAATTTCCTTGATCGTCATACACAATCAGCGGAGGCTTCAACCGTACCTCCGGCTTCCCATCCCGAATGCCTTCTATGAGCACCATGTTGGCCTCCATATCTACACGCGGATGGACAAAACGGATGACTTTCGGTTCAATCCGGTATTTGCTCATCAGGGTAATAATCTCCGCCAAACGCAGCGGCTTGTGAACCATGCTCATCTTCCCGCCCTGGCGCAGCAGCTTCGCACAGGCTTCAATCACTTCCGCAAGCGTGCAGTGGATTTCATGCCTTGCAATCGCTTGATGCTCATTCAGCTTTAAGTCACTGCCATTCATCGGCATATAAGGCGGATTCACCGTAATCAGGTCATAGGCTCCATACCCTTTTTCCTTGTACAGCTCCCGCAGATCGCCTTCATGTATCGTGATCTGCTCCTGTAGACCATTCATCGTTACACTCCGTCTAGCCATATCGGCCAGTCTGGGTTGTATCTCGATGCCTTCAATCGGTGCACCCGTACGTGTCGACAGCAGAATGGGTACAACTCCGTTCCCCGTGCACATATCCAAAATGCGGCCCCGCCGTGGTACGCTGGCAAACCTGGCAAGCAGGACCGCGTCCATGGAGAAGCTGAAAACCTCCTCGCTCTGGATGATTCCAAGCTCATGGGTGAGCAGATCATCAATTCGCTCTGATGTCTGTAACAGCACTTCTTTCAATTTCATAGTTTCAACCCTTTATCTCCATAATAGATCCTTGCCTCGTATTGCCCTAACTAACCGCATGTCGGGCCTATAAAATACACAAAAGGCTGCTCTTCACATTGCATGACAAGCAGCCGTATGACGTTCTTATCGATCCTTACAGTATAACCTTTCCATTCTAGAAAAAAACCGTAGGCAGTTTCTCCTACGGCTTCTCATTTATTCAAAAAAGACAAGCAGAACAGGCAATCCCCTTCCGTGCGCAGATGTCCATAATAGACATTGCAAATGTGGAAGCCTTCATGATACAGCCGGGCCAGGTTATCATATCCCTCACCGACCACATCTTCTCCATGTTCCTCATCCTTCACATGAGGCTGAGGTTGTATAGCAACTGGGTTTTCAAATTCTGCCGGATTGACTTCCCTCTTTAATATTTTCCGGAGCTGTTCATTTTCAAGACTGAGGCGATGGTTCTCTTCCAGCAGTTCCTTGATGACCAGCTTAAGTCCACCCAGTTCACTGTGTATATGTCCCATCTGTGTTTCCAACTCTTGAATGAGCACAAAAATGTTTTTCTTCTCCAAGTCTACACCCCGAAAATAAACATTCTATTGGACTACTTGATGACAACGTCATCCATCGGAAGTTCCTTAACCTTTCCAATTTCAAACAGCTGAACATGAACCGTCCGCTTATCCGCATTAAGTCCGACTACTTTGCCTTCTCCCAGCGAAGTAACGACAAGCTTTCCAGCGGATGGAAGCTCTTCTTTCACGCTTTCATAATTATCATGCTCAAATTTCAGGCAGCACATCAATCTTCCGCATAGCCCGGAAATTTTAGTCGGATTGAGCGATAGGCTTTGATCCTTTGCCATCTTGATCGATACCGGCTCAAAATCACCAAGCCATGAGGAACAGCACAGTACGCGTCCACAGGGTCCAAGACCGCCGAGCATTTTGGCTTCGTCACGAACTCCGATTTGGCGAAGCTCGATTCGAGTTCGGAATATACTGGCCAGATCCTTAACCAGTTCACGGAAATCCACACGGCCTTCGGCGGTGAAGTAGAAAATGATTTTGTTGCGATCAAATGTGAATTCCACATCGACCAGCTTCATTTTCAGCTCGTGATCCCGAATTTTATTTAAACAGGTGGTGAATGCATCTTTCGCGGCGTGCTTGTTCTCTTCAACCACACGGGCATCGGAATCACCAGCGATGCGAATGACCTTCTTCAGTGGAAGAACAACGTCCGATTCACCAACCTCCTTCTTTCCTATCACAACTTGACCATACTCTATGCCTCTCGCGGTTTCCACAATGACGGATTGTTCCTTCTCCACGGGCAGATCGAGCGGATCGAAGTAATATATTTTGCCCGCTTTCTTAAAGCGGACACCTACTACACTGTACAAAAATAAACCCCCTTGTGCCTGTACATATTGGCCATTCTTCGGGCCTGGGGGTGTGCTCACGCCGGAGTGTTACCGCCCAAACCCATCAACAACTGCTCTAAACTGAGCTGTCCATTGACATTATAGCGTAACTTCTTCTGACACTCTGCGGCCAAATCCATGTATGACACCCACTGTGCTGTGCTGCGGGCTGACGCATGACCAGAGATATACTCCGCCTGATCTATGAAAACGAGAGACTCTTTCCTTCCATACTGGACATGGATCATGTCCTTAAACCATAAATGAAACATGCTGAACAATAGGTCCAGATGATCAGAGAGTTCTGTTTTGAACACTTTTTGACTCGCTGTAATCATAGCTGAGCCGCTTCGGTTCAAAGACTCCTTCCCTAATTGTAACACTACGTTTCTAATTTCTGCAAACCAATTCTCATTCAATATTTTCCTGCACTCATCAATTCCTGATGCAAGATGAACTGCGCAGCGCACAAGTGCAGCAGGATAACCTTCACCTACCAGGACCTTCTCCATCATCTGTGGATCCAGTGCCCGGAACGGTACTTGCTGGGATCTGGACTGAATGGTGGGCAGAAGTGCCTGTCCATTCTCGGCTATCAGGATAGCTACCGCCGGCGACTGCGGCTCCTCCAAAAATTTAAGCAGACTGTTGGCTGCCTGTGTTGTCATTTTCTCCGCCCGATCAATAATATAGACCTTCGGATTGCGGTTCTCCGAGCGATAGGAAAATATGCGCTGCAGATCACGAATCTGATCGATCTTGATGCTGGCCCCATCCGGCTCGACCATCGTAAGGTCAGGATGATTGCCATGGTCCACCTTGCGGCATTCCAAACAATGCCCGCAGGCATCATCTTCAAGTTCCGTACAAAACAATGCCTTGGCGAACGTAAGCGCCGTCTGCATCTGCCCGGCACCGTTAGGACCGCTGAACAGATAAGCATGACTAACTGCATGGCGGCGCAAGGCATTTTGCAGCAATTGCTTCGCAGTCTCTTGACCTACGATATCATTAAAAGACATAAGTCCTCACTTTCTACCGATCCCCATGCCTTCATGGCCGTAACACCTCATGGATCGTTTTAAGCTTCCTTACAATTAAAATACAAGATTGATCAGCATGCCGCGAATTTCTCCAACCTTGTTCAGCAAATCAATTCTCCCTTGCTCCGTATCAAGCAGATCATCTGCCATAGCCAGCAGCGCAGAATCAACCTCATCTATGACATTATAACGCTTGCCGCGCCCCCGGCGGTCCCAGCCCCGTGTTTCCTTCATCTTCACACCGCGCCGAACCGTTTCCTCAAGGAAGCGCCGAACCATCATTTTATAAGTCTTCAGCTCCCGAACAGTCATGACTTTGGCCAATCGGTTCCCTTGTAGTGCAATTTCACGCATTTGACGATTCAGTTCCTCATGGGTTGCACGTTCCCCCTGCTGCTGCATCATATCGGAGAATGATCGCTGCTGAATCGGTCTGGCGTTGCCATCCGGCACCGTGATTTCACTTTTCATGGGCCGAAAGCCCGGATTAATCTTCACCCTGATCCACCGCCTCTTGCGTAATTCTAGCATCTTAATAAAACGGAGGCATCCGGTACGTTCATAAATCGAACAACCTATGCCTCACGTGAACGTACCTTGAAATGGTTTTCTTGTCAAGCAATTTACCAGCAATCATCTGATACATTCAACAGTTTATTTGGAGTTCATCTACATCATTACCTATTAAAGATCATCTCCCGAGTACGGCGATCTACGGTAACTATTTTTATTATGATACAGAAGAGGTTCAAAAGATAGTCGATACAGGAGAACACAGCCGTCAAATATCCCAATAAAAACATCCGTTACGTGCTATCGCAGATCCAGAAAATGAATTTAGAAATGCTCGAATCGTTCAACAGGGAGCACAAATACCGTAGCACCGCCAACCTGTACTTCGACTGGAAGCGGTAGATAGGAATCTGTAGTACCACTCATTGGGGTTACCGGAGTGACCAGCTGCTCACGAACCTTACAGCTTGTGCGAATGACACTAAGCACGCTTTCAACCTGTGAATCGTCTACCCCAATCATAAAGGTGGTATTTCCCGCCTTCAGGAAGCCGCCTGTGCTGGCAAGTTTCGTTGCCCGAAAATTAGCTTTGACCAATGCGGCAGAGAGACGGTTGCTATCTTTATCCTGTACAATCGCAACAATCAATTTCATGGTAAACCCTCCTTGTTTAATTTGGACATCGTGTGCCCCTATCACTACTTATTTGACAAACAACCTCAAAAATCCTTTAATATCGCGTCTTCCAGGTGACGATTCATTTCCCGTTCGACCTGCGCCGGTGTCTTGGAAGCATCCACGATGCGAATTCGACCCGGATTACGCTCTGCTACCAGCAGATAGCCCTCCCTAACTTTCTCGTGAAATGTCAGGTTCTCCATATCCAGTCGATTCCATTCTCTTTCGGCATTCGCTGCGATCCGTGAAAGGCCAATCTTTGGCTCGATATCAAACAACAGCGTCAAATCCGGCATCCGGGTATCGATGGCGAACTGATTGATGCTCCACACCTCTTCCATCCCCAATCCGCGTGCATATCCCTGGTAAACCAGGCTGCTGTCCACGAATCGGTCACAGAGCACGGTCAGCCCCTGCCTTAATGCCGGCTCCACCTTCTCCACAAGATGCTGTCGGCGGGCTGCCGCATATAATAATGCTTCGGTGCGTGCATCCATCGCGGTGTGCTCCGGATCCAGAATAATGGAGCGAATCTTCTCCGCAATCTCAATGCCCCCAGGCTCGCGGGTAATCAGATAAGGTATCGAATGATTCTGCATAAAGGCGGCGAGTCTGCCCATCATGGTCGTTTTACCGGATCCTTCTCCTCCTTCCAGGGTAATAAATAGTGGTCTGCGATTATTCATAAGTATCCTGCTTTCATCTTTTGTTGATCACGGATCTAATATGTGTCGACTATCGATATCAGTGTATACTTCGAGTTCCTTGCCTCATAATTCCTTAAAAACGACAATGCTTGCCAGTGTTGGATCCTTGATGCCCTGGCACTTGGCCCCTGCCTCCCTTAATGCCAGCATTCTCTGTGCCATCTCCATGGCTATGACCTCGCCCGGATACAGAATCGGAATTCCTGGCGGATAGGGAATCACCATCTCCGCGACCGTTCGTCCGGCGATGCTCTCTATTGGCACGGACTCCACCATCTCCCTGTCGATCGGCTTCAGTGAAAAGGGAACCGGAGCTGAATAGGGAGTTTCCCCGGGCAAATTGTTCCACGTGGAAACATTGGGGGTTACATATTCTTCAGTTAACAAGCTAGCATCGACATCGATATAATCAAGATTTTCTTCCGGACGAAACGCTGGCTGCTCATACCTCGTGAAATCCCCCTGATCCCGCAATTTCCGGATCAGCAATTCCGTACCCTCTGGTTGATCGCCTGGTTCAGTCCCGGTCTTCTCCAACGCCTCCTCCTGCTCTACAATATGCACAAGAGCCCATAAGACGTGATTCGCATCTTCCTGGGTCGACCCTAACGTAAACAATAAGACGACGTACAGCTCGTCGCTCATCTCCGGCACACAGCCGCGCGCCTCTAGTGCGCGCTGGAGTGCATACCCGCTCAGGGACCCGGTGCGGTCATATATGACCGCTTTGAACGGGTCCTGGCGGGTATACGCCGCAGCGGCTGTGCCCGCGGCGTGGCCCCCGGGCTGCGGCGGCTGCAGCAGCCCGAAGCGCGGCAGCTTCGCTAGGCCGCGCCGGAAGGCATCCACGGCGGCAAGGCCAGCCGTGAAGGCGCCTGCGCCCTGCGTGTGCAGTAGGCGCCGCGCCAGGTCCAGCGAAGCCATGAGCGGGTACGAGGGGCTGGAGCTCTGGACCATTGCCAGCCGCTGACGCAGCAGGCTGCGGTCGAGCAGCCCGCCCTGTACGTGCAGCATGGCTCCCATCGTCATCGCGGCTAACATCTTGTGCGTGGATTGAACCACGCCATCCGCGCCGCAGGACAGGGCATTCATCGGCAGCTGGGGATGCTGCCCGTAATGGGCTCCATGCGCCTCATCCACAAGCAGAGGAATATCATGCTCATGGCATGCCTCTGCTAGCGGCCTCAAGTCGCTGCCCATCCCGTAGTAGTTGGGCATCGTTACGACGGCCCCTCTTGCCTCCGGGTAAGCCTCAAGCGCTGCTGCCAGCGTCGCTGCAGGAGGAGCAACAGCCAGACCACTGGACTTGTCCATTTCCGGCTGAAGAAAGACCGCCCTTGCCCCTGCCAGCATTAATCCGTTTAAGACAGACTTATGTACATTCCGTTGTACAAGCACGATATCCCCAGGCTCCCGGCATACCGTTAGGATTAACGCCAAATTGCCGGCAGTACTTCCACCCACGAGGAAAAAGCTCTCCTCGGCTCCAAAACAATCTGCTGCCAGCTCCTGTGCGTCCTGAATGACCCCTTCAGGATGAAACAAATCATCCGTCCCGGTAATTTCCGTCACATCAATACGCATGGCTTCATGCAGCATGTCTGCGCCGTTCTTGTCTGCCTCGTATGCCCTGCCATTCTTGTGACCGGGTACATGAAAAGAGGAAGCCCCCCGATCCCGGTATAACGCCAATGCTTCTGCAAGTGGGGCAAGGTCTCTATGTGTAGTCATCGACATATCCCTTCGGATTACATTCTCTAACCTATTTTAACGCAATTTGAAACCTACGCCTACGCCCCAATCCCCTAAACAGCCTGCACAAACAAAAAAAGGCCTTCAATTCAGGCCCATTACACGCGTATCGCGTCTATGCATTTTTAGGCATGGCAATCTGTTTTAATTGACGGATGAAAAAATGATATTTGGCATCTTCCGCACTGGTATGAACGATTTCCGATTCACATTCCTCGCATACGAATTGCGATACAATGGTGATTCCGTCTATCTTGGACTGATTGCATATGATACACACGTGTTCGGTCAATTCTTCCATAACCATCCCACCTTGATCCTTTTACTATTAGTATGACACAGTTTCTATTATTTTAAACCTTTTCATAGGATATCTTTCTACGCTTTATTTATATGTACCCCTTGCTGGCCTTGTGTCTGTACCTTTTTTTAACTTAATAAAAATATGATTTTGTCCGATAAAAACATAAAAGACTGTTACTTCTTGTCTATCGAAATTTATCTTATACCTAAGGAGGACGGCACAGCCCAATGGCAGATCCACACGGTCAAGCCACCTTTTATCACTACCGACTCATTAAAAAAATTCAGATTTCCAAAAGCTTGCTCATCCTTTACCTAAGTCTGCCTGTGCTCGCTGCAGCTGCGGGGATATTTACGGTATCACCCTATATCCCGCTCTATATGCTAATCGCCTTTCCGCTTATGCTATGGATCCAGTATGTCATCGGGCATACGGTGCTCATTCTGCTCGGAGCAGGCTACCGGAAGCGCTGGCGCTTTCGTCTAAAGCTACCGTGGCTTGGCTATATACCGGATCAACACGTCAGCTTGCGTGTATTCACTTTGGTACAGTTCTATACCTGCTGGGTAGGGATTGTCTTAAGCGCTATGATGGCTTTCTGGTTACCGATGCCTTTAGCGATTGCGCTAGCATTCTGGCATCTGTGGCTTCTTCTCCCCCGTGGCTATACGATGCTGCGCCTGACTGGTCAGCGTAAGGAAGGCATGTTAAAAATGAACGAACAAGACATCTCTTACTACATGCAATAACACAGTAAGCTGTCTTCCATCTACATGGGTACATATAGTAATCATCCAGTCCATCATCAAAAAAACACCTCATTCCGAAGTGTTCAAGACCCCATTTTATAGACATTTGAAAAAAACCTAGGCAAAAAACGGGCGTCGGCACTCTACCGGCGTCAGTTTTTTTAGTTTTCGTTGTGGTCGTTTCCGGTTATAAAAACAGAATGTATTTCTCAATTTTGTTTTGTGCTTCGGTGACCGTTCGAATATGAAAGGGTAGAGTCCTTCCGTTTTGAGATGCGAGAAGAAGCTCTCCATCGAGCATTGTCATAACAATTTCCTCGTTGAGAGATGCTGATTCGGGCGCCAACCTTTGGCTGGTAGCATGTCGTGGTAAGCATGAGACGTGTACTGGAAACCCTGATCGCTATGAACGATCCATCCGGTCACGTCTTTTTGCTTAACAAATGCTTTGCTGAATGTGCGGTGCACGAGTTCATTGTCGTCGCGTTCGCCCATGTCGTAAGCCACAATTTCGTTATTAAACAGATCCTTAATGGCTGACAGGTACACCCAACGCTCTCCAACACGGTACTGAGTAATGTCAGTTACCCATTTCTGATTTGGCTTTTCCGCAGTGAAATCCCTTTTCAGACGGTTCTCCGATACACGCTCAGCAGCTGCACACGTGCTTCCAAATCGTCTCTTACGGCGAATTCGAGATTGAATGCCGTGTGCTTGCATGAGACGAAGGACCTTCTTGTGGTTCATCCAAATCCCTTGATCTTGCCAAAGAAATAACTGAAGCAGCCGATAGCCATATTTTCCTTCATAACGCTGATAAACTTGAAACACCTGCTTCTTTGCCTTTGCATCACGATCGATTCGTTTGCGCTTTAAATAAGCGTAATAACCACTTCGGGACACACCAAAAACACGGGAAAGTTTCTGGACATCTCCGTATGCTGCTACCTTTTCCATGATCTGATATCTCTCTTGTTTACTTCCTCCTTCCAGGCGACCAAGCACTTTTTTAGCAACTCATTCTCCCGTTTCAACTTTTGCACATACCGATCCTGACTCCTATATTGCTTCTGACGTCCCCGTCCATCCAGTAGACCGAACCCACCTAGCTCCCTATATATTTTCTCATTCACTTTTTCACACGATCCGCGTCCTGAATCTCCAGGTACTTCGTAATTCAGCGATACGTCCATTTATCATCGATGTGAAGACGAATAGCTTCCTTTTTCATTAGCAAATTGAATAGGTCTTAAATTTTTGTCCCATAAAAATACACCCCCTAGAATTTCATCGGTTAAACCCCGGGGGTTTTTCCAATGTCTATTCTAAGGGGTGCACTTCAAAGCCGGAAAGGGGTCTTTATTCATTCGCTTTGTTGCTTTCCAATCCTTGTATGACTTGTTTCTTAAACTGAGCAGGAACCGTGATTATGAGAAAATCGTCATGCACCGACAGGTGGACGATATTTTTTCCTTTTTCAAAAACTAATGAAGAACCATTGTCTTCCGTTTCCTTCTGCTTCCATCCCCAGGACACGATTTCATCCAGGTAAGCTTCAGGTATACTATCGTCTTCCTTCAGCCCCGGAAGCGCATAACGTACGTAGTCCAAATCACTATTGCCTGTGGTTTGTTCAGTTTTATTCGCTTCCTTCGGAACCGGGAACGACTTTACATTCGCCGCACCGTCGAAGGACTTCCAGCTTGGTTCTGTGGATGCGCCGCATCCGGATCCGATTAACAAAATCGTACCCGCACATATGATCTCTGCTACACGCAGACTATTTTTACGCAACATGTAATTGTCCTCCTTCCCCCACAATAACCGGTCTCCAGATGAGTATTCGTAGTTGGTTGGTTAATGGAGAACCCTCCAATCAGGCCTTCATTCCTATAGCCTGCGTAAATCGGTAAGCACTTTCCCGATTATGCCTAATTCTATTATACTGATTTTCTGCGTGATATCGGTAACAAAATCTTCATCTGTTTATGTTAATTTTATGACCATGTTATATAACAGTTACGGTTATTGACGACTCAACACAATATCATTCATGAGTCGGACAACCTATTCTCCGTAAAAAGCAAAAATAAAAACCACCATCGATTACATCGACAGTGGTTTTTCGCTTGGCGACGTCCTACTCTCCCGGGACCCTGCGGTCCAAGTACCATCGGCGCTGGAAGGCTTAACGGTCGTGTTCGGTATGGGTACGCGTGGAACCCTTCCGCCATCGCCACCAAACGGCTTCAGATGCTTGATCACCTGAAAACTAGATACGAAACGAAATTTGCGTGTATTAGATATCCGTAGCATTACCCGATGTGGTATCGGGGTCCCCGAAAAGTATTCGGCATCAGCTTCAACGCCTTGCTTCACTTTTTGGGGTGTTTTTGGATAAGCCCTCGACCGATTAGTATTGGTCAGCTCCATGCATTGCTGCACTTCCACCTCCAACCTATCTACCTCGTCGTCTTCAAGGGGTCTTACTAGTTGGGAAATCTCATCTTGAGGGGGGCTTCACGCTTAGATGCTTTCAGCGCTTATCCCTTCCGTACGTAGCTACCCAGCCATGCTCCTGGCGGAACAACTGGTGCACCAGCGGTACGTCCATCCCGGTCCTCTCGTACTAAGGACAGCTCCTCTCAAATTTCCTACGCCCACGACAGATAGGGACCGAACTGTCTCACGACGTTCTGAACCCAGCTCGCGTACCGCTTTAATGGGCGAACAGCCCAACCCTTGGGACCTACTTCAGCCCCAGGATGCGATGAGCCGACATCGAGGTGCCAAACCTCCCCGTCGATGTGGACTCTTGGGGGAGATAAGCCTGTTATCCCCAGGGTAGCTTTTATCCGTTGAGCGATGGCCCTTCCATGCGGTACCACCGGATCACTAAGCCCGACTTTCGTCCCTGCTCGACTTGTAGGTCTCGCAGTCAAGCTCCCTTATGCCTTTGCACTCTTCGAATGATTTCCAACCATTCTGAGGGAACCTTGGGGCGCCTCCGTTACTCTTTAGGAGGCGACCGCCCCAGTCAAACTGCCCGCCTGACACTGTCCTCGTACCGGATCACGGTACCAAGTTAGAACCTAGATACGATCAGGGTGGTATCCCAACGTCGCCTCCACACAAGCTGGCGCTCATGCTTCGAAGGCTCCCACCTATCCTGTACAGATCGTACCCAAATCCAATATCAAGCTGCAGTAAAGCTCCATGGGGTCTTTCCGTCTTGTCGCGGGTAAC
>NZ_CP147845.1:6665000-6673148 GCF_037333485.1 Paenibacillus glucanolyticus
CTGATGCTTCAATAAATTATCCAGCTGATTACGAACCTCATACATTCGAAGCTCGCCCGTTATTGCAGATTGATAACAGTTTTTGACCAAGATCATGGTTTTGTCGTACTCTTCGTGCAGGGGAAGGTCTTTTCGAACGGGTGCCTCTTCGGTCCCATCCCCCTGCTGACTCCCTGTAAAAATCAGCGACGGCTTCTGCCCTGCAGATTTTACAGTTGGTATTCTTGTACTATCTGCTTCTACAGACTCTACAGCAACCTGATCCACCATAAAAGCTTTGAGTACTTCCAGATCCCGCGGAAGCAAGACCTTTCCTTTTTGAAGCAACAATCCTCCAAGAGGCGTGTGCACATCTTTAGCCAGCTTCACACCGGCCACCACTTCATTCACGGCTTTGATCGTCATGATCAACCCTCTCCATCTATTAGGCTGCACCATGGCAGCAAACTTCACCTTATATTATACATATTATAGTTCGACTTCCGCAGCCTGTACAATACCAATTCCCTGAATTTGTAATCCAAAAGCACAAAAAAAGAGCATAGATGCAAATCTGCATCTATACCCTCTTACTTCGTTATTCTTCAGTTGCCTCTGTCGGCGTTGTGTCGCCGTCCTGGCCTTCTTCATCTTCATCATCCGGTTCCGGATCATCGCTCTTATCCGCACGGCACACCGTACCAACAGAATCGTCCTCACGGATGTTGATCAATTTCACACCCTGAGCATAACGGCCCATGGTGGAGATGCCTTCCATGCTAGTACGGATAATGGTACCGCTAGACGTAATGATCATGAGATCTTCTTCCGATTTCACGACCTTCAATGCTACAACCGGTCCATTCTTCTCCGTAATATTAATCGTCTTGATCCCTTTACCGCCACGGGTCTGGCTGCGGTAATCACTCGCTGGCGTCCGCTTGCCGTAACCTTTGGTCGTTACAATGAGGATATCAAGCTCCCGATCCACAACGTCCATGCCGATGACTTCGTCATCGTCATCCAGCGTAATCCCTTTTACGCCTGTCGCACTTCTTCCCATCGAGCGCACATCGCTCTCCTTGAAGCGGATGGACATTCCCTGCGCCGTTCCTATAATGATCTCCTGCTGACCGTCTGTCAGCTTGACCTCAATCAAGGAATCATCCTCGCGCAGGTTAATTGCAATCAGACCTCCCTTGCGGATATTCACATAATCCTCAAGCGGGGTTTTCTTGACAACACCTTGGCGTGTGGCAAAGAACAGGAAATTATCGCTATCAAAGTTCTCCACCGGGATCACGGCATTAATCGATTCACCCTGCTCAATCTGAATCAGGTTGATGATCGGTGTTCCGCGTGCCGTACGACTAAGCTCCGGAATCTCATAGGCTTTCAGTCGATACGCCTTCCCTTTGTCCGTGAAGAACATGAGGTAATGGTGAGAATTCGTCACGAAGAGATGCTCAACAAAGTCCTCGCTCTTCGTGTCCATCCCCACGACGCCACGTCCACCCCGCTTCTGGCTGCGATACGTGTTCGCAGGCAGACGCTTGATATAACCGGTATGCGTAATGGTGATGATCACTTCTTCCCGTGGAATCAGATCCTCATCCAGGATGCTGTCTTCCCCAACCGTAATCTCTGTACGGCGCTCGTCGGAGAAGCGCTCTTTAATCTCTTGAAGCTCATCATTGATGATCTGAAGCACAAGATGCTCGTTCGCCAAAATTTCGCGCAGTTCCGCGATTTTGGCAAGAAGCTCCTGGTATTCATTCTCAATTTTCTCGCGTTCGAGACCAGTCAGACGCTGCAAACGCATATCCAGAATGGCCTGCGCCTGCTCTTGACTAAGACCAAAACGTTCAATCAAGCCCTCGCGAGCGGCCTCTGTCGTCTGGGACGCACGAATGAGCGCAATGACCTCATCAAGGTGATCCAGCGCAATCCGCAAACCTTCGAGGATGTGGGCACGCGCTTCCGCCTTTCTGAGTTCGAACTCAGTACGGCGGCGAATAACGATGACTTGGTGCTCCAGATAGTAGAACAACACGTCCCGCAGGTTCAAAATTTTCGGCTCATTGTTAACAATGGCAAGCATGTTAATACCGAAATTCGACTGCATGGCCGTATGTTTATAGAGGTTATTCAACACGACATTCGGGTTGACATCTCGGCGCAGCTCAATCACGATCCGCATACCGTTACGATCCGATTCATCCCGGAGATCCGTAATTCCGTCAATCCGCTTGTCACGAACCAACTCGGCAATCTTCTCGACCAGACGAGCCTTGTTCACCTGATATGGAATCTCATGAACGACAATGCGCGCCTTGTTGTTATTCTCTTCAATCGTTGCCTTCGCCCGCATCGTAACGGAACCGCGACCGGTGCGATAGGCTTGACGAATACCTTCACGTCCAAGGATAAAACCCGCTGTAGGGAAATCCGGACCTTGGATATATTCCATCAGCTCCATCGGTGTGATGTCAGGATTACGAATCATCGCCTGAACCCCATCGATAACTTCACCAAGATTATGAGGTGGAATATTGGTGGCCATACCTACTGCGATTCCTGATACGCCGTTTACCAGCAAGTTAGGATAACGCGCAGGAAGAACAACCGGTTCATGTTCCTCACCATCATAGTTTGGAGCAAAGTCTATAGTCTCTTTATTAATATCACGCAACATTTCCATGGCAATTTTCGATAAACGCGCCTCTGTATACCGCATAGCCGCTGCCATATCACCGTCAATGGAACCGAAGTTTCCGTGACCGTCAACAAGCATGTAACGCATGGAGAAGTCCTGCGCCATCCGAACCATGGATTCATAAACTGCGGAGTCACCGTGAGGGTGGTACTTACCGATAACCTCGCCAACGATTCTTGCCGATTTCTTATGCGGTTTATCCGGGGCCATTCCGAGTTCAGACATCGCATATAAAATACGACGGTGTACTGGCTTCATTCCGTCCCGTACATCCGGCAAAGCCCGGCTGACAATGATGCTCATCGCGTAATCCATAAAGGACTCGCGCATCTCGGTACCAATGTCCCGATCTTTGATTTGGGAGAAATTTTCTTCCGCCATGCTGGACCTCCTTCATTTTCCTATCAACCATGCCTTGATCTATGTGAAAAAAGCAGAATAGTGATCAGAAACCTAGAAACGCACTAACCTTTATTATATTACTTTCACAAACCGCGCACAATTAAACCCGGGATGGATAGTGAAAGAATGATTTTTGCCCGGATACCGGGATATACGCCCTGTCCTCCGTGCCGCTTTTCACATACAATGCATTGCAAAGAACTTTTTCGAATCATCACATCTTTATATTATACCACTGTTTGTCATACTTGTCCTATGTTTTCCGGGTGCAGCCTCTCTTGCTGGAGTCGGTCCAAATCTTTCATATGAGCTCGGATAAACATGACCTTTTGTTACGAGACAGGCAAAATCCTGTCACACATCACACGGCCGGAAAGGATGAAGATGGTTGGCTATACAACGCGTTGCAAGTAAATGGGCGAAAACGAAAATACTCTTGAACAATAAAGGTCTCGCCTCTTATATTCCCTCTACCCGCCAATATTCTATGGAGGCGCTTGAAGATATGCTTAATACGCACACGCTTGTGTATATTAAGCCGGATCGGGGGACCTACGGCATCGGCGTCATGTCAGTCGAACAGCTCCATTCCCTAAACGCTGAAGCTACCGGGACCTCAACTGCTTCCTACAGGCTTCGTTATGACCAAAAGAACGATGTGTTTACCTCCCTCGAGAGTCTCCATAAAACACTGAACGCTCTGTTTCAAGGCCAAGAGTATCTGATTCAGCAAGGGATTCATCTGCTTCGTCATAAAGGGCGCCCCTTCGATCTTCGAGTACTTACACAGAAGAGTCCATCGGGTCAATGGGTGAGCACGGGCATTATTGGCCGGGTGGCAGCCAAGAACAAAATCATTACCAACCACCATAGCGGCGGCGTTGCCCAACACTATAAACCGCTGATGATTGAGCATATGACAGCACAAGAAGCAGAGAACATCCGAAGAGAGCTGAATGTGCTCGGGGTTAACGTCGCGGCTCAGCTGCAGAAATCCTATCCCAATCTGAAAGAGATCGGTCTTGACGTTGCCATCGATGAACGGTGGAACATCTGGATTTTGGAGGTTAATACTAAACCTGCACTATTCCCGTTCAAGAAATTTTTCAAAGATCCAAGCGTCTATAAACAGGTTAAAAAATATGCTGATGCCTATGGTCGCAAGTTATCCAGCAAGAAAAAAGCGAACTAACCCCTACTGTCGTACGATTCGGTCCTGATAAAGCTTGAACGATTTGTATAACAAGATCGTGAGAATCATATTCCCTGATGATAAAGCAATGTTGGCAAAAAAATAAAGGGGCCCCCAGGCCATCAAAGACCTTGGGATGCCCCTTTTGGCTTACATCCGTTTATACGTCCAAATTCCGGACCGTTTTTGCATGCTCTTGAATGAAATCTCGACGCGGCTCAACGTTGTCGCCCATCAGGGTATCAAACAATGTATCTGCCAGGATTGCATCCTCGATTGTCACCTGAAGCATGGTACGGCTCTCAGGATCCATTGTTGTCTCCCACAGCTGGCCGGCGTTCATCTCACCGAGACCTTTGTAACGCTGTACGTTGATTTTGACGTTCTCGCCGAATTCCTTAATGATCTCGTCACGCTCTTTCTCACTGCCGGCATAACGGATCACCTTGTTGCGCTCGACTTTAAAGAGCGGCGGTTGAGCGATATATATATATCCCGCTTCTACCAGCTTACGCATGTAACGGTAGAAGAACGTCAGCAGCAGGGTACGAATATGCGCACCGTCGACATCGGCATCGGTCATAATGATGATTTTGTGATAACGGGCTTTGGACAGATCGAAATCCTCTGCAATCCCCGTACCCAGAGCCGTAATAATCGCCCGGATTTCGGCGTTGGACAAAATGCGGTCAAGCCGCGCTTTCTCCACGTTGAGGATTTTACCACGCAGTGGCAAAATGGCCTGGAAATGTCGGTCGCGCCCCTGCTTGGCGGATCCGCCGGCAGAGTCACCTTCGACGATGTACAGCTCACTGATGGAAGCATCCTTGGAGGAGCAGTCAGCCAGTTTACCTGGCAGAGCACTCACTTCAAGCGCACTCTTCCGGCGTGTCATCTCCCGGGCTTTACGCGCAGCTTCACGCGCACGCGATGCCTGGAGCGCCTTCTCCAAAATTCGACGGGACACCGACGGATTCTCCTGCAGGAACTCCTGCAGCTTCTCAGCGAACAAGGACTCCACAATACCACGCACTTCGCTGTTGCCTAGCTTGGTTTTGGTTTGTCCTTCGAACTGTGGCTCCGGCACCTTGACCGAAATAATGGCCGTCAATCCTTCACGTACATCATCACCTGACAGGTTGTTGTTGTTATCCTTGATCATCCCGGTTTTGCGGGCATAGTCATTGATAATCCGAGTGAGCGCACTCTTAAAGCCGGATTCATGCGTCCCACCTTCGTGCGTATTGATGTTATTCGCAAAAGAGTAAATATTCTCGGTGTAACTGTCGTTATACTGAAGCGACACTTCAACCTGAATATTGTCCCTTGAACCCTCAACATAAATAGGATCTTCGTGCAGAGCTTCCTTCTTCTCATTCAGGAACTTGACGTATTCAATGATTCCGCCCTCGTATTTGAAAAAGTCGGACGCACCCGTACGTTCATCCGTCAGTGTAAGTGCAATGCCCTTGTTCAGGAATGCCAGCTCACGGATCCGTGTTAGCAGGGTGGTGTACTCATATACCGTCGTTTCCGTGAAAATCTCCGGATCCGGCAGGAAGGTTACGGTTGTGCCGTGCTCATCGGAATCACCGATGACTTTGATGTCATATTGAGGTACGCCGCGATGATATTCCTGCTGGTAGATGTGTCCGTCACGTTTAACCTGAACCACGACTTTAGAAGACAGTGCATTCACAACCGAAACGCCGACGCCATGCAGACCGCCGGATACTTTATATCCGCCGCCGCCAAATTTACCGCCGGCATGAAGGACGGTCATAACGACTTCCAACGTCGACTTCTTCAGCTTGGCGTTCTCACCGACCGGAATTCCGCGCCCGTTATCGATAACCGTTACACTGTTATCCTCATGGACAATAATCTCGATATGGTCGCATATTCCCGCCATCGCTTCGTCAATACTATTGTCCACAACTTCCCATACCAAATGATGCAAACCCTTGGCACTGGTAGATCCGATATACATCCCCGGACGTTTACGAACGGCTTCCAATCCTTCCAGTACCTGAATCTGATTCTCATCATATGTCGGTTGATTCATAGACATGCGTTCACCTACTTCTACAGATTCTGTTATGCCTGAGCTACAAAATGATTCGCTCGTTTCTTAAGCGTTGCAGAGGAGATCGGGGAGTAATAGACGATCGTTTTCGTCACCACTATGGATTTCGGATCTTCTTCGCCAATCATCTCCACGACTTTATGCTGCTGGGCATGCGTGACGAACTGCTTGGAGATCTTCGAAGATTTCTCTATCGAGATATCAAATATCCCAACCAGCTCTGACGAACGGATGATCTTCTCTCCGCCCAAATGAATATACATATGGAATCGCTCCTTAAGAGCCCACCTGTCCATCATGGACATGAAAAATGCTGGCACCCTTCAATTTGTCGGTATTCAAACTCTCAATTCCCGTCGCCGTGATGAATGTCTGCACTTTGCTCTGGAATGTCTCGATCAATTGTGTCTGCCGGTACGGATCCAATTCAGACAGCACATCATCCAGAAGCAGCACCGGATATTCACCGATCTCTTCCTGTATCAGCTCAATTTCAGCCAGCTTCAAAGATAGCGCCGTCGTCCGCTGCTGGCCTTGGGATCCATACGTTTGGACTTCTTTGCCATTAATATAAAAAGCCAGATCATCTCGATGAGGACCTGCCAATGTCATACCACGCCGTATTTCTTGCTCTTTCATTTGTGATAATTTTATCATAAATGTCTCAAATAAGACAGCTTCATCTTCTTCCTCCGCGTCAGCAAAGGACGGAAGGTAGTGCAGCGAGAGATCTTCGAGGCCGTTTGTGATGCCCTGATGGATGCTTTCGGCCCACTTTTGCAGCTTTTTTATAAATTGTTTCCTCTTCTTGACGATTTTAACACCATGTTCTGCCAATTGGCTGTTCCAAATGTCCAGCATCGCTTGCTCGGCACTGCCTTTTCCCCATAATTGCTTCAGCAGATTGTTGCGCTGTACAAGCACCTTCTGGTATTGCTGCAGATGAAACAAGTAGCTTGGAGCCACCTGCCCGATCTCCATGTCAAGAAACCGGCGGCGAACCCCCGGCGTGCCTTTGACAATCTCCAGATCCTCGGGCGCAAACATCACGACATTGAGCGAGCCGATGAAATCGCTGAGCTTCCGCTGCTCCAGCCCGTTAATCTTTGCCTTCTTCCCCTGCTGAGACAGACTCAGCTCAAGCTTTAAGGCGCCATACTTGCGATCGATCTCTGCCGAGACATGGGCATGCGATTGCTCGAATCCAATCAATTCGCGATCCTTGGAGGTGCGGTGGCTCTTCGTTAAAGCCAATACGAAGAGCGCCTCCATCAAATTCGTTTTTCCTTGCGCATTGCGTCCGATAATCAGATTGACATCACCAAACGCCTCAAGCTGCAGCTTCTCATAGTTGCGATAGTGCTGCAGGCTGACATTTTTGACAAACAAGCTTATCCTCTCCCTCGTCTTCCGCGCTTAGCGCCAAAGCGGCTGCGGGAGGCTGTCTATTGTGCTGCCACCTGAAACGTTCCGCAGTCCTCCACCTTGATAATGTCGCCGGGAACCAGTTTGCGTCCGCGCCGCTCTTCCTTTTCGTCGTTGACCAGGACTGCTCCTTCCTGCAGCAGAGCCTTTGCCATTCCACCTGTGGATACGCAATCTGAAAGCTTCAGGAACTGATCCAGCTTGATATATTCACTGTGGATAAATATTTGCTTCATGACTTCGTCCTTTCATCCCTATCAACATGGGGATAACTTTAATTGGCCGTACGGTACGGCAGAATAATATATTGGCTCTTGCTGTCGTCCAGCGGCTTCAGAACGATCGGGC